>NZ_CM152813.1:0-5684696 GCF_056627695.1 Nocardia sp. KT25-26 | reverse complement strand
GTGGGGTCGACGAGGGTGGAGGTGTCGCCGAGTTCGCGGCCTTCGGCGATGTCGCGGAGGAGTCGGCGCATGATTTTTCCGGAGCGGGTTTTGGGGAGTTCGGGGACGATGTGGATGTCGCGGGGTCGGGCGATGGGGCTGATTTCGCGGGCGACTTGTTCTTTGAGTTGTTGGGTGAGGTCGGGGGTGTCGGTGTTGTTGCCGGTGGGGATGGCGAAGGCGACGATGGCTTGGCCGGTGGTGGGGTCGGTCGCGCCGACGACGGCGGCTTCGGCGATGGCGGGGTGGGCGACGAGGGCGGATTCGACTTCGGCGGTGGAGATGCGGTGGCCGGAGATGTTCATGACGTCGTCGACGCGGCCGAGGACCCAGAGGTCGCCGTCGGTGTCGAGGGTGGCGCCGTCACCGGCGAAGTACCAGCCCTGTTCGGCGTAGCGTTGCCAGTAGGTGGAGCGGTAGCGGTCCATGTCGCCCCAGATGCCGCGCAGCATCGACGGCCACGGCCGATCGAGTACCAGGTAGCCGACCACGGGTTCGTCGTCGGTCGGGATGACGGGGTTGCCGTCGTCGTCGACGACCTGGGCGCTGATGCCGGGTAGTGGTGTCATGGCGGCGCCGGGTTTGGTGGCGGTGACGCCGGGGAGGGGGGAGATCATGATGGCGCCGGTTTCGGTTTGCCACCAGGTGTCGACGATGGGGGTGGTGTTGTTGCCGATGACGGTGCGGTACCAGCGCCAGGCTTCGGGGTTGATGGGTTCGCCGACGGAGCCGAGGACCCGCAGTGAGGTGAGGTCGTGGGTGTCGGGGATGTCGCGGCCCCATTTCATGAAGGTGCGGATGAGGGTGGGGGCGGTGTAGTAGATGGTGACGCCGTATTTTTCGATGATCTCGAAGTGGCGGTGCTGGGTGGGAGTGTTGGGGGTGCCTTCGTAGACGACTTGCGTGGCGCGGTTGGCGAGGGGGCCGTAGACGATGTAGGAGTGGCCGGTGACCCAGCCGATGTCGGCGGTGCACCAGTAGATGTCGGTGTCGGGTTTGTGGTCGAAGACGTAGTGGTGGGTGTAGGCGGCTTGGGTGAGGTAGCCGCCGGAGGTGTGCAGGATGCCTTTGGGTTTTCCGGTGGTGCCGGAGGTGTAGAGGATGAACAGGGGGTGTTCGGCTCCGAAGGGTTGGGCGGTGTGCTCGGGTGACGCGGTGGTGACGGTGTCGTGCCACCACAGGTCGCGGCCGTCGGTCATCGGGGTGTCGAGGCCGGTGCGGTCGACGACGAGGACGTGTTCGACGGTGGCGGCGCCGTCGACGGCTTCGTCGACGGCGGTTTTCAGGGGGGTGGGGGTGCCGCGGCGGTATTGGCCGTCGGTGGTGACGACGAGTCGGGCTTGGGCGTCGTCGATGCGTTGGCGTAGTGCGGTGGGGGAGAAGCCGGCGAACACGACGGAGTGGGGCAGGCCGAGGCGGGCGCAGGCGAGCATGGTGATGATGGCTTCGGGGACCATCGGCATGTAGACGGCGACGCGGTCGCCGGGGGTCAGGCCGAGGTCGGTGAAGGTGTTGGCGGCGCGGCAGACTTCGGTGTGCAGGTCGTGGTAGGTGAGGGTGCGGGTGTCGCCGGGTTCGCCTTCCCAGTGGATGGCGATCTGGTTGCCGTGGCCGTCGTGGATGTGGCGGTCGAGGCAGTTGTAGGCGACGTTGAGTTCGCCGTCGTCGAACCATTTCGCGACGGGTGGGTCGGTCCAGTCGAGGACTCGGGTGAAGGGGGTGTGCCAGTGCAGGCGTTTGGCTTGTTCGGCCCAGAAGGCGTCGCGGTCGGCGGTGGCGCGGTCGTAGAGTGAGCCGTTGGCGTTGGCAGCGGCCGCGAACTCCGGCGACGGAGGATAGACGTCCCGGTGGTCGCCAGTGGTGTCGGTCATCAGATTCTGGTCCTCCACATACTCGGCATCGTGACGGCGGTGCATCGCCGACCGCACGGCTCGACCCTAACGAAATGTGACGTGCCTCGCGCCGGGTGCGCGACGATCGAATCCACCCGGTTATCCGACAGACCGCCGCCGACCTGGATATCGTCGACTGTGCAGCACCAGCAGAGTGCGTCCGGAACTCGACACGCGGGCTCCGCCCGAATCGGTTCCGGCGCGGATTCGCAGGAGGCGGGCATGACCATGGATCGAATCGCGGCCGAACGTGCGGCGCAGCTCGAGGCCCGCCGCCGGCGGGCGGATACCCCGGCGGCGAAACGGCTGGCCGAGGAAATCTGGCCGGACCGAGTCTGGCCACTCCGCGGCGGCCTGCGCGTGCGGGTCGAGCTACCGCGCCCGCAACGCTCGGAACCGGAACCCGGGTCGGCCGCCCCCGGCTGACCCCCGCACCGGCCGACGGCGCCCGGCAGTAGCCTCGTATGCCGTGACCGATCCACTCCAGCCCCTGGCCGACCTGCCCGGTGTGCTCGATGCCGCGAGCAAGGCGCGCGAAGCGCTCGCTGCCGTGCACCGGCACCGGGCCAACCTCCGTGGCTGGCCCACCACGTCCGCGGAGGCGGCAGTGCGCGCTGCCCGCTCCTCGGCAGCGATCGAAGGGGCGAGTACCGAACTGCCCGCCGACGGCCGCGTCTCCGATCCGGTGCTGGCCGGTGCCCTGCGAGTCGGGCAGGCGCTGGAAGGCGATGCGCTGACCGCCTTGGTGGGGGTCTGGCAGCGGGCACCGCTGCAGGCCCTGGCGCGGCTGCATCTGCTCGCCGCCGCCGATCTGGTCGACGACGAGCAACAGCTCGGCCGTCCTCGTGCCGATGCCGGGGTGGCCCGGCGCCTGGATGTGCTGGCGCAGACCGTGTTGACCAGCTCCGTGCCCGCTCCGGTGCGGGCGGCGGTGGTGCACGGTGAACTGCTCACTTTGCGGCCGTTCGGCACCGGCGACGGTGTGGTGGCACGCGCCGCGTCGCGTCTGGTCTCGGTGGCCAGTGGCCTCGATCCGCACAGCCTCGGCGTACCCGAGGTGTTCTGGCTGCGCCGGCGGCAGGCCTATCTGGACGCCGCCGCCGGGTTCGGGTCGGGCACTGCGGAAGGAGTCGGCGGTTGGGTGATCTTCTGCAGCGGTGCGCTCGAAGACGGTGCCCGGGAAGCGACTTCGATCGCGGACAGTGTCTGATTGCGCCGCCTTCGGCGGCGCGGTGATCGACGTGGTTGCGCTGTCCTCGGACGGGCGACCGAGATTGAGGGGCGCTGTGGGTCTACACATATAAAGCGGGCGGCGTAGTCGTTCGACTTCACCGCCCGCTAGCACGGACCACCCGGTTACCAAGCGTGCTGTAGAGGTTGTGTTCGGTGGCCTCGGCGATCGTCCGAACCCCGCCGGTTCATCCCCGCAACCTGTGCGAGGCGTTCGCCGACAGCTGCCCGGATTTCGCAGGCCCACAACGCTTATGCCCTTGTCGCGGCGTGCTCCGCGTGGGTGCCTGGCGTCCGTGCTGGGAAGGGTGGGATGGGAGGCGAAGCCTTCTCTTCCGGCTCCGACTTGGCCTTCCGTCCTTCCGTGACTCCAATTTAACCTGTGACTGCCTTCACATCAAGGGCCCGTTTCGCATGATTCGTCCGGTCGTGGCCGGCGGGCGAAACGACTCACCGGCGCCCCCGCAGGATCCGGTAGCTGATGGCGCCGGCGATCAAGGCGCTGAGTCCGACCGCGGCCGAGGCTGCGACCGTGGTGGTGGACGGGGCCTGGAAGCGCGACCACAGCGAGACCGGATTCGAGAAGGTGAGTACCGGCCAGTCCCGAGCCAGGGCTTCTCGCCGGAGGTTGCGATCCGGATTCACGGCGGTGGGGTGTCCGACCGTGGAGAGCATCGGCAGATCGGTCACCGAGTCCGAATAGGCATAGCACTGCTGCAAGTCGTAACCGTGTGCCCGGGAGAGGGATTCGATGGCCTCCACCTTGCCGCCGCCGTAGCAGTAGAAATCGATCTCGCCGGTGTACTTGCCGTCGGCGGTCACCATCCGGGTGGCCGCGGTATGCGCGGCCCCGAGCGCCTCCGCGATCGGGGTGACGATCTCCTCGCCCGAAGCCGAGACGATCACCACATCGTGGCCGCGGATCTTGTGGTCGGCGATCAGGTCCGCCGCCTCCGCGTAGATGACCGGATCCACCAGCTCGTGCAGAGTTTCGGCAACGATTGCCTTCACCTGCTCCACATCCCAGCCGGCGCACATGTTGGCCAGATTGGTGCGCATCCGCTCCATCTGATCGTGATCGGCGCCGGAGAGCAGGAACAGGAAATGTGCGTAGCTGCTCTCCAATACCGCCCGCCGGTTGAGCAGGCCCCGGGCATAGAACGGCTTGCTGAACACGAACGCGCTGGACTTGGCGATGACGGTCTTGTCGAGATCGAAGAACGCGGCCACCCGGCCCCGCGCCGTGCCGTCGGGCACGGCCGGGTCCCGTCCCGGCACGGCGTCCCGGGGGTGCGCCCCGCCGTCGCCGTGGTTTCGTAGGTCTGTCTGGTCGCCCTCGGCCGTCACGCCCTCAGGATAGGCACGAAAGCGGCCGCGTCGCACCGACCCGAGCCGGTCCGGGTTTGCCCCGGGGAAGCCCGCCCCGGCCACCGCCGGAAAAATCAGCCCGAGTCGGGCTTGCGCCACGGCCGGGGAATGGGTGTAGTATTGCTGGCACCTGGACATGGTCCAGGCGCGTTCAGCCCGACCCCCCGGGGCTGAACCCGACGGCCCCAGCCTCCTCCCCCCCCGGCTGGGGCCGTCCTCTATTTGAGGACGGCCCCACACTCGAGGTCGGCGCAACGACCGGCGGCGCGAAAAGTTCTCCACACCCCGGAGTTGTCCACAATCGCCGCAGCGGCGGTGGTGCCACCGCCTCGGCCGGATCACGCTCGAACCATGAACCAACTCGAGCAGCCGCAAAACCCGGCCGTACCGGCGCTGGTCGTGGTCGAATCCGAACAACTGCGCGCCGAGGTGCGGCGGGTCGCAGCCGCCGCCGAACGGCCGCTCACCGAACGGGCGCTACCGGTCGGGCGGCACGCCTGGACCGGAGCCGGCCTGGTGATCCTGGACGCCGCGGCTGCTCGCACCGCCGCTGCGGCCGGATATCCCCGCAGAACCGGATCCGTACTCGTCACCGACGGTGAACCCACCCTGCCGGATTGGCAGGCAGCAACCGCGGTCGGGGCAGAGCGGGTGGTTGCGCTGCCGGGCGCCGCGGTCGGACTTGTCGAGAAGTTTGCTGAGTACGCCGAAAGCCGGTCCGGATCCGGCCTCGTGGTCGCGATCACCGGCGCCGTCGGTGGTGCCGGTGCCTCCACCTTGGCCGCCGCAGTGGCCGTATGCGGTGCCCGAACAGCGGTCCGGCCCGCCACGTTACTGGTCGACGGCGCCCCACTGGGCGGCGGTATCGATCTGTTGCTGGGCATCGAGAACCGGGCCGGGTTGCGCTGGCCGGAACTGGTGATCGAGGCCGGCCGGGTATCGGCGACTGCCCTGCACAACGCCCTGCCATGGGCGGGCCCCGGCCTGGCCGTGCTGTCCTGCGGACGCAGTGCGGCGGCCGGGTTGCCGGCGCAGCCGGTCACCTCGTCGGGCGCGTCGGGCGGCACGGTGGCCGTCCGGTCCGCTGCGCTCGCCGCACCGGCGGTTCGGGCGGTTGTCGAATCCGGCCGCGCAGCAGGGGATCTGGTTGTTTGCGACGTATCCGCTGAGCGAGGCGAACATGCCGTTGCGATGCTCGATGCGGCCGATCTGGTGGTGCTGATCGTCCCGGCTCGGCTGCGGGCGTTGGCTGCCGCCGAGCTGACCGCGGCCCAGCTGGCCGCTCGCAACCCGAACCGGGCGCTGGTGGTCCGCGGTCCGGCGCCGGGCGGTCTGCGCGGGCCGGAGATCGCCGATCTACTCGGGCTTCCGCTGCTGGCGGCCGTTCGTGCCGAACCGGGGCTGGCCGCCCGGCTGGAACGGGGTGGTCTGCACCTGCGCCGGCACGGCCCGCTGCGCACTGCGGCCGAGGCTGTGCTGGCCGAGCTGGCAACGGTCACCGCGGTTTCCGGTCGCATCGGCACGGCCGCCCCGGTCTCCGCTGCTCCGGATCGTGCCGCCGTGCTGCCGTTCCGTGCCCGGCGTGCGGCCGGGCAGCTCGTCGCAGCGGCCGGCGCCGATCGTCCGGAGAATCGATGACCGGCCTGGTCACCCCGGAACTGCTGGAGCGGGTTCGGGATCGGCTGGCCGACGGCGCCGCCGAACCCGATGCGGCCGAACTGGCCGCCGCACTTCGTGCCGAGGCCGGTGGTGTGCTGGCCGATACGGATCTGCTGCGGGCGCTGCGGTTGTTGCAGACCGAAATGACCGGTGCCGGACTGCTCGAGCCGTTGCTCCACGATCCGCGGGTGTCCGATGTGCTGGTCACCGCACCCGATGCGGTGTGGATCGACCGCGGCAGCGGACTGGAACGGACATCGCTGCGGTTCGAGGACGAGGCGGCGGTCCGCCGGCTCGCGCAGCGGCTGGCCCTGGCCGCCGGCCGGCGCATCGACGATGCCCAGCCCTGGGTGGACGGCCGGCTGGCCGGGTTCGGTGTCCCGCAACGGGAATCGTTCGGGGTCCGGCTGCATGCGGTACTCGCGCCGGTGGCGCACGGCGGCACCTGCCTGTCCTTGCGAGTGCTGCGTCCGGCCACCCAAGGGCTGGCAGCTCTGGCCGCTGCGGGGGCGATACCTGCCACCGCCCACCGGCTGCTCACCGAGATCATCCGAGCCCGGCTGGCCTTCCTGGTGGTCGGCGGCACGGGCGCCGGCAAGACGACACTGCTCGCCGCGCTGCTCGCCCAGGTGGACCCGGCCGAGCGGATCATCTGCGTCGAGGACGCGGCCGAGCTGGCACCGCCGCATCCGCATGTGGTCCGGCTGGTGGCTCGCGCTCCGAACATCGAGGGTGCCGGCGCTGTCACGCTGCGTGATCTGGTCCGGCAGGCATTGCGGATGCGGCCGGACCGGATCGTGGTCGGTGAGGTACGCGGTGCCGAGGTGGTCGACCTGCTGACGGCGCTGAACACCGGTCACGACGGCGGCGCCGGGACCGTACACGCCAACTCACCGCATGAGGTGCCCGCCCGGCTGGAGGCCCTGGCCGCCCTCGGCGGTATGGACCGGACCGCCCTGCACAGCCAGCTCACCGCCGCCGTTCAGGTGGTCCTGCATGTGCACCGCCGATCGGACGGCACGCGAGCGCTCCGGGAGATCGGTCTGGTTCGGGCGGACCGCGCCGGGCGGGTGCGGATCGAACCGGCCTGGCATGCCGAGAACGTACCGCTGCCGGCGGCAGCTGAACTCGCAGCTCTGCTCGCAGCACGGAACGACCGATACCCGCAAGCGCGCAACGCCCGGCCGGGCAGGTGGTCCGAATGAGTGCGGCGGTGGTCTGTATATGTCTGCTGCTGTTGGTAATTCCGGCACCGGCGGCACGGCGGCGGTTGGGGTCGGTGTATCCGGGGCCGGCCGGTGGTGGACGACTGTCCCCGGAACGGATGCTGACGAGCACGCTGGTGCTCCTGCCGTTGGCTGTCGGTGCTGCCCATTTCGGTGCGGGCGTGGCGAGTGCAGTGATCGCGGCGACGTTCGGGGTGCGATCGAGGCGCCGACGGCAGGGAGCTCGGAGCCGGGCCGCTGCACGGCAGCTGGTCGACGGGCTGGCAGCGATGATCGCAGAGCTGCGGGTCGGGGCTCATCCGAGCGCAGCGGCCGGGTCGGCGGCCGCGGAGGTCGGCGGGGAGGTGGGCCGGGCCCTGGCAGTCGCGGCGGCCCGCAGCCGGCTGGGTGGGTCGGCCGCCGACGGCTTGGCGGGTGCCGTAGGCACCGGAGCCGACGAGCTGATTCGGGTGGCGGCTGCTTGGCGGGTGGCCGAACGATTCGGACTGCCGCTCGCCGAGCTGCTGTCGGCGGCACGAACGGATCTGGTCGGCCGGCTGCGCTTCCGCGAGCGCACCCAGGCCGCACTGGCCGGTCCGCGTGCCAGCGCTGCGGTGCTGACCGGATTGCCGTTGCTCGGTATCGGACTGGGCCAGCTGATGGGTGCGGCGCCCCTGGCCGTGTTGTTCGGCACCGGAGTCGGCGCCGTGCTGCTGCCCCTCGGAGCGGGGCTGGCCTGTGCGGGGCTGTTGTGGGCCGATGCAATCACCGGCCGGGCCTTGCGATGAACCGGGCGTCATCGCGCCGACGACGAAAGGGGAGGCAATGGAACCGTATTCGGTGCCGGCGACGGTAGTTCTGCTGGTTGCCGCGGCGGTATCGGTGCTGCCGGGCCGGGTGGCAGTGCGGCGTCGCATCCGCATGCTGCATGGCTCACCGGGTGCCGGAGCGCAGCATGTGGGCGCGCCCGATGAGATGGACGCACTGGCCGCCGCCTCGACGTTCGACCTGGTCGCCGCCTGTCTGCGATCCGGGTTGCCGATGGCAGCAGCGGCCCGGGCCGGTGCGTCGAATGCGCCGCCGACGCTGCGCGCGGCACTGCTGCGGGCCGCGGATCTACTCGCGCTCGGCGCCGATGCCGGGTCGGCATGGCTGCGTTCGGCCGCCGAAGTGGCCGGTAGTCCGGGTGCCGACGAGGTTGCCGCGCTGGCCCGGTTGGCGCGGCGTTCGGCTCGCTCGGGTGCCGTCGCCGCGACGGCGATCGCCGAACTGGCCGAGGATCGGCGATCCGCGGTCGCCGATGCGGCTGTCGCCAAGGCCGAGCGGGCCGGAGTGCTGATCGGTGGACCGCTGGGCCTGTGTTTTCTACCGGCCTTCGTCTGCCTGGGAATCGTGCCGGTGGTCATCGGACTCGCCGGAAAAGTGCTCGGTGGGGACGGTCTGCTGTGACCGCCGGACCGCCCGGCCGAACGTCTCCGTGCGGATCGGCCGCACGGAACCTGGAGGAAGGGGAAACCGATGAAGTACGCACCGTCGGCTGTGCCCGGGGCGGGCCTGCGCACCCGCTACGCGAAGGTATGCGCCCGTTGTCGTCGGCTGTCGACCGACGAGTCCGGTATGAGCACCGCCGAGTACGCCATCGGGACCATTGCCGCTGCGGCGTTCGGTGCCGTGCTGTACGGGGTGGTGACCGGCGACAATATCGTCGATGCGCTGACCGGGATCATCGACCGGGCGCTGAGTACCAGCGTCTGAGCCCGGGGGCCGGCGCGGGGCTTGGTCGTCGCCGGGGGATCGGCCCCGCAGATCGGGGTGCGGTGACCGTGGAGGCGGCGATCGCGCTGGGTGCCCTGATCGTGACGGTGGCGCTGTGCGTGGGCGCGCTGCTGGCGGCGTCGGCACAGGTCCGCTGTGTCGACGCAGCTCGGGAAGCCGCCCGATTGGCGGCCCGCGGCGATGATGCGGCCGCGGTGCCCGCAGCCCGGCGGCTGGCCCCGGGCGGCGCCGTCGTGACCGTGCGTTCGGATGGAGTCTGGGTGAGCGCGGAGGTGGTGGCGGGTGCTCCGTTACTGCCGCTGCTCACGCTACGTGCCGAAGCCGTGGCCCGGCGTGAGCCCGGGGTGTCCGGATGAGTCGGCGCGGCCGGGGCGAACGGGGCGCGGCGACCGTTTCGGCCTGCCTGTGCCTGGCGGCACTGCTGGCCTCGACGCTGCTCACCGGGCAGCTCGGGGTCGCGGTGGCAGCTCGGCATCGGGTGCAGTCCGCCGCCGATCTGGCGGCCTTGGCCGCCGCCGGAACCGCGGCCGAGGGGAGCGGGCCGGCGTGCGCAGCTGCCACGGTCGTCGCCGAGCGGATGGGTGTCCGGATCCGTCGGTGCGCGATCCAGCAGTGGGATGCGGTGGTCGCCGCGGAACTGACGGTGCCGCTGGGCGTTTTCGGTGCAAAAGCCGTGCGTGCGCAGGCACGAGCCGGACCCGTACTTCCGTGATACCGATGAGTAGCTTTGTTACTACCGGGTGGATGTTCCAGTCGGGGTAATTCAGGGTAATTTCGCTCAGCGCATAATCGGCATTTCTTTTCGTTTTCTTCAGGTGCCCGGGGAAAGAATGAAATGAATCTACCGACCGGTTGGCCATAGGCCGGGCTACGGTCCAGTTAACCTAAAGATCATCCTCTTTATTCGCTCAAGGGTTGCGCTGTGTGGCAAACGCGCAGGTCCGGACAAATTTGGACCAATGTCCAGCATTCCTGCCGCAGCCGCTGGCCCGGTCACGCGGTCGTATCGGCCAGTGCGGCCACGATCGCACCGAGCAGCCGGGCCGCGGCGGCCTTGTCCAGCGGGGTGTTCCCGTTGCCGCACTTCGGGGACTGCACGCAGGAAGGACACCCGCCCGGGCAGCCGCAGTTCCGTACCACCGAGCAGGTGGCGGCCAGCCAGTCGTGCATCCGGGCGAAGCCGCGCTCGGCGAAGCCCGCACCACCCGGGTGTCCGTCGTAGACGAACACCGTCGGGAGCCCGGTGTCGGGGTGTTCGGCGATCGACACTCCACCGATATCCCATCGGTCGCAGGTGGCGAACAGCGGCAGCATGCCGATGGCCGCGTGTTCGGCTGCATGCAGCGCGCCCGGCAGCGTCCGGGCGTCGATACCGGCTGCGTGCAGCAGGTCGGGAGCCACGGTGTACATGACCGCGCGGGTTACCAGGGTCTGTGGCGGAAGGTCGAGTTCGACCAGGTCCAGTACCTCGCCGGTGAGCAGGGTGCGCAGGTAGCCGACCACCTGCCGGGTGACCTCGACCTGCGCTGCGGCGATCCGGACCGCACCGTGTACCTGCTCGGTCAGCACCCGGTCGACAGCGATGGTGGTGACCTGTCGGGCGCTGGTCGTCCAGCCGGGCTCGGCGGGGTGGACGAATGCCACGCCACCGGGCAGGTCCAGCTCGTCGACCAGGTACGTTTCGCCTTGGTGCAGGTGCACCGCGCCGTCGTGCAGGGTGGCGGGGGCGCGCCCGGCGTCGGCGGTTCCGAGCAGTCGCCCGGTCTCGCCGTCGACGATCGCCACCGGCGCTCCGATCCCGCCGCGGACGTCGACCGCATCGTGTGGATCACCTTCGGGCGGCCGGCAGTGCGCCGTGACGTGCCATCGGGCCCCGGTGCGGCCGTTCGGCCGCCGCCGGAGCAGTCCCCGGGCGGTCAGGTCGGCGGCGACTGCTGCCGCCGACAACTCGGCGATCTCGGTGTCGGTCAGCGGTAGCTCCAGGGCGGCGCAGAGCAGCTGTGGGCCGAGGACGTGCGGGTTGGCGGGATCGGTGATGGTGGCCTCGACCGGCCGGTCCAGCAGGGCTTCCGGGTGGTGGACCAGGTAGTTGTCCAGGGGATCGTCGGAGGCGACCAGGACCACCAGCGCATCCCGTTGCCGGCGTCCGGCCCGTCCGGCCTGCTGCCAGAACGAGGCGAGGGTGCCCGGGAAGCCGGCGACCACCACCGCATCCAGGCCGGAGATGTCGACGCCGAGTTCGAGCGCGCTGGTCGTGGCCACGCCGAGCAGGGATTCGTCGGCGAGCGCGGCTTCCAGGGCGCGTCGGTCCTCCGCCAGGTATCCGGCCCGGTAGGCCGCTACCCGGCCCTGCAGGTCGGGGGCGGTTTCGGCGAGCTGCCGCCGGGTTTCCAGCGCCAGCGCCTCGGCTCCGCGGCGGGACCGCACGAACGTCAACGTCCGCCTGCCGTCGGCCACCAGGCGGGCCATGATCCGGGCGGCGGTCGTATGCGTGGTGTGCTCGGTCGTACCGGCCGTTTCCGGCGCCGCGGCGGGATCGCACAGGGCGATGGTGCGGGCGCCGCGCGGCGAGGCGTCCTCGGTGACCACCCGGCACGGCGACCCGATCAGCGTCTGTGCCGCCGCGCCGGGCTCGGCACCGGTGGCCGAACACAGGACGAATACCGGATCGGCTCCGTAGTGTGCCGCGAGCCGGCGCAGGCGGCGCAGTACCAGGGCCACGTGCGAGCCGAACACGCCCCGGTAGGCGTGGCATTCGTCGACGACCACGTACCGGAGACGGCGCAGTACCCGGGCCCAGCGCTGGTGCGCCCGCAGCATCCCGACATGCAGCATGTCCGGGTTGGTGAACACCCAGCGCGCATTGGCCCGGACCCACTGCCGGATCTCGGCCGGGGTGTCGCCGTCGTAGCCGGCCGGATGGACCGTACGCAGGCCGTTGTCGTGGGTGAGGGCGGCCACGGTGCGCAGCTGGTCGGCGCCGAGCGCCTTGGTGGGCGACAGGTACAGGGCGGTGGCCCGGGGGTCGGTGTGCAGGGTGCTCAGCACCGGGAGCTGGTAGCCCAGCGACTTACCCGAGGCGGTCCCGGTGCCGAGGACCACGTGTTCGCCGGAGTGCGCGTACTCCGCGGTGCGGGACTGGTGCGTCCAGGGCCGATCGATCCCGGTCGCCCGGAGCGCGTCGATCAGATCGGCGGGCGCCCAGTCCGGCCATTCCGTGTGCCCGGCCGGGCGAGCGGGGAGATCGACCACGTGGGTCAGGGTGGTGGCGGCGAGTTCCGCGCCGATCGGGACACGATTCGGCAACGAACGGTCCGCGGACGGTGCCGGATCGCCCTCGATCCGGTCCGTCCGGTCTGCCGGGTTCGGTGCAGTCGGCCCACTGATCATGTGTCAAGTGTGAAACGTGTGTATCCAGCGAGCGTTCCCCGGGGTAGGTATACCCAATAGAGACCTGGGTCACAGGTTGGTTGCCGGATGTTCACTCGGTTATCGCGAGGCAAACAGACTGCAGGTACGGATTCTGGCAACCGGACCCGCACCTGCGCATTTGCAAGATCAACTGATTTGCAAATTGTCGGTAACTCGACTGTTGAATTGCTCGAAGACATGGTTCACTGGGTCCTGGTCGCAAGCTTCTGTGTTCGAGGGGACGGATCGAAAGTCCAACCATCAGCAGGATCGATGTTGCGAACGCTGAGCGTCGGTTCCTCGCAGTGCGGGGATAGAGCCTAGCGGTCGGAACGGACCCGGTGGGCGAAACCTAGTTGTCCGCCGTTCCGGTGAGAAAGAGAAGGAACAGAATGGCACAGGGAACTGTGAAGTGGTTCAACGCGGAGAAGGGCTTCGGCTTCATCGCCCCCGAGGATGGCTCCGCTGACGTCTTCGTTCACTACTCGGAGATCCAGGGCACGGGCTTCCGGACCCTCGAGGAGAACCAGAAGGTCGAGTTCGAGGTCGGCCAGGGCACCAAGGGCCCGCAGGCCACCGGCGTCCGCGCGCTCTCCTGAGCAGCGTCGACGATCCATAGCTCGTCCCTCACCCCCGGTACGGCGGTGAGGGACGAGCTGTTTCCGGGGCATGTTCGACTCGGGACCGGTCGAGCTGGCTACACTGGGGGCCGCCCCCGCGGCGACCGAGCCGGCGCTGTCCGAGGCAGGGCGCTCGACCACCCATCGCGGGGCTGCAAGGTATAAACGTCTCTGGCGGGGATGGCAGCTCATCCGCCGCTTGCCCCAGCCGCGCACCGTGTACGAACACCTAGGCGCGGGTCTAGAAGGAAGGTGTGTTCGCCGGTGGCAGCACGAGACCGCGGTGCATCCGACCAGGGCCGTCCCCTGCGTCGTCTCGTGATCGTCGAGTCCCCGACCAAGGCGCGCAAGATCGCGCCGTACCTCGGTCGCGGGTACACGGTCGAGGCGTCCGTCGGGCACATCCGGGACCTGCCGCGTGGCGCCGCCGACGTGCCGGCCAAGTACAAGGGGCAGTCCTGGGCCCGCCTGGGCGTCGACGTCGATCACGACTTCGAGCCGATCTACGTCGTCAGCCCGGACAAGAAGGCCAAGGTCTCCGAGCTCAAGAGTCTGCTGAAGGACGCCGACGAGCTCTACCTCGCCACCGACCCCGACCGCGAGGGGGAGGCCATCGCCTGGCATCTGCTGGAGACCCTCAAGCCGAAGGTGCCGGTCCGCCGCATGGTGTTCCACGAGATCACCGAGCCGGCCATCCGGGCGGCCGCCGCCGACACCCGCGAACTCGACAACGATCTGGTGGATGCGCAGGAGACCCGCCGCATCCTGGACCGGCTGTACGGCTACGAAGTCAGTCCGGTGCTGTGGCGCAAGGTGATGCCCAAGCTGTCCGCCGGCCGGGTGCAGTCCGTCGCGACCCGGGTGATCGTGCAGCGCGAACGGGAACGCATCGCCTTCCGCTCCGCGGAGTACTGGGATATCGCCGCCAAACTGGACGCCGGCCGGGGTGCGGCCGACGCCGCCAATCCGCGTACGTTCGGTGCCCGCCTGGTGCAGGTGGATGGTTCCCGCGTGGCCACCGGGCGGGATTTCGGGTCCGACGGTCAGCTGAAGACCCAGTCGGGCGTGGTGGTATTGGACGAACAGCATGCCCGGCGGCTGGCCGAGGCGCTCGAGGGCGCCGACCTGGTGGTCTCCTCGGCGGAGTCCAAGCCGTACACCCGCAAGCCGTACGCGCCGTTCATGACCTCCACGCTGCAGCAGGAGGCCGGCCGCAAACTGCGTTTCGGTTCCGAACGCACCATGCGGGTCGCCCAGCGGCTGTACGAGAACGGCTACATCACCTATATGCGTACCGACTCGACCACGCTGTCGGAGTCGGCGATCGCGGCAGCCCGTTCGCAGGCCACCCAGCTCTACGGCGCCGAGTACCTGTCCCCGTCGCCGCGGCAGTACAACCGCAAGGTCAAGAACGCGCAGGAGGCGCACGAGGCGATCCGTCCGTCCGGCGATACCTTCGCCACTCCGGGCGAACTGCACGCCCGCCTCGATCAGGACGAGTTCCGCCTCTACGAGCTGATCTGGCAGCGCACCGTCGCCTCCCAGATGGCCGATGCCCGCGGCACCACCCTGACGTTGCGGATCACCGGTGTCGCCGGTACCGGTGAGGAGTGCGTGTTCTCGGCCTCCGGGCGCACGATCACCTTCCCCGGTTTCCTGAAGGCCTACGTCGAGAGCGTCGACGAGGAGGCCGGCGGACAGTCCGACGATGCCGAATCCCGGTTGCCCGCACTGGAAGAGGGCGAAGGGGTGACGGCCGCGGAGCTGAACCCGGACGGGCACAGCACCAACCCGCCCGCCCGCTACACCGAGGCCTCGCTGATCAAGACGCTGGAGGAGCTGGGCATCGGCCGGCCCTCGACCTACGCCTCGATCATCAAGACCATCCTGGAGCGCGGCTACGTCTACAAACGCGGCAGCGCCCTGGTGCCGTCCTGGGTGGCCTTCGCGGTGGTCGGGCTGCTGGAGGCCTATTTCGGCCGGCTGGTCGATTTCGACTTCACCGCCGCCATGGAAGACGACCTGGACGCCATCGCGGGTGGCCGGGAGCAGCGCGGAAACTGGTTGTCCAGCTTCTATTTCGGCGGCGATCACGGGGCCGAGGGCTCGGTGGCACGTTCCGGTGGGCTGAAGCAGATGGTCGGCGGTCAGCTCGACGACATCGACGCCCGCGAAGTGAACTCGATCAAGATGTTCACCGATGCCGAGGGCCGCGACGTCGTGGTCCGGGTGGGCCGGTACGGCCCGTATCTGGAACGGATGGTTGTGAATCCGGATGACCCGGACGGTGATCCGGTCTCCCAGCGGGCGAATCTGCCCGACGATCTGCCGCCCGACGAGCTGACGCCGGAGGTCGCCGAGAAGCTCTTCGCCACCCCGCAGGAGGGGCGTTCGCTCGGCGTCGATCCGGCCACCGGCCACGAAATCGTTGCCAAGGAAGGGCGTTTCGGTCCCTACGTCACCGAGGTGCTGCCCGCGCCGCCCGCCGAGGCAGCCGGCAACGGCAAGAAGACCACCAAGAAGTCCGACGTCAAGCCGCGTACCGGTTCACTGTTCAAGTCGATGGACCTGGCGACCATCACTCTCGACGATGCGCTGAAACTGCTCTCCCTGCCCCGGGTGGTCGGCACGGACCCGGAATCCGGCAACGAGATCACCGCCCAGAACGGGCGATACGGCCCCTACCTGAAGAAGGGGACCGATTCGCGATCGCTGGCCACCGAGGAGCAGATCTTCTCGATCACCGTCGACGAGGCGTTGAAGATCTACGCCGAGCCCAAGCGGCGCGGCCGGCAGGCCGCCGCCGCGCCGCCGCTGCGCGAACTCGGCAACGATCCCGCGTCCGGTAAGCCGATGGTGGTCAAGGACGGCCGCTTCGGCCCGTACGTGACCGACGGTGAGACCAACGCCAGCCTGCGCAAGGGCGACGAGGTCGGTTCGCTCACCGATGAGCGGGCTGCGGAGCTGCTTGCCGACCGGCGGGCCCGTGGTCCGGTCAAGAAGGCTGCCAAGAAGACGGCGGCCAAGAAGACGGCGGCCAAGAAGACGGCCGCGAAGAAGACGGCGACCAAGACGGCAGCGAAGAAGACGGCAGCGAAGTCGACCGCCAAGAAGACGGCGGCGAAGAAGACCGCCGCCAAGAAGACGGCAACCAAGGCTGCTGCGAAGTCGCAGTCCGGCGCGGGTGCGGACACCGCTGCCGAATAGCCGCGCAGGCCGGTGAGTGCGTCCGGTTCGTACCCGGACTCGGGGGCGCCGAGCGGCCGCCCGGCGCATCGGATCCGCTGGTCGGCCTGCCGACGATCACCCTAGCCGGGTATCCGGGCAATTTCTCGTCGGCTGGACGGGAGAGCTGGGGTAGCTCGTCGATGTCGTCCGGACCGATCGAGACGTCGTCGGAACGGACTGAGTCGTGATCGGTGCCCCGTACGGAAGCCGAGCCGCGTGTCGGAGCTTGCGGTGGCGCGGTGCCCGTGCAGTCGGGTGGTCCGGGCCCGTCCGAAAGTGTCGGCGGGGCGGATTAGGGTGGTGCGCGTGGCAGGTGTCTTCGATCGGCTGGTGGGCCAGGCAACGGTGGAGTCCGAGCTCCGGGCTGCCGCAGCGGCGGCCCGGTCGGGCGAGATGTCCGGGGCGATGACGCATTCCTGGCTGTTCACCGGACCGCCCGGGTCCGGCCGGTCGGTGGCCGCGTTGTGTTTCGCCGCGGCCCTGCAATGCACCGACCCCGAGACGCCCGGTTGCGGTCGGTGTCAGGCCTGCACCACCACCATGGCCGGGACACACGGCGATGTGCGGTCGGTGGTGCCGGAGGGCCTGAGCATCAGCACCAAGGAGATGCGCGAGATCGTGCAGGTCGCGGCGCGTCGGCCGAGTACCGGCCGGTGGCAGGTGGTGGTCGTCGAGGATGCCGACCGGCTCACGGAAGCGGCCGGCAATGTGCTGCTGAAGGTGGTGGAGGAGCCGCCGGACCGCACGGTGTTCCTGTTGTGTGCGCCGTCGGTGGATCCCGAGGACATTTCGGTGACCCTGCGCTCCCGGTGCCGGCATATGCACCTGGTGACACCGGCTCCCGCAGCGATTGCCCGGGTGCTGACCGAACACGACGGTTTGGATGCGGAGACCGCTCGCTGGGCCGCCTCGATCGGCGGCGGGCATATCGGCCGGGCTCGCCGGCTGGCCACCGACGCCGAGGCGCGGGAACGCCGCAAACGAGCCCTGGCCTTGGCTGCGGCCGCCGCCCGCCCCGGCGCCGCGTACGCTGCCGCCGACGAACTGGTGAAGGCCGCCGATACCGAGGCCAAGGAGATGAGCGCCGAACGCGATTCGAAGGAACGCGATGAACTGGCCACCGCCCTCGGCGCAGGCGGCACCGGCAAGGGTTCGGCGGGCGCCACCCGCGGTTCCGCCGGCGTGCTCAAGGACTTGGAGAAGCGGCAGAAGTCCCGCGCCACCCGAACCGGCCGGGACGCCCTGGACCGGGCCCTGATCGACATCGCCGGCCTGTACCGCGACGCCCTGGCAACCCGCTACGCCACCGCCACCCCGCCGACTCTCACCCACCCCGATATGGCCGAGGCGAGCCGCGACCTGGCCGACCGCACCCGCCCCGAGGGCCTCCTGCAGAGCATCGAAGCCGTCCTGGCCTGCCGCGACGCCCTGGACCGCAACGTCAAGCCCCGCTTCGCCCTCGCTGCCATGGTCGCCACCCTCATCGCCGCCCAAGCCTCCTGACCAGCTGTTTTCGCGATCGGTCCGCCGTCGCGATACACTCACGACGCCGAAAGGCACGCCGCCTTAGCTCAGTCGGTAGAGCGCTTCACTCGTAATGAAAAGGTCGGGGGTTCGATTCCCCCAGGCGGCTCCATTCTTGCTGGTCAGCTGGGTCCCGTGTCCCCTCAACCGGGGACACTCCAGGCCAGACGATCGATGACTACCCTCGGGTCATGCGGCAGGTTCGATCGGGAGAAGCGATGCGCAAGAACTCTCTGATTGCGGGCCTTGCTGCAGCTGCATTCGTGGTCGTGGTAGCGCCGCCGACATTCACCGTCCTGTCGAGATCGTCTGATCCTGCGACGCCCCGGACCGACAACGAGAGGGAGATGATCCAGGTGGATGGCAACGCTTCTCCTGCACGTGAGCCCAGTGACAACGAGCGTGACTCTGAGGACCTTGTTATCGAGCCGGGTAAGCCGACGACATGGCAGGAGTTCGCCGAGGATGCGAGCGCTGGTAGCAGCCCCAACGAGCAGCCGACACTCTTGGGGCCTGACGGGCCGTCGGAAGGTGTAATTCTGAGGTCTGAGCAGTCGGAGTAGTTCCCTACCCGACGCTTTCGATATTCGTGACCAAGCGCTGGCGTGCCCCCTGATCCCCAGGGGCATGGCAGGCGGCAGGCCCACCACGTCCATCAGCGCTGTTCCAGAGGCAAATGCCGCCCACCTATGCTCGAGAGGTGTACTGGGATCCCATGCCTTCGGTCATCGCTTCGGCGGAACTGCCAGTGATCGGCGGCGAGCATCGAAGTCTGGGTGATCCGAACAGCTACTGCCGTGGTCGGTGGGACGAACGCGATTGGCGCAACGTACCCGGCCCCTTCTATGGCGCTAGTACCGACAACTGCTGGACGGGCCGGCTGGTCGCGCCGGAGCACATCGTCTACGAGGACGGCTACGGTAGCGAAGTAGTGTTCCGTCAACCCCGCAACGCCCATGAAACCCACCTGTTGTTGTCCGCCGCATGGGCCGACCCGTTCCACGGCTATGCCTGTGACGGCGACCGATACTGGACAGTTGAGTTGGTCCGTGATTGGTGAGCCGGTCGCGCGAAGCTCGCCGAATGGCTGAGCAAGGTTGAAAGGGAATGGTCTGTCTACGACCGCGACCAGGAGCGCGAAGCTGCGCATGGGTTGCGGGCCTACTCGGGAGTGCAGAAGGTGACTTCGATTCCCCGGTGCTCGGCTTCGACCCCGTCGCTGGCCGGTGTGGTGCTGCTGGCAGATCCAGAACTCGACTGAAATCTGATCGGCGGTGAGGCACGCGTCCGAGACATCGCGCGTTGGCAGGAGCATGGGCGGAACCACGGCTGCATCCGGGCGCACTTGCTGCTGAGGCATCGGACCGTCGAAACCCCGCCGGGTGAGCCGGCGACCCGTCCCACCCGTCGCTATCGGTAGGCATCTCGCCCATGCTCGATGTCGTGGACGATCACCCGGCGAGATTCGTCATCGATGCGGTAGATGATGCGATACGTGCTGCGGCGGGCGCTGTGCAGACCGTTGTACGGTTCGTGCAGCGCTTTGCCGACACGCCAAGGGTTGGCGGACAGGTCGCCGTTGATCAATTCCCAGGCAGCGGCGGCCACGTGTTCGGGTAGCTCGGCCGACAGGGCGCGACGTGCTGTAGGAGTGTATTGAACCTCGTAGGCGTCAGCCACGACCCAGACGCTCATTCATGATGGCTGCCATGTCCTCATGCGAGGTGAGATTCCCGGCGGCATCATCAGCGGCCGCTTGTACCAGCTCCTCACGAAGTGGCCGGTTGGCCAGGATGGCCATGGTTTCCTGGATCGACTCCCACTCGCTGACGCCGACCAGAACTGCGCGAGCCCGACCGTTCTTGGTCAGGGTGTAGTGGTCGTGTTCGCGGTGACAGAGTGAACCGACATGAATCAGGTGGTCAGCGGCCGGCGCTGATCAGTGCCGTGATCAGTGATCCGCGTCGTAGTGCGATGGAGTTCGCCGAGTCGGACGAGTAGCTCGCTGTGGTGACGACGAGTGATTCCGGGTTCGGCTTGCCCACGCAGTGCGGGGCCAGGCGGGTGAGGAACTCATCGGGTGTGAACACGGCTTCCGGCGGGTGTACCCCGGGGAGTTGCGGGCGCATCAGTGCGCCTACCGCCAGGGGGATGCCGGTGACCTCGGCCATGGTCAGGCCGGGTACTTGCCCCAGTGCGCAGGCGACGGTGGCCGGTTCGCCGCGCTTGTGTCCGCGGGCAACGGCGAACAGCGGCGGTAGGTCCGAATCGGCCAGGGCGCCTGCCGATCCCGAGGGCATCAGGTTCTCGGCGGCCGCCCCGATGGAAGCTGCGTGGGAACGCTGCAGGATTCCTCGGGTCACCCCGCCTCCGAGCAGATTCAGCACCGCGACGATATGCCGGGGTGCCAGCGCGACATTGACGCTCTCGGTCAGTTCGGGGTAGGTGCGGGCGAGGGTGACCGGCTCCGGATGGCCGAAGGTCCAGCCGTGCGCCGTACCGAGTCCGGGGTAGTCGATGGCAGTCTTGCGCAGCGGTTTCTCCCACACCTGCCGGCCTGCACGAATCACCGGGATGGTGTTGCTGATCTGTTCGATCCCATGGGCGATCGCCGCGCTGGGTCGCCATGAGCGGGTCTGTGGTTGTGCCATGGCGAGGTTCCAGCCGGTGAGCACCGAATCGACGCGATCGAGGGCGGCGATGCTCTGGGCGGCCAGCAGGTTCGCCAGGCCCGGGCTGGCGCCGACGCCGAGGACTGCGGTGATTCCGGCGGCTTCGGCGTCGGCGTGCATATCGAGCATGGTCATGGTCGGGATGGGGTCGTCGCAGACGTCGACGTAGTCGCGTCCTGCTTCGATCGCAGCACGCAGGATCCCGGGCCCGAACCGGAAGTACGGTCCCACCGTGTTCACCACGATGTCGCAGGTCTGCATCGCGGTGACCAGGGCAGGGTGGTCGGTGACGTCGATAGTCCGGGCAGTGCAGTTGTCACCGAGTTCGGTGGCGACCTCGCGCGCTCGAGCTTCGGACAGGTCGGCCACCACCAGCTGCTCGACCTCCGGCTCGCCGCCGAGCACGCGCGCCGCCGCCCGGCCGACCTCCCCCGCACCGCCCAATACCATGACCTTCACCGGAAACTCCCGTCGTGTCGACTGGTCTACACCGCAACACTATCTGTGACTTTCGGTATCGGACATGGGTTGTGAGTTCGTATCCGGATTCATCCGTGGCTGCGGTTCGTTGCCGAAGTTTTCACCGGCAAAGTCGAGGTCTGTCAGGAGGTGGACCAGTCGGTGTTGTGCTCGCCCGGCTCGACGGTGGTGATCTGACCGATGGTCAGGGCGAGCGCATCCGGCAATGCCTGGAAGGCTTCCTCCACCCGGGCGATAAGCGAAGCGCGGGCACCGGCGCCGCGGCGGGTGGAATGGCGTTCGGTGCGGACCCAGTTCTTGGCCCCGCAGCGCCAGGCGGCCAGGGCCAATTCCGGTAGGAGGCGGATGGTTACGTCGGTGCGGCCGTCGGCGCCGGTGCGGGATTCGAGGGCTTCGACGAGGCGTTCGTGGGCGGCCAGGGACAGGGCGTTGCTGTGGTGGCGCAGCGCGGTGTTGTGGGCGATCAATCGGCGGGTGGCGACGAATCGGCGTTCCCAGTCGGTGTCGCGGTTCTCGATGGCAGCGGTGAGGGTGGTTTGCAGCATGGCCAGAATCGTGGTTTCGGCACGGCCGGGATGACCGGTGAAGGATTCGAGGTAGGCGTCCCACAGCTCGGCTTCTGCGGCCAGAGCCACGTCCTCTTTGGAGGCGTAGTAGCGGAAGAAGGTGCGCTTGGATATCTGCGCCTCGGCCACGATCCGGTCAAGGGTGACCGCATCGAAGCCGTGGTCGGTGAACAGGCGCAGTGCGATCTCGCCGAGTTGGCGGTGGGTGTGTTGTTTCTTGCGTTCGCGCAGCGAAACGACCTGCACATCCGGGTTGTCGGCTCGTCCGCTCACGATCTCACCCTATCCAGTCGCCCACCCCTTCCCTTGTATCGCTACCGAGTGTAATTTTACACCGAGTGGCACTTTAGGAGGGGTGGTTCGATGTGGCGACGAGCCGAACTGGTGGTCATGCTGTGCGCCTCGACACTGGGGGTGATGGCCGGGGCGATCGTGGTACCGGTACTGGAGGTGATCCGCGGCGATCTCGGGGTGAGCGGCACCGAGGCCGGGTTCATCATCACGGCACACGGTTTCGCGATCGCCGTGGTCGGCCCGCTCGTCGGGCGGGCGATCGACAGGTGGGGAGTGCGGTTGCCGCTGGCCGGTGGCCTGATCCTCTACGGGCTCGCCGGTGGTGCGGGGCTGGTGATCTCGTCGTATCCGCTGCTGATCGCCAGTCGACTGCTCCTGGGGATCGGTGCGGCGGCGGTGTTCAGCGGAACGACCGTCGCCATGCTGGCCATGGGATCCGGCGCCCGGCGCGATCGGATCATGGGCTGGCGTACCACTGCCACCACCGCCGGTGGGCTGATCTGGCCCCTGCTGGCCGGAATGCTCGGCGGGGTGAGCTGGCACGCCACCTTCTCCATCTACCTGATCGGGATCCCGCTCGGGGTCATGACCCTGAGCGGGATCCCGAAGCGCTCTGTCGCCCAGGGCGCGGCCGGGACCGAGAAGGCCGGTTCGGCGCTGGATCTGGTGCGTCGACATCCGACGCTGCTGGCCTGGTACGGGTTGATGATCACCACCGGATTGATGATGTACAGCCTGGCGGTGTTCCTGCCGCAACGTCTGGCACAGCTGGGGATCGCGGCGCCACTCTTCGTATCCCTGTTCATGGTTGTGCAGGCGGTCGCCGCCATCGCGGTAGGGATGGGATATGCCCGGATCCGTGCCCGCTTCGGCTTCGCCGTACTGCTGCGCACCACGGCCTGCTGCTGGATCCTTGCCTTCGGTGTGCTGGGGCTGGTGGCGCACCCCGCGCCGGTCTTCGTCGCATCGGCGCTGTTCGGGATCGGCAACGGACTGCTGCTGCCGGTGATCACCGTCCTGATCGGGGAAACCCCACCGGAGGCACGACGCGGTCAGGCGACCTCCCTGTCCGGTACGGCAATGTTCACCGGCCAGTTCGGATCCCCCTTGGTGTTCGGCCCGCTCATGGCCGCCACCTCGATCACCACCGGCTATCTGCTCGCTGCCTCGATCGCCGGCATGATTCTCGTCGGGCTGTTGTTTTTCCGGATCGATGATCCGACCGAATCGGGCGGGCAACGGAGAGCGGGCCGGGTCGCCGAGCCGTGGAGGGCGCCGGAAAGTGTTCGTGGGTAGGGTTACCGGTCTCGATATGGGTCGACCAGGGTTGTCGGTGTGTGGGCGACTTCGAGCGCACGTTCGGGGAAGTCCGGGCCGGCAGTGTAGAAGCGGGCTCGGGTGCGGCCGACCGGCTGCAGCGTGCCGAGCGTGACGAGTTCGCGCAGGTCGCGCTGTGCTTGCTGGGTGCGGAGACCTTCGGCCTGCTCGTAGCGTGTTCGGCGGACGCGACCGGACATCGCGACGTCGTGCAATGCGCTGACGACCCGCTCGTCCAGCCGGGTGCCTGCAAGGGCGGCGGTGTCGAAGTGCTACCACCTCCGTCGGATGCCGTTACCACGATTGCTGCGACTGCGGCAGACTTGCATGGGGACGGCTGTGGATGGGTGGCGCTCCATGCGTACCGTTGTGTCAACGCCGTTCAGGAATCAGGCGGCGTCCGTGTGGTGTCCGGTGATGGTGACCTCGATGCGATCGGCGTCGAGCGAGATCGTCAGCAGGGCATCGAGCGCCGTCGAAAGCTTGTCGAGTAGCGGCAGCGTCGGGACGGAGTCCGAACCTTCGATCCTCGAGATCTTGGCCTGCGTCAGTCCGGCGCGTTCCGCCAGTTCGGTCTGTGTGTAGCCCAGCTCGATCCGCCGGTTGTACACGGCTTTCGCCAGCGCCATGGAGAGCTGGATCTGGCGGCGCTCCTCGGCAACATCATCAGGCTCGACGAATCCCTCGGTCAACCTCCGTTCGCGGAGGGTCTTCCATCGCGAATGGCTCATCGCTCCAGTTCTCCTTTCTCGACTGTCCGGGTGAATTCCTCATGTGCGGGTCCATGCTCCGCCCGGCAAGTCTGCTGAGCCAGCTTCGCCCGTTTGACCTCGGCATCTTCGCGCATGCGAGTTTTTCTGAATACGGTCAACAGCACAGCACGTCGACCGGGAGCCAGCCAGTAGGTGATACGGATGGCTGCGCCATCGATTGTGGGCCTCAGCTCTCGAACACCGTCACCGAGATATCGAGAGTAGGGCTCGCCCAGGGAGTCCGCGTGCTCTGCGAGTAGGCCGACATACTCGTCGACCTTCAGGAAGTGGCGCGCGGGCAGGGCCAGCAGCCAGTCTCGAACCTCTGGTTCGATCTCGATGGTGAACAGTGGTCCCACTCGGTCCATATTATGTCATTAACGACATAATGCAAGTGCGTCGGCGTGCCGAGCTGTACGGATGCTCGACGACGCCGCCTGGTCGCGGTTGGCCGGACGCTGGCGCCGCATGATTCTCGTCGGGCTGCTGTTTTTCCGGATCGATGATCCGACCGAATCGGGCGGGCAACGGAGAGCGGGCCGGGTCGCCGAGCCGTGGAGGGCGCCGGAAGGTGTTCGTGGGTAGGGTTACCGGTCTCGATATGGGTCGACCAGGGTTGTCGGTGTGTGGGCGACTTCGAGCGCACGTTCGGGGAAGTCCGGGCCGGCGGTGTAGAAGCGGGCTCGGGTGCGGCCGACCGGCTGCAGCGTGCCGAGCGTGACGAGTTCGCGCAGGTCGCGCTGTGCTTGCTGGGTGCGGAGGCCTTCGGCCTGCTCGTAGCGTGTTCGGCGGACGCGACCGGACATCGCGACGTCGTGCAATGCGCTGACGACCCGCTCGTCCAGCCGGGTGCCCGCGACGAACTCCGCCAGGATCGACCACACCGTTGCGGACCGAATCCACCGAGCACGGACGGTCTGGGCTTGCTGGTGATATGCGGTCAGATTGAACCGGATCCACTCGGAGGCATCTCGATTCGGTTGATACGTACTACCCAGACGGCCGAGCACCTGGTAGTACTCCCAGGTGTTGCCGGGGCGGCCCAGCCAGGATTCGATGGACGAGAATTCCGGGGCGAGTACACCTTCGCGTGCGATGAGTAGCGTCTGCAGGGAGCGGGGCATGCGGCCGTTTCCGTCCGCCCAGGGTGGATCGACACCAAGTGCAGATGGGCCATCGCCGCACGGACCAATGGATGGGTTCCGTCGTCGGTGTTCAGCCATTCGACCAGTTCGGCCATCAGGGTCGGCACCTGACCGGCGTCGGGGGCGGTGTAGGCGGCGATGCTCGGATCACGGGCATCGGTTACGTAGACCGGTCCGGCGCGCCATTGCCCGGCGGGGCGGCGTTCGACATGCCGATGGCCCTGCAACATCCGGTGCAGCGCATTGAGGAAGCCCTTGCTGTAGTTCCTGGGTCCGGATTTCGGTGCCGCGCATGCTCTGGTTCCGGTGGTGGATGGTTGTTCGACTCGCGTGTACTACCGGATGCCGCCGGTGGTCATCCTGAGCGGGGTGATCGGGCCGGAGCCGCGGCCGGTACCGGGGCGGTGGTTCGTGTATGCGCTCCTGTTGGTTCTGCTGATCGTCGGCGTGGCGCCGTTCGTCGCCCCACCCTCATGACGCCGTTCGCGGCAGCCGGCAACGGATGATCGGCCGCGATGTGTTCGGCGCCATGCTCCGTAGATCTATACGGAACCGAATAAATAGGCATACCGTGTTCTATACGCAAACGTATAGAACAGGAGGGCTGTCATGGCGGAGCACGCCGGGAGCCGGATGATCACATGGGCGGGCGGCATCCTCACGGTTGTCGGCGCCGGGCACCTCACCCTCGGATTGCTGTTCAGCGTGCAGTACTTCGACGAGTGGCTGACGTTGCAGCTCTGGGGCCGCTGGCTGGAGGATGTTCCCGAGGTCAATGCCTTCTGGGGCAACGTGGGTGGTTTCGGTCTGCCGCTCACTCTCGTCGGGCTACTCGTGCTGTGGATGAATCGGAACGGCATCGTGCCGCCGGCATTCGTGGCCTGGACGGTGCTCGTCTGGGGAACGGCCTGCGCCGTGATCGTCGAGCCGACCCCCGGCCCGCTGCTGGTGATCGCAGCCCTACTGCTCCTGTACGGGATCCGCAGGGCCGCAGCTGAACCTGCACCCGAATCCGAACCGGCAACGGCTGGGTAGTCGTGGTTGTCGCCGAGCGGCAGGACGGATGTAGGGGAGCGTCTGCGCCATGGACGCGCCGATATCTGACGGAGAATTCGGCCCCGTGACGCGGAGCGTCTGCGGAACGCAGTCCGATCGCTCTGCGACGGAACGTAACTGCAGCGGAGGCGAAGCACAGGTTCGCGCAGTTCGCCGATAGCGCCCGGAGCATGGAGGAGCGGGCCGAGATCAACGTGGTGTTCGGCCTGGACCGGATCGACTGAAAAGGCCCGCCACCCGGGGTGGCGGGCCTTTTCGAGGTCATCGGCGCGGTGACTCGGCTTCCGGCCAGCGGGGCCGCCGGTCGGCGGGCGCGACAGCGGGTGTGCCACCGCGGAATCCGAGGACCGCGCCGGCGATCAGGGCGAGCACGCCGAGTATCCCCATGGCGATCGGCAGGTTGCGGCCGAAGAGGTCCAGCTTGGCGATGCTCTCCTCGGCGACGGCGATCTGCGAGTCGACGGTTTCCTCGTCGAAGACCAGGTTGGCCTTCAATGCGGTGACATCCACCTGTTCGGGGGAGCGGCCGTAGTAGAGGTGGAGCTGCTCGCCCCCTTTGAGCACCGCACCGGTGCGCGGCTCGACCCAGACGTCGCGGACATTGGTGTAGTAGCGGGTCATGGTGACCGGCTCGTCGCCTTCGAGGCCCCATTTCGCGGCGGGCAGGGTGAGCCGGTGGGTGGCGGCGGGCAGGACGTCGTACATGTTCGTGACCGGGATGGTCTGCTGGAAGTGGTAGACGGGAACGCCCTTGATCTCGGTCTCTTCGACGAATTCGATATCGAAGGTCTGCCGGGCGTTGAGATCGAAATACGGGTACGACTTCTTCTCGGTGCCGATCGGGAACCGGTACTGCAGACCGGCCCGCTGCAGCGGCTTGGCCACCGATTCGCCCGATTCGTCGACCGAGACGGCAATGGATCCGTTGGGCGATTCTGCGATGGGCTCGCCGGTCTTCCGGTCGATGGTGATGCGGTCGATCGAGGCGGTGAGCAGTCCGGCCTTGCCGTCGCGGTCGTCGCGGCTCAGGGTCTGCCCGGCCTGCACCGTCATTTCGTCGGCGTCGGAGGGTTCTTCGACGGTGACGAAGCGCTGCGACACGATCGGGACGTCGCTGTGCACCGTGGCGGCACCCTCGGGCGAAGTCAGCGATTTCGAGTCCAGGACCAGGCTCTCTTCACGGGGTACGTTCACCGCCACCGTGGTGATGCGCAGATCCAGCGGAGTCTTGGCCATCGCGGTGAGCGTATAGGTGGGGATCATGATCGCTGCGGTGAGCAGCAGGGCACCGAGGCCGACGAGGAGGCAGGCGATCATCCTGCGCGGCGTGCTCATCGGCTGCCGTAGGGGGTGTCGGTCTGCGCCGAACCCGGATCCGCGGGAGCGGTATCCGGAATCGAATTCTGTTGCATGGCGGCGGTGATGCCGAAGACGGCGATCACCCCGAGGATCGCCCCGGCCAGCCCGCTGGCCAGGCCGGGTATCACGAACTTCATCGATCGAACTCCAGGAACGTGGGGTCGGCTCAGCCGACGGTGAAGAACCCCAGGGTGGGGGCGAAGGTACAGGTACGGGTCTCGCCGTCGGCGGTCTCGGTGGTCAGGGAGCCGGAGATGACCGCGGCCACCCGGCCGATCCCGGTATCGGCGACCGTCGATACCGTCGCGGGCCCCTCGGCGGCGTTGATACCGGCCTCGGTGGTGAGCGGCTGGACACCGGAACGGCGATTGTCGATGTTCACCCAGTGCACGGTCAGCGGCGGATCCTGCACCGGGGCAGCGGCTTCGGTGCCGAGCGCGGTGAGCACGAATGCCGTCTGCCCGACCCCGGGGCCGGGCGGCGGAATGGTGGCGGGGCCCGGGACGGCGAGCGCGGCGCCCACCGAATCGGACTTCGGCCCGATGCAGCCCTTGCCGACGGTCGGGTAGAGGAACTGCGCGATCCGCGGCCCGTCGGCGGGCGGCAGGTCCGGGCCACCGCCGCCGCTGCCGTCGAGGAAGGTGATGATCTTCTCCAGGGTGGTCGCGACCTGGTCGGGAATGCCGGGGGCGGCGAGCAGGGCGCGGGCCTGGGCCAGCAGCGCATCCGAGCCGCCGACGGCGATGAAGTCGGGGGCCGAGGTGACTCCGATTACCGTGCCGGCCAGCGTGGACAGCATTTCGTTGGAGACGTGCTCGGCGATGGTGGGGACCGCCGGTCCGGCCGCGGCGGGTGCGGCGACGGCCGGAGTGGGAGCGGCGAGCGACACGCTCACCGCGGTCGCGAGGGCAGCCAGGGCGGTACGTGATCCGCTGGTGTGCAGCACTGGTCGGACATCCTTCGTTCGTGGGATCGATGCGTGGCGCAGCGCCGTCGCCGATCGCTCTCGGCACCGATCCCGGTCGTGCGCCGGCCGGGCGGCGACACCGGGTGGGCGCCGAGCCTGACACAGGAGTGATTCAGATCGCAATCGATGCGGGCACTACTCCAACATGGGCATTCGGCCGGGCATGACTGTTCACAAGCGGCGCAGCGGCTCTCCCGGCGCGGTCACATCCGGCCCGTCGGTCAGCTGGTCTTGCGGTACGAGCGGGCCACGATGGCCGATCGCAGATACCACAACCCGGACAGCTCGGTGGGGTCGAATCCGGTCAGCTGCGCGACGCGCTTGAGCCGATAGTCGACGGTGTTGGTGTGGACGTGCAGTTTGCCCGCGGTGCGCCGGCGGTTCAGGTTGGTGCTGATGTGTTCGAGCAGGGTCTCCAGGAA
This sequence comes from Nocardia sp. KT25-26, assembly GCF_056627695.1. Lineage (NCBI taxonomy): Bacteria > Bacillati > Actinomycetota > Actinomycetes > Mycobacteriales > Nocardiaceae > Nocardia > Nocardia sp. KT25-26. The sequence goes on along the minus strand of NZ_CM152813.1, from coordinate 5,655,714 downwards.
TTCCGGGTAGTCCTCCAGCGGGTCGAGTACGCTGCCGAGGAACTCGCGGCCGGGCCCGGGCCGGGTCAGCTGGTATTCGAGGGCCAGATCGTCGAAGTGGTACAGGCCGGGTCCGCAGTGCAGCCGGGCGACGATGTCGAGGAGTTCGTGCGCGCGCTTCGCGGCGTCGGGAACTTCGGCCGCCGGTGTCCGCACCACGGTCGCCGTCACCGGCACCCCGGCATGATCGGAGACGGATTCGATGAAGCCTTCGAGCCCGGCGGTGTCGAGGGTGCCCTGCGGAATCAGCAGCGTGCCGCCGGTGACACTGAGCAGGGCGAGGGCGCGATTGGAGCACCGATCGGCGAGCACCGCCTGCACGCGGCGCAGCTTCCGCCGGGCCACCACCTGGCCGTTGAGGCCCGGATGGGATTCGTCCGGATGTTCGGGCAGCACCAGCGCCAGGACGTCGTAGTCGTCGGCGACCTCGATCCCGGATTCCCGGGCCATCGCCGAGGTGGGGTGGCCGGCGAGTAGCGCCGAGGTCAGCGTGTGCACCGCGGCGTGGTGTTCGCTGACGACGCCGCGCAGTTCCCGGACATAGGCGCGGGACACGGTGACGTCGATCAGATCCAGGGCGTCGAGAATCCGGCGGGACAGGGCGCGCAGGATGTCGAAGTCGGCGGCGGTGGCGCGGTCGAGCACCAGGTCGAAACCGATTTTGAAGCCCTCGTGGATGGACCGCTGGATGGTGTCGATCGGGATCCCTTCCCGGGCCCATCCGGCCGCGGCCTGCTCCAGCCGGGCGGTGTGGGCGGGCATGTCCTGCCCGTCGAGCATGCTGATCGTCAGTTCCAGGCAGTAGCGCGTGACCGCGGTGATATCGCCGCGGAGTGCGTCGCCGGGGAGGGTGCCGCAGGGCACCACGTTGTCGGCGAAGTGCCCCACCATCCGGCGTGCCAGCTCTCGGACATCCTGCAGGGCCGCTCCCGCGCGCTGCCCCGACACGGTGAAACCGGGCTGTTCGATGGTGCTACCCGCCATGGTGATCCTTCCGACAACTGTGAAGCAGCCACAATCTATAACCAGTTCCTGGTGGTACGGACCGATCGAGCGCGGGTCTGGACGAAATGGCTCCAGACCTACTGCCCAGTTTGTGACACTTGACAATGCGGGGTATTCGGTCGGGAACATCAACTACCAGGGCCGATATGCCCATCGGCAACGATGTGGACAGCTCGCCGGGAAATCGCGGTGATGTGTCGTACTGTCGAGGCACACCGCCGTCGAGGGGCCGACAGGAGAATGATGAGCGCCGAGGAACACCACAGCGGGCCGGCGTATCACCGGTCGGACCCGATGACCGATGCGCTCCGGCAGATGTTCCATTCGGCGTTGACCATCGTGGACGCGGCCGAGGCCAGCGGGACCGGCACGCTGGCCGCCTTCCAACGGGCCGCCGACCGGTGCCGCTCTGCGCGGATCCCGCTGGGTGAGGTGCGCACCGCGATCTCCGCCGGTATCGCCGACGGTCTCCGCGACGGTGTCGGAGACCCCGGTGTCGACAACGAGATCCGGGCCCTGCACCGGCATCTGGACGCTACGGTCTGCGAGGCCTACCGCATCTGAGTCCTACCGGGCGGGCGCCTGCCGGAAGGCGGCCGCGGCGCGGTCAGGAACAGCTCGGTGGATTCGGGAACGGCCGCAGCTGTGGTTCCGGTCTCGGCTCGTCCGCGACGATGCGCACCGGTGCGGAAATGAGTGTCTCCCGAACCCGGGCGTCGTTGACCGGGTCGGGAGACACAGGGCTCGGGTCAGCGGGCGACGTTGCGACGCGTGGCCCGAGGGGTTCGGGTGGTCAGGGCGATTCGGCGCAGGGTGTTGTCGAAGGCACCGGCATCCTCGATGTTGCCGAGGTGACCGTGCGGCAGCACCTCGTAGCCGGCGAGGTTGCCGGTGCGCCGGAGGGTGTCGACGATCGGGCGGGACATGCGCTCGGGCAGCAGCCGGTCGCGGGCGCCGGCGAGCACCGTGGTCGGTACGTTCAGGTTGGCGGTGCCCGCGGACAGATCCATGTCCGCCATGGCGGCGGCGTGCCGGGCGCGCGCGAGGGGGCGGCAGGAGCGGATGATGCCGACGGCGAAGTCGACCTGTTCGGGATCGGCCTCCGGGGTCATGATCCGATGCTTGAACACCTGTTCGGTGAACCAGCCACCGGGGATCGGGAACGGGGCGAACAGCACGGCCTCGCCGACCGGCATCGGCATCCGGACCGGAGCGCCGGCCACCGTCACGGGGGCGTCTCCGAGGGTGAGTTGCTTGTTGAGCACCGGGAACAGGTCGGTCTCCCAGCGGATGTCCCGGTTGGCCGTATTGGCCAGCAGTACCGCGGTGGCGCGGGCCGCCACCTGCTCGGGATGATGCTTCGCCCAGGCCTGGATGGTCAGGCCGCCCATGCTGTGTCCGGCCAGTACGGCACGTTCGCCCGGCCGCAGCGTTGCATCCAGGACGGCGGCGAAATCGTCGGCGAGGGTGTGCTCGCTCGGAGTGGCCCGGCCCAGGCTGCTCTCACCGTGGCCGCGCTGGTCGTAGCAGACCACCCGGTAGTCCCCGGCGAAAGCGTTGATCTGCGGGTTCCAGTATTCGATCGCGCAGGCCCAGCCGTGCGCGAGCACCAGGGTGGGTGCGTCGTCGGGGCCGTAGACGTGCACGCGTAGATGGGCGCCGTCGGCGGTGATCACGGGGACGACCTGCGGTTCGACGGCGGGCTTGTTCAGCATGGCCGTCCGATAGGTGCGGGAACGCAGATCGGCACGGTACGAGGCGGTCAGAGCACCGTTTCCGAAACCGGCGACGGTGTTGCGCGCTGCCTGGAGGGTCATCATCGACTTCGCAAGCATGGGCACTCCTTTGTGTCTGCGGCCACAGTACAGTGCGAACAAGGCGCTAGCTAGTGTTAGCGGGTCACAGTGTCTCACTTGTTGTGATCTGGATCATAACCAGTTATCGCCCAGCGGCCTGCGATGTTTCGCCGAGTGTGGTGGGGCCGCGGACCGGCCGCTAACGTGGATGACCATGGACAGCACGTTGGCCGCCCGCCCCGCCGAAACCGGGCCCGGTCGCCGATCACCACTACGTGCCTACGGGCCGCCGTTGCTGGCGGCCGGAGCCGGGATCGCCGCCATCGCCCTGGTGCACTTCCGTGATCCGCACGAGAACTCCTACGGTGTGTGCCCGACCTTCGAGCTGTTCGGCATCTACTGCCCCGGCTGCGGTGGGACCCGGGCGGTGAACCTGCTTTCCGACGGCCGGATCGTGGACTCGCTGCAGAGCAATATCCTGGCGCTCCCGCTGGTGACGGCCTTCTTCGTCTTCGTCGCAGTCTGGCTGGTCCGGGCCCGGCGAGGTGAGCCGATGCGGCTGCCCGTCCTGCCGATGGTCACGGTGTGGCCGACGGTGATCCTGCTGGCCGCATACACCCTCTACCGGAACTCGCCCTGGGGCACCTGGCTGCTGCCGAGTTAGATCCGCGGTGTGCCGCGGCTGGCGTCGGCCGCGGGCACCCGGCAAGCTTGCGGTATGCGCGATTCCCTGAAGGATCGAGTCCGGCAGAAGCTGTTGCGCCAGCTCGCCGAGGACGGCCCGGACCCCGAGCACGACGACGTCCGGCGCAATTCCGTGGCCGACGACCTGGAAGCCCTCGAGATGGTGCCCTCCGACGACCCCCTGGTCGAGCAGCTCGCCGCGCGCTACCTGGTGTTCTGATGTCCGCCCAGGCCGCCCTGCGGGGGTAGCTGCGGCAGCGGTGCCGACAGCAGCCAGCTGTCCCAGAGCCCGCGCAGTGGTGACAGGCTGTAATGACCCGCGAGATCGGTGAACTCCTCGGTGGTCACCGAGGAATGCCGGTAACGCGCGGTCCATTCGTGCAGCAGTTCGAAGAACGCCGTATCGCCGAGTTCCAGCCGCAGCGTGTGCAGGGTGAGCGCGCCACGCTTGTAGACGCGATCGTCGAACATGTCCTTCGGGCCCGGGTCACCGACCACGATGTCCTGCGGCTGCCGGGCCAGGTTGGTGCGTGCGGCGCGGGCCATCTGATCGGCGGTCGGCCCGCCGGCCGCCTCGGACCAGATCCATTCGGCGTAGCAGGCGAAGCCTTCGTGCAACCAGACGTCGCGCCACCGGCTCAGCGTGAGGCTGTTGCCGAACCACTGGTGGGCGAGTTCGTGCGCGACCAGGCGCTCCGATCCGCGGCGGCCGTCGCAATGGTTGGCGCCGAACACCGAGATGCCCTGGGCCTCCACCGGGATCTCCAGCTCGTCGTCGGTCACCACCACCGTGTAGCCCGCGAACGGATACGGTCCGAACTTCTCGACGAACAGGTCCATCATCTGTGCCTGGCGGGCGAAATCGTATTCGAAACTCGCCCGCAACTGCGGGGGCAGCACCGCCTGCATGGGGACCTGGGCCCGCCCGTGCTCCACCCGATACTTGCGGTACGGACCGATCTGGATCGTCGCGAGATAGCTCGACATCGGTTCCGGCTGCTCGTAGGTCCAGGTGGTCTGGCTGGCCTTGGTCTGCTTGCGCACCAGGGCGCCGTTCGCGACGGCGTGGAACGGGCTGTCGGTGGTGATCGAGATCCGGTACGACGCCTTGGAACTCGGATGATCGTCGCACGGGAACCAGGAGGCGGCGCCGTTCGGCTGGCTCGCGACCAGGCTGCCCTCGGACAGTTCCTCCCAGCCGACCTCACCCCACGGCCCACGGACCGGCTTCGGCGTCCCCGCGTACTGCACCACCAGCGACAACATGCCGCCCGCCGGGATCTTCTGCTGCGGCGTGATCACCAGTTTGCCGCGCTGATGGGTGTACTTGGCCGCCTTGCTGCCGTTCACGAACACCTTGGTCACCGACAGCGACTGGGAAAGATCCAGGGCGAACCGGGGCCGGGCGGCCGTGGCCACCGCGGTGATCTCGGCCCGGCCGGCCAGCCGGTTGCTGCTCACTCTGTAGGTGAGGTCGAGTTCGTACCGGGAGACCCGATAGCCGCGATTGCCGTTCTGCGGCAGGTAGTCGTCGATCGGTTCCTCGTAGAACTTCCCGGTCATCGGGCGGCTCCGGAATGCCGGGGCGGGTCGTTCGTCCACGGTGCGATCGGGTTCCCCCACCAGTCGGTCGACGGCGGCACCACATCGCCGCGCATCACCAGGGAGGCCGGGCCGACGGTGGCCCCCGCGCCGATGTGTGCGGCGGGCAGGGCGACACAGTGCGGCCCCAGGGTGGCGCCGGCGTCGACGGTCACGGCATCCATGGACATGATGCGATCGTGGAACAGGTGGGTCTGCACCACGCACCCACGTTCCACCGTTGCGCCGTCACCGAGAGTCACCAGATCTGCCTCCGGAAGCCAGTAGGACTCGCACCATACCCCGCGGCCGATGGTGGCGCCGAGCGCGCGCAGCCAGATGTTCATCACCGGAGTACCGGTCGCGGCGCGGGCGAACCAGGGCGCGGCGACCGTCTCGACGAACGCATCGGACACCTCGTTGCGCCAGACGAAGGAGCTCCACAGCGGATGCTCGATCGCCCGGATTCGGCCGACCAGAAGCCATTTCGCACCGACCGCGGTGGCGCCTGCGACGGCGCCGGCCGCCATCAGCAACACCCCCGACAGCGCGGCGGCGCCGAGGTATCCGAGCTGCCCGGCGATCGCGCCCAGCGCGAACAACACGCCGAGTCCGATGGCGAAGGTGCACATCACCGGGATCAGCCGGCAGGTCTCCACGAAGGCCCGGGCGAGTTTCAGCCGCAGCGGCGGGTCGAAAGTGCGCGAGGTGTCGGCGGATTCGGCGGAACGACGCAACCGCACCGGCGGGCTGCCCAGCCAGGACGAACCGGCCTTGGCCTTGCTCGGCGCCGCCGAGAGGACCGCGACCAGACCGTTCTTCGGGACCCGGCGGCCGGGTGCGGTCATCCCGGAATTGCCCAGGAATGCCCGTTTGCCCACCTTGGCGCGTCCGATGTGCAGCCAGCCGCCACCGAGTTCGTAACTGGCGATCATGGTGTCGTCGGCGAGGAAGGCGCCGTCGCTGACGACGGTGAACCGGGGCAGCAGCAGCACCGTGGACGCCTCCACATTGCGGCCCACCTCGGCGCCCAGCAGCCGCAGCCACAGCGGCGTCAGCAGGCTGGCGTAGAGCGGGAAAAGGAAGGTGCGGGCGCCGTCGAGCAGGCGTTCGGTGGCCCACACCTGCCATCCGGTACGGCTGCGCACCGGGTGGTAGCCCTCGCGCAGGCCGATACTGAGCAGCCGGACCGCGACCACCGTCGCCGCCGCATACACCCCGAGGCTGAGCAGGGTGGCGACCGGCAGCATCGTGAAGGCCCGCAGCGCGGCCCCGCCGAGAGTCGTCTCGTCCCGGATCCACCAGGCGAGCAGCAGCCCACCGGCGGCCAGACCCAGGATCGGCATCGACGCCAGTGCCAGCGACGAGACGGCGAACACGGCGAGCCAGTGCGGGGCGCGGGCGGGCCGGTGGTCGGGCCAGCGTCGGCGCGCCTTACCGGTCTTGGTCGCGGGCGAACCGGCCCATTCCTGCCCGGCCTTCACCTTCCCCGCTACGGCGGACCCGGGCGCGATCTCGGCGTTCTTGCCGATCTTGGTTCCCGGCAGCAGGATCGATCGGGCACCGATCACCGCGCCCTCACCGACCACGATCCCGCCGATGTGCACCACATCGCCGTCGACCCAGTAACCGGACAGATCCACCTCGGGTTCCACACTGCAGCCGTCCCGCAGTTCGAGCAGTCCGGTCACCGGCGGCAGGGTGTGCAGATCCACGCCGCGGCCCACCTTCGCGCCGAGCGCACGGGCGAACGGAACCATCAGCGGCGCACCGGAGAGATTCTCCGCACCGCTGGCCTCGGACAGCCGGACCGCGGCCCACAGCCGCAGATGTACCGAACCGCCGCGCGGGTAGCTGCCCGGACGCACCCCGTGCAGCAGCAGCCGGGAGCCGAGGACACACAGCGCCATCCGGCCCACCGGCGAGATGAACAGGACGAACGCGGCCAGGATCCACCACCAGGACAACGACGGCAGCCAGGGCAGCGCGCCCGACCAGCCGGCGATCCCGGCGACGACGGCCAGCCAGGTGACCCACTGCAGGCCGGTCAGGGTGGTCAGCGGGACAGTGGCGAGGATCTGGGCGAGCTGTGCGCGTCGCGGAGTGGGCCGTACGTTGCGTTCCGGTGCCGCCGCCGCGGGGTCACTCGCCTCCAGGAGGGTGACCAGCGCCCCGAGCCGGGGGTGGTCGTAGAGGTCGGCGACCGTCACCTGCGGGTAGCGGGCCCGCAGCGCCGCGACCAGCTGGGCCGCCGACAGTGAGCCGCCGCCCAGATCGAAGAAATCCGCATCCAGGCCGGTGATCTCGGCGCCCAGCACCGCATCCCACTGCTGCGCCACCCAGGCGGCGGTGCCGGTCAGCCCGGTCTGCTCGGCGGACTCGCCCGGTAGCGGCCAGGGCAGGGCGGCCCGGTCCACCTTGCCGGAGGTACGGGTAGGCAGGTCGTCCACCACCGCCAGGCGCGGCACGAGCGGGGCGGGCAGCCGGTCGCCCAGCAGCGAACGGGCCCGCTTCACATCGAAATCCGGACCGGCGCCGGTCAGGTAGCCGACCAGGACCTTGTTGCCCGATCTGGTGGTGCGGATCGCCGCGGCGGCCCCGGTCACCCCGGGCAGATGCTGCAGTGCGTTGTCGATCTCACCCAGTTCGATGCGCCGGCCGCCCAGTTTGACCTGGTCGTCCGCGCGGCCGAGGAAGACCAGGCCCGCCGGATCGTTGCGGACCAGGTCGCCGCTGCGATAGGCGCGCTCCCAGCCGAGCGCCGGCAGCGGTGCGTACTTCTCGGCATCCTTCGCCGGGTCCAGATAGTGCGCCAGGCCGACGCCGCCGATCACCAGCTCGCCCGATTCGCCTTCGGCGACCGGATGCCCGGCCGGATCGACCACGGCGAGATCCCAGCCGTCCAGCGGCAGCCCGATCCGGACCGGTGTGCTGCCGTCGAGCCGGGCGGCGCAGGCGACGACGGTGGCCTCGGTCGGGCCGTAGGTGTTCCACACCTCGCGGCCGGTCGCGCCACCGGCCAGCCGTTCGGCGAGTTCCGGCGGGACCGCCTCACCGCCGAAGATCAGCAGCCGGACCGATTCGAGCGCCTCGGCCGGCCAGGTCGCGGCCAGCGTCGGCACGGTGGACACGATGCCGATATCGCGCCGCTGCAGCCACGGGCCGAGATCGGCCCCGGTGCGGACCAGGTCACGCGGGGCGGGCACCAGGCAGGCGCCGTGCCGCCAGGCCAGCCACATCTCCTCACAGGAGGCGTCGAACGCGACCGACAGGCCGGCCAGCACCCGATCGCCGGGGCCGATCGGCGCGCCCTGCAGGAACAGCCGGGCCTCGGCGTCGACGAAGGCGGCGGCATTGCGGTGGGTGACCGCCACGCCCTTCGGGGTGCCGGTGGAGCCGGAGGTGAAGATGATCCACGCATCGTCGGACGGTGCCGGATCGGTGCGTTCCGGTGCGGTGCCGGCGGCGGTGGTGTCCGATTCGATGCCGTCGGCAGTGACGATCGCGGTGACCCGGGCCTCGCCGAAGACCAGCTCGGCGCGTTCCGGCGGATCGTCCGCATCCACCGGGACATAGGCGGCGCCCGCGAACAGGGCGGCGAGAATCGTGATGTAAAGGGCGTTGCTGCCGGAAGGCATCCGCACCCCGACCCGGTCGCCCGGCCGGACCCCGGCGGCCAGCAGCTGGGCCGCGACCGCGGCGATCTCGGCCTGCAGCTCGGTGTAGCTGAGTACCGTGGTGCCGTCGTCGAGCGCCGGGGCATCCGGGTGTGCGTTCGCCGTCGCGATCAGGATGTCGACCAGGGTGCGGGGCGGCGCGGCCAGCTCGGCGCGTCGCAGTGGATCACTCGGCGTATTCGGCAAAACCTCTGTGTGTGGCTCGAGCATGGTGCCCTGTCCACCTTCCATCGGTCGGCCCCCATCGGTGGTGTAGTTGTTTCACGGTCGGGTTACCGGAGGGCAAACGTCAGTGTCACCGAATGCCAACGGTACTTGCAGCTGTGGGTGGCGGCCGGGCACTCTTCGTCGCCGGCCGGGCCGGATCACGCCTCGTCGAGCGCCTTGCGGATCAGCTCGTGCAGCGTGCGCTGCTCCCGGTCGTCGAGCCGGTCGAGGGTGCGCGCCGTGGCGTCGGCGATCAGCCGATCGGTGCGTTTGCACCGTTTGCGCCCGGCCTCGGTGATCTGCAGCCGGTATTTCCGGCGATCCTTCCCGTCCCGGGTGCGAACGACCAGTTCATCGCGTTCCAGCCCGTCGACGAGACGGACGATCTCGCTGCGGTCGATCCCGAGCGCGTCCCCGACCTTCTTCTGGGTCAGGTCGGGGTGCTCCTTGATGAAGGTGAGCACCCAGTGGTCGCGCAGCGGCACACCGATCTCGGCATGCAGCACCTTGACCAGGCGCCCCAGCGTGTACACCGGGTACCCGGCCAGGACGCTTGTCGGGCTCGCGTTCGAGGACATGGGACGACAGCCTAGCAAATAGTGGAGCTACTCAATCATTCGGTGTTGTGATGATCACGATGTGTGTCGATCGGCTCTGGTCGGGGTCGGCACCCTAGGGTGGCCGGAACTGACAGATCGGAGAGCGAAATGCCTGCGATACCGATTTCTACGGCGCGCCGGGGCCTGTCCTCGCTGGTTGCCCGCGTGAACAGCGATCACGACACCGTCACCGTCGTCACCGAGACCGGTGTGAATGCTGTTCTCGTGTCCGAAGACGACTGGAACTCGCTGCAGGAAACCCTGCATGTGCTGGCCACGCACGACGGCCGTCGGCTACGGGAGTCGCTGAACGATGCCCGGCGGGGCGAGGTGTACGAACGCGAGCTCATCGAACCCGCAGAGTGACCAGCGGGCGGCTGAGGACCGGCGCCGCCGGATCTCAGTCGAGAGCGGTCGGGCGGTGGTAGTCGCTGTTGTAGTAGAGCAGTGGGGCGGCGGCCGGCTTCTCGTCCGTGTTGTCGTGGACCCGGGTGACCAGGCCGATGACGATGCTGTGGTCGCCGATGGGGATGAGTTCGGTGAGGGTGGTCCGCAGCCAGATGGGGGTGCCGTGCAGGACCGGTTCGCCGGTGTCCAGGGTGGTCCACAGGGAATGGTCGGCGAAGCGCTCGGCCGCGGTGCGGGAGAACCGGTGCGCGAGGTGCCGCTGGTGCTCGCCGAGGAAGTGGATGACCACCGACCCCGCCCCCCGCAGTGCCTCGATGCTGGACGAACTGTGCGCGATATTGAACGAAATCAGTGGCGGATCCAGCGACAGCGACGCGAACGACGTGGCCGTGAACCCGACCGGCCCACCCCCCGCATCCAGCGTGACCACCGTGACCCCGGCCGGATAATGCCGCATCGACGCCCGATACTGCTCGGCGGTGATCCCACTGGGATCGTCGGGAATCGCCGGAACGGACTCACTGCGCTGCACATCACCCACCCGTCCGAAGCTACCCGGCGGCAGTCGATCGCGGCCGGGCGCCCGGTGGGCTCGGTCGAGGCCGGCCGTGCCGGGCTGCCGGTTGCCCACGTATTTCGATACTGATAGCGTCTCATGCGGATTTCGGTAGCGGCGCTGAACGGCGCCATAGGTGGGGGATTTGATGAATCTAGATCAGTTGCGAAATTCGGTCCCGGGCAAGTGGCAACAGGTGGCAGATGACCTCCTTGCGGCGGCCAAAGACTGTGAGGAAGCGGTTGCTGAGATTCATGCTAACGGCACGAGGAAGCTGGAGGCCTCGTGGCCCGACTATCTCGGCGATATCGCGCGGGACAGGATCAAGAATGTAACCGATGAGTTGCAGGAGATCGGAGTTCTGTTGCGCGGAGCTGTAACTGTTCTCGATACTCTGGAGGATGCGGCGCGTATAGCTCAGTCCTCGGCGTCCTCAGCAGTCTCAGGTGGAACAGTGGCGGGGCTTCGTCTGGAAGGCGAATCTTTCGTCGTGCCGCCGGATCATTTCGACTCCGACGGGGCTGCCATCGCATGCCTTGAATACAACGCGCTTATTCGAGATTCGATCGACGCGGCCACAAAAGCCGATGAGGAGGCCGTGGACGCGCTACGCAAGCTTGCCATCAGTATCGATCGAAACTCCTTGGAAGAAGTTAGGAAGCAACAGAGCTATGCGGTCCAGGATGCCCTGGACGCAATACGAGAGACACTGCCTATCGGGCAGAGTCCTGAAGTTGTCGAAAAGTGGTGGAACTCGCTACCGGTCAATCATCGAGAGGATCTGATGAAGGCGGTTCCCGTTGAATTGTTCGACCTCGAAGGTATTCCTGACAGTGTGAAGGACGAGTTGATGGGTGAGAATGGATACAATGCGGTGGAAGCTGCCCGCTATGCTCGGGAAAACGCTGAGGATACGTCGATAGATATCTTCAACAACAACTGTACGAACTTTACTTCGTATACCTTGGAGTCGGCTGGGCTGGCGCACAAAGGTGACGGTGGGTTGACCTCGAATCGGATGCTTGGACGAGGAGCCGAGCGTCTGGCATAGATTTGGAAGTCCCGGGAGTTGGATCGGTCCAGGGGGTAACCCACACCGAGACCTGGTACAACGCCGACAAACAGAAAGAGTTCTTTCTAAATAACGGGGCGGACGACGTCGGTGTAGACGGCGCCAAACCTGGCGACATCGTCTATTGGGAATATGGTGACCACCCTCCTGACGGTAGTCGACCCGGGGAAGCTCACCACGCAGCGGTCGTCACGGCTGTCTTGCCGAACGGCGACGTGCTGTATGCGCAGCACACCCCAGGGGGAAGTGATCTAAGTTTAGAGAACCGGATCGGATTCACCAACGAGGGGGAAGGACTTCAAAAGGTTCGAGTCATCCGGCCGAAGGAGACGTGGTGATCGATACGCGTCCGGCGAAAGCCACCCTGGTTGCGACGCTTTCTTTTCTGGGAGCTGTTGGACTCTGGATCTGGAGCGATCGCCTTCTGGATCAGCGCACCGCCGAAATGTTGTCTTCCGACTGTCGGTCCACGGTCGAAATTTCACCAGCGGTGTATGTTCTGGACTTTCTTGGTGAGATTCTGATGGTGCTCTCAGTGGCTGCGTTTGCGGCAGTAGTCTTATTTCTGACAAAGGAGAAGTCGGGTGTCAGGTCGGCGTGGATCACTGCAATATGGATGACGCTTGCGTATATCGGCGTGATTGTCGCCTTGCTGTACTCCGTGTTCGCTGGATGGTCGATCGTGTCTCCGGGATCTGATGAAAGAACTTCTCATCACTATCACCCGTGCGGTTCCGGATAGGTCAAGAAAGGAAGGTGTGATTCTGGTGGGTGATGTGTGTATGGATCCAGAAGGCTCTCGTCGAGCTGGAGTGGCGATCTCGGATGACTGTGCTTCCGCAAAGTCCAGGGTTGAGAATCATTTCGACGGTGTGGAGCCGGCAGCTGAGGCGAACCCGGGATGGGAAACCGGAGCCGCGTTGGTAGATTTTGCCGACCTCCGGGCTCGGGAAATCATCTCGTGCTTGACCGAGCTCGACAGCATTGGGCAAAAGATTGTCGAGGTGGTCACAGCAAGAACCAGTGTGGACGAGAAATATGCGGAAAGCTTGGACCGAATCGCCAATGCGTCCGAAGCGATGTCCGAGTGAACTGTGGCCGGTAGTTTGAGATGCGCGGTGATCCTGGTGGTTGAACAGCGTTCGGCGAAAGCGGCCATCCTGGCCGTGTCGGCTTTCGCGGGATGCATGGGCCTGGCGGTCTGGGGCGATCACCTCATGGATCAGCGGACCGCCGAACTGCTGGCGACCGGATGTAGACACCGGATAGACGTGCCGGTCGCAGCAACGATTCTGTACTACGTCGCCCAAGTATTGCTGTTGTTCTCGGCGGTTGCATTCGGAGCGCTGATCGTGTTTCTGGCGAGGGGGAAAACGAAGTTCAAGGCAGTGTGGATGACGCTGGCGTATACTGGCATCCTCATCACCTCGATGTACTTCTTGTTCACCGGCTGGTTCATGCTGAATCCGGAGCGGGTCGAGGAAATGTCCAGAAACTTTGACCCCTGCGGTGGGGGTTGAGCTCGTAGGTGGGGTGGCCTGCTCGCACCTCCCGCCATGGCCTGACTATCGGCCGCGGTCAGGGCCGGTAGTTCCAGAGCGCGCTGATCGGGACGGCGCGGAACTTCGGGCCGAAGGGGAGTGATGCTGTGCCGGTGTACAGGACGTATCCGGCGATGAGATCGTCGCCCAAACGGTCGGCCAGATGGCGGAGGCCTCGGAAGTCCTCGGCCTTCACTGTGGCAGCGGATTTGACTTCGATGGCAACCACTTCCCGTCGATTGTTCTCGAGGACGATATCGACCTCGATGTTGTCGCGGGTGCGGTAGTGGAACATCCTGATGTCCTGGTTCGCCCAGGTCAGCTGGCGGGCGACTTCCGAGGCTACGAAACCTTCCAGCAGCGGTCCCACCGGGCCGTTCGCGGTGCGTAGCGCCCTCGAGTCCGCGCCGCATAGGTGTGTGGCGATGCCGGAATCGACGAACATCAGCTTGGGTGTCCCGACGGCGCGGGTGCTCAGGTTGCGTGACCAGGCCGGAATCCGTTTGATCAGGAAGACTTCCTCCAGGAGTTGCAGGTAGCGGCGGATCGTGTCCTTGGGGACGTCGAGGTCGTTGCCGAGTGACCCTGCGACCAGTAACTGCCCCGACCGAGCTGCGACGAGGTTCATCAAAGCGAACATTTCGGTTGTGCGCTCGATCTCCGATATCTGCATCACGTCTCGGTTGATCAAATCCGCTACATAGGACGCGAAGAAACGTGAACGTCGCTTTCCAGTTCTGGCGACGGCCTCGGGAAAACCACCGCGGGCTATGCGTTCCGCATATCCGGCACGATCCTCCTGGCTCTCGTATTGCAGGTTCGGCCCCAACTCGAAGGCAGCATCGACGAACCGGTCCGGAGCACCATCGATCTCTCCCTGGGAAAGCGGCCAGAGCTCGATCGTCTCCATCCGTCCGGGCAGCGCATCCGGCACACTACGCAAGGCCATCACATGCGCAGACCCGGTGAGCAGGAATCGTCCCGGCCGGCCGTCGGAGTCGACGGTCTCCTTGATGGACAGGAGTAGTTCCGGCACCCGCTGCACTTCGTCGATCACCAGCGGCCGGTCGGCCGAAACAAACGTGGTGGGGTCGTAGAGCGCTGCCTGTCGTGTTTCCGCGCGGTCGAGGCTGCGCCAGGTGGCGTCGATCTCCTGCCCGATTCGAGCGACCAGGGTGCTCTTGCCACATTGGCGCGCGCCGTTGACCAGGACGACGCGGGTATCGGACAGCGCTTCGTGGACAGCCGAGTGGGCATGTCGGGGAAGGATTCGCCCGATGGGTGACGAAGCAAATGAGGAGGTCACCGGGTGATTATCGCATGCTGCGTGCGCGATCTGCCGTTGTTTGCGTGCGCGATCTGCCGTTGTTTGCGTGCGCGATCTGCCGCTGGTTACGTGCGCGTTCTGCCGCTTGCCGTGTGCGCGATCCGCCGCGTGGTACGGCGGACGCTGTCGGGCATCAACGGCAGCCTGCCCTTGATGCAGGTGGCTGGGCGGCAGGCGGTACCCGACGCGTGCGGGCGTACCGGACACCGCCCGTGCCGGTGGCCGATGCGACGCACACGGGAACGCTACGAAGTGCGCTGCCGGGCGTAAATCGAGCAGGCGAGTGAAGACCAGCAGAACGCTCAGTCGACGTCCACCGCTAATCCGGCGGTGATCCGGAGCAGCTCCCGGAAGCTGGTGCGGAAGAGGGTGTCGGGGTGGCCGGCGGTGGCCCAGATCTCGGGGTAGTGGGACAGGGCGTTGTCCACCCAGGTGGGGATGTTGGCGGGGTGGCCGACCGGGGCGGTGTTGTGCAGGTCCTGGCCGGTGAGGCGGGTGATCAGTTCGGGGGCGGGTTCGACGAGTGCGCCTTCCAGGCGGGCGCCGGTGCGCTCGAGGTCGACGCGGTGGGCGCCGGAGACCAGCAGCAGGATCGGTTCGTCGTCCAGCAGGAAGACCTGGGTACAGGTGATGGCGCCCGGTTCGGTGCCGACGGCGCGGGCGGCGTCGGCCGGAGTGGGGGTGGGGTTGTCCGGCGAGATGATGATGCCGTGATGGCCGCGGGCGATCAGGGTATCGGCGACCCGGCATGCGACCGGTGGTAACGACGACCTGCGCATGTGACCAGGGTAGGGCGGTCCGGCCGGGTGCGCCGCCGGAAGCGTAAACCGATGCCGGATGGTTGCGGGATCGGAAAACGCTGTGGTACATCGGGTTTGCCGGAGGCGGCAACGGGTACGGAAACCGGGCGGCGGGTGCTCCGATACGCTGGTCCGATGACTGACTGGCAGGCCTTCACCGTCGAGATCGCAGATCACGTGGCACGTGTCACGCTCATCGGTCCGGGCAAGGGTAATGCGATGGGCCCCGACTTCTGGCGGGAACTGCCGGAGATCTTCGCCGAACTCGATGCCGACCCGCAGGTGCGGGCAGTGGTGCTGACCGGATCGGGTAAGCACTTCTCCTTCGGGCTGGATCTGGCGGCTACCGCCGGCACGCTGGCACCGGTGCTGGCGCCGGACGCCAAGGCAGCTCCCCGCACCGATTTCCTGCACGAGGTCCGGCGCATGCAGGCCTCGGTGACGGCGGTCGCCGAATGCCGCAAGCCGGTCATCGCGGCGGTGTCGGGCTGGTGCATCGGCGGCGGACTGGACCTGATCGCGGCCGCGGACGTCCGGCTGGCCAGTGCCGATGCCAAGTTCAGTCTCCGGGAAGCCAAGGTCGCGATCGTGGCCGATATCGGTTCGCTGCACCGGCTGCCCGCCATCATCGGTGAGGGCCACCTGCGGGAACTGGCCTTCACCGCCAAGGACATCGATGCCGCCCGCGCGGAGCGGATCGGCCTGGTCAACGAGGTCTTCGCCGATCAGGAGGCGGTGCTGGCCGCCGCCGATGCGATGGCCCGGGAGATCGCCGCGAATCCGCCGCTGGTGGTGCAGGGTGTCAAGGATGTGCTGGAGCACCGCCTCCGCGGTGAGGTGGCCGAGGGCCTGCGCTACGTATCGGCGTGGAACGCGGCGTTCCTGCCCTCCGAGGATCTGACCGAGGCGGTGCAGGCGGTGTTCGAGAAGCGGGAGCCGGAGTTCAAGGGGCGCTGACCCCGACCGGCGGAGGAGTTTCGGCGTGGACAGCGGTACCCGACCGGATCCCGACGATCCGGTGATCGATGTGATCGCCCGGGAGCTGACGAGGCTGCACCGGGTTCGTGACCGGACCATCGCTGCGGTGCGTGACGAGTCCGGCGTCGACCCAGGTGCCTATGTGCTGCTGTTCCGGTTGATCGGCGAGGGCCCGATGCGGGCCGGCGCCCTCGCCGAGGCGGTGTACTCGGATGCTTCCACGGTCAGCCGGCAGGTCGCCCACCTGGTGGGGCGGGGGCTGGTGACCCGGCATGCCGATCCGGACGACCGCCGCGCCACCCTGCTACACGTCACCGATGCCGGCCGGGAAGCGGCCGAGCGGATCCAGCGGCGGCGCCGCGCGGATCTCGCCGCGATGACGGCGGACTGGCCGGATACCGACCGGGCCGATTTCGCCGCCCTGCTGACCCGGTTCGTCGACGATTTCGAACGGGCCCGCCCGGCGATGATCGCGAACCGGATGCCCGGTGCCCCGGCCGCCGGCGTCGCCGCGGACTAGATTGTCGGCTGAGGTCGCAGAGAGGTACCCGGAAAGATGTGGAAGTTCGCCGTGCTCGGAGAGATGCGGGCGTGGCGTGGCGAGGTGGAGCTGGAACTCGGCTCGCGACACCGCCGGGCGCTGCTGGCCGCCCTGCTCCTGCATCCGGGGCGCACCGCCACCGTGGACGAACTGCTGGAAGGGGTGTGGGGGCCGCAGCGCACGGCCAGTTCGGTCGGAGTCCTGCGCAATCACATTCTGCACCTGCGGCGGCTGCTGGAACCGGACCGGAAACCCGGTGCGCCGGCGACCGTGCTGGTCGGCATCGGCGGCGGCTACTCGTTGCGGGTGCCGTCCGGTGCGGTCGATGCCGAGCAGGTCGAGCAGCTGCTCGAACCGGATTTCGCCACCACCCCCGAACAGCGGATCGATACCGCACTCGGGTTGTGGCGCGGCACCCCGCTGGCGGGCCTGCCCGGAACCTTCGCCGAGCGGCAGCGGGCCCGGCTGGCCGAACAGCGGGCGACGCTGCTGGAACAGCGCCTGGGTCTGGATGTCCAGGCCGGCCGGTATGCGGACGCGATCACCGGCCTGACCGCCCTCTGCGCGGAGTACCCGCTGCGCGAGCATGCGCGCGCCCTGTTGATGACGGCGCTGTCCGGGGCCGGACGGCAGGCCGAGGCCCTGCGCGTCTACACCGATCTCCGCAACGAACTGGTCGAGCGGCTGGGCATCGAGCCGGGCCGCTCGCTGTCCGGGCTCCAGCAGGCGATCCTGCGTGGTGAACAGCCGGTGGTGGCCGGTGCCGAACCGATTCCCGTGGCACCTGCCGCGGCGCCCCAGCCGGTGTGGGCGGCACCGGTGCCGCGGGGCGTCCGGGTCGCCCAGCTGCCCTCCGATGTCGTGGACTTCACCGGCCGCGAGGAACTGGTGGGCCGGCTCGCCGGGTGGCTGGTTCGTGACGACGGCTGCGGAGTGCCGGTGTGTGCGATCGGCGGGATGGGCGGTATCGGCAAGAGCGCACTCGCGGTGCATATCGCACACCAGGTCCGGGACCGCTTCCCCGATGGTCAGCTGCATGTGGACCTGCACGGATTCACCGCCCGGGCGGATGGCGACCGCACCGCGCGTTCCGCCGCCACCGCGGCCGACACCCTGGGTGACTTCCTGCGGGCGCTCGGGGTGCCGGAGGGTGAACTGGCCGCCTCGACCGCCGAACGTTCCGCGCAGTTCCGCAGCCGCCTGGACGGTAAACGGGTGCTGGTGGTGCTGGACAACGCTCGCGACGTCGAACAGGTCGCACCGCTGATCCCCGGTACTGCCGGTTCGGCCGTGCTGGTGACCAGCCGTTCGGCACTGCCCGAGCTGCCGGGCATGCTCGCGGTGCGGCTCGACGTGCTCAGTGCGGGTGAGGCGCGCAACCTGCTCACCCGGATCATCGGCGTCGGACGCGTGGCCGCCGAACCCGATGCGGTGGCCCGGGTACTGGCGGTGTGCGGCGGTCTGCCGCTGGCGGTGCGGATCATCGGCGCCCGGCTGGCGGCCCGGCCCACCTGGACCGTGGCCAGCATCGCCGACCGGCTCCGGGACGCCGAACAGCGCCTCGCCGTGTTGCGCACCGGCGAGCTGACGGTGGAACTGGCCTTCCGGATCAGCTACGACCAGCTCGATGCGGCGCATCGGCGCGCCTTCCGGTTGCTGGCGGTGCCCGAGGTGGACGAACTGTGCACCGAGGGCGCCGCCGCCGTGCTGGACACCGATACCTTCGCGGCCGAGGAGATCTGCGAAACGCTGGTGGATCTGAACCTGCTGGAGACCACCGGTCCCGGCCGCTACACCTATCACGACCTGCTCCGGCTGTTCGCCCGCAAACTCTCGCCCGCCGAACCACCGGAGACCGCGCTGCACCGGCTGCTGGATTTCTATCTGGCCTCGGTGAAGAACATGGTCGGCATCTGCAACCCCGGTACTCGGCTGCCGCAGCATCTGCGGCCCACCACCGCCGCCGGCCGCGAGTTCGCCGATCCCGCGACCGCCCATGCCTGGCTCGCCGGCCAGCGGCACAACATGGTGACGCTCTACGAGCAGTGTGCCGATGCCGGCGGCCCGCTGCTCGCGCCGTCCGCCGATATCGCCTGGGCCACCGCCGAACTGGTGGACGGCGGGCCGAACTGCCAGGAACAGGCCCGGGCCCTGGAGAAGCTGCTGGCCGCGGCGCTCACCGCCGGGGACCGTTCGGTGGAATGCCGGGTGCGGGTGGCGCTCGGGGTGATCCTGTCCTATTCGCTGGGTGCGTTGCGGCAGGGCCGGGACCATCAGCGCATCGCGCTGTCCCTGGATCGCGGGTCGAGCGCGGATGCCCGGTTGACGGCCTTCGCGGCGCAATTGCTGGCCGGCTCCACCCGGATGGGTACCGAGACCGCGGCGTCGCTGGCCCATTCGGCACGGGCGATCCGGCTGGCCCGGCGGGTGGGTGACCGGGCGGTGGAATGTGCCTGCCTGGTCCAGGAGGTCAAGACCTGGTCGGAGGCGGGCGAATTCGCCGTCGCCCGGGAGCGGGCGGTGCGTGCGAAGGCGATGGCCGCCGAGATCGGCAACTTTGCGCTGGAATCGATGGCCACCCACGAACTGGGTACCACGCTGGCCTATCAGGGGCAGACCGCGGCCGCCGTGGCGACCTGCCGGGAGGCGGTCCGGCTGGCCGAGCGCAGCGGGATCGAGCTGCGGCAGGGCTGGGCGTTGTCCCGGCTGGCGCATGCGCTGTTGCTGGCCGGCGCGCCCGGCTGCGCCGAACCGGTGGTCGTGGAGGCGATTCGGATCCTGACCCGAGCCATCGGCCCGCTCACCCGGGCACGGGCGCTGGTCTTGCACGGCCGGGTGCTGCAGGCACTGGATCGGCCGGACGAGGCGGCGAGTGTGTATCGGGCGGCGGCCGAGATCTTCGCGCCGGTGGACGATCCGGACTTCATCCGGGAACGGCTGGACGCCGAACTGGAAGCGCCGGTGCTGAATCTGCTGCGGGAACATCTCGACGAGGTGCTGCGGGCCCGGCTACCGGCAGCGACGTCCTGATCCGTCATCACCGCATCATCGTCCGATCATCATCAGGGATTTCCCGCCGAGCGGGTGGTCGCGACGGGACGATCCCGCGGTCTATGGTGAACAGGTTCGTTCACTTCGGTTCTGCACGAGCGAGCCGGTCGCCGACGGGGGGTCGGCGACCGAGAGCCGAAGTGGACGGCCCGGATGCCGGCGCCGCCGAAGCTCGACCCCCCGAGCCCGGTGGTTCGCCGGCACCCGGAATCCGATGAGCGATCATCGGATACGAAAGCGGGAAGTCCGAACGCACCGGACTTCCCGCTTTTCGCATCCTTCGACGAAGCCTCAGTGGCCGCCGTTCTCCTTCAGGCGGGTGAACGCCTCTTCGATGATCTTCTCGGCCTCGGCGCGGCCGACCCACTCCGAGCCCTTCACGAACTTGCCCGGCTCCAGGTCCTTGTACCGCTCGAAGAAGTGCTTGATCGCGGCCAGCTCGAACTCCGGCACATCGGCCAGATCCTGCACGCCCTCCCAGCGCGGATCGCCCGCCGGGACGCAGAGGATCTTGTCGTCACCACCGGCTTCGTCGGTCATCCGGTACATGGCGACCGGCCGGGCCTCCACGATCACGCCCGGGAACACCGAATCGGGCAGCAGTACCAGCGCATCCAGCGGATCGCCGTCCTCGCCCAGGGTGTTCTCGATGTAGCCGTAGTCGGCCGGGTAGGCCATGGAGGTGTAGAGGAAGCGGTCCAGTCGGACCCGGCCGGTCTCGTGATCGACCTCGTACTTGTTCCGAGAGCCCTTGGGGATCTCGATGGTGACGTCGAACTCCACGCCATCTCCTTGCTGCTCAGAGTGCATCCGGGCCGGATGCTTGTTGTCGACTCGCCCTCGTGTTCTGGGGAACCGTTGCGCAACGAGGATAGTGTGGTGGTCGATCACCCGGGTGCGGCAGGCGTCCCGCCCGGCGGCAGTGAGGGAGGCACGGGCGGGACGTGGTTGGTAAGAACATCGGCGGCCTGGCCGCGCGGCGGCGGCGCAAGCTGTGGCTCGGGTTCGGTGCCGTCGGCACGGTGCTGCTCCTGGCCGCGGCCGCGGTGCTGGTCGCACTGCAGCCGTGGACCGAGGAGTTCCGGCACGGCGGGCTCACCGTGGCGCCACCGCCCACCGTGCCGCCGCCGGTGCTGCAGGTGTCGCCGGCCTCGTCGGATGCCCCGGCGCCGACCCCGGCCGGTATCGCCGCGGCACTGGAACAGGTGGTGGCGAACCCCGACCTGGGCGCATTCTCCGCGCAGATCACCGATGCCGGCAGCGGAACGGTGCTGTGGAGCCGGGGTGCGGACGACCAGGTGATCCCGTCCTCGACCGCCAAACTGCTCACCGTGGCCGCCGCGCTGCTGGCCCTGCCGGACGACCACCGGCTGGTGACCCGGGTGGTCGCCGGGGCACTGCCCGGGGAACTGGTGCTGGTCGGCGGCGGCGACCCCACGCTGACCGCACGGTCGGACGGGCAGGGGTACTACCCGGGCGCCGCGCGGCTAGACGACCTGGTCGAGCAGATCCGGGCCACCGGTGAACCGGTCACCTCGATCGTCGTGGACACCACCGCCTACAGCGGACCCGCCCTGGCGCCGGGCTGGGATCCGATCGATATCGCCGGCGGTTCGCTGGCGCCGATGGAACCGGTGATGCTGGAGGGCGGTCGGATCGACCCGACCCGGCACTATTCGCCGCGGAGCGAGACGCCCGCCCTCGATGTCGGCCGGGTGCTGGCCGAACGACTCGGGATCGACCCGGGCCGGGTGCGGCTCGGGCAAGCGCTGCCGGCGGCCGCCGAGGTGGCCCGGGTGGAATCGGCGCCGCTGCGGGACCGGCTGTACCAACTGACGGTCGATTCGGACAATCTGCTGGCCGAGGCCGTCGGGCGGGAACTCGCCGCATCCCGGGGCCGGCCGCAGTCCTTCGAATCGGCGACCGCCACGGTGCTGGAGATCCTGACCGAACACGGTTTCGACCTGGCCGGGGTGGTGCTTGCCGACAACAGCGGGTTGTCCACCGACGACCGGATTCCGCCGCGTGTCCTGGACAATCTGCTGGCCGTTGCGGCGGCACCCAGCGGCGACGGGCTGGTGGTGCCCACCGGCACCGCGGCCCGCCCTGCCGTCGACCCTCGGACACCGGAGCTGGCGCCGATGCTGGACATGCTGCCCGTGGCGGGTGGCACCGGCTCGCTGGAGCCCAGATACGTCGACCGGAATCGGGTCGGAGCCGGCTGGGTGCGTGCCAAGACCGGAACTCTCTCGGTGTCCAGCACGTTGGCCGGATACGTGCTCGATCGCGACGGCCGGGTGCTCACCTTCGCGCTGATGTCCAACGATCGGCCACCGGAGGTCAGCCGCCCCGCGCTGGACGCAGTGGCCGGCACGCTACGCGACTGCGGATGTTCCTGACGGGTGGTGGAGATGACCGACAGCGAGGGCAGTAGGAAGCGGTCCGGCCTGGCCGGTGCCGTGGATTGGCAGCTGGCCGCACGCACCGGGTCGGCGCTGGCGCCGAGCGGGCCGCGCACCTCCCGAACCGCGGCACAGCAGGTGGTCGAGGAGCTCGCCGCCGCATCGAAACGCGCCGAGGGACCGGTTCGCGAGGTCAGCGGCCTGCTCGACGACCGGCCGGTGCCGGCGGCGCGGGTGGTGGATCGGCCCGGCTGGATCGGTGCGGCCGCGGAGTCGATGGCTACCCTCACCGGCGACCAGGGCAACGGCAACGGCGGATTCGCCGGGAAACCGGCCGGTGTGCAGGCCGGAGCCATGCTGGCCTTCCTGTCGACCGCGGTGCTCGGCCAGTACGATCCGTTCACCGGCCCGGACGGAACTCTGCTGCTGATCGCCCCGAATATCGTCGGGGTGGAGCGCGGCCTCGGGGTGGACCCCACCGACTTCCGGTTGTGGGTGTGCCTGCACGAGGTCACCCACCGGGTGCAGTTCTCGTCGGCGCCCTGGCTGGCCGGGTATATGCGCAGCAATGTCGACATTCTCGGCGAGGTCGGTGACGAACCGATGGGCGAGATGCTCGGCCGGCTGGTCGCCGAACTGCGGGAGCGGCGCAGCGGCGGCACCGGCCCGGACGGCGACGACCCGAACAGCCGCGGCATCGTCGGACTGCTGCGGGCCGCCCAGGCGCCGCCACAGCGCGAGGCCCTGGACCGTTTGCTGATGCTCGGCACCCTGCTCGAAGGCCACGCCGATCACGTGATGGATGCCGTCGGCCCGGCCGTCGTGCCCACCGTGGCCACCATCCGGGCCGCCTTCGACCGCCGGCGCCGCCGCCCTTCCAACCCCATCCAGCGGCTGCTGCGCGCGCTGCTCGGTGTCGACGCCAAACTGGCCCAGTACATCCGCGGCAAGAAGTTCGTGGACGCCGTCGTCGATCGGGTCGGCGTCGAACAGTTCAACGCGATCTGGACCGATGCCGAAACCCTGCCCCGCCCGGCCGAAATCGACGATCCGGACCGCTGGATCGCCCGGGTGCTGGGGTGATCGTGGTAGCGCCGCCGGGCGATCGGGGCTACCTCCGCGGATTCGTCTCGTGCCGCGCGCCGATACGGCCGCGTCGATCAAGGTCCCGGCGCGGTAGCTCGGATGGCGCCGCGCGTGGCCGGAGTGCCGCAGTGGCGGTGGCCGGCTCCGCCGTAGAGTCCAGGGGGTGAGTGGGGAGCGGTTGCCGGAGACGCCGTCGGTGCTGGTGGTGCGGCATGCGGTGCGCGCCTGGCTCGCGGCGCACGGTGGCGGGCCGGTGGCGGTGGCCTTGTCGGGGGGTGCAGATTCGCTCGCGTTGACGGTGGCTGCGGTGGCCGAGGCGGAGACGGTGACGGCACTCGTGGTCGATCACGGGTTGCAGGCGGGGTCGGCGGAGGTGGCGGCGAACGCGGCGGCGCAGGCGCAGCGATCGGGGTGCCGGGACGTGCGGGTGCTGCCGGTCGAAGTGGGGCGAGCGGGCGGGATGGAGGCCGCGGCACGGCGGGCGCGGTATGCGGCGTTGGCCGAGCATCGGGACGGACTGCCGGTGCTGCTCGGGCATACGCTCGACGATCAGGCCGAAACGGTGCTGCTCGGATTGGCCCGCGGCTCGGGGGGCCGCTCGATCCGGGGGATGGCGCCGTGGTCACCGCCGTGGGGGCGCCCGCTGCTGGCCGTCCGGCGGGCCGATACCCGGCAGCTGTGTACCGACCTCGGACTCGCCCCGCACGAGGACCCGCACAACACGTCCCCCGAGTTCACCCGGGTGCGGGTGCGCACCGAAGTGCTGCCGCTGCTGGAGGAGGTGCTCGGCGGCGGGGTGGCGGCCGCTCTGGCCCGCACCGCGACACAATTGCGCGAGGACGGCACGGTGCTCGACGACCTGGCTGCCGATCTGCTCCGTCGCGCGGGTGATGAGCGCGGGCTGTCGATCGAGACACTCACCACTGCGCCGGCGGCCCTGCGGCGGCGGGCCGTCCGCGCCTGGCTGGCGGGCGAGGGCGTCGAGGCATTGATGGACAGGCAATTACGGGCAATCGACGAGCTGGTGGCCGGTTGGCGCGGTCAGGGTGGTGTCGCCGTCGCCGGTGGGCCGCCGGAGTGCCGGTTGGTCGTGGCGCGCGAACATGGCAGGCTGACCCTGCGGCTGGAGCCGCGATGATTCCCGAAGACCCTTCACCGCCGAAAGGACATGAGGGCACGTGTACGGAGACGACATCGCGTCGGTGCTGATCACCGAAGAGCAGATCAAGGCCAAGACCGAAGAGCTCGCGGAGATCATCGCCAAACGGTATCCGCCGGATGCTCCGGAAGGTGATCTGCTGCTGATCGGCGTCCTCAAGGGCGCGATCTTCTTCATGACCGATTTCGCCCGGGCCCTGCCGATCCCCACCCAGATGGAGTTCATGGCGGTATCGTCGTACGGGTCGTCCACCTCCTCGTCCGGCGTGGTGCGGATCATGAAGGACCTGGACAAGGACATCGCCGGCCGCAATGTGCTGATCGTCGAGGACATCATCGACTCGGGACTCACCCTGTCCTGGCTGATGCGCAACCTGTCCACCCGCAATCCGGCGTCGCTGGAAGTGGTCACCCTGCTACGTAAGCCCGATGCGTTGAAGACCCCGGTCGACGTGGCGCATGTCGGCTTCGACATCCCCAACGAGTTCGTGGTGGGGTACGGCCTGGACTACGCCGAGCGCTACCGCGATCTGCCCTATATCGGCACCCTGGATCCGAAGGTCTACAGCTGACGGTCGCTGCCTGCGCCGACCGCGTGTCGGCGCAGTTCACGGCCGGTGGCGTGCCATCATCGCGCCATGGTCTATCAGCAACCGAGTGGTTATCAGCAGGACCATCCGAAAGCCACCCTGATCCTGGTGCTGGGCATCCTCAGCCTGGTGCTCTGCCAGATCCTCGGGCCGTTCGCCTGGGTGATGGGCAACAGTGCGCTCCAGGAGATCGATGCGACCGGTGGTGCGCTCGGTGGCCGCACCATGGTCCAGATCGGCCGGATCTGCGGCATCATCGCGTCGGTACTGCTCGCCGTCGCCGTGGCGATCTTCGTGATCGCGGTGTTCGTCGCGTTGCTGGCGAACACCTGAGGCCGGTCAGGCCGGCAGCACCTTGTCGTTGAGATCGATCCGGCGCCACGGGCTGGTCGGCCGGGTCCACAGCCGGGTCAGCTCCAGCCGCCGGTCCACCCCGCCGTGCTTGAGCTCGGCCAGGTCTTCACACGCCTGCCAGTAGGTCCAGCCGGCCAGATAGGCGTCGCCGAACTGGCGCCAGTTGCGGTACTTGCGCTGCGCCTTCGGCAGGGCGCGCATGATGTACTCCCAGGCCACATCGGCCTCCAGATACCCGGCGGTGAAGGCCATCCGGGCCACTGCCACGACCCGGGCCAGATCCCAGGCGTGGATATCGTGCGGCAGCGGGTGGGCGAGATGTTCGGTGAAGCCGATCTTGATGGCCTGGGACCAGATGTCGTAGTCGCGCACCAGGGCCTCGGGATTCTCGATCCCGCGGAACGAGCCGACCTGCCGGAGGAAGGCCCGGTGCCGGTCGGCGCGTTCGCCGAAACGGTCCCGTTCGGGGGCGTTGATCGAGGCCATCACCAGCGGATGCACCAGGGCGTAAAGCGGTGCGTGCATCCCTTCGAGCAACTGATTCATCGAGGCCCGGGCCTCGGTACCGTCGGTGATCCCCCAGGCGCCGGTCAGCGTGTCGATCGCCAGCTCACGCCGGTCGCCGAGCGGATGCTCGCGCTCCGGCCCGAGCAGCAGGGCGTCGTGGAAGGCGTCCCACCGGGCCGAGTAGAACGCGCCGAGTGCCAGGGCGCGCAGTTCGTCGTCGGTGATATCGGCACCCGACCAGTGGTCGTCCTCCCGTTCGTCCAGTTCCGGATACGGGAAAGTGGTCAGCGCTGGTACACCCCGGGCAGCCATGCGAACGAGTGTAGGGGTTCCCGGCCGTCCGCCGGGGCAGGTGTGCACAACCGTGCCGGACGGATTTTCACATCGTGGCCGCACTTGCCTGTCGTGCCCGGCGCATCCGGCCTACTGTGCATACATGTGTAGAAACATCACCGTCTTGCGCGGCTTGGAGCCTGCTGCCACCGAGCAGGAGATCTACGCCGCGGCCGTGCAGTACGTGCGCAAGGTCGGCGGTATCTCCGGGCTGAGTAGCACCACCAAACCCGCCGTCGACAAGGCGGTCGCCGCGATCGCCGCCGCGACTACCACCCTCCTCGCCGAACTACCCGAACGCCGGGTGCCGCCGCAGACCGAACCACCGCTGCGCCGGATCGCGGCCCGGGAGGCAGCCGAGGTGGCAGCCGATTCGGATTGATCACCCACGGATAACTCGATCGGCCGCGGCGGTGTCGCGGGCGGGGCCGCAGGGACTGCGTCCGAGCAGGTGCATCGCGGGGGAATTGTGGGATCGGCTGCGCCCGGAGACCGGTCGACCAACAATAGAACGTGTACTAGAACGTCAACCCACTCGGAGCGGCCCCCTAGGGGTCGCGACTCGAGCAGCGGAGCTGCTCCATTAGACACAGGAGCTGTCTGTGACCGATATCGACGAGACCACCGCCACGGCCGACCAGGCCGCCATCGATGTGTACAACCCGGCCACCGGCGAGGTGTCGGGTTCGGTGCCCCGGGCCGGCGCCGACGAGGTGGCGGCTGTGGTTCGGGAGTTGCGCCGGCACCAGCCGGAGTGGGAGGCGCTCGGTCCCGACGGCCGCAAGGAATGGCTGCTGAAGCTGCAGGACTGGTTGATCGACAACACCGAGCAGCTCGCCGATGTGCTGCAGTCGGAGACCGGGAAGCCCCGGGTGGACGCGCTCATCGATCCGGCCTTCGCGGTGGACCTCACCGGCTACTATGCGCGCCGGGCCGCCGGTTTTCTCAGCGACGACCACCCTTCCCCGCACAGCCCGCTGGCGCGGGTGAAGAAGCTGACCGTCGCCTATCGGCCCTACCCCGTGGTGGGCGTGATCACGCCGTGGAATTTCCCACTGGCGATGCCGGTCATCGATGTGATTCCGGCGCTGGCGGCCGGTGCTGCGGTGATCTTGAAACCGTCCGAGGTGACGCCGCTGTCGGCGGTGGAGCTGGCCCGCGGCTGGGCCGAGATCGGCGCGCCGCCGGTGTTCGCGGTCGTGACCGGGGAGGGCGCCACCGGGGCGGCCGTGGTGGACAACGCCGACTACGTCCAGTTCACCGGGTCGACCGCGACCGGCCGTAAAATCGCCGGGGCCTGTGCGCGCCGGCTGGTGCCCTACAGCTTGGAGCTGGGTGGTAAGGATCCGGCATTGGTGCTGGCCGATGCCGATATCGATCGGGCCGCGCACGGTATCGCATTCGGTGGGATGTTCAATTCCGGTCAGGTGTGCATTTCGGTGGAGCGGGTGTATGTCGAGGCGCCGGTCTACGACGAATTCGTGGCGAAACTGACCGACGCGGTCGCCGCATTGCGGCAGGGTCTGGACGGCCGGGTCTCGGAAAACGATGTGGGTGCGCTCGCCAACGAGAATCAGGTGGCCATCGTCGCCCGGCATGTGGACGAGGCGGTCGCCGCCGGCGCTCGGGTGACGACCGGTGGCCGGCGCACCGGGGTGGGCACTTTCTTCGAGCCGACCGTACTGGTGGATGTGGACCAGTCGATGGCCTGTATCCAGGAGGAGACCTTCGGTCCGACCCTGCCGGTGGTGAAGGTGGCCGATGAGGCCGAGGCCATCCGATTGGCCAATGATTCCCGGTACGGCCTGTCGGCGACGGTGTGGACGCGGGACAAGGCGCGCGGTGAGCGCGTGGCCCGGCAATTGCAGGCCGGCGCGGTGAATATCAACGACGTGTTCGCGAACCTGTTCAATTTCGCCATGCCGATGGGTGGCTGGGGTGAATCCGGGGTGGGTGCCCGTTGGGGTGGTGCGAGCGGGGTCCGCAAGTACTGCCGGGCGCAGGCGATCACCAAGCCGCTCGTTCCGACGATGACCAAGGAACCGTTCTGGTACCCGTACGACATGTCCAAGCTGCTGTTCGCGGTGGGCGCGATGCGGGCCGCCGGTGCCCGTGGGCTGCGCCGGATCGACATCCCGAAGCTGATGCGGCTGCGCGGTACGGGTGACTGAGCCCGCTCAGCCCCATTTTGTGTGATGAACCTCACTTTTCGGGCCGGACCAGGCATTATCCCGGTGGCTGACCGGTAGCTCGATCGCCGTCGCGGCGCCCGGATTTCTCGGCGCCGCGGTGGTAAATGGGCTGGTCAGGTGCCCAGTATGGATGCTTCCGAGACGGCTGGGGAATGCCGCTGAGGGTTCGCCCATGCCCCGATGCGCGACACCATGCGGGGCAATATGCTATTCATTGCAAACCTGCCGACTGTTTTGATCCAACTATTCGGACCTTTCAGCCTGAACGGGCTGGAGTTTCCCGACCGATTCTGATAGCAAGGGGCTATGGACCCGCATTTGCGCGATCTGCGGTATTTCGTCGCCGTCGCTGAGGAACTGCACTTCACCAACGCCGCCCAGCGGCTGCACATCGCCCAGCCGACGCTGTCTCGACAGATCCGGCAGTTGGAGCGGCAGCTCGATGTGGTCCTGTTCGACCGCAACCAGCGCAGTGTCGCCCTGACCGTCGCGGGCAAGGAACTGCTCGAAGGCGCCCGCAAAATCCTGGAGCTGTGGGAGGTCACCAATGTCTCCCTGCAGGAAGCGGGCGAGGTGCTGCGCGTCGGTATCCAGTCCGCGCTCGGGCGTGGTCTGCTGAACGAGCTGGAGAGCGCCAGCGGTCACCGGCTGGCCCTGCATGCGGCCTCCTGGAACGATCCGTCCAGCGGACTGGCCGGCAGGCAGGCCGATCTGGCTCTGGTCTGGCTGCCGT
Organism: Nocardia sp. KT25-26; assembly: GCF_056627695.1. Classification (NCBI taxonomy): domain Bacteria; kingdom Bacillati; phylum Actinomycetota; class Actinomycetes; order Mycobacteriales; family Nocardiaceae; genus Nocardia; species Nocardia sp. KT25-26. The sequence goes on along the minus strand of NZ_CM152813.1, from coordinate 5,626,497 downwards.
TACCGGACCCGAACCGCTACCGGTGGCAGGTGTTGCGCACCGAAGCGCGCTGGGTGCTGCTCCCGGAGAACCATCCGCTGGCCGAGAACGACAGCATCGACTTCGCGGACCTGATGGACGAGACCTTCGTCGCGCTGCCGCCGGAAGCCGGTGCGGTCCGCGACTTCTGGCTCGGTAACGACGCCCGGGCCGGACGGCAGCCCCGGATCGGCGCCGAGGCGGCCACGCCGGAGGACCGGCTCGAAGCGGTCAGTCTGGGACTGGGCGTCTGCCTGCTCGCCGAGAACAATGTGCCGATGTATCGGTGGCCGGGCCTGACCGCCCGCCCGGTGAACGGGCTGGCGCCGTGCGAGCTGGCCGTCGCCTGGCGGGCCGACGATATCCGCCCGACGATCCTCGAGTTCGCCGGGCGGGCTACGGAAGGCGGATTCTCCGCCAACCCCACCGCTGTGGCGGTCTGAGCTACCGCCCGGCCGAGCGGTTCACGGCGTCGGTCCGGTGTCCGCGGCAGTCAGCCGGCTCGCCAGCCGGAGCAGGGTCGCCTCACTGCCCGGCGGGCCGGCCAGCTGCGCCGCGACCGGTGTTCCGGTGCGTGGGTGCCGGCCCATCGGCACCGACATCGCCGGCCAGCCGACCAGATTCCATGGCCCGGTGAAGGGCGCGTAGCGGGCACTGGTCACCGCATTCGGCAACCAGCCGCGGCGATGCCAGGCGCGGGCCTTCGGCGGTGCTGCGGCCAGCGTCGGTGTGATCACCACGTCGAAACGGTCGAAGTAGTCCAGCAGCCGGGCTTCGAACCGGTCGGTTGTGCTCGGCCCGGCCGGCTCGAACCGGCGCACCAGCCGGCCCAGCGCGAGCTGCCGCCGGGTCCGGCGCTGCAGCAGTTCCGGATGTGGCAGTAGTTCGGCATCGCTCAGGGCGGCAGTCGTCCAGCGCGCCAGCATGGTGAACACGGAATTGCCGTACGGCAGTTCCGCGGTCTCCACCCGATGTCCGGCGCGGGCGGCGCGGTCGGCTGCCGTCCGGGCGGCACCGGCCCAGAACGGGTCCACCCGGACCAGGTGGGTCGGCGGGGCGACCGCTTGCCCGATGCGCAGTTCGTTCGCCGGCGGGTCCACCTCGGCCAGGTCCGGGCGCCCGGCCAGGACCGACAACCCGAGGGCGGCGTCGGCGACCGTACCGGCCAGAATTCCGTTCTCCGCCATTCCGCCCCACGAATCGGCGCCCAGATCGGCGGGCACCGTGCCGCGGCCGGGTTTGAATCCGACCACTCCGCAGGCGGCGGCCGGGATCCGCACCGAGCCGAGTCCGTCGTTGCCGTGGGCGAGGGGCACCATGCCGGCCGCGACGGCCGCGGCGGCTCCGCCGGAGGACCCGCCCACGCCCACGGTGTGCCGCCACGGGTTGCGGGTGATCCGGCCGTCGCCGTCGGTCATCGCCCAGAGCCCGAGTTCCGGCATCGTGGTCAGGCCGACCACCACGGCACCGGCTGCCCGCAGACGCCGTACCACCGGATGATCCGCGGCTGCCGGGGCGGACGAGGTGGCGGCGGAGCCGCACCGGACCGCCTCACCGGCCACCGGCACATTCTCTTTGATCGCCACCGGAACGCCCGCCAGCGGCAGCTGATCGAGATCGGGCCGGCGGGCCAGCGCCTCGGCCTCCGCCCGGGCCCGCACGCTGCGCACCACGGCGAAGGCGCCGATCTCCGGGTCGGCCGCGGTGATCCGGGCCAGCGCGGTGTCGACCGCTTCGATGGGCAGCAGCGAACCGTCCCGCACCCGTGCGGCGAGCGCGGCGGCCGGACCCGGTTCACCGGGCGACACTTCGGCGCTCATATCGTGCTCACCGCCTCGGCCGGTTTGCTGCACCTCGAATGCTACTGCCGTGACATCGTCGTGCACCTGCTGATCGCCCCTATCGCAAGATCGTCGACTTCGGGTGCTGCGGTCGAGCGGCAAAGTATCATTTCAGGTAGGGCTCGGGGGCCGAAGACATCTGGTGTCGCGAGGACGAAGTCGGAATATGAGTGCTGACCGAGGCTCCGGCCGCGACCCGGGCGGCGGCTGGGAAACCGCGGCCGCGGTGGATCTGCAGACCGACGCCGTGGTGGCTTTCACTGCGGCTTGGAGTGCGGCCGTTCGCACGATGGCGCCGGAACCACCGGATATCGCCGAGTTCCTGCCCGATGCCGCGGTGCTGCGCCGGCAGGCCCTGATCGAACTGATCCGGATCGACCTGCGGCAGCGCTGGACCGGACGGGGGACGATCGACCGCAAACGGCTGCCCGAGTACTGCCGGGATTTCCCGGAGCTGGCACTCGCCGAGATTCCGGCCGATCTGGTGTTCGAGGAATTCGTCATCCGCAGGCACAGCGGGCAACGCGTCGATCCGCGCGAATGCCTGCGCGAATATCCGGACCAGGCGCCGCGCCTGCGGGAACTGCTGATCAGCGACGAGCTGGAACAGAGCACCCGGCGATCCGAGCCCACCGCGGGCACCGAGTTCATCGAACGAACCATGCCCGACACCGGTCCACCGACCGTGCTGGGCATGGCGCACGGTGTCGAGGGCCCCGATCCGGAATCGGGCGACCCGATCCACGGTATCGCGGTGGGGCAGCGCATCGGCGAGTTCGAACTGCTCACCGAATTGGGTTCCGGCGCATTCGCCCGGGTGTTCCTGGCCCGCCAGCGGTCCCTGCAGCGGCTCGTCGCGGTGAAGATCTCCGCCGACCACGGCACCGAACCGCAGACGCTGGCGCAGCTCGACCACGACTACATCGTGCGGGTGTTCGATCAACAGCTGCTCGATACCGGTGCCCGGGCGGACGCCCGGGTACTGCGCATGCTGTATATGCAGTTCCTGCCCGGTGGCACCCTGCTCGGGGTGCTGCGCTGGGTGCGCGCCACACCGGTCGCCGAACGCAACGGGCGGCTGCTGCTGGACGCCATCGATGCGGCGCTGGAACAGAAGGGGGAGATCCGCCCGGCCGATTCCAGCGTCCGGGCGACGCTGGCCGGGCTCAGCTGGCCGGAGACCGTCGCCTGGCTGGGCAGCCGGCTGGCCGAGGCGCTGGCCTATGCGGCCGAGCACGGGGTGCTGCACCGCGACGTCAAACCGGCGAATGTGCTGCTCACCGCCGAAGGCGTACCCAAGCTCGCCGATTTCAACATCAGTTTCAGCCGGTCGGTGGCCGACACCAGCCCGGTGTCCTATTTCGGCGGGTCGCTGTCGTACATGTCGCCGGAGCAGCTTCAGGCCTGCCATCCGGGCCGGGACCGCAGTCCGGCCGACCTGGACACCCGGGCCGACATCTACTCGCTGGGCGTGCTGCTCTGGGAGCTGCTGACCGGGGCGAAACCCTTCGACGACAGCACCGCGCCGACCGCGCCCGGCGGCGATGAGACAGCGCTGGAAACCATGCTCGAACAGCGGGCGGACGGTGTCGGCGGATCCGCCCGCGAGCAGCTGCCCGCCGACTGCCCGGCCTCGCTACGCCGGGTGCTGCTGACCTGTCTGGCCCCGGACCGGGACCGCCGCTGGTCCGACGCCGCCACGCTGGCCCAGCAGTTCGACCTCTGCCTGGACGAACGGGCCCGGAATCTGGTGGATCCGCCCCAGCACAGCTGGCGCCGGCGATTCCGGCGCTGGCCACTGCTGTGGCTCGCCCTCGCCATCGGGGTGCCGAACATTCTCGCCTCGCTCTACAACATCGGGCACAACCAATCCCTGGTGGTGAGCCGGCTCAGCGAGGAGGCCCAGCAGACCTTCACGATCGTCGTCGGCGTGGTGAACCTGGTCTTCTTCCCGCTGGGCACGATCATCCTGATCTATCTGGGCCGATATGTGCTGTTGGTGCCGCGGGGGCTGCGCCGGGGGCGCCGATATCCGCCTGCCGTCCTGCGGCGGGCCCGCGCCGACACGCTCACCTTCGGCGACAAGGCGGTCGCCGTCGCCTTCTCACTGTGGGCGCTGTCCGGCTTCACCTTTCCGCTGGCGCTGCAGCTGGCGGCCGGGGACATCCCGGCCCGCGCGGTGGTGCACTTCCTGGCCTCGCTGCTGGTGTGCGGGGCCATCGCGGTGGCCTATCCGTTCTTCCTGGTGAACTTCTATCTGGTGCGCAGCATCTACCCGGTGTTCCTGCGGCACGGGGAGAGCAGTCCACGCGACGGTGACCGGCTACGTGCCCTGGACCGCCGGGCCAACCGGTATCTGGGCGTCGCCGCCTCGGTGCCGCTGCTGGCGGTGGCGGGCGTGACCTTCCTGCCGCCCGCCGACATCCCGGCCGTCATCGTCGCGGTCCGGGTACTGAGCGTGGGAGCGATCCTCGCCTTTCTCGGCACATACCTGTTGTTCCGGGAGCTGGAGGCCGATCTGCGGGCGCTGGAGCGGGTGGTGACCCCGGCGGATGGGGACCACCGGGGCCGCGACCCTCAGCCGAGCGAGCGCAGGATGCCCCGGCCGTAGCGCTGGAACTGGTTGTCGTCGACCATGCCCAGGGAGTGGCGTTCCACCAGCAGCTCCCATTCCGAGTACAGCTGGGCGACGCCCGGGTCGGGCGGTCCGGCCGCGCCGTCGTTGGCCAGCCGGCGTACCGCGAAGTTGACGGCACAGCCGGCCCGCTCGGTATCGGCTCGGTCGGCGCCGGTGAACTGCAGCGTCCGGTTGCCGTCGAAGATCTCGATGCCGGTGGTGCCGCGGCGGGTGGTGACCTCGCCCGGTGCGCCGTGCTCGCTGTCGGTGGTGTGTGCCCACAGCACCGCCGGGACGGGCAGTTCGTGGGCGTAGCGGTCGGTGCTGCCGAGTGAGACGAACAGGATCCGCTCGGTGGTGCAGGCGAGCAGGCCGAGCCCGGTCCCGGCCGGTGGCCGTGCCGTGGCCACCGCCGTCTCCAGCACGTACTCGTCCGGGGTCACATAGCGTTGCAGTGCGGCGACCGCGGAACGGGCATCGCGCCGCGGCGCCATCCGGCGTACGGCCCGTTCCACATCGGCCCGGACCGGGCCGCTCTCACCCCAGGTGGGTGCGGGTGGTTCCAGGTCCGGTGCGGCCACGTCGATGCGCTGGGTGGCCAGGATCTGGTCGTTGAGCCGTTCCACGATGGCCATGGCCATCGGCAGATCGTGCTCCGCGACGACGACCGGGAGCGGGGTACGGTCGGCGGGGACGCCGGTGAGCACCGGCGTGGGGTAGCGCTGGTAGATCTCGATGACCACGGTGTCGTCGGCCCGCCGGTTGAGGCGGACCTTGAGCAGATCGGCGATACCGACGTCCAGAACCTGTTCGCTGTCGGTGCCGGGGCGCAGCACGGTGAGGCGCCCGTTGCCGTGCCGCAGGATGGCTGTGGGTGTTCTCAGTTCGACGATCTTCGTACCCCCTGAGCTCGAGTGTGTCATCGATCACAATAGGTTGTGTATGCGGGATACTTCGGGAACCACCGAAGCTTCCCGGCCGTTCAGCTCTGTAACTGCAACCGCAGCGAACTGCGCGATGTAACGACTAGACCGTACGCGGTAACGTGGCATGTCCGCACCCGAAACCGGCGGGAACCTCGAGAACCCGGCGGTCCCGGGGCGGAGCGCATCGTTCCCGCCCGCCGCCTCGGAGACGCTTCGCTAGGCAGACACCCGGAGACACCGGAAAGGACTGGCCGCCCGGCCGACGCTCTATGAACCGCAAGACAGTGTTTCGCACCCTGGCGATCATCTCGGGCATTCTGCTCGCGATCTGGTTGTTCAGCTTTCTCGGCGACGATACGCGCGGCTGGGAGAGTGTCGATACGTCCGTGGCGCTGAGCCAGCTCGCCGACCCGGACAACGTCGAACGTGTCCAGATCGATGACAAAGAGCAGCAGCTGCGCATCGAGCTGAAGGAGGGCACCGACGCCGCCGACGGCGCCACCCAGCTGCTGGCCAAGTACCCGGGCGGCGGTGAGACCTCCGCGCAGATATTCGACGCGGTCCAGGAATCCGGCGCCCCGTTCAATACGGTCGTCAAGCAGGAGGGCTGGTTCACCCAGCTGCTGCTGTTCATCCTGCCGATGGTGCTGTTGCTCGGCCTGTTCATCTTCGTGATGGCGCGGATGCAGGGCGGTGGCCGCGGCGGCATGATGGGCTTCGGTAAGTCCAAGGCCAAGCAGCTCACCAAGGATCTGCCCAAGACCACGTTCCAGGATGTGGCGGGCGCCGACGAGGCCGTCGAAGAGCTCTACGAGATCAAGGACTTCCTGCAGAACCCGTCGCGCTACGAGCAGCTGGGTGCCAAGATCCCGAAGGGCGTGCTGCTCTACGGCCCGCCCGGTACGGGTAAGACCCTGCTGGCCCGCGCGGTGGCCGGTGAGGCCGGAGTGCCGTTCTTCACCATCTCCGGTTCCGACTTCGTCGAGATGTTCGTCGGCGTCGGTGCTTCCCGGGTGCGCGATATGTTCGAGCAGGCCAAGCAGAACAGCCCCTGCATCATCTTCGTCGACGAGATCGACGCCGTCGGCCGCCAGCGCGGCGCCGGCCTGGGCGGCGGTCACGACGAGCGGGAGCAGACCCTCAACCAGCTGCTGGTCGAGATGGACGGGTTCGGCGACCGCGCCGGCATCATCCTGATCGCCGCCACCAACCGTCCCGACATCCTCGACCCCGCCCTGCTGCGGCCGGGCCGGTTCGACCGGCAGATCCCGGTCAGCAACCCGGACCTGGCGGGCCGGCGCTCGATCCTGCGGGTGCACGGTGCGGGCAAGCCGATCTCGCCGGATGCCGACCTGGAGGGTCTGGCCAAGCGGACCGTCGGCATGTCCGGCGCCGACCTGGCGAACGTGATCAACGAGGCCGCGCTGCTCACAGCCCGGGAGAAGGGTTCGGTGATCACCGGAGAGGCGCTCGAGGAGTCGGTCGACCGGGTGATCGGTGGTCCGCGCCGCAAGAGCCGCATCATCAGCGAACACGAGAAGAAGATCACCGCCTACCACGAGGGCGGGCACACCCTGGCCGCCTGGGCGATGCCCGATATCGAGCCGGTCTACAAGGTGACCATCCTGGCCCGTGGCCGCACCGGTGGTCACGCGATGACCGTGCCCGAGGACGACAAGGGCCTGATGACCCGGTCGGAGATGATCGCCCGGCTGGTGATGGCGATGGGTGGCCGCGCCGCCGAGGAGCTCGTCTTCCACGAGCCGACCACCGGTGCGTCGTCGGATATCGATCAGGCCACCAAGATCGCGCGCGGCATGGTCACCGAATACGGCATGAGTGCCCGCCTCGGTGCGGTGCGCTACGGCCAGGAGCAGGGCGATCCGTTCCTCGGCCGGTCGATGGGGACGACCCCGGACTACTCGCACGAGGTGGCCCGGGAGATCGACGAGGAGGTGCGCAACCTGATCGAGGCCGCGCACACCGAGGCGTGGGCGATCCTCAACGAGTACCGGGATGTGCTCGACCGGCTCGCGACCGCACTGCTGGAGCGGGAGACTCTGCATCAGCGGGATCTGGAGCAGATTCTCGGGTCGGTCACCAAGCGCCCGCGGATCACCGAGTTCAACGACTTCGGGGAGCGCCTGCCCTCGGACAAGCCGCCGGTGAAGACGCCCGGTGAGCTCGCCGCCGAGCGTGGCGAACCGTGGCCGCCGCCCGCCCTGGAGAAGCCCGCGCCGGAACCGGCCGCCGCCGCACCCGCCAACGGCTACCAGGGCCAGCCGCAGCCGGCCCCGCAGTTCGGCTACCCGGCCCCGCCGACCCAGGCGTACCCCCGCCCCGGCGGTACGCACGGCTCCCGGCCCGACTACGGCGCCCCCGCCGGCTGGTCGGCCCCCGGCTGGCCGCCCCGCGAGGAGCGGGCAGCCGGAGGCTTCCCGCCCCCGCACCCCACCCCGCCGCCGCAACAACCCCAGCAGCCGCAACAACCGACGGGCGCCTTCCAGCCCTGGGGCGAACAGCCTCCGGCCGAGCAACCCCGCGGCGAGGACACCCCCGGCCCCGAGGGCCCGAACGGCACCCCCCGCCAACACGGGTGAGACAATAAGATCTGCCCGAACCCCCTCCGCCCGTCGGGCGCCAAGCCCCGAGTGGCCCGAAGGGCCACCCGGAGCGGACCCGCCTCGATTTTGGACTGACGGAGCGAAGGAGCGAAGCGACTGAGCGGAGGAGGGAAAAATCGAGGCCCCCGAAGGGGCCGCGACTCGAGCAGCGGAGCTGCTCCATCAACACGGAGTCGCTCCATTCCACACAGAGAGGTACTCGGCAAGTGTCGGCCACTAATCATTTCGGTGCTTCCGCGCTGGACGGTGCGAACACCGATTTCGACGGTGAGCTCGGTGCCGAGAGTGCCGCGAATCTGGTAGCGCTCGGTACCGGGCGCCCGTTCGATCAGCAGCGGGCCGAAGCGGCGGTGCGTGAGTTGCTGATCGCAGTGGGGGAGGATCCGGACCGGCCGGGGCTGGTGGACACCCCGGCGCGGGTGGCCCGGGCGTATCGGGAGATGTTCGCCGGGCTGTACACCGAACCGGACCGGGTGCTGGACACCACCTTCGACGAGGGGCACCAGGAACTGGTGCTGGTTCGCGATATCCCGATGTTCTCCACCTGCGAGCACCACCTGGTGTCGTTCCACGGGGTGGCGCACGTCGGCTACATTCCCGGCCCGCACGGCCGGGTGACGGGGCTGTCCAAGCTGGCCCGGCTGGTCGACCTGTATGCCAAGCGGCCGCAGGTCCAGGAGCGGTTGACCAGTGAGATCGCCGATGCGGTGATGCGGAAGCTGGATCCGCGCGGTGCGATCGTGGTGGTGGAAGCCGAACATCTGTGCATGGCGATGCGCGGTATCCGCAAGCCGGGCGCCAGCACCACCACCTCGGCGGTTCGCGGGTTGCTGCAGTCGAACTCCGCCTCGCGCGCCGAGGCGCTGGACCTGATCCTGCGCAAGTGAGCGAGGTCGGCAGTGCGCATTGAGCTACCGCGACCGCGACAGTCCGGCCGCAGCTGTGTGGTGATGGGGGTGGTCAATGTGACCGCCGATTCGTTCTCCGACGGCGGGCGGTACCTGGATCCGGATCGTGCGGTGGCGCACGGTGTCGAACTGTTCGAGGCGGGTGCCGATCTGGTCGACGTCGGCGGTGAGTCGACCCGGCCGGGTGCCGCCCGGGTGGCGGCCGAGACGGAGGCCGCCCGGGTGGTGCCGGTGATCCGCGGTCTGGTCGCTGCCGGTGTTCCCACCAGTGTGGACACCATGCGCGCCGAGGTGGCCGAGGCGGCGCTGGCGGCGGGGGTGACGGTTGTCAACGATGTATCCGGGGGACGTGCCGATCCGCGGATGGCCGAGGTGGTCGCGGCCGGCGCGGTGCCGTGGATCCTGATGCACTGGCGGGCCGGTGCCGATTACCGGCACACCGGTCCTGCCGACCATTACGGCGATGTGGTCGCCGAGGTGCGGGCCGAACTGCAGACCCAGGTGGACAAGGCGGTTGCGGCCGGGGTGGACCCGGCTGCGCTGATCCTGGATCCGGGGCTGGGCTTCGCCAAGAACGCCACGCACAACTGGGAGTTGCTCGGTGCGCTGCCCGAGCTGGTCTCCGCCGGTGTGCCGGTGCTGATCGGCGCGTCCCGGAAGCGGTTCCTGGGTGCGCTGCTCGGCGATGCGGACGGCCCGCGGCCGCCGGCGGGCCGGGAGGTGGCCACCGCGACGGTGTCCGCACTGGCCGCCGAGCGTGGCGCCTGGGGGGTGCGGGTGCACGACGTCCGCTCCTCGCTGGATGCCATTGCGGTCGCCGATGCCTGGCGGGCCGCGGGCGGAACCCGGGAGGAGGTCCGATGACCCAGCCCCTGTTGCCGCCGCCGGCGGACCGCTCGGCCGGCTCCCGGATCGAGTTGCGCGGCCTGCGGGCCTTCGGGCGGCACGGCGTGTTCGATTTCGAGCGGCGGGACGGCCAGGAGTTCGTGGTGGACCTGACCGTCTGGGTGGATATCGCTCCGGCGGCCGCTTCCGATCAGCTCGCGGACACCATCGACTACGGTGCGCTGGCCGAGCGGACGGTGCGGATCGTGCAGGGGCCGCCGCGGAATCTGATCGAGACGGTGGTCAGCGAGATCGCCGACGATGTGATCGCCGATCCGCGGATCGAGGCGGTGGAGGTGGTGCTGCACAAGCCGTCGGCGCCGATTCCACACACCTTCACCGATGTCCGGGTGGTCGCGAACCGGTATCGCGGGGCGGTGCGATGACCCGAGCGGTGCTGTCGATCGGGTCCAATCTGGGCGATCGGCTGGGATATCTGCGCAGTGTGGTGACCGGACTCGGGGATCGGGTGGTGGCGGTGTCGCCGGTCTACCGGACCGCGCCCTGGGGTGGGGTGGAGCAGGCGGATTTCCTCAATGCGGTCCTGCTGGTCGACGATCCGGCAGCGGACTGCTGGTCCTGGCTGCGGTACGGGCAGCGGCTGGAGCAGGCCGCAGAACGGGTGCGGGAGGTGCGCTGGGGTGCGCGCACTCTGGATGTCGACGTGATCACCTGCACGACGGCCGCCGGACAGGTGTGTGTCCAGGACGACCCGGAGTTGACGCTGCCGCATCCGCAGGCCCGCAACCGGGCCTTCGTGCTGGTGCCGTGGCTGGCGGTCGACCCGGCGGCCACCTTGCCCGGGGCCGATGGTGCGGAGCCGGTGTCCCGGCTGTTGGATCGGCTGGATCCGGCCGAACGAGCCGGTGTGGTGCCGACCGAGTGGACGCTGACCGGTGCGGGGGGTGTGGATTCGTGCAGTTGAAACCGACCCGGCTGGTGGAGCTGGGTGCCAATTTTGCGGTGGCGGTGGTCGTCGCCTGGGCGGTGACCCGGATCGCGTACGGGGAGCTGCCGTCGATCTCGTGGTTCGCGGGTGCCTCGCTGCTGCCGGTGGCGGCGCTGGAGGTGGGCCTGGCCTTCGTGATCCGGGCCCGGGTGCACGATCGGCGGATCGGTCCCGGTCCGCATCAGCTGCATCCGATCACGGTGGCCCGGGCGGCGGCGTTGGCGAAGGCCTCGATGCTGGTGGGTGCGATCGCCGGCGGCGTCTGGTCGGGTTTCCTGCTGTGGGTGTTCCCGCAGCGCGGGGAGTTGCAGGCGGCCGACGCCGATGTTCCGGGCGCCGTTGTGGGGTTGATCGCGGGCGCCGCACTGGTTGCTGCGGCATGGTGGCTGGAGTACTGCTGCCGGGCGCCGGAGGAGCCGCCGGACGAACCGGCTACTCCGTAGCAACTATGGGGTGTGGCTCACCGTGACCGTCGGTACCGGTGTCGCGATTTCCCGGCTACCCTGGCGTTCATGTTTGCACCCTCCCGAAGCAGGACTCCCCGTGATCGACGGGACGGTGCTGGAAAATTGTTCGTCGGCGCCTTGATTCTGCTGGGTTTGGTTGCCAGTGTTTTCCTGATTTTCAGCGATAGCGTCCAGTTGGTCCGGGTGGGTCTGGTGGCCGCGCTGTGGGCGGCGGTGCTCGGCGCGCTCGCGGCGACCCGCTATCGCAAGGAGGCCGCGGTCGACCAGGCCAAGGTCCGTGATCTGCAGACGGTGTACGAACTGCAGCTCGAGCGCGAGGTCGCGGCCCGGCGGGAGTACGAGCTGGGCGTGGAGGCCCGGGTTCGGGCCGAGGTGGGCGCCGATGCGACCGAGATCGCGGCGCTGCGCGCGGAGCTGACCGTGCTGCGGCAGAGTCTGCAGCAGTTGTTCGACGGCGGGCTGCCCGAGGACCGGCCCGCGCTGCGGGCCGACGCCACGCGCATCGACGAACTGCCCGCCGCTCCCTTCGACGCCTTCGCCGAACCGGATAGCTCGGAGAATGCCGGTGCGGCCATGCAGGACTCGGGCGGGCAACCGTTCAGCGTCGCCGAGAACGGCGCCTGGACGTCCGGGGTCAAGCCGGTGTACGAGCCCGGTCATCCCGGTGCGGCCGGGTTCGCCGGGCCGTTGGACGACCCGGTGACCGCGGAGACCGCTGCGGTGGCGCTCGAGGACTATGCCCAGCAGCAGGCCGCGGCGGCGGAGATGTTCGGACCGCCGCCGCCGACCGGCCCGGGCAAGACCCCGCCCCCGCGGCTGGCGGCGCCCGATGCCGGCGGATTCGCCCAGGTCCCGGCGGATGTCGCCGAGTTCGTCGCCGGTACCCGCGGCGCCGATTCGCAGCCGTCCGGACCGCTGCCGACTCCTGAGCCGCACCCCGCCGGTCCCGCGTACGGCCCGGATTCGGTCGACGGGGCTGATTCGGTTAACGGGTCTATGGCCTACGGCACCGACTCGGCGAACAGTGCTGCCGCAGACTCGGGCGCCTCGGTCCGCGGGACCGCGCCGGCATACGGTGCCGGCGCGCACAGCCCGGACTACTGGGCCGGCGCTGCCTCGTCGGGCGGTGCCGATGCCGCCGCCGTCCCGAATGGCAGTGCCGACTCGAACGGCAATGGCGAAACCGGCACTGCCGCGGCGAACGGCTCGCACGCCGATGCAGCGGAGGGTAAGGGTGCCGCGGCGGGTACCGGCGCGCCGGGGAGCGGTGTGGCGGCCGGGGCGGGCGATGTGCCGGCGAACGGCCACGGCGCGGTCGCCGGTGCGGCGCAGGTCCCGGGTGCCGACACCGGTCACGCGCTCGGTGCTGGGGACGGCGCCGCGGACGGTACCGGCGCGGAGACCCCGACTGCGGCGGACAGCTCGACCGGGGAGAACGGTGCCGCCCGGAATGGCGGTGCGGTCACTGGGAAGGACACCGCCACCGGGAAAGACAGCGCCACCGGGGAGGGCAGCGCCACCGGGAAAGACGGTGCCACCGGTAACGGCGCGGGCGCTGAGCGCAGTGCGGACACCGACACCGGACAGACCACCGCGGATCGCCGGGCTGCCGAGCCGGGTTCGAAGAGCACCGCGGGCGCATGGCCGACGACCGACTCGACGTCGACGGGTCCGGTGGGGAAGGCGAGCTCGCGGCGTCGCCGGCGGGCCGAACCGGACGGCAGCCGACGGCTGTCGGTGGCCGAGATCATGGCGAATCTGCGCCGGGAGGGCTCCTGATATCCGGCGGTGGTGCGGTGTAGATCACTGCGCCCCGCCATGGCGTCGCCTCCCGGCCGCCCGATATCCTCGGGACGTACCGTCCGGTACCCGCAGTGCGGGACTGGAACGAATCGAGAGGACAATGGTGACCTCGCCAAGTGTTTCCGACAGCGCGCAGTTCGATCCGGCGCCCGCACGGTTGACGGTGGGAATCGTCTCGGCGGGACGTGTCGGTTCGGCGCTGGGTGTCGCGCTGGAACGCGCCGGGCACGTCGTATTCGGCATCGCGGCGATCTCCGATGCCTCGGTGCACCGGGCACGGACCCGGTTGCCCGAGGCGCAGATCCTGCCGGTCGAGCAGATTGCGCAGCGCAGTGAGCTGCTGCTGCTGGCTGTCCCCGATGCGGAGCTGCCCGGTCTGATCCGTGGCCTGGCGGGCGCCGGGGTGGTCCGACCCGGAACTCTGGTGGTGCACACCTCCGGAGCGAACGGCATCGGGGTGCTCGCCCCGCTGACCGCCAAGGGTGCGGTGCCGCTGGCCATCCACCCGGCGATGACCTTCACCGGCCACGACGAGGACATCAACCGGCTCGGCAACGCCTGTTTCGGGGTGACCGCCGCCGACGAGATCGGGTACACCATCGCCCAGTCGCTGGTGATCGAGATGGGTGGTGAGCCGGTCCGGGTGGCCGAGGCGAACCGCACGCTCTATCACGCGGCGCTGGCGCACGGCGCGAATCATCTGGTCACCCTGATCGTCGATGCCGTGGCGGCGCTGCGGGAGGCTGTGGGCGGGCCCGGGCTGCTCGGACAGCCCGAGGTGGACGACCAGCCCAACGGTTTGCCGGAGCGGCTGCTGGCCCCGCTGGCCTCGGCTGCTCTGGACAACGCCTTGCGCCGCGGCCCGGCGGCGCTGACCGGCCCGGTGGCGCGCGGCGATGCAGCGGCCGTCGAGGCGCATCTCGCGGCGTTGCAGGCGGTCGACGAGCGGATCGCCGAGGCGTATCGAGCGCAGTCGCTGCGCACCGCCGAACGTGCCGGCAGCAACACCGACCTGCTCCATCTGCTGGCATCCCCGATACCTGCCCGCACCGGCGGCGACGAGGCCGAGGAAGGGAAATGATGGCAACCGAATCGACTCGCGAGGTGCATCACCACCGCGGCGGGCCGCGGGCGACCGGCGCGTATCAGCCGGGCCGGCTGACCGTGCACCACGATCCGGAGACGGTGAGCGCGGTGACCCGGGCGCTGCGTGGCGCCGGCCGCACCATCGGTTTCGTGCCGACCATGGGCGCTCTGCACGAAGGGCACCTGCAGCTGGTCCGGCAGGCCCGGCGCACCCACCAGGTGGTGCTGGTGTCGATCTTCGTCAACCCGCTGCAGTTCGGTGCGGGTGAGGACCTCGATGCCTATCCGCGCACCCTGGACGCCGATCTGGAGCTGCTCCGCGAGGAGGGCGTCGACCTGGTGTTCGCCCCCAGCGCGGCGGAGATGTATCCGGACGGGCCACGGACCACGGTGCATCCCGGTCCGCTCGGCGCCGAACTGGAGGGCGGTAGCCGCCCCACGCATTTCGCCGGGATGCTGACGGTGGTCGCCAAACTGCTGAACATCGTGGCGCCGACCGCGGCGCTGTTCGGCGAGAAGGACTACCAGCAGCTCACGCTGATTCGGCAGATGGTCCGGGACCTGAACATGGACGTCCGGGTCGTCGCCTATCCGACGGTCCGGGAACACGACGGGCTGGCGCTGTCGTCCCGGAACCGCTATCTGACCCCGGAGCAGCGGGAGTCCGCCACGACACTGTCGGCGGCGTTGTCGGCCGGCGCCCATGCGGCCGGCCTGGGCGCCGAATCCGTCGTTGCCGCGGCCCGCGAAGTGCTCGATGCCGCCGACGGGGTCGAACTGGACTATCTGGAACTCCGGGACGCCAACCTGGGCCCGGTCCCGGAATCCGGCAATGCCCGGTTGCTGGTGGCCGCCAGGGTCGGGCAGACCCGGCTGATCGACAACGTTCCCGTGACGCTCGGAGCCACCCTCGACGGCCATCCGGACGCGAACTCGCTGCCTGCCGAGCAGGCGATCTAGAAAGGCGACGCCGATGCTGCGCACCATGATGAAGTCGAAGATCCACCGGGCTACGGTGACCCATGCCGATCTGCACTATGTGGGTTCGGTGACCGTGGACCAGGATCTGCTCGACGCCGCCGATCTGCTCGAGGGTGAGCAGGTCTGCATCGTCGACATCGACAACGGCGCCCGCCTGGAGACCTATGTCATCGCGGGCGAACGCGGTTCCGGAGTGATCGGGATCAACGGCGCCGCCGCCCACCTCGTGCATCCGGGTGATCTGGTGATCCTGATCGCCTACGGGATGATGGACGAGCAGGAGTTGCGCGATTACGACCCCCGGGTGGTCTTCGTCGACGACCGCAACCGGCAGGTGGAACTGGGTTCGGACCCGGCGCATGCGCCGGAGGGTTCCGGCCTGACCTCGCCGCGCACGCTGTCGTTCGCCTGAGCGGCACCGATGCTGCTCACCATCGATGTCCGCAACACCAGTATCGAACTCGGCCTGTTCGCCGGCAGCGGCGGCCATGCCCGGCTGGTGCGGACCTGGCGTATCCATACCGATCCGCTGCTGACCGCGGACGAGCTCGCCCTGCAGGTGCGTGGCCTGATCGGTGCCGAGGCCGATCAGGTGGCCGGGGTGGCCGCACTGTCCACGGTGCCGCCGGTGCTGCGGGAACTGCGGGAGATGCTGACCCACTACTGGGGGCATGTGCCGCATGTGGTGGTGGAACCCGGCGTCCGCACCGGTATTCCGCTGCTGGTGGACAATCCCAAGGAGGTCGGCGCCGACCGGATCGTGAACTGCCTGGCCGCCTACCGCCGGTTTCCGGGCCCGGCGATCGTGGTCGATTTCGGGACAGCGATCGTCGTCGATCTGGTGTCGGAGAAAGGCGAATTCCTGGGCGGGATCATCGCACCCGGTGTGGAGATATCCACCGAGGCGCTGGTGGAGCGCAGTGCGCTACGCCGGGTCGAATTGACCAGGCCGCGTTCGGTGCTGGGGAAGAACAGCATGGAATGCATGCAGTCCGGTGCGATCTTCGGTTTCGCCGGTCTGGTCGACGGCCTGATCGATCGGATCCGGGACGAATTCGAGGGTTTCGCCGGTGACGATGTGACGGTGGTGGCGACCGGGCGGGCCGCGCCGCTGATCGTGCCGGAGTCGGAGACGATCGCGCAGCACGATCCGCATCTCACCCTGGAGGGGCTGCGGCTGGTGTACGAGCGCAACCAGGCCCGCCGGCGCTAGCCGATGCGATACGCGGTTGCTATACTGCAGCTCGTGTCTTACCGCATGAGCGCCCAGGAGTGTTGTCGAGGCTGACCCGCCTCGGTTCGTCGAGGCATGTCCTAGTCCCGACGCCCTTCCTCTCCTGGAGTTCCGCGCATGCGTTCTTCCGTTTTCGATGCTGTCATCCCCGCCCGGCCCGCCGTCCGCCGCGCGGCCGAGCTGCCCGCCGCACTGGCGCGAGGTGCGCTGCTGGTCGATATCCGTTCACCGCAGGAACGCGTCTGCGATGGTGCGCTGCCCGGTGCGCTGGTGATCGATGCCGGACTACTGGAAGAGCGGCTCGATCCGGATTCACCGGCCCGGCTCTCCCTCGCCACCGGTCACGACATCGAGTGGATCGTGGTCTGCGCCACCGGCGCTGCGGCCGGTACGGCGGCCGCTTCCCTGCGGCTGCTGGGCCTGCATCGCGCCACGGCCTTGTCCGGTGGGTTCGCGGACCTGCGCGCTGCGGGATTGCTCAATGTCGGGACGGCGGTGCCGCATTTCGCTCGCGAGGTGGCCTCGCTGGCCGTATCGACGACTCCGCTGCCGACGCGATAGGCGGGGGACGATAGGGTTATCCGATGTGAGCACCCCGAATCAGCCTGCTTCCGGCCCCGCCATCGGTTCCGCTGCGGACAGCGATGTCCCCGAGCAGATGCGGATCCGCCAGGAGAAGCGGGCGCGCCTGCTCGAGCAGGGGGAGCAAGCCTATCCCGTGGTGGTTCCGCGTACCCATACGCTCGCCGAGATTCGCGAGACCTACCCGGATCTGGCGGCCGATACCGCGACCGGACTGCAGGTCGGGGTGGCCGGCCGGGTGATCTTCCTGCGCAATACCGGCAAGTTGTGCTTTGCGATGCTGCAGGAGGGCGACGGCACCAAGCTGCAGGCGATGATCAGCCGCAATGCCGTCGGCGCCGATGCGCTGGCCGCCTGGAAGTCCGATGTGGACCTGGGTGATTTCGTTTTCGTGCACGGTGAAGTGATCTCCTCGCGCACCGGTGAACTCAGCGTGATGGCCGATTCCTGGTCGATGGCGGCCAAATCGCTGCGGCCGCTGCCGGTGGCGCACAAGGAGATGAACGAGGAGTCGCGGGTCCGGCAGCGCTACGTCGACCTGGTGGTCCGGCCCGAGGCGCGGGAGATGGCCCGGACCCGGGTGAACGTGGTGCGGGCGCTGCGCAACGCGCTGGAGCGCCGCGGGTTCCTCGAGGTGGAGACGCCGATGCTGCAGACGCTGCACGGCGGTGCGGCGGCCCGGCCGTTTGTCACCCATTCCAATGCGTTGGATATGGACTTGTACCTGCGCATCGCACCGGAGCTTTTCCTGAAGCGTTGTGTCGTGGGCGGCCTGGAGAAGGTCTTCGAGATCAATAGGAACTTCCGGAACGAGGGTGCCGACTCCACGCACTCGCCGGAGTTCGCGATGCTGGAAACCTACGAGGCGTACGGAACCTACGACGACTCGGCGAAGATGATCCGGGAATTGGTTCAGGAGGTCGCCCAGGAGGCGTTCGGAACGCAGGTGGTGACGCTGGCCGACGGAACGGAATACGATCTTCGCGGCGAGTGGGCGACCGTGGAGATGTACCCGTCGCTGTCCGAGTCGATCGGGGTGGAGGTCACCCCGGAAACCACCGTCGCGGAATTGCTGGCACTGGCCGATCGGGTCGGTCTGGAAATTCCGGAGGGCAAGGGCTACGGACACGGGAAACTTGTCGAAGAACTCTGGGAGCATCAGTACGGTGACAAGCTGTACGCGCCGACATTCGTTCGTGACTTCCCGGTCGAGACCTCGCCGCTGACCCGGGAGCATCGTTCCCGGTCCGGAGTCACCGAGAAGTGGGATCTCTATGTCCGCGGCTTCGAGCTGGCAACCGGTTATTCCGAGCTCGTGGATCCGGTGATCCAGCGGGAACGTTTCGTCGATCAGGCTCGCCTGGCGGCGGCCGGTGACGACGAGGCGATGGTGCTCGACGAAGACTTCCTCGCCGCCATGGAGCACGGTATGCCGCCGACGACCGGAACCGGTATGGGAATCGATCGACTGCTGATGGCACTCACCGGATTGGGAATCCGGGAAACGATCCTCTTCCCAATTGTTCGCCCGGCTGGACGCTGACCTGCATGTCTTGTGCGCCGTAGGGTAAATGTTGGTATTTTGTGAATAAGGGGTATTCTTGCCTCGGGCATTGGGCCTGGGTTACGGGTCGCACGATTTCGAGAGGACGTTCATCTCATGGCAAAGAAGGTCACCGTTAGCTTGATCGACGATGTCGACGGTGAGTCCATCGCGGACGAGACCATCGAGTTCGCGATCGACGGGGTATCGTACGAGATCGATCTGTCGACGGCCAATGCGGCCAAGCTCCGGGACGGCCTGGGGCAGTGGGTCGACAACGCCCGCCGGGTGAGCGGTCGGCGCAAGTCGAAGACCGCAGCGTCCTCCGGTAAGAGCCGGGTCTCGATGGATCGCGAGCAGAGCGCCGCCATTCGCGAGTGGGCGCGCCGCAAGGGCCACAAGGTTTCCGCTCGCGGGCGCATCTCGGCCGACATCACCGAGGCCTACAACAAGGAAGTCGGCAAGAGCTGAATTCTTCGTCGCGCTGATCCGCCCGCGAGGGGCCGACCCGGCAGTTGCCGCCGGATCGGCCCCTCGGGTGTTCCCTGGGGGGATTCCATTGCCGGGCACCGGCTTCGGGTGCCCGCCGGTGCGGCGAGGTGACTAGACTGGATGCCGGGCAGCAGACGAGACGAGGTGCACGTGACCGAATTCGCCGGGGCGTTCCTGCGGTGCACCGACGACACCGGTGCCCGCCACGAACTGGCGCTCGATCCGGCCCGGCAGCGGATCACCATCGGCCGCAACAGTGCCGCCGACCTGGTGCTGGGCTGGGATGCGGAGGTCTCCCGGCTGCACGCGGCGGTGGAGCAGCTGGGCGCGCACTGGACGATCGTCGACGACGGGCTGTCCCGGAACGGCACCTTTGTCAACGGTGAACGGGTGGTCGGCCGCCGCCGGCTGGAGCCGGGTGACCGGATCCGGGTGGGTGCCACCGTGCTGCACTATTTCGATTTCGGCGGCGCCGTCGACGATGCCACGCGGACGGCATCGCTGGCACTACCGACTGTGCGGTCGCTTACCGAAACTCAGCGAGCGGTCCTCGTCGCATTGTGCCGCCCGTACAAACCCGGCGCCGGATTCGTCACCCCGGCCTCGAATCAGGAAATTGCCGGCGAGCTGTATCTGAGCGTGGACGCGGTGAAAACGCATCTGCGGGCCCTGTTCGCCAAGTTCGGGGTCGGCGATCTGCCGCAGAATCAGAAACGGGCCCGCTTGGCCGCTCTGGCGATCAAGAGCGGGCTGGTCTCCGACCGCGATCTGTAGGGCCGATCCGGTGCGGGCAGAGCCTCGCGCAGGTACCCGAGCGTCGCAGCCATGTCGGCTGCACCGTACGGCCGGTTGACTGGTCGTACGGGCGGTGCCGGTGGACGGTCCCGATCCCTGGACTCGGAGGAGATGGAGATGTTCGCAATCCGGATGGCGTCCCTGGTCGCGGTGGTACTGAGTACCGGGCTGGTCGCCGGGGTCTTCTACGCGTATGCGATGTCGGTGATGCCGGCGCTGCGCCGCACCGGCGACCGCACCATGATCGACCTGATGCAGAAGATCAACGTGGTGATCGTGAATCCGTGGTTCATGATCGGATTTCTCGGCACGGTCGGCTTCAGCGCGCTGGCGGTCGGGCTGCATCTGGGTGCCGATCATCGCGCGACGCTGGTCTGGCTGGTGGCCGCTGCGGTGCTGAACGTGCTGGCATTCGCGGTGACCGTGGGGTGCAACGTGCCGCTCAACGATCGGCTCGCGGCCGCGGGCGAGCCCGGTGCGATCGCCGACCCGGCCGCGGTCCGGGCGGCCTTCGAGGACGTCTGGGTGCGCTGGAACGTGCTGCGGGCCGTATTGCACACGGCGGCGCTGGCGGTGTTGTGCGGTGCCCTGGTGACGGCCGGAATCCAGCACGGCCGGGCCGGATGATCCCGGGCGGCGGCCGCGGGCCCGCGACCGCCGTGCCGGTACCCGAGGTTTCGGTTACCGGCCGGTAAGCCCGCGCGGCCGGCGACCCCCGGCGCAGAATGTGCAACACGTTCTAGACGAAGGGGGCTGCCGATGCGCCGCATCTCCGGTTCGACTCTGATCCTGGCCGTGCTCACCGCGCTCGCCTGCACGGTCAGCACCGCACATGCCCAGCCGTACCCGGTGGACTACAACTTCTTCGCCGGCATCCCCGACGAGCTGACCCGCCCCGGCGGGAGCCTGCCCGGGGCGGACGATCCGGCCTGCACCCCCGCACCCGAACACCCGGACCCGGTGGTGCTGCTGCACGGCACCGGCGGCGGAGCGCAGACCAACTGGGGTGTGTACGCCCCGCTGCTGGCCAACGCCGGCTACTGCGTCTACACGCTCACCTACGGTGCCTACGACCTGCCCTGGCCGGTCTCGGCGATCGGCGGGATGCGCCCGATCGAGGAGAGCGGCCGGGAGGTGGCGGCCTTCGTGGACCGGGTGCTCGCCGACACCGGCGCGGATCGGGTGGATCTGATCGGCCATTCCCAGGGCAATACCGTCGGCAACTACTACATCAAACGGCTCGGCGGTGCCGCGAAGGTCGGCAAGATGATTGCGCTGGCCCCGGCCTGGCTCGGCTCGAATGTGGCCGGGGCCGGGCAGATCGCGGAGTTCAGCCGCGCCCTCGGCGCCGGTGCCGCCTTCGATGCCGTCGCGACCTCGTTGTGCCGGGCCTGCGGCCAGCTGCTGATGGGCTCCGATTTCGTACGCGACCTCAATGCCGACGGCCTGTACCACCCGGATGTCACCTACACCAACATCACCACGAGCTATGACGAGATCGTGGTGCCCTACACCTCCGGTCTGGTGCCGGGGCCGGGCGTGACCAATGTGGTGGTCCAGGACGGGTGCGCCCAGGACTATTCCGAGCACATGGGCATCGCCGGCAGCCCGCGGGCGGCGGGTTTCGTACTCGCCGCGCTGGACCCGGCCGGTGCGCCGCCGGTGCCCTGCGAATTCGTGCCGCCGTTCACCGGATGACCGATTCCAGCAGGCGCAGCGCGCTGTCGGCGATCCGGCCGGCGCGTTCGGCCGAGACGATCCCGTCCACGTAACCGAAGTTCCAGTGCAGCGTGGCATGGCTGGTGTTCACCACACCGACCAGATAGCCGGTGGCCGACAGTCCGGCGATCCCCTGGGTGCCCGAGATCGGCCAATCGCCGATCCGATCCGGCATGGCGAACCGGCCGATATTGGACAGGCAGACATTGCCGGGGCCGCGTTGCTCCACGGTCCGGAGTGCGGCGGCGCTGCGCTCCGCGGCTGGGGGTGCCAGCAGCCGTAGCAGGGTGATCAGCGCGAACTGGTCGCCGGCGGCGGTGCGGCTGCGCAGTTCCGTGCCGACCCGGGCCGCGGCCTGCCAGAAGTAGATCCGCGGACCGTAGGGCACCGCGACCGGCAGCGTGGTCACATAGGCGCCGAGATCGTCCGGTCCGACCGGCGGTTCCAGCTCGCCCCGGAAGTCGACCGGGCAGCCGATTCCGGTCGTGCCACCGCGACCCGGAGTCAGCTCGGCGCCGACGGCCGCGGCCAGCGCGGCGGTGAGCGCGCCGTGCACGGTGACGCCGTGCTTCCGGCAGGCCTGTTGCAGCAGTGTCAGCTCCGGGCCGGCCAGCGTGCGGCGGAGCAGGCGGGTGCGCCGCAGCGGTGGCGTCACCCGGACCTCGGCGCCGAGCCGGTGCGGGCGCCGCAGCGCGGTGCGCAGTTCGATGGCCCCGGTCGCCCGGACCGCCCGGAGCAGCCCGGAGGTCGCCCGGAAGCGGGCGGGGAAACCGGATTCCGGTGGGCCGATCGCCGGCCGGTTCGTCGCGGTGTCGATGCTGCCGCGCTGGGCGGCTTCGGCGTCGACCACCAGGTCGCGCAGCGCGGCCAGGGTGGCCTTGCCGTCCGCGATGATGTGCGAGAACACCAGGACCAGATCGGTCTGTCCGGTATCGGTGTCCACCTGCAGGATCCGGGCCAACGGGCCGTTCGCACAGTCCAGCGCCGCCGCCAGTTCGGTGTCGTCGACCTCCCGTTCCCAGGTGTCGGAGGTGCCGCGGACCCGGCGGATCTCGATCCGGGCCGCGGTGGGCACGAAGCGCGGATTCGTGCCGTCCGCATCGGTGGCGACCGCGACCCGGAGCAGCGGATGCCGGGCCGCCAGCCGGTCGGCGGCCGCCCGGAGTGCTTCCGGGCGAACGGCCGCCCCGATCCGGACCCGGGCGATCGCATTGAGCGGGCTCACCCGGTCCAGCACCCAGTACCAGCGTTCGAGCGGACTCAGCGCCCGGGCCACCGCTGTCACGACGGCGTCCGCTCGCCGGTGCGGGCCGGTAGCGGTGGTACCGGGAACCGCATGGGCGCCATATTGATCCGTTTCACCATCGACGCCGGTAACCGGCCGAGCAGCAGATCGCGAACCCCGCACAGCAGGCGGCCCTCGAACTGTTCGGTGCGGCTGAGCCGGCGCGAACCCGCGACCAGTTGCCGGGTGCGGGGGATGCGTTCGCGTTCGTAGTCGCGCAGGGCCGCGGTCAGGTCGCCGTCGCAGGCGAGCCGGTCGGCGACGGTGCGGGCCAGCACGTAGCCGTCCTCGATCGAGGATCCGGCACCCTGGCTGAGGCTGGTCAGCATCGGATGCGCGGCATCGCCGACCAGGGTCACCGGCCCGGCTCCCCAGGTCGCCGTGAAATCCCGGTCCCGCGCCGGTACCGCCACGATGGCTGCCGGGTCGGTGGCGGCGATTGCCGCGCCCACCTCGGGCGCCCAGCCGGCGAAGGCGGCGGCGATCTCCGCCCGGTCGCCCGCCCAGCCACGGGCCTGTCCGGCGGGCATGTTCTTGGTGGCCCACCAGTAGGTCCGGCCGCCGCCGAGATCGATCAGCCCGAAACGCTGTCCGCGGCCCAGATAGTGGCCGATGCGGCCCGGGGTCGCGCGCGGATGGGCGAAGTCGGTGATCGCGAGCCAGCAGAGGTAACCGTATTCGCGGGCCGGGCGGTCGCCGTGCAACCGGGATCGGACCATCGAGCCGATTCCGTCGGCGCCGATCAGTACATCGCCGTGCGCGGTGCGGCCGTCGTCGAAATGCACGGTGACACCGCCGCTTCCGGGGAGTTCGTAGCGAACTGCGCGGGCGCCGTAGGTGACCGGAGTGTCACCGCATGCTTCGTGCAGGGCCTGGATGAGGCTGTGCCGATCCACGCTCACTGACGGTGCACCCAGTTCGGCACCGATCTCGACGATCGGCAATTCACGGATGAGTTCACCCGTGCTGGTGCACATCTCGAAACTGTGTGCGACCTGCCCGACCGCCGTGAGCGGTACCCCCAGCGCCTGCGCCGCCGCCACCGCGTTGCTGAGCAGGCCGAGCCCGGTGCCGCTGTCGCGGGGTGCCGGTGCCGCTTCGAAGACCTCGGCGCGCACGCCCACCCGGTGCAAACCGGCGGCCGCGCTGAGGCCGCCGATTCCGGCGCCGAGAATCAATACCTTCGGATCTGTCATGCCTGGGCCGCCTCGTCGGTCTGCTGGGTGTCGTCGGTGCCGGAACCGGTGGCGGCCGGCAGGGTGGCCAGGGTCGCGGCGAGCTGCCGGACATGCGGTTCGACCATCATGTCGAGGTGGTCGCCGGGGATCGTGACGATGCGCAGCTCGCCTTCGATGTGCTCGGCCCAGCCGTTGGAATCGCTGTCGAACATGGTCCCGGCGATCCGGTGGATCAGGTCGAGGCCGTCGGGCAGTCCACCGGCCGCCCGCAGCAGTGTGACGTCCCGGTCGAGCGGGGACATCCGGTAGTTGCGCACCGCATCCGCATTGGCCTCGAACACGTCGTAGAGCCGGCGGATGGTGCGCGGCGAGCTCTGTTCCGGCAGCAGCCCGGCGGCAATCGCCTCGTCCAGCATCCGGGTGAACACCTCGTCGGTGTCGCCGGTGCCGGGATCGAAGTCGAAGCCGGTCACCTCGGCGCCGCGGGCGTACCAGAGCAGCTCCAGGAAGAACCACCGCATCAGGGATTCGGCCGGGAACGGATCGCGGCGTCCCGGTCGCAGGGCGATCGTGTCGAGCAGCGTCACGCCCGCGACCTCGTCGGCCGACATCAGCCGGGCGATCTCGAGGGCGATGTAGCCGCCGAACGACCAGCCCGCCACGTGGTACGGCCCCTCCGGATGCACCCGGCGGATCGCGGCCAGATAGGACTCGGCCATGTCCTCGATCCGGCGCAGCGGCTCGCTGCCCAGGTCGGCGCCGGCCGCCTGCAGGCCGTACACCGGCCGGTCCTTCGGCAGATGCCGGGCCAGCGGCAGGTAGCAGAGCACATTGCCGCCGATCGGGTGCACCAGGAACAGCGGCGTACCGGTGCCCGCCCGGTGCAGCGTGACCAGCGGGTCGAAATGGCGTTTGCCGTCGTTGCGGACGATGGCCGCCAGCGCCGCCGCAGTGGGCGCCTTCACGAAGGTGTCCAGCGGGATCTCGGTGTCCCAGCGCCGGTTCAGGCCGAGCACCACCCGCATGGCGCCGACCGAGGTGCCACCGGCATCGAAGAAGTCCTGGTCGGCGCCGATCGCCGGAACTCCGGCGCATTCGGCCATGATCTCGGCGACGGCGGCCTCTATCTCGTCGCGTGGCGGCGTGTACTCCACCGCGTCGACCGGGTCCAGCGGCACTTCGCGCAGCATCCGGTCGTCGCGCTTACCGCTGGGGGTCTTCGGCATCGCCGGCAGCCAGGCGAACCGGCCGGGCACCAGGTACGCCGGGAGGACGGTATCGAGCCGTGCGCGCAGGGCGGCGATATCGGTGCCGGATTCGTCGCCGACCAAAAATGCGGTGAGCACGGCATCGGTCTCGCCGAATGTCCGGGCGACCACGGCAGATTCGGTGATTCCGGGAAACTCCGGGGCCAGGGCTGCGATCTGCAGCTCCACCTCGGCGGGCTCCACCCGGTAGCCGCGGATCTTGACCTGGCTGTCGGCCCGGCCGCGGCACACCACATCACCGGACGGCAGCCGGAAGCCGAGATCGCCGGTGCGGTAGACGAGTTCACCGCGCGGTCCGGCCGGAACGAACCGCTGCGCGGTGAGCCCGGGCCGGTTCTCGTAGCCGGTGGCGACGGCGGCGCCGCCGAGATAGAGCTCGCCTTCGACGCCGTCGGGCACCGGACGCAGCGACCGGTCGAGCAGGTGCACCGTGGCGCCGTCGACAGCCCGGCCGATCGGCGGCAGTGCCGGCAGCTGTGCCGCGCCACCGGACATGGCGTGGTGCACCGTGACGTGGGTTTCGGTGGGACCGTACTGATTCTCCAGGATCAGCCCGGGAACGGCGGCACACAACTGTCGGATCTCGGGCGTGATGCGCAACTGCTCCCCGGAGGACACCAGTACCTTCAGCCCGGCCGGGATCCGGCCGGTGGCCAGGGCCGTCTCGGCGAACGCCTGCAGAGCGACGAACGGCAGGAAGATCCGCTCGATATCGTCGTCGATCACCGTGTCCAGTACGGCGCGCAGATCCGAGCGGGCGGCAGCGGGCGCCAGCCGTAACTCGCCGCCGGTGGTCAGCGTCGCGTAGATCTCCTGGAAGGCCACGTCGAAGCCGATCGGTGCGTACTGCAGGGTGCGGTGCGCGGCTCCGCTGCCGGTACGCCGCTGCCAGGCCAGCAGGTTGGCCAGCGCCCGGTGCGGCATCACCACGCCCTTCGGTTCACCGGTGGAACCCGAGGTGAACAGCACGTAGGCCGGTGCCTCCGGGTGCGGTACCGGCATCACCCCGGCGGGTTCGCCGGTCGCTTCGGCGAGGGTGGCGGCATGCAGCAGCAGATCGGCGCGGTCGGCGTCGACGATATCGGCGTACTCCGGGTCGGCCACGATCCGGGCCGGCCGGCTGCGGGCGATCATCGCGAGCAGCCGCTGCCGCGGATAGTCGACATCCAGGGGCAGGCAGACCGCCCCGGCCTCGGCGATAGCCAGAACCGTCGCGACCAGTTCCGGACTGCGCCGCATCAGCACGCCGATCCGGGCCTGCGGCGGCAGACCGAGCCGACGCAGCCGTCCGGCGATCCGGTCCACCCGCCGGGCCAGTTCGTCGTAGCTCCAGGTCGCGGTGTCCGAGCGGATGGCCACGGCCTGTGGGGTGCGGGCCGCCTGCTCGGCGAACAGCGTGGCGACATCGGTGGTCCGCAGCCGGGCGGCGCCGAGGTCGGCCGGTCCGTCCGGGTCGGTGAGCAGCGTCTGCAGCACCCGCAAGCAGGTGGTGGCCAGCTGATCGCACTGCGCGGTGCTGAGCGTCTCGGCGCCGTCGACCCGGATCAGCATGCGTCCGTCACGCGGATCGGTGGCCACCGTCAGCAGCGCGGCGAAATCGGTCTCCTCGCGCACCTCGAAGTCCAGCAGTTCGATATCCGGACCGTCGGAGGTGCCGAGCTGCGCCAGTTCACCGAACATGTGGTAGTTCACGTAGTTGAATGCGGTTTCGAACAGCTTTGTGCCCCGGGACCGGCCCCCGTGGGTCCGGTCGGCCAGCATCGATCGCATCGGGTAGCGCCGGTGCGGATGGCTCGCCCGCTCCTTCGCCGCGATCGACTGCACCGCAGCCGCCCAGGTCGCCGGGGTGTCGTCGAGGCGCATCGGGACGGTGTTGAGGAACAGCCCGGCCACCGTCTCGGCATCCGGGCGGCCGGGCCGGGCGTGGCCGATCACGCCGGTGGTCACGTCGCCCAGCCCGGTCACCGTCCGCAGCGCCAGGCAGTGCGCGGTGAGCAGCAGCGTTCTGAGCGGGACGCCGCGCTCGGTGGCGAAGCGGCGGGCGGCGGCCTGCACCCCGTCCGGAACCACCAGGGTGACGCGCGGGCGTTCGGGAACCGCAGGCGTGGGCGTGTGTGCGACCGCGCCGGGCAGGGCGGTCGGGTCGGACCCGGCCAGGAATGACTGCCAATATGCGGCCGGTCCGGGGTCGGCGGCCGCGCGTTGTTCGTCGCGCACGTATTCGGCCGGGACCGTGGCCGGTCGGTCGGGTGCCCGGGGTGCCGGCACCGGGAGTCCGAGCGCGGCGAAGTAGTACCGGAGCAGCCGCTGTACCAGGGTCGCGACACTCCAGCCGTCCAGGATCGCGTGGTGGAAGGCGAGCACCAGATGGATATCGTCCGGGGCGGTGCGGAACACCCGTAGCGAGAACAGCGGTCCGGACGCGATGTCGTAGTCGGCGCGGCGCTGCTCTTCGACGTAGTCGCTGATCCGGTCCGGGGTGACCGGGCCGCTGACGGTGAGCGGTACCGGCCGGTGCGGGTGCACGATCTGCATCGGGGTGCTGAACCCGGTCAGGTCGAAGGTGCTGCGCAGGGCGGGCTGCTCCGCCACCAGCGCCTCGGCCGCCGCCCGGAACTCGCGCTCCTGCCAGGGCATCCGGAGCCGGTACCGGAAGACGTCCTTGTACAACGTCGAGTCGGTCCGCTCGGCCGCGTGGAACAGCATGCCCAGCTGCAGCGAGTTCACCGGAAAGGCGTCCTCGGCGGCGTCCAGCGCGGCCCGGTCCACCAGCGGCACCTGCTGGAACGGCTCGGTAACCCGGTCCGCGGCGGCCGTACCGGTCCTGGTGTGCCCGGCCAGCTCGGCGATGGTCGGGTGAGCGAACAGGACGTCCAGATCCAGTTGCAGACCCCGCCGTTCGGCGGCGGTGCGCAGGGTGAGCGCCAGGATCGAATCGCCACCGTGGGTGAAGAAGTTGTCGTGTACCCCGATCGGGGCGCCCAGCACCTCGGCGCACAGCTCGATCAGTATCGCCTCGATTTCGGTACGCGCGGTATCGGTTTCCGCCTCCACCGGTGCCGCCGCGGCGGTCAACGCGCGCCGGTCCAGCTTGCCGTTCGCGGTCAGCGGGATCGTCGTCAACTGCACGAACCGGCTGGGCACCAGGTAGCCCGGTAGCCGGTCGGCCAGCTGCGCGGCCAGCGCGGCGGCATCGGTGCTGCCGGGGTGCTCCGGGACGAAGTAGCCGATCAGATAGGCGCCGTGGGTGGCCGACGGCTGGTCGACGACGGCCGCCGCGCGGACCCCGGGGCAGCGGAGCAGCGCGTTCTCCACCTCGCCGAGGGTGACCCGGTTGCCACGGATCTTCACCTGGTCGTCACGTCGGCCCAGGTATTCGAGGGTGCCGTCGGCGCGCCAGCGGGCGATATCGCCGGTCCGGTACCGCCGCCCGCCCGGCAGCCGCGGATCCGCCACGAAGGCTGCCGCGGTGAGCGCCGGGCGGTCCAGGTAGCCCCGGGCGACACCGACCCCGGCGATGTTCAGTTCACCCGGGACACCGGGCGGCATCCGGCGACCGCGCTCGTCGAGCACCAGCAGAGCGATGTTCTCGATCGGGCGCCCGATCGGCACCACCCCGGCGTCCGCGGTGGCCGGGGTGCAGTCGAACCAGGAGACGTCGACGGTGGCCTCGGTCGGCCCGTAGAGGTTCACCAGCTGCGGCGCATCCGGTCCCGGGAACACGGCGTGGAAACGGGCCACCAGCTCGGCGGGCAGCGCCTCGCCACTGCAGAACACCCGCCGTAGCGTCGAAACCTGCTGCCGGGCAGCTGGGTTCGCAGCGAGCTCGGCCAGGAACGGATCCAGCATGGACGGGACGAAATGCAGCACCGTGACGCCGTGCGCCGCGATCGCCGCCACGATCCGGCGCGGATCCCGTTCCGCGCCCGGCTCGGGCAGGGCCACCGAGGCGCCGGTGATCGACCACCACATGAGCTCCCACACCGAGACGTCGAAGGTCGCGGGGGTCTTCTGCAGAATCACATCGTCGGCGGTGATCGGGTAACGGTGCTGCATCCAGCGCAGCCGGTTGACCACCGACAGATGCTCGATGACGACGCCCTTGGGGCGCCCGGTCGAACCGGAGGTGAAGATCACGTAGGCGGGGTCCGACGGCATGGCGGGCAGTTCCGCGGCGGGCGGTGCGCCGGTGCCGGCCGCCCGGTCCGGCGGCGGGATCACCACCGCACCGGCCCGGGCCGGCTCGGGTAGTTCGGCGGCGGCCACCACGCAGCGGGCGCCGCTCTCGGTGATCACGGTCGCAATCCGCTCCGCCGGGTATCCGGGATCGATCGGGACGTATGCCGCTCCGGCGCGGAGGATCCCGTGGACGGCGACCAGCAGGTCGATGGATCGGGGCGCAATCACCGGGACCCGGTCGCCGGGCCGGACGCCGTGGTCGCGCAGGATGCCGGCCAGCCGGTCGGCGGCGGCGACGAATTCGCGGTAGCCGAGGGTGGCCGAGGCGGTCCGGACCGCGGGCGCAGCCGGGGTACGGCCCGCCTGCTCGGCGAGCAGCCGGGCCACGGTGGTCTCCGGCAACTCCACCTGCGGGCCGCTCTCCCAGGACTCGAGGGTCCGCAGATCGGGCTCTGGCAGCCAATCGGTGTCGGCGAGCGGAGTCTGCGGAGCGGCCAGTCCGGCCTGCAGCAGCCCGCCGATCTGCCGGACCACGGCCGCGATCGGCAGATGTTCGTCGAATACATCGGTGGAGGCGAAGATGTGCAGGTCGATCCGGCCGTCGCGATCGTGTTCCACCGCCAGGATGTTCACCGCGTCGGCGACCGTTCCGGCGGAGAACATCCGGGTGCGTTCCAGCAGCCGGTCCAGATGATCGGCTGCGGGCAGCCGCACATGCGAGTAGGTGACGTCGAAGAGGGTGGGCAGCCCGGACTGTCGTTCGGTCAGCCCGCGCACGATATCGCCGTAGGCGAAACCCTGCCGTTGTTTGAGCTCGCGGACCTGCCCGGCGATCCGGGCGGCCAGATCCGGCAGCGAGGGGGCACCGGTGGTCCGGACCCGGAGCGGGATCATATTGGTGAAATCGCCGACGGTCAGCAGATCTTCCGGAGTGTTCCGGTTGAGCATCGGCACCCCGAGCACAACTTCGTCGCTGTGGTGCGCCGTGGTCAGATAGTGCGCGATCGCCGCCGCGATCACCGCGAACACCGAACGGCCGGTGGCCCGCACGGCCGCGGCGAGGTCGGTGTCGAGGGACACGTGGTACTCGGTGCGCTGCACGGTGTCCAGGCTCGCGGTGCGGGCGAACAGCGCCGGAGTCACGCCGTCCAGGTAGTCCAGGAACCAGCCGCGGTCCTGCTCCCACTGCGGTGACGCGCGGTACTCGGCTTCCCGGGTCGCGGCGGCCAGAATCGACGGCGCCTCGGTTGCGGTCAGCTCGGTGGTCGGGGTGGTGCTCTCGTAGTCGCCGAGGATCTGGCCGAGCAGCAGGTTGACCGCCCAGGCATCGCCCGCCGCGTGGTGGACCCGGCCGAACAGGTAGTGCGAATCCGGGCTGTCGATCAGGACGGTGAACCGGACCATCGGGCCGTCGGCACGTAGTACGCGGCCGTGTGCGGCGCGCATCCAGTCCAGGCAGGCCCGCTCCGGGTCGGCGGCGGCGCTGAAGTCGTGCACTTCGAGCTCCGGGACGGCGTCCGGCGTCGCCGGATCGCCGGGATCGAGCACGTACTGGCGCAATTCACCGTCGATTTCGGCGATCCGGAGCCGCAGCGCATCGTTGCGTTCGAAGGCCAGCTGCACACAGCGGCGGATCCGGGCGACATCCACCCGGTAGGAGAGATGGCTGTAGCCGGCGATCTGCACGATCGGCAGCTCCGGATGCCGGGCCGCGATCGCCAGGATGTCGCGTTGCAATGCGGTGAGCGGTTGGTGGGCGGCAGCGAGAATCTGGTCAGCGAGCATCAACGATCTCCCATGGAATGCACCCCGAGAACAAGGTGTGCGGCGGATGTTCGTCGCCGCGTAGTAATCGAGCGTCTCGAAACTGTCTTCGTTGACGAAGTTCCTGGTAGGCGCGTTGTGAATGGTCCGGTTCTGCTCGAGTTGCGAGACACGAACCGTTATGCCTACTTTTGCGTAGTAAACCCGCGAGTAGCAATACTCGAACCAGTCGAGGTGACATCAATCACCTTGTAGTTCAACAACTTTCGCGTTCAGGGGTATAGCTGTGTCGGTAGTCGAGCCGGGTGCTGTCGTCATCACCGGGGCATCGTCGGGTCTGGGTCGCGCCGCAGCGGTGCAGCTGGCCCGCTCCGGCTTCACCGTCTTCGCCGGTGTCCGGTCCGAAACGGCCGCCGGTGAACTGGTGGCCGAGAGTTCCGGGCTGTCCGGAGAACTGACGCCGTTACCGCTGGACGTCACCGATTCCGCCGCGATAGCCGCTGCCCGGAAGCGGGTTTCGGACGCGGTCGGGGAACGAGGGCTGCGCGGCCTGGTGAACAATGCCGGGATCTGCGTCTGTGCACCGCTGGAATGCCTGGACCCGGAACAGCTGCGGGAACAGCTGGCGGTCAATGTGATCGGTGCCGTCGCGATGACCCGCGCCATGTTGCCGTTGCTGCGTGCCGGAACCGTGGCGACCGGGCCGGTCGGCCGGGTGGTCAATGTCGCCTCCGGGGTCGGCCGGGTGGCCACCCCGTTCCTCGGGGCCTACGCCGCCGCGCAGTTCGCGAAGGAGGGGCTGTCCGATTCGCTGCGCCGGGAACTGGCGGCGCAGTCGGTGAGTGTGTCGGTGGTCGAACCCGGTGCGATCATGACGCCGATCTGGGACAAGATCGCCGGCGGCGCCGATGAGATACTGGATCGGGTCCCGGTCGAGATCGCCGAACGTTATCGCCGCCCGTTCACCGAGTTCGTCGCCGCCAACGATCGGCTGGCCCGGACCAGCCGGACCAGGCCGGAGCAGTTCGCGACCGCGGTGGAACGCGCGCTGACCGATCGCCGGCCACGCACCCGGTACCGGGTCGGCCGGGACTCGTGGACCTCGACGCTGGTCGCCCGGCTGCTCCCGGACCGGGTGCTCGATCTGGCTCTGGTGGCCCGGTGACCGCGCCGGTCCCGGAGACGGTGGCGGTCCCGGCCGGGCGGATCGAGTACTTCGACTCCGGCGCCGGCCCGGCCGTGTTGTTCCTGCACGGTGCGATGAAGGACGCGACGGTCTGGGACGAGGTGGTGCGGCAGCTGCCGCCGGGTTTCCGATACCTGCGGCCGACGCTGCCGCTGGGCGCGCACCGGCTGCCGATGCGACCGGGCGCCGACCTTACGGTCCCCGGCCTGGCCGCCCTGGTGGACGATTTCTGCGCCGCGCTCGACCTGGACGAGGTGGTGCTGGTGCAGAACCACTGGGGTGCCGCCCAGGTGATGCTGGCGACCGGTACCGGCAGCCGGCTGCGTGCGATCGCCGCGATCGCCTGCGAGGCGTTCGACAACTATCCGCCCGGCGCCCCCGGCCGCGCCTTCGCTCGCGCCGCCCGCCTCCCCGGCGCCTTCGCGGCCCTCGGCTGGGCCCAGCGGCAGGCCCCGCTGCGGCGGCTGCTGGCCGCCGGCGACGTCACCACCGAGCGCCCCATCCCCTCCGCGACGGCGGATCGCTGGTTGCGCCCGTTCGGGACGGACCCCGCCGTCCGCCGTGACGTCCGGGCGATCCTCGCCGACGATTACGCCCCGGACCGGCTGGCCCACTGGGCGGCGGCACCCGCCGAGTTCCCCGGCCCGGCCCTGGTGGTCTGGGCGGGCAAGGACCGGCTGATGCCCCGCGACCACGGCCCGCGTCTGGCGGCGACGTTTCCGGACGCCGACCTGGTGGAGATCGCGGACAGCGGCACCTGCGTGCCCTGGGACCGGCCGGACCGCCTCGCCGCCGAACTGTCGCTCTTCCTGACCCAGCGATGCGCACGGTGACCGGTCCTGTTCGCTGAGGGCAAAATCGGGGAGGAAACGAAACGCTCGACGTGCGCGTTGTGAGTGAATGACCGTATGGCCGCCGGGCCGTCAATAGGGTGGACCGGCGGCGGCACAGTGCCCTGGCATCTAGAGTGGAGGCGGGGGCCGCAACCCCCGGGCTTCATGGCAGGCTGACGGCAGGTTCGTCACCGCGTACGCCCAGGTTGACCAGACACTGCGGCGTCTGTGGCCAGACTGTCGGAGCAGGAGAGTGAGGGAGCGATGTTCGAGAGGTTCACCGACCGCGCGAGGCGCGTCGTCGTCCTGGCCCAGGAAGAGGCCAGGATGCTCAACCACAACTACATCGGCACCGAGCACATCCTGCTTGGGTTGATCCACGAGGGCGAGGGTGTCGCGGCCAAGTCGCTGGAATCCCTCGGCATTTCGCTGGAGGGTGTGCGCAGCCAGGTGGAGGAGATCATCGGGCAGGGCCAGCAGGCGCCGTCCGGTCACATCCCGTTCACGCCGCGGGCGAAGAAGGTGCTGGAGCTGAGCCTGCGTGAGGCGCTGCAGCTCGGCCACAACTACATCGGCACCGAGCACATCCTGCTGGGTCTGATCCGAGAGGGCGAGGGCGTCGCCGCCCAGGTCCTGGTGAAGCTGGGCGCCGATCTCAACCGGGTGCGCCAGCAGGTCATCCAGCTGCTGTCCGGATACCAGGGCAAGGAACCGGTGGAGTCGGGCGCGCGCAGCGAGACCGGCACCCCGTCGACCTCGCTGGTGCTCGACCAGTTCGGCCGCAACCTCACCCAGGCGGCCCTGGAAGGCAAGCTGGACCCGGTCATCGGCCGCTCGAAGGAGATCGAGCGGGTCATGCAGGTGCTGTCCCGGCGCACCAAGAACAACCCGGTCCTGATCGGCGAGCCCGGTGTCGGTAAGACCGCCGTCGTGGAGGGCCTGGCGCAGGCCATCGTCAACGGCGAGGTTCCCGAGACGCTGAAGGACAAGCAGCTCTACACCCTGGACCTGGGGTCCCTGGTGGCGGGCAGCCGGTACCGCGGTGATTTCGAGGAGCGCCTGAAGAAGGTGCTCAAGGAGATCAACACGCGCGGCGACATCATCCTGTTCATCGACGAGCTGCACACCCTGGTGGGCGCCGGCGCGGCCGAGGGCGCCATCGATGCGGCCTCGATCCTGAAGCCGAAGCTGGCCCGCGGTGAGCTGCAGACCATCGGTGCCACCACCCTCGACGAGTACCGCAAGTACATCGAGAAGGATGCCGCCCTGGAGCGCCGCTTCCAGCCGGTGCAGGTGGGCGAGCCGACCGTCGAGCACACCGTCAACATCCTCAAGGGCCTGCGGGACCGCTACGAGGCGCATCACCGGGTGTCCATCACCGACGGTGCCTTGGTTGCCGCCGCGACCCTGGCCGACCGCTACATCAACGACCGCTTCCTGCCGGACAAGGCGATCGACCTGATCGACGAGGCCGGTGCCCGGATGCGGATCCGCCGGATGACCGCGCCGCCGGACCTGCGCGAGTTCGACGACAAGATCGCCGATGCCCGCCGGGAGAAAGAGTCCGCGATCGACGCGCAGGACTTCGAGAAGGCGGCCCGGCTGCGCGACAAGGAGAAGCAGCTGGTCGCGCAGCGCTCCGAGCGGGAGAAGCAGTGGCGTTCCGGTGACCTGGACGTCGTCGCCGAGGTCGACGACGAGCAGATCGCCGAGGTGCTGGCGAACTGGACCGGTATCCCGGTGTTCAAGCTCACCGAGGAGGAGACCACCCGGCTGCTCCGCATGGAGGACGAGCTGCACAAGCGGATCATCGGCCAGGAGGATGCGGTCAAGGCCGTGTCGAAGGCGATCCGCCGCACCCGGGCCGGGTTGAAGGATCCGAAGCGTCCGTCCGGTTCGTTCATCTTCGCCGGTCCGTCCGGTGTCGGTAAGACCGAGCTGTCCAAGGCGCTGGCGAACTTCCTGTTCGGCGACGACGATGCGCTCATCCAGATCGACATGGGCGAGTTCCACGACCGCTTCACCGCCTCGCGGCTGTTCGGTGCCCCTCCGGGCTACGTCGGCTACGAGGAGGGCGGCCAGCTCACCGAGAAGGTACGGCGCAAGCCGTTCTCGGTGGTGCTGTTCGACGAGATCGAGAAGGCACACCAGGAGATCTACAACACGCTCCTGCAGGTGCTCGAGGACGGCCGCCTGACCGACGGTCAGGGCCGTACGGTCGACTTCAAGAACACGGTGCTGATCTTCACCTCGAACCTGGGGACCGCCGACATCTCGAAGGCCGTGGGCCTCGGCTTCGCCGCCAAGGACGACACCAAGTCGAACTACGACCGGATGAAGGCGAAGGTCAACGACGAGCTGAAGAAGCACTTCCGCCCGGAGTTCCTGAACCGTATCGACGACGTGATCGTCTTCCACCAGCTCACCGACGAGCAGATCGTCGAGATGGTGGACCTGATGATCGACCGCGTCGCCACCCAGCTGCGGAACAAGGACATGGCGATCGAGCTCACCGAGACCGCCAAGAAGCTGCTCGCCAAGCGCGGCTTCGATCCGGTGCTCGGTGCCCGGCCGCTGCGTCGCACCATCCAGCGCGAGATCGAGGATCAGCTCTCGGAGAAGATCCTCTTCGGCGAGATCGGCCCCGGCCAGACCATCGAGGTCGATGTCGAGGGCTGGGACGGCGAAGGCCAGGGCGAGGACGCCAAGTTCACCTTCGCCGGTAAGGCGAAGCTGACCAAGGGCGACGACAAGGCCAAGCCGGAGGTGGTGCTGACCGGCGCCACCGAGAACCCGGAGGCTCCGGCCGCCGGCGAGTAGGTTCGGCACAGCAGGGTCGGCCCCGAGCGAACCGTTCGCTCGGGGCCGAAGCTTTCCGAACGGATTCCGCGCGCGCCGGCTGCGTCAGGCCGCGTCTGTTTTCTCGAAACGGGCGATCAGCCGCATCTCCAGCGCCTGGGCCAGTCGCTCGAGCATCCCGAGCGTAGGGGTACCGCCCCCGGACTCCAGCCTGGAAACATCGGGCTGATGCAGCCCTGCCCGGGTGGCGAGCTGCGATTGAGTCAGCCCGAGTTCGAGTCGGCGTTCCCGGATCGCGTTGGCAAGCTCGATGGCCAGGATCGCCTCAGCACGCCCAGCGCGGTACTCTGCGGTATCGAAGTCGGGGCTGCTCATCCGTTCACGCAGCAGATCCCTCATGGGCTGATGCTCAGTCATCTCGGGTCACCTCTCTCACGAAGCTGATCCGGGCATGCTCATGTTCTGCTTCGCATACCCGCTGGAGAACTTTGGCGCGCTCTACTTCCGCAGCCTCTCGCATTCGAGTCTTGCGGAAGACGGTCAGCAAGACAACACGCCGACCAGGAGCGATCCAGTAGGTGATGCGCATCTCCAGGGGGTGGAGGTGGAACCGAAGTTCGCGGACCTTCCCGCCCAGATTGCGGGACCAAGGTTCTCCCAGCGTGGTGGCTTGTTCTGCAAGCATGCCCACATGCACGTCGACACGACCGAACTGTCGCTCCGGTAGCGCACTCAGCCAGTTGGCAACCTCGGGTTCGAGCTCGATCGTGTACAAGTGCATAGCATCCATCCTATATAGGAAGGATGCTATGTCTCAAGAGTGAATGCTGTGGAGTACTCCGGTCGTTCGGGTCGTGTCAGGCCTGCTCGACGTGCAACGCAAGCGGCGATCATTCTGCTGTCGTCATGTTGCATTGATCGCGGGCGAGTGTTGCTCTGAAGAGGCGTCGGACGCGTCGTCCAGATCGCTGTGCAACGGCAGACGGGCCGCGACACGGAATCCGCCGGTGGGTCGGGGGCCGGCGGTCAGGGCGCCACCGAGCATGTGCGCGCGTTCCCGCATCCCGATGATGTCGTTGCCGCTGGGGGCCGACTGCGTCAGAGCTGGATGACCCGGGTATTCGGTGACACCTGCGCTGCTGCTCTGGCCAACCGGCGGTCGAGGGTGGCGAGTGGGGCGTCATAGGTCGCCGCGACCGCCAGATATCCGGCGTCGTAGATGGATACGTTGTGGCGCATCGCCCAGGTGGTGTGCAGCAGCGTGGCATCCGTCTCGGGATATTCGATTTCCATCGATGCCAGCGTCCAAACGGCGGCATCGGCGTCGGCTTCGGGCATCCGCTCGCAGCGCACCTGTTTCTGGATCGTGCGCATCACCTCCATCGGCATATGCGCCGGCGCCGCCCAGCTGTCCTCGTCGAACACCGTCGCGCGGGCGGCGTCGCCCTGGGGTGATTTGCTGACCAGCGCCATCACCATGACGCTGGCGTCGACGACGATCATTCGCCGCCCTCGCGCAGCTGCCGGATCTCCGCGACGACTTCGTCTGCCGTGAGGTCGAGGTTGCGGTGTTCGGCCAGCTTTTCGATCAGCTGCCGGTTTCGTTCCGCCCGGAACTCGCGCTCCAGTAGTGCACGTAGGTAGACCTGGGTCGACTGTCCGCGTGCGGCCGCACGGGCGGCGAGTGCATCCCGGACTTCCTCGGGTACGTCCTTGATCTGGATCGCAACAGCCATGCGGCCAGCGTACATGTGAATGTCATGTGCATGCTACTGGTGGACCAGCCCGGATTCCGCTTCGTCGTCGAGATCGCTGTGCAACGGCAGGCGGGCCGCTACCCGGAATCCGCCGGTGGGACGGGGGCCGGCGGTCAGGGCGCCACCGAGCATGTGCGCGCGTTCCCGCATCCCGATGATGCCGTTGCCGCCGGTGCCGCCCGCTCGCGTGCCTGTTTCGGCGGCTCGGCCGTTGTCGACGGTGATGTCGACGCTGCCGGCCGTGTAGCGCAGGGTGACCTTCGCGGTGGCGCCGGGCGCGTGCCGGACCACATTGGTCAGCGATTCCTGGATGATCCGGGCTGCGGCCACATCGATCACCGTGGGCAGGGGGTGGGCGGTACCGATGACCCGGGTCTGCACCGGCAGCCCGTGCTCTCGTACCCGCTGCAGCAGTGCGTCCAGATCGGCGATGCTGGGCGCCGGCATCCGCGCCGCGGGCGTGGTGACCGGTTCCGGTTCCGGTGCCGGTTCGGGAGCGGGCTCGGAATCGGGCTCGGCGAGTGGTTCCGGTGGCGCCGGTTCCGCCGGAGGCGGGGGTGCGGCGGCGGCCTGGGCGCGAATCGAATGCAGCAGCGTATGCACCTCGGCCAGGGCGTCTTTGGAGGTCACCTTGATGGTGGCCAGTGCCGCGGCGGCCTGGTCGGGTTTCCGGTCGAACAGTTCCAGCGCCACCGAGGACTGCACGTTGATCAGGGACAGGCTGTGTGCCAGCACATCGTGCAGTTCGCGGGCGATGGTGAGCCGTTCCTCGGTGGCGGCCCGCTCCCGGCGGTGCTCCTCCTCCCGGCGGGCGGCTTCGGCGCGCTGGGCACGGGCGGCCGCGATCGCCGTGCGTTGCCGGAGGAATTCGGTCGTCGCGACCAGCAGGGTCAGCCAGGCGAGCATCCCGAGCACCGGCCACACCTCGGTGTGCAGTCCGAACACCATCGGCAGCGGCCAGACCAGGCCGAGGAAGCCGATCACGACCAGCGGATAGGTGAGCCATCGGGAGCCACGGGAACCGGCGGTGAGGAAGGCGATGATCAGGGAAACGAAGATCGGCCCGTACCCGTAGCCGAGGCTGACATAGGCCGCGCAGGCCGCGAAGCTGATCAGCAGCACCGGTTCCGGCCACCGCCGCCGGGCGATCAGCGCGACCGGACCGGCCAGCAGCAGCGCGTAACCGAGCAGGTCCAGGGACCGGACCCCGTCCTGATGCAGGTTCGCGGCCCGGCCACCCAGCACCTGGACGACCGCGACGACCACGGCCGGGCCGAGATCGAGCAGGAGCGAGCGGCGAACCGAATCGATCGGTCCGAACAACCGGTTGCCAGGCGCCTTCACGCATGACAGCCTAACGCCGGAACCAGCGGTGGCAGTGGGTAAACTCCGGTGATGGACCAGCCCGTTCGTATCCCGGATCTGTCCGCTCGGCCACATGAACTCACCGTGGAACGAGTGATGAAGGCGTCGCCGAGCCTGCTGTATGCGGCCTGGACGCAGGGTCTCGACCTGTGGCTGGCGGCGCCCGATTCGGTGCTGATGCGCCCCGCTGTCAACGAACCGCTGTACTTCGAAACCGAATTCGAGGGCAAGCGGAATCCGCACTACGGCCGGACGCTGCGGCTGGAGCCGAACCGGCTCGTCGAGTTCACCTGGGTCACCACCGCCACCGAAGGCGTGGAGACGGTGGTGACCGTGGACCTGCTCAAGCAGCCCAGGGGAATCCGACTGCGGCTGCGGCATGCCGGGTTCCCCACCGCCGCAGTGCGGGACCTGCATGAGCAGGTCTGGCCCGGGATCCTGGAACGGCTCGACGAGCGGACTTCCGCCGTCGTCGCGGGCGAGTAGGTTCGAACCCGAGCACTTCCACCCTCGAAACGAAAGGATCGCGATGCCCACACGTACCGCGCGCACCCTCTGGGCCGGTGGCCTGCAGGACGGTTCCGGCCAGGTCGAACTCGTGAGCTCCAGCGTCGGCAAGTACGACGTGTCGTTCCCGAAGCGCACGGCCGACGAGGCCGGCGGCACCACCAGCCCCGAGGAGCTGCTGGCGGCCTCGCACGCCTCCTGCTACTCGATGGCGCTGTCCAACGAGATCGCGAATGCCGGTGGCACGCCGGAGAGTCTGGATGTCACGGCCGATGTGACGCTGGGCCCGGACCCGGCCGGTGGATTCCGGATCGGCAAGATCAAACTGACCGTCCGGGTGGTTGCACCGGGTCTCACCGATGAGGGCTTCTTCGCCGCCGCCACCGCGGCCAAGGACGGCTGCCCGATCAGCAAGGCGCTCGCCGGAGTGGGCGAGATCGAGCTCGACGCCGCATTGGTCTGACCCGCCCGGTCGAGACATTCCGATGCCCTGCCGCCGTATGCGGCAGGGCATCGTGGCGTCCGGGTCCTCATCGGCGCCGGAAGTGCCCGCGAGCGCCGGGGGCGTACATCGCCGCGACCGCAACCAGCACCGCCAGGATGTGCACCACCCGGCAGCCGACGAGCACCGCCGAGTATCCGGACAGCTCCAGGAACGGGTCGCGGAGCCGTTGCGCGGACAACAGCACCGCGAGCGGTTCGACGGTCAGCGAAGCGGTGCCGACGACTCCGAGTCCCAGGGTGAGCGCCCTTCGAGCGGTGCGGCCCCCGGCGGCCATCCGAATCGCGACAGCCGCAACCACCAGGTAGATCGCCACCCGCAACAGCAGGCCGGGCAGCCGGTCGGTGAACGCGCCGCCGTCCCGGGCAGTCCGGAGCAATGTCTCGACGACACCCGCGCCGAGCGCGGTGAGGATCGCGAAGTAGGCGAGCGAGACCGGCCGGGGTCTCGGGATCGGTCCGGCGACGGTCGGTGCCATAGCGGAAGCCGGTGGCGCGAAGGAGATCATGACTTCGACGATGGCTGCCCGGCAGCGCGGACCGAATCACCCGCGGGTAGCAGTTCGGCTCGATACCGGGGTACCGGGCCGGATCTAGGCAGGCACGGTGGCCGGGTCCGCGGCCCTTCGCTGGGTGAGCTGGGTCAGGACTGCGAAACTCAGGCCGAGGGCGGCCCACAGCGTGGTGGCCTGTGCCAGCGAGGCCACCCGGAACTGCCAGAGCAGGCTCGCCGGGAAGTCGGCGGATACTTCGTCCACGCCCGGGAGCAGCACGTAGCCGAGCGTCACGACGACCAGGAACGCCCCCAGGGCGCCCGACCAGCGCAGTGACTCGAACTGGGCCGCGAGTGCCCGGTGGACCAGGACCGCTGCGCCGACCGCGACCAGTCCGAGCAGCACGGCGGCGACCCACAGCCAGGTGCGGTCGTTGATCGTCTCCGGATCACCCACCGCGGGCGGGTTGGCCGGGTATTTGAAGAACGGCACCGCGACGATCGCCGTCCAGCCGACTACGGCCAGGCCCACCGACAATCGCTGTGCGGCGAGATCGGTGTGCCGCCGGGCCAGGTTCGCGGCCAGCGCGAACAATGCACCGAACGCCATCCCGGACAGGCCGAGCCCGAGGAACAGCCCGAACTTCTGCCCGGAGCGGCTGACCAGCGGCTCCTCCTCGTCGCCGTGACTGTGTCCGGACGATTCCCCGGCGCCGTGGCTGTGGCCACCGGACTCCGGTGCGGCAGCTTCCTCCAGTGCGATGGCGGCCTCGATATGCGGCTCGCCGACGAAGAATCCCACTGTCGCGGCCAGCAGACCGGCGATGAGGCCGGCCAGCAGGCCGCGCAGCAGGAGGGTACGCAGGGTTCCCGTCAGTGGCACGGAACCCCCAGCAGGTGTCGCCCGTCGTGCATCAGCTCATGCATGAACATCCCGGTACGGGAGACCGCGCCCTGGTCGAAACCGACCAGGTAGAGCGTCAGCAGGGCGAGCAGTACGACACCCACTGTGATGAGCACAGTGCTCAATTGATCCAGTCCGGCGGAGCGGCTGGGCGAATGTGCGATGGCCATTCGGGTCCTCCTCCCGGGATGCGCGTCCCGGTCGAGTGGTCGGGCGCGAAGGTGCCGGTATCTGGCTCTCCGGCACCGGGGAACCGGTACGTGGATTACAGTGGCGCGACCGCTCCGGACTCACACCGGAATTCCCGCACACCCTCGCACAATTACCTCAGAACTGTGACAGGCCCAGCCGCCGTCGTCAACAGGGTGCGCAGTATCCAGGCCGGTCAGGGCTTCGCGGGGACGTCCAGGACCACCTCGAACTCCAGCAGGGATGCCCCGGTGGACACCGGCTTCGGCCGCTCGCCCTCGCCGCCCTGCCCGGCGTGTGCGGCGCGGGCCGGGCCGTCGCGCCAGGCGGCGAACGACTCCTCCGAATCCCACTGCGTCACCACGAAATACCGGTCGTCGCCGGCCACCGGGCGGAGCAATTGGAAGCCGAGGAAGCCCGGCGAGTTCTCCACCGCGTGCGCGCGGGCGGCGAACCGCTTCTCCAGTTCGGGGCCTGCGCCCTCCGGGATCTCGATCGCATTGATCTTCACAACAGCCATAACCGAACTGTAGTGATGTGCCGGGGGACCGGCGCTGCGGGCACAATCGGGCGGGTGTTGTACGACGAGGGTGGTGCGGGCAGTCCGATCCTGCTGCTGCACGGATTGATGGGCAGTGCGCGCACCTGGAGTGATCATCTGGACTGGTTCCGCGGCTTCGGCCACGTCTACACCTTCGACGCCGCCGGACACGGCCGCCGGCCACCGGCCGAACTCACCACCGAGGCGTTCGTGGCGGACCTGGCCGCGGCCACCGAAGCCATTGCCGAACCCGCGGTGCTGGTCGGGCATTCGATGGGGGCATTGCACGGATGGGTGTACGCCGCCGCCCACCCGGACCGGGTCCGCGCACTGGTCGTGGAGGACATCGCCCCGGATTTCACCGGCCGCACGGCCGCGCATTGGGCGGCGATGATGCACGCCTGGCCGCAGCCGTTCCCCGACGAGCGGGCCGTGCTGGACTACTTCGGGCCGATTGCCGGCCGCTATTTCGTGCGGGCCTTCGCCGCCGGGCCGGACGGGTACCGGCTGCACGGTTCGGTGGACACCTTCCGCGACATCTCCGAGGAGTGGGGCGTCCGGGACTTCTGGTCCGAATGGCGGTCGCTCACCGTCCCGGCGTTGCTGCTGGAGGGCGAGCACACCATCACCCCGCCGGGGCAG
This sequence comes from Nocardia sp. KT25-26, assembly GCF_056627695.1. Lineage (NCBI taxonomy): Bacteria > Bacillati > Actinomycetota > Actinomycetes > Mycobacteriales > Nocardiaceae > Nocardia > Nocardia sp. KT25-26. The sequence continues at coordinate 5,583,636 of NZ_CM152813.1, read as the reverse complement.
ATGCGGGAGATGGCGCGAATGCATCCGGACGCCGAATACGTGTGGGTCGCCGGGGCCGGGCATCTGGTGCACGACGAGCAGCCGGAGCGTTACCGCGAGTCCGTCGGCGCCTTCCTGCGGAAGGTGCTCGGCTGATGGCGGGTCAGGCGGATCCTTCGCCCGCCAAGGCGAACAGGCCGTCGTCGGTCTGCTCGATCAGCCCGTCGACCAGCAGGGAATCCAGTGCGCGGTCCCGCTGGCCGGGATCGCGGGTCCAGGCCAGATCCAGCCGGACCCGCTCCACCGGCCCGTGGGCGTCGCGCAGCACGTCCAGCAGTCGGCCCCGGGCCTGCCGGTCGGTGCCCTCGTACTTCTGCGTGCGCCGCGTCGTCGGTGCGACCGGTTTCCCGGCGGCCACCCAGGCACAGCTGGGCAGCGGACACCCGGCGCAGTCGGGGGTGCGGGCGGTGCAGACCGTCGCGCCCAGCTCCATCAGCGCCGCCGAGAAGCGGGCTGCGGTCGGCACGTCCGCGGGCAGCAGTGCCTCGGTCTCCCGGAGATCACGGGCGGCCGGATTGCCCGCCTCGCCGCGGCCGTGTACCGCCCGGGCCACGACTCGGCGGACATTCGTATCGACCACCGGTACCCGCTGCCCGTAGGCGAAGCAGGCGACCGCGCGAGCGGTGTAGTCCCCGATACCGGGCAGTCCCAGCAGGACCTCGACGTCGTCGGGCACCTGATCGCCGTGCTCGGTGGCCAGCACCCGGGCGCATTCGTGCAGGCGCAGTGCCCGCCGGGGATAGCCCAGCTTGCCCCACGCCCGCAGGACCTCACCTTGTGGGGATGCAGCCATTGCCGACGGCACCGGCCAGCGCCGTACCCATTCCCGCCAGATCGGCTCCACCCGGGCCACCGGGGTCTGCTGCAGCATGATCTCGCTCATCAGGATGTGCCAGGCGGTCGCCTCCGGTCGCCGCCACGGCAGGTCACGGGCGGTTCGGCCGTACCAGTCGACCAGCACCCCGGGGTCGATCGCGGTCTCGCTTCGCATTTCTCCCACTACGTTCGATCGACCTCACCGTGCCGGCGGCGTCACCGTCAGATGACATTTTCGGACCCGTAACGAAGTGAACTCGCTGGTAGTCCCCTTCGATGTGCACAATGGTCGGTATGCCTGGTTCCAATCCGATAAGTGCCTGGAAGTCCCTCCGCGAGGGCAATGAGCGCTTCGTCAACGGCACGCTGCTGCATCCTAGTCAGGGCGCCGCCGACCGAGCCAAGCTCGTCGGGGGCCAGCATCCGCATGCCATCCTGTTCGGCTGTGGCGATTCGCGAGTGGCCGCCGAGCTGATCTTCGATCAGGGCCTCGGCGATATGTTCGTGGTGCGGACCGCCGGACATGTCATCGACGAATCGGTGCTCGGCTCCATCGAGTTCGGGGTCGAGGTACTGAACTCACCGCTGATCGTGGTACTCGGCCACGACAGCTGCGGAGCCGTCAAGGCCACGATCAACGCCCTCGACGGCGGTGAGGTGCCCGGTGGGCACATCCGCAGCATCGTCGAGCGGGTCACCCCGTCCATCCTGCTCGGCCGCCGCGACGGCCTCACCGGCGTGGACGAACTGGAAGCCCGGCATGTCGAGGAGACCAGCCGGTTGCTGATGGAACGGTCCACGACGATCGCCGAGCGAGTGCGGGCGGGACGGTGCGCCATCGCGTCGGTCACCTATCAGCTCGCCGACGGGCGGGCACAGTTGCGCAGCGTGGTCGGCGACGTCGGCGAGGCCGCCTGAGACTCGACACGCCGAGGTGCTCGAGCGCACTTCGTCGTGGTGCGCTTACCGTTGAAGCGTGCTGGAACCGACTGGACCGCTGCCTCCGCAGATCTACTGGCGCCGTCGCGCACTCGCCATCGGCGTCCTCGTCCTGGCCGTCGTCGTGATCGTCTGGCTGGCGGTCATGGTGTCCCGCGGCGGGGGCTCCGGTGGTGCGGACGACGGTGCGGTGGCGGCCGCGTCGACGAGCGCGACCACCTCGAGCACCGCGGCCGAGCCGACCGAGGAGGCCACGAGCACCACTGCCGGTGCCGAAACCACGACCACCACCTCGGCCGAACCGGAACCGGCTGTGCACGAACAGTGCACCGACCAGTCGCTCGCCCTGAAGGTGAGTCCGGCCCAGCCGAGCTACCGGGTGGGCGCCGAGCCGGTGTTCGACATCGTGGTCACCAACATCTCCTCGGCGCCGTGTGTGCGTGACACCGGTTCCGGGCTGCAGCAGGCGGCGGTGTACACCATCGACGGTCAGCGTCGGCTCTGGTCGAGCAGCGACTGCTACCCGGACGGGGAGCCCGATATGCGCACCCTGCAGCCCGGCGAACAGGCGGCCTTCACCGTCACCTGGTCCGGCACCACCTCGCAGCCCGAATGCGCCGGTGAGCGGCTGCCGGTGCCCGCCGGGGCGTACACCGTGGTGGCGAGCCTGGGCGCGATCAGCAGCGCGCCGGAACCGTTCAACCTGGTGTAGCTCGCCGACGGCTCAGGTTCCGGGCAGCAGCAGTGCCGTGGCGAAGGCGGCGATGCCTTCACCACGCCCGGTGAGTCCGAGCCCGTCACTGGTCGTGCCCGATACCGAAACGGGCGCTCCCAGCAGTTCGCTCAACACCTGCTGAGCTTCGGCGCGGCGCGGCCCGATCTTGGGCCGGTTCCCGATGATCTGCACCGCGGCATTGCCGATCCCGAAACCCGCCTCGGTGAGCAGCCGGCGCACCTCGGTGAGCATCTGAGCGCCGGTGACCCCGGCCCACTCCGGCCGGCCGACGCCGAACACCGCACCGACATCGCCCAGCCCGGCCGCAGAGAGCAGCGCATCGCACAGCGCATGCACAGCGACATCGCCGTCGGAATGGCCGGCGCATCCGTCGGCCTCCGGAAACAGCAGCCCCGCCATCCAGCAGGGCCGGCCGGGTTCGACCGGATGCACATCCGTCCCGATCCCGACGACGTTGGTACGCGGAGTTCCGTAGCCCGGTGTGCGTTCTACCGACGCCTGCGTTTCCGTTTGCTCGGGCGTTTCGGGGCCGGCCGCTTGTTCGGCAGCTGCGGCAGCCCGGCGGGGTGGCCTCGGCCGCGTAACCGGGTCGGCCGCGCCGGTGCGCTCGGCCAGCAATGCGGTCGCCTGCTGCAGATCCAGCGGCGTGGTGATCTTGAAAGCGAGCGGATCGCCGGGCACCGTGTGCACCGGCACGCCGGACCTCTCCACCAGACCGGCGTCATCCGTTGCGGTCACCTCGGAGGCGTAGGCGCGGCGGAGCACTTCGGCGCCGAAGCCCTGCGGCGTCTGGATCGCCCGCAGCACGGACCGGTCGGGCGTGCCGGTCACCGTACCTGCGCCATCCACCGACTTGACCGTATCGACCACCGGAAGGGCCGGCACCACGGCGGCCCGCCCGGAACGCACTTCCGCCGCGATCCGGGCGATCAGCGCGGGCGGCGTCAAGGCTCGAGCAGCGTCGTGGACCAGGAAGCCGGCCGCCTCGGGCACCGCCTCGATGCCCGCCCGGACCGAATCGGTGCGCTCGGCACCACCTGCCACGACCTGGATCGGCACTGCGGAATCGCGCAGCAGGTCGGCCGCCCGCGCCCGCAGCTCCTCCGGAACGATCACCACGATCTCATCGATCGCACCGGAAGCGATCAACCCTTCGACAGCGAGGGTGATCATAGGTGTGCCGCCGACCGCGACGAACGCCTTGGGAGTCGATTCTCCCAGTCGCACGCCACGCCCGGCGGCAGGAACCAGAGCAACTATCGGACCGTCACCCGGACGGCCCGTGTCGTCAGAGGTATTCACGAGTAGCGGACGCTACCGCCTCGCTCAGGAGGCCGCAGCGAGCACCTCGTCGAGCAGCGACTCGGCCTTACCGTCGTCGGTGCCCTCGGCGAGCGCGAGCTCACCGACCAGGATCTGCCGTGCCTTCGCCAGCATGCGCTTCTCGCCGGCCGACAGGCCACGATCCTGCTCACGGCGCCACAGGTCGCGCACGACCTCGGCCACCTTGTTCACATCACCGGAAGCCAGCTTCTCCAGATTCGCCTTGTACCGGCGAGACCAGTTGGTGGGTTCCTCGGTATGCGGTGCGCGCAGCACCTGGAAGACGCGGTCGAGACCTTCTTGACCGACTACGTCGCGAACACCGACATATTCGGCGTTCTCTGCAGGAACCCGAACAGTCAGGTCACCCTGGGCGACCTTCAGGACCAGATACTCTTTCTGTACACCCTTGATGGTGCGAGTCTCGATAGCTTCGATCAGCGCCGCTCCGTGGTGGGGGTAAACGACGGTGTCTCCGACCTTAAAAATCATGTGTCCCGTGCCCCTTTCGATGTTCACAGTTTAACATGCGACTCGGTAACGGCGCGATCAACGGTGCAGGTCAGGGCCACAACTAGGGCACCGTAGGGCTTGACATCAACTTCTTGTTGTGCATCTGCTTGTCCCGGAACGGGTTAACGCCCAGCTCGGGCAACATCGATCGGACGAGCCGCACCCGGCACTCGACCGGCAACCCCGCCCACTCCATCCAACCGTTACCGAACGCGCGCGTGTCCGCGGTCGCGCCGGGCCGAACGGCCCGCATCGCGGCGGCGTGACCGTGGACGGGGTGTCCGAGGAGCCGACGGCATCGGATTCCGCCGCTCCTACTACACTGCGTCATGCAGAGTGAGCCCGGTCGACATGGAGGACAAACCGTGACTGCCCTGAAAGCTGCCCCTTCGGTGCGACGTCGCATGGTGACGGTTGCCGCCCTCGCCGCCGGTGCCGCCCTCGCCGTGACCGGATGCAGCGCCGGTCAGATCACCCAGACCTCATCGCAGGTCGCGGCCGTCAACGGGGCACGAGCCGACCTCGGTGAGATCAGCCTGCGCAACGTGCATATCGTGTACCCCTCGCACGAGACCACCGAGCACACCAACGTCGAAGGCAGCAAGGCGCTGGTCGCGCTCAGCATCGTCAACGACAGCGAGATCACCACCGACGAGCTGGTCAGCGTGGAGTCCGACCTGGGTACCGTGCAGATCACGGCCCCCGGTGGTGGCTCCGACCTGGAGCTCGCCCCGCAGCAGACCGTCGTCGCCGGCGCGGCAGCCGCAGACCACGCAGCCACGGACGAAGAGCCGGCGAACGAAGACGCCGTGGCCGACCCCGAGGCCGATCCCGCCACCATCGAGATCCAGAGCCTGCAGCAGGACATCCTCCCGGGCCTGACCTACGACATGACCTTCAACTTCGAGAAGGCCGGCAGCATCCGGGTATCCGTCCCGGTCGACGCGGGCCCGGTCTCCGAGCGCGTCGAGAACGACCTCTCCGGCCCGGCCGCCCCCGGCTCCGGCGGACACTGAGTTATCTGGCGTCGGCTCCGCCGCCGCGTGTTCGAGGCCCTGGGGGCCTCGAATCCGAGCACTCGAGACTCGAGCCTTCGGCTCATGCGCTTTCGAGTACTCGGATTCGAGGCGGGCCGCGAACGGGTCGCTCCTCGAGGTCGCTCCGTGCGTGGTTGCTTAGGTGCGGAGTTGGCGTTTCGGTAGGAGCTTTGGGGTGGCGTCGCATCCGGCGTCGCTGTTCGCGGCGGTATCGGCCTCGCATCTGCGCATTCGAGTCTTCGGCTCTTGTGCTCTTGAGTATTCGGGTACGAGGGGGCCGCGAACTCCTCGCTCCACACAGGGTTGGTAGGCGCGGAGGGGCGTTCTCGGTAGGGCTGTATGCCTGGTGCCGCGCCGCCTCAGGCGCGGCGTGTTCGTGGCTCGGGTGCGGGGCCACGAAGTTCTCGCTCGCGGTCGCTCCGTCTGGAGATGTGTGGGTCGGAGCTGGTGTTTCGGTAGCGGCCGCGGCTCCGAGGCTGTTCTTGGGTTGGCAGGATTCGCGGGCTCGGGTTGGTGCTCGGGATGGCGTGTCGGCGCCGTCCGGTGATCGATTCTGTCCCTGCCGGTAGGTGTGCCGCGCGGAGGCGGGTCGACGAATTCCTTGTTGCTCGCGGGTGCTTGTTGCGGGGACGTGGCGCGTCGGTGCGGGGCTTCGCCTCGGGGGCCGTGGCTCGAGCGGGGGCGGCTTGTTCCGGCGGTTTCGCCGGTGTCGGTGCTCGTGGCTAGGGTGCGTTCGTGGCTAAGAGCAGGGCGGTCTTCCGGTGTTCCGAGTGTTCGCACGAGGTCGCCAAATGGGTGGGTAAATGCCCTGGCTGTGGTGCTTGGGGGTCGGTCGACGAGGTGGCAGCCGGGGGTGGTTCCGGGGGCGCCGGGCGGCGGGCGATGCTGCCCAGTACTGCGGCGGCGCCGCTGACCCGGATCGATGCGCAGGTCACCCGGGCGCGGAGTTCGGGGGTCGGGGAGCTGGATCGGGTGCTCGGGGGCGGGGTGGTGCCGGGGTCGGTCGTTCTGCTCTCGGGTGAGCCGGGGGTGGGCAAGTCGACCCTGCTCCTCGAGGTTGCACACCGGTGGGCGGCGCAGCGGTCGGAGACCTCGCTCTATGTCACCGCGGAGGAATCCGCGGGGCAGGTCCGGTTGCGGGCGGACCGCACGGGGGCGGTGCACGAGCGGGTGTACCTGGCGGCGGAATCGGACCTGTCGGTGCTGCTCGGACATGTCGAACAGGTGCGGCCCACGCTGCTGGTGGTCGATTCGGTGCAGACCATGCTGGCCCCGGATACGGACGGGGTGATCGGCGGCGTCACCCAGGTTCGTGCGGTGACCGCGGCACTGACCTCGCTGGCCAAGGCCAGCGGTATCGCGGTGCTGCTGGTCGGCCATGTCACCAAGGACGGCAATATCGCCGGGCCGCGCACCCTGGAACATCTGGTGGACGTGGTCCTGCAGTTCGAGGGGGACAAGAACTCGACGCTGCGGATGGTGCGCGGGATCAAGAATCGGTTCGGCAGCGCCGACGAAGTGGGCTGTTTCGAACTGCACGAGGACGGGATCGCCGGGGTGGCGGATCCATCGGGGCTGTTCCTGCATCACCGGGATGCCGCGGTACCCGGGACCGCGGTGACGGTGGCGATGGACGGTAAGCGGCCGCTGGTCGCGGAGGTGCAGGGGCTCACCGTGAAGACCGAGATCCCGCAGCCGCGCCGGGCGGTCAGCGGGCTGGACTACAACAGGGTGGCGATGGTGCTGGCGGTGTTGCAGAGCCGGGGCCGGGTGTACGTGGGAAAACACGATGTGTACGCCGCCACCGTCGGCGGGATGCGGCTCAACGAGCCCGCCGCCGACCTGGCCATCGCACTCGCGGTGGCAAGCGCCGTCGCCGAGGTCGCGGTGCCGGTCGGCTGGGTGCTGCTCGGTGAGGTCGGTCTGGCGGGTGAGGTGCGCAAGGTGACCGGGCTCGGCCGCCGGCTGGCCGAGGCCGAGCGGCTCGGCTTCACCACGGCGCTGGTGCCGCCGGGCTGTGAGCGGATCAAGACCACGATGCGCATTCACGAAGTAGCCGATGTGCGCGCGGCACTGCGATTGGTGCGGGCCGGCGGCGAGTGATTCGAATGCGGGAATAGCCGACCGGCAAATTCCCGGCATCGGCAGCAATATCGGATTGCGGAACATTCCCGGCAAACGCCGAATCCGGCGGCCGCGGCCGGGAAGACCCGCCAATCGGACTTGACAGGACACACTGCTCTGCGAACTCTGCGAAGCCGGTCGGATCGGGCCTACTTCGCCCAATCCGCAACCGTGCCATACCGACCCACTGGACGGTCCGGATATCTGCCGATACGGGCGCGACGTTACTCCGCTCACAACGAACTCCGGCGAGTGGCCCCGCGGGTTCCGCCGCCGGGTGGGGCTCCGGACGCCGAACGGTGGCGTCGCGATCCGGGTCGGGCCTCGGGTGCGGACCCGCCCGGTTCGATCGCCTAGGATCGGCTCCTGTGACCTTGCGCCTTTTCGACACCGAATCGCGGACCCTGCGTGACTTCGTCCCGCTGGTCCCCGGCTGCGTCTCGGTGTACCTGTGTGGGGCCACCGTGCAGGGTGCGCCGCATATCGGCCATGTGCGCAGTGGCGTCGCCTTCGACGTGCTGCGGCGCTGGCTGCTGGCCCACGACTACGACGTCCGCTTCATCCGCAACGTCACCGATATCGACGACAAGATCCTGACCAAGGCCGCCGAGGCGGGCCGGCCCTGGTGGGAGTGGGCCACCACGCACGAGCGGGCCTTCGATGCGGCGTACGCCACGCTCGGAGTGCTGCCGCCGTCGGCGGAGCCCCGGGCGACCGGCCACATCACCCAGATGGTGCAGCTGATGCAGCGCCTGATCGACCGCGGGCACGCCTACGCCGCGGACGGCAATGTCTACTTCGATGTGCTCAGCTTCCCCGAATACGGAGCGCTGTCCGGCCATCGGCTCGAGGATGTGCATCAGGGCGAGAGCGCCGGCACCGGCAAGCGGGATCCGCGCGATTTCACGCTGTGGAAGGCGGCCAAACCAGGTGAGCCGAGCTGGCCGTCACCGTGGGGCCCCGGCCGGCCGGGCTGGCATCTGGAATGCTCCGCGATGGCCGAGTTCTATCTGGGCGCCGAGTTCGACATCCACTGCGGTGGGATGGACCTGGTCTTCCCGCACCACGAGAACGAGGTCGCCCAGTCCAAGGCCGCCGGGGACGGCTTCGCCAGGTACTGGCTGCACAACGGCTGGGTGACGATGGCCGGCGAGAAGATGTCGAAATCCCTGGGCAATGTCCTGTCGGTGCCGAATGTGCTCCGGCAGGTCCGGCCGGTGGAACTGCGATTCTACCTGGGCAGCGCACACTACCGTTCGATGCTGGAGTATTCGGAGCAGGCCCTGCAGGACGCCGCCGCCTCCTACCAGCGACTGGAGGCATTCGTGCTGCGGGTGACCGAGCGGGCCGGTGCGGTGGCGGTCGGCAAGTGGACCGACGCGTTCGCGGCCGCGCTCGACGACGACCTGTCGGTGCCGAAGGCCATCGCCGATATCCACGAGGCCGCGCATATCGGCAATCGGGCACTGGACGCGGGTGATCTCGACGCCGCCCGTGACCACGCCGGCCAGGTCCGTGCCATGCTGGGCATTCTGGGGGTGGACCCGCTGGACGAACAATGGCACACCCCCGCCGACAGTTCGGCGGCGGTCGGTGCCCTGGACGTCCTGGTCCGCGCCGAGCTGGAGCGGCGGCAGACGGCGCGGGCGGAGAAGGACTGGGGCACCGCCGATGCGGTGCGTGATCGGCTGGCTGCTGCCGGCATCGAGGTGACCGATACCCCGCAGGGCCCGGAATGGTCGCTGGGCACGGCGAGTGGAAGGGCGAACTGATGGCAGGCAACTCGCAGCGGCGCGGCGCGATCCGCAAGACGGGAACCAAGAAGGGGCAGGTCGTCGGTTCCGGCGGGAAGCGCCGCCGTGGCCTGGAGGGCCGTGGCGCGACACCACCGGCGGAGATGCGTCCTTACCACCCAGCCGCGAAGCGGGCCAAGGCCAAGGCGAAGGCCGATGCGAAGGCGAAGACCTCGCCCGGCCGCGGCCCGCGCCCGGCCGGCCGCAAGGGTGACGACGGTCCGGAGTTGGTGTTGGGCCGCAACCCGGTCCTGGAATGCCTGCGTGCCGAGGTCCCGGCCACCGCGCTGTATGTGGTGGTCGGCACCGAGAACGACGACCGGCTCAGCGAGAGCGTGCAGCGGGCCGCCGACGCCGGGATCTCCATCCTGGAGGTGCCGCGCACCGATCTGGACCGGATGAGCGCCAACGGTATGCATCAGGGCCTGGCGTTGCAGGTGCCGCCGTACCGGTACGCCCACCCCGACGACCTGGTCGACCGGGTGCGGGATTCGGGTCGGCCGGCGCTGCTGGTGGCCTTGGACAACATCACCGATCCGCGCAATCTGGGTGCCGTGGTGCGCTCGGTGGCGGCCTTCGGCGGTCAAGGGGTGCTGATTCCACAGCGTCGCAGCGCCAGTGTGACCGCGGTGGCCTGGCGGACCAGTGCGGGTGCCGCGGCGCGGTTGCCGGTGGCCCGGGCCACCAACCTGACCCGCACCCTGAAGGACCTCGCGAATCAGGGCTACCAGATCATCGGGCTCGATGCCGGTGGCGACACCACGCTCGACGAGTTCGACGGTACGACCCCGACGGTCATCGTGGTCGGTTCCGAGGGCAAGGGCCTGTCGCGGTTGGTCCGGGAGACCTGTGATGCCATCCTGAGTGTTCCGATGGCCGGGCCGGTCGAATCGCTGAACGCCTCGGTCGCGGCCGGTGTCGTGCTGGGTGAAGTGGCCCGGCAGCGCCGCATCGCCGGATAATCCGGCTCGGTTGCCTGGCAAACTGGTTCTGTCGCCGTAGAATTCGGCTGTGGTCATTCCGAATCAGCCGATCGGCGAGACGGCCGAGCATCCGAATGCGAACATCATCCTGGCGCTCGGGCTCCTCAGCCCGTTCTGCTTCGGCCTGCTCGGGCCGGTGGCCTGGGCGATGGGGCGGCAGGCGCTCACCCAGATCGAGGAGTCCAACGGCGCGATCGGCGGCCGGGTGCAGGTGCTGATCGGCTACGTGGCCGGAATCATCGGCACGGTACTGATGCTGCTGATGGCGCTGCTGTGGTTCCTGGTGATGCTCAACGGCGGTTGAGCTCAGTCCAGACCGGGCCGCGTGGCCTGTTCCCAGGCGGGCCATTCGCTGCTGACACCGCCGCGCCACTCCGGCTGCCGACGCTCCTTGAGTGCGGCCATACCTTCGCCGCCGTCGACGCTCTCGGCGACGTGGGTGTTCAGCTCGGATTCCAGCTGCCCGACCATCGCCGGTGACATCTGCAGGCTCTCCCACAGCAGCCGCTTGGACAGGGCCGCGGGCAGCGGGGCCGCGCCCGCGGCGATGTCGTGGGCGACGGCCAGCGCGGTCGGCAGCACCTCACCGCCCGGCAGGGCGGCGTTGGCCAGGCCCATCGCCTTGGCCTCGTCACCGTCGAAGGTGCGGCCGGTGAGCATGATGTCGGCGGCATTGGCCATCCCGGCCAACCGGGGCAGCGTCCAGTGCACGTAGCCGTCGGCGAGTACACCCCGCCGCACCTGGGTGATCCCGTAGACCGCGTCCTTGGCGAAATACCGCAGATCGCACTGCAGCGCCAGCCCGAGCCCCAGCCCGACCGCATGTCCGTTGACGGCCGCGAGCACAGGTTTACGCACCTGCCACGGCGGCGGGTCGATGGCGTGATCGGTGGTGGTGCTGCGTTCGGACAGATCCGAACCGGCGCAGAAGGCCGGCGGCGTGCCGGTGAGCACCACGGCCCGGATCGCGTCGTCGGCATCGCAGCGGCGCAGTGCGGCGCTCAGCTCGGTGGCCAGTGTCGGGGTGACCGCGTTCTGCTGGGCCGGACGGTTGAGCGTGAGCACGGCGATGCCCGCAGAGACATCGACGAGCAGTTCCGAACTCATGGCGCCGATCGTAGTTGGTCGGCCGGTTCACCGGAGCAGGTGGCGGCCGATCGCCCACTTGTGTACCTCGGTGGGCCCGTCGTAGAGCCGGAAGGCGCGCAGGTCCCGGAAGATCGCCTCGACCACGGTCTCGTCGCTCACCCCGATCCCGCCCAGGATCTGCACACACCGGTCGGCGACGGCGAACAGCTGCTCGGAGACGAACGACTTCGCCATCGAACTCTCGTGCCGGGCCGCCTCGCCGCGATCCATCAGCCAGCAGGCGTGCCAGATGGTCAGCCGGCACTGGTGCAGCGCGATCTCGTTGTCGGCCAGCTGGAAGGACACACCCTCGTGCTCACCCAGCGGCTTGCCGAAGGCGGTGCGGGTCCGGGCGTGTTCCAGGGCGATCTGCTGGGCCCGGGCCGCTGCGCCCAGCCAGCGCATGCAGTGGGTGAGCCGGGCGGGCGCCAGCCGCAGCTGGGCGTACCGCAGGGCCTGGCCGGTCCGGCCGAGTACCGATTCGGGCGGTAGCGTCAGGTCCTCGAACCGCACCACCGCATGTCCGCCCACGTAGTTGCGGTCCATCGTGTTCATCACCCGCTCCACCACGATGCCCGGCTCGTCGCCGTCGCAGACGAACAGCGTCGGCCCGGCGGGCAGGTGCGGGTTCTCGGCCAGCCGGGCCATGACGATCCAGGTGCGGGCGCCGTCGGCGCCGGTGATCAGCCATTTCCGGCCGTTGACGACGAACTTCTGCCCGTCGAACACGGCCTCGGTGTTCAGCTGATTCGGGTCGGATCCGGCCCCGCCGGGCTCGGTCATCGCGAACACCGAGCGGTGGTAGCCATGGATCATCGGCATCAGGTAACGCTCGATCTGGTCCGGATCGGCGATCTTGCCGAGCAGGAACATATTGCCCTCGTCCGGCGCCGCACAGTTCATCGCGACCGGGCCCAGCGTCGACCAGCCCGCCGCCTCGTACACCAGGGCCTGTTCCACATGGGTGAGCCCGAGCCCGCCGAGTTCCACCGGCGCCTGCACCGTGAGCAGTTCGGCGCCGCGGGCCAGCTCCACCAGTTCGGCGCGCAGATCGTCGTCGGGACCGTGCGCGGTGATCCGGGGATCGCGTTCGTAGGGCACGATCTGCTCGGTCACGAAGGTCCGGACCCGGTCCCGCAGGGCGGCCAGGTCGGCAGGCACGGCAAAATCGATCATCGAGACCACCCCTCGCGTCGGCGTCCGCAGCCGAGCCTACTGGCGGGCGGGTATCCGGGGCGGCGTTTCCCCGAGCCCCGCGTGGGTCTGCCGGCGTTCCGACACCTTCGGGGGGCCGGGATCAGGCGGTGTTGTCGGGCCTGACCCTCGAGCCCCTCCGTGGCTACGCTTCGCTACCGTCTCCGGGGTTGCTGGGATCAGGCGGTGTCGGTTGGGCCTGACGCGGGGCCCTTCGTAGTGGCGTTCCGCTGCCGTCTCCGGGGGTGCTGGGGTCCGGCGGTGTCGTCCGGCCGGGTCTCGGTGCCCTTCGTGGTGGCGTTCCGCTGCCGTCTCCGGGGGTGCTGGGGTCCGGCGGTGTTGGTTGGGCCTGACGCGGGGCCCTCCGCGGTGGCGTTCCGCTGCAGTCTCCGGGGCGCCGGGGTCAGGCCGCAGGCACCGCCGCGCGCTGGGGCAGCCGGTATCGGCCGATCGCCCGGCAGATCAGGTAGATGGTGAACGACAGTCCGGTCACGAAGGTGGAGACCGGCACGCCGGGCGCCAGCGAGAGCAGCAGGCCGCCGACCGCGGCGACCTCGGCGAAGACCACCGACAGTACGGTCGCATGCCACGGGCTGGCGGTGACCTGGGCGGCCGCGGCGGCCGGGGTGATCAGCAGGGCCAGGACCAGCAGCGCGCCGACGATCTGCACGCCGAAGGCGGCGGTGACGCCCAGCAGCACGGCGAACACGATCGACAGCGCCCGCACCGGGACGCCGCGCGCCGCGGCCACCTCCGGATCGGTGCTGGCGAACAGCAGCGGCCGGTACACCACGGCCAGGGTGATCAGCACGCCGACGGTGCAGACCAGCAGCAGCGCCAGCCCGCTGTAGCCGACGCTGGCGACCTGGCCGGTCAGCAGGGAGAACTTGGAGCCGGCCCGGTCCGGGGAGAGCCACAGGAACAGTACCGAGAGGCCGAGACCGAACGAGAGCACCACGGCGATCACCGAATCGCGTTCCCGGGCCCGCGCACCCAGCCAGCCGAACAGCAGGGCGGCCACGACCGAGCCCGCGATCGCGCCGAGTCCGACGCCGACCCCGGCGAGCAGTGCGGCCGCCGCACCGGTGAGCGAGAGTTCGCTGGTGCCGTGCACGGCGAACGACATCTGCCGGCTGACGATCAGCGGCCCGATCAGTCCGGCCAGCAGGCCGAGCATCGCCGCCGCCAGGACGGCCTGCTGGACGAAGTCGTAGCCGAGCAGATCCACGGTGGTGCCGAAGTCGAACATCTTCCGCCACACCTCGGCGAGCTTTTCCATCAGTGGGCCGCCCTCGACTCGGTACCGCCGAGCGCATCCATATCGTCACCGGTGCCGACCACGACCAGCCGGCCGCGCACCCGCAGCACCTCCACTTCGGTGCGGTACAGCTCGGACAGGGTCTGCGAGGTCATCACCTCGTCGGGGGTGCCGATCCGGAACCGGCCGTCCACCAGGTACAGCACCCGGTCGACCAGCGGCAGGATGGGGTTCAGTTCGTGGGTCACGAACAGCACTGCGGTGTCGTGTTCGCGGCGGCGCCGGTCGATCAGCTCGGCGACCAGGCGCTGATTCGCCAGGTCCAGGCTGAGCAGGGGTTCGTCGCAGAGCAGCACCCGGGGGTCGCCGACCAGGGACTGGGCGATGCGCAACCGCTGCTGTTCTCCGCCGGACAGTGCCTCCAGCGGGGCATGTGCGAACCGCTGGGCCCCGACCGCGGCGACCGCTTCGCGGACGATCCGACGCCGGCGGGCCCGGTTGCGCAGTCCGATGCCCCAGTGCTGTCCGTCCACGCCCAGGCCGACCAGGTCGACACCGCGCAGTTGCACCCCGGCGTCGATGGTCTTCTGCTGCGGGATGTAGCCGATTCCGGGGTTGCCGAGGGCCGCGGGCCGCCCGGCCACCTCGGCGCTGCCCGAGGTCAGTGCGATACGGCCGAGCAGCGCCTGCAGCAGTGAGGTCTTACCGGACCCGTTGGGGCCCAGCACGGCAATGAACTCACCGGGTGCGATATCGAGATCCAGCTCGTCCCAGAGCGTGCGGTCCCCGAACGACAGCCGGGCGCCGCGCAGCCGGATCGCCGCGGGAGCCGGCTGCGCGGCGCCTGCCGCGGCAGGCTTCGAATCGGCGGATTCGGACAGCGTGGCTCCCTGCGTCATCGGTGAGGCGTGGTCAGGACAGTGCCGCGGCTAAGGCCTCGGCATTGTCGGTCTGCCACTGAATGTAATCGACGCCCTCGGGCAGCGTTTCGGTCACCTCGACGATCGGGATGCCCGCGGCCTCGGCGGCGCTGCGCAGGTCCCGGGTGACCTTGTCCTCGGTCTGCACGTTGTAGACGAGGGCCTGCACCTGCTTGCCGGTGAGCAGGTCCCGGGTGGTGGCCACGGCCGCCGGGGACGGGTCGGTCTCCTGTTCGACGGCTTCCTGGAATTCGTGCGGGGTGCGGTCGTCGACACCCGCGGCGGTCAGCAGGTAGTGCGCCAGCGGTTCGGTCTGGGCGACCGGTGCGCCGGGATGCCGGTCCACGATGCCGGCGGTGATCGTGCCGATCGCGTCGAGCTCGGTCTTGAACTCGGTGGCCCGGGAGGTGTATTCGGCGGCGTGCTCGGTATCGAGTTCGCCGAGTTCGGCGGCGATCCGGTCGGCGACCGCGGCGACGGTCGGCAGGTCGTACCAGACGTGCTCGTTCTCGTCGCCGGTGTCGACCCGCTCGGCGTAGGCCTCGACGCTGCGCTTGTCCTGGCTCTCCACCGCGTGCTCGACGGCCTCGTCGTAATGCCCGCCGTTGAACACCACCAGGTCGGCGTCGCTGATCGCGGCCGTTTCGGTGGGCGCCATCTCATAGGAGTGCGGATCGGCAGCCGGATCGTCGATAACTGCCGTCACAGTGACATCGTCGCCGGCGACCGCGGTGGCCACCGCCGCCCAGACATCGGTCGAAGCGACAACATCCAGCCGCCCGTCATCGCTATCCGAGTTAGCCGAGCCACAAGCACTCAAAACGAGCGCCGCAGCAACCCCCAACGCCACCCCACCGATCTGCCGAGCAGTGCGATTCTTCACGGAGTACTCCTGACCCGAGCCCTACAACTGCAATGAGCCCGAACCGAGCACTGCACCAGAGCGAAATGGAAACCGTTACCGTTTCAGGTTAGCACCGGCACCCGCAACCACCCCACTCCCGCGTCGAACATCACAGCCGAAGGAGCTGTTGTGGCGGCCTCGGCCGAGCGACCGCCGCCACTACGGCTCCCTCACCGTGCCGGCCGGCGCAACCACGCATCCACTTACGGAGCGACGTCGAGGAGCGAGGAGTTCGCAACCCGTCGCGCATCCGAGCACTCGACAGTGCATGAGGCCGAAGGCTCGAGTCTCGAGCGCTCGGATGCGGAGGCCGTAGGACTGCCCGTCAGGGGCGCGAACCTGCGGGGCTGGAGGTGACGCCGTCCAGTACCGGCTGGCTGAGGAGTTGGGCGCAGCGGAGTAGGCCCAGGTGGCTGTAGGCCTGGGGATGGTTGCCGAGGGAGCGCTCGGCGATGGGGTCGTATTCCTCGCTGAGCAGGCCGGTGGGGCCGGCGGCGGCTACCAACTGGGCGAACAGGGCCTCGGCGTCGGAGCGCATGCCGATCAGCAGGTAGGCCTCCACCAGCCAGGCGGCGCACAGGTGGAAACCGCCCTCGCCGCCCGGCAGGCCGTCGTCGTGGTGGTACCGGTAGACGGTGGAGCCGCTGCGCAGTTCCGCCTCAGTGGCGACCACTGTTGCCGCGAAGCGCGGATCGTCCGGTTCGATCAGTCCGCTCAGGCCGATGTAGAGGGTGGCGGCGTCCAGGTCCGTCCCGTCGTAGGCGGCGGTGTAGGACTGCACTTCCTCGTTCCAGCCTTTGGCTTTCACCTCTTCGGCGATGGTGTCGCGCAGTATCGGCCATTCCGGGTCCACCGGGCGGTCGAACTTACGGGCCAGGGTCAGCGCCCGGTCCACCGTCAGCCAGCCCATCACCTTCGAATACACGTGGTGCCGCGGGGCGCCGCGGATCTCCCAGATGCCGTGGTCCGGTTCGGTCCAGCGGCGCTGCACCGCGGAAACCATCGCGTGCACCAGTTCCCAATCGGCATCCGGCAGGGCGGTGTGCGGATCGGTGCGTCCCTGCCGTTCGCGTTCGTGTGCCAGGGCGGCGATCAGGTCCACGATCGGGCCGAAGACGTCCAGCTGGACCTGCATGTTGGCCGCGTTGCCGACCCGCACCGGCCGCGAGCCGGCGTAGCCGGGCAGCAGATCGATGACGGCCTCGGGCGGCAGCGTCTCGCCGTAGATCGTGTACAGCGGGTGCAGGCGCTCCGGCCCGGGCAGGGTCTCCAGCACGGTGTGCACCCAGCCCAGGAACTGCTCGGCCTCGGTCAGCGAACCGAGCGAGACCAGTGCGTGTGCGGTCATCGAGGCGTCACGCAGCCAGCAGTAGCGGTAGTCCCAGTTGCGTACCCCGCCGATGTCTTCGGGCAGTGAGGTGGTCGCCGCCGCCAGGATGGAACCGGACGGGCTGTGCACCAGGCCGCGCAGGGTCAGCGCGGAGCGCTTCATCAGATCCGGCTTCAGCGGGGGCAGGTGCAGCCCGGCCGCCCACTGCGACCAGTAGTTCTCGGCCAGCCGGCGGCGTTGCGGTTCCGCCGTCATCGCGGGAGCCAGATCGGCGGTGCCGCACCGAAGTTCCAGGGTGATCGGCCCGGACGACGGGTCCACCACCGCGCGCGCCCGGTCATGGGTGCCGTCGGAAGTGATCTCCCAATCCACGCCGGGGGAGCGCAGCACCATCGGATCGTTGGTGCCGGCCACTCGCAGGCCGTTCGGTTCGGCCTCGATGCGCACCGCCACCTGGCCGAACTCCGGCCGTGGCGCGAAGGTCACCACCGCGCGGGCCTCACCGGAGATCACCCGGGTCAGATCGGTGCGGTCGGCGGGGACGTCGTGCGGCAGGTAGTCGGTGACCTTCAGGCTCGCCCAGCGGGTCTCGACGGTCATCGTGCCGTCCACATACCGCTGCGACAACGGCAGCCCGGGCCGTTCCGGTTCCACGGTGAAGTGCCCGGCGGCCGGACCGCCGAGCAGATGAGCGAAGACCGCGGCCGAATCGGGTTCCGGGTGGCAGAACCAGGTGACCGTGGCATCCGGGGTGAGCAGTGCCACCGACCGCGGACTGGACAGCATGCTGAGCCGCTCGATCCGGGGCGCGCTGGCCCCGGCCAGCCAGGTGCGGCGCTCCTCGAGCAGGAAGGCCAGCGCGCGCGCCACGTCTTCGGTGCTGTCCACCCGGTAGCCGGCGAGGCTCTCGCCGTCACCGACCTTGATTCCGACATCCGGTCCGGACAGCACCCGGAAGGCCTTCTCGTCGGTGACGTCGTCGCCGAAGAACACGGCCGCCGAGGAGCCTTCCTGGTGCCGAATGGTGTCGAGTGCGGTGCCCTTGTCGGTCGGGATCACCGCCAGCTCGATGACCGCCTTGCCCTCGGTCACCTGCACACCGACCCAGCAGGCCGCGCCCTGCCGGACGGTCTCCAGTGCGCGCCGCCCGATCTCCGGGGTGGCATTGCGGACGTGCAAGGCGACGCTGGCCGGCTTCATCTCCACCGCGACGCCCGGATTGGCGGTCGCGATCTGCGAGAGCTCGGTCTGGATCTCCGACAGCAACTGCCGGGCGTCATTGTCGATAGCGTGCACGAAGCCGACATCGAACTCCGAGCCGTGGCTGCCGATCAGCTGCACTTCGACCGGCAGCCGGGACAGTGCGGCGAGGTCGCGCAGCGCCCGGCCGGAGATCACGGCGGCGGTGGTATTGGCGAGCCCGGCCAGGGCTCGTAGTGCGCTCACCGATTCGCGATGGGGGAATGCCTTCGCCGGATCGGACACGATCGGGGCAATGGTCCCGTCGTAATCCGAGGCGACCAGCAGTCGCGGTACGCGGGCGGCCGCCGCCAGCGCCCGGCGAACATCGAGTGGCAGATCCTGTGCGCTCACGCATCCAACCTAGAGACGGAGTGGGTTGATTCCAGGGCGCACATAACACTACTGGGTGAACCTGCGGATGCTCGCGTCCGGCGTCGGGTCGACGCCGGACGGGCGATCTTTCGGCTATCCCCGGCGCTGCCGGTCCGGGGAGTGTGCAGGTGGCGGGGGTTTTGCCCGGTTTCGGGCGCGGTGTCCGGGTCAGTCCGGAGTGGAGTCGCCGAGCAGCAGATCGACGGTCAGCTCCAGCCGTTCGGTGACATCGGAGGCGGAGGCGCGGCGCGTCAGCCAGGCGACCAGGTTGGACAGCCAGACATCGGAGATGACCCGGGCGATGGCGAGCTGCCGTTCGGTGGGTTCGCCGTCGTTCATGGCACGGGCGAACACCCGGTCCATCACCTTGCCGACCCGGTCCACCTCGGCGGCCGCGGAGGCGTCGGCGAACATGAACGCCCGGGTCATGGCCTCGGTGAGCAGCGGGTCGCGCTGCATCATCCGGGTGATCTGGGTGAGCAGCTGGTGCATCCGCTCCTGCGGGGTGTTCCCGGCCAGCGGGCGCCGCTTGGTCTCGATCTGCTCGAATTCCCGGGACAGGGCCGAGACGAGGAGGTGCACCTTGGACGGAAAGTACCTGTACAAGGTGCCCACGGCGACATCGGCGCGTTCGGCCACGGCACGCATCTGCACGGCGTCGTAGCCGCCCTTGGATGCCAAGGCGAGGGTGGCGTCGAGGATGCGCTTGCGCCGTTCGCGCTGTGCCGCCGAGGTCAGCTCGTTCTCGCGCAGGGTGGTCACAGCCGTAGCGGGCACGGCATTCGGTTCCTGGGATGCGCGGGAGGGGCTGGCCATCGGGGAGGTTCCTTTCGGTCGGGCACCGTTCGTTGTCCTGCTGCACGCCGCTGTGCATCGGTGGTCGTCCGGTCGGCGTCTCTTGACTTCCGCCCGGCCCAGATATTAGAACATGTTCTATCTGCGGGAGTCACGCCGGAAAGGCGGTAATGCGTGTGACCATCGCCACCACTGACGAGCATAAAGCCGCTGCGGCTGCCCTGCGGGGCTGGGCGGAGCGGATTGTGCCGACTGCAACACTGCGCGAGCGGGGAACGGGGAGCTGGCACGAGTACTGGTCCGGGCTCGCCGACTTCGGAGTGTTCGCAGTCGCGGTGCCGGAATCCGCCGACGGGCTCGGCGGCACCGTCGGCGATCTCGCGGTGCTGCTGGAGCAGGCCGCGGCCGATCTGGCCGGTGGGCCGGTGTTGACGACGGCGCTGGCCGGCATCGTCACCGGCGGCGCCCTGGCTGCCGACGAGGCATGTGCCCTGGCTCCGGGAGTCGCCGGCGTCGAGGCCGAGGCGGTCGCGGACGGCGACGACTGGCTGGTGTCCGGGAACTGGCCGGACGGCTACGGCGCCGAGGACGGCATCGGGGTGCTGGTACCGGCCCGGGCCCCGGACGGGCTGCGCTGGTTCCTGCTCCAGCCCGGACAGGCCGCCGTGACGCCACGCACCCCGGCGGACCCGAGCGTGCCGCTGGCACAGGTGCAGGCCGACCGCGCGCGGGTGCCGGCGACACTGGCCTTCGACCCGCCCTACGACGTGACCGATCTGTTCGTCGCCCTCGCGGTCGCCGAACTGGCCGGGATCACCGGCTGGTGCCTGCAGTCGGCGGTCGATTACGCCCGGGTGCGGGAACAGTTCGGCCGGCCGATCGGCAGCTATCAGGCGGTCAAGCACATCTGCGCCTGGATGCTGTGCCGGACCGAGCTGGTGCGGTCCGTCGCTGCAGACGCCGCCGCGGCGGCGGACGCCGCGGTCGCCGGGGACACCGCCGAACTGCCCATCGCCGCAGCCGTGGCGGCCGCGACGGCACTGGACGCTGCGGTCGACACGGCCAAGGATGCCATCCAGGTGCTCGGCGGTATCGGCTTCACCTGGGAGCACGATGCCCACTACTACCTGCGGCGGGCCGTGGCCCTGCGGCAGCTGCTCGGCGGGACGGCGCACTGGCGGATGCGAGTGACCGCATTGAGCCGGGACGGCCTGCGCCGCACCACCGGTGCCCGCCGGGTGCTCGGCGACCGGACCGATACCGCACTGGCCGACGAGATCGCCGCAATCGCGGCATTGCCCGCCGCACAGCAGCGGACGGCCCTGACCGAGGCCGGACTGGTCATGCCGCACTGGCCGGCGCCGTACGGCCGCGACGCCGACCCGATGACCTGCCTGATGATCGCCGAACAGCTGCGCGGGGCCGGAATCACCCCACCCGACCTGGCGGTCGGCGGTTGGGCGGTGCCGACCCTGCTGCGCTACGGCACCGAGGCACAGATCGAGAAGTACGTCCGGGCGACCCTGTCCGGTGACGTCGTGTGGTGTCAGCTGTTCAGCGAGCCGGAGGCCGGTTCCGATCTGGCGGCCCTGCGTACCACCGCCGAACGGGTGGACGGCGGCTGGCGGCTGCGCGGGCAGAAGATCTGGACTTCGCTCGGTGATATCGCCAACTGGGGCCTGTGTCTGGCCCGCACCGACCCGGCGGCGCCGAAACATCGCGGTATCAGCTATTTCCTCGTCGATATGAGCAGCCCCGGGATCGAGATCCGGCCGCTGGTGCAGATCACCGGTGAGGCCCGCTTCAGCGAGGTGTTCCTGGACGAGGTCTTCGTACCCGACGATGCCCTGGTCGGGTCCCTGGGCGAGGGGTGGCGGATCGCCCGGACCACCCTGTCCGCGGAGCGGGTGGCCATGGGTGGCGGGGGGATCGGCGGCCTGCTGGAGAGCCTGCTGAAGCAGTACCCGCCGGAGGGGCCGCAGGCCGCACTGCGCGAGGACCGGCTGGGCGGGTTCATCGCCACCGAAACCGCCGGGGCGCTGCTGGAACAGCGAATCGCCCTGGCCGCCTCCGCCGGTGCCGCAGCAGATTCCGCGAGCAGCGTTCGCAAGCTGGTCGGTGTCCGGCACCGGCAGGACCTGGCCGAATACGCCATGGAGCTGACCGGTACGGCCGGAGCGGCGGACACTCCGGAACTGACCGAATTCCTGCTCACCCGGTGCCTGTCGATCGCCGGCGGCACCGAGCAGATCCTGCTCACCGTGGCAGCCGAACGCATTCTCGGCCTGCCCCGGGAGCCCCAGAAGGAGAGCTGAATGGATTTCACTCGCGACGAGAGCGCGGACGCGGTCGCCGAGGTCGTCGTCGGTCTGCTGGAGCGCGATCCGGCCCGCGATATCGGCCTGTGGCCGGCGCTGGTCGAATCCGGGCTGCTCTCGATGGCGGTGCCGGAGCGATTCGGCGGCGACGGCATGGGCCTGCCGGAGGTATCGGCGATGCTGATGGAGCTGGCCACCGACGCGGTGGCACTCCCGGCGCTGCCGACGCTCGGATTCGGACTGCTGCCGCTGCTAGCCACCGCGCCGGAGGAGCTGGCCGAACAGGTGTTCCCGGAGATCGGGAAGGGTGCGGTGGTCACGGCGGCACTGAACGAGCCGGGCGCACCGTTCGTCACCGCGCCGGCCACCACCGCCGTCCGCGACGGTGATCTGCTGCGGATGACCGGTCGCAAGGTCGCAGTCGCCTATGCCGAGCAGGCTCGGTGGCTGCTGGTGCCGACCGACGCCGGTGTGGTCGTGGTCGACGCCGGTGCGGCCGGGGTGCAGGTGCTGGCGAGCCCGTCGTCCTCGGGCATTCCGGAGGCCACCGTGGTGCTGCAGGACGTGGCAGTGCCCGCCGGCCGCCTGCTGCCGGACGCGCTGCCGATCCTGCACCGGTACGCGCTGGCGGCCATCGGCGCCACCGCCGACGGCCTGCTCACCGGTGCGGTGCGGCTGACCGCCGAACATGTGCGCACCCGCCGCCAGTTCGATCGCCCGCTCGCCGAGTTCCAGGCGGTCGCCCAGCAGGTGGCGGACCTCTACGTCGCTGGGCGTACCTTGCATGTGGCGGCCGAATCGGCCTGCTGGGCGCTGGCCCAGCCGGACGAGTCCGCGGAGCATCGCGGCCGCACCGACGAAGATCTCGACATCCTGGCCTACTGGGCGGCCGCCGAGCTGCCCCGGGCCATGCAGAAGTGTCACCACCTGCACGGGGGTACCGGCGTCGACATCACCCACCCCATGCACCGTTATTACGCACAGGCCAAGGACCTCGCTCGCCTGCTGGGCGGCGCGGCGCTGCGGCTCGACCTCCTGGGAGCCAGATGTTCATCGATCTGACCGCCGAACAGCGGCGGCTGCGCGGCGAATTGCGTTCCTACTTCGCCGATCTCGTCACCCCCGAAGAAGCCGAGCAGATGGCGGTGGACCGGCACGGCGATGCCTATCGGGCCGTTGTCCGGCGGATGGGCAGCGACGGGCAGCTCGGCGTCGGCTGGCCGAAGGAATTCGGCGGGCAGGGTTTCGGCCCGATGGAACAGCAGCTGTTCTACAACGAGGCGGTGCGTGCCGATGTGCCGCTGCCGCTGGTGACGCTGCTGACCGTCGGACCGACACTGCAGCAGTTCGGCACCGAGGAACAGAAGCAGCGGTTCCTGCCCGGCATCCTTTCCGGCGACATCCATTTCGCCATCGGCTATTCCGAACCGGAAGCCGGCACCGATCTGGCGTCGCTGCGCACCACGGCGGTGCGTGATGCCGACGGCGACTGGATCGTCAACGGGCAGAAGATCTTCACCACCGGTGCGCATGAGGCCGATTTCGTCTGGCTGGCCTGCCGGACCGGGTCTGCCGAGTCCCGGCACCGGGGCATCTCGATCCTCATCGTCGACACCTCCGACCCCGGCTACTCGTGGACGCCGATCATCACCTGCGACGGCGCCCACCACACCAACGTCACCTACTTCGACGATGTCCGGGTGCCCGCCGAGATGCTGGTCGGCGAGGTGGACAAGGGCTGGCGGTTGATCACCACCCAGCTCAACCACGAACGGGTGGGTCTGGGGCCGTCCGGCAAGATCGAGCAGCTCTACGACCGGTTGCACGACTGGGCGGCCGCGCGGGAGCTGCTCGGCGAACCGGCGATCCGCCGGGCGCTCGGCCGGGTGCGTGCCCAGGTGCGGCTCAACGAACTGCTCAATTGGCAGGTCGCCGCGGCGGCCGGGAACGAGGCCGACCAGCGGGCGGTGATCGCCGACGCCTCGGCGACCAAGGTGTTCTCCACCGAGGCGTTGCAGGAGGCCGGCCGGGTGGTCGAGGAAATGGTCGGCCGGTTCGGCGATCCGGCCGAACCCGAAACGGCCGAGCTGCTGAGCTGGCTGGACCGGCGCACCAAACAGAACCTCGTCGTCACCTTCGGTGGCGGTGTCAACGAGATCATGCGGGAACTCGTGGCCACGGCGGGTCTGGACCTGCCGCGGGTGCCCCGCTGAAGGAGCGAGTAGATGTCGGAGAACATCGCGGTGTCCGAGCTGCCGGAGGCCGCCGAACGCATTGCCGCCGCCGGGGAATCGGCGCCGCGAGCCGGACGCGATCCGGTGAACCAGCCGATGATCAACAACTGGCTGGAGGTCATCGGCGACACCAACCCGATCTATGTGGACGACGAAGCCGCCCGTGCCGCCGGACATCCCGGCACCGTCGCCCCACCGGCGATGGCACAGGTGTGGACCATGCTCGGCCTGCACGGCGCCCGGGCGGCCGACGATCCGCTCGGCACCGCGTCCGAACTGCTGGATGCGGCCGGATTCACCTCCGTTGTCGGCACCAACTGCGAACAGATCTACCACCGGTATCTGCGGCCAGGCGAAGAGGTGACGGTCACCAGCCGGCTCGACGAGGTCACTGGGCCGAAGCGCACCGGATTGGGTGAAGGCTGGTTCCTGACCTTCCGCACCACCTGGTACGTCGGTGCCGAAGTGGTCACCGAAATGTTGTTCCGGATCCTGAAATACGCGCCCCCGCCGCCGGCGCCGAAGGGGCAGCGGGCCACCCCGGTGCGTTCCCGGGACACCGAATTCTTCTGGGCGGGCACCGAAGCCGGGGAACTGCGGATCCAGCGTCGGCCCGACGGCACATTGCAGCATCCGCCGGTCCCTGCGCTGTGGAATGCACCCGATGCCCCGGCCGACTACGTGGTCGCCCCGGGCACCGGGACCGTGTTCAGCTTCGTGGTGCACCATGCCCCGAAGGTGCCCGGGCGGACACTGCCGTTCGTGGTGGCCCTGGTGGAACTGGACCTCGGCGAGGCTGCATCCGACGGCGGTGACACCGGCGTACGGATGCTCGGTGAACTGCGCGGGGTCGACCCGGAGCAGGTGGCGGTCGGCCTGCCGGTGCGGGTCGCCTTCGAGAAACTGCACGACGGTACGTTCCTGCCCTACTGGGTACCCGCGGATGACGGTGCGTCGGACGTCGGTTCGGCGCCGAAGTCGTCCGGATCGGCCGAGAACGGGGCGGGTTCCGCGATTCCGGAAGCGAACCCGGCACCGGTCGAGGCGGCCGTCCCCGGGACGACCCTGCCGGAACTGGAGATCCACGCCGACCCGACGTTCGTGATCAGCTCCGCGCTGGCCACCCGCGACTTCCAGGACGTGCATCACGACCGCGACAAGGCCGTGGCGCGCGGCTCGAAGGACATCTTCGTCAACATCCTCACCGATACCGGCTTGGTGCAGCGGTTCGTCACCGATTGGGCGGGCCCCCGGGCGCGGGTGCATTCGATCGCCCTGCGGCTGGGCGTGCCGTTGTACGCGGGCGACACGCTGACGCTGTCCGGCACGGTGACCGAAGTGTCCGGTGACCGGCTCACCTTGCGGGTCATCGGCCGGGACAGCCTCGGTGATCACATCACCGCCACCGTCGTCATCTCCCGTCCCGACCAGGAGGCCTCTGCATGACCGCGTCAGGGCCCGGTTTGTCCGGGCGCGCCGCCATCGCCGGCATCGGCGCCACCGACTTCTCCAAGGACTCCGGCCGCAGTGAGCTGCGCCTGGCCGCCGAGGCAGTGACCGCCGCATTGGCCGATGCCGGTCTCACACCCGCCGATGTGGACGGGCTGACCACGTTCACCATGGACACCAACACCCAGGCGGCCGTGGCCCGGGCGGTGGGCATCCCGCAGCTGAAGTTCTTCAGCCATATCGGTTACGGCGGTGGCGCCGCCTGCGCCACCGTCCAGCAGGCGGCGATGGCCGTGGCGACCGGGATCGCCGATGTGGTGGTCGCCTACCGGGCGTTCAACGAGCGTTCCGGGGCCCGGTTCGGGCAGTTCTCCCCGGCGCTGGCCGCCGCGCCGACCTCGTCGGGGATCGACGCCGGCTGGGCTTATCCACAGGGGCTGGGGACACCGGCCGCGCAGGTGGCGATGGTCGCGCGCCGCTATATGCACGTCTCCGGGGCGACCAGCGCCGATTTCGGTGCCGTCGCGGTCGCGGATCGTAAACATGCCGCGGTCAACCCGGCCGCCTTCTTCCACGGCAAGCCGATCACCCTGGCCGACCACCAGAATTCGCGCTGGATCGCCGAGCCGCTGCGGCTGCTGGACTGCTGCCAGGAATCCGACGGTGGTGTCGCCCTGGTGATCACCAGCGCCGAACGCGCCCGCGATCTGCCGAACCGGCCCGCCGTCATCGGCGCCGCCGCCCAGGGGTCCGGTCCGGATCAGTACGTGATGACCAGCTACTACCGCGACGGTCTCACCGGCCTGCCGGAAATGGGCTTGGTGGGCGATCAGCTCTGGGCGCAGAGCGGGCTGCGTGCCGCGGATATGCAGGCCGCGATCCTCTACGACCACTTCACTCCGTTCGTGCTGATGCAGCTCGAGGAACTGGGCTTCTGTGCCCGGGGTGAGGCCAAGGACTTCATCGCCGACGGCGCCCTGGAAGTAGGTGGCCGCCTCCCGATCAACACGCACGGCGGCCAGCTCGGCGAGGCCTATATCCACGGCATGAACGGCATCGCCGAAGCCGTCCGCCAGATCCGCGGCACCTCGGTGAACCAGGTCGCCGACCTGGACCGCATCCTGGTGACCGCCGGCACCGGCGTACCCACTTCCGGGTTGGTGCTCACCGGGTAGGGCCGGGGCCGCACCCGGTCACGCCACTGTCACCGTGTGCGGCCCGACCGTCACGGTGACGTCCGCCCGGCCGCCCAGCGCCCGCGCGTACCCGCGCAGGGTGTCCAGCTCCATGGCTGCCAGGTCGCCGTTCTCGATCTGGGAGATACGTGCTTGTGAAACGCCGAGAGCGGCCGCAACTTCGGCCTGGGTCTTGCCGAGAGACTTACGCAGGTCCTTCAGGTGGTGCCCTGCGGTATAGGCGTTGAGTTCGGCTCGGGCCCGCTCCTGAACCGCGGGTTCGGCCGGCTCGGGATGTCGCCGATGGGCTTCGTTCTCCACCTCACGCCAGTTACGTGCGGTCATCGGTTCAACTCCTGGTCCTGCTCGGCAGAACTCGGTGAGCGGGCGGGCGAGTTGCCGGCGGCTCTCGGGCGTTCCGGTGGGGAGGTCGGAACGGATGCCGGTGAGGCGGTCGAAGACCAGGCCTTCCAGCAGGGCCAGCAGGTCGGCGGCCCGGTCGGGGGGACTGTCGGCGCCGAGTGCGGTGCAGAGGTCGATCGCACGTTCGTAGGAGAACAGGCTGGTGGCCAGGCGGTCCTGCTGGTCCGCGTCGGCTGCCGTTTCGGCGATCAGGGCGTGCCGGGCGAGTAGTTGGTTGCGGCGGGTCGCCAGTAGCCGGTCCAGCCAGGTCGCCAGCGCGTCGGCGACCTCCTCCGGGGTCGCGGTGCCCGGGTCGGCGAATTCGGCCGCCAGGAAGTCGGTGCGGGAGCGGTCGGTGATGCTGTCGATCACTGCGGAGAGCAGATCACGCCTCGTGCGGAAGTAGTACGAGGCCGAACCGGTCGGGAGATCCAGCGCGGAATCCAGGGCGCGGTGCGTCAGGGCTCGCATACCGCGGGCGGCGATCAGCTCGACGGCTGCCGTCACCAGCAGGGTGCGGCGATCGGTTGTGGACATCGTCACCCTTCCGGTGCGTGGGCGGGTACTCTACAACTGTAGAGCATGAACTCGGTGGTGATCGAACTCGACCCGGCCCAGCGGCGCGCCGCAGCCGTGCTGGCGACCCGCCTGGACCGGCGCTCCCGGCTGCGCCGTCGGCAGCGCGGTGTCTACCTGGTCGGGCGGCCCGGGCGGGGCAAGACCATGCTGGCGGACCGGTTCTTCGCGGCCGTCGGCGGCGACCGTAAGCGCCGGTTCCACTTCCATACGTTCTTCACCGCACTGCACGACGCCACCCATGCCCTCGGGTCGGTGGATCGTGCGGTGGACCTGCTGCTCGGCGATGCCCGGCTGGTGCTGTTCGACGAGTTCCACGTAGACGACATCGGCGACGCCATGCTCATCACCCGGCTGCTGAACACCCTGTTCGCCCGACACATCCTGCTCGTCGTCACCGCCAACTGCCCGCCCCGGCAACTGCTGCCGAACCCGCTGTTCCACGACCGCTTCGTCCCGGCGATCGAGCAGATCCTCGCCCACCTGGACGTCGTCGAACTGGACGGCCCGCTCGACTACCGGACCCGGCAGTCCGGCCCCGCCACGGGTTTCGCTGCGGGCCGCTATGTGGTGCTGCCGGCCGGCTGTGCTCGGCGGCCGGCGGATAACGAGCCACCGGGTGTCACAGCGACCGATGGCGCCGGTGGACGGTCCGGTGCGGGCGGCGGGGTGCCGGTGCCGCTCGGGGGCCGGGTGTTGCAGGCGCGGTGGGTCGACGGGGAGCGGATCGGGTTCGATTTCGCTGCGCTCTGCGGTACCGCGACCGGGTTCAGCGACTATGTGCGGCTCGCTCGTGCCTACCGGTCCTGGACGTTGTACGGCGTGCCGTTGCTGCGCGAGGCCGGACCGGATCGGGCGATGCGGTTGGTGCATCTGATCGATGTGCTCTACGACGCCGATCTGCCGTGCGAGGTGTGGGCGGCCGCTTCGCTGCCGGAGCTGGTCGCGGGTCGGTCCGGGAACGGAGACCTGGCGGGCGGGGTGGCGGCTCGGACGGTCAGCCGATTGGCTCAGTTGCCGGTGGTGTCGTCGGTGCAGGTGAGCGGGAGCATGATCGGCGGGCACGCGGGATAATGGAACATACTCCGGAGTAGCAAAGTATCGCGATTTCTCCCCGAGCCGACCGCTCGGCATGTAACGATGTGGCTGCTCGAGCAAGCTCAGGGGTTTGGTGGTACGCATTGGTACGGGCAATGGCGCCGATTGTGCGAATCAGCGTGGCCATCGCACTGCTGATGGTCGCTGTCGTCGCGCTGCGCGGCTACCTGCCCGGCGCACCGGAACCGGCCGGTCCGGCGACACCGTCGCCGCTGGTCGTCGCGCTCATGCCGGTGCTGCTCTTCGTCTCCATCGTGATCCTGCTGGCCGGGGTGATCGCCAGCCGGCACCGTTTGCCGCTGGCGATGCCGCAGGTCCGCGACGAACCCGCCGAGCCGCTGCGGCTGCCCCGGCTCGCCCTGCTGGTACCGGTGGCGCTGGCGCTGCTCGCATTGATGGTGGCCGCCGGCATCACCGCGATGTTCTTTCTGCCCGGAGCCCGAGTGGAACAGCCCGCGCCGGGAACGAGCAGCGGCGAGGGGGAGGTACCGCAGGCGCCGGCGACCTCGGGTCCCGAACCCGACCCGACCGGTCCGACCGAGGTCGTCGGAACCACACTGGTGGTGGCGGCGGTCGGGGCCGCCCTGCTGATCGCCGTGGCGGTGGCCGGCCTGGTGGTGGTCGCCCTGGCCGCCCGGCGCGGTCCGGCTGCCGAGGTGCCGCTGCCGGCAGAGACATCCGCCGCGCAGGTCGACTCGCTGACCCGGGCAGCGGAGATGGGTCTCGCGGCCATGAACGCGCCGGGGCAGGACCCCCGAACCGCGATCATCGCCTGCTACGTGGCCATGGAGCGCGGGCTGTCCAGCGACCGGGAAGCCGCGCCGCTGGCCTCGGACACCCCGATGGAGGTCCTGGCCCGGGCGTTCGAAGCCGGGGCACTGCACGACGCCTCCGCGCGCGAGCTGGTGGCGATGTTCGAGGAGGCGCGCTTCAGCCCGCATTCGATGCTGGAGTGGCAGCGGATGCGGGCCGAGCAGTTGCTCCGGGTGGTGCTCGCCGATCTGCAACGAAGGGTGACGGCCGGATGAATCGGACAGGCATCGCGGTGGCCGCGATCGTCGCTGTCGTATTGGTCGAACTGGTGTTCTTGCGGCAGGCGCGCGGCGCCGTCCTGCTGGTGGCCGCGGTGCCGGTGGCGTTGGCGCTGGCGCAATTGGCCTGGTCGCTGCGGGATCGGGTGTCCGGGCCGGAAGCCGATCTCGAGCATATCGACAACGGTCCCGCGGAGATGCTGCGGCAATGGCACGCTCGTGCCAAAATGCTTGCCGAGCGCGCCGACGGCTCCCGGGCCGACTGGGACCGGCACCTGCGGCCGCTGCTGGCGAAGGAGTTCGAACTTTCCACCGGTATGCGGATCGCCAAGAACCGCAGAGCCACCGAGGCCGCCGGCGAGCTGCAGTTCGGGCCCGAACTGTGGCGCTGGGTGGATCCGGCCAATTCGGCGTTGCGGGACCAGACCAGCCGGGCACCGGGAAGGGCCGCGCTGGACGAGATCCTGCGTCGGCTACAGCGAATCTGAGATGGGGTAAATGACCGATGACCACGCCGCTGAACGTGACCGTCCAGCGCAGCGATGCCATCCTGCGCGAACTGGGCCGGGTCGTCGTCGGCAAGCGGGATGAGTTGCAGTTGATCATGATCGCCGTGCTATCCGGCGGCCATGTGCTGATCGAGGACCTGCCCGGTCTGGGTAAGACCCTGATCGCCCGCTCCTTCGCCGCCGCGCTCGGGCTCGACTTCACCCGGGTCCAGTTCACGCCCGATCTGCTCCCCGCCGATCTGCTGGGTTCCACCGTCTACGACATGTCCTCGGGGCGGTTCAACTTCCGGCGCGGCCCGGTATTCACCAACGTGCTGCTGGCCGACGAGGTCAACCGGACGCCACCCAAGACCCAGGCGGCCCTGCTCGAAGCGATGGCCGAAGGTCAGGTGAGTATCGACGGCGAGACCTTCCTGCTGCCGCAGCCGTTCATCGTGCTGGCCACCGACAACCCGATCGAATACGAAGGCACCTATCCGCTGCCGGAAGCCCAGTTGGACCGGTTCGCGATCCAGCTGCGCCTGGGCTACCTGTCCGAACAGGACGAGACGCAGATGATCCGGCGCCGGCTGGAACGCGGCGCCACCGTGCCACAGGTCGGCCAGATCGTCGATGCACACGGCCTGATGGAGATGCGGCAGTCGGTCGAATACGTGACCGTGCATCCCGATGTCGTCAACTATGTCGTCGCAATCGCCTCGGCCACCCGTAACCATCCGCAGGTCGAGGTCGGCGCCAGCCCCCGGGCCGAACTGGATCTGGTGCAGATGTCCCGGGCGCGGGCCCTGCTGCTGGGCCGTGACTATGTGATCCCGGAGGACGTCAAGGCGCTCGCGGTACCCGCCATGGCCCATCGCATCACACTGCGGCCCGAGATGTGGGTGCGCCGCATCCGCGGCGAGGACGTCATCAGTGAACTGCTGCGCCGGCTGCCGGTGCCCCGTGCCGCCGTGACATGAAACATCGCGACGAATCCGCGACCGTCGAGGTCGAGCTGCAGTGGCGACCGGCGCCGCTGGTCTACATCCTGGCCGGCTGTGCCGCCGTGGCACTGGTGCTGGCTATGGCGCTCGGCAGCTGGCAGCTGGTGGTGTTCGCGGCCCCGATGCTGGGTGTGCTCGCCACGGTCCCCTGGCAGCAGACCCCGACCCGGATCCAGGTCGACGGGGCGGGCACGGTGCGCTGTTTCGAAACCGAAGAGGTACCGGTCACGGTCGCGGCTTTCGTCGAATCCGGTCACGCACTGCTGCGGATCACCCCGCAACCGCTGACCGGGCTGGCCATCGACGTCGAGGAGGCGACCGACTCCGGATCGGCGCCGGCCGGGCTGCGGCTGGCCCTGTCGGCGAAGCGGTGGGGTCGCTACCCGGTGCGGGTCCGGGTGTCGGCGCTGAGCCCGGCCGGTCTTGCGACGGCGACCGCAGACCTGCCTGCCGGGCAGCTGTTCGTCTACCCGATCACCGATCCGCAGCGGATGCGGATGCCGCGCACCGAACTGCCCGACCGGATCGGCACCCACCTCACCCGCAAACACGGCCCCGGTGTGGAATACGCCGATATCCGCGCCTATGCGCCCGGCGATCAATTGCGGATCGTGAATTGGCAGGTCAGTGCCCGGCGCGGGCGGCTGTATGTCACCGAGCGGTTCACCAACCGGGCCGCCGATGTGGTGGTGCTGGTGGACACCTCCCAGCAGGCGCCCGGCCCGGCGACCGATTCGCTGGAGCTCTCGGTGCGCGGCGCGGCCCAGGTGGTGCAGTCCACCTTGCAGGCCGGTGATCGGACGGCGGTGGTGTGCCTGGGCGATTCGCCACGGTGGCTACGTCCCGATATCGGCCGCCGCCAGTTCTACCGCATCGTCGACACCGTGCTCGACGTCGGCGACGAGCACATCCCCACCACCGGCACCCTGGCGCCGCACGCCGCGGTGCCCCTGGGCGCCATCATCATCGCCTTCTCCACGCTGCTGGACACCCAGTTCGCCCTCGCCATGATCGACCTGCGCAAACGTGGGCACGTGGTGGTCGTGGTCGATGTGCTGCGTGGCACCCCGTTCGCCGACGGGCTCGATCCGACCCTTGCCAAGATGTGGCAGCTGGAACGCGCATCGATGTACCGGGACATGGGTACTGTCGGCGTCGACATCGTCGCCTGGCCCGAGGACGCCCGGCTCGACCAGGTGATGCGCCTGCTGCCCGAACACCGACGAACAGTGCGGGTGCGCCGATGACCAGATTTCTCGCCGTCCTGGCCGCGACCTTGCTGTTCGCCGCGGTCGGCCTGATGAATCCGTGGGCCGCGCTACCGGTGGCAGCATTCCTGATCGCCAGCTGGTGGTGGCGTTGGTCGGCGGTGGCGGCGGTGCTGGTCGCGACGGCGGTGCTGGCGTTCACCGATACCGGTCTGGTGGCGGCGGCCGCCACCGGCCTGGTCGCCACCGCCTACCTGCTCACCGCGGCCACGGTTTCGGCACCCGAAGGTGTCGTGCCCACGACGATCCCGTCGGTCGGCGGCGCCGTCCTGTTCACCCTCGCCGCCGGTGGCGCCGCCCTGGTCCCGGCCGAACTGGCCTGGGCCCCACTGCTCGCCCCGGTCGTGGTGATCGCGCTGTACGCCCTGCTCATCCAGGGGTCGAGCCAGCAGGCACCACAGGACGAACCGGACACGGCGCACTCGGTGTCCTGACCGTGCGAAACACGATGCGGTAGCCCGGCTCCTGTGCTCGGTCAGGCGACGGTGAGTTCCACGTCGTTCAGGACCGGCTTGCCTTCCCGGTCGGGGACCGTGACCGCGGCGCGGAATCCGGTGTCGGTGCGCCAGACGCGGGTGCGCAGGGACTCACCCGGGTAGAGGACGCCCGCGAAGCGGGCCCGGAAGCCGGTGACCCGGGTGGCGTCGCTGTCCAGCAGGGCGTCGGTGATGGCTTTGCAGACCACGCCGTAGGTGCACAGCCCGTGCAGGATAGGGGCGGGGAAACCGGCCCGCTGGGCGAACTCCGGGTCGGAATGCAACGGGTTGCGGTCACCGCAGAGGCGGTACAGCAGCGCCTGCTGGGGCAGGGTGGCGGTAACCAGGTCCGCGTCCGGTTCCCGGTCCGGGAGTTCGGTGCGGGTGCTCGGCCCGCGCTCCCCGCCGAAACCGCCCTCGTCCCGGGCGAAGATCGACGAGCGGGCGGTCCACAGCGGGGTGCCGTCGGAACCGGTCACCGTCTGCTCCTGGACGATCACCGCGGCACTGCCCTTGTCCCAGAGTTCGGTGATCCGGCCGGTGCTGCTCGCCTTGCCGGACGCCGGGATCGGGCGGTGCACCTGGACCTCCTGATGTCCGTGCACCACCTTGGCCAGGTCGATATCGATGCCCGGGAACTGCACCTTGGGCGGCTCGGTGTCGCGCAACGTCGGGGCGACGGTGGCGAAAGTGGGCAGCACCTGCGGGGCGCTGTCGTCGAGATAGCGCAGTTCGGCCGGGTCGGTGCTGCGGGCGCCGGCGCCGAGGCCCAGGTGGTAGAGCTGGACGTCGGGGGCCGACCAGGAGAACTCGCGGCCGGGCAGTTCGGCGCCGAGAGCGCGCTGCGGGTCGATGGGCATCGGTTCGTTCCTCGGTTCGGGGCTGCGCTGTTCGCACAGAATCGTCATCGAAATCGTGTCGGCGACACTTTCCGGGTCGATTCTGTGCGAACAGCGCAATCGAATGGGTGGTATCGGGTCGCTGGGTGGGAGGCCGGCTCAGTCGGCGGTCTTGCGGGCGACCATGTCGCGGGCGGCGAGGTAGCCGAAGGTGAGCGCGGGGCCGATGGTGGCGCCGGGGCCGGCGTAGGTGTGCCCCATCACCGGCGAGCTGGAGTTGCCGCAGGCGTAGAGGCCGTCGATCACCGAATCGTCTTCGCGCAGCACCCGGCCCGCGGTGTCGGTGCGCAGGCCGCCCTTGGTGCCGAGGTCGCCCGGGACGATCTTGGCGGCATGGAACGGGCCGTCGGCCAGCGCCCCCAGGCAGGGGTTCGGCTTGTTGGTCGGGTCACCGTAGTAGCGGTCGTAGGCGCTTTCGCCGCGCTGGAAGTCCTCGTCGCGGCCGGTCTCGGCGAAACCGTTGAACCGGGTGACCGTCGCCTGCAGCTCGTCCGCCGGAACTTCCATCTTCTCGGCCAGTTCGGGCAGCGTGTCGGCGGAGACGATGACGCCCTTCTCCAGCCAGCGCTTCGGGAACCGCTGGCCCGGCTGCAGACCGGCGAAGATGTACCGGTTGCGGTAGCGCTGATCGAAGACCAGCCAGGCCGGAACATGCTCGCCCGGACCGTCGCCGCGGCCGTACTCACCGCCGTACATGGTGTGCACCGCCTCGACGTACGGCGCCGACTCGTTGCCGAACCGCTTACCGCGTTCGTCGACGATCAGGCTGCCCGGCAGATTCCGCTCGGCCAGGCAGAACCAGGCGCCGCCGGTCAGCGGGATGGACGGGCCCCACCAGGCATCGTCCATGAATTCGAGTACGCCGCCGACCGCATGCCCGGCCCGGATTCCGTCGCCGGTGTTGTCCGCTGCGCCGGTGGTCCATTCCGTCGAGATCGGCTCGCGCTGGTATTTGCGGCGCATCTCCTCGTTGTGCTCGAAGCCGCCGCTGGCCAGCACCACACCGTGCCGGGCGTGCACCCGCACCTGTTCGCCCTCGTGCTCCACCACGACGCCGGTCACCCGGCCGTCCTCGGTGATCAGCTCCAGCATCGGGGTGTTGCGCAGCAGCGGGATGTCCGCACGCTGAAGCGCCAGCCGCAGTGCCGCGACCAGTGCCTGACCGCGACCCACCAGCCGCTGGCCGAGCAGTTTCGCCTTCGTGGTGCGGGCGCCGACCCGCATGACCCGCACGAAGCCGCGCAGGGTGCGGCGGTGCAGGTTCAGCCATTTGAAGTCGGCCTGGGTGACCACGACGTTCAGTGGTGCCTTGGCCACGTCCGGCTGCATATGCGCCGCCTCGGCGCCGAGCGCTTTGGTGTCGAACGGCTTGGGCTCGACCGAGCGTCCGAGGGCGCGGCCGCCGGGGGCCTCGGGGTAGTAGTCGGAATAGCCGGGAACCCATTGCATCCGTAGCGGAGTGTTGGCGAGCAGGAAGTCGAAGGCTTCGGGGCCGCGATCCAGATAGGTGTCGATGCGCTCCGGTTCGACGGTGTCGCCGATGATGTCGTGCAGGTAGGTGCGGGCCGATTCCAGGTCGTCGTTTCCGGCTTTGCGCAGGTCGGCATTGGTCGCACGCAGGGCCGAGTTGGCCGGGATCCAGACGCCGCCGCCGGAGCGGGCCGTCGAACCGCCGTAGTACTGCGACTTCTCCACGATCACCACGCGCAGGCCGTGGTGTGCGGCGGTGAGGGCGGCGCTCATACCGCCGGCTCCGCTGCCGACCACCACCACGTCGTATTCCCGATCAATCATGTAGAACACGTTATAGAAGTGCGGCGCTTTGGTCCATATGATCTGGAATCGAGCCGGTGTTCGTAACGGAAACCTGTTACAGTTTTGCCATGAGTCCCCCGCCGGGGGAGCGCCCGAGCCGGCCTGTGGCCGGGTGCTGCTCCGGCCCTGGAGAAGGAGGTCCCACGTGCTGTCCGATTCGGTGCGTACCGAGCTCGCGGCGGAACTGGCCCGCGCCGAGCAGGACCGCGAAGCCATCGCGCCGCTCGTCGACCGGTACCCGGACATCGACGTGGTGGACGCCTACGAGATCCAGCTACGCAATATCGGGCTACGCCTGCGCGACGGCGGCCGGGTCGTCGGTCACAAGGTGGGGCTGTCGTCGAAGGCGATGCAGGAGATGATGGGTGTCGACGAGCCCGATTACGGGCATTTGCTGGCGGATATGGAGGTCCGGGAGGACGTTCCGGTCGATACGTCGCGGTATCTGTTGCCTCGGGTGGAGGTGGAGGTGGGTTTCGTGTTGGGTGCGGATTTGCCGGGTGCCGGATGTACCGAGGCCGATGTGCTGGCGGCGACGGTGGCGTATGCGCCGGCGATCGAGTTGATCGATTCGCGGATCGAGGATTGGCGGATCGGGTTGTGCGACACGATTGCCGATAATGCGTCGTCGGCGGGGTTCGTGTTGGGGGCGGGGCGGGTGGCGCCGGGGGATGTGGATGTCACGGGTATCGATGCGGTGTTGACTCGTAATGGTGCGGTGATCGCGGAGGGGCGTAGTGATGCGGTGTTGGGGGATCCGTTGATTGCGGTGGCGTGGTTGGCGCGCAAGGTGGCGGGTTTCGGGGTTCGGTTGAAGGCCGGTGACATCGTGCTGCCGGGTTCGTGTACTCGGGCGATCGATGCGCGTCCGGGTGATGACTTCTGTGCCGAGTTCACCGGGCTCGGGTCCGTCCGTTTGCAATTCACGTAGGGGGCAGTGATGTCCGATCGTGCCGGCCGGCGGGCTCGGTTGAAGTTGAATTTCTAGTTCGTTGAGGAGGCCTGTCGTGTCGACTGGGACCGTCACTGCCGCGATCGTGGGGTCGGGCAATATCAGTTCGGATCTGCTGTACAAGCTGCTGCGGTCGAATTCGATCGAACCGCGCTGGATGGTCGGGATCGACCCGGCCAGCGAAGGGTTGAAGCGGGCCGCGGGGCTCGGGCTGGAGACCTCCGCCGAAGGTGTGGAGTGGCTGTTGGGTCAGTCGGAGAAGCCGGATCTGGTGTTCGAGGCGACTTCGGCCTATGTGCACCGGGATGCGGCGCCCAAGTACGAGGAACTGGGGATCCGGGCGGTGGACTTGACCCCGGCAGCGGTGGGGCCCGCGGTGGTGCCGCCGGTGAATCTGGGCGCGAACCTGGATGCTCCGAACGTCAACATGATCACCTGTGGTGGGCAGGCCACCATTCCGATGGTGGCGGCGGTGTCGCGGGTGGTGCCGGTGTCGTATGCCGAGATCGTGGCGTCGGTGGCGTCGGTGTCGGCGGGGCCGGGGACGCGGGCGAATATCGATGAGTTCACCAAGACGACGAGTCGGGGTGTGGAGACGATCGGTGGGGCGGATCGGGGTAAGGCGATCATCATTCTGAATCCTGCGGAGCCGCCGATGATTATGCGGGACACGATTTTCTGTGCGATTCCCGAGGATGCGGATCGGGACGCGATCGTCGATTCGGTGCATCGGATGGTGGCCGATATTCAGCAGTATGTGCCGGGGTATCGGTTGTTGAACGAGCCGCAGTTCGATGATCCGTCGGTGGTGTCCGGTGGTCTGGCGAAGGTGTCGATCTTCGTCGAGGTCGAAGGTGCGGGTGACTTCCTGCCGCCGTATGCGGGCAACCTCGACATCATGACCGCCGCTGCAACCCGGGTCGGGGAGACCCTGGCCGGTCAGATCCTCGCCGCCCGCGTATAGGGCTCCGGCCCGAGGACGCCCCTCATACCTCTTGCCGATCAGGAGTTTTCGATCATGAGTTATTCAGCCGATCTGGACATTCGCGTCACCGATACCTGTCTGCGGGACGGGTCGCATCATAAGCGTCATCAGTTCACCGGGGCCGAGGTGCGTGACATCGTGTCTGCGCTCGATGGGGCCGGGGTGCCGGTCATCGAGGTCACCCATGGTGATGGTTTGGGTGGGTCGTCGTTCAATTACGGGTTTTCCAGGACTCCGGAGCAGGAACTGGTCGCCATTGCCGCGGAGACGGCGAAGAACGCGAAGATCGCGGTGTTGATGTTGCCCGGTGTCGGGGTGAAGGAAGACATCGTGGTGTCCCGGGACAATGGTGCGTCGATCTGCCGGATCGCGACGCATTGCACCGAGGCCGATGTGTCGATTCAGCATTTCGGTCTGGCTCGGGAGCTGGGGTTGGAGACGGTCGGGTTCTTGATGATGTCGCATACTCAGCCGCCGGAGGTGCTGGCGAAGCAGGCCCGGATCATGGCGGATGCGGGGTGTCAGTGTGTGTATATCGTGGATTCGGCGGGTGCGTTGGTGCTCGAGCAGGTGTCGGATCGGGTGGCGGCGGTGGTCGCCGAGCTCGGTGAGGACGCGCAGGTCGGGTTCCACGGTCACGAGAATTTGGATCTGGCGGTGGCGAATTCGGTGTATGCGATCCGGGCGGGTGCGACCCAGATCGATGGTTCGGCTCGTCGTTTCGGTGCCGGTGCGGGGAACACTCCGGTCGAGGCGCTGGTCGGGGTGTGTGACAAGCTCGGGGTCAGGACCGGTATCGATTTCTTCGCGATCGCTGATGCCGCCGAGGACGTGGTCCGCCCCGCGATGCCGCAGGAGTGCCTGCTGGACCGCCAGTCGATGATGATGGGTTATGCGGGCGTGTATTCGAGTTTCCTCAAACACGCCGAACGCCAGGCGGCTCGCTACAACGTTTCCGCCGCGGAGATGCTGGTCGAGGCAGGCCGCCGCAACCTGGTCGGCGGTCAAGAAGACCAACTCATCGACATCGCCCTCCACCTCCAGAAGCGGTGACGGAGTTGTGGTGGCGGCATCGGCCGAGTAGCCACCGCCACCACAACTCTCTGAGCACCGCGGCGGAACCCACGACCGGAGCCACGCGGTGGGCGGAGAGGGCTGACGGTCGTAGCTGGGCGGAGTTCCGCGACCGGACTGGACGCCGGGTCGGGGTGCTGTCGGGGTGCTTAGGCGACGTCACACTTGCATCCAGTGCGCGGCCCGGAAGCACGTACCTCACCGAGCAGGCTGGATCCTCCCGAGGTTCATTCGGGGTGGTCGGTAGCGGTTGCGTCAGCCGAAACCGCCGGACCGTTCGGATCCAGTGCGTCGAGGATCCGCTCGAGCTGTGCCGCTCTCGCGGCATCGGTGCGCGCTTTCAACAG
Source organism: Nocardia sp. KT25-26 (assembly GCF_056627695.1). Taxonomy (NCBI): domain Bacteria; kingdom Bacillati; phylum Actinomycetota; class Actinomycetes; order Mycobacteriales; family Nocardiaceae; genus Nocardia; species Nocardia sp. KT25-26. The sequence continues at coordinate 5,544,599 of NZ_CM152813.1, read as the reverse complement.
TGGCAGGTATGTGCGGTAGCGCTCGGTTGGGGTCAGGGATTCGTAGGCGATACGTGCTGCCGGGCGGTCGGTGAAGGCGGCAGCGAGATCGGTGGGGGTGGTGGCGGTGCGTTGGCGTTCGTAGGCGCGTACCCAGCGGCCGTCGGCGATTGCGGCTTCGATGGCGGCGAAGCCGGCCGGTTGCATGCGGCCGTCGGCGATGAGGGTCTCGGCCTTACCTACATTGACCTGCGACCAGGGGCTGGTGGGTCGGCGGGGTGAGTAGCGCTGCAGATAGTAGTGCTCGTCCAGGCGGCGGCGGTGGCTGTCGATCCAGCCGTAGCACAAGGCGCCGTCCAGAGCTTCGGTGATGGTGACGGATGGTTCCGGCGCGTCCTTCTTGGCTATCCGCAGCCAGATCTCGTCCGCGGATCCATGGTGGTCGGCCAGCCATGTCGTCCACTTGGTCGCGGTAGCGCATACGAGGTAGTCGATGGACTCGTTTCGGCTCATACCCCGATCATGACGGCTGAAGTGCTCACCAACTGAGCACTTTCTGTCGGGAACCTTGCCCCGGAACGCCGGGCGCGGCTCACACACTCGGGTCCGGCCCGAGCGGGATATTCGCGGAATCCGTTCCGACCGATCAGCTCTTGGGGTCGTCGGACGGCTTGTCGTCGATGGCGGGCAGCGGCGTGGCGAGGAGTTCGTCGAGTGGAGCGGGTCCGGTGTAGCGGCGGCATTTACAGCGGTCGTCGCTCCAATTCACCGCGTGGCAGCGTTTGGTGCGCGGATCGTGCATCGAAAGGTCGTGGCCGCACCCGCAGGTGCTCGCGGCGACCGCCGGTGCAGTCTTGCGCCTGGTGAGTCGTCCGGCCGCCCAGCCGATCCCGACAAGGGCACCGCCCACCGCCAGGCTGATCGGATCAAACATTCCTCCACGATAGATCGGCTACAGCCAGGTGTCCTCGGTGGTGGTGGTGAGGAAGTGCTCGAGGTCGGCGCGCCACTGGGCGGGGGTGGTCTTGTCCGGTTCGATCGCGGTGTACTGGCCGCGGTAGAACAGCAGCGGGCGGCCGTCCGGGCCGGTCTCCGACAGGGACTGCACTCGGCCGACGACGATGTGGTGATCGCCGCCGTCGAGGACTCGGTCGACGGTGCAGTCGATGGTGGCGAGGGCGCCGTCCAGGGCGGGGGAGCCGAGTGGGGACGGGTGCCAGTCGACTCCGGCGAACTTGTCGGGTTCGCGGGAACCGAAACGGGCGCAGGTCGACTGCTGCTCCTCGGCGAGCACATTGGCGCAGAAGCGGCCGGTGCGCTCGATGGCGGCCCAGGACCGCGACCCCTTGGTGGGGCAGAACAGAACCAGCGGCGGATCCAGGGAGAGCGCGGCGAACGATTGGCAGGCGAACCCGATGGGTCCGTCGTCGCCGGCGGTGGTGATCACGGTGATGCCGGTACAGAACTGCCCGAGCACGGTCCGGAACTGCCGCGGATCGATCTCAGCAGGGGCCGGTTCGGTCCCGCCCGATTCGCTCGGCTGGGTTGTCGTCACGATCGCTCCGTTCTGTGCTTGCTGTACCTGCCGCGCGGGCCTCGATCCACCGTAAGGGGACGGACGTATCCGGGGCGGCTGTCGGCGGTGTAGTCGCGGAATCCGTAGGCACGGGGTGTTCGGCCGCCGTCGGACCCGGTGGTGTCTGGTCGGCCCGTGTGTCCAAGCTGCCACGCCACCGCGGCCGGCCGTCTTGCCGAGGCCACCTGGCTCGGCAAGACGTGGTTCCGCCGGGCTTCGGCGGCGGGCGGCTCGGGTGGCCGGAACTGTGGCTCGGCCCGGGTGGCGAGTGGATCCGTCGGGTTCCGGCGGCGAGTTGGGGGGCTCGGGTGGTCGGAACCGTGGGTCGGCCCGGGGTGGCGAGTGGATCTGTCGGGTTCTGGCGCCGGACTGGGGATCGGAGGTCGGAACTTACCGATCGGCCCGAAACCGGCCGGCGAACGATGTTGCTCTGGGGCCGGCGGCTGGTGCCTCGCCGCCGGTCGCTGGGGTCCGCCGCCTCGCCGGTTTCGGGTGATGGACCCGCGTGAGCGCCCCGGCGGGCCGTGGTGCTCACGCGGTGTCACTATCCGCCCCTGTTCACTTCATGCCGACGCTGAAGTCGTGGCCCCACAGGCTGACTGCGGTGGATTCCCGGGCGATCCACGAGTGGTCGTCGACTTCCAGCCCTTCGCAGCCGAATTCGATGTCGAATCCGCCCGGTGTCTTCATGTAGAAGGACAGCATCTTGTCGTTGATGTGCCGGCCGAGGGTGGCCGACATCTTGACCTTCTTGCGCATCGCCCGGTCCAGGCAGAGGCCGACGTCGTCGGAGTTCTCCACCTCGACCATCAGGTGCACGATGCCGGTCGGGTTGGGCAGCGGCAGGAACGCCAGGGAGTGATGGCGCGGGTTGCAGCCGTAGAACCGCAGCCAGGCCGGATCGCCGTCGGCGGGCCGCCCGACCATCTGCGGTGGCAGCCGCATGGAGTCCCGCAGCCGGAAGCCGAGCACGTCCTGGTAGAACGCCTGCGCTGCGGCGTCGTCGGTGCAGGTCAGCACGACATGGCCGAGCCCCTGCTCCGCGGTCACGAACTTGTGGCCGTAGGGGCTGACGAAACGGCGCGCGAGGTACTGCGCCCCGTGGAACGCCTCCAGGGTGTTCCCGGAGGGGTCCTCGAAGCGGATCATGTTCTCGACGCGGCGGTCGGCCAGCTCCTGCTTGGTGGCCTCCTTGAACGGCACCCCGGCGGTGGTGAGGGTGTCGCGCAGCTCCTGCAGTGCCGGAGCGTCGGTCACCTCCCAGCCGGAGACCTGCAGCCGGTCGGTATCGCCCGGCACGATCACCAGGCGCGCCGGGAAATCGTCCATCCGCAGGTAGAGGGCGTCCGGGTCCGGTCCCGGTGCCTCCATCATGCCGAGCACCTTGAGCCCGTATTCGCGCCAGGCCGCCATATCGGTGGCCTCGATGCGCATATAACCGAGCGCGCGAATACCCATGGTCACTTCTCCTTCGTGCCGAGCAGGAAATCCGTGGCCAGCCGGTTGAATTCGGCGAATTTCTCCAGCTGGGCCCAGTGCCCGCAGCCGCCGAACACGTGCAGCTGCGCGCGCGGGATCTGCTTCAACGCGACCAGCGCGCCGTCCAGCGGGTTGACCCGGTCCTCCCGGCCCCAGATCAACAGCACCGGCTGGCGCAGCCGGTAGGCGTCGCGCCAGAGCATGCCCTTCTCGAAATCCGCACTCGCGAACGACTTACCCATCGCCTTCATGGCGGCCAGCGATTCCGGCGTGTTCGCGGCCGCGAAACGGTCATCGATCAGCTCGTCGGTGACCAGCGACTGGTCGAACACCATGATCCGCAGGAAGGCTTCGATGTTCTCCCGGGTCGGTTCGTAGGTGAACTTCGACAGCAGCCGGACGCCTTCGGTCGGGTCCGGTGCGAACAGGTTGGTGCTCAGTCCGCCCGGCCCCATCAGGACCAGCTTGCCCGCCCGGTCCGGGTAGTCGAGCGCGAATCGCACCGCGGTGCCGCCACCGAGCGAGTTGCCCAGCAGGTGCACTCGATCGGTGATGTCGAGGGCGTCGAGCAGATCCTTCAATGCCGAGGCGCTGTGCACGAAGTACTGCGGATGCTCGGTCGGCTTGTCGGACTGTCCGTAGCCGGGCTGGTCGATCGCGATGACGTGGAAGTCCTGCGCCAGCACGGGGATGTTGCGGGCGAAGTTCGACCACGACGATGCACCGGGCCCGCCGCCGTGCAGCAGCACGATGGTGGGGCCGTTTCCGGCGCCCGCCTCGTGGTAGTGCAGTTTCAGATCCGGCCGGACCTGCGCGAACCGCGAGGTCGATTCGTAGGTGATCGCCACGGTGGTGGTCATCGGGCTACACCATCCCGTCGGTGACCGGCAGCCCGAACTCGTGCGTGCCGTACATCTGATAGGCGCGTTCCGGGTCGTTGGCGGCGTGCACCCGGCCGGCGTGCGCATCCCGCCAGAAGCGCTGCAGCGGGGTGCCGTTGGCGAGCGCGGTGGCGCCCGAGGCCTCGAACAGCTTGTCGATGGAGGCGATGGCGCGGCCGGTGGCCCGCACCTGGTCGCGGCGGGCCCGCACCCGCAGGTCGAACGGCACTTCCTCGCCGGCGACCAGCAGGGCGTACTCGTCGGCGACATTGCCGGACAGCTGCCGCCAGGCGGCGTCGATATCGCTGGACGCCTCGGCGATGCGCACCTTGGTGGACGGATCGTCCTTGGCGTTCTCGCCGGCGTAGGCGGCCCGGACCCGCTTGCCCTGATGCTCGACGTGCGCGGCGTAGGCGCCGTAGGCCATGCCGACGATCGGGGTCGAGATGGTGGTGGGATGAATGGTGCCCCACGGCATCTTGTACACCGGGTCGGGGTTCTGCGCCAGGCCCGGCGCGGTGCCCTCGCTCATCGCCCGGAAGCTGAGGAACCGGTGCCGCGGGACGAAGACGTCTTCGACGACGACGGTGTTCGAGCCGGTGCCACGCAGGCCGACCACGTTCCACACGTCATCGATGCGGTAGTCGCTACGCGGAATCAGGAAGCTGCCGAAATCGACCGGTTTGCCGTCCTTGATCACCGGGCCGCCGACGACTACCCAGTCGGCGTGGTCGCAGCCGGAGGACCAGGCCCAGGAGCCGTTGACCTGGTAGCCGTCGTCCACGGCGAGGCCCGCACCCATCGGGGCGTAGGAGGACGAGATGCGGACATCGGTGTCCTCACCCCAGACGTCTTCCTGCGCCTGCTGGTCGTACAGCGCGAGGTGCCAGTTGTGCACCCCGATGATGCCGGATACCCAGCCGGTGGAGCCGCAGGCGCTCGCGATGGTGCGCACGGTGTCGTAGAAGACCACCGGGTCGGCGGCGTACCCGCCCCACTGCTTGGGCTGGAGCAGCCGGAAGAAGCCTGCCTCCTGCAGCGCCTTGATCGAGGCGTCCGGGATTCGGCGGAGGTCCTCGGCTTCCTGGGCGCGCTCGCGCAATGTCGGCAGCAGCGCCTCGACCCGTTCGGTTACTTGCTGCGTCATCAGAGGTCTGCTCCTAGCTGTCGTGTCGACAATCCGGTTCCTCGGGGCTGAATCAGAACAGAACCGAATCAGTATCGTGGTCTGAGATTAGAACAGGTTCTTGTTTCTGTCGAGGTGTGGTTGCACTGGTGATTGTGCCGAACCGGCGGAACCGGACGCGTCGTGCGACTAGCGTGAAGCGGCCACGTTTTGTAACGTGTTCTAGTACGGAAGGGAGGCATCGGGATGACAGCATCGCAGGGCGGCCCGAAAAACAGAGTCCGGGAACTCGACGTCGGGACCCCGCCCACCCGGTATGCCCGTGGCTGGCACTGTGTGGGTCTGACGTCGACATTTCGCGACGGCGCACCACACTCGGTGGAGATCTTCGGCACCAAGGTGGTCATCTGGGCCGACAGCGCGGGTGAGCTGCACGCTCTCGACGCCTACTGCAGGCATATGGGTGGCGACCTGAGCATGGGCACCGTCAAGGGCGACGACATCGCCTGCCCGTTCCACGACTGGCGGTGGCGCGGCTCCGACGGCAAGTGTGCGGCGATCCCGTACGCGCGGCGGGTACCCCCGCTGGCCCGGACCCGCACCTGGCGCACCCTGGAACGCAACGGCCAGTTGTTCCTCTGGCACGACCACGAGGGCAACCCGCCGGCGCCGGAGGTCACCATCCCGCATATCGAGGGGCCGTACACGGATGCCGACGGTAATCCGGTCGAGACCCACGATTCCGGCTGGACCGACTGGACCTGGAACTCGATGCTGATCGAGGGCGCCAACTGCCGCGAGATCATCGACAACGTGGTCGATATGGCGCACTTCTTCTACATCCACTACGCGTTCCCCACCTACTTCAAGAACGTCTTCGAAGGTCATGTGGCGACGCAGTTCCTGGAGACGAAGGGGCGCCCGGACATCGGCATGGCCGCCAAGTACGGCGGTGAGACGCTGCTGAAATCGGAGGCGTCCTACTTCGGCCCGTCCTACATGATCAACCCGCTGGTCAACATCTACGGCGGCTACCAGATCAAGGTGGTGCTGATCAACTGCCACTACCCGGTCACCCAGGATTCGTTCGTGCTGCAGTGGGGCCTCACCGTCGAGAAGCCGAAGGGCATCGACGACGAGACGGCCGTGAAGCTGGCCAACAGCATGACCGAGTTCTTCGGCGACGGGTTCCTGCAGGACGTGGAGATCTGGAAGCACAAGTCCAAGGTCGACAATCCGCTCCTGTGTGAGGAGGACGGCCCGGTCTACCAGCTGCGCCGCTGGTACGACCAGTTCTATGTGGACGCCGCCGACGTCACCGACAAGATGACGCAGCGTTTCGAGTTCGAGGTCGACACCGACAAGGCGAACGAGGCGTGGGAGGCCGAGGTGGCCGAGAACCTGCGGCAGAAGCGGGAAGCCGAAGCGGCCGAGGCCGAGGCGGTCTGAGATGACTACGCCTGCGCCCGGTGGCTCGGACAAGGTGGCCGGCCCCTCGAACGGTCGGACGCAGCCGACCGGGTCCGGTCCGGTGGATACCGGCGCCCGGGCGCAGGCGTTCCGGGCCCGGCACTGGGCGAAGGCGCCGGATTTCGCCGATCAACCGGCTCGCCGGGCGGCGGTGCAGGCCCAGACCGTCGCGGACCGGCGGCGTTATCTCGACGAGGGTATGACGCCGGTGCAGTGCGGCACCTGCCACGGCGAGGTCCTGGCGCGCAAGTCCAGCTCGCGCCAGACCTCGCTGCAATGGACGGCACCGCCCGAGGAGCACTGCCCGGTTTTCGCCCGGCTGCGCGCCGAGGGCGCCCGCCCCGGCCGTCCGGAGTCGTGCCCGCACCTGGAGCAGTCCCTGGCCGAAGCCGTCGACCGGGGCACGCTGCCGGTCCCGGAGTAGTTCATTGCATCGAACGGTGCGGTCTTGCATCGCCGGTGGTGCAAGACCGCGCATTTCGATGCACTGTCCCGGTGGGAACTCAGCCGAACGGGGTCCGGGGTCGAGGTTGCCGTTCGCCGTCGAGGAAGGTGTCGACCTTCTCGTTGTAGAAGCAGGCCATGCCGATGATCTTCTGGCTCTCCGGTAGGGGCGCGCGGTAGATCCAGACCAGGTCTTGGTGTACCTCGTTGCCGAGGCGGACATGCCAGTAGTCGGCGGTGCCCTTGTACGGGCAGAAGGTGTGCGTATCCGACGGGGTCAGCAGGTCCATCCGGACGTCGGTGAGCGGTAGGTAGTAGCGGGCCGGCAGCCCGGTTTCGAACAGGATGTACGGGCTGTGCGATTCGGCGAGGGCCACCCCGTCGAGTTCGATCCGCACCCGGCGCGAGCTGCGCAGGATGTCGACCCGCGTGTACGGATCACGCGGGTGCACGTAGATCGGTTCGTCCTCCTCGAACCATTCGTCCATCGCCGCGAAATCCAGCCGGACGGCATCGGTGAGCTCCGGCAGCGGAGAATCGAGGAACCGCATCGCGGCGCCGTCGGCCCGGACGCCGTCGACTGTCACGTCGTATCCGGTGCCCTCGCCGCGGCTCGGCGAATGCTCGGTGATCCCGTTGGGTTCCAGATCCGCCCGCATATCGGCCAGTGGGATGTAGTAGGTGGGGTAGTACGGGATCTCCCAGACCAACAGCGGCCGTAAGGTGTCCGCTACCAGCCGGCCGTTCCGGTAGGCCCGTACCCGCTTCGATCCGGATTCCACCCGTACCCGTCCCCGGTGCTCGGTCATGGGTTCGACGGTACGCCCGATTCCGCCCGTCCGGTGCTCGACAGCGGTGGCATCCCGGCTGAGGGGCCGCGGCCACCGCGTCGGCCGAGGGCGCCGGGCCGGGCGTCGCCGTCACCGCCGTCGAGCCGGTGGCCGACGATGGTTGCACCTTCTCCTCGGTCGGTGGATCGTGCACCGATCCGGGACCGGTGGGCAGGCGTGAATGCAGGCTCCACTCGGACAGACCGCATCGGCGGCCGACCGCTGTGGAGGCATCCGAGGCCGGGGCTTCAGCAGGCGGATCCGACTGCCGCTACGGGCCAGGGCGCGACCGGCCTGCGGCGACCTGCCGGTCAGTCGTCGGCGGCGGTGAGGATGCGCGCCTCCTCGACGCTGTGCGGGGCGGGGTGGTGGTCGTCGATATGGGCGAGGGCCTTGCGGCCGACGGCGAGGACCAGAACCGAGGCGGCGGTGCAGGCGGCGCCGATCCAGAACGGCAGGCCGATGCTGTGTTCGCCGACCTTGCCGGCCAGCCAGGGGGCGATCGCACCGCCGCCGAATCGTACGAAACTGTAGGCGGCCGAGGCGGTGGAGCGCTCCACCGGAGCGGAGACCATCACGGCCTCGGTGATCAGGGTGTTGTTGATACCCAGGAACACGCCGGCGAGCACGGTGCAGGCGATCAGCACGGCCTTGTGTTCGGGGAACATGCCCATGACAGCCAGGTCGGCCGCGAACAGGCCCAGGGCCAGCATCATCATCGGCAGCGTGCCGAACCGGGCCTGCAGTTTCGGCGCGCCGAACACCGAGGCGATCGCCAATGCGATACCCCAGCCGCAGAAGATGAAGCCGATCGCATAGGTGCCCATGTCCAGCGGGAACGGGGTGTAGGCGAGCAGGGTGAAGAAACCGAAGTTGTACAGCAGTGCGGTGATGCTGACGACCAGCAGACCACGATGCCGTAACGCCCGGAACGGTTCGACGATCGAGGTGGCCCGGGCCGGTTTCGGGGTCTCCGGCAACAGCACCACGATGGCGACCATGGCGACGGCCATCAGCACCGACACCCCGAAGAACGGTCCCCGCCAGCTGATTCCGCCGAGCAGTCCACCGACCAGCGGCCCGGTGGCGATACCGATGCCCAGGGCGGCCTCGTAGAGGATGATCGCCCGGGCGACGCCGCCGGTGGACGCACCGACGATGGTGGCCAGCGCGGTGGCGATGAACAGCGCATTGCCCAGGCCCCAGCCCGCGCGGAACCCGACGATCTGGCCGATGGTGTCCGACATGCCCGCCAGGGCGGCGAACACCACGATGATGGCGAGGCCGCTGAGCAGGGTCTTCTTGGCGCCGAAGCGGCTGGAGATCACGCCGGTGGCCAGCATGGCGACACCGGTGACCAGCATGTAGCTGGTGAACAGCAGCGAGACCTGCGAGGGTGTCGCGTTCAGTTGCTCACCGATCGGTTTGAGGATCGGATCCACCAGGCCGATGCCCATGAAGGCGATGACGCTGGCGAAGGCGACCGCCCAGACGGCCTTCGGCTGTTTCAGGATGCTGTCCTCGGTGCCCTCCGGGGTATCGGCGGCCCGGGTCGGCTGCGTGGTGGTCAAGTCCCCTCCTCGGTTCGGATAGGTGGTGGATCGCTCGGTGGGTACGGCTCAGGTCCGGGGTTGCAGGGCGCGCAGGGCGGCGAGCAGGTCGGCCATATCGGCGTTCATCCGGGCCAGTCGCTCTCGGTCGAAAAGCGGCGGTTCGGCGCCCGTCGGATCGGTGGGCCGATCGGCTGCGGGAAGCTCGGGGGACAGGGCGCCGGGCCGGTCCAGTACCGGAGCGACAGCTTCGGCGAAGGAACGCCGTGCCTGCTGCAATCGTTCCCGCCCAGCGTCGGTCAGTGTGATGGCCGCGGCGCGGGAATCGGTCGGGTCGACGTCGCGGTGTGCGTAGCCCGCCGCAACCAGCTTGCCGATCAGCGTCGTTGCTGCCGGCTGGGAACTGCGGTCGATTCGGGCGAACTCGCTGATCCGTACCGCGCCGTACTCGTCGAGGATCGCCAGCGCCCGCAGTGCGGCGCGGGGCGTGTCGTCGTCGCTGAGGCGGGCCGCGAGCCTGGTGAGCCGACCGGCGGTGACCAGAAGATCGACGACGCTGTCGGCTGTGGTGATCGCTTCGGTCGGCACCCGAATATTATTACATAAGCTAACTATGTATTGGGGATGGCATCGATCACCGAGCCCCTGCTCCGGCGCGTCGACCGGGCCGGAGGACACGCACCGCTGTGCTGGGAACCGGGAGCGCCGCCCGTGCCCCGGCGCACCGCACTGCGGCTCGAGGCGTTCCGCTCTCGGTCGGGCCTGAGCTACGGCCGTGCCTGCCGGCACCAGTGGCCGAACTGGCCCGCGCCCAGGGCGCTGACCTGTTCGTGTACCGATGACGAGGCGGGGAGGCGGTGCGGCTCCCGCGCACCCGGGCAGGTGCCGAGCGGTGCCTGCCGCCGCTCCTACGCGGCGTCGGCGTTGTGTGGGCGGCGGGCGTGACCGAACAGTTCGGCCGTGGCGTGCGCGCGCTTGAAGTACAGGTGCGCGTCGTGTTCCCAGGTGATGGCGATCCCGCCGTGCAACTGGATGGTCTCGGCGGTGATGACCGAGAACGCTTCCGAGCAGTGCGTGCGGGCCACCCAGACGTCTTCGGCGGCGGTGGCCGGATCCCGGGTGAGGGCGTCGATCGCCGCGACGACGGCCGATTCGGCGGATTCGCGCAGCACGTACATATCGGCCATCCGATGCTTGAGCGCCTGGAAACTGCCGATCGGGCGGCCGAACTGCACCCGGGACCGGGTGTATTCGACCGTCATGTCCAGGCAGTGCCGGGCCGCCCCGACCTGCTCGGCGGCCAGCGCCGTCCAGGCGATATCGCGCAGCCGGGCGACGAGGACCGCCGGGTCGGCGGCGCCGAGGCGGCGCCCGGGCACCGAGTCGAATGCCACCGTGGCCAGCCGCCGGGTCGGATCCATGGCCGGAGCCGGTGTCACGGTCACCCCGGAGGCGTCCCCGGCGACCTCGTACAGCCCGGCCGCGGTGACGACCAGCAGGGTCGCGGCCTCGGTACCGTGCAGCACATAGTGGGCGGTGCCCGACAGGGCGCCGTCGGTCGCGGTCACACCGGGCTCGTCCCAGCCGGTCGTCCCGGCCCAGCACACCGCGACGGTCCGCGCCCCTTCGGCGATCTCGGGGAGCAGTCGCTGTGCGGCCTCGTCGTCCCCACTGAGCAGGATCGCCTGCGCCCCGAGTACCGCCGAACCCAGCATCGGCACACCCGCCAGGGTGGCGCCCAGCTCCTGGACCACCAGCAGCGATTCGGCGAGCCCGGCCCCGAACCCGCCGTACTCCTCGGGAATCGCCAGCGCCGCAACCCCGACCTGCTCACACAGCAGCCGCCAGAGCTGCGGGTCGTAGCCGAGCTCGCTGTCCATCGCGGCCCGCAGCTCGGCCGGCCCGGCGTGTTTGCTCAGCACCGCCTGTACCGAGGCGCGGAATTCATCGAGTTCAGAAGTGGTCACGGAAGTGTCCTTCGCTGGTCGGAACGAGCGTTGCCGCGCGGGCGGCGGCCGAGTCGGCCGGTCCTCCCGGGGCGAATGCCGCCGTGGGTCGAGCTGCTGCGCGCGGCCGAGCGGTCGCCCACCGGTTGGGCCGGCCGACGGGTACCCGACCGGGTTCTCGGCGGCAGCACCGGGTAGGCCGACCGGTGCCGACTGAGATTTCCGGCGGCAACATCGATGCGGTGCCGGTACCGACCGAGCTTCCCGCGCGCAGCACCGGGCGGACACCGGTCGGCTGTGCGCGATCGGCAGCCGAATTCGCCCGGGGCCGATCCCGCAGAGTCCGCTCGGGACTGTGCCGGTGGGGCACTCCGGCCCGGTTGTCCGGGCCGCATCCGGCCAACGGTGCCCGGCGGGCGCGGGCTGCGGTGATCATGCCGAGATCCCGGCGCGCAGTTCGGCGCCGATGCGGGCGCGATGCTGCTCCGGGGTACCCCAGGCGGCGCGCAGGGCCGGAATCCGGGTCAGCCAGAGGGACAGGTCGTGTTCGGCGGTGTAGCCGATGGCGCCGTGCAGCTGCAGGCCGGTGCGGGCGGCGCGGTGGGCCGCATCGGCGCAGGCAACCAGGGCCGCCGAGGTGTCCCGGGCCCGGGTATCGGTGTCGATGGTCAGGGCGGCGCGGTAGAGCAGCGGTTCGGCCAGGTCCAGGGCGATCAGGACGTCCGCCAGCTGCTGTTTCACCGCCTGGAATTCGCCGATCACCCGGCCGAACTGCGAGCGCTGCTTGGTATAGGCGACGGTCTGCTCCAACACGGCCCGGCCGGCGCCGAGCAGCTGTGCGGCGCAGGCCAGCACTCCGAAGTCGTAGGCGCGGTCGGCCGCCGTGGCCACCGCGGGCCCGGCGGCCAGCTCCTCCTGCGCCACCACCGGGAACAGGCGGCGAGCCGGATCGATGGACCGGATCGCCGGGCCCTGCTGGGCCAGCGAAAGCCGGGTGGCGTCGCCCGCGGTGTCGATGCGCAGGACCAGGTCGGTGCTGTCGGCATCGGCGGCCACGGCCCGGTCGCCGCGGGCCACGGCACCGTCACGGTCGGCCACGGCACCGCCGCGCCCGGCCACAGCACCGTCGCGGTCGGCTGCGGCGCCGCCGCCGTCGGCGAAGGCGACCGTCCCGAGCAGTGCCCCGCCTGCCAGCGCGGGCAGCCAGCGGGCTGCCAGTTCGTCGTCACCGATGCCCTGGAGCAGGATCGGGAGCACCGCGGCGGATTCGATCACCGGCCCGGGCACCCCGGCCCGGCCCAGCTCGACCAGTGCGACCACCAGGTCGACCGGGGTAGCCCCGGCGCCGTCGAACCGCTCGTCGACCACCAGCCCGAACACCCCGGTCTCGGCGAGCTGGGTCAGCAGCGCGCGACCGGCGCGGAAATCGCCGTCCGCCCACGCCCGAATCGCGGCCGGTGGCTGCGCGGCGTCGCACATCTTGCGCAGCTCGGTCGCGAAATCGAGCTGCTCGGTACTGAGCGCGAACCTCATCGCTCATCTCCTCGGTAGGTGGCGGGCGCATGGCCCGCAGGTGTCGTCGCGGGGTCGGCGATCCGGCCGTGCTCGGTATCCGCACCAGGCGGGGGCGCTGCAGCGCGCGGGGGCCGACATTGTGGGAAGTCGCCGGGGCCGGGCATCGGCCGGGGTGCGCGCAGATCGATGTTCATCGCTTGCTCCGCTGTTCCTTGGGCAGGCCGAGCAGCCGTTCGGCGATGATGGTGCGCTGGATCTCGTTGGTGCCGGCATAGATCGGCCCGGACAGCGAGAACAGGTAGCCATCGGTCCAGCGGCTCGTCTCGGGTGCGGCGGGGCCCAGCAGGTCCAGCGCGGTCTCGTGCATGGCGATGTCCAGCTCGGACCAGAACACCTTGGTGACCGAGGATTCCGCACCCAGCGAACCTCCCTCGGCGAGCCGGGTGACGGTGCCGAAAGTGTGCAGCCGATAGGCCTCGGCGCCCAGCCAGGCATCCACCACGGCATTGCGTGCCGCGGTATCTGATTCCGGGCTGGTCTCCTGCCACAGCTGCACCAGCCGTTCGGCGGTGGCGCTGAACCGGCCCGGGCTGCGCAGGGACAGGCCGCGCTCGTTGCTGGAGGTGCTCATCGCCACCCGCCAGCCCTCGCCGGGTGCACCGATCACATCCCGGTCCGGCACGAAGACGCCGTCCAGGAAGATCTCCGCGAAACCCGGTTCGCCGTCCAGCTGCGGAATCGGCCGGACCGTCACCCCGTCTGCGGACAGCGGGAACATCACGTAGGTGAGGCCGCGATGCCGTTCGGCACCGGGGTCGCTGCGGAAGAGCCCGAATGCCCAGTCCGCGAACGCCGCCCGGGAACTCCAGGTCTTCTGACCGCGCAGGATCCAGCCGCCCTCGGTGCGTTCGGCGGTGGACCGGATCCCGGCCAGATCGCTACCGGCTTCCGGCTCCGACCACGCCTGCGCCCAGATATCGGCGCCGGCGGCCATCCGCGGCAGGATCCGGGCCAGCTGTTCCTCGGTGCCGTGCGCGAACAGGGTCGGTGCGAGCAGGAAGATGCCGTTCTGGCTCACCCGTCCGGGCGCGCTGGCCGCGTAGTACTCCTGTTCGAAGAGCACCCATTCCAGCAGCGAGGCATCCCGGCCGCCGTATTCGCGCGGCCAGGACACCGTCGACAGCCGGGCCTCGGCCAGCTTCGCCTCCCAGTCGCGGTGGGCGGCGAAGCCCGCGGCGGTGTCCATCGAGGGCAGCGGCTGCGCCGGGACGTGCTCGGCGAGGAACGTGCGGACTTCCTGCTGGAATTCCCGGGTCGCCGGGTCGATGTCGAGATCCACTTATGCCGTTCCGTTCTTCTTCATGCTGCGCGCGTTCATTCCGCCCAGCGAGTCGGTGCCCACCTCGGCGTTGTGCGCATGTGCGAAATGGTGCAGGCCGAACACCGAATCCATGCCGGTCCGCATGCCCATGGCGTCCTCGGCCTGGTTGACCGCCTTCTTGGTCAGGGCGAGCCCGAACTGCGGCATGGTGGCGATCTTGTCGGCCAGTGCCAGCGTCTCGTCGGTGAGGTCGGCGCGCGGCACGACCCGGTTCACCATGCCCCATTCCTTGGCCTGCGCGGCGTCGAACCGGTCCCCGGTGAACAGGAACTCCTTGGCCGCGCGCGGACCCATCACCCAGGGGTGAGCGAAGTATTCGACACCCGGGATGCCCATCCGCACCACCGGGTCGGAGAAGAAGGCGTCGTCGGCGGCCACCACCAGGTCACACACCCAGGCCAGCATCAGCCCGCCGGCGATGCAGGCGCCCTGCACCATCGCGATGGTCGGCTTGGGGATCTCCCGCCAGCGCCGGCACATGCCGAGATACACCTCGGACTCGCGGGCGAACCGCTGATCGCCGCCGGCCCGGTCGACGTGGTCCCACCAGAGCACCGCCTTGTTCGGGTAGTGAACGTGATGGTCCCGGCCCGGGGTGCCGATGTCGTGACCGGCACTGAAATGCTTACCGCTACCGGCCAGCACGATCACCGCGACCTCCGGATCCGCGACGGCCCGCTCGAAGGCGGCATCGAGGGCGTAGGTCATCTGCGAGTTCTGCGCGTTCCGGTACTCCGGCCGGTTCATGGTGACGATCGCGACCCGCCCGCGCACTTCATACGCAACTGGGTCCGATGGAGCAGCTCCGCTGCTCGAGTCGCGGTTCTCTTCGATCACGATTTCTCCTCCCGTAGCGAGCGCTTGAGCACCTTGCCCGCCGCGCTGTAGGGCAGCCGGTCGCGGAACTCCACGACGCGCGGCACCTTGAAGTTGGCGAGTTCGGTCCGGGCATGCTCGAGCACCTGGTCGGCGGTGAGCTCGGCATCGCGACGGGGGACCACATAGGCCTTGCCGACCTCGCCGAGGCGTTCGTCGGGGATACCGATGACCGCAGATTCTGCCACTCCGGCCATCCGCGCCAGGGCCTGCTCCACCTCAGCGGGATAGACGTTGAATCCGCCGCTGATGTACATGTCCTTGAGCCGGTCGGTGATCTTCAGGTTGCCCTGGCCGTCGACGACGCCGATATCGCCGGTGTGCAGCCAGCCCTCGGTGTCGATGGTGGCCGCGGTGGCCTCCGGATCGTCGAGATAGCCGAGCATCACATTGCGCCCGCGGAGCAGCACTTCGCCGTTGTCGGCGATGCGCAGTTCGAAGCCGGCGATCGGGCGGCCGCAGGTCCCGGCGATCGTTTCGATCGGGTCGTCGGGGCGGCACATGGTGCCGAATCCGGACGACTCGGACAGGCCGTAGGCGGTGATCACCACGTCGAAATCGAGTTCGTCGCGCATCCGGCGCACCAGCACCACCGGTACGGTGGCGGCGCCGGTGACCGCGACGCGCAGCGAGCCGAGGTCGTGTGCGGCGCGTTCCGGATGGTCCAGCAGGGTCTGGTAGATGGTCGGCGGCCCGGGCAGCACGGTGACCCGGTGCTGTTCGATCAGCCGCAGCGTCTCCGGCACGTCGAACCGGGCCTGCGGGATGATCGTCGCCCCGGTGACCAGGCAGGCCAGGATGCCGGCCTTGTACCCGAAGTTGTGGAAGAACGGGTTGACCACGAGGTATCGGTCGCCGTGCCGCACCGTTGTGCATACCGTCCAGTCCCGCACCGACTCCAGGGCCGCCCGGTGTGCCACCAGGGTGCCCTTGCTGCGGCCGGTGGTGCCGGAGGTGAACAGGATGTCGGAGACGTCGTCACCGGTGATCTCCGTGGCGCGCCGGTCGGCTTCCTCGGCGGTCACCGACTCGGCCTGCGAACGCAGGTCTGCCCAGCTCAGTACGCCGTCGAGCGGATCGGGCTCGCCCGGTTCGGCCGGGATCGCGACCACGGTGGGCACGGTGGCCAGGGCGCCGCTGTCGTGCAGTTCGGTGAGCCGGTCGCGGCCCAGGAACGGCCCGGCGACGAACAGTGCCGCGGCATGTACCCGGGACAGGGTGTCGACCGCCTCGGCGGCGACATAACGGGTGTTCAGCGGCACCAGGGCGGCGCCGACGCTCTGGGCGGCCAGCGCGGCGACCACCCAGTGGAAGGTGTTGGGTGCCCAGAGCACCACTCGATCGCCGCGGGATACGCCGCGGGCGATCAGGGCACGGGCGAACACCTGCACCTCCGCGGCGAGTTCGGCCCAGGTGAACCGGGTCTCGCCGTCGAGCAGTGCCGGGGTGTCCCGGTAGTCCCGGGCTGCGTCACGCAGTGCCCGGGGGATGGTTTCTGTGTCGGTTGTCACGGGCGTCCTCACCGGTCAGGCAAACAAGCAAGTGCTTGGTAGGTTATCGTACAATTATGCAGGTGATCCAGACCGCAGAATCCGATAGTCCCGCCTCGGACGCCGATTTCGCCGCGGAAGTGCGGGAATGGCTGGCCGACAACCTCGACGGCCCGTTCCGCGGCCTGCGCGGTCTCGGCGGCCCCGGCCGGGAACACGAGGCCTTCACCGAGCGCCTCGCCTGGGACCGGCATCTGGCCGCGGCCGGTTGGACCTGCCTCGGCTGGCCGACGGAGTACGGCGGCCGGGCGGCCAGCGTGCGCCGGCAGGTGATCTTCCACGAGGAATACGCCCGGGCCGACGCCCCGGCGCGGGTCTCGCACGTGGGTGAGGAGCTGCTGGGGCCGACCCTGCTCGCCTTCGGCACCCAGGAGCAGCGGGAACGGTTCCTGCCCGGCATCAAGACGGTGACCGAGCTGTGGTGCCAGGGCTACTCCGAACCGGGTGCCGGCTCCGACCTGGCCGCGGTCGGCACCGCGGCGCGGCTCGACGGCGACCGCTGGGTGATCGACGGGCAGAAGATCTGGACCTCGCTCGCGCACGTCGCCGACTGGTGTTTCGTGCTGGCCCGCACCGAGAAGGGCTCCACCCGGCACCACGGCCTGTCCTACCTGCTGGTCCCGATGAACCAGCCCGGGATCGAGGTCCGCCCGATCGACCAGCTCACCGGTACCTCGGAGTTCAACGAGGTGTTCTTCGACGGTGCGGTCACCGAGGCCGGACTGGTCGTCGGCGAACCGGGCGACGGCTGGAAGATCGCCATGGGGACGCTGACCTTCGAGCGCGGTATCTCCACGCTCGGCCAGCAGATCCGCTTCGCCCGGGAACTGGCCGATGTCGAGGCACTGGCCCGGCAGACCGGCGCGGCCGCCGATCCGCTGATCGCCGACCGCATCGACCGGGCCTGGGTGGGCCTGCGGGTGCTGCGGGCACATGCGCTGCGCACCATGGGCAGCACCGACCCCGGCGGCGCCTCGGTGGCGAAGCTGCTGTGGGCGAATTGGCATCGCGGTCTCGGCGAACTCGCCATGGCCGTACAGGGGGCGTCCGGCCTGGTCACCGGGCCCGACGACGATTTCACCGCGGCGCAGCGGCTCTACCTGTTCAGTCGCGCCGACACGATCTACGGAGGTTCGAACGAAGTGCAGCGCAACATCATTGCCGAGCGGGTGCTCGGCCTGCCCCGGGAGGCCCGGCCGTGAGCGCCCGGGGTCCGCTGTCCGTCCCGCCGGAGCCGATCGCCGGGCACGGCCTGCTGACCGGGCGGACCGCCGTGGTCACCGCGGCCGCCGGTACCGGCATCGGTTCCGCCACGGCGCACCGGTTGCTCTCCGAAGGCGCCGATGTGGTGGTCTCCGACTGGCATGAGCGGCGCACGGCCGAAACCATGGAGAAGCTGGCCGCCGAGTTCCCGGATCGTCGGGTGCACGCGGTGGTGTGCGACGTCCGCAGCACCGAGCAGGTCGATGCGCTGCTGGCCGCGTCCGCCGAGAGCCTCGGCCGGGTCGATGTGCTGGTCAACAATGCCGGGCTCGGCGGCGAGACGCCGGTCGTGGACATGGGCGACGAGGAATGGGACCGCGTTCTCGATATCACCCTCAACGGCACCTTCCGCTGCACCCGGGCCGCACTGAACTACTTCCGCTCCGCCGGGCACGGCGGGGTGATCGTGAACAACGCCAGCGTGCTCGGCTGGCGCGCCCAGTACGGGCAGGCGCACTATGCGGCGGCCAAGGCCGGCGTGATGGCGTTGACCCGCTGCAGTGCGGTCGAGGCGGCCGAGCTCGGGGTGCGGATCAATGCCGTGGCACCGAGCATCGCCCGGCACCCGTTCCTGGACAAGGTGACCTCGGCGGAGTTGCTGGAGCAGCTGGCCGACCGGGAGGCGTTCGGCCGGGCGGCCGAACCGTGGGAGATCGCGGCCACCATCGCCATGCTGGCCAGTGATTACACCTCGTATCTGACCGGGGAGGTGGTGTCGGTGAGTAGCCAACGTGCCTGAGCGCATGACCAAGCAAATGCTTGGTTGTATGATCGCCGAGTGACTACCGCGAAATCCACCCGACGCAACGAACTGCTCGGCCTGGCCGCCGATCTGTTCGCCGAACGCGGGCTGCGGGCGACCACCGTGCGCGATATCGCCGACGCCGCCGGAATTCTATCCGGCAGCCTGTACCACCATTTCGACTCCAAGGAGTCGATGGTCGACGAAATCCTGCGCGGCTTCCTGGACGACCTGTTCGGCCGCTACCGCGACATCGTGGCCGCCGGACTCGGTTCCCGGGACACCCTGGAGGCCCTGGTGCTCGCCTCGTACGAATCGTTCGACCGGCACCATGCCGCGGTGGCGATCTACCAGACCGAGGCGAAGAGCCTGCGCGGCAACCCGCGGTTCGGCTACATCGACGAATACAACAGCGAGTTCCGTGAGCTCTGGCAGCAGGTGCTCACCAACGGTGTCCGGGACGGCAGCTTCCGCGCCGAACTCGATATCGAACTGGCCTTCCGCTTCCTGCGCGACACCGTGTGGGTCGCGGTGCGCTGGTACCGGCCCGGCGGGCCGATCACCGTGCAGAACCTGGCCAAGCAATACCTGACCATCGTGCTCGACGGGCTCACCGAACCGGGGCACACGAAGTAGGAGTTCCCCTCATGTCCGCATCCCGTCCGTACACCCCGCTCCGCGAGGCCTATGTGGTCGACGCTGTCCGCACCGCGGTCGGCAAGCGCGGCGGCGCCCTGTCCGAGGTGCATCCGGCCGATCTGGGCGCCGCTGCCCTGCAAGGTCTGTTCGGTCGCGTACCGCTCGACCCCGCCGTCGTCGACGATGTGATCGTCGGCTGTGTCGACAACATCGGCCCGCAGGCCGGCAATATCGGCCGCACCATGTGGCTGGCCGCCGGCTACCCCGAAGAGGTGCCGGGCGTGACTGTGGACCGGCAGTGCGGTTCCAGCCAGCAGGCGGTGAACTTCGGTGCGCAGGCCATCATGAGCGGCACGGCCGAGGTGATCGTGGCGGCCGGCGTGCAGAACATGAGCGCCATCCCGATCTCCGCGGCGATGCTGGCCGGTAAGGAATACGGCTTCGAATCGCCGTTCGTCGGGGCGAAGGGCTGGGACACCCGGTACGGCACCGGTGAAGTGTCGCAGTTCCGCGGCGCCCAGGGCATCGCGGAGAAGTGGGAGATCAGCCGGCTCGATATGGAGCAGTGGGCGCTGCGCAGCCACGAACGGGCCCGCGCCGCCATCGCCGAGGGCCGCTTCGACAACGAGATCGTCCCGGTCGGCGACTTCCGGGTCGACGAGGGCCCGCGCGAGACCAGCCTGGAGAAGATGGCCAAGCTGCAGCCGCTCGCCGAGGGCAGCCCGCTGACCGCCGCCGTCGCCAGCCAGATCTCCGACGGCGCCAGCGCCACCCTGCTCGCCTCGGACTGGGCGGTCAAGGAGTACGGCCTCACCCCCCGCGCCCGCATCCACCATGTCAGCGCCCGCGGCGCCGACCCGCTGCTGATGCTCACCGCCCCCATCCCGGCCACCCGCTACGCCCTGGCGAAGACCGGCCTGACCATCGACGATATCGATGCGATCGAGATCAACGAGGCCTTCGCCCCCGTCGTGCTGGCCTGGCTGAAGGAAACCGGCGCCGACCCCGAACGGGTCAACGTCAACGGCGGCGCCATCGCGCTGGGCCACCCCCTCGGCGCCACCGGCACCAAACTCTTCTCGACCCTGCTCAACCAGCTGGAGCGCGTCAACGGCCGCTACGGACTGCTCACCATCTGCGAAGGTGGCGGCACCGCCAACGTCACCATCATCGAACGGCTCAGCTGAGCACAGACGCATATTCGAGCCTCTGAAGTGCAAAACGGCCGCCTCGCTTGTGCGGGGCGGCCGTTTCGCGTCGGGGTTCAGGAGCGCTGTGGATCCCGGGTGAGTCCGGCCAGCTGGTCGAGCCGGTCGGCGGCATCGGTGACGATGCGGTCGATGAGTTCGGCGCAGGTGGGCAGGTCGTCGATGATGCCGGTGACCTGGCCGGCGGCGAGGACGCCGGCGTCGGTGTCGCCTTCGACGAGGCCGGCGCGCAGCAGCATGGGGGTGTTGGCGGCCATGACGACCTGGGACCAGGTGAGGTCCTTGGTCTTTCGCATGGCGAGGCCGTCGCGGACCATTGTGGACCACTTCATGCCGGTCATCTTCTTGAAACGGGCGGCGTTGGCGACGGCGGCGGTCAGGCCGCGCCAGTTGCCCGAATCCTCCAGGTGTGACACCAGTTCGGTCTTCAGGACGCGGTGTGGCATGCCGTCGACTTTGCGGGTCACCACGGTGTCGCCGAGGCCGCGTTGCAGGTATTCGGCCTTGACCGCGTCGGGGACGGTGCTCTCCTGGGTGAGCAGGAAGCGGGTGCCCATGGCGACCCCGGCGGCGCCGTAGGCGAGGGCGGCGGCCAGGCCGCGGCCGTCGTAGAAGCCGCCCGCCGCGACGACCGGGATGTCCACGGCGTCCAGGACCGAGGGCAGTAGCAGGGTGGTGGCGACCGGGCCGGTGTGCCCGCCGCCTTCGCCGCCTTGCACGATGACCGCGTCGGCGCCCCATTCGGCCACCTTCCGGGCGTGTTTGGCGGCGCCGATGGACGGAATCACTACGACCCCGGCCTCTTTCAGCCGTTCGATCAGGTCGCGGCGTGGTGCGAGGGCGAACGAGGCGACCGCGACCTTTTCCCGGATCAGCAGGTCGATGCGTTCCTCGGCATCGGCGGCGTCGGCGCGGATATTGACGCCGAAGGGTTTGGTGGTGTGTTCCTTGGTCTTGGCGACCGCGTTGACCAGTTCGTCGTAGGTCATCGTCGCCGAGGCCAGGATGCCGAGCCCGCCCGCCTCGGCGGTACCGGCGACAAGCCGCGGTCCGGCCACCCAGCCCATGCCGGTCTGCACGACCGGGTGCTCGATGTCGACCAGCTCGGTCAGCGGGGTGTGCAGCCGGCTCATGAGGGCACCTCCTTGTTCCGGATTCCCTTCGGATCCAGCACTTCCCGGATGATCTTCAGCTCTTCGGCGGTGGGTAGCCGGGTCTCGGGGGCCTCGCTCAGGCCGGCGATCTCGAAGGAGGTGGCCTCGGCGACCTCGTCGGCCGTGACACCGGGATGCAGGCTGCGGGCGCGCAGGGTGCGGTCGGGGCTGTCGAAGTCGAAGACGCCCAGGTTGGTCACCACCCGGTGCAGGTGATGGAACCGGTAGGCCGGGTCGCCGGCGTCGTAGCGGTCGTAGCCGATACCGCAGACGATGTCGACCCGATCGACGAACACCCGCTTGCTGTGCTTGGGCACCCAGTAGCTGGTGGCGTGGTTGACGGTGTTGCCGGGGGCGCCGCGCACGCCGAACATCTGCCGGGTCGGCTGCTGCAGCGGGCCGAACGCGGACAGGTTCTGATTGCCGTACCGGTCCAGCTGGTTGGCGCCCATCACCACGTGCCGACGGCCGGAGGCGACCACATCGAACACCTTGCGGAACGGCAGCCAGCCCTCGATCGGGGCGCTGCCGCCCAGCGGGGGAGTGTCGGCCAGGATCAGCGCCTCGCCGTCGGTGAGCAGCAGGTCCGGCGAGAAGGTGAGCCGGGCCAGCCGGGCGCCGAGGATGGTCATCGGCGACATCGGGCTGGCCATGATCTCACCGGCATCCCGGAAGATCTCCGCGCAGGCGACCGCACAGATCTCGGCGCGGGTCACATCGGTATCGGTGACGGGGGCGTTCATCGGTTCTGCTCCTCTGCAAATGCGCGCACCGCGGCCTGGTACTGCTCCTCCGGCACATTCAGATATGTGTCGGCGAACCGCTGCCACTCCTCGGGATCCTTGGCGGCCTGGGCGTAGTGCCGCTGGAACTTGTCGTCGCGGCCGTAGCTCTCACCGGCGAGGGTGAAGTGGGCCCCGCCGGGTGCCTCGACGACGCCGTCGACCATCATCCGGTTCAGCAGCAGGCACTGCGGCGGAACCGCCTTCACCAGGTCCTCGGTCGGCACGATCTGTTCCACCGAGACGTAGCGGCGCTCGGCGGCCAGGCAGTACAGATCGTCGAAGTACGGATCGACACCCAGGTAGCCGGCATTGCCATGCTTGTCGCCGAGGTTGAGATGCACCAGCGCGGCATCGAGATTCAGAGCCGGCATCGCGGTCAGCGTTTCGAGTTCGCCGTTGCGGCTGCGGTAGGGGGAGGTGATCGAAACCAGTTCGCCGTCCCAGAAATCCGGGACGTCCGAGCCCAGGCCGGCGCGGATCGGCAGGAACGGCAAGCGCGCCGCGGCGGCCTCCAGACCGCATTTGAGCATGCCCTCGTCCATCTCCCGGGCCTCGACGGCGCCGGTGGTGCGGGCGTGGGCGAACCACGGATCGTAGAACGGTGCGGCGTCCAGCGAGACGAACCCGTAGTAGGCCTTGCGCACCTTGCCGGCCGAGCACAGCAGCCCCAGATCCGGGCCGCCGTAGCTGACCACGGTCAGGTCGGTCAGGTCCGAGCGCAGAATCGCCCGGATCAATGCCATCGGCTTGCGCCTCGAGCCCCAGCCGCCGATGCCGATCGTCATACCACTGCGCAGCTCGCCGACCACCTCGTCGAGCGTCATCGTCTTGTCTCGCATCACTTTTCCGTTCCAGAAGTCGCGCCGGCCCGCTGTGCCGCCAGGTCTTCGTCGAAGCGGGCCCGGATCTCGTCGGCGACGCCGGCGAGGTTCAGTTCGAAGGTGAAGCCCTGTTCGTAGCGGTAGCTGCGGTGCACGTCCTGTACATCGATGCCGTTGAGGGCTCGTTTGGCGGCGCGGATCACCCGACCGTCCTTGGCGGCGATATTGCGGGCCACGGCCATCGCGGCGTCGTCGAGTTCGGTCCGCGGCACCACCCGGTACACCGAGCCGTAGTGCAGCAGCTGTTCGGCGGTGATGGTGCTCGCGGTGTAGAACAGGGCCCGCATCAGATGCTGCGGGACGAGCCGGGCCAGGTGGGTGGCGGCGCCGAGGGCGCCCCGGTCCACTTCGGGCAGTCCGAAGGTGGCGTCCTCGGACGCGACGATGACGTCGGCATTGCCGACCAGGCCGATACCGCCGCCGAGGCAGTGCCCCTGTACGGCGGCGATCACCGGCACCGGGCAGTCGTAGACCGCGCCGAACGCTTCGAAGCAGCCGTGGTTCGCGTCGATCAGTGCACCGTGGCCGGGTTTGCTCTGGATCTCCTTGATATCGACGCCGGCATTGAAGCCGCGATGGTCAGCGCGCAGCACGACCGCGCGGGTGTCCGGATCGCGGCCGGCTCGGCGCAGTTCGTCGGCGATCGCGAACCAGCCGTCGGTCGGTATCGCGTTCACCGGCGGGTAGTCGACGGTCAGCACCGTGATGCCGGGTTCCGGGTTACGCCGGTTGATCCCCATAGGTGGTATCCCCTTAACAAAGCAAGCAGTTGCTTGGTAGGTTAGCACGGTGGCACTCGAAATCGACCTCTCCGGCCGGATCGTCTTGGTGACCGGCGGTGTCCGCGGCGTCGGCGCCGGGATCACCCGGACCTTCCTGAACGCCGGTGCAACGGTGGTGACCTGCGCGCGCAACGAACCGGACGCCCCGGTGACCGCCGCCGGCCGGACCGCCGAGCATCTCTGCTGTGATGTGCGGGACCCGGATGCGGTCGCCGCGATGATCGACACCATCCGTACCCGGCACGGCCGCCTCGACCACCTGGTGAACAACGCGGGCGGTGCCCCGTTCGCCCTCGCCGACCGGGCGAGCCCGAACTTCCACGCCAAGATCGTGCAGTTGAACCTGCTGGCGCCGCTGCTGGTCGCACAGCACGCGAACGCGGTGATGCAGCAGCAGGCCGAGGGCGGCTCGATCGTGATGATCTCCAGCGTCAGCGGCCATCGGCCGTCCCCCGGCACCGCCGCCTACGGGGCCGCGAAGGCCGGGCTGGACAGCCTCACCGGCTCCCTCGCCGTCGAGTGGGCGCCCCGGGTTCGGGTGAACTCGGTGGTCGTCGGGCCGGTCGAAACCGAACTGAGCGCGCTGCACTACGGCGACGAGGAAGGTGTGGCCGCGGTCGGCGCCACCATTCCGATGGGCCGGATGGCGGTGCCCGACGATATCGGCCGCTGTGCCGCCTTCCTCGCCTCACCGCTGGCCGGCTACGTCTCCGGCTCGACGCTGACCGTGCACGGCGGCGGCGAGCGCCCTGCCTTCCTCGACGCATCGAATGCCGATCAGGCGTCGAAAACGGACCTCGAGCCCACCGATCGACAGAATGGATAACGAGATGGACAACCAGTTGTGCGCGGGCCGCACCGTCATCGTCACCGGCGCCGGCCGCGGTATCGGCCGTGCGCATGCCCTGGCCTTCGCCGCCGCCGGTGCCTCGGTGGTGGTCAACGATGTGGGCACGGCCCTCGACGGCGCCGCCACCGGGGAGACCCCGGCCGAGCAGGTGGTCGCCGAGATCACCGCCGCCGGTGGTTCCGCGGTCGCCAACGGCGACGATGTCGCCGACTGGGCCGGTGCGCAGCGGCTCGTCCAGCAGGCGGTGGACACCTTCGGCGGGCTGGACGTCCTGGTCAACAATGCCGGGTTCGTCCGGGACCGGATGCTGGTCAACCTGGGCGAGGACGAATGGGATGCGGTGATCCGGGTCCACCTCAAGGGACATTTCGCGACCATGCGGCACGCCGCCGCGTACTGGCGGGCACGGTCCAAGGCCGGTGAGCCGGTCGACGCCCGGATCATCAACACCAGTTCCGGCGCCGGCCTGCAGGGCAGCGTCGGACAGGGCAACTATGCCGCCGCCAAGGGCGGGATCGCGGCGCTGACCGTCACCGCATCCGCCGAGTTCGGCCGCTACGGGATCACCGTCAACGCGATCGCCCCGGCCGCGCGCACCCGGATGACCGAAACCGTGTTCGCGGAGGATATGGCCCGGCCCGAGGACGGCTTCGATGCGATGGCCCCGGAGAACATCTCCCCGCTGGTGGTGTGGCTCGGTAGCTCGGAGTCTGCCGGGGTGACCGGCCGGATGTTCGAAGTCGAGGGCGGCAAGGTGGCCCTGGCCCAGGGCTGGCGGCACGGGGTGGCCGTGGACCGGGGCGCCCGCTGGGATCCCGCCGAGCTGGGGCCGGTGGTGGCCGAGCTGATCGAGAAGTCGGTGGACCCGGAGCCGGTATACGGCGCCTGACAGGTGTCCAGGGGGCTGAACGGTTGCTGTGGCGATTCTGCTAACCGCCACAGCTCCGTTTACCATCGACTACGGTCGGGAAAAGCCCCGGATTGAGTACGCGGCCGGGCGAAAATTTGCGCTGATACACACGGTGAGGGGATGACAAGCGCATGGCCATAGGTCGCACGACACGCGCGGCTACCGCTGTTGCGGTCCTGGCAGGGTGCCTGCTCTGGGGCCCGGCAGCTGCCGGTGCCGAACCCGGCGGCGGAAACGCCGGCGGTGGGAACGGCGGCCCGCAAGTACATGCGCCGCGCCAGCCCGCTCCCGATGCCGGGCGTGGTAACGGTGCGGATGCCGACCGGTCCGGACCCGGTGGGCGGCCGCACGGTGCCGGTGCCGCGCCGGGGCAGCGAACCTCTTCCGGGCCGGGCTCGCCCGAGATCGGCCGGCCCGGTTCCTCGCTGGCCGAGCAGCCGAACCCGCCGCAGCCCGCGGCGCCGCGCCCGCAGACGGTGCCGGCCCAGGCTCCCGGGAGCGACCCGGCGGCCGACGACTGGCAACCGCTGCAGATCCCCGGACAACCGAACATCCCCGATGTACCCCGGAAGCCCGTGGCCGGTTCCGGCTCCGCCGGTGCCGGTTCCGCAGCCGCCGGTTCCGCGGCGGCGGGCTCTGCCGGTGCCGGTTCGGCTGCCGCGGGTTCCGCCGGCGCCGGCCTGGCGGGCGCCGGTTCCGCCGCCGTCGGTTCGGCCGGGCTGGGTGGTCTCGGTCTCCTGCTCGGCTCGGGTTCGGCAGGCGTTGCCGCACTGCTCGGCACCGGTTCCGCCGGGCTGGGGGTGCTGGGCGCGACCGGTTCGGCCGCGGTGGGCTCGGCGGCCGCCGGTTCGGCTGCGGTCGGTTCGGCCGGTGCCGGTACCGGTTCGGCCGCGGTGGGCTCGGCCGGGGTCGGATCTGCCGCGGTGGGGTCGGCCGGTGTCGGCTCGGCGGGCGTCGGTTCGGCCGCCGTCGGTTCGGCTGCGGTCGGTTCCGCCAGCCCGTTGCTGCTGTTGCTGATCCCCCTGCCAGCCGCGCCGCCGGCTCCCGCGGTGCCCGCGCCGCCGGTGGCGATCCCGCCGGTCCCGGCGGCACCCGGGGTTCCGGCCGCTCCGGTGGTCGCCCCGGCTCCGGCCGCAGCGCCCGCAGCGCCGCCGGCTCCCGCGGTGCCCGCGCCGCCACCGGCGCCCGCTCCCGCCCCCGACCCTGCGCCGTCGGCGCAGGCTCAGCCCGAGGTCCGGCCGACCAGTGACAACAGCGGTCTGCCGCCGACGAAGGTGCTGTCGGTGATCGGCGGCCTGATCGCGCTCACCCTGGCCGGCACCGGTTCCGGTGTCGTCGGGTTCCAGAGCGCAGCCGCCGCACAGGCACGGGTCGACGCGGCCCGGGCACAGTTCTTCGGACCGAGGGCGTAGGGGGAGCCGAGATGAGCCAGAGCAAGACGCAGAGCACCTCGCGTTCCTACCGGCGGGTGGCCGCCGCAGTGGACGCGGTGTGCGCGGTGGCCGCCGATTTCGACGCGACCACACTCGATGACGTGGTGGCGGCCGTCGCCGAGGAACGCGATCGCGCCATCGAGGTGACCAGCGCCCAACTGGGCCCCGGCGTATGCGGCCAGCGCCGGTTCTACCCGGACCGCGACATCATCGTGCTGGCCGACGCCCTGCCCAGCCGCGACCACACCCTCGCCCACGAACTGGGGCATATCGTCTTCGACCACGAGGGCGCGCCCGCCCCCGAGGTGACCCTGGAGGCCAGCGACGACCTGATCGCCTACATGCTCAGTCAGCGCGCCCATCAGCAGATCGTCGACGACGGCGCCGACGAACTGGCCGAATGGGAGGCGGAGACCTTCGCGGCGATGCTGATGACCCGGCTGCGGGTCCTGAACAACCGGGGCGCAGGCGTCTCGGTCCTTCGATTCGATGAGGCTCTCGGATGACACTTTGGTTGACAGCCCTGTTCGTCTGGGTTGCGGCCGGTGCGCGGGTGGGGCGCGTGCTGGTCAAGCCGGCGACGACCGCTCGGGTGGCCATCGTGGTCGCGGTGGCCGCCGTGGCGCTCGCCGTGACCGTGGCCATTCCGGAGATGGCCGTGGCGGTCGACAATCTGGTGCCGGGCGGGGTGCACGCCGGCTGGCTGTCCACCGGGGTGGTGATCTCGGCCTGGATCCTGTTCACCACGGCGACCTCGGTGGTCGCCTCGGCGGCCTGGCCGGTGGTGTCCCGTCGCAACCTGCGGCAGATCGCGATGGTGATCTACGGCGTCGGGGCATTCGCCGTCGCGCTCACCCTGGCCTGGTCGTTCACCTTCGGCTGGATCGTGATCGCGGCCGGTTCGGTGTTCATCGTCACGACCGGGCTGCGCAATCTGGATTGGACCACGCTGGGCCGCGGCATCGCCATCTACACCACCGGTACCGCGCTGGTGGCCGTGCTCGCCGTCGCGAATGCCGGGCGGGCCTTCCAGGACGCCGAACCGACCCCGCCGGGGGAGCCGCTGTGGGCCTGGCCGGCCTGGGAGATCGCGGCCCTGTTGATCGCCTTGGGCGCGGTGTGGATCGTGGTCGAACTGTGGCTGCGTGCGCGTTCGCTGCTGCGCCGGATCCGGCCACTGCACCGGCTGCTGGTCGGCCGGTTCCCGGAGGTGGTCGCGCACGAGCAGACCAGCACGGCGACCCAGCTGAAGGCCTCCGATCATGTCGCCCAGGTGATGGACGCGATGTACCTGCAGTCCGGTGGCGGTGTGGTGGTCGCGGCGGCCGGTGATCCGCCGGTGTCGGTGACCGAACGCGCGGCAGTGGTGGCCGAATGGGTGGCCGAGCCGCTGGGCGAGATCATCGTCGACGCGCGCTGGATCGCGCCGCCGACCGGGGTGAGCCCGCGGGGCTGGGTGCTGGCCGTCGCACAGGCCTACGACCGGGTGGCGGCATCGGGGGCCGGTGCGGCGAACGATATGGCCGGACGCACCTGAAAACGGCACGGCCCCAGTAGAACAGCAAAGAACCGGGTGTGTGGAACCACACACCCGGTTCACGTATCGGGCCCGGTCCGAGCCACGTATCCGAGGAGTGCGACGGGCTGGGAGCGGTGGCCTCCGGCCCGTCGCGAGCCCTGCCCTACTCGGTGCCGTCCGGTGGCACTTCCGGAAGCCCTTCGCTGGCCCGCAACTTCTCCGCCATGGAGGTCAGCAGGTTCTGCGATTCTTCGGAGAGGTCGAACGCCCGGCTCGACAGCCGCCGCAGGCCGTAACCCTGCAGCTGCGCCAGCAGCTCGAGATCGTGATCGATCTTGGCCGCGTAGATGTCGTTGAAGAAGTAGTCGGGCTTGACCTTGAAGAACTTCGCCAGAGCAGCAACCGTCTCGTCGGACGGGTTGGTCCGCTGCCCCGACCGTAACTGCGAGAGGTACGGCTTCGAGATCGGATGCCCGGATGCGGTCAGTGCTGCCGCCACCTCTGCGTTGGTGTGCGGCTTGCGCCCCGGGGGATGCACGGTTTCGAACAGCTTGTTGAGCCGCGCCGCGAAATCAGCCATTGTGAGCCGCCCAATTCCCTTCACTGAACTAACAGTCGTTATCTCGGATACGTATCATTGATATTAGCGGCTCAGTAACTGAAAACCTACGCCTGATCGGGGATTTCTCCGAGTTGATCGGCGTGGTGGCCGGTGAACCCGCAGCGGGTGGCGCGTTTGCGGGTCACCCCAAGGACTCTTGCGGAGCCCGGTGGGCCCGGAGTTCTGCCCCGTAGCGCGGGTCTTGCCGCACCTCCCCATGATAACCGCAAGTTTGCTGACGCCTCATGGGGTGCTCGGGTCCCGGATTGTGTGGCGTGCGACACGTTCTGGCGGTCCTGGGATGAATGTTCAACCTCCGGACCGCAATTGGCCGGAGGTCGAACCGGGGCGTTCAGTGGGGTTACAGACGTTCGATGATGGTGCCGGTGGACAGGGCGCCACCTGCGCACATCAACACCATGGCGGTGCCGGCGCCGGTCCGCTCCAGCTCGTGCAGGGCGGTGGTGATCAGCCGTGCACCTGTCGATCCGACCGGATGGCCGAGTGCGATCGCGCCGCCGTTGACATTTACCCGGTCCATGTCCGGCTTATGTACGTCGGCCCACGAAAGTACAACCGAGGCGAACGCCTCATTGATCTCGAAGAGGTCGATATCGGAAATTTTCATGCCGGAGCGCTCCAGCAGCCGGGTGCAGGCCTGTACCG
Organism: Nocardia sp. KT25-26; assembly: GCF_056627695.1. NCBI lineage: Bacteria > Bacillati > Actinomycetota > Actinomycetes > Mycobacteriales > Nocardiaceae > Nocardia > Nocardia sp. KT25-26. The sequence continues at coordinate 5,514,563 of NZ_CM152813.1, read as the reverse complement.
GGCCGTCGAGGTGGTACTCCGGCTCCGCGCCGACCAGGACCTGGGTTCGGATCCGTGCCCGCGGCCGCAGACCTGCGCGCTCGGCGGCGGATTCGTCCATCAGCAGAACCGCGGCCGAGCCGTCGGAGATCTGCGACGAGGTGCCGGCGGTGTGGACGCCGTCTTCGAGTACCGGCTTCAGTCCGGCGAGGGCCTCCCGGCTCGTTGCGCGCAGCCCTTGGTCGCGCCGGACTTCGGCCTTCTCTCCGGTGGGGTTGCCCTCGGCATCGAGTACCGGTGCGGCGACCGGCAGCACCTCCCGGTCGAACCGGCCCTCGGACCAGGCACGGGCGGCCAGTTCCTGTGACCGGACGCCGAATTCGTCGACATCGTCGCGGGTGATACCGCGTCGCTTGGCGATTCGCTCGGCGGCGCCGAACTGGTTCGGCATATCGATGCTCCACGACTCCGGGCGGCGCGGCCCGGCCTCGGTGCCCACATTGGCACCCAGTGGCACGCGGCTCATCGCCTCGATGCCGCAGGACATGCCGGTGTCGATCGCGCCGGTGGCGATCAGGCCGGCGATCAGGTGGGTGGCCTGCTGGGCGGAGCCGCACTGGGCGTCCACCGTGGTGCAGCCGACCTGCCAGGGCAGGCCGGCGTGCAGCCAGGCGGTGCGGGTGATGTTGTTGGACTGCTCGCCCGCCTGGGTGACACAGCCGCCGATGACCTGCTCGACCAGGCTGGGGTCCAGGCCCGCCCGGTCGAGCAGACCCTGCTGGGCCAGGCCCAGTAGTTCCGCAGCGTGCAGGCCGGAAAGCAGGCCGCGCCGCTTGCCGATCGGGGTGCGAACGGCCTCGACAATCACGGGTGTGCCCATGGATCTCTCCTAAAACTGCAACAAGTTCTTACTTTGCGTTGGCTGAGCAAAACCGCACGATCCTTCCGTGTCGGCCCGCCCTGTGCTTCAATGATTATAGAACGTGTTTCAGTTTGTCGAAGGAGAGATCCGGTGGTAGATACGCGCGGCGTCAGTGAGTCTGCAAGCGCTGGTCACGCACAGCCGAACCTGCCAGACGGGTTCGATGTAACCGACCCCGACCTCTACGGGGAGCGCGTCCCCCGCGAAGAGTTCGCGGAGTTGCGGCGTACCGCACCCATCTGGTGGAACCCGCAGCCGCGTGATGTCGGCGGGTTCGACGACGACGGGTTCTGGGTTGTGAGCCGCCCCGCCGACATCCGTGAGGTGTCCCGGCGCAGCGACGTGTTCTCCTCCTACGAGAACACCGCGATCCCTCGCTTCGCCGATGATATCGAGCGCGAGAACATCGAGTTGCAGCGCTTGGTCATGCTCAACGTCGACCCGCCCGAGCACACCAAGCTTCGCAAGATCGTGTCCAAGGGCTTCACCCCGCGCGCCATCAACGCCCTGCGCGCCGAACTTTCCGAACGGGCCCGCGACATCGTCCAGCGGGCGGCGGCCGAAGGATCCGGTGACTTCGTCACGCAGGTCGCATGTGAACTGCCGCTGCAGGCGATCGCGGAGCTGATCGGCGTGCCGCAGGAAGACCGGATGAAGGTGTTCCAGTGGTCGAACGAAATGACCGGCTACGACGATCCGGAGATCGACGTGGATCCGGTCGCCGCCTCCACCGAGATCCTCGGCTACGCCTGGCAGATGGCCGAGGCGCGTAAGCAGTGCCCGGCCGACGACCTGGTCACCACCCTGCTGCACGCGGACATCGATGGGGACCACCTCACCTCGGAGGAGTTCGGGTTCTTCATCATCATCCTGGCTGTGGCCGGCAACGAGACAACACGCAACGCCATCACCCACGGGATGCTGGCCTTCATGGAGAACCCCGACCAGTGGGAGCTGTTCAAGAAGGAACGCCCCGCTTCCGCAGTCGACGAGATTCTGCGGTGGGCTTCCCCGATCACCTCCTTCCAGCGCACCGCCCTGGAGGACACCGAGCTCAACGGTGTCCGGATCAAGAAGGGGCAGCGCGTCGTGATGCTGTACCGGGCGGCGAACTTCGACGAGGAAGCATTCCCGGACCCGTACAAGTTCGACATCATGCGCAAGGACAACCAGCACGTCACCTTCGGCGGCACCGGTGCGCACTACTGCCTCGGCGCCAATCTGGCCAAGGTGGAGATCGAGCTGATCTTCAACGCCATCGCCGACCACCTGCCCGACATCACCAAGCTCGGTGACCCCAAGCGGCTGCGCTCCGGCTGGCTCAACGGCATCAAGGAACTGCAGGTGGACTACAAGACCTGCCCCGTGGCGCACTGAGTCATCTGGCGTCGGCTCCGCCGCCGCGTGTTCGCGGCCCTGGGGGCCTCGAATCCGAGCACTCGAGACTCGAGCCTTCGGCTCATGCGCTTTCGAGTACTCGGGTGCGAGGCGGGCCGCGAACTCCTCGCTCCTCGGGGTCGCTCCGTACCTGGTTGCGCGGGACGCAACCGTGCGTTTGAGCTGGATGCCCTCCCGAGCCGAGTATCCCTCGCCGGCTGTCGGTGAGGGAGTTGTGGTGGCAGTGGCTACTCGGCCGATGCCGCCACTACAGCTCCCTCGGCTGCTCGAGGGGGTGGGGTGGGTATGGGAATCGCCCGGTCCGGGGTGGGCCGGGCGATTTCCGTGCGGGGTCAGGCGGGGTGGGCGGTGGCCATGGCTCGGTCGACTTCCCAGTACGCGCGTAGGGCGGCGATTTTGCCGGTGTCGTCGACGCGGTAGGTGAACACGCCTTCGGCGTCGATCACGTGCCCGCCCATGGTAGTGCGGATCAGGCCGGTGAAGGCCACCTCGTTGCCGCAGGCGAACGAATCGGTGAAGCGGAACTCGATCGAATCGGTGTTCGCGATCGCCATATCCCAGAACTTGCCGATCGCGTCGTGGCCGCGGTGGCCGGTGCCGTCCGGATCGAATCCGGACGGCCCGATCGGGTCCTCGACAATGCCGTCGGCGGCGAACAGTGCCAGCCAGGCCGGCTTGTCCTTGGCCCGGACGGCGGCCTGCGAGGCCCGGCCGGCGGCGCGGGCCGGGTGCTCGGTGGCAACGGTCTCGGTCATGCGTACTCCTGACCGTGGATGTACTTGTCGGCGAAGCGGCGCAGCGAATCCTGTTTGGCCACCAGGTCGCCGTCGAAGCCGATCCCGTCGGCCAGCCAGGGCACCACGATTGCATCGGTGACCCCGGCCTCGGCGAGTTCGGCGTAGCCGCTGCTGCCGTGCTTGTCCACACACACCGCCTGGATCTCGAACGGATCTGCGGTACGCCCGTATTCGACACGCAGCCGACGCAGTTCGGCGATGGTCTCGGTCAACTGGTCGTAGGTCATCATCGCCGAGGTCCAGCCGTCACCGACCCGTGCGGCGCGGCGCAGCGCGGCGGCCGTGTGGCCACCGATGTAGAACGGCACCGGTTCGGTCGGGGCGGGACTCATCTGCAGCCGGTCGAAATCGAAGAACTCGCCGTGGAATTCGACCATGCCACCACCGAGGACCAGCCGGATCACCTCGATCATCTCGTCGACCCGGGCGCCGCGGCGGGCATACGGCACCCCGCACCATTCGAATTCCTCAGGCGCCCAGCCGATCCCGACTCCGAATCCGAAACGGTTGCCGGACAGGTTGGCCACCGAGCCCACCTGCCGGGCCAGCAGCAGCGGATTCCGGGAACCGAGCTTGAGCACATTGGTGTAGAAGCGCAGCCGGGTGGTGGCCGCGGCCATGCTCGTCGCGCCGATCAAGGGGTCCACCCACGGGGTGTCCGGCCCCCAGAAGCGGCTGCCGTCGGCGGTGTAGGGATAGTCCGCGCCGGCGGATTCCATGTAGAACAGCGAATCGGGGAGTGCGATGGAGGCGAAGCCGCACTCCTCGGCCGTCCGGGCCAGTTCGGTGAGCTGGTCCAACGGGCTCAGGGCGATACCTACGGTGAATTTCACGACGGCTGCTCGCTTCCCACGACCCACATCGAGAAGTACTGGGACCCACCGCCGTAGGCGTGGCCCAGGGCCTTGCGGGCATCGGGCACCTGATAGTCGCCCGCCTTGCCCATCACCTGTTTGGCGGCTTCGGCGAACCGGATCATGCCGGAGGCGCCGATCGGGTTGGACGAGAGCACCCCGCCGGACGGGTTCACCGGCAACCGGCCGCCGATCTCGGTCTCACCGGCGTCGGTGAGTTTCCAGCCGGTACCGGGTGCGGTGAAGCCGAGATTCTCCAGCCACATCGGCTCGAACCAGGAGAACGGCACGTAGATCTCGGCGGCATCGATCTCCGACAGCGGGTCGGTGATTCCGGCGGCAGCCCACAGTGCGGCTGCCGCGTCCTGCCCGGCCTGCGGGTTCACCTGATCGCGGCCGGCGAAGGTGGTCGGCTCGGTGCGCATCGCGGTGCCGTGGATCCAGGCGACCGGTCCGTCGGTGGCCGCGGCGGCGGATTCGTCGCCGATGACCATGGCGCAGGCGCCGTCCGAGGACGGACAGGTCTCATCGAATCGGATCGGATCCCACAGCATCTGCGAGGCCAGGACCGAATCGAGGGTGATATCCGGCTGGTGCAGGTGGGCCAGCGGGTTCTTGGCGCCGTTGCGCCGGTCCTTCACCGCCACCATGGCGCCGATGTGTTCGGGTGCGTGCGAGCGGCGGATGTAGGAACGCACATGCGGGGCGAAGTAACCGCCCGCCCCGGCGCCGACCGGCATGGTGAACGGAACCGGGATCGACAGTGCCCACATGGCATTCGATTCGGACTGCTTCTCCCAGGCCATGGTCAGCACCCGCCGGTGCACACCGGCCTGCACCAGGTTGGCCGCGACATTCGCGGTGGAGCCGCCGACCGAGCCGGCGGTATGCACCCGCAGCAGCGGTTTGCCGGTGGCACCGAGGGCATCGGCGAGGAAGAGTTCGGGCATCATGACGCCCTCGAACAGATCGGGCGCCTTGCCGACGACGACGGCGTCGATATCGGCGATGGTCAGCCCGGCGTCCTCGAGGGCGCGATCGATGGCCTCACGGCACATGCCCGCCATGGACACATCCGTACGTTTCGCCACGTGACGGGTTTGGCCGGTGCCGAGCACCGCAGCATGTCCGGTCATTGTTTCGCGACCTCCGATTCCAGGACGGCAACCAGATTCTGTTGCAGCGCCGGGCCACTGGCGGCATGGGCGAGGGCTCGCCCGGCGGTGCCGGACATGACGGCCTGCGCGGCATTGCCGATCCGTTCCAGGCCGGCAGCGAACATCGGGTTGCCCGCGAGCGGGCCGCCGGACGGATTCACCGCGGTTCCGGCGGAAAGGCCGAGGGCCTCGGTGAGGATCAGCTGTTCGTGGGTGAACTGCGCATGCAGTTCGGCGATATCGAACCCACCGTTCCGGTCCCCGATGGCGGCTGCGGCGGCCGCGGTGGCCGACGGTGCCCGGGTCAGATCGCGGGCACCGAGAATCGGGGTGTCGACATTGTGTGCGATACCGGTGATCCAGGCCGGGCGCTCGCACAATTGCCGGGCGCGGTCGCCGGTGGCCAGTACCACCGCGGCGGCGCCGTCGGTCACCGGCGCGATATCGTGCGCGCGCAGCGGATCGGCGACATACGGTGCCTCGAGCAGAGTTTCGGGGGAGCCATCGGTACCGGCGGCAACGGCGGCCATATCCTGTTCGGTCCATCGCCCGGCCGCCAGGCCGGCACGGGCCTGCATACCGGCCACCGACACGGCATTCGGCCACAGCGGGGCGACCAGATAGGGGTCCAGTTGCCGGCTCAATACCCGGTGCAGGTCACCGGCCGAAGCCTTTCCGAAGCCGTACACCAGTGCCGTCTCGGCCTGCCCGGAGACCAGCTTCACCCAGGCCTCGTAGAGCGCCCAGGCGGCGTCCATCTCCACATGCGATTCGTTGATCGGTGGCACGGCGCCCAGCGCGTCGATGGCCGAGATGAACGAGAAGGCCCGGCCGGCCATGTAGTCCGAGGAGCCGGAGCACCAGAAGTCGATATCGGATTTGCTGATGCCGAGGCGTTCGTACAGGTCCTGCAGGCACGGCACCAACATCTCGACGCCGTTGGTGGTGCCCCAGGTTTCCGGGACATGCGGTGCGTGGGCGAATCCCACCACCGCAATTTCAGGTAGCGACATGCGAGCCTCTCACAGGTGATGTGCGTAGGACTCGTACTCGGCGTCGGGTTCGCCGGTAGGAGTGAAGTGGTCGATATTGCTCAGGGCGTGATCCCATTCGTCCTGCGGTTTCCACACGGCACGCACGCGCATCCCCATCCGGACCTCGCTCGCCTCGCAACCCAGTACCAGGTGCAGGAACGGGATGTCGGCGCCGTCGAGCAACACGTAGGCGGCGACATAGGGCGGCTGGATCTTCTGGCCGAGGAACGGGACGTTCACGATGCAGAAGGTGGTGACGGTGCCGTGGTCCGGCAGTTCGACGAGTTCGTCGGTCGGGGTGCCGTCGGTGGGGTTCGCGCCGCGCGGCGGGAAGTACACCTTGCCCTTGGCGTCGGAGCGGCCGCCGAGCAGTTTGCCCTCGGCGAGGCCGCGCAGGTAGGCGCTTTCCTGAACGGAGGCGGTGTGTTTGTAGGTGAGGTCGATCGGGGTGGTCAGCATGGTCACCGGCGCCGCGTCCGCCATGTCCGGTGCTGGTGGCGGGGCGTCGTCGGCATCTGCGGCCGGTGCGAAGCAGGCTATGTCGTGGATGGTGCCGGCCGGTTCTGCCGCCCAGCGCACCCGCACCCGCATCCCGGTCTGCATCCGATCCGCGGAACCGGCGTCGACAGCATGCATCAGGTCGGTATCGGCACCGTCGAGGCGGATCATCGCCCAGGCGAACGGGCGCTCGAGGGGCTGGCCGGGCTGCGGCTCGTCGACCCACGACCAAGTGGTCACGGTGCCTTCGGTGCCCACTTCGACCAGTTCGGTGAGCGGGTCGGCGGTGGCCGGATCGAACTCCGGCGGCGGCACGAACACCCGGCCGTCGCTGCCGCGCGCGCCGAGAATCTGCCTGCCCCGCAGCCCGGTCAGGAAGGCGCCGATGATCGGCCCGACGGAGCGGGTGTAGTCGAATCGCACCCGCAGGGGCGCGCTCAGAACTTCCGGTGAGGTATTCCCCTGGGTCACGATATCGAGTAGAACAGGTTCTACTTCTGCTGGCAAGACTCGACCGGACAGTTCGGCTGACGGCGATCGATGGAAAGGCGGCGAGATTCGATGAAGTTCGGTCTGCAACTCGGGTACTGGGGTGCGCAGCCGCCGGAGAACGCCGGCGAACTCGTGACGGCGGCCGAGGCGGCCGGGTTCGATGCGGTGTTCGCCGCCGAATCGTGGGGTTCGGATGCGTTCGGCCCGCTCGCCTGGTGGGGTTCGGCGACGGAACGGGTCCGGCTCGGTACCTCGGTGGCGCAACTGTCCGCCCGGACACCGGCGGCCACCGCAATGCATGCCCTCACCCTGGATCATCTCAGTGGCGGCCGGGCGATTCTCGGGCTCGGTGTCTCCGGTCCGCAGGTGGTGGAGGGGTGGTACGGGGTGCCGTTCGCGCAACCACTGCGCCGCACCCGCGAATACGTCGGGATTATTCGCCAGGTACTGGCCCGTGCGGCCCCCGTGGCCGCACCAGGTCCGCACTATCAGCTGCCCTACGCCGGTCCCGGTGCGACCGGCCTCGGGAAGCCGCTACGGCCGATCGTGCACCCGCTACGTGCGGATCTGCCGATCTGGCTGGGTGCCGAAGGTCCCAAGAATGTCGCCCTGACCGCGGAGATCGCCGACGGCTGGCTGGCGATCTTCTTCGCGCCCCGGCTCGCCGGGCAGTACCACGACTGGCTGGATGAGGGCTTCGCCCGGGCCGGTGCGCGCCGCCGCAAGGAGGACTTCGAGATCGCGGCGAGCGCGCAGGTGATCGTCACCGACGATCCGGCGGCCGAGCTGGCCCGGCTGCGCTGGGTGACCGCCCTCTACATCGGCGGCATGGGCGCGCCGGAGCTGAATTTCCATGCCCAGGTCTATCGGCGCATGGGCTACGGGGCCGAAGTGGACGAGATCGGCGCCCTGTTCCAGGCGGGAAAGAAGGCCGAAGCGGCGGCCGTGGTGCCGGACGAGTTGATCACCGACACCGCCATCGTCGGCGATGAAGCACACGTGCGGACGCGGCTGCGGGAATGGTCCGATGCCGGGGTGACGATGATGCTGGTGTCGGTCCCCGATGTCGATTCGATGAAGCGTCTCGCCCCGCTGGTTCGCGAGGAGAACGTGTTCTAGAGAAATGCGGGCGAAGGTGGAAGTGCGGGAGGACCGCTGTTGGGATGTCGTGCCCACTGGTCGGCTCGAGTACAGGTTCGTCGGGTCGCAGACTGTTCCCGCCGCGCTGCCGCAACACCGTGTCCGACGAGCGACGAGCCGGAGTCCACGGGCTGTTTGTCCGGTGCCGGCTCAGGCGGGTTCGCGCAACTCCGGTGCGAGCCCGAACAGCGGAAAGAGTCGGTCGGTGTCCAGGAAGAAGTTCAGGCCCGCGATGGTGGTGCCCTGCAGTTCCAGCACGGTGACCGACCAGGGTACCCAGACGCCGGGTTCGTCACTGGGCTTGTAATGCCCGAACGCCGGTGCTCCGTTCGCGCCGCTGAGCGGCACGAGGCGCGAATCCCGGCAGGCCCGGCCGGTGCCGAGCATGAACTCGGCGACGTGATCCGGCCCGGAGACCCACAGGTCGAACGGCGGCATGGATAGCGCGACATCCGCCTTGAGCAGTGCGGTCAGCGCGTCCATGTCGTAGGACTCGAATGCGGTGACGAAGTCGTCGACCAGGCGCCGCTGGTCGGCATTCGATTCGTCGAAATCGTCGACGCCGCCGGCCTGCACCTTGGCCAGGGTGGCGCGGGCTCGCTGCAGGGCACTGTTCACCGAGGCCGGTGAAGTCGCCAGTGCGTCGGCGGTCTCGGTGGCCGAGAAGCGGAGCACTTCGCGCATGATCAGAATGGCCCGCTGCTTGGCGGGCAGGTGCTGACAGGCCGCGACGAATGCCAGGCGCAGACTGTCGCGGGTGGCCGCATGCTCGGCCGGATCGGCGCCGAAGGCCAGCGCATTCGGAATCGGCTCGATCCAGACATAATCCGGGCGGGGATCCGGCATGGGAGTGCCCGGGGTGCCCGGTGCGGACAGATCCATCGGCCGGGCCCGGCTCTGCGGACGGTCCAGCATGTCCAGGCAGATATTGGTGGTGATCTTGTACAGCCAGGAGCGCACGCTGGCCCGGCCCTCGAAGGAATCGTAGGAGCGCCACGCCCGGGTGAACACCTCCTGTACCGCGTCCTCGGCTTCGAATGAGGAACCGAGCATCCGGTAGGCGTAGGCGCACAGTTCGCGGCGGTGCGATTCGAATTCGGCCAGCACCGCGGAATCGACGGCTGGGCGAGTGGCTGCCGTGGTATCGGTGCCGACTGTCTCGTTCATGGGAAAACCATGGCACAGCCGACCGACAAGAACCAGGCTTCCGGTGATCTACCTGCGAAGATCGGATGAATTCGGCGGCGGCGATGAGTTCTGTGTGGCCGTCCCGTCTACCTGTTCGAGACACCACGCAGGTTCCACGAAAGGACGAAAACCCATGAGCAGCAAGATGATCTTCGTCAATCTTCCCGTCGCCGACCTGGATCGGTCCAAGAATTTCTACCAGGCGCTGGGCTGGAAAGTGAACGACGATTTCACCGACGAGAACGCCGCCTGCATCGTGGTCGACGACAACATCTGCCTGATGTTGCTGGTAAAGGATTTCTTCACCACCTTCGCCAAGCGTCCGCTGGCCGACACCCGGGCATCGGTGCATGCCGCCTACGCCCTGTCGCTGGGCAGCGCCCAGGAGGTGGACGACCTCACCGAGGCGGCGCTGCGCGCCGGGGCGACCGAGGAGGTCAACGAGGACAAGCGCGCCCAGGAAGCCCAGGTCGGCATGCACGGCCGCACCTTCATCGACCCGGACGGCCACCAGTGGGAGCCCTTCTACATGAACTACAGTGCCTGATTTGCGCGGGCTCCGCCCGCGCGTGTTCCGGCCCTCTTCTGCCTCGCGAATCGGCACTCGAGACTCGAGCCTGCGGCTCATGCGCTTTCGAGTACCGATTCGCGAGGCGGGCCGGAACGTCGCTCGTCAGGCTCGCTCCGTGCAGGGTGACAGGTGAGCTATCGCACCATTCATCTGTCAGGGGCGGATCGGGAGTCGAGCTCTACACCCGCACGATGCGGGGTTGCGTGAGTACGTAGCTCGCGGATCAGGGATCGGGGCCCAGGAGTTGGTCGCGGGCTACGGCGTCGTCAGGCCCCGGTGAAGTTGGGCTTGCGCTTCTCGGCGAAGGCGCGCGGACCTTCCTTTGCGTCGGCGGATTTGAAGACCTCGATGCCGATCTTCGCCTCGATGGGGAAGGCCTCGTTCTCCGGCATGGCCTCGGTCTCGCGCAGGGTGCGCAGCATCGCCTGGACGGCGAGGGGGCCGTTCTCCGCGATCCGCCCGGCCAGTTCCATGGCCTTGTCCAGGGCGGTTCCGTCGGGGACCACGTGACCGATGAGGCCGATCTCCTTGGCCTCGGGGGCGGTGATGTGCCGGCCGGTCAGCAGCAGGTCGGCGGCGACGGTGTACGGGATCTGGCGGGCCAGGCGCACGGCGGATCCACCCAGCGGGAACAGGCCCCAGCGGGCCTCGGAGACGCCGAATTTGGCGCTCTCCCCGGCGACGCGCAGATCCGTGCCCTGCAGGATCTCGGTGCCACCGGCGATCGCCGGCCCCTCCACCGCGGCGATCAGTGGCTTGGTCAGCCGCCGGCCCTTCAGTAGCGCCGGGAGGTGGGCGGGGTCCCAGCCGCCGCCCGAGGCGGTATCGCCGGGATGCTGCGAGCTCATCGCCTTCAGGTCCATGCCCGCGCAGAAGGCGCCACCGGCACCGGTCAGGATCGCGACCCGGATTTCCGGATCTTCGTCCACGCGGTCCCATGCATCCCGCATGATCGACATCATCTCCGCCGAGAGCGCATTGCGCGCTTCCGGCCGGTTCATGGTCACGACGAGGACGTGGTCGTGCTTGTCGACCAGACAGTCTGCCATCGCGGATCTCCTGACTCTTTCGAAACCTTGCTCGCGAAAACCTTGTCAGAAACAGTAACACGTTCTATTTTTGACGTGTGAGCTACAACATAGCCGATCTCGTGGAGCACGCCGTCGATCTCATGCCCGACCGGGTTGCACTGGTCGGTGAGGAGCGCTCGGAGACCTTCGCGGAGCTCGAAGAACGCGCCAACAAACTCGCCCACTACCTGCAGGAACAAGGCGTCCAGCCGGGTGACAAGGTGGGCATCTACTCGCGGAACACCGTCGAGGCCGTCGAGGCCATGGTCGCGGTGTTCAAAGCACGTGCGGTGATGATCAACGTCAACTACCGATACGTCGAGAACGAGTTGCAACATATCTTCGAGAACTCGGACATGGTGGCGCTGGTCCACGAGCGTCGCTACAGCGACCGGGTGGCCGGCGTCCGGGCGAAGGTGCCCGCGCTGCGCACCGTGATCGTCGTGGACGACGGCACCGACGCGCCGACCGCTCCGGACTCGGCGGAGTACGAGACGGTGCTCGCCGCCGCATCGGGTGAGCGCGACTTCGGGGATCGTTCGCCCGACGACATCTACATGCTCTACACCGGTGGCACCACCGGCCTGCCCAAGGGAGTTATGTGGCGGCAGGAGGACGTCTGGCGGGTGCTCGGCGCCGGCATCAACTTCGTCACCGGTGAGTACGTCAAGGACGAGTGGGAGCTCGCCAAGGTCGGTGCCGCCAACCCGGGTATGGTGCGCTACCCGATCCCGCCGATGATCCACGGCGGTGCGCAGTGGGCGACCTTCCACAGCCTGTTCGGCGGCGGCACGGCGGTGATGGTGCCCGAATTCAGCGGCCACGGCGTATGGCAGGCGATCGACAAGCACAAGATCAATCTGATCTTCATCACGGGTGATGCGATGGCTCGTCCGATGCTCGACGCACTGGAAGAAGGCAATCCGGAAACCGGTGAGCCCTACGATCTCTCCAGCTTGTATGTGATCGCCAGCAGTGCGGCGCTGTTCTCTCCTTCGTTGAAGGGCAAGTTCGTCGAGCTGCTGCCCAACCGGATGATCACCGACTCGATCGGCTCGTCGGAGACCGGTTTCGGCGGCCTGGCCACCATCGCCAAGGGCACGCCGCACACCGGCGGGCCGACGGTGAAGATCGACGCCGCGACGAAGGTGCTCGACGAGGACGGCCGCCCGGTCGAGCCGGGTTCCGGCCAGGTCGGCATGCTGGCCCGCAGCGGCCACATCCCGCTCGGCTACTACAAGGACGAGGTGAAGACCGCCGCGACCTTCAAGGAGTTCGACGGCGTCCGTTACGCGGTACCCGGCGACTACGCCCGGGTGGAGGCCGATGGCACCGTCACCATGCTGGGCCGGGGCTCGGTGAGTATCAACAGCGGTGGCGAGAAGATCTACCCGGAGGAGGTTGAAGGCGCGCTCAAGGCGCATCCGGAGATCTTCGATGCCCTGGTGGTCGGCGTACCGGACGAGCGCTGGGGGCAGCGGGTCTCCGCCGTGGTCCAGTGCCGGGGTGACAAGCGGCCCACCCTCGAGGAGCTGCGGCCGGTGCTGTCCGCCGAGATCTCCTCGTACAAGTTCCCGCGCAGTCTGTGGTTCGTCGACGAGATCAAGCGGTCGCCGGCCGGTAAGCCCGACTACCGGTGGGCGAAGGCGCAGACCGAGGAGCGCGCTGCCGACGAGGGCGGCGAAGCCGGGAAGTAGTATTCGGTACCGGCGCGGCCCGGTCACCCGGATGGGTGACCGGGCCGCTCTGTTTGGTCAACGGTTGTTGGCCTACAATTGTTGACATGCCGGAGTCCGATCCCGAGAATGCCACCACCCCGCGCCGCTCCGATGCCACCCGCGCCGCGATCCTGGCCGCGGCCCGAGCCCGCTTCGCAACGGACGGCTACGCCAAGGCGACCATTCGGGCCATTGCCGGCGACGCCGGGATCGACCCGTCCATGGTGATGCGATATTTCGGCAGCAAGGACGGGCTGTTCACCGCGGCGTCGACGATCGATCTGGAACTGCCGGATCTGAGTGCCGTCGATCCGGATGCCCTCGGCGAAGTCGCGGTCCGGCACTTCCTGAAGATGTGGGAAGGCGGTGACGGCGATGCCGCCAACGAGGATCGGACCGTCCTGCTCATCCTGCTCCGCACGGCGATCACCGACGACGCCGTAGCCGAGCGGGCGCGCAGGATCTTCGCCGAACAAGTACTCCCGGCCGTCCTTCGCATCGGCGATCCCGCCGACGCGCCCCGCCGCAGCGGCCTGATCGTCACCCAGCTCCTCGGCCTGGCCCTGTGCCGCTACATCCTCTGCATCCCCCCGGTCGTCGACCGGACCCCCGACCAACTGGTAGCCGACATAGCCCCCACCCTCCAGCGCTACCTCACCTCGACGCCACCGGAGCAGTCACAGCAGTTCGACGATGCTGCCGATCAGGTACTCCGGGTCAGCGAGGAGCTGAACCGGAGACTCGCTTGATGCGGTGCTGCACGCTGCTCCAGCTTCGCCCCTGGCGAGAGTGGCTCAGCACCTTCGGGGCGTGTGGCTTCGGCCGACGCGGCCCGGCCCAGTCGTAGTGGTGGTGGTGGCCCGCGTTACTCGGCCGCCAATTCGCCCGCCAGGGCGAGTAGGTGGGTCGGGGCGGGGCCGAGAGTGAACTCCAGCTGTTTGGCGGCCGTGAAGTAGTTGTGCACGATGTGGTCGCGGTCGATGCCCTGGCCGCCGTGTACGTGGACGACGGTGTGGGCTACCCGGTGGCCGGCGTCGGCGGCCCAGAATTGGGCGGTGTGGACGGCTTCGGTGGCGTCCAGGTTCTCGGCCAGGCGCCAGGCGGCTTCGGTGACGGTCAGGCGCAGGCCCTGGACGTCGATGTAGGCGTCGGCCAGGCGCTGGGCTACGGCCTGGAAGGAGCCGATGGCCTTGCCGAACTGTTCGCGGGTGCGGGCGTAGTCGGCGACCAGGTCGAGGGCGCGTTCCAGGGTGCCGAGCTGGCGGGCGGCCAGGCCCAGCCAGGCGCGGTGCCGCAACCAGGTCACGATCTCGGCGCCGCTGTCCGGGGTGCCGACCAGCTCAGCCGGGGCACCGGTGAACTCGACCAGGAATTCGGGGGAGTGGTCGATGACCTGCTGGGCGGTCCGCTCGACCGCCGGACCGGCCGGGTCGACCAGGAAGACGGCGGGGGCTCCGGCGGCATTCGCCGCCACCAGGATCCGGTCCGCGCGATCGGCGTACGGCACGGTGCACGCCGTTCCGGTGAGCTGCCAGGCGGCGCCGGAATCGGTCGCCGGCTGCGTCGCCTCGATCCGGGGTGGATCGGTGGGCGGCTGCCCCGGCTCGGTGAGCGCGACGCTCAGGATCAGTTCCCCGGCACCCGCCCGGGCCGCCGTCTTGCGCTGATCCGGATTGCCGAAAGCGGCCAGCGCCCCGGCTCCGAGCACCGCCGACCACAGGTACGGCACCGCGGCGACGGTGCGGCCGAGTTCGCGTAGCACCGCGGTCTCCTCCAGCGGGCCGAAGCCGCTGCCACCCAGATCCTCCGGGAGGGCGGCGGCGAGCACACCGGTTTCGCCGAGGGACTGCCAGAGCGGCTCGTCGAACCGGCCGGGTGTGTCGAGTTCGCGCAGCCGTTCCGGGGTGACGAGTTTGTCGCAGATCTCTCCGGTCAGCTTGGCGAGATCGAGCTGGGCGTCGGTGGGGGTGAAGTCCATGAGCTGTGTCGGCTTTCGGTCTCGATCAGCGGGCGGCGGCGGGCTGGCGCAGTGCGGTCATGGCGATGATGTCGCGCTGCACCTCGTTGGTGCCGCCGCCGAAGGTGAGGATCAGGGCGGCCCGGTGCATCCGCTCCAGGCGGCCGTGCAGCAGCGCGCCCGGCGAATCCTGGCGCAGCTGGGCGGCCGGTCCGAGGACCTCCATGAGCAGCCGGTAGGCCTCGGTGGCCAGTTCGGTGCCGTACACCTTGCAGGCCGAGGCATCCCACGGCCGCGGCGCCGCTGCGTCCGACCGCGTCGGCTCCGCCGCCGCATGAGCGGCCCCGCCGCTCATCCGGCCGCCCGCATCCGCCCGGCTGGCGATCTCCCAGTTCATCAGGCGCAGGTAGGAGACCTTGGCCTGTACCCGGGCCAGGTTCAGCTGGACCCACTGCTGGTCGATCACCCGGCCACCGTCCGGGGTGCGGGTGTTGCGGGCCCATTCGACGGTCTCGTTCACCGCCAGGGTGAGCGGCCCGGCCGAGGTGAGGGCGACCCGTTCGTGGTTGAGCTGGTTGGTGATCAGCGCCCAGCCGCCGTTCTCGGGGCCGACCATCGCATCGGCGGGTACCCGCACGTCCTGGTAGTAGGTGGCGCTGGTGTCCGGGCCCGCCATGGTGTGCACCGGCGTCCAGGAGAAGCCGGGGGTATCGGCGGGCACGATGAACATGCTGATGCCCTTGTGCTTCTTGGCGTTCGGATCGGTGCGGGCGGCCAGCCAGATGTAGTCGGCGTAGGCGACCAGGCTGGTCCACATCTTCTGGCCGTTGATCACGTACTCGTCGCCGTCCCGGACCGCCGAGGTGCGCAGTGCGGCCAGGTCGGTGCCCGCGCCGGGTTCCGAGTAGCCGATGGAGAAATGCAGTTCACCGGCGGCGATGCGGGGCAGGAAGAATCTCTTCTGCTCGTCGGTGCCGTAGTGCATGATGGTCGGAGCCACCGAGTTGATGGTCAGGAACGGTACCGGTGCGCCGGCGATGGCGGCCTCGTCGGTGAAGATCAGCTGGTCCATCGTGGACCGGTCCTGGCCGCCGTACTCGGTGGGCCAGCCCAGCGCCAGCCATCCGTCGCGGCTCATTTCGCGGACCACTTCCCGGTAGACGTCGCCGGCGCCGTATTCGCCGGTCTGGGCCCGCAGGGCGGTGCGGCGCTCGGGAGTGATCAGCCGGGCGAAGTAGTCGCGCAGCTCGGCGCGGAGCTGTTGCTGCTGCGGCGTGTAGGCGACACGCATGATGCTCCTGTGTTCTGACGTGGCGAAAATTCAACCGATGTGAACCGATCATTGCACATTGGGTGAAACATGTTCCAGTATTGAGGGGATCGGGCGGTCGCTCCACTGCGCGGCCGCGACCGCCCGGTCGCATCCTGCGAGGGCATGTTCGGAAAGGATTCATCATGAAGGTCATTGTCGATCCGGATCGCTGCGAGGCGAACGGCGTGTGCGTGGGAATCGCCTCTGACATGTTCGAACTCGACGACGACGACATGCTGCACATACACGAGGGCGAGGTGCCCGACGATCGGGTGGCCGATGTCGAGGAAGCGGTTGCGCAGTGTCCGCGCGCGGCATTGCGGGTCGAGTGAATCACCCCTTGTCCGAAAGTGGAACAAGTTCTAAAGTCGGGCCGATGAGCGACGAGACGAACACTCCTCTGGCCGGCCGGGTGGCCGTCGTGACCGGTGCGGGCGCGGGCTTGGGTCGGGCCGAGGCCCTGGCGCTGGGTGCCGCCGGTGCCGCGGTGGTCATCAACGACATCACCGAGGAGGCCGCGGCCGAGACCCTCGCGCAGTTGCGCGAGGCCGGCGGCAAGGCCGAGATCGTGGCCGGCAGTGTCGCCGAACGGGCCACCGCCGACGCACTGATCGCAGTGGCAGACGAATCCTTCGGCGGCCTCGACATCGTGGTGAACAATGCCGGCATCACCCGCGACCGCATGCTGTTCAATCTCTCCGACGAGGACTGGGATGCAGTGCTGGCCGTACATCTGCGCGGCCACTTCCTGTTGACCCGCAATGCCGGTGCGTACTGGCGGGCGAAGTCGAAGGCGGCCGGTGCACCGGTCTACGGCCGGTTGATCAACACCTCGTCGGAGGCCGGTCTGCTCGGCCCCGAGGGGCAGGCCAACTACGGTGCGGCCAAGGCCGGTATCGCCGCACTGACCCTCTCCGCCGCGCGTGGCCTGTCGCGTTACGGCGTCCGTGCCAACGCGATCTGCCCGCGGGCACGTACTGCGATGACCGAAGCCGTGTTCTCCGATGCGCCGGACGACGCGGTCGATCCGCTCGCCCCCGAACATGTTGCCCGGCTCGTGGCCTATCTGGCCGGTCCGGAGGCCGACCGGGTGAACGGTCAGGTGTTCGTCGTCTACGGCCCGATGGTGGCCCTGATGGCCGCGCCGACCGTTGAGCAGCGCTTCGACGCGGCCGGAGCCGAGTTCCGGCCCGCCGAATTGTCGGCGATGCTGGGCGATTACTTCGCGGACCGGGATCCGGCCCGTACCTTCTCCGCTTCGGCGCTACGCGATCTGGAGTGAAACGCTCGCTGTCCCGGACAGCGGCGGGGCGATCTGCGAGGATGTCGTCACGCCCCGGGGCGGCTCGGCCGGTCGAGGGAATCGAGCGGCCGGTTCGCTGTTCGATAGCCGTACCGCCCGCCCGTTCCGGGGTGTTGTCGAGTTCTGTTGAACAGCGGTCCAGGTGTTGGTAGACAAGAGCTCGGAGCTTGTGGCGCGTCACACACCGGCTCCGGGCGGTGTCCATCGGACTCGGTTGGACACCGTTTCAGTTTTTAACCCGCCTACAACGAAAAAGACCAGGTAAAAGTTCCCGAAAACGGCAGACATCAATGAGAACATGTTCTAGTGTTTGGGCAGTCTTGTGGGTGGGGAAACGGTGAACCAGCAGAACGCCGGCAGTAACGGCGCATCGAGCGAGAAGGAGGACGGGTGAGCGACCTCCTTGCTGTGCCGTTGCGGGCGGTCGGCGGGTTCTTCGAACTGGCCGCCGATGTGGTCCGGGCGTCCGTGCGTCCGCCTTTCCAGCGCCGCGAGTTCGTCGACCAGGCCTGGTTCATCGCCCGGGTGTCGATCGTGCCGACCCTGCTGGTGGCGATTCCGTTCACCGTGCTGGTCAGTTTCACCCTCAACATCCTGCTGCGTGAGATCGGTGCCGCCGACCTCTCCGGGGCGGGTGCGGCATTCGGCTCCATCACCCAGGTCGGGCCGATGGTCACGGTGCTCATCGTGGCGGGTGCCGGTGCCACCGCAATCTGTGCCGACCTCGGTGCCCGCACCATCCGGGAAGAGATCGACGCCATGCGGGTGCTGGGCATCGACCCGGTGCAGCGGCTCGTCGTGCCCCGGGTACTGGCCTCGATGTTCGTCGCGGCACTGCTCAACGGCCTGGTGAGCACCATCGGCCTGGTCGGCAGCTTCCTGTTCTCGGTCTTTCTGCAAGACGTCAATCCGGGTGCATTCGTCAACGGCATCACGCTGCTGACTCACTTTCCGGAACTCGTGATCTCCGAGGTGAAGGCGACACTCTTCGGCCTGGCGGCCGGGCTGGTCGCCTGTTATCTGGGGCTCAATGTCAAGGGTGGTCCCAAGAGTGTCGGTGATGCGGTCAACCAGACGGTCGTCTTCTCGTTCATGGTGTTGTTCGTGGTGAATGTGGTCGTCACCGCGGTCGGTATCAAGTTCGCGGCGCGGTGATCCGATGGCTTTCGTGATCCAATCCCGATTCCCGCGGACGGTGCGCCGGGTACGGCGCGTTTCCAGCGGACTGGATTCCGTCGGCAAGCATGCGATTTTCTACATGCAGGCCATTGCCTCGGTGCCGCGGGCATTCATTCACTATCGGACCGAGACGATTCGGCTCATCGCCGAAATCTCCATGGGTACCGGGGCGCTGGCGGTCATCGGCGGCACAGTCGTAATCGTCGGATTCCTGACCCTGGCCGCCGGTGGCACCATCGCGGTGCAGGGCTACAGTTCGCTCGGCAATATCGGCGTCGAGGCGCTCACCGGATTCTTCGCCGCATTCATCAATGTGCGAATTGCGGCGCCGGTGATCTCCGGTATCGGACTCGCCGCCACGCTGGGCGCGGGCACCACGGCACAACTCGGCGCCATGCGCGTCTCCGAGGAGATCGATGCCCTCGAGGTGATGGCGATCCGGCCGATTCCGTTCCTCGTCGGCACCCGGATGCTCGCCGGCATGCTCGCGGTGATCCCCCTGTACTCGCTGGCCGTGATCGCCTCGTTCCTGGCCAGCCGGTTCGCCACCGTGGTGATCTACGGGCAGTCGGCGGGCGTGTACGACCACTACTTCGAGACCTTCCTGATTCCCAGCGACATCCTCTGGTCGTTTGCCCAGGCGATCATCATGGCGATGGCGGTGATGATGATCCACACCTATTACGGCTTCCACGCCGCGGGTGGTCCGGTGGGCGTCGGCGTCGCGGTCGGCAATGCGGTGCGCGCATCCCTGGTCGCCGTGGTCACGGTGACGCTGCTGATGTCGCTGGCCATCTACGGCACCTCGGGCAATTTCAATCTCTCCGGGTAGGGCGGCGACATGGTGACGGACATTGGAAGGCCCAAGCGGCTGCTCGAACAGGGCTGGTTCCTCAAACTGGCCGGACTCGGCATGGTGCTGGGACTGGTCGCGGTGGTGGCACTGTGCCTGGTGATGTTCGCGGGCGGCTTCCAGAACACCGTCGCGGTCACCGTTGTGGCGCCGCGCAGCGGCCTGGTCCTGGACCCCGATGCGAAGGTGAAGATCCGCGGTGTGCAGATCGGCCATGTCGCCGGTATCGAGAACACGGCCGAGGGCGCCGAAATCGAACTGGCGCTGGATCCCGGCCAGCTGCAGTTGGTGCCCGCCAACGCGGTCGTCGATATCCGCTCCACCACGGTATTCGGTGCGAAGTACATCAACTTCGTGGTACCGCAGCAGCCGTCGAGCGACCACCTGCGCGCTGGTGCGACCGTGCCGGCCGAGGCGGTGACGGTCGAATTCAACACGCTCTTCCAGCACCTCACCGATGTGCTCCAGCAGGTGGAACCGGAGAAACTCAATGCGACGCTGACGGCACTGGGCACCGCGCTCGAGGGGCGCGGCGAGAAGCTGGGGCAGCTGCTCGTGGACAGTGAAGCCCTGCTGCGCGAGATCAACCCCAGCCTGCCGGCCCTGCAGCAGGACCTGCAGAAGACGGCGGCGGTCACCGATATCTACGCGGACACCGTGGGGAACCTGCTGCAAACCACCGACAACGCGATCGTCACCGGCGCCACCGTGGTGGATCAGCAGCAGGAACTCGACGCGATGCTGCTCGAACTGATCGGCTTCGCCGATACGGCCACTCCCATTCTCGGTGAGTCGGCCCCGCCGCTCGCCGAAGCACTGAACCTGCTGGAAGGGACCACCGGGATTCTGAACGAGTACCGCTCCGGGCTGTACTGCACGATCGTCGGGCTCGGTTCGAACATACCCATCGTCGACGACATCTTCGGCGGCCGGTATCCGGCCGTCACCATGAACGCCGGAGTCATGCCCGGCGGCACGCCGTACCAGTATCCGCAGGATCTGCCGAAGGTCAATGCCACCGGCGGGCCGCACTGTGAAGGTGTGCTGGACAACGTTCCCGGCCAGAATGCCGACTATCTGGTCACCGACACCTCCGAGGGCACCGTCTGGCATCCGGAGACGAACCCGCACTTCAATGCCAATGTGTTCGAGCTGCTGTTCGGCGGGATCGCCAGGGGGCAGAAGTGAGATTCAAACCACGCGCGGTCAGCGTGAAACTCGGTCTGTTCACCCTGGTCATGGTGCTCGTGCTGGCCATGCTCGGGGTGATCTTCAGCCAGGCCCGGTTCGCCCGGGAGAACGGCTACCACGCCGTCTTCACCAGCTCGTCGGGCATGCTGCCCGGCGCCAAGGTGCGGATCGCCGGGGTGCCGGTCGGATCGGTCACCCGGGTGTACGTCGGCGACGACAACCTGGCCCATATCGATTTCGATGTGGACCGGAAGTACAAGCTGTACAAGAGCACCGAGGCCGTCATCCGCTACGAGAACCTCGTCGGTGATCGATATCTGGAGTTGCTCGACGGGGTCGGCACGGGTCAGGTGCTGCCGAAGAACGGCACCATCGGCGTCGACCGCACCGAACCGGCACTCGACCTGGACCTGCTGCTGGGCGGATTCAAACCGCTGCTGCGCGGGCTGGACCCGGCCCAGGTCAACGACCTGACCGAGGCTTTGCTGCAGGTGTTCCAAGGGCAGGGCGGTACGCTGGTCTCGCTGCTCAACAGCGGCGGATCGTTCGCCACCACGCTCGCCGAGCGCGATGCGCTGATCGGCAGCGTGATCGAGAACCTGCAGACCGTGCTGGCCACGATCGACGAGCGGGACGAGGCCTTCGGCCACACCCTCGACGAACTGCAACGGCTGATCAGCGGCCTGGCCGCGGACAAGGATCCGATCGGCGAGGCGCTGCCGCGGCTCGCCGGCGCCACCGGCGATCTGACCGAGCTGCTGGCCCAGGCCCGCCCGGATCTGAAGGCCACCATCGCCCAGCTCGGCCGTACCGCCACCTCCTTGGACAACCAGTCCGAGGATGTGGAGTGGGTGATCCAGAATCTGCCGGAGTCGTATCGCAAGCTGGTGCGGATCGGTTCCTACGGTTCGTTCCTGAACATCTACGTGTGTGGGACCGACATCCTGCTGGACGGTCCGGACGGTAAGCCGATTTCGGTCGGCACCCCGGGCGGGCAGATGGGCTACGGAAGGTGCGCCGAGTAGTCATGAACACGAATCGTCTACCCACCCCGGCCGTCGGCATCATCGGCATCGTCCTCGCCGTGGCCGTCTGCCTCACGGCCCTGCAGTTCGACCGGCTGCCCTTCATCCGGTCCGGTGCCGAATACGTCGCCTATTTCGGGGATGCGGGTGGCCTGCTGGTGGGCGACCAGGTGCAGGTGGCCGGTGTACGTTCGGGCCGCGTGGAAGAGGTCGCGCTCGACGGTGCCGCGGTGCGGGTGCGTTTCTCCCTGTCCGAGGACATCGCGCTCGGGGAGGACACCACCGCCGCCATCAAGACCAATACGGTGCTCGGCAAGAAGTCCCTGGAGGTCACCCCGGCCGGGCCGGGAAGCCTGACCCGGAACGAGCCGATTCCGCTGGCGCGCACCACATCGCCGTATTCGCTGAACGACGCCCTCGGTGACCTCACCGAAACCGTCGGCGGGCTGGAGATGGACCGGGTGAAGCAGACGCTCGACGAGCTGTCGCTGGCCTTCGCCGACACTCCGGAACCGTTGCGCAATGCGCTGGAAGGCGTCTCGGCGCTGTCGCGCAGCATCCATACCCGGGACCAGGCGCTGACCGAGCTGCTGGCTAAAGCGCAGGGCGTCACCGGCATCCTGTCGGAGCGGGCGCAGAAGATCAATTCGCTGCTCGTCGACGGCAATTCGCTGCTGGGCGAACTGGATGCCCGGCGCGGTGCGCTCAGCCAGCTCATCGTCTACGTCAACGGCCTCGCCCAGCAGTTGTCCGGCTTCGTGAACGACAACGAAGCCGAGCTCAAACCGACACTGGACAAGCTGAACTCGGTACTGGCGCTGTTGCAGCGCAATGAGCAGGATCTGAAGGAAGCGCTCGATTCGGTCGGGCCCTACGCGGCCGCGCTCGGCGAGCAGGTGGGTTCCGGCCCGTACTTCCAGGCCTACATCTCCAACTTCAGCAGTTCCGCCCTGGAAGCGCTGGTCGACGCCATGGTGTGGCCGGAGAACCTGCCGGAAGCACTCAAGAACCAGTTCGAGACGTTCAACATCAAACCCGGAATGACGGGGCCGCAGAAATGAACTCAGTGCGATCCAAACTCGTCGGCCTGCCCCGCGGCGCCCTGATCGCCGCGGCGGTGGTCGTGGTCGTGGTGCTGGCCGTGGTCGGCTATTCGGCGGCAAGCAAGATCGGCACCACCAAGATCACCGCCCACTTCCCGTCCACCAGCGGTCTGTACGCGGGTGACGAGGTTCGGGTGCTCGGCGTGCAGGTCGGCACCATCGACTCCGTCGAACCGGGCGACGGCCAGGTCACAGTGACCATGACGATCGACCGTGGCATCCGGTTGCCTGCGGACGCCAAGGCGGTCCTCGTGTCGCCGTCGCTGGTGTCGGCGCGGTTCGTTCAGCTGGCCCCCGCATACACCGGCGGTCCCGAACTCCGCGACGGCGGCACCATTCCGATCGAACGCACCGCGATCCCGGTGGAATGGGACGACATCAAGGCCGAGCTGACCGAACTGGCCACCACCCTCGGCCCCGTCGGTGAGGACTCCCAGGGCTCGTTCGGCCGCTTCGTCGACACGGCAGCCGCCAACCTGGACGGCAACGGTGCGGCCTTCCGCAACACCCTGCGTGACCTGTCGGCCGCCCTGAACACCCTCTCCGACGGCCGCACCGATCTCTTCTCGACCATCCGCAACCTGCAGCACTTCGTGGACGTCCTGGCCGCGAGCAACGACCAGATCGTGCAGTTCGGCGGCCGGCTCGCCTCGGTATCCCGGGTACTCGGTGATGTATCCACCGATCTCGGTGCCGGGCTGGACAATCTGGATATCGCGATCCAGGACGTGCACCGGTTCCTCGACTCCCGGGGCGATGCGCTTACCGAGGACCTGCAGCGGCTGACCGAGGTCACCGAGATCCTGGTCGAGAAGCGGCCCCAGATCGAGGGCCTGCTGCACTCCGGTCCCACCGCGCTGGTGAACTTCTACCAGATCTACAAACCGGCCACCGGCACGCTGACCGGGTATCCGGTGCTGACCAACTTCGCCGACCCGATCAGCTTCGTCTGTGGTTCGGTCGAGGCCGCGGGCCGGCCGTCCTCCGACCGGAGCGCCGACCTGTGCGTCGAAATGCTCGGGCCGATGCTGAACGACATGACGATGAACTATCTGCCGTTCATGTTGAGCCCGGCGACCGCCGCCGGTGCCACCCCGGACCAGCTCCGCTACAGCACTCCGGAACTTGCCGCGCGTGCCCAGGCCGGTCAGGTCACCGTGCCGAATTCGGTCGCCGAGCTCGCGGTACCGGGAGGTAACTGATGGAAACCATGCTGGGACGCAAACGGGTGGCCGGGCTCGCGATCGGCCTGGCCGTCGCACTGGGCGCCACCGGATGCGAATGGGACGGGCTCAACAGCCTGCCGCTGCCCGGTGCCGCGGGCACCGGGGAAGGCGCCTGGCAGGTGCAGATCCAGATGCCGAACGTCACCACGCTGACCCGCAATTCGCCGGTCCGGATCAACGATGTCACGGTCGGTACCGTCAGTGATATCGAGGTGGAGGACTGGCATGCCCTGGTCACCGTGACCCTGGAGAAGGACGTCACGCTGCCGGCCAATGCGGTCGCCGCGATCGGCCAGACCAGCCTGCTGGGATCGAATCACCTCGAACTCGCGCCGCCGGCCGACGTTCCGGCACAAGGCACACTCCGGCCGGGCGACACCATCCCACTCGACCGGGCGGGCGCCTACCCGACCACCGAGCAGACGCTGTCCGCACTGTCGGTGGTTCTCAACGGCGGCGGCATCAGCCAGCTGGAGAACATCACCGGTGAGCTGAACAAGGCGCTGACCGGAAACACCGCCGCGATCCGGGATCTGCTGCCGCAACTGGACCAGCTGGTCACCACACTGGACGGGCAGACCCAGGACATCATCGCAGCGATGGAAGGTCTCGACCGTTTCGCCGGGACGCTCGCCGATCAGAAGGACCGGGTGGGCGCCGCCATCGACGGGATCCATCCGGCGCTGACCGTGCTCGCCGACCGGCGGGAGAACATCACCCGCACGCTGTCCTCACTGGGCGAACTGAGCACCGTGGTCTCCCGGTTCACCGCCGACGGCGGCGAAGCGCTGCGCAACGACCTGGCGAATCTGGCACCAGTACTGGAGAAGCTCGCCGATACCGGCGGCAACCTCGGCCAGGCCCTGACCATGCTGCTGACCTTCCCGTTCCCGATGCGTTCGCTGGACGGCGCAGTGCGCGGCGACTACCTGAACGTCAAGATCGTCTACGACCTGACCATCGATCGGCTCCGGAAGAACTTCCTCACCGGAACCCCGGTCGGCCCGGAAACGAACGGCTTCGTCGGCATGCTCGGACAGGTCGGCGGCAGCGACGGCCCGCCCGCCGACCCGCGCACCGCGCCGTTCCAGGCGCCGCCACCGGCCGATCCCGGTCAGCCCGCGATTCCCGGGCTGGGCCCGATCCCCGGGCTGCCCGCGATTCCCGGAATCACCGTGCCACAAGGGGGCGGACAGTGAAACTCACCCGCTTCGTCAAGATCCAGCTCGCCATCTTCTCGGTACTGACGGTCATCGGCCTGACGGTGATGGGTGGCGTCTACGTCAACCTGCCGGCGATGGCCGGCATCGGCGTGTACGACGTGACCGTGAAACTCGCCGCCACCGGCGGGCTGTACGAGAACGCCAATGTCGCCTACCGCGGGACCAATGTCGGCAAGGTGCAGGCGGTCCGGCTCACGCCCGAGGGGGTGGATGCCGAGCTCGCCATCGACAGCGACTACAAGATCCCGGCCGATGTGGACGCCTGGGTCCGCAGTGTCTCCGCGATCGGCGAGCAGTACGTGGACCTGGTGCCGGCCCCGGACCCGGGCCGCGCCCACCTGGCCGACGGTTCGGTCATCCCCGTCGAACGCACCACGCTGCCGCAGGACGTCGGCGCCATGCTGGATCAGGCCGACCGGCTGCTCGACAGCGTCGCCGACACCAAGTTGCGCGAGGTGATCGACGAGGCGTTCAAGGCGTTCAACGGCGCCGGACCGGATCTGCAACGGTTCATCGACTCCGCGTCCCTGCTGGTGCAGGAGGCCGGGGAGAACACTGATGTCACCAAGGATCTGATCGAACAGATCGGCCCGCTGCTGGACACCCAGATCGAATCCGAGGGCGCCATCCGGTCCTGGACCGTCGACCTGGCGATCCTCACCGATCAGTTGCGCGAACACGATCCGGCGCTGCGCAGCATCATCACGAACACGCCGGGCACCGCGGGCCGGGCAGGCGAACTGTTCCAGGACCTGCAGCCGACCCTGCCGCTGCTGGCCCGCAACCTGGTCAGCGTCGGACAGGTGAGCTCCATCTACGAACCCGGTACCGAGCAGCTGATGGTGGTCTTCCCGCCGCTCATCGCCGCGCTGCTCACGGCCGCCACCGGTGGCCCGCTCGAATACGGCGCCATGGTCGACTTCATGGTCAGCCTCAACGACCCGGTCGGGTGTACGGTCGGCTTCCTCCCGCCGAACCAGCGGCGCTCGGCCGCCGAGCGAGACGCCCCGCCGACGCCGGACGGGCTGTACTGCAAGGCGCCGCAGGACGCGCCCTATGCGGTCCGCGGCATCCGCAACACGCCGTGCATGGAGTTCCCGGGCCGGCGGGCACCCACGCCGGAATTGTGCCGCGACCCGCAGGGTTACGTGCCGGAAGGCGATATGCCGCTGCCGTTCGAGAACCCGAATCCCGCCGAACCGGCGAGCACCGGCAATCCCCCGGAGCCCGGGCCGGCACCCGCCGAGGGCACCCAGCCCGCCTCGGTACAGCTGCGGTCGTACGATCCGAGTAGTGGAACCTTCCTCGGGCCGGACAACCGCACGTATCGGGTGGCCAATATCGGGCCCGACGGGTCCGGGATCGTCCCGCCGAGCTTGACCGCAATGGTGCAGGAGCAGTTTCGATGAGTGATACCACGGGAGCAGGACGCCGTCCCCGCAGACGGGCGGCGCGGGCCGCCGGGCCACCGCCGGAGGAATCGGGAACCGCCCGGCCGGAAACCGGAGCTGCGGATCGGTCCGGCACGCCCGGTCCGGACGCCGAAACCGTGGTGTTCCGGAAGTCTGCCGGCAGCCCTGCTCCCGAGGCGGAAATCGGCACCGAGCCCGGCGATGTCGCCACCGAACGTGCCGAGGTGGCCGGGGCCGACAGCACCGCTGCGGAGACCGGCACCGACGCATCCGCCGCAGACCCGGCCGATGCCGATGCCGCCGACTCCGATGCACCGGAACCGGCCGCCCGCGGCTCCCGGTGGATGCTCGTCGGCGCGGCGGTCTGCACCGTGCTCGCCGTCGCCGCGTTCGCGGTGTCCGGGGTCCTGCTGGTCCAGCGCAACAACACCGCGGACCTGGAGGCCCAGCGCACCGAATATGTGCAGTTCGCGCGGCAGGCGATGACCAGCATCACCACGATCGACGGCGAGTCCGCACAGGAGGACCTGGATCGCGCCCTGCAGCTCACCTCGGGCCCCTTCGCCGCGGATCTGGCCGAACGCAAGAACGACTTCTCCGAACTGGTGCAGACGGCCGAAGTGGATGCCGAGGGCGAAGTGGTCGAGGCCGCCCTGGAGAGTTCCGACGACGTGTCGGCCATCGTGCTGGTGGCGGTCCGGCAGAAACTGACCAACGCCGGAGTCGAGGGGCCGCAGGAGCGGCAGTATCGGTTCCGCGTGACGATCGGCCGCGCCGGCGACGAGCTGTCGATCACCGGAATGGAGATGGTGCTGTGAAGAATCGGCCACGGGCGCTGTATGTGCTGATCGGCGCCGCACTGCTGCTCGTCGCCGGCCTCGGTGTGGCCGCCTGGTCCGGCTTCGCCGCCTGGCAGGAACAGCAGACCGAGCAGGCCCGCGAGAATTCGCTGACGGTCGCCACCCGCGCCACCGAGAAGATGTTCGGCTACACCTACACCTCGGTCGATGCCCAGATGGACGAGGTGGTCCAGTACATGACACCGGAGTTCCGCGACGACTGGAACCTGGTGATCGACGAGAGCATCTCACCGAAGGCCAAGGAGAAGGAGCTGACCGTCACCGCCACCATCGAGGCCGCCGGCGTGATCTCCGCGAGCCCCGACCACGCCGAGGTGATGGTCTTCCTGAACCAGAAGAGCGTCGGTAAGGACCCCGAATCCGGCACCTACATCCAGAGCCGGATCAAGGTGAAGCTGGACGAGCAGGACGGGCGCTGGCTGGTGGCCGACGTCGACCCGGTCTGACCCTTCCTCAACTCTCCGAGATCAGCGCGCGGCCGGCCACCTGGCCGTGCGACAGGGCATCCAGGAACGCCCGCGCCCACCGGTCCACATCGTGGGTGAGTACCTGCCGGCGCAAGGAGCGCATCCGGCGGCGCCGGGTGTTGCGATCGTCGTCCAGCGAGCTGGTGATCGCATCCTTGACGCTGTCCAGGTCGTGCGGGTTGCACAGGTACGCCTGCCGCAGCTCGGCCGCCGCACCGGTGAACTCGCTGAGCACCAGGGCGCCGTTCAGGTCGCTGTGTGCGGCCACGTACTCCTTCGCGACCAGGTTCATCCCGTCCCGCAGCGGGGTCACCAGCATGGCGTCCGCGGCGACGAAGAACGCGATCAGCTCGTCGCGGGGGATCGGCCGGTGCAGATAGTGCACCACCGGGTAGCCGACCCGGGCGAACTCGCCGTTGATCCGGCCGACCTGCCGTTCGATATCGCCGCGCATCTCGATATAGCTCTGCACCCGCTCGCGGCTGGGGGTCGCCAGCTGCACCATCGCCGTGTCGGCGGGGTCGATCCGGCCCTCCTGCAGCAGCTCCTCCAGGGCGTTGAGCCGGATATCGATGCCCTTGGTGTAGTCGAGCCGGTCGACACCCAGCAGGATGTGCTTCGGGTCGCCCAGCTCGTGCCGGATCTGTGCGGCCCGGTCGCGCACCGACCGGCGCCGGGACAGCTCGTCCAGGTGCGCCGAGGCGATAGAGATCGGGAACGCGCCCACCCGGACGGTGCGGAACCCGACCTGGACGACACCCAGCTTGGACCGCACGCCGACGGTGCCCCGGGAAGTCGGTTGCCCGGCCAGCCGGCGGGCCAGATACAGGAAGTTCTGCGCGCCGCCCGGCAGGTGGAAGCCGATCAGATCGGCGCCCAGCAGGCCCTCGATGATCTCGGTCCGCCACGGCATCTGCATGAACAGCTCCACCGGCGGGAACGGGATGTGCAGGAAGAAGCCGATGGTGAGATCGGGCCGCAGCATGCGCAGCATCTTCGGCACCAGCTGCAGCTGGTAGTCCTGCACCCAGACGGTGGCGCCCTCGGCGGCCACCTTGGCGGTCGCCTCGGCGAACCGGCGGTTCACTTCGACGTAGGCCGACCACCAGGAACGGTCGTAGACCGGCCGGACGATCACATCGTGATAGAGCGGCCACAGGGTGGCATTGGAGAAGCCCTCGTAGTAATCCGCGACCTCCTGTGCGGTCAGCGGAACGGGGTGCAGCTCCAGGCCGTCCTCGACGATCGGCTCCACGTCGACATCGGGCACCCCGGCCCAGCCGACCCAGGCACCGCGATTGCTGCGCAGTACCGGTTCCAGGGCGGTCACCAGGCCGCCGGGGCTGCGCTTCCATCGGCTGGTGCCGTCCGGAAGCCGCTCCAGGTCCACCGGGAGCCGGTTCGCGACCACCACGAAACCGGATCCGGCGCCGTCGGGTACCCGTTCCGGTGCCTCGTTGCCTTCGGGCGGGGTTGTCGGAGCCTGCTGGTCGATCATCTGGTCCACTCACGCATCCTTTGTGCGCCGCAGGAAGTCGGCACGCTTATGTGGTTGTCGATTCCGCCGATGCGTCGGAGGGCCGCACCGCTGCCCGGCTTACTCGGTACGCGCGCTCGGCCCGATGCCCAGCATCGACAGCAGCATCCGGCACTCGTCGGCGTCCTCCGCATAGGCCGCGACGACACGCTGCGCCTGGCGCGCGGTCTCGTCGGCCAGCGGCTCCAGGTCTTCGATGTCGTTTGCGCTGCTCTTCGCCGCCATATCTCTGTTCCTCCCGGCTGGTGCCACTCGTCGGTTGCGAGTAGTCCATAGTATCTGTCCTGGATGTACGGGGAGTGCACCCACGGGGTCCACCCTGCCTGGGCTGCCTGCGCGGCCCGGGCGGCGCTACGGTGGACCCGCATCGCCATACCGCCCGATTCCGCCGCCGGCATCCGTGACACACCACCGTGCCGGGCCCGGACCGGGCGTATCAATTCTGCCGAAAGGGTCGACATGCCGCTGGCCACAGTGAACGGAATCTCGCTGAACTATCAGGTCAAGGGCGACCCGGCACGCGGTACCGATGTCCCCGGCGGCGGACCGCTGGTGGTGCTGATCATGGGCACCGGTTCGCCCGGGCGGGTCTGGGAACTGCATCAGGTGCCCGCCCTGGTCGCCGCGGGCTACCGGGTGTGCACCTTCGACAACCGGGGTATCGCCCCCTCGGACGAATCCGCCGGCGGGATCACCATCGAGGATCTGGTGGCCGATACCGCCGGGCTGATCGATCACCTCGGTGAGGGACCGGCACTGGTCGCCGGGACCTCGATGGGTGCCCGGGTGGCACAGGAACTCACGCTGGCCCACCCCGACAAGGTCCGCAAGGCCGTGTTCATGGCCGGGCACGGGCGCCTGGACCAGTTCCAGAAGACGCTGTCCGACGGTGAGAACGCCCTCGACGACAGCGGTGTGAAACTGCCGCCCAAGTTCGAGGCCGCCGTGACCGCGGTGATGAACCTGTCCCCGGCAACCATGGCCGACGGCAATGCCGCCCGCGACTGGCTGGACCTGTTCGAGTTCACCGGCGGTCCGGTGACCCCCGGGATCCGGGCGCAGCGGGCCATGGACCACGGCTTCGACCGGATCGCCGCCTACCGGGCCATCACGGTGCCCTGCCTGGCCGTCGGCTTCGCCGACGACCGGATGATTCCGCCGTACCTGTCCCGCGAGGTCGCCGACGCCATTCCCGGCGGGCGGTACCAGGAGGTGCCCGATGCGGGACACTATGGTTATCTGGAACGACCGGAAACCGTCAACAAGATCCTGCTGGATTTCTTCGCAGGGTGAGATTCATCCCGCAGCCGAGGTCCAGGTAACCGCCAACACGTAACGTCTCCCTTGCTAGGGTCGACACAACGCTCGGGGATCTTCCTGCGCCCGCGGTCCGCCAACGGCACCGCTGCGCTGGACGGCCCAGGAGCAGATCCCACAGACAGCGCCAGTATCCAGTGAGGTGAAATGAGCACCAACCCCTTCGACGACGAAGACGGCCGCTTCTTCGTTCTGGTCAACGACGAGGAACAGCACTCCCTCTGGCCGGCCTTTGCCGAGGTCCCGGCCGGCTGGCGGGTCGTATTCGGCGAAGAGAGCCGTGCCGCCTGCGTCGAGTACGTCGAGAAGAACTGGACCGATATGCGTCCGAAGAGCCTGCGCGACGCCATGGCCGCCGACGACGCGGCCCGTCAGGGCGCCCAGTCCTGACGCGGTAACCGATACTGCGCCGGACTCCCCGCGCGGCACCCCCAGCCGGTGCCGCGCGGTGGACGAGCCCGCTATGATGGGCTCTCCTCCGCCTCCTTAGCTCAGTGGTAGAGCACTCGCCTTGTAAGCGAAAGGTCGTCAGTTCAATCCTGACAGGGGGCTCGAAAGGTCCTGACCTGCGATATAGGTCAGGACTTTCTTCGTGTGCCGTGTGCGCGCCGCTGGGACACCGGTAAAGCTACGAAAAGCGCGGATGCCGACCGGTCGGGCAGCCCCCCCCCGGGGCGGTCACCAGCTCCTCGATCGCCGACCACAGCCGGCTGGCCGCTGCGAAGCGGCGTTGTACCAGTTGCGCCTGCATATGGTGTGCGCGGAGGCAGCGTACCCAGCTCAGAGTTGTGCGGTTCAGGAACCGGCAAGCCGGCGACGGGCCCGGCTCAGTGTGACCGCGAAGAACAGGAACAGGGTGGCGGGGACGCCGAGCACGCCGACCCCCAGCAGGGCGGTCAGGTCATGTGCTGCGTTGGCCCCGCTGTGATAGACGAAGGGCGGTGCGCCGATGCTGAGATCGACCAGCCGGGTTCGCGCGGTGATCGTCTCGCCCCGGGTGACTCCGTTCTGGATCCGGACCTCGTGCCCGTCGCCGATCACCCGGCCCACGCCCGCCCGGCTGCCTTGCCCGCCGCCGGTCCCGACGGAACTCTCGGTCACCTCGACCTGCACGGTCTCGCCGTAGCCGAGCGAGTAGGCGAGCGCATTGATCGGCTGGATCGCGAGCATCAGTACGCCGACTGCCAGCACGATTCCCAGCAGCCACGCCATCGCGGTGATGAGTAGACCGGGCCGCTTCGGTGGCTCGGCGCGACCTTGCGCCTGTGCTCGGCGAGCGGCTGCGTCCAGTGATCGAAACACGATATCTCCCCCTCGAACTCGGAATCTTGCCATACCGGCCGCGGATCGGCCGGGTTCGCGGATCAGCGTGGGACCACGCAGACGGTCAACCCATCCGTGAGTCCCGCATTCCGGGCGAACCGGTACACCCAGTTCGGCTGGCACTCGGTGGTCCGGTCGTGCACCTCGGCGATCACGTGGTCGGCAGCGGGATCCGAGCACTCCGACAGCCGTGCCTGCCGGCCGGGGCGGACGTCGGTGACGCAGTCCCCTGGTTCGCCGTAGCCGATGTGGTCGGTAGCGACGGGGCCGCTGCACTGGATGTAGTACAGGCTCGTACTGACGTTGTGATTGACATACATCGATTGGGAGTTGCGGATACCGACGCATCCGTTCGAGCCCGGATCCCGGTAGTCGATACGAATATCCAGGATTCGGGAGTCGGCGTCACGGGAGTCGCAGGCGACGGTCCCGGCCGAGAACCGGGCAAGGCAGTCGCCGACCTCATTGCGGCGGGGGTGGCCCGTCGGGTAGGCCGCGCAGACCACGATGCCGCGGCCGCCGAGCGAACTGTGCCCGAACGCCAGCTGGACATCCGGCTGATCGTCGCAGGGGCGATCGGTGGCCGGGATCTGCGGGTGCAGTTCGGTGCTCAGTACCTGTATCGGATCGGATTCCGTGCACGGCACCCGGATGATCTTCCGCCCGGAATCCGATACGTCTATGCAGTCGCCTTCCTGCAGTGCCCACGGATCAGCGGTCGCTTCCCGCGTGGGTGTCAGGCACAGCACCACATCGTTGTGCTGGGTGTCGCGCTCCGCGCGGGTCGCGGCCTCGTGCTTCGTGCACGCTGAACTCAGCGGCCACTCGATCGCCTCGCGCGCCAGCACCCGATACTCGGCGCCTTCTGCGCTACAAGCCAGTTCGTCGAGCGTCGCCGGGTCCACACAGTCGCCGACCGCGAAGGTGATCGGATCCGGCCGGGTGACGAGATAGGTGGTGACAGCACCTGCCACAGCGAGAAGCACGACACCTGCCAGGGCCGCGAACACCACCGATCGCCTGCGCCGGTCGGGTTCCGTTGCCTGGATCGGGCGAGGGGGCATTGGCGGATAGGCAGTGGGCGGCATCTCCCCCGGAGGCGGGGGCGGGGCGGGCTGCACGGAGACTCCTGAAATCGACTGGCGTAGAACAGGATGGCATCGTCTCCGGATCGAATTGCGTTACCGGCGTTCGAGAATCGCCTTCAACCGCGCCAGATCCTCGGCAGTGGCCCGGCGCATGGCTCGTTCCATGAGCGGTGCGCCGATCTTGGCGAAGCCGGCCGGGGTTCCGGTGTTGCGCAGGGTCATCCGGGTGCCGGTGAGGCGATGCCGGCTTCTGCGGCGGTCGGTCAGAGGATCGGCGCCGGCGAGTACTTCGCCGCCTCCGGGTTCGCGTCCACCAGCTGCTGGACCCGGGTGACGACGCCGTCGACCTGGGCGTCGGCGGCGCCGATGAAGGCCGATTTGTCGGCGAGCGCGGCATCCAGGGCGGCGCGGTCCAGGGGGAGGCGGTCGTCGGCGGCGAGGCGGTCGAGCAGATCGGGCTCGCGGCCCTGCTCGCGCATCGCCAGGGCGACGGCGACGGCGTGTTCCTTGATGACCTCGTGGGCGGCCTCGCGGCCGACACCGGCGCGCACCGCGGCCATCAGGATCCGGGTGGTGGCCAGGAACGGCAGGTAGCGGTTCAGTTCCCGGTCGATCACGGCGGGGTAGGCGCCGAATTCGGCCAGCACGGTCAGGAAGGTCTCCATCATGCCGTCGATGGCGAAGAAGGCGTCCGGCAGCGCGACCCGGCGCACCACCGAGCAGAACACGTCGCCCTCGTTCCACTGCGCGCCGGCCAGTTCGGCGGCCATCGAGGCGTAGCCGCGCAGCACCACCTGGAGGCCGTCGACCCGTTCGCAGGACCGGGTGTTCATCTTGTGCGGCATCGCCGAAGAACCCACCTGGCCGGGCTGGAAGCCCTCGGTCACCAGTTCGTGGCCGGCCATCAGCCGGATGGTGTGCGCGAACGAGGCGGGGCCGGCACCGACCTGGACCAGCGCCGACAGCACGTCGTGATCGAGCGACCGCGGATACACCTGCCCGACGCTGGTGAAAACGTTCGTGAAGCCGAGATGCCCGGCGACCTGGCGTTCCAGGGTGGCCAGCTTCTCCGGGTCGCCGCCGAGCAGGTCCAGCATGTCTTGGGCGGTACCCATCGGGCCCTTGATACCGCGCAGCGGGTAGCGGTCGATGAGTTCGGCCAGCCGGGTCAGCGCGATCAGCAGCTCATCGGCGGCGGAGGCGAACCGTTTGCCGAGCGTCGTGGCCTGGGCCGCGACGTTGTGCGACCGGCCGGCCATCACCAGGGCCCGGTATTCGGCGGCCCGCTCGGCCAGCCGGGCGGCAATGGCGACACCGTGGTCGTAGACGTGCTGCAGGGACAGCCGGATCTGCAGCTGCTCGACATTCTCGGTGAGATCGCGGCTGGTCATGCCCTTGTGCACATGTTCGTGCCCGGCCAGCGCGTTGAACTCCTCGATGCGGGCCTTCACATCGTGGCGGGTGACCCGCTCCCGTTCGGCGATCGAGGCGAGGTCGACCCGGTCGATCACCCGCTCGTAGTCGGCGAGCACGCCCTCGGGGATATCGATACCGAGCTCGGACTGGGCGCGCAGCACCTCCAGCCACAGCCGGCGCTCCAGCACCACCTTGTTCTCGGGCGACCACAGCTGCACCAGTTCCGGGCTGGCGTAGCGGGTGGCGAGGACATTGGGCACGCGCGCGGGTGCGGGGCGGGATTCGGCGGAGGTCACGTCCGGTCAGTTTACCGGCGACCGATCGGCACCGGACTCACGCGGTCTGCTGTGGGACGGCGCAGACCACCGGTTCGGCGGCCCGCGCCGGTGGGGCGACGACGTCGATGATCTCCAGAAGGGCGCCGCGGGCGGTGCCGCGCGGGTCGGCGTCGCCCTCGATCAGGGCGGCCACCACGGCGCCGTCCACCACCGCGACCAGCCGGCGTAACTGTTCGGTGCGGACCCGCCGGTCGGACCGGCACAGTACATCGGCCAGCAGATCCTCCAGCTGGGCGCGCAGGCGTAGCTGCACCTCACGGAGCTCGGGATGCCGGGCCGAGGCGACCGAGCGCTCGTAGCGGGCCAGTAGTCGGCCCCGGCTCTCCTCGTTTGTATCGGCCGCCTCGACGAGCAGGTCGAGGACCAGCTCCACGGTGGCGTCGGCGCCGCGGCGGCGGTGGCTGACCTCGCCGACCCGGCGACGCATCGCATCGAGTTCCAGGGTGCCGCTGAATTCGACCGCCCGGGCGATCAGGTCCTCCAGCGATTCGAAGTAGTACGTGGTGGAGGCCAGGGGGAGATCCGCGCGCGTGGCCACCGATCGATGCCGCACCGCGTCGAAACCACCTTCGAGCAACAGCTCGGCCGCCGCCGCCACCAGTGCTTGGCGACGTCGTTCACCTTTGGGGGTCGTCGCGGTTGTCACCTTGCCATCGTGCCAGTCGTCATCAGTTCATCCGTGCGCAATCGTCATCCGGAAAGCTTCGGGAAAAGCCGGGCTATCTGTGTTCTACCGCATCCACGCCGTCAACGGGTGGGACTCGGCAAAGTTGTTGTGGCACAACATTAGAGGTACCGATCCAGGCGTTCGAGGGCGGCCTCCACATCGGCGGTGGCACCGGCAAAGGAGAAGCGAACGGTCCGGTGCCCGGATTCGGTGTCGAAATCGAGCCCCGGGGCGAGCGCGACCCCGGTCGCGGCGAGGACGTCCGCGCACCAGGCGAGTGAATCCCCGGTCAGGTGGCCGATATCGGCATAGGCGTAGAACGCGCCGTCGGCGGGCGCCAGGTCGGTGATGCCGAGGCGGGGCAGGCCGGTCAGCAGTAGCTCCCGGTTTGCCGCATAGCGGCGGACGTGCCCGTCCAGCTCGGTTTTCGCCTCCGCGCCGAAGGCGTGCTGGGCCGCGTACTGCGAGATCGCCGGTGGGCAGACGGTCATATTGGAGGCCAGCCGTTGCAGCGCCGGTCGCAGATCCGCGGGGGCGAGCATCCAGCCCAGTCGCCAGCCGGTCATCGAGAAGTATTTCGATACCGAGCCGATGACGACCGCAGACCGGGAGAACTCCCAGGCCGATGCGGTGCCGCCGTTCACCTCGGTGTCGGTGTAGCTGATCCCGTGATAGATCTCGTCGGAGATCAACAGGGTGCCGTGCGCATCGCACCACCCGGCCACGGCGGCCAGCTCGTCCGGCGCGATCATGGTGCCGGTCGGGTTCGCCGGGCTGGCGACGATCAGGCCCGCCGGGGGCTCCGGCAGCGCCTCCAGCATGGCGACGGTCGGCTGATAGCGGGTCTGCGGCCCGCAGTCCAGTTCCACCACCCGGCAGCCCAGGGCGGTGAGCGTGTTCCGGTACGCCGGATAGCCCGGCCGCGCCACGACCACGGTGTCGCCCGGATCGAACGCCGCCAGGAAGATCAGCGTGAACGCGCCCGAGGAACCGGTGGTGACCACCACCTCGTCCGGATGCACGTCGTAGCCGTAGGTCTGCCGGTGGTGTTCGGCAATCGTCTCCCGCAGCGAAAGGATGCCGAACGTCTCCGTATAACCGAGCAGCTCCGTCTCGAGGTGGCCCTTCGTGGCGCGCAGCACCGGAGCCGGTGCCTGGGTCGAGGGTTGCCCGGCCGCCAGCACCAGCACGTCACCATGGGTGCGCGAGCGTTCGGCAGCGGCCTTCCAGACATCCATGACGTGGAACGGCGGGATGGTCGAGCGGCGCGATTGTCTGGTCACCGGACAGACGGTAGAGCACCCGTGCGTGAGCCTCCGCGGTTACGCTCGGCACAATGTCGGGGGACAGGTCCAGGGAGGTGCGGTGCCGAGCACCGGGCCGGTGAACATGCACGGGGCAAGGTGGAGCTGACCGATCCGAACCAGGCCGAGGATCCGGACGAGTGCCAGAAGGGCGCCGTCCCGAACTCGGCCGCGCCCGGACCCGGCCGATCCCGCCCCGATGCGACCGACGGCGATCCGGTCGGAAACGGCGTCCGGAATGCGGGCGATCGTGCCCCGGCCGGCACCGACGCGGGTGGCGGCGATGCGCCCGGCGATCGCGACCCGGTGGGCGACGATGCGTGCGGCGGTGATGGTGTACCCGGCAGCTCTGGCGGTGGCGGTGCTGCCGGTGTCGGAGGTCCGGCCGGCGTACGCGACTCGGGCGTCGGCGGTGGGCCCGACTGGGTTCCGACCGCTGCGCGGGGCGATGACGGGGCGGCATGCAGCCGTACCGGCGGCGATCACGACCCCGTGGGCGATGATGCGCGCGGTGATGGTGCGGGCGGCGGGCGGTCCGACGGCGATCGGGTCGGCGGTGTGGGTGGGCGCCGGGAGTCGGTGCGCTCGGCAGCGGGGCGGATGGTCGGGGGGCGGGTGTTCACGGCCGACTGGCGGGAGCAGGTGCTCTCGGGTTCGGGGCCGATGGTGGCTCGATGGCGGGGGTGGGTCGGTCCGGTGGTGCGGCGTGGACGGCGGCGTGCTGTCCGGGCGTGGCGGCAACGGCCGAGTCGGGAACAGCTGGTCACCGGGATGCGCGAGCATCGGGTTCTGCTGGCCGGGGTGCTGGCGGTTGCCGTGTTCGCGGCTGCCGATGTGCGGCTGACCACTCATGTGTCCGGCGCTGAGCCGGTGGTCGGGGAGGCCCGGCGGGTGGCCATCGCCTATCCGCCGGGTGTGCAGACCGATCGGCAGTCGGCGCGCCGGATGCTGGATGCGATCGACGCCGGTGAGCGTCGTCGCGAACAGGCCGTGGTGGCGGCCGCCGCCCGCGCCACCCTGGAGCGGGCCAAAGCCGAGGCCCGGGCGGCAGCCTCGGGGGAACAGCAGCCGTGGATGGGGAGTACCCCGCCGCCCGCGCCCGGGGCGACCCCGCCGGGGCGGCCGCCGGGCGCGATCCCGGGCGGTGGCTTCTCCCTGCCCGCAATCGGCGTATTCACCTCCGGCTTCGGTTCCCGGTGGGGCACCTTCCACCGCGGTATCGATATTGCCGCGCCGATCGGCAGTCCGATCTATGCGGTGGCCGACGGGACGGTGGTCGACGCCGGTCCCGCACAGGGCTTCGGGCTGTGGGTGCGGATCCGGCATGATGACGGGACGGTCAGCGTGTACGGCCACATGTACGACTTCTTCGTCTCGGTCGGGGAGCGGGTCCCGGCCGGAATGCAGATCGCCCGGATCGGCAACCGCGGTGACTCCACCGGGCCGCACCTGCACTTCGAAGTGATCCAGCACGGCCGGCACGTCGATCCGGCCGCCTGGCTGGCGTTGCACGGCCTGCGGCTCGATTAGGCAGGCCGGGGCGAGAACGTCAGGACGGGATCGTGACCGCGGTGGCGCCGATATCGGTACGGAAGTGGCTACCGGGCAGCTTGATCTTCGCCAGCCGTGCGTAGGCCCGTTCCCGGGCCTCGGCCAGGTCGGCGCCGGTGCCGACCACATTGAGCACCCGGCCGCCCGCCGAGACGAGCTCGCCGTCCGCACCGAGTGCGGTGCCCGCGTGCAGCACCAGGGTGTTCTCCTCGGCGGCGCTGTCACCGGCGCCGGTGATCACATCGCCCAGGCGGGGCCGGGCCGGGTAGTTCTCGGCGGCGAGCACCACGGTGATCGCCGAGCCGTCCTTCCAGCGCGGCGCCTCGATCTCGGCCAGCCGGCCGGTGGCGGTGGCGTGCAGGAGCTCGGCGAACGGGCTGTCCAGCAGTGCCAGCACTGCCTGCGTCTCCGGGTCGCCGAACCGGCAGTTGAATTCCACCACGGCGGGCCCGGCCGAACCGATCGCCAGACCTGCGTACAGCAGGCCGGAGAAGCTGCTGCCGCGCCGCACCAGTTCGGCGGCCACCGGCTGCACCACATCCTCGACGATTGCGGTCACGGTCTCCTCGGGCAGCCACGGCAGCGGCGTGTAGGCGCCCATACCGCCGGTATTGGGACCGCTGTCGCCGTCGCCGACCCGCTTGTGGTCCTGGGCGGGCAGCAGCGGGACCACGGTCTCGCCGTCCACCAGGCAGAACAGCGACACCTCGGGGCCGTCCAGGAAGGACTCCAGCAGCACCGGGTGGCCCTGCTCCAGCAGTTCGGCACCGTGGTCGCGCGCGGCGCGCCGGTCCGCGGTGACCACCACGCCCTTACCGGCGGCCAGGCCGTCGTCCTTGACCACCCAGGTCGGGCCGAAGCGGTCGAGCGCGGCATCGAGGTCGGCCGGGTTGTCGACCACTTCGCTGTGCGCGGTGCGCACCCCGGCGGCGGCCATCACATCCTTGGCGAACGCCTTGGATCCCTCGATCCGGGCGGCGTCCGCGGACGGGCCGAAGCAGGCGATACCGGCCGCGCGCACCGCGTCGGCGATCCCCAGGACCAGCGGCACCTCGGGGCCGATCACGACCAGATCGGCCGCCGTCTCCCGGGCCAGTG
Source organism: Nocardia sp. KT25-26 (assembly GCF_056627695.1). NCBI lineage: Bacteria > Bacillati > Actinomycetota > Actinomycetes > Mycobacteriales > Nocardiaceae > Nocardia > Nocardia sp. KT25-26. The sequence continues at coordinate 5,474,995 of NZ_CM152813.1, read as the reverse complement.
CCACCACGGCCTCGGCCGAGCACGGGTCCACCTGATGTAGCTGTGCGTACTGACCGATTCCCGGATTACCCGGCGCCGCGTGCACCGCGGTGACGGCAGGGTCCCGGCGCAGGGCCAGGACGAGGGCATGTTCACGGGCTCCGGAACCGATGACGAGTACGCGCACGCAAACAGGGTAGATGACGGCACCCGGCCGGCTGCCGCGGCAGGTGACAGCGGTTATCGATCGTTCATCCCACGTCCACCTGCGTCCGTGGGGGATGATGGAGAATCAGCGTGGCCACCCGCCGCGCTCAACCGGCGCCGACCGTGAAAGGTGTGTGCGAGCAATGGGTTTGATGGACGGGTTGATGGGCAATGCGGGCAAGATCGATCCCGCGGCCGCTCAGCAGGAGTACGCCAAACTGTTCGGCAACGGCGAGCAGGTGTATGCCGCCTACGTGCTGGTCCGCGATGCGATCATCTTCACCAACCGTCGGCTGATCCTGATCGACAAGCAGGGGATGACCGGGCGGAAGGTGTGCTACGAGAGCGTCCCGTACCGGGCCATCTCGCATTTCTCGGTGGAGACCGCCGGGCATTTCGATCTGGATGCCGAGCTGGTGGTCTTCGTCGGCGGTGGTTACGAGGCGATCCGCAAGCGGTTCAGTCGGGGTGTGGACATCTATGAAGTACAGGGAATGCTCTCCCATTTCACCTCGCTGTGAGCCGGTAGGCTCGGCCCATGGCTTCCGTCTTCAGTGCGATCATCGCCGGTGAGCTGCCGGGCCGCTTCGTCTGGCAGGACGACGAGTTCGTCGGCTTCCTTACCATCGGACCGGTCACCCAGGGGCACACCCTGGTGGTGCCGCGGGCCGAGATCGACCAGTGGCAGGACGTCGACCCGGCGGTGATGGCCCGCATGATGGATGTGGCGCAGAAGATCGGGCAGGCCGTGCGCAAGGCGTTCGACGCCCCGCGCGCGGGCCTGCTGATCGCCGGCCTCGAGGTGCCGCACCTGCATACCCACGTCTTCCCGGCCTACACCATGGGCGATTTCGACATCTCCAAGGCCGATCCGAACCCGAGCCCGGAATCGCTCGACGAGGCACAGGCGAAGATCCGCACCGCCCTGCAGGAACTGGGTCACGGGGCGAACGTCCCCGCCTGATCCGGCTCCCGGATACCGTTGGGCGGTGGATCCCTACACGATTTTCGCCGACATCATCGCGGGCCGTGCGCCGTCGTCGATGGTCTACACCGATGACGATGTGGTCGCGTTCATGGACATCCGGCCGATGACGCCGGGGCATCTGCTGGTGGTGCCCCGGGAACCGGCCCGGAGCCTGGCCGAACTCGATCCGGCAGTCGGCGGCAAGCTGTTCCAGGTGGGGCAGCGGCTGGCCGGAGCGCTCCGGGAGAGCGAGGTCGCCGCGCACGGGGTCAACTTCTTCCTGGCCGACGGGGTGACCGCCGGTCAGGAGGTATTCCACGTGCATCTACATGTCATTCCGCGCACCCCGGGCGACGGGTTCGGACTGCGTGGCCGTCCGACCGCACCCGCCCGGGCGGATCTGGATTATCTGGCCGGATCGATCCGTGGAGCGCTCACCCGGGCCGGATGATTTCCGGCCGACCAGCCGGTTTGCCGACAAAACGCCCGAAACGCCCATTGCTTCGTTCTGCTCCCGATCTGCGTTACCTTGGAATCTTCTGACATGGGGTAACGGAGGGTGGGTCGTGCGTCGTACAAGTGTTGCTGCTGCAGTGCTGGCAATCGCCATTGCCTTGTTCGTCCCGGGGGTGATGCAGCCCGCTCCCGCCGCCGCGGCGGAGATCGTCGGATCCCGGGAACTCAGCCCGACCCGTACGGCGATCACCGTGTTCTCCCCGGCGATGAACCGCCCGATCGACCTACAGGTCCTGCATCCGGCCGGTGGCGGCGCCCGGCCCACCTACTACCTGCTCGACGGGCTCGATCCCGGAATCGAGCAGAGCACCTGGACCAATGCCACCAAGGTGGAGTCCTTCTTCCGGACCAAGAACGTGAACGTGGTGCTGCCGCTGGGTGGCCGGGTGAGTTACTACACCGACTGGATCGCCGACGATGCCCGGTACGGCACCTACAAGTGGGAGACCTTCCTGACCCGCGAGCTGCCGCCGTTGATCGATGCCCGGTTCGGCGGCAACGGGGTGAACGGAATCGGGGGTCTGTCCATGGGCGGTACCTCGGCCTATGTCCTGGCCGCCCGAAACCCGCACCTGTACCGGGCGGTTGCCGCATACAGCGGCTGCCCCGACCTCGGGATGGCAGCCGGTGCGATGACCTTCTCCATCGCCAGCCGCGGCGGTAACCCGGCCAATATGTGGGGCGCGCCCGGCAGCCCGGAGTGGGCCGCACACGACCCCGCCCGGATGCTCGGCAATCTGCGCGGCAAGGCGCTGTACCTGTCCACCGGTACCGGTGTCCCCGGGCCACACGAGGCGGAACTCAAGCCACAGCTCGCCGAGAACATCTTCTTCGGCGGCCCGATCGAAGCGGGCGTCAATATCTGCACGGTCTCCTTCGAACAGCAGCTGCGCGGCGCCGGCATCCCGGCCCGGATCGACTACCGCCCGGTGGGTACCCACTCCTGGTCCTACTGGGGTGAGGCGCTGCGCTCGTCCTGGCCCACTATCGGGCCCGCGCTCGGCGCCTGAACGTAGTCGCGGCAGTCCGCGTCCGGGGTGCTGGTGCCTGACCGGAGTCGGCAGCTCGGCCGCCCCTGGGCGGGATACGCCGCCCAGCCCTCCGCCGGGGGACTATTCGTAAACCGCTCATAGGCGGGCGGTTCGGGAAACGGGTGCCTGTTGCCCCGAATGTTCGGCGTCGTCGGTCGCTACCTGTATCGGCTGTCCGAGCCGGTCGGCGGTAGCTCGGTTTCCGGTTCGGGTGCAGGTGCAAGGTTCCGGGCACGGCCCCGGGGCGACATTCCCGGGCGCGGTCCCGCGCGGGTGGATGCGCGGCACGGTTACGGTGGACCGCATGGCTGGCGACAATGGTGGGTCGGTGCAAGCGCCGATCGCGAAGAAGGTACCCACCGAGCGGGTGCACCACGGCGATGTATTCGTCGACGACTACGAATGGCTGCGGGAATCCGGCGACCCGGAGGTGATCGGGTACCTGGAGGCGGAGAACGCCTACACCGAGGCTCGCACCGAGCATCTGCGCCCGCTCCGGGACAAGATCTTCGACGAGATCAAGGCCCGTACCCAGGAGACGGACCTGTCGGTGCCGACCCGGCTGGGCGACTACTGGTACTACTCGCGCAGCTTCGAGGGCAAACAGTACGGAGTGCACTGCCGCTGCCCGATCGACGCGGCGGCCGAAGGCATCGATGCCTGGACCCCGCCGAAGCTGGAGGCGGATGCGGAGATCCCCGGCGAAGAGGTGCTGCTGGACAGCAACGAGCTGGCCGCCGGGCACGACTTCTTCGCCCTCGGCGCCTTCTCGATCAGCCACGACGGGTCGATGCTGGCCTATTCGGTCGACACCGCCGGCAACGAGCGCTATACGCTGCGGTTCAAGAATCTGCGCACCGGTGAACTGCTCGCCGACGAGGTGCCGGGCACCGCGCCGGGCGCAACCTGGTCGCTGACCGGGACGCACATCTTCTACCAGACCGTCGACGAGTCGTGGCGGCCCGACACCGTGTGGCGGCACCGGATCGGCACCGGTAAGGACGACGACGTCAAGGTCTTCCACGAGCCGGACGAGCGGTACTGGGTCAGCATCGGGGCCACCCGGTCGGAGAAGTACCTGATGATCTGGCTCGGTTCCAAGATCACCACCGAGGGCTGGATCCTGGAGTCCGACGATCCGGAGGGCGAGTTCCGGGTGCTGCTGCCGCGCCGCGAGGGCGTGGAGTACGCCGCCGAGCATGCTGTGATCGGCGGGGCCGACAAGTTCCTGATCCTGCACAACGACGTCGTCGACGGAGTCAAGGCGGAGAACTTCGTGCTCGCCGAGGCGCCGGTGGACGACCCGGCGGATATGACGGTCCTGATCGGGCACCGCGAGAACGTCCGGCTGGAGGACGTCGATGCGTTCGCCGACCACCTGGTCCTCGGTTACCGGCGGGACGCGCTGACCCGGCTGGCGGTCTGGCCGCTGACCGCGGACGGCTACGGCGAACTGAAGGAACTCGAATTCGATCTGGAGCTGTATGCGGTCGGTGCCGGTTCCAGCCCCGAATGGCGGCAGCCGACCCTGCGGATCGGACTGACCTCGTTCATCACCCCGATGCAGGTGTTCGACTACGTTCCGGCCACCGGTGAGCTGCTGCTGCGAAAGGAGCAGCCGGTGCTCGGCGGCTATGATCCGGCCGACTACGAGCAGCATCGCCGCTGGGCGGTGGCCGCGGACGGCACCCGGATCCCGATCTCGCTGATCCAGCGCCGCACCGCCGACCGAGCGGAACCGAAGCCGCTGTTGCTCTACGGCTACGGGTCCTACGAGGCCAGCGTGGACCCGGCGTTCTCGGTGTCGCGGCTGTCGCTGCTGGACCGGGGTGTGGTGTTCGCGGTGGCGCATGTGCGCGGCGGCGGCGAGATGGGCCGGCTCTGGTACGAGCACGGCAAGACCCTGTCGAAGAAGAACACCTTCACCGATTTCGTCGCCTGCGCCCAGCATCTGGTGGACACCGGGGTGACCGCTCCGGACCGGATGGTCGCCGACGGCGGCAGCGCGGGCGGGCTGCTGATGGGCGCGGTTGCGAACCTGGCGCCGCAGTTGTTCACCGGCATCCTCGCCAACGTGCCGTTCGTGGACCCGCTGACCTCGATCCTGGATCCGTCGCTGCCGCTCACCGTGATCGAATGGGACGAGTGGGGTAACCCGCTCGCCGATGCCGACGTGTACGCCTACATGAAGTCGTATGCGCCGTACGAGAACGTGACGGCGCAGGACTATCCGGCGATCCTGGCGATCACCAGCCTCAACGACACCCGGGTGCTGTACGTGGAGCCGGCCAAATGGGTGGCGAAGCTGCGGGCGACGAAGACCGGCGACAGTGAGCTGCTGCTCAAGACCGAGATGAGCGCCGGCCACGGCGGTGTCAGCGGGCGTTACGAGAAGTGGAAGGAAGTGGCGTTCGAATTCGCCTGGGTGCTGGACAAAGTGGCTGCCGACACCCTCTGATCCCGGTGTTCGCCGCGGTGTCATCGCCGCTGCACGTCGATGACACCTGCGGCTGGGACCGTTGGTCCATGAGCGCAGAGTTGATCGTGTCGGTATCGGGGGTCCGGGACACCACTCGCGAGGCGGCGGTGGATTTCGCCGCGGAGATGGAGCGGCGGAACGTGCGGCTCTCGCTGCTGGTCGCGCCCCGGTTGAAGGGGAAATACCGGCTCGTCGAGGATCCGCTGACGCAGGCCTGGCTGCGGGAACGCCGGGCGCGGGGCGATGCCATCGTGCTGCACGGCTACGACCAGGCGGCCACCAAGCGCCGCCGCGCCGAATTCGCCGCCCTGCCCCGGCACGAGGCCAGGTTGCGCCTCACCGCCGCCGACCGGGTGCTGGAGGGGGTCCGGCTGCGCACTCGCCTGTTCGCCGCGCCGCGGTGGAACGCTTCGGCCGGTGCGATCGAAGCACTGCCCGAGGTGGGGTTCCGGCTCTCGCTCGGGCTGACCGGCATGCTGGATCTGGAGAACGACATCGTCCAGCGGGCCCGGGTGTACGGAATCGGCGAGGGATTCCGGGCCGAGCCGTGGTGGTGCCGGGCGCTGGTGATGGGCGCGGCGCGGACGGCGCGCCGGGGTGGGGTGCTGCGGCTCGCGGTCTCGGCGGCACAGCTGCAACGGCCGGGTCCGCGTCAGGCGATGCTCGATGCGGTGGATCTCGCGCTGTACCACGGTGCGCGCAGCGATGTGTACCGCTGGGAGCCGATCACGCTTCCCCGGGCGGCGTGACCCGGTCGGAGCAGAGTCAGTCCCGGTCCAGGTCGGCGAGCCGGGCGAGGGTATCGATCAGTTCCCGATAGCGAGCGGCGCCGAGCGCTTCTCGGGCCCGGGTCTCGGCGGCGGTCTCGGTTGCCCGGACCGCCTTGACCAGCCGATCGCCGATATTGCTCAGGCCGATCAGGACCCGGCGCCGGTCGTCCTCGGCGGCCAGCCGGAAGATCAGGCCCCGTTCGGCCAGGGCATCGGCGTGCCGGGTGGCCGAGGAGGGTGCGAGCCGGGCGCGCCGGGCCAGCTCGGACATGGTGATCCCGGATTCGGTGGACATATGCGTCAGCATTGCCCACTGATCAGCTGTGATGTTGTGCTCGGCCAGGGCGGTATCGAGCTGTTCCACCCAGCTGCGTTCGGCGGCCCGAAGTGCGCCGTGCAGCGTGACCGCGGCGTCTACACTGGTTCTCAATTGCTTCCCGCCTACCAGAACCTCCGCCGAACATTGCTGTTCGGGTCGACGATAGAGTACCCAATGCCCAATTTCTCGCCGAAGCAGGTGGGCGCCAACCCCGACGGCACGTTGGAGGTGCTGGCCATCGTACCCGCCCACGGCCCCGGCGGATTGGTGGCACCGTCGTGTTCCGCCGCGATCGGTTTGGCGGCGGACGAATTGAACGCGGAATCGGGCATCCTCGGCCGTGAAGTGCGAATCACCGCAATCGACGGTGGATCCGAGCCCGAGGAGGTGGCGGCCGAGGTTTCGGCGCTGCTGGCGACCGGTTTGGTGGATGCGATCACCGGATGGCACACCTCCGCGGTGCGCCGTGCGGTCGCCCGGGCGGCGGCCGGCCGGGTGCCGTATCTGTACGCGGCCTGCCACGAGGGCCTCCGGGACGAGCAGCCCGGGGTGCTGATGATCGGCGAACATCCGGGCGGGCAGACCGTGCCCGCCGCCCGCTGGATGGCGCGGGAACTGGGGGTGCACCGCTGGGCGGTCATCGGCAACGACTATCTGTGGCCCCGGGAATCGGCGGCCGTGCTCCGGCGCGAGCTGACCGGTCCGGACCGGATCGTGCTGGAGCACTATGTGCCGCTGGGCACCCGCGACTTCACCGATTTCCTCACCCACCCGGCGCTGGACCGGGCCGACGGGGTGTTGATCCTGATGGTGGGCGCCGATGTAGCGCGGTTCAACCGGCAGTTCGCCGCCACCGGCCGGTCCGCCACCCAGCCCCGGCTCAGTCCCGCCGTCGACGAGAACGTCCTGCTGGCCGGTGGACCGGCGGCCAACGAGAACCTCTATGCCGCATCCGGGTACTTCCTCGATGCCCGCGACCATGACGATCGGGACCGGTTGTCCCGCTACCGAACCCGATACGGCGCCTTCGCGCCGGCGCTGACGACCTTCAGCAACGCCACCTACGAGGCGATTCACACCCTGGGCGCCCTGGCCCACCGGACCGGCTCGCTGGATGTGCCGCGAATGCACCGTGCCCTCGCCGACGGCGCGGTGCTGGATGTGCACGGCACCCCGCGCGGCTTCCTCGGAAATCAGGCCGTGCAACGCGGCCGACTGGCCCGCGCCGACGGCGTCGACTTCGATATCGTCGCCGAGCTTTAGCCGGTGGCCCGCAGCTCGGCGCCGGCTCAGGCAGCGGTGCGGCGGGCCAGCAGGATTCGGGCGGCGAGGTAGCCGGCCGCGGTCAGCCCGGTGCACCACAGCACTGCGAGCAGCGCGCTGTCGCCGGCCGGGGCATCCATCAGCAGCGCGCGAAGCGTTTCGATGATCGGTGTCACCGGCTGGTGTTCCGCGAAGCTGTGCAGGACGGCGGGCATCGTCGAGGTCGGCACGAAGGCGCTGCTGACGTAGGGCAGGAACATGAAGATGAAGCTGACCCCGTTGGCGGCCTCCGGGTTCCGGGTGAGCAGGCCGAAGGCGGTGGCGAGCCAGGAGACGGCCAGCACGAACAGGGCCACCGTCCCGAATACGCCCAGCCAGCGCAGCGGGTCGGTGGTGGGCCGGAAGCCGAGCCCGACGGCGGTGGCGACCACCAGCCCGGTGGTGATCAGATTGCGGACCAGGCTGGTCGCCACATGTCCGGTGAGGACGGTCGTCCGGCCGATATCCATGGTGCGGAACCGGTCGACGATGCCTTCGGCCATATCGGTGCATACCGAGACTGCGGTGGTGGCCGCACCGAAACCCGCGCACAGCAGCAGGATGCCGGGCACCACATAGTCGATGTAGGTCCCGCCGCCGACCTCGAGGGCGCCGCCGAATACGTAGACGAACAGCAGCAGGATCATGATCGGCAGAGCGAGGGTGACGATCATGGTGTCCGGACTGCGCAGGGTATGCCGGAGATTGCGGTCCAGCAGGGCAATGGCGTCGGTGACGGTGTGGGTGGTCATGGGTGCGCTCGCTTTCGTAGTTCAGGCGGCGGCGCCGGCGGCGCGTGGCTGACCGGTCAGGGCGAAGAAGACGTCGTCGAGATCGGGCGTGTGCACGGTGAGTTGCGCGATGTGGACATCGGCCTCGGCCAGGCGGTCGAGCAGGTCTTTCATCTGCGTAGCGGACCCGTCCGACGGCACGGTGAGGGTCAGTTGCTCCGGGTCGGGCCGGGAGCCGGGCACCGCGACGGTGGCGGCGGCCAGGGCGGCGCGGTCGTCGAGCTGCAGCCGGATATGGCCGCCGGGCACCAGGAGTTTCAGATCGTCCGGGGTGCCTTCGGCGACGATTCGTCCGTCGTCGAGCACGCCGATCCGGTCCGCGAGCTGATCCGCTTCCTCCAGATACTGCGTGGTGAGCAGAACCGTGGTGCCGGCCGCGGTGAGTTCGCGGACCGCGCCCCACAGTTCGCGGCGGCTGCGTGGGTCCAGGCCGGTGGTGGGTTCGTCGAGGAAGACCATCCGCGGCCGGCCCATCAGGCTCATCGCCAGGTCGAGCCGGCGGCGCATCCCGCCGGAGTAGGTGCGGGCCGGGCGGTCGGCGGCCGGCCCGAGGTCGAATCGGGCCAGGAGTTCCGTCGTGCGCCGCCGGGTCTCGGCGCCGCCGAGGTGCAGCAACCGCCCGGTGAGGAGCAGATTCTCGGTGCCGGTGAGGACCCCGTCGACCGCGGCGTATTGGCCCGTGACGCCGATGAGCCGCCGGACGGCGCTCGGATCCTCGACCGGGTCGGTGCCGAAGATCCGTACTTGCCCGCTGTCGGGTGGGCACAGGGTGGTGAGGATGCGCACCAGAGTGGTCTTCCCCGCCCCGTTCGGTCCGAGCAGGGCGAAAACGGTACCGGCGGCGATGCCCAGGTCGATGTGGTCGAGCACGCGGTGGGTGCCGAAGGTTTTGGTCAGGGCGCGCACGGTGAGTGCGGGCGGGGCTTCCGGGGCCACGGGTCCTCCTGCTGTGAACTGTTTATGTTCTAAACTAAGTTTATAGAGTAAACAGTTTAGGGGTGCAAGAGCTGCCCGGGCAGCCGGATAGAGTCGGGAGGGAACGAAGGAGGAAAGCCGGATGACGTCCGCGAACGGAGCATTGCCGAAATCGGTGGAGCTGATGTGGGCCGCGGCTCCCGCGGGTGCTCGCGGGCCCCGGCGTGGCCTGACCCTGGCACAGATCCTCGACGCGGCGATAACGGTCGGAGACGCGGAGGGCTACCCGGGCCTGTCGATGAATCGGGTCGCCCGGGAGCTCGGGGTGACCGCCATGTCGCTCTATCGGTATGTGGACAGCAAGAACACGCTGGTGGAGATGGCACACGACCGGGTGCTCGGCTCACCACCGCAACTCGACCCCGGGCAGTCCTGGCGCGCCGGACTGGAACTGTGGGCGCACAGCGAGTACCGGGTACTCGGCCGACACCCGTGGGTGCTGGACATTCCGCTGGGCAGTCCGCCGTTCGGCCCGAACAACGTGGCCTGGCTGGAGGCGGGGTTGCAGGTGCTGGCGCCGCTGCCGTTGCCCGAGCCGGGCAAGCTGCAGCTGATCACCAACCTGTCCCTGTACGTGATGGGTCGGTGCCGGATCGCTCGCGACCTGGCAGCCGCCGCGGAATCCGAGGCCGACTTCACCGAGCCACTACTGGGCCTGCTGGACCCGGACCGGTACCCGGCGGTGCGTGCCGCGCTCGGCGAGCGCGCCTTCGAGGCCGAGGACATCGACTGGCACCGGGCCGATTTCGAGTTCGGCCTGCAGCGGCTGCTGGACGGCTACGAGAGTCACCTCCGCTCGTTCGGCGGGTGACCGTCAGATCAGGCGGTGACCAGGCTGTCCAGCACCGACAGGAACATGCCGAGGCCGTCGTCGCTGGGGCCGGTGAGCGGTTCGGTGGCGTGCTCCGGGTGTGGCATCAGGCCGACGACGCGGCCGTTCGCGGAGGCGATCCCGGCGATTCCGCGCTGCGAGCCGTTCGGGTTGTCACCCGCGTAGCGGAACACCACGCGGCCTTCGCCCTCGAGTTCGTCGAGCACGTCCGGGGCTGCTTGGTAGCGGCCTTCACCCGACTTCAGCGGGATCAGGATCTGGGCACCGGACTCGTAGCGGGAGCTCCAGGCGGTGTTCGTGGCCTCGACCCGCAGCCACTGGTCGCGGCAGATGAAGTGCAGCCCCTCGTTGCGGGTGAGCGCGCCCGGCAGCAGGCCCGCCTCGCAGAGCACCTGGAAGCCGTTGCAGATGCCCAGCACCGGCAGCCCTTGGCCGGCGGCCCGCACCACTTCACCCATCACCGGGGCGAACCGGGCGATGGCGCCGCACCGCAGGTAGTCGCCGTAGGAGAAGCCGCCCGGCACGATGACCGCGTCGACATTCTTCAGATCGGCATCGGCATGCCACAGGCTGACCGCTTCGCCACCGGCCAGCCGCACCGCACGGGCGGCGTCGACGTCGTCGAGCGTGCCGGGAAAAGTGATGACCCCGATTCGGCTCATGAGACGCGGACGACCTTCCAGTCCTCGATCACGGTGTTGGCCAGCAGTGCCTCGGCGATCTGCTCGAGCTCGGCATCACCGACGCTCTCGTCGACGTCCAGTTCGAATCGCTTGCCCTGCCGGACGTCCGCGACTCCGGCGAATCCCAGGCGCGGGAGCGCGCCGGCGATGGCCTGTCCCTGGGGGTCCAGGATCTCGGCCTTCGGCATCACCTCGACCACGACTCGTGCCACGTGCTGCTCCTCATGCGGGGGGTGGGTTACTCCCGAATCGTAGTCGCGGTGGTGATCCGCGCGCCGCGCGGGTCCTAGCATCGGGCTATGCGCATCACCCACTTCGGCCACTCCTGTCTGCTGGTGGACCTGCACGGCACCCGGGTGCTGTTCGACCCGGGCACCTTCGCCCACGGCTTCGAGGGACTCACCGGGCTCGACGCCATCGCGGTCACACACCAGCATCCCGACCACATCGATCCCGACCGGATCGGCGACCTGATCGAAGCCAATCCGCAGGCCCGGTTGCTGTGCGATCCGCAGACCGCACGGCTGCGCGACGAGTCCTGGCAGCCGGTGCACGCCGGGGAGGTGCTCGACCTCGGCGATGTGCGGGTCACCGGCGGCGGTGGCCGGCACGCGGTGATCCACCCGGACCTGCCGGTGATCGACAACACCGTCTTCCAGCTCGGCACCGCGGCCGACCCGGCCCAGTTGGTGCACCCCGGCGATTCGCTGTGGGTGCCGCCCGGCCCGGTCGGTGTGCTGGCGATTCCGGCGGCCGCGCCGTGGCTGAAGATCTGGGAGGCCGTCGACTACCTGCGGGCCGTTGCGCCGCGCGCCGCCGTCCCGATCCACCACGGCATCATCGCGCCCGAGGCCCGCGGCATCTATTTCGGCCGGCTCACCGAGATGGCGCCGGACGGCACCGAGTTCCGGGTTGTGCGGGAGGAATCCGACACCACCTTCTGACCGTGGCGGTCACGCGTAGTCGCGCAGGAACAGGGCCAGGGCCAACGCGATCTGCTCGATCTCGGCCGGATCCACGCTCTCGTTCGGGGCGTGGATCCGGCACTGCGGTTCCTCCACCCCGAGCAGCATGATCTCCGCCGCCGGATAGGTGTCGGCCAGTGTCGTGCACAGCGGAATGGAGCCGCCCTGGCCCTGGGTGGTGGTCGGCCGGTCGAACGCGGTGGCCAGTGCGGCATCCATGGTGGTGCGTGCCGGGCCGCCGGTCGCCGACCGGAACGGTGCGCCGGAAGCTTGGAGTTCCACGGTCAGCCGGGCCTGCCATCGCGGCTGATCCAGCAGATGAGCCCGCAGCGCCTCGAAGGCCCGGTCGACGTGGATACCGGGCGGAATCCGCAGGTTCAGCCGGGCCCGTGCCTGCGGCTGTACCGCGGCCGCCGAGCCGACCACCGGCGGTGCGTCGATTCCCAGGACGGTCAGCGCGGGCCGCGCCCACAACATGTCGGCGACACTGCCGCTGCCGAACAGTTCTACCCCGGAGGCGACACCCGCATCGGACCGGAATTGTTCGGCCGGGTACTGCACGCCCGGCCAGGTCTGCCCGCCGGGCAGCCCGGCGATGCACACATCACCGTGTTCGTCGTGCAGGGAGGCGAGTAGTCGGGTCAGCACCACCAGCGCATCGGGTGCGGCGCCGCCGAACATGCCCGAATGCAGCGGCCCGGCCATGGTCTCCACGGTGACGACCACATCCAGCATGCCGCGCAGCGTCTCGGTGAAGGTCGGCACACCGGCCGCGGAGTTGCCGCTGTCGCAGATCAGGATGGTGTCGGCGCGCAGCAGCTCCGGATGCTGTTCGACGAACCGTTCCAGGCCGCCGGTGCCCTGTTCCTCGGAGCCCTCGCACACCACCGTCACCCCGGCACGGAGGTCGGTGCCCAGGGCGCGCAGCGCGGTGAGCTGGGCGACGATATTGCCCTTGCAGTCCGCGGCGCCCCGGCCGTACCAGCGGCCACCGGATTCGGTCAGCTGCCATACCGGGGTGCGCCAGGCGGCCTCGTCCATCGGTGGCTGCACGTCGTAGTGGCTGTACAGCAGCACTGTCGGGGCGCCGGGTGCGGGCGGCCGGGAGGCCACGACCGCCTTGCTGCCGTCCGGCGTCTCGTGCAGCGCGACCTCGGTCAGGCCGACCGAGGCGAAGGCGTCGGCGACCCACTGCGCGGCCTGTTCGCATTCCTCGGGCGGGAACTGCCGGGCATCGGCCACCGACCGGAACGAGACCAGCTGGGCCAAATCGGTTTTCGCCTGCCCGAGGAGGCCGGCGACCCGTCTGCGCAGGAAATCGGCACCGTGGTCCGCATCGCTCATGGCATCGGATGGTATCCGGGTGTGCGCTCGGCGCAACGGGTTCACACACCCGCGGCGCAGCTGATAGGTTCGCCCGCATGTCGACGCGTGCCGACAAGACGGTCGGACTCATCCTCGTCACCTACCAGAGCGCCGAAGACCTGCCACCCTTCCTGGCCTCGGTGGAGGCCGCCGTGCAACCGCTGGACGTGGACGTGGTCGGGATCGACAACACCTCCACCGACGACGGGCCGGAACTCGTCGAGAAGTTCGGCGGCCGAGTGTTCCGCAACAGCGTCAACGTCGGGCTGTCCCGCGCCATCAACCAGGGTGCGATGCAGACCGACGCCGAATGGCTGCTCGTCGCGAACCCGGATACGAAACTCGATCCGGGTTCGATCGCCACCCTGGTGGAGACCGCGATGGCCGATCCGAAGATCGGCATGATCGGGCCCCGGATCGCCCGGCTCGACGGCACCCCGTACCCGTCCGGCCGCCGCTTCCCCTCCCTGGCCATGGGTGTCGTGCATGCGCTGCTCGGCGGGGTGTGGCCGAACAACCCGGCCACCCGCAAATACTTCGGCGAATCGCCGACCACGGTCAGCGATGTCGACTGGATCTCCGGTTGCTGCATGCTGTTCCGGCGCGAGGCCTTCGACGCGGTCGGTGGTTTCGACGGCCGCTACTTCCTCTACTTCGAGGAATGCAAGATGGCCCTCGACCTGCACCGCGCCGGCTGGCGGGTGGTGCTGGACCCGAGCGTGGAGATCCGGCACCGCGAGGGCGGCAGCATGCGCTCCGCCCCGTTCCGCAAGGTTCGCGCCCACCACCGCAGCGCCCTGCGCTTCTACTGCGACTACCACCGCAACTCCCCATGGCTGGTCTTCGCGCCCCTGGTGGCCGTCGGCCTGGCGGCCCGCGGCACCCTCGCCGCCCTGCTGACGGCCGCGAAGCAGCGCGTCCGCACCTCCCGCTGACTCGGAACATTGCATCGGGCGGTGCGGTCGTGCATCGCCGGTGATGCACGACCGCGCATTCCGATGCAAGGTCTGGGCGTGGAGCCCGCAATCTAGGATCGGCGGTATGCCGGTTACCAGTACTGCGGCTTCGGCCGACGGGTTGTGTGCGTTCATCGATCAGTCGCCGTCGCCGTTTCATGCGTGTGCGGCGGCTGCGGCCGAGCTGGAGGCGCGGGGGTTCATGCGTCGCGACGAGTCCGAGACCTGGGCTGGCGCCGGAGGACGCAACTATGTGGTGCGGGGTGGCTCGCTGATCGCCTGGGCCGACGAGCCGGGCGGGGCGCCTACCCCGTTCCGGGTGATCGGTGCGCACACCGACAGCCCGAATCTGCGGGTGAAACAGCATCCGGACCTGGCCGCGGCCGGATGGCAGCTGGTGGGCCTGGAACCGTACGGCGGCGCCTGGCTGAACTCCTGGCTGGACCGCGAACTCGGTGTCTCCGGGCGGCTGAGCGTACGCGCGGGTGATGCGGTCCGTGAGGTGCTGGTGCGGATCGACGAGCCGGTGCTGCGGGTCCCGCAACTGGCGATCCACCTGTCCGAGGACCGCAAGGGCGTCAGCCTGGACCCGCAGCGGCATGTGAACGCGATCTGGGGCATCGGTGCCGAACCCGGCGACTTCCTCGGCTTCGTGGCCGACCGGGCCGGGGTCCGGGCCGCGGAGGTGCTCGGCTGGGAACTGATGACCCACGACCTGACCCCGAGCCGGCTGGTCGGCCGGGACCTGGACCTGGTCAGCGCGCCGCGGCTGGACAACCAGGCCACCTGCTACGCGGGTCTGCAGGCCTTCCTGGCCGCCGCGGACGCGCCGGGCAGCGCGACACCGGTGCTGGTGATGTTCGACCACGAGGAGGTCGGCAGCCAATCCGATCGCGGCGCTCAGTCGGATCTGCTGCCCGCGGTGCTGGAGCGGATCGTGTTGTCCCGCGGCGGTGGCCGGGCCGAGTTCCTGGCCGCGCTGGCCGGTTCGGTGGTGGTCTCCGGGGATATGGCGCACGCCACCCACCCGAACTACCCGGACCGGCACGAACCGGCGCATCGCATCGTGGTCGGTGGCGGTCCGGTGTTGAAGGTCAATCAGAACCTGCGCTATGCCACCGATGCCGCCGGTGCGGGCGCCTTCGCGCTGGCCTGTGCACAGGCCGGGGTGCCGCTGCAGCGGTATGTGCACCGGGCCGACCTGCCCTGCGGTTCGACCATCGGCCCGATGACCGCGGCCCGCACCGGTATCTCGACCGTCGATGTCGGCGCACCCCAGCTGGCCATGCATTCGGCGCGGGAGGTGATGGGCGCGGCGGATGTGCCCGCCTACGCCGCTGCGCTCGCGGCGTTCAGCACCCCGGCCTGACCGCGGTGCCCCGGCGTGCTGTCCGGAGGGCCCACCAGGCGCCGCCGGCCAGCAACGCCGTGGTCGCCCACACATAACTGCTGCCGATCACCTGCTGCCACCAGGTCCAGTCCAGTTCCCGGTCCCGGTCGTGCGGCAGCAGCCACTGCGGGCCTGCCAGGAACAACAGGCCGAACGCGGCGCCGATCGTGCCGAAGCCTGCCGAGCGCCGTCCGCCGACGGCGGCGAGCAACAGTGCGGGTGCCGCCCACACCCAGTGGTGCGACCAGGACACCGGCGAGACCAGCAGGATCGCGGCCGCGTTGACCAGCAGCGCGGCCGCCTGCGCTCCTTCGGCGAGCAGACGCCGCATCCATATCGCCGCCAGCGTCACGACCAGCGTGGCGAGTCCTAGCCACAATGCGGTCGCCACGGTATCCGGCAGCCCGAGCCGCAGCAGGGTGCCTTTCAGCGACTGGTTCCCGGCGAAATAGGGTGTGCCGATTCGGTCGGTGTCGGCGAGCGTGTGCAACCAGTACTCGGCCGAATCGGCGGGCATCAGCACGAACCCGGCTGCCACCGCGCCGACCGCCGCGCCCACCAGCGTGGCGGCCGCCTTGAAGTCCCGGCGCAACAGGAACAGCAGCAGGAAACCGGCGGGCACCAACTTCACCGCAACCGCCAGCCCGATCAGCAGGCCACGCGGCCAGCGCGGATTGCGGACCAGCGCGTCCAGGCAGACGACGGCCATGAGGATCAGATTGATCTGCCCGAAGCTGAAGGTCTGCCGCACCGGCTCCAGGTATTGCGCCGCGGCGACCGCGACGATCAGCACCGTGATCGCGGTGTGCCGATCCAGGCCGGGGCGCACCCGACCCAGGACGAGCCACAATACGGTGCCGAGCGCGGCCAGCGAGATGAGCAGCATCAGCAGTTCCGCCACCGGCAGCGGCAGCAGGGCCAGCGGTACGAACAGCAGGGCGGCCGTCGGAGGATAGGTGAACGGCAGCGCGACACCGAGCCCGGTGGGCGGCATCGGCCCGTACAGGGCGCCGCCGTCCAGCCAGACCTGCGCACCGAGCCGGTAGACCTGCAGATCCAGGAACCCGAACCACCAGTGCGCCCAGCGTGCGATCACCGCGGTGACCGCGAAGAACAGCAACGCCCCGGCCAGTGCCCGATACCGGGAAACCTGCCTCCGCAGCGGCCGTCCGGGACGGGTTGCCGGGTGATCGCGGTCCGGGGCGGCAGCGGTGTGCAATGCCGGGGATGTCGGGTATTCGACCTGATCGGAAACGCCCGGTCGCAGATTCACCGGCAGAGGGTAACCGGTAGCGGGCGAGCCGCCGGGGAACTCGCTCCGGCGCGGCATTAGAATCGTTCCCGATAGTTCGCCCCTCTTCGGGCGCGGTCACCTCCTCCGGTCCGCCCCGGCCGAAAGGACCCTGGTACTCCCGTGACTCTGCAGGTCGACTCCGTAGCCAATGCCGCGGCCACCCCGGACACCCCGCAGCCGTACAAGGAACTCGGACTCAAGGACGACGAGTACGCACGGATCCGGGAGATTCTGGGTCGCCGGCCGACCGATGCCGAGCTGGCGATGTACTCGGTGATGTGGAGCGAGCACTGCTCGTACAAGTCGTCGAAGGTGCATCTGCGCTACTTCGGGCAGACCACGACCGACGAGATGAAGGCCAATATGCTCGCCGGGATCGGCGAGAACGCCGGTGTCGTCGACATCGGCGACGGCTGGGCGGTCACCTTCAAGGTGGAGAGCCACAACCACCCCTCCTACGTGGAGCCGTACCAGGGTGCGGCCACCGGCGTCGGTGGCATCGTGCGCGACATCATGGCGATGGGTGCCCGTCCGATCGCGGTGATGGATCAGCTGCGCTTCGGCGCGGCCGACCACCCCGACACTCGCCGGGTGGTCGACGGCGTGGTCCGCGGCGTCGGCGGTTACGGGAACTCGCTGGGCCTGCCCAATGTCGGTGGCGAAACCGTCTTCGATGCGTCCTACCAGGGAAATCCGCTGGTCAACGCGCTGTGTGCGGGTGCGATGCGGGTGGAGGATCTGCATCTGGCGTTCGCCTCGGGCGCCGGTAACAAGATCATCCTGTTCGGTGCGCGCACCGGTCTCGACGGTATCGGCGGCGTGTCCGTGCTGGCCTCGGATTCCTTCTCCGGTGACGAGTCCGGCACCGGCCGCAAGAAGCTGCCCAGTGTCCAGGTCGGCGACCCGTTCACCGAGAAGGTGCTCATCGAATGCTGCCTGGAGCTGTACGCGGCCGGGCTGGTCGTCGGTATCCAGGACCTCGGCGGTGCCGGGCTGTCCTGCGCGACTTCGGAGCTGGCCGCAGCCGGTGACGGCGGTATGCGCGTCGACCTGACCAAGGTGCCGCTGCGGGCGAAGAACATGACCCCCGCCGAGATCCTGTCGAGCGAATCGCAGGAGCGCATGTGCGCGGTCGTCACCCCGGAGAACGTGGACGACTTCATGGCCGTCTGCAAGAAGTGGGACGTGCTGGCCACCGTCATCGGCGAGGTGACCGACGGCGACCACCTGGTGTGCACCTGGCACGGCGAGACCGTGGTCGATGTGCCGCCGCGCACCGTCGCCCACGAGGGCCCGGTCTACGAGCGTCCGGTGCAGCGCCCGGGCAGCCAGGACGCCCTGATCGCCGACACCCCGGATACGCTGCCGCGGCCGAAGACCGCCGGTGAGCTGCGCGACACCCTGCTGCAGCTGCTGGCCAGCCCGCAGCTGTGCAGCCGCAAGTGGATCACCGAACAGTACGACCGCTATGTGCGCGGCAACACCGTGCTGGCCGAGCACGCCGACTCCGGCGTGGTGCGCATCGACGAGAGCACCGGCCGCGGTATCGCGCTGGCCACCGACGCCTCCGGCCGCTACACCAAGCTCGACCCGTACACCGGCGCCCAGCTGGCCCTGGCCGAGGCGTTCCGCAATGTCGCCGCCTCCGGCGCGACGCCGAAGGCCGTCACCAACTGCCTGAACTTCGGTTCCCCCGAGGACCCGGGGGTGATGTGGCAGTTCCAGCAGGCCGTGCGCGGTCTCGCGGACGGCTGCGTGGCGCTGGGCATCCCGGTGACCGGCGGCAATGTCAGCTTCTACAACCAGACCGGCCGGGACGCGATCCTGCCGACTCCGGTGGTCGGTGTGCTGGGTGTCCTCGACGATGTGCACCGCCGCATCCCCACCGGATTCGGGACCGAACCGGGGGAGACCCTGATCCTGCTCGGCGAGACCCGCGACGAGTTCGGCGGCTCGATCTGGTCGCAGGTCGCGCACGACCATCTCGGCGGGGTGCCGCCGCAGGTCGATTTCGCCCGGGAGCAGCTGCTCTCGGAGGTACTCACCGCGGGTTCGCGGGACGGCATGATCAGCGCCGCGCACGACCTGTCCGAGGGCGGTCTGATCCAGGCCGTGGTCGAGTCGGCACTGGCCGGCGAAACCGGCTGCCGGATCCTGCTGCCCGAGGGCAGCGATCCGTTCGTCCAGCTGTTCTCCGAGTCCGCGGGCCGGGTGCTGGTCGCGGTGCCGCGTTCCGAGGAGACCCGGTTCACCAAGATGTGCTCCGCCCGGCAGCTGCCGTGGGTCCGGATCGGTGTGGTGGATCAGGGTTCGGACTCGATCGAGGTGCAGGGCCAGTTCACCGTGCCGCTCGCCGAACTGCGGGAGTCCTTCGAAGGCACCCTGCCGAAGCTGTTCGGCGCGCACACCGCCTGATCCGCGTGCGCCCGGATACCGCCCGGCCCGAAGTCGCCGCCGAGGTGCGCGCCCTGCACGCGGACCTGGCGGCCTGGCTGGGCTCGGCTGCCCCGCCCGAGGTGTTCCGGCGCTTCGCCGCGGCCCAGCACGAAGACTTCACCCTGGTCACCACGACGGGAGCGGTGATCGGCCGGGACGACCTGCTGGCCGGGTTGCGCGGGGCGCGGAACACCCGGCCGGGGTTGATGATCGAGATCGACGACATCACCGAACCGGCCGCCGTCGACGGCGCGATCGTGGTGCGCTTCCTGGAGCGCCACCGAGTCGAGGGAACCACCACCGAACGCCGGGTGACCGCGGTGCTGGCCGCTTCGGGTACTGCTGACCGCGGCTTCCGGTGGTGCACGGTGCACGAGACCGCGATCGGCTGATCCGCCTTCGGGGTGCTGTTCGGGTCGGGACTCCGTGTGGTACCCGGCCGACGGCCGGTCGCCGCGTACCGTGGCTGGGTGTGAGCACCGAGACGGCAGTGCAACGGGCAGATCCGGCCGAACCGGCGCCGGCCCGGGCCCGGCTGGTGCGTGCCGGTGCCGCACTCGAGCGGTTCTTCCATCCGAGCTATCTCGGTGTCGTGGTGGCCACCGTCCTGTTCGGGCTCTCGATGACGCCGTCGCTGTTGCCGCGGGAGTGGTTCTTCCAGGGATTGGTCAGCGGAATCAATGCGGCGATCGGTTACGGTCTCGGGACCGCGCTGGAGTGGGTATATCGGCGCGGCATCCGGCCGCGGCTGACCGTGCCGGACGCGGTGACCGGACCGCTCGACCGGTTCGCCGGGGGCATCCGGGTGGCGGTGCTGGTGGTCTGCCTCGGCTTCGCCGTGGTGATGGTGCTGCAGTCGGCGCGCTGGCAGCGGCAGATCACCGATCTGATGGAGATGGACCCGCCGTCCGGTAGCGGCTACCTGCGCACTGTGCTGATGGGCCTGCTGGTTCTGGTGCTGCTGATCTGGTTCGCCCGGCGGCTGCGGGCGATGTCCGGCTGGGTGGCCCGGCAGCTGTCCCGCTGGGTCCGGGTACCGGGCCGGGTGGCCGCGCCACTCGGTGCCGCCGTCGTCGCGGTGCTGACGGTGCTGCTGGTCGAAGGGGTTCTTGCACAGGCTTTCTTCGCGGCCGCCAACACCGCTTTCAGCGTCCGCAACGGGCACACCTCGCCGAATGCGCAGCAGCCGCTCGCCCCGGAACGCTCGGGTAGCCCGGATTCGCTGGCGCCCTGGGACACCCTGGGCTCGGAGGGGCGCTGGTTCGTCTCCTATGCGCCCGCCGCGAGCACCATCGAGGAGGTCACCGGACAGCCGGCCCGCGAACCGATCCGGGTCTACACCGGTCTGGAGTCCGCCGACGGCACCCGGGCCCAGGCCGAACTGGCGGTGGCCGAACTCGACCGCACCGGGGCCTGGGACCGGGAAGCGCTGGTCGTGGTGACCACCACCGGCACCGGCTGGGTGGACTCCACCGCCGTGGAATCGGTCGAGCTGCTCTACGGTGGCGACACCGCGGTGGTGGCGACCCAGTACTCCTATCTGCCCAGCGCCTTGTCCTTCCTGTCGGACCGGGACAAATCGATGGCGATGGGTGAGGCACTGTTCGATGCGGTGTATGCCCGCTGGTCGGCCCTGGCCCCGGAGCGGCGCCCGGAGCTGCTGGTGTACGGGGAGAGCCTGGGGTCGCAGGGTTCCGAGGGGGCATTCGACGGCCTGCCGGACCTGCGGTCCCGAACCGACGGAGTGCTGTGGGTGGGGCCGCCGAACTCCAACCGGCTGTGGGAACAGTTCGTCGCCCGGCGTGACCCGGGTTCCCCGGAGATCGCACCGATCTACGCCGACGGGCTCACCGTCCGGTTCGCGCCGGACGTTGCGCGGCTCGGCGTGCCGTCCGACAACTGGCCCGAGCCCCGCATCGTCTACCTGCAGCACGCATCCGACCCGGTGGTGTGGTGGTCCCCGGATCTGTTGTTCACCGAACCGGACTGGCTGGCCGAACATCGCGGCCCCGATGTCTCCCCGGCGATGTCGTGGTATCCGATCGTCACCTTCTGGCAGGTCGCCGCGGATCTGCCGCAGGCACAGTCGGTCACCGAGGGGCACGGCCACAGCTACGGCACCCTGGTGCTGGACGCCTGGGTGGCGATCACCGAACCTCCCGACTACACACCGGAACTCGGCGAACGGATCCGGAACCACCTGGAGGAGTCGGCGGCCTACGAACGCCGGGTGAAGTGATCCTGGTCGCTTGTTCCGCGTGCCGCCGCCCGCATCCCGCCCATGTGTCGGACACCGCCGCCATACTGTTGAAGTGTCCGGCACCGCTTCGACCGTGGCGAGACTGCGTACGCGCGGTGTCGCTGTGGCGCGGCGCGCCGAGGAGATCATCGATCTCAACTACCCGGGTCTGGTGGTGGCCACCCTGTTCTTCGCGCTCTCGGTGACGCCGTCGCTGGTGCCGCGGGACTGGTTGTTCCAGGGCCTGATCAGCGGGATCAACGCCGCCCTGGGCTACGGGCTGGGCTGCCTGCTGGAATGGGCGTATCGGCTGTGGATCCGGCCGCGGATCACGCTACCGGAGCTGCCGGGCTGGGCACGCTACACGGTCAAATCGGTCCTGCTGGCCGGGTCGGCGCTCACGGCGGCAGTGATGTTGGTGCAGTCGGCACGCTGGCAGCGAGAGATCACCGCGCTGATGGATATGGCCGGGACCACCACCCCGGCGTATCTGCGCACCGGATTCCTGAGCCTGGCGGTCGGGGTGGCCATCGTCGCCGGGTACCGGACGGTGCGGGCGATCGTTCTGTACCTGGCCCGCCAGCTCAATCGCTGGGTGCGGATCCCTCGGGAGCTGGCCCCGGCCGCCGGTGCGCTGGTGCTGGTGGTCCTGGTGGTGACGCTGTTCAACGGTGTCGCCACCCGGGCCTTCTTCGCGGTCGCGAACTCGGCGTTCAGCGTGAGCAACGACCGGACCTCGGAATTCGCCGTCCGTCCGGAGTCACCGCAACGGTCGGGCAGCCCGGATTCGCTGGCGGACTGGGACACCCTCGGTTTCGAGGGCCGCTGGTTCGTCTCACACGGGCCGGATGCCGCCCGAATCGAAACCGTCACCGGCGGGCCCGCCCGGGAACCCATCCGCGCCTATGTCGGCCTGGAGTCGACCACTGGGGACGAAACTCCCGCGGAGCTGGCGGTGGCGGAACTGGAACGCGCCGGTGCGTTCGACCGGCAGGTGCTGGTGGTGATCACGACCACCGGAACCGGCTGGGTGAATTCGACCGCCGCGGCGGCGATCGAGTACCTCTACCGTGGCGATACGGCGCTGGTGGCCACCCAGTACTCCTATCTGCCCAGTCCGCTGTCGTTCCTGGCGGACCGGAGCAAGGCCGCGACCGCGGGCCGGGACCTGTTCGACGAGGTGTACGCGCACTGGGTGACCCGGCCCGCGGAACAGCGGCCGACGTTGCTGGTCTACGGCGAGAGCCTGGGTTCGCAGGGTTCCGAGGCGGCCTTCGACGGACTGGCCCAGCTGCGTGAGCAGGTGGACGGTGCGCTGTGGGTGGGGCCGCCGAACTCGAATCGGTTGTGGCGGCAGTTCGTCACCCGGCGCGATCCCGGCTCCCCGGAGGTCGCCCCGGTGTACGCCGACGGCCTGGTCGTGCGGTTCGCCGCCGATCGAACCGATCTGACCGAGCCGCCGAGCGAGTGGCGCGAACCGCGGATCGCCTATCTGCAGCACCCGTCCGACCCGATCGTCTGGTGGTCGCCGGATCTGATCTTCTCCCAACCGGATTGGCTCTCCGAACCGCGCGGCGGTGATGTGTCCGGGCAGATGCGCTGGGCCCCGTTCGTCACCTTCTGGCAGGTCACCGCCGACCTGACCAATGCACAGGGCGTCAGCGACGGCCACGGCCACCGGTACGGGACGCTGGTCCTCGACGGCTGGCTGGCGATCGCGCCGCCGCCGGACTGGTCACCCGAGCTGACCGAGAAGGTGCGGACGGAACTGGTCGCCCAGGAGAAGCTGGAACGGACCTACAAATGAGTGGGCAGGTCCGGGCACTGGCCGCACAGGCGCTGCCGCCGCTGTGGAGCACGCTGGTGCTGCCGCGACTGAGGTTGCCGCATCGCGGGCGCACCGCCGCCGGAATCGTTTTCGCGCTCGGCTACGCCGAAGTGTTCGGCGGGCAACCGAACTGGGTCTCGCTCAAGGGATTCCGCTGGGGAATAGGGGCCGTCGCCGCAGTGGTCGGCGGATGTGTGCTCGCCCTCGCCGTACCGGCGGCCCGGGACCGGATCGCCGACCGCGCCGTACCCACTGCGGAAATCGCCGTCGCGGAATGGGTATCGGTGCACATCCCGTTCGGCACCTCCTACACCGAGGAACTGCTCTTCCGCGCCACCCTGGACCCGCTGCTGGAACACAGTTACGGCCCCCGCCTCGGCGCCCTGCTCGGCGCCGCGAATTTCGGCGTCTGGCACATATATCCGGCCCGTTCCGCCGGTGATCCGGTGCTGCCGACGGTGATCGTGACCGCCGCCGCCGGCTGGGGATTCGGCCTGCTGCGCCGCCACACCGGCAGCGCCGCCGCACCCGCGCTCGCACACGCGGCGGTCAATATCGGCGGCGCCCTCGTAGGCCGCCTCGCGACCCGGCTGGTTGCTTCGCGCCGAAGCGTGCCCGATCCGGACCCCGTGCGGCCGCTGGGGGCCGGGGTCCCGGCCGTTTTGCCCGGCCGGTAGCCGGCAGTGCCGCGTGTCGGCCGGTGAGCCACTGCCGATCGTGGCTGCGGCAGCCGTGGCCGGCTGGGGGTTCGGGTTGCGGTGCCGCGTCGGTAGCGCTGTGGCACCCGCACTCGCTCGCGAGGGGGGCAATATCGGCGGCGCCCTCAGGTAATCGGTAGCCGGTAGTGCCGCGTTCCGGCTGGTGAGCCGGTGCCGACTGTGGTCGCGGCAGTCGTGGCTGACTGTGGGACGCCGGCCGTCGACTGCCATAGTTCGACACTTTCGGACCGGAATTGCGCGTTCGCACGTTGTTGGGCGAAGAGTGGTGGAAAACGGCAACCTCCTCCGCCAGGCACGCATCCGGATATGCGTGGCAGGGGGCGTGCCGGTGGCAGGAGTGCATGCCCCCCCTGGCGGGACGGTCAGCCCGGTGGTGGGCGGGCCGGTAGATTTTCCGGTTATGGCACGACGGGATGCGGTGGATCCGGCGCAGGTGCGGGCGGATGTGCTGGCGGTGGTGGACTGGTTGACCGGTGCGGCCGCCGAGCCGGGTCGGAAGGTACTGGGGGCGGCGGTGCGGAGTACCGCACGGGCGCTGGCCGGGGATGCTCCCGGGCATTCGGTGGAGGTGCGGGTGCCGCCGTTCGTCGCGGTGCAGTGCATCGAGGGGCCGCGGCATACCCGGGGGACGCCGCCGAATGTCGTCGAAACCGATCCACGCACCTGGCTGCTGCTGGCGACCGGTCTGCTGGACTTCGCCGCTGCGGTCGAATCCGGTGCGGTCGGTGCCTCGGGTTCCCGTGCCGCGGAGGTCGGCGACTGGCTGCCGATCACCACGATCGACCGGACATAGACCGTTCGATCCGGGCCCGAGCCGCTCACTTTCCCGGAACGGGAGGCAGGTGCCGAGTAGAAAACCGCCCACCTTCGAGCGACGACGTGGTCGGCCGGTCGGCGTTGTCGCTCGTAGGTGGGCGGTCCGGTAAGGGGTTCCGGTCAGGTTGTCCGGTGCAGGCCCTTGTGGTCGTAGAAGCGGGTGATGCCCAGCCCCAGCGCGACTGCGATCGCGATTCCGAGCAGGGACATCCAGACGCCCTGGCGCAGTCCGGCCGGGCCGCCGGCCTCGAAATAGAGGATCGAGCGGATACCCAGATACACCTGGTGCATGGGCTCGAATTCGGCGAGCCAGGTCATATAGCTGGGGATGGCCTCGACCGGGATGGTGCCGCCGGAGGACGGCAGACCCAGGATCACGAACAGGATCAGGTTCACCAGGATGCCCGCGGTGCCGAGCGCGGCCAGGATCGACAGTGCGGTCCAGCCGACCGCGACCATCGACAGCACGCTGAACAGGTACAGCGCCAGCGGCCGGTCGAGCGGCATGCCGAGCAGCCGGGCGATCAGCATGAAGATCCCGGAGACCAGCAGCGCGACCACGGTCATCACGCCCCACTTGATCAGCAGGGTGCGCATCCGGGAGATCGCCGCGGGCGGATAGTGCACATACCAGGGCCCGTATTCGGTGGGTGCGAACCCGAGCTGACCGTCGACGATGGTGTGGATGATCATCGCGCCGACCATGCCGGCGAGCAGGATCAGCAGTGCGTAGAAGAATGCGGTCAGGCCCTGGCCGGTGCCGCCCGGCAGGGGCCGGAACTCATCGTGGACCACGTCGACCGGGGACTCCAGCACGATCCGCGCCGCACCGGAGAGCTCTCCGGCCGAATCGCCCAGCTCCGCGCGCACGGTGTCACCGAGTTGACTGCCGACCTGCTTGTTCACCTCGGTCAGCGCCTGCTCGCCGATGGTCTGGACGATGCCGACCGCGAAGGCGCCGGTGCGCGGGCTGGTCTGCAGGGTGATGATCGGTTTCTCGATATCGCCCGGCACGATGCTGCCGGCGCCGAGAATGCTCAGGCGTTTGCTGAAATCGCCCGGGATGATGATGGCCCCGTAGACCTCGGCGTCGCGTAGCAACCGATCGGCTTCGTTCGGGCCGACCGGTTGCAGGTCGACCTTGTCGTCCGGGATGCCTTCCATCAGGGCATCGGCGACTTGCTGTCCGAAGTTCACCGGCTCCGGATTATCGGGGTCGGGGGAGACGTCGCCGACATCCAGGTTGACCAGCGCGATCGGGAAGTCGTGCAGGTTCTTCTCCGGGTCGGAGACGTAGCCGAAGTACATCACCGCGAGCAGCGTGGTCAGCACCGCCAGCGCGGCTGTGGGTATGCCCACAATTCGCGGCCAGTGGAACCGTTTGTCCGGGGGTGTGGTGAAGCTCGCCGCGGATCGGGTGGTTCCGGTGGCTCGATGCTTCCCTTCGGCGGTGTTCCCGCCGGTCGGAGCGGTGTCGCCGCCCTCGTCGTGCGCGTTTTCGTCCGTCGTCACGACCGCACGGTAACAGCTGCGCGGCCCATTTCCGGGTGAGGTCGGGCGGCGATTGCTGTCCGGATGCGCGAGCGGGTCCGCAGCGGGACTTTTCCCCCGTAGAATGACGGGTGCCCCCAGCCCGCCCGAACAGGGAGCAAACGGTGACCTCTGCCGATCCATCGGTCGATGCAACTGCTGCCACGTCCCCCCAGGCCGTAGATCAGCCGGAAAACGAGCCGCGTGAGGAATGTGGCGTATTCGGCGTCTGGGCGCCGAGCGAAGACGTCGCCAAACTCACCTACTACGGCCTGTATGCGCTGCAGCATCGCGGCCAGGAGGCGGCCGGTATCGCCGTCTCGGACGGATCCCAGATCCTGGTGTTCAAGGACCTGGGCCTGGTCAGCCAGGTGTTCGACGAACAGACCCTCGGCGCCATGCCCGGCCATATCGCCGTCGGCCACTGCCGGTACTCCACGACCGGCGGCGTCACCTGGGAGAACGCGCAGCCGATCTTCCGTACCACCTCGGTCGGCTCGGGCCTGGCGCTCGGCCACAACGGCAACCTGGTGAACACCGCCGAACTGGCCGACCGCGTCCGCGAACTGGGCCTGCTCGGTGGTGGCGTCGCCAACGGCCGCCCGCAGCCGGCCGCCGCCACCTCCGACTCCGATATCGTCACCGCGCTGCTGGCGCACGCCTCCGCCGACTCCAGCATCGAACAGGCCGCGATGGAACTGCTCCCGCAGCTGCGCGGTGCGTTCTGCCTCACCTTCATGGACGAGCACACCCTGTATGCGGCCCGGGACCCGTGGGGTGTGCGGCCGCTGGTGCTGGGCCGGCTGGACCGCGGCTGGGTCGTCGCCAGCGAGACGGCCGCGCTCGACATCGTCGGTGCTTCCTTCGTCCGCGAGATCGAGCCGGGCGAGCTGCTGGCCATCGACGCCGACGGGGTGCGCTCCTCGCGGTTCGCCAACCCGGAGCCCAAGGGCTGCGTCTTCGAATACGTCTACCTGGCTCGGCCGGATTCGACGATCGCCGGACGGTCTGTGCACGCCACCCGCACCGAAATCGGCCGTCGGCTGGCCGGGGAACACCCGGTCGACGCCGATCTGGTGATCCCGGTCCCGGAATCGGGCACCCCGGCCGCGGTGGGGTACGCGCAGGGGTCCGGTATCCCCTACGGGCAGGGCCTGATGAAGAACGCCTACGTGGGCCGCACCTTCATCCAGCCCAGCCAGACCATTCGCCAGCTGGGCATCCGACTCAAGCTGAACCCGCTGCGGGAGGTGATCCGCGGTAAGCGGCTGGTGGTCGTCGACGATTCGATCGTGCGCGGCAACACCCAGCGGGCGCTGGTGCGGATGCTGCGGGAGGCCGGGGCGCTGGAGATCCACGTGCGCATCGCCTCGCCGCCGATCAAATGGCCGTGCTTCTACGGCATCGATTTCGCCTCCCGTGCGGAACTGATCGCCAACGGTGCCGGCGCCGAACCCGACCCGGGTGCCGGCGACGAGCAGGCCCTCGCCGAAATGGTGGAGAACGTGCGGCGTTCGATCGGCGCCGACAGCCTCGGCTACGTCTCCACCGAGGGCATGGTCGCGGCCACCGAACAGCCCCGGTCCCGGCTGTGCTGTGCCTGTTTCGACGGCAACTATCCGATCGCGCTG
The DNA here is from genome assembly GCF_056627695.1 of Nocardia sp. KT25-26. Classification (NCBI taxonomy): domain Bacteria; kingdom Bacillati; phylum Actinomycetota; class Actinomycetes; order Mycobacteriales; family Nocardiaceae; genus Nocardia; species Nocardia sp. KT25-26. The sequence goes on along the minus strand of NZ_CM152813.1, from coordinate 5,446,975 downwards.
CCCGGCGAGGAAGCCATCGGCAAGAACCTCCTGGAGGGCATGCTGACCGGCCGGACCGAGTCGGAGCTGTTGCGGGAGGACAGCGCCAACGCCAGCGCGCTCAGCCGTCCATAGCAGACCCGGCTCACGGTCCGGCGATCGGCAGTCCGAACCAGCCGATCCGCCGGATAAGCTAGCGTGAGCAGGCATCTATCCGCCGATTCGGTTTGGAGCTCCCCCCGAAAATGACTGAACAGACCCCTAGCGGTTCCGGCGCCTCCTACGCCGCGGCCGGTGTGGATATCGAAGCCGGTGACCGGGCCGTCGAGTTGTTCGGGCCATTGGCGAAGAAGGCCACCCGTCCCGAGGTACAGGGTGGGCTGGGCGGTTTCGCCGGCCTGTTCGCGCTCAAGGGCGGGTACCGGGAGCCCCTGCTGGCCTCGTCGACGGACGGGGTGGGTACCAAGATCGCCGTCGCCCAGGCGCTGGACAAGCACGACACGGTCGGCCTGGATCTGGTCGCGATGGTGGTCGACGATCTGGTGGTCTGTGGTGCCGAGCCGCTGTTCCTGCAGGACTACATCGCCATCGGCAAGGTCGTCCCGGAGAAGGTCGCCGAACTGGTGTCCGGTATCGCCGAGGGCTGTGTTCAGGCCGGTTGCGCCCTGCTCGGCGGTGAGACGGCCGAGCATCCCGGACTGATGGACCCCGACGACTACGACCTGTCCGCCACCGGCGTCGGCGTGGTGGAGGCCGATTCGGTGCTCGGCCCCGACCGGGTCCGGCCCGGCGATGTGGTGATCGCCATGGGGGCGTCCGGCCTGCACTCGAACGGCTACAGCCTGGCCCGCAAGGTGCTGCTGGACATCGACCGGATGTCGCTGACCGGCTACGTGGAGGAATTCGGCCGCACCCTCGGTGAGGAACTGCTGGAACCCACCCGCATCTACGCCAAGGACTGCCTGGCGCTGATCGCCGAAACCGACGTCCGGACCTTCGCCCACGTCACCGGCGGTGGCCTGGCCGCCAACCTGGCCCGGGTGCTGCCCGCCGGCCTGGTCGCCGAACTGGACCGCGGCACCTGGAGCCCCGCCGCAGTGTTCAAGATGATCGCCCAGCGCGGCCGGGTGGACCGCGCCGAAATGGAGAAGACCTTCAACATGGGCGTCGGCATGGTGGCCGTGGTGGCCCCCGAGGACGCCGACCGCGCCCTGGCCGTCCTCACCGCGCGGCACATCGAATGCTGGACCCTGGGCACCGTCAAGACTGCTTCCGATGCCGACGCTCCGCGTGCGGTGTTGCTGGGGGAGCATCCGCGGTTCTGAGATAGGGACCACATCGCCACCGGTTCGAAGCCGCCGCATACCGCGGTGGGCGTTCGAAACCCGGTGGCGATGCTGAGTTCACCGCCCGGCGCCCCGACCGGTCAGATCAGTTCGGTGCGGTCCGCAGCGATCAAGAATCCATGCCCGTCGGCGGTGCACTTCACTCCTTCGCGTAGCGAGGTGCAGGTCACGCCGCGGGTCACCAGGGTATGCCCGTAAGGCAGCACCTTCCGCTGCTCTTCGCGGGTGACGTAGATCCCCTGGGTGGTGCAGAAGAAGTGGGCGTCGCCGCTTGAAACCGTCGCTGCCATGACCAGGTTCGGACGAGACCCGCAATCGGAACGTACTCCGGCCGGTGGTGCAATCCTGAAATCGAAGACCTGGCATCCCGTGGCGCGGGGTAGACCGGACGTCCGGATCGTGCAGTGGATGTTCCCGCTCGGGGAGATGAACGCGTGGAGCATCTCGCCGCCCTCCGATACCGCGTAACTTTGCGGATCCACTGTGACCGTTTCGACGGGAGGTGCCGAGTTGTCCAGATCGGTGCCGGGCGGGGGCGTATCGAGCTCGGCGTCCGGTTCCGGCTGCTCATCCGATCCCGGCAGTGTCTCCGACGACGTCATCGGCGATGCGGAAGTCGCCGACCCACCTGTGCCCGGTTCTGCGGTCTGCGGTGCACCGCACCCGGCCACCAGGGCCGCTATCACCAACGGTACGACGACCGACAGTACTGCCTTCATTCTCATCCCAAATCCTCGACAACCTTTACGAACAAGATCGTACGCTGGCATGGCGACGTTTCACCGCGCTTGCGGCGGTGAGGCCGTGGCCGCCGCTGGAATGAACTGGGCCGCACCCGGAGCGTGACCGGAAGGGGCAGGTTCACCGGGCGTCGAGGCGTTCGACTGGTTGGCCGGTGATGTCTGCGATGAGCTCGAAGTCCTTGTCGGCATGGAGAACAGTAAGGCCGGAGCGTTCGGCAATCGCGGCTATCAGTAGGTCGGGTACCGACGGTGCTCGGTGGTAACCGCGGTCGGCGAGGAGGCGCAGTATGTCCACCGCTCGGCTTTCGGCGGTGGGAGTGAGGTACTCGACCGGCATCTGGGCGATGGGGGGAAGATCCAGGAGATCTTCGAGATCCGACGCGGACCGCGCAGAATAGCCGATCTCCAGCACGGTGACCGTGCAGATTCGGATGAGCCCGCGTTCGATGCGTCCCGCCCAGGCTGTCGGATCGGTGGAACGGGAAAGCCGGACCACGGCTGACTTATCGATCAGCCACGGGCGGTCGGTCACGACCAGGCCTCGCGCATGACCCCTGGGTCCGTCAGGTCCTGCGCCAAGTTCCGGACGCGATCGAGGTCCGCGATGGTGACGGTGCCGACCGGTTGGAAGTCGTGGTTCAGCCGTCGTCGGAGGAATTCGGTACGCGAAACGCCGTTGCTACGTGCTCGCCGGTCGATCTCTTCGATCGTCGAATCGTCGAGGCCGCGAATCAGGATGTCGGTCATTGGCACCTCCTGATATCTATGATATCGGCAGGTAGAGGCGTTGGCTACCTCGTTGGGTAACCGTCGGGCCGGGTCGCGGAGGCGGTTTCGAAGGCGTGGGTGATTTCGCGGTCGAGGGTGCGGGCCAGGTGGGCGGGGGTGCAGGGGGCGGCTTCGATGCGGGTGGGGGAGGCGGTGATGAGGTAGGAGCCGTCGTCTCGGTAGTCGATGACCAGCAGGTGGCGGCCGCCTTCGCGGTAGCCGTCGAGGGCGGGGCCGGTGTCGACGCGGAGTTCGGTGTAGCGGCGCCAGGGGCGGTCGAGGAAGCGCTGGGCCTGTTCGCGGGGGCTGCGGGTGTGGGACTGCCAGCCGGCGCCGGCGGAACGGGCCAGGTCGTCGGGGTGGGCGGCGAAGCCGCGTTCGGCACCGGGCTGCAGGCGGCCGAGGGTTGCGGCGATGGCTTCGCCCGCCCGGGTCCGGGCGTACAGGGACAGCCGGATGTCGTCGGGGTGCTCGGCGTCCGGGTTCTGGGTGGCGCGGCAGGCGTAGCGGTCGGTGATACCGCTTGCCATCCGGATCGGCCGACGGCCCTGGTCGGGGTAGCTGAGCAGCTCGACCCGGACCTGCGGGTGGGCCAGGGTGTCGAGGGCATAGTAGAGGGTTTCGTCGGCGGCGACGGCCGCGTCCAGCGCACGGGCCTTCTCGGCTCGGATGCGCGCCAGGTCGAGTTCGGTTTCGCCCTCGGGCCGCACGATCAGCGGGAACGGGGCCCGGTCGCGGCCGATGGCCCGCCAAGCGGTGTGGAAGGCGGTCGGGCCGAAGGTCCAGGAACTGCGGCGGTCACCGCTGGTCATAGTCGGCTCCGATCACCGGGGGAACCTGGGGAACATCCTCGGGCAGCAGGTCCGGTTGCACACCGCGCAGGTAGTCGGGCGCCTGCTTCTCGCTGTCGTCCTCGCCTTTACCGCGGGCACCGCCCGGCGGCATCATGCCCATGCCGCCGCGCATCCCGGCACCCGGGCGGCCGGCGCCCGGCGCGGCGGCGGCCGCCAGGGGCTGATTCGGATTGCCGGTACCCGGCAGGCTGGACCCCGGACCCGGTGCGCTCGGACCGCCGGGCGCACCGCCCCCGGGACTGCCGCTGCTGGGGAGCCCGCTGTTCGGGAGCCCACTGCCGGGCGTGCCCGGGCCGCCGAGCCCGGCCGGGTTGGTACCGGCCGGGGTGGTGCCGGGGGTCTCCGGCTGTTCACCGGTGGCGGGGTTGTCGGTTCCGGTCGGTGTGGTGGTGTCCTCGTTCTCCCAGCCCGGAGTCTCGTCGTCCTCGGTTCCGTCATCGGCCGGGTCTTCGGTGCCGGGCGTCTCCGTATTCGGGTCTCCGGTACCGGGGCCGCCGCCGGTCGGGTAACCGGTGGTGGGGCCGCCGCCGGGCTGCCACGGAGTGTCGCTCGTGGGGCGGTCGTCGTCACCGGTTCCGGCCGTCGAGGTCACCCCGGGAACGAGGGGGACATTCTCGTCGGACTGTTTGGCGACCTGCTTGTAGACGGTCTCCATCACTTCCTGCGCCCGCTGCTCGGCGTCGGAAGCGCGGCCTTCATCGGCCATATTGATCCCCAGATCGACCGCGCTACCCGCACCGGGCAGCAGTGCGGTAGCCACCCCTTCCACGATGGCGGCGCCGAGCGAGTTCGACTTGCCCTCAGGCACCGGCGGCGTCTGCCCGACGGACTGGTTCAGCCCGGTATAGGCCTCTTCGATCTTGTTGCCGACCAACTGCGCGGCGTTCTCCGCCTTGTGCGCACCGGCCACGAACTCGCGGATGTTGTTCTTCGCGGCGGTTCCCGCCGCTCCGTGCCAGTCCTCGTCGATCAGCGCATCGACATCGCGCTGCAGTAGACCGGCTTCATCGCCGACGTCGACGGCGAGGGTCTTCCAGTCCTGAGAGCTGTCGAAGACGCCGGTCTGGTCGATCGTGTTCAGGAACTCGATGATCTCCTCATGGGTCCACCCGTAGAAGTTCTCGATCACCGGCGGAACGACCTGCGGGGCGAATTCGCCGTCGAACCCGGCGGAGAGAGTGTCGTTCTCCGCGTACAGATCCTGGCGGTCCTGATTGCCGGTGGCTTGGGCGTTCCGCTGCTCGTCGGTGCGCTCGCTGTTCGGATTGAACAGGTTCACCGTGCCCTCGACCGCCCGGCCGGCCATCGCCTGGAGACCGCCCCGGAAGAATTCCAGGCTCATCGGCGCTCACCTTCCCCCGTGCTGCTGGTCATAGTTGTTCGCTGGCTTGTTCAAGTCGGCGGCGTTGTTCGTCGTCCAGTGCTTGGTAGGCCGCACCGGCCTTGCGGAACATGTCCGCGGCCTGCTGGGCGGCTTCGATGCGTTGGGTAAGGGCGTCGTGGAGTGACCCGGAGCCGGGACCGCCGATAGCCAAGTCCTCGAACTTGCCGCCCAGCGCTTGAGCGGACTGGGCATTGCCGAACGCGTCCTTACGTACAAGCCCGGACGTTCGTCGTCGGAACTCGTAGAGCTTGTCGATATGTTGGTCCATCCTGAGGGCAAGCCGTTCGGCGACGTCGTTGCGGATCATCAGTTCGCCGGACTCTGCCTGTGTGGCCAGTGACCGGAACTTGTCAGCCATTGGGATCTGCTCAGCCATCACGGTCCCCCTGTTCGTGCAGTTCTAGTCGGTGACGAGGTCTCAAAGCGGAATGTATGAGTTCAACGTTCGCGCTGCGTCCAGTGCGATCGGGCAAAGGTCGGGCTTGCTCTCGACTCCGACTGCTCGCTCGGTCAGGAAAAGCTCGATCGTTCCTTTGGAGGTAGCGAAGCTGATCCCGCAGTTGTCGACCGAGGTCAAATCGCGCCCAGTGACCGAGGAGAAGGCTTCTCGCCCCTCCACCTCGACAGGCTCGACATCATGGAATAGGTCGTCGGCCTGGAACATCTCAAGCGTGCGTACCTCTGTCGTGGCGTGGACGCCGATGTAGTATCCGTCGGCCTGCCAATCGCAACCGATCCACTCTCGCTGCTCCCGCCCCCACGGCTGATCATTCACCGTCTCCGGCCGAGCCCCCACCGCCTCGACAGCCTCATCCGGCAACGTGCACGGATCCCAAAGGTCCGCCTTGGTCAGCGTCGTGTCGGTAGTGGTCTGTTCGGCGACCGGCGTCCCGGTCTCATCCGGCCCACAGCCGACGAGGCCGAGCAGCGCACAGGTTCCGAGGACCGCACCCAGGGCACGCATGGTTCCCCCCAATCCGACGTAGGTGTGCAGCCGAAACTATCGGACCCGAAACGAGCCAGTCAAACGTTTGTGACGGGTGCCGAAAGCCGCTGGCACACCTTGCCGCCGGGCAGCGGACCTGGCGCAGGGAGCCTGGTCGTATCAACACCGAAAGCGCCCTGTCACAGTGACGGGACGCTCTCGGCTCTCATCTTTCAGTTGTACGCAGGCGTTGCAGGGTGATCGGGGACCGATCAGTCAGTGCCGCACCCGGCGGACGCACGAAGGGGAGGCGCTGTGGCCTCCCCCGTACATGTGTCCGCAAGGTCAGCGACGCCAGTCGTCGTAGTCATCGTCGTCGTTCCAACGAGACATCGACTCATCTGCATCGTGTTCATCGGACAGCAGGCCACCACTCCGCTGGGAGTTGGGGCTGCCGGACAGCTCACGCTGCAGGCTGGCGAAGTCGGTCGACGGCGAGCTGTACTTGAGCTCGCGTGCGACCTTGGTCTGCTTTGCCTTAGCCCGGCCACGGCCCATGGCTGACCCCCTCGCGTCACAGCGGGGCGGCCTGGGGTTTGATGGCGGCCCCGTTCGAATTAATACTCTTCCTGACAGACACTTTAGCGTGTGTCGCGCGGTCGCGCTTCCAGGAGTGTGCGATCAGGTTCCGAACCGGTACCGTTTGCCCCGTTGTCGCCGGGTTTGCCGAGTCTCAAATCACACCGGGAACCGCCCGGATCACCCCCACCCGAGCGCCGCCGCCGAGCACCGGCGGGGCGGCCAGTGCGGCGTGCGTCTCGGTCCAGTCGATGCCGAGCCGGCGCAGAATCGCCAGCGTCAACGGCATCCGGGCCCGGTCGTGGCCGTCGTCGATCTTGTAGGCGAACGCCCGGCCGTCCGGCAGCGCGCCGACATGGATGCCGTCGGCGCCGATCTTGCACAGCAGTCCCGGGGTGGCCGACATGATCAGCTGGTCAGGTGCGTTCGTGCCGGAGATCACGTGCGGATGGGCGCGGACGGCATCGGCGATCCGGCGCTGCGGGGTGCCGGGTTCGGCGGTGGTGAAGGCGGCGAAGGTGCGGGCCAGATTGACCGGCGCAACCGGGACGATCGGCAGCCCGCAGCCGTCGATGCCCAGATCGGTTTCCGGTTCGCCGGTGGCCTCCGCGATGGTCGCGGCGACCGCCTTCTGCAGTGGATGCTCGGCTTCCCGATACCCGGTCACCGGCCAGCCGTTCACCAGGCAGGTGGCCAGCATCGCCGCATGTTTGCCCGAGCAGTTCATGTAGACCGGGCTCGGTCCGGTCGTGGTCAGTGCGACGGCCCGGGCGTGTTCGTCGAACGGAACATCCGCCGGACACGCCAGATCCGTCTCGGTAAAGCCGTATCGGTCGAGGAGGCGGCGGACCAGGGCGACCTGGTCGGGTTCGCCGAAATGCGATGCGGTCGCGATGGCGAGTTCGGCATCGTCGACCGGGTCGAAACCGTTCTGCAGCAGGGCCAGGGACTGCATCGGCTTGTTGGCCGAACGAGGGAAGATCGGCAAGTGCACCTCGCCGAGGACGAGCTCCGGCTCCCCGGCGGCATCCAGGAGCACCACCGAACCGCGGTGCACGCATTCGCGGGTGCCGGAGCGGACCACTTCGACCAGTTCGACGCTCACTGCCGCCCTCCCTGTTCGCCGCCGGCGATCGCGGCCGCTGCCGAACCGGCCCGGGCGTGTCGGCGCAGATGCCGATCGATCTGGCGGCGGACATCCGCGGAAAGTGTCGGTTCGCTGTCCATCAGCCGGGCCAGCCGGTCCGGGTCGGCGCCGGTGAACACATCCCGGACGGTGATCCCGTGCTCGGGCACCCGCACCACGCGGACCTCGTCACCCGAGCCCACGGTGCCCTCGGTCAGTACCCGGAGGTAGGCGCCGGTGTCGCTGCGCAGCGTGAAGCGTTTCACCCACTGCTGCTCACCGGACCAGTGGCCGAAGACGGCACACGGGACGCGCGGCGCACTCACCTCGAGCAGGGTGTCGCCGATCGCCCAGTGCGCGCCGACGACGGCGTCGCTGACGGCCAGGCCGTCGATGCGCAGGTTCTCGCCGAACCAGCCGGGCGGCAGCTCCCGGTCCAGTTCCCGGCCCCAACGATCGGCATCGGCCTGCGCATAGGCGTAGACGGCCTGATGGACCCCGCCGTGGTTGCGGGTGTCACAGACGTGATCGCCGGACAGGCCGAGTGGACCCACTGCGACCCGGCCGGTGACCGGACGCTTGTCGATGGCGGTGCGGCCGACCCGGCCCGGCGCCGCGAGCTCGGCATGCACCACGCAGACCGCGGTGACCACGCCGGTTTCGTCGCCGGGCGGTTCGGCGGCACGCCGTATCGGGTCCGGTGCCCAGGAGTCGGTCACCGGCCGCGCAATCTGTCGACGGCGGCCCGGCCGGCCTGCACGGCGTCGTCGGCCGGAACCGAATCGGGGTCGATCGCCGCCGCCATCGGCCCGGCGGTCAGTTCGGTATCGGCCGGAACGTTGCGTTTCACCAGGCCGAGCGCGATCGGTCCGAGTTCGTAATGGTCGATCACGGTGCCGAGGCGGCCCACGGTGCGCCCGCCCGCGGTGATCGGGGTGCCCGGTGCCGGGCGTTCGTCGGTGGACCCGTCCAGGTGCAGCAGCACCAGCATCCGCGGCGGCTTGCCGAGGTTGTGCACCCGCGCGACGGTCTCCTGGCCGCGATAGCACCCCTTGTCCAGGTGCACCGCGCCGTGTTCGGCGACGCCGCCGATCCAGCGGGCCTCGTGCGGGATGGTGCGTTCGTCGGTGTCCACGCCGATCCGGGGCCGCTGCGCGGCGACCCGCAGCGCCTCGTAGGCCCACAGCCCGGCCGGTTCGGCACCGGCCGCGGTCAGTCGCTGCCACCAGTCGGTCAGCTGGTCGCGGGGCACGATCAGGTCGAAGGAATCGGCGGTCGGCCAGGGCATCCGGCGCAGGAAGCCGCCGTCGGGCAGTGGGCGGGCCGCGTAGGTGGCCGGCAGTTCGTCGATGCCGAGAGTCTCGGTCAGCCGGTCCGCCTGCGGGCCGAGCAGGCTGAGCACGGCGTGGTCGTCGGCGGCGACCGGGGCGGCGTCTGCCCAGAAGACCATCCGCTGCAGGAAGGTCAGCAGGTCCGCGCCGCGGTCACCCTCGGTATCGATCCACAGGGTGCCGTCCAGGTCGGTGAGTACGAAATGGTGCAGCACCCGGCCGTTGAGGTCCAGGTCGAGGTTCTCGGCGCTGCGGCCGTCGCCCAGTTCGGCGATGTGCTGGCTGCTGATCGTATGCAGCCAGGTCAGCCGTTCGGCGCCGGTGATCCGCAGCAGGCTGCGATGCGATCGATCGATCACCGCGACGCGCTCGGCCGCTGCCTTCTGTTCGCCGAACGGATCACCCAGATGCCAGGCGACGGCGGCGTCCGGAGAATCCGGTGTGGCCGCCACGGCGCCCGGTGTTCGGAGCAATGGGCTGAGAGGTTGGAGCACCGACACCCCACCCACTGTAGGCGCGCGGGCCCGGTTCTGCCGTAGGCGGGACGGGTGTGGGTGATCGGCGAGACATCACGGACCGATAACGCCTAGGCTCTTTCGGTATGGGAGATCGTGTTCTGGTCACACTCGACGGCGCGCTCGCGGATGCGGACGCGCCGTTCCTGTTCGCCGACGATATCGGCGTACTACGCGGTGACGGCGTGTTCGAGACGGTGCTGGTGCGGGACGGGCTACCGGCCGCGCTCGAATTCCACCTGGCCCGGCTGCGTCGCTCCGCGCAGGCGCTGGAGTTACCGGAACCGGAACTGGCGCGGTGGCGTTCGGCCGCCGAGGATGCCGCCCTGGAATGGGGTGACGAACGCGAGGGCATCATGCGCCTGGTCTACACCCGGGGCCGGGACAGCGAGCTGGACAACGATCCACCGGCGCCCACGGGCTACGTCCTGGTGCTGCCGGTGCCCGAACGGGTGCAGCAGGCCCGCACCGAAGGGGTGTCGGTGATGACTCTCGCCAAGGGCATCTCGACCGATCTCGCCCAGGAGGCGCCCTGGCTGCTGCTCGGCGCCAAGACCCTGTCCTACGCGACCAATATGGCGGCACTGCGGTTCGCCCGGCGGATGGGCGCCGACGACGTGATCTTCCACAGCACCGAACATCGGGTCCTGGAGGGGCCGCGATCGACCGTGGTGATCGCGCGGGACAAGCAGCTCATCACGCCGCCGCCGAAGAGTGGTGTGCTGCCCGGTGTCACGCAGCGGTCGCTGTTCACGGTGGCGGAGAAGGCCGGTTGGGATTGCCGGTACGAATCGCTGTTCACCGCGGATCTGTACGACTGCGACAGCATCTGGCTGCTCTCCAGCATCACGCTGGCCGCCCGGGTGAATCAGCTGGACGGGATCCGGCTCTCGGCGCCGGACAACGTCGAGGAGATCACCGATCTGGTGAACCGGGGTATCGAGCGGTCGGGGGCGGTCGGCGACTGGTGATCGCCTGCCCGGCAGGCTGATCGATACCGATTGGTGCGGCGTGTCGTGGCGACGAACACGTTGCCCCGGGAGGGTCCCGGCGTACGATTACTACAACCTGTCGTAGTTATCGTTGGAGGGTCCGATGGACGTGCTGGACATATCCCGGTGGCAGTTCGGCATCACCACCGTCTACCACTTCATCTTCGTCCCGCTCACCATCGGTCTCGCGCCATTGGTCGCCGGTATGCAGACCGCCTGGGTGATCACCGGTAAGGAGCACTGGTACCGGCTCACCAAGTTCTTCGGCAAGCTGTTCCTGATCAACTTCGCGCTCGGCGTCGCCACCGGCATCGTGCAGGAATTCCAGTTCGGGATGAACTGGAGCGAATACTCCCGCTTCATCGGGGACGTCTTCGGTGCGCCGCTGGCCCTGGAGGGGCTGGTCGCGTTCTTCATGGAGTCCACCTTCATCGGCCTGTGGATCTTCGGCTGGACCCGGCTGCCGAAACTGGTGCACCTGGCGACCATCTGGATGGTCGCCATCGGTGTCAACGCGTCCGCCTACTTCATCGTCGCCGCCAACTCGTTCATGCAGCACCCGGTCGGCGCCCGGTACAACCCGGAGACCGGGCGGGCCGAGATGGACAGCATCTGGGCACTGCTCACCAACAACACCACCCTCGCCGCCTTCCCGCACGTCGTGGCGGGCTCGTTCCTCACCGCCGGAACCTTCGTGGCCGGTATCGCCGGATGGTGGATGGTGCGCAATGCGCGCAGCGGTGACGCCGCGAAACTGGCCGAGGCGCGCACCATGTGGCGGCCGGTGTCCCGGGCCGCGCTGGTGGTCGTCGCGGTTTCCGGCGCGGCGATCATCTGGACCGGTGATGTGCAGGGCAAGCTGATGTTCGAACAGCAGCCGATGAAGATGGCGTCGGCGGAGTCGTTGTGCCACACCGAGACCGATCCGCAGTTCTCCATCCTCACCGTCGGCACGCACAACAACTGCGACAGCGTCACCCACGTGATCGAGGTGCCGTACGTGCTGGGATTCCTGGCCGAAGGCAAGTTCGAGGGCGTCACCCTGCAGGGGGTGCAGGATCTGCAGCAGTCCTATGTCGACATGTACGGACCGGGTAACTACCGGCCCAACCTGTTCGTCACCTACTGGTCCTTCCGGGCCATGATCGGGCTGGCCGCCGGATCGGTCCTGCTGCTGCTGGTCGGGTGGTGGGTCACCCGCCGGGGCCGGGTGCCGGATCAGCGCTGGTTCTCCTGGTTGTGCCTGCTGGCCATCCCGACGCCGTTCCTGGCGAACAGCGCCGGCTGGGTGTTCACCGAGATGGGCCGCCAGCCGTGGGTGGTGGTGCCCAATCCGACGGGGGATCAGAATCTACGGCTGATGGTGCAGGACGGCGTCTCCGATCATGCCCCGGCCACCGTGCTGTTCTCGCTGATCGTGTTCACACTGCTCTACGGCGCCCTGGCAGTGGTGTGGTTCTACCTGATCCGCCGCTACACCGTCGCCGGCCCGGAGGAACCCGCGCCCACCCGTCCGACCGAACCCGGCGGGCCCGACGAGCCGGGCGGCGGTGGTGCCCATCGGGCACCCGAAGAACCGGCCGTCGAACAACTGTCCTTCGCGTACTAGGAGCCCGTGATGAGTCTTCCCGAGTTCTGGTTCGTTCTGATCGCGGTCCTGTTCACCGGCTACTTCGTGCTGGAGGGCTTCGACTTCGGCGTCGGCATGCTGATGCATCCGCTCGGCAAGGGCCACGACGCCCGGCGCCGGGCGGTGCTCAACACCATCGGCCCGGTGTGGGACGGCAACGAGGTGTGGTTGATCACCGCCGGTGGTGCCCTGTTCGCCGCCTTCCCGGAGTGGTACGCGAGCCTGTTCTCCGGGTTCTACCTGGCGCTGCTGCTCCTGCTGGTGGCACTGATCCTGCGGATCTGCGCCATCGAGTATCGCGGCAAGATCAACGATCCCGGCTGGCGCAGGTGGTGTGACATCGGCATCGCGATCGGTTCCTGGGTGCCGGCACTGGCCTGGGGCTGGGTGTTCGCCAATGTGGTGCGCGGGGTGCCGCTGAACGAAGACAAGCAGTTGGTCGGCTCGGTCGCCGATCTGTTCAGCCCCTACGCAATTCTCGGTGGCCTGGCCACCGCGACGCTGTTCGCCCTGCACGGCGGGATCTTCCTGTCGCTCAAGACCGGTGGTGCGGTGCGGGCCGATGCGATGCGGATGGTCCGGCTGCTGCTGGTGCCGACCGCGGTCGTGGTCGGTGGCTTCGGGGCGTGGACCCAGCTCGCCTACGGGACCGGCTGGACCTGGTTCATGGTCGGCGCCGCCGTCTTCGGGCTGCTGGTCGCCGGGGCGGCCAACTCGATCGGCCGGGACGGGTGGGCCTTCGCCGGGTCCACGCTCACCGTCGCCGCCGCCTCGGTGCTGCTCTTCGGCTCCCTGTACCCGAATGTGCTGCCCTCCACCATCAGCTCGCTGTTCGATCTGACCATCGACAACGCCTCCTCCACGCCGTACACGCTGAAGGTGATGAGCTGGGCCGCCATCGTGGTCACCCCGGTGGTGCTGATCTACCAGGGCTGGAGCTACTGGGTGTTCCGCAAGCGCATCACCGTCGAACAGATTCCGGAGCCGATCGGGCTGCCGCTGCGCGAGAAGGACTGAACGGATGGCGCGCCCGCCGCTGGATCCCCGGCTGTGGCGGTACGCCCGATCGATGCGCCGCTACCTGGTGCTCGAAGGCGCGCTGGCGCTGGTGATCACCGCGGCGATCGCCACCTTTGCCGTGGTACTGGCCCGGGTGCTGGCCGGGGTGATCACCGATCCCGCCCGGCGGGAGATGGCCGGCTGGCTGCCCGAGCTGGGCGTGCTGGGGGCAGCAATCGCGGTCCGCACCGCGGCGGCCTGGTGGCAGGCGCGGCTGGCGCACCGGGCCGGCGCCGTGGTCGTCACCGAGCTGGAAACCGCAGTGCTGGCGGTGGGCGCGCGGATGACACCGCGCGAACTCGACACCCGGCGCACCGAACTGGCCGTGATCGTCGGCAACGGGCTGGCCGGGCTGCGCGGCTGGTTCACCGGATACCTGCCCGCACTGCTGCTGGCCTGCCTGGTGCCGCCGGTGCTGCTGGTGGTGATGGCGGTGCACGACCCGACCTCCGCGGTGATCGCACTCATCACGCTACCGCTCATTCCGGTGTTCATGATCCTGATCGGCCTGCTCACCCAGGGCCGGGCCGCGGCCACCCTGACCGCCGCCACCCGGCTCTCCGATCAGTTGCTGGACCTGTTCGCCGGGATGCCGACGCTGCGGGCGCTGGGCCGGGAGACGCCCGACGGGCCGTCCCTGGCCGGGCGGGTCCGCGCCCTCGGCGACGGGCTGCGGGTGCGCACCATGCGGGCACTGAAGATGGCGTTCCTCTCCTCGATGGTGCTGGAGATGCTGGCCACCCTCAGCGTTGCGCTGATCGCCGTCTCGATCGGCCTGCGCCTGGTGTACGGCGAGATGACCCTGTACGCGGGCCTGGTCGCGCTGATCCTCGCCCCGGAGGTTTACTGGCCGCTGCGGCAGGTGGGGGAGAAGTTCCACGCCGCCCAGGACGGGATGGCCGCTGCGGACCGGGCCTTCGCGGTGCTGGACGGATCCGAGGTTACGGGGAGCGCGGACCGGCCCGGTCCGGAGGCGGACGGCGCGCGGCACCTCGGCGCGCGGGCACCCGGCCGGGTGGCTGACGGTGGCTGGGAGCCTGGTCGGGTGCCTGGGGACGATGTCGGCGGCCGGAGATCGACGGGTGATCCGGCCCGAGGAACCGATATCGGCAGCGACCGAGATGGCGTACCGCGGCCCGACGATGCCGCGCGGCCGGTCGGCGGTTCGACGGCACCCGTCGGCCCGATCCGGTTGGCGGGGGTCTCCGTCGCCGCGCGGGACGGGTGGGCGCCGGACGGTCTCGACGCAGTGATAGCACCCGGCCGAGTGACGGTGCTGACCGGGCCGAACGGCAACGGCAAGTCGACTGCGCTGCAAGCCGTACTCGGGCTGATCACCCCGGACCGGGGCCAGGTTCTCGTGGACGGCACCGAACTCGAGGAGTCGGAACTGTCGAACTGGTGGTCGCGGGTGGCGTGGCTGCCGCAGCGGCCCGTCCTGGTGCCCGGCACCCTGCGGGAGAACCTGGAACTGCTCGGCGCCCGGACGTCCGGTCCGGCGACCCGGATCGCCGGACTCGAGGCGATGAGCGCGGCAACCGGATTCGACGCGGTGCTCGACGAGCTACCGCACCGCTGGGACACCCCGGTCGGCCCGGGCGGCGCCGGCCTCTCGCTGGGGCAGCGGCAGCGCCTCGCCCTCACCCGGGTGCTGGCCGCCCGCCGCCCGGTGCTGCTGCTCGACGAGCCGACCGCCCACCTCGATGCGGCCGCCGAAGCCCGCGTTCTGGCAGCCGTCCGCGCACTCGCCGCCGAAGGCGCCACGGTCGTCCTGGTCGGCCACCGGGCCCCGATCCTGGCCGCTGCCGACGAAATCGTGCATGTCGCCGCCCGGCGGAAAAGCCCGGCGGAGACAGGCGGTCTGCCGGCCGAGGTGTTCGACGTAGGTGGGCTCTCATGATCGAGGTGACGACGGCACTGGTGGCCGATGTGCGGCGGATGTGGCGGCTGCTGCAGGTGCCCGCCGGGCGGGTGCTGGTGGCTGTGTCGTGGGGGGTGCTGGCGCTCGGGTCGGGGCTTGCCCTGGCAGCGCTGGCGGCCTGGTTGATCGCCCGGGCCTGGCAGATGCCGCCGGTGCTCGACCTGACGGTGGCGGTGGTCGCGGTGCGGGCGCTGGGGATTTCCCGGGGGCTGTGCCGCTACCTGGAACGGCTGGCGACCCACGATGTGGCGCTGCGGGCGATGACCGAGGCGCGGACCACCGTGTACCGCGCGCTCGCGCACTCCGACATCTGGTGGTGGCGGGACCGCGACGACCGGACGGGACCATCCGGTGCCCCGGCGGGGACCGATCCGGCCGGGCACTCTCCCGCCGGTCGGGGAGTGCGCCGCGGCGATCTGCTGGTGCGGATCGGTTCCGATATCGATGATCTGGGTGCCGTGGTGGTGCGGGTCTTCGTGCCGGTGGCGGTCGCGGTCGTGCTGTCGGTGGCGGCGGTCGGCCTGCTGGCCACCATTTCGCCGAGCGGTGCCGCCGTGCTTGCGGTCGCGCTGCTGGTTGCGGGTGTGCTCGTGCCCTGGCTGACCGCCCGGGCCGCGAGCGATGCCGAGCGGGCGGTCCGCGCCGACCGTGCCGAGTTCACCGCCCGTGCGGTCACCGTGCTCGATCACGCCGCCGAACTGCGGGTGGCCGGTCGCCTGGACGATGCGGTGCACACCGCCCGGGAGGCGTCGGACCGGGCGGTCGCCGCCGAGGATTCGGCTGCCGCCCGCAGCGCCTGGGCCGCGGCCACCACCCCGTTCGCCATCGGGATCAGCACCCTGGGTGCGTTGCTCGTCGGTATCGCCGCTTACGGCCCGTCCGGCGGCACTCCCGGCGGAATGACCCCGATGGCACTGACCATCCTGGTACTGCTGCCCCTGTCCGCATTCGAAGCCGTCGGAATGCTGCCCGCTGCCGCCACCACCCTCACCACCGCCCGTGCCGCCCTGCATAGGCTCACCGCCGTCGCGCCGGATTCGCCGGCGCCCGGCGAGGCAGCCGACCGGACCCGCCCGTATCCTGCGGCCCGCGAGCCGCTGCCGTCCGAAGTCGGCCATCCGCGCGAGGACGGTGTCGATGTCTACCCCGGAGTGGCCGAACGATTGGACGGGCCGGTGCCGTCTGCAGCACATCCGGCCCGAGGGGACACCGGGGCCGGCGATGCAGGCACCGGTGCGCCTGTCCGACCGTTGCGGGACGGCGGTGAGTGGGGCGGCGGCGCCGGTGCCGATCCGCCGCCGCAGGACGGTGTCGGCGTCGAACCCATTGCGAATGGCGCGCCCGCCTCGGGAGTTCCGGTGCCACGGGTGGATCTACCCGACGGCCGTCGGATCGCGGTCGTCGGCCCGAGCGGCGCGGGTAAGACAACCCTGCTGATGGACTGGGCCGGGCTGTTCGGCACACCACGTCCGGACACCATCTTCTTCGCCGAGGATGCGCACCTGTTCGGCACCTCGGTGCTGGAGAACCTGCGAGTGGCCCGCGGCGACCTCACCGCGGAGGCCGCCGAGGCCGCCCTGCGCACCGTCGGGCTGGGCGAATGGCTCGACGGCCTGCCGGACGGGGTGGACACCGAACTAACCGGTGGCGCCGCCGCCGTCTCGGGCGGCCAACGCCGCCGCATCCTGCTGGCCCGTGCCCTGATCTCCCCGGCCCGGGTGCTGCTGCTGGACGAACCCACCGAACACCTCGACGCCACCGCCGCCCAGCACCTGCTGCGCGACCTGCTCGACTCGGAATCCGGCCTGGTCGCCCCGGACCGCACCGTCGTGGCGGTCACCCACCACCTGCCCCCGGACAGCCGGGCGGACACGGTCGTCACGGTCACCGGCGGCGCCGCGACCGTCACCCACCCGGCCCGACCGCAACCTCAGCCGGTGACCGATGGGTGACCGCCGAACTCATCGGGCCGAGCCGGATTTCACCGGAAGAAAAATGCGTTGCCGGGGATGCCGCTCGTTCATTAGCGTCGGCGGTACACAAGGAAGGAGGTGGTCCGAAGATGATTTCCAGGACACGTGAGGTGGCTGCCCGCTAGCAACCACCACTGCGGGACTCCCCAGCGGTGCGCTGAGCGAATCCCAGGCAGTCACCCGGCCCCCGAGCCCCCGGCCAGTCCGACCGGGATCGTCACCAGGCGATACGGCTCGGGGGCCGTTCTGCGTGGCAGACGATTTACGGCGGAAGAGTCCCCGCAGCAGGCGCTATCCTTGAGCCGTGACTGTCGAGCCGCTGCCTGACTGGGTGATTCCGCCGGATGGTGGGTTCACCGTCGAGGAGTTCTTGTCCCTTCGCGGCCTCCCGAAGCATACGGAACTGATCGATGGGGGTTTGGTTTTCGTGAGTCCGCAGGAGAAGTGGCACGTGCGGGTCATCAACCTGCTGCTTCGGGCTCTGGAGAGTCAGGCGCCACGACACTTCGGGGTAGATCGGGAGATGGCGGTGCGGCTGGGGCCTCGGCAGATGCCGGAGCCCGACGTCTTGGTCGTGTCTGCTGAGGCCTTCGAACGGGCTGATCCCTCGACCTATTACTTCGCCGACGATGTCATCCTGGCAGTGGAAGCTGTCTCACCGGACTCGGAGGAGCGAGATCGCGAAACCAAGCCCGTAAAATATGCCAAAGCGGGGATCCGGCACTACTGGCGTGTGGAACGTCGGGACGGTGATGCGGTCGTTTACGCGTACGAACTGGACCCGGTTTCCCGGTCGTATGCAGTGACCGGCATCTATCACGACCGGTTGAAGGCTTCGGTGCCGTTCCCACTCGACATCGATCTCACCAGGGTCGCTCGTCTTCGAAGCTGATAGTGCCGAGGCGGGAGATGTAGAACGACGCTCCGCGGGTTCGGCCCGCGGAGCGTCGCACTGCCGATTTCTCAGCCGATATAGCGCTGCAGACGGGCGGACAAACGCGGGGTCAGGGCGCCGTCGGCATCGACCCGCTCTTCGACGTAGGCCAGGTCGCCGCCCTCGACGATGCCGTAGAGGCGTTTGGCGCCGCCGACGACCACGCCGGACTGGCTGCGGATCACCACATCGGTGGCCAGTTCCCAGGAGGACTGGGTGCGGGCCTCGCCGTAGTACAGCTCGACGATGCCGGAGCTGTGGGTGAGCAGCAGTTCGAGGACCTCGTCGTCGGCCTTGGCCTCGGTGCCGTCGAAGCCGACTCGCCAGTACCCGCTCTCCCGCAGGTCCGGGGACAGGTAGTTGCCTTCGCTGTCCAGCTTCCAGGTCTGTGATTCCCAGACCAGGAAATCGCCGCCGTTGTGGGATACGACGATCTGCTGCCCGAACCGGTAGTCGCCGTCCTCGGGGTGATGGCCCTCGCCCTCGCCGCGCCACACGCCGACCAGCGGCAGCAGGGCCAGCAGTGCCGGATGCAGGTCCGGTCCTTCGCGCAGGTTGGCGGTGTCGACCGGCAACGGCAGCCCGGGCAGGACCGCGACATTGCGGGCGGCGGTCTCCTTGGCGCGCTCGGCAGCCACGGCGATCGCTTCATCGCCGCTGCGGCGTGCCGCAGCGTTGTCGGTGTCTACCTCGCCAGCTTCTCGGTCCGGATCGGTCCCGTCGCTCGCGAGACCACTCATGATTCGACGAACAGCCGGTAGAGGACGTACAGGCCGAACCAGGCGATCAACGCCGAGACGGCGATCAGCAGAATCTCGAAAAAGAGGACCACGGGTGTCGAGTCTAGTCGCTCGGGCACCCGGATACGAAAACGGCCCTGGTACCTCCGCACAGGAAGTACCAGGGCCGCGCGGGTGAGACGGCGGGCCGGAGGAGGCAGCCTGCGTAACCACGCAGGCCCTCGCGAACCCGCGATCGACACCGTGAGGTTGCTTCGCCTTACTTGGCGACCGAGACCTCCACGGAGTGGATGCCGGCGCCCTCGGGGCGGATCTCCGCCGAGCCGTTGCCGGCCGAGGAGAGTGCCCGCACGGTCCACGCGCCGGGGGCGGCGAAGAACCGGAAGTCACCGGTGCCGGAGGCGACGACCTCGGCGGTGAAGTCACCGTTGCCGTCGAGCAGCCGCACGAACGCGCCGCCGACGGGCTGGCCGTCGGCGTTCAGGACGCGGCCGGTGATGACCGTCTCCTTCTCCACGTCGACGCCGGCGGGAATGGCCTGACCCTGGGTAGGTGCTGCACACATGTTGATTTACGCTCCCAACTCGATCGGTGCACCGACGAGCGAACCGTATTCGGTCCAGCTGCCGTCGTAGTTCTTGACATTCTGGTGGCCCAGCAGCTCCTGCAGCACGAACCAGGTGTGCGAGGAACGCTCACCGATGCGGCAGTAGGCGATGGTCTCCTTCTCGCCGTCCAGGCCGGCTTCCTTATAGAGCTCGGCGAGTTCGTCGTCGCTCTTGAAGGTGCCGTCCTCCTTGGCCGCCTTGCTCCACGGCACGTTGATCGCACCGGGGATGTGGCCGGCCCGCTGGCTCTGCTCCTGCGGCAGGTGCGCCGGGGCCAGGATCTTGCCGGAGAACTCGTCGGGCGAACGCACGTCGACCAGGTTCTTGGCGCCGATCGCGGCGATGACCTCGTCGCGGAAGGCGCGGATCGAGTTGTCCGGGGCGGCGGCCTTGTACTGGGTCGCGGGACGGTTCACCACGTCGGCGGTCAGCGGACGGCCGTCGAGCTCCCACTTCTTCCGGCCACCGTCGAGCAGCTTGACGTCGTTGTGGCCGTACAGCTTGAAGTACCAGTAGGCGTAGGCGGCGAACCAGTTGTTGTTGCCGCCGTACAGGACGACGGTGTCGTCGTTGGCGATACCGCGAGCCGAAAGCAGATCGGAGAACTGCTCCTGGTTCACGAAGTCGCGACGAACCTGGTCCTGCAGGTCCTTCTTCCAGTCGAGGCGGACGGCGCCCTCGATGTGGCCGTTGTCGTAGGCGGAGGTGTCCTCGTCGACCTCGACGAACACCACGCCGGGAGCGTTGAGGTTCTCTTCGGCCCAGTCGACGGAGACCAGGACATCGGAGCGAGCCATGTTGTTCCTTTCAGCGATGACTTGCAGGGTCAGGGCGGAGACGGGCGACCAGCGGGTAGAGCTGACAACCCAGGCAGACCCCGAACGCTGCGTTCAGCAACGCTGCGAACAGGGCGAGGCCGGCGAACACCGCGCCGACGATTGTGGAGCCGAGCGCGAAGCCCAGCAGGCCGAAGGCCGCGAACACCAGGCCGAGTAGCTGCGCGAACTGCAGCGGAGCTGCCGGTTCGGTCGCGCTCACCGGCGCCAGGCGCGGCGCGACGAGTGTGGCATAGATCCGGCCGTACGGGTGCCGGCGCGGGCCGTACCCGGCGCCGACGGCGAATACGACGGCCTGCAGACCGAGCAGTGCAGCCGCGAGCCCGGGCGCCGAACCCGCGGTGAGTAGCACGGCGGCCAGTACGGCGGTGGTGACCCAGGCGGCGAACCGCGGACCGCGCACATCCACCCGGTCGGGGTGTGCGTGGCCGCCGGGGGCGGTTTCGGTGATCTGTGCGGTATCGCGAATCACGGTGCTTAACTCCTGCGCTGGACTGATCTGGCGGCGGAATCGGCCGGTCCGCCGGGGGATCGGGACGATCTCGCACGCGGCGGTCGGTGTCGGCGACAGAGGTCTCCTCAGCGCCGACCGATCAACGGCACAGGCAGCAACAACCACCGAGGCGGCACAGGTCCACTGTGCGGCGTCGGGTGAGCATCAGCTCGTGGTCGGATTGCACGCCAGGCAGTTTATCAGAACTGCGGGGCCGTGGTCGCGAGGAGTGTTCCGACTCACGCGTCGGCCGTCAGCGGCTCCAGGGCGGTGCGCAGGTCACTCGCCTTCGGGACACCCGAGATCCGGAAGCGTTCCCGGCCTGCGGCGTCGAAGACGAAGGTGGTGGGCAGCGAGAGCACGTTCAGTTCCCGGGCGAGCGCGGGTTCGGCATCGATATCGACCTCGATATCGAGCGGCGCGTTCGGGGCATCGGCCAGATCCGCGGCCACACCGGCGACGACCCGACGGACCGCATCACACGGGCCGCACCACTCGGCGGAGAAATGCAGCACCGCGGGCGCGCTGCCGGTGACCCCCGCCGCGGTGAGCAGCCGGAGCCGGTCGTGGGTGGCCGCACCGGGGGCGGCGGTGCGGATTCTGCGCCAGAGACGGCGGGCCGGAGGCGGTAGCGGAGCGTGGCCACGGAGGCCCTCCCGATGGCGCCATTGGATTCTGCCGCGCCGATAGCGCAGCACCAGTCCGACGATCAGGGCGGCCGCGACGACGGCGGCGAGGACGACGAGCTCGATCATGGCCTCTGCAGACGATTCAGGTCGATGGTGACGTCGTGGGCGATACCTTCCACGACGATGTGCCCGCCGAGTGCGGTAACCCGGGTGGGCCGGATGCCGAACGGCAGTTCCTTGGTATCGATCGTACGGCTGAATTTCGCCAGCACCGCAGCCTGCTGTTCCTTCGGGATCTGCGGCTCGTTCGCGTCCTCGGTGCCCGCGCCGGTGCCGGTGAACCCGGTGGCGGAAGTGGTATCGGAGTGGAAGCCGAGCGCCTGGATCCGCACGGTGTCGCCGTCCAGCAGCAGTTCCGCATCCACCGACACCCGGGTGCCGCTGCGCCCGTCCACCGGGGCCGGGCCCGGGCCGTCGGCGACGGTGCCGGTGAGCAGCAGTGCCTGGCTCGTGGTCTTTTCTTCGATATCGCCGGAGCCCTCGGTGTCGACTCCGGAGTCGTCGGACTTCTCGGCAGGCCGGGACCGGACCTCGAGGTCGGGGATGCCGAACAGCCGGCCCAGCTCGGTCGGGGCGATCCGCATCCGGGCCTCCACCCGGTCCACCGGGAGGCCGCGCAACGACTCGTCGGACAGTTCGGTCACCGAGGCATGCACACCGTTGAGGGTCGCCTCCATCGAGATCTCACCCGGGATATCGGGCCGGACCCCCCGCGCTTCGATGGCGATATCGCCGAACTCCTCGGCGGTCGCCTGGGCCAGGAACGGGAACCCGTGCACGGTGACCTCGGGATCCGCGCTGAGATCGGCGCTCGCCCGGAGGGCTCGGGACAGGTTGTACTCGGTGTAGGCGGCGGCTCCGAAGTCGACGACCACGGCCAGCCCGGCCAGGCACAGCAGCCCCACGATCAGCTTGCGCATGCTCGCCACCCTAGCCGCCGGGTGCCGGGGCATCGGGCCGCATACCAGCGGCACTCGCCGGACCGGCCGGGCCGCGCGGCCGGACGGCGAACCCGGCAACCTGGGCCACACACGCTAATGTTGCATCCGACCATCTGCGACTGCGATAGGAGGGGAGCCCGATGGAATTGCTCCTGCTGACCTCCGACCCCGATCCGGATTCGGTGCTGCCCTCGCTGTCCCTGCTGCCGCATACGGTGCGTCCCGCGGCGACCGAGGTGGCTTCCCTGCTGGAGGCCGGATCTGCGGATGTGGCACTGGTCGATGCGCGGACGGACCTGGCGGCGGCCCGGGGACTGTGCCGGCTGCTGGGCAGCACCGGATCGTCGGTGCCGGTCGTCGCGGTCCTGACCGAAGGCGGTCTGGTGGCCGTGAATGCGGACTGGGGTCTCGACGACATCCTGCTGCCCGGAACCGGCCCGGCCGAACTCGATGCCCGGCTGCGCCTGCTGGTCGGCCGCACCGGCGGGGTGGCCAGTCCCGAGAACTCCGGCAAGATCACCCTCGGTGAACTGGTGATCGACGAAGGGACCTACACCGCGCGGCTGCGCGGCCGGCCGCTCGACCTCACCTACAAGGAGTTCGAGCTGCTCAAGTACCTGTGCCAGCACGCCGGCCGGGTGTTCACCCGGGCGCAGCTGCTGCAGGAGGTGTGGGGCTACGACTTCTTCGGTGGCACCCGCACCGTCGATGTGCACGTCCGGCGGCTGCGCGCCAAGCTGGGCAGCGAATACGAGTCGCTGATCGGGACCGTCCGCAATGTCGGCTACAAGGCGGTGCGGCCCGCCCGTTCGGCCAACAAGGGGGCACCCGCCGAGGAGAACCCCACCGAGGTCGAGGGCCGGGACGCGGAACCGACGACGATCAACGGCACCGGCCGATGAGCGGGAACCGGCTGGAGCGGGCCGACATCCTGACCGGCGAGCGGGCCGCCGAGGTCCGGGCGCTGCTCGGCCGCGCCGAAACCGCCGACCGGGTGGCGCCGGTCTCCGAACAGGCGGTCATCTCGCTCACCGAATCATCCGCCGCCCGGCACCTGCTGATTCCGGGCACCGACGGTGCGGTACTGGGCTACGCCAACCTGGCCCCCGCACACGGTGATCATCCGGCAATGGCCGAGGTGGCGGTCGATCCGGCCGCACGGGGTGCCGGTATCGGGACCGAGCTGGTCCGGACCGTACTGACCGAAGGCGGTTCCGGCACCCGCGTCTGGGCGCACGGCGATCTGCCCGCCGCCCGCCGGGTCGCCGAACGGCTCGGCCTGCACGGCGCCCGGGAGCTGTGGCAGATGCGGCGCAGTCTGGCGAACCCGGCGCTACCGGAACCGGAGTCGCCTGCCGGAGTGCAGGTCCGTACCTACGCCGGGGCCGGTGATGACGCCGAACTGCTGCGGGTCAACAATGCGGCATTCGCCTGGCATCCCGAACAGGGTGGCTGGACCGGGCGCGATATCGAGGTGCGTCGCAAGTCCGACTGGTTCGATCCGGCCGGACTCTTCCTGGCCTTCGACGTGGCCGATCCGGACCGGCTGCTGGGGTTCCACTGGACCAAGGCCGTGCCCGGCGAGGACGAAGGCGAGGTCTACGTGGTCGGGATCGACCCCGCCGCCCAGGGCCGGGGCCTCGGTCGGCTGCTGACTCTGGTCGGGCTGCGGTACCTGCACGACACCGGCCGGGCCGAGGCCCTGCTGTACACCGAGGCCGACAACCGGGCTGCCGTGCACACCTACACCCGGCTCGGTTTCGCTCCCGCCCACATCGATAAGGCCTGGGCGCAATGACCGAGCGGGACCGGCCGCATCGGGGCGAGGTCGTCACATGTGATCCTCGTCCCCGCCGCATCGGCCCAACAACCGGCTACTGACCGGCGATCCCCGGGTTACGTGATGGCGAACATCACATCCTCCGCCCGGATCGCGCCGGCCTGTTCACTTTGCGTTCACTTGGCTCAGTCCAACTGTCAACCAGGCGAATCTACGTTACTCGTGGGCGGCGTAGTCGTCGCCTGGTGCGCACGCTCCTGACGGACCGCACCAACATCACGCCCGGCCGGTGAGGGACCGGGCGAGTACGAAAACGCGATGTCGGAGGATGTCAAGTGAACTTCAAGCGCACCAGCGCCCTGGTCGGTGTTCTCGCCGCGGGCACGATGACCATGGCCGCCTGTGGCAGTGACAACAACGAGACCGAGACTGCTGCGCTCGGATCGGACGTGGACATCACCTGTGGTGGCAAGGAGTCGCTGAAGGCCAGCGGTTCGTCGGCGCAGAAGAACGCGATGGAGCGCTTCATCGCGGCCTACGAGGCCAACTGCGACGGCGCCACCCTGAACTACACCTCCTCGGGCTCCGGCGCCGGCGTCAAGGAGTTCATCGGCGGCCAGACCGACTTCGCCGGCTCCGACTCCCCGCTCAAGGAGAGCAAGGACGAGCCCGCCAAGGCCGAGGAGAACTGCGGCAGCCCGGCCTGGAACCTGCCGACCGTGTTCGGCCCGATCGCGCTGACCTACAACATCGAGGGCGTCGACGACCTGGTCCTGGACGGCCCGACCGCCGCCAAGATCTTCGGTGGCGAGATCACCCAGTGGGACGCCGAGGAGATCCAGGCGCTGAACCCCGACGCCGAACTGCCGTCCGCGGAGATCGCGGTGGTCTTCCGGTCCGACGAGTCCGGCACCACCGACAACTTCCAGAACTACCTGGAGGCCGCCTCCGAGGGCGCCTGGGGCAAGGGAGCCGGCAAGACCTTCAACGGCGGTGTCGGTGAAGGCGCCAAGGGTAACGAGGGCACCTCGGCCGCGGTGGCGAACACCGCCAACGCCATCACCTACAACGAGTGGTCCTTCGCCAAGGCGCAGGGCCTGTCGGTCGCCCGGATCGTCACCTCGGCCGGCCCGGAGCCGGTGGAGCTGACCACCGAGACCGCGGGCAAGGCCATCGACGGGGTGACCGTCGCCGGTGACGGCAACGACATGGTGCTCGACGTCAGCTCCTTCTACGAGCCGACCGAGGCCGGTTCGTACCCGATCATGATGGCGACCTACGAGATCGTCTGCTCGGACTACGCCGACGACGACACCGCCACCGCGGTGAAGGCGTTCCTGACCTCCGCCATCAACAACGGCCAGGACGGGCTGGAGGACAACGGGTACATCCCGATCCCGGAGCAGTTCAAGACCCGCCTGACCACGGCGATCGACGCGATCTCCTGATTGCCGGACAGCCATGACCACTCACCCTGAGGTGACCGCCGCGGGCTCGTCCGATTCGACGAGCCCGCGGGCGGCTGGAGATACTGCGCAGATGCCGACCGAACCGAAAACCGAGCCGGCCCCGAAAGGTCGTCGCGGTCACAGCAACACGGCGGAGACCGTCTTCCGGTCCCTCGCCGTCGCCGCCGGCGCCACGATCGTGGCCGCGATCGCGCTGATCGCGCTGTTCCTGCTGATTCGCGCAGTGCCTTCGGTCATGGCCAACGAAGCCAACTTCTTCACCAGTACCGAGTTCAGCACCAACGACCCGGACAACCTCCGGTTCGGTATCCGCGACCTGTTCATGGTGACGGTGCTCAGCTCGGTGTTCGCGCTGGTGATCGCGGTGCCGGTCGGGGTCGGCATCGCCTTGTTCCTCACCCAGTACGCGCCGAAGTTCCTGGCCCGGCCGTTCACCATGCTGGTGGACCTGCTCGCCGCGGTCCCGTCGATCGTCTTCGGCCTCTGGGGCTTCCTGGTGCTCGCACCGAACATCGAACCGGTGCAGAGCTTCCTGAACGACAACCTGAGCTGGTTCTTCCTGTTCGCCGACGGCAACGTCTCGATCAACGGCGGCGGCACCATCTTCACCGCCGGGATCGTGCTCGCGGTGATGATCCTGCCGATCATCACCTCGGTGTCCCGCGAGGTCTTCGCGCTCACTCCCCGCGCGCACATCGAGGCGGCGCAGGCGCTCGGCGCCACGAAGTGGGAAGTCGTGCGGATGACCGTACTGCCGTACGGCCGCAGTGGTGTGATCGCCGGTTCCATGCTCGGCCTCGGCCGCGCCCTCGGTGAGACCATCGCCGTGCTGGTGGTGCTGCGCACCGCCGCAGACGCCGGCAACTGGTCGCTGTTCGACGGCGGCTACACCTTCGCATCCAAGATCGCTTCGGCGGCGGCCGAATTCAGCGCCCCGCTGCCGACCGGTGCCTACATCGCGGCGGGCTTCGTGCTCTTCGCCCTGACCTTCGTGGTCAACGCGCTGGCCCGCCTGGCCGCCGGTGGAAAGGTGAACAGCTGATGACCACGACGACCACGCTGGACAAGCCGGTCAAGGCGCCCACCTTCCGCCATGTGAGCGGATCGCGGCGGCTCAAGAACAACCTCGCCCTGATCCTGGTATGGGCGGCCTTCCTGCTCGCCCTGGTCCCCCTGGTCTGGGTACTGGGCCTGGTGGTGGTGAAGGGCATCGGTGCGGTGATCTCGCCGGACTGGTGGTTCTACTCGCAGAAGGGCATCCTGCCGGACGAGACCGGTGGCGGTGTCTACCACGCCATCTACGGCACCATCATCCAGACCGCGGTCGCCGCGGTGATCGCGGTGCCGCTGGGTGTGATGGCCGCCATCTACCTGGTCGAGTACGGCCGCGGCCGACTGGCCAAGGTCACCACCTTCATGGTGGACATCCTCGCCGGTGTCCCGTCGATCGTCGCGGCGCTGTTCATCTTCGCGCTGTGGATCGCCACCTTCGGGTTCCCGCAGAGCTCGTTCGCCGTATCGCTGGCCCTGGTGCTGCTGATGCTGCCGGTGGTGGTGCGCAGCACCGAAGAGATGCTCAAGCTGGTGCCCGACGAACTGCGCGAAGCGTCGTATGCGCTCGGTGTGCCCAAATGGAAGACCATCCTGCGCATCGTCGTGCCGACCGCACTGCCCGGCATGATCAGCGGCATTCTGCTCTCGCTGGCCCGCGTCATGGGCGAAACCGCCCCGGTGCTGGTGCTGGTCGGCTATGCCAAGTCGATCAACTTCGACCCGTTCGACGGCAATATGGCCTCGCTGCCGCTGCTGATGTACCAGGAGCTGGCCAACCCCGAGGCCGCCGGGCGCGAGCGGGTGTGGGGCGCGGCGTTCACGCTGATCTTCCTCATCGCCCTGCTGTACGCGGCCGCCGCCGTGGTCAACAAGCTGCTCACCCGGAACCGATAGAACCGAACGGATACCTCTCTGATGGCCAAGCGGATCGACGTCAAAGATCTCAACATCTACTACGGCAAGTTCCATGCCGTGGCGGACGTGTCGCTGACCGTGCTGCCGCGCAGCGTCACCGCCTTCATCGGCCCGTCCGGTTGCGGTAAGTCCACCGTGCTGCGCTCGCTCAACCGCATGCACGAGGTCACCCCGGATGCCCGCGTCGAGGGCGCCGTACTGCTCGACGGTGAAGACATCTACGGTTCGACCGTCGACCCGGTCGGCGTGCGGCGCACCATCGGCATGGTCTTCCAGCGGCCCAACCCGTTCCCCACCATGTCCATCCGGGACAACGTGGTGGCCGGCCTCAAGCTGCAGGGGATGCGCAACAAGGCCGAACTCGACGAGGTCGCGGAGCGCTCGCTGCGCGGTGCCAACCTGTGGAACGAGGTCAAGGACCGGCTCGACAAGCCCGGTGGCGGCCTCTCCGGCGGTCAGCAGCAGCGGCTCTGCATCGCCCGCGCGATTGCCGTCTCGCCGGACGTGCTGCTGATGGACGAGCCCTGTTCGGCCCTGGACCCGATCTCCACCCTGGCGATCGAGGACCTGATCACCGAGCTGAAGAAGGAATACACGATCGTCATCGTCACGCACAACATGCAGCAGGCGGCGCGGGTGAGTGACCAGACCGGCTTCTTCAACCTGGAGGCCCAGGGCAAGCCGGGCAAGCTGATCGAGATCGACGACACCGAGAAGATCTTCTCCAACCCGACCGAGCGGGCCACCGAGGACTACATCTCCGGCCGCTTCGGCTAGGAGCAGGCTCCGGCACAGCGAAAGGGCTGCCACCGAGTATTCGGTGGCAGCCCTTTTCGGCTCCTGCTCAGGCTTCTGCGTCCTCGTCGGGGGGTAGGACGCCGGTGACCAGGAAGATCACTCGGCGGCCGATTTCCACGGCGTGGTCGGCGAAGCGCTCGTAGTAGCGGCCCAGCAGCGTGACATCGACGGCGGCCGCGACGCCGTACTTCCATTCGCGGTCCATCAGCAGGGTGAACAGGTGGCGGTGGAGATCGTCCATCGCCTCGTCGTCCTGGTTCAGCTGCGCGGCGCGCTCCGGATCCCGGGTCTCCAGGACCTCCTTGGCGCCCGCACCCATGTTCACCGCGATCCGGCCCATCTCGGCGAAGTAGCCGTTCACGGCCTCGGGCAGGGCATGGTTCGGATGCCGGCGGCGGGCGACCTTGGCCACATGCAGGGCCAGCACACCCATCCGGTTGACGTCCGCGACGATCTGGATGGCGCTGACCACCTGACGGAGGTCACCGGCGACCGGCGCCTGCAGCGCCAGCAGGGCGAATGCGCGTTCCTCGGCGTCGGCGATCATCCCGGCTATCCGGTCGTATTCGGAGATGACCTGCTCGGCAAGGGCCAGATCGGCCTGCAGCAGCGATTGAGTGGCCTGATCCATGGCCGTACCAGCGAGACCGGCCATCTCGCCCAGGAGGTCGGCGAGCTCGGCCATTTGCTCGTTGTAGATGACACGCATGAAAACTGAGACTAGTTCCTCCGTCCAGCGGTGTCACCCAACTCGGGGTTAATCCCGGGTGGCGGGTCGTCGCAGTTCAGCGCGCAAATCTAGGAGCAGGTGTCCTCGGCAGCGTTCATATGTTCGAGGTCCGGGGGCAACTGGACCGGGGCGGCGAGGGCCGGTTCGCCGACCTGGACTCCGGTGATCTCGGTGCCGGCCTCCGCGGGGGAGTACACGGTGCCCGTGTAGTCGGTTCCGAGCACGACGTCGATGGTGTCGGTATCGGCGGCGGTGTCCGCGTGTTCGAGCGTAGCGCCGGGCAGCGCGGTGGCCAGGGTCGCGGCCTCGGCTTCGTAGCCGGGAGGAAAGCGCACCACGGTGGTGTCGGTGGTGAGCGGTTCGCCGGTTTCGGCATCGAGATAGGCGCCGGTTACCGGGTCTGCGTAGTTGTCCCAGGTCGAAACATAGAAGCCCTCGTTGCCCAGGGACCGGCCGGTGGACGCGGCCTGCCCGGAGACACCGGAACCGTTGAGGACCCGAACCGGAATCGATATCGAGCC
This sequence comes from Nocardia sp. KT25-26, assembly GCF_056627695.1. Lineage (NCBI taxonomy): Bacteria > Bacillati > Actinomycetota > Actinomycetes > Mycobacteriales > Nocardiaceae > Nocardia > Nocardia sp. KT25-26. Next base: position 5,417,343 of record NZ_CM152813.1, on the reverse strand, counting down.
GGGATAGACGGCCTCGACAGTCACCGGCTTCGGTGCGGGTGCGGTCGTCGAGGCCGGAGGCGCCGGCTTCTCCGGCTCTTCACCGGGCAGTGGCTGGTTGCGGATGATCGCCCGGAACAGGGCCTCCAGATCGGCGGTGCGCGGGATCTCGTTGCCGTATTCGGTCGTGCCCGCGGTGGGGACGGTGAGGAAGGTCATCGTCCCGGCATCCATCCGCCGCATGGCCTGGGCCAGATTCAGCAGGTCCTCGGTGGTCAGCTGATCGTCGACGAAGGTAGCCTGTTTGAACGCATTGATGAAGCCGTTGAGCTTGCCCGGATCGAGCAGTACCTGACTGGACATGGTGTTGCGGAGCAGCGTGGCCAGGAACTTCTGTTGCCGATTGATCCGGTCGTAGTCGCTGCGCAGATCGCCGACCACATGCCGGGCCCGGACGTAGTTCAGTGCGGTGGCGCCGTTGATGAGCTGGGTGCCGCTGTCGGGCAGCACCGGGCCGAGTACCCCGTCGATGATCGGCCGGGAGGTGCAGATCTCGACCCCGCCGAGCTTGTCCACCATGGTTTCGAATCCGGCGAAATCGATCCCGATGAAGTGGTCGATCTGCAGTCCGGTCATCTTGGTGAGCGTCTTCACCAGGCATTTCGGTCCGCCGATGGCGTAGACGGAATTGAGCTTTGCGCCGTCGGCCGCGTAGTAGACCTCGTCGGTGTATTCGTTCTGCTCGAAGTCGAAGGCGTCGCACTGCGGGCGGGTGACGTCCAGGTCACGCGGGAAGGAGACCGCGACCGCCCGGGCGCCGTCCTCCGGGATGTGCACCAGCATGATCGTGTCGGCACGAGCACCTTCGGCATCCTCGGTGGTGCCGGCACCGAGTTCGGAGTTCTCACCGAGCCGGGTATCGCTGCCGACGATCAGAAAGTCCTGGGCGCCGATCTGCAGATCCGCATCGATGACGTCGTCGGAGTTGCCGTCCAGCGCGGAGACCTGGGTGAATCCGTTGGTGGTGGCGCGCAGATAGCTCCAGCCGCCGCCGGTGACCAGCAGGGCGACGACGGCGGCGAAGACCAGGGCACCGCGGCCGGCCAGCCGGAGCCGGTTGTGGCTCCGGGTGCGCGCCGGTGGCCGGCGGGCTGCCACCGAAAGCGGCTCGGCTTTGGCCCGGGCCTGCGTACCGCCGGGTGCGGAAGGTCGGCGGCCGGGCCGGTCGGCGGGAGGCCGGGCACCACCCTGCGGGCCTCGGGCAGCGCTGCGCGGTCCGCGGTTACCGTCCGGCGGGTTGTTGCCGGCCTGGGGGTCCTTGACCACCGGCAGGACATCGGTGGCGGGATCGTCGACGGATCCGCTGCGGCGCGGGGCGAGCGGTAGCGCAGTGGTCGAGGTGGTGTCGGCCGGGGATTCGACGCCGCGACCGTGGTTACCGGCGATGTCGTCGGCCACCGGCGACGGCGGCGGTGCCTGTTCGGCCCGAGGTGGCGGCGCGGCCTCCGGTTCGGCGTGGCGGCGGCGCCGGCGGCCGGTGCGTTCGCTGTCCACCCGTTCGACCAGGTCGTGCACGGTCAGCTGGGTGTCGTCGGCCTCCGGATCGGCGTGCCGGGACCGGCGGGACCGGCGTTGTTCCGGATTGTCCGGTTGCTCGGCCTGCGGGTAGCGCTCCCAGGGGGCGCGACCGCTGGGCCCGGGCGGATGCCCGCTCCGATCGTCACCCACCAACGAACCTCACTTCTCGTCCTGCTGCACGCCGCGCTGCACGCGGTTCCGCCATGATAACGATTTCGCCACGACGGGCCACTCGAGTGAACAATCGAATCACGACTGCCTCCCCTACCGGTGTATCGGCTGCCTCAGCCGCCCGAATGCATCACATCGGCCGCATGCGGAACCGCAGGGTCGTCCGGATCGTCCAGCCAGCCGTGTGGCAGGGCCACCTTGCCGGGCGACCCCTGGCGGCCGCGCGGGCCTTCGGCGTCACGAGGGAAGGGCGCGGCCGGGTCCAGCCGGCCGATCAGGTCCTGCAGCTGCGTCAGGCTGCCCACGGTGGCGAACGAACGACGCAGATCCGCGCCGACCGGGAAGCCCATCAGATACCAGGCCATGTGCTTGCGCAGGTCCCGCATCGCCTTCTCTTCGCCGACATGGTCGGACAGCAGGACCGCGTGCCGGTACAGCACCTCGCCGACGCGGCCCAGATTCGGGGCCTCCGGAAGGGGTTCCCCGCGCAGCGCCGACTGCAGTTCGGCGAACAACCACGGCCGGCCCAGGCAGCCGCGGCCGACGACGACACCGTCGCAACCCGTTTCGGCCATCATCCGCAGCGCATCGTCGGCGGAGAAGATATCGCCGTTGCCGAGCACCGGGATCGTCTGCACGGTCTCCTTGAGCCGGGCGATCGCACTCCAGTCGGCCGTACCGGAATAGCGTTGCGCCGCAGTACGGGCGTGCAGCGCGACGGCCTGCGCACCCTCGGCCTCGGCGATCCGGCCGGCATCCAGGTAGGTGAGGTGCTCGTCGTCGATGCCGATCCGGAACTTGACGGTCACCGGGACGCCCGCGGGTTCGGCGGCCTGCACCATCGCGCGGACGATCCGGGCGAACAGCGACCGCTTGTACGGCAGCGCGGCACCGCCGCCCAGCCGGGTCACCTTGGGTACCGGACAGCCGAGGTTGAGGTCGATGTGATCGGCCCAGCCCTCACCGGCAACGATGCGTACCGCCTCGGCCAGGGTGTCGGGATCGACGCCGTAGAGCTGCATCGACCGGGGATGCTCGTCGGCGTCGAACGACATCATGTGCAGGGTCTTCTCATTGCGTTCGACGACCGCGCGGGCGGTGATCATCTCGCAGACATAGATCGACGTCGGGCTGCCGAACTCCCGGCACAGTTTGCGGAAGGCCAGGTTGGTGATGCCGGCCATCGGGGCGAGCACCACCGGCGGGTCGACCGGGTACGGGCCGATCCGGAGCGCGGTCCCGGACCGCGTATCGGGTTCAGCAGTCATCGTCACGTCCACCAGTGTCTCATTCCGCCGGGGTGGTCCCGACGCTCCGCGCTCGCGGAACCCGGGTCGGCGTGTGATCGATCTCGCAGTTGCTCACCTGTGTATAACTGCAGTTCCGAGGGGTGCAGCCGGTTTCGGCGGCCGGCTTCCGATAGCGGGCCGCAATGATGTTGAGGTGTCGGACGATTCGTTGATTTGTCGAGAATGTGCAGGTAGCCGGGTGGTATGGACGGCGGTCCGGTCTCGATACCACCGGACTGTGATCGAGTAGACAATCTGTTACTGCCAGTATCATCAACTGGTCCGGGCTCAGTAGCCTGGTCGTTGCCGGCACCGTCGCCCGGGCGGTGCGCTGTCTCGAAATCATCGGAGAAATTCGTATGTCCGACCCGCAGAACAACGCCGACTCGACGCCTGCCGAGCCTTCGGGCACCGTCGCGGTGCGCGTTTCCACCGTGGTCGCCGGTGCGGCTCTCGCGGTGGTCACCGTGGTGGCGATCGTGCTCGGGGTGCTGCTGGTGTCGCAGCGTTCGGAGCTGTCCGACCGCGATGCCCAGGCTGCCGCCGATGCCGCCGCCGAACAGGCAGCGCTCGACTATGCCGTCGGCTCCGCCACCCTGGACTTCCAGAACGTCGACGACTGGATGCAGAACCTGAAAGCGGGCACCTCCGCCGAACTGGCGAAGAAGTTCGACGCCACCGGCGGCAAACTGGAAGACATCCTGGTGCCGCTGCAATGGCGGTCCACCGCCGAACCGGTCGCGGCGAAGGTGCTCACCCGCGACGGTGACCGCTACGAGGTGGCTGCGTTCGTCGATGTCACCACGACCAATGCGCAGAACCCGGAGGGACTGCGCAATACGGTCACCTACAACGTCACGCTGGACAAGTCCGCGGACTGGCAGATCGTCGACATCGGTTCGACCGACGGCACGCTGCCACTGAAGTAGACCGCCCGACACAGAACGGCGCCCCGTCACCCATGGTGGGTGACGGGGCGCCGTACGTTCGCTGCCCGGCGGTCAGCCGGCCATGGCAGCCTCACGCTTCTTGGCTTCGCGCGCCAGCATGCGGTCGCGCTGCTCCTCGAACTTGACCACGTCCTTGCCGAGCTTGTCCAGGAACTCGCCCAGCCGCTCCCGGGTGGCCTCGCCGCGCGGGGAGAAATCGGTGCGCTCGAAGACCTTCCACTTCTTGAGCACCGGGTTCACCACCTCTTCGAGGTGCTGGCGCAGGTCGTAGATGCCGTGCTTGGCCATCAGGACGCCGTTACGGCGGAAGTTGGGCATCCCCGCGCCGGGCATCTGGAAGTTCTCCACGATCAGGGTGATCGCTTCGAGCGCCTGGTCGGGCACCAGGTCCAGGGCCGCACCGCACATGTTGCGGTAGAAGATCATGTGCAGGTTCTCGTCGGCGGCGACGCGCTGCAGCATCCGGTCGGCGATCGGGTCGTCGCAGACCTTGCCGGTGTTGCGGTGGCTGACCCGGGTGGCCAGTTCCTGGAACGTCACATAGGCGACCGAGTGCAGGAAGCCGGCGTCCGCCTCGGCGGGGGAGGCGAAACCGTTGGTCATGTGCACCATGCGGGCCTGTTCCAGGGCGACGGGGTCGACGCCGCGGGTGACGACCAGGTAGTCGCGCATCACGATGCCGTGCCGGTTCTCCTCGGCGGTCCACCGGCCGACCCAGGTGCCCCAGGCGCCGTCCTGGGAGAAGTTCTCGGCGATCTCGCGGTGGTAGGAGGGCAGGTTGTCCTCGGTGAGCAGGTTGGTGATCATGGCCGCCTTGGCGACCTCGCTGAGCTTGGACTGCTCCGGATCCCAGTCGACGCCGCCGAGCGCGGCGAAGTTGCGGCCCTCGTCCCACGGGACGTAGTCGTGCGGATGCCACTCCTTGGCCAGCGACAGGTGTCGGTTGACGTTCTCCTCGGCAACCGGCTCCAACTCCGTGAGCAGCTCGAGTTGAGTCAGATCCCTTGCCATGTAAAAGCCCTTCACTGTCGTGCGTGTGGTCGTGCGCGGCCTCTGGGGCCTGCGCTCCGGGAGGCGTGCGCCGATGCAGCAATACCTTACGGCACCGTAGGTGTGATTCGAAACGCAAACGAGACAGAGATCGTCGTGGTGACTTGTGTCATACACCGAACTGTTGCTGTCCCGGGTGCGATCGACTGGGAGCGACCGCTCACAGTGTCTGGTTTATCGCGGTCGGTCCGCCGGTGTTAGCAACGCCGCCCGGTGGCGCTCTGTGCAGGCTACCGCCGAATCGCGGTGCGTGGGTGGGTGTCGATGACGACCTCACGGCAGTCGGCCGGGCGCTGCCCGCGGTGCCGGGAGCGGGGTGGCGCCGGATGGCTGTGGTGCCCCCTGTAGGACTCGAACCTACGACCTAGTGATTAAAAGTCACCAGCTCTACCAACTGAGCTAAAGGGGCGCGGCACGCAGTCTAGCGGACGGGCCGGGAGGACGCCGAACCCTCGTGGTGGCGCGGGCCGTGGCCCGTCGGTTGCCGGTGCCGGACTCCGGCCGAGCCGGGGCTCGGTGTCGTCGTTCGGTGCCGCGCGCGATCCACGCGTCGGAGGTAGGGTCGAATGTCGTTATCCACCAGTCCAATTCGATAGACAGGTGCATGGTCGCGGATTTCCACCCCGGTGGAACGTGTGGCGCCGGGCGGAGGTGTCGAATCGAAAGAGTGGTTGCGCCGTGGGCGTTTTCGTGCGGACACGGTGCGGCGGTGTGGATGTCCGGTTCGGTCGGGTCGTGAAATTCCGGTATGCCGGTCGCGGTATCGGGCTATGGTTGGGCCTCCGGGGTATTTCGCGAAGGGTGGGAAATCGCTCCCGGGGGCAAATGTGGGTCCCGGTCGTTCAGGGTATAGCCGCAGGAGGAGGCGGGGTTCGAACGTGAATGCCCGGATGCGCACCCCCTGCGGCGCACCCGGGCCAGCAAATTGTACCAGCAGGTGTGCTTTACGTTCTCGACTCGATTTCATACCGAAAGTACGCAATCGGGTCGAAAACAAACTTTGAGTATTGAAAAATTAAGATATTCGCGCTGACGCTCCGGTGCAGGGTGGGAGCCTCGGCGGCGACACAGCTTCGGAGGCGTTTCGAGCATGGCACGGCAGCAAGAGCGGGCCCGCCGGACACGCGCGGCGATCATCAATTCCGCGGCCGTCGAGTTCGGCAAGAGCGGGTACGCCGCGGCGTCCCTCAACCGCATTCTCGCCGGATCGCGAGCCACCAAGGGGGCCATGTACTTCCACTTCGACTCCAAGGAGGACCTCGCGCGCGCGGTGCTGGACACCGCGGTCGAGCGGTATCGCGGCTGCGCCGAGCGCTGGCTGGCCCGCGGCGACCTGGGGCCCCTCGATGTGCTGCACGGGATCGTGGACGAGCTGGCGCTGCGGTTCGAGCACGACACCATCGTGCGGGCCGAATGTCGGCTGGTGATCGAACCCGACTTCCATCGGGACGGCCGGGCCGGCGGGAACCGCATCCTCGGCCGGGCGGCGCGCGGGCTGGCGGTCCGGGCGATCGACCACGGTCAGCTTCGGGCCGACGCCGACCCCGACCGTTTCGCCCGCACCCTGGCTGCGGCTCTCGCCGGGCAGCGTCTGTTCGTCGATCCGCTCGGCAACGGTGCTGTGGTCGATCTGCGGTGCCGGTTCGGCGAGGCGCTGGAGGTGGTCGTGGAGTCCATGGCGACCCCGATGTGGCTGGCCGGTTTCCGGGCCGACGGCTGGCGCGCGCAGGCTCGGTTGGAAGAACTCGGTTTGGCCGTCTGACCAGGCGATTTGGTTATCCGACCAAACGTGTCATAAGCTAAGCGAGCTCCCAACGAGAACGTTGAAAGCCGGTCCGGAGGAATCCGGGACGAGCCCCCTTCGTCTAGCGGCCTAGGACGCCGCCCTTTCAAGGCGGTAGCGCGGGTTCGAATCCCGTAGGGGGTACGGCCTTCGGGTCGTTGGTAGCACAGCAAGGCCCTGTGGCGCAGTTGGTTAGCGCGCCGCCCTGTCACGGCGGAGGTCGCGGGTTCGAGTCCCGTCAGGGTCGCCAGCAAGCGCCGGAGAAATCCGGCGTTTCGCGTATGGCATTCACTTCGGGTGCCTGCGGCCAGGTAGCTCAGTTGGTACGAGCGTCCGCCTGAAAAGCGGAAGGTCGCCGGTTCGATCCCGGCCCTGGCCACTCCAATCCCCCTGACCCACACCAGGTCGGGGGGATTTTTTGTAGTCCGGGCGGCCGGGCGGGATGACGTCGGGGGGATCGAGTACCGTCGTCAGGTATCGATGGCATGCTCCGCCCCGTTCGCGGGGCCGCGGGGCCGGAAACAGGTGAGCAGGGAGGGCAACCCTTGAGGGTTACCGTTGTTGTGCCGACCTACAACGAGCGGGAGAATCTGCCGGTAGCGGTGGAACGGTTGACTGCGCTGCCGGTCCCGGATCTGCATGTGCTGGTGGTGGACGACAACTCGCCGGACGGGACCGGTGAGGTCGCCGACAAGCTGGCCGCGGAGCTGCCGGACGTGGTGGGCGTGCTGCACCGGACCGAGAAGGACGGGTTGGGCCGCGCCTATGTTGCCGGTATCACCCGGGCGCTCGACGAGGGTGCGGATGTGGTGATCCAGATGGATGCCGATCTGTCCCATCCGGCCGAGGTCATCCCGGCGATGCTGGAGAAGCTGCGCGATTCTGCGGCCGGGGCGGTGCTGGGCTCCCGGTACGTGCCCGGCGGTTCGACCGCCTCGGAGTGGAAGTGGTACCGCAAGGCGCTGTCGGCCTGGGCGAACTTCTACGTGAACCTGATCCTGCGGCTCGGCGTGAAGGATGCGACCGCCGGTTTCAAGGCATGGCAGGCCGATGCGCTGCGGGCGATCGACGTGGCCTCGATCCGGAGCAACGGCTACTCGTTCCAGGTGGAGATGAACTACCGGGCGATCAAGCAGGGCTTCACCATTGCCGAGGTGCCCATCCGTTTCGAGGAGCGCACCCTCGGCGCCTCGAAGATGAGCCTGAAGGTGCAGTTGGAGTCGGCATTGATGCCCTGGAAACTGCTGTTCGGCCGCTCGGTCTGATCCGACGCCGACGAAACGGGTGTGGCCCGCCGGACTTCCGGCGGGCCACACCCGTTTTCCAGGGGCTCAGCTCTCGGTGATCCGGCGGCGCAGTCCTTCCAGTCCGATCACCAGCACCGGCACCAGCACCACGTGCATCAGTGACAGCGCGATGGTCGATGCGGTGTCGAATCCGCTCGTCACGGTGCCCGCGATGGTGGCCAGCGCCAGTATCGATCCGAGCCCGGCGGCGATCCGGAGCACGCCCACCCAACGGTAGGAGAGCAGGGCGGCGGCGGTTGTCCCCAGCAGCAGCGGCACGGTGGTCATCAGGATGACGCCGCCCGGTGCGACGGATTGCACCTGGCCTTCGGCGACCATCTCGAAGGAACCGCCGGCGGCGGCGCCGATCGCCCAGATGATCAGGTTGATCAGCAGGGCGACCACGACTGAGCCGAGCACGGCGGTGGTGCGGTTCCAGGTGGGCAGGGTCGAGTCGGTGCGGCGGATTGCGGTGGTGGTCATCGTCCTTCTCCCTCATTCGGCGACGACTCCATCCTGAAACCTGAACAAATATTGAGGTCAAGTAGTGTGTGGTGGATCACTTTCGCGAGGCGGGTGTACCAGGACGTCTTCCATGCGCCGCCGAACCTCGGCGACCCGGTCGTGTAGATGGTCGGGGTTCCAGCCGGATACATCGATCGGCGGCAGCACCGTGACGTCCACCGTCCCGGGCCGGGCGACCATCGCATTGCGCGGCACGATTTCGCCGGCATCGTGGATCACCACCGGGATCACCGGCACCCCGGCCTGAATGGCCAGGTGGAACGCGCCCTTCTTGAACGGTCCGAGCCCCGGGGTGTAGGAGCGGGTGCCTTCAGGGGCGATCGCCACCGACAGTCCGTCCCGCAGGGTGTGCACCACCGGGGCGAGCGCCGCCCGGGCCCGGGCCGGATCGGCCCGATCGATGAAGGTCACCCCGGCGAACCGCATGAGCGGACCGAACACCGGATTGCGGACCAGTTCCTTCTTCCCGATGCCGGTCACCCCGCCGGCGAGCAGTTTCGGGAGCACGATCACATCGAACTGGCTCTGGTGGTTGAACACGAAGACGGCGGGTCGGGGTGCGCGGGCGTGTTCGGCACCGGATACCCGCAGCCGTACGCCGAGCACCCGCAGGGCCATGGTGGTCGCATCGGCCATCATCGCGTCCGCCATCGGGCGCCGCCGGCGGGTGTGTGCGGTGCGGACGACGCCGACCGAGGCGCCGGCCAGCAGCGCGGCGAATCCCGCGACGGTGCGCAGGTAATCGATGGCTCGGGCGCGGCGCCGGGGCCGGAACCGGCAGATCGGATGATCGTTGCCGGTGGCCCAGCTGTTCAGTGTGCGGTCGGGGTCGACAGCTATCGGATTGCCGACCGCCTCGAGCAGCGGCAGGTCGGCGGCCGTACCGGCGTAGGCATAACTACGGTGCAGGTCGACACCGGCCTGCGTCGCCCAGGTCCGGACCGCCGCGGCCTTCGCCGCCCGCCACAGCGGGGTGTCCGCCGGCATTCCGGTCAGCACACCCTCCGTGGCGGCCATTTCGGTGCACAGCACCCGGTCGACGCCGAGCGCCGCAGCGGCCGGAGCCACGTACCAGCGGGGCAGCGAGCCGACCAGCAGGACGGTATGCCCGGCCAATTGGTGCGCGCGGATCAGCCGCCAGGCCTCCGGGTGCAGCCACTCGTAGGTCTCCGCCCGGAAGTGCCGCTCGCCGAGGGCGTCCAGTTCGGTTTCCGGGAGTCCGGCCCACGATCGGGCCGCTGCGCGCAGGAACCGGTCGAACTCCCGGTCGGTGCCGAGGCCGGCGCGTAGCGGTCCGCGGAGTGGATCGCTACGGCGTCCCCGCTCGCCCGGCGGCCGGGTCGCGACCGCACCGGTGAAATCGAATGCTGCGGCAATCCCGGGCCCCTGTGGTCCGTCGCCGATTTCGGTGATGAGCCGATCCAGCGCGGTCACCGGAGTGCCTGATTCGACGGGTCGAGGGTTGCGGCTCCGGTGATCCGGGCGCCGATTTCGCGCAGCCGGTCGGCGAAGGCCAGTCGCCGGGCCCGCAGCTCGCCCTCCGCACCTGGTGGCGCCGGTGCGATCAGACGCTGGTTGGCGGCGAGTTTCCAAGCAGCGGAGAACAGTTCGGTCGACACCGATTCCGGGCTGTGCAACCGGCGTTGCAGCAGCATCTGCCGGCCGACCGCGACACAGGATTCCAGGAACTCGGCGCGGTCGAGTTCGGCGTCGGGTGGCTGATCGGCGAGGCGTTCGGCCACCACCAGCTGGGCATCGAAGAACGAGCGCAACACCCGGTGCGACATGATGAAACCGGACTCGGTCAGGGCATCCAGGGCGGACGTGCCGAGCCGTTCGTCCTCGCCGCGGGTATCGAAACGTGGGTCGATGAGTTTCATCTCGGCTCGCAGTTGTTCGGTGAACTCGGCCCGGTCCGGGAAGAAGAACTCGAATTTCAGCAGATCGCGCAGTGCCAGCGCCTCGCCGTTGCCTGTCGCGAGCGGGTCCTCGGCGGAGCGCTCCACCGCCGCGATCACCGCCAGTTCCACGATGGCGCGATTGACGAACCAGTGCACCGCGCTGTTCCGGTAGAACGCGGCCTCGAGGTGGGCGCCCTGTTCGATGTTGTACACCGGTTCCAGCCCGCCTCGGTAGATGGTCACCACCTTGGCCACCGCTAGTTGCTCCAGGACCACGAGCAGGCCCTGTTCCTCGCGCAGTGCCGACAGTTCGCCGGCCGGGAGTCCGCGAGCGCCGATGTAGTCCAGCACCGGGTCCAGGACGGTGCGCACCTCGCGCAGCGTCAGAGCCCGTTCGACGCCCAGCAACACCAGGGTCACCAACGCATTGAGGGTGATCGGGGTGACCGCGTTGATCCCGACGGCCACATCGAAGGCCAACCGCTGCACGGCTTTTCGTTCCGTCTCGGCGACGGCATCCGATTCGGCGTCGCGGGTGTCGCGGCCGCGGCCGGTGCCGCTGTCGTGCAATGGGATGATCGTCGGCCGGGGTCGGAGCGGATCACCGTGTGCGCCGAGCCGCTCCCGTGCCGACAACGGCGCACCGAACCGGACATAGACATGGCCGGCCGAATGCTGCTGATTGCGGACATAGCGGGCCAGCCAGGTCAGGCCCTCGGCCTTCTTGCCGCCGCCGACCTGCTCGCTGGCGATCGCGCCGAGTTCGTTGAGCCGTTCGTAGGTGATCGAGACGGGCACCAGCATGGCGTCGTCGACTCGATTCTCCCGGACCGCGGCGGCCAGGTAGTTCAGCAGCCCGTACCGGGGTGGGCGCAGTTTGCCGGTGCGGGTGCGCCCGCCTTCGAAATACCACTCCATGTTGAAGCGTTTCGCCAGCAGATAGGCGAAGTACTCCTCGACCACGGCTTTGTAGACCTCGTCGTCGCCGAAGCTGCGCCGGATGAAGACGGTGCCGGTGCGGCGCGCGATCGGCCCCATCGGCCAGAAACTCAGGTTGGCGCCGCCGATCACATGATTGGGCGGGAAGTCGTTGCGCGCCAGCACATCGCCCAGGACGAACGCGTCGACGTAGGACCGGTGCGAGGGCAGGAACACCAGGGGGTGGCGGCGATTGAGTTCCCGCAGACCGTCCAGGCCGGTGAGATCGGTATCGACCTTCCAGGTCGATGCGTGGATCGGCCGCATCGCCTGGGTGAACAGATCCGAGACCAATCGGCTCTGCGAGGCGACCAGCTCGCGCAGCGCCTTCTCGGCGCGATGGAACACCTCGTCGGGGCTCTCGTCGAACTCGTCGGCGATGAATTCCAGCCGTCGCTGGAATTCGGGAGAGTCCAGGATCTCCTCGGCGACGAGTTGCGGAACCTTGTAGCGGTCACCGATCACGGTCCGTTCGGCGCGCTCCAGGGCGACTACGGCAGCCCGCACGACGGCGCGGGCGAACGGTTCGGTCGAACCGGTGTGCAGCAGCGTGGTGGCGGCGGGGTTGTTGGCGCGCAGGTCGCTGAGCCGGGCGGGGGCGCCGGTGAGGACCCGGTGCCGGTCGGGTGCGGTGCGCAGCAGCCGGCGCTGGGCGAGCCGGTTGGGTTTGCGCGGGTTGGTGAGCAGCGCCAGGTCGGCGAAGGTGACCCGGCGCACTCCGTCACGCTCGGGCGGCAGCCACAGCACCCGGATCGGCACCACCAGCGGGTCGTCGGTGCGGCCGACCAGTCGCTCGGTCACCGCGGCGGCGTCCAGGTCGAGCTGGGTGACCGGGGCGTCGGTGCCGAGTTCGGCGGCGAGGCCGCCGGTGGCGATCCAGCGGCCGACGAGGTCGCGTTCCACTCCGGAGGTCGAGTCGACCAGTGCGACGATCGATTCCGGGGGGTGGCTGGTGCGTGGTCCGCGTTGCTCACCGATCATGGTTCCATTCAAACCCCCGGGTCGGTGAATCCGATGGCAATCGGGGAACAGGGCAGTATGTCGCGCGCTTCCGGGGCCATTGCCCAGGTAATGCTAACCTTACCGGCTAGAGTTAGGTCAGCTTTACCTTGGAGGATCGTTGTCGAGCACGGAGCAGCGCGTACGCGCGGAGCATGTGACGGATCCGGCGGCAGCGATGTCCCGGCTGGCCGGTGCCGACCGGTTCGGCGAGTACGTGATGTACGAGCGGCCGGGTGAATGGGTCTTCGCAGCCGACCCCCTCGGCAGTGTGGAGCTGGATGCCCACGAACTCCGGCTGGTCCGGGACGGGGAGACCACGGTGCGGGCCTGGCGCGGCAGCCCGGCGGCGACCCTGGACGCCGCACTCGCCGAACTGCAGGCCGGGCAGGGCACCGCCTACGGCTGGATCGGCTTCGAGTTCTGTGCCTGGGCCCTGGCTGCCATCGACCATGTCGATACCCGGACTCCACTGGCCCATCTGATGATCCCGCGCCTCGAGGTGCGGTTCGCGGCGGACGGGGTGCAGATCACCGGGGCTACGCCCGCCGAGGTCGACGAGATCCACGAGCTGATCGCCGAATCGCAGGGCGCGGAGCTGCCGAATGCGCATCCGGTGGATATCCGGATCGACCCGACCGGATACCGGGACCGGGTGGCCGATGCCGTCGCCGAGATCCGTGCCGGGCAGTACCAGAAGGTGATCCTCTCGCGGAAGGTCGATCTACCCTTCGCCGTCGACGTACCGGCCACCTACCGGCTCGGCCGCGCCGCCAACACCCCGGCCCGCTCGTTCCTGCTGCGCCTGGGCGGCCTGGAAGCCGCCGGGTTCAGCCCGGAACTGGTGGCCTCGGTGGATACCGACCGGGTGGTGACCACCGAACCGCTGGCCGGTACCCGGGCATTCGGCCGGGGTGCCGCGGTGGACGGCGCCGCGCGGGCCGAACTCCTCGCCGATCCGAAGGAGATCGTCGAGCACGCGATCTCGGTGCAGACCTCGTTCGGCGAGATCGCCGCCGTCGCCGAACCCGGCAGCACCGCGGTGTCGGACTTCATGGACGTGCGGGAACGCGGCAGCGTGCAGCATCTGGCGTCCACCGTGCGCGGGCAGCTGGCCCCGGGGCGCACCGCCTGGGATGCACTGGAGGTGCTGTTCCCCTCGGTGACCGCCTCCGGCATCCCGAAGCGGGAGGGCGTCGACTCGGTCTTCCGCAACGATCACGATCCGCGTGGCCTGTATTCCGGTGCCGTAGTGACATTCTCGGCCGACGGTGCGATGGAGGCCACCCTGGTGCTGCGTGCCGTCTATCAGAACGGTGCCGGTGCCTGGCTGCGTGCCGGTGCCGGCGTCGTCGGACAGTCACGGCCGGAACGTGAATTCGAGGAGACCTGCGAGAAGCTGGGCAGTGTTGCGCCGTACGTGGTGAAGGCGTAGTTCGCTATGCGGATCGAGCGATATCGCCTATCATGGGCGATGTCACGAAAGTGATGCCGAGAGGTGGAGCGCCGCTGTCTACGACTCCCCACCGGGTGGGTCAGCTGGCCCGCGCTCGGCGGACCGCAACGAGCGTCCCGGCGATCATGGCAGCAACGGCCAAGATGATGCCGTAGTCGACCGGGGTTTCGCTCTTCTTCCGGCGATGTTTCGCCATCTCCCACCACCTCCTCCCTGGGCGCGATGTCTGGACCGCAGGTCCATCGCCCCTCGAGGGGAGGTATCGATCACATTACGTGGCGGATATCACTGAAGACAAAGTCGGCGAATAAGACTCGGACATGCGGGAGAAATCGACCACACCGCCCGGATGCGTTCCAACACATCCGGGCGGACCGTGAATCAGCGCTTGCGGCGCTCCGCAACGGCGTCGGCGAGGCGGTCGAGCTGGGCGGCGGTCGTATCCCAGTCGATGCACGCATCGGTGATGGACTGCCCGTAGGTGAGCTCGGTGGCCTTGCCGAGCGTCAGGTCCTGGCGGCCGGCTTCGATGAAGCTCTCCAGCATCACGCCGACGACGCCTTCCTCACCGGCGGCGAGCCGGTCGGCGATATCGGTGACCACATCCACCTGACGGCGGTGGTCCTTGCGGCTGTTGCCGTGGCTGGCGTCCACGACCACCCGCTGCGCCAGCGACGACTTCTCCAGCCGCAGCTTCGCCTCGGCCACCGAGGCGGCGTCGTAGTTGGTGCCGTTGCTGCCGCCGCGCAGGATGACATGGCAGTCCGGGTTACCGGAGGTCCGGATCAGCGCGGACCGGCCGTCCAGGTCGGTGCCCGGGAAGACGTGGCTGGCGGCGGCGGCCCGCACACCGTCGACGGCCACCTGTACATCGCCGTCGGTGCCGTTCTTGATGCCGACCGGCATGGACAGCGCGCTGGAGAGCTGGCGGTGCACCTGGCTCGCCGCGGTCCGCGCGCCGATGGCGCCGTAGGAGACCAGGTCGGCGATGTACTGCGGGGTGATCGGGTCGAGGAACTCACAGGCCACCGGCAGGCCGAGCGCGGTGATGTCCACCAGAACCTTGCGGCCGATGCCGAGGCCGGTGTTCACGTCGAACGAGCCGTCCAGATGCGGATCGTTGATCAGGCCCTTCCAGCCCAGGGTGGTGCGCGGCTTCTCGAAGTACACCCGCATCACCACGTGCAGCCGATCGGAGACCTCCGCGGCCTTGGCGGCGAGCCGGCGCGCGTAGTCGAGCGCGGCCGCCGGATCGTGCACGGAGCAGGGGCCGACGATCACCATGAGGCGATCGTCGGTGCCGTCGAGCACATCGACGGTGGCCTTCCGGCCCGCCCGCACGGTATCGGCGAGTTCATCGGTGATCGGGTGCACGGTGCGCACCTCGGCCGGCGAGCGCAACGGGCTCACGCTCAGGGTGCGCTGGTCGTCGAGATCCGCGTTGCGCGCATCGATATCGGCTGCGGTGGTCATCAGGTGGGATCCTTTTCTGCGAAGGCCGACCCACCGGAATTCGTGAATCCGTCGAGCCGGTCATCCGGCTCCGGGTGGAAGAAGTCAGCGCACGGTGTCGCAGACCGACCCACCCAGGGCCGGCTTGCTAAACCAGAAATACACGCGCTGCATGGACCGAACAGTACCAGCCGGGTGCGGGCGGGTGGCGGCCGGGCCGTCGGCGGGTGAGCACCCTCACAGCGATGCCGGAGCACGGCCGGCCGGTCCGCGACCACCGTCCCGGCTCTGTGGGGAGTGCCGCCCGGAGGTCGCGGTGCCGGTGCGGACGGTTTTGCGGCCCCGGGCGAGTCAGGTCGAAGGACGCGGGGCCGGCAGCGGCAGTCGGCGGCAATCAGCCCCACTGCCCGGCTACGTAATCCCCGGCCGGGGTGTGCGCGATGGCGTTGAGCCGGTTGAAGGCGTTGATCACGGCGATGGCCCCGATCAGTGCCCCGATCTGCTCGTCGTCGTAGTGCTTGCGCACCCGGTCCCAGGTGTCGTCGGAAACCGCGCCGCCGTCGGCGATCCGGGTTGCTTCGTCGGTCAGGGCGAGCGCGGCCCGCTCGGCCTCGGTGTAGACGTTCGCCTCCCGCCAGGCTGCGACCAGGTTGATCCGGGTCGCGGATTCGCCGCTGTGCGCCAGATCCTTGGCGTGCATGTCGACGCAGAAGCTGCAGCCGTTGATCTGTGAGGCGCGCAGCTTCACCAGCTCGTAGGTCGAGGTGGGCAGCGAGGACTCGGACACCACCTGGCCGGCGGCGACGAGTCGCCGGGTGAAGGCGGCGGCGATCTTGTTGTTCTGGAGGTCGAAACGGTGTTCCATCGGATGCTCCTTCGTCGTGCGGTGTTCCCTTCCGGGTTCACTGAGACGACGAGGCGGCAGCGCCGAGTGTGACAACCGGGAATGTGACTGTGGTCACAGGTGATTCCGGCTTTGTCACGGCTGACTCAGAGCTTGCAGAACTGTTCCGACAACTCCCACAGGTCCCGCGCCACCGTGGTGTCCCGGGCGGCCGCGGAACAGCCGCTCCGGGTGGGGTGCCCGCGCATGCCGAATAATCGGTCGGGTCCGTAGAAGGCGCCCGGTTCGACATCGGCGGTGGCGGCGTACAGGGTCGGCAGCGCACCCTGTTCGGCGCTCTGCGCCAGCAGCCGATTGCCCAGCGCCATCACCGAATCCTGGACCGATTCGGTGTGCGACTGCAGCTCGGTGGCCGCATACCCGGGATGCGCTGCGACCGAGATGGTGGCCGAGCCGGCGGCGGTGAAGCGGCGCTGCAGCTCGAACGCGAACATCAGATTGGCCAGCTTGGCCTGTCCGTAGGCGGCCCAGCGGTCGTAGCGGCGTCGTTCGTAGTTGGGGTCGTCGAGGTCGATGCGGCCGATCCGGTGTGCGTAGCTGGAGACGGTGACCACCCGGTCGCCGATCCGGTCGCGGAGTAGCCGGGTGAGTGCGAAATGACCGAGATGATTTGTGCCGAACTGCATTTCGAAGCCATCCGCGGTGCGGCGCAGCGGCAGTGCCATCACCCCGGCGTTGTTGATCAGGACGTCGGCGCGATCGACGGTGGCCGCGAACGCACGGACCGATTCGAGGTTGGCCAGGTCGAGTTCCCGGACCTCGGCACGGTCGCCGATTTCGTCGGCCACCGCCGCGGCCTTGGCCAGGTTGCGGCACGCCATGATCACCTGTGCCCCGGCGTCGGCCAGGGCTCGCGCGGTTGCGGCCCCCAGGCCGCTGTTGGCGCCGGTCACAATGAAGATGCGGCCGGTCTGGTCGGGTATATCGATGCGATCCCACCTGCTCATGCCGCGAGTCTAGACAGCCCGCACGTCCGGCGCCCGGCGATGAGATAGGGTTGCCTAACCTATAGGTAGCCGCCATGAGTTCTGTGAGGCAGATCGTGACCACCACATCCACCGGTTCCGGCCATCGGGACGGCTTCGTGCCGTTCCCGGCATCCGATGCGCAGACCTACCGGGACGCCGGCTACTGGACCGGCCGCACCCTCGGTGACCTTTTGCGCACCACTGCCCGGCACCAGCCGGACCGGCCCGCGCTGCTGACCGAGGCAGGCAACCGCAGCTACGCCGAGCTGGATGCCGAGGCCGACCGGATGGCGCACGGCCTGCTGGCGCTGGGGATCCGCCCCGGCGACCGGGTGGTGGTGCAGTTGCCGAATACGCCGGAGTTCGCCGTCGTGCTGTTCGGCCTGCTGCGGGCCGGCATCATCCCGGTACTCACCCTGCCCGCCCACCGGCGCGCCGAGATCGAACACCTGACCGCACTGTCCGAGGCGGTGGCCTATGTGATCGCCGACCGGGCAGGCGATTTCGACTACCGGGAGCTGGCCCGGCAGGTGCAGCAGGCGGTGCCCGGCCTGCGTCATGTGCTCGTACACGGCGATCCCGGTGAATTCACCGCACTCGCCACGGTGCCCCGGGCGGGTGAAACGCTGCCGGAGGTCGATCCGGCCGATATCGCGCTCATGCTGGTTTCCGGCGGCACCACCGGCCTGCCGAAGCTGATCGCCCGCACCCACGACGACTACGTCTACAACGCGACCGCCTCCGCCGAGGTCTGCGCACTGGGGCCCGGCGACGTCTACTTGGCGACCCTGCCGGTGGCGCACAACTTCCCGCTGGCCTGCCCCGGCATCCTGGGCACCGTCGCCACCGGTGGCGCACTGGCCATGGTCGCCGATCCCAGCCCGGAGAACGCCTTCGCCGCCATCGAACGGTTCGGCGTCACCGTGACCGCCGTGGTGCCGCCGCTTGCCCAGCTGTGGAGCGCCGCGGTGGAATGGGAGGAAGCCGACCTGAGCTCGCTGCGGTTGCTGCAGGTCGGCGGGGCCCGGCTGGCCGATGTCAATGCCCGGGCCGTGCAGCCCGCACTGAACTGCCGCCTGCAGCAGGTGTTCGGGATGGCCGAGGGGCTGCTCAACTTCACCCGGCTCGACGACTCCGACGAACTGGTGTGCACCACCCAGGGGCGCCCCCTGTCCCCGGGCGACCTGGTCCGGGTGGTCGACGCCGACGGCAGCGACGTCGCACCCGGCGAGGAAGGTGAGCTGCTCACCAAGGGGCCGTACACGATCAACGGCTACTACCGGGCACCCGAGCACAATGCCCGCGCATTCACCCCGGACGGGTTCTACCGCAGCGGTGATCTGGTGCGCCGCCTCGAGACCGGGCACCTGGTGGTGAGCGGGCGGATCAAGGACGTGATCAACCGGGGTGGCGAGAACGTCTCCTGCGACGAGCTGGAAGAACATCTGCTCACCCATCCCGCCGTCCGGCATGCGGCCGCGGTCGGCCTGCCCGATCCGGTGCTGGGCGAGAAGGTGTGTGCCGTCCTGGTCGTCACCGGCGAACTGCCCACGCTGACCGAGGTCAAGGAGTTCCTCACCGCACGCGGGCTGGCCCCGTACAAGCTGCCGGACGTCCTGCACCGAGACGACGCCCTGCCGGTCACCGCCGTGGGCAAGATCGACAAGAAAGCGCTGGTCGCTCGATACGGCTGAGTCGGGGCGGGTGGGCTGCGTTGTGCCGTGCCTGGCCGGACACGCACACTGTTCGCCGATGAGAAAACCGGATTATCCCGAGTTGCCGGTCACCGGGTCGCTGGACCGGATCGTGTCGATGCTGACCGAATCCGGCACCGGTGTCCTGGTTGCGCCGCCCGGGACCGGGAAGACGACGCTGGTTCCGCTCGCGCTCGCCCGGCAGGACGGCGGGCGGGTGGTGGTGGCCGAGCCGCGGCGGCTGGCCGCTCGGGCCGCCGCCGCGCGGATGGCCGAATTGCTCGGCGAACGGGTCGGTGACACCGTCGGATATGCGGTGCGCGGTGACCGCAAGGTGAGCGCCCGGACCCGGGTCGAAGTGGTCACTTCCGGGCTGCTGGTCCGGCGGTTGCAGCAGGATCCGGAGCTTGCCGGGGTCGGCACCGTAGTCCTGGACGAATGCCACGAACGCCACCTCGACGCCGATCTGCTGCTGGCCCTGCTGCTGGATGCCCGGTCGGGGCTGCGCCCGGACCTGCGGGTGCTCGCGACCTCGGCCACCGTGGCCGCCGACCGGCTCGCGGAACTGCTCGGTGACGACGCCCCGGCCCCGGTGCTGGAGGTGCCGGGGGTCACCCACCCGGTGACCATCGGCTACCAGGCCGCACAAGCCCGGGAGCGTGCCGAAGCGCAGGTGGCCCGGGCAGTGCGCGCGGCCCTGGCCGAGACCGAGGGCGATGTGCTGGCCTTCCTGCCGGGCGCCGGTGAGATCGGGCGCACCGCCGGGCTGCTGGCCGATCTCGCCGATATCGACGTCGTCCCGTTGCACGGCCGGTTGGGTGCCGCAGCTCAGGACCGGGCGTTGCGTCCGGGGCCCCGCCGGCGGGTGGTGCTGGCGACCTCCGTCGCCGAATCCAGCCTGACCGTTCCGGGTGTGCGGGCCGTCGTCGATTCGGGGCTGGCGCGGGTGCCCCGCATCGACCATCGACGCGGCCTGTCCGGGCTGGCGACGGTCCGGGTGTCGGCCGCCGTGGCCGAACAACGGGCCGGACGCGCCGGGCGTGTGGCACCCGGCCGGGTCTGGCGGTGCTGGCCCGAATACGAGCATCAGACCCTGCCGGCCTATCCGGAACCGGAGATCCGCACCGCCGATCTGACCCGGCTCGCCCTCGAACTGGCCTGCTGGGGCACACCCGACGGCACGGGCCTGGCCTGGTGGGACGCACCACCTGCCGGTGCCCTCGCCGCGGCCTGCAAGGTATTGCGCGCACTCGGCGCGCTGGACGATGCCGACCGGATCACCGAACGCGGCCGCCGGATGACCGCGCTCGGCCTGCATCCGCGCCTGGCCCGTGCCCTCCTGGACGGTGCCGCCGCGATCGGACCGCGCACCGCCGCCGACGTCGTCGCGCTGCTGGACGACAGCTCCCAGGTCACTGCCACCGATATCGGCACGGCCCTGGCCGCCCTGCGCCGGGACCGACCGGCCCGCTGGTCCCGGGAAGCCACCCGGCTGCACCGCCTGGTCGCCGATGCCCGGCCGCCGGGGCCGCACCAGCCGGAAGCGGCGGACTCCGGTTCGGCCGGTGTGCGGCGGTCGGGGCCGCGGGGGCGCAACACTGCGGATCCCCGTTCCACTGACGGGCAGCGGACGAGTAGTTCGGAACCGGCGGCCACGTCTTCGGCCGCCGGTTCCGGGGTCGGCCGGGCAGCGGCAGGGGTGAATGCAGGTCGCGGGTCGGCGGGGACCCGACGGTCGGGTGAGTCGGGCCGTTCCCGCCCGGTGGATGCTCCCCGGGGAACCGGGGGTGAGGCGGCCCTCGGAGCGGGTTCGATGGCGGGGGAGGACTTCGCGCTGGTGGTCGCCCTGGCGCAGCCCGAGCGATTGGCGCGCCGCCGGGCGCCCGGTTCGTCGAGCTATCTGCTGGCCGGTGGTACCGCGGTGACCTTGCCGCCCGGGTCGGGGCTCGGCGACGCCGAGTGGCTGGCCGTGGCGGTAGCCGACCGGGATCCGGGCCGGTCGGAGGGGCGAATCCGGCTGGCGGCGGTAGCCGACGAGGAGCTGGCCCGCCGCGCCGCGCCGGGGTTGATCGCGGTCACCGAGGAAGTGGACTGGCGCGACGGGGGTGTCGTCGCCCGCCGGGTCGAGCGATTGGGTGCCATCGTGCTCGGTGAACGGCCGTTGCATGAGCCGGACCCGGAGCTGCTCGCCGCGGCGGTTCGCCGTGGGCTGCACGCCGCGGGGCCGGCCCTGCTGCGCTGGGA
Source organism: Nocardia sp. KT25-26 (assembly GCF_056627695.1). NCBI lineage: Bacteria > Bacillati > Actinomycetota > Actinomycetes > Mycobacteriales > Nocardiaceae > Nocardia > Nocardia sp. KT25-26. Next base: position 5,396,136 of record NZ_CM152813.1, on the reverse strand, counting down.
CGATGACGCGGTCGCGTTACGGCACCGGCTGGACTTCCTGCACCGCACCCTCGGTGCCCCCTGGCCGGCGGTCGACGACGAATCCCTGCTGGCGGACCCGGATGCCTGGCTCGGGTCCGAACTGGCCACCGCCCGGTCCCGCGCCGACCTCGCTCGGATCGACGCCGGCGCTGCACTGCGGCGCCTGCTGCCCTGGCCGGCCGCGGCCCGCCTGGACGAACTGGCCCCGGAACGCCTGGCGGTGCCGTCCGGCAGCCGGATCCGGGTCGACTATTCGGCAGACCCGCCGGTGCTGGCGGTGCAGGTGCAGGAGATCTTCGGCTGGACCGAAACGCCGCACCTCGCCGACGGCCGGGCCGCACCGGTACTGCACCTGCTGTCCCCGGCGCAGCGGCCGGTCGCGGTCACCGCCGACCTGCCCTCGTTCTGGCGCAACGGCTGGCCCCAGGTGCGGGCGGACCTGCGCGGCCGCTACCCGAAGCACGCTTGGCCGGAGGATCCGGCCACCGTGCCGGCGCACCGTGGCACCGCGCGCAGGGCGCGGGGATAGTCGCGCAGTTCGCACTCGACCGGGGGCGGACCTGCGCGTCCGCTGTTCGAAGCATGCCCGGCCGAGGGAACCGGCCGATGTCCGGCCCCGGCCCCGGGCGGACTCAGATCCCGGCGGGCCAGTCGGTGGCGGGGCCGGGCGGGTCGGTGGCCAGCCGGGCTGCGGACCAATGGTCGCACCTGGTGCCGCGGTGTTCGCTGCCGAGGCGGGCCAGGCCTTCGTAGTGGAACCCGGCGCCTCGCGCCGCTGCGGCGGAGGCATGGTTGCCGACGACGGCGCGCCAGCTGATCCGCTGCAGGGCAAGGCCTTCCGCGGCGAAACCGAATTCGCAGACCAAGGCGATTGCTCGCCGGATCAGTCCCCGTCGCCGATGCGCCGGATCGATCCAGAATCCGATCTCCCTGGCTCCGGTGCTGCGGCCGCTCAGGCCGATAGTCCCGAGCAGGTCCCCGCCCGGCGCCGTCCGGACAGCCCATATCGGTGCATCGCCCGCCCACCCGGGCGCTACCGTGCGATCGAGGAAGTCCTCGGCGTGGCCGCGCTCGTAGGGTGCCGGGATCGGCAGCCACCCCTGGATGTCCGGGTCCTGGCAGCATGCGACGATCCGGTCGATATCGGCGGCGGTGGGCCGGTTCAACCAGATGGTGCCGTCGGTCAGGATCCGTTCGTACATGTTCCGATGTTCGCAGGAGTGCGCGAAGGGATCATCCCGTTTCCGGCGGCCCGGGCCGGCCGCAGTGGGTGGCCGCGCGCGATTGCTACCGGGCTGCTCCGTAGAATCGGACCCGATGGTTTCCCCGCTGCTCGCCGATCTGTTCGAATCCCATCGCGCCCACTTGATTTCGGTTGCCTACCGGCTGACCGGGCGGGTCGGCGACGCCGAGGACGCGGTAGCGGAGAGCCGGTTGCGGCTGGCCGGAGTGCACCAGTCCGAGATCGACGATCTGCGCGAATGGCTGACGACCGAGGTGGCGCGGATCTGCATCGACCGGCTGACCGGCCCCGGGCGCGCCGAGCCGGCGGCGAACGGACTGCCGGAACCGATCGTGACCGACCTGGAGCCGGGCGATTCGCCGGATCCGCTGGTCGCAGTGGCCCGGGAGCCGGAGCATCGGCTGGCCGCCCTGATCGAGCTCGCCGGGCTTCCGGTGCAGTTGCGGATCCCGTTCGTGCTGCACCGTGGCTTCGGGGCATCGTCCGACGAAGTCGCCGGATTGCTCGGCATCACCCGGGACGAAGCGGTCGGCGCCGCGGCGGAGGCGGCGACGCGGCTGACCGGGGTGCCCGAGCCGGTGGCACCGTCGGTGCACGCCGATGCGGTACGCGGGCTGTTGCGGCAGTTGGCCGCGGGGGATGCCGCGGCGGTACGATCGGCGTTCCATGCCGAGGTCGCCGTGATCTGCGATGGGGCAACGGCTGCCGAGGTTATCGCCGGTCCGGCGGAGGTCGCGCGATACTGCGCGGAACGCTGGGCGGAGCAGCGGGACCAGGCACTGGAATTTCGGTTCGCGGCGGTGAATGGCCGGCTGGGACTGGTGTGTACCGATCCGAATTCGCCGCTGGGGCGGCCGGCCCGGGTGATCGGGTTCACGGTGAGCGACGGATTGATCCGGGGCGCCTACGATTTCGCGGATCCGACGAAGCTGTCGGGCGTGCGGCTGGGGTGAGCGGTGTCGGTCCGGGCCCGCGCTGCCCGGACCGGCACCGAACAGATCAGGGGTAGGTGGAACCGGTGAAGTGATCGCCGGTCGACGAACCGAGATCCATGTCGGGGGTCGAGGATCCGGCTTCGAAATCCGGGGTGGACGAGCCGGTCACGCTGTCGGCGACATCGCCGGTGCTGAAGACCTGATCGAGGGTTTCCCGGAAGAATCCGAGGACCGAACCGGCGACATCTGCTGCGACCGGCTGCAGCATCAGCTCCATGAGAGGTGAGGCCATGAGCCCTCCCTTTCGATATGACACCACGCGATATGAAATCACCCGGTGATGTGTGAGGTAGAACACGGCGAGGCTAGCTCACCTCGAGTGAGCGCACAATACTGCAGGTCAAAACGGAAAAACGTTTGTGAAACATAGCTGTTCGCTATCCTTTGGCAACGGTGTGGTTGCCTGGGATACGCTGCGGAGATGCCGTTGCCGCCGCCCACCGTCGCCCGTTTGCGTCCGTTCGGAGCGACGATCTTCGCCGAGATGACCGAACTCGCCGTCCGGTACGACGCGGTGAACCTCGGGCAGGGGTTCCCGGATACCGACGGCCCGGCCGGGATGCTCGATGTGGCCCGTGCTGCCATCGCCGACGGCCTGAACCAGTACCCGCCCAGCCGGGGAATGTCGGTGCTGCGCCGGGCGATCGCCGCGGATCGGGCCGAGCGCTACGGGACCGAATACGACCCCGCGTCCGAAATCGTGGTCACCGTCGGCGCCACCGAGGCGATCGCCGCGGCGGTGCTCGGATTGGTGGAGCCGGACCGGGAAGTGGTGCTGATCGAGCCGTACTACGACTCCTACGCCGCGGCCGTGGCACTGGCCGGCGCCCGGCACCGGACCGCCCGCCTGGTGCCGGACGGTGATCGTTTCGTGCTGGACCACGACAGCCTGCGTGCCGCAATCAATTCGAGAACTCGAATGCTGGTGGTGAATTCACCGCACAACCCGACCGGTGCCGTGCTCGGCCGGGCCGATTTCGAGGTGATCGCCGAACTGGCCGCCGAGCACGACCTACTGGTCCTCAGTGACGAGGTGTACGAGCATCTCGTCTACGACGGCGGCGAACACCTCTCGCCGTCGACGCTGCCCGGGATGGCCGAACGCACCCTGGTGGTCTCCAGTGCCGCAAAGACTTTCAATGTCACCGGATGGAAGATCGGCTGGGCGTGCGGCCCCGCCCCGCTGGTCGACGGGTTACTGGCGGCGAAACAGTTCCTCACCTTCGTCGGCGGCGGCCCGTTCCAGCCCGCAGTGGCCCATGCGATCAGCAGCGAGCACGAATGGCCGACCCGGCTGCGGGAGAACATGTCCGAGAAGCGGATCCGGTTGTCCGAGGCGCTCTCGGACACCGGTTTCCGGGTGTACGACAGCGCGGGCGGCTATTTCGTCTGCGCCGACATCCGCCCGTTCGGGGCGGTCGACGGTCTGACCTTCTGCCGGGAGCTACCGGCCCGGCTCGGGGTCGCCGCGGTGCCGTTGAGCGTGTTCGCCGATACCGCCGATGATTGGCGGCACCTGGTGCGGTTCACCTTCAGCAAGCGGGACGAGACCATCGACGAAGGGGTCCGGCGGTTGCGGGCCGGAAAACGCTGAAGGTCGGTGTTCAGGCGGGCACCGGCCGACTGCGGTCGGTGGCCAGCGAGACGGCGATGCCCGCCAGCACCGTGCCGGTGAACCAGCGTTGCAGCCGTAGCCACAGCGGCCGGGTACCGAGGAATCCGGCGATGGTTCCGGCTGCGAAGACGATGACGGCGTGCACGGACAGCGCCACCATGATCTGGACACTGCCCAGGTACAGGCTCTGCAACCAGGCCGCACCCGCCTCCGGGGTGATGAACTGCGGGATGAGGGCCATGTACAGCAGGGCGATCTTCGGATTGAGCAGGTTGGTGACCATGCCCATGGTGAACAGCCGCCGCGCCGAGGCGGCCGGCAGTTCCTGCGGCGCGAACACCGAACGGGACCCGGGCCGCACCGCCTGCCAGGCCAGCCAGAGCAGGTAGGCAGCGCCGGCGAACTTCAACGCCAGGTACAGGCTGGGCACCATGGCGAAAACGGCGGTGATTCCGGCGGTGGCGGCGACCAGATACACCGCGAAGCCGGCAGCCACCCCGCCCACCGAGATCAGCCCGGCCCGCCGCCCCTGCGCCACCGTCCGCGACACGGTGTACATCATGTTGGGTCCCGGGGTGAGTGCCATGCCGAGCGCCGCCACCGCGACCCCGAAGACCGCTGTTGTCTGGATCATCAACCGAGTGTGTCCGGTGCGGGCGGGGTTGTCGCGGTCCAGTTGCCTGATGCTGGCCACGACTGCGGGGGTCGGTGGTACTGCTGGGGCGGGAAGTCGTCGCCCTGGGTGAATCGGTTGCTGATATGTGATCTGGACCGCCGGGCACGAAGGTGTGTCGGTAGTGGTCCGTACAATGAACAAAAACCACGCGACCAGGGCATACGGCCCAACTCGACAAGAACCAGAGCGATCCGAGACTACGCAACCCCGCACGGAGCGAGTCTTACGAGCGACGTTCCGGCCCGCCCAGCGAATCGGTACTCGAAAGCGCATGAGCCGAAGGCTCGAGTCTCGAGTGCCGATTCGCTGGGCAGAAGAGGGCCGGAACACGCCGAGCGAAGCTCGGCAAACAAACACAGGAGGCGGTGTGAGCGACGGTCCGTTGATTGTGCAGAGCGATAAGACGCTGCTGCTGGAGGTCGACCACGAGCTGGCCGATGCGGCCCGGCAGGCCATCGCGCCGTTCGCCGAGCTGGAGCGGGCTCCCGAGCATGTGCACACCTACCGGGTCACCCCGCTGGCGCTGTGGAATGCGCGAGCGGCCGGGCACGATGCCGAGCAGGTGGTCGATGCCCTGGTGAATTTCTCCCGGTACGCGGTGCCGCAGCCGCTGCTGGTCGACATCGTCGACACCATGGCCCGGTACGGCCGGTTGCAGCTGGTGAAACATCCGGCGCACGGGCTGACCTTGGTGAGCTTGGATCGGGCGGTGCTGGAGGAAATACTCCGGCACAAGAAGATCGCCCCGATGCTGGGTGCGCGGATCGACGACGACACCGTGGTGGTGCACCCCTCCGAGCGCGGCCGGATCAAGCAGATGCTGTTGAAGGTGGGGTGGCCCGCCGAGGATCTGGCCGGCTACGTAGACGGTGAGGCGCATCCGATCGAGTTGGATTTCACCGGCGGTCATTGGCAGCTGCGCGATTATCAGCAGCTGGCCACCGATTCGTTCTGGGCCGGTGGTTCCGGTGTGGTGGTGTTGCCGTGTGGTGCGGGCAAGACGATGGTCGGTGCGGCGGCGATGGCGAAGGCCAAGGCCACCACGCTGATCCTGGTGACGAATACGGTCGCCGGTCGGCAGTGGCGCCGGGAGCTGCTGGCCCGGACCAGCCTGACCGAGGAGGAGATCGGTGAGTACTCCGGGGAGCGCAAGGAGATCCGGCCGGTCACGATCGCCACGTATCAGGTGATCACGCGCAAGTCGAAGGGTGAGTACAAGCATCTGGAGCTGTTCGACAGCCGGGACTGGGGGCTGGTGGTCTACGACGAGGTGCATCTGCTGCCCGCTCCGGTGTTCCGGATGACCGCGGATCTGCAGTCGCGGCGCCGGCTGGGGCTCACGGCGACGCTGGTGCGCGAGGACGGCCGGGAGGGCGACGTCTTCTCGCTGATCGGCCCGAAGCGTTACGACGCCCCCTGGAAGGACATCGAGGCACAGGGCTGGATCGCGCCGGCGGACTGTATCGAGGTCCGGGTGACGCTGACCGACGCCGAGCGGATGGCGTATGCGACGGCCGAACCGGAGGAGCGCTACAAGCTGTGTTCCACGGCCCGCACCAAGATCCCGGTGGTCGAGTCGATCCTGGCCCGGCACCGGGACGCCCCGACGCTGGTGATCGGGGCGTATCTGGATCAGCTCGCGGAGCTGGGGGAGGCGCTGGACGCGCCGGTGATCGAGGGGTCGACGAAGAACAAGGAACGCGAGGCTCTGTTCGATGCCTTCCGTGCCGGTGAGATCCCGGTGCTGGTGGTGAGCAAGGTGGCAAACTTCTCCATCGATCTGCCGGAGGCGTCGGTGGCGGTTCAGGTGTCGGGCACGTTCGGGTCCCGGCAGGAGGAGGCGCAACGCCTGGGCCGGTTGCTGCGGCCGAAACAGGACGGCGGTCAGGCACACTTCTACTCGGTGGTTGCCCGGGACACTCTGGACGCCGAGTACGCGGCGCATCGGCAGCGGTTCCTCGCCGAGCAGGGGTACGCCTACCGGATCGTCGATGCGGACGATCTGCTGGGTCCGGCTGTCGGGGAGGCCACGGGTCAGTAGCCGACCCGCCGGATAACCGGAGGCAAGTTCTCCGCAACCTGTGCTAGGAAGGAAACGTGCGCCGGTTCGAATTCGTGGTGGACCGCGGACACGCCCGGGCGGTCAACGAGATCGCCACGGCGCTGCGCCGCCTCCGGTGGGTGGCCTTCGCCGCGGCGGTCTTCGCCGCGCTGGTGACGGTGGCGCTGATCTGGACCGGTCACGCCTGGGGGTATCTGCTCGCGGTCGCCTGTGCGCTGGGCGCGATCACGGCGCTCGCCGTCGCGGTATGGGCGCCGCGGCGCACCGATGTCGAGAAGTTGTATCTGGAAGGCCCGCTGGTGCCGGCAGTGGTGTCCGAGGCGGCCGCGGGTGGTCTGGTGCTGCTGGCGCTGGTCGATGTCGCGGAGCCGGAGTCGGGGACCCGCCGCTGGGCGCTGATCACCCGCCGGGTCCGGACGCTGCCCGGACACGATCCTCGGCCCGGCGAACGGGTGCCGGCGGTCGCGATCCGAACCGATCGGGCGCCTCGTCCGGTCGGCCAGCCCGGTCCCCTGGTCAGTGCGATGCCGATCGCCTGGGGCACACCGGACCGCGCGGTGATCGAACGGGCCGGCGCGGCCATCAGCGAGGCCGAATGGCGGCTGCTCGGCGACAATCTCGAGCTGGCTGACAAGGTCGGCCGCTCGGCTACCAAACGCCTGCTGCTGGACCCGGACCAGCTGCCGGAGGACCTGCGCGAGCCGCCCGCCCGCGGCACGTCCTGATTGCCGCGAAGCTGTTCCACGACGGTGCCCGGGAAGGGGCCTGTGATGCGATGCGTGCTCGCGCCGATGCTGGCCGTGCTGCTGGCCGGCTGCGCGGCGACCACACCGGCCTCGGAGCCGGCTCCGCCGCCACCATTGGCACCCGAACCGGGCGCGCCGGGCCTGGGCGATCCGTACTATCCACTCGACGGCAACGGTGGCTACGACGTCGGCCACTACGCAGTGGACATCGACTACCAACCGGGGGCACATCGGCTGCGCGGTCGAACCGAGATCCGGGCCTGGCCGTTGCGCCGCCTGCGCACCTTCAACCTCGACTACTCAGGACCCGAAGTCCAGCGGGTGACCGTCGACGGCCGCCCGGCCGAGTTCGTCCGAACCGGCGACCACGAACTGACCGTGACCGCGCCGCACCCGATTACGGCACTGCTCCCGTTCACCGTGGTGGTCGAATACGCGGGTGACATGCCGGATACCGAGGGGGAGGGCTGGACTCATCTCCCGAACGGCGGCGCGCTGGCCGTCGGTGAACCGCATTCGGCGGCCACTTGGTTCCCGCTCAACGACACACCGCGCGACAAGGCCACGATCGAACTGCGGGTGAGCGTGCCCGCGGATTGGCAGGTGATGTCGGTGGGGGAACGGACCGGCGACGTCGTCCGGGACGGCCGGCGCGTCACGAACTGGCGGCTGCGGCAGCCGACGGCCGGATACCTGGTCACGGTGGCCATCGACCGCTTCACCTTCCTGGAGCAGCGCCGGGCCGACGGCACCGAACTGCTGAGCGGGTTCGGTCCCGGAACCGAACATGCGGCGGAGCTGGAACGCCAGGTGCCGCGGATCCTGGACTTCGCCGAGGAGTTGTTCGGGCCGTATCCGTTCGACGCCGGGGGCGGCATCTACGTCGATGCCGGGCTGGGCTTCGCGCTGGAGACCCAGTCCCGGCCGGTCTACCCGGATACCGGGGTCGGCCTGAACACGGTGGTGCACGAGTGGGCGCACCAGTGGTGGGGAGACCTGGTCTCGGTGCAGTCCTGGTCCGATATCTGCTTGAACGAATGTTTCGCCGCCTATACGGCCGACTATTTGTGGCCGGAACGGATCGACGGGGTCGACGTCGATGCCCGGTACCGCGAGACGATCGCCACCTTCCGGGACGAGCCGGACTTCTGGAAGGTGCCGTTGGCCGATCCGGGCGCCGGCCGGGAATTCAGCTCGGTCTACTACCGGGGCCCGCTGTTCGTGCACGCCCTGCGCGCGGTCCTCGGCGATGCGGTGTTCTTTCCGGTGCTGCGCGACTTCCTGGCTGCCTACCGGCACGGCAATGCGTCGATGGGTTTGCTCCGGGAGTTCCTGTGGCAGCGCACCGGCGCCGACCTGGCGGAGTTCTTCGCGGCTTGGCTGGACAGCGAGGAGATACCCGCTCCCGAACACCTCTACCCGGGCCGGCTCGGGGGTTGACCCGGTTCATTCGTCGGCGGCCTCGACCCGGACCCGGGCGCGACGGACCCACCGTTGTATGCGCTCCAGACTGCTGCGGGCGGCGCCGGCTTCGGTGCGTGCCCGGTGCTCGGCGGCCAGCGCGAAGCGCCGCTGTTCCTCGGCGGCGGCCAGATCCTCGCGCAGGCGGATGATCCGATCGTCGCAGGCGGCGAGTTCGGCGGCCGCGGTCCGGGCCTGTTCGGCGGCCGTCCGTTCGGCCTGCCGGGCGGTCTCCAGTTCCGCCTCGGCATCCGCCAGATCGGCCCGGGCCTCTTCGCGCTCGGTGCCCGCCGACGTTTTCGGAGCCGCCGCCTTGCCGGGCCGGGTCGCTGCCGGGGCGCGGCCCGCACCACCGTCCAAGGCGACCAGCCCGCCCGGTCCGAATCCGGAGTATCCGGTGGCGGTGCTGAGGGTGCCCGCACCGACTCGGGCCCCGACCTCGGGATCGGCGAGCGCGGCGCCGAGGGTCCGGCCGACTTCGCGCAGCACCGGCTCACCCACGGGATGTCCCTGCTCCGCGGCGATCCGGCCGGCCCGCTCGGTCAGGGCCGAGATCACCTGACGCCGTTGACCGTCCAGGGTCCGCAACCGGTCCGCGGAGAGCTGGCGCTGGGCCCGGCGCAGCGCCTCGCCGAGTTCCAGGAGTGCGGTGATGTCGTCGGCGGCATGCCGGGCCAGCAGGTTCACCGTCCAGGCGGCCCGGGTCGGTTTGCGCAGCGCCGTGATCGCCGCCGCCAGTTCCCGGTCACCGGCGGCGCGGGCGGCGGCGGCCCGCGCAGTACGGGCGGTGACGAACTCGGCCGGGTCCAGTGCGTAGAGCTCGGCTGCGACGTCGTCGACGGTCATCATCCGAGCGTAACGATCCGGGCGCGCGCTGCGACAGACCAGCGAGTCGGCGCCGCTCGGGCGCCGGGCGAAAGGTGTTGCTGTTGAATTACTCCGGACTGTCCCTGCTGTCGAATCTGCCGGTCCGCTTGCTGATGCTCTCCTTGCTGGGGATGTACGGCAACCAGTGGATGTGAGCCGGCCCGGATCCGCCCGGTGCCATTGCCCGGATCCTCGCATATCCTCACCGGCGTTCATGTTCTCGTGAACAGTTCGGCGAGAGAGGTTGACAGTGAGTTTCCGAGGTAAGCAGTGGCCGGTCCGGCTCGTCCCCGCGGCGCTGGCGGCGGGCGCGATCCTGGCGGCTACGACGGCATGCTCCGGCGGTGACGATGCGGAGGCGGCTCCGGCGCCCGGCTCGTGCGTCGAGGTGACCGGCAACGACGAGGGCGCGATGACCGCCGTGGCGGCCGAATGTTCGCAGGAGGAAGCCGGCTACCGAATCGCGGCGACCGGCACCGACTGCGATGCCGAGGCAAATGCGTTCGACGGCACCGTGGACGGGACCGCCGCCCAGTTGTGCCTGACGCCGAACTTCGCCGAAGGCGCCTGCTACGCGGACGGCGGCACAGCTCCGGCCCTGCAGGTGGACTGCACGTCCGAAGCAGCCAGCTATCGCATGCTGGAACGGATCGACGGCGAGGCGAACGAGCTGGCCTGCAGTTCGGAAGCGTTCCACTTCCGCGTCGTGTCGGAGCCCGCGACGACCTTCTGCCTCGGCCGCCCCTGATCCCGGGATCAGTCGACCAGGGCGACCGACGCGATCCGGTGCAGCGTGAAGTGCCGGACCGCGCCGGTCACCGAGTCCACGGCGTCGAGTTGCCCATTGCCCACCCGAACCGGTTCGACGATGCGGCGCATCGCGGTCCCCTGGGCGTTCACGTAGTCGATGTTCACCTGCCGGCGGCCGCGTGCGGCCAGCTGCAGCAGGGCGAGGGTGGCGGCGGCTCCGGTCCGGGTGCCGTCGGTACGGACCTGCTGCCGGGCCGCCGCGCCCGCTGCCCGGTCACCGGCGCGGAGTTCGGCCACCAGGCCGGTCAGCTGGTCCGGGGTCGGCGGGCTCGGGCGATACGGCCGTCTGCTCGCGGACCGGGCCGGCAGGCGCGCGCCCTTCGGGCGCAGATCCACGATGGCGCCCGAGGCGTCCTCCCCGGCCGGGGCGAATCCGGCGCCGCGCAGGCCGTCCAGCAGTTCGCCGAGCGGCGCCTGCGCGATCGCCACGCTCGGTGCGATCGCGCGCAGCGCCAGGGTTTCGGCGACCGGGTCGGCGAGCACCTGGGCCAGCAGGGCCGGATCCTCACTCCGGATGAAGGATTGGGCCATCCCGACCCGCAACCGGCCGTGCCGCCGGGCCACATCGTCGATCAGGTAGGTCAAGGCCTGCGGTACCGGAGTCCGCGAATGCGTGCCGAACAGCGCATGCAGCTCCGCGGCGCTGAGGCCGGCGTCCAGGGCCCGGCGAACCGACTGCTCGCCGACCCGGTAGACCGTCGCCGCGCCCGCCGATTCGACATCGGCGACCAGCGCCATCCGGTCGGCCAGTTCCGGGACCAGCGGGCCCGGCGCGATCACAGTCAGGTCCGCCTGCACCAGCACGTGGTCGACCGGCTCCGGCAGCGCCGCCGCCATCTCGGCCTCCGCATCGGCCGCGCTGCTCGCGGCGCCGTGCAGCAGCGCCCGCGCGGCCGAGGACAAGGCGCCGCGGCCCACCATGCCCAGCGCGGCCGCCTCGGTCAGGGTGTTGCGCACCACCTCGGGGCGGAACCGCCGGCGCAAGCGCGGCATCCGCCAGCTCAACACCCGGGCCACGGCGGATGCGTCGAGTGCCGCGCCGCTGGGCTGTTCCGCCAGGAGTTGCAGGATTGCGGTCCGGTCCCGGACCGCGTACGGGTTGCGCAGCTCCTCGGTGAGCGCGGCCAGCGGTTTGTCGCTGCTGTCGCGCAGACCGATCATCCAGGGCAGCCGATCCAGGGCCGACCAGGCCTGCGCCAGGGTCAGCCAGCGCTTCGCCGGAGCCGCGTCCCGCCAGGTGTCCGAAGCCGGTGTCGGTGCCCAGAAATCGTCGCCGGTATCGGACAGTGGCGGCGGATCCGGGAAGCCGTGGTCGATCAGCCCGGCCGCGTACAACAGTTCCAGCAGCAGCCCGGTCCGCGCCTCGTCGACCCCGGTCTGCTTGGCCAGCCGGCGGACCTCCCGTACCCCGAGTCCACCGGCGCGCAGCGCCGGAGCGGGGCCGTGGGCCAGCGCATCGAGCAGATCGCCCGCATGCCGCAGCAGTTCACCCACCTCGCCGGCGGCCACCGCATTGACCTCGGCCGCGGGATGCGTACCGCGGTCGACCTTGGGCGGGGTGAGCACCTGGGGATCGATCACCGGTTCGTCCCGCAGGACCTGGCCGACGATCGGCGGCAGTTCCACCGTCTCGTCGTCGATCCGGTCCAGCAGGCGGGCCGCCAGCAGGCGTTGTACCGGCCGGTCCGGGGGTGCGTCCGGGGCGGCATCCCGGGTGCGCCCGCGCGGCCCGGTCTCGGCCAGCTTCTCCAGCAGGGCGAGCTGCACCGGGTCCCGGCCGGTCAGCGCCTCGCGCACCTCGGATTCGGTCAGCGCATCCGGCAGTCCGGTCGCCAGCTCCGCCGGCCACGGCAGTGCCTCCGCCGCGGCCGGTACCAGCTGCAGTGCCGTATCGGACTGCCAGATCAGTGCGCGAGTGAGCAGCCGGTCGATCGCCGTATTGGCGGCGGTCTTGGTGGTCCGGCCCGGCAGGCGGGCGATCAGCTCGGTGCGGGACAGCGGCTCCGGGGTGGTGGCCAGGACAGCGATGATCCCGAACTCCAGGGTGTCGAGTTCGTCGGCGGCGCGCAGCACCGAGGCCCGCTGTTCCGCGCGGGCGGCCAGCACTCCCATCGAACCGGGCAGCGGCACCGCCAGATCGGGCCGCAGCTGCAACAGGGTCACCAGCTGGGCATCGGTACGAGCACCGAGCCAGTCGGCCAGGGAGTGCGACGCGGTCATCCGGTCCAGCGTAGCGGGCCGGGCCGGGGTTCGGCGTGGTCACCTGGGCTGTACGCGGCCCGCATCGATCACTCCGGGCGCGCGTCATGCCACAATGACGGTGTGGTGAACAAATCGAAGAAACCGTATGTCGACAACGGCTGGCCCGAGGTTGCCGACGGCGATCATGCCGTCAGCGAATTCACGTCGGCTCGCGCTGGTAACCTCTCGCCTTTCGGCGAGGACACCGAGTTCCCGGTCGCGGCGGACACGCTGCCCTACGTCCATCCGCATACGGTCGTGAACCGGGTGTGAACCCGGCGCTGTCCGACGCAGCGCGAACAGGCCCGTCTCCTCCGTGGAGACGGGCCTGTTCTGCTGTTCGGGGATCTTCGGGCGATCAGGAGGGCAGCAGGCCCTGGTTCGCCTCGAAGAAGTCGACCACGTTGGGGTCGAGCTGGACATCGCCGGACTTGGCGGCCTCGACGAAGTCCAGTGCCTGCTGCGGCACGGCGACGCCCTGGGACTGCACGAGTTCGAGGGCGCGGTCGACGGCCTGGAACAGTTCCTGGTTCTCGGCCGGTTGCGCGGGTGCCTGCTCCGACTGCTGCGGGGCGGCGGGCGCCGGGTTCCAGCTCGGGGTCTCGGCGGGGGCGGTGCGCGGGGTGGGCGCGCTGCTCAGACCCAGCTGGGCCGAGCAGGAGGGCCAGGCACCCCAGCCCTGGGAGGCGAGGACTCGCTCGGCCACCACGATCTGCTGTTCGCGGGTGGCCTGGTAGGCGGTCGGGGCGAATTCGCCGCCGCCGTGGCCGCTCCAGGTGGAGGGCGAGAACTGCAGGCCGCCGTGGAAACCGTTGCCGGTGTTGATGCCCCAGTTGCCGCCGGCTTCACACTGTGCGAGGCGATCCCAGTCGGAGTCGGGTGCCGCGCTGGCGTTTCCGGCGAGGGCGGCACCAGCGGTACCGAAGATCGCGCCGGTGACAGCGACCTTGGCCACGGTGCGGCCGGTGGAGGTCGGCTTGCGATGGCGTCCACTCATATCGGGTGTCTTCCTCTCGTACGCACCTGCGAGGCTCGCTCGGGTTCGGACTGAGAGGTCGTCCGTCCCGCCCTCGCCCCTGAGCCAGTCGGGGTCCGGTACCCGCGGGGCGAGGTTCGGTGCGGCGGGCCGGTGGTGCCGGGGTGTGTCCCGGCTGTGATAGACGGTACGACGGCTGCCGCGAAAAATCACCATTTGATAACCGGCGTGTGGATGCGGTCTCGGGGTGGTCTCAGGGGCTACCCGGAGTTGTCACCCCAGGTAGTGGCCGCGGTCGGTGGGCAAGAACAGGTGTACGCACACTTCGTGACCCGGTCGTTATGTGATGAGGATCACATCCATGGTTCGGGGGTGGTTACCCCGGGTAATCATTTGCCGCGGTCATCGGGACCGCCGCCCGGACCACAGCGCGAACACGATGCCGAGCAGGAAACCCAGTGGGGTGAGCATCGCGATCAGATACAGCCACAGCCCCGCCGTCCCGTCGGTGAGGATCGGAGTCAGGAAGATGGCCACGATCGCCAGCAGCCCGACTCCGAACAGGGCCATGGCGACATGCAGCAATCGATCGCTCGACGACCGGCGCGGTTGCCCCGGCGGAGTCGGCTGAACGGAGTTGGTCACCGCAGCACCGTAAAACTGGTGTGCTCGAAGTGTTCACCCCGGGGTAGACTTGTCGTCGATCGCGTCCTGCCTTGCTGTGGGGCGCTTTATTTACGTACGGGCGAGAAACGGGTGAGCACAGTGCCGACCGGCAGGGTGAAGTGGTACGACGTCGACAAGGGCTTCGGCTTCCTTTCCCAGGACGAGGGGGAGGACGTCTACGTCCGCTCGTCCGCGCTGCCTGCCGGCGTCGAAGGACTCAAGCCGGGGCAGCGCGTCGAGTTCGGCATGGCCGCCGGCCGCCGCGGCCCGCAGGCGTTGAGCCTCAAGCTGCTGGAGGCGCCGCCCAGCGTCCGGAACAACCAGCAGTCCGGCCGCAAGGACCGCAAGGACGCCGGACCGCGGAAGAGTCCGGACGAGCTGCACGGCCTGGTCGAGGACATGATCACGCTGCTCGAGACCAAGGTGCAGCCGGATCTGCGGCGCGGCAGGTACCCGGACCGCAAGCTGGCCCAGCGCATCTCCGAGGTGGTGCGCGCCGTCGCCCGGGAGCTCGATCGCTGACCGGGGTGACACACCCCGGCAACTGCGGTTCCGCCGTCGGCTGCACGGGCCGGCGGGTCGTGCGCCAGAATTGAGGGTGTGAATACCCCCCGCGACCCCGCCGGCCCCGACCGTGGTCGCTGGGACGCCCCGGCGGGCCGTCCGGGGCCGCGGCATCCGGGCAGTGATCGGTACCCGCCCGGGCACGGCGCGGTACCGCCCGGCCGTGCCCCGCGCAAGGCGTTCCCGCGTGTGGACCCCCGAGACACCCCGCGACGGCCGCCCGGCTCGGTGCCGCACGAACCGTCGCGCCCGCCCCGGACCCGGCCACTGCCCCGGGACCTCGGCGAACCTGATTTCGAGGAACGCGGCCCCGTCGCGCCCGTCGATCCGGAACTGACCTCGGACCGGGCCCGGATGCCGCGCAAACTGACGGTCACCCGGGTCGCGGCGATGCGCAGCCGGGAGCTCACCGAACGCGGGATCGCCACCTTCCAGCGCGCGGCCAAAGCCGACGGTGCGGACAAGTCCGGGCTCACCTCCCTCACCTACGCGACCATGGCGAACTTCGCCCTGGACGCGGCGATTGCCGTCGCACTGGCCAATACGCTGTTCTTCGCCAGCGCCACCGCCGAATCCAAGACCAAAGTCGCGCTGTACCTGCTGATCACCATCGCGCCGTTCGCGGTGATCGCACCGCTGATCGGGCCGCTGCTGGATCGGCTGCAACGCGGGCGCCGGCTGGCACTGGCCACCACCTTCGGGGCCCGGGCGGTGCTCGGGGTGCTGCTGATCCTGCAATTCGACAGCTGGGCGTTGTATCCGCTGGCACTGTGCATGATGATCGGCTCGAAATCGTTCTCGGTGCTCAAGAGCGCGGTGACGCCCCGCGTGCTGCCACCGGGAATCGACCTGGTCCGCACCAACTCCCGCCTGACCGTCTTCGGTCTGGTGGGCGGCACGATCGGGGCCGGTGCCCTGGCGGCGCTCGCCGCGCTGATCGCCGACTCCACCGGAGCACTGGTGCTGGCCGTCGGTTTCGCCTGCCTGGGCGCCTATCTGAGCCTGCGCATCCCGTCCTGGGTGGAGGTCACCGAGGGGGAGGTCCCGGCGACGCTGACCTACCACGGCGACGACGCGCACACCGAAGTACTGCACCGTGGTGAACCGTCCGCCGTGCCCGCCGGAACTCGCCGCCAGCCGTTGGGTCGGGCGGTGGTCACCGGACTGTGGGGGAACGGCACGATACGGATGCTCACCGGTTTCCTGACCTTCTACCTGGCGTTCGTCGCGAAGGCGACCGGCGGTAGTCCGGCGCAACAGGCCGCGATGCTCGGGGTGGCCGGTGCCGCGGCGGCGCTGGGCAACTTCGGCGGCAATGCCACCGGCGCCCGGCTGAAGCTCGGCCGGCCGTCGCTGATCGTGCTGGGATGCGTCGGCAGCTGTGCGGTGGTGACGGTGTTCGCCGCCCTCGCCGGCAACCTGTTCGGGGCCGCGATCGCCACCGCCGTCGCAGCGGCCGCGAGCGCACTGGCCAAGGTGTCGCTGGATGCGTCCATCCAGGACGATCTGCCACCAGAATCCATCGCCTCCGGTTTCGGGCGGTCCGAGACCGTACTGCAGCTGAGCTGGGTAGTCGGCGGCGCGGCCGGGGTGCTGCTGCCCACCGACTTCTGGAAGGGCTTCACCGTCGCCGCTGTGGTGCTGGCGCTCGGTCTTGTCCAGACCTTCGTCAGCTACCGCGGCCATTCGCTACTGCCCGGGCTCGGCGGCAACCGTCCCCAGCACGCCGACCAGGAAGTGCCCGGCGGCGCCGACAGCGGGGCGCCGACGCAACGCTATGCCGCCGGGCCGTACGGTTCGGACCCGACGATGCCGGTGTACCGGCCCCGGGAGCCGCGGACCCGGCCCCGGCGGCGCCGGTCCGATACCGGAGAATCGTTCGGGTGAACATGCCTCAGAAGCGAACGATCGCTGCGGTACTGGCCGTAGTGCTGGTGCCGGTCCTGGTGATCGCCGTTGTCGTGGCCGTGGCGGTATCGCGCGCGGAGGAACGGGACCCGGAGATCACCGCGTACGCGAGTGGCACCGCCGTCACCGTGCCGCCCTACACCTACTGCCCGTTGCTGGTCGAGAACGGCACCCCCACCGTGGGCGAATGCCGCACCGGCAGCACCGCCCAGCTGCCGGTCCGCCCCGGCGACCGGGTACAGCTCTCACTGCCCGACCAGATCGCCGAATCACCCTGGCGGGCCGCCCTGATCTACGAATACCCGGACGGCACCGGTGAGAAGTTCCAGCTCGGCTACCGCGATTTCGCCGAAGGCACCCGCGCCGTGACCATCGACACCCTGCTCCCCGCCGACCTGCTGCTGGTAGGCATCGAAATCGCCCTCCCGGTCACCGGCGTCGACCGCGACACCGGCGAGCAGATCGTCGGCACCCATGCCCTGTGGTCGATCAATACGCCGCCGAAGGATGTTCCGGGCGCGGCACACTGACCGCAGGTGATCGGTCGGTATCTCGGTGTGGTGCTCGGTCCCGTGCCGGACGTGGCGCCCTGACCGGAATCGGCGGTTCAGGGGCTGGTGTTGGCCGCAACCGAGCGAACCGACGGGCGGCACCACGCCGGGTGATGGCTGGATCTGTACTGACCTCAGACGCGATCAGATGGCTTCTATCTCTTGGAGTAGACCCCAGGAGAATCTCAGGAACTTTTTCCTGCCCTCTTCGGCGTCGTAGGCGGTGTAGCTGTTGTACGTCCCCCACGAGTCGACTGCGGTTATCTCGACGAATCGACTACCTATTTCCTCCTCCAGGAAGTGCCAGGGCATCGCGGTGGTCGTCGTGCGGTGGACGGAGTCCCTGGTGAACTCGGCCCTCCTCATGAAGGGTGAATCGTTGAAAACCTCCAGTTCGAAAACGAACTCGTTCCAGAGGGGGAGTCGGCAGGAGAAACCCTCGCAGGCCGTGGTCACGGTGCTCTGCACTAGGAGGTCGCCCAGGATGGTTCGAAGGGTCTGTGCCGACCCGCCCTTGCCTGGCATTATCGATTTGGACACAGACTCGGCGGCGGAGCGCATCTCGGCTTCGGTGCACCCCAGGTCGTGCAGGGCCGTTGCTCGGATGGGGCCGAGCGGATTCATCGTCGCTAGTAGGTAGAGCTGAAATTCCGTAACGGTCAATCGTTCCGGGCCCATGCTGCCCCCAGGTCGATCGGGCTGCCTACTCCGACCCGGCGACGATGCGGTTGAGGATGGCGACGGCATCGTGCAGGGTTTGCAGATCGGTTTCGTCCAGGTCGGACAGCTGTTCGGTCATCCAGGCTTCGCGGGCGTCGGCTTCGTCGGCTAGTAGAGCGCGGCCGGAGTCGGAGAGCGAGACGATGATCTGGCGGCCGTCGGTCGGGTGGGGTTCGCGGCGGACCAGATCCAGGTCGCCGAGGGAGGCGATGACCCTGGTCATCGAGGGGGGCTGGACCCGCTCCTTGGCCGCCAGCGCGCCCGGCGTCATCGCACCTTCCCGGCCGAGCGTGGCCAGGGCCGATAGCTGGGTCAGCGAGACCGGGGAATCGACTCGGCGGCCGCGCAGGTGCCGGGTCAGCCGGACCACGGCCAGCGAGAGCTCACCGGCCAGCGAACGGACCTCAGAAGGAGTTGCCACGGGCGCAACTTTACGGTAAGCGCGGCGGTTCGCCGCATAAATCCGCGCCGGTCGGCACCGGTCACACCGCGGCTACGAACAACTACGATTCCTGTTGTGCCGGATACGAACATTCCCCAGATCCCCGAGCGGTTCACCGATCCGCGGCCGGTGCTGGCCATCGGCACCGCGCTGTGGCTGGCCGCCACCGTGGTGGTGTGGCTCAGCGGCGACCGTTGGGAATCGCTGCGCCCGGTATGCCTGATGGGCCTCGCAGTAGGTGGTCTGGGCCTGGTGATCTTCCTGGTGCAGCGTCGTGGTGCCCGCCGGGGTGACAAGGGCGCCCAGGTCGGGCTGTAGCCGGGGTCGGTTCAGTCGGGCCGGGATTGTGCAACAGGCACAGCCACATGCAGTTCGGTTCCGGTGCGCCACCACGGAACCCGGTAGGTGCCGGTTACTGCTCCGGTGAGACGAATGTGCAACGTCTCGTGGAGAACCGGGGTGGTGCCCGGTTCGGCCGGCCACGCAGCCTGCAGGACCACGCCCAGTGGATCGCCGGTCCAGCTGATCGGGCGGCCGGTGCCGAGGACCTCGACCTGGACTTCTTCGGTCGCGAGGGGCAGGTCGAGCAGGGCCGCCAGGGCTGTGGCCCGGTCGGCTGCCACGGCGACCAACCGGTCCGCGGGTAGCACCAGGCCGAGACATGGATCGTCCAGTACCAGTGCGGCACCGGGGTCGGCCACCGCACCGGACAGCGCTCGCACACCGTGCGGCGGTTCCAGATCCCGCACTTCGAGGTGACCTGCGTCCACTGCGGCCGCGAGCCGGGAATGGGTATCGGCCACGGTCTGTGGATCCGGATTTTTCGCCGGATCGGCGAGCGCGTCGAGTAGCTCCTCGGCCAGGCCGGCATCGATCGTGTCCGGCTGCACCAGTACCGATCGCAGTAGCTGCCGGTCGGCCGGGTCCAGGTCATCCAGGTCCGGGGCCGGCAGTAGCCCGGCGAACTCGGGAGCGTCGGGGTGGCGGTGCCGGCCGAGTGGGATGCCGTCGATCTCGGCGTGCCGGCGCAGCCACCAGGCGGTGTAACCGTCGGGGTCGGCCAGCAGCGGACGGGTTCGGGTCCCGGCCAGGAGCAACCGCAGTGCGGCCGGCCAGGCCGATTCGTCCACCAGGTCGAGGTCCCGGACCGCGGCGAGTTCGGCGGGGTCGTCGGTGAGCTGATCCCACCAGGCCGGTTCGTCGTCCAGGTCGTGATCCGGGCCCACTGGGTCCGGGTCGGTCAGCACGCCGAACTCCCAGCCGACGCCCACGGCGCGTAGCGCCTCGGCGCCGTGGGTGCGCACCTGGTCGGCGGCGAGATCACCGAAGGGGGAGTCCGGGGCCAGCACCTGCCGCAGCGGCGCGTCCGGCAGCAGCAGTTCATCGGCCGGGCGCAATTCGCTTGCGGTATCGGGGAGTTCGAGCAGCCCGAGCCAGGAGGGCAGTAGCTCGGCGGGTGCCCGGGGCGCGAGCGCCAGTACGGCCGCCCGGGTTTCCGGGTCACCCGGGTTGTCCGTGAGGTCGGCCTCCAGGCTCGGGTCGCTCAGAAGGTCTTCCGGGGTGGCGGTGCGCGCACCCAGCCGCGCCAGCAGCGGATGAGCGGCCGCGGGGTGCACCAGCCTGGCCCAATGCACCGGCACCGCCTCGGTCAGCTGGTCACCGAGCACCGTGGTGCGCGGTCCGGTCACCAGCCGGCCGTCGGCCAGCGGTACCGCCAGCGCACCCAGCTCCTCGGCCACCAGGTTGTCCACCACGTACGGCGCCAACGCGGCATACAGCCGGTGCCACCACTGCGGCGGGCGCGGCAGAGCGGCGGACAGCTCGGCCAGGCGAGCTGCCCCGAGCTGGTGGACATCGAGCACGGCCAGTGCGGCCAGCCGGTCACGACCGGAGAGCTCCGGGATCACCAGCGGGCCGACGAAATCGCCGAGCAGCTCGGCCAGCTCTGCGTTCAGCTCGGGAAAAACGCCGGCCCGGATCGGAACAGCGACCGCATCCGCCGGGGAATCAGCTCCGTGTGCCACCGCTCTCGGTTCCGCCGACTCGGTCACCCCGCCGATCCGGGTATCCGGCTCCGCCTCGGTGCCCGTCGGATGCAACGGCTCCCTGGCGTCCGGCCACGGTACGTCGGATTCGGGGCCTTGGGCCGCAGCAGGATCCGCTGCCGCGGGACCGCCACCGTTCCCGATCACAGCGAACCCCGGGTGGTCCGAGTGCCGGTGACTTCCGGCATCGGGCCCGGCGGGGTCGTTCCGTGGCGGGACGACCGGTAGCCAGGAACGGTTGCGCAGTTCCTCGATCAGCGCCTCGCGCAGCACACCGTCGGCCTCGCTGCGGGCGAAGCCGGGTGCCGGGACCAGCACCAAGCGATCCGCCGGTGGCAGGGCACGCGCGAAATCGGCATACCCGGCCGCCAGCTCCGTGAGCCGGGCGCCGGGGAGCAGGCGGCGGCGATCGGGTTGCATCGGGATGTCCGCGATCAGCAGCGCCGGTAGCGAGAGTTCCTCGTCGGAGCGGGTCGGTGCCCGCAGCACGTCGGGTGCGGCCGGGTGCGGGCGCTGACCGGTCACCGGAAGCAGCCATCGAACCCGCTCGGTGCGGTACTCCCAATGGATGCGTTCGGTACCCGACGGCAGCTGCACCCGGAGTTCCGCCAGTCCGGGCGGTGCGGTGCTCGGTTCGCCGGGATCGCGCCGGGTGCCGGTGAATTCGTCGTCGCCGATGCGGATGCGGTGCAGTGCCGGAAGTTCCAGCAGCAGATCGGCTGCCTCGGCGCGAAGGCCGGCCAGCAGTGCCGCGGCATCGATATCGTCGCGCAAGGTCAGCACGATCTCGGTATCGGCGTCCGCCACCGGCGTGGTGGGGACCGGCCAGACCAGGCGCAGCACCGGCGGGGCGACCGCGGCAAGATCGTCCGGGACGGTGACTCCCGCGTCGTGCAGCGCGCTGCGGGTCGCGGCGCGGGAGAACCGGACCGATCCGCTGGTGGAGCGCACCTCGATCTCGTCGCTGACCGTGCGCACCGCGGTGAACCCCACCCCGTATCGGCCCACGGCCCGCCGGTCGCCGACCGGGGCCGGCCGATCTTCGCCGAGTTTGGCGGACGAGCGCAGCGCCGTCAGTGCCTGCACACCGGTCACTGTCAGCGGGGCACCGGTGTTGGCGATGTGCAGCCGCCGCCCGTCGAGCCGGACCCGCAGCTCGCCCGGCACGCCGGCGGTCGCGGCGGCATCGGCCGCGTTCTGGGCGAGCTCGGTGAACAGCCGATCCCGATACCCGGCGGCGACGAGATCGGCCTCGGTGCGGGTGTCCTCGCGTAACCGAGTCGGCGAGTCACGCCAGGCCGCGAGCACTCCCGCGCGTAGCGCGCCGGTCCCGAACGGATCAGTCACCGTGCTCAGCGCGGCACCTGGGACCGGGGCCCCGCATCGGCATCCTCGCCCGGCGATCCGGCTGCACCGCCGCCGGCCTCGATGTTCTCGTCCTCGGCCGAGCTGCCGCCGGGCCCGGACGCCTCGCCCGCGTCGGATTGCGCACCGGCATCCTCGCCACCGCTGGTCTCGTGGTCTTCGGCGGTGTCCTGCTCCGGCGTGTCGGCCGCAGTCTCCGCCTCGGCGAGCGCCGTGCGTTGCGCATCGGCCGCTGCCACGGCTTCGGCCTCGGCGGACTCCTGCCGGTCACCGGCCTCGGCGACATCCGGTGCGGGTTCGGCCCGGACCAGGTCGGCGGCGGGGACGAGTTCGACGGCGGCATCGTCGTAGGGCTCGTAGCGGGGGGAACCACCGCCCGTCGGCAGGGTGGTGTCGGAGTGCGCACCGCAACCGTAGGAGACATGCACCACGCGACCGTCGGCGCCCATCGCGTTACCGCAGACGCCGAAGGCGGCCCGCAGCGACCCGGCCAGCGGCAGGTAGAAACCGCAGGTGCCGCAGTGTCCGGGTGCGGCCTTCGCCATATCGGTATCCGGCCCGTGTTCGGTGAACCAGCGGTCGGCGGCTTCCTCGCGGCCGACCAGGCTCAGCACCTGTTTGCGGCCCAGGCCGATCTCGGTGGCGACCTCGTCGACCTCGGGATCTCCGGTGGCGATATAGCCGGGCACCAGCCGCGGATCATCGGCGGGCGGTGCCAGCAGGTCGCCCGGGGTGAGGTCGCCGGGGCGGATCCGGTCGGCCCACGGGACGAAATCGGGGGCGATCAACGCCTCCGGGCCGGGCAGCAGGGCGGACTCGCTCACGGTCGCGACGTCGGCGCCGGGCGGCGCGGCCACCACGACGGCCCACTGCCAGCCCCGGTAACCGGGCAGCGTGGCCTCGAAGCGGTGCGTGGCGGCAACCTCACCCTCGGCGGCGACGCCGAGGTGGGCCCCGACCGCGCCGGGCTCCAGGTCGACGAGCGCACGTCGCGCGAGGTCGGCCGCATCGGCCAGAACGGGACGCACGCCGGACTCCGAAACAGAAACTGCGCTCACGGCCTACATTTTGCCGTATGGAACACAATCGGCGTGCGCTGGCCGTCGCGGCACTTGCCACAACCGTCCTGACGGTCGGTTGCGAGCCGGATCCGGGCCGCGATCTGCCCCGGCTGGAGGTCGCCGTGCAGGCGACATATCCGCACGATGCGGCCGCATTCACCCAGGGGCTGGAGATCCGCGACGACGTGCTCTACGAGAGCACCGGAATGTGGGGCGTGTCGTCGGTCCGAGCCCAGGCGTGGGGGGACGGGACCGAGCTGTCGCGGGTGCCGCTCCCCGAGCCGATGTTCGGTGAGGGATTGACGCTGGCGGGCGATACCCTCTGGCAGCTCACCTGGCAGGCCGGGGTGGCTTTCGACCGGGACCCGGTCACGCTGGCCGAGCGCCGCCGGGTCGAATACGAGGGCGAAGGCTGGGGGCTGTGCGCCCAGCCCGACCGCCTGGTGATGAGCGACGGCAGCAGCACGCTCACGTTCCGGGACCGGATCACGTTCGCCGTGATCGGCTCCGTCGACCTGCAGGGCTACGACGGTGCGGCGCCCAACGAACTGGAATGTGCCGAGGACGGCACCGTCTACGCCAACAACTATCCGACCGACCGCATCCTGCACATCGATCCGGACTCCGGCCGGGTACTGGCCGTCATCGAGGCGGACGGCCTGCTTCCGCCCGAAGCCGCCGCCCGCGCCGATGTCCTCAACGGCATCGCCCGGATCCCCGGCACCGACCGGTTCCTGCTCACCGGCAAGTACTGGCCGTTCATGTACGAGGTGACCTTCGAATGAGGAATCAACCCGCCTGGCTGCTCGGCACCACTTCCTGACCCAGCGGGAACAGCGAGAGCGGGATCAATTTCAGATTCGCCCAGGCGAACGGCAGGCCGACGATGGTGACCGCCAGCGCGATACTGGTGGCGATATGCCCGAGGGCCAGCCACCAGCCCGCGAAGACGAACCACAGCACATTGCCGATCAGCGACGGCGCCCCCGCGCCCTCCTTGGCCACCGTGGTCCGGCCGAACGGCCACAGCACATACCCGGCCAGCCGCAGCGACGCGATCCCGAACGGAATGGTGATGATCAGAATGAAGCAGATCAGCGCCGCGAACAGGTAGCCCAGCGCCATCCAGAATCCGCAGAGCACCACCCACAGCACATTCAGGATCAGCTGGATGATTTTCATGCCTTCCAGGATGCCAGTGCACGGCCGATCCCACCGGACGGCAGGATGAGTCGGTGGCCGAAGTGATCGAGATCGATGATCCCGCCGACCCCCGGGTCGACGATTTCCGGGACCTGTCCGCCGCCGATCGCCGCCCGGACCTGCCCGGCGGTAAGGGACTGGTGATCGCGGAGGGTGTCGTGGTGGTGCAGCGGATGCTGCAGTCCCGGTTCACCCCGACCGCGCTGTTCGGCGTGGCCAAGCGGTATCAGCAACTCGCCGACGACCTGGCCGGCAGCGACGTGCCCTACTTCCGGGCCGACCCGCAGGTGATGGCCGAGGTGGTCGGTTTCCACCTCAATCGCGGGGTGCTGGCGGTGGCCCGACGGCCGCCCGAACTCACCCCGGCCGAGGTCCTGGACGGGGCGCATACGGTGGCGGTGCTGGAGGGCGTGAACGACCACGAGAACCTCGGATCGATGTTCCGCAATGCCGCCGGGCTGGGCGTGGACGGGGTGCTCTTCGGGCCGCGCTGCTCGGACCCGCTGTACCGCCGCTCGGTTCGCGTTTCGATGGGACATGTGCTGCGGGTGCCGTTCGCAACGCTGCCGGACTGGCCGGGCGATCTGGCGAAGCTGCGCGCCGCGGGGTTCCAGACGGTGGCCCTGACTCCGGACCCCGCCGCCGCCACCCTCGCCACCGCGATGACCGGGGACAAGGTGGCCCTGTTGCTGGGTGCGGAAGGGCCGGGCCTCACCCCGGAGGCCATGCAGGCCAGCGATGTCCGGGCCCGGATCCCGATGTCGCGCGGTACCGATTCGCTCAATGTCGCCACCGCCGCTGCGATGGCCTTCTACGAGCGGATCCGGGCGTCGTGAACGGGCCGGGCTGCCACCGGGATCGCTACCCGGAGGACACGCCGTGGGCGGCCGGTATCACCGTGGTGGTGTTGCTGGCGGTACTCGTCGCCGCCGCCGTCTACGCATTCGGCGCGATCCTCGCCGACGTGCACCCGATCCTCGCGCTGGTGATCAACGTGGTGGCGGTGGGTGGGATCGCCCCCACCGCCTGGCGCTGGCGCAATGCCCCGGTGGTGCGCTGGCCGCTGGCCGGCGCCGCGCTCGGGATACTGATCGGCTGGATCGGCCTGCTCGCCACGGCCTGACCGGTCAGTGCATCGCGGTACGCCGCCACCGATTCCGGAGCCGGCCGAACAGTCCCGTCTCGGCGCCGGCTGCCGGAGTGGCCGGCCGGGTCCGCACCGGAGCCAGGCCCTTCGGATACAGCGTGAATCCGCACACCGCGATATCCGCCGGGGCGAGCGCCTCGGCCGCCGGCTGGGCGCGGTAACGGAAGCCGAGCCATTCGGCGTTCGCGGCATCGGTGAAATCGGGCGGATCGAACGGCAGCGTCTGCGGATCGGGAAGTTCGCCCGGCGGCCGGCGCACCGGATGCTCACCGGCCCAGAAGGGCCGTTCCCAGGGCAGCGGCAGCCCGATGTCCTCCAGGATGTCGATTCGGGTCGAGCTGAACGATCGCCGGAGCTCGCCGCGTTCCCAATGGGTGAAGGCGCCCCAGTGATGCACCGCGTCGAAGGAAGCCAGGTAGGTGTGTTCCGAGGCCAGCGGCCGGACCAGGATCTCCGGTAGCCCGGTGGGCCGGACCAGTGCGGCCTCGGCGGTGCACAGCACGGTCACGCCGGGGAAACAGCCGATGTACAGCTCGTCGCGATCCGGTGCGGCACATCCGTTGAGGGTGCCGACCATGATCGGCCGGGCATCGTGTTCCGGATACAGTTCGGCCGCCAGCGCCGCCGCGGCCACCGGATCCGGATCCGGGCGGGATCGCAGCACCGGTACCGGATCGGCGGCGTCGACGTACCAAAGCGTTGAAGCCCTCGACAACATCCCGCGCACCTCCTGGATGAGATGGCTCCGCAGTCGGGACCCGGGTTCAGTGACCCGAGCTGCGCACCCCCAGCAACACGTCCTCCCAGGACGGCATCGGCGCCTTACCCCGCTTGGCGCGGTTCGGCTTCGCCGGGTTCGGTTTGGCCGGCTGCTGGTTCGCCGCCGGTTCCGGCCGTTCCGCGGGTGCTTCGTTCGACGGCGGGGGTGCCGGGGCCGCCGGGATGGCTGCCGGAGTGCCCCCGGACACCGCGCGCTGTGGATAGGCCTCGTCCAATGTCGGCTGGGCCGGGTCCCGTTCGGTGCGGGGCTCGGCCGCCGGTTCCGGCGGTGCCTCCGGGGCGGCCGGTTCGGCACCGGCCGGTGCGATGGTGGCCAGTCCGCGCAGGGCGCGGCCGAAGTCCGGGTCGATCAGATCGGTGGCCGGATCGTCCAGCGGTGTGACGGTGCCGCCGTAGGCGTCCGGCTGGTACCGCCAGTGTGCGGCGATTTCGGAATGCCCGTTGCGCCACTGCAATTGTGCGACCCAGAAGCCCTTTTCGTCCTTCCAGGCATCCCACTCGGCATGCTCGAGGGTGTGGCCGCGTTCGTGGAAGGCATCGGTGACCACATCGAGCAGGGTCTGCTCGGCCGGGCCGTCCGGGCGCACCGGATGCGCTTTCTGTGCCAATTCGGCGGCGCGGGCACGTTCCAGCAGCACCGGATACGCGAAACGCTCCACCTTGCTCGTCGGCATACCGGATTCCGCGGTGACCTCCGCTACGGAGGCGCCGGCGCGAATACGGGCCTGAATATCTCGAGGACGCATAGTTGCTTCCATTTCGATCTCTATCTGGCCGAATCGGGCAAGGTCACCACGGGCGGCGGCACGCAGCTTGTCGTCGGCAGGCAGCCGGAACTTCTGACCGGACTCGGTGTCGACGCACACGATGTGTGCGGAGTCGGGCGTCACCCCGATGACTCGAAGTTCCCGCACCGTTACCTCCTTATCGCGTCGACTCGCGACACCGCCCACTTTCCTAGACAGTAGTGCACATTACTGGTTCGCGGGAGTAGACACGCACGAGCGAAATCGCCGACGCGGCCCACGCGGACCGCTAATGTAATCGGCTGGTCACCTGAATCCATGTCCTGTACAGGCGTTTTGGTGGAGAAACAAGACGCGCCCGGGTATCCGGCCGGCCGGGTGGAACATTCCCGGCGGCCCGTACCCGGGCGCGAAATTGCGAACCTTGCGAAACCCGAGGGGGATCAGGAGAGCTTGTCGACCACCCAGTCGATCGAACGGGTCAGCTGGGACACGTCCTCCGGATCGATCGCCGGGAACATGCCGATCCGCAGCTGGTTGCGGCCCAGCTTGCGGTAGGGCTCGGTGTCCACGATGCCGTTGGCCCGCAGCGTCTTCGCCACCTGCGCCGCATCGATCGAATCGGCCAGATCGATGGTGCCGACCACCTGCGACCGGTGCGCCGGATCGGCGACGAACGGAGTGGCGAACTCGCTCGCCTCGGCCCACGAGTACAGGCGCGACGACGAATCCAGCGTCCGCTTGACCGCCCAGTCCAGACCGCCGTTGCTGTTGAGCCACTCGATCTGATCGGCGAACAGCAGCAGGGTGGCGATCGCCGGGGTGTTGTAGGTCTGATCCTTACGGCTGTTGTCCACCGCCACCGGCAGCGACAGGAACTCCGGCGTCCAGCGGCCGGAATCCTTGATCTCCGCCACCCGGGCCAGTGCAGCCGGGCTCATGATGGCGATCCACAGGCCGCCGTCGGCGGCGAAGCACTTCTGCGGGGCGAAGTAGTACACGTCGGCATCGGTGATGTTCACCGGCAGGCCGCCCGCACCGGAGGTGGCGTCGATGGCGATCAGTGCGTTCTCCGAACCGGCCGGACGCTGCACCGGCACCGCGACACCGGTGGAGGTCTCGTTGTGCGCCCACCCGATGAGATCGACCGCCGGGTCCGAGACCGGCGCGGGCGCGCTACCCGGGTCCGCCGACACCACGATGGGATCGCCGATGAACGGGTTGCCCCCGGCGACCTTCGCGAACTTGGAGCTGAACTCACCGTAGGTCAGGTGCAGCGAACGTTCCCGGATCAGGCCGAAGGCCGCGGCGTCCCAGAACGCGGTGGTACCGCCGTTGCCCAGCACCACCTCGTAGCCCTCGGGCAGCGAGAACAGTTCGCGCAGGCCGTTGCGCACCCGGGCGACGACGTCCTTGACCGGCTTCTGGCGATGCGAGGTGCCGAATACCGAGGAACCCACAGTCACCAGCGACTGCAGCTGCTCCGGGCGCACCTTGGACGGGCCGCAGCCGAACCGTCCGTCGGCGGGCAAGAGGTCGTCGGGAATGGTGGGAAACGCACTGGTCATGCCCAATAGGGTAGTAGCCGGTCCGGGGCGAATCGGCTCCGGGTGCCGGGACCGGCGGCTACCCTGATGCCATGACCCTCGCTTCGGCCCGGGTACGGGGACGCCGCACCGGCGTGATCGGCGACCAGGTGCGCCGGGAACTGCTGATGCGCGGGCGGGCCGGTACCGCCACCGTACTGTCCGTGCGGACCCGGCGCGGGCGGCCCGGACACGAGTTCGGCGTCCGGGTGCGGATCGACGGAGAGGTCCCCTACGACGCCCGCATCCGGCAGCGGGTCCGCAGCGCCGACCTGGAGTGGATGCAGCCCGGCGACACCGTCGCCTGCCGGGTCGACCCCGGCAACCCCAGCCGGCTGGTGCTCTACCTGCCCGAACGAGGCGCCGACGGCGGTGCCGCCGCCATCACCAAGATCCTGACCGGCGGCCGTCGCGCCGAAGCCACCGTGCTCGCCGCCACCCCGATAGCGGCCGACTACACCGGGCGGGCCGACCCGGTACTGCGCCTCGACCTGGAAATGCACGCCTGGGACGAAACCGCACCCTGGCTGGTCCGGATCGTCGGACCGGTGCCGCTGGCCGCCATCGGCCATGTCACTCTGGGCAGCCGGCTGCCGGTCGCGTTCTTCACCGTCGACCGCGGTGAGTCGGTCGCCGTCGACTGGGAACAGCTGAGCTGAAAAACATGCGCTGCGCGCGAATTGACTGTTCGCGTCACGGACGGTTGACTCGCACACTGTGTCCTCCCGATTGAGCGTCGAAGAACGCCGTGCCCACCTCATCGAGGCCGCGATCGGACTCGCCAGAAAAAAGGGCGTGGCTGGTGTGACCACCCGTGATGTCGCGCAAGCGGCAGGGGTCTCACTCGGTGTGGTGCATTACTGTTTCGAAAACAAGGACGCCTTGATGACCGAATTGGTCAAGGCGCTGTCCATGGAATTACGTGATTCCGTGGACGCGGAGGAGTCCGTATGGGAGGCGCCCGGAACCGGATGCACCGCCCTGCGGAAATTGGTCCGGGACGGACTCGAACTGATGTGGCGCAACATCGAAGCCACCCCGGATCGGCAGCTGCTCACCTACGAGACCACCACCTACGCATTGCGTGAAGGCGAACAGACCCCCGCCAAACTGGCCATCGCCCGCGAACAGTACTCGTTCAACGACAGCACGGTCGCCGATATCCTCCGGCACGCCACCACCGCCACCGAAACCACCTGGAGCCTGCCGGTCACCGACCTGAGCCGGTTCACCCTCAACGTCATCGACGGCATCGTGCTCCGCTGGCTCGTCGACAACGACAGCGAAGCAGTCCGAGCCCAACTCGACCTCCTGGCCGACTCCCTGGCCGGACGCTGTGTTTGATTGCGTCGGCTCCGCCGCCGCGTGTTCGCGGCCCTATCGGGCCTCGCACCCGAGCACTCGAGACTCGAGCCTTCGGCTCATGCGCTTTCGAGTGCTCGGGTGCGAGGCGGGCCGCGAACGGTCGCTTCTCGAGGTCGCTCCGTACGGGGTTACGTGAGGGCGTTCACGTACGTGTCGGCGGCCCGTGCGCCCGGGTCGAGTATTCGCTGCCCGCTTTGCCCGTGAGGGAGCTGTGGTGGCGGTGGCTACTCGGCCGATACCGCCACTACAGCTCCCTCACCTACGTATCCCGGGGGGTGGAGGTGTCCCGGCTCGGTTGCTGGGTCGCTGCGGTGGTGGCGTCACGGGGCAGCGGGGTGTCGAGGAGTCCGCCGTCGAAGGTGCTGGGTGTTCTGGCGGGCAGGCTTTCGGTAGGCGGTTGTGGTTCCCAGGAACAGGCGAGCGGCCTGCGTCGGGGACGCAGGCCGCTCGATGGTCCGGGGGCGTTATGCGTGGCTGATCGTGGACCAGCCGGGGACCGTGTCGGGGGTGCGGGGTGCGGGGCCGGTGTAGATCGCGGCGGGGCGGACCAGCTTGCCGAGGCGCTTCTGCTCCAGGATGTGCGCACACCAGCCGGCGGTGCGGCCGCAGGTGAACATGGCGGGCATCATATGGGCGGGGACCTCGGCGAAATCGAGGATGACGGCGGCCCAGAACTCGACATTGGTCTCGATCGCGCGGTCCGGACGGCGCTCGCGGAGCTCGGCCAGGGCGGCCTGTTCCAGGGCGGCCGCCACCTCGAAGCGCGGGGCCTGCAACCGTTGCGCGGTGGCGCGCAGCACCCGGGCCCGGGGATCCTCGGCCCGGTACACCCGGTGGCCGAAGCCCATCAGCTTCTCCTTGCGGTCCAGGATGCCGCGCACCACGGCCCGGGCGTCACCGGTCCGCTCGACCTCTTCGATCATCGGCAGCACCCGCGCGGGGGCGCCGCCGTGCAGCGGGCCCGACATCGCGCCGATCGCGCCGGACAGCGAGGCCGCCACATCGGCGCCGGTGGAGGCGATCACCCGAGCGGTGAAGGTGGAGGCGTTCATACCGTGCTCGGCGGCGGATACCCAGTAGGCGTCGATGGCCTCGATATGCCGCGGGTCGGGCTCACCCTGCCAGCGGGTCATGAACCGTTCGGTGATGGTGCTGCACTCGTCGATCTGCCGCTGCGGCACCGCGGGCTGGTAGATACCGCGTGCCGACTGCGCGACATAGGACAGGGCCATCACGGAGGCGCGGGCCAGGTTCTCCCGGGCGGTCTCGTCGTCGATGTCCAGCAGCGGTTCGTAACCCCAGATCGGGGCCAGCATCGCCAGCCCGGCCTGCACATCCACCCGGACGTCACCGGTGTGCACGGGCAGCGGGAACGGTTCGGCGGGCGGCAGGCCCTGGCCGAATTCGCCGTCGACGAGCAGCGCCCAGGCATCGCCGAAGGTCACCCGGCTGCCGACCAGGTCCTCGATGTCGACGCCGCGGTAGCGCAGGGCACCGCCGTCCTTGTCCGGTTCGGCGATATCCGTGGTGAACGCCACGACGCCCTCGAGGCCGCTGACGAAATCGGGGGGAAGGGCGGGATGTCCGCCGGAAACCGCGGGGCTGGTGGTCATCGGTGACTCTCCTTGCATGGCATGGCGATCACCTCCGACCATAGTCCGTGCCGTGGCGCGCGTCGGCCCGGGCCGCTCGGGGGTACCGCGGAGTAACCTTCCCGGCATGCGCGACCTGGAGAATTCGCCCGCCGGTGGGGTCGTTCCGATACCCGGTGCACCCGGCGACGCCGGGCTGGCCGCGATGCGGGCCGAGTACCGCGGGGTGGCCGCGGGCGACGATGCCGATCTGGACGAGACCTGGT
Organism: Nocardia sp. KT25-26; assembly: GCF_056627695.1. NCBI lineage: Bacteria > Bacillati > Actinomycetota > Actinomycetes > Mycobacteriales > Nocardiaceae > Nocardia > Nocardia sp. KT25-26. The sequence goes on along the minus strand of NZ_CM152813.1, from coordinate 5,364,416 downwards.
TGGCCGGCGGCTGGGAGCCGTTGCTGCGGCAGTGGATCGAACAGGCGACGGTGCTCGGCGCGGCCGAACCCAATGCCATGGTGCTGGCGACCGTGGACACCGGCTCCGGTCCGCTGCCACGCCCGGTGACCCGCACCGTGCTGTGCAAGGGGCTGTCCCCGGACGGGGTCACCTTCTATACGAACTACGACTCGGCCAAGGGTGCCCAGCTGGCCGCCGACCCCTACGCCGCGGCGACCTTCGTCTGGCCCGCGCTGGGGCGGCAGGTGCATGTGCGTGGCCGCACCGAACCGGTGCCGGCGGCGACCACCGCCGAGTACTGGCGGTCCCGGCCCCGGGAGTCCCAGCTGGGTGCCTGGGCATCGCAGCAGTCCCGGCCGGTCCGGTCGCGGGCCGAGCTGGATCGGGCGCTGGCCGAGACCGAGGCGCGCTTCGCCGCAACCGGCGAGATCCCGGTGCCGCCGCACTGGGGTGGCTATCTGCTCCGTCCCGACGAAGTGGAGTTCTGGCAGGGGCGGCGCGGCCGGCTGCACAACCGCATCCGGGTGACCCTGGACGGGCCGGAACCGGTGGTGCAGCGGCTGCAGCCGTAGCGGTGATGTTGCGCACGGTTTCGCCGAATTTCTGCTGGGTACGGCATCGGCACCGGGTTCGTCCGGCCGCCGGGCCGTCCCGGGCGGGTGAGCACGGCGTCCCGGACGGCGCGGGCAGATTCGCCGGAGCGAGCCGGAACCGGGCTACTCGTTCTCGTCGAATCGCCTGGCAGTCGGAGGTTTTCCGGTCGTGCTCCAAGGGTGGTGTCCCGAGCCCGGCCGGTCGGCCGGGTGTGCGAATGGTCACGGTCCACCGCGTTCGCGGTAACCTCACCGATAGCGGATACGATTGTGAGAACGGCCGAGGACAACCCTGATTGCTGCCCCGCCCCGATGAACCGTTAGCGTTGAGGCAAGCGCGTCGTGCGCCGACCGCGCCGATGCCGACGGTTCTAGCCTGAGAGGGATCCTTCCGTGCCCGCTGAGAACATCACCAACGACGCCAAGCCGGTACTCACGTATCCGGGCGGCGAGTTCCCGATGACGGTCACCAAGGCCGCTGAGGGCAACGACGGCATCGCCCTGGGCAAGATGCTGGCCAGCACCGGTTACGTCACCTACGACCCGGGCTTCACCAACACCGCGTCGACCCAGTCGTCGATCACCTACATCGACGGCGAAGCCGGCATCCTGCGGTACCGGGGCTACCCGATCGACCAGCTGGCCTCCTCCTCGACCTTCATCGAGGTCAGCTACCTGCTGATCTACGGCGAGCTGCCGACCGCCGCCCAGCTCGACGCCTTCACCGACCGGATCCGCCGGCACACCCTGCTGCACGAGGACCTCAAGCGGTTCTTCGACGGCTTCCCGCGCAATGCGCACCCGATGCCGGTGCTCTCCTCCGCGGTCAACGCGCTGTCGGCCTACTACCAGGACTCGCTGGACCCCCGCGACCCCGAGCAGGTCGAGCTGTCCACCATCCGCCTGCTGGCCAAGCTGCCCACCATCGCGGCGTACTCCTACAAGAAGTCGGTCGGCCAGCCGTTCCTCTACCCGGACAACTCGCTGAGCCTGGTGGAGAACTTCCTGCGGATGACCTTCGGCTTCCCGGCCGAGCCGTACGAGATCGACCCCGAGGTCGCCGCGGCGCTGGACATGCTGCTGATCCTGCACGCCGACCACGAGCAGAACTGCTCCACCTCGACCGTGCGGCTCGTCGGTTCCTCCGATGCCAACCTGTTCACCTCGGTGTCCGGTGGCATCAACGCCCTCTGGGGCCCGCTGCACGGCGGCGCGAACCAGGCCGTGCTGGAGATGCTGGACGGCATCAAGGAGCAGGGCGGCGACGTCAAGGAATTCATCCGCAAGGTCAAGAACAAGGAAGACGGTGTGAAGCTGATGGGCTTCGGACACCGCGTCTACCGCAACTACGACCCGCGGGCCACCATCGTCAAGAAGACCGCGGACCAGATCCTGGCCAAGATCGGCGGCGACGACGAGCTGCTCGACATTGCCAAGGCCCTGGAAGAGGCCGCACTCACCGACGACTACTTCATCGAGCGCCGCCTGTACCCGAACGTCGATTTCTACACCGGCGTGATCTACCGGGCGATGGGCTTCCCGACCCGCATGTTCACCGTCCTGTTCGCGATGGGCCGGCTGCCCGGCTGGATCGCGCACTGGCGGGAGATGCACTCCGAGCCGCTCAAGATCGGCCGTCCGCGCCAGATCTACACCGGTTACGGCGAGCGGCACTACCGGGACATCGAGAACCGCTGACATAGAGAACCGCTGTCGGACAACTGACCTATCAAAGGGGATAGCTGTATGGGTAAGCCGGAGGTCGACTTCCAGGAGGGCCCCGCGCCCACCGAACTGGTGATCAGGGACATCATCGTCGGTGAGGGTGCGGAGGCGCAGCCGGGCGACACCGTCGAGGTGCATTACGTCGGTGTCGAGTTCGACACCGGTGAAGAGTTCGACTCGTCCTGGAACCGCGGCGAGTCCATCGCGTTCCCGCTGCGTGGCCTGATCCAGGGCTGGCAGGAAGGCATCCCGGGCATGAAGGTCGGCGGCCGCCGGCAGCTCACCATCCCGCCGGAGCTGGCCTACGGCCCGGAGGGGGCCGGACACCGGCTCTCCGGCAAGACCCTGGTCTTCATCATCGACCTGCTGAACGTGCAGTAACTTCTGGCTGTGTTTGATTTGCCGAGCTTCGCTCGGCGTGTTCCGGCCCTTTTCTGCCCAGCGAATCGGCACTCGAGACTCGAGCCTGCGGCTCATGCGCTTTCGAGTACCGATTCGCTGGGCGGGCCGGAACGTCGCTCGTAAGACTCGCTCCCGACGGGGAGCTCGGCTTACGGGCGTTTCGTTTTCGGTAGCCGTATGCCGGTTTGGTTGTAGCTGCTACTCCCGCACGACTTCCACGGGATCGGTGAGTGCCAGGGCCAGCGCCGACTGGGTGCCGGTTGCCGGTAGGGCTTCCAGGGCCCGTCCGGTCTGGTCGTTCAGGTTGCCGACGATCCGTTCCATCGTGCCGACGCCGGAGGTCAGCTGTTCCATGGCGGAGACCAGCTGATTGCCGCCCTCTTCGGCGAGCGCGGGCAGTCCGGCCGCCAGTTCGGCGCCCTGGTTCAGCTGGTCGCGGGCGCTGTTCAGCCGCGCGACGACGGTGCGTAGCAGGGTGCCCAGATCGGTATCCGGGTCCACCGCCGCCCCGGTGAGTTCGGTGAGGCCGGTCAGCTGGCCGCCGGCCTGGTTCGCGACGCCCTGCAGCGCCTCCAGCTTGCCGATCACATCGGCCAGGGCGGGGTCATCTGCGAAGGGCAGGCCGCGCAGCAACGGCAGCACCTGGTCCAGGCCGGTATCGATCGCGGCGGCGGAATCCTGCACCTGTGCGATGGTCAGCCCGGTGGCGTCGAGGGCGCCGGCCAGCTCGTCGGCCTGCTTCGCGGCGCCGTCCACGGTGTTGTTCAGCAGCTCGATCGCGGCGGTGAGCTCACCGGCGCCCTGCTGCGCGAAGTCCAGGAACCCGAGCATCTGTTCGGCGCCGCCGCTGAACTGCTCGGCGCCCGCTGCGGCCGCGCCGACACCGGCGTCGAGCAGTTGCGCGGTGAACTGCACGGAGGTCATCTGGGTGCGGGCCTGGGCAACCGCCGCGAGCGCCGCATCGACCCCGGCGGCGCCGATCCGGTGGGTCACCTCGTCGACCGCATCGTCGACCAGCCTGCCGTCGGCCCCGTCCCGGGTCTGTACCGTGACCCGGGCGCGTTGCGGCTGCGGGCCGGCCAGGGTCGCCATCGACTCGGTGAGATCGGCGGGCAGGGTGATCACGGCGGCGAAGTCGTCCGGGTCCACCGCACCGGGCTCGGCGACGGTCCATTCGATGTCCTCGCCCGACTCCTGGACGGCGGCCGCCACCCGGGCCCCGGTCGGGCCGGTGTCGGCGTCGACGAGGGCGATTCCGGTCGGGGCGGCCTCGGTACGGGAGCAGGCGGCTGCACCGATTCCGGTGGCCAGCAGCACGGCGGCGACGAGGACTGCTCCGACACCGGTCCGCCGCGCGACCCGGGCGGTCGCCGGGGCCGGAGAAGCTGGGCCGACACGATGCCGGAGGCTGCGCAGGCCGGCACGGGCACGTTTTCCGATCACCGTGCCGACCGTAGGCGAGGAACTCGAGCGCACTCGTGCGGATCTCTGAGAGTTCGGTGAGGAAACCGAATCGCCCCGCCCGGATCAGGATTCGTCGACCGGCCGTTCCGGCAGCGTGAGGACCAGCCGGGCGCCCCCGAGCGGGCTGTCTTCGAAATGGGCTCGGCCACCGTGTAGCTGGGCCTGCTGGGCGACCAAGGCCAGCCCCAGGCCCGAACCGCTCCTTCCGGTCCGGCTGCCGCGGACGAACCGCTGGAACACCGCCTCCCGCTCGTCCGGCGGGACACCGGAACCGTTGTCGTCGACAGTGATCACGATCTGTCCCGCCGGGGCCCGATGCGCCGATACCAGCGCCTCGGTGGCGGCGCCGTGTTTCACCGAATTGGTCAGGGCGTTGTCGACGGCCAGGCGCAGCCCGGTCGGCAGGCCGCGGGTGACCAGTTCCGGGTCGGTCTCGATACGCACGGTCAGGTTCGGATACTGCCGCATGGCATCGTGCGCCGCCTGGTCGCACAGCTCGGCGACATCGGTGGCGACATGATCGCGTTGCTGGGTCAGATCGCCGCGGGCGAGCCGTTCGAGCGCGGTGAGCGTGGTCTCCACCCGGGTCTGGCTGCGCTGGACGTCGTCCAGGATCTCGCCGCGCTGCGCGGCGTCCAGGTCGAGTGTGCGCAGCACCTCGAGATCGGTGCGCATGGCGGTCAAGGGCGTGCGCAGTTCGTGTGCGGAGACGGCGGCGAAGTCGCGGGCCGTTTCCAGGGCGGCGGCGGTCTCGGCCTGTGCTGCGTCCACGCGGGCCAGCATCGTGTTGACCGCGTCCGCCAGCTGTTCGGCCTCGGAGACCCCGGCGGCGGCCACCGGCCGCTGCGGTATATCGGTCTTGCCGACCCGGGACACCTGCCGGGTCAGCGACACGATCGGCCGGACCGCACGGCCCGCGAACAACCAGCCGAGCGCCGCGGCCGCGGCCACGGCGACCGCACCACTGCCCAGCACCCAGCGCTGCTGCTCCGCGGTGGCCTCGGCGGCCTCGGCGGCGGGGATGGCCAGTGCGACAGTCCGTCCCGGCGGCTGGTTCTCGGTGGTGGTCAGCACCCGGTACGGCTGCCCGGCGACGGTCACCGTCCGGGAACCGGGCGGCAGATCGGGCAGTTCCACCGGGCTGGAGGCGATCACCATGCCGTCGTCGCGCACTGTCAGCGCCATAGTGCTCTGCAGCCCGGTGAGGTTGACGAAACCGGTGGCGATCACCGGCTCGATCACCACGATCCGGGATGCGATCTGCAGTTGCTGATCGGTCTGCTGCAGGTTGTTGCGTTCGATCGCCCGGAAACTCAGGAACAACGCCAGCGCCACCACCAGCACCGCCCCGGCCGCGGCCGCCCCGGCCACCCGGGTCCGCAGCGAGAACGACCGGCGCCGCCTCATCGCGGCGCTCGGAGGACGAAGCCGACGCCGCGGATGGTGTGCAGCAGTCTCGGCGTGTCGTCGATCTCGAGTTTCCGGCGCAGATATCCGACGAACACATCCACCACATTGGTATCGGCGACAAAGTCGTAGCCCCATACCAATTCCAGCAGCCGCTCCCGGCTCAGCACCACGCCGGCATTTCGGGCCAGCGTCGACAACAATTCGAATTCCCTTTTGGTGAGCTCGATTTCGCGTCCGTGCAGCAGTGCGCGATAGCCGGCGACATCCACCTCGAGCGGGCCGACGGTAATGGAGTCCGGGGCACTCCGGGCCGGTGCCGTGGCGGGACGGCGCAGCAGCGCCCGGATCCGGGCCACCAGTTCGGCCAGCACGAACGGTTTCACCAGGTAGTCGTCGGCGCCGGATTCCAGGCCGGAGATCCGGTCGTCGACCGAGGATCGGGCGCTGAGCACGCAGATCGGCACCTCGTTGCCCATGGCGCGCAGCGCGGTCACCACGCCCGCACCGTCGAGCACCGGCATGTTCATGTCCAGCACGATCGCATCCGGGGCCGCCTCAGCGACGCTGCGCAGGGCGGCAGCGCCGTCCCGGGCCACCAGAACCCGGAAGCCGGACAGCCGCAGGCCGCGTTCCACCGAGGCGAGGACGTCCTCGTCGTCGTCGACGACCAGGACGGTGGGTGCTGCGGTCGGTTCGGTCACGACCTCATTCTGCCGGTTGCGGTCGGACCGGCGCCGAGCCGGTCACGGTGCGCCGGTGATGTCGTCGTCGCCACCGGAACCGGTCTCGTCGCTCGCGATCGGCCGGGCCGCCAGCAGCCGGTCGGCGAAGGCGGTCAGCACATCCGGATCCTCGATCGTGGGCGGCACCGCGACATCCTCACCGGCGGTGAGCTGGCGGATGGTCTTGCGCAGGATCTTGCCGGAACGGGTCTTCGGCAGCCCCGACACGATCACCGCATCGTGCAGGGTGGCGATGGCGCCGATCTGGTCGCGGACGCGTTCGGTCAGTTCGTCGCGGAGGCGGTCCGGGTCGGCTTCGACTCCCTGCTTGAGGACCACATAGGCCAGCGGCCGATGGCCTTTGAGCTCGTCCGGCACGCCGATCACGGCGCATTCGGCGATCGCTTCGTGCCCGGCGATCGCGGCCTCGATGCTGCCCGCGGACAACCGGTGCCCGGCCATATTGATCACATCGTCGCTGCGGCCGAGCACGAACAGGTAGCCGTCGGTGTCGATGTAGCCGGAGTCTCCGGTCAGATAGTGGCCGGGGAAGGCGGACAGATACGACCGCTCGAACCGCTCCGCGTCCTGCCACAGGCCGGTCAGCGCACCCGGTGGCAACGGCAGGCCGATCACGATATTGCCCTCGGAACCGGTCGGCAGCGGGTTGCCGTTGGCGTCCAGGATCCGCAGCCGGTAGCCGGGCACCGGCACGCCCGCCGAGCCCGATTTCACCGGAAGCTCCTGCAGGCCCAGTGGGTCGGCGCTGATCGGCCAGCCGGTTTCGGTCTGCCACCAGTGATCCACCACCGGGCAGTCCGGCCGGTCGGTGAGCAGCGTCGTCTCGGCCCACTCGAAGGTGGCCGGGTCGAGGCGTTCGCCTGCACAGAACAACGCCCGCAGCGAGGACAGATCGCACCGGTGCGCGGCGGTCGCCGCCGGATCGGCCCGCCGCAACGCCCGCAGCGCGGTCGGTGCGGTGAACAAGACCCGGACCCGATGCTTCTCGATGATCCGCCAGTAGCTGCCGGCATCCGGGGTGCCGACCGGTTTTCCCTCGTAGAGCACGGTGGTCGCGCCCGCCAGCAGCGGTGCGTACACGATGTAGGAATGGCCGACGACCCATCCGACATCCGAAGCCGCCCACATGACCTGGCCGGGGCCGACGTCGTAGATGTTGCGCATCGACCAGGTGAGCGCCACCGCGTGTCCGCCGTTGTCGCGCACCACGCCCTTCGGCTTACCGGTGGTGCCGGAGGTGTAGAGGATGTACAGCGGATCGGTCGCGGCGACCGGTACCGGGTCCGCGGGCGCGCTGCCGGTGTTCACGGCGTCCCAGTCCACCCAGCGGGCCAGGACCGTCTCCCCGGAATCCGGCAGGACCTCGGTCGCCGGCTGCGGTTCGCCGAACTCGATCGTGTCGAACCGGGGACGTTGTTTGACGATCACGGTCCGGGGTGCGGTGGTCTCGGCCAGCTCGAGCGCTTGCAGCACGATGGGCGGGTACTCGATCGGGCCGCTGGGTTCCAGGCCGCCGGAGGCGGTGATCACCAGGACCGGTTCGGCGTCGTCGATCCGGGCGGCCAGTTCCGGCGCAGCGAAACCGCCGAACACCACCGAATGCACCGCACCGATCCGGGCGCAGGCCAGCATCGCGATCACGGCCTCGGGGATCATCGGCAGATAGATGACCACCCGGTCGCCGGCGGTCACGCCGAGGTCGCGCATGGTGCCCGCGAACCCGGCCACCTCGTCCAGCAGTTCGGCGTAGGTGTACGCGGCGGAGGTGCCGGTCATCGCCGATTCGTACAGCAGTGCGGGCTGGTCGGCCCGGCCGTCCCGGATGTGCCGGTCGAGGGCGTTGAAACAGGTGTTGAGGGTTGCGCCCGGGAACCAGCGGGTATGCCTGGATCCAGTGGCCTCGAGGACCTGGTCGGGCGGTTGCACCCAGTCGACGGCGCGGGCCGCCTCGGCCCAGAACCCGGCCGGGTCGACGAGGCTGGTCTGGTAGACCGGCCGGTACTCGTGTTGCACGCTCAACCCGTGACTCCCTGCCTTGCCTTGATGCCCGCTCGATAGATCGTGATGATTGTGGCAGACTTCACGCGACGCCCGGGTGGGTGCCGCGACCTCACGGTTTGCCTGGAACAGGCAGGTCGTAGCCGGTATCGTCACCGGGTGTCAGCCAAGAAGTTATTGATCCGTTAGAATCTGATGTCACTTATTTCGGGCCGTCGTAGACGCAATTTCTCGGCCAGCCGCAGTTCTCGGCCAGCTCCACCAGTGAGCCAGCATGCGATTGTGGGTTCGCTGATGGTGCTTGGTAGGGGCCAGTTTGGAAAGTGAGAGGAAGATGCGCGAGGCCGCTAGGTCCAGCAGTAAACGCTGGGCGCTCGGCAACTGGGACCTGAGGTGGAAGGTTACGGCTGTTCTCGCCGTGCCACTCGCGGTCGCGGTCGGGCTCGGCGTGTCGAGGATCACCGCCGAGTTCTCCGAGGCCAATCGTCTCTCGGAGATCTCCGAGCAGGTCGATGTCATCCCCGCGGTGACGTCGCTGAGTGCTATCTCGGCACGGGTATCGGGTAGTCAGGTCGCCTCGATCGGGCCGATCAAGCTGGTCACCGACGAGGACCTGGTCGAGCTCGAAGGTGCCATCTCCGACGCGAAGGCTGCCAAGGAGGTCCTCGCGCCCCAGCCGGGTGCGCAGGACATGCTGCAGCAGATGATCGACCGCACCGAAGAGGTGCTGGCGCGCGGCAAGAATCAGCAGCCGGACGGCGACGCCGCGGTGCGCAGTGTCGAAGAGGTCCGGGTCAACAGCGTCGGGATCGTGGAGAGCACGGTCGCCCAGGTCAGCGACCCCACCATGGATGCGGCGAAGCTGCGTCTGGTGGATTCGCTGAACACCCGTGCGGTGATGGTCGACGAGCTGGCCGCGATCGCGGCGATGATGGCGGACCCGCAGGCCGGTGCGCCGGACATGCTGGTCGCGGTCAATACCGAGAAACGCCTGCTCGGTGTGCTCGCCCATCGCTTCCCGCCGGGCGATCCGAAGATCGCCAACCTGGTGGCCCAGGCCGAGACCCGGGAGAACCTGGTCAACTCGCCCGCAACCCAGGCCGGCCGGCTTCCGGTCGGTGAGTTCCGGGCGTCGATGGAGTCCAGCCTGGCCGACTACGGTGCCGTCGTCGATCAGGCCACCTCCGATATCGATTCCGCGATGTCGGATCTGACCAGCTCGGCGTCGACCGGTGCCTGGACCTATACCGCCGTCGTGCTCGCGACCATCCTGGCTGCGCTGCTGCTCGCGGTCTTCGTGGCGCGGGCCATGATCGTGCCGCTGCACCGGCTGCGGCTCGCGGCGCTGCGGGTCGCGGAGAGCGATCTGCCCTACGAGGTGGCGCAGCTGCGCGACGGCGCCGCCCCGGAGGACGTGCCGCTGGAACCGATGCCGGTGCGCAGCGAGGAGGAGATCGGTCAGCTCGCCCGCGCGGTCGACGACATCCATGGGCAGGCGCTGCGGCTGGCCAGCGACCAGGCGCAGATGCGTTCGCAGGTCAACGACATGTTCGAGACCCTCGCGCGGCGCTCCAAGTCGCTGGTCGATCACCAGCTGAGCCTCATCGAGGCGATGGAGTACGACGAGAAGGATCCGCGCCTGCTGGAGAATCTCTTCCGGCTGGACCATCTCGCGGCCCGTATGCGCCGAAACGGCGACAACCTGCTGATTCTCGCCGGTACCAAACAGCGGCGCAGCAAGTCCGCGCCGGTCGAGATCGCCGATGTGCTCCGGGCCGCCATCTCCGAGGTGGAGGACTACGAGCGGGTCAAGCTCGGCGCGACACCGCGCGGTGCCCTGGTCGAACCGGCCGCATCGGACCTCGCCCATCTGTTCGCCGAACTCCTGGACAACGCCCTGCGCGCCTCACCGCCGGAGACGGACGTCAAGTTCACCTTCGCGCAGGCCCACGATCAGGGCCTGCTGATCGAGGTCGCCGACCGCGGTATCGGTATGCCGCCGGCCGAACTGGCCGAGATCAACCGGCGGCTCGAACAGGCCGCCGAACCGGGGCCCGACACCGCCCGGCACATGGGCCTGTTCGTGGTCGGCCGGCTCGCCGAGCGGCACGGTCTCACCGTGCGGCTGCGCCCGACCTTCGACACCGCTCGCGATCCCGGCGTCACCGTCACGGTGCATGTGCCGGTGGGGCTGTTGGTCGCGGGGTCCGCAGGCCCGGTGGTGCCGCCCGGCCCGAACTCGGGGCCGATTCCCGCAGCCGGTGCTCCGGCCCAGCCGCAACCGCAGCCGAACAACAGCACCATGCAGACCCGGGCGGTTACCCGCACCCCGGGCGGCAACATGATGGTGACGGTGGATCCGGGCGTCAGCGGGCCACTCGAGCAGGCCGGTGGGCCACCGGCCGCGGCCGGTCCGGGTGGACTCCCGCAGCGGCAGCCGGGCAATGCGATGGCGCAGTCCGGCGGTACCGAACAATCCGCTCCGACGCTGCGTCCGGGGCCCGGCCAGCAGCCGCAGAGCGTGCCGCAGCTGGGCAAACTGGCCGCTGCCAGCATGCCCAAGCGCACCCTGTCCGGGCCGATCAAGCGGCCACCGGCCGCGCCCGGCGACCCGACGGTCGCCGGCGGACCGCAGGGACCGGCCGGTGCGCCGCCGAATCCGGCCGGTGGGCCGCCGCCCGGCGGTTTGCCGCAGCGCCGTCCGGGTGCCAACGGCGCCCCGGGCGCCGACGGTATCGGCGGACTGCCACAGCGGCAGCCGAACGCCGGCGGCCCCGGTGGCCTGCCGCAGCGGGAGCCCGGAACATCCGGTGTACCGGGCCCGTCCGGGCCCGGAGCGGGCGCTCCGGCACCGGACCGGCTGCCCGGCCGAGCTGCCCCCGGTGGCCTGCCGCAGCCCGACGGGTTGCCCCAGCGCCGGCCGGGCGGCAACGGTCTTCCGCAGCGCGGTGACGGTGACGGCCGCGCCCCCGAGCCCGGGGTCGGCGGTTTGCCGCAGCGTGAGCCGGGTGCGAATGGTTTGGCTTCCGGCGGTTTGCCGCAGCGTGAGCCCGGTGCGAACGGACTGGCCTCGGGCGGTTTGCCGCAGCGTGAGCCGGGTGCGAACAGCCCGGCCCCCGGTGGCCTGCCGCAGCGTGAGCCCGGTGCGAACGGACTGGCCTCGGGTGGTCTGCCGCAGCGTGAGCCGGGTGCGAACAGCCCGGCCCCCGGTGGGCTCCCGCAGCGTGAGCCGGGCGGCAACGGTTCGGCCCCGGGCGGTTTGCCGCAACGCGAGCCGGGTGCGAACGGCCTGCCGCAGCGCGGAGCCGCCGGCCCCGGTTCGGCGCAGCCGCCGACCGGCCCCAGCGGTCTGCCGCAGCGGCAGCCGGGCGGCAGCGATGCGTCGCAGCCCGGTGTCTCCGGGCCCACGAGCGGTGCTCTGCCGCAGCGCGCGCCCGGAGCCGGCGGTCTGCCGCAGCGTGATCCCGCCAGTGGTGGTCTGCCCCAGCGTGGGCCGGGTCCGGATGGTCTGCCGCAGCGTGGGCCGGGTGCCGATGGTCTGCCGCAGCGCCGACTCGGAGCCGATGGCCTGCCGCAGCGTGATCCGGCCGGTGGTGGTCTGCCACAGCGGACTCCCGGCGGCGACGGTCTGCCGCAGCGTGCCCCGGCGGCCGGGCCCAATGGCCTCCCGCAACGGGATCCCGGTGCTACCGTCGTGCCCCAGGACAACGCCGGCCCCGGTGTCGCCCTGCCGCGCCCGGACCGCCCGGCCGAGCCCGAGGCCGCACCCGCCGGGCGAGATCCCGGCCGACACAGCTACCGGTCGAACCCTGCCAAGACGGCATCGTTCTTCCAGACCCGGCTGCAGCCTGCTGCCGAGTCCGATTCGGTGATGGGCGGTACGCCGATCTTCGCCGAGATGATGTCGGCATGGCTGTCGGATCCGAACGCCGACCGGTCCCAGGCCGCGGCGTCCTTCGAATCTCCGGGCGACGAGGGCTGGCAGGCCGCCCGCCGGGCCACCGAGGCCCAGTCGGAGACCCGGACGGCGGCAGGCTTGCCACAACGCAAGCCAGGCGGAAGGCTCGTCCCCGGCGCGGTGGACGGTACGTCCGCTCGCCGCCCGCAACGTGATCCCGAAACGATCAGGTCCAGCTTGAGTCGTCACCAGCAGGGCGTCCGGGATGGCCGCGCAATGAAGGCAATGAACCTAACCGGAGATAAAGGAGACCGATGAACCCCGAACCAGGAGGTACGAACCGTCAGCTCGATTGGCTGGTTTCGAACTTCGCCAACGAGGTTCCTGGCGTAGCGCATGCGGTGCTGGTCTCGGCCGACGGTCTGCTGATGGCTGCGAGTGCTCAGCTTCCCGTGGATCGTGCCGAGCAGCTGTCCGCCGTCACCGCCGGGCTGGCGAGCCTTTCCGTCGGTGTCTCGAACCTCTTCGAGGGCGGCACCGTGCTGCAGTCGGTCGTCGAGATGGAGCACGGCTACCTGCTGCTCATGGCAGTCGGGGACGGCTCGTACCTGGCGGTCCTGACCAACACCTCGTGTGACATCGGTCAGGTCGGCTACGAGATGGCGTTGTTGGTCGAGCGCGTGGGCCAGACGGTGCAGGCCACGCCACGCGTCACGATGGGTTCCTGATGGTGGGATGGACATAGACAACAACCGCGTGGGGAGCTCCGAGCCGAGCCTCGTCCGCCCGTACTCGTTGACTGCCGGCCGTACCAGGCCGGCGGTCGAGTTGGCGTTGGAGGCCCTCGTTGCATCGCATCCGGTCGCCTTCGAGCGGCAGTTCGAACTGACCAACATCGAAACGTCCATCGTGGAGTTGTGCCGAGAATCGCCCTCCGTTGCTGAACTCGCGGCCCGATTGGGTATCCCGATAGGCGTGGCACGAGTACTCGTGGCCGATCTCATCGAGGCCGGTCATGTCCGGGTATCGGCGACATTGAAAGACGATTCCAGCGACGATGAACGTCGCGAGCTGATCGAAAGGGTTCTCAGTGGACTCCGGCGTATTTGATTCGACGGCGCAGCAGGTCGACACCCGCACCAGCAAACCGACCTCGGCGAAGATCGTCGTGGCCGGCGGGTTCGGCGTCGGCAAGACCACCTTGGTCGGGGCGGTATCGGAGATCGTTCCGCTGCGCACCGAGGCCCTGGTCACCAACGCCAGTACCGGAATCGACAACCTGAGTGCCATTCCGATGAAGTCGACCACCACGGTGGCGATGGACTTCGGCCGGATCAGTCTGGCCGACGACCTGGTGCTGTACCTGTTCGGAACTCCGGGCCAGTACCGCTTCTGGTTCATGTGGGACGACCTGATCCGCGGTGCCATCGGCGCCGTCGTCCTGGTCGACACCCGCCGGCTGGAGGACAGTTTCGCGGCCGTCGACTACTTCGAGGCACGCAACCTGCCCTTCCTGGTGGCACTCAACGAGTTCGACGACGCACCGAAGTACCCGCTGGAGGACATCCGGCAGGCGCTCGCGGTCCCCGCCGACGTGCCGATCCTGTCGATGGACGCCCGACGCCGCGAACCGGCCAAGCAGGCCCTGGTCACACTCACCGAATACGCACTGACCAAGGTGAGCAGTGTTTGATGGTCGCGGCTCCGCCGCTCCGTGTTCGCGGCCCTAGGGGCTGTGTCTGATGGTGCCGCCTCCGGCGTCGCTGTTCGCGGCCCTGTGGGGCCTCGCACCCGAGCACTCGAGACTCGAGCCTTCGGCTCATGCGCTTTCGAGTACTCGGGTGAGAGGCGGGCCGCGAAAGGTCGCTCCTCGGGGTCGCTCCGTACGGGGTTGCGTCCGCGCGCAACCGTACGTTTCGCCTGCACGCGCTCCCGAGCCGAGTACTCGGCGATGAGGGAGCTGTCGTGGTGGTGGCTTCTCGGGGGATGCCGCCACGACAGCTCCCTCGTCTGCTCGGGATGGGGTTTCGGGTGCTCACGTAGGGTGAGCGGGTGCGGATTTCGGGCCGGGAACTGCTGGACGGGTTGATCGATCCGGGCTCCTTCGTGAGCTGGGACGAGGCGCTGGTGCCGGTGGCCGAATCGGGCCGGTATCGGGCGGAACTGGCTGATGCGGCGCAGCGGTCGGGTGTGGACGAGTCGGTGCGCACCGGTGAAGGACGGCTGCGTGGTCGGCGGGTGGCGCTCATCGTCTGTGAGTTCGACTTTCTCGCCGGCTCGGTGGGGGTCGCTGCTGCCGAGCGGATCGTCACCGCGGTGGAGCGGGCCACCGAGTCGGGGCTTCCGCTGATCGCTTCGCCGACCTCGGGTGGTACCCGGATGCAGGAGGGTACCGTCGCCTTCCTGCAGATGGTGAAGATCGCGGGAGCGGTGGCGGCGCACAAGAGCGCCGGAAACCTCTATCTGGTGTATCTGCGCAATCCCACCATGGGCGGTGTGTTCGCTTCCTGGGGCTCATTGGGGCATATCACCTTCGCCCAGCCCGGCGCGTTGATCGGTTTCCTCGGGCCGCGGGTGTACGAGGCGTTGTACGGCCGGCCTTTTCCGCCCGGGGTGCAGACCGCCGAGAACCTCTACCGCAACGGCGTGCTCGACGGCGTCGTCGAGGTGCCGGTGTTCCGCCGGATCGCGCACCGGGTGCTGGATGTGTGCAGTGGCCGGCCGGGCGTCGATGCCGTTGTCCCCGAACCCGGTTGGGCCGAGCAGGTACGACCGAAGGTGCCGATGCCGGAACCGGATGCCTGGGCTGCGGTGCAGAGCTCGCGACGGCCGGATCGGCCGGGGATCCGGGAGTTGCTGCGGCAGGTCACCCACCGGGTTCCGCTCAGTGGAACCGGTCAGGGGGAGGCCGACCGCTCGGTGGTGCATGCCCTGGCCCGATTCCGGGGACAGCCCTGCATCCTGTTCGGGCACGACCGGGCAGGCCGGAATCCGGCACCCGCCGACGACGACTCCCCGGCCCCGATGGGACCCGCCGCGCTCCGGGAGGCGCGGCGGGCCATCGCGCTGGCCGCGGAGCTGCGGCTGCCGCTGGTCCTGGTGATTGATACCGCGGGGGCATCGCTGTCCCGGGAGGCGGAGGAACGGGGACTGGCGCCGGAGATCGCGCGGTGCCTGGCCGACCTGGTCACCGTGGCCACGCCGACCGTGTCGATCCTGCTCGGCCAGGGGGCCGGCGGCGGCGCGCTGGCTCTGCTGCCCGCGGACCGGGTGCTGGCCGCCGGGCACGGCTGGTTGGCGCCCTTACCTCCGGAGGGGGCCAGTGCGATCGTGTATCGCGATACCGAACATGCCGCCGAGTTGTCGGAGGCTCAGCGGATCGGTGCCGGCCAGTTGCTGGCCGACGGTGTGGTGGACCGGATCGTGCCGGAGTTCCCGGATGCCGCCGAGGAGCCGGTCGAGTTCGCTCGCCGGATGGTATTGACGGTCGCCGAGGAACTGGCGCAACTGCGCCGGCGCGGTCCGGGGGAGCTGGTCGAACAGCGGCGCGCACGGTACCGGAGACTGGGCCTGACCGGGGCGGATCCCGGCGCCTGACCGGCGAACACGCCGGTGCTGTCGTTGACGGTACGGCGTTGCGCTCCTACCGTCGGAACGGTGACCTTCATCAACCGAGGCAGCCGCGTGCCCGACATCGTGCTCAACGACGGGAATGTCATTCCCCAGCTGGGCTTCGGAGTGTTCCAGGTGCCGGCCGAGGACGCGAAACCGGTGGTGGCCGAGGCGCTGCGCACCGGGTACCGCAGTATCGATACCGCTGCGGTATACGGCAACGAGGAAGGTGTAGGCGCAGCACTTCGCGAATCGGGCATCCCGCGCGAAGAGATCTTCGTGACCACGAAGCTGTGGAACGCCGACCAGGGTTACGACAACACCCTGCGTGCGTTCGACACCAGCATGCAGCGGCTGGGGCTGGACTACCTGGACCTGTACCTGATCCATTGGCCCTGCCCGGCGGCCGGTCGCTTCGTGGGTACCTTCCGCGCGTTCCAGGAGTTGAAGGCGCAAGGCCGGATCCGCTCGATCGGCGTATCCAACTTCCGGGTCGCCGATCTGGAACAGCTCATCGCCGAGACCGGGGAGACCCCGTCGGTCAACCAGATCGAACTGCATCCGCAGCTGGCCCAGCGTGAGCTGCGCGAATTCCATGCCGCGCACGCGATCGCCACCGAGGCGTGGAGCCCACTCGGCCAGGGCACGCTGCTCGACGAGGCGACGATCGTCAGCATCGCCAAGGAGTTGGATCGGACCCCGGCGCAGGTGATCATCCGCTGGCATCTGCAGCTCGGCAACGTGGTGATCCCCAAGTCGGTGACGCCGTCGCGGATCGCGGAGAACTTCGACGTGTTCGACTTCGAACTGGACCGGGACGCGATGGCGGCGATCAACCGGCTGGACGCGGGCCGCCGGATCGGCCCGGACCCGGCGACGTTCACTGCCGGGCTCGACGACTGATTCCCAGGTAGCGGGTCAGTTCCACCGCCGCCGCCCGGCCCGCCCGGTTGGCGCCGATGGTGCTGGCCGACGGCCCGTAGCCGACCAGATGGATCCGGGGGTCGGCGGCGACCTGGGTGGCCGACCGCCCGGTCATTTCGATACCGCCGCCGGGGCCGCGCAGTCGCAACGGCGCCAGATGGTCCAGTGAGCTGCGGAAACCGGTGGCCCAGATGATGACGTCGGCGGCCCGGAACCGGCCGTCGGCCCAGCGGACCCCGCCCGGTTCGATGCGGTCGAACATCGGCAGCCGATGCAGGACGCCGCGGTCACGGGCCGCGCGCAGCCGATCGTCCAGGGGCAGCCCGGTCACCGAGACCACGGAACCGGGCGGCAGCCCGCGCCGCACCCGGTCCTCGACCCGGGCCACGGCAGCACGACCGTCCGCGGCCGTGAACGGAGTTTCCCGGAACACCGGAGCGGTCCTGGTCACCCAGGTGGTCGAGGTGACTTTCGACACTTCGTCGAGGATCTGCACGGCGGAGATCCCGCCGCCGACGACGACCACGTCGGCACCGGCGAACTCGTCGGCCGTGTGGTAATCGTGCGTGTGCAGCTGACGTCCGGCGAACGATCGGGCGCCGGGTACATGCGGTACGAACGGGCGTTCCCAGGTGCCGGTCGCATTGATCAGGCCACGCACCCGCAGCACTTCGGGAGGGTCGGTCTCCACTCGCAGGATCTCGCCGCGGCCGTCGCAGCGCGCGTCGTCGGCGGTCCGATCGCAGACCACCCGCACCGAGGTCTGCCGTTGTACCCGCAGGTCGAAACGCTGTTCGTACCGGGCGTAGTACTCGGGTACGGCGGTCGCGGCCGGGGCGGACGCCGAGCCGGGCGGCAGCGTCTCCGCGAACGACATCCCCGGCAGGTCGTGCACCCGGTTGACGGTCGTCAGGGTCAGCGACGGCCAGCGGAACTGCCAGGCCCCGCCGGGACCGGGCGCATGGTCCACGATCCGGAAGTCCCGTTCCGGCCGCAGCCCGAGCCGGCGCAGGTGATAGCCGGCCGACAAACCCGCCTGACCGGCACCGATGACCAGGATGTCGAAATCGGTCGCCACGGCGGCCGATGGTATCGCGTTACCGGGCGATCGCCGTCGGCTGTGGCAGAGTGAAAGCAACCGGACCGTCATCGAAGTACGGGGAGGAAACATGCTCGGAGTCACCCGCGACGGTGACGTCATCACCATCGAGATGCAGCGCGAGGAGCGTCGCAACGCACTCAACGACGAGTTGGTGACGCAGTTGCGGGCCGCCGTGCTCGATGCCGTCGAACGGGGCGCCCGGGCGATCGTGCTCACCGGGCGGGGCCCGATCTTCTGCGCGGGAGCCGACCTGTCGGGGGTGTACTCGGAGGAGTTCCTGACCGGCCTGCTGGACATGCTGCACACCATCGAATCGGTGCCGGTGCCGGTGATCTCGGCGATCAACGGCGGTGCGCTGGGTGCGGGTGTCCAGCTCGCGCTGGCCTCGGACCTGCGGGTGATCGACCCGGACGCCTACATTGCGATCCCGGCGGCCAAACTGGGTATTTCGGTGGACCGCTGGACGGTGCGCCGGCTGGTTTCGCTGATCGGCGGCGGCCCGGCCCGGACCGTACTGCTCGGCGCCGAACCGGTCTCGGCGGCCGACACCTATTCGTTCGGTTTCGCCAACCGGCTCGGCACCCTGGCCGATGCCCAGGACTGGGCGAAGTCGATTGCGCAGCTGGCGCCGCTGTCGCTGCGGCACCTGAAACTGGTCTTCAACGACGACGGCACCCGGGATCCGGGCAGTGCGGAACAGCAGGCCGCGCTGACGGCCGCCTGGTCCAGCGCGGACGCGCAGGAGGGGCGGCTGGCGCGCCGGCAGAAGCGCCCGGCGAAGTTCGAGGGCCGCTGATGCGGATCCGACGCCTCGCCTGCGGAGCGGCCGGAGTTCTCGGTCTGGCCTGGGTGCTGCGCGCCGCCCAGGGGCTGCCGGCGGCGCTGGGCGCCGGGCCGACCGCGATCGAACCGCTGGCCGTCGGCGCCGGCAGTTATCGCGGCCGCCGGTTCCACAACACCGAGCAGAGCAGCCAGATCGCGACCGGTTCCGGGCTGTCGCTGCTGTGGTCCGCGATGACCCAGCGCGATGCCGGTCGTCCGCGCACCGCGGTGCCGCTGGCGTCGGTCGAGGCGCCGGCGCAGGCCGCCGACCTCGCGGTGACCTGGTTCGGGCATGCGTCCGCGCTGATCGAGGTGGACGGTTTCCGGGTGCTGACCGATCCGGTGTGGAGCGAACGGGTATCGCCCTCACCGCTGATCGGCCCGGCCCGGCTGCATCCCGCCCCGGCGCCGCTGGCCGAGCTGCCCGAGCTGGATGCGGTGATCATTTCGCACGACCACTACGACCATCTCGACAAGGCGACGATCGAGGAGCTGGTCCGGACCCGCCGGATGCCCCTGATCGTGCCGCTCGGGATCGGTGCGCATCTGCGGCACTGGGGCGTGCCGGAGGACCGGATCGTGGAGCTGGACTGGGGCGGTTCGGTCACCGTGGCCGGTGCGGCCGGTCCGCTCACGATCACCTGCGCGGAGGCCCGGCATTTCTCCGGCCGGGGTCTGCAGCGCAACACCACCCTGTGGGCCTCGTGGGCGCTCGCCGGTCCCCAGCACCGGGTCTATTTCGGCGGTGACACCGGCTATACGAAGGCGTTTGCGCAGGCCGGAGCCACCCTGGGACCGTTCGATCTGACCCTGTTGCCGATCGGCGCCTACGACGAACGCTGGTCGGATGTGCACATGAACCCGGAGGAGGCGGTGCGCGCGCACGCCGATCTGTGTGTCGGTGCCGCCGACCACGGCGTGCTGGTGCCGATCCACTGGGCGACGTTCAATCTGGCGTTCCACGGCTGGTCGGAGCCGGTCCGCCGGATGGTGGCCGCCGCGCACGGGGCGGGTACCCGGGTGGCGGTGCCCAAGCCGGGCCAGCGGGTGGTTCCGAATGACCTCCCACCACGTGATTCGTGGTGGGAAGATGTGGGGTAGTACTCCGGAACCTCCGACGGCTAGGGAAAGGAACGACGAACGATGAGTCTCGTGGACACCCTCAAGGGCATGCTCGGCAAGGGCAAGGAAGCCGCGGCGCAGAACGCCGACAAGATCAACGAAGCGGTCGACAAGGCCGGTAACTTCATCGACGAGAAGACGCACGGCAAGTACAGCGACAAGATCGAGAAGGGCAAGGAAGCCGCTCGCAAGGTGGTTCCGCCGGAGGAAGGCGGTAGCGGCACCACGTCGGAGGCCTCCGGTGGGAGCACGGCACCGGGCGCGACCGGTGGCGCGGCGCCGACGACGCCGCCCGAGCCGCCGGCCGAGCCGGGGCCGACCTCCGGTCCGTCGGATTCGGGCCCGCGGTCCTGAGCGGTGCGAGGGCCGGTGACCGGCCCTCGCACCGGTACATCCCATGCGACGGGAGTTCCGGGGTCCGCCCGGTGCGCCCGGGATCGACGTCGATATCGGCAACCTGGACAAGGTGCTGTATCCGCGTACCGGGACCACCAAGGGTGCGGTGATCGCGTATTACACCGCCATCGCCGACGCCCTGCTGCCGCATGTAGCCGGCCGTCCGGTCACCCGTAAGCGCTGGCCGAACGGCGTCGACCAGCCCGCCTTCTTCGAGAAGAACCTGCCCGGTCACGTCCCGGCCTGGTTGCCGCGGCGCAGCATCGATCATTCGCATCGCCGGGTGACCTACCCGTTGCTCGATTCGGAGGCCGGGCTGGCCTGGATCGGGCAGCAGGCGGCGCTGGAGATCCATGTGCCGCAGTGGCGCTTTCTCGACGGTGCCCGCGGCCCGGCCACCCGGCTGGTGTTCGATCTGGACCCCGGGCCGGGCGCCGGGCTCGCCGAATGCGCCCGGATCGCGCTGGCGGTGCGCGATATCGCGGCCGATATCGGTCTGACCGCGTTCCCGGTGACCAGCGGCAGCAAGGGGATCCACATCTATGTGCCGCTGGATCGGGAGATGAGCTCCGCCGGTGCGAGCACGGTGGCCCGCCAGGTCGCCACCAACCTGGCGCAGCTGCATCCGGACCTGGTCACCGCCACCATGGCCAAATCGGCGCGGACCGGGAAGATCTTCGTCGACTGGAGCCAGAACAATGCGGCGAAGACCACCGTCGCGCCCTACTCGATGCGGGGCCGCGAACACCCGGACGTTGCCGCGCCCAGGTCATGGGCGGAAATCGAGGATTCGGATCGGCTGCGGCAGTTGCGTTTCGACGAAGTGCTCGCCCGCTGGGAATCCGGGACCGATCTGCTCGCCGAGCTGGATCCGCCGGTCGAAGACGCCGCGGTGACTGCCGGAGCGGGCGGCGCCGGCCCGGACACCGCCGACAGGCTGGCGAAGTATCGGGACAAACGTGCCGCGGAGCGCACCCCGGAACCGGTCCCGGCGGAGCCACCCACCGCCGACGGCCCGGGAAACCGGTTCGTGGTGCAGGAACACCATGCGCGGCGCCTGCACTGGGATGTGCGGCTGGAGCGGGACGGGGTTCTGGTGTCCTGGGCGGTCCCGAAAGGCCCGCCGACCGATCCCGCGCACAACCGGCTCGCGGTACACACCGAGGACCACCCGCTGGAGTACCTGGATTTCCACGGTGCGATCCCCAAGGGTGAATACGGCGCCGGGACGATGACCATCTGGGATTCCGGCACCTACGACACCGAGAAATGGCGGTCCGACGAGGTGATCGCGGACTTCCACGGGGACCGGCTCTCGGGCCGCTACGCCCTGATCCGCACCCGGGGCGATCAGTGGCTGATGCACCGGATGCGCGATCAGCAGGCTCCCGGCCCCGGTGCCGGAGAACCGGGCCCGGCGGACACCGCTACCGAGGGCCCGCCGTCGACCGGCGACCGGGACCTGCCGCGCGGCCTGGCCCCGATGCTGGCCACTCCGGGCGCGGTGGACCGGCTCACCGATCGGGAGTGGGCCTTCGAAACGAAATGGGACGGTTTCCGGGTACTGGTGGAGATCGACTCCGGTGTGGTGACGGTGCGGAGCCGGGCCGGCGGCGTCGTCACCGACAGGTACCCGCGGCTGGCCGAACTGGGCGAGCAGCTGGCCGCGCATCGCGTGGTGGTCGACGGGGAGGCAGTCGTGTTCGACGCCGACGGGATTCCGAATATCGCCCTGCTGCAGGCCGATTCCCGGAGTGCGCAGCTGGTGGCCTTCGATGTGCTGTACCTGGACGGCACCTCGTTGCTCCGCAAGCGCTACACCGATCGGCGACAAGTGCTCGAGGCGCTCGGCGAGCTCGCGCCCGCCCTGAACGTGGCGCCCCGGCTACCCGGCCCCGGCGCGGAGGCATTGCGGGTCAGTGCCGAACGCAGCCAGGAAGGTGTCGTCGCGAAGCGGCTCGATTCGGTGTACCAGCCCGGCAAACGCGGCCACACCTGGATCAAACAGCGGCACTGGCGCACGCTCGAGGTGGTGATCGGGGGCTGGCGGACCAGCACGGCCCGGGCGTTCAAATCGCTGCTGGTGGGTGTGCCGCACAACGGGGACCTGATCTACGCCGGCCGGGTGGGTACCGGCTTCGACGAGGCCACGATGGCCTCCCTCGCCGAGCGGATGCGGGGTCTGCGCCGGGCCGATCCGCCGTTCGTCAACGCACTGGCCGACGACGAACGAGCCGACGCCGTCTGGGTGGAACCGGAGATCAGCGGCACCATCCGATTCCAATCCTGGACCGAACAGGGGCGGCTGTGGCACCCGGCCTGGGTGGGCGGCCGAGGCGAGGCGACCGTTCGAGGGGCGCCGGTCCGGCCGGACGGAGCCCGTTAGGGTGTCCCGGTGGATTGGGACTGGCCGCAGGTACTCCAGCGCTGCACCGTGTACACCGACGATGCCGTGCTGGCGCTGAACAAGCCGGCGGGGATCTCGGTGACCGGAGAACGGCACGACACCGATCTGGTGCAGCTCGCGGCCGCTGCCGGGGTCACCCTGTATCCGGTGCACCGGATCGACAAGGTGACCTCCGGGCTGGTGTTACTGGCCACCGATCTCGCCGCACACGGTCCGCTGACCAGGCAGTTCAACAAGCAGACCGCCCGCAAGACCTATCTGGCCGTGGTCGCCGGTGCAGATCTGCCCGACCACGGCACGGTCGAGCTGCCGCTGAGCGTCGGCCGTAAGAACAGAGTCCGGGTCGCCGCACCCCGGGAGGCGATCCGGCGGTCCGGTGACCGCTGGTTCGTCGACGACGCCGATCTGCTGGCGGTGAAGAACTACCCGTCCCACACCCGGTTCAGCACGCTCGCCCGGCACGGGGACCGGGCGCTGCTGGCGCTGCGGCCGGTCACCGGGCGGCGGCATCAGCTGCGGGTGCACCTGGCCTGGATCGGTCATCCGATCGTCGGCGACCCACTGTTCGACAGGTCCGGGGAGCTGCCGCGTACCCAGCTGCATTCGTGGCGGCTGCAGCTGGCGGCCCCGGAAGACCCTGCCGGGGAACTGGATCTGATCGCCGCACCGGATGCGGACTTCTGGGCGCCGGTGGCGTCCGGTGCCGAGCGGATCGATGAACTCACCGCCGCGGCCGCGCTCGCATTCGGCGATACCGCACCACGCGCCTGACGGCGGTGGCCCGCCACACAGACCACCGATCAGGTTTTCCGGCGTGTGCAGCCTCATGGCGAGGAATATGCCCAGCTCAGCTAGCCTTGATGGGTGCCGACGAGGGAGACCGGCACACTCGGACGCAACGTAGCGAATCCCGGAAGGGGAGCGACTGCCGATGATCCTGGCGGCTCAGCTCAGCGACACCCACTTCGACCTCGGTTCCCGAAATGCCGAACGGGCCCGGGCGGCGCTGGCCTATCTGGCCGGTCTGCGCCGCCGTCCCGATCTGATCGTGGTGACCGGCGACATCACCGATTCCGGGCAGCGGGAGCAGTATGCGCAGGCGAAAACCGCACTGCGAACGGATATTCCGATGGTATGCCTGCCCGGAAACCATGACGACCGAACCAACTTCCGGACCGTCCTGCTCGACGAACCGCCGGGCGGTGCCCCGATCAACCGGGTGCACCGGGTGGGGCCGCTCACCCTGATCCTGCTCGACTCCACGGTGCCGGGCGACCCAGGCGGCCGGCTCGCCGAGGAAACCTTCACCTGGTTACGTGCCGCCCTCGCCGAGGCGCCGGCGGGCGGGCCGATCCTGCTGGCCCTGCATCACCCTCCGGCCCGGTTGTACAGCCCGATCGTCGACGAGATCGGGCTGGCGGATCCGGGCAGGCTCGCGGCCGTAGTGGCGGGTGACGACCGGATCCTCGGGGTGCTCACCGGACACGCCCACTCGGCTGCCGTCACCACTTTCGCCGGGCGTCCACTGCTGACCGGGCCGAGTACCGCGTCGGTGCTGGGCGGCGAATGGGAACTGGACCCGCCGGACCAGGTGATGGACTACGCCCCGGACCCGGCGATCGCCCTGCACGTGATTCCCGATGCCGGGCCCCTGACCACCCACTTCCGCAGCGTCGCCATGGGCGGACGACAGAACGCCGCCCCTGCTGAATAGACCCTGCGGTGTTCGGTGCGCCTTGCGCGCCGGTGGCGGAGTCCAGGTCCCGTCCAGGCCGCGGCGCGTTGTCGTCCGGCGCGGGTGCGACGTGTCGGACCCTGGTGCGGTAGCCGTCCGGTCCCGCCCTGGCAGACTTGTGCTGTGAGTGAACTACGCCCGATCGAATTGGCCACCGCTGCGGTCCTGGGCGGGATGACCGTCGGGCTGATCACCGTCGGCTCCCTGGTCCCGATGGCGGCTGCGCTGCAGCTGGTGGCCGCGGTCCCGCTGGGATTGCTGGCGCACCGGTACCGGTTGCGGGTGCTGGTGACCGCGACGATGTCGGCGACCCTGGTCACCTTTGTTGCCGCCGGGTTGCTGCCGGCGATCGGCGTGGTCGGCACGGCGACGCTGGGCGGCATCATCGGTGGCGTGAAACGCCGTGGCGGTGGACTGCCTGCCGTACTCGGCCTCGCGACGCTGTCCGGGATCGGGTGGGGCGCGTTCTCGGTGGGGATGCTGCTGGTGTTCGCCGGTACCCGGGAACTGTTCTTCGAGACCATCCGCAACACCGCACAGGGTGTGCAGGATCTGGCCGCCCGCCAATCGGCGCTGGCCCCGGTGGGCCGCGCGGTCGCCGAGCTGACCGATTCGGTGCTGCGCTGGTGGTGGGCGTGGCTGGGCGGCAGCGTGGCGCTCGGAGTGCTGGTCAGCGCCGTGGTGTCCTGGTATGTGCTCGGTTCGGTGCTGGACCGGCTGGCCTGGCTGCCGGGGACCGACCGGCTGGACGCACCGCACGACGATCGCCCGGTGGCGCCGCTGCCGGTGACGCTGTCCGGTGTCGGATACACCTATCCCGAGGCGGATACGCCGGCGCTGTCCGGCATCGACCTGCGGGTCGCCGCCGGCGAGTTCGTGGCCGTGGTCGGGCACAACGGTTCGGGCAAGTCCACCCTGACCCGGGTGCTGGCCGGGCGCCCGCCGACCGAGGGGACACTGACCCGCCCGGGTTCGGCCGGACTGGGCCGGGAGGGTGGCACTGCGCTGGTGCTGCAACGGCCGGAGAGCCAGACCCTGGGAGTATCGGTGGCCGACGACGTCGTCTGGGGCCTGCCGGCGGACCGCGCGGCGACCGTGGACGTGGACGGGCTGCTCGCCGAGGTCGGCCTGGCCGGGATGGGCGCCCGGGAGACCGCGGCGCTTTCCGGCGGCCAGCAGCAGCGCCTGGCCGTCGCGGCAGCGCTGGCCCGGCGGCCGGCACTGCTGATCGCCGACGAGGCGACCTCGATGATCGATCCGGACGGCCGCCGGGAACTGGTGGCACTGCTGGCCGATCTACCCCGACGGCACGGCACCGCGGTGGTGCTGGTGACCCATCACGAGGCCGATGCGGCCGCCGCCGACCGGGTGATCCACCTGGATCGGGGCCGGATGGCCGACCGGCTGCCGGGCTGGCCGCAGCCCACCCGGACCGTGCGGCAGCAGCCGATCGGACCGGCGATCCTGCAGTTGCGCGATATCCGGCACACCTACAACCGGGGCACCCCGTGGGAGGCGCCGGCACTGCACGGCATCGACCTGTCGGTGCATCGGGGGGAAACCCTGCTGGTGGTGGGCGGCAACGGCTCCGGCAAGTCCACTCTGGCCTGGATCATCGCAGGCCTGATCGCACCGAGTTCCGGCCGGTGCGAGCTGCACGGAGATCCGGTGCGCGACCAGGTCGGCCGGGTGGCGCTGGCCTTCCAGCATTCGCGGTTGCAGCTGCAGAAACAGAGCGTGGGCGAGGAGATCTCGGATTGGGGCGGCCGCGCCACCGGTTCCGGTGCGGTGGGACAGGCGCTGGATGCCGTCGGGCTGGACCGCCGCTCGGCGGCCCGGTCCATCGAGGAACTCAGCGGTGGCCAGGCCAAGCGGGTGGTGCTGGCCGCGATCGTGGCCAGCCATCCGCAGGTGGTGGTGCTGGACGAGCCGCTGGCCGGGCTGGATCCGGAGGGGCGTGCCGATATCGTCGAACTGCTCGGCCGGCTGCGCGATTCCGGCCTCACCATCGTGGTCATCTCGCACGATGTCGCCGATATCGCGGCGGTCTGCGACCGGACGGTGCACCTGCGGGAGGGGGACCTGGTGGCGGCCACCGCCCCGGCAGCCGCCCCGGCCCGTCCGGCGTCGGCCGGGCTCGGCCGAGCCGCCGAACCTCCGGGGCCGCCCGGCGATCCCCGCCGGCCCGGCCCCCGGCCGCTCCCGAAGCGCCGCCCCGGCGCATCCTGGCCGCTGGGCGCCGGGGAGCGCCCCGAACCCGGAAACGGAGTCTCGCAATGAGTACGGTCCTGCTGCGCCAGGTTCCGGTCGACAGCCCGGTGCACCGGCTGTGGGCCGGAACCAAGATGGTCTGTGTGCTGGCCCTGAGCCTGACGCTGATGTTCCTGCCGACCTGGCCGGTACTGGGAGCCGTGATCGTCTTCCTGCTCGTGGTCGGGGTGCTGGCGCGGCTGCCCCTCGGTACACTGCCGCGGCTGCCGTGGTGGTTCTGGGGCCTGGTCGCGCTGGGTGCCCTGGTCAACGTTCCGGTGGGCCCGTCCGCAGTGTTGCGTTACGCCCAGCTGTTCGTGTTCAGCATGGTGCTGGTGAGCGCCTCGATGCTGATCGCCTGGACCACCCCGATGGGCGAGATCGCGCCCGCACTGGCGAAACTGGGTGCGCCACTGCGCAGACTGCGGGTCCCGGTGGACGAATGGGCGGTGGCGGTGGCCCTGACCCTGCGCGGCCTGCCGTTGCTGCTGGAGGAGATCCGGGTGCTACGGGCGGCGCGCAAGCTGCGGCCCAAGGAGGATTTGGTGCATCGGGCCACCGATCAGAACCCGCTGATCGACATCCTCACCGCGGCAATGGCGGTGGCGACCCGCCGGGCAGGTGAACTCGGCGAGGCGATCACCGCACGCGGTGGGACCGGCCAGCTCACGGCCCACCCGAGTGGTCCGGGGCGCCGGGATGCGGTGGCGCTGACCGTGGTGTTCCTGGTGTGTGCCGGGTGTGTGGTACTCGGTGTGCTGGTCTGACCGGCGTTTTGTCCGAAACGCCGAGATATGTGAATTTCTCGGAAATTTACGAACGAAATTGTGGTGTGCCCCCGACATCAGGGGCGTAAGGTTCGGTCCGGTCGGGGTAAAGGGGGTACGAGCGCAGTGACCCTGCGTTCGTCGAACTCTGTGTCTGTACCAGTTGGAAGCCTGCACGGTTGTACACCTGATGAAGATGGGACAAGAGCACACATGATCATTCGCAAGATCGCCGCCGCCGCGGTGCCGGCCCTGGCCGCCGCTCTGGTCGGTGCGGGAGTTGTGCACGCCGAACCGGTGACTCCCGATATCGAGTACCGCGCCGAACTCGTCGGCGACACGGTGGTCACCACACTGACGAACGGAACCTTCGAGATCGACGGCGACACCGTCGACATCCGCGACATCTCCGGGGCCACGGTGGTCACCCTGCCGCTGGCCATCCGGGAGGGCGAAACCGAGTACCCGCTGCCGCACCTGGTGCGTGACGAGGGACGGGTCCTGGAACTGACTGCGGTGAAGGATGTTTCACAGGCGCGGCCCACGGTTCGACCGGTGGCCTCGCCGCAGGAGAACTATGCGGCGCAGTCCAACTTCGCCTCGCAGTTCGGAATCGCCACGGCTGTCGGTGGTTTCATCGGTACTGCGATCGGTGCGGGAATCGGAATCGTAGTCGGCCTGGCTGGCGGTGGGATCCCATTGCCTGCAACGATTCTCACCGGCGCCTCGCTCGGCGGCATCATCGGAACCCTCGTGGTCGGCGGCCCGACCCTGATCATCGCCGGTATCGATCTGATCGGCACGCTCACCGCTCCGCCCGGCACCACCAAGTGGGCTCCGAAGAGCCAGGAGCAGCCCGCCGGCTGACCGTCGCTACCGGATTGCCGTGCGGGGGACGACACTGCCCCGCACGGCAATCACTTCGCTACTGCTCGCGCAGCGCCTTCTTGGCGGCATCCTGCGCAGTGTCCACATGCCCGGCGAACTTGCCGTCGGTCTTCTCGTCGACCATGTCACCGGCCTTCTCGATCACATCGTCGACCTTGTCGGCATTCTTCTGGGCCAGGTCCTTTGCCTTGCCGGCCAGGCTCGCGAAATCCACAGTCACTCCTCGATTGTCCATCCGGTTTTCCAGCGTCGAACGATCCGACGCCGAACACCATAGAGCACCCGACGCGGTCATGGTGGACCACCGAGCGCAACCGGGTAGCAATCAGGCGCTGCGGAGCCGATGCGGGCGCAGCCGGTTGAACCCGCGGACCCGGACACTGCGCAGGTGCCGGATCGCGAATTCCGGATCGTCGGCCAGTGCGGCGGCGGCACTGTCGTCGATGAGGATGTTGCCCGGCCGGGCCACACCGGTGAGCCGGGCGGCGATGTTCACCACCGACCCGTACAGGTCGCCGAAGCGTTTGAGCACCTCGCCGTAGGCGAACGCCACCCGCAACTCCGGGGTGCCGCCCACCAGCATCGTCGATTCCTGAATCGACAGCGAGATGCGGGCGGCCGCCTGGGCCGTCTCGGCCGCGAACATCACCTCGTCGCCGACGTTCTTGACCACCCAGCCGCCGTGTTCGGTGATCGCGGCGGTGGTGGTGGATTCGAACGCCTCCAGCAGGGTGGCCAGCTCGTCCGGATGCAGATGCCGGGTGAGCCTGGTGAAGCCGACCATATCCGCGAAGCCGACCGCGAGCACCCGGGTGGACTCGGCATTCGGGATCGGTTCGTCGACCGCGCGGGCCAGTGCGGCGGCCAGGTGCCGCCGCCAGGCGTACCGCTGCAGCTCCTCGACCTCGGTCAGGGTGGATTCGGTGGCAGCCCGCAACCGTTCCTCGGGAGTGTGCGCGGTGTCGCCCTCGGCCGCCCGGGCCCGGATCTCGGCCAACACCAGGTCGGCCTGCCATTCGGCGAGCCGGGCCATGCCCTGGCCGATGGTGCGCGCCGCGGCCGCCTGCTGCCGGATATCGGCGGAGGCCACCACGTTCATCCCGCGGAAGGTGGTGACCGCCGCGATATCGGCGGGGGTGTAGTCCCGCTCGTCGTCCGGGTTGGCCGGAAAACCCAGCGCGGTCCACAGCCGCTGCGAAACCTCCGGAGGCACGCCGGACTGCTCGGCCACCTGCTGCCGGGTGAACCGGCGTTCACCGGCCAGCAGGTAGTCGTCGGCGAGTTCCTGAATCAGTTCGGCCTTCCGCGACTCCGCCATGTCCCGACTCTACGGGGCGGACCGCCGGGTACCAGGATATTTCCGGTAGCCGTCGGGGCATGTGACAAATCCCGCGGCCGGCGGCCGGGACGGATGCGATAACCGACACCGAGCCATTCCGGATGACGAATTCCGTTGGTACCCTGCACGACAGGAAGGCACGGGCCGGCTCGGCCCGCGGGAAGGCGCCGGAGGGGGTGCGCGGCCATGGGGGCACCGGAGCGGGGTCGAAAGGACGCGCAGACGGTCTACGAAGCGGCGACGGCCGGTGAGCTGCGCATGTCCGTCGAGGGCGCGCGGCGGCTGGCGGCGGCGTGTGACCGGCTGGTGGCGGGGTTACGGGAGGCGATGCGGGCGAGTGAGGCCGTGGTGCAGGTGCACGGATTCGCGGACTTGCCTTCCGGGCACGCACTGACGCGTGGGTTCAGCGCCAAGGGGGCCGAAGGCCTCGCCACCCTGCGCGCATTGGAAGCGACGGCCCTGCGTTACAAGGCCGCGTACCTCGCTTCCGCCGATTTGATCGCCGAGGCCGACGCCGCCCACCGGGCAGCACTCGAACGGGTCACCGCCGAGCTGGATGTCTCGTCGTGATCCGGGCGCTGCCGGGTAGCGGTCACCGACCGGAAGGTTCCTGCCATGGGTACGCACGAAACCGATCCCGCCTACGTTCCGGACCGCGAGGTCTTCGACGGTTACACCCTGCAGCAGATCTGGGAGCAGGTGCACGAACGGCTCGCGCCGGCCGATCTCGCCCGGGTCGCCGCGGGCTGGCTCGATATGGGTGAATTGCTGCGCTCCTCGTTCGAGGAGTTCGCCGCGGTGGCCAGGCGCGAGCTGCCCGAACTGTCCGGCGCCTTCGCCGGGTCCGCGCAGGCGGCCACCGACGACTTCGTCCGGGCCGGGCTGCACGCCCACGACACCTGCGCCGAGCTGGAACGACTGTTGCGGGGCTGCGCGGACGCCGCCGAAGCGGTCCGCGCCGCCATTCCGGAACCGCGGCCGCCGTACGCCGAGGACCCGGATCCGGTGGCCGAGGCCGTCGAAGGCTTCTGGCGGCGCTCGCACTACCTCGCCGGCGAGGCCGCCGACACCGCAGCCGCCCGGGACGCGATGCACTATGTGTACAACCCGACCCTGCCCGCCGCGGGTGACCGGGTGCCCCGCTTCGATCCACCCCAGCTGCCGGATCGGGAACCCGGATCGCAGGGATGAGCCCCGGCCATGAAATGGATCTTCACCCCGGACGAGTTCACCTACGTGTGGGGCAGCGAGACCGGTTTGGACCGCCGCCCCTACCCGATCGACCTCGCACCTGCCGGAACGGTCGGCACCGAGAGCGCCCGGGCGGCATTGCGCCTGCCACAGCGCTTCCCGCCGAATGCCGACCCCGAGCTGACCAGCACCCTGCGGTTCCTCACCCGGCCCGACGCCACCACCATCACCCTGGTCGGTGACCGGTACAAGGACGGTGAACGGCTGGCCGATCCGCTGGCGGTGCTCGGGGTGAGCTATCTCGGCTGGGGTGCCGCGGTGGTCGCGGGCGCCGATGCGGTCACCGTGATCGCCTGCTCGGCGCAGGCACTGCCCGGGCAACTGGTGGCGGCCGTCGGCCCGGTGCCGGCGGGCCGATTGCCCGCCATGCGCGAGGCCCGCTGCGCGGTCCTCGACCCGGAACCACCGGCGTGGCCCACGGCCCCGGAGCAACGCCGGGCGCGTCGATTACGCCGGGCGCTGGCCCGGCCCATCGACGCACGCGGCTTCCTCACCGTCACCGTCGACCCGGCCGATCCGGCGGCACCCCCACCGGCGCACCGCACCTGGCTGGACTTCACCGACGACGGCCGCTACCTGCTGACCATCGGTGGCGATCTGGCCCTGACCCCGGTCGACCCGCTCCGCCTGACCGGATGGCTGGCCCGGGCGGCAGGTATTCGGTGAACGAATCGCCGCCGTGGTCAGCCGTCGGCGCGCAGGGCGGCTTCGAAGATCGGCCAGGAGGCGTGCAGGTCCTGCTGCCAGTAATGCCAGGTGTGCGTCCCGGCGGGGCGGAGTTCGACGTGCGCGGGGATGTCCAGTTCGGCGAGCCGGGCCGCCAGCTGCCGAGTGCACGCATTCGTCGCCGCCTCGATCAGACCGCCGAGCAGCATCTGATTGGCCAGCGCAGCGGCCCGCCCGGCGAACTGCGGAGCCACCAGGGATTCCGCGGCACCGGGCAACCCGCTGGAGCTGGAGATGTAGAGGGTGGTGCCGCGCAACTGCTCGGCATTGCGCAGCGGATCGTGCGCCACCCAGCCCGGCCCGCCGGGTGGGCCCCACATGTTGGCCGGATCGGCCCCGGCCCGGCCGAGTACCAGCTCGACATAGGTCCGGCCGATCGGGTCGGCGGTCGAGGCGCAGCCGCTGTACGAGCCGACTGCGCGATACCGGCCCGGGGCCGCGATCGCCAGGTTCAGGGCCGAGGTGGCCGACATCGACACCCCGGCCACCGCGTTCGCGCCGGAGGTGCCGAGCGTGGCATCGATGATCGGCGGCAGCTCGTCGGTCAGGAAGGTGGTCCACTTGTTGCGGCCGAGCGTGGGGTCGTCGCGCTGCCAATCGGTGTAGTACGAGAAGGCGCCTGCCGCGGGGATCACCACATTGACATTCTTGTCGGCGAAGAACTGCACGATATCGGTCTGCTGATACCAGTTCGCCACGTCCTCGCCGCCGCCGGCGCCGTTGAGCAGGTACAGCGTGGGGTGCGGTGCCGAGGTGTCGAGCGGGGTCAGCACCTGCAGCGGGATCACCCGGTCCATCGCCGCGGAGTACACGTGCAGCATCTGCTGCCGTTGTCCGGGCCGGTCGATGTGGTCGAGATGGGCGCCGGTGGGTTCCGCGGCCGCCGGTCCGATCGCTGCCGGTCCGGCGGTGCACAGGGCGAGGGACAGGAGCACGCCGGCGAGCCGCC
This sequence comes from Nocardia sp. KT25-26, assembly GCF_056627695.1. Lineage (NCBI taxonomy): Bacteria > Bacillati > Actinomycetota > Actinomycetes > Mycobacteriales > Nocardiaceae > Nocardia > Nocardia sp. KT25-26. The sequence continues at coordinate 5,331,872 of NZ_CM152813.1, read as the reverse complement.
GAATCGGCCTGGTCTGCACGAAGATCCTTCGAGTTCGGGGGGAGTGGACGGCCGGCGGCCGGCCGGAGCCGGCCGCCGATCGGACTCAGCTGCCGATCATCTGCCGCAGCGCTTCGCCGAGGATGTCGGCGATGGACCCGGTGGAGCTGAGCTGGCCCTCCGAGGAGCCGAGGCCGTTGTCGCCGAGGCTGCCGAGCACCCCCTCGCCGACGTTCTTGCCGCGGGCGGTGAAGCAGGCGGTCAGGTTCGGCATCTCGTTGCTCACCCCGACCGTGCCGGCCACCCCGACCCCGCCGCTGGTCACTTCCTGGCCCGCGGTGAGGTTGCCGGGGACCGGGTAGGTCAGCTTCAGCGTCACCGGATTGCCGGAATTGACGAACCAGCCGGTGCTGGTCACCTTCCAGCCACCCGCATTCGGTTCCGGTGTCACCGGTTCGGTGCGCTGGCCGACGCCGGCGTGGTACGCGGTGACGGTGGCTTCGGTCGGCGCGCCGAATCCGGGCGGCGCGAAGTCGGTGATGGTATTGACGTACGGGTTTCCGATGCCGGTCGTACCGACCACGATCGTGTAGGTGACGTTCGTGCCGACGCCGACGGTCTCGCTACTGACGATCTTGTCGTAGGTATGGGTGATGCCGACGGTGCTGGCGTCCTTCTTGGTCAGGTGGGTCCGGTCGGCACAGGTGGCGGCGGACGCGGTGCCCGCGCCGGCCACGGCGGCGGCGCCGCTCAGGGCCAGCGCGGCGGCGGAGGTGAGGGCGAGCGTACGAACGGTACGGGACATGTCGATCCTTCCGGATGCGGGTGGTGCGCAGCTGGGGACCGAGTAAACATGCCTACTGGACGCTTGTCCTGAAAATCTGAAATATTGCCGATTCAACACTCGTGTTCGTCACGTCGCTATCACGAAAACGCCGAACCGGTACCGGCCGGTTCGGCGTATCGCACACCCCGCGCGGGGCGGGCTACATCGAATAGAGGCTGTGTTTGCGCGGATTGAACTCCGGCGCCAGCGGCTGTTTGTCGCGCAGTAGGCGCAATGCGTGCCGGAGTTCCAGCCGGGTACGGGACGGCTCGATGACCGCATCGATGTAGCCGCGCTCGGCGGCGACCCAGGGCGTGGCGACCGTCTCGTTGTACTGGTTGATCATGAACTCGCGCGCCGCCGCCCGATGCTCCTCCGGAACCTGCATGAGCTGCCGCTTCCCGATCAGGTCCACGGCGCTCTCGGCTCCGATCACCGCGATCCGGGCGGTCGGCCAGGCGAAGGCGAGGTCGGCCCCGATCTGCTTGCACGCCATCATTCCGTAGGCGCCGCCGTAGGACTTGCGCACCACCAGGCTGACGATCGGCACCGTGGTCTCGATGATGGCGCGCGGGACCCGGCCGCCCCGGATGATCACGCCGTTGCGTTCCTCTTCGACACCGGGGAGCACGCCCGGCGTGTCGGTCACGAAGATCAGCGGCAGGCCGAAGGCATCGCAGAGCCGGATGAAGTACGTCATCTTGTCCGAACTCGCCGCATCGATCGCACCGCCCAGTACCAGCGGCTGATTGGCGATCACGCCGACGCTGCGGCCGTCCACCCGGGTGAATCCGGTGATCAGGTTCGGTGCGAACTCGGCACGCAGTTCGTGGAACTCGCCGTCGTCGAAGATCCGCAACAAGATCTCGTGCATATCGTAGCCGGCCCGGTCGGCATCGGGAATGATCGAGTCCAGTTCCAGGTCGGTCGGAGTCATCTCGGGTTCCAGCCCCAGATTCACGACCGGCGCCTGCTCCAGGCAGCTCGACGGCAGATAGCTCAGGTAGTCGCGGGCCCATCGGAACGCATCGCGCTCGGAGTCGGCCACATGGTGGATGGTGCCGCGCCGCGCCTGCACCTGGGCGCCGCCCAGTTCCTCGGCGCTGACCTCCGCGCCGGTGACGGCCTTGATCACATCCGGGCCGGTGACGAACATGTAGGCCTGCTCGGTGGCGACCAGAACATCGGTGTTGATCGGCCCGTACACCGCGCCCGCAGCACATTTGCCCAGCATGATCGACACCTGCGGCACGAACCCGGACAATTTCTCCTGCCGCCGGCTCATATGGGCGAACCAGGCCAGCGAGGCCACCGCATCCTGGATGCGCGCCCCACCGGAGTCGTTGATGGTCACCACCGGGCAGGCCTTCTCGAAGGCCAGCTGCAGGGCCCGGGCGAGTTTGCGGCCGAACATCTCGCCGACCGAACCGCCGTACACGGTCTGATCGTGGGCGATGACCACCACCGGCCGGCCGTCGATGAGCCCGTGCCCGGTGACCACGCCGTCGCCGTACATTGCCTCGGGGTTGCCCGGTTGCCGGGCCAGGGCACCGGTTTCCAGGAAGGTGCCCGGATCGAGCAGCGCCCGAACCCGGGCGCGGACACTGGGGATCTGCTTCTTCGCGCGTTTGGCGATACCGACTTCCCCGGCCGGCTCGGCGGCCACCGCCAGGATCTTCTCCAGCTGATCGAGCTTTTCGCGGGTGGTACCCACCATCGTGTCGCCGCCTTCCGAACTGCTTCCGGCGGCGAGGCTATGTGCGACTCACCCGTTTCGAGGTGGCCGTCGGCCACCTCGAGGACGGTTCACAGTCCGGGGCCGCGGCAACTGGTCGCCGCCTCAGGGCGTTGGAGTGGCCGGCCCGTCGGGCACCGTGAGCCGGGATCGGCGGTGGTGGCCGGCGGCGTTCTCGCCGGGGTCGGTGCTCAGGTGTGGCGGTTGGCGTCCCGCAGCAGGTCACGACGACCGTCGCCGGGCCGGTTTCGGATCGTGATCCTACCTCGGCGTGCCGAGTCCCTGTTGTTCCTAAGCTTTTTCGGTGACAGCTGAATACAAGTTCCGGTGCAACAGTCGTTTTCGAGTTCTAGCGGCCGCTGTGCTGGTGGCCGGAGTGGGTGCCGCCGCGGTATCCGGAGGCGTCAGCCCGGCTGCGGCGGATCCGGCTGGATCGCCACCTGTTTCGGCCGCCGAGTGTCCCAACCGGGTGTCGCCACCGCCGCCCATCGATCTGTCCGAGGTGCCTGAACCGGGCGCGCCGACGCCTACCGGACTGGCCACTCCGGCCGTTCCGGTCGGCGGCGAACGGCTCGGTTCCTGCGGAACCGTCCTGCCGCAGGACGCACCTCCGATACCCGGCGACCTGTCGGCGACCGCCTGGGTGATCGCCGATCTGGACACCGGCCGGGTGCTCGCCGCGAAGGATCCGCACGGGCGTTTCCGCCCGGCCTCCACGATCAAGGTGCTGTTGGCCGCGGTTGCCCTGCGGAACCTCGAGCTGGACGAGGTGGTGGTCGGCACCCAGGAGGATGCGAATGTGGAGGGCAGTTCGGTCGGGATCGGGGCCGGCGGTCACTACACCAACCGGCAACTGCTCGAAGGACTGCTGTTGCGGTCCGGGAACGACGCCGCGCATGCGATCGCCGCGCAGTTCGGCGGTGATGCGGCGGCAGTCGCCGAGATGAACGATCTGGCCCGGCAACTGCAGGCGTTGGATACCCGGGCAGCTACTCCCTCCGGGCTCGACGGTCCCGGTATGAGCACCTCCGCCTACGACCTGGCCGCCGTGTTCCGCGACGCGATGACCTTCCCGTTCTTCGCCGAGACGATCGGCGCCACACAGCGGTTCTTCCCGGGTTTCCCCGCGGACCCGGATATCCCCGGCGACGAGGATCGGCCCGGCTTCTCGATCGGCAGCGACAACCGCCTGCTCTACAACTACGAGGGCGCCCTGGGCGGCAAGACCGGGTTCACCGATGATGCCCGCCATTCCTTCGTCGGTGCCGCCGAACAGGACGGCCGCCGCCTGGTGGTCGCCCTGCTCCGCGCCGAAGCTTGGCCGATCCGCCCACACCTGCAGGCGGCCCGCCTGCTCGACTACGGATTCGCGCTGCCCGCAACAGCTGCGGTCGGCCGGCTCCCGGACCCGGTCCCGCAGGCCGCAGACACCGAACCCGTGCTGGCCGCACCTGCTGCCGACACCTCGGACGACGGTGCCACTGCCGCAGGCTGGACCGCCTTGATCCTCACTGTCGCAGTGCTGACCGCGGCCCTGATGTCCGTGCTGTTCGTTCGCAGATCCTTCGGCCGCCCCGGCCGCTGAGTCCGGTCGGCGACTTCCGGTCGGAGGGTCGCCTTCGCCCGCCCGGCGCGCCGGAGGTGGCGGCGGAGATCCGGGCTTCCCGGGTGCAGACCACGCGTCGTCTGGTGGCCGGGATTGCCGGGGTGCATCGTCGGCCGGGGGTGCTGGTGGTTGCTTCGGCGGTCGGTTGGTACGGGCCGCGGGGTGCCGAGCAGATGGATGAGACCGCCGCGGCCGGTGACGATTTCCGCCGCGTGGCCCCGGCGACCGGTTGTGCCGGGCGGGGAGCGGAGCGGAGCGGGGCGGTGCCGCATAAGCTCCACGGCGATGAGCACCTGTATGTCCCGGCCTCCGCGCCGTAGCCGAAAGTTCGTGGCCGCGGTGGCGGCCCTGGGGGTCGGCTGGACGGCTGCGCTGACCGGGGCGGGTGTCGCCGGACCGGCCGCCGCGCAACCGGTCCCGCCGACAGCTGGTTCGCCGACCACCACGGCGCCGTTCACCACCCCGAACACCGATGCGTGCCCGAACCGGAGCGCGCCACCGCCGCCGATCGACACCTCCGAGGTGCCGCGGCCGGGCGAGACGACGCCCGCATCGCTGCCGGTTCTCGCCACACCGGTCGGCGGACCACGGCTCGGCGAGTGCGCAGTGGTGCTACCGGCGGGTGCGCCGCCGGTGCCGGCCGACCTGTCCGCCACGGCCTGGCTGATCGCCGATCTCGACTCGGGGCAGGTGCTCGCCGCGAAGGATCCGCACGGCCGCTATCGCCCGGCCTCCACGATCAAGGTGCTGCTGGCGGCGGTCGCATTGCGCACCCTGGACCTCGACGCGGAAGTGGTCGGGACCCAGGAGGATGCCAACATGGAGGGCACCCGGGTCGGCATCGGCCCCGGTGGCCGCTACACCAACCGCCAGCTGATGCAGGCCTTGCTGATGAGCTCCGGCAACGACGCCGCGCATGCGATCGCCACCCAGCTCGGCGGCGACCGGGCCGCCGTCGCCGCCATGAACGAGCTGGCACAAGAGTTGCAGGCGATGGACACCCGGGCGGCCACCCCGTCCGGCCTGGACGGTCCGGGCATGAGTACCTCGGCCTACGATCTGGCCGTGCTGTTCCGGGACGCGATGACCATCCCGGTGTTCGCGGAGATGATCGGCACGATGCAGGCCGACTTCCCCGGCTTCCCGGCCGACCCGCGGATCCCGGGTGACGAGGACCGGCCCGGTTTCCCGATCGGCAACGACAATCGCCTGCTCTACAGCTACGAGGGAAACCTGGGCGGTAAGACCGGTTTCACCGACGATGCCCGGCAGACATTCGTCACCGCCGCCGAACGCGACGGCCGGCGACTGGTCGTCACCCTGCTGCGTGCCGAGGTGAAACCGATTCACCCCGCCGAGCAGGCCGCCCGCCTGCTGGACTACGGATTCGGCCTGCCGGCGGATACGGGCGTGGGGGCGCTGCCCGGCGACGAGCCCCCGCTGCCGGATGCCGGGGTGGCGGTCGCTGCGCCCGCGCCGGGCTCCGACGCGCCTCTCTCCGCCGACCGCGGCTCGGCCCGTCTGGTCGCGCTCACCGCCGCCGGACTGGTCGGGGCACTGCTACTGGCGGTCGGCGCTTGGGTGTTGGCCGGCAAGTTCCGCATGTAGGCGGCATGGGGAGATGGAGATCACTACGGCGGGCGAGTAGTGTCACGACACCGTGACGGACAACGGCTCGGGTGTCGCGCGCAGGAGAACCGCGCTGTGGGCGGCCGTGACGGTCTTCGGGGTGCTCGCCGGCTATGCAGCGGTGCTGCTCGCCGACAGCAGGCATTTCTACACCGACGACACGGAAGCACAGTATGTGCCGCTGTGGCTGGCGGCCGGTCGGCAGCTGCGCGAGGGCCGGTTCCCGGGCATCGTTCCCGAGGAATGGATGGCCGGGAACTACCTGGTGGAGGGCCAGGCCAGCCTGTTCAACCCGCCGCAGCTGCTGATCGCCTTCCTCGCCCCGTCGTTCGACAATCTGGTCGTGCTGGCCACCCTGGTCAAGCTCGCCTACTCGATCGTGCTCGCCCTCGGCGTGTTCCGGATCTGCCTGGTCTACCGGGCGCAACCGCCGTGGGCTGCGGTGGCCGGGGTGGCGTTCTGCTTCTCCGGCTGGTTGCTGTTCCTCGACCAGGCCAGCTGGGTGCTGGGTCTGGCCGGGACGGCGTGGCTGGCCAACGCCTGGGCCTCGGGAGTCCGGTACGCCCGGGGCCGGAGCGGTCCGATCCCGGTCTTCGTCTTCCTGTTCTTCGGGATCACGGTCGGCTACGTGTGGCCGGGGATCGAGGCGGCCTTGATGATCGTCGCGGTCGCCGCCGGGGAGTGGTTGTATCAGCGCTCGCCGTGGCCGTCGCTGCGGTTGTTGCTGGCGGCCGGTTGTGCCGGGCTGGCCGGGCTGATGACGTATCTGCCGAGCCTGCTGTCCTCGGACGTGACCTGGCGGACCGCCGACGATGCGATCCGCAACGACGGTTTCATGACTGTGCCCTGGTCGGAATCGCTGAATGCGAGCCTGCCGACCACGTTGCCGTCGTTCAACTCCTGGTTCGGGCTGATCCAGCCGTTCCCGGTCGTCTACATCGCCTGGTTCCTGATCCCGGCGCTGGCCTTCATCGACTGGCGGGCGGCGGCGAAGACGTTCCGGGAGATCAGCGGGGTGGCCCTGTTCGCCGGGGTCGCCCTGCTGTGGACGGCGGGCCCGGCCGCATTCGGCCCGCTGCGATGGCCGGCGCGGGTGCTGCCGATGCTCGCGCTGAGCCTGATCGTGCTCGTCTGCGTGCTGTTGAGCCGGCACGGCACCGTCGCGAACCTGCGGGTCCGGGGGGTGGTGGCGGCCGGTCTGATCGCCGTGCTGCTGATGCGTTCGGTGGCGTCTGCGCCGAGCGATCGGATCCGGACCCACCTGGCGGCGGCGCTGATCGTGTTCGCCCTGGGGGCGACCGTTGTACTGATGTATCGGCGGTGGGGGCGGGCTGTGGCCTGCGCCGCGCTGCTGGTGACCATCGCTCCGATCGCGTACTACCAGGTCGACGACGCCTATCCGCACCCGATGTCGTGGAACCTGCCGGAACGGCGTTCCGAGGCGCAGGCCCGGTTCCCGGACTTCGAGGGCACCACACTGCAATTGGGCAACAGCCTGATCTTCCCCGGCGACGCCAAGGACGGTGCGGGCGTATACAGCTCGCTGGTGGTCGGGTTCTACGCCGAGGACCTCGGCGTCGACTACGTCAACGGATACACCCCGATCGGGCACGCCGCCTTCTCCGAACGGATCTGCATGCGCTGGGAGGGCAGTACCTGTCCGGAGGCTTACCGGAAGATTTTCGAGACCGAACCGGTCACCGGCAAGCCGATCGTCGACCTGATGAAGGTCGACCGGATCACCCTGATGCGGCTCGTCTACCCGGATGCCCGGAACGAACCCGCACCGCCGGGCTGGCATTGGGTCGACTACCCGCCGAACGACAAATGGATCTGGGTGCTCGAGCGCGACACCGGGCCGATTTCGCCGGACAACGGCCGGATCTCGGATGCCCCCGGAGTCGACGCGGTATCGGTCTCGGAAACCGACTACACCAGTACGGTACGGGTGTCCTCGGAGTCCGGCGGGCGGGTGACCTTCGCCCGGCTGGACTGGCCCGGCTATCGGGCCACCCTGGACGGTCGCGAAGTCGAGTACCAAGCGCTCGACGACATCTTCGTCTCCGTCGAGATCCCGGCCGGAACGGCGGGCGCCGAGCTCGTGGTGACCTGGCGGCCGCCGGGTATGTATCTGGGGGCAACCACATTCGGCCTCGGTCTGGCCGGAATCGGGTTGCTGCAATGGCTGTACGTGCGCCGCAGGCGTCGGCCGGATCCCGTTGCTCCGGCGGAGCTGCCCGCGCGGACGGCCGAGTTGATCGGATCCTGACCGTCTCGACACCTCCCGGCAATCGGATCCGCCGTGCCGCGCCCGGGCCCGCCGCACACTGGGTGTGCGGTACCGGTGGGAGGCAACATGCGAGTCACGGTCAGCGGCGCAACCGGATTGATCGGCACGGCGGTGGTGGCGGCGTTGCGGGAGCGCGGCGACGAGATCACCGTGCTGTCCCGGGACCCCTATCGGGCGGCCGCCAGGTTCAGTATCGACGTGAATGTCGTGGCCTGGCCGCATCCGCTGCGCGAACCGCCGCCGGAACGGGCGTTGGCCGGGCGGGATGCGGTGGTGCATTTGATGGGTGAACCGCTGGTGCAGAAGTGGACGCCGGAGGTGGAGGCGGAGATCCGGGCTTCCCGGGTGCAGACCACGCGTCATCTGGTGGCCGGGATCGCCGGGGTGCATCGTCGGCCGGGGGTGCTGGTGGTTGCTTCGGCGGTCGGTTGGTACGGGCCGCGGGGTGCCGAGCAGATCGATGAGACCGCTGCGCCAGGTGACGATTTCCTCGCTTGGGTGTGTATCGATCGGGAGAAGGAGGCCTGCGCCGCCGAACAGTACGGGCTGCGGGTCGTCGCCGTGCGTACCGGTGTGGTGCTGTCCACCCGGGGCGGTGCGCTGGCGAAGATGCTGCCTGCGTACCGGACCGGGTTCGGCGGCCCGACCGCCGGTGGCCGGCATTACGTGCCGTGGATCGGACTGGCCGACGAGGTCGGTGCCATCCTGTTCTGCCTGGACAACGATGCGATCTCCGGTCCGGTGAACCTCACCGCACCCGAATCGGTCACCGATCGGCAGTTGTCGAAGACCCTCGGCCGCGTCCTCGGCCGCCCCACCCTCGGCCGCATCCCCGGCCCGATGCTGCGCGCCGCCCTGGGCCCGGGCGCCCAGGTGCTCACCACCGGTGCCCGGGTGCGCCCGGCCCGCCTCCTGGAACACGGCTACCACTTCCGGCAGCCGGAACTGGAGCCCGCCCTTCGCAGCCTGCTCGGCCGGTGACGGTCCGGCCGACAGCCGTCACCGGAAGGTGTCGGCGTGGTCGTCGGCCCACTGCCGGAAGGTGCGTGGCTCCCGGGCGAGGATGGTGGTGACGGTGGGGTGGACGACGGATTCGTCGATGGCGCCGTTCACGTAGAAGTCGAAGAAGGCGTCCACGTACTGGACCGGGGTGTTCTCCAGCAGGTCGGCGCGTGCTTGTTCGTCGGTGAGTTCCCGGCAGGTGAGGTCGCGGCCGGTGGCCTCGGCTAGGATGGCGACCTGCTGGGCCGGGGTGAGCGGTTCCGGTCCGGTGGGCCACAGGACTTCACCCTGATGGCTACGGTTCCGCAGTACGGTGGCGGCGACCGCGCCCAGGTCCCGCGGATCGAGTACGGCGGTGCGCACCGTGGGGAACGGTGCCCGGATCTCGTTTCCGTTCTGCAGTTGCGGCAGCCAGCGCAGGGCATTGGATGCGAAGGCACAGGGGCGCAGTATCGTCCAGGCCGCACCGGACGTCCGGACCTCTTCCTCGGACGCCATCATGTACCGGGTCACCGCGTTCGAAGTGTCGCCGGTCTTCGCGGAGACACCCGACAGTTGCACGATGTGCTCGACACCGGCCTTCGCCGCTGTCTGCGCCACCCCCGGATAGCCGGGCAGCAGGAACAGTGCCCGGACACCGTCGAAATCCAGGGTCGCCGGGTCGGTCAGATCACCCGCCCGGACCTCGACGCCGTCCGGCATCGCCGCGCGATCGACATCCCGGACCAGTGCCCGCACCGGTTTCGCGGCTGCGTGCAGCGCATGGACAACTTCCGCACCAACATTGCCGGTCGCTCCCGTCACCAGAATCATGCCTGTAGATTCTGCGGCCACCCGGCCGGTTCTGCCAGTGCTGACGGCTGCGCATCATGTTGTGGCGCCGGTGAACTCGAGCGCCCGGAGGCGCCCGGAGGGGCAGGCGGCGGGTGCGGCGTCCCACTGTCATCGCCTGCTAGAATTGTCGGCGATGACTACCGGGACGGCACTGCGCCGAGCACGGATCGGTGACCCGGTGCTCCGCTGAGCGCCGTACGGGCCGCTGGCCCGTACTCGGCCGCCGGCGCAGCCGCGCGGGCACCACCTCCGTCGTGATGATCACCAGCCCTGGATTCATCACGACAGGAGAAACCAATGCCCGCACGTTTCAACCACACCATCATCGCCGCAAAGGACCGCAACGAGTCCGCGGCGTTCTTCCGCGATATCTTCGAGTTCGCCGAAGCCCCTTCCTGGGGAGTGTTCACCAACCTGCTCTGCGAGGACGGGGTGTTGCTGCAGTTCGCCGAACCCCCGGTCGACATCCAGATGCAGCACTACGCGTTCCTGGTCGACGACGAGCTGTTCGACCGCGCATACGCCCGGCTGCGTGACCGGAACATCGAACACTGGGCCGACCCGCACTTCCAGCAGCCCGGGGAGATCAATTTCGGGCACGGCGGGCGCGGGGTGTATTTCCGCGACCCCGCAGGTCACGGCATCGAGATGCTCACCCGCCCGTATCTGTGACGGTTGCGGGAGCCGTGCCCTCCCGATCGCCCGGTGGCGCACCGCACCCGCCGTGCGTCACCGGGCCGGCGTCCGGTTCCGGCGGGCGAAGCCGTCCACCGGAGGTACCGCCCCGGCCCGTCCGAACGCCTCGTCGCGTCCGCACCGTCACCCGCCGGTCGCCGACCTCCTCGCATCGAAGTTCAGCGGCTTGCTGCGGGAGCCGGTGCGATCCACGGGTCGCCCGTGGCGATGCCGGTCCGGAGCGCACGGAGCTCTCTGGGACGGCCCATGGCGACCCCGCCGACGGGTTTCCCGGCGCGGAGGGCGACGGCGAGGAAGTTCCGCTCGGCCGGCGAGCCTTCGACGAACAGTTCGTCGTGTGGGTGCAGCCAGCCGGTGAACTGCGTCGAGATGCCGTACTGGTCGGTCCAGCCCCACGGGACCTCGGCGGATTGTGCCGGGTGGCCGAGCATGGCGGTGGCGGCTGCGGCACCGGCGGTCATGGCGGAGTTCCAGTGCTGACCGCGGTCGAATTCGCCTCTGATCGGATGGAATCCGGTGGTGACATCGCCGGCGGCGAACACTCCCGGTGCCGAGGTGCGGTAGTGCTGGTCGATCACGATCCCGTTGTTCACCGCGATCCCAGCGGACTCGGCCAGCGCGGTATCCGGCACCGAGCCGATGGCGACCAAGGCGGTCCCGGCCGACCAGTTGCGCCCGTCCGCGGTGGTGGCGGTGACGCCGTCGATGGTGTCGGCCAGGTGCCTGGGGGCGGAATCGTTTTCGACCACCACGCCGTGTTCGTGGTGAATCCGTTGCAGTAGCGCCGATACCGGCTCCGGCAGCACCCGATCGAGTAGCGCCGGGCCGGCGTTGAGGAGCGTGACCTCCGCTCCCAGGCCGCGGGCAGTGGCGGCGACCTCACAGCCGATCAGGCCGCCGCCGACGATCAGCAGGGAGCCGTGGGTGTCGATCGCGGTCCGCAGTGCGCGGATATCGGTACGGGTGCGCAGGGTGTGCACCCGTGTCGCTGCGGTGTCGAGGGTCCGGGCCCGGGCCCCGGTGGCCAGCAGCAGGCTGTCGTAGCCGAGTACCTGGCCGGTGCTCGTGCGCACGGTCGCCCGGTCGGGGTCGATCGATTCCACCGCGACCGCCGGCCGCAGATCGATCGTGTTGTCGATCCAGAACTTCGCCGGTTTCAGCAGGGCCCGGTCGAACGAGACAGTGCCGGCGAGCAGTTCCTTGGACACCGTCGGCCGGCGGTACGGCAGGTCGGGTTCGGCGCCGAAGACCATGATCTCACCGGGGTATCCCTCGCGGCGCAGGGTCTGGGCCGCGGTGGCCCCGGCGACACCGGTGCCGACGATGATGATCCGGTCGCTCATCCGCGGCTCACCTCCAGCATCTCGAAATCGGCTTTGGCGGCGCCGCAGTCCGGGCACGACCAGTCGTCGGGGATATCGTCCCAGCGGGTGCCCGGTTCGATGCCGTCCTCGGGCCAGCCCAGCGCCTCGTCGTATTCGAATCCGCATTGCACGCAGCGGAACAGCTTGTAGTCGTTCATCTCGAAACCTCCTCGATAGATTGGAAGTCGGCCTTCTCGCGGACCCCGCAGTCCGGGCAGCACCAGTCGTCGGGGATCGCCGACCACGGCGTGCCGGCCGGGAAACCTTCGCGGGGAGCGCCGGTTCGCTCGGTGTAGCGGTAGTCGCAGACGGGGCAGCGGTAGGCGGTCATGCGTGCGCTCCGTACTTCGCCAGGATCGTGTCCCGCTTCGCGGGCTGGATGTTCACGCGGGTGATGTCGCCGTCGTAGTGCGCGAGCACCCGGTGATCCATCACCTTGCGCCACAGCGGTGTCAGGTAGGCCAGGCCGATCAGGCTGGCGTAGCCGCTGGGCAGTTCGGGTGCGGCGTCCATATGCCGCAACGTCTGGTAGCGCCGGGTCGGGTTGGCGTGGTGATCACTGTGTCGCTGCAGGTGGTACAGGAAGATGTTGGTGACGATGTGGTCGGAGTTCCAGCTGTGCTCCGGAGTGCAGCGCTCGTAGCGGCCCGACGCGGTCTTGCGCCGGAGCAGGCCGTAGTGTTCGAGGTAGTTCACCGTCTCCAGCAGGGAGAACCCGTACACCGCCTGGATCAGCAGGAACGGCAGGATCACCGGACCGAACACGGCGACCAGTGCCAGCCACAGCACGACCGTCATCAACCATGCGTTGAGCACATCGTTGTGAATCGTGAACGGCCCCTTGCCGAGACGTTCGAGCCGGGTGCGTTCCAGTTCCCACGCCGAGCGCAGGCTGCCCCAGACGCTGCGCGGCAGGAACGTCCAGAACGATTCGCCGAAGCGGGCGCTGGCCGGGTCCTCGGGGGTGGAGACCCGCACGTGGTGGCCGCGGTTGTGCTCGATGTAGAAGTGGCCGTAGCCGGTCTGGGCGAGGGTGATCTTCGACAGCCAGCGCTCCAGTTCGTCCTTCTTGTGGCCGAGTTCGTGCGCGGTGTTGATGCCGATACCGCCCATGGCGCCGATCGTGAAGGCCAGGCCGATCTTCGATACCAGGCCGAGGCCGCCGTCGATGCCGAGCCAGGACAGGTTGTCGGCCGACCACAGGTAGCCGGCGAAGACCAGGCTGATCAGCTGCAACGGGATGAAGGCATAGGTGCAGTAGCGGTAGTACCGGTCGTTCTCGAGTTGCTCCATCACTTCATCGGGTGGGTTCTTGCCGTCGGGGCCGAAGAAGCGGTCGAGGATCGGCAGCAGTACGTAGATCAGGATCGGTCCCAGCCACCACCAGACCGGGGCGACCGTTTGCCAGCCGGCCCGGTTGAACCCCCAGACGAGGACGGTGGCCACCAGGGCGGCGCTGGGTGCGACCAGGCCGAACAGCCACAGGTAGCGCTTGGGGTCACGCCAGTGCAGGGCGGTGTCCGCTCCTTCGTGGTCGCCGATGCGGGATGTCGTCATGGTCGTTTCTCCTGATCGTCGGAACACAGTCTCGACTGCTGCCGCACTTCTTTACAACTATGTGCGAACTGTTCTCAGTGAATACACATATGGCTATGTTGTCAACAGTGCAGCACATCTTGGGCATGTGTACGATGATCTAGTGGGCGAATCGACGAACTTTCAGACCGAGATGCGTCAGCTGCTGCGCGAGCGCATGCTCGACGCCGCCCGAGAGATGGTCGTCGCGGAGGGGTGGGGGGCGGTCAACATGTCGCGGGTGGCCAAGGAAGTCGGTGTCAGCAGGCCGGTCCTCTACAAGGAGATCGGCACCAAACAGGCGCTCGCAGATGCGCTCATCGAACGCGAAACCGGTATCTACCTGGCCGGAATCGCCGAAACGCTCGCCGAGTATCCGGACGATCCGCTGGCCGGCATGACCGCAGCCGCGGAGTACACCTTGCGCAATGCGGGCGACAACATGCTGATCAAGGCCGTCCTGTCGGCCCGCCGGGGCGACGACACGGCTCTGCTACCCGCGCTGGTCAGCGATCCGGAGCCGATCCTCGGCCGCGCAATCGCCGCCCTGACCGCCACCGTTCGCGACCGGTACCGCCTGGCGGAGCTGTCCGATGCCGAGCTCGCCTCGATTGTCGAGGTCATGGTCCGGCTGACGCTCAGTCATATGTTCCAGCCGACCGGCAGCATCGACCGGGCCGTGGCCCAGATCGGCGCCGTGCTGACCGGCGTTCTGCCCGGTTCCTGAGCCTGAGAACCATCCATGATGAGCCCGTGGTCCGGGTGACCTCGGGGTTTCCATTCGGTCGCGGTTCGGAGTCGGCCGGCGCGCCCCGCGTGCTCCCCGGAATACAATTCGGGCGCTTCCTCTTGTGCAGGCACCGATCGAGCCCGCCCCTCGGGAGAGGTGATGGCCACATGATCATTACCCGAATCGTTGCCGCCGCCGCGGCGTTGGTGCTGTCGGGCGGCATTCTGTCCGCTGCGGCGGGCTCCGGCCCGGCCGCGGCTTACGGTCCCTGGTCATGTGCACCGGGCGATCCGCTACGCCCTACCGCGGAGCTGTTCGGAACCTGGAACACCGCCACCATCACCGATCCGGCCGATCCGCGCCTGAATGATCCGCTGACGCAGTTCGAGCTGGAGGTGAACCTCACCGCGGCGATGGAGCTCGGGCTCACCGTCTTCTCCGAGTCGGTACGAAGCGTCCAGTGGGAAGAGCGGTCGCAGCAGGTCGTCTACGACCCGGCTCGCCGGTTCGAACTCGCCTGCACCGGTCGCGACAACCTGTGCTGGATCGCCGACGACCTGAAGGTCCGCTACAACCAGGAGGCGGTACTGGGTATCGAGTTCCTGCCCCCGGAACACGAGCGGGCCGACGGCTTCCTCGTCCGCGTCCCGGGGATGGATCCGGTCCGGGTGCGCGATGCCCTGCTGGCCGATCCGGTGGCACGGGATCGCCTGGGCGGCGGATCGGTCGCCGCGGACGGCACGCTGAGCCTGGTCGCCGACCGCGCCGACCTCGATATCGCACGCGATTTCGTGCACCGCCTCGGTGCCCGGTGGGATCCGGATGCGGTGCGCTACGGCGACCGCCAGCTGGTGACCGGCTACTGCGTGCCCGGCGTCTATTTCTGATCCTGCCGCTGATGGTTCGGCAGGTGGACCGCGAACGACCGATCGCCCCGTTCCGGCCGGAACGGGGCGATCGGTGCAGGGTGGATCGGCCGGTCAGGTGATCGTGATGGTGGCCAGCGGTCCTGCCCCGGCGTTCAAGGGGTCGTTCGCGGAGTCTCGGGGGGTGCACCGAGTCGGCGCCCACTGGGTGCCGAAGAACGAGGCACGAGCGAGCTGCGTGCTGAAGTTCGCCGCATTGCCGACCTGTCCGGCATCTCCGTCGGTGCGGAGCTCGGGCTCGACGACCCCGGATGTCCCGGCGACCAGCGTGATGTCCACGGCGGGGAGCCGGAACCAGGTCTCCCCGTCGGGGTTCGGGGTGCCGTCGAGGTTCTCCCCGGTCTTCGGAACCAGAATGCCTCCCTCGGAGTCGGTATCGGAGGTCGGGCTGTTGCCGATCACCTCGTTGTTGCCCGACAAGCGCAGAATGCCGCCGCTGGCATCCACTGCACCGGAATCGTTCACCCGCAGCACATTCGGTGCGACCCCGGCGAGCCCGATCCCGGTGCCGGCGACAACCGTGGCATCCACGAACGTCGCGTTGTCCGGGATCGCGTAGTCGTACTTGAGCCGGGACAGGTTCGTGGTGGTGGCACCGGATTCCTGATCCGGATACGAGGTGGCATTCGGCTGTATTCGATACGTGAACTGTGCCCCTGGGGCGACATCGGCCGGTGCATCTACGGTGACCACATTATCGGTCGATTTCGAGATGTCACCGATGATCGAACCGGCGACACAGTGCCCCAGGAATGCCGTTTCGGTCGTTTCCGCCATGGCAGGAGCTGCGAAGAACGCCGGCGCCGTGATGAGCGCCGCGCCGGCTGCAAGTGCCGCCCAACGCGGCATGGTCGAGGAGTGGGTCATTGTTCTTTCCCTTCTCGAAGGCGTGTGGTGGGAAAGAAGTAGAGCACGCACCGAACGGTTTGGCTAGAACATGTTTCACATCAATTGGATTGGCTTGTAGGGAGATTCGGAAATCGTCCACCCGGGTTTCCGTCCTGTAAGCCCGGCTGGACAGAGCCCGTTGACCTGCAATTCTGCTGAAGCAGAAGAAACTGGGCGCCACTCACTCGACAGTGGGTCACACGTGTGGATATCTTCTGATCGGAAATAAACTGTCACAGGTTACATTGTGTAAACCGCGGTAGACGATGCGACATTCGACTGCGACATGGTTCCGGGAACCCGGCCGCCCCCCGCGCGTCCGCGGCGGAGTAGGTCCGGCTGCGTCATACAGTGGCGCAGTGGCCGAATCCGACGGTGTGACGCGCACGATCGATCCCGGTGTGGTCGCGGGCATGCTCGACGAGGTCTACGCGGGACTGCGGGACGACACCTCGGGCGCGCCCGCGGACTACATCCCCGAATTGGCTGCGGTACCGCCCGATTCGTTCGGGCTGTGCCTGGCCACCGCAGACGGGCTGATCTACCGGGTGGGCGACACCGATACCGGGTTCACCATCCAGTCCATCTCGAAACCGTTCACCTATGCGCTGGCCCTGGTCGACCGCGGGCTCGACGGTGTGGCCGCACATATCGATGTCGAACCGTCGGGCGAGCCGTTCAACGAGATCAGCCTCGAACCAGACACCCAGCGGCCCAGTAATCCGATGATCAACTCCGGTGCGATCACTGCCGCCGCCCTGATCAGGGGGCGCGACGCCGCCGACAGGTTCGAACGGGTCCGGCGCTGCTATTCCCGCTTCGCGGGGCGGGACATGCGGATGGACGAGGCGGTGTACCGGTCGGAGGCGCGCACCGGGTTCCGCAATCGCGCGATCGGTTACATGCTGCGTTCGGTCGGCATCATCGACGCCGACCCCGACGACGCCGTCGACCGGTACTTCCGGCAGTGCTCGATCGAGGTCACCTGCGCCGACCTGGCCGTGATGGCGGCGACCCTGGCCGACAACGGCGTGAACCCACGGACGGGGGAGCGGGCACTGTCGGCCGCACTGACCGAGCGGGTACTCAGCGTGATGACGACCTGCGGTATGTACAACGCCGCCGGTGACTGGGTCACCACGGTCGGGTTGCCGGCCAAGAGCGGGGTCGGCGGCGGAATCATCGCGGTACTGCCCGGCCAGCTGGGCATCTCGGTGTACTCGCCCCGGCTGGACACTCATGGCAACAGCGTGCGCGGCGTCGCCGCTTGCCGGGAACTGTCCCGGCGGCTGGAGCTGCATTTCTGCCATGTGACCCGGTCGGCGCGCACCGCCATCCGTGCCGACTATTCGGTCGCGCAGCGGCCCTCGCGATTGCGCCGCTCCCCGGAGGATTCGGCCGTGCTCGCGGCGCACGGTGACCGCGCCCGGGTCTACGAACTGCACGGCGATCTGCTCTTCGCCGCGGCCGAGCGTGCGGTACGTGCCATCGAGGGCAAGGTCGGCTCGCTCGACGCGCTGGTGATCGATCTGCGCCGGGTCGGCGAGGTGAGCGCGGTCGCCCGGACGATGCTCGACGACCTGCAGGCCGAACTCGTCCGGCAGGGCAGCCGGGTCGCGCTGGTCGATCCCGACGCCCGGCTCGGCCACGATGTATCGAGCCTGGACCCCGGCGACCCACGCGGGCGGGTGTTCATCGACCGCGACACCGCGACCGAATGGTGCGAGGACGTCGTCCTCGACCTGCACCGGCCGCCCGGGACCGGTGCGGGTACCGAGGTCACCCTTGCCGAACACCCGCTGCTGGCCGGCTTGACCGAGGACGATCGCGCCCGACTGGCCGCAGACTTCGAATCGCGTACCTTCGCGCGCGGTGAGGTGATCGCCGAGCGGGGCGATCCGCGCTCCGGGCTGTATCTGATCCTCGACGGGCGGGTGCGAGTGACCTTCCTCGGCACGGACGGACGAACCCATCGACTGGTGACGCTGTCGGCGGGGATGTCCTTCGGCGAGATACCGATGCTGATCGGGGAACCGTTCGTCAACGAGGTCGTCGCCGAGACCCCGGTCCGGGGCGCGGTGATGCGGCCGGAAACCTTCGACCGGCTCACCGAGGACCATCCGCGGCTGAAACTCGCGCTGCTGCAGCGGCTCGCCGCGGGTGCCTACGCGCAGATGGACGCGATGGTGCGGATCATCTCCGGAAGTGCGGCCGACTACTGAGCGCAGGGCTGCCTTCGGCATGTCGGAATGCCTCGCCGGACCGGGGCACGGACAGTTGCCCGGCGGCTACGGAGCCGGGTCGGCCGTGTGGACCTGGTGCACGGTCTCGGTGAATCGCCGGACCGTCGCCGTTTCCCGGCTGCGTTGCCAGACCAGGCCGTACAGCAGCGGCGGCGCCTGCCGCAACGGTATGTAGGCGACGTCGGGGCGGGTCTGGTACTGCTCGGCGGCCGCGGAGACAACGGTCATGCCGTTGCCCGCACCGATGAAGCCCAGGACGTCGTAGAACTGCATCCGCAGCGGCAGGTGCCGGATCGGCCGGCCGGACGGGGTGACCTCCGGATAGTGCCGTCGCTGGAAAGGTAGCGACATTCCGGAGACCGTGATCAGCGGCAACTGTGCCAGATCCTCCGGGTCCGCGGTTCGCTGCCGGGCGAGTGCACTGTCGGCGGGTACCAGCAGTGCCGGCGATTGGGAGAACAGCACCGGTCCGGCGACCATATCGGGTTCGTCCAGTGGTAGTTCGGTGAGCTGCAGATCCAGGTCGCCGTCGCGGAGTGCCCGATACGGGTGGTCGAGGGACACTTCCCGCACCGCTACCTCGCAGTGCGGGAACTCGGCGCGGAAGGCGGCGCCGGCACGCAGCATAAGCCGGCCCGACCATGGGCCGGAGAACCCGGCGTGCAGGTGGTCCGCAACGCTGTGTGCCGTCCCGGTGGCGCGGTGCACGGCCTGCTGGATCCGGTCGACCGCTGGCTTCAGGTCGTTGTGGAATCGGGCGCCGAGTGGGGTGAGGGTGACTTTGCGGCTGGAGCGGTCGAACAGGGGTGCGCCGATGCGATGTTCGAGGCGTTTGATGGTTTGGCTGACGCGGCCGGGTGAGAGGTGTAGTCGTTCGGCGGTGCGGGCGAAGTGTAGTTCTTCTGCGAGCGTGAGGAACGCTTCGATCTCGTACCGCTCCACGCCTCGAGCATAGTGGCCTCCGTAGCCGGGGCTTCAGGGGCCTGCTTAGCAGCACCGAACCTCCGTTTACCGGAACGTCGTTGATCCACATGCGGAGCTGCGCGAAGGTCTCGGGGGTGGACAACACTCTCTACGACTACAGCCCGATCGTCGACCGCGCGCCGATCCGGTGGCCGGGGGATGCCCGGGTGGCGTTCTACATCGGCCTCAACATCGAGCATTTCCGGGTCGGCGTGCCTTCGACCAGCCTGAACGAGGGTACTGCCGCCCTCGTGCCGGACGCCCTCAACCATGGCTGGCGCGACTACGGCCCACGGGTCGGCATCTGGCGGATCGCGGAAATACTGGACTCGCACGGCATCCGGGCCAGCGCCCTGGTCAATTCGGAGGTGTGCTCGCGTTATCCGCAGATCATCGAGGCCGGGCGGAAACGGGATTGGGCGTGGGTGGCGCACGGTCGTACCAACTCGGTCCTGCACACGGGATATACGGAGGCCGAGGAGCGCGATGAGCTCACCGAGATCGTCGAGACCATCGAGAAGGCCACGGGCAGCCGTCCTCGTGGCTGGATGGGGCCCGGTCTCACCGAAACATTCCACACGCCGCGGTTGCTCGCCGAGCTCGGCTTGAACTACGTACTGGACTGGACGTGTGACGATCAACCGTTCCGGCTGAATGTCCCCGGTATGCTGAGTGTCCCGTACTCGGTGGAGCTGAACGATATCGGCCTGTTCACCATGAAGAGCTTCACCGGGCCCGACTTCACCCGCATGCTGATCGACCAGTTCGACCAGCTCTACGCGGAATCCGCCGAGAGCGGGCGAGTGCTCTCACTGGCATTGCATCCGTTCGTCATCGGGCAGGCCTTCCGCGCCAAGTACCTGGACGAGGCACTGGCCTACATCGCCGGCCACGACGGGGTATGGCTCACCACCAGTGACGAGATCGCCCAGCACTGTGCGGACCGGTTGCTCTGACCGTGACCGGATCGGCCACACCATTCCGGTGGTGCGGACTACTACGGGTCACCCGGCGGCGGTATCGCCCGGTTCCTGGATTCCGCCGAGCTTGGCCGGGTTGACCTGGAATCGGATGTTCTCGATCCGGTCGTCGTGAATGTCGTAGGTCAGCGCGCCGATCCGGTAGCCACCGACGACACCGACGATGCCGGTTTCCCCATTGACCGTCGTGGATTCCAGCCGGATATCGGCGGAGGCCGGTTTGGCCAGCACGCCGAGCAGCCAGCGGGCCACGTGGTCGGGCCCGAACAGTGGGCGGCGGGCGGCGGTGACGATGCCGCCGCCGTCGTTCCACAGGGTCACGTCGGGGGCGAGCAGCGCCATCAGCGCGTTGAGGTCACCGCCGTGGCAGGCGGCGATGAACTTCTCGGTGATCTCGTTGCGTGCCGCGTCGTCGGTGTCGAAACGGGGTCGGCGGGCCTGCACATGCGAGCGGGCGCGGCGGGCGATCTGGCGGACGGTGTTCTCCGGGCGGTCGAGGAAACCACCGATATCGGCGTGCGAGAAGCCGAATACCTCGCGTAGCACGAAGACCGCTCGTTCGGTGGGGTTCAAGGTCTCGAGGACGACCAGCATGGCCGTCGACACCGTATCGGCCATCTCGGTCTCCTCGGCGGCATTCGGTGTGGTGATCAGCGGTTCGGGAAGCCATGGGCCGACATAGGTTTCGCGAGTAGCCCGGGCCGAGGTCAGGCGGTTGAGGGCGAGATTGGTGACCGTGCGCACCAGGTACGCCTTGGGGTGTGTCACCGAAGCGTGCTCCACGGCATGCCATTTCAGCCAGGCATCCTGCAGTACATCCTCGGCGTCGGCGACACTGCCCAGCAGGTGATAGGCGGTACCGAAAAGCAGCCGGCGATGTTCGATGAACGGGTCGGCGGCGTCGTGCATCTCGTGCGCCGGTGTCCGCCGATCGGCACCGTGGTCCTGCATGGCTGTCGTCCTCACCGGTCTTCGCTTCGCCGGACGGAGCCGAGGGTCCGTGTGGTCCCTCGGCCCGGATTCGGATCATCATGCCGTCTCGAGGGTGGCCCGGCCACCCTTGGACAACTGCACCGGCAGTTTCACGTACCGGGTCATCTTCGCGGCCACCGGCGGGGTGCTGCTGACCTGCTCTTTGTAGATGGCCGCGGCCCGGCCGCGGAGGTACCACCGGTTGGGGGTGTCGTCGGCCCGGGTGAACTGGACCACCGCATCCTTGCGGCCCAGGCTGATCGGCTGGTGGAAGTAGCCGAAGCGCAACGGCTGTACCTTCTTCCCGCGCAACTGCCGGGCGATGACACCGGCGGTGTAGTCGGCGGTGACCACCCCGCTCTGGCAGGTGCCGTGCAGCCGCCCCCACGCCTGCCGGACCAGTGCGGCGTCGCCGATGGCGTGGATCTCCGGGTGCGATACCGAGCGCAGGGTCGGGTCGGTGACGACCAGCCCGTGCGCATCGGTCTCGATACCGGCCTCGGCGGCGAGCGGGGACACCCGGACACCGGTGGTCCACAACGTGAGATCCGAGGCCAGGAGTTCGCCGGTGTCCAGCCGCACCGCATCGGGCAGTACCTTGGTGGCCTTCACCCCGGCCATGCGCACCACGCCGAGGCGGTCCAGCACGCGGTTCAGGTAGGTGCGGGCCTTCGCGCCCATCATGGCCCCGGGTTCGGTGGCGCTGACCAAGGTGACGGTCAGCTCCGGATATGCCTCGGCGATCTCGGCGGCCGCTTCGATTCCGGTGAGCCCGCCACCGCAGACGGTGACCCCGCCCCCGGCGGCGGCGATTTCGGGCAACCGCTGCGCGAAGTGGTGTGCCGTCCGCGGATCGTCGAGGGTCCAGGCGTGGTCCGCCGCGCCGGGGACCCGGCTCGTGTCGGTGGTGCTGCCGAGTGCGTAGACCAACCGGTCGTATCCCAGGACCGAGCCGTCGTCGAGGGTGACGGTGCGGTCGGCTGGGTCGATGGCGGTGGCGGCGGCCCGGTGGAATTCCACGCCGGTGCCCGCCAGCAGGTCCGGGATCCGGAAGTCGGTCAGTTCCTGTCCGGCGGCGACCTGGTGCATGCGCAACCGCTCGACGAAGCGAGGAGAAGGATTCACCAGCGTGATGCGGGTGTTCAGCCTGCGCGTGTAGCGGGCCAGCCGGGCGGTGGCGATCAGGCCGGCGTAGCCGGCGCCGAGGACGATGATCTCGTGGGTCGTGGTGGTCATGCCGTGCTCCCTGGGTGCTCGGTTGTCGAGGTCGGCTATGGGACAGGGCAGCGGCCGCGGACGTGACACCATGTAATGTGACCTGAGTCACTTGGTAGGCCTGCCGAGCT
Organism: Nocardia sp. KT25-26; assembly: GCF_056627695.1. Taxonomy (NCBI): domain Bacteria; kingdom Bacillati; phylum Actinomycetota; class Actinomycetes; order Mycobacteriales; family Nocardiaceae; genus Nocardia; species Nocardia sp. KT25-26. Next base: position 5,309,288 of record NZ_CM152813.1, on the reverse strand, counting down.
GTCGATCCGCAACATCTCGTATTACGAATCGCTGATATTATGAATATTCGAGATTTGAAATATGGAGGTGGCGGCATGGCGACGACGGTGGAAATTCCGGACGAGCTCCTCGCCGAAGCCCTGCGCCTGACCGGGCTGAGTACCAAGAAGGCCGTCATCAATCTCGCGATGTCGGAGCTGGTCCAGGGGTACCGGCAGCGGGAGGCGTTGACCCGGCTCAAGCGGATGGATCACAACCCGTTCCTGACCGCCGAGGAGCTGGCCGAACACGGTGAGGGTAGATGACTTCGGTGCGACCCCGGTACCTCGTCGACCAGTCGGCGATGTCGCATTACCGCACCGACGGCGCCGTGGAGCAGGCGATAGACGAACTCGCGGTCACCGGTGCGCTGTGCGCGTCGGCGGTGACCATGGACGAAGCGCGGTTCAGCGCCCGTAACGCGGCCGACCTCGACTATCTCACCGAACTGTACGGTTCCGTCTTCTGCTGGCTCCCTGCCGACGAGATCGTCGAAAGCAATGTCGGCCGGATCCGCACCGCGCTGTGGAAAATCGGCGCGGGTCGCGGCGCGCAGACCACCGACGTGCATATCGCCGCCGTCGCGCTCCGCCACGACGCAACGGTCATCCACAACGACACCGACTTCGTGGCCATCGCCCGAGCGATCCCCGAATTCAGGCAGCGCCGAGTGGTGCCGGGTGAACGGCACCGATGAGGGGATCGGCGCATGCGGGTATCGGCCCTTGCTCGTCGTGACGATGGGCGATGCGGCTGGTCATCGTGGCCTTGCACCCGGTTCGAGTGTTGTCGATCGCTCGATATCCGTCATTGTCCCAGGGGTGGCAAAAACCGCGGTAAGCGAAGTAGTGGCCGAGTGTTAGTATGTATTACGTTGGCTCTGGGCCAACTATTTGCATACACCGGGAGGTGGTGTTGGTGGCGGTCGGGCGTCGCAGTACCCCACTGCCCAGGGAGCTGTGGCGGGTGCCGCTTCGAACCATGCGGCCGCAGGACTTGGCCGACATCTACGCACAGCCGCGGCCCGAAATCGCGCGGCTGGTCGACCGGGGGGTGCTGCACCGTGTTGCGCACGGCTACTACGTTATCGTGCCGCCGGACCATGTCGGCCGGACTTGGCTGCCCGGCCTCGAGGCGGCGGCCGCAGGTATAGCCGCATCGATCTACGGCTCCGATCAGGCAGTCGTCATGGGGGTCAGTGCGGCGCGCATGCTGGGAGCTGTACCCCGTGCATTGGCGACTGCGATTGTCGCGGTGCCGAGACAGCATCGGTCGATTTCGCTGACCGACCGCCCGGCACAAGTTCGGTTCGTCCGCCGCGACACCGAGGCACTCGACGCCGAGCGCATCGAAACAACACTGGGGTCGGCGCTGGTCACTACCCCGGAACAGACCGTGCTCGATCTCGCCCGGCGTCCCGAGCTGGGCAATGCCGAGGCGGAGGTTCGTTCGGCGATCGATACGCTGTACCGCCGCAGCGACTCTGCGAGGCTGGCACAGCTCGCCAGGGATCAGCGTCTGGGTGCGGCACTTCGGCGCGCGGAAAGCTGGTTCGGGCATGAGTAGCGAGGAACACGAAAGTGTCGCAGCTCAATTCGGCGTATCCGCGGAGCAGGTCGAGCGGGACCACCTGATCTCCCACCTGCTGGCGGCTATCAGCCGCGGGTTCGGTGACCGGTTGCACTTCATCGGCGGAACCGCCCTCGCCCGTACCCATCTGGTGAGCGGCAGGCTCAGTGAAGACATCGATCTGGTTGCGTTGGACAACCGCACGGTACTGGCAGCCGAACTGGATGCTGCGCTACCTCGCGCGGTCGCGCGGAGCTACGGGCGGCTGGAATGGGCGCCGTCGCTGAGCAACGTCCCGGATGTCGGCGCAGCCAATCTTCGCTCTGCATTCGGTGTGTCGGTCAAGATCCAGTTGCTGTCGGTACGCGGCAGATCGGTGTGGCCGGCCGAACTCCGTCGTCTCGAACAGCGGTACAGCGACGTGCCGCCGGCCGAGATGTTCGTCCCGACGTTGCCGGCCTTTGTTGCGGGAAAGACGGCGACATGGCACGACCGGCGCGCAGCGCGCGACCTCTGGGACCTCTGGGCGCTGAGCGGCATCGGCGCGATCGACCGCACTGCAGGAGTGATGTACCGGAAGTACGGTCCGACGAACCGGTTCCCAGTGCGCCGTTGTTCGATCGTGCACCGGATGAAGACGTCTGGAACACGCAACTGGCCGGGCAGACTCGGCTGGTGATCACGGCTGAGACCGCGCTGGCGACGGTGCGAGACGCTTGGGCACGGGTTGTGGAGTGACCGGTGTATTCGAGCAGTGTTGTGGTTCGGGGTGCGGTTGCCGAGGCCGATGTATCGGTCGCCGATATCGACCACCGACTTCGTGACCATCGCCCGAGCGATCCCCGAATTCAGGCAGCGCCGAGTGGGGGACAGCCGATTATCGAGGTGAGTCGGCCGCGCTGACGGAGTGCACAGTGTCGATGAATCGGCGCACGGTGGCCGTCGCGCGGTGACCGGCCCAGATCAGGCCGTACTCGACCGGTGGTGCCTCCGGTAGCGGTACGTAGGCGATGTCGGGGCGGGACAGGTACTTCTCCAGGACAGCCGAGACGACGGTCATTCCGTTGCCGGCGCCGATGAGAGTCGGGATGTCGTAGAACGGCATCCGCACCGGTAGGTGCTGGATCGGTCGTCCCGACGGCGTGACCGTCGGGTAGTGCCGATGCTGGAACGCCTTCGACATACTGGCGACCGTGATCAGCGGAAGCCGGGCGAGATCTTCCAGGTCGGCGGAGTGCTGCCGGGCGAGCCGGCTGCCGGCGGGCACGAGGAGCGCGGGAGGCTCGGAGAACAATGCCGGTCCGGCGACCACATCGGGTTCTTCCAGCGGTAGTTCGGTGAGCTGCAGATCCAGGTCACCGTCCCGGAGCGCCCGATGCGGGCTGTCGAGGGACACTTCCCGCACGGTCACCTCGCAGTGCGGGAACTCGCCACGGAAGGCCGTGGCGGCCTGGAGCATCAGTCGACCCGACCATGGACCGGAGAACCCGATACGCAGGCTGCCCGCAATGCAGTGTGCCGTCTCGGTGGCATTGCGAACGGCCTGCTGGATTCGGTCGAAACCGGGTTTCAGGTCGTTGTGGAATCGGGCGCCGAGTGGGGTGAGGGTGACTTTGCGGCTGGAGCGGTCGAACAGGGGTGCGCCGATGCGATGTTCGAGGCGTTTGATGGTTTGGCTGACGCGGCCGGGTGAGAGGTGTAGTCGTTCGGCGGTGCGGGCGAAGTGTAGTTCTTCTGCGAGCGTGAGGAACGCTTCGATCTCGTACCGCTCCACGCCTTGAGCATAGCCGGGCCGCTCGGCGGTGTTGCGGGGGCTGCTTTAGCACTGGTGAATCCGCGTTTACCGGAACGTCGTTGATCCGCATCCGGTGGTGGTCGAAGGTTTTCGGGGTGGACAACTTGCTGTACGACTACCGGCCGATCGTCGATCGCGCACCGGTCCGGTGGCCGGGGGTGCCCGGGTAGGCGCGCCCTCGACCGGCCTGAACAGGGACTGCGGCTCCGGTGCCGGTGATCACTCGCGCGACGATGCCGGTCACACTCACCTGTTCCGCGTCGTCAGCAGTAGAAGTACCGATCTTGCGGGACGTAGTAGCCAGGAGGCGGCAGGTGAGAACGATCAGCGATGTCGCCGACGGGCCATCGGAGGTGGACACGGAGTGCCGTGGTGATGAGGCGCTGGTGCGCTACACCGTTTCTCCGCATTTGACGCGGTTGCTGATCGAGACGGGGCTGCGGGTCGGGCTGGATCGAGCACAGATCAGGCATCTTCCGACCCCTGGTGCCCGGAGCTGGGACCGGAGCCGGATCCCGACCGCCACCATGATCCGCGTCTGGGAGGAAGTCGGTGGTGTGCTGGTCGATGCGGGTGGAGTCGGCCGTCTGACGGAGCTGTGGCGGCCGGGGGCGCTGGGGGTGTGGGACTATCTGTTCATCGCGTCGGACACACTTTCCGTCGCATTCCGGGACAGCGCGCGTCAGCTCGCGGTCATCGGTGACCCGCGCACCGAGATATCCGTCACCCGTGACGACGAGGGGCTGACAGTCAGCTGGGGCAGTCCGCATGTCGGGGACCATCCGTCCTATCCGCTGATCGCGGAATTCGTACCCTCCCTGCTACTCGCGGAGGCGTGCTCCGGAGCTGGGCGTCCGATCACGCCGAGGCGGGTCCGGTTGCCGCATCGGGCGCCGAAACGGATTGCGGATTTGCGCGAGCTGTACCGCACGCGGAACGTCGATTTCGAGGCGGGGGCGCCGGCGATCACCTTTTCCGAGGCGGATGCGGAGGCACCGTTGCCGGGGGCCGATCCGGTACTGGCGGCGATCTTGAACGAGCATGCTCGGATCACGGCGGAGACCGCGAGATCGGTCGTCAGCTGGCTGGATCGGTTTCATATCGTTCTGGGTGCGGCCGTCGACGACGGCCCGCCTGATCTCACGGAGGTTGCGCATCGGCTCGGTATGGCGCCACGAACGGTGCAGCGGCGGCTGAGCGAAGCCGGGACGACGTGGCGAGCGGAGGTGGACTGCCTCCGTCAGCGTCGGGTGGACCGACTGTTGCGGGAGACGTCGCTGACCGTGGATTCGATTGCGTCCCGGATGGGCTATTCGGATTCCCGGGCATTGCGCCGGGCAATCCACCGGTGGTACGGATGCGGCCCGAAAGCTGTCCGGAACTCCTCCGGACACCAGGATCGGCGCGAAGTGTCCGGAAGGCGGCATCTTCGGCCCTGATGCCGTCGCCGGCCGATCCGTAGCTTCGATTCCGGAGCGCAGCCGCTCCTGTCGATTCCCGACAACAATGATTCGAGCGAGGGGAGATCCGGTGAGCCGGAATTTGGCGGGCAGCAGGGCTGTCGTGACCGGTGGTACGCATGGGATGGGGTTGGCCCTCGTGGAGGCGTTGCTCGCTGCCGGTGCCGAGGTGGTGCTGACCGGGCGTAACGAGAAGACGCTGGAGGAGGCGCGGACGGAGCTCGCCGGTCGGGCGGCGCATGTCGTCCGGTCCGATGCGGCGGATATGGCCGATATCGCCGCGCTGGCCGAATTCGTCCAGGGCCGGCTCGGCCGGGTCGACCACCTGTTCGTCAATCACGGCATAGCTGCGTTCGCGGAGCTTGCCGAGGTGACCGAGGCCGAGTGGGACCGGCACTTCACGATCAACGCCAAGGGTGCCTTCTTCACCGTGCAGGCTTTGGCGCCGTTGTTGTCCGATGGTGGTTCCATCGTCTTCACCACGGTCGGCAACGATGTGGTGTTTCCGGGGCTGAGTGCGTATTCGGCCTCGAAGGAGGCGGTCCGTGCGTTCGCTCATGTACTTGCCGCCGAACTGCTGCCCCGGAAGATCCGGGTGAATTCGGTGGCCCCCGGTTTCATCGAGACGCCGACGATGGGTGTTGCCGGTCTGTCCGAGCAGGAACGCGAGGAGTTCGTGCGGCAGGGCAACGAATCCACGCCGCTGCGCCGCACCGGCACCGTCGAGGAAGTGGCTACTGCGGCATTGTTTCTGGCTGCTGATGCGACGTTCACTACGAATGTCGAACTGGCTGTCGACGGTGGTTTCGCCCAGGGGCTCCCGGTGGGGAGCTGAGCAACGATGGCCGCACCGGCGACGACCACGCCGAAAGCCCGGAGCGGAAACGACTGACGTGTACGACGAGGAACAACGACTCATCGACTTGGCCATGATGTGGGAACCGTACGGCGGCCCACCGAGTGAGGAGTTGCTGGTCGGCCTGGGTATCACGCCACAGCAATTCCATATTCGAGTCCAGCGCATCCTGACCGCTCGGTGCGCGCGCAGGGAAAAGCCCTACCGACAGCTGGTGCGCTGGAGCCTGCGCTCATATCTGACGAATCCCACCTAGCCGCGGACCCGGAGTGCCGAATCTGTGCCGAGGCCGGGCGAGGCTCGGCTGGGTCCGATTCCCTTGGCTCGCAAATTATCGATCGCTGTGAACACCGACTGGACAGTGATGTCAGCCGGCACCTATCTGAAAGGGGTACAACATGTCTCGTCTCCCGCTCATTCAACCCGAATCCGCCACCGGTCCCGCCGCCGACCTCCTTGCCGGCGTTCAGAAGGCGCTCGGCGTGACACCGAACATGACCAAGGTCATGGTCAACAGCCCGGCGGTGCTCGAGGCCTACCTCGGGTTTTCCGGTGCGTTGAACGGCGGAACGCTTCCGGCCGCGGTACGGGAGCGGATCGCGATCCTCGTCGCTCAGGAGAACGGCTGCGACTACTGCCTGTCCGCGCACACCTACCTCGCCACCAACGTCGCCGGGCTCGATGCCGAAGAGGCCTCCCGCGCCCGCACCGGGAACGCTTTCGATGCGAAGACCGAAGCGATCCTGGCCTTTGCCACCGCGGTTGTCCGCCGCAAAGGCGGAGTCGAGGACGTCGATCTGAAGACGGCCCGCGAGGCGGGCGTGACCGACGGGGAAATCGCCGAAGTCGTGGCGAACGTGGCCCTCAACGTCTTCACCAACTACCTCAACAAGACTGCCGACACCGACATCGACTGGCCGGTCGTCCGCACCTCCATCTGATCCGCTCCGGCGCCCGGTGCGGCCTTCGGGCCCCGCACCGGGCGCCATGAATGTGCACGGCACGAGGAATCACAATGAGCATCACCATGAAGATCGGCCACGTAGGCCTGAACGTCTCGGACCTCGCGCGGTCCACCGCTTTCTACACAGAAGTCTTCGGTCTCGAAGTGCTCGCCGGGCAGACGGAGGGCGAGCGCAAGCACGCCCTCCTCGGTGCCGACGGGGTCCTGCAGCTGGCCCTGTGGGAGCAGAGCGAGGGGGAATTCCCCACCCGCCTTCCCGGCCTGCACCACTTGGCCATGGAGGTTCCCGACATGGCGGCTGTCCGGCAGGCGGAGGCCACCCTGAAGCGGCTCGGTGCGCAGATGTTCTACGACGGCATCGTTTCGCACGGCGAGGGCGCCTCCGCCGGCGGCGTGTTCTTCACCGATCCCGATGGCATCCGCCTGGAGATCTACGCGCCCTCCGGTGCCGAAACGGCGCCCGCTCCCGTTGCCGATGCCCCGACCTGCGGATTCTTCTAGACGATCGCCTCGGACCCCGTCCGAAAGGAGTGCCATGCTTCATCCAGGCGAAATCGCTGTCCAGCGTCGGGCCGGAATCGCGACCGGAAAAACCTTGGGCTCGGCTCGTGTCGGCGCCACCATTCCGGCCAAGGCCGCCGAATTCCTCCCACACCAGCGGCTCATCGCGATCGGTGCCACCGACGGCGAAGACAGGGTGTGGGCCAGTGCGCTGGCCGGGCCGGCCGGCTTCGTCTCGTCCGTCAACGAGCACACTGTCGTCGTCGATCGGGCGCCTGCCGGGGCCGATCCGTTGACCGGGTCGTTCGACGTCGATCGCGATCTCGGCATGCTCGTGATCGAGCCGGCCACGCGCCGGCGCATGCGGATCAACGGTACCGCCCGCCGGGACGGCGACGGCCTGCGGATCCGTACCGACCAGGTCTATTCGAACTGCCCCAAGTACATCCAGGCCCGCCGTCCCGAAGGCGATTTCGCTGCCCGTGCCCAGGGTGCGTCGCGAACCGGGAAGGTTCTCACCGCCGCACAGCGGGAGTGGATCTCGGCTGCCGATACCTTCGTCGTCGCCACCCTGGCCGAAGGCGCCGGCGCCGACGCCTCGCATCGGGGTGGCAATCCCGGTTTCGTCACCGTCACCGGCGAACGAACGCTCAGCTGGCCCGACTACCTCGGCAACTCGATGTATATGACGCTCGGCAATCTGGAACTCGACCCGCGCTGCGGGCTGCTGTTCCTCGACTGGGAACACGGACACGCCCTGCATCTGAGCGGTCGCGCCCGAACCGACTGGGACCCGCACCGCGCCACCGAATTTCCCGGAGCGCAGCGGGTGATCGACTTCGAACTCGAACTCGCCGTGGAGATCGAACATGCCCTCCCGATGAGCTGGATCTTCGAGGCGTATTCCAAGTTCAATCCGCTGGTAGGGACGTGACATAGATATCCGACGAGGGTTCCGGGACAGGTTCCCCCGCACCGGAACCCTCGTCAGTCCCGTCCGGCTTCGTGGTCCTGGGACAGCTGCCGTCTCACGCTGCCGCGAGCACGCCGGAAGCGATCACCGGCGCCAGGTAGAGCACCGGGAACGGGAGGTGTCCCCAGGACCGGGCCCGGGCGATCGTCACCAGGGCACCGGTGAAGTACAGGACCAGGCCGACGACTGCTGCGGCGCCGATGATCGGGATGAACAGTCCGGCGAGCAACCCCAGTGCTCCCGCGGCCTTCGCCACGCCGAGCGGAGTCCACCAGCTCTCCGGCACCCCGTACTCGACGAGCGGGTCGACGACGAACGGTGCCCGCCGCAGCAGCGAGAATGCCGAGAATCCCACCCATACCGCCGCGGCGATGGTGACGATGACGTAGGCGGTGTCCATGTCCTGCTCCGATCTCTCCCCGGGTGTGCCCGGCCTTGTTCTTGCACCACGTGATCCGTGGTCTGCCGAGTAGACGAGGCACAGTATCCGAGTGTGACATCCCATGCGAACCGAGCGTCCGGTTTGTTTCAGTCCGGCAGGTGCGGCCGACCGTTGATATCGCGGCTCAGGGTGCCGACCGGCCGGTGATCGGACGACAGATCAGCATTTCGTTTCCGCCCACCTGGAACTCGTAGTCGACATCGACGATCCGGCCGGCTATCGCGTGCGTGCGCAGGTCGGCGAACAAAGCGTCCAGACGTGGGTAGCGGGAGACCGCGCCGATCGGGACGAGCGGGAAGACACGCAGCTCACCACGGGTGACCCGGCGAGCAGTGGCTGGCGGCTCAGGGGCACCGTCGCCGGGTGGACACCGCACTGACCGGTGCTGTGTTCGGAGGCAGCTGCACGTAGTGGGGGCATCCGGGCCGGCTCTAGTGCGGACCCTCCGACGTCGACCGGGGCAGGAGCCCGCGATCCAGGGCGACGACCACGGCATGGGTGCGGTCGCTGACGTCGAGTTTGGCGAAAATGCGAAGCAGATGGGTCTTGACGGTGGCTTCGGCGATGTTCAGGAACCTGCCGATTTCAGGGTTGGAGAGGCCACCGGCTACGGCTTGCAGGACATCGATTTCACGAGCGGTCAAGGGTATCGGTTCCGGACGGCGCAACCGGGCGACAAGTAGATCCGCGACGCGGGGAGCCAGGACAGTGCGGCCGCGGGCGGCGGAGTGGATGGCCTCGACGAGTTGGTCGCGAGTGGTGTCCTTGAGGAGATAGCCCATGGCGCCCGCTTCGATGGCTCGTTCGATATCGGAGTCGGTGTCGTAGGTGGTCAGGATGAGGACGCGCGTTGTGGTGCGGCCGGTGATCTCCCGGGTGGCGGCTACGCCGTCCATGACCGGCATGCGCAGATCGAGCAAGGCCACATCGGGTTTCAGTCGCTGAGCGAGTTCGAGGGCCGCGCGGCCATCCTCCGCTTCACCGACGATATCGATACTTGCTTCGGCGGCGAGCAGTGCCGTGAGACCAGCACGCATGACGATATGGTCGTCAGCGAGGATCAAGCGTAGAGGTCCGGCCACATCACGTCCGATCGTCGGCGGGTAGTGCGGCGAAGATGCGGGTACCTTCGCCGGGCGAGCTGGTGACGGTGAGCTCGCCGCCGAGTTCGGCGAGCCGGGCGCGCATACCGTTGAGGCCGAAGCCTCGGGCCGCGGTGGGACTGAAACCTGTTCCGTCATCCGCGATTTCGAGTTCCGGTCCGGACGCTCCTGCTGCCAGAACGATGCTCACCGTGCTCGCCCCAGCGTGCTTTCGGATATTGGCCAGCGATTCTTGGGCGCAGCGCACCAGTGCGATCCTGGTGCGCTGATCGCAGCCGACATCGTGCAGCTCCGCGTCCACGACCAGCCCGGTGTCCTCGACGAACCTGTCGAGGATGCGCCGCAGTGCCGGTGCGATACCGCCGGACACGACACCGCCTGTCGGCGCCGGCCCGACGAGGACACGTGCTTCCGCCAGGTTTTCGCGGGCGGTGCGTTCGATGGACAACAGTTGTCCGGCGCTTGCCACCGGATCGGTTTCGAGACCTGCGCGCGCCGCCTCGGCCAGCACAACGATGGAGGCAAAGCCCTGGGCCAGCGTGTCGTGGATCTCGCGGGCGAGTCGTTCACGTTCCTCGGCCGCGCCCTGCCGCTGATGCGCCGCGACCAGTTCCGATTGTGTGCGTTCCAGTTCGGCGCTGAGTATCCGGGCACGTTCTTCCCCCTGTTCGAGCACCCGGTCCATCCACAACCCCAGCAAAACACCGCCAGCGAGGCCGATCAGGGTGAAAACCACGTGCCCCGGGGAGAACGGCGTCCCGGTGAAAGTACCGATCAAGGTAGCCGCCGCGGCCGCACCGATGAAGCCGATCGCCTGGCGCTGGGTGGCGGTATAGATCCAGAACATGGGCAGCGACACGATGAAGAACGCCGCGCCACCGTCGAGCAGGATCGCGGTCCCGCCGAGTACCAGCACGAGCACCCAGAGGAAACCGCTCGGCCGCACCAGGGGATTGACGGGAAAGCACCTCAGGACGAAGTAGGTTACGGCGAGTACTGCCACCAGCGCCCACGTCGCGTACTTCGTGGCATCGATCCTGTCGTGCACAGCGATCACCGGTGGGCACAGACCGAACAGGACCCAACAGCCGAGATACCACCGTCGCAGTATCCGCACCCGGAATCGATCGTCGGTACGCGGCTGCTCGTCCATTTCGATCAGCTTACTTTCACCGGTACGAAGCGTTCCTTGGCGCCGACCGGCCGAACGGGCCACCAGGCTCGCTCCCCCAGTATGAGCAGCAGCGCGGGCAGGATCACGATCCTGATGACGAACGCGTCGAGGAGTACGGCGGCAGCGAGCGCGAAGCCCATCTGCTTCATTTCCATGATGTGCAGCGGAACGAAGCTGGCGAACACGGTAACCATGATGAATGCGGCGCTGGTCACCACCGCGGCCGAACCGCCGACACCTTCGAGCACGGCTTGCCTGGTGTTCAGCCCCTTGTCGACGGCTTCTTCGATCCGGCTCAGCACGAGGATCTGATAGTCCATCGATAAGCCGAACAGGATCACCAGCAGCAGCAATGGCACCCGGGAACCGATCGTGCCGGTCGAGTCGAAGTCGAGCAGGTCCTCGGCCCAGGTGTGCTGGAAGACCAGGGTCACCAGTCCCAGAGACGCACCCGCAGAGAGCAGGTTCAGCACCACACCGATCGCCCCGAGCACGAGAGACCGGAAGGCCGCGGCCGTCAGAACGAAGGTCGCGAGCAACAATGCCGCGATGATCACGGGTAGTTTCTGTTTCTGATGTGCCGGGTAGTCCGCGTATCGGGCGACGTCACCGGTCACCGCGAAGTCGATATCGGACAGGGCGCCGATCGTGGTCGGCACGTAGTCCGCTCGGATTCTCTCGAGCGACTCCACGGCCGCCTTGTCGCTGACGTAGTGCGGCGTAGGTAGTTCCAGCAGACTGACGCGGCCGTCGGCCGAGGTACGCAGGTCCGAGGTGCCCGTCAGCGCCGGGTCCGCCGCGGCCCGTCGCGCCAGGGCATACAGCGCGTCCGCGACTTCGTTCGCCCGATCCGGCTCCGCCGCGACGACAACCTGGTGCATGGCTTTCAGTTCCGGGAAAGCGGCGTTCAGACGATCGAAGGTCTGCATGGCGGGGATAATGCGCGGATGAGTCTCCCGCCCCATATCGGTGAGTTCCAGACCGAGCACCGGCGTGGTGAGCGCCAGCATCGCCGTCACCGCTACCACCAGTCCAGCAGCAGGTTTCATCGCTATCCTACCGAGCAGGAATCTGGTGAATCGCCCGCCGTTCGACGGCTCACGGTGGTTCGGTGCGGTAACCGCGGCCTTGCATGCGACCCGACGGGTGAGCACCGCAAGCAGTGCCGGTAGCGCGGTAAGCGAGCTGATCACCGCGACCAGCGTCACCAGTATCGCGGCGGTGGCGATCGAGGAGAAGATCACATCATCGGCGAAGTACAAGGTCGCGGTGGAGGCCACGACGGCAAGCCCGGACACCACCACAGCCCGGCCCGAAGTCGCCGCAGCCAGTTCCACCAACGCCTGCGCACCCAGCAGTCCACCGGAGCGGGCGCGCTCCTCCCGGGCACGCTTCAAATAGAACAGCGTGTAGTCGACGCCGACAGCCAGACCGAGGAGCAAGATGATGTTGGTGCCGACACCGTTATCGGGGAACAGGTGCGAGGCGGGCATCGACAACCCGACGGCAGCGATGATCGACGACACCGCCAGCAGCACCGGTACCAGCGCCATTGCCACTGAACGTAAGACGAACATCAGGGTGATCAAGGTGACCGGCAATGCGATCAACTCCGTGCGGGCCAGGTCCCGCCCGCGCAATTCGTCGACACCGCTGCTGATCGAAGGCCCACCGGTCTGCTCGATCAACAGCTCGGGATGAGCCCGCTGCAGCTCCTCGGTCTGCGCCCGCAACGCACCGACATGCTTTTTCCCGTCGAGCTCCGCCCCCGCCAAGGTCACATCGACCCGCAGCGCCGTATTGCCGGGTGAATACACCGGTACTGCCACGGATTCGACCTCCGGCAGCCGCAGCATCCGATCGGCAACTTCCTGCGCGACGTCATAGGCCACGCCGTCCAGCCGGGTCCCGTCGCCGGTGATGAGTACCCGCTCCACCGCTCGCGGTTGCAGCCCACCCGAGGCCGCGATCGCCTCGCCCCGACCAGCTTCTCCGATCCGGAAATCCTCTGTAGCAGCCGGTTTCCCACCGATCGCCGCTCCCACCCCGATGCACAGGGCAACGAAGACGAACCATCCGATTATGGCGAGCCACGGGCGGCGTGCACTCCAGCCGGCTGTGGCCACCAGGCGATTTCGCATACTCGAATACTGCTGTCCGACCTCCTCCTCAGAACAGCCTCGACCGGTCGAATTCGGTGTCCACCGATCGGTGGACACCGAATTCGATGCACGCACCACCTCGGCCGGGACCGCGGTCTACGGCTACACCCTCATCGGCATACCGACAGCCTGCCATCCGATAGCAACTCAGTGCGATTCCGAGTCAGTGGAGACGCACGGACGGACGGTTCCAGTGAGCAATCCGCAGGATCCCGCTACGCCCTGCACCTCTCGTCCCACCCGCGCGTCACCGCCCACATCGTGCTCGACACCTTCCGCCGAACCTGTGACCGGCGCGGATGCCCCGACTCCACGCTGACCGACAACGGCATGGTCTACACCGTGAGATTCGCCGGCGACCGCAGCACCGACAACCACCACCGCGTCCGCCACGACCGCGTCTCCGCTGCCGGAACCATCACCCTGCGCCACAACGGCACCCTCTACAAGATCGGCATCGGCAAACAACACACCCGAACCAACGTCGTGGCCCTCATCCGCGACCTCGACATCCGCATCATCGACGCCGCCACCGGCGAGATCCTGCGCGAACTCACCCTCGACCCCACCCGCATCTACCAGCCCACCGGCCGACCACCCGGCCGTGCCCCCAAACGACGAATGGCTCGAACATACGAAACGTAGGCTCGAGCCATTCCGATGTCCTGAGACATCACACCGTGCCCTCGGCAGGATTCGAACCTGCGACACCGGCTTTAGGAGAGCCGTGCTCTATCCCCTGAGCTACGAGGGCGGGGTCCAGCCGCGAGGGTGGACGTGCGGCAGTCTACCGGGTTGGGTGCGCTGAGCGATATCAGCTCGCCAATGCGGTGAGCTCGCCGGTGCGGCCGCCGAGGAGGTGGCGGGCGCGGACGAGGTGGTCGGCTGCCGCGACCACCCGATCGTAGATGGCGGTTGTGTCGGGGATGCCGTAGTGCTCGGCGAACCAGCAGCAGAACGGCACTACACTGGTCGTATGCGCGCCAACCACGAGGAACTGCTACAGCTTGCGGAGGCTGTGCCCGACGATCAGGTTGCGGCGGCCACGGCATTGCTTCGTCAGTTCGTGCAGAAGTCCGGTCGACGGACCTTCCGTAGTCTCGGGGTGGCGGCGGCCCAGCCGGACCTCGGGGAGCATGCCAAGCAAATCGTGCGGGACGAACTCGATCAGGACGCCAACGGATGATCGTTGTCGACACGGGGCCGATTGTTGCTCTGGTCAACAGTCGAGACAATTTCCACGTTGCATGCCGTGATCTGCTGCTGAACGCGCCGGGACCGCTCTTGGTTCCAGCACCCGTTTTCGCCGAGGCGGCGATTCTTCTGGAACGCCGGTGCGGCGCGACAGCGGAGCTTGCGTTTCTGCAGGACGTTGCAGAAGGAGCCTTCACCGTGGTGGACACCACCGCGGCAGACCTCGATCGGATATGTGAGCTGGTTCGGAAGTACGCCGATCTGCCACTGGGCACTGTCGATGCATCCGTGGTGGCCGTTGCCGAACGGTTTCCGGTCACAGCGGTGGCAACGCTCGATCGAAAGCATTTCTCGATCGTTCGGTCCACCGCGGGGAACCTGCTTCTGGTGCCTTGACCGGCGAGTTCGCGTCGGCCGCTCACAGTCCGCGTTGCTGGTCCCGGTAGCGCAGGAAGAGCAGCAGGCCGACGGCCACCACCACGATCAGGATCAGGAGCCACAGCATTGCGCACCTCATTTCGTCGAGGTTCGTACGGCGTCCAGTTTACTGAACGTTTGCCGTGACTGCGGTGGGGTGGGCGATCCTGTGTCCGGATGGTTAGCTCGGCCGACCTGCCGCGGTCGTCAGCCCGCCAGTTGACGGGCGATGACGAGGCGCTGGATCTGGTTGGTGCCCTCGAAGATCTGCATCACCTTCGCCTCGCGCATATAGCGCTCCACCGGGAAGTCCTGGGTGTAGCCGTAGCCGCCGAACACCTGGACGGCGTCGGTGGTCACCTTCATGGCGGCGTCGGTGGCGATCAGCTTGGCGACGCTGGCCTGGCGGGAGTAGGGGAGTCCGGCGTCGCGGCGGCGGGCGGCATCCAGATAGGTGGCGCGGGCGGAGTCGACGGCCGCGGCCATATCGGCCAGCACGAAGCCGAGGCCCTGATGGTCGATGATCCGGCGGCCGAAGGCCTCGCGCTCCTTGGCGTAGGCGACGGCGTCGTCCAGGGCGCGCTGGGCGAGCCCGGTGGCGACGGCGGCGATACCGAGCCGGCCGGAGTCGAGTGCGCTGAACGCGATGGACAGGCCCTGGCCTTCGGTGCCGACCAGGCGTTCGGCCGGGAGGAAGGCGTCGTCGTAGGCGGCGGTGGTGGTCGGGATCCCGCGCAGGCCCATCTTCTCTTCGGGCTTGCCGAAGCTCAGCCCCGCGGTGTCGGCGGGCACCAGGAAGCAGGAGATGCCGCGGGAACCCTCGCCGGTCCGGGCGAACAGTGTGTAGAAGTCGGCGCGGCCGCCGTTGGTGATCCACGCCTTGGCGCCGTTCAGCCGGTAGCCGCCGTCGACCGGTGTCGCCCGGCAGCGCAGGGCGGCGGCATCGGAACCGGCATGCGGTTCGGACAGGCTGTAGGCGCCGACCCGGGTGCCGGACAGCATGTCGGGCAGCCAGCGCTGCTGCTGTTCGGGGGTGCCGAAGGTGAACAGCGGATGGCAGGACAGGCCGTGCACGCTCACGGCGACCGCCACCGCGGCCCACCGGGCCGCGAGCTCCTCCAATACCTGCAGGTACACCTCGTACGGCTGCGCACCGCCACCGAATTCTTCCGGGTACGGCAGCGAGAGCAGCCCGGCCGCGCCGAGCGCATCGAACACGCCGTCGGGGAACTCGCCGGTCTTCTCGCATTCGGCGGCGCGGGGTTCGAGCACTTTGTCGGCGATATCGCGGGTGAGTTCGATCAGCTCCCGGGCCTCGGGGGTGGGCAGCATACGTTCGACAGGCATGTTTCGACTCCGGTGACGAGGGTGACTACACCGCAGACACTACGACGACCCGGTGTGCGCGCGTGCCACACGTCACCGGAGCGGACTGTGCTGCGGAACAATGCGGGACGCGATCTGTACCGATAGGCTCCGATGTGGCGTCGATCACGCGCGCAGGCGTGGCGCAGATATGAAGGAGAACGAATGCAGAGCACGATGCAGGACGACCAGCTGTCGCTGGCCACATTGCTGAAGTACGCCTCGACTTTCCAGGGCGATGCCACCGTCTCCACCTGGACCGGCGAGGGTCTGCGCACGATGACGTTCCGGGAGATGGGGGCCGACGCCGCCCGGCTGGCCAACGCGCTGCGCGGCATGGGCGTCGGCATCGGCGACCGGGTCGGCACCTTCATGTGGAACAACAACGAGCACATGGTGGCCTACGTCGGCGTGCCGGCCATGGGTGCGGTGCTGCACGCGCTCAACATCCGGTTGTTCCCGGAACAGCTGATCTACGTCGCCAACCATGCCGAGGACCAGGTGGTGATCGTCGACGGAACGCTGCTGCCGATGTTCGCCCAGTACCTGCCGAAGATGAAGACGGTGCGGCACGTGATCGTCGCCAACGGCGACGCCGCGGCGCTGGAGGCGCCGGAGGGCGTGCAGGTGCACTCCTACCGGGAGCTGCTGGACGCACAGCCCGCCGAGTACGACTTCCCGGTGATCGACGAGCGTTCGCCCGCGGCGATGTGCTACACCTCCGGCACCACCGGTGATCCGAAGGGCGTCGTCTACTCGCATCGGTCGAACTGGCTGCATGCCATGCAGGTCTGTCAGCCGAACGGGATGGGTTTCGACGGTTCCGACGACGTGCTGGCCATCGTCCCGCTGTTCCACGCCAATGCGTGGGGCCTGCCGTATGCGGCGCTGATGTCGGGTGCCAGCGTGCTGATGCCGGACCGGTTCCTGCAGCCGCAGCCGCTGCTGGAGATGATGGCGGCCGTGCAGCCGACCTTCGCCGCCGCGGTGCCCACCATCTGGGGCGGTGTGCTGGCCGCACTGGCCGCCCAGCCGCAGGACATCTCGCATCTGCGCAATGTCGTGGTCGGCGGTGCCGCGGTGCCGCCGTCGATGATGCATGCGTTCGAGGAGAAGTACGGCGTGCGGATCCTGCACGCCTGGGGCATGACCGAGACGTCGCCGCTGGGCAGCGTGGCGCATCCGCCGTCGGGCGTGGAGGGCGACGAGGCCTGGGCCTACCGCTACACCCAGGGCCGGTTCCCGGCGAACGTCGAGGCCCGGCTGGTGGACGACGAGGGCAAGGTGGTCCCCAACGACGGTGAGTCGCTGGGTGAGCTGGAGGTGCGCGGCGCCTGGATCACCGGTTCGTACTACGCACCGGAGGGCAATGTCGTCGACCCGGAGAAGTTCGACGACGGATGGCTGCGCACCGGCGATGTCGGCAAGATCAGCCCGAACGGCTACCTCACGCTGGTGGACCGGTCCAAGGATGTCATCAAGTCCGGTGGCGAGTGGATTTCCTCGGTGGACCTGGAGAACGCGGTGATGGGCCACCCGGCCGTCGCCGAGGCAGCCGTCATCGGGGTGCCGGACGAGAAGTGGGACGAGCGCCCGCTGGTGGCGATCGTGCTGGCCGAGGGCGGCGCGGCCGAGGCCGGTGAGCTCCGCGAGTTCCTGGCCGACAAGTTCGCGAAATGGCAGCTGCCGGAGCACTGGACCTTCATTCCGGAGGTGCCCAAGACCAGCGTCGGCAAGTTCGACAAGAAGCGGCTGCGTGCGCAGTATGCGGAGGGCGAGCTCGAGGTGACGACGCTCGCCTGATCGGCACGAAACTCGGCGGGCGTGGAAGTGATTCCACGCCCGCCGTTTTCAGTTGTCGTATGCAGTTGTCGCTATTCGATTGTCGGATTCTGTTGTGCCGATCCTGTTGTGCGATGCAGTTGTCGATATTCAGTTGTGGTGTGCAGGCTCTCGGGGCCGCGGTCAGCAGTTGCGCAGTTCGGGGCTCTGGTTGAGCAGCTGGGCGCGAGTGCTGGTGAACCGGGTGTAGGTCTCACCGCCGACCGAAGCGAGCGGGAATGCCGCTACCCGGTGGCAGTTCTGGAAGGCCAGCTTGACCTGGAAGTGCCGCTCCAACCCGCCGCGGATGGCATCCGAGGCCAGTGCGCGCAGCAACTGTCCCCGGGCGACCTCGTCCGGCGGTGGTATGACGTTGTCGGCGAAGCCCTTGGCCGCGGTCTCGGCATCGCCTTCCTTCAGTTCGTCGGCGACGCGGCTCACCACCTCCCAGGCGTAGGGCAGCGAGGTGCGTACGCATTCGACGAATTCGGCGTCGTCGATATCGCCCTGTTCGGCGCGTTCGAGTAGTGCGGCGGGAACATCGAGGGACATGGCGCTCTCCTCCTGGATGGAGTGGACGGCGGTCGGCTTCCGGGCCGGTCAGGCCCGCAGCGGCTCTGCCCCTTCGATTCTAAACGAAATCGGTTGTCAACAACCCTGGATTCGTCGCGAAAGTGCCTTTTCCAGTGCGGCTTTGGCCTCCCGGTCCAGCCGCCGGACCAGTTCGCCCGCCGGTAGCTCGGGTGCGGCCGAATGGGCTTGCCCCGCCCACAGGTTCACATCGTCGGGGTTGCCCGCGGCCCGCGCAGCGGCTCGCAACGGTGCAGTGGCGTAATGGATTTCCGGGTAGGCGGCGGGGGCGCTCGCCGAATGTTCCTCGATGAACCGGTTGCGGATACCGCGGGCTCGGCGTCCGCTGAAGGCTCGGGTGAGCATCGTCGGCGTGGTGGAACCGATGGCGGCGCGGTGGACCGGATGGGTGCCGGCCTCCGGGCAGCGCAGGAATGCGGTACCCAGCTGGGCGGCCGCCGCCCCGGCGGCCAGGGCGGCAGCGACACCGCGTCCGGTGGCCAGCCCACCCGCGGCGATCAGCGGCAGGTCGGTGGTGGTCAGCAGTTGCAGCAGGGCCAGCAGGCCGAGAGCGTCGACCGGGTCGTCGGCGGGCCGGTCGGTGAATCCGCCCCGATGGCCACCGGCCTCGGCGCCCTGGGCGATCAGGGCGTCCGCGCCGGCCTCGGCCGCGCTGATCCCTTCTGCCGGGGTCGTCACGGTCACCCATACCTCGCTACCGGCTGCGTGCAGCCGGTCGATGTCGCCGCCCGACGGGCAGCCGAAGGTGGTACTCACCACGGCGACCGGTTCGGCGGTCAGCAGATCCAGCTTGCCGGCCCAGTCGTCGGCGTCGTATCGGGCCGGGCCGAGGTCGTGCTCGGTTGCCAGCTCGGTCAGATAGCCGGAATAGGCGGCCGGGTCGGACGGCGGGCCCGGGACGAACAGATTCACCCCGAAGGGTGCATCGGTCCGGGTGCGGGTCGCGGCGATCCGTTCGGCCAGGGTGCCGGTATCGAGGTAGCCGGCGGCCAGCTGGCCGAAGCCACCGGCCTCGGCGACGGCTGCGGTGAGTTCCGGAGTGGACGGGCCGCCGGCCATCGGCGCGAGCACGATCGGGGTGGGAAGTTCGTCGAGGATCACGATTACAGCTTGCCTTGTAACATTGCGAAATCGGCGCCCACCTGCGTGTTCGGCCCCAAAGGTTGCGAAATGGTCACGGCGGAGTAGAGTTCACGTCACGTCGGATGCCGGACCGTTACACAATCTGGTCCGAAATCCGGCACCCCTGTTGTCGGAAGCTAGGACGAGACCTTGTCGCTGCACCGGGTTGGCCCCGAATCCATCACCGTTGCCAGTCTGCTCGGCGAGAACGCCGCGGGCGAGGCGGGCCGCCGGACCAAGCATCGGGCCCAGAGCGTCACCGCCGACCGGGTGAAGGTCGCCGCCAGCGCCGCGGTGGCTGCGGGCGCGCTGGTCGGCACCGCCAGCCAGATCGCCCCGGCGATCGCCTACGCGGCGCCGCTGCTGCCCGGCAGCAATGACGCCGACGAGTCGGTCGCTCCGCCGGAGGTCAAGCAGGAAGCCGCTGCCGTGGCACTCGCCGCAACCCAGCAGGCCGCCGCTCCGGTCGCCGAGGAGCCCGCGCCGGCGCCGATTCCCGAAGCCACTCCCGTCGCCGCTCCGGTCGCGAATCCGTTCGGTCTGCAGAACCTGCCGCCCGAGGTCGCCGCGCCGCTGCAGCAGGTCGAGGACTTCGTCGAGAGCATCCAGCACCAGGTCGCCCCGCCGCAGGCGGTCCGCCCGGTGGCCGGCCAGATCAGCTCGGGCTTCGGCCACCGCTGGGGTGCCTTCCACTACGGCCTGGACTTCGCCGACGCGCTGGGCGCGCCGATCCACTCGGTCAGCAGTGGCACGGTCGTCGAGGCCGGTCCGGCCTCCGGCTTCGGCCTCTGGGTCCGGGTCCTGCAGGACGACGGCACTACCGCCGTGTACGGCCACGTCAACGAGATGTTCGTGCAGGCCGGGCAGCGGGTGAATGCCGGTGATGTGATCGCCACCGTCGGCAACCGTGGCCAGTCCACCGGCCCGCACCTGCACCTGGAGATCTGGGACCAGGGCGGCAACAAGATGGATCCGCTGCCCTACCTGGCCGCCAAGGGCGTGCCGATGGAGTGGGGCCCCAGCGCTCACTGAGAACGTTCCTGCGGCGGCTCGCCGGGTACAGCCCGGCGAGCCGCCGTCGTGTTCGTACCCGGCAATATGCATGATCTGCATCACCGAATCCGGCGATCGGCAACGCGCGGCGGCCGAGTTCCGATAGTCCGCCCGGCGGTCCCGGTTCACGAACCTTCAGGACGGCGGGGCCGGACAGATACTATGGCTCGCGTTGCTCGGGACCGCCCGCTTCGGTGCAGGAAGTGAGGCACGGTTCGGTCCTCGCTCGGTAGGAAGGTGAAAGAACTCGATGGAAACTGCCCGCCGTTCGACCCGTGGTAACCGGCGCCGTCGGGCGAGTACGCCGCTGTTCGGGCAGTTGCTCACCGCGGCCGTCGAGTCCGCCGCCGATGCGCCGGCGGTGCGTTTCTCGCCCACCGGGGAGCCGGGCGATGCCCGCGAACTCAGCTACCGGGAACTGGACGAGGCCTCGTCGCGGCTCGCGCGGGAACTGATCGAACGCGGTATCGGTCCCGGTGACATCGTCGCCATCGCGATCACCCGGTCCATCGAGTCGGTGCTGGCGGTCTGGGCGGTCGCCAAGGCGGGTGCCGCCTACGTGCCCGTCGACCCGGCCTATCCGGCCGAACGGATCGACCATATGGTGACCGACTCCGGCGCCGCGATGGGCATCACGACCCATGCCCATCGGCCCGCCCTGGGCACCGCCGTCTACTGGATCGAACTGGACGACGAGGTCGTGGCCGCCCGGATCGCGGCGCGGCCCGGGCATGCCGTCTCCTACACCGACCGGGTGCGGCAGCTCGACAGCCGACACCCGGCGTACGTGATCTACACCTCCGGCTCCACCGGCCTGCCCAAGGGCGTCGTGGTGACCCATGCCGGCCTGGCCGCGATGGCGGTCACCGGCCGACAGTACGGCATCACCGGTGACTCGGTGGTGACGCATCTCAGCTCGCCCAGTTTCGACTTCTCCCTGATGGAGATGCTGTTCACCTTCACGGTGGGCGCGACCCTGGTGATCGTGCCGCCGACCGTGTTCGGTGGCGCCGAACTGGCCGAACTGCTGCGCCGGGAGCGGGTGAGCCATCTGCTGATCACCCCGGGCGCGCTGGAATCGGTCGACCCCGCGGGACTGGACTCGGTGCGGGCCGTGGTCACCGGCGGCGACAAGCTGAGTGCGCAACTGGTGGAACGCTGGGCCGCCGGTGGGCGCTCGGTGTTCAATGCCTACGGGCCGACCGAGGCCACCGTCATGGTGACCACCGGGGAGATGACGCCGGGCGCGGCCGTCACCCTGGGCGGGCAGATCGCCGGGATCGGCGCCTTCGTCCTGGACTCCCGGCTGCGGCCGGTTCCGGCGGGCGTGGTCGGCGAACTCTATCTGGCGGGTCCCGCCCTGGCTCAGGGCTATCTGCACCGGCCGGGCCTGACCGCGGAGCGTTTCGTCGCCAACCCGTTCGGTGCCGATGCGGATGCGCCGGGCACCCGGTTGTACCGGACCGGCGACCTGGTGCGCCTCGACGGATCGGGGTGCTTCGAGTACCTCGGCCGCAGCGACTTCCAGGTCAAGATCCGTGGTCTGCGTATCGAGCTCGGCGAGATCGACAATGCCCTGCTCACCCATCCCGATGTCGAGTTCGCGGCGACGAACGGCCGGACGCTGACCAATGGGGTGACCGCGTTGGTCGCTTACGTGCGCCTGCGTTCCGGCGCCGAGGTGTCCGCGGCCGACCTCGCCCACCATGTCGGCGGGCTGCTGCCCGCCTATATGGTCCCGGCGTCGGTGATGGTGCTCGACGAGATTCCGCTGACGCCCGCCGGCAAGCTGGACCGCACCGCACTGCCGGAACCGGTCTTCACCGCGCGCGAGTTCCGCGCACCGGTGACCCCGGTACAGGAGATCGTCGCCGAGGTGTTCGGTGCGCTGCTGGTCCCGGGCACCGAGGACGAGCCGGGCGGGGTCGGCCTCGACGACGACTTCTTCGAGCTCGGCGGCAACTCGCTGCTGGCCGCGCAGGCCGCCGCCCGGATCGGTAAGGCCCTCGACGCCCGGGTGCCGGTACAGATGATCTTCGAGGCGACCACCGTGGAATCGCTGGCGACCCGGGTCGAACAGCATGTCGGCGCCGGAACCGGGAATCCGCTGGTGGCGCAGGAGCGCCCGGAGCGGATCCCGCTCTCCTATGCCCAGCAGCGGATGTGGTTCCTCAACCGGTTCGCGCCCGACGACGGGGTGAACAACATCCCGCTGCCGGTGCGGTTGACCGGTGATCTCGATGTGGCCGCCCTGCGCGCCGCCGTCGGCGATCTGGTCGCCCGGCACGAGGTACTGCGCACCGTCTATCCGGCCGTCGACGGTGACGGTGTCCAGGTGGTGCTGGCGCCGTCGGATCCGCGGGCCGTGCCGGCGGTCGAGGAGGTGTCGGCGAGTGCAGCCGAACTGCCGGCGCTGATCGCCGAGGCCGCGACTGATGGTTTCGACGTGACCGCGGCGCCGCCGGTCCGGCTGCGGCTGTTCCGGCTGAGCGACGGCGACCATGTGCTGCTGTGCGTGGTGCACCACATCGCGGCCGACGGTTTCTCGATGGGACCGCTGACCCGGGACCTGATCTCGGCCTACTCGCAGCGCAGCCGGGGTCTGGCCCCCGAATGGCATCCGCTGGCCGTGCAGTATGCCGACTATGCGCTCTGGCAGCGGGCCACCCTGGGGTCCGAGGACGACCCGGATTCGGTGCTGGCTGCCCAGATCGCGTTCTGGCGGGCCGAACTCGCCGACCTGCCGGACGAACTGCCGCTGGTCCGGGACCGGCCGCGGCCGCCGGTGATGTCGAACCGGGGTGCTGCCTACGACTTCGAGATCGACGCCGAACTGCACGCGGCGCTCGACGATCTGGCCCGCACCCACAATTCGACGCTGTTCATGGTGGTGCACACCGCCTTGGCCGTGCTCCTGGCGCGCCTGTCCAACACCGACGACATCGCGGTCGGCACCCCGGTGGCCGGGCGCGGTGAAGCCGTGCTCGACGACGTCATCGGCATGTTCGTCAACACCCTGGTGCTGCGCACCCGGGTGGACGGCAACCAGAGCTTCGAACAGCTGCTCGGTGCGGTGCGTACCGGTGATATCGCCGCCTTCGGGCACGCCGATGTTCCGTTCGAGCGGCTCGTCGAGGTGCTCGACCCGGTGCGGTCGATGGCCCGGCATCCGCTGTTCCAGGTGATGCTGACCTTCCAGAACATGGACCAGCCGCAACTCGAGTTGCCCGGTCTGTCGGTCGGCGGCGTCGATATGGCGGTGCCGTTCGCCAAGTTCGACCTGGAACTGACCGTGGTGCCGCGCGAGCGCGACGGTGTGCCGGACGGGCTGGGTGCCGCGATCATGTACGCCACCGATCTGTTCGACGAGACGTCGATGGCCGCCTTCGCCGAGCGGCTCCGGCGGCTGCTGGCCGCCGTTGTCGCCGATCCCGCCCGGCCGGTGGGGCGGATCGATGTGCTCGAACCGGCCGAACAACAGCGGATCCTGGTGGACTGGAACGACACCCGGCACCCGATCACGCCCGGCCTGCTGCTCGACGGCTACCGGCAGGCGGTCACCGAGCACCCGGATGCCGTGGCATTGCGGTACGAGGGCACGGCCTGGACGTATCGGGAGTTCGACGAGCGGGTGAACCGGCTGGCGCGTGTCCTGATCGACCGCGGCGTGGGTTCGGAAGCACTGGTGGGCCTGGCGATCCGGCGTTCCCCCGAGCTGGTGGTCGGCATGTACGCCATCGTGACCGCCGGCGGCGCCTACGTGCCGCTGGACCCGGATCACCCGGCCGAACGCATCGGCCACATCCTGGCCACCGCCGCACCGGTCTGCGTGGTCACCACCGCGGCCGACGCCGCGGCGCTGCCCGCCGGCACCCCGGCGGTGACCGTCGACACCGAGGTCGCCGAGTCCGTACCCGGCACACCGGTGCAGCCCGGCGAGCTGCTGCGTCCGATCCGGCCGGAGCATCCGGCGTACGTCATCTTCACCTCCGGTTCCACCGGTCGTCCGAAGGGTGTCGCGGTCTCGCATGCCGCCATCCACAACCAGATCGAATGGATGCTCGCCGAGTATCCGCAGGGCCCGGGTGACGTGTACCTGCAGAAGACGGCGACCACCTTCGACGTGTCGCTGTGGGGCTACTTCATGCCGTTGCGGCGGGGCGCCACGCTGGTGGTGGCCACCCCCGACGGGCACCGGGATCCGGCCTACCTGGCCGCGACCATCGCCGAGCAGGGCGTCACCGTCACCGACTTCGTGCCGTCGATGCTGACCGTCTTCGCGGCGCACACGGCACCGGGCAGCTGCCCTACGCTGCGGGACGTGTTCGTGATCGGGGAGGCGCTGCCGCCCGAAACCGTCACGGCGGTCAAGCAGATGTCGCAGGCCCGGGTGCACAACCTCTACGGCCCCACCGAGGCCGCCGTGTCGATCACCTACGCCGAAGCCGGCGGCACCGACCGGACGACCGTGCCGATCGGTGTGCCGCAGTGGAATTCGCGGGTCTATGTGCTGGATGCCCAGCTGCAGCCGGTGGCGCCGGGGGTGGCCGGTGAGCTGTATCTCGCCGGGGACCAGCTGGCCCGCGGCTATGTCGCCCGGCCGGACCTGACCTCGGATCGGTTCGTGGCCAACCCGTTCGAACCCGGGCAGCGTATGTACCGCACCGGTGACCTGGTGCTGTGGCGAGAAAACTCTGCTCGACTCGAATACATTGGCCGCACCGACTTCCAGGTCAAGTTCCGTGGCCAGCGCATCGAGCTCGGCGAGATCGAAACCGCCTTCCTGGCACAGGATTCGGTGAGTCAGGCGGCCGCTCTGGTGGTGGATTCGCCCGCCGGTGAACAGCTCGCGGTCTATCTGGTGCCGCAGCCCGGTGCCCAGCTCGACCAGGCCGAGTTGCTGGCCGCGGTGGCGGACACCCTGCCCGCGTACATGATTCCGGGCGCGGTCGTGGAGCTCGCCGAGTTCCCGCTCAACACCAGCGGCAAGCTGGATCGGAAGGCGCTGCCCGAACCCACGTTCACCGCCGGGGAGTTCCGGGCGCCGATCACCGTCGCCGAGGAGATCGTCGCCGGGGTGTTCGCCGAACTGCTCGGGCTACCGCGGGTCGGCGCCGACGACGACTATTTCGCGCTCGGCGGCAACTCGCTGCTGGCCACCCGCGCCATCGCCCGGATCAACGAGGCTCTGGACAGCGATGTCGCGGTGCGGGACCTGTTCGAGGCCCCGACGGTTGCCGCGTTCGCCGCCCGCATCGTCCCCGGTGTCGGCAGCGGCGCCGCCGCCCGGCCGCCGCTGCAGCGGGTCGCCGAGCGGCCGGACCGGGTGCCGCTTTCGCTGGCGCAGCAACGGATGTGGGTGGTCAACCAGCTCGATCCGGAATCGGCTTCGTACAACATGCCGTTCGCGATCCGGCTCACCGGCACCCTGGACACCGAGGCCCTGCGGCTGGCCGTCGAGGACGTGCTGATCCGGCACGAAGCGCTGCGGACCCGGTATCCGGCCGACGGCGCCGGTGGGCAGCCGTACCAGGAAGTCCTGCCGGTGACCGAGGCCCTGCCCGACGGGCTGCTGGTGGAGACCCCGGCCGATCTGCCCGGCCGGGTGGGCGAGCTGATGTCCACCGGATTCGATGTCGGCACCGGCGCACCGATCCGGGCCTGTCTGCTGAACGATCCGGTGGCCGCCGACGATCATCTGCTGGTCGTCGTCGTGCACCACATCTCCGCGGACGGGGTATCGCTGGCCCCGCTGGCGCGGGATCTGGTGACCGCCTACGTCGCCCGGACCGGCGGCGAAGCCCCCGGCTGGGCACCGCTGCCGGTGCAGTACGCCGACTACGCCCTGTGGCAGCGCGCCGCCATCGGCTCCGATACCGAGCCGGAGTCGGTCGCCACCGCGCAGGCCGCCTACTGGCGGGAACAGCTGGCCGGCCTGACCGGTGCCCCGGAACTGCCGTCCGACCGGCCGCGTCCGGCCACCCCGTCCGGCCGCGGCGCCTCGGTCGGGATGACGGTGGCTGCCGACGTGCACGAGGGCCTGCTCCGGATCGCCCGGGACCACAACGCGACCCTGTTCATGGTGGTGCACGCCGCGCTGGCGGTTCTGCTGTCCCGGTTGACCGGCAGCGCCGACATCACCGTCGGCACCCCGATCGCCGGGCGCGGTGAGCGGGCCCTGGACGACCTGGTCGGCATGTTCGTCAACACCCTGACGCTGCGCACCGAGGTGGCGGCGGATACCAGCTTCGACGAACTCGTGCAGCAGGCGCGGGAGGTCGATCTGGCCGCCTTCGCGCACGCCGACCTTCCGTACGAGCAGGTGGTCGAGACCGTCGCCCCGGGGCGCACCGGCCCGAATCCGCTGTTCCAGGTGGCGTTGTCGTTCCAGAACATCGATCAGCCCGATCTGGAGCTGCCCGGTCTCACCGTCGCAGCGGTCGACACCGGTGAGATCGCCGCGAAGTTCGATCTCCAGCTGGTCGTGGAACCACAGCCGGCCGCGGACGGTTCGGCCGGCGACCTGGTGACCGTATTCGCCTATGCCACCGACCTCTTCGACGATGCGACCGCCGAGGCGCTCGGGCGCCGGCTCGACCGGATCCTGACCGCGGTGGCCGCCGACCCGCAGACCCGGATCGGCGATATCGACATCCTCGATGCCGCCGAACGGGCCCGGGTCGCCGCTCCCGAACCGGTCGCCGCGGCCCCGGCCGCCACCGGAGTGAAGCTGCCGCAGTCGCTGAGCGCGGTCGCCGAGGACGACCCGGACGGCCCGGCGCTGGTCTGGGGTGAATCCGAGCTGACCTACCGGGAACTCGACGAGCGTTCGTCCCGATTGGCCCGCACGCTCATCGCGCACGGTTGCGGTCCCGGAACCGGCGTGGCGGTCCGGCTGGTCCGCGGCGCGGAGCGGGCGGTTGCGGACTGGGCGGTGCTCAAGACCGGTGCCGCGCTGGTTCCGCTGAGCCCTGGTGCAGCGGTTCCCGCCACCCCGGCGGTGAAGATCGGTATCACCGGCAGCCGCGAAGCCGCGGCCGACGACAGCGTGACCTGGCTGGCCCTCGACGACGAATCGGTGGCCGCCGAGACCGCCCTGCAGTCGGCCCGTCCGGTGACCTATGCGAACCGGCTGGGGGTGCTGCAGGGCACCGATCCGGCCTTCGTGGCGGCCGGGACCGGTGCGACGGTCAGCTACGACGAACTGGCCGCCGCGGCTGCCCGGCTCACCGAGCGCACCGAGCTCACCATCGAATCCCGCACCTACCGCCACGGCGGCGCCGAATCCTGGTCGGCGCTGCTCGAACTGGTGGCCGCGGGGCGCGAAGGGGCCAGCATGGTGCTGGTGCCGGGCGCAGGCACCGAGGTCACCGGCACCGAACTGGGTGCCGCGCTGGCCGACGAATGGGTGACCCACCTGTTCACCGCCGCCGAGGAACTGCCCGGGCTCGGTACCGATCAGCTGGAGGACCTGGCCGCGGTGGTGCTCGATGCCGGTGCTGCGCCGGCGGCCGCGCCCATCGTGGTCAGCATCGAGGAGCTGGCGGCGGTGTCCGCGTGACCCGCGCCGGACGCACCCGGCCGACCCGGGTCCGCCGGGCCCGGGTCACCACCCTTCCGCAACTGCTGACGGCTGCCGCGGAAACCGATCCCACCGGTACCGCGGTCGAATTCGCCGACGCCACCGGTGTCCTGGGCCAGCTGACCTACGCCGAACTCGATGCCCGTTCCACCAGGTTGGCCCGGGTGCTGATCGAACGCGGCATCGGCCCGGAGGACGTGGTGGCGATGGGGATCGCCCGGTCCCTGGAATCGGTGCTGGCGGTCTGGGCGATCGCCAAATCGGGTGCCGCGTTCGTCCCGGTCGACCCGGCCTATCCGGCCGACCGGATCGCCCATATGCTCGCCGATTCCGGTGCCCGGATCGGCCTCACCGTCGCCGCGGATCGCCCGGCCCTGGCCGATGATGTGGACTGGCTGCTCGTCGACGCGACGGCCGGTTCCGGGGCGCCGGTCGAGCCGATCACCCAGGGCGACCGGGTCCGGCCGTTGCGGGCCGAACATCCGGCCTGGATCATCTACACCTCCGGTTCGACCGGGTTGCCGAAGGGTGTCACGGTCACCCAGGCCGGTCTGGCCGGATTCTGCGCCGAACAGCGCGAACGCTTCGGTGTCGACACGGAATCGCGGACGCTGCACTTCGCCTCACCGTCCTTCGACGCCTCACTGCTCGAACTGCTGCTCGCCGCAGGCGGTGCGACCACCATGGTCGTGGTGGCGCCCACCGTGTACGGTGGCGACGAACTGGGTGAGGTGCTGCGCGACCGGCGGGTGACCCACCTCTTCCTCACCCCCGCCGCACTGGCGTCGATCGACCCCCGCGTGGCCACCTCGGCGACAGTGGTTGCAGTGGGTGGTGAGGCGTGCCCACCGGAACTGGTGCAGCGCTGGACCGGGCCGGACCTCCCGGCACGGCGGTTCCTCAACATGTACGGCCCGACCGAGGCCACGATCGCCACCAACATCACCCCGCTCGATCCCGGGCAGCCGGTCACACTGGGCACGCCGATCGGTGGCGTGGCCGAATTCGTCCTCGACGAGCGGCTCGGCGTGCTGCCCGACGGAGTGGTGGGCGAGCTGTACATCGCCGGTGCTCAGGTCGCCCGCGGCTACCACCGCCGACCGGACCTGACGGCGGCGCGATTCGTGCCGAACCCGTTCGATCCGTCGGGCGGCCGGATGTACCGCACCGGCGACCTGGTGCGCCGGAACACCTCGGGCGATCTCGAGTACATGGGCCGCAACGACTTCCAGGTGAAGATCCGCGGCTTCCGGATCGAGCTCGGCGAGATCGACGCGGTACTGGCCGGCTGCCCCGGGGTGGATTTCGCGGTCACGGCCGGTCACCGGCTGGAGAACGGGGCCACCGTGCTGGCCGCGTATGTCCGGCTGCACCCCGGCGCCGCACCGGATCCCGACGAGCTGCGGCGCCGGGTGGCCGAACGGCTGCCCGCACATATGGTGCCGGCCTCGGTGACCGTGCTGGACCGGATCCCGCTGACGCCGGCCGGCAAACTGGACCGGACCGCGCTGCCGGCTCCGCAGCTGCGCAGTACCGAATTCCGGGCGCCGTCCGGCCGGTTGGAGACACTGGTGGCCGAGGTGTTCGGGGAGCTGCTCGCGACCGCTGGCCCGATCGGCGCCGATGACGATTTCTTCGAGCGCGGCGGCAATTCGCTGATCGCCACCCAGGTCGCCGCGCGCCTCGGTGCCGCCGTCGACACCCGGATTCCGCCGCGGGAGGTGTTCGAGTCCTCGACCGTCGCCGCTCTCGCCGCGCGGCTCGGTGAACTGGCCGGCACCGAAACGCGTCGGCCGCTGGTCGCCGGACCCCGGCCGGAGCGCATTCCGTTGTCCCCAGCCCAGCAGCGGATGTGGTTCCTGAACCGCTTCGACCCCACCTCGATCGCATACAACATCCCGATCGCGGTGCGGCTCACCGGCACTCTCGATGTCCCGGCCTTGCGGACCGCGGTCGGCGATCTGGTGCAGCGGCACGAAGTACTGCGCACGGTCTACCCGGACACGGCCGACGGGCCGGTGCAGCAGGTGCTGCCCGCCTCCGAGGCGGCGCTGGACTTGCCGGTGCACCAGGTATCGGCGGACGAGCTGGAGTCGGCCGTCGCCGCTGTGGTCGGCTCGGTGTTCGACGTCACCCGGGAGGTGCCGTTGCGGGCCGCACTGCTCGACATCGACGGTGCCGGTACCGACCATGTACTGGCCCTGGTCGTGCATCACATCGCCGCTGACGGATCGTCGATCGCGCCACTGACCCGTGATCTGATGGCCGCCTATGCGGCCCGCTCCGCCGGAACGGTTCCGGACCGGCCGCCCCTGGCGGTCCAGTACGCCGACTACAGCCTGTGGCAGCGGGAGCTGCTCGGCGACGAATCCGACCCGGATTCGACCGCGGCGCGGCAGGTGGAGTACTGGCAGCAGGCCCTCGCGGGGCTGCCCGACCGGCTGGACCTGCCGACCGACCGGCCGCGCCCGCCCGTCCAATCCTTCGCGGGAGCGAAGGCCGATATCCGGATCGACGCCGAAACCCATCGGGCACTGCTGAAGCTGGCACAGGCCGAGGGCGCCACCCTGTTCATGGTGGTGCACACCGCGCTTGCCGTACTGCTCGCCCGGCTGTCCGGCACCGACGATATCGCCATCGGCACGCCGATCGCCGGGCGCGGTGAGGAGGCCCTCGACGATCTGATCGGCATGTTCGTCAACACCCTGGTGTTCCGCTCCCGGGTGGACCCGGCCGCATCGTTTCTCGAGCTGCTGAGTGAGCAACGCGCCGCGGACATCCAGGCCTTCGCGCACGCCGATGTGCCGTTCGAACGGCTCGTCGAAGTGCTGAATCCGCCCCGTTCGACAGCCGTGCATCCGCTCTTCCAGGTGGGGCTCTCCTTCCAGAATCTGGCCGGAGCAAGCCTGGAACTGCCCGGGCTGACCGTGTCCGGCGTCGAACTGGCGGCCGAGGTCTCCCAGTTCGATCTGCACTGGATCGTTGCCGACCGGTACGACGAGGACGGCCGGCCGCTGGGCATCGGCGGCGCGCTCACCTACGCCACCGATCTGTTCGAGCCGGCCACCGCGGCCCGGCTGGCCCGCCGATTCGAACAGCTGCTGGTCGAACTGGCGGGCGAGCCGGACCGGCCGGTCGGTGCGGCGGAGCTGCTGACCGCGGCGGAGCGCACCGCGGTCCTCACCGATCGCAACGACACCGCACACCCGGTGGACGAAACGGCGACGCTGGTCTCGCTGCTGGACGCCACGGTCGCGGCGGACCCGGCGGCGGTGGCCCTGATCGGCGCCGACGATTCCGTCCTCACCTACGCCGAACTCGACCGGCGGGTGAACCGGCTGGCGCGACAGCTGATCGCCTGCGGTGTCGGTCCGGAGGACCGGGTCGCGCTGGCATTGCGGCGCTCGGTCGACCTGGTGGTCGCCATGTACGCGGTGGCCCGCGCCGGTGGCGCCTATGTGCCGGTGGATCCGGACCAGCCCGCCGAGCGGACCGGGTACATTCTCGAATCCGCGCGCCCGGTATGCGTGCTGACGAACGCCGAATCCGGATTCGATACCGCGGTTGCGCCGGTGTTGCGAGTGGACGAACCGCTGCCGGAGCAATCGGCCACCGGCCCGATCGCGAATGCCGAGCGGCTGCGGCCGCTGCGGCCGGACAACACCGCCTACGTGATCTTCACCTCGGGGTCGACCGGTCGGCCGAAGGGTGTCGCGGTGTCGCATGCGGCCATCGCGAACCAGCTGCAGTGGAAACGGGCCGCATACGGACTGGACGTCACCGACGCGGTGCTGCTCAAGACCGCCGCCACCTTCGACCTGTCGGTCTGGGAGTTCTGGTCGGCCGCCGTCTGCGGCGGCCGGCTGATCATTGCCGCCGCCGACGGCCATCGCGACCCGGACTACCTGGCCCGGCTCATCCGCCGGCACGGTGTGACCACGCTGCATGCGGTGCCGTCCATGCTGGACGCGCTACTGACAGTTCCCGATCCCGCGGCCGAAGCGGTAGCGGGCCCCGTCGATGCCGCGCCGTCGAGATCGGCCGGTCGTGCGGGCCTACGGCCCGGTGCTGATGCTGAGCCGGTCGAGCGTGCGGTGTCGGGATCTGCCGCTGATGCGGTGACCGCGGGGCCGGATGCCGGACCGGAGCCTGCCGAGCGTTCAGTACCGGGGATCGGCGCGATGGTGCCGACGGTACCGGGGACCGGTGTACCGAAGTCCGGCGCCGAGGCTCCGGCCTTGCGGCGGGTGCTGGCGATCGGTGAGGCGCTGCCTGCGGATCTGGCGCAGCGCTGGCTCGCCCGGTATCCGCGGGCCCGGCTGGACAACCTGTACGGCCCGACCGAAGCCGCGGTCTCGATCACCGGCCATCGGGTCACCGGCGCGGACCGGAACACCGTCCCGATCGGCGTCCCGGAATGGAACAGCCGGGTGTACGTCCTGGACTCGCGGCTGCAGCCGGTACCGGACGGGGTCCCGGGGGAGCTCTACCTCGCCGGTACCCAACTGGCGCGTGGCTACCACGCCCGGCCGGACCTGACGGCCGAGCGATTCGTCGCCGACCCGTTCCAGCCGGGCGGCCGGCTGTACCGCACCGGTGACCTGGTGATGTGGCGGCCGACCGAACCGGCAGGGGACGGTGCTGTCCTTCACTACAGCGCTGTCCTTCACTACATAGGCCGCACGGATTTCCAGGTGAAGATCCGTGGGTTCCGGATCGAACTCGGCGAGATCGAGGCCGCCGTCCTCGCCCTGCCGGAGGTCGGGCAGGCGGCGGTCGTGGCCCAGACGGACCCGGTGGCCGGTGATCGCGTCGTCGCCTACCTGGTTCCGGCCGGGACCGGTATGGATGTGGCGAAGGTTCAGGCGAGCCTGGCGGCCCGCCTGCCGTCGTACATGGTGCCGACCGCGTTTGTGGAACTCGAATCGCTGCCGCGCACGGTGAACGGCAAGCTGGATCGGGCCGCACTGCCCGATCCCGAGTTCACCGCCGCCGAGTTCCGGGAACCGGCGACACCGGCCGAGAAGCTGGTGGCCGATGTGTTCGCCGAGGCGCTCGGGCTTTCCCGGGTCGGGGCGGACGACGACTTCTTCGCCCTCGGCGGCAACTCGCTGCTGTCCACCCGGGTGGTCGGGCAGTTGCGCAGCCACGCCCCGAACCTGACCGTTGCGGCGCTGTTCGCCGATCCGACGGTGCGCGGGCTGGCCCGCCGGCTCGGCTCGGGCGGGCCGGATGCCGCCGCCGACCTGGCCGCCGCGCTGCAGGTGGTGTTGCCGTTGCGGGACGGCACCGGCAGTGCACCGCTGATCTGTTTCCACCCGATCTCCGGGCTGGCCTGGCCCTATACCGAGCTGGCCCGCAGCCTGCCCGCCGGGATACCGGTGGTCGGCATCCAGTCGCCGGTGCTCGGCGACCCGGATTTCGCACCGGCCGACGCGGCCGACCTGATCGACCGCTATGTGGCCGAGGTCCGTGCCGCGGCGCCGCAGGGCCCGTACCGGCTGCTCGGCTGGTCACTCGGCGGTGTGCTGGCACAAGCGGTGGCCGCCCGGCTGCAGGCGGCGGGCGAATCGGTCGAGCTGCTGGCGCTGCTGGACGCGGTACCGCGGATCGATCCGGCCCGGATCCGGGCGGAGCTGCGGCAGGTCCTGCTGGAGCTGGGCGTCCCGGCGGATCGGATTCCCGCCGGCGCCGACCTGGCCGAGCTGGATGCCGCGACATTGCGCGCCCTGCACGCGGCCCTCGACGGCGCCGCGACGGTGGACGCGGAGCGGTTCGCCGGCATCTACCGGGGCGCCCTGCGCACGGCCGATCTGGTGGCGCAGCATTCGGTGCAGCCCTACGACGGTGATCTGATCTATTTCACCGCGATGGACACCGGGCCGGATGCACCCGGCGGGGCATCGCTGTGGCGACCGCACATCTCCGGCACGATCGCCGACCATCCGGTCGCCGTGACCCACCAGGAGATGGTCTCCCCGGCGGCGACGGCGGTGCTGAGCCCGGTGCTGGCGGACCGGCTGGCGGACCTGTGATCGGCAACGAGTAACACCGCGCCGGTCCTGTCCGATCCACCGGACGAAAACAGCGTGCGGTGTGTCGGGAGTTACACCGCACCGGTGCCGGCCG
The DNA here is from genome assembly GCF_056627695.1 of Nocardia sp. KT25-26. Classification (NCBI taxonomy): domain Bacteria; kingdom Bacillati; phylum Actinomycetota; class Actinomycetes; order Mycobacteriales; family Nocardiaceae; genus Nocardia; species Nocardia sp. KT25-26. The sequence goes on along the minus strand of NZ_CM152813.1, from coordinate 5,274,996 downwards.
GTACAGTCGGCGGAGCGGTCACCGAACTGCCCACCGGATGTTTGCCGGGGCGATGCGGTGGGCTGTTCCGCGGTATCTGGCATGGTCGATCAGGTCCGTGCGAAGCGGCTCGGTGATCGCCCTCATGCGGATAAACTGCTGCATCGTGTCGGCCCCGCCGGACGCGAGAGGTGAAGCACTGCATGGATACCCCCCGCCGTGCCGGTCGTGCCAGGCGCCGTTCGTCGACAACGGCCCAGCTCGGGCAGTTGCTGACGGCTGCGGTCGAGTCCGCTGCCGATGCGCCGGCGATCAGCTACAACCCCACCGGAGCACCAGGTGACGAGTGGGTCTTCAGCTACCGGCAGCTGGATCAGGATTCGTCGCGGCTGGCGCGGGAACTGATCGACCGGGGGATCGGGGCCGGTGACGTCGTCGCGCTGGCGATCGGCCGGTCACCCGAATACATCCTGGCGGTGTGGGCGGTGGCCAAGACCGGTGCGGCCTTCCTGCCGGTCGATCCGGGCCATCCTGCGGCGCGGATCGCGCACGTTCTCGCCGACTCGGCGGCGGTGCTGGGGCTGACCACGGCGAAGCACCGGGCCGGTCTCGGCACCTCGGTGTACTGGGTCGAACTGGATGATCCGGTGGTGGCCGAGCGGATCGCCGAACGGCCCGGCCACGCGGTGAGCTATGCCGACCGGGTGCGCACCGTCGACGAACGACACCCGGCCTATGTCATCTACACCTCCGGGTCCACCGGCCGCCCCAAGGGAGTCGTGGTGACCCACGCCGGGCTGGCCGGTCTGGTGGCCGCCGAACAGGCGCATTACGACGTCGGGCCCGAATCCCGGGTGCTGCAGGTGTGTTCGCCCAGCTTCGACGTGTCGGTCCTGGAACTGCTGCTGGCCTTCGCAAGCGGGGCGACGCTGGTCGTCGCGCCACCGACAGTCTTCGGCGGGCCCGAGCTGGCCGAACTGCTGCGCCGGGAACGGATCACGCACCTGCTGATCACTCCGGGTGCGCTGGAATCGGTATCGCCCGAGGGTCTGCCGGATCTGCGGGTGGTCGTGGTGGCCGGCGACCGGTTCGGCCCCGAACTGCTCGCCCGCTGGGCGCGGGACCAGCGCGCCTTCTTCAACGGCTACGGCCCGACCGAGGCGACCATTCTGGCCACCGGAACGCCGCCGCTCACGCCGGGTGAACCGATCACCATCGGCACCCCGATCCCCGGCGTGGGTGCCTTCGTCCTCGACGCTCGGCTGCGTCCGGTGCCGGCCGGGGTGGTGGGCGAGTTGTATCTGGCCGGACCGGGGCTGGCGCAGGGGTATCTGGGCCGGCCGGGGCAGACCGCCGAGCGCTTCGTCGCCTCACCGTTCGGCCCGGGACGCCTGTACCGCACCGGTGACCTGGTGCGGCGCGGCAACGGGGCCGCGGAGGCGGCCGAGCTGGAGTATGTCGGCCGCGCCGATTTCCAGGTCAAGGTTCGCGGCTTCCGGGTCGAACTCGGCGAGATCGACAATGCCCTGACCGCGCATCCGGACCTCGACTATGCGGTCACCGTCGGCCGGTCGCTGCCGTCCGGGAACACCGCGCTGGTCGCCTATGTGCTGCCCCGCGTCGGTCGCACGGTCGAAACCGGCGAGCTCACCGACTTCCTCGGCGGCACGCTGCCGTCCTACATGATCCCCGCGTCGATCATGGTGCTCGACGAACTGCCGCTCACCTCGGTGGGCAAGCTGGACCGCGCCGCCCTGCCGCAGCCGGTGTTCGCGGCCCGCGGGTACCGGGCCCCGGCGACGCCGACCGAACACCGGGTCGCCGAGATCTTCGCCGAACTGCTGCGCCCGGCGACACCCGGCGGCCGGGTCGGTGCCGACGACGACTTCTTCGAGCTGGGCGGCGATTCGCTGCTCGCCGCGCAGGCGGCCGCCCGGATCGGTGCCGCACTCGGCACCCGGGTGCCGGTGCAGCGGCTGTTCGAGGACCGCACGGTGACGGGTCTGGCCGCCCGGCTGGACAGCGGTGCCGCCGACGCGGATGCGCTGCCGGAACTGACGGCCCGACCCCGCCCGGAACGTATCCCGCTGTCCTATGCCCAGCAGCGGATGTGGTTCCTGAACCGGTTCGATCCGGCCGCCGCGGTGGACAATATTCCGGTGGCGGTCCGGCTGCGCGGGCAGCTGGACCTGGATGCCCTGCGCGCCGCCGTCGACGATCTGGTCACCCGGCACGAGGTGCTGCGGACGGTGTATCCGGAGCTCGACGGCACCGGCTATCAGCTGGTGCTGCCCGCCGGTGACGCCCGTGCGGTACCGGAGTTCGCGATGCGGCCGGTGAGCGAGGCGCAGCTGCCCGGCGCGATCGCCGAGGCGGCCGCGGCACCGTTCGATGTCACGATCGCGCCACCGGTGCGGATCCGGGTGCTGTCCGTGCAGCCCGAGGAACACGTGCTGGTCTGCGTGGTCCAGCACATCGCCGCCGACGGATTCTCCTTCGGGCCGCTGACCCGCGACCTGATCGCGGCATACGCCGACCGCCGGGCGGGCCACGGCCCGGACCGGCCACCTTTGCCGGTGCAGTACGCCGACTACACGCTGTGGCAGCGGGAGCTGCTGGGCGACGAAGCCGATCCGGCCTCGCGCTATGCCGCCCAGGTGGCCTTCTGGCGCCGGGAGCTGGCCGGGCTGCCCGACGAACTGCCGCTGCTGCGCGACCGGCACCGGCCCGCCGTCGCGAGCCATCGCGGCGACCGCTACCGGTTCGAGGTGCCCGCCACGGTGCACACCGGCCTGTCCCGGCTCGGCCGCGACACCGGCACCACACTGTTCATGGTGGTGCACACGGCGCTGGCGGTGCTGCTCGCCCGGTTGTCCGGCAGCCGTGACATCGCCATCGGTACCCCGGTCGCCGGCCGTGGCCTGCGTGAACTCGACGACCTGATCGGCATGTTCGTCAACACCCTGGTGTTGCGCACCGACGTCGATCCGGCGGCCCGGTTCCGGGCACTCGTCGAGCAGGTGGGTGCCCGCGATATCGCCGCCTTCGGGCATGCCGAGCTGCCCTTCGAACGGCTGGTGGAACTGCTCGAACCGGCCCGTTCCACCGCCCGGCATCCACTGTTCCAGGTGATGCTGACCTTCCAGAACCTGGAGCAGCCGGAACTGGCGCTGCCCGGCCTGACCGTCGAACCGGCCGAGTTCGATTTCCAACCGGCGAAATTCGACCTGCAGTGGGAGCTCACCGAACGTAGCACCGCCGACGGCGAACCGGCCGGCCTGGTGGTGAACCTCGGATACGCCACCGAGCTGTTCGACGCCGCGACGGTGCGCGAGATCGCCGACCGCTGGCTGCGTATCCTGTCCGCCGTCGCCGCCGACCCGGATCGGGTGGTCGGTGACATCGATGTGCTGGCACCCGGAGAACGTGCGCTCATGCTGCGGGCGGGCCGCACCCCCGGCGCGCCGGTTCCCGACCTCACCCTGACCGAACTGATCCAGGCGCAGGCCGCGCGCGACCCCGCGGCGGTGGCCGTGCGCGCCGGCAGCCGGCAGCTCACCTTCGAGGTGCTGCTGGAGCGGGCCACCCGGCTGGCCCGCCGGCTCATCTCGCACGGCGCCGGACCGGAAACAGTGGTGGCGGTCGCGGTACCGCGCACCGAGGACCTGCCCGTCGCGCTGCTCGGCGTGCTGCTCAGTGGTGCCGCCTACCTGCCCATCGATTCCGGCTATCCCGAACAGCGCCTGGAATTCGTTCTCACCGATGCCGCCCCCAAGGTGCTGCTGACCACGGCGGCGGAACGCGACCGGGTGCCGGCCGCCGAGCTGCCGGTGGTGCTGCTGGATCCGGCGGATGCCCTCGCCCCGTCCGGCGGTGCGGTCACGCCGATCCGGGACGCCGACCGGACCGCACCACTGCGGCCCGACCATCTCGCGTACGTGATCTACACCTCGGGGTCCACCGGTGTCCCCAAGGGGGTGGCCGTCACCCATCGCAACCTGCTGGAGCTGTTCGCCAACACCCAGTCGCAGTTCGATTTCGACGAGTCCGACGTGTGGACCATGTTCCACTCGTTCGCCTTCGATTTCTCGGTCTGGGAACTGTGGTGTGCCCTGGCCGGCGGCAGCAGTGTCGTGGTGGTGGACCAGTTCACCGCTCGCTCCCCGGAACAGTTCCGGGAGCTGCTGGACCGGGAACAGGTGACGGTGCTGAGCCAGACACCGTCCGCCTTCGCTCAGCTCGCCGAGGCGGATCGGGCCGCCCAGGCGGCCGGCGCGGCACCGCTGGGCCTGCGCTATGTGGTGTTCGGCGGCGAGGCCCTGGACCCGCGGCGATTGCGCCGCTGGATCGATCGGTACGGCACCGGGCCGGATTCACCGCGTCTGGAGAACCTGTACGGCATCACCGAAACCACGGTGCACGTCTCCCGGCTGACCGTCGACGAACCCATGACCGAACTGTCGGCGAGCGTCATCGGCCGCGCGCTGCCGGGCCTGTCGGTGACGGTGCTGGACGAGCGGCTGCGTCCGGTGCCGTTCGGGGTCACCGGCGAGATGTATGTCGCGGGCGGCCAGGTGAGCCGCGGCTATCTGGGCCGACCCGGCCTGACCGCGACTCGCTTCGTCGCCGACCCGAACGGTGCGCCCGGCGCGCGGATGTATCGTTCCGGCGATCTCGGCCGCTGGATCGGGGTGGGTGGCGAACCCGCCCTGGAGTACGCCGGACGCGGTGACCAGCAGGTGCAGCTGCGCGGGTTCCGGATCGAACTCGGCGAGGTCGAGACCGCGCTGCTCGGGGTGCCCGGGGTCGGCCAGGCCGTCGCCGTGGTTCGCACCGACGAGCACACCGGCGACCGGCTGATCGGCTATGTCGTCGCGGCCGGTGACGCACCGGACCCGGACCCGGCCGGCATCCGGTCCCGGGTGGCGGACTTCCTCACCTCGTACATGGTCCCGGACGCCGTCGTGGTGGTTCCCGAGCTGCCGCTCACCCCGAACGGCAAGCTGGATCGCGCCGCCCTGCCGGAACCGGAATTCGCTGCCGTCGCCGAATACCGGGCCCCGCGCACCCCGATCGAACAGACCGTGGCGGAAACCTTCGCGACGGTGCTCGACATCGCCGAGGTCGGCGTCGACGACGACTTCTTCGATCGGGGCGGGAACTCACTGCTGGCCACCAAGGCCGTCGCCCGGATCGACACCGCGCTGGGCGCCGACCTGGTGGTGCGGGACCTGTTCGAGGCACCGACGGTGGCGGCGCTGGCCTCGCGGGTGCGCCCCGGGAGCGCGCCGGTCCGGCCGCCGCTGGTCGCCGCCGCGGACCGGGACCGGATTCCGCTGTCGCCCGCCCAGCAGCGGATGTGGCTGCTCAACCGGATGGACCCGGATTCGCCCGCGTACAACATCCCGCTGGTGCTGCGCCTGCACGGTGCCCTGGATGTCTCGGCGCTGCGCTACGCGGTCGCCGATGTGCTGGAACGGCACGAGGCGCTACGCACCCGGTTCCCGGCCGATGCGGACGGTACTCCGGGCCAGGAGATCGTCCCGGTCAGTGCGGTGCTGCCGGCCGGTCTGCCGGTGCAGGAATGCCCCGACCCCCGGGAGCGGGTGTTGCGGCTGCTGGCCGGCGGCTTCGATGTGGTCGACCGGGTACCACTGCGGATCGGGTTGTTCAGCTCGGAGCCCACCGGACCGGCCGACGACGAGGAACATCTGCTGGCCGTGGTGGTGCAGCACATTCTCGCCGACGGTGCCTCGCTCGCTCCGCTGGCCCGCGACCTGGTGACCGCATACCGGGCCCGGGTGGAGGGCCGGTCGCCGAACTGGTCCCCGCTGCCGGTGCAGTACGCCGACTATGCGCTGTGGCAGCGGGAACTGCTCGGCGACCCGGACGACCCGGAGTCGGTCGGGGCGCGGCAGCTGGACTACTGGCGCCGGCGGCTGGACGGTCTGACCGGTGTCGCAGAACTGCCGCACGACCATCCCCGGCCCGCGGTGGCTTCGCTGCGCGGCGCCGAGCATCGGTTCGAACTGCCCGCACCGGTGCATGCCGGGCTGGCCGATATCGCCCACCAGCAGAACGCCTCGCTGTTCATGGTGGTGCATGCGGTGCTGGCAGTGTTGCTCGCCCGCCTGTCCGGGAACACCGATATCGCCATCGGCACCCCGATCGCCGGGCGCGGTGAGGCGGTACTCGACGATCTGGTCGGCATGTTCGTGAACACGCTGACGCTGCGCACCGAAGTGGCCGCCGACACCACCTTCGCCGAACTGGTCGCCCGGGCCCGGCAGGAGGACCTCGCCGCGTTCGCCCATGCCGATCTGCCGTTCGAGCGGGTCGTGGAGGAGATCGCGCCCACCGGAACCGTCTCGCACAACCCGCTGTTCCAGGTGGTGCTGTCCTTCCAGCAGTTGGAGACGCCGGTGCTGCGGCTGCCCGGCCTGAGTGTCGAAGCGCTCGACCTGGCGGCCCGTCCGGCCAAGTTCGATCTGCAACTCGGTATCGAACCGCGGCAGTCCGAAACCGGTGACCCCGGAATCCTGGATGCGGTGTTCACCTACGCCACCGACCTGTTCGAGGAGGAGACGGTGGCGGCGTTCGCCCGGGCGTTCACCGAAATCGCCGGTGCCGTCGTCGCCGACCCGGCGGTCCGGGTGGGCACCATCGATCTGCGGTCGGCCGGCGAACGGGAACCGGAGCTCACCGCGGCGGCCTACGCGCCGACCCCGGTGGCCAACGGTGCCGCACTCCCGCAGGAACTCGCCGCCGTCGTCGAAGAGGACCCCGAGGCGCCGGCCCTGATCTTCGCCGACCGCGAGGTCTCCTACCAGGAGTTCGACGCCGAATCCTCCCGCCTGGCGCGGATGCTCATCGCCCGGGGCTGCGGCCCCGGGGTCGGTGTCGCAGTGCGGCTGGACCGGGGCGCCGACTCCGCCATCACGATCTGGGCGGTGCTCAAATCCGGCGCCGCCGTGGTTCCGCTGCCCACGGTGGACACCCAACCGCCGGATCGGGTGGAAGTGAAGGTCGGTCTCACCACCGGTGCCTCCGGCGAGCCGGGCACCGACACCGGAATCGACTGGCAGCCGCTCGATGACGAGGTGATCCGGGCGGAATGGGCGGCGCAGTCGCCGCGCCCGATCGGATACGCCCATCGCACCCGTGCGCTGCGTGGTGCGGACCCGGCCTTCGTCGGGGGCGGGCGCCTGCTCAGCTACGACGAACTGGCCGGCGTGGTGCAGCGGCTCACCGAACGCACCGGGGTGGATTTCGAGTCCCGGACCAGGGCGGCCGGCCGGCCCGATTCGGTGGCCGGCCTCCTCGAAGTCGTTGCCGCCGGGCTTTCGGGTGGGGCGATCATGCTCGCCCCCGCCGGCGAAGCGGACGGCGTGAGCCATGTGTTCACCGAGTCGGCGGTGGCGGTGGCGGATCCGGGTGCGGGCACCGGCGCGACGATCGTCGGCTTGGGTGAGATGATCGGCGGTGCCGGTGGCGGTACACCGGTGCGGCAAGGATCGACTGGATAGGTGGCGGTAAGTGTGGTGACCGGGCAGCGGATCGGCTCCCAGGATCGGACGGAGCGGCGGTGACCCGGGTATCGCGGGGCGCTACGGCCCGTGCCCGGCAGCGGATGCGGACGCTGCCGCAGCTGCTGTCGGTGGCAGTGGAGACCGATCCGGACGGTGTCGCGGTGGTCTTCGCCGATGCTGCCGGAACCGTGGCCCAGCTGACCTACGCCGAGCTCGACGAACGCGCGAACCGGTTGGCACGGCTGTTGATCGCCCGCGGGATCGGGCCCGAGAACGTGGTCGCGGTCGGCCTCCCCCGATCCGTCGAGTCGGTGCTCGCCGTCTGGGCGGTGGCCAAGACCGGCGCGGCGTTCCTGCCCGTGGACCCGAACTATCCGGCGGCCCGGATCGCCCACATGCTGACCGATTCCGGCGCGGTACTCGGGTTGACCGGCGCGGCCGTCGCCGACCGGCTGCCCGGTGACTTCCCGCGCCTCGCGCTCGACACCCCGGCGACGGCGGACCTGCTGGCGGAGTTCTCCGCCGAACCGGTGTCGTTCGCGGAACGGGTGCGGCCACTGCGCGGCGGGCATGCGGCGTACGTGATCTACACCTCCGGTTCCACCGGTACGCCGAAGGGGGTGCTGGTCACCCATGCCGGGCTGGCCGGGTTCTGTGCCGAACAGCGGGCCCGGTACCAGCTGGACGGCACCGCCCGCACGCTGCATTTCGCCTCACCCTCGTTCGACGCCGCAGTACTGGAGCTGCTGCTGGCCGTCGGCGGTCCGGCCACCATGGTGGTGGTCTCGCCCGAGGTGTACGGCGGTGCCGAGCTGGCCGATGTGCTGCGCCGGGAACGGGTGACCCATGCCTTCGTCACGCCCGCGGCGCTGGCCTCGATCGATCCGGCCGAGCTGGACGAGTTGCGGGTGGTGATCGCCGGAGGTGAGGCGTGCCCGCCGGATCTGGTGCGTCGCTGGGTGCAGCCACTGCCCGCCGGGATGCGCGAGTTCTACAACGGTTACGGTCCCACCGAGACCACCGTGATGACCAATATCAGTGCCCCGCTGCAGCCCGGGGGACCGGTCACCATCGGTGCTCCGTTGCGCGGGATCACCGAATACGTCCTCGACGATCGGCTGATGCCGGTGCCGGACGGGGTGGCCGGTGAGCTCTACATCGCCGGGACCCCCTTGGCCCGCGGCTATCACGCCCGGCCCGGTCTCACCGCCACCCGGTTCGTCGCCGATCCGGCGGATCCGACCGGCGGCCGGATGTATCGCACCGGCGATATCGTCCGCCGGCTGCCCGCCACCGAGGCGGCCGGTGGCGTTCTCGCCTATGTCGGCCGCAACGACTTCCAGGTGAAGGTTCGCGGTTTCCGCATCGAACCGGGGGAGATCGATGCCGTGCTGGCCGCGCACCCCACCGTCGACTTCGCGGTCACCGTCGGTCACGATCTCGGCGGCGCCGGATCGGCCGACCCGGCCGCGGACGGCAATACCGTGCTCGCCGCCTATGTGCATGCCGCCCCGGGCGCCCGCATCGATCGTGACGAACTGCTGGCACACGCCCGGTCCGGGCTGCCTGCGCATATGGTGCCCACCGCGCTGACCGTGCTCGACACCATCCCGCTGACCCCCGTCGGCAAACTCGATCGCGCCGCGCTGCCCGAACCGCAGCTGCAGGTGAACGCCTTCCGCGCGCCGTCCGGTGCGACGGAGGAACTGGTCGCCGAGGTCTTCGCCGGCCTGCTCGGCACCGCCGACCCGGTCGGCGCGGACGACGATTTCTTCGCACTCGGCGGCAACTCGCTGCTCGCCACCCAGGCCGCCGCCCGGCTCGGCGCCGAGCTGGCCACCCGGGTGCCGGCCGCACTGGTCTTCGAGTGCCCGACGGTGGCCCGGCTGGCCGAGCGGCTGGAACCGCTGAAGGGGTCCGGCGGCCACAGCGCCCCTGCCGCGCGGCCGCGTCCCGAGCGGATACCGCTGTCGCCCGCCCAGCAGCGGATGTGGTTTCTCAACCAGTTCGATCCCGGATCGTCCGCCGAGAACATCCCGCTGGCGATCCGGCTCACCGGCCGATTCTCCCCGCAGGCCCTGTACGCGGCGCTGGCGGATCTGGTTGCCCGGCACGAATCGCTGCGCACCTGGTACCCGGCAGTCGACGGGACCGGGCATCAGGTGGTGCTGGCCGCGGAGCAGGCGATTCCCGAGGTGTCGATCGACCGGCTCGACCCCGATCAGCTGCCGCTGTGGCTCGGCGAATTCTTCTCGATGGGCTTCGATGTCGCCACCGAAGTGCCACTGCGGGTGGCGCTGGCCGAGCTCGGCCCGGAAGAGCACGTGCTCGCCCTGGTGCTGCACCACATCACCGCCGACGGCGCCTCGCTGGGCCCGTTGATGCGGGACCTGCTGGGTGCCTATCTGGCCCGCCGCAACTGCTCCCGGCCCACCTGGGCGCCACTGCCGGTGCAGTACGCCGACTATGCCCTATGGCAGCGTGACCGGTTGGGCGACGAGGCCGACCCCGAATCGGTTGCCGCCGCCCAGCTGGCATTCTGGCGATCCACCCTGGCCGGTCTGCCGGACCGGCTGGACCTGCCCACCGACCGGCCGCGGCCCCCGGTCGCCACGCAGCGCGGCGCCGATCTGGACTTCGAGATCCCCGGCCCGCTGCGGCAGCGGATCGCCGAGTTGGCGCAGCGGTGCGGCGGCTCCGAATTCATGGTGGTGCACGCGGCGTTCGCACTGCTGCTGGCGCGGTATGCGCGCACCGACGACATCGTGATCGGCAGCCCCGTCGCCGGCCGTGGCGCCCGGGAACTCGACGATCTGATCGGCATGTTCGTCAACACCCTGGCCTTGCGCACCCGCATCGACCCGGCGGCGAGCTTCACCGAACTGCTCGCCGAGACCAAGCGCACCGATCTGGCCGCCTTCGCGAATGCCGATCTGCCGTTCGAACGCCTGGTGGAAGTCCTCGACCCGGTGCGCAGCCAGGCCCACCACCCGGTGTTCCAGGTTGCGCTGTTCTTCCAGAACCTCGGTCTGCCGGAGCTGCGGCTGCCGGGTCTCGCCGCGGAAGCGGTCGAGTTCGACGGCGCGCCTGCCCGTTTCGATTTGCAGCTGACCGTCGTACCGGGGCCGGATCCGGCCGCCGGTGCGCGCGCCGCCTTCCGCTATGCCACCGACCTGTTCGACGCCGCGTCCGTCGCCGATCTCGCCGATCGGCTGCTGCGGGTGCTGGACCAGGTCACCTCGGCCCCCGACCGGCCGGTAGCCGAGGTGGATCTACTCGGCGCCGACGAGCGGACCCGGATGGTGGTCGACTGGAACGACACCGCCCAGCCGCTGGCCGAGGAGACGGTGCTCGCCGCGTACCGCCGCGCGGTGCGGGCGCATCCCTCCGCCGTCGCGATCGGGTACGAGGACTCGCCGCCGGACCACCCGTCGCCCGACCACCACCCCCCAACGCCTCGCTTCGCGACCCTGACTTATCGGGAGTTCGATGAGCGGGTCAATGCCCTGGCCCGAGTCCTGATCGAGGCCGGAATCGGCCCGGAAGACCTGGTGGGCCTGGCGATCCGGCGTTCGCCGGACCTGGTGATCGCCATGTACGCGGTGCTCACCGCGGGCGCCGCCTATCTGCCGCTGGATCCGGATCATCCAGCCGAGCGCATCGGTTACATTCTCGACACCGCACGCCCGGCCGGTGTGCTCACCACCTCCGCCGACGCCATCGAGGTGGGGGAGGGGACCCGGGTGCTGCTGCTCGACCGGATCGATATCACGGATGTCCCGGTCACGCCGGTGCAGCCGGACGAGCTGCGCCGCCCGCTGCACCCCGCACATCCGGCCTACGCGATCTTCACCTCCGGTTCGACCGGCCGGCCGAAGGGCGTGCTGGTCTCGCACGCCGCCATCGGCAATCAGCTGACCTGGATGCTGGCGCGGTATCCGCTCGCCCTGGGCGACGTCTATCTGCAGAAGACCGCCACCACCTTCGATGTCTCGCTGTGGGGCTACTTCCTGCCGCTGCGGGTCGGTGCGCAGCTGCTGCTCGCCGCGCCCGACGGCCATCGGGACCCGGAATACCTGGCCGCGGTCATGGCTGCCGAACGGGTGACCGTCACCGACTTCGTCCCCTCGATGCTGGCCGAATTCGCGGCGCAGACACCGCCGGGGGGACTGCCGCTGCTGCGCGAGGTGTTCGTCATCGGTGAGGCGCTGCCACCGGAGACTGTCGATGCGATGGCCGCGCTCACCCCGGCCCGGCTGCACAACCTCTACGGGCCGACCGAGGCCGCGGTGTCGATCACGTACTGGCCCGCGCAGCCGGGCCGCCGCTCGGTGCCGATCGGCCTGCCCGAATGGAACAGCCGGGTGTACGTACTCGACGATCGGTTGCGGCCGGTCCCGCCCGGTGTCCCGGGTGAGCTCTATCTGGCCGGTGTCCAGCTCGCCCGCGGCTACGCCGCCCGGCCGGGGCTGACTGCGGACCGGTTCGTCGCCGATCCGCACACCGACGGCGAGCGGATGTATCGCACCGGCGATCTGGTCGTCTGGCGGACGGCGGTCGACGATCTGCCGCATCGGCTGGAGTACCTGGGCCGGATCGACTTCCAGGTGAAGCTGCGCGGGCAGCGGATCGAGCTGGGCGAGATCGAGACGGCGCTGCTGGCCGACGATTCGGTGGGGCAGGCGGTCGCCGTCGTCGCCGACACCGAGCAGGGCGCGACGCTGGCCGCCTACGTGGTACCGGTCCCGGGGCGGACGCCCGACCCCGCACAGCTGCGCCGCCGGCTCGGTACCGGCCTTCCGGACTACATGATCCCCGCCGGCATCAGCGTGCTGGCCGAGTTGCCGCGCAACGCCAGCGGCAAGCTGGACCGCAAGGCGCTGCCCGCACCGGAGTTCACCGCACAAGCCTTCCGGGCACCGGCCACCCCGCAGGAGCGTCTCGTCGCCGAGCTGTTCGGTGAGGTACTGGGCCGCACCGGCGTCGGCGCGGACGACGACTTCTTCGTGCTCGGCGGAAATTCATTGCTCGCCACCCGGCTGGTCGCCCGGCTCGGCGCCGCGGTCTCCGGCCGGCTCGCCGTGCGCACTCTGTTCGAGGCACCGACCGTTGCCGCCCTCGCCGAACGGCTGGACCTGGGCGCGGTGGCCGACCTCGGCACCGGGCTGGGCACCCTGCGCCGCCCGGTGCGGCTGCCGCTGTCGCCGGCGCAACGGCGCATGTGGTTCCTGAACCGATTCGACCAGGACAGCACCGACGCCGCCGCGGTCGCCGCCTACAACCTGCCGCTGGCGCTCCGGATCACCGGTGAACTGGACGTCGAGGCGCTCGCGGCGGCGCTGCGTGACCTCATCGGCCGGCACGAGGTGCTGCGGACCGTCTACCCCGATACCGGGGACACCGGGCCGGAACAGCGAATCCAGCCGGTCGACCGGGTCGAGCCGGACCTCACCGTGCATCCGGTGTCCGAGGCCGAGATCGCCGAGCAGGTGTCGGAGCTCGCCGCGACCGCGTTCGATGTCACCACCGAAGTGCCGATCCGGGTCCGGCTGCTGCGGGTCGACCCGAACACCGACAGCACCGAACACGTCCTGGCTGTGGTGGTGCACCACATCGCCGCGGATGCCTCGTCGATGGGACCGCTGGTCCGTGATCTCACCCGCGCCTACCTGGCCCGGATCGACGGGCAGCTGCCGGACTGGCCGCGGCTGCGCGTGCAATACGCCGATTACGCACTGTGGCAACTGGACCGGCTCGGTGACGAGACGGATCCGGACTCCCTGGCCGCCGAACAGCTCGGTTACTGGCAGCGGGAACTGGCGGGGCTGCCCGACCAGCTGGAGCTGCCGACCGACCGGCCCCGCCCGGCGGTCGCCACCGCGGCCGGCGCCCGGGTGCCGGTCTCGATCGACGCCGCCACCCACGCCGCCCTGGCGGAGCTCGCCCGCGCCCACGACGCCACGCTGTTCATGGTGCTGCACACCGCATTCGCGGTGCTGCTGGCCCGCACCGCCGGCGCCGACGATATCGCCGTCGGCACCCCGGTCGCCGGACGCGGCGAACGCGAACTGGACGACCTGATCGGCATGTTCGTCAACACGGTGGTCTTCCGTACCCGGTACCGGGGCGACCGTCGATTCGACGAACTGCTCACCGAGCAGCGCGAGACCGATCTCGCCGCCCTGGCACATGCCGACATCCCGTTCGAACGGCTGGTCGAGGTGCTGGACCCGCCGCGGTCGACCGCCCGGCATCCGCTGTTCCAGGTCGGCCTGTCCTTCCAGAACTTGGACCGCGCCGAACTGGAACTGCCCGGACTGCGGGTCACCGCGGTCCCGGCCGATCCGGCGGTCTCGCAGTTCGATCTGCATCTGATCATCGCCGACGACCGCACCGAAGCGGGTGAACCGGCCGGGATCAGCGGATTCCTCACCTACGCCACCGACCTGTTCGACACCGCCACCGCGGCCGGTTTCGCGGACCGCTTCGGCCGGGTGCTGGCCGCTGTCGCCGCCGACCCCGCGGTCCGCGCCGGCGATATCGAGCTGCGCACCCCGGCCGAACGGGCAGCCGAGATCGTCAGCGGCGCCGACGAACCCGGAGCTGCCGCCGGCACGCTCGCCGACCTGCTCGACTGCGGCGCCGCCGAATCGCCTGCGGTGGTGGCGGATCTGCCGGACGGTACGCGGCACACGCTGACCCGTCTCGAACTCGGCGCGCGGGTCAACCGGCTGGCCCGGCGGCTGATCGAGCTCGGCGTCGGGCCGGAATCCCCGGTGGCATTGCTGCTGCCCCGGTCCGCCGATCTGGTCGTGGCCATGTATGCGGTCACCGCCGCCGGTGGCGCCTACGTGCCGCTCGATCCGGAGCAACCGGCCGAGCGCCTCGCGCATCTGTTCTCGGTCTCGGCACCGGCATGTGTGATCACCGGGCCGGACCCGGTGCCGGTCGAATCGGCGGCGGCCACGGTGCGGGTCGACGATCCGGCTCTGGAACAACTGAGTCCCGCACCGGTCACGGACGCGGACCGGCGGTCCCCGCTGCGGCCCCAGCACACCGCCTATATCGTCTTCACCTCCGGATCCACCGGCCGGCCGAAGGGTGTGGCCGTCCCACACGCGGCGATCGTCAACCAGCTGCGCTGGCTGCAGGCGGAGTTCGAGCTCGACGCCACCGACGCGGTGCTGCTGAAGACACCCGCAACCTTCGACCTCTCGGTATGGGAGTTCTGGGCGGCCCGGATCTGTGGCGGTCGGCTGGTGATCGCCGCACCGGAGGGACATCGGGACCCGGGGTATCTGACCGAACTGATCGCCGACACCGGGATCAGCACGCTCGCCGCGGTGCCCTCGCTGCTCGACGAGCTCCTGACCCGCGGACTCGCCTCACCGACCACCCTGCGCCGGGTGCTCGCCATCGGCGAACCGCTGCCCGCAGCGCTGGCCCAGCGCTTCCGCCGGGCGCTGCCGGAGGTGCGGCTGGACAACCTTTACGGCCCCACCGAAGCCGCGGTCTCGATCACCGGCCACCGGGTGACCGGTGCCGACACCCGGGTGGTGCCGATCGGGGTGCCGGAGTGGAACAGCCGCACCTATGTGCTCGACGACCGGCTGCGGCCGGTGCCGCCGGGGGTGCGCGGTGAACTGTACCTGGCCGGG
Organism: Nocardia sp. KT25-26; assembly: GCF_056627695.1. Classification (NCBI taxonomy): domain Bacteria; kingdom Bacillati; phylum Actinomycetota; class Actinomycetes; order Mycobacteriales; family Nocardiaceae; genus Nocardia; species Nocardia sp. KT25-26. The sequence continues at coordinate 5,259,830 of NZ_CM152813.1, read as the reverse complement.
ATCCAGCTGGCCCGTGGCTATCACGGCCGCCCGGCGACTACCGCGGAGCGCTTCGTGGCCGACCCGTTCGCCGCGGGGGAGCGGATGTACCGCACCGGCGACCTGGTCTGTCGCACCGCGAGCGGCGAGCTGAACTATCTGGGCCGCAGCGACTTCCAGCTGAAGATCCGGGGCTTCCGGATCGAACCGGGCGAGATCGAAGCGGCCCTGCTGGCCCGGCCCGAGGTGGCGCAGGCCGTGGTGGTGGCCCGGCACGACGAGTACCTCGGCGACCGCCTGGTCGGCTATCTGGTGCCGGAACCCGATGCCGCCGAGCCGGATGTCGCCGGGGTGCAGGCTGCGCTCCGGGAACAGCTGCCCGCCTACCTGGTGCCGGAAAGCCTCGTGCTGCTGGACGGGTTGCCGCGGACCGCACACGGCAAGCTCGACCGGGCCGCGCTCCCGGACCCGGACTTCGAACCGGTCCGATTCCGCGCGCCCGGAACCCCGGCCGAACAACTCGTCGCCCGGACCTTCGCCGAAATCCTCGGCGCGGCACAGGTTGGCGCCGACGACGACTTCTTCGCCCTGGGCGGCAATTCGCTGCTGGCCACGCGGGCAGCTGCCCGGATCGGCGCCGACCTGGATCGTGCGGTCGGTGTCCGGCTGCTGTTCGAGGCCCCGACGGTCGCCGAACTGGCCGCCCGGGTGAGCAGTTCGGCGGCCGCCGGACCGGCGCTGGTCATCGGGGAACGCCCCGACCCGCTGCCGCTCTCGCCCGCCCAGCAGCGGATGTGGGTGATCGACCAGCTCGACACCGAGGCCGCGGCGTATCACGTCCCGGCCGCGGTGCGGCTCGCCGGGGCGCTGGATCGCGCGGCACTCGAGGCCGCGGTCACCGATCTGATCGACCGGCACGAAATTCTGCGCACCCGTTATCCGGACTCGGGCAGCGGACCGGTCCAGCAGATCCTCGATCCCGGCGACTGCCCGGTCGATCTCACCCCCGAATCGGTCGCCGCCGCCCGCCTGCTCGACCGGATCGCAGAGATCGCCGGAACCGGATTCGACGTCGCCGCCGAGGTGCCGGTCCGGGTGCGGCTGCTCCGGGTACTGCCGGACGCTGCCGACGATCCGGCCGATGCCCGAGCGCACGTCCTGGTGTTCGTCACCCATCACATCGCCGCGGACGGCTGGTCGATGGGGCCGCTGACCCGGGATCTGATGCTGGCCTACACCGCCCGCAGCGGCGGCGCCGCACCCGCTTGGGCGCCGCTTCCGGTGCAGTACGCCGACTATGCGGTGTGGCAGCGCGAAATGCTCGGCGCCGAGGACGATCCGGAATCCCCGGCCGCCACCCAGCTCGGCTACTGGCGTACCGAACTGGCCGGACTGCCCGACGAGCTGGCCCTGCCCGCCGATCGTCCCCGGCCACCGGTTCAGTCCTTCGCGGGCGGCACGGTCGGCTGCACGGTGCCCGCCGAGGTACACGCCGGCCTGACGGAACTGGCCCGGGATCGGCACGCGACCGTGTTCATGGTCGTGCACGCCGCCCTCGCCACCCTGCTCGCCCGGATCGGTGATGCCGACGACATCGCCATCGGTACCCCGGTGGCCGGACGTGGTCACCGGGAGCTCGACGACCTGATCGGCATGTTCGTCAACACCCTGGTGCTGCGCACCCGGATCCGTCCGGAGCAGCCGTTCACCGAACTGCTCGGCGAGGTCCGGGAGACCGATCTACGCGCCTTCGCCAATGCCGACATCCCGTTCGAACGCGTGGTGGAGGAACTGTCCCCGAACCGGTCCACCGCCCGGCACCCGCTGTTCCAGGTCGCGCTGTCGTTCGAGAACCTCGAGCCCGCCGATATCGCACTGCCCGGGCTCACCGCGACCGCGGTGGACGCGCGTACCGGTCACATCGAGTTCGACCTGCTGCTGACGATCCGGGAGCTGCCCGGGACGGCCGGGCTGGTCGCCGAATTCGGTTATGCCCGCGACCTGTTCGACGAGGCCACGGTGACCGGGCTGGCGGACCGGTTCACCCGGCTGCTCACCGCCGTCGCCGCCGGTCCGGAGCGGCCGGTCGGTGACCTGGACCTGCTGGCGCCGGCCGAAGCCGCCGCGCTCACCAGCTGGACCGGCGCCGCCGCCGAACCGCCGGGCACCCTGCCCGAGCTGATGGACCGGGCCGCCGCCGCGGCCCCTTCCGGCATCGCACTGCGGGCCGGCGGCCGCAGCTTCAGCTATGCCGAACTCGACGCGGCATCCAATCAGCTCGCCCGGGCGCTGCTGGCCCGCGGCGCGGGGCCGGAAATCCCGGTGGCAGTGGCACTGCGGCGTTCGGTGGAATCGGTGCTATCCGGTTGGGCGGTCGCCAAGACCGGCGCCGTCCTCGTCCCGGTGGACCCGGGCTACCCGGCCGAGCGGATCGGTCATCTGGTCGACGATGCCGGTGCGGTCCTCGGCCTGACCCTCGACGCCGAATCGGGCCGATTGCCGGAACTGCCCGGCGGCCGGGCCTGGGTGGTGCTGGACGACCGGGACTTCGCCGCCGAGGTCGGCCGCCGGGACACGGCGGCGCTGACCCCGGCCGAGCTGCCCGGGCCGATCCGCCCCGACGGCGCGGCCTACATGATCTACACCTCCGGCTCCACCGGACTGCCCAAGGGCGTGGTCGTCGCACACGCCGGACTGGTCAACTTCTGCGCCGAACAGGTCGACCGGTACCGGCTGGACCGGCACACCCGGGCGCTGGCCAACGCGTCACCGTCGTTCGATGCGTCGATGCTGGAACTGCTGCTCGCCCTGGGCGGCGGCGGCACCCTGGTCCTCACCCCACCGGAGGTGTCCGGTGGCGCCGAACTGGCCCGGCTGATCGATGAAGAGGGCGTGACCCACGCCTTCCTCACGCCGACGGTGCTCACCACGCTCGAACCCACCTCGGTGGCCGGGCTGCAGGTGGTGGTCGCCGGTGGCGAGGCGGTGCCCGGTGAGCTGGCCGCCCGCTGGACGGCCGATGCCCGGCGCCGGTTCCACAACGGCTACGGCCCCACCGAGACCACCATCATGGCGGCGATCAGCGATCCGCTGACCCCGGACGGGCGAGTACACCTCGGCGGCCCGACCCGCGGTATGCGCGCCCTGGTGCTGGACCGGCGGCTGCACCCGGTGCCGGACGGGGTGATCGGCGAGCTGTACCTCGGTGGGGTCCAGCTGGCCCGCGGATACCATGCGCGGGCCGGGCTCACCGCGGCCCGGTTCGTCGCCGACCCCTACGGCCCGCCCGGTGCGCGGCTCTACCGCACCGGTGACCTGGTGCGCCGCCGGACCGGCGAAGCCGGTGCCGTACTCGAATACTCCGGCCGCAACGACTTCCAGATCAAGATCCGTGGTTTCCGGATCGAACTCGGTGAGATCGACGCGGTCCTCGGTGCGACCCCGGGGGTGGCCTTCGCGACCACCATCGGCCGGACCACCGGCACCGGCGCCACCATGCTGGTCTCCTACGTGCTCCCCGACGACGGTGCCCGGCCGGACCCGGCCGAACTGACCGAGCTCGCCGCCCGGGTACTGCCCGAGCATATGGTTCCGGCCGCGATCGTCGTGCTCGACGAGTTGCCGTCGACGCCGGTCGGCAAACTGGACCGGGCGGCCCTGCCGGATCCGGTCACCCAGCGCCGCACCGAGTACCGGCCACCGCGCACCGCCCTCGAACGGGCCCTGGCTCGCACCATCGAAGAGCTGCTCGGGATCGAACACGTTGGTCTCGACGACGACTTCTTCACGCTCGGCGGCGACAGCATTTCCGCGATCCAGGTGGCGGCCCGGGCCCGCACCGCCGGCGTGCAGATGCGGCCCCGCGATCTGTTCGAAGCGCGCACCGTGGCCGCGCTGGCCCGGCTGGCGCAGCCGTTGCCCGGGCTCGCCGAGGCCTTCGGCGGCCTCGCCGAAGCCGGACTGGAACTGCCGCTCACGGCCGGTGCGGCCCGGCTGCTGGCGGCCGGGAACGGCGCAGGCGCGGCCACCGAGCCGCGCGCGGTTCTGCTCGACATGCCCGCCGACTGCGCGGACTCCGCGGTGGCGGCGGCCGTCTCGGCGATCATGGCCGAACATCCGATGCTGTGGGCCCGGATCGACACCGAAGCCGCGACACTGTCGATTCCGCCGGAACCGGAACGGGATCCGATCCCGTACCGCCGGCTCGATCCCGCGGGCGCGGAGGCCGGCCTGTCCACCGACGAGGTGGTGCAGGCGGCCGCGGCCGCACTGGACCCCGGCGCCGGCCGCAACATCCACTTCGTCCGGACCGACGGTGCGGACGGCTCCGACACGCTCGTCGTGGTCGCCGCCGCACATGTGGTCGACGATCAGTCCTGGCGCACCGTGATCGACCAGCTGTGCACCGCATGGAGCCGTGGCCGGCACGCCGCGCCGGCGATCCCCGATGCCGGTCTGGGCGCCCTGGTGCGCACCCTGGCGGACTATCCGGGCACCCCGCGGGCCGCCGCCGAACGGGACTACTGGCAGCACGTCATCCACACCCCGGCGCGGGAGACCGTCGCCGATCTGCAGCATCGCAACCGGGTTTCGCTGACCATCACCGCCGAGGGCACGGAGGCGGTGGTCGCGGTCGCGGAGGCCTACCACGCGGAGATCGAGGACGTGCTGCTCACCGCACTGGCCCTGGCGGTACACAGCCCGGCGGCGGAACCGGTCGCCCGGGCCGCGGGTCCGCTGGTACGGCTCACCGCTGATCAGCGCACGCTGGGGCCGCGGGCGGCCGCCGATCTGGTCGGTGGTTTCAGTGCCGAGTTCCCGCTGCCGCTGCGGCTGGACGGGATCGATCTCGACGATGCTCTGGTCGGCGGTCCGGCCGCGGGCGCCGCACTGGTGCAACTGAAGGAAGCGCGCCGCGCGGTGCCCGCCGGTGGGGCCGGCTACGGCCTGCTGCTAGACCTGTCGCCCCCGCTGCGCGGCGTCCGGGAACTGGACCGGGGCAGCCTGGCCCTGCGGTTCCGGGACGTCCGGCCGGCCCGGCCGCACACCGGCGCGCCCACCGGCGATCTGGTGCTCGCGCTGATCGTGGAGGCCACCACCGACGGGCTGCTCGCCCGCTTCGATTTCGCTCCCGCCGCGGTGTCGCCCGCGCAGGTGAAGGCCTTCGCGGAGCAGTGGATCCGGGCGCTCGGCGGACTCGCCGAACACGGCCTGACCCCCGGAGTCGGCGGGCACACCCCGTCGGACTTCCCGCTGGTCTCGCTCGACCGCACCGATCTGCACCGGCTGCTCGCTGCGTACCCGGACCTCACCGAGCTGTGGCCGGTCACCCCACTGCAGTCCGGCATGCTGTTCCATGCGCTGCTCGCGGAGAACTCCGTCGACCCGTACATCACCCAGTTCGTTCTCGATCTGGACGGCAGCGTCGACGACGAACGGCTGCACCGCGCCGCGCAGGCCGTGCTGGATCGCTACGACAATCTGCGGGTCGCCTTCGCTACCGACCGGTCCGGCCGGCCGGTGCAGGTGGTGCACGGTGAGCTGGAAGTCCCGTGGCGGGTGGTGGATCTCGCCGGCCGCGATGCGGCCGCGGCGTGGGCCGAATACCGCCAGGTCCGGGCCGCCGATCTGGCCCGGCACTTCGATATGCACACGGCCCCGCTGCTGCGGTTCACGCTGGTCCGCGGCACCCCACAGGGGGCACACCTGCTGGTCACCAGCCACCACATCCTGATCGACGGCTGGTCCATGCCGCTGCTGCTGCAGGACCTGCTGGACGCCTACCTGCACGGCGGCCGGCCGCCGCGGCAGCCGAAACCGACGCCCTACCGGGACTATCTGGCCTGGCTCGCCGAGCAGGACCCGGACGCCGCCCGGCAGGCCTGGCGGGTCGCCCTCACCGGTCTGGCCGAGCCCACCCCGCTGGCACCGATCGACCCCGGTCGTGAGATCGCCGCGGGCGCCGGCGCAGCCGAATTCGAGCTGCCGGCAGCGGATACCGCGGCGCTCATCGAACTGGCCACCGACCTCGGCGTCACCGTGAACACGGTGCTGCAGGCGGCATGGGGGCTGCTGATCGGCCGGCTCGTCGACCGCAGCGATGTGGTGTTCGGCGCCACGGTATCCGGGCGGCCCGCCGCCGTGCCCGGTGTCGAGCGGATGGTCGGGCTGTTCCTCAACGCGATCCCGGTCCGGGTGGCGCTGCCCGCCGAGCAGACCCTCGGTGGGCTGGCCCGCCGGCTGCAGGACGAACAGGCGGAGCTGCTCGACTACCACTACCTGGGGCTGGGGGAGATCCAGGAGATCGCGGGCGCCGATGCGCTGTTCGATTCGCTGCTGGTCTTCGAATCGTTCCCGGTGGATCGAGCCGGCCTGGCCCGGGCGACCGGGGCAGGGCCGGCGGTGACCGGTATCGACGCCAGCAACGGCACCCACTATCCACTGACCGTGGTGGTGGTGCCCGGTGAGCGCCTGCGGGTGACCGTCAAATACCTGCGGGAGGTGTTCACCGCGGATGCGGCGCAGGCGATCGCACAACGATTCGCGATGCTGGTTTCCCGCTTCGTCACGGCCCCGGACACGCCCATCGCGCAGGTCGATGCCCTGTTGCCCGGGGAACGCTCCGGCCTCACCGCCGCGGCCGCGGCGGCCGCGGTGCCCGAACTGCTCGGGGACCAGACCCTGCTGGACCTGTTCGACGCCCAGGTCCAGCGCACGCCGAACGCCACCGCGGTGGTGTCCGCGGCCGGTTCGGTGACCTACCGCGAGCTGTCCGATCGGATCGACCGGCTCGCCGGGGCACTCGCCGCCCGCGGCGCCCGACCGGAGACGTCGGTGGTGGTCGCGATGCACCGGGAGATCGATCTCGTCGTCGCGATCTACGCCGTATTGCGGACCGGTGCGGTCTATGTGCCGATCGATCCGGAGCATCCGGCCGAGCGCAACGAGCGGGTGCTGGCCGCCGCGGCGCCGGTCGCGGTGGTCACCGGCAGCGCGACCGGATTCCGTACCGGCAGTGCGGTTCCGGTGCTCACCGTGGCAGAGCTCGGGTCGCCGGACGGGCCACCGCCGGCGCCGGTCCGGGTCCATCCGGACAACCTGGCGTACATCATCCACACGTCCGGTTCCACCGGCCGGCCCAAGGGCGTGCTGCTGACCCATCGGCAGCTGGTGCACCAGTTCCGGTGGGCGCAGGACCGTTATCCGCACGGCCCGGGCGATGTGGTGCTGCACAAGACGCCGATCACCTTCGACATCTCCACCTGGGAACTGCTCTGGCCGCTGCAGACCGGCGCCACCGTGGTGCTCGCCGAGCCCGGCGGGCACCGCGACCCCGGGTATCTGGCCCGGACACTGGCGCACCGGTCGGTCACCACCGTGCATTTCGTACCGTCGATGCTGGACGCGTTCCTGGACGCACTGGAGCACGGGGCCGAGCTGCCGGTGCTGCGCCGGGTGTTCGCCGCCGGGGAGGCGCTGTCGGCCGAGACGGCGCGCCGGTTCGCCGCGGTGCTGCCCCAGGCCGCGCTGATCAACTGGTACGGCCCCGCGGAGGCGACCGTGGTCACCGATGCGGGCGCCGATGCCATGGCACCCGGCGCGGTCACGGTGCCGATCGGCACCCCGGTCGCCAACACCGGGGTGCATGTGCTGGACCACCAGTTGCTTCCGGTGCCGCCGGGGGTACCCGGTGAGCTGTACCTGTCCGGCGTGCAGCTGGCCCGCGGCTACCTCGCGGCTCCGGCCCTCACCGCGGAGCGGTTCGTGGCCCATCCCGGCGGTGCCCGGCTGTACCGCACCGGCGATATCGTCCGCCGGTCCGCAAGTGGTGTGCTCGAATACCTGGGCCGCAGCGATTTCCAGGTGAAGCTGCGCGGGCAGCGGGTGGAGCTGGGCGAGATCGAAGCGGTGCTGCGCGCGCATCCGGCGGTCGCGCAGGCTGCGGTGGCCCTGGTCCCAGGCCCGGCCGGTGACCGCCTGATCGGCTATCTGGTGCCTGCCGCCGAACACGGCGACGCCGCCGGTGAACTGGACGCGGCGGTCGCCGCGCATGCCAAGACGGTGTTGCCGGCCTATATGGTGCCCGCCGCGCTGATGGTGCTGCCGGCGCTGCCGCTGAACGCCAGCGGCAAACTCGACCGGGCCGCGCTGCCGGCGCCGCCGACATCCGGGCGGCCCTACCGTCCGCCGGCCACACCGCTGCAGCGCGCGGTCGCCGATGTGTTCGCCGAGGTGCTCGGCGCCGGCAAGGTCGGCCTGGACGACGACTTCTTCGAACTGGGCGGCAATTCGCTGGTCGCCACCCGGGCGATCAGCCGGCTGCGTACCCGGGTGGGCGCCGAGGTGCGGGTGCAATGGTTCTTCACCGACGCCACCGTCGACGCCCTGGCCGCGCGCATCGATGCCGCCGAGCCGGCAGAGGGCGACCGGGCCGACTACGACCAGGAATCCGACGATGCGCTCGGCGTGCTGCTGCCGATCCGCAACCGGGTGCCGCACGGGGTCCGGGCCCAGGCGCCGCTGTTCTGCATCCACCCGATGTACGGACTGTCCTGGTGCTACGCCGGCCTGGCGCAGTACCTGCCCGCTCAGCGGCCGATCTTCGGCCTGCAGTCGCCGGCGCTGAGCGAGGCCGGGTATCTGCCGGGATCGCTGACGGAGATGGCCCGCCGCTACGTCGAGGAGATCCGTGCCGTTCAGCCGGACGGGCCGTACCGGCTGCTCGGCTGGTCGCTCGGTGGGGTGCTCGCCCATGCGGTCGCCACCGAACTGCAGTCCGCCGGGCACGAGGTCGCGTTGCTGGTCATGCTGGATGCGCATCCCGATATCGATGTGCCGGACTTCCACAGTGCCGTCCGCGCGGCCCTGGACGAACTGGGCGTGGCCCCGGACGCGGTCCTGCCGGCCGGCGGTGTCCGCGACCTGAACGACGAGGCGCTCAGCGCCCTGCACGCCACCATTCCGGCGAATATGGCGGTCCTCACCCCGGAACGGGTGCGGCGGATCTATCGAAGTGCGGTGCGGTCGGCCGAATTGATCGCCGAACATCGGCCCGCCCGGTTCCACGGTTCGCTGGAGTATTTCAGCGCGCTGGGCCATGAGCAGGCGGCGCGGAACTGGGCGTCCTACGTCGACGGGGAGATCCGCGATCACCGGGTGCCGAACGGACACGACGCGATGACCACGCCGGAGGCGCTGGCCGAGATCGGCCCGCGGCTGGCCGAACTGCTGTCGGAGAGCGAGCCGGGGACGGGACCGGTATGAGTGGTCGTTCCGTGATCTCACCGCGGCCGCGTGATCTGGTCGAGACCGGGAGGGCCGTTACCGATAACATGCCAGTAACAGTTACGGCTGTTTTCGCGACAATATAGGCCGTATGGTCGGAGGCGGTGCAGTAACCTGCCCGGTGTCCGGGCCACACCAGTCGGATTTCGAGACGAGCGAAGGTGCGAAAATTGATTCGTCGGCATACTCGGCGCCGCGGCATGCGAGCCGCGGCCATGATCGCGGCGACGGCGGTCGCCACCGGGCTGATGTCCGGTATCGGTGTGGCCCCGGCCGCTGCCGATCCGATCATGGATTCCAAGAGCCTGCTGGCCAACCCGGTGTCCGAGGACGGGTCGAAGATCGTCAAGGCCGAGTACAAGGACCAGCGGAGCCTGCGCCTGCACGTCTACTCGGCGGCCATGGACAAGAACGTCATCATCGACGTCCAGCGGCCGGCTGATGCCTCCGAGCCCCGCCCCACCCTGTACTTGCTCAACGGTGCCGGTGGCGGCGAGGACGCCGCCTCCTGGGTCGCGAAGTCCGATGCGCTCGAGTTCCTCTCCGACAAGAACGTCAACGTCATCCAGCCCATCGGCGGCAAGTGGAGCTACTACACCGACTGGATCAAGGACGACCCGGTGCTCGGCCGGAACAAGTGGAAGACCTTCTTCACCGAGGAGCTGCCCCCGCTCGTCGACGGCGCCCTGGGCACCAACGGCGTGAACGCCATCGCCGGGCTGTCCACCTCCGGCACCACGGTGCTGGCGCTGCCGATCGCCAAGCCGGGCCTGTACCAGGCCGCCGCCGCCTACAGCGGCTGCGCCCAGGTCAGCGACCCGGTGGGTTCGGAGTTCGTCAAGCTCACGGTGGAGACCTGGGGCGGCGGCGACACCATGAACATGTGGGGCGAGCAGGGCGGTCCGGAATGGGTCGCCAACGACCCGTATGTGCACGCCGAGAAGCTGCGTGGCATGGACCTCTACGTCTCCACCGGAAACGGCCTGCCCGGTCCGTACGACACCCTCAACGGTGAGCATGCGCTGCCCGGCGCCTACGGCCTGGCCAACCAGCTGATCATCGGTGGTGTCATCGAGGCGGGCACCAACTACTGCACCCACAACCTGCAGAACAAGCTGAACGACCTGGGCATCCCGGCGACCTTCAACTTCCGGCCGAGCGGTACCCACTCGTGGGGCTACTGGCAGGACGAGCTGAAGGTGTCCTGGCCGGTGCTGGCCCGCGGGCTGGGCCTGTAGGCTCACCCGGCTCGACTTCCGACCGCCCCGGCGCATCCGCGACCGGGGCGGTCGGCGTTGTGCCCACCGGTCGTTCCGGAGGTGACATTTGCGAATTGTGGTTAACTTAGGTTGACTGTTCCGATGCTGCCGACCCGGTGGTGTCGAGTCCGCTGCCGAACCGCGGCAGCGCAAGTCGCGGAACGGAGGGTGCATGGTCGTCGAACGCAGTGACGCCGCAACCCGAGCCGATCGGCCGGTGCGCCGGCGGCCGAAGGACCGCAAACTCCAGATCATGCGCGCCGCCGCCCGCGCCTTCAGTGAACGCGGCTACCACCCGGTGGGAGTCGACGAGATCGCCGCCGAAGTGGGGATCTCCGGGCCCGCGCTGTACCGGCATTTCGCGAACAAGTACGCGCTCCTGGTGGCGGCCGCCGAGACCGGCGCCGGTGCGCTCCGGGATGCCGCCCTGGCCGCCGACATTCCGGACGGAACCCCGCAACAGCGCCTGGATGCGCTGTTGCACGCGATCGCCGAGCAGACCATCGATCTGCGCCGCGAAGGCGGCCTGTACCGCTGGGAACGCCGATACCTGGCCGCGGACGACCGGGCCCGGATCCGGGCGGTGTACCGGGAGCTCGAGGACATCGTGGCGCGGCCGCTCGCCGAGCTGCGACCGCAGGACAGTGCCGCCGACATCACGCTGCGTGCGGTCGGTGCCCTGAGTGCCGTCGCCAGCATCACCGCCCACCGCACCAGCCTCGCGCACCACCGGATGCTGCGCCTGCAGCTGGAGATGGCCTGGTCGGTCATCTGTGCCGAACTCCCGCCGGCGCCGGATGGTGACCCCGCACCGGCCGCCGCAGGGCTGTCGCTGACCGGGAAACGCGAACAGCTGCTCACCGAGGCGGTCCGGATCTTCGGGCGCCGGGGCTACCACGAGGCCAGTATCGAGGAGATCGGTGCCGCCGTCGGGATCAACGCCTCCAGCGTGTACCGCTACTTCGACAGCAAGGCCGATCTGCTCGCCGCCGCCTTCCACCGCACCGGAGATCGGATGGCCGTCGAGATCGGGGAGGCCCTGTCCCAGGCCGAGAACCGGGCCGACGCCGCCCGCCGCATCGCCGACCGGCACATCCGGCTGACCTTCACCACGCCAGAGATCATGCCGGTGTTCTACGCCGAGTTCGGCAATCTCCCGGCGTCCGATCAGCAGCGGATGCGTTCCATCCAGCGGCAGAACGTCCTGGAATGGGCGAACGTCCTCGACGGTGAGCCCGCCGAGGCCCGCTTCCGGGTGCACGCCGCCATGGGGCAGATCATCGACCTCGGGCGGCTGCTCCGCTACGACTCCCGGCCGGAACAGGTCGCCAGGGTGAACGTAATGACCGGCGCGGTGATGGGGATACTCGACGAGTTGCGCGAAGGGCGCGAGGAGGGGACGTCACCGGCCGAGGCGGCCCGGGACGTCGAATGATCCGCGCGCCGGAATACAGGGGCGGTCCGTATCGACCGTGACCTGGATGTGGCCGGGGCCGGTGTCCTGGAACAGTGAGTACTGGATGCTGCCGTGCATACTGGCCAGGACATCTGTCGCGTAACTGCCGGTGGCACCGGTGTCGGTGTTGTGCCAGGAGACGGTGGCGCGCAGCTCGCACATCGGTGCCAGCGGGTACGGACCCGGCCCGAGTCCGACAGCCGGTGCCGCCTGGATGTTCAGGACTGCTCTTCCCGGCCAGTCCGGGTTCGTGTCGGCCCAGCTGCGGATGCTGGTCACGCACAGTCCGCCACCGGCGGTGGTCGGAACATCCGGGAAGTCGGTGGCGGTGGTGGCCGCCCCGGCCGGCGCACCTGCCGCTACGACCAGCGCGATCGTCGAACCGGCCAGTACCGCGGCGGCCCGGGCAGTGTTCGGCAAGTTCATGGTCGCCGATACTAGGTGGCTTCGCTCGATCTTCCGCCGCCCCACGCCGGGCCCGGGAGATCCGGCAGACCTGCGGGTTCGCCGGTTGTGCGACGATACAGTCCCCGGCGGAGGAAGGACCCACCCAGCGTGTTCGTGAAGATCTGTGGCCTGCAGACCGCGGCGGATGTACGGGCCGCGCAGGTGGCCGGCGCGGACGCCATCGGGATCGTGATGTGCGCGGCCAGCGTGCGCAACGTATCCGCGGCGCAGGCCGGGCAGATACTGGCCGCCGCCGATGCGGTGACCAGCGTGCTGGTGGTCAAGGACGTACCCGCCGTCGACGCCGCCCGGACCGCACGCGAACTCGGCGTGGACGTCCTGCAACTACACGACTATTCGCCCGCCGACACCTGCACCGCACTCGCCGAGTTCCCGCGGATCTGGCGAGCCACCTCGCTCTCCCGGCAACCGGACCTGACCGTGGGCGCCCACGGCGAGGAAGCCCTGCTGCTCGACTCCCCGCGCGCCGGTTCCGGCTCCCGCTGGGACCTCGAAGCCCTCACCGGCCGCCCGAGCGGCCACTGGCTCCTCGCCGGCGGCCTCGCCCCGGACAACGTCGCCGAGGCCATCGCCCGAGCCCGCCCCTGGGGCGTCGACGTCTCCAGCGGAGTCGAATCCGCCCCGGGTATCAAGGACCACGACCTCATCACCCGCTTCGTCGCCGAGGCCAAACGCGCGGACGGCTGATACTCCCACCGTGGCAGTGACCGCCGTCGGTGACGCGACCGTAGGACTCGGCTCACTGAGTTCGCCCGTCTCTGCCACCGGTCGCTCACCTTCGCCGAGGCGGTGGGTGAGATCGCGGCGGTGAGCGGCCGCGAGGTCGCCCTTGTTCCGGTCACTCGGCCGGAATTTGTTGCGGCACTGAGCGAATAGCAGGTTCTCGAGGACATGATCGGGGACTCCAAGCAGCAACCAATGATGATAGTATCATTCAGGTAAGTATCATGTCCGATACCACCACAGAGGTTTGCGATGGACTTCATAGGTCGGCGGCGTGAGCTCGACGCCCTACGAGAGGCGCTTACCGGAGTTGCGACAGAGATCGGCACGTCCCGTCCCGGGCGTTGCCTCATCATGCGTGGTCGGCGGCGAATCGGGAAATCCGCACTGGTCGAGGAATTCGTCCGCAACGCCGATGTCCCGAACGTGTTCTACACCAGCGAGATCGGGTACGGGGCTGGTCCCCTGACCGCATTCGTCGACGCGGTCGCCGAATCGACCCTCCCGGAAGCGGCGGTGTTCGCCGAGGCGATGCCGGCGAACTGGACGGCTGCTTTCCGTCAGCTCGCGGGTGTGCTGCCCGATGACCACCCGTCCGTGGTGGTCTTGGATGAGCTGCCCTATCTGATGGACGAGGCAGGCGCCTTCGAGAGCGTGCTGCAGCGCGCCTGGGATCGCGAGCTGTCCCGCAAGCCCGTGCTGCTGATACTCATCGGCTCCGACCTGTCGATGATGGAGGCGCTCACCGCCTACGGGCGGCCATTCCATCAACGCGGTTGCGATATGCGGCTCGGCCCGCTGAATCCGGCAGATGTGGCGATGATGGCGGATCTCGACGCCGCCTCCGCCATGGACGCGGTGCTGATCACCGGTGGGCTGCCGATTATCTGCGCACGTTGGCGCCGTGGCGACGACCTGTGGGCTTTCCTGGGCCGCGAACTCGCGAACCCGGTCAGCCCGTTGATCGTTTCGGCCCAGTTGTCGTTGTCGGCGGAGTATCCCGACCGGTCGCAAGCCCGGCAGGTACTCGCGGCGATCGGCAGTGGTGAGCGCACCTTCACCAATATCGCCCACGCCGCGGGTGGGATCGCGCACACCAGCCTCACCCGATCCCTCACCGTGCTGATCGACAAGGGCATCGTGGCCGCCGACCTCCCGGTGAGCCTGACGCCCTCGAAGGAGCGGCGCTACCGCATCACCGACCCTTACCTTCGCTTCTGGCTCACATTCCTGGGGCCGTACCTACCCGAACTGGACCGGATGCGGCCGGACCTCACGCTCGACCGGATCCGTCGCGGATTCACCAGCTGGCGTGGGCGTGCGGTCGAGCCGCTGGTCCGCGATTCCCTGTTGCGGCTGCTGCCTGCCCAAGAGATCCCTGCGGCACCAGTGATCGGCGGCTTCTGGACACGCAGCAACGACGTGGAAATCGATCTGGTCGGCGCCGACCGGGAACCGGTCGCCAAGGAACTCGCCTTCCTCGGCTCCGTCAAATGGCTGGACAATTCCGCGTTCGACAACCACGACCTGCTCGCCCTGCAGCGACATCGAGCCCGGATCACCGATGAGCCCGTCCCCCTCGTCGCGGTCAGCCGAGCCGGGTTCACCGCCCGCAATCTCGATGCGGCATTCGACCCGGAGGACCTGCTGAGTGCCTGGCGCTAGCCAGCCACACTCGAGCGTATACACCGGGAACCTATGTGAGCGGGGCCGGACTTCGGCGCTCCAGCGCAGGAGTTTCTGGGGGCACGAGGTGCCGGCGTGCGTGCATCGGCGATGTGTGGCTACACTGCCCACTGTTCTGCATGTAGGGGGATTGATGACTGGCCAGACTGATGGTGGCCCGGGGGAATTCGAAGTCGTACCGGCCGAGGTAGCAGATGCCGGGCAGTTTCTGCAGGGCACCGCGGACACCCTGTCCGACGGACTGCTCGCTCTGGACACCGATATCGAATCCCTGCTGGATACGTGGTCCGGGACATCGGCCGAAGCGTTCCGGCTCGGGTGGGAGGAAGCCAAAGCCGGCGCGGTCACGGTGCTGGATGCACTGAGATCGATCGCCGAACAGATGGGGGTGTCGAGCCGCGTCCTGGCCGAGATCGACGAAGCCCGCTCGGATGCGATCAGTTCGTTGGATCTGCCAGGACTGTAGAAGGGAGGGGACATGGTCGAGGGTTCGCAGCGATTCCGCGTCGATCTGGATGAGTTGGAACAGATAATGGCCCGGATTTCCGGGTTCACCGGGTTCCTGTCCGACAGCCTCGAGGGGCTACGGGTGCGGAACGAGCAGGCTCAGCAGAACTGGAACGGTGCTTCGGCCGATGCCCAGGCCGATGCGTTTCGTTCGTGGATGTCCGGCGCTGCCGGCGTGGCAGATGGGATCGCGGCTATGCGGGCGGCGGCCGAGGCCGCCCGGGACCGGTACAACGAGGCTGCCGCCGTGAACCGGCGAATGCTCGGCCGGGGGTAGTTTCATTGGCTCCGATCGATGTCGATCCTGCCACGTATTCTTCTGCCGCTACCCGATTGAACACGGCGGCGCAGAACTTCTATTCGGCGGTGACCGGGGGAATCAACGGGCTCGAGGGCACCGATGAGATGGGCGGCTCGGTCGGCGAGTGCGCCGACTGGTCGAGTTCGTATGATGACACGGTCGGCAATTTCAAGAATCTGTCGATATCGCTGGCCGACGCGATGCACCACTATGCAGGGATCCTGCAGCAGGTCGGTTACAACCATGCCTGTGCTGATTATGATCCGGCCAGCGGGCTCCCTCCACCCGCTGAACCGGTCCCGTTGCCGCCGCCTACTCTGGGTGGAATATTTCCATACATTTTCCATATACCGCCTTCGGCGGGTGGCCCGGGGAACGGGTTGATCGAGACTGGTGTCGAAGGCACTCTGGAGCTATTGGACCATATCGGGGTTCCGATCCCTGATGGCGACCCGGGCAGGCTGGGTTCGGCGGCGGACACGTGGGAGAAGCTGGCTGGAGACGAGGGGATTGGTGCCCTGCCAGCTGAACTCGAGGCTATCGCGGTGTTGTTCGACACGGTGACCGCCGACGATGTCGAACTGATCGACGAAGACCTGCGTGACATGAAGGCGGCCGCTGAAGACCTGATCACCACCTGTAGTGACCTTGCCACAGCTTGTCGGGATCAGCAGAGCACAATCGATGGCCTGCGTGCCAAGCTCATCGAGTACCTCGAGAGTCTCGCCGTGGAAATTGCCGTCGAAGTGGCCGAGGGTATGGTGATCGGATGGGTCCTGGGGGCGGTGACTGTTGGTTTCGGAGCAGCGGCCGTGGCGCTCTACAAAGCTGGGAAGATCACCGTTAAGGTGAAGAAGTGGGCGGGCAAGATCAAAACTTTGGTCGAAACCACAAAGCTTGCTTCGAAAGTGAAAGTCACCAAAACGGTTGACAAAAGCAAAGAAAACATGCAGCGCATCCGCGATCTGGTCAGAAATAGGAGTGATGATGTTTCAGGAAAATCTTCGCTCGGTTCAAAGGGTCCGGATTTGCAGATCGACGATAAGCAATTCGGAAAGAAGATCGGCAAGCACGCCCAGGACTATGGACTCGATCCGTCTGATCCAAATAGCCGCGCTTGGCTGCGTCAACATTTCGACGACATTCGGAACAACCCAGATGAGGTTCGCAAAGGTCCGTACCACGCTGGGCAAGGAGGCGGGGAAAACTACTGGTTTTACAAGCAAGGGGATGATCTATTGATAGTTAACGAAGAAGGCAAGTTTGTGACTTCATTTCCAATGAAGGGAACAAACTCATGGTTCGAAGGTGCGACTCCGCAATGAGAGAAACGGAAGGAATGCTAATGCTCGATTCGAGATCCTTTCTCGCGAGTCTGGTGGGTGCTTCGATAACTTCGTTCCGGCGAGTGTTCTATGTTTTCCGTGGGGAGATTGACAGATCTGAGGGTGCGATTGAGATATCTCTGTCAGGCGGTCGAGTGGTTTTCCTAGATTCCGGCAGTGACGGTGAAGAGCTTCGGGTTTCGCAGGATCGGTGGTGCGATCCGTTCGAGGGGCGCATGAGTCGTGAGAATATTGAATTCGTCGAGAAATCGGGAAAATACTCGGCATTCTGTGTCGACTCTGAGGAACCTTATGCAAGCCTCGTGGGAAAGACTATCGGGGCGGTCATTGAGAATGAGTTGCCGGACGGCAGGATTTCAGGGGTGGTCTTCCTGATAGACGGGATTCGACTTTCAGTGAACACGATCGCTGACGAGTTGATCATAGACTGGGGATAGCCACCCGGGCTGGCCGTTCGACGCCCGAGTGTCGTGGCCTGATAGGCAAGGTCGACCTCGGTGGCATGATTCGAGGAGACCTATGAGCAGCACGCCCATTGAGCCACGTGTGCTTACCGAAATCGAAGCCGACGTTGTCGCTGAGTTGTTGTCAGGTGGCAAGTCGGGTGCGAGTCAATATCTGATGCAGATCCCTTACGTTGAGGTGGTCGCTACGTGGGGAGCGGGGTCTCCGCTGAAGACCTGATCACCACCTGTAGTGACCTTGCCACAGCTTGTCGGGATCAGAAGAGCACAATCGATGGTCTGCGTGCCAAGCTCATCGAGTACCTCGAGAGTCTCGCCGTGGAAATTGCCGTCGAAGTGGCCGAGGGTATGGTGATCGGATGGGTCCTGGGGGCGGTGACTGTTGGTTTCGGAGCAGCGGCCGTGGCGCTCTACAAGGCTGGGAAGATCACCGTTAAGGTGAAGAAGTGGGCGGGCAAGATCAAAACCTTGGTCGAAGCCACAAAGCTTGCTTCGAAAGTGAAAGTCACCAAAACGATCGACCAGAGCAAGAAGAATATGGAGCGCATCCGGAACCTCGTCAAGAATCGGAGTGACGACGTCAAGGACAGGTCCGGATCGAAGCGCCGTGGATCGATCGATGAAACGGAAAAATCGTTCAACGATGACGAGCGTAAGGTTGCAGAACTGCTTGCGGACGAGGGAAAGGATGTAAAAGCAATACCTGAGGGTAGTAAACGTACTCCAGATGCCGAGGTGGACGGCGTGCCGACGGAGTTCAAGACCCTCAGTGAGGGTGCGTCCAATAACAGCGTAAAGAATGCGCTCAACAGTGCGAAGGGGCAGTCGGACAGTGCTATCCTGGACGCGCGGGCAAGTGGACTCACTCAAGAGGAGGCGCAGCGAGGGCTCGGTCGGTTCCTGGGTGCTAATCCTGACAGGATGAATAGTATTCGAATTGTTGGCGATGGGTGGGAAATAACTTGGCCTTAGGAGGGTAGCTGGTGAGTGCGCACTACGAAGCGTTTCTGAAATGCGATGATCGGGATTTGTTGCGATGTCTGGGTAATATTCTCGGCGTGGCTCCGGAATCGGTGGACTCCGAAGGTTTCGGGCTCGGCGGACCGAGCTATGTCTTCAAGGTCGAGCACGCTGCCGTGGATCTCGCATTTTCTCATGAATACGAAGACGATTACGAGATTCCGTTCTCTCGATTTCCGGCTGTCTTGACCTTCAGGGATCTCGACTCCAGTCTGGATAGGGAAAGGGAATTCGCTGAGAAAATCTTCGATCTAGTAACTGACCTATGCAAGTGTGAGGGCATTTTGGTGTTCGATTTAAGAGTTCGGGTAAGGTAGGTTGATATTCATTTGGGTGTTCGATCTTGATGCGGGACTGATCCCAGGACATCCCGACTACGTGCCACCTGGGCTGGGTGGGCGATATTGCTATCGACGCGGGTTGTTGACTTTTCCGGCGTCAGATCGCGTCACCCGTTCGAGCGCCCCTCGCAGACCTATCGAGATGCATCCGGTGAGGTAGGCCTCGGAAACATTGATTCGCTGACCCGGGAGGGCGGCGAGTACCGTATCGAGGGCGATTGGGGGTGTATAGAGCTCGCAAGTGACAGTGAGCCGACATTTTGCGTTGAAGAGTAAGACCGTGTCTCACTCAGGTGCCTTGGTCGTCGCTAGTTCCGTTAGCGGGTCAGCGCCCGGGATCTGGACGTGAGCACGTGCGCAACGACGTACCGCCACCGCCCACCACCGCTTGCACAGCACCCGCGCGGATGGGTTGAATGCCCGATATGAGCACCGCGGAGTTCGATGTCTGTGTCGTCGGCCTGGGCCCCACCGGGCGGGCCCTGGCGCATCGGGCGATGCGGGGCGGGTTGCGGGTGGCGGCGGTGGATCCGCGGCCGGATCGGTTGTGGCCGCCCACCTTCTCCTGCTGGGTGGACGAGCTGCCGGGGTGGCTGCCGGAGTCGGCGATTGCGCAGCGGATCGCGGCGCCTACCGTCTGGACGCACCGGAAGCTGCGGATCCAGCGGGAATACTGTGTGCTGTCGAAACCGGGCCTGCACGCTGCACTGGGGCTGGACGAGGCCGAGGTCTTCGCGCAGCGCGCCCGGGCGGTGACCGAACACGAGGTCGAGCTGGCCGACGGGACCACGATCCGGGCGGCGACGGTGTTCGACTCCCGGGGAATGCCCACCCTGGGCCGCCGGCGAGCGGCCTCGGCGCACGGCATCTTCGTCGATGCCGAGATCGCCGCGCCGATGGTCGGCGACGGGGAGGGGTTGCTGCTGGACTGGCGGCCGGAGAACGGCGCCGGGCCGGACGAACCGCCGTCCTTCCTCTACGCGGTGCCGCTGGGCGACGGTCGGGTGATCTTCGAGGAGACCAGCCTGGGCCTGCGCGGTGGCATGCCGCAGCACGAACTCCGGCGCCGTACTCTGAACCGGCTCGCTGCCCACGGCATCCGCCTGACCGGCGACGAACCCACCGAGGCCGCGCACTATCCGCTGGATCAGGTGCCCCCGAAACGCGGGCCCGGACAGCCCGTACCGTTCGGTTCCCGCGGCGGGATGATGCACCCGTGCACCGGGTACAGCGTCGCCGATTCGCTGGCGCTCGCCGACACGGCAGTCACCGCACTCCGGCAGGGCAGCGACCCGGTCGCCGCGCTCTGGCCGGTCCGGGCCCGGCTGGTGTACTGGATGCGGATGCGCGGCCTGTACGGGCTGGGCCGGCTCACCACCGAGCAGTCGATCGCCATGTTCGACGCGTTCTTCAACGCATCGCCGCGCGGGCAGCGCGCCCTGCTCTCCGCACACGACGACTACACCGCCCTCGGCGCCGTGCTGTTCAACACCGTCGCCCATACCTGGCCGTTCCGCTGGCGCTACGACCTGGTCGGCTGGACGAACCGCAATCGCTGGCTCGACTTCCCGTTTCCGGCGCCCGATCGCGGAATGAACCTGCCGGAATCCGGTCCCGTGGGACCGGCCGCGGACTGATCAGGACTTCTCGGCCAGCCGCCGGTATCCGCGCACCGCGGGGTAGCCGAAGACAACCATCATGCCGACCGTCCACAGCACGGTCTTGGTGAGCGGTGCCGCCACCGCACCACCCCACACCAGCCCGCGCATGGCGTCGATGGCGCAGCTCATCGGCTGGTTCTCGACGATCGGCTGCAGCCAGGTGGGGTAGGCCATCGCCGGGACGAAGCCGGTGTTGAAGAACATCAGCAGCGAGTTGAACGTGCTGATCAGGCTCACCAGCATCACGCCCTCGGTGATGGTGGCCAGCGCTGTGGTCATCACCGCGAAGCCCAGCCCGAACAGCACCGGAATGCTGATCATCGCGATGTTCACCAGCGGATCGGTGGCGAACCGGAACCCGAACGGCACCGCGACCAGCAGGACGAACACCGTCGTGATCACGATGCGCACGCATTCGGCCAGCAGGCGGCCGGTGAGTCCGGCGGCCCGGTGCACCGGCAGCGTCCACATCCGGCTCAGCAGCCCCGATTCGCGTTCGCGTTTGATGCCCAGGGCGCTCACCACCGCCCCGGCCATCGCCGCAATCAGGGTGATCATCGGTGCCTGGCCGTAGATCGCCGGGATCGTGGTCAGCGGCGACGAATCGATCTGGTTGCCGAGCACGATCTGGAACATTGCCAGCGTCAGGGCCGGATACAGCAGGATCTGGATCGTCGTCGACGGATCCCGCAGCCAGTTCAGCAGCAGGCGTTTGCATTGCAGCCAGCTGTGCACCAGCCAGCTGAACAGGGCATTCTCCGGCCGCCCGGCTACCACCGGGAGCGGGGTGTTCCATCCGGTCGCCGGTGTCGTTTCCACGGAACTCATGCTCGCCTCACGCTCGCCCACACCGCCAGTGGGAAGAACAACACGGTCAATCCGGCCAGCCAGGCCAGCGGCACCCACAGCACACTCCAGGCGACACCCCCGGCTGCCATGTCCTGCAGTGCGAAGGCGAACTGGGAGATCGGCTGGTTCCGCACGAACGGCTGGATCCACTCGGGGAACTTCGATTCGGGCACGAATCCGCTGGAGAGCATCCCCAGGATCAGGGTCGGCAGGGTCAGGGCCTGGCTCAGCGCTTCCGGGTTCTTGGTCAGGCTGCCCAGTGCGTCTCCACCGAGGGTGAGTACCACGCTGATGGTCAGGGCGAAGGCGCAGAACAGCAGTGCCTGCCCCAGTCCGGCCTGGAAGCGGAACCCGATCAGATAGCCGTATCCGATGGCCGCGGCCAGTGAAGCGCCGGACCGGACCAAGCCGGAGGCGATGCGGGCGGCCAGTGGGACCATCGCGCCGATCGGCAGCGTCTGCATCCGGGTGCTCAGGCCGGTCAGCGCCTCGAAGGCGGAGAGCTGCGCATTCGACATCATGGTGAAGGACATGGTCTGCAGCACGATGATGGGCATCACGTACTGCGCGTAGTCGATGCCGCTCAGCTGCATGATCAGGCGCAGCGGCAGATAGAACGCCAGCGTGAAGACCAGCGGGGTCACCACGGCGACGATCAGTTCGCCCTTGGTGGCCATGGTGCGCACGATTCGGCCGGTCAGCGCCCGCCACTGGGCGAAGTTGTTCGGATGGGCCGGTGGGACATCGGTGAACAACGAGGCTGCCGGAGCAGCCGCTGGTGTTGCCGTCACGCGTGCTCACCGCCGGAATGGCCGGTCAGCGACAGGAACACATCGTCGAGAGAGGGCCGGCGCAGCGCGATATCGGCCAGCTCGACGGCGCCCGCATCCAGCCTACGCAACGCCTCCGCGAGGGTCGCCGCGCCCTCCGGCGCGGGGATGGAGAGGCGGTCGCCGCCGTTCAGTTCGGCGCCGACCGCTTCGGGGACCAGATCGCCGAGCGCGGTCGCGGCCTTGCGCAGCTGCGTCGGATCCAGCGGGACGACCTCGCAGTAGCTGCCGCCGGTGCGTTCCTTGAGCTGGTCGGCGGTGCCTTCGGCGATCACCGTGCCCTTGTCGATCACGATGATGTTGTCGCTGAGGACGTCGGCTTCCTCCAGGTACTGGGTGGTCAGCAGCACCGTGATGCCCTGGTTCTTCAGCGCGGTCACCAGATCCCAGACGCCTTGCCGGCTGCGCGGGTCGAGGCCGGTGGTCGGTTCGTCGAGGAACACCACCTCCGGTCGCACCACCAGGCCGCAGGCAATGTCCACGCGCCGGCGCATGCCGCCCGAATAGAAGCGGACGGCGCGTTTGCCGGCGTCGACGAGGTCGAACTCCTCGAGCAGAGTGTCGGCCCGGCGACGGGCTGCGGATTTGCTCAGCCCCAGTAACCGGGCGAACAATTCCAGGTTCTCCCGGCCGGACAGGTTCTCGTCCAGAGCCGCGTACTGGCCGGTCATCATGATCGAGCGGCGCACGCCGGCCGGATCGTCGACGACATCGTGCCCGGCGACGACGGCGCTGCCGGAATCCGGCCGCAACAGTGTCGACAGCACCTTCACCGTGGTGGTCTTACCGGCGCCGTTGGGGCCGAGAATGCCGAGCACACTGCCCCGTTCGGCCCGGAAACTGATGCCCTGCAGTGCGTGTACGTCGCCGAACGACTTACGGACATCGGTGACGAGCACCGCGGGTTCCGCAGCTGCGGGCTCCGGGGTGACGTCCCGGGGCGCCTCCACCGGGTCGGTTGCGTCCACTGAATTAGGGGTCGGCATCAACTCTCCACATCGACCGGTGCGGCTACCGAACGCCGGCCGCACACGGAACTACTTCCCGGTAGTGATCCTTACCGTCCGGCGCGATGTTACCGGCCCGGTGATTTTCCGGGTCGCTGTTCGGTTGCGCGGATCCGCGCACAGCCGGACGGCCCGGTCGGGCGAAGCATCGACCGGGGCAGTGCTGGGGCAGAGAAGGAACGCGCGGGGGCGGCGCAACGACGGCAAGTAGCCCTTGTCGCCCGGATCGGTGGCTCATACGCTTGCTGAGCAGGGGGAGGAAGCGCGTTTTCGGGAGGAGACGATGTCCGAGTCCGAGGCATTGGCAGAGTGGGAGCAGTCCGGTTCGGCTTCGTCGACCGGCCGGTCACGGCCGGATTCGCTGACATCGTTCGATCCGCGCACCGGGGAACGGCTCGGCAGCTATCCGGTACACGGCCACGGCGAGGTCACTCGCGCGGTCCGGGCCGCCCGCGCGACCCAGGATTGGTGGCGGGACGAAGGGTTCGCCGGGCGGAAACGCCGGCTGCTGGCCTGGAAGCGGGAGATCGCCCGGCACGCCGGTGAGCTGGTCGAGGTGCTGCGCTCGGAGACCGGTAAGCCGGAGGCGGACGCCGCGCTCGAGGTGATGCTGGCGGTGGAGAATCTGGACTGGGCGGCGCGTAATGCCCGGCGGACGCTGTCCCGGCGCACCCTCGCCACCGGCTGGTTCGCCCGGAATCAACGCGCCTCGGTCGGATACCTGCCGCTGGGCACCGTCGGCGTGCTCGGGGCCTGGAACAACCCGGTGTTCACGCCGATGGGCTCTATCGCCTATGCGATGGCGGCAGGCAACACGGTGGTCTTCACGCCACATGAACTCACCACCGGCGTCGGCACCTGGCTGGCGGAGAGCTGGGCGCGGCTGCAACCGGATCACCCGGTGCTACAGGCGGTCACCGGGGATGAACGGACCATCGATGCGCTGTGTCGTTCCGGGGTGGACAAGATCGCCTACGCAGGGCCGGAGGCCGGCGGCCGGGCGGTGATCGCCCGCTGCGCGCAGACGATGACACCCGTGGTCGTCGAGCACTGCGGTAAGGGCAGCATGATCGTGCATGCCGACGCGGCGCTCGATGCCGCTGCCGACGCGGCGGTTTTCGGTGCGATGGCCAACGCCGGACAGAACGCGGCCGGGATCCATCGCTGCTATGTGGTCGGGTCCGCGTTCGACGAGTTCCTGGACCTGGTGGTCGCGCGAGCGAGCCGGCTACGTCCCGGCGCGGACAACCGGGCCACCTACGGCCCGATGATCCACGAGGGGCAGGTCGAAGTGGTGCGGCAGCAGGTCGCCGATGCACTCGAACGGGGCGGCCGTGCCGCATTCGGTGGACCGGAATCGATTCGCGATCCGTATGTGGAGCCGATCGTGCTGGTCGACGTCCCCGAGGACAGCATCGCGATCACCGGTGAAGGGATCGGTCCGGTGCTGGTGGTCAACCGGGTGGCCGATCTCGCCGATGCCGTGGACCGCGTCGATGCCGTCGACAACGGCATCGCGGTGACGCTGTTCACCCGGGACCTGCCGCGCGTCGACGCCATCGCCGAACAGTTGCGGGTCGGCGTGGTCACGGTCAACTCGTCGACTGCTTTCACCGGTATCCCGGCCCTGCCGTTCGGCGGCGTCGGTGAATACGGCCAGGGACACAGTCATGGTGAGCAAGGGCTGCGCGAGTTCAGCCGCACCCTGGCCATCGCCCGGCATCGCTACGGCGGAGCGGGTCTTTCCACCTTCGATCGGCACCGTCGTCAGCTCCGTGCCGCCCGAGCACTGTTCCGGGTGCGGCACGGCGTGTGAGCAATGTCAGCGAGGCGTCACCCAGGTGGTGATGTCGGCGTGCACCACTTCGACCCCGTGCTTGTCGTAGACCGAGACCGGGACGGTCAGGTCGCACCCCTCGGTGATGGCGTCGAAGTCGGGGATCTCGGACAGTTCCGCCACCGCGCGCAGGCCGGTCTCGGCCTTGGTCAGGTACTGCACGTTCATGCCCTTGGGGATCCAGCGGTGCGTGGTGGGCACCGTGGCCTCGCTGAGCATGCCCATGGCGACCTCGGCGAGGTTGCAGGCGGCGATGGCGTGATAGGTGCCCAGATGGTTGTGGATGCCGAACCATTTGGGTGAGGTGACCTCGCACAGTCCCGGTTCCAGTCGCACCACCTGGGGCAGCACCGTGCCGAAGTAGGGGACCCGGGCGACCATGCCGAGGGAGAACAGGGTGTGCCCGAGACGGTTGTCGGGCAGCTTCTTCCAGCCGCGGAAGGTGCCGGTTTCATGTGCCATGGTCCTTATCTTACTCAAAAGTAAGTTCTGTGGAACCCGCCCGGTTCCGATGGGTTGCCGACCGGCCGCTACCATGGCCGACGGTGCGTCTCGCCCGTTCCCGGAGCACTCCGGGGCGGCGTGATCGTCGTCGCACGGGTCCCGATTTGAAGTGCGTCGACGGGTTGGGGCATACTGTTCGGGTTGCCTTGCACCGGGTCATGCCTGTTCTGCGGAACGGGTGCGGCCGGAACGGGGCGAGCAGTACCGAATCTTGTACTCCATCGGTGACGGTGGGTACGACCGGACCAGTGTTCCGGGCTCGGGAACGAATGTGACCAGGGCTGCGGAATGCGCGAAAGGGCGACACGCCCGACCGCGTGGACCGGGGAACCATGACAGATGAACAGCGGCGAAGACCGGGTGTGCCCGGTCGCGGTCTCCTCTGGTGCGTCTTTCGTGTGTTCACCGGCATCCAAGCCACATACGTAAGCGGAGAAAAGGACACTTAGCGTGGCGGGACAAAAGATCCGCATCAGGCTCAAGGCCTATGACCACGAGGCGATCGACGCGTCTGCGCGCAAGATCGTGGAGACGGTGACCCGCACCGGCGCCCGCGTCGTCGGGCCGGTGCCGTTGCCGACCGAGAAGAACGTGTACTGCGTCATCCGTTCGCCGCACAAGTACAAGGACTCGCGCGAACACTTCGAGATGCGTACGCACAAGCGCCTCATCGACATCCTCGACCCGACGCCGAAGACGGTCGACGCGCTCATGCGCATCGACCTCCCGGCCAGCGTCGACGTCAACATCCAGTGACGGCGGTGGAGATTCGAATGACTGACACCAACATCGACCGCAAGGTCCGTCCGGCGGCCGGCATCCTGGGCACCAAGCTCGGCATGACCCAGGTCTTCGACGAGCAGAACCGCGTCGTTCCGGTCACCGTCGTCAAGGCGGGCCCGAACGTCGTGACCCAGATCCGCACCGCGGAGAAGGACGGCTACTCCGCCGTTCAGGTCGCCTTCGGTGCGATCGACCCGCGCAAGGTGAACAAGCCGGTCACCGGCCAGTTCAGCAAGGCCGGGGTCACCCCGCGCCGGCACATCGCCGAGATCCGGGTCGCCGACGCCGGCTCCTTCGAGGTCGGCCAGGAGATCAACGCCGACGTGTTCGAAGAGGGCAGCTTCGTCGACGTGACCGGCACCAGCAAGGGCAAGGGCTTCGCCGGCACCATGAAGCGGCACGGCTTCGCCGGCCAGGGTGCCTCCCACGGTGCGCAGGCCGTGCACCGTCGCCCGGGTTCCATCGGTGGCTGCGCCACCCCCGGCCGCGTGTTCAAGGGCATGCGGATGTCGGGTCGCATGGGTAACGAGCGCGTCACCACGCAGAACCTGTCGGTTCACAAGGTGGACGCCGAGAACGGCCTGCTGCTGATCAAGGGTGCGATCCCCGGTCGCAAGGGCGGCCTCGTGATCGTCAAGAGCGCCGTGAAGGGTGGTGCGCACGCATGACTGTGAGCACTGAGAAGAAGGCCGACCTGACCCTCCCGGTCAAGGAATTCGGCGGCAAGACCAACGGCACCGTCGACCTCCCCGCGGAGATCTTCGACGCGCCGGCCAACGTTGCGCTGATGCACCAGGTGGTCGTCGCGCAGCAGGCCGCGGCCCGCCAGGGCACGCACGCCACCAAGACCCGCGGCGCCGTCCGCGGTGGTGGCCGCAAGCCGTACCGGCAGAAGGGCACCGGCCGCGCCCGGCAGGGCTCGACCCGCGCGCCGCAGTTCGTCGGCGGTGGCACCGTGCACGGCCCGCAGCCGCGCGACTACAGCCAGCGGACCCCGAAGAAGATGAAGGCTGCCGCCCTGCGTGGTGCCCTCTCCGACCGGGCCCGCAACGAGCGGATCCACGTGATCACCGAACTGGTTGCCGGTCAGACCCCGTCGACCAAGACCGCGCGGCAGTTCCTCGCCGAACTGTCCGAGCGCAAGAAGTTCCTGGTCGTCGTCGGCCGTTCCGACATTGCCGCGTGGAAGAGCGTGGCGAACCTGCAGAACGTGCTGCCGATCGCACCGGACCAGCTCAACACCTACGACGTGCTCAACAGCGACGAAGTGGTGTTCAGCGTCGAGGCCTTGAACGCCTTCGTGCACGGTCCGGCCGAGGCTGCGCAGGAGGAGAGCAAGTGACCACCATCGCTGACCCCCGGGACATCATCCTGGCGCCGGTGATCTCGGAGAAGTCCTACGGGCTGATCGAGGAGGGCACCTACACCTTCCTGGTGCACCCGGACTCCAACAAGACCCAGATCAAGATCGCCGTGGAGAAGATCTTCGGCGTGAAGGTCACCAGCGTCAACACCGCCAACCGTCAGGGCAAGCGCAAGCGGACCCGCTTCGGTTACGGCAAGCGCAAGGACACCAAGCGTGCGCTCGTGACCATCTCGGCCGACAGCAAGCCCATCGAGATCTTCGGAGGCCCGGTCGCGTAAGCGCCGGACCCCCAGAAAGCAGAGAAGAACTCATGGCAATCCGTAAATACAAGCCGACGACCCCGGGTCGTCGCGGCTCGTCCGTTTCGGACTTCGCCGAGATCACCCGGTCCACGCCGGAGAAGTCGCTGCTGCGTCCGCTGAGCAAGTCCGGCGGTCGTAACGCGCACGGCCGCATCACCACCCGCCATCGCGGCGGTGGCCACAAGCGCGCCTACCGCGTCATCGACTTCCGTCGTCTGGACAAGGACGGCATCCCCGCCAAGGTCGCACACATCGAGTACGACCCCAACCGGACCGCGAACATCGCCCTGCTGCACTACGTGGACGGCGAGAAGCGCTACATCATCGCGCCCAAGGGCATCACCCAGGGCACGAAGGTCGAGTCCGGCCCGGGTGCCGACATCAAGCCCGGTAACAACCTGCCGCTGCGCTCGATCCCGACCGGTACCACCATCCACGCCGTGGAGCTGCGTCCCGGTGGCGGCGCCAAGATGGCCCGTGCCGCCGGCATGAGCATCCAGCTGCTGGGTAAGGAAGGCTCCTACGCCGTCCTGCGTATGCCCTCGGGTGAGATCCGCCGCGTCGACGTGCGCTGCCGCGCCACCGTCGGCGAGGTCGGCAACGCCGAGCAGTCCAACATCAACTGGGGCAAGGCCGGCCGCATGCGGTGGAAGGGCAAGCGCCCGACCGTCCGTGGTGTCGTGATGAACCCCGTCGACCACCCGCATGGTGGTGGTGAGGGCAAGACCTCCGGTGGTCGCCACCCGGTCTCGCCGTGGGGTCAGCCGGAAGGCCGCACCCGCAAGCCCAACCGTCCGAGCGACAAGCTCATCGTCCGCCGTCGCAAGACCGGCAAGAAGCGCTGAAGGAGGAGGTAAGAAATGCCACGCAGCCTCAAGAAGGGCCCGTTCGTCGACGATCACCTCCTCGCGAAGGTGGACGTCCAGAACGAGAAGGGCACCAAGCAGGTCATCAAGACCTGGTCGCGTCGTTCCACCATCATCCCCGATTTCATCGGCCACACGTTCGCGGTGCACGACGGCCGCAAGCACGTGCCGGTGTTCGTGTCGGAGAACATGGTCGGGCACAAGCTCGGTGAATTCGCGCCGACCAGGACGTTCAAGAGCCACGTCAAGGAAGACCGGAAGAGCAAGCGGCGATGACCACTGAGACTCAGAACCCCACTGCCCGGGCGACCGCCAAGCACGTGCGTGTCACCCCGATGAAGGCTCGTCGTGTCGTGGACATGGTCCGCGGTCAGCGGGTCTCCGACGCTCTGGCCATCCTCAAGTTCGCTCCGCAGTCCGCGAGCGAACCGGTGGCCAAGGTCGTGGCCAGCGCCGCGGCGAACGCCGAGAACAACCTCGGCCTGAACCCGGACACCCTGGTCATCTCGACGGCCTACGTCGACGAGGGTGTCACCATGAAGCGCTTCCAGCCGCGCGCCCAGGGCCGCGCGTTCCGGATTCGCAAGCGCACCAGCCACATCACCATCGAGGTCGAGAGCGTGCCCACCGCCGGTGCTGCTCGCAGCCGCCGGAAGGGAGGGGCAAAGTAAATGGGACAGAAGATCAACCCGCATGGCTTCCGCCTCGGTATCACCACCGACTGGAAGTCGCGTTGGTACGCGGACAAGCAGTACTCGGAGTACGTCAAGGAAGACGTCGCCATCCGTAAGCTGCTGTCCACGGGCATGGAGCGGGCCGGCATCTCCAAGGTCGAGATCGAGCGCACCCGGGATCGCGTGCGGGTGGACATCCACACCGCTCGCCCCGGCATCGTGATCGGCCGCCGTGGCGCCGAGGCGGATCGCATCCGCGCCGCACTGGAGAAGCTCACCGGCAAGCAGGTGCAGCTGAACATCCTCGAGGTCAAGAACCCCGAGTCCGATGCGCAGCTCGTCGCCCAGGGCGTCGCCGAGCAGCTGTCCAACCGTGTGGCGTTCCGTCGCGCGATGCGCAAGGCCATCCAGTCGGCCATGCGTTCGCCGAACGTCAAGGGCATCCGGGTGCAGTGCTCGGGCCGTCTCGGCGGCGCCGAAATGTCGCGCTCGGAGTTCTACCGTGAGGGCCGGGTGCCGCTGCACACGCTGCGCGCCGACATCGACTACGGCCTCTACGAGGCCAAGACCACTTTCGGTCGGATCGGTGTGAAGGTCTGGATCTACAAGGGCGACATCGTCGGTGGCCGGCGTGAGCTGGGTGCCGCCGCCGCGGCCCCGGAGCGGCCGCGTCGTGAGCGGCCGAACCGGCCGCGTCGCTCGGGTTCCGCCGGCACCACCGCGACCAGCACCGAGGCCGGACGCGCCGCCACCGCGGTGGCGGAGCCCCCGGCAGAAAAGCAGGAGGGCTGACGCATGCTGATGCCTCGTAAGGTCCCGCACCGCAAGCAGCATCACCCGAAGCGGTCGGGTATGGCCAAGGGCGGCACTCAGGTGTCGTTCGGCGAGTACGGCATCCAGGCGCTGGAGCCGCACTACGTCACCAACCGGCAGATCGAGTCCGCTCGTATCGCGATGACCCGCCACATCAAGCGTGGCGGCAAGATCTGGATCAACATCTTCCCGGATCGCCCGCTGACCAAGAAGCCGGCCGAAACCCGCATGGGTTCCGGTAAGGGTTCGCCGGAGTGGTGGGTCGCGAACGTCAAGCCCGGCCGGGTGATGTTCGAGATGAGTTACCCCAACGAGGAGATCGCTCGCGAGGCACTGCGCCGCGCGATGCACAAGCTCCCGATGAAGTGCCGGATCGTGACCAGGGAGGAGCAGTTCTGATGGCTACCGGAACACCGGCCGCAGAGCTCCGCGAGCTCAACAACGAAGAGCTCGTCGACCGCCTGCGCGAGTCGAAGGAAGAGCTGTTCAACCTGCGCTTCCAGATGGCGACGGGTCAGCTGGACAACAACCGTCGTCTGCGCGTCGTCCGTCACGAGATCGCGCGCATCTACACGGTCATGCGTGAGCGTGAGCTCGGTCTGGCCACCGGTCCCGCCGGCGAAGGAGACGCGGCATGAGTGAACAGGCAGTGCGTGGCCGCCGCAAGGTGCGGGTCGGCTACGTCGTATCCGACAAGATGAACAAGACCATCGTGGTCGAGCTGGAGGACCGTACGCGGCACCCCCTCTACGGCAAGATCATTCGCACCACCTCCAAGGTGAAGGCGCATGACGAGAACGAGATCGCTGGCGTCGGCGACCGCGTTCAGCTGATGGAGACCCGCCCGCTGTCGGCCACCAAGCACTGGCGGCTGGTGGAGGTGCTGGAGAAGGCCAAGTAAGGCGTTCCCGGCGCTCCATAGTGAGTCTGCGAGGGCCCCGTTTCCCGGTTGGGAGGCGGGGCCCTCGTCGTCTTCGGGAACGGATCCCCCGGGGGTCAGAGTTCGCGGGTGGCCAGGCCCGGGTAGTCGAGGATCAGGCCGGCCGCGTCGTAGGTGAGGGTGGCGGTGAAGTCGAAGGCCGGGGCGGCGTAGTCGAATCGGCGGCGGTCCGGGGCGCCGGTGCGGTAGCGGTAGAACTGTTCCAGGCGGTCGATATCGGTTCCGTCGACCGGGACGTAGACCGCGGGGGCGGAGAATTCTGCGGACAGGGCCGGGGAAACCCGGTGGATGGGGAAGGCGTTGGTGAGCGCCGAGGCCGACAGGTCGATATCGCGGCAGCCGTCCAGATGCGGGGCCGGTCGGTCGTCGATGAACCAGCGGCCGGTGCCGTCACTGTCGATCGTGTGGGTTTCGGTGCCGGATGGGCGACGCGTCGTGACCGTCGCACGGTGGGAGTGCCAGCGTGTGTCGAGGGCCAACTCGTAGTGCACCGTCCAGCGTGCCCCGGCCTCGGTGGCGTCGGTGGTGCCTTCGATGCGGATCCGGTCGCCGGTGACGGTGAAGCGAGCTGCCTCGAATCCCGACCGCACCGAGTGATGCCGCCAGGCGGCGTTGCGGGGCAGCGGTGCGAACGGGGCGCCGTTCGTGGCTGGGCTCATCTGCCGCTCCGATCTTCCTCCGCCGGTACCGGGAGCTGTCAGCCGGTGGAGGCGTACGGCGTCCGAATCTTCCGGGCGAACTCCACCACATTCGCCACTGTACGCCCGGAGACGCCGACCTCGGCGCCGATACTCGGCGCCGGCCAGGACTGGTCGGTGAGTTCCAGGATCTCCTCGATCTGATCGAGGGTGAGTCGCAGCGGGCTGCGGGTCGCGATCTCCCGGGCCAGCGCCCGGACCGGGCCCACCTCGGTGTCCAGATCGTCGTAGTCGTCCTCCTGGGGGCCTTCGTCGATCTCGTCCTGGACGTCGGAGATGCTCACTGCCCCGTGCGCATCGGCTTCGTTGTGCGCAGCTGTTCGCCCGGCGCCGGACTCGTCGTTGCGGCGGTTCGGCGAAGCCGTCGGTCGGCGGGTGGTCCCGACAGCTCGGCGGGGCTCTCCGGAAGTGCTGGTTGTGTCGACGGTGGTTGGGGCAGGTTCGTGCGGGGCGTCGGATCCGGCGCTGTTGTGTTCGATGTCGGTGGCTGTGTGGGCGCTTCCGGCTCGGCGGGGCTTTCCGGAGGCGTCGGTTGCGTCGGGGGTGGCTGGGGCGGGTTCGTGCGCGACCTCGGTGGCAGCTTGTGCGGGGGCCGTGCTGGTGCTCACCGGCTCCACGCGGGTGGGCCCGGTCGGCGATCCGTCGGAGGCGGGCTGCCGCCGGGCGTAATCGAGGTCGGCCACCGCAGTTTCAGCGGCGGTTGTCATGCGCTGTGTGGATTCCTGATTACTCCGGTCGACCGGAGCGGTGGATTCTTCGACGGCGCCGGTGCCGGCTATGGCAGGCGCAGGCTCCGGACGGGTGATGCTCGAGGCCGACTGTGGGCTGTCGTCCGGTTCCGCGGTGAGCATGAGCTGCTCGGGTCCTGATGCTTCGGAATCCGGTTGCGTGGTGTCGCCGTGGAGGTTCCGGGCGACGGTGCCGGCGTGCACCGCCGCCTCCGGAACCGGTTCGGCCGTGGGTATCTCGCCGGATGGTCGCTCGGCTCCCGCTGTGGCGGGCCGGTCGGTGCGGAGTTGGGCGGCCGCCCCCTCGGCACGCTGGGCAGGGGTCGGAGAAATCGGCCGGGTGCGGTCGACTCGGTGGCCGTTGTGCTGGATCAGGTGCAGGGCGGTCGGTGTGCCCGCGGTGGCCTGCGGCCGGTCACCGTTTCCGGGCCTGGGTGATTCGGCGGGTCGGGTGTTGTCGTGCGATCCGGTCGCCGCGCCATCGCCCGGCGCCGGAACCGATTCGGGGCCGAGGCCGGCGCCGTTCCCGGCCACCGGGTGATCACCGGCCGCCGGGAGCCGAGGTCCGCGAACCGGGCGGAGTACGGGATTCCGGATGTCCTCCGTGTCCTGCGAGTCGGCTGTTTCGGAGCCGCCCGGTGCCGTTGCTGCCGGTTCGTACTGCGCGGTGGCCGCCTCCGATCGGCCATCGTCTTCGGGTGAGGAGATGACGGAATCCTGAGTGCCGGAATCGTACTGAGGTTCGCGAAGCGCGGGCACAGTAACGGGCGACCGGCTCGGTATCTGGGCGGCGGGGTCTCGGTTCTGGTCAGCCGGGCGAGGGTTGTCCACCGTTCGTGGGTCGGGCAGATCCTGCTCGTTGCGTTCGATGTTCTGACGACGGGTCGCTGCCGCCCCGGCGCCGAGGTCGCCGATGCGGAGTTGCTGCGCCGGATCGGTGCTGTGGTGCGGAACCGATGGTAGGGACTGGGGTGGTGTGAACTCCGGGACGGCTTGCCGGGGTCCCGTCGGCTCGGTGCCGGTCTCGTAGGCGCGATGCGATTCGGCGGTGACGGAGTCGGCGGTGACGACGGATGCCGCATCGATCAGCGTGGCGTATCGGGCGGAAACCCAGGCATGCAGCCAGATCACCACGCCGACCATGATCGGGGCGATGGCGAACTCGGCGGCGCGGGCGTAGTCGCCGGAAGCCAGGTGCGGGCCGGTATTGAGGCCGATGGTGGTGGCCAGCAGGGCGATCTCGACGCCGAGTACCTTGCCTCGGTCGAGTTCACGGCCCCAGCGGGCCGCGGTGGTTGCCGCGATCATGATGACGATGATCGGGACCGAGATCATCGCCTCGATCCCGTAGCTGAGCCAGTACAGCGGGTTCGACATATCCCCGCTGGGCACCAGGTTCTGCTGGACGTTCACCCCGGCCCACACCATGCCCAGCACCACTACGCCGATCAGCGCGCGCGACGACCACTCGGCCCGCCGATACAGCTGTGCCAGCCGGGCGTCGGCGCTGGCGGCCCGGCGCCGGGCCGCCAGCGCCTTACGATGCCAGCGTGCGTCCGCGGCCTCGGCGCGCCGGATGGCCGCGCCGATCCGGCGATCCCGCCGGTCGTCGGCCAGTTCGTCGGCCACCGCCCGCCGCCGCTGCTTGCGGCGCTGCGCCCGAACCCATTCGGCGAGTTCCCGTTCAGCCGCGATCTCCGTGTCCGAGAGTGCCTCGTAGAGCGCCTCGTCGTGCTGCAACGGCAGCTTCCCCCGGGCCGCGGCCACCTGCCGGGCCAGCGCGGTGATCTCCGGGCTGCCGGTCGACCGATCGTCGGACATAGCGCGCCTTCCGTTGAGCAGGTGTCCTGCCGCGGTGCGGTCATTCGAACACATGCACGATAATCGAACATGTGTGTGAAGGCCAGAGGTGATTCCGTTGTGTGCGTGTCGCGACCGGTGCCGGTTCGGTAGGACGATCCGCACGGGCTCGGATATGGTTCCTCATCGGCATGTGAAATGCCGGTGTGGACAAGGGGAGCTGTGAGCGGTTCGGATAGGCAGTATTCGCACGAACGAGTGGGGGTGGGCGAATATCCCGCCATGCCACCACCGCCACCACTGCCGCCGATGCGGCCACCGGCACCGCCGTCCGGCTACAACGGGTTCGCGATTGCTTCGGTGATCTTCGGCGTCATCGGCGGGTTTGTTTTGGCAGTGCCCTTCGGAATCATTGCGCTGGTCCAGATCCCGAAACGAAATCAGCGTGGCCTGGCGGCGGCGATCGCCGGATTGGTGCTTTCGATGGTCTGGTTGGCCGGGCTGTCCCTGGCCGGCGTGCTGTCCGACAGTGCGCAGCGGGACTCGGACGGTTCGGTTGTCGATGCCGGCGATGTCTCGGTACTGGAGACCCGAGTCGGTGATTGTGTCGACTGGCCCACAGCCGAAGACACAGTATACGAACTCCGCGTCGTGCCATGTGGCGAGCCACACGACGCCGAGATCATTTCGAAGTTCGCCTTTCCGCCGGGGGCCTGGCCGGGGGAGGCTGATGCCCAGGCCGGGGCAGCGGATGGTTGCACCACCCGGGTCGGCGAGGCACTCTCGGGTAGCCCGAATCTGGATGCGCTCGATATCGCCTACCTGTACCCGAATTCCGGCTACAGCTGGCGGCAGGACCGGGGTGTCGACTGTGTCGTGATGAATATCGACGGTAGTCCGCTGGTCGGTCGGGTCCCCAGGTGAGTTGTTGCGCTGTTCGCACGCAACCGTTCAGAGAGTCCCCGATTCGGCCCTGCGGGTGGGTCTTCTGTGCGAATAGCGCAACTACTGCTCACCTTCTGCGGTCCGGAGTGCCCGCGCTTGGTATTTTTCGCGCGCCCCGCTACCCGAGACGGCCGCCACCTGGTTCGGTACTGCCCTGCGCAAAACCGCATCACGTAGCTGCTGGGGCAGCAGGCCCGCGATGCGGAGCAGCGGGTCGACGTAGCCGGGGAGGCTGATTGTGAATCGCGGCCGCTCCAGTACCTGCAGTACGGCCCGGGCGACATCGGCCGGTTGGAGGAGTTTTGCGGCACCGGTTGCGGTGCCGGCGGCCAGTTCGGTGTCGACGACGCCGGGCATGATCACCGAGAGTTGTACGCCGCTGCCGCGGAGTTCTTCACGGACACCGGTGAGGTAGCCGAGTACGCCGTGTTTGGTCGCCGCGTAGGTCGATTCACCGGGCGGTGCGAGTTTCGAGGCGGCGGAGGCGATGGTGACGATGTGGCCGCGGCCGCGAGCCCGCATGCCGGGTGCGGCCAGGCGGACGCCGCGGATCACGCCGTGCAGGTTCACGGCGAGCATGCGTTCGGTGGCGGACTCCGGTTCGTCGTCGAATGCACCGACCCACATCACACCGGCATTGTTGACCAGCACATCGATCGGGCCGAACGCCGTTTCGGCGGACTCCAGGAAGGTGCGGAACGAATCGGTATCGGTGACGTCGAGCGCAAACCCGGCAGTGGTGCCGGGAAGCTCGGCCGCGGTCGCTTTCGCGGCGTCCTCGGACAGGTCGCCGATGGCGACTCGGGCGCCGGCAGCGGCCAGCTGCCGGGCGATCTCCCGGCCGATCCCGGCGGCGCCACCCGTGACCGCGACCGTGCGCCCGGCCGGCGAGTTGCTCATGTCCATCCTCCCGACGCGTTACGCATTCGGATGAACTGTATCGCCGTTGCCGACGATCCGGCGTATGTTCGGCCCGGCCACGGTTCGGAAGTCCGGAGCCGGACGGTCTGTGAAAACTATGCGACGGCGGTGTGCCAGACGATGGCAGCTGCGAGGGCGCCTGCGCCGTTCAGCGACCAGTGCAGGGCGATCGGGGCCAGCAGGCTGCCGCTGCGGCGGCGTAGCCAGGTGAAGACGACACCGGCTGCGGCGGTGGCGGCGACGGCCAGCGAAATCCCCGCCAGTTGGCCGAGGAGACCGCCGCCGAAGAATTCGGTGAGGCCGCGATTGCTGTCGGTGAGCCCCAGCGAGGAGGCAATATGCCAGAAGCCGAACAGTAGCGAACCGGCCGCGAACACGCCGCGGGCACCCCAAGCGCGTTCCAGCGTGCCGTGCAGCACACCCCGGAATGCCAGTTCCTCCGGGATCACCGTCTGCAGTGGAATCACGATCATCGAGGCGATCAGGGCGCCCGAAATCGTGGCGTACCGGTCGGCGAGGAAGAACGGCCTGGTGGCCGGGAGAAGGGCGCCGATGGCGACCGCGGTCAGCACGATCGCAACGGCACCGACCGCATACAGGGTGCCGCGCCGCCAGTGCCGCGGCGACAACCCGAGCTCATACCAGCCGAGCCCGCGCCGCCGCATCAGTACCAGCAGGACGACCGCCGCGATCGGCACCGTGACGATGCTGGCCCACGGAGTGGTGAAATGCGCGATGAGATTGGTCCCGGCCAGTGCGAGGACGACGACCGCCACATCGATATACGCATGCAGTTTGGGATGCGGCGGCGAATCCACCCGGACCGGTACAGACATCCGGACCAGTCTAGGGATCGATCCCGGGACCGGAAGTCTTCGCGACAATCCTCACAGTCGACGGCCTAAGCAGCCGGAGCCGCGCACTGAAACGATGTCGCGCGAGCCCTCGGCGTCAGGGGATGTGTATTCATCGGCGGGTGGGTGCATCGGGCCGTGGTCGGAGGCCGGGGCCGTCCGGCGGCATCACTGCCCGTGCGGGTGTTCAGCCGGCCCAACCGGCGTAGTCGTCCCAGGCCTGGAGGGTGCGCCGGGTGGTGAAGCGGCGCGGTTCGCCGGTGATCGGGTCGGTGAACTCGAGCGTGGCGGCGAGCAGTTGCAGTGGGCGGGTGAAATCGTCGACCGGTTTGTCGGTGATGGTGGGGTAGAACTCGTCACCGAGGATCGGGACGCCGAGGCTGTTCATATGCAGGCGCAGCTGGTGGGTCCGGCCGGTGTGCGGCCGGAGCCGGTAGCGGCCCAGTCCGTCCCGATGCTCCAGCAGTTCCACTTCGGTTTCGGCATTCGGCTCGCCGGGTGCCTCGTAGGCCGCCAGGATCTGCTTCTCCTTCACGATCCGGCTGCGCACCACCCGCGGCAGGTCGAGAGCTGGATCGTAGGGTGCGATCGCCTCGTACTCCTTGCGGACGGTGCGATTGCCGAACATGGTCTGGTAGGCGCCGCGCCGGGCCGGGTCGATCACGAACAGCACCAGCCCGGCAGTGACCCGGTCGAGGCGGTGGGCCGGGATCAGCTCGGGGAGGTCCAGTTCCCGGCGCAACCGCACCAGCGTCGTCTGCAGAATGTGCTGCCCCCGCGGAATGGTGGCCAGAAAGTGCGGTTTGTCCGCCACCAAGAGCGTGTCGTCGCGATATACGATGCCGATCTCGAACGGCACCTCGGTCTCGTCGGGCAGATCACGGTGGAACCAGACCGCGCCGCCGGGAACGAACGGCGCGTCCGGTGCGACGGGTCCATCGAGGTCGACGATGTCGCCGTCCCGCAGCATCTCGTCGATCCGGTCCGGATCCACTCGCGGCAGCCGCTCGACCAGGTGGTCGCGCAGCGTAGGCCAGGTGCCGTCGTCGGGCAGCCGGAGTCGTGCCGGGTCGAGGCCGTGCCGCTTGGGCAGCGGCGGTTTCTGCCTCCGTCTCATCGCCCCACCAGAATATCCGGCGGCCTTTCGGCCCGAACCCGCGCACCTGATCGAGGGTGATCCGGACCGGCACGGCCTACGGTGCCACTTCGGTGTGGTCGAGGCCCGGCGCGCCCGGATCGGGGGGGCGATTGTCGGCCGGTGGGGTCACCGGTGCCGCGCGCGGTCGTCGAGAACCATCAGCCGGGCATCGACCAGGGTGTCGCGGGCTCGGCGGCGGACTACGCAGCAGTCCACATGACAGTCGAGATGGATCTGCATGGCCCGGTGCGCCTGCCCAGAGGTGAGGGCGCCGGGGTCGCGGTGGCAGTCGGTAGCGGTGGAGACAATGTGGGTGACGAACATGCCGGTGCTCCCTGTCGAACGCTGTTTTCGGGTGTGGGAGACAAGTCAGCCATAGCCACCCGGCATTCGATGTCGAACGGCCCGCTGTTCATGAACGCTTATCACGCTGTTGGGTCCGGGAAACCGCAGGTGAGCGTGGTCTTCCCGATCGTGGCCGGGAGGCCTCCGGTGCGGCCCGGAGCCGCCGCTGACTGGAATCTGCCGCCGCTATAAGGTAAGCCTATGCAAACATAGGTGTGCGGGTCTCTGCGGAGGCATCGCACCGGCCGGAAGCACGCCGGCGCCGCGTTCTGCGGTCGAGAGAGTTGGGAGAACCGGTGGACAGACTTCTGGTGGTGGGCGCGGGTCCGAAGGCCATGGCGGTCGCCGCGAAGGCGCAGGTGCTGCGGCAGCTCGGCCTGCCGGCTCCCGAGATCGTGATCGTGGAATCACATGCGGTCGGCGGGCACTGGCTGTCCTCCGGTGGCTGGACCGATGGACGGCACCGCCTCGGGACCAGTCCGGAGAAGGACGTGGGCTTCCCGTATCACTCCACCTGGGCGCGTGGCCGCAACCGGGCGATCAACGAGGCGATGACCGCCTTCAGCTGGACCTCCTTCCTCGTGGAGCGGGGAACCTACGCCGAATGGGTGGACCGGGGCCGGCCGAGTCCGGAGCATCATGTGTGGGCGAAGTACCTGCAGTGGGTCGCCCGGAAGTCCGGCGTCGAAGTGGTGCTGGGCACGGTCCGGACCGTGTCGGCGGCGGCCACCGGCTGGCGCGTCGAGGTGGCCGCCACGGACGGTTCTCTGTCCGAGCTCACCGCCGACGGGCTGATGATCACCGGTCCGGGGAGCAGTTCGCGGACGCTGGCCGACCATCCGAAGATGCTGTCCATCGCGGAATTCTGGAATCTCGCCGGCCGCCGGCAGCTGCCGCCGTCCTCGCGGGCCGCGGTGATCGGTGGCGGCGAGACCGCTGCCTCGGCGATGGACGAGTTGATCCGCCACGATGTCCTCACCGTCTCGGTGATCTCGCCCGCGGCGACCATCTACACCCGCGGTGAGAGCTACTTCGAGAATTCGCTGTTCAGCGACCCCGCCAAGTGGCGTTCGCTGAGCGTGGACGAGCGCCGGGATGTCGTACGCCGAACCGATCGCGGCGTTTTCTCCGTGCAGGTGCAGCAGAATCTGCTCGCCGACAGCCGGGTGCATCACCTGCAGGGCCGGGTGAGCCGGGTGATCGGGGCGGGTGAAGCGATCGAGCTGACCCTGCGCAACGAGCGCCGGCCCGATCAGGTGCATGCCTTCGATCTGGTCGTCGACGCCACCGGTGGGCATCCACTGTGGTTCCTGGACCTGTTCGATTCCGATGCCGCCGATCTGGTGGAGCTCGCCATCGGCGGCCCGATCAGCACATCCCGGCTGGAAGCGGCGATCGATCACGACCTGGCGGTGGCCGGGATGGAGGCCAAGCTTTTCCTGCCCAACCTGGCCGGTCTCGCGCAGGGGCCCGGCTTCCCGAATCTCAGCTGCCTGGGCGAACTCTCGGATCGGGTGCTGGGGGAGGCGGCATTGCGGGCCGAGGGCGGCGTCCGGGGTGCCGCAACCACCGCCAAGGGCGTAGGTTAGGCTTGCCTTATGCGTATTGTGTCGTTCGGTTTCCAGACCTGGGGTCGTAAGACCCTGCAGGCCCTGATCGATTCCGAGCACGAGGTCGTGCTCGCGGTCACCCACCCTGCCAGCGAGGATTCGTACAAGGGCATCTGGTCGGATTCGGTCGAGGAACTGGCGCGCGAACACGGCATCCCGGTGCACCTCACCGAACGGGCCGACGCCGAGACCATCGACCTGGTCAAGCGGGCCGAGCCCGATGTGATGGTGGTGAACAGCTGGTACACCTGGATGCCGCCGGAGCTGTACAACATGCCCACGCACGGCACGCTGAACCTGCACGATTCGCTGCTGCCCAAGTTCACCGGCTTCTCGCCGGTGCTGTGGGCGCTGATCAGCGGTGAAGAAGAGTTCGGGCTCACCGTGCATCGGATGGACGAGCAGCTGGACACCGGCGACATCCTGGTCCAGCACCGGCTGCCGATCGGTCCGGCCGCGACCGGTACCGAACTGGTGGTGGCCGGGATGGAGCTGATCCCCGGTGCCGTGCACGAGGCCCTGGCCGCACTGGAATCCGGTACCGCGGAATGGAAGCCGCAGAACAAGGCCGAGCGCACCTACTTCCACAAGCGCGCCGACCGGGACGGTCGGCTGGACTTCGGCTGGGCGGCCGAGGATCTGGAGCGGTTCGTGCGCGCGCTTTCCGAGCCGTACCCGCGGCCGTTCACGCATTACCGGGGGCAGCGGATCGAGGTGCTCGCCGCGAAGCTTTCCGACGCCCGGTACGGCGGTACCAACGGCCGCGTCATCGTGCAGGAAGGTGGCGGTGTCGTGGTCTGCGGGCCGGCACCGATCCGGGGGCGCAATCGCGGCCTGGTGATCACCAGCGTGCGGACTCCGGACGGAGTCGTGCACGAGGGTGCCGACTTCTTCCGGCGCGGTGGATACCTGACCGACACCCCGGAGTAGGCCGGATGACGGCGATCGGCTCGCACCTGCGCGGCGCGGCACCGGCCGGTGCCGCCGCGATGTTCGGCGCCGTTCCGCTCACCGGCGGACCGCGGCGCATCTGGTTCCTGCAGGCCCGGGACCAGGACGACACCGCGCTGAACGTCGAACTGACCTATCGCATGATCGGCGGGCTGGACCCCGCGCGGCTGCGGACCGCATTCGACCGGGTCGTCGATCGGCACGAACTACTGCGGGCATCGTTCGGGGTCGGTGCGGACGGCGAACCGCTCCGGTGGTGCGGCACCGGAGCGGCCCCGGAATGGGTCGAGCACGATCTGCGTGAACTGTCGGAAACGGCTCGGCAGCGACGAGTGCAGGTGCTGATCCGCCGGGCGGTGGGCCGACCGTTCGACCTCCGCGTGCCGGCTCCCGGCGCAGCAGGTCCGACGCCGACCGGCCCCGCAGTCCCGGCACGGGTGCTGTTGCTGCGGACCGGTGCCGAAGAGTATGTGTTCACGCTGGTCGTGCACACCATCGTGTGGGACGAGGCATCGGAAGCGATCTTCGCCGCCGATCTCTCGGATGCCTACGGAACAGCATCGCCGCCGTCACCAGGCGGGATCGGGCCGGGCGGCGGCCACCGCCGGGCACCGGTCCGGGACTCCGCCGGCTACTGGCTGCGAACCTTGACGCCGCTGCCCGAACTTCCGGACTTCCCGCACCGTCGCGAACCGGTTGTCACCACCGGTGCCGGCCGGGTCACCCGAGCTCTGCCCGCCGCCCTGCTGGACCGGGTGGACGACTTCGCCGAAGCCCGCGGGTTCAGTCGCTTCTCGGTGCTCTTCGCCGCGGCACAGGCGGTGCTGCA
Organism: Nocardia sp. KT25-26; assembly: GCF_056627695.1. Classification (NCBI taxonomy): domain Bacteria; kingdom Bacillati; phylum Actinomycetota; class Actinomycetes; order Mycobacteriales; family Nocardiaceae; genus Nocardia; species Nocardia sp. KT25-26. The sequence continues at coordinate 5,217,744 of NZ_CM152813.1, read as the reverse complement.
CCGGTACAGCGGCGCCACCGATTTCCTGGTTGCGGTGCCGGTTTCGCAACGGGACGGCACGGCCGCCGACCGGATCGGCTACGTCGGCAACGCCGTGCTGCTCCGGGCGCAGTGTCGTGGCGGCGACGAGTTCGGCGCGCTCACCGTGGCAGTGGAGCAGTCCGGTGCCGCCGCATTCGCGCATGCCGATCTCGGTATCGATGAGGTGGTGCGGGCGGTGGCGCCTGGGCGCAGCGCAACTCACGACGGCATGGATCGCCTGGTGCGGCTGGGCTTCGCCGTCACCGACGAGCCCCCGCTGCCGCGGCTGAGCGGAGTCGAGACCATCCGGTCCGTCCCCGCGACGGTCCGGCACCATCCCGGGCTCGCCGCCGCCATCACCGTCGTGCGTGGCGTCGACAGCGGCCGGGTGGTGGCCGAATTCGATCCCCGGCGAATGGGTGAGCCGCTGGCGCGGCAGCTCCTCGCGCATTTCGAGCAGTTGCTCACCGCGGCGTTGGCGACGCCGCGCACCGCGATCGGGGATCTGACCATGCTCGCGCCCGAGGAACAGAGCCGGGTACTGGCGGCCTCGCGTGGCGAATCCGTCGAGGCCCCGCCGACCACCTTGGTCGCGCTGTTCGAACGGCGGGTCGCCGAATCCGCCGCCGAGCCGGCGCTGATGTCACCGGGCCGGACGGCTGCCGAGGAACGGACCCTGACCTACGCGGAGCTCGATGCTCGCGCGAATCGGCTCGCGCACTGGCTGATCGGCCAGGGTGTCGGCGCGGAGGATGTCGTGGCGCTGCGGTTGGCGGCGTCGGTCGATTTCGTCGTCGCGGTGCTGGCGGTATTGAAGGCCGGGGCCGCCTATCTGCCGATCGATCCCGCTCATCCGGACGACCGGATCACCTCGATGTACCGGGATTCCCGGGTGGCGCTGCTGCTCGGTGCCGTCGAACTCGCAGCTGCCGAGGAGACAGCCCGCACGTTGTCCACGTCCGCACCGGGTGACCGGGACCGGATCCGGCCGCTGCGTCCGGGCAACCTCGCCTACGTCGTGTACACCTCCGGGACCACCGGACGGCCCAAAGGGGTGCCGGTACCGCACCGGGCCATCGCCGAACACATCACCGGATTCGCCGCCCAGTGGGATCTGACGGCCGCCGACCGGGTGCTGCAAACGGCCGCCGTCGGGTTCGACGCATCGATGCTGGACATCTTCGTCACCCTCACCGTGGGCTCCTGCCTGGTGATTCCGGAACCCGAATGCCGGCACGACATCTCCGGGATTGCGGAACTGATCGCTCGGTGCGGTATCACCGTGCTGCATCTGGTGCCCGCCGAGCTGAGCACATTCCTGTTGCTGCCCGAGATCAGCGAGTGGCGTTCGCTGCGTCATGTACCGGTGGGCGGTGAAGCGCTGCCGGGTGAGGTGGCCGACCGGTTCGCGGGCGTGTTCGATGCCGAGTTGCGCAATCACTACGGACCGACCGAAGCCGTGGTGAGCGCAACCCACCTGCCGGTGACCGGCCCGCAGGGGCCCGGCATCGTTGCGATCGGCATTCCGAATCGCAATGTGTCCGCCTATCTGCTCGATCGGCGGCTGCAGCCCGTTCCGGACGGGGTGGTCGGCGAGATCTATCTGGGCGGTGCACAATTGGCGCGCGGGTACCTGAACCGGACTGCGGAGACGGCCTGCCGGTTCGTGGCCGATCCGTTCGATACAGCGGGCCGCCTCTACCGGACCGGTGATCTGGCCTGCCGCACCGCTGCCGGGGTGCTGGAGTTCCTGGGCCGAGCCGATCAGCAGGTACAGATCCGCGGCTTCCGGGTGGAACCGGCCGAGGTCGAAGCGGTGCTGACCACCCATCCGGCGGTGGCGCACTGCGTGGTCGCGGCAACGGCCGATCCGGCGACCGGGACCGTGCTGGCCGCATACGTGGTCCCGGTGGCCGGCGCCGCACCGGATTTCGCGGAACTGCGTACGCACGCGGCGGCAGGCCTGCCCGACTATGCGGTACCCACTGCGTTCGCCCTGCTCGACGAGATTCCGCGCACCGGGCACGGCAAGCTGAACCGGCGGGAACTGCCGGCCGCGCAACCAGTTTCGGCGGCACCGTACCGGGAACCGGCCACCGCCACCGAGACCCGCGTCGCCGAGGTGTTCGCCCGGCTGTTCGGTGTCGACCGAGTGGGCGCCGACGACTCGTTCTTCGACCTGGGCGGGCATTCACTGCTGGCGATGCGGCTGGCGGCGGCGATCGGTACCGAATTCGGGGTGGAGATCGACGTCCGCACCACCTTCGACACCCCGACGGTCGCCGGCCTCGCAGCATTGATCGAGGTCGCCGTACCACCGGATCGGTTCCCGGTCCGCCGGCCGGCCGGGACAACGGAGGAATCGGCACATGCAGAGTGAAACCATCGCGCCCGCCGGCGCCGCAGCGGTCCACTGGGCCGCCGGAGTACGTGGTTCCGACGATGCAACCGCCCGAAACGGACATGCCCCGGTCCGACGGGATCCGGCACCCGGCCCCGCCGGGCTCCCGATTCCCGACGAGTGGTGCTGCGGTGTGGATCCCGGCCGGGTTCCGAGTATCGCGGACCTGCTGGACCGGGCCCGGCAATTCCCGCACGAACGCATCGCGCTGCACGCCGGCGAGCATCGGCGGACCTTCGGCGAGGTGATCCGCGCCCTCGACGCGGGGTCCGCCGACGCTACGGGCGACGGCACCGTCGGCGAGCTCACCGCCCTGGTCGCCGGGCTCGTAGCGCACGGGCGGATCGTCGTTCCCGACGGTCCGGAAACTGCTCCCGAGCCCCGGATGTGCACATTCGGCTCGGACGCGGTGGCTGCTGCCGTCGCGGATCGCCGGGCCGTGGTCCGGTCGCGCCGGGCCGTCCGCCGCGACCCGGCCCAGCCGGGTGTCGACCTGCGACTGGTAGCCACCTCTCTCGGAACCACCTATCTGCTGGTGGAGTGGTTGTCCGCGCTCGCGGACGGCGCCACCCTGGTTCCGGTGGCCACCGAGGACGAGCTGGTCGCCCGCCTGGCCGGCCCCGCAACGCATGTGACGATCGGAACCGATTGGGCCGCCCAGATACCGGGCCATGACGATTCCGGTCGACGCTGGGACCTCCTCGGCAACGGTGACCTGCGGGTCGCCGCGAGTGTCTGCGGATCGGTCGGCTACCTGGCACCGGGCTATCTGGGCCCGGTCGCCCGCGGCCCGCTGGACGGCACCGCCCGCGTCCGCCCGGTCCCGGGCGCCCGCATGCTGGTCTGCGATGCGGCGGGTCGTCCGGTTCCGGTGGCAGTCCCCGGGACCGTCCATATCGGCGGAACCGCAGGAGCATCGGCGACCTGCGAGGCCACTGCCGGGCTCCGGCGCACCGGCGCGCCGGCCTGCTGGACTTCCGATGGTCATCTTCGGTTCGCGGAACCGGTGGCGGCCCGGTAACGGCCACCGACTGCGCAATCTCACTCCCACTGGCCGGAATACCCGGCTCGCCCGGTCGTCGACCGCTCCTAGGTTCGGCAGCGGTGGCACAGCTGGAGGTGACGTGCACGGTTTACGGTCCGGGGTAGCGGATTCGGCGGAGCTGGCGATCGTGCTGCTGGCCTCGTCGTTGGGGGTGATCGCCGGAGCGATCGTGATGCCGGTGGTGGAACTGTTGCGCGGCGATCTCGGCGTGGACGGAACCGCCGCTGGGCTGGTGATGACCGCGCACGGTCTGGCGATGGCGACGGCGAGCCCGCTGACCGGCCGGGCGATCGACCGGTGGGGTGTGCGCGGACCGCTGGCCGCCGGTCTGCTGCTCTACGGGTTCTCGGGTGGGGTGGGGGTATGTACCGACTCCTATCCGCTCCTGCTGGCCGGACGGCTGCTGCTCGGGGTCGGCGCTGCCGCGGTGTTCAGTGCCACCACCGTCGCCCTGCTGGAACTCGCCGATGGACCACGTCGGGACCGGATCATGGGACAGCGGACGGTGGCGATCACCGCCGGTGGGGTGGTTTGGCCGTTGGCGGCGGGAGTGCTCGGCGGGATCAGCTGGCATGCCGCGTTCGCCATCTATCTGCTGGCGGTGCCGCTGGGGGTCGCGGTGCTGTTCGTCGCGCCGCGGAGATCCTCGGCCCCCACCCGGTCGCCGACCGGCGGCTCGGCCCTCGGGCTGCTGCGGCTGCGACCCGCACTGCTGTGCTGGTTCGGCCTGAACCTGCTGGCGGGGGCGATGTTCTTCAGCCTGGCGGCGTTCCTTCCGCAGCGTCTGGCCGAACTGGAGGTGCACGCACCGATCTTCGTATCGGTGTTCATGGTGATACAGGGACTCGCCGCGGTCGCCGTCGGTTTCGGGTTCGCGTGGTTGCGGACCCGGTTCGGCTACCCGGCGCTGTTGCGGATCACCGCCGGAAGCTGGGTCGGTGCCTTCGGTGTGCTCGGTCTGGCCGAGCACCCGGTGCCGGTGTATCTGGCCGGCATCCTGTTCGGGGCCGGCAACGCCGTGTTGCTGCCGGTGTTGGCGATCGCGGTCGGTGAGTCGGCGCCGGCCGACCGGCAAGGTCAGGCTGCGGCGCTGGCGGGCAGCGCCATGTTCATCGGCCAGTTCGGCTCGCCGCTGCTGTTCGGGCCGGTCATGCAGGCCACCTCGATCGCCGGTGGATATCTGGTGGCCGCAGGCATCTCGGCAGCCGTGTTCGTCCTGGCCGGATGGTTGCCGGCGCCTGCCGGAACAGCCGCTTCCGCCGAGGCGGCTCGGACGCCGGCGGCCGGGTAGCGAGTGCCCGCCGGCCGCCGGGTACCGCGCTACTTCCAGTAGGCCTGGTACTTGATGGAGGTCTTCTCCATCCCGTGGGTCTGCTTGAGGGTCTTGACGATCGACCGCGTGGTGCGGCCGTCACAGGCCACCCACGCAAAGGCATCCCCCGGGCAGGTGATCTGCTCGGCCTGTTCCCGGAGCAGCCGGCCGCCGTCGACCCGCTGGAGCCAGGTGACCTCGTGATGCGGCTTGTTGCGCACCGGCAGGGTGCGGTCGGATTCGTACTGCCACTCCAACCAGACCCGGGCCGGCGTATCGCCGATGGCGTCGAGCAGTGAATTGATCGCCGGCAGCGACGCAGTGTCGCCGAAGACGACGTATTCGCTCGGTGCGGCCTCGGGGAGACGGAAGTTGGAGCCGAGCACCGAAGCATCGAGGGTGTCGCCGACTGCTGCGCGTTTGGCCCATTCGGTGCCGGGCCCGCTGTGCAGGGCGAACTCGATGTAGGTGTGATCCTTGTCCGGGTCGGAATCGACCAGGGTGTAGCCGCGGTGATGCAGTTTGTCGGTCTCGGCATCCGGGATCCAGAGCCGGACGAACTGTGTGGGGTGCACCGGGTGGTCTGCGAGCAGACCCCCGGCGTCGAACCCGATGCGCAGGTACTCGTCGGTGACCTTCTCGGTCGAGGTGACGGTCAGCCGGTAGTCGTCGGCTCCCCATACCTTGACGATGAACCCGTTGTATCCTCTGCCCATATGGGTAAGGCTAACCTAATTAGGCTGCCCTGTCTTCCCCTGGGTGTCAGACCGTGCAGGGCAGGAAGGCGACGCTGGCGACAGTGCACTGCGATTCGCGGGTCAGCTTCCACATGCCGTCGATCTTGCGCCAGGTGAGATCGAAGTGCCACGGCTCCCAGCCGTCGACCGCGGTCTGCAGCTGCGCACCGGCAGTGTCACCCTCCGTCCATACCGGCCCGATGACGCTCCAGCGGAAGCTGGGCGGCGTGGCGGCCATGGCCTGGCCGATCTGATCCGCCAGGGGGAGTCCCGCCTCGCCGGCCTCGAGTTCGGCTGCGCGGGCCGAGCGATCGGCACCGGTGTTGACCACCAGTTGCAGTTTGGCCTGCAATTCGCCCACGCTCGGTGCCTGAGTGCGCACCTGGCCGGTGACGGGTCCGGCCACGGCCGGGGTGGCCACGGCTGCGGCGCCGAGGCCGACGCCGGCGGCCAGTGCGACAGCGGCAACGGCGCGGCGGGTCAGCGAGCTGCGTGTGTTGATCATGCGAGTGGTCCCATCATTTCTCTACCGGTGCCCGGTCTGGCTACGGCATCCGACTGAATCTAAGGTAAGCCCAGGCAAATGCGCTACCGTCTATGGTGGGTAGGTTGGCCCGGGTGATGAGGTTAGCCTATACTAATTCGCCGGGACAAGTGGCTGCGATCAGCGCACGATGTCCGCGATTGCTGTCGAGAGGATTGTGATCGCAGCCGAGCTCGGTGTCTGGACACTGCCTTTCGCTGCCGGTTGCGATCACGGCGTGAACGAGCGGCGGGTATTCCCCGTCGCTGCTGGAAGAGGTTTGTATGTCCAAGGAGCTCGGATGGATCAGGCAATTCCAGGCCCCGCGTTCGGCTGATGCCCCTCCGCTACTGGTGTTTCCGCACGCCGGTGCCGGAGCGTCGGCGTACCGGGTGTTCTCGAAGGCGCTGGCCGAGCACTTCGACACCATCGTGTTCCAGTACCCCGGCCGGCAGGATCGGGCGAAGGAGCCCGCCGCGGCGACCCTGCCCGAACTCGCGGCGGGAGCGTTCGAGGCCTTCGGTGCCGCCGGCCGTGCGAAGGAGCTCCCGCTGACCGTCTTCGGTCACAGCATGGGCGCCGTCGTGGCCTTCGAATTCGTCCGGCTCGCCGAGGCTGCGGGCTACCCCGTGCGGCTGCTCACGGTCTCCTCCGCTGCGGCTCCGCTGCGGATCGCGGACCTGCCCGGGCATCCCACCGAGGAAGAAGAACTGCTCGACCACATGATCGCGCTGAACGGTACCGGCGCTGCGGTCATGGCCAGCCGGGACGTGATGCGGATGGCGCTGCCGGTCATGCAGGCCGACTACCGGGCTTTCGACGCCTACTCCTGCCCCGCCGATGTCCGCGTCGAGGCACCGCTGCTGGTACTCGGCGGCGACGACGATCCCTTCGTCGCGCCGAAGGAACTGCACACCTGGGCCGAACACACTCGGTCCGGCCATGAAGTCACCTTGTTCGACGGTGGGCATTTCTATCTCGACAACCACCTCGCTGCCATTGCCGAGCTGATCCGGCCCGATGTATCAGCGGTTGTGGGGTAGAAGACGATGCAGGTTGCCGGACAGGCGGATTCCGATGATCCGATTGTGATCGTCGGTATGGCGGTCGAGGCCCCCGGCGGGGCGAATACCCTGCCGGAATTCTGGTCCGCGCTCGCCGAATCGCGGGAATTGATCGGGCCGTTTCCGCGGGATCGGGAATGGCCGTTGGAGCAGTTGTTCACACTCGGTGAGCTCGACGGCTGGTCTCCGGTGTGCGATGCCGGCGGATTCCTGGCGGGCGCAGGCGAATTCGATGCCATGTTCTTCGGGATCACGCCTCGGGAAGCCGTGGCGATGGATCCGCAGCAGCGGGTCGGTATGCGGGTGGCCTGGGCGGCGCTGGAGAACGCCGGGCTCAATCCGGGCGCCCTCGCCGGTAGCTCCGCGGGCTGCTGGATGGGTGTGTCGGCGATGGAATACGGCCCCAGCGCGGCAGCCGTCAACGAGTACAGCGGGTTCCGGGTCACCGGCACGGCACTCGGTGCGGTGGCCGGGCGGGTTTCGCACAGCCTCGGGCTGATCGGCCCGTCGATCAGCGTGGACACCGCATGTGCCTCGTCGCTGACCGCGGTGCATCAGGCCGCTGCGGCCGTCCGGGGCGGCGAATGTGAATGGGCGCTCGCCGGCGCGGTCTGCGTGATGGGCAGTCCCGGTGCGTTCTTCGAATTCTCCAAGAACAATGCGCTGGCCGCCGATGGCCACTGCCGGTCCTACTCCGTCGATGCCACCGGAACCCTGTGGGGTGAAGGCGCGGGCGTGCTGGTGCTGGAACGCGAATCCCGGGCCCGGGAACTCGGGCACCGGGTGTACGGGCGGCTGCTCGGTTCCCGGGTGAACCACAACGGCGGCGGCGCCCCGCTGGCGGTGCCCAGCGCCGCGGCCCAGGAACGCTTGATCCGGGACACCGTGGCCGCCGCCGGGATCGAGCCGAAGCTGATCGGCCTGATCGAAGGCCACGGCACCGGCACCCCGGTCGGCGACCCCTTGGAACTGACCGCGCTGGCCCGTACCTACGGTGCGGCCGGGGGCGATCCCGCACTGGGCTCGGTCAAGACGAACACCGGTCACGCGCAGGCTGCCTCCGGGATGCTCGGCCTGATCAAGGTGTTGCAGTGCGGGGCCAACGGCCGGATCGCACCGAGTCTGTGGGCGGACCGTCCGACCACCGAGATCGACTGGTCGGCCACCGGCCTGCGTCTGGCCTCGGTGGCCGAACCGTGGGAGCCGATCGATGGGGTGCGCTACGGCGCCGTCTCGTCGTTCGGCGTGGCCGGCACCAATGCGCACGCCATCGTTTCGATGCCCGTTCTCGAGGAGCCCGTCGATGCCCAGCGTTAGTCATCAGCTGCCCGACGGCACCGTTCCAGTGCTGCTGTCCGCGGATCGTGCCGAGGGGCTGCGCGCCGAGGCCGCTGCGATCGGCGCCTACCTGGCGGAGTATCCACACCTCACCCCGCAACAGATCGCGGACATGCTGTTCCGTACCCGCAGCGCACGCCGGTACCGGGCGCTGGCCATGGTCCGGACCCGTGCGGAGCTGGCCGAGGGCCTGCGCGCGGTCGCCGACGGCGCCTCGCATCCGGCGGTCGTGACCGGTGCCGGTCCCGCCGCTGCGCGGCAGATCGGCTTCGTCTTCCCCGGCCAGGGCAGTCAGCGGCCCGGGATGGGCGCCACCTATTACGAGGTATCGACGGAGTACCGGAACACCGTCGACGAATGCGTGGCGATGCACGCCGAACGATTCGGCCACTCGCAGCCGCTGCACTATCTGCTCGGCCACGAAGGCCGGTACGAGGATGTCGTGTGGGAGGTCCAGCCCGCACTCATGTTCCACATGTACGGCCTGGCCGCCATGTGGCGGGCCGCCGGGGTGCGCCCCGCCGCGACGATCGGGCACAGCCAGGGTGAGCTGGCCGCGGGGGCGGTCTCGGAGATCATGACCCTGCGTGACGCGGTCCTGGTTGTCACCGAACGCGCCCGGCAGGTGGACCGGATCGCACCGCGCGGCTACTCGATGGCCGTGCTGGGCATGGATCGTGACGAGTGCGAGACGCTGCTGGCCCGGCATTCCGGCTGGGCTGAACTCTCGGTGGTCAACGCGCCGAATATCCTTGCCATCTCCGGTGAGCGGGAGACGGTCACCGACCTGGTTTCCATCGCCACCGAACGCGGGCAGTTCGCCCGTGAGATCCAGGTCGCCTATCCGGCGCACACCTCGTATGTGAGCGGGCTGCGCGCCGAATTCGAGGGAATCCTGCGCAGCGGACTGAGCAGCTCGACGTTCGCGCCCGGCGAGATCGCCTGCTACGGGGCGACGCTCGGCGAGCGCATCACCCCGGATCTCACCCATGCGCAGTACTGGTACTGGAACCTGCGCAACCGGGTGCGCTTCGACAAGGCGGTCCGGGCGGCCGTGGCCGCAGGCATCGACACCCTGATCGAAGTGGCCGAACATCCGGTGCTGCAGCTGGCGCTGCAGGAGAACGTCCGGTCGGCGCCCGCCGAGCGGGACATCCGGGTGCTCGGTACCTCGCTGCGGACCGCGACCGGACTGGCCGAGTTCACCCGGAACTTGGCCGAGGTCGCCGTACACGATCTGAACTACGACTGGTCGGCCCTGCAGACGGCCGTTCCCGGCCCGCCGGCGCTGCCGCTGCCCGGTTTCCCGAACACGCAGATGCAGCGCAAGACGCTGTGGGCACACCCCGGAACCCCGGTCACGGCCACGGTCACGGAATCGCAGGATCCCGTCGCCGCCGCGCCGCCCGAGTCCGGACCGGCTCCGCAGCGGTTGCGGGAATCATGGATCGCGCTGGACAAACGGTCCATGATCGCCCCCCGGACGCTCGCCCTCGTCGATTACACGGGCCAGTGCCGCGAGCTCGCCGAGGCCGTGGCCGGCGCCGCCGACCGATACGGTGCCACCGCAACCGTGCTCGGCCGCGCCGAGCTCGCCGACCGGGCGGCGCCGCCCGAATACGACGCCGTGGTGCTGCTGTGCCCGGCGGCGCCGGATGCGGCCGAACCGGCCACGGCCGGTGTCGAACTCACCCGGTTCTTCACCGACCGGGATTGGCTGCCCGCGATCGGGCAGGCAGCAGCCGGTGGCGAACTCTGGCTGGTAACCCTCGGTGCGGAGCCGGTACTCGCCGCCGATCCGATGCCGGCCTTCCCGGTGGCGGCCGCCGCGGGCTTCCGATGCGCGGGAGTGCAGTATCCGGAACTGCGGTTCCGGCACCTCGATCTCGACTCCGCCGTCCCGGCCGAGGAGCAGGCGGGGCGAGTCGTCGGAGCGTTGCACACCGCCGGGGAAGCCGAGCTGGCGCTGCGCACCGGCCGGGTGTACGGCAAACGCCTGGTGCCGGATGATTCCCCGTCGGCAGCGGATACGCCGGACCTGTCGCATGTCCTGATCGTCGGCGGGACCGGGCGGCTCGGAATGCAGCTGTGTGCGCACTATGCGGCCACGGGCGCCACCCGGATCACGTTGTTGAGCCGTTCCGGCGAAACCGGCCCGGTCACCGAGGAACTCGCCGCAGTGCGGGCAGGTGGCACCGAGATTGTGGTGACGGCCTGCGATGTGAACGACCCCGCGGCCGTCGAACGCGCCGCCGCCGCGGCGCCGCCGGTAGGCCTGCTGATCCATGCGGCGGTCAATTACGTGGACGCCGAACTCACCGAGATCACCGCCGACGATGTCGCCGCCGTGACGAGCTCCAAGATTCGTGGACTCGAAACGACACTGGCGGCGTTCCCGCTGACCGCAGCCGCACGGGTGGTGCTGTGTTCTTCCATCGCCGCCACCTTGGGTGGGCGTGGGCAGATTCTCTACGCCGCCGCCAACCGGCTGCTCGATGTCGCCGCCCGCCGCTTGCGGGCGCGTGGCGTGGACTGCGTCTCGGTGCAATGGGGGCTGTGGCAGGTCGTCGGCCCACTCGACGCGGACGGCGTGTCCCGGGTATCCGGTGCCGGAATGGTGCCGATGGCACCGGCTGCGGCGATCGCGGCGGGGCTGACCGACCATCGTGGTGACGCGGTGGTCGCCGCGGCCGACTGGGCGCTGGTCCGCGATGTGCTGGCCTCGTTCGGCCAGGATCGGGTGCTCGCGCTGGTACCGGATGCGCCTGCGGCGTCACCGGCCCCGGACCCGGCACCGCCGGCCGCCCGGCCGGTCCCGGCCGCCCCGGCCGAGCCGCCCGCCACCCCGTTGCCCGACCTGCTGGCGGCTCAGCTGGCGCAGGTGATGGGCACCGATCCGGGCGAGGCGATCGACACCTCCGTGCCACTCGTGGCACTCGGCCTGGATTCGATGCAGGCGCTGGATTTTCGTAAACGGATCAGATCGGAGCTGGACCGGGATCTTCCGGTCGCAGCGATCCTCGGCGGTGCGTCGTTCGACGATGTCGTACTGCTCATGGCCGAGAACACCAATCAAGAGGGCTGAGGGCCAGATTCATGCCAGACACCGATGCCACAAAGCGGTCGGGTGCCGGAGCTGCCGACCGCCGCAGGGAACTGCTGCGCCGCCGGATGGCCGAAAGCGGCGTTCTTGCCACCGATGCTGCCGCCGCCCCGGCTGCCCGCCGGGCACGCGGGGAACAGCATCCGCTGGCCCCCGGGCAGCAGCGGATGTGGTTCCTGCAGTCCCGTGACCCCGCGGACACCAGCCTCAACGTCTGCGTCGTCTACCGGCTGACCGGTGCGCTGGATGCCGCCCGGCTGCGGTCCGCATTTGCCGCGGTCGTGGCCCGGCACGACATCCTGCGCACCACCTACGGTGCCGGCGCCGACGGCGTGCCGTACCAGGTCGTGCGGGACGGTATCGAACCCGAATGGGCGGAACACGATCTGACCGAGTTGGGGCCGGAGAGCCGGGACCGGCGGGTCGCCGTGCTCGCCCGCCGGGCCGCGGACCGGCCGTTCGACCTCACCGCCGCGGCGCCGCTGCGGGCCGAGCTGGCCCGCACCGGCGACCGGGAGTGGCATCTGCTGCTGACCGTGCACCACATCTGCTGGGACGACGACTCCTGGGCGGTGTTCTTCACCGATCTGAATGCGGCGTACGCCGCCGAGGGCGCGCTCGGCGAACTCAGCGCCCAGTTCGCCGACGTCGAAGTGCCCGCGGAACCGGGTTCGGAGGACGCCGGTCTCGACTACTGGCGTTCCGCCCTGCAGCCATTGCCGGAGCCGCTCGAGCTGCCCGGCACTCCCGGTGCCGCGACCGGCAAACAGGCTGCCCGGCGTACCCGGCCCGTGCCGCCCGAACTGGCCGAGCGGGTGGCCGCATCCGCTCGAACCCATGCGGCCACCCCGTTCATGGTGTGGCTGGCCGGTTTCGCTGCAGTCACCCACCGCTACACCGCGGCCGCGGATTTCCTGGTCTCGGTCCCGGTGACGGTGCGCCGCAATGCGGCCGCCGAGGCGCTCATCGGCTACTTCGGCAATACCCTGCTGTTGCGCGAGACGATCGCGCCGCAGGAGAGTTTCACCTCGCTGCTGGCCGCGACGAAGGAGACCTGCCTCGGCGGATTCGCTCACCAGGACACCGGAATCGACCAGGTCGTCCGGATTGCCGCCCCGGAGCGGGTGGCCGGCCGGGACGGGATGGAACAGCTCGTCCGGATCGGCTTCAGCATGCGCAAGAGCGCCGAGGATTTCGCGCTGCCCGGGGTGACCGCGGAACAGCTGGATCTCGGGGTCACCGACGCGCAGGTGCCGCTGGCGCTGGCCATCGTGACCGAGGCGAGCGGCGCCACCGTGGTCGAGGCCGAATATCGGGTGGCCGACCTGGACGAGTCGCTGGTCGACCGGCTGCTCGCGCACTATGTGCAGTTGCTCGACAGCGCCCTGGCCGAACCGGATCGGCGGATCGCCGATCTGGATCTGCTCGGTGCCGCGGACCGCGAGACCATCCTCGCGCACTCCCGCGGACCGGTGGTCGCGGCCGAGCCCGGCACCTTGGTGGAACTCTTCGAGGCGAACGCCGCGCGGGCGGCGGACGCGATCGCGGTGGTCACCGACGAGCTGGAACTCACCTACGCCGATCTGAACCGGCGGTCGAACCGGCTGGCGCACTGGCTGATCGGGCAGGACATCGGCGCCGACGACATCGTCGGCCTCCGGCTGAGCACGTCGGCGGAATTCGTCGTCGCACTGCTCGGCGTGCTCAAGGCCGGTGCGGCCTACCTGCCGATCGACCCGGCGTATCCGGACGACCGGATCGAATACCTGATCGCCGATGCCGAACCGAAGCTCGTGCTCGGCCGGGTCGAGCTGGATGCCGCCGAGGCCATGGCGTGCGATTACCCCGATTCCGATCCGGTGGATGCCGACCGGACCCGGCCGCTGCGCCCACAGAACCTGGCCTATGTGATCTACACGTCCGGTTCGACCGGGCGGCCCAAGGGTGTGCCGGTCGCGCACGCCGCGATCACCGAACATGTTCGCGGTTTCGCCCAGCAGTGGGGCATGACCGCCGACGACCGGCTGCTGCAGTCGTCGTCGGTGAGCTTCGACGCATCGCTGCTGGACATCTTCGTGACGCTGGCGCTGGGTGCCCGGCTGGTGGTCCCGAAGCCGGACGCCTTCAGCGATATCGGCTACGTCGCCGAGCTGATCACCCGATGCGGGGTGACCGTTCTGCACATGGTGCCCTCGATGCTGAGCACCTTCCTGCTGCTGCCGGAAGTGCACGAATGGCGGTCGCTGCGGCATGTGCCGGTCGGTGGTGAAGCCCTGCCGGGCGAGGTCGCCGACAAGTTCGCCACGATCTTCGACGCCGAACTGCGCAACCACTACGGGCCGACGGAGGCCGTCGTCTGCGCGACGCACCTCGCGGTGACCGGACCGCAGGGCGCCGGTACCGTACCGATCGGCCGGCCCAACCAGAACGTCACCGCCTATGTCCTGGACGAGGCCCTGCAGCTGGTCCCGGACGGTGTGGTGGGCGAGATCTATCTGGGTGGCGCACAGCTCGCCCGTGGGTATCTCGGCCGCGCCGGTCTCACCGCGCAGCGTTTCGTCGCCGATCCCTTCACGCCCGGCGGACGCCTGTATCGCACCGGCGATCTGGCCCGCCGCGATGCCACCGGCATCCTCGATTTCGCCGGGCGGGCCGACGACCAGGTCAAGGTCCGCGGCTTCCGGATCGAGCTCGGTGAGGTGGAATCCGCTATCGGCAGCCACCCGGAGGTCGGGCACTGTGTGGTGATCGTGGCCGACGACCCCGCGGCGGGCCCGATGCTGGCCGCCTATGTGGTTCCCGCCACCGGAACGGCGGCAACGGAACTGGATCCGGCGCAGGTGCGTGCGCACGCGGCCGCGAGCCTGCCGGAGTACATGGTGCCCGGGTCGTTCACGGTGCTCGAACAGATCCCGCTGACCGTCAACGGCAAGCTGGACAAGCGGGCACTGCCCGCGCCGGAGCCGGTGGCCGCCCGCAGCTTCCGGGCTCCGGCCACCGCCACCGAGCGGCGCATGTGCGCGCTGTTCGGGGAGCTGTTCGCAATGGATCGGGTCGGCGCCGACGACTCCTTCTTCGACCTGGGCGGCCACTCGCTGCTGGCGGCCCGGCTGATCGCCCGGATCCGGGGCGAGTTCGGGATGGAACTCGATGTCCGTGCGGTGTTCGACCGCCCGACACCCGCGGGGCTGGCCGCGCAGCTGGCGCAGCAGTTCCTCGACGAGTTCGGCATCGACCTGGATGCCCTGGACGAGGACGAGATCAGCACCGGCGAGGGCGGTGCGGACAGTGCGCCCGCGGGCCCGGCACGTCCCGTCCTGACCGCGGGTGCGCGGCCGGACCGGCTGCCGCTGTCCTACTCCCAGCTGGCCATGTGGTTCCAGTACCGGATGGAAGGCCCGAGCGCGGTCGGCAACCTGCCGTTCGCGGTGCGCCTGGACGGGCCGGTCGACCGGGAGGCGCTGGCCGCGGCACTGGGCGACGTGGTCGCTCGGCACGAGGCATTGCGGACGGTGTTTCCGGAACAGGACGGCGCACCGTATCAATCGGTGCAACCGGCCGCGCCGGTCGAGTTGCCGGTCACCGAGATCACCGCCGACCGGCTCGATGCCGAACTCGCCGCGGTGGCGGAGTATCGCTTCGACCTGGCCGGTGAGCCGCTGTTCCGGCCCCGGCTGTTCGTGGCCGCGGACGGGACGCAGGTGCTGTCGCTGCTTGTGCACCACATCGTCGCCGATCATGCCTCGCTCGGGATCTTCCTGGACGATCTGACCGTCGCCTACCGCGCCCGAGTCGGCACCGGCGCGGCGCCGCACCGGCAGGTGCCGGAGGTGCAGTATCCGGACTACGCGATCTGGCAGCAGCGGTTGTTCGGCACCGGCGCCGATCCGTATGCCACCGCACAGGTCGAGTACTGGCGGGCCGCGCTGGCCGGCCTGCCCGACGAGATCACCGTGGCGCACGACCGGCCGCGGCCGCCGGTGCTGGGCAAGCGTGGTGAAGTGGTGACCTTCCGGGTCCCGGCCGAACAACGTGCCGCCCTGGTCGCGCTGGCCGAACAGGTCGGCGCCAGCGAATTCATGCTCTGCCAATCGGTGGTCGCCACGGTGCTGCACACCCTCGGCGGCGGTACCGATATCGCCATCGGCACCCCGGTCGCCTGCCGGCTCGACGAGCCGAGCAGCGCCCTGGTCGGCCTGTTCGCCAACATGATGGTGCTGCGCAACGATCTGTCCGGCGATCCGACCCTGCGGGAGACCGTCGCACGCGGCCGCGAGGTCGTGCTCGATGCCGCCGCCCACCAGGAACTGCCGATCGAACGCCTGGTGGAGGCGTTGAATCCGCCCCGGTCCCGGTCGCGCAATCCGCTGTTCCAGACGATGGTGCACTTCCGGGGCGCGGACTGGGCGCCGGCGCCGCGCGGCCTCACCGAATCCGGCGACACCACCCTGACCGTGCTGCCGGTGGACTTCGACATCTCGTTCCTGGATCTGAATCTCAGCCTGAACGTGACCGCCGACGGTGGTATGGACGTCCGGGTCGTGGTGAATGCCGACCTCTACGATCCGGCGACAGCGCAGTCCATCGCCGATGCGCTCGCGGCCACCCTGGCGGCATACGGTGCCGACCCGGACCGGCAGGTGTCGGCTCTTGCGGTACTGCCGGCCGCAGAACTGGACCGGCTGCGCTCGGCTCCGGAACCGGCCGCCGCCCCAGCCGCCGCCACCGCACCGGCCGGTTCGGCCACCGAGATCGAGCGAACCCTGATCACCCTGCTCGAGGAGCTGCTCGAGATCACCGATGTCACCGCCGACGACGGTTTCTTCGCGCTCGGTGGCGACAGCGTCATCTCGATCCAGTGGTCGGCCCGTGCTGCGGAGCTGGGCCTGCCGCTGACCCCGCAGCTGGTGTTCGAGAATCCGACCATCGCGGAGGTGGCGGCGGCGGTGGCCGCCGCAGCGCCGCCGGAGCCGGCCGCCGAACCGGAGCCGGCCGACACCCATGCGCCGATGAGCGCCTCCGGGCTCGACTCCGCCGCGCTGGCCGCATTGACCGCATCCTGGCAGGCGCGCTCATGAGCACCCCGCAGATCGAAGATGTGCTGGCATTGAGCCCGCTGCAGGAGGGACTTTTCTCTCTGTCACGGCAGACCGGCGCCGGAATCGACCTGTACACCATGCAATTCGTCGTCGACATCGACGGCCCGCTGGATGTGGCGCTGCTGCGGCGCAGTGCCGAACAGATGCTGGTGCGGCATCCGAACCTGCGAGCGTCGTTCTGGGACACCGATGTGCCGCATCCGGTGCAGATCGTGCCCTCGTCGGCCGAACTGCCGTGGACCGAGCGCGAGGCCACGCCGCCCGAGTTCGACGCCATCGCGGAATCGGAGCGGCGGCGGCCGTTCGACCTGAGCCGCGGCCCGGTCCTGCGACTGCTGCTGCTCACCGTGCCCGATTCCGGAACCACCGGGCCGCGGCGGCGACTGATCGTCACGGCACACCACATCCTGATGGACGGCTGGGCGGTCGCGGTGTTCTTCACCGAGCTGCTCGCGGTGTACCGGGCGGGCGGTTCGGCGGCGGCGCTGCCGGCGCCACGCCCGTACCGCGACTACATCGGCTGGCTCGCCGCCCAGGACACCGAGGCCGCACTGGCGACCTGGGCCGAATACCTCGCGACGTCGAGTGGGCCGCTGATGCTCGCCGACGGAGTGCCCGAGAGCCGGGGTACTGCGGTGCCGGAGAAGACCCGGCTCACCCTCTCGCACAGCGATACCGGGCGGCTGCAGGACTGGGCCCGCGCGCACGGGCTCACCCTGAACACGGTCGTCCAGTTCGCCTGGTCGGTGCTGCTCGGCCGGTTGACCGACCGGCGCGACGTGGTCTTCGGCACCATCGTCTCCGGACGCCCGGACCGGTTGTCCGGTGTGGAGCAGATGATCGGCCTGTTCATCAACACCATTCCGGTGGTGCAGCACATCGATGCGGCGGCCGGAATCGTCGAGCAGTGCACCCGGTCGCAGCGCGATGCTGCGGCCATGCGCGACATCGGTTACCTGAGCCTGTCGGCAGTGCAGCGCGCGGCCGGTACCGGCACCCTGTTCGACACGTTGTTCGTATTCGAGAACGCGCCGATCGACGCCGCGATCCAGACCGTGACCACCGCCGACGGCGCGCGCTTCCGACCGGTCGAGATGGAGAGCCTGGCGCATTACCCGCTGACCGTGGTCTCCCATCTCACCGACGGTGAGCTCATCGTGCTCGTCGAGGCGATTCCGGCGGCCCTGCCGAATGTCGCACCCGCCGAGATCGGCGACCGACTGCTGGCCGTGCTGCGGCAGCTGCCCGAGGCCGCGACCGTGGACGACCTGGACCTGCTCACCGCCGCCGAGCATGCCGAGTTCGCGGCGGCCGGTGCGGCCGCTCCCGCCGGACCGGGTGCCACGGTGTGGGAACAGTTCGCCGCCCAGGCCGCCGCCACCCCGGGGGCATCGGCACTGAGCTACGGCCCCGGCGAGGTCGAGGCCGGAACGCATTTCACCTACGCCGAACTGCACGCTGCGGCAGCACAGCTGGCGGGCGAACTCGCCGACCGGGGCGTGGGCCCCGAAACCGTAGTGGCCCTGGCGGTCCCGCGTTCACCCCGATCGATCGTCGGCCTGCTGGCAGTGCTCGCGGCGGGCGGTGCGTACGTACCCGTCGACGTCTCGTTGCCGGATTCGCGGATCGAATCGATTCTGTGGCAAGCCGACCCGGTACTGACGCTCACCACCGGTGAATACCGCGGCCCGTCCGCCGGTCGGGTCCTCGCGCTCGACGACCCCGAGGTTGTGGCCCGGGCAGCACAGCGGCCGGCGGTGGCGCCGACTGTCGACCGGCGCCCGGAGCACAGCGCCTATCTCATCTTCACCTCCGGCTCCACCGGTGAGCCCAAGGGCGTCGTCGGTACCAATGCCGCCCTCGTGGCCTATGCCGCCGATCATCGCGAGCGGGTCTATCGGCCCGCACAGGCCGAACTCGGCCGACCGCTGCGCATCGCACACGCCTGGTCGTTCAGCTTCGATGCGTCCTGGCAGCCGATGGTCGGTCTGCTCGCCGGGCAGTCGCTGCACCTGTTCGACGCCGAGGAGATGCGGGATGCGCACCGCCTGGTGGCGGGAATGATCGAGCACGGCATCGACATGATCGACACGACCCCGTCGATGTTCGCGCAGCTGGCCGCGGCCGGGCTGCCGGCCGACCGGCTGACCGTCCTGGCTCTGGGCGGTGAGGCGATCGACACTGCCCTCTGGGCGCGACTGCGGGCGCTGCCCGGCACCGCGGTGTACAACTGCTACGGGCCGACCGAGACGACGGTCGAGGCGGTGGTCGCCGCGGTGGCCGACACCGGCGAGCCGACCATCGGGCCGCCGGTCGCCGAAATGGCCGGCTATGTCTTCGATTCCCGGCTGCGGCCGGTGCCCCCCGGTGTCGCCGGCGAACTCTATCTGTCGGGGCCGCAGCTGGCGCGCGGCTATGTCGGCCGGCCCGCCGCCACGGCGGACCGGTTCGTCGCCGATCCACTGCGCCCCGGTCGGCGCATGTACCGCACCGGTGATCTGGTCCGGCGGCAGCCGCACGGCGGATTCGCCTACCTGGGCCGGGCCGACGACCAGGTCAAGGTCCGCGGCTACCGGATCGAGGTCGGCGAGATCGAAACCGCGCTGTGCCGGCTGCCCGGGGTGGCCACGGCCGCAGTCACCGTGGTGCGCCGAGCCGGTGGCGCCAACCTGGTGGGATTCGTGGTCGGTGAGCCCGGCCGTGCGCTGGAACCCACGACCCTGCGCACCGCGCTCGCCGACCGGCTGCCCGCGTACATGATCCCGGCCCGGATCGTGCTCGCCGACCGGCTGCCGGTCACCGGCAACGGCAAACTCGACGGCCGCGAACTGAGTCGCCGCGCCGAACAGGCACTGGCCGGGCCGCACCGGTCCGAAGCCGCCGAGCCGCCGCGCACCCGCACCGAGCAGCTGCTGAGCGAGGTGTTCACCGAACTGTTCGACGGAACCACCCCCGGAATCGACGACGACTTCTTCGCGCTCGGTGTCGACAGCATCGTGGCGATCTCCCTGGTCAACGCCGCCCGCCGCCGCGGGCTCGCAGTGAATCCGCGCATGGTGCTGACCGCACCGACCATCCGGGAGCTGGCCGCGGCCGCCGATGCGGCGCCGACGGTAGCGGCATCCGGGGAACCGGCCGAGTACGGTGCGATACCACCGCTGCCGATCGTGTCCTGGCTGCACGAATACGGCCGCTACCGGCGGTTCACCCAGTCGGCGTTGCTGCGACTGCCGGACGGGATCACCGCCGAACAGCTCGAAGCCGTCCTGCAAGCCACGGTGGACAGCCACGACACGCTTCGCTCGCGACTCGCCGACACGCCGGACGGTCCGCGGCTGATCACCCGCCCGCCGGGCGATATTCGGGCCGCCGACCTGCTGACCGTGGTGCCGGTGCGGCCGGACGGGCATGCCGAGGGGGACGACCGTGTGCAGCCGTCGCCGGCCGATCGGAATGCAGGAGCTGCCGGACCCGCGGTGGATGGTGCGGCCGGGGACGGGATAGCCGGAACCATCGGTGCAGTCGCCCGGACGGTGACCGACGAGATCGACCCGCGTACCGGCGATATGGTGCGGGCGGTCCGGATCACCGGTGCCGAGTCGGGGGATGTGCTGCTGCTGGCCATCCATCACCTGGCGGTGGATGTGGTGTCCTGGCACATTCTGATGACCGGTCTGGCCCAGGCGTGGGAAGCCGTCCGGTCCGGCGGGGCTCCGCAGCCCGCTCCGGAGTTCACCTCCTATCGACGCTGGTCGCAGCTGCTGTGGCAGCGCGCCGCGGAACCGGAGGTGCTCGCCCAGCGCGACTACTGGGCCGCCCAGCTGGCCGGACCGGATCCGGCGCTCGGCCGCCGCCTGCCCGACCCGGTCGCCGACAGCTGGTCGTCGTTGCGGGTCACCGAGGCGCCGGTCGAGGTGGCCGTCACCGAACGCATCCTCGCCGCCACCACCGAGCGCATCGGAGTGCGGGAGTTCCTGCTCGCCGCACTCACCGTGACGCTGGTGACCTGGCGGCGGGAGCGGAATCAGGACCCGTCCGGTGGTGCCCTGGTGGCGCTGGAGGGCCACGGCCGGGCGGATGGCCTGCTGGACACCGACACCACCAATACCCTCGGCTGGTTCACCAGTGTCTTCCCGGTGCGTTTCGGTGCCGGCGCCGACAACGTGGATCTGGACCGGGTCCGGGTGGATCCGGCGGCCGCCCGCACCCTGCTGGCGGTCGTCGCCGACCAGGCCGCGGCCGTACCGAACGACGGCCTCGACTACGGCCTGCTGCGCTACGTGAACCGGGACCCCGCCGTATCGGCGACCGCACCGCAGGTGGAGTTCAACTACCTGGGCCGGATGGATCTCAGCGGTCACGAAGGCAAACCGTGGTCCCTGCTCACCGATACCGGCCCGGCCGCTGCGCTGCCGCTCGACCCGGAACCGGACCTGCCGCTGCGCTACGCCCTGGATGTCATCGCGGCCATCGGCACGACACCGCAGGGGCCGCAACTGTCCACCAATTGGCGCTGGAGCACGGCGTTGTTCGAGGAGGACGATGCCCGGCGGCTGGCCGAACTCTGGCAGCACAGCGTCGCGGCCCTGGCCGCCGCGCTCGAAGACATCCGTCCCTGGCAACGAGGAGAAGATCACCATGGCGTCGTCACATGAACCGGTGATCGGCACCGACGAAATCCGCGAGGCCGTCGCCGAGCTGCTCGGCTGCCCCGGCACCGATATCGCCGACGACGCCGATCTGATCCAGCTCGGGCTGGACTCCATTCGCACGATGAAGCTGGCCGGCCGCTGGCGCAAACGTGGTCTGGACATCAACTTCGCCCAGCTCGCGGCGGCGCCGACGGTGGCTGCCTGGAGCGCACTGCTGGACAGCGGTACGGGGCCGGACGATGCGGGGGCCGACGCCGAGGACGCACCCGCCGCAGGCGAACCCGTCGGCGCAACGGATTCCGCGGGGACCGCGGCACCGGCCGACCACGGATCCGAACCGTTCCCGCTGGCCACCATGCAGCATGCGTACTGGATCGGGCGGTCCGACGAACAGGAGCTCGGCGGGGTCGCCGCGCACCTGTACGTCGAGTTCGACGGCGGCGTGATCGATGCGCGGCGGCTCGAACACGCGGTGGCCGAACTGGTCGCCATCCATCCGATGCTGCGCACCCGGTTCCTGCCCGACGGCACCCAGCAGGTGCTCGAAGCACCGGGCCGCCCGGTATTCGACGTGGTGGACCTGCGGGGATATTCGGCGGCGGAAGACGACGCCGCTCTCGCGGAGCTGCGCGACCGCAAGACGCACCAGCGGCTCGCCATCGAGGCGGGCCAGGTCCTCGACGTCACGCTCACGCTGCGCGACGGCGGGCGCACCCGGCTGCATCTGGATGTCGACATGCTGGCCGGTGATGCGATGAGCTACCGGGTCCTCATCGGCGACCTCGCCGACCTGTACCACGGGGTGCCGGTGGCGGCTCCGGGATACACCTACCGGCAGTACCGCACCGAACGGGAAATACCCGCCGAGCCCCGGGACCGGGACCGCCGGTGGTGGCAGGAGCGGCTCCCCGAACTGCCCGGTGCCCCCGAACTGCCGACCGTCCCCGTCGCCGAGCGCGCCGAGCCGCACCGCACCGTCCGCTACGACCACTGGCTGGCACCGGCCGCCAAGCAGCGGTTGCTGACGGCGGCGCACGAACGGGGCGTCACACCGGCGATGGCCCTGGCCGCGGTGTTCGCCGACACCATCGGCGGCTGGTCGGCGCAGAGCCGGTTCCTGTTGAACGTGCCGCTGTTCCAGCGCGAGGCCGTGCATCCCGATATCGATCGGGTGGTCGGCGATTTCACCTCGTCGATCATGCTCGAGGTGGACGTCACCGACGACCTGACCACCACCGAGCGCGCGCACGCACTGCAACGGGCCATGCACGAAAGTGGCGCGCATACCGCCTATTCCGGCCTCGAGGTGCTGCGCGACCTCGGCCGGCACCGCGGTGAGCCGGTGCTCGCGCCGATCGTCTACACCAGTGCCCTGAACCTCGGCGAACTGTTCGCCGACCGGGTGACCGAAACCTTCGGCGAACCGGTGTGGATCATCTCCCAGGGGCCGCAGGTGCTGCTCGATGCCCAGGTCACCGAGGTGCGGGGCGGGCTGCTGCTGAACTGGGACGTTCGGGAATCGGCGTTCCCACCCGGGCTGATCGACGATATGTTCGCCGCCTACACCGCGGCGATCGAACGCCTCGGCGGCACCGACGCCGGCTGGACCGCCGACGCCGCCCCCGGTCTGCCGGCGGCACAGGCCGCGGTCCGGAACACGGTGAACGCCACCGACGGGCCGGTCAGCGGACGCTGCCTGCACGAAGGTTTCTTCGAATACGCAGTCACCCGGCCGGACGCACCCGCCGTGGTGTGGGGCCTCGACTCCGCCGTCGACGGCTGGAGTTACGGTGCGCTGGCCCGGCAGGCGCTGGCCGTCGCCGGTGCGCTGCGGGCCGCGGGAGTACAGCCGGGCGCGAGCGTCGCGGTGCAGCTGCCCAAGGGTCCGGACCAGATCCTCGCGGTGCTCGGCGTACTGGCCGCCGGCGCGACCTACATCCCGATCGGCTTCGACCAGCCGGCCGGGCGCCGGGCCGAAATCCTGCGCACCGGTGAGGTCGTCGCCGCGCTGACCGTGCCCGGTGCCGATCTCGGCCCGAACGTCACCGTCGTCCCGCTGGAGGCCGCCCGAACCCATCCGCAGCCGCTGGACCGTCCCGAGATCCCCGGCACCGAGGCGATCGCCTACGTCATCTTCACCTCGGGCTCGACCGGGACCCCCAAGGGTGTCGACGTCCCGCACGGCGCCGCCATGAACACCATCGACGCCGTCAACGACTGGTTCGAGGTCGGCGCCCACGACCGGGTGCTCGCCCTGTCCGCGCTGGAATTCGACGCCTCGGTCTACGACATCTTCGGCATGTTCTCGGTGGGCGGCTCGGTGGCTGCCGTCGATGCCGAACAGCGGGCCGAGGCCACCACCTGGGTGCAACTGCTCCGGCAGCATCGGGTGACGATCCTCAACTGCGTGCCGGCCATGCTCGACATGATCCTGGAAATCGGCGGCGACCGGCTGGGTGACGCACTCCGCGCGGTCACCCTGGGCGGGGACTGGGTCGGCGCCGATCTGGCTCGCCGCCTCGCCGCCCAGGTGCCCGGGTGCCGGTTCTCCGGGCTGGGCGGAGCGACCGAGACCGCCATCCACAACACCATCTGCGAGGTCATCGGCGAGCCGCCGGCGCAGTGGGCGACGGTGCCGTTCGGCGTGCCGCTGCGCAACGTCCGCTGCCGGGTGGTCTCGCCCGCGGGCCGGGACTGCCCGGACTGGGTACCCGGCGAATTCTGGGTCGGCGGGGCGAATGTCGCCGCCGGATACCGCAACGACCCGGATCGCACCGCCGAACGATTCGTCGAGTACGACGGCATGCGCTGGTACCGAACCGGTGATATGGCCCGGTACTGGCCCGACGGGACCATCGAGTTCCTGGGCCGGGCCGACCACCAGGTGCAGTTGCGTGGTTACCGCGTCGAACTGGGCGAGGTCGAAAGCGCGTTGCGCACCGTACCCGGTGTGCGGCACGCCGTGGCCGCGGTCGTCGGCGGGAGCGCGCCCACCCTGGTCGCGGCCGTCACCGGCGACGGCATCGGCGATATCACCGGCCCGATCGCGGATCTGCTGCCCGGCTACATGATTCCGGCCCGGATCGAGATCCTGGACCGGATGCCGTTGACCGCCAACGGGAAGCTGGACCGCCGAGCCGTACTGGAGCTACTGGACACCGGCGGCGCCGAAACCGCGGACGCCGCACCGCGTAACGACGTCGAAGCCGCCCTGGCCGAACTCGTCGGCGAGGTGCTGGGCCGCGAACGCGTCGGCGTGCACGACGACTTCTTCGGCCTGGGCGGCGATTCCGTACTGGCCACCACCTTCGTCGCCCGAGTCCGCGAATGGCTCGACGTCGACCACGTCAAGGTGTCCGACCTGTTCGGCACCCGGACCGTCGCCGAACTCGCCACCCTGCTGAGCGACCGGGAAACCGAAGCCGGCCGGGCCGGTCGGCTGGACACAGTGGCCAGCCTGTACCTCGAGGTCGCTCGGATGTCCGACGAAGAGGTGCTGGAGAACACCTAGGTCAATCCGATTCCGGGGCCGGATCCGGCGGTGGCCGGACCGGCCCCGGAACCGGCTCAGGGCGCCGGGGCGGGGGAGCCGATGATGATGCTGCCGACGCTGCATTCCTCGAGTTCGTCCACGCCGGCCGCGGTGACGAACGCTTCGGTGTCGCCGAAGCCCTGGGCGCAGGCACCCAGGCCCATCGCGGTCGCCGCGAGGTAGACCGTCTGCATCAGCACTCCGACGTGTTTGAGCATCGCCGAGTAGCCGACCTGTTCGTAGGTCCACAGCACCCGGCCGGACCGGGCGGCCAGGACCAGCAGCACCTGCGGTTCGGCGCCGTCGGCGAGGGTCGCCGAGGTCGACTTGACCAGGCGGGACACGGCGGGGGCGGCCGCATCGGCCACCGGGCGCAGCACATGTTCGAACGAGTCGTAGTGGTACATGCCCGGTTTCAGGCCGGCGACATTGCGCACCACCGGATACACCTCGAGCTCGTACACACTGCCACCGGACGGGTAGGGGCGCGAGAGCAGTTCCTCACCCTCGTCTGCCGGGCGTTGTCCGCGCGTGCGCGCCGTCCGGTACAGCAGTTCGCCCAGCTGCTCGCGAGTGATCGGCCGGGCGTCGTCGAAGGCGCGGGTGGAGACCCGGTCCTCGAGCACCACGCTCAACGGCGGGTCCTCGGCGCGCAACACCGCCAGATCCGGGGCGGTGAGCGGTACCGGAGCTCCCGGATAGCCGGGCTTGCGGGCGGGCGGCTGCGGGAATTGTCCCTTCGCCCATTTGGTCGGACCGAAATTCTCCCAGCTGCTGGTGCGCGGCCCCAGTGTGCTGCGCCGGTGGAACCACAGGTCGGCCGCGTTCCAGCTGCGTGGGCCGAACTGC
Source organism: Nocardia sp. KT25-26 (assembly GCF_056627695.1). Classification (NCBI taxonomy): domain Bacteria; kingdom Bacillati; phylum Actinomycetota; class Actinomycetes; order Mycobacteriales; family Nocardiaceae; genus Nocardia; species Nocardia sp. KT25-26. The sequence continues at coordinate 5,192,068 of NZ_CM152813.1, read as the reverse complement.
TGCTCTTCCGATGCGGCGTCTGCCGTGAACCCGCCGTGCCGCAGGTCGGCAAGCAAGCGCTCCCGTACCTCGGCGGGCAGACCTGCATCGTCACCACCGAGGCACGCCAGCACCTGTGCGTCGTGGATCCGCAGATCACACCAGCCCAGCGGGTGTTCCAGCACGAAACCGTCCGAATCGCGATGCAGGATGCTGAATTTGGACAGTTGCGCGCTGCCCGGCCCGGAGCTCTCACCGGCGAGCCCCTGAGTTTCGGGGCCTGCGCTGGGCTGAGGGGCCGAGTTCGATTCGGTCCGGGGCCGGGTGAACGGTGCCACCGTGTACAGCTCGCGATCCCGGTGCAGCACCGTGACCGTGAGCCGGCCGGACGCGGCGAGGCGGCCCAGCAGCGCGGCCGCCGGGCCGGTGTCGTCGGCGGACACCGTCATCGCGCCCTGGTTGAGGGATTTCAGCGCCTGCGATTCGGCCGGACCGAGGCCGGTCAGCTTCTGGTTGTCCGGAGGATCCAGCAGTACGGCCCCACCGGGCACGATGACGCAGGTGATGCCGGTGCGCAGGGAATAGCGAAGGGTGACGGGCAAGGCTGCGGTCCTCGCGCTCACTGGGCAGCAGCGGCCAGGGCCGGGCGCAGCTTGTCCAGGATGTAGGGCTGCGACAACGCGGTCGGCTGGTTGACGGCGCCGATCTCGGTGGTGTCGAAGAAGATCACCGAATCCTGCTGTACGGCCGGCAGGTCGTCGTAGCCGGGCAGCTGCCGGTACTGCTCGTCCATGCCCGGCGAATAGCCGGCGATCAGCAGGTCGGCGCCGAGTTCGTCGAGACGTTCGGTCGACAGCATCAGCCGGCCCTGATCGGCCGGTGCATCCACCAGGTTCTGCGGGATGCTCATCCCGAGCCGGGTGAAGGTCTCCGACGAACCGTCCGCCGGATCGGTCAGCACCACCAGCTGCGCGGGGCTCACCAGCCAGGTACTCGCGAAGGTCTTGCCCTGCAGGCCCGGGTATTCCGCGGCGAGGGCGTCGATCTTGCCGTCCACGTCGGCGATCACCTCGTCGGCGGCCTCCGGGGTGCCCAGCACCTCACCGAGGGTGCGCACCTGCTCCCGCCACGGCGTCACCGCTTCGTCGGTGAGCGCCGGCAGCGTCGGGGCGACCTTGGACAGCTTGTCGTAGGTCTGCTCGTCGGCGATGAACGGATCGGCGAGGATCAGATCGGGCTCCAGGGCCGCGACCTGCTCGACGATGTCGCCGCCGTGATCGAGGGCCTCGGCCGACGTCAGCGACTCCGGTTCCCACGGCGGCGTCGACCCGGACAGCGCGGCCACATTGTCGATGTAGCCGACCGGGGTCACGTCCAGGGCAAGGGTGGAGTCGAGCCATTGATTGCCCAGTGCGACGATCCGCTCCGGGGTGCCCTCGATCGTGGTCTCGCCCCGCGCGTGGGTGATGGTGATCGGTTCGCCCCCCGGGCCCGTGGCATCTTCCACGCCGGAGCTGCACCCGGCCACCCCGATCGCGAGCGCCCCCGCCACCGCGGCGATCGCCGCCCGCGACCACGTCCGAGTCCTTCCGACCGGCGTCTTCCTGACCGATTTCATCTCGCGCACCTCCTGGCCTCGGGGCGTCTCCCCGGAGCTCACCTGTGTCAGCATAGGTCAGGCAAACCTAATGTATGCGGTAGGTGGTCGCATAGGTAGCGGCCCGTATCACCCGGTGTGAAACTCCGCACCGGGTTAGACTTCCCCGACTTTCAGGACTCGCGGGATGGGAACTCGGTTGGAGACGTCAAGGGACTGGGGAAATGAGTTCTTCGAGACGGTGAAGTGGCTGGTGATCGCCTTCTCGATCACCGCGGTCGTATTCACCGTCGTCGTGGCACTGTTGCTCAAGTACACCGAGTGGGGGCGGCAGTTCTGGCGGATCAGCGCCGGATTCTTCACCGGGCCGCAGCGGATGCAGACGCTGGCCTTCGTCGCGGTACTGCTGTTCCTGACGGTATTCGGCGTCCGGATGGCCGTGCTGTTCTCCTATCAAGGCGTCGATATGTACGACGCCCTGCAGACGGCCGGGTCGGCCTTGGCTGCCGGTGATTCCGCGCTGTTGGAGGCGGGCAAGGCGGCGTTCTGGGCTGCCATGAAGTTGTTCGGCGTCCTGGCGGTGATCCACGTGGTCCGGGCCCTGGTCCTCTACTACGTCAGCCAGGCATTCGACATTCGCTGGCGGCGGTGGGTCACCGAGCACGTGACCGTCGACTGGATGCGCGATCGCGCCTACTACCGGGCCCGGTTCATCGACAACACGATCGACAACCCGGACCAGCGAATCCAGGCCGATATCACCATCTTCGTGCAGCAGTCCCGCACGCTGGCACTGGGCGCCGTATCGTCCGTCGTCACCGTGGTGTCGTTCACACAGATCCTGTGGGAGCTGTCCGGGCCGATGACCGTGCTCGGGTTCGAGATCCCGCGCGCGATGATGTTCCTGGTGCTGGTCTACGTGCTGATCACGACGATCATCGCCTTCTGGATCGGGCACCCGCTGATCCGGATGAACTTCCTGTACGAGCGGGCCACCGCAAACTTCCGTTACGCCCTGGTCCGGGTCCGCGACAGCGCCGAGAAGATCGCCTTCTATCAGGGCGAGGGTGTCGAGCGGCGGGGGTTGCTGTCGCGGTTCGCCACCGTGTTGCAGACCTACTGGGCGATCGTGTTCCAGACGTTGAAGTTCAGCGGCTGGAACCTGTCGGTCAACCAGACCGCAGTGGTGTTCCCGTTCATAATCCAGGCGCCCCGATTCTTCTCCGGTGCCGTCACCCTCGGTGAACTGACCCAGACGTCGCGGGCTTTCAGTGAGATCCACGATTCGCTGTCGTTCTTCCGCGAGGCCTACGACGACTTCGCGGCCTACCGGGCTTCGCTCATCCGAATCGACGGCCTGATCGTCGCCAGCGACGACTCCCGCGATCTGCCCAAGATCGCCCTCGCCGAGCTGCCCGACTCGCTCGAATTGGCGGACATCGACGTGCGGACGCCCGCCGACGACGTCCTGATCGACACCTTGACCCTGCGGCTCACGCCCGGTGAGGCGCTGGTGGTGAAGGGTCCGTCCGGCAGCGGTAAGACCACGCTGCTGCGCACCCTCGCCCAGATGTGGCCCTACGGCGCCGGCGAGGTGCGCCGCCCGGAGGGCAACGACACCCTCTTCCTCTCCCAGATCCCGTACCTGCCGCTCGGCGATCTGCGTACCGCCATCTCCTACCCGGCCGAACCGGGCAGTATCGACGACGCGACCCTGCGCGAGACACTCACCAAGGTGCATCTGGCGCACCTCGCGGACCGGCTCGACGAGGAAGCGGACTGGGCGGCGATCCTCTCGCCCGGTGAACAGCAGCGCATCGCGTTCGCCCGGATCCTGATGATCCGCCCGAAACTGGTGTTCCTCGACGAGGCCACCAGCGCGGTAGACGAGGGGCTGGAGTACTCCCTATACCACCTGGTGCGCACCGAGGTGCCGGAAACGATCCTGGTCAGCGTCGCGCACCGGAGTACGGTGGACCAGCATCACACCCAGCGCCTGGAACTGTCCGGCGAGGGACCGTGGACCCTGGACACCCAGTTCGCCCGGGTCTGACGGCGCCCCTGCGCCGACTACCCGGGCCCCGATTTGGGTTCGACCAGGCCGTTCCCATACACTGAACCGGTTGCCTGCGGCGCCTGGCGTCCGCAATTCGGCAGTGAACCCCCGGTGGTCGCCTCAGTCCACCGGCAGGCGCGCGTCCGGAGGGCGACTGACCATGCCCGTCGGGTCGGCAATCCGGCGTGCGTATACATCCAGGTCAAGGAGGAGCTGAAGTGATTCAGCAGGAGTCGCGACTGCGCGTCGCCGACAACACGGGTGCGAAGGAAATCCTTTGCATCCGCGTGCTCGGTGGCTCGTCGCGTCGCTATGCCGGTATCGGCGACACCATCGTCGCCACCGTGAAGGACGCCATCCCGGGCGCGAACGTCAAGAAGGGCGACGTCGTCAAGGCCGTGATCGTGCGCACCGCCAAGGAGCGCCGCCGTCCGGACGGTTCCTACATCAAGTTCGACGAGAACGCCGCCGTGCTCATCAAGGCGGACAACGATCCGCGCGGCACTCGTATCTTCGGCCCGGTCGGCCGTGAGCTGCGGGACAAGAAGTTCATGAAGATCGTCTCGCTGGCCCCGGAGGTGCTCTGACATGAAGGTGCACAAGGGTGACACCGTGCTCGTCGTCGCGGGCAAGGACAAGGGTGCCAAGGGCAAGGTCATCCAGGCCTACCCGAAGCAGAACCGCGTGCTCGTCGAGGGCGTGAACCGGATCAAGAAGCACGTCGCGAACTCCGCCACCCAGCGTGGCGCTTCCTCGGGCGGCATCGTGACCCAGGAAGCCCCCATCCACGTCTCGAACGTGATGGTCGTCGATTCCGACGGCAACCCGACCCGTATCGGGTACCGGACCGACGAAGAGACCGGCAAGCGGGTTCGCATCTCCCGTAAGAACGGGAAGGACATCTGATATGACCACCACAGAGAAGGTGCAGCCCCGGCTGAAGCAGCGCTACCGCGACGAGATCAAGGACGCGCTGAACTCGGAGTTCGAGTACGCCAACGTCATGCAGATCCCCGGCGTGGTGAAGGTCGTCGTGAACATGGGTGTCGGTGACGCCGCCCGCGACGCCAAGCTCATCAACGGCGCCGTCGAGGATCTGGCCCTGATCACCGGCCAGAAGCCGCAGATCCGCAAGGCCACCAAGTCCATCGCGCAGTTCAAGCTGCGTGAGGGCATGCCGATCGGTGCCAAGGTCACCCTGCGCGGTGACCGTATGTGGGAGTTCCTGGACCGGCTGGTCTCCATCGCCCTGCCGCGTATCCGCGACTTCCGCGGCCTGTCGCCGAAGCAGTTCGACGGCAACGGTAACTACACGTTCGGCCTGAGCGAGCAGTCGATGTTCCACGAGATCGATGTGGACAAGATCGACCGCCCGCGCGGTATGGACATCACCGTAGTGACCACTGCGACCAACAACGAAGAAGGCCGTGCCCTGCTCAAGCACCTCGGCTTCCCGTTCAAGGAGAACTGAGCAATGGCGAAGAAGGCTCTGATCAACAAGGCCAACCGCAAGCCCAAGTTCGCGGTCCGCGCCTACACCCGCTGCCAGCGCTGCGGTCGGCCGCACGCGGTCTACCGCAAGTTCGGCCTGTGCCGCGTCTGCCTGCGCGATATGGCCCACCGCGGCCAGCTCCCGGGCGTGCACAAGAGCTCCTGGTGAGTCGGCGCTCCTGATGGAGCGCACGCGTCCCGGACGCGACAACTGCAGATGAAGTGAGGGTACGGACTCGACCGAGTCCGTACCCTCAGTTGTCTATCGACCGCAAGCTTGAGTTCGCGGTCCGCGCCTACACCCGCTGCCAGCGCTGCGGTCGGCCGCACGCGGTCTACCGCAAGTTCGGCCTGTGCCGCGTCTGCCTGCGCGATATGGCCCACCGCGGCCGGCTCCCGGGCGTGTACCCTCACCTGTCTCGACGGCGACGTATGGTTCCGAGTCCGGGGCCCTCCGAGTGGGGTGTTCCGTCCCTGTCGACCGTGCGGGAGCACGCCCCCGCATATTCGTATGCGGAGTACCATGTTCGTATGCGGAAGAAGGTTGTCACTATTGGCAGTTCGGCGGGCATCACGATCAGCCCGGCCGAGCTGCGATCCCTGGGCGTTACGCCGGGGGACACGGTCGAAGTGACGGTCCGCTCCGGAGTTCTGGAAGCTCGCGCGGTCAGCAAGTATGAAGACGCCGACCTGCCCGAACTCATGGACATCATCAATGCCCATCGGACCCGCCGGTGACCTGGCGGCGCCAAGACTTCCTGGCCGATATCGCCCGCACCGGTGTGCTCACCCCCGAGTACGCCGAAGATGTGCTGGTGCGGTTGGCGCATCACTCCGCCGGCATCGAGGGCAATACGCTGACGCTCGCCGACACCATCACACTACTTGTGGACGAACGGACCCCTGCCGCGGGCACGCCACTGCGGGAGCTATACGAAGTCGCCAACCACTACCAGGGTTTGGCTCGTATCCTGCAGGCAGTCGCCGCGGACGAACCGCTGTCGGTGGACCTGGTGATGGAGCTGCACGCTGCATTGATGGACCACCTCACCCACGATCCGGGGCGGTTCAAGACCTCGAGCAATATCGTCACCGGTGCATCCTGGCTCCCCACCCCGCCGGAACGGGTGCACGAAATGATGCGTCAGTGGATAGATCAGGCCGAGTGGCAGACGGCGAATCTGGACAACGAGCCGCTGCTGGAAGCAATCGCAGGCGCGCACATTGCGTTCGAGCGGATCCATCCGTTCTCCGACGGCAACGGCCGCACCGGCCGAGCACTCATCGCCTTCCAGACCATCCGCCGCTTCGGGTTTCCGGCCATCATCCAGGTGGCACACCGTTCCAACTACATCTCCATGCTCGATGCCCAGGACACTCCGGCCCTGGCCCGCCTCCTCGCCGCGGCCTTGGCTACCGAGATGGATCGGAAGTGACCGGGGCCGGTGGAGACTTCCCGATCACCGACTCCGGCAAGCTGAAGGAATGAAAGAGATCAGCGCTCCGGAGGTGGCGCGGGCGTTTCCGGACGTGCTCGCCGAGGTCGAGGCGGGGGAGGCGTTTCTGATCACCCGGAACGGCGTCGGTGTTGCCCGGTTGCTGCCGGCTCCGGCGAACAATGGGGGTCGACTGAATGACCTATCCCGGAAGTGGGCCGGGTGTATCGGTTCGGACCACGACTTCGAGCGCGCGGTGGAGTCGATCGACGACTACGCAAGTGCCGACGACGCAGGGGTCCGAGATTCGCCTGGCTATTCCGGCCGACGAATTTCCTCGAGCACAATCTGTGCTAGTTCCAGCTGAGGGAGGTAATCCGTCGGCGACTCTTCGGCGAGTATCTCGAAGTTGCGTACCGCCTCGGTGACCGCTTTCAGAGCTTTCTCAGGGTGCTCGAGGACATCGAGGTAGACGGCGAGGTTGTGGAGGCTTCCGGCTAAGGCTGGGCGGTGGGTGTCGGGGTGTTTCCGGGCGAGAGCGCGGTAGGTCTGCACGGCTTCGGTGAGCGCGTTGAGGGCTTCATGGTCGCGGCCGATCTTGCCTAGGTAGAAGGCAAGATCGTGCAGGCTGTCGGCCAGACCGGGGCTGTGGGCGTCGGCGTCTTGGTCGGTGAGTAGTCGCCGCACGTGGACCGCTGCGGTGATAATGGTGACAGCTTCCGCGTCGCGGCCGAGGTCATCGAATGTGGCGGCAAGATTGTGGAGTTCGCCGGCCAGGTCGTGGAGGCTGCCGGCGGACTCCGAGTCGTCGGTGTCTGGGTATTGCCTGATGAGAGGGGTATGAGCGGCTTTGATGAGGGCGGTCAGGGCGTCCTCGTTGGGGCCGAACTCGGAGAGGAAGATAGCGAGGATGGCGAGGGTGTTGGCGAGGTTGGGGAGGTGGGTGTCGAGGGCTCGTTCGGCGAGGTCTTGTCGGATCCGGGCAGCTTCGGTGATGGTGCTCAGCGCCTCGTCGCCCTGGCCGAGTTTGCCGAGGTAGATCGTCAGGTTGGTAAGGCTGCCGGCGAGATCGGGGAGGTGGGGATCGGCGTCATGTTCGGTGAGTTGTCGCCAGATGTCGACGGCTTCGGTGATTGTGGCGAGAGCTTCCTCGCGGCGGCCGAGGACATCGAGAAGGCCGGCGAGGTCGTGAAGCTCGCCGGCGAGCTCGCGGATGCGGTCGCTGAAGTCGGGCCCGTACATACCAGGGTGTTGTCGGGTGAGACTGCGCAGGGCTCGAACGGATTCGGTGAGAACGGCCAGAGCTTCACTGTCGCCGAGGGTGCCGAGAACAGCGACGGCCTCGAGGTAGAGGGCGAGATTGAGCAGGCTGGCTGCGAGGTGGGTGAGATGGATACCGGGTTGCGTCTCGGCGAGTTCCAGCCGGATCTGTACGGCTTCCGTGACGGTTGTGACAGCTTCGTCGTAGCGCGTGACGGCGCCCAGGTGGCTCGCCAGGTTGTGCAGGCTCTTTGCCAGGTCCGGGAGGTGGGTGTCGGGTACTTCTTCGGCGAGTTGTCGTCGGATGTCGATGGCTGAGGTGATTGCCACCAGGGCGTCGTTGTCGTGGCCGACCTCGCTGAGGGCTTTTGCGAGGTTGTGCAGGCCCAGTGCCAGGTTCGGGAGGTGAGTGGTGGGGTCTTGTTCCGCGAGTGGTCGCCAGATGTCGACGGCTTTTGCGACGGCGTCGATCGTTTCTTCGTAGCGGCCGGCGTCGCCGAGGTGACTGGCTAGGTTGACGAAGCCACCGGCGAGATCGGGGAGGTGGATGGTGGGGTCGTGTTCGGCGAGTGGTCGCCAGATGTTGACGGCTTCGGTGATTGTGGTGAGGGCTTCCTCGCGACGGCCGACGTCGCCGAGGTGGTTTGCCAGGGTTAGCAGGCCCATTGCCAGGTTCGGGAGGTGGATGGTGGGGTCGTGTTCGGCGAGTGGTCGCCAGATGTTGACGGCTTCGGTGATTGTGGTGAGGGCTTCCTCGTGACGGCCGACGTCGCCGAGGGAGATGGCGAGATCATTGAGACGGTGTGCGAGGTGGGGGAGAAAGCTGTGGTCGGTATCGGCGATGGCGCGGACACGTCGGGTGAGTTCGTGGTCGAAGCTGACCGTGACACCTAGCAGGGCCGTGCTCCGGTCGGGGAAATTCCGAACTGCTGTTATCAGTACCGTGGTCGGAGTGCTTTGATCTCTGGCGATCTCGTGGAGCGTGCTCAGTAACGGGGTCGGTGATTCGACCTGGGTGGCGACCTGGATCGCGGCTGGGAGGACGGTATCGACGTGTTTGACGCACCATTGGGTGAGTCGTGCACCGGCGTCGGTGAGAGAAGAGTGATTGACCGCGCGGGTGCAGACGGTGACGAGATGCTGAATCTCCTCCGGTGTCTCGGGTGTATTCGCCAGCGTTTCGACTATGCATGGCCGTTTGTAGTCGAGCATGCGGCGGCCGACGAGCTGCTCGGCCACTCGGTCCGGTGCGAGGCCGCCGAAGGTGCCGGGGGCGTGGCCCGGGTACAGGTGCATCAGCCAGTTCCGGACTTTTCCTCGGGTGAGGTTGGGCTGGTCGGACAGGTCGGGGATGCGCTGGAGGGTTCGGTCGAGGTCGGCGAGGGTCGCGGGAGCGACGACCGCTGTGGCGGCGACAGTGTCTTCGAGGACCGCGGACCCCAGATGGGTAATCCCGTGGGTGGTTGCGGTTTTGGCCCAGTAGTATTTCTCGTGGCCGAGCACGCGGTCCTCGGGGCTTGCCTGTTGCGCTGATCCGGTGGTCGCCCCTGATTCGGTTCTGTCGAGCAGGTCGGTCAGCGCAGTCATGTGAACGGTCAGCGTTGTCGGCGTGTTGTCGTATGCGGACGTAAATGTCGCGATGACGTCTACGGCGGTTCGCTCCCAATCCAGTTCGTCGGCGTCGGGCAGGCGCGCGAGTGCGTCCGCGTACGCCATTACGGCTGCGCGATAGGTTTCCGCGCGGGCGTCGGTCGTCGGCTCTAGCGGCGGCAGGTCGGTGAACCGCGCTGTCGCCGCTACTCCGGCTGCCAGGCCACCATGTTCGGAAACCTTTTCCCACCACTCGCCGGCAGTTCTGGCCAGCAGCAACACCTTTGCGCGGTGGCCGGGCCGTTGCGTCGCAAGTGTTTCGAACAGTGCGGCCACCTGCGCGGTTCGGCCCTCGGCGTAGTCGACTACGACCAACAGGTTCGCGGTGACATTTCGCAGCGGATACAGGCTTTCGACGGATGCGTCGGAGTCCAGCCATAGGACCACCCAGTTCTCTGCAGTCAGCTGTTCGCCGAAGTGGTGGGCCAGTCGGGTCTTCCCCTGCCCACCCGGGCCGTGGATCAGCCAGGTGCCGAGGGAATCTTGATCTGACCATTCGTGCAGATCCGCAAGAACCTCCTCACGGCCGGGCTGGAAGGGGACGATTGCCCGGCGCGCGGTCAGCAGCGTCGAAGGCGTTGCCGGAAGGTTCGTTGCGTGACGGGGAGCTCGGTGATCATCCAGGCTCTGGAGTTCGATGGGTTCGAGGTGCATGGAGCCGGGACCACAGTGTTTGTTGATCGCTGAGCAAAAGTCTTGCTGGGCGAACAGAACATAGGCTGGCACGATGTCCAGTGCAGCATGGTCGCGATTGGTGGGATCGGCGGCTACGACACCGATCAGGAGGTCGCCGGCGAATACCGCGGCGCCGGACATGCCTTGCCAAGGGGAGCCGCCGCGGGCGAGCGGCGGGTGGCCGTCGAGTTGCATGATGTAGCGGTCGCCCACGAACCCGCTGCCCGGGTTGATGCGGCCGTTCGGTTGTTCCGTCTCCAGGGGAGTTCCCGCTGACTGCGCGAAATCCGGCAGACCCCAAGTGCGGCACTCGATTCCCGGTTCGTAGGTCACCGTCCGGCCCCACCGTGCCGACGGGAGGGCGGCCGGCGGAAGCCAGGCCGGATCGGCCAGTTCGATCAGCGCGGCGTCGGCACGACCACCCGGGGCACCGCACCAGATCACGGTGCCCGAGTATTTGTCCGGCTTGCCCGGTCGGAAAACCTTGACGGTGTCTGTGGCCGGTCCGACGATGTGTGCGGAGGTCAGCACCAGCCGAGGGGTGATCAGATATCCCGAGCCGGAACCGCTGCCCTCGACGCCGAATACCTGGTCCGAGTGCATGACGCCCCTCCCCGCTGAACCGCGGGGCGCAGTCAGCGACCGATGTGTCCTGAAACGTCGCCGGGGCCGGTATCCCCCCGATCGCTTCCCACCATAACCCGGGCGCCGTCGGCCTGTTGTGGGTTCAAGGTGACCGTCACGCGCTGCCGATTCGTGTGGGCTGCACCGGCGCCTGCCTCACCCGATACCACCCATGCCTTGAACCCGAACTTCGCGGAGGCGTCCTTCCGGAGCTCCACCTCGAACGACAACTCGATCGGTCCCACCTCGAACCGCAGATCCCGTTCGCCGCCTTGTTCGGCAGCCTCCAGTAGCTGGTGTCGAAGCGCCTCGATGGCGTTCCCCAATTCGATATCCATGCCCCGCCTCTCCTTGGTCGGTACCCGGCCAGCCTAGCTGGCCGTGTAGCCGACGGCAGGTGGAAGATGTTGTGTACTGCAGTGTTTCGATGCTCAGAGGTGGGTGAGTCTGTGTCTCAGGGTGTCAGAAGGTCGATCCGCGTCGTAGTGCAGCAGGGGCGATATGCGTATGGCGCTTGGATCGACGACGAAATTGTCACCACTTGCCGAAGCCGCCAGCAAGCTCACGGTCGATCTCGTCGGCTGCCATCGGCTTGCCGCCATGGAATCCGCCGAAGGTTGGCACGGGTCGGGCCGCGTGCTCGTCCAGCAGTTTCTCGATCGCCTGTGCCAGGGTGAGTCCCTCGGCAGCAGCCAACTGGCGCAGCCGGTCTCGTGTCCGTGCCGGCACCTCGATTGTGGCCGCCATCGGTCCGCCCGAATCTTCGGACATGTTCAGAACTCCAACTCGGACCAGGGAATGGTGATCGGGAAGGGACGGTCGATGGTGATGGCGGTCGAGTCCTTTGGTGACCAGATGCCGGCGAGGGCGTAGTTGGCGCGCTGCAAGAGGGTGACACCGGGAGCGGGCGGTCCGTCGGGGACGAGACCGTAGACGAGGACGTGGGCGATTTCGCTGCGGTGTGCGGCCAGTATGACCTCCCAGTACCAGGGGATGCCGGCGCGGGCGTAGCGGGCCTTCTTCAGTTCCATCTCGGCATCGGAGTTCGAGGGGGACAGGACCTCGCCCACCAGTACTGTATCGGCGGCTCGGATGTCCTGATAGGGGCGATCGAGGCAGCGGTATGCGACGAAGTCCGGGGTGACGAAGTCGGACTTGCCTTCGGCTCCGAAGAAGACATTGGTCTCGAAACTTACCCGCCAGCACTGTTCGGGGTCCTGAATGCCCGCTTCCCGAGCGCAGCGCTTCAAGGCGTTGGTCAGAGCGAGAGTGGCATCCTGATGCTCCGCCGGGCCCCGGCGCAACCAGACGACGCGCCCCTCCCATAGCTCGATGCGGGCGGCGACGTCCTCCGGCAGCTGTTCGAGCTCCTCCCAGGTCAGGTATTCCGGGAGGTCCGCGGGATGGTCGAGGTCGGGGCACGACATGTGGCAATCGTAGCTCAATTGCGGCGTTGTCCTGCGGATTCGTCAAGGCCTGCACCCTCATGCGCCAGCGCCGATTCGGTCTTCCGCCCGACAATCGCCGGCGCCTGGTGGATCAGCGAATCGTCCCGCAGGGCGGCGATCATGAACAGCGCGAAGTCGATGCGGCGGGTGCGGTTGGAGGCGAGGGCGGGGTCGCCGACGTGGGGGCGCCAGATGGGGAGGCCTTCACTCTCGCCTTCTTCCAGGTCGCTGCCGCGGACTACCGTCCAGGCGGTGTCGCTGGCGAAGATGCGGCGGCAGGCTTCGACCTGGTCGTCGATCTCCACTGCCCGGATCAGTTTGGCGGCCCAGGTGACCAGTTTGACGGTGGCCAGGAAGCGGCGGGAGTAGACGTCTTTGCCGTCCATGCTGATGTGCCAGCCGCAGGAGAAGATCAGCCGGGCGCCGGGTGGGGCGTAGTCGAGTACCGCCTGGGCTGTTCCGGAGGAGTACTGCTGCACACCCCACGGGGCGAGCACGGTGAGCACGCCTTCGCAGCCGGCGACGGCGGTGCGGATGACGTCCCGGTCGTTGGTGTGGCCGGGCACGATCGTGATCCGGTCGGCGAAATCGTCGAGCTTGCCGACGCTGCGTTCCCGGCATACGCCGACCACGTCGTAACCGAGGTCGAGTGCGATCCGCACCAGGTACCGGCCGAGCTTGCCGGAGGCGCCGACGATGCAGATCTTCGGCCGCTGCTGGGGTTCGCGAGCTTCGGAATTCATGGACCCGTTCCTTTCACCGGTGACCGGGCGCTGTGTCGCCCTTACGTCGTAAGGGTACCTTACCGGGTAAGGTACCCGCAGCGGAAGAGTGGAGGAAATGGGAATGGAGCAGCGCAAGGCGGCGGTACGGGCGCCGCTGACCAGGGCGCGAGTGGTCTCGGCCGGGGTCGAGCTCGCCGATGAACGGGGCGTCGGGGCGCTCACCATGCGAGCGCTGGCCGAACGGCTGGGGATCGAGGCGATGTCGCTCTATCACCATGTGGCGAACAAGGGTGATCTGCTCGACGGGATGGTCGACGCGGTATTCGGTGAGATCGAGACGCCGGCCGCGGCGCAGGGCTGGCGGGCCGCGATGCGGCAGCGGGCGGTCTCGTTGCGGGCAGTCCTGCGGGCGCATCCGTGGGCGATCACCCTGATGGATTCGCGGGCCCAGCCCGGCCCGGCCACCCTCCGGCACCACGAATGGGTGCTGGCCACGCTGCGCACCGACGGCTTCACGCTGCCCGCGGCCGCCCGCGCCTTCTCGGTGCTGGACAGCTATATCTACGGTTTCGTCCAGCAGGAGGCCAACCTGCCGTTCGCTGATGCCACCGGTCTGGAAGCGGTGGCCTCGGGCATCGATATCGACGCCGATCGGTACCCCTACATGGTCGAGATGCTCGGCTACGCCCTGCGTCCGGGGTACTCCTACAGTGACGAGTTCGACGCCGGACTCGAGCTGATCCTCGACGGGCTGGAGCGGGTGCGCGGCACGGCCTGACGGTCGCCGGGGGAGTCGGCCCCGGACCCCGATTTGGCCCCCGACCACGGCATTGCCTACACTTGGGCGGTTGCCTGGGCACATCTGTGTCCGTCGCCGCCACGGCGCGGCGTTCGGGACGGCCCGGGTGCCGAGTACTCGCACGAGTTCTCATCCGGTCGGTAACTGCCGGCCGGACCAGCCGAATTGCTGTAGGCCCACGGCCGGGCGCGCCCGGTGCTGCATGGGAACCGCAGCGAGAAAGGTGTCGAGGTCTAACCATGACCATGACTGATCCGATCGCAGACTTCTTGACTCGTCTGCGCAACGCCAACTCGGCGTACCACGATCAGGTGACGGCTCCGCACTCGAAGCTCAAGGCGAACATCGCCGAGATCCTCAAGCGCGAGGGCTACATCGCCGATTACCGCACCGAGGACGCGACCGTGGGCAAGAACCTGGTCGTCGACCTCAAGTACGGCCCCAACCGGGAGCGCAGCCTGCAGGGTCTGCGGCGCGTGTCCAAGCCGGGTCTGCGGGTGTACGCGAAGTCCACCAACCTGCCCAAGGTCCTCGGCGGCCTCGGCGTGGCGGTCATCTCCACGTCGACCGGCCTGCTCACCGACCGTCAGGCGAAACAAGCCGGCGTGGGCGGCGAAGTCCTCGCCTACGTCTGGTAAGGGAGGCCGAAGACTAATGTCGCGTATTGGTAAGAAGCCGGTCGCCGTGCCGTCCGGTGTCGAGGTGACCATCGATGGTCAGCACGTCACCGTGAAGGGGCCGAAGGGCACCCTGGAGCACACCGTCGCCGAGCCGATCACCGTCGCCAAGGCGGAGAACGGCGAGATCGAGGTCGTCCGTCCCGACGACGAGCGCAAGAGCCGTGCGCTGCACGGCCTGAGCCGCACCCTGATCTCCAACATGGTCGAGGGCGTGACCAAGGGCTACGAGAAGAAGATGGAAATCTTCGGCGTCGGCTACCGCGTCCAGGCCAAGGGCTCCAACCTGGAGTTCTCCCTCGGCTACAGCCACCCGGTGCCGATCGAGGCGCCCGAGGGCATCACCTTCAAGGTCGAGGGCCCCACGAAGTTCACCGTGTCCGGTATCGACAAGCAGAAGGTCGGTCAGATCTCCGCTGTGATCCACGGACTGCGCAAGCCCGACCCGTATAAGGGCAAGGGCATCCGGTACGAGGGCGAAGTCGTTCGCCGCAAGGTCGGAAAGACGGGTAAGTGATCATGGCGCAAACCGAAAACCAGAAGTCCAAGCGTATTCCGCTGGGCAAGGATGCCTCCACGAAGCGTCGCCTGTCGAAGACTCGTCGGCACTTCCGCCTGCGCAAGAAGGTCGCCGGCACCGCCGAGCGTCCGCGCCTGGTGGTCAACCGCTCCTCGCGGCACCTGCACGCGCAGCTCGTCGACGACTCGGTCGGCAAGACCATTGCCGCCGCGTCCTCGATCGAGGCCGATGTGCGGGCCCTCGACGGCGACAAGACCGCCAAGGGTGTCAAGGTCGGTCAGCTGATCGCCGAGCGTGCCAAGGCCGCCGGTATCGAGGCCGTCGTGTTCGACCGGGGTGGTCACGACTACCACGGCCGGATCGCGGCGCTGGCCGATGCCGCTCGTGAAGGCGGGTTGAAGTTCTGATGATCAAGAATGCGAACGGAAGGAACGTCTGATGCCGGGACGTCAGCGGCGTGACGGCGGAAACGGTCCCGCCGGACAGAACAGCAACGACAACCGTCGGGGCGGCGGCGACCGCCGTGGTGGCGGTGACCGCCGGGACAACGCGGCCGAGAAGAACCAGCTCGAGCGCGTCGTCGCGATCAACCGTGTCTCCAAGGTCGTCAAGGGTGGTCGGCGCTTCAGCTTCACCGCCCTGGTGATCGTGGGCGACGGCAACGGCCTGGTCGGCGTCGGTTACGGCAAGGCCAAGGAAGTTCCCGCGGCCATCCAGAAGGGTGTCGAGGAGGCTCGTAAGGGCTTCTTCCGCGTCCCGATGATCGGCTCCACCATCACCCACCCGGTTCAGGGTGAGGAGGCGGCCGGTGTGGTCATGCTGCGTCCGGCCTCGCCCGGTACCGGTGTGATCGCCGGTGGTGCGGCTCGTGCTGTGCTGGAGTGCGCGGGCATCCACGACATCCTGGCCAAGTCGCTCGGTAGCGACAACGCGATCAACGTCGTGCACGCGACGGTCGCGGCCCTCAAGCAGCTGCAGCGTCCGGAAGAGGTCGCGGCCCGCCGTGGCCTGCCGATCGAGGACGTGGCCCCGGCCGGCATGCTGCGCGCACGCGCAGGACAGGGAGCCTGACATGGCAGATCTCAAGGTGACCCAGATCAAGAGCACGATCGGCGCCAAGCAGAATCAGCGGGACAGCCTGCGCACTCTCGGCCTGCGGGGCATCCGCAAGTCGGTGGTGCGGGAGGACAATGCCCAGAACCGTGGGCTGATCCAGGTCGTGCGCCACCTCGTAACCGTTGAGGAGGTCTGACATGACCATCAAGTTGCATCACCTGCGTCCGGCCCCGGGCTCCAAGACCGAGAAGACCCGCGTGGGTCGCGGTGAGGGCTCCAAGGGCAAGACCGCGGGCCGCGGTACCAAGGGCACCAAGGCTCGCAAGAATGTGCCGGCGAACTTCGAGGGCGGCCAGATGCCGCTGCAGATGCGCCTGCCGAAGCTCAAGGGCTTCAAGAACCAGTTCAAGACCGAATACCAGGTCGTGAACGTGGGGCGGATCGCCGAGCTGTTCCCGCAGGGTGGCGAGATCGGCAAGGACGAGCTCGTCGCCGCCGGTGCCGTGCGCAAGAACCAGCTGGTGAAGGTGCTCGGCGACGGTGAGATCGGCGTCGCGGTCCAGGTGACCGTCGACAAGGTGACCGGCTCCGCCAAGGAGAAGATCACCGCCGCCGGTGGCACCGTTACCGAACTCGGCTGACGGTACTCTGTGACAGATGGCACCGGACGAGTCGAACGCTCGTCCGGTGCCACTGTTAGAGTTCAATTGTTGTCTGCCAAGACCGTCATGGGGATCGGCGTCCACCGCCTGGGGCTTCGCTGAACTATCCATGGCATGACCATGTCGAACGCCTGGAGGATCTGTGCTTTCCGCCTTCGTATCGGCCTTCCGGACACCGGACTTGCGGCGGAAGATTCTCTTCACGCTGGGGCTCGTGGCCCTGTACCGGCTCGGTGCCAGCCTGCCCTCGCCGGGAGTCGACTACCAGGCCGTGCAGGAGTGCGTCGAACTGGTATCCGGCGGTGAGAACGCCGGTATCTACCAGCTGATCAACCTGTTCTCCGGCGGTGCACTACTGCAGCTGTCGGTGTTCGCGATCGGCATCATGCCGTACATCACCGCGAGCATCATCATCCAGCTGCTCACCGTCGTTATTCCGCGCTTCGAAGAGCTGCGAAAAGAAGGCCAGGCCGGTCAGACCAAGATGACGCAGTACACGCGTTATCTGTCGATCGCGCTGGCCCTGCTGCAGTCGACCGGTCTCGTCGCCCTCGCGGCCCGCGGCCAGCTCCTGCAGGGCTGTCCGCAGGACATTCTCGCCGATACCAGCATCTTCGGCATGATCATCATCGTGCTCGTCATGACCGCGGGTGCCGCCCTGGTCATGTGGTTCGGTGAGCAGATCACCGAACGCGGCATCGGCAACGGCATGTCGCTGCTGATCTTCGCGGGTATCGCCTCCCGCATTCCGTCCGAGGGCGGGATGATCCTGGAGAACCGGGGTGGCATGGTGTTCGCGATCGTGTGTGTCGCGGCGCTGGCGATCGTCACCGCAGTGGTCTTCGTCGAACGCGGTCAGCGCCGGATCCCTGTGCGTTACAACCGCCGGGTGGTCGGCCGCAAGAGTTACGGCGGCTCCGCCACCTATATCCCGTTGAAGGTCAACCAGGCCGGCGTCATCCCGGTGATCTTCGCGTCGTCGCTGCTGTACCTGCCGAACCTGATCGCGCAGCTCACTTCGTCGACGAACAATCCCGATCCCAGCTGGTGGCAGGAGATCATCCAGAAGTATCTGGTGAACCCCAGCAACCCGATCTACATCGGGATCTACTTCGCGCTGATCGTGTTCTTCACCTACTTCTACGTCGCGATCACCTTCAACCCGGAGGAGCGCGCACAGGAGTTGAAGCAGTTCGGCGGCGTGGTCATGAACCTGCGTCCCGGCAAGCCGACCGCGGACTACCTGAGCTACGTGTTGAGCCGCATCACCCTGCCCGGCTCGATCTATCTCGGTTTGGTGGCCGTCCTGCCGAACGTGTTCCTGGACATGGGCAATTCGGGCGCCGCACAGAACCTGCCGTTCGGCGGCACCGCGGTGCTCATCATGGTCAGCGTCGGCCTCGATACCGTCGAGAAGATCAAGAGCCAGCTGAATAATCAAAGTTACGAAGGGTTTCTGAAGTGAGAGTTGTTCTGCTCGGTCCGCCGGGTGCCGGCAAAGGCACCCAGGCCGTCCTGCTGTCGGAGAAGCTGGGCGTTCCGCACATCTCCACCGGAGACCTCTTCCGTGCGAACATCGGCCAGCAGACCCCGCTGGGCCGGGAGGCGCAGAAGTACATGGACGCCGGTGACCTGGTGCCCAGCGATGTGACCAACCGGATGGTGCAGGCCCGGGTGGCCGAGCCCGATGCTGCCAACGGCTTCGTGCTCGACGGCTACCCGCGCACCGTCGACCAGGCCGATGCGCTGAAGAAGATCCTCGCGGACTCCGGTACCGCGCTGGACGCGGTGCTGTGCTTCGTGGTGCCCGAGGAGATGGTCAAGGAGCGGATGCTGGCTCGCGGCCGCGGCGACGACACCGAAGCGGTCATCGCGAACCGGCTCGAGGTCTACCGCGCGGAGACCGAGCCGCTGCTCGAGTACTACGACGGCCTGGTCGTCACCGTCGACGGTGTCGGCGAGGTCGAAGAGGTCAACTCCCGGGCGATGAAGGCACTGGGCAAGTAGTGGTCTTCGGCCGGAAGAAGAAGGTCGTACCGTTCCGGACGGCCGGCGAGCTCGACGCCATGGCGGCGGCGGGCGCGATCGTCGGCCGTACCCTGGTCGCCGTGCGCGACGCGGCGAAGCCCGGTGTTTCGACGCTGGAGCTGGACGATATCGCCGAGCAGACCATCCGGGATGCCGGTGCGGTGCCGTCGTTCAAGGGCTACCACGGGTTCCCGGGTTCGATCTGTGCCTCGGTGAACGACCGGGTGGTGCACGGCATCCCGACCGCTGACGAGGTGCTCGCCGAAGGCGATCTGGTGTCCATCGATTGCGGTGCGATCCTCGACGGCTGGCACGGCGATTCGGCCTGGACCTTCGGCGTCGGCGAGCTCGGCGAGGCCGATCGGCAGCTCAGCGAGGCGACCCGGCTCGCCATGGAGGCCGGTATCGCCGCCATGCTCCCCGGCAACCGGCTGACCGATGTTTCGCACGCCATCGAACTCGGCACCTACGCCGCTGCCCGGAAGCACGGGCGCAACTACGGCATCGTCGACGGCTACGGTGGCCACGCCATCGGCCGCGAGATGCATATGGACCCCTTCCTGCCCAACGAGGGCGCGCCCGGAAAGGGCCCGAAGCTGGTCGTCGGCTCGGTACTGGCCATCGAGCCGATGCTCACCCTGGGCACCACCGAGACCGAAACCCTGGAAGACGACTGGACCGTGGTGACCACCGACGGTTCCCGGGCAGCGCACTGGGAGCACAGCGTCGCGGTGACCGAGGACGGGCCCCGTATCCTGACCGTGCGGCCGGAATAGGTGCACTGCAACGCCGACTTCGGTGTGCTGGCATACCATGAGGCGGACAACGCTGAAGCTTCCGGACGAACTGGACGACCGTCTCCGTCACGAGGCGGAGCGTCGGGGGGTGACGGTTTCCGAGCTGACGCGTGAAGCTATCTCGCAGTACCTCTCGGTTCCCGCCGGCCGACGGAAGTTCGGTGCGGCAGGTGCAGGTCGGAGCGGTCGATCCGATGTGTCGAGCCGGATCGATGAGATCCTGGCCGAGGAGTGGGCGAAATAGGCCCCCTCATCGTCGATGCAGGTCCGCTGTATGCCTATGTCGACGCCGATGACGCCCATCACACTGCCTGCTCGGAACTGCTGCAATCCCATCGCGGCCCGCTCGTCGTTCCTACGTTGGTGATAGCGGAGGCTGCGTACCTGATCGGTACTCGACTGGGGGCGGAAGCCGAAGTCAGGTTCCTCGGAGATTTTGCCGAGGGTTTGTTCTCAGTCGAGGCGGTGCATTCAGCCGACTGGTTGCGGATCGCGGAGCTTGTCGCACGGTACCGTGACCTGCCGTTGGGCACGGCCGATGCATCGGTTGTCGCTGTCGCCGAACGTCGAAGGGTCGCGACGGTGGCGACTACCGACCGACGCCACATCTCGGTCGTTCGGCCATCGCATGTCGACTTCCTGACGGTGAATCCGTGAAGTACGACCCGTTCGCGGATCGAATGGAGGCCGAGGAGTTGGGCGCGTGCTATGAAGCGGCCTGGGACGAGTGGGAACGTTCCGGTCAGGATGGGATCTGGTCGAGTGCCTTGGACGACGGGATCGAGTAGCTCGTGACGGCCGGTGCGCAGCGGCGGTTCACCCCTCCAGTAGCAAGGTGACCGGCCCGTCGTTCACCAGTTCCACGGCCATGTGTGCGCCGAATCGCCCGGTGGCGACGGTGGCGCCCAGTTCCCGTAGGGCTGCGACGAAGGCGTCGAATAGTGGTTCGGCAACCGGTCCGGGAGCGGCGGCGTTCCAGGACGGTCGGCGGCCCTTGGCGGTATCCGCGTAGAGGGTGAACTGGCTGATCGCCAGGATCGCGGCGTTCAGATCGGCGGCGCTGCGTTGTCCGTCGAGAATACGCAGTCGCCACACCTTGTCGGCGAGGGCTTTCGCGGTGGCATCGGTGTCGTCGTGGGTGATGCCGACGAGGGCGACCAGGCCGTGTGGTGCGCCGGTCGCCGCCGGGTCGATCCGGCCGACGATCTCCTCGTCCACCGACACCTGCGCGGAACTCACTCGCTGCACCAGTACTCGCACGCCACCGATCATGCCATCGGGCCAACCTGGTCACGCGCCGCCCTGGATGGCGTCGGCAACCCGGCCCAGGATCAGGGGCATGGCACTCACCACCAGCAGTATCCGCGCAACGCTGGCCACTGTGGCCACCCTGCTCGTTTCCCTCCCGATGTCCGGCGCCGCCACTGCACAATCACCTGCGGCGCCGACGCCCAGCGGCCCGGTGGCACCGGCCGAACCGGAGGTCGCCGGGCCGGAGAACCTCGACACCCTGGCGGTCTCGGTACGCCCGGACGGGGGTGCCCTCACCGGCGTCACCGTGCACTTCGACCGCACCAGCCGGACTGCCGACGGCCGCAAGCCCGCCGCTGCGAGCCAGTTCGTCTTCCTCTTCGACAAGTCGATATCATTTGCGCCGGAACACTTTCCGACCTGCTCCCGGGACATGTTCGAGGCGGAGGGGCCGGCCGGCTGCCCGCCGGGCTCGCGGGTCGGCACCGGCCGGGCGGACTTCTATCCGACCGGTGCGGCCGAGGTTGCAGTGTTCAATACGGTGTATCCCGACGGTGCCCGCGGCGTGCTGATCACCGTTCCGGAGCGGGGCGCCGTTTTCGAGAACACCCTGGAACCGGTGGCGGGCCCGCACGCCGATACCTACCGCTGGGCCTTCGACGAGTTGCTTCCCTCCCCGCTGCCGCCGGCCGATCGCGGCGCAACCACCCGGTTCCGGGTCAGCTTCGGGGGTGTGCACACCGGCCCGTCGGGCACGCACAGTTTCGTCCGGGCCGCCGCACTCCCCGGTCAGCCGCTGCAGTTCGGCCTGTGGAGCCGATTCGTCACCGGGCAGGTGATCGAACCTGCGGCCGAGGCGGTCCGGCCGCTGCCGTGGGGGTGATGCCGGGGGATGCGACCGGTGCCGCAGCGCGCCACCGGGTTCGATGAATTACGCTGTGGTGGTATGAGCGACGGGGGCCGGACATGCCACTGACCGCGGCGGATATCGGGTCCGCCACGATAGATTCCTTCGACATCCGGTTGGGTGCGCATCCCCGCGGTGCCGGTCTGGTCGGGTTCTTCGACCCGCAGTTACCACCCGAACAGAGCGCTGATGCTCGGGTCCGGACCGCCCTGGTCGAACGGTTCCGGATGCGGTACACGGAGTTCCACGACCTGCTCGCCGACCGAATCGCCGCGTACGTGGCATCGGGATCGGTGATGCTGCGAGATGGCATCGTGTTTGTGAAGGTGCCGGATGGTTACTCCGCCCTTCGCGGCCCGGAATCGGTGTTCGACATCCGGCGCCGGGACGGCAGCCCGTTGGGGCCGGAAGACTATTGGCCGACAGTTCAGGACCTGCGAGCCCGAGGCTTGTCCACATTGCGTGGTATCGACAGCTACTGGGCGCCGGAGACCCCCGCCGAGCGGGATATCCACGAGCAGATCATGGGCGAGGGGCGCGGGTGAACCACTATTCGGCGGCAGAACTCGAGCTACGCCGGGAGTTGCTGGACACCGGCAACCGGCTTGCCGCAGAAGTGTCGGCCACTGCGGATCCGGCCCCCGAGCTCCTCGCCCGGCTCGATGCCGGGCATGCTCGCTACCGTGACCTGTTGCCCGACGTGCCGGTGGCCCGGTGCCCGCACACCGGGGAACCGGTGTCCTGGCCGCTGGATACGGCCGGCTTGGAAGGCTGGTTCTGGGACTACCACAATCCCATTCGGCGGGTGCCGCGCCTGCCGGCGACGTGGTTGGCGATGCCGGGTGCCATGCGCATCGTGGCACCGGTCGAGCGGGCGCCGTTTCTGTCGAGGCCCGGGCCCGCGGCGCCTTTCGTGGTGCCCAGGCTACTGTCCTGTCCCGGTGTGGTCGCGGTACTCGGTCAGGTTCCGGTGGGGCCGCACACCGGATGGCCGATCAGCTACTTCGGCCCGAAGCCACCCGAGGTGCGGCTGGAGAACACCTGGGGTGACCGTGAGTACAGCGTCTACGACGACGACGGCCGCTGGCTGGGCTGGAACTCGACCACGCCCTGGCCACCGGACTACGATTTCGACCTCACGCCGTGGCTCGAATCCGGCAAGCTCCGCTGGATCGAACCGGGAGATCCGGCAATGACCCTGCACAGCGGGGTCGAGGGATGTCCCTATCTGGACATCAGCGGGGAGCACGAGGTCGCGCTGGTCAGTGACGGCAGGCTGCGCTATCCCGGTCCGCGACCGGTGTAGCGTGGCGGTCAGTTCTGCCGGTCCCGTTGCGCTTCGAAGAACAGCGCGTACGGTTCGGCGTCGACCAGCGGCCCCTTCTCCGCTGCCTGCCGGATCCCGCTGCCCGGCAATTGGGTGAGCTTCGCGAACATGGCGGCATTGCCGAACGCGCCCCGCACCTGGGTCTCCGACGCGTAATCGGCGCCGTAGTCCGCCAGCGTGCCGAAGTCCAGCGGCGCCAAGGGATGGCCGAGTGGCGCCTGCCCGCTGGGCCGGCCGAGCGCGGCGTATTGGGTCGCAGCACCGTTCTCGTAGCCGCAGAGTTCGTACGACACATCCTCGATGGTCGCGACCGTGATCACCGGCCAGCGCTCGGAGAGACGCTGCGCCAGCAGATGCCGGCCGACCGGGCCGAGTTCCCAGTTCAAGCTCTTCACCGAAATCCAGCTGCCGCTGGTGCGTTCCAGCAGTACGACGTCCTCGCCGAGGGCGGTGTCGTTGTTCACCTCGGGTTCGCGCACGCCCCAGTGCGGACGGTCGACGCCGGCGAACCGGGCACCCGGAACCGGCTGCGCACCGTCGCGTGCATACGCGGCGACTACTGCGGCCCGAACCTGGTCCAGGGCGTCGGGTGCGGCGCAACGCACTGCCAGCGCGCCGTAGGTGGCGCTGATCTCCATCGGCCGGGGTGCGGGTTCGGGCATTGCGCCGGCGGCCAGCGGCTTGCGGCCGACCAGGGCCAGTTTCCAGTTGATCTCCTCGATCGTCGCGAGATCGCCACCGGATTGATACAGGATCTGCTGCTGGGTGAGCCGGCCCGCCTGGTCCAGAGTGGGGGTGCCGAGCTTCGTCAGCGCCTGCTGGGTCTTGGCGGTGAAATCCAGTTCGGTGATCGGCAGGTCACGCAGTCCGGCCGTCATCTCGGTGCTGGTCACGGCGTTGTAGATGCTGCGGTACCCGGCAACCGCCTGTTTCCGGGAGCGGCCCACCATCAGGGTACGAAGCAGGGTGCTGAGGCCGGTCAGGTATTTCGCCGCCAGCTCGGGGTTGCGGGCGTACTGGGCGGCTCGGATCCGCACGGCGTCCTCGGTGGCGGCCGCGGCGGCCTCCGGATCCAGCCGGCACAGCCATACACCGCATTTCGACAGACCGTCGGCGCAGGTCGCCGCCACATCCGGCCGGTCGTGAGCCACCTGACGGTAGGCCGAACAGGCACTGCGAATGGTGTTGGTGGCCAGCTGGCGGTGCCCCAGGGTGCGCGTGGTCTGCTCGAACAATCGCAGGCAATCCTGCAGGGCTCCGGCGTCCTTGGCAGTCGAGTAGCCGCTGACGAACCAGTGCAGCCGGATCGCGATAGCCTCCTGTGCAGGCTCGAGTGCCTCGGCAGTGCGGTCCCGGGTGTTCGGGGTGGATCGGGTTGCCGCCAGCGCGGTCGCATATGCCCGCAGGGCGTCGGCCAGTTGCAGATAGGATTCGGGGGTTTGCGCGGCGGCGCTGATCCGGCGATCGCTGCCGACCCGGCGCTCCAGTGAACTCAGATCCACCGGCCGCCCCATCGATACCCCATCGTCGCGTCAACCTCTCCGAACGCCGCGCCCAGGTGCGCAGACTCCCACCTCTGCGAGTCTGCCATAGACACCCTGCCATGGCGATCTGCCCGAGGTGGACATTCGACGAAATCAGTTTGTTCATATGGTGTTCAAGCCCGGTCGCCGGTTCGGTGTTAGCCTCGGGCTCGGAGCGTGACGGCGGGCGGCGTCCCGCCGGTGTGGGAGGTGGAGCGATGGCCCCGAAGTTCGAGTACGACGACGAGTTGTTCATCAAGGCTGCCGAGAAGTCCGAACGGGTGCAGCGCAATATCAACACGGTCCTGACGACCCTGAACACGGCTCTCGCCGGGCGTGACGGGTGCTGGGGGGACGACGCGGTGGGGTCGGCGTTCGCCAAGGGGCCCGGCGGGAACGACGGCTACATCGCCTCGCGGGATGCCACTCTCGAAGGTGCGGAGAACATGGCCGGGGGAATGGGAAACTTCGCCGACGGCCAGCGTGAGAGTGCCGCACTGATCAAGAAGATGGAGCAGGGCAATGCCGACGGCATGCGCTGACGGTTCCGGGAGCAGTAGGTGACGAACGAGCAGGCCAAGGCCGATATGGCCGAGATCCTGGACGGTGTTCAGGAACAGTTTCGCAATGTCGCCCGGATCCAGCGGGAACGGCAGGAGATCCTCGGGACGGCGGCGGTGCGCGGCAAGCGGGTCACCGTCACCGTGAACGCGGACAACGTGGTAGTGGAGACCAAGTTCAGCGACGATATCGACGAGCTGACCTTCGAAGAGATCGCGGCCGCCGTGACCGAAGCCGCCCAGCAGGCCGCTGCTGTGGTCGCCGAGCGGACGGCCGAACTCATGGCCCCGCTGCAGGAGACGCGGGCCCGATTGCCCAAACTGCACGAGCTCATCGAGGACATGCCCGAAATCGAGATGCCCGAACCCACGGCAGCTCCGCTGACCTCCCCGCGGGAGCGCAATCGCGTGGACAGCCGGGATTCGATGCCCGCCGCCGGACGCGGGGGCGTCACCGGCAGCAGTTGGTGACCCGGCGGCACCGCAGTGCGCTATCCGTGCGGTCGGCCGTCGTGCCGGCCTGCTGAGCGTCACCGGCGCGGTGCTCGCCGATGCCGGCCGGGTCACGGTGGCGCCGGACCTCGATGTGCAGCTGTCGGGAACCGACTTCGCGGTGAAGTCCGCAACGTTTCCGCCGATGATGCTGCCGGAGCATCCTCGCCGGAGTTCCGACGTCGACTGCGGTGCCGGTGATTCGGTAGGGGCGTGACCGGATCAGTCCCGGGTGAGTGGGAGCCGTTGATTGATACGGGTGCCGGGGATTTCGAGGTAGGGGCAGCCGTTGGTGGTGTGGTGCAGCGTTGCGTCCGGGTCGCCCGGGGCGATCCAGGCGAGTTTGCCGTTCTCGATCCAAGCAGCGAGGTCGAAGTCACATTCTCGAGCACTCGCGCTGTGGGTGCCCCATACGAGAGGGAAACCCATCGGATCGTAGTACTCGAAAGGGAGTGTGTTCCAGCGCTGTTCGACTGAGCCGTGGTGGAAGTGGTCCGAAGTGAAGTAGGTGATGTTCCAGCCGGTGTGGGGGCCGACGGGGGTGTGGTTGAGGACGGCGCGGGTAGTCGGTTCGCGGAGTACGTGGGGGATGACGTACGGCCGATCGGGTCCGGGGTTGCGGTCGAATGGTGCCGGAGTGACGGGTTCGGTGAGGCGGGCTGCCCCGGTCATGGTCAGCCAGGTGCGTGGATTTCCGTGCTGCGTTCGGCGGCAAGGGTTCCTATGTTTCCAGTACCAGCCGTCGAAGCCGACGGTGTCGATGTACCAGTGGACGGGCCGATCGGTGAAGGGGCATCGGGAGACCAGCGTGTTCGGCAGTAGTTCGGTGTAACGCTCGTGGAGCGCGCCGGATCGGCGGGCGGCTTCGCGGCCTTCGTCAGTCGGGCCGACCTTCCGATACAGGGCGTCCAGGCGGTTGCCTTCTTCGAGCAGTGCGGGGCGTTCTCGAACGAACTCTTCGATGGACAACGTCGAACTCCTCTTGCTGTTCCCACCCGGGGGCGGTCGAGGTGGCACCCGTGTGGTGAGGTCGGGTGCCGTCTCGGGGATGGTATCCGGGCGAAACACCTGCTGCCGAGCAGGGCTGTCCTCCGATACCCGACGCTGCCGGACTGCCCTACCGTGCATCGGGTATCGGTGAGGTCGCGTGGTGGAACGGGGCTGCGCTCACCGGATGGATTGCGAGAGATGTTTGTTCATATAGTGTTTGGGGTGCCTTCGAAGTCGGGTGGCAATCTCGGCGAGTAGTGACTGGTCGGCGAGGACACGTGCCGTCGACGGGAGGGTGAGTTGACCGTTGGCCATCGAGATTCCGGGCTATCTGCAGCATCTGTCCTGGGTCGCGGGTGTCGAATGGCCGCAGGGCAATGAAGACGACATGTGGGCCATGGCCGGTGATTGGACCGCTGCCGCGGCGAGCCTGCGTGAGATCGTCGACGACATAGCGGACGCCAAAGCCGCAGCGCTGACGGCCTATCCCTTCGGGGAAGGCGTCGAGGAGATGGTCCTCGGCTTCAACAGCATGATGAGTGGCGACGGCGGCGAGAAAGATCAGTCGATCATCAAGCTCGCCTCGTACTTCGATCAGATCTCCGAATCGGTGTCCGACACCGGCACCCAGATCGAGTACACGAAGTTGATGTACATCAGCTCGTTGGCCTTGCTGGCCGCCGAGTTGGCAGCTTCCTTCGCGGCCGGTCCGTTCAAACCCGGCATCGACGCGGCCGCGATCGCGGCTACCCGGATCGCCGTGCGGATTCTCGGCCGGCAGATCGTGAACCGGATCATCCAGGCCGTCGGCCGTGCTGCAGCCACCCGGGTGCTCGGATTCCTGCTGCGGCATGTCGCTATCGATGTGACCATCGGCACGCTGCAGGAAATCGGCATTCAGGGCTGGCAGATCTCGCAGAACCATCGTGACGGCATCGATGGGCATCAGCTGGCCGGCGCCATTGTGAGCTCCGCGGCCGGCGGCGCGCTGGCCGGGCCTGCCGGAGATCTGATCGGGAACACGTTCGTCAAGGGGATGACGCCGTGGCTCCGCGGTGCGATCACCGGCACCGGCGCGGGCCTGGCCGGCTCGGCAGGCGGCCTGCTCGGGCAGTTCGGCTACGACCTCGGCCGCGCTGGTTTCGACGACGAATTCTCCGTAGGGGATGCGGTCAACGGGCTCAAAGCCGGGCTGACCGACCCACTGACCTGGTCCGCCGGGGCATCCAACGGGTTCATGACCGGCGCCATGAAACCCGGTGCCGCAGCGGCTTGGAACAACTTCGCACCCTCGCTGTTCGACAGGCCGAGCCTGTCCTCCAGAATCGATCAGGTTCTGGGAAACCCCCCGACTCCGAGCCCGGGAACCCCATCGGCCGGTGACGGAAGTTCGGTCAACGGGCGACCCGGCGCCGGTGCGACCGGTGGCGGCGGGGGTACGACCGGTGCCGGGACAACCGGGTCGGGCGGCAGCAACAGCGGCTCCGACGGAGCGCGCACGCGTCCGTCGGGGGCTACCTCCGGCTCGGATCAGAGCCGCGGTGCAGGCGATGCCGCCGGCTCGGGTAAGCCGCAGGTCGAGACCCGCAGCGCGGGAGCCGCCGAATCCGGTTCGGATACCGGCTCCCGCCGGGACAACGATGCGCGGTCGGACTCGGATTCCGGATCCGGGCGGGGCGAATCCGGCTCGCCGCAGTCGGATTCGGACTCCGGATCCCGCCGCGGTACCGGCAACGGACAGTCCGACGGTGCGAGTCCGCAGCAGAGCAACGGGACCGACACCGATGCCCGGGCAGTGGGCGCGGCCGGCGATGCGCAGGGAAGCAGTTCGACGGACGGCTCCGGAACGAACACCCGGAACGGCGCGCCGGCCGGGCAGCAATCGGGCGGTCACGCCCCGGCCGCCGCCGGCCAGCCACAGAGCGGGACAGCGCAGTCGGCACCGCAGCAGGGGACCGGCGGCGAATCCCGCGCAGGTTCCGGGCCGGCCAATTCGTCGCCGAGGGCGGGGGCCCCGGAGGTCCGTGGTGCGACGGATTCGCCCCGCCCATCGACATCCGAGTCCCGGGCCGGCGCCGCGGACTCCCGGTCCGGGGCCGACCGCCCCCGGATCGGCGACGGTTCGGCGCCGCGCCCCCGCGCCGGTGCGGTCGATACTCGCGCCGCAATGGTGTCGGCCGACGACAATGTCGGGGTCCAGGCCGGACGGTCCGATGCGCCCGCTCCGGTGGGCCGGACGACCGAAACGGCCGGAGAGACGGTATCGGCCCGCCCGGACGAGGTGACTGCGGACTCGACGCAACCAGATGCCGTGACCGCTGCTGCACCGGGCACCACGCCGGGCGGTCCGCACCCTGTGCCCAGCGGAGCCGGTACGGCCGATGGTTCGACCGCTCGTGCCGACGACCCGGCCGATGCCGGTGACTCCGCGGCGCCACGACGCCCGGACGCTGCAGAGGCCGGAGATGTCATTCCCGTGGTGGTCGTGCCGCCGGTAGTGGCGTCCGGTGGTTCGGCGAACCACACCCCGTCTGCGGGCAACGACTCCGGCGCGCGCCGGACCGACAGCGATGCCGAGCCCGGGCCGGACCGGACCGATTTCACGGATCGGGACCGGGCCGACGACTCTCCGGAACCACCTTGGGTGGACAGCGACGGCAACCCGCCGGTGTACGACAGCTTCCTGGACAACGGGCAAGGCGTCATTCACCGGCCCGACAGCACCTCGATCGGTGACGACCCGGCCACCCACCGGGTTCGGGAGAACGTACGCAACGAGGGGCAGCACGACGTGGTCGTGCATGGCACCCGAGACGGCAGCCCGGTGCCCGGCAACCGGTGGAACACCCACCCGCAGCAGATCGTCGACGCGATCCGCAACAACCCCGATTACGTTCCCGGCACACCTATCCGGCTGCTTTCCTGCCACAGCGGAAACAACGCGGGCTGGGCCCAGTACGTCGCCGATGCTTTGGGCGCGACCGTCTACGCCCCGACCGACGCCGTCGGTACTCCGCGCACCCCCGATTCACCCGCGCAGATCAAGCCGGGCGGGGAGTGGCGGACCTTCGAACCACAGACCTCCACCGAACCCGGCGACGGGCCGAGCGACCGGACGGATGCGCAAGCCGACCGGACACCCCTCGATGCCGACGAGTCGCTCGTCACCGATGCCGATTGGCGATACGGCCTGGATGTCATGGACGGAAGCGGCGGGCCACCGCCTTCCGATCTGCTGCGCGGAGCCGACCCCGACGGGTCCGTGCCGCCCCCACATGCGGACACCCACGTTCTGGGGACCCTCGACCACGAGGGCGGCCCCGAACTGACGAGGGACCCGGAGTCCGGCCTGATCACCCACGTCGACGGCGAGCCGGTATCGGATTACACGCTGCGGCTGGCGGAGGAACGGGCGGGTCTCTACGACGCCGCCGCAGAACCGAAACGACTCGAGAATCTGCGTGCTGAGGAGGTCAAACGGACCGAGGTGGCCGCAAGAGACGCCCGGCGGGCGGCCGATGCACTGGAATCGAAAGCCAGCGGTGTCGCCGCGGCGCTCGAGAAGGCGATCGGTGCCGGCAACGAGGCGAAAGCGGCCGCGCTCCGAGCCAAGGCGGAACAATTCGCTGCGGAAGCACAGAACGCCCGGACGGCGCTGGAAAACGCAGTCGGGGAACGCGACGCTGCCCTGGCAGAGCAGTCCAGGCCGGTGCCGGAACCCGAGACGGGAAGGCTCGACGCATCAGCTGTCGGGCCGATGCTCGCTGTCGGCATCGATCGAACCACCGGAACGGTCTACGAGGGTGTCAATGGTGGTGACAACGATGTTGTTGCCCGGCCGCATCCCGCCCTGCGCGAGAGTCTCGCCAGGATGGTCGAGAACGGGCCGTACGAGTACGACAACGGGCCGAACCGGCATGCCCACCCAGACGAGCCGCTCGGGCACGCCGAGATCAAGACGACCGACCGGCTGTTGCACGACCGCGTGGACATCGGCGCCATCGAGGAATTGCTCACCGACCCTGCGGAGCTGGGCGCGGTCCAGGACATGCTCCGCGACGGTGCAGATCCCGCGGATATCGCAAGGAAGCTGAACGATCCCGGCGACGTGGAAACTGTTCGGCAGCGTATCGAGGAGGCGATCGAGCACGGCAGGCAGGTCATGGCCGAAGCGCTCAACGCGCCGTACGCATTGAGCGGCGAGGGCCGTGGCGCGCCGTGCTGCGCCAACTGCACGCATCTACTGGTGGGTACCGAGAGTGCAACCGGTAACTATCCGGTTCACCCGCGCAGTGATGACGCCCTGCGTCCGCCGGGCCGGATCGAGCCGCCGTCGGACGGCATCGACTGGATGGGTGACGATGATCCGGGAGCGCCGGAACCGTCACGGACGACCCCGGAGCAGATCGAGTCGGATTACGGGATTCCGGTCGAGAACCAGCGCAAACTGCAGGTCTACGCCGAAGATCACGGGTTGGTCATCGATGTTCGCCCGACCAACCCCGATGCCGTACCGCACCTCCGGGACGGCGCGATGCCCAAGCCGATGGCCATCAAGGACAAGACCATCAACGACCTGGACATCGAACTCGGGGCACCGCCCGAGGCGAAAGGCCTGGTCGGTCGGTTCCCGCCCGGAATGTTGTCGATGCCGGATACCACCGGGATGCCGGCCGACCACCGGGAGGCGCTCGAATCCCGGCTGGATCGGCGCAACGGTGACTGGGAGCAGTACCGAGATCATATGGACAGGCTCGCGGAGCGTGGCACGTTCCGGGTCACCGAGGACGGCATTGTCCAGGGGGCGGCCGACGGGACCTGGAAACCGATCACCGGTGACCATGATCTGTTCGATATCCGGCATGAGGACGACAGCCGGCTAACCTACGACGAGTTGAACCGTCATCAGCAGGAACTGATCCGTCGAGATGCCGGTGTACAGCACGGCCCGCACCTGTACTGGGAAACCTTCGACCCCTATCAGCGTGCGAACAACTTCGAAAAGATCGTCGGCGACCATCAATTCGATCCCGATCCGAACTCCGGCCACGAACCGCTGATCCGGTTCGCGCCGGACGCCGAGCCGGCGGTTCGCTGGGCCGACCGGTCGCTGTCCGAAATCGACCGGGAAATGACCCTGTGGCATACGCAGGCTCGTATCGACCGAGGACTGCACGAGCGTGTGGCAATGGCAGACGACCCGGGCTACCGACCGGCCCCGGACGAGCCAGGAAACCGGCCCTCGCCGTCGGATTCGCAGCCGGATCGGATCCGGCGAGATGCGGAAGAGCTCCGTAGGCACGCCGAAGAACTCGTTTCCCGCCCGGACTTCGACTTCGCGGTCTATCGCGCGTGGATGGCCGATAACACCAAGGTTCCGATATCGGTCGACGGTATCGCTATGACCAGTATCGAGACGGTCGAGGGGCAACCGCCGGTGCAACTGCGCACCGACTCCCCCGAACACGAACTCGCCGTGCTGGCGAGGCAGGCCGAACTCGGCAGGACACCGGAGCAGATCCGGTCCGAGATAGATCTGCAGCTCGGGCGCGATACCGCCGAACAGGATTCGGCATCCGGCGATCCGGAATCGGACAACGGATCGGACCGAGACGGGCCGCCCGAAGTCGACTGGATGGACGGCGAACCGTCCGCACCAGGAGGAGATCGGCCGCGCCGTATCGAGTTCGAGATCGACGGCGAACGGTTCGTCGTGCACGTGGTGCCGGACGGGGAAGGCAGTTGGCGCCCGGTCCGGCCGCCGGCCGATTCGGCGGTGGAGCCCGTTCGCGACGTGACTCCCGACGAGCGTCCCCTGGCCCGCCGCGCGATGGATGCCCTGCTGCACCGCGGATACTTCGCCGACACTCCCAAGTATCCGTCGGGTTCCGGCATCGATGGGCAGGGGCAGACGGCCATCCGTGACGGTGTCCAGGGCATCGACGATCTGGTTGCACCGCCCCCGGCGACACCCGAGCCGCCGCCACCGACCCCGGGTATCCCGACGATCGGACCGGCACCGGACGCGGGGGATCCGGCTCCGAACGTGGTCCGAATTCTGAAGGAGAGCATCACCCTGTGGCAGGGCCGGGAGCACGCGCCGCTGATCGGCGGGCTGTCCGGTCGGCAACCGGTTCCGGCAGCCGACTACGTTCCCGTGTACGACGCCGACGGAGCCGAGTACCGGCCCTGGATCACCGAAGCCGACCCGGAGCAGGTTCGGCAGGGGATTGTCGCCCAGCTCGATGCCGGACTGATCGACGGCGCCGAGGCTCGTGACACGCTGATGGAGCTTTTCGACCGGGCCGATCCGGAGCTGCGACAGCGCATGATCGATGACCTCTATCACCACCAGCTGGTGTCGGTGGACGAGGCGATCGCATTGGAGGACGAGCCGCCGTATCAGCCGGAAACAGCGCCGGAGCCGACGAACGCGCCACCCGGCGAATCGCTGTCGGATATGGCGCGCCGCCTGGGATTCGAACTGCCCGACGACAGTCCGGACACACTGCGCCGGGTGATCGACGAGCAGACCTACCGGGCGTTGCGCGAGGCGGCAGCGGTCGAAGGACTGGCCGATGCCGCCCAGCGGCTGTCGGACGAGCTGGAACAGCCCTACACCTCCGGCGATCCGGCGGAGACCCGCGCTCGGCCGGTACCGTTGTCGGACTCGGTGAGCATCCGGGACAACGACCCCATGACGCGGTTCTTGCGTGAACTGCGGCACGCATTCGACGACAATCCGACACTGCTCGACTCGGACGGTGTCAACAACGGTGCCGACCCGCTGCGGGTCTGGGACGAACTGGACCCCACCCGCGGCCGGGAACAACGCGAGTTCCGCTACTTCGAGCATGCGCTGCGCCGCGACCAGCTGCGCGGTGAACTGGCCTCCTGGGCTGCCGTGCTCGGCCTGGACCCGGGCACGTTGATCGGCGACGATCCCGGACCCGTCATCGATGGGCTACGTGCGGCCGCCCAGCAGCGCGCCGATCAGCTAGCCGATTTCGTCGCCGCCGCGGACGCCCACCTGTATCCCGACGGCTCGATTCCGGACGGAGATCCGGCCGGAACCCGATTCAGCGACCAGGTCGCCCGGGTTCCCATGGGCGACGGGCCGGATCGACTGCTGGTCATCGACGGACCGATGGACCGCACCCAGGCCCTGGCTCAGGTGCTCCGCGACAACCCGGAGTTGGTCGGTGCGCTCGAGGACGGCACGCTGGCGGTGGATTTCCGGACCGCGAGCATCGATGCCGACGGCCGGGTCCGGCTGGATGCGGTGGACACTCCGCCGATGCGGCATATCCGTCAGCCGGTGGACGGCCGGGATCTGGTGGTCACGCTGGTCGGGGAAACCGACGGAACCTGGCGGCCGGTGCCCGAACCGGCTGCACCGGCGCCTCGGACGCGAGAGGAGATGGTCGACGAGATCGTCGATCTGGCCCGCGAGCTCGGCCTCTCCCCGGAGCAGCTGCGCCCGGACGTGCTGAGCCGGACGCTCGCCGATCTGCGCCTGGACAACGCGGTCCGGGCGGGGCAGGCCGAGGCACTGGCCGATCTCGTCCGAAACACCGCCGAGGTCGATACTTTCCACACAGTGAGCGATGCCCGCAGCCGGCTACAACAGATGTTGCAGCTGGACTCGGGCGAAGCGAGCGCGGACCGGATCGCCGACGTGCTGGCCGACGACGATCAGCGCAAGTCGACTCGCCGGCAGCAGTTCGGGATCCTCGCCGACTACGCCAGGCAACTCGCCGGTCTGGACGCAGCCGCCGAACGGGCGGCACGCGACCAGCTCGCGCACCGGCTCGGACTGGACGACCCGGCGCAGCTGCAGCCGAACAAGCTGCGGCAGATCGAATCCGGGAGCGTCGGCACCGGCCGGTTCGAATCGGTGCCCGATGCGAAGAAGCTGGACGCCGATGCGCTGTATCGCGCCGTCGCAGATCTGCAGCGCAACGGGCAGGACCAGCAGGTACGGGACGCGTTGGCCGAATATCTCGGGGCGCTGCTCGACATCGATAGGTTCGCCGAAGTGCCCAACGGTGACCGTGCAGCGGATCCGCGCACAGTCGGCGACATCCCGAACGTGGACCCGGGCTCCCGCGATGTGTTGCGCGCGATCGTCTCCGATGCCCTGCCTTCTCGGCGGCCCTTGGACTTCGGTGCTGCGTTGGGCGAGCACGCCGACCGGAACGCCGACACCGGTACGCGGCCGGAGCCGGTGCCATTCCGGCCGGAAGCAGGCACGGACTGGAAACGCCTGGCCGGAATCGACATCGGTTCGCTGAACGATGCCGAACTGATCGACGCCTACCAGGCGTACCGGGCGGGCAAGATCGAGGACCATGCCAGGTTGGGGCCGGAACAGTTGGCCACCGAACTCCAGCGGATCCGCGACGAGATCCGAGACCGGGTGGGCCGGATCGACGCGCTGGCCCAGCTTCTGGACGAGTTCTACCGATCGAACCCCGTGCTGACACCCGGCGGCGATCCGATGACACCCGGTGACCCCGACACCCCGCAACCGGGGGATCCGAGTGGCCTGCCTGTCCCATCCCAGCTGCCGGCAGCGGGCGACCGCGCAGCCGGTGCCGATCCGGCGCCCGCCGGTGACGGGCCGGCCGAACCCGAACCGGACGGTGACAGCTCCGGCGGTTCGGAGGGTTCCGAGGGCGATGGATCCGTTGATCCGGATGAGTCCTCCGGTGGCGGCGATGATGGTTCGTCCGACGATGGTGCCGACCCACCGACCGGCTCCGGTCCGGACATGCGCCGGGACCCCGCCGACTTGCCCGGGCACGCGATGCGCTCCCACATCCCGCATCCCCCGCACGAGGAGGAGTTCGGCCCGGACCTGCCGCCCTTCCCGTACCAGCAGATACCGGTCCCCACACCGGAACCCGACCCCGGCGAGGTACCTTCCGAACAGCCGGAGCCTCCCGAACAACCCAGTCCCCCGCCCGGCGATCCGCCTACCGGCCCGCCCCCCGCGCCCGAGCCGCCGACCGGTCCGGATAGGTCTGGTGACCCCGGCGATCCCGGCGATCCCGGCGATCCCGGTGATCCAGGTGATCCGGGTGATCCGGGTGATCCGGGTGATCCGGGTGATCCGAGTGATCCGGGTGATCCGGGTGATCCGGGTGAGCCGGGTGATCCGGGTGAGCCGGGTGATCCGGGTGATCCGGGTGAGCCGGGTGAGCCGGGTGATCCGGGTGATCCGGGTGATCCGGGTGATCCGGGTGAGCCGGGTGAGCCGGGTGACCCCGGTGATCCGGGTGATCCGGGTGATCCGGGTGATCCGGGTGATCCGGGTGACCCCGGTGATCCGGGTGATCCGGGTGATCCGGGTGATCCGGGTGATCCGGGTGATCCGGGTGAGCCGGATGAGCCAGGTGACCCGGGTGATCCGAGTGATCCGGATGAGCCAGGTGATCCGGGCTATCCGGATGAGCCAGGTGAGCCAGGCGATCCGGGTGAGCCAGGTGATCCGGGCTATCCGGATGATCCGGGTGATCCGGGCGTCACGGAGCCGCCGAGCTGGCCGCCGTCGGGGTCGGCCGGATCCTCCGATGTGCTCGGACAACCTCGGTCCCCGGTGGATGCTGCGGTAGCGCCCGGCGCATCTGAGGCCGGAACGGACCGGTTGCTGAAGCTCCCGGAATCCGCGCCGGTCTCGGATCGGTCGACAACCGATCAGGATCAGGCTCGGCCGGATTCACCAGGTCGTCCGGGTCTCGGTGAGCCCGCCGGTTCGACGGCAGCGGTCGGAGCGATGCCGGATCGGGGACCGAACCTGGCACCGGCGGCCTGGGCTCCGGGCGTCGACGGCACGGATACCGGGCAGCAGCATGTCGGCCGGGACCAGCCGGTGGCAGGGCGGGGTGTGGCGGAACCCGGACGACCCGGATATCCGGCCCAGGCCATGCCGGCAGACATCCCGGGTCGGGCGACCGGAGGTTCGCCGGCGGGGATGCGGCCGGGGGGTGCGGCCGGACCGGTAGCGCTCACCGTGCGCCCGTATTCCGGGTTCGGGGTCCCGGCACAGTTCGACCCGTGGACCGGCGCGCTGCTGGCGACATCGGCGCCCGGGGCGCCTTCCGGCTGCTACGCCGATCTCGGCGCGCACCGTGTGGTCCTGTATCGATTCGGTGGCCGGCTGGCTGTGCGGGTGGATACGACCGTCGTCGAGTTGACCGGCCCGGTCGTGATTCGCTGGGGGCAGTTGCCACAGCGGCGGACCGGCTTCGCGATCGAGGTCGCGGGCCGCCGCCTGTGCGAGGTGATCTATCCGACGCTGCCGCCGGAGATGGATCTGGGAAAGCTGGTGCGGGACGTGTGCACCGATCGAGCCCTCTGGGAGTCCATCTTCACCTGAGTTGCCATCTGGGCGTGCGGTGCCACAATTCGGAGGACCCGGTGATACCTGCAGAGACATCGAGGAGTACGACGTGCACGGGGAACTGATCAGGTTGTCCGATCCTGAGCTGACGACCGACTCCGACCCGGTTGTCTGGCGATACCGTGGCGAGCCGTTCACCGGGCAGATCGTGCAAGAGAGGTACGACGGCTCCGTGGTCGAGCTCTGGACCTGCGTCGAGGGGGTGGGCAGCGGTCTGTGCCGGCGTTGGTATCCGGACGAAGCTTTGCGGGAAGAGTACTTCGTCGGGTCGGACGGGCAGATGATCGGCGAGAACCGGCGCTGGCATCCGAACGGTAGGCTGGCCAGGCGGACCCTGTACAGCCCGGAGGGGGCGTGGCTGTTGGAGGAGGAGTTCGATGAGTCCGGCGAACTGCTGGACCGGATCGATCTGCGGGAGTGAGGATCGATGAGCGACGAACCTATCGACATCGACGACCCCGACGTGGGCGACTGGTCCCCCGGCCGGCGGATGTACCTGCGGGGCGAGCCCTACACCGGCACCGCGGTGGAACGATCGGACGGCACCGTGGTGGCGCAGCTGACCTTTGTGAACGGCATCGAGGACGGTCCGTTCCGGACGTGGTACCCGGACGGGGCGCCGAAGTCGGCCGGTCGTGTGGTGCGAGATCGCGCGGTCGGCGACTGGCTGCGGTGGTATCCGAACGGAGCGCCGAGCCGTCGGTGCGAGTTCGACGATTGGGGTGAACTCCGGCTCCGGGAGGACTATTCCGAGTCCGGTGAACTGATCTA
Organism: Nocardia sp. KT25-26; assembly: GCF_056627695.1. Lineage (NCBI taxonomy): Bacteria > Bacillati > Actinomycetota > Actinomycetes > Mycobacteriales > Nocardiaceae > Nocardia > Nocardia sp. KT25-26. Next base: position 5,154,362 of record NZ_CM152813.1, on the reverse strand, counting down.
TCGGCTCGACTACGACGGTTCGGAGTACGGCGTCAGGCCGGTTCAGCCGGGCATCGTCGATTCTCCGGATGCCTGATGGTTCGAGACGTGACAGCATTCGGGTAGCGCGAAATACGGGGCGGATGGGAAGGAATCGACTCGATGGACTTGCGGCCGGTGGCGATGTACCGGGAGATGTACGAGGGGGGCCATCCGGAGTTGCCGGCACTGGCCGAGGCCGGCGATGTGACCGCGGAACCGGATCGTGACCGGATTCTCGACTACCTGCGTAATGCACCCGCCGGTTTCGATGTCATGGAAGCCGTGCCGGATCTGCTCGAGCCGGGGCGTTCGATTCCCGGCGGGTCGTCACTGCACACCGACGGTGTGTGGGTTTGGCGTACCGATTCGCTGCACTACCTGTCGAGGCGATCGCCGGAGCTGCCGGTCGAGTTCGTCGACCACGTACGCGCCGGTGGATACCGCCCACCCGCAATAGATCCCGGTGACGAGGAGCTACAGGCAGCGCTGCTGCGCTGGTGGTGACCGGCCGGAGTAACTGGAGATGGACAACGAAATGGATCCCGACGTCGGGTTCACCCTCGGCGCCGCGGTCAGCACGGTCACCCAGGACGAGACGGTCGAACGGGCGGCGGGGCTGAGTCGCCGGATCGCCCGGACAGTGGCCGGGCTCGGCCCGCAGGGCTGGCGGCGGGCGCAGGCCGTTTTCTCGATGACCACTGCTGCCGAAGTGAGTCTCATCGTGTTCACCGACGAACATGATCGGATCGCCCGGATGTTCCCGAGTGAGGAACTGCTCGGGCTGCTGCGTTCGCACAGGCAGCTGTCCGCCGAGTTCGGCGACGGTCCCTGGTGGCGCTATCTGATGACGGTCACACCGTCGGGGGAGCTGGCGGTCGACTACGACTACGGTGACGACCCGTTCCCGGACGATCAGCTGTTCGCCCCGGCGGTGTATGCCGCCGATCTCGACGCGTATCCACGTCGGCAGCTACCGGTCTGGCTGGCCGCATATCTTTTCGGTGGCGATCTGCAGACCCGTTCGCCGAAGGCGGCGGCCGAGCAGGCACTGAATGATGCCGCCTCCGGCGTCGTCGCTACCTTCTCCGACCCGGACGTCGACTTTCCGGCGCTGCCGGTGCTGGTACGCCGCTGGGCGTTGCTCTCCGCGGCGTTCGTGGCGGTCGGTTCGGACTGGGGCCCGCGGGTGGCGCCTGCGGTGTGCCGGTTCGAGGGCGCGAGTCGCAGCGGTTCGACGCTGTGCGTGCTGCCCGACGGCCGCGCAGTCCTCTCCGGCGGGATATGGAATGCGCCGGCACTGGTATCTGCCTATCGCGATGTAGTTTCGGCCGACGATGTCCCGATGCTGCCCCGACTGTATGCGGGCGCGCCGGCATGGGTGGCCGAACAGGTGCTGGATCGCCGGGCCACCAGCGGCATGTTGTCCTTCTGCTACTGGTGGCGCGACGGTCGCTGGTATCGGGGCGATTCCCCGCGTGCCGACGACCTCGCCGGTGCGGTGCCCGCGATCTGGACGCCCGAGTCGGTCGCCGAGATCGTTGCGGGACTGCTGGACGGACAACAGATTCCGGGCGGATCGTCGGCGGTGACCGAACTGGTCCGGGCGGCCGACTCCGGCCTGGTCTCGCGGCCGGTGCTCGACGAGGTCTTCGGTGCGACGGTGGACCCGGACGGCGCCTGGTACCAGCTGGTACTTGCCGGAGTGGCCGGCGAGCGGGCCGCCGCGGCGGCGCCGGACAGCGGGGGGTAGCTCACCATCGCGGTGCAGACCAGCGCCGAGGTGTCCCCGTCTGCCCGAGAGGTGTCGTACATCGTCCGGATGGCTTCTGTACATGCAGGATTCGAATGGGACGCCCTATACTCGCACCAGTGCTCGATGTTCGATCGGAAGTGAGGGAGACGGTCCGGCATGACGGGTGAAGATGTCGCAGCACAATGGGCCGGGCTGCGCAGCGCTGCCCAGAACGGTGCGCTCGAGCTGCACCCGGGAACGCTCGAAGGGCTGGTGAATGCCGCCAACGGGATGCGTGTTCGGATCACCTCGGTGAAGAGGGAAGTGTCCCGCGTGGACGACCTTCCACCGTTCGCCGACATCATCGACTCTGCCGAAGCTCTGGCGTCGAGATTCTCGGCGAAAGGCATCGACCTGTCCGGGATCCTGGATGATCACGACAAGATCCTCGATGACCTCTGCGATACGTTCATGTCGGCAGCCAAGCACTACTCCGGCACCGATGACGGCAGCAGTGTGGACTTCCAGATGCTCGAGCAGCGGATCGCCGACCATCGAGATATCACCGAGAACCTGTCACCACGCCCCGGGCCTGCCGGTTTGGATCCGATGAACGACTATTCGCACTCGAATGCGGCCGACAAGGTTCCGGTGCCCGAGCACCTGGAGGTCGGAACGCTCGATGAATCGAACTGGGGGCTGCCCGATACCTTGGTGAGTGCCTCGGGTGTCACCTTCGATCCGATGCGGGTGAGCCCGGAGGACCCGAATGACTTCTCCTACCAGGAATACCAGCGGATCCTGGCGTCGATCACCGAGGGCGCGCCCGATCCCATTCCGACCAGGATCGCGCAGGCTGCCGCGGACTGGCGCTGGTTGGCCGGCGAGTTGGACGAGACCTTCGGCACGCTGAAGAACAAGATGATCGCCTCGGCGAGCAGTTGGACGAGCCCGAACGTCGAAGGCGGCGCTGCTCGGGCACAGGCCGCGATCACCGGCTACACCACCGACGCGGATCAGCTGGTCGGCAACATGAATCTGCTCGGTGACGCACTCGAATATGTGTCTGCTTGGGTGCACACCACCGGGACATGTCTGCAATCGGTGAATGACACCGTGCCCTTCTCGGGCGAGTATGTGCTGGCTCCGAACAGTCCTGACTACATTCGGCAGGCCACCGTTCGGAAGGGCAGATACGTCGAGGTGATGAACAACACCTACGTGCCCGGAGTCGAGCACACCGCTGATGTGATTGCGGTACTTCCCGATCCCAAACCACCGACCAGCGGCAACAACGCAGGTGGCGGTAACGGCGGTACCTACACAGGTTCCGGCGCCGGGGCCGGAACGGGATCCGGCGCCGGAACCACCGGTCTGGACGCTGCGGCGATGGCGGGTCTCGGATCGGCTGCTGCCAACGGTGCGCTGCTCGCCGGGCAGGCTCTCGAACAGGCAGGAGCCCTGACTCGGGCACAACAGCAGGCCGAGCGGCTGGCGCGGCAGGCCGAGGAGCAGCGTGCGGCTGCAACGGCGCGGCAGGCGGAACAACGAGCTGCCCAGCAGGCGCAACAGGCCGCGCAGCAGGCCCAGCAGGCGATGCAGCAAGGTTTGCAGCAGGCACAGGCCGCCGCGCAACAGGCGCTTTCGGAGGGACAGAACGCGCTCGGTGGGATTCCGGGTATGGCGGGGCTGCCGAACAGTCTGGAGGAGGCAGCCAAGAAGGTGAGCGCTGCCGCACAGGGGGCAGGTGCACCGAGTGGTGCCGGCGGAGCCGGTGCGGGTGCCCCGTCGGTCCCACAGAATGCGGACAACTCCGCACGCCTGTTCCCCCGAGCATCGGTCACCACCGGTGTCGAAGGGTTCCGGTCGGGTATCGCGGCTGCGGGCGCCGGGATGCCGGGCACCCCAGGTCCGATGGGACCCATGGGCGGTGCCGGGGCCGGTGCGGGCGGTGGTCAGCAGAAACAGCACAAGCGCGCCGCGTACCTCGACTCGGTGGAGCACATCGAGGAGGCTCTGGGCGATGCGCCGGTCGTGGCCAAGCCGGTTGTCGAACAGTGACGACGACCTCTTGGCACCTGTCGGTGGCGGAGTTCGCATCGATCTTCGACCGTTCCAGGGAAGGTCTTCCGGAACCGTTCGTGCGGCGTGGTCTGGCGCCGACCGCAGGGGAAGCCAAACGAATCGTTCGCGAGGCGTGGTATTCGCTACGCCGAGAGTGCGGCCCGGAACTCGATCGACTGATTTCGGCACTGGAACGACCCGACCTGCGCCTGGTCAGCTACGCGGTCGAAGGCTCGAGCACGGCTGAGTACCTCGATCCGGCCCAGGTGCGGCGGCACCTTGCCGTCCGTCGCGGTGACGACGCCTTCCTGGTGACACAACGTCCTGGTGAGACGCTCGACGATGCCGGCGGATTCGATGTGGCCGAACACGATGTACTGAGCCTCGGTGATGCGATGGCGGCCGCGCTGCCCGATGCACCCGGGGGCCGACGCCGGGATTTCGAACTGATTCGATCGGAGCCCGAACCCACCATGGACCGCCGCTTCGGCCGGTCCCTGGTCCACGATGACGACGAGGACGACGACTGGAGTGCAGAATTCACCGTGGCGCCGACAACGGCGGCGGGTACAGTCGAGATCAGCCAGGGCTGGTCGCGATTCGGTCCTCGTGGGATCACGCGAACCCAGCTGTCGTGGCGGGACATCGAAGCCGATGGTCGCTACGTGGTACTACCCGGAAGTCCGCCGACGGTCACCGCATCCGATGGCAGAAGGTTTGCGGCACTGATCAATTCCGGAATCGCCGAGGTGGTTCGCGCAATCAAGGACGATCGGTTGTGATCGTGGAGGAGCAGATGCCAGAATTTCCGACCGAGTTCCATGCCTCCTCGCTGACCGGGTCGATCGCGGTGCGCACCACCGAACAAGGCTTGCCCCTAAATGTCCGGGTCGATGCCGACCAGTTGCGCCGGGATCCGAGCGCGCTGGCCGCGGAGGTGCTCCGGCTGTGCCGCCGTTCGGCGCAGCGAGCCGGGCTGGCGCGGCGGAACCAGCTCGCCGAATCGGGGTTCGATCCGAGCCTGCTCGCCGCGGCGGGTCTGCCGACCGAGGCGGACGTGGCAGCGCAGGAGCTCGCCGACGAGCAGGAATACGACATGCAGCCACAGAGTTGGCTACGGCCGATCTGAGCGGAAGGGGGGACATCGACGATGGTCGACACGATGGACGAGCTGATCGCCCGAGTTCAGGGCCAGCTGTACCGATTGAAGGACCTGAACGAATCGACCTCGGCGGTCCGGGCGGTTGTGACCAGCCCGGATGGTGCCGTGACGGCCGAGGTCGACGGGGCCGGGGCGTTGGTCGGGCTCGACTTCACGGCGGGGATCTCGAAGCTCACGCCCGCGGAATTCGGCCGGCTGGTCACCGAGACGGCGCGCGCTGCAGCGCACGAGGCGATGAGCCGGCGTGCCGAGCTGATCACCGCGTTCAACGAGGAGAGCGCCGCAGGTTGACGAAACTTAACCCGGAGGTCACCCGTACGGCTTGTCGGACGGGTACACACGAACTGCGGAATACCCTGCAGTGTTTCATGATTGGATTCCTGCTATGACCCACGTCGAAGTTGCTCCCGAGGCCTTGCTGGCCTACGCCGGTACCTCGGCGGACCTGGCCGCCGGTGTTGCCGCGGCCGGTGCGGCCGACCAGGCGATGACTGTCGCCGCCGTGGTTCCGGTCTTCGGTTTGATCGGTCAGGAGTTCCTGGCCTCGTTCGCGTTCGCGCAGGCGAATCATCTCTCGTCGGTGGCCGAGCTGGCGGCAGTGCACGCCGGTACCGCGCTCACCGCGCAGCAGGCTGCCGCCACCTATACGGGTGCCGACGCTGCGTCGGGTGCGAACATCTCGACCGTGGTCCCGTAGCCATGGACATTCCCGGATCGACTCCACCACCGGGCGCGGACCCCCTCGACCCGACGGTTCTGGATCTGCTGCGCGGCAGCTCGCTGGCGCCGATGCTCGACATGCCGGTGAACGATGTACTGCCCGAACTCGGGTTCCCCCGGCTGCCGGAGCTGCCGGGGACCGTACAGCCACCGGAGCTGCCGCCGCTGCCGATGATCGACCTGAGCGCGCTGATGAAGCCGTTGACCGACCTCGCATCGGCTTTCGGGCACGGCAAGCTGACCGACACCCAGGCGCCGCCGGAAGGCGGGATGCCGGCAGCCGCGGCGCAGGACCCGATGCAGATGTTCGCCGACGTCACCCAGGTCCTGCAGACCGCCATGACGATCGGCTCCACTGCACTGCAGACCCTGATGTCGCTGTGGCAGGGCATGGGTGCTACCGAAGCATCGAAGAAGGCCGCCGCGGCGCAATCCGATTCGGCGAAACTGGGCGCCCAGAACGCTCAGGAGAAGGCCGTGATGTTGAACGCGGCGAGCAGTGTGGCGATCGGTGCGGCGAAGCTGGGCGGGGTGCTGGCTCGGTACTCGGCGACGGTGGCGTTGGCGCCGCTGTATGCGGCGACACTGGCCGGCCAATCGGTTCTGATCGCGGCCACGATCGAGGCGATCACGGAGGCATTGCTCATCACCGCAGAGACCAAGGCCCAGATGGTCGGCCACAGCGCCGAGATGACCGCCGCCGGTGAGAAGGTGCCGGTGACCGCGGCGCCCACCGGTGTCGACAGTGCCCAGCAGATGTCGCAGATGATGAGCATGATCACACCGCTGATCGGCACAATGACCTCACTGGCCGGGCAGGTGGCCCAGTCCCAGGCGGCACTGGCCGCGCAGCGACAGGCCGAGGACCGGGCCGAACAGGACCGAGCCGATGCGGAGGGCGAAGCCCCGGCGGACGCCCCGGCCGGTGGGATGCCCGGCGGTGTGCTCGGTGGGACGGGCGGTGGGACCGGAGCCGCCCGCTCGTACACCCCGCTGAGTCCGTGGCAAGGGGCGCACCCGGCCGGCACCACGTCGTCGGCGGGATCGCCGGTGGCCGCGACAGCATCGGGCTCCGGTTCGTCGGCGGCGTCGGGCCGGGGCGGGCCGGGCGTCATGCCGATGGGCGGTATGGGTGCGGCGGCCCGCGGCGGCGAGGCTGCCGCCAACGACGCGATCCATACCCAGATGGTGACCAGCAGCAATGGCGACGAGGTAGTGGGCGAGCTCGAATCGGGCGCGCTGCCGGTGCTCGGGGCGAGCGTCGACGACGCCGGTCCGCCGCCGGACAAAGAACTCACACTGTGATACACGGAAGTGCAGGCGGGGACATGACCACCGACGAAACGAACGCACCGGCTTTCGAATTCGATGCGGCCGCAGCGCAGCGTGCCGCGCACGATCTGGATGCACTGGCCGGACGGCTCGACGATGCCCTGCGGGAAGCCACCGCCGCGCTGACCATCGAGCCGGCCGGCCGGGACGAGGTATCCGCCCGCACCGCGCTGACCGCGAACGAGGTGGCCGGGTCGTACCTGGACAGCGTCGAATCGGGTGTCGCGGAAGTGCGGAAACTGGCCATCACGCTGCGTGACCGGGTTTCCGATATCGACCGGATGGAGGCCGAGAACCGAGCGGGGTTCGGCGGATGATCGAACCGCCCCAGCCGGGTTTCACCGGGGTGGTGTGGGAGGCGCGCGAATCGGAGCGGCTGGCGACCGAGCTCACCACCGGACCGGGTGCGGTGCCGATGGCCGAGGCAGCGAGCGCATGGGCCCGGTTGGCGACAGCGCTCGGCGCTGCCGCGCTCGACTACGAACAGGTGCTGCGCACCCTGCGTGAGGCCTGGCAGTCCGGCCGCAGTGAGGAAGTGTGGCAGCGGCTCTCGGAGCTGCGCGCCTGGCTGATCGACGCGGCCGAGGCGGCAGCGGTGAACGCGGCCCGGCTGCAGGCTCAGGTGGTGGCCTACGAGGTGGCCATCCGCGCGATGCCGAATGCGGCCGAGGTGCGTGCCATCGCCGAACTGCAGCGCACGGTGGCGCAGATCGGTGAGCTGATGGGCGCCCCGATCAGGGCGATCGCGGCAGGAGCCGACGACGACGCCGATGCAGCCAAGGCGGTGGCGTCGCGGGTGATGCGCAGCTACGAAGCGGCGAGCGTCCCGCTGGCGCAGTCCTGGCAGCACCAGCCACCGCCGGTGTTGGTTCCGGAGCCCGCTCCGGGCCGCGGGACCGCTGGTGGATCCGGTGCGGCCGCCGGTGCTCCGGTGGGCGCGGTGGGCCCCGTCGGTCTTGTGGGTCTGCCGGTCGCGCCCGGGCCGATCCGCACCGCGTATCGGGCGCCGGTCTATGTGCAACCCACCGCACCGGCGCAGGTCGGTTCGGTGGCTCAGCCGACGAGCACTCCGGCCCCGCATGCGGCGCCACTGGCCGCCGCTCCGCTGGCCGGAGCGGGTGCCGGCGGCGACGCCGCCCGGTTTCCCCGTGCCGGGATACCTGCCGGTGATCCGTCGGACCAGCTGCTCGACGGTGAGATCACTGCCGCGCCGGCCGTCCTCGGCGGTCCTGCTGCGCCCGCCCCCGAACCGGCTACCGCTCCGCCGACCACTCCGCCGGAGGCGGCCGGATGACCACGACCCTTTCCAACGACGGATTGCTCTGCATCGCAGAACAACTGGGCGTGCAGACGATGCCCGCCGTCCTGGGCCTCGGCCCGCGGCAGGATCACATCGACGAATGGCGATCGGCGCGCGCCGCGGCGCGCGCCGATCTGACCGGGCGAGGGCTGATCGACGCCTACGGTGACGTCGAGCCCGAGTTGGCGGGTGCGCTGTACACACTCTCCCAGCCGGATGTCGAATTGGTGGCCCGCAGTTTCGGCCCCGAGGGTGAGCGCCGGATGTGCATCGCCCGGCGTGGCACTCACCATGCTTCGGCCGTGCGCAGCGGTGACGCTTTCGAAGTGGCGGCGCTGTCCATCGACGGGTCGGTCGAACAGATCGTGCGGCCGCTGGCCGATGTCCTGGACCGATGCCCGCCTGCAGAGGTCGCACCGGCGACAGCGCCCGCCGACGAACTCGCGGACCGGCTCGATGCGGCCTCGGGGGCTGCGCAATACACCGACGCGCTGTATGCGCTGGGTGTCGCGGCCGACGATGCCGTGGCGCTGGGAGCCGCGTTCGGGTCTTGCCGTTCCAGAGCCGAAGTCGTCGCCGTTGCGCACCGTTCGGGAATCGCAACCCGGGCGGCGGGTGCGGTCGCGGTGTACGACACCGAGCGTGGCCGGCTGGTCGTGGCGCCCGCGACGGCGCCCGACGGAGCCCTGTGGTCCACCATCACGCCGGGTACCGACCACCGCCTGGTGCAGGCGGTCGGTGCGCTCTTGGAAGGGCTGCCCGGGGGGAGGTGGCTATCGCAGTAGCCGACCGACCAGATCTACCCGAATCGACAGTGGTGTGAACGAAAGGTAAGTGCAATGCCCCCTCAGGGACCAGTAGGTGTAGAAGCCGGTGGCGTCGACAGCGCGACCTCCCGGCTCGACGACGCAATCGGCAACCTCCGCAACTCGGTCAAGCAGATCGATGATGCGGCGCAGGCGGTCGTGCGGGGTTGGAAGGGCACCGCGCACGACGAGTTCGTGAAGGTCGCCAACGCCTGGCACGAAGAGTCCGAAGCATTGAACCAGAAGTTCGACCGGCTCAGCGAGGCGATGGGCTCGGGCAAGAACGTCATCATGAACATGGACGGTGAGGGGCTCTCCGGTGGTAGCGGCGGGTCCGGCGGCGGCACGTACACCAACCTGGCGTAGTAGCTGCTGCGGGCCCACCGGGCCCGTACTCCCGGCCGGGTACGGCTCGGCCACTCGATGAGAAGGAAGACTCCCATGACCATTCTTTACGACCCCGCAGCGATGAACGAGCTGTTCAGCGACCTGCAGACCTACGGCGGCAAGATGAAGGGCGAGATCGACGAGCTCGACGGCGCCGCCGGCGGGTTCCGTAACAGCCTGCAGGGTGACAATGCGATCTCGGCGTTCGACACGGCGCACAAGAACGTCACGACCGAGCTGGGCGACACCCTGCAGAAGCTCGACGAACTGGCGGCGCAGGTGGAGAATGCGCTCAACCGGGCGCTCGACGCCGACGGCAAGGTCGGTGACGGGTTCGCCGACTTCTGATCCGGACCTGCCGGTGGCCGGTCGCGGAATCCCGCGGCCGGCCACCGGCGGTTTCCACCTGCGGAAGAGCCAGATCAGCGAGCTGCGAGCGATTCTCCGATATAGGCCATCTCGTCCGGTGTAGTCACCATGTCGACGGTGGCGCTGCCGGTGGCAGTATGCACGGTTATCCGGTTGGGTGCCTGCGGATCCTGGACCAGCGTCACATCGGCCGTCCCTGCCGGTTCCGTTGGCGCGACGGACCGGATGGTGACGATAGTTGCGCCGCCGAGGTGGGCGGTGGCCGGAACCTCGTCGAACACCAGCACCGTTGTACTCGGGTAGGGCGCGGTCGGCGGGAGCGGTGGCGCAGCCGGCGCCGGTGCAGTGGCGGCCGCGGCATGCGGGGCCAGCGAGAGCAGCTGCGGTGCGGACAGTTCGGCCACCATCGCATGCCAGGCGGCCGGTCGGGCGGTGTGCACGACGACCCGGGCGCCCAGGGCCGTCGCCCGCAGCACCACTTGCTGGGCAAGATCCAGGCGTCCGATGACTTCGACGTGGCGGGTTCCGTCACCGATCAGCGGCACTGCGATCCCCAGACCGGAGCCGTCGGCGCCGATCAGCTGCCCGCAACCGGTGGTGGGCACCGCGAGGTCCGTCAGCGCTTCCGGACTGCCCGAATAGCCGTCTCGGCCGCCGATCGACCCGGCCGCACCGACCGGCAACGTATCCAACAGGATCGGCAGTTGCCGACCGGGTAGTTCCCGCAGGCCGGGGACCGGGGGCTGATCCGGTTTCGTCGCGGTGTCGTACCGGACGACGGCATTGAGCACCACCGAGTGTTCCGGGTCCCGCCGGTCGGTGGGGCGCAGCCGCAGCACGACTGTGGTCGACAAGGCCGGGGCGGACCAGATGGCGGAAAGACCCGCAGGCTCGAGATGCTCGGCGGCCAACTGGTAGAGCGTCAGGTACCGGTCTTCGGCGCGCAGGGAGCGCGCGTCCTCGGTGAGGGTGTGCAGGTCGAAGCCGTGGGTGAGTTCGCGCAGCGCGCGGTTCATTTCGGTGGCGGTCAGCATCGATGCGGCGATATCGGCGGCGGCCAACCGGTTTGCCACTCGTCGGGTGGCGATGATCGCAGTACGGAGTGCGCCCCGGCCGGCCCCGCCCCGCTTTTCCACGGCCGCCGCATTCGCCAGCGGGTCGAGCCGCAGGACCAGCCAGCAGCTGCGGTGGGCGATCGCGGGGAGTGGTCCGAGAATGCGGTCGTAGAGGTGCGCGGCTCGTCCGGTGCCGGCCGTACGGGCGCCGGTGGCGATCACATCTATGCCGGTCAGTTCGATATCGAACTGGTCGAGGCAGCGGGCGAGGTCGGTCAACGGCAGTAGCTGATCGGCGCTCAGGGCGCCGCTGCGCAGCATCGCCAGCCGGTCCGGCGGCGGGTCGACGGCGAGCATGGTGAGCAGTAGCTCCCCGTCCCAGCGCACCCCGCACCCCCCGCCCTCGTGCAGCGGGACGTCGAACGGTGCGGTCCGGTCGACGCGCTCGGCACCCGCCTGCCGGCGTATGCGCCGGACAACAGCGTCGGCGGCGCGGGCGGCCGAGGTACGGCCACGGATCGGTGCCAGCGCGAGTACACCGAGCGCGATGCCCGAGCTGGTTGCACCGGGCACCGAATCGGTAGTGGCGAGGACGATCCAGGAAACCACGACGGTCATCGCGAGCACCGGCAGCACGACTCGCAGCCCGAAGATGCGGAACAACCAGAATTCCGGATCGCGCAGTTCTGCACCCGTGTGGTTGCCTGTTTTCCCGGAGTTCATCGATTCGTTCAAAATTGTTGTCCCTGATCGATATCCAGTGGATCATCGCCCGGTGACGACTCCGAGCTGTTCTCGTCGTTACGGTACCGTGTCGGCTGGAACAGTGATGGATCGCTCGATGGGGGCGCAGTGCCGGCGCAGCTGACTACCCGTACTCAGGTCAACGGATATCGTTTTCTGTTGCGCCGGCTCGATCATGCCCTGGTCCGCCGGGATGCCCGGATGCTGCACGACCCTATGCGATCCCAGATCCGGTCCCTGCTCGTCGGTGCTGTGCTCGGGCTGATCGTGGTGGCGGGTGCCGCGATTCTGGCGTTCATTCGTCCGCAAGGCGCTGTCGGGGACTCGCTGATCGTCACCGGTAAGCAGAGCGGCGCTCTCTACGTGGTGGTGCACGGTGCAGATGATTCGAAAACCCTGCACCCGGTGCTGAATCTGGCCTCGGCTCGGCTCATCGTAGGTGCCGCGGAGGAACCGAGCTCGGTGAAGGACGACAAGCTCGGCGATCTGCCGCGCGGTCCACTGCTCGGGATTCCGGGTGCGCCTGCCGCGCTGCCGGGTTCCGCTCAGGGTGACCGGTCGGAGTGGACACTGTGTGAAACGACCGGGCTGTCCGAAACAGGCAGCGCCGCTGGTTCCGCCGGTGGCGAGACGACAATCATCGCCGCGCGCCCCGAGTTGCGTGATTCGATCGGTGCCGCCACGGCGCAGGAGGCGCTGCTGGTGCGCCGGGACGACGTGACCTACTTGGTGTATGCCGGGCTCCGGGCGCGCATCGACCCCACCGATGTTACGGTCGCCCGGACGGTCGGACTGGCCGGACATCGTGCCCGGCCGATCGGCACCGGATTCCTCGGTGCCACCACCGAGGTGCCGGCGATCACGCCGCCGCAGATTCCGGACGCCGGGCGGCCGGGTCCCGGAGCCCTGGCCCGGTATCCGGTCGGTGGCGTGATCTCGGTGCCGGGTCCGGACGGGGTCGCGGAGACCTTCGTCGTTCTCGCCGATGGAGTGCAGCCGGTGAGCGCCTTCACCGCGGAACTATTGCGAACCGCGGATTCGCACGGAATGACCGAGATCGCCACCGTAGCGCCCGATACGCTGGCGAGCGTTCCGGTGCGGCATGTGCTGCCGACCGATGACTTCCCGCAGCATTCGCCGCGCATCGTCGATCCCGAGGATGCTCCGGTGGCCTGCCTGAGCTGGTCGAAGACTCCGGGAACAGCGGCGGGTACCCGGGATCCGGATGCGGTGGACGGGCCGCAGGAGCGGGCGCGGGTCCGGATGCTGCTGGGGACCCGCCTGCCGTTGCCGGATTCGGCGCAGCCGGTCGAATTCTCGACCGCCGACGGGATCGGTGACCGAGCCGACGCGGCCTACATCGCGCCGGGGTCGGGCGAGTTCATCCGCGTCACCGGTGTGGATCCGGGCAGCCCGCGACGCGGCAGCCTGTTCTATGTCGCCGACAACGGTGTCCGGCACGGGATTCCGGATGCCGAGACAGCGGCAATGCTGGGGCTCGGCGCGACACCGCGGCTGGCGCCCTGGCCGATCGTCGGACAACTCGTTCCGGGGCCGACGCTCTCCGTCGACCAGGCGCTGACCAGCTACGACTCGCTGCCGACCGGGCGTTGACCCGATCCGCAGGTCTCAGTCGGTCGGCATCTCGACGTTGAGGTTGGCCAGTAGCCCGGTAAGGGCGGTGCGCATATCTGCTTCCTCGATCCGCATCAGCACCGACTCGTCGACCGCGGACAAGTCCAGCGATTCGTCGTTGGCCAGCCGGAATTCCCGTTCCTCCTCCGCTGCTTCGATGACGTTGCGGATGAATCGTCCGTTGCCGGCCGCGTCGACGCCACGGCGTGCCTGGCCGCTCTGGTCGGTGCTCTGCTGGTCGTAGAGATGCCGGCAGGCGCGAACCAGCAGGGCGTGCGCACTGTCGGACAGTTGCGAGTCGCGTTTTCCGGCGATCACTTCACCGATCTGCCCGAGCTCCTCGGCAGTGTAGGACGGGAACTGCAGTCGTTTGGCGAATCGAGAGGCCAAGCCGTCGTTGGCGGCGAGCAGCCGGTCGATCTCACCGTCGTAGCCGGCGATGATCACCACGAGACGGTCGCGATCGTTCTCCATCCGGGCCAGCAGGGTATCGATCGCTTCGCGGCCGAACGCGTCGCCACCGGACAGCCCGGTCTGGATCAGTGTGTAGGCCTCATCGATGAACAGCACACCGTCCATGGCGCTGTCGATGAGTTTCTCGGTTTTGATCGCGGTGCCACCGAGGTTCTGACTGACGAAGTCGACGCGCTTCGCCTCGACCACGCGGTCGGTCTTCAGCAGCCCGACCCCGCAGTAGATCTTGGCGACGATCCGAGCGATGGTAGTCTTCCCTGTTCCCGGCGGGCCGGTGAAGGCGAGATGCTGGCCGCGGGACTGGCTGGCCAATCCTTTCTCGGCGCGGATCTTGGCGAGCTGGGCCGACGACTGCAGTTTGGCCACCTGGGTTTTCACCGAATCGAGGCCGATCTGGCTGTCGAGATCGGCGCGGGCCTGGGCGAGAATCTCCTGAGCTCGGTCCTGGGCCTGCTCACGCTGCTGATCTTCCAGCGACGGTGCCGATGCCGGATCCCAGCGGTCGGTTCGGGCATCGATCACCTCCCGGGTGGTGACGGTGATCCGGTAGGTACGGTCGCGCATCGCGGCCGCGTTCGCCGTGAAATCGGGCGACTGTGAATACACCTGCTCGAACAGTGCTTGGGCCTGTGTCTCGTCACCGGCCTCGCGCAGGCACAGGCCCCGGCAGAACATCGCGTTGGTCCGAGCAGCCGGAATCGGCCCGGCTTCGGCCTGCTCCATCCGTCGGATCGCCTCACCGAACAATCCGAGCTGCGCACATGAGGTGCCGACCATCACATGGGCGCCCGCGGCCAGATACGGATCCTCCCACTCCGCCGAGCCGGCAAGCACGGTCATCACGTCCGACCAGCGCTGGGTGTTGTAGTGCAGCACACCGCGGACGTATGCGGCGATCTTGTCGTCCACCTCTCGGTCGGGGTCGCTGCCCGATTGCCCGCGGAGCGTTTCCAGTTCGTCGAGCACTCGCTCGGCCTCGTCGTAGTCCTTGTCCGCGATCAACTGGGCGGCCCACGCCAGCCAGATCTCGGTCAGGCCGGCCAGTGGGTAATCGATGTAGAGGCCCGGTAGGAAGCGGCCGGCGAGCGACCGTGGCGGCAGGCCGAGCCGACGTTGCTCCCGGGCAAGTGAATCACGGCTGGTGCGCTGCAGATTCGACAGTACTTCGCGGGTGAGTTCACCGGCGGCGGCCCGGCCCAGCCAGGCGTCGCACATGTTCGGATCCCATTCGGTGGCCCGTTGGAACGCGAGCTTGGCGTACTCGATGTCGCGGGTGGATTCCTGGCCATCGATCGACAGACCCAGGGAAAGGATCCCGGCGTCGAAGGCGCGCTGGGCTTGGCGGTTGCCGGTCATTAGCGTGTCTGGCCCCGAAATCTTCTCGTGCTGTATGCATTCCGTTCACCCGGTGATCGCATCACGGATCGCGGCCGGGCTCGTTCTTCCGTTAGATTAGGTAACGCTGCCGCGAGGTTGCAACGGAACCTGTCTGCTACGTCCGAGAGTTCATCGCTGGTGTCAGAGTTGTTTGCCACGGGTGCCGCCCGTGCCGCCGAGCCCGAACTGTGTCGGGTGTCGGTCATCGGCGGCAATACTCAGCTCGACGTCGGGCTGCCCGCAACGGCGCCGATTGCGAGCTATATCGGCGAGTTGGTGGCGCTGATCGAATCGCGCAATCCGGAGCCGCCGGCCGACGAGGAGGATCCGCCGCTGGCGGCGCGGCACTGGACGCTGGCGCGGCTCGGCGGAGATCCGCTCGCGCCCAGCCGTTCCCTCACCGACGCAGAGATCTACGACGGCCAATTGCTGGTACTGCGGCCTGCCAAGGCGATCGAGGTGCCGGCGCTGTTCGACGATGTCATCGATGCGGTGGCCCAGCTGACCAGCAAGGAATTCCGCAGTTGGTCGGGCACCGCCGCGCGCTGGACCGGACTGGTGCTCTCGGCGGTGGTCATCGGAGTGACCATGGTGCTGCTGGCGACTGCGCGGCAGTCCGGCGACCCACTGGCGCCTGCGTTCGCGTTGCTCGGGCTCGGCTGCGGTGCGATGGTCGCGGCCGGGATCGCCGGGCGCAAGTATGCCGATCGGCTGGTCGCCACCTGGTTGTCCGTGGACGGTTTGCTCCTGTTATTCGGGGCCGGGGTGCTGTTCGTGCCCGGGTTGCTGTTCGTACCCGGTGCTCAGCCTGCGCCGAACCTGCTGCTCGGCACGGTGCTGGTGGCGGTCGCAGCAGTGCTGGGCTACCGGCTCGTCGGGGTGGCCCCGGGCCTGTTCGCCGGGGTGATCGTGGCCGCGGTGATCGGTGCCGTCACCGCGGGTGTCTACCTGATCTGGCACCCGGGTCTGCCGAAGCTGGGGGCCGGATTGCTGGTGGCCGGTATCGCTCTGGTGTCGGCGGTGCCCCGGTTCGCGGCTGTGGTGGCGCGGGTGCCGATTCCGCCCGTGCCGACCGCGGGTGGCGCCATCGACCCTGCCGATCACGAAGTGCGGCCGGCTATCGAGGGCATCGGTGCGATCGGTGCCACCACCTTGCCCTCGGCCGCGGGCCTGGGTGAGCGGGCGCGCACGGCAAACCGAGTGCAGACCGGATCGCTGGCTGCATGTACGGCCGCAGCGGGCATCGGTGCCTTCGAAGCCGCCGACCTGTTCGGCGCCACCCGTTGGCAAGGGCTCACCCTGGCCGTGATCACGGCGATCGTGCTCTGCCTGCGCGGTCGGGCGTTCGCCGACCTCGCCCAGGCCGCAACGATGATCATCGGCGGGGCAACGGCCTTCCTGGCTCTGGTCACCGGTTACGCCTACGGCCACGCCGCCGCCGAATACACGGCGATCGCTGTGCTGCTCGCCTTCGCACTCGGGGTGGTCTGCTTCGGGGTGGTCGGGCCGCGTGTCGAGGTCACCCCGGTGGTCCGGCGGATGATCGAGATCTTCGAGTACCTGCTGATCATCGCGCTGATCCCGCTGGTGCTGTGGGTAATGGGTGTGTACTCGATGGCCCGCAACATATGAGCCGGTTCGGTGTGTCCCGGCGGCTGCGTCGCCTGCTCTGCCCCGTCGCCGTGGCTACGCTGCTGGCCGGGCTGCCCGGAACCACCGCTGCGGCCCTCGCACCGCCCGAGATCGATATGGGTGCACTGGCGGCCGCGCAAGCGCTCAGCGGTGCGCCCCGGCCGCTGGAGCCGACCGAGCAGCGGCAGTTGTGCGCCGAGCCAGTGCTACGGGGCGGCCCGCCCAGTGAGCCACCGATCGCGCAACAGGTCCTGAATCTGCCCGCCGCCTGGCAATTCAGCCGCGGCGCCGGGCAGCGGGTCGCCGTCATCGATACCGGCGTTGCCCGGCATCCGCGGCTACCCGCGTTGCTGCCCGGTGGTGACTTCGTTTCCGACACCGACGGAACCGTGGACTGTGACGGCCACGGCACCTTGGTAGCCGGCATCATCGCCGCCCGCCCCGGCCCGGCCGACGCGTTCGCCGGCGTCGCGCCGGAAGCGGAGATCCTGACCATCCGGCAGCTCAGCCTGGCCTACGAGCGGGCGGACCGGCGAGCGGCCGGCGACCCACCCGGCGACCTGCGCAGTGAGGGCTACGGCAGTGTGCTCACCCTCGCTGCCGCGGTGGTACGTGCCGTGGACATGGGGGCGACTGTCGTCAACATCTCCGAGGTAGCGTGCACCCCCGCTGGGGGCGATACCGCCGATGCCGCCCTCGGCGCGGCCGTGCGATATGCGTACCAACGCAATGTCGTGGTGGTGGCGGCAGCCGGCAACGTCGAGACCGGCGGAGCCTGCGAGACACAGAACGAGGGCACCGGATGGGACTCGGTGGCCACGGTACCGTCACCGGCCTGGTTCGCGCCCTACGTCCTGTCGGTGGCATCGGTGGATGCCGACGGGCAGCCGTCGGCACTGTCATTGCACGGTCCGTGGGTGGGAGTCGCCGCGATCGGCCGCAATATCGTGTCGCTGGACAGCAGACCCGGTGGCACCGGCCTGGTCGACGGTGTCCAGACCCAGGACGGCATCCGGCCGATCGATGGCACCAGCTTCGCGGCGCCCTACGTCGCCGGGTTGGCTGCACTGGTGCGTTCCCGATTCCCGGCACTCACTGCGCAGCAGGTGATCGACCGGATCATCGGCACCGCGCACGCACCCGGAACCGGCCGAAACGACGCCATCGGAGCCGGTTTGATCGATCCGCTCGCCGCCCTCACCGCACCGCTGCCGGCCGCACCGATCGGCTCCGGTGCCGACGAACCGCAGGCCATAGCCGCTCCGGTGCCCCCCGCCGGCCCGGACCCGCGGCCGCGCCGGATCGCTGTCGTCGCCTCCGTCGCCTGCCTCACCGCGCTGGCCGTCGGCACTGCGATCGCCTATCCGTTCCGGCGACGTTCCGAAGACATCGATTCGGCATTCGAGTAGGTAGCCATGGCTTCAGTAGGTTTCGTCCGCCGTCCCCGGATCGCCCCGCCGCGTGCACCGGGTGGCGAGGTAGCCCTGACCGCGCCGCCCGAGATCGAGCGGCCGATCCCGGCTCCGCTGCTGATGAAGCTGATGCCGATCATCATGGTGGTTGCGGTCATCGGCATGATCGCGATGATGGCCACCATGGGGCGCAACCTGTTCGCGAACCCCATGATGATGATGTTCCCGATGATGATGCTGATGTCGATGGTCGGCATGATGATGGGTATGCGGGGCGGCGGCCCGAAAAGAGCTGTAGAGCTCAACGAGGAACGCAAGGACTACTTCCGGTACCTGGACCAAGTCCGCAAGGATGTCCGCCGTACCGGAATCAAACAGCTGGACACACTGACCTGGAGCCACCCGGAGCCGGCCGACCTGGTGTCGCTGATCGGCACCCGGCGGATGTGGGAGCGCCGCCCTCCGGATGCGGACTTCGGCCACGTCCGGGTCGGAATCGGCAGTCATCGGCTGGCTACGAAATTGGCCCGGCCCGAGACCGGACCGCTCGAAGATCTGGAACCGGTGTCCACCGTGGCGTTGCGTCGGTTCGTGCGGACCCATTCGGTCGTGCACCACCTGCCCACCGCCGTCTCACTGCGCGCCTTTCCGGCGATCGACATCGCCGGCGTCGAGGCTGAGGCCCGGATGCTGGTCCGGTCGATGGTGATGGAACTGGTCACTTTCCACGGCCCCGATCAGCTGATCGTCGCTTTCGTATGCGCCGATCCCGACGCGAGCTGGGACTGGGCCAAGTGGCTGCCGCATGTGCAGCATCCGGTTCACCGCGACGGCATGGGCACGGCGCGGATGATGTACACCTCACTGAGCGAACTGGAATCGGCGTTGGGGGACGAGCTGGACGACCGCGGCCGGTTCATGCGCAACCCGCAGCCGACAGCCGGTCGTGCCCATATCGTCGTGGTGCTCGACGACGGTTACGTGAGCGGCAACGAACGGCTGATCAGTGAATCCGGTCTCGACTCTGTGACCGTCGTGGACCTGTCCCCGCAGGAATCGAGCCTGGCCGCTCGGCGTGGCCTCCAGTTGGTCGTCGAAGACGGGCAGATCGCTGCCCGCAGTTCCGCGGGAACCGAACGGTTCGCCGTGGCGGATCGGGTCGATGTCACCGAAGCGGCGGCCTTCGCCCGCATCATGGCCCGCTATCGGCTCGCCACCGCTGCACAGATGGTCACCCTCGACGACGGCGTCGTCGCAGACCCCGGCCTGATGTCACTGCTGCGGATTCCGGATGCCGCGCAGATCGACCCGGCGCGCGTGTGGCGCCCGCGGACCGCCCGGGAGCGGCTACGGGTTCCGATCGGAACCACACCGGATGGGCAGCCGGTGGAGATCGACATCAAGGAATCCGCGGAGAACGGAATGGGCCCACACGGCCTGTGCATCGGCGCCACCGGCTCCGGCAAGTCGGAGTTCCTGCGCACTCTGGTGTTGTCGTTGGTCGCCACTCACTCGCCGGACGCGCTGAACCTGGTGCTGGTCGACTTCAAAGGTGGTGCGACCTTCCTGGGGCTGGACTCCCTGCCACACGTCTCGGCGGTCATCACCAACCTCGAAGAGGAACTCTCGTTGGTCGACCGGATGAAGGACGCCCTGGCAGGCGAGATGAATCGGCGACAGGAACTGTTGCGCTCAGCCGGTAACTACGCCAACGTCACCGACTACGAGAAGGCGCGGGCGGCGGGGGTGCCGCTCGATCCGTTGCCGGCATTGTTCGTCGTCGTCGACGAGTTCTCCGAACTGCTCTCGCAGAAACCCGATTTCGCCGAGCTGTTCGTGATGATCGGCCGCTTGGGGCGGTCGCTGCACGTGCATCTGCTGCTCGCATCGCAGCGACTCGAGGAGAACAAGCTGCGCGGATTGGAATCGCATCTGTCCTACCGGATCGGCCTGCGCACCTTCTCCGCCAACGAGTCCCGGGCCGTGCTGGGCATCACCGATGCCTATCACCTGCCCAGCGTGCCCGGTGCCGGCTATCTCAAGAGCGATGCCTCCGAACCGCTCCGGTTCAACGCCAGCTATGTGTCCGGGCCGTATGTGGCGCCGGTCTCCGGGACGGTGCGCGAGGACGGCGAGCCGGTGGTCACCCAGCGGCCGGTGGTGTTCTCCGCATCGGCGGTGGAGTTGCCGGACCCCGAGACCGCCGCTACGCCGCCCGAGCCCGTCTTCGACCCGCTCGAACTGCCCCCACCCCCGTCCGCCGCCGTGCCCGAGGTGCCGGCCGAAGAGGGTGTTCCGGATACCCTGCTGGACGTCGTGGTGTCCCGGCTGACCGGTCACGGCCGTCCGGCGCACGAAGTCTGGCTGCCGCCGCTGGACGAATCGCCCACCGCGGACATGCTCCTGCCCGAACCGGATTGGCGTTCGCCGGTCAACCGGCACGGCCAGCTATGGATGCCGATCGGCGTCATCGACAAGCCCTACGAACAGCGGCGCGATGTGCTCACCGTCGGACTGGCAGGGGCGCAGGGCAATGTCGCGGTCGTCGGCGGTCCACAGTCGGGCAAATCCACAACGCTGCGAACCATCATCATGGCGGCCGCCGCCACCCACACCCCGGAGCAGGTGCAGTTCTACTGCCTCGACTTCGGTGGCGGCAGCATGGCCGGATTGGCCGGGGTGCCACACGTCGGGTCGGTGGCGGGCCGGCTCGATGCCGATCGGGTGCGGCGCACCATCGCCGAACTGACCACCTTGTTGCGGCAGCGGGAGGAGCGGTTCACCGAGCTCGGCATCGAGTCGATGGCCGAGTTCCGGCGGCGGAAGTTCGCCGCGCAGGAGGCCCGCCGAGTCAACGGCACTGCCGACGACGGAGCCGATCCGCTGGCCGCCGACCCATTCGGGGACGTGTTCCTCGTCGTAGACGGCTGGTCCACCATCCGCGAAGAGTTCGACCTGCTCGAGGGATCGATCAACGCGATCGCCGCGCAGGGGCTCTCCTATGGCATCCATCTGATGATCGGGGCCTCACGGTGGGCAGAGATCCGCCCGGTGATCAAGGACCAAATCGGCACCAGGCTGGAACTGCGCCTCGGTGATCCGTCGGATTCGGAGATGGGACGACGGGTCGCGCACCAGGTCCCCGTCGGTCGGCCGGGTCGGGGTCTCACCCCCGACCAGCTGCACATGCTGGTCGCATTGCCCCGCCTGGATTCGGATTCCGATGCCGCGACGGTGGCCGACGGCGTATCCCGGGCCGCCGCCGAACTCACCGCGCTCTACGGCGAACGGCGGGCACCCGAGGTCCGGATGCTGCCGTTGCAGATCCCGCGCACCGAGGTACTGCGGACCGCCCGCGAGTGGGGGGTCGAGCTCAGCCGGACGAGGGTGGTCGTCGGGTTGGGAGAGTCCGAGCTGCAGCCGCTGGTACTCGATTTCGGCGCCGAACCGCACTTCATGGCGTTCGCCGACGTGGAATGCGGCAAGACCACTCTGCTGCGCAACATTGTCACCGGCATTGCCGAACAGTCGGATGCCGACGAGGCTCGGGTGATTCTCATCGATTACCGGCGAACGATGCTGGGGATCCTCGAGGGCGACCAGCTGGCCGGGTATTCGACCTCGTCGCAAACCTGCGGGCCGATGATCGCCGAGGTGGCCAACTACCTGGCCAAACGTATCCCAGGGTCGGATATCACGCCCCAGCAGTTGCGGGAACGCAGCTGGTGGAGCGGTCCGGAGATCTACATCGTCGTCGACGATTACGACATGGTGGTCGCCGGTGGAGGCAATCCGTTCGCGCCTCTACTGGAGTACCTGCCGCAGGCCCGGGACATCGGGATGCACCTCATCGTCACCCGTCGCATCGGCGGCGTCTCCCGGGCGCTCTACGATCCGATCCTCGGCGCGATGAAGAACCTGTCGGTGGAAACGCTGATCATGAGCGGTCCACGGGACGAGGGCAAACTCATCGGCGATGTACGCCCGACGAAGCTGCCGCCGGGCCGCGGCACCCTGGTGTCCCGGAGCCGGGGCGTGGAGATGGTGCACATCGCCGACCTGCCGGGGCTGTGAGACCGCGCGTCACCCGGTCCGCTCGGCCAGCTGCGCCGGTGACCGGGTGTCCGCTCGCCAGCTGTCGGTCCGGCGCTCGAACAGGGCACAGGACGGTCCGCTCGCACCCGGCCCGGCGATCCGGGCCAGCCGGAACCCGGCCCGCCGGTAGTACTCGTGCAACCCCGGGTTGGTGGTCCAGGCATCCAAGCGAACCCAGTCGCGTTGCCGGTGCCGGGCCACATCGGCGGCGTGCGCGAGCATCCGGTGCCCGATCCGGCGCCCGGCGAAGCGCAGGTCGACGATCATGAAATGCACGATCACCGATTCGGCCAGCTCCCAGGGCGCCCACAGGCCGGGGTCGGCACGGCCGTTCACGGTGATGGTCCCGGCCGGGGTGCCGTCGAGTTCGGCGATCCAGGTCTCACCGGCGTCGAGTGAGCGGCCGACGGTGCGGGCGAAGATCTCGATCGGCCGCCCGCGGCCGGCGACCGTCCACTGATCCGAGCCGCGAGCGGTGAGCCAGGCGGTTCGCTGCACCCGGAGCCGGCAGATCAGCGGCAGATCGCCGAGCTCGGCCCGGCGGATCGTGGCGTTCATGGCACGCTGGTGCCGGTACCCGGTGCGATGCCGAGGGTGCGCGCGATCACCGCTGCGCCTTCCGCATCGCCGAGTTGATAGGCCAGCCGGTTCCGGTTGGCCTGGGAACGGTGCCGGGTCGCGCGGGTGACCCGTTGATGGGTGGCGCCGATGCGCAGCTGGTCCAGCAGCACGGTACCGGTGGCGACGCCGAGCACCGCGGCCTCCTCGGCGGTGGCGGGCCGCGCCTGCACGGTGTCGCGGTGCGCGGTCTCGCGGTAGCCGCGGTCGGCGAGCCGGCGGGTGGTGCCTTCGGGGATGTCGTGGGGCGAGTCGATGCCGGCCGCCTCGGCGAGGTCGCGCGGGTAGAAGCTGACCTCCCAGGACCAGGGCTCGTGATCCAGGTACTGGACCACGGTGCGGGCGAGCACCCAGGAGTCCTCGCGAACACCGAGCCAGTGGGCGACCCGGGCGTCGGCCGGTTCCATCCGGGTACTGAACTCCTTGCTCGGTTCCCGGTTGGCGGCACGGGCGATCTCTTCGAAGATGTCGTGTCCGGACCGGGGTCGATCGCGCCGGATATGATCGGTGACAACCGATTCCAGAACTTCCTGGTTTCGGACGATGGTCCCGCGGGAAGTAGCTGTATAGACCAGGTTTTCGGCAACCAGGATCTGGATCGCGTTGCGTGCAGTCGTGATCGAGACCTGCATCTGCTGCGCGAGTTCGGAATGACTCGGTAGCCGGTCGCCCGGCTTCCAGGTACCCGCGCGGATCTCCTCGCGGAGGAGGTCTGCGATACGGAGGTAGGTCGGACCGTCCGCCATCATGCTCCTCGGTCAGTCGTGCAGGTAACGAAGTGTACTCTTCGCCACTTCCTACGGCCGGGTAACGCTTGACAGGTTGGTTCAGAGGTTTATTGTAATGAACGTTCTGATCCGGTGTTGTGCAGCGACGACGGCGAGGCAACGTGGCAGGTTCGGAGAGTTCCACAGTCGTAATGGCTTTCCCCGATACACCGCGGTGTATCGACCCGGTGGCGCCCGATCCGGAGGCGGTTCCGCTTCCGCCTTCCGATCTCGTCGTCCGGGCGTGTCGCGGTCACCGGGTGGTCGGTGGGCCACTGCTCTGGCTGTCCCGTGATCTCGCGGTGCTGCACGAACGGCGCTGCGTCGGGCGCGGCGGGCTGCGCGAGACCGACCCCGGCGTACTGCGCGATATCGACCGGCGCCGTGGCGAATTGGTGATGGCCATCGACGACTGGGTGCTGCACAACGTGCCGCAGCATCGGCTCGGCGCCACCCTGCACACCGAAACCGTCGGCGCGGTCCTCGATCGGCTCGCCGAGTCGTCGGTGCAGGCCCACCACGCCCTGATGACCCGGGCCGCCCACGACGAACAACTGCACGGCGCCTGGCACCACCTCGCCGAACTCGCCGATGCCTACGACGACCTGGTGCGCGATGTGCTCGCCGGGCACCGCCGGCTGCCGGAATGGTGATCGGCAGGCCGGCGGGTCAGTAGTAGCTGCGCCGGCCGGTGGCGAACTCGTCCGCCACCGTCGCGGCCAGCTCCACGTAGGCACGCTTGGTGGTCTTGTGCAGGCGGTGCAGATCGATCTCGGAGCCCTCGGAAAGATGGGCGTCGTAGGGGATGATGTGCACTGCCCGGCACCGGGACAGGAAGTACTCGCGCAGCTGCTGCACCCCCACGTTCGGGGAACCCTCCCGGGGCAGGTTGATCACCACGACGGCGTTGCGGACCAGGTGGTCGTGGCCGTGCAGGGACAACCAGTCCAGGGTGGCCGCGGCACTGCGGGCGCCGTCAATCGCCGCCGACGAGATCAGCACCAGCGAATGCGCCAGATCCAGTACGCCGGTCATCGCCGAGTGCATCAGTCCGGTGCCGCAGTCGGTGAGAATGATGTTGTAGAAACGCTGCAGGATGCGGGCGACGGCCCGGTACTCCTCGTCGTTGAACGCCTCGGACGCCGCCGGATCGCGCTCGCTGGCAAGGACTTCCAGTCGGCTCGAACCTTGTGAGGTGTGCCGGCGGACATCCGAGTATCGCTCGATCGACGAGTCCAGCAGCAGATCCCGCACGGTGGACCGGGTCTGCAGCGACACCCGTTGCGAGAGGGTGCCGAAGTCTGGGTTCGCGTCCACCGCGATCACCCGGTCGCCACGGATCGACGCGAAGATCGAGCCGAGTCCCATGGTGGTGGTCGTCTTGCCGACCCCGCCCTTCAACGACAGCACCGCGATCCGGTAGTCGCCGCGCACCGGCTGCCGGATCCGGGCCACCAGCTCCTGCAACCGGCGTTCTTCCGCCGACATGCCGGGGTTGATGGCACCGCCGGATACGTGATGCACGGCCTTGCGCCAGCCGCTGCCCGGCGCCTTCTTGGCCCGCTTGACCGGCACGTTCTCCAGCGACGGTGGCTGGAACTGTCCCTGCGGCGCACCCCACTGCTGACCACCCTGGGGCGCGGCGGGCGGCGGCCCGCCGCGCTGTCCCGGGATCGGGTGGTGCTCACCGGTATTCGGCGGATTCTGGGCCGGGCCGTATCCGGGGCCCGGTGCCGCGCGATGGGGATCCGCCGGTGCCGCACCGTATCCGGGGCCCGGGATCGGATGGTTGTCACCGGTTCCGGGGTACGACGGCGCGGGCCCGTACCCGGGACCGGGGCCCGGTCGGTCGGCGCCGCCCTGCGGGGCGGTCGGCCCGTATCCGGGGCCGGACGGCCGATATCCGGGCGGCGTCTCGGGACCGGATACCGCCGCGCCACCGTTGATCGAAGCGGCCCAGCTGTCACCGGGGGGACCTGCTGCCGGGCCCTGCGGCGGCTGTCCGGCGCCGAACCGCGGGCCATCGGCCGCAGGCGTCGAACTGGACCAGGCCGGAGTGTCGGCCGGCGGGCCGACCGCCTCGCCCTGCGCCGATGTCGGTGCCGCGGTCGATGACGTTGCGTCGGTCCGGCGCACCTCGGCAGCCGTCGGCGCAGGAGTGTCCGGTTCGGCGGATGCGTAGCCGGGCGGCGGGTGTGCTGCGCCTACCGGAGGCGTCGCCGTAGCTGCTCCGGTGGGTTCCGGCGCCGTGCCGGTGGCGGGTGGTGTGTGAGCGCTCGGTCCGCTGGTTGGGTGGCCGGCTGGTGGGTGCGCCGCTGCGGCTGTGCGCGTCGCGTCCGCCCCTCCGGCAGGCGCGGGAGTTGCGTCGGAGGCGGCCGGAGCAGGCGTGCCGGTTGCCGCGTGTGCCGCACCGGCTCCACTGGTCGGCGGGGCCGTTGTGTCGGCGGTGGGCGTCGGGGCGGACTCGGCGGGGGGCCTCGATTCGGCTGCTGGTCGACCGGGAGCCGATGGCGGGCCGGGTGAGGGTGCCGGGGTCGGTGTCTCGGCCGGGAACGGTTGCGGTGAACGCGCTCGAGAGGCCGATGACGGTGCCGTGGACTGCTGGGGTTCGCCGGGCGTCGCTGCGGCTGTGTGCGCAGCGGCCGCCGACAGCGGTGTGCCGGCCACGTGCTCGTCGGATTCGAGCCGGTGCCGGGCGCGCCGACGGCCCGGCTCGGTGGCCGAGGGATCCGGTGTGGCCGACGCTGCGGGCCGGGGCGGGGTCGCCGGGGTGTGCTCGCCTCGTGGGTCGGCGGTGGATCCGGGTACCGGGCCGGCTTCGGCAGTGTCGGAGCCCTCGAATCCGTGCGACGCGGCACCCTCGTGACGGCGTGCCTCGCCGGTCGCATCCGGAGACGGCGATACCGCCGAGCCGGGTGTGCCGGACGGGGAGGACCCGGCCGAACCGCCGGCTGCCGAGGCGCCCGACTCGGTCCCGATGGGCTGCTGTCGGCCGGTGCTCGGCCCGGCCGGACGCTCCGGTTCGGCGCTCGCGGGACCGTGGCTGCCGGCTCCGGGCCCGGCAGCGGTGGATGCAGACGGCTGATCCTCGGCGGCCCGCGCAGCCGATGTCGGGGCCGCCGGGTCTCGACGTCCGCCGGTCGACGCATCGTCGCGGCTGTCCGGTTGTTCGGTGCGTGCGGTGCCCCGAGGTGCGGGCAAGCGGGCGGGAGCTGTGGGCCGGGCGTCCGCTTCGTTGCCGGGGGACGCGGTGGGGGACGAATCGACCGGGCCGTTCAACCAGGCGGGTGGCGCTTCGTCGGCCGGTGTCGGGTCGGGTGGTGTCGCGGATGCGTCCGGCGGTGGCGGCAGATCGGGCAGATTGCGGGCCCCGAGCGGGGCGAAACCTTCGGCCTGCTCGCCCGGGGTGCGCGTCGGCAGGCCGCCGGCGGCCTGCCGTGGCATCTGCGCGTTCCCGGAAGTGGCGGTCGGCGGAGCCGGTGCGTTGGGCCCTGGTACCTGCGGACCGTCCGCTCCGGAACCGGAGGCGGACCGGGGATCCGCTGCCGGTCCGGCGGACGAGTGGGCGGGGGTCGGCTGGGTAGTGGACCCGGCGGGCTCGCGAGTGCTCGGATCGCCGGAAGCCGGAGCAACGGGGCCTGCCCCGGTCTTGGCGGACGAATGCTCGGCGGCCGGCCGGCCAGCGGCATCGCCCGATGCCGGGGCGGGGGAATCGGCCGGCGGAACCGGCCCGGTGCCTGCCGCGGGGCCGGTATCAGGCGACCCGGTTGCGGGGGCCCCGGGCATCGGTGCGGAAGTATTTGGTTGCGGCGCCGTGGAGGTACTCGGGTGCGGCACCGGGCTGCTGCCGACCGGTGAATCGCCGCCGGCCGGTCCCGAGTGCGGCGTCGGTCCGGGTGTCGGTGGACCCCCCGGGGCATGCGTCGGCGGAACCCCCGGGCCGGGCTGAGTGGGGCCCCAGCCTGCCGCACCGGAAGCGGCCGGTCGGTCGGACGATGCCGATCCGAGAGCGTCATCCGGGCCTGCTGTACTCAACCGAGAAGCGTCGTCCGAACCCGCTGCACGGAACCCGGAAATCTCGGCCGAGCCCGCCGCGCGGAATTCGGGTGCGGGGCCCTGGCTGCCGGCTGCCGAGGCGCCGACGGCTCCCGCCGGGTTTCCGCCGGGTGCTCCCATCGGGGGGCGCCCGGGCCCGGTCGGGGTCCGGCCGGGCGGCGTGGCGTACCCCGGTTCGGCGGACTGCGACTGCTCCTGGGGGGCGGCCGGTGTGGCGGTCCGGGGGTCGTACTGCGGATAACCGTCGGGCGCGGGTCCGGGACCGCCCGGGCGGGCGGTGGGGTCGGGGGTCCGGTCGGGGTGTTCCCACTGCCCGGGTGCCGGGTGCTGTGCCGGCGGCGCGACCGAATCGCCGGTCTCGGCACTCGTGTCCTCGGCGGCGGTGTTCTTGTTGCGGCGCCAGCCGCGCCGTTTCTCCTTGCGGGGTTCGCCGTCGCGAGCCTTGCGGCGGCGTTTGGGTGCGTCGTCGATCAGCTCCTCGTGCGGGAGGTTCTCGACCGGCGCGTTGTACCCGACCTGGGTGACCTCGTTCTCCGACAGCCACGGTGGCAGCATCGGGAGGTCGTCGTTGGTGCGACTCACCGCGTCTCCCCGTTCGGCAACAGCTCTCCGATCGGCGCCGGGGCGGGCCGGGTGGCCTGCCGGTCGCACACGTTCACCGCGTCCCCCTCGATCATTTCGACCCGTACTCGGACGCCGGTCAGTTTACGCGACAACCCGCGCCCGTCACCCGGCACCCGGCAGGGCTCGGCAACGGGGTGCTCCGGGCGCGTTTTGCTCTACCGACGGCAGGTCGGTAAGCTGGAGCGGCGGTACGCCTATGTGCCGATGTTCGTGTGTGTTCATCCGTTGTGATGGCTGTCACGAACCAGTACACCAGACATCCAACTTCAAGGTTGAGCTTAACCGGGATAGCGGAGGATATGGCGAAGAAAGACGGGGCCATCGAGGTCGAGGGTCGAGTTGTCGAGCCGCTGCCCAATGCGATGTTCCGGATCGAGCTCGAGAACGGGCACAAGGTTCTCGCGCACATCAGCGGGAAGATGCGGCAGCACTACATCCGCATCCTCCCCGAGGACCGCGTCGTGGTCGAGCTGTCGCCGTACGACCTGTCCCGCGGTCGGATCGTCTACCGATACAAGTAACCCCCACACCCCGCCCGGCGGGCTCCGCCCCCGGACCCCCGGCGGGCGTCGCCGCGCAGCGGGCGGTGGCACCAACTGAAACTTCCCCAGTCGACAGGCTGGGGAAAAACTGTGTCCACACCCGTGGGCACCACAACAAGATTGGACGGACGTGAAGGTTCAGCCGAGCGTCAAGAAGATCTGCGAGAAGTGCAAGGTGATCCGCCGTAACGGCCGGGTCATGGTGATCTGCGACAACCTGCGCCACAAGCAGCGTCAGGGCTGACCGCGCTTCACCGCCGGGCACCGATCGCAAGAGATCGGATTGGCCATACAGAGAAGAACTCCCAGCTCCAGCCGCACGCTGTGGAAATTCGGACTCTCCTCCGGGAGCGGTCCGGGGTGTGCGAGCCCACCACCGGCACGGAGGCCGGTGCCCCACCCAAGACGGGGGACGGACAGGGAGCAGACCTCCGCAACAGTTAAGGAACTGCCGACATGGCACGTCTCATGGGCGTCGACCTCCCGCGCGAGAAGCGCATGGAGATCGCACTCACCTACATCTACGGCATCGGCCGTACCCGCTCCAAGGAGATCCTGGAGGCTACCGGCGTCAGCCCGGACCTGCGTTCGAAGGATCTCGGCGACGACGACCTGACCAAGCTTCGCGACTACATCGAGGCTTCGGATCTCAAGGTCGAGGGTGACCTGCGCCGCGAGGTGCAGGCCGACATCCGTCGCAAGATCGAGATCCAGTGCTACCAGGGCATCCGGCACCGCCGCGGTCTGCCCGTTCGTGGCCAGCGGACCAAGACCAACGCGCGTACGCGCAAGGGTCCGAAGAAGACCGTCGCCGGTAAGAAGAAGTAGGGATAGCGAATGCCTCCGAAGAGCCGGGCATCTGGCCCGAAGAAGTCTCAGAAGTCGCGTCGTAGGGACAAGAAGAACGTCCCGCACGGCAACGCGCACATCAGGAGCACGTTCAACAACACGATCGTCTCCATCACCGACCCGCAGGGCAACGTCATCTCCTGGGCGTCCTCCGGCCACGTCGGTTTCAAGGGCTCGCGTAAGTCGACCCCGTTCGCCGCGCAGCTGGCCGCCGAGAACGCGGCCCGCAAGGCGCAGGAGCACGGTGTGAAGAAGGTCGACGTGTTCGTCAAGGGCCCGGGTTCGGGCCGCGAGACCGCGATCCGCTCGCTGCAGGCCGCCGGCCTCGAGGTGGGCTCGATCTCCGATGTCACCCCGCAGCCGCACAACGGCTGCCGTCCGCCCAAGCGGCGTCGCGTCTAGCGGGAAAGGAAGGTAAAGCGAAATGGCCCGTTACACCGGCCCCATCACCCGCAAGTCGCGTCGTCTTCGTGTCGACCTCGTCGGAGGCGACCAGGCGTTCGAGCGTCGCCCGTACCCGCCCGGCCAGCACGGCCGCGCGCGGATCAAGGAGAGCGAGTACCTGCTCCAGCTGCAGGAGAAGCAGAAGGCCCGCTTCTCCTACGGCGTCATGGAGAAGCAGTTCCGCCGGTACTACGAAGAGGCCAACCGCCTCAAGGGCAAGACCGGTGACAACCTGCTCCGGCTGCTCGAGACCCGGCTGGACAACGTCGTGTACCGCGCCGGCCTGGCCCGTACCCGCCGGCAGGCGCGGCAGCTGGTCAGCCACGGCCACTTCGTGGTCAACGGCGTCAGCGTCAACGTGCCCAGCTTCCAGGTGAGCCAGTACGACATCATCGATGTCAAGGAGAAGTCGGCCGGCATGCTGCCGTTCCAGGTGGCGCGCGAGACCTTCGGCGATCGCCAGGTCCCGGGCTGGCTGCAGGTCGTTCCCGGCCGGCTCCGCATTCTGGTGCACCAGCTGCCCGAGCGCGCACAGATCGATGTGCCGCTGCAGGAACAGCTGATCGTCGAGTACTACTCGAAGTAAGGGTAGATCGGCGGCGGGTGGCGACCGGTCCGTACCGGTCCGGCACCCGCCGGCACACCCCTCAACCAGGCGTCAAATAGCGGGCGCCCTGACAGGAGGAAGATCCTCATGCTGATTTCCCAGCGTCCGGCCCTGACCGAAGAGGTCATCGCCGACAACCGCTCGAAGTTCACCATCGAACCGCTCGAGCCCGGTTTCGGTTACACGCTCGGCAACTCGCTGCGGCGTACGCTGCTGTCCTCGATTCCGGGGGCCGCGGTGACGAGCATCCGCATCGACGGCGTGCTGCACGAGTTCACCACCGTGCCCGGGGTGAAGGAGGATGTCACCGACATCATCCTGAACCTGAAGGGCCTGGTCGTGTCCTCGGAGGAGGACGAGCCGGTCACCATGTACGTGCGCAAGCAGGGTCCGGGCACCGTCACCGCCGGTGACATCGTGCCGCCTGCCGGTGTCATCGTGCACAACCCGGATATGCACATCGCCACCCTGAACGACAAGGGCAAGCTCGAGATCGAGCTCGTCGTCGAGCGGGGCCGCGGTTACGTCCCGGCCGTGCAGAACAAGGCGACCGGCGCGGAAATCGGCCGGATCCCGGTGGATTCGATCTACTCGCCGGTGCTCAAGGTGACCTACAAGGTCGAGGCCACCCGTGTCGAGCAGCGGACCGACTTCGACCGGCTCATCCTGGACGTGGAGACCAAGAACTCCATCAGCGCACGGGACGCGCTCGCCTCGGCGGGCAAGACCCTGGTCGAGCTGTTCGGCCTGGCTCGTGAGCTGAACGTCGAAGCCGAGGGCATCGAGATCGGCCCCTCGCCGCAGGAAGCGGATCACATCGCCTCCTTCGGCCTGCCGATCGAGGATCTGGACCTCACCGTCCGGTCCTACAACTGCCTCAAGCGCGAGGGTGTGCACACGGTGGGCGAGCTGGTGGCCCGCACCGAGTCGGACCTGCTCGACATCCGCAACTTCGGCCAGAAGTCGATCGACGAGGTCAAGGTCAAGCTGCACGCCCTGGGTCTGTCCCTGAAGGACAGCCCGGCGTCGTTCGACCCCTCTTCGGTCGTGGGTTACGACGCGAGCACCGGTACGTGGAGCGACAGCGGCTCGTTCAACAACGACGACGGCGGCGAGCAGGACTACGCCGAGACCGAACAGCTTTAAAGCCGACGGGGTAGGCACCCCAGGCTTTCCCTCAAGGAGAAAACAATGCCCAAGCCCAAGAAGGGTGCTCGCTTCGGCGGGTCGGCGTCGCACCAGAAGGCGATCTTCGCCAATCTGGCGACGGCGCTCTTCGAGCACGGTCGGATCACGACCACCGAGGCCAAGGCCAAGGCGGTGCGCCCCTACGCCGAGAAGCTCATCACCAAGGCGAAGGCCGGCACCCTGGCCGACCGTCGTGAGGTGCTCAAGGTGATCCGCAACAAGGACGTCGTGCACGCCCTGTTCGCCGAGATCGGCCCCTCGTTCGAGGGCCGCAATGGTGGCTACACCCGGATCATCAAGACGCTGCCGCGCAAGGGCGACAACGCCCCGATGGCCGTGATCGAGCTGGTGCGGGAGAAGACCGTCACCGACGAGGCCGATCGCGCTCGCCGGGTCGCGGCGTCGCAGAAGGCCGAGGAGGCTGCTCCGGCGGCCGCCGAGGCTGCCGAGGAGGCTCCGGCCGCCGAGGCGCAGGCCGACGAGGCCGCCGAGGACAAGAAGGACGCCTGAGCGTCGAACACCCGAGCCCGCCACGCCCGTACTCCGGGAGTGGCGGGCTCGGTTCTTTCGAGGAGCGGGAGAATGAGCGGCGTGCAGGAGCAGGACGAGGCACCGGGCCGGGCGACGACCAGGGTGCGGCTGGACATCAGCTACGACGGGACCGACTTCACCGGCTGGGCGCGCCAGCCCGGGTTGCGGACGGTGCAGGGCACGCTCGAGGAATCGCTGTCCAAGGTGTTCCGTGAACCGGTTCAGCTGACGGTGGCCGGCCGGACCGATGCCGGCGTGCACGCCGAGGGCCAAGTGGCCCACTTCGACACCACCGCCGAGGTGGATCCGGCGAAGCTGCGCCACCGGATGGCCCGGTTCCTGCCGCGTGATGTGCGGATCACCGAGGTCCGCCCGGCACCCCCGGAGTTCGATGCCCGCTTCTCGGCGGTGCGCCGCCACTACGTCTACCGGCTGACCACCGCGCCGTACGGCGCCGATCCGCTGCGGGCCCGCAGCGTGGTGGCCTGCCGTTCCGAGGTCGACATACACGGGATGCGGGCCGCGTCCCGGGAATTGCTGGGCCTGCACGATTTCGCGGCGTTCTGCCGCCGCCGGGAGGGCGCGACCACGGTGCGGGAGCTGCAGCGCTTCGACTGGGTGCGCGAAGGGCACGAGCTGACCGCACATGTCAGTGCCGACGCGTTCTGCTGGTCGATGGTGCGCAGCCTGGTGGGTGCGGTCCTGGCCGTGGGGGAGGGGCGGCGCACCCCGGAATGGGTCGCCGGGCTGCTGCAGGAGCGGTCCCGGTCCAGTTCGGTGACGGTTGCGCCCGCACACGGTCTGAGCTTGGTGGCGGTGGACTACCCGCCGGATGCCGAACTGGCCGCTCGGAACGCGCTGACCAGGGAGATGCGCACCGTTCCGGCCACCGGACCGGGATGTTGCGGCGACTGAATTCATTTCGGCAATGTCGGCATTGTGGAATAACTGTCCGGCGGCCGGATTGAACAATAAACAGTAGAAGTCGGCACCCCGGCCGGTGTTGCCGGAATGCTCCGGTCATCGATTAGAATCGTTGCGGTCCGGCTGTTTTCAGCCTTCGACGATTGTTCTCATCGTGGAGTGTGGTGGATATCGACGAGGTGGTGAATACACCGATCGTGCTGTCCACCGACGGTTTGACGGGGGCTGCTGCGGTCGATTACTGGGCGGAGGCACTCGGCTCGGTTCTGGTGTACGGCTCGGTGCAGCCCGACGATATCGCCGGGTTCTACGGGAGACTGACCGCACTGCGGGTCGGCGAGGTCGTGATCGTGAAGTCGGAGACCGTCGCCCAGCGGGTGCGCCGGACCGAGC
The DNA here is from genome assembly GCF_056627695.1 of Nocardia sp. KT25-26. NCBI lineage: Bacteria > Bacillati > Actinomycetota > Actinomycetes > Mycobacteriales > Nocardiaceae > Nocardia > Nocardia sp. KT25-26. Next base: position 5,120,502 of record NZ_CM152813.1, on the reverse strand, counting down.
AGCACATCGCCGCCACCACCGAACACCGGATCATCGCCAGTATTCCGCTGACCGGTCCGGCCTTCCTGCGCAACGGCGGCCGGGTCCAGATGGCGGCGCCGGGCAACCTGGTGTTGTCGGATACCGCCACACCCCTGGAATGGCGCAGTGGTCCGGCGCATGTCCGGTCGGTGACCGTGACCGTGCCGAAGCAGCGGGTGCTGGAGTCGAGCGGTGTGCCGGATCTGTCGCTGCCGGGGATCGTGCAGCTGCCGGCCGACGGCGCCGGTGGGGTGGTGGCGCGGTTCCTGCAGCGCCTGGCCGAGCTGATCGAGAATCCCACCGAGGTCGCCGCGCTCGCCGGGTACCTCCCGGACCTGCTGGCCTCCGCCGTCGTCATCGCCGCCGGGCAGGAACCGCCACCGCCGGTCGACGATGTGCTCACCGCGGAACAGGTGCTGGGGCATCTGCGGCGAAATTTCACCGACCCGGCGCTGACGGTCGACGAGATCGCCCGGGCCTGCCGGGTCTCGCGCCGCACGCTGTACCGGGTGTGTGCGGACCTCGACGGCGGCCCGGCCGCCGAGCTGCGCCGGATGCGGATCGCACACGCCTGCCATCTGTTGCGCGCCCGGCCCGGTGAGCCGGTCGCCGAGATAGCGGCGGCCTCGGGATTCGGCTCGGAACGCCGCTTCTATCGGGCGTTCCGTCGTGAAGTCGGAATGAGTCCGGGTGCCTTCCGGGAAACGAGTGACCGGGCGGAGGAACATTGATGCCGAACCGAAGTACCAGGTCCGATCGCCCGAAGATTGCTGTACGGAGCGGCGAATTCTGCCGAAATGCCGGCACGGTGCTCCGTTCGGCGAATGATGGAAATGTTCGTTTTGTCGAGATCGGTCGTCGGGGAGGTGCATGATCATGGGAATCGGCGGTCCGGGGCGCGGACTCGAACTGCGCGATACCGGGAGCGGGCCGGGCTCGGCGTTCGAGGAGTGGGAAGCGCTGATGTCGGACACCTACGTGCCGCTGGCGGTGGCCCCCGACCCGCAGCAGCGGTTCCACGGCCGGATCGTGCACGGGCATCTGCCCGGTATCGACCTGACCACCATCGGTTCGACCCGGCAGCGAGTCCGGCGCACCCCGGCATTGATCGGCCGTAGTGATGACGAGTATCTGCTGATCAGCATTCACACCGCCGGCAGCGGCCGGTTGACCCAGAACGGCCGAACGGCGCAGGTGAACCCCGGTGAGATGGTGTTCTACGACACCGCACAGCGCTACGAGTGGGAGATCGCCGGCGACTGGGAACAGGTGGTGGTGCAGATCCCGCATCGGCAGCTGCGCGAGGAAACCGGGGTCGGCCGCGCGGAGCTGCCGACAGCTGTGACGGTGCCCGTGTGCACCGCAGGCGGGGCCGCGGCGGGCTTCGTACGCGACCTCGCCCGGCTACAGCAGACGACCCCGGCCCAAGCACAGATGCTGGCCGACCATGCGCGCAGCCTGCTGGCCGGCGCCGTGCTGCTGCTGTCCGGTCAGCAGCCTGCGGAGAAACCGGCTCAGGCCCTCACGCGGGAGAAAGTACGCCGCTACCTGCTTCAGCACTATTCCGATCCGACGCTCACCGTCGACGATGTCGCCGCCGCCTGCCTGGTGTCGCGCCGGACCCTGTACCGCCTGTTCGACGAACACGGCGAGGGAGTCGGGGCGGCCCTGCGCCGGATCCGGGTGCAGCAGGCGAAGCGACTACTGGTCGCGGAGCCGGCGCGGTCGGCGGGCTGGGTTGCCCGGGCGGTCGGGTTCGGCAACGAGCGCCGGTTGTACCGGGCCTTCCGTGAGGAGACGGGAATGTCACCGGGTGAATTCCGGTCGGTTGGCACAGTTCGTCCGACGGATGGCACGCACTGACCTACTCGGCCCGCGAGTCACCCGGCAGGCTGGGAGGCGGTCCACCACCAGGGATGAGGGGAGAACACGATGGCGACACCGGTACGGGTGGCTGCGGTGCAAGCGGAGCCGAAATGGCTGCACCTCTCGGCCGGTGTGGAGCAGGTGGCCGCCTATATCGCCGAGGCCGCCGCGGCCGGCGCCCGGCTGATCGCTTTCCCGGAGGCGTTCGTCCCCGGCTACCCGTGGTGGATGTGGCTCGATTCGGTGTCCTGGGGCGACGAATTCATCGCCCGGTACCGGCAGAACTCGATGACCCGCGACAGCGTGTACCTCCGGTCGATCGCGGCCGCGGCGCGGCGGCACCGGATGCATGTGGTGCTCGGCTTCGGTGAGCGGTCCGGTGACGACGTCTTCATGGCCCAGGCCCTGATCGACGACGAGGGCTTGGTCTCGGTGTCCCGCAAATCCGATCCCACTCCGCTGGAACGGTCGGTGTTCCGGGCAGCCTCGGACCGTCTGCTGGTGCAGGACACCGCACTGGGTCGGATCGGCGCGCTCGGTGGCGGGGAGCATCTGAACCTCGGGCTACGCCAGCGCATGTATCAGGAAGCCGAGCAGTTCCACATCGCGGCATGGCCGGGCTTCACCATATTCCAGGGCGCCGGACAAGGCCTCGGGCCGCAGGTCAACGACGCGATCAGCCTGATGTACGCGGTCGAGAGCGGTGCCTACGTGCTGGCCCCGGCGGCCGTGGTGCAGGTCGCGGGATGGGAGGTCCGGGCCCCCGATGCTCCGGACAAGCGGCTGCTCCGGGGCGGTAGCGGGGTCGCCCGGATCTACGGCCCGGACGGTACGGAGCTCGCGACCCCGCTGGTGGAAGGCGCGGAAGGCCTCATCTACGCGGATCTGGAAGTGGATCGGCTGCTGCCGCGGCCGTCGCGGGAACAGGCCCGGCCGGAGGAACGGACCTGCCGGGTGCCGAGCGGCCGGGTGGCGCGGCGCGAGCCGGTGGCGGTGCCGGCCGAATCGGCCTGACGGCCGGAACTCAGGACCGGACCAAGCGCGCGATCGCGTCGGTGGCCTCCTTGAGCTTCTCCTCGGCCTCGGGGCCGCCCGCGACGGCGGCATTCACGACACAGTGCCCGATGTGGTCCTCCAGCAGGCCCATCGCGACCGCCTGCAGCGCCTTGGTCATCGCCGAAACCTGGGTGAGAATATCGATGCAGTACTTTTCTTCCTCGACCATCCGTTGCAGGCCGCGGGCCTGACCCTCGATCCGGCGCAGCCGCTTGAGGTAGTCGTCCTTGGCGGTGATGTAACCGTGGTCGGCCTGCTCGTCGTGGCAGGTGTCCTCGGCGCCGGGGTTGGTGGTCTCCGGGGTGGGTGTGGTCACCGGGGCTCCTCGCGGACGATTCGGATATATACCCCCATAGGGTACACTGCGCCGACCGGATTGTCAGCAGGTCGCCCAGCGGCGGAGAATCGCCGGCATGAGTGCGCTCACCAGCCCGGCCCTCGCCGTGATCGGCGGCAGTGGGTTCTACGACTTCTTCGACGACGGTGCCGAACACCTCGACCTCGACACCCCGTACGGCGCGCCGAGCGCCCCGGTGGCCGTCGGATCGGTGGCAGGCCGGGCGGTCGCGTTCCTGCCGCGGCACGGCAGGCAGCACGAATACTCCCCGCACACACTGCCCTACCGGGCCAACCTGTGGGCACTGCGGTCGCTCGGCGTGCGCCGGGTGCTCGCGCCCTGTGCGGTCGGCAGCCTGCGCCCGGATTGGGCGCCGGGCACCGTCGTCGTGCCCGATCAGCTGGTCGACCGGACCTCGGGCCGGGTGCAGACCTATTTCGACGAAGGCGGCGTGCACGTCTCGTTCGCTGATCCGTACTGCCCGGGACTGCGGGCCGCCGCGGTGGCGGCCGACGACGGTCTGCTGCCCGTGCAGCCCGACGGGACCATGGTGGTGATCCAGGGCCCCCGATTCTCCACCCGGGCGGAGAGCCGCTGGTACGCGGCGCAGGGCTGGGACCTGGTGAACATGACCGGACATCCGGAAGCAGCGCTCGCCCGGGAACTCGAACTCTGCTACGCCGCCGTCGCGCTGGTCACCGACCTCGACGCCGGGATGTCCACCGGGGACGGTGTGCATATGCAGGAAGTGATCGCCCAGTTCGAGAAGAACCTGGTTCCGTTCAAGGAACTGATCCGGCGGGCGGTCGCGGCGGTCGACGAGCCGGACACCTGCCCACAGTGCCGGGTGCACGACGGGACCACACTGCCCTTCGCGCTGCCCTGACCCTCACCGGTCGGCACTGTCGCCCGGCGGGGCGGTGACGCAGTCCGGCGCGGCGGTGACCTTCACCTGCGCCAGCACGAACTCGGCCGGGGTCCGGTCCGCCGGTCCGGGCAGTGCGGTGACCTCGAGGTCGGTACTGAACCAGCCGCCGTCCGCGGCGGCCAGTCGGACGCCGGACAGGGTTGCGCGGTCGGCTCCGGCGAGAATTTCGGCACGCAGGTCGAGGATCCGGGCCCGGTCGTCCGGGTGCGGCAGGGTCCGCTCGTCGGCACCCCGCCAGGCCAGCGCCGGTGGCGGTGCCGTGACCCAGCGGACCATCCGGGCCTGGGCGGTGTCCATGATCACCAGGTACCGGTCCGGCCGGTCGGCATGCAGCAGATCCAGGGTCGCCGCCTCCAGCGACTTCCGTTGCGGCGGCACACTGTCGGTCACATCCACGGCGAGCCCACGCCAGGCGGATCGGTGCTCCGGATCGGCCGGGTTGCGGGTGGCCAGCAACAGCGAGCGCGGCCCGTCCTCGGCCGGCATGGTGGCGACGCCCTGCCAGCGACTGCCCGGCTCGGAGCGGGTGAGCGTGGCCACCATGTCCAGTGCCTCGTCGAATCGCTCCACCCGCTGCAGTGGCTCCGGGCCGGTCCATTCCACATCGGCACCGCCGAAACGTGGGCCCAGGCCGCCGGCCCGGATGCGGACCACCCGGGTGCGGGCGTCCACCGCGAAGGCCGCCACCCCCGGCGGTTCCGGCGGCTCCCCGGTACCGGCCCACACCCGGACCGCATACACGGCATCGTCGGGTCCGGTCACCGGGCGGGCGCACAGCCGGCGCTCGGACCAGGGATGCCGGGACGGCGGCAGGATGAGGTCGACGGTGCTGCCCGAGTCGTGCGCGGTGGCCACGGCACGCTGCCACTGCGGCGGGATCGCCCGATGGTAGGAGCCCCAGTCGCGTGGTGTCGTCCCGGCCGCCACGATCGACCAGGAGCCCGGTCCGGCCAGGGTCTCCACCAGTTGCCATTGCCCGATGATCAAGTACAACCCCCTGGTAGCAGTCGGTCGAATGCGTGCGGGTGGATCCGATGCGGTTGCCGGTGATGATAGCCGCGATGTATCGCCGAGCTGTCCGGGCCGCGCCCGGCGGTTACGCTCACCCGGTGGATACTCCGTTGCGTCTCGAGGTGATCGTCGCCAGCACCCGGCCCCAGCGGTTCGCGCCGGTGGTGGCCGGCTGGTTCCGGAAGATGGTGGCCGAACGTGCCGAGTTCGACACCGGCGTCATCGATCTCGCCGACACACCGCTGCCCGTCGATCTCACCGAGTCTGCGGAGACCGGGGCCTACCGGGACCGGCTGGCGGCGGCCGACGCCTTCGCCGTGGTGACCTCGGAATACAACCACGGCTACCCCGCCTCGCTGAAGACCGCGCTGGACACCGCCAAATTCGAGTGGCGGGCCAAGCCGATCGGCTTCGTCTCCTACGGGGGACTGTCCGGCGGGTTGCGCGCGGTGGAGCAGCTACGCCAGGTGGTCACCGAGCTGCACATGGTCCCGGTGCGCGAGTCGGTGAGTTTCGCCCGGGCCAAACACCGGTTCGACGCGGCCGGCGACACCGACGACGCCGCCGCGGTGGATGCGAGCGGGCGCATGCTCGGACAGCTCGCCTGGTGGGGGCGTACGCTGCGGGCGGCTCGGGCGGCCGACCCCTATCCGGGCTGACCCGCCATTGCCTGCCGCCCGCGGGGCTGGCCGATGTAGGTGGATTCGCGGGGGATCGACACCAGGTTCAGGTCCACCCAGGCGGTGCCGGTGTACAGGCGAACGTGGTTACCCATCGCCTGCGGCTGCTGGATCGACAGGTCCGGGCGGGTACCGGGCAGCCGGCCCGGATGCTCGGCCACGTAGATCGTCGTGACACCGGCGTGCGGGGCGGGTGCCAGCACTCCGTCGACGATCGTCGCCGTGAAACCCGCATCGGACTGGTGGGTTTCCACCGCCAGCGTCAGCCGCTCCGGATTGCCGACCGTGGTGACCAGGTGCTCCCACGCATGCGGCCGATCGGTGCGGACCAGGATCCGCTCGCCGATAGCCAGCGCCCGGAACACCAGCTGCTGGGCGAGGTACAGCTCACCGGCGACGTACACGGTCGAGATGCCGGCGCCGATGATTCGCGCCGCGACGCCGTTGCCCTCGGGGTCCGAGCCGATCAGCTGACCGCAGCCGGACGAGGGCAGGTGCAGGGCGCCGATCACCTCGTGCGGGTACTCGGCCAGCGGCACCGTGTCGTCCACGCCGGGTACCGCGATCGGCAGATGTGCCAGCAGGCTGTCGCGCTGCCGTCCGGCCGTCGACACCATGCCCGGCAGTTTGGCGCGTTCCGGCAGCTCCCGGGTGGTACGCCGCCAGGCGGCCCCCACCCGGACCGAATCGGGGCCGCTGCCCGGCCGTAGCCGCACGGCGACCGTGGTGCCCCGGGACGCGGCCACCCAGAGCTGTGCGAGCAGATCGGAGCCCAGCTGTTTCGGGTCGACCGCACTGCCGATGTTCACGCCGTGCCCGAGGTCGGTGTAGCGCCAGTGGTCCTCGATCGTCCGAGGATCCTGGCCGCCGGTGATCTGCAGTACCGCCTTGCGGATCTCCGGGGCGGTGAGCGTACGCGCCGGGCAGTCGGCGTCCTCCAGTGCGCGCATGATCCGCCGGGTGGCGATGGTCACCGTGCGCGCCGCACCGGCGTTGCCGCCGCCGCGCCGCGCCACCGCTTCCGGGCAGGCGACCGCGTCGAAGGCGATCGCCAGCCACACCGTGCGGTGTGCGGTGGCGGGCAGCGGACCGAGCAGCGACTCGTAGATCGTGCCGGCCGGGGTGCCGGAGCGGCTGCGGTGACCGTGGCTGATGATGTCGATCCCGCTGAGCATGATGTCGTGCTGGCTCAGGCAGTCGGCCAACTCGGGCAGCGGCAGCAGGTGCGAAGCGTGCACGGTGTTCCGGGCGATCCGGGTGAGGCCGCCACGGGGCGGCAGCACCTCGACCACCGTGACCACCCGGGTGCCGTCCCAGTACAGGCCCAGCGACCGGTCGTCCGGGTCCCGGTGGTCCACCGTGTCGCCGAGCCGGTAGCCGGCGCGCTGCAGGTATCGCCACAGCGTGGCCAGCCATTCCAGCAGCGGCCGCTTGCCGATCGGGATCAGCGGCAGCACGAGGGCCGCGGCCGCGATGCCCGCCGCCGGCAGCGGATCGAGCCCGGCCGCCAGCGCCCCGGTGCCCGCTGCGACACCGAGGAACTGTGCGATGAGCAGGTTGCGCATCGAGATGCGACCCAGCAGCGGGCGTGGCCCGGCCCCGGCGGATTCGGCCATGTGTCGTCCCCCAAGTACCCGATCCCGGCCGATGCGGTGGTGGCCGAGTGCGAACAATCGTCGCGGGAAACTGTACTGTGTTGGCCGGACACGAGCACTGTTCGGGGGAGGAATCATGCCTTCAAAGCCCACCACCCGCTGGCAGGTCAGCGGTTACAACTTCCTGGTGCGCCGGATGGAGCACGCCCTGGTGCGCCGGGACGTGCGGATGCTGCACGATCCGATGCGCTCCCAATCCCGGGCCTACATCGTCGGATTGGTGCTGGGGGTACTCGTGCTGGCCGGTTGTGGTGTCCTGGCGTTGTTCAAACCGCAGGACAAGATCGGCGACAGCACGATTCTCGTCGCCAAGGAGTCCGGCGGGGTCTATGTGGTGCTGGAAGGCGTGGTGCACCCTGCCCTGAACGTGGCCTCCGCCCGGCTCGCGGCGGGCGAACCGGCCGAGGCCTCGGTGGTCAAGGAATCCGAACTGAGCAAGAAGCCCCGCGGCCAGCTGATCGGTATTCCGGGCGCTCCGGGGTCACTGCGCTACAACTCCCGGGACGGGGGCCGCACCTGGACGGTGTGCGACGAGATCAAGGGAGATGGCACCTCGGACCTGACCACGTCGGTGCTCGCGGGTGATCTCGAGCTCGGCGAACGGGCCGGTGTCCTCGGCGCGAACCAGGCGCTGCTCGTGCAGGGCACCGAATCCGCCTACCTGATCTACGAGAACAAGCGCGCCCGCGTCGACCTGACCGACCGCGCCGTAACCGACGCACTCGGCATCACCGATACCGAACCGCGCGCCGTGGGTGCCGGGCTGCTCAACGCGATCCCCGAAGTGCTGCCCATCCAGCGGCCGATTATCGACAACCCCGGCGGCACACCGACCTACAGCGTCAGCGGGCACACCATCGGTGACGTGGTCCAGGTGATCGGCGAACCCGACCAGGACTATGTGGTGCTCCAGGACGGGCTGCAGCCGATCTCCTCGCTGACCGCCGACATCATTCGCAACACCACTCCGCAGTCCTCCGCCGACACCGTCATCCAGACCACCGAGCGGACCAATGCCGACCTGGCGTCGGTGCTGCCGGTCGACGACTACCCGGCCGGAGTGCCCACCGTCGTCACCACGAAGGACCGGCCGGTGAGCTGCCTGTCCTGGGAGCCGATCGCCGGCGCCGAGGACACCCAGGGCGCCAACCGGGCCGAGCTGTCCGTGGTGACCGCGGTGCAGATGCCGATGTCGAAGAGTGCCCGGCTGGTTCCGCTGGCCCAGGCGGACGGATCCGGTCCGGAGGTCGACAGCGCCTACATCCCGCCTGCCGACGGCGCCTATGTGCAGTCGACCGGTATCGAACCGGACAGCCGCCGCAAGGACAGCCTCTTCTACATAGCCGACACCGGTGTCCGCTACGGGATCAAGGATCTGGAATCCGCCGAGGCGCTGGGGATGAAGGCGGACGCCGCCGAGCCGGCCCCGTGGCCGATCATCGGGCTGCTGGCCGCCGGACCGACCATGGGCCGGGAGGAAGCGATGGTCGCCCATGACGGCGTCGCCCCCGACCCTTCACCGGCACCGCAGCCGGTGGCCTCGGTGAACTGACGCCGGTCGGGCCGGTCACCCGCGTCCCGCGCGTGGCCGGGCCGGAAGGCTGTCGACCCCCCGGGCGCCGGGACTGCGGTCAACTTACCTCGGTGGGCGAGTCCGGACGGTCCGGCGGGCGGGTGGTGGACCCGCGTAGCTCGGCCAGTTCGGTACGCAGTTCCCGGATCTCGTCGAGCAACGTAGCGAGCTGGGCGTCGGTGCGCTGGGCCTTGGTGTCGGCGGCCTCGACCTGTTCGACCACCCAGCTGGTCGCCGTGCCGATCGCGAACGAGATCAACCCGATGCCCAGGGTCATCAGGATCGCGGCCACGATCCGGCCCTCCACGGTGACCGGATAGATATCGCCGTACCCGACCGTCGTCGCCGAGACCAGCGACCACCACAGCGCATCCCCGAAATTCTCGACCGAACTTCCCTCGGCCCGGCGCTCGGCGTCGAAGAACGCGAGGCTGCACAGCAGAATCACCATCGCCGAACTGGCCCCGACGAAGGTGGCCATCCGGGTTCGGGTGTGCGTCGCCCGATTCAGCGAGCCGAGCAGCACCAGCGCGGCCCGCAGCAGCCGCAGCGGCCGGAACGGCGGCACCACCACCACGAGCACATCGATCGGATGGGTGCGCAGAAACCGCCACCGGTCCGTGGACAACCAGATCCGCACCACCAGATCGACCGCGAACAGCGCCCAGATGACGATATCGACCCAGTTCAGCAGGGCAGTCAGCCAGGACGCCGCCGAAGTGTCCAGCACCCGCCAGGCGTAGACCCCCAGGAACACCACCGCCAGCCCCATCATCGGCAGATCGGTGGCCCGCTCCCAGGCCTGCCGCCGCGAGCCCGGGTGATCCGTCGCCGTGGCCGGTTCCGTCGTTGTCTCCACCATGTATTGCTACTATCCGGGGTCGGGGATCGGTCCGCACCCGGTCCGGCGGCCACCGTCCGTCGACGAGACGGGAACGGCACGACCGGCCGAGCACGACGAGCGTACCGGTCCGGCCACCGGCCGCCGACGATCGTCACCCGAAATCCTCGACGGTCTCGAAAAGCTGCTCACCGGCGGCGCGCGGGAGAAGTCGGTCCACAATGCCTGTTGATCGACAATCTGCCGATGGCCCAACCGGCAATCTGCCGACCTTCAGGCATCGACCGTCGCCGGTATCCGGCTACTTGCCGGGTCTCCGCACGGTTCGAGTGCGGCAGGCGCCGTGGTCCGGTCAGTCTCCGCCTCGGGCACCGAACCGGCGGCGGATCGGGAACGATGCCACCAGGCCCAGGATGAACAGCGTCCCGACCACCGATGAGCCGATAAGTGCGACATCGCGCGCCGTGTTGTCCGGCGGGGGCGGGGGTGCGGGGACCGCGAGCTGCACCTGGCGGGGTGGTGTGGGTTCCTTGGGCGGCAGTTCGCCGATCACCTCATCGGTCAGCGCGGCCACCGGGTCGACGGCGCCGTAGCCGACATACGGATTCCAGCCCTCGGCGGGCGAATGGGCGGTCGCTTCCAGCCGCTGGATCACCTCCCGGGCGCGCAGATGCGGAAAGCGGGCCCGGACCAGCGCCGCGACACCCGCAACGTACGGTGAGGCGAAACTGGTGCCCTGGATGGTGTCCTGTCCACCCTGGCTGTTGACCGTGGCGTTGATCACTCCGTCGCTGCGGGGATCGAGTGAGACGATGTTCTCACCGGGCGCGGCGATTCCGACCCAGGGGCCGGGGACGGTGAAGCCGGACGGCTGACCGTTGCTGCCGATCGAGCCGACGGACAGGACGTAGTCGTCGTAGCGGGCCGGGGTCACGTTGGTATTGAGCGAATCCCAGAGATCCGCACCGGGGTCGATCGGATCGAATCCAGGGTTCTTGACGCACTTCTCGCTCTCGTTACCGGCGGCCGCGACGATGACGACGTCTTTGACGTCCACGGCGTAACGCAGCGCGGCGGCGAGAGCGCCATCCGTCGGAGTCTCATGAATCGGGACACAGGCCACCAGTGAGATGTTGATTACGGTCGCCCCGGCGTCGGCGGCCCGGACGACGGCGCGGCCGAGCGCATCGATGTTTCCGTAGCCGTCCGGGGGATCTTCGGGTCGCTGTTGCTGTTCGCGGCCCTTCTTCTGGTACAGCCTGCTGGTCTGCCGGATGGACAGGATCCGCGCATCCGGCGCCACCCCGGAGAAGCCCTCCCCGTCGACCTGCCGGGCCGCGATGATCCCGGCGACCATGGTGCCGTGCGCGTCGCAGTCGTCGAGGCCGTCACCGGCGGTGACATAGTCGCCGAGGCCGTGCAGATCGGGCAGGCGCGGGTGCCGGGTGACTCCGGTATCGATCACCGCGACGGTCTGACCGGCCCCGCGGGAGAATTGCCAGGCACTGGGCAGGTCGAGTGCCCGCTGCGCCGACGGAATCGCGGCCCCGCCACCGCCGGAAACCGTCGAGGTGCACACCGTATTGGTCTTGACCTCGGTCTCGTCCAACGGTGCCGCCGGATCACCCGGCGGCACCTCGATTCCCGCGGGCGGCGGCCGATCCGCCCAGGCCACCCCCTGGCCGGATCCGAACGAAGCGCTGAGTCCGATCGCTACTGCGGCAGCGGCGACCCGAAGTCGCCGGTTCACAGGCCGCGGACGAGGGAGTAGAGGTCGGCGATCCAGAACACCAGCGGCAGCACCGCGGCGACGAACGCGTATTCCACGAGTTCGGCGGCGCGCCGCATCGGTGGCGTGGCCGACTGGTTCGGCACGATCAGGCCGATCACCAGGGCCGCGATCAGGATTGCGAGAGCGGCTCCGAAGACCACCAAGGGCTGTTCGATGGTGAGGGCCGCGCCGAGCAGCATCAGCAGCACGATCGTCGCACCGGCGGCGATCAGGACCACGGCCTGCTCGGCGCCGGCATAGGTGCGGCTGCGGAACATCAGGACCGCGGCGCAGACCAGGGCCAGTGCGATGCCCTGCCAGTAGCTGCCCTCCCGCATCGGGTCGGTCGCGGCGAGGGCGCCGGTGACGACGACGAGCGAGGTCGCCGCGACCAGCCCGGCGAGGTACTTGCGGGCCTGTTCGGACTTCGCCCGCAGGGCGTCCAGGGTGGGCAGGGCCCGATGGTCGTCGGGGTCGTCCTCGGTCGGGTCGATCGGCGTTCCGGGCGAGGGGACCGGCGGCAGCGGCAGTTTGGCCAGCAGCATCGAGATCCGGGGCGCCAAGCCGAGCCCGACCAGCCCGACGGCAGCGGCGACGGCGCCGATGGCGCGGGTCGGCTGGTCGGTCAGCAGACCGGCGAGAGTGGCCGGAATCGCGAAGACGGCGACGGCGGCGGAACCGACGAACAGCGCGGCGCCGACGCTGGTGACCCGCCAGGCCAGGATCGCGGTCGCGCCCAGCAGCACCGCACCGAACAGCAGATGTGCCCAGCTGTAATGGTCGGGGACGATGAGCATGCCCGCCGCGAAGGCCGCGGGCAGCGCGCAGCCGCCGACTACCAGGGCGGCGGAGGTGTCGCCGTACATGCGGCTCAGCACGGTCGCGGCGATCACGCAGAGGATCGCCACCAGCAGGGCGACCGAGCCGGTCACCCAGCCGGGCATCGCGTCGGGAGTGGCGAGCAGACCGAAGCAGCCGACCAGCATGGTCACCGCGGCCAGCACGGAACCGGTGAGCCGGGCGGTCCGCGGCGACCAGGTCCGGTAATGGTCGGCGTCGGCGATCGCGACGTTGTACATGATGTCGTCGAACAGCGGCGCCGGCGCCGTATGGGCGGCGCTCTCCAGCATCAGCAGTTCGCCGTCGCGCACGCCGAGCTCGCCGATGCTCAGCGAGTTGGACAGCGGCGGCTGGCCGACCCGGGCGAGCACCCACTCCGCCGGTTCGAACCGCTCACCCTGGTTGTCGAAGTCGTTGGTGCGGCTGTGCTGGGCCACCATGTCGACCACGCTCGGGATGATCAGGGCGACCGGCACATCCACCGGGAGCGCCATGTCCACCTGTGTGTGCTTCGCCACAATGGTCACCCGGGCGAGATCCGGTGCACGGACGATGCCGCGCGCGGAATCCTCCTCGAGATGGTCGAGTCGCGCGTGTGTCAAGGTTCCCCCAACTCGTAGCTACCTCGTCTTTCGGCAGCACCGCTGTCAGCGTCGGCGGTTTGCGGAAGTCGCCGTTCGGACCGCAGAATGCCCTGACGAACTGTACGACATGTCGGGGGCCACCTCTACACTGAGCCCGTTGCACGGCATGCCAGCCAGGAGGGGGAAGTCTCCACAATGAGTACCGTCCGGTTCCAGCGCCGCGACCGGCGCGAGATCCCGCGTACCCCTGGCGGCGAAGTGACCCTGCAGCCACCACCGGAGATCCCCCGCGCGGTACCCGGCAACCTGCTGATGAAGCTGATGCCGGTGGTGATGATCGTCGGCATGGTCGGGATGATCGCGCTGATGTTCACCATGGGCGGCAACATGATGCGCAGCCCGATGGCGATGATGTTCCCGATGATGATGATGGTCTCGATGGTGACCATGTTCGCCGGACAGGGCGGTAAAGGGGCCAAGACAGCCGAAACCAACGAGGACCGCAAGGATTACCTGCGTTACCTCGACCAGGTGCGCAAGGACGTCGACAGCACCGCCGAACAGCAGCGGTCCGCGGTCGAATGGAGCCATCCGGAACCGGGCCTGATCTGGATGCTGTCCGGCACCAGCCGGATGTGGGAACGCCGGGTGGGCGACAAGGACTTCTGCCACGCCCGGATCGGTCTGGGCGGTCAGCGCCTGGCCACCCGCCTGGTGGCGCCCGAAACCGGCCCGGTGGAGGAACTCGAGCCGATCGCCGCGGTATCGCTGCGCCGGTTCGTCCGCGCCCATTCCACGGTCCCGGACCTGCCGACCGCCATCGCCGTCAAGGGATTCGGCGCCGTGGCCCTGGACGGCGATCGGATCCAGGCACGCGATATGACCCGCGCGATGCTGTTGCAGCTGTGCATGTTCCAGGCGCCGGACCAGGTGCTGCTGGCCGTCGTCTGCGGCCCCGACACGGTGCGGGAATGGGAATGGACGAAGTGGCTCCCGCACACCCAGCATCCCGACGGCCAGGACGGTATCGGCAGCCAGCGCATGTTCTACGGGTCGATCCGGGAAGCGCTCGCCGGCCTGCACCCGCTGCTCGGCAACCGAGTGCGCTACTCCCGCAACGCCCCCGCGGACCCGGGCATGGTGCAGGTGGTGATCGTGGTCGACGGCGGCCTGCTGGAAGCCGAGGACGACCCGCTGCGTGATTCCGGGTTCGAAGGCGTCACGGTGATCGACCTGTGCAGCTATGCGCCGCGCCTGGCCGCTTCCCGCGGTATCAAGCTGGTGGTCGAGAACGGTGAATGCTGGGGCCGGGGCGCCACCGGTGGCCAGGAACGTTTCGCGACCATCGACCGGATCAGTGTGGAGCAGGCGCAGCAGGCGGCCCGCCGGATCTCGCCGTATCGGCCGGTGATCAAGCGCGGCACCGAAGTGGTCGCCGAGGACACCGGCGAGGTCATCGAGACCTGGGCCCAGCTGATGAGCCTGGGCGATATCGGCAACTTCAACCCGCAGCATGCCTGGCGGCCCCGATACGGGCGGGAGCGGCTGCGCGTGCCGTTCGGTGTCGGCGCCGACGGCCTGCCGGTCGAACTCGACATCAAGGAAGCGGCCGAGAACGGCATGGGCCCGCACGGTCTGTGCATCGGCGCCACCGGTTCCGGTAAGTCGGAATTCCTGCGCACCCTGGTGCTCAGCCTGTTGGCCACCCACTCCCCGGATCAGCTGAACCTGGTCCTGGTCGACTTCAAGGGCGGCGCGACCTTCCTCGGCCTGGACGATGTGCCGCACGTCGCCGCGGTCATCACCAACCTCGAAGAAGAGGCCGACCTGGTCGACCGAATGAAGGACGCTCTGGCCGGTGAGATGAACCGCCGGCAGGAAGTGCTCCGGCAGGCCGGTAACTTCGCCAACGTCTCCGAATACGAGAAGGCCCGCGCGGCGGGCGCCGATCTGGACCCGCTGCCCGCCCTGTTCGTGGTGCTCGACGAGTTCTCCGAACTGCTCACCCAGCATCCGGACTTCGCCGAGCTGTTCGTGATGATCGGCCGCCTCGGCCGTTCGCTGCACGTACACCTGCTGCTGGCCTCGCAGCGGCTGGAAGAAGGCAAACTGAAGGGCCTGGAGAGCCACCTCTCCTACCGGATCGGTCTGAAGACCTTCTCCGCCAACGAGTCCCGTCAGGTGCTCGGCGTCCCGGATGCCTACAACCTGCCGAACGTGCCGGGTGGCGGCTATCTGAAGTCCGACTCCGGCGAGATCAAGCGGTTCCAGGCGTCGTATGTGTCCGGTCCGTACGTCGGCGGTGGTCCGCAGCGCGAAGTGACCCAGGCGGGTGTTGCCGGCGGCGAGATCGACGTCATCGCCCGGCCGTTCACCGCGAGCCATGTCGATTTCCGGGAGAGCGACCGGATCCCGCTGGCCCCGGAGCCGGCCGAAGCACCCGAGCCGATCGTCGAAGACGGCGAACAGGTCTCCAACCTGAACATGCTGGTTGCCCGGATCCGCGGGCACGGCCGTGCCGCGCACGAGATCTGGCTGCCGCCGCTGGACGAGGCGCCCACACTCGATCAGCTGGTTCCGCGTTCGCTGCTCACCGGTGACTATTCGGCCGTTGCGACGCTGCGGGCGCCGGTCGGCATCGTCGACCGCCCCTACGACCAGCGACGCGATCCGTTCCTGGTCGACCTGTCCGGTGCGCGCGGCAACGTGGCCGTGGTCGGCGGTCCGCAGTCGGGCAAGTCGACCGCGCTGCGCACCCTGATCCTGTCGATGGCTTTGACGCACACCGCCGAACAGGTGCAGTTCTACTGCCTCGACTTCGGTGGTGGCACGCTGGCCAGCCTGCAGGGGCTGCCGCATGTCGGTTCGGTGGCGGGCCGCTTGGACGAGGACATGGTCCGCCGCACCATAGCCGAGATGACCACGATCGTGCGCACCCGCGAGGCTCGTTTCCGGCAGCTGGGTATCGAGTCGATGGCCGAGTTCCGGCGCCTGCGTTCGATGGATCCGTCGTCGAGCCCGGCCGCCGGCGGCGCGCACGAAGATCCGTTCGGCGATGTGTTCCTGGTGATCGACGGCTTCGGTTCGATCCGCCAGGATTTCGACGCCCTCGAACAGTCGATCATGAACCTCGCCGTGCAGGGTCTGTCCTACGGCGTGCACGTGGTGATCGCCCTGGCCCGCTGGGCCGAGGCCCGCCCCGCCCTCAAGGACCAGATCGGTACCCGCATCGAGCTGCGCCTCGGTGACCCGATGGACTCCGACCTGGGCCGCAAGTTCGCCCAGCTGGTGCCGCAGGGCCGCCCCGGTCGCGGTATGACCCCGGACTGCCTGCACATGCTCACCGGCCTGCCCCGCGTCGACAGCCGCTCCGACCAGGAGACCCTCGGCCAGGCCGTCGCCGCCGCGGTGGAAGCGATAACCGCCGCCACCCCGGGCCGCCCCGCACAACCGGTGCGCATGCTGCCCGAACAGCTGCCCCGCGAACAGCTGCTGCACCTGGCCGGCAACTGGGCACAGCACAAGGACCGCGCCGGCAAATGCCTGCGCATTCCGATCGCCATCAACGAATCCGAGCTCGCGCCCGTCTATCTCGACTTCAACGAGAGCCCGCACTTCATCGTCATCGGCGATATCGAGTCGGGGAAGACGACGCTGCTGCGGTCCATCATGGAGGGGATCGCGGCGGCGAATTCGCCCAGCGAAGCGCGGTTCATCGTCGGCGACTACCGGCGGACCCTGCTGGGCGCGGTGCCGGAAGGCTATCAGGCCGGTTACGGTTCGACGGGGCCTCAGTTCACCCAGAACATGAAGGACCTGGCAGGGTACGTGGCCCAACGTGGACCGGGAACGGACATTACTCCGCAGCAGTTGCGGGATCGGTCCTGGCTGGATGGCCATCCCGAACTGTTCGTGATCGTCGATGACTACGACATCGTCGCGACTCAGGCCGGTAACCCGGTGTCTGCCCTGGCCGAGCATCTTCCGCATGCGCGCGATCTGGGCTTCCACCTGATCATCGCCAGGCGTTCGGGCGGTGCCAGCCGCGCCATGTACGACCAGGTGCTCGGCGGAATGAAGAACCTCGGTTCGGCGGGCCTGATCATGAGCTGCAACAAGGACGAGGGCGTGCTGATGGGCAGCACCCGCCCCGGTCCTAAGCCGCCCGGCCGTGGCACTCTGGTCACCCGCAGCAGTGAGGGACTGGTGCAGACCGGCTGGATGGCGCCGCCGGAATGAGCACCGTCGATCTGCTGATCACCGACACCCGGATCTGGGCTCGCGGCCCGCACACCCACTGGGATGTACCGGCCTCGGTGGTGCCCGGCAGCACCGGTGAGCTGGTGGTCGGTGAGCCACTGACACCGCCCACGCATGTGGTTCCGTTGGTGCAGTTCCTTGATGCCGATCGGATCGCGCTGCCGCCGGGGATGCCGGCGCCCGTCGACGCCCTGTCGACAGTGCTCGGTACGGTGCTGAGCACGCTCGACATTCCCGCTCCGTGCGAACGGATCACGGCAACCTGCCCGACCGGCTGGGGGCCTCGGCGACGGGAAGTGTTCGCTGCTGCCGCCCGGCGTTTCGCGGCCGACGTAGTGTTCGAGCAATTCGCGATCCGGGCAGCTGATTCCGACGAGGTCGCGGCACGCAGTCACCGAGTGGTGGTGCTCGAATTCGGTCAGCTCGCCACCACGGCGTCCACGGTGGTCCACGATCATCGTGGCGCCGCGGTCGAGGCCGTGGAGGTCGATCCGAATCTGTGTGCGGCCGAACTCGATGCCGCCGGTGCACAACGGCTCGGCGAGCTGCTGGACCGGCTGCTGGAGAGCCGCTCCGTAGAGGTGATCCTGGTCTTCGGTGCCGCTCCGGAGACGATGGAAGCCATCACCCCGGTGGTCGAACAGAACTGCGGTGCGAACACCCAGCTGCGCCCGGTGGCCGGCCCGGAGCTGGTCCGTGCCCCGATGCAACCACCGGCCGTGGCACCCGTCCGCACCGAGATCCCCCCGGCAGCGGAATGGATGCAGCCGCTGCGTCAGCGGGCCGCCGCCACCCAGCCCCGGGACCGCAGGCCGCTGCTACTGGGTGGTGCAGTGGTCGCGGCGGGGGTGTTGGTGGCCGCCGTCGTCGGTGCCTTCGTGGTCCTGGGCGGATCGTCCGAGGAAGCCACCGCAGCTCCGGAACCGACCGCGCCGCCCACCAGCGTCCCGACAGCGAGCGACACCACGGCCACGAGCACTCCGCTCCCGAGTTCATCTATCGCCCCGCCGGCGACGCCCGCAACGGTAGGTCCGGTCCAGTTCACGGTACCGTCCGGCTGGCATCTGACAGAGGCCACCGGCTCCGGGGATCGTGCCGAGCTGCGTCCGGACGACGGTGCCCGCCGCCGCATCGTAGTCAGCCAGAAACCGTTGCAGCCAGGCGTCGGCTATGCCGACCTCGCCGCGGATCTTGCCGCACAGAGCACCGACACCATCGCCGAGGTGGACCAGGACGTGGTGTTCGCAGGCCGCCCGGGTCTCGGCTACGACGAACATCCCGGCGACGGCTCCACCGTCCGCTGGCACGTCCTCATCGAGGACGGCACCCAGGTGAGCATCGGGTGCCAGTTCGTCGACGACGACTGGCCTGCACTGGAGCCTATCTGCGCCGAAGTCGCTGCCGGCGCTCGCGTCGAGAACTGATCGGGGATCGGCAGCGCGCTGGCTCAGAGCGGCACGGCCGCCCGTATATCGGTGTGCACGAAGTCGTTTCCCTTGTACAACAGCGGCTGGTCGAGCGTGGTGGCCAACGCATAGGCGAAGCAGTCCCCGAAGTTGAGCTGCGCCGGGTGTCCGCTGCCCTTCCCGACGTCTCGGTATGCACTCCGGGCCACGGCGGCCCGTTCGACTGTTACGGGTTTCGGTCGGATACCGAGCTTCTCGATGAGATCATCGGCGCGCCGAACCCGCACCGGATCCACCGTAAGGTCGATCTTGATAGTCACCTCGAGCTGATTGACGACCGACATGCCAGGGGACGGAGATGAGAGAATCGCGGTCAGTAGCGCGGGCCGGATCCAGGCCTCGAATAGCCGGTTCCGCTTCTCGTGTCGTGTTGCTACCATGGGCCGAGGTCGTCGGTAGCCGCACCACGGGGGAAGGGGGTCATTCACTGTCAGTCCAATTGTGAGACAAAGCACACCAATGTTGGTGTCGGTGCTCTGTACTGCAATCGGCGGACACGTGAGTGGTGCGAAGGTCTGGAACGTGGGCCAAGATGCTCACTCAGGTCGATGGAACCGATCGACGGTCACATGCGTCCAAAGAAGTAGAAGGGGAGTCCAACTGGACTCACCGCTATGACTACGACACCGAGAGGAAGACATGGCCGGGAACACTCAGATTGACGTTGAGGTCGTACGGGAGTTTGCGCCTAAGTTCGAGCAGCAGCACTCGGACCTCGTGGCAGCTATCAGGAATCTCAAGAACCTCGAGGACAGCCTCACCGCCAACTGGAACGGCGAAGCCCGTCGGGCGTTCAACTCCTTCATGGAGCGCTACTACTTTCAGGCAGACAAGCTGAACGACAAGCTTCTTGAGGAGTCCGAGAAGCTCGTACGCGCAACCGACGGGTTCACTGATCAGGACGTGCAGTTCAGCCAGTCGATCGAGCAGCGGGCCTCGAGCCTGGACCTGCCGGCACTCTGACACCCACTTCGACTCGACCGAAAGGAACCATCAAGATGCTGATTTCTGCCAACTTCGAGCAGGTTCAGGCGGACGCCGCACGTATCAAGGCTGAGGCCGAGAATGTGCAGAATATGCTTGCCGAGTTCAAGAACAAGATCCATAACATGGTGACTGAAGCATGGCCCGAGGGCGACGCGTCTGCCGCTTTCAGCAGCACTCAGGACATGTGGAAGCAGCACGCCGACCAGCTGAACACGACCCTCGCCGGGGCCGGCCAGCTGGTTGATCAGGGGAACGCGGATCTGCAGTCCACTGACAAGGCCTTGGCCGGCATGCTCGGAGGCTAAACCTCCGGTACCAATAGGATCGGGCTCGGCGGAAGATCTTCCGCCGAGCCCGATCCCATGTCCGGCCCGCCTACGTCACCTGATGGTGTTTGCGATCGAAGGTACTAGGTTGTCGGCGAGCACTTCTGATGACTGGTCCGTCCAGATCTGAAAAGCATTGATAGTTTTGGGATCGTCGACGACCACGATTCTTGAGTCTGATGAATTCAAGAAACCGTATGGTAGTCCACGAAGGCCGCCGTTGCCGGCCTCGTTATCGGTTCGGAACACGAGAACCACATCCGAGTCTACATCGGTAGTGGAAATGTCGGTTGAGAGTTGCCTCGGAGACTCCTCGCCACCTACGGGGGAATATCCGGAGTTGTATACGAAGCCGATATTTCGTAGGAATGCAGCCTGGGGGCTATCGCTAAGGTCGACGGACAAGCCCGGACCGCTGTATCCGTACGAGGTGATCGTTTTTCCGCTGAACTGGGGGTTCTCGGATCGAATCTGAGCATACAGGGCACCGCTGCCGTCTTTTGTTTCGTTGTTCGTAGATGTAAGAAACAGCGTCGCAGCGATTCCGGTCATGACGACCAACCCGATTGCCCCGGCCGCCAATAGGCGGCGAACCCACGGTCGTCTCGGTCGATCTGATCGGATCGTGGAGATCAGGTTCTGATCCGTCAGACCGGTGGTGCCGCCGATATTCGATGCAGAAGGCGACGTCCGCGCTTCGGTCCGGTGGTGACCGGTTTGCGTGAAGTTCTGTGGTGATTGTGATGCCCAGGGGCTCACGTCGGAAGGTTGATTCCGGCTGAAATCTGCATGAACGGTAAAACCTCCATGAAGAGCCATGGCGGCGTCTTGGACAAAGTCGCGGCACGACCCGTAGCGCTCCTTCGGGTCCTTCGCCATTACGCGAGCCATCACGTTGTCCAGGCCGGGAGGAAGGTCAGGGCGATGAGCAGATATCCTCGGTGCCGGTTCGTTGATGTGGCTCATCATGACTACGGCAGGGACTGTTGACGGATACGGATTTTGCCCGGTCAGAAGTTTGAAGAAGGAACACCCGAGACTGTATATATCGGCACGATGATCCAGTTTGCCGGCCATCAGCTGCTCTGGCGCAGCGAATGCCATGGTCGCCATGAAGTTTCCGGTTGAGGTCAGATCCTGGTTGTCCTCTGCGGATTTTGCGACACCGAAGTCCGTCAATAGAACATGCTCATCCTCGACACCGTCGACATCTGAGAGTAGAAAGTTGGCTGGTTTGATATCACGATGGAGTAGCCCGCGGCGGTGCGCATGATCGAGGCCTTTGCCAACCTCGGAGACTATGCGAAGGACACGGTCAGGGGTCATTTCTGCCGGTGATCTTCGCGCTTCTGCCGCAGCATCAGTCCCCTCGACGTATTGCATGGCAATCCAGAGCTGTCCGTCCTCTTCGCCCCGGTTGTAGACCGAAACAATATTCGGATGACTCAGGCCCGCCGCCAGGTTCGCTTCTCGTTCGAACCTGGCCCGGAACTCGGCATCAGTCGATAGGTCGCTGCTGAGTACCTTGAGTGCATCCTGGCGCGGCAGGATCGGGTTTTGCGCAAGGTACACCGTACCCATACCGCCACTCCCGAGGACGCGCACCACACGGTACCCTCCGATGACTGCGCCGGGGTGCAGTGCCATTTTTCCTCCCTGAAGGATGGTGATTCCTGACCAGTACGCCTTCCCGCTTGTCGTACCTAATTACGGGGACATCAGTAGGGCATATTGGGCTGAGATGCGTTGGTGCAGCAACTGTAGATTGGAGCCGCGTGCCTGGGAGTAGTAGTTGTCTTCTTGGAAGCTGCAGACATTGCCAAGAGAAGCTGGTTCAGGATCCTGATTCCTGATCATCTCGTGGCATTCGATATTTCCGGAGATTCCAGCTGGTGTTTCGAGCTGTCGATAAGAGATCGTAGGGTTTGTGGACTCCAACTCTGCCGACCAGTCCGACCACAGGCCTTGTGCGCCACTCCGAGACTTGCTGCGGAAGACGACCGTCTCACCGAACGCAACCAGGTCGATCTCGTGGCGTCGGAGTGTATCAAGCGTTTCTTGGTTTGGATCATCCAGCAAGGACAGAACTCCTCGGCCGGCGTAGGTGCCATCCGGCTCAAGTCGTGCTGGAGCAGTCGGGTCCGACGGAATGGTTCTTCCCAGGAGGCCTTCCGGGTCGAGCGCAATGTGGTCGAGTTCCGAGCCTTTGGTCGGTTCATATTCATCCAACAGCGGAATCTGGATGTCCAGTACCGCCTTGACATGTTGTACGAGGTCGGATATTTCGTACTGGGAAGTGCCATCATCGACCTTTATGAAAATAACGAATCTGTTGTGGGCTGTCCAGGAACCGATGGACGAGATTCCAGGTCTCCAGTGGGAGCGTGAGTCCGGATAGCCAGGAATTTCCACTGGACTGTTGTCCACGTTGAAGGTGTAGTCGTCGTGTTCCAGTGTCGGACCGACATGTGCGGCTGTGGCGGCATCTGGGAACTGTAGAACCGCAATGCTGAGGACCCGGGACTTTCCGTCGGAATCCGGATCCGTCGATGAGAAGTTTACCCAACCGGCAACCAGGTCTGCCGCGACGTCATCGAAGGTATCATTGATAACCAAAGCGCCAAGCGATTTCTTGTTGAATATGATGTGCGGCGCCAGATTGTTGGCCGACTGAATATACGAGGGGTCGATCTCGAACGGCATTACGACATGATCGGCCAAGCGCTGTGATTCTCTCGCGTGCGCTTCACGATCGTTATCGGCATTCCCGATCGTTCTCGGTTCTACTGGATAGTTTCCGAAATCCAGGCGAGAAATATCTGGGCCGGACGGTTTCGGTTGGCCTGGTATATCGGTGCCACATGCTGCGACGCCGACTGCAAGTGCGCAAACCGATATGCTCCGGCTGAGAATTAATGCTATCGACCGAAGTACACTCATGGTCAGGAGTCCTCCACTTGTTGAGCTGTCGCCTATTTACCACTGTGTCAGTAGCGCATACTGGGCTGAGGTCATCTGGTGAAGTTCCTGAATGTTATTCGAAGTGATTCGAGAGGCGAATCGACCGACTGTGATGTAGCAAGTATTGGGAAATTTGTACTCGTTGCCATCCGGATCGATTCTTTCGAAGCACTGAACGTTTTCGAGTCCTGTTGGCCCGTCGATTTCCTGATACCGGGAACGGTCAGGAGCTGCCAGCCCAGCGACAAGCCGACTTGCGGCGTCTGGATCTGTAGTTCGGAATACGGTCGAGTCTCCCCAGGCTACGAGATCAACCCCCGAATCCTGGAATGCACGTTGGGTGATTCCTGGCCGCAGCTCTCTAGAGAGTGCGGCATGCGCAGGTAGCACCATACCCGATAGGTCACCCTCGGATGTTTCGCTTGGGAGTGTTCGGCTCAGCAAGTCTTCGTGATCAATTGGAAGTGTATCGAACTCTTCGATCGGTGTAGCTGTGTAGTCGTCTATGGATTCGACCATTGCGGCGAAAGACTTCCGTGCAACTTCCACCGCCTCACTCGGATCGGCTGGTATTGCCAGCAAGTCATCGACACGAACGCCGAATACGTAGTCCCCGTGGCTGAGCCATGAGTTGAGGATGGGAGGTGCTCCGGCGTCGTATTGCGGGTTCGAAGGGCGCCAGGTCGACTTGGCTGTGGGGTAGTCCGGAATTTCGACTGGTTCCGGTGAAACGGGATATGGTTCAAAATCCTCACCCAGTACATCGCTGGGTTCTACAATTAGATCGTTCTCGAGTTGGTGTTCGGATAAGGAATTCACAGCATGGTCCGCATGTGCTCTCGTTTCGAAACGCAGCACCATCAAGGCTACTGATCGGCCGGCGAAGGAGCTCTCTCTGCGATTCCCTTCCCACTCCCAGCCGACCACGAGACCGTCGGTTAATTGAGCGTACTCGTCCCTTTCGACACCTGAAATTGACGCCGGAGCCGCCGGCGTGATTCGGCCATCGCTTCCATATCTGGGGATGAATTCGTACGCCGCGTCGATGTCCACGAGCGCCGGCATCGCAGCACCCAGGCGAATGGCTTCCAGTCCATAGTCGGTTTCGACGGTCCGTGATTCTTCGGGGTTCCAAGGAATCGCCTGATAGTTCCCGGTATCCAGTGTCTCGATGTCCACCGGCGGTTCCGGTGGAGTCTCGGTGGGCGAACTACTGCATCCGGCCAAGAATGCTACTGTAACTGCCACGGTGCAGCGATAAAGCGCTGATCTGAGCATCGTTTTACTCGCTGTTCGCTAGGACGGTGTACTGCGCTGCTGCGCGCGGGTATAGCGTTTCGTCCACCTCTCCGGTGGCTGAGGATCGGCCCAGTGTGAGTCCGACGTATCGTCCACGAACCACGGCGCAGATCTGACCTGCAAGCCGAATCTCATCAGGCTCGTCGATTTCGATACACCTGGCATCCGGCAGTTTTGGTGGAGTGGGGAGTTCGCGATCGTACTTTTCGGTAACGTCGACCAGGGCATTCTGCAGGCGGTATGCGGACGCCAAGTCCTTGGTTCGGTAGACTATTCCTGCTCGACGGCCGATCAAGTCGACTCCGGAATCGGCGTATGCTTGCTGGAGCTCCTGTGGATTTCGCTCGAAGTGAATATGAGCTTCTGGTGTGTATACCCCGAAATCGTCGGTGCCGATGAAAGGGTCCGAATAGTCCGGAGATTCCGGCAACGCTCGACGCATTATGCCATCACGGTCGATTGGTGTATCGAGGACCTGTTCCAGAGGTGTTGGTTGAAGGTTCTCGATGCGTTCAGTCTGGGCGTCCAATACTCGTGAAATGGTCGCGGAGAGGGAGTCTCGGTCAGGCTTCGGTATCCGAGCATTGGCGATAATCAAATATACGCCGTGGGAGATGAATGCCACACCGGTGGCATTCGTCTGCGTGGAGACCAGGGCTGTTGGATGTTTTGGAAGATCGATTGCAGTTGCTTTGGGATTCTCGAGTTCCAGGTTTCTTCGATTCAGTTCTGCTGCAGCAGACTCGGCCTGATCGGTGGTGGGAAACCGGAGCAGTGATATTACGATGTTCTTCTGGTCACGAGGGTTGTCGTTGCTGCGTGCAACGTAGGCGCCGCCAATCATTCGATTGGCCTTGAGTGGACCTTCGTAATGCTCAGGAAATGCGGGTGATATTCCGAATGCGGAATGGATGCTGGCGAAGAATCTTACGTCGCCTATTGTGTCGACCGCTGGATCGATCTCTGTGCTGGGTACAATGAACCCCAGTAGCTTCTTGCTCTCTAATTGAACTACATCCCATAGGGTGAAAGATGAGGAACTATGAGCTGCGTCTGCTTCGGTATATGCTGTGGGTTGTGGCGAGTACGGTCCGATGTGCAATGAACTGACGTCGACATCTGCCATCCCGGGTTGCGGATACCCGACAACGGCGCTCGAACAAGCTGTCAACGCTGTGCAGCTCGCTGCTGCCACAACGACACTGAGACAAGATCGCACGGTCATCTGTTTCCCCCCATTGTTCGGTGGTGCATGGCCGGCATGGCGCTGGCCGTTCATCCTGTGCGGCGGCTAGTACCGACTTGCCGGACACTGCGGACCTGGCTATCGGGTGCGACCGGATCTTACTTCACTTGAGAACTCAACACAGGTACGAGGTCAGCGAGCATCGTCTGTTCGGAGTCCGATGTCCAGGTACGGAGTGCGGCGACGGTCGAAGGTTCGTCCAGGGGGACGACTGACGCGCGCAACCCCGAGAGCGAGTACGGCAACCCTTGCAGTCCGCCCCCGCCCGCCTTCTCGTCGCTGCGCACTGCCAGCACATAGCTGTCTTCCGGCACGGCGACGTTGTCGAACGTACCGGTCAACGGGCGTGGTGATGGTTCGTCGCCGGTCTGCGTGTAGTCGAAGTTGTAGACGAAGCCGAGTGACTGGAGAAAGGCCACCTGTGGTGTGCCGTTGAGATGTACGGCGACATCACCTCCGGTGGTCACATCGACCAATGTGATCGTCTTACCCTCGAACTGGGGATTCTGTTCCCGAGCCTGCTCGACGGAGGTCGGTCCGGCGGCTGCTGCGGAGGTGGCGCTCGATCCGGCGAGGTTCGTGGGGTCGTCCTGACCGCTGTCGCCGCCGGCGGCCCAGATTCCGACGGCGGCGGCGATGGCGATCGCGACAACGCCTGCGCCGGCGCCGAGGAGTAGCTTCCGGGATTTGTTACTTGCGGGGGCCGGAGCCGAGGTGGGTACGCCGTGTGGGCCGGACAGGGCGACTCGTGGGTCGGTGTGGTGCGGCTGGTGTTGCTGCGGGACCTGGATCGGGTAGGTGGGGGAGGTGTTGGTGAGGGTCGGGTTGGCTCCGGGGGTGAGCGCATTCGTTGCGGCGTCGGTGAATTCGCGGCAGGTGTTGAAACGCTCGGCCGGGTTCTTGGCCATGGCCCGGGCGAAGACCTGATCGATCGCGGGTGGCAGGCCGGGGTTGACTCGGGTGGCCATGGGTGGGGGCTCGTGCAGGTGGCCCATCATGACCATGGCCGGTTGCGTTGCGGGATACGGGTTCTGGCCGGTCAGCAGCTTGTAGAAGGCGCAGGCGAGGCTGTAGATGTCGGCGCGGTGGTCGAGGTGGCCGCCACTGAGTTGTTCGGGTGGTGCGTAGGCGATGGTGGCGAGGAAGCTGCCGGTCTGGGTGAGTTCGCTGGCGTCGTCGGTGGATTTGGCGACGCCGAAGTCGGTGAGCAGGACCCGCTCTTCGTCGCCGTCGGTGTTGGAGAGCAGGAAGTTGGCGGGTTTGACGTCGCGGTGCAGCAGGCCGCGGCGATGGGCGTAGTCGAGTCCCTTGCCGACCTCGCTGACGATGCGCAGCGCACGCAACGGAGTCATCGACATCGGGTCGTTCGCCGCTTCTTCCGAGGCGTCGGTGCCCTCGACGAACTGCATGGCGATCCAGAGCTGGCCGTGCTCCTCGCCGCGGTTGTACACCGACACGATGTTCGGATGGTCGAGGCCGGCGGCTAGGTTGGCCTCCCGCTCGAATCGGGCGCGGAACTCGGGGTCGCGGCTCAGTTCGGCACTGAGGATCTTCAGTGCGTCCATCCGCGGCAGGCTGGGATGCTTGGCAAGGTAGACGCTGCCCATGCCGCCGGCACCGAGTAGACGCTCGATGCGGTATCCGCCGACGATGGTGCCGGGGCTCATCGCCATGTTCTTCGATCTCCTGACTCGATACCGGGCTCGGCCCTGCGGGCAGTTTACTGGACGTTACCAGGGGGTGGATCTACCTGCTGTTGACGAATATGGCGTATTGGGCGGCTGCTCGCTGGTGTGCGTCGAGGAGCTGGTCGCTGCCGACGAACCCGACGAATCGGTCGTAGGCGACGATGCAGCTGTAGCGGTCCGTCATGGCCTTGATGCTGACGTGGTCGACGCAGGCTGCGTCGGGCAGATCCGGGGGTGGGTCGGTGGCAGCGTTGTGCGGTTTGAGGAACAGGAGTTCGTCGACGGCTCGAACAGCAGCGTCCGGGCCCGGGGTGCTCAGCACAATCGATCCGTGCGAAAACGCGACGCGTTCGGCCTGCAAGGCTTGGAGTTGTTCCGCCGCAAACGCGCGGTCCGGGTACCGGATCGGGGACAGGAAGTGTAGTGCTCCCTCCGGTCCGGTGAGCGTGTGATCGCCATCGCTGCGCGGGGCTTGCCGGCCGGTGGGATTCAACACGCGGGTGAGGAGCTGGTCCGGGTCCCACTGCCGGGTGAGGAGTTCTTCGCCGGACAGCGTCTCGATCTGCTCCAGCTTCTCGATCTGTGCATCGAGCAGCTGCTCGGCGAGGTCGGTGGCCGTGGTGATTTCGCGGGCGTAGGTGAGGACCGCGATCAGGTACGGCCCCTGTGGTGCCCAGAGCCGCAGGAACGACTCCTCGGGATGCCGCTGGGCGAAGACGGTGGGCCGATCCGGCAGATGGATCTCGTCGGCCGGCGAGGCGAGGGTTGCGTCATGGAACCGCTTTGCCGCCACGGCAGGACCTTGGCTGTCGCGGAATTGCCAGACCTTGACTTTTGTCCAACGGTCACCCTGACCGTCGAGGTCCGCGATGATCTCCGGCCAGCCGTCGCCGGAGATGATGGTCGGTGCCTTCGGATCCTCACTGCTGGAGGCGAATCCGTACAGCATCCCGGTATCCTTCGCGATCGGGTTCAACAGGTCGGGTCCGCCGAACTCTTCTCCGACGTATGCGCCGTTTCCGCCTACGGTGTTCTGGTGGGTCAGCGGCGGCGAGATGTCGGTGCCGAGCACGACATGCTCGGCGAGCCGCGTGGCGGCCGTATGCCACATCTCGTGCAGCGTCGGCTCGTAGTCTGCATCATGCGCATTGGGTGGCTCGGTCGGATACTCCCCGGTGTCGAGCGTCCGGACGTCGATCTCACCGGGCAGTGCGGAGCCCGGCACAGTGGTACTGCAGGCGGCGGCGAACACGGTGACCGCGACTCCGGCGGCCAGGCGAATCAGAGCGGAATACCTCATTCGGCGTTCACCAGCATCGCGTATTGGGCCGAGATCTGCTGTTGCGCATCGAGGAGCTGATTCGCGGCGGAGAACGCCACGTACCGGTCGTAGGCCACCGAGCAGTAGAAGCGGACGATGTACTCGTTGCTACCGACGTATTCCAAGCAGGTGGCCTGGGGCAGGTTCGCCGGATGGTCGCTGGTGCTGAGGGAGCGGGCCGGGCCCCCGAGGTCGGCCTGCGCGACCGTGGCCTCGGCAGGGCCCGGGAACCGGTACAGGTCGGTAGTGGAGGTGGCATAGAGATCGGCGCCGTATTCGGAGACGATGCGGGCGGCCTCGGCCGGGTCCCGGTAGAAGTGGCGGGCCGTGGCGGCCTGGTACACGCCCATCGGGTTCGGTGCGGCCTTACCGTTTTTCGAGTACGGCATGATCCGCAGGCCCATGCCCTCACGTTCGATGGACAGGTCCGTCAGCCGGTCCCACGGCGTGGGGGTGAAGTCGGCGATCGAGGCGACGACGGCATCCAGTGCGGCGCTGGTGAGTTCGATCATGGGATCCAGGTCCGAGGTGCCGAGCGCTGCCTGGAGATAGTCTCTGACCAGGACGAACACCACCATGGGGCCGCTGGGATGCCAAGTGATCAGCTTCGTGTCGTCGGGCAACCGGTGTGATCGGCTCTCCTGATATTTCGGAATCGCTACGCGTTGCTGCTCCGTAGCGGTGTCGAAGTGCAGCTGCTCGAGGTTGCGCGCCGACGTCGTGGCCGCGTCGTCGTTCCGGAAGAGCAGGACACCGATGGAGAGGGTGACGCCTCGGCTTTTCGGCGCGGAGTTTGCCCTGGTGTAGAACCCGGAGACGTACTCGGGTGCTGCCTCGTCGAAGCCTTCGACATCGATATCGGTCCCGATCGATGCCCCCGGCTCGATGAAGATGTTCGTGTATCTCCCACCGTCGTAGACGAACCGTTCATCGATGTCCATCGGATGCGGTACGAAGTCGGCCAGCCGTTCTGCTTCCACGAGCCGGCCGCCGTCCAGGCTCGTCACCTTGCCCGGGGCTACCGGTGTGACGGGGTAGGAGCCCACGTCCAAGGTGGCCAGGTCGACCTGCGGACCGGCTGGTGCTGCGGACTCTTCGGTACCGCAACCGGACGCAAGTGTCAGCAGCAGCGCCGAGAGTACGGCACATGCTGCACGGCGTGCGCTGACAGTTGTCACGATCTCGATCCCCCCTCAGGAATGTCGGCAGGTGCACTTCGGGCACCGGATTCACCTGGTGTTGGCGAAGATTGCGAATTGTGCGGACGCACGCTGATGGGCGTCCAGGAGCTGGTCGGACCCGACGATCCCGATGTAGCGGTCGTAGGCGATCATGCACTGGTAGCGCTCGACCTGGTTCACCCGGACCGCCGGGCCGGAGAATTCGACGCAGACGCTGTCGGCGATCGAGTCGGGCGGGTCCACCTGCTCGGCCGGGGTATTCGGGAGGAAGAGCCGGTCTTCGACCGCCTTGCGGGCGGTGGTGTCGTCGGGGGTGGCGATGACCATGGTGTCGTACACCAGGGCGGCGCTCTCGGCCTTCATCAGGTCCAGCTGTTGCGATGCGTGCGCCCGGTCTGTCGTCACGAAGTGGAGGATGCCGGGCAGGTTCGCGGCTACGACATCACCGCCGGACGCGTTGGGCTCTTCCCGCCGGTCCGGATTGAGGCCTCTGGCGGCCAGGTCGTGCGGGTCCCATTCGAGGGCGAAGATCTGCCGGCCGGTGAGGTCTTCCAGCTGGTCGAGTTCATCGATCTGCGCGGTGAGGAACTGTTCGGCGAGGTCGGTCAGCTCGGCCGGGTCCGGGGTGGCGGTGGACAGGTTGAAGGCCACCACGTACGGGCCGTACGGGAGGACGGCCCGGAGGATCGGCACACCGGGACGCCATTGCGCGAGCGCGGTGGGATGTTGCGGCAGCTCCAGTGGCTCATTGCTGTCCGGTTCCGCTTCGAGCTGGACGCGATGCATTTCCCGGGCCGCGGTGGTGGCCTGCTCCGGGGTGGCGAACTGCATGACGTACAAGCCGATCCCGCGCCCCGGCGTACCGACGACCTCCGGCCAGTTCGCGTCGGGCGAGGTGTCGAGGAAGACGCCGTCGGCGTAGCCGACGGTACTCAATCCGTAGATCGGGTTCGTCTCCTCGAAGATCGGCTCGAACATGTCCTCGTTCCCGAGGCTCCAGAGCACACCGCGGCTGCCGCCGGAGGCGTAACCCCTGGTCATCGACGGATCGATCCGGTGGGGCAGCACCACATGGTCGGCGAGCCGCATCGACGCGATGGCGGAGATATCCCCGGTATCCGGCAGATAGTCGCCGTGGGCGTTGGTCGGTTCGGTCGGGTAGGGGCCGACATCGAGCACGCTCAGGTCGATTTCGCCCGGCACCGGGATCCCGGGGAGCTGCGCGGCGCAGGCCGAGGTTGCGAGGACGGATAACGCGGCGCATACGCCCGCGACCCGATTACGGCGTGGCGTGATCACGGTGCACCTTCCAGCAGTGCGTACTGAGCCGAGATTCGTTGCTGGGCGTCGAGCAGCTGCTCGGAGGAGGCCTCGGCGGCGTATCGCCCGTTGGTCACTGCGCAGGAGAATCTGGGTACCGTTTCCGGGTCGCGACCCAGGTATTCCCGGCACCGGGCCTGCGGCAGGCCGGCAGGGCTGTCGACGCTGCGATGAGCGCGGTCCAGCCCCCACAGGTCGGTCAGTAGACCGTCCGCTGCGGCGGCGTCGCGCGTCCGGAAGAACTGTGCCTCCGAGACGGCATAGATGTCGGCACCGTATTCGCGGACAGCGGCGTCGATCCGGTCCGGTTCCAGGGAAAAGTGCCGGGCCGTGCCGGCCCGGTACAGGCCCGGGGGATTGATGTTCCGGCTGCCGTGCGGGGCCGGGACGGTGCGCCCGAGTAGATGGTCGCGATCCAGTTCGGCCAGTTCTTCTGCGGGCGTTGGGGTGAACTCCGAGACCCCGTCGACGATCTGGTCCAGGCCGGCTGCCGCGAGGGAGCGCAGCTCACCGAGGTCGGGTTGTTGCAGGTGCATCCGCACCGGGTCGAACCCCGACAGGTGGATGACCAGGTTTCCGGTGGCCAGCCAGGCTCGGATCGACTGCACGGCGGGACTCCAGTGCGCGGCCGCCGTGGGATGGTTCGGTATTCCGGTGCGGACCCAGCCGTCCGCGGATCCGTCGGCGAAATCCGCTGCTTCCAGCGCGGTCGCCGCGTCGGCCGCGGATGCTTCGTCGGCGAAGATCAGCACGGCGTAGGCGAGATCGGTGCCGAGGCCGGTCGGTGAGGTACCGGCGCGGGTGAGGAAGCCGGAGATGAAGCCCGGCGTCAGTGCTTCCCAGTCGGATACGTGGCTGAGTTGTCCGATCGACCGGTCCGGTTCGATGAATACGTTCTGCTGCAACTGGCTACCGAATACGAACCGTTCATCGATATCCATCGGCGCGGGAACGTGATCGGCGAGTCGCTCCGCCTCGAGCCACCGCCCCTGTTCCTCGTTCTTCACCTTGCCGAGCGGGCGGGGCTCGGTGATGTATCCCCCGGCATCGAGGGCGGCCAGGTCGACGATGGGCGCCACGTCCGGCGGTTCATCCGATCCGCACGCGGCGACACTCGTCAGCGCAGCGGTCAGGGCGGCCACGGCACTGATGCGTAGCCTCCAGGCTGTTTTCACTTGCTCCCCCTCGGTGTGCCGTCAGAACACTACCGGCTGTTCGCGAACAGTGCGTACTGGGCTGCTGCCCGCTGGTGTGCGTCCAGCTCCTGGTCGGAGCTGACGATGCCGAGATACTGCTTGTAGGCGACCATGCAGCTGTAGCGGTCCACGTCGAAGTCCTGCGAGTTCTCCACGCAGGCCGAGTCCGGGACGTTCGGCGGTGCGGCGATCTCGGTGTCGAATCGGGAGAGGAAGCGGCGGTCGGCGACGGCCCGGGCGGCGGTTTCCGGATCGGGGGTGCGCAGCACGATGGTCCCGTGGGAGATACCGGCCCGGTCCGGTTCGATATGGGCGAGCTGGTCCAGGGCATACGCGCGGTCGCCGGAGAAGGTGGTGCTCGCGTAATGCTGGATGGCGGGCGCCTTGACGATGGAATACGACTCGGCGACATCGGGTGCCTGCCGGCTGTCCGGGTTCAGGGCCCGGCTGAGCACGTTGTCGGGATCCCAGGGCAGCCGGTAGAGCTCCTCGTCGGTGAGGATCGGCATCTCGTCCAGGCGGGCGAGCTGTTCGGTGAAGGTTCGCTCGGCGAGCACAGTGGCCAGTTCCGGTGTCTCGTCGGAGACGACCGCGCCGACGACAAATGGTCCGTGCGGCAGCAGTGCCCGCAGGAACGGGGAGTCGTCACGAGTCTGGACGAGAGCGCCGGGGAAGGCCGGCAACGCACCGGCTCGGGTCTCCTCGGCGGCCAGGCCCTGTTCGTGGATAGCGGTTGCCGCCGCCGCGGCCCGGGCATCGTCGGGAAACCGCATCACCATGATGTTGACGGTGCGGCGGCTCTGTTCATCTTTCTGCAGCCAGTCGCCGGTGCCGAAGACCGACCAGTCGTCCTCGGTGCCGGTCGAATAGAAGCCGTACAACAGACCGTTCGCTTCGGCGATCGGCTCGAGTTCGTCGTAGTCGCCGAGTTCCGACGGCATCAGGCCGGCACTGATGTATCCCGCGCCGTGGCCGTACTTGATGGCCGGGTCTACGTCGTAGCCGGTGAGCACGTACTCGGCCAGCCGCATTGCCGCGACATCGTGCATATCGTAGAACCGCGGGACGTAGTCGTCGTCATGGGCGTTGATCGGTTCGGTCGGGTAGGCCCCGGAATCGAGGTCACGGATGTCGATCTCACCGGGCAGGGCTGTTCCGGACACCGTGCTCGCGCAGGCCGTGGTGGCCAGGACGGCCACGGTGCTACAGGTCAGGACGAACGAACGCATCGGCTTCCTCATTCCGCATTCACCAGCCGGGCGTACTGCGCGGAGATGCGCTGCTGGGCGTCGAGCAACTGGTTCGACCATACGAATGCGGCGTAGCGGTCGTAGGCGACGGAACATTTGAAGCGCATCGCGAGCTCTTGACTGCCGATATATTCCCGGCAGAAGGCCTGCGGCAGGTTCTTCGGCGACTCGACCTGAGTGTATTTGCGGGTCAACCCGCCGAGTTCGGCTCGAACCGCCTGCGCGGCGGCGGCATCGCGCGCCCGGAACAGTTCGGCGCCGGCGGTGGCGTAGCGGTCGACACCGTTTTCGGTGATCACCCGATCCACCCGCTCCGCATCCTCGGCGAAATGCAGCGCGACCCGGCCTTCGAAGGCACCCGGCACGATGGTCCAGTTGTCCTCACGGGGTTTCGGCAGCGTACGCAGCAGCATGCCGTCCATATCGATATCGCGATCCATCAGCTGGTCCGACGGCGTGGGCTCGAACTCGTCGACCGCCGGGACGATGGTGTCCAGACTCTTGCGGACCAGCTCGACCAGGGCCTGCGGATCCACCTTCTCCAGCCAGATCTTGAGGTAGTCGTAGATCCAGGTGTGGATCACCAGCTTGCCGGTCGCGTACCAGGACCCGATGGACTGCACTTCCGGCTGCCAGTGTGCGATGGCGTCCGGGTAGCCCGGGATCTCGATCCGTTCGTTTCGGTTGTTGACCTCCGCGTCGGCGCGCTCCAACCCGGCCGCGGCGGCAGAGGCGGCGGCTTCGTCGGAGAAGATCATCACCGTATTGAGCAGGTCGATGCCCTGGTTCACCTGATCGGTGCCACCGACGCTGATGAACCCGCCGACGAAGCCGGGCGCCACCTCGTCGAAGCGGCTGACGTCCATGATCGGGGCACTGGCCTGGCCGAGCCCCGACTTCGGGTCGATGAACACCGGCGGGATGACCACGCTGCCGTATTTGAACCGGGGGTCGATATCCAGCGCCGCCGGCACGTAGTTGCCCAGCCGTTCGGCCTCGATGAACCGGGCCTGGTCCATATTCGTCGGTTTGCCGAGCGGCTCGGGGTCGGGCTCGTAACTACCGACGTCGAGCGTGGCCAGGTCGACCGGTGGGTCGGCCGCCGCTCCACTGTCCGTTCCACATGCGGTGGCCCCGGCGATCAGCACACCCGCCGAGACCAGCACGCTCGCGGCGCGAGCCACCCCGAATTTCAACACAGGCCTAATCCCTCCCCGGGAAACATGGTCTGCGGCATCGTACGACACGTTACGGCGGGTGTGGGTCCGGTGCGGACCTCCGACCTCGGCCCCGCGCCGATCCCGGTTGTCCTACGCTGGAACGCATGGCGACGACCTTGCGCTGCGGTTCCGGTGGAGGGTGGAGGATATGAAGGATCGGCAGGTCGAGGTGGTTGCCGGTGGGCACGCGGTGGCTCGGGTCGGCGGGGCACTGCTGGTGGTGGGGCACCGGGCGGCCGGACGGCTGACCCCGGAGGTCCCCGCGGCGATCGCGCTGGAATCGCTGGCCGCCCTCGTACACGAGGCCTTCGATGCGGAACCGGACGGGCCGGGGGCGGTCATCGCCCGCGAGGCCACCCGGTGGCTGATGAAGTACGCGGAACAGATCAGCCCCGGCCGGCCGATCGACTTCGGCATCCTCTCACCGGCCGCGAACGGCGGGGTGGCGATCTTCCTGCACGGCGCGGTCACAGCGGTGCTGGCCGGGACGGGAGCACCCGAGTTCTATCGCGGCAGCGATGCCGCATTCACCGTCGACCGGGTCGCGACGACCCCTGCCCGGGCGGTTGCCCTGTTCGTGGACGATGCCAAGGGCCGCAACCCGGACATCCCGCCCGAGCGTGGGATCGGCTGGCTGGTGGAAGGGATCGCCCAGGGCGCGGGGGCCGTGGTGTGGTCGGACGGGGCGCGGAGCCGGGGACCGGCCGCCGAACCCGACCGATCCCGGACCGCCCGGATGGGGGAGGAGCAGCAACCTTCGCAGCGCCCCACCGCCCGGCCGAGCACGGGTGAGCTGCCTGCGACAGCGGCGATGAACGCGGTGCCGGCGGATGACCGATCTGCGGAGCGGCAGTCTGCCGGGAGTTCGGCTTCGCCGGGTACACCATCCCCGACCGGCACCTGGCAGTCGCCCGATGCGCAGCAACACCCGGGTGCCGCCGGATCAGCCCTCCCACCCGGTCCGCACGCGACGGGACCGGCACATTCCTCCGTACCCGGGCAGCAGCTACCGCCCGGGCAGCACCCGCCGGGCCCGCATCCCGGCCCCGGAACCCACAGCTCGGCACCGACAGCCCACGACCGACCCGCCGGTGGCACCGTTCCGCCGGTGCAGCCCGCACCACAGGCCGAAACCGGCGGTACCTCGCAACCGGATCACCGTCGCCTCGACGCCACGGCGAAGGCGACCTCGTTGTCGGTGAACGTGATGGGGTTCAAGTGCGCCCGCGCGCATCCCACCGATCCGCGCTCGGCGTTCTGCACGGTGTGCGGTATGCCGGTGGACCAGACGCAGGCACTCATCGAGGTGATGCGCCCACCACTGGGCCGGTTGCTTCTCGACGACGGTCAGGTGTTCATGCTCGCCGCCGATGCGGTGCTGGGCCGCGACCCGGAGAATTCCGAGGCGGTGCAGCAGCGTGGCCTGATCCCGTTCCGGGTCGACGACACCTCGGGTGGAATGTCCCGGGCGCACGCCGAGATCGTGCTGGTGAACTGGGATATCACCCTGCTGGATCGCGGCTCGACCAACGGTACCCGGGCCCGGCTGCCCGGCTACCACGATTGGATCCAGCTGACCCCGGGGATGCCGTTGACGCTGGTGCCGGGAGCCGAGGTGATGATCGGCAACCGGGTGCTGCGCCTGGAACCGCCGGCGACCTCGCCGTTCGGCTGATCGGCGGCGCGCCGCGTTCCGTGTCGGATGCGACCGGCCGCCCGGGACTTGCTCATGAGGCGAGCAAACCGCCGCGGTGCCGGACGTGCCCGGAGATCACCGACTACGAGTAGCGCGCGGTGCAGGTCTGTTCGCCGTCCAGCACCCCCGCGCGGAAGGCGTCGACCCGGGAGAAGCCGCTGGGGACGGTATTGCCCTCCGTGTCGCTGGCGGCCAGGCCGTCGGTGAGGAGTCCGGACACCGCTTCGTCCAGATCGCCCGCGGACAGCTGGATATCTCCCGCCGACGCCGGGCGGCCGGGCCGGGCCAGGGCACCGGTGATCACCCCGGACAGGCAGGCGGCTCGCAGCGCGGTCTGCGCGCCCACCAGGCCCCGGCCCTGGGCTCGCTGGACGGCGAGGGCATAGCGGGAGATGAAAACGACGTAACCGTTGTAGTCGCCGGAGACCTTCAACGGCAGCGGCCCTTCGTCGGACCCGGTCCGGGCCCCGCGTTCGGCCAGGCCCGGCACATCGGTGGCGATCAGGTTCTGCTCGGGGCAGTAGGTGACCGGTGCGGTGACCGCGCCGTCCCGGCAGGGCACTTCGGCACCGGTGTATTCGTACCGGGGTTCCTCCGGCAGCGGCAGGATGGTGCGCAGTGCGATGCTCAGCTCGGCCAGGTTCGCCTCGGTGATCGGGTATTCGCCGAGCCCGGCATCACCGGCGAAACTGGTCGGCAGATCACCTCGGCGCTGCTCGATCTCGGTCGCGTCGATACTGCGGCAGGCGCGCACGCCGTCGGTGAAGCCGATCTGGACCGCCGTCACCCGTTCGAAGGCGGAGCCGTGCACGCTTTCCGGGTCGTCCGGGTCGGAATCGCGGATCGCGACGGTAGCGGCGAGAACCGAGTTCAAGCCGTCGGAGGTGTTGATGGTGAAGTGCTCGGACCGGCCCTCGGCGACGTAGCGCATGAAGGCACCGGCGAAGCAGTCCGCCTGTTGTTCTTTGACGATCACCGGTGTCTCCCGGTCCACCAGTTCGGCCTGGTTCTGCACGGCATGGCCGTATTCGTGGGCCAGCACCATCACCGTGGCCATCGGCCCGAAGGCCCGGGACATGGTCGGCAGCAGGATCGAGCGGTCCCAGCCGATGGAGTCGTCGGTACGGCAGTAGGCCGCGTTCACCAGATGGTAGGAGGTCTCGCCGCAGAACTCTATCGCCTGTGCTCGTGGCGCTTCCGCATCCCAGGAGACCAGGGTGGCGACCGGGGTGAACTCGGTGTCGAAGTGCTCGCCGAACTCGTCGCGCCAGTACGCCTCGATATCATGCACGGCGTTGAGCGCCATCCGGTCGGTTTCGCCGCCGTCGGAATTGATTGCGGTCAGCGTGGAATCGGCCGCCTCCGGCCGGGGACCGTTGGGACCGCTGGTGGTCGGAAGTCCCGCCACCCGGAACGGGTCGGCGTAGACCGAGACGGCGTGGCCGTCGATCGCCCTGGTACACCCGCCGGTCAGCGCGGTGACCAACACCGCGGCAAGTGCGACGAGCAGGACAGGCCGGCGCATTCATCCCCCTGTTCGGCCGTGTATCGAGCTGGGTGTC
Organism: Nocardia sp. KT25-26; assembly: GCF_056627695.1. NCBI lineage: Bacteria > Bacillati > Actinomycetota > Actinomycetes > Mycobacteriales > Nocardiaceae > Nocardia > Nocardia sp. KT25-26. The sequence continues at coordinate 5,082,360 of NZ_CM152813.1, read as the reverse complement.
GGCCGGATCGAGCTGCCGTGACAGGTCGCGGTGGCACCTCCCGTGTCCGGTTCATGCAATAGTATCCGCAGCATGTCTTCACCGGGGGCGCAGACCATCACCGTGCGCCATGATGGAAACGAACGGATCTTCGATTCGAGCCAGCAGGTCACGATGGGGCGGGCACCCGAGGTCACGTTGTTCGTGGACAGTCCGCTGGTCTCGCGGGTACATGCGACGCTGCGATTCCAGCAGGGGGTCTGGGTACTCGCCGACAACGGCAGCACCAACGGGGTATTCGTCGATGCCCGCCGGCTCGACCAGCCCGTATCGATCGACCGGCCGACGCAGGTACGCCTCGGCGACGCACTCACCGGGCCGCTGCTGCATCTGATGCCGACCCGTCCGGCGGCCACCATGCCGCCGCCGTCGCAGCCGTCGGCGCCGCCCACGCTGCACCAGCCGCAGCAGTCGCGGCCGCCGCAGCGACAGTCACCACCGCATGCGGCCCGGCCGCCGCAGCCGCACCGGTCGGGTCCGCAGTATCAGCAGCCGCACCAGTCTGCGCCGCAGCATCCGATGCCTGCGCCGATGCAGCAGCCGGGCCAGCGGCACCCGGCCCGGCCCGGCACGCCGCAACCCGCGCGGCCCGCGCCGGCGGAACCGGATCCGATCAACATGACCCGCCGGGCGGATTCGTCGGTGCTGCCGCCGGTGCGCAAGGCCGTCTCGACGGAGGCGATCGCGCGCGGGGACCGAGTGCCGCCGGGCGGGCTCAGCATCGGCCGCACCTCCGACAACCAGATCGTCGTCAACGACCCGCTCGCCTCGCGCAAGCACGCCCGCCTGGTACCCGCCTCGGAGGGCCTGGTCGTCGAGGACCTGGGTTCGGCGAACGGCACGTTCGTCAACGGCCACCGGCAGAAGCGCACCGTGCTGCGCGAACGCGACATCGTCACCATCGGCAACGTCGATTTCGTGGTGCAGCAGGGCACCCTGGTGCACCGCAGGAAGCCGACATCGGAACTGGGCCTGCAGGTGCACGGCGTCGGGTTCACCGTCGAAGGCAACAAGCAGCTGCTCGTCGATGTGAACATGCAGGCCGGTAGCGGCACCTTCACCGCATTGATCGGCCCCTCGGGCGCCGGAAAGTCGACCCTGGCCAAGCTCATCGCCGGCAACACCCAGCCCTCGGGCGGCGCGGTGGTCTTCGAAGGCCGCAACCTGCACGCCGAGTACGAGGCGCTGCGCTCCCGAATCGGGATGGTGCCGCAGGACGATGTGCTGCACCGGCAGCTCACGGTGCGGCAGGCGCTCGGCTTCGCCGCCGAACTGCGGCTGCCGCCGGACACCACCAAAGCCGATCGGCAGCGGGTGATCGATGGGGTCCTCGACGAGCTGTCGCTGACCCAGCACGCCGATACCCGGGTGGACCGGCTCTCGGGTGGTCAGCGCAAGCGCGCCTCGGTGGCCATGGAGCTGCTGACGGGGCCCTCGCTGCTGATCCTCGACGAGCCGACCTCCGGCCTGGACCCGGCACTGGACCGGCAGGTCATGCAGATGCTGCGGGAACTGGCCGACGCCGGCCGCGTCGTCATCGTGGTCACCCACTCGGTCGCCTGCCTGGACATGTGCGACCAGGTGGTGCTGCTGGCTCCCGGCGGCAAGACCGCGTTCTGCGGGCATCCGGGTGCGGTCAAGGCCACCCTCGGCACCGACGACTGGGCGGAGATCTTCGCCGATGTGGCGGCCGAACCGGACAAGGCGTTCGCCCAGTACCGGTCCCGGCAGTCGTATGTGCCGCCACCGCCGCCACCGCCGCCGCAGTACGGACCGGCCGGCAGTCCGCCGCAGTCGAGTTCGCTGAAGCAGTTCTCGACTCTGGTGCGCCGGCAGATCCGGCTGATTCTCGCCGACCGCGGCTATCTGGGGTTCCTGGCCGCACTGCCGTTCGTGCTGGCGGTGCTGGCGCTGGTGGTGCCCGGCAGCAACGGCTTCGCCGGCGGTTTCGCACAACGCGACGGCGTGATCGTGCCGGTCGGCCGGCAGGAAGCACAGATGCTGCTGGTGATCCTGGTCGTCGGCGCCTGCTTCATGGGTACCACGCTGACCGTCCGTGATCTGGTGGGGGAGCGCTCGATCTTCCACCGCGAACGGGCGGTCGGCCTGTTGCCCTCGGCGTATCTACTGGCCAAGTTCGCGGTGTTCAGCGTGACGGCATTCCTGCAGGCGGCCGTGATGGTCGGGCTGACCTTCCTCGGCAAGGAGCCGCCGGCCGAAGGTGCCCTGATCTCGAACGGTGCGGTGGAGCTGTACCTGGGGTTGTCGTTCACCGCCGTGTGCTGTGTCGTGGTCGGCCTGCTGCTGTCCAGCCTGGCCAAGTCGAACGAGCAGGTCATGCCGCTGCTGGTCGTCGTGATCATGGTGCAGCTGGTGATGTCGGGCGGGCTGTTCCCGCTGGTCGGCCGGGTCGTCCTGGAACAGCTGTCCTATCTGTTCCCGGCGCGCTGGGGTTTCGCCGCCTCGGCATCGACGATCGACTTCAACAAGTTCGCCTTCAGCGACGAGGACAAGGACCCGATCTGGGATCACACCATCGGCTTCTGGACGCTCGATATCGCCATGCTGGTGGCGATCACCGCGATTCTCGCCGTCGTGACCTGGAGTCGCCTGCGTCTGAAGAAGAAGACATCGTGAACCGGTCCGCCCTGATGAGCGTGTCCCGGCCGGACCGGGCACACTTGACGTCGTGACGGTGAGAGTAGGGGCCCTGCACCTGGGGTGGGATGTGGTGTCCGTGGCCGCAGGTGGCGGCGGCACCCCGATCCGTCCGGTGCAGGTCGAAGGAACGTACACGCCGGCGGCGTATCTGCTCGCGGATGCCGCGGGCCGGTTGCACACGCCCGCCGTGGATCGGCAGCGGCCGGATCTCGGGATGGCGATCGCCGATGTCCGCGACATCCTGGGGCATCGGCAGATCGTCGTGGCCGGGGCGACCTGGCCGGCCGAACTGGTCTTCCGGGCGCGGCTCTACAACCCGCTGGCCGCGATCGGCAAGCACCTGCGCGGCAAACCGGAACTGGTGGCGCTGCCGTATCCGGACAGCTGGCCCGACGAGAAGGTCGACCTGTACGCCGAGCTGGTGGAACAGCTGGACGTGATCGCCGAACCGCTGCCGGAGAGCGTTGCGCTGTCCGGTTATGTGCGGGCACTCGGCCTGGTCCGGCCGCCGGACTACCGCAACAGTGCCGGCGTCGGGGCGACCGCCGTCTACTCCGACGGCCGCACGATGCTGGTGGTCGCGGTGCACGGTGACGACGAGCAGCCCACCGAATCGGTGGAGGTGGCGGTCACCGCGGAGGCGATGCGGGATGCCCGCTCGGCGGACAATGTGGTGATCGAGGCGATGGCCGCGGCCCGGTCGATCGGCGCGGACACTTCGACCGTGCTGCTGGCCGGTAACGCGTGTTTCAACGACGCGCTCCGGCTGGCCTTCCAGAACCATCTCGGGCAGCGGCTGCAGGTCGCCGACCATCCGATGCACGCATTGGTCCTCGGCGCGGCGCACCTGCTGGTGACCGAGGCCGAAGCCGCCGGTGACGAACATCTGCAGGCCGGTCGGCCTGCACCGGGTTCGTTCGTCGCCGGTCCGCCGCATGCCGGTGAGCACGGGCCCGGCGCGGCCCATCCGGGCGGACGACCGGGCTCGCCGCCCGGTGTTCCGCAGGCGCCCGGACCGGCGGATCGACCGGCCGGATGGGGGCCGGGCGCGGCGGGTACCGCGGGCCCGGGTACGAGCGGTCCCCGGCATGCCCGGGCTGAGGAATCCGACGCCGATGCCGACGTCGAGGCGACCACGATGCTCACCCGCCGCCCGCCGGGTGCCACGGGGGAGAGCCGGGCCCGGTTCGGTGCACCGGCGATCGGTGTTCTCGCCGCGGCTGCGGCGGCCGCCGTGCTCTACGGGCCCGGAGACGGCCTCACCCAGGCCGGTCCGGAGCGGTCCGGGATCTGCCGGTACACGCCACAGGTGGCCGAACCGCCGGAACGGGTGCGGGCGGTCGATGCGCAGTTCGGGCAGGAGTGTGCGGCGCCCGGTGTGGACACGCTGCGCTATGTGCTGCCGGGGACCGACAGGTCGCTGGACCCGGGTCCGCCCGTCGAAATCTGAGCCGTGTCCGCCCGCGACCACGATGTGGTCCGGCGGACCGGGGCGATTCGGTGGCTGCCGGCACCGGTGGTATCGTGGTCGACTGGCGTGTGGAACGGCCGGTGACGGTCGTCCAGGAGGCCCGGGTCTCAACCGGCCGCCGGGAACAACCTCCGCTGCGCGCTCGGCCGGCAACACCGACGACAGACAGGGAACGACTGTGCCTACGTACAGCCCGAAGGCGGGTGACGTGACCCGGCAGTGGTACGTCATCGACGCCACTGACGTAGTGCTCGGCCGCCTTGCCGTCCAGGCAGCGAATCTGCTGCGTGGCAAGGGCAAGCCGACCTACGCACCGCATATCGACGGTGGCGATTTCGTCATCATCGTCAACGCCGACAAGGTTGCCCTCTCCGGCAACAAGAAGGCGGACAAGCTCATCCACCACCACTCCGGGCACCCGGGCGGCCTCAAGTCGCGCACTGTCGGTGAGGTGTTGGAGTCTCGCCCCGACCGTCTCGTGGAGAAGGCCGTCAAGGGCATGATCCCCAAGAACAAGCTGGGCCGGGCCGTCGCCGGCAAGCTGAAGGTGTACGCGGGCCCGAATCACCCGCACACCGCGCAGCAGCCCATTCCGTTCGAGATCAAGCAGGTGGCCCAGTGACCGCTCCCGAGGAATTCAACTCCGAATACGTGGCCGACGAGACCGCTGAGGTCGTCGAGGTCGTCGAGGACGGTGCCGGCTACGAGGCCGAGGAGTTCACCGAGTACGCCCCGGTCGTGATCGAGCGTCCGATCCAGACCGTCGGCCGTCGCAAGGAGGCCGTGGTCCGGGTGCGCCTGGTGCCCGGCTCCGGCAACTTCGTGCTCAACGGCCGCACCATCGAGGACTACTTCCCGAACAAGGTGCACCAGCAGCTGGTCAAGTCGCCGCTGGTGACCGTCGAGCGGACCGAGTCCTTCGACATCTTCGCCCGCCTGGTCGGCGGCGGCCCGTCCGGTCAGGCCGGTGCCCTGCGTCTGGCCATCGCCCGCGCGCTGATCGAGGCCACCCCGGAGGATCGTCCCGCCCTGAAGCGGGCCGGCTTCCTGACCCGTGACCCGCGTGCCACCGAGCGCAAGAAGTACGGTCTGAAGAAGGCGCGTAAGGCGCCTCAGTACTCGAAGCGCTGATCAGCTTCGACAAGCGCATGCCCGAGAGCAGGCTTCCAGCACCGCTGGTCGCCTGCTCTCGGTGTTGAACGGGACTTTTCAATCTTGGTCCGTACCGGCTCGGCCGGTACGGTTCGCGGGCGGGGTACTTCGATACAAGGGGTTTGTGGATGGCACGGTTGTTCGGCACAGACGGGGTTCGCGGGCTCGCCAACGAGTCACTGAGTCCGGAGCTGGCGATGCGGGTCGCCGGGGCTGCGGCGCAGGTGCTCTCCCGCGGCAAGTCCCGCGCGCTGGCCGTGATCGGCCGGGACTCGCGGGCCAGCGGTGAGATGCTCGAGGCCGCAGTCACCGCGGGCCTGGCCTCGGCCGGTGTCGATGTGCTGTCCGTCGGGGTGCTGCCGACGCCGGCGGTCGCCTATCTGACCGGGCTGTACGACGCCTGCTTCGGAGTGATGATCTCCGCCTCGCACAATCCGATGCCGGACAACGGGATCAAGATCTTCGCCGCCGGCGGTCACAAGCTGGACGACAGCGTCGAGGACCGGATAGAGGCGGTCGCCGCCGAGGGGGTCACACTGCGGCCGACCGGCGCCGGCATCGGCCGGGTGCTCGGCGATCTCGGTGCGCACGAACCGAATCCCGAACTGGCCGAGCGCTACAGTCTGGCCGGTACCCGCGATCGGTATGTGGAGCATCTGGTGGAAGCCACCGGCCAGGATCTGTCCGGGCTGACCGTGGTGCTGGACTGTGCCCACGGTGCGGCCGCCGAGGTGGGGCCCGCGGCGTTCCGGGAGGCGGGGGCGACCGTCATCGCGATCAATGCCGAACCCGACGGTCTCAACATCAACGATGGTTGTGGTTCGACGCATCTGGAGCCCTTGCGTGCCGCCGTCCGCGAGCACAGCGCCGATCTCGGCCTCGCCTTCGACGGTGACGCCGATCGCTGCCTGGCTGTCGATGCCGCCGGTTCCGTGGTCGACGGTGACGCGATCCTGGTGATCCTGGCGCTGGCCATGCACGAAGCGGATGAACTGCCCGGCAGCACTCTGGTGGCCACCGTGATGAGCAATCTGGGGCTGCATCTGGCCATGCGTGCCGCCGGAATCACCGTGCGCACCACCGGTGTCGGCGACCGCTACGTGCTGGAGGAACTGCGCCGCGGCAAGTACGGGCTGGGCGGGGAACAGTCCGGGCACGTGGTCTTCCCGCAGCACAGCACCACCGGCGACGGTGTGCTCACCGGGCTGAAGCTGATGGCCCGGATGGCGCGCAGCGGCCGCCGGTTGGCCGAGCTGGCCGCCGTACTCACCACCGTTCCGCAGGTGCTGGTGAACGTCCCGGTGACGGACAAAGCGGCCGTGGCTGCCGCGCCCGCAGTGCGCGAGGCGGTCGCCGAGGCCGAACGCATCCTCGCCGAGAACGGCCGGGTGCTGTTGCGGCCCAGCGGAACCGAACAGCTGGTCCGGGTGATGGTGGAGGCCACCGATCCGGCTCAGGCGCGGCAGCTGGCCGACGATCTGGCGCAGCGGGTCGCCGCGGTGTAGTCCGCGCTGTGGCGAGGGTCGCAGGTGTCCGGCTACCATCGGAACAGCAGTCACCGACCCTGGGTGCCCGAATCAGGTGTGCACGGCGTGCACCGGAGGATTTGGCGCGCAGTACGATTCGAAGGGACCCGATGGTGCCGCAGCTGCCCGGGAGGGGCTATCACGCCCCGGTTCAGGATCGCTATCCGCCCGCCGCACCGTATTCCGATGATCCGCACCCACCGCACAACTGTGGCGGTGCCTGCGGCCGACCGGGATGTTCGGTCATGCCACCGGGATACGCGACCGAGCCGATCTACGACGAAGGATACGGACAGCGTCCGGTATCGGGCCGACTCCCGCTGCCCAACCGGGATCGGCTGGCGGATATCCGTGGTACCCGCCAGCTTCGGGCGATCATCATCGTGCTGGTCGTCGTGCTGACCGCCCTGCTGGCCGGAGTTTTCGGGATGGCGATCGGCGCCGGGATCGATTTCGGCGGCTGACCTCGCTACGCCGCGAGGAAGCCGCTGAACAACACCAGGAATCCGCCGATCTCGCCCCCGATCAGCGCGTACATCGTCCACCGCAGGGCCGGCGAGATGCTGCCCCGGAACTGGTTGGTGGTGTCGCGCCGATAGCCGTGCCAGGCATACGAGCCGATCGCTCCGAGGAAGAAGGCCAGCACCACCACATCGGCAGTGAGATTGACCGCGGTCGGCCAGGCGCTGAGCTCGGTGAACACCGCCAGCAGCAGGCCCGCGAACGCGTACATCAGCGCGGCCCGGTGCGCGATATCGACGTACTCGTGCGCCGCCCCGGTCAGTGAAGTACGCATGCCGTGGTACTTCCAGACGCCCAGCAGCAGCGCCAGCAGGAAGATCACCCCGGTGACCAACAGGGTGATCCGGGTGTCGAGGCCGAGTGCGGTGTCGGTCATCATCGAGTCCTGTTCCTCGCACGGGCCGCCGGCGGCGGCAGGTCGGTGCTGCCGGTCCGGCCCAGACCGATCCGGCACACCAGAGGTATTGTGCCGGTGCCGAGCCGGGGATCGGCCGGATCGCTCAGGGTCGGTCCCTGAGATCGGATCCCGGGAAATCAGGGTCCGAATCCGTCCGGCACCCGATGCGCCGGACGCCCGTGGCGCGGATCGTGGAGGTATGACGACACCGACACGACGCCTCACCCGTTCGACCAGCGACAAGTGGATCGCCGGAGTCTGTAGCGGCCTGGCCGAATACTTCGGCTGGAACGCCAACCTGATCCGGCTGCTCTTCGTCCTGTCCTGCCTGCTGCCCGGCCCGCAGTTCATCATCTACCTGGTGCTGTGGCTGGTGATCCCGAAGAAGTGATCCGGGGGCTGCTTTGCGGGCGTGGGAATGACAGGATGGGTCGGTAGCGCCGACCCACCCACCCATCCGTCGAGGAGGAATCCATGGCCAGTTCGGGCGAACTCCCCGGTCTCGACCTACCCGAGGTCGACGCACACACCCCGCTCGGCGGCCTCGGTGCCGTCGAGCTCGAACACGTCGACCAGGACCTGGACGGCGACGGCGTCCCCGAATCCCTCACCTCGCCGGACTCCGACGCCACCCGCATCTGGTCCGACTACGACCAGGACGGCCTCGCCGACCACGTCACCGTCGTCGAAGGTGATGGTGACTATGCGGCCTGGGAGTACCGGCGCAACCCCGACGGGACGTCGGAGTGGGTGCGTACGGACCAGGGGAAGTTGGACGAGTAAGGGTTCGGTGGAACCGGATGGGGGTGGGGTGCGTCTAAAGACGTAAAACTGTTCAGTAATCGGTCGATGCCCTTACACGTCTGATCGGGAGCATGGAGGAAGTATGGGACAGTCTGTCGGAGGGGGCTTCGTCCTCGATGAGGCCGGTGTCGCGCAGTGTGGGAACGGACTACGTATGTCGGCTAGTGACGTCCGAACATCGGCGCAGAACATAAGCGATAACATGTTTGGCACGGGAAGTAATGGCGACGAGCTGGAGTGTGGCCGCGCATACCAGTCTTATGGGGAAAAAGTCCACGACTTCTTGGAAAATGTTGCCGACTGGCTGAGTATCTGGTCGACTGCAACCGAGAATGTTGGGGATGCCATCGGCAAGGTGGTCATCGAGGTAACTCATGTGGATGAGAGAAATGCAAAATCGACCAATGAATTGGCTGATGACCCAGCGCTCGAGTCGTGATCCGAACCGGAGGGTAGGGGGTTTGAATGGGTAAGGACGTCGATGAGATTTTGGATGATGGCGCGGGTGGTCTGCAGTACTTCATTCAACTCGAGCGTAGATATGAGCGAGCGTTTGGCGGTTTGGGCGGGCTGAGCTGGAAACAGCTGTGTGCCAAATATGACCGCCAGCGCGGAATGAGCTTGGCCAGTATGGAAGCGGCGGTGGACGGTCTTGAAAAGATGCTTGCATCTGCCGATACCGAGTGGGAATCGCAGGACCGGATAGCCAATTCGCTGCCCAGCGTGTGGGGTGGTGCTGCTGCTGAGTCGGGCATCGGGATGTTGCGAAATCAGCTCGGGCAAGCAGAAATCGATCTGAAGCAGGTTCGTGATGGGATGACTGTGTTCCGGGCTGCGGTGCCGCAGTTTCGTTCGATTGCCGAGAGGACTGCATTGCATGCCAAGGAACTTATGGTATCTGCCGATGAGGACTCGTGTGGGTTTACCGACGAAGTTTCTGTTGATGGCAAAAGTCCAGAGGATATCGATGAGATAATATCGGGCGCGCAATCGGGTTGGCTTTCATCGGGCGCAAACCCGTTCGGTGGGGAAAAGTTGATCACCAAGTTGGGGCGAATATTTCCGGAGTTGGATGCAAACAGTCTCGACAACGCGTGGACGGTACTAACTTCTACAACCTTGGGTGCCGGCTATCAAGCTGATTCCGATTTTGCGAAGAAGGTGCGTCGGGTATGCAATGATTGGCTGGATGAGGTTTTCAAAGTCGAGTACGATGACAAGCGAAGTACTTTTGTGGAGAACTGCGATTCCTCACACGAGAGTTGTGAACTTGTCTATGAGATGTTGACGGGTGTTCTTGGTCGGTTCGAAACGTCTGCCTACGAGTCGCCTGCCGGTGATCCGGAAAAGGTGAATACCGACGACAACGGGAACGGTGACGGCAACGGGGATGGGTCGGGAGACGGCAGCGGCACTCCTTCGACCACACCGGCCAGTACGACGCCGACGACGACCGATACCGAGACGCCGACCACCGATACCGACACGGATGACGACGAAGACGACGATGACGAGGCCCTGGATCTCTCGGATCTACTTAGCGGGCTTTCCTCGCTGACTGATATCGGGTCTCAGTTGGGGTCGCTGGTCAGCACGATGGCGGCGCAGGCCGAGACGGGGCTGGAATCGCTGACGAGCACGTTGGGGGAGGACCTCGATACCGCGGTAGCACAGCTGCAGGAGCAGGCCGAGGACATCCTCGATCCGGAAGGTGGTGAGGGTGAGTCGCCGGCTGCCCAGTTCGAGGTGGACGGCAAGCAGGTGTCGGTGGAGATCGGCCCGGACGGCGAGTTGAAACTGGTGGTGACCGACGAGAACGGCGAGCCGCAGGACTACGAGCTGGAATTCGATGAGAACGGTGTGCCGACGCTGACCGATCCGGACGCGGAGGCCGAAGAGGGCGAATCCGAGGACACCGGCGAAGGCGACGGTGAAGAAGGGGCGCAGACCCCCGGAGCCGGCGGACTGCGTGGGCCCGGTGGCAGCGGCCGACAGGAACCGGATGGTGAGCACTGGTCGCAGCCGATGCCGGTGGAACAGTCCGAGGAAGAGTCGGACGAGAGTGCGGAGCAGCCGCCCGAGCAGCCGGTCGCGCAGACCCCACCGCCTGTCGAGCCGCCGACCGCTCCGGTTCCGTCGGAATCCGAGCCACCGGTGCCCGATACCGGTGGCGAACTGGCTCAGGCCGGTCCACTGTGATCGCGCCCGGACTCCGCAGCTAGCGATTCGAAGGAGAAGGCATGGATCCGATCGCGGAGATCGAACGCATCGGCGAGGAGCATCAGCGCAGGTCCCGGCTGCTGCTCGAGGAACTGCACGAGATCAACCAACGGACCGCGGCTCGCTCTCGGGAGCTGGCGGAGCGGTCTGCCCAGGAGATGCGCGAGTTCTGGGAGGAGAAGGCCGAGGAGCAGGCGGAGCAGGAACGCCGCGAAGCCGAACAGCGTCAATCGGAGCAGGAACAGAACCCCGACGCACAGCGGGCGGAACCCGGGATGACGCGGCCCGGCCCGGCTGATTCGGTACCGGGGCGCGACCCGTGGGCCGCACCGGGTTCGACCGTTCCCCAGCCTGCGCACCCCGGCGGTCCCGGTCCGGTAGTGGGACAAGACCCTTGGGCCGCGCGCAGCACGACACCGCCGGGACAGCCGATGGCACCGGCCGCGCACCACCACCAGGAACCGCAGGCCGGGCGGCACTGGCTCGCACCGGGTGCCGAGGAACAGCAGGGGCGGCATTGGGCGCCCGAAACACGGTCGCTGGAAACCGAGGAGGATCAGCGGGCGGCCATTGCGGCGGCCCGGGCCAGGCGGAAGGCGCAATCCGACACCGTGCGGCCGCTGGACGAGGGCGATCCGGAGGCCGAGTTCTATCAGCGCAAGAGCTGGCTGATCTGAACCGGGCTGTAGGGCGCTAGCATTGGCGCTGCTCGGTTGTGTTCGACAGAGGATGGGGGGCGCCGGTGCGTGGCCTGGGTGCTGGTGATGTTTTCGTCGGTTACGGCATCGAAGGAGTGCTCGGCCGGGGCGGGATGGGCACGGTGTACCTGGCGCGGCATCCGCGGTTGCCGCGCAAGGTTGCGCTGAAACTGCTGAACGAGGATGTCTTCGGGGAGGAGGAGGTCCGGAGGCGGTTCGAGCGGGAAGCGGATCTCGTTGCGCAGCTGGAGCATCCGAATATCGTTTCGGTGTACGACCGGGGGCTCGAGGGGCAGACGCTGTGGATCTCGATGCAGTACGTCGACGGGACGGATGCGGCGGCGCTGGGGGCCACCGATCCGGCGCGTGCCGTCCGGATCGTCGCCGAAGCCGCTGCGGCCCTGGACTATGCGCACGGGCAGGGGATCCTGCACCGGGACATCAAACCGGCGAACATCCTGCTCGGTGCGGCCGAGAACGGGCGGCCCGAACGGGTGCTGCTCGCGGACTTCGGGATCGCCCGGCTGCGTGACGACACCAACGGCTTGACCCAGACCGGCACCTTCACCGCCACGCTCGCCTATGCGGCGCCCGAACAGCTGGCCGGGCTCGCCCTGGACCATCGCTGCGACCAGTATTCGCTGGCCTGCACCCTGTTCGTGCTGCTCACCGGGGACGCCCCGTTCGCCGCGACCAACCCGGTCTCGGTGATCGAGTCACATATGTCGGCGCCGCCACCGCCGCCCAGTTCCCGCCGCCCCGAACTCCCGGCGGCACTGGATGCGGTACTGGCGCGGGCGATGGCGAAGCGGGTGGAGGATCGGTACGCATCGTGCGGCGAATTCGCTGCCGCAGCCGAACAGGCGTTGCGTGGTGGCGTTGCCCCGATGGGGCGGCATCCGTCGTTCCCGGCACACCCGGTGCCGCCGAGCCCGTCGCTGCCCGGGCAGCCGATTTCACCGCACTACGCTGCCCCGATGCCGAACCAGCGGGTACCGCAGCCGTATTCCCGCCCGATGGCACCGAATCCCGGTCACCCGGCGCCGAATCCGGCCATGCGACCGGGACAGCCGTATGCGCCGATGCGGCCGATCGGCCCGGCCGTGCCGCGTCGGCGCAGCAGCAATGCGATCTGGATCGTGCTCGCCATCATCGGCGTCGTGGTCGTGCTCTGCGGCATCGGCATCGTCGGCGCGATCGCTGATTCGGTTTCCGATGCGACCAGGGAACCCTGGCCCGCCCAGCAGCAAGCCATTGTCGACGTGTTTCCCGAACTGTTGCCCACAGACGATTCCTACCGGAGCAGGGGATACGGCGACACGCGATGCCATGACGTAGAGCAGGACGGTCACCCGGGGATTTCCTGCCTCGGCGGTGACGGCCCGTGGTTCGAGGTATACGACTACGGCACCGAGGCTGCTGTGCAGGAAAAGATCGACGAGGTCAATGCGGATAACGAGCAGTTCTCCGACCCGCTGATGGAGCCGGAGTACATCGCGCACGACGGATGCTTCAACCCGCCTGGGGTGTACAAGGCAGCCCCCGGTAGCTGGGCTGCGATCGAGGCCCAGGTGTTCATCACCTTCAGCGACGTGGACCAGCGCCGCTTCCTGATCCTGGTGGACTGGATCGGCCACACGAACGACCAGATCATCACCGACTGGTGGCAGGACGCCCCGCTCTGCTCGTACTGACCACGGCGTGTGCCCGGGCGGCCGGCTCCGGGACCATCGGTGGCCGAAGGCGTGGGGCCAGCGGATTTCGGTTCGGCGTCGGATACGGCCGTACGGTGCCGAGGGTCCGGCGGCCCCTCAGGACCGCAACGTCTTGATCAGCTGCCGGATCTGGGCGGCCGACGGCCGGTCGTCTTCCTTCTCGACCGGCGCGTCCGGGTCGATCACCGTGGTGTGCGCGATGGCCTGTTCGGGGTCGGCGAACGGTGCGTACTTCTCGTCCCGGGCCAGGGTGTTCAGCAGGAAACCGGTGAGCAGGGCTCGGGTGGTTCGGTCGGTCTTGCGATCGTATTTGCCGCCACCGAGAGCGGAGAGCACCCGGCGGCCCTCGACGATGCCCGTGTTCGACGCTCCGGTCAGCTGCCGCAGCACCACCGGGCCGGACCAGCCGGCAGCGAGGTCGCGGGCGGTGGAATTGGCGGTGTCCAGTTCGGTCCCGGTCAGGATCAGGGCGGTGGCGTCGATATCGCGGGCGAGCGGGATGGCGGCGGGGGAAGTGGGCGCCGGGAAAAGCGGTACGACCGCGGCGACCCGGCGCTTCGCAGCGGCCAGTACGGCGGCGCCGCCGCCCATGCCGTGACCGGCCAGTGCCAGCCGGTCCGGGTGCACGCTGATCGAACCGTCACCCAGCCGGACACCGGTGCAGATGTCGAGAGTCGTGAGCAGATCGGCCGCCAAGCCCTGATGTGACGGAATCGGCCCGCGTTCGGTATCGGCGGCGGCGACCACAAAACCCCATGAGGCGAGGTGTTCGAGCAGGCCACGGTAGTTGTCCGGTCCGGTCAGCCAGCCGTGCGCGAAGGCCACGGCTGGCAGATTCTTGCCCTGCTCGGGCGTGTACACCACCCCGGGCTGGCCCGCGATGCCCAGATTCCCGCGCAGCACCTTGTGTGGGCCACGGACGGACAGGGCGCTCAGAAGCGATTTCACAGACACCGACACGCGAGCAGGTTAGCCGATAAGTAGGGTGGTGAACCATGTGCGGAATCGTGGGCTACGTCGGGTACCGGGACGCGCTCGGCGTCGTTGTCGATGCGCTGCGCCGCATGGAGTACCGCGGATACGACTCGGCCGGAGTGGCGATCCTGGACGGTACCGGCACGATCGCGGTCGAGCGCAAGGCGGGCCGGCTGGCCAACCTGGAAGCCGAACTGGACGCCGACGGGCCCGGGCGTTTCGCCGGGACCACCGGGATGGGACACACCCGGTGGGCGACCCACGGTGCGCCCACCGACCGCAACGCGCACCCGCATTCCGATGCCGCCGGGAAGGTCGCGGTGGTGCACAACGGCATCATCGAGAACTTCGCCCCGCTGCGCCACGAACTCGAGGATGCCGGGGTGGAGCTGCTCAGCGACACCGACACCGAGGTCGCCGTGCACCTGGTGGCCCGGGCCTACGCCGAGGGGCCGACGGCCGGTGATTTCGCTGCCAGCGCGCTCGCGGTACTGCGGCGGCTGGAAGGCGCGTTCACGCTGGTGTTCACGCATGCCGACCATCCCGGCACGATCATCGCGGCCCGCCGGTCCACCCCGCTGGTCGTCGGGGTCGGCGAGGGTGAGATGTTCATCGCCTCCGACGTCACCGCGTTCATCGAGCACACCCGGGAAGCGGTCGAGCTGGGTCAGGACCAGGCCGTGGTGATCACCGCCGACAGCTACTCGGTCACCGATTTCGCCGGTGGTACCGAGGACGTGCACCCGCGTCCGTTCACCATCGACTGGGATCTGGCCGCCGCCGAGAAGGGCGGCCACGACTACTTCATGCTCAAGGAGATCGAGGAGCAGCCGACGGCGGTCGCCGACACGCTCATCGGCCACTTCGTCACCGACGAACGCGGCGGCCGGATCGTCCTGGACGAGCAGCGGCTCGCCGATCAGGAACTGCGCGAGTTCGACAAGGTGTTCGTGGTGGCCTGCGGCAGCTCCTACCATGCGGGCCTGCTCGCCAAATACGCGATCGAGCACTGGACCCGGGTGCCGGTGGAGGTGGAGCTCGCCAGCGAGTTCCGCTACCGCGACCCGGTGCTGGACCGGTCGACGCTGGTGGTGGCGATCTCGCAGTCCGGCGAGACCGCCGACACGCTGGAAGCGGTCCGGCACGCCAAGGAACAGAAGGCCCGCGTGCTGGCCATCTGCAACACCAACGGCGCGCAGATCCCCCGCGAATCCGATGCCGTGGTCTACACCCGCACCGGGCCGGAGATCGGCGTGGCCTCCACCAAGGCCTTCCTGGCGCAGATCGCCGCGAACTACCTGGTCGGCCTGGCCCTGGCGCAGGCTCGCGGCACCAAGTACCCCGATGAGGTGGCCCGCGAATTCCAGGAGCTCGAGGCGATGCCGGAGCTGGTGTCGCGGGTACTGGAGTCCGGGCCGCAGGTGCGGGCCATCGCCCGGGAGCTGGCGCACCGTCCGACCGTGCTCTTCCTCGGCCGGCACGTCGGCTACCCGGTGGCACTGGAAGGCGCGCTGAAACTCAAGGAACTCGCGTACATGCACGCGGAGGGCTTCGCGGCGGGCGAACTCAAGCACGGACCGATCGCGCTGATCGAAGAGGGCCTTCCGGTGATCGTGGTGATGCCCTCGCCGAAGGGTCGCGCGGTGCTGCATTCCAAGCTGCTCAGCAACATCCGGGAGATCCAGGCGCGCGGCGCCCGCACCATCGTGATCGCCGAAGAGGGCGATGACGCCGTGCGCCCGTTCGCCGACGACCTGATCGAGATCCCCGCGGCGCCGACGCTGTTCCAGCCGTTGCTGTCCACCGTCCCGCTGCAGATCTTCGCGGCCGAGGTGGCGCAGGCCCGCGGCTACGACGTCGACAAGCCGCGCAACCTGGCGAAGTCGGTCACGGTCGAATAGCGGCTACTCCGTGACGGTGATGGTGCCCCGCATATCCGGGTGCAGTGCGCACAGATAGCGGAATTCGCCGGGGACGGTGAAGGTGTAGCTCCATTCGCCCTCGTCCATGATCGGGCTGTTGATGCCCATCGCCTTGTCACCGATACCTTGCGCCGAATGCGGCTTGTCGTCGCTGAACACCCAGGTGACGGTGTCGCCGACGCGGACGGTCGCTGTCGCGGGGGAGAAGGCCATATCGTCGACCCGCACGGTGAGGGTCGCCGGTGGTGAATCGCTGGTGTCGATCGTCGAGGTGGCGGAGTTGCCGGTGGTAGTGCCGGTGGTGTCGTCCGTATCGTCGGTGCAGCCGGACAGCGTCACCGCCAGCAGGAGGGCGATTCCGGCGGTGCGGCGGGCGGTTCCGGTACGGAGACGGGTCGGCATGCGGTCGAGCGTAGTCCTCGGGTTCGGTGCCGGGTTTCGGCCGGGTCCGATTGCGCTATTCGCACACAAACCGCGCCGAAAGCTCGAAATTGCGCCGATCCGGGTCGCTTCTGTGCGATTAGCGCAACCGATGCGGCGGAGTAAGGTCGCGTCGGACCGATCCGGAAGTGCTGCGGGAGGCGTTCATGGGTGCGGAACGGGGTTTCTACCCGGTCGATGAGGTGCGGGCGGCCGAGGCGGAATTGTTCACTCGGGTGGCCGACGGGGTGCCGATGCGCCGGGCGGCATACGGACTGGCCCGGGTGGTCGCCGAGGAACTGCGCGAACGTACCGGTGGGGTGGTCGGCCGCTCGGTGGGACTGCTGGTCGGCTCCGGTGACAACGGGGGAGATGCATTGTGGGCGGGGGCCTTTCTGCGGCGACGTGGGGTGGCGGTGACGGCGGTGCTGCTGAACCCGGAGCGCGCGCACCGGGCCGGGCTGGAAGCGCTGCGGCGGGCCGGTGGGCGGATTGTGCGGTCCGGCGTCGCGCACGGTGATCTGGATGATGCGCGATCGGCGGCGGAGACCGGGCTGGTTTCGGAGTTCGGCGGGGGCGAGGCGTCTGTCGGTGTCGAGCGCTCGGCCGAGGACGGGGAGGCCGGATCGGCTCCGACGGTTGTCGAATCGCGAGTGGACGTGGTTCGCCCGACCGCCAACGTACTGTCCGGTGTAGATCTCGTGCTCGATGGAATCGTCGGGATCTCCGGAAAGGGGCCGCTGCGGCCGGTGGCAGCCGAGATCGTGGCGCGGACCGCGGCGCCGATCATTGCGGTGGATCTGCCGAGCGGTGTCGACCCCGATACCGGGGTGGTGGCCGGACCGGCAGTGCGGGCCGACGTGACGGTCGCCTTCGGTGCGCTCAAACCGGTGCATGCGCTGGCGGCACCCCAGTGCGGCCGGACGGTGCTGGTCCCGATCGGCCTGGAACTGCCGCCGCCGGGTCTGGCCGCGCTGGAGCCTGCCGCCGTCGGCGCCGGGTGGCCGGTGCCCGGCCCGTTCGACGACAAGTACAGCCAGGGCGTGACCGGGGTGTGCGCGGGTAGCGCCACCTATCCGGGGGCAGGGGTGCTCTGCACCGGAGCAGCGGTAGCGGCCACTGCGGGGATGGTCCGCTACGCCGGGCCGGACGCCGAGGTGCTGCACCGGTTCCCGGAAGTCGTGGCGACACCCACGGTGGCCGCGGCCGGGCGCGTCCAGGCCTGGGTGTTCGGCCCCGGCTCCGGGACCGGATCGGAGGCCCGCGAACGCCTCGTCGAGATCCTGGCCACCGACCTGCCGGTCTGCATCGATGCCGACGGTCTCACCCTGCTGTCCGCCGAACCGGAGCTGGTCCGCGGGCGCACCGCCCCGACCGTGCTCACCCCGCATGCCGGTGAGTTCGCCCGGCTCACCGGCCGGGAACCGGGCGACGACCGGGTCGCCGAGGTCCGGGCGCTGTCGGAAGCCTGGCAGGTAACCGTCCTGCTCAAGGGACGCGCCACACTCGTCGCTGCACCGGGTGAACGCACCCTGGTCAACGAGGCCGGCGGTTCCTGGGCCGCCACCGCCGGCTCCGGCGACGTGCTGTCCGGGGTGATCGGTGCCCTGCTGGCCGCCGGCCGCCCACCGGCCTGGGCCGCGGCCGCCGCCGCCCGCGCCCACGCCCTGGCCGCCGCCCTGGCAGCTCGCGAACATTCCCCGGTCGGTGCGCCGATCTCGGCTACCCCGCTGCTGGGTCACCTCCGTCCGGCGATTCGGGTGTTGCGGGAGTATGCGGCCAGGTGAGTCCAGCGTGATACGTGCCCGGCCGGCGGCCGGCTGCCAGCAGGCCTGGGCCGCGGCCGCCGCTGCCCACGCCTTGGCCGGCCGCGAGTATGCCCTGGTCGGTGCGCCGATCTCGGCTATCCCGCTGCTGGGCCACCTTCGTCCGGCGGGCCGGGTGTTGCGGGAGTACGCGGCTGCGTGAGTCCGGGGTGCTCGGTGCCGTGCGGCCGTCGGCCGCGAGCAGGGCCGACGAAGCGGGACTCGGCAGAACCGTTTCCCGAACCGCCCACCTATGAGCGACAAACCGGCGTCCTGGACGGCGGGCCGGCTATTTGTCGCTCGGAGGTGGGCGGTTTACGAATAGGTACCCGGGAGGTCGGGCCTTTCTCAGGCAGCGACCTACGGCTGGGCCGCCGTCCGCGCTCACCCCTTGGCTGGCCGCGAGTATGCCCTGGTCGGTGCGCCGATCTCGGCTACCCCGCTGCTGGGCCACCTCCGTTCGGCGATTCGGATGTTTGCGGGAGTATGCGGCTGGGTGAGCCCGGAGTGCCTGCGTTGGCCGGCGCCGCCACGCTCCGCGGCGGTGGTCTGCGGCTGGGGCAGGTGTTCGGTGCAAGTGCAGGTGTCCTGGTTCGTGGGGATCGTTTCGGTGGCTTGCTGCTGGGCTGGGTCCGGCTGGCGACGCGATTGCTGCGGGCCTTATGCGGTCGAGGATTCCGGTCGCCCGGCCGATCGGACGAGCCCGCGCCGCAGCTGCGTCCGATAGATCGGGTGCGCTGGTCTCGGCTCCCTGTCGGTCGGCCATCTTCGCCGCTCGGCCAGGCCGATGTGGATGACGGCAGCCACGGACTGTCTCCGAACCGTCGGCGACTTCGGTCGGGATCAGTTCGGCCGGACGCCCGGGTGCGGTTGCTGGTGGTCCGCTTACCGGCGGGGGCCGCCGGGCGCCGGTGGGTGATCGGTTCGGGCGGGCTGGCAGGATCGATCGCTGTGAATGCGCAAGTGGAGACCGTCATCGACCTGGACGCCATCGCCCACAATGTGCGGGTGCTGGCTGCGGCGGCGGGCGACGCAGCGATGATGGCGGTGGTCAAGGGGGACGCCTACAACCACGGCGCCGTCGAGGTGGCCCGTGCGGCGCTGGCGGCGGGTGCCCGGGAACTGGGTGTCACCACCATCGCCGAAGCGTTGCGTCTTCGGGCGGCGGGGATCGACGCACCGATCCTGTCCTGGCTGAATGTCGCCGGCGCGGACTTCGGGGCGGCGATCGCGGCCGATATCGAGATCGGTGTCTCGTCCCGGCGGCAGTTGCACGAGGTGGCGGTGGCGGCGCGCGAGCTGGGCCGGCCCGCCACGGTGACCCTGAAGGTCGACACCGGGCTGAACCGCAACGGGGTCGCGCCGGACGAGTATGCCGGGGTCCTCACCGACCTGGCCGAACTGGTGGCGGCCGAGACGGTGCGATTCCGGGCGATCTTCTCGCATCTGGCGCATGCCGACGAGCTCGGACATCCGATGATCGATACCCAGCGGGTGCGGTTCGAGCAGGCGATCGCGCAGGCCAAGGAGCACGGCCTGGTGCCCGAACTCGTGCATCTGGCGAATTCGGCGGCCACGCTGACCCGCCCGGACCTGCGGTTCGACATGGTGCGGCCGGGTATCTCGATCTACGGACTCTCACCGGTCCCCGGCGACGACTTCGGATTGCGTCCCGCCATGACCTGGCAGGCGCAGGTCGCCCTGGTGAAACGGGTCGCAGCCGGCGAGGGCGTCTCCTACGGCCACCAGTGGGTCGCGGACCGGGACACCACGGTCGCGCTCGTCCCGGCCGGGTACGCCGACGGTGTGTTCCGTCCGCTCAGTGGGCGTTTCGACGTGTGGCTCGGCGGTGCCCGGCACCGTAATGTCGGACGGGTGTGCATGGACCAGTTCGTCGTCGACCTGGGCGACAATCCGGCCGGGGTGAGCGAAGGGGATCGAGCAGTGCTGTTCGGCGGTACAGCCGGTGTTCCGCATGCCCAGGAATGGGCCGATCTGCTCGACACCATCCACTACGAGGTCGTGTGCTCGCCCCGGGGCCGGGTGAGCCGCCGATTCGTCGGCGGTGCGGCCCGATGAGCGTGCGGCGTAAGACCCTCGCCCGCGGCGGCCTGGCGACGGCCGGGGTGCTGGGGACCTGGGCGGGTGCCCACGCGTTGCGCCGCCTGGGCGCCCGGACGCTGTGGCCGGCCGAACGGGACGACTACCGCGACGAGAACTTCGCCCTCATCGACGAGGACCGCCCGGGCGTCGTGATCGCCGACGACGGTGTCCGCCTGGCCACCCGCACCTACGGCGACGAATCGGCCGAGTTCACCGTGGTTTTCGTGCACGGCTTCTGCAACAGCATGGAGTCGTTCCTCTTCCAGCGGCGCGATCTGGCGCGGCGGTGGGGTTCGCGGGTCCGGCTGGTCTGCTTCGATATGCGCGGGCACGGGCGGTCCGGTACCCCCGACGCCGACAGCTGCACCGTCGCCCAGCTGGGCCGCGATGTCGCTGCGGTACTGGCCGCACACGCCGACGACGGCCCGGTGGTGCTGGTCGGGCATTCGCTGGGCGGGATGGCGGTGCTGGCGGCGGCCGCGCAGGCGCCCGAACTGTTCGCGGTGCCGGCCGACGGTGCCTCCACCGCCGGGCGCGTGGTTGCGGTGGGCCTGTTCAGCACCACCGCCGCGGAGGTCACCGCGGGTGGTCTCGGGCAGTTGCTCCGGCATCCGGCGATCGACGGCTTCCGGGTGGCCGCGCATACGGTGCCGACGCTGGTGCAGGTGTCCCGGTCCGCGGCCCAGCACCTGATCACTCCGCTGCTGCATGTCAGTTCCTTCCACGGTCCGGTCAGCCCGACGCTGTCCCGGTTCACCACCTCGATGATCGATCGGACCCCGGTCGGCACCATCGAGAAGTTCCTGCGGGCGTTCGAACTGCACGACGAGTCCGCGGCACTGCCGACCTTGGCTCGGCTGCCGGTGCTGGTGCTGTGCGGCAGCCGCGATCTGGTGATCCCGTTCCACAATTCCCGCGCGCTGGCCCGCGAACTCCCGGACTGTGAGCTGGTCCGGCTCCGGGACGCCGCGCATATGCCGCATCTGCAGTTCCCGGAGGCGGTCGACACCGTGTTGAATCGGCTGCTGGTCCGGGCCGGCCTGGTGACAGCGGAGGAAGTCGATGCCTGATCCGAACCGGGAACCGGAACCACAGCGTCGGGTGCTGCCCACCGTCGCCGACACCGAGGCGCTCGGCCGGGAGCTGGCCGCCGCCCTGCACGCCGGTGATCTGGTCATCCTCGACGGACCGCTCGGCGCCGGCAAGACCGCGCTGACCAGGGGAATTGCCGCCGGTCTCGGAGTTGCGGGCCGGGTCAGCTCGCCGACCTTCATCATCGCCCGGGCCCATCGTCCCGGAGACCGGCCGGGCGGGGAACCGGTGGCCATGGTGCATGTGGACGCCTATCGGCTCGGCGGTGATCTCGACGAGCTCGACGCGCTGGACCTGGACACCGATCTGGAGCATGCGGTCGTCGTCGTCGAATGGGGCCTCGGTGTGGCGGAGCATCTGAGTGAACGCCATCTGCGGGTGGAGCTGTCCCGCGAGCCCGAGTCCGAGGTGCGCACGGCGATCTGGCAGTGGTGCAGCTGACCGGCGGGCAGCGCTCTACCACCCGGTATTGTTGGGGCAATCATGCTTGTACTAGCTGTCGACACCGCGACGCCTGCCGTGACAGCGGGACTGGTGGAACTGACCGACCCCGGCTCCGAGGTGCGGACCCTGGCCGCCCGGGTGCTGGTGGATGCGCGCGCGCATGCCGAGGCGCTCACCCCGCAGATCCTGGCGTGCCTGACCGAGGCAGGGGCGGCCCGCGGCGATCTGGATGCGGTGGTGGCCGGGGTCGGGCCGGGTCCGTTCACCGGGCTCCGGGTCGGGCTGGCGACCGCCGCCGGATTCGCCGACGCACTGCACCTGCCGGTGTACCCGGCCGGGAGCCTGGACGCCATCGCCGCCGAACTGCCCGACGAACCCGAGCTGCTGGTGGTGACCGATGCGCGCCGCCGGGAGGTGTACTGGGCCCGGTACCGCGCCGGGACCCGGGTCGAGGGGCCTGCGGTGAACAAGCCGGCCGACGTCCCGGCCGGTGCGGCCACGGCCATCGCCGGGTCACCGGCACATATCGCCGGATTCGAGCTGCCGGTGCGGGAGGTGGCCACACCGTCGCCCGCCGGACTGGTCCGGGTGGCGGCGGACCGGCTGCGCGCCGGCGCCGCACCGGAACCGCTGGTGCCGCTGTACCTGCGGCGGCCGGATGCGGTGGAGAAGAGTTTCCGGACCCTGGATCGGGCGGGTGCGTGATGGCGGGCTTGCACATCGCCGCCATGACCCTCGGCGATATCGACCGCTGCGCCGAACTGGAGCAGCTGCTGTTCCCGGAGGATGATCCGTGGCATGCGGTCGCGTTCCGGTCCGAACTGGCGGCCCGGCACAACCGGTACTTCACCGCGCGCGACGCCGACGACCGGCTCGTCGGCTATGCCGGAGTGGCCCTGCTCGGTGATGCCGAGCATCCGGAGGCCGAAGTGCACACCATCGGCGTCGATCCGCAATGTCATCGCGGCGGCGCCGGGACACTGTTGCTGACCACGCTGCTGGCCGAGGCGGGTAAACGCGGCGGACCGGTGTTCCTGGAGGTGCGCACGGACAACGAACCGGCGATCGCGCTGTACGCCAAGCACGGATTCCACATCATCGGCCTGCGCAAGAACTACTACCACCCGAGTGGTGCCGACGCCTATACGATGCGCCGGCCCGCGCTCGCCGGAACCGGGGAGTGGCCCGCACTCGGCTCGGCCGACCCCGGACAACAGGACGAGGTGCTGTCGTGATCGTGATGGGAATCGAGAGTTCCTGCGACGAAACCGGGGTCGGTATCGTGCGTCGGCGGCCCGACGGCAGCTGCGAACTACTCGCCGACGAGGTCGCCTCCAGCGTCGATCAGCACGCCCGATTCGGTGGGGTGGTGCCCGAGATCGCCTCGCGGGCCCATCTGGAGGCGATCGTGCCCGCGATGCGGCGAGCCCTCGCGGCGGCCGGTATCGAACGGCCGGATGCCCTCGCAGTCACCATCGGCCCGGGCCTGGCCGGGGCGCTGCTGGTGGGCGTCGCCGCCGCCAAGGCCTATGCGGCGGCCTGGGATATCCCCTTCTACGCCCTCAACCACCTGGGCGGGCATGTCGCCGTCGACACCCTGGAACACGGCCCGATGCCGCCGGCGGTGGCGCTGCTGGTCAGCGGTGGGCATACGCATCTGCTGCACGTCACCGACCTGGCCGAGCCGATCGTGGAACTGGGCAGCACGGTCGACGATGCGGCCGGGGAGGCGTTCGACAAGGTGGCCCGGCTGCTCGGTCTCGGCTATCCGGGCGGTCCGGCACTGGACGCGGCGGCGCAGACCGGCGATCCCACCGCCATCGCCTTCCCGCGCGGCATGACCGGGCCGCGGGACGCCCGCTACGACTTCTCGTTCTCCGGCCTCAAAACCGCGGTGGCCCGCTATGTGGAGTCAGCGGAACGTAGCGGTGTGCGGCCGGACCGGCTGCCGATTCCGGATATCGCCGCGTCGTTCCAGGAGGCCGTGGCCGATGTGCTGACCATGAAGGCGGTGCGTGCGGTACAGGACGTGGGTGTCGACACCCTGGTCCTGGGCGGTGGCGCCACGGCGAATTCGCGGATCCGGTCACTGGCCGAGGAGCGCTGCGCGGCGGACGGGATCACGCTGCGGGTGCCGAAACCGCGGTTGTGCACGGACAACGGGGTGATGATCGCGGCCCTGGGCGCACATGTGATCGGTGGCGGTGCCGCGCCTTCGGAGCTGACCGTGGCGAGCGATCCGGGCCTGCCGGTCTCCTGCAGCCAGGTGCACTAGCCGCCGGGGTCTAGTCGGTCGAGTCGAACGGCGCACCCGGCAGCGGAACGAATCCGCGGGCAGATGTCTGCCGGGGCGTCGACGTCGGTTCGGGCTCCGGGGTTCCGGTGGTGGTCGGCGTGGTGTCGTCCGGCTCCCCGGTAGATTCCGGGGCGAGGGGATCGGTGCTTTCGTCCGGCGTCTCCGGGTCCGGTGTTGCGGTGGTCTCGCCACTGGCGGATCCGCTCTGCAGCGGGCCGATCAGCGGTGCTTCCGGGAACGGGATGACCGGCAGTTCGGGATCCGGACGCAGGGTCGGCACGGTGGGCGTGCTGGTTGTGGCCGACGTCGGTTCCGGCAGTGTGGAACTCGGGGCGCGGGTGGTCTCCGGACGTTCGGCTCGCCGATCCTGATCTTCGGTGCGGTCGCCGCTCTCCAGGTTCCGGGCGGTGGTCGGTGCCACCTGCGGCGGCGGTATCTCGGCCGTGGGCTGCCGCGGCGAACTGGTGGTGCCGGCCGGTGAGACGTCGTGCTCGTCCGGCGTGACCGCCTTGACCCCGTAGCCGATCACCAGCCCGACCACCACGACCGCACCGGCCAGGGTGCCCACCACCTTGGTGAAGGTGCTCATCGACCCTTCCCCGATGGTCGTCACCGGGAATCCGGAAGGGGCCGCGGCGTCGGCGACCAGCGCGGCTCCTTTGGCGATCACCGCTTCCGGATCGGACACCGTGTGCACCGGCAGGTCCAGCTGCTGTTCGAGCACCGCTCGCACGGCGGGGATGTTCGCGCCGCCACCGATCACCACGATCGCTTCCGGCAGTTTGGGGGCGCGTTCGCAGACCGTGCCGGTGAAGACCGCGGCCCGGTGCAGGACCCCGGCGATCAGCTCGTCGAAATCGGCCCGGGTGAGCTTGAGCGGGCGCCCGGCGACATGGTCGATCGTCACCACCGGCGCGATGGAGAGGTGCTCCTTGGCGGCGCGACCGCGGTTGGTGAGCATGCTCCGGTTGGGGCGGGTGCCGCGCCGGGCGAAGTGCAGATCCACCAGGTGGTGATAGATCAGGTCGTCGATGGCATTGCCGCTGACCACCGAGGTGCGCTCGCTGACCAGAATGGTGCCGTCGGCCGGGTCGGCGATCGCGACGGTGAGCCCGGTGGCGCCGAAATCCAGCACCGCCACGGTTTGATAACGGGCCAGCAGGCCGGTCTCCCGCAGATAGGTGAGGGCAGCGGTGTCTTCGGAGATCAACCGCAGGTCGCGCATCCGGCCGGTGGCGGACCGGATCTGCTGGGCCTGTTCCTTGGTGCGATAAGCGACCGCGACCGAATTCGGGGGCGGCCCGGGTAATGTCGCGGCCGGGGCGCCGGGCAGATGCGGTGCCGGCAGCTGGGTGGTCATCAGCTCGATCGAGGAAGCGACCAGTTCACCGAGATCAGAGTGGGCCGCATCGGCCGAGATCACCCGGTAGTCGAAGGATTGTTCACCGGCCGCGCCGGTTGCCATCAGGGCCGAGCACACGACCTCACTGCCGGCGGAGATGCCTAGGGACGTTCGCATGTTCACCTCCCTTCGTGCGGACGGCCGCGCCTGTAGTGCAACCATCGGCGAATGGACGTACCGGGTCGCTGCGGGGTTGGTGAGCGACGCGGTGGCCTTCTGGTGAAGCATTACGGCCGGACACTGGTGCTTTCACCGACTATGTCTCAGCCTGTTATGTGAACGTTACACACTCGCGCCTTCAACCGGAAGCCCTCGATCCTGTGGGCGGCGTGTCGCGCAGTACCCGACCTTGAGTGCTGGCACTCTCACGTATAGAGTGCTAGTCGGTACCGGGTAGCCGATCGGTCCGACCGTAGTGATCGCATGCAGGTCGCTCGAAGGGGTCGTCGGCGCCGCGTGCCGGTTCGACTACTGAGCAGGGGTCCCGGCACCCGCGACGACGGGGCTGAGCGCAGTGTCGCATCCTGACCGAAGATGGTCCGGGACAACAGTTCCGGACGACCGTAATCCCCTGAAAGTGGAGGGCTCAACGTGGCGAGCGTGAACATCAAGCCGCTCGAGGACAAGATCCTCGTCCAGGCCAACGAGGCCGAGACGACGACGGCCTCCGGCCTGGTCATCCCCGATACGGCCAAGGAGAAGCCCCAGGAGGGCACCGTGGTCGCCGTCGGCCCCGGCCGGTGGGACGAGGACGGCGAGAAGCGCATCCCGCTGGACGTCCAGGAAGGTGACGTCGTCATCTACAGCAAGTACGGCGGCACCGAGATCAAGTACGAGGGCGAGGAATACCTCATCCTGTCGGCCCGCGACATCCTGGCGGTCGTCGCCAAGTGATCGCAGTCCCGGCGCATCCCGCGCCGGGATCGAGTCGTCACGTCGCTACCCCGGTGCCCCCGCTCGGGGCGCCGGGGTAGCGCTGCTTCGAAACCGAGGAACAGGACATATGGCAAAGCAGATCGAGTTCGACGAGAAGGCTCGCCGGGCTCTGGAACGCGGTGTCGACCAACTCGCCGATGCCGTCAAGGTCACCCTCGGCCCGCGTGGCCGCCACGTGGTGCTGTCGAAGGCCTTCGGCGGGCCCACCGTGACCAACGACGGCGTGACCATCGCCCGCGACATCGACCTCGAGGACCCCTTCGAGAACCTCGGTGCCCAGCTGGTCAAGAGCGTCGCCACCAAGACCAACGACGTCGCCGGCGACGGCACCACCACCGCGACCGTACTCGCGCAGGCGCTCGTCCGCGGCGGCCTGAAGAACGTTGCTGCCGGGGCCAACCCGATCGCGATCGGGGCCGGGATCGCCCAGGCCTCCGATGTGGTCTCCGAGGCGCTGCTCGCGGCCGCCACCCCGGTCTCCGGGGAACAGGCCATCGCCCAGGTCGCCACCGTCTCCTCGCGGGACCCGCAGATCGGCGAGATGGTCGGCAAGGCGCTGACCACCGTCGGCAAGGACGGCGTGGTCACCGTGGAAGAGGCCTCGTCGCTGGACACCGAACTCGTCGTCACCGAGGGTGTGCAGTTCGACAAGGGCTACCTGTCGCCCTACTTCGTCACCGACGCCGATGCGCAGGAAGCGGTTCTGGAGGACCCCTACATCCTGCTGCACCGGGAGAAGATCAGCTCGCTGCCCGATCTGCTGCCGCTGCTGGAGAAGATCGCCGAATCCGGTAAGCCGCTGCTGATCATCGCCGAGGATGTCGAGGGTGAGGCGCTGTCCACGCTGGTGGTCAACTCCATCCGGAAGACGCTCAAGGCCGTCGCGGTCAAGGCGCCGTTCTTCGGCGACCGCCGCAAGGCGTTCCTGGACGATCTCGCCGTGGTCACCGCCGGCACCGTGATCAACCCCGATCTGGGGATCACGCTGCGCGACGCGACCCTCGAGCAGCTGGGCAGCGCCCGGCGCATCGTCGTGACCAAGGACGAGACCACGATCGTCGACGGTGCGGGCACCGCCGAGGACATCGCCGACCGGGCAGCGCAGCTGCGTCGCGAGATCGAGGCGACCGACTCCGACTGGGACCGCGAGAAGCTCGAGGAGCGGCTGGCCAAGCTGTCCGGTGGCGTCGCGGTGATCCGCGTCGGTGCGGCCACCGAGACCGCGCTGAAGGAGCGCAAGTACCGGGTCGAGGATGCGGTCGCCGCGGCCAAGGCGGCCGTGGAAGAGGGCATCGTCCCCGGTGGCGGCACCGCCCTGGTGCAGGCGGCCACCAAGCTGGTGGAGCTGCGGGACTCGCTCGGCGGCGATCAGGCCGTCGGTGTCGAGGTGCTGCGCCAGGCGCTGCAGGCGCCGCTGTACTGGATCGCCGCCAATGCCGGGCTCGACGGCGCCGTCGTGGTCAGCAAGGTCGCCGAGGGCAAGGAGGGCTTCAACGCCGCCACCCTCACCTACGGTGATCTGCTCACCGAAGGCATCGTCGATCCGGTGAAGGTGACTCGTTCGGCAGTGGTCAACGCGGCCTCGGTGGCCCGCATGGTGCTCACCACCGAGAGCGCCGTCGTGGACAAGCCGGCCGAGGAAGAAGACAGCCACGGCCACGCACACTGAGTTATCGGTTACGCGAGGACCCCTGGATCCACTTCGGTGGGTCCAGGGGTCCTCGTTCTTTGTTCAGCTGCTGCAATCAGTTCGAGCGAATTCGGTTGCTATCGGGTCGAGCGAAGCTATCGGGTCGTGCGAAATCTGATCAG
Organism: Nocardia sp. KT25-26; assembly: GCF_056627695.1. Taxonomy (NCBI): domain Bacteria; kingdom Bacillati; phylum Actinomycetota; class Actinomycetes; order Mycobacteriales; family Nocardiaceae; genus Nocardia; species Nocardia sp. KT25-26. The sequence continues at coordinate 5,053,948 of NZ_CM152813.1, read as the reverse complement.
CTGGCGCGGGGTTCTTCGGATTCGATGGCGGCGAGCAATTTCGCCCGCAGGGACGCCGGTGGTGCGGTGGCGGAGGTCTCGGCCAGGGCTGCGAGTGCCCCCCGGGTACTGCGGACCTCCCGGAGGAAGTCCGCGCAACCGTCGGGGTCATCGGTATCGATGAGCTCTTGGATAGCGTGATGGTCTGCGTCGTCGATCGATCCGAGCGCGACGGTGTGCGCGAGATCGATGCGGCGTTCGTTCATCTCACGTCACCCCCAAACTTTTCTTCAGTCGTGTCAAACCGTCCCGGATTCGGGACTTAACGGTCGGAAGCCCGATGCCGAGATGCTGTGCTACTTCGGCATAGGTGCGCCCGCCGTAATAGGCGAGCGAAATCGCCTCGCGCTGGGTCTCGGTCAGGGTCGAGAGTCCGGCGAGGACGGACTGCTGTTCGAGTCTGCGTTCCACCTCCTCGGTCACCTCGTCGAATTCGTTGCCGAGGACCCGGATCCCGTAGGCGACCTCACGCTGGGTGTGTGCCTGCTCGGCACGAACCCGGTCGACGGCCCGCCGGTGGGCGAGCGTCATCAGCCACGTGACGGCCGATCCCTTGGCCGGATCGAAGCTGGCGGCGGTCCGCCAGATCTGGAGATACACCTCCTGGGTGGTCTCCTCGGCGTAGCCCGGATCGTGGAGCACACGGAGCACCAGGCCGAACACCCGGGACGAAGTCCGGTCGTACAGTTCGGCGAAGGCTTGTTGATCGGACTGGCCGCAGCGATGCAAAAGGGCGGCGAGCTCGATGCTTTCGGCTGCGCGTGCGGTAACCGCAGAATCCCCATTCTGTGTCATCGGTCACCAATGTAGCGCCCCTGCTATGACCTCCCTCCGTCGGGGTGCCGGTAGCCGTCTACAGCCCGGCCGCGGTGCGGTGCCGGGTGTTTGCTAGGCATTCGGCGCGTCGCCGCTTACGGATGGGGGTCGATTTGCCGACCGTCGTCACACGGCCATCCGGCGCCGGTTGCGGCGCGCATGCATCTCCCGCTCGGTCTCCGACATGCCGCCCCAGATGCCGTAGGGCTCGCTGACCTTGAGTGCGTGCGAGCGGCACTGCATCAGGACCGGGCAGGCCCGGCAGATCTCCTTGGCCCGCATCTCGCGAGCGGTGCGGGCCCGGCCGCGTTCCCCGTCCGGGTGGAAGAACACCGCGGAGTCCTGGCCGCGGCAAGCGCCCCGCATCTGCCAGTCCCAGATGTCGGCGTTCGGACCGGGGAGGTGGGTGGGCGCGGGCATGATGAACTCCTCGTCGTACAGCTCCGGATTCGCCGCCCGGCGGTCGCTGCGATTTCACACGGCGCCGACTGCGGCGGTCAGTTACATTAGGGCGCGCCGGGAATTTCCGTCAATAGCGTCATTGTCGAAGAATCCCGCTCCGCCGGTGAAAAGATTTAACCGGAACACTATTTACTTTTAACCCGGCAGCGGTACATACTGTGCGATTGCCTCGGGCGGCGGGTGTGTGCCCGTATCTCGGAGGATTGATGTTTCCCCAGTTCAGTGCCGGTTCTCTCGGTGGTCGGCGGGCTCGTTCCGTCGGCTGACGGCGAGCCCGCCGCTGCTTGCCGCAGCTACCGGGCCGCAGCCCGGGTGTGGTGGACATGGCGAGCGCGGGGCGTACCGGTTAATTCCGCGAGACGGGTGTGAATTCGCCGAAATTACGCTGGGGGCGATATCCGGCGGAGTTTTACCTGATGGAAACATGGCGGTGGGGCGAAATGCTGCGGGGTTGCTCCGGGTTCACGTCGACGGCATGGGGCGGGCTGTGGCCGGATACAGTCGGCCGGTGTTTCTGACCGTCACATCCGCCGATCCCGTGGTTTCGCAGTTGACGTCCGTGGCCTTCGGTCCGCATCCGGCAACCGCAGTCGTGGTACCGGCCGATCCCGGCGATGCACTGGGCTGCTGGCTCGCCGCGGTGGCGCTGGGAGCGCAGGGGCGGTATGCGGCGGCGCGCGTGCAACTGGACCGGGTGCCGGTCCGGACGGCGGATCCGGCGCTGCGCTCGCTCGCCCTGAGTACCCGGGCCTCCTTCGTGCGCCAGCTCGGCGGGCACGCCCGTGCGGCGGAGCTGGACGGCCGCGCAGCAGCTCTGGTGGCCGAGCCGGTGCAGCGCCGGTATCCGGGTGGCCCGGATCCGGCAGAGGCGCGCTGTGACGCCGTCACCGGGCTGGCTGCCGATGCGCTCGGCTGTGGCCGACTGCAGCTGGCCACGCGGTTGCTGGAGCGCATCGCGCCGCTCGCGGAGCGAGTGTCCGACCGGACCGCGGTGCGCCGGCACTGGGTCGGCGCCGAAACCGCCTTGGCGGCGGGCATGCCCGCGCTCGCCGCCGGCCATGCCGACGCTGCATCGGCTCGCACCGGCCCGTCGGTCCGGCATCGCGTGAAATCGGAGTTGCTGGTCGCCGCGACGGCCGCGGCAGCGGGCGACCCGGAGCACAGTGTGTTGCTGGCCACCCGGGTCGCCGACGCCTGCCGGGAACACGGCCTGTTGCCGCTGCGCTGGGCCGCGGCGATGCTGCGGGCGGGCGTCACCGGTGCGCCGGGGCCGGCAGCGGAGGCCGCCGAATGTGCCGCCCGGATCGGTGAACTCGGCGGCTGCTTCCGGTAGCCCCGGCCTGCGGTTCGGCCGGTGGCAGCCGGTGCGGTGCGAGCAGGCGGCCGGCCGGGGAAGCGCTGCCCCGAACGTCGGGGTCCGACCGGGTCGCTATGGTGGTTTCGTTCCACTATTCGGTGGAAGCTCGGTCACACCGACCGCGCCACTCGTAACGCCAGGAAAACCTCTGACGATGACGCACACGGGCGAAGAGCTGGACCTCGCCGTCGCTGCCGCTGCGCAGGGCGACCGGGCCGCTTTAGCTCAGGTATTGGAACTGGTCCGGCCACTGGTGGTTCGTTACTGCCGGGCCCGGATCGGAGCCGCGGAGCGTGGGCAGCTCTCCGCGGACGACGTTGCGCAGGAGGTCTGTCTCGCCGTGATGACAGCACTTCCGCGATACCAGGATCAGGGCCGTCCATTCATGGCCTTCGTCTATGGCATCGCATCGCACAAGGTCGCCGACGCCCATCGCAATGCCGCCCGTAACAAGGCGGACGCGATGGCCGAAGTACCAGATGTCATATCCACGGACCACGGCCCGGAACAGAAGGCTCTCGATTCGGAAACGAGCAGGCAGATGAACAGTTTGCTCGCGACTTTGCCTGAGAAGCATCGAGAGATTCTGATCCTGCGACTGGTCATGGGTCTGTCAGCAGAAGAAACGGCAACCGCTGTGGGCAGCACGGCGGGAGCGATCCGGGTGGCCCAACACAGGGCGCTCGCGAAACTCAAGTCACAAGTGGCGAGGGCAGGTGAAATGTATGGCTAGGGATGGCGATCGCGATCCCGACCGCACAGCGCGGTTCGGGTCGCATGACGGCGGTCCCTACGCCGCCGACGAGGCCGGAGACCCCGGTCCGGTCGACATTGCGGCGGTCCGCCGTGACGATGCGCTGATCGATGCCATCGCCGGTTCGGGACCCGTGGCGACCGAAAGCCCCGAGGAATACCAGCTGGCGGCACTGCTGGCCAATTGGCGAGCGGACCTGACGGCCGACCCGATACCCGCGGATCCGGACCTGGACACCGTGGTCGCGGCGGTCAATCAGGAGATCGGTGCCCGGCAGGTACGTGTCGGTGCGGCCCGCGGTGGGCGTCTGCGGCTTCTTCGTCCGGTTCTGGGCACGGCGGCGGCGCTGGCGCTGGTCGTCGGCAGCCTCACGGCCTTCTCCTACAACGCCGCGCCGGGCGATCCGTTGTGGCGGGTGAAGGAAGTCGTCTTCAGCGAGCAGGCACAGACCACGGTCGTGCAGCGTGCCGACGGCGATCTGGCCGCCGCGCAGGACATGCTGGTCAGCGGCAACGCCCAGCAGGCCCGTGCCGAGCTGGAGGAGGCGTCGGCGAACGCGACACAGGTCGACGATCCGGTCAAGCGCGGGCAGCTGCTCGATCGCTGGAACCAGCTGCGCGACGAGCTGGCCCGGATGGCGCCGGATATCGCGGCCCAATTGCCGGGTACGGATCCGGCCGTGCCGCCGGTGACCACGCCGAAGGCGCCGGGCACGGATGCCACGACGGCTCCGGCCGACCCCGAGACTCCGACGGATGTCGAGGGACCGGCCGATCCGGGCACGACGGTGCCGCCGGAGATCATGTCGACGCCCGCCCCGGAGGACTTGCCGACGGTGCCCAGTGATGCGCCGACGGTGCCGAGCGATGCTCCGACGGTGCCCAGCGACGCGCCGACGGTGCCGAGCGATGTTCCGACGGTGCCCAGCGACGCACCCACCGTGCCCGAGCCGACCTCACCTCCGGTGACCGGCCAGCCGACCGCGGATCTGCCGACCACACCGGTGCCGCCGGTGACCCCGACCGCGGGGACACCGCCGGTGCAGACCTTGCCGGCGCCGCCGACCTACTCGAACCTGCCGACGACACCGCTGCCGCTACCCGGCACCGGTGGGCTTCCCGGCAGCTGAGGTATTCGTTACGACGGCGAAGGCCCCTACCGAGAGTCTCGGTAGGGGCCTTCGCCGTCGTATCCGTGTGTGCGTGGTCGCGCGGTTCAGCTGTCGAAGCTGTCGAACCCGTCGCCGTGGAAAGCTTCGTTCATCGAGGCATCCGCATAGCCCCGGCAGTAGTCCCAGGTGACGTAGGCCTCGGGAGTCGGATCGTAGGCGGGCTCGTGCGGGCGGACCGTGCCGTCGACCAGCAACTGCAGCAGGTTGGCGCGCAGCATGTCCCAGTCGTGGTAGTGATCCTGCCGACAATCCTCGCAGCTGACCACGAGTCCGCGGATGCCTCGATGGGCCAGCAGCGCCTCGTAGACGGCGAGATCGGCGAGATCCTCTTCGACCGCCAGGCGCTCGTGAGCGTCCAGCGGTTCGCCCGGCTCGATGGCGTCGAGCGCGGCCGACGGGTCGGACGGATCTCCGGCGAACGGATCCGGCGGCAAGCCAGGTGGTAGATGGTCACGCACATCCCCACGGTACGCAGAACAGGGTGGTCTGCGCCAGCTATGCGGGCTGCCAGTTTCGCCGATCGCGGCACAGATACCATGGATGCGTTCATCCATTCCCCGGTCGGCCGCACCGCCGCCGGTGGCGATGGGGCTGCTGTCCGACGACCAGGAGGGGTCGATCCGAATGAGTAATCCCGTATCGGGCGAACGAGTCGCCGTGCGCCCTCCTACGGGTGGCGACGACCCGAACAAGATCGCCATGCTCGGCCTGACGTTCGACGACGTGCTGCTGCTGCCGGCCGCCTCGGATCTCATCCCCAGCTCGGTACAGACCGACAGCCGGTTGACCAGGGAGATCACCCTGCGGACGCCGCTGGTGAGCTCGGCCATGGATACCGTCACCGAGGCCCGGATGGCCATTGCGATGGCCCGGGCCGGTGGTATGGGTGTGCTGCACCGCAACCTGTCGGCCGCCGACCAGGCCGCCCAGGTGGAGACGGTCAAGCGGTCCGAGGCCGGGATGGTGACCGATCCGGTCACCTGCCGGCCGAGTGACACGCTGGCCGAGGTCGATGCCATGTGCGCCCGGTTCCGGATCTCCGGCCTGCCGGTGGTGGACGAGACCGGGGCGCTGGTGGGCATCATCACCAACCGCGATATGCGCTTCGAGGTCGATCAGGACCGCCGGGTCGCCGATGTGATGACCAAGGCGCCGCTGATCACCGCCCAGGAGGGGGTCACCGCGGAGGCGGCCCTGGGGCTGCTGCGCCGGCACAAAGTGGAGAAGCTGCCGATCGTGGACGGCAACGGCCGCCTGCGCGGGCTGATCACCGTCAAGGACTTCGTCAAGACCGACCAGTACCCGAACGCCACCAAGGACCGGGACGGCCGGCTGCTCGTCGGCGCCGCGGTCGGTGTCGGTGAGGATTCGTGGTCGCGCGCGATGTCGCTGGCCGATGCCGGTGCCGATGTGCTGATCGTCGACACCGCGCACGGTCACCAGGCGCAGGTGCTGCAGATGGTCGCCAAGGTCAAGGCCGAGGTGGGCGATCGGGTCCAGGTCGTCGGCGGCAACGTCGCCACCCGGGCGGGTGCGGCGGCGCTGGTGGAGGCCGGTGTCGATGCGGTGAAGGTCGGCGTGGGGCCCGGCTCCATCTGCACGACGCGCGTGGTCGCCGGTGTCGGCGCCCCGCAGATCACCGCGATCATGGAGGCGGTCGCCGCCTGCCGGGCGGCGGATGTCCCGGTCATCGCCGACGGCGGTGTGCAGTACTCGGGCGATGTCGCGAAGGCGATCGCCGCGGGTGCCTCGACCGTGATGCTCGGCTCGCTGCTGGCCGGTACGGCCGAGTCGCCGGGTGAGCTGATCCTGGTCAACGGCAAGCAGTTCAAGAGCTACCGCGGTATGGGCTCGCTGGGGGCCATGCAGGGACGTGGCCAGGCCAAGTCGTTCTCCAAGGACCGCTACTTCCAGGACGACGTCCTGTCCGAGGACAAGCTCGTTCCGGAGGGGATCGAGGGCCGGGTGCCGTTCCGTGGCCCGGTGAACCAGGTGATCCATCAGCTGATCGGCGGACTGCGGGCCGCGATGGGCTACACCGGGTCGTCGAACATCGAGCACCTGCAGCAGGCGCAGTTCGTGCAGATCACCGCGGCCGGCCTGAAGGAAAGCCATCCGCACGACATCACCATGACCGTCGAAGCCCCGAACTACACGGGTCGGGGAAAGTCGTAAAGCGGGCTGGATTCCGACACGCTCGAAACGTCCGGGCACTGACTTTTCAGGCGCAATCGGGCGGTTTCGCTCGGGTCGACCGGGCCGCAGCCGGTGCGGCCCGGCCCCGGACACGCGGCGCCGGCCGCTGATATCAAGGAGCTGAAAGCATGCGCGACATGGTGGAGATCGGCATGGGCCGTACCGCGCGTCGTACCTACGAACTCGACGATGTGGATATCGTGCCGTCGCGGCGCACCCGGTCGTCGAAGCAGGTGTCGGTGGCCTGGCAGCTGGATGCGTACCGGTTCGAGATCCCGGTGCTCACTCACCCCACCGATGCGCTGGTGTCGCCGCGCTCGGCGATCGAGCTGGGCCGGCTCGGCGGCCTCGGCGTGATCAACGGCGAAGGGCTCTGGGCCCGGCACGCGGACGTCCAGGACAAGATCGACCAGTTACTGGGATTGGTCGACAAGGGATCCTACGAACAGGCGATCGCCCTGCTGCAGGAGCTGCATGCGGCACCGATGCAGCCGGATCTGCTGGCCGCGGCGGTCGCCGAGGTCCGGGCGGCGGGCATCACCACCGCGGTGCGGGTGAGCCCGCAGCATGCGCGGGCGCTCACCCCGGGCCTGGTGCAGGCCGGTGTCGACCTGCTCGTCGTGCACGGCACCATCATCTCCGCCGAGCATGTCGGCGACGGCGAACCGCTGAACCTGAAGACCTTCATCGCCGAACTCGATGTGCCGGTGGTGGCGGGCGGCGTGAGCGACCACCGGACCGCCCTGCACCTGATGCGGACGGGCGCGGCCGGTGTGATCGTCGGGTACGGCTCCTACCCGGGCGCGACCACGACCGGTGAGGTGCTCGGTATCGGCGTGCCGATGGCTACCGCGATCGCGGATGCCGCGGCCGCCCGCCGCGACTACCTGGACGAGACCGGCGGCCGGTACGTGCACGTGATCGCCGACGGCGACATCGCCTCCTCCGGCCAGCTGGCCAAGGCCATCGCCTGCGGTGCCGACGCCGTGATGCTCGGCGGTCCGCTGGCCGTCGCCGCCGAAGCGCCCGGCCGCGGCTGGTACTGGCCGTCCGCGGCGGCCCATCCGTCGGTGCCGCGCGGTTCGTTCCTGCCGGTCGACGAGGCCTGGACCGACGGGCCCGGCGGTGAGACCACCCGCCCGGGCCTGGAACGGGTGCTCTACGGGCCGTCCGACGACCCGTTCGGTTCCCTGAATCTGGTCGGTGGGCTGCGGCGGTCCATGGCCAAGGCCGGCTACTCCGACCTCAAGGAGTTCCAGAAGGTCGGCCTGAGCGTGCGCGCCTGATTCAGCGGGCCGGGGTGGCCGCCGGTATCCGCGGCAGCCCGGCGCGATTCCGCAGAAAGGTCCGGATGGCACCGTTGACCCGATCGGCATGGGTCATGGTGACGCCGAGTCGCGCACCGGGCACCTCGACATAGGCCGCATCGGTGAGGCCATCGGCCAGCGCCCGGGCCCGGGATTCGGCGATACCGCTGTCCGCGGCGTGCAGGATCAGGGCCGGGCAGGTGATCTCGGCCAGCCGATCCAGCAGTGAATCCCGGCCCAGCAGGCAGCCCGCGGCGGCGTGCAGCCCGCGCGGGTTGAGGGTGAGCCAGCGACGGGTCCAGATGTCGCGGTACCACTCGTCGTCACCGATGAGCCAGTCGGCGAGCTGCCGCGCGGCGCGGGTCCGGTCGCCGCGATGGTGCCAATCGTCGAGAAAGCGCTGCGTGGCGCGGCGCTGGTCCTCGGTCGGGCCGTGCGCCTCGGTGCTGATCAGGATGAGCGCGGCCACCCGCTCGGGTGCGATCAGGGCGGCGCGCAGCGCGGTGAATCCGCCCTGCGCGGTGCCGCCGATCACGGCACGTTCCACGCCGAGATGGTCGAGCACGGTCAGCGCGTCCCGGGCGGCGGTCCAGAAGGTGAACGGCAACCGCTGGTCCTCGGTGCGTCCGTGGCCGCGGGCATCCCAGGCGACGATCCGGAACTCCGGGGCCAGCGCGGCCTGCTGGGAAGCGAACATGGTGCGGTCCATGAAGAATTCGTGGGCCAGCAGAATCACCGGTCCCGTGCCACCGCTGTCCTCGTAGTAGATGTCGGCATCGATCGCGCGGGCGAATGGCACGTGCACGAGGATAGTCAGCCGGATGCGGCCGATGCAGGGCATCCGCCGGATCGGTGCGGGTGCGGGCAGCCCCGTGGCTACCGGCCGAGCCGCCTCACTAAACTGGGCCGGTGGCAGAAACGCAGAGACCGGTCCTCGTCGTCGACTTCGGCGCCCAGTACGCCCAGCTGATCGCGCGCCGGGTGCGCGAGTCGAGCGTGTTCTCCGAAGTGATTCCGCACACCACCACGGTGGAGGAGATCGCCGACAAGGAGCCCCTGGCGGTGATCCTGTCCGGCGGTCCGGCCAGCGTGTATGCCGAAGGCGCGCCGCAGCTGGATGCGCGGCTGTTCGATCTCGGCATCCCGGTCTTCGGTATCTGCTACGGATTCCAGGCGATGGCGCAGGCCCTCGGCGGCACGGTGGCACACACCGGCACCCGCGAGTACGGCCGCACCGAGCTGAACATCGACGGCGGCATTCTGCACGGTGGTCTGCCGACCGTGCAGCCGGTGTGGATGAGCCACGGTGATGCGGTGACCGACGCGCCCGCCGGCTTCGAGGTCACCGGAACCACGGCGGGTGCGCCGGTGGCCGCGTTCGAGGACCGTGCGCGGCGGCTGGCCGGTGTGCAGTACCACCCCGAGGTGCTGCATTCGCCGCACGGGCAGCAGGTGCTGAGCCGCTTCCTGCACGAGGTCGCCGGCATCCGGGCAGCCTGGACGCCCGCGAACATTGCCGAATCGCTGATCGAGCAGGTACGTGCGCAGATCGGCTCCGGGCATGCGATCTGCGGCCTGTCCGGTGGCGTGGATTCTGCGGTGGCGGCCGCGCTGGTGCAGCGGGCCATCGGGGACCGGCTGACCTGTGTGTTCGTCGACCACGGGCTGCTGCGTTCCGGTGAGCGGGAGCAGGTGCAGCAGGACTTCGTCGCCGCGACCGGGGCCAAGCTGGTCACCGTCGACGCCGTCGACAAGTTCCTGGGCGAACTGAAGGGTGTGTCCGACCCGGAACAGAAGCGCAAGATCATCGGCCGCGAGTTCATCCGCTCCTTCGAGGACGCGGTGGCCGGGATCGTGGCTGCCGATACGACCGGAGATGCCGCGCCCGCTGTGGAATTCCTGGTGCAGGGCACCCTGTACCCGGATGTGGTCGAGTCCGGTGGTGGCACCGGCACCGCGAACATCAAGAGCCATCACAACGTCGGCGGGCTCCCGGAGGACTTGGAATTCCAGCTGGTGGAGCCGCTGCGGCTGTTGTTCAAGGACGAGGTGCGTGCGGTGGGCCGGGAGCTCGGCCTGCCGGAGGAAATGGTTGCGCGGCAGCCGTTCCCGGGGCCGGGGCTGGCGATCCGGATCGTCGGCGAGGTGACCGGCGAGCGGCTGGAGTTGCTGCGCCAGGCCGATGCGATCGCCCGGGAGGAGCTCACCGCGGCCGGGCTGGACGGGCAGATCTGGCAGTGCCCGGTGGTGCTGCTGGCCGATGTGCGCAGCGTCGGCGTCCAGGGCGACGGCCGCACCTACGGGCATCCGATCGTGTTGCGCCCGGTGACCAGTGAAGACGCGATGACCGCGGACTGGACCCGGTTGCCCTACGAGGTGCTGGAGCGGATCTCCACCCGGATCACCAACGAGGTCGCGGAGGTCAACCGGGTGGTGCTGGATGTGACGAGCAAGCCGCCGGGCACCATCGAATGGGAGTGATCAGCTCCGGCCCGCCGGGATCAGTCGGGCATCTCGCCGCGGGGCCGGTGGGTGGCTTCGGATTCGACGCTCCACAGCAGCGGGCTCAATCTGGTGGTGCCGGGCGGGGACTGGGCGCCGAGCAGTAGCAGCCGGGCGAGTGGCACCGTGGTGCCGGAGGGGTTCGGATCGGTCATTCCTGGCGTCCTGTCCAAAGATCCGGCCCGCGCGGGGCGGGCCGGATCGGTCATCGGGGATTCGGTTCAGTTCTTGCGCCGGGGCGCGATGATCAGCAGCAGCCCGACGACGATCGCGGCACCGACCGCGATCCAGCCGATCGGCAGCAGCGTGGCATCCGGCAGGGTGAACGGGCCGGCCAGGGCCCAGATGCTGAGCAGGATCGCCAGCAGGCCGCTGATCAGCAGTGCGTAGGCCGGGCGGCGCTTACCGGTGCCGGTCGCGCTGGTTTTCGATTCAGTCACGGACGATCGCCGCCTCTCCTACTCGGATGTCCACGGTCAGGTCCAGCACGGGAGCGCCCGGGGTGTTCGGGCCGGTGATGCCGGAGCAATTCGATTCACCCAGGGCGACATCGCAGGTGGCGTCGACGGTCATATCCGCCGGGACGAGCACGGTGGCGTCGCCCATACCCATCGACAATTCCACCGCCTTGGACTCGGTGAGGTCCAGGTTTCGCAGATCCAGGGTGGCCGATCCCATACCCAGCCGGTACTCGGATTCGAGCTGGGCGACCGATTCCGGCGTCCACACTCGTTCCCCCGCGGTGAATTCCGTGAAGTCGATCGGGCCGATCAACGAGGCCAGCAGGACGAACCCGGCCAGCGGCGCCGCCAGCAGCAGGAGCCCGTATCCGCGCCGCAGGAATGCGCCGGCGACCAGGCCGAGGCCGACGACGGCCAGTGCGATCGCGGCGATCCGGGCCGGTGTCATCCACTCCGCGCCGGCTGCCGCGGCTGCTCCGGCTCCGGCCGCCGCCAGCATGGCGAGGCCGATGACCACCGGTGTCAGGCGGGAACGCGGCTTCCTGGGCGGCTGCGCCTCGCGCACCGGTGCCGTTACCGGAGCCGGCTCGGGCAGGTCCCAGGCCATCGGCGCGACGCCCAGCGGATCCCAGCCGGGCGGGATCTGTGCGCCACGCGACCCGTCCTGCACGGTGGTGCGGGTGGGTTCGGGACCCGATCCGGGCGTCTTCGTGAACGTGGGAGGTTCCGGTGCGGGCTCAGGAGTATCGGATTCGGATGCGGGGGTACCGGTTTCCGGTGCATCGGCGTCGGCCGCCGCGGTGGTGCCGGTGTCCGGGGCTGCGTCGGCGGCCACGAGGGGCGGGTCTACGTCGGTCGCAGCAGGGTTCGGGTCTACGTCGGCCGCCGCGGGGTGCGGGGCGTCGTTGTCCGTGTCCCCGGGGTTCGGCGCTTCGTTGTCGGTGTCCCCGGGGTGCTCGGGGGAACCGGCAGCGGTGGCGACCGATTCCGGCCGGGCCGCGAGTGGGGCCGTGGGCCGGTCCGGAGTTGTGTCGGTGGAGCGGTCGGGAGTTGTGCCGGTGGTGCGGGGTGCCGCCGGATCACCGGGGTTCGGATCGGGGATCGCGGCTGCCGTGACATCCGCGGTGCGGTTCGGGGGCGCCGCGGAGTCGCCCCCGGAGTGGCGGACCGGCTCGGTGACGGCTTCGTCCTTCTGCAGGTCGATGCGGGTGGTCGTGGTGCCCTCGGCGGTTTCGGCCCCGGTCGGGGCGGTGTTGCCGGGCGTCGCCGGAGTGGCGGTTCCGGCACCCGGGGCGGTGAACGAGCGGCCCGGTTCGGGAACGTATGCGTCCGGCAGGTTGGTGTACGGGGTGTAGAGGTACCCGGACATCGGCGCCGTCGGGTATCCGGTATCGGTGAAACCGGCGGTGCCGTCGCCGGCCCCGGTCCAGGGGTAACCGGAAGGTAGTTGTGGATGTCGCAGGTACAGCATCCACCAGCTGGCCAGCATCAGTGCCAGACTGATCAGTCCTGATCCGCCCATTCCGGAGCCGAGTGGTGCCATGGTGACCGCTGCGATCACCAGTGCCACGATCAGGACCACCCGTTTGGTCTGCGAGGTGGGCCGGGAGGCATTGTCCGCGAGGGCTGCGGTGGCGCCTGCCTCTGTCTCGGCCGCATTGAGGACCAGCCAGGCCAGCAGATAGAGCACCACGCCCGCGCCGCCGAAGATCGTCGACACGACGAAGGCGACCCGGATCAGCACCGGGTCCACGCCGTAGCGCAGACCGAAGCCGGCGGCGACACCGGCGATCGGGCCTCGCCGGGGCAGCCGGACGGGCCGCGTCTGCCACATCTGGTGGACCTGGTCGGCGAAGCTCGTTCTAGTCATGTTCTCCATGGTGTGCCTGCCCGGGGGTCCGGCGCATCAGGGGCAACCCTGAATCCTCACCCGATCCGACCTGCACGGAAAGGTTCAGGGTGATTCCCGATGCCCGGATCGGGGCATGCGTGCCAGTATCGGAATCATGGACCCATCCGTGCCCGCCGTGCCCCGGTCCGCAGCCGACTCGGGGACTTCCCCGACCGCTGTCCCCGGCGTCGAGGAGGATGCGTCGTCCCGCCCGATCCCGGCCGACTCGCGAACCGCCCCGTCGACCACAGGTGCACCCGCATCGCCGGACCAGCGGGGCACGTCGGCGCCGTCCGCCCACACCCCGGCGCCCGACGCTGCAGCGTCGGCACCAGGATCAGAATCCGGCATGGCGCAATTCGCGGATGCCCACGCGAGGATTCCCTCCGCAACGGCCGGTGTGTCTCCGATCGCGGCATCCCACCTGGGGGCATCCGACCCGGGGGCACGCAGCGGTGACGGTACGACGGCTGCCGGTGGTCCGGGGCGAGTGGCTCGACCAGCGGCATCCGCCGGTGCTCCGCCGACCGTCGGCAATGCCCGGTACGGCTGCGGGACGGGCAACCCCTGGGCGTCCGGCAACGTTCCGCTGTACGTGCGGCGCTGGTACGCCCGGGCGGGGACGCGTAACCGAGGACCGCAGTGGGGCGCCGCCGGGGCGGCTTACGGGCCGGTCGGTGGCGGTGCGCCGCAGTGGTGGTCCGGTGCCCCGGCCGGGTACCCCGCACCGGTGCGGCCCGGCGCCGCGCCGGCGCCGATACCGGACGGGCCGCGGCTGGTCCGCCGATCGGGCGGCCGGATCATCGGCGGTGTCGCGGGCGGTATCGCCGACCATCTCGGCGTCGACGTGTTCAAGGTGCGGATGGTATTCGTGCTGCTGTCGGCGCTGATGGGGGCCGGTCTGGTGGCCTATGCCCTGCTGTGGATCTTCACTCCCGGCGGCGAGGACGCCACGAAACCGTCCGGTGACGAACGCCGGCAGGCGATCGGCCTGGCCCTGCTCGGGTTCGGTCTGGCGGCCGCGGTGTCGGTGCTGTTCCAGGGCAGCGCCGCCCGGGTGGTGATCCCGATCGTGGTGGTGGCGGTGGGTGCGGCGCTGGTCTGGCGCGAATACGACACCGCCGCGCCCGGGGCACGCGCGCTGTTCGGCCTGCCCGCCCGGCCCTCGGTGATCACCTGGTCCCGGATCGTGGCCGGGGCCACGCTGATCGTGGTCGGTCTGGGGGTGGTGGTGCTGGCGCGCATCGATCTGAACTCGCTCGGGTCCGCGCTGATCGCGGTGGCCGTCACCCTGGTCGGCGCCGGACTGCTGACGGTGCCGCTGTGGCTGCGGATGGCCGGTGCATTGGATGCGGAACGCGCCGCCCGGATCCGCAACGAGGAACGCGAGGAGATCGCCTCGCATCTGCACGATTCGGTGCTGCAGACCCTGGCGTTGATCCAGCGGCAGGCCGGCGACTCCCAGGAGGTGCTGCGGCTGGCCCGCGGTCAGGAGCGGGAGCTGCGTAACTGGCTGTTCGACGATCCCGCGCCCGTCGAATCCAGCCTGGCGGCGGCGCTGAAGACGATCGCCGGTGAAGTGGAGGATCAGCACGGGGTCAAGGTGGCCCCGGTGACCGTCGGCGATGTCTCGATGGACCTGGACGATTCCGGCGCCGGCCTGCCCAAGGAACATTTCACCGCCCTGCTCGGCGCCTGCCGGGAGGCCCTGGTGAATGCCGCCAAACACGCCGGCGTGGCCGAGATCGACCTGTTCGCCGAGACCGAACCGCATCAGGTGAGCGTGTTCGTGCGTGATCGCGGCACCGGGTTCGATCCCGATACCGTGCCCGGCGACCGGCAGGGGGTGGCGAAGTCGATGCGGGCCAGGATGGAGCGGCGCGGTGGCCGGGTGGAGATCCGGTCGACTCTCGGCCGTGGCACCGAGGTGCGGATCACCCTCCCCCGTCGGGATTCCGGTGCGGAGCCGGAGCCCTCCGATGCGGAACCCGAGACCGCGGAGGCGGGCCGCGACTGATTGCCGTGGTTCGTTCGGTGTCCGCTGAGCGTTTCCGGGAGCTTGTGGTACCGATGAAGGGCCCCGGAGACGTTTCACGGTGGCGGAGGAGATGAGGAGTAGCTGTCAGTGTCTGTTCGGGTCTTTCTGGTCGACGACCATGCCGTGTTCCGGTCCGGGGTGCGGGCCGAGCTGAGCCGGGAGGCCGATATGGAGGTGGTCGGCGAGGCCGGTGGGGTAGCCGAAGCGATCTCCGGGATCGGCGCCTCCCGGCCGGACGTGGTGCTGCTGGACGTGCACATGCCCGATGGCGGCGGGGTGGCGGTGCTGCGCGGTATCGATGACCGGGCCGAAGCCGGTTCGGCCCCGGTATGCCTGGCGCTGAGCGTCTCCGATGCCGCCGAGGACGTGATCGCGGTGATCCGGGCGGGTGCCCGCGGCTATGTCACCAAGACCATCTCCGGCGCCGAGCTGGCCGACGGTATCCGCCGGGTCGCCGGGGGCGACGCGGTGTTCAGTCCACGCCTGGCCGGTTTCGTCCTGGACTCGTTCACCGGCCGTTCCCCCGCCCCGGAGCCACCCCTGGATCCGGAGCTGGACTCGCTCACCCCGCGCGAACTCGAGGTACTGCGGCTGCTCGCCCGCGGCTACACCTACCGCGAGATCGCCGAAACCCTGTTCATCTCGGTGAAGACGGTGGAAACCCACGCCTCCAACGTGCTGCGCAAGACCCAGCAGTCCAACCGCAACGCCCTGACCAGATGGGCACATCGCCGCCGCATCGATTGAGCGCCCCGCAACCGGAAACAATCTCAGAGGCAGGGCTTCCCGGAGCGACGAAGTCGCTCCCGGAGCGGCCCCGCCTCGATTTTGGACTGACGGAGCGAAGGAGCGAAGCGACTGAGCGGAGGAGGGAAAAATCGAGGCCCCGTCAGGGGCCGCGACTCGAGCAGCGGAGCTGCTCAATTGAGCACAGCGATGATGATTCCGATGAGGATGATCAGGCCGATCAGGAGGCCGACGGCGATGGCCAAGGGGGCGCCGTCGGGGAGTTCGTCCAGGATGCTCCGGTTGCCGCCGGATGTGGTGGGTGCAGCGGCAGCGGTGGGGGTGGGGCGCGGGGGCCGGGGTAGTGGTGTCGAGTGCGGGCTGCGCAGGCCGGCGGCCGAGTTGCGGGCGGCCCAGGCCGGGATGGTGCCGTCTTCGGTGCGTACCGGGGCGCCCAGGATGTGCGGGGCGGTGCCGGGGCCGAAGGCGGCGGTGAGGATTTCGTCGCGGGCCTCGGCCATGGTGGGGCGGCGCTGCGGGGCGGGTTCCATCATGTGCAGCAGGGCGGCGGTGAGGACACCGCTGCGTCCGGGCGGAATGATCTGTGCCATGGCGGCCCGCTCGACCAGCACGTCGCTGTCTTCGTGGAAGCCGAACGGCGGCTGTCCTTCGACGGCCGTGTAGAGGGTGGCGCCGAGCGAGAACACATCGCTGGCCTCGGTGGGTTTGGCGCCGCGCGCCACTTCGGGCGGCAGATAGGCGGGGGTGCCGGTGATCATGTCTTCGGAGTCGTCCGCGTCGCCGGCGCCGCGGGAGATGCCGAAGTCGCTGAGTTTGGCCATGCCGACACCGTTGCCGCGGTCGGCGACCAGGATGTTGCCGGGTTTGATGTCGCGATGCACGATGCCGACGGCGTGGGCGGCCGAGAGTGCGTCGGCGACCTGGGCGCCGATCTGGGCGACCTCGATCGGGGGCAGGGTCTCGACCAGGGCCAGCGCCTTCGCCACATTGCGTGAGGGCAAGTGCTCCATCACCAGCCAGGGTTCGCCGGCCTCGATGACCACGTCGTAGACGGCGATGGCGTGTTCGTGGGAGAGCTTGGCGGCAACCCGGCCCTCGTGCACGATCCGGCGCCGGATCTCCTCGGCTTCGGTTTCGCTCATTCCGACGGTGGAGAGCACCTGTTTGATGGCGACATCGCGGTTGAGCAGTCGGTCGGTCGCGAGCCACACCGCGCCCATTCCGCCGCCTCCCAACTTCGACTGCAGGCGGTAGCGGCCCGCGACGAGGTAGTCGGGGCCGACGATGGGACGAGCACGTTCGGTCACGGGAGCGAGGGTAGCGGAAATCCTTGACACCTGACCGGATTCTGTGCTTCACCGGTGCGACACGTCACCGGGCCGGGCCGGAAGACGGCCTGGTGCCGGGGCCGGACCGTGCCTCGTCCGAACGTGGCCGACCACCACTGTCATACTCGAACATACATTCGAATATGATCGATAGCTGAGGTGATGCTGACCTGTTCCGGTCCGGGACTGTCCCGCCGGTTCGTGGCAGGCGTGTCGCACCTCGGGTCCATCGTGGAAGTAGGTGGTGTTGATGGGTTCGAATGTGCAGTTGCTCGATGAACTGCGACGACGGATGGCCGAGGTGCCCGGCCGAGTCGGCGACGCGACAGATGCGGTCCGGGAACACGGTTCGGGCACCCCGGTGCCGCCGGCGACCCTGCCGGTACCGGCCGCCCTTGCGGAATTGTTGCCGGACGGTGGTCTGGCCAAGGGGTCCGTGATCGCGTTCCACGGAACGAACTCGTTGCTTTCCGGTCTGCTGGCATCGGTGACCGAAGCCGGTGGCTATGCGGCGGTGGTCGGTCTGCCCCGGCTCGGGCTGCTGGCGGCGGCGGAGATGGGTGCCGAACTGTCCCGGCTGGCGGTGATCCCCGACCCGGGCGCGGACCCGGCGGAGATCGCGGCGGTGCTGCTCGACGGGCTCGACCTGGTGGTGCTCGGTCTCGGCGGCCGGGCGATGCCACCGGCCCGCTGCCGGGTGCTGGCCGCCCGGGCCCGCAACCGCAGCACCACCCTGGTGGTCACCGACGGCGACTGGGCGAATCCGGCACTTCGCCTGGACTCCCGTATCGCGGGGTATCGCGGGCTGGGCGCGGGGCGCGGGCGGCTGCGTTCGGTGTGCCTGGATGTCCGGGTGCGCAGCCGGTCCGGCCCACCCGCATACGGACGCCTGGACCTGTGCGCGGGGCCCGGCCGCACCGAGTGGCGGACCGAAGCCGCCGGGTCCGCGGCGGTGCCCGCCGCGGCTGTCCGGGAGGCGACGGGATGAGCGCCCCTCCGGATCCGGCGGTTGCTGCCGGGACCCGGGTGCCCGGGGCGGGGCGAAATACGGCCCCCGGTGTGTTCTCGTCTGGGGTCGCGGTGTCGGGGTGGGGTGTGGTCTCCGGTGTCCTCCCGCCCGGGGGACCGGCGCCGGGGTGGCGGTGATGGCGGCACGGCGAGTGCTGGCGGTGTGGTGCCCGGACTGGCCGGCCGTGGCGGCCGCCGCGGTGGGCGGGGTACCGGCGGCCCGCCCGGTGGCGGTGCTGCATGCGAACCGGGTGGTGGCCTGTTCGGCGCCGGCCCGGGCGGCGGGAGTGCGGCGCGGGCTGCGCCGGCGCGAGGCCGAGGCGCGGTGTCCGGAGTTGGTGACCGTAGCCGCGGACCCGGATCGGGATGCGCGGCTGTTCGAGCCGGTGGTGGCCGCGGTCGCAGAGGTCGTGCCCGGGGCGGAAGTGCTGCGACCGGGGCTGCTGGTGTTGCCTGCTCGGGGTGCGTCCCGGTTCTTCGGGTCCGAGGCGGCGGCTGCGGAGCGCCTGATCGATGCGGTGGCTGCGGCGGGTGCCGAGGCACAGATCGGGATCGCCGATGAACTGTCCACCGCGGTCGTCGCGGCCCGGCAGGCAGCGATCGTGCCGGCCGGGCAGAGCGCTCGGTTCCTGGCGCCGCTGCCGGTGGCCGAACTCGGCCGCGAGCCGAGCCTGGCCGGGCCGGAACGCGCGGAACTGATCGATCTGCTGCACCGGCTCGGCCTGCGTCGGATCGGCGATTTCGCCCGGCTGCCGGTGGCCGATGTGGCCGGGCGGTTCGGCGCCGATGCGGTCCTGGCGCACCGGTGTGCCCGGGCCCGGCCGGAACGTGCCCCGGGCGCCCGGCCGCCGAGCCCCGACCTGGCGGTCGAATATGTCTGCGACCCGCCGATCGATCGGGTCGATGCCGCCGCTTTCGCCGGTCGAATGCTGGCTGCTCGGTTGCATGCGGCGCTGTCCGATGCGGGCGTGGCCTGTACTCGACTGTCGATCGGTGCCGTGACCGAATCCGGTCGCGAACTGTCCAGGACCTGGCGATGTGCCGAGCCGCTCACGCCGGATGACACCGCCGACCGGATCCGCTGGCAACTGGACGGCTGGCTCACCGCCGAGCGGCGACGCCTGGCTCGGGAAGCGCGATCCCGGAACGACGAAGCAGTCGACTCCGGTTCTCGCGCCGATACCGCCGGATGGCGAATCGGCCGGATGCCCCGCGGTGAACCGGGCGATCCCGAGGTGTCGGGCGACGGCACCCACCCCGCTGCGGCGGGCCGTCGGCATCGGGCAGGAACCGGCGGTTACGTCCGCGGGCCCGAGTTCGCCGCTGGACGAGGTCTCGTCCGCAACAGTGGTACCGAGGAAGACGATGCGCCGGCGCTGTCGCGGCGTGCGGTTTTCGAGGGGCGGCCCGGCAGTGCGGAAGGTGGGCCGTTCGGTGTGGCGGACCCGATCACCGTCTTGCGGCTGGAGCCGGTGGAAGTAGTGGCCGCTTCGGCACTGCAGCTGGGGCTGTGGGGTGGTGCGGGGGAGGTGCAGGAGCGGGCGCGTCGGGCGTTGGTGCGGGTGCAGGGGTTGCTCGGCGGCGAAGCGGTGCGAGTAGGGGTGCGCAGTGGTGGACGGGGACCGGCGGAACGGGTCACCCTGGTGGCGCTCGGCGACGAGCTCGTGCCCGCTGCCGATCCGGAATCACCTTGGCCGGGGCAGCTTCCGCAACCCGCACCCACGCTGCTGTTACTCGACCGGCCCCGGGTCCATCTGCTCGATCGATCCGATGCCCCGGTGCGGGTCACCGAGCGGGGTTCGTTCAGCGCCGATCCCGTCCGGCTGGAATGGGGCAGCCGCAGCTGGATGCTGGCCGGGTGGGCGGGCCCCTGGCCGGTGGACGAACAGTGGTGGACCCCGGACGGTGCGTTCATCGCCCGCGCCCAGGTGCTGCCGGACGGCACGCCCGCGGAGGTCCGGGCGGTCCTGCTGTGTTTTCGCGACGAAGTCTGGTGCGCGGAAGGGGTGTACGAATAGCCGCGAGGTGGGCGAAAGCGGCAACGCCCCGGTGATGTGAGGGCAGGCCGGACCCGGGGTGTCGAGGCTTTGGGTTCATCGAAAGTCGCGGGAGCGGGCGGCTATGCGGAGGTCGAGGGGGGCGAGGTGGTCGGCGAGGACGCTTGCTGCGCCTTCGGCGTTCTGGAGGCGGCCGCGGATGAGGAGGGCGGGGGCGCTCTGGGCCAGGTGGCGGTGGCGGGTCCACAGGCCCACCGAGCAGACGACATTGACCATGCCGGTTTCGTCTTCCAGGTTGATGAAGGTGACGCCGGCGGCGGTGGCGGGGCGTTGGCGGTGGGTGACGGCACCGCCGACCAGGATCCGGGTTCCGTCGGGGATCGACAGCAGGGTGGCGGCGGGGGCCACACCGAGGGAGTCGAGATACTGCCGCAGGAACTCGGTGGGGTAGCTGCCGGGGGAGATGCCGTTGGCCCACACATCGGCTGCCGCCAGTTCCAGGGCGCTCATCCCCGGTAGTGCGGGTGCGTTCACCACCGGCCCGGTACCGGGCAGCAGATGCGGCCGTTCCTGGGCGGCGGCACCCGCGGCCCACAATGCCGCTCGCCGCACCGACCCCGATTCCGGGGAGGCACCCGCCGGATCCGCCCCCGATTCCGCAACCGCTGATCGAGCACCCGTGCCCCGAGCGTCATCTCCGGGCGCATGCGGGGTAGCCCGTCCCACCCTGCCCGGATTTCCTGGCGCAGCCGGTTGTGTACGGCCGGGTTCCGGCTGCTCCGCACGTGATGCATCGTGGTCCGAGCTGGTTCCGGACGGGTGCCTCGAATCCGGGCGGTGCGAGACGCCATCGATCCGGCGGTCGCCCGGCGCCGGCGTGTTGCCGTGGCCGGATTCCGCCGTGGCCACCAGTGTGTCCAGTGCGCCCGCCGTGGCCAGGGACTCCGCCTGATGGACGGTGAGTTCCACCCGCCCGGTGAGGTCACGCATCGAGGTGTAGGGGCGGTCCGCCCGTTCGGTGACGATTCGTTCGGCGAGTTCGGTGCCGATGTGTCTCACTCCGGACAGACCGAGACGGATCTCGGTGCCCCGGTGTTCCAGGGTCGCTTCGGCTGCGGAGGCGTTGATGTCCGGGCCGTGGACGCGCACGCCGTGCCGGCGGGCGTCGGCGACCAGCGATTGCGGTGAATAGAATCCCATCGGCTGGGCCCGGAGCAGCCCGGCGCAGAACGCCGCCGGATGATGCAGTTTGAACCAGGCCGAATAGAACACCAGGGCGGCGAAGCTCTGCGAATGGCTCTCCGGGAAACCGAAGTTCGCGAAGGCGTAGAGCTTCTCGTAGATGCGGTCGGCGACCTCGCCGGTGATGCCGTGCTTTTCCCGCATACCCGCATAGAGCCGTTCCCGCAGGCGTTCCATCTTCTCGGGTGAGCGTTTCGAACCCATGGCGCGGCGCAGTTGGTCGGCCTCGGCGGCGGTGAACCCGGCGACATCGACCGCCATCTGCATGAGCTGCTCCTGGAACAGCGGCACCCCGAGCGTGCGGCCCAGCGAATTCGCCAGCGCCGGATGGTCGTAGCTGACCTCCTCCTGCTCGTTGCGGCGGCGGATGTACGGGTGCACCGAACCGCCCTGGATCGGTCCGGGCCGGATCAATGCCACCTCCACCACGAGGTCGTAGAACTCGCGCGGGCGCAGCCGGGGCAGGGTGGCCATCTGCGCCCGGGATTCCACCTGGAACACGCCGACCGAGTCGGCGCGGGACAGCATTTCGTACACCGCGGGCTCGGTGAGGTCGAGCCGGTGCAGGTGTACGGTCTCGCCCTTGTGCTCGGCCACCAAATCGATCATGTAGTGCAGTGCCGAGAGCATGCCCAGCCCGAGCAGGTCGAACTTCACCAGCCCGGCGGCGGCGCAATCGTCCTTGTCCCATTGCAATACGCTGCGGCCCGGCATCCGGGCCCACTCCACCGGGCAGACGTCGGCGACCGGCCGGTCGCAGATCACCATGCCACCGGAATGGATACCCAGATGCCGGGGCAGGCCCTCCAATTCGGCGGCCAGGGTCAGCACGTTCTCGGGGATGCCGGTATCGGTATCGGCGGCGACCCCACTCCATCGGCTCACCCGTTTACTCCAGGCGTCCTGCTGGCCGGGGGAGAACCCGAGCGCTCGCGCGGCATCACGGACCGCCGATTTGCCCCGGTAGGTGATGACGTTCGCGACCTGCGCGGCATAGTCGCGGCCGTACTTCGTGTAGACGTGCTGGATCACTTCCTCGCGGCGGTCGGATTCGATGTCGACGTCGATATCGGGTGGGCCGTCGCGCTCCGGGGAGAGGAAGCGTTCGAACAGCAGCTCGTTGCGTACCGGGTCCACATTGGTGATGCCGATCGCGAAGCAGACCGCCGAGTTGGCCGCCGAACCTCGGCCCTGGCAGAGGATGTCGTGCTCGTGGCAGAAGGTCACGATGTCGTGCACCACCAGGAAATAGCCGGGAAAGCCCAGCTGCCGGATGATCGCCAGTTCGTGTTCGAGTTGCCGGTACGCCGGCGGGTTCTGTTGCGGCGGACCGTATCGCCGGGCGGCGCCGGTATAGGTGAGTTCGCGCAGCCAGGAGTTCTCGTCGTGTCCGGCGGGGACGTCGAAGGGCGGCAGCTCCGGGGCGATCAGCGCGAGGTCGAAAGCACATTCGGCGGCCAGCTCGGCGGCCCCGGTCACCGCGCGGGGGCAGTCGGCGAACAGCCGGGCCATCTCGGCACCGGAACGCAGGTGGGCGCCGCCGGTGGGGGCGAGCCAGCCGGCGATGTCGTCCAGGCTGAGCCGGGCGCGCAGCGCGGCCAGCGCCATCGCCCGCCGGCGTTGCGCCGGGGCAGCGAAGTGTGCTCCGGTGGCCGCCACCACCGGCAGCCCGAGCCGGTCGGCGAGGGCGATCAGGTGGGCGTTGCGTTCGTCGTCGGTGGGTATGCCGTATCGGGTGAGTTCCACGGTGACCCGGTCGGCGCCGAATCGGTCGATCAGATCTCGAAGTGCTGCTTCGGCATCCGGCAGCCCGGTGGCACCGGCGGCCAGGTCCCGGGCCAGGGCCCGCCGCAACTGTCCTTTGCGGCATCCGGTGAGTATCTGCCAATGGCCACCGGCGGCAGCGGTGAGTGCATCCAGGTCGTAGCGCAGAATGCCCTTCTCGCCGGCGGCCAGGTGTGCCGCCGCGATCTCCCGGGAGAGTCGGCGATACCCTTCCTGGCCGCGCGCCAGGATCAGTAGATGAGTGTCCGCCGGGTCCGGGGTGCCGGTGCGCGGCAGCGAGTCCGGGGCGAAGAGATGCGCGTTCGCCGGCTGTGCCGCAGTTGCTGCGGGTGGGCGCCGGACCGGTTCCCCGGCGGACGGCGGTGTTCCGCGTGCCGGACGGCCGGATGTCGGTCGGGCTCCCAGCGAGAGCTCCGCACCGAAGACCGTCGGCAGGCTCCATTCCCGCGCCGCCTCGGCGAACCGCACGGTGCCGTAGAGCCCGTTGTGGTCTGTGAGGGCGAGGGCGGAAAGACCCAGCCGCACCGCCTCTTCCACCAGTTCTTCGGGGTGGCTCGCCCCGTCGAGGAAGCTGTACGCCGAATGGGCGTGCAGCTCCGCATACGGGACCACCGGGCCGGCCGGACGTTCCCCCGGCTCGGCCCGGTACTCCCCGCGGGTGCGGGTCCAGGCGGGGCTGTCGCTGCCGTCGCCCACTTCGGGGGCGGCCCGCCGCGGCCGGCCGGAGAGCACGCGCTCCAGCTCGGACCAGGTCGGCGGCCCGTTGCTCCATCCCACCCGGACACCTCCACCACACCTCCGGACACCTTCCCCGGGTGTCCGGACGACTCAGTTCGCCGGCAGCCGTTCGGTGGACTGCACCGCCAGCGCCGCTTCCACATGCCCCATACCCGATCGGATCACCGCGCCGTAGGCGTCGTGTGCCAGCACGTCGAGATGGCCACGGGCGATGGCCAGCTGCATCTTCGCGGCGGCGAAATCGCCCACGCGCCGGTGTGAATCGGCCAGGTTCAGGTAGAGCGAGGGCAGGAATCCGCGCAAGCCCTCGTCGAGCGGCACGCCGGGGCCGAATACGGCCGCCAGGGCGCGCTCGTCCCAGAGCAGCGCCTGGTCGGGTGTGTCCTGCAGATCCGCCAGGTGATGTGCGATCACGCACCGATGTAGCGGGTCGCCACCCGGGCCGATCTCTTCCCACAGCCGGGTGAGCGCCGTTCGCCCAGCCACCGGATCGTTTCCGCCGAGCCGCACCGCGGCATAGATATCCGCCATCCGATCATCCGCCATGCCGTCAGTATCGCACACACGTTCGAATATTTCGAGCGGAAATCGAACGTGTTTTCGATCTGCGCGCAGGGTCTGGTCGCCTAACTGACTTTGGAGTAAGTTCGGCGGGGACGGCGGGTGCGATTCGCGCCCGTACTGCCAGAGACTGGGATCTACCTGCAAGGGAGCAGAGATGGCCCGCACTTCCGACCGGGAACTCACCGGCAAGCACGTGCTCATCACCGGCGCATCCTCGGGAATCGGGCGCGCCGCCGCCCAGGCCGTCGCGGCCCGCGGTGCGACGGTGTTCCTGCTGGCCCGCCGCCCCGACGAGCTCGACACGGTGGTCACCGAGATCCGCGCGGCGGGCGGCCGGGCGCACGGCTACCCCTGTGACATCACCGACTCCGCATCCACCGAGCGGACCGTCGAGAAGATCCTGGCCGAGCACGGACACGTCGACATGCTGGTCAACAATGCCGGCCGGTCCATCCGCCGGGCGATCCACCGCTCCACCGACCGGTTGCACGATTTCGAGCGAACCATGGCCGTCAACTACTTCGGCGCCCTCCGGCTCACCCTCGCGCTGCTGCCCCAGATGCGGGAACGCAAATTCGGCCACATCGTCAACATCAGCAGCGCCGGGGTCCAGGTGGCCACGCCCCGGTTCGCCGCCTACCTGGCCAGCAAGGCCGCACTGGACAAGTTCGCCGAGGTCGCCGCGACCGAGACCCGGGCCGACGGGGTCACCTTCACCACCATCCACATGCCGCTGGTCCGGACCCCGATGATCGCCCCCAGCGGTGACCAGGGGCGGACCCAGTCCCCGGAATGGGCGGCCGCCACCATCGTCCGGGCGCTCACCGAACGTCCGCGCCGCATCGATGTCCCGATCGGCACCCTCGCCGAATACGGGGCCATGTTCGCACCGGGCATCCGGGAACGGGTCCTGCACCGCTACTACCGGGCCCTGCCGGACTCGCCGGCGGCCAAGGGTGAGGCGAGCCCCGCCGAGCCCGCCGAGCCGCCGCAGGCCACATCGGAAACCCGCGCCCCATCGGCCGCGCGGCGGGCCGCCGGGAACGCCGTGCGCCGCGCTGCCCGCTGGGTTCCCGGGACCCATTGGTAGTCGGGTCGGCAGTGTTGGATGCGACTGACCCTCGAGGGCCGGTCGCGGCTCCGGCAGGCCCTTTCCCGGCCCCGCCGGGATCAGTCGGTGTTGGAGGCGACTGAGGTTCGGGGCGCTGGCAGCCCCCGCTTCCGCCTCCGGCCCGCCGGAGTCAGCCGTCTGCGTTGCTTCCGGCGCCGCCAGCCGGAGGGGACGAGTCGGGTTCGAGTCGTTGCGAGCGGCTGGGTATCAGTAGGAAGCATCGGCACCGACGGACCTGGCCGATGCCGAAAGTTTGCCAACTGGAGTCGAACCGGCCCGTTCCCATGTGAGCGCAGCGCCCATTTCCTTACGTGCTACTCGTTCCGCCCCGCGGACGGGTCGTCGAGCAGTCCGAGGAAACTTCGCTGACCAGCGCGGTCACCGAGTTCTACTCCCCTCGTTGACATCTCAGCCTCGACATGGAATCCTGTTCGTTAGCGGGGGAGATCTGTATCTATTACTCTTCGGCGCAGGCAGCTGAGACTGTTTGCCCCGATACGCACCTCCACGGTGGTGCGATCCACAAACACACACGTTCCGTCACGGAACGTAGCTAGCGGCAGCGCGAGTCCTGCCGACCGCAAACGAATCCCCGGGCCATCCGGCCCGGGGATTCGTCGTATCCGCATGTCTGAAGAAGGGAGGTAGCTGCTCGCCTACATGACCTCCCGCGCCATCCCTCGATGACGCACTCCCACACACCGAAGAGCCCGAGCCGGAACCCGGCTCGGGCTCTTCGCGTATCTGCACCGATCAGGACCGAAAACTTCATGCTCACTTCATTTCTATCCATCACCCGAGGGGCAGCCGACTATTCTGCAGCGCCCCGATCAGCAAGGTGTTCCGAGGCGTTCGGCCATGTCTTCCCGATCCGGGAGATGCCATGGCGCTGACCGAGGAACCGTACGAGTACAACTGGCAGGTTCAAGCCGCCTGGGCTCGCAAGACAACCCCGAGGAAGATCCCCCGGCCACGCAAGCCTCGGGTGCACAACTACTACCGAATGACCGCCGAGACCGCGGCCCAGGAACTGGAACGGATCTGGGCGAAGCAAGACATGCTCGCCGCCGCTGCGCGACAGGAGAACTCGGCCGAGCACATCGCCGATCCGATCGAGACCGCGCCGCCGGTTCCGACGGCTACCCCGATCAAGGCACCTGCCGGCCCGCCGGCGTCGGATCCCGCGCCCCCGACGAGCGGACCGCCGGCTCCGGACAAGGAAGCCGAACCCGAGTCGGACAAGCCCGCAGTCCCAGCTGACGACTCCGAACGCGATCCGGCGACACCCGAGAATCCGGCAACCGAACCGCCGCCGGTACCGGAAGAGTCCGACAATCCCGGCGACCTCCTCGAAATGGCAGCGCCGCCGGATGTCACCGGGCGCCAGCCGGGGGACGAGTGGAACGACAAGATCGGTGATCTCGAAGTCACCTACACCATCCCGGAGGGCAACGGCACGAACACCGTCGACGTGACAATGGTCGACCCGGAGACCGGCGAGACGTGGACTGCGCGGGTTGTCTCGAATGGCCGCGGTGGCTTCCAACGATGGCAGACGAACCCGGATGACAGCAGCAGCTATATCGACCAACCGACCGCCGACGCCCCGGCGTACGGCCAGCACTTCGACCCCGAGTCGTCCACCTCCGGGAGACCCGACCACGAGTTCAGCGTAACCGCCGATGGCGAGGTCGTCGACACCGGTTCCTACGACGACAACGGCAATCTCATCGGCTACGACACCGGGGTGCTCAACGAGCACGGACTCTACGACAACATCCACACCGATCTCGCCGGTAACGAGACCCGCACCGAGGCCCGGCCCGACGGCCAGGGCGGCATCGACACCGTCCTCGTCGGCCAAACGAACAGTGAAGGATACGGCTGGCTCACCTTGAACGGCATTCGAATGGATGTCGCCCCGGATGAGAACGGCAACCCGCGATACAACTACCAGCATCCCGAGACCGGAGGGCCCGTCGAGGAGTACCGGGTCGGCGACACCTACCGAAAGGACATCCACAACAGCAACGGCGAACTGATCGCCTTCGAAACCTATTCCCTCGACGGACAACTCCTCAACGCATGGTCGCGCGACAACGGCTCGATCCGGGTAACACCGACCGACGAGGCCAGACAGAACGCCGCCGAAAGGCTGACCGGATTCCTCTACGGCAACGGCATCGACACGAAGGCCCTCGCCGACGACCCGAGCATCCTGAACTCCTCACCCGACTACATCGAGGCCAAACGCCTGTGGGAGATGATTCGCCTCGCCGAGTCCGCCGGCGCGGCGAATGTGGCGATCAGCACGAACCCGGACGGAAGCCTTTCCGGAGTCACCGGACTCAATCCCGACGGGTCCGAACACATCGTCACCCTCGGAGACGGATCGGAGGAATTCCTCCAGTTCAAGCGTCGCCCCGACGGCACGCTGACCGACCTCGCCGGGCATCGGCTGCTGCAGCTCGGTGACGAACTGATCCCGGTCGACGACAACGGAAAACTTGTTCCCTCCGGTAAACCGCACGTCGACCAAGCCGACGTGCTGTTCTTCGCCGAACCGCGCCCCTACTTCCCAGGTCTGATCCAGGTCGACCACCCACAAGCCGGCACACCCAATGCGCCGAGGACCGAAACCCCCGAAGGCCTCAACGCATATGGGGTGTACGCCGTCGACGGGGGCGGGTTCCTCATCCATGACGAAACCGGTATCCATTGGTCCTCCGATCCCGGCAAGCCACCCACAACCAGGGAGGCCTTCACCGAAATCGGAAAGATCCTCCTCGTCGAAGCCGCGTGGTGGACGGTAGGCGGCGTTGTAGGCGGCGCCGCGCTCCGCGCCGGCCGCGCCGGGCTGAATGCTTACCGGGGGTGGCGCACCGGACGCGCCGCAGTACCGCCGCGATCGACAGCGGGTGCACCGGCCCCGCGCACATCGGGAACGACCGGCGCTCAGGCCACCGAAGTACCTCGGGCTGCCCAGCAATCGGAGCGAACGCTGACCCCAGGAACCACCGGCGGATCACCGACCCGCGGGCCAGGTCAACGGTCCCGCCCCGGAAACCGTCCGGGTCCACGCCCTGGTGCCAGCCCACGCCCCAAGGCCACGCCGAAACCCGGTGGACGGCCACCCGCCCGCCCTGGAGACAAACCCAACCCCAGGCCGGACCAACAACCAGCTGTTGCCGAAGTTCCTCGGGCTGCCCAGCAATCGGAGCGAACGTTGACCCCAGGAACCGCCGGCGGATCACCGACCCGCGGGCCAGGTCAACGGCCCCGCCCCGGAAACCGTCCGGGTCCACGCCCTGGTGCCAGCCCACGCCCCAAGGCCACGCCGAAACCCGGTGGACGGCCACCCGCCCGCCCCGGGGACAAACCCAACCCCAGATCGAGGCACCAGCAACCGGCAGTCGTTACCGAAACCACGGTGACCGCACAGGCCGGAGGCCCCGGGGCAGCCGCTGCCCAGCAAACCAACACAGGGATCAGAATAGGGGCGACCGGATCCGGCGGCCGGGCAAGTAGCAGCCCACCCGGAGGATGGTCCGGCGGCGGAGGGGGAAGACCACCCAGTGGCGGAACCGGACGTCCCGGCGGGTCTGGAGGAGGTCGGCCAGGCAACTGGGGGGCCAACTCCGGCCGCACCGGTCCCGCCGGCCGCGGAAATACCCCACCGTCCGGGCCGTACTCGCCTCGGACAGCCCGAAGCGACCTCGAAGCAGTCTACGGGGAAGGAAACGTCGTATCCAATACTATCCCGAAGGTAACCAGCAAGAACGTAAAACTGGCTGGAAAGAAACATCCGACAACAGGAGTTCCGTTCGATAGTCGAGGATTTCCTATTTTCGATAGTTTCGCAGTGTATGATACACGAATTACTTGGAGTCGGTTCCACGGGGCCAAATACCGAGAGCAGATGAGGATGGCCTCACGTGACCTATCTGCTGCGATCAGCCGAGGGGAATTCAACTCATCAATTTTTAGTAAAAAGCAACTATCGCAGATACATTCAGGAAGGCACAAAATTGATGGCTACACATGGCACCATCATCAAGACCGGGGTAGAATGCAGTTGGTCCACGAGTTCGAGCACAGCAAAACCGGACATCTCGGCGGCGAGAAGATGACAAAGGGGGTCTAATTCCATGAGCAATGGGTCGGCGCAAGCCATCTCAGAGGATGCGGGATTCGTTCTGGCGTGCCTGTTCTGCCAGGCGATTGACGACAACGATGTGGCCCAGTGGGCACTGAACACGGTGGAAGCAAACAGTGTCGATGATCTACCCGAGTACATGTTCGACCTCCTCAATTTTAAAGGAGTCGCTGGCGATATGAGGAAGATGGTTGGACTATTCATTCCGATGCCATCCGTAGACGATGTTTCGGATGCGCTATATGGAATTTCCTTCACGCGTGGAATGGAGGTTTACGATCCAGAAATAACGAAAATCCAGGCGATGGCGGCACTAGCTGATCGGGGGGATGTTCTGGATCGCTTCAGGGCGGTTTTTCCGTTTATTTCGATCTGACAACTCAAGGCTTGTTGTCAATATTCGGTGGCGACACAGGCCCCGGTCGACTGCGCTC
The DNA here is from genome assembly GCF_056627695.1 of Nocardia sp. KT25-26. Lineage (NCBI taxonomy): Bacteria > Bacillati > Actinomycetota > Actinomycetes > Mycobacteriales > Nocardiaceae > Nocardia > Nocardia sp. KT25-26. Next base: position 5,023,844 of record NZ_CM152813.1, on the reverse strand, counting down.
GACCGGGGGTAGTGGTGGACGCGAACATTTCGATGCCAGAAATCCGGAATTCATCTCAGAAATCGCCAGTCTCAGGAGATTCATGATTGAATTTAACGACCCCGGATGGATATCGTGCAGGGTTCACATCGATGGCGATGCAATGAGTGCCAGCATGGAGTTCGAGTACGAAGATCAAAACAGATGGTGCCCTGACGGATTCTAACTCCATGCCGGTCTTACGCCCTGCACGGGCCATTTGCGTCGGCAATGTACACAGTAAGACCGAACACGTCGGTGGCGAGAAGATGACAAAGAGGTTTGATTCCAATGGGCGATGGGCCGGCGCAAGCTATTTCAGAGGATGCGGGATTCGTTCTGGCGTGCCTGTTCTGCCAGGCGATTGACGACAACGATGTGGCCCAGTGGGCACTGAACACGGTGGAAGCAAACAGCGTTGACGATCTACCCGAGTACATGTTCGACCTCCTCAATTTCCGCGGAGTTGCTGGTGATATGGGTGGTATTGTCGACCCGTTTGTCCCGATGCCCCCCGAAGGCATTTCTGATGCGTTATACGGAATTTCCTATTCCCGCGGAATGGAGATTTACGATCCAGAAATAACGAAAGATAAGGCCGCGGCGGCGCTCGCGGAGAAGGGGGATGTCCTAGATCGCTTCAGGGAGGTATTTCCGTTCATTTCGATCTGACACTCTAAGGCTTGTTGCCGATATTTGGCGGCGGCAGCGGCCCCGGTCAAACTGCACTCGACCGGGGCCTGAGTTCAAGCTATATTATTCCAGCGCCTCATGTGCTCGCGACCGTTGAGTTCCTCTCAATACAACAATACAGGAAGCCGAAGATATGAAATCACCTTCTTTCGACTCTGCAACTGCAAGTGAACTACTCACCACGATCGGCGAGCTGATCGTCCTCGACGACCGGTATCAGGACAACAACTGGGAGTCGCTGACCCTGGTCTATGAAATCGATGCCACGATTTCCGTTTTCGGATACATCTACCTCAAAGAAGGTGGGTGGCGGGCCGAAACGCCGGCTAACACGAGCCTGATGGACGCAATGGTCGCGCTACAAGACGCAATGGCGTCGGGCGGTGATCCCCGGTGGCTGGCGTGTCGGCTCCAGATCAAACGGTCGACGATGGCAATCGATGTCGAATTCGAATTCAACGATCCCGATCGCTGGAGGATCCGGCCGGCTGAACTGGAAGAGTCCATCGAGGCGCTTCGGCCATCCTGACCGGGCTGACAAGACTGCAACTGAAGACACCGAAGGCTCGGCCAGGGGATGTTCCGGCCGGGCCTTTCTCATGTGAAAATCGAGGTAGAATATGCGTTATTGGAGCAGCGAACACTCCCGGCAGGACGCCATGAAGGCGATGGCGAAAAGGTGGTCCGAATGGGAGGAGCAGGGTTACGAGGTTCGGGTCGACCTGAGGATTACGGAATATAGCGGCCGAATTTATCCCACGGGAAACAGGCCCGCGATGTTCATGGCGCGATCGAGGGTGCTGGATCGCGCAAGTAACGTCGTGCACAGGGATATTCGAGCCTGCGCAGCGAATTCCGGGCGTCCCCGCGGCTGAGATTCATACAGTAGAACACGTGAGTCCGGCCGGACACCTCCGGCCGGGACTCGTTCGAGAAGGAATGCGACTGATGTCCACAGCATTGGGCACCGACGGTGCAGAAACGTTCACGTTCAGAATCAATGATATCGATTTCGAATGGCCTTCCCTGGCCCATCTTTCCCCTGCCGTAGTTCGAGATCTGCGGCACCGGTCGGACGAAGACGCCGCGTTCACCCTGATCGAAGCCAATACCTCGGCGGCCGGGATGGCACTTCTCGACGACCTCGATCAGGATAGGTTCATAGACGTTCTGTCTGCATGGTGCGACTACTCCAGAATCAACATCGCCACGTTACGCGCCCTCGATGATCTGCTCGAAAATTACGGTGGGCCGATCGAATACGAGCTGATCAAGATGGGCCTGCGGCTGGACGACCTGGGAACGGTTCATCTCACATGGCGGGAGTTGGCGGTCATCGTCCGCTACCTGCCGACCGATTCGGCGTTCCACCGGGAGCGGTTCCCCGAGCACCGGGGGTGGGACCTCACCGAATACCTGCTGGCCGATGCCGTCGACTGTCTGCGACTGTTGTTCTGGGCGAAGACCCGCGACGGACAACAAGGGCGCAATATCCCGGAGCCGCTTCCCCGGCCGGGCCGCAAGAAGCAGGCACGCCGGGTCGGCACTGCAACCGGTGTGAACGAGATGAACGAGTTCCTCGGCTGGAGTGCGTAGCCGACGGCGGCGGGGCTCCAGAGGGTGCGCCCACACCGACCGTCGGCCCGAAGCCGAGGCTGCGTGCGGAGTCAACCGGTGACCCGGATCCTTTGCATCATGTCGTGGTCTTCGTGATCGAGGTTGTGGCAGTGCCAGACGTAGCCCCGGAGTTCGCCGCCGCCGGGCAGCGCGGTGTAGGCCGCGCCCTCGGGAACCTGCAACGGGGTGTCCGGGTCGAAACCCAGGTCGGCGACCGAGGGCCAGTAGACCAGGACCCGGGTGATGGTGTCGGTGGGGCAGAAGATCGTGTCCTTCCAGCCCGATTCCCACGGGGCGGGTGGCTGCTGCGCACCCATCGCGAACGCGTCCGCCGGCGGGCTCCAGCGCACTCCCCACGGTGGCGCGGGCAGGTTCGCGATCCAATAGGCCGAGGTGAGGATCGGTTGCCGGCCGATCAGGCGCATTCTGGCCAGATGCAGGTGCACGGGATGGTCGAACGGCGTCGCGTTCACGATGTCCCACTGTTCCACCGTGCCGGCCCGGGCCACATCGATATCCGGGCTGCGGAACGGCAGGTTGTTCAGCGCCATCACCGTCGAGGCGATCGGCGGCCGTTCGGTGTCGCCGAGGCCGAGCATCAGTACCGGCCGGGTGCGTTCCGGTGCGGCGAGCGGTGGCAGGGGCGCGGGCCGGCCGGTACCGCCGCGTAACCGTGCCGGTACCGTGGCTGCTGGGCCGTCGCCGGACACCGTGAACAACATGATCCGGGTGAGTTCGGTGGCCATGAAGACGGTGTTGCCGAAGTCGTTCAGCTCGGTGTTGATCAATTCCACTCGATGCCCGTCCGGAAGTCCGCCGAAATCGACCAGCAGGTCGGCCCGCTCGCCCGGGCTCAGCCGGACCGCCGTGGTTTGCACCGGCGCATCGAGCAGGCCGAGATCGTTGCCGATCACCCAGAACGGCATCCCGTCGGCGAACTCGTAGGTGCAGGCCCGGGAGTTGGCGGCCTGCAGCACCCGGAACCGGTACAGGGTGCGCCGGACCTCGAGTCGCGGCCAGGCGACCCCGTTGACGCACGCCACATCGCCGAACTGGCTGGCTTGGTTGTACCCCTCGGCAATGTAGATGCCGACCATCGGCTGCAGGCTGCCGTCCGGCTCGAAGGTGCGGTCCTGCATGATCAACGGGATCTCGAATTCGCCGGTCGGCAGTCCCAGCGGATTGTCCGGCGTGCCGGTGTCGAATTCGTCGCGCAGGTAGTACATCCCGGCGAGTCCGGCCTGGATGTTGAGCCGGGTGATCCCCATGGCGTGATCGTGGTACCAGAACGTGGCCGCCTCGTGCCGGTTGGTGTAGGAATTGGTGGTCTCGCCGCCGTTGCGCCAGGTGATCATCGGATGCCCGTCGGCGTCCGGTGGGTTGGGCGCACCGTGCAGATGAACGACCATCCGGGGGTCGGTGCGGTCCAGGTCGGTGGTGCCGTGCATGCCGGTGTCGACATGCGGGGCCAGCACATGCGGACCCAGTTCGTTCCGGAAGGTGATCCGGGTGGGCCGATCCCGATGCGCCTCCAGGGTCGGCCCGAGGATCGGCCGCGAATAACCCCAGGTCCGGGTTTCCGGCAGATCGCGGTGGTAGCGATGCCGCCCGGACGTCGCGACCAGCCGCCCGGCCGCGGGCCGGGTCTCCGGGATCGGCAGGGTGTCGACGAACGGTTCGAGCGGTGGTGACCGATAGTTCAGCGGGGTGATCGAGGGCGGTGGCAACGGTGGCAGCGGCAGCGGCGGGGGCGGCAGCGGGATCAGATCGGCGGCCGCCCGCCCGGTGGCCAGCGACCCGAACGCGCCGAGTGCGGCGAGCAGGAACCCCCGCCGGCGCAGCGCATGCGCCGAGCCGGGATTCGGTTGGCCGCTCTGCCCGATACTCACTGCCGCATCGTTCCCCTGTCCGTGCCGTGCCGGCTGCCTGTCACCCAGGGCATTCGACGCTACTCCGAACACCCGGGCAACGCCCGTAACTCGCCCCGCGAGGCGTCGGGCGTCCCCGGGCCGCGATGCTCGACGCGGCCGGGCGGCGGCGGTTACTCTCCGGTGATGCGGAAACTTGCGCCTGCGCTCCTCGTTCTGTTCGGGTTCGCGCTGCTCGCCGGATGCGGCGCCGATTCCTCCGATGAGAGCGCCGATTCGGCGGTGGCCGATCTGGCCCCGGAGACGGCGATGATGTCGCCCTCGCCCGGATTGCGTGAGCAGGCCCCGATGCCGGGTGAGCCCGGTACCGAACGCAAACTCGTGATCACCGGATCGGTGGATCTCGACTCCGATGATCCGATCGCGGCCGCCGACGAGGTGGCCGGCCGGGTGGCCGAGCTGGACGGCCGGATCGACAGCCGTACCGAGCAGCCCGGCACCGACGACGAGGACTCCCTGCCCAGCGCCCAGCTGATCGTCCGGGTGCCGGCCACCGAGACCGACGGTTTCATCGATGGCCTCGACGAGATCGGCACGGTGACCCGGATCAGCGTGAACCGCGGCGATGTGACCATGCAGTGGGAGGACCTCGACGCCCGGATCCGGGCCCTGCGTACTTCGGTGGAACGGCTGCGGGCCCTGATCGCCGACGCCACCAGCACGGCCGATCTGATCGCCGCCGAGGAGGCCCTCTCGGACCGGCAGGGCGAACTGGACAGCCTGACCGCCCAGCAGCGCCGGCTCGACGACCAGGTGGCGTTGTCCACGCTCACCATCGCCATCACCACCGATGCACCGAAATCCGGCGACGACGACAGCTTCTGGGGTGGAATCGTCGCCGGTTGGCGCGGCCTGGTCGACTGGCTGGGTGATGCGGTGGTGTTCACCGGCAAGGCGATTCCCTGGCTCGGTTTCTTCGCGGTGATCGGCGCCGTCGGTTGGGCGGTGGTGCGGGTGCTGCGGCGTGGCCGGCGCAAGACCGAGGCAGGAGGTGGCGGTGCCGACCGTTCGGGCGACGATCAAACCGAACAGCCGTAAGGGCCCGCTGGTGGAGGAAGGCGCCGACGGCGCCCTGACCCTCTATGTGCGCGCTCCGGCGGTCGAGGGCAAAGCCAACAAGGCCGCGGTCGAACTGCTGGCGCAGCACTTCGGGGTGGCCAGGTCGGCGGTACGGCTCACCGGCGGTGCCACCTCCCGGTTCAAGCGGTTCGAGGTCGACGACTGAGCCGCCGCAGGAAGGATATTTTCCGGTTATACCGTTGTGTGGTAAAGGAATTCGGGTACGCCTGCGGTCGTGACACGGCCGGTGTGGCCGCCGTGGCAGCCCGGTGACCGTCCGGGTATGGTCCGGGGCGGATATCGCACGGGAGGAGTGCAGCACGATGACCGCACCGGGGCCATGGGGTCCTGCCCACCCGCGGGGTCCTGCCCACCCGCGTCCGGCGTACCCGCCCCGGCCCGGGCATCCGGCCGGGCCGCCGCCACCCGGGCCGCCGCCACCCGGGCCGTACGGTGCTCCGCAGCATCCGCATGCACCGCGCCCCCATCCGGGGCCGGCACATCCGCCGCCGGCAGCACAGCCGATGCCGCCGGTCGCGCCGCAGCCGCCGAGCCTGCCCGGCGGTCCCCGAGTGCAGGCCTATCTGGCGGCGGTGACGCATCACTTGGTGATGGGCCGGATGCAGTTGTCGCACCGCAATATCGGCCCGCTGCCCAGCCTGATCGGCGTCAACTCCGCCGTCGAACTGGCCCTGAACCCGATCGAACTGACCGTCTGCGTCGCGGTGCTCGACGAGATCTCACCGGCCGCGGTGACGGACTATCCGCGGCAGGTCTCCGAGTTCGCCAAGACCCTGCGCAAGCGCAGCATGTTCGGTGTGAAGGGCGGTGCGATGGGGGTCGCCGCGCTGGTGTCCGAGCGCGTCCAGCCGGCCGCACTACCGGCAGTGACCAACCGCCCGATGAATTTCGGCGCCGTGGTGGTGCCGGCCGTAGTGGACCTGAGCGCCCGGCAGCTGCACATCGCCGAGAACACCCCGGCCGTGGGCATGGCCATGTGGAGCACGGTCCGGTCGCATGCGCGGACGTACCTGCCCGAGCCGCGCCTGGTGCTGGGCTGAACTGCTCCGCTACTCCCCGCCGGGGAAACCGAGCTGGCGCCACGCCTCGTACACCGTGACCGCCGCCGCGTTGGACAGGTTCATCGACCGGCGGCCGGGCAGCATCGGGATCCGGACCGTCTCGGTGATGTGCGGATCGGCCAGTACCGGGTCGGGCAGTCCGGTCGGTTCGGTGCCGAACAGCAGCACATCACCGTCCCGGTAGGCGATATCCGTGTAGCGGGTGGTGGCCGCCGTCGTGAAGGCGAACACCCGCTCCGGTTCGATGGCCGACCAGGCCGTTTCGAGATCGGGGTGCACGCGCACCACCGCCAGGTCGTGGTAGTCCAGCCCGGCGCGGCGCAGCTTCGGTTCGGACAGATCGAAGCCGAGCGGTTCGATCAGGTGCAGCGTGCAGCCGGTGCCCGCGGCCAGCCGGATGGCATTGCCGGTATTCGGTGGAATCACCGGCTCGTGGAACATCAGATGAAGCACAGCCGCCCATCCTGTCACGCCGGGCCACCGCGGTCGCCGGGAGTCTGCGAGAATCGGGGCGCTGTTCCGGCCGTGGTGAGCGGACGGACACGAGTGAGACGCCGACATGAGTGGGACGGGGCATGAGCGAGGTGACGATGGCCGAGGCGCGGCACCGGGAGCCCGAGGAGGCGCCCCGGTCGAAGGTTCTGCGTGGGCATCTGCCGATGATCGTGGTGGCGGTGCTGATCGGCATCGCGGTCGGCTTCGTCGCCTGGGATCGGTGGCGCCGCGGCGCGATCATCTTCGGCAGCGCGGCACTGGTCGGGGCGGCCTTCCGGCTGTCGCTGCCGACCGTGGAGGCCGGTCTGCTGGCCGTGCGCAGCAAGCCCTTCGATGTGGCGGCGCTGACCGTGCTCGGCAGCTCGATCGTATTCCTGGCCGCTACGCTCAGCGTTTGACGGCCGAACGGGCCAGCCGCATGGTCTCGGTCAGCAGCTTGCCGACCGCGGCGGCCTCGGTGAGGAACCCGTCGTGGCCGTCCCGCGAGTGCACGATCTCCAGCCCGGAACAACCGGGCAGCCCCTCGGCCAGTTCGGCCTGGGTGTGCAGCGGATAGAGCCGATCGGAGTCGACGCCGCCGACCACGCACGGCACCGGAGTGCTGGCCAGCGCGGCGGCGATCCCGCCGCGGCCGCGGCCGACATCGTGCCGGTTCATCGCCTCGCTGAGCAGGACGTAGGTGGCCGGGTCGAAGCGTTTGCACAGCTTGTCGGCCTGGTGCTCGAGGTAGCTCTGCACCGCATAGCGCCCGCCCGTCCACGGATCCTCGTCGCCCTGCGGGTGATTCTCGAACCGGTGGTCGAGTTCGCCTTCGGTGCGATAGGCCAGATGGGCGATCCGCCGGGCCAGTCCCATCCCGGTCGTCGGGGCCCGGCCGGTGCCGTGATAGTTACCGCCCTGCCAGTCGGGGTCGGCCTGGATCACGGCCATCTGGGTGGTCTGGGTGCCGATCTGGTCCGCGGTGGCCCGGGCGCCGACCGCCAGCACCAGTGCGGCGCCGACCCGGTCCGGGTAGCCGATCATCCATTCCAGCACCCGCATGCCGCCCATCGAGCCACCGGCGACGGCGGCCACCCGCTCGATGCCGAGCCGGTCCAGCAGTGCCGCCTCGGCCGTCACCTGGTCGCGGATCGAGATCCCGGGGAAGCGGGCACCCCAGGGCGCCCCGTCCGGTGCCGGTGCGCCCGGTCCGGTACTGCCGCGGCAGCCGCCGAGCACGTTGGTGGCGATCACGCACCATTCGTCGGTGTCGATCGGGGCGCCCGGCCCGACCATGCCTTCCCACCAGCCCGGCGCGGTACCGGGGCCGCCGATGACGTGGGAATCGCCGGTCAGAGCGTGTTCGATCAGCACCACATTGTCGAGCGCGGCCGACGGTTCACCCCAGCGCTGCACGGCCAGCTCCACATCGGGGACCACCGCGCCGTTCTCCAGCGCGATATCCCCGACCGCGACTGTGCCGAGCTGCCCGTCGCCCGGCGGCAGCAGCGCGACGCCGGACGGGCAGCTCGGCGATTCGGTACTCACAGTCACGTCGCAACCGCCGTGTCGTCGGCAGCCGATCCGGCCGCCGCGAACCCGGCCTCGAGATCGGCGCGGATGTCGTCGATGCCCTCGATGCCCACGGCGAGCCGGACCAGGCCGGGAGTGACGCCGGCGGCCAGCTGTTCCTCCGGCGTCAGCTGCGCATGCGTCGTGGACGCCGGATGGATCACGAGGGAACGCACGTCACCGATGTTAGCGACATGGCTGTGCAGGGTTAATGCGTCGACGAACTTCTTACCGGCCTCCAGGCCGCCGCGCAGCTCGAACGAGACGACCGCGCCGGCACCCTTCGGGGCCAGCTGCCGGGCACGTTCGTACCAGGGTGAACCGGGCAGTCCCGCGTAGTGGACGGCGCTGACAGCAGGCTGTTCGGTGAGGAACCTCGCAACGTCCTCGGCGTTGGCGACATGCCGTTCCATCCGCAGGCTCAGCGTCTCCAGGCCCTGCGCGATCAGGAAGGCGTTGAACGGGGCCACCGCGGCGCCCAGATCGCGCAGCAGCTGCACCCGGGCCTTCAGCGCGAACGCCGGGGCACCGAGGTCGGCGTACACCACGCCGTGGTAGCTGGGGTCGGGCTCGGTGAAGCCGGGGAACCGCGGGGCGCCGTCGGCGTCGCGTCCGGTCCAGTCGAAGGTGCCGCCGTCGACGAGCACACCGGCCACCGCCGTACCGTGCCCACCCAGGTATTTGGTCGCCGAGTGCACCACGATGTCGGCGCCGTGCGCCAGCGGCCGGACCAGGTACGGGGTCGGCACGGTGTTGTCCACGATCAGCGGGACCCCGGCGGTGTGCGCGACCTCGGCGATGCCCGGGATGTCCAGGACCGCGCTGCTCGGGTTGGCGATCGTCTCGCCGTAGAACGCCTTGGTGTTCGGCCGGACGGCGGCCCGCCACTGGTCCAGGTCGTCCGGGTCCTCGACGAAGGTGACCTCGATGCCGAGCCGCGGCAGCGTGTAGCGGAACAGGTTGAAGGTGCCGCCGTACAGATGCGGGCTGGCCACGATGTGATCCCCGGCGCCGGCCAGGTTGAGGATCGCGAAGGTCTCCGCGGACTGCCCGGAGGCCAGCAGCAGGGCGGCGACCCCGCCCTCGAGCGCGGCGATGCGCTGCTCCACCACGTCCTGGGTGGGGTTCATGATCCGGGTGTAGATATTGCCCGGTTCGGCGAGCCCGAACAGCGCGGCGGCATGGTCGGTGTCGCGGAAGGCGTAGGAAGTGGTCTGGTAGATCGGTAGGGCGCGGGCGCCGGTACCGTCCTCGGGTGCCTGCCCGGCATGGATCTGCTTGGTTTCGAAGGACCAGTCGGTCATCGGATACCTCCTGAACTGCGCGCTTGCTCTCGACTCTCGAGAGCCCGGTCATCACCCGGAGCACCCCACCGCACAGGAGGGTTGCCGGCCAGCGAGCCGGGGCTTGGCGCTGGCACTCATGACCTGATTCGACATGTTAACTGTCGATGGCGTCCGTGCGGAAATTTCGGTCCGATTCCCGGGTGGGCCGCCGCGGCCCGGTACCGGGCGGGGAGCGTGGTGGTGTGCGTGTCGCCGGTTATGCGCGGTGGGTATCGGTTGCCGATGTTCGCCGTCGGTGCCGGTCGGTAAGCTGGGGCCTCGGAAGTGTTTCCTGTCACGTCGGCAGCACCGGCTGTTCGTCTCCCGGCCAGGGTCCGCACAGTGGGCCCTCCCCGAGCGGTGAGGATGCCGACAGCAGTACGCTTGTCTTGTTTGCACCACACGTCTCGCAAACAACGCGGGGCATATACGTTGTCTGTTGAACAGCTGGGGTCCGCTCACAAGCGTGTTCACCTGGCCGTGCAATGAGGGCACCATCCTAGGAGGACACGAAGATCCATGTCCAAGATCAAGGTTGAAGGCACCGTCGTCGAACTCGACGGTGATGAGATGACCCGGATCATCTGGCAGTTCATCAAGGACAAGCTGATCCACCCGTACCTCGACCTGAACCTCGAGTACTACGACCTCGGGATCGAGTACCGGGACAAGACAGACGACCAGGTCACCGTCGACGCGGCGAATGCGATCAAGAAGCATGGCGTCGGTGTGAAATGTGCCACCATCACCCCCGACGAGGCCCGCGTCAAGGAGTTCGGCCTCAAGAAGATGTGGCGGTCGCCCAACGGCACCATCCGTAACATTCTCGGCGGCACCATCTTCCGCGCCCCGATCATCATCTCCAACGTGCCCCGGCTGGTACCGGGCTGGACCAAGCCGATCATCATCGGCCGGCACGCCTTCGGCGACCAGTACCGGGCCACCGACTTCAAGGTCTTCCAGGGCGGCACCGTCACCCTCACCTTCACCCCGGAGGACGGCAGCGAGCCGATCGTCCACGAGGTCGTGAAGATGCCCGAGGACGGCGGCGTCGTGATGGGCATGTACAACTTCAAGAAGTCCATCGAGGACTTCGCGCGGGCCTCGTTCAACTACGGCCTGCAGCAGAACTACCCCGTGTACATGTCGACGAAGAACACCATCTTGAAGGCCTACGATGGCATGTTCAAGGACACCTTCCAGGAGGTGTTCGACGCCGAGTTCAAGGCCGAGTTCGACGCGGCCGGGCTGACCTACGAGCACCGCCTCATCGACGATATGGTCGCCTCCTCCATGAAGTGGGAGGGCGGTTACGTGTGGGCCTGCAAGAACTACGACGGCGACGTGCAGTCCGATACCGTCGCCCAGGGCTTCGGTTCGCTCGGCCTGATGACCTCGGTGCTGCTCACTCCGGACGGCCGGACCTGTGAGGCCGAGGCCGCGCACGGCACGGTCACCCGGCACTACCGGCAGCATCAGCAGGGCAAGCCGACCTCGACCAACCCGATCGCCTCGATCTTCGCCTGGACCCGTGGTCTCGAGCATCGCGGCAAGCTGGACAACACCCCCGAGGTGATCAACTTCGCGCAGACCCTCGAGGATGTGGTGATCAAGACCGTCGAGGGCGGCCAGATGACCAAGGACCTCGCGCTGCTCGTCGGCGGCGACCAGGGCTACCTGACCACCGAAGAGTTCCTCGGTGCGCTGGATGTGAACCTGGCCCGCGCGCTGCGATAACGAGCCGGTTCCGCCGCCACATCTGCGGCCCGTTTCCGGTTGTACGGTCGTCGCAACGCCCTCGATCGAGGGTGCTGCGACGACCGTTGTCGTTTCGGGATGCGGGCCCGGGGCCGGGTGGCCGGGTGGCGGAACTCACGTGCTGTCGAGGAGCGAACCGCAGCATGGCCTTGTTGAACTGAGACGTGACTTCCGCGCCTCCGGTGAACACCGACCGTACCGACGCCGTGCCACGGACCGGCTGGCATGTGCCGGCCATGCTGGCGCTGGCGCTAGGTGGGTTCGGGATCGGTACCACCGAGTTCGTCACCATGGGGTTGCTGCCGGATATCGCGGCCGCGTTCCGGGTGTCCGAGCCGACGGCCGGGCATGCGGTGTCGGCCTACGCGCTCGGTGTGGTGGTCGGCGCCCCGGTGATCGCGGCGCTCTGTGCCCGGATGGCCCGCAAGAAGCTGCTGGTGCTGCTGATGGTGGCCTTCACCGTCGGCAACACCGCCACGGTGCTGGCCCCGACCTTCGGTTTGCTGGTGGCGGCGCGGTTCGTCTCCGGTCTGCCGCACGGTGCCTATTTCGGTGTCGCCTCGCTGGCTGCGGCCTCGCTGGCTCCGGCCGGGCAGCGCGCCAAGGCGGTTGCTGCGGTTATGCTGGGATTGAGCGCCGCCAACGTCGTCGGCGTTCCCTCAGCCACCTGGCTCGGTCAGACACTCGGCTGGCGGGACGCCTTCGTGGTGGTCGCCCTGATCGGCCTCGCGACGATCGCCGCGTTGCTGCGATTCGTCCCGGAACTGTCCGGATTCCGCCCCACCGACCCGCGCACCGAACTCGGCGCCCTGCGCCGGCCGCAGGTGCTGCTCACCCTCGCCGTTGCGGCGGTCGGTTTCGGCGGCATGTTCGCCGTCTACACCTACATCGCCACCACCCTCACCGATGTCGCCGGGATGTCCGCCGGCGCCGTGCCCCTGGTGCTGATGCTGTTCGGGCTGGGCATGGTGGCCGGAAATATCGTCGGCGGAGTGCTCGCCGACCGCGGAGTGGACCGGTCGATCTTCGGCGGCCTGATCGTGATGGTGGTGGTGCTGGCCGGCTTCACCCTCGCCGCACAGCACCCGCTGTCCGCTGCCGTCGGCGCCTTCCTGGTCGGCACCACCGGCGCCGCGCTGGTGCCGGCCCTGCAGACCCGGCTGATGGATGTGGCATCGGACGCCCAGACCCTGGCCGCGGCGCTCAACCACGCAGCATTGAACGTCGCCAACGCCCTCGGCGCATGGCTCGGTGGCCTCGTCATCGCCGCGGGGCTGGGTTACACCGCGCCGGCCCTGGTAGGCGCGGGCCTGGCCACGATCGGACTGGTTTTGTTCACCGGGACGGTCTGGGCGGCTGCTCGTGCCGGTAGGGGGTCATCCGGCGTCACTACCGCCGGATGACCCGGTACCGGGTTTCGACCCGTGGATGCAGGTCAGAAAAGCCAGTCGATCAGGTCCTGAAGTGCACCCATGACGCCGTCGATGAAGTCGAAAACCACCGGTCTACTCCTCTCGTCGAGATCTGTTTGCAGCTGATTCGTTACCGATCCACCCGCCGGATCGGTCGGTTCGTCGGCCGGCGGTTACCGCGCGTGGACGAGCTCGCGTTCTGCCCGGTCGTCACCGCTGCTCGGAACCCGGCTGAAGCCCACTGTGACCGGGGCATGGTCGGACCAGCGTTCCGCATACGTCGCGGCGCGCTCGACGCGGGCCGACTCCGCGTATTGTGCGATGCCTTCGGTGGCGTACAGCGCGTCGATGCGCCAGCCGGCGTCGTTGTCGAAGGCGCGGCCGCGGTAGGACCACCAGCTGTAGGGGCCGTCGCCTTCCGGGTGCAGGGACCGGACGACGTCGACGTATCCGGCGGCGAGCAGGTCGTCGATCCAGGCACGTTCCTCGGGGAGGAAGCCGGACTTCTTCCGGTTGGCCTTCCAATTCTTGAGATCGCGCTCGGTGTGGGCGATGTTCCAGTCGCCGGCGATGACGAAGTTGTCCGTGCGGTTGTTCAGATGGGTGCGCAGGCCGGTGAGGAAGCGGACCTTCTCGTCCTGTTTGGGGGTGTCTGCCTCACCGGTGTGCACGTACACGCTGGCCACGGTCAGGTCGCCGAACTCGGCCTCGAGATAGCGGCCGGTGGCGGCGAATTCGGGGTCGCCGAAGCCGATCCGCACCGCGTCCGGTGCCCGGCGGGACAGAATGCCCACCCCGGCCCGGCCCTTCGACGACGGTTCGGCATGGGACAGCACCCAGCCGGCCGACAGGGCGGGCGCCAGGGCGGCCTCGGTCTGCGCATCGGTGGCGCGGGTCTCCTGCAGGCAGATGATGTCGGCCTCGGTCCCGGCCAGCCATTCGAGCATGCCTTTACCCGAGGCCGCCCGGACCCCGTTCACGTTCACCGTTGTGATGATTGCTGCCACCCCCCGACCGTACCGAGCGGCCGGTGGCGCAGCGGCACGGCATCGAACTGTGACAACCGGCACTCCCGGGACCCCGCTCGGGGATAGACTGGCAGGTCAGCAATGCCGTCCCGGACACTGTCGTCCAGGAAGGGTGATGACGAATGCCTTCACCGACGTCCATGCCCGCCCGGCCCACGGGTCGCCCCGAGCCGACCCCGGCCCTGCACCTCGGTTCCGGTGCGCCGGTGCTGTTGCTGCACGGCTTCATGCTCTCCCCGCACTGCTGGGAGCAGGTCGGGCGGCGCCTCGCCGGAAACTGCGAGGTCTACGCACCGGCCTTCCCCGGGCACTGGGGCGGCCGGCCACTCGACGACATCACCACCGACGTGTATGCACTCGCCGACGATATCGAGAATCAGCTCGACGAACTCGGCTGGCGAACCTGTCATATCGCCGGTAACTCGCTCGGCGGCTGGGTCGGCTTCGAACTGGCCCGGCGCGGCCGGGCCCGTACCCTGACCGCCATCGCTCCGGCGGGCGGCTGGGATGCGCCGTCGGTGACCCAGCTGCGGATCGGGTTGAAGTTCGCGGCGCTGCTCCCGTTCGCCGAGCTCGGGCGGCGGCTCGGGCTGGCGGACAACCCGGTGGTGCAGCGACTCGCGATGTACCCGCTGGCCCGGCGTCCCGGCCGGGTGCCGCGCTGGGAGACGCGGGCCATGACGCAGGCGCTCCTGGGTTGCCGGGCCAAGGCGGCCACCCTGCTCGGCAGTCTGCGCGCGCCCGTCCACGACGACCTGGCCGATCTGGCCACTCCGGTGCGGTTGCTGCTCGCCGAGTACGACCGGGTGATCCCCAACCGGGTCTACGCCCGGCGCTACCTGCGTGAACTCCCGGAATCCGCCGACCGGATCCTGGTGCACGGAGTCGGCCACGTTCCGATGCTGGAGGCACCGGACCGGATCGCCACCCTCATCGCCGAGCACATCTACGCCAGCCGCAACCGGCTGCGTGCCGTGTGACCGTTCCCGCACACCCTCGACCGGGGTGTAGTGAGACTCCTCACACGCCCAGGTGGCGCCGTTACAACGGCGTAATGAACCGGACATTACGTGTGAACAACTGTGCACGACCTTCGTATGGCTGCCGATTCCCGACAGCTGACGAGGAGTACACACGTGACCGAAGTCGATACCAGGGCGGCGAATTCCGACGGAATCGCCGCCGCGAAGGAAACCCTGGAGGACTACACGCTGCGCTTCGCGCCGCGTAGCTACCGGAAATGGAGTCCGGCAGTCGTCGGCGTCTCGGCGCTCGGCGGTATCGCATACCTGGCCGATTTCGCCATCGGCGCCAATATCGGCATCTCCTACGGCACCGGCAACGCCCTGCTCGGAATCGCCATCTTCGCCGTGGTGGTGATGCTGACCGGCTTCCCGCTGGCCTATTACGCCGCCCGGTACAACATCGATCTGGACCTGATCACCCGCGGTAGCGGCTTCGGCTACTACGGTTCGGTGATCACCAATATCGTGTTCGCCTCCTTCACCTTCATCTTCTTCGCGCTGGAAGGGTCGATCATGGCCCAGGGCCTGGAACTGGGCCTGGGTATCCCGTTGTGGCTGGGTTATCTCGCCTCGACCGTGATCATCTTTCCGCTGGTGCTCTACGGCATGAACACGCTCGCCAAACTGCAGGTGTGGACCACCCCGCTGTGGCTGTTGCTGATGGTGGCGCCGTTCGCCTTCCTGGTGTTCCGGCACCCCGATTCGATCGGTGAGTTCTTCGCCTACGGTGGCGCGGACGGCTCCGGGATCAGCGTGTCCGGCACCCTGCTGGCCGCCGGTGTGTGCCTGTCGCTGATCGCGCAGATCGCCGAGCAGATCGACTATCTGCGGTTCATGCCGCCGCGGACCCCGGAGAATTCCCGCAAGTGGTGGACCTGGATGCTGCTGGGCGGCCCGGGCTGGGTCCTCTTCGGTGCGCTCAAGCAGGCGGTCGGGCTGTTTCTGGCGGTCTACTTGATTGCGAATCTTCCTGCCGCGCAAGGTATCGCCAATCAGCCGGTGCATCAGTTCCTGGAAATCTACCGCGATATGGTGCCGGGCTGGTTGGCCATGACCCTGGCCGTGGTGCTGGTGGTGATCAGCCAGATCAAGATCAACGTGACCAACGCCTATTCCGGTTCGCTGGCCTGGACCAACTCCTACACCCGGGTCACCAAGCGTTATCCGGGCCGGATCGTCTTCCTCGGCATCAATCTGGCCATTGCCCTGGTGCTGATGGAAGCCAATATGTTCGAGTTCCTGGACAGCATCCTCGGCTTCTACGCCAACTGCGCGATCGCCTGGATCGTCACCGTCGCCACGGATATCGCGGTGAACAAGTACCTGCTGAAGATCTCGCCGAAGGTGCCCGAGTTCCGGCGCGGCATGCTGTACGACTTCAACCCGGTGGGCCTGGCCGGTTTCGGGCTCTCGGCGGTGCTGTCGATCATGACCTTCTTCGGCGTCTTCGGCGACCTGCTGAAGCCGTACTCGCCGCTGGTCGCCGTGGTGATCGCCTTCGTGGTGACCCCTGTGACCGCCGTTGCGACCAAGGGCAAGTACTACCTGCGGCGCACCGACGACGGCATCGAACTGCCGATGTTCGACGAGCACGGCAACCCGTCCGGTGACACCCTGCCGTGCGCCGTCACCGGGATGGACTTCGAGCGGCCGGACATGATCGCCTCCGCGGTTCCGGGGCCTGAAGGGGAGATCCAGTACATCAGCTCGCTGGCGCTGTCCACCGATCAGGCGGGTGTGCACGTGCTGCCCGAGCAGCGTTGAGCTGTCCCCGGCGCCGGGCCGCACCGGGCTCGGCGCCGGGTCCGCGCGCGGGCGCTCGATCCAGGAGGGTGAAGGCAGATCAGGTTGCATCGTTAACCATTCCGCGAAGCGATGCGATCATCGAGTGTCGACCGACCCTCAGGAGGATTCGAACATGCTGGTGCGCAAGCTGACCCGGACGCTCGTCGCGGTCACGGCGGTGGCGGCCGTCGCGGCGGCGTGCGGGGGTGAAGAGCCGGCGCCGATCGATGCGGAAAGCACCTCGGCTCCGGCGAGCTCGAGCGCCGTCATTTCGACATCACCCACCACGCCGGAACGGCCGCCCGCGGATCCACCCTCGGCGGAACCATCCACCACTGAGCCCACCCCGGCGCCCGATCCGCCCGCGGCCGAACCGGACCGACCGGCCGCCGAACCGGACCGCCCGGCGGCCGAGCCCGATCCACCGGTCGCCGAGGCGGTACTACGGACGCAGACCCTGTCGGGCAACCCGGTTCCGGGTATCCCCGTGTACTTGGATCATATGAAGCCGTGTGACCCGGCGACCCACAACATTCCGGTCGGCACGACGCACACCGCCGCCAGGTACGAGGGCGTCACCGGCGCCGACGGTACTGCCACCATCGCGGTGCCCGTCGGCTGTTTCTACTTCGGGATGGATGCCCCCGAGAACACCTCCCCGGTTCCCGCGGGGATGCACAACCTTTTCGTGACCGAACCCGGACAGACGGTCTCCGGCAACCTGCGCTTCCAGGAGCCGGGCCTGCCGCCGGGGTGCGCGGTCGACAGCATCGAATACGAACTCGGTGTCGATGCCCGGCTGCAGAGTGCCTCGGGCCGGGTCACCGAATGCGACGGAACGTGGGCGGTGATCAACTGGGATCTCCCGGGCGACAATCAGCGCATCGTCCGGAACACGCCGGAAGGGTGGACCACCTATGTCGGGTTCCCGCACGATATGTGCTGGTCGGAGGCGAGCGCCGACGGCGTCCCGCCCCGGCTGGAGCGATACTTCCAGTCCTGCTGAACCCCGGCCACCGTCCTCGGGTAGCCCGATCGGACCGGCGGCGAATACCGTGCACTACCGATGAATCTCTCGAAGAAGACCCTGAGTGCCCTCGGTGCAGTGTTCGCCCTCGTGGTGGCCGTCCTGGTGACCCTGCTGACCGGGACGGATGACGGTGCGGTGAGCGAGGTGGCGGGTTCGGCCACGTCGGCGACCGTGCCGGCGACTGCGGCGGAGCCGGCGGCCCCGGCATCGGGGGCCACCTCGATCCCGGAGACCACGCAGCCGCGGGCGCCGGGGGTTCCCGATCGCGCGTACGACACGCTCGCCGAGATCGATGCGGGGCGCTGGCCGGAGTCGGCGGACGCGCCGGGCACCAAGGGCGGGCAGCGCTTCATGAACCGGGAGGGCAACCTGCCCGATCGGGGTGACGACGGCGCGCGGGTGACCTACCAGGAGTGGGATGTGAATCCGAAGCAGCCGGGTCGATCCCGCGACGCGGAGCGGATCGTCACCGGTTCCGACGGTTCCGCCTGGTATACCGGTGATCACTACGAAACCTTCACGAGGATGCGCTGATGCCGGAGCCGATGCCGTTGTCCGAGTTCCTCGCCCGTCCGGTGGCGGAACCGGACGGTGTCGCCGCCGTCGCCGGGGCAGTGCACCCGGTGCTGGGTGCGCTGTCGGTCGACGCCGCCCAGTTCGGTGCGGTGCGTTACGACGCGCCCGCCGAGTATCGGGTGCGTGAGCTGCGGGGCAGCCGGATGCGGTCGGTCGCGAGCCTGTTCGACGAGTTCGCCGCTGCGTTCCAGTTCCCGTACTACTTCGCGCCGAACAAGGACTCCTTCGACGAGTGCCTGCGCGATCTGGACGACTTCGTCGGCGACGGCCCCGGCTACGTCGCCGTGGTGCGCGACGCGGCCCAGTTGCTGGCCGATCAGCTCGCCGAACGCACCTGGTTCCGGGACGCGATGACCGACTGCGCGGACTACTGGGCCCGCCGCGAGGTGGCGTTCCGGGTGGTCCTGCAGGGCGAGGCGGGACCGCTGGACGTAGTGCCGCTGGTGGCCTGAGTACCCGGCGAAATCGCCTTGTCCGGTCATGGGAAGATCGGGACATGTCCAGCCCTGCCACACCGGCCGCCAAGCGCAAACAGCGCGTGCTGTCGGGGATCCAGCCCACCAGCGATTCGTTCCACCTCGGTAACTACCTGGGGGCATTGCAGTACTGGGTGACCATGCAGGACGACTACGAGGCGCTGTACTTCATCCCGGATATGCATGCGATCACGGTCGCCCAGGACCCCAAACAGCTGCGGACCCGCACCAAGACGGCCGCCGCGCAGCTGCTGGCGCTGGGCATCGACCCGGAACGGTCGACGCTGTTCGTGCAGAGTCAGGTGCCCGAGCACGCCGAGCTCGCCTGGGTGCTCAGCTGCCTGACCGGGTTCGGTGAGGCGAGCCGGATGACCCAGTTCAAGGACAAGTCGGTCAAACAGGGTGCGGACAACGCGACCGTCGGCCTGTTCACCTACCCGGTGCTGATGGCCGCCGACATCCTGCTGTATCGCCCGCATCAGGTGCCGGTCGGCGAGGACCAGCGCCAGCATCTCGAGCTGACCCGGAATCTGGCACAGCGGTTCAACGCCCGCTACAAGAAGACCTTCGTGGTGCCCGAGGCCCATATCGTGAAGGGCACCGCCAAGATCTATGACCTGCAGGACCCGACCGCCAAGATGAGCAAGTCGGCCACCACCGACGCCGGCCTGATCAACCTGCTCGACGACCCCAAGATCACCGCGAAGCGGGTGCGTTCGGCGGTCACCGACACCGAACGCGAGATCCGCTACGACCCCGATGCCAAGCCAGGGGTGAGCAACCTGCTGGTGATCCTGAGCGCGCTGAGCGGCACGCCGATCGTGACGCTGGAACGCGATTTCGCGGGTAAGGGTTACGGCGATCTGAAGGCCGATGTGGCCGACGCGCTGGTCGAATTTGTCACGCCCCTGCAGAAAAAGGTGCAAGAGTACCTGTCGGATCAGGGCGAACTCGACCGGATTCTCGCTTCGGGCGCGGACCGGGCTCGCGAGATCGCCGGCAAGACCCTTGCCCAGGTGTACGAGCGGGTGGGCTTCCTGGCCCGCTGATCGAGGTGCGCCCGGCGTGTTCGGAAAGGTTCGGCGGTGCAGGTGCTCGACAAGATCTCGGCCACGGCCGGGGAACAGGTTCGTAGTCGTCCGTGGTTGGATCATCTGATCCGGGCCGGCAACCGGTATCAGGAACAGCGGGGTGACTTCTACGCTGCGGGCATCACGTATTTCACCGTGCTGTCGTTGTTTCCGCTGCTGATGGTGGCGTTCTCGATCGCCGGTTTCGTGCTCGCCGGACAACCGGATGTGCTCGCCGATCTTCAGGACCGGGTCCGCGACAGCGTCAGCGGTGACCTGGGCGACCAGCTCAACGAGTTGATCGACAAGGCGGTCAACTCGCGTGGCGCGGTCGGGCTGCTCGGCCTGGCCACCGGCCTCTACACCGGTCTGGGCTGGATGAACAATCTGCGGTGGGCGCTCACCGAGCAGTGGGAGGCGGACGCGCCGAAGCGGAGTTTCCTGAAGACCAAGATCGGTGACCTGGGCGCCCTGGCCGGCCTCGGGCTGGCGTTCCTGGTGTCGATCGGTTTGTCCGCGGTGCGTTCCGAGCGGCCCGCGCGTCAGGCCTTGAAGGCGGTCGGACTCGACGATGTGCCCGGTGCCCAGCTGGTGCTGGTGACGTTGTCCACCGCCCTCGCGCTACTCGCCTCCTGGGCGGTGTTCGTCTGGATCATCGCCCGGTTGCCGCGTCGATCGGTGACCTTGCGCAGTGCCGCGAAGGCGGCGCTGCTGGCGGCGATCGCCTTCGAGATCTTCAAGTACTTCGGGTCGGTCTATCTGGAGACGGTGCTGAAGAGCCCTGCGGGCGCGGCGTTCGGTTCGGTGATCGGCCTGCTCGTGTTCATCTACATCACCTACCGGATCCTGCTCTTCGCGACCGCCTGGGCCGCTACCGCCCGGGACAACCGGGTGCACGATCATGCGGTGCGGCCGGCCGAAGGGGTGGTGATCCGGCCGCGGGTGGTGCAGTACACGCAGTCCCCGGTCGCGGGTGCCGCCTGGTTCGGCGCCGGTGCGCTGTCGGCCCTGCTGCTGATGCTGCGGCGCCGCCGCTGACCGTTTCCAGGAGGTGGCCGACCGGGCAGGGTCCGGCGTTCATTTCGGCGAAGCATCCGCCTTCGAGGTGCTGGAGTTCGGCCCTGCGGCGCCGGCCCGCTGCCGGCCCTGCGGCGCCGGTGCTCGACCGTTTCAGGAGCGGGCGGTGAGCCGGGCCGGCGTGTCGTCGTCCATTTCGGCGAAGAAGCCGCCCACCACGTCCTCCAGTTCGGCGACCGAGTCTGCGCAGTAGAGCACCGGCTGATAGCGGGTGATGTCGTAGGCCAGGGTGCCCATTTCGGCGATATCCAGGGAGCGCAGTTCGGCGGACCGGAATTCGTCCAGTTCACCGAACGAGGAGAGCAGGCCCGCGCCGTAGCACCGGACTTCCCGCTCGCCCGCAGCGCCTTCGCGGACCACGCCGAATTCCAGCGAGAACCAGAACACATCCGCCAGGAACTTCAGCGCCTCCGGTGTCTGCAGCCGGGCCACCGCCGCGCCCACGATCTCGTACAGGGCGGCGAACCTCGGGGCGGCCAATTGATTGGCATGCCCGATGATCTCGTGGATGGCGTCCGGTTCCGGGGTGTACAGCGGGGCCGAATGATGCCGGATGTACTGGGTGGAGTGGAACTTCCGCTCGGCGAACGAGCCGAAGAACTCCCGCAGCGGTACGAGGCCGGCCGCCGGGACGTAGGAGAACCCGCTCAGCGGATGTAGCGCCGCGGTGACCTCGTCGAGCTGGGGGATGTGGTCCCGGGGCAGCCGGAGCCGCGCGGCGCCGTCGAGCACCTCCCGGCAGGCGTACTTCTCGTGCTTGCGGGCCAGCTCCGCCGACACGATCCGCCACACCTGTTGTTCGTCGGCGGTGTAGTCGATCTGCGGGATCGGCCCGCCCGGCCGATGGTCCAGGGCCAGCGCCGCGATGGCATTGCGGCGGGCCCGGTAGTCCGGGTCGTTCACCCCCGGGTGATCGTCACCCAGATGGACGGTCACCTCGCCCTCGTGGTCCCGGGTCACCGGCGAGTACAGCTGCGCCTCGGTGAACATATTGCCAGGCTGGCACCGTCGGCCCCGAGCGACAACAGCACGGCGCGCAACTGGGCAATCTGCCCACTTGCCCCGCGGCAGCCGCGGTGTTTCCACCCGCCGGACCCGGAATATTCCGGTACGACTCATCGGTGGCGATCATCCGGCAACCGGCGGAATCGCTGCGAAGAACCGCCGGGTGTGCGAATCTGCGAACGTCGGGTTCCGGTAACGGCGCCGCGAATTCCCAGGACACGGGCCGGGCCCGGACGCAAGAATGCGATTGTACGAAGGCGCCGCCACCGGTGTCGGCGCCCACGGATTGGAGGCCACGTGCGGACCGTGCAGATAGATCTCGACCAGCAGCTGTTGGCCGCCGCGGCGGACATTCTGGGTACCGGCGACAGCAGAACCACCGTGACCGAGGCATTGCGCCGCATCGTCGTCCACGAGCGGCAGCTTCGCAACCTGGAGCGGTTGATGGCGGATTCGGTGTTCTCCGCCGGCCACGACTCGGACTGAGTCCGGACCCCGGCGTATCTGTCGGTGGTCGCTGGGATGATCGGCGGCGTCACCGAGCCACCGGAGGTGGGTACCGATGTCGATTCCGATCGCCGATCTGCCGGTCATGCAGCGCCCCCGGGAGCGGTTGCTGGCGCTGGGCGCCCAGGCGCTCAGCGATGCCGAGTTGCTCGCCCTGCTGCTCGGCCAGGGGCGCCGCGGCGAATCCGCGCTAGAACTGGCGGGTGTGCTCCTCGTCCGCTACGGCGGCACCGCGGGCCTGGCCACCGCCCGTCCGGAGGAGCTGGCCGGCTGGGCCGGGGTAGGACCGGCCAAGGCGGCGGCGGTAGTGGCCGCCTTCCAGCTGGCGGCCCGCGCCCGGGCCGCGGTCGATGCCGCACCGCGCCTGCACCGGCCCGGCGATATCGCTGCCGCAGCGGCCCCGCTGTTCGCCGGGGTCCGGGTGGAGCGACTGCTCGTGCTGATCTGCGATACGCAGCACCGGCTGCGACACCGGGCCTTCGTCGCCGAAGGCGCGATCGACCACGTCCCGGTGCCACTGCGGGAAATCCTGAACACGGTTCTGCGGCACGACGGCCGGGCTTTCGCCGTCGTCCACAACCACCCCTCCGGCGATCCCACCCCGAGTATCGACGACCACCGCGCCACCGCACTGCTCGCCGAAGCCGCGCACACCGTCGGCCTGCGCTTCCTGGACCATCTGGTGATAGCCGGCGAATCCTGGTCCGTCGCCGGTGAGTTCACCGGTTGACAGGCCGGCCGCCGGAGCGGCCGAGCCGGTGGCGATACGGCGAAGGCCGCCACCCGGAGTCCGGGCGGCGGCCTTCGCGTTGTGCGGGCAGATCAGCGGGTGAACAGCAGGGCCCGCTTGACCTCCTGGATGGCCTTGGTGACCTCGATGCCACGGGGGCAGGCGTCGGTGCAGTTGAAGGTGGTGCGGCAGCGCCACACCCCGTCGACGTCGTTGAGGATGTCCAGGCGTTCGCGGGCGCCCTCGTCACGGCTGTCGAAGATGAAGCGATGCGCGTTCACGATCGCGGCCGGGCCGAAGTAGCTGCCGTCGTTCCAGTACACCGGGCACGATGTGGTGCAGCAGGCACACAGGATGCACTTGGTGGTGTCGTCGAACCGGGCGCGGTCGGCCTGGCTCTGGATCCGTTCCCGGGTCGGCTCGTTCCCCGAGGTGATCAGGTACGGCTTCACCGCGCGGAACGCGTCGAAGAACGGTTCCATGTCGACGACGAGGTCCTTCTCCACGGGCAGGCCGCGGATCGGCTCGACGGTCATGGTGAGGGTCTTGCCGCTCTTCGGCAGCATGTCCTTCATCAGCACCTTGCAGGCCAGCCGGTTGACCCCGTTGATCCGCATGGCGTCGGAACCGCACACACCGTGTGCGCAGGAACGCCGGAAGGTGAGCGTGCCGTCCAGGTAGGACTTGATGTAGATCAGCACGTTCAGGAAGCGGTCGGTGGGCAGCACCGGGACCTGGAAGGTGTCCCAGTAGGCGCCCTCACCGTTCTCCGGATTGAACCGGGCCACCTTCACGTCGACCATCACGGAGCCGTCGGGCACCGGAGCCGGCTTCTGCGGAGTCTCGGCAACAGCAGTCATCAGTACTTACGCTCCATCGGCTCGTAGCGGGTCTGCACCACCGGCTTGTAGTCGAGCCGGATATCGGAGTCGAGCTCCGGCCCGGTCTTGTAGGCCATGGTGTGCCGCATGTAGTTGACGTCGTCGCGGTTCGGGTAGTCCTCGCGGGCGTGTCCGCCGCGGGACTCCTTGCGGTTGAGCGCGCCGGCCACGGTGACCTCGGCGAGCTCCAGCAGGAAGCCGAGCTCGACGGCCTCCAGCAGATCGCTGTTGTACCGGCGGCCCTTGTCCTGCACCGTGATCCGCGAGTACCGCTCCTTGAGCGCGTGGATGTCGGTCAGCATGTCCTTGAGGCTGTCCTCGGTGCGGTACACGCCGGCCTTGTCGTCCATCGCGACCTGCAGCTCGGTGCGGATATCGGCCACGCGCTCGTTGCCGTGGTCGGACAGGATCAGCGCCAGCCAGTCCTGCACCATCTGCGCGGGCTGTTCCGGCATCTCGACGAATTCGGCGCGCTGCGCGTATTCGGCGGCCGCGATACCGGCCCGGCGGCCGAACACGTTGATGTCCAGCAGCGAGTTGGTGCCGAGGCGGTTGGCGCCGTGCACCGAGACGCAGGCGCACTCACCGGCGGCGTACAGGCCGGGCACGATATCGGAGTTGTTGCGCAGCACCTCACCGCGGATCCGGGTGGGGATACCGCCCATCACGTAGTGGCAGGTCGGCATGACCGGCACCGGCTCCTGCACCGGGTCGACACCCAGGTAGGTGCGGGAGAACTCGGTGATGTCGGGCAGCTTCTCCTCGAGCACGTCCTCGCCGAGGTGGGTCACGTCGATGAGCACGTAGTCCTTGTTCGGACCGGCGCCGCGGCCCTCCCGGACCTCCTGGACCATCGAGCGGGCGACGATGTCACGCGGCGCGAGGTCCTTGATGGTGGGGGCGTAGCGCTCCATGAACCGCTCGCCGTCGGCGTTGCGCAGGATGCCGCCCTCGCCGCGGACCGCCTCGGAGATGAGGATGCCGAGTCCGGCCAGGCCCGTCGGGTGGAACTGGTGGAATTCCATGTCCTCGAGCGGCAGGCCCTTGCGGAACACGATGGCCATGCCGTCACCGGTGAGGGTGTGTGCGTTCGAGGTGGTCTTGTACATCCGGCCGGAGCCGCCGGTGGCGAACACGATCGACTTGGCGTGGAAGACGTGCAGTTCGCCGGTGGCCAGCTCGTAGGCGACGACACCGGTGGCGACCGGACCCCGGTCGGTCTCGGTCATCACCAGGTCCAGCACGTAGAACTCGTTGTAGAACTCCACGTCGTGCTTGACGCAGTTCTGGTACAGCGTCTGCAGGATCATGTGGCCGGTGCGGTCGGCGGCATAGCAGGCGCGGCGCACCGGCGCCTTGCCGTGGTCGCGGGTGTGCCCGCCGAAGCGACGCTGGTCGATCTTGCCCTCGGGCGTCCGGTTGAACGGCAGGCCCATCTTCTCCAGGTCCATCACCGCATCGATGGCCTCCTTGGCCATGATCTCCGCGGCGTCCTGGTCGACCAGGTAGTCACCACCCTTGACGGTGTCGAAGGTGTGCCACTCCCAGTTGTCCTCTTCGACGTTGGCCAGTGCGGCGCACATGCCACCCTGCGCCGCGCCGGTGTGGCTGCGGGTCGGGTAGAGCTTGGTCAGTACGGCGGTCCGGGCCCGGGGACCGGCCTCGATCGCCGCGCGCATACCGGCGCCACCGGCGCCGACGATCACGACGTCGTAGCGATGCTCCTGAACAGGGCGGGAGTCACCTGTCACGTTGCTTGCTTCACTCATGCGAGGTGGCCTGTTCCTAACTGATGTTGGGGTCGAAGGTGAAGATGACGTAGGTGCCCACGCCCATGACCAGGATCATCGAGACGACCAGGGCGGCCTTGAGCCAGAAGCGGGTGGAGTCCTTGCGCGCGTAGTCATCGATGATGGTGCGCATGCCGTTGCCGCCGTGCAGCTGCGCCAGCCAGAGCATGGCCAGGTCCCAGAACTGCCAGAACGGCGAGGCCCAGCGGCCCGCGACGAAGGCGAAGTTCAGCCGGTTCACGCCGCCGTCGATCATCAGCATGATGAACATGTGGCCGATGACCAGGAAGATCAGCAGCAGGCCGGAGAAGCGCATGAACAGCCACGCGTACTTCTCGAAGTTGTTGGACGAGCGGCCCCGCGGCGCACGCGGCAGGTCCAGGCCCGCCGGTCGGTCATAGGACTTTCCGAGAACAGGTGCAGTCATGATCAGTGCTCCGTCAGCAGGTAGAAGAACTGGCGGCCGACACCCGCGCCGGCGACGACGATCCAGATGGCGAGCACGACCCACAGCATCTGCTTCTGGAAGCGCGGCCCCTGCGACCAGAAGTCGACCAGAATCACCCGCACACCGTTGAGCGCGTGGAACAGTACCGCGACGACCAGACCCATCTCCATCAGCGCGACGAGCGGGTTCTTGTAGAGCTCGATCGCCTCGTCGTAGGTCTCCGGGCTGACCCGCACCAGTGCCGTATCGAGGACGTGCACGAACAGGAAGAAGAAGATGGTCGCGCCGGTGATCCGATGCAGTGCCCACGACCACATTCCGGGGTCGCCTCGGTACAGCGTCTTGCGCTTCGGCTGAGCCGGAGCCGGAGCTTCTATCGTGGTCATAGAGTGCGGTGCCTCCAACGTCGTTGATGGACCCGGTCGCAGATCCGGCGCCGACCACGTGGAGAGGCGAAAGCCCTGGTGGCTGCGCAACGTTCTTCCGGGCGCGGGCCGCCGCCGGGGACCTGAACCGATCTGGGGTGAACTCTAATCCTCTTGCAATCCGGGAACTAATTCGGCGTGCCGCGCGTTGTCCACTCGTCGCCTTTGTTAGGTTTGCCTTTCCTGAGGCTGTGCAGTGGCGTAGTCGATACCGCGCGGCCATAATCGGCGCGCTCGACGGAAGGGCCGAGATGTCGGAGATCGACTGGAATCTACTGCGTAGCAAGGCAATCGAGGCAAGGGGTGTGGCCTACGCGCCCTATTCCCGGTTTCCCGTCGGTGCGGCGGCTCTCACCGTCGGCGGCCGAATTGTGAGCGGCTGCAATGTGGAAAATGTCTCACTCGGTTTGACGCTCTGTGCGGAAACTGTACTCGTCGGTAACTTGTTTTCCGGTGGCGGTGGGCGGTTGCTGGCGATGTCGGTAGCCGATTCCCGGGGCGAGATACTGATGCCCTGCGGCCGGTGCCGTCAGGTGCTCTACGAACACGGCGGGCCGGAGCTGATCGTCGATCATGCCGAGCGCCCGCTACGCCTCGTCGAACTGCTGCCGCACGCCTTCGGGCCGGACGATCTCGCCGCCGGGCGGACCGATCCCGGCGACCGGTGACCAGCGGCCGATGGACTCGGGTGCTCGGTGACTCGGCCGGGTGGCGGCCGGGCCGGCAGCGGCGGTATGTGGTGTCCACGGGTGCGTCGCCGGTGTCGCGGCGCGCAGGCGGCAACCCTGCGTACATCGTCGATCGTGCGAGACTGGCCGCGTGACAGCGGATCCGGTATTCGATGCAGTGTCGGTCATCGCAACCAAACGGGACGGCGATGAGCTCTCCGACGGTCAGATCGACTGGGTGATCGATGCGTTCACCCGGGGTGCGGTCGCCGATGAACAGATGTCCGCGCTGGCGATGGCGATCCTGCTCAACGGGATGAGCCGGCGGGAGACGGCCCGCTGGACGGCCGCGATGATCGCCTCCGGGGAACGGCTGGACTTCACCGATCTGCCCCGGCCGACGGTCGACAAGCACTCGACGGGCGGGGTGGGGGACAAGATCACCCTGCCGCTGGCACCGCTGGTGGCGGCCTGTGGCGCCGCGGTGCCACAGCTTTCCGGCCGTGGTCTCGGGCACACCGGCGGCACCCTGGACAAACTGGAATCGATCCCGGGCTGGCGGGCCGAGGTCACCATGCCAGCGATGCGCGAGATGCTGACCGACCCGGCGATCGGGGCCGTGGTGTGTGCCGCCGGTGCCGGGCTGGCACCGGCGGACAAACGGCTCTACGCGCTGCGTGATGTCACCGGCACGGTCGAATCGATCCCGTTGATCGCGAGCTCGATCATGAGCAAGAAAATCGCCGAGGGCACGGCAGCGCTGGTCCTCGATGTGAAGGTCGGCAGCGGTGCGTTCCTGACGACCCGCGATGCCGCCCGGGAACTGGCCACCGCCATGGTCGAGCTCGGCCGGGACGCCGGAGTCCGCACGGTGGCGCTGCTCACCGACATGGACACGCCGCTCGGCAATGCGGCGGGTAATGCCCTCGAGGTCGCTGAAGCCGTGGAAGTGCTCGCCGGAGGCGGCCCCGCCGACGTGGTGGAGCTCACCCTGGCCCTCGCCCGGGAGATGCTCGACCGGGCCGGGCTGCCCGACGCCGACCCGGCGGCTGCACTCACCGACGGCCGCGCCATGGACCACTGGCGGGCCATGGTCCGAGCCCAGGGTGGGGCCCCGGACGCACCGCTGCCTCGGGCCCGGCACACCGAAACGGTCACCGCGCCGGACACCGGCTACCTCGCCTGCCTCGACGCCCGCGCCGTCGGCATCGCCGCCTGGCGGCTCGGCGCCGGCCGCGCTCGCCAGGGTGACCCTGTGCAGTTCGGCGCCGGCGTGCAGTGGCATGCCCGGCCCGGCGATCACGTCAGAGCCGGACAGGCCCTGTTCACCCTGCACACCGATACCCCGGAGTCGTTTCCGGCGGCCCGGGCCGCGCTCGCCGCCGCTGTCGCCATCGTCGCCGAGCCGGTGGCGGGCGGCAGCCTGATCCTCGAGCGCATCGGCGAGTAGTCGGCCGACCGCTGGGCGGGGACAGCCCGGACCTCCGGCGGCACCGGCTGGGTGACCGGTGGACGGCCCGGGTGAAGCGGAATCGACCGCTCGGCAACGAGCCGGTTGCCACCCAGCGAGTTTCGTGGCCGCGGGGTGGTTGCTGCGGCTACCGTCGTGACATGACTGGTCCCATGCCTCTCGACCTCGTTTCGATCCGGCAGGCGCCCAAGGTTCTGCTGCACGATCACCTCGACGGTGGCCTGCGTCCCGGCACCGTGCTGGACCTGGCGCGCGAATGCGGCTACGACGCGTTACCCGCCACCGACGAAGCGAGCCTGGCGATCTGGTTCCGAGAGGCCGCGGACAGCGGTTCGCTCGAACGCTATCTGGAGACCTTCGCGCACACCGTGGCCGTCATGCAGACCCCCGAGGGATTGCGCCGGGTGGCCCGGGAATGCGCGCTGGATCTGGCCGACGACGGCGTCGTGTACGCCGAGGTGCGGTTCGCACCCGAACAGCATCTGGAACGCGGACTCACCCTGGATCAGGTGGTCGAGCACACCCTCGCCGGTTTCCGCGAGGGTGAGGTGCTGGCCGCCGAGCGCGGCACCCCGATCCGGATCAACTGCCTGCTCACGGCCATGCGTCATGCTGCCCGATCGCTGGAAATCGCCGAGCTGATGGTCCGGTTCCGCGAACGCGGCGTCGGCGGGTTCGATATCGCGGGAGCGGAGGCCGGTTTCCCGCCCACCCGGCACCTGGACGCATTCGAGTATCTGCGCGCCAACCACGCGCACTTCACCATCCACGCCGGTGAGGCGTTCGGGCTGCCGTCCATCCACGAAGCCCTCGCCTTCTGCGGCTGCGACCGGCTCGGGCACGGAGTGCGCATCACCGACGACATCCGGCCGGCCGATGGGGAGCCGGAGGGCGCCGAACTCGGCCTGGTCGCCCAGTACGTGCGCGACACTCGGGTGCCCCTGGAGTTGTGCCCCTCGTCCAATGTCCAGACCGGGGCGGTCCCGTCGCTGGACAAACACCCGTTCGACCTGCTGGCGCGGCTGCGCTTCCGGGTGACGGTGAACACCGACAACCGCCTGATGAGCGACACCACCATGAGCCGGGAGATGCGCAAACTGGTCGAGACCTTCGGCTACGGCTGGAGTGACCTGGAAAGGTTCACCATCAATGCGATGAAATCGGCGTTCCTGCCGTTCCCGGACCGGCTGCGTTTCATCGACAGCGTGATCAAGCCCGGCTACGCGGTGCTGCTGGGCTGATCGGTCACTGCCGCTCCAGGCGGCCCTCGAAGGCTCGTTCGAGCTCGCGCCAGGTCTGCGCTTCCGCCGCGAACGGTGGCTTCGGCGCCATCCGGGTCGGGTCCGGCTCCAACACATAGGAGACGTACCAGCCGAGCGGATTCGATTTGGCCAACCCGAGTTCGACACCGTCGTCGCCGGCATAGTCGGCGGCATCGGTCAGCAACTCCACCGCCAGGTCCAGCTGTTCGACGTCGATCGCGTCCGGGCCTTCGGCGAGATCATCGGACAGGCCCGGCAGGACGTAGACGTTCTCGTCGGTCACCTCGACCTCGAGCGAGCCGTCCACGGCCGCTGCCTGTACGTCCTCGTAGGTGCTCACCCGGGCGAGGTCGTGGTCGTGCTCATCTGCCAGATAGCGGGCCAGCGCCCGTTCGGACGGGAACACCGTGATGGTGCCGCGCCGGCCGAGGAAGATCGGCTCATCACCCAGATAGCAGCGGAGCGTGAACCAGGTGCCGTCCGAGGTGATGATCTTCACCGGGTCGATCCCGACCTGGTTCCAGAACGAGTCGTCCTCATCGTCCTCGTCGTCCTCGTCCAGATCGACCGACTCGAATTCCTCGTCCTCCTCGGCAGCATCGTCGGCGTCGACTTCGTTCTCCTCGGCGGCGAGCAGTTCGGCCTCGGCGACCGATACCGCCTCGGCATCCACCTCGGGGGTGGTCACCACATTGTCGATCGCATCGAGCACATCGTCCCAGCCCTTGGCGATGGCCGCGCCGACCTCGTCCCACAGCTGCTCGCCCTCACGGCCGGTGAAGTTGTGCACACCGCCGGTGAGCGCACCGAGCGCCGGATTCGCGTCGAAGAAGCCGGTGACCGCCTCCAGCTCGCAGATCTCGCCGATGTTGCGCACCATGGTCAGGGTGTCGTCCAGTTCGACCACGGTCTCCGCATCGGGCCGGCCGGCAGCCAGTTCGGGGACGCCGACCAGGTCGAAGGTGAAGTTCTCCTCCGGCTCCAGCTCCGCGGCCGACAGCCCGGCGACCACCGGCCAGGCGGGATGATCGACCAGGTCGTTGTCGGTGTTCGTCCGGATGAAGGCGGCCAGCTCCGCGACCGACTCGAAGCCGTAGAGGTCGTCTTCGTGCCCTAGGAACGCCTCCCACTCCTCGTCGCCGTCGCGCCAGCGCGGTGCCCACAGGGTGACGAGATCGCCGTCGGTCAGACCGAGCTCGATCGGGACGAGGTCTCCAGAAGCCATGATGCGAAGCCTAGCGAGGTTCAGCCCCGCGCACTATCCGGCCCGGCACCTGAGGTGCCCGCGCTCGGTGCGTCGGTGCCGGCGAACGACTCGTTCAGTGTCGCAACGACCTTCGAACGCTGCTCCTGAGCCGACTCGGTGGCCTGCCGGCAGGCCCAGACGATCAGCTGCCCGACCTCGGCCGGCGCCATCGTCGTCACCGATTCGGCGAGCGACAACGCGACCAGTTCGCCCTCGCCGTTGACCTCGACGGTGACCGCCCCGTCCTCGGTGCGGAACTCCCCGCGTACCTGCTTCATGCCGTACAGCCCGGCCTCCAGGGCTTCCAGCTTCGCCACGACCCCGTTGACCAGGGCGTCCATCTCTGCGCTCATACCGGCCTCATCCAGCTCGTCTGTCCCGTATCCGCCTCATCCATCCGATCGAGCTCCTCGACCATCTGCCGGCGGGTGGGCAGGCCCAGCTGGTCGAGTGCCTCGTCGGGCATCCCGGCCTCGGTGTAGGCCTCCCGCATCCGATTCTTGGCCTTGAGCGTCGACTGTTTGGTCAGACGCAGGATCTCGGCCGCGAGCGCCTGGGCGCCGTAGCGGTACTCACTGCGCTCGAACTGGATCTCGATCGGCAGCCCCTGGTTGGTCGCCCGAACCGAGATGCTGCCGGACCGGTTCCGGCTGACCGCCGAGGTGGCGTTGGGGATCGCCCCGGGACCGGGGGTCGTACTGTCACTCATGCCCGTCTCCTATGCCGTGGGCCTGTAGAAGCCGTAGAACTCCATACCGCTGTTCTCCGTCCGGAGCGAGCCGACCTGGACGGGATCGCCCGCCTCGACCAGCTGGCCGTTGCCGATCACCATCGCGACGTGGCCGTCCCATACCGCCAGGTCACCCGGCTGCAGGTCGCCCGGGGACACCTGGGGGTGCCCGATGTGCTGTTCCTGGGCGAGCCGAGGCAGTTCGACCCCGGCCTCGCCGTAGGCGTACTTGGTCAGACCGCTGCAGTCGATCCCGCTGCCCGGGTCGTTGCCGCCCCATACGTACGGGGTCCCGACCGCGCCCAGGGCCGATCGCACGGCGGTGGCGGCCTCCTCGTTCGGCGCCTCGACCACACTGCCGTCCGGCAGGGTGACCTTGACTCCGGTGCCGGTGTCCGATGCGGTGCCGTCGCCCGGGGCGCCGGTGCTCGGGGTGGTCGCGGCGGCGATCGGCTGCGCCGTCGTCGCCGCGGCCTCGGTGCCGAGCCCGCTCACCGTGGACAACAGGCCGGAGGCCAGCTGGCCGAGGCCGCCACCCGAGGAAGTCACCGACGACGCCGCGGCGGCCGCGGTGGAGGCGAGTGACGGGGTCGGGGGCGGCGGGGTCAGCTCCTGCATCGCGGCGGTCTGGGTGCTCAGCTCACCCTGTACCCGGTTCACCACCGCGACGCCCTGGCCGATGTGGTCGATGGCCGAACTCACCACCGTCATCAGCCCGGCCGGGGTGCCGAGGGCCGGGCCCAGCGCGGCGGCCTGGTTCACGAACGACTGCGCGATCGCCTCCAGCTCCTTCTGGCCCGCCTGGACGTACGCACCGGCCTGGTCCACCACGGTCGCCATCTCGGTGCCACGATCGGACAGGGTGGCGGCCGAGGTCTGCACCCGCAGCGCCTTGGCGGTGGCCGCATCGGCGGCCACCCCGTCCCAGGCGTTGTTCATCGCGTTGATGCTGTTGCGGCCGAGCTCGTGGATCTGGTCCAGGTTGGTCGCGGTCGACCGCAGGCCGTCGGAGGGGCCGCCGCTGGGCAGCACGCCGGTACCGAAGCTGGCGAGCAGGTCGAGCAGTGGTTTCGCCAGCGTGTTGATGTCGATCATGCGACCGGGCCGTCCAGTTCGGCGGTGGCGGCGGTGAGCGGCGCGGCGTTGCCCTGGTCGGTGTCCACCAGGGTGGCGGAGGCGGCGGTGGCGGCACCGCCCATGCTCGCCATCACCGCGGACAACTGGCCGATCCCCGCGACATGCCCGGCGTGCGCGGCCGAATAGGCGGTCAGGAAATCGCCGCCGATCAGGCCGAAGATCGGGCCCAGCAGCGTCGGGTCGGAAGCGGCCGAACCGGCCGCGGCGGTGGCGAGCTCGCCCGACATGACCTGGGCGCTGGTGGCGTAGGCGGCGATCCCTTCGGTATCGGCCGACATCTTTCGCATCGAACTTCCCCCATTCGTCATCGAGAGCAGCGCCGGCGGCGGGCAGATGCTCGGTGAGCAAGAGTACGTCAATCACCTATTGGGACGCACCGCAGCTGCCTTCGGTTCCCGCGAACTTCCCACCCGTTCCCGCCGCCGCTCACTCTATCGTCATCCCATGCGTACCGACACCGTGGATCATCCACTCGCCGCCGCTCTCCTGACGACGATGCGGGACGCCCGCACCGACAGCCCTGCCTTCCGGGCGGCGCTGCGCGACCTCACCGGGATCCTGGTCTACGAGGCGCTGCGTGATGCGCCGGTGCACCGGGAACCGGTCACCACGCCGGTGGGGCAGGCCGAGGGCGTGCAGCTCGCCCGGCCGCCGCTGCTGGTCCCGGTGCTGCGCGCGGGCCTGGGCATGGTGGATGCCGCCTCGGCGTTCATCCCGCACGCACGGGTCGGATTCGTCGGCGTGGCCCGGGACGAGCAGACCCACAAGCCGGTCCCGTACCTGGCGTCGCTGCCCCCGGACCTGACCGGGCTGCCGGTGTTCGTGCTGGACCCGATGCTGGCCACCGGCGGCTCCATGCGCTACACCCTGGACCTGCTGGCCGACCGCGGGGCCACCGACATCACCGCCCTGTGCGTCGTCGCCGCACCGGAAGGCATTGCCGCACTGGAATCCTCGGGTCTGCCCGTGCGTCTGGTCACCGCCGCCGTCGACGAGCGTCTCGACGACAACGCCTTCATCGTCCCCGGCCTCGGCGATGCCGGCGACCGCCAGTTCGGCCCGCGCTGATCCGCCGCCGATCCGCGCTGGCTGCTCGACTACGCGGATCCCACTCTGCGGCAGGTGTTCGATCCGGCGGGGCCGTTCCGGCGCTGCGGTCCGGTGGCCCGGCACCGTCCCGGTACGGCGCTCGTGACGGTTCCGCCGCCGGGCGGGACCTTCGATGATGCGCGGGCGCCGGCCGACTGAGGCACGGATCAGCGGTGCTCGGTCAGGGTGTGGCAGAACTCGCCGAGCCGAGCGAGGTGTTCGGCGGCGAGTGCGCGGATGGCGGGTAGTGCGGTGCGGTCGGGGACCGGCGCGAACACCTCCAGGTAGCACTTGAGCTTGGGTTCGGTTCCGGAGGGGCGGATCACGATTCGGAAGTCGTCGCCCTCGAGGAGCAGGGCGTCGGTGCGCAGCGGGCCGCGGGCGGCGAGCTGGTCGACGAACCCGGCCGGGGTGCCGGCGATCTGCGTCGGCGGGTCGGCGCGCAGGGCGGCAACCAGTTCGCTGGCCGCCGCCTGGTCGGCCAGCCGCAGCGACACCTGGTCACCCAGGTGCAGGCCGAACTCCACGGCGTAGTCGTCCAGCCGGTCCCGCAGGGTCCGCCCGTCCGCCTTCAGCTTCGCCACCAGGTCGGCGGCCAGTACGGCGGCGGAGATGCCGTCCTTGTCCCGCACCCGCGCCGGGTCGACACAGTGCCCGATCGCCTCCTCGTAGGCGTAGATCAGCCCCGAACCGGCCCGGGCGAGCCATTTGAAGCCGGTCAGGGTTTCGGCGTAGCGGGCGCCGCGGGCCGGGGCCAGTTTGCCGAGCAGGCGCGACGACACCAGGGTGGTGGCGACCAGAGCACCCGGCTCGGCGGTGTCCAGGAGGTGGTCGGCCAGCAGTACGCCGGTTTCGTCCCCGCGCAGCAGTTGCAGGCCGTCCGCGCCCGGAACGGCCAGCGCACATCGGTCGGCATCCGGATCCAGGGCGATCGCCAGGTCGGCGCTCACCCGGTCGGCCAGTTCCAGCAGCAGATCGGTGGCGCCGGGCTCCTCCGGATTGGGGAACCCGACGGTCGGAAAGTCCGGATCGGGCTCGAACTGCGATCCGACCACGTGGACATCGTCGAATCCGGCCGCCCGCAGTGCCGCCACCGCGGTCGCCCCGCCCACCCCGTGCAACGGTGTCAGCGCGATCCGCACCGGCGCCCGCTCACCCGGCCCGCCCAGCAGGGCAGGCAGCGCGGCCACCCGCGCCAGATAGCGATCCAGCAGCCCGGCCGCCGGATCGGGATCGCCCACCCCGTCCGGCCCGGTCGAACCGCCGGTACCGGCCGATGACTCGGCGGTGCCGCCGCCGGGCGGTAGTTGTTGCCGCGACCGATCCGTGGTCGCGCGCACGACGGACGGCGCCTCGTCCGGGTCTACCGGAGACGGGGCGATGGCGCTGGATGCGCCGGCAGCAGGTCGGTCAGCGGCCGGGGCGCTGGTTCCGGCGCTGCCGGTCCGGTTTCGGGGGTCGGTGGCGGGCCGGGTGGCATCGGCCGGCCGATGACCCCGATCCGTCGGTGCCAGAGCGGTGGTGGCGTAGTCCGTGGCTGCGCCGGGGTGGTTCGAGGCAGGCCGGTCGGCAGCCGGTGCGGGCGGTACCGGTGCGCGGTCGACCGGCAGCCGTACCGCGTCGATACACGCTTCGATCTCGCGGTCGGCCGGGGCGACCAGTTGCAGGCCGCCGTCCAGATAGAGCTTGTAGCCGTTGTCGGCCGGTGGGTTGTGCGAGGCGGTGATCTGGACCCCGGCCACCGCGCCGAGTTCCCGGACGGCGAAGGCCAGGACCGGGGTCGGCAGCGGTTCCGGCAGCAGGGTGACCGGGAAACCGGCCGCCGTGAACACCTCGGCGGTGGTGGTCGCGAAGTCGTCGGAGCCGTGCCGGGCGTCGCGGCCCACGACGACCCGGCCCCCACCCAGGCACCGGTCCCGCAGCCAGGCGGCCACCCCGGCGGTGGCTCGCGCCACGGTGTCCACGTTCATCCCGTCGGGGCCGTCGCGCAGCGGTCCGCGCAGGCCTGCGGTGCCGAAGCGCAGCATCTACAGCCGCTCCAGAACGCCGCGCAGCAGCTTGCCCAGGCGCGGTGCCGCCGCCTGCCCCTCGGCGAGTACCTCGGCATGGGAGAGGTGTGCACCGGTGACTCCGGCCGCCAGGTTGGTGACCAGCGAGATACCGAGCGCCCGGGCGCCCAGGGCCCGGGCGGCGATCAGTTCCAGCACCGTCGACATGCCGACCAGGTCCGCGCCCAGGGTCGCCAGCATCCGGATCTCGGCGGGTGTCTCGTACTGCGGGCCGGTCAGGCCGGCGTAGACGCCCTCGGTCAGGCCGGGGTCGATCTCGCGGGCCAGGGTGCGCAGCTGCGGATCCCAGGCGTCGACGAGATCGACGAAAGTGGCGCCGGACAGCGGGGAACGACCGGTGAGGTTCAGATGGTCGGCGATCAGGACCGGCTCGCCGACCCGCAGTCCCGGCCGGATGCCGCCCGCGGCATTGGTCAGCAGCACCGTCCGCGCGCCCGCAGCGATCGCGGCGGCGACCGGATGCACCACCTCCTCCGGGGTGCAGCCCTCGTACAGGTGCCGGCGGCCCATCATCAGCAGCACCGGGGTGTCGCCGACGGTCACCGAATGCACGGTGCCGTGGTGCCCCTGTGCGCTCGGCGCACCGAACCCGGGCAGCTCCGGCATCGGTACCGACGCGCGCGGCGTGCCGATCTCGGCGGCGGCTTCCTGCCAGCCCGAGCCGAGGATCACGGCGGCTCGATGTTCGGGCACTCCGGTACGTTCGGCGATCGCCTCGGCGGCCTGTTCGGCAAGCATGCCGCGAGTCTAATCCGCGGGGCCACTGCCGAACTCCGCATTGCCCGATACCCGCCGGTAACCCCGGACCGGCTCGTCCCATAGTCTTTGTGCATGCCGTATCTGGAGCGTGATGGAGATGTGTTCGTGGTCTTCCTCGGGAACGAGGGTCAGACCGACAGCGAGAACCGTTTCTCCCCGGATTGGATGGACGCGTTCCACGAGACGCTGGACCGGGTCGAGACCGCCGACGGCCCCGCGGCCCTGGTGACCGTCGCGACCGGCAAGTTCTTCAGCAACGGTCTGGACACCGACTGGATCTTCGGCAACATGGACAAGATCCACGGGTACCTGGACCGGGTGCACACCATCTACAGCCGGTTGCTGACCTTCCCGATGCCCACGGTGGCCGCGGTGAACGGGCACGCCTTCGGCGCCGGCGCGATGCTGGCCACGGCCCACGACTTCCGGGTGATGCGGTCCGACCGCGGCTACTGGTCGCTGCCGGAGGTGCAGCTGGGCATGCCGTTCACCCCGGGCATGAACGCCTTGCTGAGCAACCGCCTGACCAATCAGGTGTGCGTGCAGGCCATGACCACCGGGCATCGTTTCCCGGCCGCCGAGGCGATCGCGGCCGGTATCGTCGATGCCGAGGCCGAACCGGATCAGCTGCTCTCGGCTGCCGTCGCCCGCGCCGCGGCGCTGGCCCCGCTGCGCAAGCCGATCACGCCGTTCATCAAGTCGACCCTGCATGCGCCGACCCTGCAGGCGCTGGCCGAGCCGGTCACGCCGGAGAATCTGCCGTTCGGTAACTGACCCGCCCGGCGGGGCCCGCCGGAGGTGGCGAGGTGCCGGTCCGTGCGCACAGTGCGAGACTGGGTGCCATGGCCCTTCCGCGTACCGGTGATCAGCCGGCAACCGCCGCGGAGGCGGCGATCGATGCCGCTGCCGCGCGGTTGGTGGCGTTGTCGCACGATCTGCACGCCGAACCGGAGACGGCGTTCGCCGAGCATCGCAGCGTCGCGAAGGTGCTCGCACCGCTGGCCGAGCGCGGTTTCGAGATCACCCGGCCGGTCGCCGGGCTGCCGACCGCGTTCCGCGCCGTCTACGGCAGCGGTGCACTGACCGTCGGCCTGTGCGCCGAATACGATGCGCTGCCCGAGATCGGACACGCCTGCGGGCACAACATCATTGCGGCCTCGAGCGTGGGCGCGGCGCTGGGGCTCGCCGAGGTCGCCGACGAGCTCGATCTGACGGTCGTGGTGCTGGGCACGCCGGCCGAGGAGAGCGGCGGCGGCAAGGTGCTGATGCTGGAGGCCGGTGCCTTCGCCGACCTGGCCATGGCGATGATGGTGCACCCCGGACCGCAGGACATCGCCGGGGCCAGTTCGCTGGCGCTGGCGGATCTGGCGGTCGACTTCCACGGCCGTGCCGCGCATGCCAGCGCCGCGCCGGAAATGGGACGCAACGCCGGTGACGCGGTCACCGTCGCGCAAGTTGCCCTGGGGTTGCTGCGCCAGCATTTGCGCCCGGGACAACAGTTGCACGGTATAGTCGGCGACGGTGGCGTAGCCCCCAACATCGTGCCCGAACGTGCGGAGTTGCTGTATTACCTACGAGCGACCGATTCCGCTTCCCTCGACGACCTGATGCAACGCGCAACGGCTTGTTTCGAGGCGGGTGCCCTGGCGACGGGCTGCACTCACGACATACGGACCCTCGCGCCCACATATACCGAGCTCACGCCCGACCCCGATCTGCTGGCTGCCTACCGAGCGCAGCTCCCGGGGCTGGGCCGGGTGCCGATCGCACCCGAGCTCGAGGTGCAGCGTCCGCTCGGGAGTACCGACATGGGCAATGTCACCAACGTGATCCCGGGCATCCACCCGGTCATCGGCATCGACGCCGACGGCGCGGTGACACATCAGCCGGAGTTCGCCACGGCAGCGGCCGGTGCCTCCGCGGATCTGGCCGTCGTCGACGGCGCCGTCGCGCTGGCGCGTACCACGATGGCCGTGGCCCGCGATGTAGAACACAGGGACAGGTTGTTGCAACGGCTCGTGGAACGACAGGAGGACAATCGGTGAGCATTACCGGCAGTTCGGACACCGGGGTGTATCCCGCCATGGCGGTTCCCGGTGGTACGGCAGAATCCGGTGCGGAGGCGGTATCGGCCTGGCTGGCCGAGCACACCGCCGACCTGGTGCAGTGGCGCCGCCACATCCACGCCAACCCGGAGCTGTCCCGGACCGAGTTCGCCACCACCGAGTTCGTCTCGGCCTGGCTCACCAAGGCCGGGCTGAACCCCCAGGTGCTGCCCGGCGGCACCGGCCTGATCTGCGATATCGGCCCGGAGGGGCCGCGGATCGGATTGCGTGCCGATATGGACGCACTGCCGATGCAGGAATTCACCGGCCTCAGCTTCGCCTCCACCGTTCCGGGCGTGTCGCATGCCTGCGGCCACGATGCGCACACCACCGTGCTGCTCGGTACCGCGCTCGCGCTCGCCGATCTGGACCTGCCGGTCGGCGTCCGGCTCGTCTTCCAGCCCGCCGAGGAAGTGATGCCCGGCGGCGCCCTCGACGTCGTCGCTGCGGGAGCCATGGCCGAGGTGTCCCGGATCTTCGCGCTGCACTGCGATCCGCGCCTCGAGGTCGGCCGGGTCGGTCTGCGCACCGGCCCGATCACCTCGGCCGCCGACACCGTGGAACTGGTGCTCGATTCGCCCGGTGGCCACACCTCGCGCCCGCATCTCACCAGCGATCTGGTGTACGCGATCGGCACCGTGATCACCGGCCTGCCGGGCATGCTCAGCCGACGCATCGATCCGCGTACCAGCACCGTGATGGTGTGGGGCGCGGTGAGTGCGGGTAAGGCGCCGAACGCCATCCCGCAGACCGGCATGCTCACCGGCACCGTGCGCACCGGCGACCACGCCACCTGGGCGCTGCTCGAACCGACCGTCCGTGAGATCGTCGACGGCCTGCTCGCGCCGACCGGCGTCCGGTACCAGCTGAACTACAAGCGCGGCGTCCCGCCGGTGGTCAACGACCCGGAGTCGGTGCGGATGTTCGAGAACGCGATCACCGCCCTCGGCCCCGAAGCGCTCGCGGACACCCCGCAATCCGGCGGCGGCGAGGACTTCTCCTGGTATCTGGAAGAGGTCCCGGGCGCCATGGCCCGCCTCGGCGTGTGGTCCGGCCAGGGCGACCAGTTGGACCTGCACCAGCCCACCTTCGACCTGGACGAACGGGCCCTCGCAGTGGGCGTCCGGGTGCTGACCAACCTGGTCCTGCAAGCCGGCTGAGCACGCCGGATGGCCCGGCAGACCGGCTGAGCGTCCCGTCGGTCCGGGACCCAGGTTCGCCCACCCCGAACGGGGTACCTCCGAATGCAGGCTGGTCACCTCGTCCTGGCACTGCGCCAGGCCGATATGTCCGGCAGGCCGCTGAGCGCCTCGCCACCGTCCGACTCGGCCCAGTAGCGCTCCGAGCGCCCGGCACCGCAACATTCGCACCCACGCACGGAGCGAGTCTTACGAGCGACGTTCCGGCCCGCCCAGCGAATCGGCACTCGAAAGCGCATGAGCCGAAGGCTCGAGTCTCGAGTGCCGATTCGCTGGGCAGAAGAGGGCCGGAACACGCCGAGCGGAGCTCGGCAAAAATTACACCGACCCCGGACCGACGTTCTTGCTGTTGCGGGTGCGCAGGGCGTGGACGTAGTCGGCGGGCGCGCCGGCCTTCTCCGCGGCATCCGCGATGACCCCGATGTAGCGAGCGGACGGCAGTCCGCCCTCGTAGGCGTCCAGGACGTAGAGCCAGGCCAGGCGCGCGGCACCCTCGTTGCCGGTGACCCGGAGCCGGATCTTCTTGTGGATCCCGAAATCCGAGCCTTCCCAGCGGTCCAGGCGCTGTTCGTCCTCCGGGGAGACGTCGTAGAGGACGACGAACACGCGGGAACCGGGGTCTTCGACGACGGTGGCCAGCGGTCCTTCCCAGCCGATGTCGTCACCGGCGAAGGTCAGGCGCCAACCCTCCAGCCAGCCCGTTCCCGACATGGGGGAGTGCGGGCAGCGCTCGAGCATCTGCGTGGAGTCCATGTTGGACCCGTAAGCGGCGTAGATCGGCACCTGTGAACTGTAGCCAATATCCGCGGCGGGTGCGGCCACCGCACGGATCGGCGGGGCGGATTTCGGTCGCGATGCTGCGCGCGGACCGAAGATTCCCACGCCTACGGCTCTGTTCGGCCCCGGACGGCGGCCGCCGCGGTGCGCCGACTGGGCGCCGTGAGCCCACACCTGCGAGGATGGACAGCGACGCAAGCTCCGAGCCTGCGCCACCCGTCTGGAGCGAGTCTTACGAGCGACGACCGGGCCCGCCCCTCGAAAGCGCATGAGCCGAAGGCCCGAGTCTCGAGTGCTGATTCAGGGGCTGACAGGGCCTGGTCCGCACGCCGGCCGGAAGTCGGCCATCGGACACCGTCCGCACGCCGAGCGGAGCTCGGCCATTCGACACAGGAGGTATGCACGCATGACCCGAATCGCAATCATCGGCGGCGGCCCGGCGGGTTACGAGGCCGCTCTGGTGGCCGCGCAGCACGGTGCGGATGTCACGCTGATCGACGCGGACGGTATCGGCGGTGCGTGCGTGCTCTGGGACTGTGTGCCGTCGAAGACCTTCATCGCCTCCACCGGGATCCGGACGGATCTGCGCCGCGCGCGGGATCTGGGGATCACTCTCGACGCCAGCCAGGCGCGGGTCGACCTACCGGAGGTGAATGCCCGGGTCCAGGCGCTGGCGCTGGCCCAGTCCTCGGATATCCGTGCCAAATTGCAGTCCTCCGGGGTGCGGGTGGTGCCGGGCTGGGGCGAGCTGGTCGATTCGGGAACGGGTCTGGCCGCGCACCGGGTGCGGGTCACCACCGCCGAGGGGGCGAGTGAGGAACTGGAGGCCGAGGTGGTGCTGATCGCCACCGGCGCGAGCCCGCGGGTGCTGCCGGGCGCCGAGCCGGACGGTGAGCGAATCCTGAACTGGCGGCAGCTCTACGAGCTGACCGAACTGCCGGAGACGCTGGTGGTGGTCGGTTCCGGTGTGACGGGTGCGGAGTTCGTCTCGGCCTACACCGAGATGGGTGTGCAGGTGAAGCTGGTCTCCAGCCGTGATCGGGTGCTGCCCGGGGAGGACGCCGACGCCGCCCTGGTGCTGGAGGAGGCGCTCGCCGAGCGCGGTGTGGAGTTGGTCAAGCATGCCCGGGCCGATGCGGTGGAGCGGACCGCGGACGGGGTGGTGGTGAAGCTCTCCGACGGCCGCACGGTGTCCGGGT
The DNA here is from genome assembly GCF_056627695.1 of Nocardia sp. KT25-26. Taxonomy (NCBI): domain Bacteria; kingdom Bacillati; phylum Actinomycetota; class Actinomycetes; order Mycobacteriales; family Nocardiaceae; genus Nocardia; species Nocardia sp. KT25-26. The sequence goes on along the minus strand of NZ_CM152813.1, from coordinate 4,981,342 downwards.
CGCATGCGCTGATGACCGTGGGCTCCACGCCGAATACCGCCGGGCTGGGGCTGGAGCGGGTCGGCATCGATCTGGACCGGGGCGGCTACCTGCGGGTGGACCGGGTTTCCCGGACCGCGGTGCCCGGGATCTACGCGGCCGGTGACTGCACCGGTCTGTTGCCGCTGGCCTCGGTGGCCGCGATGCAGGGCCGGATCGCCATGTATCACGCGCTGGGTGAGGGAGTGAACCCGATCCGTTTGAAGACGGTGGCGTCTGCGGTGTTCACCCGTCCGGAGATCGCGACCGTCGGCGTGAGCCAGACCGCGATCGACAACGGTGAGGTGCCCGCGCGCACGGTGATGCTGCCGTTGAACACCAACCCGCGGGCCAAGATGTCCGGGCTCCGACGCGGTTTCGTGAAGATCTTCTGCCGTCCGGCGACCGGTGTGGTGATCGGTGGTGTGGTGGTCGCGCCGATCGCCTCGGAGCTGATCCTGCCGATCGCGCTGGCGGTGCAGAACAATCTGACGGTCAACGATCTGGCACAGACGTTCTCGGTGTATCCGTCCCTCACCGGCTCGGTGACCGAAGCTGCTCGTTTGCTGATGCGGCACGACGATTTGGACTGACCCGCGGCGGATTCGGCAGTAACCTACTGCCGCGTTGCTTGTCCGGTCCGGGTGTGGTTGACTGCCCGCGAGACGCGACCGGTGTCGATCGCGTGGATTTTGTTATGGGGGGTCACCCTTTCCGTAACGCGCGCCGCGACCGCGTCGTCCACCGGCGTCTCACGCCGAACGACAGTGTGTGCCCCGTCACTCGGTGCACGCAGGGGAAAGGGAATGACGAGAAGTGAAGCATCGTAAGCCGAGTCGGGCGCAGCGAGCGATGGCGACCACGTCGTTGCCGCTGGCCACTGCCGCCGCTGTGGCAACCCTTCTGGCGGCGCCGGCCGGCGCCGATCCCGGCCAGCCGGAGAACCCGGGCAACTCGCAGCCGGGCAACCCGGGCAACGGTGCTCCGGAGCTGCAGGGTGCCCCGCAGCCGGGCACCACCCCGGAGACCGAAGCTCCCGCGACGCCGGAGTCGGAGTCTCCCGAGAACGGGTCTCCGGAAACCGAGACCACGCCGAGTCAGCCGGGTGTCACCACGCCGACCCCGAGCCAGCCCGGGGTCACCGACCCGGAGCCGGGTGATCCGGAGGCCGGGACGCCGTCGCAGCCGGGCGTCACCGCACCGCCGCGCATCGCTCCGCTGCCCGTTCCGGGCCAGGACCGGCCGGCGCAGCCCGCGGTGAACACCGAGGCCCCCGAGACTCCGGAGCGGGCGGTGCAGCCCGGCGAGGAGCCGGAGGACGCCGAGACCGGGGAAGCGCCGGAGACCGAGGGCGAGGCCCCCGAGCAGCCGGTCGACCCGGAGGCACCGGCGGCCGAGACCACTCCCGAAGAGGGTGCGGACACCCTGATGCAGGAGCCGGAGCCGGCCTGGGAGGCGCCCCGCCTGGAGTCCGCTCCGGCGGCGCCGGTCGTCGAGATGCCGGGCCCGCACCAGGAACTCGGTGTCACCGTCGACGCCGGTGGGCTGGCCCCCGGCTATACGGCCAACACGCACCACTTCAACAACGCGGACGGCTACGTCGGCACGGTCGGTTACGGCACCCCGGCGGGGCCGGGCGAGGCCGGTATCTCGGTGGAGTACATCGAGGAGAACGCCATCAAGCTGACCACGTTCCATCGTGGCGCCGACGGCGTGGACAACGTCCAGGAGACCGTGCTCGACACCACCCAGGCCAACCTGGCCCGGTATGCGGTCGAGGACTGGATCAAGGCGCAGCCGGGTGGTCAGGCCGCCATGGATGCGGTGGCCCAGGCTACACTTCCGGTACCGGGGGAGCTGGACCCGCAGTCGGTGAACGTCGCGGGTGTGACCACCCAGTGGGGTGGCTCGATCCAGTACTGAGTAGTCGGTAACCCCGTGGGGCGGTCGGTGGCGGCCGCCCCACAGCTGTGTCCTGGGGAAAGGATGGAACGTGGGTGACAACGGCGCCGATCGGCCGGAACCGGACTCGGAATTCGGTCCGCCGGTGAACGACTTCGGTCCGCCCCTGCGCGATGTCCGGCCGCCGGAGCCGCCGGTCGGTGGTTTCGGCCCGCCGCTCTCGGAGTTCGGGGCGCCGGTGGGGGAGAAGTGGTCGCCGCCGGAGCCGCCTGCCGCCGATCGTCCGGATCTGGCCTGGCGTCCGGCCGGTGCGCCGGGGCCCGGTGACGAAGCGCCGGCGTGGACGCCGGCACCGAGCGGTCCGGATGCTGCCGGGGCGGCGCAGTCCCGCGACGACGACCGGACCGAGCTGATCCGCCGGAATCCGGAGTCCACGCCCGCCGGGTCCGACCGCACCGAGGTGATCCGCTCGTCGCCGGACAGCGGGCCGGCGCGGCCGGACGAGGAGTGGTGGAGCTCACCTGCCGACGACGGCGGGGTGCCCAAACCGCCGCCCCAGCCGGATCTGTCCTGGTCCAACGACCCGATCGCGCAGCGGCTGGCGCCGGCCGGGCGCCCGGCGCCGACGGCCCGGAAGAAGCCGAAACTGCCCATGCCGGTGCTGCTCGGTACGGCCGGTGCCCTGGTGGCCGTGCTGGCCTTGGTGGCGACGATCGCCCTGGTCAAGCGGGGTGGTGATGATTCGGCCTCGGACGAGCCGACCCCGTCGGCGGTGTTCGGGCGCAACTGTGCCTCGGGTACCCAGGGCAATGCCACCATCGGGAACGGGGAGGGCGGCACCACGTCCGGGGTGGATGCGATTCTGGCCTTCCAGTACGCCTTCTATGTGGATCGCGACGGCGCGAAGGCGCGTTCGTTCGTGGTCCCGGAGGTCACCGCGATGACGGCGGAGTCGATCCAGGAGGGCATCGACGAGAACGTGCCGGAAGGGTCGACGCACTGTGTGCGGATCGTGCCGATCGGGGCCGGTCGGTACAACGTCGACGTGCAGGAATGGCATCCGGACGGGACCAGCGCCGAGTATCCGCAGATCGTCCGAGCGGTCGAGCGGGACGGTAAATGGCTGCTGGAGCAGATCACCGAACGGTAGCAGCGTCGCCGAGATCACGTCCAAATCATGGGATGACTATTCCGGATTGCAGGCCGGGTGTGCCAGTGTGGTCGCATGCCGTCCACCGTCCCGCCCCTCGCCGGCAAACTCGCCGGCCTGAAGAGTTCGGCGATCCGTGACCTGTTGAAGCTGACTCGGCGCGCCGACATCATCAGCCTGGCCGGTGGATTGCCGGACGCCGCCCTGATGCCGCGGGATCGGATCGCCGCCGCCGCGGCGACCGCGCTGGCCGACCGGGCGGTGCTGCAGTACACCGAGTCCCCGGGATGGACACCGCTGCGGGCGGTGCTGGCCGACCGGGAGTCGGCCCGGCTGGGTCGCCCGGTGCCCGAGTCCGAGGTGTTCGTGACGCACGGTTCGCAGCAGGCGCTGGCCCTGCTGGCCGAGGTGCTCTTGAACCCGGGTGACCTGGTGGTCGTCGAGGATCCCGGCTATGTCGGTGCACTGCAGGTGTTCCGGGCCGCCGGAGCTCGGATCGTCGCGCTGCCGCTGGACGAGGACGGTCTGCGGCTGGACCTGCTCGACGAACTCCTGGTGCGCGGCGAACGGCCCGCCGTGGTGCACACGGTGAGCAACTTCCACAATCCCGGCGGGGTGACCCTGGCCGCGCCGCGGCGGCGCCGGCTGGCCGAACTGGCCGAAGCACACGGTTTCTGGGTGATCGAGGACGATCCCTACGGTGAGCTCTGGTTCGATGCGCCCACCCCGCCGCCGGTCGCCGCGGCCTCGGCGCAGGTGATCCGGTTGTCCAGCGTGTCGAAGACCCTGGCCCCGACGTTGCGGGTCGGCTGGCTGGTCGCTCCCGACCGGGTGTGCCGGGCGGTGGAACTGCTCAAACAGGGCGCCGACCTGTGTGGTTCCGCGCTCACCCAGCAGATCGCCACCGAACTGCTCACCGACACCGCCTGGCTCACTGGGCACATCGATGGCGTGCGGGCCACCTACGGCACCCGGGCCCGGGCGCTGGTCGATGCGGTGCGCGGCACCTTCGGCGATCGGATCCGGTGCTCCGAGGCGGCCGGTGGCATGTTCGTCTGGGCCGATTTCCGCGACGGAACCGACACCACCGAGCTGCTGCCCGCCGCCCTGGCCGCCGGTGTGGCCTATGTGCCCGGCTCGGCCTTCGCCGTCGACGGCGGGTACCGCAACTCGATGCGGCTGTGCTTCACCACATCCGACGAGGCGACGCTGACGGAGGCCGTCGACCGCCTGGCGGCGGCGGTGGCCGAACCGGCGGTTCAGGCCCAGCCGTAGGTGCGTTCCACCGCCTTGTTCCATTCGGCGAGGCGCTCGGAGCGTTCGGATTCGGACATCTGCGGCCGCCACTCCCGGTCGGCGGCCCAGTTCTCCCGGATGTCGTCGGTTCCGGTCCAGTAGCCCACCGCCAGCCCGGCCGCGTAGGCGGCGCCGAGCGCGGTGGTCTCGATCACCGTCGGCCGGACCACCGGCACGTCCAGGATGTCCGCCTGGAACTGCATCAGCAGGCCATTGGCGGTCATCCCGCCGTCGACCTTCAATGTGGTCAGCTCCAGATCCAGCTGCTGGGCCTCGGCGTCGGCGCGCATCGCGTCGACCACCTCCCGGGTCTGGAAGGCGGTGGATTCCAGAACGGCCCGGGCCAGGTGGGCTTTGGTGACGTACCGGGTGAGCCCGGCGATCACGCCGCGCGCGTCCGGGCGCCAGCGCGGTGCGAACAGCCCGGAGAATGCGGGCACGAAGTAGGCGCCGCCGTTGTCGGGAACCGTGCCGGCCAGGTCCTCCACCTCGGCCGCCGTGGAGATCAGGCCGAGGTTGTCGCGCAGCCACTGCACCAGTGACCCGGTGACCGCGATGGACCCCTCCAATGCGTAGACGGCCGGCTGGTCGCCGAGCCGGTAGCAGGCGGTGGTGAGCAGGCCGTGCTTGCTCGGCACCGGGGTGGTGCCGGTATTGAGCAGCATGAAACTGCCGGTGCCGTAGGTGTTCTTGGCCTCGCCCGGAGCCAGGCAGGCCTGCCCGAAGGTGGCGGCCTGCTGGTCGCCGAGAATCCCGGCGACCGGAACCCCGGCCAGCGGACCGGATTCGATCTCGGCGTACACCTCCGAGGAACTGCGGATCTCCGGCAGCAGCGAGACCGGGATGTCCATTTCCGCGCAGATCTGCCGATCCCATTGCAGGGTGCGCAGATCCATCAGCATGGTGCGGGAGGCATTGGTGACATCGGTGAGATGCTGCCCGGTGAGGTTCCACAGCACCCAGGTGTCCATGGTGCCGAAGCACAGTTCGCCGGCTTCGGCGCGTTTGCGCACGCCCGGTACGTTGTCCAGAATCCAGCGCAGCTTCGGGCCCGCGAAGTAGGTGGACAGCGGCAGGCCGGTGCGTTCGGCGTATCGGTTCGGTCCGTGCTCGCCCGCGAGCTCGGTGCACAGCCGGTCGGTCCGGGTGTCCTGCCAGACGACGGCGTTGTACACCGGTTCACCGGTGCGTCGATCCCAGACCACGGTGGTCTCCCGCTGGTTGGTGATGCCGATCGCGGCGATATCGGTGGCCGCGCATTCGGCGTCGCCCAGGGCCTCACCGAGAACGGATTCGGTATTGCGCCAGATGGTCCGTGGATCGTGTTCCACCCAGCCGGGGCGGGGGAAGATCTGCTCGTGTTCGCGCTGGGCGGTGCCGACGATGCGGCCCTGCCGGTCGAAGACGATGCACCGGCTCGAAGTCGTGCCCTGATCGATGGCGGCCACATAGCGACGCATTCGAGCAGGATACTGAAATCGGCGGCCCCGCGGACAAGCCCGCACAGACGCTGCGGCCGAATTTTGTCGCTCCCGACATCTTGTCGCCGAGTAACTGTTACTCCGCGACGAAAACCGAGGTAGACGACACGTCGGAGTTGGGGCAGGCGGACGGCGAACACTAGGTTTAGCCTGGACAGGCACCTGCGGTGACACCCGCAGCACACGGTGACGATTCGGCGGGGAGGCCGCCGGCGAGGAGTCGACGACATGGCGCAGACACCGGAGTTCCCGTTCCTCCGCAACGGTGAACTGGTGGCCGGGCGATCCGGACACGACCGGCTCGGGCCGGGGCTGCTGGGACCCGAGGCGCGGGCCGGCGCGTGGGAGCGGCTCGGCAAGGAGCATTTCGACGTCCTGGTCGTCGGCGGCGGGGTGGTCGGCGCCGGGATCGCCCTGGATGCCGCCACCCGCGGTCTGTCGGTGGCTCTGGTCGAGGCCCGCGACCTCGCCTCGGGCACCTCCAGCCGGTCGTCGAAGATGTTCCACGGCGGTCTGCGGTACCTGGAACAGCTGGAATTCGGGCTGGTCCGGGAGGCGCTCAAGGAACGCGAACTGGCGTTGTCCACGCTCGCCCCGCATCTGGTGAAGCCGCTGCGGTTCCTCTACCCACTGACCCACCGGGTCTGGGAGCGGCCCTACGTGGCGGCCGGGCTCACCCTGTACGACACCATGGGTGGGGCGAAATCGGTTCCCGGACAGCACCATCTCACCAAGCACGGTGCCCTGCGGCTGGCTCCCGGCCTGCGCCGGTCCGCCCTGATCGGCGGGGTCACCTACTACGACACCGTCGTCGACGACGCCCGGCACACCATGACGGTGGCCCGCACCGCCGCGCACTACGGCGCCGTCATCCGCACCTCGACCCAGGTGGTCGGTTTCCTGCGGGAGGCCGACCGGGTGGTCGGGGTGAAGCTGCGCGACTGCGAAGACGGCCGCTACGGCGAGGCCCGCGCGCATGTGGTGATCAATGCGGCCGGGGTGTGGACCGACGAGGTGCAGGCGCTGTCGCATCAGCGCGGCCGGTTCCATGTTCGGGCCTCCAAGGGGGTGCACATCGTGGTGCCCCGGGACCGGATCGTCAGCGATACCGCGATGATCCTGCGCACCGCCACCTCGGTGCTGTTCGTCATCCCGTGGGGTGCGCACTGGATCGTCGGCACCACCGACACCGACTGGAATCTGGACCTGGCACACCCGGCCGCCACCAAGGCCGATATCGACTACCTGCTGAACCGGGTCAACGAAGTACTGGTCACCCCGCTCACCCACGACGACATCGACGGCGTCTACGCCGGATTGCGGCCGTTGCTGGCCGGGGAGAGCGATGACACCTCGAAGCTGTCCCGCGAGCACGCCGTTGCCCGGATCGCGCCCGGCCTGGTCGCGATCGCGGGCGGCAAGTACACCACCTACCGGGTGATGGCCGCGGATGCGATGGACGAAGCGGCCGGTGACATCCCGGCGCGGGTGTCGCCCTCGATCACCGAGAAGGTGCCGCTGCTCGGCGCCGACGGCTATTTCGCGCTGGTCAACCAGACGGTGCAGCTGGCCGAGCACTACGGCGTGCACCCGTACCGGATGACGCACCTGCTGGACCGGTACGGTGCCCTGGTCGATGAGGTGATGACCTTCGCCGAGGGCCGCCCCGAACTGTTGCAGCCGATCACCGACGCCCCCTCCTACCTGCAGGTGGAGGCGGTGTACGCGGCCGCTGCCGAGGGCGCGCTGCACCTGGACGACATCATGGCCCGGCGCACCCGCATCTCCATCGAGTACTCGCATCGGGGCGCCGACTGCGCCGAACAGGTGGCACATCTGGTTGCCCCCGTGCTCGGCTGGGATGCCGAGGACATCGACCGCGAAGTGGCGACCTACCAGGCGCGCGTCGAAGCCGAGATCCGTTCCCAGACCCAGCCCGACGACGCCTCCGCCGACGCCCTGCGGGTCGCGGCCCCGGAACCGCGCCGGCAGATCCTGGAGCCGGTGCCGCAGGACGGGTGACCGGCGGCTGCGCCTCCCCGGCCCCGGGAGCTACCACGCAGCGGTGCGGGGCCGACTGAGGATGTCGATGCGGGTGCCGATCTGGCGGATGAGTTCTTCGGGGCCGCCGGGGATCACGGTGAAATTCTCGGGGTCGTGGTTCTGCAGGAGGTAGCGGCCGTCGTCGGCGTAGTCGAGCCAGCAGAAGGCGCGGCCGTCACCGGTGGGGCGGGCGTCGAGCTGGTAGCCCGGGTAGACGGCGATCTCGCCGATGCCGATACGGGGACGGCGGAAGAATTGTTGTAGCTGTTCGGTCGACGACAGCTGGGTGGGGTGGCGGGAATACACCGGCGCGTCCAGATCGCTGCGCCGCCCCTCGAAGCGCGGTGTGCTGCCGCCCGGCAGCCGGGGCAGCCGGGCGGTGATTTCGGCGGCGATGCCGGTGGCTCGGTGGGTGGTCAGCACGATGTCGCCGCCGTGTTCGCGGGTCGGCCCCGGGTGCTGCACGGCCAGCACCGCGAGCGGACCGGAGATGCCGGCATGGATCCGCAGCAACTGTGCCTGCGGCCCGTGCGCCGCCCCGTCGATCTCGACTCGCACCTGCGGTTCCAGCAGCACCTGGAAGGCTTCGTGTAATTCCCGGTCGTAGATTCGGCGCAGCCGCAGCCCGGCCTCGCCCCGGCGGCGGTCGTCGTCATCGCGGTGTTCGGCGAATTCGCGCCGGTAGCTGAGCGGATACGGGAACCGGTCGCGGCGGTTGGCCTCGAGGACCAGCTGGAAGGTGAGGCCGTCGAACTGATACCGGCGGCCCGGTTGGAACGGGCTCATCAGCCGATCACCCCGCCCGGCGGCAGTACCGGCGGCAATTGGCCGATCAACTCGGATTCACGCTCCTGGATCAGATAGTCCGGCGTCTGGTGCTCGGATTCGTCGTCCTTGCCGCCGCCGCGGCCGGGCGCGCCGCCCATCATGCCGGGCATACCCCGCATACCGGTGCTCGGACCGCGTGCGGCTGCGGCAGCCGGATTCCCGGCGCCGGGGCCGCCACCCGGTGTACCGGTACCGGGCAGACTGCGGCCGGCCAGCGGAACGCCCGCGCCGGGGAGTCCCGAACCGGGGCCGCCGGTGCCGGGAGTTCCGGTCCCGGGAACCCCCGAGCTGGGGAGCCCGGAGCCGTTCGGGACACCGCCCGTCGGCGCAGTCGCCGGGATGCCGGCCGGGTTGGTCGTGGTGCTCTGCGGGGTGGTGGATGCCGGTGTGGTGTCTTCCTCGCCGGTGTCCCAGGGGTTCTCGGAGCTGCTCGGGTCCTCCGTCGATGGGTCCTCGGTGCCCGGGTCGCCGGTGCCGGGGTCCTGGGTGGTCGGACTGTTCGGCCCACCGGTTGGGCTGTTGGGTCCGCCGGGGCCGTTCGGCCCGCCCGAGCCGTCGGAGTCGTTGCCGTTGCCGTCCGGGAGGCCCAGGGTGTTCACGGCGACGGGCAGGACAGGGGTTTGGCCGTCGACCACTTCCGTACCCGGCTGGTAGAAGTTCTTCATGACTTCCTGGGCGGCGGCTTCGGCTTCGTTCGCTTGATGCTTGTCGCCCTTGACCAGCCCGTTGCCGGGGATATGCCCGGCGAACTCGTCCCACCCGGACAGGTGTTCCGGTTCCGGGATCGACATCTTGGCCTGGTCGAGATAGCCCTCCATCAGGTCGATTCCATTGGCGACCATCTGGAACGAATTCGGTAATTGCTGGGCCTTGGTGGTGTACTCGCGGACGCCGTCTACGGCGGCGTTGGCGGCCTGACCTGCCCACAGGTCGCCGATTACGCGCTGGATGCCGGCGTCGTAATCGCTGATCGCCTCGCCGATCTCGGTGGTGAGGCGGCGCCAGGCATCGGCGCCGGCATTGATGTCGGCGGCCGATACACCGGGCTCTCCGTCGGTGCCGTTGAGGGCGTCGTAGATCCGGCGGTGGGACCAGGTGCCGAATGCCTCGGGTTCTACGACGGTGCCGTCGAGTTCTCCGTCGAAATCGCCGCTGAGCCGCTGGTATTCATCGTTGATGATGTTGCGGTCAGGTGACCAGCGGTTGGATGCTTCCTCGTCCATGCGGCCACGTTCGGCTGCGGCTTCGTAGGCTTCCCGGTGTCCGCCGATACCCTCTGCGAGGTAGGTACCGGCCACCGGGATGATCATGACGGCGTCTTCCCAGGACAAGCCCATCAGACGTTCTCCCCGGTCGCCCGCAATGCGGCAGCGCGTTGCTCGTCGATCAGTTCGAGTTTGCCGATAGCGGCGGCGAAGGTGTCGTGCTGCAGCCAGGCGATATCGATGTGTTCCTGGATGCGTTGTGCGGCATTGTCGTCGGGGTTGTCCCCGCCGCCGACGGCCTTGCGTTCGAACTTGGTGCGCAGGGCTACTGCGGAGGGCAGGCTGCCCCAGCCGGAAAGCTTGCCGAGACCGGCTATCTCTGCCTGCGTATCGACTAGCCGTTCGGCGTACTTCTTGGCTTCGGTGCGGAGTCCTTCGCCGAGGTCGGTGTCCATTCGGAACTCACCGGCAACGGCCTGCCGAGCCAGCTGGGTCCAGTAGCCGTGCTGGTCTTCGATCTTCCCACCCATAGTTCTATCTTTCCTGTGTGCAAACGGTTCGGCCGGTCATTCAGGCAGATTCGGCTCGAGCGTTTCCGCGTGCCGTGCGGCGATCTCACAGACGTCCCCGTCGCGGGATTCGTACTCGCTGAGCCAAACGGCTCGGACGCTGAACATGCCTTGCTCAGCCTCGAAGTCGATGTAGCAGCCGTCGGGGTCGCCGCGTTCCGTAGTTATCAGCCCGGTCCGTCCGTTTACTGTGGTCTCGCCCAGGACGGTCGCGCTCTCCTTCTTCCGCTGCTCCTGCAGGGTGTGACTGGTGGAGTACACAGTCAGGAGATAGTTCTTCGGCCCGTACCGTTCGTCGATCGGCTTCCAACTGCACGCACGGAAGCTCGACACTCCGGTCGGCGGGTCGGTCAACACGTTCTTCGTCGCCGGATCCAGCCCGGCCTCGAGCAGCACCTCATCACTGAGCCCCGGATCCCGGCACACATTGAACACGATGATCTCGTCGATATTCCTGGTGGTCGGCTGCGCGGACCCCTCCGTGGTCTCGTTGCATCCGGTGGCCACCAGCAGCGCCGCGGCCCCGCCGAACACGGCCCGCATCACCCGACTCTTGTGCACAGTTCTCCCTCGTCGCCGAACCCCGGGAATCCCCCGTAACATCTTGGACGCACCACCCCGCCGTCCGGTTCCACCGACCGGCTTCTCGTGCCCGGTTCAGATTACCGCGGTACCCGCGCCCGCGCGTTGACGGTCTGCTGTGCTGTCGGCCTTGCCGAGCTCGCCCGGATACCCCGAGCGGGCAAGCGGCGACACCGAATCGCATGGCCGGTCTCTCGGCCGTCGGCTGCCGATGTGGCAGGCGATCTGCGCACTGTGGTCGCTGCCCTCGACCGCGAGCGCACGTACCGGAAGCTCACCGATCTTCCGTCGGCGATGACGGCTCCGGGGTCGGACTGGGTTGCCGGTTGGACCCGTTACAACCGGGTGCTGGCCTGCCTGCCGTCCGTATCTCGGTCTGCGACCTGGTGCCCAGATATCGAGAGTTGGCAGGATGAGCCCCACGGCTGATGCCCCGCGCCGGCTGTGGCGGCCGTGGCCACAGGCACAGCGATCGTCTCCGAAACTCAGGCGATCGATGACCTCGAACTGCGGCCGGTCTGTTCCGCGCCGCAGTCCCCGTGAAGTGCGTCAGCTACCTCATGGGACGGCTGGAGCCGGTCGATGGTGAGTCCGTTGCCCTCGAATCTGCCCAGTCCGGCCCGGTCCCTGATGCGTACCGTGCGAGCGAAATCGGCGACGAGGCCGTCATCGAGGTCCGTTCCGGGTAGCAGTCGGGCACTGCTCGGTGGTCGTGCAGGGGCGGTGGACAGGCACAAATGCTACTCAAATGTCACTGCACACGAGGTGAGTAGCATTTCGTGTCGGCCTGCCGGAGCCGAGGCGTGCATGGTTGCGGATCGTGTCCCTTTTCCGCGGTGTTGCGATATACATGCAGGTACGATGCCTGTTAGGCAGTGGATCGGCCCTGTGCGGCGCCGGGTACGCGGGGGTGGAAGCGGTGCGCCGCGGGGCGGTGCCACCTGTCCGTGCGGCGTGAAATGTCACTCAAATGTGCGTGAAATAGCACTCGAGTGGCATTTGATCGGCGAAAGGGGCGTGGGCCGTGCATCGGGAGGAACGACGGGTCAGCGGGCATGAGCGGGCGACCGGGGTGTCCTGGGCGGAGTCCTACCGGGACGGGCCGGCGCCCTGGCAGGTCGGGCAGCCGCAGCCCGGTGTGATCCGGTTGGTGGCGGCGGGCGCCTTCGTCGGACCCGTGCTGGACGCCGGGTGCGGTAGTGGTGAGAACGCTCTGCACATCGCGGCGGCCGGGGCGCCTGTTTTCGGGATCGATGTGGTGGATGCGCCGGTGGCCACCGCCCGCGAGCAGGCAGCGGCACACGGGTTCGCGGCCGAGTTCGCGGTTGCCGACGCGCTACACCTGGACGAGCTCGGCCGCCGGTTCGCGACCGTTCTGGACTGCGGGCTGTTCCATGCATTGGACGCTGCCGAACGGTCGGAATACGTGACCGGGCTGGCGGCGGTGACCGACCCCGGAGCAACCCTGTACCTGCTGTGCTTCAGTGACGAAGGTCCCGAACCCGGCCCGCACCCGGTCACCCGGCAGGAACTGGCCGATGCGTTCACGCCCGCCCGCGGGTGGCAGATCCGCAGCATCGAATCGGACCGGCTGCTGACCCGGTTCCACGCCGCAGGTGCACCGGCATGGCTGGCCACGATCGAACGGGTCCGCGGCGACGCCGAATGAGCTACGCGCAAGGCGGGTTCTCGCCCCCTGTGGGGTTCCCCCGCAAACGGGAGGCGGCGCTCCACCTGCCGGGCGGGCGTGGCAGTCGGCGCCGGGCTCGAGCAGTCCTCAGCGCTCCGGACCGGGGGCGGTTCGCAGGCCCGTCAGCAGCGCCTGGAGGGCTTCGGCGACTTCGAGGTGTGCCTCGCCGGAGGCGAGCCGGCGTAGCTGGAGGCCGTCGATCATTGCCACGAACATCGGGGCGATGCGATCCGGCTCGGGGATCTGCAGCGCGGTGAGGGCGGTGCGGGTCAACCGGTCGTAGGCCGCGAAGCAGCGCATTGCGGCGGTGCGGAGCTCCGGGGTCCGCGCTGCCTGCAGGTACAGTTCCATCTTCGCGGCGCGCCGATCGGTTTCGCTCTGCAGCAGTGCTTCCAACGCCCGGGCCGCCTGGGCGGTGTCCAGCGAGGCGTCGACGATCTGCTCAGTGAGCCCCGACAGGCGTGCGATCTCCTCGTCGAGGAATAGGTCGAGTGCCTCGCGCAGCAGCAGTTGCTGGCTGTCGAAATGGTAGGTCAGCGAACCGAGGGATACCTGTGCTGCCTGTGCGACGCGGCGATTGGTCAGCGCAGCGACACCGTCGCGGCCGACCAGTTGCAGTGCCGCGCGCAGAATCCGGACCCTGGCACGCTCCGGCCCACCACGTTCGTTCACCCGGGCAGTCTCGCACAGCCGGGGACGGCTGCCCGGCTGCCATCCCGCCCACCCCATGCTATCGTTCGTTCGAACGAACGATAGAGGAGCCGTCATGCTGCTGCGGATGGAAGAGACCCAGTCCTCCCCACTACTGGCTGCCCATATCGGCTATTTCACCGGCGGCGGCGCGGCGCTGCGCTGGTTGTCGGCTGCGCGCCGCGAGCTGACGAGTACCCGAGGGCTCACCTTCGCGAAGGTCATGCACGCCATCGGCGCCGCGGAAAGCGCCGGCTTCGGTGCCGGGACTCCGTCGATCCGCAGACAGATTCTGCTGACGGCTTGGCGTTCGGAAGCGGACTTCCGGGACTTCCTCGCCGGTCCGGCGGCCCGCCGCCTCGCCGTAACCACCACATACAGCGGGTGGGCGCTGTTCGAGGTGCTGTCGGCTCGTGGCTCGCATTGCGGCCTGGCGCCGCTGCGGCCGGTGGACAGTCCCGCCGGGGCCGGCTTCGCCGCGCTGACCCTGGGCCGGACCAGGCCCCGCAACCTGATCCGGTTCCTGCGGCAGGGCATTCGGCTGGGCCCCTACATCCACGGTGCACCGGGACTGGTGACGGCGCATTCGGCCGGATTCCCGCCGACCGGCAACTGCACGCTCAGCATCTGGGAATCGGCGGAGCACATGCTCCGGTTCGCCTACGGCGAGGCCGACGGGCACGCTGCCACGGTGCGGCTCGAGCCGCCCGTCCTGGTCGAACAGCTCAGTGCCCGGCTGGCGGTGCGGGATATCGGCGGCACCTGGCACCCGGGTGTCCGGAATGCGGACCGAATGACCGCATACGCCCGTGGACTACCCGATCTGTACAGACATCCGGGCCCCCGGGGTGACCGGCCGAGCGGAGCTACCGGGTATGCCGGTCCCGCAAGGCGGGACCGGCGCACCGATCACAAACCGTAGGTCTTGCCGATGATGTCGCGCTGGATCTCGCTGGTGCCGCCGAAGATGGTGGACACCAGCGCGCCGCGGACGTGCGCCTCCATATCGAATTCGGTTGCGTAGCCGTAACCGCCCATCATCTGCATACCCTCCAGGGCCACTCGCTTGGCGGTTTCGGTGGCCTTCAGCTTGGCCATCGAGGCCTCGCGGGCGAACATCTTGTCCGGGGCGGCGTCGACGGCGGCCGCGACGTTGTACACCAGCAGCTTGGTGCACTCGATCTCGGTGGCCAGGTCGGCGATCCGGTGCCGCAGCGACTGGAAGGTGCCGATCGGGCGGCCGAACTGCTTGCGTTCGGAGATGAACTGTAGGGCGTCGGCGAAGGCGCGTTCCGCGGCGCCGAGGCTCATGGCGGCGAGGATCAGCCGTTCGAAGTTCAGGCCGGTCATCAGCTGCAGCCAGCCGTTGCCGACCTCGCCGACCACGGCGTCCTCGGGCAGCAGGCAGTCGGTGAAGTAGAGGTCGTTGGTCTCGCGCTGCCCGCCCATCAGCTCGATCTGCGAGATCTGCAGGCCCGGAGTGTCGGCGGGCACGTGGAACATGGTGAGGCCCTCGTGCTTGCCGCCGCTGCGGTCGGTGCGCGCCACCAGCAGGATGTTCTCCGAGATGTGCGCATTGGAGCACCAGGTCTTCTGGCCGTTGATCCGCCAGCCGCCGTCGACCTGCTCGGCCCGGGTGGACAGATTGCCGACATCGGAGCCGGCCTCCGGCTCCGACATCGAGATCGACTGCGAAGCACCACGCACGATGCCGCGCAGCACCACATCCTGCTGCGCGGCGGTGCCGAACTTGGCGTAGGCGCCGCCGGTGATCAGGGTGGGGCCGATCGCGCCGATCGGCAGCATGCCGCGCATGCTCTCCTCGAGCAGAATGCACATCTCCACCATCGAGGCGTCCGAACCGCCGTACTCCTCCGGCACGGTCAGCCCGAGCCAGCCCAGATCGGCCATCTTGCGGTAGAGCTCGGCATTGTGCTGTTCGGTCCCGTTGTGGGTCAGCTTGTCGCGCTGCTCCCGGGTGCCGGCCTCCCGCTTGGCGAAGTCGGCGATCGCCTTCGCGAAATCGCGCTGTTCCGGACTGAATTCAACACCCATATCGGTTGTTATCTCCTGTGTTCGGGGATGGGGTCTGGTGGGTCGGCCGGTCAGGCGCGGCCGTAGCGCAGGTTCGAGATCTTGCGGATCATCGCCAGTGTCGAGGGTTTGCGGTGCAGCGACTGGATCGCCATGCCGGGAATCTGGAACCTGGCCCGGGCGATGGCATGCGGCCGGGAGAACTCGCGCAGGCCGTATTCGCCGTGGATGCGGCCGAACCCGGAATCGCCGAGGCCGCCCAGCGGCAGGCTGGCGATCGCGGCGTAGGCGGCCGGGGTGTTCACCGAGGTGTCCCCGGCCCGCAGCTGCCGGGCGATCTCCATGCCGCGCTTTCGGGAGTACACCGAGGAGGCGAGAGCGTAGCGCGAAGCATTGGCGAGTTCGACGGCCTCCTCGACGCTCTCGACGGCGCGAACGGTCATGGTGGGCCCGAAGGTCTCCTCCCGGACCGCCTGGCAATCCTCCGGAGCGTCGAGCAGCACCACGGGCTCCACGAAGGGGGCGCGGACCGATTCGGGGCCACCCACCACGGCGGTGGCACCGCCGTCGAGGGCGCTGCGGATGTGCTCGGCGACGACCTCCAGCTGGGCCGGCATGGTCATCGGCCCGTAACCGGCATCCGGATCGGAACCGGGCCGTACATCGGCAAGGACGGCCTTCAACTCGGCCAGGAACGGTTCCAACACCGACTTCACGACGTACACCCGTTCGGTGCCGACACAGGTCTGTCCGGAGTTGGCGACCGCGGCCCAGGCGATGCCGTCCGCGGCCACCCGCAGATCGGCATCCTCGGCGACGATGGCCGCGTCCTTGCCGCCGCATTCCATCAGCACCGGGGTGAGGTTCGCGGCGGCGGCCGCCATGATCCGCTTGCCGGTGGCGGTGGAGCCGGTGAACGCGATCTTGTCGACAGCGGATTCCACCAGGGCCGCGCCGGTCGCGCCGTAGCCGGTGAGCACGGTCAGGATGCCTTCGGGCAGTTCCGGATTGGCGGCCGCGAAGGCATCGGCGTAGTAGTGCCCGACCGCGGGGGTGTATTCGCTCGGCTTGAACACCACGGTGTTGCCGGCGGCGAGGGCGTAGGCGATCGAGCCGTTGGGGGTGTAGACGGGGTAGTTCCACGGTCCGATCACCCCGACCACGCCGAGCGGGACCTGTTCCACCACCGCTTCGTGATTGGCCATCATCGCGCCCGGGAAGAACCGTTGCCGGGCCAGCGTCTTGCGGGCGTGCTTGGCGGCCCAGTCGGTGTGTTCGGCCGCGGTGACCAGTTCCAGGTAGGCATCGGCGACCGGTTTGCCGTTCTCCCGGTGGATCAGCTCGCAGAACTCGTCGGCGTTGCGGATCAGCCGGGCATTCCAGCGCAGCAGCGCCCGGCGCCGTCCGGTGAATCCCAGTTCTCGCCAGGCGATGGCCGCCTTGCGGGCGCGGTCGACGGCGGCCGCGACCTCGACCGGGCCGTCGACGGGCCATTCGCCGACCGTGTCTCCGGTGGCCGGATCGACGGATGTCAGTAGTTCGGTCATCACGACCACCCTTCGGGTATCGAAACTCGCCTGCGACCGGTGAAACCCTTGACAGTCGGGTCCGGCTGGCTTAAGTTAATCGCAATTCTTCCGTAAGTTAATCACGATTCTCGTCGGTTGCAAAGAGTGATCGCCAGAATTCACCGCACCGGCGGACAGGTCCGTACCCAGAGAGAGGCAGCGATGCTGCGTACCCGATTCACCGAGGCATTCGGTATCGAGCACCCGATCGTGCAGGGCGGGATGATGTGGGTCGGCCGGGCCCCGCTGGTGGCCGCCGTGGCCGAGGCCGGTGGCCTCGGATTCCTCACCGCGCTCACCCAGCCGACCCCCGATGAACTGCGCAACGAGATCGCCCGCACCCGGGACCTCACCGACAAGCCGTTCGGCGTGAATCTGACCATCCTGCCGTCGATCACGCCGCCGCCGTACGAGGAGTACCGGCAGGCCATCATCGACTCCGGGGTGCAGATCGTCGAGATCGCCGGGGCGAACCCGGCCGAGCACCTGCCGCATCTGAAGGATGCCGGAATCAAGGTGCTGCACAAGTGCACCAGCGTCCGGCATGCGGTGAAAGCACAGCAGGTCGGCGTCGACGGCATCAGCATCGACGGATTCGAATGCGCCGGACATCCCGGCGAGAACGACATCCCCGGGCTGGTGCTGATCCCGGCCGCCGCCCGCGAGATCGAGATCCCGATGATCGCCTCCGGCGGCTTCGCCGACGCCCGCGGCCTGGTCGCGGCCCTGGCCCTGGGCGCCGACGGCGTGAACATGGGCACCCGCTTCCTGTGCACCGCGGAATCGCCTATCCACCACCGCATCAAGGAACAGATCGTCGAGCACAGCGAGCTCGACACCCAGCTGATCTTCCGGACCCTGAACAACACCGCCAGGGTCGCCGCCAACGAGGTCAGCCGCAAGGTCGTCGAGATCGAACGGTCCGGCGGCACCTTCGACGACATCCGGGACCTCGTATCGGGCGCCCGGGGCCGCAAGGTCTACGAGAACGGCGACCCGGATGCGGGCATCTGGAGTGCCGGCCTGTGCCAGGGCCTGATTCACGACATCCCGACCTGCGCGGAGCTGATCGATCGGATCGTCACCGAATCCGCCGCCCTGATCGGCGGGCGGCTGGCGAATACGGTCACCGAGGGGGCGGTCTCGTGAACGACGCACTGCGCAGTACCGACAGCCTGACCATCGAATCGGCCGCCGGCATCGTCCGGATCACCATCACCCGCCCGGACCGGATGAACGCCATCGACCTGGCGACCATGTCCGCCATCGGCGACGCCGTCGTGGCCGCCGCCGAGGACACCGGCATCCGGGCGGTGGTGCTGACCGGCGTCGGCAAGGCCTTCTGCACCGGCGCCGACCTGGCCGCCGCGGCCTCGGCCGGCGGCCAGGAGGCGACTCCGGACGTCGTGATGGCCGCCGCCAACAGCGTGGTCACCGCGATCGTGGACGCACCGATTCCGGTGATCGCCTACGTGAACGGCCCCGCGGCGGGTGTCGGCGCCTCGTTCGCGCTGGCCGCCGACCTCAGCTACGTCGTGGATTCCACGTACCTGCTGCTCCCGTTCACCGGAATCGGACTGATGCCCGACGGCGGCGCGACCGAGATCGTCGCGGCGGCCATGGGCCGGACCCGGGCCGCCGAGATGATGCTGCTCGCCGACCGGCTGCCCGCATCGGAAGCCGCGGCGGCCGGGCTGATCACCCGGGCGCTGCCCGCCGACGAGATCGAAGCGCATGTCGATGCGGTGGCCGCCCGGCTGGCGGCCGGACCGCGCCGCGCCCTGGAACTGACCAAACAGGCCCTCAATGCGGCCTCGCTGTCCGGGCTGGACGCGGCGCTGGAACGAGAGGCCAAGGGGCAGACCGAACTACTCGCTTCCGACGACTTCCGGGAGGGCATGACCGCCATGCTCACCCGCCGCAAGCCGAACTTCGGCGCCTGAACACCACCGGCCCGCCGGGCCGCCGAGATTCAATGGAGAGCTCATGACCGTCGAGACCGAGCCGGTGGCGTCGCGGCGCAACCACTGGATGAACCAGATCGCCATCCACGCCCGGACCAAGCCCGATGCCGTCGCGGTGCGCTATCTGGGCCGCGAGACCACCTGGGCGCAACTGCACGAACGCACCGGCCGCTTGGCCGACGCGCTGGCCCGCCGCGGCGTCGGCCGCGGCGACCGGGTGCTCATCGTGATGCTGAACAACACCGAGTACCTGGAGACGGTGTTCGCGATCAACCGGCTCGGGGCGATCGCGGTGCCGGTCAACTTCCGGCTCACGCCGCCGGAGATGGCCTTCCTGGTCCGCGACAGCGGGGCGAAAGCGGTGATCACCGACAGCGTGCTGGCGCCGCTCGTGGCCGCGGTGCGGGCGCAGTGCCCGGAGCTGGCGGTGAACATCGTGGTGGGCCGGGAATCCACGGACGACGGCGAGTCCTACGACGACCTGATAGCCGAGGACGGCGAACCGCACGAGGTCCTCGATATCGCCGAGGATTCCCCGGCCCTGCTCATGTACACCTCGGGGACCACCGGGAATCCCAAGGGTGCGGTGCTCAGCCACAGCAATATGAATGCCCAGGCCCTGACCTGTATCCGGGCGATGGACACCCGGCCCGACGACGTCGCGTTCTGTGCTTCGCCGCTGTTCCACATCGCCGGGCTCGGCAGCCTGGCGCCCTGTTTCCAGCTGGGCACCACCATGGTGCTGCACCCGCTGAAGGCCTTCGATGCCGGCGAGATCCTGGACGCGTGGGAGCGGGAGAAGGCCACCACCGTCTTCCTGGTCCCAGCCCAGTGGCAGCTGGTCTGCGCCGACCCCACCGTGCGCGAGCGGAAGCTGCAGCTGCGGGTGATCAGCTGGGGCGCCGCCCCGGCCTCGGACACCGTGCTGCGCGCCATGTCGGCCACCTTTCCGGACGCACTCAACGTCGCGGTGTTCGGCCAGACCGAGATGTCGCCGATCACCTGTGTCCTGGAGGGCAAGGACGCGCTGCGCAAGCTCGGCTCGGTCGGCCGCCCCATCCCGACGATCGCCACCCGGATCGTCGACGACGAGATGAACGACGTCGCGCCCGGCGAGGTGGGCGAGATCGTCTACCGCGGCCCGACCATGATGTCCGGCTACTGGAACAACCCGCGGGCGACCGCGGATGCCTTCGCCGGTGGCTGGTTCCACTCCGGCGACCTGGTCCGGCAGGACGAGGAGGGTTTCGTCTACGTCGTGGACCGCAAGAAGGACATGATCATCTCCGGTGGCGAGAACATCTACTGCGCCGAGGTGGAGAACGTGCTGTTCGCCCACGACCGGATCCGGGAGGCCGCGGTGATCGGCCGGGCGGACGAGAAGTGGGGCGAGGTGCCGGTCGCGGTGGTGGTCGCCGCGGAGAACGCCCCGCTGACGCTGGCCGACCTGGAGCCACATCTCAACGATCACCTCGCCCGGTACAAGCACCCGAAGGATCTCGTCCTGGTGGACGAACTGCCCCGCAATGCGGGCGGCAAGGTGCTCAAACACGAACTGCGCAAGGCGCACGCCTGATTCCGGTCGCGATCCATCCGCCGGTGCCGTCCGCCGAATAGGTCCCGGCGGTAGCGAGATCCGAGCATCGGGCGCCGATGCCGGGGCCAGGAGGGGAGTCGTCGAGGCCGGCGCGTCGCGACGACAGCGAACCCGATCGAACCGAATACCTCCCGAGAGGGGAACCGATATGAATTCCGCCGTAATCGTCGATGTGGTGCGGACCCCGACCGGCCGGGGAAAGCCGGGGGGCGGGTTGTCCGATGTCCATCCGGCCACGCTGCTGGCCGGAGTGCTGTCCGAACTGATCGCACGCAACGATCTGGACCCGGCTCTGGTCGACGATGTGATCGGGGGCTGCGTCACCCAATCGGGTGAGCAGGCCTTCAACATCTCCCGCACCGCCGTGCTGGCGGCCGGATTCCCGGAGGCGGTGCCGGCCACCACCGTGGACCGGCAATGCGGATCCAGCCAGCAGGCGGCACATTTCGCCGCCCAGGGCGTGCTGGCGGGTGCCTACGATATCGCCATCGCCTGCGGTGTGGAGTCCATGTCGCGGGTGCCGATGTTCTCGAATGCTGCCGGTGCGGACCCGAACCGGGCGCCGTTGGCCGAGCGCTTCGCGGACGGGCTGGTGCAGCAGGGCATCTCGGCCGAGCTGCTGTCGGCCCGGTGGGGATTCGGCCGGGAGGCGATGGACGAGTTCGCGGCCCGCTCACACCGGCTGGCGGCGGCGACCGCCGAATCCGGTGGCTTCGATCGGGAACTGGTCGCGGCCGGTAGCCTGACCGCCGACGAGACGATCCGGCCGGGTACCACCGCCGAGAAGCTCGCCGCCCTGAAACCGGCCTTCACCGACGACGCCATGCAGCAGCGTTTCCCGGAGATCGACTGGTCGATCACCCCGGGCAACTCCTCGCCGCTCAGTGACGGCGCCTCGGCCGCGCTGATCATGAGCGAAGAGGTCGCGAACAAGCTGAACCTGCGGCCCCGCGCGCGTTTCCATTCGTTCGCGGTCACCGGTGACGACCCGTTGCTGATGCTCACCGCCGTGGTGCCGGCCACCCGGAAGGCATTGGACCGGGTGGGTCTGGGAATCGATGCGGTCGACGCCTACGAGGTCAACGAGGCGTTCGCGCCGGTGCCGCTGGTGTGGGCCAAGGAACTGGGCGCCGACCCGGAACGACTGAACCCGCGCGGTGGCGCGATCGCGCTCGGGCATCCACTGGGCGCCTCCGGCCTCCGGATACTGGCCACCCTGGTGAACCACCTGGAACAGTCGGACAGCCGGTACGGGCTGATGACCATGTGCGAGGCCGGTGGCCTGGCCAACGCTACGATCATCGAGCGGCTCGGATGACGGTCGCAGCGGAAGGCGCCGTCGACCTCACCGACCTGGTCGAGCGGACCCGCGAATACGTCCACGAGGTGGCGCTGCCGGTGGAACGCGAGTTCGGCGGTTCGGCGCACGACCTGCCCGAGGAACAGCGACAGCAGTTGCAGGCCGCGGCCCGCGCCGCCGGGGTGTTCGCCCCGCACGTCGGCCGCGAGTTCGGCGGCCTGGGGCTGGGCATGGCCGACCGGGCGCCGGTGTTCGAGGCGGCGGGGTACTCGCTGTTCGGCGCCCTCGGCCTGAACTGTGCCGCGCCGGACGAGGGGAATATGCACCTGCTCGAGCAGGTCGCGAATCCGGCGCAGCAGCAGCGTTATCTGCGTCCGCTGGCGGCCGGAGACACCCGGTCGTGCTTCGCCATGACCGAGCCGGCGCCGGGGGCCGGCTCGGACCCGACGGCCTTGCGCACCCGCGCCGAACGCACCGGATCGGGCTGGGTGATCAACGGGCACAAGTGGTTCATCACTGGAGCCAACGGTGCGGACTTCGCCATCGTGATGGCGCGGACCACCGGTGACCCGGGCTCCCGGGGCGGGGCGACGATGTTCCTGGTCGATGCCGCCGCCCCGGGACTGCGCCGGGTGCGCGATATCGACACCCTCGACGAATCCATGTTCGGCGGCCATTCCGAACTGATCCTGGACAATGTCGAGGTCGGCGCGGATGCGGTACTGGGCGAGGTGGACCGGGGCTTCGACTACGCCCAGGTCCGGCTGGGGCCTGCCCGGATGACGCACTGCATGCGCTGGCTCGGCACCGCCCGGCGGGCCGCCGATATCGCCGCCGAGCGTGCGGCCTCCCGGCAGGCCTTCGGTGGCCGGCTCGGTGATCTCGGCATGATCCAGCAGATGATCGCGGACAACGAGATCGATATCGAGGCGAGCCGCGCCCTCACCCTGACCGCCTGCCGCGAGCTGGATGCCGGTGCCCGGGCGGCGCAGAGCACATCGATCGCGAAGACTTTCGTCGCCGAGGCCGTCGGCCGGGTGGTGGATCGCTCGCTGCAGGTCTGCGGTGCACTGGGGATATCCGGCGATGCCGCACTGTCCCGGATGTACCGGGAGGTACGGGCATTCCGCATCTACGACGGTCCGTCCGAGACCCATCGGTGGGCCATCGCGCGGCGCGTGCTGCGCAATGTGGAGCGGAGGCGCGGATGATGCGCGAGCTATCGGCCGGGCGGCGGCCGGTCCGGGCAACGGGCCGGTGCCGCGCTGCTCGTCGTGATGTCGGACATGCCGGAAGGAGTAGCCGATGACCACCGGTGTCGCCGGCCTGGATCTGCCCGCACTGCAGGAGTATTTCGCCGACGAGGTGCCCTGCGTCGAAGGTCCGCTCACTGCTTCGCTGATTGCGGGTGGGAAGTCGAACCTGACCTATCTGATCACCGATGGCAGCAACCGGTGGGTGCTGCGCCGCCCGCCGCTCGGTCCGCTCACCCCGACCGCGCACGATATGGGGCGCGAATACCGGATCGTGGCCGCTCTGCGGGACACCGCCGTACCGGTCGCGCGGGCGGTGACGCTGTGTGACGACCTCCGAGTGCTCGGCGTCCCGTTCGCGGTCGTGTCCTTCGTGGACGGCCGGGTGCTGCGCGACGGTGACGATGCCGCACAGCTCACCCGGGAACAGGCACGGGCGTGTTCCGAGGCGCTGGTCGACACACTCGCCGCGCTGCACTCGGTCGACTTCGCCGCCGCCGGGCTCGGCGACTTCGGCCGCCCCGCCGGATACCTGGACCGGCAGGTGCGGCGCTGGCGCGGTCAGTGGGACCGGGTCGCCACCCGCGAACTGACGGACCTGGACCGGCTCACCGGCGCTCTGCAGGCCGCGTTGCCGCCGCAGCAGGCCGGGGAGTCGATCGTGCACGGCGACTACCGGCTGGACAATACGATCGTCGCGGCCGACGATCCCGGCCGCATTGCGGCCGTAGTCGACTGGGAGATGGCGACTCTCGGCGATCCGCTGGCCGATCTGGGCCTGCTGCAGGTGTATTGGGATCCCAGGTGTGAACCGGTGCTCGGTGTGCGGCATGCGCCCAGCGCCAACCCGGGTTTCCTGTCCACCGACGAAGTCGCCCAGCGCTACGCCGCGGCCACCGGCTACGACCTGGACCGGCTGCCGTTCTACCGGGCCCTCGGCTATTTCAAGCTCGCCGTCATCGCCGAGGGAATCCACCAGCGGTATCTGGCCGGCAAGACCGTCGGCACCGGATTCGACACCATCGGTGCCGCCGTCCCGGTGCTGCTGGACGCGGGTCTGGAGACACTGTCGTGAGCTTTCGGCCGATCCGATCCGAACGGGCCGAAACGGCTCGCAGTGCCCTGATCACCGGTGGCTCGCGGGGCATCGGCGCCGAGATCGCCCGGCGTCTCGGCGCCGACGGCTACCGGCTCACCATCGCCGCCCGGACCCGGGAAACGCTGGAAGAGACGGCGGACCGGCTTCGCCGGGAAACCGGGGCCGAGGTACACCCGGTGGTCGCCAAGATGAACGACCTCGAACAGGTGCGGGCGCTGGCACAGGCCCACGAACAACGATTCGGTGAGCTGGACGCCCTGGTCCTCAGCGCCGGGACCGGCACCGCCGGCGAGGTCGCCGATCTCGCGGAAACCACCACCGACCGGATGCTGGAGATCAACCTGCGGGCGCCGCTGCGCCTGATCCAGGCATGCCTGCCCATGCTGCGCAAGAGCGCGGCCCGAGACCCGCAGCGCGGCGCCAAGATCGTCGCGCTGGCCTCGATCACCGGTGTGGCCGGTGAACCCGGCCTCGCCGCGTACGGTGCGAGCAAGGCGGCATTGATCTCGCTGTGCGAAACCGTTTCGCTGGAGGAATCGGCCAACGGTGTCACCGCGGCGGCGATCTCG
The DNA here is from genome assembly GCF_056627695.1 of Nocardia sp. KT25-26. Lineage (NCBI taxonomy): Bacteria > Bacillati > Actinomycetota > Actinomycetes > Mycobacteriales > Nocardiaceae > Nocardia > Nocardia sp. KT25-26. The sequence continues at coordinate 4,956,504 of NZ_CM152813.1, read as the reverse complement.
CCCGGCTATGTCGACACCGATATGACCGCCTGGAAACGCGGCGAACTCGCGCAGTCGGACATGCTCACCACCGGTGACGTGGCCGAGCTGGCAATCGCCCTGACCCGCCTGTCCCGCAACGCGGTGGTCCCCAATATCGTCGTGTCCCGGGCCGGGAACCAGCTGTGGCGGGCCTGACCGTGTGAACTCCAGCGGCCCGACCGGTAGGCGAGGTAGGCTCGGTAGCCGATTCGGCGAGGGCGGGTGTGTTGCGTTGCAGTGGATTCCGGTGGCGAGTACCGCACTGGGTGCGCTGATCGCCCTGGTGGCGACCACCTTCAACGATCGGGTGAAGCATCGTCGCGAGCAGGACGTCACGCGCCGGACGCTGTGCCGGGAGACCTATGTGCGGTTCCTGTCCTCGCTCACCGAGGCTCACGAGGCGATGCGACAGGAGGCAGCCGTGGCCGGTGCGGACATACCGGCTCGTGGTGCGGCGATAGCCGAGGCCTTCCGGGTGGCCGGCTGCTACCGGAACCGATACGAGATCGCGCTCATCGGTGAACAGGCCGTCATCGACCGGGCCGAAGAATCCTTCGAGCTGCTGCGCGACATCCGTGATGCGCTGGTGGCCGGTTCGTCGCCGACGAGCCGGGACGAGGACTACGGCCCGCTGCGCACGCAATACGCCACGTCGATCCGGGCCCTGCAGACGGCGATGCGGCAGCATCTCGGCTTGGGAACGGTGGCATTGGACGGCGGATCCTGAACCGGCCGCGCATCCGCCGGGTGGACGGTCAGCGCGTTGCCGTGCCCGGCCGCGAGTCGGTCCGGACGCCGACCGCGGTCAGTGCGATATCGACGTAGCGGGACGCGAGGTCGGCAGGAGACAGGGCGCCTTCGGGCTGGTACCAGCGCGTGATGGACTGGCACATGCCGAGCAGTGCGCGGGCAGTCTCGGTGGGGTGCGTCGCCGAGAAGGTGCCCGTGCGGATGCCGTTCTCGATGATGCCGGTCAGGCGGGACTCGATCTCCTTGCGGTGCACCGCATATCGCTTACGGGTGGCGGGGGAGAGGTGGCGCAGCTCGAGGTCGAGAGCGGCCAGCCGGGTCCGGTTCGCCATATGCAGCACGATCGCCTCGACGATGGCGGCGAGCTGCTCGGTAGGTGTGGTGGCTGCTGCGGTCGCCGCTTCCACCCGCCAGGCGGCCTCGGCGGTGCCGCGCTCCAGCAGCGCGACGAAGACGCCCTCCTTGCTGTCGTGGTGGTAGTACAGCGAGGGTGCGGTTTGTCCGGCCCGCCCGACGATATCGCGCACCGTGGTGCCGTGGAAACCGTGTTCGTAGAAGGCCTCCAGCGCCGCGGACAGCAGCGGAGTGAGTTCTAGGGGTTCGAACCGCCGCCAGTCGGCGTCGGCCGTCACCGCCTGTTGTCGTGGCATCGTCCACCTGTCCGGAATCGATATGACCTGCGTCGAGTCTACTTCTGCCCGGGTCGTGCCCGGGCACGTGTGGCACCGGGCCGCGCCGGTGCCACACTGCGCGTCGTCAGCGCGGCGCCATGCGGATGGCGCCGTCGAGGCGGATGGTCTCACCGTTGATCATCGGGTTCTCGACGATGTGCCGCGCCAGGGCGGCGTACTCGCCGGGATCGCCGAGCCGCGCCGGGTGCGGGACCTGGGCGCCCAGCGCCTGGATGGCCTCGTCGGGCAGGGTCTCGAACAGCGGTGTGTGGAACAGGCCCGGCGCGATGGTCACCACACGGATGTTGCTGGCGGCCAGATCGCGGGCGACCGGCAGGGTCATGCCGACGATCCCGCCCTTGGAGGCGGAGTACGCCGCCTGCCCGATCTGACCGTCGTATGCCGCAACCGACGCGGTGTTGACGATGACGCCGCGCTCCTCGCCGACGAGCTCGCCGGCCACCATCCGCTCGGCCGCCAGCCGCAGTACGTTGAACGTGCCGATCAGATTGACGTTGACCACCTTGGTGAAGTCGGCGAGCGGGAAGGCGCCCTTCTTGCTCACGGTCTTGACCGCATTGCCGATCCCTGCGCAGTTGATCGCGATCCGCAGTGTGCCGAGCCGATCGGTGGCGTCGATGGCGGCAGTCACATCGGCTTCGCTGGTCACATCGGCCGGGGCGAAGACCACACCGTCGCCCAGCTCCTCGGCGATGGCGGCGCCGTTCGACGACGGCAGGTCGACGATCACCACTTTTGCACCCTGTGCGTGCAGTTCACGTACGGTGGCCAGGCCGAGGCCCGAGGCCCCGCCCGTGACGAGTGCGACAGTGCCGGTGATGTCCATCTTGCTTCTCCTAGCTACGAACCGGTTGTTGCCGGGCCCACACTAACCCAACATAACAAGCGTTAGATAGAGTGTGTTGGGTATCGCGAGGAGGGACCATGTACGAGGTTCAGCACCATCGCAGTCGCGCATTGGCGGCGGCGACGGAAGTGTTCGGCGAGCGTGGGTATCACGCGGTCACGATGCACGAGATCGCCGAACGCGCCGGATACAGCAAGCCGGTGCTCTACAAGCAGTTTCCGGGCAAGCTGGAGCTCTATCTGTCGGTGCTGCAGTCCCATGCCGACGCGCTGGTCGCCGCGGTGCGGGAGGTGCTCGCATCGTCCGCGCCCGGGCGTGGCCGGCTGCGCGCCACGGTGCAGGCCTTCTTCGACTTCGTGGAAGCCAATACGCACGGCTTCCGGATGGTCTTCGAATCCGATCTGATCGGCGAGCCCTCGGTGCAGTGGCGGGTCGGACGGACCACGGACGCCTGTATCGATGCGGTCTGTGAGGTGTTCGTGCAGAATCCGGCCCTGACCGTCGAGCGGTCCCGGTTGCTGGCCGCCGGTCTGGTCGGAGCCAGTCAGTATGCCGCGCAGCATTGGATCGCCACCGGCCGGGCCGTGCCCAAGGACGACGCCGTGGCCGCGGTGATCACGCTGTTCTGGGGCGGTCTGTCCGAGGTGCCGCTGCAGCAACTCGCCCTCAGTGCACCCGGCGGCCCGACCGGGTGATCGGCGGCTCGCCGGTCATGGTGGTCGGGGCGGTCCGGCCGCTCCAGCCGCAGGGCAGTTCGCAGGTCGCGATGATTGCCTCCGCCGTGGTGCCGTCGCTGTAGACGGTGACGAACTGGGTCGCCTGTGCGGGATAGCCGCAGGTCGGGCACTTGCCGAAGTAGTTGATGATCTCGTGCGCCTGGATGTGCACCGGATACCGCCACGAGAAGTCGTAGGTCATACGCCACCAGCCTCAACACTGGAAGTAGAATATCTATTAACATATACCGCCGTATGACGTGCTGTTGCGGTGTCTTGATGTAGATTCATCAGAAACTTAGAGGCTTGCATCCGCTGTGGGTGAATGAGAGGCTTTATGTAACATTCTCTCACAACGATGTATGGAGTCTGCTATGCCTCAGTTACGCATGTCCGCGCCCGTCGGCGATCCGGCGGCGGTCCGGCGCCGCGAGTATCTGTCCGGGGTTGCGGCCGTCCTCGGTGGCCCGGCCAACGTGATCATGCAGCTGAGCATCGCCCCGGTCGGCCGGGGTGTCGTCGAAAGTACCGTGAACAGCGGACGTTTCGACCTGCGGCCGCTCAAGCGTGGCCGCACCACCCTCACCTATCTGGCGGTCGCTATCCTCGGCACCGACGAGGAGCGGGCCGCCTATCGTGCGGCCACCAATCGCTCGCATCGGCAGGTTCGCTCCCGGCCGGACAGTCCGGTGAAGTACAACGCCTTCGATCCCGAGTTGCAGCTGTGGGTCGCCGCCTGTATCTATCGCGGTGTCCTGGATGCGCGCCGGTTCCTGTACGGTCCCGTCGATACCGAGTTCGCCGACGATCTGTACCGGGAGTCCGCGCGCTTCGCCACCAGCCTGCAGGTGCAGCCCGAGATGTGGCCGGCCGATCGGGCCGCCTTCGCCGAGTACTGGGACGCCAAGGTCGCCGAGATCTCGATCGACGACGAGGTCCGTGCCTACTTCTACGACCAGATCATCGACCTGCAGCCGTATCCCCGGGTGATCCAGCTGCTGGGCCGGCGGCTCAACCGCTTCTTCGTCACCGGATTCCTGCCGCAGGAATTCCGGGACGAGTTGGGCCTGGCCTGGAATGCCCGCCGGCAGCGGGTTTTCGAGCGGGCCATGCGCACCGTCGGCCGGGTGTTATCGGTGCTGCCCCAACCGATGCGGCTGTTCCCCTTCAACAGCTATCTGGCCGATATGCGGCGGCGGCTGGCCGCGGGCAAGCCGCTGGTGTGAGTCGGCGTTCGGGCGGTGGGCTCGGGCCGAGCCCGTATCGCTCGCTCAGCGGCGGCCGGATCGGCCGGTCGCCGCTGGGTCGACCGGTCAGAGAATCGCTTTCTGCTTGCGGATACGCCGGCGCAGGTCCGCCATCAGGGCGTGCGAGCCACCGAACCGGAGGAAGCGCGGGATGAATCGGTTGACGAAACCGACGAAGAGGAAAAGGTTTTCGAAGCGACGCTGGTCGGCTTCGGTCCACTCGACCTGCATCTGTTCCCGGAAGTAGGGCGCCAGGGAGCCGATGGTGAGGAACTTCAGCAGGCCGCGGAACGGGATCCGCAGATACCAGTGGATCATCCGGAGATTGATCAGGTCGTCCAGGTAGGAGCGGACGTAGTCGTCCAGTACGGCCTCCCGGGTCTTCTCGTTCCAGAAGTCGTCGAAATCCTTGCGGGTGGCGGGCCACATGTCCCGGGTCACCTGCAGGCCGGTGGCCAGGCACGAGGTGGTCTGGTAGAAATCCTCGGCCTGTTCCTCGCTCATCTTGCCGTTCAGCAGCTGGTAGGTGTCCTCGAATCCGATGAACAGGCAGGCGGCCACCCACAGCTGCAGGTCCCGGTTGAAGGCGTTGTACTTGACTCGAGCCCCGGGTTCGGACCGCACCTGGCGGTGGGCGACGTTCACCGCCTCCCGGAAGGCGTCCTTCTCCTCCTGGGTGCCCAGGATGGATACCGCAAGATACTGGGTGGTGGTGCGGGCCCGTTTCCACGGGTGGATCATCAGTGCCCCGGACTCGACCCGACTCTCGGCCACGCCGTAACCGACTCCGGGCCTCGACATCTGCATGGCGACGTTGGCGGCGGCGCCGGCGAAGCTCCAGAAGTCCAGGGCATCGGCGAGTTTCAGCGGCCGTTTGGTGAACGGCCGGTGGCTGCCGGGGATGTGGATCCGGGTTTGCTCGGTCGTCAACGGTACCCCCGGGTCGGGGAGGGGTCCGAGGTCTCGGGCTGCGGCGGTCATCGGTGTCCTTTCCTTGGCCGTTGCCGGCGTACCGGGTGGTGAGCTGTCTCCGGTGCCCGACTCCCTCCAGTATGTTACTAGATGTTCTGTCAGGCTGTCGCCAGTTTCGGAAGCGGTAGTTTCGCAGTTTAGGGCGGTTGATTCGGGTCCTTGACGGCTCGAGGATGGCCGGATAAGTTACTGTCAGTTATGCACATTGCGGTCCCGTTGGCTGCTCGGAATCCGCTCCGGCGTGGCGATCGTGTGCGCTTCCGGATGTTCTCCGGTGTGGTGCAGTCCGCATGACTACCTCGCCGTGGGCGGCCTGGCTGGATGAGTGAATTGACATGAACATATTTCACAAACCGGCATGTGGAAGTGGGTCCGTAGATAAGAATCACTGATAACATCTGGCCTCGATGGACGATGTGGACCCGGTGGGTCTGCTCCGATGGCTAGAGTCTGGAGAGATCGGTGCGGGTCACGCGGTTTTCATCGCGAGTGCGGTGGGGTGTCGATGAGGGTTGCAGTGCCGGGGTGTCCGGGGTTGGTTGCTACGGGGTGATGCCGGCCTGCTGGGTCGGGTGCAAATCAGCCGTGAACTTATCTGACCGCATCACCGTGCTTTGAAGTGAACACTCCTGTTCAGGGGGCAAATTTTCTTCGTGAAGTGGTTCACATCTGCTGTGAATCGGTAGTAACATCACCGCTCAGGTCGGGCCGGCCCCGTGACGGCGAGCCGGGCGGCGGAAGAAAGGACGCAACACCCATGCTCAAACGGCTGGATCGCATATTCAGCTACGAGATGAAGGTGTCCGAGTTCGTCGGGACCCTCATCATCCTCGGCATCCCGTACGGATTGATCGGCCTGATCTGGTCGCTGACCCATACGAGCCATCTCGAGGAGATGCACGGTGTCGACCTCGTGGTGTCCTTTCTCGGGTCCATCGTCTGCTGGCCGGTGCTGCTGTTCGCGAATGTGTCGATGACATGATGGCGCTGGTCTGGCTCATCGACATTCTCGTGATCGGCGTGAAAGTCCTCGGTGGGCGAACGAAGGTGAATCCGATCCTGCGCTTCGGGTTGTGGCTCGCAGTGCTGAGCACGGTGGCGGCCGGCGTCGGCGTCCTCGGTCTCGGACTGGTGCTGCTGGAAGATCAATTGAGCGGGGCCGCATGACGTCCACCGAAAAGCCGCGGCAGCTCACCGATCTGGAGCAGTCGGTGGAGAGCCTGCGGGGGCTGTGGCAACGGCATCCGCAGCGGTCGTTCGAAACCCTGGGCCGACAGGTGCTGCTGGGTCGCGACGCCGTGATCGAACTGTTCCGGGCGATCGCCGCGCGGCGGTTTCCGTTCGGCGAGTTCATCAAGCAGTGCGCGTTCATGGCGAGCGTTTCGGCCCTGCCGACGGTTTTCGTCGCCATCCCGATCGCGGTGGTGGTGTCGATCCAGGTCGGTGCGCTGGTGAACCAGGTCGGGGCGACCACCTTCATCGGTGCGGTTGCCGGTCTCGGCATCATCCGGCAGGGCGCGCCGCTGGTCACCTCCCTGATGATCGCCGGTGCGGTCGGTTCCGCGATCTGCGCGGACCTCGGCTCACGCACCATCCGGGAAGAGATCGACGCGATGATGGTGATGGGGGTGGATCCGGTCCGCCGACTGGTGGCCCCCCGGCTGGTCGCCGCCGTGCTGGTGAGCATCCTGCTGTGCGGGTTCATCGTCTTCGTCGGCTTCGCCACCGCCTATATGTTCAACGTGTACGCCCAGTCCGGCACTCCGGGCTCGTTCCTCGCATCGTTCGCCTCGTTCGCGGTGGCCAACGATCTGATTGCGGCCCTGGTGAAGGCGGCCGTGTTCGGCGCGCTCACCGCGATCATCGCCTGCGATATCGGGCTGCATGCGCGCGGCGGCCCCAGCGGTGTCGCCGACGCGGTGAACTCGGCGGTGGTCACCTCCGCCCTGATGCTGTTCGCGACCAACATCATCCTGACCCAGATCTACAACACCGTTTTCCCGACGAAGGTGGTGTGAGATGGGCAGTCGATACACACCACCGGCGTTGCGGCCGGTGCAGGCGGCCGCCGCCGCGGCGGCGGTACCGTACCGGGCGAATCAGCGGGTCGGGCATCAGGCGATCACCTTGGTGCAGGCGATCGCCGCCATGCCCTTCGCACTCCGGCAGTACCGGCGCGAGGTGTTGCGGCTCACCGCGGACGTCGGCTGGGGCAACGGCTCGCTGGTCGTGGGCGGCGGGACCATCGGCGTGGTGTTCGTGCTCTGCGCCTTCGGCGGCATCACGGTGGGGATGGAGTCGTTCTCGGCGCTGAACCTGCTCACCATGGGGCCACTGACCGGGGCGATCTCCGGCTTCGCGACCACCCGGGAGCTGGCGCCGATCCTGGCCACACTGGCCTTCGCGATCCAGGCGGGCTGCCGGTTCACCGCGCAGCTCGGGTCGATGCGGATCTCCGAGGAGATCGACGCGCTGGAATCGCTGGCGATCCGACCGCTGCCGTATCTGATCAGCACCCGGATGATCGCCTCGATGGTCACCATCGTCCCGCTGTATCTGCTCGGGCTGGCAACGGCCTATCTGGCCACCAAACTCACCGTGCTGTTCCTCGGCGGAACCTCGGCCGGCACCTACGACCACTATTTCTTCCAGTTCCTCAACGGGCCGGATCTGATCTATTCGGTTCTCAAAGTGGTGATCTTCGTGATGCTGGCGACCTTCATCCAGTGCTACTACGGGTATGTCGCCAGTGGTGGCCCGGAGGGCGTCGGAGTGGCGGCCGGACGGGCCATCAAAATGGTCATCGTCGTCATGGTCTTCGCCAATCTGTTTCTGACACTAGCAATCTGGGGCATCGATCCCGGATTCCGGATCTCGGGATAGGGCGGATATGGTCTCCGATCTCAGCGGGCGTGGCCCGACATCCCGGCAGCTCACGTTATCCGGGTTGATCACCGCACTCATCGTGGCATTGCTGCTGGTCCTGCTGGCCATGCGATACGACGGCCGGTTCACCGAAAAAGTAACCGTGACAGCCGATCTCACCAGCACCGGAGACGGGCTACCGGCCAATGCGGACGTGAAGTTCCGCGGCATGATCGTCGGTACCGTCGCCGGAATCGATGTGGTGGCGGCCGGATTGCGGCAGCCTGCCACCCTGGAACTGGAACCGGAAGCGGCTGCGACCATTCCGGCCGATGTCGCAGCCCGGGTGGTACCCAACAACCTGTTCGGTGTGACCGCCGTGGAACTGGTCGACCGGGGCGGTTCGGGCGGTGCCACCTTGGCTGCCGGTGCCACGATTCCGCAGGACGACAGTGCCGGCACCGTGCAGTTGCAGACCACGCTGACCGTGCTCCGCGACGTCCTGGACAACATCGCGCCCGAGAAACTGGGCCGGGTCCTGGCGACCTTGTCGGCCGCGCTGGATCCGGCCGCCCGAGTACCCGGCTCGACGGTGGAACGGCTCGACCGGTGGGTCACCGAGGTGCGCGCAATTCCCGGAATCGGCGATCTGCTCGGTGATCTGGGCACCGCCACCACCGAACTGAGCAGATCCGCACCGGATCTGGTCGCAGTGCTGAACGAGTCGGTCACCACCGCGCGCACACTCACCGAACGCCGGGAGAACCTGATCGCGTTGCTGGCCAACGCGAGCGGCACCATCGACTCGGTCAACGGCCTGTTCGCGGCCAACCCCGATGCGGCGAAGGAACTGGTGCCGGGCCTCGATCAGCTCTTCGGCAGCTTGGCCCGCGACCCGCAGGCGATTCCGTACACCGTGAGCAATCTGAATGCGACGCTGGCCGAGCTGGCGAAGGTCTTCCATTTCGGGCCGAGCCGGCAGATGGCCTGGGCGATGGATGTCAGCTTCACGCCGTTCCAGCAGTACACGGCACAGGACTGCCCCCGGTACGGGGAGCTGGCCGGACCACGGTGCGGTGGACCGACCGTCCCGGCCGAACCGCTGCCGCAGGAATACCCGGAGGCACTGCGGCCACAGTGGCTGGATGCGGCCGGGCCGCAGCCGGCACCGGAGCCGGCCGCCCTGCCCGGCCTCCCACAGCTTCCCGGAATTCCGGAGCTCGGCGCGATCCCCGGACTGCCGCCCATCCCCGGAATCACGGCACCGGCGACCGGTGATCCGGGTGCCGGTGCACCCGGATCCGAGGTGCCCGCCGGGACGGTTCCGGCACCGGGTGTCCCGGGCGTGGCCCCGGCCGCCCGGCCGATCGCCGCAGGTCGTGGGCATGCCGCCGTCGCGGCCGTGATCGGTGGCACCCCGACGGCAGCGCAACTGCTGCTGCTCACCCCGCTGCTGGCCGGCGGCACGGTGACCGTCTACGACACCGCGGAAGGAGGTGACGGGTCGTGAAATACGGCAAGGCGCTGATCGGATTCAGCATGTTCGTGGTGCTGGCCGTCGGCCTCACCTTCACGATCTGGTCGACCCTGCAACGCGAGGTGCCCGGTCGCACCGAAACCTACTCGGCGACCTTCACCGACGTGATGGGGCTGCGGGTGGGTGACGATGTGCGGATGGCCGGCGTCCGCGTCGGCCGGGTCGACCAGATCGACTTCGCCGCGGACTATCTGGCCCGGATCGAGTTCCGGATCGAGGACCGCCAGCATCTGACCACCACGACCGAGGCCCTGGTCCGGTACCAGAACCTGATCGGGCAGCGCTATATCGCGCTGGTGCCCGGCGCGGGTGGCGGCGAGCAGCTGCCGCCCGGCGGGCACATCCCGGTGGAGCGCACCGAACCCTCGTTCGACGTGTCCGCATTGCTCTCCGGGTTCGAACCGCTGTTCAGCGTGCTGCAACCGGACCAGGTGAACTCGCTGTCGGAGACCCTGGTCCAGGCGCTGCAAGGGGACGGTGTCTCGCTGAGCCGCCTGGTCACCCAGGCAGCGGAGCTGGCCTCGACGTTCGGCTCCCGGGACGAGATCCTCGGCCAGGTGATCGGCAATCTGAGCAGCGTGCTGGCCGGGCTGGCCAACCGCAGCAGTGAACTCGAATCGCTGATCACCCAGACCCGGTCCCTGATGGAGGCGCTGTACGCGGAGGGCGAGACGCTGAAGTCGTCGGTCGAGCAGATCGCGACCTCCACCGATTCCCTGGTCGGCCTGGTCCGGCAGGTGCAGCCGGACCTCGCGCAGGCCCAGATCCACGCGACCAGCGGGGTGGAGCTGCTGCTGTCCAATGGTGCGGCGCTGGATCGGGCCGCCGTGCAGCTGCCGACGGTGCTCAACCGGCTGGCCCATTTCACCTCGTACGGCGCCTATGCCAACGCCTACTTCTGCCGGCTCGATGTCTCGCTGTGGGGCGTGCTCTTCCCGGAGGGGATCTTCTCGCAGATCGGTGGCAATTCCCAGACGGAGGTATGCCGATGAGATCGCGTATCCGGATGCCGCAGTTCGCGGCGAATCGGTATCTGTGGCTCGGGGTGGCGGCGGCCGGCAGCGTGCTGCTGCTGGTGCTCGCGTCCGGTGTGCTGTCCCGGGCACAACTGGGCGACAAGACGATTCATGCCGAGTTCGCCCAGGCCGCCGGGTTGCGGCCCGGTGCCACGGTGGATGTGTCCGGAATCGAGGTCGGCGCGGTTCGAGGGGTCCGCTTGGCCGGCGACCGGGTACTGGTGGATATGCGGGTGCGCAGCGATGTGCACCTCGGGTCGGATGCCCGGGCCGCCATCAAGATGTCGACCATTCTGGGGCGGCTGCATGTCGATCTGAAACCGGGCCGGACGGGTGAGCTCGCCGCGGACACCATTCCACTGACCGCCACCAGCGTGCCCTACAACCTCGCCAAGGTGATCGACGATCCGGACTACACCCACTCGTTCGAACGCATCGAACGGATCGATCCCGGCAAACTCCGGGAGGCCCTGGACGTGCTGGACCGGCAGATGGGCGAGTCCCCGGAACTGACGGTGCAGGCACTGGACAGCATCGGCGCGCTCGCCGCGGTGATCAACGACCGGCGCGACGAGGTCGATGCGTTGCTGAAGAACATGGACGAGGTGTCGGAACTGGTGGCCGACAACCAGAACAGCGTGCTCGTCCTGCTCACCCGCGGCCAGCAGATCGGCGATTCGGTCGCCAAGCGGCAGGACCTGCTGAAACAGCTGCTCGACAATGTCGCCGAACTGTCCGGGCTGCTGCAGGACATGGGCATCGAGAACAACGGGCAACTCGGCCCGCTGATCCACGATCTGAACACCATGACCGAGGGCCTGGAGAAGAACCGCGACAACCTGGACCGGCTCTACGAGATCATGCCCGTCACCATCCGCCAGTTCAACAATGCCCTCGGCAACGGACCGTACGGTGATGTGTACGCGCCGTGGGTGTTCCCGGACAACTGGCTGTGCTTCGCCCAGGTGGTGGCGGGATGCAACTGATGCCGAACACCATGTTCGCAACCGCACTGCGGCGGATCCTGCCGATGGCGGCCGCACTGTTCGTGACCCTGGCCCTCGTCCCGGGCTGTTCCCTGGTGGACGACACCTTGGTCCGGCTCACGGGGCAATCGCTCGGGGAACGAATGCGGATCAGCGCCGACTTCGAGAACGTCGCCGGCCTCTACGCCGGAAACGAAGTGGCCGTGCTCGGGGTGCCGGTCGGTGTCGTGGAGTCGGTGACCGCGCGCGGCAGCTATGTGGAGGTCGTGATGGCGATCGACACCGAGGTGCAGATTCCTGCCGGCGCCAAAGCCGCGCTCGTGTCGCCGCAGCTCATCACCAACCGGCATGTCGAGCTGGCACCCGCCTACACCGGTGGTCCGGCGATGTCGGACGGTGACCACATCCCGCTGGAGAACACCCGGACGCCGGTGGAACTGGACCGGATCCTGGAGAACTTCGATCAGCTGGGCGCCGCCCTGACCGGCGACAGCGACGAGGGCCCGATGGCCAGCCGGGTGCTTTACCCGCTGCTGGACGGCAACGGTGACCGGCTCCGGGAAACCCTGGACGATCTGTCGGCGGCCTTCGAGGTGACCTTCGCCAACGGGGACCAGATCTCCAACACCATCGTGAAACTCAACGAGATCACCGAGGTGATCGCGGCCAACGATCAGACGGTCCGCGATTTCAGCGGCCGGCTCACCGAACTGGTGCAGCTGATGGGCGAACAGGCACCGGGCCTGCACGCCGTGCTGCAGCAGCTGAACGACTTCATCGCCAACACCTCGGCAGTGGTCGGGCAGAACGAGGATCAGCTCGCCGGTGCGCTGAACCGGTTCGTCGACATCACCGAGCAGATGCGGCAGCGCTCCCGCGAACTCACCGAGATCGTCGATGTCACACCGCTGTTCTTCGAGAACTTCTCCAATGCGGTGAGCCGGGAACATCGGGCGCTGCGCCTGCACGGCCTGCTCGACAAGAGCGTATTCGACAGCGAGGCCCTGGCGCTGTTCTGCGAACGGGTGCAGATGCGCCTGGACGGCTGCCGGACCGGGAAGATCCAGGACATGGGGCCGGATTTCGGGCTCACTGCGGCACTGCTGGGGATCACGAAATGAGACGACTGACACGAATCGGCCGGGCCGTCGCGGCGCTGGTCACGGCGGCGGGGGTGACCACGGCGACCGGATGCGCGGTCACGGTGGACTCGATGCCCCTGCCCAAACCCGGGATCGGTGCGGACGGATACACCGTCAACGCCGCCTTCACCGATGCCCTCAACCTGCCCGAGCGAGCCCACATCAAGATCGGCGGTACCGATGTCGGGGTGGTCACCGCAATCAGCACCACCAACTTCATCGCCGATGTGGAGATGCTGATCAGGGAGGACATCGAACTGCCGGTGGGGACCACCGCCGAACTGCGGCAGGCCACTCCGCTCGGCGACATCTTCGTGGCCCTGACCCTGCCGGAGCAGACATCGGATAGCCGTTTGCTCCAGGAGGGCGACACCATCGGGACCGATCTGACCTCGGCCGGTGCCTCGGTGGAACAACTGATGCTCTCGATCTCGATGCTGCTCAACGGTGGCGCCATCAACCAGGCCGCCAAGATCACGGCCGAGATGAACTCGATGTTCGGTGGCCGGGCGCCGCAGCTGGCGCACCTGCTGACCGAACTCGACGCCACTATCGGCGCCCTCAACCAGCGCACCGCCGACATCGACAGCGTGCTGACCGGGGTCTCGGTGCTCACCGGGGAGCTCGCCGACAACAAGAAACAGCTGGGCGAGGCAGCCGATGCCTTCCCGGATCTGCTCGGATTGGTGGCCGAGAACAACCGGGACATCTCGCAGCTGATCGACAAGGTGTCGGTCACCATGGCTGCGCTCGGCGATTTCACCGACACCACCGGCCCGGAATTCGTGAGCCTGTTCAGCAGCATCCAGGATCTGATGGCCGGGTTCACCCAGGCCGACGAGCTGGGTGCCGCGCTGGCCCGGTTCGACGAGATCTACCCCTCGGTGCTGGCCTCCTTCGAGGGGCCGGTGCTGGCGGTCACCGCGAAGGTGTCCTACCTGAGCATCGGCGCGCTGACCGACCCGACCGGCAGCCGGCTGCCGGAACTGGGTGATGCCGGTGCCTTCGTCGGAAGTCTCGGCCAGGTGCTGGAGAAAGTCATCGGCCGGCTGAACAGCCCGCCCCGGCCCGCAGGAGGACCGCGGTGAACATCCCGCTGTGGAACTATCTGGTGCGGCGGCGGATCGCCGTCGCCAACCTCGGTCTCGTCGTCGTCCTGGTGGCCGGTGCCGCCTATCTGGGTGGCGCGATCCTGCGGATCGACCCGTTCGCCGAGGACTATCGGGTCACCGTGCGGCTGGCGGATTCCGGCGGCCTGCTGGAGAACAACGATGTGACCTTCCGCGGCCTGCGCATCGGTCGGGTCGCCGACGTTCGCGCCGAAGGGGCCGGAGTCACCGCCGTTGCGGAAATCGAGTCGGGGGTGCGGATTCCGGTCGGCGGTACGGTCGCCGTCGGACGGCTCTCGGCGGCCGGTGAACAGTACCTGGACTTCCGGCCGGACGCCGATACCGGACCGTACCTGCAGGACGGTGCGGAGATCGACGTCGCGCAGACCAGTACGCCGGTCACCACGGAGTCGTTGCTGAACAATATGAGCGGGCTGATCTCCGGAATGAACCCGGAGCGCCTCACCGTGATCGTCGACGAACTCGACAAGGCACTCGCGGGCGGCCCGGATCGGCTGCGCAACATGATCTCCGGGATCAGCCGCGCCATGGCCGGTCTGGACTCGCTGCTGCCGCAGACCCGGCGGCTGATCGAGAACCTGCAGGTGATCTCCGAAACCACCACGCATGCCCAGCCGGACCTCACCACCCTGACCACCGGAGCCGGTGCCCTGTTCGAACAGCTCACCGCCGCCGATGCGGAGGTGCGCCGGTTTCTGGACCTGGCACCCGGGCAGCTGGCCTCGCTGGGTGGTTTCGTGGCCGAGACCGATGACCCGATCACCAATCTGGTGACCAATTTCGTCGCGATCACCCGGGCCGCCAAGCTGCGGTCGCCGGCCATCGCGGCACTGTTTCCGGCGCTGCGGCAAGGTATCGCGGCCATCGGTATACCGGCGCACGACGGCGCCTACCATACGCTGGTCGACCCCTGGCCCCGGCCGACCTGCGAATACGACACGATCCCGGTCGTGCCGTCGGCGCCGACCGCCGACACCCGGGTCCGGCTCTACAACTACTGCGTGACCGACGACCCGGCGCTGCAGATTCGCGGCTCGGCCAATGCTCCCCGGCCGAACGTGCCCGACAACGGATCCGGGCCGCCACCCGGTGTGACCGGCAACGAGATGTCCCGACCCATCCCCGGCGAAGAGGAATGAGAGTTCATGGCTGACAGCGAAAAGGTGGAGATCGGCAAGGCGGACGACGCAGGCGCAGACGCCGAGACGACAACTGCCGAACCCACTGCCCGCGCGGCAGGCGCGCCGGCATCCGGTGAGCCGCAACCTGCGAACGAGTCGGCCGGTCCGGCGGCAGATGCTCGGAACATCCTGTCTCGCAAGTTGATCGGTGTTGCCGCAGCGGCCGTTGTGCTGCTGGCCGCGGTCACCTCGGTTGCCGTGTATTACTTCGTGCAGAACGGCCGGTCGGAGGGGGTGCTGGCCGCACAGCAGGAGGCCCGTGCGGCCGCCTGCGCGTACGGGCCGGTGCTGGCCGACTACGACTCCGCGAACCTGGAACCTTACTTCGCCGCCGTGCTCGACGGCGCTACCGGCGACTGGAGGTCCGAGTTCGAGGACACCAGCAAGGAATTGCGCACCGTCCTGGCCGAGGGCGAAGTGGTGTCGAAGGTCGAGGACGTCCAGTGCGCGATCAAATCCGGTGACGAGTCCTCGGCGGAGGCCATCGTGGTGATCGGCCAGACCATCACCAGCGTGGGCACCCAGGGGCAGCCCGCCCGAGGACAGCTGTCGATGGTGCTGCGGATGTCGAAGACCGACGGCAAGTGGCTGGTGAACGACGTGAATTCGCCACTGGCAACCACACCCCCGGTTCCCTGACGAGGTGCGCGGCGGGTCAGCCCAGCAGGATGACCCGCATCAGCGCGGCGACCCGGGCCCGGTTGGACAGCTCGCTGTTCGGCCGCAGCCACCGGCCCAGATCCACGACCAGAGCGAACGCGGCATGGACGAGGACGCGGGCGCTCGCCTGCGTGAGTTCGGGCCGGGCCTGTGTCACCAGCTTCGCCCACTCCTCGACACTGAGCCGCTGGATGTTGCGCAGTACCGTGCGTTCGGCCTGCGGCACATTGGTGAACTCGGTGTAGTAGACGTAGGTCAGTTCCCGGTTCGCGAACGACCCCGTGACGTAGAGGTCGATCAGGGTGTCCAGTGCGGCTTGCGGACTGTCGGATTCGGCGATGGCCGGTCCGATGGAGCCGGACACCTGGTCTGCGGCGCGGCGGAAGGCGGATGCCAGGATGTCGCCCTTGCTGCGGTAGAACCGGTATACCGCCGAGGCTGCGGGCAGTTCGGCGGCTGCCGCGATGTCCTCCATGCTGACGTTCGGGTAGCCGTGCCGGTGGAAGAGGTCGATCGCCTGCTTCAGGATCAGCTCGTGTTTCAGGGTTGCCGGGAACTCCCGGGCTGTCCGGGGTTCCGGATCCGCGCCTGCGGGCGGCAGATCGGTGGCCAGGACGGTGCGGGCCGCCGAACGCAGCAGGGCGCTGAGGGTTCGTTCCGGCGCGGTGACGTGGTGGTCGGCGATGCTGCCGATCACGCTGATCGAGGCGGCGGCCAGCACCACCCGGTCACCGCTGTCGAGTTCGGGTCGTAGTTCGGCGAGTATGCTGCTGACGGTTCGCCAGGCGGTCTTCATCCGATCCAGCAGCAGCGTGTAGTCGTCGGGTTCCAGGTCCCGGTACTGCCACCGGACCAGGGCCGCACTGCGGCGGTTGGTGATCGAGTTGGTGATCAACGCGTCCAGGACGTGGTCCATCCGCTGCTCTGCCGGGGCATCCGCCAGTTCCGCCGGTACCTCGGCGGCATCGGCGACCGACTGGCCCAGCCGCAGCGCCTCCTCCTGGAAGATGGCGTACTTGCTGGGGTAGTGGCGGTAGAGCGCGGTGGAGCTGATGTCGAGCCGGGATGCGATGTCGCCCATGCTGACCCCGTGATAGCCGAGGGTGCTGAACGCCTCGGCCGAGGCGGCAGCGATCTGCGCGCGGCGGTTACGGGGGCGTCGCCGGACCGGCTTCTGGGCGTCCATGGCGCGATGATATCCCACTCCGGGGATGCGGAAACCGGGGTTGACGCCGATCTGTAGCAGATGAATGGAAGATCACAAAAGTTTGTTAACACTGAGCTAGGTGTGGTGGATATCTGGAATACGGTGAAGAATAACCACTCACATAGAGTGGGTTCTGGTGCCCTCCCGCCCGGCCGCCGGATGTTCGGCCGGGCGGGCGCGGGTCAAGCCGCGGTGCCCTGGAGTGCGCGGAGTTCGGCGGCGTTGTGCGCGGAGAACATCCGGATCCGGTCACCGTGCTCGCGGGTCAGTTCGCGCAACCGGTCCTGATTGTCGCGGCGTGCGGCGGCGACCGTCTGCACCATGTTCTCGAACGCGGTGATGCCCAGTGGCTGCCGGGGTTGTTCCGGATCGAGCCGACCGGGGTGGAAGTAGGCGTCCCCGGCGCTGAGCAGCCAGCCGTTCCCGGTGTCGACGGCCACGCCGGTGTGGCCGCGAGTGTGTCCGGCCAGCGGGATCAATGCGAGCTGCGGTAGGCCGTCCAGGGGTCGGACCGCCTCGAAACCGAACCAGGATTCACCCTGCTCGGAATAGCTGTGCCACTGCGGTCCGTGTGCGAAATGTGCCGGCCGGTAACGGAATTTCTCCTTGGGTCCGAAGACGCCGTCCAGGGCCCGCAGTTCGTCGGCGTAGACGTGCACCCGCGCCCGCGGGAAGTCGGCCAGGCCACCGGCGTGGTCCAGGTCCAGGTGGGTCAGCACGATATCGCTGACATCGGAGCGCCGGTAGCCGAGCGCTTCGACGCGCCCGACGGCCGTGTGGGCCGGGTCCAGGACCGGCGTGGTGAGCTGCAGGAAGCGGCGGCCCAGCCATTCCTCGGGCCGGATCGTGGCCTGTTCGCCGATGCCCGTCTCGATCAGCACCAGCCGGTCGTCCAGTTCGACGAGGACGCAGTGGCACACCATTTCGGCCCGGCGGAGCAGGCCGGGTGCCCCGTCGATCAGCGTGCCGCCGAGCGGGCGCATGGTGCCGCCGTCGAGGTGATGGATCCGCATCAGTTCAACTCCTGTTCCAGGATGGTGCGCAGCTGATCGGCGACCAGGTGCAGGGGAGTGAGGTCGCGCCGGGTGCGGGCCAGTAGCAGGGCGCCCTCGAGCATGGCCAGGCCCACCGTGGCGAGTTCGCCGGCCCGCCGGGCGGTCACGCCCTGGTCGAGCAGGAACTCCTCGATCGCCTGCCGCCACGATTCGAACCCCGCCGCACACGACTCGCGGATCTGCTCGCTCTCGGAACCGGCGTCGAGAGCGACGGTTGCCATCGGGCAACCCTGGCGGTAGTCGGATTCCACGAGGGTGGTTTGCAGGGTCGCGAACACCGCATCGATCCCACCCTGTCGTAGAGCCTGTGCCAGCGATTCGCGCAGCCGGTCGGCCGAGTGGGTCAGCGCCTCCGCGGCCAGCTGCTCCTTGCCGTCGGGGAAGTGGAAGTAGAACGAGCCCTTGGGCGCACCACCGGCGCTCACCAGCTGGTTGAGGCCGGTCGCGTGGTAGCCCTGGCGGTGGAAGAGATCGGCGGCGGCATCGATGAAGCGCTGCCGGGTGTCGGTGCGTGGGGGCATGCCGGAAACACTAGCTCAATTATGACGACCGGTCTAGTTAGTTCGATGCGCAAAAGGTGCCGCGGACGGCAGGACTCGTCCGTAGCCGGGTTCGGTCGGCGGGTGGGGCATCGGGCCACCACCGCGATCGGCACTGCGCCGGGTCAGCCGGGCAGGCGCAGTGTCCACTTCCCGCGATAATGCAGCCGGGTGCAGCAGGCGGGGGCGATTTCGATGCGCCAGAAGGCCTCGGCCGGTGCGTCGAGAGCGACCAGCAGCGCGGCCCGCACCAGCGCCGGATGAGTGACGGCCACCGTCGACTTCCCGGCCGAGGCGATCTCGGTCAGCAGGTACCGGGTGCGATCGATCAGCTCGGTCACCGTCTCGCCACCGTGGCCGCGGAATTCCGGATCGGTCAGCCAGACCAGCAGCTGGTCCTGCGGGAGTGCGGCCAGCTCGCTGCCCCGCCAGGAGCCGGCATCCAGATCGCGTAACCGATCGTCGCCGGTCCCGATCAGCCCGAGCACGTCAGCTGTATCACCGGTGCGCCGCTCCGGGCCGATCAGCACCCGGGCGCCCGGCATCGGCCGGCACCGGGCCACGGCGGCGCGCGCACCGGTGTCCAGCGGCTCGTCCACCGGGAATCGGGCTTTGCGCATCGCTTCGGTGGTGCCGTGACTGATCAGCTCCAACTCGACAAGTCGCCCCACGAGTGGCCAGCGTACGACCTCCGCCGTCGCACCGTGCGGACATGTCGGCCCTCGGGTGCACACTGGTCGGCATGGACCGGTTCT
Organism: Nocardia sp. KT25-26; assembly: GCF_056627695.1. Classification (NCBI taxonomy): domain Bacteria; kingdom Bacillati; phylum Actinomycetota; class Actinomycetes; order Mycobacteriales; family Nocardiaceae; genus Nocardia; species Nocardia sp. KT25-26. The sequence continues at coordinate 4,937,186 of NZ_CM152813.1, read as the reverse complement.
CCCCCGCCACCCGGCAGTGGTTCGACGGCGCCTTCGCCGCGCCCACGCCGGCGCAGCTCGGCGCATGGCGGGCGATCGCGGCCGGGGAACACACGCTCGTCATCGCCCCGACCGGTTCCGGTAAGACATTGTCGGCGTTCCTGTGGGCGATCGACCGGCTCGCCGGGCGGCCGGCGCCGGATCCGGGACAACAGCGCGGCACCGCCGTGCTGTACGTATCACCGCTGAAGGCCCTGGCCGTCGATGTGGAACGGAACCTGCGTGCCCCGCTGGCCGGGATCGCGCGCACCGCGAGACTCCTCGGCCAGGACCCGCCGGACATCACCGTCGGCGTGCGCTCCGGGGACACCACACCTGCCCAGCGCCGGGCCATGCAGCGCACACCGCCGGACATCCTGATCACCACCCCGGAATCGCTGTTCCTGCTGCTCACCTCGGCGGCCCGGGAAAGCCTCGCGCAGGTCGGCACCGTGATCGTCGACGAGGTGCACGCCATCGCCGGTACCAAACGCGGCGCCCACCTCGCGCTTTCCCTGGCCCGGCTGGACCGGCTCACCAAGCAGCCCGCCCAGCGGATCGGCCTGTCGGCGACGGTGCGGCCGCCCGAAGAGGTGGGCCGATTCCTGGTCGGTGCGGCGCCGATCACCATCGTGTCCCCACCGGCGCCGAAGACCTTCGACCTGTCGGTCCGGGTTCCGGTGCCGGATATGACCGACCCAGGGGACTCCGATCAGCCCGGTTCGATCTGGCCGCACGTCGATGCGGCCATCGTGGACTTGGTGCTCCAACATCGATCCTCGATCGTGTTCGCCAACTCCCGGCGGCTCGCCGAACGGCTCACCGCCCGGCTCAACGAGGCGTACGCCGAACGACTGGGTGAACCGGTCGACACCGAACACGCGCCCCCGGCGCAGCTCGGGCCGTCGACGGAGGTGGTACACGGTGCGGGCGCGCTGCTGGCCCGGGCCCACCACGGTTCGGTGAGCAAGGAACAGCGGGGACTGATCGAAGACGATCTGAAGAGCGGGCGGCTGCGCTGTGTGGTGGCCACCAGCAGCCTGGAACTGGGCATCGATATGGGCGCGGTGGACCTGGTCGTCCAGGTGGAGGCACCGCCATCGGTGTCCAGCGGCCTGCAGCGGGTCGGCCGGGCCGGGCATCAGGTGGGTGAGATCTCGCGCGGCGTGCTGTTCCCCAAACACCGCACCGACGTCATCCACTGCGCGGTCGCCGCCCAGCGGATGATCGACGGGTCGATCGAACGGCTGCAGATCCCCGCGCACCCGCTGGATGTGCTCGCCCAGCAGACGGTGGCCGCGTGTGCCCTGGATCCGCTCGATGCCGACGAATGGTTCGACACCGTGCGCGGTACCGGGAGCTATGCGCAACTGCCGCGGTCGGCTTACGAGTCGGTCCTGGACCTGCTGGCCGGTCGCTACCCGTCCGACGAGTTCGCCGAGCTGCGCCCCCGGATCGTCTGGGACCGCGATGCCGGGACCCTGACCGGTCGGCCCGGTGCCCAGCGGCTCGCGGTCACCTCCGGTGGTGCGATCCCGGACCGGGGCATGTTCGCGGTGTACATGGTCGGTGAGAAGGCCTCCCGGGTGGGTGAACTCGACGAGGAGATGGTCTACGAGTCGCGGGTCGGCGATGTGTTCGCTCTCGGTGCCACCAGCTGGCGGATCGAGGAGATCACGTTCGACCGGGTGCTGGTTTCCCCGGCGTTCGGGCTGCCCGGCCGACTGCCGTTCTGGCACGGCGACGGCCTGGGTCGGCCGGCCGAACTCGGAGCCGCCCTGGGCGAATTCGTCCGCCGCACCGGCCGGGTCTCGGCCGGCCAGCTGTCGGCGCTGCTGCTCGATCCCGAAACGGCTGCGGCTTCGACCGGTGCGCAGGCCGCTCCGCACGGCCCCGACCGGCGGCAGCCTCTCGACACCCGGCCCGTCCGCACCACCGGCCCGGGCTCCGGGGCACCGACAGGCTCCGGCCGGAGGACCGAACCCGACGGCAGCACCGCCGAACCCGCCTCGGCAGGCGGAGAATCCGGTGGGCCGGAATCGTCGGGTCGGCACGAGCCGCCGATCGGCCGTAGCACCTCCGAGGCACGGGCGGGCCGGGCAGCCGCCGCCCCGGCATCGGCGCGCCGGGCCCGGACCGCGACGGCCGCGATGCCGGAAACGTCGAGCTCCGGCCCGGTCGCCGAGCTGCGTGAAGTGATCACGACGGCGGGGCTGGATACGAACGCGACCGCCAATCTGATCGCATTGCTGGACGAGCAGCGCAGCGCGACCGGACAGCTGCCGACCGATCGCACCCTGATCGTGGAACGATTCCGCGACGAACTCGGTGACTGGCGGCTGGTACTGCATTCCCCGTTCGGCACCCCGGTGCACGCCCCGTGGGCGCTGGCCGTCGGTGCGCGGCTGCAGGAACGGTTCGGAGTGGATGCGGCCCCCACTGCGGCAGACGACGGCATCGTGGTGCGCCTGCCCGACACCACCGACGATCCGCCGGGTGCCGAGCTGTTCGTCTTCGAACCCGACGAGATCGACGAGATCGTCACCGAACAGGTCGGCGTCTCGGCGCTGTTCGCCTCGCGGTTCCGGGAGTGCGCCGCCCGGGCGCTGCTGCTGCCGCGCCGCGACCCCGGGAAGCGGGCCCCGCTGTGGCAGCAACGGCAGCGCTCGGCGCAGTTGCTCGATGTGGCCCGCAAGTTCCCCGACTTCCCGATCCTGCTGGAGACCGCCCGGGAATGCCTGCGCGACGTCTACGATCTGCCGGCCCTGCACGATCTGCTGACCCGGGTGGCGGGCCGGAAGGTGCGGTTGGTCGAGGTGGAGACCCCGGCACCGTCGCCGTTCGCCAATGCGCTGCTGTTCGCCTATATCGGGCAGTTCGTCTACGAGGGCGACAACCCGCTGGCCGAACGCCGGGCCGCGGCGCTGTCACTCGATTCCGGTCTGCTGGCCGAACTGCTCGGCCGGGTGGAGCTGCGGGAACTCCTGGACCCGGCCGTGCTGAACCGCACCGAACAGGAGCTGCAGCGGCTGACCCCGGAACGCCGGGCCCGTGATGCCGAGGGCCTGGCCGATCTGCTGCGGCTACTCGGTCCGCTCACCCCGGCCGAAGCTGCGCAACGGTGCACCGCGCCCGATGGCGACGAGGTCGATGCCGGACAGCCGGAAACGGCGCTCGCTGTCGGTTCCGCCGGCAGCGTCGGATCGGCGGGCGCCTCGAACGGCAGCGTGCCCGGAAACGGCACCGGCCATGTCGACCTCGTCGCCGCTCGGGCATCGGCCTGGTTCGAACAGTTGCGCCGTGACAAACGTGCCATGCGGGTGTCCTTCGCCGGACACGAATGGTGGGTGGCGATGGAGGATGCCGCCCGCCTGCGGGATGCGCTGGGTGTTCCGCTGCCGGTCGGGGTGCCGGACGCGTTCCTGGAGCCGGTGCCGGACCCGCTCGGTGACCTGGTGGGCCGCTTCGCCCGTACTCATGCACCGTTCCGGACCGAAACCGTCGCCCATCGGTTCGGTATCGGCCCGGCGGTGGCGGCCACCGCGCTGCACCGGCTGCTCGCCGAGAAACGGGTGGTGGAAGGCGAATTCACCCCGGGTGCGATGGGGACCGAATGGTGCGACACCCAGGTACTGCGCCGGCTGCGGCGCCGGTCCCTGGCCGCCGCCCGGCACGAGGTGGAACCGGTCGCCACCGCGGCCCTGGCCCGCTTCCTGCCCACCTGGCAGCATGTCGGTACCGCGTCGTTGCGCGGCGTCGACGGTGTCGCGACTGTCGTGGAACAGCTGGCCGGGGTGCCGATTCCGGCGTCCGCCTGGGAAGCGCTGGTGCTGCCGATGCGGGTGCGCGACTACACGCCCGCCCTGCTGGACGAACTGATGGCGACCGGTGAAGTGCTCTGGTCGGGGCACGGCGCGATCACCGCCAAGGACGGCTGGATCGCCTTGCACCCGGCCGATCAGGCGCCGTTCACCCTGCCGCCGGTCGACGATATCGAGTTCACCGATGTGCAACTGAGCATCCTGGCCGCCCTCGGTGCCCGGCTGGAGCCCGCGCCCGGTCATCCGGACACGGCCCCAGCGCCCCCTGACGGCCTGCACGGCGCCGGGGGTGCCTACTTCTTCCGGCAGCTGGCCGATGCCTGCGGACTCGACGACGACAAGGCGGCCGGGGAGGCGCTGTGGCAGCTGGTGTGGGCGGGCTACCTCGCGGGCGATACCTTTGCACCGGTACGGGCGCTGCTGTCCGGACCGGCCCGCACCGTCACCGCGCACCGGGCGCCGCGGCGGGCGCCCCGCGGCCGTGCCTACCTGCCCCATCGAGCACCGGCCCGGTCCGCGGCACCCACCCTGGCCGGCCGCTGGTCTCTGCTGCCCGACCGGATCACCGATGCCACGCTGCGTGCCCATGCCACCGCCGATCAATTGCTGGAGCGCTACGGCGTACTGACCCGTGGCGCGGTGCAGAGCGAAGGGGTTCCCGGCGGTTTCGCGCTGATGTACCGGGTCCTCACCGAATTCGAAGACCGTGGCCGCTGCCGCCGCGGCTATTTCGTGGATTCGCTCGGCGGAGCCCAGTTCTCCACCACCGAGGTGGTGGATCGGCTGCGCGCCTTCGACACCGAGGCCGACCCGGGCGGCCGACGCACCACGCGCGACCACGACGCACCCAACGCCCTGGCAATGGCAGCGTGTGACCCGGCCAACCCGTACGGCGCCGCGTTGCCCTGGCCGAAAAACGCGGGCGACGGAGGCCACCGGCCCGGACGTAAGGCCGGTGCCCTGGTCGTCCTGGTCGCCGGCGAACTGGTCCTCTACCTGGAGCGCGGCGGTAAGACCCTGCTGACCTTCACCGAGGACCCGGCGGCCCGGGAATCCGCCGCCCGCGCCCTGGCCGCCCTGGTGCACGATCGCCGCGTCGAATCCCTGGTGATCGACCGCGTGAACGGCGAATCGGTGCACGGCAGTACCGCCGCCGGGTTTCTCACCGATGCAGGCTTCGCCACCACGCCGCGCGGCCTGCGGTTACGCCGGCAGATGTGATGAGCTGTCCAACGTAGTGTGGCTATAATTTGACAATCAAATATGTCCACTTAGGAGTTGTGATGGAGATCGGCATACGCGAGCTGCGAGACCACCTGAGTCGACACCTGACCGAAGTACGAGCAGGGCGCACGCTGACCGTGACCGACCACGGCCGCCCGGTGGCGCGTTTGGTCCCGGTCGAAACATTGTCGCCACTCGAACGACTGCGCGAGGCGGGGCGGATCCGACCGGCCACGCAGCGCAAGTTGCCTGCTCCGACACCGATCCGGACCGCAGGCAGCGTGAGTGAACTCATCGATGAGCAACGGCGGTGATCGGATACCTGGACACCTCGGCGGTTATTCCCCTGCTGATCGAGGAAGTTGCCAGCCACTCGTGCAACGTGTTCTGGAACACGGCCGATGCTGTCGTATCCAGCCGCGTCATGTATATCGAAGCTGCTGCTGCGCTGGCGCAGGCACATCGGATGACGCGTATCGATACCGAACAGCACACGGCGGCCCGGAACCTGCTGGACACGCTGTGGCAGCAATTGGAGGTCATCGATTTCGACGATGACTTCGTCCGAACCGCGGGTGATCTGGCCTTCCAGCACGCACTGCGCGGGTACGACGCCGCTCACTGCGCTGCAGCGACATTGGTGGACGCGCCGGATACCGTGGCTGCATCAGGAGACAAACGATTGCTCGCCGCGTGGCGAACACTCGGTATCGCCACCTTCGACGTGAACAACCCCGACGAGGTGTGAAGGTCGAATCGAACGGTGGTGGCGGACAGGAGGCCGAGTATGCCCGAAGGGGACACCGTGTTCCGCACGGCGGCGCAGTTGCGTGATGCACTGGCCGGGCGGACCCTGACCCGCAGCGATTTCCGGGTACCGCGCTACGCCACCGTCGATCTCACCGGTGACCCGGTGGAATCCGTCGGCTCCTACGGCAAGCATCTGTTCATCCGCACCCCGCGGGCGAGCGTCCATACGCACCTGAAGATGGACGGCGAATGGTGGGTGTACCAGTGCGGGAGGCGCTGGACCCGCCCGCGCGTCGCCGCCCGGGTGGTGCTCGCCAACGACGAATCCGAAGCCGTCGGATTCGATCTCGGGGTGGTCGAAGTGCTTGCCCGCGACGCGGAACACCGGGTGACCGACCCGCTCGGCCCGGACCTGCTGGCGCCGGACTGGGACCCTGTCGAGGCCCGGCGCCGGCTGGCGGCCGACCCGGATCGGCCGATCGGGCTCGCCCTGCTCGACCAGCGCAATCTGGCCGGAATCGGCAATATCTACCGCAGCGAGATCTGCTATCTGCGCCGCGTTCATCCGGCCACTCCGGTCGCTGCCGTGCCCGCCCTGCCCGCGCTGGTCGACGAAGCACACCGTGTCCTCGGCCGGGCCGCCCACGAACCCCCGTGGCGACCGTTCGTCTACCGCCGAACCGGTCGACCCTGCCGGCGCTGCGGCACCCGGATCCGCTCCCGCCTGCTCGGTTCCGACGCGCATCTCGCCGCCACCCCGCCGGGCCCCGCCGACCGCATCCTGGAACGCGAACGCGGCATCTACTACTGCCCGACCTGCCAGCCCGCCCCGGATCTGACTTGACCCGTCCCGACCCGACCAGCAGGCTCCGCCCACGCAGCCGCTGTCTGCAGAGCCGGCTCGCTCGGCGAAGCGGAATGGAACGACAGGTGCGGCGGGGTCTGCTGCCGCATCAGTTGATGTGTCGCTGGTCGGTGTCGAGCGGTTGGACGCTGAGGAGGATCTTGTGCTGTGCCGACTTTCGGACGCAGCGTACCGTCGGCAATGCCGATCCGGATTACCGGTTGGTGTGCTTGCGGTTCGGTGATTTCACCTGGGTTTATCGCCCCACCGGAGTTATCGTGCTCTAATGCATTGATCGGTTCGGTAGCCGGGCCGGAAAATTGACCATAGGAGCGACATGTCTTTCTGGGAAGTCCTCTGGCTCATCATTGTCAGCTTTGCGTTCGTCGCCTATCTGATGATGCTCTTCATGATCATCGTCGACCTGTTCCGGGACCGGGAGACCTCCGGCTGGGTCAAGGCGATCTGGATCGTCGCGCTGATCTTCCTGCCACTGCTCACGGCCATCGTCTACCTGATCGCCCGAGGTCGCGGTATGGCCGAGCGTTCGGCGGCGGCCGAACAGCAGGCCGTCGACGCCACCAATTCCTACATCAAGGACGTCGCGGGCAGTAATCCGGCGACGCAGATCGCGGACGCCAAGAAGCTGCTCGACTCCGGCTCCATCACCCAGGACGAATTCGAGCGATTGAAGGCGAAAGCGCTTTCCTGACGAATGCACGACAAATATCCGGACGCCGTAGCCGAGAGGTGGCGTCCGGATATTTTTCGCCGTCAGCCGAGCAATTGTGTCTTGGCCGCGGCGAATTCCTGGTCCGACAGCACGCCCGCCTTGTGGAGATCGGCCAGCTGCTGCAATTTCGCCACCAGATCCGTACCCTCCGCTGCCGGCGCGGCCGGTGCAGCGGGCGGCGCAGCGGGAGGGGGTGGTGGCGCCGGTTGCGGCGGATAGCCGTAACCGGGCGGTGGCTGCCTCTGCTGTTCGGTATAGGCCTGCTGCTCGGCCGCCCGGCGCTGGGCCCGGCGGTTCATGGCATTGCTGGTGGCGTTGGCGGTTCCGGTGATCACCGCTGTCCGGGCGATCGTGCCCAGCAGCCCGGGCCGGCCGACGCGCGGTCCTCCCAACGGCATGGGTTGTCCCTTTCTAGGTGGCGGCCAGGGCCGCTTCGACGGCATCGCGCGGAATCTGGACGTGCAATGAGACCTCGCCGCCCGCCCCGCGGACCTGGCCGGCGAGCTGCCGGGCCCAGGTTTCCTCGTAGACGATCACCACAGCCGCGGAGCCCGGCGCTATCGACTCGCGGACGACCACCAGATCGTCGTCGCTGATCAGGGTCCGGCTGTCCACCGGGATACCGGCCAGGCCGGAATCGGCGGGTAGTGCATCGATCTCGGTCTCGGTCAGGTTGCCCTGTTCGTCCTTGCGGAGGAAGACGAGGTCGACGATGGTGACGTAGCCGCGATCGGCGACCTCGCGCAGCGCCGTGGTCACCGCACCGTCGACACGGGTCCCGGGGAACTCGAGCACGACCAGTTCGACCGGTCCGAAGGTGGGGGAGTCTGCCATGCAGCCATGGTGTCCGGTCGCCGTGCCGGACGGACTCACCCGTTCGGGGTGAAATCCGCGCCGGAGCTGTTCGGCGTCCGGTTCGTCCGGGCAAAATCCCGGATCAGTGCCCCGATTCCGGCCGGACGTGCCGGCCGTGACGGCGCAACCTTGCAGAAGGGCGGTCTGTCGTGCACTACGTGGTACCGGATACGCAGCGCCGGAGCATCGATGAACTGGTCGACAAGCTGGATATCGCCGGTGGCGGCCGGGACAAGTTGTCGGGGTACTGGCTGATGCTGGTGCTGTCGGGGGTCATCGCGGTGTCGGGGGTGATCGCCGATTCGACGGCCACGGTGATCGGCGCGATGATCGTCGCCCCGCTCTCGGCCCCGATACTCGGGATCGGGCTGGGTATCGCGACCGACCGGTCCGGCCTGATCGGCCGCAGCCTCGTGCTGGTGTTCGCCAGCGTGGTCGTGGTGGTGGCGTTGGGCTTCCTGTTCGCGCTGTTGCTGCCGAACCCGGTGAACGTTCTCGGCAACTCTCAGGTCACCGGCCGGACGTCGCCGACGCTGATGGATCTGACCGCGGCCATGGCCACCGGTTTCGTCGGGGCGATCGCGATCACCCGCCGCGACGTCGGCGATGTCCTTCCCGGCGTCGCGATCGCCATCTCGCTGGTTCCGCCGCTCGGGGTGATCGGGGTGTGCCTCGGCGCCGGCTCGGTGGAGCAGGCGCTGGGTGCGCTGGTGCTGTTCGCGTCGAATGTGCTCGCGTTGATCATCACCGCGACGTTGATCATCGTCGGAGTCGGCTATGCCCGGAGTCCGGAACTGCGCAGGACCCGCCGCAAGCGTGCCTATGTGGTGCTGGCGGTCCTGTTGGTGCTGGTGATCGCGCCGATGGTGGTGAACTCCATGGCGTCGTTGTGGACCCGCCAGATCGGCCACGCCGCGCGCGACTGGCTGGACGACACCGCGGGTGCCGTGGTCACCGATGTGTCGTTGAGCAGCGGCACCGCGACGGTGGCGGTACTGGGCCCATCGGACCTGCCGCCGGTCGCTGATCTGCAAAAGCAGGTCGACCGGATACTGCCCTGGAATCCGAAGGTCGTCGTCGTGCACACCGTCGGCAAGGAGCTGCCGGATTAGCTGCACAGCAGAACGGCCCGGAACCGAACTGGTTCCGGGCCGTTCTGCCTAGTAGCGGGGGCAGGATTCGAACCTACGACCTCTGGGTTATGAGCCCAGCGAGCTACCGAGCTGCTCCACCCCGCGTTGCAAAGACAACTTTACACGCCGGTGGTCGGACACCCAAACCGGCAGGTCAGCCACCGAATTCGATGCCCTGGGCGAGGGGTAGCCCGGTCGAGTAGTTGATCGTGTTCGTCGCCCGCCGCATATACGCCTTCCAGGCGTCCGAGCCGGATTCCCGACCGCCACCGGTGTGCTTCTCCCCGCCGAATGCGCCGCCGATCTCGGCGCCGGAGGTGCCGATGTTCACATTGACGATCCCGCAGTCGGAGCCGTCGGCGGCCAGGAAGCGCTCCGCCTCCCGCTGGTCGCCGGTGAAGACGGCCGACGAGAGCCCCTGCGGGACGGCGTTGTGCAGGTCGATCGCCTCGTCGAGGTCGTCGTATTCGAGCACGTACAGGATCGGCGCGAAGGTCTCCGTGCGGACCAGTGCGGTCTGGGCGGGCATCCGCACGATCGCCGGGGTCGCATAGAACGCGTCGGGGCCGATCAGCTCCACGCGCTCACCGCCGCAGACGATCTCGCCGCCTTCGGTGCGCGCTCGATCGAGGGCCTGCTGCATCGCGGCGTAGGCGTCGCCGTGGATGAGCGGTCCGACCAGGGTGTGCTCGTCCAGCGGATTGCCCACGCGCAGTTGCCGGTAGGCCCCGGCGAGGCGTGCGGTCAGCGATTCGGCGACCGATCGGTGCGCGATGAGCCGCCGCAAGGTGGTGCACCGTTGCCCCGCGGTGCCGGCGGCGGCGAACACGATGGCGCGGACCGCCAGATCCGGATCGGCCGTGGGCGTCACGACAGCGGCATTGTTGCCGCCCAGTTCGAGCAGGCAGCGCCCGAACCGGGCGGCCACCCGGGGGCCCACCGCGCGGCCCATGCCGACCGACCCGGTGGCGCTGAGCAGGGCGACCCGAGCGTCGTCGACCAGCCGTTCGCCGACCTCCCGCGGGCCCTGGATCAGCTGGTGTACTTCGGGATCCGCGCCTGCGGCGGCCGCGGCACGGCGGAGCAGAGTATGGCAGGCCAGCGCGGTCAGCGGGGTGGTCTCCGAGGGCTTCCAGACCACCGTGTCCCCGCACACCAGGGCGATCGCGGTGTTCCAGGCCCAGACCGCGACCGGGAAGTTGAATGCCGAGATCACCCCGACCACGCCGAGTGGATGCCAGGTCTCCATCAGCCGGTGACCGGGCCGTTCCGACGGCATGGTGCGCCCGTACAGCTGCCTGGACAGGCCCACCGCGAAATCGCAGACGTCGATCATCTCCTGGACTTCGCCCACGGCTTCGGCGGTGATCTTGCCCACCTCCAGGGTGACCAGCTCACCCAGTTCGCCGCGGTGCCGGCGCAGGAGTTCGGCGAACTGCCGGACCACCTCGGCCCGCTGCGGGGCGGGGACGGTCCGCCAGGTGCGGAATGCGTTGTCGGCGCGGGCGATCGCGGCATCACATGCGGCCGGGGTGGTGACCTCGAGGCTGGTCAGCGGGCCGCCGGAGATCGGTGTGCGGGCCACCAGCTCACCGGATTCCGGTTCCTCGGCGCCCAGTGCGTGCAGGAGCGCGCGGGCGCGCAGCGAAAGTTGTTCGGTGAAGTGGTCGGTGACGGTCCGGTTCATCTGCTGCTCCATCCGCTCAGCGGGAGTATTGGTACCGCGCACAACCTCGGGTGCGGTGTGGACGTGAACGAGTGGACGTTTCGGCCACGAGCGGCCGGACCTGAGTTAGCCTCCCCCAATGGCGGAGACACCGGGCAGACCCCCACTCGACGAAATCGATCGACTGCTGGTTCGGGAACTGGTCGCCGACGGTCGCGCCACCCTGTCGAATCTGGCCGAAAAGGCCAGTCTGTCGGTATCGGCGGTGCAGTCGAGGGTGCGCAGGCTCGAAGCGCGCGGGGTGATCCGCGGATACGCCGCGCTTGTGGACCCCGAAGCACTGGGCCAGTTGTTGTCGGCATTCGTGGCGATCACTCCTCTCGACCCGTCCCAGCCGGACGATGCACCCGCACTGCTGCAGCACATCCCGGGCATCGAGGCGTGCCACTCGGTGGCGGGGGAGGAGAGCTACGTCCTGCTGGTGCGGGTTGCCTCCCCGCGGCACCTGGAGCAACTGCTGCAGGAGATCCGGGCTACTGCCAATGTACAGACCCGCAGCACCATCATCCTGCAGACATTCTATGACAGGTAACGATCTGCCGTAACAAATCCACCACTTCGTGGAGTGCTCGATAAATTTTGCGTACGCTCGGTGGGGTGACCATCGAACTGGAGCGCCCCGGCGCGGCGGTCACCCCCGCCAACCGGGTACACGAGATCCTCGCGGCACACATCCTCGTCGACGGGTTCGACCTGGTGCTGGACCTGCACAAATCGCACGGCCGCACCCTCATCGACGCCCGGGACGGCACCGCCTACCTGGACATGTTCGGCTTCTTCGCATCCAACGCCCTGGGGGTGAACCATCCCGCCCTGGCCCGCGACGAGAAGTTCCGTACCGAACTCGCCACGGCGGCGGTGAACAAGCCGAGCAACTCCGATATCTACACCGTCGAGATGGCACGGTTCGTGGACACCTTCGCCCGGGTGCTCGGCGATCCGCAGCTGCCACATCTGTTTCTGATCGACGGCGGCGGGCTCGCCGTCGAGAACGCCCTCAAGGTCGCGTTCGACTGGAAGAGCCGACACAACGAGCGGCACGGCCGCTCACCCGGCCTGGGCACCCGGGTACTGCACCTGACCGGCGCCTTCCACGGGCGCACCGGTTACACCATGTCGCTCACCAACACCGATCCGGTGAAGACCGACCGCTTCCCCAAGTTCGACTGGCCGCGGCTGGATACGCCGTATCTCGGCGCCGGACCGGATGTCGAGGCGCTGGAGTCGATCGCCCTCGGCCAGGCCAGTGCCGCTTTCGCGGCCTACCCGCACGACATCGCCTGCTTCATCGCCGAGCCGATCCAAGGCGAGGGCGGCGACCGGCATCTGCGGCCGGAGTTCCTGCAGCGCATGCAGGAGCTCTGCCACGCCCACGATGCGCTGTTCGTTCTGGACGAGGTGCAGACCGGGGTCGGTACCGCCGGTAGCGCCTGGGCCTATCAGCAGCTCGGGCTGGCGCCGGATGTGGTCGCCTTCGGCAAGAAGGCCCAGGTGTGCGGGGTGATGGCGGGTGGCCGGGTGGACGAGGTACCCGACAACGTCTTCGCCGTGGGTTCCCGGCTGAACTCCACCTGGGGCGGCAATCTCACCGATATGGTGCGGGCGCGGCGCATTCTCGAGGTCCTGGAAGCCGACGATCTGATTCCGAAGTCCCGTCGGCTCGGCCGGTATCTGCTCGGCCAGCTGCATGAACTGGCCGAGCTGCATCCCGCTGTCGTTTCCGACCCCCGCGGGCGCGGCCTGATGTGCGCCTTCACCCTCAGCACCGCGGAACTGCGGGATCGGGTCGTGGCCGCCCTGCGCGAGGTGGAACACGTGCTGATCCTGGGCACCGGTGAACGCAGCATCCGCTTCCGCCCACCGCTCACCGTCACCGAGGAGGAACTGGGCCGCGCCCTCGACGCGATCGATCGGGTGCTGACCGGGCTGGAGTGACGTGCGGTGCGGGCCCGTGATTCGTTCGCACGTGAACAGCTGTCGACCAATCGTCCGGTGCAGCCCTGCAGCAGTTCGCGGCGAGCTGTGCACACCGCCCGAGGGGGCGGTGTTCGGGCAGTTGCTGCCCCAGGGGAGCGATTGCGCGAGCGGACTGGCTGCGCCCGTTCTCACGCGCGGTGCGGTGTGCGCCCCAGTGCGCCGGTGACGAAGCGTTCCACCGCCGTGAATGCGGCATCGAGCGCCGGTTCCCCGCCGGGCCGGGACCAGCCGGAAAGCGCCGCGTCCATATCGCCCTCCGGTGTCACCCCGACCTCGGCGACCAGTTCCGCGGTCGTCGGCTCGCACACCGCCCACGACAGATGCGTCTCGTCCGCCCACTGCCGGGCACGGGTGGCCACGTACTCGGGGTCGGTGATCCCCCCGTCGGCCAGCGCGGGGCGGTCGTCGATGCGCTCGTCGGCCCGCAGCGCTCGCAGATACCACGCGCCGATATTGATCTCGATGGGTTCCACCGGATGATTATCGCGTGCCGGGGTACTCGGGATTCTCATCAGGCCGGGTGAGCACGTATCTGGTCACGGTGGCCGTCGGGGCGATCAGTTCGCCACCCGACCGCCGCCGGTGGCGGTCGCTCAGGCTGCGTCGAGTGCGGGGGCCAAGGCCGCGTGCACGCTGCGCCGGCCGAAGTGCAGGGCGTGCGTGAGCAGCGTGGTGTCGCGGGTGGCGCTGCCTACCGGCGGGGCGTCCAGGGGTGGGTGGATCTGCAGGACGGTATCGCCGCGGGAGTCGATGAACTCGTCCTCGGCGGACTGCTGGTCCGGGCGGGCGGCCCAGGCGCGGTAGGCGCCGGGCGCGGTGGCACGCAGGTAGCCGCCGCCGACCAGGCGATGCAGCAGCGGGGCGGGTGGGCGCCGCTCGTCGGTGCGGCGGGTGCGCAGCACCAGGGCGTGGGTGGCCCCGCTCTCGACGGCCGTCCGGATCGGCACGCTCTCGGCGAGCCCGCCGTCGTAGTAGGTGGCGTCGCCGAGTCGGACCGGCGGGCCCGCCAGCAGCGGCAGGCCGGCGGAGGCGCGCAGGGCGGCCTTCAAGGTGACCTTGTCGACGATGTGCGGGTTCAGATCCACCGGCCGGCCGGTGCGGGTGTCGGTACCGATCGGGTGGAAGGTGGCCGGGCCCGCGAGGATGGCGTCGAAGTCCATCGGTTCGACGCCGTCGTAGACTTCGTTCACCAGATAGTTCAGGTCGAAGACCCGGCCACCGCGCAGAATCCGGGCCGGGTCGATGGCACGTCGCATGATCGCCGGGTCGGTCCAGGAGCGCATCCCGGTCTGCGCCCGCCCGCACAGCAGCCAGGCGCCGTTGATCGCGCCTGCCGAGGTGCCGTACACGGCGTCGAAGACCTGGGCCAGGCCCAGCTCTTCCAATCCCTGAACCATTCCGCTGGAATACACACCGCGGCTGCTGCCGCCCTCGATCACCAGCGCCAGCCGACAGCCGTCGTCGCGATGTCCGGAGACGTGGCGCTCCCGGATCAGTTCCAGAACCGGGGAGGAAGAACTGGTCACCGGTTCACGATACGACAGAGCAGGCGGTGGCATCCGTGCCACCGCCTGCTCCGGTCTCGTTTGTCGCCGAGTGTTCACCCGGCCGGCTGTTCGAGCCCGGCGAGCTACTCGGTCTCGGCGAGCTACTTGATCTCGGCGAGCACAGTGCCCTGGGTGATGGCGGCGCCGGCCTCCACCGACAGTCCGGTGACCACGCCGCCCTTGTGCGCGTTGACCGGGTTCTCCATCTTCATGGCCTCCAGGACCACCAGCAGATCACCGGCCTCCACGGTCTGGCCCTCCTCGACGGCCACCTTGACCACGGTGCCCTGCATCGGTGCGGTCACGGCATCACCGGAGGCGGCCCCGCCGCCGGCGCCACCACGCTTGCGCGGCTTCGGCTTCTTGCGCACGGCGCCGTTACCCGCCGAACCGACGGCGCCACCGCCCAGGCTGAACTGGCCGGGCAGCGAGACCTCGACCCGGCGGCCACCGACCTCGACGACCACGTTCTGCCGCGGCAGTTCCTCGTCCTCCTCGGCCGGCGCGCCCGCGGTGTAGGGCTCGACGGTGTTCTTCCACTCGGTCTCGATCCACTTGGTGTAGACCTCGAAGGACTCACCGTCTCCGATGAAGGCCGGATCGGACACGATCGCGCGGTGGAACGGGATGACCGTGGCCAGGCCCTCGACCTCGAATTCGGCCAGGGCGCGGCGGGCCCGCTCCAGGGCCTGGGTGCGGTTCTCGCCGGTGACGATCAGCTTGGCCAGCATCGAGTCGAACTGGCCGCCGATCACGCTGCCTTCGACGACACCGGAGTCCACCCGGACACCGGGGCCGGCCGGCTCCCGGTACACCTTGACCGGGCCCGGCGCGGGCAGGAAGTTGCGGCCTGCGTCCTCGCCGTTGATCCGGAACTCGAAGGAATGCCCACGCGGCGTGGGGTCCTCGGTGATCTCGAGCGCGTCACCGTTGGCGATGCGAAACTGCTGGCGCACCAGGTCGATGCCGGAAGTCTCCTCGGTGACCGGGTGCTCGACCTGCAGGCGGGTGTTCACCTCGAGGAACGACACGGTCTCGCCCTGCACCAGGTATTCGACGGTGCCGGCGCCGTAGTAGCCCGCTTCCCGGCAGATGCGCTTGGCGGACTCGTGGATCTTCGCCCGGACCTCGTCGGACAGGAACGGGGCCGGTGCCTCCTCGACCAGCTTCTGGAAGCGGCGCTGCAGCGAGCAGTCGCGGGTGCCGGCGACCACCACGTTGCCGTGCTTGTCGGCGATCACCTGCGCCTCGACGTGGCGGGCCTTGTCCAGGTATTGCTCCACGAAGCATTCGCCGCGACCGAACGCCGCAACGGCCTCGCGGGTTGCCGACTCGAACAGTTCGGGGATCTCCTCGATGGAGTGGGCCACCTTCATACCGCGGCCACCGCCGCCGAAGGCGGCCTTGATCGCGATCGGCACGCCGTACTGCTTCGCGAACTCCACCACCTCGTCGGCGCCGGCCACCGGGTCCTTGGTGCCGGCGGCCATCGGGGCGTTCGCGCGCTCGGCGATGTGCCGGGCGGTCACCTTGTCGCCGAGGTCCCGGATGGACTGCGGCGACGGGCCGATCCAGATGAGTCCGGCGTCGATGACGGCCTGGGCGAAGTCGGCGTTCTCCGACAGGAACCCGTAGCCGGGGTGGATCGCGTCGGCGCCCGACTTGGCGGCGGCGTCGAGGATCTTGTCGAACACGAGGTACGACTCGGCCGACGTCTGGCCGCCGAGGGCGAACGCCTCGTCGGCGAGCTTCACGAACGGTGCGTCGGCATCGGGCTCGGCGTAGACCGCGACGCTGCCGATACCGGCGTCCTTCGCCGCCCGGATCACGCGCACAGCGATCTCGCCTCGGTTGGCTACGAGTACCTTCGTGATCCGCGCGCTGGCATGGCTGGCCACTGAGCCTCCTGGTGCAATCTTCTTTGGTCGCTTCGCGGGAATGGGTCGCTCGAGCGGTGCCGCTGCCCCGAGGGGTAACGGATCACCGCGCAGGCTCCGCGCCCGGGTCGACATGTTTCGTCTCGGGCGAGTGTAGGCAGTCTGCCAACACAGCTCGAACTCGGCCGGGATTACCGCGCAGTAGGTGCTGCGTCACAATCCGGTCAGCCGTGTGATTGCGCCGCGGTGCAGGCTCAGGAACGGGTCGCGGGCGTGGTCTGCGGCGCCGCTCCGGGCGCCGTGCCCACGGCGATCGGCAGGCGGACGGAATTGCCCCATTCCGCCCAGGAGCCGTCGTAGTTGCGCACCCCGCTCCGGCCGAGCAGGAAGGTGAGGACGAACCAGGTGTGCGCCGCCCGCTCGCCGACCCGGCTGTAGACGATCACCTCGTCGGGCAGGTCCTGGTACAGCCGGTCCAGTTCGTCGCGGGAACGGAACCGGCCGTCCGGATGGCAGACCCGGGTCCACGGGATGTTCGTCGCGCCGGGAATGTGCCCGCCCCGCTGGGCCGCGTCGTTCGAGTCGCCGGCGTATTCCGCCTCGGACCGCACGTCGATCAACGGTCCGGCCAGGTGGGCGAGCACGTCGTCCCGGAAGGCCCGGGCGGTGCGATCGTCGCGATCGATCTGCGGATAGTCGCCCTGGATCCCGCGGGCCGTGTCGAAGGTGGTGTCGCGTTCCTCGGCGATCCAGGTGGTGCGCCCGCCGTCGAGCAGCCGGACGTCCGGGTGGCCGAAGAGGGTGAACAGCCAGGCGGCGTGCGCGGCCCGGGCATTGCCTCGGTCGCCGTAGATCACTACCGTGTCATCTCGCTGGATACCCCGGGTGCGCATCAGCTCGGCGAACCGGGCGCCGTCGATGTAGTCGCGGGTGACCGGGTCCTCGAGGTCGGTTCGCCAGTCGATCTTGATCGCTCCGGGTACGTGCCCGATATCGTAGAGCTGGACGTCTTCGTCGGCTTCCACGATCTTCAGGCCGGGCGCGCCGATGTTTGCCGACAGCCACTCCGTGGTTACCAATCGTTGTGGGTGTGCGTAGGACGCGAAGCCTGGGTGGGTATCCGGTGCGACGGGCACGATGGGGTCCTTAACGCGTGAGGTGGATTGGATACGGCACAGTTGTCTGTACCGCGATAGTAGGTGCGAATCACAATTCGGCCGATTGGTCGAATAAAGCGCATGAATATCCGATAAAGTCTCCGGAGAGGAGGGGTGAGCTATGTCCGAGTCTTGGCCACGGCGGCGACTGCTCGCGATCCTGCGTGGCGCCAGCGAGCCCCTCGATGCTCAGCAGCTCGCCAAGATCACCGGTCAGCATGTCACCACGGTACGGTTCCACCTCGACGTGCTCACCCGCGAGTCGCTGGTCCGGCAGTTCCAGCAACCGCCACGCGGCCGTGGCCGGCCCCGGATCGGTTATCGGGCGGTGCAACGCTCGGTCGGCTATCAGGAGCTCGCCCAGGTGCTGGCCGATCAGCTCGGCCCCGACGAGATCAGCCGGTCGGCGGCGGCATACGCGGCCGGACAGGCCTGGGGACGGCGCATCGACACGGTGGAACAGCCGGTGCAGACCCTGGCCGATGCCCGCGATCTCACCATTTCGCTGATGTCCGAACTGGGTTTCGCGCCGGAGAAGGACCCGGCGGTGCAGACTCCGGAGCACGTGGAGATCCGGCTGACCGCCTGTCCGCTGCGCGAACTCGCCCGCACCCACGCCGAAGTGGTGTGCGGAGTGCACACCGGGCTGATGAAGGAAGTGCTGGAGCGCAACGGGGCCAACGGGCGGGTGGATGTCCGCCTGCACCCGTTCGTGGAGCCGGAACTGTGTACCGCGCGACTCGAATTGATGCTGGCGGGGGATCGGCCGTCCGACGGGGCAACGGCCACCGAAGAGGCTCCGGAACCGACCGGGGTGCCGGTCGCCGGGCCGGACCCGGCGACCGTGGGGGAGACTGTCGAACCCCGGATCGAGCCGTCAGCCCGCCGGATTCCGCCACAGTTGCGTCACCCCGACGCCGACATCGTCGAGGAGCCGGCGCAGCAGCGGTAGGCCGATGCCGATGACCGAGGACGGATCGCCGTCGATCCGGTCGACGAACCAGCCGCCCAGCCCGTCCAGGGTGAAGGCGCCGGCCACCTGCAAGGGTTCGCCGGTGGCGATGTAGGCGTCCAGCTCGTCGGGTTCGGGCTTCGCAAAATGCACGGTGGTGGCGCTGCAGTCCACCGCCTCGGCGACGACCACGCCCGCATGCAGCCGTAGTACGCAATGGCCGGTGATCAGATCGGCGCTGCGGCCCGACATCTCCGCCCAGCGGGCCCGAGCCACCTCGGGTGCGTGCGGTTTTCCTTGCAGCACCCCGTCGACCAGCAGCATGGAATCACAGCCGACCAC
Organism: Nocardia sp. KT25-26; assembly: GCF_056627695.1. NCBI lineage: Bacteria > Bacillati > Actinomycetota > Actinomycetes > Mycobacteriales > Nocardiaceae > Nocardia > Nocardia sp. KT25-26. The sequence continues at coordinate 4,918,230 of NZ_CM152813.1, read as the reverse complement.
GACGCAGTCGCCGAGTGTGTCGCCGAGTCGGGCGGCGACATCGGTCGCCTTGGCGCGGGCGAGGGCCACGACGACCCGGTCGGGCGCGGTGCCCGCCGGTAGCGCCGCCGCGACGGCATCCTCGTCCACCTCGGAGACGTGCACGACGGGCTCGATCCCGGCCGACCGGAGCACTGCCCGGCGCGCGGGTGAAGCGGAGGCGAGCACCAGTGCCGTCACCGGGCGCGCCCCCGCGCTCGAAATCGCCGACCGTCCCCGGCGGATGTGCTCGGGGAACAGTCCGGATATTGCCTGCTCACCCGCGTCAGCGCAGGTGGGAGAGCAGCGGGTAGACGTACGGCGCGAACGGCGAGGTGCCGCGATGCATCAGGGTGGGGTTGCCCCAGGCATCGGCCGGGCCCCGATCGGCTTCCGTCGCCGAACCGGCGCCTGCGGTCAGCACGCACACCAGCGCGGCGATCTCCGCGTCGGTGGGGTTGCCCTTGAGGATGCGGATCGCCGGTCCGGTGGCTGCGGCCTGCTCCGCCGCCGGGGCTGGTGCCTCGGCCGGAACCTCGATCTCGGCCGCGATCGGGTCGACGGCGAGGTCCAGTTCGGCGGCGGTCAGCACATCTTCTTCTGCCACGGTCGTCACAGTGCCAGATCCTTCCTGCCGTCTCCGGGAGGTCGCCCCGGAGGATGGCGTGGTACTCGATGACAGCGCGGTTGACGCGAATCATTCCCGTTGGAGACGCGGCAATCAACCGTTGCGTTGTTGCTCTCAGTGTGCGCGGCTCATTCGGGATATCGCGTTTTCACAGCGGAATGTTGCCGTGTTTCTTGGGCGGAAGGGTCACCATCTTGCGCTCCAGCAGCCGCAGCGCCGACACGATCTGGCCACGGGTGTGCGACGGCGGGATGACGGCGTCGACGTATCCGCGCTCGGCCGCGACGTACGGGTTCACCAGGGTGTCCTCGTACTCGTTCTGCAGCTCGAGGCGCAGCGCCTCGACATCGGCGCCCTCGGCGGCGGCCTCCTTGAGCTGCTTGCGGTAGACGAATCCGACCGCTCCGGAAGCACCCATGACGGCGATCTGCGCGGTCGGCCAGGCCAGGTTCACATCGGCGCCCATATGCTTGGAACCCATCACGTCGTAGGCGCCGCCGTATGCTTTGCGGGTGATGATGGTGATCTTGCCCACAGTGGCCTCACTGTAGGCATAGAGCAGCTTCGCGCCGCGGCGGATGATGCCGTTGTACTCCTGATCGGTCCCCGGCAGGAAGCCCGGCACATCGACCAGGGTGATGATCGGGATGTTGAACGCATCGCAGGTGCGCACGAAGCGGGCGGCCTTCTCCGAGGCGTCGATATCGAGGCAGCCCGCGAACTGGGTGGGCTGGTTGGCGACGATGCCGACGCTGCGGCCGTCGACCCGGCCGAAGCCGACGATGATGTTCATCGCGCGCTCGGCCTGCACCTCGAGGAACTCGTCGTCGTCGAGCAGCCGGCAGATCACCTCGTGCATGTCGTACGGCTGATTCGGCGAATCCGGGATGAGCGAGTCGAGCTCGAGGTCCTCCTCGGTCAGCGACTCCTCGATCGCCCCGTCGATCGGGTCGCTCGCCGGGAATCGCGGCGCCTCGGCGCGGTTGTTGCTGGGCAGGTAGCCGAGCAGATCCTTGACGTAGTCCAGCGCATCCTGTTCGCCGGAGGCCACATAGTGGGCGACACCAGACTTGGTCATATGGGTGTGCGCACCGCCGAGGTCCTCCATCGTGACCTCTTCGCCGGTGACCGTCTTGATGACGTCCGGGCCGGTGACGAACATCTGGCTGGTCTGATCGACCATCACCACGAAGTCGGTCAGGGCGGGGGAGTAGACGTGTCCGCCCGCGGCCGGGCCCATGATCAGCGAGATCTGCGGGATCACGCCGGAAGCCTGCACATTGCGGTGGAAGATCTCGCCGTAGAGACCGAGCGAGACCACACCCTCCTGGATCCGGGCGCCGGCACCCTCGTTGATGCCGATCAGCGGGCGGCCGGTCTTGAGTGCCAGGTCCATCACCTTGACGATCTTCTCGCCGTACACCTCGCCCAGCGAGCCACCGAACACCGTGACGTCCTGGGAGAAGATGCAGACATCCCGGCCGTCGACCGTGCCGTAACCGGTGACCACGCCGTCGCCCAGCGGGCGGTTGTTCTCCAGGCCGAAGTTCACGCTCCGGTGCCGGGCCAGTGCGTCGAGCTCGACGAACGATCCCTCGTCCAGCAGGGCCAGGATGCGCTCCCGGGCGGTCATCTTGCCCTTGGCATGCACCTTGTCGACGGCCGCCTCACCCGCCGGGTGTTGCGCTTCTTCCAGCCGATTCCGCAGGTCGGCAAGCTTGCCGGCAGTGGTGTGGATATCGGGCTCGCCCGCCGAACCGGATGCGGGCTGCTGCTGGACACTCGTCATGGGGGCGAGTGTAACCAGTGCCACCTGGCTGGGGAATGCCAGCACCACTACCCGTCAGTAAAAAAACCGCAGCTAGATTGTGTGTGTGAACAGGCCTCCGTTGGACCTCGACCGGTTGCGTGCGCGCACCGGAACCGCCGAACTGTCCTTCTACAGCGGTATCGATGTGGTGGAGACGACCGGCTCGACCAACGCCGATCTACTTGCCGCGGCCGCCGCCGACCCGGCCCTGGATCGCCGGGCGCTGCTCGCCGAGGCGCAGCAGCGGGGGCGCGGCCGGCACACGCGTACCTGGGTGAGTCCGCCGCGGGCGCAGATCTCGTTGTCGATTCTGGTCCGGCTGCCGGCGATCACGCCCGCCGCGCTCGGCTGGCTGCCGCTGCTCACCGGGGTCGCCGTCGTCGATGCGTTGCGCAGCGCGGCCGGGGTGGCGGCGGCGCTCAAATGGCCCAACGACGTGCTGATCGACGGGCGCAAGGTGGCGGGGATCCTGGCCGAGGTCGCGACGTCGGTGCCCGCCCCCGCCGTGGTGGTGGGGACCGGGCTCAACGTCACGCTCACCGAGGACGAGCTGCCGGTGCCGCACGCCACCTCGCTGGCCCTGGCCGGCGCCACCGGCATCGACCGCACCGAGATCGCGGCGGCGATTCTGGCCGAGTTCGCCCGCCGGTTCACCGCATGGCAGCGCGGCGGCTGGGCGCTCGGCGACCTGGTGGCGGACTACCGGCAGCGGTGCGCCACGCTGGGTGCGGAGGTCCGGGCCGAGTTGCCCGGCGGCGGCTCGGTGACCGGGATCGCCACCGATGTGGACGACAACGGCCGGCTGCTCATCGGTGGCCGGGCGGTCTCCGCCGGGGACGTCACCCATCTGCGCCGGACCTGATCCGGGCGCCGGCCGGCTACCGGGCGCCGACGGGGGCGGGCTCGTTGCGCTCGGCGCGCTCCCGTTCCCGGGCCAACAGCCGGTCACGCTGTTCCTCGAAACGGGTCACGTCCTTGGTCAGCTTCTCGAGGTAGCCGGCCAGTTCGTCCCGGGCCTGTTCGCCGCGCGGGCCGAAGTCGTTGCGTTCGAAGATCTTCCACTTCTTGAGCACCGGGTTCACCACCTCGTCGAGGTGCTGGCGCAGGTCGTAGATGCCGTGCTTGGCCATCAGGACGCCGTTGCGGCGGAAGTTGGGCATGCCCGCGCCCGGCATCTGGAAGTGCGCGAGCACCTTGGTGATCGCCGGGAGTGCCTGGTCCGGAACGAGATCCAGGGCCGCGCCGCACAGATTGCGGTAGAAGATCATGTGCAGGTTCTCGTCGGCGGCGACGCGCTGCAGCATCCGGTCGGCGATCGGGTCGTCGCAGACCTTGCCGGTGTTGCGGTGGCTGACCCGGGTGGCCAGCTCCTGGAACGTCACATATGCGACATTCACCAGAAATCCACCCCAGTTGTCCGGTGCGTGCACGCCGTTGGTCATATGCACCATGCGGGCCTGTTCCAGGGCGACGGGGTCGACGCCGCGGGTGACGACCAGGTAGTCGCGCATCACGATGCCGTGCCGGTTCTCCTCGGCGGTCCACCGGCCGACCCAGGTGCCCCAGGCGCCGTCTCGGGAGAAGTTCTCGGCGATCTCGCGGTGGTAGGAGGGCAGGTTGTCCTCGGTGAGCAGGTTGGTGATCATGGCCGCCTTGGCGACCTCGCTGAGCCCGGATTGCTCCGGGTCCCAATCGGTTCCACCCATCGCGGCGAAGTTTCGACCCTCGTCCCACGGGACGTAGTCGTGCGGATGCCACTCCTTGGCCATGGTGAGGTGCCGGTTCAGGTTCTGTTCGGCCACCGGCTCGAGCGCCGTCAATATTTCGAGCTGCGTCAGATCGTGGGTCACGCGCGCCTCCAGTGTCACGGTTCGGGTAACGCCGGCCCGCCTCGGCGGGACCGGATAGAGCGTTCGAGCGACCTGCACCAAGACTGTGCAAACCTGAGTGCCACAGTAGCGCGCCGTTCGCGCCACGGGTATTCGGACAACTCGCCGCGGTAGGGTTCGGGGCATGGGTTATCCGGAGGATGTCCTGGCGCCGGACGAACAGTTGATCCTGCACCGCCATCCGCACTGGAAGATGCTGTTCTGGCCGGTTGTCACGTTGATCGTGGCCACTGCGGTCGCCGGATTCCTCGGGGGCCTGGCCTGGCGCAATGCCGAAGGGGGCACCGGGACGGTGCTGTTGGCGCTGATCGGGCTCGCCTGGCTCGGTGTGCTCGGCTGGCGGTGTATCGCGCCCGTGATCAGCTGGAAGTCGACACATTTCATCGTCACCGACCGCCGGGTGCTGGTCCGCGAAGGGGTGATCACCCATACCGGCATCGATATCCCGATGAGCCGCATCTCCAGCGTGCAGTTCCGGCACGGCATCTTCGATCGGCTGCTCGGCACCGGCACGCTGATCATCGGCTCCTCATCCGAGGAACCACTGGAATACGACGACATCCCGCAGGTCCAGCAGGTCCACTCGCTGCTGTACCACCAGGTCTTCGAGGCACAGGGGCAACACGGGGAACAGTCGTGGGGACACTACGGCGGCGGATACGCCTGATGAATAATCATTGTCCATGACCGCTGTACTGCTCGCCGAGGATGATGAGGCCATCGCCGCGCCGCTGTCCCGTGCCCTCGGCCGGGAGGGTTACACGGTCACCGTGGAACGCTTCGGGCCGGCCGTGCTGCGCCGGGCCCTCGAGGGCAGCCACGACCTGCTGATCCTCGATCTGGGCCTGCCCGGCATGGACGGGCTGGAGGTCTGCCGACAGGTGCGGGCCAGCGGCGCCGATCTGGCCGTACTGATGCTCACCGCCCGCACCGACGAGGTGGATTTCGTGGTCGGCCTCGATGCCGGTGCCGACGACTACGTCGGCAAGCCGTTCCGGCTCGCCGAACTGCTGGCCCGCGTCCGGGCGCTGCTGCGGCGCAGCGGGATCGGCGACGATGCGGTCGAGGTCGGCGGTATCCGGCTGGAGCCGGCGGCGCGCCGGGTGCTGGTCAACGGCAGCGAAGTGGGCCTGGCCAACAAGGAATACGAGCTGCTGAAGGTTCTGATCGACCGCGCCGGCCAGGTGGTGCCCCGGGAGACGATCCTGCGTGAAGTCTGGGGAGACGCCGACCTGCGTGGCTCCAAGACCCTGGACATGCACATGTCGTGGCTGCGCCGCAAGATCGGCGACGAGGGCCCGATGGCGGAACGCCGGATCGTCACCGTGCGCGGCGTCGGATTCCGGCTGAACACCCACTGACGTGCGCCGCCGCATCCTGCGTTCGATCTTCACCGTGCTGACCGTCACCACGGTGCTGCTGGGCGCCCCGCTGAGCTACACCGCCTGGCTGTGGGTGGAGGACATCACCCGCAACGACCTGCGGGACCGGCTGGACCGGATGGCGGCCCAGGTGGTCGCGCAGGAGGGGCCGGACGGCACGGTGCGCGGTGGCCTGGATCTGCGGGCCATCGAGGCCCTGGTCCCGGAGAACGGCCGGGTGACCATCGTGTACCCGGCGCCGGACGACAACGGCGCCCGCGCCGATGTGGGGGTCGCGCGGGTCGAGGCGCCGTTGGTGGAATCGCTGTCGATGGGCACCTCGGGGTCGCTGCGGCTGGAGGTGCCGGCCGCGCCGATGCACACCAGGCAATGGCAGGCCGTAGCCGTCGTGGTGGTGGCCGTGCTGGCCTCGCTGGCCGCCGCCTTCACCGTCGCAGTGCTCAGTGCCCGGCGGGTGGCCGATCCGCTGCGCGATGTCGCCGCCCGGGCGGCGCGGCTGGCGATGGGCGATTTCCGGCCGGACCCGCGCCGGCACGGCATCCCCGAGCTGGACCGGGTCTCCGATGTCCTGGATTCGGCGACCGTGGAGATCGCCGGGCGGCTGCAGCGCGAACACGCCCTGGTCGCCGATGTCTCGCACCAGCTGCGGAGTCGTCTCACCGCGGTCCGGTTGCGCCTGGACGAGCTGTCCACCCACTCCGACCCCGAGGTCGTGCACGAGGCGGAGGAGGCGATGGCACAGGTCGACCGGCTCACCGATGCCATCGACGATCTGGTGCGGGCGTCGCGGGACGAGGACGCCACCGACCGGGATCCGGTACCGGTGATGGACGAGCTGCGCGGCGTCGTCGACGAATGGCGCCGCCCGTTCCGGGAGGCCGGGCGGGTCCTGGAACTCACCGGCGACGAGTCGTTACGCGCCCCGATCACCGGTTCCCGGCTGCGCGAGGCGGTCGCGGTACTGGTCGACAACGCCCTGATGCACGGCTCCGGGATCTGCGTGGTCTCGGTCCGCACCGTCCGTCCCGGTATCGGCCGCGAACCCCTGGTCTGCGTGGAGGTCGCCGACGAGGGCGACGGGATCCGCGACGAACTCGCTCCGCACATCTTCGACCGCGGGTTCTCCGCCGGCGGTTCCACCGGTGTCGGCCTGGCCCTGGCCCGGGCCCTCGTCGAAGCCGACGGCGGCCGCCTCGAACTCCAGCGCCGCCGCCCCGCCATCTTCGCGGTGTTCCTCGGGGCGCTGACATCGGGAAGCCGCACGCCCGCCACCACGCTCCCGGAACCGCGCTGACGTACCCCGATCGGTCAGCCGGTCACGAACGGCGGGTGAGGACGACCCGGTCGGCGAGGACCTCCGGGGCATCGGGCGGGCTGAAGAAGATCTCCATGACCACCCGATCGTCCGATTCGAACTCGATCTCGGTACGCATCGGCGTGCTGTTTCCGGCGTTCTCCGGGCCGAGCACCCCCGGATCGGTGAATTCGCCGGTCATCGAGATGTTCGGGTCGTCGGCGCTGCCGCCGCGGTAGCTCATCGTCATCGGCGTCATGCTGTCCACGGTGGTCCACTCGTAACGGTCGTCCAGTGGGGAGTAGCCGAGCAGGCCGAGCCGGAAATACGGGGCGTCCCCCAATGTTCCGGTGACCTCCTCCTGGAGGAAGTTGTTCCCGGTGCCGGCGATCCAGCGCCACCGGGACACCAGATCGCGCCCGCGCAGCGGCGCCTCCGGAGTGCCACCCGCGACGAAGGTGGATTTGTCGGCAGCCCATTCGCCCACGAGCCGGTCGAGCCGGGCATGGCCGGGGTCCTGGTGTCCGGGCGCGGACGGTGTGCTGATCGTGCTGGTGGCCGGCGCCGGGGTGGCGGTCTCGGCGCTCGGGCTGCAGGCTGCGGTGAGCAGCGCCACGGCGATCAGGGCAGCGGCCGGCAGGTGACGGAATCGGTGGAATGTCATCGGCTGTCCTCTGTTCCGATCCGGGTTCACCGCGCGTCGAAAGCGGTGCTGCGAGCCACCTTCTCCCATTCGACGAGTTCGGCGCGTTCCCGGTCGAGATGGTCGAGAACAGTGTCGACCGAGTCGTCGCCCAGCGGCAACCGCAGCGGTGTGTGTTCCGCCGCCAGCGCAGTGCGGATGGCGGTGGCGGCCTTGGCCGGATCGCCGGGTTGGGTGCCGTCGTTGGATTCGACCATGCGGCGGGTGGCACCGGCGGTTTCGGCATACGCGTCCGTTTCGGCGCTGAAATACGCTGCGCCGGGACCGAACAGGCCGGTGCGGAAGGCGCCCGGTTCGACCACGAGCACCCGGATCCCGAACGGGCGCACCTCGTCGGCCAGCGCCTCCGACAGTCCTTCCAGGGCGAATTTCGTTGCACTGTAGGCGGAGAACCCGGCGAACGACCCGCGTCCGCCGACACTGCTCATCATGACGATCGCGCCGCTGCGCCGCTCGCGCATATGCGGCAGCACGGCCCGGGTGAGGGCGGCAGGGCCGAACACATGCAGATCGAACAGGTCGCGCAGCTCCTGGTCGGTGGTCTCCTCGACCGCACCGACCTGGGTTCGACCGGCGTTGTTGACCAGTACATCGATTCGGCCGTGCCGGGCGACGATATCGGCGACCAAGCCGGCGATCCGATCGGTCCGGGTGATGTCGAGGGCGATGGGCTCGATTCGGTCCGGATTCGCGGCGACCAGCTCGTCCAGCGTTGCGGTGCGCCGCGCGACCGCGACGACGGTATCGCCCGCGGCGATCGCCGCCTCGGTCAGGGCGCGGCCGAAACCGCTGCTCGCGCCGGTTATCAGCCAGATCTTCGGGTTGTTCATCGGGGTCTCCTCAGCCGAACGGTGGATACAGCTCGATCCTGTCCGTGCTGCCCACTGGGTGTCCAAGACCTACTATGAGAACCGATGGTTATGGATGTGCACGGGCGCGATCTGCGGTACTTCGTGGCGGTGGCCGAACAGTTGAACTTCACCCGCGCGGCCGAAACGCTGTACATCTCCCAGCCGGCGCTGAGCAAACAGATCCGGATGCTGGAACGGCAGCTCGGATCTGCCCTGTTCGAGCGGGCCGGCGGGCCGGTGCAGCTGACATCGGTCGGCGCGGCCCTGCTGCCGTATGCGCGCCGGGCACTCGAACTGTGGGAAGAGGCGGGCACGGTCGTAGCGGCGGCACAGGCCCGGCAGCAGGCGACTCTGGTCATCGGCTGGAACACCGGACCCGGCCGGGGCCTGCTGCCGGCGGTGCGAACCCGATTCCTCGCTGCCGTCCCATCGGCGGTACCGGTAGTGCGTCAGGTGGTCTGGTCGGACCCGACAGCCGGACTGGCGGACAGCAGCAGCGATGTCGCGTACGTATGGCTGCCGTTGGCCGACCCGCGACGCTTCGACTGGATCGTGGTCGCTCGCGAGCCCCGGCTGGTTGCGCTCCCGGAATCGCATCGATTGGCCGCCCGTGAGGTGGTGGATTTCGCGGAGTTGCTCGACGAACCGTTCCTGGCTCTGCCGGAGTCGGCCGGGCCGCTGCGGGACTACTGGCTCGCGTCGGATGCCCGGGGCGGACGTGACCCGGTGATCGGTGGCGAGATCGCCAGCACCGAGGAGACCTCCGAGGCGCTGCTGTCCGGTGCCGGAGTCGTGTTGCTGGCTGCCGGAAACGCCGCACTGGTCGTGCGCGACGGCCTGGTGGCCCGCGAGGTCCGCGGAGTCACCCCGAGCGAACTCGCCCTGGCCTGGCGGCGTGACGACCGCCGGCCTCTGGTGCAAGCCTATGCCGCAGCGGCCCGCGCAGTCGTCGACAGCGGCGGCGGGTGACCCCGTTCGGGCGCGCAAGAGCCCGGCAGGCCTGCCCGGCGACTGCCCGGCGGTGCTGGTGGAGCGGGCTGATGCCGCGGTGCTGCCCAGGCCCGCGGCAGGTGTCGAGGCCCGGAGCGTTCGCTCAGCCGAGAAGCTTGCGGCGCAGTGCTTCGTCCTTGTCGAGCACCATCTGTTCCAGCCCGGCCTGGAACTGCTCCATTCGCGAGCGCAAGGCGGCGTCGTGGGCGGCGAGGATCCGAACCGCCAGCAGGCCCGCATTGCGGGCGCCGCCGATGGAGACCGTCGCGACCGGCACGCCGGCCGGCATCTGCACGATCGACAGCAGCGAATCCATCCCGTCCAGATACTTCAGCGGGACCGGGACGCCGATCACCGGCAGCGGGGTGGCGGAGGCGACCATACCGGGGAGATGCGCGGCCCCACCGGCACCGGCGATGATCACCTGCACACCCCGGCCGGCCGCGGACTTCGCGTAGTCGAGCATGCGCTGCGGGGTGCGGTGCGCGGAGACCACGCCGACCTCGAACCGCACCCCGAACTCGGCGAGCGCCTCGGCCGCGGCCTCCATGGTCGGCCAGTCCGAGTCGCTGCCCATGATCAGGCCGACCGCCGGCCCGGCACCGGCCGCGGTGGTCGTGTCGTCACTCATGCGGATCCCATCCGTCGGTCCAAACGGCGTGCGACATCCAGTGCGCCGCACGCTCGGCCTTCTCCCGCACCACGGCGACATCGGCGCCGAGCACGTTGATATGCCCGATCTTGCGATCGGGCCGTTCGCCCTTGCCGTAGAGATGCACCTTCGCTTCCGGCATCCGGGCGAAGAGATGGTGCAGCCGCTCGTCCATCGACATCTCCGGGGCCTGGGCCGCGCCCAGGATATTGGCCATCACCGTGACCGGGGCCAACGGGGAGGTGTCGCCGAGCGGGTAGTCCAGGACGGCGCGCAGATGCTGTTCGAACTGCCCGGTGACGGCACCGTCCATGCCCCAGTGGCCGGAGTTGTGCGGGCGCATGGCCAGCTCGTTCACCAGCAGCTCACCATCGTGGGTCTGGAACAGTTCCACCGCCATCGCGCCGACCACGCCCAGATCGGCGGCCAGCTCCAGGGCGAGCTGCTCGGCCCGGACGGCCAGACGTTCCGGCAGGTCCGGTGCGGGTGCGATGACGACGGCGCATTGACCGTTGCGCTGCACCGTCTCGACGACCGGCCAGGTGGCGGCCTGCCCGAACGGGGAACGGGCCACCATCGCGGACAGCTCGCGCGCCAGATCCACCTTGGCCTCGGCCAGCAACTGCACGCCCCGGTCGAGCTGCTCGGTGACGATCTGCTCGGCCTCGGCGGCGTCGGCGGGCATCCACACGCCGCGGCCGTCGTAGCCGCCGCGGATCGCCTTGAGTACGAACGGCAGGCCGTGCTCCGCGCCGAAGCGGACCGCGTCGGCGGGGTCGGTCACCTCGGTGAACGCCGGGACCGGCAGGCCCAGCTCGGCCAGTTTGCGCCGCATCTTCAGCTTGTCCTGCGCGTACACCAGCGCCTCCGGCGGCGGTGCCACGTGCACGCCCTCGGCCACCAGCGTCGCCAGATGCTCGGTCGGCACGTGTTCGTGGTCGAAGGTGAGCGCATGGGACCCGATCGCGGCCTTACGCAGCGCGGCCAGGTCGTTGTGGCTGCCGAGGACCAGATCCGGAGTCACCTGCGCGGCCGGATCCTCGGGGCGTTCGGCGAGCACGCGCAGCCGCTGGCCGAGCGCGATCGCGGCCTGGTGGGTCATGCGCGCGAGCTGGCCACCACCGACCATGGTGACGGTGGGCATCGCGGACGGATCGAACGAACGTGCACTCACGTCGTGCCATCTTGTCATGCCGATTCCGAATCTCTGCCATCGGGACGGATGAAGGCGGGCGCTACACTCGGACGCTGTGTCATTCGTCGACGACGTGGTCAGCGTCCTGCCCTCGAACCTGCGTTCGGTCGCCCATCGGCATCGTGAGCTGATCAAGTTCGCCATCGTCGGCGCCACGACGTTCGTCATCGACAGCGGCATCTTCTACGCACTGAAGTGGACGGTCCTCACCGAGAAGCCGGTCACGGCCAAGATCATCTCCGGGGTGATCGCGGTGATCGCCTCCTACATTCTCAACCGCGAATGGTCGTTCAAGAACCGCGGCGGCCGGGAGCGGCACCACGAGGCGCTGCTCTTCTTCGGGGTCAGCGGCGTCGGTGTGGTGCTCAGCAATATTCCGCTGTGGATTTCGTCGTATGTTTTCGAACTGCGGCAGCCGAACGTCAGTTTCGCGGTGGAGAACATCGCGGACTTCGTCAGCGCCTTCATCATCGGCAATCTGCTGCAGATGGCGTTCCGGTTCTGGGCCATGCGCCGCTGGGTGTTCCCGGACGAGATGGACGAGATCGCCGAGGAGCTCTCCGACCTCATCGAGGTGGAGGAACGGCAGCTGAGGCGCAGTTGACGGCGGCCGACGACGCGGCCGGATTCCGGCTCGCGGTGGTGGACGAGGCATTGCGGCTGTTCGCCACCCAGGGATACGAGGCGACCACGGTGGACGCCGTCGCCGAGGCGGCCGGGATCTCCCGGCGCACCTTCTTCCGGCAGTTCCGCTCCAAGGAGGACGTGATCTTCGCCGATCACGAATACCAGCTGGCCCGGGCCCAGGACTCGCTGGAACGGTCGGCCGGTGACCCCTGGGATGCCGTCTGTGCGGCGGTGGTCGAGGTGTTCGAGCGTTTCACCCAGTGGCGTGAGATCGCCGAACGCCGCTATCGGGTGGTGCGGCAGGTGCCGGCATTGCGGGAGCGCGAAATCGTCACCGTGTTCCGGTACGAGCGATTGTTCACCGATTTCCTGCGGGAACGCCTGCCCGAGGCGCCGGATCTGGCCCGAGTGCAGTTCACCGCCGCGGTGACCGCCACCCACAACTATCTGTTGCGCCGCATGGTGCGCGGGGAGAGCGATGCCGGGGTCGCCGATCTGGCGGCCGAGCTCGCGGCCATTCCCCGGGGGCGGCGCGCACCGGACGGCCCGGATGAAGTGGTGGTGGCGGTGTTCCCGCGGCATCTGGCGCCGCGGGAACTCGCCGACCGGCTCGCGGCGCAGTTGCGCACCGGCTCGGCTGAGTAATCTGTGAGCTATCGGTGGCCCGCTCCGCCGAGACAGTGACACTGAGTGCCAGGGGTATATCCCCACGTAGCGACGAGTTGCGGCGGTCTATACTGGCGGTCGCCTGGCACTGAGTGCCGAGGTAGTGCGCGTCAAGCGTGCAGTGATCACGACCGACCAGACCAGGAGTGTGCCCGATGGCGGGAAACCCCGATTTCGCTCTGTTCCAGCTCGAGGACTTCCATGACGAGCTCCGTCAGGCCATCCGCGGCCTGGCCGAGAAGGAGATCGCCCCGTACGCGAAGGACGTCGACGGCAACTCCCGGTTCCCCGAGGAGGCACTGACCGCGCTGAACGCAGCCGGGTTCAACGCCGTGCACGTGCCCGAGGCCTACGGCGGCCAGGGGGCCGATTCGGTCGCCACCTGCATTGTGATCGAAGAGGTCGCCCGGGTCTGTGGCTCCTCCTCGCTGATCCCCGCCGTCAACAAGCTCGGCACCATGGGCCTGATCCTGAACGGCTCCGAGGAGCTCAAGCAGCAGGTGCTGGGTGACCTGGTGGCCGGCAAGATGGCCTCCTACTGCCTGTCCGAGCGGGAGGCCGGCTCCGACGCCGCGAGCATGCGCACCCGCGCCAAGCAGGACGGCGACGACTGGATCATCAACGGTTCCAAGTGCTGGATCACCAACGGTGGCAAGTCCGAGTGGTACACCGTGATGGCGGTGACCGACCCGGAGAAGGGCGCCAACGGCATCTCCGCGTTCATGGTGCACACCGACGACGAGGGCTTCGTCGTCGGCCCGCTGGAGCACAAGCTGGGCATCAAGGGTTCGCCCACCGCCGAGCTGTACTTCGAGAACTGCCGGGTGCCGGGTAACCGGATCATCGGCGAGCCGGGCACCGGTTTCAAGACCGCGCTGCAGACCCTGGACCACACCCGCCCCACCATCGGCGCCCAGGCTGTCGGCCTGGCCCAGGGTGCGCTGGACGCCGCGATCGCCTACACCAAGGACCGCAAGCAGTTCGGCAAGGCGATCGCCGACTTCCAGAACACCCAGTTCATGATCGCCGATATGGCGATGAAGGTGGAGGCCGCCCGGCTGATGGTCTACACCTCGGCCGCCCGCGCCGAGCGCGGTGAGAAGAACCTCGGCTTCATCTCCGCCGCCGCCAAGTGCTTCGCCTCCGATGTGGCCATGGAGGTCACCACCAACGCCGTCCAGCTGTTCGGCGGCGCCGGCTACACCACCGACTTCCCGGTGGAGCGGATGATGCGCGATGCAAAGATCACCCAGATCTACGAAGGCACCAACCAGATCCAGCGGCTGGTGATGTCCCGTCAGCTGCTCAAGGGCTGAATTTTCCGGGCGGATCCGCCGGAGCCGGAGGCGGCGTGGAGAGCGATCTCCACGCCGCCTCCGGCGTTTTCGGCACCGCCCGCCTGCGTGACCGAAACGATGCGGATCGGCGGCCCACCGGTGACCCGTACCGCCCATGTTTCGTGACCTGACCAGCAATAACACAGGTAGAGGGTGATGCGCTCGGACGGGCGTAGCGCGACACTGTATGCAGAGGTTGGGAGCACGTCATGAGTGAGACAATCGTCGGGCCGCAATCGCGGTTGCACTGGATCCCACTGTCCACCGAAGACGCCTCGTGCCCGCATACCGAGGCCGTGCTGGCCGAGTTGCGGGACTGGGCCGCCGACCACCTCACCAGGCCCGATCCGGAGCTGGGCCGCAGCGGGCCGGTATGCCCGTATGTCGCCTCGGCGATGAAACGCGACCTGATGTGGGTCGGCCGGATCCCGGGCGCCAACCCGTGGCCGGATTTCGTCCGGCTGGTGCTCGCCGACGCCCTGCAGCTGTACCCCACGCTGCCGCCCGCCGACGGCGGCTCGTCGGTGCTGCGCACCCTGATCACGGTGCTGCCGGATCTGCGCGACTATTCCCTGATCGATCGGCTGCACGCCGAACTCAAGTCCGGGTTCGTGGCCCGCGGCGCCATGCTGGGGCAGTTCTATCCGGGCTGCGCCCAGCCGGGGCTGTGGAACAAGGACTACCGCCCGCTGGACGCGCCGCTGCCGATGCTGGTGGTGCGGAGCATGATGGCCACCGACTTCCCGTTTCTCGCCGCGCGGGCCGAATGGATCTCGGCGTACATCAAGAAATTCGCCCCGACCCTGCCCGCACATGTCCGTGAGGTGATGGTCAGCCGGATGACGACGAACAACTACGAGGATCTCCCGGCCTATCACGAGCGGCCGGCGGCACCGGCCGTCGCCGCTGCCGGTCCGCAGGCCTGATGCTGCGTGGCGTCAGGGGACCAGTGCGGCGTACTCCGGGTGCTCGGCGATGTACTTCTCCACGTACCAGCAGGTCGGGACTACGGAAAAGCCCGCGTCGCGGGACTCATGAAGGGCATACTCGACCACTTGCCCGGCCACCCCCTGTCCCCGGAATTCGGGGAAGGTCATGGTGTGGTGGAAATCGCGGATCCGTCCGTCCGCGCGTTCGTCGTAGTCGGCGTACCCGGCGAGGGTGTCGTCGATGTAGATCTCGAACCGGGTGTCGTCGGTGTTGTGCTCGAGCCTGGTGGTCATATCGCTTGGAACTCCGTTCCGGTGGCAGATGTTCCCTAGAGGATCGCCCCTGGGTTGAGGATTCCCTGCGGATCCAGGGCGGTCTTGATCCGTTCGGTCAGGGCCATCACCTCGGGGCCGAGCTGCCCGGGCAGCCAGGCCTTCTTCAATCGGCCCACCCCGTGCTCGCCGGTGATGGTGCCGCCGAGAGCGATCGCCAGCTCCATGATCTGCCCGAAGGCCAGATGCGCCCGCGCCGTGTTGTCCGGGTCGGTGGGGTCGTGCACGATCAGCGGGTGGGTATTGCCGTCGCCCGCGTGCGCGATCACCGAGACGATCACATCGTTGCGTTCGGCGATCTCGGCGATCCCGGTGACCAGATCACCGAGGCGAGGCAGCGGCACTCCGACGTCCTCGAGCAGCAGCGGACCGATCCGCTCGACGGCCGGGATCGCGAAGCGCCGGGCCGCGGCGAACGCCTCGCCCTCCTCGGCGTCGGCGGTGTGGAACACCTCGGTGGCGCCGGCCTTTTCGCATGCGGCGACGATGAGTTCGGCCTCCCGGCCGGCATGGCCGCCCGGTGCGTCGGACCGGGCGACGAGCAGGGCGGCGGCGGCCCGGTCCAGGCCCATCCGCATCTCGTCCTCCACGGCATTGATCGCCACGGTGTCCATGAACTCCAGCATCGCCGGGCGCATGGTCGCCGAGATTGCCAGGATCGCATCGGTGGCCGAGGTGAGCGAGTCGAAGCTCGCCACCACGGTCGACTGGGCCGGCTGGGCCGGCAGCAGGCGCAGGGTGAGTTCGCTGATCACGCCGAGGGTGCCCTCGCTGCCGACGAACAGCTTGGTCAGCGAGAGCCCGGCGGAATCCTTGAGCCGCGGTCCGCCGAGGCGCACCGGGGTGCCGTCGGCGAGGACCACCTCCAGACCGAGGATGTAGTCGGTGGTCACGCCGTATTTCACACAGCACAGTCCGCCGGCGTTGGTCGCGGCATTGCCGCCGATGGAACACATCTCGAACGACGACGGGTCCGGTGGATACCACAGGCCGTGCTCAGCCGCCGCCCGCTTGACCTCGGCATTGAGCAGACCCGGCTGGGCCACGGCGGTCCGGGTGACCGGATCGACGGTGATCGACCGCATCCGCTCGGTACTCAGCACGATGCCGCCGTCCACCGCGGTGGCCCCGCCGGACAGGCCGGACCCGGCGCCGCGCGGTACCACCGGGATGCCATGGGTGCTCGCCCAGCGCAGGGTTGCGCAGATATCGGCGGTGCTGCCCGCCCGCACCACGGCGAGCGGGGTGCCGGCGCCGGGGTCGCGGGCCCAGTCCTGCCGGTAGCCTGCCAGAATGTCGGGGTCGATCAGCACGGCACCATCGGAGACGGTCGCGGTCAGCGCGTCGAGCGGCGCCCGGGGTTCGTCCACCCGGCCACGGTAACGCCCGGAATGTGATGTGGGACGGCCCAGCAGCGTTCCTCATCGGATTGTGATCTGGCGCGTCGAAGTGGTGCCGCGTGCCCGATCGGCACACAATGTCAGGACGTACCTGAGACGGCGGCCGGATCCGGGCCGCCGGTGGTCCTCGCGAAGGTGCGGTTCGAGTTCGTGCCGGGTGCGATCCGAGGAGGGCCGGATGACCGAGTCGTCACCGTCGCGTAGCGAGCTCGTCGGCGCCCTGTTGTCGGCCGAGTTCGTCGATGCGCGACTGGAACCCGAGGATATGCGGCGGATCCATGCCGGCGAGCACGCCGACTGGCTGGCGGCGCTGGAGGGCAGCGGGGTCTTCGGCGCCCGCGATCTCGCCGAGATCCGCGCCTGCTGGCGCGACGACCCCCGGATCCTGCGGGACGCGCTGCTCATCGACGCCGACGAGATCACCCGGCGCCGGGCGCTGGCCGGGTGGGCGGCGCTGGACCGCGGTGCGGCCGGCCGGGTCGGCGGGCTGCGGCGCTGACCGGCCCGGTGCCGACCGGCACCCGGAGCAGGCGATGCGGACCGGTGCGTCCGGAATCGAAATCGGTTCGCCTGCTGCTCACCTGACGGTCATCTGCCGCTGGCACGCTGGCCGGATGCTCGACCGGACGCCCACCGACACCCTGCCGGAACGGTTCGGCCGGTGGTGCGCGGCCGTGACCGCCCGGCTACCGCTCGGTTTCGACCGGGTGGTGCCACCCACGTTCCTGGGCTTCGCGGTGATCAACGGGTTCACCTTCGGGGTGGATCTGCTGTTGCTCACCGCACTGCACGGGCTGCTGGGGGCACCGGTGTGGCTCGCGGTGACCCTCGGTTACGCAACGGCATTCGGGCTGGCCTTCGCGCTCAACCGGTACTTCAACTTCCGGTCGCATGCGCCGGTCGGCGGCCAGGCAGTGATCTACGCGGGTGTGGTGCTGATCAACTACCTGGTGTTCATCCTGGGGGTCGGTGCCGGGCTGACCGCCGCGGGCGTGCCCTACCTGCTGTCCCGGCTGCTCGCCGGGGCCGGTGAGGCGGTGTACATGTACAGCGCGATGCGCTGGGTCGTCTTCGGACCCGCCGGTCGGTGGCTGGGCCGGCTGCTGAGGTAGCCGACCGGGCTGCGCTGCCGCCCGTGGTGGCAACCGGGCGGTTGGATACCATCCGGAGATGGTTGTCAGGGATGCGGAGGCGACGAAGGCGCGCATCTTCGAAGCGGCGACCCAGGAGTTCGCCCGCTACGGGATCGCCGGTGCCCGGGTGGATCGCATCGCGCGCGCGGCCCGCGCCAACAAGCAGCTGATCTATGCCTACTTCGGCGACAAGGAACAGCTGTTCCGGCAGGTGCTGGAGAAAGCCATGGTGGAACTGGCCGCCGCCGTTCCCACCGATATCGTCGATCTGGACGCCTGGGTGGATCAGCATGTCGACTACCACCGCGGTCACCCGGAATTCCTGCGCCTGGTGCTGTGGGAGGCGCTGGAACTGGGGCCGGAACAAGCGCTCGACAGCGAGGTCCGCACCGCCCGGTACCGGGACAAGCTGGACCGCATCGCCGAGGCGCAGGACCGTGGGCTGCTCCGCGCCGATATGCCGCCCGGGGTGCTGTTGATGCTGCTCGTCAGCGTGATCAACTATCCGGACGCGGTACCACAGATCCGGCGGTTCCTGCTCGGCACCGACGGCGACGCCGACGACCGGCGGGGCTGGGTCAAGGATGCGATCGCCCGGATCGCCGCACCGGACGAGGGGAACTGACCGGTCCGGTCAGCCGCCGCACAGGTGGGTGCGGTCACCGTCGACGATCAGCACGTCGTCGTCGGTGAGGGCCCAGTGCGGCACACCTTCGGCCCGCCAGCGGGCCGCCAGGGCCGTCGCCGTGCCGTCCAGGTCGGTGGGTGAATCCAGGTGCACCGCCAGCGGCCGGTCGATCAGGCCGAGGCCGTCCCACTGCGGATCGCGGCCGGTGGCGGGCAGCACCTCGGCGGGATCGTCCACGGTGTCCAGTCCGTGCAGGTCCGGTGCGAGCAGACAGGCCCCGGCGCTGTACCCGGCGTAGCACAGGGTGTCCTCGGCGAGCAGCGTCGGCAACACGGAATCGGCTCCGCTGCGCGCGAACTGGGCGCGCAGCACGAAGGTGTTGCCACCGCGCACCCACACCAGCGGGAACTCGCGCAGCCGCCGCTCCAGCGCGGCGGCCCGTCCGGTGAACTCCCGCAGATCCAGCACCTCGGGCCGGTAACCGAGCGCCTGCAACGGCAGCAGATCGCTGGTGACTGCGCCGGACCACGCCGCGGGCCAGGCATCGCAGGCATTGGGGACCACTGCCACCCGGCCGGGCGGTCCGGCCAGTTCGAGCAGCCGATCGCGATGCGCCCCGAAGCGGTAGGAGGCCAGGAACAGTCGCATCGGCTCAGATGGTGAAGGCGAGGTGGTGGGCCAGTCGCTCACCCAGTTCGGTGTCCCCGGTCACCCGGTACGCCCCGGGATGCGCTTCGGGGACCGTCCGGCCCCCGCGCAGCCGGGCGAACAGGCCGGAGTCGAGCTGCAGCGTCGCAGTCGGTTCCGCATCGAGTTCGTCGACGAGCGTGGCCCGGCCGTCGACGACGAAGTGCAGGTTCCGGGTGACCGGTCCGGTCACTGCAATGGTGACCCGGGAACCGTCCGGTGCCTGCGCCCCTTTCACCACCGCTTTGCCCAGGCTCGACAGCAGTTCGGTGAACGCGGCCTCGGCTCGGGGGCCGCCCTCGTCCACCGTCCGGCCGAGCCCGTCGGCGACATCCAGTTCGTGCATCCAGCAATCGAACAGCCGCACCCGCATGAATCGGGCGTAGCTCACCTCACCGACCGGGGAGGGGCCCGGGGTCGCCCACTGCTCGTCGGTCAGCGCCGCGAGCGCCGCGCGGCGGCGATCGGTCACCTCGGCGAACAGTTCCGCCAGCCGGGCACCCGGCCGGGGCCGCAGGCGCTCCAGCCAGATCTCGTTGTAGATCCCGATCTCGTTGTGCACATGCGGAAAGGTGCGCACGTCGATCTCGGGGCGTTCCGGATCGCGGGCCGGCGGCTTCTCACCGAGCAGCATCGATTCGGTGCCGACGATGTGGGCGACCACGTCGAAGACGGTCCAGCCGGGCAGTGGTGACGGGGTCCGCCAGCCGGTCTCGTCGAGATCGCCGACAAGTTCCGCGATCGCCTGCCACTGCCGGGACAGCAGGTCGGTGAGGGCGGTGGGCGCGAGCGTGGCGTCCGTCATTCCGATGCTCCTTCGGTGTCCAGCGCCGCCAATCCGGCGCGGATGGCTGCTGCGGTGGCTTCCGGTTCGTGGGGGCGGCGCAGCAGGAAACCTTTGGCGAAGGCGAGTCTGTCGCCGTGCCGGCGCGGCACCACGTGCAGGTGCACGTGGCCGACGGTCTGGAATGCGGCGGTGCCGTCGTTCAGCGCCAGATTCGCGCCGTCGCTGGCCAGCCCGCCGCGGCGGAGCGCCCGGGCCAGCAGGTGGCCGGTCCGGAACACCCGGGTGCCGAGTTCGGGGTCGAGGTCCTCGAGCTCGGTGGCGTGCCGTTTGGGGACGACCAGTGTATGGCCGCGGGTGATCGGCCGGATGTCCAGGAAGGCGCAGACCGAGTCGTCTTCGTAGATTTTTGTCGCCGGTGCCGAACCGGCCACGATCCGGCAGAACACGCAGTCGTTCACCCTCGAGACTTTACGGTGTATCAGTGGCGTGGAACACCCGGTCGCGGCGTATCGGCATGACTCCGGTCACTGTCGGCAATGGTCCTGTTCGCTTGACCAGGTGACGGACCCCGAGGTGGGTGACGAACCCGACGGTGCGTTGTTGCCCGGCACGACCTGCGTCGACGATTATCGGATCCCGCACAGTGGGGTGCCGCAGAGCCTGCGGCGGGGTGTACAGCTATGGTCATCCGACCGGTACGGAACCGGTATCGCCGCAGGATACCGCCGTCCCGTGTGACCGGCATCTCAGGTACCCTCACCGCGGGCCGGATACAGTTGCGAGCATTTCCGGCGAACTTACTGATCGGTAAGACGACCGGTTGTCCGCCGGTGGCCGATGGCCAGCACGAGAAGGAAGTCTGACAAGTGGAGACAACGCAAAACGCGGAAGAGACCCCGCGCGGAGCGCGTGTCGGAGTCGTTCGCGAATCCAACGCGGGCGAGCGACGGGTCGCATTGGTGCCCAAGATCGTCCCGGCGCTCCGGAAACTGGGCGTGGACGTGGTCGTGGAAGCCGGTGCCGGCTTCGGCGCGCTCATCCCCGATTCGGCCTACACCGAGGCCGGCGCGACCATCGGCGACCCCTGGGGCGCCGATGTGGTCGTGAAGGTGGCCCCGCCCAGCGATGCCGAGGTGGCCAGGCTGTCCAAGGGACAGACGCTGATCGGGTTCCTCGCACCGCGCAATGCCGACAACCAGATCGACGCGCTACGCGACGCCGGGGTCCAGGCGTTCGCGGTCGAGGCGATTCCGCGCATCTCGCGCGCCCAGGTGATGGACGCGCTGTCCTCGCAGGCGAATGTCGCCGGTTACAAGGCCGTGCTGCTCGCCGCCTCGGAATCCACCCGGTTCTTCCCGATGCTCACCACCGCGGCCGGCACCGTGAAGCCGGCCAGTGTGCTGGTGCTCGGTGTCGGTGTGGCCGGCCTGCAGGCCCTGGCCACGGCCAAGCGGCTCGGCGGGAAGACCACCGGCTACGACGTCCGCCCCGAAGTCGCCGATCAGGTGCGCTCGGTCGGCGCCCAGTGGCTCGATCTCGGCATCGACGCCGCCGGTGAGGGCGGCTACGCCCGCGAACTCACCGACGACGAGAAGGCCCAGCAGCAGCAGGCCCTGGAAGACGCCATCAAGGGCTTCGACGTGGTGATCACCACCGCACTGGTGCCCGGTCGCCCGGCGCCGCGGCTGGTCACCGCCGCGGCCGTGGAGGGCATGAAGCCGGGCTCGGTGATCGTCGACCTGGCCGGTGAGACCGGTGGCAACTGTGAACTGACCGAACCCGGCGAGACCGTGGTCAAGCACGAGGTGACCATCGCTTCGCCGCTGAACCTGCCGGCCGGCATGCCCGAGCACGCCAGCGAGCTGTACTCGAAGAATGTCGCCGCGCTGCTGGAGCTGATGCTCGTCGACGGGACGCTCGCCCCGGACTTCGACGACCAGGTGCTCGCGGACTCCTGTGTCACGCGCGAGACCCCCGAGGTGGAGAACTGATGTACACCGAACTGCTCGCCAATATCGCGATTCTGGTGCTGTCCGGATTCGTGGGCTTCGCGGTCATTTCCAAGGTGCCCAACACCCTGCATACACCGCTGATGTCGGGCACCAACGCGATCCACGGCATCGTCGTACTCGGCGCCCTGGTCGTGCTCGGCAAGGTCGAGGACCCGTCGATTCTGATGCAGGTGATCCTGTTCGTCGCCGTGGTCTTCGGAACCCTGAACGTCATCGGCGGTTTCGTCGTGACCGACCGGATGCTCGGCATGTTCAAGGGCAAGAAGGCGGCACCCCAGAAGGTGAGCGAGTAAACCGATGGACAACCTCGTCAATATTCTCTACATCGTCGCGTTCGCGATGTTCATCTACGGTCTGATGGGCCTGACCGGCCCGAAGACCGCGGTACGCGGTAACTGGATCGCCGCCGTCGGCATGGGCATCGCGGTCGTCGCGACCCTGATCGCCGTCCGGGACACCGGAAACTGGATCCTGATCATCGCCGGCCTGGTGGTCGGTGTGGTTCTCGGCGTACCGCCGGCCAAATTCACCAAGATGACCGAGATGCCGCAGCTGGTCGCGGCGTTCAACGGCGTCGGTGGTGGCACCGTTGCGCTCATCGCCTGGGCGGAATTCCTGGACACCGACGGTTTCTCGAACATCCACGAACAGCCCGATGTGCACATCGTGATCGGTTCGCTGTTCGCCGCGATCATCGGCTCGGTGTCGTTCTGGGGTTCGCTGATCGCCTTCGGCAAACTGCAGGAGATCCTGCCGGGCAAGCCGATCGGGGTCGGCAAACTGCAGCAGCCGCTGAACCTGCTACTGCTGATCGGCGCGATCGCCGCGGCCGTGGTGATCGGCATCGGTGCCACCGGTGACGGTGTCTCGCAGTGGTGGATGGTGCTGGTGCTGGTGCTGGCCGGGATCCTCGGCCTGATGGTGGTGCTGCCGATCGGCGGTGCCGATATGCCCGTGGTCATCTCGCTGCTCAACGCCCTGACCGGCCTGTCGGCCGCGGCCGCCGGCCTGGCGCTGAACAACACCGCCATGATCGTCGCCGGCATGATCGTCGGCGCGTCCGGGACCATCCTGACCAACCTGATGGCCAAGGCGATGAACCGGTCCATCCCGGCTATCGTCGCCGGCGGCTTCGGTGGCGGCGGCGGTGCGGCCGGCGGTGGCGCCGGTGCCGGTGAGGGCAAGCAGGCCAAGGCCACCTCGGCCGCGGATGCCGCCATCCAGATGGCCTACGCCAACCAGGTCATCGTGGTGCCCGGCTACGGTATGGCCGTCGCCCAGGCCCAGCACACGGTCAAGGAGATGGCCGAGATGCTGGAGGACCGGGGTGTCGAGGTCAAGTACGCCATCCACCCGGTGGCCGGCCGGATGCCGGGGCATATGAACGTGCTGCTGGCCGAGGCCGAGGTGGACTACGACGCCATGAAGGAGATGGACGACATCAACGGCGAATTCGGCCGCACCGATGTCGTGCTGGTCATCGGCGCCAACGACGTCACCAACCCGGCCGCCCGCGAGGACCCCAGCAGCCCGATCTACGGCATGCCGGTGCTCAATGTCGACCAGGCCAAGAACGTCATCGTGCTGAAGCGTTCGATGAACTCCGGGTTCGCCGGTATCGACAACCCGCTGTTCTACGCCGATCACACCTCGATGCTGTTCGGCGATGCCAAGAAGTCGGTGGCCGCGGTCGCCGAAGAGCTCAAGGAGCTGTAGGACGCCTTCCGCGTTCGATCGAAACGCCACGACGGCCCCCGCCGTCGTGGCGTTTCGCCGTTCGTGCCGTGATCGTTCCCACTCCGGTAGCGGGTAGTGTCCGGATCGATTCCGGGCTACCGTGCGGGCGTGATGGATTCCGCCGCAGCCGCCGAACTGGCCGGACCGGTGCACCGCAGGCTGGACCTGCTGCATTCGATGACCTACTTCCCGCCGGAGGCGCAGGAACAGCTGACCGGTATCGGACTGCAGCCGGGCCAGATGACCTACTTCGCGGTGCGTTCGGCGCCGTTGGGTGCGGTGGGCCCGGCCGTGGTCGCCGCCACCTTCTTCAACTTCAGCCCGGAACTGGTGGCCCGGCACATCCCGGCCGCCTGGCAGCTCGCCACCCCCGAACAGGTGCTCGACGCCCGGTGGCGGGCGGTGGACGCGGTATTCCGGACCCGGCTCGGTGCCGAGGCCGTGGACTCGGGCGAGATGATCGAGGCGGCCGAACTGGCCCGCGAGGCCGCCGCGGCATGTACGGCCGAGGGGCGCCCGCTGTTCGCGGCGCACGCCGCGCTCGCCTGGCCCGAGGAGCCGCATCTGGTGTTCTGGCATGCGATCACCCTGTTGCGGGAGTACCGCGGTGACGGGCATATCGCCGCGCTGGTCGGTCACGATCTGGACGGAATCGCCGCGCTGGTGACGCACACCGCCACCGGCAAGGGGTTCACCCTGCCTGCCGCCCAGGCCACCCGCGGCTGGTCCGCGGAACAGTGGGATGCCGCGGTGCAGCGCCTGCGCGAACGCGGCATCCTCGACGCCACCGGCGCCCTGACCGAGGCGGGCGCCGAGTTGCGGGCGAGCCTGGAAGCAGCCACCGACCGGTCGGCTGCCGCACCCTGGCGCCACCTCGGCGCCGACCGATCGGTGCGGCTCGGTGAGATCGGCCGTGCCTTCACACTGCAGATCGTCGCCAACGGGGCCTTTCCGGAGGGCGTCTTCGAACCGGGCCGTTTCGCCGCCGCCACCGGCTGAACTGTCGACCGTCGCCGGGTGGCGGGCATCGAGCTGGGAACTCGGTGTCGAAAGGGCTATGCACAGGCGACGATCGGACGAAATGTGACGGGCACTTTCGGTGACATCTCGTCGATGCGTTCGCTGTGCCGGACATCGCCGGTGGCTTACCTCGCGGCAGAGCAACACCTGGCCGACACCGGGCACCGACCGGCCGAACCCGATCCGGCGGGAAGAACGCAGGGCCACCCGTTCGCTCCCGCACGGCGGCGGGCCGCCGCCGGCCCGGCAGGAAACGCCCGCTGGCTTCCGCACCGGCGAGTCGGGCGGCGTGCGTGGCAGAACTGTCGCCGCCATCGGGAGGTGGCTGTGCCGGTAGTGGCCTCGTGGTGCCCGAATCCGGAGAGCGTTCGGCGGTGGCTCAGTGAGGCGGTCGGCGCGGTCGACTCAACCGCTCGCATCCCTCGCCGAGTCGGCTGTTCGGTTGTGCATCGGCCGCCGCGGGAGGCGAGCGGCAGCACCGCGGTCCGGGGGCATTGCTACGGTGGCAGGTATGGCGAGTATCGGTAACCGTCTCCTGCACACCCGCTGGCTGGTCCGGGCGCCGATCGGGTTGTTCCGGGCCCGGCTGGGTTTCGTGTTCGGTGGCCGGCTGCTGATGCTGGAGCACATCGGGCGGAAGTCCGGGGAGCGACGCTATGTGGTCCTGGAGGCGGTCGCCCGCCCGGACCGCGACACCGTGATCATCGCCTCCGGCTTCGGCCCCCGCTCCCAGTGGTACCGGAACCTCCAGGCGAATCCCGAATGCCGGGTCAGCATCGGAACCCGCTACTCCGTACCGGCCACCGCCCGCAACTTGGACGCAGCCGAATCCCGAACGGTCCTGGCCGATTACCGCGACCGCAACCCCCGAGCCTACCGAGAACTCGACGGCATCATCCGGGAATCCACTGGCGATTCCATCGACGCCGTCCCGCTGGTGGAACTGCACCTCACCGCCTCGTGACCTTGTATCGAAATGTGCGATCGTGCATCACCGGCGGTGCTCGACCGCACATTTCGATGCAACCCTGTCCCGGCGCCGGGCCGTATCGCGGATTTCGACTCGATCAGGGGGTGGGTTTCGGTTCCGGGGCGGCTGCATCGTTCGGGGCGGGGAGATGGCGAAGCAGGGTCAGCACCAGGGTTGCGGCGATCAGAGTCAGGCCGACCGCCACCAGCGAGTTCACCTGTAGGGCGCTGGTGAAGGCCTGGCGGGCGGTGGCGGTCAGCTCCGCCGCTGCGGCGTCGGGCAGCCCGGCCGCGACCTGTAGTGCGCCGGCCAAAGTGTCGCGGGCGGCGTCGGCGGCGGCTTCGGGCAGGCCGGTGGGCAGGGCGCCGGACATCTCGCCACGGTAGACCGCGGTGCCGATGCTGCCGATCACCGCCACCCCGAGTGCGGCGGACAACTCCTGACCGGTCTCGGAGATCGCCGATGCGGCGCCGGCCCGGGCCGGATCGACGGCACCGACGATCAGATCGATACCCAGGACGAACATCGGGCTCAGGCCGAGGGAGAACACCACCATCCCGGTGACGATCACGGCCAGATCGTCCGAACCGGACAGCTGGGTGAAGATCGCGTAGCCGGCCATGGCGACCGCCAGGCCACCGGCCATCAGATAGGCGGGACGCACCCGCGGTGCCAGGGTGCTGACCAGCCCGGCGCCCACCACCATCGCCAGCGCCTGCGGCACCGTCCAGAGACCGGCCCGGAACGCGGACAGCCCGAGCACCAGCTGCAGGTACTGGGCCAGCAGCAGGAACAGTCCGCCCATCGCCAGCATCGCCACCATCAGCGCGGCCAGCGAACCGCTGAACCGGACATTGCCGAACAACGCCAGGTCGATCAGGGGATAGGCCAGCCGCCGCTGGCGCAGCACGAAGACCGCCCCGAGCGCCAGCCCGGCCAGCAGGACCGCGGCGGCGTCGAAGGCCCAGCCGTCCTTGGCGAGTTCCTTGATGCCGTAGATCACCCCCATCACCGCCAGCAGCGAGAGCACCGCGCTGAGAATGTCGAGCTTGCCCGGTGCCGGATCCTTGTATTCGGGCAGCAGAATCGGCCCGGTCGCCAGCAACAGCACCATGGCGGGGACCGCGACCAGGAACACCGAGCCCCACCAGAAGTTCTCCAGCATGGCGCCGCCGACCAGCGGGCCGATCACCATGCCGACCATGAAGCTGGTCATCCAGACACTGATCGCGGTGGTGCGCTGCCGGTCGTCGTGGAACATGTTGCGGATCAGGGCGAGCGTCGAGGGCATCAGCGTCGCACCGGCGATGCCCAGCAGCGCGCGGGTGGCGATCAGCATGGCGGCACTGTCGGAGTAGGCGGCCACGATGGATGCGGCGCCGAAGGCCGCCGCCCCGATCATCAGCAGTCGCCGTCGGCCGATCCGGTCGCCGAGGGTGCCCATCGTGATGAGGAATCCGGCCACCAGGAAGCCGTAGATGTCCAGGATCCACAGCAGCTGGGAGCTGCTCGGGGCCAGGGCCTCGCTGATATGCGGGATCGCCAGGTACAGCACGCTGAGATCCATCGAGATGAGCAGGGTCGGGAGGGCGAGGACGGCCAGGCCGATCCACTCCTTGACGCCCGCTCGGGCGGGGTTCGTATCGTCGGCCTGCTCGGTGGGCACGGTCGCCACAGCAACTCCTCGTCGGTCGGTACCGGGACCTGCCCGGAACAAGTCGCGCGGGCGCCCCGGCATTCCCGCGCCGCCGACTCGGGCTCGACGTTAGTGCCGGCACCTGCGGCGCGGCCACCGAATATTTTCGTCGCCACCGCGGGAGCGCCGGATGGCCGGCGCTCCCGGCGGTTCATGCGTCGGCCGTGCGCCAGCTGTCCGCCGCTGCCGCGGCGAACTCGCGGAAGTCCTTCGGGGCGCGCCCGAGGGTGGCGGACACGCCGTCGGCCGGGGTCGAGTTGCGCCCGTCCAGAATCGTCCCGAACAGATAGTCGAGGAGGCTGATCGTATCTGCGGGCACCCCGTACTCGGTCAGTTCGGCGACGAAAGCGGCCCGCTCGATCGGCTCGAACGCCACGGGATGGTCCGTGATTTCGGCGATCTCGGCAATCGCCTGAGCGAAGCTGAGGGCTCGTGGGCCGGTGACTTCGTACTCCCGCCCGGTGTGGGCGTCGTCGAGCAGGGCGGCCGTGGCGACATCGGCGATATCGTCGGCATCGACGAACGGTTCGGCGATATCCCCGTTGGGCAGGGCGAGCCGCCCGGCGGCCACGAGTTCGACGAATGCGCCCTCGCTGAAGTTCTGCATGAAGAACGAGCAGCGGACGATGGTGTAGCGGAGTCCCGAATCCCGCACGATCTGCTCACATTCCGCGGCCTCCGGCTCGCCCCGGCCGGACAGCAGGACCACCGTCCGTACCCCGGCGGCCCGGGCGGCCGCGGTGAAGGCGCGGATGTCGTCGGGGGCGCCCGGCACCGCGAGGTCGGGCTGATAGGCCAGGTACACCGAGCCGACGCCGGCCAGGGCGGCCGGCCAGGTGGCCCGGTCGGTCCAGTCGAAGGGGATCTCGGCAGTTCGGGAGCCGATCCGGATCGGGTGTCGGGCTGCGCGTAGCCGGGCCGCGACCCGGCCGCCGGTCTTGCCGGTACCGCCGGTCACGAGGGTGAGTTTCCGAGAAGTCTTGTTCTGTTGCATGATTCGAGTACACCGGGGCGAGCACCCGGAAACCATCGTCGAGCCGCTCACCCGCATACGCGCTCGTCCGGCCGCCGCGACAGCGGTTCCGCGGACCGATGCCGGGCGATACCGTGAATGAGTGGATGCGCTGGCAAGTCTGCTCGAAGGTCCTCGTGCGCGGGGGGCGTTCCTGATCTGTTCGCTCCTGGATCCGCCGTGGTCGCTGCATGTGCGCGACGATGCGGCGCTCACCGTGCTGGCACTGGTGCGCGGTTCGGCCTGGTTGAGTTCGGCCGATGCCGCGCCCCGGCAGCTCCGGGCCGGCGATGTGGTGGTGTGCACCGGGCCGCGCCCCTATACCGTCGCCGACGATCCGGAGACGCCGATGCAGGTGATCGTGGAACCCGGCCAGGTCACCACCACCCCGGACGGCACCGTGCTCTGCGAGACCATGAGTCTCGGTGTGCGGCAGTGGGGCACCGCTCCGAACGGGGAGACCCTGCTGGTCACCGGGTCCTACGAGTCCGCTGGGGCGGTGAGCCGGCGGCTGCTGCGGGCGCTGCCGGCGGTGGCGGTGCTCTCCCGCGGTGAATTCGACGAGCGGCTGCTGGACCTGCTGGTGGACGAGGCCGTCTGCGACCGCCCGGCGCAGAGCGCGGTACTGGACCGGTTGCTCGACCTGGTGCTGATCGCCGCGCTGCGTGCCTGGTTCGACCGCACCGATGCCCCCGCCTGGTATCACGCCTACCGCGATCCGGTGGTCGGCAAGGCGCTGCGGCTGCTGCAGCACAACCCGGCCCACCCGTGGACGGTGAGCGCGCTGGCGAGCGAGGTGGGCATGTCCCGGGCGTCGCTGGCGCGGCGGTTCACCGAACTGGTCGGCGAACCGCCGATGACGTTCCTCACCGACTGGCGGCTGGCGCTGGCCGCCGACCTGCTCACCGAATCGGACGCCACGGTGGAGACGATTGCGCACCGGGTGGGCTACAGCAGTGCCTTCGCATTGAGCACCGCATTCAAACGGCATTTCGGAATCAGCCCCCGCGATCATCGCAACAGGTCCGCCGCTCCGGTGCCGACGGCGGGCTGATCGCGCCGCCGCTGTGTGCCCGGTGCCGACTCGGCTAACGTCGCCGGAATGAGCGAGCAGTATCCGGTGCTGTGGCCGATGCCGACCCGGTGGGCCGACAACGATCAGTACGGCCATGTCAACAATGTCACCTACTACGCCTACTTCGACACCGCGGTGAACGCCTGGCTGATGCGCGCCACCGGTACCGACATCCGGGAACTGCCTGCGCTCGGCGTGGTGGCACAGACCTCCTGCCGGTTCGTCGGCTCGGTCAGCTTCCCGGACACCCTGCAGGTGGGCCTGCGGATCGAGCGGCTGGGCAACTCCAGCATCACCTACGATCTGGCGATCTTCCGGGAGGCGGACGGCGCCCTGGAGCTCGCGGCCACCGGGACGTTCGTGCACGTCTACGTCGATCACGAGACCCGCAAGCCGGTGCCGATTCCACAGATCATTCGGACAGCCGCCGAAGAACTGATCAACTAGCTCGGCGCAGACCTGCTTCTGCTCGGCATTCTGCCTAGTTTCGAGCGCGTTGCTTGCGCAGCGGGCCGGTGCGTGGATCCTGGTGATACATCGCACACCCGCGATGCTGGTGCTGTCTATCTCCGGCGCGATCCGCCGGCGGTGAGGAGACGAGCCGATGCTGCAGAAGCAGAGTTATCCGGTGCAGTTGCTGCAACCCGACGGACATCGGGTACTGGACCGTGAACACGCCGCACTCATCGCCGATATCGGCCCGGACCGGCTGCGAGCCATGTACACCGATATGGTCCTGGCCCGGCGGATCGATGTCGAGGCCACCGCATTGCAACGCCAGGGCCAGCTGGGCCTGTGGGCGCCGCTGTACGGGCAGGAAGCCGCCCAGGTCGGCTCCGCACATGCCCTGCATCCGGACGACTACGTGTTCTGCAGCTACCGGGAGACCGCGGTGGCGTACTGCCGTGGCGTACCGGTGGAACAGATGACCCGGTTGTGGCGCGGGGCCGCCCACCACTGCTGGGACCCCGACGAGGTCAACATGACCAATGCCAACATCGTGGTCGGTTCCCAGGGCCTGCACGCCACCGGCTATGCCTACGCGGCACATCTGGACGGCGCCGAGATCGCCACGGTCACCTACTTCGGCGACGGCGCCAGCAGCCAGGGTGATATCGCCGAGGCGCTCGGCTTCGCGGCCGCCTGGTCCGCCCCGGTGGTCTTCATCTGCCAGAACAACCAGTGGGCGATCAGCGAGCCGGTCCGGGTGCAGAGCCATGTCCCGCTGGTCCGCCGCGCGGACGGCTACGGCATGCCGGGAGTGCAGGTGGACGGCAACGATGTGCTGGCCGTGCTGGCGGTGACCCGGCAGGCGGTCGAACGGGCCCGCACCGGCGGCGGTCCGTCCTTCATCGAGGCCATCACCTATCGGATCGGACCGCACACCACCGCCGACGACCCGGGCCGCTATCGCACCGCCGCCGACACCGAACTGTGGGAGCGCCGGGACCCGATCGACCGGATGCGCCGCCTACTGACCGCGGAGGAACTGCTGGACGCCGAGTTCGAGGCCGAGGTCACCGCCCGCGCCGACGACGCCGCGGCACGGTTGCGCACCGCCACCGTCGAGATGCCGGATCCGGACCCCGCCCAGCTGTTCGAGCATGTGTACGCGACCGAGCATCCGCTGGTGGCCGCCGAGGCCCGGGAGTTCGCCGCGTACCAGGCGGCACTGCAAGGAGGCCCGGCATGAGAACCACCACCACATTCGCAGGGGCGCTGAACTTCGGGTTGCGCCGGGCGATGGAGGACGACCCGTCGGTGGTCCTGATGGGTGAGGACATCGGCCGCCTCGGTGGCGTGTTCCGGGTGACCGATACGTTGCAGAAGGACTTCGGCGACAACCGGGTCATCGATACGCCGCTGGCCGAATCCGGCATCATCGGTACCGCCTTCGGGATGGCGCTGCGCGGCTATCGCCCGGTGTGTGAGATCCAGTTCGACGGTTTCGTCTATCCGGCCTTCGACCAGATCGTCTCCCAGGTGGCCAAGATCCACTACCGCACCGGCGGGAAGGTGAAGGCGCCGTTGACGATCCGGATCCCGTTCGGTGGTGGCATCGGCGCGGTGGAACATCACTCCGAGTCTCCGGAGGCGTATTTCGCGCATACCGCAGGTCTGCGGGTGGTGGCGCCGAGCACCCCGGACGATGCCTACCGGATGATCCGGCAGGCCGTATCCCTGGACGATCCGGTGATCTTCTTCGAACCGAAACGCCGCTACTGGGACAAGGCGGACGTCGATTTCGACGCCGAACCCGAGCTGCCGCTGTCCGCCGCCCGGGTCTGCCGCGCCGGAACCGACGCCACCCTCGCCGCCTACGGCGGCACCGTCGCCACCGCGCTGGCGGCCGCGCAGATCGCCGCCGATGAGGGCCGCTCGGTGGAGGTCGTCGACCTGCGCAGCCTGTCGCCGATCGATTTCGACACCGTCGAGGCGTCGGTGGCGAAGACCGGACGGCTGGTGGTGGTGCACGAAGCACCGGTCTTCGCCGGGCTGGGGGCCGAGATCGCCGCCCGGATCACCGAACGCTGCTTCTATCACCTGGAAGCGCCGGTGCTGCGCGTCGGAGGCTACGACATCCCGTATCCCCCGGCTAAGCTCGAGAAGTATCACCTTCCCGACCCGGATCGGGTGCTTGCCGCGGTCGACCGCTGTTTCGCCACCTGATCGGCATCCGAACGCCGGCGGGCCGGTAGCGGTGGCAGTCCGGTGGTCACGTGCATCGGATACCGCCGCAGCGGTATCCGGGCCGGGGAGGCTCGAAGACAGGTGTGTGCGCTGGGGGGAGCAGGACGCCGGTCGCCCGCCCCGGCCGGACACAATGCGACATCGAGAGGGGCAAACCGTGCCAGACGTCGTGCCGAGCGAGGGGCCGGATCATGTGCTGGAATTCCGGCTCCCGGACCTCGGTGAAGGACTCACCGAAGGGGAGCTGGTCTCCTGGGCGGTGGCGGTGGGGGATCGGGTCGAGCTGAACGGGACGATCGCCGAGGTGGAGACCGCCAAGGCAGTCGTTGCTCTGCCCTCGCCCTTCTCCGGCACGGTGGTGGAATTGCTCGCCGAACCCGGCGACACCGTTCCGGTCGGTGCACCGCTGATCCGGGTGCGCAACGACCTGGCGGTATCGCCGCCGGATGCCGATTCGGCCGAGGGCACCGGGGTGCTGGTCGGGTACGGTCCGGCCGCCGAGACCGGCACCCGGCGGCGCCGCGGTGCCCAGCCGGACACACCGGCCGGGGCAGGCGCTCGCCCCGGGCCGGCGATGGTGAGCAGCACCCCCAGCGAGCACCGGGCCGCTGCTACGCCGGCAGCTCGCCGGCTGGCCCGGGAACTGGGGATCGATCTGTGGTTCGTGGCCGGGTCCGGCCCCGGCGGCGCGGTGACGGTTGCCGACGTGCGCGGTGCCGTACCGGTGTCCGGTCCGGCCGAGGCCGCCGAGCCGGAATCGGATACCGCGGTGGCCACCGACCGGGGCGAGATCGCGGCCGCCAGCGCGGCCGGGGTGTTGTCGGCACCGCACCGGGAAGAACGCACCCCGGTGGCCGGGATCCGGAAGCGGACTGCCGCCGCCATGGTGACCAGCGCCCGCACCATCCCGCAGGCGAGCACCTTCGTCACCGTCGATTGCACCGCCTCGATGGAACTACTCGACCACCTCCGGGCCACCGAGCAGTTCTCCGGTATCACCTTGACGCCGCTGGCCCTGGTCGCGAAGGCCACGCTCGCCGCACTGGCCGACCATCCCGGGATCAACGCGGCCTGGGACGCGGAGAACCAGGAAATCGTCACCAAGCACTACATCAACCTCGGGATCGCGGTCGCCACCGACCGCGGATTGCTGGTGCCGAACATCAAAGACGCCCAGGCGCTGAGCCTGCGTGAACTGACCCGGGAACTGGGCTGGCTGACCGAGACGGCGCGATCCGGTACCGCCGGTCCGGCCGACCTGCGTGGCGGTACCTTCACCATCACCAATGTCGGGGTGTTCGGCGTCGACAGCGGTGTGCCGCTGGTCAATCCGGGAGAGGCCGCCATCCTGTGCCTGGGTGCGGTCCGGAAACGCCCGTGGGTGGTGCGCGATGAGCTCGCGGTCCGCTGGGTCGTCACGTTGGGGCTGAGCTTCGACCATCGGATGATCGACGGCGACCTCGGCGCGACGTTCCTCGGTACGGTCGCGAACCTGGTGGCGGACCCGCTGACCCTGCTCGCCCGGCAGTAGCGGTGGCCGATTCGCTCCACCATCCGGTGAAACGGTCCGGAATCGCGGTGCGGGGGCGAAAACTGGAGGAAATCGGCAATGTACATCGACTCGACAGGAGCGAATTGCGTGAACTCGGTGCTGATCTCTGCGAACGAGCTCCGGCCGGGAGCCAGGCTGCTCGATGTGCGCTGGGCTCTGGGGGACCCGGAGGGCCCGCAGCACTATTTGGACGGCCACATACCCGGCGCGGTGTTCGTGGACCTGGAGACCGAACTCGCCGACCCGCCCGCCCCGGCGCACGGTCGGCACCCGCTCCCGGACATCGAGCGGCTGCAGCGCTGCGCTCGGAGCTGGGGCATCCGCACCGGTGACCCCGTGGTGGTCTACGACGCCACCGGCGGCCTGGCCGCCGCCCGGGCCTGGTGGCTGCTCCGCTGGGCCGGGCTGACCGACGTCCGGATCCTGGACGGCGGGCTGCCCGCCTGGATGGCCGCCGGTGGCGTACCGGCCACCGGTGCGGAACCGGCTCCCGAATCCGGGGATGTCGTGCTGCGGCCGGGCGGGATGCCGGTGATCGACGCCGACGCCGCCGCGACGTGGTCGGGAACCCTGTTGGATGCCCGCGCCGTCGAACGCTTCCTCGGCGAGGTGGAGCCGGTGGATCCCCGGGCCGGTCACATCCCGGGGGCGGTGAGCGCACCGACCACGCAGAACCTCGACCCGGCCGGCCGGTTCCGTACCCCGAGTGCCCTCCGGGACCGGTTCGCCGAGCTGGGGACGGGCCCGTTCGCGGTGTACTGCGGCTCCGGGGTCACCGCGGCACACCAGATCGCCGCCCTGGCACTTGCCGGGATCGACGCCGCCCTGTACCCCGGTTCCTGGTCGCAGTGGTCCCACGATCCGAAGCGGCCGGTGGCCACCGGAACGGCCGCGGAATCCGCCGTCGGCCGCTAGGCCCTGGATCGACGGGGGTACCCGCCGGCTGACACCGGTCGGGCGGCCGACGGGGGTCCGACCGGTGTCAGCCGGGCACCAGTGCGGTGAGTTCCAGCTGCATGTCCCGCGGCGCCACGGCGAAGGTGTAGACCTCCCGCGGCGCCGCGGCGTCCTCGGGCAGGGCGATATGGAACTCCCGCAACACCATTCGCAGTACGCTGTGAATCTCCAGCAACGCCAGCCCGCGGCCGGGGCAGAACCGCGGCCCGGATCCGAACGGCATGCTCGCCTTGGCATTGTGGGTGCCGTCGTACTCGCCGAGCCAGCGCTCCGGCCGGAACCGGTCGGCATCGGTGAAATTCTCCGGTGCCACCGAGGCCTCGCCCTGCAGGGTGAAAATCGGGGTGCCCGAGGGTATCTCGACGCCATCGATGGTGAGGTCGGTGCACGCCTCCAGGAACAACACCGGGGCGACCGGCTGCAGCCGCATCGACTCCTGGATGACGGCGTCCAGGTAGGTGCTGCGGTCGGATTCGGCCAGTTCGCTGCGGAGCCGTTCCTGGACCTCCGGGTGCCGGGCCAGATCGTAGAGCAGCCAGGCCAGCGTATTCGCCGTGGTGTCCTGGCCGGCGACCAGGACGGTCAGCGATTCGGCGAACACTTCGTCGTCGGTGAGCGGGTCGTCGCCCTCCTGGGCGTGCAGCAGCGCCTCGATGAAATTGGTCGGGCCGGAGGTGCTCTCGCCGCCGGCGTCCTGCATCCGTTTGCGGGACTCGGCGATGAGCGTGCCGATATCGTCGCGCAGCTCGGCGATCGCCCGATCCAGTTTCCGGTCCGCCGGGAGCCGGAACCAGCGCCAGTACGGGATCGGTGCGTTCACCCGGCGACCGATCATCGGGAAGAATACGGCCAGCCGCTGTTCGACCGCATTGCCGCGGCCGCTGAGCGTATCCAGGTCGTAGCCGAAGGCGATCTGCGCCATCACATCCGCGGTGAACCGCATCAGATCGGCGTGCACATCGTCGGTGCCGTCGCGCCAGCGCTGCTCGAGCCGGGCGGTGATCATCTCCAGGGTGTCGCCGAAGCCGCGCAGGGCCGCCTGATTGAATGCCGGGGTGACCAGCCGGCGCCGGCGCCGCCACTTGTCGCCCTCCACGGCGAACAGGCCGTCCACGCTCATCTCCTCGAACACCGGCTCCATGGTGCCGAGACGGCGGAACCGGTCCGGCCGCTCGCGCTGGATCTGCTGGACCGCCGGGGTGTCGGCGAAGACCACATAGCTCTTGCCGAGTACCGAGAACCGGTAGCGGGGGCCGTGCTCTCGCGCCCAGTCGCGTAGATGCAGGTGCAGTCGCTGGGGATCGCGCACCATGCGCCATCCGGATGCGGCGGGCAGATTTTTCACGGGCGGCCCCCTGGCGTTTCCGATATCCGACAACGGCGGCGGATCCGCGGAACGGATCCGGCCAGAGCCTACCGGGCGCGTGTCCGGTTTGCGCGGGTTGGCGAAGATGGTGCCCGGCAGGCGGATTCGTCCGCCGATCGCAGTAGTCAGCTGCGCACGTGCAGCCCGAATCCACGCTGCTCGCCGGACTCCAGGCCGGGACGCAGGCGCAGCGAAGGGATTTCGTAATCGCCGCTGTTCTGGCGTCGGAACGGAATCGGCTCGGTGTCGGCCAGGGTGCGCAGCCGGTCCCGCCAGGCTCGGGCTGCCGCGTCGAAGGCGTCCTGCGGCAGGCGATTCGTACCGTAGAGAACGAACGGCGGCAGCACCTCCATCCCGGTGTAATAGAGTATCCCGTGGTGGATCGGGAACAGCAGGTCCTCGATCGGACCATTGATGCCGCGATCGTCGTAATGGGTTTCCCGCCCGCCGATCGTCACCGACACCAGGGCCCGCTTGCCGGCCAGCGTGCCGTCGCCGTACCGGTCGCCGTAGCGGGTGTCGTCGTGCACTCCGACGCCGTAACCGAAGCCGAAGGTGAACACCCGGTCCACCCAGCCCTTCATGATCGCCGGCATCGAGTACCACCACAGCGGGAACTGCAGGATGACCGTATCGGCCCAGCGCAGCTTCGCTTGTTCGGCGGCGATATCGGCGGCCAGGGTGCCGGCCGTCAGCGCACGCCCGGAGTCCGCAACCACCCGGAGCGGCGAATCGGCCGCCGAGCCGAAGTCGTCGGCATCCACCGTGGCCTTCCACTTCATCGCATACAGATCGCTGATCTGCACCCGATGGCCGGCGTCGGCGAGAGTGTCGTGCGCGATATCGGTGAAGGCGCCGGTGAGCGAGCGGCGTTCCGGATGGGCGTTGACGATCAGGATGTTCATGACTGCTCCTCGGGTCCGTCGGTCGGTCTGCTCCGATCCTGGGCGCTGCCGCCGCCGGTGTTCAGGGGCGCGTCGTCCGGTGGTCCGGCGATCATGGGAACGGCAGGGCCACCCTCGCCGGGCGGCCCGGCGTGATACTGGGGCGATGGACGATCTCGCCGATTTCCTGCGCACCCGCCGGTCCCGGGTCGACCCCGGGGCGGCCGGTATCCCGGTCGATTCCCGGCGCCGGGTGGCCGGCCTGCGCCGGGAGGAGGTCGCCCACCTGTCCGGGGTGAGCGTCGACTACTACGTGCGACTGGAACAGGGACGGGCTCGGCAGCCGTCCGAACAGGTGCTCGATTCGCTGGCCCGGGTATTCGGGCTCGACGAGGTCGAACGCGAACATCTGCACCGGCTGGCCCGGCAGCCGCGGCGGCGCACCAAGAGCACCCCCGTCGTCCGGTTGCGCCCGGAACTGCTGCGGGTGCTGGATCTGGTGCGGGACGCACCCGCCTATCTGATCGACCACCGACTCGAGGTGGTGGCCGCCAACCGCCTCGCCGAGCTGCTGTACGGCGGCCGCCTGGTCGGTACGAATCTGGCCCGGCACACCTTTCTCGACGCCACGGCGCCCGAGTTCTACGCGCTGTGGGAGGACTGCAGCCGCGATGTCGTCGGCCAGTTGCGCCTCGCGGCAGGCCGGTTCCCCGACGATCCCCGGCTGGAATCGCTGATCGGCGAGCTGGCGATGCACAGTGACCGCTTCGGCAAACTGTGGGCCCGCGCCGACGTCCGGACCCGCGGACACGGCCGCAAACCCTACCGCCACCCCCTGATCGGCTATCTCGACCTGCATCAGGAGAACTTCGCCGTCCCCGGCAGCCCCGGCACCGAACTGGTGGTGCTCTCGGCCGCCCCGGACAGCGAGGCCGACGAGAAGCTCCGGCTGCTCGCCAGCCTCGGCGCCGCCCCGGCCGACCGGCTTCGTGCGTCGTCGCCGGGTGAGGCGGGCGACCGCCACTGACTGCGCCGACCGCGGGTGGACCGGCCTCGTGTGCAGGGCACCGGATGAGGTGAGCGACTTCCGTTGATCACGCTGACCTGGCGGCCTCGGCGGACCGGCATCGTGTGCTGTCACCGGACCATGGGGCGCCGGGGCCGACTCTGTGCCCACGGCGGGGTGGCGCCGTAGGCCGGAACCGCCCCGGTGGCCGCTGCTGATCGGCCGCAGGGCCGCGGCTGCTTCGTTCTCCGTCCTTGTGTTCGGCGTCCGGTCCGGCCGGAGCCCCGACAGTCGCCAGCGCCTCGGGCGTTCCTTCCGCCGGGGCTGCCGCGGCGCGCTGGGCATTGCTCACGTCCTGCTCGCGGTCCGCGGGCCGGCGCGACCATCCCGGAGCTCGGGACAGTCGACGAGTACGCCGCTGTTCCCGAGTCGGCAGCGCTTGTCCGCCGGTGCCGGGCGGATGCAGTCGGTACCCGGGTTCGGGCCGCCGTCGACCGGATGACAGGGCCGGGAGTCCGCCGTGATCGGCGGCTGCGACGCGCCTGTCGAACAGGCGGCGGCTGTGCTCGTTCCGGGCTCGCTCAGTCTTCCGGGCAGGATGCGGCGGCGGCGCGCAGTGCCGCATGGTCGGCATGGGTGACGGGCAGGTCGTAGGCCAAGGCGGCGGTCAGGTATTTGCCCGCGTAGAAGCAGTGGTAGGCCGGTTCGGGTGGTAGCCATTCGGCCGGTGTGCGGTCACCCTTGGCCTGGTTGACCGGACCGGAGGTGGCCAGCAGGTTTATCGCTACGTCGTTGGCGAAGCGGGCCCGCCGGGCAGGCGGCCAGGACCGTGCGCCGTGATCCCAGGCGGCGGCCAGTGGATACACGTGGTCGACCTGGACCCGTCCGGCATCCGCCTTGCGGAACTCCAGTATCCGTCCGGTGTACGGATCGGTGAGGCTGCCTGCGACGACCACACAGCGCCCCCGGAAACGGACTTCGCGCAACTGCCTGGCCAGGACATTGTCCCGAGTCCGGCATCCGTCGTGACCGTCCGGGGCGTCGGTGTCGTCACTCCAGGCCGGACCGAACACACAACCGTGCCCGGGGCGGCAGCTGCGTTCGTAGCCGCCGGGATGCGGACGACGGTCCACGAGCCGGACCCGGTCGAGCAATGCGGTCACCTCGGCGTGCGCCGGGCTGCCCGGTGCCGGTGGATCGGGCAGGCCACCACAGCCGGTAACCAGCAGAACCGCGGCGAGCAGCGAGAGCAGAGGCGGGCGCATGCGCTCCGGTGTAGCCGCGGGCACCGACAGGTATGCCGACGCTCACAGCCAGGCGCGGGCGAGTAGATCGTCGGCGTCGACGTTGTTCGCCTGCGGTGGGAACCTGGTCGCCGCGATGGTGGCCGCGTGCACGCCGTCGTGCCCGATCAGCCAGCAGCCACCCCGCTCGGTGCATTCGGCGATCTTGGCGAAGGTGGTGAGCAGGAAGGTGATGGATTCGCGCGGGTCGACGGTGTGTGCCAGCCGCTGCGATTCCCCCGGCCGGGACAGATCCAGCCAGACGCCGGCCTGTCCGTCCAATCGCATGCCGACGATCTTCGAGGTGTCGACGAAGGTGAATTTGCGCCGTTCCCAGGGTGTTGCCGGCGTATAGCTCTGCTCGAGTACCTGGAGCAGAATCGTCATGCTGCCCTCCGCAGGCTGAGTGGTTCGGCCGGCCCGGGGTCGCCGGTCCGGCGAGGCCGTATCGAGTTGTCGTCACCGGCCGGCGCGCAGGACCTACCCTCGCGGCATCCGCCGTCACCAGGAGATATCCCAGTATGTTCCAAAAACGGTCCGTTGGGTATCCCTCGGCCCGGTTGTTCCGCCCCGGGACGTTCATCGCAGGGATACGCCGAGTGAGGCGAGTGCTATCGGATGAACAATTCTGCTAGCATTGATGGCACAGGAAGGGTGGTGATAGCGGATGAAGAACGTGACAGTCCGAAATCTGAGCGATGAGGTGCACCGGGCGATCCGGCAACGTGCCGCGGCGCACGGCCGCAGTGCCGAAGCGGAGATGCGGGCGATTCTCACCGCTGCCGTGCAGCCACCCGAGCGGATCAGGCTGGGGTCGATGCTCAGCGGGGTCATCGGTGCCGAACATCGGCTCAGCGACGACGAACAGTCCACCTACTTCGGGCGGGACCGGACTCCGGCCGAACCTTTGGAGTTCGACCGGTGATTCTCCTGGACACCAACGTCATCAGCGAGACCACCAGTAGGAGCCCGAATCCTCGGGTCATGGCGTGGCTCGATGCCCAGAGCGTCGAGACCCTCTACCTGGCAGCGGTCACGGTAGGTGAACTTCGATACGGCATCGCCGCAATGCCGGCCGGGCGACGGCGGGACGAGTACGTCGACTGGCTGGAGAACCACACCCTGCCGGCCTTTCCCGGCCGCATCCTGCCCTACGACCTGGCGGCCACTGCCGAGTACGCGCGCCGCATGGCCGACGCGCGTGCCGCCGGGCTGGCCGTCGGCACCGCCGACGGCATGATTGCCGCCACAGCGGCCGCCGCGGGCTGCACTGTCGCCACCCGCGACACTGCACCGTTCACGGCAACTGGGGTTTCGGTCATCGACCCGTGGCGGCAGTAGGCGACAGCTCCGCCCGGCGCCGCTCCGGGTCCACCCGGGCGGCACCGAGCCCCGGACCGGCCGTGTCGGTGCCGACGTGCACAGTGTTTGGATGGTGAGCGTGCTGCACGGTCTGTGGACCCCGGGATCGGGCTTGCTGTTGTGGTTCGACAGCGAGTCCGGCGCTGGTCCGCAACCTGGGGTTGCGGGAGTGCCTGCGCCGCTGGGTGAACTGCTCGCGCTGTCGCGGTTCCGGCACCGGGCCCGGGTGCTGGCGGTGGATCCGAGCGCACCCGCGGACGGCCCGGTCCCGATGACGGTCCGCGCGCACGCGCTGGCGCCCGCCGCGGCGGCGCCGGTGCTGCGGCAGCGGCTGCCGAAGGACCGGGTGGCCGGTGACCTGCGTTTTCTCGCGCATGTGGCGCGTGGCATCGAACGCTGGGTGCGGGCCGGGCGGGTGGTGCCGCAACTGGACCGGGCCGATGGTCAGTGGTGGGCGCGCTGGCGGCTCGTCGGCGGGGCGCAGCAGCGCGCCTGGCAGGCCGAGCTGGTGCAGGCGCTGCCACCGGCGCTGGCGGTGGCCGGGGCGCCCGCCGCGGTGCTCGATGATCTGATCACCGAACTCACCGATCCGATCGCCCGCGAGTACCTGGAGTCCCGCTCGTTCCGGCACCCGCTCGTCGCGGCCCTGGTCGACGACGTCGCACTGGAGGCGGGCTCGTACCGGGTGGCGCAAACCCTGGCCGAGTGGCGAGCCGGCTATCACGCCGACGAGCCCGAACTGGTGTTGCGCCTGTGCGAGCCG
Organism: Nocardia sp. KT25-26; assembly: GCF_056627695.1. Lineage (NCBI taxonomy): Bacteria > Bacillati > Actinomycetota > Actinomycetes > Mycobacteriales > Nocardiaceae > Nocardia > Nocardia sp. KT25-26. The sequence continues at coordinate 4,876,905 of NZ_CM152813.1, read as the reverse complement.
GAGTCGACCGACTTCGACTCCGACGCGGACGCCGCGACGGCCACCGGAACAGCAACGGGGCCGCAGGTCGATGCCGGGCCGGTCGTGACGAATGTCGTGGTCGGGACGGCGCCGGGTGCCGTAGGCCGACGCAGCTTCTTCGGCGGGACTGCTGCGCCGGGCGAGGCCGAGACACGTGCGGCGCCGGGTGGTGTGACCGGCGCCTGGGGCGCGGAGACACGAACCGCGGGGGTGGCCTCGGACGACGGCGGGATCGGCGCCCTGTGGCGGCTGGAGGTCTGCCTGCAACCACCTGGCGAGGCACCGCAACCGGTGTCACCGACGGGCGATCAGGTCACCCTGCGTTCGGTGATGGACCGGCTGGAAAAGGCGCAGCAGGCCTACCCGCGGCTGCGTGACGTGCCGGTCGACCCTCGCGGCCTGGATATGCTGCTGCCCACCCCGGTGGTCGCCGACCTGGTGGCGCACGGGGCTGCCGCGCTGCGAGAAGCCGGAATCCGGGTGCTGCTGCCGCGGGCCTGGCAGGTCGCAGAACCGGCCCTGCGGCTGCGGGTGAGCAGCCCGGCCGCCGCCGAATCGGCGGTGGGCCTGGACGGTCTGCTCTCGTATCACTGGGAGCTGGCCCTGGGAGATCTGGTGCTCAGCACCGCCGAGATGCAGCGGCTGATCCGCAGTAAAACCGACCTGGTGAAGCTGCGCGGACAATGGGTCCAGGCCGATCACCGCTCCCTGGCCGCTGCCGCCCGGTACGTCGCCGCACACGCCGACGACAGTCCCGTCACGCTGGCCGACATGATCGGGCAGCTCGCCGCCGATCGCGTCGACGCGGTTCCGGTCACCGAGGTGACGGCGACCGGTTGGGCCGCGGAACTGTTCGACAGCACCCGGGACGCCGGCACAGAGGTGACCGCCGCCCCGGTCGGGCTGAAAGCCGAACTGCGCCCCTATCAGACGCGTGGCCTGCACTGGCTGGCCACCATGAACCGGCTGAACTGCGGCGCCGTCCTGGCCGACGATATGGGACTGGGCAAAACCGTCCAGGTACTCGCATTGCTCGCCTACGAACGCGAGGCGTGGTCGGCCACGGCACGTCCGGCGCCGATGTCGCCGAGCATCCCCATCGCGCCTGCGTCGCCGGACTGCCCCGTCGGTCCGGACCCGGTGGGCGGGACGCGGGACGAGGCACTCCGCGGTCCAGGCGGTGCAGCGGCACCACCCGGTCCGGGCGCCGGCGAGACGGCGTCGGCGGACCGGTCGACCCCGACGAGTGCCGGTGTTGCGGGAGCCCCCGGGCCGACCCTGCTCGTCTGCCCGATGTCGGTGGTGGGCAATTGGCAGCGGGAGGCGCAGCGGTTCGTGCCCGATCTGCGGGTGCTGGTGCATCACGGTCCGGGGCGGGCCCGTGGCGACGAGTTCCCGGCAGCGGTGCGCGGGGCCGACCTCGTCGTCACCACCTACGCGCTGCTGGCCCGGGATATCGCCGTGCTCCGCGATCAGCAGTGGGAACGGGTGGTGCTCGACGAAGCCCAGCACATCAAAAACGCCGCCACCCGGCAGTCGCGGGCGGCACGGGCGCTGCCGGCCCGGCACCGGCTGGCGCTCACCGGCACCCCGGTGGAGAACCGGCTCGAAGAACTGCGCGCGCTGTTCGACTTCGTGATGCCGAAACTGCTCGGCAGCCCGCAATCGTTCCGGGCCCGGTTCGCCGTGCCCATCGAGCGCGACCGGGACGAGCACGCGCTGGCCCGGCTGCGGCTGATCACCGGGCCGTTCCTGCTGCGGCGGGTGAAGACCGACCCGGCGGTGATCTCCGACCTGCCGGAGAAGCTGGAGATGACGGTGCGGGCGAACCTCACCGTCGAGCAGGCCGCGCTGTATCAGGCGGTGGTCGACGACATGCTGGACAAGCTGAAGGACGCCAAGGGCATGGCCCGCAAGGGCGCCGTGCTCGGTGCCCTGACCCGGCTCAAACAGGTGTGCAATCACCCCGCCCATTTCCTCGGCGACGGCTCCCCGGTGCTGCGCCGCGGTGCCCACCGATCCGGCAAACTCGCCCTGGTCGAGGACATCGTCGACGCGGTGCTCGCCGACGACGAGAAGGCCCTGCTGTTCACCCAGTTCCGCGAATTCGGTGATCTGCTGGTGCCGTTCCTCACCGAGCGTTTCGGCACTCCGGTGCCGTTCCTGCACGGCGGAGTGCCGAAGCGCCGCCGCGACGCCATGGTGGCCGAATTCCAGAGCGCCACCGGCCCGCCGCTGATGCTGCTGTCGTTGCAGGCCGGCGGTACCGGGCTGAACCTCACCGCCGCCAATCACGTGGTGCACCTGGACCGCTGGTGGAACCCGGCGGTGGAGAACCAGGCCACCGACCGGGCCTTCCGGATCGGCCAGCAGCGGGCCGTGCAGGTGCGCAAACTGGTGTGCGTGGACACCATCGAGGAACGGATCGACGACATGATCGGCGGCAAACGCGCCCTCGCCGATCTGGCCGTCGACACGGGTGAGCGGTGGATCACCGAGCTGGGCACCGAGGAACTCCGGGACCTGTTCACCCTGGGCGCGGAGGCGGTGGGCGACTAGATGGCGGACTTTCCGGACTTCGCCGAATTCGGCCGGCGGCGCCCGGTGCGCGGTGGTGCGCGGGCCCGCGGAGGCCGGGGCGGTTTCGGCCGCACCTGGTGGGGGCGGTCGCTGCTCGAAACGATGGAGAAGGTGGCCGATCCGGGGCGGGTGTCGCGCGGCCGCACCTACGCCCGCGCCGGCCAGGTGGTGCATTTCGTGCTCGAACACGGTGCGGTGGTCGGGGAGGTACAGGGCAGTCAGCCGCAGCCGTTCACCGCGGTCCTCGGTGTCCGGCCGTTGCGCCCGGAGGAGGTCGAGCTGCTGGTCCGGGCGGTGCGGGAGGCTCCCGGGATGCTGGCCGCCATTGCAGGCGGTGCCCTACCGGACACCCTCGGTCCGCTGCTGCTGCCGGAAACCGCCGCCGATGTCGACTTCTCCTGCAGCTGCCCCGACCCGGTCGGACCGTGCAAACACGTGGCGGCCCTGTGCTACGTGCTCGCCGAACGCCTGGACGAACACCCGCACGACATCCTCACCCTCCGCGGCCCCGACCTGGACACCCTGATCGGCAGCGTCGAAACCGCCCCCGAGACCACGAACCCCACCGACCTCTACGGCGACCACCTCACCCTGCCCGCCCTGCCGACCCCCGAATTCCATCCGGTCCTCGACGATCTCGACCCCCGCCCGCTCCGCAGTGCCCTGCGCATGTGCAGCGAGGACGAACAGACCGCCGCCACCGGCCACCGTGAACTCCGCACCCTCTACCACGACTTCGAGCGGTGACCGATCAGCCCTCGGGCAGCTCGTAGTCGAAGTGGATGTGGTGGCCGCCTTCGGCATCCACCCACAGGGTGCCGCTGCCGGTGATGCCGGTGAGTTCGCCGGTGCCGCTGTTGGGCACGATCCGGAAGAACTCGTCGGTGCGGTCCTGGTGGCCGTTGCCCTCGGTGGCGGCCGAGTGGATGAAGTTGAACGAGCCGGTGCGGTCGTGCAGGGCCCCCTCGAAGGACTCCATCGCCACGTAGGTGCCGACACCCGATTCCATATCGAACGCCGTGGTGAACAGCGTCGCCGCCTGCCCCGAGATCTCCCCGGAGAAGCTCTTGGTCATGAGGAGCAACTGCACCGGCAGCCCGGTGCTGATCGATGGTTCCGCCCGCACCTCCGCCTGGTCGACTGCCGTCACTTCGAACCTGCCGATTGCTTTCATGCCGCCGATCGTAAACGCACCCACCGACACTCCGGTCGCGGACGGACAGTCGTGTGATCTCGTCGCGCCTGTTGCGGACCGAGCTCACCCGGGGTGTTGCGCCGTGCAGGGCTCCCGGTGCCAGGTGTCACGGCGGCTCATACGGTGCGCCGGTACCGGCCGCCGACGGCGAAGAAGGTGTCGGTGATCTGCTGCAGGGTGCAGACCCGGGCGGCGTCCATGAGGACCTCGAAGATGTTGTCGTCGGTGTGGGCGACGTCGGCCAGCCGTTGCAGGGCCGCGGGCGCCTCGTCGCGGTGGCGGTCGGTGAACTCGCGCAGCCGGGTCAGCTGGGATTGCCGTTCCGCCTCGGTGCCGCGGGCGAGTTCGATCGGGCCGGCCGGGGTGTCGGATTCGGGCCCGCGGAAGGTGTTGACCCCGATGATCGGCAGCGAGCCGTCGTGTTTGCGCTGTTCGTAGCGCATCGACTCGTCCTGGATCTTGCCGCGCTGGTACCCGGTTTCCATGGCGCCGAGCACGCCGCCGCGTTCACTGATCCGGTCGAACTCGGTGAGGACGGCCTCCTCGACCAGGTCGGTCAGTTCGTCGATGACGAAGCTGCCCTGCAGCGGGTTCTCGTTCATCGCCAGGCCCCATTCCCGGTTGATGATCAGCTGGATCGCCAGGGCCCGGCGCACCGATTCGGTGGTCGGCGTGGTGACGGCTTCGTCGTAGGCGTTGGTGTGCAGGCTGTTGCAGTTGTCGTAGACGGCGATGAGAGCCTGCAGGGTGGTGCGGATGTCGTTGAAGCTCATCTCCTGGGCGTGCAGGGAACGTCCCGAGGTCTGCACGTGGTACTTCAGCTTCTGACCGCGTTCGCCGGCGCCGTAGCGTTCCCGCATCGCGATGGCCCAGATCCGCCGGGCGACCCGGCCGATCACGCTGTACTCCGGATCCATGCCGTTGGAGAAGAAGAACGACAGATTCGGCGCGAAATCGTCGATATCGAGGCCGCGCGCCAGATAGGTCTCCACATAGGTGAACCCGTTGGCCAGGGTGAACGCCAGCTGGCTGATCGGGTTCGCACCCGCCTCCGCGATGTGGTAGCCGGAGATGGACACCGAATAGAAGTTCCGGACGTTGTTGCGCACGAACCATTCCTGGATGTCGGCCATCATCCGCAGGCTGAACTCGGTGGAGAACAGGCAGGTGTTCTGCCCCTGGTCCTCCTTGAGGATGTCGGCCTGCACCGTGCCGCGCACATTCGCCAGGGTCGTGGCCCGCAGTTCGGCCGCCTCGGCTTCGGTCGGTGTCCGTCCCTCGGCCGCCTCGAAACGCTGCCGGGCCTGGTCGAGGGCGGCGTTCAGGAAGAAGGCGAGCACCGTCGGTGCCGGGCCGTTGATCGTCATCGATACCGAGGTCGTCGGGTCGGTCAGATCGAAACCGTCGTAGAGCGTGGCCATATCGTCCACGGTGGCCACCGAGACGCCGGAGGTGCCGATCTTGCCGTAGATGTCGGGACGTTCATCGGGGTCGTGCCCATAAAGCGTCACCGAATCGAATGCGGTGGACAGTCGGGTGGCCGGAGCATGGGCACTGAGCACCTTGAACCGGCGGTTGGTGCGGGCCGGATCGCCCTCGCCGGCGAACATCCGTGCCGGGTCCTCATCGGTTCGTTTGAACGGGAACACCCCGGCGGTGAACGGGAAGTATCCGGGTAGGTGCTCGTTGCGCAGGAACCGCAGCAGCTCACCGTGATCGGTGTAGCGCGGCACGGCTACCCGGGGAATGCTACTGCCGGACAACGACTCACGGCGCAAGGGTGTGTGGAGCTCGCGATCACGCACCCGGACCACCTGTTCCGCCCCGCGATAGCCGGCGGCGATCCCGGGCCACCGGTCGAGCAGTTCGGTGGTCTCCGGATCCAATTCGGCACGAGCGGATTCCAGGAGTTCGGCGACGGCCGGATCGTCGGGGAGCTCCTCGTGCACGAGGGCCAGCCGCTGCACCCGCTGTGCCGCTGCGCACCGGCGCACGGTGTCGGCATGGTATCCGCGCACCGTTTCGGCGATTTCGGCGAGATAGCGGACCCGGGCGGTCGGCACCAGCCGGGCGAACCGGGTGGAGACCCGGGTGTCCACCGCCGGTAGGGTGCCGGGGCCGACGGGCAGCCCGGCTTCGGCGAGCCGGTCGCGCAGGTGCCGATAGAGAGCGGTGACCCCGTCGTCGTCGAAAGTTGCTGCACTGGTGCCGAACACCGGCATATCTGCCGGGCCGGCGGTGAACTCCTCCCGATTGCGGATCAACTGGCGGGCCACATCACGAACCGCGTCGGCGGCGCCGCGCCGTTCGTACTTGTTCACTGCGACCACGTCGGCGAAGTCGAGCATATCGATCTTCTCCAGCTGGGTGGCCGCCCCGAACTCCGGTGTCATGACATAGAGGGAAAGGTCGGCGTATTCGGTGATATCGGCATCACCCTGGCCGATTCCCGGTGTCTCCAGGATCACCAGGTTGTATCCGGCGGCCCGGCAGGCCGCGATCATCGTGTCGATATCGTGCGGCAGTTCGCGTCGGCCGCGGGTCGCCAGGGACCGGAAGAACACCCGGTCGCCGTCCAGGCTGTTCATCCGGATCCGGTCGCCGAGCAGCGCGCCGCCGGCTCGGCGCCGGGTGGGATCCACGGCGAGGACCGCGATGCGCAATTCATCGCCTTGATCGGTGCGCAACCGGCGGATCAGTTCGTCGGTCAACGAGGACTTGCCGGCGCCGCCGGTGCCGGTGATGCCCAGTACGGGTGCCGGGTTCGCGGCGGCCGCCGTCTGCAGTGCTGCCCGGTCGGTGGCCGGGAGTGTGTCCTGTTGTAGGCAGGTGAGGGTCCGGGCCAGCGCCCGCCGGTCACCGTCCGTCAGATCGGCCGGTGCGGGCGCCGCGGCGGCCGGGTCGCGATCGCAGGCCCGGATCAGTTCGTTCACCATGTCCGGCAGGCCCATGCGCTGGCCGTCCTCGGGGGCGAAGATCCGGATTCCGCCGTCGGCGAGCCGATCGATCTCCTCGGGCACGATCACCCCGCCGCCCCCGCCGAAGATCCGGACGTCTTCGGCGCCGGCCTCCTTCAGGGAACGCGCCAGGTACTCGAAGAACTCGACGTGCCCGCCCTGGTAGGAGCTGACTGCCACGCCTTGGACGTCCTCTTCGACTACGGCGTCGACGATCTCGCGGACCGACCGATTGTGGCCGAGGTGGATCACCTCCGCGCCCTGGGCCTGCAGGATGCGCCGCATGATGTTGATCGCCGCATCGTGTCCGTCGAACAGAGCGGCGGCGGTGACCAGCCGCACCGGATGAGTGGGGACGTGCAGTGTGCTCATGGCCCGCCTCTCATATGGTTGGACGTCCAACTATTCTAGTGTGGTGCAGGTCATACCGCCATGAAATGGGCCGACCGCGTTCCGGCGCCGTTCGCCCGGTCGGGCATCGCGACCGGGCGCCTCGGTATCGTCACCGGGGTCAACACTGCCGAACGACAAGAGGGTGTGCGTCGTGACCGATTTCGAGACGATTCTGCTGGAACGCAAGGGCGGCGAAGACGGCCGGGGCGGGGTCGGCTGGATCACCCTGAACCGGCCGAAGGCACTCAATGCGCTCAATGCGCAGGTGCTCGACGACGTGATCGCCGCGCTGGACGAACTGGAAGCCGACGATTCGATCGGCGCCGTCGTGATCACCGGTTCGGCCAAGGCCTTCGCCGCGGGCGCCGATATCAAGGAGATGCAGCCGAAGTCCTATATGGACATGTTCAAGGGCGACTTCTTCGCCCGCTGGGACCGGTTGGCGAACTTCCGCAAGCCCACCATCGCCGCGGTCGCCGGGTATGCGCTCGGTGGCGGCTGTGAGCTCGCGATGATCTGCGACATCCTGATCGCTGCCGATACCGCGAAGTTCGGTCAGCCGGAGATCAAGCTGGGCGTGATCCCCGGGATCGGCGGCTCCCAGCGCCTCACCCGCGCGATCGGCAAGGCCAAGGCGATGGACCTGGTGCTGACCGGCCGGAACATGGGGGTCGAGGAAGCCGAGCGCGCCGGTCTGGTGTCCCGGATCGTGCCCGCCGACGAACTGCTCGACACCGCACTCGACGTCGCCCGGACCATCGCCGGGATGTCACTTCCCGTGGCGATGCTGGCCAAGGAGTCGGTGAACCGCTCGTTCGAGACGACCCTGTCCGAGGGGTTGCGGTTCGAACGCCGAGTCTTCCACTCCCTGTTCGCCGTCGACGATCAGTCGGAAGGCATGACCGCGTTCGTGGAGAAGCGGGCGCCGAAGTTCACCGACAGCTGAGGTCACTCTTCCGGGGCCGGACCCGCTGGCAGCAGCTCGGCCGGCACGGTTCCCGGGCCGGCCGGTGCGGCCGCGGAATCGTGCATGGTCAGCAGCCCGGCCACGGCCGCGCCGAGGGTTGCGGTGACCGCGACGGCCGCCAGCAGTTTCCGGCGGCCCACCCCCGCGATGGTGTCGGCGGCCGGCGCCGCGCGCAGCCGGTGCATCTGCAACCGGCCCGGTCGCCGGCCGGCCAGCAGGACCGCGCCCCGGGCCGAGACGGATTCCGGTTCCGGGTCGTACACCACCGGCAGGCCGGTGAGATCGGCCAACGCCGCCCGTACGTCGGGGTTGCGAGTACAGCCGCCGAGTAGGACGAGCGCCGCCGGTGGCGTGCCGGTCTCCTCGATCACCTGCCGGACGAACGACGCCGAGTGGTGCAGGCCCGCGGCGCACAGCTCACCCAGCTCCCCGCGGGTCAGGACGGCACGCAGGCCGGTGGCGGTGTCGGTGGCGGTGATCACCCGGGTGTCGCTGAGCTGCTCCCGGTACCGGCGCCCGGTCGGCGCGTCGACGGCCACGCCACCGCGGGCGAGCTGCCAGCGCAGCAGCGCGTCGTAGCCGTCGCCGCCGAGTACCGTGCTGCGTCGTCCGGCGAGGATCGTCTCGGCCCGGCAGTCGGCCTGGGTGACGGTCAAGCCGGAACTGCCGAGGTCGTAGAGGAGTACCGTGCCCTCGGCCGGTAGTAGTCCGGTGAAACGCAGGTAGCGCAGCTGGGCGAGGGGTTCGTCGACCACCGCGGCATCCGGGGCGACGGTCCGGATCGCATCGGCGTGCACGTCGGTGCGGCAGGTGACCGCGGTGGCGCTGACCACCTCGTCGCGGGCGGCGGCCGCGGCCCGCATCCGGGCGATCGCCGCCGCGACCGGTTCGGCCACCGATCCGCCGGCTCGCCGCCGTACCAGGCATCGATCCACCGGCGGCAGATGCGGCTGGTCGGAGTGCGTCAGCACGGCTCGCGCGCCGTCCGCACCCGCCGATACCCCCAGCACCAGCACCATGCGCTCCATGGTGGCCGCTCGGCGCGTCGCTGCCAAGCATGTTGCCGGGTGATTCGCTGGACGTGTGCTGGATGGTCCGATTCGCCGCAATTATTCCGGCGGGTGTGCGCTCCGGCCGCCCCGGATCAGTCGGCGTCGGCCGGCCAGTCGGTTGCGGCCACTTCGCCGACCGGCTCGAAATCTCCGGCGGCCTGCCGGAACTCGGCCAGCAGTCCCAGCAGCTGCCGCAGCTGCCCGGGCGACAGGCCGACATCGGCGAACACCCGGGAGTTGAGCTCCTCAGTGGCGCGGGCGACGATCTCGCGCCCGGCCGGGGTGATCTCGACCAGCGTGGCCCGGCGGTCGGTGGGGTGGGGTACGCGAGCGACCAATCCGGCGGCCTCCAATCGGTCGACCGAATTGGTGACGCTGGTCGGATGCACCTGCAGCCGGGCGCTGGCCGTGGCCATCGGCAACGCGCCGTGCCTGCTGAAGTGCAGCAGTTGCAGCAGTTCGTACCGGGAGAAGGTCAGCCCGGTCGGTTTCAGGGCTTCGTCGACCCGGGCCATCACGATCTGCTGGGCTCGCACCAGCGAGGTCACCGCCGCCATCCCGTCGGCGACATCGGCCCAGCCGTGCCGGACCCACTGCCGGTGGGCCTCGGCGATCGGGTCGAGCGGAAGCGGGCGCGGCCGGGACATGCCCCCGATCATCCCATCGTCGCCAGGCGCGACGGGATCCGGCTCCGGTGGCTGGGGTTCCGGGCGCTGCGCAGTACCGCATCCCGGCCGGTTCGGCCCCGCCGGGATGCGGTCGCCGCTCAGACCGGCACGGGTCCGCGGCCGGGATCCGGTTCGATCTCGCCGATCCCCTCGGCGGTGACCTCGACCATCCGGGCGGTCGCGATATCGAAGAACAACCCCGACACGGAGATCTGCCGAGCACCGCCGGCCCGCGCCACCACCGGATGGGCGCGCAGCGTCTCCAGCTGCACCGCGATGTTCACCATGCTCAGCTGGTCGGCCGGGCCGAATCCGGCGGCGGCCGCGGCGGCGGCGACCGGATGGCCGTCCCGATAGCGGTGCAGGCTCGGCTCGGCATAGCGCAGCCAGCTGGACAGTTCGTCGTCCCCGGGGTCGGTATCGAGCAGTGCATGCATCGCGCCGCAACCGGAATGACCGCACACCACGACGTTGCGCACATCCAGCTCGCCGAGCGCGAAGCCGAGGGCGGCCTCGATCGAGGCATCCTGCCTCCCGGCCGGCACCAGATTTCCGACATTGCGGACCGTGAACAGGTCGCCGGGTCCGCTGTTTGTGAGCACGTTCGGCACGATCCGGGAGTCGGCACAGGTCAGGAAGAAGGAGTCGGGATCCTGTGCCTCGCGCAGCCGGCCGAGATGCGGGCGCAGCACGTGGGCATGGCTGCGGTGATATGCCGCCACCCCGGCGGTGACATGGTTGTCGTGGGTGTTGCGGCGCCACGGGCCCAGCATGCCGTCGACCAGTTCGCGGGCCGGTCCGCGGCGGGGCGGCCCGGCTGCCGCGTGTGCCATCCGTGCGGTCCCGAGCTCCACGTACTCGACGGTGCCGCCGGTGGTTTCGTGCTGCCGGGCCCAATCCAGAATCGCCTCGCAGGCGGCGTGGTCGAGGAAATCGACGGTGAGTTCCACCAGCACATCGGTACCGGGCGGCACATCGGCGAGCGCGGCCGAGAGCCTGGGCAGCGCCAGGAATGTGCAGGTCCCGTCGATGCCGACCAGCCAGCGATCGGTGCCGTCGACCGGTCCCGCGCTCACTGCCACCCGGACCACCCGCCACAACAGCAGCACGAAAGCCAGTGCGAGGCCGATCAATACGCCCTCGAGTAGGTTCGCGAACACGACACCGAGCACGGTGGCCGTGTAGATCAGCAGATCACCGGTGCGCCGCGCCAGCCGGATATGGGCCAGCTTCACCAGCTGGATGCCGATCACGATCAGCAGTCCGGCCAGTGCGGCCATCGGAATCTGCTGCACCACACCGACCAGCGCCACCGAGAACACCAGCACCCAGATCCCGTGCAGGAAGGCCGAAGCCCGGCTCCGGGCGCCGGCGTGGACATTTGTCGAGCTGCGCACGATCACGCCGGTCACCGGCAGCCCGCCGATCAGCCCGGAGGTGGTGTTGGCGGCGCCCTGGGCGATCAGTTCCCGATCGAAGTGGGTACGGCGGCCGTTGTGCATCTTGTCCACCGCCACTGCCGAGAGCAGGCTCTCCACGCTGGCGATGAGCGCGATGGTGAGCACCATCAGCGCCACCGCCGCCCAGTCGCCGTCCGGGATGCCCGGCAGGCCGACGGCATCGAACAGTGAGCCGCTCATCATCACTCGCTCGATATCACCGGGCAGGATCAGGGAGAGCACGGTGGCGGCCAGTACGGCGACCAGCGGTCCGGGCACCGTCCGGATCCGCTCCGGCACGAACCGCCAGCCGAGCATGATCGTGATCACCACGGCCCCGATCACGACGTCCTCGCCGTGCAGGTTCAGCAGTTGACCGGGCAGCTGGGTGATGTTGTCGAATGCGGTGCTGTGCGAGGATCCGCCGAGCAGGACATGGATCTGTTGCAGGGCAATGGTGATGCCGATTCCGGCCAGCATCGCGTGCACCACCACCGGCGCGATGGCGAGTGCGGCGCGGGCGATCCGGCTCAGTCCGAACAGGATCTGCAGCAGTCCGGCCGCGGCGGTGATGAAACAGGTCACCGCCCAGCCGAAGGTGGTGACGCTCTCGGCGACGACCACGGTGAGACCGGCTGCCGGGCCGCTGACCTGCAGCGGCGAACCACCGAGCAAGCCGACCACCACGCCGCCGACCACCGCGGCGATCAGGCCGGCCGCGATCGGCGCCCCGGAGGCGACGGCGATGCCGAGGGACAGTGGCAGGGCCACCAGGAAGACGACGATCGAAGCGGGCAGGTCGTAGCGGGCGATCGCGCGGAACCGGGCAGCGCGACCGGCGGCGACGGGGGCCCGGGGTTCGGGTGTGGGCCTATCGGTGTCGAGGGACATACTTCTCCTTCGCCGGAGCGCGGCGGCCCCGGTCAACGGTGGAACATGTTCTGCGGCAATCGATTCGGCGTTCGGACGGCATCGTCCGGCAACCTCGCAAGAGATGAGGCAAGCCTAAAGTTAAAGGCTTAGCAAAGCCTGAGAAAAGCCGATCTTGTATTCCATCGGCTGGGAAGGCCGCCCGCCTCGGTGGGCGGTGGACACCCGGACGCAAAAATCCCGGACCTGCGGGATGCAGATCCGGGAAGTTCGATGTCCGGTGACATCGGATGGTGCCCTCGGCAGGAATCGAACCTGCGGCCTTCTGCTCCGGAGGCAGACGCTCTATCCCCTGAGCTACGAGGGCGGGATAGTCTCGGTCGGGGCTTCCCGACCGGGCGGAGAACAGACTATCGCATCGGTGGCGCTGCGCCAAAAAAGGTGCCGGACCGGCGGCTTTCGTGCCGGTCCGGCACCTGTCGGCTCAGGGGAAGGGCAGCGGTTCGGCGTCGCGTTCGGCGAGCATCGATCGCATCAGGTCCGACTCGTTCTGCTGGGTGGCCACCATGGTGTCGGCCAGCGAGCGGACTGCGACGGTCTCGGCGTGGCCGGCGGCGTATTCACCCATCCCGACCCCACCCTGGTGGTGCCGCAGCATCAGCTGCAGGAACAGGACGTCGAGCTCGTCGCCGGTGGCCCGGCGCAGCTCGTCCATCTCCGCCGGGCTCGCCATACCGGGCATCTGCGTCGTGTCCGCCGACATGTCGTGCCCGTCGCCGTGTCCGTCCCCGTGGTCGGACATCCAGCGCATCGGCCCGTCGATGTCCTGTCCGGGTGCGTCCCACAGTTGCAGCCAGCCCTGCATCCGGCCCATCTGGTTCTCCTGGGTCGTCATGATGTCGTAGGCCAGCCGCTGCACGTCGGTATCCGCCGAACCGATCAGCGCGATTCCGGACATCTCGACCGCCTGTGCATGGTGCGTGGTCATGTCCTGGTTGAAGCCGATGTCCACCGGGCCGGGTTCGGCGGCACCCGAGTCCTCCTGCGGCAGCACCAGAGCGCCGATCGCAATACCCGCGAGCAGCGCCGCGACGGCGCCGAGGACCAGCAGCAGCGTGCCGGGCCGGCGGCCGCGGGAGCCGTCCGCGGATTCGGCGCGGTCGGGCTCGGCCGGGGTCTCGACGGTCATCACTGCTCCTCCGGGTTCGGCGCGGGGGCTTCGGGCAGCGGAGCCTCGGCGGGCGCTCCGGGAGCCGGGGCCCCGGGAGCGGGGACGTCACCGGCGCCGGGCATCGGCACGGTCGGCACCCCCGGCACCCCGCCCATTTCCGCGACATCCGGGGTGATCCCGCCGCCGTCCATCGGCACCGCATCGGGGCCGGGCGGGGTCGGGTCGTACGGCGGCGGGTTGTTGGCGTCGAACGCCGGGTTCGAGCAGCTGGCGCCCACCTCGGGGTAGGCGTACGGGTTCTCCCGCAGCGCGGTGACGAACTGCTTGATCCGGTCGTCGTCCGCGGAGTCCACGCGCAGCTGATGGCCCCACGACTGCAGCGAGATCGGGGCCGGCAGGTCGGGGTAGGGCGACATCATCGTGTACTGCTTGCCCTCGGTGAGCTGCTTCAGCGTGTCGATCCCGGCGCTGTCGATCTGCTCCGGGTCGTAGGTGATCCAGATCGCGCCGTGCTCGAGGGAGTGAACCGCGTTCTCCTCCCGGATCGGCTTCGCGTAGACGACGCCGGTGCAGTTCGCCCACGCCGCATCGTGCGGGCCGCCGAACGGCGGGGTCTGGTCGTAGGCCACCCGTTCGGTGGGCTGCACGTGCAGGCCCGCCGGGTAGTCCTGCTTCGTCACCCCGTCGATCTGGTCGGACGGATCCTGCTGCTCGGCGCTCGGCGTGAACTTCTCCAGCTCGGCCTGCTCCAGGTACTTGGGGACCAGGTTGTAGGCCAGCAGGGCGATCAATGCGATGATGACGGCACCTGCGCCGATCGTCGCCCACGGAATGTGTCGTTTGCCGGGGAGGTTGCCCTTGCCGCCCGATTTACGGGACGGCGACGACTTCCCGGCGGCCCGGACGGCCTTGGCCGATGAGGCGCTGGTCGGACTCGGCATCGCTCGTTGTGCTCTTTCGGTGGTCGGATCGGATGGGTTCGAGGTCGTGTGGTGGCCCCGAGGTTGCGCGGTGCACTGTGCCCAGTAGCGGGGTACACCTGCCCAGACCATAGGATAGAGACTCGTGACTCCAGCTGACCTTGCAGATGTCCTTCGCACCACGGCGGCGAAGGTGCTTGTCGAACGCGGACTGGATTCCTCGGTCCTGCCCGAACAGGTCACTGTGGAGCGTCCGCGTAACCCGGAACACGGCGACTATGCCACGAATCTGGCCCTTCAGGTGGCCAAGAAGGCCGGAACCAACCCGCGCGAACTGGCCGGCTGGCTCGCCGATGCGCTGGCCGCGGCCGAAGGGATCGAGGTCGCCGAGGTAGCCGGCCCGGGATTCCTGAACATCCGGCTGGCCGCGGCCGCCCAGGGGCTCATCGTCGAGCAGATCCTGGCCGCGGGGGCCGCCTACGGCACGGCGTCCACGCTGCAGGGCACCGCGATCAACCTCGAGTTCGTCTCCGCGAACCCGACCGGACCGGTGCATCTGGGTGGTACCCGGTGGGCCTCGGTCGGTGATGCGCTGGGCCGGATCCTGGCCGCCCAGGGCGCCGACGTCACCCGCGAGTACTACTTCAACGACCACGGCGCCCAGATCGACCGGTTCGCCGAATCGCTGGTCGCCGCCGCACTGGGCGAACCGACACCGGAGAACGGGTACGCCGGTGCCTATATCGGTGAGATCGCCGCGACCATCGTCGCAGCCCATCCGGAGGCGACGACGCTGCCCGCCGATCAGCGGCACGAACTGTTCCGTGCCGAGGGCGTGGAACTGATGTTCGCGCACATCAAGAAGTCGCTGCACGATTTCGGCACCGATTTCGATGTGTACTTCAACGAGAGCTCGCTGTTCGAGTCCGGTGCGGTGGAGCGGGCGGTCGAGCAGCTGAAGACCTCCGGCAATCTGTACGAGAAGGACGGCGCCTGGTGGATCGCCAGCACCGAATTCGGTGACGACAAGGACCGGGTGGTGCTCAAGAGCGACGGGCACGCCGCCTATATCGCCGGCGATATCGCCTACTTCCAGAACAAGCGCTCCCGGGGCTTCGATCTGGCCGTCTACATGCTCGGTGCGGATCACCACGGTTACATCGGCCGGCTCAAGGCGGCTGCGGCGGCCTTCGGGGACGATCCGGACACCGTCGAGGTGCTGATCGGGCAGATGGTGAACCTGGTCCGCGACGGCGTCGCGGTGAAGATGAGCAAGCGCGCCGGCACGGTGGTCACCCTGGACGATCTGGTCGAGCTGATCGGTGTCGACGCGGCCCGCTACGCCCTGGTGCGTTCCTCGGTGAACTCGAGCCTGGACATCGACCTGGACCTGTGGACCAGCCAGAGCAACGAGAATCCCGTGTACTACGTGCAGTACGCGCACGCCCGCACCGCCTCGATCGGGCGCAACGCCGCCGAGTTCGACTACGCCTCGGTCACCCCGGACCTGGCGCAGCTGACCGCCGACGAGGAAGGCGAGCTGATCCGTACGCTGGGCGAGTTCCCGCGGACGGTGGCCGGTGCGGCGAACCTGCGCGAACCCCACCGGGTGGCCCGCTACCTGGAGGAACTCGCCGGCGCCTACCACCGTTTCCAGACCAACAAGAACCTGCGGGTGCTGCCGCTGGGTGACGATCCGGTGTCGCCGGTCAACGCGGCCCGGCTGGAGCTGGTCGGCGCGACCCGACAGGTGCTGGCCAACGGCCTCGGCCTGCTCGGCGTCGCGGCCCCGGAGCGTATGTGATGACTATCAGGAAGAAGGGCCTACTGTGAGCGTCCATCCGGCCGGTCCCCGGCATGCCGACATCCCGCACGCCCCGAGCCTGCCGGAACGGCCCGCGGATCCGAGCGAGATGATCGAGCTGCCGGAGAACGTGTGGCCACGCAATGCGGCCCGCGACGCCGACGGCACGGTCACGCTGGCGGGCATACCGGTCACCGACCTCGCCGCGGAGTACGGGACGCCGCTGTTCGTGGTGGACGAGGACGATTTCCGGTCCCGTTGCCGGGACATGGTGGCCGCGTTCGGCCCGAACACCCGGGTGCACTACGCCTCGAAGGCATTTCTGTGCGGTGAGGTGGCGCGCTGGATCCGGGACGAGGGACTGTCCCTGGACGTGTGTTCCGGTGGCGAGCTGGCCGTCGCCCTGCACGGCGGTTTCCCGGCCGAACGCATCGCCTTGCACGGCAACAACAAATCGGTCCCGGAACTGGAGGCGGCCGTGGCCGCCGGCGTCGGCCACGTGGTGGTCGACTCGCTCTACGAGATCGACCGGCTGGAGGCGGTGGCCGGCGCCGCGGGCGTGGTGCAGGACGTGCTGGTCCGAGTGACCGTCGGCGTCGAGGCGCACACCCACGAATACATTTCCACCGCGCACGAGGACCAGAAGTTCGGTTTCTCCATCGCCGGCGGGGATGCGATGACCGCCCTCGCCCGGGTGTTCGAGGCCGACAACCTGCGCCTCGTCGGCCTGCACAGCCACATCGGCTCGCAGATCTTCGAGCTGGACGGTTTCGAGATCGCCGCCCGGCGGATGCTCGGCCTGCTGCGTGAGGCGATCGACAAGTTCGGCATAGAGCGCACCTCGCAGATCTCGATTCTGGATCTGGGTGGCGGCCTCGGCATCTCCTACCTGCCGAACGACGATCCGCCGCCGCTGACCGAGTTCGCCGCCAAGCTGCGCGAGCTGGTGGCCGCCGAAGCGGCCCGTGCCGGGCTGCCCGAGCCGGTCATCGCGGTCGAGCCGGGGCGCGCCATCGCCGGTCCCGGCACGGTGACCCTCTATGAGGTCGGCACCATCAAGGATGTGTCGCTGGACGGCGGGGCGCAGCGCCGCTATGTGAGCGTCGACGGCGGAATGAGTGACAACATCCGGCCCGCGCTGTACCAGGCCGACTACGACTGCCGACTGGTGTCGCGGTCCTCGCAGGCGCATCCGGTGGTCGCCCGGGTCGTCGGAAAACACTGCGAGAGTGGCGATATCGTCATCCGCGACGTCTGGATGCCGGCGGACACCGGACCGGGGGATCTGGTTGCGGTTGCCGCGACCGGCGCGTACTGCTATTCGATGTCGAGCCGCTACAACCTGCTCACCCGGCCCGCAGTGGTCGCGGTGCGCGATGGGCGGTCGCGGCTTATTCTGCGCCGGGAGACGGTGGCGGACCTGATCGGCCTGGAGGTGGAGAAGTGACGAGCGAAACGCTGGTGACCGGCACCCGCGATGCCCAGCGGCCGCTGGGTGTTGCGGTACTCGGCATGGGCACCGTGGGCACCGAGGTGGTGCGGGTGCTGCGCGAACATGCCGACGATCTGCGGTCGCGGATCGGCGCTCCGCTGGTGCTGCGCGGGGTGGCGGTACGGGATGCCGCAAAGGATCGCGGCCTGCCGGCGGAATTGCTGACCACCGATGCCGAGGCGCTGGTGGCCCGCGACGATGTGGATCTGGTCGTCGAGGTGATGGGCGGTATCGATCCGGCGCGTGCGCACATCCTGGCCGCGCTGAATGCCGGCAAGTCCGTGGTTACCGCCAACAAGGCGTTGCTGGCCGATTACACGGGCGAACTGGCGGCGGCGGCCGAGCGCAGCCGTGCCGATCTGTACTTCGAGGCCGCGGTGGCGGGGGCGATCCCGGTGGTGCGGCCGCTGATCCAGTCGTTGTCCGGCGATCGGGTGGACCGGGTGGTCGGCATCGTGAACGGCACCACCAACTACGTGCTGTCGGCGATGGACGAGACCGGCGCGGCCTACGGGGACGTACTGAGCGAGGCGATGCGGCTCGGCTATGCCGAGGCGGACCCGACCGCCGATGTCGAGGGCTACGATGCGGCCGCCAAGGCGGCGATTCTGGCGTCGCTGGCGTTCCACACCCGGGTGACGGCGGCCGATGTGCATCGGGAGGGGATCTCCCGGATCACCGCCGAGGATCTGGAGACCGCTTCCGCGGTCGGCTGCACGGTGAAACTGCTCGCGATCTGTGAGCGGGTGTCGGCCGGGCCGGGCGAGCCGCCGCCGAGCGAGGGCGGTAAGGAGCGGGTGTCGGTGCGGGTGTATCCGGCGTTGATCCCGCGCAAGCACCCGCTGGCCGCGGTCAACGGCGCTTTCAATGCGGTCGTGGTGGAAGCCGAGAACGCCGGGCGGCTGATGTTCTACGGTCAGGGTGCCGGTGGTGCGCCGACCGCCTCCGCCGTGCTCGGCGACCTGGTGATGGCGGCCCGGAACAAGTTCTTCGGTGGCCGCGCGCCGGGCGAATCGGTCTATGCTGAGTTGCCGATCGCGCCGATCGGGGACACCCCGACTCGCTACCACGTGAACCTGCAGGTCGAGGATCGGCCGGGTGTGCTGGAGGCGGTGGCCCGGGAGTTCTCCCAGCACGGCGTGAGCATTTCCACCGTCCGGCAGCAGGGGCACGGCGAGGGCGCCCGGTTGGTGGTCGTGACCCATCACGCGATGGAGTCGGCGCTGGCCGACACCGTCGCCGCACTGGCGGAGATGCCGTCGGTGACCACTGTCACCAGCGTTTTGAGATTGGAAGGCACCGAAGAATGACTACAGCATCTGGGCCCACCGGTGTCGCGCCGCAGTCCGGCGTGCATTCCCGCTGGCCCGGCCTGATCGCGGCATACCGCGATCGGCTGGCCGGTGCGGCGGACTGGGAGCCGGTGACCCTGTTCGAGGGGGGCACTCCGCTGGTTCCGGCGCCGTACCTGTCCGAGCGGACCGGGTGCGAGGTGTATCTGAAGGTCGAGGGTGCCAACCCCACCGGTTCGTTCAAGGACCGCGGGATGACGATGGCGATGACCGACGCCAAGTACCGCGGCCAGCAGGCGGTGCTGTGCGCCTCCACCGGCAACACCTCGGCCTCGGCCGCCGCCTACGCCACCCGGGCGGGGATGCACTGCGCGGTGCTGATCCCGCAGGGCAAGATCGCGATGGGCAAACTGGCCCAGGCGGTGGTGCTGGGTGCGAAGATCATCCAGGTCGAGGGCAATTTCGACGACTGCCTGGAGCTGGCGCGCAAGGTCACCTCGGATTTCCCGCAGGTGGGCCTGGTGAACTCGGTGAACCCGGCGCGGATCGAGGGGCAGAAGACCGCATCGTTCGAGATCTGCGATGTGCTCGGCAAGGCGCCCGATGTGCACGTCCTGCCGGTGGGCAATGCCGGCAACATCACCGCGTACTGGCGTGGCTACCGTGAGTACCATGCCGACGGCGTCACCTCGACGCTGCCGCGGATGCTGGGTGTGCAGGCCGCCGGTGCGGCGCCGCTGGTGCACGGCGCGCCGGTGAAGGAACCCGAGACGGTGGCGACCGCGATCCGGATCGGGGCCCCGGCCTCCTGGAACGGTGCGATGGCCGCCAAGGAGGAATCCGGCGGCGCCTTCCGCGCGGCGACCGACGACGAGATCCTCGCGGCCTACCGGCTGGTCGCCTCGCACGAGGGCGTCTTCGTGGAGCCGGCGTCGGCGGCCAGTGTCGCCGGTCTGCTGGCGGCCCGCGCCGAGGGCTGGCTGGAACCGGGGCTGACCGTGGTGTGCACGGTGACCGGTAACGGTCTCAAGGACCCGGACAATGCCCTCGCCGGCATGCCCGAGGTGCGCCCGATCGCCGTCGATCCGGTTGCCGTGGCCGCCGCACTCGAGCTGGCATAGCAGTGGACACTCGGGAAGCTCAGCCGGTGCCCGAGCTCGCGACACTGCCCGCCGGGCTGTCGGTCCTCGTTCGGGTACCTGCTTCGACCGCCAATATGGGTCCCGGATTCGATTGCCTGGGAATGGCTTTGGGGATCCACGACGAGATCGAGGTACGAACCACCGAGAGCGGCTGCACGGTTCGCGTCGAAGGGGAGGGTGCGGCGGATGTGCCGTGCGACCCCACCCATCTCGTGGTGCGGGCGGTGGAAGCCGGACTCGCGACCGCCGGAGTCCGGGCCGGTGGGCTCGACGTACTGTGCCGCAACGTGATTCCGCACTCGCGCGGGCTCGGATCCTCGGCATCCGCCGTGGTGGGCGGGCTGGCCGCCGGGGCCGGTCTGGTCGGCAAATTCGATCCCGGCCGGGTGCCGGACCGGGATCGACTCGTGCAGCTCGCAGCGGAGTTCGAGGGACATCCGGACAATGCCGCGGCCAGCGTGCTCGGCGGAATCGTCGTCTCCTGGACCGAATCCGGTGCCGGTGCGAACCCCGCGTACCGGGCGGTGCGGCTCGATCCGCATCCGGCGCTGCGGCCGGTGGTGCTGGTACCCGAGGTGCGCTCCTCGACCGCGCAGACCCGCGGCCTGCTACCGGCCACCGTGCCGCATGCGGATGCCGCCTTCAACGTCAGCCGCGCGGCGCTGGCCGTGGTGGCCATGACCGAGCGTCCCGATCTGCTGCTGCCCGCCACCGAGGATCGGCTGCACCAGGAATACCGGGCGCCGGCCCTGCCGTTGACCACGGCGTGGATCGCCCGGTTGCGCACCGCCGGCATTGCCGCGACCGTTTCCGGGGCCGGACCGACCATTTTGGCGTTGACCACCGGCGAATTCCCCGCCGACCTGGCCGAACAGGCCGCAGTGGACGGCCTGCGGGTCATCGAACCGGGGGTTGCCGAAGGTGTGCAGATCGACTGACGGCGCGTCCGCCTTGCCGAGTTTCCCGGTTCCCAGCTATCCTGGGCGTGTCCGTACATCGTGCGCATCAGACGCCGGTGCTTTCTCAGGGCAATCGCTCCAGCAGGCGCTCCTCGAGCTCGGCAGCTGCGCAACTGGAATGATCTCTCCCCACGAATGTCTTCCGGTGGCAGCGCCACCAGATCCGGCAGAGCGAGAGGAGCCCTCCGGTCCGGCGGGGCAGGTGGTACGGCACAGGGGCCCTGGTGGAGCCGCAGTCGCGGTGCGAGCTGCACTCCACCGAGGCGGCACAGGCGCCCTGAAGGACGCACAATCCGAGCCCGGCAGATACCCGGACTGCGGAACGAACCCTCGAATCAGCACACGGCAGTCGAGGGAAGGAAAGGATTTCCGTGACAGATACGGACCTGCTCGCGACCCCCGGGGTGGATTCCGATTCCCCGTCCTCGGGCAACCGCGAAAGTGACTCCGGACAGATTTCGAAGATGAGCGAACACACCGACGTCGCACGATCGGGGCTGACTGGAATGTTGTTGCCGCAGTTGCGCGCACTGGCCGGGGAGCTCGGCATCCGAGGTACCTCGGGGATGCGCAAGGGCGATCTCATCGCCGCTATCAAGGAAAATCAGGCCGGTCAGGCCAAGGGTGCGGCCGGCAAGCCCGCGGCGGGCGAGGCCCCCGCGAAGAATGACAAGCCTGCCCGGTCGGCCAAATCCGCTCCGAAGAACGAGGCGGGCAAGAACGAGCCCGTGCAGTCGGAGCAGGCCGCGACCGAGGCCCCCGCTGCGCAGGCAGCGGCTCCGGCGGAGCAGCAGCCGAAGGCGGAGACCGCCGATAAGGCAGCGGCGTCGAAGAAGGATGCGCCGGCGGGCGAGGCCACCAAGAACGAGACCGGCAAGAACGAGGCCGGCAAGAGTGAGACGAAGCCCGCGGAAGGCAGCGGCGACAGCCGCGACGGCGGCCAGCGCGGCCGGGGCCGGCAGCGCCGCGGCCGGGACCAGGGCCGGTCCGGTGGCGCCGACAACGCCGCCGACAACCGGGCCGACGAGGGCAAGCGCACCGACGATGGCAAGCGCGACGGCGAGGGCGACGACCGGCGCCGCAACCAGGGCGATCGGGAACGGGGCGATCGCAACCAGAACGGTCGCGGCGGCGACGACGAAGGTGGTCGCGGGCGCCGGGGCCGCCGGTTCCGGGAGCGCCGGCGTGGCCGCGACCGGGAAGGCGGCGAGCCCGAGCTGCGCGAGGACGACGTCCTGCAGCCGGTCGCCGGCATCCTGGATGTGCTGGACAACTACGCGTTCGTCCGCACCTCCGGTTACCTGGCCGGGCCGAACGACGTCTACGTCTCGATGAACCTGGTGCGTAAGAACGGCCTGCGCCGTGGTGACGCCATCACCGGTGCGGTGCGCGCGCCGCGCGACGGCGAGCAGGGCAGCCAGCGGCAGAAGTTCGATCCGCTGGTCCGGCTGGACACGGTGAACGGTGCCGAGGTCGACGCCGCCAAGCGGCGCCCCGACTTCGCCAAGCTGACGCCGCTGTACCCGAACCAGCGTCTGCGGCTGGAAACCGAGCAGAACAAGCTGACCACCCGCGTGATCGACCTGATCATGCCGATCGGCAAGGGGCAGCGTGCCCTGATCGTGTCGCCGCCGAAGGCCGGTAAGACCACGATCATGCAGGACATCGCGAACGCGATCGCGACCAACAACCCGGAGTGCTACCTGATGGTGGTGCTGGTCGACGAGCGTCCCGAAGAGGTCACCGACATGCAGCGGTCGGTGCGCGGCGAGGTCATCGCCTCCACCTTCGACCGGCCGCCGAGCGACCACACCTCGGTCGCCGAGCTGGCCATCGAGCGGGCCAAGCGCCTGGTGGAAATGGGCAAAGACGTTGTGGTGCTGCTGGATTCGATCACCCGGCTGGGCCGTGCGTACAACAACTCGTCGCCGGCCTCCGGGCGCATCCTCTCCGGTGGTGTCGACTCCACGGCGCTGTACCCGCCCAAGCGGTTCCTCGGTGCGGCGCGCAACATCGAGAACGGCGGCTCGCTCACCATCATCGCGACCGCGATGGTGGAGACCGGTTCCACCGGCGACACGGTGATCTTCGAGGAGTTCAAGGGCACCGGCAACGCCGAGCTCAAGCTGGACCGCAAGATCGCCGAGCGTCGGGTGTTCCCCGCGGTGGACGTCAACCCGTCCGGCACCCGTAAGGACGAGCTGCTGCTCAGCCCGGACGAGGCCGCGGTCCTGCACAAGCTGCGCCGGGTGCTGTCCGGGCTGGATTCGCATCAGGCCATCGATCTGCTGATCGACCGGCTGAAGAAGAGCAAGAACAACCTGGAGTTCCTGGTACAGGTTTCCAAGAACACCCCAGGCGCTGAGTAGTTTTTGCCCAGCGAATCGGCACTCGAGACTCGAGCCTGCGGCTCATGCGCTTTCGAGTGCCGATTCACTGGGCGGGCCGGAACGTCGCTCGTAAGACTCGCTCCGTGCGGGGTTGCGTTCGCTCGGCCGGCGGCGCTCGACTCTGCGTAATTCGGCGGCAGCCTGGCCGGGAATAGTCCGAGCGCACCTCCCGTTTCTCCGTGACGTGCGGTTCTGGCATACTGGATCGCCGTGCGTCTGGCTGCCGCGAGCAGGCAGGCAATCCCGCCTAGTCGGTTCCGGTTCACGTTCCCTGCCGGGGAGCGACCCGGGACCAATATCGAGAGGACACCCATGAAGGCAGGAATCCACCCCACGTATGTCGACACCACCGTCGTGTGTGGTTGCGGCAACACCTTCCAGACTCGCTCCACCAAGGAGTCCGGACACATCACCGTCGAGGTCTGCTCGCAGTGCCACCCGTTCTACACGGGCAAGCAGAAGATCCTGGACACCGGCGGCCGGGTCGCCCGCTTCGAGGCGCGCTACGGCAAGCGTGCGGCGAAGAAGGCCGACGCCAAGTAGTTCAGCCACCCGACGCCCGGTCCTGCACAGCAGGCCGGGCGTCGGGTTTTTTGTCGATCCCCTCGATCTCCCGACCCTCCGGACAAGGACAATCCGTGACCCAGCAGCCTTCCGCCATCGACGACATCCTGGCCGAATACGCCGGCCTGGAGACGCAGCTGGCCGATCCGGCGCTGCACAACGACGCGGCCACGGCCCGCCGGGTCGGTAAGCGGTTCGCCGAGCTCGCCCCGGTCATGAACACCTATCGCAAACTGGAGTCGGTGCGCGGCGATCTCGCGGCCGCCCGGGAACTGGCCGCCGACGATGCGGCCTTCGCCGCGGAGATACCGGAGCTCGAGCAGCAGGTCGAAGAGCTCGAGGAAGCCCTCGCCGACTTGCTGGCGCCGCGCGATCCGCACGACAGCGACGATGTGGTGCTCGAGGTGAAGTCCGGCGAGGGCGGCGAGGAATCGGCGTTGTTCGCGGCCGATCTGGCCCGGATGTACACCCGCTACGCCGAACGGCACGGCT
This sequence comes from Nocardia sp. KT25-26, assembly GCF_056627695.1. Lineage (NCBI taxonomy): Bacteria > Bacillati > Actinomycetota > Actinomycetes > Mycobacteriales > Nocardiaceae > Nocardia > Nocardia sp. KT25-26. The sequence continues at coordinate 4,852,537 of NZ_CM152813.1, read as the reverse complement.
GGAAGGTGGAAGTCCTCGGCGTCGCCTACTCCGACCTGGGCGGCTACAAGGAGGCGACGCTGTCGATCAAGAGCCGCGACGCCGCCCGGGACGGCGTGTGGTCGCGGTTCAAGTTCGAGGGCGGGGTGCACCGGGTGCAGCGGGTGCCGGTCACCGAATCGCAGGGCCGCATCCACACCTCGGCGGCCGGGGTGCTGATCTACCCGGAGCCCGAGGAAGTCGAACAGGTGCAGATCGACGAGAGCGAACTGCGCATCGACGTCTACCGGTCCTCCGGCAAGGGTGGCCAGGGTGTGAACACCACCGATTCGGCGGTCCGGCTCACCCACCTGCCCACCGGGATCGTGGTGACCTGCCAGAACGAGCGCTCCCAGCTGCAGAACAAGGCCCGGGCCCTGCAGGTACTGGCGGCGCGGCTGCAGGCGATTGCCGAGGAACAGGCCGAACAGGAGGCCGCCGAGGGCCGCGCGAGCCAGGTGCGCACCGTGGACCGCTCCGAGCGGATTCGCACCTACAACTTCCCGGAGAACCGGATCGCCGACCACCGGATCGGCTTCAAGGCGCACAACCTGGACGCCGTTCTGGACGGCGATATGGATGCGCTCCTGGACGCGCTCGGCAAGGCCGACCGCGAGGCCCGGATGACCGCGGAATAGCCCGATGAGAGTGCCCCGGCCGCCGGTAGGCGCAGAATGAGACCGTGACCCGAACCGCATTGCGCCCGGCCGTCCTCGCCGCGGCAGAGAAACTGCAGGCCGCCGGGGTTGCGAGCCCGATGGCGGATGCCGAGCTGCTCGCCGCACATCTGCTCGGGGTGGCGCGCACCCGGCTCGCGCTGGTGCCGATGGTGGAGCCGGCCCTGCTGGCCGACTACCAGGCGCTGGTCGACCGCAGGGCGGCCCGGGAGCCACTGCAGCATCTCACCGGCACCGCCGCGATGGGGGATGTCGATCTGGCGGTGGGGCGCGGCGTCTTCGTCCCGCGACCCGAGACCGAGCTGCTGTTCGCCTGGGCGCTGGCCTGGCTGGAGACCCTGCCGCACGACCACACCCCGGTCGTGGTCGATTTCTGCACCGGCTCCGGGGCCCTGGCGCTGGCCCTGGCACACGCCCGCCCGGACGCCGATGTGCACGCAGTGGAGCTGGACCCGCAGGCTGCGGCCTGGGCCCGCCGTAATGCCGATGTGTGCATCGCGGCCGGGGACACCCCCATCACGCTGTACGACGACGATGTCACCGATCCGGCGCTGCTGCCAGGCCTCACCGGGCGGGTGGACCTGCTGGTCAGCAACCCGCCCTACGTCCCGGACCGGGCCGATCTGCCCCCCGAGGTCGCCGACCACGATCCGCACCGGGCCCTGTTCGGCGGCCCGGACGGCCTCGACGTGATCCGCGGCCTGCTGCCCAACGTCACCCGCCTGCTGCGGCCCGGCGGCGCCACCGCCATCGAACACGACGACACCAACGGAACCGGCGTCGCCGTCCTCCTCAGCGAGGGCCCGTACACCGACATCACCGAGCACACCGATCTCGCCGAACGCCCCCGCTTCGTCACCGCGCGGCGCACGGCCTGAGTCGCGGTACACAGTTCGGGTCGCGGCGCACGGCGTGAGATGTCGGCACGAAGCGCTACAGACCGCCATTGCGCGGGCATCCGCGTCTCGAACTCGACAGCGTCGGCGTGTCCCAGCAGAGAGGACTGGCGTCCAGCGCCGGTACCGAGCCGGCCGAGGACGCTGTCGACGAGGTATGGCACTCCACCGCAGCAGCTTCTCGATCGGCCTGGTCCGTAGCCGCCGATGCCGAGTGCACGCTGGGCGGCCGCGGGCTTCACGGGATCCGGCTGGTGTGGCACCCCGGGAATGCGGTCGGCGAGGACGGTGAGCGGCGGCGTGCGGATCCGTCGGGCAGGCGGTGGGGTGGCGGCGGTCGCGTGTCTGCGGGGAACTTCCCCCGGTTAGGCTGGGGTCCGTGAGTACCGTCTACGACTGTTCGGATGCCGATACCCGGGCCGCCGGCCTGAAAGCGGCGACCAGTGCGTTGAAATCGGGTCGGCTGGTGGTCATGCCCACCGACACGTTGTACGGGCTGGCGGCGGACGCCTTCGATTCGGCAGCCGTGCAGGATCTGCTGGCGGCGAAGCGGCGTGGCCGGGATATGCCGGTGCCGGTGCTCGTCGGTTCCTGGCACACCATCGACGGTCTGGTGTTCTCCGTACGCCCGCAGGCCCGGGAGCTGATCCGGGCGTTCTGGCCTGGCGGGCTGAGCCTGGTGGTGCAGCAGGCGCCCTCCCTCGCCTGGGACCTCGGCGACACCCGGGGCTCGGTGATGCTGCGGATGCCGCTGCATCCGGTCGCCCTGGAACTGCTGCGTGAGGTCGGCCCGCTGGCGGTGTCCAGCGCGAACGTCTCCGGGCAGCCGCCGGCGAGCACCGCCGAACAGGCGCGGGAACAGCTGGGCTCGCTGGTCAACGTCTACCTCGACGGCGGGCCGGCCGAACATGCGGTCGCCTCCACGATCGTGGACCTGACCGCCGACCAGCCGCGCATCCTGCGGGAGGGTGCGGTGCCGGCGCCCGATGTGGCCGAGGTGCTCGGGACCACCCCCGAAGCTCTGCTGGACCAGGCGCTCCGGTGATCCGCGGAATCGGATGAGCGCCGTCGTACCCCTGCGCGAGCTGCTGCTCGTGCTGCTCGTCTCGGCCACGGCAACCTTCCTCGCCACCGGCGGCATCCGGGTCCTCGCGATCGGGTTCGGCGCGATCGCGGTGCCGCGTGCCCGGGATGTGCATTCCGAGCCGATCCCGCGGATGGGTGGCGTCGGCATGTACATCGGCGTGGTTGCCGCGGTGCTGTTCGCTCATCAGCTGCCGGCGTTGCGCCGTGGTTTCGATTTCGCCCCGGACATTCCGGCGGTCCTGGTCGCCGCGACCCTCATCGTGCTGGTCGGCATCGTCGACGACCGGTGGGGCCTGGACGCGCTCACCAAATTCGCCGGGCAGGTCACCGCCGCCGGTGTGATGACCGTGATGGGCCTGGCCTGGTATGTCCTGTACAACCCGTTCAGCGACACCACGGTGGTGCTCGACGCACTGCAGGGTGGCCTGATCACCGTCGGGATCACGGTGACGCTGGTGAACGCGATGAACTTCGTCGACGGTCTCGACGGTCTCGCCGCCGGTCTCGGGCTGATCTGTGCGCTGGCGGTCTTCGTATTCACCGTGGGCCTGCTCTTCGACCAGGGTGGTTCGGTGGACACCTACCCGCCGGCGCTGCTGGCTGCCGCACTGGCCGGTGCCTGTCTCGGTTTCCTGCCACACAACTTCCAGCCGGCGCGGATATTCATGGGCGACTCCGGCTCGATGCTGATCGGCCTGATGCTGGCCGCGATTTCGACCGGCGCCTCCGGCCGCATCCCGCTGACCGGATACGGACCCCGCGATATCGTCGGCCTGCTGTCACCGCTGCTGCTGGTCGGCGCGGTGATGTTCATTCCGGTGCTGGATCTGCTGCTGGCGATCGTGCGCCGCACCCGGGCCGGAGTGAGTTTCACTACACCGGACAAGATGCATCTGCATCACCGGCTGCTGCAGATCGGGCATTCGCACCGCCGCGTCGTACTGGTGATCTACCTGTGGGTCGGGGTGCTGGCGTTCGGTGCGGTCGGCACATCGCTGATGGACCGGCGGGTGGTGGTGCTGCTGGTCGCAGCGGGTCTGGTGTTCGCGCTGGTCGTGACCGCGATTCCGTCGCTGCGCCGCCCGGATGCGGCCGTTCGGTCGGGCTCCGGCGCAAGGTAGAGTGCGGCTCGTGAGCGATGACCGGAAGACCTTGCCCGGCCCCGATGCGCCGCTGCGGGCAGCGCTGCGCTACGGACTGATCGGTCTGGGTGTGCTGGTTCCGGTGTCGATGCTGCTGGGTCTGCTGTTCGCCGGTTCGGCCGGGTTGTGGGGTGCGCTGCTGGGTGCCGCCATCGGTGGCGGATTCATCCTGACCACGGTGGCGGCCGTGCTGTTCGGCGCCAAGCTGCCGCCGAGTACCGCCGGCCTGGTCCTGCTGGTCAGCTGGGTCGGGAAAGTGCTGGTCGTGCTGGTGGTCGTGGGGATCTTGAACCAGTTCGATTTCTACAGCCGGCCGACCCTGTTCCTGACGGTGGTGGGCGCCCTGCTCATCGTGCTCGGTGCGGAGACGTATGGCGCTCTGCGCCAGAAGGTTCCGTACGTCACGACACGCGCGGGTGACAGCGAAACGGCCCCCGAACAGGAATGATCTCACCCAGCTACACAATGTCGTAGATGACTTGGTAAAGTGTTGGTAAGCAAGCGACCAAACGAGGGGTAGATCCCTGAGTGAGCAGGGGGGATCACCACGATCCCGTCACTCATCGCTATGCTGACTGCCGATCCGGGTCATCGATCCGGCTGAAGCATGTCGACGATGTCGCCGACACCCGTACGGGCGGTCGCCGGAAATCTTCCGGTGGCGCCGACGAAATTCGAGCCGACCGGAGTCGACCCAAATTGATCGTCAATGTCCGATCGAACCGCGGGAACAAACCGTACCTGCGGCCCGAACACGGGAGAGAACGCTGAGCGTCACCACCTTGGCAGCCGAGTTCCACGCGCCATCGCTGTCCGACTTCTTCCCCCCGGCCGTGCTGTTCGAGGGTACGCCGTTCGAACTCGATCGACTGATGCTGATCCGGCTGCTGATGACAGCCGTGATCGTCGCCGTGTTCGTGCTGGCGTTCCGCTCGCCGCGCCTCGTGCCGCGTGGCCTGCAGAATGTCGCCGAGATGGCGGTGGTCTTCGTCAAGGAACAGATCTGTGAAGAAGTGCTCGGTAAGGAGACCGGCCGCCGGTTCCTGCCGCTGATCGCAACGATCTTCTTCACGGTGCTGTTCCTGAACTTCACCAGTATCGTCCCCTTCCTGAATATCTCGTCGAACGCCAGGATCGGCATGCCGATCGTGCTCGCGGCGATTGCCTACATCGCGTTCAACTATGTCGGCATCAAGAAGTACGGGTTCTTCAAGTACGTGCGTAGCAGCATCGTGGTCCCGGATGTGCCGGTTGCCCTGCACGTCCTGCTGATTCCGATCGAGTTCATCTCGACGTTCGTCCTGCGCCCGTTCACGCTGACCGTCCGACTCATGGCGAACATGCTGGCCGGCCACATCATGCTGGTGCTGTTCTTCAGCGCCACCTGGTACTTCCTCTTCGACGCCACTGCTTGGATGAAGGTGTTCTCGCCCTTCTCCCTGCTGGCCGGAATCGGCTTCACGCTGTTCGAACTGCTGGTCATCTTCTTGCAGGCCTATGTGTTCGCACTGCTGACCGCTGTTTACATCGGCCTGGCGCAGCACGCCGCCGACCACTGACCACCCGTACCGACCGACCACCGACAGAATCTGCGTCACGCGCCGACCGGCGGGTGAGCAAAAGAAAGGGAATGGAAGACTCATGAGCCTCTCGTACCTGGCCCAGGAAGCCGTCGAGACCAACGCCACCGGCTACGGCGCCATCGGCTACGGCCTCGCCGCAATCGGCCCGGGCATCGGCGTCGGCATCGTCGTCGGTAAGGCCATCGAGGGCCTGGCCCGTCAGCCCGAGCTCGCCGGCCAGATCCGTACCAACATGTTCCTCGGTATCGCCTTCACCGAAGCCCTGGCCCTGATCGGCCTCGTCGCCGGCTTCATCTTCTGATTCCGATGTACGAGTTCACCACGCTCGCCGCAGAAGCAGGAGAGGATGTGAATCCTCTGCTTCCGGCTACGTATGACATCGTCTGGTCGATCGTCTGCGTCGCAGTAATCGGCTTCCTGTTCTGGAAGTACGTGATTCCACGCGTCACCAAGGTGCTGGATGAGCGTTCGGACAAGATCGAGGGCGGCATCGCCCGCGCCGAGAAGGCACAGGAAGAAGCCCAGCAGACGCTGCAGCAGTACCAGCAGCAGCTGGCCGATGCGCGGCTCGAGGCTGCCCGTATCCGTGAGGATGCGCGCACCCAGGGTCAGCAGATTCTGGCGCAGATGCGCCAGGACGCCCAGGCCGAAAGCGATCGCATCATCGCTGCGGGTCACGCCCAGCTGGAAGCCCAGCGCCAGCAGATCCTGACCGAGCTGCGCTCCGACGTCGGCCGGACGGCCGTCGACCTGGCCGAGAAGATCATCGGGCAGTCGGTTTCGGACGAAGCCAAGCAGGCAGCTGCGATCGACAAGTTCCTCAGCGAGCTCGACGACGCAGGCGCCGGCATCGGGGTCGGAAGGTAACCATGCCTGAGCGGGTCAACGGCCGGAGGCGGGAGCGGAGCGTAACCACGCAGGCCGTCCCGTCCAGGCAGGAATGGACACAGCGAAAGTGAGAAGCATGTACGCAGCGAGCCGCGAGGCCAGCTCCCGGTCCCGGGAGGCGCTTCGGGCCGCTCTGACCGGAAGTGACAGTGTTGCGGCCACGACGGGGTCGGAACTGTTCGCCGTTGTCGCCGTGCTGGACGACCAGCGTTCGCTGCGTGTAGCGCTCGCGGACGTGTCGGTGCCGGGCTCGGCGCGCGCCGAGCTCAGTGAGCGGGTCTTCGGCGGCAAGGTCAGCGCTGCCACCCAGGCAGTGCTGACCACCGCGGTGGCCCAGGACTGGTCCCGCACCGCCGACCTGGTCGACACCCTGGTCCTGCTCGGGCAGGAGGCCCTGCTGGAGTCGGCCGCCGACAGCGGCCGGCTGGAGGCAGTGGAGGACGAGCTGTTCCGGCTCGGCCGGATCATCGCCGACAACCCGGAGCTGGAGCAGGCCCTGTCCGATCAGGCCAAGCCCGCCGCGGCCCGCCGTGCCCTGGTCGAGCGGTTGCTCAACGGCAAGGCCGAGCCGATCACGGTCACCCTGGCCGAGCAGGCCGTGACCCGGCGGCGGAGCAACAACATCGGCGTCGCGTTCGACGCCCTGTCCGATCTGGCCGCGGCCCGCCGCGATCAGATCGTCGCCCATGCGCGTGCCGCGATCGCGCTGACCCCGCAGCAGCGGGAGAAGCTGTCCGCCGCACTGCAGCGCACCTACGGCAAGGCGGTCACCGTGCACGTGCAGGTCGACCCGACGCTGTTGAGCGGAATCGTCGTGCGCGTCGGAGACGACGTGATCGACGGCAGCGCCACCGGCCGACTGGAGCGGCTGCGCCGGGAACTGTCCTGACGGACGTTCCCCAGCCCCACACCCCCCGACATTCGAGACCACAGCGAGAGCAGGAACAACATGGCGGAGCTGACGATCTCCTCCGACGAGATCCGTAGCGCGATCGAGAGCTACACCCAGAGCTACACCCCGGAAACTTCTATCGAAGAGGTCGGTGTCGTCACCGACACCAGCGACGGTATCGCGCACATCAGCGGCCTGCCCTCGGCAATGGCCAACGAGCTGCTCGAGTTCCCGGGCGGTGTGCTCGGCGTCGCGCTGAACCTCGAGGACACCGAGATCGGTGCCGTCATCCTCGGCGAGTACGCCACCATCGAGGAGGGCATGGAGGTCCGCCGGACCGGCGACGTGCTCTCGGTGCCGGTGGGTGACAAGTTCCTCGGTCGTGTGGTCAACCCGCTCGGCCAGCCGATCGACGGCCTCGGCGAGATCGAGTCCGACGACCGCCGCGTGCTGGAGCTGCAGGCCGCGACCGTGCTGGAGCGCCAGCCGGTCGAGGAGCCGATGGCCACCGGCATCACCGCGATCGACGCGCTGACCGCCATCGGCCGCGGCCAGCGTCAGCTGGTCATCGGTGACCGCAAGACCGGCAAGACCGCGGTCTGCATCGACGCCATCCTGAACCAGAAGGCGAACTGGGAGTCGGGCGACCCGACCAAGCAGATGCGCTGCATCTACGTCGCCATCGGTCAGAAGGGTTCCACCATCGCGGGCGTCAAGTCCGCACTGGAGGAGCACGGCGCGATGGAGTACACCACCATCGTCGCGGCTCCGGCCTCCGACTCGGCCGGCTTCAAGTGGCTGGCCCCCTACACCGGTTCGGCCATCGGCCAGCACTGGATGTACCAGGGCAAGCACGTCCTGATCGTGTTCGACGACCTGACCAAGCAGGCCGAGGCCTACCGCGCCATCTCGCTGCTGCTGCGTCGTCCGCCGGGTCGTGAGGCCTACCCGGGTGACGTCTTCTACCTGCACTCGCGGCTGCTGGAGCGTTGCGCCAAGCTGTCCGACGAGATGGGTGCCGGGTCGATGACCGGCCTGCCGATCATCGAGACCAAGGCCGGTGACGTCTCGGCGTTCATTCCGACCAACGTCATCTCCATCACCGACGGCCAGGTATTCCTGGAGTCCGACCTGTTCAACAAGGGCGTCCGCCCGGCGATCAACGTCGGTACCTCGGTCTCCCGTGTCGGTGGTGCCGCCCAGACCAAGGCCATGAAGAAGGTCGCCGGTTCGCTGCGTCTGGAAATGGCGCAGTACCGCGAGCTGGAGGCGTTCTCCGCCTTCGCCTCCGACCTGGATGCCGCGTCGCTGGCCCAGCTGGAGCGCGGTGCCCGCTGGGTGGAGCTGCTCAAGCAGAACCAGTACTCCCCGGTCGCGGTCGAGGACCAGATCGTGTCGATCTACCTGACCGACGCCGGCTACTACGACTCCGTGCCGGTTGACGACATCCGTCGTTTCAACGGTGAGCTGCTGGAGTACCTGCACAGCTCGGCGCAGAGCTCCTTCGACGCGCTGGAGGGTGGCGCCAAGCCGATCGGCGGTGAGGCTGCCGAGCTGCTGAAGGCGGAGACCGACAAGTTCAAGCAGGGCTTCCTGGCCTCCGACGGTACCCGGGTCGTGAACGAGCCTGCGGCCGGCGAGCTGGACCACGAAGAGGTCGAGTCGCTGTCGGTCACCCGCAAGCACGTCGAGAAGTAGGCCGGGTCCTTCCATGCTGCACAACACTGAGGCGAATGAGGGGAGTGTGAACCGCTGATGGCAAGCTTGCGTGAATTGCGCTCCCGTATTCGTGGTGTGAAGTCGATCAAGAAGATCACCAAGGCCCAGGAACTGATCGCGACCTCGCGTATTGCCAAGGCTCAAGCCCGGGTCGAGGCCGCGAAGCCGTACGCCGAAGAGATCACCGAGGTCCTCGGCGAACTGGCGAGCGCATCGAAGAACCTGTCGCACCCGCTGCTGACCGAGCGGGCCGAGGTCCGTCGGGCCGCGATTCTGGTGATCACCAGTGACAGCGGTATGTGTGGTGGCTACAACTCCAACGTGCTCAAGCGCGCCGAGGAATTGATGACCACACTGCGCGGCGAGGGCAAGGAGCCGGTGCTGTACGTGATGGGCAACAAGGGCCTCACGTACTACACCTTCCGCAACCGTCCGTTCGTCTCCTCGTGGACCGGTTTCTCGCAGCAGCCGAAGTACACCGATGCTTCGGCTGCCTGCGGACACCTGGTCGAGGCGTTCATGGCGGGCTCCGACGGTGAGGTGCCGGCGCCGAACGGCACCGGAAACATCGCCGGTGTCGACGAACTGCACATCGTGTACACGCGGTTCGTGTCGATGCTGACCCAGACCCCGGAGGTGCGTCGGCTGGCGCCGATCCAGGTCAGCTACGTCGACGAGAACTTCGAGATGGGCGAGGACATGATGTCCGATTCGCCGCTCGCGGAGGTCTCGGCGCAGTACGAATTCGAGCCGGACGCCGATGTGCTGCTGGGCGCGTTGCTGCCCAAATACATCAACACGCGCATCTACGCGTCGTTGCTCGAGGCAGCGGCATCCGAGTCGGCGGCTCGGCGCACCGCAATGAAGGCCGCGACCGACAATGCCGACGAGCTGGCCACCGTGCTGTCTCGCCAGGCGAACTCGTTGCGCCAGGCCAACATCACGCAGGAGATCAGCGAAATCGTCGGCGGCGTGAATGCGCTGGCGTCGGGCTCGGATCGCGATTAAGCCTCATCGACACGGAAGAGAATCAACACCAATGACCGCAGCTGTCACACAAGACAACTCGAGCCGGGCAGGCGCTGCCGCGGGCCGCGTCGTCCGGATCATCGGCCCCGTCGTGGACGTCGAGTTCCCGCGTGGCTCCGTTCCCGAGCTGTTCAACGCTCTGCACGCGAAGGTCGAGCTGGCCTCGGTGGCCAAGACCCTGACCCTCGAGGTCGCCCAGCACCTGGGTGACAACATCGTGCGCACCATTTCGATGCAGCCGACCGATGGCCTGGTGCGCGGCGCCACCGTCGTCGACACCGAGAAGCCGATCTCGGTGCCGGTCGGCGACGTCGTCAAGGGCCACGTGTTCAATGCGCTGGGCGACTGCCTGGACGCGCCGGGCACGGGCCGCGACGGCGAGAACTGGGGCATCCACCGCAAGCCGCCGAGCTTCGACCAGCTCGAGGGTAAGACCGAGATCCTCGAGACCGGCATCAAGGTCATCGACCTGCTGACCCCGTACGTGAAGGGCGGCAAGATCGGTCTGTTCGGTGGTGCCGGTGTCGGCAAGACCGTGCTGATCCAGGAGATGATCACCCGTATCGCCCGGGAGTTCTCCGGTACCTCGGTGTTCGCCGGCGTCGGTGAGCGCACCCGTGAGGGCACCGACCTGCACCTGGAGATGGAGGAGATGGGCGTCCTCCAGGACACCGCCCTCGTCTTCGGCCAGATGGACGAGCCGCCGGGCACCCGTATGCGCGTCGCGCTGTCGGCCCTGACCATGGCCGAGTACTTCCGCGACGTGCAGCACCAGGACGTGCTGCTGTTCATCGACAACATCTTCCGGTTCACCCAGGCCGGTTCCGAGGTGTCGACCCTGCTCGGCCGCATGCCCTCGGCCGTCGGTTACCAGCCGACGCTGGCCGACGAGATGGGTGAGCTGCAGGAGCGCATCACCTCGACCCGCGGTAAGTCGATCACCTCGCTGCAGGCCATCTACGTGCCCGCCGACGACTACACCGACCCCGCACCGGCGACCACCTTCGCCCACCTGGATGCGACGACCGAGCTCTCCCGCCCGATCTCGCAGAAGGGCATCTACCCCGCCGTCGACCCGCTGACCTCGACCTCCCGCATCCTGGAGGCCTCGATCGTCGGTGAGCGGCACTTCGCGGTGGCCAACGAGGTGAAGCGGATCCTGCAGAAGTACAAGGAGCTGCAGGACATCATCGCCATCCTCGGTATGGACGAACTGTCCGAAGAGGACAAGGTCATCGTCGGCCGGGCTCGCCGACTGGAGAAGTTCCTCGGCCAGAACTTCCTCGTGGCGAAGAAGTTCACCGGCGAGGACGGCTCGGTGGTGCCGCTGGAGCAGACCATCGACGACTTCGACCGGGTCTGCAAGGGCGAGTTCGATCACTTCCCGGAGCAGGCGTTCAACTCCTGCGGTGGCCTCGACGATGTCGAGAAGGCCGCGAAGAAGATCGCCGGAAAGTAGTCACCGATGGCGGATATGGAAGTCGACCTGGTTGCCGTCGAGCGCAAGCTCTGGTCCGGCCGGGCCTCGTTCGTCAGTGCGCAGACCACCGAGGGGCAGATCGGCATCATGCCGGGCCACGAGCCGGTGCTCGGCCAGCTGGTCGAGGGCGGCACCGTGACCATCGTGCCGGCCGAGGGCGAGCAGATCGTCGCGGCCGTGCACGGCGGATTCTTCTCGGTGACCGCTACCTCGGTCCGGGTGCTGGCCGAGTCGGCACAGCTCTCCGGTGAAGTCGATGTCGAGCAGGCCAAGCGGGTGCTGTCCGATGCCGAGGCAACTCCGGAGGAGCTGCTGGTGGCCCAGGGGCAGGTTCGCGCGGTGGAGAAGACCACCCCGGCCTGATCCGGCATACCCTGAACGACCGCTGCCGGTGTCGAACTCGACCGAGTTCGACACCGGCAGCGGTATTTTCGTCATCCGGTGCCACCGGTCGGCGACGGCCGTCGCGGGTCGTGGTTGAATGGGCGGAAGGTGTCGGCGCGGCAGTGTCCGCGAGTTCGGCACCGGCACCGGAGCGAAGGGACGTACGGCATTGCAGACCGGGATGGTTGTTCTGATCATTCTGGTGCTGGCGCTCGTGCTCCTGGCGGGCACCTCCACCTATCGGCTGATGATGTTGCGTCGAGGTGGTACCGCAGCGCTGCTGCGGGTGCTGCCTGCCGAGGGCGGCCACGGGTGGCGGCACGGGCTGATCCGGTACGACGAGGACCGGCTGGTCTTCTTCAAGCTGACCAGCCTGAAGTGGGGTGCCGATTCGCGGGTACAGCGCCAGGGCCTCGAAATCGTCGAGCGACGTGGTCCACAGGGCGATGAGCACGACATCATGAGCGACGACATCCTGGTGGTCGGTGTGACCGATCCGGCCGGTGGCTACGAGCTGGCCCTGGACCGCGGTTCGATGGCCGCCTTCCTCTCCTGGGTGGAATCCCGCCCATCCGACCGGGCCCGCCGGATGCGCGGGCCGAACTGAATCGCACCGTCCGATCTGGGGAACGTATGGACAACGCCGACGAACCTGCCCGCACCGAACGGGCGGCCGGTGCCGAATCGGACCGCCGACGCCGGTCCGGAGTGCATCTCACCAGGATCTACACCCGTACCGGCGATGACGGCAGCACCGGTTTGAGCGATTTCTCCCGGGTGACCAAGACCGATCCGCGGCTGATCGCCTACGCCGACTGTGACGAGGCGAATGCCGCCCTCGGTGTCGCGATCGCGCTCGGCGCACCCGAGCCGCGCCTGCTGGAGGTCCTGCGCCAGGTACAGAACGATCTGTTCGACGCCGGGGCCGATCTGTCCACCCCGATTGTCGAGGACCCCGCCTATCCGCCGTTGCGGATCACCGAACCCTACATCGAGCGCCTGGAGCACTGGTGCGACCAGTTCAATGCGGAACTGGCTCCGCTGAACTCCTTCATCCTGCCCGGTGGCACTCCGCTGGCGGCTCTGCTGCATACCGCCCGCACCGTGGTTCGCCGGGCCGAACGCGCTGCCTGGGCCGCGGTCGCCGAGTATCCGGACCGCACCGGCATCCTGCCGGCGAAGTACCTGAATCGACTGTCCGACCTGCTGTTCATCCTGTGCCGGGTGGCCAATCCGGACGGCGATGTGCTCTGGCGGCCGGGCGCCGGCGCGGAGTGAGCGCGCCGGTGGCCCGAAGCGCCGGTGCCGATCCCGGCGGGCCGCTCACGGGACCCCGGACGGGTCGATAAGCTGACGGGGTGAGTGAACGGTTTCTGGTCTCCGGGGGCAATCGGCTCGTCGGTGAAGTCGCAGTGGGTGGCGCGAAGAACAGCGTCCTGAAACTGATGGCGGCGGCGTTGCTGGCCGAGGGGACGACCACCATCACCAATTGCCCGGACATCCTCGATGTCCCGCTGATGGCCGAGGTGCTGCGCGGGCTCGGCTGCGATGTGACGATCTCCGACGATGCGCCCGGCGACCGTTCCGTGGTCACCATCGTGACGCCGACCGAGCCGAAGTACCACGCGGACTTCCCCGCGGTCACGCAGTTCCGGGCGTCGGTGTGTGTGCTCGGTCCGCTGATGGCCCGATGCCGACGCGCCGTCGTGGCACTGCCGGGCGGTGATGCGATCGGCTCCCGCCCGCTGGATATGCACCAGGCCGGCTTGCGGCTGCTCGGCGCCACCAGCGAGATCGAGCACGGCTGCGTGGTCGCCCGCGCCGACGAACTGCAGGGAGCCCGGATCCGCCTGGACTTCCCGTCCGTCGGTGCCACGGAGAACATTCTGATGGCCGCCGTTCTCGCCGAGGGGGAGACGGTGATCGACAACGCCGCACGCGAACCCGACATCGTGGACCTGTGCCACATGCTCGTCCAGATGGGCGCTCGAATTGCCGGCGCCGGCACGTCGGTGCTCACCATCCAGGGGGTGGAACGGCTGGCGCCGACCACGCACCGGGTGATCGGAGACCGGATCGTCGCCGCCACCTGGGGAATCGCGGCGGCGATGACCGAGGGGGACGTACGCGTCACCGGAGTCAACCCCAAGCATCTGTCGCTGGTGCTGGACAAACTGCGTTCGGCCGGTGCTCGGATCTCCTACGAACCCGACGGTTTCCACGTCGTACAAGCCGAGCGGCCGCGTGCGGTCAACTTCTCGACGCTGCCGTTCCCGGGATTCCCGACGGACCTACAGCCGATGGCCATCGGTCTCGCCGCGATCTCCGACGGGACCTCGATGATCACCGAGAACATCTTCGAGGCGCGATTCCGGTTCGTGGAGGAGATGATCCGGCTCGGTGCCGATGCCCGCACCGATGGGCATCACGCCGTGGTCCGCGGAATCCCGCAGCTGTCCAGTGCACCTGTCTGGTCGTCCGATATCCGGGCCGGCGCCGGTCTGGTGCTGGCCGGTCTGGTCGCCGACGGCACCACCGAGGTCCACGATGTCTTCCATATCGACCGCGGCTACCCGAATTTCGTGGAACAACTGCAGTCCCTCGGCGGCAGTGTCGAACGGGTGGGTGCGGTGGTCGCAGAAACCGTTGCTGACCAGGCGATTTGACTTCCTGTTGGGCGGCACGTAACTTATTACGAGTCAGAGCGACACGGACACCGACCCGGAGCTGAGACGCAGGGCCCAGTGCCCCGATCTAAGACCGGGAAAACGAGGTAGGACGATGAGCGCCTGACAGTTGCCTGTCTGTGGCGAGTGTCACGTCAAGTTCGACTTGACTGAGACGCATTCGCCGAGCTAGGTTGGAACAGTTGCCTTACGGAAGCTCCGGATGAGTTCGGTGTCTCCGTTCGTGCGTGTGTTCTTTGAGAACTCAATAGTGTGTCGATGAATGTCAGTGCCAAAATTGTTTTTGGTTCCGATGCTTGCACCCCCGTGTGGGTGTCGGACATTTATAGTCAGCTAATTTCCGGCTGGCGTTTTGCTAGGTTTTCGGACTCTAGTTTAGATCTGATTGCATCCCTTTGGGGGTGTGGTTGTGAGTCTTCAACGGAGAGTTTGATCCTGGCTCAGGACGAACGCTGGCGGCGTGCTTAACACATGCAAGTCGAGCGGTAAGGCCCTTCGGGGTACACGAGCGGCGAACGGGTGAGTAACACGTGGGTGATCTGCCCTGTACTCTGGGATAAGCCTGGGAAACTGGGTCTAATACCGGATATGACCATCTCTCGCATGGGGGTTGGTGGAAAGATTTATCGGTACGGGATGGGCCCGCGGCCTATCAGCTTGTTGGTGGGGTAATGGCCTACCAAGGCGACGACGGGTAGCCGGCCTGAGAGGGCGACCGGCCACACTGGGACTGAGACACGGCCCAGACTCCTACGGGAGGCAGCAGTGGGGAATATTGCACAATGGGCGGAAGCCTGATGCAGCGACGCCGCGTGAGGGATGACGGCCTTCGGGTTGTAAACCTCTTTCGACAGGGACGAAGCGAGAGTGACGGTACCTGTAGAAGAAGCACCGGCCAACTACGTGCCAGCAGCCGCGGTAATACGTAGGGTGCGAGCGTTGTCCGGAATTACTGGGCGTAAAGAGCTTGTAGGCGGTTTGTCGCGTCGATCGTGAAAACTCGGGGCTCAACTTCGAGCTTGCGGTCGATACGGGCAGACTTGAGTACTTCAGGGGAGACTGGAATTCCTGGTGTAGCGGTGAAATGCGCAGATATCAGGAGGAACACCGGTGGCGAAGGCGGGTCTCTGGGAAGTAACTGACGCTGAGAAGCGAAAGCGTGGGTAGCGAACAGGATTAGATACCCTGGTAGTCCACGCCGTAAACGGTGGGTACTAGGTGTGGGTTTCCTTCCACGGGATCCGTGCCGTAGCTAACGCATTAAGTACCCCGCCTGGGGAGTACGGCCGCAAGGCTAAAACTCAAAGGAATTGACGGGGGCCCGCACAAGCGGCGGAGCATGTGGATTAATTCGATGCAACGCGAAGAACCTTACCTGGGTTTGACATACACCAGAAAGCCGTAGAGATACGGCCCCCCTTGTGGTTGGTGTACAGGTGGTGCATGGCTGTCGTCAGCTCGTGTCGTGAGATGTTGGGTTAAGTCCCGCAACGAGCGCAACCCTTATCTTATGTTGCCAGCGCGTTATGGCGGGGACTCGTGAGAGACTGCCGGGGTCAACTCGGAGGAAGGTGGGGACGACGTCAAGTCATCATGCCCCTTATGTCCAGGGCTTCACACATGCTACAATGGTCGGTACAGAGGGCTGCGATACCGTGAGGTGGAGCGAATCCCTTAAAGCCGGTCTCAGTTCGGATCGGGGTCTGCAACTCGACCCCGTGAAGTTGGAGTCGCTAGTAATCGCAGATCAGCAACGCTGCGGTGAATACGTTCCCGGGCCTTGTACACACCGCCCGTCACGTCATGAAAGTCGGTAACACCCGAAGCCGGTGGCCTAACCCCTTGTGGGAGGGAGCTGTCGAAGGTGGGATCGGCGATTGGGACGAAGTCGTAACAAGGTAGCCGTACCGGAAGGTGCGGCTGGATCACCTCCTTTCTAAGGAGCATTCTCCAGACGTGCCACCAGAGGGTGGATGTCGTTCTGGCAGAGGCCATTACGAACTCGAATGTGGTTCGGTGGTTGCTCATGGGTGGAACACTGACATGCGCCAGCGTGGCTCGGAGTCGGATAATGATGATGAGTGTTGGATTGTAGTCGGCACACTGTTGGGTCCTGAAAGAACAGGCGTTCTTTCTAGGCAAGAAACGATCCGCCAGGTTTTCTGGTTCGTACCGCGGGGTGTGTGCTCCGGCCGGCGACAGGGTGTTGGTCTGGTGGGTGTGTTGTTTGAGAACTGCACAGTGGACGCGAGCATCTTTGTCTTTGTAAGTGTTTAAGAGCGTTCGGTGGATGCCTTGGCACCAGGAGCCGATGAAGGACGTGGGAGGCTGCGATATGCCTCGGGGAGCTGTCAACCGAGCTGTGATCCGAGGATTTCCGAATGGGGAAACCCAGCACGAGTGATGTCGTGTTACCCGCATCTGAATATATAGGGTGTGTGGAGGGAACGTGGGGAAGTGAAACATCTCAGTACCCACAGGAAGAGAAAACAATATGTGATTCCGTGAGTAGTGGCGAGCGAAAGCGGATGAGGCTAAACCATGTGTGTGTGATAGCCGGCAGGCGTTGCATGTGTGGGGTTGTGGGGTTGCTCTTCTCATCACTGCCGTGGTGAGCGTCAGTCAGAAACCGTTGTGTTAGGTGAAGTGGCCTGGAAAGGTCTGCCGTAGAGGGTGAGAGTCCCGTAACTGAAAACATGGCGGCTGGCGTGAGTGATGCCCGAGTAGCAGCGGGCCCGTGGAATCTGCTGTGAATCTGCCGGGACCACCCGGTAAGCCTGAATACTACCTGGTGACCGATAGCGGACTAGTACCGTGAGGGAAAGGTGAAAAGTACCCCGGGAGGGGAGTGAAATAGTACCTGAAACCGTGCGCTTACAATCCGTCAGAGCCGACTTGTTTGGTGATGGCGTGCCTTTTGAAGAATGAGCCTGCGAGTCATCGGTGTGTGGCGAGGTTAACCCGTGTGGGGTAGTCGTAGCGAAAGCGAGTCCGAAGAGGGCGTTGAGTCGCACATTATGGACCCGAAGCGGAGTGATCTACCCATGGCCAGGGTGAAGCAGCAGTAAGATGTTGTGGAGGCCCGAACCCACTTAGGTTGAAAACTGAGGGGATGAGTTGTGGGTAGGGGTGAAAGGCCAATCAAACTCCGTGATAGCTGGTTCTCCCCGAAATGCATTTAGGTGCAGCGTCGCATGTTTCTCGCCGGAGGTAGAGCTACTGGATGGCCTAGGGGGCCTACAAGCTTACCGAAGTCAGCCAAACTCCGAATGCCGGTGAGTGAGAGTGCGGCAGTGAGACTGCGGGGGATAAGCTTCGTAGTCGAGAGGGAAACAGCCCAGATCGCCGGCTAAGGCCCCTAAGCGTGTACTAAGTGGAAAAGGATGTGGGATCGCTGAGACAACCAGGAGGTTGGCTTAGAAGCAGCCACCCTTGAAAGAGTGCGTAATAGCTCACTGGTCAAGTGGTCCTGCGCCGACAATGTAGCGGGGCTCAAGTACACCGCCGAAGCCGCGGCACTCCAACATATACATTCCCTTCGGGGCAGTGGTTGGGGTGGGTAGGGGAGCGTCCTGTAGCCGTGGAAGTGGTGGAGTGATCCAACTGTGGAGGCTATGGGAGTGAGAATGCAGGCATGAGTAGCGAAAGACGAGTGAGAAACTCGTCCGCCGGATGACCAAGGGTTCCTGGGGCAGGTTAATCCGCCCAGGGTGAGTCGGGACCTAAGGCGAGGCCGACAGGCGTAGTCGATGGACAACGGGTTGATATTCCCGTACCCGTGTATCCGCGCCCAATGGTGAATCCATGGTGCTAACCGCCCAAATCTGGCGGGATCTCCTTCGGGAGACCCAAAAGTGCTGCGCGGGACCCTCGTGGTAGTAGTCAAGCGATGGGGTGACGCAGGAAGGTAGCTGGGCCAGTCAGTGGTTGTACTGGTGTAAGCCTGTAGGGCGTTGTGTAGGTAAATCCGCACAGCATGGAGCCTGAGAGGTGATGCGTAGCCGTTGTGGTGAATTCAGTGATCCTATGCTGCCGAGAAAAGCCTCTAGTGAGTTGGTACACGGCCCGTACCCCAAACCGACACAGGTGGTCAGGTAGAGAATACCGAGGCGATCGAGAGAACTGTGGTCAAGGAACTCGGCAAAATGGCCCCGTAACTTCGGGAGAAGGGGCGCCCGATCCGGTGAACCGACTTGCTCGGGGAGCTGGGTTGGGTCGCAGAGACCAGAGAGAAGCGACTGTTTACTAAAAACACAGGTCCGTGCGAAGTCGTAAGACGATGTATACGGACTGACGCCTGCCCGGTGCCGGAAGGTTAAGAGGACCGGTTAGCGACCTTTTGGGTTGCGAAGCTGAGAATTTAAGCCCCGGTAAACGGCGGTGGTAACTATAACCATCCTAAGGTAGCGAAATTCCTTGTCGGGTAAGTTCCGACCTGCACGAATGGCGTAACGACTTCTCTGCTGTCTCGACCACAGACTCGGCGAAATTGCATTACGAGTAAAGATGCTCGTTACGCGCGGCAGGACGAAAAGACCCCGGGACCTTCACTATAGCTTGGTATTGGTGTTCGGTACGGTTTGTGTAGGATAGGTGGGAGACTGTGAAGCGGGCACGCCAGTGTTTGTGGAGTCGTCGTTGAAATACCACTCTGGTCGTATTGGGCTTCTAACTTCGGACCATGATCTGGTTCAGGGACAGTGCCTGGTGGGTAGTTTAACTGGGGCGGTTGCCTCCTAAAGGGTAACGGAGGCGCCCAAAGGTTCCCTCAGCCTGGTTGGCAATCAGGTGTCGAGTGCAAGTGTACAAGGGAGCTTGACTGTGAGACCGACAGGTCGAGCAGGGACGAAAGTCGGGACTAGTGATCCGGCACCGGCGTGTGGAAGCGGTGTCGCTCAACGGATAAAAGGTACCCCGGGGATAACAGGCTGATCTTCCCCAAGAGTCCATATCGACGGGATGGTTTGGCACCTCGATGTCGGCTCGTCGCATCCTGGGGCTGGAGTAGGTCCCAAGGGTTGGGCTGTTCGCCCATTAAAGCGGCACGCGAGCTGGGTTTAGAACGTCGTGAGACAGTTCGGTCTCTATCCGCCGCGCGCGTCAGAAACTTGCGGAAGGCTGTCCCTAGTACGAGAGGACCGGGACGGACGAACCTCTGGTGTGTCAGTTGTGCTACCAAGTGCATTGCTGGTTGGCTACGTTCGGGAGGGATAACCGCTGAAAGCATCTAAGCGGGAAGCCTGTTCCTAGATGAGGTTTCTCACCACCTTCGAGTGGGTAAGGCCCCCTACAGATGATGGGGTTGATAGGCCGGAACTGGAAGCGCAGTAATGTGTGTAGGTGACCGGTACTAATAGGTCGAGGGCTTATAAAAGATGAAGGTGTTACGCGTCCACTGTGTGGTGTCTGAAACAACACACGAACCATTGCTGGGGTCCGGGATGTTCCGGGTCCGGCACACTCCCTCGTTGGGGGGTGTGGTGGTTTGTTGGATAGTTTCATAGAGTTACGGCGGTTTTAGCGGTGGGGAAACGCCCGGTCCCATTCCGAACCCGGAAGCTAAGGTCACCAGCGCCGATGGTACTGCACTCGACAGGGTGTGGGAGAGTAGGACACCGCCGGAACATACATTTACGATGGCCCCTGTGCGGAACCTGGACGGTTTCGGGCAGGGGCCATCGGTGTGTCTGCATCCTGTTGCCACACCATCGGCCGGTTTGCGGGTTCGGCCCCGAGCCTGCCTAGACTGGGGCGGTGCGCCTTGTGATTGCTCGTTGCCAGGTCGACTATTCGGGTCGGCTGACCGCCCACCTCCCGATGGCTCGCCGGCTGCTGATGTTGAAAGCCGATGGCTCGGTGCTGGTCCACTCCGACGGCGGTTCCTACAAGCCGCTGAACTGGATGAGCCCGCCCTGCTGGCTCAACGAAATCGATGTCACCGGTGCCCAGGTGCCGGCGGTGCCCGAGGGGGTGGACACCGTCTGGGTGGTGATGAACAAGGCCGGTGAGGAACTGCGGATCAGCATCGCCGCGATCGAACACGATTCCGAGCACGATCTCGGCGTGGATCCCGGCCTGGAGAAGGACGGGGTCGAGGCACATCTGCAGGAGTTGCTCGCCGAGCATGTCACCACGCTCGGCGAGGGCTACACCCTCATCCGCCGGGAGTACATGACCGCGATCGGCCCGGTCGACCTGCTCTGCCGGGATGCGGACGGCGGCACGGTGGCGGTGGAGATCAAGCGGCGCGGTGAGATCGACGGCGTCGAACAGCTCACCAGGTATCTGGAACTGCTGAACCGGGACCCGTTGCTGGCACCGGTGTCGGGGGTGTTCGCGGCCCAGCAGATCAAGCCGCAGGCTCGAACCCTGGCCGAGGACCGGGGTATCCGGTGCCAGACGTTGGATTACGACGCCCTGCGCGGCACCGAGAGCAACGTTTTCCGGCTCTTCTGAGCCCGGAGGCCGGATCGCCACCATGCCCCGCCGTAAGCCCCGATCCGCCCGTTCGGCCCCGCCGCCGATCGGGGACGTTTTCGCGCGCACCGAATCCGGTCCCGACGGCGACGAAACCTATGTGGTGCGAACGGTTCCCGGTAGCCGCGCGGTGAAGACCTACCGGTGCCCGGGCTGCGACCACGAGATCATGCCCGGCGTCGCGCACATCGTGGCCTGGGCGGTGGACGGCGGCGAGGACGACCGCCGACACTGGCACCAGGGGTGCTGGAAGGGCCGGCGGACTCGCCGGATCACCCGCCGCTGGTCCTGATTCCGGGGCGCCCGATCGGCCGAAAGATGCGGAAGGCCGCCCCGGAACGGGGCGGCCTTCGGTGTTTTCTGTTGTGATCCAGCCGATGTCGTGTGTGTCCGATCGCGGCCTGTGAAGTCAGTTGGCGACTTCGGCGTCCTCGCGCTCGTCCTCGGTGTCCTCGCTGTCGGTGGCCTCGGAGATCTCCTTGGCACCCTTGCCGCCCGACACCTGCTTGGCGTTGTTCCCGCCGATCGACTTCTGGTTCTTCTCCGGTGCGCCGTCGAGCAGTTCGCTCTCCCGGTTGACCGCGGCCAGCATGGCCGGCACCGAATCGAGCTGACCCCGGATACCGAGCAGCTGAGCCAGCACCCGGCCACGCAGCACCCGCATCTCCTCGGCGAGTTCCTTGGCGTGGGCGATCTTGCGCTCGGAGGTCTGGGTCGCAGAGGTGATGAGGCGGTTGGCCTCGTCGGTCGCGTCCTTGATCCGCTGCGCGGCCTCGGCGCGGCTGGTGGCCTCCAGCTCCTCCATCGCCCGGGTCAGCTTGGTGCGACGGTCGGCCATGGTGGCCTCGAAGTCCTGCTGGGTGGCCTTGCGCTTGGCCTCGGCCTCCTTGCCGTGGCGCTCGGCCTCGGCCTGGGCGGCCTCGATGATCTTGGTGGACTCGGTGCGCGCATTCGCGAGGGTCTGCTCGAACTCGACTTCGAGCGCCTCGCGCTTCTCCTTGGTCTCCGCCAGTAGCGACTCGTACTTGCCGCGCATCTCGTTCGCCTGCTGCTCGGCGATGGAGACCATCTCGGCGGCCTCGGCCTGCGCCAGGGCGCGGACCTCGGAAGCCTCGTCGGACGCCAGGCGCAGCATGCGCGAAATACGATCGGACATGCCCTCGGCGGTGGTCGGCGGCACGGAGAGCCGGTCGACCTCCTTGCGCAGCTCGTCGATCTCGTCGCGAGCATCCTCGAGCTGGCCGGCGAGATTACGGGCCTGCGCGGCGGCAGCGTCCCGGTCGGTGGCGGTGACCCTCAGTTCCGCGTCGAAGCGGTCGAAGTAGTTGCGCACCTCGTCTTGCGCATAACCCTTGCGCACAACAGTGAAGGGCAGTGCAACGAAGCGATTGCGATCGGACTCAGGTGACGACATGGCACACACAATAAAGCCTGCGGCGCGCGCGTGGAGACTCGACCGCAAATGTGATCGGGCCGAGATTTACCGGCCCGATCCCCGTACTAGTGCGTAACATTCGGATTCGGCTCCACCAGTTCGATCAGCACACCGCCAGCATCCTTCGGGTGCAGGAAGTTGATGCGGGAATCCGCGGTTCCGTGCCGGGGAGCCTCGTACAGCAAACGCAGGCCCCGGTCGCGCAGATAGGTCGATACCGCCTCGATGTCGGTGACGCGGTAAGCAAGTTGTTGTAGTCCCGGACCGCTGCGATCGATGAACTTGGCAATCGTCGACTCCGCGTTCAACGGCGCCAGCAGTTGCAGTGCCGCGGCCCGGTCGGCTGCGGCCGGGCAGGAGAGCATCGCCTCCTGAACGCCCTGGCTCTCGTTCACCTCACGATGGGTCTCGACCATGCCGAGGTTGTCGGTGTACCAGGCGACGGCGGCGTCGAGATCGGGCACCGCTACGCCGACGTGGTCGATGGCGATGACGTAGTCGGCCGGGATGAAGGAGTTCTCGGTAGTCACCCCTCGAACGTACGACGGCCCGGCAGCCGCCCGGGCGCCGGTACCGGTTACCGTTGGGTAGTAGCAGTGGCTCATCGCAGCCGCTCGAGTGTGGCTGCCAGCAGCCGTGTCGATGAGAAGAGCGAGGATCGTCGTGACCACTTCCGTGATCGTCTCCGGTGCGCGTACCCCGGTCGGCAGGCTGCTGGGCGGCCTGAAGAACTTCAAGGCCTCGGATCTCGGCGGGATCGCGATCAAGGCGGCCCTGGAGAAGGGTGGCGTGGCGCCCGAACAGGTGGACTACGTCGTGCTCGGCCAGGTGTTGCAGGCCGGCGCCGGCCAGCTGCCCGCGCGCCAGGCCGCCATCGCGGCCGGTATCCCGATGGATGTCCCGTCGATGCTGATCAACAAGGTCTGCCTGTCCGGGATCAACGCTATCGCGGTCGCCGATCAGCTGATCCGCGCCGGTGAGCACGAGATCGTCGTGGCCGGCGGGATGGAGTCGATGACGCAGACCCCGCACCTGCTGCCGAAGAGCCGGGAGGGCTTCAAGTACGGCGACACCACCCTCGTCGATCACATGGCCTACGACGGCCTGCACGATGTGATCACCGATCAGGCCATGGGCCTGCTCACCGAGGAGCGCAACGACCTCGACAAGATCAGCCGCGAGGAGCAGGACGCCTTCGCCGCCGCCTCACATCAGCGGGCCGCGGCCGCCTGGAAGAACGGCGTCTTCGACGACGAAGTGGTGCCGGTGGCGGTGCCGCAACGCAAGGGTGATCCGGTGTATGTCAGCACCGACGAGGGCATCCGCGCCGACACCACGGTGGAGTCGCTCGGCAAGCTGCGGCCCGCGTTCCGCAAGGACGGCACGGTGACCGCGGGTACCGCCTCGCAGATTTCCGACGGTGCTGCGGCCGTGGTCGTGATGAGCAAGGCCAAGGCCGAAGAGCTGGGTCTGAGCTGGATCGCCGAGATCGGCGCCGCCGGTGTGGTGGCCGGTCCCGATTCGACCCTGCAGGACCAGCCGGCCAACGCGATCGCCAAGGCCTGTGCGAAGGAGGGCATCTCCCCGGCCGATCTGGATCTGGTCGAGATCAACGAGGCCTTCGCCGCGGTGGGCGTGGCCTCCACCCGCAAGCTCGGCCTGGACCCGGAGAAGGTCAACGTCAACGGCGGCGCCATCTCGATCGGCCACCCGCTCGGCATGTCCGGCGCCCGCATCCTGCTGCACCTGGCCCTGGAACTGAAGCGCCGTGGCGGCGGCATCGGTGCGGCCGCCCTCTGCGGTGGCGGCGGCCAGGGCGATGCCCTCATCGTGCGGGTGTAGAAGGGGGGCGTGGACCTCGACGCCCGATCCGCCCCTGACGGATGAATGGTGAGATTGCTCACCTGCAACCCCGCGCGGAGCGAGCCTGACGAGCGACGTTCCGGCCCGCCCAGCGAATCGGCACTCGAAAGCGCATGAGCCGCAGGCTCGAGTCTCGAGTGTCGATTCGCTGGGCAGAAGAGGGTCGGAACACGCGCGGGCGGAGCTCGCGCAAATCGGACACAGCCGGAACACGCCGAGCGGAGCTCGGCAAATTCGACACTGTGGTACATCCAACTACGCCGTGTCGTAGTGCCTACGGCACAATGGCGGCATGGGATCTTTCGACCTGCGGACCGTTTCCGGTCGTTTCCGCCTGTTCGCGCTGCTCGAGGCACTGTCCTGGATCGGGCTGCTGGCCGGGATGGCGTTCAAGTACATCCCCGATCCGGGTAACGAGATCGGGGTGAAGATCTTCGGGCCGGTGCACGGCGGCATCTTCATCCTGTTCGTGCTGACCGCACTGCTGGCGGCGCGGGAGCTGAACTGGAACTGGAAGACCACGGTGCTGGCGCTGCTCTCCAGCATTCCGCCGTTGTTCTCGGTGATCTTCGAGGTGTGGGCGCAGCGCACCGGCAAGCTGGATGCGCCGGCCGTCGCCGGTAGCGGGGAGTCCGCGGCACCGGCCACTGTCGGTTCGTGACAAACTGGGAACCGTGACTCGTCCAGGTGCTCGTCCATCCCCTGCAGTCGCCGCAGCCATGTCCGGTGCGGTCGACCTGTCCAGCCTGAAGCAGCCGCCCGCCTCTTCCGAGGGCGGGGCGGCACCCGCCGACCACGCGGTCACCGAGGCCGATTTCGAGACCAAGGTGCTGCGCCGGTCGATGCAGGTGCCCGTCGTGGTGGCGATCTACTCGCAGCGCAGTCCCGGCAGCGTGGAGCTGGTGCGGACGCTCGAGCGGCTGCATGCCGCCGACGGCGGAACCTGGGATCTGGCCAGTGTCGAAGCCGAACCGAACATGCGGATCGCGCAGGCACTGCGGGTCCAGGGGATTCCGACCGTCATCGCGATCGCCGGCGGCCAGCCGCTGGCCGATTTCGAGGGCGCCCAGCCCGAGCCGCAGGTGCGGCAGTGGCTGGATGCGGTGCTCGAAGCGGTCGCGGGCAAACTCGAGGGCGGTACCCCGGGGGAACCCGAGGAGCCGGAGGACCCCCGGTTCGTCGCTGCCGAGGAGGCACTGGAGCGCGGCGACATCGCCGGCGCTGAGGCGGCCTACGAGGCGATCATCGCCGCGGAGCCGAACAACGAGCAGGCCAAGGGCGCGCTGCGCCAGCTGCGCTTCCTGACCCGGGCCCAGGCATTGCCCCCATCGGCGATCGCAACCGCCGACGCCGAACCGGACAACGTGGCCGCCCAGCTCGACGCCGCCGATGTGGAGCTGTACGAGCAGCGCCCGGAAGCCGCGTTCGACCGGCTCATCGCGGCCGTCAAACGCAGCGCCGGCGACGACCGGAACACCGTGCGGACCCGGCTGCTGGAGCTGTTCGAACTGTTCGATCCGGCCGAACCCTTCGTGGTGGCCGCCCGACGCAAGCTCGCCACCGCCCTGTACTGAGCTGTGTTGGATTGAGCAGCACTGTGTCTAATGGAGCAGCTCCGCTGCTCGAGTCGCGGCCCCCAGGGGGCCTCGATTTTTCCCTCCTCCGCTCAGTCGCTTCGCTCCTTCGCTCCGTCAGTCCAAAATCGAGGCGGGGCCGCTCGGTGTTGGATGGAGCGACTCCGTCGCTCGAGTCGCGGCCCATTGGGAGGGCCTCTCCGTGTTGAACTGAGCGACTTCGTCGCTCGCGACGCGTCCCGGGGGGTAGGTTCAGGGGTATGCCCAGCAGGGACGATGTGCAGCATCGGTTGGTGACCACATTTCAGCGGCGGCTCGGCAATCCGATTCTGCGCCGGTTGCCGAGTCAGCAGCTGCTGGAGACCACCGGCCGGGTCAGCGGGCGTCCGCGGATCACCCCAATCGGCGGACGGCTGGTCGGTGCGCAGTTCTGGCTGGTCTCGGAGTTCGGCGAGCGGTCCCAGTATGTGCGCAACATCATGGCCGACAACCGCGTGCGGGTGCGGCTGCATGGGCGTTGGTATACCGGGACCGCGCAGCTGCTGCCCGAGGACGATCCGGTGGCCCGGCTGCGTGAGCTGCCGCGGGCCAACAGTGCCGCGGTACGGGTGGTGGGGACCGATCTGCTCACCATCCGGGTGGATCTGGACGACTGACGGTCCGGCCGTGGATCGAGTCGGCCGCCGCTGAACTGGGCGACCACCCGCGGCGTACTTCCTGTCGGATCCTGCGACACCGGGTTGCGGGACTTGCCGAAGGAGTACCCGATGACTTCTATCGATCGATCTGCCGAGGTCGACCCGGCTGCGGTGGAGGCTTTCGCCGGGCAGATGATGGAGACGCTCGACCAGGCCAGTACCGCCATCATGATCAGCATCGGCCACCAGGTCGGACTGTTCGACGCGATGGCGAACCGGCCCGATGCGACCAGCGCCCAGCTCGCGGCCGCCGCCGGACTCGACGAACGTTACGTCCGGGAATGGCTCGGCGGTATCACCACAGCGGGGATCGTCACCTACGAGCCGGAACGGGAGACGTATACGCTGCCGCCCGCACATGCGGCCTGTCTCACCCGGGCCGCCGGTCCGGACAATATGGCCCGGGTGATGCAGTTCATCGCCCAGCTCGGTGAGGTGGAGCCGAAGATCGTCGAGCGGTTCCGGGTCGGCGGCGGCCTGTCCTACGAGGACTATGCCCGTTTCCACGCCCTGATGGCCGAGGAGAGCGCCGCGGTTTTCGATGCCGCGCTCATCGATGTGATCCTGCCGCTGGCTCCGGGGCTGACCGAACGGTTGCAGGCCGGTATCGACGTCGCCGATCTGGGCTGCGGCCGCGGGCATGCGGTGAACCTGATGGCGCAGGCGTTCCCGTCGAGCATGTTCACCGGCTACGACTTCTCCGCCGAAGCGGTGACGGCAGCCCGCGCCGAGACGGCGGCGCTGGATCTGCCCAATGTGGGGTTCGACGTCCAGGACATCGCCGAACTGCATATGCCGGGCGCCTACGACCTGATCACCGTGTTCGACGCGATCCACGATCAGGCCCACCCGGCCCAGGTGCTGCGCAATATCGCCGAGGCGCTGCGACCCGGCGGCACGTTCCTGATGGTCGACATCCACGCGTCCAGCAAGCTGGAGGAGAATCTGGACCTGCCGCTGGGGCCGTTCCTCTACGGTGTCTCGACGATGCACTGCATGTCGGTGTCGCTCGGGCAGGGCGGCGACGGCCTCGGCACCGTCTGGGGTGAGCAGAAGGCGCTGGCGATGCTCGCCGACGCCGGGTTCACCGATGTGGAGATGCACCGGGTGGAGGGTGATCCGCTGAACAGCTACTACGTCGCACGGAAGTAGTTCACGCCGGCTCGGCGGGGGCGAACCAGACCGCGCTGTGCGGGGCCACGGTGACGGCAGCCGAACAGGAATACCCGTGCCGGGGGTGTTCGGTGGCCGTCACCGCACCCAGATTGCCGACTCCGGAACCGCCGAACTCGACCGCATCGGAGTTGAATATCTCCAGCCACCGGCCGGTGCGCGGAAGTCCGAGCCGGTGGTCCCGCCACGCCACCCCCGCAAAGTTGAACACGCAGGCCACCAGCGAGCCGTCGGCGCCGTGTCGCAGGAAGGCGAAGAGGTTGTGTGCGTGGTCGTCGGCCTCGATCCAGGAGTGCCCGCCCGGGGTACTGTCCCGGCTCCACAGGGCCGGCCGCTCCCGGTAGACCGTGTTCATCGCAGCGACCATGGTGGCGATCCCACGGTGCAGCGGGTCGTCCAGTTCGTGCCAGTCCAGCCCCGACTCGTGGTCCCACTCCCGGAACTGCCCGAACTCCTGTCCCATGAACAACAGCTGTTTGCCCGGGTGCGCGCACTGGTAGGCGAGCAGCGACCGCACCCCGGCGGCCCGGGTGAAGTCGTCGCCGGGGAGCCGGGTCCACAGGGTGCCCTTGCCGTGTACCACCTCGTCGTGGCTGAGCGGGAGCACGTAGTTCTCGTGCCATGCGTAGGTGTAGGAGAACGTCATTTCGTGGTGGTGCCAGGACCGGTGCACCGGGTCGCGGCGCAGATACCCCAGCGCATCGTGCATCCAGCCCATGTTCCACTTCATCGTGAACCCCAGCCCGCCGACCTCGGTGGCCCGGGTGACTCCCGGCCAGGTGGTGGATTCCTCGGCGATGGTGACCACTCCGGGGTGGCGCCGGTGCACGGTTTCGTTGAGTTCGGTCAGGAAGTCGACGGCCTCCAGGTTCTCCCGGCCGCCGTGCGCATTCGGTTCCCAGTCGCCGTGCCCTCGCGAGTAGTCCAGGTAGAGCATCGAAGCGACCGCATCGACGCGCAGCCCGTCGATATGGAACTGCTCGATCCAGTAGTGCGCATTGGCGATCAGGAAGTTGCGCACCTCGTTGCGGCCGAAATCGAACACCAGGGTGCCCCATTCGGGTTGTTCGCCGCGGCGCGGATCGGGGTGTTCGTACAACGGGGTGCCGTCGAACCGGGCCAGCGCCCAGTCGTCGCGCGGGAAATGTGCGGGCACCCAGTCCAGCAGGACCCCGATATCGGCGGCGTGCAACTGGTCGACGAAGGCCCGGAAGTCGTCGGGGGAGCCGAACCGGGCCGTCGGTGCGTAGTAGGAACTCACCTGGTATCCCCAGGATCCGCCGAACGGGTGTTCGGCGACAGGCAGCAGTTCGACGTGGGTGAAGCCGTGCTCCCGGACGTATCGGGCGAGCTGGCGGGCCAGGTCCCGGTAGCCGAGGCCGGGCCGCCACGAGCCCAGGTGCACCTCGTAGATGCTCATCGGGGCCCGCAGTGCGTCGAAGCCGGTACGCCGGTCCAGCCAGTCGTGATCCTGCCAGCGATGCGCGGCGGGCGCCGCGATCACCGAAGCGGTGGCCGGTGGCAGTTCGGTGGTGAAGGCGAACGGGTCGGCGTGGTCGATCGTGCGTCCGTCGGCGCCGTGCACCCGGAATTTGTATTTCGTGCCGGCGCCGACGCCGGGGACGAACACTTCCCAGACGCCGGAGGCACCCAGCCGGCGCATCGGCGTGGTCCGCCCGCCCCAGCCGTCGAAGTCGCCGAGCACTGTGACACCGCGGGCGTTCGGCGCCCACACCGCGAACGAGGTGCCCGTCACGTCCCCGTCCAGCGTGGTGTAGCGGCGCGGATGCGCGCCGAGGACCTCCCACAGCCGCTCGTGCCGCCCCTCGCCGAGCAGGTGCAGATCCAGTTCACCGACGGTCGGCAGGAACCGGTATCCGTCGGCCCCGGTCACCGTCGTACCGTCCGGGTATTCGGTCCGGATCCGGTAGTCGTCGAGTTCCGGGTAGGGCAGTATCGCCGCGAAGACGTGATGGCCGATGGGGGTCAGCGGATGGGTGGTGCCGCCGACGACGACCGCGACGGTTGCGGCGTGCGGGCGCAGCACCTGTACGGCGGTGCCGTCGGGGTGCCGGTGGGCGCCCAGGACCGTATGCGGGTCCGGGTGCGTGCCCGCGGCGAGCAGCAGCAGGTCACGCCGTTTCATCGCAGTGATCGGCGGAAGGCGAGTTCGGTGCGGGCGAACTGGCCCACCGGCGGCAGAGTGAGGATGTGTGCGACCGCCTTCGTCGGATCCAGGCGCACGAAATTGGTTTGGGCCCAGTGGTATTCCTCGCCGGTGATCTCGTCGCGGACCACCGGATGGTCGTGCCATTCCCGGCCGATCGCGGGCAGATCCAGCGAGATATGGCCCTGTTCGGCGCCGAACGGATTCAGGTTCACCACGATCAGCACCGCATCACCGCTGACCGGATCCAGTTTCGAATAGGCGAGTAGCGCATCGTTGTCCACCTGGTGGAAGTGCAGGCAGCGCAACTGTTGCAGGGCAGGGTGGGCGCGGCGGATCTCGTTGAGCCGGGTGATCCAGGGCTCCAGGGATTCGCCACGGGCCAGGGCTGCGGCGAAATCGCGGGGCCGCAGCTCGTATTTCTCCGAATCGAGGTATTCCTCGCTGCCGGGGTGTACCGCCCGGTGCTCGTACAATTCGAAACCGGAGTACACGCCCCAGGTCGGCGCCAGGGTGGCGGCCAGCAGGGCACGGATCGCGAACATGCCCGGGCCGCCGTGCTGCAGGCTCTCGTGCAGGATGTCCGGGGTGTTGACGAACAGGTTCGGCCGGGCCTCGTCCGCCTTGGCCGCCAGTTCCAGGCCGAATTCGGTGAGTTCCCACTTGTGCACCCGCCAGGTGAAATACGTGTAGGACTGACTGAATCCGCGGCGGGCCAGACCGTAGAGCCGGGCCGGATAGGTGAACGCCTCGGACAGGAACACCACATCCGGATCGGTGCGGTGGACCTGCGTGATCAGCCACTCCCAGAAGTCGGCGGGTTTCGTATGCGGGTTGTCGACCCGGAAGATCTTGACGCCGCTGCGGATCCAGTGCCGCACGATCCGCAGCACCTCGGCGTACAGGCCGTCCGGATCGTTGTCGAAATCGACCGGGTAGATGTCCTGGTACTTCTTGGGCGGATTCTCGGCGAAGGCGATGCTGCCGTCCGGCAGGGTGGTGAACCATTCGGGATGTTCGCGGACCCACGGGTGGTCGGGTGCACACTGCAGGGCCAGATCGAGGGCCACCTCCAGGCCCAGGTCGGCCGCCGCGGCGACGAAATCGGTGAAATCGGCCGCGGTGCCCAGCGACGGGTGCACCGCATCGTGGCCGCCCGCGGCGGAGCCGATCGCCCACGGGGAGCCGACATCATCGGGCCCGGCGGTGAGTGCGTTGTTGCGGCCCTTCCGGTTCACTGCGCCGATCGGGTGGATCGGCGGGAGATACACCACGTCGAAGCCCATGGCCGCGATCCGCGGGAGGTCCGCGGCGGCGGTCGCGAAGGTGCCGTGGATCGGGCTGCCGTCGGCATCGCGTCCCCCGGTCGACCGGGGGAAGAACTCGTACCACGAGCCGAACAGCGCGCGGCGCCGCTCGACCAGCACCGAATGCTGTGGACCGCGGGTCACCAGTTCCCGCAGCGGGGCGGCCCGCAGGATCTCGGCCACCTCCTCGGTGAACGCCGGTGCGACCCGGGCCGGCAGCTGGTCCTCGCTGCGCAGCGCCGCCGCCACCTCCCGGAGCCGCTCGAATTCGCGTTTCGGCACCGCCTGCGCGGCCCGTTCGAACAGCCGGGCACCGATCTCCAGATCGTTGGCCAGGTCCGCCGCGCTCTGCCCGACCGCGAGTTTGGCCTCCACCGCTGCCCGCCAGGTGGTGATCGGATCGCCCCAGCCCTCGATCCGGTAGGTCCACAGACCGGGCCGGTCCGGCACGAACACTGCGTTGAACACGTCCGGCTCGAATTCCGGCGACATCCGGATCCGGGTCGTGCGGCCACGGAACCCGTCCGCCGCCGGTGCCCGTACCGCCAACGTCGCCGCTACTGCACCGTGGCCCTCCCGCCACACCACGGCACGCACCGGGAACGCCTCACCGACCGCCGCTTTGGCCGGTCGGCCGTCGGTCAGGCTCGGTGCGGTGTCATCGATCGCGATGCGGCCCGTCATCCCAAGTAACCTACAGGGCCGCCGGAGCGCGCAGCCTGTAGCCTTTCCGTGGTGAAGGCACTTCGTCGATTCACCGTCCGCGCCCATTTGCCCGAGCGTCTGGCGGGGTTGGGCGAACTGGCCACGAACCTGCGCTGGAGCTGGCACACGCCCACCCAGGATCTGTTCGCCGAGCTGGATCCGCAGTTGTGGCGGGTATGCGGGCAGGATCCGGTGCGGATGCTGGGGGAGGTGGATCCGGCTCGGCTCGACGAGCTGGCCGCCGACGCGGCGTATCCTGCGCGGGTCGACTCCGCGGTCGCCGGGCTGCGCGACTATCTGACCCGGCCCCGGTGGTTCTCCGAACAGGATCCGGAGTCGACCGCGGCGTGTCCGGGGATCGCCTATTTCTCGATGGAGTTCGGTGTCACCGAGGTGCTGCCGAACTATTCCGGCGGGCTCGGCATTCTGGCCGGTGACCATCTGAAGGCCGCCTCCGATCTGGGGCTGCCGCTGATCGGGGTGGGTCTGCTGTATCGCTCCGGGTACTTCCGGCAGTCGCTGTCCGCCGACGGCTGGCAGACCGAGCAGTACCCGGCACTCGATCCGCAGGGATTGCCGTTGCGGTTGCTGACCAGCGATACCTCGCCGGTTCTGATCCATGTCGGGATGCCGGAGCGGCGGGTGTTGCGGGCCCGGGTGTGGATCGCGCAGGTCGGGCGGATCCCGCTGCTGTTGCTGGACTCCGATATCGCCGAGAACGATCCGGAGCTGCGCGCGGTCACCGACCGCCTGTACGGCGGCGACCAGGACCACCGGATCAAACAGGAGATCCTCGCCGGTGTCGGCGGAGTCCGGGCGGTGCGGGCCTACACCCGTGCGTACGGGCTGCCCGATCCGACGGTGTTCCACATGAACGAAGGGCATGCCGGGTTCCTCGGCGCGGAACGGATCCGGGAATTCGTGGCCGGCGGGCTGGACTTCGACACCGCACTGGCCGCGGTCCGGGCGGGGACCGTGTTCACCACCCACACACCGGTGCCCGCCGGGATCGACCGGTTCCCGATGCCGCTGGTGCGGCGGTACTTCGGCGGTGCCCACGGGGCGCCGGAGTCGGCGCTGCTGCCGGGGCTGCCGGTGGACCGGATCCTGGCCTTCGGCCGGGAAGCCGACCCGTCGGTGTTCAACATGGCGCATATGGGCCTGCGGCTGGCGCAGCGGGCCAACGGGGTGTCGCGGCTGCACGGCGAGGTCAGCCGGGACATGTTCGCCGGATTGTGGCCGGGCTTCGATGCGGCGGAGGTGCCGATCGGGTCGGTCACCAACGGTGTGCACGCGCCCAGCTGGGCGGCCCGCGAATGGATCGACAAGGCGCGCGAGCTGGTCGGCCCGGAACTGGTGGAGGAGGCCCGCGGCTGGGAGCGGATCGGTGACGCGGACCTGGTCCAGCTGTGGTCGACCCGGAACGTGCTGCGTGCAGTCCTCGTCGACGAGGTGCGGCGGCGGCTGCGGGATTCCTGGCGGGCCCGGGGTGCGGCGGACGCCGAGCTCGGATGGGTGGACGACGTCTTCGATCCGCAGGTGCTGACGGTCGGGTTCGCCCGGCGGGTGCCCACCTACAAGCGGCTCACGCTGATGCTGCGGGAACCGGAGCGGCTGCGGGCGCTGCTGCTGGATCCGGAGCGGCCGGTGCAGCTGGTGGTGGCGGGCAAGAGCCATCCGGCCGACGAGGGCGGTAAGGCGCTCATCCAGCAGGTGGTGCGGTTCGCCGACGATCCCGAGGTGCGGCACCGGATCGTGTTCCTGCCGGATTACGACATGTCGATGGCCCGCTACCTGTACTGGGGTTGCGATGTGTGGTTGAACAATCCACTGCGGCCGCTTGAGGCGTGCGGTACCTCGGGGATGAAGTCGGCGCTCAACGGTGGGCTGAACCTCTCCATCCGGGACGGCTGGTGGGACGAGATGTACGACGGCGACAACGGCTGGGCGATCCCCACCGCCGACGGCATCCGCGATGAGCGCCGCCGCGACGACCTGGAGGCCGCCGCCATGTACGAGCTGTTCGAGCGGGTCGTCGCGCCGCGCTTCTACGACCGGGATGCGCGAGCGGTGCCGGTGCGCTGGACCGAGATGGTGCGGCACACCCTGCAGACCACCAGCCCGAAGGTGCTGGCCTCGCGGATGGTCCGGGATTACGCCGAGCAGTACTACTTCCCGGCCGGCGCGGCCTATGCCCGGGCCGCCGCCGACGATTTCACCGCCGCCGCGGAGCTCGCGGGTTATCGCCGCCGGGTCGAGGCGGCCTGGCCGGCGGTCAAGGTGGTGCAGGTCGACAACGCCGGTCTGCCGGACACGCCGGTGATCGGCGCCGAGCTCGCCCTCACCGCCCGGATCGACCTGGGCGGGCTGGAACCGGCCGATGTGGTGGTCCAGGCGGTACTGGGCAAGGTTTCGGCGAACGACGAACTCTCCGATACGGCGACGGTGCCGATGCAGCATGCGGGCGCGGACGCCGGGACCCACCGCTACACCGTGCAGACACCGGTGCCGCGTTCGGGTGCCGTCGGTTACACGGTCCGGGTGCTGCCGCATCATCGGCTGCTGTCTTCGGACGCCGAATTGGGCCTGGTGGCCATACCGGCCCCGTGAGACGGCGAACACTCGGCTAACGTCCCTGAGCACCGACTCCGCTTTCGATCGCACTCCTGGAGAACCCATGGCCACCGATACCGCAGCCCGCGCCCAGCGGCGGGTCGACCGTTATTTCGGCATCACGTCGAATGGTTCGACGTTCCGTCGCGAGATCATGGCGGGCACGATCACCTTCCTGGCCATGTCGTACGTGCTGGCGGTCAACCCGTCGATCCTCGGTGACGAGGGTGCGCTCGGGGATCAGGGCATTCCGATGCAGGCGGTCTTCACCGCCACCGCGGTATCGGCGGTGGTCGGCACGCTGGTGATGGGGCTGTGGGCGCGGTACCCGATCGCGCTGGCGCCCGGAATGGGCCTCAACGCGTTCTTCGCCTTCTCGGTGGTGCTCGGGATGGGGATTCCCTGGCAGGTCGCGCTGTCCGGCACGTTCCTCTCCGGTGCGATCTTCTTCGTGCTGGCGGTGACGAAAGTGCGCGAGCGCATCCTCAACGCCATTCCGATGCAGATGAAGCTCGCCGTCGGCGCCGGGATCGGCATGTTCGTGGCCTTCCTCGGTCTGCGCAACGCCGGGATCGTGGTGGACAGCGAAGCGACCCTGGTGAAGCTGGGCGACCTGAGCTCGGGCCCGACGCTGCTGGCACTGTTCGGGTTGATCCTCACCGTGGTGTTCCTGACGCTGGGCTGGCACGGTGCGGTGCTGTACGGCATCGTCGCGACCACGGTGCTGGGCATGGTCACCGGGTTGGTCGAGCTGCCCGACGGAATCGCGGCGTTGCCGAAGGGGCTGGACGAGACCTTCGGGCAGGCGATCATCCATCTCCCGGACGCGTTCACCGCGCAGATGGCGATCGTGGTGCTGACGATGCTCTTCGTCGACTTCTTCGACTCGTCCGGCACCCTGATCGGGGTGGCCAATCAGGCCGGTCTGCTGGACAAGAAGGGCCATCTGCCGCGGGCGTCGAGTGCCCTGGCGGCCGATTCGGTGGGCACCATGGCGGGCGCGGTCATCGGCACCTCGACCACCACCGCCTATGTCGAATCGACTGCCGGTGTCTCGGCGGGCGGTCGCACCGGCATGACCGCGGTGACCACCGCCGGCTGGTTCCTGCTGGCGATGTTCTGCTTCCCGGTGTTCTCGGTGATCGCCGGGGCCGGGGAGATCACCGCCCCGGCGCTGATCGTGGTGGGCGTGCTGATGGCGCGCTCGCTCGGCGAGATCGATTGGCACCGGATCGAGTACGCCGTGCCGGCGTTCCTGACCGTGGTCACCATGCCGCTGACCTACTCGATCGCCAACGGCCTCGCGATGGGAATGGTCTTCTACCCGGTGATGATGGTGGCCCGGGGCCGGATTCGGGAAGTACATCCGGTCATGTGGGCGTTGTTGCTGATGTTCGCCGGATACCTCCTGCTCCTGGTGGAGTGACACAGATCACAGCACATGTCAGGATGGGTTCGGAATCATCCGCGGCAACGACGAGGTTGTCCCCTTCGAGGCAAACGGACTAGAGTCCGGTTAGGGAATTGCGATGCGCCTGCCGGGCGCAGAGATGAGGGACACCATGACCACGACGGAAAAGGCCGCCGCGGGAACCACCGCCGATCAGGCCACCGCCACCGATATCGGCCTGCTGATCCTGCGTGTCGTCTTCGGCGGGCTGATGGCCGCATTCGGCGCCCAGAAGCTGTTCGGCTGGTTCAACGGCTACGGCTACGACGCCACCTCGCAGGCATTCGAAGGAATGGGGTACAACCCGGGCAAACTCTTCGCCGCTCTGGCCGGTCTGTCCGAGCTCGTCGGCGGACTGCTGCTGGTGTTCGGTGCGGTCACGCCGTTGGCCGCCGCGATCGTGCTCGGCACGATGATCAACGCGATGAACGCCACCTGGTCCGGCGGGCTGTTCCCTGCGGACCCCGCGGTGACCGGCTGGCGTGAGGCGCTGACCTACGGTGTCGTCGCGGCCGCCCTGGCCTTCACCGGCCCCGGCCGGTACGCCGTCGACGCCTTGCTGCCGGAGAACCTGCGGGTCTGGGAGAAGTACCGCGTCGGGACGGGTGTAGTTGCCGTCGTCGTCGCGGTGGCCGCCGCAGTGCTGACGCTGATCCTGAAATCGGTGCTCTGACCTCCGGCCGATCCTGTTCGCGGTGGCGCGGCGGACGACCCTCGGGTTGTTCCGCCGCGCCACGCGTTTCGGTGCCGGGCACTACGCTCGCAGGTGGTGGCAGTGTTGTCGGAGGAGGGTGTGCATGAAGGCGTATGACCTCGGGTTCGGGGAATCGGCGGACAAGCTGGCCGAGTTGCCCGGAGGTGAAGTGGCTGCATTCGAGGGTGCGGTGCGGGCCGGCTGGATCGGGAGCGCCGGGCCGGCCATCGATCGCGCCGCCTGGCCGCGGGGTCCGGTGACCGGACTGCCGATGATGCATGCGATCACGCTGCGGTTGCCGGTCGACTATCAGCGGCGCGGCCCGGAGTATCCGGCGGTGGCGTTCTTCCAGGGGGAAGGGCAGTTCGCGGATGCCGAACAGCAGGCGGTGGCCGATCCCGACTCGGCCGATCCGGTACTGCGTGAGCTCGCCGTCACCCGGGTGCACCCGCAACAGCAACTGCTGCACGACGAGATCGGCGGGGTGTTCGCGCTGATCTGGCTGACCGAGGCCGAATTCGCCGGTGGTCCGGTCGATCCGCCCGGCGATGTGCGGCCCGCAGGCGCCCCCGCGGCCACCGATGGTGGCTGCAATGCCTGGGATCAGCTGAATCCGACCGTGGGGGTATGGCTGGCCGAGCGTGCGGATCCGAATGTCGGCATCCCGCCGGTCGAATACGAGCCAGAGGCCGCCTATCAGGATCCGCTCACCGATGATTCCGGGTGGCAGCCCTGGGCCGAACCCATCTTCGGCCGCTCGCACCTGGGCGGTACCGCCTTCCCGGTGCAGGCCCTGCCCGAGGGGCTGACCGCGTTCTATCTCGAGCTCGAGGAGATCGCCGGACTGAACTTCGGCGGTGGGAACGCCCAGATCGATCTGGAGTCCGGAGTTTTCGACTGGGCCTGCGGGTGACCCGCCGCCCGCAGGCGGCCCGCAGCGCACGCTGACCGGGCCGATGCCTGCGGCGTCGCCCGGCTCAACCGATCGGGTGCAGTACCAGCATGGTGTCGGCACCGTGGTGGAACTCGTAGTCGGCGGTGCGGCGGAGTGTGGTCCGGATTCCCTTGTCGTGCAGCTCGGTTCGCAGCATTTCGAGCAGATCGTCCAACGGGGCGCCGGTGTGGTCGAGTAGTGGGTAGAGGCGGGTCTCGCCGCGGGTGATCCGGGCCAGCTCGGCCAGGGCGGCGAGATGGAAGTCGGCGTCGAGCCGGTCCGCGTAGCTGAACAGCAGGTGGGAGCTCAATACCAGGTCGAAGGTGTCGTCGGGGAACGGCAGGGTGGGCAGTTCGGCGGCGATGTAGCGGTGCGGGTTGTTCCGGATGTCGTCGCCGAATCGAGCGGCAGCCGAGCGGCGCATGGTGCGGTGGCCGCTCGGGTCGCCGTACCACTCCCATCGATATCGGTGCAGATGCTTTTGCGCCCAGGCGGTTCCGCGTTCCGTCTGGTCGAGGGCGAAGGTTGTCAAGTCGTCGGGTGACCGTCGATAGATCGGGTCGGCGGCCGTCACCCGGGCTCCGAGGGCAGTGGCCTCTGCGGTGAAACTTGCTGCGCCACCGGGGCAGTCGAGGATACGGCGATCGGTCAGATCGGAGTCGGACAGTTCGAACATTGCGCGGTACTCGGTCAAAGATCTTGCGCTGACAAGGAATTCATCGAGTACTTCACCGTCGGGAAGGTGCTTCATCTGCCAACATTCTCATGCCGGGCGTTCGCACGCGGACGAAAACGACATAGCGGGTGATTCGCTCGAGTGGGGTGGTGGGCCCGGCGATGGTGTCCTCACGCCGGCTGCAGGGGACCGGCGTGAGGACCGGCGGGCGCGGCGGCAGGGAATTGAGGGGGGCCGCCGCACCCCACTTCAATCTAATTCCATCCGGAAATTTATGCCAGTAGGTGCTGCTGCGCGGGTCAGCCGGTCGCGGTGAGCCGGCCCAGCGCCTTGACCACCACATCGGGATCGGCGGTCTCCCAGTACGGCGGCAGCGACGCGCGCAGATACCCGCCGTAGCGGGCGGTGGCCAGCCGGGAGTCGAGCACCGCCACCACGCCCCGGTCGTCCACACTGCGCAACAACCGGCCGGTGCCCTGCGCCAGCAGCAGCGCCGCATGATTCGCGGCCACCGCCATGAAGCCGTTGCCGCCCCGCGACTCGACCGCGCGTTGCCTGGCGGTGAGCAACGGGTCGTCCGGCCGGGGGAACGGGATCCGGTCCAGGATCACCAGGCTCAGTGACGGCCCCGGGACGTCCACCCCCTGCCACAGCGTCAGCGTGCCGAACAGCGAGGTCTCCGGTTCGTCGGCGAACCGGCGCACCAGGGCACCCATCGAATCGTCGCCCTGGCACAGCACCGGGGTGGCCAGGCGTTGCCGCAGCGCTTCGGTCGCCGCCTTCGCGGCCCGCATCGACGAGAACAACCCCAGCGTGCGACCACCCGCCGCGGTGATCAGCCGTTCGATCTCGTCGAGATAGGCCGGGGCCAGGCCGTCGCGGCCGGGCGGCGGCAGGTGGCGGGCCACATAGAGGATCCCGGCGCGGGCATGATCGAACGGGGAGCCGACATCCAGGGAACTCCAGCGCACCGATTCGGCATCCGACGGGGCCGCGCCGCCGTTGGCCAGCGCGGGGTCCACAGTGCGCCCGGTCGCGGCGGGCAGGCCCCAGGTGGCGGCCAAGCCGTCGAACGATCCGCCCAGTTGCAGGGTCGCCGAGGTGAGTACCACGGTGGCGGTACCGAACAACCGGCTACGCAGCAGCCCGCCGACCGACAGCGGGGCCATGTGCAGCACCCGGCGGGCCACCCCGCGCACCTCGTCGGCGGACAGCCACAGGACATCGCGGCGGGCCGCCGGATCCTCCTGCTCGAACGCGGTCAGTGCCCGTACGGCGGTGTCGTGCACCTCTTCGACCGCGGCCAGCGCCTGGTTGCGGGTGGCCGCATCGTCGCCCTGCGGGGTGCCGCCCTGCGGCGCCAGCGCGGTCCGCGCATTCCACGCCGCATCCCGGATCAACGCCAGCACCGGAGCGATCCCCTCCGGCAGCTGATCCCAGCGCCCCGGCGGCAGCTGGTCGAGCGCTTCGTGGAACGCCTCCGAGGCGCCTTCCAGGCGGTCGACCTCCTGCTCGTCGATGAGCTTCGCGCAGCGGCGAGCCGCCGCGCTGATCGCCGCCGCACCGAGTTCGGCGGTGGCCACCCCGGTGACCCGGTCCACCAGCTCGTGGGCTTCGTCGATGACCACCACATCGTGCTCCGGCAACACCTGGATCCCGCTGATCGCGTCGATGGCCAGCAGCGCGTGGTTGGTCACCACCACGTCGGCCTGGGCGGATTCGGTCCGCGCCCGCTCGGCGAAACAGTCCTGGCCGAACTGGCAACGCGACTTGCCGAGACATTCCCGCGAGGACACACTCACCTGCCGCCAGGCCCGATCGCTCACCCCCGGGGCCAGCTCGTCCCGGTCACCGGTCTCCGTATCCGAGGCCCATTCGTTGACCCGCTGGACCTCCCGGCCCAGCCGCGACACTGCGAAGGCGTCGAACAGCTCCGCTTCCTCCGGCTCCTCCGGCACCGCACTGTTGATCTTGTTCAGGCACAGGTAGTTGTTGCGGCCC
Organism: Nocardia sp. KT25-26; assembly: GCF_056627695.1. Classification (NCBI taxonomy): domain Bacteria; kingdom Bacillati; phylum Actinomycetota; class Actinomycetes; order Mycobacteriales; family Nocardiaceae; genus Nocardia; species Nocardia sp. KT25-26. Next base: position 4,812,289 of record NZ_CM152813.1, on the reverse strand, counting down.
TTCAGGATGGCGAACTGCGGCGTCCGGCCCAGAGCCGGCGCCAGCGCCTGTGCCAACCGCGGCAGATCCCGGTCCACCAGCTGCCGCTGCAGCGCAATCGTCGCCGTCGACACCACCACCGTGCGCCCCGTCCGCACCGCATGCCGCAGACTCGGCACCAGATAGGCCAGCGACTTGCCCGTCCCGGTACCCGCCTGCACCGCGAGATGCTCCTTGGTGTCGATGGCGTGGTCGACGGCATTCGCCATCGTGGTCTGCCCGGTACGTTCCGTCCCGCCGAGCGCTTTCACAGCGGAGGCGAGCAGCTCGGAAACAGCAGGAAGTTCGGCCACCCGGGCAGACTACCGGCCCACCCCGACAGTGTTGGATGGTCGCGGCTCCGCCGCTCCGTGTTCGCGGCCCTGGGGGCCTCGCATCCGAGCACTCGAGACTCGAGCCTTCGGCTCATGCGCTTTCGAGTACTCGGGTGCGAGGCGGGCCGCGAACTCCTCGCTCCTCGGAGTCGCTCCGTGCGGCGTTGCGAAACCGCGCACGTACGTTTCAGCAGCACGTTGCCCGGGCCGAGCCGCCCGCTTTGCCGGTGAGGGAGTTCTGGTGGCGGTGGCTACTCGGGCGATGCCGCCACCACAGCTCCCTCGACTGGTCTAGGTCGCCCTCGGGGCGCTCGGCCCGGTGTCGGGCGAGGGGTGTGAACGTAGGTTTCGGCGGCCCGTGCCTCCGGGCCGAGCCGCCCGTTTTGCCGGTGAGGGAGTTGTGGTGGCGGTGGGTACTCGGGTGATGCCGCCACTACAGCTCCCTCGGCTGGTCTAGGTGGGTGTGAGGGGCGTTCCGTGGGGGGTGGGTGGGGCGGATTCGGCGTTTTCCGTTGCTGCGGTGGACTCGGGGAGCTTCTGTTCGGGGCTCGGGATTGCGGGTGGCGGTGTTCGGGGTGGAAGTCGCGTGGCAGCTGTTCCCGCCGGTCCGCATGGAGTCTCCCGTGGCGGCCGGGCAACGCTGTGGGCTCCGTGGGCGGTCGGGTTCGGGGCGCTACTCCCGGTCTGGTGTTCGTTCACGGGTCAGGGGACGGTGCCGGACAGTTCTACGCCGGCCGCGCGGAGGGCGGTGAGGGCCTGGGCGGTGGTTGCCGGGGCGACGGCGGCGGTGTGGTCGAGGCGAACGCGGGTGGTGAAGCCTTCGGTGCGGGCATCCAGGGCGGTGGCACGGACGCAGTGGTCGGTGGCGATGCCGACGATGTCGACCGAGTCGATATCGCGGGCGCGGAGCCAGTCGGCCAGGGGTGTGCCGTCCTCGGTTTCGCCCTCGAAACCCGAGTAGGCGGCGGTGTAGGCGCCCTTGGCGAACACCTCCTGGACCGGTGCGGTGTCCAGGTCCGGATGGAACTGGGCACCGGGGGTGCCGGCCCGGCAGTGCGGTGGCCAGGTGTCGACGAAATCGGGCCGGTCCGAGAAATGTGCGCCCGGATCGATGTGCAGATCCTTGGTGGCGACGATCGCGTCGTATCCGCTTGCCTCATCGGCGAGCAAGCGCGAGATCCGGGCGGCGGTCGCGGCGCCGCCGGTGACGGCCAGCGAACCGCCCTCACAGAAGTCGTTCTGGACATCGACGATGATCAGACCACGTGGCATCGGTCCCACTCCTCATCTTCGATCGCATCCGATCACTTGCCGGTTCGGCCCCATTCTCCGCTCGACCGCCCGGTCCGGCCACCTCGCCGGGCGATCAGTCGATGAAGGTGGTGGGCAGGGCGGGGTCACCGGCGGACAACTTGAGCCCCTCCCACGGCAGGCTCACCAGCCCCCGGGCGACCCGGTCCCGGGCCTCGGCCAGGGTGGGTTCGGCGCAGGCGCGGCCGCCACGCAGCAGCGGCACCGACAGTTCCCGGGCCGTCAGACCGGCCGGGGTGGCGGGCGGGCCGTCCGCCACCCGGTACACCACCTCCTCGACCACCGTGCCGGTCGGTCGGGCGAACCGCAGTGCGCGCTTGGCGCCGCCCCGGGACTGCTTGTGGCTGCTGCGTTTGGCCACCGGCAGGCCGTCGACCTCGACCAGCTTGTACACCATCCCGGCGGTGGGCGCCCCGGACCCGGTGACCAGCGCGGTGCCGACACCGTATGCATCGACCGGTTCGGCGCGCAGTCCCGCAATCGAGTATTCGTCCAGATCTCCCGACACCACGATCCGCGTGTTGCGGGCGCCCAGCGCATCGAGCTGCTGCCGGACCTGGCGGGCCAGGACGCCGAGGTCGCCGGAATCGATGCGCACCCCGCCCAGTTCCGGGCCGGCGACCTCGACGGCGGTGGCGACGCCCCGGGTGATGTCGAACGTGTCGACCAGCAGCGTGGTGCCGGTACCGAGCCGGTCGATCTGACTGCGGAAGGCCGCCGCCTCGTGCGCGCCGTCGGGACCGCTGTGCAGCAGCGTGAACGCATGGGCGCTGGTCCCGGCGCCGGGGACCCCGTAGCGCCGGACCGCCTCCAGATTCGAGGTCGCGTCGAAGCCGGCGAGATAGGCCGCCCGGGCGCTGGCGGGGGCGGCCTGTTCATGGGTGCGCCGCGACCCCATCTCGATCATCCGCCGCCCGGCTGCGGCGCTCACCATCCGCGCCGCCGCCGACGCGATGGCGCTGTCGTGGTTGAGAATCGACAGGACCAGCGTCTCCAGGATCACGCATTCGGCGAAGGTGCCGTGCACGGACAGGATCGGCGAACCGGGGAAGTAGAGCTCCCCCTCGGCGTAGGCATCGATATCGCCGCCGAAGCGGTAGTCGCGCAGCCAGTCGACGGCCGCGGGATCGAGGAACTCCTCGACGACGGCCAGTTCGTCGGGACCGAACCGGAACTGTTCCAGCGCGGTGAGCAGCCGCCCGACACCCGCGACCACGCCGTATCGGCGCCCGTGCGGCAACCGGCGGGCGAACACTTCGAAGGTGCAGCGCCGCCCGGCGGACCCGTCGGCCAGCGCGCCGGCCAGCATGGTGAGCTCGTACTGGTCGGTCAGCAGCGCGGTACTGACCGAGCCGTCGCAGGTGTCCACGCCGCCCACTGTAGCCAGTGCCGGAGCCGGTGCCGGTGTACCGAAACGAGCACGGTGTGGGTGTTGTTTCTCCGCGCGTGCGTCGTACCCTGAGTGGTATGGCCCTGTGCGAGATGAACAACACGCTGTCGGCGGCACAGGCGACCCCCGAGGCCATCGAATACACCGAGATCCTCGAGGCGGAGGACCGCCCGTGGGTCACTGTGGTCTGGGACGATCCGGTGAACCTGATGCACTACGTGACCTACATTTTTCAGAAGCTCTTCGGCTACAGCAAAGCCAAGGCGACCGAATTGATGCTGCAGGTGCACAACGAGGGCAAAGCCGTGGTTTCCTCCGGCTCGCGGGACAAGATGGAACAGGATGTGCGGCGCCTGCACGCAGCCGGCCTGTGGGCGACCATGCAGCGGGACGACTGACTCCGGCGGGCCGGAGGCGGTAGCGGAGCGTGGCCACGGAGGCCCTCGGAGGTCGGTCGCATCGGATACCGCTGACTCCGGCGGGCCGGAGGCGGTAGCGGAGCGTGGCCACGGAGGCCCTCGGAGGTCGGTCGCATCGGATACCGCTGACTCCGGCGGGCCGGAGACGGCCGCGGCGACGAGGGACTACCGTGGCGTCGTGCGAAAGTGGAGCCGGAAGAACTCGCTGAGCGGACCGAAACTGCGGTCCGAAATGGACGCGCACGAAGCAACGGTGCTGCGCCAACTGGTGGCCGCCGTCTCCGGTCTGCTCACCGAGCGCGCCTCGGGCGCACCGGACGACGAACTCGCCGCCCTGACCGGAATGAACACCGGCAACAGTGCACCGCCCGACGACCCGCAGCTGGCCCGGCTGCTACCCGACTTCCATCGAGCCGAACCCGGTTCCCCCGATGCCGCGCGCGCCGATCTCAACAGCGCGCTGCGGTCGCTGTACGAACCGGAGATCATCGAGGCCAAGCTGGCGGCCGGTGCGGTGGTTCTGGAAACCGTGCCGGAGGCCGGTGGCCGGGTGGTGTTGACACCGGAACAGGCCGATGCCTGGCTGGCCGCGCTGACCGACGTCCGGCTCGCCCTCGGTACCGCGCTCGACGTCACCGACGACACGCCGGAACATCTGGATCCCGACGATCCGCGGGCTCCGCATCTGGACATCTATCACTGGCTGACCTGGATGCAGGATTCCCTGCTGCAGGCACTGGCCCCGTGAACGGATCGGTTCCCCGGAGAAAGGAGCGCCGATCATGACCGTCAGCGCCGGAGCGCGCAATGCTCTCACCGATGTCACCGGCGTCCTGGTCGGCCATCATCACCGGCTCGACCCCGATGCGGGCCCGGGAATCGGGGCTGCCACCGGATGCACGGTGGTACGGGTGCCGGGTGGTGCGACGGCGGCGGTCGATGTCCGCGGTGGCGGCCCGGGCACTCGGGAAACCGATCTGCTGGACCCGGGCAACACGGTGCGGCAACTGCACGCCGTGCTGCTGTCCGGCGGCAGTGCCTACGGCCTGGCGGCCGCCGACGGGGTGATGACCTGGCTGGAGGAACACGGCGAGGGAATCCCGATGGATCCTGCCGACCCCACCCGGGTGGTGCCGATCGTGCCGGGCGCAGTGATCTTCGACCTCCCGGTCGGCGACTGGGGGATTCGCCCCACCGCCGAGTTCGGTTATCGGGCCGCCGGTGCTGCCGCCGAGGAATTCGCTCGTGGCTCGGTCGGCGCCGGTGCCGGGGCTCGGGCCGGTGCCGTCAAGGGCGGCGTCGGATCGGCGAGCCTGGTCCTTTCCGAAGGTGCCGCGGCAGGTGTGACGGTGGCCGCGCTGGTGGTCGCCAATCCGGTGGGTTCGGTGTTCGATCCGCGGACCGGGCTGCCGTGGGGGACCGGGACGGACGGGCCGGAATTCTTCGGGCTGCGCCCGGGCACCGAGGCCGAACTGGCGCGAGCCGACGAGCTGCCCGGTAAGGGCACGGTGCTCAACACCACCATCGGTGTCGTCGCCACCGATGCGGCCCTGGACCCGGCCGGCTGCCGACGCATCGCGGCTGCCGCGCAGGACGGGCTGGCCAGGGCCATCCGCCCGGTGCATTCCCCGCTGGACGGAGACACCCTGTTCGTACTGTCCACCGGCGCCCGCACCACACCTGCGCCCGGGCTGCCGCCCGCTTTTCCCGCCGATCTGCTGGTGCTCGACGCGCTCTGCACGGCCGCCGCCGTCGCGGTGGAACGGGCCGTCGTCGATGCGGTGTGTTCCGCCACCGCCGTGGCCGGCATCCCTGCCTATCACGACCTGTTCCCGCGGCACTGACCACCTCGGCGGGCGAGCCGAGAGCGGGGCCGGGCGCGTCGACCGGGGAATATCCACATAGGGTGGGCAGTTGTCGACGTGGTGACCGGGTGATCGCACCGACCGGAGGTGGGTCGCCGCGGTACACGGAGTTCGTAGACCGGAAGGGCATGCTGTGCTGGTGATCAGAGCCGACCTCGTAACGGCGATGGTGGCGCACGCGCGAGCCGATCACCCGGACGAGGCCTGCGGGATCATCGCGGGCCCGGAAGGGTCGGATCGGCCGGAGCGGTTCGTCGCGATGATCAACGCGGAGCGCTCGCCGACGTTCTATCGATTCGACTCCGCCGAGCAGTTGCGGGTGTGGCGGGAGATGGACGATGCCGACGAGGCGCCGGTGGTGATCTACCACTCGCACACCGCCACCGAGGCCTATCCCAGCCGCACCGATGTGTCCTTCGCCGCCGAACCGGACGCCCACTACGTCCTGGTGTCGACCCGGGACCCCGAAGAGCACGAGTTTCGCAGCTACCGGATCGTCGACGGGGTGGTCACCGAGGAGCCGGTGAAGATCGTCGATTCCTACGGCGACTGAGCCGCAGGACAGTCAGCAAGAGTTTCGTTTCCTACCGAGGAGTTCCGATGTCGGTAACCGTGTCCATCCCGACCATCATGCGTGGCCTGACCGGCGGCGAGAAGCGGGTGCAGGCCGAGGGCAGCACCCTGGCCGCACTCATCGAGAACCTGGACGCGAACCATCCGGGCCTGGCCGAGCGGCTGCTCAAGGACGGCAAGCTGAACCGGTTCGTCAACATCTACGTCGACGACGAGGACGTCCGGTTCTCCGGCGGCCTCGACTCGGAGGTGCCCGCGGACGCCTCGGTCACCATCCTGCCCGCCGTGGCCGGCGGCAGCCGCGACGCGGACTGACTCGTGGCGCGGTACGAATCGCTGATCGCCACGCTCGGCAACACACCGCTGGTCGGGCTGCGCAACCTCTCCCCGCAATGGGAGGGTGAGCACCCGGTGCGGTTGTGGGCCAAGCTGGAGGACCGCAACCCGACCGGTTCGGTGAAGGACCGGCCGGCGCTGCGGATGATCGAACAGGCCGAGGCGGACGGGCTGCTGCGGCCGGGCTGCACCATCCTGGAGCCGACCAGCGGCAACACCGGTATCTCGCTGGCCATGGCCGCCAAACTCAAGGGCTACCGGCTGATCTGCGTCATGCCCGAGAACACCTCGGTGGAACGGCGTCAGCTGCTCACCATGTTCGGCGCCGAGATCATCGATTCCCCGGCGGCCGGTGGCTCCAATCAAGCTGTCGCGCTGGCGAAGGAGATCGCCGCCGAGCACCCGGACTGGGTGATGCTGTACCAGTACGGCAACCAGGCCAATGCGCTCGCCCACTACGAGGGCACCGGCCCGGAGATCTACGCCGACCTGCCCGAGATCACCCATTTCGTCGCGGGCCTCGGCACCACCGGGACCCTGATGGGCACCGGCCGGTTCCTGCGCGAGAAGGTGCCCGGAATCGAGATCGTCGCCGCCGAACCCCGGTACGGCGAACTGGTCTACGGCCTGCGCAACATCGACGAGGGATTCATCCCGGAGCTCTACGACGAAACCGTGCTCACCTCCCGGTTCTCGGTGGGGCCCTACGACGCGGTTCGCCGGACCCGGGAGCTGGTCGGCGAGGAAGGCATCTTCGCCGGAATCTCCACCGGCGCCATCCTGCACGCCGCCCTCGGCGTCGGCAAAAAGGCGCTCCGGGCCGGTAAACGAGCAGACATCGCCTTCGTCGTGGCCGACGGCGGCTGGAAGTACCTGTCGACCGGCGCCTACGACGGCACCCTGGAAGAAGCCGAGGAGCGCCTCGACGGCCAACTCTGGGCTTGAGCTGTGTTCGATGGCGCCGCCTCCGGCGTCGCGTGTTCGCGGCCCTAGGGGGCGAGGCGGGCCGCGAACTCCTCGCTCCTCGAGGTCGCTCCGTGCGGGGTTGCGTTGCGCGCAACCTTACGTGTCGGCGGCCCGTGCTTCCGGGCCGAGCCGCCCCGCTTTGCCGGTGAGGGAGTTGTGGTGGCGGTGGCTACTCGGGCGATGCCGCCACCACAGCTCCTTCAGCTGGTCTTCCTGCGGAGTTGCGTGGGCCCCATCCGGCGTTTCGGTAGTTGCTGCGGCCACTGGGACGTCTCGGTTGTCCGGCCCTCGGGCCGGCGGCTCGCGGTTCGATGCTCGGGCGTGGCTGGGCCCCGGTCGCTGCCCGAGGCCGGCCCGAGCCGGATTCGGAGGCCGTCGGTCCTTGCATTGATTCGTGCCGTCTTGCATCGCCGGTGATGCACGACGGCGCGTTTCGGTGCACGCTTGTGGGCATCTGCCGGTGGGGTGTGTGCCGGGTGTGGCAGTGCCGGGATCGGTACGCTGGGAAGGGTCGAGTTCTTCCGGGCAGGAGAGTGCAGATGACCGGTGGTGCAGGGATGGGGCCCTCGTTCGATCCGGCTCGGATCGCGGCGCTGCGCGGGGAGGTGTCCGGTGGCAGGCGTTCGGACGCACCGGCGAGCCGAGCTGCGGCGCTGCGGGCGCGCTGGTTGTGGTCGGGGCTGCTGATCGGCGGTTTCGTCCTGCTCCTGTACGCCGTCGAAGCGGTCGACGCAGCGAGCTCCCGGCAGCTCGACGCCGCCGGGATCGAGCCGCGCGAGCTCGACGGCCTCGACGGAGTGCTGTGGGCACCGCTGCTGCATGCCGGGTGGGGGCATCTGCTGGCGAATACGCTCCCGCTGCTGGTGCTCGGGTTCCTGGTGCTGGCCTCGGGGATCGCCCGGGGGCTCGCGGCCACCGCCGCCATCTGGTTCGTCGCCGGTATCGGTACTTGGCTGACCGGGGCGCCGGGCAGCCTGCACGTCGGGGCATCGTCGCTGGTATTCGGCTGGTTGACGTTCCTGATCTGCCGCGGCTGGTTCACCCGGCACCCCGGCCAGATCGTGCTCGGTCTGGTGGTCCTGGTGCTGTACGGCTCCCTGCTGTGGGGTGTGCTGCCAGGACAGCCCGGGATTTCTTGGCAGGGCCATCTTTTCGGGGCCGTGGGTGGAGTGGTTGCCGGCTGGGTACTCTCTGGCAATGAACGTCGACGCCGCCGTGGAACACCGGCTGCCCGCTCAGCGAGCGTGCGGTAACCCGGGGTCCGGAATGGGAAATGGGGGGATCCTGCATTGACTACCGATCCGTCGTGGCAGCATGGGGAAATGCGCCTTACCGTCCTCGGGTGCTCGGGCAGTGTGTCCGGCCCGGACTCCCCAGCGTCGGGTTATCTGCTGACCGGCCCGGATATGAAGCCGACCGTCATCGATTTCGGGCCGGGCATCTTCGGTGCGCTGCAGCGCTACCTGAACCCGGGTGACGTCGACATCTTCCTGACCCACCTGCATGCCGACCACTGCCTCGATCTGCCCGCCCTGCTGGTGTGGCGCCGTTACCACCCGAACCCGCCGGTCGGCCGGGCGCTGGTGCGTGGTCCGTCCGATGCGCCGCTGCGGATCGGCAACGCCTCCGCCGAGGTCGGCGGCGAGACCGACAACTGGTCGGATGTCATCGACGCGCAGCCGTGGGTCGAAGGCGAAGCCGTTCCGTTCGGGCCCGGCCACACCGTGCTGGCGCGGCGGATGTACCACCCGCCGGAGTCGTACGGCCTGCGGATCACCACCGCCACCGGCCGGGTGTTCGTCTACACCGGCGACACCGCGATGTGCGATGCGGTCGTCGAGCTGGCCGAAGGCGCCGACGTGCTGATGTCGGAGGCCTCCTGGACCCACGACCCGGCCAACCGGCCACCGGGGATCCACCTGTCCGGTACCGAGGCCGGTGAGATCGCCACCCGGGCCGGAGTGAAGGAACTGCTGCTCACCCACATCCCGCCGTGGACGTCCCGGGAAGATGTCATCGCCGAAGCGAAGGCCGCCTTCGCCGGCCCGGTCCACGCGGTGTCCCCCGGCGAGACCTTTAGTGTCTGATGGCCGAGCTCCGCTCGGGTGCGGACCAGGCCCTATTAACCCCTCGAATCAGCCCTCGAGACTCGCGCCTTCGGCGCATGCGCTTCGAGGGCTGATTCGAGGGGCGGGCCTGGTCGTCGCTCGTAAGACTCGCTCCCGACGGGGTTGCGTCGGGAGCGGAGTCGGCCCTGCGGCTCTAGGGTGCACAGGTGATGCTGCCGGGCCCACGATTCGTACCGCCATCGACAGGTTCGAGGATGAAGTCCGTTGCCGCGGACGGGCCCGGATCACCTGCCCGGCCAACCCGTCGTCGTGAGCATTCCTGTGCACCAATAGACTCCCCGGCATGTCTAGGCGAGCCGATGGCAGGGCGGACGACGAGCTCCGCGAGGTACGGATCACCCGGGGGTTCACCACGCATCCGGCGGGGTCGGTGCTGGTGGAGTTCGGGCAGACCCGGGTGATGTGCACGGCCAGCGTCACCGAGGGGGTGCCGCCGTGGCGCCGGGACTCCGGGCTGGGCTGGCTGACCGCCGAATACGCGATGCTGCCGGCCGCCACGCACACCCGTAGTGGGCGTGAGTCGGTGAAGGGCAAGGTCGGCGGCCGCACCCAGGAGATCAGCCGGCTGGTCGGTCGTTCCCTGCGGGCCTGTATCGACCTCGCCGCGATCGGGGAGAACACCATCGCCATCGACTGTGATGTGCTGCAGGCCGACGGCGGTACCCGGACGGCCGCGATCACCGGCGCCTATGTGGCGCTGGCCGATGCGGTCACCTACCTGGGTGCGGCGGGCGCGCTGGCCGACCCGCAGCCGATCTCGTGTGCGATCGCCGCCGTCAGTGTCGGCGTGGTGGACGGACGGGTACGGCTGGACCTGCCCTACGAGGAGGACTCCCGCGCGGAGGTCGACATGAACGTGGTGGCCACCGACACCGGCACCCTGGTCGAGATCCAGGGCACCGGTGAGGGTGCGACGTTCCCCCGGTCCACGCTGGACAAGCTGCTGGATTCGGCGCTGGCCGGCTGCGAGCAGTTGTTCGAGGTGCAGAAGGCCGCCTTGGCCGAGCCGTACCCGGGTGAGCTGCCCGAGCCCGACCCGGCGAAGCGGAAGTAGCCGTGGCCCGGCAGGTGCTGGTGGCCAGCCGCAACGCCAAGAAACTGCGCGAGTTGCGGCGGATCCTGGCCGAGGCGGGTGTCGAGGGCCTGGCGGTGCTCGGACTCGACGACGTTCCCGCATACGAGGAGGCCCCGGAAACCGGCGCGACCTTCGAGGAGAATGCGGCGGCCAAGGCCAGGGACGGTGCCGCCGCCACCGGATTGCCGTGTGTGGCCGACGATTCCGGGCTGACGGTGGACGCGTTGAACGGGATGCCGGGGGTGCTGTCGGCTCGCTGGGCGGGCCGGCACGGTGACGACGCCGCCAACAACGCGCTGCTGCTCGGTCAGCTGTCCGATGTACCGGACGAGCGGCGCGGTGCCCGGTTCGTCTCGGTCTGCGCGCTGGCTGTTCCGGGCGGCGAGGTCACGCTCGCCCGCGGGGAATGGCCGGGCCGGATCGCCCGGACTCCGGCCGGTGCCGGTGGTTTCGGCTACGACCCGCTGTTCCTGCCCGAGGACGCCACCGGCAGTGCGGCCGAACTGGAGCCGGAGGAAAAGGACGCGCGCTCCCATCGTGGCCGGGCCCTGCAACAGCTGTTGCCGACTCTGGTGGCGCTGACCGAGTGATGCGGCACGGCCGCCGGTCTCATTGTGCGATCGGCGGCCGGTCGGTGTCCTGATCCAGCAGTTCGGCGGCGATCCGGGACAGTGCCCGGTCCATGAGTTCGCGTTCCGACGGATCGGCACAGTTCCAGTCGTCGAGGCGATCACCCAGCCAGCGACGCCAGCCGGCGCGCAGCAGATCCACTTCGGTTCGGCCGCGGTCGGTGAGGGTGAGCCGACCGGCCTCGTCGGTCAGGTAGTCCTCGGCCGCGACGGTCCGGAAGATCGGCGCCAGTATTTCCACCGGGATCCGGTGCCGGAAGGCGATGTCGTGCAAGGTGGCCGAGCCGCGCACCTTCTCGTGCAGATAGACCTGTCCGAGCGCCCAGGCCTCGGCGATGCCGAGTGAGCTGCCGGCGGCTGCCAGCACTTGTCGGGTGAGTACTCCGTCGGCCCGGGCCCGCTGCACCGTCGTTGCGACGGCTCGCTCCAGCTGCACCACCCGGTCCTGGGAGTCGGGCACCGCGAAGCCTTCGCCGACATCACCGGCACCGTGCCGGGCACTGTCGTGCAGCCGGACCTGCGGCAGGAACCAAGCGATGACGAAACCGGCCAGTGCGACCGGCACCACCCAGCGGAAGACGTGGTCGATCGAGGCCGCATAGGCGTCGATGATCGGGGCGGCCTGCTGGGCGGGCAGTTCGCGCAGCTGTTGCGGGTCGGTCACCGCGGCCGGCGGAACGCCGGGCACCTCGCGCACCGCTTCGGCCAGCGCCGGTTCCAGCCGGTTCGTGTAAAGGGTGCCGAACACTGCGGTGCCGAAGGCGCTGCCCAGCGTGCGGAAGAAGGTCACTCCCGAGGTGGCGGCCCCGAGGTCGGCATAGGGCACCGTGTTCTGCACGACGATGGTGAGCACCTGCATCGCCGATCCGATGCCGAGCCCGAGGATCAGCATGTACAGCGATTCCTGCCAGGTGGGGGTGCCCGGTCCCATCGTCGACATCAGGCCCAGGCCGAGCGCCATCACCGCGGTGCCGACGATCGGGAAGTACCGGTACTGCCCGGTTTTCCCGACGACCTGGCCGGACAGGATAGAGGTGATGAACAGCCCGACTACCAGCGGCAGTGTCCGCAGCCCGGAGACGGTGGCCGAGACGCCGTCCACATACTGCAGATAGGCGGGCAGATAGGTCATCGATCCGAGCATGGCGAAGCCCACGATGAAGCTCAGGATCGAGGACACCGTGAACACCCGGGCGCCGAACAGGCGCATCGGCAGCATCGGCTCCGCGGCATGCTGCTCCACCCGCACGAATGCGGTGATCAGCACCGCGGCGGCCAGGAACAGTCCGATGATCTGCCAGGACAGCCACGGATATTCGGTGCCACCCCACTCCAGGCCGAGGATCAGTGCGCTCACCCCGAGTGCGACCAGCCCGATGCCCAGATAGTCGACGATCGGCCGCACCACCGCCCGGACCTCCGGCAGCGTTCGGGCGGCGACCGCGATCATCAGCACGGCCAGCGGGACATTGATGTAGAAGCACCAGCGCCAGCTCGCATGGTCGGTGAACAGTCCGCCCAGGGTCGGGCCGAGCACGGTGGTGACACCGAAGACAGCGCCCAGCGCGCCCTGGTATTTGCCCCGGTCACGCAGTGGGATGGTGTCGGCGATCAATGCCATCGAGGTCACCATCAACCCGCCCGCGCCGATGCCCTGGACGGCGCGGGCCAGCACCAGCATCACCATGCCCCCGGCGAGCCCGGCGATCGCCGAACCGGTGATGAAGATCAGTGCGCTGAGCTGGAAGATCAGTTTGCGGCCGAACAGGTCGCCGAGTTTCCCGGCCAGTGCCGTGGCAACCGCCTCCGCGAGCAGATATGCCGTCACCACCCAGGCCATATGCCCGGCGCCGCCCAGGTCGGCGACGATGGTCGGCAACGCGGTCGAGACGATGGTCTGGTCCAGGGCGGCCATCAGCATCCCGAGCACGATGGTGGCGAAGACCAGGTTGGTCCTCGACCTGCTCATCGGCTCGGCAGGCTCGTCGGTGGAAACGCGACCGGTCACGAGGCCCAGTATGGGTGCACCGCCATCCCCGCCACGGTCAGTGACACGGCACAGGTTCGCGGTTCGTGCCGCCGTTCAGCGGACCGCGTAGGTGCCCAGACTCGGCTCCAAGGTGGCGAAAGCCTCGCCGATCCGGGCCTGCACGGCCGCCGCGAGATCGGGATTCGGTTCGCCGGCGAGGGTGCGTCGCATGGTCTCCTCGAACAGCACCCGATGCACCCCGGCCAGGAGCGCGGCCGCCACCCGGGGCCGCAGGTCTCCGGGTGGCGCCCCGGTTTCCGATGCCAGCGCCCGGGCCAGCGCTGACTCCCGCTCGTCGTGGAACTCCCGCAGCCGGGCGGTCAGGGCGGGGCTCGCGTCGATCATCCGGGCGAACTCGGGCCCGCTGAACCCCACCACCGGGTCCTGGGCGGCGACCGCCGCGAGGTAGGTCCGGCGCAGGGCGGCCAGCGCCGATTCGCCGGGTGCGCGATCCCGGACCGCCTGCGCGAGCTGTTCGGTGTACACCGGGCCCAGATCCAGCGCCAGGTCTTCCTTGCGGGGGAAGTAGTTGGTCACCGTCATCTTGGCGACCTCGGCCGCGGCGGCGATATCGGCGATCGTCACCCGGTCGAAGCCGCGCTCCAGGAACAGCCGGGTGGCGGTGTTGGAGATGTTCTCCCTGGTCTGCTGCTTCTTTCTGGCGCGCAGGCCGTGCTGTTCGGTCATGCCCCGACATTACCGCGTGGCGATCATAAAAAAAGTATTGACATAAAATTAGGTCGGATATAAATTTGTGAGGCTTCGTCCGGCGCTGCTCACCAGGAGGTCCGATGCCTGCAGCTGTCACCACCGATTCCGTTCGCGACTACCTCGCCGCGATCGGGCGAACCCCGCTGCTCACCGCCGATCAGGAGCACGATCTGGCGGTGCGGGTCGCCGCCGGGCGGGCGGCCGCCGCCCGGCTGGTGGAAACTTCGCCCGAGGCGGCCGCATATCACCCGGAGTGGCAGCGCGCCGTGGCCGATGGACTCCGGGCCAAGGATCGGATGGTGCGCGCGAATCTGCGGCTCGTGGTGTCGATCGCCCGCCGGTTTCCGACGACGACCGGTCTGTCCCTGCTGGACCTGATCCAGGAGGGCACGGTCGGGCTGATGCGGGCGATCGACAAGTTCGACCACACCCGCGGGTTGAAGCTGTCGACCTATGCCACCTTCTGGATTCGCCAGGCCATCGGTAAGGCGCTCAACGACCAGGGGCGCACAATCCGGCTGCCCGGCCATGTCGCCGAGGTCCTGCAGCGGGTCACCCGGGCTCGCCGGGTGCTGGCCCAGGAACTCGGCCGGGACCCGCGGATCGCCGAGGTGGCTGCGGCTGCCGATGTTCCGGAGAATCGGGTCGCCGAGCTGCTCCGGCTGGAGCCGGAGCCGGCCTCGCTGCACACGCCGGTGGGGGAGGACGGCGGGGAACTCGCCCAGCTGCTTCCGGATTGTGGTCCGGCGCCCGATGTGGTGGCAACGACGAGTCTGCGGCGCGGGTATGTCGACAGCGCATTGGCCACCTTGACCGACCGGGAGTCGGCGGTCCTGCGTTTGCGGTTCGGCTTCGACCGGGCCGACGCCCGCACGCTCGCCGAGGTGGGTGCCGAACTGGGGGTTTCCCGGGAGCGGGCGCGGCAGATCGAGGCCAAGGCGCTGGGCAAGCTGCGCCGGCCGGGCTGTGCCCGGGCGCTGGCCGAGTTGCTGTGAGTGCCCCTTCCGCTGGATCTTACTCGAGAGTAAGGTCGCCGTATGGCGTGGAAACCTCGCGATATCGCGGATCAGAGTGGCCGGACCTTCGTGATCACCGGGGCCAACGGCGGCCTCGGTGTCGAAACCACCCGGGTGCTGGCCGCCCGGGGCGCGACGGTGGTGATGGCCTGCCGGAACGTGTCCAAAGCCCAGCAGCTCGCCGACGAGATACCCGGCGACGTCCGGGTACGGGCGTTGGACCTGGCCGACCTGGGCTCGGTGCGGGCCTTCGCCGACGGGCTCGGTGCCTTCGATGTGCTGATCAACAACGCCGGTCTGATGAACATCCCGTTCGCCCGTACGGTCGACGGGTTCGAGATGCAGTTCGGCGTGAACCATCTGGGCCACTTCGCCTTGACCGGCCTGCTGCTCGATCGGATCGGCGACCGGGTGGTCACCCTCGCCAGCATCGCGCACAAACAGACCCCGAAATTGTGGATCGACGACCTGAACTACGAGAACCGGCGCTACCAGCGCAATCTCGCCTATGCGCAGGCCAAGCTGGCGAACCTGATGTTCGGTCGCGAACTGCAGCACCGGCTGCGGGAAGCGGGTGCACCGCAGCGTTCCTACGTCGTCCATCCCGGCGTCTCGGCCACCGATCTGTTCGCGCGGACCGAGACCCCGCTGGACCGGATCAGCAAACCGGTGATCCGGCTGGTCGGGCACCCGCCGGCCCGGGCGGCGCATTCCACCCTGTTCGCCGCCACCGACCCGGCGGCCGACCCGGAGGTGTACTGGGGCCCGAATCGCTGGTTCCAGTCCCAGGGGCCGGTGGAGTCCTGCCCGTCCAGCCGGATCTCGCGGAGCCGGGAGCTGCAGCGGCGGCTGTGGGCGGAATCGGAGCGGATGACCGGCATCAGCTACGCATTCCAGACCGCCTGATCCGGTGCCGGGCCGGTCGGTCGGAGGAGCACGGCCGCGCCGGGGCCGGGTGTCCCGGTGGCGGTAGCGGAGCGTGACCGGCGCCTCGAGCCGGTCACCTGTTCCTACGTCGTTTGTAGTAGGCGAGTACCGTGGTCGACGTGTCCGATTCATCGCGCCGCCCGGGGTACAACCGCCCGGCTCTGATCGCGCTGGTCATCGTCGCGGCGCTGGGGTGCCTCGGCCTGGCCTGGTGGCAGTGGGAGCGGTTCGAATCGGCGTCCGGTACCGGCCAGAATCTCGGCTATGCCCTGCAGTGGCCGTTGTTCGCCGCGTTCGCGGTGTTCGCCTACTTCCGATTCGTCCGGCTCGAGCGGGAGGCGGTCGAACAGCAGGAGGCGGACGCCGAATCCGGTTCCGGCGGTTCGTTCCCGCGACGCTCCGTATCCCGGGACGACCGGCCCCGGGAAATTCCCGCCGGTCTGCTGCCGGAACGGCCGAAAGCCCCCCGCGCCGACGATCCCGAGCTCGCCGAGTACAACCGGTACCTCGCGGAACTGCATGCCGGCGATATCGATGCGCAGGTCCGCTCGGCCGGCCTGCACGCCCCCGAGAGGAGCGCCGGTTGAGCGCCACCGAGGACACCGCCCCCACCACCACCGGCCCGCAGCAGGCACCTGCCGCCGGGAACGGCAAGATCGCCGGTGCGCTGCTGCGGTACCGCGTCCTGGCCTGGGTGACCGGTCTGTGGCTGCTGCTGCTGACCGTCGAGATGATCGCGAAGTACATCTTCGGTGCCGACACCCCGAGCTGGATCGCGGTGGTGCACGGCTGGGTGTACTTCGTCTATCTGCTGGTCACCGCGGACCTGGCCGTGAAGGTGCGCTGGCCGATCGGCCGCACCGTCGGCACCCTGCTCGCCGGCACGGTCCCGCTGCTCTCGTTCTTCGTCGAACACCGCAACGCCGCCGAGATCAAGCGCACCTACGGACTCTGAGGCCCGGCCCGGCGGGCGGCGCCGCTCCGATCTGTCCGGTTCCCGTCGACCACGCCTGGCCACAAGTTGCTCGTAGGCGTATATTCGTAGACGAGTATTCGGCCGCGAGGGAGGTGTCATGGCGACCAAGCGCAAGGTGAACAACCTGCTCGCGTTGGCGGTGCTCTCCGTCATGACGGACCGGCCGATGCACCGCTACGAGATCGCGGCCACGTTGCGCGCCCGGGGAAAAGACCGGGACATGGACATCAAGTGGGGCTCGCTCTACACAGTGGTGCAGAACCTCGACCGGGCGGGATTCCTGGAGGTGGTCGGCAGCGAGCGCGACGGCGCCCGGCCCGAGCGGGTGATCTATGCGATCACCGAGGCGGGCCGCGCCGAGCTGGTCGACTGGACGCGGGAACTACTCGCCTGCCCCGAACCCGAATACCATCGTTTCACTGCAGGCCTGTCGATCCTGGCGGCCCTGCCGCCCGAAGACGTGGCCGATCTACTGGATCGCCGGGTGGCCGCGCTGCAGCGCACCATCGACGACACCACCACCGAACTGGCCGAGGTCCGCGAGACCGGGTTACCGCGGTTGTTCACCGTCGAATCCGAGTACGGACTGGCCATGCTGCGGGCCGAAGCCGACTGGACCCGGTCACTTCGGGACGAGCTGCGGGCCGGTTCGTTCCCGGATCTGGACCGATGGCGGGATTTCCATTTGAACGGTCCCGCTCGGAAGCTGGGAGGGGAGGGTGAACCGGCCGAAGACTGACCGACCATTGTGAACAACCGTGCTCGGTGGCGTGCGGCAACACGCCACCGAGCACAGCAACCGTCTCGAACCGTCCCGCGCGAGTCGCGCACCCGGCCACGAGGCTGGCACCTACAGAGTAGCCGGGTGCGGCTGCGGCGGCGGTTCGACCATGTCCCTGAACGGAGTCGAACCATGTCCGATATCAGAACCGCCCTGGTCATCGGCGGCGGGATCGCCGGGCCGGTGACCGCGACCGCCCTGCACGCTGTAGGCATCGATGCCCGGATTCACGAGGCCTATCCCGGGCCGTCCGACGGGATCGGGTCCGGGCTCGCCCTGGCCCCCAACGGAATGGCCGCACTCGATATCGTCGGGGCAGGCGATGCAGTGCGCGGCATTGCGGTACCGGTGACCGGGATGCGGCTGGCCGTCGGCGACCGAGTGCATCGTGTGCCCGGTTTGCCCGATCAACCGCCGCTGCAGGTCGTCGATCGCGGCGAATTGCACCGGACGTTGCACGATCACGCAGTCGCCGCCGGGGTGCCGTTCAGCTACGGCAAACGGCTCACCCATGTCGACGAGCAGGCCGACGCGATCACGGCACATTTCGCCGACGGCAGCACGGCCACTGCGGACATTCTGATCGGTGCCGACGGCATCCGCTCGACCGTTCGCGGCCTGATCGACCCGGCGGCGCCCGGGCCGCACTACACCGGGATGCTCGGCTTCGGTGCGCGTATCGCAAGCGATCGGGACCTGCCGGCCGACACAATGACCTTCGCGTTCGGATCCCGGGCCTACTACCTGTACTGGCAGGCCGGGGACGGCACGGTCACCTGGGGTGCGAATCTTCCGCACGCCGAATATCTCTCGCTCGCCGAGGCGCGGGAGCTCGGTGCCGACCACTGGTTGCCGATCCTGCGCGAAACCTACGCGGGTGACGACCCGGGCGGTGAGTTCGTCCGCCGGACCACCGCCGCCGACCTGGAGATCACCGGTGCGTTGCACATCATGCCGCCGGTACCGCACTGGTATCGGGGCCGGATGGTGCTGATCGGGGATGCTGTGCACGCGCCGTCGAACAGTTCCGGCCAGGGCGCGTCACTCGCCATCGAGAGTGGGATCGAGTTGGCGCGCTGCCTGCGGGACCTGTCGGCACCCGCCGCGTTCGCCGCCTACGAGCAGCTTCGGCGCAATCGGGTCGAGTCGATCGCGAACCGGGCGGCGAAGATCAACCGCAGCAAGACGCCGGGGCCGATGGCGCGCCGGATGATGAACGCGCTGCTGCCGCTGCTGGTCCGTACTGTGATGAATCCGGAGAAGACACTCGCCACCGAGCAGCGGTACCGCATCCCCTGGGACGACCGGGTGCCGGAGTTCAGGCCTCGAACGGTATGACGTTGCCGGCACTGTCCCGGTCGTCACCCGAAGCGCTGACAGCCTGCGTCAGTTCGGTGAGCTCGGTCCAGGTGCGGGGCTCGTCGCCGTCGATGTTTCCGATGGTCAGCCAGGTTTCGGTGCCGTGGTAGCGGACCAGGCCGTGCCCGGCAGCGTCGAGCATGAAATCGAGGGCACCGGATACGGTGCCCTCCTCCTCGGTCATCACCGCCGCCTCGGGCAGCTCGGCGAACTCGGCTATCGGCTCTCTCCTCCGCGGGCGCAGTCGGCGGCCGCGGTGCGCAGTGCGGCCTGCTCGTCGGGATCGACGCTCAGCCCGTACTTTAGCTTGACCTGGACGTATCGCCCGACATATTCGCACCGGAATGTCCCGGGCGGCAGATAGTTCGCGACGTCCTGATCGCCCTTGGACCGGTTTGCCGACGGATCGGAGGCCTGCAGGTTCAAGGCGTCGTTGGCGATCCGGCGGCGGGTGTCCTCGTCCAGGGCGTCCGCTCCGGAGCGCCAGGCCTCGGCCAGGGCGACAATATGTTCGGCGTCGACATTCGTCGGATCGGTGATCCACTTGTACGGGCGCATCTCGTCGGTCCGGCGATCGACGAATCCGTAGCCGTCGCGCCAGCCGCCGTCGGCCCCGACGGTCAGATCACAGGTCTGCGGATCCAGCCGGACCGAACCCTCGGCATCGCGCAGCAGCATCACCTCGCGGGTGGTGCATTCGGAGTACCGGGCGAATTCGGTACCGAAACCGTGTTCGGTCACCGCATCGTCCCAGTGCGGGAACGCGTCCCGGTCATAGCCGGACATCGGCGCTTCGGCAACCACCTTCAGTTTCTCCACCTCGGCGGTGACATCGGCGCCGGCCGATGCCGCATCGGCGGTGCCGCCCGGATCGGTGAACCGTTCGGAGAACAGGTAGGTGATACCGATGAGCAGCGCCACCAGCAGCACCGATCCGGCTCGCTTGGTCAGCGGATGAGCGCGTACTACCGACCAGTTGAATCCTGCTGCCATGCCACCACACCACACTTCGCCGGCCCCGTGACCGGTCGTCGCCGAACTCGAACCGGCACAACCTACCTGGCGAGGCTACGACCGAGGTCGTCCGACATGTATGACCTTTCCCACAATGATAGCCGAAAGGTGTTATCCGTCAGCCTGCTTCGGCCTCGGCGGTGGGCGGGATCCCGGTGTCGAGGAAGCGGATCAGCCGTTCGACCCGGCCGGTGTGGTCGATGCAGCGTTCCAGGTGGTTGCCGAGCATGGCCAGGTCGATGGCGGCGGCCGGAGGAAGCGCACACTCCGGATCGGTGATCGCGGTATGCAACCGTTTGTGCAGTACTTCCATTGCCGCGGTCGTGGTTTCGTCGTCATCGCGGAAGTGTCCGGTCGATACGGCCGTACCGGCCTGCGCTACACAGGTGGTCACCAGCCGGCCCATCTCGATCAGCGGATCGAGAATCTTCGGTGGCGCAACGTGTTCCGGGTGCGCGTTGTAGACGTGTCCGGCGGCCTGGTTGGTGAGGTGGCCGATCCGGGACAGCTCACCGGCGATCTGGATCGCGGTCACCACATGCCGCAGATCGCGCGCGACCGGCGCCTGGAGTGCCAGCAGGACGACGGTGCGCGCCTCGGCCGCGGCGTACATCTCCTGTAGCTGCTCGTCGAATGCGAATACCTCGTAGGCGGCGGTGAGGTCGGCATCGGCCAGGGCGTCGGTGACTCGGGCCGCCGTGTCTTCGGCAAGTCTGCACATCCGGGTGAGGTCGTTCGTCAACGCGATGAGTTCGAGGGTGAACTGGGTCCGCACGCGCAAGATTGTTCCCCATCGACGCGGTGCGGGTCGATTCATCGGAAAAGTTGTACCGGCGCCGCGGCGATCCGGGGTGTGAGCTCCGGCGCGGATCGGCCGGTTGCCGGGTGGCAACTGACACCATGGAGACCATGACGGTTGTGCAGGCGATATCGAGATGGACCGTATCCGTGCCGCTGCTGGCGCTGATCGTTCTCCTGGCCACCTGGGGACGCGAGCTGCCCGCGGTCGTGACGGTCCTGGCCGGGATCGCGCTGATCGGTGTGGTGCTCGCGGCGGTGCAGCATGCCGAGGCAGTGGCGCACCGGGTGGGGGAGCCGTTCGGTTCGCTGGTGCTCGCGGTGTCGGTCACCGTGATCGAGGTGGCACTGATCGTCACGATGATGGTGTCGGGTGGGGAGAAGGCAGCGACACTGGCTCGCGACACCGTGTTCGCCGCGGTGATGATCACCTGCAACGGCATCTTCGGGCTGGTGCTGCTGGTGGGCGCATTGCGGCGGCGGGTGGCCGTATTCAACTCCGAGGGGACGGGCGCGGCGCTGGCGACGGTCGCGACCCTGGCGACGCTGAGCCTGGTCCTGCCTGCCTTCACGACCAGCAAGCCGGGGCCGGAGTTCTCGCCCGGGCAGCTGGCGTTCGCCGGTGTCGCCTCGCTGGCGCTGTATCTGCTCTTCGTGCTGGTGCAGACGGTGCGTCACCCGGACGACTTTTTGCCGGTCGAAGGTGACGGCGTGGTCGACGACGAACCCGAGGCGGTGCCCGCGCTACCGGCGCCGAACCCGATGCCGGTCAGTATGGGCTTCCTGTTGCTCTCGCTGGTGTGCGTGGTGGGGCTGGCGAAGGTGATCTCACCGGCCCTGGAACGCGGTGTGGCGGCTGCCGGGCTGCCACTGGCCGCGGTCGGCGTGGTGATCGCCATGCTGGTGCTGCTGCCGGAGACCATCGCGGCATTCAACTCGGCCCGCCGGGACCGCGTGCAGATCGGCTTGAACCTGGCGCTGGGGTCGGCCATGGCCAGTATCGGGCTGACGATTCCGGTGATCGCGCTGGCGATGATCTGGCTGACCGGACCGCTGCTGCTCGGTCTGGGAGCCACGCAGATGGTGCTGCTGGCGCTGACCATCGTGGTGGGCGGGATGACCGTGGTGCCCGGCCGGGCGACGCTGCTGCAGGGCGGCGTGCACCTGGCGATCTTCGGCGCCTTCCTTTTCCTGGCGGCCAGCCCGTAGGGTTGTTGCCGGTATCACATTTCGTTCGATGTGTTCCGGCAGACAATATTTCGGAGACCAGCGTCACACCATCTAAATTTTGTTGTGACGTAGAGTACCTATTACTTTGCTGGAGTTGGCACCGACGCCGAACCAGAGAGTGCGGTATGAACTCCTATCCATCCCGCGCCTCGCGGTCCGCGAGAGGGCATCGCTGATGGCCCCCCGACCCGGAACCGCGACGCGCGACACCGCGATCCAGATCGTCCGCGACAACTTCACCGATACGGTGGTGTCGTCGCTGCGGACCTTCGGGCGCGCGGTGGCCTTGGCCCAGGAATCCGTCTCCGGCGGTGCGAGCGATCTCCTCCGGCGCCGGTTCCAGTGGCGCGAGACGTTGCTGCAGGCCTGGCGGCTGGTCACGGTGACCGCGATCCCCGCGGTGCTGATGGCCATCCCGTTCGGCGTGATCGTTTCGGTGCAGGTCGGCAATCTGATCCACAGCCTCGGCGCGGACTCGATGCTCGGCGCCACCGGCGGGCTGGGCGTGATCAAACAGGGCGCCCCGATCGCCACCGGATTCCTGCTCGGCGGCGCCGGCGCCGCAGCCATCGCCGCCGACCTCGGTGCCCGCACCATCCGCGAAGAGATCGATGCGCTGAACACCATGGGCATCAGCCCGGTGCACCGGCTGGTCATTCCGCGGATGGCGGCGATGATGATCGTCGCGCCGATGCTCAACATCCTGATCATCTTCGTCGGCGTGCTGGCCGGCTATGCCGTGGCGGTCGGCGGCCAGGGTGTGACACCCGGCAGCTATTGGTCCACCTTCGGTGCCTTCGCCACCGCCGGCGATGTCTGGGTGTCCCTGCTGAAGGCGCTGATCTTCGGATTCCTGGTGGTGGTGATCGCCTGTCAGCGCGGGCTCGAAGCCAAGGGCGGGCCACGCGGCGTTGCCGACGCGGTCAACGCGGCGGTGGTGCTCTCGGTGGTCTCGATCGCGATCGTCAACCTGCTCGCCACCCAGATCAGCGCCATGTTCCTACCCACGAAGCTGGCTTAGATGGCAACGTCGTTCTACCTACCGAAACCCCTGGCCTGGGTGCGCCGCCCGGCGCGGGCCGGAAAGCGGCTGACCGCCGGGGTCGAATCGCTCGGCTTCGTCGCCGCCTTCGTCTGGCAGGTGCTGTCGGCGGTGCCGATCACCGTCCGGCGCTACCGTGCCGAAACCATGCGGGCCATCACGGATATGACCTGGGGCCGCGGCTCGGTGATCGTCGGCGGCGGCACCGTCCCGATGATGATCGTGCTCGGCCTGGTCATGGGCGCCTCGGTGGCGGTCGAGGCATTCGCGTCCCTGGACATGCTCGGCATGGGCCCGGTCACCGGCGTCATCTCCGCCTACGCCACCACCCGCGAGCTCGCGCCCATCGCCGCCGCCATCGGCTTCGCCGCCCAGGCCGGCTGCCGCATCACCGCCGAGATCGGCGCCATGCGGATCTCCGAGGAGATCGATGCGATCGAGGCGCTGGGCCTGCGTTCGGTGCCGTTCGTGGTGACCACCCGGGTGATCGCGGGTGCCATCGCGATCGTGCCGACCTTCCTGATCGCGCTGATCCTGTCCTATCTCGCCTGCCGCGGCATGCTGACCCTCGTCTACGGCGAGTCGGCGGGCGTCTACGACCACTACTTCTTCCAGTTCGTCTCGGGATTCGACGTCATCGCCGCGGTGATCAAGGTCGCCATCTTCGGCACCGTCGTGATCCTGGTGCACAGCTACTACGGGTTCTTCGCCACCGGCGGGCCGGAGGGCGTCGGCATCGCCTCCGGCCGGGCGGTGCGGGCCAGCTCCGTCGCGATCGTCGCCATCGACATGGTGCTGTCGATCGTGCTCTGGGGCTTCAACTCGGCGATCAGTTTCACGGGGTGAACGAGTAAATGCCCAACTACGGAATGCCCGGAGTGGCGGCCACCCGCCGCGGCACCCGCCTCACCGGCGGGATCATCCTGGGCCTCATCGCGGCCGTGGTGCTCGCCACGGTGACCTACCGCAACCTGCGCACCGACGACCGCCTGCACGTCTCGCTGCACACCGAGCAAATCGGTGACGGCATCGAGAGCGGTAGCCAGGTACGGGTCGACGGGGTGACGGTCGGCTCGGTCGCGGCGGTGGCGCCCGGAACTCGCGGCACCCAGCGGATCGAGCTGGCCCTCGACGAATCCCGGCTGCACGGTATCGATTCGAGCCTGACCGTCGACTACGCGCCGACCAACCTGTTCGGGATCAGCGAGCTCGAGCTGCGTCGTGGTCCCGGTGGCGAGCCGTTGCGCGCCGGTCAGGTCCTGGATCTGACCGGGCCGCAGGGCGATCGCGTCTACGACGCCACCATGAGCGCCATCCTGCGCGGCATGTCGCAGGTGGGGATGACCGTGATGAGCCCGCGGATGGCGACGGTGATCGCTCGGGTGGCCGCCGACCTGAAATCGTTCACGCCGCTGCTGCAGGCCCTGATCACGGTGGCACAGACGATCGCCGACAACCAGACGATGGCGCCCTCGGACCTGCTCGGCCGACTGGGTCCGGCCTTCGAAGGCGGCGGGCAGTTCGCCGGCGCCACGATGGAGGTCATCGACCAGATCCGCGACATCCGGATCACCCAGGTCGACAAGGAACGCTACGACATCGGGGTCGGCGTCCTCGGCGGCCGCATCCTGCCCGCTCTCACCACGACCCTGAGTACCGCCGAGGACACCTTCGGCGAGACCACCGACATGCTGGCGCCGATGCTCGCGGCGCTGGCCCGGATGTCGACCACACCGCAGCACACCGGAGCCGCGTTGCGCGCACTGCTGACGAACATCGACGGCGCGATGCCGGCCGGGCCGGACGGTCCGGAACTCGATCTGGAGCTGGAGCTGCAATCGGTGCCCGCCATCGCGGTACCGCTGTTCGGGAACGGGGGGACGCGATGACCGCGCGCGGCGCCGCATGGCGGCTCGGTGTGTTCGCCACCGCGATGATCCTGGTGCTGGTGGCGGTGTTCACCCTGATCAAACGGCCGGTGGACGGCGAGACCCAGGCGCATGAAGTGCTGTTCACCGATGCCAACGGGCTCAAGGTGGGCAACGACGTCCGGATGTTCGGTGTGCAGGTCGGCAAGGTGGAGGGAATCCGGCTCGCGGGCACCCGGGCTTCCGTGCACATCACCGTGAAGACCGATACGCCCATCTACGACAACAGCGTGCTGGCCATCCGGTACCAGAACCTGACCGGCCAGCGCTATATCGACCTGCAGCAACAGCCGGTACCGGGAACACCGATCCCGGACGGCGCGCCGATCGGCACCGATATGACGGTGCCGTCGTTCGACGTGACCAGCCTGTTCAGCGGTCTGAAGCCGGTCCTGGCCACCCTGTCGCCGGCGTCGATCAACAAGTTCACCGAGAGCATGCTCGCGGTGATCGAGGGCGACGGTACCGGTCTCGGCCCCGCCCTGTCGGCCATCGATGAGCTGGCCCGATACGTCGACAACCGGCAGCAGGTGATCGGCACGCTGATCCGCAACCTGTCCGAGCTGGCGGACCGGCACGGCGGCCGGGTCGGGCACCTCGTCCCGTTGCTGGCCCGGCTCACCGACATCTTCGAGTCGATGCAGCGCAACATCGACGGGGTGGTCCGGTTCGCCGCCGCTGCTCCGCCGGTGCTGGCCCCGGTGGAACGGATGCTGACCGGGCTCGGCATCACCGAGGACGGCAGCGCCGATATCGACGCGCTGATCCGCAGCCTGTTCCCCGACCCGCAGCAGGCCGTCGAGGTCTTCTCCCGGGTTCCCGGCCTGCTGGGCACCCTGGACGCCGCCCTGCCGAGGAACGGGTTCGACTGCAGTAACGGCGCCGCCGATGTGCCGGTGCCGCTGCAGATCCTCATCGCCGGACAGGAGGTCACGGTATGCAACGGCTGAGCCTGTCCGGGTTGTTCCGCGAGCGTCGGGTGCTCGACGAACCCGCGAAACTCCGCCGGGAACTGCGCATGGGACTCATCGGGGTGGCCCTGGTCGTGGTGGTGCTGGCGGCGGCCGCGGTGCTGTACGTGGTGCCGTTCGGCAAACAGACCTATACCGCGGAGCTACACGAAGCCCAATCGGTGCGGGTCGGCGACGATGTCCGGCTGGCCGGGATCTCGGTGGGCAGCGTGGAATCGCTGGAGCTGAAACCGGACCGGGTGATCATGCGGTTCACCGTCGATTCCGATGTGTTCGTCGGCGACCGGACCTCCCTCGATGTCCGGATGCTCACCGTCGTCGGTGGCAACTACGTCGCGCTGTTCCCGGCCGGGGACCGGCCGCTGGGTGATCAGCCGATCCCATCGGATCGGATCCGGTTGCCCTACAGCCTGATCGAGACATTCCAGGAGGCGACCACGCCCTTGGACGAGATCGACGGCAATATCCTTCGGGACAACCTGGTCGCCGCGAACAGCGCCCTCGACGCGGCGCCGGAGAGCCTGCGCACCACCCTGGATGTCGTCGAGACCTACGTCGACGCGCTGAACCGGCAACGCGATCAGGTATCGAAATCCATTGCGATCCTGGACGAGTACATCACCATGTACGACGGCGCCAAGGCCGACCTCGGCCGGATGATGGACAAGGTCAACCTGCTCGAAGACGTGCTGCTGAGCAAACGTGCCGAACTCGCGGAGGCGGTGCGGCTGCTGGTCAGCGTCGTCCAGCGGGTCGCCACCCTCGCGCCGAGCTGGGACGAGACCCTGCGCCCCCGGGCGCAGGCACTGGCCGAAGCCTTGCCGCGCCTGCAGGAACTCGAACAGGGCATGACACCGCTCATCGACACCGTGCACCGCCTGCAGGACGATCTGAACAGCCTGGTGGTGCCCGGTTCCGGTGTCGTCGTAGACGATTCCGGCCGTGCGGTGTGCGTGCCGTTGCCCGGGAAGGCGTGCTGATGCGGAACAAGATCCTGGGCAGCCAGGCATTCATGTCGATCGCCGGTGCGGTCGTGCTGGTTGCTGCCGTGGTCGCGGGGTACTTCATCGCCTTCGATCCGATGAAGGAGACCCGCGCCTACTGCGCCCTGATGCCGGACGCGATCGGGCTGTATCCGGGCAATCACGTGACGATGCGCGGAATCACCGTCGGTGAGGTCACCGCCGTGCAGAACCAGGGTGCCCGGGTCCGGGTGGATTTCGCGGTCGACGCGGAGTATCCGGTGTACGCCGACGCGTCGGCCACCACGGTCGCCTTCTCCGTCGCGGCGGACCGCAACCTCGCGGTACTCAGCAGCGGAACGGACCGCACCGAATGGTCCGGCGGGTGCATCACCGACACCTTGACCCCGAAGAGTCTCACCGAGACGCTGACCGCACTGGCCTCGCTGTCGGACGAACTCACCGGCACCGATCCGGCGCAGCCGAGTCCGCTCGCCGACGGATTGGCCGCCATCGACACCGCGACCACCGGCGCCGGCCCGCGGATCAACGCGCTCGTCGAAAAGCTGGGTGCCGCACTGAACTCGCCCGACGCCGATATCGCGCACCTGGCCGGTCTGTTCGACGCCTTCGCATCGGTGTCGAACCGGGTGGCGGCCAACTGGGGCGATCTGCGGTCCATGCTGACCCGGCTGGCGCCACTGCTCGATATGGCCACCGACGATCTGCTCGGCCCCGCCATCGGGCTGTTCGACGGCCTGCGGGAGGTACTGCCGATGTTGAACGACCTCACGGTGATCCTCGGTGACCCGCTGCTGCGGGCACTCGACGATTCGGTGCCGCTGGTGCGGCTGCTGCAGTCCGAAGTCGGTTCGCTGCGCGATATCGTCCTGATGATGCCTGCGCTGACCAGTGCTTTCCGGACCATCGCCGGTCCGGACGGCGGCACCGCGATCACCTATGCGGCACCGCAGCTACCACTGGGCGCCGATCAGGCCCAGCAGGTGTGCGCTGCGGTGAACGACCTCACCCCCGGCGGGTGCCCCGATCCGGCTGCGGGCCCCACCGGCATCGATCTCGTACCCCTGGTACTCGGAACGGCAGGTGCCCGCTGATGCTTCGGAAGCGAACACACCGCACGATCCTCGGCCGCGGCGCCGTCGCACTGGCCTGCGCGGCCGCGCTGGCAGTGGGCGGCTGCGGATTCGACCCGGCCGACGTGCCGGTGCCCGGGTCCACTGTCTCCGGCCCGACCTATCGCATCGGCATCGAGTTCGCCAGCGCGCTGAACCTGCCGGCCAAGTCGAAGGTGATCGCGAACGGTGCCCAGATCGGCATCGTCGATGCGGTCACCGTCGTCCCGCCGGCCGCGGCGCCCGCCGGTCGGGGCGGCTATGTGCTGGTCGAGGCCGATATCCGGCAGTCGGTGCAGCTGCCCGAGAACACCGTCGCCGAACTGCGCCAGGACACCCTGCTCGGCGATATCCACGTGGCGCTGACCACACCCGCCGACGGGTTCGGCACGCTGCTCACCGACGGCGACACCATCGGCATCGACCACACCAGGACACCGGTGCAACTGGAGGACACCATGGCCACCATGGCGATGTTCGTCCAGGGCGGCGCCATCGGGCAGCTACAGGACATCGTCAACCGGGTGAATTCGGTGCTGCCGGAGGACCCGCGCCGGACCGCGCAGATCGCCGCCACCCTCGGCGCCGACGCCGCCGACTTGGCCGCCAACCTGGATCGGGTCGACCTGCTGGTCGACGGCCTCGCCTCGAACGCCGAGGTCATGCACGATATCCCGGACGAGCTGACCAACATCCTGACGCCCGAGGCGGTGACCGCGTTCACCGGAACACAGGAATCGATCGGCGGGGTGATGGAGGTGTTCGCGGCACTCGGACCCACCGGCGAATCACTGGCCTGGCTGGCACCACTGGCCGAATCCGGCGATGCCGCGGTCCAGGCGTTCGTCCCGCTGGCGACCGGCGGCCCCGATCTGCGGTCGCCGGCCAATACCGCGTTGCTGATCGCGTTGCTGCGCGACAAGGTCATTCCGTTCGCCGAGAACGGGCCGAAGGTGAACATCACCGGGGCGCGGATCGCCGATTCCGCAGATCCGGCGGGCGACCAGCTGGCCCAGCTCGTCCAGGTCCTGCGCATGATCGGAGCGGTGCGATGAAGATCGGAACCCTGGCCTCGCTCGGCGGCATCGCCGCCATCACCGTGCTGGGCGCGAGCTACCTGACCTTCGGGGTGGTGCGGGCCGACCCGTTCGCCGACTACACCCGGGCGTCGCTGGTGCTGCAGAACTCCGGCGGCGTGAGCCCGGGCTCACCGATCCTGCTCACCGGCATCGAGATCGGCGAGGTGACCGCGGTGGACAACACCGCGGCCGGGGTCCGGGTGGACTTCCGGTTCGGCGCCGAACACGAGCTGCCGGTGGACAGCACCGTCACCGTCGAGCACCTCTCCTCGCTGGGCGAACCGTATGTGCAGTTCGCACCGGAATCCGGCGACGGTCCCTACGTTCACGACGGTCAGCGGCTCGCCGGCGAGCAGGTGCGCACTCCGGTATCGATTCCCGATGTGGCCCGGATGGTCACCCGCACGGTGAACCAGCTGGACCCGGCGGTGGTCGGTTCGCTGGTCGACACCATGGCGGTGGCGCTGGACGGTACCGAGGACTCGATGCCCCAGCTGGCCCGGTCCGGCGAACTGCTGGCCGCGACCATCATGAGCCGATCCCCGGCGATCGCCGAACTGCTGAACAACTTCCAGTACGTCGCTCAGGACATCGAGTGGGCCGGACCGGCGACCTCGGCCGCCGCCCCCAGCTTCGTCCGGTTCAGCAAGACCCTCGATGAGTTCGTCGAATCGGTCGGCCGGCTGGCCACCGACAGCATCGACCCGCAGGATTATCTGGCCGAGGGCGGCCTGGTTCCGTTCCTGGAGCGATTGACCGCCTGGCTAGAGCAGCACGGCCCCGAGCTGCGCGAGCTGCTGCCCGGCCTGCGTCCACTCACCGAGGCGGTGACCGACAGCGCTACCCGGATCGACCTGGGTGCCCTGGTGGATCAGGCGCTGGCCGATACCGATGCCGACTCCATCCGCGTCCGGGTCGCAATCAAGTGAATGTTCGGCAACCGCTGGATATAGCGGTATGCCCTGGCCAGGAGGTCTGAGTTGGATCCGGTGAGCAGGGCAGCAATCGTGCGGTAGCCTGCAGACCGGAGCAAGTCCCGGTTCCCGCGGCAGAGGCGGTTGCGATGGAGCAGTCCGAGGACGGCCCCGCACCGGGGCCGGAGAATACCCGGGTACTCGCGATTGCCGCGGTACTGGTCGCGGTGCTCGCCCTGGTGGTCGCGGTCGCGCTGATCATGTGGTTCCAACAGGGTGAGGAAGCCGAGGACAGCTCGGAACCGGCCACGACCACCGGCTCGTCCGCTACGCCCGGCTCCGCCACGGCGGTGATCGGCGCCGCCTTCGGTGGCCGGGACGGCCCGCCGTGGCCGGCTCGGCATATCGGTGGGAACTGCTCGGCCGGCGGGATCACCGCGCGGTGGGAACTGGTGGCCGACAGCTGGCAATGCACACCCGCGCCACCCTCCGAGACAGCGGCCCCCGCCCCACCTCCGCCGCCCCCTCCTCCACCACCACCACCACCGCCACCGGTGCCGGTGTACGAACCACCGCCGGTCTACGAGCCTCCGGTGAACGTCCCGGTGGCTCCGGCCCCGCCGCCACCTCCGCCGCCTCCGCCCCCTCCACCTCCTCCGCCACCTCCTCCGCCGCCACCTCCACCGATCCAGCTGCCGTTCCCACTGCCGCCGATCGTGTTTCCCCCGGCAGCCGCAGCCGTCGACTGATGCGAGATGCGTAGCCAGGCATGAATGCTCGGGGTGCAGGCAGGCGCCGATCCGGTACTCCGCGGCGCCGTCCACCGGTGCCGGTCTACGTGCAGCCGCTGTATGAGGTGCCTCCGGTCAAGGTTGCGTTCCGGCTGCGGCCGTGGGCTTCGCGGCCGCCGACTGATCCGGGCGGCGTGTCCAGCGCAGGAATGCTCGGGGGTGTTGGTGGGTGTCGGCGGATCGGTCAGAGCTCAGGCGGTCGGGTGCCGGCCCGCAGGCTCCGGACGCACCGGTATCGGTTGTCCGCTCGGCGCATGCGCAGTGGTAGGCCCCGGCGCACCCACCGGATCACCCATCGGTCGCTGTCGGTGAGCCGCGCAGCAGGGCGCCCGCGAAAGTCGCTCGGATTCCACCTGCCGATGCAGCGGACCGCCGCCACCTACCCGCAGGACGGTCCGGATCAATTGGCACCGATTTGCCGGTGGCATGCACTCCGTCGTGGTCGCCGCGATCGTTGCCGGCTGCGTCGGCCGGTCGATCGGAGTCGGTGATCGCGTTCGGAGCGGCGCCGCCGGCCGTAATCGGGTGGCTGATCGGCCGGTGAGTTGCCGGGCGCGTCACGACCGGGGGCCGGGGGCCGCGTCGGCACACTGTTCGCATGGATCAGTTGGTGCTGACGCTCATCATCCTGTTCGCCGCCATCTTCGCCGAACCGCTCGGTGAACGGCTGCGGGTGGCGCCGTCGGTGCTGATGACGCTGTTCGGGCTCGGATTGGCGGTCATCCCGTTCGTGCCGGATCTGCGGCTGCCGCCGGAGCTGATCCTGCCGCTGGTCCTCCCGCCACTGCTGTATGCCGCGGCCCGGCGGACCTCGTGGCGGCAGTTCGCGGAGAACTGGCGCCCGATCGCGCTGCGCGCCTTCGGCCTGGTGATCGCCACCGCCGCAGCCGTCGCTGCGATATTCCATGCCTGGTTCCCGGGGTGGCCGATCGCGGTCGGCGTGGTGCTCGGGGCGATGGTGGCGCCACCCGATCCGGTGGCCGCGGAATCGATGGCGAGCCGGCTCGGCCTGCCCAGGCGGCTCAATGTCATGCTCAGCGGTGAAGGACTGTTCAACGACGTCACCGCGATCGTCATCTACACCGTCGCCGTGCAGGCGGTCGTCACCGGAACGTTCTCCACCCAGAGCGCAATGGTCGAGTTCCTGGTCGCCGCGAGTGTCGGCGGCGGTGTCGGGGTGGCGACCGGGTGGCTGGGCAGCAAACTGACCGCCCGGCTGGACAACCCGGTCTGGCAGGTCGCGTTGGGGCTGCTGCTGCCGTTCGCGGCCTATGGGCTCGCCGAGCATTGGCACGGGTCGGCGGTCCTGGCCGTGGTGGTCTGTGCCCTGTACCTGACCGATGCGGTCACCGAGATCGGCGATCGCGACTATCGCCTGGTGGCGGATTCGTTCTGGGACATCACCGAAGTCTTCATCACCGGATTCGCCTTCGCCCTGATCGGGCTGGAGATGCGGACGGTGCTGGCGACCACCGGCAAGGGCTGGCCCAGCCTGCTGGGTGTGACGGCCGCGGTGATCGCGGTCGTGGTGCTGCTGCGCCTGGCCTGGCTGCTGGTCAGCTGGGCGGTCGGCCGCCGGTACTGGTTGCGGGTCGAGGCCGAACAGCCCTACACCTGGCGCGAAACCCTGGTGACCTGGTGGTGCGGGATGCGCGGCGTCGCCACGGTCGCGCTGGCGCTGGCAATCCCGTACTTCACCGATGCCGGAACCGAGTTCCCCGGCCGCGCCGAGGTGTTGTTCATAGCGTTCGCCCTGGTGCTGTTCACCCTGCTGGTGCAGGGGCCGACCCTGCCGCTGATGGTCCGGATCACCGGGGTGCACGCCGACACCAAGATGGAACGCCACCTGGAGATGCAGTTGTGGGCCCGAGTCGTGCGGGCCGAACTGGTCGAACTGGACCGGGTCGCCGAACAGGAGGGCCTGCCGGACGAGGCCTACCGCAATCTGCGCGACAGCCTGATGCGCCGTTCCGCACGGGCGGATCCGGAAGCCGCCGATGCGGGGGAGAAGGCCACTCTGGAACGGGAGCGCCGGATGATGGTCCGGGCCCACGACCTGAGAGCCGCCATCGTGGAAGCCGGTCGGCGGGAGGCCCAGGCCGCCCGCCGGGAACCCGGGATGCCGCCGGACGTCGTGGACCGGGTGACCCGCCGGCTGGACCTCGGTGCCGGCAACTGACCCGCCGAACGCCGGTGCCGCCCGGCGGGGCACGGCACACTGGTGCCATGACCGACAGCACCCGTACGCGCACCGATCGGGCGGATCCGTCCGCCACCGAACATCTCGACGTCGTCATCGTCGGGGCCGGGTTGTCCGGGATCGGTGCCGCCTACCGGCTGCAGACCGAGTGCCCGGACAAGTCCTTCGCGATCCTGGAGGCCCGGGACCGAATGGGCGGGACCTGGGATCTGTTCCGCTATCCAGGAGTTCGGTCCGATTCGGACATGTTCACCCTCGGCTATCCGTTCGCGCCGTGGCGCGATGCCGAATCGATTGCCGCCGGTCCGGCTATTCTGCGCTATCTGCGCGAGACCGCAGCCGAACACGACATCGAGTCCCGGATCCGGTATCGGCACCGGGTGCTCGCCGCCGACTGGGTCTCCGATGCCGCACACTGGCGGCTGACTGTCCGTGGGGACCCCGGGGAAGCGGTTCTGACCTGCAATTTTCTGTATATCTGTGCCGGGTACTACGACTACGAACGGCCGCATGCGCCGGACTTCCCCGGCCTCGACGAATTCGCCGGCGAGGTCGTGCACCCGCAGTTCTGGCCAGAGCAGCTGGACTACCGGGGCAAACGGGTGGTGGTGATCGGCAGCGGCGCCACCGCGGTGACCCTGGTGCCGGCGATGGCCGAGGACGCCGAACGAGTGACGATGCTGCAGCGCAGCCCCACCTGGATCAGCGCGGTCCCCGGCCGGGACAAACAGGCCGACCGGATCCGGGAACTGCTGCCGGCGACGCTCGCCCACCGGGTGGTCCGGATCAAGAACATCCTGTTCAACATCGGCTTCTATCAGTACTGCCGGCGGCGCCCCGCCGCGGCCCGGGCCCTGCTCACCCGGCTCACCACCCGGATCCTGAAGGATCCGGACCTGGTCGCCGAGCACTTCACCCCCGACTACGACCCGTGGGATCAGCGCCTGTGCGCCGCGCCGAATGCCGACTTCTTCAAGGCGATCAAGAAGGGCCGGGCCGACGTGGTCACCGACCGGATCGATCGGTTCGTTCCCGACGGGGTGACCTTGTCCTCCGGGACGACGCTGCCGGCGGACATCGTGGTCACCGCGACCGGGTTGCGACTGCTCGCCCTCGGCGGCATCCGGCCCTCGGTCGACGGGGTGCCGGTCGATCTCGCGGAGCAGTTCGTCTGGCAGGGCGCCATGCTCACCGGCCTGCCGAACCTCGCGATCTGTATCGGTTACACCAACTCCTCCTGGACCCTGCGCGCCGATCTCACCTCGCGACTGGTGTGCAAGGTGCTGCGGCATATCGACCGCAACGGTGGCACGCCGGTGGTGCCCCGGCCGCGGGGCAGGCTGGCCGCCCGCCCGCTGCTCGATCTGCAATCCGGTTATATCCGCCGGTCGATCGCTGACTTCCCGCGGCAGGGTGATCGCCGGCCGTGGCAGGTGCGGCAGAACTACCTGCTGGATTCGCTCGTCGTCCGGGGCACCGGGCTGCGCCGCACACTGCGCCCGGCTGACCGGCGCGTTTCCGATCTCACCCACAACGGGTGAGGTGCGATCCGGGGTGCGCTCCCTACCGTCGGTGCCAAGTGCCGTCGTGGCACGTCGGTGAACTGACGGAAAGGTCGAGACGATGACGAATCAGCCCGACATGACCCAGGCGCAACCGCCCCGGGAAGATCATTCGTTGCGCGACGGGTTCGCCGCGGGCGCCTCCATCGGCGCCGGCATCCTGCTCCTGGTCATCGGTGTTCTGCAGATCCTGCAGGGCATCTCGGCGGTCGCCGAGGACGATTTGATCGTGGTGGGGCCGGAATACATCTACCAGTTCGATCTGACCACCTGGGGCTGGATCCACATCGTGCTCGGTGCGGTCGTGGTGATCTCGGCGATCGGGCTGCTCGCGGGCCAGATGTGGGGGCGGATCATGGCGATCGTGCTGGCCTCGCTGTCGATCGTCGCCAACTTCCTGTGGCTGCCGTACTACCCCTGGTGGTCGGTCCTGATCATCGCACTGGACATCGTCGTGATCTGGGCGGTGTGCACCTGGGATCCGCGCCGGGTCTGAGTTCATCGGCCGGCCGGATCCCGGTCCAGGGCAACGCCGAGATGTTCACACAGTCGCTCGCCGAGGTCGGCGAGCGACTGTGTCTGTTCCGGGGCCAAACCGTCGAAGACCAGATCACCGACCGCCTGCCGATAGGCCGGGGTAGCGGCGGCCAGCTTTCCGGCACCGGCTGCGGTCAGTACCGCGTCCATCCCGCGTCGCGAGCGGGACACCCGGCGCTCGACCAGGCCGGCCCGCTCCAGTTTGGAGACGACGTGGGACAGGCGGGAGATCGAGCCGTGGCCCCGGGTGGCCAGCTCGGACAGGCGCATCCGCCGGCCGGGCGCCTCCCGGAGTACCGCAAGCACCCGGTACTCGAAATGGGTCAGGCCGAACTCGCGTTGCAGGAGCGAATCGAGCGCCGCCGGTAGCAGAGTGGATACTGCGACGAGGGCAGACCACGCTCGACGTTCGGTGGTACCGAGGTCACCGGGCACTGGACCACCCCTCCGTTGTGTAGCTGGAAGTTAGCTATGGGGACATGACTGTAGCCCGGGTGTGTAGTGGGTGTCTACGTCTCTGTTCGGGGTGTCGGCTGCAGTCGGGGCGGCAATTATGCCGTCTGACCAGGCGATTTGACTTCGTTCTCGATCATGCGTAACTTTATTCGAGTCAGAGCGACACGGACTCCGACCCGGAGCCGAACGCGGCCTTGAACACAGGGTACGCGACGGTGCGGGAAAACGAGGTAGGACGATGAGCGCCTGACGATCACACTGGTTGATCCGGGACCCGATTTTGTGTCGGGGACTGTGGTCGGCTAAGCTTCGGAAAGTTGCTTCACTGAGGCACCGGATTCGGTTCGGGTGTTCTCGGTGTGTGCGTGTGTTCTTTGAGAACTCAATAGTGTGTCGATGAATGTCAGTGCCAAATATTTTTTGGTTCCGATGCTTGCACCCCCGTGTGGGTGTCGGACATTTTTTGTCAGCTAATTTCCGGCTGGCGTTTTGCTAGGTTTTCGGACTCTAGTTAGATACTGCTGATTCACCTTCGGGTGTTTCGTGAGTCTTCAACGGAGAGTTTGATCCTGGCTCAGGACGAACGCTGGCGGCGTGCTTAACACATGCAAGTCGAGCGGTAAGGCCCTTCGGGGTACACGAGCGGCGAACGGGTGAGTAACACGTGGGTGATCTGCCCTGTACTCTGGGATAAGCCTGGGAAACTGGGTCTAATACCGGATATGACCATCTCTCGCATGGGGGTTGGTGGAAAGATTTATCGGTACGGGATGGGCCCGCGGCCTATCAGCTTGTTGGTGGGGTAATGGCCTACCAAGGCGACGACGGGTAGCCGGCCTGAGAGGGCGACCGGCCACACTGGGACTGAGACACGGCCCAGACTCCTACGGGAGGCAGCAGTGGGGAATATTGCACAATGGGCGGAAGCCTGATGCAGCGACGCCGCGTGAGGGATGACGGCCTTCGGGTTGTAAACCTCTTTCGACAGGGACGAAGCGAGAGTGACGGTACCTGTAGAAGAAGCACCGGCCAACTACGTGCCAGCAGCCGCGGTAATACGTAGGGTGCGAGCGTTGTCCGGAATTACTGGGCGTAAAGAGCTTGTAGGCGGTTTGTCGCGTCGATCGTGAAAACTCGGGGCTCAACTTCGAGCTTGCGGTCGATACGGGCAGACTTGAGTACTTCAGGGGAGACTGGAATTCCTGGTGTAGCGGTGAAATGCGCAGATATCAGGAGGAACACCGGTGGCGAAGGCGGGTCTCTGGGAAGTAACTGACGCTGAGAAGCGAAAGCGTGGGTAGCGAACAGGATTAGATACCCTGGTAGTCCACGCCGTAAACGGTGGGTACTAGGTGTGGGTTTCCTTCCACGGGATCCGTGCCGTAGCTAACGCATTAAGTACCCCGCCTGGGGAGTACGGCCGCAAGGCTAAAACTCAAAGGAATTGACGGGGGCCCGCACAAGCGGCGGAGCATGTGGATTAATTCGATGCAACGCGAAGAACCTTACCTGGGTTTGACATACACCAGAAAGCCGTAGAGATACGGCCCCCCTTGTGGTTGGTGTACAGGTGGTGCATGGCTGTCGTCAGCTCGTGTCGTGAGATGTTGGGTTAAGTCCCGCAACGAGCGCAACCCTTATCTTATGTTGCCAGCGCGTTATGGCGGGGACTCGTGAGAGACTGCCGGGGTCAACTCGGAGGAAGGTGGGGACGACGTCAAGTCATCATGCCCCTTATGTCCAGGGCTTCACACATGCTACAATGGTCGGTACAGAGGGCTGCGATACCGTGAGGTGGAGCGAATCCCTTAAAGCCGGTCTCAGTTCGGATCGGGGTCTGCAACTCGACCCCGTGAAGTTGGAGTCGCTAGTAATCGCAGATCAGCAACGCTGCGGTGAATACGTTCCCGGGCCTTGTACACACCGCCCGTCACGTCATGAAAGTCGGTAACACCCGAAGCCGGTGGCCTAACCCCTTGTGGGAGGGAGCTGTCGAAGGTGGGATCGGCGATTGGGACGAAGTCGTAACAAGGTAGCCGTACCGGAAGGTGCGGCTGGATCACCTCCTTTCTAAGGAGCATTCTCCATCCACGCCCCGAGTTGTCGGGGAGCGTGTGGTGGCAGAGCCGTTTAGTCTCCGATCGTGGGACTGCGGAGCTCATGGGTGGAACACTGATATGTGCCTCGGGTGTGGGTCGGTCCTGTGTGGCTGGTCTTCGGGGATTGTAGTCGGCACACTGTTGGGTCCTGAAAGAACAGGCGTTCTTTCTAGGCAAGAAACGATCCGCCAGGGTCTCTCGTGATACCGGTTCTCCGTGTGGAGGGTGTTCGGTCCGGGGTGTGTGGTTCTGGTGGGTGTGTTGTTTGAGAACTGCACAGTGGACGCGAGCATCTTTGTCTTTGTAAGTGTTTAAGAGCGTTCGGTGGATGCCTTGGCACCAGGAGCCGATGAAGGACGTGGGAGGCTGCGATATGCCTCGGGGAGCTGTCAACCGAGCTGTGATCCGAGGATTTCCGAATGGGGAAACCCAGCACGAGTGATGTCGTGTTACCCGCATCTGAATATATAGGGTGTGTGGAGGGAACGTGGGGAAGTGAAACATCTCAGTACCCACAGGAAGAGAAAACAATATGTGATTCCGTGAGTAGTGGCGAGCGAAAGCGGATGAGGCTAAACCATGTGTGTGTGATAGCCGGCAGGCGTTGCATGTGTGGGGTTGTGGGGTTGCTCTTCTCATCACTGCCGTGGTGAGCGTCAGTCAGAAACCGTTGTGTTAGGTGAAGTGGCCTGGAAAGGTCTGCCGTAGAGGGTGAGAGTCCCGTAACTGAAAACATGGCGGCTGGCGTGAGTGATGCCCGAGTAGCAGCGGGCCCGTGGAATCTGCTGTGAATCTGCCGGGACCACCCGGTAAGCCTGAATACTACCTGGTGACCGATAGCGGACTAGTACCGTGAGGGAAAGGTGAAAAGTACCCCGGGAGGGGAGTGAAATAGTACCTGAAACCGTGCGCTTACAATCCGTCAGAGCCGACTTGTTTGGTGATGGCGTGCCTTTTGAAGAATGAGCCTGCGAGTCATCGGTGTGTGGCGAGGTTAACCCGTGTGGGGTAGTCGTAGCGAAAGCGAGTCCGAAGAGGGCGTTGAGTCGCACATTATGGACCCGAAGCGGAGTGATCTACCCATGGCCAGGGTGAAGCAGCAGTAAGATGTTGTGGAGGCCCGAACCCACTTAGGTTGAAAACTGAGGGGATGAGTTGTGGGTAGGGGTGAAAGGCCAATCAAACTCCGTGATAGCTGGTTCTCCCCGAAATGCATTTAGGTGCAGCGTCGCATGTTTCTCGCCGGAGGTAGAGCTACTGGATGGCCTAGGGGGCCTACAAGCTTACCGAAGTCAGCCAAACTCCGAATGCCGGTGAGTGAGAGTGCGGCAGTGAGACTGCGGGGGATAAGCTTCGTAGTCGAGAGGGAAACAGCCCAGATCGCCGGCTAAGGCCCCTAAGCGTGTACTAAGTGGAAAAGGATGTGGGATCGCTGAGACAACCAGGAGGTTGGCTTAGAAGCAGCCACCCTTGAAAGAGTGCGTAATAGCTCACTGGTCAAGTGGTCCTGCGCCGACAATGTAGCGGGGCTCAAGTACACCGCCGAAGCCGCGGCACTCCAACATATACATTCCCTTCGGGGCAGTGGTTGGGGTGGGTAGGGGAGCGTCCTGTAGCCGTGGAAGTGGTGGAGTGATCCAACTGTGGAGGCTATGGGAGTGAGAATGCAGGCATGAGTAGCGAAAGACGAGTGAGAAACTCGTCCGCCGGATGACCAAGGGTTCCTGGGGCAGGTTAATCCGCCCAGGGTGAGTCGGGACCTAAGGCGAGGCCGACAGGCGTAGTCGATGGACAACGGGTTGATATTCCCGTACCCGTGTATCCGCGCCCAATGGCGAATCATCTGTGCTAAGTGTCCTGAACCGGATCTATCACCTTCGGGTGGAGTGATGGGGATGCACACGACCCTGGGTGTAGTAGTCAAGCGATGGGGTGACGCAGGAAGGTAGCTGGGCCAGTCAGTGGTTGTACTGGTGTAAGCCTGTAGCCCGAACCATAGGCAAATCCGTGGTTCTTGTGGGTGAGAGGTGATGCGTAGCCGTTGTGGTGAATTCAGTGATCCTATGCTGCCGAGAAAAGCCTCTAGTGAGTTGGTACACGGCCCGTACCCCAAACCGACACAGGTGGTCAGGTAGAGAATACCGAGGCGATCGAGAGAACTGTGGTCAAGGAACTCGGCAAAATGGCCCCGTAACTTCGGGAGAAGGGGCGCCCGATCCGGTGAACCGACTTGCTCGGGGAGCTGGGTTGGGTCGCAGAGACCAGAGAGAAGCGACTGTTTACTAAAAACACAGGTCCGTGCGAAGTCGTAAGACGATGTATACGGACTGACGCCTGCCCGGTGCCGGAAGGTTAAGAGGACCGGTTAGCGACCTTTTGGGTTGCGAAGCTGAGAATTTAAGCCCCGGTAAACGGCGGTGGTAACTATAACCATCCTAAGGTAGCGAAATTCCTTGTCGGGTAAGTTCCGACCTGCACGAATGGCGTAACGACTTCTCTGCTGTCTCGACCACAGACTCGGCGAAATTGCATTACGAGTAAAGATGCTCGTTACGCGCGGCAGGACGAAAAGACCCCGGGACCTTCACTATAGCTTGGTATTGGTGTTCGGTACGGTTTGTGTAGGATAGGTGGGAGACTGTGAAGCGGGCACGCCAGTGTTTGTGGAGTCGTCGTTGAAATACCACTCTGGTCGTATTGGGCTTCTAACTTCGGACCATGATCTGGTTCAGGGACAGTGCCTGGTGGGTAGTTTAACTGGGGCGGTTGCCTCCTAAAGGGTAACGGAGGCGCCCAAAGGTTCCCTCAGCCTGGTTGGCAATCAGGTGTCGAGTGCAAGTGTACAAGGGAGCTTGACTGTGAGACCGACAGGTCGAGCAGGGACGAAAGTCGGGACTAGTGATCCGGCACCGGCGTGTGGAAGCGGTGTCGCTCAACGGATAAAAGGTACCCCGGGGATAACAGGCTGATCTTCCCCAAGAGTCCATATCGACGGGATGGTTTGGCACCTCGATGTCGGCTCGTCGCATCCTGGGGCTGGAGTAGGTCCCAAGGGTTGGGCTGTTCGCCCATTAAAGCGGCACGCGAGCTGGGTTTAGAACGTCGTGAGACAGTTCGGTCTCTATCCGCCGCGCGCGTCAGAAACTTGCGGAAGGCTGTCCCTAGTACGAGAGGACCGGGACGGACGAACCTCTGGTGTGTCAGTTGTGCTACCAAGTGCATTGCTGGTTGGCTACGTTCGGGAGGGATAACCGCTGAAAGCATCTAAGCGGGAAGCCTGTTCCTAGATGAGGTTTCTCACCACCTTCGAGTGGGTAAGGCCCCCTACAGATGATGGGGTTGATAGGCCGGAACTGGAAGCGCAGTAATGTGTGTAGGTGACCGGTACTAATAGGTCGAGGGCTTATAAAAGATGAAGGTGTTACGCGTCCACTGTGTGGTGTCTGAAACAACACACGAACCATTGCTGGGGTCCGGGATGTTCCGGGTCCGGCACACTCCCTCGTTGGGGGGTGTGGTGGTTTGTTGGATAGTTTCATAGAGTTACGGCGGTTTTAGCGGTGGGGAAACGCCCGGTCCCATTCCGAACCCGGAAGCTAAGGTCACCAGCGCCGATGGTACTGCACTCGACAGGGTGTGGGAGAGTAGGACACCGCCGGAACATACATTCACGATAGGGGACCCAGGTTTGGGTCCCCTATCGTCGTTTCGGGTCCCAGTGATCCGAAATGATGGCCCCTGGAAACCCTTTTGGGATCCCAGGGGCCATTGTCGTATGCGCGTATCAAGTTCCGGCCGGTGCACCGGCTCGCGGTGTGCTGTCTTGCGCGGCGATCGCTTCGCCCAGGTCGGCTACCGCCCGGCGGATCGTTTCGCCGTAGCCGTCGTCGTCGAGTTCACCCAGTACGGCGCGGGCGTCGGCCAGGGTGTCGGCGGCTGCTCGGAAGGATCCGAGCCGGCGATAGTCGTCGGCGAGATTCAGATACAGCGACGGGAGGAAACCGGCTGCACGCAGGCCGGGGTCATGGGCGGCAGCCCGGGCATCCGTCAGTGCGATACCGGCGTCGAGCGCGCGAATGTTCCAGGTCAGCGCCAGGGCCGGATCGTCGTACAGGTCGGCCAGGTAGTGTGCCAGCGTGCATCGGTGCAGGGGATCGCCGTCGGTGCCGATCCGCTGCCAGAGCTTCTGCAGATGATCGATGGCGTCGGCGGGGTGGCCGGAGCGGCCGAGGGTGATCGCCTCGCCGATGCGGTCCATGGTTTCGTCGGCCGACATCAGCGCCCTTCCGTTCCGTGTGCCCGAGTATCCGTAGCCGGCTCGGCCATGGGCATGACCAGGGTGGTGAGGTCGCCGTCAGTGGCGGACCGGACCACGATCGGCTGATCCGGTGCCGCGATCTCGAGGACCACCTCGGGGCCGACGGCTGCGTCGGCGGCGGCGAACAGCCGGTGCGAGGCACACCAGAATTCGATATCGGATCCGGTGCCGCGTACTTGTGCCGGGATCCGGATCTGCTCGCCGGTTGTGGACGTGACCGCGAGCTCGTCCGGTGTCCAGTGGCAGTGGACCACCTCGGCATCGGTGAGCGCGTCCAGCAGCAGTGTGCGGGGCAGGACCAGACGCGCCGACGGTGGGGCGAGCCCGGCGATCATCGCTCGGTAGTCCGGGTACTCGACCTCTTCGAGGATCGGCAGCGGCCGCAGCGTTTCCTCGGCGGTGAGCCGGAGGGAATCCGCATGCACGGTCAACCGGACCCGGTCGCTGGTATCGAAGGCACCGGCGAGGGAAAGCAGGTCGGCAGCCGGCACGATCGCGGTCCAGTTTCGGGCCGGAGGCCGATCCGGTACCAGCGAGCGGGTACTCAGCCGATATCGGTCGGTGGCGGTGAGTACGACGCCCTCCGGGCCGGCTTCCAGGTAGATGCCGGTGAGTACCGGGAATTCGGAATCGGCTGCGGCGGCCGGCGCGACG
Organism: Nocardia sp. KT25-26; assembly: GCF_056627695.1. Classification (NCBI taxonomy): domain Bacteria; kingdom Bacillati; phylum Actinomycetota; class Actinomycetes; order Mycobacteriales; family Nocardiaceae; genus Nocardia; species Nocardia sp. KT25-26. The sequence continues at coordinate 4,769,756 of NZ_CM152813.1, read as the reverse complement.
GCGCGCACCGCCGCCGCGAGGTCGGCGCCACGGAGCCACACGGCGGTCCCGGACGCCTCCCGGAGGCCGTGTTTGACCTGCGCGGATACCGCGGCTGCCCGCTCGGCGCGGCGGGCCAGCTCGTGCACGTGGGTGTCGAGGAGTTGTTCCGCGGTCTCGGCCGGACCGGTGAGGACCGTGGTGACCGTGTCGAGCGGGAGATCGATCTCGCGCAGCCGACGTAGCAGGATCGCCGACTCGACCTGGGTGTTCGCGTAGTAGCGGTACCCGGTGTGCGGATCCACCGTCGAAGGTCAACGCCGGCACAGCACAATCCACCGCCCGATAAGTGCGAATCACAGACTTTTCAGAAAACGGCACACCGAACCGGGCGCTCGGTCACCATATTGGCCAGTGTTGCTCGTAGCGGCCGGTCGGGCCGCTCCCGCCAGGAGGTCGCGACATGGACAGGCCTTTTCCCTTCGCAGCTGCCCGCCATGGCGCCCTACGGCTCGCGCTCGGCTCCGTGGCGTGCACCGCGGTGGCCGTGGCCGCAACGCCTGCCATGGCGCAGCCGTTCGAAATACCGGCCGGGTTCACCGACGAGGTGGCGGTCATAGCCAATCAGGCGCTGCGGACCCTCGACGCTGCCCGCCCGGATCTCGGGGTCCCCGACGACTACGGCCCCGATACCGCGATCGTGGTGCTCGGCTTCGGCCTGCTGCCGGACGGTTCCATGCGGCCGGAACTGAATGCGCGGCTGCACGCCGGGCTGATCCAGGCGTTGATGTCACCGCATTCACCGGTCGTGGTCACCGGTGGCAATCCGCGCAACGGGGTGACCGAAGCGGAGGCGATGGCGGACTGGCTGGCGGCGCGTGGCATCGCCCGGGACCGGATCCATATCGAGGATCGCGCGGCGTCCACCGTGCAGAACGCCCTCTTCTCCGCCCGGCTGCTCGAGCTGTTGAACATTCATCGCGCCGTGCTGATCACCTCCACCGACCACCTGGATCGCGCCAGGAACGACTTCGACCATGCGGGCGTACCGGTGGTGGCGACCATGACTCCGGACCGGGTGCCGCTGTGGGCCCAGCCTTACGGCACCGAGCGGTAGCCGATCGCCGAGCCTCGCGGTGCGCGGCAACCGGGGCTACGATTCGCCTGGATCGACCCGCCGGCACCCCGGGTGCGTGGCCGAAACGGCCGGTGCGGGCACTGCGGAAAGGACAGGCGATGGATCGACCGGCATGGGCGCCCGACGGTGTGGATATGCAGCAGGCCAGCCCGGCCCGGATGTACGACGCGCTCCTGGGCGGGTCGCACAACTTCGAAGTGGACCGACAGGCGGCATCGATGGCGGTCCAGCTGGTGCCCGACCTCCCGCGGCTGGCGTTGAGCAACCGCGCGTTCCTGCGTCGTGCGGTGCGGTTCTGCCTGGATGCCGGTATCCGGCAGTTCCTGGATATCGGCTCCGGGATCCCGACCGCGGGCAATGTGCACGAGATCGCGCAGGAGCTGGATCCGGGCTGCCGCGTGCTCTATGTCGATATCGACCCGGTGGCCGTCGCCCATGCGAAGGCCATCCTGGGCGGCAACGGCAAGGCCGGGGCACTGGAAGCCGATCTGCGTAAACCGGACGAGCTGCTGCAGGCGGTGCGGGCCTCCGGTCTGATCGATCTCGACGAGCCGGTCGGCCTGCTGCTGGTGGCGGTGCTGCATCTGGTGCCGGACGACGAGGATCCGGCCGGGTTGGTGGCGGCCCTGCGTACCGCCCTGCCGACCGGCAGCCATCTCGCACTGTCGCATCTTTCATCGGAGCAGCGGCCCGACGATGCCGGTAAGCTCGGAGCTCAGGCGACCGATCGGACCCGGGTGGGAATCCATTTTCGGTCACAGCAGGCGATCGCGGCCATGTTCGACGGGTGGGAGCTGGTCGATCCGGGCGTGGTGGAACTGCCGTCCTGGCGGCCCGAGTCCGAACAGGACCAGCACGAGAAGCCGGGCAATTCGCTCGGTATGGCAGGGGTGGCGACCAAGGCGCGGTAGCCGGGCCCGGACGACCGGGTGATGGAGTGGGATGGCAGGTGTGAACCAGGTGTTGGGGTCGCGAGAGCTGGCAGGCCGGTGGGCCGACGCCCTCGACGGCATCGTGGCGCCCACTCTCACCCGGTCCGAGGTGACTGCGCTGCTCACCGGGATGTGTGCGGAACTCATCGTCACCGTCCGCACCGGCGGAGCGTGCGATGTCGCCTCCCGTGCGGCGCAGGCACTGGTGGCGGCGAACTACCGCGATCCCGCCGCCGTCGGTAGGTCGGTGCGTATCATCTGCACCGATTTGGTGGAAGCCGCCGGGGCAGGAGCCGATGCCGGGCCCGAGCTGCGGTGCCGCGCCGTGGACCTGGCTGCAGAGTTCGCGGCGGCCTTCACGGGGGCGCTGCGGACGACCGCGCTCGCGGAACAGGAGACCACCCTGGCTGCGGCGCTGGTCGCGGCCCGCGAGGCCGAACAGCGGCGGCAGCTCTCGGAAGCCCGCTTCGCCGCCGTGTTCGCTGGTGCCTCGGTGGGCATCGGGGTGATCGATCGCACCGGGCACGTGCTCGATGCCAATGCCGCCATGGCGGAGATGCTCGGCCAGGAGCCGACGGCGCTACCGGGGCGGACGGTGGCCGACATCCTCGGCCCGGCGAACCTCAACGACGCATTCGCACAGCTGCAGCGGATGTTCACCGGTGAGATCGACCGGTTCCGGACCGAGACCCAGCACACCAGGAGCGACGGCACGCTCCGGTGCATCGATCTGTCCATGTCCGTGGTGCGCGACGCCGACGGACAGCTGCGTTTCCTGATCGGGGTGGCCGTGGACGTCACCGAGCGTAAGGAACTGGCCGACCGGTTGTGGCACGACGCCAATCACGACGGGCTGACCGGCCTGCCCAATCGCGGACATCTGTTCGACCGGCTGTCGGTCACCACGACGCCCATCGGGGTGTGCTATCTCGATCTGGACGGGTTCAAGGAGATCAACGACCTCTGGGGGCACGGGGTCGGTGACCGGGTACTGCGAATCGTCGCCGACCGGCTGCGCGCGGCGGTCCCGCCGGAGAGTGGGCTGACCGCGCGGATCGGCGGCGACGAGTTCCTGGTCGTCCTCGATGACTGTGCCGGCGCGGCCGAGCTGGAGAAGGTCGCGGACACCCTGTTCGCCAGCTTGACCGCGCCGATGCGGGTCGAAGGCCGCGTCGTAGCGGTCGGGGCGAGTATCGGTTCGGTGTATTTCACCACTCCGCCGGCGGCCGTCGACGACCTCTTGCACGCCGCCGATGCGGCCATGTATCGGGACAAAGCCGGCCGTACGGCGCCCGGTCCGCGCAGCCGGACCCGCTAGCCGGGCCGATCCGAGGGATCTTGCCGTCGGCGATCCGGTAGTGTGACCGGGTCGTTCCACCTACCGTCCGGCCGACCTGGCCCGGCCGGTAGTGCGTTCTGCTCCACCAGTTCTCGAACAGCAGTTCTCGATCCGTCGTAGTACAGCCAGAGAGAGTGAGCGAAACATGAGGGACATCGTCGTCACGAGCCTCGCGGCGACCACATCGATCGCCGGTGACGTGGATTCCACCTGGAAGGGCCTGCTCAACGGCGAAAGCGGGATCGACCGGCTCGACGACCAGTTCATCGACCAGTTCGACCTGCCGGTGCGGATCGGCGGCCACCTGAAGGTGGATCCGGCCTCCGCCCTGACCCGCGACGAAGCTCGGCGGCTGTCCTACGTCGAGCAGATGGCCGTGGTTCTGGGCCGGGAGGTGTGGCGCAATGCCGGTAGTCCGGAGGTCGACGCAGATCGGCTCGGGGTTTCCATCGGTACCGGGCTGGGCGGGGCCGAATCACTGATCTACGCCCGGGACAAGCTGGACAACGGCGGATACCGCAAGGTGTCGCCGCTGACGGTGCAGGCGATCATGCCGAACGGTCCGGCAGCCTGCGTCGGCCTGGAACTGGGCGCCCGGGCGGGAGTGGCCACCCCGGTATCGGCGTGCTCGTCCGGCTCCGAGGCGATCGCCAACGCCTGGCGGATGATCGTGATGGGTGATGCGGACATCGTGGTCACCGGTGGCGTCGAAGGGTCGATCCAGGCGGTGCCGATCGCAGCCTTCACTCAGATGCGTGCCATGAGCACCCGCAACGACGATCCGAAGGCGGCGTCGCGTCCGTTCGACGCCGACCGCGACGGGTTCGTCTTCGGTGAGGCCGGTGCCCTGATGGTGCTCGAGACCGAGGAACACGCCGCGGCCCGCGGCGCCACCGTGCACGCCCGGCTGCTGGGCGCCGGGGTGACCTCGGACGGATTCCACCTGGTGGCACCGGATCCGGACGGTACCGGTGCCGCTCGCGCCATGACCCGCGCGGTGCAGACCGGTGGGCTCACCCCGGCGGACATCACCCATGTCAACGCGCACGCGACGGCCACCCCGATCGGGGACACCGCGGAGGCCCGGGCGATCGGCAGCGCTATCGGCAACCACGCCTCGGTGTATGCGCCGAAATCCGCACTGGGGCATTCGATCGGGGCGGTCGGCGCGCTGGAGTCGGTACTCACCGTGCTGAGCATTCGCGACAGCATCGTGCCGCCGACCCTGAACCTGCAGAACCAGGATCCGGAGATCGACCTGGACGTGGTGTCGGGCTCGGCCCGCAGCGGCCGCATCGACTACGCGGTGAACAACTCCTTCGGATTCGGCGGGCACAACGTCGCCATCGCCTTCGGCCGTTACTGATCGATACAGGGGACACATTGATCGGCGAGACCTTCGACGACTATCTCGACGAGAACGGCAGGATCACCATTCCGGGCGACCGGACCCTGATCGATTTCGTCGACAAACACAGCGAAGCCAACGGTGACGAACTCGCCTACCGCTTCATCGACTACTCCCGGGAAAGGGACGGGGAATACCACGAGCTGACCTGGCGGCAATTCGGCGTACGTTTGCGGGCCGTGGCCGCTCGCCTGCAGCAGGTCTGCCGCCCGGGGGACCGGGTCGCGATTCTGGCGCCGCAGGGCCTGGACTATGTGGTGGCACTGTTTGCTTCGGTGTATGCGGGCAACGTGGCGGTGCCGCTGTTCGACCCCGAGGAACAGGGCCACAGCGACCGGTTGCGGGCCGTGCTGGCCGACTGCGAACCGGCCGCGGTGCTGACCGTCGGTTCGGCGGCGGCCGGGGTGCGTGAGTTCTACCGGGACCGGGCCGCCGCGCATCGGCCGCGGATCATCGCCGTGGAGGCGATACCGGACAGCGTCGGCGGTAGCTGGCGGCGACCGCAGATCGACGCCGACAGTGTCGCCTATCTGCAGTACACCTCGGGTTCCACCCGGACTCCGGCGGGAGTGGAGATCACGCACCGTTCGGTCGGCACCAACCTGTTGCAGATGATCGATGCGATCGGGATCACCGAGAACGCCCGTGGGGTCACCTGGCTGCCGTTGTTCCACGATATGGGCCTGTTGACGGTGATTCTGCCGACCATCGGTGGCAAGTTCATCACCATCATGTCGCCGAGCGCCTTCGTGCGGCGGCCGTACCGGTGGATCCGGGAACTGGCCGCACAGTCGGACGGGGCGGAAATGTATTCGGCGGCCCCGAACTTCGCCTTCGAGCATGCGGCGGTCCGTGGGGTTCCCAAGGCGGGCGAGGAACTCGATCTGAGCAATGTCATCGGCTTGATCAACGGCAGTGAGCCGGTGTCGGTCGACTCGATGAACCGGTTCACCGAGGCCTTCGCGCCCTACGGGCTGCCCAAGACCGCGATCAAACCGTGTTACGGGATGGCTGAGGCGACCTTGTTCGTGTCCGCGACCCGGCGCGAGGATCCGGCCCGCGTGGTGTACGTGGACCGCGCCGAATTGGGTGCCGGCCGGATGATCCCGGTGGGTGAGGACGCGGAGAATTCGATCGCCCAGGTGTCCTGCGGCTATGTGGCGTTGTCCCAGTGGGCGGTGATCGTGGACCCGGAGACCGGATTCGAACGCCGCGACGGCGAGGTCGGCGAGATCTGGCTGCACGGCGACAATATGGGCATCGGGTACTGGGGTCGTCCGGAGGAGACCACCGCCACCTTCGGCAACCGGCTGATCGCCCGGCAGCCGAACGGCAGCCATGCCGCCGGGACCGAGGCCGACGCGTCCTGGATGCGCACCGGTGACCTGGGCGCCTACCACGACGGGGAGCTGTTCATCACCGGCCGGGTCAAGGATCTGGTGATCGTCGACGGGCGCAACCACTACCCGCAGGACCTGGAGTACTCGGCGCAGGAGGCGAGCAGTGCGCTGCGGCCGGGGTTCGTGGCCGCATTCGCGGTGTCGGCGGCGGAGTTGCCGGCGGCGGCCGGGTCCGGGGAACAGCTGGTGCTCGTCGCCGAGCGGGGGACCGGGGCGGCGAAGCTGGACCCCGGCCCGATCACCGAAGCGGTGCGCTCGGCCATCGCCCGCCGGCACGGGGTGACGGTGCGGGATCTGCTGCTCGTCCCCGCCGGGTCGATTCCGCGCACGTCCAGCGGCAAGATCGCCCGGCGGGCCTGCCGGACCGCCTATCTGGACGGCACGCTGCGCGGCGGGCATCGGCAGCAGGCATTCCCGGATGTGGCGGTGTCGTGAGGCTGTGATTCAGTGCGGGGAGGGCTCGTCGCTGCTGTTGCGGTCGCCGACGTAGCCGAGCAGCGCGGCGTCGGTGGCGGTGAAACGGTCCACCTCCTGACCCCCGGTGCACTCGAACAGCCCGATCGTGACCGAGCCGGGGCGGCGGCTCAGCACCCGCCAGATCGCGCCGGCGTCTTCCCACCGGCGCAGGGCCGCCACCCGGTCCTCGGTCATCGCCGTTCCCGGTAGTTCGCGGCCACCAGAGCCAGGCAGCCGGCGGCGACGGCGGCGGTGACCAGGTACATGGCCGGATAACCGAACCCGGCGCGGCCGTGCAGTGCCGACAGCAAGGCCGGGACGCCGAAGCCGAGGTAGCTGATCGAGTAGAAGACCGCCGTCAACCCGGCCAGCTGCCTCGGGGGCGCGATCCGCTCGATCTGCTGTAGTCCGGCCACCAGGCCGATGCCGTAGCCGCTGCCGAGCACCATTGCGGTGAGCAGTGTCGCCCATACGGTCAGGGTGGCGGCGGTCCACGCGGCGAGCAGCATGCCGATGGTGAGCAGGATCAGCGCCACCACCGCACTGCGGGCGGTGCCCGGCAGGTCGATGCGGCGGGCGAGGGACTGGATGGTGAATCCGCAGCCGAGGGTGACCATGGTGACGAGTGCGGAGAAGGCGATCGGCGCCTCCGGGACCCGGGGCAGCATCAGCGTCGGCAGGACCGCATAGGCGGTGGCGTTGGCGGTGAACAGCCACAGTGCCACCGGGATCGCGACGGTCCGGAACCGGGGATGTGCGGCGGCCGGGATCCGCAGATCGTCGCGGAGCCGGCCCGGCGCAGCCACCGGCCGGACCGTCTCCGGCACCTGCCGCAGCCATCCGGCGGCACCCAGGCACAGCACGATGTTGACCAGGTAGGCGGCCGAGTTCGGCAGCGGGGCCCACTGGGCGAGCAGGCCGGCGACACCCGCGCCGAGAGCGAAACCGCCGGTCAGACTCATTGCCGAGCGGCGCGCGCCGGTGCCGTCGGACAGCTCCTTGAGCCAGCTGCCACCGACCGCCATGGCGAGACCCAGCGCGGCCCCGGAGAGCAGTCGCCCCGCCGCCAGCATCGGTGCCGACCCGGCACCCGAGGCCAGGAGCAGCGATCCGGCGGCGGCGATGATCGGCGCGGGCAGCAGCAGCGGGCGCCGTCCCCAGCGGTCCGAGAGCGGCCCGCCGATGAGCAGCGCGGGCACGATACCGAGGACGTAATAGAAGAGCAGCAGGTCGACGGTGGTCGGGGCCATCCCCTGGCCCTTGTACATCACCAGCAGCGGGGTGAACTCGTTGCCGCCCCAGGCGATGGCGAAGATCGCGGCGGCGACGCCGAGCCAGCTGCGGGTCGTGGTCGCAACGCCCGTGCCGGGGCGACCGGTCGTCAGGGTGGCCGTCACTGACCCCATCTTAAACGGCAAGTTTTCATGCACTACGGTCGGCCCATGCGGCTGCACGTTGGATGCGCGATGTGGACCCATCCCGACTGGCAACCCCGGCCGTCGTCGGCCGGTGCGCGGCTGCGCAGCTACGCGGCCCACTGCAATGCCGTGGAGGGCAACACCACCTTCTACGCCACCCCGGCACCGGAGACGGTCGCCGGATGGGCCGAGCAGACGGATCCGGACTTCCGTTTCGTGGTCAAACTGCCCAAGCCGATCACCCATGAACGGCGCCTGATCGAGACGCAGCCGGAGCTCACGGCATTCCTGACGGCGATGGCGCCGCTGGGGCCGCGCCTGCACGCACTGTGGTGCCAACTCCCCGCCACCTTCGGCCCGGGCGATCTGGGTGCGCTGGCCCGGTTCCAGCGGGCGTTGCCGGATGGGCTGCGCTGTGCCGTGGAGGTTCGCCACCCGGCGTTCTTCACCGATCCCGATGCGGCCACCCAGCTGGAACGCGTCCTCGGCCGGATCGGCGCCGAATGGGTGCCGTTCGACACCACGGTGCTGTTCGAACGGGCGGCGCAGAGCCCGGCCGAACTGGAGGCACGTGGGAAGAAGCCCCGGCTGCCGCGGCGGCTGCGTGCGCTGACCGAGTTCCCGATCGTGCGCTATCACGGTCCCGACGATCCGGAGCGCGCCGTCGCCGGTTGGCAGCCGTGGGTGCATACCGTCGCGGAGTGGCTGCGCGAGGGGCGCTCGCCCACGATGTTCCTGCACACCCCGGACAACGCCGGATCACGCATCCTGGCCCGGCGGTTCCACGCCGAAGTCGCCGCGCTGGTACCGGGACTGGCTCCGTTGCCGGACCCCGAGTCGGTTGCGCCGATGACGTTGTTCTGAAACTGGTCGCCTGACCTGGGTTTTCGCTCTTTACGACGCTGTCGGGGCGTGACATGCTGGTGCCCGCAAGGGGATCGGGTGGGCAGGAGGGGATCGATGGGAACCGAGGACATCTCGTTGTCACCGGCGCCGTGCTGTGAGCCGCCGCTGGAACCGCACCGGCCGCATGCGGCCCGCAACGCCACGGCGCGACCGGCGATCGGCTGTCGTACCGGTCGTGGTGCGCAGCATTCGTTCGGTGTCCGGCGGGCCGGCCGCCCGGCGACTGGGGCGATGAGCGGGAACGGCCGCCTGCCCGGCTGTACGAGCTCGGCCGGGCACACGGGAGAGCGTGTTGCGCAGGTTGCCGCTGCGACGTGCGGCCCACCCTCCGAAGGAGCAGTCGGACCTTCCGGGGCTGCATCGGCACCCGACCGGCACCGGGACGAATCGGAGTCTCCCGCAGCGCAGTTCACTCGTCGGGCGCTGCGGATAGTGCTCGAGGTGCTGGATCGCCGCCGGGGTGCGGGGCAATTGCGAGCCGTCGCCGATCCGAAGGTGGTGGCCGCGGTGCAGACCTTGGTCACGCAGGACCTGGTGCCGGGATCCGGGCTCGGTTCCGCCGCGCTGACCCGGGTGTCGACGGTGCCGATCGATCCGCGTACCGCGGAGATCTTCGGCGGATATCAGCGCGGTGACCGCCGGTTCGCCTTCGCGGGCCGGATCCGGTATCGCAGGGGTTCCTGGCAGTTGATCTCGCTGCGCATGCGCTGATGAGGGGCGGTCGGCGTTACTCGGGGCGCGCCCCGGGTGTGCGTCCGAAGTCGGGATCGTCCGGTACCCGCCTGGTTCCGCAGGACAGTTCGGTCACCAGGTCCGCATAGCCGCAGCCCAATTCGTACAGCCGGTGATGGGCGGCGCGCAGTTGTTCGTCGGCGCCGTTGGCCAGGGCCGAATAGGTGAGGGCCGCGAATTGGGCCATTCGGTCCACCACCGCGCCCAGGCTTTCGGTATGCATCGGCGCCCCGGCCTGCGGGCGTGGGGTGCGTAGGTACACCCAGCGGTCGATTTCGCAGACCAGGCAGGCACGGTGCCGGTCGATCTCGCCGATATCGCCCGGTCCCACCAGCGCCCGGCGTTCGTGCAGCCCGGAAAGCTCGTGTGCGGCGTCGAGCATCGGGTCGGCACAGTCCACCCCGCCGCACACCGCTTGCACCATCACCTCACGCCCGGGCAGCGGCCGGACCGCGTCGTCGGGAGACCGGTCACTGTCCGCGTTCACCGCACCATTACCTCCGCCCGTGAGTGGTCAGTGGGCGCGCCGGCGCCGGGCTCCCGTCTGACATTCGGTCTCGGTCCCGGCGCGGATGGTTCTCCCGCCGGTCCGGAGCATCCGGCAGAGCCTCCGAACGCGGCGCGGCGCAACCGGATCCACCGGTTGCGCCGCGTGTGTCGGGAAATCGCGCCGGTCAGAGGCTGCGGGCGATGATCTCCTTCATGATCTCGTTGGTGCCCGCGTAGATCAGCTGCACCCGGTTGTCGACCCACATGCGCGAGATCGGGTACTCGGTCATATAGCCGTACCCGCCGAACAGCTGCAGACATTCGCTGGCGACGTTCATGGCGCGATCGGTGCACCACCACTTGGCCATGGCGACCGTCGGGATATCCAGCTCACCCACGAGATGCTTGTCGATGCAGTCGTCGATGAACACCCGGGCGATCCGCGCCTCGGTGGCGACCTCGGCCAGCTTGAACTTGGTGTTCTGGAAGCCGAACACCGGACGGCCGAAGGCCTCTCGCTCCTTGGTGTAGCGCAGGGTGTGGTCGAGCGCGACCTCCATCCCGGCCACCGCGCCCATCGCCACGATCAAGCGCTCCTGCGGCAGCTGCTGCATCAGCTGGATGAAGCCCTGGCCTTCTGCGGTGCCGAGGAGATTGGTGACCGGGACCCGGACGTCCTCGAAGAACAGCTCCGAGGTGTCCTGGCCCTTCTGGCCGATCTTGTCGAGCACCCGGCCGCGCCGGAACCCTGCCCGGTCGGCCTCGACCAGGATCAGCGAGATGCCGTTCGCGCCCTGGGTGGTGTCGGTCTTGGCGACGACGATGATCAGATCGGCCTGGCTACCGTTGGTGATGAAGGTCTTGGAGCCGTTGATCACGTACTCGTCGCCGTCGCGCACCGCCTTGGTCTTGACGCTCTGCAGATCGGACCCGGTGCCGGGTTCGGTCATGGCGATCGCGCCGACCACTTCGCCGGTGGCCATCTTCGGCAGCCACTGTTTCTTCTGCTCCTCGGTGCCGTAGGCGAGCAGGTAGTGGGCGACGATGCCGTTGTGCAGGCTGACACCCCAGGCGGTGTCCACGGCGCGCGCCTGCTCCTCCATCAGTACGGCCTCGTGGGCGAAGGTGCCCCCGCCGCCGCCGTACTCCTCGGGGATCGAAAGGCACAGCAGACCGACCTCGCCGGCCTTGTTCCACAGGTCGCGATCGACGTGGTGCTGGTCGATGAACTTGTCGATATTGGGGGCGACTTCCTTCTGGAAGAAGGCGCGCGCGAGCTCGCGCAGCGCTTCCGTATCCTCGTCCATCCAGCTCGACCGGTAGGCGGCCATCGAGTCTCCTTCGGCTCGGTACAGCGCTGCCACCCCCGTGGCTGCTGAAGTCACAGCTCACCAGGGGTGACGAGTAGTTACATGCACATTGTGGCGCAATATTGGCGAAGTGACAATAGCCGGATGGTGGTGAGCTCGACCGGCCGGTGGGCGTGCGTGTCGCCGGCGGCGCGCCGACGAGTCCGGGCGCGTCGGGCAACTCCGTTTCACTGGAGCGTGTGAATGGACTATGAATGGCGTGTGCCGTTCACACGTGTGGTCATCAGCCCGCTGTCGCGAAATCCGGCTGGGGGTTCGCGATGACGATCGAGCATTCCGTCGACGAGGTCGCCGACGACGTCACCGAACTGGCTCAGCGGGTCGAGAAGGCCCGGGGCCGGCTCGCGTACCAATTCGACCCCGCGCTCACCGAAGCCCTGTCGGAATCCGAGCTGCGGGCCGAACGCGAACTTGCCGAACGGATCCGGGAACAGGACCGCGAGCAACGGTGGAAGCAGACCCAGGCACAGGCGGCCGCTTCCGACCGGGCCCGGCAGACCACCGAAGCAATCGAGAAGGCCGACATGCGAGATCTGCTGGTAGCCCGCAGGGCGATCGCCGCACAGCGACGGGAGTCGAGCCCGCACGCGAAACTGGCTTCGCTGTACCGGCATCGCTCCTGGTCGCTGCGGGCACTGGCCGGTGTCGTCGCGGCCGGCATGCTCTGGTCGGCGGTCAACGTCCAGCAGAACATCGCACCGGGTGGGCCGACCGATCCGCTGTTCTGGTTCAGCTACCTGCTGGAAGCCATGATCAGCGTCTGCCTGATCATCATCATGGTCGGCACGAACAAGGTGGCCGAATGGGGTGTGGTCGGCAACCGGCAGCAGGTCGCCCTCGCCGAGGTCGCGCTGCTCGCACTCACGGTCACGCTGAACACCTATCCCTATGTGCGCGACAGCCTCTGGTACGACGCTGCGGTACACGCGGTGGCGCCGGTGATGATCGGTGTCGCCCTGCTGATCCACGATGCGGTCAGTGCCCGTTACGGGCTGGCGATCGCCCGGGCGACCGAACAGGTTCGCGGCCTGCCCGATCCGGCCGAGGAGATCCTGAACCGGCCGGCCGGTACCGCGGCCCGCATGGAGTACCAGCCGCCGACCCTGTCGGCCGCAGTCGCCGAGCAGCCGGCCATCACCGCGAAGCCCGCTGCGGCCACCGAAACCGCCGCCCGGCCGAAGCAGCGCAGCAGCAAGTCCGGTGCCGGTAAGGCATCGACTGCCGCGACGGCCGGCTCCGACCGGGGTAAGCCGGACCGGGAGCCGTCCGTGGTCACCAAGGATCTCGGCGGCGCCGACGAGCCCTCCGATATTCAGGCCCGGGTCGATCGGGCGCTCGCCGAGATCGATTTCGGTTACGAGGCGGTGCAGCCCACGAATATCTACGACACCGGACAGTTCCGGATCGCGGAGAGCCTGGAGCAGGAACTCGCGGAGATGCGCGAGTCCCGGCGCAAGGCCCGTAAGGAGCGCACCGGGTCCTGATCGGCGCGGTCAGCCGAACAGCCCGCCCAGCATGCCGCCGTTCTGCCCGGCCTCCTGGCCACCTCCGGTGCCGCCGATGAAGCCGCCGGGCGGAAGCTCCGACGGCTGCACGATCACGAAGCCGTGCCCGGCGAAGGACAGGGTGATCCGTTCGCCGGTGCTCCGGCCCAGCAGGGTGCCGATGCCGAAGGAATCGTTGCGTTTGATGCCGGTCTGCAGGCTGGACGACCAGGCCACTGCCGCCTGTGGATCTGCGTAGGTGGGCTGATCGACATTCAGTACCACGGGTGTTCCTTCGGTGGTGATGGCGATCCGGCCGCGGCCGGTGAACACGCAGTTGAACAGGCCGGCATTGCTCGAATGCCCGGCGGCGCCCTGCACCCGCCGGATGTCGTAGCGCAGGGTCGAGTCGAAGGCGAGCACATTGGCACCGTTGATGGTCAGCCCGTCGGAGCCGTCCAGGTCGATCAGGTGGACATCGGCCGCATTGTTCGCCAGGAACAGGTCACCGCGGCCGCTCACTTTCATCAGTGGCACGCCCTCGCCGGTCAGGGCCTGCTGGATGGCCCTGCCGATCCCGCCGGAACCCAGCGCCTCGAAATGCATATCGCCCTGGTAGGCGACCATCGAACCGGCGCGGGCCATCACCTCACCGTTCATGCCGACCTTGACCATCTTGCTGCCCTGCTTCTGGATGCCGAAGCCGTTCACCTCGGAGTGGGCGGGATTGAACAGATCGCTGTGCACGGGCTGAGCTCCTTGCTGATGGGTGGTCGGTGCGGGAGAGGAATAGGCCGGATTCGGGGCGGCCGGCGGGGCCGCGGTCGGGGCCGCGTGCACGGTGGGTGCGGTACGGCTCGACGTCGCCGGGGTGCGCGCCGTATCGACCGGCTCGTCGTCGATGTGCACGCCGAAGGCGGTGGCGATACCCGCCAGGCCGTTGTCGTAGCCCTGGCCGACCGCACGCACCTTCCAGGCGCCGTTACGACGGTAGATTTCGACGCACACCACGGCGCTCTCCGTGGTGAGCCCGGCCATCGGGAAGGTGAGGGTCCCCTGCGGGGTGGCGATGGCCGCCACCGGCGCGGCACCGGCGAAGGTCGCCGGTCCACGACCGTCGAGGCTCGCGGTGACCGCCACCCGTTCGATATCGGCGGGCACGGCACCGGTATCCACATCCACCACATCCGGCGCGCCGTTGCCGTGCCGGAGGGTGACACCGGGACCGGCCGGCTGATTGAAGAAGACGAAATCCGAATCCGTGCGTACCGCACCGTCGGCACCGAGCAGCAGCGCTGATACGTCAACCGGGAAATCGCAGGTCACCGTGACTTGCATCCGGTCTGCCGGAGCGGGGCGATTCTCGCCTCGGGCAAGCTCGTTCACGCCGCCTCCTCCTCGGCGCCGGTACCGGCGCGTGGTAAATGGTTCATGAACTCGATGGTGCCCCGGCGTGCCGAAGCCTCGCTACTGGCGTAGCGTTCGCACCCGAGCGGAAAGATGTCGATCGGTGAACCCGCGATGTACACGGGGGAACGGATCGGCACGGACACGACCGAGGGGCGGTGGTCCGGTGCAGGCGGACCGCGAGGCGTCCTTCGGCGGAACAGAGAAGGATGGTCGGATCGTGGGAAACGATGTGAAGGGTTCGCGTCGGGGCGCGCGCCGGGTGGCTGCGGCGGCGGTCGCGGCGTTGGCGCTGGCAGTATCCGGCTGTGGACTCGGCGGAGACGGGGCCGCCGCGGTGACCTACGAGGAAGCCCAGGAGTCCGGCAAGATCAAGGTCGGTTTCGCCAACGAGGCGCCGTGGGCCTACCGGGACGCCGACGGCGAGCTGACCGGGTACGCCCCGGCGGTGGCGCGGGCGGTGCTGAAGAACCTGGGTATCGATGAGATCGAGGGCGTGCTGACCGACTTCAGTGGCTTGATCGACGGCGTCAACGCGCAGAACTACGCCTTCGTCGCTGCGGGAATGTTCATCAACCCGGAGCGGTGCGAGAGCTCCGATTTCGCGATCCCCGACTACCAGGTCGGTTCGTCGTTCATGGTGCCCGAAGGTAATCCGCGCAATATCGACAGCTTCGACGACATCACTCGCGAGAACGTCCGGATCGCCACCCTCGGTGGTGCCGTGGAGAACGGCTACGCCGAGGAGTCCGGTGTTCCCGGTGAGCTCATCGAGCCGATGGCCAAACAGGACGACATCCTGCGTGCGGTGGAGAACGGCGACGTCTACGGGGCGGCACTGCTGGACGTGACCAGTGAGTGGCTGGTCAAGACCAGTCCGAACGCCGGTCTGGAGACCACCGAATCCTTCCAGTACGGTGACCGGCCGGATGTCGGTACCTTCAACTTCCGCAAGGACGACGACCAGTTCCGCGAGGACTTCAACCGGGAGCTGCGCAAGCTGCACGAGAGCGGCGAATGGCTGGAGCTGGTGGAGCCGTTCGGCCTGACCGAGGCCAACGAGCCCGATCCGGCGGCGACCACCGAGCAATACTGCACCCCCTGATACCTGATGTCGGACAACTTCTCGATCTATCTGGAGCGGATTCTCGAGGGGCTGCCCTTCACGCTGTGGGCGACGGTCGGCGGTATCGCGCTGACCGTCGTCCTCGCCCTGGTGGCGGGCGTCGCCATGCTGTCGAATTCGCGGCTGGTGCGCTTCATCGCCCGGGTCTACGTGGAGGGCCTGCGCGGTACCTCGGAGGTCGTTCAGCTGTTCTTCTTCGCCGTGGCGATTCCGATCTTCATCGGAGTGTCACTGGGGGCGACCGATCGTGGTCTGCTGCTGATCGGCATCATCGTGCTCGGCCTCAATCACGGGGCCTACGGCGCCGAGGTGGTGCGCGCCGCCATCCAGGCGGTGCCCAAGGGGCAGGTCGAAGCGGCGATCGCGGTGAACCTCACCAAATGGCAACGGATGCGCCGGGTGATCCTGCCGCAGGCCGTGGTGGAGATGCTGCCCTCGTTCAATAATCTGTTCATCCAGCTGCTGAAGGGCACCGCGCTGCTGAGTTTCATCGCAGTGCCGGAGATCTTCCACAAGGCGGACGAACTGCGTGCGGTACCGGCCTTCTCCCGGGAACTCGGTGTCATCTACGGCATGCAGCTGGTGGTGTATCTGCTGATCGCCGTGGCGATCACCCTCGTGATGCGGGTGCTCGAGCGGGCGGCGGTGCGCTGGTCGGGCCGGCCGATGCCGAGCCGGGACCGTAGCCTGTCGATGGGGGTGTCCACCTGATGGGAAAGTGGAATTGGGACCGGTTCTTCGAGGCCTTTCCCTACATCTGGGACGGGCTGCTGGTCACCATCCAGTTCACCCTGCTGGGCTCCCTGGTCGCGTACGCGCTCGGCCTGATCTTCGCGTTGATCCGGCGGTCCGGGGTTCCGGTGCTCAGCCAGCTGGTGTGGGCATTCGTCGAGTTCGTGCGCAGTACACCGTTGCTCGTGCAGATCTTCTTCCTGTACTGGGTGGTGCGCCCGGAGCTGCTCGGCGGGCTGGAGACCGACACCCAGCGGCTGATCGTGGGTGTCACCGCACTCGGTGTGCACTATGCCTGTTACACCGCGGAGGTGTACCGGGCCGGGATCGATGCCGTACCGGCCGCCCAATGGGAGGCGACGGTCGCGCTCAACCTGCCCCGCAGCCGCACCTGGACCGATGTCGTGCTGCCGCAGGCGGTGCCGCGGGTACTGCCGGCGCTGGGCAACTACACCATCGCCATGTTCAAGGAAGTGCCGCTGCTGTCGGCGATCGTCATCCTGGACATGGTGTACCAGGTGAAGACCAATCTTGCCGCCGATCGCGGTGGGGTCGGACCGGAGGCCTGGGCCGCCGTCGGCCTCACCTTCCTGGCGCTGAGCTATCCGTGTTCCCTGCTGATTCGAAAG
Organism: Nocardia sp. KT25-26; assembly: GCF_056627695.1. Classification (NCBI taxonomy): domain Bacteria; kingdom Bacillati; phylum Actinomycetota; class Actinomycetes; order Mycobacteriales; family Nocardiaceae; genus Nocardia; species Nocardia sp. KT25-26. Next base: position 4,752,811 of record NZ_CM152813.1, on the reverse strand, counting down.
TTGGAGAAACGTGCCGACCGAGCCTGAAACAACCGACCTCAGCAAACCCTCGGACCCAGCAGCCGAGCCGATGATCCGGTTCACCGATGTGCAGAAGCGGTTCGGGAACACGGTCGTCCTCGACGAGATGAACTTCTCGGTCGCGCCCGGTGAGTTCGTCACCCTGATCGGGCCCTCGGGCTCGGGAAAGACGACGATCCTGCGCCTGGTGATGACTCTGGAGAAGGTGAACGGCGGCACCATCGACGTCGCCGGGCAGTGCCTGACCCACGAGGAGAAGCGCGGCAAGCTGGTGCCCGCGGGTGAAGCGCATCTGCGGCAGATGCGGCGCAAGATCGGCATGGTCTTCCAGCAGTTCAACCTGTTTCCGAACATGTCGGTGCTGCGCAATATCACCGAGGGGCCGATCCGCAGCCTGGGCACCGACAAAGAGCAGGCCGAGCACCGGGCCCGGGAGCTGCTGGAACTGGTCGGGCTGAGCGAGAAGATCGACGCCCGCCCGACCCAGCTCTCCGGCGGCCAGCAGCAGCGGGTGGCGATCGCCCGGGCGCTGGCCATGGAACCGGAGGTGCTGCTGCTCGACGAGGTCACCTCGGCGCTGGACCCGGAACTCGTCACCGGCGTGCTGCACCTGCTCGCCGATATCGCGGCCGACACCGATATCACCTTCCTGTGCGTCACCCACGAAATGCGGTTCGCGCGCAAGGTTTCCGACCGGGTGATGATGTTCGACAGCGGCCGGATCCTGGAGACCGGTTCGCCGGAGAAGATCTTCACCGACCCCGACCACGATCGCACCCGGCAGTTCCTCGACGCGGTACTCGAGGCCGAATAGCACCCGGCACCGGCGCCTGCGTTGCCCATCCGGCACCGTAGGCGCCGTTGTGCTGTTCGGCGGGAGGTTCGCCGCATCTCATCTTCCGGTCACTCAGCCGTCACCTGGGCCCCGCACCATCCGCAGGATTCCCGTTTCCCCGGGAAGGCTCGACAATGATGAAGGGACTGGTTGTGGCCAGGATGAGGCAAGGGTTGCTGTTCGCAACCGTCGCGACGGTATCGGTGGCCGCGGTCGGCTGCGGCTCCGGAGAGTCCGACCGACCGGGCCCGGCGCCGGCGGCCGGGTGGGAGAGCGAGGCCGCGACCAGCTTTCACCGGCTCGGCACCTATCCGGTGGTGGAGAATCGTCCCGAGGGTGTGTCGGCTGAGGACGAGACGGTCGCGGAGATCTCCGACGTCACCGAGGACGGCAACACTCTGATCTACACCGACGCGGCGGGTAAGCGGATCGGGTTCCTCGACATCACCGACCCGGCCGCGCCGAAGGGCCTGGGTTCGGTGTCGCTGGAATCGCTCGGCCACGCCGACGACCAGCCGACCTCGGTCGCGGTAGCCGGTGACTACGTGCTGGTGGTGGTCGACACCACCGGCGGCGACTACACCGAACCGTCCGGCCGGGTCGATGTGGTGCGGATCAGTGACCGCACCAAGGTGCACAGCATCGACCTCGGCGGCCAGCCGGATTCGATTGCGATCAGCAAGGACGGCGTCTACGCCGCCATTGCCATGGAGAATCAGCGCGACGAGGAGTTCACCCCCGAAGGTGGCGAGGAAGGCGATCTGCCGCAGCCGCCGACCGGGTTCCTGCAGATCATTGCGCTCGACGGTGAGCCGGAGAACTGGGCCGCCGAACCGGTGCGTTTCGACGAGGACGCTGCCCGCGAAGCCGGATTGGACACTCCGGAGGACCTCGAACCGGAGTACGTGAGCTTCAACTCGCGCGGTGAAGTGGCGATGTCGTTGCAGGAGAACAACGGCATCGCCATCGTGGACGCCGCGAGCGGCGAGGTGCGCACCATATTCTCGGCCGGGTCGGTGACGGTCGACGGTATCGATACCGAGGACGACGGCACCCTCGATCAGACCGGATCGATCACCGACGCGCCCCGGGAACCCGATGCGCTCGCCTGGCTCGACGACGATCATGTCGCCACCGCGAACGAGGGCGACTGGAAGGGTGGCAGCCGCGGCTGGACCGTCTTCGATGCCGAGACCGGCGCGGTGGTCTGGGACGCCGGCAACAGCATGGAGCAGTTGGCGGTGGAGACCGGCCTGCACCTGGAAGGCCGAGCCGGCAAGAAGGGCATCGAGCCCGAAGGGATCGCGGTGGCCGAGTTCGGCGGCACCCCGATGGCCTTCGTCGGGTCCGAGCGGAGCAATTTCGTTGCCGTCTACGACGTCTCGGATCCGGCCGATCCGCAGTTCCGGCAGATTCTGTCCACGAACATGGGTCCGGAAGGCCTGCTGCCGATTCCGGAACGGAACCTGCTCGCGGTGTCCTCGGAGGAGGACGACGTCGAGATCGGGATGCGTGGTTCCGTGGCGACCTTCGGCTACGGTGACGAATTCGCCGAGCAGGCGGGCGTGCCGCAGTTCCCGTCGGTGGTTTCGGCCCGGGACGGCGCGACCCCGATCGGCTGGGGCGCGCTCGGGGCGCTGAGCGCGGACCCCGCCGCCGGCGACCGGCTGTACACGGCAACCGATTCCGCGTACGGCCCGGCGCGCATCCTCGGAATGGATGTGTCCACTGCGCCGGCAGTGATCGACACCGAACTGCCGGTCACCGAGGACGGCAAACCGGTCGAACTCGATGTCGAAGGCATTGCCGCCCGGGCCGACGGCGGTTTCTACCTCGGTGTCGAAGGTAAGGAAGGCAGCGAGAACGCCCTCGTGCAGGTGGCCGCCGACGGCTCCGTGGAGCAGCGGATCGCACTGCCCGAGGAGATCGCTGCCGAGCTGGGCAAGCAGGGTATCGAAGGCGTTGCGGTCCAGGGCTCGGGTGCCGACGAGGTCGTCTGGGTCGCCTTGCAGCGGGAACTGGCATCCGACCCGGCGGGGATCGCCCGGATCGGCAAGTACCTGCCGGAATCCGGTGAGTGGCAGTGGTACGGCTACCGGCTCGAGCAGACCGATACCGACGGTGACTGGATCGGCCTGTCCGAGATCGTCGTCGACGGCGATGATCTGCTGGTGCTGGAACGCGACAAGCTGCTCGGCCCCGACGCCGCGCTCAAGGCCGTCTACCGGGTCGCCATCCCGGCCGAGGACGGCGTGACCGGCACCGACGAGCCGGCCGTGCTGGACAAGCAGCTCGATCGCGATCTGCTGCCGGAACTGCAGGCCACCAACGGCTGGGTGCAGGAGAAGGTCGAAGGTATGGCGATCGCCGGGAACGGTGTGTTGTTCGTGGTCACCGACAACGACGGCGTCGACGACGCGACCGGTGAGACCGTGCTGCTTCGGTTCGATTCCTGACGTTGATCGCAGCGTGCGGCCCGTGCGGAGATTGCCGAACCCGCGATCTCTGCACGGGCCGGTTGTGGTGATGGGGCGCGGAGCGGTCCTGTCCGCTTCCGGACCGGCCGGCCCGCCCGGACTTCAGGGCACCGACGCGCAGGCTCCCCGGCGTATAGCGGCCGGTCGATCGGCGCCGGCAGGGACGAACCGGCTGGGCCGGGACCGGCCGTCGGCGACTCACCAGCTGGGCCGGATGTGTCGTCCGGTGGTCATGCGCCCCAGGGTTTTCCGCACCCGGTCGGTCTCTTCGTCGCCCACGACATCGTGCCAGTGTCGGGTGTAGTTGGCCAGGCCCAGATCCGCGGCGCGGGTGCAGGCGCGGCCCCGCTCGGTGAGCACGATGAGCCTGGCACGGGCGTCGTCCGGGTGGGGGTGCCGTTCGGCGTAACCCTTGCCGACCAGTTCGTCGACGAGCTGGCTGGCTGCCTGCTTGGTGACCCCCAGGTGCTCCGCCAGTTCACCGACCGTGGCGCCGCCATGGGATATCCGCAGGAAAGCGAATCCGTGTGCCGGGCGCACATCGGCGAACCCCGCGGCCCGCACACTGTCCTGCACCGCATCGATGACCTCGGTGGCCGCCGCGAGCAGGAGAAGCGGCAGATCCGGTCCGGCAGGTTCAGGCATACGGGCATTCTGGCACCTTGACATGATAGTCAAGTAGGTTGACTATATAGACAAGCTGCTTGACTACAGGAGGTTGCCATGCTGATTTCCGCTGCCGAGGCACCCGTGCACGAGATGCACGGAGCCCGTTTCACGCCCTATGTCCGGCCGGCGACCGGCAGTTCCGAAATCTGCGTATGGCAGACCGAGTTGCCGGCCGGTTCGACCGGCGTACCGCACCGAATCGGCAAGGAAGAGGCATTCGTGCTGCTCGCCGGGCAGTTGCGCCTGACCGTCGACGGTGTGGCGGAAGCGCTGTCGCCGGGTGACGCGGCGCTTGCGCCTGCTGGTTCCATGATCGCTGTGGACAACATCGGCTCCGATCCGGTGCGTTTCCTGGCCGTTGTGCCGGTCGGGTTCGCAGCCGAGCTGCCGGACGGTTCGACGGTTTCGCCGCCCTGGGTGCTGTGATCGGGCCGATTGCCCCTGTGGCCCGCCCCCGTCTATCGGGTTGCCGTCCGGCCGCGGACGGTGTGACCGGTACCGACGAGACGGCCGTGCTGGACAGGGAGTTCGATCGCGATCTGCTGCCGGAACTGCAGGCCACCAACGGGTGGGTGCAGGAGAAGGTCGAAGGTGGCGTGATTCGCGACTTCCGTACGGGCCGGTTGCTGTGGGGGCCGGTCCGGGAGGCTTTTCGGAACGCCCACCGGTGAGCGACAACCGTACGGTTGTCCGGTGAAGGCGGTGGTTGTGGACTGGCTGCCGGTCGGCACCGGCGGGTTTGTCGGTGGTGGGGCGTAGTTTCGTGGGTATGGGCGATCCGCGGGGGTATCCGCATGACACCTATTTCAGGGCGGTTCTTTCCGACCCTGCCAATGCGGTCAGTGAGGTCCGGTCGCAGGTGTCGCCGGCACTGCGTCGCGGTATCGACTGGGATGATTTCACGCGGGTGTCGGCGAGCTTCATCACTCGTGGGAACCATGATCGCAGCAGGGCTGATCTTGTCGGTGTTGCCGAGCAGGTGGGGCCGCGAGCACTGGAGGTAGCGATGACCACGGCAGAACGAATCCGCGCTGAAGGCCACGCTGCAGGCCACGCTGCAGGCTGCGCCGACACGCAGGTCGAAATTCTCCTGCGGCTGATGACGGTGAAGTTCGGTTCGCTCTCTGCTGATGTGGTGGAGCGTGTTCGGTCGGCGCCGCCTGCGCAGGTCGAGGACTGGGTAATGCGTGTCCTGGACGCAACGAGCGCCGATGAGATGCTTCGTCTGTGACTCACCCCTGGGAGGTGTCGCCCCGCATCGCCCTGCGAGCGGGCAGCGCTGCAGCGCGTATCAGGGGATCGATCGCAGTAGGGCTGATCTTGTTGGTGTTGCCGAGCAGGTGGGGCCGCGAGCACTGGAGGTAGCGATGACCACGGCAGAACGAATCCGCGCCGACACGCAGGTCGAGATTCTCCTGCGGCTGATGACGGTGAAGTTCGGTTCGCTCTCTGCTGATGTGGTGGAGCGTGTTCGGTCGGCGCCGTCTGTGCAGGTCGAGGACTGGATGGTGCGTGTCCTGGACGCAACGACCGTCGATGAGGTGTTTCGTCTGTGACTCGCCACTTGGGGAATGTCGCCCCCGCTTCGCCCTGCAACGGACGTGCTGCAGCGAGCGATGTCGGTGTTCGCATGGCAGCCGGCATCCCCGCAATCACGGAGCAGGTGGGTCTCACGACAACGGGAGGTAGCAATGACCGCGGCAGATGAACTCCGAGCGGAGGGTCGAGCTGAAGGCCGGGCGGAGGCCCGGGCGGAGAGCCTGATCGAAATTCTCCTGCGGCAGATGACCGCGAAGTTCGGCGCGGTCTCGGCTGATGTGGTCGAGCGTGTTCGGTCGGCGCCGCCCGCGCAGCTCGAGGACTGGATAGTGCGTGTCTTGGACGCAACGACCGTCGATGAGGTGCTCGTCTAGCCGCCGGTGCACTCCTGTGATCGGTGCTCCGCAAGACGAAGGCGAGTGCTCGAGCTTCGCCTCGATATCGCCCTCGCCCATCTGGCGGGCGGCGAATACCGCAAGGCTCGTGCCGAATTCGACAGTCTCGCAGAAGCCTTCACGTGGATTGCGGGATACACCGACGAGACGGCACTCGAATGCCGCAGCCACGCCGTCGACTGCCGCATGGTTCTCGGCGAGTACACCTCCGCCCTCGACGGAGCCGAGCCGCACTCACCGACGTGCGGGCCGCCCAGGGCGACGGATCGGAACTGGCCCAGAACCTGCGCTACAACCTCGGACTGCTGCACGTAATGACCGGCGACCCGGCGGCGGCCGGAACACTGTGGGAAGAACTCTTCGAGGACCTGCATCTGTTGCGGGGCCGGATGACGAATTCACTCAGACGGTGGCCGACGCGATCGAGAGGCTGAACGGTATGGGGCCGGAACAGGACACCTGAGCGAGTGGACCAGTAGCCGGCGGTGGTGTGGTTCGGCGCGGTGTGTCGTGTGGCCGGGGCGGTGATCCGTCAGGTCGTGAATCCGGCGAGTGTTGGGCAGGGTTGTGCTTTGGTAGGGTGGGCGCCGATTCGGCAAGAAGGGGGCGCGATGACTGTCGGGCAGCAGGCTGCGGATGATTTGTGGCGGGCGGCTACGTCGGGGGAGTTGCGGTTGGCGCCGGATGCGGCCCGTGAGGTGGCTGGGGCGTATCAGCGGTTCGCGGAGCAGTGTGATGAGTGGCTCTTCAAGGCGCGATTCCTGGAGGATATTCACGGTTTCGGTCCGTTCGATTCGGCGCAGCAGTTGCAGAACGGGTTTGCGCGCAAGGCTGTCGAGTTGGGGGATGTGCTGCGGTCGTTGCAGTCGGCGGCGATGCGGATGGCGGCGGGATATCTTCGGGCGGGGCAGTTGCTCGAGGAGGCGGACATGTTGAACGCGGAGGCGTTGCGGCGGTCTCGGGAGGGGCTGGAAACATGAGGGCAGCTGTGGTGGTCTCCGGGGCGGTGGTGCTCGCGGCTGTGGTCGGGTGTTCGTCCGATGGGGCCGGTTCTGCGGAACCATCGGATCCGTCCGGTGCCGGGGCCACGGTGGTGTCGTCGACTGTGGCGGCACGTCCGACGATTACGGATCCTGCAGTGCAGCCGCCGGATCAGGACAATGAGTACACGCGGGCTGGGGGTAGGCCGCATGTGGTGTTCGATCCATGTACCTGGGTCAGCGATGCCGACCTGCTTGCCGCAGGGTATCCGCCCGATACTCGTCGGCGGGGCGAAGACCTCGTCGCGGAATACACCTTCCTGACCTGCGGTGTAAACACGGACCAGATGTCGCTGCTGATGTCGTCCGGAAACATCACCTGGGACGAAGATCAGCGGAAAAACGGGTCGTGGCTGCAGCCCACGACGGTCAACGGTCGCGAAGCGGCCATGGGGCAGAACCCCGACGGGAGCGGTGGGGGTAGGGACTCGTGCACCGTGCACATGCGTACCGAGGTCGGCGTCGTGTTCGTGACGACTTTGCTGCGTGGCATGGCCACGCCAGAGGACGTGGACCCGTGCGGAAACATCATGGAGACCGCGGCGGTCATCGAGCGTTCGATCGGCGACGAGAACTGAGCGTGGGCGCGGATCAAAGCACCGTCCAGTGACGCCGAGTCTGCGGCCGCCCTATCGCTTCTCGATGGTGACCCGGCTGAACTTGGGTACGACGATCGCTTCGTAGCCGCACTCGGAAAGCGCCCGGATGGCTGTCGTCATGCTGACCGCGCCGCCTCGTTCCAACCGGGACACGGTCATTCGTGTGACGCGCAGTCGTTCGGCGAGGTCGGCTTGGTACGTAGACACTCAACGTTTCTGCGGACGAAGGAATCGCCGATGAAGGCTGCGGGGGATATTTCTCATACGGCCACGTCCGGGGCTGCGAGGATACTTGCGATGTAGCGCACCCATGCTCACCGTGGCCGGGACTTGGAGATGCGGCCGGTCCAATCGACGAGGAACTGAGCTGCCCGCTGCTTGTTCGCCTCCGTGAGATTCAGTGGACCATCCGCGGTCTCGGTGGCGAACTCCTTTATGACCAGACTGCCGTCCCAGCCACCGACCCGCGTCACGAAGATCACCTGCGGGTGGTCGCTCCTCGCTGGGTCCGATGTCGTATCGTCCACCCAGACCGGATGTTTGGTTCCTGTTGCCACGGTGAGCCCGGACAGGTCCATGCCGGCCGGAGATGTTTCCTTTGCAGCTCGTTCCACCATGATGGTGCCGCTGTACGCCGAGTTGCCCTCTTGCCGGACGCCGCAGCTCCCTCTCTGGGTAAACGGTTGGTCCTGATCACCCCAACCGACTTCTTTCGTCAGCTCATTCGTGTTCAACTCTTCGGTGAACAGATCGGCCAGAGCGGCACACAGGTCTTCGCCTGTGAATTCTTGTCGAGAATCTTGTGATGAGGATTCCGGAGAGGAATTCGAACACCCCACCACGAACGCTACGGAAAACACCATGGTCGTCAGTAATTTGTACCAACCCGTGGTAGTCAATATTCCCCCAAAAGCCTTGTATTGGAGCAACTTTCGTGCTCATTGCACAAACTACTACCTCGGCTCATAGCGCCGCAACCAGGCCGTGGACCGCGGATATCAGCGACCCTCGGCGGCCCGGAACGTTCGAGCGATGGTCCCTGGTGGCAAGCTGTGGAGCGGTCTGTGCCGTGCTACCACCCTCGACTTCGATTTGTTGTGTGGCAGCGCGTCAGCAGGCGTCGGCACTCGGTGTCCACGTCCCGTATGTGCTCGATGTTCGGGTGAACTTGGGTCGGTCTTGTGCAGCGGGCACATTCCTTGGTGATCGCAGACACGAGCACCGGGAAGCTGTTAGCGTAGACCGGACCGTACGCGAGTACCTGGAGGGGGCCATGGAGCGCGGGCACGAGTTCACTGTCGGGCTGCCGGAGGACGGCACCTATCTGGTTCAGTTGCTCGAAGGGGTTGAGGTCCAAGAGGTTGATGGGCAGGTCAGGGGGTACTGGCCGGCGTTCGATCTGACAGCCCGGGGTGCGAGTGCGGGCGAGGTCTATCAGGAATTGCTCGGTGTGCTGCAGGAGCGGATCGGAGACGGTCCCGGAACCGCGGCGTTCGAATCGTTCGCCGGGTATGTCCGGGAGCGGGGGACCCGGTTGTCCGAAGCGGAAGTGGCGGAACGTGATCGGGCGCAGCTGCGCGAGATGGTGGTGCGGTGGCGGGTCACCGAGGACGAGCAGTACACGGTTCGGCTCTGGCAGGACTGTGAGCTGTTCCGCGACGGTGACAGCGTGACGGTGCGGGCGTTCGGGCTGGAAGGGCGTGGTGAGCACGTCGGCGCTGCGGTGCAGGCGTTGACTGCCGCGGTTGCGGAGGCGGCGGGCGAACACGATGCGCCGGGGCCGCGGTTCGACGAGTTCACCGGCTGGGTGCGCGGCGCGGGGGAGCGGGTCGCCGTGGAGGTGCTCGCGCAGGAGGCGGAAGCGGAGCGGGAATACCTCGCCGCGCGGGACAAGCTGGCGGCGATCGGCCCGGACGAGATCGAGGCGGCCAGCTCGACGGGAGTTCCGCTGCTCGTCGATTTCTGGGCGGCGTGGTGCGGGCCGTGCCGGCAGGTGACCCCGGTGCTCGCGAGCCTGGCCGAACAGTGGGCTGGGCGGGTCGTCGTGCGGAAGCTCGATGTGGACCGGTTCGACGGGGTGTGGGAACGGTTCGGGTTCCGGGGGATCCCGGCGATGCTGATGTTCGAGAACGGTGCGGAGATCCATCGGGTGATCGGGTTCGGCGGTAGGGAGAGCCTGGTCGCCGAGTTCGAGCCGCATCTCGCAGCGATCGACGAATGATCCGGCCGGTCGGTGCGCAAGCATGCGCACCGACCTCGGTGTGGCCTGATCTGTCGGTAGCGAAGTGCGAATAGGCTCGTCGGCACGGCATCCCCGACGCCGAGATTTGTGACTGCCCGCAGCGGGCTTGACGGATGCCAGGCCATGGCCGAGCGCGCCCGACTCACTGATGGCCAGTAAGGGGCTCTGGCCGACGCTCATGAGTCGTCTCCGCCGACCTGTGGACGAGATCGCAGGTCCGGTGGTTGTCTCGCCCGGTCGTCTGCGACCCGGACGCTCGACCGAGTGTCGGCGCCTGCGGGTGCTACCAGTCGTAGGCGACGGCGTCGTCGCCGATCCGCTCGTTTCCCGGCCGTTACGCGGGCAGGCGTAGCTGCCGGATAGCCGGATGGTCCGACGATCTTGCCACCGTGGAGCAGGTGATCGGGCCGACGGATCGACGGGTGGTCGCCGCCGGGTAGCCGGCCGTCTCGGCCCGGTGCTCGAACTTGAAAGTTCGGGTACCCGAAGAATACAATCCGGACATGATGAGGGTTGAGTTTCGCCTGCCGTCGATGTCGTCGGCCCGTAGGTTCGTCGTCGCCGGTGTCGTCGGTGCGGTAGCCGTGGTGGCCACTGCCTGCGGTGTCGGTCCGGCCGGTGGTGACGGCCGGCCGGTGGTGCTCACCACCTTCACTGTGCTGGCCGATATGGCGCGCAATGTCGCCGGAGATCATCTCGACGTGCGGTCGATCACCAAGGTCGGTGCCGAGATCCACGGCTACCAGCCGACGCCCGGCGATATCCGCAAGGCTGCGGAGGCGGATCTGATCCTGGACAACGGGCTGAACCTGGAGGCTTGGTTCGCGCAGTTCGTCGCCGATCTCGAGGTACCGCACGTTGTGGTCAGCGAGGGAATCGAGCCGATCGATATCGCGTCGGACGCCTACCGGGGGACTCCGAACCCGCATGCCTGGATGTCCCCGGTGAACGCGCAGATCTACATCGACAACATGGTGGCGGCGTTCGCCGATCTGGACCCCGAGCATGCCGACGATTTCCGGGCCAACGGCACCGCCTATCGCGCCGAACTCGCCGCCCTGCAGGACGATCTGGTGGATACCCTGGCGGTGCTTCCGGAGGATCAGCGGGCCCTGGTCACCTGCGAAGGCGCCTTCTCCTATCTGGCCCGTGACGCCGGTTTGACCGAGAAGTACATCTGGCCGGTCAATGCCGAACAGCAGGCGACCCCGCAGCAGATCGGTTCGGCGATCGACTTCGTCCGGGAGCGTGACGTTCCCGCGGTCTTCTGTGAATCGACGGTCTCCGACGCCCCGATGCAGCAGGTCGTCGAGGCCACCGACGCAACCTTCGGCGGCACCCTCTACGTCGATTCGCTTTCCGAGGCCGACGGGCCGGTGCCCACCTATCTCGACCTGATCCGCCACGATGCCGAGACGATAGGTTCCGCACTCACCGGAGGCCAGGGATGACGATTACGGGTGAAGACGGCGCGCCGGTGGTGCAGCTGTCCGGTGTCACCGTCCGCTACGGCGAGGTGCTCGCCCTGGACGGGGTGGATCTGGCGCTGCGGCCGGGTCGGGTATGCGGCCTGATCGGGATGAACGGCTCGGGTAAATCGACACTGTTCAAGACCGTCATGGGGCTCGTGGATCCGGACCGGGGGCAGGTTCGGATCGACGGTCGCGCGCCTGCGGTGGCTCGCCGGGCCGGCCGCATCGGCTACGTGCCGCAGGCCGAGGACGTGGACTGGAGTTTTCCGATCTCGGTGCGTGAGGTCGTGATGACCGGCCGGTACGGGCGGATGGGGTTCACCCGGCGGCCGCGCCGCGCCGATCGTGCCGCGGTCGCCGATGCCTTGGCGCGGGTCGGGCTGACCGACCTGGCGGATCGGCAGATCGGGCAGCTCTCCGGCGGGCAGAAGAAGCGTGCGTTCGTCGCGCGGGGGATCGCGCAGGGGGCGACCATCCTGCTGCTGGACGAGCCGTTCGCCGGGGTGGACAAGCGCTCCGAGGCCACCATCACCGCGTTGCTGCGGGAACTGGCGGCCGGTGGGGCCACCGTCCTGGTGTCCACGCACGACCTGCATGCCCTGCCGGGGCTGGCCGACGAGGCGGTGCTGCTGATGCGCCGGGTGCTCGAACACGGCGATCCGGACGATGTGGTGCGGCCGGAGAACCTGGCCCGCGCGTTCGGCCTGGAGGTGCGGCCGGACGGCAGTCCGGCGGCGCTGGATCGGGATGCTGCGGCGACCGGCCGCCGGGCCGAACGAATCGAGGTGGCCTGACCGATGGAATTGCTCGACCTCGTCGTCGACCCGTTGCGTTACGAGTTCATGGTGCGGGCCCTGATCACCACCGTCGTCGCCGCTGCGGTCTGTGCGGTGCTCTCCTGCTGGCTCGTGCTGGTCGGCTGGTCGCTGATGGGCGATGCGGTATCGCATGCGGTGCTGCCGGGTGTGGTGCTCGCCTACATCGTCGGGTGGCCGTTCGCGGTGGGCGCGGTGATCTTCGGGTTCCTCGCGGTCGCGTTGATCGGGGTGGTCCGGGACACCAGCCGGGTGAAGGAGGACGCCGCCATCGGCATCGTGTTCACCACGCTGTTCGCCCTCGGGCTGGTGCTGGTGTCGGTGACACCGAGCAATACCGACCTCAACCACATCGTGTTCGGCAACCTGCTCGGGGTCAGCAGCGGTGAGATGACCCAGATCCTGATCCTGGCGGCGATCGTGCTCGTGGTGTTGCTGGCGAAGCGGCGGGACTTCACCCTGTATGCCTTCGACCCCACGCACGCCCACGCCATCGGGCTGAATCCGCGCATACTGGGTGCCCTGCTGCTGGCGATGCTGGCGCTGACCGCCGTCGTCGCACTGCAGGCGGTGGGGGTGGTGCTGGTCGTCGCCATGCTCATCATTCCGGGTGCGACCGCCTACCTGCTGACCGACCGGTTCGGCCGGATGTTGCTGGTTGCGCCGGTCGTCGCGGTGGGGTGCGCGGTGGCCGGCCTCTACGTCAGCTACTACGCGGACACGGCCGCCGGGGCGATGGTGGTGCTGGCTCAAGGCGCGGCATTCACGGCCGCCTATCTGTTCGCGCCGCGGCAGGGCATCATCGGGCGCCGGATCGCGGCGGCCCGGGCACGCCGCACCGATCCGGTGGCGGTCGTCTGACCCGACGAACGACGGCCGGGCCGGGTGGCTCGGGTGCGGTTCTCCAGCACCCGCCCCGCAACTCCGGAGAAGATAAGGCTAAGCTAACCTAGAGCGGATTATGTTCGCTGACTCCGAGGTAGTGTTCCATGGTTCCGACCGGCCCGGCCGCTGATTCGCTCCCCCTCACCTCGGCGCAGCAGGAGGTGTGGGTCGCCCAGGAGGTCCTGGGCGAGATCCCCCTCACGACCACCCAGTACATCGATATCGAGGGCCCCCTCGACCGGCAGCGCTGGCAGGAAGCGGCCCGGACCGCGGCCCGGGAACTGGGCGCGTATGTGCGGTTCGGCCGCGCCGCGGACGGATTCGTACGGCAGTGGGTCGACTATTCGATCGCCGACGACATCGGCTACCTGGATCTGCGCGATGCCGCCGATCCCATATCTGCAGCACACGAATGGATGCGCGCCGACCAGCGCCGCCCGTTCGATCTGCGCACCGACCCGCCGATCCGGTCGACGATCCTTCAGGTCGGCGCAGACCGGCATTTCGCGTACTCGCGCGCGCACCACATCGCGCTCGACGGGTACGGAGCCATGCTGCTACAGCAGCGTCATGCCGAGTGCTACGCCGAGCTCGCCGCCGGTGGCCGCCCTGCCGGTACTCCGGTGGACACCCCCGGACTGCTGGTGGCCGCGGACGAGAGCTACCGGAACTCGGCGCGGTATCGGACCGACCGCGACTACTGGGCCGAACGGGCGGGCGACCTGCCGGCGGCGGTGAGCCTCGCGCTGCGGCCCGGCGCCCCCGACCCGGTGGCCGTCCGGGCCGGTGGTCCGTTGCCCGATCGGATTCGGGACGCGTTGCGGGACGGTGCGGACACGAGTCGCGGCACCGTCGTCGCCGTGGCCGCACTCGCGGCCTACCTCGGCCGGCTGACCGGCACCGAGGAGGTGACGCTGAGCCTGCCGGTGACCGCTCGCACCACCGCGGGCCTGCGCCGCGCGGCCGGCATGGTGAGCAATGTGCTGCCGCTGCGTATTCCGGTGCGGGATCGGCAGTCCGTGGCCGAACTGCTGGCGGCGACCCGCGCCGAACTCGGTGGTGCACTCCGCCGGCAACGCTTCCGCGGGGAGGACGTGCAGCGTTTGCGGCGCGACGGCGAACTTCTGCCGGGACAGCGCGAGTTCGGCCCGGCAGTGAACATCATGAACTTCCGGGCCGGGCTGGACCTCGGCGCCGCGAGCGGGACCCTTCATCTGCTGTCCAGCGGCCCGGTCGCGGATCTGGCGATGAACGTCTATCCGGTCGCCGAGACCGGTCTGCGGGTCGAGTTCGAGGCCAATCCGAACCGATACAGCCCGGCCGAGTTGACCGCACATCATCGGCGGTTCGAACGGTTGCTCGGTGATCTGGCGGGCGCCGGGCCGGACACCGAACTCGGCGATCTCGCTCTGCTGACCGCCGCGGAGACCGAGCTGCTGGTGCCCTGGTACGGCCCGGCAACCGGCCCGCTCGCGACGCTCGCCGACCTGATCACCGCTGCGGTGCACCGCAATCCGGACGGCGATGCCGTGGTGCACGGTGAACGCCGCTGGACCTATTCCGAATTCGATGCCTGGACCAACCGGCTGGCCCGCGCGCTCATCGCGGCCGGGGCGGGGCCGGAGACCCTGGTGGCGATGCGGATGGACCGGTCCGCGGAGTCGGTGGCGGCGATCTGGGCGATCACCAAGGCCGGCGCCGGGTTCGTTCCCATCGATCCCGGATATCCGGCCGAACGCATCGCGCACATCCTGGCCGATTCGGGGGTGCGGCTCGGGCTGCTCGGTCCCGGCGCCGCGGATTCCGACGCCGCGGCCTCGGCGGTCCGGTGGCTGCGTATCGACGACCCGGAAACCGCCGCCGGACATTCGGCGGCCCCGGTGACCGACCCGGATCGGGCTGCCCGGCTGGATCCGGCACACCCCGCCTACCTGATCTATACCTCCGGCTCCACCGGCACCCCCAAGGGCGTCGTGGTGACCCACGGCGGACTGGCCAATCTGGCCGCCGAGCGCCGGGACCGCTACGACCTGGCGCCGGGCGCCCGGACGTTGCATCACGCCTCGCCCGGATTCGATATGGCGGTGGGGGAGCAGCTGTGCGCCCTGGCCGGTGCGGCGACCTTGATCGTCGCACCGCGCGACATCGTGGCCGGGCCGGATCTGGCCGCGCTGATGCAGCGTGAGCAGGTCACCAACGCGATCATCACCCCCGCCGTCCTGGCCACCCTCGACCCCGCCGAGCTGGACGCACTCCGGGTGCTCGGCGTCGGCGGCGAGGCGATCCGGGCCGACCTGGTCGATGCCTGGGCACCCGGCCGGAAGATGCGCAACGGGTACGGCCCCACCGAGGCCACCGATATCGCCACCATCGGGGATCTGGTGTCCGGTCGGCCGGTCACCATCGGTGCCCCACTGCGTGGTTTCCGGGCGCTGGTGCTCGACGCCCGGCTGCGACCGGTTCCGCCCGGCGTCCCCGGCGAGCTGTACATCGGCGGTCCCGCGCTGGCGCGTGGCTATCGTGGCCGGCATGCGCTGACCGCGGCCCGCTTCGTCGCCGACCCGTACGGCGCACCGGGGGACCGGTTGTATCGCACCGGCGACCTGGTCACCCTCACCCCGGGCGCCGATCCGGAACTGCTTTACCACGGGCGCACCGATTTTCAGATCAAGGTGCGCGGGCACCGGATCGAGCCCGGTGAGGTGGAGATCGCGCTGACCGCGCGGCCCGAGATCGCGCGGGCCGCGGTCACCGCGCACCAGGATCCGCGGACCGGTGCTCACCTGGTGGCCTATCTGGTGCCGGATTCGGACGCGACGATCGATATCGCCGCGGTTCGGGCCGAAACCGCTGCCGCGCTGCCCGCCTATCTGCGGCCGGCGGCCTATGTGGTGCTCGATCGGCTGCCGTTGACCGCGAACGGGAAACTCGACACCCGCAACCTGCCCGCGCCGGATTTCGGCCGGGCCGAGTTCCGGCTGCCGGAGACCCGGGACGAACGGCGGGTAGCGGCGGTGTTCGCCGACGTCCTCGCAGCCACCGGGGTGGGTGCCGACGACGATTTCTTCGCGCTCGGCGGGACATCGCTGACCGCGACCGGGGCCGCGGCCCGGCTGGGGATCGCGGTACGGGAGATCTTCGATGCCCCCACCGTGGCCGAACTGGCCACCCGGCTCACCGGTGCCCCGGATGAGGTCGCGGCGCCGACGGCCGGACTTCGCCCGGACCGGATTCCGCCGGCGCCCGCCCAGCTGCGCCTGTGGCTGCTGAATCAGCTCGACCCCGAATCGTCGGCCTACCACCTGCCGGTGGCCCTGCGCCTGCGTGGCCACCTCGACCCGGCCGCGCTGCGGGCCGCGTTCGCCGCAGTGCTGGACCGGCACGAGGTGTTGCGCACCGTGTACCCGGAGGTGGACGGGCAGCCGTGGCAGCGCATCCTGCCCGGTGCCGAAGCCGCGGAACGAGTTGTGCCGGTGCCGATCCGGGCCGCCGATATCGATGCCGAGCTGGCGGCGTTCGTCCGGGCACCGTTCGACGTGACCACCGAGTTGCCGGTTCGGGTGCGGCTGCTGCGCACCGCCACCGACGAGCACGTGCTGGCCGTGGTGCTGCACCACATCGCCGCCGACGGGTGGTCGTTCGGTCCGCTGATCGCCGATCTGACCGCCGCCTACGCCGCGGCCGTCGCCGGACAGGCGCCGAGCTGGGAGCCGCTGGAGCTGCAGTACGCCGACTATGCACTGTGGCAGCAGAATCGGGCCGGAACAGCAGAGATCGAATACTGGACCGAGGCTCTCCGGGGCGTATCCGGCTATCTGCCGTTGCCCACGGACCGGCCCTACGGCGGCACCGCACGGCACGGCGACAGCATCGAATTCCGGATACCGGCGGCCGATACGGCCGCGCTGAACGAGCTGACCGCCCGCACCGGCACCACCCTGTTCATGGCTGGGTGTGCGGTCTATTCTCTGCTGCTGCACCGGATCACCGGCAGCCCGGGAATCACCGTCGGAACCCCGGTGGCGGGACGTGGCCATCCGGCGCTGGATCGGCTGGTCGGGATGTTCGTCAATACCCTGCCGTTGCACACCACGATCGATGCCGGGCAATCCTTCACGGCGCTGCTGGCCGATGTCCGGGCGCGCACGCTCGATGCGTTCGACCATGCCGAGCTGCCGTTCGACCGGATTGTCGAGGCGCTGGAAATGCCCCGGGAGCCGGGCCGGAATCCGCTGGTGCAGGTCGCATTCGCGGTCGACAACCTGCCTGCCGCACCGGACCCGGTACTCGGTGACCTGCACTGGTCCAGGCTCGAATTACCGCTCGACCAGGCACATTTCGAGCTGGCGCTGACCTTGCGTGAATCCGGGGACGAGCTCGTCGGCGAGTTCCGTTACGCCACGGACCTGTTCGATCGATCGACGGTCGCTGCACTGGCCGAACAGTATCGCGATCTCCTTGCCGCGGTGACCGCCGATCCGGACCGCCCGATCGGTGCCGGCCCGGCCCGCCCGCTCGTCGCCGGGCCGGCCGATTCCGGGCCGACAGCCGTCGGGTTGTCCGCTGTCGCAGGGGCGGCCGCCGGCGGGTCGCCCGTCGCCGCCGGGCGGCGGGTCGCCGGTCCGGCCCATGATGAGCCGAGCGATGCGGACCCGGACACCCACGCCCGGGCGGCCGCGATCGCCGCGGTGTTCGCCGAGGTGCTCGAGTTGCCGCAGGTCGCGCCCGGTGTCGGTTTCTTCGAGCTGGGTGGCACCTCGTTGCTGGTGTTCGCGCTGCGGGCGCGATTGCGTGAGCGGCTCGGCCTGGACGTCGATCCACGCGCCATTTTCACCGCGGCGACCCCGTATGCCCTGGCCGAACTGGAGCGGACGGCGGCCGACGACGAGGCGGCCTGGCCGGTGCAATTGGCTGCGGACGCCCGGCTGGACGCGTCGTTCGGGATCGCCGAAACGGCGCGGCCCGCCGAACTCGTGCCCGACGACATCCTGCTCACCGGTGCCACCGGTTTCCTCGGCGCCCACCTGCTGCGCGAACTGCTGGACCGCACCGGCGCCCGGATCCACTGCCTGGTGCGCTGCACCGGCCCCGCCGACGGATTCGCCCGATTGCAGGACGGCTTCCTCCGCTACCGGCTGGACTCGGCCGGGCTCGCCGAGCGGGTCCGGGTGGTACCCGGGGATCTGGGGCGGCCCCGGCTCGGTGTCGACGAATCCACCTGGGCCGACCTTGCCGGGCGGATCGGTGCGATCTTCCACAACGGTGCCCGGGTGAATCACCTCGAGCGCTATGCGGACCTGCGCGCCGCCAATGTGGGGGCGACCCGTGATGTGCTCCGGCTGGCCGCCGCCAAGCGGGTCAAACCGGTTCATTTCGTGTCCACGTTGAATGCGGTGCTGGGTACCGAGACGACCGGCGTGGTCGGGGAAGAGACAGAGATCGCCGCGGCACAGGTGCCGCGGCACGGCTATGTCGCGGCGAAGTGGGTGGCCGAGCAACTGGTGCTGCAAGCGGGTGCGCGCGGCCTCCCGGTCGCGGTGTACCGGCCCGGGCTGATCAGCGGTGCCACCGGCACCGGCATCACCGCCGCGGACGATTCGATGTGGACGATGCTGCGGGCGGCGGCTCATCTCGGTATCGCCCCGGATGTCGGTGCGGCGACGGTATCGCTGGCACCGGTGGACTATGTCGCGGCCGCGATCGTGGCGATCGCCGGACAGCAGCTTCCGGACCGGGACCGGTATCACCTGATGAATCCCCGGCAGACCCGGATCGCCGAACTGTTCGCGGGCCTGGTCCGGTGCGGATATCCGCTGGAGACGGTCGGCGCCGAGGAAGCGAAACGGCGGCTGGCGGACCGGGCCGGTGAACACGACACGCTGACCCGGGCGGCGCTGCTGGTGGGCAACTTCGCCGATGTCGGATCCGGAACGGCCGAGGTGATCCTGGACGACGGGCGGACCCGCGCGGCGCTGGCCGGGACGGAGATCTCCTGCCCGCCGATCGATGCGGCGCTCATCGACCGCTACCTCGGCTGTTTCGTCGCCGACGGGTTGCTGCCGGATCCGGCGACGGCCGGCTGAATCCGGTCAGGCTGCGGCCGGGGCGGTCCGGGCGGCGACGTTGACCGGCCGCAACCGGCCACCGTCGCCGCTCGCCTCGAACACCCAGTACCGGCCCGTCCAGGCCGGATAGTCGCGCTGCCAGCGCGCCACGGCCGCGGCGTCGTCGAGTGAATCGACGGTGCCGGCGGACCCGGTGTACTGGTGGTGTTCATAGGCGTGTCGGCTGAGGGTCCGAACTTCGCGGTCGGGGGTTTGTACTGTCGCGGCGGGGACTTGCACGGACACGAGACGGCTCCTGTCGGGGTGGCCGAACCAGGGTGCTGCCGGGACGAGGTCGGCGCCCGGTCGGCCGGGACTCGGTTGGGCGGTGGCGCGGCACCGCTGGTGGGTCAGTATGCTCCGGTTGACGGCTACCGGCGGGCAATTCTGAAAATAAATCAGTTCTGAACTTTTCCCCGGGTGTGCCCGCGGTTCACTGCCGGAACGAATCATCACCATTCGGTACCATTCGGACAAGATCACGAATGTCGCCGCATGAGCCGGGTAATCTCTATATCCGCAGGTTGTACGGCTTTCTGACGATGCGGGGACGATCGGGAGGTGCGGAAATGGCCATGGCAGCCGGGGGACGCTCCCCAACCTCGGAAACGATGGGTAACCCCACGTCGGTGCGGCGATTCTCGCTGGCACCGGACCGTTTGGTTGCCGTCGGATTGCTACTTCTGATTCCGGTGCTCGTTGCGGTCGGTCCGATGGCCGCGGCGGTGCTGATCCGCCAGGCAGGTGCGGTGGCTCCGTCGGGGCCCGGAGCCCTGCTGGCTACCGCAGCGCTGTCGATCGCGCTGGTGTCGGCCGCGGCGGCGGCCTTCACCATCGCCTGGCGGCGCAGCCATGAGCGAGGGACCTGACGCGAGGTATTCGATGAGTGTGATGTTCGCCGACCCCGGCCCGGAGGAGCCGGCGGCCGATTGCCGGGTGGTCGAGCTGCTGGTGGTGATCGATGACGTCGCCCGGTGGCGAACGGTGATCGACCGAATGTGCCGCTCCGGCGGGTTGCGGTGGCGGCGCCGGGGCGGCGCCGGAGTCGATTCCTTTCCGCCGGTACGCCGCTGGCGGAATGTGGATCTGCCCGCGACGGCTCCGGGCCAGGCCGCACTGGCCGCGGTGCTGCGCGGTGCCGTGGCCGGAACACCGGTGGCGGCCACCGATCCGCTCGGTGAATTCGCGGCGGCCATCATGCTGATCTCCGGCTGCCCGGCCACCGTGGAAGTGCCGGTGCACCGGCTGCCTTCGGGTGGGCGGCGCCGGCTCGCGCTGGCACCGGATCCGGATCGACGGGAGCTGCTGGTCTCGATCTACGCTCTCGACGGTGACGATCTGGCCCTGGCCGAGGATGTCACCGTCGCGGTGACCGCGGCCGGCGGCGGGCAGGTCACCGCCCGGGACATCCGCTGGCTGTCGCTGCCGCTGACCAGCTGACCCGGACCGGCTCCGGCCGGGTCACGACCCGGCCGGGGTTTCTGCCGCATCGGGAACCTTGCCGCTGATCAGGACACCCAGCCAGCGGGTGGACGGATCCATATCGATCAGCAGGGCTTTGAGCAGCAGCGTCATCGGGACCGCGAGCAGCGCGCCGAGCACCCCGAGAATCCAGGCCCAGAACACCAGGGACAGGAAGGTGATGGTGACGCTGAGACCGACGGCATCACCGACGAATTTGGGCTGGATGATCGACTGGATCACGAAGTTGATCACGCTGTAGACCACGACCACCCAGAAGGCCAGCTGCCAGCCACCTTCCAGCAGGGCCAGCAACGCGGGCGGGATCAGGCCGAGCACGAATCCGACGTTCGGAATGTAGTTGGTGATGAACGACAGCAGCGCCCACAGCACCGGCAGCGGCACCCCCATCAACCACAGTGCGGCACCGTCGAACACCGCCACGACGAGCCCGAAGACGGTGGAGACCACCAGGTATTTGCGGGTACCGGCGGCGAATCCGGCGAGGGTGTCGACCACCTCGGGCCGCACCCGGGAGACGATCGCCATCCGAGCTCGGATCGTCATGCCGTCCACCACCATGAACAGGACGACCGCCAGCAGGAACACGACATTCGAGCAGACGGCGAGGAGCCCGGCCAGCGCGGCGCTCAGGTATCCGACGAGCTTGCCGAATTGGACGCCTTCGAGCATGTCGTGGATTTCCTCGGTTCCGATGCCGAAACCGGCGAGCAGATCCCGGATATTGTCCAGCAGATCATCGAACCGCGAGGAGTACTGCGGTAGTTCGGTGGCCAGCTGGGCCACCGAGACGGCCAGCCCGCCGATCAGCCCGACCACGATCGCCAGGACACCGAGAAACGCGGCGACCATGCCTGCCCAGGCCGGCAGGCCGCGTCGCCGGCACCAGGTCTGCAGCGGCTGTACCGTGACCGCCAGCACCAGCGCGAGCATCACCGGCCCGAGGAGCCCGGCGGAAAGCTTCATCCCGGCGACGGCAACCACCGCGGCGCCGGAAGCGAGCAATACGATCAAGCCGCGGGGGATCGACCAGGGCGAGGCGGTGGTACTGGTGTCGTTCGGCATCTGCCAGAGCTCCTTCTCGCCGGGCGGCACGGCTGCCCACCCGATTCTGTCGGTGCGGCCTTTCGAATATCCGGGCGGCGCACCGTATCCGTCCGGAGTTCCGCCCGATTTCGCCCGAAACGGGTGAACCGCGGCCGCTAGGCCGCGGTACGGACCACCATCTGCGGCTGATTGGCCACCAGCAGCCACAGCGGCAGGATCACCAGGGTGGCCAACGGCAGGATGGCGATATCGCCGACTGTTGCCACCGCCATGAACAGGGCCAGCCAGCCGAATCGGGCAACTGCCAGCACCGCACCCAGCACCCCGCAGCCGACCGCCACGGCGGGGGAGAGCGCCGGGAAGAGCCCGATCGCGATCAAACCCGTTCCGACGCCGATGAAAACCGCCGCGAAGATCCGCCCGCCCCGGAAGCCGCAGCTGGTGGCGATCAGCAGCGCAGCCAGTTTGACCAGGGTGATCACGACGAGCTCGCCGGTGCCCAGCTCCGGCGCCCGGTCGGTCATCTCCTGCATCTGGGTCAGCCCCTTGAACAGGCTGAGCGGGCCGCCCAGGATGCCGAGCAGACCCAGGACGAAGCCGCCCAGGGTGATCGCGACGAACGGGTTGGGCAGGCGCCGGAAGGCGTGATACGTCGCCGGCAGGGCGTAGACGGCGAGCAGACACAGTCCGGTCGCCGCAGCGGCCACCGCGAACCCGGCCACCAGGTCGAGCACCGAGAGGTGTCCCTGATAGGCGGGCACGTCGACGGCGAAAACCGGCCGGGTGAAGGTGGTCATCGTCATGGCGGCCACGCCGGCGGCGAGCAGCGGGGCGAACATCCGGTCCCACAGCGGCCGGTCGTCGTCGGAGCGCGAGGCCACCTCGGTCAGGATCAGCGCGGCGGCGACCGGCGTGCCGAAGAGGGCGCCGACCGTGCCGGCGGTGGCCAGCATGACACCGGTCGCCGGTGCCACGTGGGTCCAGTATCGGGCGATCAGCCAGATCGTCAACGAGGTGTTGATGGCGGTGATCGGATTCTCCGGCCCCAGGCTGACCCCGCCGGCCAGGCCGATGATCAGCACGATCGTCAGGCTGGGGACCACCCGGACCGGTATCGGTTCGTCGAGCAGGTCGAGGGTGGCCGGATCGGCACCCGCATGACCGGGCATCTTCCACACCACCGCGCCGACCAGCATGCCGGTGACGGTCAGGGTGCCGAGAATCCACCACCACCGATCCCCGTCGGTGCCCAGCAGCCCGGGGGCCGAATCCCAGATCAGATGTTCCAGTTGCTCGGCCACCACGTCGATCGTGATGAGGATCAGGGCGCAGCCGAGTCCGATCACCGTCGCCGGCAGGACGTGCCGGGACAGCGCGCGGACATCGGTCGGTGTGTGCGGAATGCTCATCCGGACTCCCCGGGGGTCGGCATGCGCCGATTCTCCCCGGTGGCCGCCTCGCGGCCGTGGACCTTCCGACGGCCTGTCGCGCGGAACCCTGTCGCGTGGATCTCAGGCGGTGAGGGCGGCGAACAACCGCCGGCTGCGCTCGGCCATATCGGCGGCGGACTGATCGGGATTGCGCAGCCACCAGCGGACCAGGGCGGTGACGGTGTGGGTCCAGACGTGGATGAGGGCGGACAGATCGCGCGGGTCGGTCAGGGTGCCGGCGTAGGACCCGGAGACACCGACCGCGGCCTGTTCGGTGAGGGCCTGGCGGTAGCCGCGGGCGGTCTGTTCCGCACTGCTGCCCGGCGGCAGGGTGTGGTCGAAGAGCACGTTCCAGTCGTGCGGGCGCGGTTCCAGGGCGGCGAACACGGCATCGAGGACGTCGACGGCGCGCTCGATCCCGGTCCGGCCCGGGTTGTCCATGGCTGCGGCGATACCGGCGGTCAGCTCGTCACCGGCCCGGCACACACACGCCCGGTACAGCCCTTCCTTGGACTGGAAATAGCTGTAGACCAGTGGTTTCGATATTTCGGCCCGGGTGGCGACGGCGGCGACGGTGGTGCCCGCGTACCCGCGATCGCTGAACTCGATCGCGGCGGCGTCCAGAATCTGGGTCTCGCGTTCGGGGCGCGGTACGCCCTTGGAGCCCGACCTGCTGGCCACCCTTCCCCCTTCTCTCGCCGGGCCGGATACCGGCGACGACGCTATCAGCAGCCGTGTCGGGCATTGACGCCACGGCGTCCGGTTCCTAAATTACTCATTGGTCAATTGTTTGTGTTACGTCCGGTACCGCATATGGTGGTCCGGGACGAACCGGGAGGAGTTCCCATGGACGCTCGCGCATCGCAACGGCGGGATGCCGCGACGGCTGCACCGACCCGAGTGCTGTCGTTCACCAGGGCCGGGCTGGTCTTCCCGGTTCTGGACACCGGGCCGCTGGACGGTCCGGTCGTCGTCCTGCTGCACGGATTTCCGCAGACCGCCACCTCGTGGGAACCGACCGCGGAGATTCTCAACGAGCGCGGTTTCCGGACGGTCGCGCCCGATCAGCGCGGCTACTCGCCGGGTGCCCGGCCCCGGGGTCGGGTGGCCTACCGCAGTGCCGCCCTGGTGGCCGATGTGGTCGCATTGATCGATCGGGTCGGTACCGGTCCGGTGCATCTCGTCGGGCACGACTGGGGTGCGGTGGTCGCCTGGTCCCTGGCCGCTCGCCGGCCGGAGCTGGTGCGCACCCTGACCACGGTCTCGGTGCCGCATCCGGCGGCGTTCGTGCGTTCGATGTTCGGCAGTGACCAGGCGCTGCGGTCCTGGTACATGGGTGCGCTCCAGGTTCCCTGGCTGCCGGAGTGGGTACTGGGCCGGTTCCCGCGGGTGCTGGATCGGCTCCTGGCCGGCACCGGGATGGATGCCGATCAGATCGAGAGAGTGCACCGGGAGGTGCTGGACCGCGGCGTGCTCACCGGGGCGGTGAACTGGTATCGCGGAGTGCCCTTTACCGCGCCGTGGGCGCTGCGCCGGCCCGTCTCGGCGCCGACCACGCATGTGTGGAGCGACGAGGACGCGGCGATCGGGCGCCGTTCGGCGGAACTTGCCGCCCGATACGTCACCGGACCGTACCGGCTCGAGGTGCTCCGCGGGGTGAGTCACTGGATCCCCGACGAACGTCCGCTCGGGCTCGCCGACATCATCTGTGCACGGATCCGTGGACGGGAGGACGCGTCCGCCGGAGATGACGTGTAAACCCTTGCCGGAAGCACGATTCGGGGTCGAATCTCCGGGATGGATCGAGGCGGGTGGTTATCCGGTAGTAACCTGTCGGATACGACGTAGATTCCACTACGGCCGTTCCGTTGCGATCGCAAGGCTGGTGAGTTCGATGGTGCCCGCATCGATGTTCGACGAGTTGCTTCCACACGGTGAGCTCGACGGAATCGGCCTGCGGGTGGGTGCGATAATCGTTCGGAACGGGAGTGTCCTGCTACTCGAGCCGCACAGTAGCGGGCCGATCCATCCGACCCGGAAGCTGCCCGGGGCCACCGTGCTGTCGGGAGAATCGGTCCACGAGGCCGTGATTCGCGGGGTGCTCGAAGAGACCGGGCTGGAGGTCACCGCCATCCGGCATCACGTCGGCGACTTCGACTACCTGTCCCCGGCGGGAAAGCCGGTGCGCCGGCTGCACTTCGCGGTGGACGTAGCCGCCACCGCGCCGATCGTGCTGAGTGCCCATGCGCGCTATTGCTGGGTTCCGCTCGACGGTGACCTCTCGGTGACGCCGTCCATCCACGAGATTCTCGAGGCGTATCGGCAACTCGGGGAATAGCCCTCTTGAACTGGTGAGAGTATTTCAGTAACTTTGTGTCAACCCCGAGGTCACAGCGATCGGGTGGCTCGAAGGAGAGCTGAAATGGTCCGCACCGTTCCGCGGCGACACCCTGCTGCCCCGCGCGCTGTTCCCGGATTGCGGCCGTTCGCGATGCTGATGGGGATCGGCGCGCCGGGGCCCGCCGAATGGCGGCTGCTGGGCGAGGCACTGTCCATCGGTGATCCGCCGATGGACGAACTCGTCGAATGGATGTACTCGGAGGGGCTGCCGAACACCCGCCCGCTGTTCGAGCAGGCACTGTGCGCGGGCATCGACCAGGTCGCCGATGCGCCCGAGCCGCTGGTTCGTTTCTTCCGGCTGGTCGAGACCGATCCGCCCTGGCTGGACCGGGAACGGGTGCATCGCGCCGAACGGGTCTACCGCAGTGGTGGTGCCGACGGGCTCTACATCGCGCGGGACGTCTCCTTGCTCGGCGGCTATCTGGCGTCCGGCTTCAACCAGACCCTGCTGCGTACGGGGGCGCTGGAGAAGGGGCCCGCGAAGCGGTTCGCCGAGACGCTGCAGTGGGCGCTCGACGTCAGTTCCGAAGGTGGGATGGCCAGATTCGGCGTCGGGTACCGCTCCACGCTGCGCGTCCGGCTCATCCACGGCCTCGTGCGCCGCTATGTGGCCGCACTGCCCGACTGGCGCGAGGACGAATGGGGTGTACCCGTCAATCAGACGGATATGGCGGCGACGCTGGTCGGGGCGTTGATCGCACCGATGGTCGGCGGGTTCGCCATGGGATTGCTGGCCACGCCGCGGGAAGCCGACGACGCCGCCCACCTGGCCCGCTACGTCGGCTGGCTGATCGGCGTGCAGGAGCCGTTCCTGCCCAGCGGTTTCCGTGATTCGGTACGGATCCTCTACCACTGCATGACCGCCATCACCAACCCCGACTGCACTTCAGCGCAGCTGGCCCGGCCGATGGCCGACGAACCGTTGGACTGGCACTACCGCAACCTGCCGGCGCTACGCGGCCGCATCGCGCGCAGCCGGCACCTGTCGGTGGCCATGGCGTTTCTCGGTCCGGCGGCGATGCGCCGGCTCGGCCTTCCCGCGCACACCCTGCCCTGGTATCCGGTCATGCGGGCGCCGGTGAACGCGATCCGCTCGGTGTCCGATCATGTGGTGCCCGGCGGGCGGACCCGTGCCGACCGGCGCGGGCGGCGGGAACAGCGGCAGTTCCTGGCAACGCTCATCGGCTCGGCCCCCGCGGTGATCGGCGATGCCGCCCGGCACGTCGCCTGACCCCAGTCCGACAGATCCGGCTGTGCTGCTGATCTGCCGGGTCTCGCGGAGCCTGCCGGTAGTCCGGCGAGTCGGATTCAGCCGTGCCGGGCGCCGATACTGTGCAGGATCTCGTGGACGATCGGATCGT
Source organism: Nocardia sp. KT25-26 (assembly GCF_056627695.1). NCBI lineage: Bacteria > Bacillati > Actinomycetota > Actinomycetes > Mycobacteriales > Nocardiaceae > Nocardia > Nocardia sp. KT25-26. The sequence goes on along the minus strand of NZ_CM152813.1, from coordinate 4,725,998 downwards.
CGAGCCGGTTGCGCACCGAGCGGCCGACCCGGGTCGAGCTGACGCAGTTCTCCTGGCGCAGGACGCGCAGCGCCTGCGAGATCGAGTTCTCGCTACGGCCGATCGCGGCCGCGAGCTCGCCCACGCTGATGCCGGGGGCCCGGTGCAGGCACAGCAGGATCTCCAGCCGGTTCGGATCGGAGAGCAGGTCGAAACGCCGGGACCAGGCGTGGATATCGACGTCCCGGAGGGCATGCTGCCCGCGTTCTACCGGTGACCCCGGCACGGATTGCGGTTCTCCCATGGCGGTCTCAGCTTAGCGGGCTCGGCCGATGTGCCGCGGCGACCGGGCGCAGGGGTTGCTATCATCTGTCTGTCTGAACAGATGAACAGCGAAAGGGTTCGATATGCCGGGACCGGATCGAGGACGGCCCCGGTGGCTCCGGCGGGTGGTCGTCGCCGCACTGGTGGCCTTGACGGCCGCCGCCTGCGGGACACCCACCCGCACCGAAGGGCTGGTGCTCGCGGACGCCTACGAACTCGGCGGGTACAACCCGATCGCGGGCTACGGTGCCGCCGGTGACGGGCGCTTCTACGACGGCCTGCTGCGCCTGACCGGTGGGCCCGGAATGCCCGGGTTCGAACCGGCGCTCGCTGCCGCTGCGCCACGACCCGACGACGAGGCCGACACCTGGACCGTCAGCCTGCGGTCCGGCGTCCGGTTCAGCGACGGTTCGGCCTTCGACGCCGATGACGTCGTCGCGACCTACCGGGCGATCCTCGATCCGGCCTCGGCCTCGCCGGCGCGCTCCTCGTTCGAGATGATCGACCGAGTCGAGGCGCTCGACGACAGCACCGTCCGATTCACGCTGCACTACCCCTACGCAGCATTCCCCACCAAACTGCTGATCGGTATCGTGCCCGCCGAGGCGGTCGCCGAACCCGGGCCGGCCGCCGAATCGCCGCTGAACACCGCACCCATCGGCACCGGGCCGTACCGGCTGGCCGAACTCGGTCCCGACCGTGCGGTGCTGGCGGCGAACGACGACTACTGGGGTGGCGCGCCCGAGGTACGCCGGCTGACCCTGCTCTACGCGCCCGACGACAACACCCGTGCCCAGCGGATGGCGGCCGGCGAACTCGACGGCACCACCCTGCCGCCGCTGGCCGCGGCGGGCTTCGCCGACCGGGACGGGATCTCGGTGATCGCGAACACCTCGGCGGACTGGCGCGGTGTCTCGCTGCCCGAGGCCGATCCGGTCGCCGGTGACCCGGCCGTCCGGCGGGCGCTGAACCTGGCCGTGGACCGGCAGGCGATCACCGACAATGTGCTCGGCGGCTACGGCCGGCCCGCCTACACGCCGTTCCCCGAGGTGTACGGTGACAGCCACGATCCGGACGCGACCTTCCCGTTCGACCGTGCCCGCGCCGAGTCAGTGCTCGACACCGCCGGCTGGCGGCGTGGCCCGGACGGCATCCGGGCCAGGGACGGGGTACGGGCCCGGTTCACCGTGCTGTACAACTCGACCGACACGCTGCGCCGGGATCTGGCGCAGGCGTTCGCTTCCGACGCCCGTCGCATCGGTGTGGAGGTCGACCTCGAGGCGTTGTCCTGGGACCGGATCGAGCCGCGGGTCGAGCAGGACGCGATCCTGCTCGGCGGCGGTGACGAACCCTACGATCCGGACACCCAGGCCTACAAGACATTGCATTCGGACTATCTGGATCCGGACGTCGGCAGCGTCTACGACAATGCGAGCCGGCACGCCGACCCCGAGATCGACCGGCAACTCGACATCGCCCGGCGCAGTGCCGATCCCGGTACCCGCGCTGCAGCGTACCGCGCCGTGCAGGCCGCCTATCTCGACGATCCCAGCTATGTCTTCCTGGCCTTCCTGGATCACACCTACGTGGTCCGCGACGCCGACTGGCAGATGTCGGGGCCGATCCTGGAGCCGCACACCCACGGGGTCACCTGGGGGCCCTGGTGGTCGCTGCACACCTGGACCCGGCGACCGTGATCGCCCGGATGCGCGGGCGTGGCCTGCCCCGGATGGCCGCGCTGCGGCTACTGACCCTGGTGCCGGTGTTGTTCGCGGTATCGGCCGGGCTGTTCGCGGCCGCCGCGTACTCGCCGTTCGATCCGCTGGTCGGTTACCTGGGAGACCGCTACCAGGTGACCTCGCAGGCCGACAAGGCAGTGATCGCCGGCGAACTCGGACTCGACGACCCGTGGTATCACGTATACGGAGACTGGCTGCAAGCGGTGGTGTCCGGCGACCTCGGCGTCTCTCGTGGCTTCGGCCAGCCGGTGAGTCAGGTGCTCGCCGAACGTATTCCGTGGACGATGCTGCTGGTCGTGACGGGAATGACGGCCGCCGTACTGGTCGCCCTGACCGCGGGAACCTGGGCCGGAATGCATCGGGGCGGCCGGCTCGACCGGATGCTCGCGGCGGCCTGTGTGATCGTCCAGGGGTTGCCCCCGTTCGTGGTGTCGTTGGCCGCGATCGGCGTGTTCGCGGTGGGCCTCGGCTGGCTGCCGCCGGCCGGGCTCACCGATGCGGGCGCCGATCCGACCGTCGGCCAGGTGGCCCGGCATCTGATGCTCCCGGTGACCGTGCTGGCGATTTCCCAGCTGCCGTGGCTGTTGCTGGCGGTCCGGGAGTCGGTATCCGCCAATCGCGGTGAGGACTTCGTGACAGGTGCGACCGCGCGCGGTATCGCGCAGCCGGTGATCGTGCGCCGGCACATCCTGCCCGCCTCGCTGGCGCCGTTCGTGACCATCGTCGGCGTCCGCCTGCCGGAGGTGGTGGTCGGGGCAGTGCTGGTCGAGGAGATCTTCTCCTGGCCGGGTATCGCGGGCGGATTCGTGGAATCGGCCCGCCATCTGGACATGCCGCTGCTGGCGGTGCTCACCGTCGGCACCACAGCGGCAGTGCTGCTGGGTTCGTTGCTCGCCGATATCGCCTGTGTCGTACTCGATCCGAGGGTGCGGGCCGATGGGTAGGCGGTGCTCGCGCCGGGCGATCCGGGAACCGAGCGGGCTGCTGGATCGGGTGATGCTCGTACCGAGGGGTACGGGTTCGAAGGGCAGACGCCCGGTTCGGCCGCCCGGCGACGACGGATCGACGGATGGGAGGCCCGCTGTGCGGTGCGCAGTCCTACGAACAGAGCGGCAGAGCAGGCGGCTGCTGGTCTGCGTTGCGGTGCTCGCCGTGCTGGCCGCCTACGCGGTACTGGTCCCGTGGCTCACCGGCGTCGATCTGCGACTCACGGATTTCGCGAGCGCACGGCAGGCGCCGTCGGCGGATCATCTGTTCGGCACCGATGCGGCCGGGCGGGACCTGTTCGTGCTCACCGCCGCGGCACTGCGGGCTTCACTACTGGTCGCGGCGGCGGCCGCCTTGCTGTCCACCGTCGTCGGAGTCCTGATCGGTGCCGTGTCCGGGCTGGCCGGTGGCTGGACCGACCGGGTCGTGATGCGCTTCGCCGACACCGCGAATGCCCTGCCGCACCTGCTGCTCGGCATCGTCATCGTCGCCCTGTTCCGGGGCAATGTCGTCGCCGTGGTGCTCTCCATCGGCCTCACCCACTGGGTGCAGGTGGCCCGGATCGTCCGGTCTGAGACGTTGAGCCTGCGTGAACGGGACTACCTGCAGGTGGCGGCGCTGGCCGGTGCCGGACGCGGCCATCTGCTGACCCGGCACCTGCTGCCGGCGGTGGCGCCGCAGGCCCTGATCGCGGTGGTGCTGCTGCTGCCGCATGCGGTCTGGCACGAATCCACCCTGTCGTTCCTGGGTTTCGGCTTGCCGCCACACGAGCCCAGCCTGGGCACCCTGCTGGCCCAGGCCCGGGACTCCCTGCTGCTCGGCGGCTGGTGGATGCTCGTCTTCCCCGCCGCCGGGCTGGTGCTCACCACCCTTGCCGTCGCCGGCGCGGGGGCCGTGCTGCGCACCCGCCTGGCCCCACCGAAACCGTCGAGGATGCCCCGATGACCGCACCACCACAGACCGGGACGGCCGCCACTCGCGGCTTGCAGATCGATGCGCTCTCGGTGCGGATCCCGCTGCGCGGCAACAGCGTGGTCCACGCCGTCACCGATGTGACGCTGTCCGTCCCGGCCGGGACCGTGACCGCCCTGGCCGGCGAGTCCGGTTGCGGGAAGTCCATTGTGGCAGCGGCCGTGCTCGGCTTGCTGCCGCCCGGTTCCGAAATCACCGGTACCGCCACGGTGCGGTTCGGCGATCGTGTCATCGATGTACGGACCACCACGGACCCGTATCGCGGCAGACAGGTCGCCTTGATCCCGCAGTCACCGATCACCCACTTCACGCCGGTCCGGACCATCGGCACCCAGTTGGACGAAACGATCGCGGCCCTCGGCGCCTCGTACACCGGCGCCGAGCTCGCCGCCCGGACCGGCTTCCCGGTCGAAGCCCTGGATCGCTATCCGCATCAACTGTCCGGTGGTATGGCGCAACGGGCGGCCGTCGCCGCCGCACTGGCGGGCGACCCCGAGGTGATCGTCGCCGACGAACCGACCGCCGGACTGGACCGCGCGGGCACCGACCACCTCCTCGGCCTGCTACGCGGTTGCGCCGCGGCCGGGGCCGCCGTCCTGCTGATCACCCACGACCTCGCGGCCCTGCTGCGCACCGGTGTCGCCGACTCGCTCGCCGTCATGTACGCCTCCCGGCTGGTCGAAACCGGTCCGGCGAGTGCGGTACTCGACGATCCGTGGCACCCCTACACCGCCGATCTGCTGGCCGCCCTGCCCGAACGCGGCCTCCGGCCACTCCCGCACGCCCCGCCCGAACCGACCGACCCCTCCGCACCCTGCCCCTACGCCGGCGGCCCATCCGAAATGGTGACCAGGGGAGCCCGGCGGATCCGGGAACGGAGTACCGCATGCTGACCGCACATTCGGTGACCGCCGGCCACCGCACCGGAACCGACGTGCTCACCGCCGTCGACCTGACCGTCGCTCCCGGCGAGGTGGTCGGCCTCTACGGCGACTCCGGGTCGGGCAAGACCACCCTGGTACGGGTCCTCGCCGGCCTGCTGCGCCCGGCCGCCGGAAGAGTGACCGTCGACGGTGGCCCCGCACCCCGCGGTGCGATCGCAGTGGTCTTCCAGACACCGCGCACCGCGACGAATCCCCGATTCACCCTCGCCGAGATCATCGCCGAACCGCTCCGGATCCGCGGTGACCGCCGTCCCGATATCACCGGCCTCGCCACCCGCGTCGGCCTCACCCCCGGCCTCCTCGACCGCCGCCCGCACCAGGTCAGCGACGGCCAACTGCAGCGCGCCTGCCTCGCCCGCGCCCTCGCCCAGCAACCCCGCTACCTGCTCTGCGACGAGCCGACCGCCATGCTCGACGCCGCCACCACCGCCGCCCTGGCCCGCGTCATTACCGACACTCCCGCCGCCGGCGTCCTGCTGGTCAGCCACGATGAGGCCCTGCTCGCTGCCTGCTGCGACCGGGTGTTGCGGCTGGATCGGGGAGTCCTGGCGCCGGGCTGAATCGCGATGAGTTGCGCTATTCGCACGCAATCGCCCCGGTTTGCCCGAAAGCCTGCCGATTCCGAACTCGGGTGTGCGGAAAGCGCAACTCGGTGCGGCCGGACCCGCTCCGGAGAAGCTGCTGTCGACTACGGCTGCGGTGCCGGGTAGCGCGTCTGCGCACCGGGTGCCGGCCGAGTCGGGGCGCTGCGGCCGAAAATCCCTTGCGTCGGCCCGGCCGCGATCCGTAGCGTCACGAACCATGTCGTGTTTCAACGCAGCGTCCGTCTACGTGCGTATCCGCAGCTACCGGGCTCCGGTCCGCTAGCAGGCGAGGCGTACAGCGCGCCTGCCGGCGTGCCCGGGCCCCATCGAGACCTGTTCATCTCGAGGACCCGAAAGGGCAGCTGCCGTGGCGCAGACATCTTCATACCGAAACGATTCCGGCGCGCGCCGGAAGTACACCCCCGGCGCAGGCAAACGGACTCCGCGCGACCGGACGCGCCGAGAACGGTCGCAGAACTTCCTGGCCGACCGGACCGCGGTGCGCCGGATACTCGCGGCCGCCGCACCGATGGCCGGTCTGGTGCTGGAACCGGGCGCCGGTGCCGGCGCGCTGACCGGCGCACTGGCCGCCACCGGCGCCCGGGTGGTGGGCTACGAGATCGATCCGCGATACGCGTCGGGATTGCGGTCCCGGCTGTGGAACGCACGCAATGTCGAGATCGTGACCGGCGACTTCCTGCAGGCCCGGCCACCGCGCGAACCGTTCGTGGTGGTCGGCAACATCCCGTACTCGGCGACCGCCCGAATCGTGTCCTGGTGCCTGCACGCGCCCGGACTCGACGCGGCGACGCTGGTCACCCAGCTCGAGTACGCGCGTAAACGCACCGGTGACTACGGCCGGTGGAGCCGGTTGACGGTGGCCGAATGGCCGTGGTTCACCTGGTCGCTCGCCGGGCGGATCGGGCGGGGTAGCTTTCGCCCCGTCCCGTCCGTCGATTCGGCGATCCTGCGGATCGAACGCCGCCCGCGACCGCTGGTCGGCGACGCGGCGGGCTACCGCCGGCTCGTCGAGATCGGGTTCCGGGGCACCGGCGGCACCCTGTACGCGTCGCTACGCCCGCACTACCGCGGTGCGTCCCGGGCCTTCGACCGGGCAGGTATCCGGCGCGACACGGTGGTCGCCTACGTGCACCCGGACCAGTGGATCGCCCTGTATCACGAGCTGGCCGGGGTGGAGCGCGGCCGCAGCTGACAACAGTCTGCGGACATCCGCCGAGCCCTCGCTGCCGTGGTATGTCGGCTCCTCCCGACGGTCCGCAGAACTCGTTCTCGATGCGGTCGGCCTCGACGTCATCCCACTTCCACCGGCGCACCCTGCACCGGCGTGGTCGACGGTATGACCTGACGTTACGTCAGGTGCAAGCGCGAAACGGTCGTCGACCGCGCCGGCGGCTCGGGACGGGGCGCCGCGTGCCCGGGCGCCGGGCGTGACCGCATCGGTCAGGCGGTCCCGCCTTCGGGCTGTTCCGCCCGCTGCCACGGCCAGCGCCCGGTCAGCTCGAGTTCGAGAGAATAGCTGAGGAAGGTTCGCACCAGCACGATCAGGGCGAGGACGCCGACGCTGGTGAAGGTGGGGGAGATGGCGACGGTGCGGATGATATCGGCGGCGACCAGGAATTCCAGGCCGAGCAGGATTGCCCGGCCGAGCCCCCGGCGGTATCGGCGGTAGGCGGGCTCGAACTCGCGGCGTTGCGTCAGGGCCCGGCCGAACTGGACGGTGCCGATCAGGGCGCCGACGACAATGGCGGCCACCCCGGCGACGTCCAGGAACTTTCCGGTGATCTCGATGACCTCGGTGAACTGCATGAACGCTCCTGACGTCGTCCCTGCGGTACCGCGCAGTGGTTTATGATACTGCCTGTATCACCTACTGGAGGGGATCTCATGGCCGAGAATAGCCACCGCGCCGTCGTCGTCGCGGGAACCCGGACACCGTTCGTGCGCGCGTTCACCGATTTCACCCGGCTGGACAGCATCGCCCTCGCCGACGCCGCCGTGAGCGGGCTGCTGGATCGGGCCGGGGTCGCACCGGAACAGATCCAGGCCATGGTCTGGGGCGGGGTGGTACTGCCGCCGCATGCTCCGAATATCGCCCGGGAAGTGGCCCTGGATCTGAAGTTCGACCACGGCTGTGAGGGTTATACGGTGACGCGGGCGTGCGCGTCCGGCCTGCAGGCGATCACCTCCGCCGCGGCGGCCATCGAGCGCGGTGAATACGACATCCTGGTCGCCGGTGGCAGCGATTCCACCAGCAATGCCGCGGTCACACTGCCGCAGAAGGTGGTGCACGCCCTTGCGCCGGTGGCGCTCGGCAAACCGGGCCCCAAGGACTATCTGGACGTGATCCGGCAGCTGGCCCCGTTCACCGACATCCTGCCGCGCCAGCCCAGAATCGCCGAGCGGACCACCGGCGAGGTGATGGGGGAGTCAGCCGAGAAGATGGCCCGGATCAACGGGATCAGCCGCGCCGATCAGGACGCCTTCGCCGCCCGCTCGCACCAGCGTGCCGCCGCCGCAATCGAATCCGGGCGGTTCGACGACGAAGTGGTCCCGGTGGAGACGCCGGACGGCAAGTACGTGCGCACCGACGGCCTGGTCCGGGCGAATACCGGTGTGGACAAGCTGTCCACCCTGAAGCCGGTGTTCGCGAAGGACGGCACCGTGACGGCGGGCAATGCCAGCCCGCTCACCGACGGTGCCGCCGCGGTGCTGATGATGAGCGAGGCCAAGGCGCGCGAACTGGGCCTCACGCCGCTGGCCGCCTTCCGGTCCTGGAGCTATGTCAGCGTGGACCCGGCGGACCAGGTGCTCATCGGCCCCGCCATCTCGATGCCCCGCGCTCTGGAGCGGGCCGGAATGACGCTGTCCGATATCGACCTCGTCGACATCCACGAGGCCTTCGCCGCGCAGACCCTGTCGGTGCTGCGCATGCTCGCCAGCCCCGAATGGGCGCGCGCCCGCCTCGGCCGCGACGAACCGGTGGGCACCGTCGACATCGACAACCTCAACGTGCACGGCGGCTCCATCTCGCTGGGCCACCCGTTCGGCGCCACCGGCGCCCGCATGGTGACCACCATGGCCAACGAACTGTCCCGCACCGGCAAACAGACCGCCCTGCTGGGCATCTGCGCCGCAGGCGGCATCGGCGCCTCCGCGGTCCTCGAACAGGTCTGACACCCGGACCGCCGGCCGGTCGTACGGCCGCCGGATCCGGTTGGCTCGGTAGTGAACCGGGCCTACCGGCTGGACCGACAGCCGGTGCGGAAACCCGCAGCAGGTCAGGTTGTGTCGATGAGGCAGGGCCCGAAGATGCCGTGCCGGTGGCGCGGTGAGCCGTTCGAGATATGTGCTGCGGAACCGAACCGGGTCTTCGTCCGCTCTGTGGACTGCTCGCCGGAACCCATGCGATTCTGGGCCTCGGTGGAGCCACGCGCGAGTCACTGGGGCAGTGACTGCAGGCTCTCGATGCCGGCTGGGCCGGCGGCTGCGGCCCAGCGCGGCAATGGCGACAAACGTCGACTGTGCTGTGCCCGGTCGGGCGACGCGGTGCCGGGCAGCAATTGCCCGGGCCTCGGTGGCACCGCTGGGTGATCGTGCCGTGTCTCGGCCAGGATTGCCGGACGCGGCGGCCCTGTATTTCGCCGACGGCCGGTTGGGCGCCGAGTGCTGCACCAGCGGGGCGAGCCGACCGGCCCGGGTTCCGGTCGGCTCGCTCGTTCATCCTGGTCAGGCTGTGTGCAGTACGTCCGCGTGTCCCATCTCCCGGACCGCTCCGATGCGGGAGAAGAAGCCGGATGCTTCGGGGTCGTTGGGCACTTCTGCGGCGGCGCGTTCGGCGGCTTCCCGCGTCGCCCAGACCATCAGCTCGAGAAACGAGCCGTCGGCGCATTCTGCCAGTTGGGCCCCGACGAAGTCGTTTCCGTACTTCTTCTGCAGCAGGGCAATGAGGTCGTCTCGCTGACCGATGAGGCCGGTTCGGTCGGTCGACTCGAACCGTACGTACTCGATCACAGGCATCCGCGCCATCCTTTCGTTCGTAACGGCTTTTAGATCAAAAGCCGTTACGAACGGTATCACGGTTTTGCGTACGAAGCGCGTTATAGTCGATGCATGCAGAGCGATCTCGCCGAGATGCCGTGGATCGACGATGACCTGGTGCTGGCGCTCGCCAACACGGTTGTGGTCGAAGATCCGGCGGTGTCCGATTCGGCGAGCCTGGATCTGCTCGCCGCATCGGAGACCCTGGCCATCTGGCGGAGCAAGGTGGCGGACGCACACCTCGCCGCAGCCCCACTTGCGGTGCTGCAGCGCCTGCGGAAGGTGGTCGGCGTGGTGCTCGATGCCGCCGACCGGGCGGCACCGGTCCCGGAATCGGCTCGGCTCCGGCTCAACGAACTGGCCGCCCGTGCGCCGATCACCTTCGCGCTCGACGAGGATGGGAAGGTGCGCACCGTCGAACTTGCCGAGGATGCCGAAGGCCGCCTGGCCCGTGAGACGTTGCGGCTGCTCGCCGACATCGAAGCCGGTCGCCGCCGGGTACGGCGCTGCCCCGCGCCGGGGTGCGGCATGTTTTTCGAACCCGGCCGCCGCGACCAGAGTTGGTGCACCGGGCGGTGCGGTACCCGCGCCCGGGCGGGCCGTCATCGGCGCCGCAACCGGGCGGTCGCCGGGGGCTCGGCCGGATGAGTTCCGGTCAGGGGTGCAGGACGTAGCGACCCCGCACTCCGCGCTTGGCCATCGCCCGGTGCGCGTCGGCGGCCCGCTCCAGCGGCAGGACCTCGTGAATGCGGGCCGGCAGTTCGCCGGTGGCGGTACGGGCCAGCAGAGCGCTCAGCCGCCGGCCGTCGGGCTCGACTGCCACGGCAGTCACCGAGATGCCCCGCTCCGCGGCCGGTACGGCCGGCGGATGCACGCCGATGAAGGTGCCGTTGTCGCGGACCAGGGCGACGGCCTGCTCCTGCAGCGCGGCGGCGTCGGCCACCGCGTCCCAGCCGGTGCCGGGTTCGGTGGTGAAATCCGCACCGCGGTCCCGGATGAACTGTTCGTCTTCGGGTCGGGCCCAGCCGGTCACCTGCCAGCCGCGTTCGGGTGCCAGGCCGAGCAGGTACCCGCCGACCGCGCCGGCCGCTCCGGTCACGAGTAGCCGGCGGCCGCCGCTGGGGGCGTCGCCGAGGAGGTCGAGCAATTGGGCGGCGGTCAGGCTGTTCAGCGGGACGGTCGCCGCCGCGTCGAGGTCCAGGCCGTCGGGTACGACGGCGATATCGGCGACCGGCACGATGAGCTGTTCGGCGTAGGTGCCGAAGTCGCGATCGACCCCGCCGACCAGTCCGGCGACGCGGGTGCCGGCCGTGAGTTCCACGCCCGGTCCGGCAGCGCTGATCGTTCCGGCGAAATCCCAGCCCAGGCCGACGCGGTCCCGGCTGATCCAGCCCAGGTCGTGAAACCTGCCGCCGGTGACCCACAGATCGACCGGGTTCACGGCCGCAGCGGCGATCTCGACCCGAACCTCTCCGGGGCCGGGTTCGGCCAGCGGCGCGTCGACGAACTCGATCGAATCGGGGCCGTTCGGCGTGCGAACGACAGCGGTGCGGAAGGTTGCGGTTCCCATCGAATCTCCTGTGTGGCTTGTGCTGATGTCGTGCCACACCACTTTGGATGGGTTACTCTCTATTGGGAAGTACGCACTCCGAAGTGCGTAGGTCACCCCGCGGTAGGAAGGAGCGACTGTGCCCACGATGACCGCAGCTCAGCAACGCGCCCTGGCCAAGGCCGATTACGACGCCTTCCTGGCGAACTGTCCCAGCCGTCAGCTGCTCGACCGGATATCCGACAAGTGGGTCGCACTGATCCTGACCGCGCTCGGTAACAGCGACCCGGACTGCGCCGGAGTCGATGCGGTGTCCGGCCCGGTCGCGCTGCGCTACTCCGAGCTGTCCCGCCGGCTGGCCGGCGTCAGCCAGAAGATGCTCACCCAGACCTTGCGTTCGCTGGAACGCGACGGTCTGCTCACCCGGACCGTCACCCCGACGGTTCCGGTGACCGTCACCTACGAACTCACCGACCTCGGGCTCTCCTTGAACGAGACGATGCGCGGCATCAAACGCTGGGCCGAGGCCAATATGGCCGAGGTGCTCGCCAACCGGGCCGCCTACGACAACCGCGCCGAGTGAGGGGCTCGGCTCAGCCGTCCAGGAAGAGATCCGGCTGCAAGGGCTCGGATCCCGGGGTGACCCGGTACCGGTCGAAGTCGGTGACGCCGTGCGCGGCGAGCACGTCGTCATCGATGAAGAAGTTGCCGGTGGTCTCGGCGGCGGGGGAGGTGAGGATCGCGTAGGCGGCGTCGGCACAGATGTCGGGCGTGCGGGAGTGCGCGACCATTTCCTCCCCGCCGAGCAGGTTCCGGACCGCGGCGCTGGCGATGGTGGTGCGCGGCCACAGCGAGTTGACGCCGACCCCGTCCTTCCGCAGCTCCTCGGCCAGGCCGAGGGTCGTCAGCGACATGCCGTACTTGGCGATGGTGTAGCCGAGGAACTGCCCGGCCCACTGCGGATTCAGGTTCAGCGGCGGGGAGAGGGTGAGGATATGCGGATTGCGTCCGGTGGCCGCGGATTCGCGCAGTGCGGGCAGGCACAGTTTCGAGAGCAGGAAACTGCCCCGGCAGTTGATGTCCTGCATGAGGTCGTATTTCTTCATCGGCAGGTCGTCGGTGGGTGACAGGTCGATGGCCGAGGCATTGTTGACGACGATATCGATACCGCCGAAGCGCTCGACGGTCTGCTGCACGGCCTGTTCGACCTGGTCGTCTTTGCGCACGTCGCCGACGTATTTCAACACCGTGCCGCCGGCTTGCTCCAGCTCGTCGGCGGCCGTGTGAATGGTGCCGGGCAGTGACGGATGGGGCGTGTCGGTCTTGGCAATCAGCGTGATATTCGCGCCGTCGACGGCGGCACGAAGCGCGATCGCCAGCCCGATTCCCCGGCTGCCGCCGGACATGATCATGGTTCGGCCGGCCAGTGGCCGGATTTCGCTCGCAGTCATCGCCACTCCCTGTCGGCATCGACACCTGGATCTCCGGGAAGGGCTCGCCGCCGCTTCCGGGATATGTCGACGGTAGAAGTTCGCTCGATCCGACTCACCGTCATCGGCCGACGAACATCGACCGGCCCGTTGTCTTCCCACCACAACCGGTCAGCGCGGCAACGGGCCGGTGCGCTGCTACTTCAGGCGTTCCTGTTCTTCCTTCTCCAGGCGGTCACGCTCTTCTTGGCGGCGGCGTTCCTCTTCTTCGATCTCCTGCTCACGCCGGTTCTTGTCGGACATGGCACTCCAATCGTCGCTGGATAGGCCTCCGACCAGCGTAGTCCCCGATATGCCCGGAGCACGTCACCCAGCCGGTGCGGCCTCGGCCACCTGCGCCGATTCGGGGCTGCCGGATCGGCGGGCCCAGGCGCCCAGCGGTGAATGATTGAAAACCAGGTTCAGGAGGAAGGCGGTGATCGCGGCGAGGGTGACCCCGCTGGTGAGCAGAATCTGCGCCTGTGTCGGGAACTTGCCGAACATGCCCTCGGTGAGCTCCGGCAGCAGGCCGACGCCGATCGAGACGGCGACGACGGTGAGGTTGATCCGGTCGGTCAGATCCACCTTGCGCAACGTGTTCAGCCCGACCACTGCCACCATCGCGAACAGAATGATGCCGACGCCCCCGACGACCGGGCCGGGCACGGCCGCCACCACGGCCCCGAATCGCGGGATGGTTCCCAGCACGATCAGGATCGCGCCGCTGACGGCTGTCACGTACCGGCTGTACACCCGGGTGGCCGCGACAGCGCCGACATTCTGGTTGAAGACGGTGTCCACGAACGAGTTGAAGATGCCTGCCAGGACCGCGGACAATCCGTCGGCGGCCAGCCCGCGGGCCAGGTCGGCCTTCGCGAGTTTCTTGTTCGTGATCTCCCCGATAGCCAGCATGCTGGCAATGGATTCGGCGAATACCACCGCAATCGCAATGGTCATCGCGACCACCGCGGCGAGTGGGAACTCGGGTGCCCCGAAGTGGAACGGTTTCGGAATACCCAGCCACGCAGCGTCCCCGATGCCGGACAGGTCGACCAGTCCCATCGGGGCCGCGATGACGACGCCGAGAACCAGCGCGATCAGTACGCCGAGCTGCGACCAGACGCCACGGCCGAAACAGATGAACCCGAGCGCGACGGCAAGCACCGTCGCCGCGAGCGCGATATGGGCCGGAGCGGCGTGGTCGGCCGCCTCGGGGTTGCTGCCGATCACCAATCCGCCGCCGACCCCGATCAGCGAGATCCCGACGACCGTGAGCACGGTGCCGGTCACGATCGGCCCGAAGAATCGGACCACCCTTGCAAACGGCCAGGCCAGTGCGATGCCGACGACACCGCCCGCCAGGATCGAGCCGTAGGCCGCCGGGACACCGTACTCTCCGGCGATCAGGATCATCGGGCTGAGCGCCACGAAGGTGGCGCCACACACGATGGGCAGCCGGGCCCCGGCCACTTTGCCCAGCCCCAGGCTCTGGACGACGGTGATGACTCCGGCCACCAGCAGGTCGGCGCTGATCAGCATGCCGATCGTGGTCCGGTCCAGGCCGACGGCGGCGCCGAACACCAGCGGGACGGTGATGCACCCGGTGTACATGATCAGCACGTGCTGCAGCCCGAAGGTGAACAGACGCGCCCAGGGCAGCCGGGTGTCGACGGGATGTGGTGCGGGCATGCGAGCTCCGTCCGTGCAGATCCGAAATGCTGTGGACGCGGCGCCGTGGTCCGGCGCCGGTCTGGTTCAGCAGTCTCGGGGACGGTTTTGTGCAGGCCGTGTCCCGGGCGTTTCAGCGATATTGCCGAGTGAAACGATTTCGGGCTACTTCATAGCGGCGAGCTGGATCAGGTTGCCGCAGGTGTCGTCGAATACGGCGGTGACCACCGGGCCCATGTCCACGGCGTCCTGGGTGAACTCGACTCCGAGTGCCTTCAACCGGTCGACCTCGGCATATACGTCGTCGACGGCGAACTGCGTGTACGGGATTCCGTCGTCGGCCAAGGCCTTCTTGAACGTGCCGGCGGCGGGGTGGGCGTCCGGTTCCAGCAGCAGTTCGACACCGTCCGGGTCGGCGGGGGAGACGACAGTGAGCCAGCGCGCCTCCCCGGCGGGCTCGTCGGTCTTCTTGATGAAGCCGAGCTTCTCGGTGTAGAAGGCGAGGGCCTTCGACTGGTCGTCGACCAGCACACTGGTCAGGTTGATCTTGATCATCGGTTCGGTTCCTCTCGGTCGATGGGCCACCGCTCGACGATCGAACGCAGCGGGGCGGTGTCGATGTGGTGGAACTTGTACCGGCCCTGGCGCCGGGTGTACACCAGACCGGCTTGTTCCAGAACGGCCAAGTGCTGCGATATCGCCTGCCGTGACGAGGTCAGGCCGTGTTTCATGGTCAATCTGCCGCAGATCTCGAACAGAGTCTGCCCGTCGGAATCGGTCAGTTCGTCCAGGATGATGCGGCGCGTCGCATCGCTGAGCGCCTTGAACAGGTCGGGGTACGCGTCCACACCCGCCACGATAGGCAAGCGTGTACTTGCATGTCAATCGAGCTGGGTGGAAGGAAGCATCCGGCGCTCGGGCATCCTGACGGTCATCGGCCCGGCCGGGGCTGCGTACCGTGTATCGGTCCGGAGCCGCAGGACAGCGCCCGGCCCGTGGAACTCGTCCGGACGGCCAGCATCTCGGCGGTGATGGCCAGCGCCGTCTCGGCCGGGCTCCGGGCGCCCAGATCCAGGCCCGCCGGTGCCCGGAGCCGCGCGAGTGCCGCATCCTCGAAGCCCGCGGCACGCAGATCGGCCAATCGCCGGGCATGGGCGGCCCGCGAACCGAGCGCGGCCAGATAGCCGACCTCGGGCAGCCGCAATGCCTCGGTGAGCACCGGTATCTCGAACTTCGGGTCGTGGGCCAGCACCACCAGGGCGGTGGTGGCATCGACGGCACCGGAGCGGGCCAGCTCGCTCAGATAGTGGTGCGGCCAGCGGACGACGAGCTCGGCGCCCGGATAGCAACCGGGGGTGGCGAAAGCGGGCCGGGCATCGCATACGGTCACCCGGTAGCCGAGCAGCTGTGCCTGCGCCGACAATGCCGCGGCGAAGGCGTTGGCGCCGAACACCACCAGATGCGGTGCCGGACCGTACGCGGCGACGAAAACCGTCGTGCCCCGGTGGGTCACCAGTTCGGTCCGGTGCGGTGTGCCGGCGATCAGGTGTCGGCCGGTGACCCGGCCGTCCGGTGCGTGGATCACGGTGAACACGGTCACCTGCCGTCCCGCGGCGATCGCCGCGGCGACCACCGGGAACTCGGGAAAGTGCAGCCGCGAGAACGGTTCGACGAACACCTCGACGGTGCCGCCGCACGCCAATCCGGGTTCCGTAGCGGGGTCGAATCGGTGCAGCCCGGTCGCACCGGTCTCGGCGGCGGCAGCGGCGGCGTCGAACACCGCGGCCTCCGCGCATCCGGCCGAGACGGAGCCGTGCACCTGCCCGCCGGGGTCGACGAGCATCGCCGAACCGACCGGTAGCGGGGTGGAACCGGTCGCCCGGACGACGGTTGCCAGGCCGCCGGTGCGGCCGGTTCGCCACAGCTGCAGCATCGGCTCGACGATCTCGCGCATGGGTTGCTCCGATCACCCCGGCCGGACCGGGAAGTCGATATCCGCACCGGTCGCCAGATCGCCACACGGTACCGGCACTACGTCGGCCCGGTTGACCAGATAGTCCCGCGCTCCGGTGTCACCCGTGGCGGCATCGTGCACGGCCCGCCAGTGCGATTCGGCGAGGACTACCGGATGCCCGGGCCGCCCGGCGTATTCTGCGCGGGCGAGCCCGCTCGGTGTGGCCGTCGCGGCCCGGACGACCCGCGCGACGACCTCGGGCCCGACATCCGGAGTGTCCACCGGCATGATCGCGAGGTACCGGTCGCCCGGCAGGCCACCGGTCGCAGCGGCGGCGCGCAGACCCGCCCGGAGCGAAGCACTGAGACCATAGGCCCAGTCGGGTGCCCACACCGGTATCGCCGGTGCCGGAATCGGCAGCCGGAGCCCGGTGGGCCCGACCACCACGAACACCGGCGCACACCCACCCTCGGCGAGTGCCCGAACCGCGGCCCGCAACCAGCTGCCGCCTGCGGCCAGTGCCTTGGGTCGCCCGTACCGGCTGCCCGCGCCGGCAGCCAGCACGACCCCGACCACCACCGGCCGGGAGGTCACGCCGACCGCCCGGGTATCCGGCACCTGCGCAGCGGTCGACGACGGCCGCGCCCGGATGCCGATCGGATGCTGCCCATGTCCGCGACGGTAGTCCGAGTCTGTAACCAGTGTGTTTCGGGCTGGCGGCGCCGTAGCGGATCAACAATGCTGGAATCGATGACAGATGACACGAGTGAGCGCAGCGCGGAAACCATCGACCCGGCCGCAGCCGCCGAAGCCGAGTCCGGTGCCGCGCCGGCCGGGAGCGAACTGGAGAGGTTCAACGCACTGACCGAAACGGAGGCGACCGAAGCATTGCTGACGTGTTGTTCGGCCCCGGAGTGGGCGAGACGGGTCGCCGACCGGCGGCCGTACGCCACCCTCGCCGACCTGCTGGCCACCGCCGATGCCGCGGTGACCGCGCTGGACGAATGCGAACTCGATCGGGCGCTGTCCGGGCATCCGCGCATCGGGGACCGGCCCGGAAATGCGCACTCCGCGCGGGAACAGGCCGGGATGGCGGAGGCCGATCATTCGGTCCGGGCGGCGATCGCCGAAGGCAACCGGGTCTACGAAGAGCGTTTCGGGCACGTCTATCTGGTGTGCGCTACCGGCAGGTCCGCAACCGAACTGCTGGACCTGCTCACCACGCGGCTGGGCAACGAACCGGGTACCGAACGCGCTGTCGTGCGATCCGAGCTGGCGAAGATCAACCGCATCCGGTTGCACCGTCTGCTGGGTGTCGAAGGAGGGGATCGATGAGCACCCTGAGCACCCACGTCCTGGATTCGGTGCGCGGCACACCCGCCGCCGGTATCGCGGTCACGCTGTTCGACGCCGGTGACGTGCCCCTGGCCGAGGCGGTGACGGACCACGACGGCCGGATCGTCGATCTCGGCGCCCAGCTGCCGGCGGGCACCTACCGGCTGCGATTCGGTACCGGCGACTACTTCACCGCACTCGGGCAGGAGCACTTCCACCCGGAGGTCGTGGTCACCTTCCGGCTGGCCGCCGACGGGCACTGTCATGTGCCGCTGCTGCTGTCGCCGTTCGCCTACTCCACCTATCGAGGGAGCTGAGCCGCCGATGGAACTGACCGGGCCGATCGTGCTGACGGATGACCGATACGGCAAATCCGAGAACCGGATCGTGCGGATCCGCCGCGACACCGCGCGGCACGAGATCCGTGACGTCAACGTATCCACGGTGCTGCGCGGTGATTTCGCCGCCGCCTACACCGAAGGGGACCAGCGCAACGTGCTCCCCACTGACACCCAGAAGCAGACGGCCTACGCGTATGCCGAAGAGCCGGGCTTGGATTCGATCGAAGAATACGCACTGGCGCTGGCCTCGCACTTCGTCGACGATGTCGCACCCGTACATCGGGCCCGGGTCGAGGTGGACGAATATGCTTGGGAGCGGGTACGAATCGATGGCTCCGAACACGATCACACCTGGGTGCGCAGAGGTCAGGAAATCCGGACTGCCGCGGTCACCGTCGCCGGGGCCGGTGCGGGCCGGCAGGCCTGGGTGGTGGGTGGCATGCGGGACCTGGTGTTGCTGAAATCGACCGGCTCGGAGTTCACCGGATTCCTGACCGACGAGTTCACCGTTCTCGCACCGGCCGCCGATCGGATGCTGGCCACCGCGCTGTCGGCGCAGTGGCGGTTCACCACCACCGAGCTGGCCTGGGACGACGTGTATGCCGAGATCAGGGCACAGCTGATCACGACCTTCGCCACCAGGCACTCCAAGGCATTGCAGCAGACGCTTTTCGACATGGGCGAGGCGGTGCTCACCGCCTGTCCGCTGGTGGCGGAGATCCGGCTCAGCGCACCGAACAAGCACCACTTCCGCTACGACCTCGCGCCGTTCGGCATCGACAACCCCGACGAGGTCTTCCATGCTGCGGACCGGCCGTACGGGTCGATCCACGCCACCGTCGCACGAGCCGACGCCCCGGCCGCCGGCTCCGCCTGGCAGGTGTGAACGGTGACCATCCGCGAGGAAACACTCGCCCGGGAATCGGTGCTCATCGTCGAAGGGTGCGCGGTGGCGACCGTCGACCCGGCCGGTACCGAGTACCGCGACGGTCATGTGGTGGTGCGAGACAACCGGATCCGGTCGGTCGGCCCCGGCCCCGCGCCCGACGTCCCGGGCGCCGCCCGAATCGACGGACGCGGCTGCCTGCTGACGCCCGGCCTGATCAACACCCACCACCACCTGTACCAGTGGATCAGCCGGGGCCTCGCCGCCGACGCCACCTTGTTCGAGTGGCTGACCACCCTGTATCCGGTCTGGGCAGGGATCGACGCCGATATGGTGCGGGTCGCGGCGACCGGTGCGCTGGCCACCCTGGCCCGGACCGGCTGTACCACCACCTCCGATCACCACTACCTGTTCCCCCGTGACGGGGGTGACCTGTTCGGCGCCGAGATCGCCGCCGCCCGGGAGGTCGGCCTGCGGTTCCATCCGTGTCGCGGCTCGATGGACCTGGGCGCGAGTGCCGGTGGACTACCCCCGGACAGCGTGGTGGAAACCCTGGACGAAGTGCTCGCCGCGAGCGCCGAGGCGGTGGCCCGCTGGCACGATCCGTCCTTCGATTCGATGCTCCGAGTCGGTGTGGCACCGTGCTCCCCGTTCTCGGTGACACCGGAACTGCTGCTGGAGTCGGCGGCACTGGCTCGGGCCGAAGGGGTTCGGCTGCACACCCACCTCGCCGAAACCCTGGACGAGCAGGAGTACTGCCTGGAAACACACGGCTGCACCCCGGCGCAGTACCTGGAGAAGCTCGGCTGGGTGGGGCCCGATGTCTGGTACGCGCACGCCGTTCACCTCGACGACTCGGCCGTCGCCACCCTGGCCGGTACCGGAACCGGGGTGGCGCACTGCCCGACGTCGAACGGACGGCTCGGTGCCGGAATCGCCCGCACCGCCGACCTGCTGACCGCGGGGGTGGCGGTGGGTCTCGGCGTGGACGGTGCCGCCAGCAACGAATCGTGTTCGATGATCGAGGAACCCCGCAACGCCCTGCTGTACGCCCGGTTACGAGGTGGGCCGCGGGCGGTCTCGGTGCGAACCGCACTGGAACTGGCCACCATCGGTGGCGCGCGAGTACTGGGCCGGGACCGTGAAATAGGTTCCCTCGAACCGGGCAAGCTGGCCGATCTGGCGCTGTGGCGGCTCGACACCCCGGCACATGCCGGAATTGCGGACCCGGTTACCGCCCTGGTGCTCGGCGCCGCGCCGCCGCTGGCGGCGCTGGTCGTGAACGGCCGCCCGGTGGTGCGGGACGGCCGAGTGTGCACGGTGTCCGAGGACCGGGTGGGGGCCCAGGTGGCGAAAGCCCAGACCGATCTGATCGCCAAGGCAGGCTAAGCGGTAACCGAGCCGCAATCTTCGCGGCGCGTGCGCAATCTCCGCGCAACCACCGGCTCCTAGGGTGGAGTCATGGATACCGGGGCCGCAGGGCCGTGCCGCCCGCCGGCTGGAGAACATGGGTCGCCGGACCGCGCGCGGACCGCGCCGCCGGCGGTGGCGGCGAGGTGAGGCGACGATGGACCTGGACACCATCCGGAGCGTGGTCGTTGCGACCGACCGCGGGGATCTGGCCGGGCTGGGCCCGCGGACCGCGGTATTGGCCGGCGGCACCTGGTTGTACTCCGAGCCGCAGGAGCACCTGTCGGAGCTGATCGACATCACCGCCCTCGGCTGGCCGTCCCTGGAGGCGACCCCCGACGGCTTGACGGTGGCGGCCACTTGCACCCTTGCCGAGCTGGCCGAGTTCGATCCCGCCGGGAACCTGCTGGTAGGGGACGTTTCGTGGCCCGCGTTACCGGTGTTCGGCCAGGCGGTCCGGGCGCTGCTGGCCTCCTATAAGATCCGCCGACTCGCCACCGTAGGTGGAAACGTGTGCCTCGCCCTGCCGGCGGGGGCCGTCCTGGCCGCCCTGACGGCCCTGGACGGTGTCGCCGTGGTGTGGCGTCCGGACGGAACCGATCGGACGGTCCCACTCACCGGGTTCGTCACCGGGCCGGGGCGCACAGTGCTGGAGCCGGGGGAGGTGCTGCGCGCGATCCGGCTGCCCGCGACGAGCCTGCGGTCGCGGACCGCCTTCCGGAAGGCGGCATTGGCGCCTCAGGGACGCTCGGGTGCCGTCGTGATCGGCCGACACGCCCCGGACGGACGATGCACGGTGACGCTCAGTGCCGCCACCACCCGACCCGTGATCTTGAAATTCGCCGGGATCCCGGCAGCGGGCGAACTGCTCGCAACCATCGATCGGCTCGACGACGACCTGTGGTTCGACGATCCGCACGGCACACCCGCCTGGCGCCGGCAGATGGTCCGGTTGCTCGCCGATGACGCCGTGGCCGAACTACGTGAGCGAGGCAGGCGGCCGTGAAGTTCGAGGTGGACGGTGTCGCCGTCGCCGCCGACCCGCGGCCCGGACAGTGCCTGCGGACGCTGCTTCGCGAAAACGATGCGCTCGCCGTGAAGAAGGGCTGCGATACCGGTGACTGTGGTGCCTGCACCGTGCTCATCGACGGCACTGCAGTGCACTCCTGTCTGTATCCGGCGCATCGCGTCGAGGGCCGCGCGGTCCGCACCGCTGCCGGGCTGGGCACCCCGGACGATCTGCATCCGGTGCAGCAGCAATTCGTCCGCGCCGCGGGTTTCCAATGTGGATTCTGCACCGCCGGAATGGTTGTGACCACCTGCGACCTGGCCGCATCGGGCGAGCTGGCGGCCGTGGCCGCCGATCCCGCCGAGCTGGCCGAGCGGTACAAGGGCAACCTGTGCCGGTGCACCGGCTACCGGCCGATCATCGAGGCGATCCAGGCCGTAGCGGACGGCAGCGATATCGGCCCACCGGACCGCCCGGCCCTGCGGTGCTCGCCCGGCGCCCCCGCCGGCCCCCGGATCGTCACCGGCACCGAACCGTTCACCATGGATGTTCCCGGCAACCGGACAGCGCCCGACCCGGTCCAGGGTGGCGAGAACCAGGGCGCCGGGGCTGCTGTCGGCTCGGCAGGCCGAGCCGAGGGCACCCAGCCGACTACCCGGCCGTGGGGCTGCGACGATATCGGCTCGTCGTCAGGTACCGGCCCGGCGGTGGCAGGCCCGGAACCCGCGGGCATCGGGCGAGGTACTGCCGACCCGGACCCGTCCTTTCAGGCGAGGGGCGACTCGACGCCGGGCAGCAGCACGATCCCGGGCCACATGGCACGCACGAGACCGACACGGTTCGACGGACGTGCGGCGCCGCCGATCGAGGGCCGCAACCTTGAACCACCGCCCGGTCTGCTGCACCTCGCGGTGCTCACCAGCCCACATCCGCATGCCCGGGTCCGATCGATAGACACCGCTGCCGCAGCACGCATCCCGGGTGTCCGCGTGGTTCTCACCCATCTCGATGCCCCTGCGACGGCGTTCTCCACCGCCCGCCACGAGCAGCGGACCGACGATCCGGACGACACCATGGTGCTGGACCGTGTGGTGCGGTTCGCAGGACAGCGGGTGGCGGCGGTCGTCGCCGACAGTCCCGGCGCGGCGCGGGCGGGTCGCCGGGCACTGCGGGTGGACTACGAGGTGCTGCCTGCGGTGTTCGATCCGTTGGCCGCAACCGCCTCTGGTGCGCCCGCGGTCCACGGCGACAAGACCGGCCGGGCCGCTGCGGTGCGGATCGCCGATCCGGCCCGCAATATCGCCGCCGAACTGCACGGTGCCATCGGGGATATCGACGCCGGGGTGGCCGGGGCACACCGGGTGGTGCGCGGCCGCTGGCACACCCAGCGGGTCCAGCATGTGCATCTGGAGACGCACGGCAGCGTCGGCTGGCTCGACGACGACGGCCGCCTGGTCCTGCGCACCAGCTCCCAGGTGCCGTTCCTGGTGCGCGACGAGCTCTGTCACGTCTTCGGGCTGCCCCGGGACCGGGTGCGGGTGTTCACCGCCCGGGTCGGTGGCGGGTTCGGGGGTAAGCAGGAGATGCTGTCGGAGGACCTGGTCGCCCTGGCCGTGCTGCGCACCGGGCGGCCAGTGCAGTACGAGTTCACCCGCTCCGACGAATTCACCTCGGCGACCTGCCGGCATCCGATGCAGGTCGACGTCACCGCGGCGGCAGACGCTGCGGGGGTGCTGACCGCGCTGACCGTCGACGTGCTCGCCGATACCGGCGCCTACGGAAACCACAGTGCCGGAGTGCTGTTCCACGGCGTGAGCGAATCGATCGAGCTGTACCGCTGCCCGAACAAGCGGGTCGACGCGCGATCGGTGTACACGAACAATGTTCCGTCCGGCGCGTTCCGCGGCTACGGGCTCGGGCAGGTCGTGTTCGCGGTGGAATCGGCGCTCGACGAGCTGGCCCGCGAACTCGGTATCGACGCCTTCGATCTCCGGCGGCGCAATGTGATCGTGCCCGGCGACGAACTGATCGGCGCGACCTGCGACCCGGCCGCGGCCGCAGCCGACGACCTGGGTATCGCCAGCTACGGCCTGGATCAGTGCCTGGACCTGACCGAAGCGGCCCTGCGCGATACCGGCGCCGACGCCCCGATGCCAGCCGGGCGCGGCTGGCGGGTGGGCACCGGTATGGCCGCGGCCATGATCGCCACCGTCCCGCCACGCGGTCATCACGCGACCGCCGAGGTGTCCGTCGAAGCGGACGGCAGTTACGAACTCCGGGTCGGCACCGTCGAGTTCGGTAACGGGACCGGTACCGTGCACGCCCAGATCGCGGCGACCGTCTTCGGCGCCGAACTTTCCCGCATCCGGCTGCGCACCGCCGATACCGACCTGACCGACCACGACACCGGCGCCTTCGGCTCCACCGGTGTCGTCGTCGCCGGCCGCGCCTCGTACGCGGCCTGCCTGGCACTGCGCGATCGCATGATCACCCGCGCAGCCGAACTGACCGGCGCCGCACCCGATTCCTGCCGGTTGACGAATGAGGGCGTCCTGGTCTGCGACACAGTGCCGGCCGGAGCCGAGCGGCCGGGGCAGCGTCGGCGTCCGGTTTCGGACCGGCCGCCGGGGAAGATGCCGAGCCCGGTACCCGGTCAGGGGCGGCCCGCCGGTGTGGTGCGGCGAGCGGATGAGATCAGTATCGCGGCGGACAGTGCGCGGGTCGGTGCAGAGTCGGCAACGCTGTCGCCGGGCGCAGCGCAGTCGGAACCCAGGCCGGACAGGTCGCACGACCCCGTGCCGGGCCGACCGGCGCTGGTAGGCGAACCGGCCGCGCCGGGGGAACCCGCGGTGGCGGACGAACCAGCCGCGGACGAGTCGGCCGAGCACGAGGCCGGGCGGCTGGTCGGGTTCGCCGAACTGCTGGCCGGGGGTCCGTTGTGCGGTCGCGGCGAGCATCACGGCAGCCCCCGGTCACTGGCGTTCAACGTGCAGGGTTTCCGAGTTGCCGTGCAGCCGGAAACCGGGGCCGTGCGGATCCTGCGGTCGGTCCAGGCGGCCGACGCCGGGACGGTGCTCAACCCGGCACAGTGCCGGGGACAGGTGGAGGGCGGTGTCGCGCAGGCGATCGGTACGGCGCTGTACGAGCAGATGCTCGTCGACGACGGTGTGGTGACGACGAAAACGTTGCGGCACTACCACATCCCGCAACTGGCCGATGTACCGGACACCGATGTGCTGTTCGCCGACACCGCAGACGAACTGGGCCCGCTGGGTGCCAAGTCGATGAGTGAATCGCCGTACAACCCGGTGGCCCCGGCGTTGGCCAATGCTATCCGGGACGCGGTCGGTGTACGTCCCCACCGGTTACCGATGACCGCCGACCGGCTCTGGCACGACATCCGTGCCGTCCGGCAGAAACCCGAAGGAGACCGACGATGAGCCCCGGCCGGATTCCCGATTCGGTGCGCCACCACCTCGATGCGGTGCTCGATGCAGTCGACGACCGGGTCGCCGCTCGTTATCCGGGCGATGCCGGTGGGGTGCAGCCGATCCACACGGTCTACGTCCCGGCCGATGCGGTGGCCGTGACGACACCGCCGGACTGGGGTGCCCAGGCGCTCGAACTGCTCGACCGGCACGAGCAGCTGCTCACCGAACTGGATGGGACCGGCAGCCTGGCCCGGGTCCGGGCCGCGCTCGGGAGCCGCCCCGTGCAGGATCTGCGGATCGACTTCGAAGACGGCTACGGCATCCGCCCGGACCCGGTCGAGGATCGTGCGGCGGCCGCCGCCGGAGCCTGCCTACGGGCCTGGTCCGAATCGGCCGGTCCGACCGGATACGGAATCCGGATGAAGGGCCTGGCCGGCGGTGAACGGGATCGTGCCCTGCGCACCCTGGAACTGGTCCTGGAGTCCGCCGGTGCGATCCTGCCCGGGTTCGTGTTCACCGTGCCGAAGATCCGGGCCGCCGAACAGGTTCCGCCGCTGGTGGAACTGTGCGAAACACTCGAACGCGGGTACGGGGCACCGGCCGGCGTGCTGCGCTTCGAACTACAGATCGAGAGCCCGCAGGCGATCATCGGACCTGACGGGGGGACGCCGGTCGCGCGGATGCTGGATTCGGCCGGCGGCCGCTGCGCGGGACTGCATTTCGGCACCTACGACTACACCGCCGCCTGCGGTGTCGCCGCCGGCGACCAGGCACTCGACCATCCCGTGGCCGAGCACGCCAAGACGGTCATGCAGGTGGCCGCGGCACAGACCGGGGTGTGGGTGTGCGACGGCTCCACCCAGATAGTTCCGGTCGGGGACGCAGCCGCTCAGGCCGCCGCGCTGCGCAACCACCACCGGCTGGTCACCGGATCACTGCACCGCGGTTACTACCAGGGCTGGGATATGCACCCCGGCCATCTCGTCACCCGCTGGCTGGCCACCCTGGACTTCTTCCGGTCGGCCACCGCAGTTGCCGTACCGCGCCTGCAGGCCTACCTGGACCGCCGCACCGGCGATGTCCTGGACGAACCGGCCACCGCCGAGGCGCTCGCCCGCACGGTGTCGCGCGCCCTGGCCTGCGGTGCGTGCGCTCCGGACGAGATCACCGCGTGGGCGCCCGAAGTAACCGAAGATGTGGTCGACGCTCTGGCGGCGCGGCTGCCCACGCCCCGGCAGACTGCCGCGGCGAACGAACCAGGACGAGGATGAACGGCGCGATGGCGACGGACGATTTCACACAGCTGCCCGATCTGGCGGTCCGCCCCCTGGGGGGTGCGGTGATCTGGGCGAACGACGATTTCTTCGCCGAGAAGGAGAACCTGATCTCCCCCGGGGAGGCGCAATATCGGCCGGCGACCTTCGGACACAAGGGCCAGATCTACGACGGCTGGGAAACCCGGCGTCGCCGGGGCGTGCCGGGGAGCGATTCCGCGGTCGTCCGGCTCGGGGTGCCCGGCGTGATCCGCGGCATCGTCGTCGACACGGCCTGGTTCACCGGCAACTATCCGCCGCAGGTATCGGTGTCGGCACTGGCGGTCGAGGGATACCCGGTGGCCGAGGAGATCGCCGCTCGCACCGACTGGCAACCGCTGCTGCCGCCCACCCCGGTGAAAGGGGACAGCCGCAACCCGTTCCGCATCGAATCGGAACAGCGCTGGACCCATGTCCGGCTCACCATGCACCCGGACGGCGGTATCGCCCGGCTGCGGGTGCACGGCGAAGGCCGCCCGGATCCGCTGCTGACCGGTCTCGGCCCCTACGACCTCGCGGCGATCGAGAACGGTGGCCTGGTCCTGGACTGCTCCGACCGTTTCTACTCGGCACCGCAACAGCTGCTCTACCCCGGTCCGCCACGATCCATGGGGGAGGGTTGGGAGACCGCCCGCCGCCGCGACGACGGAAACGACTGGGTGCGGATCAAACTGGCCGGGCCGGGCCGGGTCCGGCTGGCCGAACTCGACACCTCCTACTTCCTGGGCAACAGCCCGGGACGGGCGAAGCTCACCGGCTATTCGATCGACGGTGCGGCGGTGGAACTGCTACCCGAAGTCGCCTTGCAGCCCGATACCCGGCACCGGTTTCCGCTGGCTGCCGATACACCGGACCCGATCACCGAAGTCCGCCTCGATGTATATCCGGACGGCGGCATGGCCAGGCTGCGCCTCTACGGTGAGCGGAGCGAGCCGTGACCGGCGAACGTGATTTCGTCGGATACGGTGCGCACCCGCCGGATCCGCGCTGGCCCGGGGCGGCCCGGATCGCCGTCCAGTTCGTACTCAACTACGAAGAGGGCGGCGAACGCAGCATCCTCGACGGTGATCCGCGTTCGGAGACGTTTCTGTCGGAAATGACCCCGGCCGAGCCGTTCCCGAACCGGCATATGAGCATGGAATCGCTGTACGAGTACGGTTCCCGCGCCGGATTGTGGCGGCTGCTCCGGGTATTCGAGTACCGCGGCCTCCCGCTGACAGTTTTCGCCGTGGCACGGGCGATGCAGCGCAACCCGGAGGCGGTCGCCGCCTTCGGCGAACTTGGCCACGAAATCGCCTGCCACGGCCTGCGCTGGCTGTCGTATCAGCTGGTCGACCGGGACACCGAACGCCGGGACATGATCGAGGCCGTCCACATCCTGACCGAGCTCACCGGCGCCGCGCCGCTGGGCTGGTACACCGGCCGGGACTCGCCGAACACTCGTGAACTCGTCGTCGAACACGGTGGTTTCGTCTACGACTCCGATTCCTACGCCGACGACCTGCCGTACTGGGTGACCGTTTCGGGACATCCGCATCTGGTGGTCCCGTACACCCTCGACACCAACGATATGCGTTTCGCCTCCCCGGCCGGATTCCCCAGCGGTGACCAGTTCTTCGGCCACCTCCGCGACGCCTTCGATGTCCTCTACCGGGAAGGCGAACAGGGCAGTCCGAAGATGCTGTCCGTCGGCCTGCACTGCCGCCTGGCCGGCCGCCCCGCCCGCACCGCCGCCCTGGAACGCTTCCTCGACCACGTGCAGTCCCACGACGGCGTATGGATCACCCGCCGGATAGACATCGCCGAGCACTGGCGCCGAACTCACCCGGCACCGACGACCTGACCCGTACCGGCCGGGCGATGCCCTGCCCGCCGACACCGAATCCGCGGATCACGCGCCTGACCTGCTGTTCTGCTCCGGCGGAACCGGACCGGAACGATTTCGGAACGCGTTGCCCGCATCCTCGTCTCATCTGGATCACCGAGCCGGAAGGGACTACGACCGTGCAGCAGATCGCACCCCAGCTGTGGGAGACCACCACCGAGAACCCCGCACCCGGGCTCACCACGCGCGCATTCCTGTGGACCAGGGCCGCAGGCAACGTGCTGTTCTACAACACCACCGTGGCCGCCGAGATCGATGCGCCTGCGGACCTGGGCGGCATCGCCCACCACTACCTCAGTCACCAGGACGAGATCGCCGGATCGCTGTCCACCATCCGGGAGCGATACGGCGCGCAGTTGCACATCCACGCTGCCGAAGCCGAGCTCGCCGCCGAGAAATCACCCGTGGACGACCCATTCACCGAACGACACCGCGCCGCCGACGACCTGGAAGTCATCCCGACCCCCGGCCACACCCCCGGCAGCAGCTGCTACCTGGCCGATATCGCCGGCCGCCGGTACCTGTTCACCGGCGACACCATCCTGACCGACCCGGACGGCAACTGGGTGGCCGGTTTCATCGAAGGATTCAGCGACCGCGAAGCCATGCTCGCCACCCTCGACCTGCTGGCCGAACTGAACCCCGACGTCGTCGTCTCCAGCGCATTCATGGGCGACACCGGCGTCACCGACCTCGCCGGCCGCCCATGGCGCGACTGCGTCGACGAGGCCCGCCGCCGCCTGATCGCGGAAGGCGGCATCCGTGTCTGAGACCGACTGGTTCCGACAGCTGGTGCGTGGGCGGCTGTCGGAACGCCGATCAACCGGCGGCGAAGGGTACCGGCCGCCGGATGGGCGCAGCGCGCGCAGTGGTGGCCACCCGTCCGGCTGTCAGGACACCAGTGTCGCGACCGCGGCCGCGGGCGTGCCGACCTGCGGGTAGGTCGGGTATTCGATGCCGGAGATGTACTGGACCGTGCGCACCACCTGGCACGAGTAGCCGAACTCGTTGTCGTACCAGACGTAGAGGATGGCGGTGTCGCCTTCGACGATGGTGGCGTTGGCATCGATGATCGATGCGGCGCGGGAGCCGATGAAATCGCTGGATACCGCGTCGGTGGCGGCGGTGTAGTCGAGGTTGCGGCTCAACGGTCCGAACAGCGACATCTGGCGCAGGTAGGCCAGCACCTCTTCTTTGGTCGTCTCCTGCTCGAGCTGCAGGTTGAGGATCGCCATCGAGACGTCCGGGGTGGGGACACGGATCGAGTTGCCGGTGATCCTGGCCTTGAAGTCCGGCATCGCCTTGGCGACCGCGGACGCGGCACCGGTCTCGGTGAGCACCAGGTTGAACGGTGCGGAACGGCCGCGCCGGTCGGCCTTGTGGTAGTTGTCCAGCAGGTTCTGGTCGTTGGTGAACGAGTGCACCGTCTCCACGTGGCCGCGGGTGATGCCGAATTCGTCGTCCATGGCCTTCAGCGGCGGCACGATCGCGTTGGTCGTACAGGAGGCGCAGGAGAAGATCTGTCGGTTCAGGTCCTGATCGCGGTGGTTGACGCCGTGCACGATATTCGGGATGTCGCCCTTACCGGGCGCGGTGAGCACGACCTTGGTAATGCCGGGGCGCAGGTGCTGCGACAGTCCGTCGTGATCACGCCACCGGCCCGTGTTGTCGATCAGGATCGCGTTGTCGATGCCGTAGGCGGTGTAGTCGACGCTCGCCGGGTCGTCGCTGTAGATGAACTTGATGACGTTGCCGTTGGCGATGAGGGTGTCGTTGTCGGTATCGACCTTGATGGTGCCGTTGAACTGGCCGTGCACCGAATCTCGGCGCAGCAGCGAGGCACGTTTGACCAGGTCGTCGGCACCACCGCGACGCACCACCACGGCCCGCAGGTTCAGGCCGTTCCCCGAGCCGACCTTCTCGATGAGCAGCCGGGCGACGAGCCGGCCGATCCGGCCGAAGCCGTAGAGGACGACATCACGCGGTCCCTGCGGCTGCGTCTTGTTGCCGTTCGTCACCTCGGCCAGGATGTCGGCGGTGAACTCGGGAATCGAGAGGCCACGGTCATCGGCGCGATAGGCGGTGACCATCTGACCGAGGTCGATCTTGCACGGCCCCAGATCCAGCTCGGTGAGGGCCTCCAGGATCGGCAGGGTCTCGTGCACCGACAATTCTTCGCCCTCGATCTGGCGGGCGAACCGGTGGGTGCGCAGGATGCTGATCACCGACTTGTTCACCAGCGACCGGCTGTGCAGCAGGACCGTCACACCCTTCTCGCGATACAACCTGCCGATGGCGGGGATCATCGCCTCAGCGGCGGCTTCCTGGGTGTTCCAGCGGTCGAGTTGCTCGGTGGTCAAGGCGGATCCTCGGGATTCCTCGAAGTGGTGGCCGTATCGATACCGATGCTAACGACGCCCGCGATATCACCGAACCCGGCTACCCCCTTGTGAGATCCCCGCCTCGTGCCGCCGGCGGTGCGGCGTCGCGGTCGCGACCTTGCATCCAGGTGTGCGACCGTGCATCACCGGCGATGCAAGATGGCGCATCTGGATGCAAGGTCGGCTCGGCGCAGGCGGCGGGCACACCGGCCGCCACCACCCTGCTGCCCTGTCCTACGTCGGCGGTCAACTGTCCAGGTGGCGGAGCGTGGTCGGCGGGATGTAGTCACCGACCGGGGTGCGGTGCCACCATGCGTGGCTGCGGCGCAGTTCGCGGGGCGTGGTGAAGCGATAGCGGTACAGGCGGGCCCGGACGAAGGTCGGCGGTGCTCCGGGGAAGGGGTTGCGCCGGAGCAGGCGCAGGGTAGCGGGGTCGTTCTCGAGCAGCCGGACGACGAGGGGTTCCAGCCATCCGCGGGCGTAGGCCGGCGAGATGGCGGCGAACCACATCAGCCAGTCCAGGCGCAGGTGGTAGGGCGCCCACTGGCGGGGTAGCCGTCGGGGGTCGCCCGGTTTGCCCTTCAGCTCGTATTCCTGCCATCGGGTGTTCCGGGTGAGGACGGGGTCGTCGGTGCCTTCCAGGACCACCTCCCACCGTTCCCGTTCGACGCTGCCGAACGCTCCGTAGCTGTTGACCAGGTGCAGCGAGTCGTAGGAGGTGTTCATCCGCTGTCGCCGGGACAGCAGGTTCCGCGCGGGCCGGTAGCTCAGCACCACAATCAGCGCGGTCACCGCGATCACCGGCACGGTGAACCACACCGGTGGTGCGGGCAGGGCCGGTGCGGCAACCACCCACGAGACGTCGACGACGCTGGTGGCAAGGACGATGGTGAGCCAGTTCAGCCAGGCGAAGTTGCCGGACAGGACCAGCCACAGCTGGGTGGCGATGATGATCAGCGCCGCCACGCTCGCGACCGGCTGCGGTGCGAACAACCCGAACGGGACCACCAGCTGGGTGAAATGGTTGGCCGCCACCTCTGCGCGGTGCACCGGCCGCGGCAGGTTGTGGAAGAACCAGCTCAGCGGCCCGGGCATCGGCTGGGTCTCGTGGTGGTAGTAGAGGCAGGTCAGGTCACGCCAGCAGCGGTCGCCGCGGAGCTTGATCAGCCCGGCGCCGAATTCCACCCGGAACAGCAGCCAGCGCAGGGCCAGCAGGATCAGGATCGGTGGGGCGGTGTCGTCGTTGCCCAGGAAGATCGCCAGGAATCCGGCCTCCAGCAGCAGCGATTCCCAGCCGAACGAATACCAGGTCTGGCCCACGTTCACGATCGAGAGGTACAGCGCCCACAGCACGGTCCACAGCAGCATCGCCGCCCACAGCGGCACCAGGTCACCGAGTCCCGCGATCAGCGCGGCCGACAGCACCACCCCGGACCAGCAGATCACCGCGAAGAACCGGTCCGAATAGTGCCATCGGAAGATGCTCGGCGCCCGGCGCCATCCGGTCCGTGCCAGGAACCGGGGAATCGGGGTGAGGCCGTGCGCTCCGAGCAGTGCCCGGAACTGCCTGGCCGCCGCCAGGAAGGCGACCAGATACACTGCCGCCAGGCCGTGTTGGAAGACCTGCCGACTCAGCCAGTATTCGGGTGCCGTGAACCATTCCATCCCGGTCGCACCTCCCGACCGCGGGAATCAGCTACTCAGCTCTCCGCTTCGAGTATCTCAGCCCGGGATGTCCGATACGACCGTTTCGTCGAGTGTGGCGGCCCGGCTGCAGTCATGCCTTGGTACTCTCCCCGGGTCGTGGTGTTCGGGAAACCGGTGTGGAACCGGTGCGGCCCTCGCCACTGTGATCGGGAGCGGAGCAGCGTCCCGGACGACGTCCGGAACCACTGAGGCCGGCAGGCCTCGGGAAGGTAGCTGCACCGCACGACATCCCGTCAGCCAGGAGACCGGCCACGGCGTAGCACCCGCTCCACGAGGATCTGGAAGGCGGTCACCTGTGACCATGTCTGTTTCCGCGCGCCTGCGTATCGGCGCCGTCATCGCCTGTTCGGCCGTTCTGGCCGGTTGTGGCGTCCGAACCGAACCGGCTGCGAGCAGTGCCGTGTCGGCCACCCGCACGAACTGCGGGATCGAGATCGCAGTACCCGAACCGCCGCAGCGAATCTACGCGGCCTATCAGCCGTCGATCGAGATCGCGCATGCGCTCGGCGTCACCGACCGGCTCGCCGGGACGGCGTTCCTGGATTCGGCGGTACTACCCGAGTACCGGGATGCCCAGGCCGAGATGGACTATGTGGAGAAGCTGCCCAGCCGCGACGAGATGCTCGCGAAGAAACCCGATTTCGTCCTTTCCGGATACAACGGTGTCTTCGCCGAGTCCATGCAGCAGAGCGTCGGGACCCGGGCGAGCCTGCACGAACTGGGTGTGCAGACCTGGATTCTGAGCCCGCTGTGCCCGAGCGAGGACGGCCTGTCCGACGAGGCCATCGACCCGGCGACCGTCCGCTTCGACAATGTGTACGCCGACCTGGCCGACCTCGGCGCCCTGTGGGGCGTGTCCGAGCGCGCCGACGAGGTGGTCGAGGATCTGCGCACCCGCATCGAAGCGGTGCGCACGACCGTCGAAGGCGCCGAACGGCCGCGGGTGGCTGTCGTCTCGGTCAAGGACGACGGTTCGTACACCGTCGCCGGTGGCACCGACTTCGTCACCCGAATCATCGATGCCGCCGGCGGCACGAATCTCTTCGCCGATCTCACCCAGCGTCGCAATGTCCCGATCGGCGCGGAGGAGATCATCGCCCGCGACCCGGACGTCATCCTGACCAGCCTGTGCTGCGATGCGAGCTACACCCGAGCCGACGGGCAGCCCGAGGCCGACCGGCTCCTCGCCGACCCGGCGTTCGCCAACCTGACCGCCGTCCGCAACGGCGACGTGTACCCGTTCCTGTTCGCCGACCGGGCCGCCGGTGTCCGGATCGCGCACGCCACCGAACTGGTGGCCGAACTGATCCACCCGGATCTGTTCGACTGATGAACCGCAGCTTCCGCGGCTCGGGGCTGATCGTCGCCGGTGCCGGGCTCGCCGTGGTGTGCGTGGGCTCGCTGCTGGTCGGGTCCTATCCGGTCACCCTCGACCAGGCCCTGTCGGCATTCACCGATTTCCAGGGGACCGACACCGACCGCATCGTCCGCTACATCCGGCTGCCGCGCACCCTGGCCGGTCTGCTGGCCGGGATCGCGCTCGCCCTCGCCGGTGCCGTCATGCAGGGCCTGACCCGCAACCCGCTTGCCGGGCCCGGCCTGCTCGGCATCAACTCCGGCGCGTCCCTCGCCATCGTCGTCGCCATGGGCACCCTCGGACTCGCCGCACCGAGCGGGTTCGTCTGGTTCGCCTTCCTCGGTGCGGCGGTCGCCGCGTTGTTCGTGTACACGCTCGGGTCGCTGGGATTCGGTGGTGCGACACCGGTGAAGTTGGCGCTGGCCGGCGCCGCATTCGCCGCGCTGTGCTCGTCGATCACCACGGCGATCACGCTGCTGGACCGGTCCACTTTCGACGACTTCCGGTACTGGGTGGTCGGATCGCTCACCCGAGCCGAACTCGGCGACGTGGTGGCGATGGTGCCTTTCGTCGGTGCCGGCGCGTTGCTTGCGGTAGCGGTCTCACGGACGCTGAACACGCTGGCGATGGGCGACGATATGGCCCGCACGCTCGGTGCCCGCCTCGTCGCGGTGCGGGCCGCCGGTGCGGCGAGTGTGGTGCTGCTGGCCGGGGCCGCGGTAGCCGTCGCCGGTCCGGTTGCCTTCATCGGGCTGGTGATTCCGCATATCGCCCGGATGCTCGCCGGACACGACTACCGGTGGATCCTGGCCTGGTGTGTCGTGCTCGGGCCGGGTCTGCTGCTGCTCGCCGATATCGTCGGGCGGGTGGCGGCGCGGCCGCAGGAGGTCCAGGTCGGCATCGTCACCGCGCTCGCCGGTGCGCCGTTCTTCCTCTACCTGGTCCGCAACCGGAAGGTGGCGGCGCTGTGACTGCCACGCGTGACACCGTGCTGCCCACCGGGACGCTCCTGGTGCGTTCGCCGCGCCGCGGCGTCGCGTTCCGGGTCCGGCGGCGCGCGGTGCTGATCACCGTTCTGCTCGCCGCGGCCGCGCTCGCGGTGGCGGCGTGGTCGCTGACCGTCGGGCACTATCGGCTCACCGTCGCCGATGTGCTCCGGGTACTCGGAGGTGGTGGCACACTCATCGAATACGACGTCGTCGTCGCCGACCGGCTGCCACGCATCCTGACCGGGCTGTGCGTCGGGGCCGCTTTCGCCCTCTCCGGTGCCGTTCTGCAGCGGATCGCGAGGAATCCTCTGGTCAGTCCCGAGATCATCGGCATCAACGCCGGCGCCTCGCTGGGCGCGCTGACGGTGAGCGTGGTACTCGGCGGGGCCGGTCTGGTCCTGGTCGCCGGGGCCGCCGGCGGGGCCGCGGTGGCGATGTTGCTGATCGTCGCCGTGGCCACCGAGGACGGGCTCGACGGGTATCGGCTGGTCCTGGTCGGGATCGGTGTCACGGCGATGCTGTCGGCGGCGATCTCGTTCCTGCTGACCCGGGCGAGCGTGTACGAGGCGCATACCGCCGCCATGTGGCTGACCGGAAGTCTGGCCAACCGCAGCTGGCTGCACGTCGGTTTCGGGGTGGCGGCGGTAGCCCTGGTGGCGCCACCGCTGCTGGTGGTCGCCCGCACCCTTCCGGTGCTGGAACTGGGTGACGATCTCGCGGCCACGCTGTCCGGCCGGCGCGGTCCGCATCGGGGCACGCTGATCGTGCTCGCCGCCGCGGCGGCCGCGTTCGCCACCGCTGCCGCGGGACCGATCGCATTCGTCGCCCTGGTCGCTCCGCAGATCGTCCGGCGCCTGCTCGGTGAACGGGGTGCCGGGCTCGCCCCGGCCGCCGCCGCGGGCGCGCTGCTGGTGGTGTCGGCCGATCTGGCCGCGCGCCGCCTGTTCCCGGCCGAACTGCCGGTCGGGGTGGTGACCGCGATTCTCGGTGCGCCGGTTCTCGTCTATCTCCTCGCCCGCGCAACAAGGATCGGACACGCCGGATGACCGCTCATCTCACCACTTCCGCCCTGAGCCTCGGCTACGGCGACCGCACGGTGATCACCGAGGCCACCGTGGATTTCCCGCCGGGCGAGCTGACCGTCATCGTCGGCCGCAACGGCTGCGGTAAATCGACACTGCTGCGCGGGCTGGCCCGCCTCGTCCGCCCCGCATCGGGTGCGGTGCTGCTCGACGGAGCCGATATCGCCGACCTGCCCGCCCGGACGCTGGCCCGGCGGCTCGGGATGCTGCCACAGCAGCCCCAGGCGCCGGACGGGATCACCGTCGCCGAGCTCATCGGCCGCGGCCGGCACCCGCACCAACGGTGGTTCCGGCAGTGGTCCGACGCCGACGAGACCGCCGTTCGGCATGCCATGACGGTGACCGGCACCCTCGACCTGGCCGACCGTACCGTCGACGAGCTCTCCGGCGGCCAGAAACAGCGGGTGTGGATCGCGCTGGCCATCGCCCAGGACGCGGAGGTGATGCTGCTCGACGAGCCGACCACCTTCCTCGATCTGGCCCATCAGCTCGACATCCTCGAGGTGTTGCGGAACCTGCTGCCCCGCACCATCATCGCCGTTCTGCACGACCTGAACCTGGCCGCCCGCTACGCCGACCGGCTCGTCGCCGTCGAGGACGGCCGGGTGGTCGCGCACGGGACACCCGCCGAGATCGTCCGGCCGGAGTTGGTGGCCCAGGTGTTCGGAGTGGCGTGCACCGTGATCGACGATCCGGAAACCGGTACGCCGCTGGTCGTTCCCGTAGCGCGGAAGGTGCGCACCGGATGAGTCCGCGGCCGTCCCGTCGCCCGACCGGACATCCGTACCCCAGCGGCACACGAAAGGCGCGAAACGTTATGAGCCGTCGGCACATCCTGGTTGCCCGACCTACCCCCTCGGGTGTGGACATCCCCGCGGTCGAAGCGCTGGCCGGGGCCTGCGGTGTCGGCTACGCACTGCTGGACCAGGACGAACCGACTGTTCGCGACGTCCTCGACGCTGCCGTCGCAGCCGGGCTGCCGGTCACCCTGATCCCGCTGGCAGTGCCGCGTGACCGCTACCTGGAGACCTGGATTGCCCGAGCCGTCGCCAACTGGCGCGAGGTTCGCGGCTGTGACCACGATGTGCGGATCGCCCGAAGTATCGACTCGACAGCGGAATTCGCCGAAGTGGTGCGCAGCCGGATGGCCGAGGAGGGCACCCCGGTCACCGCGAGCCCACGTGCCTTCCGCAGCCCTGCCTGGTCGCAGATTCCCGAGCACGCCGAACACATCCTGGTCTGCCGCGGCCCGCGCTGCACCGTGTACGGGGCGGGCGAGCTGTATCGGAACCTGCGCCGGGACAACCCGGATGCGCTGGTCACGCCGACCGGCTGTCTGTCACCGTGCAACCTGGGGCCGCTGTACATCACCTATCCGAGTGGCGAGTGGCATACCGATGCCGGGGTCGGCGCCGAAGGGGCCGGTGCGGCCGTGTAGGACCGGGTGCTGTCCCGGGCACCTCCGCTGTTCGGATTCAGTCTGCGATACCGAGGATCTGCCGGACGGTCTCCGGCCGGTCCAGGGCACCGAGTATGGCGTGGGCCAGGTCGGCTCGCGAGATCCGGTGTTCGCCGGGCACGGCACCGCCGAGCGCCTCGCGGTAGTTCTCGGTGCGTTCGGTATCGAGCAGGCGTGGTGGGCGCACGATCGTGCACTCCGCCGGACTCGCCCCGATCGCATCTGGAGCGGTGTCGGTTTCGTCCAAGACACCGGCGGCGAACACCTCTAGGTTGAATTCAGGCAACGAGCCGGACCCGATCTCAGGAGGAAGAAATGGCGCGCGAACTGGTGTACACGGGCTTCATGTCGCTCGACGGTGTGGTGGACTCGCCCGGTGGCACTGCCGAAGGGCATCGCAGCGGTGGCTGGGTGATGGACACCGAGTTCGTGCCCGAGGCGTTCGCGCTGAAGGGGGAGGAGCTCGCCGATACCACGGCACTGATGTTCGGCCGCCGCAGCTATGAGGCCTTCGCGCCGATCTGGCGGGATTCCGAGGATCATGCTGCGTACAAGGAGCTGCCGAAGTATGTGGTGTCGTCCGGCCTGGACGATTCGGCCCTGATCGACGGCTGGGGTCCGATCACCATCCTCCGGTCCGAGGAGGACGTCGCGAAGCTGAAGGCGTCCGACGGCGGCGCCATCTACATCCACGGCAGCGCCGAACTGGCCCGCCGCCTGCAGGACGCCGACCTGATCGACCGCTACAACCTGCTCGTCTTCCCGGTGCTGCTGGGTGCGGGCAAGAGCCTGTTCGCCCGGTCGGATCGGGACAAGCAGTCGCTGCGGCTGCGGGAGTCGGCGAGCTACGCCAACGGCGTCACCAAGCTGATCTACGACGTCGTCCGCTGAGCCGGATCGAGGGCGAGCGGGCCGCCGGTTCCTTCGCGCAACTGCCGGGTGGTCCGCCCGACGTATCGGCGCAGCGCCCGGGCGAGATGCGGTTCGTCGTAGTACTCGAGTTTCGCGACCACATCGCCCGGTGCCTCGCCGGAGGCCAGCAGCACGGCCGCGGTGCGGGCGCGTCCGATCTGCCGGACGGCGCCCTGGGTGAGTCCGGTCGCCGTCCGGAATCGGCGTTCCAGGGTCCGCTCGCTCACCGCCGGCGATCCGCCCCGCAGAGCCTCGGTGACCAGCGGGTCGCGGACCACGACGCCCTCCCGGACGAGGCGCTCGACCAGGGCCTCGGCGTCATCGGCCTGCGGTGTCTCCCGGTGCGCGCCGTCCAGCCAGAACGTTCGCCCGGTGACATCCGGCAGTGTGATGCCACCGTCCAGCAGCGATGGCGTCGCCACCGTGCGTAGCGAGGTGCCGACCGCGAACTGGATCCCGACGAAACTCGCCCCTTCCGGTACCGGTGCGGTCCCGGTGCGGCTCTCCGGCCCGGTGATCACCGCGTAGCGCCGACCCTCCTGCTCCCAGAACACCAGCCCCCAGGTCTCCGAGGCGACCGAGGTCATCGTCGAAACCTGCTCGCTGCGGCAGGTCCAGATGGACTCCACCCACGGCGAGTCCGATTCCCGCGTCCCGAAGCGCAGTCCCACCATCGGGATTCTAGTCCGGAGGACCCCGACCTGCGGCTCGTCGGTCGTGGGGCGGGACGGAGTTCCATCCGTCCAAGCCGCACCTCGACACGGCCCGATACTTTGCGCCCATGACCATCCGCCGCGCCACCCCGGACCTTCGCGCCCCCGATATGGCTGCCTCCCGCGCCTTCTACGAAGGGCTCGGGTTCACCGTGGCCATGGATCTGGGCTGGGTGGTGGCCATGGCCTCACCCGGGAACCCCACTGCCCAAGTGCTGCTCTTCGAACCCGGAGCCGAGGAACCGCAGCCCGACCTGAGCGTCGAAACCGATGATGTGGATGCGCTGCACGCGGCCATGGTCGCCGCCGGCGCCGATATCGTCTACGCACTGCGTGACGAGCCCTGGGGTGTGCGGCGCTTCTTCGTCCGCGACCCCGGGGGAGCCGTCGTGAACGTGGTGAGCCACCGGTAGTCAGGCCGCGGTGCGCCGATACCGCTCGTAGACCACTCGCGATCCGAATGTCCGGCATTCCGCCAGCTCGAGCGGGATGGCCTCGGTGACCGGTGGCAGCAGGGGCGTGCCGCCGCCGAGGATGATCGGACTGCGGAAGATCCGGAACTCGTCGACGAGCCCGAGTTCGATCGCTTGCCCGGCCAGGTGCGCGCCACCGATCTCCACATCCCGGTCCGTCGAAGCGAGCACGGCGGCGACCTCATCGGCCAGTGGCCGCTCGGCGAGCCGCGCATTGCCCTCGACCTGCTCGAGCGTGTTGCTGAACACGACCTTCGGCAGTGCCGACCAGACATCGGCGAAGGCGGCACCGAGGTCGGTGTCGCGCATCGACGGTTCGGTCTCCCACGGCAGCATCGTCTCGTACAGTTTCCGGCCGCACAGGCATCCGCCCAGTTCCGCGACCGAGTCGAGGTGGAAGCGGAACAGTTCGTCGTCGGGTGCTCCCCAGTCGAACGAGCCGGCGCGGTCGGCGATGAAACCGTCCACCGAAACACCCATGGAAACGAGCAGCATGGTCGAACTCCTCACCCTCGTATCGAGCTATCTGTGCCGGACTCGCCGATCGGTGTCGAGTGCCGTGAACGCCGCCGCAACCAGGATGAGTACCGCGGAGACCAGCAGCGCCATCTCGAGCCCGCGATGGAACGCATCTTTGCCGGCGTCGAGCACTTCCGACACCTTCGACAGATACTGCAGATACGGCCCGATGTCGACGCCCTCGGGTATCCGGCCCCGTTCCACGGCCTGAATGGCGTCGGGCTGCAGGGTGGTGGGCAGCCCCAGTTCGGTCATCCGGGCGCGCAGGTCCGCCGAGAGGAAGCCACTGACCAGCGCCCCGAGCACCGCGACACCGAATGCCGACCCGATCTGGCGCATCGTGTTCGTCACCGCTGCCGCCATCCCCGAATGCTCCGCAGGCACCCCCGACATCACGGCCGAGGTCAACGGCACCACCGCGACACCGAATCCGAATCCGGCCACCGCCATCGCCGCCGACAGGGTCGGATCGTGCGGTGTCCCGGCCAGGGCCTGGCGGGTGAGCAGGATCCCGCCTGCCCCGAGGACGCAACCGGCGATCATCGGAATGTGTGCGCCCCGGCGCGCAACCCAAAAGCCGGTGAGCAGCGCCCCGACCACGATGGCGACCGCCATCGGAACGAAGACCGCAGCCGTGCGGCCGGCCGAATAGGACTGCATCACCTGCAGATACAACGCGGTGATGAAGAAGATCGAGAAGATGCCGAAATAGACGGCGAACGCGACCACCAGAGCGCTGCGCACCGCGCGCAGGCGCAGATAGCGGAACTCCAGCATCGGAGCGCGTACCCGATGTTCGACGGCGACGAATCCCGCGAAGGCGGCCGCTCCCAGCCCGAACAGTGCCAACACCGGCGGCGAGGTGTAACCCCGATCCTGCCCCACGGTCGCGGCGTACACCACCGAACCGAAAGCGGTCGCGCCGAGCAGCGCCCCGGCCCAGTCGACCGGCTCCCGCCTGGGGTCGGCACTCTCCGGGATCGACCACAGCGCCGCGAGCAGCGCCGCCGCCCCGATCACCAGGTTGAACCAGAAGATCGAACGCCAGCCGTACGCGTCGACCAGGACGCCGCCCACTACCGGCCCCGCTGCGAGTGCCAGCCCGGACACCGCCGCCCACACGCCGACCGCCTTCGCCCGGGC
Source organism: Nocardia sp. KT25-26 (assembly GCF_056627695.1). Classification (NCBI taxonomy): domain Bacteria; kingdom Bacillati; phylum Actinomycetota; class Actinomycetes; order Mycobacteriales; family Nocardiaceae; genus Nocardia; species Nocardia sp. KT25-26. The sequence continues at coordinate 4,685,425 of NZ_CM152813.1, read as the reverse complement.
CCGCTCGCCGGGAAAGACATGCCGCAACACCGACAGCGTGCCGGGCTCCGATGCGGCGGCCCCGAGCCCCATGATCGCGCGCCCGGCGATGAGCATCGCGACACTGCTCGCCATTGCGGACACCACCGACCCGGCGCAGAAGATCACCAGCCCGACGATCATCACCCGTTTGCGTCCCCATCGGTCGCCCAGCGAGCCACCCGCCAGCATCAGGCCCGCGAACACCACGGTGTAGGAGTTGACCACCCACTGCAGCAGCGTGACATCGGTGCTCAACTCGTTCCGGATGTCCCCGAGCGCCACGCTGACCACGGTGGTGTCCAGAAAAGTCACGAACACCACGGCGACAACGGCCCCCAGTGCGACTCCCGGCCGCGCCGCGGCCCCCGGCGCCGTACCCTTCGGTCTCACGCGCACAGCGTACTGGGGAGTTCCGGTGATGTCGTCCGCGAGCCGAACCGGTCGGATAAGTCGCGAATCCGCCTGCAGGGGTGGCCTAGGCTACGGGGTGTGGACGAGACGATCGAGCCGGATGCGGAGATGCAGCCGCATCCGCACGAGCCGCATGCCGAGGGGCTGGCCGCCCGTCTGAACTGGCTGCGGGCCGGTGTTCTGGGCGCCAACGACGGCATCGTGTCGACGGCGGGACTGGTCGTCGGCGTCGCGGCGGCAACCACCAGCACGACCACCCTGCTGACGGCGGGCGTCGCCGGGGTCACGGCGGGCGCGATCTCGATGGCGGTCGGGGAGTATGTGTCCGTCAGCACACAGCGTGATTCGGAGCGCGCTCTGCTGTCGAAGGAGCGCCGGGAACTCGCCGAAGAACCCGAGTACGAACTGGCCGAGCTGGCCCAGATCTACCGGGCCAAGGGACTCTCTCCGGAAACGGCGCGCACCGTGGCGGAGGAACTGACGGCTCACGATGCCTTCACCGCCCACGCCGAGGCGGAACTCGGGCTCGACCCGGCCGGGTTGACCAACCCGTGGGCAGCCGCGTTCTCGTCGGCGGTGGCGTTCACGCTCGGTGCGTTGCTGCCATTGCTGGCGATTCTGCTGCCGCCGGTGACGGCCCGTGTCCCGGTGACGTTCGGCGCCGTACTCGTCGCCCTGGCGATCACCGGATCGGTCAGCGCGGGGCTTGGCCGCAGCAGCCGACGGCGGGCGGTCGTCCGAGTCGTGCTGGGTGGCGCGCTGGCCATGGTCGTCACCTACGGTATCGGCCAACTGGTCGGCGTATCCGGAGTCTGAACCGGCCACGGATGAAATGCCCCATCCCGCAGTATTTCTGAATATTTGGTGCTGCTGACCCGCCTATACCATGATCGACCTACCGCTCCGGTCCCGGAGCGGGTGTCATGGGGAGATCTCGAATGTCGTTTCTGGGTAAATGTTTGACGGCGATTGCGGTTTCGGGGGCGAGCATCGCGTTCGCCGCCGGACCCGCCGTGGCCGAACCCGGGCCGGATGGCTCACTGTACGGTTCGATCGCCGTCTATGCCGATCCCGATCAGACGGTCGTGGGTGCCGGCTGGAACTACCCCAGCTGGGAGCAGGCCGATCTGCGCGCGCTCGGCGAATGCGGGATGGTGGGCTGCAAGGTGCTGTCCCGGTTCCGCGACGGCTGCGGTGCCGTCGCCGAGAGCGGCGACGGCATGCTGCTGCACGGCGGGTCGGGACGTAACCGGTTCGAGGCCGAGCGGGATGCCCTCGGCAAGCTCGCCGCGGCCGCGCCGCCGCCCTCGCCGCTGGCGGCATTCGGCTCTTCGGCGCCGGGTTCCGGGCCGGGCCGCATCATCGCGGTGGAATGCACCGGCAACGCCGGCTGATCCGGCAATCGGCCCCGTGCGGGCCGGAATGAGGGCCGGGCATCCGTACGGATGCCCGGCCCTGTCGGTATCGCAGTCCGAAAAAATCTGCGGCGCGCGATGAGTTCGCGATCCGTGCCCCGTCTCATCTTCTGAACGCGCCACCGACCCGGTGCCCGACAGAAGGACCAGAGATGACCACCACCACGAACGTTCCTACCGCCCTCTCCGCCGCAACTGCGCACCGCCCCAGCAGGATCCGCAATCGCATCCTGTGGACGCTGCAGATCGTGCTCGGCCTGTTCTTCATCATCGCGTCCGGCGGCCCCAAGCTGGTGATGCCGAACGCACTGATGGAGAACGCCCCCGCGAACGTGAACATCTCCATCGGGCTGCTCGTCTTCATCGGTGTCGCCGAGGTCGCGGGCGGTATCGGCCTGATGGTGCCCCGGCTCAGTGCCCTGGCCGCTGCGGGCCTGGCCGTGCTCACCGTCCTGGCCGCCGGAACCCAGGCCTTCATCGCGGAAGCGCCCGGCATGGCGATCTTCCCGCTGGTGCTCGCCGCGATCTTCGTCTGGATCGCCTACGAACGCCGCGCCACGATCACCGACCTGCGGAACTCGCTCACGCGGTGACGAACTCACCGGCAGGACCGGCGATCGGTGGACCACCACCGATCGCCCGTTCGTGCGTTTCCGGGTCGGAAACGGCACAGCGAGCCGCTGGCATTCGTCTTCGTGGTGGTGGACGGATGCCGGAGGATCGCGGCGTGCCGGGCAGTGCGAATCCTGATATTCGGGGCGCGGCTCACTGGGACCGGGCCTCCGAGTTCGGTCACCGGGGTGGCGCCCGACAAGTCCGCCGAGGTCCGCCGTCGTCGCCATGTCCTCATTTCCGGGCCGGTGCGCACCACACCTCTGATCGACGTCCGACCGCCGTATTCTCGCGCGTGGTGAGCAGGTGGACGATCGGATGGGTCCAACATTGTCAATGTTAGTTAAATCACAAAAGTTGCCAATGAGGCCGTGTGGCTATTACTAATAGCTCGATCGATGTTCGGTTGGTCCGGGTGGGGGCAAAGTCGAGAGGGAGTACTCAGTGTTCATGCGTTCAATTCGCAATCTTCTCCTCGGTGCACTGCCGTTGGCTGTGGTGGTCACCTTTGCCGGCAGCGGTCTCGCGTCAGCGAACGCCGACGCCGACCACCCGGCTCAGCCGGCGACCGCGATGGCCGTCCAGGGTGGCGGCTACGAGACCGCCATCGCCGAGTTTTCGTTCGGATCCGATAGCCCGGCGGCCGAAGTGATTTCGGAGGATGCAGCGGAGCTTTCGAGCGAAAGCCCTGCCCCGGAGGTGGCCGCTCCCGTCGTTTCGGATGTGATCGAGCCCCAGCTGCACGACGTCGCGACCGATCCGAAAGCCGAGAACTCCGACCCGGTGGTCAACGGTGCCGTCGCCGGTGCCGGTATCGGTGCACTCGCCACCCTGGTCAACTGCATCCCGTCCGTGATCGTGCTGGGCGTGGGCTACCCGATCTGCCTCCTCGTCGCCACACTTCCCCATGCGGCCGTCGGCGCCGTCATCGGTGGGATCGTCGGCCACGTGAACCCCGAGGCCGTTCCGCAGGTCTTGCCCTGAGAAGTAGATGGGTCGGCAGGGACTGCCTCCAATTCCGGGACCCCCGGTGCTGCTGCGGTGAAAGCGCAGTCGCGCTGGGGGGGCTCGCTGGAGTCGTCCGATCGGCGGGCATCGAGCGGTGCCGAAGTTCGTGCTCCAGGTCTCCATGGTGGTTATCGGCGTGGTTGTGCAGCGGTGAACAGGGTGACGTCGCCGACGTCGGTCAGGTGATATTCGCCGAACGCGGCGTCGAGTGCTGCGGCGAGGTCGGCCCGGGTGTCGTCACGGTTGTTGAATGCACCGATCCGCCGGTAGGTGGTAGTGAGGAGGCGGCCGAACCAGGTTTGCGGTGTTTGCTCTCCGAGGATGGTGGAGCCGAACAGCGTGCCGTCATCGGCGAGCACCCGGGAAAGATGGGCGAAAGAGATACCCTTCGTGGTGAAATCGCCAGGTACGCAATGTAAAACGAAGTTCATGCCGATCGAGTCGTAGCCCGTGCCGACCTCCTCGGGTGCCGGCGCGAGAACATCTGCGATGGTTTCGCGCACGGTGTGTCCGGCTCTGCGCAGTCGACGGGCAGCGTAGGTGAGGGAGGTGCGGTTCAGGTCCGTCACCGTGATCTCGGCATTGCCGGGAAATCGGGTGTGGGCCGGATACCAGCCCGAGCCGGGGCCGACTTCCAGATGCCGTCGGTCGACGTGGCGGTGATACCGGCCGAGCATGGTGTCCGCGGGGCAGCGCCACCCGAATCGGTTGCTCAGCCGGATCACCCAGATGTCGTAGATGGCCAGAAATGGCAGGCAGTACGGTGCCGCCGCCTTTCGGACCGCATCGCCGGACGCTGGCGACCCGTTGTCGTCCTGGGAACCGCCCATCACTACCCCCGCGTTGCTGGTTGTCGGTCTCGATCACAGCCTTGCATACACCGATTCCGGTGCCCAGACCGTTGTGTGGACATCGCCCGGACCGCGGGCCGATAGACTCGTCGCCATGAGCACTCGGGGGATGCTGGCGGCGGAGTACGCAGAGCTGATTGATCTGCTGCGCGATCTGTCGGATACGGACTGGGACTCACCGTCCCTGTGTGCGGGCTGGCGGGTCCGCGACGTGGTCGCCCACCTGCTGCAGGACACCTATTCGCCGCTGGGTTACACGGCCTTGGTCGCACGGAACTTCGGCTCCGTCGACCGGATCAACGGTTCGATCGTAGCCCGGTTCGCGAACACGGCGCCGACACAGCTGGTGGATGCGATGACGCACCGGAGCGGCCGCTTGTCGAAGTTCGCCCCGAGACTGATGCTGGCGGATCTGCTGGTGCACCAACAGGACATTCGTCGCCCACTCGGCCGCCCCCGTGAAATTCCGCGCGACCGGATGATCGCGGTCCTCGACCATCCCGACCCGTTTGCGTTCCCGGGCCGACGCACCAAAGGATTACGCTTCGTAGCCACCGACGTCCCGTGGACATCGGGTGCCGGCCCCGAAATTCGCGGCCCCGGTGAGGCCATCGCCCTCGCTGTAGCCGGACGCCCGGTCGCCCTCGACGATTTGACCGGCGACGGTGTTGCAGAACTGCGCCGTCGCTGCGACCGGGCCGTCGGGTGAACAGTCCCTCTCTGCAACGGTGTTCGGAACCTCACTCCGCGATCCGGCCGCCTGCGGGCGAGGTCGAGGTTGTCGTTTCTCACCATGAGCGCGCGACATTGCGGGTCGCTGGTGTTTTCCTGAAAATCGACGCCGATCGTTCGCGCACCGACATCGAGGTCGAGGCGATGGCTTCGGCGCCGATCCCGACTCCGGATGTCCTGTGGCGCAAGCCGCATGTACTCGCGCTGGCTGCGCTCACCGGTTCGGCGCTCGGCCGCCGAGGTGAGTCGTCGACCGCGTCGTCGGCAGCGTGGGCGGCGGCTGGTGCCGCCGTGCGGATGCTGCACGACGCACCGCTGCCGCCATGGCCTGGCAGGAGCTGCGAGGAAGTGGCGGCGGAGCTCGATGGTGAATGCGAGTGGCTCGTCGCGAATGGTGTGCTGCCCGCCGACGTGGTGACTCGCAACCGGCGGGTTGCCGAGGCCGCGTTGCGGCCGTGGACATCGGTGTTCACGCACGGTGACCTGCAGGCCGCGCACGTGTTCGTCGCCGGTGACGAGCTCACCGGCGTGCTCGACTGGTCGGAGGCGGCCCCGGGTGATGCCCTGTACGACCTCGCCACCTTGACGCTCGGACAACCGGAGCGCCTGAATGACGTTCTTGCCGGCTACGGTGCCGACGTGGACCTCGACGTGATCCGCGCGTGGTGGTCGGTGCGGAGCCTGCTGGGGGTTCGCTGGTCGGTCGAGCACGGATTCGATCCGGCGGCACCGGGCTGTGAGGTCGACGTGCTGCGAAGCCGGGCGATGGGGGACTGAGCGGACGAAGCAACATTCGCTCGACACTGGTCGGTGTCAGGATCGTCCAGGGCGGGGTGCCAGTCGCCGGTGAGGCTCGTTGCTGTGCCTCGATGGCAGAAGCCTGCCTCCGATGGTTGGGCCCATCGCCGCGTGCAGAATGTGGACGACGAGTCGTAGCCTGTCCCGTTGAACTGGCGACGACTCCGTGGGAGGCGCATGTGATCCGAGGATCGACGGCTTCGAGGTATCGGCGCTTCGCCGACATCGAAGCCCGGGGCAACTCCTCGTGCTACGAGGCATGGGCCCGGGGCGTCGCCTCCGATCCGGTGTTGTTGGCGCTGCTGGATCTATTGCCACAAGAGAAACGGCAGCCGAATCTGGTTTTCGCGGCAGCCAGGTTTCTCGGGGTCGGTGGGCCGCCGTTCGCTGAGTTCCGGGATTGGGTTGTCGAGAATTGGGACAGCCTGGTCCGGACCGCGATGAGTCGGAGAACTCAGACGAATGAGGTCGGGCGGGCGGCGGTGCTGCTGCCTGTACTCGCACAGTTGCCGGGCCCGCTGGCGTTGATCGAGGTAGGTGCTTCCGCAGGGCTGTGCCTGTACCCGGATCTGTTCAGCTATTGCTACGACGATCGGGGCGTTCTCGATCCCGCCACGGGCCCATCCGGTGTGGTTCTTCGATGCTCGACGTCGGGCGCTCCGCCGATTCCGGATCGTCTTCCCGAGGTGGTGTCGCGCGCGGGTGTCGATCTGAATCCTCTTGATGTGAATAGTGCCGACGACGTCCGCTGGCTCGAGTGTCTGGTCTGGCCCGGCCGGCCCGGCCGGCTGGAGCGGCTGCGCGAAGCAGTGGCCATCGCGCGGGCACACCCGGCATCCGTGTTGTCAGGCGACCTGAACGAAACCGTCGCGGCCCTGGTCGCTGCCGCTCCGGCGGGTGCGACGGCTGTCGTCTTCCACAGCGCGGTACTGAACTACCTGACCGTCGCCGACCGCATGCGCTTCGAACGCACCGTCCGTGGGCTGCCGTGCCGCTGGTTGTCCAACGAGGGCTGTGGGGTCATGCCCTCGATTGCGGCCCGGCTCCCTGAACCGGCAGAAAACACTCCGGGGCAGTTCGTGGTTGCGCTGGATGGTGCTCCACTGGGTTACGCCGGGGCACACGGCCAATCCCTCGACTGGCTTGCTCGGGAACGTGAGCAGAAGTGACACACATGCCACAAAACTGTGCGCGAGGGGGGACTTGAACCCCCACGTCCGAGGACACCAGAACCTAAATCTGGCGCGTCTGCCAATTCCGCCACTCGCGCTCGATGGTACGACCGTCCAAACTCTACCGGGCGAATCGGGATGTGCGAAGCACTGGGCGGGCGTGGCGTACTCGCCAGTAACACGACCTGGGATTATAACGATTGGGTAACCGTGAATATGAGGGGCGCTCATGTTTCTGGACGGTGTCCAGTGCTGTCACCTGGGGGTTCAAACATGAGGCACGCTCATGTTTCAGATGCGTTTGGTACGGGCGTGCAGAAATACCGATCGGTAGCCCGCGGGGTGCGGAACAAACGTGAGGGTTTCCTCATGATTCTGTGGAATCCTCGGCCACAGACACTGCCCGTAGTCCGCGTACCCGATCGCGATCCGAGCACCGGATCGTGGGGAGAAGGAAGTCGAAGCGCCTTGACGATCCACGAGAGCACCGAGATGGGGACCGGTTCGAGCACGCGATCGCCACTACTGGACCGCCTGCTGGACGGCACGCCGTACGCGCTCGCGTTCGGTGGCCAGGGCGCGCAGTGGTTGCGTGAGCTGGAGGAGATCGCGCGCGACGGCGCGCTGGAGGACGATCTGACCGGCCTGGTCAACGAGGCTGCCGCGCTGCTGGAGCCGGTGGCCGAGCGGCTGCTGGTGGTCCGGCCGAGCGGTTTCGATCCGATGGGCTGGATGCTCGAGGACGAGCTGGAGGCCGAGGATTCGGCCGCCCCGTCGGATGCGGTGCTGCGTTCGGCCGCCGTATCCATGCCGGGTGTGCTGCTGGCGCAGCTGGCCGCCACCCGTGCGCTGCGTTTGCAGGGCCTCGATCCGGCCGCCACACCGCCGTGTTCGGTGATCGGGCATTCACAGGGCCTGCTGGCGGCCGCGGCGATCGGCGCCGGTGGACAGCGTGATGTGGAACTGCTGGCCATTGCGCAGCTGGTAGGTGCGGCAGCCGGGCTCGTGGCGCGCCGCCGTGGTCTGATGCCGGTCGGGGAGCGCTCGCCCATGGTCGCGGTATCCAATGTCGACCCGGTGCAGCTGCGCGAACTCGTCGACGAGGTCTCCGCGGGCGTGGATCCGGCGGTGGCGCCGGTCATTTCGATCCGCAACGGGCGGCGCCGGGTAGTGCTCTCCGGTGCGCCTGCCCAGTTGGACCGGGTTCGCGAGCGCTGCGCCCGGCTGCACGAGGAGCAGAACCGCGACCGGGAGGCGAAGGTTCGCGGCGGTGCGGTGTTCGCACCGGTCTTCGAGGACATCGCGGTGGATGTCGGATTCCACCACCCGGCGTTGGCGGAGACCGTGGAGCTGGTGACCGGCTGGGCGCGGCAGTGTGGTCTCGACGCCGACCTTGCCGGCAAACTGGCCGATCAGGTCCTGGTCCAGCCGATCGACTGGGTCGGCACCGTGGACGGTGTGATCGCGGCGGGAGCCGAGTGGATTCTGGATCTGGGGCCCGGTGACCTGCTGACCCGGGTGACCGCGGGCACGATCAAGGGGACCGGCGTCGGCGTGCTGGCCGCCGCTACCCGGCCGGGTCAGCGCAGCCTGCTCACCCCGGGTGCGGCACCGGAGCCGAACACGCCGTGGTCGGCGTTCGCGCCCCAGCCGATCCGGCTGCCCAACGGCCGCGTCGTGGTCGAGACCGCGTTCACCAAACTCACCGGACGTTCGCCGATCCTGCTCGCCGGGATGACCCCGACCACCGTGGACGCCAAGATCGTCGCCGCCGCGGCGAATGCGGGCCACTGGGCGGAGCTGGCCGGCGGCGGCCAGGTCACCGAGCAGATCTTCACCGACCGGATCGACGAGTTGAAGCAGCTGCTGCAGCCCGGCCGGGCCGTGCAGTTCAACTCGTTGTTCCTGGACCCGTACCTGTGGAAGCTGCAGCTCGGCGGCAAGCGGCTGGTGCAGAAGGCCCGCGCGGCGGGTGCGCCGATCGACGGCGTCGTGGTCACCGCGGGTATTCCGGAGCTCGACGAGGCGGTCGCGCTGATCGAGGAGCTCACCGAGGCGGGCATCGCCCACGTCGCGTTCAAACCGGGCACCGTCGCGCAGATCCGCGCGGTGCTGCGGATCGCCGACGAGGTGCCGGACTACCCGGTGATCATGCACGTCGAGGGCGGCAAGGCGGGTGGCCACCACTCCTGGGAGGACCTCGACGATCTGCTGCTCACCACCTATGCGGAGCTGCGGGCCCGGGCCAACGTGGTGGTATGTGTCGGCGGCGGAATCGGCACCCCGGAACGTGCCACCGAATACCTCACGGGCACTTGGTCGGCCGCGCACGGCTACCCGGCGATGCCGCTGGACGGCGTCCTGGTGGGCACCGCTGCCATGGCGACGCTGGAAGCCACCACGGCCCCCGAGGTGAAGCAGCTGCTGGTCGACACCCCCGGCACCCCGGACTGGGTCGGCGCAGGTACTGCCACCGGCGGCATGGCATCGGGTCGCAGTCAGCTGGGCGCCGACATCCACGAGATCGACAACGCGGCTTCGCGCACCGGCCGGCTGCTCGACGAGGTCGCCGGTGACGCCGATGCCGTCGCCGCCCGCCGGGACGAGATCATCGAGGCCCTGGACGGCACCGCGAAGCCGTACTTCGGTGATGTCGCCACCATGACCTACGAGGACTGGCTGCAGCGTTACGTGGAGCTGGCGGTCGGCCTGGACCGGCGCAAGGACTTCGACTGCGGTGCCGATGTCGGCGAGGCGATCCGGGACGCGGCGAAGTCGACCTGGCTCGACATCACCTGGCGGGACCGGTTCGCCGAGATGGTCCGCCGCGCCGAGGCCCGGCTGCATCCGGCCGACGACGGCGAGGTCCCGACGCTGTTCCCGGACGACGCCGCCTTCGAACGCCCGGTGGACGCCCTCTGCGCGCTGCGGGCCGCATACCCCGCGGTCGCCGAGACCGTGCTGCACCCGGCCGACGTGCCGTTCTTCATCTCACTGTGCAAGACCCCCGGCAAGCCGGTGAACTTCGTGCCGGTCATCGACGGCGACGTCCGGCGCTGGTGGCGTTCGGATTCGCTGTGGCAGGCCCATGACCCGCGATACTCGGCCGACCAGGTGTGCGTCATCCCGGGCACGGTCTCGGTCGCCGGCATCACCCGCGTCGACGAGCCGGTCGGTGAGCTCCTCGACCGGTTCGAACAGGACACCGCCTACTCCCTGGTCCGTGCGGGTGTGGTTCCGGCGCCCGTGGATTCGCGCCGGGTAGCCGGTGTGGCGGCCGGTCCGATCAATACCGTGCTCGCGGCGCCCGATGTACAGTGGGCCGGCCGCACCACCGTCAACCCGGTGCACCGGCTCGGCGACCCGGGCGAGTGGACCGTCGACACCACCGGTGCCGTGCACCCGCCCAGTGGGGCGACACTGACCGAAACCACCGGACCGGAAGCCGAATTCAGCTACCTGGAGCTCACCGTCCCGCTGTTGGGCCGGGATGTCGTCCGGATCCGGATCACCGTCCCCGTCAGCGTGTACAGCGGCGGCGCCCCGGTGATCACCGAAACCGATGCCGCCGAGGCGATGTCGGCGCTGCTCGCGGTGGCCGCCGGGCAGTCGCTGCCCGAGGTCAAGAATGACGCCGCGCACGTCAACCTGGCCTGGACCCCGGATCTGATCGCGGACCACGCCGGGGTGTCCGGCAGCGGTCTGCCGGCGGAGCTGAGCACCCTCGGCCGCACGGCACCCGATGTGCTGGTGGGCGCCTGCTGGCCGGCGGTGTTCGCGGTGCTGGGCGCAGCACGCAGCGACCGCGGTACGACCGTGATCGAGGGCATGCTGGACCTGGTCCACCTGGATCACCGCATCGAACTGCTGCGGGAACTGCCCGATCACACCAGCATCCTGGTGGTGCGCGCCGAATCCGGTGCGGTCGTCGACACCGATCTCGGCCGGGTGGTCGAGGTGCAAGTCACCGTCGGCGAGATGCGGGATCAAGGTCTGGAGGTCGTACCGCTGGCCCGCCTGGTCGAGCGGTTCGCCATCCGCGGCCGCACCGGCGCCGGTGAACTCACCGATCCGCCGGTCGCCGGCGGCACCCTGTCCGAGCAGGCGGCCGACACCCCGCGCCGACGCCGCCGCGACCTCCGGATGCAGGCGCCGCGCGCGATGCACGCGTTCGCCGCCGTCTCGGGTGATCACAACCCGATCCACACCTGCACCGCCGCCGCCCGCCTGGCCGGGCTGGGTGCGCCGATCGTGCACGGGATGTGGTTGTCCGCCGCCGCCCAGCACGCGGTGTCGGCGGTCGAAACCGGCGCCACGGTGCCCGCCCGCACTGTCACCGCCTGGACCACGCGCTTCCTCGGCATGGTGCGTCCCGGCGCGCAGATCGACGTGCGGGTGGAACGGATCGCGGTGGACGCCGGCGACGAGATCGTCGAGGTCTCCTGCCGGGTCGAGGGCGACCTGGTGATGACCGCGACGGGGCGCACCGCCGCCCCGAAGACCGTGTACGCCTTCCCGGGCCAGGGAATCCAGCGCAAGGGGATGGGGCTGGATGCGCTGACCCGTTCGAAGGCCGCCAAGCAGATCTGGGAGCGCGCCGATGCGCACACCCGCGAAGCGCTCGGTTTCTCGATCCTGGCGGTGGTGCGCGACAACCCCACCCATCTGCGGGCCCGCGGTGTCGACCACCGGCATCCCGACGGGGTGCTGCACCTGACCCAGTTCACTCAGGTGGCCATGGCCACGCTGGGTGTCGCACAGGTCGCCGAACTGCGGGAAGCCGGTGCCTTCGTCGAGGGCGCCATGCTGGCCGGACACTCCGTCGGCGAATACAACGCGCTCGCCGCCGTCGCCGGGGTGCTGCCCCTGGAGGCGGTCCTGGAGGTGGTGTTCCAGCGCGGTTCGGCCATGCACGAGCTGGTGCCGCGGGATGCCCGGGGCCGCAGCGACTACCGGATGGCCGCCATCCGTCCGTCGCAGATCGGCCTGCCCGACGACGAGGTGATCGGCTTCGTCGCCGGAATCTCCGAGACCACCGGCGAATTCCTCGAGGTGGTGAACCTGAACCTGCGCGGCTCGCAGTACGCGATCGCGGGCACGGTCGCCGGGCTTGCGGCCCTGGAAGCCGAGATCGACCGCCGTCGCGCGGAATTCGGTGGCAAGCGGGCATTCATTCTGGTGCCCGGTATCGACGTGCCGTTCCACTCCACGGTGCTGCGTGACGGGGTGCCGGAGTTCCGGCACAAGCTCGAACAGCTGCTGCCCGCCGAAATCGATCCCGAGGTCCTGGTCGGCCGCTACATTCCGAACCTGGTGCCGCGGCCGTTCAACCTGGAGCGGGCGTTCCTCACCGAGATCGCGGATCTGGTGCCGTCGGAGCCGCTGCGTGCGGTGCTGGCCGATTTCGAGTCCTGGACCGACCGGCCGGCCGAACTGTGCCGGGTGGTCCTGATCGAGTTGCTGGCCTGGCAGTTCGCCAGCCCGGTTCGCTGGATCGAGACCCAGGACCTGCTGTTCACCGATGTGGATCAGGGTGGACTCGGTGTCGAGCGGTTCGTCGAGATCGGTCTCGGCGCCACCCCGACGGTGGCCAACCTCGCCGCGCAGACGCTGAAGCTGCCCGGCTTCGGGACCGACCCGGTGGAGGTGCTCAACATCGAGCGCGACGCCGCGGTGGTGTACGCCACCGACACCGATCCGGCCCCGGTCGACGATATCGACGAAGTGCCGGAAGAGGCTCCGGCCGCGGCCGCTCCGGCGGCCGCTGCGCCGGCCGCCGCTCCCGTCACCACTGGTGGCCCCCGGCCGGACGACATCGCCTTCACCGCCGCCGATGCCACCCGGGTGCTGATCGCGCTGTGGACCAAGCTGCGGCTCGACCAGATCGGCCCGGTAGACACCATCGAGGGCCTGTGCGACGGCGTCTCCTCGCGGCGTAACCAGCTGCTGGTCGACCTCGGCGCCGAACTGTCGCTGGGCGCCATCGACGGTGCCGCCGACGCCGATATGGGCGCCCTGGCCGCCACGGTCGACCGGCTGGCCCGCACCTACAAGCCGTTCGGCTCGGTGCTCACCGACGCCATCGGCGACCACCTGCGGAAGGTGTTCGGCCCGTCCGGTAAGCGGCCCGCGGCCGTCACCGACCGGGTCGAGAAGGTGTGGGAGCTGGGCCCCGGCTGGGCCAGCCATGTGCTGGCCGAGGTGTCGCTCGGCACCCGGGAAGGCGCCAGTGTCCGGGGCGGCGACCTCGGCGGACTGGTGCCGGGTGCGCTGAGCGACGGCGCCGCAGTGGATTCCGCCATCGACGCCGCCGTCCAGGCGGTCGCCGGGCGGCGCGGGATCACCGTGGCCCTGCCGGCCACCGGCGGCGGCGCCGGCGGCACCGTCGACGCCGCAGCGCTCGGCGAATTCACCGAGCAGATCACCGGCCCCGAAGGCGTGCTCGCCACCACCGCCCGCACCCTGCTCGAGCAGCTCGGGCTGGCCGAGCAGGCCTCGGCGCCGGAGGCGACCGCCGACGATCTGGCCGATCTGGTCGCCGCCGAACTCGGCAGCGACTGGCGGCGCACCGTCGCCCCGGCCTTCGACGCCCGCCGCGCGGTCCTCATCGACGACCGCTGGGCCACCGCCCGCGAGGACCTGGCCACCATGTGGCTCGGCGACGACGCCGAGACCGGCAAGCTCCCGCTGGACGGCTACATCGGCGCCGGTGCCGCAGTGGCCGCGCAGGCGAACTGGTGGCGCCGCCGCGCCATGCACGAGGCCCGTTCCGTGCTGGCCGGAGTCTACGAACAGATCGCCGCCTCGGCCCTGGACAGCACCGAGGGCCCTTGGTCTGCGGACGTCGCGGTGATCACCGGTGCCGGCAAGGGTTCGATCGCGGCCGCCGCGGCCGGAAAGCTGCTGGCCGGCGGTGCCACCGTGGTGCTCACCACCTCCTCGCTGAACGACGAGAAGCTGCGCATGTACCGGAAGCTCTACCGCGAGCACGCCCGGCACGGTGCGGTGCTCTGGGTGGTGCCCGCCAACATGGCCTCCTACCAGGATCTCGACGCCCTGATCGACTGGATCGGAAGCGAGCAGACCGATACCGCCGGCGGTGCGAAGGTCAAGATCAAGGATGCGCTCACGCCGACTCTGCTGCTGCCGTTCGCAGCCCCGCGGGTCGCGGGCGATCTCAGCGACGCGGGTGCCCGCGCCGAGCTGGAGATGCGGGTGCTGCTGTGGTCGGTGGAACGCCTGATCGGCGGACTGTCCGCGCTCGGTGCCGACCACGATGTGGACGCGAAACTGCATGTGGTGCTGCCCGGTTCCCCGAACCGCGGCCTGTTCGGCGGTGACGGCGCCTACGGCGAGGCCAAGGCCGCCCTCGATGCGGTGGTCACTCGCTGGCGGGCCGAGAAGTCCTGGTCCGCGCGGGTCACCATGGTGCACGCGCTGATCGGCTGGGTGCGCGGCACCGGGCTGATGGGACACAACGATCCGATGGTCGAGGCCGTCGAGAAGGCCGGTGTACACACCTGGTCCACCACCGAGATGGCCGACGAACTGCTCAAGTGGTGCACCGCCCGGGCCCGCCAGGTCACCACGGACGGCCCGCAGCAGATCGACCTCACCGGCGGGCTGGCACGCGCCAAGCTGAACCTGGCCGAGCTGGCCGAACAGGCCCGGCAGGATGCCGCCGCGGCCGAGGACGATACGGACGAGCCCGCCGCGACCGTCGCGGCACTGCCCGCCCCGCCGATGCTCCGTTCGGACCGGCCGGAACCGGAATGGGGTGAGGTGACCGCCGATCCGGCCGATATGGTCGTCATCGTCGGCGCCGCGGAACTGGGACCGTACGGATCGTCGCGGACCCGGTTCGAGATCGAGGTCGAAGACCGGCTCTCCGCAGCCGGTGTGCTGGAGCTGGCCTGGACCACCGGCATGGTGGTGTGGGAGAACGACCCGAAGCCCGGCTGGTACGACACCGAATCCGGCGAATTCGTACCGGAATCCGAGCTGGCCCAGCGCTACCACGACGCCGTGGTGGAACGCTGCGGCGTCCGCCGCTACGCCGACGACGGCCCGATGACCGACAATTCGGCGCCACTGCTCACCTCGGTGTTCCTGGATCGGGACCTGACCTTCACAGTCAGCGGCGAAGCCGAGGCCCGCGCCTTCCACACCGCCGACCCGGAGCACACGGTCATCGCGCCGCTGCCGGACGGGGCGGAATGGAGCGTCACTCGCAAGGCGGGCACCGAGATCCGGGTACCGCGGCAGACCAAGCTCACCCGCACCGTCGGCGGCCAGATCCCGACCGGCTGGGATCCGACCGTCTGGGGTATCTCGGCGGACATGGCGTCCTCGATCGACCGGGTGGCGCTGTGGAACATCGCCTGCACCGTCGACGCATTCGTCGGTGCCGGATTCAGCCCCGCCGAGCTGATGAACTGGGTGCACCCCAGCCTGGTCGCCAACACCCAGGGCACCGGTATGGGCGGTATGACGTCGATGCGCTCGCTGCACATCGACAACCTGCTCGGTGAATCCCGGCCGAACGACATCCTGCAGGAAGCGCTGCCGAATGTGGCGCTGGCGCATGTGGTGCAGTCCTACGTCGGCAGCTACGGCGCCATGGTGCATCCGGTCGCGGCCTGCGCCACCGCCGCGGTGTCGGTGGAGGAAGGTGTTGACAAGATCCGGCTCGGCAAGGCCGAAGTCGTGGTGGCCGGCGGATACGACGACCTGGGGATCGAAGGCATCGTCGGCTTCGGCGACATGTCCGCCACCGCCGACTCGGCCGCCATGAGCGCCAAGGGGATCAGCGATCGCTACTTCTCCCGCGCCAACGACCGTCGGCGCGGCGGCTTCGTCGAATCCCAGGGGGGCGGCACCGTGCTGCTCGCCCGAGGTGACGTCGCCGCGGCGCTCGGCCTGCCGGTGCGTGGCGTGGTGGCCTTCGCGCAGTCGTTCGCCGACGGCGTGCACACCTCCATCCCGGCACCCGGACTCGGCGCGCTCGGGGCGGGCCGTGGCGGCGCCGAATCACGGCTGGCGCGGGAACTGCGCACCCTCGGTGTCGGCGCCGACGACATCTCGGTGATCTCCAAGCACGACACCTCCACGGCCGCAAACGATCCCAACGAGTCGGAACTGCACGAGCGGCTGGCCGGTGCGCTCGGGCGGGAGGCCGGGGCACCGCTGTTCGTGGTGTCGCAGAAGACCCTCACCGGGCACGCCAAGGGCGGTGCGGCCGCCTTCCAGCTGATCGGCCTGTGCCAGGTTTTGGAATCCGGTGTGGTGCCGCCGAACCGCAGTCTGGACTGCGTGGACGAGAAGATGCAGGACTACCCGCATCTGGTGTGGGCCCGGGAGCCGTTGCGGTTCGGCGAGCGGTTCCCGCTCAAGGCCGGTCTGGTGACCTCGCTCGGCTTCGGCCACGTATCCGGACTGATTGCGGTCGTGCACCCGCAGGCATTCCTGGCCGCACTGGATCCGCAGCAGCGCGCCGAATACCGGCAGCGGGCCGATCAGCGCATGCTGACCGGGCGGCAGCGGCTGGCCGAGGCGATGTGCGGCGGTGCACCGCTGTACGAGCGGCCCGCCGACCGCCGGCTCGGCGGCGACGGTACCCCCGCGGCCGAGGTGCGGCAGCTGGAAGCCGATGTGCTGCTGTCGCCGCAGGCCCGGCTCGGCGCCGACGGTGCCTACCTGGCCGATGGACGGGGTTGCGGCACCGGTTCGTTCGCGCAGGGCCCGGCGCCCACCGCCTGACCGGTCACCGGACGTCCGACCCGGGTGCGGCCCGGCACCATTCACTTCGGTGCCGGGCCGCGTTGCCGTCACCCGTCCGACGCCGCCGGGGGAAAACCGATAGCCGCGCTGTGCAGGGTCGGCGTCCGGGCCACGTCCAGGACTTGCCGTTTGTGACACTTTCTCCCGACAAGTGCCCGATCGGCGGCTTCGGGCAGCGACAGTGTCCGAGAACGGCAACCGCGGTCTACCGAATGGTGCCGACCCGATATGCGCGTGTCCCGCTGCCGGGAGCCGTAGGCTCCGGTGCTGTGACAATCCTCGGAATCGGTCTCGACCTGGTGACCATCTCGGAGTTCAGCGAACAGCTGCAGCGTGCCGGAACCACCATGCTCCGGGAGAGCTTCACCGCGGGGGAGCGCCGCTACTGCCAGAGCAAGGGCACCGACCCGGCGCGCAGCTTCGCGGCGCGGTGGGCGGCGAAGGAAGCCGTGCTCAAGGCCTGGGCGACCTCACGGTTCGCCCGCCGTCCGCAGATCGGGGACAACCCGTACCCGCTGATCGAGGTCGTGAACGACGCCTGGGGCCGGCCCAGCATCAAGCTGCACGGCCTGGCGGCCGAATTCCTGCCCCGGGTCCGGGTGCACCTGTCGCTGACCCACGACGGCGACACCGCCGCCGCCATGGTCGTACTGGAGGACCCCGGCGAGCTGGCCGACCTGATCGAGGGCCGGACCCCGGAAGCCTGACTCAGGTCTCGCTCGCGGTGCGGGACTCCTTCTCCGCCACCTGCAGATACGCCAGCATCAGCCGCTTCAGTTCGGCGACGGCCTCGTCACCGGCCTGCTCGTCCTGTACGGAGAAGTTCAGCATCGAGTAGACGACGTGCACCAGCACCTCGGCCATCATGGTGCGCCGGGCGCGTGGCGTGCGCGGCGTGAGCGGGCGCAGCATCTGCGAGACGACCTCGGCGAACTCCTTCTGGTGGATGGCGCCGGTGGCCCGCGTCGACGGAGTGGACTGCATCGCCAGCCACACCTCCCGCCGGGACGGGTCCGAGGTCCACAGCCGGGCCAGGTGATCGACGAACTGGTTCATGTGCCGCAACCAGTGCAGGGAGGGGATCTCGCCGTGGAAATCGGCCAGCTCCTGAGAGACGGCGACGAGATCCTGCCGGTTCAGTTCGCAGACGATGACGTACTTGTTCGCGAAGAACTGGTACAGGGTGCCGATCGGCACCTCGGCGCGGGCCGCGACCTCTTCGCAGGTGAACGACTCGAATCCCACCTCGACCAGCAGTTCCCGGGATGCCTGGAGCAGCGCGTCGAACTTGCGCTTGCTGCGTTCCTGGGTCGGCCGCTTGCGCGGCATCAGTTCCTGCGGGTCGGCCTGCATCTCCAACGCAGGATCGGGTCGACGCTGCTGGGATCCGGCCTGCGTTTGTACCTCCACCCATCCAGGCTAGCTGCACCGACACGCGGGCGACACGCGCACGGGACATGCGTGTTCCGATTTGTGGGACAAAAGGACCCATCCGGGTGTCGATCGGTGTCGAATCATCAAATGAGCGCGCGTGCATTCGCGCGCAGATCCGACCGTGTCCGCCGGCCTCGGGTCCGGCGGTGTTCCAGCGAGTCGGGTCGTGCCCGATCGCGGCCGGCGCGCGCCGCGGCCGCACCGGCGATCGGGTGTCTGATCGGTTTCGCCCCGAATGCGGTGCGCTCGGCCAGGTGCCGCCCGGTGGCCCCGTCGCGTTTCCCGGACGGGCCCGATCGGCCGGGGTTTTTCGTGAGCTCGGAGTCGGTACCCGCGTGGCCCGTGCCGCGCGGTTCGCACACGGAAGGCAATGGTTGTGGTTCGTGGATCTGTGGTGGTAACCCTCGGCGTCAGCACCCAGCGCGGCGCCGTGCACGCGGTCGCACTCGCCGAACGGGGTGAGTCGCTGGC
Source organism: Nocardia sp. KT25-26 (assembly GCF_056627695.1). Lineage (NCBI taxonomy): Bacteria > Bacillati > Actinomycetota > Actinomycetes > Mycobacteriales > Nocardiaceae > Nocardia > Nocardia sp. KT25-26. Next base: position 4,666,720 of record NZ_CM152813.1, on the reverse strand, counting down.
CGAACGCCTGGTGGTGCGCCGCGCCGTGCGCACTGCCGGCGACAGCCGGGAGGAGACCGCCGGTGCGGTCCGTTCCGCACTCGACATCGTCGCCGCCGAACTGGGGCCGGAGGACGAGATCGCCGGTGTGGCAGTGGCGTACCGGGATGCGGCGGAGCGCCGGGCCATCGTGACCGGCCTGGCCACCAGCCCCTGGCGCACAGCCTCCCTGGTTTCGGGCCGCTCGGCGCACCTGTACGTCGCCGGCGCCATGAGCTGGCTGCAGGAGTTCGACAATCTGCTGCTGTGCGAGGTGGTGCCCGGCCACCAGGCGCTCACGCTCGTGGATGCCGCTCGCAGCCGGGTGTTGGCGGCCTGCACCCAACCCGGTTCGCCCACGCCCGAATCGCTCGACGCCGCGGTCACCGCGACCTGGGAGCAGTTGGAAGCGGCGTCGGTCCGGCCCGATGCCGTCGTCCTGCTCGGCAGTTCCGCCGATGCTCCGGCCGTCCGGGAGGCCGTTGCCGGGTTCGGTGCCCCCGTGGTCCCGTGCCGGATCGCCGGGTTCGCGCCGGCCACCGGTGCCGCACTGGTCGCCCTGGGGGACATGGCCGAGCCGGCCCCGGAGCCCGGCGGCAGTAACCATCGCCGGGGCGCCGCGGTGCTCGCGGCCGCGGCGAGCGTGCTGGCAGGTGGCCTGGTCACCGGTGGCGTGCTCGCACTCGACACCTCGGACGAGGTCGGCGCCACCGCGTCGGCCCGGAACACCGATGAGGGCGCCGATCCGGGTGCTGCACCGCGCGCCCGGGACATCGTCGACACCGGCTCGGCCACCGGCGGCATCGGGTCCGGCAGCGGGCTGCGGGTCGAACCCGGAAGTCCGTTCGATTCGTCCGCGCCGGTCGCCGATACGGTCGACCCGAACCCGCAACAGGCCGACCCCGGCCGGTTCCCGCTGCAGTACCCGACCCAGCTGTGGGGCGATGCACCCCAGGAAGAACCCCTGCCGCTTGTGCCGTTCGACGAGGCGAGCGTCGACCCCGTCCCGGCCGCCGTGCAGACCATGCCCGGTTCCGGTATTCCACTCCAGGCCGGCGCCCCGGCTCCGGTGTCACCGGAACAGCCCGAGGAGCCGACCGACTCGACACTGCCCGCCGCAGTGCGCTGATTCGGGAGCGGCGCGTATTCGACCGGCAGCACCTACGATCAACACGCTGACGGCCGGGCGCGCCGCCGAACCTCGGCAGCGCGCCCGGCCGAGGGGCGTTCGGGTGCCCTGGGGCGCCTTGTCCGGGCGCCCGTCGATCGCACGCCCGCGGGAGGCTAGACCGACAGGTCGCGGCGCAGCTTCGCGACGTGGCCGGTCGCCCGCACGTTGTACTGGGCCACCTCGATCACACCCTGTTCGTCGACCAGGAACGTCGACCGGATCACCCCGGTCACCGTCTTGCCGTACATCTTCTTCTCGCCGAACGCACCCCATGCAGTGAGCACGGTGCGGTCCGGATCGGACAGCAGCGGGAAGGTGAGCTTTTCGGCGTCGCGGAACTTGGCGAGCTTGGCCGGCTTGTCGGGCGAGATGCCGAGCACGTCGATGCCCGCCTCACCCAGTTCGGCCAGGTTGTCCCGGAAATCGCAGGCCTGCTTGGTGCAGCCCGGGGTGCTCGCCGCCGGGTAGAAGTAGACGATCACCTTGCGGCCGCGGTAATCCGACAGCGAGACCTCGTTGCCGTCGGCGTCGGGCAAGGTGAAATCGGGGGCGGGATCGCCGGGGGCGAGTCGATGATTGTCGGTCATCGGACGAATGTAGCGTGGACAGCCAGGAGGCGGGATGGACGCCCAGCGGTTCGGCTGCGGACCCGGATAGACTCGGGCGAGCCCGGCCCGGTGCGCTCAGCGGCCGCGGAGGACAGATCCGATTCCGGGGCCCTACCTGCCGCGGTGCGGCACAGATTCTGGAGGTGACGGTGGCAAAAGACGAGACCGAGCAGATCCAGCGGGAGATCGAACTCGCGCGGACCCGGTTGGCGAGCACGCTCGACGAATTGGCCGTGCGGGCCGATCCGCAGAAGATCGCCGACGACACCAAGTCGGCGGTGGTCGCGAAATTCAACGAGCCGAAGGTGAAGTACACGCTCGTCGGCGCGGGTGCGCTGGTCGCCGGTCTGGTGCTGGTGAAGATGTTCCGTCGCTGACGGGGAGAAAAAGAACACCCGATGCGGAAGGAACCGCATCGGGTGTTTTCGTGTTCTCGGCCGTCACACGGTCGGGCAGGCCAGCCCGTCGCCGTCCGGATCCAGGTGCGGGGAGAACCCGGGCTCGCCGCGGAACAGCGGCGCGCGGCCCGCGGCGTAGACTTCGTCGCAGCTGGCGAACGACTCGCCCGCGGAACCCGATGCCGACCCGGACTGGGCCAGGTTCGCCGAACCCGAGTTCATCAGGAGGTTGTCGATGGTGGACGAGCCGGAGCCGGCCGAACCGGTGGGCAGCGGGTTGGCCAGTGCGGCCGGGGCCGCGAACAGGGTCAACCCCGCGGCAGCGGCGCTGATGGTGAGCCGACGAACGTTCATGTGTTCCTCTGTGTGATGAGTACTTGCCGTTACGGACGGCGCCCGGAACCCCGACAGCCAACGGGCGCGGAGTTTACTGTCGTGTCGAGGCGGATGTTTGTCAACCGATTCGATCGAATTCCGGGCCGTTCCTCATTCACCCAAACGGCGTCCTGAAATGTGTTCCGCGGGGATTGATCCCATTCGCCCGGCTTCGAAGTCCTCGATCGCCCGGATGATCTCCGCCTTGGTGTTCATCACGAACGGTCCGTATTGCACGACCGGCTCCCGCAGCGGTTTGCCGCCGAGCAGCAGGACCTCCAGATCGCCGGTGTCGGTGTGCTGCCGGGCATCGGCGGTGAGGGAGATCGCCGCACCCGGCCCGAACACCGCCAGTTGCCCGGCACCGATCGGGCGGCCTTCGGCGCCGACCCTGCCGCTGCCGGCCAGGACGTAGGCCAGCGCGGTGAACTCGCCCGGCCAACTGGTCTCGAGCCGCCCGTCCGGGCTGATCGAGGCGTGCGCGTAGGTGATCGGGGTGACCGTCGACCCCGGTCCGGCGAATCCGGCCAGGTCACCGGCGATGAGCCGGACCAGTGCGCTGCCGTCGTGCGAGCTGACCAGGGTCAGTTCGTTGCTGCGCAGGTCCTGGTAGCGAGGCGTGGCGAATTTCATCGCGCGCGGCAGGTTCACCCACAACTGGATGCCGTGGAAGGTGCCGCCCGCGATCACCAGCTCCTCGGCCGGCAATTCGTCGTGCAGGATTCCCGACCCCGCGGTCATCCACTGGGTGTCGCCCTCCGCGATGGTGCCGCCCCCGCCGTGCGAGTCGTGGTGCACCATGATCCCGTCCAGCATGTAGGTGACGGTCTCGAAACCGCGGTGCGGATGCCACGGTGCGCCCTTCGCCTCGTACGGCTCGTAGGCGACCGGACCCATCTGATCCAGCAGGATGAACGGGTCGGCGCTGCGCAGGTCCAGGCTGGGGAACGGGCGGGTCACCTCGAACCCGGCGCCCTCGCGCTGCCGTTGTGCAGTGACGATGCGGTCCACCGGCCGCTGCCGTTCGGTCACGTCCGGGCGGGGCAGGCGGGGCAGAACCATGATGTCGTCGACGGTGATGGCGGGCATGAGCACCTCCTCGGGGCGTTGGTGTCCATGTCAACCAAATCGGTACTAGGATCATTCCCGTGGTCCGATGGCTCAGCGACGAGGAACAACGAACCTGGCAGGCCTATATCCGGCTGCGGCAGCGCCTCGATGCCGAACTCGCCGCCGGACTGGCCGAGGACGGCCTGTCCATATCCGATTACGAGCTGCTGGTGCCGCTCGCTGCTGCCGAGGCGGGCTGCCTGCGCGCCAAGGATCTCGCCGCCCAGGTGTGCTGGGACAAGAGCCGGCTGTCCAAACACCTTGCTCGGATGGCGCGGCGCGGACTCGTCGAACGGCGGACCGCCGGTGACGATGCACGCGGGGTCACCGTCTCGCTCACCGTGGCCGGTCGCCGTGCTCTGGAGCTCGCGGCGCCACGTCATGTCGAGCTGGTCCGGGGGCAGTTCATCGACCGGCTCAGTCCCGAGGAAGCCGCAGCATTGCGTTCCATCGCGGAGAAGGTGAGCGGTTAGCCGGTTGTGCACGGTGCCGGGCTCCCCGTTCCGCGCGGCGCTGTACCTCGACCATCGCGAGTCCGCTAACGTGCAGGCCCCGCCGACCGATATGCCCCGCGGCCCGCGCCTGCCCGCGGCCCGCGCCGAACCACGACCGGAAGAAGGACGATGCCCCTAGCACCGCTGAACGGGATCCAGATCAACTACGACGTCACCGGCTCCGGTCCGCTGGTCGTGATGATCATGGGCTCCGCCAGTCCCGGTCGCGTATGGAAGACATACCAGGTCCCGGCCCTGGTCCGGGCAGGCTACCGGGTCGCTACCTTCGACAATCGCGGTATCGCCCCCTCCACCGAATCGGCCACCGGCATCACCATGGCCGACCTCGTCGCCGACACCGCCGCTCTCATCGAGCACCTGGGCGGCCCCGCCCACGTCGTCGGCACCTCCATGGGTGCCCGGATCACCGCCGAACTCGCCCTGGCCCGCCCCGACCTGCTCGACAAGGCTGTCATGATGGCCGCAACCGCCCGCCCCGACCCGGTGGCGAGCGCCCTCAGCCGCGGCCAGCAAGCCCTCATCGACAAGGGCATCACCCTGCCGCCCGAATACTCCGCCGCCGTCAAGGCCATGCAGAACCTCTCCCCGCACACCCTCGCCGACCCCGCCAAGGCCCAGGAATGGCTCGACATCTTCGAGTTCTCCGCCGGCAGCGGCACCCCCGGCATCCGCGCCCAACTCGCCATGGACCGCTCCGCCGACCGCCGCACCGCCTACACCAGGATCAAGGTCCCCAGCCTCGTCATCGGCTTCGCCGACGACCAGCTGACCCCGATCCGATACGGGCGCGAAGTGGCCGAGGCAATTCCCGGGGCGACATTCGTGAAGATCGACCGGACGGGGCATTACGGGTACATCGAGCGGCCGGATGAGGTTAATCGGGCGATCTTGGGGTTCTTCAACAGTTGAGGAGGTGGTGTGTGGAGTATCGTGGTGGGGGCTGGGCGAAAGTGAATGAGATTTCGCTTGGGTGGTTGTGAACCGGTTGGTCAGGAAGTGCTCCCCGCGGTGGATGAGTCCATGGCGTTCGAGGTTGCTATCGTCGGCAGCGGAGGCCCCGCGACAGCGGCGATGTGCTCGGTGACAGCGACCAGCAGGACAGCATTGGAGTCGCTGTGCAGTGGTCATTCTCGCGACCTGCCGACATACGGATTGCCGGAGTCGCGGCACCCGGAAGCGCTGCGACGTCTCGATCGTCCACGGCCTCACCACCACCGGCACCTACAAGCCTCAATGAAGCGCAGCGCCCGGAAGCGCTGCGACGAAGTCCCACCCGAACCAGCGCATAGTGCGCTGCCGGACGCCTCAATGAAGCGCAGCGCCCGGAAGCGCTGCGACGCCGCGGCCCGCGCGATCGGCAGCGCGTCGCGCAGGCCTCAATGAAGCGCAGCGCCCGGAAGCGCTGCGACTGGCTCGACTCCGGGCCACAGCCAAGGCCGCTACCGGAGGCCTCAATGAAGCGCAGCGCCCGGAAGCGCTGCGACACACAAGCTCCCCGAACCGTCGGCCATCATCGGCGGCCGGCCTCAATGAAGCGCAGCGCCCGGAAGCGCTGCGACCCACCGTCACCGGCACGCCGTAGTCCACCGCCAGGGTCGAGCCTCAATGAAGCGCAGCGCCCGGAAGCGCTGCGACTGACCGGGGCGCGGGGCGGCGCCTCGGTGCCGGTCGGCATGCCTCAATGAAGCGCAGCGCCCGGAAGCGCTGCGACTGGCACCAGCGCGCCGCCCAGCAGCTGGCCCGCCGCCTCGGGCCTCAATGAAGCGCAGCGCCCGGAAGCGCTGCGACCCTGTCTAGCCGTGACTAGCCTGCCGTATGCTACAGGCCTCAATGAAGCGCAGCGCCCGGAAGCGCTGCGACCGCGACGACCGCGCGGCGTGGGCTCACGGTCATTCGCCTCAATGAAGCGCAGCGCCCGGAAGCGCTGCGACCACGCCCCCCGTGCGTAGCCGTAGGACTCCCTACCATGGCCTCAATGAAGCGCAGCGCCCGGAAGCGCTGCGACTTGTTCGTCGCGGCGGCGGGCGGCGGTCTCGTAGGCGGTGCCTCAATGAAGCGCAGCGCCCGGAAGCGCTGCGACTCTTTGGTGTAGGCGCCGGTCGGCCACACCGAACTGAAGCCTCAATGAAGCGCAGCGCCCGGAAGCGCTGCGACGGAACAACAGAACGCCGAACAACACCCGGTCGGTCGCTACTGCCTCAATGAAGCGCAGCGCCCGGAAGCGCTGCGACTGTCGTCTTCGGCCACGTTTCCTCCATCGGGATACGCCTCAATGAAGCGCAGCGCCCGGAAGCGCTGCGACTTCCCCTCTACCGAGCGGGCAGCCTGGATAGCCTTCTTGGCCTCAATGAAGCGCAGCGCCCGGAAGCGCTGCGACCGTGGGCGCTCGTTCCATCTGGTGCCGCCCGGACCGACGGCCTGCCTCAATGAAGCGCAGCGCCCGGAAGCGCTGCGACCGAAGTAGCACGCGATGAGGCGACGCTCACGGTCGAAGGCCTCAATGAAGCGCAGCGCCCGGAAGCGCTGCGACTTCCCGATCTCCACCCCCGTCGCGGTCGAGGAAGCCTTCGAGCCTCAATGAAGCGCAGCGCCCGGAAGCGCTGCGACCGACGTCTGCGACCGTCCCGGCCGACGACCAGCCGGACGGCCTCAATGAAGCGCAGCGCCCGGAAGCGCTGCGACAGGGTCCAGAATATACCACCCCTGACCAGGTGAAACGCATGAGCTCGCGAGAGGTCCGGCCAGACACGCCGATGTGGCCCCGATTCGACCTACTACCGGCTGCGGAAACGGGTGTGAACTGCAGTAATGCGCCGCGAGGGCTCGCCGTGGTTCTCTGATCGACGCACCCCTCGCGCAGCGCTGGTCCGAGTGTCAGATGATGACTGCACCCGACCCGGTGATTCGGCGGGACCTTCCCATGGTCCGATACCGCCGTTCGTCAGCGCGCGCGACGACGCCGAGGTCGCACAGCAGAACGGAGTCTTGACCGGCGTTGATGGTGTTCGCGATCTCGCCTTCGAGTCGGAGTAGTCGCGCCGGGCTGATGTCGACGACGAACACGCTGTATTGCACGCGATCGCCATAGCGTTGCAGGCATTTGGCCAGGTTGTCGCGCCGGGTGTCGTCGGTGACGTCGTAGGCGATGAGGTAGCGGCGGGCGGAGTCGCGGCTCATCGGGTTGTGATGCCTGTGTAGGATTGTTGTGTGCCGTCCAGGCATCCGAGGATCATTCGAGCCTGCACCTCGATGGCTCGTCGCCATGTGATTGCGTATCCGAATACGGGGTGGGTGAACTCGGTTTCGATCCGACGTTCGTACGCGGCGACCAGCGTCTTTCTGCCGTTGTCTCGTAGTCGGGCGGATTCTAGGGCCAGGCTGAAGTCGGTCGAACGTAGTTCGCCGTTGTTGATTGCTGCGATGACCACGGCGTCTGCCAGCGGAGCTCGGAACTCCTCCATGAGGTCGAGTGCCAGTGCGGGCTTGTTCCGGCTGCTGCTGTGTAGGAATCCTGCGTGGGGGTCGAGGCCGCATGCCACAAGTGCGCGGATTGTTTCGGCGACCAGTAGCCCGTACAGGTAGTTCAGGCAGACGTTCAATGGGTCGGTAGCGTGTCGGCCGGTTCTTCCGGACCATCCTGTTCGGAACCAGTCGGCGTCGGCTCCGCGGAGAAGCGCGGGAAACTGAAGGAAGTAGCGGGCACCGGACGCGCTGCGACATCATGGGTTCCCTTCTGCGTCCGCGTGATCCGGGCAGCCTCAATGAAGCGCAGCGTCCGGAAGTGCTGCGACCTGGCGTTGGTCCCGCTCGAACGCATTCGCGGACTCGTCGCCTCAATGAAGCGCAGCGCCCGGAAGCGCTGCGACAGGGTTCAAAATTACACCACCCCTGACCAGGTGAAACGCATGAGCTTGTGAGAGGTCTGGCCGGACACGCCGGTGTAGCCCCCGATTCGACGTACTACCGGCTGCGGAAACGGGCGTGAACTGCAGAAAATGCGCCGCGAGGGCTCGCCGTGGTTCTTTGATCGACGCACCCTCGCGCAGCGTCGGTCCAGGTGTTAGATGATTCCCGCACGGTGACCCCGCTGTTCTGCAGGCACAGATTCTGCAGGACAAGCTGAATGCGCATCGCGGTGGTGACCTCGGGAATCTTGCGGACCGGGGTCGCCTTGTATTCGACCAGACTCACCCCGCCGACCGAGTCCTGCACCACATCGGCTCGGCCGGTGAGGCCGAGTTCGCGATGCCCGAGGTCCAACGCGCGGTGCTCGCCGCGCGGCGGGTGCGCCGGGTCGTCGACGCCGCGATGGGCTGCCGAGCCTGCCTCGACCTGATGGGTATCCGTGGTCTCGCCCGCGGCCTCGAGCCATGCTCGTCGGGGGCAGAACACATGATGTGCAACCAGGCTGATCGGAATCAGTTCCACGCTACTGCCCCACCTTCGGCCGTGGAGTACCGGATCTCCTACCGGTACCCGCCCCGCTGATCGGCAGGGTAGCAATCGGTCGGCTATCGATGCTGGGGAATGCGGGAAGTCGTAGCACTACTCCGGTGGATGAGGTATAACGCCGCGCACATGTCGGTGCGATGGGTCATGATGTCGGTGCACAGCGGGGGCTCGGCCGGCCGCAGCACCTATCTAACGAATTTCATTTCCACAAAAGGAGATTCATGGCAACGCTGTCGTACGATCAGTTGGTTACCGCATGCTCTGCGGGTGGTCCTTCGGTGCTGACGGCAATCACCGAGCTCGCGGCTGCGGGCGGTCCGCATGCGGCCGTTGCGCCGGCCCGGTACGTCGATGGAAACAGGCCGACCTACGCGTACGAAACGCGGTTCATCGACGACGAGCCGCTCCGCACAGTGGTCATCGACCAGAAGCAGAGTCAGCTCAATCGCGTCGAGTCGGCGATCGTCCAGGCAATCGCCGACGGTCATCCCGAGCTCGATGCGGTTCCGCGGGTCCGGGTCACCTACGAGAACTCGGGTGAGTCGTTCACCGACCTCGAGTTGCCGCATCGGGTGTTCGACGGGCATATCCGCGCCGGGTCCGTGGACGGCCGGCCCGCCACCGCGCACAGCGCCTACCGCGCGGCTCGCGATTCCTCGCCGGCGAACGCTCGGGCACTGCTCGAATTCGCCCCTACGGCACTGGTGTTCGGAGGCTGGGACTCGACCCGCAAGACACGGCAGGGCCGATACCGTAGTGCGTTGGTCGGCGAGATCATCGGTGTGTTGTCCGATCAGCGACCTGCAGGCGAGTACGAGGAGCCGATGCGCGGCGGCGCACGGGTCGACCCGGTCGGCATGAGTGTGCAGCTCAAGGCCGACGACCTGCTCACCCTGGTCGGCGACCAGCGGCAGGAGTTGAGTCCCAAGCTCGTCGAAAAGGTCGAGAAGGCGGCCAAAGCCAAGGCAGAAAAGGGAAACTCCGGCTCGGTCTTGGGGCTCGGCGGCATCCCGCCGACCCTCGAGGCCTTGGGTGCCGTTTCCTGCCGACGAATCGTGCGGACCCATGTGCTGAGTTTCGCTGCTCTGCGCCAGCTGCGATTCGGAGCGGGAGTCGAGGGTGACGCCGCGTGCCGTGCGCTACTCGCTGCCTATGCCCTTGCCGGGTTGGCTCGATCGGACGAGGAGCTGTCCTTGCGCGCCAATTGTGATCTTGTCGAGGCGAGCACACCGACAGTTCGGCTCGACGCACGTCACGGCAAGTTCACCGAGCTCGACGCGATCGATCGGAACCAGGCCGACGCCCTGCTCGGTGAAGCACTCGCGGCAGCACGGAGTACCGCCGGTATCGACTGGTCCGGCCAGGTGTTCGAGGTGATCGGTAGCCCGCTCATCGGGGGGTCGGCTGTCGACGACGCAGGTGAGGCCTGAGCGTTGGCTACCGGCATCCGCGCGCGGTTCCTGTTGGGGACCTATACCGCTCATCAATCGAATCATCTGCCCGATCGGCTCCCCAGCCCCGCTCGACTGCATGCTGCGCTGATGAACGCTGCCGGCCAGGGCAGCACAGCTGTCGAGACCGGAAGCGGTCTGGCGCCATCCGACTCGGCGCTCCGGGCACTGCACTGGCTGGAACAGAACCCGCCTACCGGCCTGCGAATCCCGCGGATCGTTGCGCTCGGCGCTCCGATCCGCGCTTACCGGCGGGAGGGTGTCGTTCCCAAGGAAGGATCCGTCTGGAAGGACAAGGTCGTAGCGCGACCGTTCTCCGACGGCTGCGCTGTGGACTCCTACTTCGGATGGTGCTGGCAGGACCCGGTTCCGGCTGAGGTCGCGGAGACCCTCGACATGCTGTGCCGCGATGTCAGCTGCCTGGGGGAGACCACCAGTCCGGTGATCTTGGAGGTTGCCGAGTTCGACGCGACGCACCATCTGGATCCGGAAGCGACACCGTTCGAACCGGGAGGGGTCCAGGTGGAAGCTGCAGAACCCGGTCGAACAGCCGCGCTCACCGCCGCGCATCGTGCCGTCACCGGTGCACCACCCACCGTTGCCAAGGACCGCCATACTTCAGGCGATGCGCCGGCCCCGAGCGACGTTCCGCGGGCCTGCCTCACCCGACTGCGATACCGGGCACCCGACGAGCAGGACCCGCCCGCTGTCCCTTGGCCTCGCGTCCTTCTCGTACCGGCGCCGGGAGACGACATCGCACCACAGCATCGGGTCGCCTGGTGCGTCACCATGCACAAAGCCCTGATCTCGGCCATCGGGTTCGGCGCCTCACCGGCCATCACCGGTAAATACCCGAAGAACACACCGATCCCCGCGAACAGGGTCGCGATCCAGTACCTCAGCCGTGCGAACACCAAGCACCTCGGGATCGATGTGCCGGCGTTCGCCGTGATGGTGCCTGCGGACAACCGTGCCGAGCTCGAGGTGATCCGCGACGGGTTGGCGTGGATTTCCCAGCTCACGCGGGCGGGTCGGGCGATTGAGCTCGGCGGGGTCGCCGACCACGCCGGCGATCAGTTCTGGCCGGCACCCGGCGCGGGCACCGTCCGCCTGTGGCGCACAGACACGGTCGCCATCCCCGAATACTCCCCACCACGCCGGGCCCGGGCCCGATCGGGACGCTCCTGGACTCTGAAAGATGCTGCCAAAGTATCGATCGGCCTGGTGTGGCGAGATCAGATGCCCGGTCCGGCAGGCCGGGACCGGCTCGAACAGGTCGCTGACGCGGTGTCGGATCACCACGTCGAGGTGTTCGATACCCACCGGGTCGCCGATTCGCACGCCTCCCGGTGGGTCCACAAAGCCCACAAGGACATGGTCATCCAGCCGTATCGAGCCACCGTGAGTCTCGGTGACCTGGCCGGTGCCCGCAGTCTTGTTGCCATCGGGCAGAGTCGTCATCTCGGTGGCGGTCTACTGGTGCCCCGAGATGTGCCGGTGGAGACTGTCCTCGATCGGATCGAAGGAGTACAGCGGTGAATCGCGACGACTTCGAAGCGTTCTTTGCCGAGGTCAATGACGGCGCGAAACCCTACCGGTGGCAGCGTCGGCTACTGGACCGGATTCTGGACACCGGCCGATGGCCGGACCGGATCATCGCGCCGACCGGCGCCGGAAAGTCGGCCGTTGTGGAGATCCACCTCTTCGCGGTGGCATTGTCGGCGGAAGTCGGAGGGCTGCGGGTACCCCGCAGGCTTGCGGTGGTGGTCAACAGGCGTGCACTCGTCGACCGCCACGGAGAACGGGCGACCGAGATCGCGGAGATGATGCGGAAGCATCCGGAACGCCCCGTCCTGGCCGCGGTAGCCAAAGCGTTGCTCTCGATGCGGACAGCCGACGACGACTCCGCCGATGCCCCGTTCGATGTCGTGAATCTTCGAGGCGGTGTCGTACCGGATCGTGGCTGGGTCGACGACCCGTGCGCCGCCCAAGTCATCTGCGCCACCCCTGATATGTGGGGGAGCCGGTTGCTGTTCCACGGGTACGGCGCAGGTGCTCTGGCAGCACCCCGAGCTGCCGGACTGCTGGCCTACGACAGCGTGCTGGTCCTCGACGAGGCTCACCTCAACCGCCAACTGCTCTATACGGCCCGCCGAGTGGCCGAACTCGCCGCACCTACTTCCGGTGTCATCGGGGTTCCGGTACTGCAGGTGGTGGAAACCACGGCGACCCCGGACTCCGGCTCCACCGACCTCGTAGATTGCGAAGTGGAAAGCGAGGATCTGACCGGCGAACCGGACTTTGGTGCCCGGCTCGCCACCCCGAAGCCGGTCACTCTGGTCCCCGGCGAGGTCTGGCCCCCCGCCCGGTCGGGCGGCGGGCGGCGGCGCTATCTGGCTCAGCTGGTCGAGCAGATCCACCGTCTCCACGAGACCTACGGTCGTGGCAGTTCCGGCGGCCACACCGTCGGGTGTTTCGTCAATACGGTGCCACTGGCCCTCGAACTCTCGGACCTGTTGCGGCGGAACGGGCTGCAGGTCGAGACCGTGGTGGGCAGGATGCGGCCCCACGACCGCGAGCGGCTACCCGAAAACCTGCTCAGTCCCTGCGGTAACCCCGACACCGATGTCTTGGTGGCGACACAGACCCTCGAGGTCGGGATCGACCTGGATCTCGCTGCCGCGGTCACCGAGCACGCGCCGGCGCAGGCCATCGCTCAGCGGGCAGGGCGCGTGAACCGCAGCGGCAGCCGAACCACGACCGAGCTGGTCGTCATCGGGCCCAGCGAGGATTCGGAGCTGTTTCGAGGGGGCCGAACCGGTGGTGCCGAATCACGCAAGCTTGCTGTTCCGCCGTATGCGGCCAAGGGGGACAGAACCGGCTACGACCACCTGGCCGAGAGCTGGGAATGGCTGCGCCGCCGCAGCACCGACCCGGTCGGGATGGCCCCCTGGGCGCTCAGGATGGATCCACCCGCGCCGACACCACTGGACCGTGCACTGTTGCAACGACTGGAACCCGCCGATACCTGGCTGCTCAGCCGCACCGGCCCGGCCGCTCTCGTCGCGGAACCGGACCTGGGTTTATGGCTGCGCGACTCCCTCGAACCCGACGCCGCCTCGGTGGGGTTGGTCGTCCGGAGACTTCCGGAGGACACCCCGACCGCGAAGGAACTACTCGCTGCCACCCCGCCGCTGCACAACGAGATCTATCCGGCGCGCCTCGGTGACGTAGCTGCCGTGCTCGGTGATCAGCTCGACACCCGGACCGGGCGCGCCTTCGTCTACCGCGGCGGCGAGCTGCATCTGTTCGTGCCGGCCGGTGGGGCAGGTGAGGGACTGCGGGCTGTGCAGTCGGGCGACATCGTCGTTGTCGATGCCGGCGTGAAGGTCTGCACCGGTGGCGTGATCGACCGCAACCCCACCGAGCCCGGCTCCGATGTATACGACGACCTGTCGGTCGGCCGCATCCGTCTGGTCGCCGACGACCGATCTGCGGCCTGGATCGCCGACCTGCTCGAGGAGTTGAGGGAACTCGTCGACGAGTCCGATGACGAGCCGACCACCTCAGCGCTGGCTTCGCTGGCCGCGCAGTACGCCGACCACGATTCTCGGCTCGACGAGATCGCCGACCGGGCCCCCGCGGATCTTTCCTTCGAATGGGGTGCGCTCGACGGTGCGACCCCCTGGCTGGCCATTGCCATACGCGATGTCGCAACCGAACGCACTCGTCAAGTGCGCTCGCGCAACGACGTACCCCTCGAATCGCACAATGCCGACGTCGCGGACCGTGCAGCAACCATTGCGGCGTCCCTGTCGCTGCCCACGGGCGTTCAGGCCACTCTCCGCGAGGCCGGCCTCTGGCACGATGTGGGTAAGAGAGATCCCCGCTTTCAAAGACACCGGCTGCACAACTATCAGGCCGACCTGCTTCTGGCGAAAAGTCGCACGTCCGTGCGTCAGGCCCGGCGCGCCGACACCACCGGCGGACTGCTCACGGGATGGCGCCATGAACAGCTCTCCGTAGCACTGGCCGATGACGAAGCCACCTTCGCCGGCGTCCGGGACCTCTGCCTACGGCTTATCGGGACCAGCCACGGACATGGCAGGCCCGAATTCCCGCACACCACAGCGGACCTGCTCGGACCTGAATCGCAGCGTCTCACCGAAAGCGCCGCGGCGCTGTTCGACACCGGTGAATGGGATCGGTTGATCGAGCAGACACATCTCGACTGGGGGGTGTGGGGCTGCGCCTACCTCGAAGCCGTGCTCCGGGCGGCGGACTGCCAAATCTCCAAGGAGGGCCGATGACACCGTTCACCGTGCCGGGCGAGATCGCCAACGCGCTCACTCATTTCACGCTCTACGGTCTCGCCGCGGTGTGCGAGGACAGCTTCGATACCGGAGTCCGCTTGTGGTGGACAGCAGACCGGACGCCTCGTGCCCAGCTCGAGGTCGATGGTATCCGGCCAGAAGATATCGCCGCCGCCGTGCATCGCCACGCTCAGCGGCATATCGACCAGAACAGCTGGGTGCAACACCGGATCAATCACGAGAAGCGCGACACAGCCACGTTCAGCCCGCGGATCAAACTCCCCTCCGGGACCGACGCCTGGCGGGCTCTCCAGGCTGCCCGACATGCTCCCCACAATGATTCGGAAAGCCAGTTGTCCGTCCTGGACCACCGAATGATCGCCGGATTAGGCGAGCCCGCCTACTGGCGGCACGAAGACTCGCCCCGCCCCGACGACGGGGCAAGCCGTTGGGAGATGAAAACCAGAAACAGTGGCGAAGAATTCGTCGGCGACCGCCTCAGGCCGCTCGCCACGGCCGTCGCTGCGCGAACCGCAGACTCAACGCACGCCGGGCTCACCGGTCAATCCACCACCGACGAGATCGGCAAGAACTCATCCAAGTCACGCACGGCCACCGGTTTCACCGCCCCCGGGCGGACAGACAACGCAACAGCATGGTGTGCACTGTGGGGGATCAGCCAGTTTCCGGTGATCCACCGCACCACAAGACAGTCGGTCACGCCAGGAGCCGAGGTCCCACCGCAACGCACGCACCCCGTACGGATGCACCTCCCCATACCAACGACGCCCATCACCCCCGCCCGCCTGCGCACCGTACTCCTTGCAGGCCACTTACCAGCAGCATCAGACTCGGACCTCACCCCGAACGAGACGGCTCGACAGTGGCTGCTGGCGCGTGGAGTAGCAGCGGTGATCCGGTTTCCGGTCCACGTGTCGGACAACGTGAGCGCGCCGGAACGGCAGGTGCTTGCCGGCGAGATCCTGCCGATGCGCAAATAGACCGCTGCAACCGGCTTCAGATGCGACCACGATGTGCCGGGGCGCCCCGCTACACGACAGAAGGGGCGCCGCTGGTGCCGATCGCCATGTCGTGCACCACCAGTGCGCGGCCCGGCGGATCGCCATCCGGCGGGCAGGCCGGGACTCGACTGCCCGACTATCGGAAACCCTCTACACCCCTGGGATCGGAGCTACCTCGATCCGCGGACCACGCCGCAAAGACCAGGCATGCGCGGATATCCTCACGATCCAGGTACGGGTAGTCGGTGAGGATTGTGGCCTCGGTTTCACCGGCGCTCAGCAACCCGAGTACGTCAGTTACCCGCACCGCGTACCGCGAATACACGGCCGGCCTCCGAGTCGATTCGGATCGACCGTGATTCTGGACATCCACTGAGCGTACGTGCCTGCTTTGTGCTGTCCCGTCGAGCGGATGGTGCTCGACCCCTGCCGCGATGTGCCCACCTTGGCTGGTTACCCCGCATCCCAAGGTTTCACCGGCGGCTTCACCCACAGGATCTTCTCGTCCGCATGCTCCCGCACCGCGGCGGGGTGGCCGGGATTACGGTCGGCCCAGGCGTCCTTGGCGTCGAGTAGTTCGGCGACGGCCTGCCAGGTTTCGTCGGTGCTGGGTGGGTTGGTGTCGGCGGCGCGGGCCAGTTTGCGGCGGGCGGCGGGGGAGAGGGCCAGGAGTTCGGGGGCGGAGATGTTGCGGTCCCAGAGGTAGATCGCCAGCCGGCGGGCTTTGGCGGCGCGGCGAGCACCGGCGGCGTCGGTGTGCGCGTGGTCGGGGGCGGCGTCTCGCGGGGCGCCGGGGTCCGGGGTTGCGCGGTCGGGCACGGTGGTGAGTCTACGGCGAACGCCCGTGGTCGATCCGGGTGGATCGGCCACGGGCGTTCCCGGGGTTCGCTGGGCTCAGTAGGCGCCCCAGACGTTGTCCATCGAACCGTAGCGGTCGGCCGCGTAGTTGCAGGCGGCGACGATGTTGGCGACCGGGTCCCAGACGTCGAAGGGGGTGCCTTCGACGTGGTACGCGGCGAAGGTGGGGTCGATCACCTGGAGCAGGCCCTTGGAGGGGATGCCGGCGGCGGCGTTGGAATCCCACAGGTTGATGGCCTGGGGGTTGCCGGTCGACTCCCGCATGATGTTGCGGTGGATCGACTCGTAGGTGCCGGGGATGCCCTTCTGGGCCATGATGTCGAGGGCCTCGCGGATCCAGCCGTCCAGGTTGTCCGGGTAGACCGGAGGCGCCGGTTCCGGCATCGGGGCGGGCGCCGGTTCGGGCTCGGGGGCGACCTCGGGCTCCGGCATGGGGGCGGGGATGACCTCGGCGGCGGGCTGGTCGTCGGCACGGTGGTCGACGTGCTCGTTCGCGGTCATGGCAACATCGGGGGTGACAGTGTCGTCGGCAGTGGACACCGCGGTGGCGCTGGCCGCCGCGACAACTCCGGCCGCGGCGACGCCGGCGATGAGCGCCTGACGCAGCGAGGGCCGACGGAAGGTCTTGGTCTGTCTGTCACTGTCGGGCATAGCTGTTCATTCCTTGATCTGGGCAGCGGACGGCACACGCCGAACCTGGGCAGGGTTTCGTGTCGGATTCGGTTGGGGCGACGCTCTCGAATGGGCGGGCGCTCGATGGCGGGCCGCTGGTGCGTCGCCTGCGACTCCACAGCTGGCTGCGTGGGAGACAGGCTCACGGTCGGCAGGTCCGAGTTCGGTGACTCGGGGCTGAACCAAACCGCAGGTCTGTTTCGGTGACCTGATTGCAGAATGGTCACGTTAGGTGAACACAGGGTGAACGAAAAGCGAACGGCTGGTGATTCCGATCTTGGTTACGTTCCAGTTCGGTAGCGGAATCGTTATGTATGCAGGGGGTTTTCCGCTGGCGACACTGTGGCAGGCATCACAGTTTTAGTCGGTGTTTTCTGGCGAGAGACGTGCTTCCGGGCCCCTGATGTGGGGTGATTGCGGGGTTCTATAACGAACCGTGACCGTCTGGGGTGCGGCGCCGGGCTCGAAGCGGTTCCGCCGACATCAACGGCCTGCTGAGGACCCGACCTGTTCGACGATGGCCTCGCGGGCTCGCATCCATGCGCTGGATTCGGTGTTGCCGAAATCGCCGTGATCCGCGCCGTCGATCAAGATCAGTCGGGCCGGATCGCCCGCCGTGGCGGCGGCCGAAACGTAGCGTTCCGACTGGACCGGGTCCACGGTGGTGTCGGCGGTGCCGTGGATCGCGACGATCGGGAGTCCGATCGGGAGGTGGTCTATCGGTGAGGCCAGTTCGTAGCGGTCGGGGTATTCGTCCGGCATTCCGCCGATCAGGCCGCGCACGTACGCGTCACGACCGGATGTCGCGGCGAGTGCGAGGTCGTAGACCCCGGCCATGAGCGTTGCGGTACGCGGCTGTACCTCCGGTTGTGCGCCGGGTGCATCCGGGGGTAGTACGTGCCGGCCGGCGATCCAGGCCGCCAGCTGTGCGCCGGCCGAATGCCCGGCCAGGTGCACTCGATCCAGGTCCAGTCGGCCGTCGGCGGTTTCCTGGACGACGGTCGCCAACGCTTCGGTGGCATCGTCCGCGTCGGCGAGGGTGATCGGCCAGCCGCCGGTGCCACCGACTCGGCGATACTCGATCCGCCAGACGGCGATATCGGCGTCGACCAGCGAGTCCGCCAGGGGTTCGGAGCTGGGTAGCGAATATTTCTCCAGCCAGCCGCCGCCGTGTACCAGGACCACCACCGGATGCGGTCCCTTGCCTTCCGGTAGGTGCAGGATGCCGTAGTTGTCCGGGTCGTCGCCGTAGGCGATCCGAATGGATTCGGCAGGCGAGGAGGAGCCGGCATCGCCGGCGCAGGCCGAGCCGACGGCAAGGACCGTCATGACTGCTGCGAGCCGGGTGGCGGTGATCAACCATGTCCTGACCACGGCGGTAGTCGACATCCTCGGACCTCCTTTTGGTGACCGTACCGAGGAATGCCGGCTGTTCCGTGGATCATCGTCCGGCGATTCCGGGTTGCATGATGAGATCCGGTCCTGTCCCCGCCGCCCACTACGCCGCCTCCAAGGCGGCGCTCGAGCAGCTCACCCGCAGCTGGGCCCTCGAGCTGGCAGTCGACGGCATCCGCGTCAACGCGCTGGCACCCGGTCCCACCGAAAGCGAGGCCCTGACCGCGGCCGGGCTTCCTGCCGACGTCGTCGAGCAGGTCAAAGAACAAGAGGCGCAGCGCATTCCCCTCGGTCGACGCGGCAACCCCGATGAAATCGCGACATGGATCGTTCGGCTGGCCGACCCGCAGACGACCTGGCTCACCGGACAGGTCCTCACCCTCGACGGTGGTCTCGAACTCTCCTGACGCTCCACCCAGGGCGGTAGGGTGTGTGGTCAGGATCGCAGTCGAATCTCGGGCCAACGCAAATCACCCACGACCAATTAGGTCGTGGGTGATTTCTGAGAGTGCGCCATCAGGGACTCGAACCCCGAACCCGCTGTTGTGGGTTCGGGGGCCGATCCATGCTCACAACGGGTCACGGGCGATCACGTTGGGTCATCTACCTGCGATGACGCCGATTCTGAACGCACGCCCGCGCACGGATGATCACCGGCATTCACCCTGAGTTCTTGGTGTAGGTTTGGCGCGGGTTGAATCAGTTGCTGTTCACTTTCTCCTCCAGGCGCGGGACTACGCCCGTGAGGTGCTGCGGACCTGCATCGGGTTCGTCGGCACATACAACGATCTCGACGCGGCGGTATCAACGCGCATGGTCCGTCAGCGGGTCCTACACGAAGGCACCTTGCGGATACTACGCGCTGGTCCACGAAGCGGCTTGCGGACGACGCTCGGGAACGATGCCGCGATGGCCGACCAGCTCTGGCACCTACTTCGCGCGGCCTTCGGAAAAGTGCATCTGGTCTTCGGCGTCGTCCCGCACTGCGCACCGTTCATCTGCTCCACGACATCGTTCGACCCGTGGGACGGCTGGGCCGCGACCGTGGAGACGATCAGCGCCGAACTTCAGCATCGCCACGCCGAGCGAACTCCAGCGATACGAGAAAGCTTGGGG
The DNA here is from genome assembly GCF_056627695.1 of Nocardia sp. KT25-26. Lineage (NCBI taxonomy): Bacteria > Bacillati > Actinomycetota > Actinomycetes > Mycobacteriales > Nocardiaceae > Nocardia > Nocardia sp. KT25-26. The sequence continues at coordinate 4,647,246 of NZ_CM152813.1, read as the reverse complement.
CAGACTCCGGGCGAACTGTCGACTGTGATGCTGCCCGGTCTCGGATCACTGCCGCGCTGGAACGTCGAACGATATCCTGCGAGCGCGCCCGGTCGAGAGGGCGGGAACGCGTGCTGTGGGAGCTGCAACGCAACTTTCCAGCAAACCGATAGTCTGGCCGTGCGATTCAGATTGACTCGGCTAGTGGTCGCCGCGATATTGGTGGCGACAACGGCGACCTTGACCGCCGCGGTGGGTTCTGCCGCAGCCTCGGGAGTGACCTCACCGGTCGTGTACTGGGATAACTATCGACCGCTGCCCGACCTAGGGGTATCAGCCGTCACCGGCACTCGCGACGCCGACTAGCCCGACGTGCTCGTGCGTTTTCTCGGGCAAGACCTCACGACGACGCCGAGCCCGAGTGACATGGCTGTGCACTGGCATAACGTGTCGACCGGCGCGCGCGGCACCGCCTGGGCCCAGGCCGGTACCCCGTTGCGGGTGCGAACCGGGGTTGGTGCCGTCTTCGCGACGGTCACCAGTGAGGCGATCACTCTCGTCCCTGGGATCGGTCTGCTCACCACGGTCTGACATCACATAGGCCTGGGTTGGGCGAGTAGGTCGTACTCGACGATGACGACCTCAGCTGGGGTCGGGGCGGCGACTGAGCCAGATCGCGCGCGCCGCACAGGCCAGCCACCACCGGGCCGGAGATCATGAGATCCGGGTGGTCGGCGAAGGTCGGTGGCAGGGTGTCTACCGTCAATTGGCCTTCCCGTACACGGTTCCCGGCCACATCACCGGCTGATAGCTGTTCGGCGAACGTCGTGTCCGAACACCCTGAGGAGGCAGCACCTATCCGTACGACGGGAAGTCCTTGCCCAGCACGATGCCCCACTGCCGGATTGACTCCTTGTGATCGCCCCGGCGTTCGGCAGCTATAGCCTGCTCAGCGCGGTTGCGCGCAGCCTTGAGGCTGGCGTTGACTGCATCGCAGCTCGTGTAGCTGAGGTAGCTCGACAGATCCCCGCTGTAGCCAGCTGGGTCCATGACCGTCAGGTTGTGGTAGTTATGGTCGAAGAACAGGCGCAGGGCATCGCGTGAGTCATTCCCGAGCTTCCCGAAGGTGCGAGCTACCAGCATCTCGAGGTGGAAGGAGGACAGGCGGGAGCTGTGCGCCTTGTTCCACTTCTTGGCCAAGCGGATGACCTTCTTGAGGTCTCCGTCAAGCAGCGCGTTCCGGTCGTCCAGATAGGCTTCGTGCCTGATCGGGTCCGTTGTCAGCCAGCCACGGCCGCCGTCAGGTATCCCGTAGCCGGCATTCATGTACTTCACCATCGACGCGACGTCGACAGTGAGGCCGTCGGCGTAGAAGATGCTGACGGCCTGCCCTCGTGCACCGATCTTCTGCACCCTCGATTCGCCGTTGACGGCGTTGCGGATTCGGTAGAGGAACTGGGCCGAATTGTTCTGGTACTTCATCCATGCCTCATCAGTGACCTTCATGTGGACCATGAGATCGATGTCGGCCACGGGGTTCGTCGCGGTCGACCTGCCGAGCGAGCCGATGATCTTGGCTGATCCGAACACGATGTCGGAGCCCTCGGGAAACGCCTTGCGCAGTACATCTACCACGGTGTCACGCCGGTCGTACACCTTCGTCCGAGTGGCGGCTGGTGGCGCGATGCTGGTGTTGAACTCGTTGAACGCCTGGACGGTGGTTGTCGCCATTCAGTTCTCTCCGTCGATGTCGTAGCTCTGCCCACCCCGGGTGATGTTCTTGCGCGCGCGCCGGTACGCCAGCCCGCTCGGCGGGTCAGCCGTCGCGTTCAACTCGTCGCGTGTATTCGTCAGTATACGAAGGGTTTCGCGGGCGTCCTCGTACGACTGTGTCGCCACGTCGATGGCGAGAAACTGACGTGCATTTGTTTGTAGTTGGAGGTAGGCGTTGGCGGAGGTTTGCGCGTGGGTCATGCGGCGTGAGGCGTTCACCGTGGTCATGATCGCGCTACACGCTGCGGCTACGAGGGCGAGAATTCCTGGCCAGGCACCGAGTTCGCCCGCGAGGGCAGTTCCGCCGGAGATCGCGGCGAGTGCTGCGGCCGGAACACCGAACAGCAGATTGATCAGCCGCCATAGTTTGGCCTGCTCGAACTGTCCCTGCGCGCTCCACATTGCGCTCTCGTGGATGCGGTCTACTTCGTCCGCTATTGCGCGATGGGACTCAGGGGTATCAGGGGAAATCAGTGGCACAGCAACCTCGTCACGCTCGACCAGCTGGTTCGACCGATAATACTGGCGGACAGGCACACCGCCCCTGCGGGCCCGACCAGTCGAGCAGAACGTCTCGGGTCATCAGCTGGCATGCTGCCACCGAAGGCGCTGTGCGGTGCAAGGGTTCGCTGAAAAAGGTTCATTGGTCGGGCATTCCGAGGTTCGCGGCCGCGTCCGGTCGCCGGTTAGTTCGTCTCGGGGTACGGGGCTCTAGGTGAGCGGGGTGTCGCCAACGATGCCCGGATCGCGGAGAAGCCATTGCTGGTAGGTCTGGTGTCGAAACTGGTAGGCGGTGGCGTTGACGCGAAGCAGGCCACTGTCGCGCGCCCAATCTAGGAAGGCAGCAGGTCGACCAGGGAAGACCCCGGTGATCTTGAACACGAGTGCGGACACGAAGAACCGACCGCTCACGAGCCCGAACACCAGCATGAAAAACAGTCCAGCCACCGATCCGATCACCAGCCCCAGTAGAGGCCGGGAAGCGAACCCGAACATGAGTCCGACCCCGAGCCCGACCGACGCACCGGAGAAGTGCGCCGCCCGTAGGTCATTGCGAATCAGCCACCGCGCATCGGTTCCTATCGCGAGTTGGTCCCTGGTAGTGGCGGTGAGCCCAGACGTGATGCCGAAGATGATTCCGATTCCAACCCCGAACCCGAGCCCGACCCCAAGCCCGGTTTCGAGACCGACCATGATCCCGAACATTAGGCCGGACACGAGCCCGGATATGAGTCCCGCCGGCCACCGCCTGCGGGTAGGCACTTTCCACGCGATGTGACTCGCGCTGGGAAACCTCATGATCCAGAGGACAGGACCGGCTGAGGCGCCGAGGATTATCGCAATCGTCGGCCCTGCCCCAAGCCCGGCTTCGAGCCCGAATGCAAGGCCGGACACTAGCCCGGCCGCAAGGCCACACAGGAGCGCGACAGCCAGGATGTGAAGTATGCGGACTAGTTTGGTACCGGCGATTTCCCAGACTTCGTCGAGACGGATGGAGGTGCCGTTGCGGCCGGTTCCTCGTCGGTGGCCGAGATGACGAGCCAGAGTACGGAGCCACCTCTCGACGTTGTCGGGCGTGTAGTCACGGAACTGTTTGGTGTCGTCGGTGCCGACTAGCGCGGCGGGGATCTGCGCGGCGAACAGTCCGTCGCGCACAGCGTCGGACGTGGGGTATTCGAGCAATGTGGCGGCAGTCTTCGGCGTGTGGTGCAGGGTGGTGGCGGTCAGGCCGAGCATCCACGGGTTACGCAGGGTCACGGCGAGTGGGGTCGCGGTGTGCTCGCGAAGGTGGGTGGTGATCTGGTGCCAGGCCCGGTGCGTGGCACCGATCCGGTGTTGGTAGCGGGTGAGGTAGTCGGCGGGCTGGTCTGTGGCGAGCGGGTCGAGGGTTACCGTGGCCGCGCCGTGCAAGCCGTTGTCGCCGCCGACCTGAGTCAGGCGGTGGAATTCGCTCCGGCGGCACAGCACGACGGCGGGACGGTGTGACCAGTCGTGTTCGTTGAGCCGGTCCAGCAGTGCCCGGGCACGGTGTCCGTGGGTGGTGTCGTCGTCCATTTCGTCGAGCCCGTCGAGCACGGGCAGGATCATCCCGGTTCTGATCATCTTCGCGGCGATCTTGGATGGCAGCTCGTAGTCCACTTCCAACCGGATGGCGAGCCAGGAAGTGAATTCTTGTCCGCCGTCCCATCCGGCTGTGTTGACCCGGACCGGTACCGGTTCCGCGGCGCGTCGGGGCGCGGGGACCAGTTCGTTGCGGCGGTGGATCAGGCCGCGTACGAGGTAGGTGGCAGCCACTGTCTTACCGGCACCTGGTTCCCCCAGCATGACCATCCGCCGTGGCTGGTCGAGCAGGTCGAAGTAGGTGGCGATCTCGTCGACCTCGGCGGAGCCGATCCCTTCTTCCACCTGCTGATGCGCTGCTGCGGTGAACCGGACAGGCATGAATACGTTTGGCCCTGCGCGCAGTTCCCGCTGGACCTCTTGTTCGGCCTGGTCGACTGCGGCGGCGAGGCCATCGGCTAGCCCGGCCAACGAAGCCCAGTCCGACTTCGGCCGCCACCGCCGATACAGCCCGCGCGCTACGGGCACGCTCGCCCCCGCCGCAGCGCGCACGGCCGCGGCCTCGATCCCTGTCACGAATAACAGTCTGCCACCGATAACGTTCCCTCACATCATCTGTCGGAGGTGTTGGGTGATCTACCTGCGATGACGCTGACTCCGGATTCGCGCCTGCGTACGGATGATCACCGGCAATCACGCTGAACTCTTGGTGTGAGGTTGGCGCGGGCTGAATCCGTTGCCGTTCACCATCACCTCCAGACGCGGGACTATGCCCGTGAGACTGAGGTTCCCCCCCGAATGGTGGACAGGGGTCAAGCGGCTGGGGCAGCCGTGGAGAGTGATTGTTCGAAGGTGATCGGGCTGATCATCCCGATCGCGGAGTGACGGCGTCGAGTGGTGTACCGGTGCATCCACTTGTCAACTGAGTGAACCACCCCGGGTTCGATGCGGCACGGGGCTGCTGCAGGGGTAGGTGACATCGTCACCTGACCGTGCAGCAGTCCCGATCGTTCAGAATCAGCTGGGTACGGGGTTGAGGGGCTGTGAGCCAGGTTTGCGGTATCCCAGTCGCCTCGCCGGTGTGGTTGTGGCCGGGTTAAGGGCCGACGTCCCTGCGTGCGCCGCGGTAGTGGCGAGATTCTGCACCACCGGGGCCAGTGTAATCCGGGCCGCGTCTGGCTTACGAGTGCATGCTGCTGTACTCGCGAACGAGTTGCCACACATCGTAAAGGTGGTGCTCGATAAAGTCCTCCAGGGAGTGAATGCTTGTCCACTCGTCGAGGTCTTCGGGAGCAGTGGCGCTTGGGAGCCGGACTATGACGTCGGGGTTCTGATTATCGCGGTGGTCTGAGTAGACGGTGATCTCTTCGACCAGGTGCCGGATTCCCCAGTACCTGAGGAGTTCGTGGTCTGTCTGGTGCACGATCCCGCCGTAGTTTGCTGCGTGCCAGGAGATCACATCCCGGTACACGAGTCGTAAGTAGCCGATCAGGTCGGGCACTTGCGTGCCGTTCCATCGGAGTCCACCTCGGAGGACGTGTGTTGCAGATCGACTGTCGCGGGGTTCTGCGACGCCGATGACGGAGGGCTGGTATTTGTGCAGGCTGTCGGGTAGTCCGTGCACGAAGGTAGAGATGATGTCGCACGGGTTGTAGATGCCGAGTGTGACGTCGTGTTCGCCGGGGAGTTCGGCCATCCGATCGAGCCATGTGCCGATGAGTTCGGTCCAGTCGTTGTTGGTTGCCAGGCTGGTCATCACCGATTGCCGGAATTCTCGCCATGGTCCGGTGCTCTTGGTGCTGGCGGTGCCTTTGAAGAGGATCTTGGCTCCGCCGTCGTGGCCATGAAGAAGCCGGATGATGTCGGCGTCCTGGTAGGTGTCGTGGCTGAACACCCCAGTTGTGCGGACCCGCGTGGCGATCCAGTTCTCCTCACGGGTGAGCTGGGAGTAGATGTCCGGGCTCGCGCTTGCGATCTCTCTGGCTCGTATGTTCGAGCACACGTGTGTGAGGGCGTCGTATTCGTTCGGGTGCTCGTATTCGTCACGCTCTTTGCTGTCCAAGAGCGCGTGACGGCAGAAACGGACACAGGGGTGGTCGTTGCCGAGTGGACCGGGCAGGTCGACCTGGCCGAAAGCGAGGTAGAGGGCGTGCGGGTAGATGACGATGTCCGATGCGCCGCCGTAGTCGAGGTGGACGCCGACGAGGTCGGTTACTCGGGCTTCCGCGGCGAACATGACGACTGAGTCCCAGCACCGGTCACGTTCGGATTCGTCACCGAAGAGGAACACGACGTGAACCGAGGTGAGTCGTCGTTCGACAGGCTCATCGAGCAACTCGACAGGTTGCGCTGATTGCGGGACACCATTGTCGTCGACCGCGAGGCAGTAGCCGCGGAGGTCGTGGTCCCAGTCACGGGCGAGGTTGCTCAGCGGCGTCAGGAGCTCGTGCCACTGAGGTTCGAGCGCGACCGCGAAGGCGCGGATCCTACCGGGCAGCAGGGCTTTTTCGCGGCGTAAGAGCTCGACGTACTTGGTGAGTTCCTGGGCAGTCTCGCGGGCTGACTTGTTCGCGCGCTTGAGTTCGATCACGACCCAGTTCTGATGCCGGTCGCGGGCGAGGACATCGATGTAGCCACCGCTGCCGTGGGAGTTCGCAATCCAGTACTCCTGTCGGAAGAGGCGAAGGCCGGGTTCCAGCAGCTCCAGGTGGCTGGCGAGGTGCTGTCGAATTTTCGACTCTCGAGGAGCGAAAGTCACTGTATCCTCCCTGCTCAAAGCCTTTGTGGGACCATCCTAACGTGGCCCACCGACAGGTGCTTTGGTGTCCGTACGAACGGGAGCCGAGCATCGATCAGTGCGGGTTTCTGCTGTGGTACAGCCACGAGCATTGCCACCTCCCCGGAACTGGCAGGCTCAGCGGCTGGTCACCACCCGATCTGGGTTGGGAAACCATCCCAGACCAATACGGCCGCCGGTGGAATAGCAACGACGGATAGACCCTGGTGCCGCCGGCCCCGACTCTTCGATTCACGCTGGTGGATCTCGTGGTGCGACGGCGCAGAGACGACTGTGGTGGCACCTGCACGGTGGTTGGCTGCGGTTTAGCCATCGGGATCCCAACCCGAGCCAACGAAACTGGGTGCGAAGAGCGGAGCAGTTGCGGGTGCGAAGATGAGCATCGTCGTCCGGATTCCGAACTTCCGCGCGGTGGGCTGTGCTGATATCGGCCATCGAACGAACGGACCAGGATCGTGACCCGTCAGGGTCTGACGGTTGCGGTGTCGAGTCGTCGGTGCACCATCGAGAGCATGGTGAGTAGTTCGAGCAGGTCGGCGTCAGGGAAGGAGCGCAGTGCTCGTGGGTCGTGCGCGGTCGGGTTGCGGTACATGCTGGTGAGCCCTTTGAGCAAGGTCGCGAATCCGGTCTGTTCGTCGCGGTCGGTCACCGACCGGCCGCTGTTGATCGCGATCACCGGGATTCCCGTGCGACGTAGCGTCAGCACGGCATCGACGAGTCTGGCCCCGTCGCCGGTTTGCCCGGACAGAACCCGTAGACGATCGAAAACGCCCTTCGTCGCTTCCAATGCGGCGTGGAAATTGCTCTTCTTCAGCAGCTCTACCGTACAGTAGGCGAGCACTTCAGGATGTGTGCGGCGGCGCCGCAGTTCCGCCCGCAGCGAGGCCGCATTCCTGCTCGCCTCGTCCAAAGTGGTCGAGACGGCGCCGCGGGTCACTTGCCCGCGGTCGTTAACGCGCAGCCCGGCGAACGACAGCACCTCGTTCAGCCCGTCCTGGCGTCGAGTGAACATGTCCGGGGTGTTGATGTAACGCACCGGCTTCATCGCCTCGTTGATGAAGGTGATGATTCGTTGGGACGACATGTCCTGGGCTTGCCGCGCCGACAGCCCCATCTCCAGCCGCTTCCACTTGGTGATCGCGCCGGGGTCCTGGATGTTCAACCGCGCCAACAGCGTTCCGATCTCGGCTCCGGTCAGTCCGTCGGCGGTAGCGCCGAGCACCTGCGCCACCCCAACCACGACAGCGGCATCCCACATGGGTTCGCTCACCTTGAGAGGAAACCACGTACACGCTGTCGTGTCGAGGGAGTTCACCCGGCAGCGATCAGGCGCGAAATACGTTGCAGTGGCGCAATGCAGGTGCACTCCGGCCGGCTGGAAGCGACCATGAAGAAGTCGAGCCTCGACGGCGTGGCGCGCAGTCGCTGCGAGAAACTTAAGTGCTACCCTGCTCTCGGTTCTAAAATCATAAGTGACCGTGGCGGGGTGCCAGGGAGGGATCCATGAGCGAGCAGGTTGTACCCACACCGTGGGAGACCAAGCGATTCGGAGGCAACGCCCTGCCGTTGCGGAACGCGATCTGGCGCGGTCTTCGAGCCGCGCACCAACGCGCACTAGCCGCTCACACAGGTCTGGCGCTGGCGACCAACGACGGCTACGGCCTGATGTGGCTGGTCCAGGACGAAGAGGTGGGCCACGCGATCGAGGCCGTCGTACCGGAAATGCGACGGATCAAGCCGGTACGCGCCCGCTACGAGCTCAACGTAGTGGGTGAGGACAACGTCATCCTGTACCTCTGGAAGTTCGCCGACGACGCTCACACGCCGGTGACGAACGCGAGAATGACGATGTCGAAGCTGCGCGAGAGCTTGCTGGCGCTCACCCAGGCAAAGTCCGACTCCCAGCTCTCCTTCGACCACGCCGACCTCACCGAGGATGAGATCAACGCCGAATTCGAGGACGCCGAGACCTTCCTCGACGACGCGATCCAGGCCGGGCGGCTCGTCCTCATCGCCTACGCCGCCAATCCGCGCGCGGGAATCCTACGCATCTACTGGGGCGAAGCTTCCCAAGCCGACGAACGAGGCCGGTTGAACTGGAGCGAGATCCATCAGATCCCCGCACCCCCCGACGACGAGCAGGCCCCGGTGCAAACCACCGGCCCGGCACCGGTTCCCGAGCCCAAGACTGGCACCGGCCCCCGCTGGGATCAATCCGCTCCACCGCCCGAGTTCGAACTGGCACCACTCCCGCCGCTGACCGCACCGGACGGCGGGCAGCCGCCGATGCCGCAACCCGAGACCTCGAGCGATGCCTGAACGTCCACCCCTGACACTTTTCTCCGGCGACACCACCGCGGCGGCTCCGGCCTCCGCGGTGGTGTTCGACCCCGCCCGCCTCACCCAGGCCCGCCAGCTCGCCGGCCTGACCAAAGCGGCGCTGGCCAGCCAGATCGGGGTCTCGGGCGCGGCGGTGAGTCAGTGGGAATCGATGACCTCACCCCCACGGCCAGACCACCTGCTCCGCGTAGCCGAAGTCCTCGACGTTCCCGTCGAGTTCTTCGCCGCAGGGCGCCCCTTCGCCCAACTCGACGGCGCCAGCGCGCATTTCCGCAGCCTGCGCTCGACCAAGGCCACCCAGCGCGCCAAGGCCGTCGCCTTCGCTCAGCAGGTGTGGGAGCTCACCCACGTCCTCGAGCGCCACGTTCAGTTCCCCGCGATCGACCTGCCCGGGTTCCTCCCCGACGATCCCACCGAACTCGGTGACACCCCGGCAGCCGCCGCCCGCGCCCTGCGAGCACACTGGGGAATCGGGCCCGGCCCGATCCCACACCTGGTGCGCACCATGGAGATGCGCGGGATCGTCACCACCATGGCCGAGTTCGCCGGCGACGACACCCCAACCGTCAACGCCTTCTCCACCTCCCGCATGCCTCGACCGATGATCGTGCTCACCCCTGACCGCAGCGACGACGTGTGCTGGCACCGATTCACCGCGGCACACGAACTCGGCCACCTCGTACTGCACCGCGACGCCGCTCCCGGTGACACCGAACAAGAACACGAAGCCGACGCCTTCGCCGCCGAATTCCTCACCCCCGCCGACCAGATCCGCGACCAGCTTCCCCGCCGCTTCGACACCAACGCGCTCCGGCAGCTCAGTCACGAGTGGGGCGTCTCGATCAAGTCGCTGGTGTACCGCTCCTGCGAAACCGGCGCGATCTCTGACGCCGTCGCCCGCCGTGCTTACCAACGCCTCAACCACCTCTACAAGGTCGGCATACTCGGCTCCGATCCTGTCACTCAGTATCCCGGCGAGACACCCACCCTGCTAGCCAAGGCCTTCGAACTCGCCGAAAACCACGGCACCCTCACCTTGACCGGCCTGGCCCGCGAGCTGAGATGGCGCCCCAAGCGAGTGCGCCAGCTCCTCGGTCAACCCGATGAGCGGCCCGTCCTGCGCCTGGTCACCGACCTCGAGACGACGGCTCGCTGACCGTGACGACTACAGCGGCGTTGCGTGCGAGCGACTCCCGATCACCTTGGCCAGGCGTGCGGGTCGGCTGCGTCGGAACAACGTGGACATTCCGCTTCGGCTATGAGCGCGAGACCTATGTCGACGATATCCGGAAATGAGGAACGCGCTGGTCCGTACACCACCGTGGCCCGCCTGCTGGGTGGTCGTTGGTTCGATTTCCCGGTAGGACACAACACCTGGTAGGACACACAAACATGGGCAAGCAGGGGATCCCGGTACCGGGCGTTGGGCGTCCGGAGCAGGCGCGGCAGTCGCTTCCTATCGGTGGCCCGCCGGTAACCTGACCCCACCACCTCACAGCAACCGAATCGCGCCGTGGCGCGGAGGAGAACAACTGCAACATGGCACCCACAACCAAAGAAGGGCAGCGCGCTGAGCTGCACAAGACGATCTGGCGGATCGCGAACGATCTGCGTGGAAGCGTCGATGGGTGGGACTTCAAGTCCTACGTGCTGGGCATGCTCTTCTATCGGTACATCTCCGAGAACCTCACGGCCTACATCAACAAGGGCGAGCATGAGGCGGGTGACGAGTCGTTCGACTTCACTCGAATGTCCGACTCGGAGGCGGAGTTCGCTCGCGACGAGGTGGTCGCTGAGAAGGGATTCTTCATCCTGCCGTCCGACCTGTTCGTCAACGTCCGTAGGCGAGCTGCGGACGACGAGGACCTCAACGAGACGCTCGAGCGGGTGTTCAAGAACATCGAAGGATCGGCACTCGGCACCGACAGCGAGGACGACATCAAGGGTCTGTTCGATGACCTCGACGTCAACAGCAACAAGCTCGGCTCGACGGTCGCCAAGCGCAACCAGAAGCTGGTGAAGCTGCTCGACGCGATCGGCGACCTGCCGCTGGGGCGCTTCGAGGACAACTCGATCGACCTTTTCGGCGATGCCTACGAGTACCTGATGCAGATGTACGCGGCCAACGCCGGCAAATCGGGTGGCGAGTACTACACGCCACAGGAGGTATCCGAGCTTCTGGCGCGCATCACCGTGGTCGGCAAGAAGCAGGTCAACAAGGTCTACGACCCGGCGGTCGGTTCCGGGTCGCTGCTGCTGAAGTTCGACAAGGTACTCGGCAAGAACAACGTCCGCCAGGGCTTCTACGGTCAGGAGATCAACCTGACGACGTACAACTTGGCGCGGATCAACATGTTCTTGCACGACGTCAACTACGCCGACTTCAACCTCGCCCACGGCGACACCCTGATCGACCCGCAGCACTGGGACGATGAGCCGTTCGAGGCGATCGTCTCCAACCCGCCGTACTCGATCAAGTGGGAAGGCGACGCCAACCCACTGCTGATCAACGATGAGCGCTTCGCGCCGGCCGGCGTGCTGGCGCCGAAGTCGAAGGCCGATCTCGCCTTCACGATGCACATGCTCAGCTGGCTGGCCGTCAACGGCACGGCCGCGATCGTCCAGTTCCCCGGCGTGCTGTATCGCGGGGGATCGGAGAAGAAGATCCGTAAATACCTCATTGACAACAACTACGTCGACGCGGTCATCCAGCTGCCGCCGGACCTCTTCTTCGGTACCACGATCGCAACCTGCATCCTCGTTCTGAAGAAGTCGAAGAAGACCAACGACGTGCTGTTCATCGACGCATCGGCAGAGTCCAAGCGCGTGGGCAACAAGAACAAGCTGCTTGAGGAGCACCAGGCGCGGATCCTCGAAGCATTCACGACGCGCCAGCCGGAGGACCACTTCACCAAGGTCGTCAGCAACGAGGACATTGCGTCCAATGACTACAACGTCGCCGTGTCCAGCTACGTAGAGGCGGAGGACACGCGCGAGAAGGTCGACATTACAGAGCTGAACGCTGAGATCGCGCGCATCGTGGCGCGCCAGGCCGAGCTCCGCACAGCGATCGACGAAATCGTAGAAAGTTTGGAAGTAGGGGGACATGAGGTTGTCTGACTTGCTCTCAAAAGCGCCCGAGGTGACGGCAGCTCAAGTCGAGGGATTCCTTTCAGATCGTCCGCTTGGCTGGGGGAAGCATAAGAAGATCCGGGTTGGCAAAGTCATTCACAACTTTCATTGTCATGAGTGCAATGATGTCAGGCCATTTGAGTCGGCCGATGAACTCTCATGCTTGGGCGTCGGGGACAACCAAATCAGCATCGACGCGACGTTGCGTTGCATGGTGTGCCGTTCGTCGATAGAAACATGGTTCTTGGTTGCGTCAAGCGGGATGCTTCATTCCAGGGCGCCGGAGGTATACATCGAGAGATATACCGAGAATCTTAGAGAGAGGGCGGAACGTGTCGACGTTGCAGCCGGTCCGTTCTCGGAGCTTGTGAAGCGAGCACATCTCGCGTATGAGAGCGGTCTTGGTGCTGGATCCGTAATCTACCTCCGCAAGATTTTTGAGAAGGTCACTTGGGAGGTTGCCGAAATCCTCGGAGTCGAGACCATGAGGCAAAATGGTAATCCACGCCCCTTTTCTCAGGTGCTTGAAGAGGTAAATGCACGGCGCAGGATTATTCCCCAGCGCTTCTCTAGTGACGGATATCAATTGTTCCGAGAGCTGAGTGGAATCATTCACGGCGATTCAAGTGAAGTGGAGGCGCTTCAGAAATTTAAGCCGTGTCTCCAGCTGGTTCTCGGGGTCGTCGAGGAAGTCAACAGAGACAACGTGGTAGCTCAAGCCATTGATGAACTTGGATGGAGTATCGAGAACGTCGGCGCGCTTGCACGAGGAGATGCGTGAGTATGACTCGTATCGCGGAACTGATCCGGGAGCTGTGCCCGGACGGTGTAGAGCACAACACCCTCGGCCGGGTAGGCGAATTCATCCGGGGGAACGGCCTGCAGAAGGCCGACCTTCGCGATGAAGGCATTCCAGCGATTCACTACGGCCAGATTCACACCCACTACGGCGTGTGGGCTGCTGAGACGAAGTCGTTCACCGAGGAAGCGATCGCTGCAAAGCTCCGTCACGCACGACCGGGCGACTTGCTGATCGCGACGACGAGCGAAGATGACGACGCAGTCGCCAAGGCCACCGCGTGGCTTGGCGAGACTGAGGTGGTGCTCAGTGGCGATGCATACATCTATCGCCATGACCTCGACCCGAAGTACATGGCGTACTTCTTCCAGTCGACGATGTTCCAGGAACAGAAGCGACGGTTCATTTCTGGGACCAAGGTTCGACGTGTTTCCGGCGCTTCGCTAGCAAAGATTCGGATCCCAGTGCCGCCTCTTGAGGTGCAGCACGAGATCGCGCGAGTCTTGGATAGGTTCGCTCGGCTGGAGGCGGAACTGGAATCGGAGCTGGAGGCGGAGATGAAAGCCCGATGCGCCCAGCTCGCGCACTACCGGGGCGCGGCTCTCAGTGGCGATGAGTCAGTAGTTCAGACGGTAGTCCTGGGCGACATTGCGGAGTTCAAGTATGGATTCACCGATAAAGCTGCAGATGCAGGCACGCATCGCTTCCTGCGGATCACTGACATCAATCCGCAAGGCAAGCTGTCTCCTGATGGCGCAAAGTTCGTCTCTCCTGGCAATGATGCTTCCGAGTACGTGGTTCGGCCAGGGGACGTCCTGATGGCTCGTACCGGTGCAACATACGGGAAGACTATGCTCGTCGGCTCTGGGGAGCCAGCAGTTTACGCGTCCTTCTTGATCCGTATCAGGTTCAAGGAAAACCGGATGCTGCCCGCGTTCTACTGGCACTATGCGCAAAGTGCTGCGTACTGGGACCAAGCTAACTCTTTGGTGAGCACAGCAGGTCAACCGCAGTTCAACGCGAATGCACTGAAGCGGGTTCGCGTTCCGGTGCCCACGCTTGAGCAACAGGCAGCGATCGTTCGTACGCTCGACAAGTTCGATGCGCTCGTCAGCGACATCAGTATCGGTCTCTCTGCCGAGCTCAATGCCCGTCGCAAGCAATACGAGCACTATCGCGACCGTCTGCTGACGTTCAAGGAGTTGGCGGCATGAGTGACGCACAGGCGCGCAAGTTCGACCCAATCGCGATCTCGTCGGAGAGCACGGTCGTTGCCGAGTACCTCCCCGAGCCGGCGAAGGCAGAGGCGTACCAGTCGGAGGCCGCGCTTGAGCGCGAGATGATCCGTCTACTGGAGACCCAGGCGTATGAGTACCTCCCGATCACTTCCGAGACGCAGCTGGTCGCGAACCTTCGGAAAGAGCTGGAGAGGCTCAACAGGATAACCTTCTCGGACGCGGAGTGGGAGACGTTCTTCACGACCAAGATTGCCGGCCAGAATGACGGAATCGTCGAGAAGACCGTGCGCATCCAAGAGGATCATGTCCAGATCCTGAAGCGTGACGATGATTCGACGAAAAACGTTTCGCTCATCGACAAGAAGAACATCCACAACAATCAGTTGCAAGTTATCAACCAGTACGAGGTCGACCGGGGCGAGGGTGGTGCGAACTACGCGAACCGTTACGACGTGACGGTGCTCGTCAACGGCTTGCCGATGGTGCACATCGAGTTGAAGCGCCGGGGCGTCGATATCCGTGAGGCGTTCAACCAGATCGATCGGTACCAGCGCGATAGTTTCTGGGCGGGGTCGGGACTGTTCGAGTACGTGCAGCTGTTTGTGATCAGCAATGGCACGTTGACGAAGTACTACTCGAATAGCACGCGCGCGAAGCGTCTCGACGAGGTCAAGAAGGCGAAGGGCACGACTAAGGGGAAGCAGTCGAGCAACTCGTTCGAGTTCACCTCCTGGTGGGCGGATGCGAACAACAAGCCAATCGTGGAACTGACGTCGTTCATCCGGACGTTCTTCGCGAAGCATTCTCTGCTGAATATCCTCACGAAGTACTGCGTGCTCACGGCCGACCGCGACTTGCTGGTGATGCGCCCGTACCAGATCGTCGCGACTGAGCGGATCTTGCAGAAGATCGACATCTCTACCAATTACAGGACCCTCGGCACCGTCGAGGCCGGCGGCTACGTCTGGCACACGACGGGCTCGGGCAAGACCCTGACGTCGTTCAAGGCGGCGCAGCTGGCATCGAAGCTGCCTGACGTCGCCAAGGTGCTGTTCGTCGTCGACCGCAAGGATCTGGACTACCAGACGATGCGGGAGTACGACAGGTTCGAGAAGGGCGCGGCGAACTCGAACGCGTCAACGGCGATCCTGAAGAAGCAACTCGAGGATCCGAACGCGCGGATCATCATCACGACGATTCAGAAGCTGTCGACGTTCATCAAGGCGAACAAGGGCCACGAGGTGTTCTCAGGTCATGCGGTGATCATCTTCGATGAATGCCATCGCTCGCAGTTCGGCGACATGCACACTGACATCACGCGGGCGTTCAAGCGCTACAACCTGTTCGGCTTCACCGGCACGCCGATCTTCGCCGCGAACTCCGGCAACGGTGGCAACCCGCTGCTGAAGACCACCGAGCAGGCGTTCGGCGAGAAGCTGCACACGTACACGATCATGGACGCGATCACGGACAAGAACGTCCTGCCGTTCCGGATCGACTACATCAACACCATCAAGGTCGGGAACCCCGACGATAAGCAGGTCTCGGCGATCGACCGCGAGAAGGCCCTGCTCGATCCGCGTCGGATCAGCGAGATCACGGCGTACATCCTGGAGCACTTCGACCAGAAGACGAAGCGTCAGACCAGCTACGAGCACTCCGTCGTCACCAACGTGGCGGAGTCCACGCGCACGCGCCGGCAGGCCGAGGCGCTCAAGGAGCGCAAGCGCGTCCGCGGCTTCAACGCGCTCTTCGCGACTGCCTCGATCGAGGCGGCGCAGCGCTACTACCAGCAGTTCAAGGTGCAGCAGGAAGAGCTGACGTCGGATCGGCGCCTGACGGTCGGAATCATCTACTCGTACGGTGCCAACGAAGCTACCGATGACGGAATCCTCGATGACGAAGCCTTCGACACCGACGGCCTATCAGGCGATGCGCGCATATTCCTGGACAGGGCGATCCAGGACTACAACACCATGTTCGGTACCAGCTACGACACCAGCGCGGACAAGTTCCAGAACTACTACAAAGACCTCTCGCAGCGGATGAAGAACCGCGAGATCGACCTGGTCATCGTGGTCAATATGTTCCTGACCGGTTTCGACGCTACGACGCTCAACACGCTCTTTGTCGACAAGAACCTGCGTATGCACGGACTCATCCAGGCGTACTCGCGCACCAACCGCATCCTGAACTCCGTTAAGCGACACGGCAATGTCATCGTCTTTCGCGACCTCGAAGACGAGACAAACGCCGCGCTGGAGCTGTTCGGCAACAAGGACGCGCGCGGGATCGTGGTCGTGCCGTCCTACGGCGAGTACTACAGCGAGTACTCCGAGAAGGTGAACGACCTGCTACAGCGGTTCCCCCTGGGCATACGGATCGTAGGGGAGCAGGACAAGAAGGACTTCATTAACCTGTTCGGCGCCGTCCTCCGCCTGCACAACATACTGACCGAGTTCGACGACTTCGATGGCCAAGACCTCCTCACGGAGCGTCAGCACCAAGACTACCGCAGCGTCTACCTCAATTTGTATGCCGAGTTCCGCACGGATACTGATGCTGAGAAGGAGCGCATAAACGACGACGTCGTCTTCGAAATTGAGCTGGTCAAGCAGGTTGAAATCAACGTTGACTACATCCTGATGCTCGTCGAGAAGATGCGCGCCGAGCGTGGCGACGGGGAGAACAAGGAGATTCGCGCCCAGATCTCGCGTGCGGTCGATTCCAGCCCGAGCCTGCGCAGCAAACGGGATCTGGTCGAGGACTTCGTCGACTCGCTGTCGGTTGATGGTTCCGTGAATGAACAGTGGAAGGCGTACGTGGACGCCAAGCGTGATGCCGAACTGGCAGCGATCATCGAGGAACAGAAGCTGAAGCCCGAACAGACTCGAGCGTTCGTCGATGCTGCCTTCCGCGATGGACAGATCCGCACGACCGGAACGGAGATCACGAAGATCCTTCCTCCGGTCTCCCGCTTCAACCGTGAGGCCAACCACGGCGACAAGAAGAAGCGCAGTATCGATGCGCTAACTCGATTCTTCGAACGCTACTTTGGGCTGACGTCCAACAGAGGTGTCTACGAGTAGGCCTGGTCTCACGTCGATTCGGCGTAGGTCGCTTCAGGTCGTGATCGGTTGTGGTGCATGGTGTTCGGTTATGTCCGCACACGATCTCGGATTGACCGGTCCCGTTGACGGGACCAAGCCGGCCTCGGATCACGGGCGGCCGCGCTGGTACTGTTTGCACCGGGACACACCGATTGGGGGATCCATTGCAGGTCGACTACGGTCAAGTGCAGATCCAGGCGTTCAACGACACCGTCGCCGCCGGAGCACTGACCTTCGACGAGGGTGCGGTGCGGGAGGCGGTCCGGCAGCGCGATGGCGTAGTCGATGGACTACGTGCAGAGATGGCGGCAGCGGACAGCGGCTGCCGCCTTGACGGCATCGGAGGCTTTCCGTCGGCGAAGCGGCTCGGGGAAGGGTTCAGCTGGAAAGCCGAGCAGTACGGGGAGATTCTTCGTCAGCATCTCTGCGGGGCACTACAACTACAGGAGGCATTCCTGCGAGCTGCGAAACTGTACGGCGAAGCTGACGGCAAGTATGCGGCTGCGATGCGTATCCTCGCCGAGTCTGTGGATGCAACATGATGCGCGGCATAGTGACCGGTCTCGTACTGACGGCCCTGCTCCTCACAGCCTGCAACACCTCGGATCCCGCCAATCCTGAGACCGGCGTTGCAGAGACGACCTCGTCCTCGTCCCAGTCGGAGGTGTCGGTGCGGGTGGATCCTGCGCCCGCACAAGAGAATTCGACCCGCCCTGACGTTGCATTCGATCCGTGCACGCAAATCGGCGATTCGGTCGTAGCTGAACTGGGTTACGATCCGAGTACCCGTGAGCGGGATGATCGTGTCGAATGGGGTCTCGCTTCGCTCGGATGCACATTCAAAATGTTGAACGGTGCTGGCCGAACGGTCGAGATCCTTGGATTGGAATCAACCAATGTGCGCATCAATGAGCTCCGCACGAAATACTCCGATGTCCTCGAAGTGGTGGAGGTCGGTGGTCGTCACGCAATTCGGTATCGGCAGGATGGTCCCGCAGGCGCGGATATGTGTTATCTCGACCTGGAATCCGAAACCGGAACAGTGAACGTGTCGGTATTTGTAAGCTTTGACCTCTCGGATTCCAGTCCATGTGATCGCGTCGTCGAGGTTGCCGACCAACTGCTACCGCTCGTGCCCGAATTGTAGCTCTGGCATCGGTCCTCCTACATGGTACGTACCCGTGAAAGGGGTTCAATCTGGCTGCTTCAGCGGTCGTCTTCATGGATTTGTGCTTCGATCAGGCCAGCAGCTACCTCGATCTGAGCGCATGGCCCCACGTCGCCGACGGCTCTGCTCCCAGCCGCACCGTAACCAGCCCGTCCCGCACTTGGATGCCCTCGCGATCGTAGATCGACCGCCAACGGGATGCCCGAGCGGTCGGGTAGGATGTGCTGTTTCGCTGACCGGCACATACACTACCGCGGTGAACACGGCCCGCTGGTCCACGGGCGCCACCCCACCGCCCTGCGGTCGAACACCGAACTCTGGCAGCAACGGCTCGGCCAGTTCCCACAACCCGTCCGGCACCAGACGTCGCGACAACGGATCCACCACAACCGAACATCATGCAGCACATCCAGACTCGGCGGCGTCTGAACGAACTACACCCATGTGAGACATGGTCTTAGTCTCGATCTTTCGCCGGGTCGTCGGCCCGGCGAAAGATCAAGGTTAGCAGCAGCAGGCCGCCATAACAGCCTCCTCGTCATGACAAGAACGCTGCCTCGCCTGGTAGCCTCTGCGGCAAGCGAACCGACAGGGGGTGGCCATGCAAGTCGACTATGGGCAGGCGAAGATCCAGGAGTTCCACGATGCTATCGCCGCTGGGGAAGTCAAGTTCGAGGAGGATGCGGCGCTGGAGGTCGTTCGACAGCTCCAGGCCGTGATCGACGGACTCGTGGACGAAATCGACAAGATCAAGCGTGGTACTGACCTATCTAATGTCGGGGGGTTTCCGTCAATGCAGCAAGTGGGGGCAGGGTTCACTCGTAAAGTGGACGACTATATTGAAGTACTTCAGCAGCATATCACTGGCGCATTGCAACTTCAGGAATCGTTTTTCAGGGCTGCGGGAATGTACACCCAGGCGGATGAGAGGAGCGCCGCCGCTGTGCGGCGGATCGAAGGAACGGTGGGTTGATTCAGGATGCGGTTCCTATATTGTGCAGTGACCCTCACTGGAACCTTGCTGATTGCAGGGTGTGGAGTTTCCGAATCACCTGCAGAAGAAACCGCCGGTGACACCACCCTGTCGTCGACCGGGGCAAGTACTTTTGCTCGTCCTGTTGATTCACCACCTGAGTTTCACAATGCTGGGCGGCCTGATATACACTTCGATCCGTGCACGCAGATCAGCGACCGCACCGTCCGGGATATCGGGTACGACCCACAGTACCGGGAACGCTCAGACCACCACGACGACACCGTGTCCTCTCTCGGATGTGAATTTGAGGTCAAAGACGATGTAGGCGCCATGTCTGAAAGCCTGTATCTGAGTGTCAACAACAGATCCTATAGTGAATGGCGTACGAAAAACGCAGACATAGCGCTAGAAGGCTCCGTCAATGGCCGGCCCGTTCTAACCTACCGGCTGGACGATACTCTGGATGACCCGTGTTACTTGGTCATGGAGTCGCAACCCGGGCTCGCCCTCCGAATGTCGGTCCAGATGGGTGTAATGGAAGAAGCTGATGCATGTAAGCGTGTCATCGACGTGGCTGGCGAACTGCTGCCGTTGGTTCCCGAACTGTAGGAGCCGAGTAAAAAACTTCCAGTTCAACTAAATTGATTCAGATTGTATTCCAGGATCGCTTTCATGCCGATTTGGGTGTGGTCTGGGTCAACCGATCTGTTGTTCTATGAGTCGGGCCGCGTCCTCAATTTGCCGACATGGGCCCCACGCCTGTGGCTCGAATGCGCTCAGCCGCACAGAAATCATTCCGTCAGGCGCGGTCATGCCAATGAGGCAGTACGATCCATCTCCCACCAGTAGGCCCTCGCGAGAATTGACCATTACCGACTCCGGCTGTGTATGGAAAGGACGCAAACTCGCTGGTGGGTTCAGGTGGGACATGACTGTCAGCCATCCTCGCTGCTTTGGATCCTCGTCGTCTTCCCTGATGCGTTCGAATCGGCACCCGGTTCTCTTGTAGCGATCGTCCTCGTATTCCATTCTCTCGCGAGTCCCCGATTCGAACCCAAGCTGTTGGATAACGTCGTCCGTGATCTCTTCGCAAGGATCCCACTGCACTGGCACATCGGGCGAATTGACCCGAACCGCGATAGACGCGGAGCTCTCCGGAGCGCACCCCAGCGCCAGTGCTGCAATCGATGACAAAGCCATCACGCCGCCCGCAGCCCGCGTCCGGCAGCTTGACGACCCATCCGCGCAGCGTGCCAGCGCTGCTCGCCCCTCCCGAGTCCAGCCATGACGGGATTGAGCGACAACGACGTCAGCCGGCGTGAGGGCGGTACCGGTCTTGGGGTAGGTGTGACTCATGATGGCACCGATCTCCGTCCTTCATCGACTGCAAGCCGGTAGTTCTCAATACTGTCGAGTAGTTCGGGGTTGTACCCATACAGGACAGCTACCAGGCCATCGGTTAGGTTTCCGGCATAGGGGGATCGCTCGCCGGTCAGCTGCTCGTAGTCGTTGAGTCGTCCTTCGGAATCGAAGAGTGGCGCGAACTCGGGGGCGTGAGGTACCGGGCCGCGGAGTGATTCGAGGCTCTGCACCATTTGGTGCCAGCGACCGGGGTGGATGGCGTTGTGCGCACCACTTGCGTTCGGCTCTGCGTGGTTAGGTGCGAAGTACAACCCGGTGACGGCGTTCTTGACATAGCTGTTGGCAATATCGATACCCGGACTCAGAACGTTGCCGGCCATGTCCCCGACCGTTGGCCCGATCACTGGGGTGTACTTGATGGCACCAGTAAGGACACCTTTGATTGCGTCGTATGCCGCTCCTTTGTCGGCATACCCTTGCTTGGCTTCGGAGACCTGGTCTCCGGAACGGTCGTCCATTTCGGCGGTCAATCCGGCGTCGACCAGCCCTTCGATAATCCCTGCACCTTCGGCGAGGCTTCGGCGCGGTCCGTGTTCGCCGTTGAGTGCAGAGTCGAGCCACGCTGATTGGAGTTCTGAAGCGGAGATCAGGGCCTGAGCGTTCCAGGCAGCGGCGACCTTCTGGTCGGTGTCCATCACGGCGAATACGTTGGTTGCGTTCCCGAAGTCTCCGGTGCGGTCAGTGAAATCGTTCCCGAATCCGCGGGTCAACGGTGTGTCGGCATCGGGTACGCCCGCCATATCCGGGATGTAGGGTGTGAGGGAGGCAGATACACCATCCAACAGGTGGGGATTGCGTTGCCCTAAGGATTCGGTGTGCTCACCGTCGAGGTTGAGTAGATGGTCTTTGTTACTTGCAATGTAGTCTGCGATAGTGCGGGCGGAATTGCCGGCCCGTTCCGCGACTTCGGGGTCGGGTGAGGTCGCGTTCTCCTGGATCCAGGAGAACGCACCGGCGGCGGCCTTGCCGTCGTCACTCCATTCATGCTCCAACATGGGTGCGACATCGGTGTCGAAGCTGTAGTCGCCGTTGAATTCCTGGCCAGGTGTTCCCTCGCCGAAGATTCTGTGTCCAGCCGCTTCCGGTCCTTCGATTAGGGCCCAGTTGGAGGTGTTGTTGCGTGTGCCGACGTCGAGGAGGTCGCGGGCGGTCTTCTCGGCGCGGGAGTCGATGACGTTGCGTTCGTTGGGGTTGACCGCGTCCCGGTATTCGCCGGAGTCGATGAGTGCGGTTTGGTGTGCGGCTTGGCGGGAGAGTTCGAGGCCGAGGCGGTCGCCGGGCTGGTAGCCGTCGCCGGAGGTGTTGAGGAAGTCGCCGAACCGGTTGAGGTCTTGGACGTATTCCTTGTAGGAGCCGGCTTGGTTGCGGGAGTCCCAGGCGTTGTTGCGGTAGTCGTCGGGGAGTCGGGTGGTGTTGGCGTCGGGTGCGTCGGTGCCGAGCGCGGGGCGGGTGCCGATGATCTCTTTCACTTCGGGGTGGAGTTTGTGCCAGCCTCCGGGGTCGTCTTTGCCGGTGCGGTAGTCGCGGCCGACAACTTGGTCGTTGGACACGGTGAGCAGTCCGTTGGCCAGGTTTTCCCGCAGCTTGGCGGCGGCTGGGGTGTTGTCGTTGCGGAGTTGCTCGGAGACTCCGATCAGTCCGTCGCGGCCGGCTTTGTCGTAGAGCTCGGTGAGGTAGCTCATCGTGGAGGCGGGCACGGTCACTTCCTCACCGCGTTCGAGCGCGGCGAGCTGACTCGCGGTGAGTCCGGCGGCGGTGAGGTTGTCGGCGATCCGGGCGATCTCTTCGTCGGACAGTTTTCCGTCGGCGATGGTTTCACCGTCTGCTCGGCCTTGGTCTGCGGTCAACCTGGCGTCGACATCGGTTGTGGCGGAGTCGATGCCATTGCCGAGGAGGTCGCCTCGGGCGCGGATCTCCCCGGATGCGGTGGAGATCGCATCGGTGGCTTCGGTGACTGCGTGGGCGAACGAGTAGTAGGCGGTATTGATCGCTTGCTGTCGTGCGTTGGCTTCGGCCATGATCGCCGCTCGCACGTCTTCGGTGATCCGTCCGGCCGTTCGGTAGTCGGCGGTGACGATCCATAGCTCAGACACGGTGAACATCACCGCGGTCCCGTCGACGGTGAACGGAGCTTTGGCGTCGGCGACCCGGTCGAGCAGGGTGGTGCGTTCTGTGGTGATTCGGTCGCCAGCGGCGCGGACCGTGCCGGCGAGGTCGGTGACTTCGGTATCCAGGCGTAGGGCTTGGGTGTGTTCTTCGGTGATGCGGTCATCGGCGGCGTCGTGGGCGGCGCCGGCCCAGGAACCATGGAGGTCGGCGAAATGGGTGCGCATCCGGCCGAGTTCGTGTGTGTAGGTTTGGGTTTGGGCTTCGAGTACGTCGGCCCACGCGCCGAGTTGCCAGGGTTGCCACTGCTCGACCTGCGGCAGCGTGACCTTCAACATGGTTACCGGTCTCCGGGGATCTGGAAGCTCATGGTGTCGAGCTGGGTCTTGAAGTCGGCATCGGTGGCTTCGATGTTGTCGGCGCAGCGGGTGGTGATCGCGGCGATTTGCCGGATCCGGTCGGCGACCCGCAGCCACGCACCTTCGGTGTGCTCGCCCGCGGTTTCGCACGCCGCCGGGATCGGGCACCCGGGCAGCGCCGCAGCGAGCCCGACGGTGGCGGTGCGGACATCGAGTGCGTCGATCTGGTTGCCGACATCGTCGAGCGTGCCGGCCAGGTCGTGCATCTGCGGGATATCGGCCGAGAGCATGAGGTACCCCCCTGGTCATGATCGTCTGGTCCCCGGTGACGATACCGATCCGGTCATCACCCCCACCACCGTCAGGTGTCACCACCGGTTGACCCCAGGGGACTCGACGTGGCTTATTGTCCGATGTTAGCCGTGATCTGGCGGGTGACCTGGTCTGTTCGGTTGTTCAAGGCGATACCCGAGTCCGGGGTGGACATCAGGTTGTCACCATCTTGTGACTCCAGGTCCGGCTTCCCATTCCCAACGAGCCGGTAGTGTTCCTGCCTAATAGTGGGTAGGACAGTCCCAACGCCGGAAGGCTCGCCACATGTGGGACACGTCACAAGATCCCGGCCTACCTGCTTTTACAGCGTTAGGACTCGCATACCGTATGGGCGTCCTACAAAGACGAAGCGCCCGGGTAGGGGATGCCGCCCCTGTGATCCCGAGCGCTCCGAGACACTACAGGCGAGGCATGGTCAACTTCTTCGCCAACGCCCGTAGTGAACCCGCCGACAGCCTGGCCACCATGGCCAGGCTGTCGCTGTCTGTGTAGATGCCCATCGCCGAGAGGACGTCGAGCAGCCACGCGATACCTGAGAACCAACGGGCCAAGTGCCGAGTCTTGCCCACTCGTTCCGGGGGCGAACCCCCTTCGCTCATGGGCCGGTCCGGCATCTGCCGTGGGACCACTATCACCTCCCTGTGCCAGCCACCCGCGGGTGGCGATGGCCGCCCGCCGGATGCAGGCGGCCCGGACCATGTCCCCGCGTGGATGCCACGCGCCGGTCTGGCAGGGAGGTTCGGTGATCGAAGAACTCATAGCCGAGCCGAACCGTGGCAAGTGTAGGCCCAAATCCCGACATTGCCGCACAACAGGTCGGATTTGATCGTGAAACTCCTGCTGCTGGCCGCGACACACGTCGTGCGACACGCCCAGCAGAGCAGACGGATCGACTCCGAACAGCAACGCGCCCGACGCAGTCACCGGTTCCGCCGCCGACCTCATAGGGCCGAACGTGCATTCACGCCGGATCCAGTCCGGGTGCGCCGGTCGATGCGCGTGATAGCCTCGTTCGGCGGATGAAGGGGGTTCGACGTGCGTGAGCGACCGTTCGTGATCGCTGGTGGGGTGTCGGTGCGATGACTGGGCGGCCGATCCTTTCCGGTGAGGAAGCGGAGCGGAAGGCGGAGGCGTCGGGTCAGCAGTTGAGTCGCCATGATGCCGGCCTTGTCGATGGTGGTGCCGATGCCCCCTACGTGACCGCCCCGGAGCCGCCGCCGGAGACGATGACTCACCAGCAGATCTGGGACGCGGCGCAGGAACTCGACCGGGCCCAGTCCGCGATCTGGAATTCGTGTGCGTCGTGGACCGAATCCTCGATCCGGGTGACGACCCTGTTCCAGTTGGCCCGGATCGGGATCCACAACGCGATGCAGGATCGGTGGGAAGGCGCTGCCGCGGGCGCCGCGTTGGAAGCGATGCTCGCGTTCACCCAGAGCGGGGAACGCGTGGGTGATGTCGGGCAGTCGGTCGCGATGCGCCTGGATCAGGCCTATTACGCCGCACAAGCCTTCGTTGCCGCAGTCCCCGAGCCCGTCACACCGACCGCGCCCGATCCTGACAATCCCGACGAGTCGGTCCTCCCGGGCCTGACCAACGGTGCGAAAGATCGCGCCGACGCCCAAGCAGCAGCCCAGGCTCGGGACCAGGCCATCGCTGCGGTACGCACCACCTACCTGCCGACCATCCCGACCTCCGGCGACAACGTTCCAGCGTTCGTCCCACCACCGGAAACCGGGGCCGGAGTACCGGTCGCTGCAGGCCCGGCCGGTGTCGGCGTTCCCGCATCATCAGCCGGTGAACATCCAGGAACCGGCCCCACCAACGCTGAAGCCGCCGAGGGTTCCTCGGGTAGCGGGCTCTCGCCGGACACCCATGCGGCGGCGGCAACGACACCAGCCGCTACCGGTCAAGCCTCTCCGGGTGCCTCGGGCGGACCACAGTCCACGACACCGGCCGGCACGCCAGGCGGTGCGGGCCAGAGCGCAGCCGCGACCGGCCCGCCGCCCGGAAACCTACTACCCGGCAACAGAAACGCACTCGGCGACCCAGGACTCGACAGCAGCGGCCGAGCGATCCCTGGGACAGGTGGCGCACCGGGTGGCTCCGGGACCGTCGGGACACCGGGGAGCGGATCCGGCCCCGGCCGGCCAGGCGTCCCGCGGCCTGTGGCTCCTGTCCCCGGGACACCTTCTGCGGCTGGCGCCACCGGTGGTGCCACTCCAGGCGGTACTCCCGCCACCCGTGCGGGAGGTCCGATGGGGCCGATGGCACCTGGGAGTGGGCGCCGCCCCCAAGATGACGAGCGGACCTCGGGCGTTCCTGACTACCTGAAACGCCAACAGCCCGGCCTCGTCTCACTGTCACCGGCGATCACGCCCGTGATCGGTTCCGACGACCACCCCACCCCGGCCGCCGCCGATATCCCACCCACGACTGAGCCCGCCGGGCCGGCGCGAAACCGGATCCGTGACCTGTTCTCCGAACCGGTCAGCCCTCCTGTCACCGACAACCCGGCCCAGTCGACCCCACCCCCAGAACAGCCACACCCCACAAACCCCTACCGCGGGCCGTGCTCCGCTACGGGGGCCGACGCCACGACACCCCGCACCGATACGCCCTCCGCTGGGGGTGAATCTCAGCAGCCAATGGCCGCCGCGGGTGCAGCTGCCCCGGCGGCAGCTGGGCAGCCAGACGGCGGCCACGCCCCGGTTCCCGGTTCAGGATCCGACACACCAGGGCATGGGGAGGGCGATCCGACGACGTTCAGCTTCACGGGAGCCGGGCCGTGGGACAACACCGATGACCCGGCGCCGGAACCTGCCGATGAGCCGGAAAGGGACCGGTGAAGACCCGTACCCGCTTCGCCTTCACGGCAGACGAGTTCGCCTGGGTGTGGGCCGAAACTCGACTGCCCTACCCGGAACCGGTCGCCATCCGCGAAACACCGACCACCCCCGTCGACTACGCGCGCCGCCGCGCCGAGATCGCCGAACGGTACCCGCATCACGGTGATCCCGACCTTTCCGGACCGTTGCGAGTCCTCGCCGACCCCGAGGTGCGGATCTTGGGCACCGGCATCAACCACCTCACCGGCCACCGCATCCGCTGCCAAGCTGCCGCGATCGGCGACCTCGGCGTCGTCCTGCATCAATCACCCGGAGACACCGCCGAATTCGGCAGCGACATCCGCATCCTGGTCACCCGCCGCCGCCAACTCGGCCGCTATATCGCCGCCGCACTCCCCGAAGCACCACCCGGCGCAGCCGGTCGAATGACCGACCACACCCCACGCGTCCGAGGTGAGGTCCCGCCAACCACCCGGATGGTCGCCGTCGACGGCCGCGTCCCCGACGATGACCGAATCCGGGCACTGCTGAGGGCTCCCCGCACCGCTGAAGGCCACCTGTGCATCGAGGAGCATCTACGCGAACCGCGACCACCTCGCCCGTTATACCTAAACTGGATCACCATCGGTGACCGCCACCGCGCCGCCGGCCGCTACCTCATCGACGTCGGATACGACACCACCGTCGTCCCGGCCTCCGACGACACCATCGCCGCCACACTCACGCGCCGGATTGATACCTCCGATCGCTGACCCTACGATGCCGGTCAGTGGTCGCGTCACCGATTCAGGTACAAGGTCTCGCACGGTAACCGGCGCAGTCCCTCGAGGCATCCGGTGAACACCCAAACCGGTCCAGGTCGGCGCTGTTCCTGCCACACCTGGACGAATATGAGCGCCGCGGTTAGGCAGGCACGGTAATTCAGCACAACGCCGTTCAGCGCCACGGTGAGGTGGACATCGGTCTCCGTCGGCAGCGGGGATGAACCGGCGACCACGACTGAACCCCAGATCAGAGTCCGACTTCGCGGCGCACCGAGTCCCACACCGGGCGGGACAGTCGGTCCAGACTCGCACCGACCTCCGGCTCATCATCGAGACGACCTCTAATCCGTCCCGATATCGGACCGCCAGCACGTGGACCACGCGGCCCCTCAACAGCCAGGACACGGTCGCACCGCCCGCCTCGGTAGTGTGCACCGAACCGCCGCCAGACATCTCAGTGGTCCGTCAGTCCGTCGAGAACCTGCAGCATCGCCTGCGCACCCCGGACTCCTGCCGCACGGTGACCAGGCCGGGTGGTAGGTCCGGGCGCTATCCCACGATCAATGGCTCGCTCGAACGGACTGCGTGCCGCCGGAACGATGTGACCGAGCTCTACCAGCCGCGCCATCGCCGCGAACTTGTATCCGCAATCGACCGCGCGGCACGCTCGGTGCGCCTGCATAATCCGGTGCGCTTCCTCCTCGCTCAACCGACGGTCAGGGGTGTTGTGGGCGCCTGGTGCGGTGACCACCTTCGCTGTAGCCGGGGCTCCCTTTTGCTCGTTGACGGCTGGCGCCACCTTCTGCCAGGTCTGCTCCGGGTAGACCGTGATCAGATCGCAGACATCGCAGATCGGGCCCGGGTAGTCGGCAACATGCGCCAGTTCCGGAACGATCAAAGCGGCCGCCCGGACACCGGCCACGATGCCGAGCACATGCCCGATCGGGTCCTGCACGGAGTCGCCATCGAGGCGCACGGTGTAGACCGGGTCGTACCCCATTCGCTGCCCGAGCCGCCGAACCTCGTAGGCGTGCCGGGCCTGATCGAGGCCTGAAATATCGGTGCGGACATAGCCGATTGCTATCTGCCGGTGATGCGCTCGGCTGGTGACGGCGCGGTTCACCGGTCGATCACCGCAGCGCTCATGGAGATCGCTGAAATGGACCAGGAACAGCAATCTGTCGATTTGTGTATGCGGGAAGCTGTTGGTATAGCCGCCATGACCACCATCCTTTGGTCGGTTTCTGTACCGATCGCGGATTTGATCGGCTGTATCAAGCACAGCCCACGTTCTGTGCCACCGCTACCAGATGGGACACCGTATATCGCCGACCCCCGTTGGCTGGATGTAGTATTTCGCCGTATTTCGCCGCGCGCCACTGGTATCGGGTTCGGGCTATTCACGGTGCGGTTACGATCGCTGTCATGGGTGGGAATGGTCCGAATGTGGAGCTGCGGCACATCCTTGAAGACATCGGGTGGTCGCCGTACGAGCTTGCGCGAGCGGTAAACCGGGTGGTGGGTCGAGACCGCCGCATCCACCTCAAGACGCCGTTCGCGTGGCGTGACCGGGGGACGGTGCCGCGAGATCCGCTGCCCGCCGTCGTGGCCGGGATACTCACCGAGGCACGCGGCGACATCGTTACCGTAGAGCAGCTGTGGCCCGGTCTGGCGCGCAGCACTCAAGTGTGGGTTCCAGCGGTCGACCTTGCCTCACAGCAATGGGATGTTGGCAACACCATGGAGCTGCTGAACGACGTCCGAGTGGCGGTGGGCGCCAAGACGTACTTCGCAGTATCGGGAGACCAGCTCACGCTGCTGGCCGAGACATGGAGGTCGACGAATCATTCCCTGCTGTCGGCCGCTGGAGTCGCCGATCGAGGACGCGTGACGGCCGACTTCATCGATTACCTGGACCGCGATCTGGCTGAGCTACGGCGGCTGGATGATGGGCACGGTGGTGAACTCGTTCTACGTGCCGTGACACATCGACTCGCTCACGCTGTTGATCTGCTCAACGACTCGCCTTACACCGCGAAGATCGGCCGACGGCTGCTGTCCGTGGTCGGCCAGATGGCCCAGCTGGCTGGGTGGCTTGCATTCGATTTGGGCCGACATGGATTTGCTCAGCGTATGTATCTGCTGGGACTTCGCGCGGCGGCATCGTGCGGAGACCGCCAGTTGGGCGCGCTTATCCTCAGCTGCATCGCATTTCAGCAGACGTGGCGCAATCGGCCTCATGATGCCGTTTCGATTATGAACACCGTTCGGGAGGGGCTTCGCGGTGCGGCTTCTCCGCGCGTAAGAGCCCTGATCGCGATGCGCGAAGCCCGCGCTTTCGCCACAACGGGCAGGCACGCCGAGACTTCAGACGCGCTCGACCGCGCTCACCAAGCCCTTGCATGTAGACCTCATGACGAAGATCCGAGCTGGACGTACTGGATGACCTCCACCGTACTGACCAGTGAGGCCGGTCGTTGCTATTTGCACCTGGGAGACACACAGCGAGCCGAATCTCGGCTTGCCGAAGGGCTCGCACTTCTCGACGGGAACGCGACCCGGGATCGCGTTCTGTACGGATTGTCGTTGTCGCTGGCGCACACGCGGGGAACGGGTGGCCGGAAAGATCTTGAGCTGGCCTGCTACGAGGCTGATCAGGTCCTGCACCTGGTGCCTCAGCTCGGCTCAGCACGCTGCCGCAACCTCATAGATGCGATCGCCACCGAGCTGCGCCCGCACCGATCCACACCCGCGGTCGGCGAGCTTCTCGACAGGTACCAGGCGGTGCAGGGGGGAGCGATCTGCTAAATCTGTCTGTATGCAGCATTCGTCGGCCCCTAGCGAGTTTGTTGTGCTACGACCTGAGCACTACGACTCTCCGGCCGCCACCACCATGATCGAGAAGGCCCATGCCGTCAACCAGGAACTCTACGGTCATCCAGACCAGACGGAGGTCGCGGCGACCGAGTTCTCGCCCGATCGCGGCGGGCTGTTCGTCGTGGCATACATCCGCGACGCCCCGATCGGCTGCGGCGGGTACCGTCGCCATACTGATGACCCGACCGGTGGGACCGCCGAAATCAAACGCATGTACGTAGATCCGCAGGTACGCCGGCGCGGAGTCGCCCGATATCTGCTCACGCAGTTGGAAACCTACGCTCGAGCAGCGGGCTATCGGGCGGCAATCCTCGACACCGGTGGCAAACAGACAGCCGCGCATGCCCTCTACGAGCGCTGCGGCTACAGCCTAACTGCCGGATTCTCGATCTACAGAGACCGGCCCGGAAACCGTGCGTACGCGAAGGACCTCTCGGCAGCCCGTGCCTTGTGACGAGGACGCGGTGGTGCCGGAACCTCGGCTCTCGCGCGTTCTCCGTCGTGATCTGGTCCCTGTCGGCCGAACGGATGAGGTGCTACTCCGGGAGATGCTAGTGGTCGGAGGCTGACCCCGACGCCATCCACTTCGACACGATCCGGATGACCTCGGTCTGGAATTCGATACTTCTCGGATCGCGGTACTTCGGGTCGTCATGGATGGCGAAACCGTGCTGGGCGCCTTCGATTTCCACCAGTTCGCAGCGCGCCGCAATGCGGTCGGCAGCGCTGCGGGAACCGTCGATCGGGACGAGAGTGTCGGCGTTTCCGTGGACGATGAGTGTCGGGGTCGCGATCTCATCCACTACGTCGATCGGGTTGAGCCAGAACACCTCGTTCAGCAGCGGGCGGCCATGCTTGAGCGTCGGGGTGAACTGTATGGCGCCAGTCTCGTTCAATTCCTGGGCCGCCTGGTCGTCGACCGCATCGTCGGCCCAGTACTCGCGGCTGTCGATGGTGCGCTTCTTGTAGTCGAACTGTGGGTTGAGCAGCACCAGACGGGCCACACTGCTCGGCCGCTTCGCCGCATAGTACGCACAGATCCCACCTCCGAAACTGGCGCCGAGCAGGCTCAGATCGGATGGACCGCACAGCTCGGCGAGGTAGTCGAGACCAGCACGGATGTCGTTGAGGATTGTCGACAAGGTGAGATCTTCCTGCCGGCCCTCGCTGTCACCGTGCCCGCGCAGATCGAACCGCAGCGTTGTCAACCCGGCCTCGGCCAGCCCGGTGGACATCCGAGTAAAGAATCCGCCCTCATCACGGGTTACGCCTCCGCCATGAACCATGACGACAGCGCTGCGCGTAGGTGTCGCTGGAACGGTGAGGGTAGCCCCGAGGTGTAGGCCATCGAGTGTCCGGAGCCGGAGTGAATCGCTACGTACGGGCACGAGCTCAGTAAAGCACGCCACATCCGTCCACCTCGAACGGTGGAGGTGCCCCGAAATGCGGCCGGTGGTCACTCAGAACGTGTGCCACCGCCGGTGTTCGTCGTTCTGCCGAAGGGAGTCGACGCGGTGCTCGAACTCGCGTGCCCTGTCAGGACTGACGTCGACGAGCTGCATGAGCCATGTGGTCATCGTCAGTTCCCGGAGTGCCCGCATGACGGGGAACCCTGCCCAGTCGGTGACGTCTCGGCCGTAGGTGCTCACGAATGATCGGTAGGTGCCTTCGGGTAACCCGAACCGGCCGCGGGATACTGCGGTCGGGGTGAGGTCCCACTCTCTCGGTCCCCACGCTACGACCTCGAAGTCGGACAGCAGTGGCCCCTGAGATGTCGGGATGACGTTGCCGCAGTGAGCATCCCCGTGGATCAGGCCCAGTGGGACGTCCGATTCGAGTTCGGCGTACGTCCCCTTCAAGTCCTGGTAGAGCTCGGTGAGGAACGCGACGGCCTCTGGGCGGGCGTTTCCGGGGTTTTCCAGCCGGGTGGGAACAACGCTGAATGGATCGAATTCGGGGACCGGGAAGTCCGGCGCCGGCAAGGCGTGCAGGTCGCGCAGCAGCTCGGCGAGGTCATGATGAGCTGGCTCGCCGGCGACCTCGACCAGCTCCCAGAACGTGACCAGGCGACTGTCTGCCTCGATCGGTTGCTCGTACTGTTCAGCGATACGGACGGCAGGGTAGTCGTGCTGGCGCAGCCAACGGGCCACGGCGAGCTCGCGTTCGACCCGTTCGCGAAGGTTGGTACTTCGAGCGATCCGGGCGACGATGCCATGGTCCGGCAATGCAAAGATGGCGTTCTCGCCGATCCGGATCAGGTGCGGCTCGCCGGCGTCGATCCCGGTGTGCCCGGTGGCCACTTCCAGGGCTCGTCGCGCTGATTCGACGGTCAGGGGACGCTCTCCACGTCGGGCCTGTGACTGTTGAGGCATCGGGACCTTTCGGGTCAGTAGATGGTCGCGCGGCGGTCGGCAACCAGCGTCTGCCAACGATTTGTGACGACGGAGGTGTCGTCGATCCAGCGTGTCGGCGGCAGATCGTCCGGGACCGGGCTGTCGTCGAGGATGTGGCTGATCTCGAGCAGGTACATGTATTCGCCGCCCTGGGTGCTCTGTGCCAACTGTGCTCGGGCGTGGGTCAACGAGGGGTGTTCTCGGCGGATGGCGTGATGGAAGCAGACGGCTAGTCGGATGTATGCGACCGAGGATGCCATGCCGGCAGATATGGCATCGGATTCGAGTTCACGAGCACGGTGCGGTAGGCGTTCGTCGCGGCCGGCGGCGGACAGCAACTGGGCGATGCGGACGTGGGTTTCGGCCCAGGATAATCGGACATCCCGGAGGAGATCCTGGGCGAGGTCGATCTGATGGTGAGCGGTGCCGTCGCTGTGGAACGACGCGGCCAGGGCGAGACCGGCCTGGGCGAGCGCAGCTTGGCCGTGTGTGCCGGTTTGTGTCGCGAGTTCGCGGGCGGTGCTGTAGGCGGCACGGGCACGGTGCATGTCGCCGTGGAGCCACCAGAGATGTCCCAGGGCACGGTGGTATCGGGTATCGCGGGGGAGCTTTTCGGTGGCTTCGAGAGCGGCGGGGAAGTCGCCTCGGTGACGGGCGAGATGGGCAAGGCCCCGAGCGGCGTCTGTGGCCATCGGTCCGCGGTTCTCGACGACGCGGCGGAGATTGTTGGCGGAGGAGGTGTGGCGGCCGAGGTGTCGTTCGGTTTCGGCCTGGTAGTACCGGACGAGATCCTCGGAATCGCCGTGCAGCACCCCCAGCGCCAAGATGGTGGTCAGTTCGGTGGCGGTACTTTCGCGGCTGCATCGCTGGCGTGCGGCGATCGTGCGAAGGGCGGCGGCGAACACAACCGGCGGTGTCGACCGGGTATCGAGTGGTCCTGAGCCGTTGGGTACCTCGATCGGTTCCCATGCGGATTCGCGGACATAGATGTGGGCGGCGTCGACGAGCCAGCCGAGCTCCAAGTTGTGGTCGCAGGAAAGACGTAGTCCCTGCGTGAAGAAGGTGAGAATCTGCCGTCGGTTCGAGTGACCGTTCGAGGCTGGGAAGCTTCTACCGAGCGCGTCGAAGACTTGCCGTGCCGCGCGATACCATTCGTCGTGGGTCCAGCGGTCTTCCGCAGTGGCGTCGGCTGCCCGGATCGAGGACCGCACCAGGTCGTGTAGCCGATGCGGCCAAGGTGCTTCCGGGTCGTGGATCACGAATGGCCGCTGGACCAGATCGGTAACCGCAGCACCGCGCCCGAAGCCGCAGGCGGCGGAGGCGAGTTCAACGGTGAACGAATCGAGCAGGCTCACCGTGCGCAGGACTACGCGTTCGTCGGGGGTCAGGTCCCGCATAACCCGTGCGACCAGGGCGGGAAAGTCGCGATCGAACTCTTCCGGGCTCGGTGGTGTGCCGGTCCGTTGCCATACGTCGAGGTAGCGCATGAC
Organism: Nocardia sp. KT25-26; assembly: GCF_056627695.1. Taxonomy (NCBI): domain Bacteria; kingdom Bacillati; phylum Actinomycetota; class Actinomycetes; order Mycobacteriales; family Nocardiaceae; genus Nocardia; species Nocardia sp. KT25-26. Next base: position 4,613,280 of record NZ_CM152813.1, on the reverse strand, counting down.
CGCAAGGTCGAGGAACAGTGGGAGACCATGCGAGCGCTCTCCGATGGCGCGACGCACCGCCGGCGGCATGACCGGCTCGTCACGCCAGGTCAGCCGCGTTCGCAGGTAACGTTCGCGGTCATCGTCGGACAAATAGCCGACCAGATGCTGCCCCGGCTCCTCACTGGTTCCCGGAGACAGGGTCGGCCAGAGCTGCGGGCCTGCCCAGTCGAGTTGACCTTCCAGGGCGGCGTCGTCCCATTGGAGTCGGTTTCTCCCGGTAACGATGAACAGTGCGTTCGGCATGAGCCACACCATGCGCTGTAGTAGTTGCTCGAGCCCGCGATTGCTGCGGTCGCCGATCTCTTCGAAGGTGTCGAGGAGGATAACCGGCATTCCTGACCGTGCTGGCGGGAGCTGAGCCAGTTCCCAGGCCAGGAGGTGTGGGAAGAAGCTCAGCGTGCCGAGATCCTGTTCGGCGTCGAGCAGCGCCGGCAGGCGTGCGCACCGGTTGAGCGCCTGCCTGGTTGCACGCCTCTCTCGGATGGATTGCACGATCGTGCCGATCACGTTCTGAGTCAGCGTACCGAGTAGGCCAGGGATTGCGAGGTCCTCGGCGAGGTCCTCGAGGACGCTCTGTATCTGCTCCGGCAGCGACACCGCCTCACCGATACGACGCAGGAACCCGCTGCGGCGAAGATGCTCGTCCAGTGGTTCACCAGGGTGGTTGACCTCCCAATACTGGCGTAGCGCGAGGTCGAACGCCGGCATCGGCCGACCGAGACGGCCCACTGCGAGCCGGAGCGCCAGAATCACGTCTTCGAACCCGACGCCCGCCTGTTTGGCCAAATCGATCCGCACCGGCACGATCCGGCCTACCTCTGCCGGAGCTGGAGACCACTGGTCTGTCGGGTCGGTGAGATGGGCTTCCAGCCGCTTGGAGAACTCGGTCTTCCCGATACCGCCGACACCATAGAAGACCAGCACGTTGCGTCGCGGAGCGGCGAAGTCGTCGACGGCGAATCCCGAAGCGCGGGCCGCAGCAGCGACCGCGCAGAGACTGCGTTCGACCGCGGCCCACTCGGTGTCTCGGTTGGTGAACACGTCCTGTGCGGTGAAGTTCCCCGGACCGGATCGAAACAGGGTTCGCAGATCCCCTGGCGACACGCCGACCACCACCCCTCTGATCGTCTGCGACGGCAACCCGGACATCTTGACTCTCGCCGGGAAGTGGCTCCAGAGTAGGACACAACCGGGTCATCTCGCCACGAATCATCCTTGTGCAGTGCATGACTCGACCAACGGCGCCCGACTCCTTCTTGCCCATGACATCAGTGGCCACTGACAACGCGGAGCCGCAGCAATAGAGCGACCGACTATCGGCACAGCACACCGGTGGGACACGGTATACCCGTTCTCATGAACAGCGACCCAATGCAGACCTCCGATAGCCGAAGCGAATGGTTCGCGTCCGCATGGGCACTGGTGGATGCCGCTGCCGGCCACGCGGACGAGATCCATCGGTCATGGAATCAGGCCCTCGACGGCGATCTGTTCGATTCATCAACAGAGGTCAGCACCGATGGTTCCGGGCGGATCGAGGTGTACGCCGAGTGGCCGCAAGAGTCCTTCGAAACCCTCCAAGCAGCGGCAAGATCTTTTGTGGCGACTGTGCTCGACTGCCTGAACCGAGCCGTCGTCGAAGCCGAACGTTGCGTGTCAGGCGCCATCCGAACTAGCCCCGGGGACGCCGCCCTTATGTTCCCGCTCTGCCGCAGTTGGAGCGAGTTCCGCGAGACAGGCTGGCTAGAGAAGCTTTCAGGCCTGCGCCCGGATCAGATCCACCTAATCGAACAGTTCCAGCCATTCGACGCCGAATCCGACAGTGTCGCTGTGGCACACATTCGGAGCATGATGCGAAGATTGCTCAGCCTGTCGAATGCCGTCGAAGAGGGCGCCGATCTGGTCGCAGTGTGGGCGCATTCGGCGACACCAGCGGTGGAGATCGACCCGCCCGGTGAAGTTCTCTCGATCGCGACCGAACCCGACGGAGTGCTGAGGGATCACCGGGTGGTCGCCACGTTTCGCGTAACATCGGACGCCGACGCACTATCGGTGCGCGCGAACCCTATGATCGCGTTCGATCCAATCTTCGACGTGGCACCGTGGCCGACTGATCCAGACGACAACCTCAATCGGACTATTCGGGGGCTCCTCACCATCGCAAGCGAAGTGGTGCGTTCGTTCGAACGATCCCTCGGCTTCCGACCGTCGCATCGCCCTCGATCAGCGCACGCTATCGGCTTGCCTGCCCCTGGTCCGCAATGGGCTCCGGTCGATACGACCAATACACCCGAGATCGCTATAGCGATGGAGAAATCCGACCTCGGGCTGGCTGTCTATCAACGCGACGATGAAATCGTGTTGCTTGTCCAGACCCCAGACGGGCTTTTCGGGAGGCGGGTTCCAGAACCGCTAGCCCTTGACCCACACACCGAGCGTGGAATCGCCGCCGAGGTAGCCTCGCTTACAGCCGCGGCACGATGGGGGCTGCCGGACTTCGTACTAGTTCCGGAGCAGATCAAGAAGGGCGACGGACGACGAGAGCTTGGCGACGGCACCATCGTGACCGGATCCAAAGCGATTGCTGTTCAAGTGAAGTCGAGGGATTGCGCTACCGATGATCCGATACGCGAACGCTCGTGGGTGAGTAAGAAAGTAGCGCAGGCAGCCCGTCAAGCGGCGGGATCGCTGCGGACGATCCGGACAACCCCGGCAACCTTGCGGAATCGACGAGGCAGGCCGATCCTCGTTGATGGCAACGCCTTCGACTGGGTGGGCGTTGTGATCATCGATCACGACAATTTCCCGGACAATGTCGATCTACGATACGACCACAGCCGACTTCCAATCGTTGCCCTGCAACGCCGGGAGTGGGACTTCCTCTTCGACCAGCTTCGATCGATCACTGCCGTCGTCGATTACCTCCACCGAATCGCTGGAGACGATGTCGTTCCGGGTGATCATCTCGGTCACTACTACGAACTCGCCATGGCAGATTCCCAAGCCACGCAAAGCAATCAGTTCAACATCGCTGAGGCGTGGGAAGGCGGTGTGCTGTCGTCGAGTCCGCTGTTGCCGACTCAACCAGCCTCAAGTGTCGGCGAACGGGGCGCAATGATGTTCCGGCAGACCCTCGAAGACATCGCAACGTCCCCCTGGGAAAGATCCGAGGAAGATCGACTATCGGTGTTGCACCTCCTTGACCGGCTACCGGTGGCTGAGCGGGCGGTGATTGGCGATCTCCTCCTTGAACAGCTCTCAGCGACGATGGTGGTGGAACCAGGGGCCACCAGTTTCAAGTCGAGGCGCTACCTCCTCGGAGACAACGAACTGCAGCTCGGGTTTGCGGTATGCAATCAGTTCACGGAAACCCATAGGGAGATGTTCCGCCAGTGGACAATGCTGCGCCACGAGGATTGGGCTGCGGGCATTCCTGTTGGCAAGGACCAGGCCCGGACTGTTGCGGTGCTACTCACGCCGCGCCACGACGGCCTTCGTCCGTGGGATACATCGGTTTTGGCCATCACCGGCCTGCTCGAACTGGAGGAGTCTGAGCTCGAGCAGATGCGGCGGTTCTTCGCTTAGGTAGTCCGGCCGATCTCGAACCTAGTGCCTTGTCAGGCAACGTTGGGTAGGTAATCCGGGCGGCGGATCCTGGAGCCGACGGCGAAGTCACGGACAGGGCCGGCGTGCTGGTTGCGCCAGCGGACGTAGCAGGCGATGGCGTCGTCTTGCTCTCCGTGGCTGCGGTGGTCGGTGCCGTTGAGCGCGAAGTAGCGCAGCGCGGCGAACTCACACTCGATTCGGTTCAGCCAGGACGAATAGGTCGGTAGGAACACCAGCTCGACGGCGTTGTCCGCGCACCACGCACGAACCTCGGCCCGCTTGTGGACCGAGTAGTTATCGCAGATCAGATACAGTTTCTGCCCCGGCCAACGAGCCCGTAGTGTTTTCAGGAAGGCCAGGAACTCGGTCCACCGTTTCCGGTCACGGATCCGGTAGTACACAACTGCCCGGTGGCCAGGTCCAGCGCGCCGAACATGTGCCGGTCACCGTGGGGCGGTGGTAGGTCGCCCGCAGCCGGCGGGGACGGCGGATGGTGAACCAGCCACGGCCACCACGGGGTTGCAGGTTCAGCGGGCCGAACTCGTCCACGCAGATCACCCGCCCGTCGGCAGGTGGGTGATCGTAGAGGTCGAGTACCCGCGCCATCTTGGCCCGGAAGTCCGGGTCGTTGCCAGCCTTCCACGTTTTCGTGGCCTGCCACGACACTCCACCGGCGGTGAGGATTCCCCGCAGCGTCTCGCGGCTGATGTCAGCGATCCGGTTCGTCCGCAACACCTCTACCAGTTTCGACAGACTCCAGGTCGAGAACGGCCAGCCCAGGTCACGGGGCAGCACCGGGCGATCTGACAGATCCGATCACGTGTCGCTCGATCGGTCTTCGCCGGCCTGCCCCCGCTCCATTTTGGGTCCAACGCCTCGAATCCGTGCGCGTTGAAGTCGTGGATCACCTGCCGCACATACGATTCCGATACCTGCATCAGCTTCGCGATCAACCCCACCGGCTGATGCTGCGCTGAGGCCATCACCACCACGGCCCGACGCATCCGGATCGGCTGCTTGCTGCGCCGCGCGATCTGGGCAAGCTTGCGGCCCTCGTCCGGGGTCACCGCTCTGACGAACACATCCGGCTTCCGAGCCACCGACATCACCTCCACCGGCAGCATCCACCGGTCACCAGCCGGTGATCAACCCGCCACCCCGGACACCGGGGGTTACCGCACCAACCTTTCCGGACACGGCACTAGCAAGCGATCGCGGCGGTGTTGTAGAGGCCGTGGATTATGAAGACGTCGGGGCATGCGTTGTACTCATCGATTTCGAGGCACACCGCCAGTGGCGTGTAGGTGCTGGGTAGGCGAATGTGGAACGGGATCGGCCGCGGTGAGTCGTAGGAGACCTGCATAGGGGTGGTGTCCCAGGCGGTGCGGAACTCGGGGTATGTCCGCAGGGTCCGGAACAGGGCTTGGGCTCGGGGCAGATGACGGTATCGACCGAGTACCTCCCGTAGGACAGCGATGAATCGCCCGAACTCGTAGTCCCAGTTCTCGACGATGTCGCGGGCGGTGGTCGAGCACATCCACCGGACCAGGTTGTAGTCGGCCTCGGCGAGGTCCGGGACCAGACGATGGAATATCCGGTTGCCGTGGAGGACGGTTTGGAGGGGGTCGACGTAGGCGGCCAGCAGGTCCTGGGTGTCGAGATGGTCGAGGTGGGTTTGGACCCCGAGCTCAGTGAGGCGGCGACGGAGGTCCTCGGCGGGAGCGAGGTCGGCGGACGGTTGCAGCAGTTGGCGCAGGTGGCGCTGCTGTGCGTAATCGAGGTCGAAGGCGCGGACCAGCCCGTCGAAGGCACGAGGGCCGGGTGTGGTGCGATGACGGATGAACTGGTTGAAGTGGGAAACGCTGATGCCGGCGTGGTGTGCGGCGGCTTCGCGGGAGAGCTTGTGGTGGCGGCGCAGGTATTCCACCGAGTCGTGGAAGTCCGGCATGCCGGTGGGGATGGTGGTCGTGGGCATTTCACCGTGCTCGGATCTGCGGGGGTAGCGCTGTGATGTATGTGGGCTGCATCGGGCGATGCACGTTGTCGTGATGACTGGTGCAGGCAATCGTGCTGTTCATTCGGTTCTCCTGTTCGGTTTTCGTTGCCCGTCGTCGTCGGCGGGTGGTGCTGATGTGCGGTCGTTCAGGGCGGTGGCCGGTCGCCGGGATCGCGGTAGGCGAAACAGAATCGAAGTTCCGGTGCTCCTTGTGCACCGAGGTGAATGCGCACGGTATACGGTTCGCCGGTAGTGGCGTCTCGTAGGTGAACGGGCTCCTCGGTTTCGAGGCCGTAGGCGACCGACATGCTGGTGTCCCATATCTCGGTGAAGCTGGGCGAGTCACGTAGTTCCTGGTAGAGGGCGACTGCGCGCGGCGCGTCGCGATGGCGCCCGAAGGCGCCGCGTAGGGAAGCGGCGATGTGGGAGGCGGCGGTATCCCATTGCGCGACAAGAGGTTCGGCGGTGTACGCAGTCGAGCCGGGATGGAAGAACCACAGGGCCAGATTGTCGCGATACTGTTCGACACCGGGGAGGTCTGCGCGAAAGCGCTCGTTGGCCAGGACGACGTTCCACAGGGGGTCGATGTAGGCGCCGACGAGGTCACGGTTGTCGAGGTAGTCCAGCTTTGTTCGGTACTCCAGAGTGCCGGCGCGGGTACGCAGCTCGTCGATTCGAGGCAGTGGAGCCGGTTGCTGGGCGAGGTCCCTGGCGTAGCGCTCCTGGGCTTGATCAAGGTCATAGGAAGCCACGATCTGATCCAGAACGGCTGGTGAACAGGGGGTATCGCCACGTTCGATCTTCTTGAGCAATTCGGCGCTGATATGAAGTCGGCCAGCGGCGCGCGTGCGGGTGAGCCTGCGTCGCTCGCGGACCAGGCGTACCCAACCAGCGAGGTCGGGTAGGTCCGAATCGGCACGACGCCGCGGGTGTCGTCGGACGGAGTTCGTCCTGGCGTTCACATCAAGCCCCTCCTACTGCCGTCTTCTGTTGTCCCCTACCTCGAGAGGTAGATTGAAAGTTTGGCTCCCCCGAGTTGGTTTCGTTCTTACCAGAATGGGAACGACCCGGCCACTGAGTATGTCTGTGAGCTAGCCGACAGGTAACTACGACCGCCGTCCGACGGTGGAGAAGTTCCTGTACCCGTTGCCGACCGGGACATCTGTCGGATTATTTCCTGTTCGACACTCGTCTTACCACTTTCGTGCATCGGAGCAGGTCGTCTGGTCTGTCCGCAGGGGTAACGGCGGTGGCAGCACAACTCTTACCCATCGAAGTGGTGGCGTATCAGCATGTTTCAGGGCTGTGATGGTGAGGTACCTCAACCTCCTTCGAAAGGGAAGTCATGGACCTCTACTCGATTCTGTCGTTGCTCAGCGCAGGCGCGTCGTTGGTGTCGAATATGCTGGCAATCGCGACGCAGGTCTTGCCGTTCGTCTGACCGGTCTGCTCTTGTCTCCCGTTTTCAGAATCGCAGCCGATCCTCCCGGATGCTTTCGTAGTCGGGAGGGTCGCTCGGGAGAGCCTGCATACTCGCGCAAGTTCTGATCCATTTCCTGTTTTTTCCTTCAGTCGGAAGGGTTATTTGTCATGCCCGGAAAAGGGAATACATCGGCTCCGGTCGCGCTTGCGCCAGGACCTCGGTTCCGCGCCGAGGTGCCTCGCGTCCTTCTGCCCGACCGTGGCCGCACGCTGTGGACTGGCCGTGCTGTGGCTGCCGGTGCCGTGCCGGTGCTGCTGATGATGGCGGCCCAGCCTGCCGACGCGGCGACGACAACGGGTCCCGTTGCCGACCAACCCGGAGTCACGGCCCCAGCGCAACCCGGAACAACGGCGCCCGCCCCGCCCCCGGTGCCAGCCACACCCGAACCGCCTGTGTACCAAGAGCAACCGCCCGAGGTCCGGAACGGTCCGGCACCACGTCCGGAACCGACACCCGCGCCTGCGCCGCCGGTGTACGTGGTCGATCTGCACTCGCCTACCCCCGTGGAGCCGGTCGCGCCCATCGAACCGCCACCGGACACCATTCGGATCGGTCAGGCCGAGTTCGCTGACCCGGAGTGGTTGCCGCCAGAAGTCGGCGACACGATCAATACCGTCGCCGCCGACCTCGAAGCTCAGGCAGCAACGTTCCTGGACTCGGTCGGCCTCCCCGCCGGGCGTTCGGATCGGGTTGCGGGTGCCACCGTCGCCGGTGCCGGTGTCGGCGGAGCGATCGGCGCAACGGTGACCGGTGCCCCGGCAGCGGCGGCCGGTGCGGCTGTGGGAGCACTCGCCGGCGGCACGATCGGCGGAATCGCCGGGGCTGCGGTGGGCACTGTGGTGGCGGTGCCGGTGATCGGCACGATCACCACCGGCGTCGCCGGCACCGCGCTGGGCGCGGCGGCCGGTGCGGCAGCGGGCGCGGCTGTGGCCGGGGTGCCCGCTGCCGCTGTGGGCGCGCTGGTCGGCGGCACCGCTGGCGCGGGGTTCGGTGCGGGCGCGGGAGTAGGGCAGCCGTGACCGCCCGACGCGTCCTCTCCGCGGCCGTTCTGGCCATCCTCACCGGTGCCGTGTGCGGACCGGACTCCACGGCACAGCCTGCTTCACCTGAACCGAGCTGTCCGGCGTTGTGGATTCTCGGCGTGCAGGGGACCGGAGAGTCCTCGCCAGGTGCCTCCGAGACCACCGACACCGGGATGCTCGGGCACCTGTTGGGGCCGGTGGTAGCCGCCGCACCAGGTCTGGTGGCGCGCACCTACATTCCCTATCCGGCAGCGTTCGGTGGCGCCCTCGGTACCGGTGGCGGCACCGATCCTTACGTGCACTCGGCGGGTGCCGGCCTGGCCGAGCTCTCTACGACCGCCGCCGAGATCGCCGCCGACTGCCCGAGTACAGCCCTGGCCGCTGTCGGGTACTCCCAAGGCGCTCAGGTAGTCGCGTCCTTCGCGCAGGCTGTCGGGGCCGGTGCAGGTCCCGTCGACGCTGGGCGGGTCGCCGGAGTCGCGCTGTTCTCCGATCCCGAACGTGCCCCGGGCTCACCGGTGATCCCCGGCCGCCCCGGGCAACTGTCCCCGGATCCGGCTCCGGGGACCAGCGGGCAGGCGGTGTCGTTGGTGACGATCGCCACCGCGCCCTCGTCCGGCGGTGGGATCGCCACCACCTCCGGTGTCGACTACGGTGCGCTCACCGGCCGTGTCGCCGATATCTGCATCGAGGGTGACCTCAGCTGCTCGGCCCCCAATCGCGCCGCACTGTTGCGGATAGCCGCCCAGATCGCCGCGCAAGCCGATCTGCGCGACCCGATCGCTGCCCTCGGCTCGATCCAGTCACTGCTGGCAGGAACCCTAGGCGACGCTTGGACCGCCGTGGTGAACAACGACTTCCAGATCGTTCCGGGATCGGTGGACTACGCGCCCGAGGCGAGCCTGGCCCAGCGCCTCATCGACGCCGCCGACCCCCGCATACCAGCTCCGAGCCCCGATGAGACCGCTGCCGCCTCGGCGCGGTGGGACCAGATCACCACAGCGGTGGCGGCCGATCCGTTCACCCAGTTGCCGAACCTCGCCGCGCGACTCTCGGCGGCATGGGGGCAGTTGGTCACCGACAACGCCGACCTCATCGATCCAGCGGTGTTGCTTCGCTACACCGACGTCCTCGGTCGTCACACCGGCTATGCCGCCACCGGGCAGCTCGCCAGCGGCGTCGCGTGGATGACCGCTCTTGCTCACGACCTTGCCGGGAGGCACCCATGAGAAACACCGAAACCATCAACGTCGACTTCTACGAACCACCGATCCTGCATGGCGGACATCGACCCGGCGACCTCGTACGCACCCGCCCGGTATTCACTTCGCAGCTGGCCGGGGCGGCGGGCGCCTGGCAGATCGTCTACGTCTCCACCGATTCGCGCTCCCGCCTCATCTCCGCATCGGCGATTGTGCTGATCCCCGAAACGGTCGCCGACCCCGGCACGGGCGCGATCCTGCTGTACTGCCCGGCCTTTCGCGGACTCGGCGGACGATGCGCACCCTCGCACCTGCTGGCGACAGGCACCGAACACGACACCGCCGCCATCGCCTCCGCGCTGGACCAAGGCTGGGTGGTGGCCGTCCCCGACGGGCACGGTCTCGGTGTCGGAACCGGGCCACACGCCTTCCTTGCCGCACGCACCGGTGCCAAGCTCGTACTCGACCTCGCCCGCGCCGTGTACCGGGGCGCGAACCTCGACCTGCCCGTCGCCCCGGTGGTGGCCTGGGGATACGCCGATGGCGGACGAGTCGCCGCAGCGGCCGGGGAACTCCAGCCCTGGTACGCCCCCGAGGTCGACCTACGTGGCGTCGCCGCCGGAGCTGTCGCCTCCGACCTCGCGGCACTGGCTCCGGACCTCAGTGCCGGCCCGGAGGCCGGCCTGGGCCTGGCGGCGATCATCGGACTCGCCCGCGCCTACGACCAGCTCCCGCTGCGTCATGTGCTCACCGACGACGGGGTGATCGCCGCCGCTGAGGCACAACATCTCACCGCCCTCGAACTGCTGCACCACTTCCCGCAGCCCTTGGAACACTGGACCAGCCGACGCGACCCTTGGAACGATCCCTGGTGGCGGCGAGTGCTCGCGCTCGAGACCCTTGCCCACGTCAAGCCGGAGATGCCCCTGCATCTCTACCACGGCGAACTCGACATCGTCGTTCCCGTACGCGCCGGCCGACGAACACTCATCGCCTACCGACAACAGGGCACGATCGTGTCCTGGCGTGAGTACGACGCAGACCACACCTCTGCCGCGGACCTGGCCATCAGCGATGCGCTGGCCTGGCTCAGTCATGACATCACGACTCAGCCGGCACACCGCCTCCGCCCTCCCCAGAGCGAGGGCGAGCACACCAACCGCACGAGCCACCACTGACCCTCCGGGGACCGTGCCCGCACCCTGGCACCCCACTTCCCCTGGGTGCGGGCAGGCCCGGAGACACCTACCGAGGCGAGAGGAATGGTGAGGTACCCGCACAACCCATCCGACGATGACAACGCCGAGGCGTGGGTCGACCTCCCAGCCCCTCCCGGCCTGCACCTGGTCACCGACACCAGCACCAGTCCCGTCGAAGATGAGCACAACGAGCCGCCCTCGGGTGAGCTCTGGTTCGGCCCGCTCCGCGACACTCCCACTGCTGCCGACAGTGGCGGGAATTCCGGCGGCAGGGACGGTATCCGGCACCGGCTACCGCGAGGAGCGTGGGCCGCCCTGGTGGCCGCGATCGCCGTCCTGGCCGCTGTGCTGGTGGTCTCGCCCGGCGAGACCGGCGACACCGGCGATCAGGCCCAGGTCAGCACCGCCGGCCCACCCAGCTCGACCACCACACCGCAGGGTCCGTGTACCGGACTCACGGGCACCGTGGTCACCGACCGCGCGGGTGATCCCGCCACCGTGGAAGGGCTGATCGCTTCCTTCGAGGCCGCCTACTACATCGACCGCGACGCCACGAAAGCGATGGGGTTGCTCGCGCCCGAGACCGGGATCACTTTCGAGGGACTCGCCGAGGGTATCGCGTCCATCCCGGCGGGGACTCGGCACTGTGTGGCGATCACCGCGATCTCCCCGACGACGGCGAATGTGCATATCGCCGAAGTGCGGCCGGACCGGACGCGGGTCGATTACCTCCAGCTGATCAACACCCGCCCGGCCGATGCCGGCGGCGGGCTGTTGATTTCCAACTTCCAGAAGCAAGGATAGGAGCGCGCACCGATGAGTCCAGGATCGCAGGCGCCGTACCTGATCGCTGTGGCCGGACTGACCGCGCGCGCAGGGACGACCACGACCACCGTCGCCCTGGCCCACACCTGGCCCGGCCCCGAACCCGCTCTCATCATCGAAGCCGACCCCGCCGGTGGCCAGCTCGCCGACACGGTCGGCGCGGACCCGTATCTCGGGCTGGCGAGCCTGGCCCGACACGCCACCCCCGGCCACCTGCTCGCACAACACGTGCAGAACCTGCCCGGTGGTGAAGCGCTGCTGGCCGCGCCACCGGACCACGAACCTGGCCGCACGGTCTCGGCTGCTGAACTGTTCACCGATCCCCACGCGAGCTGGCGGAGGTTCGGGGCCACGGTGTTCGTTGATTGTGGTGTGCCCGATCCGGACTCGCCCGCCCATCCGGCCGTCGTCGCCGCCGATGGCAGTTTGTTCGTCGTGCGTGCCGACCACATCGACCCCGCGCCCGCCGCACAGCGCGTTCTCGCGCTGACTGGCCGTCGCCGGTGGCGGGGGATCGTGGTCATCGGTGGCAGCGCCGCCTATGTGGCCGCGATCGGGTTCCCGGTCGTGGGCAGGCTGCCTGCCTCGCGTGCCGGTGCCCGGGGGCTGCTGACCGGGCGTCGTGCACGACGGCACTTGCTCACGCCCGCCCGCTACATCACCACCGCCGTGGATATCCAACTCCGCGACGATGGCCGTGACCACCTCATCGCCAAACCGGCGACACCCCGATCACTCGATCAGAACCGCCCGCGACGGCGTGAGGACGACGGGCCGAGGATCTACAGCATCGACGCCGGAGCTGTGCAGGTATCGCGGCCTCGCGCGCCGGAGCCGGTGACCGCGGAGACCTCAGAACCACTCGCACCATCGGCCGGCGAGCCCGTCCTCGCGGGCGAGGGAGAGGATGCCGGCCACACCGGCGAGGACAACATCGCCGCGGCGCCCGAGCCCAGCCTCCTACCCGAGACCAACGACACCGGTACCACACCAGGTCCGGAGCGGGCAGAGCCTGCGGCAGCGCTGACCGTGCGGGTTTTCGGGCCGACCCGGATCTTCTGGCAGAATCCCGAAACCGGTGAGAGCGTGGAAATCACCGCGCAGTTGCAGCCCCGCATCCGCGAACTCATCGCGGTACTCGCCCTGCACCCCGAAGGGCTCTCGCGCCAGCAGCTGATCGAACTGCTCTGGAGCAAACGGCCCCGGGAACGCGGCGGCAGTGCACTCGCGAACGCGCGCAGCCGCCTACGGGCTGCCATCACGACCGCGACCGGCGGGCAGATCACCGACGTCCTCGCCGAGGACCGCCTCCAGTTCCGGCTCTCGAACCAGTTGGTCGGTGTCGACTACTGGGACTTCAACAACGCCGTGGCCCAGCGCCGCCACGCACGCAGCGCCGCCGAGCAGACCGACGCCGCCCGCCGCATCGCTGCCCTGGCCACGAGCGAGCTGGCCAGCGACCTCACCGACACCTGGGTCGAAGCGCAGCGAGAAGCAGCCCGCCGCACCTCGCTCAACGCGTTGAGCTGGCTGGCCACCCGCAACACCGAAAACGACCCCCGTGCCACCCTGGGCCTGCTCGAGACCACCGTCGAGAACGACCCCTACAACGAACCGGTCTGGCAAGACCTCCTTCGCCTGCATGCCCGCCTCGGCGAAACCGCCGCACTCACCCGCACCTACACACTCCTGACCCGAACACTCGCCGAGATCGGCGAGACACCGAGTCACGAGACACGCCAACTCCTCGAACACCTCCGCCGCACCAAGAATTAAAGAAGAGAAGCCGGTGATTCCCCGGTTGTGCCATTTGCCGATTAGTATATCGACAGGGGTAATTGCCCTTGCCGAATGGTTGACAGGGGCGATGTAGGTATTCTGAAGCTCTGCTGAACATCGCTGGCTAATCCACGATCTCCGCCGTGGAGAATCAGTAATTTCCTGAGGTTGGAATTATCGTCTGCCTGGGTGGCTCGATGGAAATCGATCCGTGTAGCGTTCGATGGCTAGGTTCGGTGCGCTGATCGGTGGATGGATCAAACCGACCCACCGCTGCGGCACCTTCTCGCAGGTCAGGGCTGAGTTATCTGCGTGGGTGTCAGCGTGGATTGTCTATACACAAAGCTGTATAGACATGCGTCGACGGTCTGTCCGTCGTCTCCTTGGCGCTTCGCCCGACCCTCGTCTCCTGTGCTGCCTTCCGGTGTATCCACCTCCTTCTCTTATTCCTTTCTTGTTCTATTGACTTTTGATTCACCTGCCTGGTGGCTGGCTGGTTTGTGAAGCTGCGGTCGGCCGTGCGAGTTTCATTCGGGAATTGCACTGTTGTACTCGCGGTTGTTCGGAAAAATTCCGGGAGATTGAGGTGTTTTTGGGGTTGTGAGGCTGTTCGAGGTCGAGCTAACGTCGACCACGTTCCCGGAATTCGCCGGGAATTCGCAGCAATCCGAATGGCGGCAACGCCGCACCTGTGCCGGAAACGGCGCGAATTCGGAAACGGAATCTCAGGAGTCACAATGCCCGCCACATCCGCCACCGCCGCACCGGGCGCCGGTCGCCTGCCCAACGGCGAACTCCGCCGCATGGTGGCAGCCGCCCTGGCCGCCGACTCAGCCCGCGAACAGTCACCCCGCGAGATCGCCAACGGGCTCGGCCGGTCCTCCGGCGCGGTCGGCAACGCGCTCGAGGCGTTGACCGCCGCCGGGGACGCCGAACGCACCTCGGCATCGCCGCGCCGCTACCGCGCCACCGCCACCACCTCGACCGCCGCCGCTCCGGCCACCCCGGCACCCGCCACGCCTTCCACCACCCCGGCCGCCAGCAAGGCGGCGAAACCGGCCCGCCGCCGCACCAAGAAGAAGGCCACCCCGGCCCCGGCCCCGGCCGCGCCCGTCGCCCCGGCGGCCCCGGCACGCACGGGCAGCACGGTGGCCCGGCCGAACGGGCAGGACTATCACATGCGCAAGCTCGCCGGGCGGGCCGATGTGGATGTGTTGCAGACCATGCGCACCGCCGAGGTGCCGGTGCTGCTGTACGGGCCGCCCGGCACCGGGAAGACCTCGCTCATCGAGGCCGCCTATGGGGATCTGCTCACGGTGCAGGGCGACGGCGACACCACGGTTGCCGACTTCGTGGGCGAGTACACCCAAACCCCGGACGGCCGCTTCGTTTTCGTGAACGGGCCTCTCGTTCGGGCGATGAAGGAGGGTCGGGTGCTGTTCATCGATGACGCGACCCTCATCTCGCCGACTGTGCTGGCGGCGGTGTATCCCGCAATGGACGGCCGCAAAGAGCTGGTGGTCAAAGCCACCGGCGAGGTCGTCAAAGCCGAGCCCGGGTTCTTCGTGGTGGCCGGGCACAACCCCGGCGTGCACGGCGCCATCCTTTCCGACGCGCTGAGTTCACGGTTTGCGTTCCAGGTGCGGGTGGTCAGCGACCTCGACCTGGCCGCCCAGCTCGGCGTGGAACGCCGCGCGGTCAAGGTGGCGCGCGAGCTGGCCGACCGGCAGGCCAAGGGCGAGGTCGGGTGGGCTCCGCAACTGCGCGAGCTGTTGGCGTTCCACAAGATCGCCGCCGCCACCGACCCGGACACCGCCATGGGCAATCTCCTCGGGGCCGCCCCGGAAGAGGACCGCGACGTGGTTGCCGCCGTGGTGCGCACCGTGTGCGGCACCACCCACACGCCCCTGGCGCTGGGCCCCCGTATCTGACCCCGTGACCTCCGAATTCGCCACCACTGCCACCACCCGGGAAAGGAAGACCCCGACATGACCGAACGCACACCACTCGAGGCCATCGCAATCCGCGACTATGCCGCCGCCGTTCGTGAGCTCCGCGACGCGCTCGCTGTGCTGGCCCGACAGACCGAACACACCCAGAACAACCTCGCCGCCGGACTCCAGTTGGTGGACCCGCCGAACGGCGACTGGGTCGCGATGGCTATCGGCCGGGTCAGCGCTCTCGCCCCGATCGCGCACCGCGCTCTCGGCGAGGAGTCCGCACTTCTCGCCCTGCACGCGGACCCGGACGCGTACTGACCGACCGACCACCCTCACCAAACGAAAGGCACCATCCGCCATGACCGGCCACGTGATCACCACCCCCGCCGCGCCCGCTACCCCGGGCACCGGCACCGCTTCCGCCCCGGCCCCCGCCGGGGCGGGGGCGGCCCCCGCCGCGCCTGCCACCTCCACCCCGGCCGCCTCGGTGCCGGTCACCGGCGGATGGGCCACCCTGTCCGCCGCCATGACCGCCGAGGTCCCGCCGATCGCCGACCGTGACGACCTGACCGTCAGCATCGCCCCCGGTGCGGCGTTCGGGCACCCAGCGGTATTCGTACCCGGGCGCGCGGCCATCGAACTCGACGGTACCCGCCTGAACATCGACCCGGCCGACGCGCACCCGGCCCGCAACAGCGACCGCAACAACTACCCGGCGGTGTGGGGTGCGCTGGTGCACGAGTGCGCACACGCCAAACACTCGGTATGGCAGCCGCCGCTGCTGGCACACCCCGAGGTCGTCACAGCGGCCAAACTGCTCGAGGAGTCACGCATCGAGGCCGCCCAGATTCGCCGCCGCCCCGATGACCGGCATTGGTTGCGCGCCAGCGCCACCGAGATCGTGATCGGCGACAACGGCGGCGCGACGGCCGCCGCCCAGATCCCCGCCACCACCTACGCCGCCGCCCACAACGCCGCCCTCATCATGGGGCGGATCGACGCCGGAGTACTGGAAAAGTCCGAATGCGCGCCGCTGCGGACCGAGATCGAGTCCATTCTCGGCACCGACACCCTCGCCAAGTTGCGCGCTATCTGGCGCGAGGCCCACACCGTCGCCGACGCCGACACCGCCGCCATGCTCGAGCTCGGGCAGCGCTGGCTCGACATCGTCGGCCCCGACCCACATGCCGAACCGGTCCCGGGCTCACAGTTGGGTGCAGCCGTCCGCGCCACCGTCGACGCGATCGCCCGCGAGGTAGCGGCAAACCCCGTGCCCGCCGACCCGGCCGAGTCCGCCGCCGCCGCGCGGCAGGCCGCCGCCGACACCGCCGAACGGGCACAGCGGTCGGCGGAGAATGTGTTCGGCGACGGTGACGGCGGGCCGGGCGCCTCGCGGATCGTGCGCCGCACCCGCACCCCGTACGCGAAGGAACAGCGCGCCGCGCGGGTGCTGGCTCGCGCGCTGGACACCGCCGCCGCCCGCGAACGCGCCACGGTGAAAACAACCTCGGTGGTCCCGCCGGGACGGGTGCGGATGCGCGGTGTGCTGGCCCGGCAAGCACAGCTCGCGGCCGGTGCCATCCCCACTGCCGAACCGTTCACCCGCACCGCCCGCAAAGCCAGCCCGCACCCGCCGCTGCAGGTCGGCATCGCGTGCGATGTGTCCTCCTCGATGGGCGAGTTTGCCGCCCCGGTGTCCTCGGCCGCGTGGATCATCGCCCGCGCCGCCGAACTGGCCGCCGTGCCCGCCACCACCGCCACCGTGACCTTCGGGAACACGGTCACCCCGATCACCTACCCCGGCACCGCCCCCGCCCGGGTCACCGAATTCGGGTGCCCGGACGGCAACCACGCTATCGACTACGCCATCGCAGCCCTCGACGGTGCCCTCGGACTCGCCCGCCCCGGCGCGGCCCGACTCCTGGTGATCATCTCCGACGGCATCTACACCGGTGTCCGCCGCCACAGCGCGCAGAGACGCCTCGACGCGCTGCGCGCGGCCGGGTGCGCGGTGCTGTGGCTGGCACCGGCACGCGGACGAGTCAACCCGCTGCGCAACTCGAACCCGCACCAACTCACCGACCCGGCGACCACCGCCGCCGAGATCGCCCGCGCCGCCACCGCCGCCGTGCGCGCCATCTAGACCCCGGGCCCCGGGCACAGCATGTGCCCGGGGCATCCGGACCGGGCCGCGCCGGTCCCACCCGGCGCGGCCCAACCATCACCCACCCACCCGCCCCGGCCGGGGCGGCAACCTTACGGAGGACACCATGACCGACCCCACTATTCCCACCACGGCCGCCCTCGACGCGATCTACGTGACAGCCAACGCCATCACCGGCGATCAATTCGTCATCTACGGCCCCGGCCCGCACGACGAGCGCGGCATGTACACCGTGGCGCACGTAACCGGCGGCACCGGCGGCTACGTCGCCCCACGCATCCACCTCGTCCACCCCAACGACATCGCCGCCTACGCCGCCGGGGCCGCCGACAGAATCCGCCAGGGCGCGCACGGGCACGCCGCGACCGTGTTGCTCGACCGCACCACCGGCCCCCTCTCCGCACGCCTGACTCGATGACCCCGCACACCACCCGACCGAACCCGAACCGCGAACAGGGAAGCCTCATGAAAGACACACGCACCCACGACGAGGACGGCGTGATCAAACCGGCAGCCGAACACAGCGGCAACGGCCACATCGTGGTCAGGCTGCGCGACCGCAACGACCCACCCGGGTGGATCCTGTTGGTACGCAACCCTCGCCGCTGCCACCACGGCTACACCCTCTGCGTCGAATGCGCCGACAGGTGGGAACTCGACCACCACGTGCACTACGAGCTGACCGGCGGCTGGCGACGGCTGCGCGAAGCCCTCGACACCCAGCGCCCGCCCGGCAGCGCGGAGTCCGCAGAGGCCGGCACCGATGACTCGCAGTGGTCCTCGCTCACGGCCGGCTCGAGCGTTTCGAGTCGGCGTTGCTCGGGTGCCATTCGCCTGCGGCGAGGGCAGCCGGCGCGAGACGCCTCGCAACCTGCTGAGGCAAAAGCGCCAAGCCGAATTGCGCTCGCGCTGAGTCTATTTCAGGTTCACAAGAGAGGAATTCACAACCGGAAACAATTTCCACATTCCGCTTGACATCACACGCCCCATCGAGCGGTCATGGAAACCGGAACGACACCGACCGCCCGGGGACATTGCCCCGATCGGTGCGCATTCCGTCCCATCCGGGACATCACCGGATTCACCAACCCATGTTTGGAAGGAACCCCCATGTCGACAACCAAGAACGCCGTGGCCACGGAAACGGCCGCGCCCACCCCGGAACGCGGCACACAGTCGGACGCCGGGCCCGTGCCGCGCCGTGACAGCACCCGGGCGTTGTGGGAGGCGCTGCGCGCCCACCCCGACCGCACCACCGCCGCGCTGGCCGACATCGCCGGGACCGGGCAGTCCACCGCACGGCGTCTGCTGGCCCGGTGGGAAGCCGCCGGGTGCGCACAGTCGCACACCGACCCCGAATCGCCCCGGGCGGCCAAAACCTGGACCCAGGGCACGGGCACACCGGCCACCATCGACCCGGCCCCGACCGCGCCCGCCGACCCGGCCCCGACCGAACCCACCGCGCCCGAACCGGCCGACCCCGCCGAGCAGGCGGCCCCGGCCGCCCCCGCGCCCCGCACCACCCCGGAGACGGCGGTAGCCGCCACCACGGGCGACTATCCCGACACCGGGGCCCCGGTACCCCCGGCGGCGGCCAACGACACGGCAACGGGGGACCCGGAGTCGACGGCCGAACGCCTGCCCGCCGGTGCGCTGCGGGGACAGGTCGAGGACTACCTGCACGAAAACCCCGGAAAGGAGTTCACCCCACACCAGATCGGCAAAGCCCTGAGCCGGTCCAGCGGCGCAGTCCACAACGCCCTGGTCAAGCTGACCGATGGCGGGACTGCGCGCCAGACCAGCACGGCCCCCAAGAAGTTCACCCTCGCGTCCTGAAACCGGACGATGCCGGACTCCCCGGAGGGCTCAGCTCCGGGGAGTCCGACACCGCCCTCTCAATCTAACCCCTGAGAAAGGTGCTCGACCATGTACACCACCCCAACCCCGAACGTTCTGGCCTCGGCCCTGTACCGCGTGTACGCCGACGCGCGCAACGCCCCCGACAGCCTCGAACTGTGGATCACCATCGCCGACACAGCCGTGCAGGAGCTGCAAATGCCCGTGCTGGCATCGCTGGTCCCATGGGTACCGATCGCCCTGCACTACGAGAAGGCGACAACCGACGGTGAGTTCTTCCCGCACACCGGGTCGGTGCGGATCATGACCGGCCCGCTGACCGGAACCCTGTACCGCAACCTCGAGACCGCCACCCGCGCGGTGGTCATGGCCACCCTCCACGAGCGGATCGACCACGGAACCACCAGCAACGGCGACGGCGGCGATGAGCCGGTCGACGCCGCGTCCGCCCCGTTGCCGTCGTGGCGGTTCCGCGACAAGGGAACCCCGCGCGCGTTCGCCCCGCGCGCGGTGCCACCGCTCATCTCCTGACCCCGCCAAAACGGCCCGTGGTGCTTGAGCGTTCCGCTCGGCACCACGGGCCGTTTCCTGCGCACATGGTGGGGAGTGCAGCAGTCAAGCTCGTCGCCCGCACATGCGGGCACGGTGGGTCAATGGTTGGTCGTGTTGCCCTTGCCGGCGGCGCTTGAGAAAACCGTTGTCATTGCCCGTCATCGCCCCCGGCGTCCGGGTCCTGGGCGCGGTACTGGTCGTACCAGTCCGTCAGGTGGTCGGCCCGGCCGTAGAGGTAAACGCACGCTGCGTTCGCGGCGATGTACAGCAAGTCGCTCGCCAGTCGAACGGTTGCACCCCAGGCATCTGGGTCGGTCCGGTATTTCACCTTCCGGTAATTGTCCGCGTCCTCCGACTCGACCGCCATCGACAAGGTGATGGCATTAGGGTGGGAGCTCAATGACAATGTGTCGTAAAGGCTATCGATGTTTCTCGCACCGACTTTCGACAACAACATCGTCTGTTGTCTGAGACCTGGGTAGATCTGCCCCGCGATCTCCCACGGAGGAGGTTCATCAGGCTCATTCCAATCGAGATCGTGATTCTGGAACCGCAGCGCCAGCTGATTTTTGATCGAGTTGCGGAGTTTTCGTGCATCCTTCTGCTCTGACTTGGATCCGTTCATCGCCAGGAATCGAAGGCGTTGCGCTGCTGCGAGTCTGGCCATCCACCGCCGCGCCATCCGCGCTTCGGGTGTGATGTCGGGCTCAAGCAGCCACACCGCGTGGCCGACGTGTTCGCAGATGGCACGGGTGATCGGCCAGGGCGCGAGGTCCATTGCCCGCAAGTTCACCAATGCGTGTAGCCCTTTGAGGTGTTGGGCGGCGGCGTCGATCATCTGGACCGCGTCTATGCCTGCTCCGAGTCCCTCCGGCTGGTACGGTTTCGGTGATCGGGATTCTAGTGCCGCGTCATCCCTGGCTGCGGGCGAGCCCGGCCTCGTAGCGGCCCCGAACTGCACGTTGGTCAGATTCCAGGCGCGGTACAGATCGCCGAGTTCCGCGCTCCACAGTTTGAACGAGCTGTCGATGTCTGCGTCGAAGGGCATGGGCGCAGAATAGGCTGCTGGTGAGAGTTTGGACCACTGGTTTCCGCCTCCGATCTTCCGCAGGCCAACCGCAGCTCGTCTGCGACCTCTGCCGGCCCGCGTTGCGTGAGCCATCGGGCCCAGTTGCATCTCGCCGCGGATCGAAGGGGCTGGTGCTGCCGAGATAGCACGTACCCCCATCGCTCAGCTCGCAGAGACCCACGAATGTTGCCGCCGGTCTCAGGTCTGCGGGCAACCGCTGCCGATGACCGGCTACTGCACCCCGAGACCGCCACGCATATGAGCCAAAAGAAACCTTCGCAGTAGTAGGTCGACCCACTCTTCGATGCACGTAAGGCGACTGATCTCCTCGGTGGTTATCACGAGCACCTTCATTCCTCGGGCGATTGCTCCGATGCCGAGGGCGTGGGCGTGAGATTGCTCCCGAACCTCCCCTGTTACCCCGTTGGCCGCGATCAAAATTCCGGCTTCGACGCTGCGACTGGCGAGTATATTTATGAAATATCCAAGGGTGGCGCTGTCGACCGGTCGACTCCAGTCCTTGCACTCAATCAGGATGACATGTGGTAGAGCGTGTAGGCCGTCCTGATGTTTCCCGTTGCATATACCCAGATCTACCTGCTCTGTCCCGAAGTAGCTGATGCCGTTTCGCTCCACGAGGCATCCTGGTATGAGCTCGAAGAGGTACTGGGCCAGCTCTTCGTATGCCTTTCCTTGTGCGTCAGTATTGGTGGCTTCGGCAGCCAGCCGTAGGATGCGCTGAATCTCCGTCGAGTCGAGACTACGGGTCATCGGCCATGTATCGTTTCGTTGCGGATCCTTCGCAGGAACGAACCCAGTGCGCCGACGTCGACCTGATAGAGGAAATCGGCCATGCTCACCGACCACACCCGCGCATCAACCGTTGACATTTCGGGAGCGGATGACGGCAGATTGTAATACAGCACGAGGCCGAGCGTGCCTGGCTTATCTCTCATGTATTTGGCCAGTTGCGCCTCGGCATGAGCCCTCGGTCTCTCTTGGAGACCGTTGAGCAACTCCAGAAAGACAGGTGTGTCAATCTGCGGGTGGCTGAAAACTAGGTCGATTCGACCGGAGTTGCCGCGTGTGGCTCGCACCTCACGCTGCGCAGCGATACCACGGTCATGAAGCAACTGCTCAAGTCGTTCCGCCACGGTCGGCTCTACCGGCTGCCCGGTTGAGGTTGAAGTTACGACAAGGGTATTTCCTTCCTCCAGAATCTCCTTGGCGAGACGAGCGACTAATTCCGACTTGCCTTTACCTGGTGGTCCGTCGAGGATGATTGACTGAGAGTTCGAACTGGGGCTCCGTGTTATCGACTGGATGAGCAGTCGTACGTGGAGTCGGATCGCCTCTCTATTATCAATGGGTGCTTGTACGGTCCATGCTTTTGTTCCGGACAGGGCTTGTAGCGACGACCGATCCGACGGGTTTACGATAAAGAGGAGGGGTAGTCCGCGAGCGTAAGCAATCCCGGCTTCGATCAGAATTGCAGCTCGTGACTTCGATGTGCCGTCGGGGTCATCGCCCGGAACAACGACAACACCTAGATCGAATTTCTCGAGCGGCGTTTCCGCGAGGTTGAGACCCGCACCGAGCTCGTTACTTGTCCGGACACCGACGTTCTGCTCATCCAAGGCTTCCCGAAGGACTGCGAGGTCCAGAAATGTCGGTGCCATCACAAGGGATTCCACAGGTGCTGAGCATAGTCGCCCGGGCCGAGCAGTGCTTCGGAAGCGAGGGCTGCACCGCGCGGACGTCAGCGGTGCCCCCTCGAAGTGGTCTTCTCGGGGCAGCGCGATCACGGGTGTTCGTGGGACGGTCGGGTATGAAACGGCGGTGGTGCCGCATGGTTGGCACCATGGCAGCTTCCGCACCCGCAGGTACGGCATGGATTAGGTCTGTGGTCGATGATAGCTCGACGGACACCGCAGCGGCCCTGTTGTCCCGGGCCGCACCGGTCACGCCGGTACCGTGCATCGGCCTGTCTTCGTCTCCGTTGCGGGTGACGGTGCGTCGGCGCGGTCGGCTAGTCCGCAGATCGCATAGTCGCGGCGGCCGACCATGTCTCGCTACGTTTCGAGGCACTCCGACCTCCGAGTTCGCTTACACGAGAACCCAACCGCCATTGTCGGGCGAAGACAACATCGACATCCCGCCTTGCCAGTACCACCCCGCGCGGCCAGTCTCGGATACCCCGCGGATCTGGTCTTCGGCAGGCCGTACTCGGGGTGTCGGCGTAGCTACAGCAATGGTGCCCGGCTCATCCTCTCCGAGCCGGGCGCACATAACCCTTTCCGCCGCTCCGTCAGAACAACTGGGTGTGTACCACCGGTTGGTACGGGTACTCGCCGTGCGGTCCGCACTGATTTGTCGGCTACTTGCTGCGCTCGATGGTCTGGGTGATCCAGTCGGTCAGCGCGGGGGCGGCGGTGTCGTAGCCGGTGGCGTCGAACGCGCCCGTGTGGCCGTCTTGGACGGCCGGAACAGCGGGGCCCGTTCCGGCAGTGGTCGCGGTGTATGTGTTGGCCAGGGTGGGGAACTGCTGGCCGGCGAACGCTGCGGCGGTGGCCGAGACAAGGTCGGCGGCGATCGGTGCCAGCCCGGTCAGCGTCAGCACCGCCGTCACCGGGTCGCCGTCGGCGAGGGATTCCACGGCGGTCCAGGCGATCTCCTGGGCGCGACCGACGTCGGTGGCGATGCGGGAGATGTCGAGCCCGGCCAGGACACCAACGATCTCGGCGGCGATCGTAGCGACTCCGGTGGTGTCCAGGGGTGCAGCCAACGCCAACGCCCGCGCGACCAGCCGCAGGTCGAGTCCATCGGCCAGCTCGACCAGCGGGGCGAACTGGTTGTTCAGATCACCCGAGACACGGTGCACGCCGCGCACGTCGCCTGCGGCAATCAGTCCGGGCAGCTGGGCGAGGTCGGCCACGATCGCGGGCACATTCGCGGTGAACCCGGCGAGCCCGTTGACAACCGTGACGACCTGTGCCAGGACCTGAGACACACTGATCTGCCCGGTCGTGGACGACCCGATGCTCGTCGCGGTGGAGGCGCCCTTCGCCAAGGCAGTCGCTGAGGTCGTGCTGGTCAGGGCCGTTGTCGAGGTCGCCGTGGTGGTGAGGGCACGGCTCACCGCGGCGAGGGCCGGAGAGGACTCGGCGGTGGTGGAGCAGTAGCTGTCACCGGTGAGGCACAGCGTGCGGACCCGGTCGGTCAGCTCGCCGAAGCCCTGCACCCGTGGACCGGTGACGCCTTGCCCGGAGACCGGCGTACCGAGCTGGGGGGTGGCCGCGTCGCGGCGCGGATCGGCTACGAGCGCGACGGCCAGGACGCGGGAGGCCGGGATCGGGCCTCGATGGTTGCCGATTCTGGTGGCGAGGTCGCCGGCGACCTCGGCGCCCTGGCCGTAGCCGGCCATAACGACTCGGGTGTCCGAGCACAGTCCCTTCACCGCCGCGGTGAGGTCTGCTTCGCTCACCGACCCCGCACCTGCGGAGGACTCGGTGAGGGTTCGGACCTCGATATCGGTGCCGTAGCGGGTGGTCAGGGATTGCCCGAGCTCGGTGAGGGTCCCGTTCGTGGCCTGCCCGTTGGTGGCGGGGATTGTCTCGTAGGTGCCTGGTGTCAGTAGCGCGGTCCAGTGCGGGCACGGGGTATCGGTGCGGTCGGGGGTGGGTTCTGCGGCGGCGATACCGGCCGTCACGGTGGTCGCGGTGATGGCCGCGCACAGCGCCGCGCGGGCGGTGCGGCGGAGCGGGGCGTTGTTGCGGTGCATGGTGTGTTCTCCGTTCGGGTGAGGGTGCTGGTCAGGAGGTGGCGCGGGAGTTGTTGTCGTGGGCGGGTGTGAGTCTGCGGGCGGTGTAGAAGTCGTCGCCGTTCCACCGGTAGGGCGAGACCTGGACGGGTTGGTCGAAGGTGGGTGCGTGCACC
Source organism: Nocardia sp. KT25-26 (assembly GCF_056627695.1). NCBI lineage: Bacteria > Bacillati > Actinomycetota > Actinomycetes > Mycobacteriales > Nocardiaceae > Nocardia > Nocardia sp. KT25-26. The sequence goes on along the minus strand of NZ_CM152813.1, from coordinate 4,588,608 downwards.
ATCCGGCCCGCGCCGAGGTAGATCCCTACGTGATGGACGTCGGCTGCGGTGCCGTAGAACACGAGATCTCCGGGGACGAGCTGGTCCTCGGGCACGGGTGTGCCGGTGTGGACCTGGTCGTAGGTGGTGCGCGGGAGTGAGATCCCGGCGGCGCGGTAGGCGGCTTGGGTGAGTCCCGAGCAGTCCCAGCCGCCGTTCACGTCCGGTCCGTTGCCGCCCCACACGTAGGGGAGGCCGAGCTGTGCGCAGGCGAACGAGATCACCTGTGCGGCTGTCGGGTTTGTCGGTGAGGTGGTGTGGCAGTCGCCGCCGGAGGTGTCGGGTGTGGTGGCGCGGTAGCGGGCGGCTTGGTCGAGGACATCGCGGACGTACCAGTCGGCGTGGTTGTAGGCGAAGATCGCGCTGTACATGTCGGCGGGCGCGCCGGAGTCGCATAGATAGAACGCGGCGGCGTGGATGGCGTCGGAGGGGTTGTAGCGCGAGGGCGGACTCGCCCCACCAGCGGGCAACGAGTGTCGGGCGATGACCGAGTCGAAGGTGGGAGCCAGGAACTGCATCGGTCCACCGGCCCCGGAGGCGTTCTCACCGGCGGACACTCCCGGCAGGGTGGAGCGGCCGTGGTCGGTCTCGATCTTGCCGATCGCGGCAAGCACCGACCAGTCCAGACCGGGACAGTCTGCGGCAGCGGCCTGGTAGAGCACGAGCATCTCGGTCGGGACGTCCTGGTGAGCTTCGGTGCTCGGGGTCGAGCCGGTGCCGGCCGAGGCGCCCGGGGCAGGGGCGAGCGCGGTGTCGAACACGACGACGGCGCTGACCACGGTCGCGATGACGACCGTGAGGAACACGAACGCGAACCCCGCCCCGAGTGCCTTGGCCAGCATCGCTGCTTCAACACCACTCGGAGAGCGGCGGCTGGGGTGGCGGTGGTGCGAGGGCGATGATGCCGCCCAACGGTGTCGATGTGGGCTCCGGTTCGGCCTCCTCGGCCGGTGGCGTGAGTCGGGGCCACACGGCGGCGAGGTGGTGCATGCGTGTGCGTTCGGTGGCGGGACCCAGCGGTAGCCACACCTGCTCGGCGGGGCTCGCTTCGATACTGCGGGAGGCGAGTTCGGCTGCGGCGGTGGCCACGGGCACGGCCTCGGGGTCGGGGAGCCGTTCCCAGGTCCGGTGCAGTGCCGCGCGGGTTCTGGTCTCGCGGACGAGGGTCGGTACCCAGAACAGGACGGGTGTGATGACGCCGGTGGTGCGCGCCAGCTCGGCAAAGCCGTTCAGTTTGGCCGCGACCTTGGCCGTGCCTCGGGTGGTGTCGAGGTCGTACTCGAGAAAGAAGTCGAGGGTCGTCTCGGCGTAGGTGTAGCGGCCGAAGGCGTCGGGGCGGGCGAGATCGCCCCACAGGCGCTCGCAACGGGTCTGTGACCACCACGCCCGCACCTGTGAGGGTTCGCCGCGCTGGTCGTGGGCGGGGTAGGCGGTCAGGGCGGTGAACCAGTCGGCCACGCCGAGGGCGTGGGCCAGGTGCAAGCTGTGGGAGACGGCGAGGGCGCGCTGGTGGTTGTAGCCCAGTTCGCGCACCGTGATCCCGGCTTCGGCGGCGAGTACGCCGGCGCCGGCCGGCGCGAGGACCCAGTGCATCGGTGCGCTTCCCCGGGGCCGCAAGGGCCGGAACCGATCCAGGACGCCGTAGCGATGCAGCAGGGTGAGACGCCGCAATGCGATGGCGGGGGTGGGGAAGGCGAGGGCGGCGAGCTGGTTGGTGGTCAGGACGCGGTGCTCGTGCAGCATCCGCAGGATCCAGCGGTCCCGCTCGGTCATCCGCCCGACAAGCGCGGTCAGGTCGAGCGGTCGGGGTCGAGGTCGGTTGTCGGGTCGGGGGCGCCGGCTGTCTGCTTGCCGGGCGGGGCGGGAAAGCATCTGTGGCACGGTCTTTCTCGGGTGGTCAGGTCGAATGGGTGAGGGTTCTGGGTGCGGGAGGGCTGAGTCAGTCGGTGGGCGCGGGGCCAGGTGTGGATGCTGGGGCGACCAGGCGGGCGCGGGCGGCGGCAGCGATTTCACGGGCCCGGCCGGGGATCGGCGGATCGAGCGGTCGGGTGGTGAGGGTGAACGGGCGGGCGTTGCGGCCGTCGATCAGCAAGCGGGCGGCGGCGTGGAAGGCATCCAGATGTGACAGGTCGTGCTCGGACAGCCACGGGTCGGTGTGGCGGGCCAGGTCCCGGGCGTCATCGGGTGACACGGCGAAGATGACCTTGTTGCGGGCATTGGCCGAGATGCCATCGCGCAACTCGCGCGTGAGCTGGCCCAGGTTCTGGTGCGCCAGCAGTAGCGACAGGCGCAGTCCTCGGGCCTCGGCGAGCATGTCCTCGATCGGTGTGGACAGGTTGAGGAAGTTCTGCGCCTCGTCGAGCACGAGAGCCGCGTCCGGCCGGTCAGCAGAAGGCACCCGCGCACGCGCCGTCACCGCCTGCCAGGTCCTCGCTACCAGCAAAGACCCCACCAAGCGCGAGGTCTCCTCTCCGAGCGAACCTTTCGGCACGCGCGCGAGGCAAATGCCGCCCTCGTCGAGGACATCGGCGAACTCGACCGTGCTGGGGCCGCCCGCGATGGCCGACCGCACGAACGGGCGCAGCAGGAACGCACGCAATTTGTTCAGCAACGGGCCGGTGAGTTGGGCGCGACCGGTGTCGGAGAGCTGCTCGTAGGCGTCCCAGAACCCGCGCAAGACAGGGTCTTTGGTGGTCCGGGTGACGCGGGAGCGGAACGCAGGCTCGGTGAGGAGGCGGGGCAGGTCGGCCAGGGTCGCGGTTCCAGGCTGCGCGCAGAGGGTGAGCAGGCCGGCGCGCATGATGTCGTCGGTGCGTGGCCCCCACCACTGGTGAAAGATGCGGTGGAAGACGGTGACGAGGTTGTCGACGGCGAGATCGGTCCTTGCGCGCCCGATCCGGCCGATGTCGAGCGGATTCACACACGGCGGCGCGGCGGGGGAGTCGGCATCGAAGAGCACCACCCGCTCACCCATTCGTGACGGCAGCCGCGACAGGACGTCGGTCACGAGGTCGCCTTTGGGATCGATGACGATCACCCCGCGTCCGGCGTCGGCGTCATCGAGGATCGTGCGCGCCAGCAGAGTGGATTTGCCGACGCCGGTAGGGCCGAGGATGTGCAGGTGGTGGCGGGCGTCGGAGATCTTCACCGCAACCGGGCGACGAGTGCCGGTGTCAGCCATTCCGAGCGGTTTGGTGTGCTCGCCGCCGACAGGGATCTCCGGGGCGGGGGACAGGGCGCGGGCTCCGGCGCGTTGTAGACCGGGTAGCCCCTCGTCGGTGGGCAGATGCGCGATCGTGGCCAGCTCGGGCACCGACAGCACGTCCCCGCGCCCGAGACGCCGCTGCCGGATCAACCGCTCGAGGCGCAGGCGACGGCGACGACGGTAGTAATTGTGGTCGGTGCAGGCCCCGAACACTGTGGCGAGAGCATCAGCGCGCCCACGCGCCACCGCCCGCGCCTGTGCCGCCGAGTCGACCTGCTCGTCGCCGGCGGAGACCGGGACCGAGGCGGCGTAACGGACGATCGTCTCCCAGTGCGCTCCTCGGGCTTTCGCCGCCGCCGCGCGGGCGGCGGCGCTGTACTCCAGAGATATCTGGCGGTCGGTGCCCGACCCTGCACCCAATCCACCGGCGGCGCGGGAGTCACGGGTCGAGCCCGTGCCGGGAGTGAGCAGGTTCAGCGCCCCACGCAGCAGTCCCACCGCGACCCCGGCCCGAGTGCGAGTGCTCGCTGCGGCGCGGGTGGCTCGTCCGACCCGGCGGCCGGTGACCGGTCGGGTGAGGATCTGCACGCAGGTGGCTTGGCCTGGGGCGAGGTCGTCGGCGGCGATGATCAGGTTGCGCACCAGATCCCCGGAGTGATCGGTACTCAACGGGAGCCCCTCACGGCGCCCGAGACGCAGCTCCCCTCCCGCGACCACCCGTCTCCCACCTTTCACCGGCGTCGGCAGCGGGGGCCGGGCGGGTTCGAGAGTGTCGGTGTGCGCGCCGGGCCATGCCGAGGCGATGGCGCGTTCGATGAGACCGGGTGGGATTGCGCCGGGCACCCAGAGCCGGATCGCGGCACCGTGCTCGGAAGTGACGGTGTACTCGAACCCGAGATGCGGTTGCCCCAGCAGGGTTCTCGCCCACGCGGGTCGCAGTTGCCCGATGAGGTGGGCCCAGAAGCTGAGTGCGCCATTGGCATCGACTTCGGGTGGCGTGAGCACGGTGATCTGACGAGCACACGTACTCAGCCGGCCACGCCGCCACCGAACTGCCAGCCGTGCCGCGGCGAGCACCGCGACACCGGCCGCGACCACGAACAGCCCGTCGGTGGACATGAGTGCCTGTTCGAGGGCTTCGCGGAGGTCGGCCAGGGCTCGGCCGGGCGCCAGAAGCGCCCGGCCGAGCCATCCCTGCTCGGGATTCACGCGGCCACCGATCCCGGGCCGGTGATCTCGGTGTTCGGCAGCGTCGCCGCGTTACCGAACGGGAAACGGCCTGCCGCGCGGCGGCGTTCGGTCGCCTCGCTGGTTTCCGGCTTGCGGAGGATGATGACGTCCTCGTGGGCGATGAGATGCATCGGCAGCCCAGCGGCGCGCTGTTTGACGATGAAGTCGCGCTGGAAGAACGAGCTGCGGGCGATGAGTTCGCCCTCGGACAGCCGACCCAGCAATGCCACACACCGCTCGACCGGCACGAGTCCGGCCAGTTCGCCGCAGGTGTAGAGGTGGGCCGGCAGCGGGACGAGTTCGGCGTGCTGACGCCACGGCCTGGCGGTGATCACCACATGCCCGCCGGGCGCGAGGTAGTCGGCGGCGCCGGCCAGGATCTTGGTGAACCCGGACAACAGGCGGCCGAGGCCGACGTTGGCGAGGTTGCCGCGATCCAGCACCGCTCCGTAGCGGTGGTTCTTCTTCAGCACCGGGTCCTTGCGGTTGGCGCGCACGTGCCCGTGCAGAGAATCGCCGTAGGGAGGGGAAGTGACGACCAGGTTCGCCTGACCACGCAGCTCGGCCGGGATCAGCTCGCCCAGCTTGCGGGCGTCGCCGTGATAAGCGTTCGCGGCGAGGTCGATCCCGGCCTCATGTGCGAGGCCGATGTTGGTGCGTGCCAGCTCCGCCCACCGGCCCTCGTACTCCACACCCACCGCGCGGCGGCCCAGATACAGGGATTCGACCAGAGTAGTGCCGATCCCGCACATCGGATCCAGCACGAGGTCCCCGGGCCGGGTGTAGGTGTTCACGGCGTGGGCGACGATGGCAGGGAGCATCTTCGCGGGATGGGCGGTGCTGTCGGGGTGATAGCGCCCCCGCCGCTGCGCGGCGGGCGCGGTCTGCGCTGTGACCCACACAGACACCGGTGTGCTGGCCGGGCCCGTCTGTGCTGGGGTCACGGAGGCGAGATTCGTGGCGGGGCTGAGGGTCATGGCGGCGTCCTTCGCGGGAGAGTTCCGGTAGGGCAGAGGGCGTGTGGGCTCAGCCATGCGCGGGCTGGAGGAAGACGAAGACATCGGTGTGCGCGACGGTGTGGCGCGCGGTGCCCGAGGGAGCCGGAGATGAAGTCGCGGTGACGATCTGCCCGGAGATCGGGGCGGCGATGATGTGCTGGAGGTAGAGCAGATCGGCAGCCTGCGCGGCGGCCACGACCGATCCGGCGGGGTCGAGCAGGATCCCGGAGTCGCTGTGTCGGCAGCGAGAGAAAACGACTAGCAACCCGCCCATCGCCAGCGCCTCGGTCGCCAGCGTGGTGACGTGCTCGGCGGCAGCGATCGGGCCGAGATGATCGGCGAGCAGACTTGCGACGACCAGATCCACCGGCTCACCGGGCCACCTCCGATCGGTGGGGGCGTCGAGGCCGTGGCGGCCCAGAGCGTCGATCGTCGAGATGGCGGCGGCGGTGTCGGGCTCGATGATCCGCAACGGCCCCCGGGTGACGGGGGTGGGCCAGCCCAGCAGCAACACTCGCGCGCCGGGGGCGGAGAATTCGGTGATCGTGTGGACCAGAGCCCGCTCGGGCCAGCGGTCGTCGGGATCGAGCGGTTCGGACCCCAGCGCCCACAAGGTGGAGGGGACGTGCACGGCGGCGGAGCTGGGACCGTGGCGGCGGGAACTGGCGGGCATTGCGGCCTCCTGAGCGAGAGAGCGGTATGTACTCGCTTACTTCCGCCAAAAGGCCGAAATCGGGACATGGCCCTACCGATTTTTTTCTGAGAATTTTCCTGTGGTTGAAAACGTGCCGGAGGTTGCAATCCGCTTCGTAGATTCGGAGAACTTTTTGACGATTTTCTCGGCGGGTTGCCAATGCTTTTCTATAGCTCTATCCAGGGCATGTCTGAAACATATCCGGTTCATATCCTGGCGTTGTCTTCGACTTCACAAGCGCAGGTTGGGGTCATGTCCGTGCGGGTATCCGGCGGTTCGGCTGCGACGTGGCGAGTAGTTGCACATTGGTCACCGATCTGGCCAGGATATGACTTCGATATGTTTCAGATAGGGCTGGGAGGTGATTTGGATAGGGTTCCGATGCGTTTCGGATATGGGTTCGAGGTGTCCTTGTGATGTCGGAAGTTCTCGACTGAACAAGGAGATCTGTAGTGACGAGTTCACACATCGCGACATATGCGGGACCGGGTGCAAAGCCGGACTCGCCGCTGGCAGTGGTGCGGGCGGGCTTCGACCGGATGGCCGCCGAATCCGTGCCTGCCCTCCCACGCCCGGTGCCGTCCTCGGCGGCCGGCCCCGCCGTCCCGGTACCGACGTGGGGGCATTTGCGTGAGCGGCTGTGGCACCCGGGGACTCCGATGGCGGAGGTCGACGCGATCTGGGTGTGGCTGCTGCAACGAGTCCGCACCGAGGAGGCGGCCGCGATGCTCGCATGTGCCGGACTGGCCGCGCCGATGCTGTCGCGGACCGCCGGCGAGTGCGTCACCTCGAGCCACCCGGCCCGTCACGACATCGAGTCCGAAATCCTGACCGCGTTCCTGTCCCATCTCTCGCGCGTCGGCCTGGCCGAGCCGGGGGTGTGGCATCGGCTGCGGTGGGGTGCCTACCGCGCGGCGCTCGCCGCGGCAACCAGTCAGCGAACCGACGTGGTCACCGTCGGAGACCTCGACCGTGACCTTGCCCCACGGGGGGAGCAGGGGCAGACGATGGTGTCGGGGCCGGGGCATCCCGAGTCGGTGCTGGCCGAGGCCGTAGCCGCTGGAGTGATCTCGGCTGACGCGGCAGAACTCATCACCACCTCGCGCTGGGAAGGCCGGTCGCTGACCGCCTTGGCCGCTGAGCGCGGTGTGTCCCTGTGGAAGTTGCGCAAGCAGCGACCCCGCGCCGAACGCGCTCTGCTCGCGTGGCTGAACGACCGTGTCCGCGACGTCGATCCCGAGCGCACCAGCCCGGTCGAGGTCGCCGCGGTCACCGCCCTCGCACCACCGGAGCGGTCACCGCGGCGAGGCCGCCGGCAGAACCGGCCCTCGGTCACTCCAGCATCGCCGGACATCGAGCAGTGGAGGGCGGCATGAATACCAATCAGGGGCACCTCCACCAGGCGCCGCCACGGCCGGCTCGGCGTCGGCTGCGGATTCTCGCGGTCGCGGCCACGAGCATGCTGCTGATGATGCTCGCCGGATCCGCTTCGGCGACACCACCGCATACCGAAGTGCTGGCCATCGCCTCGTCGCTGGACGAGGTGATCGACAACGCCCGCAACTGGTTGGTCGGCATCCTGGCCGGGCTGGCGACACTGTTCCTGACCGTCGCCGGAGCCCGCTACCTGCTCGGCGGCGGCGACCCCGGCGAGATCGAGAAAGCCAAAACCGCCTTCCGCGCCGCCTGCTTGGGCTACGCGCTGGCGATGCTGGCACCGGTCATCGTCGCCGTGCTCAAGTCCATCATCGGAGCCTGACCGTGACCACCTCGGCCCAGGCACCATCCGCCCCCGCCCGGTTCTCCCCGGCCGCGCGCATCGCTGCCGCCGGCGCAGCGGCCGTGCTCACCGCCGTCCTGATCATGCTCACCGGTTCCGCCGGTGCCGCCGCCCAACCCGCCACCCCGACACCGACCCCGCCGGCGACCACGCAACCGGACACCCCCGGCACGACAACACCGCCGCCGACCACGACAACCCCACGCCGGTGGGTGACACCGCCTTCGACCACCGCCCCGCCCACGACCACCGCGCCCGGCACGACACCGGCACCGACTCCCGGATCCGGTTCGAGCTCGGGGTCGGCCGAGTGCGGGGTCACCAACATCACGGGCTGTGTCGAGAACGCGATCGACGGATTCTTCCGGCGCATCGTGGAGACCTCGCTCAACCCGCTGCTCGAACTGCTGTCGAAAACGCTGCTCACCACGCCGGAGCCCGAGCAGATACCCGAGATCGGGGTGCTGTGGAACCAGTCCTGGCAGATCGTACTGGCCCTCTACGTGCTGGTCGTGATGGCCGCCAGCGTGCTGTTGATGGCGCGCGAGACCGTGCAGACCCAATGGTCGATCCGCGAACTCGCACCCCGCCTGGTGATCGGATTCGCGGCCGGGGGATTGAGCATGATGATCGCCACCGCCGGAATCGGTTTCGCCAACGCCCTCGCCACGGCGATGGCAGGCGACGGGGTCGATACCGGTTCGGCCGCCGACGCGCTGGCCGAGCTTGCGTTCACCAGCACCCAGAGCCTCGGCATGCTCGTGCTGTTGCAGCTGGCGTTGGCGGTGATGCTGCTTCTGCTGATCATCTCCTATCTGGTGCGGGTCACGATCACGATCCTGCTGATCGTGGGCGCACCGCTGGCGTTGATGTGTCACGGACTTCCCGGCCTGGACGGCATCGCCCGCTGGTGGTGGCGCTCCTTCGCCGCCTGTCTGGCGATCCAGGTCGTGCAATCGCTGACCCTGGTGACCGTCGTGCGGGTCATGCTCACTCCCGGCGGGTGGTATCCGTTCGGGCCCGACGCCAACGAGATCGTCGACCTCACCGTCGCTTTGGCGTTGATGTTCGTGTTGATCAAGACCCCGATGTGGCTGTTGTCGGTGCTCAAGATCGGGCACGGGCGCAGCTTCGCCGGATCGATCGTGCGCGGGTTCCTCGCCTACAAGACACTCGGCCTGCTCAAAGGCGCCACCTCGGGCAGCGCCCGCACGACCGCCTCGGCGGCGTCGGCACGCCGAAGCGCGCAACCCGTCCGCGCCCCACGAGCACCCCGTACCGGCGCCGGCAGCGGTCCGCCCGACCCGTACGCGCGGGTGCGCTCGACACGCGACGGGCAGCTCATGCTGCCCCTGGAAGGAGTCCGCCGGGTAGCCCGGCAACACAGCCCGGCACTGGCCGAGGCGACCGGCACGCCGCCCCCGACTCGCGCCCGGACAGCGAGGGCCCGCCAGCTCGCCTTCGACTTCACCCCGCCGGACCCGTACCGGGGCATCCGCGCCGGGGCCGGGGGACAGTACCCACTCCCGATCCCGGTGCGTCGGGTCCGCACAACACCACCGCCACCCGAGCCGCCGCAGCGGCCAGGTCGCCGCGCCAGACCGAAACAGCTCGCCTTCGACTTCACCGAACCCACCCCGCCCGACCCGTACGCGCGTCTTCGCCCGAACCGCAGCGGCCAGTACCCGCTCCCGTTCCCCGTCACCCGGGTCAAACCCGCCCCACCGCCACCGAACCCACCGCGGCCACCGGCCCCGACCCCGGCGCGTCCGGCGGGACGGCAGCTGCACCTGCCCATGCCCGATCTGCCCGTCCGCCGCCGCGCATCCCGCGCACCGCGAGGAGGGAACCTCCAGTGAGCACCATCGTGCGCATCCCCGCCGACGTCGAGCGTTCCGACCGCTTGTTGGGGCCATTCACCGCCCGCCAACTCGCCGTCCTGGCCACCACCGCCGCACTGCTGTATTCGACCTGGGCCGCCACACGGTCCTTGCTACCTCTGCCGGTATTCGCCGTCGCCGCCGCCCTGGTGTCTGTCGTCATCGCCGTAGCGGTCCTCACCCGCCGCGATGGCCTCTCGGCCGACCTGCTCCTCGTCGCCGCTGTTCGCCACCACCTGCACCCCCGCCGACTCACCCGATCACACGGCAGGACCCAGGCGCCACGCTGGCTCACTACCGGCACCAAAGGTCGCAGTCCCCGGCTGCCGGTACCTTCCGAACTGTCGGCGACTCAGGCGCACCTGCCCGAGTCGGTGGCGAGCAGCGGCAGCGGCGGGGTCGGCGTGATCGACCTCGGCACCGACGGACTCGCCGCCATCGCCGTCGCCGGAACTGTCAACCTGTCGTTGCGGACCCCGGACGAACAGGACAGCCTCGTCGGTCAACTCGCAGGCTGGCTACACACCCTGCGCCAGCCGGTCCAGATCCTCATCCGCTCGGCCCGCCTCGACCTGACCGAACACATCACCGGACTACACGCCGCCGCGCAACAGATGTCACCCGACCTCGCCGCAGCAGCTCTCGACCATGCCGACCACCTCACCGAACTGGCCGCCCGCGAGGACCCGGTCCACCGGCAGGTGCTGCTCGTGTGGCGCGAACGCACCGAAGCCCTGCCCACCAGCGGGCTACGTGCCCGCCTCCCCGGACAGCGTCGAGCATCGTCCACGCTCTCGAGCGGCGCCCGCCGCGCGGCCGAGTCCCGGCTGCTCCGCCGGATGAATGAGGCCGCCGATGTCCTATCCCCCATGGGGATCTCGGTGACCGCCCTCGACCACGACGCCGCCACCGCCGTGCTGGCCGGCTGCACCAACCCAGAAAGCCTCGTCTCGGCCGCCGCCGACATCACCTCCGCCGACACCGTGATCACCGCCGGCTCCGACACCCCGACACCGGACCCGTTCGCCGGAGAGGTGCTCGACCGGTTCGCCCCGGAGTCCCTGACCATCGGAACCCGGCACCTCGAAATCGGTTCCGACTGGAGTGCGACCCTCGCGGTCACCGGCTACCCGCGCGAGGTGACAGCCGGCTGGCTCGCGCCGCTGCTGTCGCACCCCGGCCGGGTCGAGGTCGCGGTGCACGTCGAGCCGGTCGATCCGGCCACGGCCGCGACACGGCTACGCCGCCAGCAGGCCCGGCTGGAGTCCTCCCGGACGCAAGACCTCGGTCGGGGCCGCCTGACCGATCCGCAGGTCGATGTCGCGGTGGAGGACGCCGCTGACCTGTCGGCGCGCGTCGCGCGGGCCGAGGCAAGGTTGTTCCGGGTCGGGGTGTATCTCACCGTCCATGCTTCCTCGGAATCCGACCTGGCCGACGAGGTAGCAGCGGTCCGCGCGCTGGCTGCAAGTCTGCTCGTGGACACCTGCACCCTGTCCTACCGGGCGGCTCAGGCGTGGGCGACGACCCTACCCCTCGGGTTGGACCTCATCCGCGTACAGCGCACTTTCGACACCACCGCCCTCGCCGCAGCGTTCCCCTTCGACTCGCCCCAACTCCCCGCCCCGGACCCCGCCCAAGCCGACCGGCCACAAGGCGTCCTCTATGGCCGCGACGCCGCCTCGGGTCTGCTGTTCGTGGACAGATTCGGGTCCGAGGCTCACAACCATAACCTCGTCGTTCTCGGCCGCAGCGGTGCGGGCAAGTCCTACCTGGTCAAGACCGAGATCCTGCGCGCGCTGTATCGCGGAATCGAACAGGTCGTCATCGACCCCGAAGACGAATACCGGCGCCTGAGTGAGGCCGTGGGCGGCACCAACATCCGCCTCGGCGTGCCCGGAGTCCGACTCAACCCGTTCGACCTGGAAGTCCACACCCGACCCGACAGCCGTCGCAGCGCCCCGACCGACGCGCTCACCCGGCGCAAACTGTTCTGCCACACCCTGATCCAGGTACTGCTGGGCGACCGAACCGCCGCACAACGCTCAGCGCTGGACGCCGCCCTGGCTGCTACCTACACCGCCGCCGGGATCACCGACGACCCCGCCACCTGGACCCGACCCGCACCCACGCTGAGCGACCTGCGCGACCAGCTCGGCCGGCTCGACTCGCCCGCCGCCGTCGAGATGGCTGCTGGGCTGCACCCCTACACCGGCGAGGGAACCTACGCCGGGCTGATCGACGGGCCCACCACCACCGAACCCGAGGGCGCGATGATCGTGTTCTCACTGCGAGAGCTGCCCGACGAGCTGAAAACCATCGGCACCCTCCTAGTGTTGGACGCGACGTGGCGCCGAGCGTCCAACCCTGGCCGGCGGCGGCCCCGCATGATCACCGTGGACGAGGCATGGCTACTGCTACGCGAGCCCGCCGGAGCGGCATTTCTGTTCCGGGCTGCCAAGAGGTTCCGCAAGCACTGGGCGGGACTGACCGTCGCCACGCAGGACTGCGCGGATGTGTGCTCGACCGAGCTGGGTCGTGCGATCATCTCCAACGCCGCGACCCAGATCCTGTTGCGCCAAGCACCACAGGCCATCGACGAAGTCGCCACCGCCTTCCACCTCTCCGACGGCGAGCAACAATTCCTGCTGTCCGCCGCTCGCGGTTCGGGCCTGCTCGCGGTCGGCGGCACCGACCGCGCGGTGTTCGGATCTTTGGCCTCGCCCACCGAGAACGCGCTCATCACCACTGACCCCGCGGAACTGGCCACCACCGACGACCGAGACGCCGACGTCGATATCGACTCCCTCCTACCACTCCAAAGGTCGAGCTCACCCAGCACCACTGACCGATTCACGGCCTCGCATCTCGGCCGCGGTGGGGGCGACATCGAAACCGACGAGCAACCAGGGAAAAAGAGGGACGACCGGCTTGCCTCCTGAGGACATGGTCCAGATGCTGCCGCAGAAACGGCCGTTGCGAGTCGTCCTACGTCGGTGCTGGTCGCGCGCCGTTCCGCAACAGTTGATTCCACCCCGCGAACGTGTGTGCCCACCGCTTCAGTCGCACACCCGCCCGTCCGATGCGCATACGGGCCGCCAGATCGGCCACTGGCCGCCGATTCGGACCGGGCCGGGGTTGAATGTATGGAACTGGGCATTGGCCCGTCAGAAGCGTTGGACGAGAAGACATTTGACTGCTCAGCGACTACGGAGCGTTGATGGACCCGGTCAGTTGGCCGGTCGGTCCACATCCCACGGGCCCGAAGCCGAATTGCCGACTACGACCGCTACCCGGAGCTGGGTGCGGTATCGCGCACGAAGGAAGAGAGGTAGTCATGAATCCGGAAACTCCCGGTGCAGAGGTGGTCACGCCGCTGCCCCGATTCGGCGGCACGCATCGGGCAGGACACAAACGCTGGCTCACGCGCGAAGAGGCTGCCGAGTACCTCGGCGTGCACCCGCGAACGCTGGCGAACTGGGCTGCGTTCGGACGCGGCCCGCGCTACTCGAAGCCCTCAGGCAACTCGTGCATGTATCGACTCGGGGATCTCGACGCCTACCTCCAAGCGTGCATGGTGCACACCGATGACCAGCCTGAGGCTGCCTGACACCCACCGACGAAATGGAGAAGACCTGTGCCACGACCAGCCACAGAGCTCGGCAGCTACGGCGACATCGGCACCAAGAAGAAACCCGATGGGACGTGGCGTGCGTGGGCGACGTTCCGCGGATACGACGGCAAGAACAAAGTCGTCGACGCGCATCGGCAGACGGAGAACCAGGCGAAGGTGGAACTGCGCAAGAAGCTATCGGCACTCCAGAAGCAGTACAAGGGTCGTGCGCGCGGCAAGGTCACCCGAGACACTCGCCTCTCGGTTCTGATGGATCTGTGGCTCGCTGAAGTCGAACGGGACGAGGGCGTCGATCAACAGTCCTACGACCGGTACCGGGGTGAGATAGACGTCAGCACGGACAAGCGTGCCAAGAGGGAGGTCGTCAAGCTTCGCCCCGCGCTGGGCAATCTGCGCATCTGGGAAGCGGACGCCGGCCGACTCGACGAGCACATCCAAGCCGTCGCGGCGTCGGGCTTGAAGTCGAAGGCCCGCCTTCACAAAGTGATCCTCACAGGAGTCATGGGTCTGGCAGTTCGTTACGGCGCGCTGACGGAGAACCCGGTGCGTGATACCGCACGCCTACGTCGACGGAAAGCCAGGCCCCAGATCATCGAACGAGAACGCCTGGCAGGCCTGCGTGCGCAACTACGGGAGTGGCTAGCGGGAGACGAGATACCGGGCACCCCCGCGTACACGCACGGACCGCGCCGGGACCCGCTCATCGTGGACGTCGCCGACCTGATCCTGGGCTCGGGTGTGCGTCCGGGAGAAGCGCTGGCGGCGTCCTGGGAACAGTTCGATCTCGAATCGCGGCCCGCGACGTTCACAGTGGCCGCCACCGTCGTGAGGCTGAAAGGCAAGGGGCTGTTCCGGCAGGAGTGGACGAAGACCGACGCCGGGCACCGAACGGTCGCGTTGCCGGGGTTCGCTGTCGACATGCTGAACAGATTGCGGGACGACCCGACACACGGGCGGATGTGTGACGTCAAGGCATTGCGTGAGGTGGGGGGTGAAGTGGTGGAGGTGGAGGACAAGACCGCGCTCGTGTTTCCTGGTCGAGGCGGGGTGCTGCGCGATCCGCACAACTTCAACCGCACCTGGCGCGACGCGCGCGGCACCGAATACAAGGATGTGACCCAGTACACGTTCCGGAAGACAGTCGCCACGCTCATCGCCGAAGGGGCGGATGCGAAGACCGCGGCGAAGCAGCTGGGCCACTCCCGGGAAGGGGTTACGGAGCGTCACTACATCGCATCGGCGGAGCGGGCGCCGGACTCGTCGGCGGTCCTGGAGGAGGGGCTGGGTCGGACCGCTTGACGTCGACGGTGGGCCCGGAATTCTTGGCGTATTCTTGGTCACGACCCTGGAAACGGGACCAGGCCAAGCCGCGTTAGCGACCTGACCTGGGATTTTTGTGCGCCATCAGGGACTCGAACCCCGAACCCGCTGATTAAGAGTCAGCTGCTCTGCCAATTGAGCTAATGGCGCTCGTCACTCCGGAGCGTCGGTCTCGATCGCTCGGGGCCGCTCTCCGGTGCGGAAGAAACATTAACAGGCCGAGGGCCGGAAAGTGAAATCGAACGCTGACCTGCGGCTATGAACCGGCGTGTCGGTGTTAACGCGGCGAGGTCCGGCGTTGATCTATCCAGTGCGACGCGCACCGTGTCGCGGCCAAGATCGATTGGACCACTACCACATGGCTGGCAGAATGGCCGGGGAAGACGACCTCGGCAGGCCCGCGGTGCGGTCTGATTCGAGGATCGGCGGCGCGGTCTGCGCCGGGACGGAAACGGGGTTGAGTATGAGAACGGATCGGAGGCGACATCGGTCGCTGCGCACGCTCATCGCGCCGTTGGCGCTGATCGCGGTGCTGGGCATGGTGGTCTCGGCGTGCACGTCGGCGGACGCGACGGACTCGTCGGTGGCGATCGACCGCAATCCGATCACCGAGCTCATCAAGCCGAAGCTGGTTTCGGATATTTCCGACGGCGATGTGGGGGTATCGCCGGCCATGCCGATGACCTTCGGGGTCGAGGACGGCACCCTCACCGATGTGAGCTTGGTCAATGATCAGGGCTATCAGGTGCAGGGCCGGCTCGCCGAGGACGGTGGGTCCTGGGAGACCACGGAAGCCTTGGGGTACGGAAAGACCTATCGGCTGTCCGCCCGGGCGCTCGGGCTCGGTGGTTCGAACACCACGAACCTGAGCTTCACCACGAGTTCGCCGGACAACCAGACCAAGCCGTATCTCATCCCCGGCGAGGGCGAGGTGGTCGGCGTGGGCCAGCCGGTGGCGATCCAGTTCGACGAGAACATCCCGGACCGGCGGGCCGCGCAGGAGGCGATCACGATCACCACCGAGCCCGCGGTGGAGGGTGCCTTCTACTGGGTGAACAACCGTGAGGTGCGGTGGCGTCCGGAGCATTTCTGGGCGCCGGGTACGAAGGTGACCGTCGATGTGAACGTCTACGGCAAGGATCTCGGCAGCGGCCTCTACGGGCAGGACGACATCCACTCCTTCTTCACCATCGGTGATGCGGTGATCTTCACTGCAGACGACAACACCAAGCAGGTGACGGTGGAGAAGAACGGTGAGGTCGTCCGGACGATGCCGACCTCGATGGGTAAGAACGACACGCCGACCGACAACGGGATCTACATCATCGCGGACAAGCATCGCGAGATCGTGATGGATTCCTCGACCTACGGGGTTCCGGTCGATTCGGCCGACGGCTACCGCACCGATGTCGAGTTCGCGACCCGGATGTCCTACAGCGGCATCTTCTTCCACTCGGCACCGTGGTCGCTGGGGGCGCAGGGGTACACGAACACCAGTCACGGCTGCCTGAACTTGAGTCCGGCCGATGCGCAATGGGTCTTCCAGAACGCCAAGCGCGGTGATATCGCCATCGTGAAGAACACGGTCGGTGGCACGTTGTCGCCGGTGGACGGGCTGGGCGACTGGAACATGCCGTGGGAGCAGTGGAAGGCCGGAAACGCCGACATCGCGTAGCTGCGGCTGATCGAGACGGCAGGGCCGGGGTCACCTCACGAGAGGTGACCCCGGCCCTGTTCGTCGGTGGCCTACTGGCCGCTGGTGATGGGTGGGGTGCTGCCGATCGGCGGCGGCACGCTGCTGCAGTCCATCATCGCCTCGCCGGCGAGTGCCACCGCGCTGCCGAGTGCTCCGCAGATCAGCCGTTCGCCGGTGATCAGTTCGAACAGGCTGGGGCCGGAGCCGGTGGAGGCCGAACCGGTCGATTCCGAGCCTCCGGTGAAACCGAGCTGGGCATCGGAACTGCCCGAGCTGACGGAGCCGGAGGTGGATGCGGTGTCGGAGGTCGGGTCGTTCGCCGCGGGCTCAGCGTATTCGAGCGGAAGTCCGCGGGTGGTTGCGGCGGCGACCCCCGGCACGGCTGAGGTGCTGAGGGCGGCGGCGAGGACGGCCACCGCGACGGTGGAACGCTTCATCAAGTCGTCTTTCGGTCAGTCCAACTGTGGCGCGGATGTGTTGGTGGTCGCAGTCTACGGAGCGAAATGGCGGTTCGTCCGCGATATCGGACGCACGTTCAGTTTCGGGTGGCGAGCGTCGGGTGTGGGATCGGTCACGCGGATGCATGTCGGGCCACCCCGGCGGACCTACAGCTCGTTCTCCAGCACCGTGCGCAACCGGGTCATCGTGCTCTTCCAGCCGCGTTCCATGGCATTGCGGGCCATCTTCTGCCGGCGGTCGTCGATATCGAAACCGGTCTGGGTCAGCAGCAGCCGGGTGCCGTGGCCCTGGCTGCGCACCGTCCAGTCGACCACCCAGCGGGCCGGTCGGTCGGCACGCAGGTCCACCCAGGTGAAGGTGAGCTGCTCGCCGGGCCGCGCGGCCAGGACCTCGCAGGCGATCTCCGCGGTCGGCTCCGTCGGCACCGTGAGGATGAAATGCGTTCCGACCGACGGCTCGAACCCCACCGACCGCATCAGCCACCGCTCCAGTAGGTCCGGCTCGGTCAGAGCCCGCCACACCACTTCCGGCGGTCGGCCGAAGTAGCTGCCGATCTCGACTGCGGCCGGATCCAGTCCGGGATCAGGTGTCGCTGACATGAATTCGACCCTACTCACGCCCACCGTCGACATCGAGGATCATCGCCGCGACCGCACACCATGGGCGGCACCGCCGCCGAACTGCGGCCCGCAGCGTGTTCGAAGAAGGGGACGGCCGACGTGAAATAGCCGCGGCGACACCGCTCCGGGGTCATGTGCCCAGAACCCGGACGGATAGACGCCGGCTCCGTCCGGACGCGAAGCCGGCACCGGCCGCCGACATGTTTCGGCGTACCGACGAGAGCGTGTCGGAACCCGGCGGGGCGGCAGCACTCATACACTCACGCGGGATTTCGTGGGCCGGTGCGAATTGTGAGGTGTGTGGTGGGCGTGCTGAGCACTCTGGTGCGGGTTGTGGCCGTGGTGGCGACTGCGTCCGGTGCGGTGGTGGCGGGCACCGGCTCTGCGGCCGCGGCGGCGCCGGGGGAGGTGATCTCGGTGGCCGGGCAGCCGGCGGGGTGGCACGGGATGGCGCGCGGGTCGGTCGTCGAGTATTGGATGACCGGATCGGACGGTTCGCCGCAGCCCGCCAGCGGGGCCCTGTTTCTGCCGGAGGGCACGCCACCGCCCGGTGGCTGGCCGATCGTCGCGTGGGATCACGGCACCAGCGGGCTCGGCCCGCGCTGCGGCGGGCAGGCCGATCCGTCCGGATACCCGTACCCCGACGACCTCGCGATCGACGACGAACGGCTCCGGCGAGTGGTGGAGCGCGGTTTCGCCGTGGTCGCGCCCGACTATCTCGGTCTCGGCACGTTCGATACCGGGCCGCATCCGTATCTCGAGCTGCGGACCGAGGCCACCGCGACCATCGATCTCGTCCGGGCGGCGCGGGCGGTGCAGCCGGACCTGTCCCGGACCTGGGCGGCCTTCGGCGCCTCGCAGGGCGGGCATGCGGCATTGGGGGCCGGACATCTGCAGGCGAGTTATGCGCCCGAACTCGACTTCCGGGGCACTATCGCCGTGGATCCGGCCTCGGACGTGGAGAAGGTGATGCCGCTGGCCGGGCCGGCCATCCCGGAATCGGTGACCGAGGGCGGTGCGATGACCTTCTTCGTCAGCATTCTGGCCGGGCTGCGTGCGGCGCGCCCCGCTCTCGACGTCGACAGCTACCTGACACCTGCCGGACGTACCGTGCTCGACCGGATCGGTGATCGGTGCTCCGACTTCATCCACGAGCAGGTAGACGAGCTCAGTATCGGCGACATTCTGGCGAAGCCGCTGTCGGACGACCGGATCCGCGCCGGCTACACCGAGTACCTCGAACTCCCGGTCACCGGCTACGACGCGCCGATACTTCTGCTGGTCAACGTCACCGACACCACGGTGCCCTCGCCTCTGCATGCGGCGCTGATCGCGCAGTTCGTGGCGAACGGTGTCGACTTCGCCACCGTGCTCGGCACCGGGACGCACACGCAGCTGAATCCGCAGATGTGGGCCGCGGTCGATGACTTCCTGAACCGGATCACCGCCGAGCCGACCCGGCGCTGAGGCAGCGCGGTTCCGAATTCGTCGAGTGTGCCTCGGCTCGGAGACGCCGCTGGCCGGGCCCTGTGAACAGGAACCCGGCCAGCGGCTCTTCGGGGTGACCGACGGGACTCGAACCCGCGACAGCCAGGATCACAACCTGGTGCTCTACCAACTGAACTACGGTCACCATCGCCGGTGAATCACCGGCGCCGTCGATACTAGCGTGTCGAGGGCGCTACTCCCTAATCGGCAGGTCGGAGGCATGTTCGGACACGGCCTCGGCGGCTGCGGCGATATCGGTGCCGGACGGACCGGGCTGCGGGACGAAGGCCGTCCGGCGGTAGTACTCGAGCTCCCGGATGGATTCCTTGATGTCGGCCAGGGCGCGATGCGACAGGCCCTTCTCCGGCTGTCCGAAGTAGATTCGCGGGTACCAGCGGCGGCACAGCTCCTTGATCGAGCTCACATCGACCATGCGGTAGTGCAGATGGGCATCGAGGGCAGGCATATCGCGGGCGATGAAGCCACGGTCGGTGGCGATGGAATTGCCGCACAGCGGCACGGTCCGCTCGTTGGGCGCGTACTCGCGGATGTAGTCGAGCACCTGCTGTTCGGCCTCGGCGACGGTGACGGTGGACCGCCGGACCTCCTCGGTGAGTCCCGACTTCGCATGCATTTCGGCGACCACCGGTGGCATCGCCGCCAGCGCCTCGTCCTCGGCGTGGATCACGATGTCCACACCGTCACCGAGAACATTGAGTTCGCTGTCGGTGACGAGCGCGGCCACCTCGATCAGCTTGTCGGTGTCCAGGCGCAGCCCGGTCATCTCACAATCCATCCACACCAGCAGTTTCTCGCTCACCCGGCCACCCTAGCCTGCGGCGGGACCGGCACCGGCCACCGTCGGCGATTCGGCTTCCGAGGAGTTCCGGGGTGGCAGCCGCCCGGCCGTCGAGGCACCCTCGGGGCAGGCCCTCGATACGGTCGGGGCGGCGCTCATGCGGCCGGCACCCGGCGGGGATATCGTTTGCCGGAAGGATTCCGCAGGCTTTTCGGTGCGACACGATCGACACGGAGGACGCGCGAATGACCACACCTCAGGAGAAGGCGGCCGCCGCGAGGAAGGCGGCGGAGGAAGCGGCTCGGGTCGCTGCCGACGCCGCGGCGGCTGCGGAGGCCGCCGAACGCGAGGCGCAGCTCGCGACCGCGGCGGCGGAGACCGAGGAGGTCGGTATGGCGGCCGAGGCCCTCGAATCCGAGGGTGAGGATTCGGCGGCACAGCGCATCGCTGCCGGGTATGCCGTATCCGGGCCGGGGCTGGAACTCGGCACGGTGGTGATCGATGGTGAGGTGGATCCTGCAGCGTCCGTGCGGATCCCGCTGCGCATGACGAACCGGCACGGCCTGATCGCCGGCGCCACCGGAACCGGGAAGACCAAGACGGTGCAGGCGCTGACCGAGCAGCTGTCCGCGGCCGGCGTTCCGGTGGTGGTCGCCGATATCAAGGGTGATCTGTCCGGGTTGAGCGAACCGAGTGCGGGCGGCGAAGCGTTGGCGACCCGTGCGGCGCAGACCGGTGTCGACGACTGGTCACCGGAGGGCTTCCCGGTGGAGTTCGTCTCGCTCGGCACCGACGGAATCGGGTTGCCGGTGCGGGCCACCATCACCTCCTTCGGGCCGATCCTGCTCAGCAAGGTGCTCGGACTCAACGCCACCCAGGAATCCACCCTCGGCCTGATCTTCCACTGGGCCGATCAGCACGGGCTGGCACTGCTGGATCTGAAGGACCTGCGGGCCGTCATCACGCACCTCACCAGCCCCGAGGGCAAGGACGACCTGAAAGGGATCGGCGGCGTGTCCTCGGCCACCGCCGGGGTGATCCTGCGCGCCTTGGTGAACCTGGAGGCCGACGGGGGCGACACCTTCTTCGGTGAACCGGAGTTCGACCCGGCCGACCTGCTGCGCACCAGCGGGGAACGGGGTGTGATCACCCTGTTCGAACTGGGCAGTCAGGCGACGCGCCCGGCATTGTTCTCCACCTTCCTGATGTGGGTGCTCGCCGAGCTGTTCCAGACACTGCCGGAACTGGGCGACCCCGACAAGCCGGAGCTCGTGTTCATCTTCGACGAGGCCCACCTGCTCTTCGCGGACGCTTCGAAGGCGTTCCTGGAGCAGGTGGAACAGACCGTCAAGTTGATTCGCTCCAAGGGGGTCGGGGTGTTCTTCTGCACCCAACTGCCCACCGATGTTCCCAATGCGGTGCTGTCCCAGCTCGGTGCCCGGGTGCAGCATGCGCTGCGCGCCTTCACCCCGGACGACCAGCAGGCACTGGCCAAGACCGTCCGCACCTACCCGAAGACGGAGGACTACGACCTGGCGGAGGCGTTGACCACGCTCGGGACCGGTGAAGCGATCGTGACCGTGCTGTCCGAGAAGGGGGCACCCACCCCGGTCGCCTGGACCCGGATCGTGCCGCCGCGATCCCTGATGGACACGATCGGCAACGATGCGATCCGCTCACGTACCCTGTCGAGTCCGCTGCAGGGCAAGTACGGGCAGACCGTGGACCGGGAATCCGCCTACGAGATGCTGGCCGCCCAGATGGCCGCCACCGCACCGGAGCCGGCCCCGGCCGAGCCGGGCCGCGGTCCGGAGCCGGAGCAGGACTCGGCGGCGGAGCGGATCATGAACAACCCCGCCGTGCGGAACTTTCTCCGGTCCGCGGCCTCGGCGGCGGGGCGGGAGATCAGCCGCAGCCTGTTCGGGACCCGGCGGCGTCGCTAGCGAGCGGTTCGGTTGCGCTGTTCGCACACAACCGGCCTCAGATGTGCCGATGCGGAGCCGATTGTGTGCGATCAGCGCAGTGTCAGCCGCCGAGTTTCTTGTAGAAGGCCCCGGCGATCGGCGAGGTCATCGCGCGCGGCCCGTACTGGCCGGCGACGCTCATGCCCTTGCTGATCAGGCCGGGCACCACCCGCATCTTGTTGCGGGCGAGCGCGTCGACCGACACCCGGGCGGTCTGTTCCGATGACACCCACATGAAGTCGGGAACCAGCTTGTCGACGATCGAGGCGTCCTCGGGGGCGGGGGTCTCGGTGCGGACCGGACCCGGGGCCAGCAGGGTGACGCTGACGCCGGAGCCCTTGAGCTCGCCGCGCAGCGATTCGCTGAAGGTGTTGGCGAACGCCTTGGACGCCGCGTAGGTGGCGTTGTTCGGAATGGGCATGTTGCCGGCCGCGGAGCCGCTGATCAGGATGCCGCCGGCGCCGCGCTTCAGCATGCCCGGCAGGACGGCCAGGGTGAGGTCGTGCACCGCGACGGTGTTGAGCTCGAGCTGGGTGCGTTCGTAATCGAAGTCGAGGTCGGCGACGGCCCCGAAAGTGGCCACGCCGGCGTTGTTGCAGAGGATGGCGATATCGCGCATCGACAGTTCGTCCACCAGCGCCTGGCGTTGTTCCCGGTCGGCGAGGTCCACGGCCCGCACCTCGGCGGTGATGCCGTGTGCGAGGGTCAGCCGCTGGGCCAGCTCGGTGAGGACCTCACCACGCCGGGCCACCAGGATCAGCGAATAGCCGCGAGCGGCGAGTTCGGCGGCCAGGGCGGTGCCGATACCGGAGGAGGCGCCGGTGACGACGGCGCGATTGTCGGAAGTGGGGGAGGGCAGGCTCACGCCGTCGAGCCTAGAACAGCCCACCGCCACCGAGCGAGGGCGACCGCCGACGCCACCTCGGTATGGGCGCCTCGGTCACCGATCGGAGCGGGCGAGCAGTCCCGCCACGCCCATGGCCAGCCCGGCGGCGATTTCGAAAACTGCCGCGAACCAGGAGAAGCCGTTGACCCGGGCCGAGGCCGGGGCGTCGATGAAGCTGTCGCTGAGCGGGCCGAACCAGTCCGGCAGCAGATGGACGACGGTGAAACCGGCCGCACTCGCGAAGCCGACGACGGTGGCAGCGAGCGATGCCCAGCGATGCCGGGTGAACACCAGCACGATGGTGACGACGGCCGCCGCGGTCTGGAGGGCCCCCAATGTCATCACGAGTGTCGAGATGACCTCCATGCCGCGGCGGAGATGGTCGGCACCGTGCACCAGCAGCGCGACGGCGAAGACCGCGGTGGTGACCCGGAGTGTGGTGTCGGGGGCGGCGATGGTTCGGTCCATGGCGATGCCTTCCCGCCATGGGCTTCTCGACCGGTAACCCATGGCTACTACACTCGATAGTAGACGGGGGTCGTGGCTGGGCGCAGCGCTTTGGCCGATCGAGTGGCGGGGCCGGCGTGTTGCCGGCCCCGGCCGCACTCCTACAGCTCGGCGGCCAGCCGGGTGCCCTGGTCGATGGCGCGCTTGGCATCCAGTTCGGCCGCCAGTTCGGCGCCACCGATCAGGTGCACGTCGACACCGGCACGGCGCAGCGGCTCGACGAGGTCGCGCACCGATTCCTGACCGGCGCAGATCACGACGTTGTCGACCTCGATGGTGCGCGGGTTCTCCCGCTTCTCGCCGAAGCTGATGTGCAGGCCCGCATCGTCGATGCGTTCGTAGTTGACGCCGCCGACCTTCTCGACGCCCTTGGCCTTCAGTGCGGCGCGGTGCACCCAGCCGCTGGTCTTGCCCAGCCCCTTGCCGAACGAGGTGGTCTTGCGCTGCAGCAGCACGACATCGCGCGCGGCCGGAGCCGGGCGTGGGGTGGTGAGCTGGCCGGGGACCTGCTCGTCCTCGGAATCGACGCCCCACTCCTGCTTCCACTCGTCGAGCTTGAGGGTGGGGTGGCCTTCGACGGTGAGGTATTCGCTGACGTCGAAGCCGATGCCTCCGGCGCCGATCACCGCCACTCGCTTGCCGACCGGCTTCTCCTCCTTCACCAGTTCGGCATAGGAGAGCACCATCGGATGGTCGATGCCGGGGATGTTCGGGATCCGCGGGCGGACACCGGTGGCGACCACCACCGAGTCGTAGCCACCGGCGAGCAGTTCCTCGGCGTCGACTCGCTTGTTCAGGGTGAGGTTCACGCCGGTGAGCTCGATCTTGCGGCGGAAGTACCGGATCGATTCGTCGAATTCCTCTTTGCCGGGGATCCGGCGGGCGATATCGAACTGGCCGCCGATGGTCGAGTCGGCCTCGAACAGGTCGACCCGGTGGCCGCGGTCGGCGAGGTTCACTGCGGCGGACAGACCGGCCGGACCGGCGCCGACGACGGCGATGCGCTTGGTGCGGCGGGTCGGCAGCAATTGCAGGGTGGTCTCACGTCCGGCGCGCGGGTTGACCAGACAGGACACCTTCTTGTTGACGAAGGCGTGATCCAGGCAGGCTTGGTTGCAGGCGATACAGGTGTTGATCTCGTCGGCGCGGTCCTCGGCGGCCTTGTTCGCCCACTCCGCATCGGCGAGCATCGGCCGGGCCAGTGAGACCAGTGCGGCATCGCCGCGGGTCAGGATCTCCTCGGCCACCTCGGGCATGTTGATCCGGTTCGAGGCACAGACCGGGATGTTCACCCGCTGCGCGATCTTGGCGGTGAACTCCACGAACGCCGCCCGCGGCACCGAGGTCACGATGGTCGGCACCCGCGCTTCGTGCCAGCCGATATCGGTGTTGAGAATGTCGACCCCGACGGCTTCGAGTTCGTGGGCGAGGGCGACGATCTCGTCGAAGCTCTGGCCCTTCTCCACCAGTTCGGCCATCGACAGCCGGAACACGATGATGAAGTCGGCACCGACGGCGGCGCGGATCCGGCGGGCGATCTCGACGGCGATCCGGCGCCGGTTCTCCGGGCTGCCGCCCCATTTGTCGGTGCGCTTGTTCACCCGGGGAGCGAGGAACTGGTTGATGAAATAGCCTTCACCGCCCATGATCTCGCAGCCGTCGTAGCCGGCGAACTTCGCCAGCTCCGCACACCGGGCGTAGTCGTCGATGGTGCGTTCGATGCCCTTCGCCGACAGTGCCCGCGGTTTGAACGGGTTGATCGGCGCCTTGATCGCCGAGGCGGACACGCTGGTGGGCATGTACGAGTAGCGGCCGGCGTGCAGGATCTGAATGGCGATCTTGCCGCCCGCCTCGTGTACTGCCTTGGTGATGATCCGGTGCCGGTAGGCCTCGCTCTTGGTGGTGAGTTTGCCGCCGAACGGGGCCAGCCAGCCGGTGCGGTTGGGGGCGTAGCCGCCGGTGATGATGAGACCGGTGCCGCCCCGGGCCCGTTCGGCGAAGTAGGCGGCGAGTTTGCGGGTGTCCCACGGCCGGTCCTCGAGCCCGGTGTGCATGGAGCCCATCACCACCCGGTTGCGCAGGGTGGTGTGGCCGAGATCGAGGGGTTCGAACAGGCGGGGGTAGGCAGTCATGGGCTGGACCCTTCCGGGGTAGCGGGCTGTACTACGGGCGAAGTGCTGCAGCCCCGGTTGTCCAGGGCCTGCAGCACTTCGTCGCACCATTCGACGTGCCCCGTCTCCGTGCGGATGCCCGCGCGCAGGACGAGGTACTGGTGCAGGGCGGTCCCGGTGAGCTGATCCGGAACCGGAAAGTCCTTCTTCTCGATGAGCCGGTAGACGTCGAGGCGTTCGGCATGTAGATCGCGGTGTCGCGCGACCTCGGTGCACAGGGCTTCGATATCGCCGTGGGCGGCGCCGCGGATCTTCACGCCCAGTTCGTTGCGGGCGGTTTCGAGCGCCGTGGGTGCTGCGATCCAGCGGGCCAGTTCGGCATGGCCGGCCGGGCTCACCGAGTACACCTTCTTGTCCGGTCGTCCGTCCTGGGCGACCGCTTCGCTGGTGACCCAGCCGGACTCGGTCATCCGTTTGAGCACCCGGTAGATCTGCTGATGGGTGGCATTCCAGAAATAGCCGATGGACCGGTCGAAGCGCCGGGCCAGTTCGTAGCCCGAGCCCGCGCGTTCGCTCAGCGAGACCAGCAGTGCGTGCTCGAGTGCCATGGTCGCAGAATAGTCCGCACCGCCATGCTGTGCAACTAGGTGCATATGCACCTGGGTGCTTATGGCGTAGGTGGTGTCGATGGCGAGCCGAAACCCCGGCGGCCCATTACGCTGCCGTGCATGACCGAGGTGAACGCGCCCGCGGCAGTCGGCACCGCGACGCGGCGCACACAGGTGGTGTCCTGGGGGCTGTGGGACTGGGGTTCGGCCGCCTTCAATGCCGTGGTTCTGACCTTCGTATTCTCGGTGTACCTGACCGATACCGTCGGCGACGACTTGCCCGGCGGCATCTCCGCCAGCGCCTGGCTGGGCTGGGCCCTCGGGCTGGCCGGGCTGATCGTGGCGCTCACCGCGCCGGTCGCCGGACAGCGGTTCGACGCCGCCGGCACCCGCAAACGCTGGCTGGCGATCCTGACCGGGCTCACGGTCGTGGCGATGGCCTTGATGTTCTTCGTCCACGACGATCATCGGGAGCTGTGGCGCGGACTGGTGTTGCTGGCCTTCGCCGCCACCATCTTCGAACTGGCCAATGTGCCGTACAACGCGATGCTGCGGCAGGTGTCCACGCCGGCGACGGTCGGCCGGGTGTCCGGATTCGGCTGGGCGATGGGGTACTTCGGCGGCATCGTGCTGCTGCTGATCTGCTACTTCGGGTTCATCGCCGGTGACGGCGATACCCGCGGCCTGCTGGGGGTGCCGACCGACGACGGGCTCAACATCCGGCTGGTCGTGGTGCTGGCCGCGGTGTGGTTCGCCGGATTCGCGTTGCCGGTCTTCCTCGCCGTGCCCGAATTGCCGCGTACCGGCGCCGATCCCGGTGCCGAACGCGCCGGTTTCGTGGACTCCTACCGAGTCCTGTGGCGCGACGTGCGGCAGCTGTGGGACGCCGACCGGCATGCAGTCTGGTATCTGCTGGCCAGTGCCGTCTTCCGGGACGGTCTGGCCGGTGTGTTCACCTTCGGGGCGGTGCTCGCCGTCGCGGTGTACGGGTTCTCCGATGCCGACGTACTGCTGTTCGGTATCGCGGCCAATGTGGTGGCCGCGCTGGGGGCGGTGCTCGCCGGCCGGATCGACGACCGGGTCGGGCCGAAACCGGTGATCGTGGCCTCGCTGCTCGGGATGATCGCCTGCGGCCTGGTGCTGCTGGTCGTCTCCGGCTCGCTGATGTTCTGGATCTTCGGCCTGGCTCTGACGGTGTTCGTCGGCCCGGCGCAGGCCTCGGCCCGGTCCTTCCTGGTGCGGCTCGCACCGCCGGGCCGGGAGGGGCAGTTCTTCGGTCTCTACACCACCACCGGGCGCGCGGTGTCCTTCCTGGCACCCGGCCTGTTCGGCCTGTTCGTCTGGTTGTTCGGGGCGGACCGGGCCGGGATCGGTGGTCTGCTGGTGGTCCTGGGGGCCGGTCTGCTGGTGTTGCTGCCGGTGCGTGCACCGCGTCCGGTCTGATCGGTGTACACCTGTTCCGGCGCGGCTTCTTCGGCGACCGGAGAGCCGGACCACTGCCGCGCTGTCTGTGTCGCCCCGATGCGGGACCGCGTCGGGCATCGGAGCCGGTAGGCCCGGTCGGTGGCGTGCTGTCGTACCTGGTGTCAGTGCCGCCAGGCGCCGATGCCCAGGGCGATCAGGCGCATCTGCATCACGGTGCGGGTGACGACGGCCGACTCCTCGCGTGGCGCGGCGTCGACGAAGGCGGAGATACCGTCGGTGACGGTGGTGACGAGCAGGTCGGCGGCGATTTCCAGCTCGGTCGGACTCCAGGAGTCCAGCGCCGGTAGCCGGGACAGGTCCGCGACGATCTCGCGCACGATCAGCTGCATCTCCATGGCGATGGCCTGCCGCAGCGGTGCGGAGCCGCCGTGGCGTTCGCGGATCAGGAAGCCGAACAGGGCCCGTTTGGCACGCACTTGATCGAAGACGAACTGCACCGTCTCGGCCACCTGCGCGTCGGGCTTGCGCCGGACTTCGCGCAGGGCCAGGCGCAGGGCGGTGACCCCCTCGTCGACGAGGGTGGCGCCGAGGTCGTCCAGCGAGGCGAAGTGGCGGTAGAACGCGGTCGGCACGATGCCGGCCGAGCGGGCGATCTCACGCAGGCTGAGGGCGGCGAAACCGCGGTCGGCGGCGAGCGCCAGGGTGCCGTCCAGCAGTGCCTGCCGGGTGCGCTCCTTGCGCTCGTTTCGGGTTGCTGCCTGCTCGCTCATCACGGTGAGCATACATCCGTTCACCATTACCGCTTCCCTGGATATGTAGTCCGAGTCACAACGATGCCGGTTGACATGGGCGGTGGTGCATCCGGCACACTGAATGAGTGTACAGGCGTGCACTGAAATCGGAACTCGGGATGCGCGCCGACAGAATCACTCGCAGAGGGGCAGACCGCATGGTGGGACTCATCGACCTGGTGCAGACGTTGACGACGCCGCACCCGCTGGACCGCTACCTGGAGCTGGTCAGTCCGACACTGACCGCCCGGGACATGCGGGCCGAGATCACCCACGTCTCGCATGCGGTACCTGGTTCGGTCACCCTCACCCTGCGGGCGACCCGGCAGTGGCGGGGCCACACCGCGGGCCAGTACGTGCAGATCGGTGTGGTGATCGGCGGGGTCCGCCACACCCGGTGCTATTCGCCGATCGACGCCGAACGCAGCGACGACCGGTATCTGCAGCTCACCGTCAAGGCGCACCCCGGTGGCCTGGTGTCGAACTATCTGCACGATCACGCCGCACCCGGCATGGTCGTCGATCTCGAGCCGGCGGCGGGGGTGTTCCACCTACCGGCGCAGCGGCCGGACAAGGTGCTGCTGATCAGTGGCGGCAGCGGGATCACTCCGGTGCTGTCGATGCTGCGCACGCTGGTTGCCGAGCAGTTCCGCGGCGAGGTGACCTTCCTGCACTACGCCCGGCAGCCGGAACTGGTGCCGCACCGGGCCGAACTGATCGCCCTCGGCGAGCTGCGCCCGAACATCCGTGTCGAGTTCCGCTACCCGGTGGAGCCGGGCACGGTGGTCGACGGGCAGCCGTCACCGGGTTCCGGGTTCTTCGACCGCGAGGAACTCCTGCGGGTAGCGCCCTGGTACGCCGACGCCCAGACCTATGTCTGCGGTCCGGGTCCGCTGATGCGCACGGTGCGCGAGTTGTTCGATGCCGAAGGGCTCGGCGATCGGGTGCACAGCGAAGAGTTCACGCTCACCACGATCCCGGCGGATCCGGCCGACGCCACCGGCACGGTCACCTTCTCCGGCAGCGCGGTCACCGCCGACAACACCGGCGCCACCCTGCTGGACCAGGCCGAGGCCGCGGGGCTGACGCCGGAGTACGGCTGCCGGATGGGGATCTGCTTCTCCTGCACCGCCGTCAAGCGCAGCGGATGCACCCGCAATGTGCGGACCGGGGAACTCGACGCCGATCCCGACCAGTCCATCCAGATCTGTGTCAACGCGCCGGTCGGCGACGTCGACATCGAGATCTGAGCCAGCGATACGACCAGCGCCGACCACCAACGATCAAGGGGAGAACACCATGACCATCCTGACCGAAGGCAAAGACGGGCCGGTCGTCCTGAGCCCGGACCAGGTCGAGGAGCTCGGCCGGGCGCTCGACGAGCTGCGCGACCGGATCGTCGCCGATCTCGGCGAGAAGGACCGCGAATACATCTACAAGGTCATCAAGGCCCAGCGGGGCTTCGAGATCGCCGGCCGCGGGCTGATGTACCTCGGCTTCCTGCCGCCGTTCTGGCTGGCGGGCGTGGCCGCACTCGGTGTGTCCAAGATCCTGGACAACATGGAGATCGGCCACAACGTCATGCACGGCCAGTACGACTGGATGCGGGAGAAGGGCCTGAACTCCCAGGTGTTCGACTGGGACACGGTGTGCCCGGCCGACCAGTGGAAGCATTCGCACAACTACATGCACCACACCTACACCAACATCCTGGACATGGACCGGGACATCGGTTACGGCATCCTGCGGATGGACGAGGGCCAGAAGTGGAATCCGTACTACCTGGGTAACCCGGTCTACGCGTTCCTGCTCATGGTGCTGTTCGAATGGGGCGTGATGCTGCACGACCTGGAAGCGGACAACATCGTCAAGGGCAAGCGGAAGTGGCGGGACATCAAACCGCTGTTGAAGGGGCAGGCCCGGAAATCGGGCCGGCAGGTGCTCAAGGACTACGTGGTGTTCCCGGCGCTGACCGGTCCACTGTTCCTGCACACCCTGGCCGGCAACGCCGCCGCCAACCTGGTGCGCAACCTGTGGACCTTCTCGATCATCTTCTGCGGGCACTTCCCGTCCGGTGTGCAGACGTTCACCGAGGAGGAGACGGCCGAGGAGACCCGCGGCGAATGGTATGTCCGGCAGATGCTGGGCTCGGCCAACATCAAGGGCGGCAAGCTGTTCCACATCATGTCGGGCAACCTGTCGCACCAGATCGAGCACCACCTGTTCCCGGACCTGCCGGCCTGCCGGTACCCGGAGATGGCGCCGGAGGTGCAGGCGCTGTGCGAGAAGTACGGCCTGCCCTACAACACCGGCGGGTTCACCAAGCAGATCGCCTCGGTGTGGGCCAAGATCTTCCTGCTCTCGGTGCCGGATCGCTTCACGAAGAGGGCACCGAAACCCGGTGTTATCGTGATGCGGAACCGGAAGGCTACCGAAGTGGGCGTGTGATGATCGGCAAGTTCGAGAGCAACAAGGACCTGGTCCAGGAATTGACTTCCTCGGGCGCCCGGCATGTCGGCAATATCGCCAACATCATCACCGGCACCGTCCAGGAGGTCACTCGGGAGATCGGTGAGTTCATCACCGACGCGATCGAGATGAACGAGGCCGCCGCGGCGGCGCGGCGCGACAGCGCCCAGCAGGAGTGGGGCGGCGAGCCCGGCGGCCCGCTCGTGGAGCCGGAGCGGCCCGGCGGGCCGGCGGAGGCGGTCTCCACGGAAAACCGGGTCACCGAATCCGAACGGCAGCCCGAGCCGACCGATCCGGCCGAGCAGCGCTGACGGCGGTTCGACTCACCAGACCGGCAACCGGCGGCGGTGCTCCACCACATCGGTGACGAGATCGCGGTAACCGTCGGTCAATTCGGCCAACCGGCACCACTGCAGATGGACCTCGGCGGTCCACTGCGGTGGTGCCGTGCTGTCGGTGGCGCCCCGGGCGGCGATGGTGTCCTGGGCCAGTACCCATTTCGCCGCCATTCGGTCGATGACCGCGCCGAGCGTTTCGGTGTGCAGGGTGGCGCCGCCGCGGTGCGGTACATGCGTGGCGACCCAGCCGTCGATCGCCGCCATCAGCTCGGTGCGACGTCCATCGATATCGTCGATCAGCTGGGCGCAGGCGGCGATATGGCCGGCGGAGGCATCCGGCCGATGCGCCGCCTCGACCGCAGAGCGCCGCCTGGTGTGGCAGACCGCCAGCCCGCCGGCGGCCACCAGGACCCGATGGGCGCCACGCCCGGGTACGCCGGGCGCGGAGAAGGCGCGCAGCAGCGCGTTCGGCGGCGGGAATTCGGCTTCGGCCACTGTCGGCGAATCGGCGGCCTGTCCGAAGTCGATGGTCATCGTGTACGCCCCTGTGGATAGCATGATCGGCCGTCGGCATCCGCGACAGTGCGGGTGGAAAATGAAGATCGCGCGGTTTTCCCGGCATTCTCAGGAAACCGTGGCCGGGTGGCCGGGCGCAATAGCAGTGGCGGCGATTTGCCGGTGCGGCCGGAAATCGTTATCCAGCATCACGGTCCGGTCGCGTCGTGGGTGAACGAATCGTCACCGCATGTCATCCGGTGGTGACCCGGATGCGATATTCGGCGACCGGCCGGTGGTTGCTGCAGGGACGCCGGGAATGCTCTACGCTCGATATTCATGGCCGCATACGTCTCGTCTCCCGAGCTGACCTTCGGATTCCTGTTCGCACTGGAAGCTCCGGAGCGGGTTGCCGAGGTGGTGCGCGACCTCATCATGCGCAAGACGGTGTCGGTTTTCCGGCTGGCCCGCTTCTCCGAAGACGATGCGGCACCGGAGCGCTACGTGGTGAATTGGGCCGTCATCCCGCAGATATCGATCACCACCGCGGCGCCCGGTCCGGCCGACCTCGCCGAGCGGGGCACGCTGCTGGTCAACGCGTTCCTCTCCGAAGACGGTGAGGTCAGCCTGTACGCGGCCCAGAACCACCCGGCCGACTGACCGATCCCGGCGGGCCGGAGGCGGTAGCGGAGCGTGGCCACGTAGGCCCTCGGGGGTCGGTCCGTTCGTCACCGTCCGATCCCGGTGGGCCGGAGGCGGTAGCGGAGCGTGGCCACGTAGGCCCTCGGGGGTCGGTCCATTCGACACCGTCCGATCCCGGCGGGCCGGAGGCAGTAGCCGAGTCACCGGCTGGAGCGGTAGAGCCGCCGGACGACGTCTTCGATGCCGGGTTCTTCGATCGACAGGTCGCGCACCTCGGCGCGGTCGGAGACGGCGGCCAGGAGCGCGGCGGCGGTGATCCGCTCGGCATCGAAGGCCACCCGCTGCCGCATCCCGCCGGCCTCACAGGTGAGCAACTCGGCGCCGGGCGGCAGCCCGGTCAGCTCCGGTGCCGGACCGGTCAGGTCGACCACCAGCACCCGGCGGGCTCCGACGGTGGCGGCCAGCCCGGTCAGTGAGCCGTCGTAGGCCAGCCGTCCGTGGTCCACCACCAGCACCCGGTCGCAGAGCCGTTCCACATCGCCCATGTCGTGGGTGGTCAGCAGCAGCGTCGTGCCGCGCTCGATCCGTTCGGTGCGCAGGAATTCGCGGAGGCGTTGTTTGGAGAGCACATCGAGGCCGATGGTCGGCTCGTCCAGGATCACCAGTTCCGGCGAGTGCAGCAACGCCGCGGCGACCTCGGCGCGCATCCGCTCACCCAGCGAGAGCTGGCGCACCGGGGTGTCCAGGGTGTCGGCCATCTCCAGCTGTTCGACCAGTTCATGGGTGCGTTTTGCCGCCCGCTCGCGATCCAGCCGATGGATCGCCGCCAGAATCGCGAACGATTCGCGCAGCGGCAGGTCCCACCACAACTGGGAACGCTGGCCGAACACCACCCCGACCCGGCGGGCCAGTTCGCGCCGCTGCCGTGCGGGTTCCATTCCGCAGGTGCGGATTCGGCCCGCGGTGGGCACCAGGATGCCGGTCAGCATCTTGATGGTGGTCGACTTGCCGGCCCCGTTCGCGCCGATGTAACCGACCGCGGCGCCGCGGTCGATCCGGAAACTCATCCGGTGGACCGCGGTCACGTGTTCCCGGTGACGGCGCCACCGGGAACCGGTGCGGCGGTAGACGGTGAACGTTCTGGTGAGGTCCTCGACCTCGACGATCGGGTCCGGTAACAGCGTCTCGTCCAATTATCCGCCGCCTCCCTGATAGTGCCTGGTTCCCAGTTGCCAAATCCCCAGGGCGAGCGCCCAGACCCAGGCCGCGGCCACCGGACTCCACCACGCCAGTGCCGCGGGCAGCAGATCCGGCCCGGGCAGTCCCAGCAGCTCGATGGTCGGCAGGTACGCGGTGAACGCCACCGGAATGGCCAGCCCGAACAGCAGTTTCAGTGGTGTCGGGAACACCGATGCGGGTTGCATGGCGGCGAACGAGCCACCGTAGGTGAAGCTGTTCGTCAGCTCCGCGCCGTCGACGAGGAAGAACTGGGCGCCGGCCGCGCAGACGAACAACCCGCAGAACACCGCGATTCCGCTGAGGATCGTGAGCAGCAGCAATCCGACACTGCCCGGGGTCCAGTCGATATCGTTGCGCCACAGTCCGATACCCAGGACGACCAGTGCCACGGCGGCGCGGGCCAGCCGGCGCAGCGAGATGTCGCTGGTGATCAGCTGCAGCAACAGCGGCTGCGGCCGCAGGTGATACGCGTCGAGGGTGCCGAGCCGGATCAGCTCGGGCAGGGCGTCCAGATGGCCGGCCAGCACCTGGGCGAGGGCGAACGAGGTGTTGCTGAGGCCGAACAGCAGCAGAGCGGCATCCAGGTCCAGTCCACCCAGCACCCGCACATTGTGGAAGATCACCCACACCTCGGCGAATTCCACGAACCCGATCAGGAAGGCACTGAACACCTCGGTGGCGAACGACAGCCGGTAGGTCTGCTGGGCGCGGATCCGGGACCGCAGGACCGCGGCGTAAGGGGTGTACCAGGCACCGGCATGCGCCGGGACACGGACCGATTCAGCCACCCTGCACCTCCAACCGCCGTCGTCCGGCCGCCAGCAGCATCCGGCCGAGGACGGCCGTCACCAGCAGCCAGGCCAGCTGGGTGGCGGCCGTCTGTACCGCTGCCAGGCCCTCGACCCGGCCCGAGAGGATATCGATCGGCGCCTGCAACATCGACGGAAACGGGGTGCTGTGGGCGACGGAGCGCAACCAGGCCGGAAACATGTGCACGGGTACGAAGAGCCCGGCGAGGAAGGTTCCGGCGATCTGGTAGAGCAGGCGCAGGCCGCGGGTCTCCACCACCCAGAACCCGGCCAGTGCCACCGCGAACAGGCACAGGAACGACAAGGCCACGGCGAGAACCACACTCAAGGTGCCCAGCAGGTAGGCCAACGGATCACCAGGCAGGGCCAGGCCGAACGTCGCGGCGCCGACCGCCAGGCTGGGCACCCCGCGCGGTAGGAAGGTGCAGGCGGCCCGGCCGAGATCGGCACACAGATAACCGAATTGGATGTCGACGGGGCGGAGGAAGTCGATGGCGACATCGCCGTTCTTGATCCGCTCGACCAGTTCGATCGGGGGACCGATCATCTGCGTCAGGCCCAGCATCGCCTGGGAGAGCCAGACATACGCGCCGATGCTGCCCTCGTCGTAACCGCCGAAATCGCCGGCTTCCCGCACCGCGGCCACCAGGACAGCCGCCCGCACGAAGCCGAAGACCGTATGGTTGACCAGCCCGGCGAGCATCGCCAGCTTGTACTGCGCCTGCCGGCGGAACCCGGCGCGCAACAGCTGCCAGTAGACCAGCACGACCTGCCATCGAGTGCTGCTGAGCTGCCACGAGTACAGCGCGGCGGTCACCCTGCCTTCCCCCGCCCATCTGCCCCGCACAGTCATCCAACTCTAAGGGAGAGGCCGCCGCTCCGCAGCCGAAAACCGCCAGTGACCGGACTTCATGTCCCGGTCACGAGCGGGGCCGGCGCCCGCGCGGATCAGCGTTCGGGGAACCCGGTCGCAAATCCGGCGGCGATGATCACGGTGCTGATCACTGCGATCACCAGGATGATCCACATGCATTCAGCGTAGCCCGAACCGGGCCCGCGCTTGCGCTATTCGTCGTCCAGGGCGTCGTCGGGTGCGGCCGGTAGTCGGATGACGAACCGAGCGCCGCCGCCCGGCCGGTCCAGGCACTGCACCCGGCCGCCGTGCGCCGCCACCGTCTCCGAAACCAGCGCCAGCCCGACGCCGGTGCCGGAGGTGGTCCGGCCGGTGTCCACGGTGGCGAACCGTTCGAAGATCCGTTCCCGGTCGGTGGCCGGCACACCCGGGCCGGCGTCGTCGACGATCACCACCGCCTGGTCACCGACCCGGTCCAGCCGTAGTTCCACCACGCCGCCACCGTGCCGATGCGCATTGTCGAGCAGGTTCGCGACCGACCGTTCCAGTTCCAGTTTGCGGCCCTCGACCACCACATCGTCGCAGACGGTGAGCAGGTCGGCCGGGTAGTGCCGACCGGCCAGGGTGTGTTCCAGCAGTTCCCGCAGCGACAGCGGCTCCGGGTCGCTGCGGTGTATTCCGGCCTCGGCGCGGGCGAGTGCCAGCAGATCGTCGAGCATCCGGCGCAGATGATCCAGTTCCTCGGTGACCAGGCCGAGCGCGGTCCGCGGCCGGGTGGACAACTCGTCGGCGTGCCGGGTGAGCACGGTGACGCTGGTGGTCAGCGTGGTCAGCGGGGTGCGCAATTCGTGCCCGATATCGGAGACCAGGCGGCGCTCGCGCTGGATGCGATGTTGCAGCGTATCGACCATGGCGTTGAAGGCACCGGCGGTGATGGCGAGATCCCGATCGCGGGTCTGTGGCATGCGCAGATTGTTCTCGCCGGCCGCGATGCGTGCGGCGGTTCCGGCCACCTGCCGCAATGGTGCCAGCGCGTGCCGGCTCGCCCACACCCCGATCCCGGCACCCAGTGCGGCGGCGATCAGTGCCCCGGCGATCAGCAGGGTGCGCAGCATCCGCAGGCTCGATTCCAGATCGGTGATCGGCGCGAACTCGTAGAGCACCGTGCCGGCGTTGTCGACCGTGATACCGGCCCGCAGGTAGCGGGTGTCGTCGAGGGCGACCTGGGCGGTCGGTGCGGGCGGATCCGCCGGTAGGGGAGTCCGGTTCAGGGCCGCCGCGACCCCGGGGTCGGTGCCGTACCAGGTGCCGCGGAAGCGCAACGCGACCCGGGTGCCTTCGGGCAGCGTCAGGGTGGCGAGCACCGCCTCGACATCGGCATCGGAGGTGCGCAGATCCGGACGCAGCACGTCGGCATGCGCACTGGCCAGCCGTTCGGCGGCGGTGGTGCGCTGCGACTCCATGTAGTCCCGGCCGACCAGGTAGACCGCGGCCGACAGGACCAGAGCGACCAGGCTGGCGCTGAGCGCGAAGGCGAGGACCACCCGGCCGCGGACGTTGCGCCACCGGGACCAGATCGGCCGGGTCGGCCGGTCAGGGCTGGACATCGAGTCGATAACCGAGGCCTCGGACGGTCACGATCAGCTGCGGATCGGAAGGGTCGCGCTCGATCTTGGTGCGCAACCGGCGCACGTGCACGTCCACGATCCGCTCGTCACCGAAGAAACCCTGATCCCAGATGCGTTCCAGCAGGGCGGCCCGGCTCAGCACCCGGCCCGGGGTCTCGGCCAGTTCGCACAGCAACCGGAATTCGGTGACGGTCAGATGCAGGTCCTCGCCGTCGGCGCGGACGGTGCCACGCTCCGGAGAGAGCACCACGTTCCGGCGCGGATCGCCGTCCAGGACGATGTCCTGCGGAGTGTCCCGATCGGAGGCCTGTCCGGCGCGGCGGCGCACCGCCCGCATCCGCGCGGTGATCTCCTTCACCTCGAACGGCTTGGTGACGAAATCGTCGGCACCGGCCTCCAGCGCGGCGACCACATCGTGGGTGTCGTCCCGGGCGCTGACCACGATGATCGGCACATCGTGGTCGCGCCGGATCTCCCGGATGCAGGCGAAGCCGTCCATCCCGCCGAGCATCAGATCCACGATCATGAAGTCGGGAACGCCCTCGTCGCGCAGCAGGGCCAGTGCGGTCTCGGCGGCGTCGGCCTCGGTGACCTCGTAGCCCTCGTCCTCCATCGCCAGGCGCAGTGAGGTCCGGACGCGGTGGTCGTCTTCGACGATCATCAGTCGGGTACTCAAGGCTGCTCTTCCCTGGGATGTCGGTGCTGCGGTGGTCCGGCGGGTGCTCCCGCGAACCTGTCCAGGTTACCCCTGGGCATCCCCGTGAAACGCCCACCCCGTGCCGGGGTCGGGCCGGTCACATCTCAGGTGAGCTCGGCGAATCGCTCCACTTCCTCGATCCGGCCGGAAACGATCAGCTCGTCGCCCGGCGCGACCATGGTGTCGGGCGTGGTGTAGGTGAATTCGCCGCCCTGATGCTTGATCGCCACCACGGTGATGTCGAAATGCTGCCGCAGCCCGCTGGAGGTGAGCGTCTTGCCGACCGCCGACGTCGGTGCGATGGTCTTGGCCATGGCGTAGTCGGAATCGAACTCGATGTAGTCGATCATCCGGCCGGCCACCAGGTGGGCGACCCGCTCACCCATATCGTGTTCGGGCAGCACCACATGGTGGGCGCCGACCCGCTCCAGGATCAGGCCGTGCCGGCGGCTGGTGGCCTTGGCCCAGATCCGGGGGATCTCGAAGTCGGCCAGCAACGATGTGGTGAGCACGCTCGCCTCCATATTGCTGCCGATGCCGACCACCGCATGCGGGAAGCCGGGCACGCCGAGTTGTTCGAGTGCGTCCATATCGGTGGTATCGGCCACCGCGGTATGGGTCAGCTCGTCGGAGTACTGCTGGACCAGGATGGGATTGGAATCGATGGCCAGCACCTCGGAACCGTGCGTGACCAGTTCGCGGGCCAGTGCGCTGCCGAACCGGCCCAACCCGATCACCACGACCCGGGTGCCGTGCTTACGTGGCGTTCTACCCAACAATCGGGCGCTCCTCAGGTAGTTCGTATCGTCTGCCGCGGCTGCGCAGGGCGAGTGCGCTCGCCAGCGTAATCGGTCCCAGCCGACCCAGGAACATCAACACGATGAGCACCAGATGGGCCGAATCCGGGACGTCGGCGGTGATTCCGGTGGACAGCCCCACCGTGCCGAAGGCCGAGACCACCTCGAACAGGGTGGTGTCCAGTGATTGCCGGGTGATCGTCGCCAGGGTGATGGTGGCGGCCACCACCGCACCGACGCCCGCGAGCGCGACTGTCAGCGCCTGACGCTGGACTGGTGGCGCCAGCCGGCGGCCGCCGACGTGGACGGTGGGTTCGCCCCGGACCTCGGCGATCATGATGAACGCCAGCAGCGCGAAGGTGGTCACCTTGATCCCGCCGGCGGTGCCGGCGCTGCCGCCGCCGATGAACATCAACACCTCGGTGACCAGCAGGGTGGACGAATGCATGGCACCGACGTCGGCGGTGTTGAACCCCGCGGTGCGTGGAGTCAGCCCCTGGAAACCGCCGACGAGCAACTTGTCGAACACGCCGAGCGGGCCGAGGGTCGCCGGATTGGTCCATTCGAGCGCCGTCACCGCAACGACACCGAACACGCACAAGCTGCTGTACGCGATGAGCGTGATCCGGGTATGCAATGACCAGTGCCGCCGGGATCCGCGGCTCCATTGCCGTTTGACCGACTTGGCCACCTCGTACACGACCGGAAACCCGAGTCCACCGATCACGAAGGCAATCACCACCGGGCCGACGATGAGCGGATCGGTGGCGAACCGGGTCAGGCTGTCGCTCCACAACGCGAACCCCGCGTTGTTGTAGGCCGAGATCGAGTGGAAGATCCCGAGGTAGATGCTCTCCCAGCCGTAGCCGTATCCGGTGGCGAACCGGAGGGCCAGAACTGTCGCGACAACCGCTTCGACGATGAGGCTGATCCGGATGATGTTGCCGACGACGCGCCGGACCTCGCCGAGTTTGAGCGCCTTGGTCTCGGTCTGTGCGATCAGCTGCATGCGCAGCCCCATTCGGCGGGCCACGAGCAGGCCGAGCATCGAGGCGAGCGTCATGATGCCGAGGCCACCGACCTGGATCAGGCCGAGAATCACGACCTCGCCGAATATCGACCAGTGCTCGCTGGTGTCGACCACCACCAGACCGGTGACGCACAGTGCCGAGACTGCGGTGAACAGCGCGAGAACGGGTCTGGTGGCACTTCCGTCCTCGGCGGAGATCGGCAACATCAACAGGAGCGCGCCGACGACTGCCACCCCGGCGAAACCGAACACGGTCGCCCGCGCCGGATGCCGGGGACTGGGCAGCAGCTTCGAAAGCAGCTGCGCCCACGGCCGCCCGGTCGCTCCTCGATGCTCTTCGGTGCTCATTCGACGCCGATACCCGAACGAATCATGTTTCTCCTGGCTCCTCATGGTGACGGTGGTGGCCTATCCGACGATCGGCCGCTCCTCCGGCAGCTCGTAGCGTCGGCTGCGATTACGCAGCGCCAGCGCCGTGGCCAGGGTGATCGGACCCAGTCGTCCGGCGAACATCAGGCCGGTCAGCACGACCAGAGCCGGTTGCGGGAGGTCTTCGGTGAGCCCGCTGGACAAGCCGACCGTTGCCGTCGCCGAGATGACGTCGAACAGGGTCTCGTCGAGCGGATAGTGCGACAGTTTGGTGACCGTGATCGTTCCGATCACCACGAAGGCCACCGAGATCAGTGCGATGGTCAGCGCCTGTCGCTGCACCGGCGGGGCCAGCCGGCGGCCCATCACGTGCACGGTCGGCTCGCCGCGGATCTCGGCGAATATGACGAAGGCCAGCAGCGCGAACGTGGTCACCTTGATTCCGCCTGCGGTGCTGGCACTGCCGCCACCGACGAACATCAGGACCTCGACCATCAGCCGGGTCGACGGCAGCATCTCGCCGATCTCGATCGTGTTGAAGCCCGAACTGCGCGGTGCCAGGCCCTGGAAGCCACCGGCGAGCAGCTTCTCCGTGACGCCCATCGGGCCGAGAGTAGCGGGATTGGTCCATTCGAAGACGGTCACGGCGAAGATGCCCACCCCGGCGAGCAGGCCGTAGGTGACCAGCGTGACCTTGGTGTGCAGGGACCACCGCCAACTGCGTTGCTGTCTGCGCATCTGCCGCCGGACCGAGCGGAGTACCTCGTAGATCACCGGGAACCCCAGACCACCGATCACGAACGCGAGGGTGATCGGGATGATGATCCACGGGTCGGCGGCGAACCGCGTCATGCTGTCGCTCCAGAGTGCGAAGCCCGCGTTGTTGTAGGCGGAGATGCCGTGGAAGACACCCAGATAGACGGCGCGGCCGGGGCTGTAGTCGTAGGCGGTGGCGAACCGCAGGCTCAGCAGGATCGACGTGACCAGCTCGACCACGAGGCTGATCCGGATGACGTTGATCACCACGCGCCGGATCTCGCCGAGTTTGAGCGACTTGTTCTCCGACTGCGCGATCAGCTGCATGCGCAGCCCCATCCGCCGGGCCACCAGCAGACCGAGCATCGACGCGAACGTCATGATGCCGAGGCCGCCGATCTGGATCAGGCCCAGGATGGCCACCTGCCCGAAGGTCGACCAGTGCGTACCGGTATCGACCACCACCAGGCCGGTGATGCACACCGCCGAGACCGCGGTGAACAGTGCGTCGACCGGCCGGGTGGCCGTGCCGTCGGCTGCCGCCCACGGCAACATCAGCACCGCCGTGCCGACCAGCGAAGTGAAGGCGAAGGCGATCACGACCAGTCTGGCCGGGTGCCGAGGGCTGGGCACCAGCAAGGCGCGCAGCCGAGTCTTTCTGGTCTCGGCTCTCGCAGAGGAATCGCCCGGGCTCATTCGATACCGGAACCGATGTCGGACACGAGGTTCTCCTGCACTCGCAGTTTGGCGCAACTGGAGGAAAGTACTGCTGAATTCGGCCGTCCGCAATCATGGCGGCCCGCTGCGTGGCGGACACCGAGCGGAGGTGACACAGTCCGTCCGCCCGAGTTCGGTTTTCCCGACCGGTGGGTAGCAATCGGGTGGCACACCCGGACCTGCTCCGATCCTCCCGGGGCGGTATCCAGCAGGTTCGTGGCACACCCCGGCGGGGTGTGCCACGCCGGGGCGCAGCGCCGGGAACCGAACCTCCCGGCTGTGATATTCATCGCCTTGAACCCACGGCCGCGGGGCCGGCTCAACTCCCGCCGGTGTCCGGCCGGCCGTTCGACGCCGCATGCAGCCCGGAGGGCGCGCTCGCCTCCAGCATGCGGATCGCCGATTCCACGGCGCCGAGCCGGTCGGCCAGCAGGCCGAGCCCGGCCACGGCCCGGACCAGCGGGTCGTCTTCGGCGCCGCCGAGGGCCCGTTCCCGCTGATATGCGGCCTGCACCGCGGCCCACCGCTGTTGCTGTGCCTCGGTCAGGGTGCCGCGGAGCGCACCCAGGGCGAGCAGATTCGCCTCGGCGCCGCCGGCCAGGGTCTGCGCTTCACCCGTGTAGTGGTCGTCGATCAGCGTGGCCAGTTCGGCGTCGTTCATCACCGGCACGATGTGTTCGGTCAGCGCATTCATGTTCCGGTAGGACCCCTGCAATCGGAACGGTGGCGCCGTGCGGCTCGCCTCGGCCGTCGCCGCCGACGCGACATAGGCACGGTTGACCGCCAGCACCACGTCCCGGGCCCGCAGCATCTTGGTCAGTACCGCGACCATGTCGGCCGTTTCGTCCGCCGAGTACGGGTGGGTCAGCTGGTCGGCGTGCGCGGTCTCGTCACCCGCGGCCATCCGGACCAGCACCTCCAGGTCGCCGCGCTCCCGCCCGGACAGGGCGGCCAGAACCGGGTTCGAGGTCAACGCGTTCTCGATGTAGCTCAGTGCGAACAGTTCGTCGCGGCCGGACAGGACATCGCCGAGATTCCAGACATCGGCACGGTTGGCCAGCATGTCCGGGATCCGGAAACGTTTGCCCTGCTCGGTGTACGGGTTGCCGGACATGCAGACCGCGAACCGTTTACCGCGCAGGTCGTAGGTCCGGCTCCGCCCGCGCCACACCCCCTCCATCCGCCGTTGCCCGTCGCACAACGAGATGAACTTCTGCAGCAGCTCG
Source organism: Nocardia sp. KT25-26 (assembly GCF_056627695.1). NCBI lineage: Bacteria > Bacillati > Actinomycetota > Actinomycetes > Mycobacteriales > Nocardiaceae > Nocardia > Nocardia sp. KT25-26. The sequence continues at coordinate 4,546,412 of NZ_CM152813.1, read as the reverse complement.
GGGGAGGTGTGCTGGATATCGTCCAGGTACAGCATGACGTTGTTGCCCATTTCCAGGGCGAAGCCGATCTTCTCGACTTCCTGGCGGGCGGCGGCGTCCGGTGCCTCGTCCGGATCGATGGACTGGACCGCATGTCCCAATGCGGGGCCGTTCACCTTCACGAACACCAGGCCGAGGCGCGCCGCAACATACTCCAGCAGAGTGGTCTTGCCGTAGCCGGGTGGCGAGATCAGCAACAACAGACCGGACTGGTCGATCCGTTTGTCCGCGCCGGTGCTGCCCAGCTGTTTGGCCAGATTGTCGCCGATCAGCGGCAGATAGACCTCGTCCAGCAGGCGGTTGCGGACGAAGCCACGGGGGACGGTGGGCCGGAATTCGTCCAGCCGCAGCCGCTCCCGTTCGGCAGCGACGAGTTCGTTGCGCCGGGCCAGGTAGGACCGGAACCCCGGGACGCGCTCGCGGTGGTGGACTGCGGTGCGATGCAGCAGCTCGTCTAGCCGGATGGGTAACGACCGATCGCTGATACGCGGGTGGGTGCCGAGCAGCCCGGTCACCGTCACCGCCCGTTCGGCGCCGGAATCGCGCCGGGCAATGCTGCCGCCACACAGCTCGATCGCCACCGCCTCGGCGAGATCTCCCGCCGGGTCCGGCCCAGCCTCCGGGTGATCGGCACCGGTCTGGAACGCCGAAAGCCACGCGGTGACCAGCTGGTGCCGCTGCGCCGGGTCGGCCAACGCGGTCCGGTCCCGATCGTAGTCGGCGCGGGCGCTGCGGCCGGCGGCAGACAGGCGACGGTGGAACCGGTCGACCAGGGTGCGCGCACTGCGCGCCGTGACGAACTCGGGCGTCGATCCGCCGGTCCCCAATTCGGCGAACAGGTATTCGGCCGCGGCTCGGGGGTCGGCATCCGCCAGACCGAGCACGGCGGTCAGCTCGGCGATCCGGTCGGCCAACTCGGCTAGCAACTGCTCCACACCGCGCCCGAGATGATGTCCGCTAATGCTGTTCGGTTCCGGCGCGGTCCCGGGCGGCGCGGCGGAGTTCGTATCGGGTTGCGGGACTCCGCCTCGGGCAGGGCCGGCGGTCTCGGAGTCCGGCCCCGTGGCCGGTTCGGCGGCCGGGGCCGTGCCGATCCCGAACAGCTGTCCGGCCCGGGACAGCGAACCGATCCGGGTGTGCCAGGTCCGGCGGGTCTGCTCATCGAGGCCGGGATCGGTGCACCACCACAGCTGGGCAGCCGCCCGGTCGCTCGCCCGGTAGCGGAGCAGTCCGGCGCCGGCCCGCAAACGCAGCACCGCCGCCAGGATCGCGGCGGCGTCGTGGTCGTGGACGCCGCGTTCGTACCCTTCGTCGTAGCGTTGTTCGGCGGCGCGGGTGACCTGGGCCGTCAGGTCCTGTTCGGCCGATGCGGCGGCCTGCAGGGCCCCGAGGGTGCCCGCCGCTTCGGCCTCGGCCAGGATTCGCGATGCCAGGTACTCGGATCGGTAGGTCGCCGGGGTCTCCGAGGCCAGCACCTGATCCCAGAAGTCCGCGGTGCCGGCGAACTCGGCATCGTGCACCGGGGCGCGGTAGTCCGTCCCGGGGAGGGTGTAGGCCATCCCGCCGGGGCCGGGAACCATCGCCAGATCCAGGCGCTGCGTGTTCACCGCGAAGCGGTGCCGGCCCAGCCGGATTCCGTCGGCGCCGAACATCTCGGCGCGGTCCCGCAGGGACCGTCCGGCCTCCTGCCGGATCGCCGCCAACCGGCCGTCCAACTCCTCGGCGCGTACGACCTCGTCGAGCCCGCGCAGCTCGGTGATCACCGTGCGGATCCGGGTGACCAGCGGATCACCGGCGAAGAAGGTGTTCACCTCGTCCAGCGAACCGAGGGCGGCGCAGCGGCGTTCGATGCCGGCGAGCACCCGGTTCGCGGAGTCGGCCAGCCGCCCGGCCCGCCGGGAACGTTCGTCGACCAGGCTCTGGCGGCGGGCCGCGAACGCCTCGTGCACGTCCTCCCGAACCGCGGCGAGCCGGTCGGCGAAATCGTCGAACTGGCCGAATCGCGCCTCCAGCGTTTCGATGGCCGACATCACCCGGGCCACCTGATCGTCGCAGGCATCGGGTGAGTCGGCGGTGGCCAGCGCCGCGGTCACCGTCTGGCCGAGCAGGGTGTGCTCGGCGGAGAACTCGGCCCGAGCCTCCGCCCCGGCCAGTTCGTCGCAGCGCGCGTTCAGTGTGGCACCGACCCGGTTCAGGGCGGCGAGGACCGCACCCACCTGCTCCAGGATCCGGGTCCGGACCGTGGCGTCGGCGATCGCCAAGGTGCCGATCACTTCGGTGACGGTGTTCAATCCCGCGGCCTGCTCGGCCAGCCGGTCCCGGATCTCGGTCGCGTCGGCAACGCTGGTGATCGCCTCGGCCCGGGCCGCCGACGCGGCGAGATCGGACTGGTAGGAGGAGAACGCGTCGGGATCGCCGAGGAACGCCACGGCGCGCGATCCGGTGTCCATGATCGCCTCGGCCACTTCGGAATCGAGTTCGTCGAGTCGGTCCAGGTCGAGGTACCGGACCTCACGCAGGGACGCCAACCGGCCCTGGGCACGGTGCAGCTCGGTGAGTTGCCGAACCCAGCCGTCGGCGTCCGAATGCGCCGCGGCCCGGGCCATGCGCAGCAGCGGCAGCACCTGATCGGCGGCTGCGTCCAGCCGGGCGGCCGCCGCCGCGGTGCGTGCCGCAACCTTCTCGAACTCCGCGAGGACCTGTTCCGCGGTGTCCCGCAGGGCCTGCACGGGTTCGGTGAGTGCACCGAGGTCCGGTTCGCCCAGCCAGTGGTGGAGATCCATGGCGCGTGCGCAGGCGGCGCCGAGAGTTTCGAACACCGCAGCGGCCGGAGCCATTTCGGCAACCATCCGGGTCAGGGCCAGGCAGTCGGCGATTCCGCGGACCAATTCCGGGTTGCCGACCCGAGCCAGCGGCCCGCTACCGGTGCGTTGCTGTGCCGCGTGCTCCTGGGACAGGAACGGCGTCTGCCATATCTGCAGGGTGTGTACCCGCACCGCCTCCTCCGAGCCGCTGCGCAGCGCCACCATGGTGCCGTCGTCGAACAGTGCGTAGCCGTGGCAGGTCAGTGCGGTGGCCACCTGCTCCCTGATCATGTTGTACGGCAACAGTAGGGTGCGCCCGGCGGCGCGGGCATGGAAGACGTACAGCACGTCCTCGCCGTTGGCCGAACGGATGGTGCGCTCGTATTCGAGATCGCCGATCGGAGTGTCGAAGGTCTTGTAGACACCGGTGGCCAGGTAGTAACCGCCCGGGAAGATGATCCCCTGATCGTCGGGCAACAGCCGGCAGGCCGCGCCGATCCCGTCCAGCCGGACCACCGTGGCGGTCCGGGTGTTGAACACCAGATGCCGCCATTCGGTTTCGTTGTACGGGCGGATCCGCAGCAGGATCAGCGCGCCGACCTCGGCGTAGTGGATATCCGCGTCGGCCAGGCTCTGCAGCGGTTCGTCCACCGGCTCGCTGTAGATACCCGCACCGGTCTCGGTGTTGTTCTCCACCTTGACCGTGAGGGTGCCGCCGAGAGTTTCGACGAACACCTTGCCCAGGATGGACAGGTGTGGATGCCGGCCCGGAACCTGGTCGTCCCGGGTGGCCTCGATCCAGTCGAATTCGTGGGCGGCCGGGAACCGGTGGTCCTCGTCGCCGCGGTTGTCGAGGTACTCGGCGGACCCGGCCGGGTCCAGCTGCCAGCGCAGGACCTTGGTGTCCTCGATGCGTTCCCCGGTCTGGAACACCGCCAGCACGCGCTCGTCGACCCGGCGCTGCTGCAGCAGCCGGGTGCCCTTGTGATAGCGATGCAGTTCATCGAAGTCCCGGACGAACCGTTCGTCGTCGAGCAGACCGGGCAGCGCGTCGGGCTCGAACTCGAACCCCGACTCGCCCCGCCACATCCGCCGCACCGAGAGCACATCGCCGACCTCGGCGGCCGGTTTCATCCCCAGGAACACATTGAAGCCGAACAGGATGCGACGGCCCGGCAGCGCCACCAGATCGCGGGAGACGCAGGCATGCTCGGTGCGCAGCCGCTCGGTACCCAGCAGCCGCCATTCGATGCCGCCGAATTCGGCGATGCGGCGTTCGTTCAGCTCCTCGCAGCGGTCGGCGAGTTCGGTTGCCTGAGCGCGCAACCGGTCGCGCAGTACCTCGTAGGTGCCGCCGTCGAGCGTGGCAGCCGGATCGGGCGGGGCCGGGGCCGAACCGTCGTCGGACGGCTCGGTGTGTTCGGTGCTCATGCCTTGGTGACCGTCACGTCACCGTTCGAGGCCGGCTCGCCCTTGCCGGCGAGGAACGAGCCGACCAGGGAGGTCGCCGCCGCTCCGGCATCGGATTCGAGCAGCCGGTCCATGCCCCGGGCCAGGCCGATCGAGCCGACCACCCGGTCCAGGAAGACCGACTCGCCGCCGACGATGTCGATGTTCGCCTGCTCGAGGCCCTTGGCCAGCACCGTCGCCTGTGCCTCGGCGATATCGCGGTGCGTCTGGACCTTGGCCAGCTCGACCTCCTTCTCCAGCTCCAGCCGCAGCCGGTACTCCTCGTGTTCGCGGGTGGCGTCGTCGAGGGCCGCCATCGCACCGGCCTTCTCCTGCAGGCCTTCCGCCTCACCCTTCAGCTTCTCGCGCAGCCCCTCGGCCTCGACGAGATTGCGCTCGCGCAGTGCGGCGGCCTCCGCCCGGCCCACCTGCTCGATCGCCTCGGCCTCGGCGATCTTGACCTGCGCCTGCCCGAGCCCATAGGCGGCCGACTCCGCCTGCGCCGCTTCGGCCAGCCGGATCTTGGCGCCCGCCTGCAGTTCCGCGGTCTGCTGTTCGGATTCGGCGAGGGTCAGCGCCTCCTTGGCCCGGAACTTGGCGGCTGCTTCGGCGGCTTCCGCCGCCTTGATGTCCTTGACCAGGTGTTCCTGCGCGTCGGCCTCCGCCCGGATGATGATGGCCTGGCGTTCCCGCTCGGCGGCCTCCACGGCGCGCAGGCGGTTGATCTGTTCCTCCTGCTCGGCGACGGTCTTGTCGACCGCGACGCGTTCCCGGACCACCTCGGACACGGAGCGACGTTCGGTTTCGATCTCCCGCTCGTTGGCGATCTCGGCCAGCGCGATGGCGCGGTCCCGATCGGTCACCTCGAGCATCCGGTCCTTCTCGATCCGCTCCGATTCGATCGCGATCACCCGTTCCCGGTTCTTCTCCGCGACCGCGATCTCCCGGTCCTTGTTCTCCGACTGGATACCCAGTGCCTCGTCGGTGCGCAGCTGCGCGGTACGGGCCTTGAGCCGCTCTTCGGCCTGCACCCGCTCGATCTCGGCTTCCTCACGCGCCCGCAGCGTTTCGACCTCGCGCCGCTGCCGGTTCTCGGCGTCGGCCTGCTGACGTTCCAGGGCCAGCACCGCCTCGCGCGCCTCGACGTTCTGCTTGGTGATCTCCTTCTCTTCACCGCGACGCAGTTCGTTGGTGCGGACGTGTTCGATCGCGGTGAGCTCGGTGATCTTGCGGATGCCCTGTGCGTCCAGGATGTTCTGGGCGTCGAGCTGGGCCAGCGGCGTCTGCTCCAGGTAGTCGATCGCGGCGTCCTCGAGGCTGTAGCCGTTGAGGTCGGTGCCGATCACCGCGATGATGCGGTCGCGGAACTCGTCACGATGGGTGTAGAGGTCGGTGAAGTCCAGGTGCTTGCCGACCGTCTTGAGCGCCTCGGAGAACTTGGCGTTGAACAGTTCCTGCAGCGTCTGCTGGTCACTGGCCCGGGTGGTGCCGATCGCCTGGGCCACCTTGATCACGTCCTCGCGGGTCTTGTTGACCCGTACGAAGAAGGTGATCCGGATATCGGCGCGGATATTGTCCTGGCAGATCAGTCCGTCGCGGCCCAGCCTGGCGATCTCGATGGTCTTCACCGAGATGTCCATGTACTCGGCCCGATGCACGATCGGGAGCACCACCGCGCCGGTGAAGGTCACATCGACCTTCCGGGACTTGGAAACGATCAGGGCCTGTCCCTGATTCACCTTCTTGAACAGCTGCATGACCAGGACCAGGCCGGCGAGCAGGACGAGCACGACGACGGCGAACACCACGCCGAGGCCGATCGCGAGTGTGGACATTCAGATCCCCTCCCAAGGGGCCACCAGGAAAGTCGCGGTGGCATGGTCGTAGTCGTAGATGAGCGCTTCGTCCCCCTGGACGAGAGGACCGGTCGCGGCGTCTCGGGCGCTCTGCCGGACCTGGATGATCGCCGACGATCCGTCGGCGGAAACAAGTTCTGCCTGGCCGAATTCGGTATCGACCCGGCCGGTGCGGACGGTGCAGACCCGTCCCACGAAATCGGTATGTGAGGGCGGTGTCTCGATCTCCAGTGCCCGCCGCATCCGGCGGGTCACCAGCCTGGTGATCAGGATCGCGGCCAGCGTCGCCAGGACCAGGACCCCCAGTCCCGCACCGATCGCGACCGGGCCGGTGAATCCGGCGTTGTCGATCGCCACCCCGCCGGCCAGGCAACCGAACCAGCCGGTCGAAACCACTCCGGTCACAGCCACGGTCACCGGTACACCTCCCATTCCCAGTGCGTCCGTCAGCCCCGCCAGGCTTCCGGTGCGCGCATCGCCGTCGAGCAGGTCGAGACCTGCGCCGCCGGCCAGCACCAGCAACCAGTAGCCGATGACCACCAGCAGTGCGAAGCTGAACAGTGCAGCAGGAAAAGTCAGTGTCGCGGTAAGGAACTCACCCATGCTTCGGCAACATCGGCGCTGCCGTCCGGACCACCGGACCGACAGGTCGAGTGCCGTATTCGAACCACCCCGATACGTGCACCGGAGTCTCCCCTCGTCGAGTCGATCCCCCGGCCTGTGCGGCTGGGGGCGCCGACCAGACTTCCCGGCTCACCTGCTGTAAGGATGCCGCAAACGAGATTCGGGCGCAACTGGATCGAGGCCCGGGCTGATCGGGCAGCGGTGGTGCGAGCGCGGCATCGCGCGCACTGTCGGTGGTGTGCGTCACAATGCAGGGGCAGGTCCGGTACGCCCGTGACGACGCGGACCAGAAGCGTGCCGACGTAGTCGAAGGAGGCGGTCATGCATCCCGATCCCGATCAGGTGAAGGCAGCCACAGCCGGTCCGGTACGGCTCCGGGGCGATCTGGACCCCGGCCTGTCCCGGTGGATGTGGCTGGTGAAATGGCTGCTCGCCATCCCGCACGCCATCGTGCTGTTCTTCCTCTACATCGCCTACGCGGTCGTGACCGTGATCGCGTTCTTCGCGATCCTGTTCACCGCGAAGTATCCGCGGCCGTTGTTCGAATTCAACGTCGGCGTGATGCGCTGGTCCTGGCGGGTGACCTTCTACGCTTACGGAGTCCTCGGGACCGACCGCTATCCACCGTTCACCCTGGCAGCGCGCCCGGACTATCCGGCCGATCTCGAGATCGACTATCCCGAACGGCTCAGCCGCGGGCTGGTCCTGGTCAAGTGGTGGCTGCTGGCGATCCCGCACTACCTGATCCTGGGCGCGCTGTTCAGCGGTGCCTATGCCTTCGCCGGCGGCGACGAGCAGGCCACGGCCTTCGCGATTCCGGTGATCGGGGTGTTGCTGCTGGTCGCGGTGATCGGGCTGCTGTTCACCGGCCGCTATCCGCAGGGGCTGTTCGACCTGATCCTCGGGCTGGAGCGGTGGGCGATCCGGGTCCACGCCTATGCCGGGCTGATGCGGGACGACTACCCGCCGTTCCGGCTCGACCAGGGCGGCCGGGAACGCTGACCGGCGTCCTGCCGGTGTATCGGCGGGGTCACTGCCGGACAGCACATCTCGTCGACCGTTTCGGCCATCGAGGTCGGCCGCGGCGAGGTATAACACCGGCATGAGTTTCCCGGTGCACTTCGGGGTGTTGCAGATCGCGTTGATCGCGCTGCTCGTTGTCGCAGTGGCCCTGATGGTTTCGGCGGTGCTCCGGATCCGCAAGGTCGGGCTACGGGCATTGCTCGGCCGGGGCGCCGGCGGGCTGGTTCTGCTGCTGGTCGCGATCGTGCTGCTCTGGATCGCGACCCTGATGCAGACCTACCTCGGGCTCACTGGCGAGATCAAGGCTGCGCACGTCGTCGTGACGCCGGTCGACGGACAGGAGCACCGGTTGGAAGTGGTCCTCACGCTGTACGAGGAGGGCGGGTCCCGGCACATCACCCATGAGGTCGAAGGTGACCTGTGGGTGCTGCAGGCCGAGATCGTCGAACTGGAGCCGTGGGTGAATGCGTTGGGTTTCCACTCCGGTTATCAGGTGTCGCGGTTGTACGGGCAGCGGCTCGACGGCGTGGCCACCGACCAGAATCATCTGTTCCTCAACGGCGGTGACCGGGACTTCTTCGCCGATATGAACGAAGGTCGTTGGTACACCGAGCCGTTCGTACGTTCCGCGTACGGCAATGCGGTGATCGCCACCCCCGGCGAGTACGACGTCTACATCTCCCGCGACGCCATCAAGACGCGCTCCGTGACCAGCTGACCGGCCGCTTCGCGGCACGGGTGCGCCGGCATGGCTGCGCTGCGCGGGCAAGAACTCGCTGTTCCCATTTCCGCCCGCGCCTGATCGGATGTAGGACCATGGACTCCCTGCTGCTCTCTCGCCGCGATCTGGACTTCCTGCTGTACGACTGGCTCGACGTCACCGCGCTCACCGGTCGTCCCCGCTACGTCGACCATGATCGCGGCACCTTCGATGCGGTGCTGGACCTCAGTACGGCCATCGCCACGCGGTATTTCGCGCCGCACAACAAGAAGAGCGACGCCGAGGAACCGCATTTCGACGGGGAGAAGGTGCACATGATCCCGGAGGTCGCCGAGGCCCTGCGGGTCTTCGCCGATGCCGGTCTGATCGGTGCTGCAATGGACTATTCAGTCGGTGGAATGCAGCTGCCCGCGGTGGTCGCCGGGGCCTGCACGGCCTGGTTCCACGCCGCCAATGTCGGCACCGCCGCGTACCCGTTCCTGACCAACGGCAATGCCAACCTGCTGCAGAAATACGGCAGCGCGGAACAGATCGAGACGTTCGTACGCCCCATGGTCGAAGGCCGGTTCTTCGGGACGATGTGCCTGTCCGAGCCGCAGGCCGGGTCGTCACTGGCCGACATCACCACGCGGGCGGTCCCGCAGGACGACGGTAGCTATCGGCTGACCGGAACCAAGATGTGGATCTCCGGTGGCGAGCACGAGCTCAGCGAGAACATCGTGCACCTGGTACTGGCCAAGATCCCGGGTGGCCCGGCGGGAGTGAAGGGGCTGTCGCTGTTCATCGTGCCGAAGTTCCTGGTCGATGCGGACGGCAGGCCGGGGGAGCGCAACGACGTGGTGCTGGTCGGACTCAATCACAAGATGGGCTACCGGGGCACCACCAATACGCTGCTGAACTTCGGCGAAGGCAAGCACACCCCGGGTGGGACGCCGGGAGCGGTGGGGTACCTGGTCGGCGAGGCACACCATGGTCTCGCCTACATGTTCCACATGATGAACGAGGCCCGGATCGGGGTCGGCCAGGGTGCGACGGCGCTGGGATACACCGGCTACCTGCATGCGCTCGACTACGCCCGGACTCGGCCGCAGGGCCGCGCCCTCGGTGACAAGTCCTCGGACAGCCCGCAGGTGCCGATCATCGAGCACGCGGATGTGCGGCGCATGTTGCTGGCGCAGAAGAGTTATGTGGAGGGCGCGCTCGCGTTCAACCTGTACTGCTGCCGGTTGCTGGACGAGGAGCGCACCGCCGAGCACGAAGCCGACCGGGATCGCGCCCACCTGCTGCTGGACGTCCTGACCCCGATCGCGAAGAGCTGGCCGTCGCAGTGGTGCCTGGCCGCCAACGACCTGGCCATCCAGGTACACGGCGGGTATGGATACACCCGCGAGTACAACGTCGAACAGTTCTACCGGGACAACCGGCTCAACCCGATCCACGAGGGCACCCACGGTATCCACGGACTGGATCTGCTCGGTCGCAAGGTCGTCATGCGCAATGGTGCCGGGCTGAAGCTGCTCCTGGAGACCTTCGCGGAAACCACTGCCCGTGCGGCCGCGGCGGGCGGTGAGGCGGCCGAGCTGGCGACGTTGCTGGATTCGGCGGCAGGCCGGATAGCGCGAACCACCGTCACGCTGTGGTCCACCGAGGACCCTTCGACGGCGCTGGCCAACGCCTCCGTCTACCTGGAAGCCGTCGGCCACACGGTGCTGGCCTGGATCTGGCTGGAACAGTTCCTCGCACTGGGCGATGGCGCCGATCTCTTCCACGAGGGCAAGCGCCAGGCGGCCAGGTACTTCCTCCGGGTCGAACTCCCGCGCACGGGGCCGCAGTTCGACCTGCTCGACAGTCTGGATGCGACTGCCCGGGACTGCCGTCCCGAGTGGTTCTGACCGGCGGACCGGGTCGGGCACACCGGGGCTGTGCGCGTCACCGAATCCAACGGACGATGGCGATAGCTTGGATGTATGACAGCTGGAGCTGGGCGTTGGAGTCGGATTTTCAGCATCACCGCCGCCATCGTGGCGGTCGGCACCGGGCCCGAGCTGGCGGCGCCGCCGGTCTCCGGAGCAGGAACACCTGACAGGGTGCGGGAACAAGCATCCCGGGTCGTGTCGTCACCGCTGAAAGGCGCCACGATCGCCGCCTGCCTCGAGACGTTCATCGACAGCCCGGCAACCTGACAATCCCTAGCTGTTCACGAGGTTACCGCTGGACCCCCACCCCGAAAATGACAACTCCCGGACCTGCAACTGCAGGTCCGGGAGTTTCCGATGTCTCGAGACATCACAAAGCGCCCCCGGCAGGAATCGAACCTGCGACCTAGGGATTAGAAGGCCCTTGCTCTATCCAACTGAGCTACGGAGGCAGCGATATCCACCTTGGCCGAGTTCGGCCGCGGTGTCCAGCACAGGCGAGTATACCGAGTGTCCAGATGGTGGTCTGGGTCTCGGGCCGCCCGCCCGGCGGGGGTGGGGTGGCTGTGTCGAACTACCCTCTGTAGTTATGTCGTCCTCGCAGGATCTGTCCGCCGGTCCCGATGCTCGGGGGGACGCCGCGGTGGATGGAGCCGCGGCGTCCCCGCCCGTCGACGCCGGCGCGTACCGCAGCCTGGTGGCCTGTGCCGGCTTGATCACCGCGGTTGTCGCCGCATGTGTCGTCGCGCTGTCGGCGGCAGAAGCGCTGACCCTGCTGGGGATCCCGGACCCGGGGCCGCTGACCACGTACGGCCTGCCGGCGGTGCGGGCGCTGGCGGATCTGTGTGCCGCGCTCACCGCCGGTTCGCTGTTGTTCGCGGCGTTTCTGGTGCCGCCGCAGCGGGACGGGCTGCTCGCGGTCGGCGGGTATCGGGCGTTGCGGCGAGCGTCCGGCACCGCCCTCGCCTGGGCGGCCTGCGCGGCGCTGCTGGTCCCGTTGACGGTCTCCGACACCACCGGGCAGCCGCTCGGCGACTCCTGGCGGCCGGAGGAACTGTGGCCGGTCATTGCGCAGGTGGAGAATGCCTCGGCCTGGCGGGCGACGGCCGTGATGGCGCTGCTGCTGGCGATCGGTTGCCGGTTGGCGCTGCGCTGGGGCTGGACCCCGGTACTGCTGGGCGGCGCGGTGCTGACCTTGATGCCGTTGGCGTTGACCGGCCATTCCGCGTCGGGTGGGTCGCACGATGTGGCGACCAACTCGCTGATTCTGCATCTGGTGGCGACCGTGCTGTGGGTCGGCGGCCTGTTCGCGGTGCTCGCCTACGCCCTGCGCGGCGGCACCCATACCGGGCTGGCGGCCCGGCGGTTCTCCCTGGTCGCCACCGTCTCGATCGTGGTGATCGCGGTGAGCGGCGTGGTGAACGCCTGGGTCGGCGTGCCGGCCGCCACGGATCTGTTCACCACCACCTACGGCCGCCTGGTCCTGGCCAAGGCGGCAGCGTTGCTGCTGCTGGGCGTGCTGGGCTATGTGCAACGCCGGGCCGCGCTACCGGCGCTGGCCGCCGATCCCGGGGCCCGGGGCCCGCTGATCCGGTTCGCCGGGGTGGAGGCCCTGATCTTCGCGGCCACGGTGGGCTTGGCCGTCGGCCTCGGCCGCACCCCGCCGCCCCCACCGGATTCGATTCCGACGCCCGCAGAGGTGGAACTCGGTTACAACCTGCCGGACCCGCCGTCGGTGACCGGGTTCCTGTTCGACTGGCGGTTCGACCTGATCTTCGGGACGCTGGCGATCGTGCTGGCCGTGGTCTACCTGCTCGGCGTCGTTCGGCTGCGCCGACGCGGCGATACGTGGCCCGTCGGCCGCACCATCGCCTGGCTGTCCGGCTGCCTCGTACTGCTGCTCGCGACGTCGTCGGGCGTGGGCCGGTATGCCCCGGCGATGTTCAGTGTGCACATGGGCGCCCATATGGCGCTGTCGATGCTGGCCCCGATCCTGTTCGCCCTCGGCGGCGTGGTGACGCTGGCGCTGCGGGCGCTGCCACCGGCGGGCCGGAACGGGGCGCCGGGGCCGCGCGAATGGATCCTGGCCGCCGTGCACAACCCGGTTTCCCGGGCACTGACCCAGCCGCTGGTCGCGTCGGTGATCTTCGTCGGCGGCTTCTACGCGCTGTACCTGGGCGGCATCTTCGATGCATTCGCTGATTCACACGCCGCCCATCTGCTGATGAACGTGCATTTCCTCCTCAGCGGCTACCTCTTCTACTGGGTGGTGATCGGTATCGACCCGAAGCCGCGGGAGGTGCAGCCGCTGACCAAGCTGGGCATGGTGTTCGGTTCACTGCCCTTCCACGCCTTCTTCGGCATCACCTTGATGAGCACCAGCACGGTGCTGGCCGGCTGGTTCTACAGCAGCCTCGGGCTGGACTGGAACCACGACCTGCTCGCCGATCAGCGCAACGGGGCGAGCTTCGCCTGGGCGAGTGGCGAGATCCCGCTGGTGGTGGTGATGCTGGCCCTGCTGATCCAATGGTCGCGTAGTGACGAGCGGCTGGCCCGGCGCACCGACCGCGCCGCGGACCGGGACAACGACGCCGAACTCGCCGCGCACAACGCGATGTTCTCCGAACTCGCCCGCCGCGACAAGGGGGTGCGCCGGTGACCGGAACGGCCGGGGATCGTGCGGTGCCGGTCGCCACTTCGACGCAGCTGCCGCGGCCGCATCGGGTCTTCCGCAGCGATGTGCGCAGCGCGCGCCGGCGGCTGGCCGGGCTGGTACGCAAAACCCCCGTCTTCCATACGGACGTGCGCGGCCCGCAGGGCCCCGTGCCGGTCTCGCTCAAACTGGAGTTCCTGCAGCACGGCGGCACCTTCAAGATCCGGGGTGTGTTCAACGCCATGCTGGAACATGCGCACGCGGCCGACCATGTGGTGATCGCATCGTCCGGGAACGCCGGGATCGCGGCGGCCCTGGCCTCGGCGCGGCTGGACAAGACGTGCACCGTCGTGGTGCCGGAATCGGCGCCGCACACCAAGGTGGCGGCGATGTGGACGCACGGCGCCGAGGTGGTCTGGCACGGCACCAGCTACGACGAAGCGGCCGAGCACGCTGCGCTGTTGGCGGCCGACCGCACCGCCCTGCATCTGCATGCCTACGACCTGCCCGCACTGGTGGCGGGCACCGGTGTCCTCGGCCTGGAACTCGAGGAACAGGTGCGGGGCCGGCCACCGGTCCTGGCCGCCGTCGGGGGCGGCGCGCTGGTCGCCGGACTCGGCACCGCCTTCGGGCGTCGGCGCCCGGTCGTCGGCATCGAATCGGACAGTTCCCCGGCCCTGTCCGAGGCGCTCCGGGCGGGCAGGCCGGTTCCGGTGGGCGATCCCCGGGATCTGTCGGGACCGCCGACCGCGACCCGGATCGGTGCGATCGCCCTGGCCGTGGCCCGGCGCAACGATATGCGGTCCGTACTGGTGGGGCCCGATGCGGTGGCCGCTGCGCGGGACTATCTCTGGCAGGAGTTCCGGGTGATGGTCGAACCGGCCGGGGCCGCGGCGCTGGCCGCCGTGCAGACCGGTGCCTACGTGCCGGACGCCGGTGAGCGCCCGGTGATCGTGTTGTGCGGCGCGAACACCGAATTGCCGGTGCTCTGAGATCCGAAGCGGCAGAACTCCACAATCACGCCGTTCGTCCCCAATTCGGGTTCGGGTGCCCCCGGCGCCCTCGGAGTCGGCCATGCTCGAAGCAGCAACCGGAGCGACGCCGCGTAGAGGGGGCACAACATGTACGAAGCCAATGCCACGGTCATCGGAACGGTGGTCACCCACCCGGTCAAACGCGATCTGCACAACGGTGAGCAGGTGGTGTCGTTCCGGATGGCGAGCAATGCCCGGCGGCTCGATCCGGTGCGCGGGGAATGGACCGACAACGGGACCCTGTATCTCCAGGTGAGCTGCTGGCGACGGTTGGTCGCCGGTGTGGACCGGTCGCTGCGCCGGGGCGATCCGGTCATCGCCTACGGTCAGCTCCGCACCCACGAATTCCGGACCAAGGACGGTACCGAACGACGGGACCTGGAGATGCGGGCTGTCGCGGTGGGCCCCGATCTGGGGCGCTGCAGTGCCGTGGTTCAGCGGCACCGGAACGGCCCGGGCGGCCCGGGCGGCGTCGCCGCAGCAACCGCCGTCGACGGCTCTCGGCGGGCCGGCTCCGGTAGCCCCGGACCGAACGGTTCCGGGCCCGGGAACCGGAACAGCGAGGGCGGCCCGCATGCCGGGGTTTCCGGACAGGGTCCCGGGTCGAACCGGTCCGTGGCAGCCCGGTCGGGCCAGGACGCGGCGGGTGCGGATCCGGCGCCGCCGACCGCCACTGTGGCGGCTATCAGCGGAAGGGATGGACCCGTGCCGCGAGAGCCGGTCCCGGGACCGCGTCCGGCCGATTCCGCACCTGCGAATGCCGGGAGCGGGCCGGTGGACCGCGCCTGAGGTGGGAATAGTCGGTATCGACCGGTTGTTCGACGATCGGGGAGGTCTTCGAATCCCGACGAAAACTGCCGCGTAGCTGGGCGAATGTGATGGCCCGAGTGGGATGGCGCGGCCCGATCCGGCTAGGGTGGCGGCATGGCTGAGTTCATTTACCAGATGAAGAAGGTACGTAAGGCGCACGGTGACAAGGTCGTCCTCGATGATGTGACGCTGAACTTCCTTCCGGGCGCCAAGATCGGCGTCGTCGGCCCGAACGGCGCGGGTAAATCCAGCGTGCTGAAGATCATGGCCGGCCTGGACCAGCCGAACAACGGCGAGGCGTTCCACGCGCCCGGCGCAACGGTGGGCATCCTGCAGCAGGAGCCGCCGCTCAACGAGGAGAAGACCGTCCGCGGCAACGTGGAGGAGGGGCTCGGCGAGATCAAGGTCAAGCTGGACCGGTTCAACGAGATCGCCGAACTGATGGCCACCGACTACTCCGACGAGCTCATGGAAGAGATGGGCAAACTGCAGGAGGAGCTCGACCACGCCGATGCCTGGGATCTCGACTCCCAGCTGGAGCAGGCGATGGACGCGCTGCGTTGCCCGCCGCCGGAAGAGCCGGTCACCAACCTGTCCGGTGGTGAGCGCCGCCGGGTGGCGCTGTGCAAACTGCTGCTGAGCAAACCGGATCTGCTGCTGCTGGACGAGCCGACCAACCACCTGGACGCGGAGAGCGTCAACTGGCTCGAGCAGCACCTGGCCCAATACCCGGGCGCCGTGCTCGCCGTCACCCACGACCGGTACTTCCTGGACAACGTGGCCGGCTGGATCCTCGAACTGGACCGTGGCCGCGCCTACCCCTACGAGGGCAACTACTCCACCTACCTGGAGAAGAAGGCCGAGCGGCTTGAGGTCCAGGGCAAGAAGGACCAGAAGCTGCAGAAGCGCCTCAAGGACGAACTCGCCTGGGTGCGTTCCGGTGCCAAGGCCCGGCAGGCGAAGAACAAGGCACGCCTGGGTCGCTACGAGGAGATGGCGGCCGAGGCCGAGAAGATGCGCAAGCTGGACTTCGAGGAGATCCAGATCCCGGCGGGTCCGCGCCTGGGCAATGTGGTCGTCGAGGTCGAGCACCTGGACAAGGGCTTCGGCGACCGGCAGCTCATCAAGGACCTGTCGTTCACGCTGCCGCGCAACGGCATCGTCGGCGTGATCGGTCCCAACGGTGTCGGTAAGTCGACACTGTTCAAGACGATCGTGGGGCTGGAACAGCCGGACAGCGGCACCGTCAAGGTCGGTGAGACGGTCAAGCTGAGCTATGTCGACCAGAACCGGGCCGGTATCGCGCCGGACAAGACGGTGTGGCAGGTGGTCTCCGACGGACTCGACTACATCGAGGTCGGCCAGCAGGAGATGCCCTCGCGGGCCTATGTGAGTGCGTTCGGGTTCAAGGGCGCCGACCAGCAGAAGCCGGCGGGCGTGCTGTCCGGTGGTGAGCGCAACCGGCTGAACCTGGCCCTGACCCTCAAGCAGGGCGGCAACCTGATCCTGCTCGACGAGCCGACCAACGACCTGGACGTGGAGACCCTCGGTTCGCTGGAGAACGCCCTGGAGCAGTTCCCCGGCTGCGCCGTGGTCATCTCCCACGACCGCTGGTTCCTGGACCGGACCTGCACCCACATCCTGGCCTGGGAGGGCAACGACGACAACGAGGCCGACTGGTTCTGGTTCGAGGGCAACTTCGAAGCCTACGAGGCCAACAAGGTCGAGCGGCTCGGCCCCGAGGCGGCCCGGCCGCACCGGGTGACGCACCGCAAGCTCACCCGCGGCTGACCCGGCCCCCGGCCGGTACGACCGGATACTCCGCACGGCGGGGCGATCACTGGATCGCCCCGCCGTGTGCTCTACGAGGGCAGATCTTTTCCATCGGGAAGTTACCGGCGCGGCAAGCCCGTAATCGCTGAGCACAGTGCACCGCCGCGCACTAGGGTCGAATCGGCGTCACTTGTGTTACGGAACCGAAGCGGAACCGATCCTTGGGAGTGGGCGAAAGATGACGGTCTCGTCGGAGATGTCCAATGCGTCGTGGGGTGCGGGGATACCGCCCTCGCTGCGCGGTGAGCTCGCGACACTCGAGGAGGCGTATTTCCGGCATGTTGATGCCGGTGACGTCGGGTTCGCCGTCACCGGCATCACCCAGGTCTTCCGGCGCCACCTGGAGCTCGCGCTGGTCCGTCCGGCCGGACAGGCCCTGGTCCGGGTGTACCACCCCGACGACGGCACCGGGCTGGGCGCCGCGGTGCAGCTGGTCACCGACGATATGCCGTTGCTGATCGAATCGATCACCTCGGCACTGACCCGGATGGCGGTCAGCGTCAGCGAGGTCATTCACCCGATCTTCGAGGTGGAACGCGACGACACCGGCCGGCTCGTCGACGCCGCACCGCACGAGGTGGACAGCAACGGCGGCGCCGGGCTCCCCGAATCGTGGGTGCACCTGCAGCTGCATCCCTCGACCAGCCGCACCCAGCTGGACTCGATCGCCACGGCCCTGCCGGATGTGCTGGCCGACGTGCGCCAGGTGATCGACGACACCGAGGCGATGCGGGCCGTCCAGAGCGAATTGGCCGATCAGCTGGATCGGGTGGCCCGAGCCGGTACCGCCCCGTTCGGCGCCACCGACCTGACCGACTGTGCCGATCTGCTGCGCTGGCTGGCCGACGGGAACTTCACGGTGATCGGGTATGCGCGCTATCAGCGCACCCTCCGCGCCGGCCGCACCGTCTCCGCACCCCATCCGGGAACCAGCCTCGGCGTGCTGCGGCCGGACGTCGGAACCGATTTCCAGGTCCCGATCAACGGTGGCGACCGGCCGTTGCTGCTGCTCACCCAGGGCCTGGTCCCGGCGACGGTGCATCGGTCGGTCTACCCGTACTTCGTCGGCGTCGCCGACGTCGCCGACGACGGTTCGGTGATCGGCGTACACCTGTTCATCGGCGTCTTCACGGTCAGCGCGGTACACGAGAACGTGCTCGACATCCCGATGATCGCGCGACGGGTGCGCACCGCGATCGAGGAGGCCGGTTTCGATCTGGAATCGTTCTCCGGCCAGGCGATGCTGGAGGTGATCGAGTCCTTCCCCCGCACCGAGCTGTTCTCCGCCGAGGTCGAGCATCTGCGGCGTACCGCCGTCGCGGTGCTGGGCGTCGGGCTGCGCCGGCAGGTGCGGCTGTTCCTGCGCAGTGACACCTACGGCCGGTTCGTCGCCTGCATGGTCTATCTGCCCCGCGACCGCTACACCACCGCGGTCCGGTTGCATATGCAGGACATCCTGGTCGAGGAGCTGGGCGGGATCGGTATCGACTACTCGGCACGGGTCAGCGAGAGCGAACTCGCCAGCGTGTACTTCACCGTGCGGCTGCCGGACGCCGACCGGGCGGCGGCCGGAACGGCGACGGATACCGGACCGGACACCTCCGAGACCAACCGCCTGCGTATTCAGCGGCTGCTCGATGCCGCCAGCCACACCTGGGACGACCGCCTCCGGGATCAGGTCGCCACCTCCACGGTGCTCGATCCCGGTGTGGTGGAGCGATATTCGGCGGCGTTCCCGGAGAGCTACAAGGAGGACTTCGACTCCGACCGGGCGCTCGCCGATATCGCCCGATTGCAGCGGCTCGGTCCGGGTGCCATCGACCAGCACCTGTACCGGGAGCCGGGCGCGGCACCGGGCGCCTGGCGGTTCAGTCTCTATGTCTGTGGCGCCAAGGTGTCGCTGAGCCAAGTGCTGCCCGTGCTGCAGAGCCTCGGCGTCGAGGTGCTCGACGAACGTCCCTATCAGCTGGACCCGGAGGAGCTGCCGGGCGCCGGTGAGCTGTGGATCTACGACTTCGGCCTGCAGGCCCGGCCCGAACTGCTGCGCGGATCGGTGGCCGCCGACCTGGACGCCGAATTGCACGGGCCGGGTGCACCCGACGGCCTGCGGGCCCGATTCACCGAGGCGTTCGCCGCGGTCTGGTACGGCCGGGCCGAGGCCGACGGGCTCAACGAACTCGTGCTGCGATCCGCGTTGCCGTGGCGGTCGGTGTCCATCCTGCGCACCTACGCGCGCTACCTGCAACAGGCCGGATTCCCGTACAGCCAGGCCAATATCGCCCGCGTTCTGCTGGCCCACCCGGACGCCGCCCAGCTGTTCACCGGGTTGTTCGCGGCCCGCTTCGACCCGGAGACGGTATCGGCCGAGGAAGCCACCCGGCTGGAGAAGCAGCTGCGGGAGCGGATCGACGAGGTGGTGAGCCTGGATGCGGACCGCATCCTGCGGGCCCTGCTCGGACTGATCGAAGCGACCCTGCGCACCAACTACTACATGCGTTCGGACGACGGGACGCCGCGGGACTACGTCTCGATCAAGGTCGAACCGGGCCAGATCGCCGAATTGCCCCGGCCCCGGCCGCAATTCGAGATCTTCGTGTACTCACCCCGGGTGGAAGGCGTGCACCTGCGGTTCGGTCCGGTGGCGCGCGGCGGACTGCGCTGGTCGGACCGGCTGGAGGATTTCCGCACCGAGATCCTGGGCCTGGTGAAGGCGCAGGCGGTGAAGAACGCCGTCATCGTGCCGGTCGGCGCCAAGGGCGGGTTCGTGGTGAAACAGCCCCCGGCCGCGACCGGCGACGCGGCGGTGGACCGGCAGGCCCGCAGTGCGGAAGGCATCGCCTGCTACCGCACCTTCATCTCCGGTCTGCTCGATATCACCGACAATGTCGACCGGGCCTCCGGAGCGGTGCTGCCGCCCGATCGTGTGGTGCGCCACGACGGTGACGACACCTACCTCGTGGTCGCCGCCGACAAGGGCACGGCGACCTTCTCCGATATCGCCAACGAAGTCGCCCAGCAGTACGGCTTCTGGCTCGGCGACGCGTTCGCCTCCGGCGGGTCGGCCGGCTACGACCACAAAGCGATGGGGATCACCGCCAAGGGTGCCTGGGAAGCGGTCAAACGCCACTTCCGGGAGATGGACATCGACACCCAGTCGCAGGAGTTCACCGTGGTGGGCATCGGCGACATGAGCGGTGACGTGTTCGGTAACGGCATGCTTTTGTCGCCGTACATCCGCCTGGTGGCAGCCTTCGACCACCGGCACATCTTCCTGGACCCGGATCCGGACGCCGCGACCTCGTATGCGGAACGGCAGCGGCTGTTCGCCCTCCCGCGGTCGTCGTGGGCCGATTACGACCGATCGCTGATCAGCGCGGGCGGCGGGGTCTGGGACCGCACCGTGAAGTCGGTGCCGATCAGTGCCCAGGCGCGCGCCGCGCTCGGGCTGCCGGATGCGATCCAGGCGTTGTCGCCGCCGGAACTGGTACGGGCGATCCTGCTGGCCCCGGTGCAGCTGCTGTGGAACGGCGGTATCGGCACCTATATCAAGGCGAGCACCGAGAGCAATGCCGAGGTGGGTGACAAGGCGAACGATCCGGTGCGCGTCGACGGCCGGCAGATGCGGGTGCGGGTGATCGGTGAGGGCGGCAACCTGGGGGCGACCGCCCTCGGCCGGATCGAATTCTGCCGGGCCGGGGGCAAGATGAACACCGATGCGTTGGACAACTCGGCCGGGGTGGACTGCTCCGACCACGAGGTCAACATCAAGGTGCTGCTCGACGGTGTGGTGAGCGCCGGCCTGCTGCCGGACGCCGAGCGCAATCCACTGCTGGCTTCGATGACCGACGAGGTCTCCTCGATGGTCCTGCAGGACAACGTCGACCAGAACGTGCTGATGGGGATCTCGCGCACCGAGGCGCCGCAGATGCTCAGTGTGCAGCAACGGGTGATCCAGGATCTGGAGCAGCGGCGCGGCCTGGACCGGACGTTGGAGGCGCTGCCCTCGGATGCCGAGATCGAACGGCGCGAAGAGGAGGGCACCGGACTGGCCTCGCCCGAGTTGGCGAATCTGATGGCGCACGTCAAGCTGTCGCTGAAAGCCGATCTGCTGGCCACCGAACTGCCCGACAGTGCCTATTTCGCCGCCCGGCTGCCGGATTACTTCCCGACGCCGTTGCGGGAACGATTCGCCCCGGCGATCAAGAAACATCGGCTGAGCCGGGAGATCGTGACGACAATGGTCGTCAACGAGATGGTCGACTTCGGCGGCATCACCTACGCGCACCGGCTCAGCGAGGAGATCGGGGCGAGCACCGGTGATTCGGTGCGCGCCTTCGCGGCGGCCAGCGAGATCTTCGGGCTGCCGGACATCTGGTCGCGGATCCGGGCCGCCGATGCACCGACCCGGGTGCGCGATCTGCTGGAACTGGAGTCCAAACGGACCCTGGACCGGGCCTCCCGGTGGTTGCTGAGCAACCGGCCGCAGCCGATCGCGGTCGGCGCCGAGATCAACCGGTACCGGGCGCGGGTGCGCGAACTGGCGCCGGAGGTGCCGGGCTGGCTGCGAGGCCACCATGTGACCACGTTGACCGAGCGGGCCGCCGAGCTGATCGCCCAGGGTGCGCCCACCGAGCTGGCGACCGAGGTCTTCGATCTGCTCAATATGTTTCCGCTGTTGGACGTGGTGGATATCGCCGATATCGCGGACCGCGACGGCACCGAGGTAGGTGCGCTGTACTACGCGCTCAACGAGCACCTGAAGATCGATTGGCTGCTGGAGGCGGTCAGTCACCTCGAACGCGGTGATCGCTGGCACGCACTGGCCCGGCTCGCGCTGCGCGACGACATGTACGGATCGCTGCGTTCACTCACCCTGGATGTGCTGTCGGCGGGTGACCCGGAGGAGACCGCCGACGAGAAGATTGCATACTGGGAATCGAAGAATCAGTCCCGGCTGGGCCGCGCCCGTGCGGCCCTGTCGGAACTGTTCGAGTCCGGGACCCACGACCTCGCCACGCTGTCGGTTGCCGCGCGCCAGGTGCGGAGCATGGTGAGTGGGGTGGGTGCCCAATCGGAGGTACCACGGTGACGATTTCGCCGCACGGAAACGGTTCGGGAAGCGCTGCGGCCATGACACTGCCCCGGCGCTATCACTCGCCGGTGGAGGTGCGCTGGTCGGATATGGATGTGTTCCAGCACATCAACCACGCCCGGATGGTGACGCTGCTGGAGGAGGCCCGCATCCCTTGGCTGTTCGAGGACAGCCGCCCGACCGCTTCGCTGCGGAAGGGCTGCGTGCTCGCCGACCTGCACGTGAAGTATCGGGGTCAGCTTCGGCACGAGGACACTCCGCTCGATATCGCGATGTGGGTGGAGCAGTTGCGGGCGGTCGATTTCACCGTCGCCTACGAGGTCCGGCCCAGCGGTGCGGCGCCCGATTCGATGCCTGCGGTCACCGCGACCACCCAGCTGGCCGCCTTCGACATCGATACCCAGCGGTTGCGCCGGCTCACCGAGGCGGAACGCGAGTATCTGTCGGAATGGATGGCGTGACGGACCGGGTGCGATGAGCGACCAGCGGGTGCTGTACCTGCCCGACCCCGCCGAGCGGGAGAATCTGGCCACCTTCCTGACCCGGGCGCAGCGCCTGGACCCGGCGGTGGTGGTGCGGCTGCGCCGCCGCGGTTCGAGCCTGGTCACCGCCTGGGTGCCGACCGGGTTCGAGACGCTGGCGACGCGGACGGTCACCGGTTCGCTCGGCGTGGACGATGTGACCGTGGGCGCCGATACGGTGCTCGCCGGCTTGCCGGGCGGGCATCCGATCGAACTGGGTTATGCCCTGGACTCGGCCTGGCGCGGGGCGCTGCCGCCCGTCGACGGCTTCGCGCATATCGATGATGTTCCGGCCCGGGCCCTGGTGGAGCTGGCCGAGCAGGGCAGCCGGCTGGCCCGGGAACACGGTTCCGGCCACGGCCCGCCCGCCTCGCTGCTGGATCAGCCGGTGCTCACCGTGACCGACGGTTCCGGGACGGCGGTGCAAGTGCCGATGCGGGTCGTATTCGCCTTGACCGCGATGGATTTCGTGCCGCATTCCGGGGATCGAGCCGAGTCGCAGCGGATTCCGCCCGCCGAGATCGTGCGGGTCCGGGCGAGGAGCACCTGGCTGCGTCTGGACGCACGTTTCGGTTCGGTGGCCCGCCGTATCGGTGGTGGCCTGCCGCTGACCCCGACCTGATGTCGAGCCCGCTCAGGGCAATCCCAGTAGCCGCAGAGCTGCGGTGGTGGTTGCGGCCGCGAGCACGGTGATCAGCAGCGGGCACCGCCGCCAGGCGAGCAGGCCACCGATACCGACGCCCGCGGGCAGCGCGATCCCGAGTTCGCCGGAGCCGGTGGGTAGCACGGTGGTCGCGACCAGGGCGGCCAGCAGGACCACGGCGCCGACGTCGAGCAGCCGAGTCGCCGTCGCGGGAAACCGCAGCCGGGTGCGTAGCGCCGGACCGGCCCAGCGCAGGGCATAGGTTCCGGCGGCGAGTACGACGACCGCGGCGATCAGCGGGATGGACACGGGACCTCCTCGGTGGCCGGGGCGGCCGGTGCGCCTGCGCCCGTGCCGTCGTCGGGGGTGGTGGGCCGGCCGAGCGCGAATACCAGCCCGCCCAGGGCCAGCAGAATGGGCAGGCCCGCCGGGACGAACGGGGCGAGGGCTACGGCCAGCGCCGCACCGACCCCGGCCGCGCGCAGTGTGGCGCGATCCCGGAGCGCGGGCAGCAACAGCGCCAGCAGGACCGCTGGGAAGACTGCATCCAGCCCGAACGCGGCCGGGTCCGGTACCGCCGCACCGATCAGCACCCCGATCGCGGCACCCGCGGGCCAGCACAGCAGAACACCCAGTCCGGCGCTCCAGAACGCCGCTCGTTTACGCTCCGGGCCGCCGGGGGCGAGGGCGAAGGCCACCGATTCGTCGTTGAGGATGTGCACGCCGAGCAGGCGGCGAGCGCCGCGGCCGAACACGTCCGGGGCGGACAGCCCGTACGGCAGGTGCCTGGCGTTGAGCAGCAGGCCGGCCAGGGCCGCCGCGACCACACTGCCGCCCGCGGTGAGAATGCCGAAGAACAGCAGTTCCGACCCGCCGGCAACCACGATGGCGGCCATCAGCACGGGCAGCCACATCGGAAATCCCGCCGCCACCGTGGTGGCTCCGTACGACACGCCGATGACGCCCACCGCCAGGCAGGTCGCCGCGACCGCGGTGCGGCTGTCCCGATCCAGTGTTCGCCACATCGAACGCATGTTTTCTATGGTGAACACTTCGGCTGGGTAAAGTCAACGCGGAAACTCGAGCCGAGGGAGCGTTGGATGGACCGGCAGCAAGCGGTCGACGGGCCGCCGCAGGCGGTGATCGCGGCGTCACTGCGGCGGGAGCGGACCCGGGCCGGGCTGTCGCTCACCGAGGTGGCGAACCGGGCCGGTGTGGCGAAATCCACACTTTCCCAGTTGGAATCGGGCACCGGTAACCCGAGCCTGGAGACGCTGTGGGCCCTGTGCGTGGCACTCGAGATGCCGTTCTCCCGGCTGCTCGACCCGCCCCGCCCGAGCGTCGAGGTGATCCGGGCCGACGAAGGCGCCGAGGTACCGGCGGCCGGTGCCGACTACCGGGTAGCTTTGCTCGCCGCCGGGAAGTCCAGCACCCGCTGCGATGTCTACCGGCTCTCCGCCGAACCCGGGCAGATGCGCAGCTCCGATCCGCATACGCCGGGAGTGGTGGAGCACGTCGTGCTGGCCGTCGGGCGGGCCCGGGTGGGGCCCGCCGACGACCCGGTCGAGATCGGTCCCGGCGACTACATCCGCTATCGCGGTGATCTGCCGCATATCTTCGAGGCCCTGGCTCCCGGAACCTGGGCCACGATGGTCATCGAGACCCCGTAGCGACGTCCGGTCAGGCAGCGCCCTCGCCGAGATACTGCAGCCAGGTGGGATCGAGGTCGGCGGTCGTCGACAACAGCCGCCAGTGCGGCCCCTTCGGCGAGACCAGCGGTGCCTTCAGGCTCCAGCCGAGCTCGGCGAGCAGCTTGTCGGCCTTGCGGTGGTTGCACGGGGCGCAGCTGGCGACGCAGTTCTCCCAGGAGTGCTCGCCGCCGCGGCTGCGCGGGATCACATGGTCGATGGTCTCGGCCTTGCCGCCGCAGTAGCCGCACCGGTAGCGGTCCCGGTGCATCAGTGCGGCCCGGGTCATCGGCACCCGGGCGCGGTAGGGCACGCGGACGTAGGTCCGTAATCGGATGACCGAGGGGATCGCCACTTCGGCGCCGGCCGAGTGCAGTACGGGTGCCTCGGGATTGTCGTGCACCGAATCGGCCTTGTCGCAGATCAGCAGAACGACTGCGCGACGTGCGGACAGTGCGGTGAGTGGTTCGTAGGTGGCGTTGAGCAGGAGGACCCGGCGTTTACGCCAGTTGCCGGGACCGGGCGCTTCGCCCGGGGCGGGGCGAGCGGCGTGTGATCTGTCGTGACGGCCGCTCGTACCCGTTCCATGATCGGACACGATATGCAGCGGAGTAGCCCCCGACCCACGGTTGTGGACGTCGGCGGGCTGGAGTTGTCGGTGTGCCCGCGCTTGGTGGGAGCGCGCGCGGTGCCGCTGCTTCATCTGGACCTCGATTTCATGATTGGCAGGATCATGTGGTATCCGGGGCAGATACTGCCACCCAGTTGACCACGCTTCGCCCGCGGTTGCACGGTAATTTCCGACAATGTCGGGTGAACTGTGGTTGAAGCGGCGCATGTTCGTAACCGATGTGGTCCGGCAGGCACAATGGTGGTGAACCCGAGCGAGAGGATCCGATGACAACCGAGGGTGGGGCCGCCCCCGAGGGCACCCGCGAGCAGGCAACGACGTCGTTCTACGAGGCGGTCGGTGGTGCCGACACCTTCCGGCGGCTCGTCGAGGTCTTCTACCGTGAGGTCGCTGCCGACGAGATCCTGCGTCCGCTGTATCCCGAGGCGGATCTGGGCCCGGCCGAGCGGCGGTTGCGGATGTTCCTGGAACAGTACTGGGGTGGTCCGCGGGCCTACTCCGACGAACGCGGGCATCCGCGGCTGCGGATGCGGCACATGCCGTTCAGTGTCGGTCCGTTGGAGCGGGACGCCTGGTTGCGGTGCATGCGCATCGCCGTCGCCGAGATCGAGCCGTCGGTGCTGGACGACGAGCATCGCAAGGCGATGCTCGACTACTTCGAGATGGCTGCGTTCTCGCTGCAGAACGCTACGGTGTGACGAAGTACGCCGACCGGGTGCGGTGCGTTCGCTGAGCTGTCCCTCGGCTGTGTGCAACTCGGATATCGTGATGTGAAAACGGTTCTTTCGAGAATGCTGGCAATTAGCCAGTAGGTCGATTCGGTCGTGCCGAGTGTGGCGTAGCGCGGCCGTATGGGAATAATGCGTCGTGTGACACAGACACCTGCTGCACCGGTGCCGGGGGACCACAGGGACGAGCCGTGGTGGACGTCCGCCGTCTTCTATCAGGTATATCCACGTTCGTTCGCCGATTCCGACGGCGACGGTGTGGGTGATCTCGGCGGCGTCCGGGACAAACTCGGCTATCTGGAACTGCTCGGGGTCGACGCTTTGTGGATCTGCCCGGTGATGCGCTCACCACAGGCCGACGGTGGCTACGACGTGGCCGATCCCCGCGACATCGACCCGCTCTTCGGCGGGATCGCGGCCCTGGACGCGCTCATCGGCGAGGCCCACGACCGCGGAATCAAGGTCACGATGGATCTGGTGCCGAACCACACCAGTGTGGAACATCCGTGGTTCGGTGCGGCGCTGGCGGCGGCTCCGGGCAGCCCGGAACGGGCGCGCTACATCTTCCGGGACGGCCGCGGGCCCGACGGCAGTGCACCGCCGAACAACTGGCCGAGCGTGTTCGGTGGTCCGGCCTGGACCCGGGTCACCGAGGCGGACGGACGTCCGGGGCAGTGGTACCTGCACCTCTTCGCTCCCGAACAGCCCGACCTGAACTGGGAGAACCCCGAGGTCGCGGACGATTTCGAGAAGACCATGCGGTTCTGGCTCGACCGCGGCGTCGACGGGTTCCGGATCGATGTCGCGCACGGCATGGCGAAGCCGGACGGACTGCCGGATATGCAGCAGTTGCCCACCGGTCTGCACTGGCGCGACGACGCCGATCCCCGCTTCGATGATCCGGGCGTGCATCGCATCCACCGGCGCCTCCGGGCGGTTTTGGACGACTACCCGCACGCGGTGTCGATCGGGGAGGTCTGGGTGGACGACAACGAGCGGTTCGCCGAATACCTCCGTCCGGACGAGCTGCACCTGGCGTTCAACTTCCGGCTGGCCGAGACCCGATTCACCGCCGAGGACATCCGGACCGCGATCGACGGTTCGCTGGCCGCCGTCGCCGGCGTCGATGCCCCGCCCACCTGGACGCTGTCCAATCACGACGTGTCCCGGGAGGTGAGCCGGTACGGCGGCGGCACCGTCGGGCTGGCCCGGGCCCAGGCGATGCTGCTGGTCGAGCTGGCGCTGCCCGGGGCGGTCTTCCTGTACAACGGCGCCGAGCTGGGGCTGCCCGATGTCGACGACCTGCCCGAGGAAGTCCTGCAGGACCCGGTCTGGGAACGGTCCGGGCATGCCGAACGCGGCCGGGACGGCTGCCGGGTGCCGCTGCCGTGGGAGGGCGCCCGCCCGCCGTTCGGATTCACCACCGCGGACCGGGCGTGGTTGCCGGCGCCCCTCGACTGGGCCGAACGTACCGTCGAAGCCCAGCTCGAAGACGTGGACTCGACCCTGTCGCTGTACCGGCAGGCGATCGAACTGCGGGAACGCCCGGAGTTCGCCGGTGCTCGGGTGGACTGGTACGGCAGCCCCGAAGGATGCCTGGCCTTCCGGCGGCCCGGCGGGCTGACCTGTGTCCTCAACGCCTCCGGTACACCCACCCCGCTGCCGCCGGGTGAACTGCTGCTGGCCAGCGCTCCGCTGACCGGGGATGCGCTGCCCGCCGATGCCGCCGCGTGGCTGATCGGCGGCGACACAACGGCCGACCGATGAGGTGGTGGATGAACTACTACACGGCATCGTCTACCGTTGGACCGTGAGCATTCTCGAGACAGTGCTGATCTTCGTCGGCATTCCGGCAGCGATCTACGTCGCGATCGCCGGGTTGTCGTACCTCGGTAAGCCGCTTCCCGGTGCGAAGCCGGCCCACTACGACCTCGGGCAGAAGTGGACCCATTCGCCGGTGCTGTGGAGTGCGACCGACGAGGTGACCGCGGCGGGCGGACATCATGCCGCGCCGCACGGCGACCATGCGGCGATCGAGGCCGCACAGGCGGAGCTGATCGGAGGCCGGGCAAGTGGCAAGTTCTAAGTGGCCCGCGGTGGTCGAGGCCGACCTTCCGCACGGGTACGCGCTGATGAGCAGCGGGCGGGTGTCCGGTGTGCACGAGGCCGGTCAGGTCTTCGACGAGGTGCCGTTCAGCGACGACGAACGCGTGGCGATGGACGATGCACTCATCGAGGCCACCCGTGCGACCAAGGTCCGGTTCAACATCTACATCGGCGACCTGGGCTCCGACCCGGCCGCCGGGGCCGACCAGGTGTTCCCGAACACCCCGGAGGCGGCGAGTTCGGTGCTGCTGGCCGTCTCCCCGAACGATCGGGCGATCGAGGTTCGCTCCGGTAAGGACGTGGCCGATCGGGCCACCGACCGGGTGTGCCAGCTCGGTGCCACCGCGGCGCTCGCCTCGATCCGGCAGGGCAATCTGATCGACGGCCTGGTCTCGGCCGTGCGGGTGATGGCGGCTGCCATCGGCCGCTGATCCCGGCATCGGCTTCCCGGCGCGTCACCGACCGAAGGTGACGCGCCGAGTCGTTTCCGGCGCCCGAGCCGCCCGGCTTTCCGCTCACAGCAGAAAGCGGCCGGTCGGCCGAGGCCGTCCGCCTACGCTCGACTGCATGAGCGAGATCATGGGCGCAGCCGAGCTGCTCGCTCGTGCCGGAACCGAGCGCAGCGAGGTGCCCGCATGAGTGAGCGCAACCCCTTCCAGCTGATCCCCGGTGGCCGGCCCGAGCCGAGCCGCACCGACCGGCCCGAACCGCTGTGGCGCGATGTACTCGGCGACCGGCTGCGCGAGCGCCGCAAGCAGCAGCGGGCCACCCTGGTGGAGACCGCCGGCCGGGCCGGGATCTCGCCGCAGTACCTGTCCGAGGTCGAACGGGGCCGCAAGGAACCCTCCAGCGAGATGATCGCCGCCCTCGCCGGCGCCCTCGGCACCTCGCTCGCCGAACTGACCGGTGACGTCGCCGAGGTGCTGCGCCTGCGCCGGGCCCGGATCACCGGCACCGTCGCCCCGGGTTCGGGACCGACCGGGTCCGGCACCGTGCTGCTCGCCGCCTGATCCCGGTGGGCCGGAGGCGGCAGGGCCTGCCGGCGTCCCGAAGAGGCCCTCGGGGGTCAGGCGCATGAACACCGCCTGATCCCGTTTACATCCTGGCCTCCAGGACTCGGTCGGCGAGTCCGTAGTCGATCGCGGCCGGTGCGGTGAACACCCGGTCGCGGTCGGTGTCGCGGCGCAGGGTCGCCACTTCCTGGCCGGTGTGCCGGGACAGGATCTCCTCCAGGGCCGCCCGCATCCGGACGATCTCGTCGGCCTGCAGGATCAGGTCCGGGATGGCGCCCTGGCCGCGGGTGGCCGGCTGGTGCAGCACCACTCGGGTGTGCGGGAGCACCGAGCGGCGGCCGGGCGCACCGGCGGCGAGCAGTACCGCGCCCACGGCGATCGCCTGCCCGACACAGGTGGTGGCCACCGGTGCCTGGATGAACCGCATGGTGTCGTAGACCGCCAGCATCGCCTGCAGATCGCCGCCCGCACAGTTGATGTAGAGATTGATCTCGCGTTCCGGACTCTCCGATTCCAGATGCAGCAGCTGGGCGATCATGGCGTTGGCCACACCGGAGTCGATCGGCGTGCCCAGGTAGACGATTCGCTCGCTGAGCAGGTGCGAGTAGATATCGGTGATCCGCTCGCCGCCGCGATGTGACGAGATGACATTGGGGATGGTGTAGCTGCTCACGCCCGCACCCCGATCCGCGGCCGCTCCGGCAGCACCTGCTCGAAGGAATCGACGACCCGGTCGATGAAGCCGTATTCGCGGGCCTGCTCGGCGGTGAACCAGCGGTCGTGCAGGGAATCCTCGTAGATCCGGTCGAACGGTTGCCCGGTGTCGGCGGCGATCAGTCCGAGCACGGTATCGACCGTGTGCCGCAGATCGTCCGCCTGCACCTCGACATCCACCGCCGACCCGCCGATCCCCGCCGATCCCTGATGCATCAGGATCCGGGCGTGCGGGAGCGCAAAGCGATGTCCCGGAGTGCCGGAGGAGAGCAGGAACTGACCCGCACTGCAGGCCAGCCCGAGCGCGAGCGTGCTGACCGGGACCGGGATCAACCGCATCACATCCCGGATGGCCAGCATCGCCGGAACCGAACCGCCGGGGGAGTGGATCCACAGCGAGATCGGTGCCTCGGCGTCCTCGGCCGCGAGGCTGAGCAGCTGGGTGGTCAGCAGCGTGCCGTTGTCGTCGTCGAGTCCGCCGTCGAGAACCAGAATGCGCCGCGCGAACAAGCGATCACGCGCCTGCCTGTCGAACATGGGGAGCTTGTCGTCGTGTGCCATGCACCCACCGTGCCCGCCCGCAACCACCCGAGGCAGGCAATGCTGCTGTCGGCAGATCCGCCCACAGCAGCACCGCTACCCAGCACCCGCCCCAACGCCGGATCGCCTCCCGGAACAACCGGGCGAACCTGGCAGACTTCAGAGTTCCGCACTCACGCATCGTGCGCGCGGGCGCGCAGTGACCTTTCGATTCCCGCCTTTCCTTCGGAGACCAGGCGCAGCAGGGCGGGCGGGTGATCGCCGGCCAGGAATTCGTCGGCCCGGGCGACGGCGTCGGTGCTGATCGCCCAGCTCGGGTACAGGCCGATGATCACGGTCTGGGCCACCTCGCTGGAGCGTCGTTCCCAGACTGCGGGGATGTCGGCGAAGTAGCGGGCCACATACGGTGCCAGCAGGTCCTCCTGGCCGGCCGGTGCGAATCCGCCGACGATGGCGCGGGCGGTGATGTTGGGGATCGAGTCGTCGCCGACCACGGTGTCCCAGGCCTGCTGTTTGACCTCCGCGATCGGCCGGGCGGCGGCGGCCGCGGCGGCCTGTCGGCGGCCCGCCGCGGTCGGGTCGGCCGCCAGCTCCTTGTCGATTTCGGGTGTCGCGAGACCGTCCGCGTCGACCCGGCCGGCCGCGGCGAGCGCCCGGACCAGCCGCCACCGCAGGTCGGTGTCCACCACCAGCCCGGTCAGGCCGTAGTTGTCCGGGGCGCCGCTGCGCACTCCGGCCAGCACGTTCAGGTGCCGGTCGTCCAGCTTGGCGGCGGTGAGGGCGTTGACGAAGGCGAGCTGGTGGTCGGAGCCGGGGGCGGCGGCCTGCGCCAGTTCCAGCAGCCGGTCGGCGAAGGCCGGCCAGCCCTGCCGGTCCGCCCACTCCGGATCGGCGTAGCTCGCCAGGGCGGTGTGCGCCTGCATGAGCAGCCGCTGCACCACGCCGATCTCCGGTTCGCCGCCGATGCCGCGCTGCACCAGGGCGACGAAGTCGCGGGCCTTCATCTCGGCCTGCCGGGTCATCTCCCAGGCTGCCGACCAGCACAGGGTGCGGGGCAGCGATTCTTCGATCTCGTCGATGCGCCGGACCACCACGTCGAGCGAATCCGGGTCCAGCCGCATCGAGCAGTAGGTGAGGTCGTCGTCGTTGACCAGAACCAGCTGGCCGGCCCGGACGCCGACCAGTTCGGGCACCTCGGTGCGGCCGGCGGCGGCCAGGTCGAGCTCCACCCGGTGGGTGCGGACGATCCGGCCGTCGTCCTCGCCGTAGACGCCGACGGCGATGCGGTGGACCCGATGTTCCCCGGCACCCGGTTCGGCACCCTCCTGGACGACGGCGAACCGGGAGAAGGTGCCGCCCGGTTCGATCTCGAAGTCCGGGCGCAGGATGTTGAGCCCGGTGGTCTTGAGCCACTGCGCACCCCAGGTGGACAGGTCCCGCCCGGAGGCCTTCTCCAGTGCCTGCAGCAGATCGTCGAAGGTGGCATTGCCGTAGGCGTGCTCGGCGAAGTAGTCCCGCAGCCCGGCCAGGAAGGGCTGCAGGCCCACGTAGGCGACCAGTTGCTTGAGCACGCTGGCGCCCTTGGCATAGGTGATGCCGTCGAAGTTCACCTCCACCGCGGCCAGATCGGGGATGTCCGCGGCGATGGGGTGGGTCGAGGGCAACTGGTCCTGGCGGTACGCCCAGGACTTCTCCACGTTGGCGAACGTGGTCCAGGCACTGGTGTATTCGGTGGCCTCTGCCTGGCACAGCACCGAGGCGAAGGTGGCGAACGATTCGTTGAGCCACAGATCGTCCCACCACTTCATGGTGACCAGGTCGCCGAACCACATGTGCGCCATCTCGTGCAGCACGGTCTCGGCGCGGCGCTCGTAGGAGGCCCGGGTGACCTTGGACCGGAACACGTAGTCCTCGAGGAAGGTGACCGCGCCGGCGTTCTCCATCGCGCCGGCGTTGAACTCCGGAACGAACAGCTGATCGTATTTGCCGAAGGCGTAGGGCAGGCCGAAGTTGGCGTGATAGAAGCCGAAGCCCTGCTTCGTTTCGGTGAACAGCCGTTCGGCGTCCATGAACTCGGCGAGGGAGGCCCGGCAGTACAGGCCGAGCGGAATCTCGCCGTGGGTGTCGCGGTAGGTGTCGGTCCACTTGGTGTACGGCCCGGCGATCATCGCGACCAGGTAGGTGCTCATCCGCGGTGTGGTGGCGAAGGTGTGCCGTACCACCGCACCGACCTCGTGCTGTTCGACCGGGGCCCCGTTGGAGACGACTTCCCAGTCGGCCGGAGCGGTCGCCACCACGTCGTAGGTGGCCTTGAGGTCCGGCTGGTCGAAGCAGGCGAACATCCGCTTGGCGTCGGCGGTCTCGAACTGGGAGTAGAGGTAGACCCGGTCGTCGGCGGGGTCGACGAAGCGGTGCAGTCCCTCGCCGGTGTGCGAGTATTCGCAGTCGGCGCGCACCACCAGTTCGTTGTGCTCGGCGAGCCCGGTCAGTGCGATTCCGGACTCCTCGTCGTAGCCGGACACGTCGAGCGGCGTGCCGTTCAGCACCGCCGAGTGTACGCGTTCGGCCACCAGGTCGATGAAGGTGTTCGCGCCCGGTGCGGCGGTGAACGTGACCGTGGTGGTGGAGCCGAAGGTGCCGGAGACCGCGGAATCGGCACTGCGCGGTTGATCGGTGAGGTCCAGTTCGATCCGGTAGTTCTGCACCTGTACGGTGGCGGCTCGCTCGATCGCCTGTTCTCGGGTGAGATTCGGGGCAGACAATGGAACTCCTTCGCTCTTGGACGAACACGGCACGGGCGAGCCGCGCGGCGGAGGGCCACCGGCGTCGCAACAGCGTCCACAATGCCACCAGCCGGGCCGGTGCGTGCGCAACCGGCGGTGGAACGGACGACCTCGGTGGGCGGGTGACCACGGGAGGCGGTTGTGACGGCGGTTGCCGGGCACCGGAGGGTGGCGGCGTAGTCTCGGTGCGCTGTCCTCGTCCCCGCGCCTCCGCGCCGACCACACAGGAGAAGACCGTTGAAGCATGTGCACGCCGGGAAGGTCCGCGACCTCTACGCCGACGGTGACACCCTGCTGCTCGTCGCCTCCGACCGGGTCTCGGTGTACGACGTGGTGCTGCCCACCCCGATCCCGGGCAAGGGCGCGCTGCTGACACAGCTGTCCAACTGGTGGTTCGAGTACTTCGCCGATGTGCCGAACCATGTGGTGTCGGCCACCGATGTGCCCGCCGAATTCGCCGGTCGCGGGATCCGGGTGAAGCCGCTGAAGATGGTGCAGGTCGAATGCATCGCCCGGGGCTACCTGACCGGATCGGGGCTGAAGGAGTACCGGCAGTCCGGCACCGTATCCGGTATCGCGCTGCCCCCGGGGCTGCGCGACGGCGACAAACTGCCGGAGCCGATCTTCACGCCGTCGACCAAGGCGGCCGAAGGACACGACGAGGCGATCAGCTTCGACCAGGTGGTGGCGCAGGAGGGCCGCGAGGTCGCCGAGCGGCTGCGGGAACTGACCCTGGACATCTACACGCGCGGCGCCGCGCACGCTGCCGAGCGTGGGGTGATCGTGGCCGACACCAAACTGGAATTCGGCTGGGACGGTGACACCCTCACGCTCGGGGACGAGGTGCTGACCTCCGACTCCTCGCGATTCTGGCCGGCCGACGACTGGGAGCCGGGCCGGCCCCAGCGGTCCTTCGACAAGCAGTTCGTCCGGGACTGGTCCACCTCGACCGGCTGGAACAAGGAGTACCCGGGCCCGGAGATCCCGGCCGATATCGTGGCCGCGACCCGGGCCAAGTACCAGGAAGCCTACGAACTGATCACCGGGAATCGCTGGGACGGAGCCTGATCAGGCGGGGACCCGGTCCGCTGCGACGAAGTCGTCGACGAACCCGGCGGCGCGGGCGTCGAGCGCCGCATAGTGCTGGGTCCGGGCGTCGCCGGTGATCGCGTCACCCACGATCAGGTTGCCCTCGCTGTCGATCCGTTGCGGCTGTTCCTCGGCGTCGAGTAGCAGGCCGACCCGGGATTCGGCGAAGCCGCAGTAGTAGGCGATACCGTCGTTGAGCTGATTTTCCAGCACGGTGCGCATGCCGTCGGTGATCGGATCGTCGCCCGCGGCGCCGGCCAGGCCGAGCCAGAGGATCCGTTTCCCGGCGAGCCGCGGGGTGCTGCGGCCGTAGGCGAAGCCGTAGTTCCACACGCGGTCTATCCAGCCCTTGAGCAGGGCGGGCACGCTCTGCCAGTAGACCGGGAAGGCCACCACGATCAGGTCGGCGGCCAACATGCGCTGCATCTGTGCCTCGGCTTCGGGCGAGTAGACCTTCTCGCGGTTGCCCCAGTCGGGCTGGTCGGCAACCGTCATCCGCGGATCGAAGCCCTCGGCGTGCAGATCGAGCCGGTCGAGCCGATAGCCCGCGGCCGCGAGCCGTTCGCTCGCGAGTTCGGCGATATGTGCGGTGAGTGAGTCGCCGCGGTGGTGGGCCATCACCACCAGGGCCGTCGGCTGCTCCGCTGGCGTCGGTGTGGGCTGCTCGTACACGGGTGCGGTCCTCCTGCTCGAATGTTGTCGGCGGTGCTTCGCCGCTGTTCGAGTACACCCCGGATCGCCTGGACTATCTATGGTTGATGATCTCTGTTCGATAGGAAATCGTCTACGATGTCGGTGTGGATCCGTTGAGTTCGCTACTGAGTGGGATTCGGGCCGAAGGGTCGGTCGTCGCGCGGGCGGTGCTCGATGCACCCTGGGTGATCGAGTTCACCGATCGGGCCCCGCTGGTGATGCTGACCGTCCTGCGTGGCGGCGGGACGCTGCTGCTGCCCGGCGGCGAAACCCGCGTCCTGACCGCCGGGGACACCGCCGTGGTGCGCGGGCCGGAGCCGTTCCGGTTGGCGGACCACCCCGGCTCGGCCGTCCGGGCGCACACCGCCTACGAGATCTCCTGTTTCCTGCCCGGCGAATGCGATTCACCCGTGGGCGTGGCGCCCGGGTCGCCGACGCCGGTACCGGCCGGCGAGGCGACGACGGAGCTCGTGGTCGGGGCCTACCGCGCGACCGGAAACCGGCATGAACGGCTGTTGCGCGCCCTGCCGCCGGTGCTGGTCGTCGGTGACGAATCGCAGATGTGCGGCTGGTGCGGTGAGGCCGCCGAGGTCGTCGGCAATCAGGCCGGTGCGCAGGCGCTGATGGACCGGCTCTTCGATTGGGGTCTCGTGCACACCTTGCGCACCTGGCTGGCGAACGCAGGCGACTGCGCGCCCGCCTGGTATCGCGGCCTGGCCGACCCGGTCGTGGGGCCGGCGCTCACCGCGATGCACAACCGGCCGGGCCACCGCTGGACGGTCGCGGAGCTGGCCACCCAGGCGGCGGTGTCCCGGGCGCTGTTCGCCCGCCGGTTCACCGACCTGATGGGCGAGCCGCCGCTGGCGTATCTGACCGAGTGGCGGATGGCCGAGGCCGAGGAGCTCCTCGCGGATTCCGCGCGCAGTGTCGCCGAGGTGGCCGCATCGGTCGGCTATGCCGATGCGTTCGGTTTCAGCGCCGCGTTCAAACGTCACCGTGGCCAGAGTCCGACGGCGTTCCGCGCGGCCACCCGGCCGGCCCCGGTCGCGCTGTCCGGCTGACGCGCCCACAACGACGCTGCCCGGGGACCGGTCGAGCGGGGCAGCCGCGGTGAGTGGTCACTCCGGTGGGCGGTGGGGGATCCGGTCGAGGAACGGATGCTGGCCGGTGGCGAGCTTGTCGCGGGCGACTGTCGGAGTGAACCAGGCGGCGCGGTCGATCTCCGGGAAAATGCCGGTGCGGCCGGAACGCGGCGGCCATTCCATCTCGAAGGTGCCGGGTACCACCGCCGTGGCGTCGAGGTCGCCGAACACCGCCCATACCCGCAGGATCTTGGGTCCCCGGCCGCTGCGGTATCGCACCTCCCCGAGGTCGGTCCACGGGCCTTCGGGTACCGGCAGTCCGAGTTCCTCGGTGAATTCGCGAGCCGCGGCCGCCCGGGGCTGTTCGGTGGCCGGTTCGTATTCCCCCTTCGGGATCGACCACGCCGCACGGTCCTTCTTCGCCCAGAACGGCCCGCCGAGATGGCCCAGCAGAACTTCGACACCGTCCGCCGCCGGCCGGCAGACCAGGACTCCGGCGCTGTATCGGGCAGCCGTCACAACGGTGCGGCCGGATCGGCGAGCCGATCCGGGTCGACCGGCTCGCCGGACCGGATCAGCTCCTGCAGCCGGTCGGTGACATCCCAGATATTGACGTTCATCGCGGCCAGCACCCGGTTACCGGAATCGAGCCAGAACGCGATGAACTCGTAAGTGCGCACATCGCCGCGGACCACCACCCGGGCGTCGGCGTCCCGCGGAACGAAACCGCTGTACTCCATGCCGAGGTCGTACTGGTCGGTGAAGAAGTAGGGGAGCCGGTCGTAGACCGCCGGTTTGCCGAGCATGGTGCGGGCCGCCACCTCCGGCTGGTTCAGTGCATTCGCCCAGTGCTCCACCCGGATCCGCCGGCCCAGCAACGGATGTTGCTGTTCGGCGATATCACCCATCGCCACCACATCGGGATCGCTGGTGCGCAGCGCCTCGTCGACCAGAACACCTGAATCGGTGGCGATCCCGGCGGCGACCGCCGCTTCGATATTCGGTGCCGCACCGACCGCGACCAGGACGCCATCCGCATCGACGGTACTGCCGTCGTCGAGCACCACACCGTCGGCGATCTCGTCGTGCAGCCGGATCTCGCGGACCCGAGCGCCCAATCGCAGGTCCACGCCGTGCGAGCGGTGCAGTTCGGCGAACACCTCGCCCATCTCCGGGCCCAGCGCACCCAGCAAGGGCAGTTCGGCGGCCTCCAGCACGGTCACCTCGACCCCCCGGGTCCGGGCGACCGCGGCGACCTCCAGCCCGATCCAGCCCGCCCCGATGATGGCGATCCGGCGCGCCGACTGCAGCAATTGCACCAGCGTGTCCGAATCGTCGATGGTACGCAGCGTGTACACGTTCGGGGCGTCCGCGCCCGGTATGGGCAACGTCCGGGGCCGGGAACCGGTGGCAAGTGCGAGCCGGTCGTATTCGAGGGTGCTGCCGTCCGGCAGCGACACCGTCTGCGCGACCGGGTCGAAGGCGGTGGCGGTGGTGCCGAGCCGCAGATCGATGTGGTGGTCGCGATACCAGGCGGCGGTATCCACGGTGAAATCCGCGAGCGACTGCTTACCGGCCAGATGTTCCTTCGACAGGGGTGGCCGTTCGTAGGGCAGTTCCTCCTCGGCGGCCAGCATCGTAACGGTGCCGTCGAAGTCCTCGGCGCGCAGCGCCTCGGCGAGTTTTGCCGCGGCCAGGCCGCCGCCGACGATGACGAAATGCGGGTTCGAGCTCATGAGCTGGCTCCTCTTCGATCCGGATCGGATGGCTCGGCGCACGCTCCTTCGAGCGTAGACCGCCGGCCGCCGCCGGGGAACGATTCGCCCGCCGCGTCGGTTGCATCAACTGTGGGCACGGACCCGCCGCGCCCCGCCGCCGAGAGGAAGACCTGATGAGCGAGCCGACAGCGGAAACCACCGACCGGACCCGGAAAGACGTCGCCGAATTCTGGTTCGATCCGCTGTGTCCCTGGTGCTGGATCACCTCACGCTGGATTCTCGAGGTCGAGAAGGTCCGCGATATCGAGGTGAAGTTCCACGTGATGAGCCTGGCGGTGCTCAATGAAGGCCGGGAGCTGCCGCCGGAGTACGTCGAATTGATGGCGGCCGGCTGGGGGCCGGTCCGAGTCGCGATCGCCGCTGCGCAGAAACACGGCGACGCGATCCTGCCCGAGCTCTACACCGCGCTGGGCAGCCGGATCCACGACCGGCGTGCGGAATACGAGCGCGCGAGCACGGCCGAAACCCTTGCCGCGGTGGTCGCCGACGCCCTGGCCGAACTGGAGTTGCCGGAAGATCTGACCCAGGCCATGACCAGCAGCGAATACGACGAGGCACTGCGGGCCAGCCACCATGCCGGGATGGACGCTGTCGGGCCCGATGTCGGCACTCCGACCATCCACGTCAACGGTGTCGCCTTCTTCGGCCCGGTGTTGTCGCGGATTCCGCGCGGCGAGGACGCCGGACGCGTGTGGGACGGTGTCGTCGCGCTGGCTTCCTACCCGCACTTCTTCGAGTTGAAGCGGACCCGCGACGAGGAGCCGGTCTTCGACTAACCCTCGGTCGGCTTCGGCGGCGTCGCCGTGGCCGGATCCGCAGGTCGATACCCGGCCGGGGGTGGCACGACCGCCCCGGCCGGGCGGGCCGGACGCAGGAACAGGTTGCCGTGCCTGCTGCGGTCCCGCAGTGCCCACATCCGCCAGGTCAGTACCGGGTGGGTGGACATCGCGTTGGTCAGCCAGATGAAGCCGCCCCGCTCGGTGGCGGCCCGGTCGGCCATCTCGTCGGCGCCGACCCTGGTGTTGAGGTACTTGCCTGCCGCCAGCGTGCCCATGGCGCGCAACGCACCGTCGGGCCGATTGCAGAAGCCGTGATTGTCGGCGGTGTACTCCTGTGCGCGGATCAGCGAGCTGCCCAGCACCGGCAGATACGGGGCCACGAACATCCCCAGCTGGCGCCAGTACGAGGCGTGGCCGGCGGCGATATGCCCCACCTCGTGGCCGATGATGAATGCGAGTGCGTCCGGTTCCCTTGCCGCACCGCCGATTTCGAACAGATCGCTGTAGACCACCACGAACCGGCGGAATCCGTGCCCGGACGCGAAGGCATTGATCTGGCCGTTGCCCAGCACCACGTAGGCGTCCGGTGCCTGCGCCATCCCGAACCGGGCAGCGGCCTCCTGCACCATCCGATAGCCCTCGGGGAACTGGGTGGGCGACATCTTCACGCCGTTGGTCCGCATCCGCGCGAAGTTCATCCCGCGGCCGAACCACACCAGGATCGGGGCGAAGACCAGCGCGAGTACGAACAGCCCGGGTTCGCGACCGTCCAGGACGGTCAGGACCAGCAGGAGCAGGGCGATCAGGAAGGACACCCCGGTCACCATCACCACGACGGTGAGCAGGGGGATCTCCCATGGGTGCCGGGCCGGTCGGTCGAACGGTCCCAGGCCCCGGGCCGCCGGCCGTGGACTTCCCGGGATCGGTCCGGGCACCGGAAAACCTGCGGTCGGGACACCGGTGAACGTCGGCCCCCCGGCCGTGAAAGGTCGAGCCCATTCGGGCTGCGGTTCGTACGGCTGCATGAAATGAACTGTAGAGACCCCGCCCCGGAGCGGTTCCCGAGCGGCCTGACACAATCTCGGCATGCGCGTTTACCTGGGTGCCGACCATGCCGGTTTCGAACTGAAGAATCACGTCAAGGCCCATCTGGACCAGGCGGGACACGAGGTCGTCGACTGTGGCGCCCTCGAATACGACGCCCTGGACGACTACCCGGCCTTCTGCATCGAGGCGGCCCGCCGTACCGTGGCCGACCCGGGCAGCCTCGGCCTGGTCTTCGGCGGCAGCGGCAACGGTGAGCAGATCGCCGCGAACAAGGTGCCCGGCGCCCGGTGTGCGCTGGCCTGGAGCACCGAGACCGCGAAGCTGGCCCGCGAACACAACAATGCCCAGCTGATCGGCATCGGCGGCCGGATGCACAGCACCGAGGAGGCGCTGGCCATCGTGGACGCGTTCCTGGCGGCCGAATGGTCGGACGAGCCGCGGCACCAGCGGCGCATCGACATCCTCGCCGAGTACGAGAAGACCGGGGAAGCCCCGGCCGTGCCCGCCTACTGAGCAGTGCCCGAAGGCCACACGCTGCACCGCCTGGCCCGGCTGCATCAGCAGCGGTTCGCGGGCGGTGTGGTCCGGGTGTCCAGCCCGCAGGGCAGATTCGCCGAGGGAGCCGCCCGGGTGGACGGGCAGACCATGGTGTCCGCCCGGGCGCACGGTAAACACCTGCTGCACCACTACGACTCGGGGCTGACGGTGCATGTGCACCTGGGGCTCTACGGCACCTTCACCGATGCGGTGCTGCCGCTGGGCGCACCGGTGGGGCAGGTGCGGATGCGGTTGGAGGGCACCGAATTCGGATGCGATCTGCGCGGGCCGACCACCTGTTCGGTCCGCACTCCCCTCGAAGTCGACGCACTGATCGCACGGCTCGGCGCCGATCCGCTGGACCCCGGAGCCGATCACGTCGGCGCCGGCACCCGAATCCGCCGGTCGCGCAGGACGATCGGAGCGCTGCTGATGGACCAATCGGTGGTCGCCGGAGTCGGCAATGTCTACCGGGCGGAAGTGCTTTTCCGGCAGGCGATCTCACCGCATCGTCCGGGCCGGTCGATCTCGGCCGCGGAGTGGGCGCAGCTGTGGGCAGACCTGGTGCAGCTCATGCCGATCGGCGTGCGCACCGGGCGCATGCACGTGGTGCGGCCCGAACACGACCGGGGTGAACCGTCCTACGCCGCCGACCGGCCGCGCACCTATGTGTACCGGCGTGCCGGGGCGCCGTGCCGGGTGTGCAGCACGCCGGTGGCACATGCGGTGCTGGAGGGGCGGAATCTGTTCTGGTGCCCGACCTGCCAGCCCGGCTGATCCGGATCAGCCGGCGACGGCTTCACCCAGCCCCGGGCTGCGGGGTTCGGCGAGGGCGAAGCGCCGGCCGCCGGCCGACTTGGCGGAGTACATGGCGCGATCGGCGCGGCGCAGCAGGTCGGTGAAATCGCAGCTGCTGCCCGGTGGGCAGAAGGCCGTGCCGACACTGGCCGACACCGGAACCGGGCCCGCACTGGACCACACCGGATCGCGCAGTGCCGCAACGACCCGATGGGCGAGCTCGCCGAGCGTGTCGTGCCGTGGATTGGCCGCGACGACGAATTCGTCACCGCCGTACCGGCAGATCACCGTGTCCGGCGGGCAGACCTCACGCAACCGGTTGGCCAGTTCGACCAGCACCTCGTCGCCGATGGCATGGCCGTATCCGTCGTTGATCTGCTTGAACCGGTCCAGGTCGACGACCAACACCCCGACACCTCGCGCCGGGTCCGCGGCCATGGTGCGCACCCGCTCCTGCAGCAGGGTGCGGTTGGCGAGATCGGTCAGCGCGTCGTGGGTGGCCTCGTGCTGCAGTCGGTGCTGCAGTGCAGCGATCTCCTGTACCCGCAGCGAGACCTTCGCCGAGATGTTCTCCTCCTGCTGGGCCAGGGCCCGTTCCTGTAGTGCCTGGGCATAGCTGTCGATGGCCTGGCTGGCGACCAGCGGCCAGCGGGTGGCCACCAGGGATCCGGGTACCCCGGACGGAAATCCCAGCAGCCAGCGGGTCGCGTGGGCCAGCATCCGGGTCCGCTCGAAGGGCGCCTCGGCCAGCCGGGCGCCGAGGCGGCGGGCCTGCGGGACGGGAAACGGCTCGGTCCGGGCGAGATGGAGCAGTCGCTCCACGATGTCGATGAGGACCGGTTCGAGTTGGTGTGGTGCCACGGGTGAGCCCGGCTCCGCGCATACGGCGCGAGCCCAGGATCGGGCCATGACGGCTACTGGTGGCTCGACGTGCTGTCGCATCGCCGTCACCAGCGGCCGGTGGTGTTGTGCAGCCGCCCTGTACGCACACAGGTGGCCGTGACACCTCGATCGTTCGCACTGCTACGCGGTTGTGCCCACCGAATCCGGCGCACGCTCACCGCCCCCTTTCCAGATACCCCCGTCCGGCAAAAAGGATCCTAGCAAGCCACTCGGAACCGAGAACTCACCATTTGTAACACGTTCTTGGTGTGCTCGGGCCCTCGCGAATGGCGATCGGCTATGACATCGCTGCAGCCGGCTCGGCGTTACACACTTTTTCGAGATTTTTCGAGAAGTTGCGAAGCCGCAGTGTGTCGCCCCGATCCGGTGGCGGTCGCGGTGGCTGCGGGGATGCCGCAGTGGCCGGGTGGTTCATGGGCTGTCCTAACCGATGTTCGTCGGTGGCGGCGGCTGCGGTGTGGCAGCGGAGCCGTGCCCCCTCCATGGTTCCGTACCCCCGTCCGACCGGGGGGATTTTCAGGAAAATGTTCCTTT
This sequence comes from Nocardia sp. KT25-26, assembly GCF_056627695.1. Taxonomy (NCBI): domain Bacteria; kingdom Bacillati; phylum Actinomycetota; class Actinomycetes; order Mycobacteriales; family Nocardiaceae; genus Nocardia; species Nocardia sp. KT25-26. The sequence goes on along the minus strand of NZ_CM152813.1, from coordinate 4,503,951 downwards.
AAAATCCGGGTCGGGATGTGGTGAGCGAGTTCGATCCGCCACCATCTTCCGGTCGCGCCGGGGGTGAGCGACAGGGTCGAAAGTCACCAATCGGGCACCCGGGAACAGCTGTTCGGGCATTGGGAGGGGGGTGGATTGGCGTCGACCGCAGTTGATTCGGTACAGTCATGGCGCACACGGCATCGTGGCGATCCCATCGATGTCGTATGCCTGCGGGTGTAGTTCAATGGTAGAACCTCAGCCTTCCAAGCTGATGGTGCGGGTTCGATTCCCGTCACCCGCTCAACAAAAACCCGCCCTGGTCAGGGCGGGTTTTTCGGTACCTGGGCCAGAAAAGAAATCGACCCTCCCTGAGTAGGGGAGGGTCGATCCATGTGTCGGGGTGACAGGATTTGAACCTGCGACCACCCGCTCCCAAAGCGGGTGCGCTACCAAGCTGCGCCACACCCCGTTTACCGGGCCGCTCCCGGTGTGCCGTCCCGTAGAATCGGGCGTCGGCCTGGTCAAACTACCGGTATCGCGGTCACGGCGTCAAAACGGTACCGAATCCGGATATCGGGTGAGCCGGTGCCGGTGCGTGGCCGGGTCGGCCGTCAGCCGGTTGCCGATGCGACGGGCGCGGCGGGTACGGAGAATGGCCGCGCGGATCGCGGGCAGTGCGCCGCGACCGCGGGCCGCCGGCCGGTAGGGCACCGGTGGACCGGATCATCCCGTCCGGCAATGTGCTTCGGACACCGGCATGACCCGGCCCATCCGTTTCGCGCCTCAGCTCGCCTTCTGATAGGCCTCGACGATATCGGCCGGAATGCGGCCACGGTCGGAGACCTCGTGGCCGTTCTCCCGGGCCCACTTGCGGATTGCGGCCGTCTGCTCCCGGTTGTTGCCGGTGGACTTCGCCGTCCGCGCCGAGCTCTTGGGCGCCTTGCCCACCTTGCGGGCGTACGGGGTCCACCGCTCGAAGATGCCGCGCAGGGCGCCGGCATTCAGTACGGAGAGGTCGATTTCGTAGGTGACGCCATCGAGGCCGAAAACCACAGTCTCATCGGCCTTGGACTGTCCGTCGTAGTCGTCGACGAACTCGACGGTGACCTTACGTGCCATCAGGCGTTCCTCCGTTGAACGTGGCGGTGGGTGAGCGCGACGATGCTAATCCGCCTCGACACGCCGTAGCAACTTGCAGTTCTCAGGCGGGCCGGTAACTCCAGACCTGCTCGGCCGGAACCGATACCGCGGTCCGCTCCGGATAGCGCAGCGCGGTGAGCCGGCCGCCGAACACGGCGCCGGTATCCACGCAGAGCGTGTTGTTGAGCCATTCCGGGGTCGCGACCGGAGTGTGCCCATAGACCACGGTGGCCCCACCCCGATAGTCCCGGGCCCACGGATAGCGTTCCGGTAGCCCGTTCTCATCGACTCGGCCGGTCGGGGCGCCGTAGAGGGCGAACGCGTGGGCGCGTCCGGAGTCGACGCCGTGGAACTGCTCCGGCAGGCCGGCGTGGGCCACCACCAGCCGGCCGTCGTCGAGCAGCAGATGCGCGGGCAGGCCGCGGCAGAATTCGTGCGCTGCCGCTCGGAATTCCGGTTCTTCCGCAGCCAGTTGCCGCAGCGATTCGGCGAGACCGTGCGCGATCCGCACCCTGCGCCCGTCCAGCGCCCGCACCAGCTTGTAGTCGTGATTGCCCAGCACGGACATACCGGTTCCGGCTGCCGCCATGCCCATCACCAGCCGCAGGACGCCGGGGGTGTCCGGACCGCGGTCGACCAGGTCGCCGACGAACACCGCGATGCGGCCGTCCGGGTGCCGGGCACCGGCGGCCCGGCCGTGCGGGTCGTATTCCACCAGGTACCCGAGCTCGGTGAGCAGCGTGTCCAGTTCGGCTCGGCATCCGTGCACATCGCCGATCAGATCGAACGGGCCGGACAGCTCCCGACGATCCGCGGGTGGCGTACGGTGCGAATGGCTGTCCGGAGTCATCGTGTCCATCGTCCGGTACTCCGGCCCGATGCGGCAACTCGATTCCGGTGGCACCTGTTCCGGCGACCGTCCGGGGTGGAGCGGGTCAGCAGGGCTGCGGCCAGACCCAGTCGGCGACGGCCGGGATGTCCTCGCCGTGTTCGCGGGTCCAGCGCCGGGCACGCAACCGCTTGTCGGCCATCTCCTGACGCAGCCCGGCGGCCGTCTCCCGGAGCCGAGGCACCCGGTCGATCACATCCATCACCAGGTGGTATCGGTCCAGATCGTTGAGCATCACCATGTCGAACGGTGTCGTGGTGGTGCCGCGCTCCTTGTAGCCGCGCACGTGCAGGCCGGCATGGTTGGTCCGGCGGTAGGTCAGCCGGTGGATCAGCCAGGGGTAGCCGTGGAAGGCGAAGATCACCGGGCGGTCCCGGGTGAACAGGGTGTCGAATTGGGCGTCCGGCAGCCCGTGCGGATGTTCATCGGCCGGAAGCAGCCGCATCAGGTCGACCACGTTGACCACCCGGACGCGGAGGTCGGGCAGCCGGTCGCGCAGGATCGCCGCCGCGGCCAGGGTTTCCGAGGTCGGCACGTCCCCGGCACAGGCCAGCACCACATCGGGGGTACCGCCGCCGTCGTCGCCGTGCCCGGCCCACGGCCACAGGCCGATCCCGCGGGCGCAATGATCTTCGGCCGCGGCGACCGAGAGCCAGCTCGGTTGCGGCTGCTTGCCGGCCACGACGACGTTCACCTTGTGCCGCGACCGCAGGCAGGTGTCGTACACCGCGAGCAGGGTATTGGCGTCCGGTGGCAGATACACCCGGACCACCGCCGGTTTCTTGTTGACCACCACATCCAGGAACCCGGGATCCTGGTGGGTGAAGCCGTTGTGATCCTGCCGCCAGACGTGGGAGGACAGCAGATAGTTCAGGCTGGGCAACGGCAGCCGCCAGGGCAGCGTCGAACTGGCATCCAGCCATTTGGCGTGCTGGTTGAACATGGCATCGACGATGTGGATGAACGCCTCGTAGCAGGTGAACACCCCGTGCCGGCCGGTGAGCAGATATCCCTCCAGCAGGCCCTGGCACAGATGCTCGGACAACACCTCGATCACCCGGCCGCGCCGGTCCAGCCGGTCGTCGTACTCGCCGATCTCGGCCTGCCAGTCCCGGCCGGTGGCGGTCAGGATGTCCTGCAGCCGGTTGCTGACCAGTTCGTCGGGGGCGAAGGTGAGGAAGTTGTCCGGGTTGCGTTCGGTGACCTCCGCCAGCCAGCTGCCCAGCACCCGGGTGGCCTCGTGCCGGATTGCGCCCGGCGTGTCCACCGGCACGCCGGCGGCCCGCCAGTCCGGCAGCCGCAGGTCGCGAACCCGGGTACCGCCGTTGGCCACGGGATTGGCGCTCATCCGCCGAGCGCCTTCGGGCACCTGCTCGAGCAGCGCCGGAACCGGCCGGCCCGTGGCGTCGAACAGCTCCTCGGGCCGGTACGAGCGCAGCCACTGCTCCAGCACCGTCCGGTGGTCCGGATTGTCGCGGGCTGCCGGGAGCGGAACCTGGTGGGCGCGGAAAGTGCCTTCCACCGGTTCGCCGTCCACCATCGGCGGACAGGTCCAGCCCTTGGGGGTGCGCAGCACGATCATCGGCAGCGGGCCGTGTGCCTCGACGGGGTCGGTGCGCGCCAGCTCCTGAATACGGGCATACCGGATCAGGGCCGCTTCCATCGCGGCGGCGAGTTCCTGGTGCACCGCTGCCGGATCGTCGCCGGCCACGATCAGCGGCTCGTAGCCGTAGCCGTGCAGCAGGGAGATCAGTTCGGTCTCGGGAATCCGCGCCAGCAGGGTCGGGTTGGCGATCTTGTACTCGTTGAGCGCGAGAATCGGCAGCACCGCACCGTCGCGAGCGGGCTGCAGGAACTTGCCCGCATGCCAGCTGGCCGCCAGCGGTCCGGTCTCGGCCTCGCCGTCCCCGATCACACAGAAGACCGTCAGGTCGGGGTTGTCGAATGCGGCACCGTAGGCGTGCAGCAGCGAGTAGCCGAGTTCGCCGCCCTCATGGAAGGACCCGGGCGTCTCGGGTGCGCAGTGACTGGGTACCCCGCCGGGGAAGGAGAAGCGGCCGAACAGGGTCGCCATGCCCGCCGCATCGCGGGACCGGTCGCCGTAGAGCTCGGCGAAACTGCCCTCCAGCCAGGCGCAGGCATTCGGCCCGGGCCCGCCGTGCCCCGGCCCCGCGACGAACACCGCATTCAGATCCCGCCGGCGGATGAGCCGATTGGCGTGCGCCCACACCAGATTCAGGCCCGGCACAGTGCCGAAGTGGCCGAGTAGCCGCGGTTTGATGTGCTCGGGGCGCAGCGGCTCCCGCAGCAGCGGATTGCCCATCAGATAGATCTGCCCGACCGAGAGGTAGTTCGCCGCGCGCCACCAGGTGTCGACCGCCACCAGTTCCTCGCGGGACATCGGCCCGGGCGCATCGCCGAGCGGGTGTGGCCGGGGCGGCAGCGTCGGCCCGCCCGTGCTGCCGACGGAATCCGCCGAGGTGTCGCGGGAGGCATCGGTCGTGGTCATTGCCGGTCTCCTCATGCTCGTCCAGCTGCGGGTTCCGCGGGACCCGCGTAGATCGTTCGGCATGTGGTGCCCGGGTGCTCGGCGCCACCGGAATGCACTGCCAGCGTACTGGGTCGGGTGGCCCGGGCGCAGCAGCTGCCGGGTGTTGCCGGTGGCTACGGCTCCCTGGTGGGCTAGGGTTCGCGCATGCAGACTCTCGGCAAGATCGCCGGCTTGGTATCGGCTGCCGCGGCCACCTTCGTCCTGACCGCCTGCAACGACGAAGGCTCGACGCCCGCCGAGGGCGCGGCGCCGGTCTTCGTGGAATGTGTCGGGGTGACGGGGGCGTACGGCACGGCGCCCGAGGTCACGATTCCGGACGACTGCACCCCGCCCGACGAGCTGATCGTCGAGGACCTGAATGCCGGTACCGGCCCCGGCGCGGTCGCGGGCAACCCGCTGACGATGGACTACCAGCTTGTCGCCTGGTCGACGGGCGAGGTCGTGGACAGCTCGTTCGAACGCGGTGAACCGTTCACGCTCACCCTGGGCGCCGGTCAGGTCATCCCCGGCTGGGACCAGGGGCTCGAAGGCGTCCAGCAGGGTGCCCGCCGGGTGCTCATCGTGCCGCCGGAGCTGGGCTACGGCGAGCAGGGCGTCCCCGGTATCGCGCCGAACGAGACGCTGGTGTTCGTAACCGATGCCGTCGAGGTCGCGCCGTCGTCCTAGCCGGCCGCCCCGCGACGGTGCGGGTGGGTGCGTTGCCGGGAGTATCGGTCGACTAACCTGTGCGAGATGGGGCGTGTACGGCGCGCCCCCTGCCCCCGAATCAACCCTCCCCGCGCCGAGCGGGGATGACCCACAAGGAGCATGTCCGTGAAGAGCACCGTCGAGCAGCTGAGCCCGACTCGGGTCCGGATCAATGTCGAGGTGCCCTTCGAGGAGCTGAAGCCGGACTTCGATCGCGCCTACAAGGCCCTGGCCCAGCAGGTTCGCATCCCCGGATTCCGGCCCGGCAAGGCCCCGGCCAAGCTGATCGAGACTCGGGTCGGCCGCGGCGCCGTCCTGGAGCAGGTCGTCAACGACGCGCTGCCCGGCCGGTACTCCGAGGCCGTGCAGACCGGTGAGGTCAAGGTCATCGGCCAGCCCGAGATCGAGATCACCAAGATCGAGGACGGGGACGAGCTCGTGTTCACCGCCGAGGTGGATGTGCGCCCGGAGATCACCCTGCCGGACTACTCGGGCATCGAGGTCACCGTCGACGCGATCACCGTCGACGACGAGGACATCGAGCAGCAGCTGACCTCGCTGCGGCAGCGGTTCGGCACCCTCACCGGTGTCGAGCGGGCCGCGCAGGACGGCGACTTCGTGTCGATCGACCTCGCCGCCACCGTGGACGGCACCGAGGTTCCGGAGGCGTCCACCACCGGCCTGTCGCACGAGGTGGGCTCGGGTCAGCTGATCGAGGGGCTGGACGAGGCGATCATCGGCCTGTCGGCGGGCGAGTCGAAGGAATTCACCTCCAAGCTGGTCGCCGGCGAGCACGCCGGTTCCGAGGCCGTCATCACGGTGACCGTGCAGACCGTCAAGGAGCGCGAGCTGCCGGCCGCCGACGACGATTTCGCCCAGCTGGCCAGCGAGTTCGACACCCTCGACGAGCTGAAGAAGGACCTGGCCGGCCGCGCCGAGCAGGGCAAGAAGGTCGAACAGGCCGGCGAGATCCGGGACAAGGTGCTCGACAGCCTCCTCGAAGCCGTCGAGGTCCCGCTGCCGGAGAAGGTCGTGCAGGCCGAGATCGATGCGGTGCGCCACGACGCGGTGCACGGTTTCGACCACGACGAGGCCAAGCTGGCCGAGGCGCTGGAGTCGCAGGGTTCCAGCCTCGAGGAGTTCGAGAAGGACACCCGCGAGTCGGCCGAGAAGTCGGTGCGGACCCAGCTGCTGCTGGACGCAGTGGCCGAGGCGGAGAACACCCAGGTGGGCCAGCAGGAACTCACCGAGCGGATCCTGTTCCAGGCGCAGCGCTACGGCATGTCCCCGGAGCAGTTCATCCAGCAGGTGCAGCAGGCCGGTCAGCTCGGTGCGGTGTTCGCCGATGTCCGGCGCGGCAAGGCGCTGGCGGGGATCGTCGGCCAGGTGAAGGTCACCGACTCCGAGGGCAACACCGTGGACACCGCCGAGATGTTCGGTGACCCGGAGGCGGCGGAGACCGAATCGGCCGAGACCGCCGCGGAGTAAGGAACGTAGGCTGCGATCGAGCGCGGAGGAGATTGCGCTCTCAGCGAAGTAAGGGCGGTACCGGGAGTTCGGTGCCGCCCTCCTTCGTTAATGTTTGTGACGATGAACCGACGGCGGCTCGGTCCGGGCGGCCGTCCGTGACACAGCCGGTGCGAAGAGAAGGCAGGTATCCGTGACAAAGAACCAGGCAGCGGTCATGACGGCCCCCACTGCTGGCCTCAACCTCAGTGATTCGGTGTACGAACGCCTGCTGCGGGAGCGCATCATCTTCCTCGGCACCCAGGTCGACGACGACATCGCGAACAAGCTCTGCGCGCAGATCCTGCTGCTCTCGGCCGAAGATCCGACCAAGGACATCTCGCTCTACATCAACTCGCCCGGTGGCTCGGTCACCGCGGGGATGGCCATCTACGACACGATGCAGTTCGCCGACTGCGATATCCGCACCGTGGGGATGGGTCTGGCGGCCTCGATGGGGCAGTTCCTGCTCACCGCCGGCACCAAGGGCAAGCGGTACGCACTGCCGCATTCGCGCATCATGATGCACCAGCCGTCGGCCGGTATCGGTGGTTCGGCCGCCGACATCGCGATCATGGCGGAGCAGTTCGCGCACACCAAGCAGGAGCTCAACGAGCTGCAGGCACTGCACACCGGCAAGTCCGTCGAGCAGGTCACCGCCGACGCCGACCGGGACCGCTGGTTCACCGCCGCCCAGGCGCTGGACTACGGCTTCATCGATCACGTGGTCAGCCACGCGAACCAGGCCCGGTAGTCGCCCGCACTCTGCCAACCCGTTCCTCGCCGCGCCGGAAAGGCAGTGCGGCACAGACTTTGGAGATACAGATGGCCAACCTGATCGAACCGCGTGCCGGCCTGTCCGGGATCTCGGCGTCCAACCCGGTGGCGCGTTACATCCTGCCCTCGTTCGTCGAGCACTCCAGCTTCGGCGTCAAGGAGTCGAACCCGTACAACAAGCTGTTCGAAGAACGCATCATCTTCCTCGGGGCCCCGGTCGACGACACTGTGGCCAACGATGTGATGGCGCAGCTGCTGGTGCTGGAGTCGCTGGATCCGGACCGCGACATCACCATGTACATCAACTCGCCGGGTGGTTCGTTCACCTCGCTGATGGCGATCTACGACACCATGCAGTACGTGCGCGCCGATGTCGCGACGGTCTGCCTGGGCCAGGCGGCCTCGGCCGCGGCGGTACTGCTGGCGGCCGGTACGCCGGGTAAGCGGGCCTGCCTGCCGAACGCCCGGGTGCTGATCCACCAGCCGCAGTCCGGCGGGATCCAGGGTCAGGTGTCCGATCTCGAGATCGCGGCCGCCGAGATCGAGCGGATGCGCACCCAGATGGAGGAAACCCTGGCCCGGCACACCGGCAAGGACAAGGAAACGATCCGCAAGGACACCGACCGCGACAAGATCCTGACCGCCGAAGAGGCTGTCGAATACGGTCTCATCGACCAGGTGTTCGATTACCGGAAGCTCAGCGCACAGAAGTGACGCGCGGGCCCGCCGGTGGAATTCTCCGCCGGCGGGCCGGTCGTTCGGGGATTCGGCTTCCGGCCAGGTGAGAACCCGCACAACCCGAACGAGAAACATGCGCGAGTTGTCGACCTCTGTCGCGCACACCGGGTACGGTCGACTCAGGGACCATTGCTCTGGTTGACGGCACCGCCCGGAAAGCGCGATCGACGAATGATGTACTCGCTGCATCGCCGAGGACGGGAAACATCCGGCAATCGGTGATAGTCGCATTGCACGCGGACAAGGAAGTAGGGACCCACGAGATGGCGCGCATCGGAGATGGCGGCGATCTGCTGAAGTGCTCGTTCTGTGGAAAGAGCCAGAAGCAGGTCAAGAAGCTCATTGCGGGACCAGGGGTGTACATCTGCGACGAGTGCATCGACCTGTGCAACGAGATCATCGAAGAGGAGCTCGCCGAATCGAGCGAGGTCAAGCTCGACGAGCTGCCGAAGCCGGCCGAGATCCGCGAGTTCCTGGAGAATTACGTCATCGGCCAGGATCCGGCGAAGCGCACGCTCGCCGTGGCCGTCTACAACCACTACAAGCGCATCCAGGCCGGCGACAAGGGCCGGGACAGCCGGGGTGATGTGGTCGAGCTGGCCAAATCGAACATCCTGATGCTCGGCCCCACCGGCTGCGGAAAAACCTACCTGGCGCAGACCCTGGCCAAGATGCTCAATGTTCCGTTCGCGATCGCCGACGCCACGGCGCTGACCGAGGCCGGCTATGTCGGTGAGGACGTCGAGAACATTCTGCTGAAGCTGATCCAGGCGGCGGACTACGACGTGAAGCGTGCCGAGACCGGCATCATCTACATCGACGAGGTCGACAAGATCGCCCGGAAGAGCGAGAACCCGTCGATCACCCGCGACGTCTCCGGTGAGGGCGTGCAGCAGGCGCTGCTGAAGATCTTGGAGGGCACCCAGGCCAGCGTGCCGCCGCAGGGCGGCCGGAAGCATCCGCACCAGGAATTCATCCAGATCGACACCACGAACGTCCTGTTCATCGTGGCGGGGGCGTTCGCCGGTCTGGAGAAGATCATCTCCGACCGCACCGGCCATCGCGGCATCGGTTTCGGTGCCGAGGTCCGGTCCAAGGCCGAGGTCGACACCGATGACCACTTCGCCGAGGTGATGCCGGAGGACCTGATCAAGTTCGGGTTGATTCCGGAGTTCATCGGCCGTCTCCCGGTGGTGGCCTCGGTGACCAACCTGGACAAGGAATCGCTGGTCAAGATTCTCTCCGAGCCGAAGAACGCACTGGTCAAGCAGTACGTGCGACTGTTCGAGATGGACGGCGTGGACCTGGAGTTCACCCAGGACGCCCTGGAAGCCGTCGCCGACCAGGCGATCCTGCGCGGTACGGGTGCCCGCGGCCTGCGCGCCATCATGGAGGAAGTGCTGCTGCCGGTGATGTACGACATCCCCAGCCGCGACGATGTCGCCAAGGTGGTCGTGAACGCCGACACCGTCAACGACAACGTGCTGCCCACCATCGTCCCCCGCAAGGCGCAGCGCGCCGAGCGCCGGGAGAAGTCCGCCTGAACAGGCTGCCGGGGTCCCCGGCTACTCAGCTGCACTACGACCGCCGGGCCGGGCCCGGCGGTCGTGTTGTGTGGTGGGTCTCCCGGCCGCGCGGCGTGTCCACCGCCGTCCGCTGGCCGAGGTCCGGACCAGGTGGCTAGACGGCGGATTCGGTGGTGCCGACCGGATCCCCGAGCGGCCGCATCGCATCCGCCGACGGCGCGACACCCTCGATATCGGGAACCTCGGCACTGGCCCGGATGATCGCCAGGTTGTAGCGCTCGCTGGCGGCGTTGTGCACCAGCAGCGCGACACCGATCATCACCGGTGCCACCGCGTGCACCGCGGCGTCGTACCAGTGGCCGTCCCGAACATGCGGGTAGGTGTTCAGTGCGATCGTCAGGGTCAGCAGGGAAAGCTCCGCGACGACGATCTGCCGGCGGTTGCTGAGCACGCCCCATTCGGCGACCCGGCTGGAGCCGATCATGATGATGATCAGGCAGACGCTGATCATCGCCTCCAGGCCGAAGCTGGCCCAGTACAACGGGTCGCTCGGACCGCCCGGGGCGATGTTGTGCTGGACGTTCACCGCCGACCACAGCATGCCGGCGAGCACCACTCCGGCCAGTCCGCGCATCGACCAGGTGCGGTGCCGGTACAGCGACGCCAGCTTCGCCCGCGGGTCGCCGGAACGCCGCTGGGCGGCGATGGCCTTGCGGGCCGCCATCACATCGCGCATCTCGGCGCGGTCCAGTGCGGCATTGGTGTCGCGGAGCCGGTCGGCGCTGGTTGCGGCGGCCTCCGCCTGCTTCCAGCGTTGCTCCCGTTCGAACTTCCGAATCCGTTCGGCGAGTTCGCGTTCGGCCTGCAGTTCGTGCTCGGCCAGGGCCGAGGTCAGCGCCGGATCGGCCTGGTAGGCGAGCCGCCCGCGGGCGCGCTCGACCCGCAGCGCCAGCTCACCGGCATCGAGGTCGTCGACAGGTGTTTCGGCTCGCATCGTCACTGCTCCAGAACGCTCGGGGTCGCCGGGTCGCGCTCATTCATAGCGCATCGCGCGGTCTGGAGCCACATCCGCACGCTGGGTGCTTCGCAGGGCCGGGGGCGAGGTGACGATCGACGATGCGATCGCGCCCTGATCGAGGAGCTTCGTTGATCCTCCGTGGTTCGCCGTTGAACCTTGGGTCCCGGTCGGTGCTCGGCAGCCCGGTGGGTGCTTCTGTCCTGGGTGTCGTGGTACGGGGTGCCGGTGTTACCGGCGTTCACCAGTTCCGACGAGGTGGCGACCGAAAACTCATCGCCTTGCTTCTCGCGGTGTGTCGGACCGGTCGCATCCCGCGTATTGGGTGTTTACTCGGTCCGGTCAACCAGATGTTCGAGTGACGAGTGGAAAGCGGAGGAGACATGGCACTGCCTACGATGACCGCCGAACAGCGCACCGAGGCGTTGGCCAAAGCGGCTGCCGTGCGCAAGGCGCGCTCGGAACTGATCGGCAAGGTGAAAGAGGGCAAGGTCACCGTCGCCGAGCTGCTGAAGAAGGCGGACACCGACGATCTGGTCAAGAAGACCAAGGTGGCGGCTGTGATCAAGGCGCTGCCGGGCGTCGGGCCGGTCAAGGCTGCGAAGCTGATGGATCAGGCCGAGATCCCGGAGGACCGCCGCATCGGCGGGCTGGGGGCGCGGCAGCGCGCCGCCCTGCTCGAGGCGCTGAAGGACTGATCGGATGTGCTCGGCGCCCGTGGATGATGCCACGGGCGTTGCGCCGTAGTCGGCGGTTCACTGTCGGCGTCGCCGCGGGAACCGGAACTCGACCGGCTTCGGATCGGGGATCTCGGGTTCGCGTGGCGGCAGCAGCAGGCAGGCGAGCCCACCGGCCACCAGCAGCGCCGCAGCCACCAGGCTGAGCGTGAAGCCGGCCGCGCCGAGCCCGTCCGGGCGGTGGGTCGCGTGGTAGATCAGGTGCGGAACCGCGAAGACCAGCCAGCCGATCCCGGTCGACTGTGCGGCCGTACGGCCGCCGCGCCACAGCGCGAAGGCCCCCACCGCGGCGAGGGCGAGGAAGAACGCACCGACGTCGGCCGCCAAATGCTGGTTGTACGGGCCGTCCACCGCGATCCACTGCATCCCGAAACCGGGAAAGCTCGTATACCAGGAATGCGGTGCCAGCACGCCCCACAGGCCGACGATCGCACCCTGCAGGGTCATTCCGGCCAGGGCCAGCTGCGTGGCGATCCGGCGCCGGCGATGCCGTTCGAACCGCATCCGAACCCGGATCCCGCCGGCATTGCCTTCCATCGCGAACCGCACAGCACGCTCCGTTCCTGCTCCGAACCGTTCGGCTGCTGCCACGGTAGCCCGGCGCGAGTCAGGGGCGCGGGCGTTCCAGCCGGATCGTGACGGCTTTCGAGACCGGGGTGTTCGACCGGTGGGCGACATGATCCAGGGGCACCAGCGGATTGGTCTCCGGGTAGTAGGCCGCGGCGTTGCCGCGCGGTGTCGGATAGGGCACCAGCCGGAAGCCGCGCACCCGCCGCTCGACGCCGTCGCCGAACTCGGAGACCAGATCGACGAGCTCGTCGGCGGCGAAACCGAGCGCGGCGATATCGTCGGCGTGCGCGAGCAGCACCCGGCGGCCGCCGTGGATGCCGCGGTAGCGGTCGTCCATCCCGTAGACCGTGGTGTTGTACTGGTCGTGGCTGCGCAGCGTCTGCAGGATGAGCCGCCCTTCCGGCACCGGCAGCCAATGCAGCTCGTTCACCGCGAAGTTGGCGTGGCCGGTGCCGGTGCGGAACTCCCGGGAATCCCGCGGCGGATGCGGCAGCTGGAAGCCGTTGCGGCCGCGCACCCGGGTGTTGTAGTCGGAAAATCCGGGCACCACCCGGGCGATGGCGTCCCGGATCCGGTCGTAGTCGGCGCGCAGGTCCGCCCAGGGCACCGGATGCTGCGGCCCGAACAGTTCGGCGGCGAGTTCACAGACGATCGCGACCTCGCTGCGCAGCCGATCGCTCACCGGCCGCAGCCGGCCGGTGGACAGGTGCACCATCGACATCGAATCCTCCACCGACACCTGCTGGCGGACACCGGCCTGGACGTCCAGATCGGTGCGCCCGAGCGTCGGCAGGATCAGGGCGGTGCGGCCGTGCACGACATGGCTGCGGTTGAGCTTCGTCGAGATCTGCACGGTGAGTGCGCACTGCCGCAGCGCGGCTTCGGTGACCGCGGTGTCCGGGGTGGCCGCGACGAAATTGCCGCCCATCCCGATGAATACGCCCGCCCGGCCGTCGCGCATCGCCCGGATTGCGTGCACGGTGTCCAGGCCGTCGGCCCGCGGGCTGTCGATGCCGAACTCCCGGTCGAGGGCGGCCAGGAAGCTCTCCGGCATCTTCTCCCAGATGCCCATGGTGCGGTCGCCCTGCACGTTCGAATGGCCGCGCACCGGGCATACCCCGGCCCCCGGCTTGCCGATCATGCCGCGCAGCAACAGCAGATTCGTGGCTTCCTCGATGGTGGCGACACCGTGCACATGCTGGGTGAGGCCCATCGCCCAGCACATGATGGTGGCCTTCGACCCCGCCAGCAGATCTGCGGTGCGCTGCAGTTCGGCGCGGGTCAGGCCGGTGGCCTGCTCGACCACCCCCAGATCGACCGACCGGAGATGCAACTCGTAGTCGCCGTATCCGGCGGTGTGCTCCGCCAGGAACTGCCGGTCCAGCACGGTGCCGGGCGCGCGGTCCTCGGCGGCCAGCAGCAGCTTCCCCAGCCCTTGGAACAGCGCCATATCGCCGCCCAGCCGGATCTGCAGGAAGTCGTCGGCGATCCGCACGCCACCGGTGTAACCGGAAACCGTCTGCGGATCCCGGAAGCCCAGCAGCCCGGCCTCCGGCAGCGGATTGATTGCCACGATCCGGGCGCCGTGTTTCTTGGCTTCCTGCAGTGCACTCAACATCCGGGGATGATTGGTGCCCGGGTTCTGGCCGGCGATCAGGATCAGATCGGCGGCGGGGAAGTCGTCGATGGTGACCGAGCCCTTGCCGATCCCGATCGAGGAGGTCAGTGCCGCCCCGGACGATTCGTGGCACATGTTGCTGCAGTCCGGCAGGTTGTTGGTGCCGAAGCTGCGGGCCAGCAACTGGTAGAGGAACGCGGTCTCGTTGGCGGTGCGGCCGGAGGTGTAGAACACCGCCTCATCGGGGGAGGCGAGCGTACGGAGGTGGTCGGCGATCAGGCGGTAGGCGTCCTCCCACTCGATCGGCGCGTAGTGGGTGGCGCCGGGGCGCAGCACCATCGGCTGGGTGAGCCGGCCCTGCTGCCCCAGCCAGTACCCGGACCGGTCGGCCAGCTCGGCTGTCGAATGGGCGGCGAAGAATTCCGGCCCGACGGTCCGCAAGGTGGCCTCTTCGGCCACCGCCTTGGCGCCGTTTTCGCAGAACTCCGCGGGACGTCGCCGGCCCGTCGGGTCCGGCCAGGCGCAGCTCGGGCAGTCGAAACCGTGCCGCTGATTGAGCCGGGTCAGGGCCCGCGTGGTGCGCAGCACGCCCATCTGCTCGACCGAACGTTGCAGCGCGACACCGACGGCGGTCAGGCCGGCCGCCGCCGTTTCCGGTGCCGAGGTGTCGAGCGTGGTCTTGTCGATGTCGTCGACCGGTGCGTCACGGTGCATAGGGCCATTGTCGCAGCGGTACCCGCTCCCGGGCGGAGATGTCGGCGCCGATCCGGTGGTTGCGGTAGAAACGGTGGCGTGAGCAACGGTGTCCACACCGAGGATCTGGAAGCGTACCGGCGCCCCCTCACCGGGTACTGCTACCGGATGCTGGGCTCCGCGGCCGACAGCGAGGACGCGGTCCAGGAGACGTTCATCCGGGCCGGCCGGAATCTGCACACCTACGATCCGCGACGTGCCGCGCTGCCGACGTGGTTGCACCGGATCGCCACCAATATCTGCCTCGACATGCTGCGCGGTGCCCGGCGGCGAGCGCTGTCCATCGATCTCGGACCGGCGGCCGAGGGAGCTGGCCCGGGAGCACCGCTGCCCGCCGATCGATTCGTGGAACCCGTGCCGGACGCCCGGCTCTTCGGCGTGCTCGACCCGGCCGAACGGGCGCTGGCCCGCGAGTCGGTACGGCTGGCTTTCGTCGTGGCGCTGCAGCGACTGGCACCACGTCAGCGTGCGGTGCTGATCCTGCGCGATGTGCTGGCCTTTTCCGCGCGCGAATGCGCCGAGATCCTGGACACCACGGTCGGGGCGGTGAACAGTGCCCTGCAGCGGGCGCGGGTGGCGCTCGCGGCCGATCCGCCGCGGGAGACCGACGTCCTCGACCCGGACGACGAGGTGCAGCGGGACCTGCTGGAACGGTATGTCACCGCCTTCGAGGCACACGACATCCCGGCGTTGACGGCATTGCTGCGCGCGGACGCCATGGCATCGATGCCACCGTTCGCCTGGTGGATCACCGGAGCGACCCGGATCGCCGAGGTGATGGCGGCCGGTGATGCCTGTGCCCGGGACCGGCTGATGCCGGTGCCGATCAACGGCTCGCCGGGTTTCGGCCAGTACCGCCCGGACCCGGGCGGTGTGCTGCGGCCCTTCGCCCTGCTGGTGGTGGAGGTGTCCGCCGGCCGGATCGTGCAGACCGTCACCTTCCTGGGCACCGAGCAGCGGTTCGCGGAGTTCGGGTTGCCTGCTCGACCGCCGGAGCGGGTCGGCGGCGCTACCGGGTGTGGTCGTTCGCAGTGGACCGATGACTTTCGCTGGTCCCGGTCGTATCACTCGTGAAACCGATCGAAAGGACCGTGATGACCACCTCGGATGCCGAGCTCGATGCCGAGACCTTCGCCGAACGCGAGCGGCTGAACACGCTGCTGACCGAACTCACGCCCGACCGGTGGGCGACGCCGTCACTGTGCGACGGGTGGCGGGTGCGGGAGGTACTGGCGCACCTGACCATGCCGTACCGCACCCGGTTGCCCGGTTTCGTCTCGGGCATGGTCCGGGCCCGCTTCTCCTTCGCGCGCTACGCCGACCGTGATGCCCGGACCGCGACCGCCCGGAGCAGCGACGCCGAACTGCTCGCGCTGCACCGGGACAACATCCGCACCCCGTGGCGCCCACCGGGCGGCGGGGCGGCCGGGGCGTTGAGCCACGACGTCATCCACGGACTGGACATCACGGTGCCGCTGGGGCTGCCCGGCCCGGCCCCGGAACGAGTGGCGCTGGTGCTCGGCCACTCGACCGAACGAAATCTGGCGTTCTTCGGTGTCGACCTGGCCGGGCGGCAACTGGTGGCCACCGACGCCGAGGTCACGATCGGTTCGGGGACACCGGTACCGATGCCGGTCACCGACATCCTGCTGGTCGTCACCGGGCGGCAGAGCATCGACGCCGCGGCACCGAGCTGACGACCGGACGACCTGCCGGGCCTGGATTGCCCGGCGCGTCGGACTCGGTCCGGTCGCGGGTGCTCGGGCGCAGCCGGAGCGGCATGCGGTGGGTTCGGCCGCCGTCGATCCGCGCTGTCCGCTGTGGTTCAGGTGCCGCCGGTGCGTTGCACGTCTCGACGAGGTGCTGCGGCACCACCCGGGCGGGTGCGGTGGCACGAGTCGGCGAACGCGGTATCGGCTAGCTTGGCAGCTGTGGACGACGCTGCGAATCCGATCCGGCCGGCGGTCATGGCGGATCTCCCGGTCCTGCAGGAGATCGAGATCGCCGCAGGTGCGCCGTTCGCTGCGATCGGCATGCCCGAAGTCGCCGAGGATCCGCCACCGGCCCTCGACACGTTGCGGGACTACGCCGAGGCGGGGCGTGCGTGGGTGTGGCAGGCCGACGACGGCCGCCCGGTCGCCTATCTGCTCGCCGCAGTTGTCGACGGAGCCGCCCATATCGAGCAGGTTTCGGTACGGCCGGAATGGGCGGGCCGGCGCATCGGCAGGCAGCTCATCGATCATGCGGCCCGCTGGGCGGAACGGCAGCGGTTGCCCGCCCTGACCCTCACGACGTTCACCGAAGTGCCGTGGAACGGTCCGTACTACCGCAGACTCGGCTTCCACTACCTGCCGCCGTCCGCGGAAACCGCAGGTCTACGGGCGATCCGAGCCGAGGAAGCGGCGCACGGCCTGGATCGCTGGCCGCGCGCCTGTATGCGCGCGGACCTGTCGGAGCCGGGCGGACTGCGCTGATCGTGCCGAACCGCCGCACAATGTGCCGGGTTCGATGATCCGGGACCACTTCTCCGCGATCGGCGAGATCCCGGGCGGCCCCTCGGCCTCATCCGGAACCCCGGGGCTCGGCCCGGGCCGTGGATCAGAGCCGAATATGTCGTACGCCGACCGCGGCGCGCCGCAGCTGGTAGCGAAACGGGCTCGAACGAGGGTGGTCGAGCCGGAGTCCGGCGCGAGCTGCGATATCTTCGACGACCTCGTCCACGCTGCGGTGATCGTTGTCGATATGGGTTGCGAACCGATCGTCGGTCAGGGCGGTGCGGCAGCGGTCGATCTGCTGGACGGCCCACTCATCGGTGCGGCCGAGCACCTTGCCCAGACCGAACGCGCTGCGGGTGCGCAGCCGATTCCGCAGCGTCGCCGCCGAGGCCGTGAGCGCGAAATGCTGCACGGGCACCCCGGCGGCGGCGAGGCCGGTCATGATCTCGTCGAAGTACTGCGGTTCGACCAGTGTCATCGGCACGATCACCGGG
Organism: Nocardia sp. KT25-26; assembly: GCF_056627695.1. Classification (NCBI taxonomy): domain Bacteria; kingdom Bacillati; phylum Actinomycetota; class Actinomycetes; order Mycobacteriales; family Nocardiaceae; genus Nocardia; species Nocardia sp. KT25-26. The sequence continues at coordinate 4,486,473 of NZ_CM152813.1, read as the reverse complement.
CCGTCGTGGGCGGATACCGCATCGGTGAGCGTCGCGACGACCGCCGCCCGCCACTGCGGCCGATCCTGGAAATCGCCGCGCGCCGGCGTCGGCAGCATCTTGTGGATGGCGAACCCGATCAGCTCCGGATCGGCAACATGTGTCCCGGGCGCTCGCCGATGCAGCTCGAATGCCGTCTGCGTTTTCCCCGCCCCGAACGCACCGTTGATCCAGATCAGCACCCGGCCGAGTGTAGGCCTGCCGGACGTGTTCGGCCCTCAGCGATGCCGTTCCAGCGCAGCCTCGGCGGCCGGCCGGGCGGCCGCGGCATCGTCGGGTACCAGGCCGATGCGGGTCCGGCGGGCGAGCAGATCATCGACGGTGAGGGCACCCTCATGGGTGACGCCGTAGTCGAATTCGGCCACCGTCACGTCGATACCGGGGGCGACCGGTGCGGCGGTCGCTGGGTCGGCGAGCCAGGCAGCGGTGATCCGGGTGGCCTCCGTGCCGTACCGGTCGATCAGCACCGGTGGTGCGTCGATGCGGTCGCGGGCGGCACCGGTGACGGCGCCGAGCAGCGGCAACCGGCGAGTGCGGCACGGTGCGGCGGTGAGCCCGGCGTGGGTGACGACCGCGTCCACGGCGTCCTCGGCCATCTGCCGGTAGGTGGTGAGTTTCCCGCCGACCACGGTCACCACCCCGTTGTCGCCGGTCAGCACCGCATGCTCGCGGGAGATGTCGGCGGTGGTGTCGTCGCCGGTCTCCAGGAGCGGACGCAGCCCGGCGAACCGTCCGCGGATATCGGCACGGGTGAGGGGTTCCCGCAGGGCGGTGTTGATGGTGTCGAGCAGGAAATCGATCTCGGATTCGGTCGGTTCCGGCTCGTCCGGAATCGGACCGGGCGCGTCCTCATCGGTGAGCCCCAGGTAGACGCGGCCGTGCGCGGCGGGGAAGGCGAAGACGAACCGGCTGATGCTGCCGGGTACCGGCACCGTGAGCGCAGCGCCGAGACCACCGAACGCGGCAGCGTCGAACACCAGGTGGGTGCCGCGGCTGGGGCGCAACCGGATGCCTGGGTCCACCTCTCCGGCCCAGACACCGCCGGCGTTGAGGACTGCCCGCGGCCGCACCTGCACCGTCGCACCGGTCAGGGTGTCGCGCAGGGTGGCGGAATCACCGGTCGCGGTCAGGGCTTCCACCCGGGTCAGCACGGTGGCGCCGGCCGCGGCCGCCGTGCGGGCGAGGGTGACGACCAGCCGGGCGTCGTCGACGAGCTGGCCGTCCCATGCCTGCAGGCCGCCGCGCAGCCCCGCGCGCCGCACCGTCGGTGCCAGCCGTACCGCTTCCGCGGCAGCCACCCGACGCGACCGCGGCAGGGTGCCGGGGGAGGTGCCTGCGGTGCGCCGCAGCACGTCGCCGGCGGTGAAGCCGGCCCGGATCAGTGCGCTCTGGGTCGGCCGCACACCGGGCAGCAGCGGTACCAGCTGCGGTAGCGGCCGGACCAGATGCGGTGCGGTGACACCGAGCAGCACACCGCGCTCGACCGCGCTTTCGTGGGCGATCCCGAGCCGCCCGCTCGCCAGGTAGCGCAGGCCGCCGTGCACGAGTTTGGAACTCCACCGACTGGTGCCGAAGGCCAGGTCGTGGCGTTCCACCAGGACGGTGCGCAGGCCGCGGGCCGCGGCATCGAGGGCGGCGCCGGCGCCGGTCACCCCGCCGCCGATGACGAGGACATCGATCTCGGCTCCGTCGGCGAGGGCGGACAGGGCCCGGGTCCGGCCGGCCGCATGCAATGCGGAACTGTCGGTCGGGAGCGAATCGGGTGTCATCACAGTCCTATCCGTGCGGTCCGGTCGGGGACCGGGTCATGGTCTGGGGGTCAGGTAGCCGTCGACAGCGGCCCCGAGCTCCCGGTCGAAGTCGGCGCCGGACAGCAGCGGGGCCACGGTCTCGGCGGACTGCACCGCCGATTGGGCGAGCAGCAGCAACATGGTGGCCAGCTGGTTCGGTTCCCCGGCGCGCACCGAACCGTCCTGCTGACCGGTCCGGATGCCGTCGGTGAACAGATCGATGAGGATGCGCTGATTGCGTCCCAGCCGGCCGAACACGTAGGTGAGCATGATGTCGGTGTCGGTGCGGAAGATCTTCGCGAACACCGGGTTGGCCCGGATGGCCGCCGCGCCGTCGACGATGCCGTGCACCAGCCGGGCACGCCCGGTACCCGATTCGGGCATGGTGTCGGCCAGGATCGTCCGCAATTCGCGGACCAGCAGTTCCGCGATCAGTGCCCCGGTATCCGGCCACCGCCGGTAGACGGTCGGCCGGCTCACACCCGCTCGGCGGGCCACCTCGGTGAGCGTCGTACGGCGCACGCCGAATTCCGCCACGCACGCCCGGGCGGCATCCAGAATTGCCGTATCGGTCGGCGAGGGCCGCCCGGTTTCCGAGGTCGCGGTTTCGGTGGAGGACATCGATCGGTCACCGCCGTGGGTCGTGGCGCCGGATCGCGGCGCGGAACGGACAGGGATGCTCAGGGTAACGAGAGCCGCATCGGGATCACCGAAGCGCGTTACTGCTTGACATTGTATGTCAGACTGTAACGCATGGGCGAGAGCATCGAACCTTCCACCGGCGCCGCGGCGGCGACCGGCACCGATTCCGAACGCGGCGACGCGGCCCCGAATATGGTGTGGGACGCCTGGGGTGTGCCCTCCGGGCGGAAGACCCTGCCGGAACAGGCTCGAACGTTGCTGACGCAGGTCTTCGGCGTTTCCGGGGAACCGTCGGCGCGGCGTGTGGGCAGCGATGTGCCGCTGCGTGAGTCCACGCTGGCCGAAGACCGGCGAGCCGGGCTGGCCGCAGTGGTCGGTGCCGACCACGTCTCGACCGAGCATCGCGACCGGCTCCTGCACGCCGGCGGCAAGAGCACCCTGGACCTGCTGCGCAGGCGGGAATCCGGTGCCCAGGACGCACCGGACGCCGTCGTCTTCCCCGCCGGGCACGCCGAAGTGCTCGAGGTGCTGGCCTACTGCGCCGATCACGACCTGGCCGTGGTCCCGTTCGGCGGCGGTACCAGCGTCGTCGGCGGCGTCGACCCGGTGCGGGGGCGCTTCGACACCGTGATCGCGCTGGACCTGCGGCGCCTCGACACCATCGCGGATATCGACCCGGTGAGCGGCACCGCCCGGCTGGGCGCCGGGCTCACCGGCCCCCGGGCCGAAGCCCTGCTCGCCGAACACGGGTTGTCGCTCGGGCACTTCCCGCAGAGCTTCGAATTCGCCAGCATCGGCGGTTTCGCTGCCACCCGATCCTCCGGCCAGGCCTCCGCCGGCTACGGGCGTTTCGACGACATGGTGCAGCGGCTGCGGATCGCCACCCCACAGGGCAGCCTCGACCTCGGCCGGGCGCCCGCCTCGGCGGCCGGACCCGATTTGCGTGAACTGTTCCTCGGATCGGAAGGTGTGCTCGGCATCATCACCGAAGTCACCGTGCGGGTGCATCCGGTCCCGGAAACCGTGGTGCACCAGGCCTGGTCGTTCCCCGACTTCGCCACCGGTGCCGCGGCCCTGCGCGCCGTCGTGCAGGCCGGGGCCGCACCCACGGTGCTGCGACTGTCCGACGAGGTCGAGACCGGATTGAACCTGGCCCGATCCGAGGACGTGGGCGGGACGCCGGTGGCCGGCTGCCTGGCCGTCACCACCTTCGAAGGGACGGCCGGACATGTCGCGGCCCGCAGTGTGGAAGCCGGGGCGATCCTCGCCGGAGCCGGCGGCACCCGGGTCGGTGAACAGCCCGCCCGGGAATGGGAAAACGGCCGTTTCTCCGCACCGTATCTGCGGGATGCACTGCTGGATACGGGTGTGCTATGCGAAACCCTGGAGACCGCGACCACCTGGGCGAACCTGGCCGAGCTGAAGGCGAAGGTCACCGCAGCCCTCACCGACGCACTGGGTGGACAGGGCACGCCGCCGGTCGTCATGTGCCACATCTCGCACACCTACCCGGCCGGGGCATCGCTGTACTTCACCGTGGTGGCGAAGGCGCTGGCGGAACCGATCACCCAGTGGACGAAGGCGAAGGTCGCCGCCGGTGACGCCATCGTCGCCGCCGGCGGCACCATCACCCACCACCACGCCGTCGGTGCCGACCACCGGCCCTGGCTGCGCGACGAGGTCGGTGACCTCGGGGTCCGGGCACTGCGCGCGGTGAAACGCGAACTCGACCCCGCCGGGATCCTCAATCCCGGAAAGCTGGTGCCGTGACCGCCCCGCAGCGCCGGATCGCGATCGTCGCGAACCCCGCCGCCGGGATCGGCCGCGGGCACGGTGTCGCCGCGACCACCCGGGCACTCTTCACCGAGCGCGGTACGGAGGTGACCGAACTCATCGGCAGCAGCGCGGCGGAATCCGTCCGGCTCGTCCGGGAAGCGATCGCCGACCCCGGCACCCGGCCCGACGCCGTCGTCTGCATCGGTGGCGACGGTCTGATGAATGCGCTGCTCGACGCCCTCGCGCAGACCGGTGTGCCGCTCGGCCTGATTCCGGCGGGCACCGGTAACGACCTCGCCCGGGAACTCGGCATCCCGACCGACGATCCATCGGCCGCCGCAGACATCGTGCTCGGCGGGCACACCCGGGTCCTCGACCTCGGCCGCAGCACCGCCGCAGGCCGGGCCCCCAGCTGGTTCGCCACCGTACTGGGCACCGGGTTCGACGCCCGGGTGACGCTGCGCGCCAACGCGATGCGGTACCCGCGCGGACCGCTGCGCTACACCGCCGCCGCGGCCATCGAGATCCTCGGCCGCTGCGCCCTGCCCTTCCGGATCGAGCTGCACGACCTGGCCGCCGGTGAGCTGGACAACCCCGAACTCGCCGGCGATCCGGTCGTGGTCACCGACGCCGTGATGGTCCCGGTCGGCAACACCCGGACCTACGGTGGTGGGATGCAGGTCTGCCCGGATGCCCGCAACGACGACGGCTACCTCGATGTCACCGTGGTCGGGGCCCGGTCCCGGCTGAGCCTGGCCCGATTCCTGCCGGCCCTGTCCGCCGGGAAACGCATCGACGACCCGGCTACCCGGCGCTACCGGGCGCGCCGCATCGTCATCGACGCTCCGGGCGCCCTCGTAACCGCCGACGGCGAGCCCGCCGGCCGGTTGCCGGTCGAGGTGGAAGCCGTGCCCGGTGCCCTCACCGTGCTGGTTCCCGGGCCGTAACGAACCGCACCCGGCGCACCGTGCCGACGGCCGGCCGGTCGACGATCACCGTCGACGCCGGCCGCCAGCCGGTCCGGCCGGCGCCGGAACGCAGCAACCGCCGCCACCCCCGGCAGTGCAGCGCGAACATGAACCGGCCGATCCGCCGGCCGCGCCGGAGCTGACCGGCGCGCGCGGTCGGTCCGGCCACGTCGAGCATGATCACGTGCAGCGGCCGGCCGTGCCGCCGGGCCCACCGGTTCAGCAGCGCCCGGCTCCAGCCGAAAGTGACGCAATCGTGGATCACGACCGGCCCTGCTTCGTCCCGCAGGGCGAGATAGACGGCGCGGTAGTGCGCCAGGTGTACCAGCGGGCGCCACAACGGGTACGGGACGGCACTCAGCCGCCGGTGCAGCCGGTGCCGGGCCCGGATCGAATCCAGTACCAGCGGTGCCGTCGCGTCGCCGGCCGGGAACCAGCGCTGCATGGCAGTGCTCTTACCGGCGCCGGGCACGCCACCGATCACCAGAGCCACCCGCTCCGGGTAGTGCAACTCCGTCGGTCGCCGGCCGCGCAGATCGTGCACCGACGGGGTAGGCCGACCGGAAGCCGGGGCCCGGCCGTCACCCGCGGCGAGCACACCACGCGGCGCCGGGCCGATGAATATCCGATACGCGGCGTCCGGTGTCGCCGTGGGGTCGTGCAAAGGGATCACTCGCTCCAGACTCCCCGGATCGGGGGCATCGGGCAACGCGTCGGGCGAGTCGGATTGGTCCGAATCATTATCTCGCGGAGTATTTTTCGTTGTGATCTCCGATTCGGTGGTGGAAGGCGGCCGGAAGCTGAGAATTGGGTGTGGATTCTTCGGATCGGCACCGAACAGCGGTATGATCACGGGCAGGGCGGAATCTTCGGTGTCCCTCATCCACCGAAGATTCCGCCTGTGTTGGATTGAGCAGCGCTGTGTTGGATGGAGCAGCTCCGCTGCTCGAGTCGCGGCCCCTGGGGGGCCTCGATTTTTCCCTCCTCCGCTCAGTCGCTTCGCTCCCTCGCTCCGTCAGTCCAAAATCGAGGCGGGGCCGCTCCGTGTGGGATCGAGCGACTCCGTCGCTCGAGTCGCGGCCCCTTCGGGGGCCGCATCGGGTGTGGGATGGAGCGACTACGTCGCTCGGGGGAGGCCCTTCGGGCCTCGGTCTTCCTTCCCTTGCTCAGTGCTTCGCTGCTTTGCTCCGCCGGTCCGAATCGGGGCGGGGCCGCTCGGTGCTGGACGGGGCGACTTCTTCGCCAGTCGGCGGCCCCGGGGAACAGGGCCCCAGCTGGTCGGCGCGCCCGGTGGGGTAGGGCGGCGCGGTCGGTGGGGCAACCCATAGAATCGTCGGGTGACCAGCGCAGCCCCAGACAACTCGCGTAATCGTGCCGATGCCCTCCCCAAGAGCTGGAACCCCAGCGACGTCGAGGCCCCGATGTACGAGCGCTGGGTAGCTGCCGGGTACTTCGGTGCGGACCCGGGGAGTGGTAAACCGGCCTACTCCATCGTGCTGCCGCCACCCAATGTCACCGGCACCCTGCACATGGGCCACGCCCTCGACCACACCCTGATGGACACCCTCACCCGACGCAAGCGGATGCAGGGTTACGAGGTGCTGTGGCTGCCGGGGATGGACCACGCCGGAATCGCCACCCAGACCGTGGTGGAGAAGCAGCTCGCGGCCGACGGCACCGCCAAGGAAGACCTGGGTCGCGAAGCCTTCATCGAGAAGGTGTGGGATTGGAAGCGCGAATCCGGTGGGGCGATCCAATGGCAGATGCGTGCGCTCGGTGACGGCGTCGACTGGAGCCGCGACCGGTTCACCATGGACGAGGGCCTGTCCCGGGCCGTCCGCACCATCTTCAAGAAGCTCTACGACGCCGGCCTGATCTACCGTGCCGAACGTCTCGTCAACTGGTCGCCGGTGCTGCGCACCGCAATCTCCGATATCGAGGTCAAATACGAGGACCGGGAAGGCGAGCTGGTCTCGCTGCGGTACGGCTCACTGAACGACGACGAACCACACGTGATCGTCGCGACCACCCGGGTCGAGACCATGCTCGGTGACACCGCGGTCGCGGTGCATCCGGACGACGAACGGTACCGGTCGATGATCGGCACCACCCTGGCGCACCCGATCACCGGCCGGCAGATCCCGATCATCGCCGACGACTATGTCGACCCCGAATTCGGTACCGGCGCGGTCAAGATCACCCCCGCGCACGATCCGAACGACTTCGAGATGGGGCTGCGGCACGATCTGCCGATGCCCACGATCATGGACGAGAGCGGCCGGATCACGGGTACCGGAACCGAATTCGACGGGATGGACCGGTTCGAGGCGCGAGTGAAGGTGCGCGAACGGCTGGCCGAGGAAGGCCGGGTCGTCGCCGAGAAGCGGCCCTATGTGCACAGCGTCGGCCACTCCGAGCGGTCCGGGGAACCGATCGAACCGCGGCTGTCCATGCAGTGGTGGGTCAAGGTCGAGAAGCTGGCCGAGGCCGCCGGCGCCGCCGTCCGCAACGGTGACGTCCGGATCCATCCGGCCAGCCAGGAACCGCGCTGGTTCGACTGGGTCGACGATATGCACGACTGGTGCATCTCCCGGCAGCTGTGGTGGGGCCACCGGATCCCGATCTGGTACGGCCCGGACGGCGAGGTCGTCTGCCTCGGACCCGATGAGGAAGCGCCCGAAGGCTGGGTGCAGGACACCGATGTGCTCGACACCTGGTTCTCCTCGGGCCTGTGGCCGTTCTCCACGATGGGGTGGCCGGACGCCACACCCGAGCTCGCCCGCTTCTATCCGACCAGCGTGCTGGTCACCGGGTACGACATCCTGTTCTTCTGGGTCGCCCGGATGATGATGTTCGGCATGTTCACCGCCGAGGACCCGGCCATCACGGCCGGTAAGGACGCGGCGGAGAAGCAGGTCCCGTTCCGGGACGTGTTCCTGCACGGTCTGATCCGCGATCAGTACGGCAAGAAGATGTCGAAATCGCGCGGCAACGGCATCGACCCGCTGGACTGGATCAACTCCTACGGCGCCGACGCGCTGCGCTTCACCCTCGCTCGCGGTGCCCAGCCCGGCGGCGACCTCTCGGTCGGCGAACCGCACGCACTGGCCTCGCGCAGCTTCGTCACCAAACTGTTCAACGCCACCAAGTTCGCCCTGATGAACGGTGCGCACACCGGCGAACTGCCCGCCCGCGACACCCTCACCGACACCGACCGGTGGATCCTGGACCGGCTCGACCAGGTGCGCGCCGAGGTGGACACCGCCTTCGACGCCTACGAGTTCGGCAAGGCCTGCGAGGCGCTGTACCACTTCGCCTGGGACGAACTGTGCGACTGGTACCTCGAATTGGCGAAGGTGCAGTTCGCCGCGTCCGAGGAACGGGCCGAGTCCACCCGGATCGTGCTCGGTACCGTGCTCGATGCGGTGTTGCGGCTGCTGCATCCGGTGATCCCCTTCGTCACCGAGGAACTGTGGCGGGCCCTGACCGGTGGTGAATCGGTGGTGATCGCTGCCTGGCCGCAGGCCACCGGGGTGCCCGCCGACGAGACCGCTGCCCGCCGGATCGCGGACGCGCAGCGGCTGATCACCGAGATCCGCCGGTTCCGCAGCGACCAGGGCCTCGCCGACAAACAGAAGGTGGCCGCCGACCTGACCGGGCTGGCCGAGGCCGGACTGACGGGGTTCGCCGATGCGGTCACCAACCTGGCCCGGCTCACCGAGGCCGGTCCGGATTTCGCCGCCACCGCCGAGGTCGAGGTGCGTCTGGCCGGTGCCGACGACACCGGCGCCACCGTGACTGTCCGGATCGACACCTCCGGCAGCGTCGACCTGGACGCCGAACGCCGGCGTCTGGAGAAGGACCTCGCGGCCGCCCGCAAGGAACTCGACGGCACCACCGCCAAGCTGGCCAACGAGGCCTTCCTCGCCAAGGCGCCGCAGCAGGTCGTCGACAAGATCACCAACCGCCGCGACGTGGCCGCCGCCGAAGTGGAACGCATCGGCGCCCGGTTGACCGAACTCGCCGACCGCGCCGCCGCGAGCAGCCGATGACCGGGGCGGACGCACCGGACGAAGGGCTCGGCTCCGGGCCCTCCCCGGTGGACCTGGCCGAACTGGCGCTGGTCGAAGCAGAACTGGACCGGCGCTGGCCGGAGACGAAGATCGAGCCGTCACTGACCCGGATCAACGCCCTGCTGGACCTGCTGGGGTCGCCGCAACGCGGCTATCCGGCGATCCACGTGGCCGGAACCAACGGCAAGACCTCGGTCACCCGGATGATCGATGCGCTGCTGACCGCGCTGCACCGCCGCACCGGCCGGATCACCAGCCCGCATCTGCAGCTGGCCACCGAACGGATCGCGATCGACAACGCGCCGATCAGCCCGGCGACCTATGTGTCCACCTACCACGAACTGCAGCCCTACATCGAGATGATCGACAAGCAGTCCGAGGCGGCCGGCGGCCCGGCGATGAGCAAGTTCGAAGTGCTGACCGCCATGGCGTACGCCGCCTTCGCCGAGGCGCCGGTGGACGTGGCGGTCGTCGAAACCGGGATGGGCGGCACCTGGGATGCGACCAACGTGATCGACGCCCAGGTCGCGGTGATCACCCCGATCGGCCTCGACCACATCGACTACCTCGGACCGGACCTGTCCTCGATCGCCGGCGAGAAGGCCGGGATCATCAAACGCGCACCCGAGCAGCTGATCCCGACCGATACCGTCGCGGTGATCGCCGAACAGGAACCCGAAGCCATGGAGGTCCTGCTGCGCCGGGCCGTGGAGACCGACGCCGCCGTCGCGCGGGAAGGCGCCGAGTTCCGGCTGCTGGAACGCCGGGTCGCGGTCGGTGGACAGCAGCTGACCCTGCAGGGGCTCGGCGGCGTGTACGACGAGATCTTCCTGCCCCTGCACGGCGAACATCAGGCCCGCAACGCCGTCCTGGCGCTGGCCGCCGTGGAAGCCTTCTTCGGCGCAGGTGCCGAGCGGCAACTCGACGTCGACGCGATCCGCGCCGGGTTCGAGAGCGTGACCAGCCCGGGCCGGCTGGAACGGATGCGCAACGCGCCGACCATCTTCATCGACGCTGCGCACAATCCCGCCGGGGCCGCGGCCCTGGCCACCACCCTCACCACCGAGTTCGACTTCCGGAAACTGGTCGGCGTCGTCGCGGTGCTCGGCGACAAGGACGCGGGCGGAATCCTCGACGCCCTGGAACCGGTGTTCGACGAGATCGTGGTCACCACCAACGGGTCACCCCGGGCGCTCGACGTGGACGGGCTGGCGAACCTGGCAGTGCAACGCTTCGGGGACGAACGGGTCGTCACCGCCGAAACCCTCCCGGACGCCCTGGAAACCGCGATCGCGCTGGCCGAAGAAGCCGGTGACACGGGCGAGATGGTGTCCGGCGCCGGTGTCGTGGTGACCGGCTCCGTGGTCACCGCCGGCGCGGCCCGGGCCCTGTTCGGCAAGAGCCCCGCATGACGAGAACCACCAGACGTGAGGACGACGAAGTGAGCGGGGACGAAGTGAGCGGGGAACAACCGCATGAGACCGGTGTACGCCCACCCGCGACGGACCCCTGGAAGGGCCTGCGCGGTGTGATGGCAGGCACCCTGGTCCTGGAAGCGATCGTGGTCCTGCTGGCCCTGCCGGTCGTCGCCGACGTCGGTGGCGGGGTCACCTGGTTTTCCGGCACCTATCTGGTGGCCCTGTCGGTCCTGATGATCGTCGGCGCCGGCCTGCAACGCCGCCCCTGGGCGATCCCGATGAACCTCGGCCTGCAGGTCCTGGTGCTGCTCGGCACTTTCATCCACCTCTCCATCGGCATCATCGGCCTGATCTTCGCCGCCGTCTGGGCCTTCATCCTGATGCTGCGCGCCGACGTCCAGCGCCGCATGGATCGTGGGCTGCTCCCCAGTCAGCGAATGCCACCACCGGACTCGAAGTAGTCACCTCGCGGGCCCCTCGGGGCCGCGAACACGCGGCGGCGGAGCCGACGTAAATCGACACCGCTAAGGTTGCTGCGTGACTGAGCAGACTTTGGTACTCATCAAGCCGGACGGCGTCTCGCGTGGACTGGTCGGCGAGGTGCTCGCCCGGATCGAGCGCAAAGGCCTCACCATCAAGGCCCTGGAGCTGAAGAACGTGTCGGCGGAGGTCGCCGGCCAGCACTATGCCGAACATGCCGAGAAGCCGTTCTACGGTTCGCTGATCGAGTTCATCACCTCCGGTCCGGTGGTGGCGGCGGTGCTGGAGGGCCCGCGGGCGATTGCGGCGTTCCGGCAGATCGCCGGTGGCACCGACCCGGTGGAGAAGGCCGTACCGGGCAGCATCCGTGGTGACTTCGGCCTGGAGACCCAGTACAACCTGGTGCACGGATCCGACTCGCCCGACTCCGCCAAGCGCGAGATCGCGCTCTGGTTCCCCGAGTTCCCCATCTGAACGGCAGGACCGGACGCCTGACCGTGGCCGTCCTCGCTCGTCGCGCCCGGTGACGGGTGCGACGAGCTCGAGCGCCCGGTAGGCGCTACAACCGCCGCGGAACCGACCCGCGCACCCGGTGAGGGCGAAGCCTGCCCGCGGGGTGTGGGATACTGGACTCGGTTGCGCATCGATACCGAAGCGTCGCGCAGGTACGCGACAGCGGTGTCGTACGCAACCGGATGACACCGCGGTGGGATGGGCGATCATCGCTGCCGCGGGTGATCCCGGACCGGGATCACCCGCATCGGCACGCTGGATGAGCGCCACCGACGCGGCGTCAAGCCGTACAGCAAGGCGCCGTGTGCCCCGCTGGACCGCCAGATGATCGACCGGTGGCCGCGGGGCGTGCGGGGCGAGACCAGATGACCCTCGCGTCCGACGGGCGTGAGGTACCGACGTTGCCCCCGCGCCGGCCGCGTCTCTCCGTACCGGGAGGGACGCGCCCGGGGGCCCTAGGAGACTTCGTGGCCGATCAAGAGCCGCAGGACACAACACAACAGGATGCCGATCAATTGCCGGAGCGAATCCGAGTTCATGCGCTGGCCAAGCGGTTGGGGGTCACCAGTAAGCGCATCATGGCCAAACTGGCCGAGCTGGGCACCGAAGCGCGGAGCGTGCAATCGAATGTCGATCGGTCCGTCGCGGAATCCGTCCGCGATGCGCTGAACGCTGCCGCCGCCGAGGAAGCTGCCGCGGCCGAGCCCGCCGCAGCCCCGAGCCCCGAGCCCGAAGCCGCAGCCCCGAGCCCGGAGCCTGCAGCTGCCGCCCAGGCCGCAGCGCCGAGCCCGGAACCGGTAGCCGCCGGAGCGGAGCCCGCGGCCGAACCACCCGTCCCGGCCGCCGAGCCGGACACCGGTGCGGCCGCCGCGGGCCCGATGTTCTCCGCACCGGATGCGACCACCCAGCTGTTCACATATCCGCAGCACACCGAACCGGCCCCGGCCGAACCGGCGGCATTCGAGGCCGCTGCGGTGCAGGCGCCGCTGTTCCTGTCGCCGGATGCGGCCGCCGCCGAGGAGGCCCGCAAGCGGCGCCGCACCGAACAGCTCGACGCTGCCCCGGCGGCAGAGCCGGCGGAGCCGGACGACACGGCCGAGATCGAGCCGGACACCGAGGCCGAGGCCGGAGCCGGCGAAGCGGCCGGGGAAGGCGAAGGCCAGCCCCGGCGCCGGCGGCGCGGTCGGCGTGGCCGGGGCCGCGGTCGCGGTGAGCAGGCGGCCGACGGAGCCGAGGACACCGAGACCACCACCGGACGCGGCGAACAAGCTGAGCAGCAGCCCGCCGACGAGGACGGGTCGTCCGCTGCCGAGAGTGCGGCAACCGAATCCGAGGAGGAGGCCGGCTCGGCCGCCGAGTCGGAGGTACCCGAGGGCGCCAGCCGGCGGCGCCGGCGGCGGCGTCGGCGCAAGGTGGGTGGCGAATCCGGGGAGTCCGATTCGGCTCCTGACGATCCGCCCAACACGGTGGTGCACGAGCGCGAACCGCGCAACAAGAACCGCAACCGGTCCGGCAGCGACGAGGTGCAGGGCATCTCCGGTTCCACCCGGCTGGAGGCGAAGCGGCAGCGCCGCCGGGACGGACGGGAAGCCGGGCGCCGGCGCCCGCCGATCCTGACCGAATCGGAATTCCTGGCCCGGCGCGAGTCGGTGGACCGGGTCATGGTGGTACGGGAGAAGGCCGGCGATGCCGCGCATCCCGCCACGATCACCCAGGTGGGCGTGCTCGAGGACGACATCCTGGTCGAGCATTTCGTCACCAGCACCGGGCAGGCGTCGATGGTGGGCAACGTCTACCTCGGCAAGGTGCAGAACGTCCTGCCCAGCATGGAGGCGGCGTTCATCGATATCGGCCGTGGGCGCAACGGCGTGCTCTACGCCGGCGAGGTGAACTGGGAGGCCGCCGGGCTCGGCGGCAAGGAACGTAAGATCGAGCAGGCGCTCAAGCCCGGTGACCAGGTGCTGGTCCAGGTCTCGAAGGACCCGGTCGGGCACAAGGGCGCCCGGCTGACCACCCAGATCAGCCTGGCCGGCCGGTTCCTGGTGTACGTACCGGGCGGCACGTCGACCGGAATCAGCCGCAAGCTGCCCGACACCGAGCGCAAGCGGCTCAAGGAGATCCTGCGCGAGATCGTCCCGGCCGATGCCGGAGTGATCATCCGCACCGCCTCCGAGGGGGTCAGCGAGAGCGAGCTGGCCCGGGACGTCGAGCGGCTGCAGGCCACCTGGCAGACCATCGAGAAGGCGGCGCAGCAGGACGGTGGCGCTCCGAAGGTCCTGTACGAGGAGCCCGATCTCCTGGTCAAGGTGATCCGTGACCTGTTCAACGAGGACTTCTCCAAGCTGGTGATCGAGGGCGATCGGGCCTGGAACACGGTGGAGAAGTACATCGGCACCGTCGCTCCGGACCTGCTGGCCCGGGTGTCGCGGCACGAAAACAACGGCACCGACGTCTTCGAGACCTACCGCATCGACGAGCAGCTGGCCAAGGCCCTGGACCGCAAGGTGTGGCTGCCCTCGGGTGGCACCCTGGTGATCGATCGCACCGAGGCGATGACCGTCATCGACGTGAACACCGGGAAGTTCACCGGATCCGGCGGCAGCAACCTGGAGGAAACGGTCACCCGGAACAATCTGGAGGCAGCCGAGGAAATCGTGCGGCAGATGCGGCTGCGCGATATCGGCGGCATGATCGTCGTCGACTTCATCGACATGGTGCTCGAATCCAACCGGGATCTGGTGCTGCGTCGCCTCACCGAGGCGCTCGGCCGGGACCGGACCCGTCACCAGGTCTCCGAGGTCACCTCGCTGGGGCTGGTGCAGATGACCCGCAAGAAGCTGGGGACCGGCCTGGTCGAGGCGTTCTCCACCACCTGCGAACACTGCCACGGTCGCGGCATCCTGGTGCATTCCTATCCGGTGGAAGGTGGTTCGGGCGCCGATGAGCCCTCGGGCCGCAAGGAAGGCCGGCGCCGCCGGGGCCGGGACAAGGACAAGGACAAGGAAAAAGACAAGGAAAAGGACAAGCCGGCCGCCACGCCGCAGCCCGAGGAGCACTTCGAGGAGGACGCGGCCGCCAAGCGGGCCCACCCGGTGGCGCTGGCGATGGCCTCGCACAGTGCCGACGAGGAGGCACCCGATGCGGCCCCGGCCGAGACCGGTGCCGCGGCAGCTGCTCCGGCGGAGACGACGGCCGGTGCCGGGGCGGAACCGTCCGCTGCGCCCGAGACCGCGCCGTCGGACGCGGCTACGGTGACTGCCGACACCCCGGCGGACGGCGAACCGGAGCGGGGATCGCGGCCGCGTCGCCGCGCCCGCCGCCGGGCGACGTCGGCCGCGGTCTCGGCCGAACCGGTGGGCAGCACTGCCGAGCCTGCCGAGGCACCGGCCGTGGCCGCTGCGGAGCCGGCCACCGACGAGCCCGCTGCCACCCCCGAGCCGGCGGTCGCGGTGGTACCGGAGCCGGAGCCCGAGCCTCCCGCGCCGACGGTCCGGCGTCGCCGGCGGGCCGCTCGTTCGGCCGCTGCGCCGGCCGAACCGGTGGTGGCCGCCGGCAACGGCACCAACGGGACGGCCCCGGAACCGGAGGCGGCTGCGGAACCGGCTGCCGAGGTCCCCGAAACGCCCGCCGCGGCGGAGTCCGCCGGGGGCCGTGGACGTCGGCGTGTGGCCCGTTCGGCGGCGGCGCCGGCAGCCGACAGCGCCGGGGCGGTGTTCGTGCTGGCGGCCGACGACGAGCCGGCGACACCGGTGGTGCCGGCCGACGACACGGCCCCGGTCGTACCGCAGCCGCGGCCGCGGCGGCGGGCCGTCGGACGCCCGGCGGGACCACCGCCGGGCGAGCAGAACTGAGCACGTCCCGGCCGGTCAGCCGCGTGGGTGACCGGCCGGGAGGCGGCGACGACCGGGCGAATTGGGTCCGGGCCTGCGGTTCTGGTAGCCTTGGTCGGTCGCTGCCTGGCGGGGCACGAATGCCCGGCCCCCGTGCAGCAACCAAGCTGACACCAAACCAGCGCAGATCAATCGCGTCGCAATGGTGGCGCGAACGAAGCATGACTAGACACAGCGAGTGGAGGAAGCCGACCGATGGCAACGTACGCGATCGTCAAGACCGGCGGAAAGCAGTACAAGGTCGCGGTCGGTGACCTGGTGAAGGTCGAGAAGATCGAGGGTGCGCCCGGCACGTCCGTGGCACTGACCCCGGTTCTCGTCGTCGACGGCGCCGAGCTGACTACCGATGCGGACAAGCTGGCCAAGGTCTCGGTGGCGGCCGAGGTCGTCGACCAGACCAAGGGTCCGAAGATCCGCATCCACAAGTTCAAGAACAAGACCGGCTACCACAAGCGCCAGGGTCACCGTCAGCCGCTGACGGTCCTCAAGGTCACCGGCATCAAGTAAGCATCCCGAGGAGATTCAGCAGCTATGGCACATAAGAAGGGTGCATCCAGCTCCCGGAACGGCCGGGATTCGAATGCCCAGCGGCTCGGCGTGAAGCGCTTCGGCGGCCAGACCGTCAAGGCCGGCGAGATCCTCGTGCGTCAGCGCGGTACCCACTTCCACCCCGGCGTGAACGTCGGCCGTGGCGGTGACGACACTCTGTTCGCGCTCGAGTCGGGTGCGGTGGCGTTCGGTACCAAGCGTGGTCGCAAGACCGTCAACATCGTGGTCCCGGAGCCGGTTCAGGCCTGACCGCCTGGGGCGCTGCAGACATACGACGCGAAGCGGGTCAGGGTTGCACCCTGACCCGCTTTTCGTGTCTCGGGCGCCGGCCGCCCGCTGTCCGTCGAATCGCCGGAACAGCCGAGAGAATAGGAGGAACGATCGATGTCCAAGTTCGTCGATCGCGTCGTGCTGCATGTCCGGGCGGGCAAAGGCGGTCACGGCTGTGCCTCGGTGCACCGGGAGAAGTTCAAGCCCCTCGGTGGGCCGGACGGCGGTAACGGCGGCAACGGTGGCGATGTGATCTTCGAGGTCGACGCCAACGTGCACACGCTGCTCGACTTCCATTTCCATCCACACGCCAAAGCGGGTAACGGCCGTCCCGGCGAGGGCGGCAACCGGGACGGTAAACGCGGTAGCGAGCTGGTGCTCAAGGTTCCCGACGGCACCGTCGTTCTCGATGAGGACGGTGACGTGCTCGTCGACCTGGTGGGCGTCGGCAATCGTTTCGTCGTCGCCAAGGGTGGCCGCGGCGGTCTCGGCAACGCCGCGCTGGTCTCCAAGGCCCGTAAGGCACCCGGCTTCGCGCTGCTCGGTGAGGAGGGGGAGGAACGCGACCTCGTCCTGGAGCTGAAGTCGGTGGCCGATGTCGGCCTGGTCGGGTTCCCGTCGGCCGGTAAATCGTCGCTGGTATCGGTGCTCTCGGCAGCCAAGCCGAAGATCGCCGACTACCCGTTCACCACCCTGGTGCCCAATCTCGGGGTGGTCTCCGCCGGGGAAACCACCTTCACGGTCGCCGATGTACCCGGGCTGATTCCGGGTGCCAGCGAGGGACGCGGCCTCGGGTTGGACTTCCTGCGGCATCTGGAGCGCTGCGCGGTGCTGGCGCATGTGGTGGATTGCGCCACCCTGGAGCCCGGCCGGGACCCCGTCTCCGATGTCGATGCGCTCGAAGCCGAACTGGCCGCCTATCAACCAGCGCTGGCGGCCGACTCCGGGCTGGGTGAACTCGCCGACCGGCCGCGCGTGGTGATCCTGAACAAGATCGACGTACCCGATGGCGCGGACCTCGCCGAAATGGTGCGTGCCGAATTCGCCGAGCGTGGCTGGCCGGTGTTCGAGATCTCGGCGGTGAGCCGGGCCGGATTGCGGCCCCTGACATTCGCACTCGCCGACCTGGTGCGTAGCTACCGCGAGGAACATCCGAAGGCGGCACCGAAGCGGCCGGTGATCCGGCCGATCGCGACCGACGATTCCGGGTTCAGCGTGATCGCGGATCCGGACGAGCCCGGCGGGTTCATCGTGCGCGGCAGCCGCCCGGAGCGGTGGGTGCGGCAGACCCAGTTCGACAACGACGAGGCCGTCGGCTACCTCGCTGACCGGCTGGCGCGGCTCGGGGTCGAGGAGGAGCTGATGCGGATGGGCGCCGAACCCGGCTGCCCGGTGACCATCGGCCCGGTGACCTTCGACTGGGAGCCCCAGGTCGCTGCGGGCGTCGACCGGCAGCCCACCGGTCGCGGCACCGACGTGCGGCTGGAACGCAACGAGCGGATCGGCGCCGCCGAGCGCAAGCATGCCTCGCGGGTGCGGCGTGGACTGGTGGACGGCGAGGAATAGTTTCGGTGGAGCCGGCGTGCGGTGTGCGCCCGGTCACGGCGGAACCCGCGGGGTAGCGGCCATACTTCGCAGACAGTGGGACTGCGCCGGGGATGCGGCGCATGCGCAGACAGCTAGGCGGTGGAGATGACTCGGGTGAGCTCGGCGGACGATGCGGGAAGGGCGCCGTTGGGTGTTCCCGGTGCACCGAGCCCGGCGCGGCGGCAGGTCGTTTCGGCGCGCAGTGTCGTCGTGAAGGTCGGTTCCTCGGCGCTGACCAGCCTGGAGGGCGGCATCGACACCGATCGGCTCGACCGACTCGCCGATGCAGTGGAGGCCCGGATGCGGGCCGGATCCGATGTGGTCGTGGTGTCCTCGGGGGCCGTGGGCGCCGGACTCGCACCGCTGGGATTGCGCCGGCGGCCGCGTGACCTGGCCACCAAACAGGCGGCGGCGAGTGTCGGCCAGCTGGCGCTCGCCCATGCCTGGGGGACTTCGTTCGCCCGGTACGGCCGTACCGTCGGGCAGGTGCTGCTGTCCGCAGACGATTTCGGCCGCCGTGAGCATCATCGCAACGCCCAGCGCACCCTGGACCGGCTGCGCTCCCTGGGCGCGGTCGCGGTGGTCAACGAGAACGACACCGTCGCCACCGAGGAGATCCGGTTCGGCGACAACGACCGGCTGGCCGCGCTGGTGGCGCACCTGGTCGGCGCCGATGCACTGGTGCTGCTCTCCGATGTGGAGGGACTCTACGATGGTGATCCGCGCAAGGGCGGTGCTTCCTTCATTCCGGAGGTGCGCAGCAGTGCCGACCTGGACGGGGTGATCGCCGGTACCGGGGGCGCGCTCGGTACCGGCGGGATGGCTTCGAAGCTCTCCGCTGCCCGGTTGTCCGCGGACGCCGGGATCCCGGTGCTGCTGGCCGCGGCCACCGATGCCGCGACCGCCCTGGGCTCCGGCACTGTCGGCACGGCCTTCGCGGCCCGCCCGGTGCGGCTGTCCGCACGCAAGTTCTGGGTCCGGCATGCCGCCGACACCCGCGGTGCCATCACGCTGGACGCCGGTGCGGTGACCGCGGTGGTTCAGCGCCGCCATTCCCTGCTGGCCGCCGGTATCACCGGTGTCCGGGGCCGTTTCGTCGGCGGTGACGTCGTCGACCTGATCGGCCCCGAAGACCGCGTCGTCGCCCGCGGCGTCGTCGAATACGACGCCGACGAACTCGCCGGCATGCTCGGCCGCTCCACCACCGAACTCCCGGATACCATGCAGCGTCCGGTGATCCACGCCGACGACCTGGTGAAGGTGTAGGCGCCGTTCAGATCTCGACGATCCGGACCGCAGCGCCGCACAGGACTCTCAGGTCGTCGGGGTCCGAGGTGAGGATCGTTGCGGGCCCGGGCGAATCGAGCGCGGTGGCAGCTACGATCGCATCCAGCGCGTACTTGTGACCATGTAGGTTTGCCTTGGCGAGCAGCTTGCTCGCGCAGCGGGCCACGGCCTCCGATGGGGGAACGATATTCACTCGGGACACCGCGTAGTCGAAGCGTGCCTGATTCGTTTTCGGGTCGCGTGCCTCGACCAAGGTCACCGAACTGGCCACCACCCGGAGGTCTTCGACTTCTGCGGCTGCGATCCACTCGCCGACGTGGCGGACCTGCCGGATGAGACCGGACAGCCCTTCACAATCCAGGACGAGGGTCCCGCTCATGCGGGATCGGTGGCGTCGGCCGCGCGGCTCAGAATTGCGGCTTTCGCTGCGACGGCCGCACGATCCATCGGACCGTGCACCGATTCGACATCCTCGATCAGCTCACGAAGGCGTTCGCGCTCGAGTTGTCGCTGGATCAATGCCTCGACATAGCTCGACATGCCGCGCTTGCCCGTGAGCTCCTTGAGCGCCGCGATGGTGCCTTCGTGGAGAGAAACCGAGACCGGGCGGATCGGTCCGTCGCCCGGAGCGAATGCGGTACCCATGAGGCAATATTATCATGTAAATTGTTAAACACCTGGTGTCAGTCACTGCTCGTAGTCGGGTGCGGCTACTCCGGGCTGGTCGAGGTCGGTCGGTGGCGTTCCGGTATCGGAGTCTGCGTCGGACGGAGTCGACGAATCCGGAACCGGGCCGGTGATGCCGGGCTGGCCGTTCGGATCGAGGAACCCGGGAGATCCCGGTGTGCCGGAGTTCGGTGCCGGCGCGGGCGGTGCATACTCCGGAGCCGGAGCCGGAGCCGGAGGTTCGGGCGGGGTGGTCGGTGCCGGGGTATGCGAGGCCGGCGGAGTTGGGTCGGCAGGTGGTGGCTCTGCTGCCTGCTCGTTGCCGGGTCCCGTCGATTCGTCCGACGGCGGCCGGTCTGCGCTCGGTGCTCGGGATTCGGGTGGTGGTGTGGTCCGGTTGCTGTCGTCGTCGGCGGGGCCGGACCGGTCGGATGCTGTCGGTGGCTCGTGATCCGGTGCGGGGGCGGTGGACTCCGGTGCCGGGGACGAGGTTTCGCTGGATTCCGGTCGTGGTGCAGATTCGCCGGTGCTCGGTGGTGCCGGGGGTGCGTCCGGCGGCCGGGTTCCGGATTCCGGATTCTGCCCGGCCGGCTGCTCGCCGGTCGGGCCGTCGCCGGGTGCCGGTGGCGTGGTGTCGCGCTCCGGCGCAGCACCGGATTCGGGAGTCGGCCGGTCATTTTCGGGGGTGGCACCCGGTGCTTCCGGCGCCATCGGCGCGGGTTCCGGGGGCGGCGGGGCAGGCATCGTCGCGGCGGGCGCGGCCGGAACAGCCGGACCGGCTGTCGGATCCGGGGGCTCCGGCAGCGCCGGAACTGCGGTCCCGGCCAGCGAATAGGCGGGCTTGTAGACCATGTTCATGGTCAGCAGCGCCTCCTGGCGTAGTGCTTCGGCGGCCTGCTGGGCGTCGATCACGTTCGCCGCTTCCAGCAGCCGGGCGATGGTGCCCACCGGGCCGGAATCACCGGGTGGCACCACTGCGAGTTTCACCGCCTCGGCCGCGGCGGCCACCGCACCCAGCCGGGCGCCCACTTCGCCAAGTACGGCGGCGAGTTCGTCGACCGAGGCGGCGAAGCTGCGGGTACCGGCCAACGCCGCCTCGGCTGCAGCACCTTCCCATTCCACGGTGTTCATCACCCGGTCCGCACTCGCCCGGGTCAGCGGCATGGAAGTGGTGAGTGTGGCGGCCGCAGCCAGCCAGGTGGCCGAGGCGCCCGCGACGGCACCGGCATCGATCTGCTGGGTTCCGGCGTAGATCTGTTCGTGTGTCATGGATTCGAAATGCTCCATGGCGCTGATGTAGGTGGGGTCGGGTTCGGACATCAGGGCATCCTCGACTCGACTGCGCGGAGGGCGGCCGCTCCGGCGGCGTCGGCTTCCTCGTAGAGACCCGCGCTGAGCAGGAAGGCCTCTTTCATCCGGTAGGCGGCTTCGATGTAGTGGCCGAGCAGATCGGCGGCGTCCCGGGCCTTGTGCGCGAACCCTGCCTGCAACTGCTGCGCCGAGACGAAACCGCCGAAACCGGTGACCTCGCCCGCCGATTCGAGCTGTTCGCGCAGCTCGATGAGCCGTTCCGCCTGGTGTTCGTAGATCTCGGCGCATCGGCGTGCCGCATCCGGATCGAATCGGACGGAATCCGTCCTGGCCGCCGCTGCGAACCGGGCGATATCGGCCCGACCGGTCTCGAGCGTCATCTCCGCAACCCCCTCCAGATCGTCGGTCCGTTCCCAGCCTAACCGGCAGCGGAACGGGGTGGCACCGGCCGGCGGCGGGAACATCTCAGTTGCCGATTCGCCGCTGCAGGTGCTGGGCGAGCTGGTCGCGGGATGCCGGAACCACGTGCACGACATCGGCGGCCTTGAGCAGATACCGGCCGTCACCGGCGACATCAATCCAGCTGTAGTGCATCGGCGCTGCGGGCCGGTGCCGGTCCAGCCCGGTTTCGATGCGGAGGTGGCCCTCGCCGGTGTGCGGCCGGTGCAGCAGCCGCCGGATCCGTGGCGCCGCTGGGTCGGAGGCGACCACCTGCTCATCGTCGCGGACTGCCGTGGCATCGGCCTCCCGGGCCGGTTCGCGGCCGGCCGGTGTGTTCGGCAGGCAGGCCGCGATGCGGGCACCGATCTTGGCGGTATGTCCGATCGACAGCTGGATCCGGCCGCCGAAGTCGGCACGATCGCCGGGTTCCTGGCGGACCAGGACGGCGCGGTCGTATACGGCGCAGGCCAGCAGCCGCAGTTCACTGCCCGGGGCGTGCGCGCCGCCGATCATGATGATCCGGGCCTGTGGGCGGGCGAGGATTCGCAGGCAGGCGGTGAGGTCGGGGTCGCCGTTGCGGGGCAGCCGATGGTCCAACTCGGCTTGCCGGGCGCGAGCCTCGTCCTCGGTGCGGGCGGCGGCCAGCAGGCGCAGTGGGAACGGCACCCGGTCCAGGTCGGTCTCCTGCCAGACGTGCGTGAATTCGTCCGGGGTGAATGTCCAACCCATAGAGCCGATCCCGTCCCATCCAGTCGAGCCGATCGAAGCCTAACCGGTTCGGCCCGGATGGGGTACCCGCTGCCGATCAGTAGCCGTTGGCGGGATCGACCAGCGCGGCCGGTATCGCCCCGGCGACGAAGCGGGCAACGTTGGCGGCCACATGGTCGGCGAAGGCCGCCATCCGCAGCTGTGGCGGGTTGGCATCGTGCGGGGTCACGATGGCGTTCGGCAACTGCCACAGCGGGTGGCCGTCCGGCAGCGGCTCCGGATCCGTGACATCGAGTCCCGCTCCGCCGATCACCCCCGCCGACAGGGCCGCGACCAGCGCCTCGGTATCGACGAGGGTGCCCCGGGCCACATTGATCACCCAGGACGACGGTTTGAGCCGGGCCAGTTCGTCTCGCCCGATCAGCCGGGTCGTCGCCGGTGTTGCGGGAGCGGCGATCACCACATGGTCGGTATGCGCCCACACCCGGCCGATATGTTCGGCCGGCACCGTCTCCACATCGGCCGGGATGCCGGGTCCGGTCACCCGGCGCCCGGAACGGTTCACCGCGATCACATGCGCGCCGAGCGGAGTCAGCATCGGGATCAGCGCGCGGCCGATCCCGCCCGCACCGACGATGGTCACCGTCTTGCCACGCAACGAACCCACGTGCGGGAAGAACTCCTGCTGCCGCCAGCAATCTGCCTGGAGCTGTTCGGGCAGGTACCGCACCCCCGCGAGCAGCAGCATGAGCGCGTGCTCGGCGACGGCGGCCGCATAGGCCCCGGCCGCGGAGCTGAAGGTGACCGCCGGGTTCCGGTCGAGGACGCCGGCGGCCAGCCAATCTTCCACCCCTGCCGAGGGCAGCTGCACCCATTCGACGCCGTTCGGCAGCGAGTCGGGGAACTCGCCGGGAGATCCGGTCCAGATCAGCGCGCGAGCGCGATCGAGGCCGGTCACCTCGGCACCGGCCCCGGTCACCGCCTTGACCACCAGCGCCGGCGGTGGCGTGCCGGGGCCGATCGCTACCGCACGACGATTCACTCGGACCTCCTCCTCGGACTTGCGGGTATCGCTGCTCGATAGGCGGTCCCGGCCGGGCGGGCGGCCGGTCCGCGGGCTGCCGGTGCCGAAGGTAGCACCCCGCAACTCAGGATTCGTCCAGGTCGACGGGCGTGCCCAGGCGGTCGGCCCGCTCCAGCAGCGGGGCGATATCGAAGACGGCGGCATCGATGCCGGCGTGCAGATCACCGAGTTCGGCGAACCGGGCGGGCACCGTCTCGATGGTGAAGTCGCGCGGGTGCACATCCGGGATCTCGGCCCAGCGCACCGGCGCGGAAACCGTCGCCGCGGCGACACCGCGCACCGAATAGGCGGCGGCCATCGTGTGGTCGCGGGCATTCTGGTTGTAGTCGATGAACAGGCGGTCCGGCTCCCGGTCCTTGCGCCACCAGGTCGTGGTGACATCGTCCGGTGCGCGGCGCCGCACCTCCTCGGCAAAGGCCAGTGCGGCCCGGCGGACCTCGGTGAAACTGAAATCCGGCGCGATCCGCACATATACGTGCAGGCCGGAGCCGCCGGAGGTTTTGGGCCAGCCGGTCGCACCGAGTTCGTCGAGTACCTCGTGCACGACGCCCGCGACCCGCTGGACCCGGGACCAGGGGCAGTCGGGCATCGGGTCCAGATCGATGCGCCATTCGTCCGGCCGTTCGGTATCGGCGGCGCGAGAGTTCCACGGGTGGAACTCCACGGTCGACATCTGGACCGCCCAGATCACGTCCGCGAGTTCGTGGACGCACAGTTCATCGGCGTGGCGGCCGTAGCGGGGGAAGTGGACCCGGACGGTCGGCACCCAGCCCGGGGCCCCGGTCGGCAGCCGCTTCTGATGCACTTTGCCGCCCGGCAGGCCCTTGGGAAATCGGTGCAGCATGCACGGCCGGTCCCGGAGCGCGTTGACGATCCCGTCCCCGACGCCGAGATAGTACTGCACCAGGTCGAGTTTCGTCGCCCCGCGCTGGGGAAAGTACACCCGATCCGGGTTGCTGATCCGGACGGTGCGCCCACTCACCTCGAGCTCGACCGCCGGTGTCGCAGACTTACCGGCCACCTGTTCGACAGTAGCGGTATCCGGGCGCCGGGTCTCGGCAACGCAGCGTCCGGCGCGCCGCCCCGGCCGGAGACTGTTGCCGGGCCTCTGCTGGGTACGAGCCTGCCGGCACCCGGTACGGAGCTGCCGCTGGTCGCATCACCGGCGTCACTGGATCGGCCGGGGCCTCGCCGGCGTTCGATCCGGGGGCCGGTGGTGGGGCCCGGGCGTCAGTGGTAGATACTGCCCGAGCAGGTTGCCGCGGCCTCGGCGAGCCGGACCGCGCCGTACCTGGTGGCGGCACTCAGCGCGGGCCGCGCCGAATGAGGCGCAACGCATCCGCCCGGCCGGTCACTTCGGGGAGTAGCCGCAGCCACCAGGTTGCTCCCGCAGCGGCATAGCGGTCGGCGTCGGTGTCGTCACGACCTGCCACGACGACCTCGAATCCGGTCGGATCGCCACGGTATTCAGCGATCACCTCGAGCATCTCGCGCAGTTGGTCCGGGGTGCCCTCGGGGCACAGTCCGTCGTAGCGGGCCGCACGCCGCAGCGGCGCCCGGTGCACGGATTGGGCGGCCACCCAGATCGGGATCCGTGGCTGCTGGGGCGGGCGGGGCAGAAAAGTCAGCTCGTCGACCAGGTAGTGCGGGCCCTGGTGCCGGACCGGCTGCCCGGTCCAGAGTTCGGTGATCACGGAGAGGCTTTCGTCGAGCAGCCGGGCGCGTTCCCGCGGCCGGTCGCATTCACCCAGCCGGGACAGTTCACCACCGGTGTCCGATCCGAGACCGACCCCGAGCACCATGCGACCGTTGCTGAGCTGGTCGAGGGCCACCGACTGCCGGGCCACCACCGCGGGTCGGCGCCGGGACAGCGGCGTCACCCGGGGCCCGAGCAGCACCCGGGTGGTCGCTGCAGCCATTGCGGCGAGGGCGATCCAGGCATCGCACACCTCGAGTCCGGGTTCGTGCGGGCGCACCACATGGTCCCAGACGAAGACGCCCTCGAACCCCGCCTCCTCGGCCTCGGCAGCCAGTTCGGCCAGGACGCGGGGGTCGGCGAGTTCGCCGAACGGCGGCAGGTAGATCCCGTGCCGCATCCGGATCAGGGCTCGTAGACGCCGAACGCCCGGTTGTGGATGCACATCGGAACCACATCCTGGGTCGCCCGCCAGTTCCAGGCGTTGGCCGCGTCGACGGTCTCCTCCTCGGCCAGGCACACGGTGGTGGTACCGGGCAGCGTCAGCGGATTGAACACCTGCAGCGGGATTCCGGCGTAGACCTTGTTGTTCATGCAGATCGGCACCACCTGGGCGCCGCGGGCCGCGCTCTCCCGGTCGGCGACGGCACCGGCGTGCGCGACGCCGCGGCAGTCGAGCGGGTCGACATCGGTGGCCTGTGCGGGGCCGGTGGCGAGGGTGAGCCCGGCTGCGGTGCCCGCGGCCAGGACGGTCAGGGATCGAGCAAGCGTGGTCCAGGTCATAGCGGCATTGAAACATCAGTGCTACGCATCACAGGCTTTCGGCGCGGCGTGTCGGCGGGCGTGTCGTACGACACGTCGGTGCGGTCAGCGGGGGCGGGCCTCCAGGATGCATTCCGGTCCCGCGGTCGCGACCGTGCGGACCAGCGTGAATCCGGCGCGGGCGAGGAGTTCCCGATACTCGGATTCGGTCCGTTCCCGTCCCGTGGTGTTCACCAGCATCTCCAGGTCGATGAGCTTGCCGGGGTGCGGGCGGTGGTGCTCGGGCAGGACCAATTCGATCAGCAGCAGGGTCCCCGCCGGGGTCATGGCTTCCCGGACCGTGCGCAGAATCTGCCCGGCTTCCGCCGCCGACCAGTCGTGTACGACGTGCGAGAGCAGATAGGCATCGCCACCGGCCGGTGCCGACTCGAAGAACGAACCGGAAACCGTTTCGATCCGGTCGGCGACATCGGAAGCCGCCAGTTCGGCGCGCGCCCGGTCGGCGACCGCGGGCAGCTCGAACAGAATGCCGCGCGCCTGCGGATGCCTGCGCAGCATCGCCGCCAGCAGGCTGCCACGTCCGCCACCGATATCGACGACGGTGCCGAACCGGCCGAAATCGTAGCCGTCGAGCAGAGCCTGCTGGGAAAGGCTGCCGACGCTGGTCATGGCCCGATCGAAGATCTCGGCGACCTCGGGGTCCCGGGCGGAAAGGGCGAAAATGTCCATCCCGTCCAGTTCCTGGCCCGCGGGACGGCCGGTCCGTACCGCGTCCGCGAGATGAGTCCAATGGTTCCGGTGGAATTCGGCACCGAACATCAAGCACAGATCGCGCAGGCTCACGTCCGTATCGGACCGCAGTGCCTGCGACATCCCGGTCAGGGCATAGGAGCCGTCGTCGCGCTGGGCGAATACGTCGAAACCGACCAGCAGGCGCAGCAGCCTGCGCAGTGCGTCTTCGTCGGCGCCCACCGTGCGGGCGATTTCACCGGCGGATTTCGGGCCGTCGGCCAACACGTCGGCGATACCCAATTCCGCGGCGGCGGCGATGGCCTGGCTGAGAAATCCGGCACCGGCCAGCTCCATCAATGCGATATGCCCCGGCACCAGTCGCCGGTGCAGGCGGCCCAGCCCGTCTCGGATCCGTTCGACGGCGCGAATCAGCGGCAGCGGGGGAGTGCCTCGCCCGGGGAATGCCATGGGTCCTCCGTCGGTCGAACGGACGTGCGGCACGGACAGCGATGAGCATAGAGGTCCCGCGTCGAAATTCGGGTGCGTTGCGGGGATCCGATCCTTAGCGTGGGGTATCACCGTTTCGAGGTGGAACGGAATTCGAGAAAGGACCGGATCATGTTTCCCGTCGAGCTGCGCGGTACGCGCGCGCAGACGCTGATGTGGGCCCACGAGCACGAGATCGAGCAGTCGGCGCTGCGCCAGCTGCGGAATATCGCGCAACTGGATCGGGTGCACGGCGTACGGGTGATGCCGGATGTCCACCTCGGCAAAGGCGCCACCGTCGGATCCGTCATCGCGATGCGCGATGCCGTTGCCCCGGCCGCGGTCGGGGTGGACATCGGGTGCGGTATGGAGAGCGTACGCACCGACCTGACCGCCGCCGACCTGCCCGACGATCTGCATTCGCTGCGCAGCCGGATCGAGGCAGCGGTGCCGGTCGGATTCCGCGCGCACGGCAGTGCAGTGGATGTCCGGGCATTGGTGGCGGAATTCGCTGGGACGCACATGTCCGGCCGGGCCCGGGGCTGGGAGCGGTTCTGGACGACGTTCGGTGAGCTGCACCCCGGCGTACAGCAGCTGGAGTCGAAGGCGCACAAGCAGATCGGCTCACTCGGTGGCGGCAACCATTTCATCGAGGTGTGTCTGGACGCCGAGGACCACGTGTGGATCCTGCTGCATTCGGGTTCCCGCAACATCGGCAAGGAACTGGCCGAGCGGCATATGGCGATCGCCCGGAAGCTGCCGCACAACCAGGACCTGCCGGATCGTGATCTGGCGGTCTTCCTGTCGGGCACTCCGGAGATGGCCGCCTACCGGCGCGACCTCACCTGGGCGCAGGAATATGCGGCCCGCAATCGGGCGGTGATGCTGGCCCTGGTGTGCCGGGCGGTGCGGGCGGAGTTCGCCGAGCGCGGGGTTCGGTTCGATGCGCCGATCTCCTGCCACCACAACTACGTGGCCGAGGAGGAGATCGACGGGGTGCCGATGCTGGTGACCCGCAAGGGCGCCGTCCGGGCCGGCGCAGGCGAGTTGGCCTTGATTCCGGGATCGATGGGCACCCGGTCGTACGTGGTGCGTGGCAAGGGCAACCCGGCCTCGTTCTGCTCGGCGTCGCACGGCGCCGGTCGGCGGATGAGCCGGACGGCGGCGAAGAAGCAGTACACCGTCGCCGACCTGGTCGCGCAGACCGAAGGTGTCGAGTCCCGTAAGGACGCGGGTGTGATCGACGAGATTCCCGCGGCATACAAGGACATCGACGAGGTGATCGCGGCGCAGTCGGATCTGGTCGACGTGGTGGCGACGTTGCGCCAGGTGCTCTGCGTCAAGGGGTGACGGCCGGCGGGTTCGGTTGTCGGTGCTGTCGGGCACCATGGGTGCCATGACAGCCGCAGCCGAACCCGCCACCACCGGTACCGACAGCGCGCTGCGTGCGCAGGCCGAAGAGCTCCTCCGGGAGCTGGCCGGCCCGCAGGCCCGGTTACGGGCGGACCAGTGGACGGCGATCGAGGCCCTGGTGGTGCAGCGTCGCCGGGCCCTGGTGGTGCAGCGCACCGGCTGGGGTAAGTCGGCGGTGTACTTCATCGCCGCGAAACTGCTGCGCACCGCCGGGCGCGGCCCGACGGTGATCGTGTCGCCACTGCTCGCATTGATGCGCAACCAGGTGGCCGCGGCCGAACGGGCCGGGGTGGTCGCAGCCACGATCAACTCCGGCAACGTCACCGAATGGGACGAGATCCACGAACGAGTGGCCGCGGGCGCCGTCGATGTGCTGCTGGTGAGCCCGGAACGGCTGAACAATCCCGATTTCCGGGATCAGGTGCTGCCCCGGCTGGCCGCCGATGCGGGCCTGGTGGTGATCGACGAGGCGCACTGTGTCTCGGATTGGGGGCACGACTTCCGGCCGGACTACCGGCGTATCCGCACCCTGATCGCCGACCTGGGTTCCGAGGTGCCGGTGCTGGCGACCACCGCCACCGCCAATGACCGTGTCGTCACCGATGTCGCCGGGCAGATCGGCACCGACACGCTGGTGCTGCGCGGCACCCTGGACCGGGAGTCGCTACACCTGTCGGTGGTGCGGTTCGACGATGCGGTGGAACGCACCGCCTGGCTGGCCGATCGCCTGGCCGAGCTGTCCGGCTCCGGCATCATCTACTGCCTCACGGTGGCGGCCGCGCACGATCTGGCCGATGTGCTGTCCGGGCACGGGCACACCGTCGCCGCCTATACCGGGCGGACCGATCCGGCCGAACGTGAGGCCCTCGAATCGGCGTTGCTGAACAACGAGGTGAAGGCGCTGGTCGCCACCTCGGCATTGGGTATGGGCTTCGACAAGCCCGATCTCGGTTTCGTGGTGCACGTCGGGGCGCCGTCCTCGCCGATCTCCTACTATCAACAGGTCGGCCGCGCCGGCCGCGGTACCGACCGCGCCGAGGTGGTGCTGCTGCCCGGCCCGGAGGACCGCCGCATCTGGAGCTACTTCGCCTCGGTGGCCTTCCCGCGGGAACATCTGGTCCGGGCGGTGCTCGACAATCTCGACACCGAGCGGCCGATCTCCACCGCGGCCCTGGAACCGCTCGTGGATCTGAACCGCGCCCGCCTGGAGATGGTGCTGAAAGTGCTCGACGTGGACGGTGCGGTGCGCCGGGTCCGCGGCGGCTGGATCGGCACCGGACAGCCGTGGCACTACGACACCGAACGCTATGAGCGGCTCGCCGTCGCTCGCGAAGCCGAGCAGCAGGCGATGGTCGACTATCAGGCGACCGCGACCTGCCGGATGAGTTTCCTGCGCGCCCAGCTCGATGATCCCGGCCTGGCCGATTCGGGTGCCGCCGAATGCGGGCGCTGTGACAACTGCACCGGAGACCGGCCGGACCGGACCGTGGCGGTCGAATCGCTGGCGGCGACGCGGGCCCGGCTGGACCGCCCCGGGATCGATCTCGCCCCGCGCAAGCAGTGGCCGACCGGGATGGCCAAGCTCGGCGTCTCGTTGTCCGGCAAGATCTCCGGCGGTGCCGAGACCGGACGGGTCCTGGGCCGGCTCAGCGATCTCGGCTGGGGGCAGCGCCTGCGTACCCTGCTGGACGGCCCCGATGCGCCGGTGCCGGATGCGGTGGTCGAGGCGTGCATCGCGGTGCTGAAGGAATGGGATTGGCCGGCCCGTCCGACTGCTGTGCTGGCGCTCGACTCGCCCCGGAACCCCGTGCTGACCACCACCCTCGCCGAACGCCTGGCCACCATCGGTCGCCTCCGCAATCTCGGCACCCTGCACGCCCGCCCCGACCGGCCACCGGTGTCGGCCGTCAACTCCGCCCATCGAGTGGCCGGTCTGCTCGACTCGTGGGACGTGCCGGACCTCTCCGGCGTCGACGGACCGATTCTGCTGGTGGACACCCTCACCGACACCGGGTGGACCTTCACCGTCGCCGCTCACGCCCTGCGCGGCGCCGGTGCCCCGGCGATCCTCCCGTTCGCCCTGGCCACTCCGGCCTGACCGGAGGCGCCGCGGTCGGATGCCGCACCAGCCGGAGGAATCATCGGAGGTGAGCGGCTGTTCGGATCTGCGCTGCGGTCGGGATGGCCGCGCTCGCTCCGAGAACGGTGGCGGCCAGTGCCCCGGCCGTATTCGCCCAGGACAGTGCGGATTCCGGGCCCTCGTGCCAGGCGGCCGCCAAGGCGCCGGTGAAGGCGTCACCGGCGCCGGTGGTGTCGAGCACCTGGACCCGCCGGCCCGGTTCGCCGATCTCCCCGCCCGGGCCGCGGTACGCGGCGCCGTCCGCACCCAGCGTGCGCACCACATGCTCGACTCCGGCGAGTTCGCCGGCGAAATGAGCTGCCTCGACGGTATTGACCACCGCGACGTCCACACCGGCCCAGAGCTCGGTGGGCAACGTCTGCACCGGTGACGGGTTGAGTACCACCGTCGTGCCCGAACGCTGCGCACGCCGGACGGCTTGCCCGATGGTGGGAATCGGGATCTCCAGCTGGCACAGCAACAGGTCGGCCGCACCGATCGTAGCCAGGTCGTCGTCGGTGAGTTCGGTGATCGACGCATTGGCGCCCGGAACCACGATGATGGTGTTCTCGCCCGACTCGTCCACCACGATCGTTGCGACGCCGCTCGACCCCGGCGCCGTGCGCAGGCCGGTGGTGTCGACGCCCGCCGCGTTCAGTGTCGCCTGCAGGGGCGCTGCGAAGCCGTCCTCGCCCACCGCGCCGAGAAAATGCACCTGTGCGCCCGATCGGGCCGCCGCAATCGCCTGGTTCGCCCCCTTACCGCCGGGCACCGTGGTGAATCCGGTTCCCAGGACCGTTTCACCGGGCCGGGGTCGGCACACGGTGGTTGTCACCAGATCCATATTGACGCTGCCCAGGACAACGATGTTCGGTGCAGTCATGGGCGCACGGTAGCCCGTCGGAGCCGCATCGGGGCGCTCGAAGGCACCGAATGCGCGGACTCGTCGACGGACGGGTACCTCCTGGAGCGGCAGCTGTGTCGCCTACCGGGCTGCCGACCCGGCCAGTATCAGGCGGGGATCGAAGGTCACCCGGATCCGAGTGATCCGGCCGCGCTCGACATGCGTCCAGTTGGCGGTGGGCGTGGGCGGCGCGACCGTGGTGTGCAGGTCGAACCAGGTGATCACATCGGTGTCGTCGGCGACGCGGGCCTGCACCTCGATCCGGTCCAGGATCTCGGTCATTCCCCGCAGGCCGCGCAGGGTGTCCTCGATCCCGCTGGTCTGCCCGAGGGCGCCGGTGAACTCGACGTCCTCGGCGAGCAGACCGCGCAGGGTGTCGAAGTCGCGGGCCTGCCAGGCCGCGAAATAGGTTTCGCTGATCCGGGCCGGTGTCGCGTTCGCCGTCTGCCCGTCGGCCGGTCGTGTTGCTGCATCCAGGTTTGTCATGTCTCCAGCGTCGTGCGCCCCCCTCCATCTGTCCAACAGATAGAACTGATCTCGAATATCATCTCTGCTTATGGAGCTGCACCAACTGCGGTACTTCGCTGCCGTTGTCGACGAAGGATCGTTCACCGCGGCGGCACACCGATTGCATGTGAGCCAGTCCGGCGTCAGCACCCAGGTGGCCAAGCTGGAACGTGAGCTGGGGCACCGGCTGCTGGACCGCGGCGGTGTCCGGGTGCGGCCGACCGGCGTCGGTGCTGCGGTGCTGCCGTTGGCCCGGCAAGCGCTCGGGACGGTCGACGCGATCGGTGAGACCGCCGCGGAATTCTCGGCCGCGGTGCGTGGGCAGGTGCGGCTCGGCACGATCCTGGGCTGTGCGATTCCCGGGTTCCTCGACGCCGTCGCCGAACTCGGACACACTCATCCGGGGATCGAAATCGACCTGTCCGAGGACCACACATCCGCGCTGCGGGCCGCCGTGCGCACCGGGGAACTGGATCTGGCATTGGTTGCCTTTGCCGCCGGCGATGTCGCGCCGGGGATCGACGTGCGGATCATCAGTTCCGAGCGGCTGATGGTCGTCGTCCCGCCGGGCCACCGCCTGGACCGTCCCGAGGTCCACCTGGCCGATCTGTCCGGCGAACGGGTGCTGTGCCTGCCGCCGCGGACGGGGATACGCACCGCCTTCGAACAGTCCTGCCTCCGGGCCGGGGTGGCACCGCAGGTGCATCTGGCCGCCGGCGCACCGGCTGCGCTCGTCGGGCTGGTCCGGCGCGGCGCGGGCGCGGCCGTCCTTACCTACGCGTCCGGTGCCGACGATGGATTGCAGTGTGTGCCGATCGCCGACGCCGAGGTCGAGGCCTGCCTCGGCGTGATCAGTCGCCCGGCGGAGCGTGCACCGGCCACCGTGCTGCTCCGGGAACGGCTGCTGCACTCACTGGCGGTGCCCGCCCCGCCGGGGTAGCGGGCCTCGGGTCCGCTGAACCGGGCGGGTCCGGGTCCGGTGGCTCGCTGCGGAGCTCGGTCTGCGTGTGGTGCGCCGGTCCGGCCTGCGTGTTCGCCGGTTCGGGTGAACGTATAGTGCCGGCCGGTGTGCGCGGCCGAACCGTCGGTTCCGCGCTCCGGACAATCGGCCGCGGCGTCGTTGCCGCGCATGCGGTACGTCGCCGTCCTCGGCGACCGGCAGCGTCGGCGGTCCGGGCGAATTGCGTAGTCTGTACCCATGACGGTTGAAGTGACCTCCGAGCTCGATGTCCGCGAAGCGGTGCACGATGCCGCCCGCAGGGCTCGCGTCGCGTCCCGGGTGCTGGCCCAGCTGACCACGGCGCAGAAGAACGATGCGCTGCATGCCGCCGCCGATGCCCTGCTGGCCGCCGCCGATCGGGTGCTCGCGGCCAATGCCGAGGACATCGCCGCCGCGCAGGCCGCCGGAATCGAGGCCTCACTGCTGGACCGGCTCCGGCTGACGAAAGCCCGCATCGACGGTATCGCCGCTGGTCTGCGCCAGGTCGCCGGTCTGCCCGACCCGGTGGGTGGCGTGGTGCGCGGTTCGACGCTGCCCAACGGTCTGGAACTGCGTCAGGTGCGGGTGCCGCTCGG
Source organism: Nocardia sp. KT25-26 (assembly GCF_056627695.1). Taxonomy (NCBI): domain Bacteria; kingdom Bacillati; phylum Actinomycetota; class Actinomycetes; order Mycobacteriales; family Nocardiaceae; genus Nocardia; species Nocardia sp. KT25-26. The sequence continues at coordinate 4,452,787 of NZ_CM152813.1, read as the reverse complement.
CGTGGTCGGCATGATCTACGAGGCCCGCCCCAACGTGACCGTGGACGCCTTCGGGCTGGCGCTGAAGTCCGGCAATGCGGCACTGTTGCGCGGCTCCGCCTCGGCGGCGCATTCGAACACCGCCCTCGTCGAGGTGCTGCGGGAGGCGCTGACCGCGCAGGAGCTGCCGGCGGATGCGGTGCAGCTGCTGCCCAGCCACGACCGCTCCAGCGTCACCCACCTGATCCAGGCCCGGGGCCTGGTCGACGTGGTGATTCCGCGCGGTGGCGCCGGGCTGATCAACGCGGTCGTCCGCGATGCCCAGGTGCCGGCCATCGAAACCGGCACCGGCAACTGCCACGTCTACGTGCACCGGGCCGCGGATCTCGATATGGCCGAGCGGATCCTGCTCAACTCCAAGACCCGCCGGCCGAGCGTCTGCAATGCGGCCGAGACGGTGCTGATCGACGCCGCGATTGCGGAGACCGCGGTGCCGCGGCTCGCCAAGGCCCTGGTCGACGCCGGCGTCACCTTGCACAGTGACCTCCAGGACCTGACCGTGGCCGACGAGCAGATCTCCGACGCCGTCGCATCGAAGATCGTCGACGGCATGAAGGCGGCCGGGATCACCGTGGACGGGGATCGGCCGAATGTCGTCCCGGCGGCGGATTCCGACTGGGCCGATGAATATCTCTCCGACGACATCGCCTTGAAGGTCGTCGCCGATCTGGATGCCGCCGTCGCGCATATCGACCGGTGGGGCACCGGGCATACCGAGGCGATCGTCACCACCGAACTCGGCGCCGCGCGGGAGTTCAGTGCGCGCGTCGACGCCGCGGCGGTGATGGTCAACGCCTCCACCGCCTTCACCGACGGCGAACAGTTCGGTTTCGGCGCCGAGATCGGAATCTCGACCCAGAAGCTGCACGCCCGTGGGCCGATGGGTCTGCCGGAGCTCACCTCCACCAAGTGGATCGTGTGGGGCGACGGCCAGACCCGGCCGGCCTGATGGGAGCCCGGTTTTGACGGAGAACGCAGTACAGTCCGAGCCGATCTTCGCCTCGGTCGATGAGGTGATCGATCGGCTCGCCGCCACCGGATATCTCGCCGACAAGGCCACCGCAACCTCGGTTTTCCTGGCCGACCGCCTGGGTAAGCCGCTGTTGATCGAGGGCCCGGCCGGCGTCGGGAAGACGGAGCTGTCCCGGGCAGTGGCCGAGGTGGCCGGGGCCGAGCTGGTGCGGCTGCAATGCTACGAGGGTGTCGACGAGGCACGGGCGCTCTACGAGTGGAACCATGCGAAGCAGATCCTGCGGATCCAGTCGTCGAGCAACTCCGGCGGCGACTGGGCCGAGACCAAGGCCGATGTGTTCACCGAGGAGTTCCTGCTGTCGCGGCCGTTGCTGACTGCGATCCGCCGAACCGAGCCGACGGTGCTGCTGATCGATGAGACCGACAAGGCCGATATCGAGATCGAGGGGCTGCTGCTCGAGGTGCTCAGCGATTTCGCGGTGACCGTACCGGAACTGGGCACGATCACCGCGACCCGCAAACCGTTCGTGGTGCTCACCTCCAACGCCACCCGGGAACTGTCCGAGGCGCTGAAACGCCGCTGCCTCTACCTGCACCTGGACTTCCCCGACGAGGACCTGGAGCGCCGGATCCTCACCAGCCGGGTGCCGGAGCTGTCCGAAGCGGTTGCGGCGCAACTGGTCCGGATCGTCGGGGTGCTGCGCGGTATGCAGCTCAAGAAACTGCCCTCGGTCGCCGAATCGATCGACTGGGGGCGCACCCTGCTCGCGCTGGGCGCGACCGAACTCGACGACGCCACGGTGCGGGCGACGCTCGGCGTGGTGCTGAAACATCGCAGTGACCAGCAGCGGGCACTGTCCGAGCTGAAGCCGGCCTGAGCCGTGGCGGCGCCGCACGGCCTGCCGGGGCACCTGACCGGATTCGTTGCGGCGTTGCGTGCGCGAGGGGTGCCGGTCGGTCCGGGGGAAACCGTGGACGCCGGCCGGGCGCTCGGCGTGCTGGACCTGCTCGACCGCGAGGCGGTCCGCGAAGGACTGGCCTGTGCCCTGCTGCGCCGCAGTACCCACCGGGCCACCTTCGACGGATTGTTCGACCTGTGGTTCCCGGTCGCCACCGGCGCCCGCACCGGCGCCGAGACCGACCTGCCGCGCACCACGGACGGCCGCATCGATCTTCCGGCCGTGCGGGAACTGCTCGCCGAGCTGCTCACCGATCCGGATGCCGGTGCCGAGATCCCGCGACTGGCCGGTGAACTGGTCGAAGAGCTGGGGCAGTACGGTTCCGCGCAGGGCCCTTCGTATTCGGCGTATCAGACGATGAAGGAGATCGAGCCGGACGCACTGCTGGCGCAGCTGCTGGCCGGCCTGCGGAACCCGGCAGCCGAGGGCGAGTTCGATGCCGAACTGTCCCGGCGGCAGGCCCGCGACCGGCTGGATCGGTTCCGGGCGGCGGTGACCGCGGAGACCAACCGCCGGATGGCCGAACGGCTCGGGCGGGACCGGGTCGCCGGCTACGGCGTCGCCCGCCAGGCCGAGGACGCCGACTTCCTGCGCGCTTCCGAACGCGAGCTGGCCGAACTACGGCGCGGTACCCAGCGGCTCGCCCGCGTGCTGGCGTCCCGGCTGGCGGTCCGCCGGCGGCATGCCCGCCGTGGTGAGATCGATCTACGCAGAACGCTGCGGCGGTCCATGTCCACCGGTGGGGTGCCGATCGACCTTGCCACCCGCAAGGCCCGGCCCGGCCGGCCGGAACTGGTGTTGCTGTGTGACATCTCGGGTTCGGTGGCCGGATTCAGCAGCTTCACCGTGTTGCTGGTCAATGCGCTGCGGGAGCAGTTCTCCCGGGTGCGGGTGTTCGCGTTCGTCGATCGGACCGACGAGGTGACCCGGTTCTTCGATCCGCACACTCAGCTCGACGCCGCGCTGACCCGGATCTTCACCGAATCCGAAGTGATCGACGCCGACGGCCATTCCGACTACGGCGGCGCGCTGACCAGCTTCGCGCAAGGGTATCCCGATGCCGTCACCAGCCGCAGTTCGCTACTGGTGCTCGGCGACGGCCGCACCAACTACCGGGATCCGCAGGTCGGGGTGCTGCGCGAGATGATCGATATCGCCAAACATGCCTACTGGCTCAACCCCGAGTCGAAAACCTATTGGGGGACCGGCGATTCCGCGGCGCCGCAGTATGCCGAGGTGATCGAGATGCACGAATGCCGGACGGCCCGGCAGCTGACCGAGGTGGTGGCCCGCCTGCTACCGGTGTGAGGGCTTTTCAGCCTTCGTTAAGCGACTGAAAGCCGAACGCCGACAAGATCATCGCCATGCTGACGACGGCGCCGCGGGACTGCGGATCGATGTTCTGTGCCGGGTTCGCCGGCCCGCGCGAGCTGCCCGGCCGTTCCGGGTCGACGCCGCTGTTCGTTGCCGCGATGTCGGCGGATCGTCCCGGCCCGGCTGCCCCGGGCGACCGTCGCGCGACCGCGGATCCGGCCGCCGGGCCGAAACCGGCTCCGGGTGGTGTGGTCCCCGGGAACACCCCTCCGGAGCCGTACCGGCCGGCTCCGGAACACCCCGCGGACCGGGTGGGCCGGGGCCGTGCGGTCGCCCGGCGGCTGGCGCGGCTGGCAGCCGCCCGATTGGTGGACGCCCCGGCGGCTGCCGAGGATCAGTTGCGGCGGGCGATGTTCGTGGGCGGTTCCCAGCTGCCCGCCGTGGAGCTGGCACAGTTGCATGCGCAGCTGGTCACCGCGCTGTCGGCGCAGACCGGCCGCGACCGGGACGTCGCTCGGGCCGCCCTGGCCGCCGCGGCGAACTGGGCACCGCTCTCGGCAGCCGATGCGGTCTGCCACCGTGTGGTCGCGGCGCGAGCCTGGCGCCGGGCCGGGGAGCACGCCGCGGCGGTGACAGCTTTCGACGCTGCCCTGTCGGTGGCACCGGTGTCGTACCCGTCTCGGGAGGCCGCGCAGATGCGATACGAGTACGCCGAATCGCTGACCCGAACGGGCCGGTACCGGGAGGCCGCCTGGCAGTACACCGAGGCGGCGCGGCTGGTCGCGAGCCTGCCCGGGCACCAGCGGCAGCGCGCCGATCTGCTGTGGGCGGCTGCCGTGGCGCGCGAATGCAGCGGCCAGATCTCCCGGGCGCTCGGCACCTATCTGCAGGCCGCCACCGTCTGGGGTGAAGCGGGCGCGGTGGTGGAGCGGACCCGCTGCCTGTGTGCCGCCGCCTGGCTGCAGTTGCACGGCGACAGCTCCGGAACGGTCGGATCCTGGCAGGCCACGATGCGGGCGCTGATCGTCGAACTGGAATGGTGTCACCGCAACGATCCGGCCCGGCACACCGCCGCGGCCCTGGCCGGCGCCCGCGGGCAGCTGCACCGGATGCAGGCGCATGCCCGGGCCGTCGCCGATTGATCGACCGGCAGCGCGCGGCGGCCGGACGGTTACCGTTAAGCTCGGATCCCATGCACCAGACAGGTCGGCGGCCCCGCAAACTGGGGGTGATGGGCGGCACCTTCGACCCAATCCACCACGGCCATCTCGTTGCGGCCAGCGAGGTGGCGCATCGTTTCCGACTGGACGAAGTCGTCTTCGTCCCGACCGGTCAGCCCTGGCAGAAGGCCGGGAAGGTGGTCAGCCCGGCCGAGGACCGGTACCTGATGACCGTGATCGCGACGGCATCGAACCCCCGGTTCTCGGTGAGCCGGGCCGATATCGATCGCGGCAAGGTGACCTATACGGTCGACACCCTGCGCGAGATGCGAGCCGCCTATCCGGACGCCGAGCTGTACTTCATCACCGGTGCGGACGCATTGGCCAACATCCTGACATGGCAGGATTGGACGGAGCTGTTCGACCTGGCGAAGTTCGTCGGGGTGAGCCGGCCGGGATACGAGCTGAACACCGACCATCTCGCCGAACATCTGCGGGACCTGCCCGCCGATGCGGTGACGATGATCGAGATCCCCGCCTTGGCCATCTCGTCGAGCGAATGCCGGCGCCGCGCCGCCGAGGACCGGCCGGTGTGGTACCTCGTCCCCGACGGCGTGGTGCAGTACATATCGAAGCGGGACCTGTACGTGCCCGCGGTAACGGAAGGTAGCTGAGCTTGAGCCAGGCCGGGAAGGACCGTGTATGAGCGCGTCCACCGAATCAGTGCAGATGGCCGAGATCGCCGCGCGGGCCGCCGACGAGAAGCTGGCCACGGATGTCGTGGTGCTCGACGTCTCGGAGCAGCTGGTGATCACCGACTGCTTCGTGATCGCCTCGGCGCCGAACGAACGCCAGGTCAACGCCATTGTCGACAATGTCGAGGAGAAGCTGCGCGCCGCCGGGCACAAGCCGGTGCGCCGGGAGGGCACCCGGGAGGGCCGCTGGGCGCTACTGGACTACGTCGACATCGTCGTGCACATCCAGCACAACGACGAGCGTGATTTCTACGGCCTGGAGCGGCTCTGGAAGGACTGCCCGGCCATTGCGGTGGAAGGTATCGCCGCGCCGGATACGTCGCGGGCTGCCGAGGAACCCGTCGAGGGCGTCGAGTGAGCAAATACGCCCACGTGCGTAACCTGATCCTGCTGCGGCACGGCCAGACGGAGTGGAACGCTGCCGACCGGATGCAGGGGCAGGTCGACACCGATCTCACCGACCTCGGCCGGCGTCAGGCCAAGGAGGCCGCCCGCGAGCTGGTCTCCCGTAACGCCATCGCCATCCATTCGTCGGATCTGCGGCGGGCTGCCGACACCGCGCAGGCACTCAGCGAGCTCAGCGATCTCCCGGTGGTCACCGACCGCCGGTTGCGTGAGACCCACCTCGGCGACTGGGAGGGACTGACCCATATCGAGGTCGACGCCGACTACCCGGGTGCCCGGGTGGCCTGGCGGCTGGACGCGACCTACTCGCCGCCGGGCGGGGAGAGCAAGCTCCAGGTCGGCGCCCGGTCGTTGCCGGTGGTGCGGGAACTGTACGAGACCCGGCAGGACTGGCCCGGCCGAACTATCATCCTGGTGGCGCACGGTGGGTTGATCGCCGCCCTGACGGCTGCCCTACTGGATCTGCCGCCCGGTAACTGGCCGGCCCTCGGTGGGCTGGCCAATGCCAGCTGGGTGCAGCTGTCCAGCCACGGCCCGGATATCGATCGGCCCGGCTGGCGCCTCGATGTGTGGAACGCGGCGGCGAAGGTGGCACCCGATGTCCTCTGAAGAGCCCATCCCGGCTCCGGCCGAGTCGGTACCGGACGAGCCGCCCGCCGGACCGGCGGATGGCCGGTCGGTGCCCGATGAGCTCTTCGCCCAGGCGAGCGGCCGGTCCGGCCGGTCCCTGCCGGACACCCTGTTGACCGGTCCGGCCGGTGGCGACGACCCGGCGCCGCGTGATGCGGATGCCGATCGGCCGGTACTGCTTGTGATCGCCGATTCGCTGGCCTACTTCGGCCCACAGGGCGGTCTGCCGGCCGACGATCCGCGTATCTGGCCCAATCTGGTTGCTGCCGAACTCGACTGGGATGTCGAACTGGTCGCCCGGATCGGCTGGACCTGCCGGGACGCCTACTGGGCGCTGATCGGTGATCCACGGATCTGGGCCGCCGTGCCGCGGGCCGGTGCCGTCGTCTTCGCCGTCGGTGGGATGGACAGCCTGCCGTCGCCGTTGCCGACCGCCCTTCGCGAAACGATCCGCTATCTTCGTCCGCCCGGGCTGCGGCGCCGCGTGCGGGCGACCTACAACTGGCTGCAGCCGCGGCTGGCGAAGCTCGGCCGGCCGGTGGCCCTGCCACCCGGTATCAGTGTCGACTACCTGGAACAGTCCCGCACTGCGCTGAACCAGTTGTGCCCCGATCTGCCCATGGTAGGTGTCCTGCCGTCGGTCCACGACTGTGCCGCCTACGGCCGGGTGCACACCGGGCGGGAACCGGCGGTCGCGGCCCTGCGTGAATGGTCCGGGCGCACCGGGGTGCCGCTGGTCGACCTGGGGGAGGCGGTCCGCGACGACATCCACTCCGGCGAGGCCAACCCGGACGGCATCCACTGGGGCTGGGCCGGTCACCGGGCGGTGGCGACCGCCATGGCGAAGACGCTGCAGGAAGTCCGGTAATCGCGTGGCGGTCGTCGTGGTCACCGACTCGTCGGCCAGCCTGCCGGCCGAACTCGCCGCGGAGCTGGACATCGCCGTGGTGCCGCTGCACGTGTTGGTCGGTGACCGGGCCGTCCGGGAGGGCGTCGACCCGATCGAGATCGACTACGGCGCCGATACCGTGACCACCTCGGCCGCATCTCCTGGTGAGTTGCGGGCCGCGTACGAGGCGGCGCTGGAACGCAGCGACGGGGACGGTGTGGTTGCGGTGCACATCTCCCGGCAGTTGTCGGCCACCTGGGAGGCCGGAAGGCAGGCGGTGCGTGATATGGACGCCGCCGACCGGGTGCGCCTGGTGGATTCACTGGGCGCCGGACTCGCCACCGGATTGCCGGTGTTGTCCGCCGCCCGGCGGGCCCGCGACGGTGCCGAACTCGATGTGGTCTACGACTCCGCCGTCGCCGCCGCCGGCCGCGCCCGGACCTTCATCCTGGTGAACCGCACCGAACAGTTGCGGCGTGGTGGCCGGTTGAGCAGCGCCGCCGCCTTCTTCGGCAGTGAGCTGGTGAGCAAACCGCTGCTGCAGATCGTCGAGGGCCGGTTGGAGCTGCGGGAGAAGGTCCGCACCAGATCCAAGGCGTATGCGAAGCTGGTGGCGGCCGCGGTGGATGCGGCCGGTGAGGACGGTGCGGCGCTGGCGGTGCAGCACCTGGACGCTCACGACGCCGCTGAAACCGTTGCCGCACAACTGACCGACCTGATTCCGGGGATCCGTGAACTGCATGTCGCCGAGTTCGGCCCGACCTTGGGTGTCCACCTCGGCGCCGGTGCGCTGGGCATTCTGGTGGTGCCCGGCGGTTGTGGCTGATCCGGTCGCCGAAACCGGCGGGCAGTGCTGGTCGCCGCAGCAGCAAATGCCCCCGACCCCGACAGCTCACGAAGGCCGGTTCGATCTCCTCCGTGCCGGACCGGGGGCCGAGTCGGCGGCCGGAGGCTCGTCGACATCGGTTGCGAACTCGGACACGCACGAGCCGACCGGTACCTGCGCGAATCGCCCGGCGCCGGTGCGCTCTACGATGCTCCCGTGACCGGATACGACGATTTCGACGGCTACGACCACCTGGACACATCCGCCCTGCCGTCGCGGCAACTGCGGATCCTGGAGGTGATCCGGGATCGGGCGGTCGCCGACGGGTATGCACCGAGTACCCGGGAGATCGCCGACGCGGTACGGCTGGCGCCATCCACGGTGTCTCGGCACCTGAAAACGTTGGAGGAGCGAGGTTTTCTGCGGCGAGGAGCCGGGGTGGCCCGACCGGTCGACGTGCGCTTGTTCCTGCGCACGGCTGCGCCGGCGATGGCGACGGATGCTGCGGTCACCGTTCCGGTCGTCGGCGATATCGCGGCCGGCACCCCGATTCTCGCCGAGGAGCATGCCGACGACCAGCTCGTGCTGCCCCGTGAACTGGTCGGGCGTGGCACCGTGTTCGGATTGCGGGTACGCGGCGACTCGATGGTCGACGCCGCGATCTGTGATGGTGACTTGGTCGTCGTGCGCTGGCAGCACGAGGCACACAACGGGGACATCGTCGCGGCGATGATCGGTGACGAGGCCACCGTCAAGGTGTATCGGCGGCGCAACGGCCATGTGCTGCTAGAGCCGCGTAATCCGGCGTATCCGGTGCTCGACGGTGACGAAGCGGTGGTGCTCGGCAAAGTGGTTTCGGTGATGCGCCGAGTCTGAGGGGCAGAGTTGTCCACAATGTGGAGGTAGTCCACAGGGCGGTTGTTCTGCCTGGTCGGGCCGGATCCGATGCGGCCGGTGCGCAATAGCGTCACCGGCATGGCAGCACATCAACAGCATCAGCGCCTGCGCCGGCGGCTCGCGGGCGACACCCTCGAACTCGAAGAAGAAGCCGCTCGTCCATCCGGCGGCCGATGGGATGCCGACCATCTCGATCCCGCCGGCGAGCGAGGCCCCGGACCGGTCTCGGCGGCAACCGCCGGGCCCGTCGGCGCACCCGCATGGCTTGATACCGGTCCGCGCCCCGGGTTCTGGGATCGGCTGCTGCCGAACAGATTCCGGGGTGCCCGGCTGGATCCCGGCCGCCGTGGTGCGCTCGTCCTCGGTGTACTCGGTCTGTTGGCAGTGCTGGTCACCACCGGTCTGGTGCTCCGGGACCGGCCGGTGGCCGAGGCGGTGCCACCGCTCCCGGCGCTCCGCACCGAGGGGCCGGGTCCGATGCGTGCCGTACCGGCGTCGGCCGGGGACCCGACGGCCGGACCTACGCCCCCGCACCATGTCACCGGTTCCCCGGATCCGGCCGAAATCGTCGTGAGTGTGGTGGGTTTGGTCGACCACACCGGCCTGCAGCGGCTGCCGTCCGGATCCCGAGTCGCCGATGCCGTGGCCGCGGCCGGCGCTCGGCCCGACGCCGACCTCACCGGAATCAACCTGGCCCAGCGATTGGCCGACGGCGATCAGGTGGTGGTGGGTGCCGCCGCGCCGGAATCGAACGGACCCGAACTGGGCAGCGTCACCATCCGGGCGTTGGACCGTCTGCCGACCGGTCCGGTGACCGAGAGCACCATGCCGCGCGTCGACCTCAACTCGGCCAGTGCCGCCGAACTGGACGAACTGCCGGGCGTCGGCCCGGTCACCGCGAACTCGATCATCAGCTGGCGGACCGCCAACGGGCGCTTCACCGATATCGCCCAGCTCACTGAAGTCGACGGAATCGGCCCCGCCCGGCTGGCCCGGCTGCGAGATCTGGTGACGTTGTGAACGCTCCGTTCCCGGGCAATGCCGGTACCGGCGCGGCAGGCCCGGTGCTTCGGGTACGTGAGCGGGCGGACCGGAAGTGATCGGGCAGTGCACGGGTATCGCACCTTCGGTTGGATCCAGGACGCCGAACGGGATACTCGCGCTGTGCGAGCACCGAACTCGGTTGCCCGGTCGAGAGCTCGGTGCTGGGTGGTGAGGGGCGGTGAACAGAGCGCGAAATATGGTGCGGCAGGGGCGACACACCTCCCAGGTCGGTCTCGGGGACGCTGCCGGGCGCCCTGTGGCTGCTGGGTTCAGCGCGGATACGGCAGGTGGCGGAATCGACTCCGACATCGAGACTCTGGATCTGCGCCTCGTACCGGCCGCCGCGGGGTGCTGGGCGGCAACGATCGTTGCCATCACGCTCGGCTGGGTGGCCGGACTGGTACTGGCCACCGTCGCCGTCCTGACCGCTCTCTTGCTGTGGGCGGCGTTGCTGTGGCGCATGGCGCATCGGCATGAGCGCCGTCGGGTGCTGGTCATCGCGCTGGTGACCACATTGCTGGTGATCGCCGGGTTCGCGGCAGCGGCAGCCTGGCGGGAGCAGCGGGTAGCGGACCATCCGCTCCGGGCCTGCGCCGGTCGGACGGTGTTGTTCCAGGCCGTGGTCGCCGATGATCCGAAGCCGATGCGGAGTAAGGGGTTCGACGGATCGAAGCGTTGGATCGTCCGGGCGGCGGTGCACGAATTCGAGGTCGACGGCAGGACGATTCGTGGGCGTGCCGCCGTGACGATCCTCGCTGCGGGGTCGCAATGGGCACAGGTGTTGCCCGGGTTGCCCATCCGGTTCCGGGCCGAGGTGCTCGAGCCCTACCGCGCCGATCTCACCGTGGCGACCTTGGCGGCCGCGGGACCGCCGACCGCGACCGGCTCGCTGCCCTGGTGGCAGTCCGGTGCCGCGGCGGTCCGCGAGCGGCTGGCCGTCGCAGCCCAGCAGGCGGTAGCGCCGGAACCGGCCGGGCTCCTACCGGCGCTGGTCCTCGGCGATACATCGAACCTGTCCGACGCCGTGCGAGATGACTTCGACGCTGCCGGGCTGGCCCATCTGACCGTGGTCTCCGGTGCCAATTTCACGCTGCTGCTGACCGTTGTGCTGGGCCTGATGCGAGTACTCACTGCCGGCCCTCGACTCACTGCGGCCGTCGCAATGCTGGTCATCGTGTCGTTCGTGGTGATCGCCCGACCCGACCCGGCAGTCCTGCGGGCGGCGGCGATGGGGTCGGTGACGGTACTCGCCTTGTTGTCCGGGCGCCGTAAGGAGGCGATGCCCGCCCTGTGCGGGTCGGTACTCGGTCTGCTGCTCGTCTTCCCGGCGCTGGCGGTACAGGCGGGCTTCGCACTGTCGGTGCTGGCGACCGGTGCGCTGATCCTCATCGCACCGAGCTGGGCCGACTGGCTGCGGGCCCGGGGCTGGTGGCGACTGCCCGCCGAGCTGGTGGCCGTGGCCGCCGCGGCTTTCGTTGTCACGCTGCCGATCACAGTCGCACTGTCCGGACAGGTCAGCATCGTCGCAATAGCCGCGAACGTACTGGTGGCACCGGCGGTGGGGCCCGTCACCGTCTCGGGTGCCCTGGCAGCAGTGCTGGCCTGGGCCTGGTTCGGCGGCGCGGTGCTGGTCGTACAGGTGGCCGGTATTCCGCTGTGGTGGCTCATCACTGTGGCCGACCGTGCGGCGGCACTACCCGGCGCCACGATATCGGTCGGCGCCGGCGCCGCCACGGGCATGGTGGCCGCCGCGGTTGTGGTGGCCACCATCGTCGCGCTGCGCTTCCGGATGCTGCGTCGCGCACTTCTCGTCGCAGTACTGGGCGCGGCGGCCGTGTTCGTACCGGTCCGATGCTGGTTTCCCGGCTGGCCGCCACCGGGCTGGATTCTCGCCATGTGCGATGTAGGCCAGGGAGACGGCCTGGTACTCGCCGCCGGCCGGCATCGTGGCGTGGTCATCGACACCGGCCCCGACCCCGCCTCGATCCGCCGATGCCTGGACCGGCTGCAGATCGACGAGGTGCCCCTCGTCCTGCTCACCCATCCGCACGCAGACCACACCGGCGGCCTCGCGGGCGTGCTGGACGGCCGGACCGTCCGGGCGGTGGCAACAGGGCCGGGGGAGATACCGGCCGCGCGGCCTGCAAACGCGGAAGGCAGCGCTGGTCGTTCGGCCGAAGACTACGACACCGCGACTTCGCAACTGGACCCGGCTGCGGTTCGGATCATTCGAAGTGCACGGCTACCCGTCCTGGAACTACACGACGGACACGAGGTGCCGATCGGCCCGCTGCGCCTGCAGGTACTCGCCCCGGAACCCGGAGTCGGTCCCGCCACCTCGGCCAACGATCGTTCCCTGGTGGTCATGGTGCACACACCGATCGGCCGAATCCTGCTCACCGGCGACATCGAGGCCGAAGCCCAGCTCGGCCTGCAACGCACCCACCGGATCCGTGCCGACATCCTGAAGGTTCCGCATCACGGCTCGAACACCACCACCCCGGAATTCCTCGCGTCCGTCCGTCCCCGCCTGGCCTTGATCAGCGCTGGGAAGAACAACCGCCACGGCCACCCGCACCCGGCGACGCTGCGCGCGCTGCAGACCGTCGGCTCCTGCACCGTCCGGACCGACCAGGTGGGCGATCTCGTACTGACCGGCCCGGACCTGCGTATCGTTGCCGGATGAGCCATCCGAGTCGCTCGTGGTCGCTGATCGGTGGGTTACCTGCGACAGGCCGGCATCCGGAGGGAATCAGGTGAGGAGCTCCTGCGCGTGGTTGACTTCGGGAGTCATCTTCAGCCACTTGATCAGTTGCTCGGTGTCGGTGCATTCCAGGATTCGGTTCCGAATCTCGGGGGTGGCTGGGATTCCGCGTGCTTCGAGGACGGTAAGGATCGACGTTGCCTCCCCCTTGACGACACCTCGCGCTAGCCCTCGCTCCTCACCTTCGGCGATGTACTTCCGTGCGAAGTCGCTACGAAACTCGTAGTTGCGGATACCAGTTGACATGAAGTCCTCCCATTCGGGGCGGCGCAGAAGGCATGTAGAGAAGCTATCAATCGACCGCATCGGATAACGAATCGATTACGGAGCGTTGGTTCGGACGCGCCGCGGCTCGCGCACGCGGCCTATCCAAGGGATGAATCGGACCCGGAACCAGATCTGGGGAGCGTCGGGCGTCCTCGCCGAACTCGATGATCTCGGCGTGCGGATCGCCGAGCGTGCTCGCGCGCAGCACGGGCGCTGATCGCTCGCTCCCGGCCGACCGGACTGTCGGCCGCGGATCGTAGGATCGCCTCGTGACGGAACGAGCTGCGGCGGTACATCTGGTACTCGGTGACGAGGAGCTGCTGATGCAGCGCGCGGTGTCTCGGGTCACCGGACTGGTGCGGAAGTCGGCGCCGGATCCGGAGGGGGTGCCGGTGGATCGGTTGCGGGCAGGGGACGCGAGCACTGCGGAGCTGGCCGAGCTGTTGAGTCCGTCGCTGTTCGCGGAGGATCGGGTGATCGTGCTGGAGTCGGCCGCCGAGGCGGGCAAGGACGCGGTGGCGGTGATCACCGAGGCCGCCGGGGATCCGCCACCGGGGGTGGTGCTGATCGTGCTGCACTCGGGTGGCGGCCGGGCGAAGGCGCTGGTGCCGGCGTTGCAGAAGGCCGGTGCCGAGGTGCACGACTGTGCGAAGCTCAGCAAACCGGCGCAGCGGGTGGAGTTCGTGCGCCGGGAGTTCCGGTCCGCCGGGGCGAAGGTCTCCGCGGAGGTGGTGCAGCTGCTGCTGGATGCGGTCGGCTCGGAGCTGCGTGAACTCGCGGCGGCCTGCTCCCAGCTGGTCGCCGACACCGGCGGCAAGGTCGATGCCGACGCGGTGCGGCGCTACTACTCCGGCCGCGCCGAAGTGACCGGCTTCGATGTGGCGGAGCTGGCAGTGGGCGGCGACCGGCCGGCGGCAATGGAGGCATTGCGCTGGGCGACCGACCGGGGTGTGCCGCATGTCCTGCTGGCCGACGCGCTCGCCGACTCGGTGCACACCATCGCCCGGGTGGGTTCGGCCGGGCGCGGTGATCCGTTCAAGCTCGCCCAGCAGCTCGGCATGCCGCCCTGGAAGGTGAAGAAGGCGCAGGCACAGGCCCGGGGCTGGACCCCGGCCACGATCGGCACCGCACTGCAGGTTGTCGCAACTTTGAATGCCGACGTCAAGGGCGGTGCCGCCGACACCACCTATGCCCTGGAATACGCGCTGACCCGAATCCTGGAGCTTCGCGCGGCGGCTTGACCGGCGGGGTGGGCCGGACATGGAGCCCGGTCCGGCCCACGCGAACTCAGTCGCCGACGGTCAGCAGTTCCTCGTCGGTCTCGTCGTAGCGGCCGTCCCACTCCTCGTGCATCGGCACCTCGTCCTCGCGGGTGACCACCCACGCGAGGGAGTAGCCGCCCTCCTCGTCGGGCAGCATCACATTCTCGATCTTGATCCCGATCCCCAGCACCTCGGCGGCGCGGACGACCTCGGCCAGGTCTTCACCGCGGACAACCGTCTGATTCGCATACACCGTCACCATGGCGGGAATGGTATCCGCTGGACCCGGCCCGTGGGGAACGGCACCCGGATGGACACGACAAAGCCGCCGTGGTCGTCGAGGCCACGGCGGCTGCTCCGCTGAAGTGCGGGAAGGCTCAGAGCTTGTTCAGCGCGAGCGCCAGCGCCGACTTCTTGTTGGCGGCCTGGTTGGCGTGGATGACGCCCTTGGAGGCCGCCTTGTCCAGCTTGCGGCTGACGAAACGCAGGCGCTCGGTGGCGGCCTCCTTGTCGCCGGTCGCGAGGGCCTCACGGAAGCTCCGGGTCGCGGTGCGCAGCGCGGACTTGACCGACTGGTTGCGCTGCCGCGCCGCCTCGTTGGTACGGATCCGCTTCATCTGGGACTTGATGTTGGCCACGCCTGTATCCTCTGGTTCCTGTTCGCTGAATGGTCGGCGCCGATCGAGTTCGATCGGCAGAGTTCGCGAGGCGCGTGCGTGCCCGAACAATGGCGGCTACCGCACTGGGTAGGGGTAACGCTGCGCCGAAGGTCGAGACTACCAGCACGACGGCGTGCGAACGAAATCGGCTACCCCTGCCGCCCGGATTCCTGGGTGGCATACGCCGCCGATCCGCCCGCGAGGGCGGAGTACTCCTCGACGTACCCGGCGATATCGCTGTCCGATTCGAGTGGCGACATCCCGCCCTTGGTGTAGGCGGACGCACCGGCCGCCACTCCGGTGTGCACCTTGGGTAGCGCGTACGGATGGTTGGCGCCGATCCAGGCGAGCAGTTCCTCCCGGACCGCGCACCGCAGCGTCCACACATCGTCGGAATTGGCCGCCGACATCGCGGCCCGCACCACGATGGTGGTGGGGGTGCTGTCGATCACCAGCAGGCTCCAGCTGCGGCCGTCCCAGTCGTCGCGTTCCTGCAGGAACCGGTGCAGATGCTCGCGCACCGCGGGAACCGGCGTGCTGTGGTCGAGGTGCAGCGAGACGGTGCCGGTCAGCTGGGCACTGCCCTTGGACCAGTTCTCGTACGGCTTGCTGTTGAAATACGACACCGGCATGGTCAGCCGGCGATCGTCCCAGACCCGGACGGTCAGGTAGGTGAGGGTGATCTCCTCGATGGTGCCCAGTTCGCCCTCGACCACGACGGTGTCGCCGATCTTGACGGTGTCGCCGAAGGCGATCTGCAGGCCCGCGAGGACGTTCCCGATCATCGACTGTGCCGCGACACCGGCGATGATGCCGAGCACACCGGCCGAGGCCAGCATCGAGGTGCCGAGCGTGCGCAGGTCCGGGAACAGCAGCAGCATCGCCGTCCCGGTGGCGATCACCACCAGCACCGAGGTCACGATGCGCCGGACCAGCGTGAGCTGGGTGCGGAACTGCCGGACCCGGGCGATATCGCGGGTGCGGGTGGCATAGCGGTCGATCATGTTCTCGGCCACCGCGCCGGCGGTGCGGATGGCCAGCCAGGCCGCCGCGACCACCGCAACCGAACCGAGAACGTTGCGGAACAGGAATTCCTGCCGTGGGTCGGACACCGCCAGCGGGACCGTGCAGTAGACCGCCGCGGCGGCGAGGAACATCTGCAGCGGCAGCCGGACCCGGCGGACCACGCCGGGCAGCCGGGTGGCCGGTTTCCGTGCCGCCCGGTATGCCAGTGCCCGATCGATCGACCAGCCGATGCCGACCGCGACGATCACGGTGACGGCGAAGACGATGGCGATTCTGATCAGCTCGGTCATGGGTGAAACGAACTCCTAGCCCCTGTGCGGGTGTCGTGCTGTGGGTGCGGTGTGCACCGGTGCGTGGCGTCAGTGCCACCCGAACTCGGCGCACAGCCGATGGGCCACTCGGTCGAAGGTTCTGCGGGCGACGATCGCGCCTTCCCGGCGGATTCCGTCCTCGGGTACGTCGAGCACCCGATCCAGGCGGACCCAGCTGTCCCGGCCCTGATTGTCCCAGGGCCCCGCCCCGATTCCGATCCAGTTGTGGTCGTACGCCCGATCCGGGTTCGACGACAGCATCAAACCGAGCAGGGTACGCCGCTCGCGGCCGACGACCAGTACCGGGCGGTCCTTGCCGTTGGCGGGGTCCTCCTCGAACGGTACCCAGGTCCAGACGATCTCGCCCGGATCGGCCCGTCCGTCCAACTGCGGGCAGTAGACGATCCGGCGGGCGCGATGGGAGCTGGGCAGCGGGGTGGAGGCGGTCGGGCGGACCGCGACGGCGGGAGCGTTGCGGGAACCGATCGCGCCGACCAGCTTTTCGATCAGGCGCGGCCCCTGCTTGCGGACGATTTTGGGACCCTGCTCCTTCGCGATCACGCCGAGTTGCTTGCCGAGAGAGTTCCAACTGCTGGCCATTCCTGGAATATAACGGCGGGTAGCCCGTGGGGGCACCACGTCGGGGTGTGGATCCGGTCCATGGGACGATGGGGAGCACCGTGCCGAGACGCCATCGAGGAGTGGAGTGGCTGCCAGTTTCGCCGACAAGACGTTCACCGATCCCGAGCGGATCCGGAACTTCTGCATCATCGCCCACATCGACCACGGCAAGTCGACGCTGGCCGATCGGATGCTGCAGCTCACCGGAGTGGTCGAGGAGCGGGCCATGCGCGCCCAGTACCTCGACCGGATGGATATCGAGCGGGAACGCGGTATCACCATCAAGGCGCAGAACGTCCGGTTGCCGTGGACCCCGCAGGCCGGCCCGGACGCCGGCACGCCGTTCGTCCTGCATCTGATCGATACGCCCGGTCACGTCGACTTCACCTACGAGGTGTCCCGGGCGCTCGAGGCCTGTGAGGGCGCGATCCTGCTGGTCGACGCCGCCCAGGGGATCGAGGCGCAGACGCTGGCGAATCTGTATCTGGCCCTGGACAAGGATCTGACGATCATCCCGGTGCTGAACAAGATCGACCTGCCTGCCGCGGACCCGGACCGCTACGCCGCCGAACTGGCACACATCGTCGGCTGCGAGCCGGAGGACGTGCTGCGGGTGTCCGGGAAGACCGGCGCCGGTGTCCCGGAGCTGCTCGACGAGGTCGTCCGGCAGGTGGCACCCCCGGTCGGCGACGCCGACGCCCCGGCGCGCGCGATGATCTTCGACTCGGTCTACGACACCTACCGGGGCGTGGTGACCTATGTCCGGGTGGTGGACGGCAAGCTCACGCCGCGCGAGAAGATCAAGATGATGTCCACCGGTGCCACCCACGAGCTGCTGGAAATCGGCATCGTCTCGCCGGAACCCAAGCCCACCGAGGGGCTCGGCGTCGGTGAGGTGGGTTATCTGATCACCGGTGTGAAGGATGTGCGCCAGTCGAAGGTCGGTGACACGGTGACCGCGGCGCGCCGCGGCGCCACCGAACCGCTGACCGGCTATCGCGAACCCCAGCCGATGGTCTACTCGGGCCTGTATCCGGTCGACGGTTCGGACTATCCGGTGCTGCGTGATGCGCTGGACAAACTGCAGCTCAACGATGCCGCCCTGACCTACGAGCCGGAGACCTCGGTGGCCCTGGGCTTCGGCTTCCGGTGCGGGTTCCTGGGACTGCTGCACATGGAGATCACCCGCGAGCGCCTGCAGCGCGAATTCGGCCTGTCGCTGATCTCCACCGCGCCCAACGTGGTGTATCGGGTGGTCCTGGAGGACGGCAGCGAGCATGTCGTCACCAATCCCTCGTTCTGGCCGGAGGGCAAGCTCCGCAAGGTCTTCGAACCGGTGGTCAAGTGCACCATCATCGCGCCGAGCGAGTTCATCGGCGCGATCATGGAGCTGTGCCAGTCCCGGCGCGGTGAGCTGGGCGGGATGGACTACCTGTCCGAGTCCCGGGTCGAGATGCGGTACACGCTGCCGATGGCGGAGATCATCTTCGACTTCTTCGATTCGCTGAAATCGCGGACCCGTGGCTACGCCAGCCTCGACTACGAGGAGGCGGGCGAGCAGGAGGCCGCGCTGGTCAAGGTGGATATCCTGCTGCAGGGCGAGGCGGTCGACGCCTTCAGCGCGATCGTGCACCGCGATGCCGCCCAGGCCTACGGCCACAAGATGACCACCAAACTGCGCGAACTGATTCCGCGGCAGCAGTTCGAGGTGCCGATCCAGGCGGCCATCGGGTCGAAGATCATCGCCCGCGAGAACATCCGGGCGATCCGCAAGGACGTGCTGGCCAAGTGCTACGGCGGTGACATCAGCCGGAAGCGCAAGCTGCTGGAGAAGCAGAAGGAAGGCAAGAAGCGGATGAAGACGATCGGCCGGGTGGATGTGCCGCAGGAGGCGTTCGTGGCCGCGTTGTCCTCCGATGCCGGCGGCGACAAGCCGAAGGACAAGAAGTAGCTGCAATCTGTCTCTCTCCCAAGGCGTTCGGGCCGTAACAAGATCGCGTGGCGAAACGACACCTGGGTAGGAACAATGGTGTTCGTGCGATGTGATCAGCTGCTGTCCCGCCGTTCGGCCCGGTCGACCTGCCGGGTTGCGGGCCGTTCCGACGTGACAGCGCCGAGGCTCGGCCCTAGTCTTGTGGCGATCTTCACGCGGTCGGCGTGGTGAGGATGCTCGGCGTACGGCCCGGAGAGTGGAGCTCGAATGAAGCGTGACGAGGCTATCGACGAAGGCAACGCGGCGCCGCCCGACCGGGATACCGCGTACCGGGTGGCCAACGGTGTCGCCCGGGTGGCCCGAGCAGGTGCCTACGTCTCCGGTGGGGCGCTGGTGGCGGCGGCCGGGGAGGCCGCTCCGCGGCCCGGGACCGGTCAGGACGACAGCCGATACGCGGGGTGGGCACAGCCGAGCGTCGATCCGGAACCGGATGTGCCGAGCCCGGTACTGGTGTTTCCCGACCTGCCCGATGCGCCGGCGTCCGCGGTCTCGGATGCCGAATCCACCGCGGTCCTGCCGCCCTTCGACTTCGGCCGACCGGATGCCGACCGAGCCGGGGTCCCGGGCCGGGACTCCGACGACGGGCCCCGGATCCCGGGTGCCGACGATGACTGGGAGCCGCGAATCCCGGGTACCGACGATGACTGGGAGCCGCGGATTCCGGGTAGCGGGGACGATTGGAGCCCGCAGATTCCCGGATCCGACGATCGGGACCCGCAGATCCCGGGCACCGATCCGGAGTCCGGCCCGGGAATTCCCGGCGCCGACGACGGCTGGGGTGCACAGATCCCGGGCCTGGACGACGGCTGGGGATCCCGGATCCCGGGGCTGGACAACGGATGGGGCGACCGGATCCCCGGATTGGACGACTGGAAGCCGCAGATTCCGGGCCTGGTCGGGTCGCCGCAGGAAGGCGAGGGCGACGACCCGCCACCGGGTGACGAAGACAGCCGGTGGTCCGACGTGCCGGGGCTCGATCCCAGCGACAATCCGTTTGCAGGACCCGGATCACAGGGTTTCGGCCTGCCCGGTCACGGACACGGTTTCGGCGCACAGAGCGTGGCCGGTCCGGTCGCGCCCGGTTCCAGTGTGGTCGCCGGCCCCGGTGCGCCCGGAGGAGGAACCGACGGTGACCCGTTCGCCGGTATCGGTGACCTGGGCGCGATGGTGACCACCGAATGGGAGGTCGAAGCGCACGCCGGTCCGGACGGATTCTGGTTCACCTCGGAGCTGACCGTGGATGTGCAGGCCGGGCAGGTCGGTGACCAGATCGACGACTATTCGCAGTGGTTGGGCGACCGGATCGAATCGTCCGCTACCGAGATGGCCGGCGGATTCGACCCCGCGGCCGGCGCTACCGCAGCGGATCCGACGGGCGAGGGACCGGCGGGTAGCGATGCTGCGGGGCCGCTCGCCGCCGTGGACACCCCGGCCGGGGTCGACAGCCCGAACGGCCCGACGGGCGACAATCCGTTTTCCGGTGGCGACGGCGCCGGTCCGGCCGCGGTGAATGCGCCGTCGGCGGGTGCTGGAGAATCCGCCGACGCTCAGGCGCCGGGTGGGCCGGCCGCTGCCGGAGCGACGGCGGCAGGCGGCGCCCCGGATGCGGGCGATCCGGCCCCGGGTGGGCAGGCACCTGCCGGGAACATTCCGGTGGCCGGCTCCACGGGGGCGGGCACGCACGCTTCCGGTGGGACGGCATCGTCCGCGGCCACCGGATCCCCGACGGCGGGGCTGCCGGGTTCTGCCGTCTCGGCACCCGGTCCGATCGCTCCTGCCGCGACTCCGGCGCCGGTTCCGGCCGCATCCGCGGCTGCTCCCGCTCCGGTCCTCGCGCCTGCCCCGGCTCCCGCTCCGGCCCCGGTGCCTGCCCCGGCTCCCGCTCCGGCGCCGGCTGCGGCCGTCCCTTCCGCGGTGGTGAGTACACCGCTGCAGACCACCATCCAGCCGGAAGCCGCGACGCGGCCGGTCGCCGATGTCTTCGGCGACCCGAGCGGGCCGTCACCGCTCACGGCGCCCGCCGCCGCGATCCCGGATCTGTTCACGCCGCCGGTGGTCCCGGTCGACGTGCCCACGGTTCCGGACCCGACGGCACCGGCGCTGCCGGATTCGCCGGGGAACGGTTCGACCGGGGTCCCGGATCCGGCACAGGTGACGCCACCCACCAGTCTTCCCGACATCACACTCCCGGGCGAAACCCCGACGCTGCCGACCGTGCCGACACTGCCGACCGGGCCGGGGACCGGGACACCCGGCACGAGCGACCCGACGACCGGAACCCCCGGCACGGGTGTGCCGGGTACGGATGTCCCGGGCACGGGCACGCCCGGTACGGGTACGCCGGGCACGGATGCTCCGGGCACGGGGAACCCCGGCACCGGTACGCCGGGTACAGATACCCCGGGCACGGGCACGCCCGGTACGGGTACTCCGGGGACCGGTGCCCCTGGTGCCGAGACGCCGGGTACCGGAAACCCCGGCACCGAAAACCCCGGCACGGGAACCCCGGGGACCGGATCCCCGGATACCGGGACCGCGCCCACCGTCGATCCCGGAACGCCGGGTGCCGAAGTGCCCGACTCGGGTCTGCCCGATACCGGCATGCCGGAACAGCCCGCGCCGACGGTGGACGTTCCGGCACCGACCCCTGCGCCGACGCAGGCGCCCGTGCCGACACAGGCGCCGCTGCCCACCCAGGCGCCGATGCCGACCCAGGCACCTGCGCCCACGGTCGAGCTGCCGCCGGCGATGCCGACCGCCACGCTGCCGGCGCCGACTCCCGCCGTGCCGCCGCCCGCGGCGCAACCGATCGCGGCCGACTCGGGGACCGCGTCGGGTTCCGGGTATGGTTTTTCGACCGGCCTGTTCGACCACGGGCTGCAGACCGGACCGGCCGCGCCGGCCGATGCGGCCCAGCCGGATGGCGGGGTGGGTTTCGGGCTGATCTGAATCGGGCGCTGCGGCCGTCGGGTGTGGCCGCCCGGATCGAGGCCGGAGCAGATCGCCGACAGTCGACAGATGAGGAGCGGAGTTGTCAGCCGCAGCCGGCCCCCGGGCCGCCACGGTCAAGCACCCGGAAGCGATGGCCCCGGTCGTCGCCGTCGTCGACGAACTGCGGGAAATGACCCGATCGGTGGGGCGTGACGATCTGGACGGACGCCTCGGGATGGTGCGTGCCCGGGTCACCGACCCGCGAGTGCGCCTGGCGGTGGTCGGCGAGCCCGGCGCCGGAATGAGCACCCTCGTCAACGCCCTGGTGGGCACGCCGGTGAGTGCCACCGGTGGCAAGCCGAGTGTTCCGGTGATCGTGGAGTTCGGTCCGTCGCCGACTGCCACCCTGGTGCGAACCGGCACATCCGGTGTCGAACGGCAGCAGGTGGATCCCCGGGACCCCGGACCGGCGCTGTCCGCGCGCAGCGTGATCCGGGCCGAATTCCGAGAACCGAGCCCGCTGCTGGCCGACGGCCTGGTGGTGATGGACGCGCCCGGTGCGCTGGCCCACGATTCACCGGCCTGGTCGATGATCGCCGCGGCCGATGCGGTGCTCTACGTGACCGGTGCCGAAACCGAGCTGACCGCCGCCCAGCTCGACTACCTGCATCGGGTGCGCCGGGTATGCCCCGCAGTGATCTGTGTCCTGAGCAAGATCGATGCGAATCCGCACTGGGCGGTGATGCAGCAGCGCAACCGCGAATTGCTGGACTCGGCCGGGCTCGGGATCGCCGTGGCCCCGGTCTCGGCGGTCCGGCATCAGCAGGCCGAGCAATCCGGCGACCCGCGCCGGGCCGCAGGGTCCGGGGTGCCGCAGCTGATCGAGCATCTGCGGGAAGCCGTGGTGGCCCGCGCCGATGCGGTGGCGGTGGCCGCTGCCGCCCGCGATGCCGGATCGGTGGCCGATCAGCTGGCCACCGTGTTCGGTGCCGAGGCCGATACGTTGCGTGACCCCCGGCTCCGCGCCGAGATCACCCAGCGTCTGGCCGCGGCCCGCGCCGAAGCCGAGGAACTGCGGCAGCGCAGTGCCGCCTGGCAGGTGGTGCTCGCCGACGGCAGTACCGAGCTGATGGCCGATATCGAGCACGACCTGCGGCATCGGATGCGCCGCCTGGTGCGCGATGCCGAGGCGGAGATCGGCGCGGTCGACCCGGCGCGCAGCTGGTCCGATTTCGGAACCGAACTGGATTCCCGGATCTGCGAGGCCGTCGAGGAGAACTTCGTGATGGCCCACTATCGGGCGGTGCAGCTGTCCGAGGAGGTCTCGGCCACCTTCCCGCCCGGTGAGCGCACACCCCCGCAACCGGAACTGCGGCTCGCCGATCCGGCCGAGGTGCTGGAACCGGTGCAGGCGCTGGAACCCCTCGACAGCGCCAAGGCCGGGGTCACCCAGCAGGTCCTGTCCGGTCTGCGCGGCTCCTACGGCGGCATCCTGATGGTCGGCCTGGCCACCAGCCTGCTCGGCATGTCCCTGGTCAACTGGTATTCCGCCGGTGCGGGCGTGCTGCTGGGCATCAACGCCATCTGGGACGATCGCCGCAGCCGGAAGCAGCGCCGGCAGGCGGAGGCCAAGGTGGCGGTGGCCCGCTTGGCCGACGATGTGATCTTCCAGGTGGGTAAGGAATCCCGGAACCGCCTGCGGGCCATGCAGCGTACTCTGCGCGATCACTACACCGAGATCGCGACGGAGGTGCAGCGCACCGCCGACGAGGCGATCCGCGCCGCAGAAGAGACCGACCTGCAGTTCGGCGCCCGCCGCACCGACCGTCTCGCTGAACTGGAGAACGGCCTGCAACGCGTCCGCGCCCTCCGCGCCCGTGCGCTCGAACTCGCCGATACTTCCCCGAGCTGACCGTGTCGAAGTCCTCGTTCCTGAATATCGACGTCGAGGTCACGGCCGCCGGAGATCTCACGGCGTTGTCGGCGTCGCTCGGTGCCGAGGTCTTCGTGCTGTACTCGGGTCCCGACGCCACCGGCCGGAATCTGCTGACCTTCGAGACGTCGTCCGGGCCGGACGATGAGCCGGAACGGGTGGCGCAGGCGCTGTGTTCGGTCGTCGAACGACTGCCCGGTCCGGCCCGCGCGGTATGGGACGGCGCAGCGGATCGAGTGTTCGACCTCGGCTACGAGATCGGGCCCCGAGGCGGGTCCGGCCTACCCGCGCTGAGGCCGACTACGCTGCGCCGCATCGCCGACCTCGGCGCCCGGCTGGCCGTATCGATCTATCCGCATGATCCGGAGTCTCATCCCTGCTGACCGCTCTGCCGGTGGGCGGGCTGGAAGTGCCCGCTGCCGTGCGCTTCCTCGGCCCGGATCACGTGGGTGACGGCGTTGATCAGCGCGAGGTGGGTGAACGCCTGGGGGAAGTTGCCGAGGTGCCGGCCGGTGTGCGGATCTATCTCTTCGGCATAGAGGCGCAACGGGCTGGCGTATCCGAGCAGGCGTTGGCACAGTCCGGTCGCGCGATCCAGTTCGCCGATCTCCACCAGTGCCGAGACCAGCCAGAACGAGCAGATGGTGAAGGTGCCCTCCTCGCCGGCGAGACCGTCGTCGGTGGTGTCGGTACGGTACCGCAGCACCAGCCCGTTGACGGTGAGGCGGTCGGCGATCGCCAGGACGGTTGCCCGGATCCGCTCGTCCTCCGGCGGCAGAAACCGGGTCAGTACGGCCAGTAGCGCGGAAGCGTCCAGGGTGTCGCCGCCGTAGGCCTGGGTGAACACACCCTCGTCGTTCACGCCGTGCGCCAGGACGTCGGCCCGGATCTCCTCGGCGATCTCGAACCAGCCTGCGGCCTTCTCGAGCTGGCCGTGCATCTCGGCCAGCCGGGCACCCCGATCGAGCGCAACCCAGCACATCACCTTGGACGAGGTGAAGTGTTGGGGCTCGCCGCGCACCTCCCAGATGCCGCGGTCGGGCCGGCGCCAGTTGTCGATCGCTGCCTGCACGGTCCGTTCCAGCATCGGCCACAGCGATTCCGGGATCTGCCGGCGGGACTTCACGTGCAGGTACACCGCATCCAGCATGGTGCCCCAGATGTCGTGCTGATCCTGGTTGTAGGCGGCGTTGCCGACCCGCACCGGCTGCGCACCGTCGTAGCCGTGCAGGTCGGGCAGTTCCGACTCGCTGATCACCCGTTCGCCGCCGATTCCGTACAGCACCTGCAGTGGTACGGAGTCGCCGTTGTCGCCGGTGGTGGCATCGTGCAGGAAGGCGAAGAAGTCGTCGGCCTCGCGGTCCAGTCCCAGGGTGTACAGGCCCCACAGGGCGAAGCTGGCGTCGCGTACCCAGGTGTAGCGGTAATCCCAATTACGTTCGCCGCCGGGGGTTTCCGGCAGGGACGTGGTTGCGGCAGCGAGCAGTGCCCCGGTCGGGGCGTAGGTGAGGCCCTTCAATGTCAGCGCGCTGCGCTGCAGATAGCTGCGCCACGGGTGGTCCGGGAAGTCTCCGAGCGTGATCCAGCGCCGCCAGCATTCGGCCGTCAGCCACATCTTCTCCGCGGCCTCTGGGTACGTGCGCGGTGCCGGCAGCTCCGACCAGGTCAGCGCGACGAAGACCTCGTCCCCCTCGGACATTCGGGTGCGAGCCCGCGCCTCCCGGTCCTCCAGTCCGAGCCGCAGGTTGGTGGTCAGCACGAGGGTCGGGCCGTCCCCGGGCGAATCGGCGCGCACCGCGGTCGCCTCCTCGTACACCTTGCCGGTGTACTCCCAGCGGGTGCCGGCCCGGTGGTAATCGAAGGATGGTTCACAGCTCAGTTCCAGCTCGACGGTGCCGCTGACACAGCGCACCGTGCGCAGCAGCATATGCTCGGCATCCCAGTCCATCGGTGTACGCCGGTGGGTGCGGGACCGCTGGTCGTTGTTGTGCCAGGGGCCGAGCACCAGGGCGTCGCGCACGATCAGCCAGCCGGTTTCGGTCTGCCAGGTGGTCTCCAGGATCATGCCGCCGGGCAGGTATCGGCGTGCGGCCGGCACCCGGCGACCGTACGGGCCGATCCGGAAGTGCCCGGCGCCCCGGTCGAGCATCGCCCCGAACACGCTCGGCGAATCGGGCCGCGGTACACACATCCATTCCACCGCCCCGCTCGCCGAGATCAGGCAGCCGGTTTCGCAGTCGGAGAGGAAGGCGTAGTCGCCGATCGGGGGATAACTCCCGCCGTGCCGGCCGGAGTGCAGGTTCGCAGCGTGCAGATGATCTCGGTGCGCCATACCTCATGATCACGGGTACGGCAGCGTCACGTCCAGGCACCGCGCGGTGCCGGATACCGGTGACCCGTGGCCGGAGCCCGGCTGCCGGCCCGACTAGGCTGGTCGGCGTGCAGCACGTTGCGGGATGGTGGGACAGCTTCGAACTGTGGGTGGCCGGTTTGCCGTTCATCCCGCAGTTCCTGGTGGTGCTGACCGGCATGGTGCCGGTCAGCTTCGCGCTGGCCTATCTGCTCGACCGGCTGCTGCGGACGGTGTTCCGGGCGCTCGGCCGGGAGGCGGAGTCCGCGGAAGAACCGAATCCCGCATCCCGGGCCGCCGGCCCGGCGCAGAACGGAGCTCACTGATGCCTCGCTCGCGTGTCCAGCTCGCGCTGATCGCCCTGCTGGTCCTCGTCGCCGTCGCCTGGTTCCTCACTCGCTGATCCACGGCGGACCCGCCGGTTCCCGGCAGCGCAGCGGTCACCAGGCCCGGGATCATTCCGACCGGCCGCCCCGCCATTCGCCGAACCGCTTACCGAGGTCGCTGACGGTGCGGCCGACCTCCTGGCCGACTGTCCCGACGGCCTCGCCGACATCGCGGCCCACCGTGCGGATCGTCTTGATCAGCGGATCGGCGGAGGCATCGAAGTTCTTCCGGTAGCTGCGGGCGGCTTCCTTCATCTCGTCGGTGATCCGGGCCTCCCGGTCCTGGCCGCGGCGCGGATAGTCGCCGCCGAGGACCCGGTCGTAGTCGCCCGACTGGATCCATTTGCGCAGTTCGGCGGCTCGCAGCACCGCGAACGGATGCGACTGCAGCTCCAGGTTCAGCAGTTTGAGCACCCCGTCGCGCAGGTCGCCCGACCGCTCGTAGTCGTCGGCCTGGGCCAGGAAGGCGCCGTGGTTCATCTCCTCGATCCAGGTGCCGCCCGCCGTCTTCATATGCACCCGCACCGACGCCGACACGTCCTGGCTGCACAGCAGCCCGGCCCGGTCGCCGGACAGTTCGGATTTGCGGCTCCATTCCATGAGCGCGGCCACGATCGCGCGCAGTGCCCAGCCGCCGATCGGCATCCAGCCGAAGGTGGCCGACACCCGCAGCAGATGCATGAGCATTGTTCGGTACACCGCGTGCCCGGACAGCGCATGCCCGAGTTCGTGTCCGATCGTGAACCGCAGTTCCTCGGTGTCCATCAGATCGATCAGGCCGGTGGTCAGCACGATGAACGGGCGGTCCATGCCGATGGTGAACGCGTTCACCATCGGGCTCTGCAGCACGAACATCTCCGGTGTCTCCGGGGCGTCCAGGATCTCCGCGCAGTCCGCGCGCAGCTGGTGCAGGCTGCGGAACTGGCGTTCGTCGACGCGGACCGCGGTCGCCAGATAGAGCAGCCGGTACTGGCGTTCCTGCAGCAGCCCCGACAGCGTCCGCAGCACCGTGTCGAATCCGGCCAGCGAGCGCAAGGTCACCAGGGCCGTGCGGTCGGCCGGATGTTCCCAGGCACGGGTGCTGATCTCGGGCAGTCGGACACGGACCCGGTCCGGTGCGGCAGTCATGTGGAAACCCCCTGGAGTCGAAATCGATGTACTTGCTACAGTCTGCCGGTGTCGTCGAGTGCCGTCCCGCGTGTCCGCCATGAGCTGGCGTTGATCGCTGTCGGCAATCTGTCCGTCGCCGATATCCACTGTCGCTGAGCGCGTATCCGCGCGGTCGATGTGCCCCGGTAGACTACCTGCGTTTGCCCGGCCGCGAACCCCTCCGCGGTGTGCCCGCCGACGGCTGCCCGACGAATCTCCGGCGGCCGGGCACACCTTGTCCGAAAGGTCTCAACTCGATGTCCCGCAACGCCTGGTTCGCCGCACTCGCCGTGCTCGCGTCGGTGGCGGTGACCGCGTGCGGTGGCGGCGCCGACGACACCCTCGACGGCAGCGGCAGCGCGGACGGCAGCGCCGGCTCGGTCACGCTGTTCGCCTATGCGGTGCCCAAACCGGGATACGAGGAAGTGATTCCGGCATTCAACCGGAGCGAGGCCGGTGCCGGTGTCGAGGTGAAACAGTCCTATGGCGCTTCCGGTACCCAATCCCGCAAGGTCCGCGACGGGGCCCGCGGCGACGTGGTCAGTTTCTCGGTCGAACCCGATATGACCCGGCTGGTCGACGCCGGTCTGGTCGACCCGGACTGGAACGGCGACGCCACCCACGGCGTTCCGTTCGGCTCGGTGGTGGCGCTGGTGGTGCGCGAGGGAAACCCGAAGGACATCCGGGACTGGTCCGATCTGCTGCGCCCGGACGTATCCGTGGTGACCCCGAACCCGCTCAGCTCCGGTTCGGCCAAATGGAATCTGCTGGCCCCGTACGCCGCGATGAGCAACGGTGGTGCCGAGCCGCAGCGCGGCCTCGACTACCTGACCGAACTGCTCGGTGAACATGTGACCGTGCAGCCCGCATCGGGCCGCGAAGCCACCGAGGTGTTCCTGCAGGGTTCCGGCGATGTGCTGATCAGCTACGAGAACGAGGCGATCTTCACCGAACGCCAGGGTGAACCGGTCGAATATGTGGTCCCGCCGACGACGTTCGCGATCGAGAATCCGGTGGCGGTGCTGAACAACGCCCGCAACCCGGAGTTGGCGGTCGCCTTCCGCGACTTCCTGTACACCCCGGCGGGGCAGCGAGCCTGGGCCGAGGCCGGATTCCGCCCGGTCGATCCCGGGGTGGCGGCCGAATTCGCCGCCGAGTTCCCGCAACCACAGCAGCTGTGGACCATCGACGATCTGGGCGGCTGGGAGACAGTCGAGGACGAACTGTTCGACCCCGGAACCGGCGCGATCACGGCCGTCTACGAGACGGCCACGAAATAGACCAGCCGACCAGGCAACTGGGTGAGCACGCACACACGGGATACTCGACAATCGTGACAGACAGCAGTAGCGACACCGACACCGCGACGGGGTCCGCAGGCACACCGCAGCGCTCGACACGGCGGCGGCCCGCGCGGTCCTGGCTGCGCATCTCCGGCTCGGTGGGCCCGCTCGGCATCGCGACCGCAGTGCTGTGGTTGAGCATCATCGTCCTGCTGCCGCTGGCCGCTCTCACGGTCACCTCGATGGAAGACGGCTGGCCCGGATTCCTGGACGCGGTGACCGAGCCCGCCGCACTCGCCTCGCTGCGAGTCACCATCGGCATCTCGGCGGTGGTCGCACTGGTGAATGTGGTGATGGGCACGCTCATCGCCTGGGTGCTGGTCCGGGACGAGTTTCCGGGCAAGGCCGTGGTGAACACGCTGATCGACATCCCGTTCGCGCTGCCGACCATCGTGGCCTCCATCGTGCTGCTGTCGCTGTACGGACCGGACAGCCCGATCGACATCCAGCTGAATGCCACCCGGCCCGGTCTGGTGGTCGCCTTGGCGTTCGTCACTCTGCCGTTCGTGGTGCGTTCGGTGCAGCCGGTGCTGCTCGAAGTGGACCGGGAGGTCGAGCAGGCCGCGCTGTCGCTGGGTGCGAGCAACTGGATCACCTTCCGCCGGATCGTGCTGCCGACGCTGGCTCCGGCGATCATCTCCGGCGGCGGACTCGCCTTCGCCCGGGCGATCGGCGAGTACGGGTCGGTGGTGCTGATCGGTGGCAACATTCCCGGCGCCACCCAGGTGACCTCCCAGTACATCCAGCAGCAGATCGAAGTGGATCGGCCGGTTGCCGCCGCCGCCGTGTCGGTGACCCTGCTGGCCACGTCGTTCGTCACGCTGGTGGTGCTGCGGCTGTTCGCCGAACGCACCTCGCGCAGAGAGCAGGCGGCCCGATGAACCTGTCCCCGCTGACCCGGGTGTCGTTGCGAACCGTCGCCCTCGGCTATCTGTTCGCGCTGTTGATCCTGCCACTCGGCATCATCCTGTGGCGGTCCTTCGAACACGGCATCGGCACCTTCGTCGACTGGATCACCACCCCCGCCGCGATCTCCGCTTTCCAGCTCTCGATGCTGATCCTGGCGATCGTGGTCCCGTTGAACGTGGTGTTCGGCGTGGTCACCGCGCTCGCGCTGGTCCGCAGCCGGTTCCCGGGGCGCAGCCTGGTGCAGGGCCTGGTCGACCTGCCCTTCGCCACATCTCCGGTGGTGGTCGGCGTCGCGTTGATCCTGCTGTGGGGTGCCGGCGGGTGGTTCGGGGCCCTGGCCGACGTCGGGATCCAGGTGATCTTCGGCCTGCCGGGCATGGTCATCGCCACCATCTTCGTGACGCTGCCGTTCGTGGTGCGCGAGGTGGAGCCGGTGCTGCACGAGATCGGCGACGACCAGGAACAGGCCGCCGCGACACTTGGCGCAACGCCCTGGCAGACGTTCTGGCGGATCACCCTGCCCGCCATCCGGTGGGGCCTCACGTACGGCGTGGTGCTGACCGTAGCCCGGGCACTCGGCGAGTTCGGCGCGGTGATCATGGTCTCCACCGCGCTCCCCGGGGAATCTCAGACGCTCACCCTGCTGGTACACAGCCGCTATATGGATGACCACAACACGTTCGGCGCCTACTGCGCGGCGACGCTGCTGATGGGCATGGCCCTGGTCACCCTCCTCCTGATGACCTTCCTCGAACGCAAGCGGGGCACCGAATGATCACTGTGACCGACGCCCGGAAGAACTACGGGACCTTCGCGGCCCTCGACGACGTCAGCATTGATATCCCGTCCGGCGAACTGACCGCGCTGCTGGGGCCCTCGGGGTCCGGCAAGTCGACGCTGCTGCGTTCCATCGCCGGGCTGGAGAGCCTGGATTCGGGCCTGGTGACGATCGCCGGACAGGACGTGACCCATGTGCCGCCGCAGAAGCGTGATATCGGGTTCGTCTTCCAGCACTACGCCGCGTTCAAGCACATGACCGTGCGGGACAATGTGGCCTTCGGGCTGACCATCCGTAAGCGCCCGCGTAAGGAGATCGACCGGCGGGTCGACGAACTGCTCGGCATCGTCGGCCTGGACGGATTCCAGCACCGCTACCCGGCGCAGCTGTCCGGTGGGCAGCGACAGCGGATGGCGCTCGCCCGGGCCCTCGCGGTCGATCCGCAGGTGCTGCTGCTCGACGAGCCGTTCGGCGCGCTGGACGCAAAGGTGCGGACCGACCTTCGGACCTGGCTGCGCCGGCTGCACGACGAGGTACACGTCACCACCGTGCTGGTCACGCACGACCAGGAGGAGGCCCTCGACGTCGCCGACCGGATCGCCGTGATGAACAAGGGCCGCATCGAACAGATCGGTTCCCCGGAGGCCGTCTACGACCGGCCCGCCACCGAGTTCGTGATGTCCTTTCTCGGTGCGGTGGCCCGGCTGAACGGTCATCTGGTGCGCCCGCACGACATCCGGGTCGGCCGGGACCCGAGTATGGCGCTGGCCTCGCACGAGGGGACGGCGGAATCGGCCGGGGTAACCCGGGCCACCGTCGAACGGGTCGTCCGGTTGGGCTTCGAGGTCCGGGTGGAGATGCGCAACGCCGCCACCGGCGATCTGTTCGCCGCGCAGGTGACCCGCGGTGATGCCGAGGCGCTGAAGCTGGCCGAGGGGGAGACGGTGTACGCCCGCGCCACCCGGATTCCGGAGCTGGGCTAGCAGTATCCACGGCGCCGCCGTCGGCGGCGCGGTGATCGGGTGCGATGGCTCGTGGTGGTGCGCCGATGGGATGCGCCGCTGCCGGCCGGCGACTACGCGCGGTGTTCGCTGTAACGCCCGATGCATTTGGTGGTTCGCGCGTATCCCGGGCAGGTGTTGTCCGGTTCCAGTGAGTCGCGCCGGGCGGATCCGGAAGATTTCCGAGGAGGCGGCCGGTCGGTTTCGACGGCCGGTGCCGCCCGTACTCGCACAGGTAGGGGCGTTTCTACTCGCCAGTAGCTTATCTACTAGGGATTTTGCCGGATTCTGCGCGGCAGAAACGGCTACCGCGGGAGTTGACGTGACTCTTCGTAGGTGTAACTATTGGAAACAGTAAACGTCCCTTGAGAGAGGCAGTGACGACGATGTCTGCGCCCACCACCCCTGAGGTCGACCCGGTGATCGCCGAGGCTCAGGCGTACGCCGAGAAGTTGCTGATGCTGTCGGAGGCTTCGGTCGACCGGCACTTCGACCCGTTCGAGGACATCGACTGGGATAACCCCGACTTCGATCCGGACTGCAAGCCGGAACGCTGGATCCTGGTGGAGTCGGCGGACCCGATCGGCCGGCACCCGTGGTACCAGTCGCTGCCCGAGGACGTGAAGATCGAGATCGGCAAGGTCCGCCAGGCCAACGTCGCCAAGGTCGGCCTGCAGTTCGAGTCGATCCTGATCGTCGGCATGATGCAGTACATCTTCAAGCTGCCGAACAACTCGCCCGAGTACCGGTACTGCTCGCACGAGATGATCGAGGAGCACAACCACACCCTGATGTTCCAGGAGATGGTGAACCGCGTCGCCGACGTGCCGGGCATGAACCCGCTCGTGCGGCAGCTGCGGCATCTGGCCGCCCCGGTCGGTGCGCTGTTCCCGAACTTCTTCTTCATGGCCGTGCTCGCCGGCGAGGAGCCGATCGACCACATCCAGAAGGACATCCTGCGCTCGGGTGAGGAAGTGCACCCGATCATGCGCGGCGTGATGGCGATCCACGTGGCCGAGGAAGCCCGGCACATCTCCTTCGCGCACGAGTTCCTGAAGAAGAACGTCCCCGCGCAGCCGAAGTTCAACAAGTTCGTGCTGTCCATCGCGATGCCGGCGATCATGTTCATCCTGGGCCGGGCCATCGCGACCCCGCCGAAGACCTTCTTCGACCAGTTCGACGTGCCGAAGAGCGTGAAGAAGGAGCTGTTCTACGGTTCCAAGGAGGCCAAGCAGGTCTTCGCCGACTACTTCGTCGACGTGCGGGCGCTGGCCGAGGAGATCGGCCTGATGAACCCGGTCGCCAAGCGGGTCTGGAAGCTGCTGGGCATCGACGGTCCGTCGAGCCGTTACCGTTCCGAGCCGCTGCGCTCGGCCAAGTACGCCGCCTGATCCGGCGCCGAGACCGAGACGATAAACCATGCCCTACGTTGTTACTCAGTCCTGCTGCAGTGACGCCTCGTGTGTGTACGCATGCCCGGTGAACTGCATTCATCCGACCCCGGATGAGCCGGACTTCCTGACGGCGGAGATGCTCTACGTGGACCCGAAGGCCTGCGTGGAGTGTGGTGCGTGCGCCACGGCCTGCCCGGTCGACGCGATCGTGCCGTCGAAGAAGCTGCGCGATGAACAGAAGCCGTTCATCGAGATCAACGCCGACTTCTATCGGCAGGCCCGGCCGCGGCCGACGCTTGCCAAGCCGGTGCCGGCCGCACCCATCGACACCGCCGACCGCGCGCCGCTGCGGGTGGCGATCATCGGATCCGGCCCGTCGGCGATGTATGCCGCCGACGAGCTGCTCACCCAGCCCGACGTCTCGGTGACCGTGTTCGACCGGTTGCCGGTGCCCTACGGGCTGGCCCGGCACGGTGTGGCACCCGATCACGGCCGCACCCGCCAGGTGAGCCACCTGTTCGACGTCATCTCCCGGCAGCCCGATTTCGGGTCGTATCTGAACGTCGAGATCGGCAAGCACGTCGGCCATGCCGAGCTGCTCGATCACTTCCACGCGGTGATCTACGCGGTCGGCGCCTCGTCGGATCGTAAGCTCGGCATCCCGGGCGAGGGGCTGGCCGGGAACGTGTCCGCCACCGATTTCGTCGCCTGGTACAACGGGCATCCGGATCACGCCGATGCGGCGTTCGATCTGTCGCAGAAGCGAGTGGTGATCGTCGGCAACGGCAATGTGGCCCTCGATGTCGCCCGGATCCTCACGGTCGATCCGGAGACCCTGGCCGGCACCGATATCGCGCCCTACGCGTTGGATGCGCTGCGGGAGAGCAAGGTCGAGGAAGTGGTGGTGCTCGGCCGCCGCGGCCCCGCCGAATCGGCCTTCACGGTGCCCGAGTTCGTCGGCCTGCTGGCCGCCGACATCGATATCGCCGTCGAGGGTGACGTGCCGGAACCCACCGCGGACCAGCCGTACAAGGTGGAACAGAAGCTGCGCCTGCTGCGCAGTGTGGCCGATCGCCCGTTCGGGGCTCGTCGGCGCATCGTGTTCCGCTACCTGTCCTCCCCGGTGGAGATCGAGGGCAGTGACGCAGTCACCGGGCTCCGGGTGGCACGCAATGAACTGGTCACCGACGCCGACGGCCGCACCCGGCCGGAGACCACCGGCGAGACCGAGACCCTGGAGGCGGGCCTGGTGCTCACCTCGGTGGGGTACAAGGGCGTCGCGGTACCGGATCTGCCGTTCGACGACGCGCGCGGCGTCATCCCGAACGAATCGGGCCGCGTGCTCACCGAGGCCGGTGGCGACGTCTTCCCCGGCACCTATGTGACCGGCTGGATCAAGCGTGGCCCCTCCGGTTTCATCGGCACCAACAAGTCGTGTGCCCAGGAGACCGTGCAGCAGCTCGCGGACGACTTCAATGCGGGACGGCTGCGGGAACCGGGTCATGACGCCCACGAGTTCGATCGCCTGGTGCGGGCCCGGCAGCCGCAGGTGAAGGCCGGCGGTGCGGTGGCGCCGCACGAGGGCCGGTTCAAGCGGCTCTTCGCCCGGAGCTGACACCGACGAGCCGACGCAACCCCCGCGACCACACCGTTTCGGTCGTGGGGGTTCCGTTGTGTTCCGGTCCGGCTCAGCGGGCGGTGAAGCCGCCGTCGACGGTGACCGCCGCCCCGGTGACGAAGCTCGCCTCCGGGCTCAGCAGGAAAGCGGCCAGCGCCGCGATCTCGGCGGGCCGGGCGATCCGGCCCAGCGGGTGCAGTGCCGCGATACCGGCGGCACCCTCCTCGGTGGCACCCATCGAGTTCCGGAAGGCCGGGGTGTCGACGGCTCCGGAGACCAGGGCATTGACCCGCACCCCCGCCGCGGCACCTTCCAGCGCGACCGACCGAGTCAGGCCGACGACCCCGTGTTTGGCGGCGACATAGGGCGCCACCGATTCCATGCCGACCACGCCCAGGTTGGAGGCATTGTTGAGGATCGCGCCGCCGCCGCCGGCCGCCAGCGCCGGAACCTGGTGCCGGAGCCCGAGGAATACGCTCGTGAGGTTCGTCGCCAGTTCGGTGGCCCAGGAGTCGTTGTCGATCTCGGCGACCGGTCCGTAGGCATGCACCGCACCGACGTTGTTGAACGCCGCATCCAGGTGTCCGTACTCGGTGAGGGCGGCATCGGTCAGCCGGGCGAGATCGGCGTCGACGGTCACGTCGGTCCGGACGAAGAGGGCCCGGCCGCCGTCGGCCCGGATCTCGGCGGCGACTTTCGTCCCTTCGGCGACGCCGCGGGCGCCGAGGACCACGACGGCGCCCTCGGCGGCGACTCGCCGCGCGGTGGCGAGGCCGATGCCCGAGGTGGCTCCGGTGATCAGTACGACGCGGTCGGCGAAGCGTGTCGACATGTGCGTAGATCCCTTCTGTAACAGGATTTTCCGATTCGTCCCGGCGATCCGGGTGCACTTCAGTCAAGCGGGGGCGGGGCGATCCTGCTGGCGGGATTCGGCCCTTGTATTGACGTGTCATAGACACTTGGGTTCACTGAATATAGAGGCTCGAGTTTCGAAGTATTCCTGGATTGCTAGGCATACCTAATACTTTCGATTTACCGGACAGTAAGTGTGCAGCAAATCGGTGAAACAAACCGGCAGAATGGTTTGTGGATCAATGCGTACCGATTACTCGTGGGTAGCTGAATGTGCCGATATGGCCACGGCTTTCGCTTGTCAACCGGGGTGAACATCCGGGATGAATCGGCCCTAGCTGCGAAAATGAACTGTTTCGATGGCACGCCGTGCCGTTTCGTATCAATTGAGCGGCGATCCGGCGATGTTGTGGTTAATCTGTGGTCGCTGTTTGGAAGACGACCGCGTACCACATGGTGCGTTCGCGTGCTGGGCGTGGTCACGGTGCGTTGACGGGATAGCAAATTGACCACAGGTCTGGGTATCAGTGTCGGAGCGGTGAATTCGGTGACGGCGGCGGTGGCCGACGACCCGATCAAGCCCGCGGTACGGGTGCGGCGCACGGCGCTCACCTTCGACGAATCAGGTGGCAGCCGCATCGGCGCGATCAACGAGTTCTCCGCCGCGGTCACCGGTTTCACCGACCTCACGCGCGACCCGGAGCCGGTGGTGCTCGGCGGACGGATCTACTCCCCGGCGGCATTGATCGCCGCTGTGGTACGTGGACTGCTCGAATTGGCCGAACCCGCTGCCGGAGTGGTGCTGTCGTACCCGGCGGTCTACACCCCGAAGCAGATCTCATTGTTACGGCAGGCCTTACGGCTGGCCGGAGCCGATCACGTCGTGATGATGCCCGAACCGGTCGCAGCGGCGGAATGGCTCGAGGTCCGGCACGGCCCGCTCGAGCCGGGGTTCGTTCTCGTCTACGACCTCGGTGGAACCAGTCTGGATCTGACCGTGGTGCGGGTCGGGCCGGACTGGACGACGCACCCGATGGTCGGAGAACCGGTGCACTCCACCGACTTCGGCGGCCGCCCGCTGGGCGAGATGATCGCGGCCTGCGCCGGGTCCGGAATCGAGGCCGGTCCCGGCGCCGTCCGCGCCATGGTCGACGCCGATGCGCTGCGCCGGGACCACATTCGAGACTCCTTCCCCTTGGTGCAGCAGTGCGTGGCCGGAGCAGGCCTGCGGTTGCCCGACATCTCCCGGATCCTGCTGGTCGGTGGTGCGGCCCGGCCACCCGAAGTGGCGCAGACCCTGGCCGAACTCGGCGCGCCCGTGACCACCTGTGCCGACCCGGGGCAGGTGACCGCCGCCGGTGCCGCGGCCTTCGCCGCCCGCACCCTGGCGCCCGTCGAACGGCCCGCCACCGGTGTCCCGCACGTCGCGGTGTTCTCCAGTGCCGCAGTGGTGTCCGCCTTGGCGCTGTCGGCGATGACCGTGTTCGGTGGACCGTTCGATCCGGAGCTGACACCGGCGCTGGATCATTTCTCCGGGCTCGGGGCGCCGAGCGACGCCCTGCTGTTCGACCTGGACGCGGAGACACTGACCGAACAGTACGACCGGATCATCCGGACCGCCGACACCGTGTCCGGTGCCTCCCGGTTCCTGGGACGAGTCCCGGCCGACGCCTACAGCCTGTTCGTCGGAACCACCGGAACCACGGACCCGTCGCCGCGGTCCGGCGCCGCCGACCCCGGCCACGACAGCCGGACCTGCGAGAGTCCGCTGCCATCGGTCGGCACCTATGCCGACCCCGCGCGCTTCCGGAACCCGCTGCCGTTCCTCGACTACCCGGCTCCGGATTCCGATGACGACCCGGATACCGACAACCCGGACGGCCCGGATACCGACAACCCGGACGGCCCCGGCACCGACGACCCGGTGACCGGTGATCCGATTTCTGATCCCGGCCCCGACGTGCCGGGGGTGGATGATCCGGACGTGCCGGGGGTAGATGATCCGGGCCACCCGGGGGTAGACGATCCGGACGATCCCGGGGCGGACGGTCCCGATGATCCGGCCGATCCAGGGATCGACGATCCCGGGGTCGACGATCCGGCTGAACCGGCGCCGGGTGATCCGGACCCGGTTGAACCGGCGCCGGGTGATCCGGACCCGGTTGAACCGGCGCCGGGTGATCCGGACCCGGTTGAACCGGCGCCTCAACCGGAGCCCGCCCCAGCGCCGGAACCCGCGCCCGAACCGGCACCTAACCCGGGCGACTCGACGCCGGAACCAGGAGACGGGTATACGCCGCCGGCCGGCGACGGTCTGCCCGGTGACGGCATCGGCGACGGGTCCTCCGGCGGCACAGGTTGGGACGGAGCCGATAGCGGAAACAACGCAGATGGCGGGTTGTCCGACGACGGCGGGTCGGACGGTGGCTACTCAGGCGACGGCGGCCATTCGAGTGGCGGTGCGTCGGGTGGTGGTTTCGGTGGTGATGGTGCTTCCGGTGGTGGCTTTGGTGGTGATGGTGCTTCCGGTGGTGGTTTCGGTGGTGGCGGTGCTTCCGGTGGTGGTTTCGGTGGTGGCGGTGCTTCCGGTGGTGGTTTCGGTGGTGATGGTGCTTCCGGTGGTGGTTTCGGTGGTGGCGGTGCTTCCGGTGGTGGTTTCGGTGGTGGCGGTGCTTCCGGTGGTGGTTTCGGTGGTGGCGGTGCTTCCGGTGGTGGTTTCGGTGGTGGCGGTGCTTCCGGTGGTGGTTTCGGTGGTGGCGGTGCTTCCGGTGGTGGTTTCGGTGGTGGCGGTGCTTCCGGTGGTGGTTTCGGTGGTGGCGGTGCCTCCGGCGGCGGTTTCGGTGGTGGCGGCGTTCGCTGATCGGTCGGCGCTGCGATGAGCCGAACGACTCCCGGCGCTCCGGAGAAAAGGCGCGCCGCGGTTCGCGCGCCGAGAAGGACGGCACTGCCGACTTCCTCGCCAAATCGCCGACATGCCGGAGCCGAACCGCACCCTGGCCACCCGGGTGCACGAACTCGTCACCACCACCGCCCCGACCTCCAGGTCAAGACTTGGTACGGCATGCCCGCCTACGCAAAGGACGGCAAGATCCTCTGCTTCTGAACGCGCTCCGGCGGACATCAGGGCAGCCGCGGCGATTCGCGCGGATCCGGGACCGGGGTGATCCGGACTCCGGTCAGCAGGCTCATCGCGTGCGCGGCGAGCCGGTCTACCTGGGACGCGTGTGGATATCGCGCTGAGTGCAGACCTGGGCGGCGGGTGGCTCCATGGTTCACCGACATGTGGCGGTGCCCGCACGGTTCTCGGAACGAATCGGACACCATGTCGGCGCCAACTGTTGCACGGGAACAGAGAAGTACCGGGGCCGGCTATGACGTCGTACCGAGCGTCGCGGGCTTGCCGCGCGCCTGGTCCCAGCACATCACCGTCGACGCGGAGAACCGGTACCCCCGCACCATCATGAGCCCGGCCGCCTGCTCTGGGCGGTTGCGCGTACTGCCCGACGGTGTCGGATATCCACCACTCAGTGCTGGGTGTCCGAACTCGTGGTCATGGCCCGGAAGTGCGGATTCGACATTATCCCGAGAACGTTGCCGAACGGATCCAGGACGGCGGCCGTGACGAATCCGTTGCCGTCCCCACGCGGGGTGATCGGCTCGTACTCGGTGGCCCCGAGCTCCAGCAGGCGCGCATGCGTTCCGGGCAGATCGGCGACGTGCCAGAACACGATGCCGCCTCCGCCGGGTGCGTTCCGGGCGCCCGCCGGAGCGTAGGCCCGGTTGATGATGCCGAGCTCCTGTTGCATCGGTCCCACCCGGAACTCGTAGTAGCCACCGGGTACCTCGTAGTAGGGCTCGATCCCCAGGAACTCCGTGTACCAGTTCTTCGCCGCAGCCAAATCGTCGGCGTAGTGGGCAGAATCTCCTACTGTGCGAGCGGACCGACTGGTGGCAGTGTTGTTGCTGATGCAGGCGCGGGGGCGGGTGACCGCTGCCGAAGTGGCCGCCGAACTGGAGGTGTCGGTGGCCACCGCGCGCCGGGACCTGGAAGCGTTGTCGGCGGCGGGCATCCCCGTCTATCCGCAGCCCGGCCGGGGTGGTGGCTGGTCCCTGATCGGCGGTGCCCGGACCGATCTGTCGGGACTGTCGGCAGCCGAGACGAGAGCGCTGTTCCTGCTGGCCGGACCGGCCGCCGCGGCCGCGCCGGAGCTGAAATCCGCACTGCGGAAATTGGTCCGGGCGCTGCCGCAGACCTTCCGGTCCGAGGCGCTGGCCGCGGCCGAGGCGACCGTGGTGGATCCGGCACGGTGGGGCCGCCCCGTGACCGAGCCGCCGCCCGTCGTCGAGCCGCTCCGCCGGGCGGTGGTGGACCGGCGCCGGGTGCGGCTGGTCTACCTGCGCCGCGGGGCCCGCACCGAACGCACGGTGGATCCGTGGGGCCTGGTCGACAAGGACGGACTCTGGTATCTGATCGCCGGGACCGGTAATGGGCGTCGAACATTCCGCGCCGACCGTATCGTAACGGTCGTCACACTGGACGAAACGTCCCGGCGACCGGCCGATTTCGATTTGGCGGAGGAATGGGCGGCGATCGTCGATGCGATGGAGAAACGGCGTGCCGCTGTCGCGGCCACCGTTCTGGTGCCCACCCGGTTGGCTCCGATTCTGGCGGATCAGCAGGGCCGGCACTGTGAACTGCTCGGCCCGGTGGACGAGACGTGGACCCGGGCCCGGATCACCGCGGATACCGCCGAGATGGTGGCTCGGCAGCTGGCCGGGTGGGCGGCCGAAATCGAAGTCGTCGAGCCGCAATCGGTTCGCGACGAACTGGGCCGGATCGGTAGCGCGCTGACCCGCAGATACGGTGCCCGGCCGGACTGAATGCGCCGCCGCGAATTTGCCTTCCGAGGGGCGGCCGGGATTGAATATCCCCGTCGGATCGAGCATCGATCCGACGAAAGTTCGCACTATTCAGCGACATTCGATGTATATCGGGGGTCGGGGAGGAACAGGGTTTATATGAACAAGATCGCTCGTCGGGTCGTTGCCGGTCTGCTGCCGCTGGCCGTAGCCGCGTCGATGTCCGGTGTCGCGTCCGCCGATCCGGGTCGGATCGCCGCCGACGCGCCCGCGCCCGTGGTGCAGGTCCAGGAGGCGGCGCCGGCCGCCGGACTCGAACTGCAGGACGTGGCAACCGATCCGAACGCGCAGAACTCCGATCCGCTGGCCAACGGTGCCGCGGCCGGTGCTGCGGTCGGTGCGGCCGGCTCCGGCGTGCTCGGTGCCGCCGCGTGCCTGCCGGGCTTCATCGTGATGGCCGTGCCGTGTGGCATCTCCGGTGCGATCGGTGGTGCACTGAACGGCGCCATCGTCGGTCTGCTGGTCGGCGCGATCGCACCGCAGGCGGTGCCGCAGGTGCTGCCGTGATCGGCTGACCACACGCGCAACGGCCGCAACGGACTCGAAGGTCCGTTGCGGCCGTTGTCGTTCGTCCGGCCGGTTGTCGTTGCCGACGGGACGCGTCAACCGGCCAGCGGCTGCAGCGGCGGCGATTGCGGGCGCCGGTTCA
Organism: Nocardia sp. KT25-26; assembly: GCF_056627695.1. Taxonomy (NCBI): domain Bacteria; kingdom Bacillati; phylum Actinomycetota; class Actinomycetes; order Mycobacteriales; family Nocardiaceae; genus Nocardia; species Nocardia sp. KT25-26. Next base: position 4,411,781 of record NZ_CM152813.1, on the reverse strand, counting down.
CTGTGGTGTCGGTGCTGTCGGCCGAAGCGAGGTCCTTGGGCCGGGTCGTGGTCGGTCCGGGGTTGGTGTGGAAGGTGCGGGCGATGAGTGCGGATCGCAGGTACCACAGGCCGGACGACTGGGTGGGGTCCAGACCGGTGAGCTGGCCGATGCGTCGCAGCCGGTAGTCGACGGTGTTGGTGTGGATGTGCAGCAGGCGAGCGGTGCGCTGCCGGTTGAGGTTGTTGCCGATGTGTACCTGGAGGGTTTCGCGGAGCTCGGGGTGCGTATCGAGCGGAGCGAGCAGTTCGCCGAGGCTTTCCCGACCCGGGCCCGGGCGGGTGAGCTGGTATTCCAGGGCCATATCGGTGAAACGGTAGAGACCGGGGACGCAGTTGAGGCGGGTGACCATGTCGAGTACTTCGTGGGCCTGATCGGTGGCCGCCGGGATCTGATCGGTGGCGGCGGTCACCAGGGCAGCGAGGATGTCGACGTGCGCGACCCGGGACAGTTCGGCCACCAGAGCATCGAGGTCGTTGCCGTCGAGCAGGTCCGCCGGGATGAGAACGGTTCCGCCGTCGACCGAGAGCAGGGACAGCGCCTTGTCACCGCAGCGCCAGGCGAGTGCCGCCTGAACCCGGCGGAGTTTGCGCCGGGCGACGACGGTGCTGCTGAGCCGGGGATTGTTCTCGTCCGGGTGTGGCGGGATGGCGAGCGCGAGGACGGTGTAGCTGTCGGCGATGCTGATGCCGCATTCGCGGGCCATGGTCGACGTGGACTGCCCGGCGAGCAGGGCGGAGGTGAGGGTGTGCACCGCCGTGTGATGTTCCCCGACGACCTCGCGGTGCTCGCGAATATAAGCCTTGGCGACGGTGGAACTCATCAGGTCGAGCATCTGGACGACCATCCGGGAACCTTCGATGAGGCTGTCGTGGTCGTCGGGGGTGGCTTGGGCGACGATCAGATCCAGGCCGATGCGGAAACCCTCGTGGAAGGCATGCAGGACGGTGTCGATCGGGACACCTTCCCGAGCCCAGCCCGCGGCCGCGGCCGCGAGACGGGCTGTTTTACGGTCGATGTCGTGGCCGTCGAGCATTGCGCCGGCCAGTTCCAGGCACATGCGGGTGATGGTGGTGACGTCACCGCTGATGGCGTCGCCGGGAAGGGTGCCGCAGGGAGCGACATTGTCGACGAAGTGGTCGACCAATTGTCTGGTCAGGGTCCGGACGTCGCGCAGCGCGGTCGACATGGGCTTGCCGGAGACGGACAGGCTCGGCCGGGTGTCCTGGGGAGTTGTCATCGTCGACTTCCTCTCTGCGATGCCTCTCCGCGCGGGAGGTGCCACAGTGGTGCTTTCGGAGTGTGGACCCGATAAGGTGGTCCCGGTGTGTGACGGTCCACACTCCGCTTCCGTGCGACAGACTTTAGGATGAGTTTCCGCTCACCTTCTACTCCGCTTTCCGTTCATGGTGTCGCGTCGCGAGGAAGTTCTTCTACCTGGTGAAACGTCCTGAAGTTGTGCGTTTGTCCAGTTTTGTTGGGATATCGGCTCGATAACTACTCACTTTTTCGTTTCCGGCCGGTAGTGGCGTCCCGTGGCTACCTCGCGACCAGGGTGAATGCGGCCGTGCGCACCACCCCGGCATGCTTGAAGTCGAGGAAGAGGCGGTAGGTCCCGGGGCCGGGAACCGTTGTGTGGAAGGAGATCTGCGGGCCGGCGGGGGTACGGCCGTCGCCCGGGGCGCCATCCGGGTGGACATGCACGTAGGCCAGGTCACCCGCGCGCAGGATCACCAGATGCCCGAAGGCGGCGAGATACGGTTCCAGGTCGGTGACCGGGGTCCCGTCCCGTCGAACGGTCAGGGTGACCGGACCGCCGCTGCCGCCGAGCAGTTCCCCGTCCACGGCCACCTCGTAGTCGCCCAGCACGGTGACCCGGTCCGGTGCCGGCACCGGTTGCGGCCGGTAGTCGCCCGCGACCGCCAGGTCGGCGCCCAGCGTGATGGTGCGGCCCAGATCGGCGGGTGCGATATCGGTGAACACCCGGTACGCGCCGGCCTCCGGCAGCTCCAGCCGAACCGCCCAGGTGCCGTCCGTCCCGAGTTCGGGATGCACATGCCGGAATCCGTCGAGCTCTCGCCGGGCCACGATCAAGTGCAGCTTCCGGTCGTGGATCGGGGCGTACTCGGTGACCGGCTGCCCGTCGGGGCCGAGAATTCGGAACCGGAAGTCGATCGAACCCGGAGCTGCGACGGCGCTGTCGAGATCCAGGGTGTAACCGGATTCGGTGATCTGCAGCCCGCCGGGAACGTTGCCGTGGCTGCTGTGCGCGTGGTGCGCTGAGGACGTGTGGCTGCTGTGCGCGTCGTGACCGGGGGGTGTGTGGTGGTCGCTGTGGGCGCCGTGTTCTGAGAACGTGCGGTGGTCGCTATGTGGATCGTGCCCTGGGAGTGCGCTGTGTGTGCCGTGTCCCGGGTGTGCGTGATGGTCGGCGTGTGTGTCGAGTGCCGAGTGTATGGCGTCGTCGCGGTACGCGTCGTGTCCTGAAGGTGTGTGGTGGCCGGTTCGTGCGCTGTGTTCAGCGTGGTTGCTGTGTCGGGGTGCCGGCTTGTGGCCGGTGTGTTCGTTGTGCGTGGGGCGACCGGCGGTGGCTGCCCGGTCGATGTGGTGATGCCCGCCGGGCTGTGCGGACCGGTCGTGGGCGGCGTGGCCGGTAGGGGCGGAATCGCCGAGTTCGGGCCCATGGTCGCCAGTCGTGCCGGGGCGGGCAGGAGTGGTGTTGTGGGTGGGGGAGGCCGGGTGCGCGGTCATTGATCTGCCTCTCGTTCGGAGTCTGTCGACACCTCCGAGACTAATACCCCATGGGGGTATATGGCGGGTGAGATGGCTCACGTGCCCGGCTGATCGACCGGGGGGGGCGACGAGGCGTCGCGAAATGCGGCGAACGCGGTATCGGACGAATCGACCGGCACTGCCGCGCACGGGTCGGCCGGAGCAGCCCTGTTCGGGCAGGGGTCCAGTATTCGGTGGTCGCGGGCTGGAGTGCAGGGCGCCGGGGTGCGGTACTCGTGACGGCGTGGCTCGCCCGCTCCCGGGCTCTACATGGTGGTACTGCCGCGGTCGGTCGACGGCGGATGTCTGCCGTCATCGTGGCGGATCCGTTGTCGGTACGAGACCGCTTCGGGCAGTTCGCTACTCGGTCAGGCAGTCCGGGCGAGGGTGAAGGTTTCGGCGCGGGTGTACCGGTCGAGGATGACGGCGGTGAGGGCGGGATGGGCGCCGATCGTCGCCGCATGGGTGACGTCCGGGGCGGCCGTCAGCAGGCGGTCGGTCAGTAGCCCGGGGGCCAGGAACCACGGGGCCACGATGATCTGTTGTGCACCGGCGTCGCGGAGCCGGGCCACGGCCCGGTCGATCGTGGGTTCTGCCGTGGCGAAGCAGATTTCGGTGCGGTGCCCGGTGTGTCCGGACACGGCGTGCGCAACCGCTGTGGTGCGCCGGTTGGCCGCTGCGGAGGAAGAGCCGACCGCAGCGGTCACCAGGCCGACTTCGGAACTCGGTCGGCCGGGGTGCGATTCGGCGACCCGGTCGCACAGCGCCGCGATCAACCGGGGGTCCGGCCCCAGCACACCGGCTTGGGTCAGGCGCAGTCCGGGGTGGCGGGTGCGCGCGGCTGCGAGGAGAGCGGGCAGGTCGACCCGGGCGTGGTACGCACTGCCCAGCAGCAGCGGGACGACAACGGCCTCGGGATGTCCCTCCGTGGCGAGCGCATCGGCGATCTGGTCGACCGATGGAGCGTTCAGGTCCAGGAAGGCGAGCCGCACGGTGAGCTCGGGCCGGGCCGCGGCCACCATATCGCGTACTGCGGTCATCGTCGCGGCCGAGCGTGGATCCCGGCTCCCGTGCGCGACCAGGACCAGTGCCGGTGGTGGTGGTTCCGCCGGTGAACGATGTCGGCCGACGGTCCGGAAACCGGTTCCGCCGGCGGTGCCACCGGTGACCGCGAACGCCACCGGGGTGGCGCCGCGGTCCGGAGCGGATTCGGTCGGCATCAGGCCGGGGTGCCGACCTCTACCGACGTCAGCACATCGCCGACCAGCCCGGCGGCGAGGGTGTTGCCTCCGGACGGATCGATCAGCAGGAAGCTGCCGGTGTGCCGGTTCACCGAGTAGTCGTCGGCCGGGATCGGCTCGGCGACGCGCACCGAGATCCGGCCGATATCGTTGAGCTCCAGGGTTTCCGGGCTCGGATCGGCGGACAGTTGCTGCTCGTCGAAACGTTCGATGAGCGCACCGACGATGGCCTGGGTGGTCTTCGCGCCGTGCTTGAGCAGCAGCCGCGCACCGGGGCGCAACGGCTTGTCGCCCATCCAGCAGATGGTGGCGTCGAAGGTGTCGGTCGGCTCGGGGGCATCGCCCGGGGAGGCGATGATGTCACCGCGGGAGATGTCCACCTCGTCGGCCAGCAGCAACGTCACGCTGCGCCCGGCCTGTGCCACGGCCAGTTCGCCGTCGGGAGTGTCGACGCGTTCCACGGTGGTCCGGATGCCGGAGGGCAGCACGACGACCTCGTCGCCGGGGGAGACCGAACCGGCGGCGATCTGGCCGGCGTAACCGCGGTAGTCCGGGTACTCCGGGGTCCGGGGCCGGATCACGTACTGCACCGGGAAGCGCAGCCCGATGGCGTGCGAGCCGGTGTTGTCGGCATCCACCGGCACCGACTCCAGGTGCTCGATCAGCGACGGACCGTCGTAATACGGGGTGTTCTCCGAACGGCTCGCGATGTTGTCGCCGTGCAGGGCCGAGACCGGAATCTCGAGCACATCCTCGTTCGCCCAGCCCAGTTTGGCGGTGAGCTCGTTGAACTCCCGCGAGATCTCGGCGAAAACCGCCGCCGCGTCGTCGACCAGGTCGATCTTGTTGACCGCCAGCACCAGCTTCGGCACGCCCAGCAGCGCGAGCACCGCGGCATGCCGCCGGGTCTGCTCGATGACCCCCTTGCGGGCATCCACCAGCAGAATCACCAGTTGCGCGGTGGAGGCACCGGAGACGGTGTTGCGGGTGTACTGCACATGCCCCGGAGTGTCGGCGAGTACGAACGACCGATTCGGGGTGGCGAAGTAGCGGTAGGCGACATCGATGGTGATGCCCTGTTCGCGTTCCGCGCGCAGCCCGTCGACCAGCAACGACAGGTCGGGGGTGGACAGGCCCTTGTCGACCGAGGCGCGGGTCACCGCGTCGATCTGGTCGGCCAGGACGGACTTGGTGTCGTAGAGCAGCCGTCCGACCAGTGTGGACTTACCGTCGTCGACGGAACCGGCGGTGGCCAGCCTCAACAGGTCGGACATATCAGAAATAACCCTCTCGCTTGCGGTCTTCCATCGCGGCCTCGGAGACGCGGTCGTCTCCGCGGGTGGCGCCGCGCTCGGTCAGTCGGGATGCGGCGACCTCGGCCAGGATGGCCTCGTTGTCGGCGGCATCGGACAGGATGGCACCGGTGGTGGAACCGTCCCCGACGGTGCGATACCGCACCGACCTGGTCTCGAGGACCTCGTCCTCGGTCGGGCCGCCCCACACCCCGGGCGTCATCCACATGCCGTCCCGCTGGTACACGGGGCGCTCGTGCGCGTAGTAGATGCTCGCCAGATCGATGTCCTCGCGCGCGATGTAGCGCCAGATGTCGAGTTCGGTCCAGTTGCTCAGCGGGAAGACCCGCACATGCTCGCCCGGAGCGTGCTTGCCGTTGTACAGGTTCCACAGCTCGGGCCGCTGCCGCTTCGGATCCCACTGACCGAAGGCGTTGCGCAGCGAGAAGATCCGCTCCTTGGCGCGGGAGCGCTCCTCGTCGCGGCGGCCGCCACCGAACACCGCGTCGAACCGGTTCTCGGTGATCGCATCCAGCAGCGGAACGGTCTGCAGCGGGTTGCGGATGCCGTCCGGGCGCTCGGTCAGCCGGCCGTCGGCCAGGTACTCCTCGACGGCTGCGACATGCAGGCGCAGGCCGTACTTCTCGACCACCTTGTCGCGGAATTCGAGCACCTCGGGCAGGTTGTGCCCGGTATCGACGTGCAGCAGCGCGAACGGCAGCGGAGCGGGCCAGAACGCCTTCAACGCGAGGTGCAGCAGGACGGTGGAGTCCTTGCCGCCGGAGAACAGGATCACCGGGCGCTCGAACTCGCCGGCCACCTCGCGGAAGATGTGCAGCGCCTCCGATTCCAGCGCGGCCAGGGTGTCGAACTCGGTGATGCCGAGCTCACGGTCGGTGGTTCGTGTATTCACAAGCTCACTCCGGGTGGTGATGTCGGTCGCGGCGGTCATGATTGGTGCAATCCGCATTCGGTCTTGGCCAGGCCCGCCCAGCGCCCGCTACGCGGATCGGAGCCGGGTTCGGGCTTTCGGGTGCAGGGTGCGCAGCCGATGGACGGGTAGCCCTCCTCGACCAGGGGATTGACCAGGATGCCGTGCTGCTCGATATAGGCCTGCATCTCGTCGTCCGACCATGCTGCGATCGGGTTGATCTTCACCAGTCCGAAGGCCTCGTCGAAGGAGATCAGCGGGGCGTTGGCGCGAGTCGGCGCCTCCACCCGGCGGATGCCGGTGACCCACGCGTTGTAGCCACCGAGCGACTTCTTCAGCGGCACCACCTTGCGCAGCCGGCAGCATTCACCGGCATCCCGGGCGAACAGATCCTTGCCGAGCAGTTCGTCCTGTTCGGCGACGGTGTGCTCGGGACGGACATTGATCACGTTCACCCCGTATACGGCCTCCACCGCATCCCGGGTGCCGATCGTCTCGGCGAAGTGGTAACCGGTGTCCAGGAACAGCACATCCACCCCGGGGCGGACCTGGGCGGCCAGCTGAACCAGCACCCCGTCCTGCATATTGGAGGCGACGATGTAATTCGTGCCGAACGTGCGGTCGGTCCACGCCAGCAGGTCGGTGGCCGAGGCATCCGGGCCGAGCTCGGCGGCGCCGGCCTCGGCGATCGCCCGCAGTTCGTCCTCGCTCAGCTTCTCCGTGAGATTCGTTGTCACAGTTGCTCTCCCGTCCGCTATCGCAGGTCGGCCTCGTCGGCACGGACCGCCCACTGGGCGAACCGCTCATCGCCGTCCCGGTTCTTGACGAAGTTGCGCACCACGCGCTCGATGTAGTCGCCGAGTTCGGCGCTGGTGACCTTGTGCTGACGCAGCTTTCGGCCGAACCCGCTGTCCAGGCCGAGGCTGCCACCCAGATGAACCTGGTAGCCCTCGACTTGATTCCCGTCGCCGTCGTCGACCAGCTGACCTTTGAAACCGATATCGGCGATCTGCGAACGACCGCAGGAGTTCGGGCAACCGTTGATGTTGATGGTGATCGGCACGTCCAGCTCGGCGTTGATGTCGGCCAGGCGCTGTTCCAGCTCCGGGGCGAGAACCTGGGAGCGTTTGCGGGTCTCCACGAAGGAGAGCTTGCAGAACTCGATGCCACTGCAGGCGAGCAGATTCTTACGCCAGATGGACGGCCGGGCGTGCAGGCCCAGCGGTTCCAGTTCGGCGATCAACTCCTCGACCTTGTCGTCGGGCACATCGAGCACGATCAGCTTCTGGTACGGGGTGAACCGGACCCGGTCCGAACCGATGCGCTCGGCCGCATCGGCGACCTTCGCCAGGACGGTGCCGCTGACCCGCCCGGCGATGGGCGAGAACCCGACCGCATTGAGCCCGTTGCGCAGCTTCTGCACGCCCACATGGTCGATCGGCTTCGCCGGCTGCTCCGGCGCCGGACCGTCGATCAGCTTGCGCTTCAGGTACTCGTCCTCGAGTACCTGGCGGAACTTCTCGATGCCCCAGTCCTTGATCAGGAACTTCAGCCGGGCTTTGGTGCGCAGGCGGCGATAGCCGTAGTCGCGGAACAGCGCGACGACCGCCTCCCACACTTCCGGGACCTCGGCGAGCGGAACCCAGGCTCCCACCCGCTTGGCGAGCATCGGGTTGGTGGACAGGCCGCCACCGACCCACAGGTCCAGCCCCGGTCCGTGCTCGGGGTGTTCGACGCCGACGAACGCGACATCGTTGATCTCGTGCACCACGTCCTGCTGGCCCGAGATCGCGGTCTTGAACTTGCGGGGAAGGTTCGAGTACTCCTTCTTCCCGATGTAGCGCCGCACGATCTCGTCGATCGCCCAGGTGGGATCGATGACCTCGTCGAAGGACTCACCCGCCAGCGGCGAGCCCAGCACGACGCGGGGGCAGTCGCCGCAGGCTTCGGTGGTGTGCAGTCCGACCGCTTCCAGGCGCCGCCAGATCTCCGGGACGTTCTCGACCTCGATCCAGTGGTACTGGACGTTCTCGCGGTCGGACAGGTCGGCGGTATCGCGGGCGAACTCGGTGGACAACTCGCCGATGGTGCGCAGCTGGGCGGCGTTCAGCGCACCGGCATCGCAACGCACCCGCATCATGAAGTACTTCGCTTCGAGGATGTCGATGTTCTCGTCGCCGGTCCAGGTGCCGTCGTAGCCCTGTTCGCGCTGGGTGTAGAGGCCCCACCAGCGGAAGCGGCCACGCAGATCGCTCTTGTCGATGCTGTCGAAGCCCTGGTGGGCATAGATGTTCTCGATCCGGGACCGGACGTTGAGCGGGTTGTCGTCCTTCTTGCTCTGCTCGTTCGGATTGAGTGGCTCCCGGTAGCCGAGGGCCCACTGGCCCTCGGACCGGCGGCGTACCGGCTTACCGGTACGGGCCCGTGGGCGGGGCCGGGTCTCGGAGGTCGGCTGCGTGGCCGAACCGGCGTCGGTGCTCGACGTCATGGGGGCGCTCCTGCGGGGGTAGTACGTCCGTGCTGCGGGCACGAGGGGCTGGCTCGTGTCTGGGTTGTCAGCGACAGGGAAGTCGATCGGCGGCCGGGCCGCTCAGGGGAGCCGGCAGGCCTACCGGTGCATTCCGGACAGACAGCAGGCGCTGCAGACGCGCTTGAAGTCGACGTGGCGACGGGCCACGAGTCGTACTCCGGAAGTGCGCATGACGACCATTGTGCCATGTCAACGGGGGTGTTCCGAGCCCGAATCCGGGATTCTCCGCAAGAATGCGGGAAATTCCCTGGATTGTGCGATGCGTTTGTGACAGGCGTCATAGCCGGGCCTGTCCGGCAAGGGGAAATTCTGTGATTCGCGCTACATCGGACCGGGCGATCCGGGCGGGTGCGGTGCCAGGCAGACTGGGGTGGTGAGTTCCCGTGTCGTTTCCGCCGAGCCCGCCGCCGACCAGCCGGTGCTGGGCGATTTCGGCGACGGGCCGTTCGGCATCTACATCCACGTGCCGTTCTGTGCCACCCGGTGCGGATACTGCGACTTCAACACCTATACCGCCGGGGAGCTCGGCACCTCGGCCTCGCCGCAGTCTTGGTCGGCGGCGCTGCAGGGTGAGCTGGCGGCCGCGGCGGCCCGATTCGCCGCACTTCCCACCGCGACGCCGCCGGTGTCGACCGTGTTCGTGGGCGGTGGCACCCCGTCGTTGCTGGGTGGCGCCGGTCTCGCGGACGTGCTCGCCGCCGTCCGGGCGAACTTCACCCTGGCCGCCGACGCCGAGATCACCACCGAATCCAATCCCGAATCGACCTCGCCGGAATTCTTCGCCCGGCTGCGCGACGCCGGATACACCAGGGTGTCGCTGGGCATGCAATCCGCCGCCGCACACGTGCTCCGAGTTCTCGAACGCAATCACACCCCGGGACGCGCCGTCGCCGCTGCCCGGGAGGCCCGGGCCGCCGGTTTCGAACACGTCAATCTCGACCTGATCTACGGGACGCCCGGGGAACGCGACGCGGACCTGGACGCCAGCCTGGACGCCGTCCTCGACGCCGGTGTCGACCATGTCTCGGCGTATTCGCTGATCGTCGAGGACGGCACCGCAATGGCCCGCAAGGTGCGGCGCGGCGAGCTGCCCGCGCCCGACGACGACGTCCTCGCCGCCCGGTACGAGCGGATCGACGCCCGGCTGCGTGCCGCCGGCCTGGACTGGTACGAGGTGTCCAACTGGGCGGCCGGCCCGGCGGCGCAGTGCCGGCACAACCTCGGCTACTGGGACGGCGGTGACTGGCTGGGTGCCGGGCCCGGTGCGCACAGCCATATCGGCGGGGTGCGCTGGTGGAATGTCAAGCACCCGGCCCGCTACGCCGACCGGGTCGGCGCAGGCGGCCTGCCCGCTGCCGGCTGGGAGGCGCTCACGGCCGCGGAACGCTACACCGAGCGGGTGATGCTCGTCGTGCGCTTGCGTACCGGGCTGCCGCTCGGCGAACTCGATCCGGCGGGCCGCCGCGCCGCCGACCGGATCGTCGCCGACGGTCTCGCCACCCCGGTGTCCACGACACCTTCCGGTGACCGTCTCGTGCTCACCGACCGCGGTCGGCTGCTGGCCGACGCCGTCGTCCGGGACCTGCTGGTGCCGTGATCTCGTTCCCCGGCCCGCCGGTACGGTCATCGGCCGGCCACCGGTGTCTCGTCCGGATGCGGTCCGCCGATGGCGCCGCCGGCGATACCCGGTCGGGGGCTTCCGAGAAGTTCGTCGGAGTTGGCGCGCGTGATCAGGTAATCCGGAATCGCGCCGCGATGTGCCCCGGCGGTCGGTTGGTGCCGGAGATGCGGTGCGGCACAAGTACTCGCGAGATATGTGGTCTGGCCGGGGGTGCTCCGACCGGCGGGGGCGCCGGCTGCGGCACCGCCGGGCTGCGCCTGGTCCGGCAGCCGGGGTGGTGCGGTGGGCGGCGGGCGGACGCCGGAATCGCTGCGCGGCTCGGCATCACCCGATGCCGGTGGGCCCGATACCGATGGGGCGGCGGATCGGCCGGGTGCGTCCAGGTGGTCCAGGGGTGCGGTGCGTGTGTTCGGCCGGTGTGCGACCTGCGCTGGGATATCCATCGCCCGGGCCGCCCGAGCTGGATCGAAGGGTGCATAGCAGTTCGATGCCGTATCACCGTGTCCGGGTTCGATCGAAACGGGCCACGGCTCCGGCCGTGAGCCACCTTCGGTCGCCTGGCCGGCGCTTGCGGTGCTGTCGGCGGCTTGTCGAGCGTGCGCCGATTCTCCTGCCGGAGCGTCCGGTCCGCGTCCGGCCATCGAGCGTGCCGTCGGCGTGGTCGCCGAGCCGGGCAGGCCGTCCGCGGCCTCGGCGCCGCGGCTGGAGACGGTGACATCGGCGGGCCGGGGTGCGCGGGTGGCGGGTTCGATGCCGTCCGGTGATCCGCTGCGGGCGGTCGATCCGGACGGCGGGTTGTCGACCGTGGCCGGCGATGCCGTACGCGGGAACGCCCCGCTGATCTCAGTGGCGGTTGCCCCCGCGGTTCGGGTGGAACCGTGGTCGGACTCGGTCCGGGGGCTGCGGTCCGGGGCCGGGCCGGTCGGCGGGCCGACCCGTATCGGGATCGGAATCCAGGGCACCGTCCGGTACAGCTCGGTCAGCGGCCGCACATACCGGTGCTGCATATCGGCGCGGGCCTGCTCTTCGGCATCGGATATCCGCCGGTCGTAGTCGGCGTACTCGGGTGACCGGAGGGTGACCGCGGGCGGTTCCGGTGGTGGAATCGCGGCCCGAGTCGTCACGGTCGCCTCGGCCGCGGCTGCCACCGAATCGGCCAGCCGGGTCAAGGCCGGGGCGAATTCGTCTGCCTGCCGCCGGTAGTCGGTGAGCCGGGCGAGCGCCGCCTCGGCTGCGCGGCCCGACCACGATTCGGCGATCGACCGGGACAGGCTGCGGCCGAACCCGGTCACGGCGGCCTCCCAGACTTGTGCGGCTTGCCGGAGCAGCCGGGCCAGATCTAATGCCGGGCCGGGATCGGTGGCCGCGAAGGCCGCGTGGATCTCCGGGTGTGTCCAGTGGTGCACGTTCTCGACCATGACTCTCCGTTCCGGCCCGGCAGGGCCGCGGCGATGAAGGTGAGTTCGGGAGCGATTCCCGGCCTGGAACGGCCGGACCGGCGGATATGCGAGGAAGCTGCCATCGACGCTACGTGGCGCCCCGGGGCTGCCGGAGCAGCTCGCGGGCGGGCTGTGGACAACTCGCGGTTGTGGAGTAAACCACGACCCGGCCGGGTGCTGGGCTCGGCCGGGCCGGGAGCCGCGGGCCTGCCAACTAGACTGGAGTGCAAACGCCGCGGGCGGCGGTGTGCGAACGTGTGTGCCGGACGCGGCCGGAGATCGTCCCGGGGACGAGCGAGGAGGTGGGCTCGATGGCGGCGAGTACCGAAGATCGGCGCTTCGAGGTCCTGCGTGCCATCGTCGCGGACTACGTGGCCACCAAGGAACCGATCGGGTCGAAGGCGCTGGTCGAACGGCACCACCTGGGCGTTTCGAGCGCGACCGTGCGCAACGATATGGCGGTCCTGGAGGCCGAGGGCTACATCACCCAGCCGCACACCAGCTCCGGACGGGTGCCGACGGACAAGGGCTACCGCGAATTCGTCGACCGGATCTCCGAGGTCAAACCGCTGTCGACGGCCGAGCGCCGAGCGATCCTGGACTTCCTGGAGTCCGGTGTCGACCTCGACGACGTACTGCGGCGCGGTGTCCGGCTACTGGCCCAGCTGACCAGGCAGGTCGCGGTGGTGCAGTACCCGACGGTGTCCGCATCCACCGTCCGGCATCTCGAGGTGGTCGCGTTGAATCCGGCCCGGTTGCTGCTGGTCGTGATCACCGACACGGGCCGCGTCGATCAGCGCATCGTCGACCTCGGCCAGGTGGTCGAGGACGACGACCTGGCCGCGCTACGCGGCATGCTGGGCGGGGCGATGGACGGCAAACTCCTCTCGGAGGCCTCCGCCGCGGTAGCCGGCCTTCCCGAAGGTGCACCGGAACGGCTCCGCGACATCCTGGTCCGGGTGGCGACGGTGCTGGTGGAGACGCTGGTCGAACACCCGGAGGAACGGCTGGTGCTCGGTGGTACCGCCAACCTCACCCGCAACGCGGGCGATTTCGGCTTCCCGGGTTCGCTGCGCACCGTTCTGGAAGCGTTGGAAGAGCAGGTCGTGGTGCTCAAACTACTGGCCGCGGCGCAGCAGCCGGGCCGGGTCACCGTCCAGATCGGGGAGGAGACCCAGGTCGAACAGATGCGCGGCACATCGGTCGTGTCCACCGGCTACGGAGCGGCCGGTGCGGTCCTCGGTGGCATGGGGGTGCTGGGACCGACCCGGATGGACTATCCGGGCACGATCGCCTCGGTCGCTACCGTGGCCCGGTACATCGGTGAGGTCCTGGCCGAACGCTGACCCGGACAGGGATCGGCAAGGGCACTGCTACAGTCGGGCTTTCGACCGGTAAAGTTGAGTGCATCCGACTGAGGTCGGCGACGCGCGGCCCTTGCGCCGCCGGTTCGGCGCAGGCCGCCGCGAAGCGCAGAAGACAGCAACGACCAAGGACAAGAGACTCACGTGGCACGGGATTATTACGGACTGCTCGGCGTCGGGAAGAACGCGACCGACCAGGAGCTCAAGCGCGCATATCGCAAGCTGGCTCGGGAGCTCCACCCGGACGTCAACCCCGACGAAGCGGCCCAGGCCAAGTTCAAAGAGGTCTCGACGGCCTACGAGGTGCTGACCGACCCGGAGAAGCGGCGCATCGTCGATATGGGTGGCGACCCGCTCGAGACCGCCGGGGGTGGTGGTGCCGGCTTCAACGGCGCAGGTTTCGGTGGTCTCGGCGATGTCTTCGAGGCGTTCTTCGGCGGGATGAGCGGTGCCGGCGGCGGCGCTCGCAAGCCCCGGGGCCGGGTGCAGCCCGGAGCCGACTCGCTCGTCCGGACCCGGCTGAGCCTGGCCGAGTGTGCCGTGGGCGTCACCAAGCACCTCACCGTGGACACCGCGATCCTGTGTGACACCTGTCACGGCTCCGGCGCCAACGGCAACTCCAAGCCGGTCCGATGCGAGACCTGTGACGGTGCGGGTGAAGTGCAGTCCGTGCAGCGCTCCTTCCTGGGGCAGGTGCTGACCTCGCGTCCCTGCCCGACCTGCCGCGGCGCAGGCGAAACCATCCCGGATCCCTGCCACAAGTGTGGCGGCGACGGGCGGGTCCGCGCCCGGCGCGAGATCGCTGCGCCGATTCCGGCCGGTGTCGCCAACGGCATGCGGGTGCGGCTGGCCGCACAGGGCGAGGTCGGTCCCGGCGGTGGGCATGCCGGTGACCTGTACGTCGAGGTCGTCGAGCAGCCGCACGACACCTTCGTACGCGATGGCGACGACCTGCATTGCACGGTGCGGGTTCCGATGGTCGACGCGGTGCTCGGCACCACGGTGGTCGTCGACACCATCCTGGACGGCCCGGTCGAGCTCACCGTGGCAGCGGGCACCCAGCCCGGCGAGGTGACCGTGCTGCGCGGGCACGGCATGCCGCGTCTGCGTTCCGGCGCCCGCGGCGATCTGCTCGCCCACCTGGACATCGTGGTGCCGACCAAACTGGACGGCAAGCAGTCCGATCTGCTGCGCAAGTTCAAGGGCATGCGGGACAAGGACCGGGCCGAGGTGGTCTCGGCTCAGTCGGAGAGCAACAGCGGACTCTTCGCGCGGCTGCGCGCCTCGTTCAGCGGGCGCTGATTCCTTGGCCGCGACGGTTTTCTACCTCGGCGAGGTCCCGGAACCCGGTGCGGTGGCGGTGCTGGACGGCCCGGAGGGCCGCCACGCCGCCACGGTCCGGCGGATCCGGGTGGGCGAGCCGGTCACGCTGTCCGACGGATCCGGTGTGCTCGCGGCCTCCGAAGTGATCGCGACCGGGAAGGACCGGCTGGAGCTGCGGGTTCTGGATCGCCGGGTCGCCACCCCGGTGTCGCCGCCGGTGACGGTCGTCCAAGCATTGCCGAAGTCGGATCGTTCGGAGCTGGCCGTGGAGTCGATGACCGAGGCCGGCGCCGACCGGATCGTGCCGTGGCAGGCGGCTCGGTGTGTGGCGAACTGGTCGAACAAGGCCGGCAAGGGTGTGGAGAAGTGGCGGTCGGCGGCCCGCGCGGCGGCCCGCCAGTCCCGCCGCGCCTACATCCCGGAGGTCACCGAGTTGCACCGGACAGGGGAAGTGCAGGACCTGGTCGGTAGGGTGGCCGGTGGCGGTGGAGTGGTCGCCGCGCTGCACGAGTCCGGTGCCGTTCCGTTCACCGACTTGCCGTTCACCGAGGCGACCGAGGTCGTGCTGATCGTCGGGCCGGAGGGTGGGCTCGACGATGCCGAGATCAACGCATTCGCCGCGGCCGGCGCGCGTCCGGTGGTCCTCGGCCCGACCGTCCTGCGTACCTCTACCGCCGCGGCCGTGGCCTTGGGTGCGCTGGGCGCACTGACACCGCGCTGGTAACGAGCGCAGGCCCGTCATTCGCCGGCCCACGCACGTTCGTCGGGCAGCGGTCACCGGATCGCGACCGGATCGGCGTCGAGACGTGTTCGCCGGGCTACCGGAGCCGTTGCGCCGGTCGCCGGCCGCCGCGGGGCGGTGGATCGACGGGCGCCGGTCAGGCGTCCGCGCCCTCTTCGCCGTTCTTCGTGCCGGGATCATTCCGATTCCTACTGTTGAGCGCAGCTCCGAGCGCGATCCCGAGCGCCACCCCGGTGCCGGTTCCGAGGGCGATATTGCCCAGGGCGACGCCGACCGCCGCGCCCAACGCGATCCCGATGGCGATCCCGACGGCCAGCTGGTTGCGGTTCGGTTGCTGATCGGCAGACTTGTCAGGCATGGGGCAATTATGCCGGTGGCGCCGAGTGTGGTGGTGTCGGCAAACTCTGCGGCCGGTTTATCCGGTGGGCAGTGTCGGTGGTCCGCGATAGACTTTGTGCACAGGCGAACGGCCCGTGCGGGCCGGGAACCCGGCCCAGTAGTCGAGCACGGAAAGCAGGCCATAGCCTCTTTTGAGAACTTCAGGCGAGATCGGCGACCCAACCACCCCCGCAACAGGCGATGGCGCAGGCGGTAACGGCGCAGGCCCCGCAGCGCGCACCGTGCGATCGAGCATCGAACTCGCCCCGGAGTCCGTGTTCCCGTTCCTCGGTTCCGCCGATCAGAATCTCCGTGAGCTCGAGGATCTGCTGGATGCCGATGTGCATGTCCGCGGTAACTCGGTGACGATCACCGGTAAGGCGGCCGATGTCGCGCTCGCCGAGCGGGTCATCGAGCAGCTGGTGGCGCTGACCGGCCGGAACAAGACGATCACCCCGGAATCGGTCCGGCACACGGTGTCGATGCTCACCGAAGGCGCGGTCGAATCGCCCGCCGAGGTGCTGAGCCTGGACATCCTGTCCCGGCGCGGCAAGACCATCCGGCCCAAGACGCTGAACCAGAAGCGCTACGTCGACGCCATCGACGCCAACACCATCGTGTTCGGCATCGGCCCGGCCGGTACCGGCAAGACCTACCTGGGGATGGCCAAGGCTGTGCAGGCGCTGCAGGCCAAGCAGGTGAACCGGATCATCCTGACCCGACCGGCGGTCGAGGCGGGGGAGCGGCTCGGCTTCCTGCCCGGCACCTTGAACGAGAAGATCGACCCCTATCTGCGTCCTCTCTACGACGCCCTGCACGACATGATGGACCCCGAGGCCATCCCGAAGCTCATGCAGGCGGGCGTCATCGAGGTCGCGCCCCTGGCGTACATGCGTGGCCGGACCATCAACGACTCGTTCATCATCCTGGACGAGGCGCAGAACACCACGGCCGAGCAGATGAAGATGTTCCTGACCCGGCTCGGCTTCGGATCGAAGATCGTGGTGACCGGCGATGTCACCCAGGTGGATCTGCCGACCGGCGCCAGGTCCGGGCTGCGGGTGGCGTCGGAGATCCTGTCCGGGATCGACGATATCCACTTCGCGGAGCTGACCAGCAACGATGTCGTCCGGCACCGGTTGGTCTCGAGTATCGTCGACGCCTACGACCGGGCCGAAGCCACGAATCGGCCCGCGGTCGGGCCGCACCTGCCGGGCAACCGGGCACAGCGGCGCGCGGCCGGACGGGCGGATCGGCGGTAACGTGCGCCACGCGGTGCCCATGCCACTCCCGGTCCCGGGAGGGCCAGACCGTAGCATGAACCGGTGAGCATCGAGATCGCCAACGAATCGGGGATGGATATCCCCGAAGAAGACCTGGTCAGTGTCGCGCGTTTCGTGATCGCCCGGATGGACGTCCATCCGGCCGCGGAACTGTCACTGGTGCTCGTCGATCTCGACACCATGGCCGATCTGCATGTGCGGTGGATGGATCTCCCGGGGCCGACCGACGTGATGTCGTTCCCGATGGACGAGCTGGAGCCCGGTGGCCGCCCGGACGCTCCCGAACCGGGGCCGTCGATGCTCGGTGACATCGTGCTGTGCCCGGAGTTCGCCATCGGACAGGCGCAGAAGGCCGATCATTCCCTCGACCACGAACTGGCCCTGCTGACCGTGCACGGCATGCTGCATCTGCTCGGGTACGACCACGCCGAGCCCGAGGAAGAGAAGGAGATGTTCGCCCTGCAGGCCCAGTTGCTGGAGCAGTGGTACGAGAGCCTGCGGGAGGCGCAGGTGCGGGCTGCGCAGGCCGAACGGGATGTCCGGTTGCTCGGCAACACCGGGTTCACCGCGCCGGGCGATTCGCTGGGATCGGCGTGACCGCACTGAGCCTGATCATCCCCGCGGTACTGCTCGTCCCGGTGGGTGGTGTTTTCGCGGCGGTCGACTCCGCGCTGAACACGGTGTCGCGGGCCCGGCTGGCGGATATGGTCCGCGACGAGCGGCCGGGTGCCGCGCGGCTGCGCCGCATCGTCGAGGACCGGCCCCGCTATGTGAACCTGATGGTGCTGCTGCGCATCCTGTGCGAGATCGGTGCGACGGTGCTGCTCGCCGCGGCCCTGATCCAGCTCTGGCCGAAGACGGCGGCCCTGGCGGTGACCGCGATGATCATGGTGGTGGTCTCGTATGTGGTGATCGGCGTGGGCCCGCGCACCCTGGGACGGCAGCATGCGTATTCGATCGCGCTGTCGGCCGCGCTGCCGCTGCAGTTCATCGGCGCGGTGCTGAGCCCGGTCAGCCGGCTGCTGATCCTGCTCGGCAATGCACTCACCCCCGGTAAGGGCTTCCGCAACGGCCCGTTCGCCTCCGAGATCGAACTCCGTGAGGTCGTCGACATGGCGCAAGAGCGCGGTGTGGTGGCCGACGACGAACGCCGGATGATCCAGTCGGTGTTCGAGCTCGGCGACACCACAGCCCGCGCCGTGATGGTGCCGCGCACCGAGATGATCTGGATCGAAGCGGACAAGACAGTTGCGCAGGCGATCTCCCTGGCTGTTCGCAGCGGGCATTCCCGGATCCCGGTGATCGGCGAGAACGTCGACGACATTCTCGGCGTCGCCTATCTGAAGGACCTGGTCCCACACGCCGACCGCAGCCGGACGGTGCTCGTCCGGGAGCTGATGCGGGCGGCCGTCTTCGTCCCCGACTCGAAACCGCTCGACGAGCTGCTCGACGGCATGCAGCGGCGCCGCAACCATATGGCGTTGCTGGTCGACGAATACGGCGGCATCGCCGGGCTGGTGACCATCGAGGATGTGCTGGAGGAGATCGTCGGTGAGATCGCCGACGAGTACGACACCGACGAGACGCCTCCGGTGGAGGAACTGAGCGACGGCCGGTACCGGGTGTCGGCCCGGCTGTCGGTCGCCGACCTGGGGGAGCTGTTCGGCACCCCGATCGAGGACGAGGACGTGGATACCGTCGGCGGTCTGCTCGCCCACGAGCTCGGCCGGGTGCCGCTGCCCGGGGCCGAGGTGCAGGTACACGGCCTGGATCTGCGCGCCGAGGGCAGCGCCGATGCCCGCGGCCGGATGCGGGTGCACACCGTGCTGGTGTCCCGCATCCCGCCACCCGTCGCGGCCGACGGCGAATCGCAACTCGACACCGTGTCGCGGTCGTCCGGCACCGGCGACGGCGACGATTGAGATGACGGCGACGATAGAGACGATGAGGACAGGAGATCCGCGATGACCGACCTGGATGCCGAAGACAACAAGCTGGTGGTGCTGGCGCGCGGCGCGCTCGGCCGCACCGGTGGCGCGAGCGGGGCCGCGGTGCGTGATTCCGACGGGCGTACCTATGCGGCCGGTGCGGTGTCGCTGGCGGCACTGCACCTGACTGCGCTGCAGGCCGCGGTGGCGGCGGCGATCTCCAGCGGCGCCGAGGGCTTCGAAGCGGTCGTCATCGTCGGCGGCACGGCCGACGACGCGGGTGTCGCCGCGGTGCGCGAGGTGTCCGGCGACGCCACGGTGATCCTGGCCGACCGGTCCGGCGCGGTGACCGACCGGCTGGTGGCGAGTGGAGCGCACGGTGGCTGAGCACCGCACCGAGCCGGAATTCCGTTCCGGGTTCGTCTGTTTCGTCGGCCGGCCGAATACCGGCAAGTCCACGCTGACCAACGCCATGGTCGGCGCCAAGATCGCGATCACCTCCTCGCGGCCGCAGACCACCCGGCACACCATCCGCGGCATCGTGCATCGCGACGACTGCCAGCTGATCCTGGTGGATACGCCGGGCCTGCATCGTCCGCGGACCCTGCTCGGGCAGCGGCTCAACGATCTCGTCCGGGACACCTATTCCGAGGTCGATGTGATCGCGGTGTGTATTCCGGCGGACGAGAAGATCGGCCCGGGCGACCGCTGGATCGTCCAGCAGGTCAAGCAGATGGCGCCGAAGACGACGCTGCTGGGTGTGGTCACCAAGATCGACAAGGTGGGCCGCGATCAGGTGGCTCAGCAGCTGCTCGCGGTATCGCAGCTGCTCGGCCCGGAGTCCGAAGTGGTGCCGGTCTCGGCCGTGCAGGGCGAGCAGGTCGAGGTGCTGATCGACGTGATCGCCCAGCAGATGCCGGAGGGGCCCGCGTTCTACCCCGACGGTGAGCTCACCGACGAGCCGGAAGAAACACTGATGGCCGAGCTCATCCGCGAGGCCGCCCTGGAAGGCGTCCGCGACGAGCTGCCCCACTCGCTGGCGGTGGTCATCGAGGAGGTCCTGCCCTATGAGGAGCGCGACGACATGCTCGATGTGCACGCGCTGATATATGTGGAGCGGCCGAGCCAGAAGGCGATCGTGATCGGTAAGGGCGGGCGCCGGCTCAAGGAGGTCGGCACCAGTGCACGCAAACAGATCGAGCACATCCTCGGCACCCGCATCTACCTGAACCTGCACGTGAAGGTCGCCAAGGACTGGCAGCGGGATCCGAAACAGCTCGGCAAACTGGGCTTCTGAATCGGCGCTACGGGCAAGTGTGATCGGCCCCAGTATCCCGCGCAGGTTCCATGAGGTGGATCAGATTCGTCCGGCAATCCCGGGCTGTCGCCACCGAAATTCGTACGGTCGGCCTTGGAGGAATCAGCACATGATTTCGGTACCAGGGAGACATCGTGACAACTGCAACGACCGATCGGGACCTGCTGGTCGAACTCGAACCGACCGCCGAGAAATGCCTGAACGACCACCTGGACAAGGCGAAGGAGTGGCATCCGCACGACTATGTGCCGTGGGACGACGGTCGTAACTTCGCTGCCCTGGGGGGCGTCGACTGGGAACCCGGGCAGTCGACACTGGCACCGCTGGCACAAACGGCGATGGTGACCAATCTGCTCACCGAGGACAACCTCCCCTCCTACCACCGCGAACTCGCCGACACCTTCGGTCTCGACGGCCCCTGGGGCACGTGGGTCGGCCGGTGGACGGCCGAGGAGAATCGGCATTCCATCGTCATGCGGGACTACCTGGTCGTCACCCGTGCGGTCGACCCAGTTGCGCTGGAACAAGCTCGGATGACGCATATGACCACCGGCATCGCCAGTCCGAAATCCGCCACCGAATCGGAGTCCCAGCTGCTGCGTGGGATCGCATATGTGACCTTCCAGGAATTGGCCACCCGGATCAGTCACCGCAATACCGGTGGCGCATGCGGCGAACCCGTCGCCGAACGGATGTTGCAGCGCATCGCCGCCGACGAGAACCTCCATATGATCTTCTACCGCAACATCAGTGCCGCGGCCCTGGATCTCGCCCCGGACCGGATGTTGGCCGCGATCACCGATGTGGTCACCGATTTCCAGATGCCGGGCCTGACCCAGCCGAACTTCCGCCGCAACGCCGTACAACTGGCCAAATACGGCATCTACGATCTGCGCCAGCATCTCGAGGTGGTGCTCCGCCCCGTCCTGCGCGCGTGGAACGTCTTCGACCGCACCGATCTCGGCTCTGCCGGTGAACGTGCCCGCGACGAACTGGCTGCTCACCTGGACAAGCTCGATGACATGGCCACCCGGTTCGAGGAACAACGCGACCGGGCGCTGGCCCGCGACGCTGCCCGCGCCGCCGGCTGAGGCATCGGCGTAAACCCGCGCCGATCGGCATGCCGGAGTCGGTCTCTGACGGTACTGTTCGCAACCTGGGTGCCTTGCTGCGGCGAGGCCGGTTGCTCGGTTCGGTACGGGAGGGGCGGGAAAGTGCCCGAGGACAGCGATATCGGCAAGCTGCTGGAGGTGCTGCGGGCGCTGCAGGTGCCCGATTCCCGGCCGCGGGTGTTCCGTACCCTGGTGCGGCGGCGCGGGCCGCTGCCGCGGCCGATCGTGCAGCTGGTGGGGGTGCCCGACAGTGCCGAGCTGCTTTCGGAGATCTATCGGTGGCTCGGTGAATCGGGCGGTCGCCGGGCCACGCCGCGTGCTCGGGTGGATCTTTCGGCAGCAGATCTGGCGCCGGATGCGCTGACCCCGGCTCCGGACGAGACCGGGGAGGAGGTGCCCGGGCACTGCCTCCCGATCGTTCAGCGCCTGGTGGAGGCGTTGGCCACCGACGATACGGCGATGGGACCGATCAAGTTTCCGCGCTATCGGACCGCCGACTGGTTGACTCGGCAGCGGGTCACCAGCGACGCGACCGAGGCGGCGGTGGAGCTGCGTGCCCGCCTGCCGCGCCTGCTGCGCAGCGGCAGCCCCGCCACGACTTCGAGTTCCGATGCGGCAGAGGGGGTCAGCGGGGACCTGCTCTCCCGGGCAGTGTTCGGTGTGCTGGCGCTGTGGCCGGTGCTGCGGCTGTGGTTGTGGGTCAGTGGCCGGATCCCCGGGATGTCCAAGGTCACCCGGTGGTTCCTGCACCAGCAGTATCTGGCTCCCCAGTACTCCGACAGTTTCCTGGGTTTCGCGGGCCGGCTGACCGCTTCGCGGCGTGGTGAGGAGAACGAGGAGCAGGTCGCCAAGCTGCTGGTGAATGCGTTCCTGGCCGATCTGCGGGACGCCTACCGCAAGCGGTTGTGGCGGCCGTCGAGCTGGCGCCGCACCGCCTACCCGGTCGCGCTGCTCGGGCCTGTCGCGCCGGACAGCGACGCGGCCCGGCTGCTCGACCGGATCAACGAGATCCGCAACGAAACCGGGCTGTTCGACCCGTTGGTGGTGCTGGCGTGTGTCACCGAGGAGCCGGAACGGCCACGCACGCGGGACCTGTCGGCTATCGGTGATCTGCGGCGATTGGACACCCTGGAATCGTTGCTCGACCGGCCGCATTCGACCGAGCGCCCGGATCCGTTGCAGCGCTGGCTGCGGGAGATCGACAATCTGCGCACCATCCGGCGGCCGAACGCCTGGATGCTGCCGCTGCGGATCGATATCGGCGATCCGGAGCGGGTCGGCGAGGAGATCCGCGATCCGGATCTGGCCCGCCTGGCCGTGCCGCCGGCGCCGCCGCCCGCGGCCCGCGGCTGGGTGGTGGCACTCAGTGTGCTGCTACCGGTCGCGCTGGTGGCGGCCGCCGCGCTCTACTACATCCCACCGCTTCGCGGCGTGCCGTGTACGCACTGGTCCTGGACCGACGGGGTCGGTGTCGCCGAGGTCGAGGGGGAGTGTGTCGGCTACAGCGACAACGTGACGCAGGTCTTCACCGACGACCCCGGCCTGGTCGCGATGCAGCGAGAGGTGTTCCGGCTCAATGCCGCCGCCGAACGTGCGCAGCGGGACAATCCGGGACGGCCGTTGATCTCGCTGGTGTATTTCGCGGGGCTGACCTACGCGAGCATCAACGCCCGCTATCCGCACGAACAGCTCGAGGAGCTGGCGGGGCTGGCGGTACAGCAGCGGCGAGCGCTGCTGGCCTCGGATGTGTCCGAACCGTTGCTGCGGGTGGTGATCGCCAACGGCGGCACCGGTATGCGGCATGCCGAGCAGGTCGTCGACGAGCATCTGCGGACATTGATCGACGACGATCCCAGCATCCTGGGTGTCGTCGGGATGGAACAGAGCAACTACGAAACCCGCCGCGCGATCACCGAACTCGGGCATATCGGCGCGCCCGTGGTGGCCACCACCCTGTCGGCGGACGGGTTCGACGAGGCATCGCCGCTGTATTTCTCCGCTGTCCCCAGCAATGCGGTGCAGGCGCGGCTGATCGCCGACTATGTGCACGGTGCCCGATATCCGGCCGGTGCAGAGCAGGCCGGTACGCGGCGATATGAACGGGTGGTGTTGTATCACCCGGACGACGAGGACGATCTGTACGTCCGGACACTGGTGGCGGATCTGCGTTCGGAGTTCGACGAAAGAGGGATCGAATCGAGCGAGCGGACCTGGCGAGTGCAGCAGGAGCTGAACCGGATTCCGGCCCGCTGCGGCGACGAGGAGTTCGATCCGGCGACGCTGCTGTTCTTCGCCGGCCGCGACGACGACTTCCTGACCTTCGCGCGGGCCGTCAGCCGCGGATGCGCCAGCGGTGAGGTCCCGGCGATCCTCGCGAACGATTCGGTCACCCCATTGCTGACCGAACCCCGGGCGACCAATGCGTTGCCGCGCAATCTGACGGTGCGTTATGTGGGGATGGGTGCCCCGGTGCTGCTGGGCGGTGCCGACTGCATCGAAGGGGTCGGCCGGGTCGGTGAGGTGCCCGGTTCCCTCGAACACGAGCAGATGTGTGCCGAGCTGGCCGATCTGATCGCGGATCTGCGCACCGAACCCGGGATGGATTCCTACGCACCGTCCTGGGCCGGGGACCGCACCGGACTCGCCTTCGATGTCAGCGGAATGTTCCTGCAGGCGGTCCGAGTGACCCGCAGTACGCCCGGCGACCTGCCGCCCAATCGCACCGCGATCGCGGTACAGCTGCGCGAGCAGGACTACATCGGGGTGACCGGTCGGCTCGGCTTCGCCGACAAGCGGATCGCCGAGGAATCCTCGATCGTGGTCGCGGTCACCGAGGGCTTCGGCCGGGGCGCCCCGCAGCGGTGCCTGCTGATGTATCCCCGCCCGGAGACCGGTACCGGCTGCCCGGCGGGAACCGAAAGCGATCTGGAGGAGTGGGCGGTTCCGGACTGACGGCGGTCACCACCAGGGCCGGGGGCGGTCCCGGTCCCACCGCAGTTCGTGTTCGAGCTGGGCCACGATCGGCAGCAGCGTCGGTTCGGCATCGCGTGGCCCCATCAGCTGCGCCCCGATCGGCAGTCCGGCATCGGTGAAACCGGCCGGGACGTTGATGCTCGGCCAGCCCAGGACATTCCACGGCCAGGTGTACGGGCAGGCCTCGGTGATCAGCTGATTCGTCGCGCCGACGCCGATCCCGTCGATCTCGGCGGCGCGCGGCGGCGGCGTTGCCGTGGTGGGAGCCAGCACGATGTCGTAGTCGTCGAAGAAGCGGCCGATCCGCTTGTGCAGTAAGGGTTCCGCGGCCCGCGCGGCGGCCAGCACCGGGCCACCCAGGATCCGGCCGAGCCGGACGTTGGCGGTGGTGCGGGGATCGACCACGGCACCGGGCATCTGCTGATGGACGGCCCGGATGCCGGCCATCGACCGCGGCAGGAACGAGGCGCCGATCAGCAGCCCGTAGTGCAGGTCGGTGAAGGTCACCGTGTGCCCGAGCCGGCGCAGTGCGGCGGCGATCCGGCGCACTCCGGCCGCGACCTCGGGGTCGAGTGCGGTGCGGGTGGCGGTGAACGGGATGCGCAGCGAGACCGCGATCCGCAACCTGCCCGGGTCGCGGTCCAGTGCGGCGACGGCTCCGATCGGTTCCGGGGTGTGCCGGTCGCCGTCGTGCGGTCCCGCCGCGACGTCCAGCAGCAGTGCAGCATCGCCGACGGTGCGCGCCAGCGGCCCGTTGACGGTCAGGCCGTTGAACGCCTCGGCGGCGGGCCAAGTCGAGATGCGCCCGCGTTGCGGTTTGATGCCGACCAGGTTCGTCCAGGCAGCGGGGATACGCACCGAACCGGCGCCGTCGGATCCGAGTGCCGCGGGCACCAGACCGGCGGCGACGGCAGCCGAGGACCCGCCCGAGGAGCCGCCGGGGGTGTGCTCGCGATGCCACGGGTTGCGGGTGTGGCCGAAGGCGGCGCCGCTGGTGAACGGCAGCTGGCCGAGTTCGCACGTGTTGGTCTTGCCGACGATCACCGCGCCGGCGGCGCGCAGCCGGCGCACCGATTCGGCGTCGGTGGCCTTCGGTTCGAACGGTCCGCCACACCCGAAGGCGGTGGGCTCTCCGGCGATATCGGTATCGTCCTTGACCGCGATCGGCACCCCCAGCAGCGGCAGGCGTTCACCGGCCGCCAGCCGCCGGTCTGCCTCGGCGGCCTCGCGCAGCGCGGCCGCACGGCGCACCACCCGGAAGGCGTTCAGACCGGGCTGGCTCGCCTCGATTCGGTCCAGGGCCGCCGCGGTCGCAGTCGCCGAGTCGGTCGTACCGGCGGCCAGTGCGGTTGCGAGTCCGGTCAGCCCGAGGTCGGGTAGCCGATCCGGGTCCGGCCGGTCATCGGTGTCGGGGCGCTCCGCCGCAGTCATCTGTGAGCTCCATCTCCTCGTCTTGATATTCGACGGTAGCGTGAAACTGGTCACTCGTCCATGTAGGTATCGGAAAATCGGTCCAGGGGTGCCGACCATGGCTCGCGGCGGGGTCGCGGCCGGTGCGGGATCGGGAAATCCGCACTGCCCGCCCGAGTCGGCGGGGCGGGTAACGGCCGGGCGTGGAAGACTGAGCGGGTGCGGTTGTATCGGGACGAGGCGGTGGTGGTTCGCCAGCACAAGCTGGGCGAGGCGGACCGGATCGTCACGCTGCTGACCCGGCAGCACGGCCTGGTCCGCGCCGTGGCGAAGGGAGTGCGGCGCACCAAGTCGAAGTTCGGTGCCCGGCTGGAACCGTTCGCCTATATCGACGTGCAGCTGCATCCGGGCCGGACCCTCGACGTGATCACCCAGGTTGTCACGGTGGAGGCCTTCGCGGCCGATATCGTCGACGACTACGGCCGCTACACCACGGCCTGCGCGATCCTGGAAACCGCGGAGCGCCTGGCCGGTGAGGAACGGGCCCCGGCACCCAAACTCCACGCGCTGACCGCGAGCGCGCTGCGCGCCGTCGCCGCCCAGCAACGGCCGCACGAACTGATCCTGGATGCCTATCTGCTGCGGGCGATGGGCTTCGCCGGGTGGGCGCCCGCCCTCGACGAATGTGCCCGCTGTGCCACACCCGGACCGCACCGTGCCTTCCACGTCGCTGCCGGTGGTGCAGTGTGTGTGCACTGCCGTCCACCCGGTGCGGCGATTCCGGGGCCCGGTGTGCTGGATCTGCTGACCGCCCTGTTGCGCGGCGAATGGGAGCACATCGCGACCGTCCCGGTGACCGTCCGCCGGCAGGCGAGCGGCCTGGTGGCTGCCCACCTGCAATGGCATCTGGAACGTCAGCTGCGCACGCTGCCGCTGCTGGAACGCTCGCAGCAGGGGGCAGGCCGCGCATCGGACCCGGTGGCGGGCTGAACTCGGCGATCCGCCGCTGCCCGGAACCGGCCCCGATCCCGACGATGGCCGGAGGCCGGGCGCGCCGGGCGTCGCCGCCGGGCCCGCACGAACCGGAAGAGTGCGATCGGGCAGGATGGAGGCGTGATTCTGCGCCGTGAACCCACCGCGAACCGAACCGGTACCCGCACCGTGCGGCCGCCGTCGCCGCATCCGTCGGGCGCCCGGCCGCCGAAGCTGCCCGCCGAGCTGGTGCCCGGACATGTCGCGCTGGTGATGGACGGAAACGGTCGGTGGGCGCAGGAGCGTGGGCTGCCGCGTACGGCCGGGCACGAGCGCGGTGAGGCGGTGCTGATGGACACCGTCGAGGGCTGTATCGAGCTGGGCGTGAAGTGGCTGTCGGCCTACGCCTTCTCCACCGAGAACTGGCGGCGCAGTCCGGAGGAGGTGCGCTTCCTGATGGGGTTCAACCGGGATGTGATCCGCCGCCGCCGGGACGAGATGAACGAGATGGGCGTGCGGGTCCGCTGGGCGGGCCGCCGTCCGCGGCTGTGGCGCAGCGTCATCAAGGAGCTCGAGATCGCCGAGGAGCTCACCCGGGACAACGAGGTGATGACGCTGACCATGTGCGTCAACTACGGCGGCCGGGCCGAGATCGCGGACGCGGCCCGGGAGATCGCGCGCCGGGTGGCGGCCGGTGAACTCGACCCGGAGAAGGTCGGCGAGGCCACGGTGGCGCAGTACCTCGACGAACCGGATATGCCCGACGTCGACCTGTTCCTGCGGCCCTCGGGAGAATTCCGCAGCTCCAACTTCCTCCTCTGGCAGGCGGCGTACGCCGAATTCGTCTACCAGGACACCCTTTTCCCGGACTTCGACCGGCGGGATCTGTGGCGGGCCTGCGTCGAGTACGCTTCCCGGGACCGTCGGTTCGGCGGCGTGAAATGAGCGACGGAACGGGCGATGCCGAGATGGCCGAGACATCGGTGACTGCCGAGATCGAACTCCAGGCGCGGGCGGGGGCCTGCCTGGCGAATCACGGGATCGACGTCCGGGTGGACCCGGACGGCTCGCTCGGTTTCGGCTACGAAGGTGCGCTCTGTTCGCTGCAGGCGGTGACCTTGGCCCCGGGCCTCGATGTCCTGTCGCTGACCTGCGTACTGGCCTGGGATCGGCCGTTGAAGCCCCAGCTGCACAAGCGGGTCGCCGAACGCAACAACGCGCTGCAGTTCGGTTCGCTGGCGCTGATGACCCGCGGCAAGCTCGCCGATGTGGTCCTGCGCTACATCTTCCCGGCGGCCGGGCTCGACGATGCGGCGCTGACCACCATGCTGCTGCTCGTCCTGTCGGGGACGGGCGAAGCCCGCCAGGGCCTGCTCGCTCCCTGATTCGGCTATCCGGCCGGTTCCGGCGCGGTTTCGGTCATCGGCAGCAGCACGGCGACCGCCCGGGCCAGTGTGTCCGGCTCCAGGTCCTGCATCAGCAGACTCTGCAGGATGTAGCCCGGGATCATGCTCAGCAGTGTCTTGGCGAGCGCATCGATATCGGTTCCGGCGGGAAGCTGGCCGGCGTCGGCCATCCGGGTGAGGTATTCGCGCCACAGGTCCCGCATCCCGCCGATGGTCTCCCGTAGCGTGGCCGCCATCTCTTCGTTGGTCAGGGCCAGCGACCAGGCGTGCGGGGCGAGCGGGATCATGCCGTCGGCCCCGCTCTGCCGGCGGATCTCGTGGCCCAGGGCGGCGAAGATCTCGGCCGGGCTGGGCGGATCGTCGCGCCGCACCATCTCGGCCAGGCCGATGCGCACCTCGCTGGTCGCGCGGTGTGCCAAGGCGGCGACGATCTCGTTCTTGCCTTTGAAGTATCGGTAGACCGCACCGGCGGAGAGGCCGGATTCGGCGAAGACGTCCTGCATCGAGGTCTCGTGGAACCCCTTGCGGATGAAGCAGCGTTGCGCCGCATCCAGGATCTGCTGGCGGCGGCGTTCCAGATGTTCGTCACTGACTCGGGGCATGCCTCCAAACTAAAACGAACATTCGTTCTTGACAAGCTCCGGCGCCGGTGCGACGGTGTAGGCATCAAAAAGAACGAACATTCGCTTTGATGGGGAGATGGACATGAAGATCACGCAACGCGCACTGGCCCTCGGTGTCGCCGCAGCGCTCCTGCAGGCGCTGATGCTGATCGCGTTCGCCTGGCCGACCGCCAATATCGAGCCCCGGGATCTGCCCCTGGCGGTAGCGGGTCCGCAGGCTCCGATGGTGGCCGAGCAGCTGGCGCAGCGCAGCCCCGGTGCCTTCGAGGCCGATATCGTCTCCGACGAGGCCGCGGCCCGGGCTGCGGTCACGGACCGAGAGGTCTACGGGGCGATCGTGACCGGCACCGGGGCGCCGCAGGTGCTGGTGGCCTCGGGTGCGTCGCCGGTCGTCGCCCAGCAATTGACCGGGCTGGCCCAGCAGCTGGCCGGTGCGCAGCCCGTACCGGTCCAGGATGTCGTGCCGGGGGATCCGGACGACCCCCGTGGCCTGGCCTTCGGCACCATGGTGCTGCCGCTGGTGATGTCGAGCCTCGCAGCCGGTGCGCTGATCGCCCTGTTGATCCCGGCCGCCGGCGCCCGGCTCGCCGGACTCACCAGCTTCGCCGTGACGAGTGGTCTGCTCAGCGTCGCGATCGCCGCCGGCTGGCTGTCGTTCCTGCCCGGTGACTACTGGGTGCTCGCCGCAGCGGTCGCGCTGTCCTCGTTCGCCGGGGCCGGGGCCGTGGTCGGCCTGGCCGCCGTGCTCGGCCGGCCGGGGATCGGCCTGGCGGCGCTGACCATGCTGCTGCTCGGCAACCCGCTCTCCGGTGCCACTTCGGCCCCCGAGCTGCTGCCGCAGCCCTGGGGTGCCCTCGGCCAGCTCCTGCCGCCCGGTGCGGCCGGATCGCTGCTCCGCTCGGTCGCCTTCTTCGACGGTGCCGGTGCCGCAGGGCCATTGACTGTGCTGCTGATCTGGGCCGGTGCGGCCGTGCTGCTCATCGGGGCGGGAGCCCTGCGCGGCCGGGGCGCGGAGGCCGGTTCGGCTCCGGTGCCGGACCGGGCGAAGGCTGTCGCCGCCTGACCGTTCGGTTCGAGTGGTCCGGGATCAGGATTCCTGATCCCGGACCACTACTGTCGGTGGCCGTCCGG
Organism: Nocardia sp. KT25-26; assembly: GCF_056627695.1. NCBI lineage: Bacteria > Bacillati > Actinomycetota > Actinomycetes > Mycobacteriales > Nocardiaceae > Nocardia > Nocardia sp. KT25-26. Next base: position 4,381,953 of record NZ_CM152813.1, on the reverse strand, counting down.
CCGGTGCGGTCCCGCGGGCCGGTTCTGTCGCGTGGGCCGGCAGACCGGCGCGCTGTGGGCGCGGCCTTTGTGTTGCGTCCGGGAGGCGGGTGGCGCCGCCACGTCGTCGAGCAGTGCGGTGATGAAGCGCGGCCGAGCCGCCGGCTCGGCCGCGGAGTGCCGCTGGGGCTGCCGCGGAATGTCGGCGTGGTTCAGCTACGGGACCGCTCGGCGGCGGCGCGGTTGCGGGTGCAGTCGCGGCAGCTGCCGAAGATCTCCAGGGTGTGGCTCACCTCGGAGAAGCCGTGTTCGCCCGCGATGGTCTCGGCCCACGCCTCCACCGTGGGGCCCTCGACCTCGACGGTGCGGCCGCAGTGCCGGCACACCAGATGATGGTGGTGGCCGGTGGAACACTGCCGGTACATCGATTCGCCGGTGTCGGTGCGGAGCACGTCCACCATCCCGGCGTCCGCGAGGGACTGCAGCGTGCGGTACACGGTCGTCAGGCCGATGCCTTCACCGCGGCGGCGCAGCTCGTCGTGCAGTTCCTGCGCGGAGCGGAACTCCTCGATGTCGTCGAGCAGGGCCGAGATCGCGGTCCGCTGCCGGGTGCTGCGGATTCCGACCGGCTTGCGGTCCGGTTTGGCGGTCTCGGCCGACGAGGTCTTCGCTGCCAACGGATGTCACCCTTCTTCGGCGTGTGCGACGGCGTCCACGACGATATGCGCCAGATGGTCGTCGACGAGTTCGTACAGGACTTCGCGGCCGGACCGTTCCCCGTGTACGACCCCGGCCGATTTCAGGATCCGCAGGTGCTGGCTGACCAGTGGCTGGGTGACGCCGAGGGCGTCGACCAGCTCGTGCACGCACCGCGGCGATTCGCGCAGCTGCAGCACGATGGCAATGCGCACCGGCGCGGCGAGGGCGCGCAGCAACTCACCGGCGTCCTCGAGTACGGCGCGAGCGGGTACCGGTGCCGCGGCGGGGGACCGGTACGGATTGTGGGCGTGCGCGGGCGCCGCGTCGGTGGTCATCGAACCAACTCCTTATTGGAAACCGATACCATTTTGATATGCAGGGGTGCGCATGTCAAACAGGCGCGCGCGACCGGCCTGTCACCACCGTACGGCGCGGAGATCTGTCGGGCCGCGGTCACCGGCCCCGGAGCCCGGTGGGCGCAATGGCCGTGCCGTGCACATCCGCTCCGGAGCGTGCCGATAGTCTGGTGGCATTCAGTTGTCTCGTCCCGGCCGGTCGGTGTGCCGGGACGGGCGCGATCCGACTCGCAAGTGGATGGAGAGAACTCGCGTGGCACCCAAGTCGAAGGTGGACACCGTTGCCAACCTCGCCAAGCGCCGGGGTCTGGTGTACCCGTGCGGTGAGATCTACGGAGGCACCAAATCGGCGTGGGACTACGGTCCGCTCGGCGTCGAACTCAAGGACAACATCAAGCGCCAGTGGTGGCGGTCCATGGTCACCAGCCGGGACGACGTCGTCGGCCTGGACTCGTCGGTGATCCTGCCGCGCGCCGTCTGGGAGGCCTCCGGCCACGTCGCGACCTTCTCCGATCCGCTGGTCGAATCGCTGTACACGCACAAGCGGTACCGGGCCGACCATCTGCTCGAAGCCTACGAGGACAAGCACGGCCACCCGCCGGCCAACGGCCTGGCCGACATCAAGGATCCGGACACCGGCCAGCCCGGCAACTGGACCGAGCCGCGTAACTTCTCCGGCCTGCTCAAGACCTTCCTCGGCCCGGTCGACGACGAGGAGGGCCTGCACTACCTGCGCCCCGAGACCGCACAGGGCATCTTCGTCAACTACAAGAACGTCGAGACCACCGCGCGCAAGAAGCCGCCGTTCGGCATCGCCCAGATCGGCAAGAGCTTCCGCAACGAGATCACCCCGGGCAACTTCATCTTCCGGACCCGCGAGTTCGAGCAGATGGAGATGGAATTCTTCGTCAAGCCGGGCGAGGACGCCGAATGGCACAAGTACTGGATCGATACCCGGCTGGCCTGGTACACCGATCTCGGTATCGACCCGGACAACCTGCGGCTCTACGAGCACCCGAAGGAAAAGCTGTCGCACTACTCGGCGGGCACCACCGATATCGAGTACCGCTTCCGGTTCGCCGGTGGCGAGTGGGGTGAGCTGGAGGGCATCGCCAACCGCACCGACTACGACCTGAGCACGCATGCCGAGCATTCCGGTGCCGACCTCAGCTACCGCGATCAGGCCACCGGGGAGAAGTACGTTCCCTACGTCATCGAGCCGGCCGCCGGTCTGACCCGGTCGCTGATGGCGTTCCTGGTCGATGCGTACGCCGAGGACGAGGCACCGAACGCGAAGGGCGGCGTGGACACCCGTACGGTGCTGCGGCTGGACCGGCGGCTTTCCCCGGTCAAGGCCGCGGTACTGCCGCTGTCGCGCAATGCCGACCTCACGCCGAAGGCGAAGGACCTCGCCGCACAGCTGCGCCGCAATTGGAACGTCGAGTTCGACGATGCCGGTGCGATCGGCCGCCGGTACCGCCGCCAGGACGAGATCGGCACGCCGTTCTGCATCACCGTCGACTTCGACACGCTCGACGACCAGGCCGTCACGGTGCGTGAGCGCGACACCATGGCGCAGGAACGGATTGCCATCGACAAGGTCGAGGAGTACCTGGCCACCAGGTTGCTCGGCGCCTGATCGAGACCGGCACCCGCAGGACCCGCCCCGGAAAACCGGGGCGGGTCCTGTTTTGTCCCTCATCCCGGTTCCTCGACCCCGAAAAGCGGGACAATCGATAGAACGGGGACCGCACGACTCCCGTACCTCCCTGCAAGACGCTCGCGCGGGTTCGATCCGAGCCGTGCGGGTCGTCCCGGGCCGGACACCTCCGTCCGCCGCCCGAGCTACCCGCGGTGAGGTGAGCGTGCATGAGTGAACGTGACAGCGGATCGTCGGCACCACGTGAACATGCCGGTGCGCGGCCGGCATCGGAAGCCGATACGCACAGCGGGGCATCGAAACGGGCTGCGCACCGGCGGACGGCCCCGGTGCCCGAGGTCACCAGATTTCCGCTGGCGCCGGCCCAGCTGGGCATGTGGTACGCCCAACGCCTGGACCCGTCGGTGCCGCTGTTGGAGGCCCAGTACATCGAACTGCGCGGGAAACTGGACCTGGCGGCCCTGCGGCGTGCCGGTGCACGGGCCGCACACGAATTCGGGTCGGGTGTGCTGCGGCTGGTCGAGGTCGATGGACAACCCCGGCAGGAAGTCGATCAGCGGATCGACCCCCGGGTCGGCTACCTGGATCTGCGCGGTGCGGGGGATCCGATCGAGGCGGCCCATGCCTGGATGCGCCGGGACGTGGCCGCGCCGATCGACCTGCTCGGCACCGGGCTCGGGATCTCCACCGTGCTGCACGTCGGCACCGACCACTACCTCTGGTACACCCGGGCACACCACATCCTGATCGACGGATTCGCCTCGGCGACGTCGCTGTACCGGGTGGCCGAGCTGTACAACGCCGAACTGGCCGGCCGGACGGCCCCGCCGGGGAAGGCAGCGCCGTTGCCCGAGGTGCATGCCGCCGAACTCGCCTACCGGGAATCCGGCCGCTATCGCGCCGACCGGGACTACTGGCGTGACCGGCTCGTTGGCCTGCCCGAACGCTGCAGCCTGGTCGCCGGGACGGCCCCGGCGCAGGCGCTCGCCCGGCAACAGCGCGGCCGGCTCGACGAGGCCGGTGTGGCGGCGTTGGATGCCGCCGCGGAACGGTTCGGCAGCAGCCGTGCCGGGATCGTGCTCGCCGCGGTCGCGCTCTACTACGCGCGGCTGACGGCCACCGAGGATGTGGTCGTCAGCCTGCCGGTGTCCGGCCGGACGACGGCGCTGCTGCGCCGCTCCGGCGGGATGCTCGCCAATGTGGTGCCGCTGCGGGTCCCGGTGCGCGGCGGGGCCACCGTGGGTGAGGTGGTCGATGCGGTCCGGGTCGCGGCCTCCGGCGCCCTGCGGCATCAGCGGTTCCGGCACGAGGAGATGCGGGAGGCGGCGACCGGCGATTTCGGCCGCGGTTTCGTCGGGCCGGTGGTCAATGTGATGACCTTCTCCACCGCGATCGACTTCACCGGGCTGGACGCGAGCCTGCATGTGCTCACCTCCGGGCCGATCGAGGATCTGTTCGTCAACTTCTACCAGCACGGTGCCGACGCCCCGATCCACGTCGACTTCGCCGCCAATCCGGCGCTGTACGACGAACCCGCCCTGGCCCGGCATCATCGCCGCTTCCGCACACTGCTGGACGCCCTGCTGGCCGCCGATCCGGCCACTCCGGTCGAATCGCTGGACGTCCTGCTGCCCGAGGACCGGCCCGGAATCGACGGCTGGTGGGGGCCGGCCGCTCCGCCCGCCGCGCTGTTGCCGGATCTGCTCGCCGACGGCCTGCGCCGTGCCGGCCCCGGTGCTACCGCACTGATCTGCGCCGGCGACCGGATGACCTACGGCGAACTGGAGGCCGCCTCGAACCGGCTGGCCCGCCGGCTCATCGCGGCCGGCGCGGGGCCCGAGGTCCCGGTCCTGCTGGCCCTGCCCCGATCCCGCGAGGCGATGATCGCGCTCTGGGCCGTGACCAAGACCGGCGCCACCTTCGTCCCGCTCGGGGATCGGACACCCCCGGACCGGCTGGCCCGGATCGCCGCCGAGTGTGCCGCCGCGAGCCCGCTGCACCGATTGTCGTCCCCGCGCGGATCCCGATGCCGGGTGGCCGAGGAGCCCGGCGCCGCAGCTGCCGCGGCGGACCCGAACCGGGCGCGCGGTGCGGTACCGGGGCGGCGACCGGCCGCGGAACCTCCGAGCGGAGGTGGTGCCGGGGAAGCCGGCCGGCCGAACGTGGCAGCACGGAGACCTGCCGCCGGGAGCCCGGCGCCGGTCGCCGAACCGGATGCGACGGCAGCGGCGCCGGACCGGTGCCGTGCCGGGACGGGGGAGCGGTCCGGGATGCGGGGCCGGACGGGGCGTTGTGCCACGCAACCGGGCCGGGTCCTGGGGCTGTGCTTGCCGGAGACTGTGCCCGGTGCAGCCGACACAGTGACCTGGATGACCGTCGATGCCGAGGTGCCCGCCGTCGGACCGGAATCCGGGCCGGTATCGGCGGCCGAACTACGGGGACCGATCCGGATCGACAACCCCGCCTACATCGTGTTCACTTCCGGGTCCACCGGCGTGCCGAAAGGGGTGGCGGTGACGCATGCAGGGCTGGCCGGGCTCGCCGCCGCGGTGCGGGAGAACTATGCCGTGACCCCGGAATCACGGGTCGCGCAATGCCTGAATCCGAGTTTCGACGCCGCCGTCCTGGAATGGCTGATGGCCTTCGGCTCCGGCGCCACCCTGGTGATCGCGACCGACGATCCGATGATCGGCAGCAGCCTCGCGGCCGTGATCGCCGGCCATCGGGTGACCCAGCTGTGCTCGACACCGGCGGTGCTGGCGACGCTACCGGACGGTGCACTGGACGGCGTGGTGGCGCTGTCCACCGGCGGGGAGGCGTGCGCGCCGGAACTGGTGGCGCGCTGCGGGACGGGCCGGGTCCTGCGCAATTCCTACGGCCCTTCCGAAACCACGGTCGCTGCCACATTCACACCGCCCCTGGCGCCGTACACCGAGGCGGGAATCGGAGCTCCGATCCCAGGGGCCGGGCTGGTCGTGCTGGACCGGCGGCTGCGGCCGGTGCCGCTCGGTGAAACCGGCGAACTGTATGTACTCGGTGCCGGGGTGGCGCGCGGCTACCTCGGCCACCCGGTCCGGACCGCGGAGGCGTTCGTCGCGGCCCCGTTCGGTCCGCCCGGTACCCGGATGTACCGCACCGGTGATCTGGTGCACCGGACCGCACCGGGGGTGCTGGAGTATCAGGGCCGCGCGGATTTCCAGGTGAAACTGCGTGGTGTGCGGATCGAACTCGGTGAGATCGATGCGGCGCTGGCAGACCACCCCGCTGTCGAGATGGCGGTGACCGTGGTCCGCGAGACCGGCACCGGGCCCGCGCTCGCCGCGTATGTGGTTCCGGTGCACGACGGTTCGCTCGATGAAACGGATCTGCTCGACTTCGCCGCCCAGCGGCTGCCTGCGGTCATGGTCCCGGCCACGGTCACGCTGCTCGGGGCCCTGCCGATGACGCTGAACGGCAAGGTGGACCGGGCGGCTCTGCCGGAGCCGGTGTTCGCCTCCACCCGGCCCGCTGCGGCCGGGACGGCGACCGAACGGCGGCTGTGCGAACTGTTCGGCGAGGTGCTGGGGACCGAGGCCGGGGTGGACACCTCGTTCTTCGCCGCCGGTGGTGATTCGATCAGTGCCATCACCCTGGTTGCGCAGGCCCGCACGGCCGGGCTGGTGTTCACCGCCCGCGATGTCTTCGACTGCCGCACCCCGGCCCGGCTGGCCGCCGTGGTCCGGACCGAGGACCGGCCGACGCTGCCCGAGCTGCCCGGCGGCGGGGTCGGCCGATTCCGCCCGACTCCGATCCAGGCCTGGCTGCTGCACCGCCCGCAGTGGCAGCATTTCGCCCAGAGCCTGGTCCTCCGTGTCCCGGCCGGGACGGAACACGACACGCTGACCGCGGCCCTGCGTGCCGTGCTCGACCGGCACGACATGCTCCGCGCCCGGGTGCACCGCACCGAGGGGGAACCGTTCCTCGAAACCGTTCCGCCCGGCAGCGTTCCCGGCACCGTCGAACGGATCCGGGTACCGGACGCGCATTCGGCCGCCGATCCGGCCGAGCACCACCGGCACATCGCGGCGGCGGTGCAGCGTCTGGACCCGGAGGCCGGGGTGATGTGCGCCGCCACCTGGCTGGACGCGGGGGCGAACGCGCCGGGCGGTCTGGTGCTGGCGCTGCACCATCTGGTGGTCGATGCGGTCTCCTGGCGCATTCTGCTGCCGGATCTGGCGACCGCGTGGGCCCAACTGGCCGCCGGGCAGGCGGTGCAGCTCGCCCCGGTCGGTACCTCGGTGCGTACCTGGTCCGAGGCGTTGCACCGGGCGGCGGCGGAATCCGGTTGGCGTGCGCAGGTGCCGTTCTGGCAGGAGGTGCTCGCCCCCGCGCCGCCGCTCGGGTCCCGGGAACTCGATCCGGAACTCGATACGGCCGCCGTCGCGCGGGAATCGGAGGTCGAACTTTCGGTCGAGCAGACCCGGATCCTGCAGGACCGGCTGCCGGAGGCCTTCCGATGCGGTATCGAGGAAGCGCTGCTGACCGCGCTGGCGGTCGCCGTCGCGCGGCTGCGGCGCACCCGCGGTGCTGCCGGTGCCGAGCTCGTCGCGCAGGTGGAGCGGCACGGCCGGGCCGAATCCGCGGTACCGGGTGCGGACCTGTCCCGGACGGTCGGCTGGTTCACCGCGCCGGTTCCCGTCCGGCTGCCCGATGTCGGCGCGGAGCCGATCGATTCGGCGCTCGTCACGATCAAGGAGCGCGCTCTCGCCGCCCCCGCCGACGGGTTCGGCTACGGTCTGCTGCGCTGGCTGGACCCGGATTCCGGTCTCGGGCCCACCGCCGGGGTGCAGCTGGAACTCAACTACCTCGGCCGGCTGCCCGGCGGGGCAGCCGCCGGAGACTGGCTGCCGATGGATCCCGCGGCCCGGCTCGGTGGTGACCCCGACCCCCGGATGCCGCTGACCGCGCCGGTCTCGGTCGACGCCGCAACCGTCGACGGCACCGACGGCCCGCGGCTGCGGGCGCATTGGCGTTGCGCTCCCACCGTCCCCGGCGACGACGCGGAACTGCTGATCGCCGAATGGGGTTCGGCCCTCGCCGAGCTGGCCGACCTGCTCCGCGACCCGGCCGTGGGGGGCCTGACCCCGTCCGATGTGCCGCTCGTCGATGTCGACCGGGAACAGCTGAAGAGCTGGGAGCAGGAGTTCGGCCGGCTCACCGATGTCTGGCCGCCGACACCCCTGCAGCGCGGCCTGTTCTTCCGTGCCCAGCTGGCCGCCGGCGGACCCGACGGATACTCGGTGCAGGCCGTGATCGACATCGAAGGGGAACTGGACCGGGACCGGATGGCCGCCGCCGCGGCGACCCTGGTGCGCCGGCATCCGGTGCTGCGCACCGGATTCGTCGAAACCGGTGCCGGGGCGGTACAGGTGGTGGCCGAGACGGTACGGGTGCCGTGGCGGATCGTGCCTGCGGACGACGCAGCCGACCCCGATGCGGAGGCCACCCGCGAACTGCACACCCCGTTCGATCTGCGGCACCCGCCGCTGCTGCGGTTGTGTGTGATCGAATCCGGCCCGAACCGGCACCGGCTGGTGCTGACCAACCACCACCTGGTGCTGGACGGCTGGTCGATGCCGCTGCTGTTCGGCGAACTGATCGCGCTGTACGCGGCCGGTGGCGACGATGCCGCCCTGCCCGCCCCGGCACCGTTCCGGGACTACCTGACCTGGCTGGCGGACTACGACACCGCGGCCGCCCGGGCCGCCTGGCGCACCGCCCTGGCCGGTCTCGACGGGCCGACCCTGGTCGCCGGCACCGCCGGCCGGGGCGATACCGAGACACCCGCCGACCCGGTCGACCACACCCTGGAGCCTGCACGGGAGCTGGTGGCCACCCTGCAGGCCACCGCGGCGCGTGCGGAGGTCACGCTCAACACTATCGTGCAGGTCGCATGGGCCCTGGTGCTCTCGGAACTCACCGGCACCGACGACATCGTGTTCGGTGCCACGGTTTCCGGCCGCGCGCCCGCGGTGCCGGAGGTGGCGCGCATGGTCGGCATGCTGGTGAACACGGTGCCGGTCCGGATCACCCTCGATCCGGGGGAGCGGGTCGGCGAGCTGCTGGCCCGGGTGCAGCGGGAACAGAGCACCCTGGCCGAACATCAATTGCTCGGGCTGGACGAGATCCACGCGATCACCGGATTCGGCGCGCTGTTCGATACCGCCACGGTCTTCGAGTCCTATCCATTGGACGAGTCCGCGCTGCGCACCGCCGGCGCCGCGGCCGAGCTGCGGGTCACCGGGTTCCGTGCCGTGGACGGGACACACTATCCGCTCGCGCTGGCCACCTATGCCGCGGACACGCTGCGCCTGGTGCTCACCCGGTCACCCCGGTACTTCGATGCCGATCGGGCTGCCGCACTGACCACCCGGCTGGGCGAAATCCTGGAAGGGCTCGCCGGCGCCCCGGATCGGCCGGTGCGCACCCTGCGCGGCGCCGAGCAGGAATCCGGCTGGGCCGGGCCGCCCGCGGGTCCGGTCCGGATGCTGCCGGAGCTGTTGCGCGGCCCGGCCGAGGCGATCGCCGTCACCGGACCCGACGGCCGGTACACCTATGCGGAGCTGGACCGGGAGGCGAACCGCTGGGCGCGGTTGCTGATCGATGCCGGAGCCGGCCCGGAAACGGCGGTGCTGCTGGCCGTACCCCGTTCGGTGGCCTGGATCCTCGCGCTCTGGGCGATCGCCCGGACCGGCGCGGCCTTCGTCGCCGCCGATTCCGCCGCGCCGCCGGTCCGGATCGGCGCGCTGGCCCGGGAATCGCGTGCGGTACTGGGCATCACCGATGCAGCCACTCATGCGCGGTCGGCCGGTGCGGCCGGCGACCTCACCTGGATCGTCCTCGACGATCCGGACACCGCGGCCCGGGCCGCCGGCCGGTCGGCGGAGCCGGTGACCGACGCCGACCGTCGGGCGGCGACGGATCCGGACCAGCCCGCCTACCTGGTGTTCACCTCGGGATCCACCGGTGTCCCGAAGGGTGTCGTCGTCACCCATCGTGGCCTGGCGGACGTGACCGCAGCGCTTGCCGCACAGGGGCGCACGGCGGTCGGTGACCGTGTCGTGCACTGCCTCGAGCCCGCCTTCGACGCATCGATCCTGGTCTGCCTCGGCACCCTGGCCGCGGGTGCCACGCTGGTGGTGGCCGCACCGGACGCGGGCACCGGGACGGAACTGGCGGACACGCTGGCCGCCAGTTCCGCCACGCACCTCATCCTGCCGCCCGCCGTGCTCGACACGGTGGCAGAACGGCTTCCGGCGCAGCTGCGGACGGTGATCACCGGTGGTGAGGTGTGCCCACCGGCTCTGGTCCGGCAACTGGGTAGCGGGCGCCGCATGCTCAACTCCTACGGCCCGGCCGAGACCACCATGGCCGTCACCTTCTCCGAACCGATGACCCCGGAGACCGTCTCGGTACTGGGCGCTCCGACACCGGGTGTCACGCTGGTGGTTCTGGACCGCTGGCTGCGGCCGGTGGTGCCGGGCGGAATCGGTGAGCTGTACGTGCGTGGCCCGGCCCTGGCCCGCGGATACCTCGGGCGCCCGGCCGGAACCGCGGCCGCATTCGTCGCCGACCCGTTCGTGGTGACCGGGGCGCGCATGTACCGCACCGGCGACCGGGTCCGGCTCGAGCCCGGCCCGGCGTTGCGCTACCACGGCCGGGCCGACCGCCAGGTGAAGGTGCACGGCGTCCGGATCGAGCCCGCCGAGATCGACGCCGTCGCCGTGACGCTGCCCGATATCGCGGCGGCCGTCACCGTGCCGTTCCCGGGGGCTTCCGGGAATACCGCCCTGGCCTGCTATGTGGCCGCCGCAGTGGGTGCGGAGCCGACCGCCGCGCAGGTGCGGTCCGACCTGGCCGCCCGGTTGCCGAGATACCTGGTGCCGGTGTCGATCACGGTGCTGTCCGCACTGCCGCGCACCCGCAGCGGGAAGATCGACCTGCGGGCGCTGCCCGCACCGCAACCGGAAGTCGCCGCCTACCGCACCCCGGTCGGGTCGGAAGTGGCGGTGGCCGAGGCATTTTCGACTGTTCTCAGCCGGGAGCAGGTCGGTGCTCGGGACGACTTCTTCGCGCTCGGCGGTGATTCGCTCACCGCGACCCGGGTGACCGCGCGGCTGGCCGCCGGCACCGGCCGGCAGGTGCCCGTCCGGCTGTTGTTCGAGGCACCGACGGTGGCCGAACTGGCCGTCCGGATCGACGAACTCGCCGCCGGCGCCTCCCGCGGACCCGAGCCGATGCCCCGGCCCGAGCCGATCCCGCTCTCGCTCGCCCAGCAGCGGATGTGGTTCGTCAACCGCTACGACCCGGCCGCTGCGGCGTACACGGTTCCCGCGGCGCTGCGGCTGCACGGCCACCTCGACCAGACGGCACTGAACGCCGCCCTGCGTGACGTCCTGGGCCGGCACGAGGCGCTGCGGACCGTCTACCCGGACGTGGACGGCGTCGGCGTCCAGCAGATCCTGGCCGCCGACGATGTTCCGCTCACCCTGCAGCCGATTCCGGTGACCGAGGACCGGCTGCCGCGACTCGTGGCCGAACAGCTGACTGCCGGTTTCGACGTGACCGCGGCAGTGCCGTTGCGGGTGACGCTGCTGCAACTCGCCCCCGACGACCACGTCCTGGTGGTGGTCGCCCACCACATCGCCGTGGACGGCTTCTCGATGGGGCCGCTCACCCGCGACGTTCTCACCGCCTACACCGCCAGATGCGCCGGTCGGGCGCCGGCGTGGGCGCCGTTGCAGGTGCAGTACGCGGATTACACACTGTGGCAGCGGGAGCGGCTGGGTACCGAGGACGACCCGGATTCGCTGCTGTCGAGCCAGATCCGGTACTGGACCGAACGCCTCGCCGGCCTGCCGGACCATCTCGAGCTGCCCGCGGACCGGCCCCGCCCGGCTCGGGCCGGCCACCGGTCGGCCGAGGTCACCCGGTTGCTCGACCCCGCGCTCGGGGCCGCCGTGCACCGGCTGGCCCGCACCGGCTCCGCGACCCCGTTCATGGTGGTGCATGCGGCCTGGGTGGTCCTGCTCGCCCGGCTCGCCGCCACCGACGACCTCGTGCTCGGTACCCCGGTGGCCGGACGGGGCGCTGGCGTTCTCGACGATCTGGTCGGCATGTTCGTCAACACGCTGGTACTACGCACCGCTGTCCGGCCCGAAGAATCGTTCGCCGAGCTGCTGCAGCGGGTCCGGCACGACGACCTGAGCGCCTTCGAACACGCCGACCTGCCGTTCGAGCGGCTGATCGATCTCCTGGCGCCGGCCCGGTCGGCCGACCGGCATCCGATCGTCCAGGTGATGCTGGTCTTCCAGAATCTGGACCGGGTGACCCTGGACCTGCCCGGCCTGACCGTGGCCCCGATCGATCCCGAGCGCACCGTCAGCCGGTTCGATCTCAGCATCACCTGCACCCTCGAACCGGAGGGCCTGCGACTGCGGCTGTGCTACGCCACCGAGCTGTTCGACGAGTCCCGCATCACCGCCCTGGCCGACCGGTTCGCCCGGGTACTGGCGACTGCGACGCGTGAGCCCGACCGGGCCGTCGGCGATTTCGACGTTCTCGCCGGCCGGGAGCGGGCGGCGCTGCGCACTCCCGCATTGCCGGCTGCCGCTCCGGTGCCGCTGGCCGGTCTGCTCACCGCAGCCGCGGCCGCCGCCCCGGACGCCCCGGCCGTGCGTTGCGCCGGCCGGGAGATCAGCTATCGGGACCTCGACACCCGGTCCGACCGGCTCGCCGGTGCACTCGTCGCGGCGGGTGCCGGGCCGGAGACATTGGTCGCGATCGGCATGTCCCGGTCGATCGAATCGATCGCCGCGATCTGGGCGATCGCGAAGTCCGGAGCCGCCTTCGTCCCGATCGATCCCGGCTACCCGGCGGAACGTATCGCGCGCATCGCGGAGGTCTCCGGCGTCCGGCTCGGCCTGACCCGGCCGGCCGACCGGGATCGGCTGCCGGACACGATCGACTGGACCGTGCTCACCGAGGATCTGGGGTTCGCGGCGCAACCGGCCGGTACCGCGGGCCGGGCGCCGGAACGGCCCGCCGGCGCAACCGCGCCTGCGGCATCGGAGATCCCGTGGCACCGGGTACGTCCGCACCATCCGGCGTATGTGCTGTTCACGTCCGGTTCCACCGGTGCGCCGAAAGGCGTCGTCGTCACCCACGCGGGGCTGGCCAATCTGGCCCGGGCCCAGCAGGTGCGCGACGATCTGCATGCCGGGTCCCGGGTGCTGCACGTGGCGTCGCCGAGCTTCGATGCCGCCGTGCTGGAGCTGCTGCTGGCCGTCGGTGCCGGTGCCTGCTTGGTGATCGCGCCACCCGGAGTGTTCGGCGGCGCCGAACTGACCGGGCTGCTGCGGCGGGAGCGGGTGACGCATCTGGCCATGACACCGGCGGCGCTGAACACTGTCGACCCCACCGGACTCGACGACCTCCGGGTGATCATCACCGGGGGAGAGGCGTGCCCGCCGGAGCTGGTGCAGGCGTGGGCGGCGCCGGATCGGCGGCACTACAACGACTACGGGCCGACCGAGGCCACCGTCTGGGCGACCGGAACCGATCCACTGCGGCCCGGTGATCCGATCACCATCGGTTTCCCGGCGCCCGGTGTCCGCGCCTTCGTGCTGGACGGGCGGCTGCATCCGGTGCCCGACGGTACCGTCGGTGAACTGTATCTGGCCGGAGATCTGCTGGCCCGCGGCTATTTCGGAGGGCCGGGCCGCACGGCCGAGCGGTTCGTGGCCTGCCCGTTCGGTACGCCGGACGACGAGGCGGGCCGACCCGGTCTGCGGATGTACCGGACCGGTGACCTGGTCCGCCGCCGCGGTGGGCTCTTCGAATTCCTCGGCCGCACCGACGATCAGGTGAAGTTGCGGGGTCTGCGGATCGAACTCGGTGAGGTCGAGGCCGCACTGCTCGCCGATCCGGCCGTCGCACACGCGGTGGCCGTGATCGCCGACGACGGCACCCACGGACCCGCCCTGTACGCCCATATCGTCCCGGCCGAGGGGACGCAGTTCGATCCGGTGGCCGCCAAGAAGGTCCTCGCGCAACGGCTGCCCGCTTATATGGTGCCGGCGGCGATCGGCATCCGCACCGAACTGCCGCGTACCGCGAACGGCAAGCTGGACCGGGCGGCCCTGCCGATCCCGGTCGCTGCCGCGGCTGTCCGGCGGGCGCCGGACACCGACCGGGAACGGGTGGTGGCGGGGGTGTTCGCCGAGGTGCTCGAGCTCGATCGGGTGTGGCTCGACGACGATTTCTTCGCGCTCGGCGGGAACTCGCTGATCGCCACCCGGGTCGTCGCCCGCGTCGGTGCCGCCCTCGGGCTGGCCGTGCCGGTGCGCGCCCTGTTCGATGCCCCGACGGTCGCCGAACTGGCAGAACTACTGGGCGGCCGGGAATTCCGCTCCCGTCCACTTCCGCAGCGCCGGGAACGGCCCGACCGGATTCCGTTGTCGGCCGCGCAGCAGCGGATGTGGTTCCTGAACCGCCTGGACCCGGGTTCGCCCGCCTACAACATCCCGGGCGTTTTCGATATCGACGGCGACCTGGATACCGAAGCGGTCGACGCGGCGCTCGACGATGTGCTCGCCCGCCACGAAGTATTGCGAACCGTGTACCCGACCGGCCCGGACGGCTTGCCGGAACAGCAGATCCGGGCGGCTGGGCAGGGGACGGCGCCGTTGCGGGTGCACGACACCGAGGCGGATCGGGTGCGCGCCGAGGTCACCGCGGAACTGGCTCGGGGTTTCGATGTCACGACCGAACTGCCCTTGCGGGTCACGGTGTTCCGGTATACCCCCGGCCGGGCGGTGCTGGTGCTGCTGGTGCATCACATCGCCGCCGACGGGTGGTCGATGGCGCCGCTGGCCCGCGACGTCCTGGCCGCCTACACCGCCCGGTGCGCCGGCGCCGAGCCGGCCTGGGAGCCGTTGCCGCTCCAGTATGCCGACTATGCGCTGTGGCAGCGCGATCTGCTGGGTGCCGACGACGATCCGGCCGCACTCGCACACCGGCAGCTCGGCTTCTGGCGTGCGACGCTGGCCGGAGCCGCTCCGGTGCACGATGTTCCGGTGGACCGGCCGCGCGGTGCCCGGGTCACCGGCGCGGCCGGACAATGCGAGTTCACCGTCGCCGCCGCGGTGCACGATCGGCTGCAGCGGCTGGCCGCCGAACAGGGTGCCACCGTCTTCATGGTGGTGCACGCCGCCCTGGCCGTGCTGCTCGCCCGGGTATCCGGCCGCACCGATATCGCGATCGGCACGGTGGTTGCCGGACGCGGTGAGGGAGCACTGGACGACCTCGTCGGCATGTTCGTGAACACGGTGGTCCTGCGCACGACCGTCGACCCGGCCGCGGATTTCACCACCACCGTCGACACCACCCGCAGCGCCGACCTGGCCGCCTACGGGCACCTGGACCTGCCGTTCGAGCGGCTCGTCGAAGCGCTGGCACCGGACCGGGTCCCCGGCTGCCATCCGCTCTTCCAGGTGCTGCTCGCCTTCCAGAACATCCCGCAACAGCAGGTGGACCTGCCCGGTCTGCGGGTGCGGCCGTGGCCGGCCCCCGCACCGGGTGCCAAATTCGACCTGGAATGGATGCTGGTGGAGAATTCGGCTCCCGACGGAACCCCGGCAGGCCTGACCGGAACCCTCGTCTATGCCACCGACCTCTTCGACGCCGACACCGCCGACCTGCTGGTACGGCTGTTCGACCAGGTCCTGACCGCAGTCACCACCGATCCCGCGACCCCCGTCGGCGCCATCGACCTGCTGCCCGACTCGGTTGCGCCGGAACATCCCGAACCGGGTGCACCCGACAGTGCCGGGCGGGCCATACCGGAGCTGTTCGAGGCGGTTGTGCCGGAGGCGGCCGGATCAGATGCGACGGGCTTCGACGGGGCGAGTGTGCAGGAGTCGTCCGGGCGGCGTTCGCCGGGCCGTGCGGGACGGGCTGGGGCGGGGGCCGCCGGGGCTGATGTGGCCAGCGGTACCGGGCGGGTGCCGCCGGAGTCGGTCCGAGCGGGTGCGGCGGGCTTCGAGGGGGTGGGTGTGCAGGAGTCGTCCGGACGGCGTTCGCCCGGTCGTGCGGGACCGGTTGCGCCGGAGTCGGCCGGGTCGGATGTGTTCGAGGAAGCCGGACCGGGTGCGGCGGGTCGCGACAGGTCGGGTGTGTCGGAGGCCGCTGGACCGGTTGCGCCGGGCCTGGCCGGGGCGGCCGCGTCTGGGCCGGTCGGGGCTGATGTGTCGAGCCGTGCCGGGCGGGCGGCGTCGCAGTCGGCCGTGGCCGGACCAGGTGTGCCCGAGGCGGCCGGCGCGGATGCGCGCGCCACGATCGTGCGGAACATCCGGACGGGGGCGGCAGACGGGCGGACGGGGGAACCCGATGTCCACGCGGCGGCACCGGAGGGTGCGGGCCCGGTCCGGGCTCGGCGGGCGTATCGGAAACCACGCACCGAAACCGAACAGGCCGTCGCGCAGGCGTTCGCCGCGGCACTCGAGGTCGAACGGGTCGGGCGGGACGACAACTTCTTCGATCTGGGCGGCAATTCGATGCTGGCGCTGCGGGTCGTCGCGGACATCGGGGCGGGCACGGGCCGCGACTTGCCGCTGCAGTGGATGTTCCTCGAACCGACGCCGGCCGCTCTCGCCGAGCGGCTCGAATCCGGGGTGCCGCCGGGTGCTGCGGCGCTGCAGCAGGTGCTGCCGTTGCGCACCGGTGGCGACGGTCCCGCGCTGATCTGCGTGCATCCGGCCATCGGCGTCGCCTGGTGTTATGCGGGCCTGACCCGCTACCTCGGCGATCATCCGGTGTACGGGCTGCAATCGCCCGGGTTGTCCGCTGCCGCAGCGGGGGCACCGGCCGCCGATGTCGGCTTGGCCGAGCTGGCTGCGCAATACGTCGACCGCGTCGTCGAGAGGCAGCCCACCGGCCCGTACCGGCTGCTCGGATATTCGGCCGGCGGCCCCATCGCCCACGCCATGGCGGTCGAGCTGCGCCGCCGCGGTGCCGCGGTGCCGGCGCTGATCATGCTGGACAGCCGGGCCGACGTGACCGTCACCGAGGAGGCGATACCGACGCCGGAACTGCTGCTGGCCGAGTTCGGCGGCGTCACCGTTCCCGGCGACGTCCCGCTCACGCCGGAACGCGCGGCCGCCGCACTCCGGGAGACCGGTGGCGCGCTGACCGCCTTCGGCGCCGACGACCTGGAACGCCTCTACGCGGATTTCCGGGACACTCTCCGCCGCACTGCCGCCTATCGGCCGACCTCGTTCGACGGGGACCTGCTGTTCGTCAGCGCCACCGCCGAGCATCCCGATCCGGTACCGAACATCGAGACCTGGCGCCCCTATATCGGGGGCACCGTCCACGAACGCACGGTGCCGTTCGGTCACAACCGGCTGACCGCCCCGGAAGCGCTCGCCGTCATCGGCCCGATCGTCGCGGAATACCTCGACACCGGTGTCCGGCCGCCGACGGTGCGCGACGACACTGCCTGACGCATCGGCCGGTCCGGGGATGCGGCGGGTCCGGAGGTCGGGATGCCCGCGCCGACTCGTCGGACGCGGGATCGTCCGGTGCCGGGCGCTGTCGTGTGGCCGATCATCGCCCATAGCCGGTCGCCGCAGTTCCCGTCCGGCTCAGAACCGTCCGCCGCGACCGACTCGGCGGGATCCGGACGACCCGCCGAACGACGGAGCCCGGTAGCCACCGGGCCTGCCGAACGAACCACGGCCACCGGTCATCGCGCCGCGGAGCAGGCTGTCCACCAGGATGCCGCCCATGATCGCGCCGGCCTGTGCGGTCCCGCTGCGGGACCGGGGCCGGGCCGCGGTGTAGGCACGCACATCGGCCTGGGCTTGCTGTAGAGCCTGCCCGGCCAGGTCGGCGGCCATCGCTGCCGAACGCAGCGCCTGTTGCGGGTCGGTTTCGGCGTGCCGGCGGGCCTCGTCCAGGTGGCGGCGGGCCTCGGACAACCGGGTGCGGGACCGGGCGTCGATGCCGCCGCGCCGGGTTTCGATGAACGTCGCCGCCGACTGCACCCGGGAGCCGGCGTCAGTGAGGGCCCGCTGCAGTCGGCGCCGCACCTCCTCGACGGCCAGTTTGCGGTCGGTGGCCGCGGCGATCGCCCGGTCCAGTTCGGCATCCGCGGCGACTGCCGCATGGAAGGCGCCGAGCGGATCGCCGGCCGCCTGCCGTTCCCCCGCCTCGGTCATTGCCGAGCGAGCTGCGCCCACCGCCGCCGCGAGCCCGGCACCGCCGAAGTCGGCCAGTCCGGTCGCGGTGTCGATATCGGTGCGCAGCTCCTCGAGTGCGTCGGGCAAGGCGTCGGTGGCCTGGCGGATATCGTCCGCCGCAGTGTCCACCGCATCCAGCAGCGTCCGGGCCTGGCCGATGGCCGATTCGGCGGCGCGGATGGCGGCCACCGCACCGCCCTGCCGGCCCACCGGCCGGTCCACCGCTGCCCGGCCGGTGTCGATGTTCTCCTCGGCGAAGGTGATGCGTTCCTGCGCCAGCTCCACATTGTCCGCCAACGATTCGAGGGCTTCGGCCGGATGCGTCGCGGACAGCCGTTCGAGCTCGGTGCCGGCCGCCGGGATGCGGGCGGTGAGCGCGATCAGCTCCCGGGTCAATCCGTCCAGGCGGGCCGGTGCGTCGATGAGCAGATCACGCATCTCGTCGAAGGCCGCCACCTGGTCGTCCAGCTCCCGGTCCGCGGCGCCGAGGGTGGTGATCAGATCGATCAGCATCGCCCGCTGCCGGTCGGGGGTCTCGGGGATGTCGTCGTCGAGCTGCTGGCGGATTTCGAAGGCCCGGCCGGCGGCGGTCCGGGCATGCTCGAGCGCGGTGCGGAACGGGGTGACCGCGGTGTCCCCGAATTCGCCGGCGGCCAGCGCGAGTTCCTCGGCACTGGTGCGTATCGCATCGTCGATCTCCACCAGCAACTCCCGAGAACGATCCTGCAGCACCGGCAGCGGCAGGCGGGCGAGCTCCGCCGAATCGGTCGGATCGAGCTCCCGGGCGGCGGCCAGCTGGGCGGCTTCCCGGCTGCGGCGGCGCCGCCGCGAGAACCACACCAGGGCCGCGGCCGCCAGCACCACCGCGAGCACGATCAGCAGCAGCACACCCCACGAAACACCGCCGCCGCTCATGGCCGAGTTCAGTCCGTCGGCGGTCGCGATGCCGGCCGCTGCCCAATCCCCGCCCCGCAACAGCGGTTCGACCTCGTCGACCAGCAGGTCGTCGAGCTCCCCGTCGCTGACGCCGGGCGGGATCATGCCGTCGAATCGGTAGTCGCCGGTCTCGGTGGCCACCGCGAGCAGCAGATCCCGGTCGCCGAACCCGGACAGCCGGGCGGTCTGTGCCGCCCACTCCGCCCCGGACAGACCGTTGAAATCGGACACGTAGTTCACCCACAGCCGGATCCGCTGCTCGTCGTAGAGCCGGTCCGCCGCCGCCTGTACCTGTTCGGACTCGCCCGGCGCCAGCACCCCGGCGGAATCGACCACCTGCGGGCCCATCCGTCCGGGTGGTTCGGCCGCCGCGTTCCCCGCCCCGACCAGGGCGATTCCGGTCAGCAACACGATGACCAGGGCAGCACGGGATCGAGCCGGGGGAAACATCGTCCGCATCACACGAATGTATCCGGCCGGGGCCTCGCCGGTCGTCGGACAGGCCGCGTTCCGCTGTCCGGCGGGCGGCTACCCCGGGGCCGAACCGTGTTCGGTCCTCGGCTGGGGCGAGTGTGGTCGGCATGGCACGAATGTGTCCGGCCGGACCTGCCATGGCGCCGGACAGCCGTACTCGGCCGTGGACGTGACACGAGGGCACGCAGTGGGTCTGCGTGGAAGTCGCGCCGGGCCTCGGCAGACGGTGCCGGATCTGGCAGCATCTCCGAGGTGCTGACCATCGAGCCCTACACCGGCCACGTGTCGCCCGGCGCGCCGCCACAACAGCGCGACGTGCCCGGCGCCCGGATCCTGAAGATGTCCGTCGGACCGATGGACAACAACTGCTACCTGGTGCAGTGCACCGCCACCGGCGCCGCCCTGCTGATCGACGCCGCCGCCGAACCGGAACGGATCCTCGACCTGATCGCCCAGGAGGTCCCCGGACAGCTGCGCACGATCGTCACCACACACCGCCACCCCGACCACTGGCAGGGCCTGACCGACGTCGCCGACGCCACCGACGTCCGCACCGCCGCACACCCGCTGGACGCCGGGGCCCTCCCGGTACGACCGGCCCGGCTGCTGAACGACGGCGACGACGTGGCCCTCGGTGATCTCAGCTTCGCCGTGCACCACCTCCGCGGCCACACCCCGGGCTCGATCGCCCTGGCTCTCACCGACGGCTCCGGCCGCACCCACTTGTTCACCGGTGACTCCCTGTTCCCGGGCGGATTGGGCAAGACCGGCAGCCCGGCCGACTTCGACACCCTGTTCACCGACGTCACCACGAAACTGTTCGACCGTTACCCGGACACCACCGTCGTCTACCCGGGCCACGGCGACGACACCACGCTGGGTGCCGAACGGCCGCAGCTGCCGGAGTGGCGTAGTCGCGGTTGGTGAGCCGGTCGGCTCTCGACGGCGGCCCGGGCCGCAACGTCGCCTGCCGGTTCGGAATCGTTTCGGTGACGATCGCCCGTCCGGCACCCGTCCCGCGGGGCGACAGCCGCTAGGTTCGGGGTACGACCTGGCAAACTTGGGGAGTGGATTCGTTGACCGCGCGCACGAGGGCGCATGAGGGGAGCGGCCCGGCGCGAGGTGCCGGGCCCGGCCGCTGGCTGGCGCGCCTGATCGCGGGTGCGGTGCTGATCGCCCTGGTCCTGGTCGGCGGGACCGCGTTCCGGGTGTGGCAGGTCGCCCGGATCGACGACTACACCCCGGCCGATGCCATCGTGGTGCTGGGTGCCGCCCAGTACTCCGGGACACCGTCGTCGGTGTTCGAAGCCCGGCTGGATCAGGCCTACCACCTGTTCGACGTGGGCGTGGCGCCGATGATCATCACCGTCGGCGGGAAGCTGGAGGGCGACCTCTACACCGAGGCCGCCTCCGGAAAGAACTACCTGGCAGCGCGCGGCGTGCCCGGTGACCGGATCCTCGCAGTCGAGACCGGCTCGGACACCCTGCAGAGTATCGAGGCGGTCGCTGCCGCCATGCGGGAGCGGCAGCTGTCGTCCGCGGTGCTGGTGAGCGATCCGTGGCATTCCCTGCGTACCCGCACCATGGCGCGCGATGCCGGTCTGGACGCCTGGACCGCACCCACCCGCACCGGTCCCGCCGTGTACACCCGAGAATCGCAGTTGCACGGCATCACCCGGGAGACCGGCGCCCTGCTGTGGTATCAGCTGACCCACTTTTCGGCGGAATTCGAGTACACGGCGGCCCAATGATGTCCGACTACTCGCGTGCCGATGCCGAACGACTGGTGACCGAACCGGTCAAGACCGCCGGTCTGCACGGGCCCGGCCCGGAGAACGGGCACCGCAGCGAATTCGCCCGCGACCGGGCCCGGGTGCTGCATTCCGCGGCGCTGCGCCGCCTCGCAGACAAGACCCAGGTGATGGGCCCCCGCGACGGCGACACCCCGCGCACCCGGCTGACCCATTCGCTCGAGGTGGCCCAGATCGGCCGCAGCATCGCAGACGGGCTCGGCGCCGATCCGGACCTGGTGGAGCTGGCCGGGCTCGCCCACGACATCGGGCACCCGCCCTACGGTCACAACGGCGAGCGCGCTCTGGACGAGTTCGCCGATGCACACGGCGGCTTCGAGGGCAATGCGCAGAACCTGCGGATCCTCACCCGGTTGGAACCGAAGGTCCTGGAACCCTCGGGTGCCGGCGCCGGTCTGAACCTGACTCGTGCGGCCCTGGACGCCGCGCTCAAATACCCGTGGGTGCGCAACGGCTCCGGCAGCAAGTTCGGTGCCTACGATGTCGACCTGGATCGGCTGGCCTGGGTGCGCAAGGACGCTCCGGAGGGTGTGCGCAGCCTGGAATGCCAGATCATGGACTGGTCCGACGACGTCGCCTATTCGGTGCACGACGTCGAGGACGGTGTGATCGCCGGCCGGATCGATCTGCGCGCCCTCGCCGACCCCGCCGAACAACGTGGTCTGGCCGAGCTCGGCGCCGGCGGTGGGCACAGCATCGACGATCTGGTTGCCGCGGCCCGGCGCCTCGCCGACCTCGAGGTGGTGGCGGCCGCCGCGCGCTACGACGGCACCTACAGTGCCTCGGTCGCCCTGAAGCGCCTCACCAGCGAGCTCGTCGGCCGGTTCGCGACTGCCGCCATCGAGGCCACCCGCGCTGCCGCCGGCCCCGGCCCGCTCTACCGCTACCGTGCCGAACTGGCCGTTCCGCCCGTGGTCGCCGCCGAGGTGGCCCTGCTGAAGACCGTGGCGCTGCGCTACGTCATGTCCGATCCCGGCCATCGGCTGCGCCAGCAGACGCAGCGTGATCGCATCCATTTCGTGTCCCGCCGCCTGCTCGATTCCGCCCCCGAGCACCTGGACCCGCTGCTGATCCCGTGGTGGGACACCGCACCGGACGACACCGCGCGCATCCGCGTCGTCGTCGACCAGATCGCTTCCTACACCGAGAGCCGCCTGGAACGGATGGCAGTCGTATTCGGGGGTGCGTGAGCGGACACTGCCGGTGCTGCGCCGGTGGTCAGACGCTCTCGGCGGCTTCGGCCAGCGTCGTCTCCCCCCGGACCACCGAGATGGCCGCCGCCAGATCCAACTTCAGCTCCAGGTCGGGGGTCGGGGCGGGGCCGTCGTGATGGGTGATGCCGTCCTCGGCCATCACGTAGTGAAACGTGGTGTCGGCGACGGTGACCGTTACGGTGCCCCGGGGGACGAGTTCGGCGACCGCGTCGGCGAGCGGGAGGGCGAGCCAGTGCGGCCGGATCGCATCGGTGGGGTGCCGATCACCGAGGCGGGGCGTGCCCCAGCCGGACAGGGCGGCCAAAACCGGGCGGAGTGCGCGGCCGTCCGCGGTGAGTTCGTAGACGGCAGTGCCCGCGCGCGGGCCGGTGCGGCGCCGGGTGAGGATTCCGTCACGTTCCAGGTCCTTGAGCCTGGCGGCGAGCACGTCGGTGCTGATTCCGGGCAGGTCGGCGAACAGGTCGCTGTAGCGGCGGGGGCCGGCGGTGAGTTCCCGGACGACCAGGAGGTTCCAGCGGTCGCCGATCACGTTCAGCGACCGGCTGACAGGGCAGTAGTGGTCATAGCTGCGGCGGGGCACGTCACCACTCTAGCGCGACACTTGGAAAAACAAAGTGCAAACTTGGAAAAACCAAGTACAGTGACGGGGAGTCAGCACAGGAAGGGACGTTCATGCAGGTCAAGCAGTCCAGCAAGCTGTCGGGTGTGTCGTACGAGATCCGCGGCCCGGTGGCCGAGCATGCCGCGCGGCTGGAAGCCGAGGGGCATCACGTCGTGAAGCTCAACACCGGTAACCCGTTGCCCTTCGGTTTCGACGCACCCGCCGACATCCTGCAGGACATCGTCCGGAACCTGCCCGCCTCCAGCGGCTACTGCACCTCGAAGGGGTTGCTCTCCGCCCGCCGCGCGGTCGTGCAGTACTACCAGACCCGTGGCGTCGCCGACCCCGATGTGGAGAACGTCTTCCTGGGCAACGGCGCCTCCGAGCTGATCATGATGGCGATGACCGCCCTGCTGGAGACCGGCGACGAAGTGCTCGTCCCCGCCCCGGACTTCCCGCTGTGGACCGCCGCCACCACGCTCAACGGCGGTCGTGCCGTGCACTACCTGTGCGACGAGCAGGCCGACTGGTTCCCGGACCTCGCCGATATCGAAGCCAAGATCACCGATCGCACCCGCGCCCTCGTGCTGATCAACCCGAACAATCCCACCGGCGCGGTGTATTCGAAGGAACTCCTCGAACAGCTCCTCGAAATCGCCCGCCGGAACGGTCTGGTGGTCTTCGCCGACGAGATGTACGACAAGATCTACTACGACGGCAACGAACCCACCTGTATCGCGAGTCTGGCGCCCGACCTGCTGTGCGTCACCTTCAATGGTCTGTCGAAGGCCTACCGCTGTGCCGGTTTCCGGTCCGGCTGGATGCTGGTCTCCGGGCCCACTCATCATGCCGAGAGCTACCTCGAGGGCCTCACGATGCTCGCCGGGCTGCGGTTGTGCGCGAATGTGCCCGCCCAGCAGGCGATCCAGGCGGCGCTCGGTGGTCATCAGAGCATCAACGACCTCGTCCTGCCGGGTGGCCGCCTACTCGAACAGCGGGACCGGGCCTGGGAGGCGCTCAATGCCATCCCCGGCATCAGCTGCGTCAAGCCGCGGGGTGCGCTGTACGCCTTCCCGCGCATCGACCTGGACGTCTATCCGATCCACGACGACGAGAAGTTCGTTCTCGACCTGCTGTTGCAGGAGAAGATCCAGATCGTCCAGGGCACCGGCTTCAACTGGCCGCGCCCGGACCATTTCCGCATCGTCACGCTGCCGCATGCCGACGAACTGGAGGCGATCATCGAACGGATCGGCAGGTTTCTGGCCAGTTATCGGCAATGATCCAGCCGAGGCGCGCCCGGGAAATACTGGAAAACACTGGAATCGCCGGTTACGCTCACCCGCGTGCCCGAAACCGTGGACGAACTGGAAGCGCAGATCACTCGGATGCGCTCGGCCGTTCGGCGCGCGGTTGCCGCGGGTGAACGCGGTGAGGCGCGGCGGCTGCGGGAACAGCTCCGCCGCGCGGAAGCCAGCTGGGACGCCGAAGTGCTCGGCACCCCGGAACCGGTCGAACCGGCCGTGGTGCCGGTGGTGTCGGTGCGCGAACACGTCCACCGGGTGCTCGATTTCCTCACCGTGCCGGCGCCGCCGCGGCTGATCATCGCCGTCCACGCGGCCTTCTTCTCCGGTGAGCTGGTCCCGGCCCGCCTCACCAGCCTGCGGCGCGATGAGGAGCGGTCTTTCCGGACCGCGAATTCCGCGCGCCCGTACTACGTCTGCGCGGCGCTGACCGCCGATCTGCTCGCGCCCGCACGCGGCCTGCTGGCCTCGAGTACCTGGCCGCTGCCGCAACGGATGATCGGGCCACTCAGCCCGCGGGCCGACCTGCTCACCTGCGCTATCCGGATCGCCGACCGATGCGCGGTGCACCCGGAACAGCCCGGGCAGCGGCTGCTGTGGCGGGTGGCCAACTCGATTCCGGGAGTCGACGGCGGACCGGGCGAACTCGACCCCGCGGCGGTGCGGCGGGCCGCGCAGGCGGAACTGTCCGTGCACACCGAGGACGACACCCGGCAGCGCGCCGCCGCCGCGCAGCGCGCCGCCCGGCAACTACCGGCCGCCGACCAGCTGTTCGGCGCCCGGCTCGGTGTCGCCGCTACCCGAGAAGAGGCGCGATGAGCGCAGTCACCGCGAGATTGGACCGGTTGCGTGGTACGGCACCGGTCCGCCGGCTCGATGCCCGGGCCATCGCCGCCCTCACTGCGAACCCCGGGTGCCGCCGCCGCACCCTGCTGGATGCGGCCGCCGTCGACAAGGCGTTCATCGCCCGCGAACTCGGCTTCCCGCCGCAGTTCGGTCAATCCCAGTTCGCGATCACCCGGGGCAACACCTTCGAGGCGATGGTGAAGGCGAACGGCTGCGCCGAGCTGCTGACGCTGCTCCGGGACGAGCTCGGGCTGTCGCTGCCGGAGGTCGGCTACCACGACCTCACCGCCGTGGGCGATACCGCCACCAATGCCGTCCGCCACCAGCGCACCCGGCAGGTGCTGCGGCAGGCCCTCGACTCCGGCGAGGGCACCTTGTTCGATCATCCGATGCTGCGGCTCGATGTGGCCGGGGCACCCGCCTATCTGGAGCCGGATGTGGTGGCGCTGCAGATCGGGGAGCAGTTCCACGTCGTGGAGATCAAATCGTTCCCGATCGTCGACGGGCAGGCCGACCCGGTGCAGGTAGCGGCCGCGGCCCGGCAGTCCGCCGTCTATGTGATCGCGCTGCGCGCGCTGCTCGCAGATCTCGGCTACGGGCCGGAACGAGTCTCGCACAATGCGATCCTGGTATGTACCCGCGATTTCACCAACCGGCCGATCGCCCGGCAGGTCGACCTGCGGAAACAGATCGCCGTGGTGGCCCGGCAGCTGGCCCGGATGGCCTCGGTCGCCGACATCCTCGACGAACTGCCGGCGGACGCCGCGCTCGATGGAGGACCGGATTCGGCGGCGACCCTCCGGGCGATTCCGGCACGTTACGCCCCGGAATGCCTGGCCGGTTGCGAACTCGCCCAGGCCTGCCGAAACGACGCCCGCAGCGCGGGTGCTGTGGACGCGCTCGGCCGCGGCGTCTGCGACGATCTGGGCGGCCTGTACGACACCGCGACGGTCCTGGCCATCGCCGACGGCTCGCACGATCCCGGTCCGGGCGACGCCGATATCGCCGAGCTCCTCCGGCGCGCCCGCGCGCTCCGTACCGAGGTGGTCATGTGAATAGCGAGGTGGTCACGTGAGCGTTCTGGCTGCGCTGACGAAGATCGAAGCGTTCCAGGCGGGCCGGGCGCAGCCGCGCACGGCGTTTCGGCACTGCCATCTTTCCCCGAACCCGCTGGTCCTGGTGCCGTTGAAGCTGGCCGGAGAAACGGCGGCACCGCTGGCCGTGCTCGCCGGGACGTCGCCGGACGATGCCCGGCTGTTGGTGGTCGGGCAACCTCGCGACCGAATGTTGCGGTTGCAGTTCCTGGCCCGGCTCGCGGGCATTGTGGTGCCCTATGTCGGGGATTACGCCACCGCGGTCGAAACCACCGTGAACAAGTCGGGCGATGAGGTGCCCACCTGTGACGATGCGCCACAACTGTGGGTCCCCAACGGTGGCGGGCTCCGGTTCCTGCAGTTGCTGGGCCGGTCGGTGCGGTTCCACAGCACCGAGGG
Organism: Nocardia sp. KT25-26; assembly: GCF_056627695.1. Taxonomy (NCBI): domain Bacteria; kingdom Bacillati; phylum Actinomycetota; class Actinomycetes; order Mycobacteriales; family Nocardiaceae; genus Nocardia; species Nocardia sp. KT25-26. The sequence goes on along the minus strand of NZ_CM152813.1, from coordinate 4,355,299 downwards.
CGAACATGCCGTCGCCGCCGGCATCCCGCTGCTGGGCCGGTGGCTCAGCTGGTTCGGGGACCGCGCCGAACACCCCGGTTCTGCTGTCGCCGTGTCGATGACCGCCGCCCTCACCGAGCACTGGGCCACCGGCCAATCCGCCTACGAGGATGCCAATCTCACCGCCCTGCTCGGCTGGATCGCACCACCCGAAGGGCTGACCGGACCGGAAGCAGCACTGCTGGCCGAGGACCCGATCCGCTGTCCACCCGCCGGACCGGCCACCGACCCCGGCTACGACAACGAGGAACTCGCCGCCCGGATCGCCGAATTCGATCGGGCCGCCGACGACGCCGTCTGCGCCCGGGCGCTCGACCGGCTGGAACAATCGTTGCGTACCCAGCTGGAGCCCACCTGGGAGTTGATGTGGCAGGGCCTGGAGTTATTGGGCGAGCTCCCGCCCGCCGCCTCGGTCGAGCAGCGCTGGGCCGACGACGCCAGGGCGTTCGGCTACTTCGTCCGTGCCCTGGAAGAGGACACCGGTCCGCAGGCGCGCCGGGACGGTGCGGTGTCGGCGGTGCGCCGGCTGCTCGCCCGCGAGCGCGCCCAGGAGGCCCTGGACAATCAGCGCGCCTACGACGATCCGCTGGTGTTGCTGGAACATCGGCTGTCCGGCACCGCTTTCCGCGGTGTGGTCACCGACGCCGAACCGGAACGGCTCGACACCTCCGGCAAACGGCCGGTGCTGCGTCCGCACCTGTGGGTACACACCGATGACGGTTTCGTGCCCGAGCCCGGGGAAACGCTGTACTGCATCGAGCGACCGAAACAGAAGGCGAAGGTGATTTCGGTCGCATCGCCGAGCGGGGCTTTCCGACTCGAGCTGAGCGGCGGTATGGGGTCGAAGCTCACCCCGCCGGCAGGCACGGTCCCGGCACCGGGAGATTCGGTCGGGTTCGCCCGCTTCCCGGTCGGTGCCTCGGGGCAACCGCCCAAACTTCCGGATCCCGAGGACACCCCCTGGACCCACGGTGGACCCCCGGACCTCGCCGCACCATCGGTGACGGCGCCTGCCGCCGGCTCCGGGCCCCGGACCGGTTCGGAGCCGGTGGCCCTCGCCGCGGCCGGTCGGGATGGTTCGACGCCCATCGGCCCCGAGGAGCGCTGATGCACACACCCGACGAGGTCGTGGCCGCCGTGCTCGCCGATCTCACCGACCCCGCCCACCGGGCGGTGGTGGTCGATTCCCCGCCGGGCGCCGGCAAATCCACCCTGGTGGTCCGGGCCGCCCGGCATCTGGCCGCCGCGGGACGGCGGCAGATGATCGTCGCCCAGACCAACGAGCAGGTCGACGATCTGATCGCCCGGATCATTGCCGCCGCACCCGAACTCACCGTCGACCGGCTCTCCGCTCAGGACTACACCCCCAGTGCGCGGGTCGGCCACGCCACCGTCGCCGTCGCGCGGAGTCTCACCGACTGCCGCGACGCCGACATCACCATCGGTACTGCCGCCAAGTGGGCCACTCTCCGCGAGGGGCAGTGGCCGCATGCGATCGTCGACGAGGCATATCAGATGCGCTCGGACATGTTGCTGCGCATCGCGAACCGCTTCGACCGGGCTCTGTTCGTCGGCGATCCCGGGCAGCTCGACCCGTTCGCGACCGTCGCCGGAGACCGGTGGGCGGGGCTGGACTGGGACCCCACCATGAGCGCCGTCAGCGTCCTGCTCGCCAACAACCCCGATGTCCGGGTGCACAATCTCCCGGTCTCCTGGCGGCTGCCGCCCTCGGCCGCCGACCTGGTATCCGCCGCCTTCTATCCGTTCAACGGCTTCCGCGCCGGGACCGAACCCGGTCGCCGCCGCCTCGAACTCGCCACCAGCGGACTGCCCACACCCGTCGACGAAGCCATCGACGAGGCCGCCACCCACGGCTGGGCCTGGTACGAACTACCGGCCCGGCACACCCTGCGCACCGACCAGGAAGCCGTGCACGCCCTGGCCGCCCTCACCTGCCGGCTACTGGAACGCGGCGCCACCGCGCATTCCGAAACCGGCAGCGGCCCGGTCGGCCCAGACCGCATCGCCATCGGCACCGCCCACCGCGACCAGGCCCGCGCTATCCGCGCCGCCCTGGTCGGCACCCCGGCCGAATCGGTCACCGTAGACACGGCAAACCGGCTCCAGGGCCGCGAATACGACGTCACCCTGGTACTGCACCCGCTGTCCGGACGCCGCGATGCCGGAGCCTTCCACTTGGAGGCCGGTCGCCTATGCGTCCTCGCTTCCCGGCACCGCCACGCGTGCATCATGGTCGGCCGCGCCGGCATCGCCGACCTCCTCGACGCCCATCCCTCCACCGAACCGGTCCACCTCGGCGCCCCGGTGAAGTTCCCGGACGGCTGGGAAGCCAATCACACCGTGCTGGCCCACCTGGCCCGCCACCGCATCCCGGCTGCCGTCCAACCCGCTGCCGGTCGCTGAGTCACCCGGTGGCGGGCCGAGCCGCACTGCGCCGGATAGCGGCGCAACAGCGATCGACAGCGTTGTCCGGCAGTGCATTGCGGCTTCCTGCGTCCCGTCGGACGGTGCTAAGCTACGCGGTCGCTCTCCCGGCGGCACTTTCGTTCGGCAACAGAGGAATTGATGTATTCACGGGTGAGTTCCGCCGGTGCGGCGTACTCGGGTATCGGTGGGCACGACGGCTGTGAGCCGTTCCGGGGGTGCACATGGGCATCCTGAAACCCGCGGCGCAGCTCGTCCTCGAACCGGAGGTGCTGCTGGTGCTCGGAGCGGTTTTCGTACTGGTCGTCGTGGCGGCATGGCTGTGGGACCGGATCGCCGGTCCTCGGTTCGAGGAGGAGGAGATCCGGGACCGGGCCCCCGGCGGCAGCCGGCGTACCGCCGCGAGTCGCGAACGATATGCGGCCCGGGTGGCCGCCCGGCGCGCGGAGATTCGGGCGAAGCAGGCGGCCGGGTCGTAGCGGACGACCCGGCCGGGGTGCGGTGCCCGGTGGTCAGAGGAAGCCGGAGGTCATCGGGCTGATCCGCCGATCGAGTTCGGCCACCCAGTCGACGTGGTCGAGGGTGTGGAAATCGATCCGCAGAATCGTGGTGAGGTCCCGTCCGGAGCTGATCAGGCCGGCCGATTTGTCGCCTTCCAGGACCACGTCCATGCCGTGTTCGTCGGCGAGGAAGGTCACCTCCAGCTGGTTCAGGCGTGGATAGCGGGGCGACCGCCCGAACTCGATCTCCTGGTAGAACGGTATGTTCTGGCGAGTGTTGGGCAGGTTCCCCCATTCGACGTCGGCATGCAGCAGTGGGAATCCGAGCCGTTCGATCGCCTCCAGGATGATGTGTTGCGCGGGCAACGCGCCGATGCCGATGGGATCGCTGTCGGTGGCGTCGGCGGCGCCATCGATGTCGAGTACCGTCCGCACGGCCACGGCCGGCCCCGGCAGGTGCCGGCCGTTGTAGAAAGTGATCGGCGTCTGCATCGGCGCCCGGTAGGTGAACGGGAACTCGAACCGGCCACCCGGGGGCAGGGTGATCGGCCCGTGGACGTCGGCCGGGCCGAACCCCCGCTGGTGGTGGGATTCGAAGTCGTCGTGCTCCATTTCCACCCGTGTCGCGAATTCCACTGCCACCCGCGAGATCTCCTGCTCGACGTCGCCACCCCGCAGCCGGACGACCCCGTGCACCACCCCGCCGGGCTGCACACCCGGAGTGTGCAGCTCGGTTTCGACTTCCGCGCCCCCGATTCCGACGGCCGCCAGCATCCTCTTGAACATAGGGCGAAGTCTGCCAGTGCGACCCGCAACTCGAGTTGCGCACGGCACCTCCGTGAGGAAGGTCATTGCGGCGCAACGAATCGCACTGTCACCGCGGCCGGGTACTCCTACTGTGCGCACCGGCCACGCGTGGACGGAAGCCGGGGGGAACCGCTGCTGCTCCTCACCCCGCGTAGCCGAACACCGGGTAGTGGTCGCTGTAGTCGGTGTAGGTGTAGGTCTGCCACCAGGAGGTGACGCTCCATTCGGGGCTCTTCACCCGGCGGGTCTCGTTGACGTAGTTGCCGGGGACGGCGTGGCCGGCGATGGGGAGTACGTAGTCGAGGTGTTCGGACGGGTAGTCGGCGCTGTACTGGTCGGTGCAGACGGTGTTGTCGGCGCAGTCCCAGGAATGCGGGTGGCCGGTGTGGGTGGGGGTGACGGCGCCGAGTTCGGCGATCATGGCGGGGTATTCGCTGCTCGCCTCGATCACGTTCATATCGCCTGCGACGTAAACGGGTTCGTCGGCGGGGATCTGCTGGGCGTCGAGGAAGGACCGGATCTCGGCCCGCTGGGCGGCGCGCATGCGGCCGGGTTCACCGGCGCTGCAGCCGTCGTCCTCGGATTGCATATGGGTGCCGATCACATGGACCGGACCTCGCGGGGCGGCGAGTTCGACGTAGACGAAGCCCTTGTTGGAGTACCAGTCGGCGCCACAGGCGTCGGCGTAGACGTACTGGACCCGGCGGCTGATCGGCCAGCGGCTCACGACGGCGACCCCGCCGTCCTCGGGGGTGGTCGCCGAGTACGAGCCCTGGGTGTCGTCCCAGCCGGTGCGGGAGCGGCCGAGGACCGGGGTCCGGTGCGGGTAGCTGCCGGCCAGATTGTCCAGCAGCCGGTCGGACGCGGCGTTGTCGAAGATCTCCTGCAGGACCACGACATCCTGGTCGGCGAGGACGTTCTGTTCGGCGATCAGATCCGCGCGTTCCAGCTGTCCCCAGTTCGGGTACAGGTTGTCCGACAGCATGAAGACGTTGTAGGAGGCGATCCGGGTCCGGTCGGCAGGTTCCGCGCCGGCGGGTGCCGCGGGCAGCAGGACCGTGCCGATGCAGAGGAGGGCCAGAAGTAGGCGGTTGCGCATGCCGGACATGCTGGTCGAACGTCCAGTTTCTGGAGTGGTTCTCGGCCCGATGTTCATCCAACCGCAACCCTCGTGCCCTGGTGTGTCGTCGGCACGTCGCCGGGAATCGGCCGGGAGTTCGCCTGGGGCGGGAACGGCGGTCCGGTCGGTGGGGTCGAGCGCCCCATGGGGCCGAATCGCCGAAATTCGGTCCGGGAGACAAGAAGGGCGGTTCGAATTCGGCCGGACGACAGTTGCTCTGCATCGAAACACCAAGGTGAGGAGCGGATCTTGGATTCCGCGACAACGTCGCCGGAAGGATTCGTACCCGGTGAGCGGGCCCGGTCCGGGCGGGTGGGTGGCGCGCGCAAGTGTGACCCGTCACTTCATGCTGCATACCGGGTGCGGCATCGTCACAGTGGACAAGTGGTTCTCTACAACGCCTTCGGTGGAACACACCGTTCGTTTGCCGACCTGGTCATCGCCCGCGAACACGAACTGGCCGACGAGCTCGCGTATCGGTTCCTGACTACGGGCGATATCGACGGGCCGGTCGAGGATCTGACCTATGCCCGGCTGGGCGAACGCAGCCGGGCGCTGGGCGCCTGGCTGCAGGGCAACGGGTATGCGGGCAAACGCGCGTTGCTGCTGTATCCGCCGGGGCCGGAGTTCGTCACCGGCTTCTACGGATGCCTGGTCGCCGGCGTGGTGGCGGTGCCGATGCCGGTCCCGCAGTTCCACGAATTCGACCGCGGACTGCGCCGCCTGCAGCAGGTGGTCGCGGATGCCGAGGTCGACCTGGTGCTCGCGCCCCGTTCGATCGCCGAGGCGGTGCACGCCGCGGGTGATCGGTTCGGGCAGCTGACCGCGGTGCGCAGGCTGTCGGTCGAGGACATTCCGACGGATCTGGCCGCGTCCTGGACCGATCCACGCGCCGACGCCGATTCGGTGGCGTTCCTGCAGTACACCTCCGGGTCGACGAGCGCACCCCGGGGTGTGATCGTGACGCACGGGAACCTCCTCGACAACCAGCGGGCGATCGCCGAGGCGATGGGACATTCCCCGGAGCAGGTCGCCGCATGGAACCGGCGAATGTTCGTCAGCTGGCTGCCGATGTATCACGATATGGGGCTGATCGGCCCGGTACTGCAGACGGCGTATGCGGGTGGCAGCGCCCTGCTGCTCGCCCCGGCACACTTCCTGCAGCGGCCCGAACGCTGGCTGGAAGCGGTATCGGAATTCGGTGCGCACACCAGTGGCGCCCCGAACTTCGGCTACGAGCTGGCACTGCGCCGCGCGACACCGGAACTGCTGGAGCGACTGGACCTGTCGCGCTGGCGGGTGGCCTTCAACGGCGCCGAACCGGTTCGTGCCTCGACCATCCACAGTTTCGCGGAAACTTTCCGGGGCAGCGGCTTCCGCGCCGAGTCCTGGCAACCGGTCTACGGGCTCGCCGAAGCCACCCTGCTGGTGACCGGGGCGCCGCTGGACACGGCACCGCGAGTGATCGATCGGCCGGTCACCACGCCGGCGCGAACCCGCGCGCCGCTGGTGTCGGTCGGCACCGCACCCACCGGGATCTCGGTGGTGATCGCGGACCCCGAGACGGGTGCGGAGTGCGCTGCGGGTACCGAGGGCGAGATCTGGGTGGCCGGTGCGAGCGTCGCCGGCGGGTACCTGGGTGACGCGAAACATTCGGCGGAGACGTTCGACGCCCGGCTGGCCGACGGCCGCTCCGGTTTCCTGCGGACCGGTGACCTGGGGCTGGTGCTCGCCGGAGAATTGTTCGTCACCGGACGCCGCAAGGACCTGCTGGTCATCGACGGCGTCAATCACTATCCGCAGGATGTCGAGATCACCGTGGAAGCCGCTCATCCGGCGGTCCGCGCCGGCTGTGTCGCGGTATTCGGGGTGGACGACGACGAATACGGTGAGCGGGCGGTCGTAGTTGCCGAGGTCAAGGTCGCCGAGGTCGAGGATATCGCCGAATCCGACACGATCGAGGCCGCGATCCGGGCCTCGGTCAGCAGCGAACACACTCTGCCGGTGCGTGAGGTGGTTCTGATCCGGCCCCGGACGATCCCGAAAACCAGCAGCGGCAAGATTCAGCGCCAGGCATGTCGAGCCGCCTATCTGGCCGGGGAACTTCCCGTTGCGATACCCACCGGGCCGGCAGTGGCCCCGGGCGCGCCGGCCGATCCGGCTGTCGCCCCACCCGAAACCGTCACTGCGGAACAGGTCCGATACCGGCTGGTCGAGATGGTCGCGGATCGCACCGGACTGGACCGCTCCCGCATCGACTCCGGCCGCCCGCTGGCCGAATTCGGGTTGGGATCGCGTGGGCTGGTCGAACTCGTGACCGAACTCGGCACGGCGACCGGCCGGCGACTGGAGGCGAGCCTGCCGTTCGATCACCCGACCATCGCACAGCTGGCCGAAGCCGTGGCCGCCGAACAGACCACCTCCGCCGCCACATCGTCCGACACGGTGCCCGGATCGGTTCGCGGGGCCGGTCCGGCGGCGAGCGAGCCCGTCGCCATCGTTTCGATGGCCTGCCGGTTCCCCGGCGGCGCAAACGATCCGGACACCCTGTGGGAATTGCTGGCCACCGGCGCCGACGTGCTCGGCGACCCACCGGAGGGCCGGTGGGAGGTGGATCGGCTGTGGCACGAGGATCCGGAGGCCGCCGGGAAGGCGTACTCCCTGCGAGGTGGCTTCGTCGACGGCATAGATCGTTTCGATGCCGCCTTCTTCGGGATCGGTCCGCGGGAGGCGGCGGCGATGGATCCGCAGCAGCGGCTGCTGCTGCAGACCGCCTGGGAAGCCCTCGAACGGGCCGGAATCGACCCGGACACCCTGACCGGCACCTCGGTCGGGGTGTATCTGGGTCTCTACGGCAGCGGCTACCTCGCCGCGGCCGACCTCACCCAGTTGAACGGGCACGTGGCGGTGGGGTCCGCGGGCAGCGTCGCCTCCGGCCGGATCGCCTACGCCCTCGGCCTGCACGGCCCGGCGGTTACGGTGGATACCGCCTGTTCATCGTCGCTGGTGTCGCTGCATCTGGCCGTGCAGGGGCTGCGCAACGGCGAATGTGATGCGGCGCTGGCCGGCGGTGCGACGCTGATGGTCACGCCGAATGCGCACGTCGAGTTCAGCCGGCTCGGTGCGCTGTCGCGAACCGGGGTGTGCCGCCCGTTCTCGGCCGCCGCCGACGGCATGGTGTGGGCCGAGGGCTGCGGGCTGGTGCTGGTGAAGCGGCTCACCGATGCAGAACGCGACGGTGACCGGATCCTCGCCGTCATCCGCGGTTCGGCACTGAACTCCGACGGCCGCAGCCAGGGACTGACCGCGCCGAGCGGTACCGCGCAGGAGAGCGCGATCCGGGCCGCGCTGACCGCCGCCGCCCTGGAGCCCGCCGATATCGACTATGTGGAGGCACACGGCACCGGCACCGAACTGGGCGATCCGATCGAGGCCCAGGCACTGGCCCGAGTGTTCGGTCCCGGCCGGCCCGCCGACCGGCCGATGAGGGTGGGGTCGCTCAAATCGAACCTCGGGCATATGCAGGCCGCTGCCGGAATCGGCGGTGTCGTCAAGACGGTACTGGCGTTGCAGCACGAGGTCCTGCCGCCGTCGCTGCATGCCGAAGAACCGAATTCGCGGGTGGATTGGGCCGGCAGCGGTCTGACCGTTCCCGGTGCAGCGCAGCCGTGGCCGCGCTCCGGCAGGCCGCGGCGCGCCGGAGTCAGCTCGTTCGGGATCAGCGGCACCAATGCCCATCTGATCCTGGAGGAGGCGCCGCTGCCCCCGTCGGCCGGGCGGGACGGGGGAGCGCCCGCCGAATCGGATGTCGTAGCGGCCGACTCGCCCCCGGTCCGGCTGGTCCCGGTCTCCGCCCGGAGCGCGGCAGCGTTGCGGCGGCAGGCCGCGCGGTTGCATGCGGCGTTGTCCGCCGCCCCGGATCTCGATATTCAGGTGGTGGCCCGGACACTTGCCCGGCATCGGTCGCATTTCGACCGGCGGGCCGGAATCGCAGCGCGGGACCGGACGCAATTGCTGCACGGGTTGCAGGCGCTCGCCGACGGTGTGGTGTCCGACGATGTCGCGCTGGCCGATGACGTGGCGCGGCCGGGCGGGCGGGTGGCGTTCGTCTTCCCCGGCCAGGGCGCCCAGTGGGCCGGGATGGCGCGGGACCTGCTTGCCGCCGACCCGGCATTCCGGGCGGAATTCGATCGGTGCGACCCGGTGGTGCGGGCACTGACCGGCTGGTCGCCCCGTGCCGTGCTGATCGGCGCCGACGGTGCACCGGACCTCGCCCGCGACGATGTCGTACAGCCGACGCTGTTCGCGGTGATGGTCTCGCTGGCCGCGTCCTGGCAGGCCGCCGGTGTGCAGCCCGCCGCCGTGGTCGGGCACAGCCAGGGCGAGATCGCGGCCGCCTACGTGGCCGGTGCGATGTCGCTGCGCGATGCGGTGACCGTGGTGGTGCTGCGCAGCCGCGCCCTGTCCGCCCTGCCGGACGGCGGTATGGCGGTCGCTGCGGCCGCCCCGGCGGACCTGGCCCCCTACCTCGACGACCGGGTGTCGGTGGCGGCGACGAACAGCAGTCGGTCGACCGTTCTCGCCGGTGATCGCACCGCCTTGCGGGAGCTGCTCGCGCAGCTGTCGGAGGCGGGCATGTTCACCCGGGAACTCCCGGTGGACTACGCCTCGCACACCGCACATGTCGAGCCGATCCGGGACCTCCTGCAGCGCGAGCTGGCCGGAATCGAAACCACGGCAGGACGACTCGACTGGTACTCCACGGTGACCGGACAGCGTGCCGATGCGCCGGCCGGGCCCGGATACTGGTACCGCAATCTGCGGGAACCGGTGCGGTTCGCCGAAACGGTCGCGGCCATGATCGCCGACGGGATCGGCTACCTCGTCGAGATGAGTCCGCACCCGTCGCTGCTGACTGCCGTCGAAACGGTAGCCGCCGACGCCGGCCACCCGGTCGTGGCGGTCGGCTCGCTGCGCCGTGCCGAGGACGGTGCCCGGTGCCTGGACCGCGCGCTGGCAACCCTCTACGCCACCGGACTGCCCGTGGACTGGGCCGTGCTGACCCCCGGTCGCGGCTGGACGCCGTTGCCGACCTACGCCTGGGACGAGCAGTCGTACTGGACCGAACCGGCCGCAGCAGCCGGTTCGGGCTGGGACCGTACCGGTCACCCGCTGGTGAATTCACTCCTGCTGCAGCCGAACACGGGCGGCGCGGTGCTCACCGGGCGGATCTCGCCGAATGCGCAGCAGTGGCTGACCGAGCATGTCGTCGCAGGAACGGCCCTGCTGCCCGGCACCGCGCTGGTCGAGCTGGCCATCCGGGCCGGTGATGCGGTCGCCTGCCCGCAGATCCGGGAACTCGTACTGCATGCTCCGCTGCCCGTCGTCGGCGGCCGGGATCTCCAGGTCGTCGTGGGCGGCACAGATCCGGCCGGACACCGTCCGGTCTCGGTCCACTCCCGGCCCGGCGGTGCCGACGCGGAATGGACGCTGCATGCCGAGGGGACGCTGAGCCCCGACGACGACACCGTCGGCGATACCGTGCGGTCCGGCCCGGCCGAATGGCCGGTCGCCGGCGCGGTTCCCGTCGAGATGGCCGACTTCTACCCCGAGTCGGCCGACCGCGGCTACGAATACGGTCCGAGTTTCCGGGGTCTGCGCGCGGTGTGGCGGGCCACGGAACCCTCGGCGCCGGACGCACCGGCGGGCGCAGCGGACGTCCTCGCCGAAGTCGCGCTCCCGGAGACGGCGGCATCGGATGCCGCCCACTACGGGCTGCATCCGGCGCTGTGGGACGCGGCCCTGCACGCTGCCCGGTTCACCGGCGTGGTCCGGACCGAGAACGCCGTACCCGTACCGTTCGCCTGGGCAGGGGTCTCGCTGTCCGCCACCGGTGCCACCGCGCTGCGGGTCCGGTTGACGCCGATCGCGCCGGACCGGCTCCGGATCCGGCTCACCGATGCTGCCGGTGCGCCGGTCGCCACGGTCGAATCGCTGACGCTGCGCGCACTCACCGACCCGGCGCCGGTGGCGACGGCCTCGGCCGGATCCCTGTACACCCTGGACTGGACGCCGCTGGCGTTGTCGGACGAGCAGCCGGACCGGCAACCGACGGAACCGGCGATCATCGACCTGTCCGGCACCGGCACCGGCACCGGCGATCTCGATCCGGCGGCCGTCCATGCGGCGACGGCGGCCGGCCTGGCCCGCGTCCAGGAGGCGCTGGCCCGTCCGGACGATCGGCCGCTGATCGTCGCGACCTGCGGCGCGGTCGCAGTGCACGGCGGCGACCGGGTGCCGGACCTGCGGCACGCCCCGGTCTGGGGACTGCTCCGGGCGGCCCAGTCCGAACATCCCGACCGGATCGTGCTGATCGACGTCGACGACCGCGCCGAACTGCCCCGAGCCGCCGCCTGCGCCGTAGCGGCCGGGGAACCGCAGCTCGCGGTGCGGCGCGGCGAACTGTTCGTACCCCGGCTGGTCCGGGGCGTCCGCGGCAGCATCGCCGGACCCGAGCGCACGCTCACGGATGACTGGCAGCTGCGGGTCACCGGCTCGGGCGATCTGGGCGACGGCACCGTCGCGGTCGTGGCGGGCGAATCGGCCCCGCTCACCGCAGGAACGGTGCGGGTCGCGGTGCGGGCCGTCGGACTGAACTTCCGCGATGTGGCGATGGCCCTGGGCCTGGTCCCCGGTGCGGTCGACTCCTTCGGCGGGGAAGGGGCCGGGGTGATCGTCGAGGTGGCCGACGATGTGGCCGGATTCGCGCCCGGCGACCGCGTCTTCGGTCTGCTACCGGCCACCGCCCCCGAGGTCGTGGTCGATCACCGTTTCCTCGCGCCGATCCCCCGGGAGTGGAGTTTCCGGGTCGCGGCCGGAGTTCCCGCCGCCTTCCTCACCGCCTACTATGCGCTGGTCGAAGCGGCGCAGCTGCGCGAAGGCGAATCGGTACTGGTACATGCGGCCACCGGCGGAGTCGGGATGGCGGCGGTGCAACTGGCCCGGCAGCTGGGCGCCGAGGTGTATGCCACCGCGAGCCGCGCCAAGTGGCCGGTGCTGCGCGCGAACGGGTTCGACCTCGGCCGGATCGCCGACTCCCGCACCGTCGATTTCGAATCCGAACTGCGGGCGGCGAACGGCGGTCGCGGCATGGACGTGGTGCTCGGATCGCAGGCCGGTGCATTCGTCGACGCGTCGCTGCGGCTCACCACCGCGGGCGGCCGTTATCTGGAAATGGGTAAAACCGATGTGCGCGACCCGGATACGGTGGCCACCCGGTTTCCGGGGGTCCGCTATCACGCGTTCTCGCTGCCGGATCTGGACCCGGACCGGATCGCCCGCATGCTGACCGGACTGACGGGCCTGTTCGAGAACGGTGCGCTGACCCCGCTGCCGGTCACCGCCTGGGACGTCCGCCGGACCCCGGAAGCATTGCGATACCTCGGCGCCGCCCGGCACGTCGGCAAGAACGTGCTGACGGTTCCGGCACCCCTGGACACCGCCGGGACCGTACTGATCACCGGCGGGACCGGTGCCCTGGGTGCGCTGCTGGCCCGGCATCTGGTGACCCGGTACGGAATCCGGCACCTCCTCCTGGCCGGCCGGCGGGGACCCGATGCCCCGGGCGCACCCGAACTGGTGGCCGAGCTGGAACGCGCCGGGGCCCGGGTGCGGGTCGTCGCCGCCGACCTGGCCGATCGGGACGCCGTTGCCGCCGTGCTCGCCGAGATCGCGCCGGAGCACCCGCTGACCGCCGTGATCCATGCGGCCGGGGTCCTCGACGACACCGTGTTCGACGCCCTGACCCCGGAGCACCTGGCGGCCGTGCTGCGGCCCAAGGTCGATGCCGCCTGGCATCTGCACGAGCTGACCGCCGACCTGAATCCGGCGGCCTTCGTGCTGTTCTCCTCGCTCGCCGGCATCGTCGGCGGTGCGGGCCAGGCGAACTACGCCGCCGCCAACACCTTCCTCGACGCCCTCGCCCAGCACCGCCGCCACCACGGCCTGCCCGCCACCTCGCTGGCCTGGGGACTGTGGGACACCGAGGACGGGATGACCGCCGCGCTGAATGCCCGGGACCGGGCCCGGCTCGCCCGCGGCGGCGTCGCGCCGCTGCCACCGGCGGCCGGTCTCGCACTGTTCGACGAAGCCCTGAACAGCGGACAGACGCTGAGTGTCCCGGCCCGGCTGGCCGACTCGGGCGCCGTCCGCCCCGAAGCGCTGCCCGCCGTGCTGCGTTCGCTGGTGGCGCGGCGCCGCCGGGCCGCCGCCCCCGCACCGAGCGCCGCCGCCGCGGCCGGGGCGAGCGGACTGCTGACCGGGCAGACCCCGGCGGAACAGGAGCGGCTGCTGCTGGGAATCGTCCGCGAGCATGCGGCCGTCACCTTGGGGCATCCCTCGGAAAGCGCCATCGGTGCCGACCGTTCCTTCAAGGAAATGGGTTTCGACTCACTCGGCGCGATGGAACTGCGCAACCGGCTGCAGCGTGCGCTCGGCACCGCCCTGCCCGCCACCGCGGTGTTCGACTATCCGACGCCCCAGACGCTGGCGGCATGGCTGCGGAGCCGCGTCGCTCCCGGCACCGATGCCACCACACCTGAGTCCGCACCTACTCCGGCCCGCCCGGCCCGAGCAGCCGATGCCGACGACCCGATCGTCATCGTCGGTGCCGGTTGCCGGTACGCCGGCGGGATCGCCTCCCTGGACGACCTGTGGGAGGTGGTAGCGCAGCGGCGGGATGTGCTGTCCGGCCTGCCCACCGACCGCGGCTGGGATCTGGATCGGCTGTACCACCCGGATCCGTCGGTCCAAGGCACCACCTACACCCGGGTGGGTGGATTCCTCGACGATGTGGCGGATTTCGATGCCGCCTTCTTCCGGATCAGTCCCCGGGAAGCGCTCGCCATGGACCCGCAGCAACGGCTGATGCTGGAGGTGTCCTGGGAAGCCCTCGAACACGCGGGCCTGGACCCGAAACTGCTGAAGGGCAGCGATACCGGTGTCTACACCGGCGTCACCTACGCCGACTACACCGCCCGGCTGCACGGGCCGGTGGCCGACGGTGTCGAAGCGTATCTGGGGGAGAGCAGCACCGTCAGCGTCGCCTCCGGCCGGGTCGCCTACACCCTGGGGCTGGAAGGTCCGGCCGTCACCGTGGACACCGCCTGTTCCTCGTCGCTGGTGGCACTGCACCTGGCAGCACAGGCGCTGCGCAACGAGGAGTGCTCGATGGCGCTGGCCGGCGGGGTCACCGTGATGTCGTCGCCTGGCGCCCTGATCGGTTTCGCCCGCCAGCGCGGCTTGGCGCCGGACGGGCGATGCAAGGCCTTCGCCGACGCCGCCGACGGAACCGGATTCGGTGAGGGTGCCGCGGTCGTCGTGCTGGAGCGGCTGTCGCGGGCCCGGGAGCACGGTCACCAGGTGCTCGCGGTCCTCGCCGGATCGGCGATCAACCAGGACGGTGCGAGCAACGGCCTGGCCGCCCCCAACGGCCCCGCCCAGCAGCGGGTGATCGGCCGGGCGCTGGCCGACGCCGGCTTGACCCCCGCCGACGTGGACCTGGTGGAGGCACACGGCACCGGCACCGCACTGGGCGACCCGATCGAGGCGCAGGCACTGCTCGCCACCTACGGCGCGCACCGCAGTACCGAACGGCCGCTGTGGCTGGGATCGGTGAAATCGAATATCGGCCACACCCAGGCCGCCGCCGGCCTGGCCGGTGTGCTCAAGGTGGTCGCCGCCATGCGGCATGCCACGCTGCCCGCGACCCTGCACGTCGACGCCCCGAGCCGGCATGTGGACTGGGGCGAAGGCGAGGTCGCCCTGCTCACCGAGGCCCGCCCCTGGCCGGAATCGGACCGGCCGCGGCGCGCCGGCGTATCCGGCTTCGGGATCAGCGGCACCAATGCGCACGTCATCCTGGAGCAGCCCCCGGCCGATCCGGTCGCTGCCCGGCCGGAGCAGCGACCCGCGGTAGCGGTGCCGTGGGTGTTGTCCGCTCTCGACGGCGTCGCGCTCCGGGCGCAGGCGGCCCGCCTGCTCGATCGGCTGGAGCGCGACCCCGGCCCGGACCCGGCCGATATCGGCCGGTCGCTGGCCCAGCGGTCCCGATTCGCCGAACGCGCGGTCGTGATCGGCGAGGATCGCGACACCCTGCTGGCCGGGCTGCGTGCGCTGGCCGCCGATCGTCCCGACCCCGCCGTGCTCCGCGGCCGGGGGCGGCCGCCCGCCGCCGGGCCGGTCTTCGTGTACTCCGGGCACGGTGCGCAATGGCCCGGAATGGCCGTCGAACTGCTGGACTCCGCACCGGTCTTCGCTGCGCAGATCGCCGAATGCGCCGAAGCCCTGGCCGAATTCGTCGACTGGTCGTTGCCGGAAGTGCTGCGCGGTGCCCCGGGCGCGCCGCCCGCGGACCGGCTCGACGTCGTACAGCCCGTGCTGTTCGCGGTGCAGGTGGCGCTGACCCGGATGTGGGAATCGATCGGGGTGCGCCCGGCCGCCGTGCTCGGGCACTCCCAGGGGGAGATCGTGGCCGCCCATATCGCGGGCGCGCTGTCGTTGCGCGATGCCGTCGCGTTGATCGCCGCCCGCGGCCGGGCACTGCTGCCGCTGCGCGGTCTCGGCGCGATGGCCTCGATCGCGCTGCCGGTCGACCAGGTTCGGGAACGGCTGGCCGATTTCGGCGACCGCCTGGAGATCGGTGCGATCAACGGGCCACGATCCACCGTGGTGTCCGGGGAGGTCGCCGCCGTCGAGGACCTGATCGACCGGTGCCGGGCCGACGGGATACGGGCCCGCCGGGTCGCCATCGAATTCGCCTCGCATTCGTCCCGGATCGACGATGTGGCCGACGAACTCGCACCCGCACTGTCCGGGTACCCGGCCCGGTCGACCGCGATCGCGTTCGTCTCCGCCACCACCGGCGAGCTCTGCGACACCGCCGAGCTGGACGGGCCGTACTGGCTGCGCAATGTCCGCGACACCGTGCGATTCCGGGATGCGGTCCGGACCGCCTACCGGCTCGGGCACCGGACGTTCCTCGAAGTCGGCCCGCACCCGGTGCTGACCGCCGCGATCGGTGAGACCGTAGACGAGATCGACCCCGCCGCCGAGGTGTTCATCGGCGGCACCGTCCGCCGGGACGCCGCGAACCGGGCCGCGTTCCTCACCGGCGCGGCACGACTGGCCGTCACCGGCGGCGACCTCGACTGGCCGGCGTACTTCGCCGATCTCGACACGCGCCGGGTGCCGCTGCCCGCCTATGCCTTCCAGCGTTCCCGGTACTGGCTGGAAGCGGCCGTCCCGGCGGTGGACGCGGACGGCCTGGGGCTGGCCGATACCGGGCATCCGCTGCTGGCGGCCGTGCTGCGGCACCCCGATTCCGATGCGATGACCTTCACCGGCCGGCTGTCGCCGCGGACCCAGCCGTGGCTGGCCGAGCATGCGGTCGCCGGGACCGTGCTGATGCCCGGCACCGGCCTGGTGGAACTGGCCGTACGAGCCGGCGACGAGGCGGGCTGCCCGGTCCTGCAGGAACTGGTGCTGGCCGAACCGATGACTATTCCCGAATCCGGTCTGCGCCTGCAGGTCGCGCTCGGCGCCGCGGACGAATCCGGGCAGCGTACCGTCACCATCCACTCCAGCCCTGCCGATACGGGCGCCGAGCACTGGGTGCGGCATGCCACCGGCACGCTCACCGAGCACCGCCCGCGCCCGATCTCCGCCCCGGCGGCATGGCCGCCCGCCGGGGCGACACCGATCGGTATCGACGACCTGTACCCGCAACTGGCCGCCCGCGGTTACGACTACGGGCCCGCCTTCCGCGGTCTGCGCGCTGCCTGGCGGTGCGGCGACGATATCGCCGCCGAGGTCGCCCTGCCCGCCACCGCGGCCGATGACGCCGGCCGTTACCACCTGCACCCGGCCCTGCTGGATGCGGCACTGCACGCCCTCGCCCTGGGCGCGGCCGACGAACAGCACACCGTGGTACCGCTCGTCTGGACCGGCGTCGAACCGGCCGCCACCGGCGCGGCGGAGCTACGGGTGCTGATCAGCTCGACCGGCGACACCGCGACCCTGCAGGCCTGGGATCCGGCCGGCCTGCCGGTTCTCGCCGTGGCGTCACTACTGCTGCGGCCGGTGTCGGCGGCCCGGCTCGCCACCCGCGCCGCCGCGGCGGCGGAGCTGTACCGGCTGGAGTGGCGCCCGGTTCCGGAACGCGGCGGTGCGGTGGTGCAGTCCCATGTCGTGGAGACCGTGCCCGGCGCGGATGCGGCCGCCGTACACGCCGCTACCCGGCGGATACTCGCCGAGCTGCAGGAGATTCCGGACGACGGGTCCCCAGTGCTCGTCGTGACCCGCGGTGCCGTCGCCCTGCCGGGCGCGGAGGTCACCGATCCCGCCGGCGCGGCAGTCTGGGGCCTGGTGCGCGCCGCCCAGGCCGAGAACCCCGGCCGCTACGTGCTGGTCGACACCGACGGCCCGGTCGACCCGGCAACGGTGCTCGGCCTGGCCGAACCACAGCTCGTGATCCGCGATGGCCGCAGCCACGCCGCCCGGCTCGCCCGGCTCCCCGTACCGGCCGGTGATCCGCCGGCCACGGTGGCCGGCGGTACGGTGCTGATCACCGGTGCGCCGGGTGGCCTCGGGTCCGTGGTCGCCGAGCACCTGGTGACCGCGCACGGCGTCAAACGGCTGGTGCTGGTCAGCCGACGGGGTCCGGCGAGCCCCGGCGGGCCGGAACTGACGGCGAAACTGCAGGCCCTCGGCGCGGACGTCGAGCTCGTCGCCTGCGATGTCACCGACCGGGCCCGGCTGGCCGGGCTGCTCGCCGACCTGGACCCGGCCGGTGTCGTACATGCCGCGGGCATCGTCGACGATGCGACGCTGGCGAACCTCACACCGGACCGGCTGGCCGGCGTGCTGCGCCCCAAAGTGGATGCCGCCCTGCATCTGCACGAACTGACCGCCGATCGCGACCTGGCCATGTTCGTGCTGTTCTCGTCGCTGGCCGGCACCATCGGCTCGCCCGGCCAGGCGAACTACGCAGCGGCCAACGCCTTCCTCGATGCGCTCGCGGTGCGTCGCCGCGCCGCCGGGCTCACCGCGCATTCGCTGGCCTGGGGGATGTGGGATCTCGGGCTGGCCGGTGAACTGGACCGAGCCGACCGGGCCCGCATGAAACGGTCCGGCCTGCACCCCATTTCGGTGGCACACGGAATGGCGATGTTCGATGCTGCGCTGGCCACCGAGGTACCCGCGGTGATCGCAGCCCGCCTGGACCACGCAGCGCTGCGCTCGTGGCCGGAGCTGCCACCACTGTTCACCGGACTGGTGCCGTCCCGCACCCGGCGAGCCGCTGCGGGGCCGGATCCTTCGGCCGGACCCGCCGGTTTCGCTGCCCGCCTGGCCGCCCTCTCCGAAACGGCGGCCCTGGCCGAAACGGTGGAACTGGTCCGCTGCCACACCGCCCGGGTGCTGGGCCATACCGATGCCGCCGCGATCGACCCGGACCGCGAATTCCAGAGCCTCGGTTTCGATTCGCTGATGGCGGTGGAGCTGCGCAACGCGCTGCGGGAACCGACTGGACTGCCGCTCACGGTGTCGGTCATGTTCGACCATCCGACGCCCGCGGCACTGGCCCGGTACCTGCTGGACGAAGCGGCCACCGCGACGCCGGCTCCGGCACCGGCAGCCGCCGAGGCCGGGGCATCGACCACGTTCCCGGCGACCCGTGATGTGATGCGGCTGCTGCGCAGCGGAAACGGCGTACCCGGTGCGGCACACACCGTGGGGTTGGCAGTCCGGCTGACCACCCCGGTCACCCGGGCGGACCTGTCGGCGATGGTGGATCGGCTGGCCGACCGGCATGCGGCATTGCGCACCGCGATCCGGCCCAGCCGCGAATACGGCCGCGAATTGGTGGTGCAGTCCGGGCCGGATCTCCCGCTGCTGCGGTGCTCCGCGGTCGAAGCGGTCACCGATGCGGTGGCCGCACAACGGTTGCGGGAACTGCTGGAACCCGAATTCGTGCTGGACACCACCCCGCTGTGGCGTTTCGAACTGCTCGAATCACCGGCCGGGGAACAGGTTCTGGTCTTCGGTGCCCACCACGGCGTCTCCGATGCCCAATCGATGCTGATCGTGGCCGCCGAAATCGATGCCGAGCTCGCCGGTTCCGGCCCGGCGGCCGCCCGCACCGATATCGACATCCAGCATGTCGTGCAGGCACAGGCGACCGGCGATGCGCCCGTCGCCGATGCCGGGCTCGGCCGGTGGCGTGCGCACTTCCGGGGCAGCCGCCGTCTGGACTTGGTGCCGGCCGTCGACCGGCCGCCGGTCCGTAGCTACCGGGCGGGAACCCTGGTGCTGGACATGCCCG
Organism: Nocardia sp. KT25-26; assembly: GCF_056627695.1. Lineage (NCBI taxonomy): Bacteria > Bacillati > Actinomycetota > Actinomycetes > Mycobacteriales > Nocardiaceae > Nocardia > Nocardia sp. KT25-26. Next base: position 4,336,008 of record NZ_CM152813.1, on the reverse strand, counting down.
CCGGATTGTTCGACCGGACCTGCGCGCGGGCCCGGGAACTGAGCATCACGCCCGCCGCTTTTCACCTGGGCACGCTGAGCGCGCTGCTGGCCCGGCGCACCGGGCAGGAACGGTTCGCCCTCGCCGTCCCGGTCGATACCCGCATCCACGCCGACGCACTGCGCGGTGTCGGCTACTTCGGTGTCCCGGTGCCGTTCCCCGTCCAGGCCGGTGGCAACGATTCCGTCGCCGAGGTCCTGCACCGCACCGCGGCACGGATGCGGCCCCTGCTGAGCCAGGGGGCCAACTTCTCCGATACCCTGGCCGCCCTGGCCGCGGAGGGCCTCTACCGGGACAACGCCCCGATGGTGGAGGTGTACTTCAACTTCCTGCGTTCGGACTCGGCGTTCGAGCACCTGGAGATGCTTCCGGCGGGCACCGGCTACTCCGATCTCGACCTGATGATCACCGTGATGGCAGACCTCGGCCGGATCTGCTTCAACTACAACCTCGACATCATGGACGAAACAGCGTGCGCAGACCTGGGTACGGAGTTCCTGGAACTGCTGTCCGCCGCGGCCGACGACCCCGCGGTGCGGGTCGGGGTCCGTGAAGGCCCGGCCACCGCTGCCCGCGAGATCGCGTTGGCGGCCACGTTCGCGGTCGGGCGGCTGCCCGATCTGTGCCGGATCGCCTGGTGGGAGAGTCCGATCACCGGAGTGGCGGAGGCGCCGTACCACCAGGTTCTGGCAGCGCTGCGCGACCCCGCCGGGGTGTTCACCCGGCCGGAAACGGCTGCCGGTGTGGTGTTGTTGCGCGCCGCGGATCTGGAACGGTTCGGCCCGGTGACGGATCCGGCCGGGCTCGCCGCCGAGTACGTCGCCGCACTGCGCACCCTCGTCGATCGGACCCGGACACCGATCGTGGTCGGGTTCCTGCCCGCCCGGGACACTCCGGCGCGACTCGACCGCTGGGAGACCGAGGTGGCCGGGCAATTGCGCGGGGTACCGGGTATCGCGATCCTCGCCGGCGACGACTGGTACGGCCACGCTGTCGCCGAACGGTTCGACGAACATGCCGATGCGCTAGCACATCTGCCGTTCACCCCCGAATTCCAGGCCGCTGCCGCTCTCGTCCTCGCCGATGTGGTGCGCGAGGTCACCGCGACACCACCGAAGGTGATCGCGGTGGACGGTGACGAGACCCTGTGGAGCGGAATCGCAGGTGAACTCGGTCCCGAGCGGGTCGACCTGTCGGGGGCCCGGGCGGAGCTGGCCCGGCGCCTGCTGCAGTGGCGGGCCGCGGGCGTCCTGCTGGTGCTGGTCAGCAACAACGACGAAGCCACCGTCCGCGCGGTCCTGGACCGCCCGGACAGCCTGCTGAGCCCGGAGCACTTCGCCGTGATCTCGGCCGGCTGGGAGCGGAAGTCGCGGCGGCTCGAGGCCGCCGCCGCGGAACTGCGGCTCGGCACCGACAGTTTCGTGTTCATCGACGACAACCCGGTCGAGATCGCCGGGGTGCGGGCCGCGCTGCCGGAAGTCCTGAGCCTGACCTGCCCGCCGGTCGAAGGTCTGCCGGCCTTCCTGAAGCGGGTGTGGCCGATCGCGCCGCTGCCGGTCACCGCCGAGGACGCCGCCCGCGCCGAGTTCTATCAGCAGCAGAAGCAACGCGACGCGCTGCAGGCCCGGACCGATTTCGAGCAGTTCCTGGCCGATCTGCAGCTCGAGGTGGACATCGAGCCGCTGACCGAGGACACCGCGGAACGGGCCGCGCAACTGATCCGGCGTACCAATCAGTTCGCGCTGCGCAAGGTTCCCGACGGCGAACTGGACCGCTGGCGCACCGCCGGCGAAGTGTGGACCGCGACCGCCCGCGACCGGTTCGGCGACTACGGCCGGATCGGCGTGCTGGCGATCCGCCCGGCCGGTGCGGTGCTGCACGTCGACGGCTGGCACCTGAGCTGCCGTGCCCTCGGCCGCGGCGTCGAGGAACGCCTGCTCACCTGGCTCGCCGACCGGGCCGAGCAGGCCGGCTGCCCGCAGATCCGCTTGCAGGCCCGGCAGACGCCACGCAATGTGCCTGCCCGCCGGCTGCTCGCCGCGCTCGGCGGCACCGAACCGGACGGCGATATCGACATCACCGTGACCGCGCCCCGGCTGCGCGAGTTCCGGTCCTGGAAACAATGAGGTGGAAGCGAGATATGACGACCGGACCGAGCAACGGTGCACCCGGCGATCCGCCCGGCGGGCGGCACGCTGCCCGGGCGCAGTCCCTGGAGGAGGGGCGCAGCTCCCGCACCGTCGCGGCCCTGCTGGCCGAGATGACCGAAACGGCCCGCCCACCGGCACCCGCCGTCGCCGCAGCCGATCCGGCACCCGCCGCCGGACTGTCCCAGGCGGCGCCGAACGGGCTGTCGGGATCGTCGACCGGTGGGCCACCGAGCGGACCGCGGCAGGCTGCGGCGGGGAAACCTCCGAAGGAGGCCGCCGCGCCGGCTCCTGCTGTCGAGTGGGATGAGCCGCGGCTCGCCGCGACCATCACCGAGACTGCCAACGACCTGCTGGCCGAACCGATCGATGCCGATACCGACTTCTTCGACGGCGGCGCCACCTCCGTCGCCGCCGTGGAACTGGTCGCCACCATGATCCGCAGCCACGGTGTCGAACTGAGCCTGGACGACGTATTCGCCGACGCCCGCCCCCGCCGTCTCGCACAGCGCTGGCTGTACCGCCGGGGTATGGCTCCCACACCGGTGGTTGCGCACCCGCCGCACCCCGAATCGATCGTCCCGGGCGCCGGAACACCCGATCCCGGTGCAGTCGGCGGTCCGGGTGTCCGAGTCGATGCACAGGCGCCCAGGTCTGCCGAGCCCCCGCCCGGCCCGGCCGACCGGAATGCTGAGGTCGCCGGCGGCGCCGGATCGACGCCGGGCCCGGTGGGCAGCGAGGTGACCCACGCCGACCGGGTCTCGGCGAGTGGCTCGGAGACCGGTGCCAGGGACCCGTTTCTCGACGAGGAACTGGCGCAGATCACCGCCGATACCGCACTCGCGGACCGGTTGCCCTGGGTGGGACCGCCACCGATGCGGCCGCCGCAACGGGTCCTGCTGACCGGCGCCACCGGTTTTCTCGGTAGCCACCTGCTGCTGGATCTATTGCGCAGCAGCGATGTGCACGTCGTGTGTGTGGTGCGGGCCGACAGCGACGAGGCGGCGCTGACCCGGTTGGCCGATGCCGTCACCGGGTTCGGACTGCCGTGGTCGACGGAGGTGAGCCGGCGCGTCACCGTACTGGCCGGCGATGTCCGCCGGACCCGGCTCGGACTCACCGACCCGTGGTGGGAGCTGCTGGCCGGCGAGCTCGACGCCATCGTGAATGTGGCGGCGGCGGTGGATTTCCTGCGCGGCTACCATTCGCTGCGGGAGAGCAATGTGCTGGGACCGCTGCGGCTCGCCGAGCTCGCCATGACCGGCCGGATGAAACCGCTGCACCATATTTCGTCGGTCGCCGTGTTCAACGAGGTCGGTGCGCCGTCGATGGGGGAGGACGACCCGGTCGCGCACGTGGATCGGCTGGGCGCCGGCTACGACAAGTCCAAATGGGCCGCCGAGGCGGCATTGCGCCGGGCTCGGGAACACGGTCTGGTCGCCACCTTCCTGCGGCCGGCCGGCATCGGCGGGAACACCCACACCGGCGCACACAACCCGCAAGATCTGAGCAGCGCCTTCCTGGCCGCGTTCTCCCGCTTCCGTACCATGCCGGCCTTCCGATACCTCAATGTCGCCCCGGTGAACTGGGTGAGCCGGGTCGCGGCGGTCGTCGTCGGCGAGCCGGATGCGTGGGGCTACAACTACCACCTCACCGGTGTCCCCAGCACCCTGGCCGATGTGCGGCAGGAGATGTCGCTGGCCGGTATGGGGGTGGTGGTGCAGGACTGGGAGGACTGGCGCACCGACACCCTGCACCGGATCCGCCGCGACGGCATCGGGGAGCTGGAATTCCTGGCCCGGATGCTGGAGAGCCCCACCGCCCGGGAACTGTGCGAGGCGTCGATGACCGCCCCGGCCGCGACCATGGCCCGGACCAACGCCTTCGTCGCCGCCCACGGCCTGCCGCCCGCGACCCGCTACGACGCCCGCGCGCAGCAGAAGACGTTCGAGAAACTGGCCGGTCTCGGCGTGGCCCGGCTGCCGCAGCCCGAGGATCCGCCGTACCTGTGGTTCCCGGAAACGATGACCGGGCAGGTGGGTGCACCGGACGGGCCCGCCGACCAGCCGTGCACGCTGTCGCTGACCCTGTCCGTTGCCGGCATGTACCAGCTCGTCACCGACCGCACCGTGGACGTGGCCGGTGAAATATCCTGCCCGGCAGTACACCCCGAACCACTCACGGTCACCTCGGGCCGCATCCTGGTGCGTCCGCACGAAGGCGTACCGCACGGCGCCGGCCTGAAACACCCGCTGTTGCGCTATCACCTCGAACTCGCCGACGCCGACGGCGGCCGCTGGTGGCTGTCGGGACGGAAGACCGCGCGCGCCGGCCGGGATCTGTGGCGGCAGGCGCGGGCGCTGCGCATCGAGCTCGGCCGGGTGGACGAACCCGTCCGGTGGTCCGGTGAAGTGGTCGTCCCGTCGGACAGCTACGTGCGGGACCAGATCGACGGCATCCGGGTCGATCCGCGACTGCCCGAACGTGAACAACGCCGGGCCAAGGTGATCTGGCTGGCCTGGTTCGGATCCCAGGTGGGCCGCGGTCTGCTGCGCCCGCTGCTGCGCGCCGGTGCCGAACTGCTCGACCTCGGCCGCGATGCCGACACTCTGGAGTTGCCCTGATGCTTCCCCCCGCCCTGCCCGCCCGGCCGGTCCACCGCGAGGCCGCCGAGGAATACCCGCTGACCGCCACGGACGGCACCGAACTGGCATTGCGCCGGTACGCCGCCGGCTCGGACGACACCCGGCCTGCCGTGCTGCTGTTGCACGGCCACGCCGCGTCCTCGGATATGTTCCTGCTGCCCGAGACCCGCAGCCTCGCTCAGGTTCTCGACGACGCGGGATACGAGCCGTGGTTACTGGACTGGCGCGGCAGCTGCCGGCTTCCGTACAACCACAACGGCACCCGGTTCAGCTACGACGACGTCGCCGTGCACGACATACCGGCGGCGGTGGCCGCGATCCGGGCCCGGATCGGTGATCGGCCGCTGTTCGTCGTCGCGCACTGCATCGGGGCGTTGACCCTGGCGATGAGTATGACGGCGGGGCTGGTGCCCGGTCTGGCGGGCGTGGTGGCGCACGGGGTGTTCCTGACGCCGCGGATGAGCGGCCGGGTGCAGCGGCGGCTGACGGTCGGCACCGAGTTGCTGCGGTCCCGGATCGACCATGTGCCCACCGATTTCCGGCGCGTCGGGTTCCGCTCGAAGTACACGCCGCTGTTCGCGCTCGCCGGTCGGGGTAGCAGCTGCACCGATCCGACCTGCCGGCTGCTGCAGAGCGCCTGGGGTCTCGGTGCCCCGCTGTACGCCCACGACAACCTGCATCCGCGGACCCACGACCGGCTCGCCGAGCTCCTCGGCCCGGCGCCGCTGTGGATTCTGCCGCACCTGCGCCGGGTCGTGCTGGCGAACAGCCTGCTGCGCTGGAACGACCGGGACGACCGCTACCGGGCGCTGCCGGACAACGCCCTCGACCGGGCGGATCGGATCGACTGTCCGGTGCTGCTGCTGTCCGGCACCGACAACGCCTTCTGGCCCGGAGCCAACAAGCTGTGCCACGAGGTGCTGGCCGACCGCGCCCCGCAACTCGATGTCCGCTACCGGGAGATCCCCGGATACGGGCATATGGACGCCTTCATCGGCCGCGGTGCCGCCGTGGACGTGTTCGGGCACATCCTGGATTTCCTCGGCGAACAGCGCTGATCCGAACGGTGGCGCGGCTCCCGGAGTCGCGCCACCGCGGGGCGTCCCGAAGGGAGGTCTCACGAAAAGAACGAGCCCCGAACCGATTCGGTCCGGGGCTCAGTGTGCTGCTCCCCAAACTGGACTCGAACCAGTAACCTGCCGATTAACAGTCGGCTGCTCTGCCAATTGAGCTATTGGGGACTATCCTCAGGGGATTGTCTGCCGGGTGATCCGTATCGGTCCGGCCGAGAAGAAACTTTAGCCTATGCCCGGCCGGGTTCCCAAATCGGGCTGTGACCTGGGGTGATGCGGGTGGTGTGGATGTGGCCGGGGTGTCGTTGTGAGGTGCGGATCCGCGGCGGATGTGGGCGGATCGACATCTGTCGGTGCGGTCGGGCAGGATAGGCGGCGCACAGGCAATCAGGAGGAGATCGACGACATGCTGCGGGTGATCATCGGCGTTGCGGCCGGGTACGTGCTGGGTAGCAAGGCCGGTCGGGTGCGTTACGAACAGATCAGCGCGGCCACCCGCGCGGTGACCGAGAGCCCGGTGACCCGCAAGCTGGTCCTGGTGGGCCGGCAGCGGTTGTCGGACAAGCTGAGCACGCAGCCGAAGCTGGAGCCGATGCAGCCGGTGGACGAGCGCACCACCTTGATGGTGCCGCAGGATCAGATCGGCCGGAAGAACGGCCGGATCTGAGCCCGGTTCAACGGTCGGCGAAGTCGTCCGCGTTGCCCATGGCCTGCGCCTGCAGGCTCTTGCGGTACTGCTCGAGCGCCACCAGGTCGCCGAACAGCGCCATATAGGCGTCCGGTTCCTCGGTGGAGGAGATGCGCTGCAGCCGGGACTTGAGCGCGGCGAGCTGGCGGCCCACCCAGGCTTCCTGGGTGCGGGCCAGTACGCCGGTGACGAACCGAGGGATATCGGCTTCGGAACGCACCGGCAGCGGCTCGTTGGCGAGTTCGGAGACCAGTGCCGCCACCGTCAGGTCTTCGGCCTGTCCGGTGACGGCGCCGACCCATTCGGCGCCGTCGAGTCCGGCGGCGGTACCGCCGGCCGTGGCGATCATGGTGCGGACGGCGACGTAGGCGGGGTGGGAGAAGGCCTCGGCGTCGATGGCGTCGAACACCGCACCCGCGATACCCGGGTACTGCAGCGCCGCGCACAGCGCCTGCCGCTGCGGTAGCAGTGCCGGATCGTCGGGGGCCGGTCGGGCGGCTGCCTCGGCGCTGGTGCTCCGGTCGGCGGGCGCAGCATCGGTGGTGGTGGAGTGCGTCGCCCGGCCCCGTGTCCCGGGTCCGTCGGCGCGCCGGCCGGTGCGGTTCTTCCGCGCTTCTTCGCCGACCCGCCGCACCACCTGCTGGATATCGTCCCAGCCGACCCAGCCGGCCAGCTTGGTGGCATACCCCTTCCGGGTGGCGTTGTCCTTGATCTGCGCGACCACCGGGACGGCCTCGCGCAGCGCGTTCACCTGACCGGCGGTGCTCATATCCTTGGTCACCGGGTCGTCGTAGTACTTCTCGACGATGCCGCGGATCACGAACTCGTACAGCGCCGTCCGGCGGGCGACCAGGTCCCGCACGGCGGCGTCGCCGGCGGACTGGCGCAGTTCGCACGGGTCCTGCCCGTCCGGCGCGATCGCGATGTAGGTCTGCCCGGCCAGGCGCTGGTCACCGGAGAAGGCCTTGAGTGCCGCCGCCTGCCCGGCCGCGTCGCCGTCGAAGGTGTAGATGATCTCGCCGCGCCAGAAGTTGTCGTCCATCAGCAGCCGGCGCAGCACCTGGAGGTGTTCCTCGCCGAATGCGGTACCGCAGGAGGCGACCGCGGTTTTCACGCCCGCCAGATGCATGGCCATGACGTCGGTGTAGCCCTCGACGACCACGGCCTGATGGCCCTTGGCGATCTCGCGTTTGGCCAGATCGAGGCCGAACAGCACCTGGGATTTCTTGTACAGGATCGTTTCCGGCGTGTTGACGTACTTGCCGGGCATCCCGTCGTCGTCGAACAGTTTGCGGGCGCCGAAGCCGATCACCTCGCCGCCGAGATTGCGGATCGGCCACAGCAGCCGCCGGTGGAAGCGGTCGATCGGACCGTGCCGTCCCTGTTTGGCCAGCCCGGCGGCTTCGAGCTCCTTGAACTCGAAGCCTTTGCGCAGCAGGTGCTTGGTGAGGGTGTCCCAGCCGCCGGGTGCGTAGCCGCAGCCGAAGTGCTGGGCGGCGGCACCGTCGAAGCTGCGATCGGTGAGGAACTTACGAGCGGCTTCGGCGTCGGGTTCGCGGAGCCGGTTCATGTAGAACTCGTGGGCAGCGGCATTGGCGGCGACCAGCCGGGAACGGGTGCCGCGGTCCCGCTGGACCGAGGTGCCGCCGCCTTCGTAGTTGATCCGGTAGCCGACCCGGTCGGCCATCTGCTCGACGGCCTCGACGAAGCCGATGTGCTCGATCTGCTGCAGGAACTTGTAGACGTCGCCGCCCTCACCGCAGCCGAAACAGTGGAACAGCCCGTGGTTGGGCCGGACGTGGAAGGAGGGCGACTTCTCGTCGTGGAACGGGCACAGCCCCTTCATCGAGTCGGCGCCCGCGCGCTTCAGGGCAACGTATTCGCCGACCACGTCTTCGATCCGGACGCGTTCGCGGATCGCGGCGATATCACGATCTGGGATTCGTCCGGCCACGCCGACGAGTCTACTGGCGGGCGACCCGGGAGCGGCCACCCGGTCCTCGGGCCGGGTGATCGTCCCGGCGTATCCGGTGGCGGGGCCGCCGAGACCGTGAGTGCGTCGGCTGGGCGGCCCCGCCACCGGGTCCGGTCGTTGCTCAGACCTTGCCGCCGGCGCTCACCTCACCGGAGCGGTTCCGGTCGAAGTAGGCCTTGGTCTCCCGGTACACCAGCGGCGACAGGATCAGCAGGCCGATCAGGTTGGGCAGGGCCATCAGGCCGTTCATCACATCGGAGAACGTCCACACGGTGGTCAGTTCCTGGGTGGCGCCGATGTAGACCACGATGATGAACACGATCCGGTAGGGCAGCACCAGTTGCCGGCCGAACAGGTACTCGGTGCACCGGTCGCCGTAGTAGGACCAGCCCAGCAGGGTGGAGAAGGCGAAGAACATCACCGAGAGGGTGACGATGATGCTGCCCCAGGTGCCCGGCAGTCCTTCGCTGAAGGCGTCCGCGGTGAAGGTGGCGGCGAGATCGCCGTCCTGGGTCCACACCCCGGTGACGATGATGGTCAGCGCGGTGAAGGTGACCACGACCAGGGTGTCGATGAAGGTCTGGGTCATCGACACCAGTGCCTGCCGGACCGGGTGGGTGGTCTGCGCGGCGGCTGCCGCGATCCCGCCGGTGCCGAGGCCGGACTCGTTGGAGAAGATGCCGCGGGCGACACCGTAGCGGATCGCGGCCGCGATCCCGGCGCCGACGAAGCCGCCGGTGGCGGCGGTACCGGTGAAGGCGTCGGTGACGATCAGTTCCAGGGCGTCGGGCACCGCGTCGATGTGCACGCCGAGGACGACGGCCGCGCCGATGACGTAGAGCACGATCATGATCGGGACGAACAGGCTGGTGACCCGGCCGATGCTCTTGATTCCGCCGAGGATCACCGCGGCGGCGAGGCCGGTGATGATCAGGCCGGTCACCCAGGTGGGCACGCCCCACTGGTTCTCCACATTGGCCGCCACGGTGTTGGCCTGGGTCATATTGCCGATACCGAACGAGGCCAGTACCCCGGCGATCGCGAAGAATCCGCCGAGCACCATCCCCAGCGGGCCCTTGATGCCTTCGCGCAGGTAGTGCATCGGACCGCCGGCCTGTTCACCGGCCGAATCGGTGCGCCGGAACCGGACGCCGAGGAACGCTTCGCTGTACTTGGTGGCCATCCCGACCAGACCGGTGCACCACATCCAGAACACGGCGCCCGGCCCGCCCAGGGCGATCGCGGTCGCGACGCCGGCGATATTGCCGACACCGACGGTGGCGGCCAATGCGGTGGACAGTGCCTGGTAGTGGGTGATGTCGCCTTCGCCTTCGGGGTCCTTGCGTTCGACGAAGGCGAGCCGGAAGGCGAGGACCAGATGGCGAAGCTGGATGCCGCGCAGCAGGACCGAAAGGTACAGCCCGGTCAGTAGCAGCAGCGGGATCAGTAGCCAGGGTCCCCAGATGAAACTACTTGCATCGCTGAGGAAGTCGTTCACGTGCATCCACCGCCCGTCGTTCCTGGACCGCCGGGCGCGGGCCCCGGCGATCGGCGTGATGTGAGGACGGTACTGCACGGATTGCCGTCCTGCAGATCAACTGCCGCACCGTCGCCGTGTTGTTGTCCGGAACAGGTCGTGCCGTGGGTCACTGTTGATCGATGACGTGAGTCACGTTACTGTGCCCGATGAGATGGGAACGCTGTGGTTCCCGATTCGAAGGTTGGGGAGTTCATGAGACGTCGGAATCCGATCGCCGTGCTGGGCGCGGCGGTCGTATCCATCGTGCTGTCGGCCGGCTTCCTGGTCGCCGGCCCGGCGGGCCAGGCCGAGGCGGCGCGCACGCCGCTGGACGAGCAGTTCGTCGCCACCCATACCGGGCCGCAGCAGTATCCGAACGTCTTCATCGAATGGGATGTACCCATCACGATGAGCGACGGAACGGTACTGAAAGCCAACGTCTATCACCCCGCGGGGCCGGACGGACAGCCGATCACGGAACCCACGCCGACCATCGTCAACCTGACGCCCTACACCAAACTGGTGTCGAATATCGCCGACTCGGCGCTGGCGGTGCCGGGCCTGGCGGATCTGCTCATGCCGATCCTGCGCAACCTGGACTTCTCCGCCTTCGGGTTCAGCGCGCTCAGCGATATGCTGCGGGCGCTGCCCGGCGGCGCCGCGCGCACCTTCGGGGTGGACCGGAACCTGGTGCGGGCCGGTTACACCCAGGTCGTCGTCGACGTTCGCGGTACCGGTTTCTCGCAGGGCACCTGGCAGGTCTTCGGTGAGCGCGAACAACTCGACGGCGTCGAGGTCGTCGACTGGGCCGCCGCCCAGCCCTGGTCCAACGGCCGGATCGGGATGAGCGGCATCTCCTATTCGGGCATCAACCAGATCCAGACAGCGCAGCGGCAGCCCGAGGCGCTCAAGGCGATCTTCCCGGTCGTGCCCGGCGCCGATCTGATCCGAGATGTCGCCGCACCGGGCGGCGCGCTCGGCGTCGGGTTCATCCCGGCCTGGCTGCTCGCCGTCGACGGCGCCAAACTGATGCCCGACCTGGTGTCCATCCTGGAGGGCCGATTCGACTGGCAGTGGCTGGCCGACCGGGTGCGCGATCCGTTCACCTTCTTCAACGTGCTGATCGCGGCTTTGACGACCCCGACCATCGATCAGATCCCGCCGGAGATGGAGTCGATCCTCGACGACGGCAGCGACCTGCGCACCGCCTGGGTTTCGCAGCCGGAGAACGTCCGGGTGCCCACCTTCCTCTACGGCGGCTGGCACGACATCTTCACCTACTCCACCCCGCGCATCTACAACGCCGTCGACGTTCCCGCCGAGCAGAAGAAGCTCGTGATGGGGGACAACTTCCACGTGAGCGTCACCGCCGGAATGGGTGAGCCCGGCGCCCCCGCGACGGTCGACGCCCTGCAGCGGGCCTGGTTCGACAAGTGGCTCAAGGGCATCGACAACGGCATCGACCGCTACGACCCGGTCACCCTGTGGCAGCTGGGCAGCGAGCAGTGGACCTCCGATGTGGCCTTCCCGCGACCCGGTATGACGCATCGACGGCTGTACCTGGACCCGGCCCCGTCGGGGACCGCGCCGGGTGCCCGCTACGACGGCAGCCTGATCGGCGCACCCGGTGGGGCGGCGCGGGTGTCGGTGGATCCGAGCCTGCTGACCATCTGTTCCCGGGACACCACGCACGGTTCGGCGGGCCTGATCCCGGTGCCGGATGTGTGCAACAAGGACGCCCGGATCAGTGAAGGAGCCGCGCTGACCTTCACCACCGCACCGGTGGACGAGCCGACTCGGATCTCCGGGCCGATCGGGGTCCACCTGAACACGGTGCTCGATGCCACCGACGGCTACTGGACCGTCACGATCAACGACGTGGCCCCGGATGGACGGTCCACCGTGTGGTCCACCGGACAGCTGACCGCCTCGCTGCGGGCGATCGACGACAGTAAGTCCGGCTTCTCGCCGAACGGGGACTACACCGACCCCTATCCGATTCTGAGCCTCGGCACCCGGCAGCCGGTGGTGCCGGGGGAACCGACCATCGTCGATCTGAACGTCCGGGCCACCGACGGGGTGCTGCTCCCGGGGCACCGGTTGCGGGTGGACGTGTTCGCCGGGAACTTCCCGAGCAGCATCATGCTGCGACCGCTGCTGAACGAGAGTCAGTTGCGGACCCAGCACCTGGAGCTGGACCCGAACCGACCGAGCTGGATCAACGTGCCGCTGGACCGGAATCCGGGCTGGTGAGCCGGGCGCCGGCGCGGTCGAGGATCGCCGTGACCACCAGGTGGGCGGACTCGACCACGTCGGCGATCGGACGGCGGCAGCCGTCCAGCACCCACTGCTGGGCGATCAGCAGCACCGCGCCCACCAGCCCGGTGATCGCGGTGCGCAGATGTGCCGGCGGGGCCTCCGGGTCGATGAGTTCCGGGGTGATGAGCGCCTGGCACACGTCGACGAAGGACTTCATGGTGCCGCGGTACATTTCGTCGACGGCCGGGCTCACGCCGAGGATCTCGAAGAAGATGATCCGCGCCAGCCGTGGATCGTCGACGATCACCCGGAAGTATGCGCTGAGTGCGCCGCGCACCCGGGTGTCCAGGTCGGCGGCGAGATCGCCGGCCCCGGTCGCGATGCCCTCCAGCAACCGGCCGGCCGCGACCTCGTAGGTGGCGACCAGCAGGGCCTCGCTGTCGTCGAAGGATTCGTAGAAGTACCGCTTGCCCACGCCGGCCCGGGCACACAGGGCGTTGATGGTGGTGGACCGGTAGCCCTCGGTGCCGAACGCGTCCATCGCCGCCTCGATGAGCCGGGCGCGGCGTTCCTGCTGCCGCTGCCGCGGGCCGGCGCCCCGGTACTTGCGCGTGCTGCTGTCGAGGGCCGGGTTGTTCACGCCACCATGATCGCACCAGGCCGACCCGCGCCCGGGAGACGGTTGCGGCAATCGCGGAAGTATCTGATACTCGAAGTCCTACACAGATGTATGATTCAGGTGGTCGCGGGATGCCGGGTGCGGCAGGTGCTCGATCCGGCGGGCCGCGTGAAATCGAGGAGTATCGATGAAGCTACTTCGACGGGACCGGCGCGTCGTGGCGGTCGACCCTGGTGAGGTCGCCCTGCATGCGCGCAATGTCCGGTTCGACTGGTCCGAGGTGGACATCCACTGGATGCCCGCCGAGCCGATCGCGTCGCACCTGATCAGCGCGCTCAACATGCTGCTGCCCGAGGGCGAGCGGATGTTCTGCGCGACCTACGGTGAGGCCCTGCCCTACGTCAAGGACGACAAGCTGCGGGAGGCCATGCTCGGCTTCATCGGGCAGGAATCCATGCACGCCGAGACGCACGAGAAGGTGCTGCACGAAGTCTTCGCCGCCGACGGCATCGACAGCGGACCCTACGTCCGGCAGATGGAGTATCTGTTCCGCAAGACCCTGGGCGCCCGGGGCGGGAACGACCGGGCCGCCCGGCAGGTGCTGGTGGAGCGGCTGGCATTCATCGCCTGCCTGGAGCACTTCTTCGCCTGGCTGGGCGACTGGGTGCTCAATGCCGACCTGGAGAAGTTCGGTGCCGATCCGCGGATGGCCGATCTGTTCCGCTGGCACGGCGCCGAGGAGGTCGAACATCGCCATGTCGCGCACGATGTCGCGGTCTACTTCGGTGCGGGCTACCTGCGCCGGGCCTCGGCCATGGTGCTGGTGTTCCCGATCTTCATCTCGCTGGTGGTGCGCGGGACGAAATTCCTGGTCCATCAGGACCCCACGCTGCCGGACCTGGGCTATCCGCGCCTGATCACCAGGGTGTTCGGGGCCATGTGGCGCGGCGCGCTGCCCGGCGTGCCGTCGCTGCTGCGCAGTGCCCTGTCCACCTTCGAGCCCGGGTACGACCCGGAGAAGGTCGGTTCCACGGCGCAGGCCATCGCATATCTGGCCGAATCCCCGGCGGCCCGGGCGGCGGCCTCGTGACCGTGCGCGACGTTCCGGAGAGCATCCCGGCCGACCTGTACGGACTGCACGACCGAGACCGCACCACCCGGATGCTGGACGCGATCGCGGCCGCCCGGCTGCGCTGGAGCGTGCTGGTCAACCGCCGTGACCTGCGCCCCCGGGTCGACGATCACCGGTTCCGGGTGGTCGTGCGGGAACGGCGGGTCGAGGCGCGTGACCAGGACGTCGTCAGCCTGCTGCTGACCGCCCCGGACGGGAGCGAACTGCCCCGCTGGCGGCCCGGCGCCCACCTCGATGTGGAACTGCCGTCCGGGCGGCTGCGTCAGTACTCGCTGTGCGGCGACCCGGCCGACACCCGGGCCTACCGGATCGCCGTCCGGCGGATTCCCGACGGCGGGGGCGGGTCGAAGGAGGTGCACGACGAACTGCCGCCGGGTACACAACTGACGCTGCGCGGGCCGCGCAATGCCTTCCCGTTCGCCGTCCCCGGGCACGGATCGCCCGCCCGGCGCCTGCATTTCGTCGCCGGTGGAATCGGGATCACGCCGATCCTGCCGATGCTGCGCCTGGTCGACCGGCTCGGCATCGACTGGACGATGATCTACACCGGCCGGCACCGGGACGCCCTGCCGTTCCTGGACGAACTGGCCGGCTTCGGCGACCGGGTGCAGGTGCGCACCGACGACGAGCACGGCCTGCCGACCGCTGCCGACCTGTTGCCCGGAGTCGCCTCCGGCACCGCCGTGTACTGCTGCGGTCCGGTGCCGATGACGGCCGCCGTGGCCGCCGCCCTGCGGGAAGAACCAGGAGTGGAACTGCATTCCGAGCGGTTCTCGCCGCCGCCGATCGTCGACGGCGCCGGGTTCGAGATCGAACTCGCGAGCACCGGCGAGGTCATCGAGGTGCCTGCCGATCGGTCGGCCCTCGACGCCGTCCTCGGCGCCCGCCCCGATCAGGCCTACTCATGCCGGCAGGGCTTCTGCCGCACCTGCACGGTGCGGGTCCTCGACGGCGCACCCGAACACCGGGAAAACGTTCTCACCGACGCCGAACACGACGCCGGTGCCATGCTCATCTGTGTATCGCGGTGCCGAGGCGAACGCCTCGTGCTTGACCTGTGATGCCCTTCTCGAACCAGGAGACGATCCATGACGACCGACGAACACCTGGACGCGACCGAACGGACCGTCCGCAGCGGTGAATTCGAGATCGCGGTCTACGAATACGGTGACCCGACCGCCGAAACCGTGGTGCTGGTGCACGGCTGGCCCGATACCCACCACCTGTGGGACCGGGTGATCCCGCTGCTCACCGAGCGCTTCCACGTCGTCGCCTACGACACCCGCGGCCACGGCGCCTCCACCCGCACCCGGCGCACCACCGACTTCCGCCTCGACGAGCTGTCCCGCGACTTCTATGCCGTACTGGATGCCGTCAGCCCCGAGCGGCCCGTCCACGTGCTCGCCCACGACTGGGGATCGGTGCAGGTGTGGGAGGCCGTATGCGAACCGCAGGCCGCCGCCCGAGTGGCCTCGTTCACCTCCGTCTCCGGCCCGAACCTGGACCACCTGGCCGCCTGGGTGCGCAATCGGCTGTCCCGGCCGTCGCCACGCAATGTGTGGCAGCCGGTCACCCAGTTGCTCTCCTCGGCCTACACCTTCTTCTTCATGACCCCGGGGCTGCCGCGTGCCACCTTCGGTGTGATCGGCACCGAACGGCTCTGGCAGCGGGTCGTCGCGCTGATGAACGACACCTCGGCGGCGAACGTGAAGCTGGGTCCCACGTTCCGGCAGGACATGGTGGACGGGCTGCTCATCTACCGGGCCAATATCGTGCAGCGGCTGCTGTCGCCGCGGGAACGGCGCACCGAGGTCCCGGTGCAGCTCATCGTCGCCGGCCGGGACGTCGCGGTCCGGCCGGCCGGCTACGACGACGAGGACAAATGGGTGTCGCGGCTGTGGCGCCGCAATGTGCCGGCGGGACACTGGATGCCGTTCTCCCACCCCGAGCTGCTGGCCACCGCCACCACCGAACTGGCCGACGCCGTCGGCGGCGGCGAACCGGCCCGCGCGCTGCGGCGTGCCGAAGTCGGTCCCGAGCGTAGGGAATTCGACGACCGCCTGGTCGTGATCACCGGCGCGGGCAGCGGCATCGGCCGCGAGACCGCACTCGCCTTCGCCCGGCTCGGTGCCGAGATCGTGGTCTCCGATATCGACGAAGCGGCGGTCAAGCAGACCGCCGAGCTGGTCGCCGCCGAAGGCGGGCGCGCCCATGCGTACCGGCTCGACGTGGCGAACGAGGCCGAGGTGAGCGGGCATGCCGAAGAGGTGATCGGCACCCACGGCGTACCCGACATTCTCGTCAACAACGCGGGAGTCGGTCAGGCCGGCGGATTCTTCGATACCCCGTCCGATGAGTTCGAACGTGTGCTGCGGATCAACCTCGGTGGCGTATTGAACGGCTGCCGGGCCTTCGGCGCTGCCATGGCCGAGCGGGGTCTCGGCGGCACCATCGTGAATCTGTCAAGCATGGCGGCCTACAGTCCGCAGCAGAACTTCAGTGCCTACGCCACCAGCAAGTCGGCGGTGTTCATGTTCTCCGACTGCCTGCGCGCCGAGCTCGCCGATTCCGGAATCGCCGTCTCCACCGTGTGTCCCGGCATCGTGCACACCAATATCGTGTCCACCACCCGCTTCTCGGGCCTGTCCGCCGAGGACGAGCGGGAACGGCAGCAGCACTTCGACAAGCTGTACCGGGCGCGGCGCTACGGCCCGGAGAAGGTGGCCGACCGGATCGTCGACGCCGTCCGGACCGGTCGCGAAATCGTCCCGGTCACACCGGAATCCTGGTTGCAGTACCGCGTGAACCGGTGGGTTCCCGGCGCCGTCCGGTTCGTCGCCGCCCGTACCCGGCTTGTGTGAACGACCCGTTGTGAAAGACTTGCCGGAGGTTACTGCAGAACTAACCTTTCATACCGGATGACGTTGGCCGGCAAAAGGATTGCTCGGCAACTGTGATCGACACGGTATCTATCACAAGAGCTGCGTTCCGCGGTTGAGAGCGCTACGGTGCCTGCGTGCAAATGTTGATCGTGCTCGCGGTGACAGTCGGTGTTCTTCTCCTCGTGGCCGGAGTGGTCCAGCTGGCGAGCAGTCCGGGAAAGAAGGTTGCGCGCACCAAGCAACACCCGGAACGTCAGCACGTCCACCCCGGCCCCTGACCCGTTTCGCCCGCGCGCCCGGATGTCAGGTATCATCCGGGCGCGCGGTGGTAACCCGCACACGGGGCGGTAGCTCAGTCGGTTAGAGCCGTGGACTCATAATCCATTGGTCGCGGGTTCGAGCCCCGCCCGCCCCACTTATCGCCTCTGAACTGGGGTGATGCTCGGTAGTTCGTAGGTTTCGGTACACGGCCGCGCACCATCAGCGATGTATTGTCCGCCGGTGCAGGCCCGCATCACCCGGCCCCGACGGCGGTGATGCGGTAGGTGCCGTCGGGGAGTTCGGTGGTGGTGATGCTGCGGCGCAGCAGGCTTTCGTCCGGATCGTCGGGGCGTTGGACGCGGATGGTGACGTTCCAGGTGCCGGGGCCGTCGCCGCGGGTGATGGTGGTGCAGTAGCGGGTGCCGGTCGGGAGGGCGTCGATGCCTGGCTGGATCGCCTCGGCGGAGCCGACCCGGGCGTCGGGGGTGGTCAATTCCCGCATGGCGGTGGCGTTCCGGTCCACGTAGTAACGGTATTGGAAGGCCAGGATGACGTCCTGGGGGGCAGTGGTGCCGCCGGCGTCGGCGCCGATCCGGACCAAGGCGGTCTTCGTGGGTATGCAGTCGGCCAGGGCCAGGGGAGCGGGGGCCACCGGGGCGGAGGTCGGTGCTTCGCCGTCGGAAGATGCTGCGGCGGGGGCGGCTTCGGGCTCGGGGTCCTCGCCACCGGCCAGGGCGACGTTGACGATCACGATCAGCACCAGGCCGAAGACGGCGGCCACGGCACCGAGGATCAGCATCCCGGCACGGCTTCCGGTGCGGCGGCGCTCGGCAGGGTAGTAGTCGGTGTCGTCGAGCAGGTCGATCGACTCCAACGGCCGATAGGGGTCGTCGTGTTCGGCCGGGTGGTCCGGAACGGGTTGCTGATCCGGAGCCTCGGCATCGCCGGGTTCCACCCAGGAGTTCCAGGAACCGGAGAACTGCTGCGGCGGTTCCGGATCGGCGGGTTTCGGTGGTGGCTGCGGCCGCTGATCGTTCGGCGACCGGTCCAGGGGGACGGCCCGGGGACTGACCGCATCCCGCCAGCCGGCCGGTCCCGGTTTAGGGCGACGCAGCGGGCGCCCCGACCCCGGTGCGCCGGGGCGGTCGGTGCGTCGGGGCGTGGCGGCCGGGATGTAGGTGGTCGGGGCGTCCGCCAGTCCGTCGAACGGGCCGGGGCGCTGCCCGGCCCGGGGCAGGTCGGAATCGGTCACCGATCGCCCTCCTCGTCCGGAATCACCCCCGGCTGGGCCAGCTCGGGCGTCGGTTCCCCGGGAGCGGGTTCCGGTGCCGGCGGCCGCGGACGTTCGGTCTCCGGTGCCGGTCGGATCGGTGGCGGCACCACACCGCCCGCCGGACCCGGGTCCGGTTCGGTGTCAGGGGCCGGTTCCGGTGCCGGGGCGGGCTCAGGAGCCGCGGGCTCCGCGGGCGGAGCGGGTGCCGGGCCGCCGAACATCCCGGCCCCACGTTCCGGTTCGTCCGGCGAGTCGTCACTGCGCGGCGCACCACCGTTGGGCGCAGGCGCCGCCGGTGCGCCACCGAGCCCGCCGAACAGTCCGGCGCGTTCCCCACCGGGGGCGGTGGGCGGTGTCCCGGCCGGCCGGGACTGGTCGCCGCCGAGCGCGTTTCCGATGGTGGGTTCGGCCGATGCGGCCATCGTGTCGATGCCGTGCCGGGCGACATCCACTCCGGCGTCGATGCCGTGCGTCACCACATCGACGACGCCGGAGATCAGCTTGCCGCCGACCTCGACGCCGGCCGACAGGGCGCTGTTGGCCAACTGCACACCGGCATTGATCGCGTACTGCTGCACCAGCACCTGGGCGCGCAGCTGCGGGTCCTCGGGCAGGTCCTGCGCGGGTGCGGCGAACGAGGAATACAGACCCGGTCCACCGATACCGCCCTGCGGGTCGTAGGAGAAGCCGGGCGGGACGGTCACCCCGGTGTTCCAGCTGCCGCCGAGCCCGCTGGTGAGCGCCTCGGCGCGGGCCGTGTGATCGTCCATCTCGGTAGCGGCGGCCTGTGCCACGGTGACCGCTTCCCGGATCGCCGCTGTCCCCAGATCGAGAATCGCATTCACCTGGGCGGGGGTGGTGGTGCCGCGGGCCATTGCGGTGGCCTGGGCACGGAATCGGGCGATGATCCCATCGATCTGGGCCGCGCGGGTGGCCTGGGTGGCGTGCGCGTCGGTGAGCAGGGTCGACAGCTGGGCGCCCCGGTCGGCGGCGTCGGCGACTTCGCGGGCCGTGGTGCGCAGTGCGGGCACCGCCGCCGGTGTGGTGTCGGTCGACTCCAGTGCGTGGACGCCGTGCCGCTGGGGAGGTTCGGCGTCGGCGGTGAGTTCCGTGCCTCGGCCCAGGGTGGCCAGCAGCTCGGGGTCGGCGGTGCCGGTTCCGGTGCCCAGCCAGGACCGGATCTCCTGCAGCTGGCCGGTGACGACCTCGATCGTCGGTAGTACCGACGCTTCCATCGTCGGCCCGTAGTACGACTCCGGCGCCCGGTTCATCTTCACGGCCATCAGACGATCTCCTCGGTGCGCTCGATCCGGCGCGCCGTCTCGGTATCGATGGCGACCATGGTGTCGCCGTGCGTGTGCAGGGTGGTCCCCATCGCGTCGATCAGGCGAGCTGCAGTGTCCAGGGTGACCGTGTGGTCGGCGGCCGCCTGCGTCCAGGCCGCGGCGAAGCGGCGGCCGAGGATGCCGAGGCCGGAGAGGTCGGCGGTCGCGGTGGCGGTGGCCGTCGCCGCGGCGGCGTCACCGAGCCGAGTGGCGGCCCGTACGGCGGTGGCGGTATGGGTGTCGATCGCGTCCGGGTCGAGCCGCATCTGTCCCGGAGCTGTGGTCTCGGTCATCGGGTCGCTCCCCCTGGCGTGTGAGGTGGCGGCGTGGAGCCGACGTTGCATCATCAGAACAATCGCACATCGATGGCCTCCGCGCATCAGGTTGCATTATCCAGCGGATGTGATCCGGGGTACAGGACTTCCGTGCGAGCGCAGTCGCCACGGCTACCTGCGGAAATTCGGTTGACCCGGGCAGTCGGCACCCCGTAGCGTCGCCGACTGTTTGCCGAACGGCGAACGGAGAGGAGAAATCCATGCAGTCGGTCACGGAAGCGGAGATCCGCTCGGCGTTCGTGAACTGTTCCAAAGGAGAGGCGAAGCGGCTGTCGGTGCCGCGGGATCTCGCCGAACGGCCCTGGGACGAACTGGACTTCCTCGGCTGGCACGATGCGTCCTACGCCGGACGGTGCTATCTGGTGGCGCCGCAGGCAGACCGGCTGGTCGGGGTGGCGATGCGATTCCAGACCGGTGGGTCGGGAAAGGCGCAGATGTGCGCGTTCTGCCTGACCACCCACACCGGTGGCGGGGTGGCGCTGATGACGGCCAAGAAGACCGGCGAGGCCGGGCGGCGCGGTAACACGGTCGGCAGCTATCTCTGCACCGATCTGGCTTGCTCGCTGTATGCCCGGAACAAGTTGCGGCCGGCCGCGGGCAGTCGCTACCGCGAGGATCTGACCGTCGAGGAGAAGGCGGCCCGGGTGCAGGCGAACCTGACGGCGTTCATCGAGCGCCTGTACGCCTGATCCATCCCGGTAACCACCGATGACCGCAGCTGTTCGAACGGAGGCAGGCGCCATGCGCCGACACTCGATATCCGGACCCGGCCGGGCGCCGGGGCGACACGGTCGAGGCGGCCCGGGGTCGATACCCGGACCGCCTCGTTCGTCTCGCGCCCTCGAAAGCCGGTGTCAGAGGACCGCGTTCATGATGGTTCCGGCGCTGGTTGCCACGGCACCGCCGATCATGGCGCCGGCGACCATCTTCGGGGACTCCAGGCCTCCGCCGGTCCACTTCTCCCAGGCGAACCGGCCACCGGCGTAGGTGATGGCCGTGACGCCGGCGAGCAGCACGAACCAGGTGAAGTAGCGAACCAGCTGGAGGATCTTGTCCGAGACCGGCGGCGCCTCCGGCGTGGGGTTGCCGAGCTGCGCCAGGGTGTCGGTGACGGCGGCCAGGATCATGTGTCTGCTCACTTCACTCGCGATGGGGGGAACATGGGCACTGCAGCAAATCGTATCCGGTCCGGCGCGCGGATGCAGGTACCTCGCCGCCGGATCGAGCTGCGGCAGGTGTGAATTCCCGGTCAGGGGCCGTATCCTGGAGGTCTGTTCGAATGTGTCACCGGCAGAACACGGTTCGCGGGAAGCGGGAAAAGGGGATAGGTCGATGAGCATCGTCATGGCGTCGGCGGCCGAGGCGGTCACCACGTTTGCGCAGGTCGCGAACCCTACCCCGGAGGCGCCGCCGCTAGAGGACAAGATCATGCAGATGGTCCAGTACTTCACCTGGTTCGCCATCCTGTCCGGGGTCGTGGCGATCACCTTCGCCGGCGGCAAGTTCGCCTGGGAGAAGTGGAGCGGCGGCGCGATGCAGTCGCCGAAGATGATCGCCGGCGCCATGGCCGGCGGTGTCATCGCCACCAGTGGCGGCACCATCATGAACGCGATTATAGGCACCTGATCTGCGACGACAGCCGATTTCCGGGTGTGTCGCGGTCATTCAGAGGCGGGCGCCCTTGGCGCGATTGCAGGCGCGGCACAGGATCTGCAGATTCGGCACGCTGGTCGCACCGCCCCGGCTGAGCGGGATCACATGGTCGAACTCCAGGTAGTGCCCGTCGCCGCACTCCACGCAGCGGCCGCCATCGCGCTGCCACACCTGCGCCTTCATGTCCTGCGGGATGCTGCGGGTGTCCCGTTTGCCGGGCGCCAGCACCAGGCGCTTCGCGATCCGGAGGGCGCCCTCGAGCGCGGCGGCCACATAGTCCGGATCGGCGACACCGAAGGTCGCACCGCCGCGCGCCGAGGTGGCCGCGACCACCACAGTGCCGTGTTCCGGGTGCACCGAGACGATCCGGTTCCAGGGCAGTTCGGTTCCCGCACCGACGCCGACGAACCGCAGCTTCTTGCTGCTGGCGATCAGCCGCCCCGGGCTGCGCTTCGGCCCGCGGCTCAACTGCCGCAGCTGCTCGGCGGGCAGATCGAGGTGGACGCGTTCGCCGGGATCCAGGTGTAGCTGCGGCGCGTCGACCACCGGTAGTTCGCCACCGCGCAGCCGGGACAGGGTGCGACCGCGATGCATCCGGCGCCGCAGGTCGTCGATCAGTGGTCCCTGCAGGTCCAGTGCGGTGACGGTGCGCTCGAATTCGTCCAGTTCGTCCTGGGCGACCTCGCCGTCCGCGAAGGCGAACGCCACGAACCGCTCGACCTGCGCGAAGCCCGCCCCGCGCAGCTCCGCCCGGCCGCGTTCGGCCTCGATGCGGTGGTACCGCAGCGCCGACCACAGCTCGTCCCAGGTCGTGCTGCCGGTTCCCTCGGTCGCCAGTACCCGCACCGCCCGGTTGTGCCAGTGCACGAGGTACTCGCCGATCTCGTCGGCGCACGGTGCGCAGGGAGCGAATCCGCGCAGCAGCCGGCGGCGCAGCGGACGGTCGCAACGCGGGCACCGGCCGGGTAGCCCGCCGGGACGATCCCGTCGGTCGCCTGTCCATTCGGTGCCGTCCCACCAGCGCAGGCGACTGCCGTCGCCGGGGTCCGGATGCCAATCGGCCCGGTCGGGATCGGGCGGCGGCGGTGGTGGTGGCGTGTACCGGTGCCTGGACAACGCGGGTGCGGTGTTCGCCCGGGCGGTTTCGTCGTCGTCCGGCCCGCCGACGCCGAATTCGGTGGTCAGTGCCGGCAGTCCACCGGCCCAGCCCTGTCCTACGGCGCGGAATCGCCAGCCGTCCGGGTGCCGGTAGAACTCGCCGAACATGAGCGCCGATACCGGTTCGACCTCGGTGACCGGAAACCGGCCGACCGGTCCGTTCGCGTCGAGCACCGTCACGGTCAGCTCGTCGAGGTGGCCGAAGGTGCCGTTCTCCAGGGAGGCCCCGATGACGATGCGGGACACGGCCGCCTCGGTTCTGGGCAGCGAGATACTCAGCCGGGCGGTGCCCGGATCGGGCTGCTGGTCCAGCGTGACGGCCTGCGAGATGTGCCGGGGCGCGTTGTAGAAGACGAAATCCCGGTCGGTGCGCACCCGTCCGGACTCGTCGAGCAGCAGTGCATTCGCATCGACGGCGTGCGCGGACCGCCATGAAATCACCACGGTCAGAAGAGATGTCGGGACCGGTGCGTGCGCGCCCTTGCTGAGGTTCATCGTGCTCGCACTATGCCACGCCGGTACGACACGCCGGAAAACCGGCTGATCCGGCACCGGGTGCGGCACAGTGGTCTCATGACGAACCCGAAGAAGCGGGGCCGGGGGCAGGAACCCGAACCTGATCCCGCCTCGCGGCGGGTACCCAATCCGGCGGATCTGCTGGCCGCTGCGCAGGCCGCGGTCGGCTCGGCGCAGGCTGCTGCCGGGCAGGCGGTCGAAGCCGCCCAGCAGACCGCTGGTTACGCCTTCGATGCGGCGGTCAAGCTCCCACCGGCCTCGGCGCAGCTGGCCGCGCAACTGCCGGAACTGATCGACAACCTCAGCATCGCCATCGACCGGCTCAACAGCACCATCGACCGGCTGGACCGCACGCTGGCCCTGGCGGACCCGGCATTCGCCGCCTACGACCGGCTGCTGCCCCGGCTGGAGGCGATGATCTCGCTCGGCGAGGACCTGTTCGGGGCGCTGGCCAAACTCCCGGGTGTCGGGCTGCTCGGCCGGATCACCGGCCGCGGCGACGAGCCGGAACCACCGCCCGAGCCGCCGCAGCGGAAACGGCCTCGGCGCCGGAGCTGACGGCAGTCGGGAGATCTTCCCGATTGCCGCCCGGATTCCGGGTACCTGTCGCAAACCGCCCACCTCTGAGCGACAAATGTCCGGTCACCCGTCCAGGTCAGGCGATTGTCGCTCAGAGGTGGGCGGTTCGGGAAACAGGTATCCGGCCGGGCCTCGTGCGGCAGGCCGGTGTGGTCGACCGTGCTCGCCGACCGTGAGACCGGCGGTCACGCCGGAGCGTCGGGAGGTCACGCCGGAGCACCGGTTTCGGTCGTCACCGCCCCGGCGCGGTAGGTGGCCGCGGCTTTGAGGACCATTTCGTCGTATTCGGCCCGGGGATCGGAGTCGAGGACGATCGCACCACCTGCGCCGATCCGCCAGTGGTCCCGGTGTCGGACGGCGGTGCGGATGACGATGTTCAGGTCCGCGGTTCCACCCAGGCCGAGGAACCCGATGGTGCCGGAATAGACCCCACGCGCTTCGGTCTCCAGTTCGTCGAGAATCTCCATGGTGCGCAGCTTCGGGGCACCGGTCATCGAACCACCCGGGAAACAGGACCGCAGGCAGTCCACCACACCGGCATCGGGGCGCAGGGTGCCGCGAACAGTGGAGACCAGCTGATGCAGGGTCGTGTATGTCTCGGTGGCCATCAGCTTCGGCACGTGGACGCTGCCGACCTCGCAGACCCGGCCGAGGTCGTTGCGCAGCAGGTCGACGATCATCAGATTCTCGGCGCGGGTCTTGGGGTCGTCGGCCAGCGCCCGGCGCAGCCGTTCGTCCTGTTCGGGTGTGGCGCCGCGGGGCGCGGTCCCCTTGATCGGCTTGCTCTCGACCGTTCGGTCCCGGTCGATCTTGAGGAAGCGCTCCGGGGAGGAGCAGGCCACGTGCAGATCGTCGAAACGCAGGTAGGCGGCGTACGGGGCGGGGTTGCACCGCCGGAGCCGCCGGTAGAAGTCGAGCCCGTCACCGGGCCGGGCCGGGGCGGTGACGCTGTCGGTCAGGCAGATCTCGTAGGACTCACCGGCGCGCAGCTTCTCCTGGCAGACCGCGATATCGGCCAGGTAGCGGTCGCGTCCGCGGGCGAGCCGGTCGGCCACCGCCTCCGGGTCGGCCGGCACCTCGAGATCCGGTGGATTCGCCCAGGTGGGAACGGTCTCGAGTGCGGTGCGAACCTGCCGGAACCAGGTGGTGTCCGGTTCCGCCGGGTCGGTGAGGGCGAGCAGGTGGGTGCGCCCGGCTTCGTGGTCCACCACCACCAACCGGTCGGCGAAGATCCACTGGGCGTCCGGTGTCGTCGCACGGTGCGGAGCAGGAGCACCGCAGTCGGCCTTGACCTCGTAACCCAGATACCCGACGTAGCCGCCGGCGAAGTCGAACGGCAGATCGGGCAGTGGGCACGCGCGCCGCCGCAACTCCCGGTCGAGATAGTCCAGGATCCCGCCCGCCTCCGTCCGGCGGCCCGCTGCTGTTTCCACGGTCACCGCACCGTCGCCGACCCGATAGCGCACCACCTCCGCCCGGGGCCCGCTCGCGTCACCGAGGAACGAGAACCGGTCCAGCCCCGGTTCGACGTGTTCGCTGTCCAGCCAGAACGCCGTCGGCGCGGCCGCGAACAGCCGCAGGAACGCCGCTTCGGTATCCACCGCCCGCTCGAGCACCTCATGGCGCCAGTGCAGGCCCGGTC
This sequence comes from Nocardia sp. KT25-26, assembly GCF_056627695.1. Classification (NCBI taxonomy): domain Bacteria; kingdom Bacillati; phylum Actinomycetota; class Actinomycetes; order Mycobacteriales; family Nocardiaceae; genus Nocardia; species Nocardia sp. KT25-26. The sequence goes on along the minus strand of NZ_CM152813.1, from coordinate 4,310,288 downwards.
CGTTGCCATCCGGCTCGCCACCGGGCGGCTGTGCGCCACCGGACGGCTGTGCGTTGCGGGGCCCGCTGCCCACGGTCGGGGCCACCGGTGGTGCCGACGCGGCGCCGGGCGCACCTACCGTGATCGAGCGCGCCGCCGGTGGGTGATTCGCTGCCGGTGCGGCGGGGCCACCCACCCCGGAACCCCGGTGATGCGCTTCGGTCAGCCGGGCGAAGTTGGCGAGCAGGGCCGCGCCGTGCTCCCCGGCCACCGACTCCGGATGGAATTGCACCCCCCATTGCGGGCGGCCGCGATGGGCCACCCCCATCACCACACCGTCTTCGGTGCTGGCGGTCACCTCCAGATCGTCCGGGAGCGGCTGCCGGGCGCACAGCGAGTGGTACCGCACCACGGTGAAGTCCTGGGCGAGTCCGGCGAACATTCCGCTACCGGAGTGTCGGACCCGATCCAGGTGGCCGTGATGCGGCTGCGGCGCCCGGTCCACCACACCGCCCGCCGCGACGACGACGCCCTGGTGGCCGAGGCATACGCCCAGCAGCGGCAGTTCGGTCTCGGCGATCACCGCGGTCGAGATACCCATATCGCGCCGCCGGTCCGGACGGCCCGGTCCGGGAGAGATGACGATGTTGTCGTAGTTCTCCGGATGCAGGTCGGCGACGGTGGCCACCGCATCGTTGCGCACCACCGTCGGCGGTACCCCGTTCACCTCGGCGATCAGCTGGTAGAGATTGAAGGTGAACGAGTCGTAGTTGTCGATCAGCAACGTGCGCATGGTGGCTAGAACCCTACGCCGCGGGGCTTCCGGCGAACCCTCGGCGTTCGGACCCGGCCCGGTCCCGGTGTCCGGCAGAATGTCGCCCATGTCTGTTTCGCAGCCGGACGGTGTCGATCGTGAAACCGCGGACTTCGCGGCCATCGGTGCATGGATGGAAGGGCAGGGGCTGCCGGACGGTCCGATCACCGAGGTGGTCGCGCTCGGTGGCGGCACCCAGAACATCATGCTCCGCTTCCGCCGCGGTGACCGCGAGTACGTATTGCGGCGCGGGCCGAAACACCTGCGCGCCAAGAGCAACGAGGTGATCCGCCGGGAAGCCCGGCTGCTCGGGGTGCTCGGTGCCACCGAGGTGCGCGCACCCCAGGTGATCGCCGCCTGTCCGGACGAGTCGGTGATCGGGGCTTCCTTCTATCTGATGGAACCGATCGAGGGCTTCAATCCGCAGACCGAGCTGCCGCCGCTGCATGCGGGTGATCCGGCGGTGCGGCATGCGATGGGTCTGTCCGCGGTCGAGGCGATCGCCCGGCTGGGTGAGCTCGACTACCGGGCGCTCGGCCTGGCCGACTACGGGCGCCCGGAAGGCTATCTGGAACGGCAGGTGCCGCGCTGGCTCGGCGAGCTCGAATCGTACGGCTCGGCCGCGGGTTATCCGGGGCCGGAACTGCCCGGCGTCGAGCAGGTGGCCGACTGGCTGGAGCGGCACCGTCCGGCGGATTGGACGCCGGGCATCCTGCACGGCGACTGCCACCTGGCCAACATGATGTTCGACTACACCGGACCCCAGGTGCGGGCGATGGTCGACTGGGAGATGTCCACCATCGGTGATCCGCTCCTGGACCTGGGCTGGCAGCTGGCCACCCGGCCCGAACCCGGCACCGCCGGCGCCGCGTTGATGGGCACGCTCGGCAGTGTCGGCGGCCTGCCCACTCCCGAGGAGATGGCCGCCCACTACGCCCGGTTCTCCAGCCGCAACCTCGATGCCGTGCCCTGGTACACCGTGCTGGCGTGCTTCAAGCTGGGCATTGTTCTGGAGGGCACCCATGCCCGCGCCTTCGCCGGTCAGGCGCCGGTCGCCATCGGCGATTTCCTGCACAGCGTGGCGGTGGAGCTGTTCGGCCGGGCGTCGCGGCTGATGGACTGATCCCATCCAGCGGGAGCCACCCGGAAATTTTCTAGAACACGTTTCATTTTTGCCGGATTCCTCGTAGGGTGAGTGCTGTCACAGAGATCTACTGCCGTGGTGAGAGGGCGACCGGGATGAAGACGAAGGGTGCGGTGCTGTGGGGGCTCGACGAGCCCTGGTCCGTGGAGGAGATCGAGATCGGTGATCCGGTCGCGGGTGAAGTGCAGATCCGCATGGAAACCGCCGGGATGTGCCACTCGGACCATCACATCGTCACCGGTGCGACGCCGATGCCGTCGTTCCCGGTGATGGGCGGGCACGAGGGCGCCGGTGTCATCACCAAACTGGGGCCGAACTGCCCGGCCGACCTGCAGGTCGGCGATCACGTGATTCTGTCCTTCATCCCGGCCTGTGGCCGGTGCCCGGCCTGTGTGGCCGGACATATGGCGCTGTGCGATCTCGGCGCCGGGTTGCTGATGGGCCAGGCGATCAGTGACGGCACCTACCGGATCCAGGCGCGCGGGGAGAACGTCATCCCGATGTGCCTGCTCGGCACCTTCGCGCCGTACATGACCGTGCACCACACCTCGGTCGTGAAGATCGATCCGTCGATCCCGTTCGAGGTCGCCTGCCTGGTCGGCTGCGGTGTGCCCACCGGATTCGGGTCCTCCACCCACGTCGCGGAGGTTTCCCCGGGCGAGACGGTGGTGATCGCCGGCGTCGGTGGTGTCGGTATGAGCGCCCTGCAGGGTGCCGTGCTCTCCGGTGCGTCCAAGGTGGTCGCGATCGACCCGAACCCGTGGAAGCGGGAGCAGGCGGCGAAGTTCGGCGCCACACACACCTACGAGAGCATGTCGGCGGCGGTGGTGCCGCTGATGGAGGCCACCGAAGGCCGGATGGCGGACAAGACCATCCTCACCATGGGTGAGATGCACGGCGACTACGTCGAGGAGGGCCTGATCCTCACCTCGAAGGCCGGTACGCTGGTGGTCACTTCGATGGGCCGGATGGATGCCGGCGATGTGAAGATGAACAGCTTCCTGCTCTGCATGCTGCAGAAGACGGTGAAGGGCTGCATCTTCGGTGGTGGCAACGCCCGGCAGGACGCGCCGCGCCTGCTGGAGCTCTACAAGGCCGGCCAGCTGAACCTGGACGATATGGTCACCCGCAGCTACTCGCTGGAGGAGATCAACCAGGGCTATCAGGACATGCTCGACGGCAAGAACATCCGCGGCATCATCCGCTACACCGAAGCCGACTGGTAAGAGCGCCCCGGGGATCAGCCGCGCCTGCGCGCCGCCAGGAGGGCGGTGCGCAGGTTGCGGCTGCGCACGTCGTCGAGGATCGCCATGCCCAGCCGGTTCATCGTGTAACCGAAACCGAGACCGGTCGCCGGGTCGGCGAATCCGAAGGAGCCACCGAGCCCGGTGGTTCCGTAGGCGCGCTTGTCGGAACCGAACCGGAAACTGCCGCAGGACTTCCGGAACCCCAGATGATAGCGGCTCGCGGTGTGCAGGACGAGATCCGCGGCGGGCACATCGTCGGCGGTATCGGCGGCGGCCAGTCGGTCCAGAACCGCGTCCGAGATCGGCAGGGCACCGGTCCGGGCGGCCGCCGCGCCGTAGACGGCGGCCAGGGCCCGGGCATTGCCGACCCCGTTCATCCCGGGCCACTCGACCTCCAGGAACTCCCGGCGAGCGGCTCGGGCCGGAGCGCCCGGTCGCGGATTGGTCAGGGCCGCATAGGAACGCCCACGCTTGGCGTAGACCTCCGCGCCGATACGCAGCGGCAGGTCCCGCTCGTAGCGGAGGATGTCGAGGCCTTTCGTGGCCGACAGCACCGCGATCCGGTCCATCGGCTCCGCGGCGGGCAGGCCGATGAACACATCGGCCCGGACCGGTGCGGCGATCTCTTCGGCGAAGAACCGGCCGAGCCGGCGGCCCGCCGGGTCCACCCGTCGCAGCAGCTCGCTCTGGTAGAGGCCCAGGGTGAGCGCGTGGTAGCCGTGCCGGGTACCCGGCCGCCACGCCGGGCGCTGGTCGGCCAGAATGCGGGCGAGCCCGTCCGGATCGGCCAGCTGCGGCAGCTTCACGATCCGGTCCAGCTCGGACAGCCCGGCCTGGTGGTCGATGAGCTGACGGACGGTGATCCGGTCCTTGCCGTGCGCGGCGAATTCCGGCCAGTACTGCGCCACCGGTGCTTCGTAGTCGAGCAGGCCCCGGGACGCCGCGACCGCCAGGGTGAACGCCGAGAGCCCCTTGGAGGAGGAGAAGATCGGCACGATCGTGTCCCGCTCCCACGGCACGGTCCGATGCCGGTCCCGGAAACCCGCCCACAGGTCCACGACGGGACGGTCGCCCTCGTAGACGGCGACCGCGGCGCCGATCTCACCGTGTTCGGCGAAGTTCCGGCGGAAAGCGTCGGCGACCGGGCCGTAACCGGCCTCGACGTCGCCGTGGATGGTGGGTACCGCTGCCATGATGCAGTCGATCGTAGCGACGTCTCGTAGGCTGCCGGTATGCGAGCGTTCGACCGGATCGAGCAGTGGCCTGCCCGGAACGCGGCCGCCGCGGTGGTCACCGCGGCCGGGTCGTCCGGTACCGGAGACATCGACCGGGTGTTCCGCCTGGCCTCGGTGACCAAGCCGCTGGTCGCCTATGCGGTCCTGGTGGCGGTGGAAGAAGGTGCGATCGAACTGGACCAGCCCGCCGGGCCGCCCGGTTCGACGGTGCGGCATCTGCTCGCCCACACCTCCGGGGTGGCGTTCGACTCGGCCGAGGTGCTCGCCGCGCCAGGGGAGCGCCGCATCTACTCCAGTGCCGGGTTCGCGCTGCTGGCCGATTTCGTGGCCGCGGAGACCGGGATCGCCTTCCCGGACTATCTCCACGAAGCCGTGTTCGTCCCGCTGGGGATGACGAATTCGGTGCTGCGCGGATCGGCCGGGCACGCCGCGGAGTCGACCGTCGCCGATCTGACCCGGTTCGCCGCAGAATTGCTGGAGCCGAAACTACTCTCCCCGCAAACCCATTCCGAGGCCGTGTCGGTGCAGTTCCCGGGCCGCAACGGAGTGCTGCCCGGATTCGGGTCCCAGCGGCCCAACGACTGGGGGCTGGGATTCGAGATCCGCGACGGCAAGACACCGCATTGGACGGGTGCGGACAACTCGGCGCGGACCTACGGTCATTTCGGCCAGTCGGGCACGTTCATCTGGGTCGATCCGGAAATCGGCACGGCGTGCGTGGTACTGACCGACCGGGATTTCGGCGACTGGGCGCGGGCCGCCTGGCCGCCGTTCAGCGATGCCGTGATCGCCGAAACACGCCGGGGGACCTGAAGTACCACGTGCAACACCGGGCACTCGAGTACACTCGGGCAGCGCCGGGTCGACGGGTCGTTGGGGAAGACGTCCCTGGTCGAGCCGGAGGTGTTGCTGGTGCGCGCATCGAGTCAGTTCGCTGATGCGACGGCGGGTGTGGTCTACATCCACTCCTCGCCTGCCGCGCTGTGCCCGCACGTCGAGTGGGCGCTGAGTACCACCCTGTCCGCTCCGGCCGGCCTGCGCTGGACGGCGCAGCCCGCCGACGGACAGTTACGTGCTGCCAGCGACTGGATCGGGCCGGTCGGCACCGCATCCCGCATCGCCCAGGCCCTACGGGACTGGCCGGTGCTGCGTTTCGAGGTCACCGAGGATCCCAGCGAAGGCGTGGACGGCGAACGCTACAGTTTCGTCCCCGGACTCGGCCTCTGGCACGGCTCCACCAGCGCCAGCGGTGATGTCATGCTCGGTGAGATGCGGGTGCGCGCCATGCTGCAGGCCGCCCAGGAACTGGACGCGCACGGCACCTACGACCTGCCCACCGAACTCGAGCGGGCGCTCGGGACCCCCTGGGACGACGATCTCGAATCGTATCGGCGCGGCACCGACGCCACCGGCGCCGAGGTCACCTGGCTGCACCGGCACGTCGGCTGATTCCGGCGGGCCACTACGGGCATTCACACCAGGGCGCGGAGCGCTGCCGGGGTGCCGCGGAACGAGATCACCTGATCGATGGCGATCAGCTTGAGCCGATGCGCATCACAGAAGCTCCGCACCGCCCGCAACCGCATCATCGTCCCGTCGTCGTGACACAGTTCGCTGATCGCGGCGACCGGTTGCCACCCGGCCAGCCGCATCAGTTCGGTGCTCGCCTCCGTGTGCCCGGGCCGGGCGGCCAGCCCCCCGGGATGTTCCCGCACCGGGAAGACATGCCCCGGCCGGTGCAGATCGGCAGGCACCGTGCCGGGATCGGCCAGCCGCCGCAGGGTGAGTGCCCGGTCGGCGGCACTGATTCCGGTGCTCACCCCGGCGGTGGCGTCGACCGAGACGGTGAACGCAGCCCGGTGCCGGTTCGCGCCGTGCGCCGCCATCGGCGGCAGATCCAGTTGGTCGGCCCGGTCCGCAGTCATCGGCGCGCAGATCACCCCACCGGTGTAGCGGATGAGGAATCCGAGCGATTCCGGAATGGCGCATTCCGCGGCGAGTACCAGCGCGCCCTCGTTCTTGCGGTGTTCGGCGTCCACCACCGCGATCGGCAGGCCGCGCGCGAGTGCGGTGAGCGCGTCTTCGATGGGATCCAGCAGCCAGGGTCGGGGCCGATCGGTCTCCGCATCGTTCATCGCTGCGCCTCTCGTCGATGATCCGGCACTCGAGATGATCTGTGCCTACGGTACCGGTCGGCGGCGCCACTGCGGCAGACCACCCATGCGGTGCCGCCGCCGAATGGGTGAAACGGCCGATGCCGTAGATGTGACCCCGGTCATAGCGTCGAGGTCCGACAACGGACCAGGAGGTCGCCATGACTACCCAGCACGTCGAGACATTGATCATCGGGGCCGGCCAGGCGGGCCTGGCCACGGCGTACCACCTGCGCCGGTTCGGCCGCGCCTGCCTGATCGTGGAGCGCAATGCCCGGCTCGGTGACAACTGGCGCTGCCACTACGACTCGCTGCAGCTGTACACGCCGGCGAAGTACAGCGGCCTGCCCGGCAGCCCGTTCCCGGCCGCGGACAAGTGGAGCTACCCCGGCCGCGATGCGGTCGCCGAGTTCCTGGAGACCTACGCCGTCGAATGGGAACTCCCGGTGCGCACCAGCACCCGGGTCGAGCGGCTCACCGCGCGTCCCGGCGGCGGCTACCGGGCCGAACTCACCGACGGCGCGATCACCTGCGACAACGTGGTCGTCGCGACCGGAACCTTCGGCCGGACACCGAACGTTCCGGACTTCGCCGACCGGCTCGCCCCCGGCATCACCCAGCTGCATTCCAGCTCCTACCGGCGGCCCGAACAGCTGCCGCCGGGACCGGTACTGGTGGTGGGTGCTTCGCATTCCGGAACCGATATCGCCTACGAACTCGCCCGGACCCGGCCGACCACACTCTGCGGGCGGGACCCGGGGGAGATCCCGCTGCGCTGGGATTCCCGCCGGATCCGGACGGCGCTGCCGGTCCTGGTGTTCCTCTGGCGGCATGTGCTGACCCGGCGCACTCCGATGGGGCGCAAGCAGATGCGCGAGACCCGGGCACACGGTGGACCGATGCTGCGGGTCAAGCGCGCCGATCTGGCGCGCCGTGGAGTGCGGCGGGTGACCGCCCGGGTCAGCGGGGTACGCGACGGCCTGCCGCTGTTCGACGACGGCACCGTGGCCGAGGACATCCGCACCGTTGTGTGGGCGACCGGCTTCCGGCAGGTGTTCGACTGGCTCGAACTGCCGGTCGTCGGTGCGGACGGGTGGCCGCGTGAGTACCGTGGCGTGGTGGCGGAGGCGCCGGGCCTGTACTTCTGCGGGCTGAGCTTCCAGTACGCCTTCTCCTCGATGGTGTTCCCGGGTGTCGGCCGGGACGCGGAACACGTGGCGCGGCATATCGCGGCCCGCCGCCCGGTGGCCACCGCGGCCGCGGCCTGAGCCGGATCGCCCGTCGCGATCGTGCCGAGCGCGTGACCTGCCGCGCGTATCGTCCGAAGCGGGTGATCGCGATGGGCGGTGAGAGCGATGGGCATCGTCGACCGGCTGGTGCAGGCCCGGGAGGACTACGAGCGCCGGGACTGGGTGGCCGCCTACACGGGGTTGCAGGCGGCGGAGCCGGCCGTGCTGGCCGGCGACGACTATGCGCGGCTGGCTGCCGCGGCCTATCTCACCGGGCACAGCAACGATGCGATCCAGGCGCTGCAACGGGCCTACCGGATCCAGGAGGCCGTTCCCGACCCGCGGGCGGCGGTCCGCACGGCGTTCTGGCTGGCGCAGGTGCTGACCGAACGTGGTGAAGCGGCGGTCGCCGGGGGCTGGGTGGCCCGGGGCCGGCGGCTGCTCGCCGATCTGCCCGAACCGGTGGTGGAGCACGGTTACCTGCTGATCCCGGAGATGTTCGCGGCGCTCGGAGCCGGGGACTTCGGCGCCGCGCTGCGCTGCGCGGAGGAGATCACCGCGTGCGGGCACCGGTTCCGCGATCCGGACCTGATCGCGACCGGTCTGGTTGCGCAGGGCCGGTTCGCGCTGTACAGCGGCCGGGTCCGGGCCGGGTTGGAACAGCTGGACGAGGCGCTGGCCGGGGTGGTCAGCGGCGCAGTGTCGACGTTCTTCGCCGGCCAGGCGTACTGCGCGATGATCGAGGCCTGTCAGGAGATCTGCGACTTCGGCCGCGCCGAACAGTGGACGATGGCGCTGACCGGCTGGTGTGACGGACAACCGGGGCTGGTGATGTTCACCGGGCAGTGCGCGGTCCACCGCGGGCAGCTGATGCGGCTGCACGGTGCCTACGATGCCGCGCTCGACGAGTTCGGCCGCGCCGTCCGCCGCTACACCGCGCTCGGCACGCCGGGGGCAGCCGGCCTGGCCCGGGCCGAAGCCGGCGAGGTGCACCGGCTGCGCGGCGAGTATGCGGCGGCGGAACGGGCCTACGCCGACGCGACCGAGCACGGCCACGACCCGCAGCCGGGGTTCGCGCTGCTCCGGCTGGCGCAGGGCCATACGGCGGCCGCAGCTGCCACCGCGCGCCGCCTGCTCACCGAGACGGGCGATCCGGTGCATCGCTGTCGAATCCTGCCGGCCGCGGTGGAGATCCTGCTCACCGACGGTGCCGTCGACGAGGCCGCGGAACTGGGTGCCGAGCTGGACGATATCGGCACCGGCTTCGGCTGCTCGGCGCTCCGCGCCACCGCCGACCATGCCGCCGCCGGCATCGCCGCGGCGCGAGCCGATTGGGCGCCCGCGCTCACGGCCTACCGCGCGGCCGCCCGGGGCTGGACCGTGTTGGACGCCCCCTACGAAACCGCCTGCTGCCGCATCGGTATCGGCCGGTCGTTACGGGCGCTGGGGGACGACTCCTCGGCCGGACCGGAGTTGCGCGCCGCGCAGGACATCCTGCACCGGATCGGAGCCGAACCGGCTCGGCGGCAGGCCGAACAGCTCGCGCGCCCGCAACTCCCCGGCGGCCTCACCGCCCGCGAGGTCGAAGTGCTCCGGCTGGTCGCGGCCGGGCATTCGAACCCGGAGATCGCGGCGCGGCTGGTGCTCAGCGAGAAAACCGTTGCCCGGCACCTGTCCAACATCTTCACCAAGCTCTCGGTGCGATCGCGGACGGCAGCGGCGGCCTTCGCACACGAGAACCACCTGGTGTAACCGGCCGGGCCTCAGGCGGCGACCGGGCGGCGGGGTACGGTACCGCGCAGCCGCGGCGGCAGCTCGAACAGGAAGTTCATCCCGATCCCGCGAAGGCCGCCCTCGAGGAAGTAGGCGGCGCCGACCGCGGTGGCGGTGACCAACGCCGGCAGCACGAAGGTCAGGGCGGTCAGCTCCCCGAGGCCCGGAAGCTGCAGCAGCAGGTACACCGCCGAGCCGATCATGATGTCCATCATCACGTACACCGCGAGTGTGCGGCCGCCGATCCGGCGGAACATCGGGCCCACCGGAGTCCGCACCAGCCAGTTGGCCAGCACGACCCCGAACATCAGTCCGGCGGTGGTGACGATCAGCCGCAGCTCCGGCAGGTCGAGCACATCGGTGCCGATCACCAGCAGATAGGTAGCGGCGTAGCCGGCCAGGGCGGGCAGGACCATCCAGCCGGCGATCCTGCTGCTGAGGCGGACGATCAGCGTCCGGGCGTGCACCGCCAGCAGGAAGTAGATGAAGTAACTGCCGAAGTTGTGCCAGGCGAAGTCGAGGTCGGCGATGAACCCGTATCGGCCGTAGGTGGCGATCGCCATCAGCGCGGCGCCGGCGAACTGGACACTCAGCGGCAGCGGCGCGATCAGTTTCGCCAGGATGCCGAACAGGGCGAGCACGTAGATGAACCACAGCGAGTTGCTGGGGTCGATCAACCGGCCCGGAATGGTGTCGAGCTGGGCATATCCGCTGATGCGGGCCTCGGCCGGGAGCAGGCTGTGGACGACGAAGAAGACCAGCAACCACAGTGCGTACAGGTAGAACAGATGCGCGGCCCGGGTGCGCAGCATGCGCGACCAAGGCATGGCCAGCATACCGCCGGCGAACAGACCCGAGGCGGCGATCAGCAGCGGCATCCGGATCGGCTGCACGAACCCGTTCACGGCGTGCCACAGGTCGGGTGTGAGTCCGCGCCGGTCCAGGGCATCGACGGCGTGCAGCAGGACGACCAGACAGATGGTGATGCCCTTGGCCGTGTCCACCCATTCCACCCGGGGCCGTGCCGGGGCGGGGGTGTGGCCGTCGGTGTCCGGTGTCGTCCCGGGGCCGAGTTCGGGTAGTGGGCGTGCCGCGTCGTGCATGAATCCTCGTCCCCCCGGAAGTGTCGAACAGTGGTGCCGCTTCTGTTCGCCCGATCCGGGGTCCTGCCGCGACGCCGGTGCAGCTTACCGGAGGGTAAGGTGTCCGAACCAGCCGTGCCGTGGGCTCGGGGTCAGGCGACGGTTCTCCGTGGATTCACCCGTCGTTTCCGGGTGTGCTGCCACTGACCTGCGCTTATCGGACTGTGCCTCGGGTAGGGGAAGTGGCGATTCGGTCATTTGCGGTGTGGTCGGCAGTGGCTGGAAACACATCTGCGCCGGAAACGACTTCCGTGGTTGCGGTGACGAGTGTCACCATTCGGTTAGCTGATCCGGGGATATTGCCAGGTCGGAGTACCGTCCACTCAGTGGTGGACACTGTCATTCACGGAAAACCACTGGCCGACTGTCGGTGCCCGGAGGAATACTCGCCCGGCCGATGAGTTGAGCCCGGAGAGCCCGTCGTATCCGATGTGGCCGGCGGTGCCGTCTCGGTCACCGGAACCAGCACGTACGAACGAACCGGAGGTATGCATGCCCGCCGAAATATCCGATCCCCCGACCGGGCGGCGGACCCCCACGGTCGTTCGACTGCTGGTTTTCGCCACGTTCGTGGTGATCCTGAACGAAACCATCATGATCAACGCGATCCCGCGTCTGATGGCCGATATGCAGGTCACCGAGCGGGCCGCGCAGTGGGTCTCCACCGCCTTCATGCTGACCATGGCCGCGGTCATCCCGGTCACCGGTTGGTTCCTGCAGCGGGTCACCACCCGGCAGGCCTACACCATCGCGATGGGGGTCTTCCTGGCCGGTACCGCGCTGTCGGCGGTCGCACCCACGTTCGCGGTGCTGCTGATCGGCCGGATCATTCAGGCCGGTGGTACCGCGGTGATGATGCCGCTGCTGATGACCACGCTGATGACGGTGGTGCCGGAACAGGATCGCGGCCGGGTGATGGGCAATGTGACCCTCGCGATCTCGGTCGCGCCTGCCATGGGGCCGGTGGTGTCCGGGCTGGTGCTCGAAGTCGCCTCTTGGCGCTGGTTGTTCGTGCTGGTCCTCCCGATCGCCGGTGCGGTCACCTGGTTCGGGCTGCGGCAGCTGGAGAACGTCGGTGAACCGCAATCCGGTGCCATCGACTGGCTCAGTGTCGCACTGGCCGGCGTCGGTTTCGGCGGCCTCGTGTTCGGGCTGAGCCGCTTCGAAGTCGGCAGCGTCGCCACCCCGGCCCTGATCGTTGCCGCCGGTGTCGTGCTCGTCGCGCTGTTCACCGCCCGGCAGATCCAGCTGCAGCGGACCGGCACACCGCTGCTGGACCTGCGGATCCTGCTGTCGCGCACCTACAGCAAGGCCCTGGTCCTGATGTCGGTGGCATTCATGGCGATGCTCGGTTCGATGATCCTGCTGCCGCTGTACCTGCAGAACCTGCGGGATCTCAGCCCACTGCAGACCGGCCTGCTGGTGATGCCGGGCGGCCTGGCGATGGGTCTGCTCGGCCCGACCGTCGGACGCCTGTTCGACCGGTTCGGCAGCCGGCCGCTGGTCATCCCCGGGGCGATCGGCGTGACCCTGTCCCTGGCCGGGTTCACCCAGATCTCCATGACCATGCCGTATTGGCAACTGCTCGCCCTGCACTGCCTGCTGATGGTGTCGCTGGCGGCCTCGTTCACCCCGGTGTTCACCCTCGGCCTGGGTGCGTTGCCGCCGCATCTGTACTCGCACGGCAGCTCCATGCTGGGCACATTGCAGCAGGTCTCCGCCGCGTTCGGTACCGCGCTGGTGGTGACCGTGATGTCGGCCCGGGCCACCTCGCTGATCGAGGAGGGCACAGATCCGGCGACCGCCCAGCTCGACGGCATGGCGCTGGCCTTCGGCATCTCGGCGGCCCTGGCCGTGATCGTCATCGTGATGGCGGTGCTGTTGCCGAACCGCGCGGACTCCCCGGCGGATCCGTCGGAGGAACCGGCCGAGGACCCGGTGCTCCTGGTCAAGGACTGACGCTCGACACTCAGGGCGCGCCCGCGATTGCGGGCGCGCCCTGCTGCGTATCTGCGATCCGATCAGTGTTCCGAACGCAGACCGTAGAGCTGCGCTGCGCCCATGACCGCGGTGAATGCCGCGATCAGCAGGATCGCCGCGGTGCCGAGTGCGGTGGGATCGAGCCAGTCCGCGGCCAAGGTGATCAGGCTGTCCACGGTCCAGCCGATATTGATCGCGACGACGACCCACGCGCCCCGGCGCGGGATCCTCCTGCGGGTACCCAGGTACAGGACCGTGGCTCCGATCGCCACGAACAGTGCCCCGGCACCGAACAGCAACGCAGTGGCCAGGCCGAGCACGGAATCGAGCACCCAGGCGAGCGGCATCAGCAGCACACCGGTCGCCAGCGTGGCGGCGCCGTCACCGTTGAGGGCGAGTCGCAGCGGGGTGGTGCCGGCCGTGCGGGGTGCGGTGGAGGTGATCATCACCATCGGTCCTTTCGTCGGTGGGTCCGGACCGCTCGACCGTGGCCCGATCGGCACTGCCGGAACCACCACAACGACTGCCGAATACTGCCATTCCCAGGTCAGCGGCCGGGTGGTGGCACCCGATCGGGGTGCAGCCCGGCGCGGAGATCGGCGGCGACGATCCGGGCGGCCGCGTTCTGCCAGTTGTGCAGCGTGCGTTGCGGGACCTGATCCACGAACCAGCCGAGCGCGCGGCGGGACACCGGATCCAGCTCGGTTCGTTTGGTGCGCACGCTGTACGGACGGATCCCGCACACGTAGTAGAAGTACAGGGCGTTGTAGTGCTGCCACTCCTCGCTGGTGCCGAACTCCTCCCCGGACCGGGGTTTCAGGGCGGCGATGCGTTCGGTCAGCAGTGCCTTGAGTTCGGTGGCGCGGGCGAGCGGGCCCGCCTCGTGGCCCCGGAGGCGTTCGTCGATCGCCGGTAGGTCGATCAGAGGGCTGGACACCAGCTTGCCGAGATCGGCGTAGTGGCTCAATGCCCGGCGGGTCAGCCGGGCGAATTCATCCTCCGACAGTGCCGGCAGTCCGGTCTCCGGTTCCTTGCGGGAGAGTGCCGCCGCAGCCGTGCGCAGGTCCCCGCGGGCCGCCCGCAATTCCGGAGCCGAGGCGAAGGCGAATCGGTCCACGCCCGCCTGGATCGGCGTCTGCCACACCTGGATCGCGATGGCCGCGGCCACGGTGCCGAACAGCAGGGCGATCAGGGCCGGGCGCGGTCCGGTGAGGACCAGCGCCACCGCGACCTGCCCGCCGAACACCACCGCCGTCGCGGCCGAGACCAGCAGCGACCGGAACATATCGGCCCGCAGCGCCTCACCTTCGTCGAAGGCATCCAGCACGCCGATCCCGATGCCCAGCAACACCAGGTCGACCGCGATTCCCGACAGCATCAGGGTGGGCGGAACGAGACCGAACCCCAGCAGGATCAGTGCCGTGCTCAACCCGGTCGCCATCGTCCCGACGATCAGCAGCCCGGCTGCCGGCCGTAGCCGGGGCCGCACGTGGACCGCCCGATGCCGCAGCGCGACCGCGATGAAGGTGCCGAACAAGGCGCCGATCGCCAGGGTGCCCAGCAGCGGCCCGGTCCATTCGACGCCGGCCACGGCGGCCACCGCCAGGACGGCGCTCACCGGCAGCAGCCCGAATCGCCACCACCGGTCCGCCCGGCCGGCGTATTCGTCCGGCAGCAGCCGGACGAATACGCCACTCCAGGCCAGTGCCGGAAGTCCGACCAGCACTTCCCGCACCGTGTCGAATCGGGCGATATCGGCGGTCAACTGGTCCGTCAGCACTGCCAGCGCGTACAACACCAGCCCGGCGCCGGCCCGCCGCAGCACCGGCTTCCCCGGATCCCGCGCGGGCAGGTACAGACCGAGCCACCACGCGAGCCCGAAGGCCACGACCGCAACCCACATCATTGTTCGAGCCCAGGGCCGCTTCAGTACTCGGTGTAGGAGGTCGGTGTGCCGGTCACCAGATCGGCCCGGCGGACGACGACGATGTCCGGTGCGTACGAGAACACGCCTCCGAGGCGCGGCCCGCGATGCCGGAAATAGGCGTTCACCAGCTCGCGGGCCGTCGGACGGGCACCATCCGCGCCACGGATCCACACCACTCCGGTGGCGAGCTGGCCGATCGTTCCGCCGGTCCGGTAAGGCAGCACGACATTGTTCGCGATGGACACGACGAAGATGGCCGCCGCACCACCGAGCGGGGTCAGCGCCGGGTGTTCCCGGATCAGGTCCGAATGCCACACCGCGATCGGCAGCAGCACAACCACTGCAGCCGAGCACAGGACGGCCAGGTCGACGACGGCGGCGATCGTACTGCGCAGCTTCCGTGGCGACGGATACCGCCGGTCGCCCTCCACGCCGTGATATCGCGCCGCCGGCCGCTGCGAAAGGGTCTGCCCCCCACCATGAGTCATACACGGATGATGGCACATCCCGGAGGTCAGGGACGCGTGGCCGGGTTCGGGTCGTTGCCCGGGGTTCCGGCGGCCGGCCGGTAGCATCCTCGGTCGCGGGAATCGGCCGGGATGGGCCGGAGGTCGACGGTCAGGTGATGCAGGGCACGGTAACGATTGCCGAATCGCCGCTGATTACTGCTGCGTGACCGATTCCTGAACGGTCGTCCAGTTCGCTCTGTCAACCGGACCGAAAGGTACCCGTGATGCCGAAGACCACCACCCGCGCCGTCCTCGCGGCCGCGCTCGCCGCCGCCGCGCTGGCGGCTGCCGCCCACGCGCCGGCGGGAGCTGCCCCCGGCGAGGTGATCGCCGTCGAATCCCGGTCCGAGGGCTGGCACAGCATGGTTCGCGGATCGGTGGTCGAGTACCGCACCGTCGACTCGGCCGGGATCGAACGTCCGGCCAGCGGGGCGTTGTTCCTGCCCGCGGGCGAGCCGCCCGCGACCGGGTGGCCGATCATCGCCTACGACCACGGCACCCTCGGCTCCGGACCGGGCTGCGGCGGCCAGGCCGACCCCGACCTAGCGCCGATGCCCGCCAACCGTGCCGCCGAGGACGCCCTGATGGCCGAGTTGGTCGACCGCGGGTTCGCCGTCGTCGCCCCCGACTACCTCGGCCTGGGGCGCTTCGACACCGGCCCGCACCCGTACTTGGAGGTGCGCAGCGAGGCGACCGCCACCATCGACCTGGTACGCGCCGCCCGTGCCGCCGAACCCGGGCTGTCGCGCACCTGGAGCGTCATCGGCGCCTCGCAGGGCGGGCATGCCGCACTGAGCGCCGCCCACGTCCAGGCGAGCTACGCTCCCGAACTCGACTTCCGCGGCACCGTCGCACTCGACCCGGCCTCCGATGTCGAGAAGGTGCTGCCGCTGCTGCTCGGCCCCGGTTTTCCGGAGATCGAGGGCACCGCCGGTATCACCGGCTTCACCCTGAGTATCCTGGCGGGTCTGCGCGCCACCCACCCCGAGGCGCAGGTCGATTCCTACCTGACACCTCTCGGTAAGCAACTCGTCGACGCCGTCGGCACCGAATGCATCGACGAAACCGTCCGCAACGTCACCGGCACGGCGATGGGTGACATGTTCAGCCGCCCCCTCTCCGAAGGCCCGTTGCAAGCCGCACTGACCGACTACATGACCCTGCCGACCTCCGGCTACGACGCCCCGATCCTGCTGCTGCTCAATGCAACCGACATGGTCGTCCCGTCGCCGTTGCACGCCGCACTGGTCGGCCAGTTCGCCGCGGGCGGTGTCGACTTCGAAACGGTCACCGGTTTCGGTCAGCACACGGTGATGAACCCGCAGATGCGGGATGCGCTGCACGACTTCGTCACCCGTGTGAACGCCGCACCGCCCCAGCGCTGAGATACCGCAGCCCCCGGTCGCGGGTGTCACCCGGCCGGGGCTGCCGATTCACCGGTACTGCGCAAAGAACTCCGTGATCTCGCGGGCCATCAGATCCGGGGCAGCGTGATGCAGGTAGTGGCTGAATACGTCGTGGGTGCGCCAGGAGACGATGTTGTGGTCGCGTTCGGCGAAGCGCCGGATGCCGTGGAAGTCGCCGTTCGAGCCGCACAGGGCGAACGGTGCGGTGGTCGGTGCGGTGGGCTTGTCTGCCTTGTCCTTCTCGTAGTAGTGCCGGATCGCGGATCCCGCACTGCCGCTGAACCAGTGGATTGCGATATTGGTCAGCACGAATTCGTCGTCCAGATCCGGGCCCAGCAGCTGGCCGTTCCAGCCGATCAGCCCGGCGGGGGAGTCCATGATCGCGTGCGCCAGGGTCTGCGGTTGCTGAGACTGCAGGATGTTGAAGCCCATCTTGTTCTTCACGAACCAGTCCAGCGTTTCCAGCGCCTGCTGTTCGGCTTCGGTCAGGTCGGCCAGTTCGGCCGGGTCACCGGACGGGAACGAATACACCTGGGTGACATGCACACCCACCACGTGGTCCGGGTCGACCCGGCCGACTTCGGGGGAGATCTGCGATCCGCCGTCGTTGCCCACTGTGCCGTAGCGGGTGTAGCCGAGCCGGTTCATGAGTTCGGCCCACGCCCGGGCGATCCGGGTGTCGTTCCAGCCCGTCGATGTGGTCGGTCCGGAGAATCCGTAGCCGGGAACAGAAGGGATCACCAGATCGAACCCGGCGGCGGTGAGTGGTTCGACCAGGGCGAGGAATTCGACGAAGGTGCCCGGCCATCCGTGGGTGAGCAGTAGTGGGAAACCGCCTTCCCGGGGCGTCCGCACATGCAGGAAGTGGATGTCCTGTCCGTCGATCTCGGTGAGGTACTGCGGATACGCGTTGAGCTCGTCCTCGACCTTGCGCCAGTCGAAGCCGTTGCGCCAGAAGTCGGCCAGATGCCGGACCCGGTCGACGCTCACGCCGTAGGTGTCGCCCGAGTCCGGGATCTGGTCGGCCCAGCGGGTGCGGGCCAGGCGGTCCTGCAGATCATCGAGGTCGGCCTGGGGGATCTCGATGCGGAAGGGGCGCAGTGCGGTCATGAGCATTCTCCACTTGGAACGGAATGGTTTGTTCCATTAGAATCTACCGGAACAGATCATTCCGTTTCAAGGGCTAGACTGGAGATCATGTCGACGACTGCCGCTACCTCAGCTTCGAAGGCGCTACCCGGGCGCAAGGCACAGGCCGCGCGCAATGACGGCCGCATCCTGGAGGCTGCCCGGACGGTCTTCCTCGGCGACCCGAAGGCTCCGGTCTCCGCGGTAGCGGCGGCGGCCGGCGTCGGCATCAGCGCCCTCTACCGGCGGTACCCGAGCAAGGAGGCGCTGCTGCGCACCCTCTGCTACGAGGGGCTGCGCCGCTACAACGCCGAAGCCGAGAGCGCGCTCGAGGTCGCCGACGGATGGGCGGCGCTGGTCGGATTCCTGGAGCGGGTCGTGGACGCCGACGTCCACTCGCTGGCCGTCCGCTTCGCCGGCACCTTCGACCCCGAGGATTCGATCCGCGCCGATGTGCAACGCTCCGTCGAACTCAACGACGCGCTGATCCGGCGCGCCCGGGAATCCGGCCGGCTGCGACCCGACGTCACCACCGCAGACCTGGGCCTGATCCTCGAATCCTGCGCGGCCGTCTCCGTTCCCGACCCGGAACGGACCGTGCAGCTGCGTCGCCGGGTTCTTGCGCTGCTCGTCGCCGGCCTGTCCTCGGCCGATCCGCTACCCGGTCCGCCCACCCGGCCGGACGAATTCGCCTGCCGTTGGCATCGATCCTGATTCGGTCTCGGCCGATCCCCCCACTCCGGGTAGCCACCTGCCATCCGATCGGCGGGCCATCGAGCTGTACGACGCGCATTCGGCCCCGCTGGTCGCCGCGCGCATCGTGCCGTCGTCCGAGGCGATCGGATTCCCAGCCCGTTCTGTTCGAGCTGCGTGCGGCGAACAAGCGAGTGGGCGAGCATCGACGTGTCCGCCACGGCCGGAGTCGAGTCGGCCGCCCTCACTTCTCGCAGCGGTAGCGTTGAAGGACTCCGGTGTGGGTTGCCCCACAAATGCCCCCACGACTCCGGCGTGGGGCAACCCGTCATGCCTCGTATCGGTGGGCGCAGAGGGGTTCGAACCCCCGACCGCTGGTGTGTAAAACCAGAGCTCTACCACTGAGCTATACGCCCGGGTCCCGCCGGCGGGTGCCGGCGGGATCGGTCTATGAATCTAGCGCGGCGAGCGCTTTCTCCCAAGCCGCCTGGTCACGGGCCTCTCCGGGGCCGTTCATCTCGGCGAAACGGATGTAGCCGTCCCGGTCGACGACGAAGGTGCCGCGGTTCGGGTAGCCGGACTTGTCGTTGAAGACCTGATAGGTCTGCGCGACTTCGCCGTGCGGCCAGAAATCCGACAGCAGGGGGAACGTGTAGCCCTGTTCGGCCGCCCAGATCTTGTGGGTGGGCGGCGGGCCGACCGAGACCGCGAGGATCTCGGCGTTGTCGTTCTGGAACTTCGGCAGCTCGTCGCGGACCTTGCACAGCTCACCCTGGCAGATGCCGGTGAAGGCGAGCGGATAGAACACCAGCAGCACGTTCTTCTTGCCGCGGTAGTCCGACAGCGTGACCGGCTGGTTGTTCTGATCCTTCAGGGTGAAGTCCGGGGCGAGGGTGCCGACCTCTAGCGGCATTCGGTGAACCTCCGTGGGTGTGGGCGCTCAGCGCTGCTTGGATGGCGCCTTCGGCTGGACCAGCCGGCTGGCGGACCAGTCTCCCAGGCTGATCGCGGAGGTCTGGGTGAGTCCCGCCGTGGGCGCGGCCTCGGCGATCTCACTGGGCTCTACATGGCCAGGCTGTCCGGTCTTGGGGGTGAGGACCCAGATGAAGCCGTCGTCGGCCAGCGGGCTGATGACGTCCATCAGCTCGTCGGCGAGATCGCCGTCCCCGTCTCGCCACCACAGCAGCACGGCGTCGACGACCTCGTCGGAGTCCTCGTCGACCATCTCGCTGCCGGCTGATTCCTCGACATCAGCGCGGATGTTGTCGTCGGTGTCCTCGTCCCAACCCAGCTCCTGGACCACCATCCCGTGTGCGATGCCAAGCTTCTGAGCGTAGTTCTGCGCGTCCGCCGCGGCGACCACGGTGGTGTCCTCCTCAACTCCCGACAATTTGGTAGTTGCCAGCGAACATGGTTATCGCCCTCAACGCAAGCCGATCGGCCAGAAAACTCCGCGCATGTCGTGTGACGATCCGATGTCGCCGCGGCTCCGGTGCAGGTCAGCGTCCCTGGCAGTCCTCGCGGACGGCCGAACGGGCATCGTTGATCCGCACACTGGCCGCGTTGAGGTCGTCGACCCAGGAATTGAAACTCATCTCGCGGGTCTCGGTCGCCAGGGCACGGGCGGCGTCGATGTACTCGGTGAGCTTGGCACTCAGCTCGGGCGGCAGCTCGGCACCGGCCCCGGTGATGCCCGCGGCGACGGTATCGGCCGCCGCCTCCAGGGCGCCGGCCGCCTGCTCACGTTTGTCCAGGTAGTCCGGTGCGTTGGCGTCGTGCGCGGTGATGAACTCGTTGTAGACGGTTACCGCGGGACCGGTGGTTTCCGGGAACCGGTCACAGGTATCGGTGACGGCGGCGGCCTCCGCCGCCCGCGCGACGGAGGTCTGGTATGCGGCGACTTCGGCGGGGTCGACGGTGGCGGTACCCGGAACCTGCTCGGCGCATCCGGCCAGTACCACCCCGACCGTGATCGCCACGATCGAACCGACCGGTCCGAACCCGCGGGGGCGCAGCAGTCTCATGGCTGATCGACTCCCTCGTCAACTCCTACTCACGCGTAGCGCGTTCGCAGGTGAACCTACTGGATATCCAGCTGACATAGTGACCTGGGGCGTGCCATCGGGAAGGATGGAACCAGCGCCCGGACCTTGCGTAGCGGGCGCACCCGCCCACCCAGCGGGCGCGCCCGGGGAAACGACGCCATCAGCTAGTTGACCCCCGTACGAGGAGCGGATTTGACCGACCTGATTCATCCTGCAGCTCCGACCGGTTCCCCGAACCATCACGAAGCGAACGATACGACCGGCCCAGGCTCGACGAGCACCCCACCGAGCAGCGCCGCCGACCCCGGCCGCCCCGGCCGCACCGCCGGCGAGCGGGTGCGGGTGATCCGTGAGGGGGTGGCTTCGTATCTGCCCGATATCGACCCGGAGGAGACCAGCGAATGGCTGGAGTCCTTCGACGACATGCTCGACCGGGAAGGCCCCGGCCGCGCGCGGTATCTCATGCTGCGCCTGCTGGAGCGCGCCGGTGAGCGCCGGGTCGCGATTCCGGCCCTGACCTCCACCGATTACGTCAACACCATTCCGACCGAGAACGAGCCGTGGTTCCCCGGCGACGAGGAGGTGGAACGCCGCTACCGGGCCTGGATCCGGTGGAACGCGGCGATCATGGTGCATCGTGCCCAGCGTCCCGGTATCGGCGTCGGCGGGCACATCTCCACCTACGCGTCCTCGGCGGCACTCTACGAAGTGGGCTTCAACCATTTCTTCCGCGGTAAGGACCACCAGGGTGGCGGCGACCAGATCTTCATCCAGGGTCATGCTTCACCCGGTATCTACGCCCGCGCCTACCTGGAGGGCCGCCTGACCGCGGACCGGCTCGACGGCTTCCGGCAGGAGTACAGCCACGGCGGCCCCGGGCACGGCCTGCCCTCCTACCCGCATCCGCGGTTGATGCCGGAGTTCTGGGAATACCCGACCGTATCGATGGGCCTGGGCCCGATGAACGCGATCTACCAGGCCCGGTTCAACCATTATCTGCACGATCGCGGCATCAAGGACACCTCCGATCAGCATGTGTGGGCGTTCCTGGGTGACGGCGAGATGGACGAGCCGGAGTCGCGTGGCCTGCTGCAGGTCGCGGCGCAGGAAGGCCTGGACAACCTCACCTTCGTGGTGAACTGCAATCTGCAGCGCCTGGACGGACCGGTGCGCGGCAACGGCAAGATCATCCAGGAGCTGGAATCGTTCTTCCGCGGTGCCGGCTGGAACGTCATCAAGGTGATCTGGGGCCGGGAATGGGACGCCCTGCTCGGTGCGGACCGGGACGGCGCGCTGGTGAACCTGATGAACACCACCCCCGACGGCGACTACCAGACCTACAAGGCCAACGACGGCGCGTATGTGCGCGACCACTTCTTCGGCCGCGACCCGCGGACCAAGGCTCTGGTCGAGAACATGAGCGACCAGGAGATCTGGAACCTCAAGCGCGGCGGCCACGACTACCGCAAGGTGTATGCCGCCTATGCGGCCGCGATGGCACACAAGGGCCAGCCGACGGTGATCCTGGCCAAGACCATCAAGGGCTACACCCTCGGCAAGCATTTCGAGGGCCGTAACGCGACCCACCAGATGAAGAAGCTGACGCTGCAGGACCTCAAGGACTTCCGGGATCTGCAGCGCATCCCGATCAGCGATGCCGAGCTGGAGAAGGACCCCTACCTGCCGCCGTACTACCACCCCGGGATGGACGCCCCGGAGATCCAGTACATGCTGTCGCGGCGCAATACGCTGGGCGGTTTCCTGCCGGAGCGGCGGACCGCGGCGCAGCCGCTGAAGCTGCCCGGTGACGAGGCCTACCGATCGGTGCGCAAGGGGT
Organism: Nocardia sp. KT25-26; assembly: GCF_056627695.1. NCBI lineage: Bacteria > Bacillati > Actinomycetota > Actinomycetes > Mycobacteriales > Nocardiaceae > Nocardia > Nocardia sp. KT25-26. The sequence goes on along the minus strand of NZ_CM152813.1, from coordinate 4,288,047 downwards.
CCGGCAAGCAGAACGTCGCGACCACGATGGCGCTGGTGCGGCTGATGAAGGAACTGCTGCGCGACCCCGAGATCGGCAAGCGGATCGTGCCGATCATCCCGGACGAGGCCCGCACCTTCGGTATGGACTCCTGGTTCCCGTCGCTGAAGATCTACAACCGCAACGGGCAGCTGTACACCTCGGTCGACGCGGAGCTGATGCTCGCCTACAAGGAGAGCACCGTCGGGCAGATCCTGCACGAGGGCATCAACGAGGCCGGGTCGACCGCCTCGTTCACCGCCGCGGGCACCTCGTACGCCACCCAGGGCGAGCCGATGATCCCGCTGTACATCTTCTATTCGATGTTCGGCTTCCAGCGCACCGGTGACGGTCTGTGGGCGGCCGCCGACCAGCTGGCCCGCGGCTTCGTGCTCGGCGCCACGGCGGGCCGCACCACGCTCACCGGTGAGGGACTGCAGCACAACGACGGCCAGTCGCTGCTGCTGGCCTCGGCGAATCCCGGGGTGGTCAGCTACGACCCGGCCTTCTCGTTCGAGATCGCGCATATCGTGCGGGACGGCCTGCGCCGGATGTACGGCGGCGGTACCCCGGAGCCCGGGGCGCTGCCCGGGACGAATCCCCCGGAGTCCGGCAGCTTCGGCGGCGAGAACGTCTTCTACTACATCACCCTGTACAACGAGCCGTACCAGCAGCCGGCCGAGCCGGACGACCTGGATGTGGCCGGACTGCTCAAGGGGATCTACCGGTACCGCCGCGGTGACGCCGGGGACCTGCGGGCACAGATCCTGGTCGCCGGAGTCACGGTGCCGGACGGGTTGCGCGCGCAGGAACTGCTGGCGCAGGACTGGGGCGTACAGGCCGATGTGTGGTCGGTGACCTCGTGGAGCGAGCTGCGCCGCGAGGCGATCGCGAAGGAGATCGCCGCGCTGCATGCGCCCGGTGCGGATCCCGGTGTGCCGTATGTCACCGAGGTGCTCACCGGTGCGCCGGGGCCGTTCGTGGCCGCCTCGGACTGGATGCGTGCGGTGCCGGACCAGATCCGCCAGTGGGTACCCGGCGACTACACGACGCTCGGCACCGACGGCTTCGGCTTCTCCGACACCCGCCCGGCGGCCCGCCGGGTGTTCAATGTCGACGCCGAATCCATCGTGGTCGCGGTGCTGGCCGGGCTGGCCCGGACGGGCCGGATCGACCGGGCCCGGGCGGCCGAGGCGGCGTCGCGATACGGCATCGATGACGTGTCCGCCGCGCCGAAGTCGACCGCGAACACCGATGACCAACTCGCATAGCGCAACATTGGACTGTGGATCGTAAACCTCCGCGGCCGCGTCGGATCACCGAGAGCTCGGGCGAGCACGAGGTGTATTTGCCGACCGGTGCGCTCTCCCCGAACCGGCAGACCCGTGACCCGCTCCCGGACACGCTGCTCAAGCGCGTCAAGCAGTTCTCGGGACGCTTGTCCACCGAGGCGGTGGGGTCGATGCAGGATCGGCTGCCGTTCTTCGCCGATCTGGACGCCGCGCAGCGCGCCGGCGTCCAGATGCTGGTGCAGACGGCGGTGGTGAACTTCCTGGAGTGGTTGCAGGATCCCGACAGCGACATCCGGTTCAGCCTGGACGCGTTCCAGGTGATCCCGCAGGATCTGGCGCGGCGGCTGACGCTGCGCCAGACCGTGGACATGGTCCGGGTGGCGATGGAGTTCTTCGAGCAGTGGCTGCCGGCGCTGGCGCGCAACGACCGGCAGTTGGTGGCGCTCACCGAGGCGGTGCTGCGATACGGGCGTGAGCTCGGTTTCGCGGCCGCCTCGGTGTACGCCAGCGCGGCGGAATCCCGCGGTGCGTGGGATACCCGGCTGGAGGCCCTCGTCGTCGACGCCGTGGTCCGCGGCGACACCGGTGCCGACATGCTGTCCCGGGCCGCGACGCTGAACTGGGATGCCACTGCCCCGGCCACGGTCCTGGTCGGTACCCCGCCGAGTGATCAAGGGGTCTCGACGGTCGGGACGGTGCACAACATCGCCGCGCGGCACGGGCGTGCGGCGCTGGCGGTGGTGCAGGGGGCCCGGCTGGTGATGGTGGTGAGCGGACATCTGGGCGAGCCCGCCCAGGTGTCGGCCTTCCTGACCGACCTGCTCACGGAGGTTTTCTCGGACGGTCCGGTGGTGATCGGGCCGACCACCCGGACACTGGGCGCAGCGCATGCCAGTGCCGTGGAGGCTCTCGCCGGGATGGAGGCGGTGGTGGGCTGGCGGGCCGCGCCACGGCCGGTACATGCCGCCGAGCTGCTCCCCGAGCGTGCATTGCTGGGTGATCGAGCTGCGGTCGAGGCGCTGAACGAGTATGTTGTGCTCCCGTTGGCGGCTGCCGGTTCGGCGCTGTCCGACACTCTGGATGCCTACCTGGATTGCGGCGGCGCAGTTGAAACATGCGCGCGTCAGCTGTACGTACATCCAAATACCGTCCGGTATCGACTGAAGCGGATCGCCGAGACGACCGGACGTGATCCGATGAATCCGCGGGATGCGTATGTGCTCCGGATCGCGGCCACAGTGGGTCGTTTGACACGAACTCGTAACGAATCGTCACATCAAGTTACAGGTATCCCACCTGTCACTGTGGGGGAAGAAGGGCTGTAACGAATTCGGGGAATCGGTCGATCGGGACACTCCACCTCGGATTTTGTGGGACCCCCACAAAACGCTCCGGCAAGCTTCATTCACGCCGACATCTCGTGCGGTCTGCCTCACAGTGTTTTCTTAGAGATGTGATCGCGTTGTACGCCCCTGGACAGGGGTCCCAGACACCCGGCATGCTCGCGCCCTGGCTCGACCTCCCCGGTGCGAACGATCGCCTCGTTCTGTGGTCCAAGGCCGCCGGCCTGGACCTGGTCCGTCTCGGCACCACCGCGACGGCGGAGGAGATCGTCGACACCGCAGTCACCCAGCCGCTGGTCGTGGCTTCCGCGCTGCTCGCCTTTTCCGAAATCGCCCCGGAAACGGTTCCGGCGGATAGCATCGTCGCCGGACACTCGGTCGGCGAATTCGCCGCCGCCGCCGTCGCCGGTGTGATCACCGCCGACGAGGCCGTGACCCTCGCCGCCATCCGCGGCCGGGAAATGGCCAAGGCGTGCGCGCTGGAGCCGACCGGAATGTCCGCGGTGCTCGGTGGCGACGAAGCCGCCGTGCTCGCCCGGCTCGCGGAGCTCGATCTCGTCCCGGCCAACCGCAATGCGGCAGGCCAGATCGTCGCCGCCGGCCGGAAGGACGCCCTGGCGGAGCTCGCTGCGAACCCGCCGGAGAAGGCACGGGTCCGCGCACTGCCCGTCGCCGGAGCGTTCCACACCGCGTTCATGGCTCCGGCACAGGAAGCTGTCGCCGAGGCCATCGCGACGATCGTGCCCGGAGAGCCGACCCGGACGCTGCTGTCGAACTTCGACGGCAAGCCGGTGTCCTCCGGGAAGGACGCGATCGACAAACTCGCCGCACAGGTCACCCGGCCCGTTCGCTGGGACCTGTGCACCGAGACCATCCGGGCTGCCGGTGTCTCGGCGGTGGCGGAGCTGCCACCGGCGGGGACCCTCGTCGGAATTGCCAAGCGGGAACTGAAGGGCACCCCCAATCTCGCCCTGAAGACTCCCGCGGACCTCCCCGCGTTGGCCGAGCTCACCGGTAACGGTTAGCTTTCCCCCGGCGGTTTACGCATCGGCGCGTAGCTGCGAACAAACACATAGAGCCCTACCAAGTAACCAAGAAGGGAGCCACGACGTGGCCGCTCTGACCCAGGAACAGATCGTCGAGGAACTCGGCAAGATCATCGAGGAAGTGACCGGCATCGAGCCGTCCGAGGTGACCCTCGAGAAGTCCTTCGTCGACGACCTGGACATCGACTCGCTGTCGATGGTCGAGATCGCCGTGCAGATGGAGGACAAGTACGGCGTCAAGATCCCGGACGAGGATCTGGCCAGCCTGAAGACCGTCGGTGACTCCGTCGCCTACGTGCAGAAGCTCGAGGCCGAGAACTCCGAGATCGCCGCCGAGCTCAAGGCCAAGTTCGAGAACAACGCCGAGTAGGGCCGAAACGTGACCACTCCTTCCACCTTGAACGGGAACTTCCCCAACGTCGTCGTAACCAGCATGGCGGCGACCACGTCGATCGCCGGCGACGTCGATGCGACGTGGAAGGGACTCCTCAACGGCGAGAGCGGTATCGACGTTCTCGAGGATTCCTTCGTCGAGGAGTACGACCTTCCGGTCCGCATCGGCGGCCACCTGAAGGTCAGCCCCGACACCCTGCTCAGCAGGGTCGAGATTCGTCGCATGGCCTATGTCGAGCGGCTCGCGACCGTGCTCGGTCGTGAGGTCTGGAAGAACGCGGGCAGCCCGGAGGTCGACAACGACCGCCTGGGTGTGGCCATCGGCACCGGCCTCGGCGGTGGCGACGCGTTGATCGACTCGGTCGACAAGCTGAAGAACGGCGGGTACCGCAAGGTCTCCCCGCTGGCTGTTCAGATGGTCATGCCGAACGGCCCCTCGGCCGTCGTCGGACTCGAGTTGAAGGCCAGGGCGGGAGTGGTCACTCCGGTCTCGGCATGTTCGTCGGGCTCCGAGGCCATCGCCAATGCGTGGCGGATGATCGTGATGGGTGACGCCGATATGGTCGTCACCGGCGGTGTCGAGGGCTACATCTCCGACATCCCGATCGCGGCGTTCTCCATGATGCGGGCCATGAGCACCCGCAACGACGATCCGAAGGGCGCCTCGCGTCCGTTCGACAAGGATCGGGACGGCTTCGTCTTCGGCGAGGCCGGCGCGTTGATGACCCTCGAGACCGAGGAACACGCCAAGGCGCGCGGGGCCACCATCCACGCGCGTCTACTGGGCGCCGGGATCACCTCGGACGGCTTCCACCTGGTGGCGCCGGATCCGGAGGGCACCGGTGCGGCCCGGGCGATGACCCGCGCGATGCAGACCGCCGGTCTGTCCAAGCAGGACATCACCCACATCAACGCACATGCGACCGCGACTCCCGTCGGCGACACTGCCGAGACGAACGCGATCCACAAGTCGGTGGGAACCCACGCTTCGGTGTACGCACCGAAGTCGGCACTGGGCCACTCGATCGGCGCCGTCGGCGCCCTCGAGTCCGTGCTCACCGTGCTCAGCATCCGGGACGGCGTCGTCCCGCCGACGCTGAATCTGGAGAATCAGGACCCGGAGATCGACCTCGATGTGGTGAAGGGTGAACCCCGCAACCAGGAAATCGAGTACGCGATCAACAACTCCTTCGGTTTCGGTGGGCACAACGTGGCGCTCGCCTTCGGTCGGGCCTAGCCCTCCGACTGCATCAACGAACACCGGCGATGGGGCCGGCCAACTCAACAAGTTTCGGCCCCATCGCCGTGGTTCGACTTTCGCAGCCGCGGTAGCGGCAGAGCTCTTCGAGGTAGGAGTCAACGCGATGACAATCATTGCTCCCGCGTTCCAGGACACGACGACCGATCCGCGCGACCCGCTCGGTCGGCTCCAGCGTTTCTTCGACCCGGGGACGATCCTGCCGCTGCACCCACGGGACAAGTCGGGCGTGCTCGCCGCCATCGGCGAGGTCGACGGCGTCCGCACCGTGGCCTACTGCTCCGATGCCACCGTCATGGGCGGTGCCATGGGCGTGGCGGGCTGCAAGCACATCGTCGACGCGATCGATACCGCGATCGACTCCGGCATTCCGGTCGTCGGGATCTGGCACTCCGGTGGCGCACGCCTGGCCGAAGGGGTCGAGGCCCTGCACGCGGTCGGCCTGGTCTTCGAGGCCATGGTCCGGGCGTCCGGTCAGGTACCGCAGATCTCGGTGGTGCTCGGTTTCGCGGCCGGTGGTGCCGCATACGGCCCCGCACTCACCGACCTGGTGATCATGGCGCCCGAGGGGCGGGTCTTCGTGACCGGCCCCGATGTGGTGCGCAGCGTCACCGGCGAGCAGGTGGACATGGCCACCCTCGGCGGCCCGGAGACGCACGGCAAGAAATCCGGTGTCTGCCATATCGTCGCCGACGACGAATCCGACGCCCTGCACCGCGCCCGCAAACTGGTCTCGATGCTCGCCGAACAGGGCGAATTCGACCTGGTCGCCGCCGCACACGGCGACGTCGATTTGAAGGCGATGCTGCCGGAATCGGCCAAGCGCGCCTACGATGTGAAACCCCTCATCCACGAACTTCTCGACAACATCGAATCCCCCGACGGCAATACCGAATCCTCGTTCGAGGAGGTCCAGGCCGGTTATGCCCGCAGCATGGTGATCGGCTTCGGCCGGCTCGGCGGCCGCACCGTCGGTGTGCTGGCGAACAATCCGCTGCGGCTCGGTGGCTGCCTGAATTCCGAGAGCGCCGAGAAGGCCGCCCGCTTCGTGCGGCTCTGCGATGCCTTCGGTGTCCCGTTGATCGTCGTCACCGACGTCCCCGGATATCTGCCCGGTGTCGGCCAGGAATGGGAAGGTGTCGTGCGCCGCGGCGCGAAACTCCTGCACGCCTTCGCCGAGGCCCGGGTACCCCGGGTGACCCTGGTGACCCGCAAGATCTACGGGGGCGCCTACATCGCGATGAACGCCCGCGCCCTGGGCGCGACCGCGGTGTATGCCTGGCCGGGCTCCGAGGTCGCCGTGATGGGCGCCAAGGCCGCCGTCGGCATCCTGCACAAGAAGGCCCTCGCGGCCGCCCCGGAAGAGGAGCGCGAGGCACTGCACGAGAAGCTCACCGCCGAGCACGAGCAGATCGCCGGTGGCGTCGAGCGGGCCCTGGCGATCGGTGTGGTGGACGAGGTCATCGACCCGGCGCATACCCGCAGCAAGCTGGCGTCCGCACTCGCCGCCGCCCCGGCCCGGAAGAGCCACCACAAGAACATCCCGTTGTAATTTGCCGAGCTTCGCTCGTAAAGACTCGCTCCGTGCGGGGTTGCGTGGGGACGAATGTCCGGGTACGTGCAGATGCCCGGCCTCGGGTGCCCAGTAGCATCGAGGTGTGCGCTACGAGGAACTGGCCGATGAGCCCTGTTCGATCACGCGACCGCTCGTCGTTTTCGGCGACCGCTGGACACTGCTCATTCTCAAACACTGTTTCGCCGGCGTCCGCCGGTTCAATGCGTTCCAGAGTGCCCTGGGTATCTCGCGCAGCCGCCTGATGGACCGGCTGGACCGGCTCATCGAGCACGGGATCCTGGTCAAACGCAAAGCGGAGGTGGGCGCCCGCGAGGAGTACCGGCTCACCCAGAAGGGGCACGACCTCTATCCGATCCTGATGGCGATCCGGGACTGGGGCGATACCTACATGGCGCCGGACGGGCCGCCGGTGCGGTATGCGCATCTGGACTGCTCGGGTGAGGCCCATGTGCGGCTCGAATGCGACGGTTGCCGGCAGGAGATCAGTGCGCGCGATGTGGTTCCCGAGCTCGGCCCCGGGCTGGCGGAGCGGCCGCACGCATCCTGACGCGTGCGGCCTGCGGCTCCTGCGGGACCGGTCGGTGCCGGCGCCGGTGGTCACCTCGATCTGACAGGGCTGGGTGTTGCACCAGGACGGGGTGCGTTGCGCCAGCTCGAACAGGTCGCCAGGGTCCGGTCCGGGACGTGATCGGGCAGGAACTGCCGGCAGGTCCCGCATCTGCCCGCGTCGAGCGGAACGGTCGGCGATCACCTTAGGTCCGCTCGACTTCGCTCCGGCGTGTTCGCACGCCGATCAGCGGATCCGTGCCCGGACTCCGGCAGAATTGCCCGGTATGGCTGCGGAGACCGCCGCGGCGCGGGAGCGCAAGCGGCACGGCAGGCACTACACCCCACCTGAGCTGGCCGGATTCCTGGCCGGCCGGGTGCTCGCGCAGTTGCCGGAGCGGCCCTGTCTGCGGTTGCTGGACCCTGCCTGCGGGGACGGTGCGCTGCTGTTGGCGGCGGCGAGCGCCGCGCGGGCCCGGTACCCGGGAATCCGGGTGCAGCTGGTCGGCTACGACGTCGACCGCGACGCGATCGCCCGGGCCCGGCAGTGTGCCCGGGAGGCGGGCGAATCCCTGGATCTGCGCGCCGCCGACTTCCTGGGCGCCGAGCCGCGGCTGCGGCCCGGTTCGTTCGATGCGATCATCACCAATCCGCCGTATGTGCGCACCCAGCAGCTCGGCGCGGCGACCGCGCGGCTGCTGAGCCGCCGCTACGGACTCAGCGGCCGGATCGATCTCACCCACCCGTTCGTCGCCGCGGCGCCCCGGCTGCTGCGCCCCGGCGGCGTGCTGGGGCTGCTGTGCGCCAACCGGTTCCTGACCACCCGGGCGGGTGCGAACGTCCGGGCGCTGCTGCAGTGTGACCTTCCTCCGGTGGAACTCTTCGACCTCGGCGATACGAAACTGTTCCGCGCCGCCGTGCTGCCTGCGATCACCATTGCCCGGCGTGACGCCGCTGCGGGCGCCTGCCGCTATGTCTCCGCATACGAATCCCCGGAGCCTGCTCCGGCGACCGCGCCCGACCTGTTCACCGCACTTGCCGCCGGGATGTCCGGTCCAGCCCGGCACTGCGGGCGCAACTTCACCGTCGATGCCGGAACTCTCGCTCGGGCGCAGTGGCCGGGCGAGGGCGGATCGCGTGAATCGAGTCCGGACGCCGCTGGTTCGATGGTGCGGGTTCCGGGCGGTGACGGGGTGCCTCGTGCGGTCGTGCCGGGTGCGGGCGGTACCGCGGCGGACGGTCCGGCCGGGGCGGATCCGGGCGGACCGTGGCGGATGTCGCGGCCGGACACCGACGACTGGTTGCGCCGGGTGGGGGAGCGGACCTGGCGGACCTTCGGCGAGGTGGCCCGGATCCGGGTGGGGATCAAGACCACCGCGGATGCGGTGTTCATCTCCGATTCCTGGGCCGGTCGACGGCCGTGTCCCGAACCGGAGTTGCTGTTGCCGCTGCTCACCCACCGCGATCTGCAACCCTGGCGGATCGGTCCGGACCGTGGCCACCGGGTGCTGTATCCGTACGACACCGATGCCATCCGGCGGACACCGGTGGACCTGCGCCGGTATCCGGGCGCCGCCGCTTATCTGGACGAACATCGGGAATTGCTGTCGGCCCGGCGCTATGTGCTCGCGGGTGGCCGGCAGTGGTTCGAGATCTGGGTCCCGCAGCGGCCGCATCTGTGGCGTATCCCGAAGGTGGTGTTCCCCGATATCAGCGTCCGGCCCCGGTTCGCGTTGGACCGTTCGGGTGCGGTGGTCAACGGCGACTGCTATTGGATTTCGCTGGCCGATCTGGGCGCCGGTGGCGATGCCGCGCGGCTGGCCCATCTGCTCATGGGTGTGGCGAATTCCGATGTGGGGCTGCGGTTCTACGATGCGGTCTGCGGAAACCGGCTCTATGCCGGACGGCGCCGCTGGATCACCCAATACGTCTCCCGGCTGCCGCTGCCCGATCCGGACACTGCGGCGGCCCGTGAGATCATCACCCTCGCTGCGCAGTTCGCCGAGGGGGCGCCGGATGAGCACTGGCAAGGGCGGTTGGACGAGTCGGTCGCGGCAGCCTTCGGTGTGACACCGGGCGCCCCTCAGGGTGTGGCATCGGCCTGATCGGACGGCTGGACCCCGATCATCGGCAACAGGGTGCTGCGGGCGAACTCCCGGGCCGCCGCCGGATCGCCGAGCGGGATCAGTCCGTCCGGGGTGAGCGCCAGCGACAGTGCCAGCCGGGCCATGATCTCGGCCACCAGGTCGGCGTCGAAATCCTGGGCGTGCGCGGCCGGCCCCAGTTCACGCAGTTTCTCGGCCAGATACTCGCGGCCGACCGCCAGGATCGGGCCGGCGTCGACGGTGAGCCGCGGCAGTACCGTCTCCGGTTCGGTGCGCAGCAGCCGGCTCAACAGGGCGTTGCCGGCCATGGCACTGATGAAGGCCACGAAGATCTCGGTCAGCTGCGCCACCGGGCCGCGTACCGCCTGCACGCGCTCGTCGACGCCGGCCACCAGCCGTTGCGCCTCCCGCACGGCGACAGCCTCGATGACATCGTTCTTCGACTCGAATCGCCGGTACAGCGTCGCCTGGCTGATCCCGGCCCGGCGCGCGACCTCGCCCATGCTGGAGCGCTTGATGCCGAAGTCCAGAAACGCCGACAGGGCGCTGTCCAGCAGCCGTTCGCTGTCGGGTACCGGTGCGGCACGGATCCGGGCGAGCAGCGACGAAATGGTGGGCATCAGGTCTCCGGTCGAGTCACGGTCGGGGGCAGGACAGGGCGGCCCCATTATCGCAGCCCGGCCGGGGCCCGCCGGAGACCCGCTCAGTCCCGTGGCAGATCCAGCGCCGCCATCTCGTGTTCGATCGCGTTGGCCGCGAAGTCCACACCTCGGGACCGCAGCTCGTGCACGCGACGGCGGAGCGCTTCGATCCCGCCCGGTTGCGCCGCGATGTCGGCCACGCTGATCCGCCCCGTCTGCCGGTGCACACCAGATTGCACGTATGCCACCGTGATACCTCCTACCTCACGTAGCAGCGTCGCCGCACCGATGGAGATGGTGTGCGCGCCAACGCCGTACGCAGGTCGAATGGTATCAGCGATTGACACTGGTCAACTGACCAGTGTCAGGCTTCACAGCACCTCGGCGTCGCGGTGACTCGCGACCAGGTTCACGTACACGGCACTGTTGAGCTTGATCCCGTCCCGCTGTTCGGGGGTGAGTTCGCGCCGCACCTTGCCCGGCACGCCCGCCACCAGCGAACCCGGCGGAATCTGTGCGCCTTCCGGGATCAGCGCGTTGGCGGCGATCAGCGATCCGGCGCCGACGACCGCACCGTTGAGCACTGTGGCACCCATGCCGACGAGGACATCGTCGCCGATCGTGCAGCCGTGCAGAATTGCATTGTGTCCCACCGACACCCCGGAACCGACGGTCAGCGGTTGCCCGGGATCGGCGTGCAGTACACAACCGTCCTGGATATTGCTCCCGGAGCCGATCTCGATCTGCTCGACATCGCCGCGGACCACCGCCGAGTACCAGACGCCCACCTCGGGGCCGAGCCGCACCCGGCCGATCACGGTCGCATTCGGGGCGACCCATGCGGTGTCGTCGATCTCCGGGGCGAATCCGGTCACCTTGATGATCATGAGCGCGAGTCTATGGGTCGCCGCGCGCCGCGGCGTGGTTGCCCGACCCGGACCGCTCGCTGCGGGACGATGGCGGCATGAGGATCGCGGTGCCACGGGAGATCAAAGAACAGGAGTTCCGGGTCGCGCTCACCCCGGCGGGCGCCCGCGAACTGGTCCGGCACGGGCACGAAGTGCTGGTGCAGACCGGAGCCGGGCTCGGGTCCGGATTCACCGACGACGAGTATCTCGCCGCCGGTGCGGAACTGGTGCCGACCGCCGAGGTGGTGTGGGCATCAGGAGAACTGGTCCTGAAGGTCAAGGAACCGATCGAACCCGAATACCGGCGGATGCGACGGGACCAGGTGCTGTTCACCTATCTGCATCTGGCAGCGTCGCGGGCCTGCACCGAGGCGATCCTGGCGGCCGGGATCACCGCGATCGCCTACGAGACCGTGCGCGGCGCCGACGGTTCGCTGCCGTTGCTGGCGCCGATGAGCGAGGTGGCCGGCCGGTTGAGCGTGCAGGCCGGCGCCTACCACCTGATGGCTCCGCTGGGCGGCGCCGGGGTGTTGCTCGGCGGGGTACCCGGGGTACGGCCGGCGCATGTCGTCGTGATCGGCGGCGGTGTCGCCGGCAGCAATGCGGTGGCAGTCGCGGCCGGGATGGGCGCGCGGGTGAGCGTGCTCGACACCGACCTGACCCGGCTGCGGGAACTGGACGCACGCTTCGCGGGCCGGGTTGCGACCCTGGCGTCGCACACCGAGGAGATCGAGCGTTCGGTGGCCGCGGCGGACCTGGTGATCGGGTCGGTCCTGGTACCCGGGGCCAAGGCGCCCACTCTGGTGCCCGACGACCTGGTCGCCCGGATGCGACCCGGTTCGGTGCTCGTCGACATCGCCATCGACCAGGGTGGCTGTTTCGCCGCCTCGCATCCGACCACCCACGCCGAACCCACCTTCCGGGTGGCGCAGAGCCTGTTCTACTGCGTGGCGAACATGCCCGGCGCCGTCCCGCACACTGCCACCGTCGCGCTCACCAACGCGACGTTGCCGTACGTCCGGACGTTGGCCGAGCACGGTTGGCGCGGTGCGTGCGCCGCCGACCCCGGCCTGTCCCGGGGGCTCACCGCCACCGCCGGTCACCTGCTGTCGGCCGAGGTGGCCGCCGCCCACGACCTGCCGCTGACCCACCCCGCGGGCTGAGCGGCGTGGGTCGGCGGCGGGGCCGTGCGGGAGCCGGCTCAGTCCCGGTCGGGATGGAACGCCTCCGAGTCACCGCTGACCGGCAGGTCGCGCAGCTTGTCCGGGTTCCGGATGACATTGATGGCGACGATCCGCCCGGCATCGATGACGAAGGAGAACACCCCGGTGTGGGTGCCGTCGAACACCAGCAGCCCGGGCGCGCCGTTCACCTGGACGAGCTTGCTCCACGCGCCCACGGTCGCCGGCGAGTTGTACCAGCCCAGCAGCACCTTGGCGATGGGTTCGGCGCCGCGCATCGGCTGCCGGATCGCGGGCACCTTGCCACCGCCGTCGGCGGTGAGCACGACCCGGTCGTCCAGGATGCCCAGCAGCGCACTCATATCGCCGGAGCGCCAGGCCAGCGAGAAGGCCGATACCACCTGCTGTTGTTCGGCCGCGCCCGCCGGAAAGCGCGGGGTGCCGTCCTCGACCCGCTTTCGGGCCCGGGACGCGAGCTGCCGCACGGCCGCCGGAGTCCGGCCCACCACCTCTGCGGCTTCCGGGCCGCTCATCCCGAACACGTCCTGCAGGACGAAGGCGGTGCGTTCGGCCGGCGACAGTGATTCCAGCACCACCAGCAGCGCGGTCGTCACCCGCTCGTCCTGGCTGATCCGGTCGGCCGGATCCTCCCAATCTGTGACCTCCGGTTCCGGTAGCCATTCACCGACATACTGTTCCCGTCGGGCCCGCGCGGACCCCAGCTGGTCCAGCGCCAGCCGCCCGGTGACCGTGGTCAGCCAGGCCCGCAGATTCTCGATCTCCCCGGTCCGACCGGCGGTGAACTGCCGGTGCAACCGCAGCCAGGCGTCCTGCACCACATCGTCGGCGTCGGTGAGGCTGCCGAGGGTGCTGTAGGCCAGCCGGCGCAGGTACGGGCGCTGCTCCTCGAACTGGCGGGCCAGCTCCGTCTCGTCGGTGGCTGCCGGGACGGGCGTTTCTTCGGCCATTGATCTCACGTACCTTTCGGGCATCTGCTGCGGTCGTCGTCCTGCTGACGAACCGGCCGGGACGAGTGTGACATTGCCGGGGTATACCCTCGCCCGGTGCGGAAAGCGACATCGACGGCGGCCGGTCTGGCGCTGGGGTTCCTCCTGGACCGGGTCGCAGGGGATCCACAGCGCGGGCATCCGGTGGCGGTGTTCGGCAGCGCGGCGGCCACCGTGGAGCAGTACACCTACGCGGATCGTCGTGGTGCGGGTGTCGGCCACGAACTCGCCTGTGTCGGCCCCGTACTCGCCGTCTCCGTCCTCCTCGGCCGCGGCGGCCTCCTCGCGACCACCGCCGCGACCTGGATCGCGCTCGGCGGGCACAGCCTCACCCGGGTCGGGGCCGATCTCGCCGACCGGCTCGATGCCGGGGATCTGCGCGGTGCCCGGGAGCTGCTGCCTTCACTGTGTGGCCGGGACCCGGAATCGCTGGACGGCGCCGGTCTGGCCCGCGCCGCCCTGGAATCGATCGCCGAGAACACCTCGGACGCCGCGGTGGCACCGTTGTTCTGGGGTGCCGTCGCGGGGGTCCCGGGGCTGCTCGGCTACCGGGCGGTGAACACGCTCGACGCCATGGTCGGCTATCGCAACCCTCGTTACCGGAACTTCGGCTGGGCGGCAGCCCGCACCGACGACCTGGCCAATCTGCTGCCCGCCCGGCTCACCGGGCTGCTCACTGTGGCGGCGGCCCCGCTGGTGGGGGGATCGCCGCGGCACGCTCTCCGCGCCTGGCGGCGCGACGCCGCCGGCCACCCCAGCCCGAATGCCGGCGTGTGCGAGGCGACGGCAGCCGGCGCACTGGGAGTGCGGCTCGGCGGCCGCACCGAATACCGGCACGGTGTGGAGGAACGCCCAGTGCTGGGCACCGGCCGGCCCCCGCAGACCGCCGATCTGCGCCGGGCGATCCGGTTGTCCCGCGCCGTCCAGTTCGGTGCCCTGGTGGTGGCGGTCGGACTGTCCGGGATCGGTCGGCGGTGCCGCCGGACCTGAGGTGTGCCGACGATGCCGGGCATCCGATGCCTCGGACGGTGCTCCGGTGCCATGCGCCGCCGGTCCGGGCGGTCGGACTTGCGTGCGGTCGCTGGAAACGCTGCCCGGATCCGCTATCGGCTGCCGGTGGGGCGCCGCAGTTGTCGGCATATTCGGCCCGCCACGCAGTGGACCGGTGGCAGCTGCTGTTACATACGGGCTGGCGGTTCTGCCGACCCGAGAGCGACGATCCAGGGGCGTCGCGCCTCAGGTGTCGCTCGTAGGTGGTGGTCCGGTATTCGAGCCCTGTGGCACGCTCGGGGACGGTGAGCCCGGAAGAGACCGGTCTGCGATGCAGTGCGGGTGACGTTCCCGCGTCTTGCCGGTGAGCGGTGATCAGCGTTTGCGGCCGTAGCGGTCGGCGAGTCTGCTCTCGGTGGATTCGGTGGTCCGGGCGCTTTTACCGGTTTCGCCGGATCCGAGGGCGGGCGCGCCGGTCGTCACCGGATCGGGCGTGGCTGTTCCGGACTTTTCGCTGCGGCGGGCGCGGAGTTCGGCGAAGACGAAGTACCCCAGGCCGAGTGGGGCCATGATCCCGAAGGCCAGCCACTGCAGGCCGTAGGACAGGTACGGTCCCGCGTCCAGCTGGGGCAGCGGGGACGGGGTGAAGACACCCGGCTGACCCTCGGCGAGCTGCAGATAGCCGGCCCGTTCCGCACCGGTCGGTATCGCGGTGAGGTCGATGCCCAGCACCTCGCTCTCCTGGCCGACATCGATCGAGTACACCTGCCGGTAGCCGTCCTGCGAGTTCGGCTGCTTGTCGGGGGCGACGCCCTCCGAGGCCCGGATCCGCGCGGCCAGGTCCTGTGCACCGGTGGGTGGCGTATCGATCTCGGGCGGGCGGGTGCCGTCGACCGCGGCGACCAGCCCGCGGTCGACGAGCAGGGTCCGGCCGTCGTCGAGCCGGAAGGCGCCCAGTACCGCATACGCGGGCGCGCCGTCCAGATGTCGCAGTCGGACCAATACCGTCGAATCGGGCACGAAACTGCCCGTCACGGTCACCCGGCGCCATTCCGTGTGCTCGGTGCCGGGACCGTCCAGGACGGTGGTCACCGGGACCGGTGCCGCGTCCACCGAATCGGCGATCAGCTGGTTGCGATGCTCGGTGTCGGTGTTCTTGCCCAGCTGCCAGGGCGCGAGGACCGTGAAGCACAGGTAGGCGAAGGCGGCCACCAGCGCGGCCAGAACCAGCCAGCTCGGGCGGAGCAGAAACCGGAGGCCGAATTTCCGGCGCGGTGCCGGACGGTCCGGTGTTGCGGCGGACATCAGCGTGCGGCGGGTGCGCGGGCGTCGAGTTCGGCGCGCACCCAGTCGAGGAGGCCGGGAATCGCGGCCTCGATCTGATCGCGGACCAGGTCGAAGTCGTCGTCGGTGCCGTAGTACGGGTCGGGCACATCGGTACCGTCGGCGTCCGGGTCGAAGCTGCGCAGCAATCGCCGCTGTTCGGTGGGTACGCCGCGCCGGGCCAGCTCGCGCTCGTGGCCGGTGTCCAGGGCGACGACCAGATCGGCCGCGCCGTGTTCGGGTCCGAAGGCCGCGGCGGTGTGTCCGGTGGGGTAGCCGAATCGGCGCAGGGTCGCATCGGTGCGCGGGTCGGCGGGCCGCCCGACGTGCCAGTCGGCGGTACCCGCGCTGCTCACCCGTACCCGGTGCGCCAGCCCGGCCCGGTACAGGTGCACCTCGAACATCTTCGCGGCCATGGGGGAGCGGCAGATGTTCCCGGTACAGACGAAGGACACGTGTAGCGCAACCACGTGTCCATTCTGGCCGGTGCGGCTGCGGGGGTGGCATCCGGGTCGACCCGCGGATGCGAGGATGCGTGACCATGACCTCCACCAGCCGCACCATCGGATCCGCTCGGAGCCGGACACCGCTGGACGGCCCGGCGGCGGCCGTGGACGACCGGGCCCTGCTCCGTCATCACGGGGACGTGGAAGCGCGGCCGGGAATGGTCGACTTCGCGGTGAACGTGCAGGGGACCGCGCCGCCGGAGTGGCTGCAGCAGCGGCTGCGGGACCGGCTGGCCGATCTGGGCCGTTATCCGGGCGCCGCCGACGAACTGGCCGCCCGGACCGCGGTCGCCGCGCGGCACGGCCGGGATCCGGACGAGGTGCTCCTGCTCGCCGGTGCGGCGGAGGGCTTCGCCCTGCTGCCGCGGCTGGCGCCGCGCCGAGCGGCCCTGCTGCACCCGTCGTTCACCGAGCCGGATCTCGTACTGCGGGACGCGGGTGTTCCGGTGCACCGGGTGGTGCTGCCGCCGCCGTACCGGCTCGATCCGGCCGCGGTGCCCGAGGAAGCCGATCTGGTGGTGCTGGGAAACCCGACCAATCCGACCTCGGTGCTCCATCCGGCGCAGCTGATCACGGCACTGCGCCGGCCCGGCCGGGTGATCGTCGTCGACGAGGCGTTCATGGACGCGGTGCCCGGTGAACCGGAGTCGCTGGCCGAATCCCGGCTGCCCGATGTCCTGGTGCTGCGCAGTCTCACCAAGACATGGGCCCTGGCCGGTCTGCGTTGCGGCTACCTGCTGGGCGACCCCGCAGTACTGGCCCGGCTGGCCCACGGGCGCCCGCACTGGCCGCTGGGGACGCTGCAGCTCGAGGCGATCCGCGCGACCGCCACCCCGGAAGCGGTCCGGGCCGCGCAGGAACAGGCCGGCCGGATCGCCGCCGACCGCGCCGCCATGGCCGCCGAGCTGGCCGGACCGGGTATCGCCGTGCACACCCCGGCCGCCGGTCCGTTCCTGCTGTTGCTCGTTGTCGACGGGCCGGGCCTGCGTGCCCACCTGGCGGCCGAAGGGATCGCCGTCCGCCGTGCGGACACCTTCCCCGGCTTGGGACCGGACCACCTGCGCGTGGCCGTCCGCGGCCCCGACGAGAGAGTCCGGTTGCTGGCTGCGCTACGTTCGTTCGGCTGAGCGTCCTGGCCTCAGCCGCCGCCCCTGCGAAACCCCGTCGGAAGTGAGTCCTGCGCGCGACGTTCCGGCACCTCGAACACAGGAGATCCGTGTGACGACGCTGGCCGAACTGATCGGAGCACTCGACGCCGCCTACCCGCCGGCCCTGGCCGAATCCTGGGATTCCGTCGGCCTGGTCTGCGGGGATCCGGATCGCCCGGTGCGCCGGGTGGTGTTCGCGGTCGATGCGACCGCGGCGGTCGTCGACGAGGCGATCGCAGGCGAAGCCGATGCGCTCGTCGTGCACCATCCGCTGTTGCTGCGTGGGGTGGACAGCGTCGCCGCCGACACCCCGAAGGGTGCGCTGGTGCATCGGCTGATCCGCTCCGGCTGCGCCCTGTTCACCGCGCACACCAATGCCGATTCCGCCGACCCCGGCGTCTCCGATGCGCTGGCTGCCGCGGTCGGGCTCACCGTCACCGGCCCGCTGGACCCGAAACCGGTGGCCGCGCTGGACCGTTGGACCGTGCAGGTGCCGCAGTCGCATACGGATGCGGTGCTGGCGGCGATGTTCGGCGCCGGAGCCGGAGCCGTCGGGGACTACCGGGAGGCAGCCTGGCATACCGGCGGTACCGGACAGTTCCGCCCGCTGACCGGCTCCGATCCGGCCGTGGGCGCGGTGGGCGAGCTGACCGCCGTCGCCGAGGACAGCATCGAAGTGGTCGCCGCACCGGCAGCCCGGGCCGGGGTGCTGGCCGCCGTCCGGGCCGCACACCCGTACGAGGAGCCCGCCTTCCACGTGACCGAACGGGCCGCGTTGCCGGCTCGGCGCGGGCTCGGCCGGGTCGGCGAACTTCCGGAACCGGAAACATTGCGCGATTTCACCGCGCGCATCGGTGCCGGCCTGCCGCGGACGGTGTGGGGGGTGCGTGCGGCGGGGGATCCGGACCGGATCATCCGCCGGGTGGCGGTCTGCGGCGGTGCCGGCGACTCGTATCTGCCGGCCGCCATCCGGCACGGCGTCGACGCCTATCTCACTGCCGACCTGCGGCATCATCCAGTCGACGAACACCTGCGCCGCGGTGGCCCGGCCCTGATCGACGCCGCCCATTGGGCGACCGAATTCCCGTGGTGTGCACAGGCCGAAGCCGTCGTGCGGGCGGCGCTGCCACACCTGGACACCCGGGTGTCCGGTCTGCGCACCGACCCCTGGACACTGTCCGCCTGACCCGGTGGCCGATCCGGTACGGTTGATCGACGCCTATCCCCTCGTTGCGCAGGAGTTCGTGCCCGTTGAATGTCGAACCGTCGGTCCAGGCCAAGCTGCTGGAGCTCGCTGATGTCGATGCCGAATCGACCCGGATCGCGCATCGGCGCACCGCGCTGCCCGAGCAGCAGGAGGTGAACCGCCTCTTGCAGGAGCGCAATGCGCACAAGGATGCGGCGGTGGCCGTCGAGATCGTCCTGGACGACCTGGATCGCGATATCGCCAAACTGGAGGGCGAGATCGATGCGCTGCGCAAGCGCGAGGAGCGGGACCGCGGCATGCTCACCGCCGGTTCGGTGGGTGCCAAGCAGCTCGCCGAACTCCAGCACGAACTGGCCGGGCTGGAACGGCGGCGCGGTGCGCTGGAGGACGACCTGCTGGAGGTGATGGAACGCCGGGAGGCCTCCGCAGCCGATCACGATCACGCCGGCGCCCGGCTGAGCAAGGCCGAGCAGGATCTCGTCGATGCCGAGCGGCAGCGCGACGAAGCACTCGCCGATCTGGATGTGGCGGAACAACGGTGCGCGACCCAGCGCGCCGGGCTGATCGATGCCTTCCCGGCGGAATTGCTGGCGATCTACGACCGCCAGTTCACTGCGCACGGAATCGGTGCCGCCCTGCTGCAGGCCCGCCGGTGCGGCGCCTGCCGGATCGAGCTGGACCGCGGCGAGATCCAGCGGATTGCGCAGACCGCGCGGGAGATCGTGGTGCGCTGCCCCGAATGCAGCGCCATCCTGGTGCGGACCAAACAGTCGGGTCTGTGATCCGATGACCGTCACCGAGGTGATCGTCGAGGCCGATGGCGGCTCCCGCGGCAACCCCGGTCCGGCCGGGTACGGTGCGGCGGTCTACGACGCCGCGCACGCCCGGGTGCTCGCCGAACGCAAGGAATACGTCGGCGTCACCACGAACAACGTCGCCGAGTACCGGGGCCTGATCGCCGGGCTGGAGGCGGCTGCCGAACTCGGTGCGCGCGTGGTCCGGGTGCGGATGGACTCCAAACTGGTCGTCGAGCAGATGTCCGGGCGCTGGAAGGTGAAACACCCCAGCATGATTCCGCTGGCCGAGCGGGCCCGCGCCCTGACGGCCGGCTTCGACGACGTGCGGTTCCACTGGATTCCGCGTGCCGAGAACGCCCACGCCGATCGGCTCGCCAACGAGGCCATGGACGACGGTGATCTGGTGGGTGAGGTCCGCGAGGCCGTGGCGGCCGGGCATCGTCCCGGTGACGAAGTGGGCCGGCCCGCCGGAACCGCACCGGCGACCGAGTGTCGGCCGGACAGCGCACCGAGGGCTGCGGCCGCGACGGGGCCGGGCTGGACCGGTGCCACCGGGCGTCCCACTCGGCTGCTGTTGCTCCGGCACGGCCAGACCGAGCTGTCGGTGCAGCGGCGCTACTCGGGGCGGGGCAATCCGCCACTGACCGAACTCGGCGGCGAACAGGCCGGCCGGGCCGCGAAGATGCTGGCCGCCAAGGGCGATATCGCGGCGGTGGTCAGTTCGCCGCTGGAGCGCGCCCGCAGCACCGCCGAGGCCGCCGGAGCAGCTCTGGATCTGCCGGTGCGGGTGCTCGACGGGCTGACCGAAACCGATTTCGGCGCCTGGGAGGGCTTGACCTTCGCCGAGGCGGCGCAGCGGGATCCGCAACTGCACGCCGACTGGCTCGGTGATCCCTCGGTACCGGCTCCGGACGGCGAGAGCTTCGATCAGGTGCGGGCCCGGGTGGAATCGGTCCGCAGCGATCTGGTGGGCCTGTATCCGGGTGCCAATGTCGTTGTGGTCAGTCATGTCACCCCCATCAAGACGCTGCTGCAGCTGGCGCTCGGGGTCGGGCCGGCCCTGCTGTACCGGCTGCACCTGGATTTGGCGTCCCTGTCGATCGCGGAGTTCTACCCCGACGGCGGATCGTCGGTGCGGCTCGTCAACGACACCTCGTACCTCTGATCCGCCCGGGCGCTGCGTCACCTGCCACCGGTGCCGACCTGCAGCGGCCTGCGCCCGCCGCACCTCGAATCCGTTGCCGCCCGTTTCGTTCCGGTGCCGTTGGGGTAACCGATACCAGTCGGTAACCCGCAGTACGAAGTACGGAAAAGGGTGCGAATTATGGCTCATCGCACTGTTTTCGGTGGGGCGGACCGGGAATCTTGCGACGGATCTCACTCGGTATCGTTTCGATCACGGCCGAAGGGGTAGGCTCGCCAGCGGTCGGGTTCTCCGGGGACCGGTGGGCAGCGCAGCCTTCGATGGACTCTCTGCGCGCGTGACCGCGACGCGCCCGGCCGTTTGGGTGGTTCGACGGAAGTGCAGGATTGATGGGTAGTCCGGTCAAGGTAGTTGTTCTCGGCGCAGGGATCGGAGGCCTCACCACAGCGGTGGCCCTGCGGCAAGCGGGATTTCAGGTCGAACTCTACGAATCGGCACCGGAACTGCGTGGTCAGGGTTTCGGGTTGTCCGTACAGGCCAACGGTGTGAAGGCGCTGCGTGACCTGGGCACGGACATCGAGACCGAACTACTCGAGCGCGGCGGCCGGATGCAGACCTTCCGGTTCTGCTACCCCGACGGCAAACCGCTGCGGGTGCTGCCCTGGCACCGGCAGGACGAATCGCTGGGCGCGCCCAGCATCGCGATGCACCGGAAAGACTTGCACGCCACGCTGGTTCGAGCGCTCGGCGACACACCGACGTTCACCGGCGCCAAGGCGATCGGTTTCACCGACGACGGCGATCGGGTGCGGGTCGACTTCGCCGACGGCCGCACCGCCTCCGGCGATGTGCTGGTCGGCGCGGACGGCATCCATTCGATGGTGCGGGCCCAGCTGCACGGCCGCTCGGAACCGCGCCCCGGCAACTTCGTCTGCTGGCTGGCCTGCATTCCGTTCGAGCATTCCGCTGTGCCGGAGGGGTACTCGGCGCACTACTGGGGGACCGGTCAGCGCTTCGGGATCCACGATATCGGTCACGGCCGGGTCTACTGGTGGGGCACCATGACCATGCCGGCCGAGGAGGCCGCGAACTGGACCGGCACCAAGGAAGATCTGCTGCGTCTCTACGACGGCTGGGCGCCGGAAGTGATCGCCTGCATCGAGCAGACCGATTTCGCCGATGTCCTGGCGGTTCCCGCCCAGGACCGGCCGCCCGTGGAACAGTGGGGCGCCGGGCGGGTCACCCTGGTCGGTGACGCCGCACATCCGATGCTGCCCAGCCTGGGGCAGGGCGGCAACTCGGCCATCGAGGACGCCGTGGTGCTGGCCCGGTCGCTGCGTGACGCCCTGGATCCGGTCACCGGCCTGCGGCGCTACGAGCAGCTGCGCAAAGAGCGCACCGATATGTTCGTCAACGGCTCGTGGGCGCTCGGCAAAATGGAACAGACCATGGACCCGCGCCTGGTGACCGCCCGCAACCTCTATTTCCGGGTCGCGCCCACCGACTTCTTCCTGAAGGAACTGTCCAAGCCGATGTCGTTCCCGCCCGCCACCGGCCCCACCGCCGAGTTGCCGCGCGCGCTCACCCCGGTCGAACGGTGGCACTGGATCGCCGATCAGCTGGCCCCGCTGCATATCCTGGCGCGGGTCCGGATCGAGGGAGACGTCCGGCCGGCGGAGATCCGGGCCGGTCTGGACGAGGTGCAGCGCCGCCACCCGCTGCTGCGGGTTGCGGTGAGTGCCAAGGACGACGGCACCGAACCGCGCTTCGTATCGGTCCCCGACCGGGAGATTCCGCTGCGCATCGTGGAATCGTCCGATGCACAGGCTTGGCTCGCCGAAGTGGACGAGGTGGAGCTGGCCGAGCCGTTCGATTGGCGCAACGGCCCGCTGGCCCGGGCGGTGCTGATCACCGACGGGAGCACCAGCGATCTGGTGATCACCCTGCACTACTCGATCGGTGACGGCGAGAGCGCGATGTCGGTGGCCAAACAGGTCCTGCAGGTGGCCTCCGGGGAGGGGCCGCGGATGGATCCGGTGCCGGTACGGCCCGGCCCGGAGGACCTGTTCCCGGCGAAGTTCAAGGGTGTACAGGGAGTGGCCCGCACGGCCGGAACGCTGTTGCGTGACCAGTTGGCCCAGCTGCGTCGGCCACGCCGTCTGGAACCGACCCGGCTCGCCCCGCCCGCCGAGCGGCGCAGCCGCGTGGTGCACCGCGGTCTGGCCGGTGATCAGCTCGAGCTCCTGACGGCCGGCTGCCGGGAGCGCGGTGTCGGCCTGCAGTCGGTACTGTCGGCGGCGCTGCTGGTCGCGGCGGCGCGGGAGGCCGGCACCGAGAAGTCGGCCCGCTACACCGTGGGCAGCTCGGTGAACTTCCGGTCCCATCTCGACGGTGCGGTGTCCGATACCGAGGTCGGTACCTACCAGGGCATGATCGCCACCCCCGCGCAGTTCGCGCCGTGGACCCCGCTGTGGGAGGTCGCCGCGGAGATCGAATCCGGCTATGCCGAGCGGATGCGGTCCCGGGATCACCTGGCCGCGCTGAACCTGCTGCAACTGGCCGCACCGAAGTCGGTGGCCGCCAGCGATTCCGCGGTGAAGATGATGGACACCCAGGGGCCCGGCCACCTGTGCATGACCTATCTCGGCGACTACGACTTCCCGGACAAGGTGGGCTCCTGGCGGCTGTCCGGTGCACAGTTCGTCTCGGGTATGTCGGTGAGTGGCTTCATCATGGCGACCGCCAACGCCAGCCACGGCGAACTGTCGTTCAATGTGGGCTACGTGGAGCCGGCCGTTTCGGCCGAACGCGCCGAACGCCTGGCCGATGCCGCAGTGCAGGCGCTGACTTCGGTGCTGTAAGACCTTTCGACGTACTTATTCACCGTTCGCCGCGACCGATGTGCGACCGAGGTGCCGTCGCACATCGGTCTTGTACACCGTAAAGTCACGGTCCGTCCGCGATGCTGCGACCCTGAGGAACGCATCGGAAGACGTGCGGCGCACGGTGGGGGACAGGAGTTGTGCAGTGACCTCCGATATCGGGACCTCCGAAAACAGCAGTAGTGAACCCGGTGCCGCCTGGCCGGTCAGCGCCTACCAGCGCGATGTTCTGGCTCAGGCGTTCCGGCTGGCACCGGATCCGGTGGCCCAGCAGACCTACACCTTCCGGATGGATGAAGCCCTCGACGCCGAGCGGCTGGAGGCGGTGTGGCAGTTGCTCGTCCGCAGCGACGACGCACTGCGGCTGCGATTCGGCTTCGAAGACGGCGATTTCGTCCAGTGGCTCAGTGACACGACGGCACCGGTGGAGATCGTCGACGTGACCGGGGAGCCGGATCCCGAAGCCGCTGCGCAGGAGTGGATGCAGCGGGCGGTCGCGGCACCCGAACATCCCGACCGGCCGGCCCGGATGGCGGCCGTCGTGGACCGTGCGGACCGGTTCTGGTTGTACTTCTCCGTGCACCATGCGATGACCGACGGCTTCGGCATGGTGCCCGCCGTCGGAACCATCACCTATTACTACAGCGAGGCCACGCACCTGGGCATCGCCGATCTGCATGCGCTGGAGCTGCAGGACGAATCGGCCGATCGTACGGCGCGGACCTACCGTGCGATCGCGGCCGCCGAAGCCGGCTACCGAAAGTCCGAGCAGTTCGCCGAGGACCGGGACGCGCTCCTGGCGGCCTTCGACGGGTTCACGCCCGCGCTGTTCGCCCGTAAATCGGCGCTACCCAGCGTGGTCCGCGGCTACCACCGGGTACATGTCCCCGGCGAGGTGATGCACCGGGTGCGCACCGAAACCGGAGTGAGCGTCTTCGCCTACACGACCGCCGTGGTCGCGGCCTACCTCGCGGCCCTGCATCGCACCGACGAGGTCTCCATCGGCTGCCCGATGCTCAACCGTGCGACCCCGGAAACCCTGCGCACCGCCGGGCACCGGGCCAACGTGCTGCCCCTGCGGGTTCCGGTCCCGCCGGGTGCCACCCTGGCCGAGGTCGCCACCGAGGTGGCCGCCCGGATCAAGGCGACCAAGAAGCGGCAGCAGTTCCCGTACGGTGACCTGGCCAAAGCCTTCGATCCCGACCCGGCGGCACCACCGCTCTACGACGTCAGCTACTCCTTCACCAAAACCCCGGACGTCGAAAGCATCCGGCAGATGCTGGCCAAGTTCGTCGCGCTGACCGGTGGCGGCGTATCCGATGCGCTCACCATCATCGCGGCCGAGGACGGCGGCGACGGGTCCGTCGTCTTCCAGCTGTACTACGACAAGGACGTCTTCGGCGAAGCCCTGTCCATCGAGAGCGCCTTCCGCAGCGTCGCCACCATGCTGCGGACCGCACTGGACCACCCGGAGACGCCGGTCTCGCAGCTGCCGCTGATGCCGGCCCGCGACGAGCAGATCGTTGCGGAGTTCGAGCCGGGCCCGCGCGTCGACTTCCCGTACACCACCCTGGATCGGCTGTTCGCCGACCGGAGCGTGCGGCATCCGGATCGTCCGGCGATCATGCCCGCCTCCGGCAATGGCGCCCTGACCTTCGGTGAGCTGGCCGCCCGCGCCGATGGAGTCGCCGCCCGGCTGCGCGAACTGGGCCTCGACGGGAACGAATGTGTCCCGGTGATCGCCGAACGCGGCGTGGACATGCTGGTCGCCATGTACGGCGTGCTGCGGGCCGGCGGCGCCTATGTGCCACTGGACCCCGAATACCCGGCGAGCCGCATCGAAACCGTGCTGGCCGACTGCGGCGCCCGGTTCGTGCTGGCCGGACCCCGGCATCGGGAGGTGTTCGCCCGGCTCGGCGTCACCCGGCTGGCGATCGCCGATATCGAACCGGCACTGCACCCGGTCACCGAACGATCCCATCCGGCCGACCTCGCCTATCTGATCTACACCTCCGGGTCCACCGGCAAGCCCAAGGGCGTGATGATCGAGCACCGTTCGGTGGTCAACCGGCTGGCCTGGATGCAGCGCCGTTATCCGCTCGGCGCCGACGACGTGATCCTGCAGAAGACCCCGGCGACCTTCGATGTCTCGGTATGGGAACTGTTCTGGTGGGCCCTGGAGGGTGCCCGGGTGGCTCTGCTGGCGCCGGGCGGCGAACGCGATCCGCGCCGGATCCTGGACGCGATCGACCGGCAGCAGGTCACCGTCGTGCATTTCGTACCCTCGATGCTCGGTGCCTTCCTCGACGAACTCGAAACCGATCGGGCCGCGGTGGCCCGGCTGCGCTCGTTGCGCCGGGTGTTCTGCAGCGGTGAGGCGTTGCCGCCCGCCCTGGTGGGGCGCTTCCACACGGTGTTCGCCGCTGCCGGCCTGCCGGCACCGGACCTGGTCAATCTGTACGGCCCCACCGAGGCCTGCGTCGACGTCTCCTGGTTCGACTGCCCGCCCGGCCCGGCTCCGGCCGTGGTGCCGATCGGCCGGCCCATCGACAACATCGATCTGCAGGTGCTCGACGAGCACGGCCGCCGGGTGCCGGTCGGCATGGCCGGTGAGCTCAACATCGCCGGTGTCGGCCTCGCCCGGGGTTACCGCAACCGGCCCGAGCAGACCGCGGCGGCGTTCGTCGACGACCTGTCGGTCCCGGGCCGGCGCCGCTACCGCACCGGCGATCTGGTGCGCCGGCTGCCCGACGGTGCACTCGAATACCTCGGGCGGTTCGACGACCAGGTGAAGATCCGCGGCAACCGGGTCACCCTCGGCGAGGTCCAGAACGCTGTGCTGGACTGCCCGGGTGTGCGGGCCGTGGCCGTGGTGGACGAGGACTCCGACACCCTCGGCAGGCACCTGGTCGGCTACTACGTCACCGACGACGACACGGTCACCGCCGAATCGCTGATCGCCGAACTCGGCGACCGGGTGCCGCGCTACCTCGTTCCCGCCAAATTGCACCGGGTCGCGCAGATCCCGCTCACCCGTAACGGAAAAGCCGACCGGCGAGCCCTCGCCCGCACGGCGGCCGACGCGGCCGGAACCCGCACCACGGAGTTCGTCGCACCGCGGAACACGGTGGAAGCCGCACTGGCCGAGGTGTGGTGCCGGGTGCTCGGCATCGACCGGATCGGCGTGCACGACAACTTCTTCACTCACGGCGGCGATTCGATCCTGGCGCTGACCATGCGCACCGCGGCCGAACGGGCCGGTTACGCCTTCGCGGTCGACGCCTTCTACGACCATCCGACGATCGCGGGCCTGGCCGAACAGCTCGGCACCGCAGCCGCCGAAGCCCCCGAACACGTCACCGAGCCGCTGGCCACCGTCCCGCTCATCGACCGCGCGGCGCTGCAGCAGGTGGCCGATGCCTTCCCGGCCACCGCCCTGCAGCTGGGCATGCTGTTCCACAGCCGGGAGCGGGCCGGTTCGGTCACCTACAAGGACGTCTTCCGGTACCGGCTCGAACTGCCCTGGGAGCCCGCCCGGTTCCGGGCCGCGTTCGACCGCCTGGTGACCCGCCAGCCCGCCCTGCGGTCCTCGTTCGACCTGGGCCGCTACTCGGTCCCGCTGCAACTGGTGCATGCGGAGGTCGCCGACGATCTGGAGATCGTCGACTTCGTCGAATCCGGAACCGGAACCGAAGCCGCCGACAAACTCGTCGAGGCCTACATCCAGGAACGCCGGCACGCCGATTACGACCTGGAGCGCGCCCCGCTGCATGCGGCCAAGGTGTTCGTCCGGTCGGTGGCCGGCACCGGATCCGACGCTCCGGCGAAGCATCGCATCG
This sequence comes from Nocardia sp. KT25-26, assembly GCF_056627695.1. Classification (NCBI taxonomy): domain Bacteria; kingdom Bacillati; phylum Actinomycetota; class Actinomycetes; order Mycobacteriales; family Nocardiaceae; genus Nocardia; species Nocardia sp. KT25-26. The sequence goes on along the minus strand of NZ_CM152813.1, from coordinate 4,260,897 downwards.
ACCTGGTGTTCAGCTTCCACCACGCGATCCTGGACGGCTGGAGCGTGGCCAGCTCGGTGCTGGAACTGCTGCTGGACTACCTGAACGACCTCGGCGTGGTGGATGTGCCCGAGCCCGCAACGGTCCCGGCCACCCTGCTGGCCGAATACGCGCAAGCCGAGATCACCGCGGATCATTCCGACGCCGATCGGGACTTCTGGCGCGAAACCCTGTCCGGTGCAGACGCCACCGCGCTCATCGCGCTCGGCGCCTACCAGCGCGGCACCCCGGAGCCACGCCGGGCCGAGGCACAGGTCGGCCGGCCGCTCGCGGCCGCGGTCAGCGCGTTCGCGGCTGCCCGGCAGCTCCCCGAGAAAGCGGTCTACCTGGCGGCACACTGCCTCACCCTGCGCGCCCTCACCGGCCGTGGCGACGTCACCACCGGCGTCGTCGGGCACGGCCGCCCGGACCGCACCGGAGCCGAACGCGCTGCCGGGCTCTTCCTCAACACGCTGCCGATGCGGCTGGATGCCACCGCTACCACCTGGCAGTCCGCCGTCGACCAGGTCGCCGAACGGGAACGTGCCGCCTACCCGCACCGCCGGTACCCGCTGCGCTCGATCCTGGCCGACGGTGGCCCCGCCTTCGACACCGCGTTCAACTTCGTCAACTACCACGTCTTCGCCGAGGTCCTCGACACCGGCGCGGTGACCCTGGCCGACTTCGATGTGCGGGAGGACACCAACTTCGGTGTGCTGGTCACCGCCGCCACCGACCCGCGCGACGGCGGGATGCGGATCCGGGTCGACGGGGACACCACGCTGAGCCAGGAACAGTGCGAGACGATCGCACGGACCGAACTGCGGATGCTCGCCGCGATCGTCGCGGACCCGACGGCGACGATCGATCCGGGCGCCGGTGCTGCCGCCGCCCGCGATGCCGGCACCCTGATCGCCGAGACCGCCGCACTGCACCCGCAGGCGATCGCGCTCGCGGGCGACGACAGCACGCTCACCTACGCGGAGCTGATCGGTACCGCCGACCGGCTGGTCGCCCGGCTGCGGACCGCGGGGGTCGCGCCCGGTGACCGGGTCGGCGTGCTGCTGCGCGGCCGGTTGGAGCGGGTGTTGCTGGTCGTCGCGCTCGCCCGGCTCGGTGCGGCCTGCGTCCCGCTCGATCCCGGATATCCACGGGCCCGGCTGGCCACCATGATCGACCGCGCCGCGCCGCGCCGCGTGGTGGCCGACGCCGAACTCACCGAACTGGCCGGGCCGGCCGCGATCGACGCCGCCGAACTGTTCGCCGCCGCGGCAACCGCCGAACCGGCGCCGGCAGCGACGGTACATCCGGAATCGATCGCCTACGTCCTGTTCACCTCCGGATCCACCGGGGAACCCAAGGGCGTCGCGATGCCGCACCGCGGGCTCACCGCGCTGATCGACTGGCAGAACCGGACCGACTCCGGCCGGGGACTCCGGAGCACCCTGCACCTGGCGCCGCTCAGCTTCGACGTCGCCTTCCAGGAGATCTTCACCACGCTCGCGGCCGGAGCCACGCTCCGGGTGAGTGAAACCGACCTGCGCGCCGACCCGGATGCGCTGCTCGACACGGTGGTCGCCGAGGGCATCGAGCGGATCTTCCTGCCCTACGTCGCCTTGCAGGCCTTTGCCGAGATCGCCCGGGCCCGAGCCTTGTTCCCGGCGAGCCTGAAGGTGCTGGGTTCCTCGGGTGAACAGCTGCGGATCACCGATGAGATCCGCACGCTGTGCGAGATGGTGCCCGGGATGCTGCTGGAGAACCAGTACGGCCCCACCGAATCGCATGTGGTGACCACGTTGCCGCTCACCGGCGCCGCCGCCGACCATCCGGCGTTGCCACCGATCGGGCGCCCCGTCGCCGGTGCCGATGTCGAACTGCTGGACGCTGCCCTGCGTCCGGTGGCCGACGGCGTCATCGGTGAGCTGTACCTGTCCGGTGCCTCCATCGCCGCCGGCTATGTCGACCGGCCCGGGCTCACCGCCCAGCGGTTCGTGGCCGCCCCCGGCGGTGCGGTCCGGTACCGGTCCGGCGATCTCGGGGTGCGGCTCGGCTCCGGCGACCTGATCTGCCTGGGCCGCAGCGACAGCCAGGTCAAGGTCCGCGGCTACCGGGTGGAACCGGCCGAGGTGGAGCTGGCGCTGCTCGGTCTCACCGAACAGTTCCCCGGCCTCACCGATGCCGCCGTCCTGGCCCACGGCTTCGGCGGCATCGACGGTGCCCTGCACGCGTATCTGGTGGGCGCCGAGCCGGACGTCGACCGGAATGCGCTGCGCAGCGCCCTGCACGAACAACTGCCCGGGTACCTGGTGCCCAGCCGCTTCCACTGGGTCGACGAGATCCCGTTGACGCCCAGCGGCAAGCGCGACGACCGGCGGCTACGAGCCCTCGGTGCGCCCGAGCCGGTCGCCGCGGGCCGGGAACCCGCCGACGAATACGAACGGTCCGCCGTCGACCTGCTCGCCGAATTCGCCGGACTGCGCGAAATCGGCCCGGACGACGACTTCTTCGCCGCCGGTGGCACCTCGATCGGGGCCATGCGCGTGGTGATGGGCCTGTCCCGGCGCTGGGGCGTCGACATCCCACTGTCCGCGTTCGTGGCGGCACCCACCGCCGCCGAACTGGCCGCACTGATTCGTGCCGGGGGCGCCACCACCGAGTTCGATCCGCTGGTGCCGATCACCGAAGGCGGCACCGGAACCCCGCTGTTCCTGGTGCACCCGATCGGTGGCAACGTGCTGTGTTATCTGCCGCTGGCCCGGTACCTCGCGCCGGGCCGCCCGGTGTACGGGCTGCAGGCCGCCGGCGCCGACACCGGCTCCACTGCGGTCGATTCGGTGCCGGAGATGGCCGCCCGCTACCTGGAGGCGGTGCGCCGCGCCCACCCATCCGGCCCGTACCATCTGGCCGGATGGTCGTTCGGCGGCAATGTGGCGCTGGAGATGGCCCGGCAGCTCGGCCGGTCCGAGGTCTGCAGCGTCACCCTGCTGGACACCATGGCGCTGCGGCAGGTCGACGAAGGGCAGCAGCGGGCCCCGATCGCCCGGGAGCAGCTCATTCGCTGGTTCTTCCTCGAACTGCTCTGGTACGCCCGGGGTGCCGAGACACCGATGGACGACTTCCGGCCGGACGTGACCGACCCCGACGAACTGTTCGACGCCATGCTGACCGAGGCGATCGGTTCCGGCATCATGCCGGAAGGCAGTTCGCCGCAGGCCATCCGGCGCCTCTACGACGTGTTCGACGCCAACTACCGGGCGCTCCTCGACTATCGGCTGGCACCGTACGAGGCCGATATCACCCTGCTGCGGGCCCGCGACGGCCTACCGCCGGGCATCGACTTCGCGCACCAGACGGTCGGCAGCATGTTCGACAGTGCCAACAACGGCTGGGAACAGTACGCGGATGCCGGATTCCAGGTGATCGAGGTACCCGGTGACCACCTGCACATGATGACCGAACCGCACGTCGGAGCGGTCGCTGCGCAACTCGATGCGGTGCTGGCTGCCGGCGATCCCGACCCGGACCGCGAACTCGGGGCACAGCTCTCGGACGCCTGACCATCGTTCGGCTCCCACAGCAAACCTCGTGCGGCAGAATGGGTCCGCAATCGTTGCAGACATCTGTCGGTAGGAAAGGGTTCACATGAGGTTCGCGAGGATGGTGGCCGCAGCGGCCGCCATCGCGGGGGTGATGACTGCGGTCACCGGAATCGGTGGTGCGCAGGCTGCACCGAAGGCGGTACTCGGCGCCGGATCGGGCATCGTCTTCGACAACAACGCCGGCTGCTCACTGACCGCCATCGGTCATGACGCCGCCGGTCGGCTGGTCGGGTTGACTGCCGGCCACTGCGCCCCCACCGGGTCCCGGGTCGGGGCCGAGGCCACCCTGGAGGCCGGCGTCGTCGGGAAGGTCGCCTTCTCCGACGACGCCGAGTTTCTGGACTACGCGGTCGTGGAATTCGACCCGGATCGGGTGACCCCGGTGCGGACCGTCGGGCACACCACCGTCACCGGCATCGGTGCCGCACCCGGATCGGGAGCGACCGTCTGCGCCGACGGCCGGACCTCCGGCCGCACCTGCGGCGTCGTCTGGGGCGAACTGGCGGGCACCAGCATCAACCAGTACTGCTCGCAGCCCGGCGACTCCGGCGGCCCGGTCACCGTCGGCGAGACCCTGGTCGGGATGAATCAGGGGCGGCTGACCGGCTACGGGCTGATCGACTTCAACATCCCCTGCACCGGCGGTCTCAACCCGGTCCACTCACCGGCCTACTTCCAGCCGATCGAGGTCATCCTCGCCGAACTGGACGCCGCCGGTGGCGTCGGCGCCGGCTTCAGTGTTATCTAGCTGTGTCTGATGGCGCAGGCTCCGTGCGGGGTTGAGTGGGGCCCGGCTCCCGCGTCACCGCGCCGCTCGGGCCTGCGCTCTGCGTTCGTACATCAGGAACATGCCGTAGGCGGCCACGGTGTGGGCGTCGGTGATCGCGCCTCGGACGAGCATGTCCTCGAACTCGTCCCGGGCGAATCGTGCGGTGCGCATGTCCTGCTCCTCGAGCTCGCGTTCCGGTGTGCCGGTGGTGAGTTCGGTGGCCAGGAAGCAGTGGCCGCGCTGATTCGTCAGGGCGGGGGCGGTGGACACGCTGCCCAGTAGCGTCATCGCTGCTGCTCGCAGGCCGGTCTCCTCGCGCAGTTCGTTGTGTGCCAGCTGCTCCGGGCCGGCGTCGGTGCCGGGCGGCGGGGTGCCCGCGGGAAACTCCCAGCAGCGTCGGCCCATCGGATAGCGGTACTGCTCCACCAGGTGGAACCCGGACCCGTCGTAAGGGATGACCAGTGCCCAATCCGGCTTGTCCAGGACGCCGTAGATCCCGACCGAACCGTCCGCCCGGCGCACCGTGTCCTCCCGCAGGCGCATCCAAGGATTCGTGTACACCGTCCGCGACCCGAGCGACTCCATGCCTCGACCATAGCTGCGGCCCGTGCCGGACGCGCCGGGATCCGCCCGGGCAAGGTGCTGCCGGTCAGGCGTTGCGGGAAGTGAGTTCGTGGTCACTGCCGGCGGGGTCGAACCGGAACACCGCATCCCAGGCACGGTTGAGTCGCTGCATCGCCGTCGGCAACGGCACGGCCGACCAGCGGCCCGGCTCGGTCTCGTCCACCAGGTCGAAGTCCCGCAGTTTGCGCAGGCCGTCCTCGACCTCGAAATCGACCCGTTCATCCCAGCGCTCGCCGAACCACGCCTCCACCCGGCGGTCCAGCTCGGCGGCCGACAGCGGTCCCGAGGCGGTGTGCAGGAAGTGGTAGGTCAGCACCGCCTCCTTGACCTCGGATTCCTCCGCGGCACCGAGCAGATGATGGAACACGCTGGCGTCATTGGCCAGATTGCGGAAATACAGGTTCTCCGACAGCGCCTTCATGAACCTGATCTTGCGGTTCTTGAACTTGGTGACCTGCCGCACCAGGTAACCGCCGAACGCGGCCAGGCCCGCGCCGATCGAAACCAGCGCCGTCTGATCCAGCTCCACCGGGTCGTCGTGCAACCCCACCCAGAACCCGACCAGCAACATCAGCAGGCCCAGCGAAGCGATCAGTTTGGTGACCACCACGACGATGCCGGACACCACCGTGGGGACGCCGATCAGCAGCTTGTCCAGCATCCGCATCCGCACCCGGACATTCGGGTACAGCATCTCCAGATCGTCACGCGGTACGTCCCGGAACAACTTCACCAGCACCGATCCCGGCTCACCCGGCCGGTCCGGCGCCGCGCGGCCGGCCGAGAACACCACGAAGATCAGGACCTTGGCGTAGTTGGTGAACTCCACCGTCCGGCGCCGCAACCCGAACAGCGACTTCGCGACATGGGTGCGCTGCGAAACGCCCCGACGGAAGAACAACACCCGGTCGATGCCCTCGTCGTCGACCTCCATCCGCACCTTGACCAGCGAATGCTCATCGAACGCGCGGGCCAGCTCGGCCTCGGTCACCCGGGTGAAGTTGGCGGCCTCCGCGAGCGCCACCAGCTCCTGCTCCACCCGCAGGCGGGCCGCCGCCCGCTGCTCGTCGTCCACCTCGGACACCACCCGGACATCCCCGGCCGGATCGACCCGATGGTAGGCGTCCAGCAGTGCTTCCAGCCGATCGTGGTATCCCTGGTGCAGCAGCGCTGCCAGGATTCGGGTGAACTCCGCGAAGGTCGCCCGCTCGGCGGCGGGCAGCTCCTCGGTGCACATCCCGACGATCGCCTGCTTGCGGAACGGTATATAGTGCTCACGGCTCATCGCCTCCCACCCTAGGTGGGGGGCCACGGCCGCGCGAACCGGGGCTACGGCCGTCTTCAGGGCCGCAGCACCGACACCAGGAAATCGGTCTGGTCGCGCACCACCTGCTCGAACACGTCGTCGAAGTACACGTCGAAATGCCCCACCGGATAGCGTTTCACCACTGCGTGCTTGGTGCGTCCGGCAGCCTTCTCCGTGGCCTTCGGCGGCGCGACCACGTCGTTGTCGGCGATCGCGTACAGCACCGGCATCTTCAGCGCCTTCGCCCGCCGGCCCGGCTTGTCGAACATCGCCGAGAACGCCGCTCGCGCAGCGATCTTCGGCTCGTAGGTGGTGCTGTCCTCGGCCAGCCGGCCGTACCCCTCGGGACCGTCCGGTGCGGAGACGAGGGCAGCCGCCCGTTTGCGTCCGGCGATCCGGATCCGCACCGGACGCCGCATCACCGGGCCGACCAGCAGGTCGGTGGCGGCGACGGTCGCCACCTTGGTCAGGCTGGTCGGGCCCTTCGCCCGCGCCGCCGCCCAGCCGCTCGTCACCGGCACCTGGGCGACCACCGCGGCGATGTAATCGTCCTCCGGCGCGATCGCGAGGACATGCCCGCCACTGAACGCCGTGCCCCACAGTGCGATCCGGGTCGCATCGAAACCCCGGATGCTGCGCGCATAGCCGATCGCCGCCTTCCAGTCCTCCCGCTGCCGCGCGATCTTCAGCACCTGCCGCGGCGTTCCCGAGCTGGCACCGAAATGCCGGTAGTCGAACGCCAGGACGCCCATCCCGGCCGCGGCGAAGCGCCGCGCATACCGATCGAGCCCCATTTCGCGATTCGCCCCCAGGCTGTGCGCCATGACAACGAGCGGCCGAGGTTTCGGAGCCCCCTCCGGCCGGTACAGCCACGCAGCGCACTGCTCATCCCCCGAAGGGAACCTGACCTCCACACGTTCCATGGCATGCAACCGTACCGAGTACGCTGTAGGGGCAGACGAGTCGGCCGGGTGATCGCGGCAGCGGGAACGGGCACGGACAGTGCCGCCGCCCGCCGTCGAGGAAAGTCCGGACTCCGCAGAGCAGGGCGGTTGCTAACGGCAACCCGGGGTGACCCGCGGGAAAGTGCCACAGAAAACAGACCGCCCACGGCCCAGGCCGTGCGGTAAGGGTGAAACGGTGCGGTAAGAGCGCACCAGCGCCCCGGGTGACCGGGGCGGCTCGGTAAACCCCGCCCGGAGCAAGGTTGAAGGCCGCACCGCTCGCGGTGCGGTTGCGCAGGTGTTCGAGGGCTGCTCGCCCGAGCCTGCGGGTGAACCGCTCGAGGCACCCGGCGACGGTGTGTCCAGATGGATGGTCACCACCCGGTGCCCGCACCGGGGACAGGATCCGGCTTACAGGCCGACTCGTCTGTGTTTGATTTGCGCAGGCTCCGCCTGCGCGTGTTCCGGCCCTCTTCTGCCCAGCGAATCGGCACTCGGGACTCGAGCCTTCGGCTCATGCGCTTTCGAGTACCGATTCGCTGGGCGGTCCGGAACGTCGCTCCTCGAGGTCGCTCCGTGCAGGGTTTCGTAGGTGCGGATCTTGCGAGGTGGGTGGGGACGGCGTGGAGTGATCCGGTGCGATATGGGGAGCCGGTGCTGTTCGGGCGGTCAATCCTCGTACGCGAACTGCACGGTGCGGGAGTCGGGGTCGGCTTCGGTCAATCGGACCCGGACCCGGCTGCTCTCCGGGGGACGGCCGCTGCACTTCGCCAGGATCGGTGGATCCGGTACGAAGATCTCGGCGGGCCGGGTGCCGTTGGCCTCGCGCAGCACTACGGCCTCGAAGATCGTGCCGATTCGCGGGGCGAGCACGCCTGCCTCGGTGAGGTCGAGGCAGGCGCGGTCGACGCGGTTGGCCAGGGCGTCGGTGCGGCGCATGGTGGCCGCTGCCTCGGTGAGGCCGGTGCGCACCCAGCCGGGGATCGGCTCGCCGGCACACCGAGCCAGGCAGATCTCGGTGGCGAAACGGTCGGAGAGGCGCCGCAGTGGTGCTGTGACGTGCGCGTACGGGGCGCCGATGGCGCTGTGTGCGAGTTCGTCGGGGCTCCGGCTGCCGTCGAGCACGGTGTAGCTCGCGCCGCGCAGCAATCCGGTGGCCTCGGACATCAGCACCAGGGCAGCGGGGGTGTGTGGTTCCAGGCCGGCCAGCATCCGGCCCACCGACTGCTCCTGGGGCCAGTCTACGTCCAGGGCGGCGGCGGTCCGGCGCATGGCGGCGATCGCGCCGGGCGGTGGCGCCGGCATCGTGCGCAGCAGACCGGCGGGGCCGTCGTCGGAACCGTGCGTTTCATAGCTGTCCAACATGATTCGTGCTGCGCACATGCCGGTGAGCAGGGATACCTGCTCGTTCCAGTCGTCGGCGTCGGTCCGGGGTTCCAGTTGCAGCCGCCAGTGTCCGTCCGCACCGTCCGCCCGGACCACATCCTGCGCAGGCAGTCGAAGTTCGATCGCGCCGCGTGCCAGGCCGGCCTCGATGCGTCGGCGCCCGAATTCCGGCAGGGCGGCCAGTGCGGCGGGCAGGGTGCCGGCATCGGCATCGGCCTGTACCCGGGCGTAGTCGTAGCGGGCACGGGAACGCACCGACGCCCGGCGCACCGTCCAGTGCACGGGTTCGGCCGAGCTGTCCAGTTCGATCGTCCAGAGCACGGCGGGCCGGGTGCGTTCCGGCAGCAGGCTGGCGGCGTCCTCGGAAAGCACGGTCGGGTGCAGCGGGACGGCTCCGTCGGGAAGATAGAAGGTCTGGCCGCGGGCGAAGGTTTCCCGGGCGAGGTCGCCGCCGGCGGGCACCACGGCGGCCAGGTCGGCGATGGCGTAGTGCAGGGTGAAACCGGTGGTGGTGCGTTCGATGTGCAGCGCCTGGTCCAGATCCAGGGCGCCGGGTGGATCGATGGTGACCAAGGGGAGGGCGGTGCGGTCGGCCCGGGAGGCGGCGAACGCGTCGATCGCCTCCCGGGCCTCGGCGACCGCCGCGGCCGGATAGTCCGCGGTGAGGCCGAATTCGGATCGGATGGCGCCGAAATCCACCGGCGCCGATCCGATCCGCTGCCGGAACTGCACGCTGCTACTGCAACGCCAGCATCGTGCCGTTGAGCTGGTCGAGCGGGCCGAACACCGTGAAGGTGACCCGGCCGTTCGGCACAGCCGCCGACACCGCGGCCGCCGCGTCGAGGGCCTGCCCGAACGATGCCGCCGACGGGTGCGGCAGTGCCGCGACGGTCCGGCCGAACTGGTTCTGGTGCACCCACTGGGTGTCGGCCGGGCTCAGATCGACCTGCACACCGCCCGGCAGCGGCGTGACGGCGACGGCACCGGCATTACCGGCGCCGACGGCCGCGGCGATCGAGGTGGCCCCGGCGATCAGCGCACCGGCGACGATGGAACGAACTACCCGCATGTATGTGTGACCTGCTTCCGCGATCGATGGGAAATGACGGAACGCTTGTACGTCCGTCCGACGCGAACACTGTATGACGTCGATCACGTTCTGTGCCAGTTACGCTGCAGATCACACCGCAATTCCCCGGTCGGGTGCCGCGTGTTCCGCGTAGCCGGGGGGGCGAGCCGTGCCGCGCCGGACCGGGCGGGCACCGATCGGCTCGGCGCGCTAGCATCCGCCTTCGTGAGAACAACGACCCGCGCCCTGGCCGCCGGCATCGCCGCCGCAGCGCTGCTGCTGTCGGCGTGCAACGACCAGGATTCGGCATCGGCCGCCGATACGTCGGCACCGGCAGCCGCCACCGCCACCGTCGACGATGTCCGGGCGGCGTCGTTCGTAGTCGGCTTCCGCAGCGCTTTCCCGGCACTGGCCGAGGGGCGCGACGACGTGGCACTGCGCGAGATCCTCACCACGACCTGCGCCGATATCGCCGCCGGCGGTACCGAGGACGAGGTCGTGGCCGAGATCACCGGGTACGCCACCAACGGCGACACCGTCCCGACCCGTGAGGAAGCGGTAGCGATCTACCGGATGACCGACCTCACCTGCTGACCACACCGCGGACAATTCGCCGGGGAAGTACATTTCTCAGCGCCCGCCTGCGAGCGACAACCGACGTGTCATCCAACTGGAACGGCCAATTGTCGCTCAGAGGTGGGCGGTTTCGATGCTGGGTCCCGGAGGTGAGGTCAATCGTGTAGGAAGGCGACCGCATCGGGGTAGCGCCTCAGTGCGGTGCCCGCGGCCCGCGACTCGGCCTCGGCCAGGGTCCGGTAGAAGGCGGCGGCCGGGGAGCCCTGGGCGTGGCCGAGGAGCGCGGTGCTCGCCTCGACGGCGTCCCGGTGGTCACCGAGGACCGTCTGCAGAGTCTTCGCCTGCTTGCCCAGGTCTGCGGCCGCAGAGCCGAGGACCGGGGTCGCGGCTTCGCAGCAGTAGCGCAGCCGTTTGGCCGCCTTGCGGATGTCGTGCAGGATCTCGATCCGCTCGGCCGGGTCGGCATGCGCTTCGGCGCGAGCCAGCTCGGCCACTCGCTCGCGGTCGCGGTGCACGATCCGCGCGAACAGGGTGGCGGCCGGCTTCTTGCCGGTCGTGTGCTTACTCGGGGGGTCGGCGTGCCAGGCGCCGAGGTCGGTGCGCAATGCGGCGTAGCGGGGCGCGTCCAATTCGTCCAGGACCACGGAGTGCGCCCGGCGGTACTCTGCACGTGCGCCGCCGACCAGTGTTTCCGCCACCCCGGCCGGCGCCTCGGGGTACTCGGCGAGCAGGGCGGTGAACCGGTCGGCACGCACCTCCGCATCCCGTGCCACACCCAGCAGCCCGGCCAGCCACTGCAGCTCCGCCCGCAGCGAATCGGCCGGCCGGCGAGCGAACAGGGGCCGATAGGACCGCAGCACGCTGCGCAGCCGCCGGGTGGCGACCCGCATCTGGTGCACCGAGTCGTACTCGTCGGCGCGCACCTCGGGTTCGGCCGCCAGCAGCCGGTCGATATCGGCGCGCAGCGGGCCCGTGATGGCGGTGGCCGCCCGGCTGGCCATGATCAGTTCTCCTTGCCGAATCGGTCGGTGGCCTCGACCAGGTGGTGCGTGATACCCGGTTCGTGAGCGGTGTGCCCGGCGTCGTCGACGATGTGCAGTTCCGATCCCGGCCAGGCCCGATGCAGCTCCCAGGCGCTGACCGCCGGGCAGACGATGTCGTGGCGGCCCTGCACGATGACGCCGGGTATGCCGGCGATCCGGTCGATATCGCGCAGCAACTGCCCCTCGTCGAGAAAACCGCCGTGCCGGAAGTAGTGGTTCTCGATCCGGGCGAAGGCGAGGGCGAATCGTGGCTCACCGGTTTCGGCGACCCGGTCCGGTTGCGGGCGCAGCGCACTGGTGGCGCCCTCCCAGGTCGACCAGGCCACGGCCGCGGCCAGTGCGACCTCCGGGTCGGGCGAATGCAGCAGGTGGTGATAGGCCTCCACCAGGTCGCCGTCCCTATCGGCGGGTGGAACCGGCGCGAGGAAACGTTCCCACTGTTCCGGGTACACATTGCCGGCGGCGCCGTTGTAGTACCAGTCGATCTCCTTGCGGCGCAACAGGAAGATGCCGCGTAGCACCAGTTCGGTGACCCGGTCCGGGTATCGCTGCGCGTAGGCGAGTCCCAGCGTGGAGCCCCAGGAACCGCCGAACACCTGCCAGCGGTCGATGCCGAGATGGGTGCGCAGCTGCTCCATATCGGCGATCAGCTGCTCGGTGGTGTTGTCGGTCAGGTCGGCGCCGTCGGCGATATGCGGGGTCGAACGTCCGCAGCCACGCTGGTCGAACAGCACGATCCGATACACCGCCGGATCGAAGAACCGCCGTTGCAGCCCGTTGGTGCCGCCACCGGGGCCACCGTGCACGAACACCACCGGCTTACCGGCCGGGTTCCCGCTGACCTCCCAGTACACCGACTGTCCGGCACCGACCGCCAGCGTGCCCTGCTCGTGGGGTTCGATCGCCGGGTACAGGGTGCGCATCAGAACGCCAATCCGGCGGCCAGGTCGGGCAGTTCGAGCGCGGTCACCGCTTCGTCGTGCACCTGTGGGCAGGCCGCTTCGGTGGCCCGGTCGACCATCGCCTTGTCCGCCAGGACCGCGGCGTTGAGGCCGCCGTTGCGCAGTGCCCACTCGTGGACCAGGGCGTTGAGGCCGATCCGGCCGAGTGTGGGGCCCTGCACCCGGAAGTGGGAGAGCTGCGGTTCGATCATTGCGCACAGATCGGCGGCAGCGGCGTCGGTGACCGTGCCGGAAGCCGGATCGGTCTCCCGCGGGGCGGCGGTGGTGGTCGTCGAATCGGCACCGGCGCTGCCGGAATCCGCCTCGTCGGAACCCTGGCACGCGGTCAGCGCGGCGGTACACGCCATGCCCGCGACCAGCGCTGCGCTTCGGACAATCCATCGGCGCCGGCCCCATCGGCCGCTCGCCACCGCGACGCTCTCGGTCATCGATACCTCTGCTCGACTCGACATCTCGATATCGAGTCTGCCATCTTCCGGTACTCCGCCGGGCCGCTGTTCCTCCTCCGGCCCGGCGGGAGCGGATGGCTCAGAAGCTGTGCTCGGCGGCGGGGAAGGTGCCCGCGCGGACCTCCTCGGCATACCCGGCGGCGGCGGAACGCAGCTCGTCGCCCAGTGCGGCGAACCGCTTGACGAACTTGGCGGTCCGGCCGCTGGTGTAGCCGGCCATGTCCTGCCACACCAGCACCTGGGCGTCGCAGTCGGCGCCGGCGCCGATGCCGACGGTGGGAATGGTGAGCTTGCGGGTGACCTGGCCGGCGAGTTCCGCCGGGACCATCTCCATCACGACCGCGAAGGCGCCGGCTTCCTGGACGGCGAGCGCATCGGCGATGAGCTGTTCGGCGGCGTCGCCGCGCCCCTGCACCCGGAACCCGCCGAGGGTGTTCACGCTCTGCGGGGTGAAGCCGATATGGGCCATCACCGGGATGCCCGCCGCGGTGATCGCGGCGATCTGCGCGGCGACCCGTTCACCGCCCTCCAGCTTCACCGCATGCGCGCCGGTTTCCTTCAGGAACCGCACCGAGGTCGCCAGGGCCTGCTCGGCGGACGCCTCGTAGGTGCCGAACGGCAGGTCGGCCACCACCAGGGCATGCGGCGCGCCCCGGACCACGCCGCGCACCAGCGGGATCATCTCGTCGACGGTGACCGGCACGGTGGTGTCGTAGCCGTACACCACATTGGCCGCGGAATCGCCGACCAGCAGCACCGGGATGCCGGCTTCCTCGAAGATGCGTGCGGTGGAGTAGTCGTAGGCGGTCAGCATCGACCACTTCTGCCCGTCGGCCTTCATCTGCTGCAGATGGTGGACGCGGGTCTTCCGAGCGGGTTCGGCAGAATGGACGGACATCATCGTCCCTTTCGTCGTGTTCCTCGAGGCCCGGATCGGGTCCCCGGGTGTCGGTGACGAAATTCAGTGTGCCACCCGCGCGACCACCGGATTAAGGGCGATACCGGGTGGTCTTGGTCACAACGTGCCGCCGGGTAGGTTCGTCCGGGACGGGAGTCGGGAACTGCGCCGGCAGGCGCGGAGCGGAAGAGGTGGGCGGGTGCGGCGTCGCAGGCTGGTCGTGTTGCTGGCAGTGGTGCCGGCCCTGATGGTGGCGTGTACCCGGGCGGAGCCGGACCACGGCCCGCTGCCGCCGGCCCCGGACGGGCTCGCGGAGTTCTACGAGCAGCCGGTCGCCTGGGGCTCCTGCGAGGGCTTCGGCAACCCGGGTGACCGGATTCCGCCGAACACCGAATGCGCCCGCATCACCGTCCCGGTCGACTATGCCGATCCCGGCGGGGAGGTCGCACAGATCGCGCTGTCGCGGGTGCGGGCGCAGGGGACGCCGATCGGTTCCCTGCTGGCGAATCCGGGCGGCCCGGGGGTCTCCGGGCTCTCGATGTCCTCGCTGGGGACCGGTACCGAGTTGGCGCGCCGGTTCGACCGGGTCGGTTTCGATCCGCGCGGGGTGGGGTCGTCGGTGCCGGCGGTCACCTGCCTCACGCCTGCGGAGGCCGACGCCGAGCGCGCGGAACCGCCGCTGCCGAACACCCCGGAGGGGATCGCGGCAGCCGAGGCGGACAACCGCGAATACGTCGAGCGGTGCGTGGCGCGCACCGGTGCGGATTTCCTCGCCCATCTCGGCACCCGCGAGGTGGTGCAGGACATGGATGTGATCCGGGCAGTGCTCGGGGACCCGAAGCTCACCTTCCTCGGCTACTCGTACGGGACCCGGCTCGGCTCCGCCTATGCCGAGCGCTTCCCGGACCGGGTCCGCGCTCTGGTCCTGGACGGTGCCGTGGATCCGGCCCAGGACCCGGTGCAGGAATCGCTGCGGCAGGCCGCCGGCTTCCAGGGGGTGTTCGATGCCTTCGCCGCCGGCTGCGCCGAGCAGTCGAGCTGCCCGCTGGGGCCGGATCCGGCGCGAGCGGTGCCCAGGTTCCGTGAGCTGGTCGATCCGCTGATGTCCGAACCCGCGGTCACCGACGATCCGCGTGGTCTCAGCTACCACGATGCGATCACCGGCGTGCAGCAGGCGCTGTATTCGGAATCCCTGTGGAATGTCCTCACCCAGGGCCTGGTGGAGCTGCAGGACGGCCGGGGCGACACGTTGCTGGCGCTGGCCGACAGTTACGACGGCCGGCTGCCGGACGGCACCTACACCAATGTGCAGGACGCCTTCAACGCGATCCGCTGTGTGGACGACCCGCCGATCACCGACCGCGAGGTGGTGGCTCGCCAGGACGCCGAGTACCGGCGGGCCGCCCCGTTCCTCGACGACGGGCTGGGCACCGGGGCCGCACCGCTGGAGGTGTGCGCGGCGTGGCCGGTGCCCAACACCGGTGAGCCGCACCGGATCGAGGTGCCGGGGCTGCCGCCGACCGTGGTGGTCTCGACGACCGACGATCCGGCCACCCCGTACCGGGCCGGTGTCGATCTGGCCGAGCAACTGGATGCGGCATTGATCACCTATCGGGGCAATCAGCACACCGTGGCGCTGGTGGGTGGAGTCCAATGCGTCGATTCGGCCGTCATCGACTATCTGGTGCGGCTGGAGCTGCCCGCCGACGGGCTCACCTGCTGAGCGCGTTACGCGCACGGATCGCAAGTCTGAGCACGGATGTAACACGGATTTAACGCCGCATGCTTACGCTCGCCGGTATGGATCGCCAGAAGGAATTCGTGCTGCGGACGCTCGAAGAGCGGGACATCCGCTTCGTGCGTCTCTGGTTCACCGATGTGCTCGGCTATCTCAAGTCGGTCGCCATCGCCCCCGCCGAGCTGGAAGGCGCCTTCGAAGAGGGCATCGGCTTCGACGGTTCGGCCATCGAGGGCTTCGCCCGGGTGTCCGAGGCGGATATGGTCGCGCGGCCCGATCCGTCGACGTTCCAGGTGCTGCCGTGGGCCTCGTCCAAGGGGCATCAGCATTCGGCCCGGATGTTCTGCGACATCACCATGCCGGACGGGTCGCCCTCCTGGGCCGATCCGCGGCATGTGCTGCGCCGGCAGCTCAACAAGGCCGGCGATGTCGGCTTCACCTGCTACGTGCACCCCGAGATCGAGTTCTTCCTGCTGAAGACGGGCTCCTACGACGGCGCACAGCCGCAGCCGGCCGACAACGGCGGCTTCTTCGATCAGGCCGTGCACGACGCCGCCCCGAACTTCCGCCGACACGCCATCGACGCGCTCGAGTCGATGGGTATCTCCGTGGAGTTCAGCCACCACGAGGGTGCGCCCGGGCAGCAGGAGATCGACCTGCGGTACGCGGACGCGCTGTCCATGGCCGACAACGTCATGACCTTCCGCTACCTCATCAAGGAGGTGGCGATCGACGAGGGTGTGCGGGCGACGTTCATGCCCAAGCCGTTCTCCCAGTACCCCGGCTCGGCGATGCACACCCATATGAGCCTGTTCGAGGGCGAGACCAACGCGTTCGCCGACCCGGACGATCCGGACAACCTGTCGCAGACCGCGCGTTCCTTCGTAGCGGGCATCCTGGAGCATGCACCGGAGATCAGTGCGGTCACCAACCAGTGGGTGAACTCCTACAAGCGGCTGATCCACGGTGGTGAGGCACCGACCGCTTCCTCGTGGGGCCGGTCGAACCGCTCGGCGCTGGTGCGCGTGCCGATGTACACGCCGAACAAATCCTCCTCGCGCCGGGTCGAGATCCGCAGCCCCGATTCCGCCTGCAACCCGTACCTGACCTTCGCGGTGCTGCTCGCCGCCGGTCTGCGCGGGGTCGAGAAGGGCTACGAGCTGCCGCCGGAGGCCGAGGACGACGTGTGGTCGCTGACCTCCGCCGAGCGGCGGGCGATGGGCTTCCGGGAGCTGCCCGGCACCCTCGACGAGGCGCTGCAGTCGATGGAGAAGTCCGAACTGGTCGCCGAGACGCTGGGCGAGCACGTCTTCGACTTCTTCCTGCGCAACAAGCGCCGGGAATGGGCCGACTACCGCAGCCAGGTCACGCCGTGGGAGCTGAAGGAGTACCTGGGGCTGTAGGGAGCTCCGCCGGGCGGCGGCCGACCGGGTAGGTTTGAATCATGGTCCGGCCCTCGTCTGCCCGTCCCGCTGTGCCCGGCGTCGGCCGGCTCGGATTGCTCGAGCCGTCGGCGTCGGATTCGTTGCGCGAACTCGGCTGGGACAACGTCGACAGTGTCCCGCTGCTGTGGTCGTTGTCCCGCGCTCCCGACGCCGATCTGGCGCTCGCGACGTTGATGCGGTTGCGCGAATCACTGTCCGGCGACTGGTCCGAGCTCGACGCCGCCCTGCGCGCCGACACCACGCTGCGCGCCCGGTTGTTCGCCCTGCTCGGTTCGTCCACGGCGCTCGGCGACCATCTGGTGGCGACCCCGGACCGCTGGCGCCTGCTGCTCCGGCCGGAGCTGCCGTCCGCGGCGGACGTGCTGGCCGATCTGCTCGATGCGGTCGCGGCGGTTCCGGCGGACGACCGGGGCGATGCCGGGATGCTGTACCGGGCCGGTGATTCCGGGCCGGAGGCGATCCCGCTGCTGCGGCAGCGCTACCGGGATCAGCTGATGCTGCTGGCCGCGGTCGACGTGGCGCCGACGGTGGGCGACGAACCGGCGCCGCCGTATCCCGTGGTGGGCCGCCACCTCTCGGACCTGGCCGATGCCGCGCTGACCGCGGCCCTGGCGGTGGCGGTGGCCCGGGTCTGCAAGGACGGCCCGGTGCCGGTGCGGCTGGCCGTGATCGCCATGGGCAAATGCGGTGCGCGGGAACTGAACTACGTCTCCGACGTGGACGTCGTCTTCGTCGCCGAACCGGCCGACGCGACCGCGACCCGGCTCGCCGCCGAGATGATGAGCGTCGCGAGCCAGGCGTTCTTCGAGGTCGACGCCGCGCTGCGGCCCGAAGGCAAGGCCGGAGCGCTGGTGCGCACCCTGGATTCGCACCTGGCCTACTACAAGCGGTGGGCGCGCACCTGGGAATTCCAGGCGCTGCTGAAGAACCGGCCGATGACCGGCGATCTGGAGCTGGGGCAGCAGTACCGCGACGCGGTGATGCCGATGGTGTGGACCGCCTCCGAGCGCCCCGACTTCGTACCCGATGTGCAGGCGATGCGCCGCCGGGTCGAGGACTTGGTACCCGACGATCTGCGGGAACGGGAACTCAAACTCGGTGCGGGCAGCCTGCGTGATGTCGAGTTCGCGGTCCAGCTGCTGCAGCTGGTGCACGGCCGAGTGGACGACGCCCTGCACGTGGCCGGAACCGTCGAAGCATTGGAGGCGCTGGCCCGCCGCGGCTACGTCGGCCGCGAAGACGCCGCCAACCTGACCCGCTCCTACGAATTCCTCCGGCTGCTGGAACACCGGCTGCAGCTGCAGCGGCTGAAACGCACGCACACCCTGCCGGCCGCCGACGACGAGGAAGGGATGCGCTGGCTGGCCCGCGCCGCCGCGATCCATCCCGACGGCCGGCAGAGCGCGATCGGGGTGCTCGATGCGGAGATCCGCCGCAACGCGGTCCGGGTGCGGCGACTGCACGCCAAACTGTTCTATCGCCCGCTGCTGGATTCGGTGGCCCGGCTGGATTCCGATGCGCTGCGGTTGGGTCCGAGCGCCGCCGTCCGGCAGCTCGCCGCACTCGGCTACGCCGCGCCGGAGAACGCCCTGGGGCACCTCAAGGCACTCACCGGCGGCGTCTCGCGGAAAGGGCGTATCCAGGCGTTACTGCTGCCGACGCTGCTGGAATGGCTGGGGGACACCCCGAACCCGGACGCCGGGCTGCTGGCCTACCGCCGCCTGTCCGAGGCCCTGATCGACCAGATCTGGTTCCTGCGCGAACTCCGGGACGAGGGGGCGATCGCGCAGCGGTTGATGATCGTGCTCGGCTCCTCGGAATACCTGCCCGATCTGCTGATCAAGGCGCCGGAGACGATCCGGATGTACGCCGACGGCCCGGCCGGTCCACGGCTGGTCGATCCGCAGCCCGAAGAGGTCGCCCGCGGCATTCTCACCGCCGCGGCCCGGCATCGGGACCCGAAACGCGCGGTAGCTGCGGCGCGGTCGCTGCGCCGCCACGAACTGGCCCGGGTGGCCTCCGCGGATCTGCTGGGCATGCTGGATGTCACCGAGGTGTGCCGGGCGTTGTCATCGGTGTGGGTGGCGGTGCTGGAAGCCGCACTGCGCGCGTTGATTCGGGCGTCCGAGGCGGAACGGGGCGAGCCCGCGCCGGCCGATCTGGCCGTGATCGGCATGGGCCGGCTCGGCGGGATGGAGCTGGGCTACGGGTCCGATGCCGATGTGCTGTTCGTCTGCGATCCGCGCCCGGGCGCGGACGAGACGGTGGCGGTGAAATGGGCGACCGGGATCGCCGAACAGGTCCAGCGCCTGCTCGGCGCGCCCACCACCGATCCGCCGCTGCAGGTGGATGCGGGCCTGCGTCCGGAGGGGCGCAGCGGTGCGCTGGTCCGGACCCTCGCCGCCTATCAGAGTTACTACCGGCAGTGGGCGCAGCCGTGGGAGGTGCAGGCACTGCTGCGTGCCCATCAGGTCGCGGGAGACCAGCAGCTCGGGGTGCGTTTTCTGCGGGCGGTCGACCCGATCCGATACCCGGACGGCGGGGTCTCGCCGGACACCGAGCGCGAGATCCGGCGGATCAAGGCGCGGGTGGATTCGGAGCGGTTGCCGCGCGGCGCCGACCCGGCGACCCACACCAAACTCGGCCGGGGCGGCCTGGCCGATATCGAGTGGACGGTGCAGTTGCTGCAACTGCGGCACGCCCACGACCATCCGGGGTTGCGCAACACGTCCACCTTGCAGGCGCTCGACGTGATCGAATCCGACGGCATCCTGGACCCGGGCAGCGTGGCGTTGTTGCGGGACGCCTGGCTCACCGCCACCCGGGCACGCAACGCGCTGGTGCTGGTGCGCGGCAAGCCCACCGACCAGTTGCCGGCCCCGGGCCGCCTGCTGTCGGCAGTGGCCCAGGTCGCCGGCTGGCCGATCGAGGACGGCAGCGCCTTCCTGGACAACTACCTGCGGGTGACTCGGCGGGCCAGAGCCGTGGTCGAGGAGGTGTTCGGCGTCTGAAGGGGCTCAGCTCGGCGGCCGGCCCCGGTGTGCCGGGTCGGGTGCGCCGGAAGGCGGGATGCTCCCGGGCGTTCGGCGTCGCCATCACCGGTGACCAGGTGCAGTGTGCGGGTGAAGTCGGCCAGGGCGTCCCGGGCTTCGGGGTCGGTGCCGTAGCCGGCCTCGACCGTGATCGGAGTCCCTGCGGTGACTCCCAGTTCGGACCAGCAGACCCCGAGTACCGGAAGCTGCACGGTCCGGCCGGAGACGGTGAGGGTCAAACGGGATCGATGCCGGCTCGCAACGGCGAGCAGGTCGTCGACGGCAGCCTCGGTGAGCGGTCCGCCGGCGCGGCATTCCTCGATGTACATGCGGGTGATCCTTACCCGCGCCGCCATCGCTGTCCAGGTGCGCTGCGGTCACAGATTTGCCACAGGTCCGGGTTCTAGGCTGGCCGTCATGTGGATCTGGTTGCGGCGGGCACTGCTGGTGGCGGGCTGGTGCGGGGTGCTGGCCGGTGCGGCCGGCGTGGCGTTGTATGCCATCGACTGGCAGCGGAAACCGCTGGTGCTCGCTGCCTCCGGGGCGACCTATCTGATGGTGGCGGCACCGATCGGCCTGACCTTGCTGCTCTGCGGGCGGGCCTGGCGCAGCGCCGCACCGGCCGCGCTGGTCGCGGTGGCCACTGCGTGGACGCTGGTGCCGCCGTTCGTCCCGGACGGGCACGCCGCCGACGGCCCGGAACTGACCGTACTGCAGGCCAATCTGTGGGTGGGCAACGCCGATCCGGTGACGGTTGCCGAACTGGTGCGGCGCGAGCAGGTCGATGTGCTCACCCTGAACGAACTGACCACGCAGGCCGTGACGGCGCTCGATGCGGCCGGACTGGCTGCCGAACTGCCGTACCGCTACCTGCGCCAGGTCGGGGCCGCGGCCGACGGCACCGGCATCTACAGCCGCTACCCGTTGCGCGAGACCCGGGAGTTCGACGGCTTCTACATGGCGAACCTCGCTGCCACGGTGGCACACCCGCAGGTCGGCGACCTCGCCGTGTTCGCCTTCCATCCGGTGCCGCCGGTACTCGACTTTCCGGCCTGGTCCGCCGAGATGCGGCGGGCCCGGGAGATCCTGGCTTCGGCATCGGGACCGGGCATCGTCGGTGCCGATTTCAATGCCACCCGGGACCATTCGGCCTACCGCGCCCTGCTCACCGGTGACTGGCACAGTGCCGCAGATCAGGCCGGGGCCGGGCTGCTGCCCACCTATCCGGCCGGTCGATCGTGGGGTCCGGTGATCGGCATCGATCACGTCCTGGTGTCCGGCGGAGTCGCCGAACAGGTGCGCTCGCTGACCATTCCGGACACCGATCACCGCGCGCTGCTGGCCCGGGTCCGGATGGTGCGGTAGGCGACGGCATCGGGGCGGTCGACTACGATCGCCTGCATTCGATCGCGGAGTGTGTCCGGATCGGTATGTATGGGGAGGAAATCCGGATGAGGAAAACACGATTCGCGCCGATGGCGGCTGCCCTGTTGCTGAGTGCAGCCACCTTCGTGGCCGGTTGCTCCGGTACGTCGGCGGTCGCCGGGCAGGAAGTGGACAATCCGTGGGCGATTGCCGGTGCAACGTCCAACGAGGGCCCCAGCGGGCCGCGCGCCGGGGTGCCGGACGCACCGCTGACCGCCGAGAACGGCGACGGTGGCCCGGTGGACCGGCTGGTGCTCAATGCCGTCGCCGATATCGAGGAATTCTGGGCAGCGGAGTGGGGCAACCACTTCGACGACGAGTTCGTGCCCGCCGACAGTCTCATCTCCTGGGATGCGACCGCGCCCGAGGACGAGGCGGTCACCTTCTGCTGGTTCAGCAGCACCTACCGGCTGGTCAACGCGGCCTATTGCCCACTCAACCACACCATCGGCTGGGACCGCGGGGTCCTGATGCCGCTGCTGCAGGAGGAGTTCGGCGATATAGCCGCGGTCATGGTGATGGCGCACGAGTACGGCCATGCGATCCAGGGCCGGGCCGGGATGGCCGGCCGGCTGCGCGGTTTCTTCGGTGATGCGCTGATGAAGGAACAGCAGGCCGACTGCCTGGCCGGGGTGTTCATCCGGCACGTCGCCGAGGGCGATTCGGCGCATTTCACGCTGAACACCGCCGAGGGGCTCAACGGCGTGCTCGGCGCCACCGTAGCGGTCCGGGACCGTGACCCCGACAACCCGGACAATGTGCACGGCTCGGCATTCGAGCGGATCACCGCCGTGCAGATGGGTTACACCGACGGCGCCGAGGCCTGCAAGAACATCACCGAGGAGGAGATCGAGCAGCGCCGGGCCGGTCTGCCGGTCACCTTCGAGAGCGAGGACGAACGCACTACCCAGCTCGAGGTGAACGAGACGAACCTCGACAGCCTGGCCGGGGCGCTCGAGGACATGTTCCCGCTGCCCGAGGCCCCGGCCTACGACTATTCCGGGGTCACCGAGAACTGTCGCGGCGTGGAGACCACCGAGCCGGTGTCGTACTGCCCGGACTCGGGGACCATCGGTGTCGATATCCCCGCCCTCGCGGCGCGGGCCGGGGAGCAGCCGGGCGCCGACGAACCGCTGTCGGCGATCGTCGAAGGTGACTACAACGCGTTCGTGGTCTTCATTTCCCGGTACATGCTGGCCGTGCAGGAGGAGAAGGGGCTGTCGTTGACCGGTGCCGCCACCGCCGGACTCCGCACGGCCTGCCTGTCCGGTGCGGTCACCACGAAACTGAGCGAACCGGGCAGCGATCCGCATCTGTCCGCCAACGACTTGGACGAGGCGATCTCCGGTCTGCTCACCGATGGGGCTGCCGCGGCTGATGTCGACGGCAACGTGGTGGCGGCCGGCTACCAGCGGCTCGAAGCGTTCCGCACGGGCGTCTTCGAGGGGGAACAGGCCTGCTACGACCGCTTCGCCTGATCCGTGACGATACGACGGGTACCTGCCCCGGGGTGATCGGTGGCAGGTACCCGTCGTCGTGTCCTCGGTCGTGGTCACGGGGACCACCCGGCGAGGTGCCGGCGTGCCTCAGCCCGTCGTGGTCGGCAGCGTCCGCAGCGAACTGAGCGTGTTGGCGACCGCCCGCGCCGCCTCGGCGCCCTTGGTCACGAAATGCTCGGTGAAGTAATCGACGTGCTCGCGGTGTTCGTGGAAGTGATGGGGTGTGAGCACCACCGAGAACACCGGGACATCGGTGTCGAGCTGAACGCGCATCAGGCCGTCGATCACGGCCGAGGCGACGAAGTCGTGCCGGTAGATCCCGCCGTCGACCACCAGCGCGGCCGCGACGACGGCGTCGTAGCGGCCGGTACGCGCCAGCCGCTGCGCGTGCAGCGGGATCTCGAACGCACCCGGCACATCGAACACCTCGACCCCGGCCGGGTCGAACCCGAGATCGGTGTACTCGGTGAGGAAACCCTCGTGCGCTTTGGTGACGATCGAGCTGTGCCAGCTGGCGCGGATGAACGCGACGGCACCGGTAGATGAGGAATCCATGGCGGAATTCTACTTTCCGGTAACTTGGCTGGGAACACCCCGCCGGACGGGCTCGGCGAGTCGCTGCAGCAGCCGCCGGTCGAATTCGATCAGCCGGGCGTAGTCGCGCCGGGAGATCCGCTCGTCGACGCCGTGGATGCGGGCCAGGTCGGCGGCGGTCAGCACGATCGGCGCGAAATTGCACCGGGTGCCGGCCAGGTCGTCGTAGTGCCGCGAATCGGTGGCCCCCGGGACCAGGCCGGTCGTCACCGCGGCCTCCGGCACCAGGTCCGCGGTCAGCTCGGCGATCAGTGCGAACGCCGGGCCCGGGCCGGTCACCTCGGACGGTTCCGAGGCCATCCCGACCGGTGCGATCCCGATCCCGTCGTCCCGGACGATCCGGCGGCAGTGTTTCAGCACATCCGCGACGGAATCGCCCGGCAGGATCCGGAAGTTGATCAGTGCCTCGGCGCTCGCGGGCAGCACATTGGCCTTCACGCCGCCGTGGAACACCGTGGGTGCGGTGGTGGTGCGCACCAGTGCCTCGGTCTGCGGGCGGGCGGCCAGCAGCCGGGTCAGCAGGGGAGTGCTCATCCGGGTGAGTGCGGTGCCCTCGGTCAGGCCCAGCAACCGGCGCCGGACCGGATCCAGTGCGGGCCGCAGCCGGGTGAGCATATCGGCGGTCACCGGTGGCAGCCGCAACGGCATCGGGTGGTCCTGCAACCGGGCCACCGCCCGGGCCAGCCGGCCGACCGCCGTCTGCCGGCCCGGCATCGACGAGTGTCCGCCGCCGTCGGCCACCGACAATCGCACCGTCAGGTAGCCCTTCTCGCCGAGCATGATGCCCGCCACCGGCCGGTCCACCCCGTCGGCCACCCCGGCGGTGATCACTCCGCCCTCATCGAGCAGCAGGTCCGCGCGCACCCCGGCCGTGCGCAGATGCTCGGCCATCCGCATCGCCCCCGCATCGCCGAACACCTCCTCGTCGTGCCCGAAGGCCAGGTAGATCGTCTTCTGCGGCCGGAGCCCGGCGGCCAGGGCCTGCTCCACCGCCTCCAGCAGGGCCAGGACCCGGCTCTTGTCGTCGATCGCGCCGCGACCCCAGATGAACTCGTCGTCCACCACCCCGGCGAACGGTGGATGGGTCCAGCTGCCGGGGTCGGCGGCCGGGACCACGTCCTGGTGGGCGAGCAGGATCGCCGCGGTCGCCTCGGGCTCGGCACCGGCCCAGCGGTAGAGCCGGCTGTGCCCGAACCGGGTCAGCTCGAGCTCGGCGTGCACCCGCGGGAACTCGCGTTCCAGATGTTCGCCCAGGGCCCGGAACTGCGCATCGGGCGTTTCGGCGGGGTCGTCGGTCGAGACGGTTGCGCACCGCAGGGCAGCTGCCAGGCGTTCGGCGGTCTTGTCGTCGACGGATTCCATCCCGGCATTGTCACCCGGATGCCGGGCAGCCGCACCGGAAGCGGAGAACGGCACCGGCCTGTCGTCGCACCCGGCGGGCCGCCAACTAAGCTGGGAGTCATGGCAGGAGGCAAGGGCGGCAAGCCGTCCAAGGAAGCGAAGGCCGCCGCGAAGGCGGCCCGGAAGCAGCAGTCGCGGGAACGCCGTCAGCAGCTGTGGCAGGCGTTCAACATGCAGCGCAAGGAAGACAAGCTGCTGCTGCCGCTGATGATCGGCGCCCTGGTCGGCATCACCGTCGTCTTCTTCGTGGTCGGGCTGTTCTTCGGCCTGCAATGGTTCCTGCTGCCGCTCGGGCTGCTGCTCGGCGTGCTGGCCGCGTTCATCATCTTCGGGCGCCGGGTACAGAAGAACGTGTACAGCAAGGCCGAGGGCCAGGCGGGTGCCGCGGCCTGGGTGCTGGACAACCTGCAGGGCAAGTGGCGGGTCAGCAACGGGGTCGCCGCGACCACCCAGCTCGACGCCGTGCACCGGGTGATCGGGCTGCCCGGCGTGATCTTCGTGGGTGAAGGCGCGCCGCAGCGGCTCAAGTCGCTGCTCGCCCAGGAGAAGAAGCGCACCGCCCGTCTCGTCGGTGATACCCCGATCTACGAGGTGATCGTCGGGAACGAGGAAGGCCAGGTGCCGTTGAAGCGGCTGCAGCGCCACCTCACCAAGCTGCCCCGCAATATCGACACCAAGCGGATCGACCAGATCGAGGGTCGGCTGTCGGCGCTCGGTTCCCGGAGCGGGCCCGCCATGCCGAAGGGGCCGATGCCCACCGGCGCCAAGATGCGGGGTATGCAGCGCACCATGCGGCGCCGCTGAGCCGGTCGTCTCAGTCGGCCGGCTCGCCGGTCAGCTCGCCGGTCAGCAGCCAGCGCACCCGGTCGTAGGCCGCCAGGTGGTAGCCGACGAGCACGGCCGTGGAGACCAGGGCGGCGGTAGGCAGCCCGGCGCCCCACAGCGCCGCGGCTCCACCGAACAGCACGACGATCTCCACTGCCAGCCGCACCGGGCCGGGGACCGGCACCGGGGCGGCGCCGCCGCGGCTCGGATCGTCCGGTACCGCGAACGTGCTCCAGAGCGCGGCGGCCGCGATCGGCAGGACCACGACCAGCAGATAGCGCCACGGTGAGTCGAACGCCCGCCAGCCGTACACGCCCATCGAGGCGAAGGCGATCAGTTCGAGCAGGAAACGCACGGCCAGCAGGGCCGGATTCAGCGACACGGCAGCAGCGTATCGCCGGAGCGGCGCGCCGGCCGGTTCAGCGGGCGCGTACCAGCGCGGTTCCGGTGGCCTGGTCGTGCATGCCCCGGCCGTCCGCATCGGTGAACAGCGCGGGCACCACGAACACCAGCAGCACCTGGCGGGCCAGGGCCCGGACGAAGCCGACGACCACCGGCGCGTCGATCCGGACCACCTTCAGCTTGAGGAAGTACTGTCCGGGCGTGAAGCCGAACAGGGTGACCGCCGCCACGCCGATGACGAACCAGAACACCAGCGTGAGGGTGGGCGAGTAGATGCCCTGCACCGCCACCATCGACAGGCCGAGCGCAATGACCCAGTCGATCAGCATCGCGAGACAACGGCGGCCCATCCCGACCAGTGATCCCACGCCCTCCTTGGGCAATCCGTACATCTCGCCGCGGTAGCCGACGGCATCGTCGGCGCCGGAGTCGGGGGAAGCGCCGGTCAACCAGGATCCGGTAATGCGAGCCATGCACCCAGGATACGGCCCGGCCACGAAGTGACCGACACCGCATAACCGGTGGTCAGACGTGGCGGCCCGAGACCGAGGTGGCAAGATGGGGTCAGCAGGTGGAGCAGTGGATGGCCGGAATCACCCTGGTCAACTCCACGCGTAACACCGGCGAAACACAGCCTTGACTGTAGGGAAACACCGCGTCCATAGCGTCAGATCGCGACGAACCCGACCGTAGCGACTGCCTGCAGGCGCTCGACAGGGCCAGCATCGACAAGGGCTGGGAACCGATCCGTAAGGAGAACAAGTGACGTTCAGCACGGCCGAAGAGGTCATTCAGTACATCAAGGAAGAGAACGTCGAATACGTCGACATTCGCTTCAGTGATCTGCCCGGTGTGCAGCAGCACTTCTCGATCCCGGCGAAGGCCTTCACCGCCGACCTGGCCGAAGAGGGCCTGGCGTTCGACGGTTCGTCCGTTCGTGGGTTCCAGTCGATCGACGAGTCGGACATGCTGCTGCTGCCCGACTTCAGCACCGCGCGGATCGACCCGTTCCGCAGCGCGCGGACGCTGAACCTGAACTTCTTCGTGCACGACCCGTTCACCCGCGAGGCCTACTCCCGTGACCCGCGCAACATCGCGCGCAAGGCGGAGGAGTACCTGCGTTCGACCGGTATCGCCGACACCGCCTTCTTCGGCCCCGAGGCCGAGTTCTACATCTTCGACGGTGTCCGCTACGGCTCGGCGATGAACGGCTCGTTCTACGAGATCGAGTCCATCTCGGGTTCCTGGAACACCGGCGAGGAGTTCAACCCGGACGGCACCCGCAACCTGGGCTACAAGGTCCGCAACAAGGGCGGCTACTTCCCGGTGGCCCCGTACGACCACTACGTCGACCTGCGCGACAAGATCTCGACCAACCTGCAGAACGCCGGTTTCGAGCTGGAGCGCGGCCACCACGAGGTCGGCACCGCCGGTCAGGCCGAGATCAACTACAAGTTCGACACCCTGCTGTCGGCTGCCGACGACCTGCAGCTGTTCAAGTACATCGTGAAGAACACGGCATGGAAGGAAGGCAAGTCCGTCACCTTCATGCCGAAGCCGCTCTTCGGTGACAACGGCTCGGGCATGCACGTGCACCAGTCGCTGTGGAAGGACGGCAAGCCGCTCTTCCACGACGAGGCCGGCTACGGTGGCCTGTCCGACCTGGCCCGCTACTACATCGGCGGCATCCTGCACCACGCGCCGTCGCTGCTGGCGTTCACCAACCCGACCATCAACTCGTACCACCGCCTGGTGCCGGGCTACGAGGCCCCGATCAACCTGGTGTACTCGCAGCGCAACCGGTCCGCCGCGGTCCGCATCCCGGTCTCGGGCAACAACCCGAAGGCCAAGCGCATCGAGTTCCGCGCGCCGGACTCCTCGGGCAACCCGTACCTGGCCTTCGCCGCCATGCTGATGGCCGGCCTGGACGGCATCAAGAAGAAGATCGAGCCGATGGCCCCGGTCGACAAGGACCTCTACGAGCTCCCGCCGGAGGAGGCCAAGAACATTCCGCAGGCCCCCACCAGCCTGGCGTCGGTCATCGACCGCCTCGAGGCCGACCACGAGTACCTCACCGAGGGCAACGTGTTCACCCCGGACCTGATCGAGACCTGGATCGACCTCAAGCGCGAGAACGAGATCGCCCCGGTCAACCTGCGGCCGCACCCGTACGAGTTCGAGCTCTACTACGACGTGTGATCCGAATCGGATCTCGACCTGCGGTCGAGGCGGCCCGGTAGGGCGCTCGACCGCGGGCGGTCCGCAGTAGGTCGTTTCGAGTCCACCCGTTCCGCGATTACGTTTGCGGAGCGGGTGGACTCTTCTGTGTTTCGGCGCCGTCACCAGAGAATTCCTACTCGGTTTGATAATCTGGCAGGCATGGGCGACGGCGAGTTGGGCATCGGTGAGGGGCAGGCGACGCGAATGAGCGTGTCGTTGCCCGAAGGCACCGCCGAGGCGGTCCGTCGGCGGGTGGGTAAGCGGGAGTTCTCGTCGTTCGTCGCTTCGGCTGTCGAGCGTGAGCTGCGCGGTCTCGTACTCGACGAGTACCTCGCCGACCATGAGCGCCGCAGGGGCCCGATTCCTGCCGACGAGCGGCAGCGGGCCAGGGATGCCTTCGACGGCGCGATGCAGGAGCCCGGGCAGTGGCCCGCGGCCGGCTGAACCGGCCGGCCTCCCGTCGCACGGACGTCACGCACCGCGGCACTGCGGTGCTGGACTGTCAGGGGCTCTCGCGGCTTGCCGATGATGCAGCATCAGTGGTTGCGCTGGTCGCCGAGGCGCGTGCCCGCGGGATGGAAGTGGCGATCAGTGCGCTCACGATCATCGAGGCCACGCATCGCAAGACGAACTGCGCCCGCTTGACGTGGTTGTTGTCCGGTGTACGGGTCGAGCACGTCGATGAACGGACCGCGAAGGCTGCCTCGATGCTCCTCACCGAGGCCGGGCTGCACGGCCACAAGTACGCAATCGACGCGGTCGTCGCGGAAATGGCCGCTCGGCAACCAGCTCCTGTGGTCCTGCTGACCAGTGACCCCGAGGACATGGCCACCCTGTGTGGTCCTGCTGTCCGGATCATTCCGATCTGATCCGGCCGGGCGGCCCGTCGGATCGAGGGCTGTGCCTGTGGTGGTCGCGGGTCCCCGCCGGGGCCGGTGCTGCCCGGTGCCGGTACCGGATGACTTCACCCGCGTTGGGTGAGGAGAGGCGGCGAGGCGACGGCCTACGGTCGCGGCAGCCGACCAGATGCCAGTGAGGGAACGGCACATGATGACCGATCAGGATCCGTCCGCTGTCTCGACCCCGAATCGGGTGACCACCGCCCTGGCCGATTTCACCTTCGACGACGGTTACCCGACTGCGGCGACCGGTGCCGCCGCCTATGAACTGCTCGACCGCATCCATGGCATCGAAGCCTTCATCGCCGGGCTGCCGGCGGTATCACAGTGGGCGATCCGAGACGGATTCGCCCGGATCGGTGTGCACGACGGCGATGTGCTGATCTTCTCGGAACTCATGGACTGCAACTCGCTGTTCCTCACCGCGAACGCCGACACCGTGTACTTCATCACCTACCTCGACCTCTCCGGCGGGCCGATCGCAGTGGACGTCCCCGAGGGTGTGCTGGCGGTGGCCGACGACATGTGGTGGCGATGGATCACCGATTTCGGCATTCCGGGCGCGGATCGTGGGCACGGCGGCCGGTACGTGTTCACCGGCCCGGGTTAGTCCTGGCAGCCTTCCGATATCGAGGCAGTCGACTGGCCTGCCGGGTGCTCAGTCGGCGACCATGCGGGCGGCCAGTGCCGGCGCGAGTCGGTGAATACCCAGTAGCAGGCCGACTTTCCCGACTCGGATGGTGTGCCGGTGCGGGTCGCGAATTCCGGCCAGGATCGCCGCTGCCGCGGCGTCGGGGCTGATCTTTCCACTTCCTCGGCCGTCGGTCATCGCCGTATCGACCAGCGGCAGCATCGCATCGACTACCCGGACGGTCGGTGCGTCGGCGGCCAGCTGGTATCGCAGGGACGTGGTAGCGGCGATGAGTCCTGCCTTTGTCGCGCAGTACACCGGTGCCGATCGTTTCGGTACGACGCCGAGGGCGGAGGTGATGTTGACGATGGTGGCATTCGGCGCGGAGGTCAGCGTGGGCAGCAACCGGGCGGTCAGGCGGAGCGGCCCGGTGAGGTTTCCGGCCAGCTCTGCAGTCACGTCCTCGACCAGCCGGTCGTTGTCGGTGGCCGTCCATTGCCGGGCGAACTGCACGGCGGCATTGTTGACGACCAGGTCCAGTCCGGGCTGTTCGGCGGCTCTGGCGGCCAGCCGGTCCACCCCGGCGGGGTCGGCCAGGTCGGTGCACAGGGTTTCCAGGCCGGGGATGTTGTCGGCTGCTGCCGCGAGTCGGTCGCGGTTGCGTCCACAGATCAGGACCCGGTATCCGCCGGCAGTCAGTTGCCGGGCCAATGCGAATCCGACGCCACCGGCGCCGCCGGTGATCAATGCGGTCCGGGTGGTGGATGTTTCGTTCATTCCGCGGCCCGATGCCCTTCTTCCACGGCGAGGATCAGATCGTCGAGCCGGAAGTACGGCACGGTGAACAATGCGGAGTCGCGCAGGTGTTCGATCGCCAGGTAGTACTCGGCGAGATCAGTGGTGGTGAAGACCGCGATATCGCTGCACCGAGCGCTGAATGCCTCCGCGTCGTAGAACCTCATGGTGGTGCGGGTGCAGATGCCGAGTGCCTGGTCGAGGGCCGTGTCGGCAGTTTTCCGTCGTTCTTCCCGGCTCAGCGACAGCCAGCCGGGTAGCGCGGTGAGCAGCATGAACGCCGTGTACTCGGTCGACAGCGACGGTGGTGAAGCATTTGTTACATCCATGCCGGCGACCCTAGATGAAGCAAATGTTACAGTCAATGGGTGACCGATCGGCGTAACGAACTCCTCCAGGCGGCCCTCACGGATTTCGCCCGCCACGGCTTGGTCGACTTCACCCTGCGCGGATTGGCCGGGCGGATCGGGACCAGCGCACGAATGCTGGTCCACTACTTCGGTAGTCGTGAACAGCTGCTTTCGGCGGCATTCGCCGAACATCGTCGCCAGGTGCAGGAGCAGCTCGCCGCCGCGCCCGACCGGTCGCCGGCCGGTGCCGCCGCCTCGGCCTGGGTGACGATGACGGCGCCGGAGCAGCGCACGCACTTCACCGTCATGTTCCATCTGCTCGCGGCCGGTCTCACTCCCGAAGCGCCCGAGCGGTCCGTGGCTGCTGATGCCGTTCTCGCGTGGGTCGACTATGCGACCGACCTGCTCATCGCGACCGGTCGCGATGCCGAATCCGCGCGGGTCGACGCCACTGTGCTGGCCTCCGGTCTCAAAGGTGTGCTGCTCGATCGGATGTTGACCGGTGACACCGCGCGCTGTGACGCGGCGGCGCGACGTCTGATCGATGCGGTGGTGGCACCTGTCGCGGGGGGGTGACCGAAGCTCGGCAGCTCCGCGCCTGGCGATGTACGGAGCCCGCTACGTTGTGGACAGTGCAGACGTGCGGAGAGGGTGATAGGCGTGCCGGAAGTCGGGGAGCAGGGAATCGCGGTCGACCTCGATGACCTGCGGTTGTTCGCGGTGGTGGCCGATGAGCTGCACTTCGGCCGGGCTGCGGCCCGGCTGCATCTGAGCCAGCCGGGGCTGAGCTATCGGGTCAAGGCGCTGGAGGATGCACTGGGTTATCAGGTGCTGGCCCGGAACCGGCGGGAGGTGCGGCTCACGGCGGCCGGGGAGGTGCTGCTCGCCGGTGCGCACCGGTTGCTGGGGGAGGCGCACCGGGTCGTCGACGACGGTGGCCGGGTGGCGCGCGGTGAACTGGCGACGGTCCGCGTCGGATTCGTCGGGACGGCGTTGTACAGCCTGTTGCCCGATGTGGTGCGGACGGCCCGGGAGCGTTATCCGGCGCTGCAGGTGCGGGTCGAGGAACGCAAGACGGCCGACCAGGTGCGGCTGTTGCGGCTCGGTCAGTTGGACCTGGGTCTGGTGCACCTGCCGGTGGATCCGCGGGCCGGGTTGACGGCCACCCCGGTGCTGGAGGAGCCGGTCGGGATTGCGCTCCCGGCCGAACATCCGTTGTCCGGTGCGGAATCGATCGCCCTGGCCGATCTGGCGCAGGACGCGTTCGTGCTGTTTCCGCGCGAACTGGAGCCGCAGACCTACGACCGCTACACCGATGCCTGTGTGACAGCGGGGTTCGCGCCCCGGATCGCCCACGAGGCCACCGGGTTGCAGACCATTCTGGCGCTCGTCGCGGCCGGTGCGGGCGTCGCATTCGTGGCGCGGTCCGTGGCCCGCACCCTCGACCGCGCCGGGGTGGTGTTCCGGCCGTTGACCGGTGTGGCGCCGCGCTTGGTCACCGGCCCGGTCCGGCTCGCCGGAAGCGGGCATCCGGGTGCGGCGTTGCTGCACGACATCATCCTGGACACCTGCAGTTATCGAATGGACAAATCACAGCAGGAAGAATTCGTATTGGACTGATAACAGCAGGGTCCATAGCGTTTCCGGTATGGACATTCACGACTCCGTAGCCCTGGTGACCGGCGCGAACCGTGGCCTCGGCCGCGCCCTGACCGAAGCACTGCTCGCGGGCGGCGCCCGGCGTGTATACGCGGCGGTGCGCGACATCGAATCCCTGACCGGCCGAGACGACCGGGTGATCCCGCTCCGGCTGGACCTGACGTCCCCGGCCGACATCGCCGCCGCTGCCGACCGGGCGCCCGACGTCACTCTGTTGATCAACAATGCCGGCGCCGCCCACTTCGCCGATCCGTTCACCGCCCGCCGTGCGGAGATCGCCGCCGAGCTGGCCACCAACTTCACCGGCACCCTCGACCTGATCCGCGCCTTCGTGCCCGGCATCGAAGCCGCCGGCGGCGGTGCCGTGGTCAATGTGCTGTCGTTGCTGGCCCTGGCCGGTACCCCGCCGATGGCCGGGTACTCCGCGTCGAAGGCGGCTCTGCATTCGGTCACCCAGGCCATGCGCCCGGGCCTGCAGGCACGCGGCATCGCCGTACACGGCGTGTACCCGGCCGGTATCGACACCGATATGGTCGCCGGATTCGACGATATGGCCAAGGCGGCACCGCGCACCGTCGCCGACGGGATCCTGGCGGGTGTCGCCGCCGGGCATCCGGACATCTTCCCGGACCCCACCGCCACCGAGATGTCGGCGCTGTGGTGGTCCGATCCCAAGGGATTCGAACTCGCCTTCTCCGGGGCAGCGCAGTGACCGGGGCACAGCCGCGCGTCGCGGTGGTCGGGCTCGGGGCGATGGGAGCCCGGCTGGCGCAGAATCTGTGCGCTGCCGGCTACCCGACCGTGGTGGCCAACCGGTCGCCGGAGCCGGTGCGGCGGCTGGTCGCGGCGGGGGCCGCCGCGGCGGAATCGCCGGCCGAAGCCGCCGCGGTGGCCGAGATCGTCCTGGTCGCAGTGCGTGACGACGACGCGTCCGACCGGGTGTGGCTCGACTCGGACACGGGGATCCTGGCCGGGGCGTCACCCGGCACCCTCGCCATCGAGGCCAGCACTTTGTCCCCGGGGTGGGTCCGGCGGCTCGCCGCAGTCGCCGGCGGGGCCGGTCTGCGTTTCCTCGAAGCCCCGATGATCGGATCTCGGCCGCAGGCCGAAGCGGGTGCCCTGGTCCACCTCGCCGGCGGCCCGTCCGGGGTCCTGGCCGACGCCCGGGACGTGCTGGAGGTCGGCGCTGCCCGTATCCATCACACCGGCGACTACGGCACCGCAGCCACCCTGAAACTGGTCGTCAACGCATCCCTGGCCACCCAGATCGCCGCTACCGCAGAACTTCTCGGCATCGTGCAGCGATCCGGCCTCGACCGCACCGAATCGCTGCGCCTGCTGACCGAACTACCGGTGACCAGCCCGGCCGTCGCCCGCGCGATCGGCGTCATGACCGCCGGTGACTTCGCGCCGAACTTCCCGGTCGAGCTCGTCGCCAAGGATCTGGACTACCTGGCGGCACTGGCAACGGACCTCGACGCGGAGGCGCCGATGGCCCGGGCTGCGCTGGCTGGCTACCGGCGGGCCGAATCCGGCGGTTACGGCGCTGCCGACCTGACCGCGATCGCGGCCGTCTTCGGTTCCGCGGCAGATGGATCCGGACCGGACCAGGCGCTGTCGCAGTAGCGCAACTACCGGGCAGTGACGGCGCTGACGAACAACAGCACCATCGCGCACCCTTGCAGTGCGGAACGCAGCCCGATGACGGAATCCCAGCGCTGCTGGAGCGATCGTGCCTCGGGCAGGATCCGGCCGGTCTCGGCGGCCGCGGTCAGCTCCCGGTTCACCGGGGCGCTGATCGTGCCGTAGATGGCGAACCACACCAGCAGTGCTACGACCGCGAGAATACCGGTCGCCACCGAGATCGTGCCGGCTCCGGTGACTGCCGCAGTGACGGTGGCGGCAGCGCAGGCCAGTAGTCCCAGCATGCCCGGAACCCGCAACCGTCGATCGCCGTAGAGGTGGATGTACCCCATTGCCGCAGTGAGGGTCTCATCGGTGACGCGAGCCATCGCCGAACGCTGGACGACGGCGCAGAATACGTCGGTGCCGTAGATGATTCCCACCGTGAGCAGGGCGGTGCCGATCAGAGCTGCATGTGCCACAGCGTTTTTCTCCTGGCCTCGAGATCATGACCCTAGCGATGATAGAACTTATTTCGTCGCTAAGTCCATGGGTGGCCCGCCTATTCGGGTGCACCGTTGGCGGGTTGCGGCACTTTCGGTGCGCCGAACCAGCGGGTCAGGTCCTCGAGTAGCTCTCGCCCGCGCTCGGGGCCGCCCTTCATCCGCCCGTCGAGGGCGAGTCCGACCAGTCCGTGCAGGTGTGCCCAGAGCAGGTCGGCGGCCGCGTCCGGGTCGCGGGTGACTTCGCCGAGGCCGGGCATGGCCGTCGCAGCGGTGTGTCGCAAAATCTCGAAGCATTCACGGGCGGACTCCGGCGCATCGGCAGTGCCGAACGGAATCTCCGGCAGGCTGTGCATGAGCCGGTACAGGTGTGGGTCGGCCATGGCGAAATCCCAATAGGCTGCCGCGATCGCCGGCAGGGCGCCGCCTTCGTGCTGCTGAATCTCGGGGCACTGTGCTCGTCCGAGCCGCTCGGCGAGCTCGGTGAACCCGACGTCGACCAGGTCGACCAGCAGGGCGCGCTTGCCGGCGAAGTACTGATAGACGATCGGGACGGTGTATCCGACGCGATCGGCCACCGATCGCACGGTCACCCCGTCGTATCCGCCTGCCTGGTCGGCGAGTGTGCGGGCTGCCGAGAGCAACTCCGAACGCAGCCGGGCCCGTGCCTCGGTGCGCTCGTCTGCAGTGCCTTTGATTCGTTTGCCGTCGCGTGGCACGCCTCTCCTGCCGGTCGATTTCTAACAGGGCTAGACAATCGTAGCGCCTCGGGGATAGGTTGATTTCTAACGTTGATAGAAATCATGGATGGGGAGGCGTATTCGATGCGAGTGCTGGTGACCGGTGTTTCCGGAACGATCGGCAGTGCAGTAGCCAGGGCCGTCATGCGGCGTGGGCATGCGGTGGTGGGCACGGTGACCGGTGTCGAGCGGCCGGTTCCACTCGGTGTCGAGCCGCTTGTCGCAGACCTCTTCGAGGCCGATGCACTCGACGAGGTGCTGCCGACCGTCGATGCGGCAGTGCATGCGGCTTCGAGTAACGATGAGCGATCCGGTGAACTCGACGACACCGTCGTTGGCGGTGTGCTGGATGCGTTCGCGAATACCGGCAAACCGTTCGTCTATACGAGCGGGCTGTGGCTGCACGGCCACACCGGAGATACCCCGGCTACCGAGGAGTCGGAGTTCGTGCCGCCGCTCGTGGTGTCCTGGCGTCCGGCGGTGGAGGAAGTAGTGGCCGCTGCGGCAGTCGCGCGTGGCGTCAGGACCATCCGGATCCGGCCGGGTCTGGTGTACGGCGGTGGGCGCGGCTATGTGCCGATGCTGTTGAGTCCGCAGGAATCCGGCGGGGGAACGGTCGTCCGCCGGCTCGGCGACGGGTCGACTCGCTGGTCGGTCGTGCATGCCGACGACCTCGGTGAGCTCTACGCGCTGGCGCTCGAGTCCGCTCCGGCGGGGGCGGTCTACCTGGGTGCACTGCCGGAATCGGTAGCGGTGAGCGCTGCGGTGAACGTGACCGCCGAGCGGACCGGCAGCCGGGTCGAAGCGTGGGATCCGGAGGATGCGCGGACGCAGTGGGGCGTCATGGTGGACGCGTTCCTGCTCGACCAGGTCGCCGACAATACAAGGGCGCGAAAGGAGTTGGGCTGGTCCCCGAGCCGGCCGACGCTGCTGGAGGAACTCGGGGCCGATTGATCGGCCGTCGTGCCGGAACTCCACGACGCCGGTCACACGGTCGCGGGGCTCGCCCGATCGGATGCCACTGCCGCAGCGCTCGCTGCCGCCGCCGTCGAACCGATTCGGGGCGGTCTCGGCGACCTCGCCACCCTGCGTGCCGCCGCGGCCGAGGCGGACGGCGTCGTACACCTGGCCTTCGATCACGAACTCGCTTTCGCAGGCGGCAATTTCGAAGCTGCCGCCGAACGGGACCGGCGCGCCGTCGAAGCCCAGGGGCCCTGCCGTCCACCGCCGGGACGCCGGCGACCTGAGCACCGGACGCGGTGACCGCGTCCGGTGCCGTGCCGCGCTACTGCGACCGGCTGCGGATATCGGTGACGATGGCGGAGAAATCCCGACCGGCCGACTCCTCGTCGAACCGACGATAGATCTCGGCGGCGAGCAGGCCCAGCTGCCCATCGATCCCGTTGTCGCGCAGGGCGTCCGCGGCCAGACCGAGGTCCTTGGCCATGAGCGCGGTCGCGAAACCGGGCCGGTAGTCGTTGTTGGCGGGGCTGGTCGGCACGGGTCCGGGGACGGGGCAGTAGGAGGTGAGCGACCAGCACTGCCCGGACGCGGTGGACACGACTTCGTAGAACTTGTCGTTGGTCAGCCCCAGCTTCTCGCCGAGCACGATCGCCTCGGACAGGCCGATCATGGACAGGCCGAGCATCATGTTGTTGCAGATCTTCGCGGCCTGTCCGACCCCGGCGTCGCCGCAGTGCACGACCTTGCCGCCCAGCACCTCGAGCATCGGCAGCGCATCGGCGAAATCGGCAGCGGCGCCGCCCACCATGAAGGTGAGGGTACCGGCGGCTGCGCCGGCCACCCCGCCGGAAACCGGTGCGTCGAGGGCGCGGTGACCGGCGGCGACGGCATCGGCCGCGGCGGCCCGGGCATCGGCGACATCGATGGTGGAGCAGTCGACGAACAGGGTGCCGGGTTTCGCCGCGGGCAGGATGTCGCGGTAGACGTCGCGGACGATACGCCCATTGGGCAGCATGGTGACCACGACCTCGGCTTCGGCGGCCGCGGCCGGGGTGTCGACGACGGTGGCGCCGTCGGCCCGGGCCCGGTCCAGGGCGTCGGCGGCCGGATCGTAGGCGCGGACGTCGTATCCGGCCCGGACCAGGTTGGCGGCCATCGGGCCGCCCATATGGCCGAGCCCGAGGAATCCGATCGTGGTGGTCATTCGGTTCCTTCCGGGGCCGCCAGGCCCAGTTCGCGGTCGCCGAGTCCGGCGAAGTAAGCGGCCACCCGGTCGCCGGAGACCTCGTCGAGGGTGGCGGGGGACCACTGCGGGTTTCGGTCCTTGTCGATCACCTGGGCCCGGATTCCTTCGACCAGGTCGTGGGTGCCCAGCGAGGCGATGGAGACCCGGTATTCCTGGTTCAGCACCTCCTCGAGGCTGCCGAGCGCGCGCGCCGAGCGCAGGGCACGGAGGGTGGCCTTGCCGGCGGCCGGGGACTTGCCGAGCAGATCCTCGGCTGCCTTCGCCGCCTCCGGCGCGTCGGCGGCGCGCAACCGGGCGACGATCTCCTCGACGCGGTCGGCGGCATAACAGCTGTCGATCCAGTCCCGCTGGGCGACCAGGTGCGATTCCGGTGCGGGCCGGTCGAATTTGACGATCGCCACGTCCGGGTCGGCGCTGCGCAGCGCCTCCAGCAGCGCCGGAAGGTCCTCGGCGAGCACATAGTGGTCGGCGAAACCGGCGGCGATCGCATCGCCGGCGTCCATCCGGGCGGTGGTGAGGGCGATATGGGTGCCGATCTCACCGGGGGCCCGCGAGAGCAGGTAGGTGCCGCCGACATCGGGGACGAAACCGATCCCGACCTCCGGCATCCCGATCCTGGAGCGTTCGGTGACGATGCGGTGGCTGCCGTGCCCGGAGATCCCGACCCCGCCGCCCATCACGATGCCGTCCATGACGGCGACGTACGGCTTCGGATAGCGGTTGATCAGGGCGTTGAGGATGTACTCGTCGCGCCAGAACCGCCCGGTCGGTGAGTCCGCCGGCACCTCGCCGTCGTAGTTCTTCGCATCGTTGTGGATGCCGACGATATCGCCGCCCGCACACAGGCCGCGGTCACCTGCGCCGGTCACGGCGACGGCGTGCACCCGGTCGTCGGTGGCCCAGGTGCGCAGCGCGTCGAGCATGGCCGTCGCCATGGCATGGTTGAGCGCGTTGATGGCTTTCGGCCGGTTCAGCGTGATCAGGCCCAGGCCGTCGCGCTGTTCGATGAGGATTTCGGGCTCGTTCATGCTGCTCCCACTACCGAGCGGGCGATGACCACCCGCATGATTTCGTTCGTTCCCTCCAGGATCTGGTGCACCCGCAGATCCCGGACGATCTTCTCGAGGCCGTACTCGGTGAGATAGCCGTACCCCCCGTGCAGCTGCAGTGCCTTGTCGGCCACCCGGAATCCGGCGTCGGTGGTGAACCGTTTCGCCATGGCGCACAGCTCCACTTTGTCGGTGGCGTCCGCGTCCAGGGCCGCCGCGGCCCGCCACAGCAGGGTGCGGGCCGCTTCCAGGTCGGTGCGCATATCGGCGAGTTCGAACCGCAGCACCGGATTGTCCAGCAGCCGGTCGCCGAAGGCGCGGCGTTCGCCCAGGTAGCTGACCGTCCGGTCCAGCGCCGACCGGCCGCCACCCAGCGAGCAGGCGGCGATATTGAGCCGGCCGCCGTTGAGTCCGTTCATGGCGATCCGGAAACCGTTGCCCTCGGCGCCGAGCATATTCGCCGCGGGCACCCGGGCCGCCTCGAGGATCACCTGACGGGTGGGCTGGGCATGCCAGCCCATCTTCTTCTCGTCGGCGCCGAAGGACAGGCCCGGGGTGTCGGCCGGGACGATGAAGGCCGAGATGCCCTGCGGCCCGGCCGCACCGGTGCGGGCCATCACCACGTACACATCCGTGCTGCCGGCCCCGGAGATGAACTGCTTCACGCCGGTGAGCAGGTAGTCGTCGCCGTCGCGCACCGCGCGGGTGGTCAAGGCTGCAGCGTCCGACCCGGCCCCGGGTTCGGTGAGTGCGTAGCTGCCGAGCCATTCCATCGAGGTCATCCGGGGCAGCCAGCGGTGCCGCTGCTCCTCGGTGCCGTAGCTGTCGATCATCCAGGCCACCATGTTGTGGATGGAGATGTAGGCCGCGATCGCGGGGCACCCGGTGGCGAGCTGCTCGAAGATACGCACCGCATCCAGGCGCCGCAGCCCGGAGCCGCCGACATCCTCGCCGGTGTAGATACCGCCCATGCCCAGCGAACCCGCCTTGCGCAGCACGTCCAGCGGGAAATGCTGCTGTTCGTCCCATTCGAGGGCGTTGGGGGCCAGCAGTTCGTCGGCGAAGGAACGGGCGGTGTCGGTGATCGCCGTTTCGTGGTCGTCGAGTTGGAACATCGCCTCAGTCCATCGTGGGGATGACGAATGCGTTCTGCCCGGGACCCGACGGCGCCGCATTCCTTTCGACCGACTCCGGCCAGCGCTGCGTCACCGTCTTGGTCTTGGTGTAGAAGCGGATCGAATCCGGGCCGTGCTGATTGAGATCACCGAACCCGGAACGCTTCCAGCCGCCGAACGTGTAATAGGCGATCGGCACCGGAATCGGCACGTTGACCCCGACCATGCCCACGTTCACCCGAGTGGCGAAATCGCGCGCGATATCGCCGTCCCGGGTGAAAATGGCGACACCGTTGCCGAATTCGTGCTCATCGGCCAGCCGCAGTGCTTCCTCATAGTCGGCCGCCCGCACCACCGACAGCACCGGGCCGAAGATCTCCTCGCGGTAGATCCGCATATCCGGGGTGACCCGGTCGAACAGGGTGGCGCCGACGAAGTAGCCGTCCTCGGCGCCCTCGACGGTGCGGCCGCGCCCGTCCACCACCAGTTCGGCCCCCTCGTCTACGCCGGTTCGGACGTACTTCTCGACCCGGTTCACGCCATCCCGGCCGACCAGCGGGCCGAAATCCGCGCCCGGATCGTCGGAGCGACCGACGCTGAGCTTGTGTACCCGCTC
Organism: Nocardia sp. KT25-26; assembly: GCF_056627695.1. NCBI lineage: Bacteria > Bacillati > Actinomycetota > Actinomycetes > Mycobacteriales > Nocardiaceae > Nocardia > Nocardia sp. KT25-26. Next base: position 4,220,484 of record NZ_CM152813.1, on the reverse strand, counting down.
GGTGAGCGCGGCGACCAGGCGGTCCGCGGTCTGCTCACCCACCGGCACCGCCACCGAGATCGCCATGCACCGTTCACCGGCCGAGCCGTATCCGGCGCCGATCAACTGGTCGGCGACATCGTCGAGGTCCGCATCGGGCATGACCACCGCATGGTTCTTGGCGCCACCGAAACATTGCGCCCGCTTACCGTTCGCCGTCGCGGTCTCGTAGATGTACTGCGCGATCGGGGTGGAGCCGACGAAGCCGACCGCCTTGACCCGGTCGTCGTGCAGCAGCGCATCGACCGCCACCTTGTCGCCGTTGACCACATTGAACACACCCGGCGGCAGGCCCGCTGCCAGGAACAACTCGGCCAGCCGCAGCGGCACCGAGGGATCGCGTTCCGACGGTTTGAGGACGAACGCATTGCCGCACGCCAGCGCAGGGCCGGCCTGCCACAACGGGATCATGGCGGGGAAGTTGAACGGGGTGATTCCGGCGACCACGCCCAGCGGCTGCCGCATCGAATACACATCGATACCGGTACCCGCGCCCTCGGTGTACTCACCCTTCATCAGATGGGGGATACCACAGGCGAATTCGATCACCTCCAGGCCGCGCTGAATATCGCCTGCGGCGTCCGGCACGGTCTTGCCGTGCTCGGCGGAGAGCAGCTTCGCGAGATCGTCCATCTCGTCCTGCACCAGGGTCAGGAACTTCATCAGCACCCGCGCCCGCTTCTGCGGATTCGTCGCCGCCCAGCCGGGCTGTGCCGCCGCCGCATCGGCCACGGCCGCCGCGGCCTCGGAGGCGGAGGCGAGGGGTACCCGGGCCTGTACCCGGCCCAGGTTCGGGTCGTGGACCTCGCCGAAATTGCCCGACGTGCCGGGGACGAGTGTGCCGCCGATGAAGTGTGTCAGTTCGCGAACCATGCCAGTCCTGTTCTCGCTGCGGATACCGGATGGCCGGAGGTCGTGGTGCGCCTACCCGGCCACTGCAGTTGCCGTGGTGGGTCCACGCGCTGCAGCAGTGCTCGGCCATCCTATAGTTGGATATCCAAGTAAATCGAGAGTGTGCTGCGTCACATATCGCCGGGCTGTCGGCACGTGGCTGTTACCAGGCATTTCTCGTCGAATCGACGATAGCGGCGCGACGGCGTGGCTATGTTGACTCGCAGTCAGTAGTGCTGTTGGGGCGGTCCGAGAGGTTGGTCGGACCTGGAAGAGGTGAGTACCTGCTGACGGCCCCTGGCGTCCGACGGGTGGGCGTTCGGACCGAGGCCGGCCGGTGGGGAGAGCGGGCGGTCACCGCCCGGGATCCGCGGCGGGTGCCGGTGCTACCCGGAGTTCGGCGATCCGCTTGCCGTCGAGCTCGCTGACCGTGAATCGGTGGCCGGCGATGACCACGCTGTCCCCGAGCCCGGGTAGCCGCTGAAGATGATCCAGGACGCAGCCCGCCACCGTTTCGTAGGGTCCGTCGGGGAGTTCGACACCGATGATCTTCTCCGCGTCCTCCACGATCAGCAGGCCGTCGAGCCGCCGGTCCGACGGGTTGTCCGGTGCTCGTTCTCCGGCAGCGGGATGCGGGTCGAATTCGTCGCGGATCTCGCCCACCAGTTCCTCGACGATGTCCTCCAGGGTGGCGATCCCGGCGGTGCCGCCGTATTCGTCGACCACCAGCACCATCTGGATGTTGTCGTGGCGCATCCGGGTGAGCGCGGCGAGTGCGGATTTGGAACCGGGCAATTCGAGCAGCGGCCGGCGTAGCTCGGCGACGGTGGCGGCTCCGGTGCCGGAGGCGCGCAGCAGATCACGTAGATGGACGAAACCGGTGACATCGTCGAGTGAGTCCGCGGCGACGGGAAATCTGCTGTGGCCGAGTTCGATCGCCCGATCGCAGGCCTCGGTGACCGGCGTCTGCATCCGCAGGAAATCGACCTCGGTCCGCGGCCGCATCACCTCGGCGAGACATCGTTTTCCGGCATCGAACACGTCGGTGAGTACCTGCCGCTGCTCATCGGGCAGATCGTGATGCCCGGTCACCATATCGCGTAGTTCTTCTCGGGTGATTTCCTCGCGCTTGTGTTGTGGATCGCCACCGAGGAGTCGCACGAGCACATTCGTGGAAATCGAGAGCAGCCAGATCACCGGAGTCATGAGGGTCGCGAATCGGTCCAGTGTCGAGGCCGTCACCAACGAGAATCCGGCAGCGCGCTGCATGGCGATTCGTTTGGGCACCAGCTCACCGAGGATCAGCGACAGATACGAGATCGCCAGTGTGGTGCCAACCAAGGCCACGGTGTTGGCGACGCTCGCGGACCATCCCCAATTCTGCAGGGTAGGAACGAAATCCGGGGCGATGGTTGACGCGCCGTAAGCAGCCGAAAGGAAGCCGGCCACAGTGACGCCGATCTGCACGGCGGAGAGGAAGCGATTGGGATTGCGTGCCAGCGCGGCGGTGCGGGCGCCTCGTTTCCCGCGCCGGGCGAGCCCGCGGATCTGACTTTCCCGCAGCGTGACGAGGGCGATCTCGGCCCCGGCGAATACGCCGCCGATCAGAACGAAGATCAGCACCATGGTGACATGGACGAGCGTGTCCGAAGTCATGGCCGTCGTCGATGGCGACTCCGGGGTCCGGGTCTTTCGTAGTCGTCCATCGTCCTTTCCCCCGCGCCGGAATTGCACGCAGTGTCATACCAGTGTAGTCGAACAATTCGGCCGACCGGCCTTCCCGGCAGCGCAGGAAGGCTCGGCCGCTCCGGTCGCCGGCTCGGTCAGAGCACCCGCGGGACGCTGGAGGGGAATGCCCAGCCGGCCGCGGCGCCGATGCCGGCACCGGCGGCAGCACCCGCAGTGGCACCGGCCGCCGCTCCGGCGGTACCACCGATGACGCCACCCGCGACGCCGCCGACGACGATTCCGGCCGGAACGGTGGCGGGGGTTACCGCGACGCCGACCCCGGTGAGCGCCGGGGAAGCCCCGACGACACCGCCGACGACCGCGCCTGCCGCCACGCCCAGCGCCGCGCCGCCGACGGCTCCGGCGGCAGTGCCGATACCGGCGCCGATCGCCGCGGCATTCTCGATCGCCCCGCGGCCACCGTCCTGCCACGCCGGCAGCCGCTCCTCGGCTACCTGCTCGGCCGCGTACGCGACCGGCGCGGCCGGCAGCGGCGCCGTGGCTTCCGGCGATGCGGGCACTTCGGTTTCCGGATACTCCGATTCCAGGTACACGGGCGGAATCAGCGGCTGAGCCGCGACCTGGGTGTAGCCGGAGGTGGCGCTACGGCCCGGCTGCGGGGCCGCAGCGGCAGTCGCCGCCTCGGCCTCGGCAGGCATCGTGTGCACGACGGCACCGGGGGCGTCGGGGCCCAGCGGTGCGGCAGAGGCCACACCGACTGTGGTGAACGCCGTGGCGATCGGCACAGCGACGGTGGTGGACCAGATACTTGTGCTCGGCTTTGCGTGACGTGCGGTCATCGTTTCGGTACTTCCCTCATCGGCAACGAAATTCTGTCGAATCCTCCCGATGTGGTTACTGGCCGAAGATGAATGCACCGTGAACAGCTCGCGGTGCGCAGGTCGCCGCCGCCCTGCTGTTCGGTTTCCCGGTGCCGGGCGACAGGTGGCGCGGGTGCGGAATCAGCGAAGCGGCAGCCCGGTACGGCAGAGCGCTTCGAAACGACGCCAGGCGGTGTCGGCCGGGGTGGGCCCGGTCGGGGTGATGACCGTGCCCAGCAGCCCCAGCAGGCCCCAGGACAGGAAGGTCACCGTTTCGGCGAAGTCGTCCTCGCCCAGGTCGAGGTGGCCGGTGAGCTGCTCAGTGAGCAGGGTGGCCGTCGACTGCCGGTAGGCGCGCAGCACGGTCGCGGAGCTCTTGGGGCCGATCAGCGGCCGGTAGACCTCCGGATAGCCGGCGGCGAGGCGGAACATAGTGCGCAGCGGCGTCAGCGGGGGGTCGCCGGGCGGGGTGGCGTTCATCTCCCGGTGCAGGAATTCGGTGCAGCTCACCACCAGCAGGTCGTCCTTGTCCCGATAGTGGGCGTAGAAGGTGGAGCGGCCCGTATCGGCACGGGCGATGATGTCGCTGACGGTGACGCGCTCGTAGCCGCGGTCGATCATCAATTCGATGAGGGCCCGGTGCAGGGCATCGCGGGTGCGCCGGACCCGGCGGTCGGGGTGCTCGTTCATCGGATCCTCCGCGGGACAATTCCACCGGAAGTGTCCGGTAACGGACATCCCGGCCGATATTGCGTCTGGTCCGGGGCTGGGTGGCTGCCGACCATGGGTTCATGACTACCACGACCAGCTCGCGCGTCCCCATGTTCGCCGGTGAACCGGACGGTCTCGTCCTGCACGGCCTGCGCCGGTACAACCTCTTCACCGACGTGTTCTTCCTCGGTCGGCACGGCCGGTTGATCACCGAGCTCGCTGCGGCCGCCGGGGCCCGCCCGGGTGACCGGGCGCTCGATGTCGGCTGCGGCCCGGGCAAGCTGGTGCGTGCTCTCGGTGCCGTGGTGGGCCCGTCCGGGACCGCGGTGGGTGTTGATCCGTCGCCGGAAGCGGTAGCCGACTGCCGCCGCCGGGATCGCGCCGGGCACCACCGATACGAATCGGGCGTGGCCCAGGAGCTGCCCTTCGGCGACGGCGAATTCGATGTGGTGACCTGTACGTTCGTCATGCACCACATACCCGAGGAGCAGCGGCTCCCGGCGATCGGGCAGATGTGGCGGGTGCTGCGCCCGGGCGGGCATCTGCTGCTGGCCGACGCGCACCCGCCGGCCCTGGTGCGGTCCGTGTTCCGGATTGTCACCCGAGCCGATATCGATCCCTTCGAAGCGATCGATATCCGGCAGTACCGGGCAGCTTTGCAGGACACCGGTTTCGTGGACGAACAGTTCACGGTGCGGCGGTGGAGCGGGCTGCTCACGATTCGCAAGCCATCTGCGTGACCGGTGCGGTGTTGCGCTATTCGCACACGACCGCCGAGAGAACCGCAGAAATCGCGTTGGCCGGACGTTTGTGTGCGAATAGCGCAACCCAGGAGCTCCGGTGGCCGAGTTCGCCACCCGGGGGAGGTTGCTCGGCTACGCTGGCCCGCAGTGGCAGAACCGCTCGGATCGGGGGTGCTGGATGGAATCGCAGCAGGAGACACGACTGGAGCCGACGGCCCGGCAGTTCGCCGAAGCGGCGCACGGTGACCAGAAATTCGGCGCCGACGAGCCGTATGTCACGCATCTGGCTGCGGTGCGCGGCGTGCTGGCGGACTTCGGCTACGACGGTGATGTCGCGGTGGCAGCCTGGTTGCACGATGTCGTCGAGGACACCCCGGTCACCGTCGACGAAGTGGAGGACCGTTTCGGCACCGAGGTCCGGCACCTCGTCTGGGCGGTCACCGGAGTCGGGCCGGACCGCAAGCAGCGCAACCTCGACGCCTATCGCAAGATCGCCGCGCACCCACCGGCGGTGATCCTGAAACTGGCCGACCGCATCGCCAACGCCGAGGCCAGCCCGCCGGACAGCAGCTGGATGGGCATGTACCGCAGCGAATACGCCACGTTCCGGGAGCATCTGGGACCTTTGCTGGCCGGCGACGAGACGGTCGCGCGGATGTGGGAGCGTCTGGACCGGCGCCTGTCCGAGGACCCGCCGCGCACCGGGGCGAACGGACCGGACTGGCACGAGATCGATCGATTGCTTTCCGCCGGATCCCACGAGGAAGCGGTCCGGGCCATCCAATCGGCGTTCGGCTGCGACCGCGGCGAAGCGGAACGGGTCGCCGACGAACGCAGTTGAGGTCATCGCCACGACTTCGTGCGCGGGTTCGCCCGTCGAACGGCTCGCGGCGGCGGCCGTACACGTGGCGATGCGGTGGTCGCGGGCGCGCCGGCGTAGCTGCCCGGCAGATCGGACGTTCCGCCTCGATGTGCTACCCGGGCGGCAAGGACGGCGAGCCGACCACAGGCAGTGAGCCGAGGCCACGGACCGGGTCGGCTCGGGCGTCCTTCGTGGTGGCCGCATTCCACGAGTATCGACGTGGGCGAATCGCCGGTCCGTGGGCGCGTGCTGGGGCGGAGCAGTGCGCACTCCGGTGCGTGGCGGGCGTTCCGCCGAATCTGCGGCGCCGGCAGCAGGACCGGTTCCGGTCCGGCGCAGCGGCCGGGTTCAGAATCGTTGCCAGGCGGGCTTGTTGGCCTCGGCATACCGGTAGTAGTCGGCCAGTTGCAGCTCGCTCGCAGCGGGTTCGTCGATGACGACCGTGACATGGGGGTGCCACTGTATGACCGAGGCCGGGCAGAAGGCGGCCAGCGGTCCTTCGGCGGCCGCGGCGATGGCGGCGGCTTTACCGTGGCCCAGCGCGATCATCACCAGGTGCCGGGCTTCGCAGATGGTGCCGAGCCCCTGGGTGAGGACATGGTGCGGGACCGCGTCGGGGCCGTCGAAGAAGCGGGCGTTGTCCTGCCGGGTCTGTGCGGTGAGGGTTTTCACCCGGGTGCGGGAGGTGAGCGCCGAGCCCGGTTCGTTGAAGCCGATGTGCCCGTCGGTGCCGATGCCCAGCAACTGCACATCGATGCCGCCGGTCGCGGCGATGGCCGTGTCGTAACGGTGCGCTTCGGCGGCGATATCGTCGGCCTCCCCGTTCGGGCCGAACACCAGATCCGGGTCGATGTTCACATGTTCGGTGAACTCGGACCTGATCACCGAGATGTACGACTGCGGATGGCTTTTCGGCAGGCCGACATACTCGTCGAGCAGGAAGGCACGGCAGCCGGAGAAGTCCAGGCCGTTCTCCCGGTGCCGGCGCGCGAGCTCGGTGTACGCGCCGAGCGGCGACGATCCGGTGGCCAGCCCGAGGGTGGCCGGACCGCGGCGCACATAGTCCTCGACGATATCGGCGACCGTGGCGGCGGCCGCTTCGGCGGTCGGGCGGATCACGATTTCCATGGCTGTCCTTCCGTTCCGGCGATCAATACCCGCCGGGGTTGCAGATCGGCGCCGGTGACGACCAGGTCGGCCCGGGCCCCGGCGGTGATGACCCCGCGCTCGCCGTCGATGCCGAGCTGCCGGGCGGGGGTCCGGGTGGCGGCGGTGACCGCGTCCGAGAGCGGGACCCCGGCCTGCTGGACGGTCCAGCGCAGCACATCGAGCAGTCGTGCGGTACCGCCCGCGATCGAGCCGCTGCCGCCGTCGGGGGTGGTGAGCCGGGCGACGCCGGCCCGCACCCGCACGTCCAGGGCGCCGAGCCGGTAGTCGCCGTCGGGCATCCCGGCGGCCGCCATCGCATCGCTGACCAGGGCGATCCGGTGCGGTCCGACCGTGTCGAACACCATGGCAACGGTGTCCGGTGCGAGATGCACGCCGTCGGCGATCAGTTCGACCACCAGATCGCCCCGCCCGGCCGCGGCCAGGCAGGCGCCCGCAGGGCCGAGCGCGCGATGATGCAGTGGTGGCATCCCGTTGAACAGGTGGGTGGCGGTCAGCGGCGCCCCGGCCGCTTCGGCGATCCGGGCGCTCGTGGTGGCGGCGTCCGCATCGGTGTGGCCGAGGCTGGGGAGCACATCGTGCCGGCGCATGGCCGCCAGCAGTGCCTCGAAGTTCGGGGTTTCCGGCGCCACCGTCATCGACCGCACCGTGCCGCGGGCGGCGACGCAGATCCGCTCGAACAGCTCCGGATCGCCCGGCACGATCGCGGCGGGATCCTGCGCACCGCAGCGCACGGTGTTCAGAAACGGACCCTCCAGATGGATGCCGAGCAGTTCCCCGCTCTCCACCAGGCCCGCCAGGACCCCGGCCTGCCGCACCAGCATCTCGGCCGGTGCCGACACCAGGCTGCCCAGCATCGCAGTGGTGCCGTGCGCACGGTGGTGGGCGGCGACCCGCCGCGCCCCTTCGTCGTCCGCATCGGGGAAGCTGGCCCCGGCCCCGCCGTGACAGTGCAGGTCGATCAGCCCCGGCAGCACCAGCTCGGCCGTCGGTTCCGGCACCAGCTCCGGCGCACCGTAGGCAGCCACGGGACCGACCCAGGAGATCCGCGCACCGGTGATCTCCACGATCCCGTCGGCCAGCTCACCACCGGACGTGCCGACCACCCGCCCGCGAAGCAGCTGCACGCGGCCGGTCATCGGGTCTTCCCGAGTCCCCCGGAGCCTCGCCCCGGCGGCGGGCCGGCCATGTCCCGGCTGGTGGACTCGGCCCCTCCGGCGACCGGCCCGCAGTCGTGGTCGGCGGTGAGCCCCGGCCTGGGGGCGGGCAGCAGTAGGTGCTGCCCGCCGGGTTGGGCACGGAGGTTCACCGGGACCCCAGGGCGGCAGCAGCGGCGGCGCGGGCCGACTGCGGGTCGGCGGCGGCGCCGGCGTGGTCGGCGGCGGATCGGCAGGTGTCCAGGTCGACGGCTGCCAGCGCGGCCCGGACGGGCCCGAGCGCGGGAACCGCCATGGACAGGCTGGTGACGCCGAGCCCGGCCAGCACCGGGGCGAGGGCCGGATCGGAGGCGGCCTCACCGCAGACGCCGACCGGTTTTCCGGCGGCCTCGCCGGCGGCGCCGACCATGCCGATGAGGTCGAGCAGCGCCGGCTGCCACGGATCCAGCAGGGTGGCCAGGCCACCGGCCATCCGGTCGGCGGCGCAGGTGTACTGGCTGAGGTCGTTGGTGCCGATGCTGACGAAGTCGAGATGTGCCAGCAGGTCCGCGGCGCGCAGTGCCGCGGCGGGGATCTCGATCATGGCGCCGACCTTCGCGATCCCGGCCGCGCGGGCCCGGGCGGCGAAGTCCGCGGCTTCCCCGGCGGTGGCCACCATCGGCGCCATCACCCACAGATCCGCACCGGTGGCTTCGCCGGCCCGGGCCAGCGCGGTGAGCTGGGTGGTCAACGCCTCCGGGTAGACGCCCGCGACCCGCAGCCCGCGCACCCCCAGGGCCGGATTCTCCTCGGAACCGAGGTCGAGGAACGGTAATGGCTTGTCCGAACCCGCGTCGAGGGTCCGCACCACCACGCGGCGGCCGGAGAATTGCTCGAACACCTCGGTGTACGCGGCGATCTGGTCGTTCAGGCCGGGGGCTTCGGTGCGGCCCAGGTACATGAATTCGGTGCGGAACAGTCCGACACCCTCGCTGTCGGCGGCCCCGGCCTGGCGGGCGTCGTCGACGGTGCCGATATTGCACAGCAACCGGATCGGGGTGCCGTCGGCGGTACGGCCGGGCCCGTGCGCGGCGGCGATCCGGGCGGCCTGCGCGGCGGCCCGTTCGGCGGCCGCGGCCCGGCGCTGCGGGGTCGGGTCGATGACGACCTCGCCGGTGCCGCCGTCGAGCAGCACCGGCGCGCCTTCGATCAGCCGGTCGGTATCGGGGCAGTTCACCACGGCGGGCAGGCCCAGCGATTTGGCCAGGATCGCGGTGTGACTGGTCGGCCCGCCCTCGGTGGTCAGCAGCCCGACCACCTCGCTGTCCCCGAGCAGTGCGGTATCGGCAGGCGCCAAGTCCCGGGCGACCAGGACGAACGGGTGGCCCGGTGCGGGGATACCGGGTATCGGCTGCCCGAGCAGCACCGCGACGGTGCGGGCACTGATATCGCGGAGATCGGTCACCCGTTCGGCCATGTAGCCGCCGATCTCGGTGAGCCTGGCGCAGAATCCGTCGAAGGCCAGATGCACCGCATGCGCCGTGGGCATCCCGTCCGCCAGGTGTTTCTCGGTGGCGGCGATGATGCCGGGGTCGCGAGCCATCGTGGCCGACATGGCGAGGATGTCGGCGGCCACGCCTTCGACTCGGCCGGCGCGGGCGGTCAGTTCGTCGGCCACCTCGTGCAACGCGGCCTTGGCACGTTCCAGTTCCTCGGGCACCGAGTCGCCGACCGGATCGGCAGGGGAGGTCTCGACCGGGTTGCCGAACCGCAGCCACGGCGCACACACGGTGCCGGGGCTCACGCCGAGGCCGGTGATCGTCTGCTCGGCCATCAGGCGGCGTCCAGGTCGGTGGCCAGCAGTTCGCACAGATCCGTCAGCACCCGGTCGCTGTCCGGTCCGTCGGCGTGCAGGGTGACGACGGCGCCGTGTTCGGCGCCGAGGGTCATCACCGACAGGATGCTGGTCGCGTCGACCGGTTCGCCGCCGGCCAGCGAGATCCGGACCGGCATCGGGGCGGCCGCGGCGGCCTGGGCGAATGTGGCGGCCGGGCGGGCGTGCAGCCCGACGGGTGAACCGATGACGACGGTACGTGTGGTCATGAGTCACTTACCTTCCAGTTTCTTGTCCGGATCCGCTTCGACCTGGGCGACCAGCGGTGCGTCCACCCGAGTGTCCCCGGTCGCGGTGATCGCCGTCTCGGCTTCGGCCGCGGCCGTGTCGGGCCGGCCCACTTCGGCGTCGGTCTCCGGTTCCCGGCCCGGGGTCCGCAGATTCCACTTCTGGATGACGAAGCTGAACAGCAGGTAGTACACCACCGCGTAGCCCAGCCCGATGGGAATCAGCAGCCACGCGTCGGTGGACTTGCCGAAGTTCAGCAGGTAGTCGATGGCGCCGGCCGAGAACAGGAAGCCGTCGTGGATACCGAGCGCATTCACCAGGGCCATCGAGGTGCCGGTGAGAATCGCGTGCACCACGTACAGCGGCCAGGCCACGAACATGAAGGAGAACTCGAGGGGTTCGGTGATGCCGGTGACGAACGCGGTCAGCCCGGTGGACAGCATGATGCCGCCGACCAGCTTCTTCTGCGAGGGCCGCGCATAGCGGTAGATCGCCAGCGCCGCGGCGGGCAGGGCGAACATCATGATCGGGAAGAAGCCGGTCATGAACGTACCGGCGGTCGGATCGCCGGCGAAGAACCGGTTCAGGTCGCCGCGGACCAGCTGCCCGGAGGCGTCGGTGTAGTCGCCGACCAGGAACCACACGGTGGTGTTGAGGATGTGGTGCAGCCCGGTGGGGATCAACAGCCGGTTGGCGGTGCCGTAGATGCCGCCGCCGAGTACCGAGTTGTTCGCGACGGTCTCGCCGACCCAGGTCAGCCCGGCATTGAACGCCGGGTACAGGAACGCCATCCCGACGCCGACGACCAGCCCGGTCACCGCGGTCAGCATCGGTACCAGGCGGCGGCCGTTGAAGAAGCCGAGCCATTCGGGGAGTTTGGTGCGGTAGAACCGCTGCCACAGGATCGCCGAGAGCAGGCCCATCACGATGCCGGCCAGCACGCCGTAGTCGATCATCGCCTGGTCGCCGGCCGGGTCGGTCTTCCCGGCCAGCACCACCGGTGACATGGCGTCGAAGACGCCGTCGATGACCATGTACCCGACCACGGCGGCCAGTGCGGTGGAACCGTCGGCCTTCTTGGCCCAGCCGATCGCGATGCCGACCGCGAAGATCAGCGGCAGCCAGGTGAACACGGCCTGCCCGGCGGCAGAGATGACGGCTGCGGGCGTCTCGAGTGCGCTGAATCGGCCGAGCAGATCGTCCTGGCCGATCCGGAGCAGGATGCCGGCCGCGGGGAGTACCGCAATCGGCAGCATCAGGCTGCGGCCGAGTCGCTGCAATCCGGCGAACACCGGCGATTCCTTCTTCGGGCTGTCTACCGCTGTCATATCGACCTTCTTCGTGCCGGTGGTCCGGCGCTGCGCCAACGGGTACTATCCGGTCATAACCAGTTGTCAGTTTGACCAGGTGGGAGCCGGATGTCAACCGGCGAATATGGCGCAGGTAACACCGAGCGGCTCGCATACTGGTGCGGTCGAACCCGTGGAAAGGGAGAATCGGATGTCCAAAGCGGAAGCGATCGTCGACGGCCTCGGCGGCGCCGGCAACATCGTCGAGATCGAAGCCTGCATCACCCGGTTGCGCACCGAGGTACAGGACGGCAGCAAGGTCGACGAGGCCGCGCTGAAGGCCGCCGGCGCGCACGGTGTACTCAGGTCCGGCACCGTGGTCCAGGTCGTCGTCGGCCCCGAGGCCGACACCCTGGCCGAGGATATCGAGGACCTGCTGTGAACACGCGGGCGACCGGGCCGGGCGGGGTGATCGCATGAGTGTGCCCGTACTGGCTCCGCTGCCCGGGCGGGTCCTCGACATCGGGCAGACCCCGGACCCGGTGTTCGCCGGTCAGCTCGTGGGTTCCGGCGTCGCCGTGGATCCCGACCGCGACCGCGGCCCGCTCGAGGTGGTCGCGCCGATCGACGGCAAAATCGTCAAGCTCCATCCGCACGCCTTCGTGATCCTCGGCGGCGGTGCCGGCGTCCTGGTACACCTCGGCATCGACACCGTGAGACTGGCCGGGGCCGGATTCGAACTGCTCGCCGCCGAGGGCGATGAGGTGGTCGCCGGGGCGCCGATCGTGCGCTTCGACCCGACCGAGATCGATCTGACCGGCTATTCGGCGATCTGCCCGATCGTGGTGATGGATTCAGCCAAGGACGCGGTGACTTCCGCGGTGGTCGGTACCGATGTGGAAGCCGGTGCGCTGCTGTTCGATTCACCGTGAACCGGGTCCGGTGGTGCCGGCGGGTGGCACCACCGGACAGTCCCGGCGTGGCACCCGGCCGGACGGGGTCGCGCAGTGGGAAGATCACGCGACCACGCGAGGACGGGGACGCGATGACGTCGGACGATTTCGAAGCGACACCCGGCACCGAGCCGCTCGGCGACGACGAACGTGCCGAACTGCAGCGCCTGCGGTCCGCACTCGAGGACCGGCCACGCCGCCGCCGGCGGACCCTGCGCTGGACGACGACGGCGGTCCTGCTGGTCCTGCTGGTGCTGAGCGCGAATGCCGCGGTACTCGCCCGCTATCTGCGCAGCGTCGTGCTGGACACCGATCGCTATGTCGCGGTGGTGGCGCCGCTGCCCGACGACCCCGAGGTGCAGAACGCCCTCGCCGACCGGATCACCCGCGAGATCCTCGACCGTGTGGACGTGCGCGAACTGACGGCCACCGCGCTCGACGATATCGCCGCCGGGCGAGTGCAACGCCCGGCCGCCGAACGGGCCCTGGATTCGCTGCCCGCGCTGGTGGCGTCGCAGTCGGAGACCTTCGTGCACGAGGTGGCCCTGCGCACGGTCCGCAGCGACCGTTTCGCCGACCTGTGGACCGCCGCCAACCGGCAGGCCCACACCCGGGTGGTGAACGTCCTCACCGGCGAAGGCACCGTGCAGGTCGACGCCGACGGCACGGTGAGCGTGCCGCTGCGTGACATCCTCGCCGTGGTCCGGGAACAGCTCGACGACCGCGGCTTCCGGTTCGCCGACCGCATCGGAGATCTCGACGGCGAATTCGTGCTGTTCCAATCACCGGACCTGGTCCGTGCCCAACTGTGGGTGCGCTGGCTGGACGGTCTGGCGGCGGTCCTGCCGTGGTTGTGCGTCGGTCTCGCCGCCGGTGCCGTGCTCGCGGCGCCTCGTGGCCGGTGGTTCACCGCGCTGGGGCTGGTCGGCGTATCCCTGGTGCTGTCGATGCTGCTGCTGGCCGTGTCCCTCCTGGTGGCGGGTGCCCGGGCACCGGCGACGATCCCGTCCGATGCGGTGGCCCCGGACACGGTCCGGGCGGTATTCGACGCCGCGGCGCACCCCTTGCGACTGGCGCTGCGGGCGGTAGCGGTGCTGGGCCTGGTACTGGCGGCGATCGGATTCCTCGGTGGATCGTCGCGCTCGGCACTCGCGGTCCGCGCCGGCATCGGCCGGCTGGCCGAGCGGGCGCGGCACTCCGATCGGCCGGCGACCGCATTCGAACGGTTCGCCGCCCGCAACGTCATCGTGTTGCGCCTGACGGTGTTCGCGGTCGCCGCCCTGGCACTGATCTTCTGGCCCTATCCGACCGGCGCGGTGGTCGCCTGGATCGCCGTGCTGACGGTGGTGGCGTTGTTCGCCGTCGAAGTGATCGCCCGCGCGGCACGCGATTCCGTGCCCGCGGAGTGAGGCGCCGTCGCCGGAGAGAAATACCTCGGGTCGATCGCCGGGCATCGATACCGTGACCAACGGTAGGCTGCCGAGCAAAACGCGATCCGAAAGGCTGCCGGTGACCCGTCTTTCCACACTGCTCGACCAGATCGATTCAGGTGCGGTGCTGCTGCCCGAGTTCCAGCGCGGATATGTGTGGACCCGGGACCAGGTGCGCGGCCTGATGCGGTCGCTGTACCTCGGGTATCCGGTCGGCAGTCTGCTGGTGTGGGAGACCGGGTCCGACGAGGTCGCGGTGCGCGGCAGCGGCGGCACCGCGCCGGGCCTGCGGCAACTGCTGCTGGACGGCCAGCAGCGGGTGACCACCCTGTACGGCATCCTGCGGGGCGCCGAACCCCCCTTCTTCGAAGGTGATTCGTCGGCGTTCTCCGGGCTCTGCTTCGATGTCGAACGCGAGGCATTCGAGTTCTATACGCCCGCCCGGATGGATGGTAATCCGGCCTGGGTCGAGGTCACCGAGCTGTTCGCCCGCGGCCCGATGCATTATCTGGCCCGGTTCACCGATATCGACCAGCAGACCCTGTCCGGCTATCTCGACCGGCTGAACACGGTGCGCGAGATCACCAATCGCGAGTTCAACATCGAGACCATCACCGGGGCGGACCGGACCGTCGACGAAGTGGTCGACATCTTCAACCGGGTCAATTCCGGCGGTACCAAACTCTCCAAGGGCGATCTCGCGCTGGCCACGCTCTGCGCACAATGGCCGGCCGCCCGCGGAAATCTGCGTGACCACCTGCTGCGCTGGGACAAGGCCGGGTATTCGTTCACCCTGGACTGGCTGCTCCGCAATGTCACCGCGGTGGCCACCGGCCGGGCGCCGTTCTCCGCCCTCGGCGACGTTTCGCCGAAGGCCTTCGAACAGGCCCTGGACGAGGCCTCCGGATACGTCGACACCTTCCTCGATGCGGCGTCCGGTCGTCTCGGGCTCGACCACGACCGGGTGCTGATGGGCCGCTATGCCGTTCCGGTGGTGACCCGGCTGCTGCAGCTCGCCGGCGGATCGTTCACCGACCGCGCCCATCTGGACCGGGTGCTCTACTGGTACGTGCATTCCGCACTGTGGGGCCGGTTCAGCGGATCCACCGAGACCTATCTGCAGCAGGACTACGACACCGCGGCGAACGGCGGCGTCGACGCCCTGATCACCGGGCTGGAACGGCTGCGCGGCGGCAATCTGACCATCACCGCCGACGATTTCGGCGGTGCCACCCGCGGTTCCCGCTTCTACCCGCTGCTGTACCTGCTGACCCGGGTGGCCGGTGCCCGCGATTTCGGCACCGGTGTGGAGCTGCGGGCCGAAACCCTCGGTGACCACGGTGCGCTGCACGTCCACCACATCTTCCCGAAACAGCAGCTGCGGGCCGCAGGCTACGACCGCAACGAGATCAATGCCATCGCCAACTTCTGCTTCCTCACCCGCGAAGGCGACCCGGACTTCACCGACCGGGCGCCGAGCGACTACTTCGCCGAGGTGGAACGGCGGCATCCCGGTGCGCTTGCCGCGCAGTGGATTCCGATGGATCCGCAGCTGTGGCGGATCGAACGCTACCGAGACTTTCTCGCCGCCCGCCGGGAACTGCTGTCCGCCGCCGCGAACCGGTTCCTGGGCCGGCTGCGCGACGGCGATGTCGACCAGCCGGTGCTGGCCCCGGTCCGGGTGGAGGTGGTGGCCGTCGAGGACGCCATCGCCGCGGAAGTGGGTGCGCTGGTGGATGCGCTCGTCGCCGAAGGATTCGCCTACCCGCTGCTCGACAGCGAGGTTCCGGACCCGGCGACCGGCCACGAACTCACCGTGGCCGAGGCGTTCTGGCCGGACGGGCTGCAGCAGGGGATGGGCATGCCGGTGGTGCTGAAACTCGACCCCGGCGCCACCGAATTGGCCCGGTTCGGGCAACTCGGCTATGCGGTGTTCACCTCGATCGAGGCGCTGCGCGGCTACGTCGACAAACTGCGCGCCGAGGTGTCCGGCGATCCGTCCGCCGGCCGGGCGGCCCTGCCGCAGGATCCGCGCGCCGTGCCGGTCGAGACGATCGCCGAACTCACCGACCGGCTGCCCGCCACCTGGCTGGGTGACGCCGAACCGCTCTGGTATGGATACGCGTGGACGCTGCTGGAGAACGCGCGCCTGGCCGGCGGCGCCGAACCGGAACCCGAGCGGATCGCATTGCGCTACATCGCCCTGTGGGCGCTCACCCGCACCTTCTTCGCCCACGCCTTCGGCGAGGGGGAAATCGGTGAATGGCGGTACTACCTCGGCGAAGTGGTCGGGCCGCACCCGCGCATCCCCGGCGACTGGCTGCACGCCCAGCTCGACAGTGGCAGCACGGATCCGTCGCCGGAACAGCTGGCGCTCACCCTGGTTCGGCGGGTCACCGAAACCGCCACCGAGGTCGCCGGCGCGCTCGCCGCCCGGCTCGGCGGCGCCGAACTGTTCGCCTCACTGTGGTCGGCGGCCGGTGGCGCCGCCGACCGCGGCTATCCGCTCACCACCGAGCAGATCGGCGAGCTGGTCAGCGAGGTCGTCAGCGATCCGACCCCCGCGAAGATCCAGGCCTACAGCTGGATCGAGGAAGGTATGCCGTTGGCCGGATGACCGGGCACGGTGGTGTCACGGCGCAGTCAGCAGTACCCGGCAGATCGCGCAGTCGCATCTGACGATTCTTGATGATCCCGCACACCTCGACCGCGGTCGCTGCAGTGAGCCCCCGCGCCACAGTGTGGTCGTAGCCGGTCCGCAAGGCGTGCCGGTAACGCAGGGTCTCCCTGGTCGCGGCGTCGGCGTGGGCGTCGTCCTCGACGTGTCGGAACAGTGCGTCGGTGGTGGTGACGATGTTACGGCCCACCAAGCCTACGTCGATCGGGCGCCGCTCCCACTCGAACGGGCGTGGGCGGGCGTCGGCCCAGCCCCGGAACCCGCGGTAGTGGTCCACCGCGGCCCCGGGCGAGGGGCAGGTCAGCCCTGCGGCTCCACCAACTGGATATCGAGTTCGATGGCGATCTTGTCGCTGAGCATCGCGGTGGGCAGCGCGGGTGCGACGTCGAATTCGCTGCGCTTGATGGTGCCGGTGGCGGTGAAGCCGGCGTGCCGCTGTCCGGTCTGCGCGAAGACCTGGATGCCACCCCATTCGACGTCCAGGGTGACCGGCTTGCTGACCGAACCGAGCGTGACCAGGCCGGTGACCTCGAACTCCTCGGTGACCCGCAACGGCTCGGTGGCCTCGAAGCGCAGGGTCGGCCGCTGGTCGACGTTCAGGAGTTCGGCGCTGCGGACGTGCTCGTCGCGCTGGGCATTGCCGGTGTCGAAGGAATCCAGGTACACGGTGGCGCTGACGGCGGCGGCGCCGGACTCGTCGACCACGAAGCCGGTCTCGAACCGGTTGAACCGGCCGCGGACCTTGGAGATCCCCAGGTGGCGGACGGTGAAGTTGACGGCGGAATGTGCCGGGTCCAGGGTCCAGGAGCCGGCGGTCAGGGTGGTCTGTTCGGAAGTCGTCATATGTCCAGGCTCGCGGACCGTGGTCCGGTTAGCCACACCGTTGTTATCCTGGGACTGCTGGGGCGCGGATAACCGGTCCGGAGCCGGACAGGAGGGTGGCGTGTCACGATCGGAGTTGGCCGAGTTTCTCATCGCTCGGCGTGCCCGTGTGCAACCCGGGGATGTCGGACTTCCCGCCGGGCGTCGCCGCCGCACGCCCGGCCTGCGGCGCGAGGAGGTGGCCGCCCTGGCCGGGGTCAGCGCCGACTACCTGGCCCGCCTCGAGCAGGGGCGCGATACCAACCCCTCGGCCTCCGTCCTGCACGCCCTGGCCGAGGCATTGCAGCTCGACGAGGTGGAACGGCATCACCTCGGCACGCTGGCGGTCGCGGCGGAACGCGGCAAGGACTGCCCGTCGTCCGGCCAGGCGCGTGAGAAGGTCTCCGACGCGGTCCAGGCAGTGCTGGACGCCATGGACCCCACTCCGGCTTTCGTCGTCGGCCGCTGGCTCGACATCCTGGCCTGGAACACCGCCTGGCGCGAGTTCGTCGAGCCCCTGGGCATCCTCGACGATACCGGCGCCGGGAACCTGGCCACCTATTTCTTCTCCCAGCCGCAGGCAGTCGAGCACTGGCCGGACTGGCCGGTCGCGGCGGAGATGGTGGTGTCGGCCCTGCGTACCGCCCGCTCGCAATGGCCCGATGATCCCGATATCGACTCCCTGGTACGGGATCTGCACCGCTATCCGGAATTCGCCTGCCGCTGGGACGAACACCGAGTCGCCTTGTCCCGTTCCGGCACCCTCACCCTCGCGCACCCCAGCGCCGGCCGAACCTCTGTCGAGGTGACCACCCTGACCTCGGCGGTCGATCAGACCGTCGAGGTGTGGTTGCTGGATCGCACCCCGCTGGCCGGGGGCGCACTGGTGTCGGCCTCGGGACGGGTCAGTTGACCTGACGTTCGGTGTCCGACCAGTACTGGGCCCGCAAGGCCTTCTTGTCCGGTTTGCCGAGGGGGCTCACCGGGATCCGGTCGGCGAAGTCGATCGACTTCGGTGTGTAGACCGCGCCCTTGCGTTCCTTGACGAGTGCCTGCAGCTCTGCGGGCTCGACGGCGGATCCGTTGCGCAGCACGACAACCGCCTTCACGGCCTCACCCCACTTGTCGTCCGGGACGCCGATCACTGCGGCGGCGCTCACCGCCGGATGGGTGGACAGCACATCCTCGACTTCGCGGGGGAAGACGTTGAAACCGCCGCTGACGATCATGTCCTTCTTGCGGTCGACGATGTAGAGGAATCCCTCGTCGTCCTGACGGGCGATATCGCCGGTGTGCAGCCAGCCGTGTTCGGTGGCGGTCTCGGTCTGTTCCGGCTTGTTCAGGTAGCCCTTCATCACCAGCGGGCCGCGGACGCAGACCTCGCCCGGTTCGCCGCGCGGCACCTCGTTGCCGTCGTCGTCGAGCAGCGCCACATGCAGCCACGGCACCGGGCGGCCGCAGCTGGCCAGGCGTTCCGGGCGGGCCGGGTCGTGGTCGGCCTTGCGCAGCACCGAAATGGTCATCGGGCATTCCGCCTGCCCGTAGAACTGGAAGAAGATCGGGCCGAACTTCTCGATCGCCTCGGCCAGCCGGGTCGGCGAGATCGCCGACGCCCCGTAGAACACCGTCTGCAGGCTGGACAGATCGTATTTGTGCAGGTCGGGGTAGTCGAGCAGGGCGTAGAGCATGGTCGGCACCAGCATCGTTGCGGTGATCCGATACTTCTCGATGGCGGCCAGCACCGCCGCCGGATCGAAGCCCGGCAGGACCACGATGGAACCGCCCTGCAGGCTGGTCGGGTTCCAGAAGGCCCCGCCGGCGTGACTGAGCGGCGTGCAGACCAGGAATCGGGTCTCGCTCGGCCATTCCCATTCGCTCATCTGGATGCGCAGCAGGGTGGCGCTGCCCCGGAAGCTGAGCATCACGCCCTTGGATTTGCCGGTGGTACCGCCGGTGTAGGCCAGGCTGACGGTGTCGTCGGGCGATACCTCCGGCGCGGTGAGCGGGGCGGGGGCGAACCGCTGCGCCACCTCCAGCAGATCGGTTCCGGCTGCGGTCGGCCCGAGCGCGAGCAGATTCCGCAGCCCGGGTATCCGCGCCGCCAGTGCCGCCGCGCGCTGTTCGTACTTGTCCGGGTCGTAGATCAGGGTTTCGATCCCGGCGTCCTCCAGCACGTAGGCGTGATCGTCCTCCGACCCCATCGGATGCAGGGCGGCGAACCGGACTCCCGTCACCGCGTTCGCCCCCTGGGCGATCAGCACCTCGGGCCGGTTCGCGGAAAGGATCGCCACCGGGGAACCCACTCCGAGCCCGAGCGAGGTGTAGGCCTGGGCGAAGCGGCTGATCCGGTCGCGGATCTCGCCGTAGGTGAGGCTCGTTTCGCCGATGTGGACGGCAGTGCGCTCGGCGTAGTAGTCCAGCGACCGGATCAGCTGGTCGACGGGGTACGGCTCCTGATGCAGCCGGTCGACATCGGTGCCGTGCAGTTCAGAGTTCATGGGTGTGCCTTTCGAGCCTGCGTCGGGAGCCACACCTAAGTTAGAACGTGTTCTAGTCCTCGGCAAGGGGTGCCGGAAGGGTTCGGCCGGAGATACCCGTCGATATGCCCGTTGTGGAATCGTGGAAACAGTCGCGAGCACCCAGGGGAGAGGATTTCGGATGAGTACTGCAGCCGTGTTGGCCAAAGGGTCGAAGACCGATCTCGCCGATCAGCGCTATCGGGTCGTCCTCGAAGCCGACGGTCCCGCCGGGGCGGTCGACATCTCCGCCGTGCTGCTCGACACCTCCGGCCGGGTGCGCTCCGACGCGGATTTCGTCTTCTTCAACAATCCTGCCGCCCCCGGAGTCCGGCTGGAATCGGACGCCGCGGTATCCATCTCGTTGGCGGACGTCCCCGCCGATATCGACCGGGTGCTCGTCGCCGGGAGCACCGAGGCGCAGGGGGTGTCGTTCGGCGCCGTCACCGGGCTGCGGGTCGTGGTGGCGGGTGACACCGAACAGCACACCTTCACCCCGCCCGGCCTGGACTCCGAAACCGTGCTGCAGGCCGTGGCGCTGTACCGGCGCAACGGGCGGTGGCGGCTCGACGCGATCGGGCAGGGATACAGTGCCGGGCTGGCGGCGTTTGCCACCGACCACGGGATCGACGTCGACGAGGAACCGGACACGGAACCGGCGGCCGATGCCGACAAGACCGCAGAAGCGATGGCTGCCGGGGTATGCGGCGCCTGCGCCCCACCGCCGGAGGGCCCGGGACCGTCCGCCGCCGGTGCGGTCGACCTGCGCAAGGTCGATGTGGTCCTCACCAAGGACACACCCGACAAGACCGCCCGCATCGATCTGCGCAAAGGCGATCCGGGTTATGTCCTCACCGTCGGCCTCGAATGGGACGGCCGCGGCGCCGAATACGATGCCTCGGGCCGCGTCACCCGCTTCGGCACCGGCGATCTGGACGTCTATTTCTTCTGCCGCAACGAGGAGACCGGCGACTACGTCGTCCTCAGCGGTGAGCCGGGTCGGCAGGGCGATCTGAACACCTGGCCCTACATCCACCATCAGGGCGACAGCCGCGGTCCCGGCGCCGGGAACAGCCCCGCCACCGAACAGGTCGTCGTCCGGCCCACCGAGAACGGCGACCTGCTCCTGAACGTCTACCAATCCGTCGACAACGGCGTCGGCGCCATCGACAAATTCGGCCGCCCCCGCGTCCGCGTCCGCTACGGCCGCCCCGGCCCCGACGGCATGCCGGGCCCCGACGCCGACCAGATCACCGTCCGCATCGGCAACGGCAAGAACTCCTTCTGGGCCACCGTCGCCCATATCGACGTCCGCGACGGCATCCTCACCGTCGACGGCACCACCCGCTACAGCCGCATCTTCAGTGAACGCATGCCCGGCCTGGACACCGCCGGTGCCTGGGTGCGGTCACCGAAGAGTGGCCCGACCGGGCGTAGCAAGAAGGCGCACGGGGAAGGGCTCTCGCACTACTCGGGGCGATGTGTCGAGGGGAAGGCGTAGCTACCGGTGGCGTCGTCCACCGGGCTCGATACATAGTCATGGCTACGGTCTGCTGCTATTGTTCGTGCCGGGGCCAACCTGATCCGATCGGTTGCTCCCACGGCTCGGAAGGGTGGGGATGAGAAAGAGTTCCGGTGACTCCGGAGATCGGGTGTCGGTCGACACCGAAGAATTGCGAACTCATGGGGCGACGGTCGATGCGCTGCGCGCGGATACCGCTTATGGCTTGGCTGCGGCGACACACATCACCAGCCTCGACGATGCGTACGGGGTCTTCTGCCAGCCGTTTGCCGCCACTCTCGATGAGGTGCACACCAGTGCGGTGAACGTGCTGACCGAGCTCAGGGATTCGCTAGCCGAAGTATCCGGGAACCTCGTCACCTGCGCAGATGTGTATGAAGGCAAGGACGACGACTGGGCGCGGAAGCTGGACAGCACCACACGCGACGTGGACGGCGCGCAGTAGCCCGGCGTCGAAGGAGGGATGACCCATGGGATTCGACGATCCGAGCACCGAAAACACGCTGGTCGACACCGGCACCGATCACCGCAACGCGTACCAGAACGGCACCGACGATTGGTTCATCACCAACACCGGAAACCCATCGGCCGACGGCTTGGGGTTCATGACCGGCATCACGGCATTCGAAGCCGGATGGGAGATGGGAGAAGGGCTTGCCAAGGGGGACATGAACCTGGTCATCCTCGGGGCGATTGCGGGTTCGCTCGACGTCGCCTCGGCGATGAGCGACCCACTCTCCTACGTCAGTGGCCAGATTGCCTCGTGGATGCTCGAGCATGTCGAGCCCGCCCGGCAAGCGCTCGAATCGGTGACCGGAAATCCGGCCATGGTGAAGGCCTATGCCGCATCCTGGGAGAACATTCAGACCCAAATGCTCGGGGTGCGTGACGATCTCGCCAAAGCCGTCCAGAACGAGATCACCGGCTGGGAAGGTGCGGCAGCGACTGCGTACCGAGCAAAGGCCGACACACTCATCGGCCAGGCGGACGCTGCGGCAGGCGCGGCGTACGGTGCGGCGGTCGCCACCGAGAAGATGGCCGAGGTAGTGAATGGCGTGCGAACCGCTGTCCGCGATCTGCTGTCGGCGCTGGCCGGCGCCATGATCGCTTGGACCTTCGAATTGGCTTGCACTGTCGGCGCTGCGACCCCGCTCGTGATGACTCAGGCGACCATCAAGATCGCCGACGTGGTTAACCGGGTAAGCAAACTGATGAAGGATCTTTTCGCAGTCGTGAAGGACCTCAAGACCTGGGCGGTCGTTTTCAAGGACCTCATCGACGGGTTCTATCGTGCGGAACCGGCGACGGAGTACCCCTGACCTGATGCCGAAGCTACTTTCTGCGCGGTGATGTCCTACCGTGCCGGGTGCGAGCGGGCGCCCTCCCAGGTGCGTCCGGAACGTCGAGGTCGGTGGGCCCGAGTGTCTTGTGCAGTAGGCCTGCGAGAGTATCGAGCTCCCCGGTGGTGAGCCGATCCGCGAATCGGTGGCCGATCCCGGCGAGATAGCTGGGCACGGCTTCTCGAAGCTGCCGCCGCCCCTCGTCGGTGATGGCGACGAAAGCCGACCGGCCGTCGTCCGGGTTGGCCTGCCGGGTGACCAGGCCGGCCGCCGCCATATCGGTGACCAGCCGGCTCACCCGGGTGCGGCTGAGGACGACGCGGTCGCCGAGGTCGGACATGCGCAGTGGGTCGACGCCGTCGAGTTCGAGCAGCACGTCGTACCAGGCCAGGGGGAGTCCGGTGGTGCGGCGCAGGTCGTTGTCCAGTTGCGGTACCAGGGTGGCGTGCGTGCGGATGAGGGCCGCCCAGGCGCTGCTCGCGGCCCGCCGCCGATGGTTCTCCTCGGTCACATCTGCCGATCCTACTGGTTGTGTGCGCGTGCACACATATAATAGCGTGCGCACGCACATAAAAGTGTGCCCGAGGAAGGGAAAGCAATGACCGAGCTCATCACTCGCCAGGAACTGTCCGCCGCACTGGATGCAGGGGAGGTGACCGTACTGGATACGCTGGGGCCGGAGTACTTCGCGAAGCAGCATCTGCCCGGCGCAATGAACCTGGTCGCCGAGGACGTTCCGGTTCGCGCGGCGGAACTGCTGCCGGACAAGGCAGCCGCGATCGTCACCTACTGTGCCAACGCCGCCTGCGGGAACAGTGAACAGGTCGCCACCGCACTGACCGCACTGGGCTACGTCAACGTGCGGAAGTACCGCGAAGGGATTGCCGACTGGGCGGCGGCCGGGCTGCCGATCGAATCCGGGCAGCCTGCTGTCTGAGATTTCGACGACGCGGGCCCCGTCGGGGGCTGTCCGGCGGGGCCCGCGTGCTGTCGACGGCTCAGCTGTTCTCGCAGCCGTATCCGTCGCCGTCGTTGTCCAAGCCGTACTCGTCCGGGCCGATCACCCGCACGGGACCGGTGTAGACCGGTCCGTTTCCGCTGCCGCCTTCGCAGTCCACATCGCTGACGATCGGCAGGCACGGGTCGTAGGACGGGTGGCACCCCGCCTGCGGGGCCGGTTCCGGCTCAGGTGCGGGCGCCGGTGCCGGGGCGGGCTCGGGCGCCGGGGCAGGTGCCGGTGCAGGTGCGGGCGCCGGGGCGCAGAACTGGCTGGACCCGCTCTGGCACAGCATGTCGTTCACCGGGTCGGCACCGGCCTGAGCAGGGAGGAGGAATGCCGCCGCGGCGACAGCACCGGCTGCTGCCCCGAGAAGGCCTGGGATACGCACGTTCTTGCTCCAATCTTCGGATATTGCGGGTCCCAGTATCGGTGAGAAGTCCCGGAATTCGGCATCGACGGCGCATCTGTAGGGGTACCGCAGAGTAGCGGTCGGGTTTGGGACGTGCCGGAACGCATGGGCGGCTATTCGGACCGGACTCCATCGCACAGGCGGGCAAGAATCTCGGCGGCCGATTCGACCCGGGTGACCAGGCCGACCCCCTGCCCGGCGTCTACCGGGGACGGAACAGGGCCCTCGGCCCCTGGGATCGCCGGCGACTGCCCGGGCTCCTCGGACAGCACCCGAGCCGGGTACTGCGCGGGCCAAGGCAAGCTCATGGCCTCGTCGAACGCCGTCGTGACGATGGTGTCCGTCCCGTCCGCGCCCAGCATTGCCTGCCGGGCTTCCTCGCTGAGCAGCGATTCGGTTGCCGCGGCCAGGCAGGTGCCCAACCAGGCGCCTGAGGCGCCTGCCGCCAGCACCGCCGCCATGGTGCGCGGCGAACCGATCCCGCCCGCCGCCAGCACCGGCACCGTCGCACAGTCCAGCACGGCGTCGAGCAGCGGCAGCGTCGACATCCGGTCGGCGCCGTGGCCACCACCTTCCCGGCCGCGCGCGACGAGCACGTCGATTCCCGTGTCCTGGGCGCGCCGGGCCCCGTCCGCGTCGTACACCTGAGTGGTGGTGAGGATGCCCGCGTCGTGCGCCCGCGACACCCAACGCGGATCATCCCCGAAACTCACCGACAGCAGCAGCGGCCGGGCTTCGAGGGCGAGCTCGAACAGGTCCGGCCGGCGCCGGACCACCCAGTCGACCAGGCCGATCCCGAAGCGACCGGGGATCCTGCGCACATGTTCCAGCTCTCGCTGCAGGGCCTCGGCCGAGCCCGCACTCCCCATCCCGATCATGCCGAGTCCGCCCGCCGCGGTCACCGCCGCCGCGAGCCGGCCACCGGCGGCACCGCCCATCGGCGCGTTCACGACGGGCAGCCGCAGGCCCATCGCCCGAGACCATTCGGTCGACAACTGCGTCGGCATCGGCGGACCTCCGTGTTCTCGAAATCGGCGCGATCACATTGTGGCGCGTTGCGCCCGGGACAGCGAAAACGACCGGGCCGGGCATCGGGACAGGATTGCGCCCTGTGCCATGACGGCGTGCGAGCCGACTCGGCGGCCGGTATGCAATACCGATCGCCAGGAAACCGCAGCTCATTACCGCTGGGTCGGTCGGAATCGGCAGGCGAAACCTGATCGCCGAGTACTTCCCGCGCGCGCTCCCTGCCCGTAATGTGATGTTCCAGCCGAAGAGGAACGGGGATCCCATGACTGTTTCGGAACGATTGACACAGCTCGTGCAGGTAGCGGACCCGGCACTCGTCTACAGCGAGCCGGAGGTGATGCCCGACGGCTCCGCAGTCATCTGTGTCACCAGCGTCGGCCGCACCGGTAACAGTTTCCGCTCGGTGGGTGTTTTCGTCATCAAGGACGGCCAGGCCAGCTGGACCCCCGCCGTCGACAGCACCCGCGTCGCCCTGATGGGCCAGACCATCGGCCTGGTCGCCGCGACCCTCGCCACGCTGACCCTGCTGCGCCGGCCACCGTGGCCGGATCTCTCGGCGAAGGTGATGATGCGGGCGGGGAAGTCCAAGTCAGGGCGTTCAAAAGCGTAGGGGACCGGCCCCGGGTTGCGCTATTCGCACACTATCGTGCCGTCGGTGTGCGAATCTGCGCATTCTGCTCCGATAGTGTGCGAGTAGCGCAGTCCAGGAGCCGACGGCACTGCGTACCGCGGCGCGACCCGAAGCGAGGGAAACCCGTCGTCGGTCGGGGTGTGTCCGAGTGAACATCGGCAGTGACCACTGGGTGCGGACCGGACCGGCAGGTCCGGGATGCGATGCGAGGGAAACCCTGGGCTGCGCAGCACATCCCGGTGAAGTCTGCGGGTCAGACCAGAGCCTCGGTCTCGGCCGGTGTGGGTGCGGCCGGGCAGAACATCACGCACCCGGCCGGGTGCGGATCGGGTGCCGGGGCGGTCGGGTACGCTCGCTCCGGCGCGAACAGATCTGTGTCGTACGAACCGACGTCCAGGACCTCGAATCCGACGATGACCATGATGGCCAGAACCACCATGAACAGGATTCCGAGGGCGCCGTGACCGAACGATCGCTGGTTGATCGGTAGAATGAACATCGTTGTCACCTCTCGTGCCGGTCGGCGTGGATCTTGCCGACACCACCAGCATGAACCGCCATCGTCGGCGAAACATCCCTGTGTTCAGACGGATTGATTCGTCGGGTTCTCCCCACGTGAAACCGGCAGCTACCTCGGCAGATGCCCGAGCTTCGGAAAATTCCACCACAAGCTTCCGGACCGTTTCTCGTCGATCCCCGCCCGCCGGTGCCGGCGCTCGCTACTCTGGAATCCAGCAGTACGGGGGTGATCACGGTGGCGGAATGCGATCTCAGCGCCGACGCTCGGCGCGAACTGTTGGCACTGCTTCGGGAAGCGGGCCTGACCGGGGAGGCCTTGGTCGAAGCCATGGCCGGCGAACTGCGCCAGAACGGCTGCCGGCCACGCGCAGCCTGGCGGCTCGCCAACGAACTGAGCCAGGACAAGGCTGCCGACCGGTACAACCTCCGCGACCCGGGCGCCGATTTCCTGATGACCGGCCGGTTGATCTCGGCCTATGAGCGCTGGCCGGGCCCGGCGAGCGCCCGCAAGCCTTCGGTCGAAACTCTGCGCAATCTGGCCGCCATCTACGGCACCCTCTGGTACCGCCTGATCGACGCCAAGGATCTGGCTGCCATGAAACCCGTCGAACGCCTCGAATACGCGGAAGCCGTGCACAGCCTGCACCGGCCCGCCGTCACCCGGGCGCCGATCGGCCGTGGAATCCCGGTCGAGGTCGACGAATTCGTCGGTCGCGAAGCCCTGCTCGATGCGATCCGGACCCGGATCGGTGAACTCAGCGCATCGTCCAAGAGGTCCGTCCAGGTCGTGCACGGGCCGCCCGGGATCGGCAAGAGTGCCCTCGCCCGGCATGTCGTCACCAAGTACGGCCGCCTGTTCCCGGACGGTGTCGTCTGGCTCGACCTGCACGGCTACTCCAACTGGCGGGACCCGCGCGACCCCGCCGACCTGCTGGAGGAACTCCTCGAAGCCGACCCCGCCGGCCACCCGATCCCCGGCACACTGCACGACCGGGCCCACCGCTGGCAACTGCTGCTCAGCGAGAAACGCAAACTGATCGTCCTCGACAATGTCCGCGACAGCGACCAGGTCCGGTTACTGCTGCCGCGGCGCTCCAGGTCGATGGTGATCGTCACCAGCCGCAAACCGCTGCCCGCCCTGGGGCACGCCGAGCCGATCTCCCTGAAACCCCTCGAACCCGCCGAGGCCGAGGACATGCTCACCGGACTGGCCTGTCTGCGTGAAGAATACGACCGCGAATCGGCGGCCGGTATCGTCGCCGCTGTCGGCTACCTGCCCCTCGCCATCAAACTCATTGCCGGTCAGCTCTCCTACCTCGGTGCCGGTCGGCTTCCGAGGGTGGCGGAGGAAATCGAGCGCCGCATCGCCGAATTCCGCCGTGATGTCGCCGCCGGTGGCGCCGAGACCGCCGCGGCCTCGATTCTCGGCCAGTTCGCCGCCGAGGGTAAATCCCTGTTCGCCGCATTCGAACTCAGCTACCAGGGGATCGAAGACGAACTCGAACACCGGGTCCTGCACACCGTCGGCCGATTCCCGGGCCCGGAGATCACCGCCGACGTCCTGTCGATCCTGCTGGAAATCTCCCGCAGCACCGCAGAGAACGCGCTGCTGCAGTTGTTCGAAGCCGGAATCCTGGAACGTTCGGAACGTGACCCGAACCGATACCTGACCCACGAGGTCACCCGGCTGTGCGCCCGCCGGCACGCCGAACTCACCGATTCCGCCGCCGATTTCCCCGAACGCCTGCAGCGCCTCATCGACCACTACCTTGCAACCGTCCGGCTGCTCGGCCTCGACACCCTCGACGGTGCCGAACCCAGCGAACCCGTCGAACGGCCGCACAGCGCCGCCACCGCCGGCACCATCAGCGCCGCGACGGCGTGGCTCGACAACGAGCACACCAACCTGGTGGCCTGCCTGGAAGCGTCCCCGCCCTCGACCGCCGCTGCCGAACTCGCCGAAATCCTGGCCGCCGCATCGGGACGCCGCGGCACCTGGTCGGATGCCCGCCGATTACACGAACTCGTCCGAGACCAGGCGGCAGCCCTCACCGACGGTCGGCGCCGCGTCGCCGCCGTGCTCGCCATCGGCCGAATCGACCAGATCACCGGACATTTCGAAACCGCCCGGACCACGTTCACCGAAGCCCGCGACCTCGCCGAAGCCGACGACAACCCGCGCGGCATCGCCGAAGCGCTCTGCGACCTCGGCCAGAACGCCTGGCTGCTCGGCGAGCACCAGGACTCCGAGTCCTACTACTCCGAAGCCCTGCGCCTGGCCACCGACCACGGCTTCCGCGACAGCGAATGCGACGCCCGCAAAGGTCTCGGCCACGTCCGCCGGCTGCAATGCCGATACCCCGAAGCCGTAGCGGAATTCGAAACCACCCTGCGCATCGCCCGCGACCTCGGCGACCGGCGCCGGCAATCCAACGCCCATTGGGGCCGAGGTGAAGTCGTCCGCCGCATGGGCAGCCTCCGCACCGCCCAGCTCAGCTACGCCGCCGCCCTCCGATCCGCCCGCCTCGCCAACGACCCGATCAACGAAGGCGACGCCCTGCGCGGCCTCGGCCACGTCGCCCGGCTCGTCGGCGACACCGCCGCAGCCCGCGGCTACTACCAGGACGCCCTGCACCTGGCCCAGCGCTTCTACGACCGCTACGGCGAAGCCTGGTCCCTGTGGGGCCTCGGCAAGGTCGAACAAGCCGACCGCCGCTACGACAAAGCCGAAGGCTGCTACTGGAACGCCCGCATCATCTTCGACCGCAGCAACGTCTCCCTCGGCCGGATCAACACCTACCGCGTCCTCGGTCACCTCGAACGCATCCGCGGCCGCGACGACCACGCCCTCGACTGGTACCGCAGATCCCGCGAAATCGCCGAGAAAGTAGCCCACCCCTACGGCATCGCCGACGCCCACCGCGCCACCGCCCGGATCTGGGCCGCCCGCGGGCGTAACACCACCGCCCGCAACGAACTGCTGGTTGCGCACCGGCATTACAGCGAGATCGGTGTGCCGCTGGCCGACCGGGTTCGGCGGATGCTGGACGAGTTGGATCGGTGAGGCGAAGGTCTCACCGGGCCACCGTCCTGCACACCGATATATGCTGCGAACGGACACAGACTGTGCAGACAAATGGGGGGTTCCCTTGATACGCATCGCTCGACTGTGCTTCCTCGGCCTGACAGCCGCCGTGATGGGCGGTTGTTCGGCAGAGGAAGCAGATTCGGCTCAGGAACCGGCATCGACCACCGCGTCGGTGTCGGCCACTACGGCTCCGGCCGCCACAACCCGGCCGACACCCACCACCCTCGACGACCCGCTGGCCGTGACCTGCGGTGAGTTCAGTGACCTCGACGAGGAAAGTCAGCTGCAGGTGATCGTGGCGATCTACGGCGACGATCCGGAGATGAACGACGACCGGGTCAGCATGGTCGAACTGATGTGTCTGTCGGACTATGTGCAGGACAAGCCGGTCAAGGATGCGATGCCGGGGTGACAGAGCGGTTCGGCACCGAACCGGTTGGCGAAAGAATCTATTCGGCCCGGCAAGCGGCATGAATCCGCCTCCAGGTGGGCAAGATCGGGGCGGTCGCCGCCCACTCGGTAGGTTGGCTTTCGTCCTCGAGGTCGACTGGAACATAGGTCCGACCCCGTGGGGGTCTACCGAGGTCGAGACACGTTCGAGCGGATTCGGGCCAGCGGTCGTCGATGCCTCGTCCAGCACATACACGGGACCTGAAGGAGATGAGCGGTGGGAAGCAGGACGATCCCGTTCTGTGTGGCAGCAACTCTTGCGGCAAGTGCTGCCTTTGTAAGCAGTTGCACCTCGGATGAAAGTGCCGATAAGAGTTGGAGAGAAGTCGATGTCTGTGCACTGTCAACTGTCGATGAGGTAGAGCAGGCGGCAGCTGTTCGCTCCGAGGAAGGTGACTCGGTTTCTCCCGTAAAAGAATACGATGCGGATTCACATCGGTGCAAATGGGGTGATGGAGTCCTCTGGTCGGTGACCATCGGGTTGGTCGGAGTGCCCGAGAGTCGGATCGACGAGCAGGGTGGACTACGCGAAGTGCGCAAGCTCTCGAGTGTTGCAGGACGCGATATTCTTGTCACGGAGGAACGGAGTGGCCGATGCACCGCTGTCAGCTACTTCCGCGATGCCTACGTCACCATCGGAATCGACCCCAGGCGCACCGACGTTTCAGTAGGAGACACCTCGGGTGCCAGCTGTGACTCGCAGCGAGGGTATATCGAGTCGATTGTGCAGAAGGTGGATATGTTCCCGCTTCCCTAGGGGGTACAAATGGGGGTGTCGATAATTGTTCAGAATCAGATGCATGAGCGGGTGAAAATAGTCCACGAGGTCGCGACAGTCCTCTCGGAGATGGTCCTGGAAGCGCCTGCCGGGACAATGCTGGGTGAGATTCACGCCTATGCAGATACCATGTTCAATTCTTTCCAGCTCCACCTGTTTCTGGACGAACTATCGTGCATGACAATGCGGAACGACCAGGAAGTCGAGGTTGTGGAAGTTCTGAAGGATGCGGCGCAG
The DNA here is from genome assembly GCF_056627695.1 of Nocardia sp. KT25-26. Taxonomy (NCBI): domain Bacteria; kingdom Bacillati; phylum Actinomycetota; class Actinomycetes; order Mycobacteriales; family Nocardiaceae; genus Nocardia; species Nocardia sp. KT25-26. The sequence continues at coordinate 4,189,535 of NZ_CM152813.1, read as the reverse complement.
GATGCGATCGATCGTCATGGGTACCTGTGGTTCAGCGGCGATTGACGATCTGACGAATCCGCCAGTATGCATCACGTGGAGTTCGGAGCCGGTTTCGGAGCGGTCCACCGTGGCGGGCGGGGTCTTGTTCTCCTGCTGGATTCGCCCGGCAGGAACGGCTTGATAATCGACTACAATTCACCATATCGGGGCAGTTCGATACAGCACGCTCGAGATGGTGATGGTGCCCGTGCTTTAGCGCTTCGGCTCCGTGTTCACGGCTGCCCCAAACCGACAGTGGTGATTCCGGACTGGATCGGGCCGCTGCCGGTGGATATCCGGCTCTCCGGCATGTCTGCCATCAGGCGGTCGTACTCGGCGGCGAAGGCTTCGTCCTGTTCGCGGTATCGTTGGGCGATCGTGTGGTGGAGGGTTTTGAGGTCTTCGAGGATGGCTTTGTGCTGCTCCAGGATGTCGAAAACGTTGTTGTCCGAATCGAATCGTGAGCCAGTGTTCATCGCCTTGCTTCGGAATCGGCCGACGAGCACTTCCGCGGAGGTCAAGCCTTCCACGAGTTCGCCCAGTCCCCAGTTCTCACGGCGGGAGATCTGTTGTGCGACCTCTTGCATCTTCTGAATCTCGTCGATGAATGCCTGACAATCCCGCTCGATGTAGGCGAACTCCGCCGCGTTGACCATGACGTCGCTACTGAACCCGACCGATAATTGGCCGTTCGCGGCTTCGGCGATGAGCCCGGCCAGAGGTGTATCGTCTGCCATTGTAGCTACTCTGTTTTCTCCGAGGTCAGTCTTTCCGATGTCGAGTCAGCGGCCGTCAGCAATCGTCGGCGCCAGCATCTCTCCCAGGTTCTTTGCGATATCGCAGGAGTGCCGGCCCGCCGACACTCGGCTGGATGGAGTATTGGTGACCGACACCTCCATGGAGCCCCCCACCATCTCGACATTGAGTGCGCATCCCTCAGCGCCATCGCCCTGGGAGGGCATCCAGTAGGTGAGTGCGGGCCGGCCGTCCATCGTCAGTTCTTCCCCCAAGACCCACCGATCGGACTCCCGAATCATCGGTAGCGTGACCGTAGTCACCGTGATGGTGGTACTGAACCCGGACGATTGAATCCAGGAACACCCTTTCCACTTGCGGGGGACGCCGGGAGTGTTCCAATTGTCGTCCACCCGCCCCATCTTCAGGTTCTCGGCATCGATCACCTGCTGTGGCAGATCGCACCCGTCGAACCCGGTAGGCAGTGGCACGTCGGTCGTCGTTGCCTGACCGGCCGCCGGATCCGCGTCCCGGGTGTCGTCTCCGCACCCGCCGAGTATCAACGCTCCTACGGCGAGGACGCCTGCCACCAATCCGGACCTTCGCAGCATGTGAAGTCTCTCCCCGCTTCCATCGAACAGCGGGATCCCCCGCCCGACTGCCGAGGAGCCTACCGCAGCTCCCTCGGTGGTGCTGTTCCCCGGCATCTCGGCGCTTATGCGAGCCGGTGCTGTGCCGGAGTGGAGCCCAGGTGTGAACATAGGCGGGCGGCTCGCCTGGGTGGCCTTGGTGCGGTCCCCGTTCCAACGCTGTCCCGGCTGGCATCGCCGCGGCACCCGTGTCCGGTGAGTGTTCACGACCTTGGCAGGTGAACGCCGACGACCACCCCTCCCGATCGTTGGGAATTTCCCAACTCTGCAGGTAAGCTGATTCACATGGATGAGCAGTTGGCGGCAGTCGGTCAGCGGATCCGGTCGCGGATGCCGGACGGCATGACTCAGCGTGGTCTCGCTGAGCAGGCTGGGATGAAGCCCGATGCGCTGTCTCGGGCGTTGAACGGCCAGCGAGGCTTCTCGTCCCACGAGCTTGCGCGTATTTCGGATGAGATCGGTGCCGACCTGCACTGGCTCATCACCGGTGAACCCGATCCACGGCGGGTCACGGTGGCTGCCCGGCACGTGTGGGATGGGGGGCGTGGCGTGCATGCCAACCCGGGGCGGGATCGCGACGAGAAATACCTCGCGCAGGTGACCGGTGCCTATCACGCGGCGTTTCCGGATGGGCCGCCACCCAGTGCCGACCTGTCGGACAGTCCGGGGGAGCTGCGCAGGGTGCTGGGGGAAGGGTTCGTTCCGAGGTTCAGTGCGGCTGTCGAGACGGAGCTGGGTATCGACATCATTCGCCTACCGAAGTTGTCGACCGACTATTCGCTGAAGATCGGTGACCGTTCGGTGATCATGCTCGCAACCACACCGAACTGGTTCCGGAGCAACTGGTCCCTGGCGCATGAACTTGCTCACCTGGCGTTGGGGCACCACAGTGGAGGTCGGCACCCCGGAGAATCGGAGGAGTTGCCGGCCGACGATTTCGCGGCGGAACTGTTGTTGCCGGAATCGCATGTCCGCGACCAGGATTGGTTGGCCATGGATGCCTGCAGTGTCGCCCAATTCTTATGGGATACCGGAGTTTCCACTGTAGCCCTGCGGAACCGCCTGGACAGACTGAAAATAACTCCCTCCGCCGAGGTGGCTTCAGTGTTGCAGGAAACGACTCCGGTGGCACTGCGCGAGCGTGCATCTCGCGAAATCGATTCGTCGGTTTCCCGTAAGGAAATGATTGTTCGGCAGCAGGGTGCATCGGCACGAGCCGTTCCGTCGACATTGATCGATGCTCTCGAACAACGTGTGGAAGACGGTGAGATCTCGCCAGAGTATCTTGCGACGGCGCTGGGTGTGTCCATCGATGAGATCGATTTCCCGGAACCGGATGATGACAAGGATCTCTCGCGGGCGCTCGAACGTGGAATGGACAGTCCGCCGAGCCGTGCCGAATTGGATGCATGGCTGGTGGCGAACGCCCGAGCCGCCCGGTGAACCCGGCAGAGATAGTCTGGTCGACCATCACCGACCGCCGTGGGGCGAAAGAACTGCAAAGTTTCACGTGTACGTCCGATCGGCCTCGGAGTGCCGGTGGTCGGCAGCTGCCGCATCCCAGACACTGGGAACGTGAGGCGCAGAGTATTATTCGGCAGAGTTCACGGTGCCTGAAGTCGGGGAACCTGCTAGTTGTCCGAGATCCTGCGGTGAGAAATGGACTCTGCGGTCCGTGCCAGCTGACCTGCAGCTCCCGAGCCCGGGTGCAGGTAACGGACAGGAGGGAATGTTCGCGGCACAGATCCAGATCGTGGGTGTGTACGTTCCCGTTGATGGGTGTCACGATGCCCCGCACAGGTTTGGCGCCCACCTTCGTTCCGTTGGAAGGATGTGGTACGCCCAGCCTATTGCCGCAGATTCAACGTCGCGCGAGCGAAGGTTCCGACGATGCGTTGATGGGTCTGCCGGGGCAGCTGCCGGTTTCCGGGTTCGCCGAACGGGGTTCCGGGTCGGGCCGGGGACTCACCGAGGAGCTGGTCGAGCCCGGGCCGGGTCACCATCAGCAGGCCGTGGGTGGCGCGGGTACAGGTGACTGCCAGTCGACCGAAGGCGGAGTTGAACTCGTCGAGGGCGACGGCCGAGTTGAGTGGGTGCACGGCAACGGTGATCCCGTTCGTCTGTCCCTGCCAGGAATCCACCGTCGATGCCACGAGATCGGTGTCGTCGAGTGCGTATTCGGTGCGTAGTCGCGCCACGAGGTCGGTTGCGTCGTCGACGGCTTGGTTGCGGGTCGCCAGGATCGTGAGTAGTGGATCGCCCTGGCTGTGGCCCGGTCGGCGTGTGTGCACGGCCCCGGTGGGTGTCCCGGTGCTGTCGTAGTCAGCGTGTTCGAGTGCGAAACCGGCCGAGAAGAGACCGTCGAGCAGCGATTCGATCGCTTGCATCAGTGGTAGGTCGACGTCGGCGGCTTCGGGCTCCGGCAGGCCGGCGATCTCGAGCAGGGTCGGCACCCCGGTTCCGACCTGTTCCCAGATCTGCGCGATCTGCGTAGGCAGTTCGTTGCCGACGACCAGGCGCCGGTCGCCAGGGGCAGCGACACAGTGGAGTTCACCCCATTCGGGATAGAACGCCCGCCACAGATCCAGGTGCTCGGCGGTCGGCCGCCACACGGCAGGAAGCTCCTTCGACCAGGTGCGTTCGTCGCCGTCGTAGGCGGTGGGCCAGGCCCGGTACGGGTTGTATCCGGGGTCGCCGCGCCACGGATTCGTGCCGACCTCCAGCGGCGGCAGCTGCCCGACATCGCCGACGCCGACCGTGATCGGTGCGACGTTCGCGACCTTCGCGAACAGGTGATGCGGCAGCTGCCATGCCTCGTCGACGAACAGCACATCGAAGACGAAATCTTCGTGCGCGGCAGGACCGAAATGAGTACGCATCCGGTTGGCCTCGCCGATCGCCCCGAGCTTGTGTGACGTGGACACGACAACCGCGCATTCGGGCGGAATGTCGGATGTGGTGGTGGCGACGGTCGTGTGTTCGGCGGCATCGCTGGGTACATCGTTCACCCGCTCCTTGGAGACGAACAGGCACACTCGATCTTTGCCGAGCTTGCTGCCGAGCGATTTGGCCAGCGGGTGGATCTGTTTGTTGGTGAAAGCGACGACCGCGACGCGCGCGCAGCCTGGGCCCGTGACGGCCTCGGTGACCAGTTGCCGCAAGATGAACGACTTGCCCGCACCGGCCGCCGCTTTGAGCAGGATCCGATCGATTTCCGCGTGTCCGGTCAGGGCGTCGCGCAGCACCCCGATCGCCTCGTCCGCGACCGCCGCGTTGCCTGCCGCGGCACGGGCATGGTGCACCCGATCGGTGAGTTGTCGGCGCGGCGGGGTGAATTCGAGTGTCATTCGAGATCGTCCATCGTCACGGTGTCGGGCACGGTCGTCGCCGGCTGTGCGGCGGACGCTGCTGTGGGTGCACCGGACGGCGTCACCTCGAATGCGTCCGCATCCACGACCGGGGGCCACACCTGCGGATTGAGTTCGCCGTTGGCACGACGTTCGGCGAGGCGATCCGCCCAGTCGGCCTCCGAGTCTTCGTGTGGCCGACAACAGTACTGGTGTGTCTCGGGGTCGTCGGTGTAGGAGCCGGGTTCGCAGTCGGGCTTGGGGGCCGAGATCTGGTCGGCCTTCGGCCGCACCACATTGAGGGCCTTGTTCCCCTTGTTGCTGGAGAACCACTCGAAGTCTGAGATCACCAGCCGATCGCCGACCGAAAGTGTTGGCTCACATGCCGGCGTCCACCTGAATGTGCGGTCGGAGTCGTCGGAGCCTGCCAATGGTCCGATCGCCAGCCCGGTGAACTTGAAGCTGCCCTTCTGCACGGCGAGCTCGATATCCGGGTGTTCGACACAGGGATCGTCGTTGATATGCAGCAGTACGATCCGCGTGTCCTCGCCGATCCGCCGAGACCGGACATTCAGCACGATCGGGTCGACCTGCACCACGGTCGCCTCGGCAACAGCACGTTCGCCGGCGGCCGCGGCACGATCGGCGGCAACCTGGGGATTCCCCAGCACCAGTAGTTGGTCCCGGCACTTTCCATCGCTCTCGATCACCGGAACCAAGGAATTGCGCCAATGCCGGTAGGTGCGGCCGAATCGGACGAGGTCCGAGGCGTGCAGGGTGAGTCGCCGACGCCACACCTGCTGCGCATCACCTTCGATCACCCGGTGCACGGGACGCAGTATCGAATCCGGCACGGAGTCGAGCACGTCCAGGGCGCGTTCGAGTACCGAGCATTTGTAGCGCAGTTCCTCGGTGACCAGCGCCTCGTAGGCTGCCGGGTCGGCGGGCTGCCCGTCTGTTCCGACAAGGGCGGCATAGATGGCATCCGACTGCCGGCTTGTCAACCGGGCGCCGGGGGTGTGCACGCATGCCTCGATCCGGTCTTCGAACTCGTCGGGGTTCAGCCGGTGTGCGCCACCCGATTCCGCCCACCCCAGCAAATAGTCCAAACGGCCGGCCGCCACGGCTGGGCCACCGGCGACGAAATGGCGTGCCAACGCTTCCCGAATATCGACCACCGGTGCGCGCAGCTCGAGTGCTCGCGCCCGGTCCTCCTCGAGCAGGAACGACACCGCGGTGCGGGTGGTGGCCGGAAGTGCCTCCGGGATCTCCGCCGGTTCGCCGTCGAAGGTCAGCGGGGTGCGGCCCTGCGTGCGATCGTGCTCCCACCGCAGCCGGCTCAGTTCGATGCCGGCCAGATTGTCGGCGATCGAGGCGAGTACATCGGCCGTCGTCGGGTCCGGAACCACCAGATGCACCGGGTCCGGCGCCGTCGGGTCCACCGCGATCTGCTCGTCCATGGCCGCCCGGAGCTGCACCCCGAGCAGCCGCATCACCTCCCGGCGAGTCTGTGGCGACGACTGACGGTCCCGGAAGACAGTGAGCTGCCACGGCTCCCTTCCCTGCATCGTGACCCGTTGCAACGCGATGCCGTGGATCCCGAGCGCGGCTGTATCGGACTTGGCCACCACCACATTGATCGTGCCGGGCAGCCCCGCCGGGTCGATCCGCCGCTGGCCCGTCGGCTGGGCCACCCCGTCCCGAGTAGCCGTCACATTCGCCACCACTGACGCCGGCGCAACCGTCCCGGCACCGGTACCGCTGCCATCGACGATCCCGACGAGGTGCGGGCGGATATCGGGGCTGATGCCGAGCGTCACCAGCAGATCGCCGGGCTCGTTCGACGACCGCAGTTCGTTGCGGCAGTAGGAGAACAGCGTGCACGTGGTACAGCTGCCCGGGTCGAACTCCGACCGCAGATGCGACACGTACCGCACCAAACCCGCCGACTCGTCGTAGGGATGCCTCTCGGCCTCCGCACGCCGTTCCGCCACCCGCATCCGCACCTCGGCCCGATGATCATCCAGCTGTTCCACCAGCGCAGCCGGCTGCAGAAACGCGTTGCGTGGCACCGCCAGCACGCCGCACTCGTGCACCGCCATCCCCGCCGGCAGCCGCGACCACGCCTGCGCCGCCTCCGCCCCAAGTGCCACCTGCAGAAAACCCTTCAGCAGCCGGCCGTCCTGGATCCGGGACCGCACCCGCTCGTAGTCCTTGACATCCCCCATGATCAGCCAGCTCTCGTCCCCACCGACAGCCGGAGCCACCACCGCGAAATCCGGCTTCACCTCGGTGGCCTGATCGTTCTCGAAACCGGGGAACGGAATCGCCAAACCGTGGATCAGCGTCGCCGCGCCCCGCTGCAGCGCCCGGTCGTGCGCCGTACCGAGCAGCTCCACCGTCCGGTCCAGCTGCACCTGCGCATTCGCCGTCACCACCTCGGTCGGCCGGGCCAACCCCAACCGTCCCACTGTCGTCGTGGCGATCTCGCTCACGAACTTCTCATCGCGCACCAGACGTTCGAAGGTCATCGCCTTCATCCACCTGGCCTGGGGGATACGCCCGGAATCGTCGGCGAAGCCCACCTCGGCCGCCAGCTTGCGTCGGGTACGGCCGACGATCAGCGGATCGGTGCCGCGGAAGCGTGCGCAGGCAGCGTGGGCGGAGGCGGCGACGGCGCTGGTGGCGCCGCCCACCGAGGTGCTGGTCATGGCGAAACCCTTACCATAGTCGGTCGTGGACGGGACGCTTCGTCGGCGGAAATCGCCCGCATGACGAGCTCGATCAGGCGATTCATGGCCGCTACGGGCGATTGCCGTGCGGTTGTTTCAGCTCGTCTGCTGGCGCAACACCTGGCCGAACGGGTCGACGGTGATCATCACCCGCGATTCCTTCTGCAGCACGGCCACGATCGGCCATACGCACAGCCAGAGCCCACAGGTGAACACACTCAACAGCAGGTGCAGCATGTGGTTCGGTTTCGAGCCGAAGACGATGACCGCATTGACATCGGTCTGCGATTCCACCCGTCCGCCGCGGGCGACCTCTGAGCCGACCGCCATGGCAAGTGCCTGCCGACGTTGTTCAGGAGATGCCTCGGTCAACGGTCCGGGCACCGGTCCCGGTACCGAGCCGGGAGGCGGAAACGGCACCGGGAACTGCCCGCTCAGCGGGGGCACAGGGGGCTGGTTCGGCTCGTCTTGGGGGTTCGTCATCGGAGGTCCTCCTCGGTGGTGGATATGGTTCGATCGTCTGGCTCGGGCCACCGCTCGATAGGCGGCGGAATCGTGAGCGCTGCGGCCGCACCCGATGGGGTCACGCGCAGTGCGGTGAGACGCGGCGCAGGCATCGCCGATCCCGGGCGGGTGAGGAACCAGCCGCCTACTACGAACCGCCCGCCACCTGGGATCGCTCGCACCGCGAATCCGGTTATGGTGAATTGCTGGTAGGGCTGTTGTTCGAAGACTGCTGTCACGAGATCCCCGTGGGTCAGGTCGGCGACCCCGACGACATCGGTAGGTGCTGGTCGGTGAGCATCTGTGTGTAGTTCGAACAGTTCCGGTGCCGGTCGTCGCGCTCGCCCGCCGGTGTCGAGCGGTTGCCCGCCCAGCAGATGAGTACCGGTCGATGCGGATTCGACCACCTGCCCCGCGATGCAGTAGGGCCCGAACAACACCGACCGGAGGGTGGCGGTCACGATGTCTCCATCGGCCAGGTCGGCGAGAGTCTGTCTCAGTTGCTGCAGATTTCGCCGGCCGGTGGTATCGGGTGGCTTCATCGGTACACCGGTGCCAGAGTTCGCAGTGGCCCGGCCACCTGTGTGAGCTCGGCGAGCGTGGCGACACCGGCACGGTGAGCCAGCCCGATGGTGATCTCCGCGGCCATGATCGCGTCGTGGTCGGCGCGGTGATGATCGCGCACCCGAACTCCCAGCGCGTCCGCGACATCCGGCAGCTTGTACTTCGGCAGCGACAGCAGCTGCTGTGCCCACTGCATCGTGCATCCGTACTGCCAGTACGGCACTGCAACCCCGCTGTGGTCGCAGGCCTGCCGCATCGCGGACATGTCGAAGTCCGCATTGTGTGCGACCACCGGCAGGTCGCCGATAGCGGCGAGGATCTCGGGCAGTTGCCGCGCGAACGTCGGCTGTCCGGCAACCAGGTCCGGCGTGATCCCGTGCACCCGCATATTCCAGGGCGAGAAGTGGTCGATTCCGGCCGGTGGCCGGCAGAGCCATGAGAACGCTCCGGCGGGCCGGCCGTCGCGGACCACGGCGACGCCGACCGAGCAGATGCTGCCGCGCTTCGGATTTGCGGTTTCGACGTCGAATGCGGCGAAGGACAGGTGCTGGGTCATGGGTGAGTCTCCACAGGTAGAGGCCTGGCGGTGGGGCCGCCGAGTGAGCGCAGGTAGGGGCGGGTGAGCCGGATGTCTTCGACGTCGGACCACACGCGGGCCAGGTCGGCGAGCCCGGTCGCGACCGTCAACGCCGGTCCGATCTCGGGGCTCGCCGCCCACGTCACGAGCGGCTCCGGGCTGGGTAGCGGTGGTTCCGGCCACCGGGGTGGCACCAACTGGTGGCGCACCGTCCGCTGGCGTTCAGCGAATCGCCGGTCGAGCGCCGCGATCTCGGATCGGACCCGGTCACGGGTCCGTACCGGGTCCAGCTCGGCGGCGAGCCGGATTCCGTCGGGAAGCTCGAATCGCTTGTGGCAGTAGATGCCGAGCAAACCGTGCACCAGCAGTCCGAGTTCGCGGGCCTGTCCGGTATCGAGCACCCAGGCACCGGTGAGGCGGGAAGTGCCACGATCCGCTCCGGTGTCGACGTGCCAGACCACCCACTCGTCATCGGCGCGGTCGAGTACGGCGACCAGCGTGTGCTCCGTCATGAGAGCCCGTCGAAGCTGCCGGTCACCATGAGAGTGGCAAGATGCAGTGGGATTTCCGGGTAGGGCACCACCGACAGGCGGTACCGGCCGTTGTTGAGCCGGTCGCACAGCACGACTGCGCCGTCCACATGCCCGACGGTCGCCTTGTCGGCATTGCACGCCCACTGCGCGTCGTAGCCGGAGTAGTGGCGCAGGTGCTGCTCGGCCTGCGCGGTGCCGGCGCCGAGGCCGGCGAGGGCTGCGGCAGCGCCGAGGGCGAGGGCAGAACGGGTGAAACGAGTGCGAGTGAACATGGGTACTCCGTGAAGTCGCCCGGCGTGCTGCCGGAGATGAATGGGCTGGAATGGGATCCGTCGACAGAGCGGGCTGATCCAGGTGACGGAGGGTCGGTCAGGTCCCGCCCGTCCGGGACGCTGGTCAGCTACTGCGCAGGGGTGACGTCGACGATCAGTGCGCCGCCGAACATCTTCGAGAAGGTCACCTTGGCCGGTGTGAAGGCGCCTTCCGCGGCGACAGTTCCCTGAACGGTTTCCCCGGGCTGCAGCTCGGTGAGCTCGATCTGATCCTCGGCGGCACCGATGTCGATGCTGTGCTTCACGCCTTCGGTGTCGGTGATCGAGAAGTCCAGGGGATTCACCGACAGCGCCTTGTCGGGGCTGATGTTGGTGACCGCCACCTGAACCGCCGTGGCAGGGGAGCCGTCGTGGATGATGCTCGGCACGAATGCGGCCGGATGAGCCGTCATCTGTACGTCCTCGTGCTCCTGAGTGGCGACGTTGTCGGTCGCGAGATCGCCGGTCTCGCACGCGGTGACGCCGAGGACGGTGGCGGCGGCCAGCATGATGCCGACGGTGAACTTACGCATGTGTACTCCTAGGGTTCGACCCGCTGTGGGCCGGTGGGTTTCGTAGATGGCTCTCGCCGCACGCGCGGTGCACCGTCGCAGAGCGACGGCGAACCACTCGATCACCCGCGTGATCACGGCGTCGAGATGTCGTTCTGATAAGGGCTGTATCGACAGCGAGGTGGAAGTTCGCTATCTGCTGCTTACGCTGGGGCTTTCGGAGTTCCGTGGGCGAAACTCCTGGCTTGTGAGGTGCCAGCCTGCGCAGATCGGGCACCGGTACACCCGCCGCTCCCGGCGCTTCGGGTCGGTGTGGTCGATGCCGGCGAGCGCGGTGTCCGCGTCGCGGAAGCAGCGGTACCGCAACTTTCCGCTGCGGCACAGCGACAACGGGACCAGCGGTGGAAACGCTGCGAGGTCGGTGCCGGAGCGAATCGTCAGTTCGCGGTGGGCTGCAGGCCGGCGGTTTCGGCACTGCCGGCCGCGCCGTTGTCGACTACGCATCGTGTCCTCCCTCGCTCAGTGTTCGGTACGGGATCGAGAATCCACCCAGGAACGGAACGGCGTCGAGCAGAATCACTGATAAGGCGCCTTATCAGTGATTTCCATATGAACCCGCACCGCCGAGTCGTAATGTCGGATCTGCCACGTAGCACGGAGGGAGACGAGGCGGACCGATGGAACACCCGATGCACGACCCGACGCTGACCTTGCAGGACATTGCCGATCTGGCACGGGTGCAGCGTGCCGTGGTCTCGATGTGGCGGCGTCGCACCCAGGTGCGTGGAGTGCAGATGCCGTTTCCTGACCCGGTCGGCCACGTGGACGGCATCGAGCGGTTTCGTCGGGACGAAGTCGTCGACTGGCTGGAACGGACCGGCCGCGGAAACAACCGCGAGTATCGGCTCGACGCCCCCGGGGTCACGGTGCCCGAGGCAGCGGAGCTGGAGAGCCTGGTCACGCTCCTGTGTTTGCACGGCCTGATCGGCGGTGAGCTCGGTGAGCTGAGTCCCGAGGAGGTTCTCGAGCACGCACAGGGGTTCGACCCGGAAGACGAACTGCTCGCCCGGGAGGTCGCCGGCATGACCATCCGCGAGGACCTGTGCCGATTCATCGATGAGCTGTCCGAATGCGCTTACGGCCCGGCCGACGCCCTGACTCGTCTGGAGACATCTCGGGCCGGTCGGGAGGTGGCGGACCGAGACCTCACCGAGCACGCCTTTTCCGTGCTGCGCACCGTCACCGAGACCTGCCGCCGCGAGTTGGATCCGGAGGGCGCCCCACTGGTCACGGCCGGCGAGTCACCGTCGTTGATCCTGGCGCTGGCCGATGAGGACACCAGTGTCCAGGTGATCGGAGACGGTGCACCGGCCCGGGCACTCGCCCGCCGGGCAACGATTCGCGACATCGACCTGCAGCCGGCCGAACCCGGCCCTCGGGTGCGGGTGCTGTCGGTGATCGGCCGGGAGGTGTCCGATGCGCTGGACGTCCTCGACACCGCCTTGCTGGAGCTCGAACATGGTGAGCTGGCCATGGTGGTCGGCCCCGCCGCAGCCCTGTGCGACGACCTGCGTGGTGAGCCGGAGAACTTCCGCTCGAAGACGTTGCGCATCTGCGGGCTGGCCGTTGCGCTGCGGCTGCCGCGCGGAATGTGGCGGGAAGCCCACCGCCAGGCCCTCGGCGTGTGGATCTGTGTCGGTGGCGCCGAGTTCGAGTTCCCGATAGTCGCCGACCTCGGCTCCGTCGTTCCGGCCGATCTCGACCATGAGGGACTCGCCACCGACATCGCCGCCGCCCTCGGCGACCAGCAGGCCCAGGCGGCGCGGACCTTCCGCTATGCCCGCCGGACCAGAGCAGCCGATATCCGCGCCGGCCGGGCCGTGGTCCCACGCGGTGCCACGGCTACCCGACTGTGGATATCCAGCCCGGCCGACGACGCCGGGCGAGTACATTCGGCCACGTTGATCACCGCCGACCCGATCGCCACCTTCGATGTCCGAGTGAAACCCGGCCCCGGTGAACTGTTCGTCACGCAACGTTCCCTCGGCGAGCTCGCCGACACCAAACAGGTGCGGATGCATCGGGGCTGCCGCATCGCCCTCGACGACGCCGACCCCGCCGGCACCGTCGCCGTCCTCGCCGCCGACGGCAGCACCGACGGCCACTTCCTGGACCCGTTCGACGCACAACACCGCTACGGCCGGGCCGTACGCACCGAACCAGGCGACGTCATCTTCCTGGAACGCCCGCGCCCCCTGGCCCGGGTCGACACCACCGGCGGCGGCCTCGTCGCCGCCCCCTCCCGGGTACTGCGACTGCGCAGCGGAGCGGGCATCGGCCCGCACGCCCTGGCCGCCGTGATCAACCGGCTCCCCGAGCACGTCCGGGACTGGAAATCGTGGAATGTCCCCCGGTTGGACAATGATGAGTCGATGCGGTTGGAATCCGCCCTCGCCGAAGCCGTCGCCTACGAGCACCGGCTGCGTACCGGCCTGCAGGCCGTGTACGAGCTGCGCAGCGCCCTGATCGACGGGATCAGCGCCGGCACGGTGAGCCTGGATACCTCCGCGGACCTGGTGTTGTGATGAACGAGGAGAGGAGCCCCCGGGTGCCCCCGAGGAAGCGCAAGGAACCGTCGGCGCCGTCGACGATGAAGGAGCTCAAGGACACGCTGTGGAAGGCGGCCGACAAGCTCCGCGGCTCACTGTCGGCGCATCAGTACAAGGAAGTCATCCTCGGCCTGGTGTTCCTGAAGTACGTCTCGGACGCCTACGACGAGCGCCGCGAAGCGATCCGCGCCGAACTCGCGGCCGACGGGATGGACGACGAGCAGATCGCCGAACTCATCGACGATCCCGAGGAATACCAGGGCTACGGAGTATTCCTGGTGCCCTCGTCGGCCCGCTGGACCTTCCTCGCCGAGAACGCGAAGGGCTTGGCAGCGCACGGCGACGCCCCCGGAAAGACCATCGGCCAGCTCATCGACGAGGCCATGGACGCGGTGATGGCGGCCAACCCGTCCCTGGCCGGCACCCTGCCCCGCATCTACAACAAGGACAATATCGACCAGCGCCGCCTCGGTGAACTGATCGACCTGTTCAACAGTGCGCGGTTCAGCCGACAGGGGGAGCATCGGGCACGGGACCTTATGGGGGAGGTCTACGAGTACTTCCTTGAGAAGTTCGCCCGCGCCGAAGGCAAACGGGGCGGCGAGTTCTTCACCCCGCCCAGCATCGTCAAGACCATCGTCGAGGTGCTGGAACCGCATCGAGGGCGAATTTACGACCCCTGCTGTGGGTCCGGTGGTATGTTCGTGCAGTCGGAGAAGTTCATCGAGGCACACGACGGTGACGCCCAGAACATTGTCATCTACGGCCAGGAAGCCATCGAGGAAACCTGGCGGCTGGCGAAGATGAACCTCGCGATTCATGGGATCGATAACAAGGGGCTCGGTGCCCGATGGGGTGACACCTTCGCGCGCGATCAGCACGCCGAGGTAAAGATGGATTACGTCATGACGAATCCGCCGTTCAATATCAAGGATTGGACGCGGAACACCGATGATCCTCGGTGGGAGTTCGGTGTGCCGCCGGCCAACAACGCCAACTATGCGTGGATTCAGCATGTGCTGTCGAAGTTGGCGCCCGGTGGTAATGCCGGCGTCGTGATGGCCAATGGATCGATGTCGTCGAACTCCAACGGAGAAGGGGATATTCGCGCCCGGATCGTGGAGGCGGATCTGGTTTCCTGTATGGTTGCCATGCCGACCCAGCTGTTCCGGTCGACTGGTATCCCGGTGTGCGTGTGGTTCTTTGCCAAGGACAAATCGGCTGGGAAGGGCGGCTCGGTCGACCGCCGGAGAGAAATTCTGTTCATCGATGCCCGAGAGCTTGGGTACATGGTCGACCGGGCTGAGCGGGCGCTGACGGACGATGATATCGCGAGTATTTCGGATACCTTCCATACGTGGCGGGGCACAGATTCCGCTGCGCGGAATTCGGCTTACGAGGATGTTCCGGGATTTTGCCGGTCGGTCACACTCGACGAGGTGAAATCTGCTGATTACGCCTTGACTCCGGGACGTTTTGTTGGTGCGGTTGCGGATGAGGTTGACGAGGAGGCCGTGGATCTAAAACTTCAGAGGCTGACAAAAGATCTCATACTCGCGATGGACGAGTCGATTCGGCTGGATAAGGCTGTGCGAGAAAGGTTGGAAGCCCTTGATAGCTGATTGGCGGAGGAGGACGCTAGGAGATATCTGCGAGGAAGCCGGCGGTGGAATTCAGACCGGACCGTTCGGTTCCCAGCTTCATGCGGCCGACTATGTAGTAGATGGAACGCCAACTGTTATGCCAAAGAACATTGGCGACAACCGAATAGACGAAGAAGGGATAGCTCGGGTCTCCGATGAGGATGTCGCCAGGCTGGTCAAGTATCGGCTGGCGAAGGGGGACATTGTCTACTCCCGCCGAGGTGATGTTGAGCGGCGAGCGCTGGTTAGGGGCGAGAACGTAGGGTGGTTGTGTGGCACGGGGTGCCTACGCGTGCGGGTCGGTGACGAACGTCTGATAAGCGCCGAGTTCATCTCGTATGCCCTTGGAACAGATTCGACGCGTTCGTGGATTCGAAGGCATGCGGTCGGTGCAACGATGTTGAATCTGAACACTGCCATACTCTCGGCAGTTCCGCTCCATGTTCCTGATATCGGAACGCAGCGGGCGATTGCGGAGGTGTTGGGGGCGCTCGATGACAAGATTGCTGCCAATGATCACGTTTTATCCCTAATGGATGACCTGATAAGGTCGATGTATCTGGAGATGCCGGAGTCGAATCTGGTGATTGGAGACATCGCTCGGAATATTCGGAACCAGGTTGCACCCGAACTGGTTGGGCCGGATACGAGGTACTTCGGGTTGGAGCACATTCCGCGGAGGCGATTGTGGGCAAGTGACTCTGGCACGGCAAGGGATGTCGCCAGTGCAAAGTCGGAGTTCATGGCCGGTGATGTCCTGTTCGGCAAACTGCGACCCTACTTTCATAAGGTTGTTTCTGCGGGTTTCTCGGGAATATGCTCGACCGACATCATCGTGGTTCGGTCAAAGGATGAGTCGTACGCCGGGTTGGTGTTGGCTGCTGTGGCTTCCGATGAGGCGGTTAAAGCATGCACTTCAGCTTCAGACGGAACTCGGATGCCACGCACCAAATGGAAGGATCTCGCTGACGTTCCCGTGAGATGGTCGAGTGAAGCGGATGCTCTTAAATTCAGCGCCGAGGTGACTATGCAGTCTGACTTTGGACACCGTTTGGTGCACGAGTCGGAGATCTTGGCCCGAACCCGCGATGAACTTCTCCCCCTTCTGATGTCCGGCAAACTCCGCGTAAAAGATGCTGAAAAGAAAGTGGAAGAGATAGTCTGATGATCGACTCCGGTGGTGCCAGCGAATCGGATCTGGAGGGTTTCGCCCTCGAGGTTCTGGCGACGAACGAGTGGGAAGGGTTGCGTGGCGCGGACATTGCGCCGGGTAGCGACCGGGGGCGGGGCTCGTGGGATGAGCTGGTGCTGCCGGGGCGGTTGCTGGAGAAGATGCGGGAGCTGAACCCGCAGGTGCCGGCGCAGTATCTGGATCAGGCGCGGGCGGAGATCCTGGCGCCGAAGTCGCAGGATGCGATTGGCGAGAACCAGCGGATCCACGACATCCTGGTGCACGGGTTCCGCGGGATCAGCTACATCGACCACGAGGGGGTGGAGCAGAACCCGACGATCCGGCTGGTGGGGAATCGGGTGGAGGACAACGAGTTCGTCGCCGTGAACCAGGTGACCATCCGGTCGCGGGATGTGGAGCGGCGCTTCGATGTGGTGCTCTACCTCAACGGGATGCCGGTGGTGCTGATGGAACTCAAGAAGGCTGGTGCACCGGCGGCCGACCTGGCCGCGGCGCATGCGCAGCTGGGGACCTACCTGCAGGAGTTCCCCCTCGCCTTCCGGTTCTGTGTGCTGTCGGTGATCAGCGACGGTGTCACCGCGCGTTACGGCACCCCGTTCACTCCGCTGAACCACTACTCGCCGTGGAACGTCGACGACGACGGGAAGCCGGTGAAGCCGGGCGAGGTGCTCGACGACGTACACACCGGCACCGAGCTCGAGTACCTCCTCGACGGGGCGCTGCAGGTGGAACGATTCCTTCAGCTGCAGCGGAACTTCGTCGCCTTCGACAGCACCGGTGACGGCCTGGTGAAGCGGATCGCCAAACCGCACCAGTACTTCGCCGTCACCAAAGCGGTCGGCTGCACCGTGGACGCGGTGGAAAGCGACGGCAAGGCCGGCGTGGTCTGGCACACCCAGGGCTCGGGCAAGTCGATGGAGATGGAGCTCTACACCCACCTCGTCGCGAAACAGCCCCGGCTGAAGAACCCGACCGTGGTGGTGGTGACCGACCGCACCGAACTCGACGGTCAACTGTTCCAGACCTTCGACCAGTCGATGCTGCTGCCGGAGAAACCGATCCAGATCACCAGCCGCGCCGATCTGCGCAGCGCGCTGGCCGATCGCACCACCGGCGGCATCTACTTCACCACCCTGCAGAAGTTCGGGCTGTCGCCGGAGGAGAAGCAGGCCGGCCTCGACCATCCGCTGCTCACCGAACGGCGCAATGTGATCGTGGTGGTCGACGAGGCACACCGAAGCCACTACGACGACCTCGACGGCTACGCGAGGCATCTCCGCGATGCACTACCTGGTGCCACCTTCATCGCCTTTACGGGGACCCCGATCTCGTTCGAGGATAGGGACACCCGCAAGGTATTCGGCACGGACATCCATGTTTACGACCTCACTCGTGCGGTGGAGGACGGCGCCACCGTGAAGGTGGTGTTCGAGCCGCGGCTACCACAGATGCGGGTTGCCGAAGGAGTGGCCGACCAGGATATCGACCGTGCCGCAGATGAAGCCGCAGCCGGTCTCGACGACGATGAGCGCGCCCGGATCGAGCAATCGGTGGCCGTCCTCAACGTCGTCTACGGTGCACCGGAACGGCTTCGTGCGGTCGCCCGCGACATCGTTGAGCACTGGCGCAACCGTTCGGAACAGATGAAGAGCTTCATCGGCGGCCCGGGCAAAGCGCTCATCGTCGGCGCCACCCGGGAGATCTGCGCGAATCTGTACGAGGAGATCATCGCGCTCGAACCCGGCTGGCACTCCGATGATCTGGCCGACGGCGTCATCAAGGTCGTGTACTCGTCCTCGGCCAAGGACTCCGGCGTGGTCGCCAAACATCGACGCCGCGGCAGTGACAACAAGAAGATCCAGGCCCGCCTGAAAGACCCCGGCGATCCGCTGCAACTGGTGATCGTGCAGAACATGCTGCTCACCGGCTTCGATGCGCCGCCGCTGCACACGCTGTACCTGGACCGGCCGATCAAAGGCGCCCTGCTCATGCAGACCCTCGCCCGGGTGAACCGGACCTTCGCCGGCAAACAGGACGGCCTGGTCGTCGCGTATGCGCCGATCGCCGACAACCTCGAACAGGCGCTGAAGGAATACACCGCCAGCGACCAGGAGAAGCGGCCGGTCGGACAGAACCTCGACGAAGTCATCGCGTTGACCCGTCAGCTGATCGATTCGCTGGACCAGTTGTGCGAGGGATACCCGTGGCGGCAGAAGCTCGGCCCCGGCGGGCCCCGGCAATGGTTGAAGGTAGTGCAGGGCCTGATGGAATACCTGCGTTCACCGAGCACCCCCGGCAACCAAGTACCCGAGGGGGAACCGACCCTGGCCGACCGGTTCCGCAAACTCGCCAACGAGTTGGCGCGGGCGTGGGCAGTATCCTCCGGCTCGGAGAACCTCGCAGACCTCCGTCCGGTGGCGAAGTTCTACCAAGAGACCCGGGTCTGGATGGCGAAGTGTGACGCCGCACAGCGGCAAGCCGAAGGCAAGCCCCTTCCGGCCGACACGCAGCGGCTGCTCGAGGTCCTCGTCGAGCAGTCCACCGCCTCCGGCGAGATCGTCGACATCTATGCCGCCGCCGGAATGCCCAAACCCTCGCTCACCGAACTGACACCGGAGTTCGAGGAGCAGACCCGCAATGCCGAGAACCCGCACCTTGCGATCGAAGCGCTGCGGGCATTGCTCACCGAAGAAGTACGCCACGTCACCCGGAACAACCTGACCCGGCAGCGCGCCTTCTCCGAACGCATCCGTGAGCTGATGAACAAGTACACCAACCAGCAGATCACCTCCGCAGAAGTCATCGCCGAACTCATCGAACTCGCCCGCGAAGCGCGCGCCGAACGCGACCGCGGCCAGAACTTCACCCCACCCCTGGACGACGACGAACTCGCCTTCTACGACGCAGTCCACGAAAACGAGTCCGCCGTAGAACAAATGGGCGACGACGTCCTCGGCCAGATCGCCCGCGAACTGGTGAAGGTGATGCGGCGCGACATCAAGACCGATTGGACAGTCCGCGACGACGTCCGCGCGAAACTGCGGTCCTCGATCAAACGGCTGCTCATCAAGTACAAGTACCCGCCGGACAAGCGCGCCGACGCCATCAAGGTGGTCATCGAACAGATGGAGGCCATGGCCCCGCGGATGGCCGAGGAGCGGCGGGCGGGTGTGTGACTGCCCTGCCCAGTCGGCTCGCGGTGACACATGTAACGAACGTTCCCTTCCCGCGACAGTCTCTGTGACGCAGAGACGCGGGACCATGTCGAGGGATGAGAGGTGGATCTGGGTGGCGCGGCGCAGGGGGTTCTTCGCCGAATTGCAGTATCAGCAGCGGCTGGTGCAACAGCGGGAGGAGCAGCAACGGCGGGCAGCAAGGCGTGCACACGATAGGGCGGTGCGGGAGGCGCAGCGGTCTGTCCGGGAACAGCAACGAGTCGCTGCGGCAGCCGCGCGGGCCTCGGCTGCCGACCGCGCAGCCGCTGAACGGGCTGCGAAGCTCGCCCACATCGCCGCCCGGGAAGCCGAAGCGGAGGAAATGAACGCACAGCTCGCCGTGACCTACGACGAGATCGACAACCTCCTCGACGCCACGCTGGAGATCGACGACTGGGTCGACCTCGATGCGCTACGCGCGACACCCACCGATCCTCCGTTCGATCGGCCCGAGCTGTTGACGTCGGCACCGGCACCGCACTACCACCCCTTGCCCGATCGCCCGGTCTTCGTGCCACCCCCGCCGCCGCCGTCCGGTCTCAGTGGTGCGCTGGGAGGTAATCGCAGGCATGCCGCCCAACTGGAAGCGGCGCAGCGGGCGTACGGCGACGCCGTGCGGCAGTGGGAGCACATGTTCGCCCGGGCGTGCAGCGTGAATGCCGAGCTTCGCGATGGGTGGCGGCGGCAGGAAGCCGTGCGTGCCGAGGAACTCGATGCGGCGCGCCGCCGATTCGAGCACACCGCCGCCGAACATCGAACTCGGATCGAGGAATCCAATGCCCGCCTGGACCGGCTGATCGCCGGGCTGCGTGAGCGTCGGCCCGGCGCCATGGACGAATATGTGGGCATCGTGCTGGCCAACTCGGTCTATCCGTCGACCTTCGAAGTGGTCTACGAGCACTCCTTCGATGCCGCTGACCGCGAACTGCACATCACCGTCCTGGCTCCGCATCCCGAAGCATTCCCGACGACGAAAGCATTCCGTTACACGAAGAGCACCGACGAAATCACGTCCACGAGCCTGCCGGCCGCCGAGGTGAAGCGCCGCTATGCAGCTGCAATCGCGAAAACCGCGCTGCGGACCGTGCATGAGGTGTTCGAAGCCGACCGGGAGGGCGTCATCGACAGTATTGCGCTCACTGTTGCCGTGGACACCGTCGATGCTGCGACCGGCCACGACACCCGGATCGACGTCGTTCGGCTGGCTACCGACAGGGAAGACTTCCTTCCGATCGACCTCGCCCGAGTGGAGCCGGCGGCTACCTTGACTCATCTCTCGGCGGCAGTATCGAAGAACCCCTACGGACTGGTGCCATTGGCGAACCAGGGAGTGCGCGGATGAACGATGATGCCCAGGCCACGATAGTCGGACTCCGCAAGATGCTGATCGTCAAGGAGCGCGAATCGGCCGATCTGCACGATCGGATCCACGAACTCACGGAACAACTGAACTCCCGTCCGTCCTCGGCCGCCCCGGCTCCGGCGAATGACCCCCAGCTCATCACGGTGGATGATGCGATGGTGCTTCAGGAGGTGGGGATCTACGAGTATCACCATCCGCTGGAGAACGCCGACAGCTACAAACAAACCCTCGCCGAGTTGCGTGCCGACATCCGCGAAGCTGTGAAGATCAGCGAGGCCGTCGTGGTGGCCAAGAAGTTCAGCTTCAACAACTCCCTCGCCGAGGGCCGGCGATTGACAGCAGACCTGTCGAAGCTCATGTTGCGGGCATACAACGCCGAAGCGGAAAACTGTGTCCGAACGATCCGTGCCGGCAATCTGGATACCGCCAAGCGACGTCTGAACAAAGCCGCCAAGGATATCGAGAAGCTCGGCACGGCAATGCAGATGCACGTATCGCCGGAATATCATGAGCTGCGGATCAAGGAGCTCGAACTCACTGCCGACTACATGATGAAGGTGCAGGAAGAACGCGAAGCCGCCCGTGCCGAGCGTGAGCGCCTGCGGGAGGAACGCAAGGTCGAACAGGAAATTGCTGCCGAGCGTGAACGGCTCGAAAAGGAACAAGCACATTACCGATCCGTGCTGGAACGGCTCACCGCTGATCGGCAAGATACGCAGGAAATCGAAGAACAGCTCACCCGCATTGCCGAGGCGATCGCGCAGAACGACTACCGGGCAGCGAACATCCGCGCCGGCTATGTCTACGTCATCTCCAACATCGGTGCGTTCGGACCCGACGTGGTCAAAATCGGATTGACCCGCCGCCTCGAACCACTGGACCGAGTACGTGAACTGGGCGGTGCGTCCGTGCCCTTCCCGTTCGACGTCCACGCCGTCTACTTTTCGGACGATGCCGTCACACTCGAAAATGAACTGCACCAAGAGTTCACGTCGCGTCGGCTCAACCATGCGAATCAACGTCGCGAATTCTTCTTCGCGACGCCCGACGAAGTACGCCGTGTACTGGCCAACAAAGTGGGCAACCTCCTCGACTACAACGACAAACCAACCGCAACGCAGTACTTTCAATCCAAGCAGTACTGGCCCGATCGGTGAGGTGCGTCGACTTCGCCGAAGTTACAAATGTCTCGGTCCTCGGGACGTACGAAAGGCCCGATCGCCTTCGAACAATCACTCTCCACGGCTGCTGCAGCCGCTTGACCCCTGTCCACCATTCGGGGGAACCTCACACGCTCGGGCATGTGCCGACGTCGTGACATGGTGTGATCGTCTTCTCCTGCATCCATTCTGGTGCATCAGAACTCTCACAACCGTTGGACCCATCTACAGGGCCTCAGCCACAATGAGTACCGCCATCGTATGGCGGCGAACGTGATCTGCCGGTGTCGGCGAAGGCCCCGCCGATGTCGGCAGTGTCGGCTACCGTACGGGTGGTTCGGGAGGCGCCGTTCGCGTCCTGCACGGGCCGGGATTCGTCGAGGAGGAGATTGTGGTCGCTGCGCAGGAGACGAACCTGCAGAAGATTCTGGAGGGCACCTCGCAATACGTGGTCCCGTTGTACCAACGGCCGTACCAGTGGGGTGCGGACAACTTCAAGGTGCTCTGGCGCGACATCACACAGCTCGCGGAGGATCGGGCAGCGGAGGCCGGGGCGACCCACTTCATCGGTTCCGTGGTGCTGGCGCCGGTCCCGGCAGGGGTGGCCGGATCTGTGACCAGGTATCTCGTCGTGGACGGTCAGCAGCGGCTGACGACGCTGACGTTGTTGCTGGCTGCGATCCGGGATCACCTGCACGAGATCGGCAGTGCGGCCCGCGATGTCGACCGGATCCACAGCCAACTGCTGACGAATCAGTTCGAGGACGACCCGTTCCGGTTGAAACTTCTTCCCACTCAAGCCGATCGGGAGGCCTACGCCGCGGTTCTGGATGGGCTACCACAAGCCGGCGGTGACGACGCCATCGGCGGCGCGTACCGTTACTTTCGGGCCTGCTTGGCCCAGCCCGCTGATTCGGATTCCACAGTCGATCCGGTTCAGATCGCACAGGCTGTGACAGCGGGCCTGTCGGTGGTGTCGATCAGCACCCACCCTGGCGACAACGTGCACCGGATCTTCCAATCGCTCAACAACACGGGGCTGAAACTGACGCAGGGCGACCTGCTGCGCAACTACCTGTTCATGCGTCTGCCGAATCGCAGCGACGAGGTCTACCGGACGCATTGGCAGCCGCTGCAGCAGGCCCTGGAAGACAACGAACGGCTCGAAACGCTGTTCTGGCTCGATTTGCTGCACACCAGGCCGGTGATGAAACAATCGCAGACCTTCACCGGTCAGCAGGCTCGGCTCGACCGGCTCACCGGCGAGGACGAGGTTGTCGCCGAAATCGTGCGGATCGCCCGGCTCGGTGGCCTGTACCGTTTGATGCTGCATCCGGAAGAGGAACCCGACTCCGCAGTGCGGGAACGGCTGACCCGGCTGGCCGAATGGGACTCGACCACCCCGGCGCCGCTGGTATTGCACCTCCTGGTTCTGCGAGACACCGGCGCGGCCACGTCCGAGCAGGTTGCCAAGGCGCTTCTGTATATCGAGTCGATCCTGGTGCGACGGTTCCTCGTAGGCAGGGCAACGCAGGGGCTCAACAGGATGTTCGCCGCGGCGGTTCAGGAACTCGATGCTCAGTTGCCGGTCGACCAGGCGCTGCACCGATACTTGTCCGAAGGGCGCAAGCACTACGCGGACGATGAGCGACTCACCGAAGCCATCCTCACCTCCCCGCTGTACACCACCGGCCGGGCAGCGCACCGCAAGACCATGATGGCATGGATAGATCGACTGTTCGCGACCAAGGAGCCGGTCGCGATCGACTCGCTGACCATCGAGCATGTCATGCCGCAGACCTTGTCTACGCAGTGGCGGTCTGGGCTGGGAGCCGAGTACGGCCCGGAGAATGTCGACGAACTGCACGACCGGCTGGTTCACACGCTGGGGAACCTCACCCTCACCGGATACAACGAAAACCTCAGTAACCACGAGTTCGATCGAAAACGGGAGTTGTTGCAGGCCAGCAGTATTCGGCTGAACCAGCAGATCGCTGAATACCCGATTTGGGGACCGAAGGAGATCGAGCAACGGGGCCGCGCCCTGGCACAGCGGATCGTTGCCGCCTGGCCGGGGCCCCTGGACCGGGTCGGTAACGGCAGCGATGACAATCCGCTGTGGCAGGCATTGCACCGTTTGCTGGCGGTGCTTCCGGCAGGCCACTGGACTACGTACGGTGATCTGGCGGAAGTGCTCGGCACTGCGGCGCAACCGCTGGGGAATCGTCTGGCTACGGTGCCCGCACCCAACGTCCATCGGGTGCTCACTTCTCACGGGGAGGTTTCCCCGGCCTTCCGTTGGACCGAGTCGGATGCGACCGACGACCCTCGGAAGTTGCTGGAATCCGAAGGTGTTCGATTCTCCGGCAGCGGTCGGGCCGATCCCGGCCAGCGGCTCGCCGTGGCAGATCTGGAAGAGTTGAGGTCGATCATGGATGACGACCTGCCGGACTGACTAGTTCGGCGAGGGAAGACCGATGATCCTGCCGGCGACGGCCGCTACAGCGAGCCCGCGGCAGTCACATCGAGGTGCGACCCGCCGCGCGCGCCGAGTTCAGCAGGCGGTTCTGTAACTGGATCGACCGTGCCGAGCGGCAACTCCGGGAGGAACGACCGGCCCGCTGGTGAATTCCGCTGGGGCGCACCTGCCCTGGACAGAAAACAGCAGTGATACTGTGCTGCTATGACTATGACAGAGGGGCAGTGGGAACCGCTTCCTGTGCAGGGCAGGACCGTTCGTGAACTGGGAGTTTTCGGCGACGGCAAGGATGCGGACCTGGTTCTCAGCTTCGAGGACGGCAGCACCGGCACTGTGCCTGTCGGCCATGTATCGATATCATCCACGGCGCCGTTGCAGGTGACGATCTCGAGCATGGACGACCGAAACGTCGCTGTGCGAATCACGGGCGCGGGCTTGACGGTTGCGGGGCAGGTCTGCAATCTCTTCGGCGAGGAGTACGCCTCGGAGTTCCGTGCGGACGTTGCGGACCTTCTTATGCCCGGCAGCCGGGGGCTGGGTGCCGTCGGCCCGGTTGAACTCGAGCTGAAGACACTCCGTACCTGATACCCCGGACCGAGCAGACGCGAACCCTCAGACCTGCGCCCAACGGAGGGCGGAGGCTCCAGATCGGAGGTTGTTCGTCGCATAGCCGATTCGAGCGGGTTCACGCGAAACGTGCCGAAGGCTTGCCGAACGCGTCACCCAACGGCGCAACCGGGCGGCGCGATCGCTTCGGTCGTTCCAGCACCCTCGATCCTCTACGCGCAATTCGGCATGAGCGTGCTTGCGAGCGGGACACTGTCGGTGTGCTGGTGTCCACGATTGGCCGCCGGAGGGGAATCACTACCGGCAGTATGTGGCAACTTTCAGTGGACACCGACACTGCCGGTCGGCGGTTGCGGTGCGGCGTAGGTAAGTGGTCGCCGGCGCGTACCGGCGAGCGCGACGAACGGAGTCCGGCCACTCAGGAGATGTCGGCTTCGATCGCTCCCGTGGGCCAGTGCAATGTATCGGTCGTCATGGTGAAGCTGACCCTGCCGGTGCCCGTCGGAAGGTAGGCAGCATTGGCCGAGGTCTGATACCGGTCCGGGCGGCTGTCCATCGGGTGGACAGTCCGGCTGCCGGAGGTGCCCTCGTCGAGGTTCTCCCAGTGGACGGTGACTGCGATCCGGCAGGAGGTGAGGTCGTGTGGGGTGCCGGTGAGTTCGGCGGGGACGTAGAACTCGGGGGAGAGCAAGATGTAGGACTCGCCGCCGGGGAAACCTTCGGCGAGGCCGGCGGTCATCGTGATGCGGGCTACGCCGCATTCGGCGGGGTTCTCGGCCACAGCCCACAGGTCGCCGGAGGTGACCGGTGCGGCGGTGGCGGTACCGGTTGCGGCGAGTGTGCAGGCTGCTGCGGCGGCGAAGGGGACGGTGAAGCTGCGGACACGCATGGGTGCTCCCGTCGGATCGGCAATGGGCTCGACGGATGTATCGCGTCCGGGAAGGGTGGTGTTATCGAGCACGTCCTGAGCCCATACCTCGACACCCAGCACAACGATGGGGACCCCACGTGGGAATCGGCATCGAGCCGCCGTGCACGGGTCGGCCCGTCGCACGGCGACCGAGCCGGTGTCAGCCGTAGTGGCAGACGTAGGTGACGGTCTCGGTGATTTCGATATCGAAGGAGCTGTCGCCGGGGACCTCGAACGATTCGCCGCCGCGGAAGGATTGCGGGGTGGCGCCGGGGAGGGTGACGGTGCATTCACCGGTCAGCAGTTCCATGGTTTCGGGGGCGGCGGTGCCGAAGGTGAGCTTCGCGGGGAAGATCACGCCGGCGGATTTGCGAGTGCC
The DNA here is from genome assembly GCF_056627695.1 of Nocardia sp. KT25-26. Taxonomy (NCBI): domain Bacteria; kingdom Bacillati; phylum Actinomycetota; class Actinomycetes; order Mycobacteriales; family Nocardiaceae; genus Nocardia; species Nocardia sp. KT25-26. The sequence goes on along the minus strand of NZ_CM152813.1, from coordinate 4,163,532 downwards.
GTCCGCAAGGGTGAAATCGTGGCTGACCGCTTTGCCGTCGAAGTAGACGTTGGCGGCGGTATCGATGGTGACGTTCTCGAACTGCGACATACTCACTTCCGAACTGTTAGGGGAGCCTTACCCTAACCCCCGGGACGATGGCCGAACCGGGGAGCCCGCCTCCCCGGGGCGACCGCCGACGCTGTTCGGTCGGCAACCTTCCGGGACTGCTCAGAGTTGCGCCCGGCCGAACTGAGCTGCGAGGTCACCGAAATACTGCTGGTGGCGCCAGAGTCGGAGGTCACCGATGACGTAGAAGCGGCGCTTCGCGCGGGACACTGCGACATTGAGCAGGTTGGGTTTCGAGGCGGCCCAGCGGCGGGCCCCTGCTTGGGCCTGCGAGGTGCCCAACACCATGATCACGACGTCGGCCTCCTGCCCCTGAACTGTGTGGATGGTGCCGACATTGTCCTTGGCGAACTCGCGGCCGAGCGTTCGAGCAGTGATCCGTTCACAGTTTCGGACGACGTCGCGGAACGGGCTGATCACCCTTATCTCCGCGGAATCGATGCCGTGCTCCCGGGTCAGCTTCTGCAGCAGATCGCGAAGTATCGGCTCCGCACCGGGTACCCATTTGCCGGCGCCGCTGTGGGAAGGCACGTCCAGCCAGCTGCTCGCACCGGGAAACGGTGGACGTTCGGCGGTACCGAAGATCATCAGGTCACCGCCGTAGGCGATCCGATTACTGATTTCGAACATCGGGTGATCGCAGCGCCGGTGGACCCGGAGAGGGGCACCGACCCAGATCGACGCTGCCCCGTCCGGGGTCGGAAGTTCGGTGCCGTATCGGGCGAGGCGGTCCGCGGCTCGCTGCACAGACGTGTGGTCCGGCAACCATTCCTCGCCGAGCCGAAAGTGTTGCAGGAGCGCATCCTGTGCCGGTGACGGCACGGTCACGATGGGTTCGAGCTGCTGTGGATCGCCGACGATGACTGCCCGGCGCGTCCGCCACAGCCCACCGACAGCCTGCTGTGGGGTGGCTTGACCGGCTTCGTCGATGAACAACCAGCCGAGGGCTTCCTGCGGCAGATCGCGGAACAGTCGGGGCAGCGAAGCGAAGGTGGTCGACACCATCGGCACGACCAGGAACAGCGACTGCCAGGCGGCAGCGACGGTCTCCGGGGTCGGGACGGTGCGCACCTTGTTCTGGATCATGGCAACCGCGGCCGACAGGTTCTCCTGCAGCCGGGTGCCGGCGTTGAGGATGAAGGCCTTGTGCAGAGCCAGTCCCGCCAGGAACATTCGGTTGCGCGCCGTGGTGAATTCTTCGTCCGCCCAAGCCTTACACAGCTGGAACCGGTGCTCGTCGGCAACGGTGGACCCGTACGGCACTGTCGATTCCCACCGCACGAGCGCACGGTCGATGAGCGACTGTAGCTGTTGTTCCTGTGCGGTGATCGCCTGATGCCGGGCCACCAGGGCTTGCCCCCGGTTGCTGACGGCGGTCCGCCGCGCCCACGCCGCTCGGCTGAGGGCAGTGCAGCGGTCGAACTCCGCACAGGCCCGGTCGTAGGCGGCCTCGAGGCGTTCGTTCTCGGCGTTCCACCGGCGGCCCGCTCGGAAAAAGGTGGACAACGAGACCCAGAAACCCGGCTGCCGCCGGGCATGGAACTCGAGGTTCGCGAGCGCTCGCTCACGAGCCAGTCCGGCATCACGAGACTCGCTGTCGGCGCGTTCGGTGGTGGCGCAACAATTCTCGTGATCCTCCTTGACGCTCTGGATCTCATCCATCAGTTCGTGGGCCTGCGCCACGAGGTGCGGGACGGTTCCGATCGCCTCGGCCACGGCCTGCCGCTCCGACCTCAACCGCTCGACATCGTTCTCGGCGCGTCGGAACTCGGCGACAGCGTCCGACCAACTCGGCACCGTCGTCGGGTCCTTGCGTGCGTTCTGCAGCATGCTCAACATCGCCGGTACGGGATCTTCCGGCGGGGGCCGGTCGCCGGAGGCGTCACCTTCCGGTTTGGAGTCGAACCAGAACCTGTTGGCGAAGTGATTCCGGTGGGTCATGTTTCCCAACGGCGCGGCAATCAACCCCCACGCAGGTGCACCGATGACGTGGGATGCCAGCTCGGAGAAATAGTCGACGGCCAGCGCTTCGTCACGGCCGGCGCCGACAGCGGCGACGCCGGGGATCTCCGATGTCACGTTCTTGGCGGCGTCGTTGCCGGCGGTGGCGAGGACTGTTTCGAAGCCGATCAGGTCGGTTCGCAGCCGATGCACGGCGGGGCTGTACCCGGATCCCTGCAAGCGGACCTTTTCCGATTTCGTGGTGAATGCGGCCGCTGGACTGGTGAGAGCGGCCAACCTTCGAGCACGTTCGACAACGATTCCGGCGAGCACATCGCGCAGCAGCGTCGTTTTGCCGGTGCCGGGTGGCCCGTTGACCGGAAACACCGGAGCTCCCTCGGCCGGCTGAGCGAACATCTGATTGACTGCGAACTGCTGGCTGAGGACCAGTGGTTTCCGGATATCGCCGGGCCAGCGTCCGCCCGGGATCCGCTGCGGGGCCAGCCCGTCCAGTACGGCATCGGTGTCGGCTCGGACGTCCACCCGCTGCACGTCCGAGCCGGCGCTTCGGCCGGTGAGGTAGTCACGTAGGGCGGGGCCGAGGTCGCCGCGTTCGACTGCTGCTTCGATCCGGCGCAGATCGTCGGCGATGTAGCTGTTCAGGAAGTCCTGGTCGGGAGATTCCTCGGCGACCCTTTGCGGGACCTGTTCGCACTTGACCCGTACACCCGATACCGCGAGCGCCCCATCGATGCCGAGCGCGGCAGCCAGTTCGCTGGCGAAGGTATGCAGGTCCCGAGCGGTCAGCGCAACGACGGATTCGTGGGATGCCGCGGCACCGGTTGCGGTCGGTGCCGCGGCGGACGCTGGAGTTCGCGCTATCAGCTTCTCGGCAAACGTGGCCGCTACGGTGCCTGCGATGCCGCCGAGGACGGGGCCGCCGACAGCGGTGATCGCGGCAGTCGCCGCTGCCGACGCCGCGGCACCCACACCTTTTGTCGCGGCTTCGACCCCGGCGGACCTGGTGCGCCCCGCCAGGGCGGCGGCTCGTGAGCGTACGCGGGAACCGGGATCGGTACGCTGCCGCTCAGCAAGCTGTGGTGGACTCAAACGGTTCAGTCCGTCGACGAACTCACGATTGTCGTCGTCGAACCCGTCGAGCCATGTCGGATCGTCCGGGCCGGGAGACTCGAGCCGACTCATCGCCCAGGCGCAGGCAGACAGGGTCGGCGAGTTCTCCACGACGGCGCCGTCGCTATCGAGCGTGAACGCGAACGCGGCCGTCGTACCGCTGCTGCGACCGTCGGGGTCGGCGGTGTCGTCGCCGAACCGCCGGACCAGCGCGTTTCGTACCGAAGTGACGTCGTACAGTCCGCCGTACACAGTGAAGCGCCAGGTTCGGCCCGGACGTAGCGGTCGCGCCGTGTGGATCTCGTGGTCGGGGTCCCACGGCACCGGGCCGCCGTCACCGACATCGACCACGACCTCCCGTGACCTGCCGGATAGTCTGGTCGGGTTCGGTACGTCCTGCGGGCTGAACATCTCGATTGTTCGCCAGAACCGGACCAGCCGCGTGGCCTGCGAATCCGATCGCATGGAACCGCCCCCTCATTTCCGCCCGCCTCGGTCATGATGGTGACAACGGTACGCCGAAGTCGAGTGGGCGGGAGCCGAATGCCGAGAATCTCCACCTGGAATCAAGTGAAAAGTGCTCTGGTGCAGACGGATTCGCGACGAACGGTGCCGGTGTCGGTCGGCGGCGCTGGATGCCTATCCGTTCGGCGGTGGCCGATGTGAGTTCGGCCGAGCGTGCCGGGCGAACAGCGGTCGTGGCGGCATCGCCGCATAGATGGCATCGGCGAACTCGGACGGCACGTCCATGATCAACGCACGACGGTCCGGCGTCACCGAGGTCCGCGGGCAGCGCCGTGCCCGGTTGTTCGTGTACTCGCCGACGGCGAAGAACCCGACTCCGCCGGGGACGGCGAGCAGGAGGAAGGTGTGGAGTATCGCGCACGTGGACTCGGAATCTTCGACATACCGGACGAGCAGCCACGTCACCACGGCGGCGGAAATCACGCCGAGGTAGGTGAGCCAGGTGATCCGAGTCAGGGTGCGAAAGATATCGGCCCGGGCGCTGCAGTCGCGGCAGTAGGGGAGGGGCATGCGGACGAAGATTGTGGCACGTCGATCGGTGTCGTACCGGTGGCCCCCGGTGCGGTGCGCTCGCCGGCCGTACTTCCCGTCGCGGAGGTACGCGTCGAGCCAATTTCCGAAACGCGCTTCCTGCAGCGGGAGTTGCGGCCGGTTGTACGAGGAGTAGGCGATATTCGCTACCTGGTGCCGGACTGCCGGAAGCCCGTGCAGTGCACATATATTCGGCATCGGAACGGCAGGCCGCAAATGGCCGATCCGGCCGGCCTGCAGCCGGTCCGGGTTCGGCTCGAGCGGAACCCGGACCTCGCGGATGATCCCGACCATGTTCTACACCAGCTGGCCGCGTGTATACGCCGTTGCCTCGGCCCCGGTCCGGCGGCGGATCGGTTCGCTCTGGCGAACGGCCCTGGCACTGAGTTGGAAGTTCGTCACTGCTCTCCCGGATAGGTCATCGCCCAACGGTGCACCCGGCCGCCGAAGCGGTCATGCGATGACAGCTTCGGCGACTGCAGCATCCGATGCGTCGGGTCGCCCCGTTCCGATCCGGTCAGCTGCCGAATCGGGCGAGCACTGCTCCGGCTTCCTGGGACGCAGTACCTTCCTCGGCCAGGTGCGCCATATCCGCCGCGATCTCCCGCCCGTGATGCGCCATCGCCTGGGCGTACAACCGGCCGGCCCGATACGACGAGCGGACCAGTGGCCCGGCCATGACGCCGGCGAAGCCGATTTCTTCGGCGGCCTTCGAGTGTTCGACGAACTCCTCCGGCTTGACCCAGCGGTCCACCGGGTGGTGGCGGGGGGAGGGGCGCAGATATTGGGTGATGGTGAGGATGTCGCAGCCGGCTTCGTGCAGGTCACGCATGGCGGCGGTGACTTCTTCCGGGGTTTCGCCCATGCCGAGGATCAGGTTCGACTTGGTGACCAGGCCGGCCTCGCGGGCGGCGGTGAGGACGGCGAGGGAACGCTCGTAGCGGAAGGCGGGGCGGATCCGCTTGAAGATGCGCGGCACGGTTTCGAGGTTGTGCGCGAGGACTTCGGGGCGGGCGGAGAACACCTCGGCCAGCTGGTCGGGGTCGGCGTTGAAGTCGGGGATCAGCAGTTCGACGCCGGTGGCGGGGTTGAGGCGTTTGATGGCGCGCACGGTTTCGGCGTAGAGCCAGGCGCCGCCGTCGTCGAGGTCGTCGCGGGCGACGCCGGTGATGGTGGAGTAGCGCAGGCCCATCGCCTGCACGCTCTCGGCGACCCGGCGGGGCTCGTCGCGGTCCAGCGGGGCGGGTTTACCGGTGTCGATCTGGCAGAAGTCGCAGCGGCGGGTGCACTGTTCACCACCGATCAGGAAGGTCGCCTCGCGGTCCTCCCAGCATTCGAAGATGTTCGGACAGCCGGCCTCTTCGCAGACGGTGTGCAGGCCCTCCCGCTTCACCAGGCCCTTGAGTTCGGTGTACTCGGGGCCCATGGTGGCGCGGGTGCGGATCCACTTCGGTTTGCGTTCGATGGGGGTCTGCGCGTTACGCGCTTCGATACGCAGCAATTTGCGTCCGGCCGGTGCGGTAGCAGGAACGGAGCTCACTGGTCCGACTCTACGCTCGTACCGGAACGCACTGCGGGTGTGGTGGGCGCGGTGCGTTCGATATCGTGCGGCTGCACCGGCAGTTCGCCGGCCAGGGCGGCGGTGATCGCGGCAGCGACCAGCGGCTTCACCTCGGCGACGGTGACCTCGCGGCCGAGTTCGGCGGTCAGTGTCGTCACACCGGCGTCCTGGATCCCGCACGGCACTATCGCTTCGAAACCGTCCAGCGCCGAACTGCAGTTCAGCGAGATGCCGTGCAGCGCCACGCCGCGCTGGACGCGGATGCCGATGGCGGCGATCTTGCGTTCCGGGGCGACGGGGGTGGCGGGCAGCCAGACACCGGAGCGGCCCTCGATCCGGCCGCAGGTCAAGCCCAGGCCGGTGCACACGCTGATCAGCGCCTCTTCCAGGCGGCGGACGTATTTCACGACATCCAGGGGTTCGGCCAGCCGCACGATCGGGTAGCCGACCAGCTGGCCCGGACCGTGCCAGGTGATCTTGCCGCCGCGATCGACCTGCACCACGGGGCTGCCGTCGATCGGCAGATCCGCGGGCTCGGTGCGGCGGCCTGCGGTGTAGACCGACGGATGTTCCAGGAGCAGGAGATGATCCGCGCCCTCGCCGGCCGCACGCTCCTCGGCGATGCTGCGCTGCATCTCCCAGGCGCTGTGATAGTCGATCAGGCCGAGGTCTTCGACGATCAGCGGATCGCTGTCGAACCGCACTGTGCTGGTGTCGATTCCGGCCGCGGTTGCCGCAGTGTCGTCGGTCCCGGCCGGAGTCGGCTCGCCGCCGCGCGGTGCGGCCGCCGCGCCGTTGTGTTCCGGTGTCGCGGAATGGTGGCGGTGCGGCTCGGTCTCGGAGGTATGCGTGCCGTTCACCGTGCCGACGGTACGCCCCCGGCCGGGGCCGGTTGAAGAGGCGTCATCGGTTGGTTGCCGAACGGATGCGGGGGCGATGTTCATGCGTTCACCGGAATCGTCAATTGCATGAGGGTCAGGTCCATCCAGTCGCCGAATTTGTGTCCCACCTCGGGCATCTGCCCCACGATGCGGAAACCGAACCGCTCGTGCAGGGCGATCGAGGCGGCGTTGCCGGATTCGATCGCGGCCACCATGGCGTGCACCCGGCCGGAGTCGCGGGCCCGGTCGATCAGCTCGGCCAGCAACGCGGTGGCGATTCCGCGGCGATGGCAGGCCGGGTCCACGTAGACCGAATTCTCCACGGTGAACCGGTATCCCGAGCGGGTGCGCCAGGGGCCGTAGGTGGCATAGCCGGCGACCCGGCCACCGGATTCGGCGACCAGCACCGGCAGGCCGGCTGCGGTGCGCTCCGCGAACCAGGCGGTGCGGTCGGCGAGGTCCACCGGTTCGGTGTCCCAGATCGCGGTGGAGCCGGCGATGAATCCGTTGTGCAGGGCCAGGATTTCCGGGAGATCGGCGGCGCGGGCGGCCCGGACCTGCACCGCGGCCCGGACCCCGGTCATCGGCCGGTCCCGGCCGGGCCGAGCGCGGCAGCCAGGGCCGCGCCGATCGTCGGATGCCGGAAGGAGTATCCGGCGTCCTCCAGGACCTTCGGGATGGCCCGGGGGCCGTGCAGGATCGCCTCGTCGGCGAACTCGCCGACCAGGGCGCGCAACGCGAAACCGGGCACCACGAACGGGGTCGGCCGGTGCAGTGCCCGGCCCAGTGCGCGGTTGAATTCGGCATTGGTCACCGGGGCCGGGCCGACCACGTTGACCGGGCCGGAGATCTCCGGATGGGTGAGCGCGAAACAGATCGCACCCACCTCGTCGTCCAGGGAGATCCACGGCATGTACTGGCGGCCGCTGCCCAGCCGGCCGCCGAGGCCCAGCCAGTACAGCGGATGCAGCATGGCCAGCATGCCGCCCTTGGGCGCCAGGACGACCGCGCTGCGCAGCAGCACGGTCCGGACCCCGGCATCCGCGGCGGGTGCGGTGGCGGCTTCCCAGTCCAGGCACAGCGAGGCCAGGAAACCGGTACCGGCGGGGGCGGTCTCGTCGACCACCCGGTCGCCGGTGTCGCCGCCGTAGTAGTGCGCACCGCTGGCATTGACCAGGGTGGGTACTCCGGCGGCGGCGACCGCGGTGGCGAGTACGTCGGTGGGGGTGATCCGGCTGTCGCGCAGCTCCTGTTTGAAGCTGCCCGTCCAGCGGCGGCTGCCCAGATTGACACCGCACAGGTCGACCACGGCGTCGGCCCCGCGCAGCGCCTGCTCGTCGAGCTCGGCGCGCGCGGGGTTCCAGGCGAATTCGTCCGGCGCCGCGGGTGTGCGGCGGACCAGCCGGGACACCTGGTGCCCGTCTCGGCGCAAGGCCGCGACCAGCGCCGTCCCGATCAGCCCGGACGAACCGGCGATGACCACCTTCATCGACGTACCCGTACCCGACTACAGACCGAGATCGGCCTCGAAGGCGGCGTCCTCGAGCCGGTGCCGGATCGTGGTGAGGAACCGGCCGGCGTCGGCGCCGTCGATCAAGCGGTGATCGTAGGTCAGCGGCAGGTACACCATGGACCGGACGCCGATGGACTCGCTGCCGGTCTCGTCGGTCACCACCACCGGGCGCTTGACGATCGCGCCGGTGCCGAGCATGGCGGACTGCGGCGGCACCAGGATCGGGGTGTCGGTGAGCGCGCCCTGGCTGCCGATGTTGGTGATGGTGAAGGTGCCACCGGCCAACTCATCGGGCTTGAGACCGCCGGTGCGGGCCCGGTTGGCGATATCGGCGATGGCCCGGGCCAGGCCGGCCAGGGACAGGTCGCTCGCATTGTGGATCACCGGCGAGAGCAGCCCCTGCTCGGTGTCCACGGCGATACCGAGGTGCACCGAGGCGTGGTAGGTGATCTCGTTGGTGGCCTCGTTGTAGGAGGCGTTGACGTTCGGGTGCACCCCGAGCGCCTCCACGACCGCCTTCGCGAAGAACGGCAGGAACGTCAGGTTCACGCCCTCCCGCTCGGCGAAGCGCTTCTTCGCCTGCTGGCGCAGGGCGGCGATCTTGGTGACGTCCGCCTCGTGCACCTGGGTCAGCTGCGCGGTGGTCTGCAGCGACTCGCGGGTCTTGGCCGCGGTGATCTGCCGGATCCGGCTGGCCTTCTGGGTGGTGCCGATCAGGTTGGCCAGCTGCGGGTTCGGCGCCGGTGCGGCCGGGGCCTTCGCCGGGGCCGCGGCGGCCGGTGCGGCAGCCGCAGCGGCGGGCGCCTTCTTGGCCTCGGCCGCGGCCAGCACATCCTGCTTGCGGATGCGGCCGCCGACCCCGGAACCCTTCAGGGTGGTCAGGTCGACGCCGTTCTCGTCGGCCAGCTTGCGCACCAGCGGGGTCACGTACGGCATCGCGCCGCCGCTGCCGTTCTGCGCAGCGGCGGGGGCAGCCGCCGGAGCCGCCGCGGGGGCGGGTGCCGGTGCGGGCGCAGGAGCCGGTGCCGGCTCGGGGGCCGGTGCGGGCGCCGGGGCCGGGGCTGCGGCGGCCGGCTCGGGGGCCGGTGCAGCGGGCGCGGGAGCCGGTTCCGGGGCGGGTGCGGGTGCGGCCGCCGGGGCACCACTGCCGATCACGCCGAGCTGTCCGCCGACGGACACCACGTCGTCCTCCTGCGCGGAGATCTCCAGCAGGGTGCCGGCCACGGGGGACGGGATCTCGGTGTCGACCTTGTCGGTGGACACCTCCAGCAGCGGCTCGTCGACCGCGACGGTGTCGCCGATCGCCTTCAGCCAGCGGGTGACGGTGCCCTCGGTGACCGACTCGCCCAGTTCCGGCATGTTGACCGGCGTGCCGGAGGCGGCGGCCGGTGCGGCGGCGGGCGCGGCCGGGGCCGGTGCGGCCTGGGCTGCGGGCGCCGGTGCGGGTTCGGGTGCCGGTGCAGGCTCGGGGGCCGCGGCGGGTGCGGGCTCGGCCGCCGGGGCGGGCGCTTCGCCGGCTTCGCCGATCAGGCCCAGCTCACCACCGATCTCGACCACATCGTCTTCCTGCGCGATGATCTTCGACAGCACGCCCGCCGCGGGGGACGGGATCTCGGTGTCGACCTTGTCGGTGGAGACTTCGAGCAACGGCTCGTCGACCTCGACCGTGTCTCCTTCCTGCTTCAGCCACCTGGTCACCGTTCCCTCGGTGACGCTCTCACCAAGTGCCGGCATCTGGACGGAGAAGGCCATGTCCGTTGACTCCTCTGACTGCTCGACGGGTTCTACAACAGTTCGTCGTCCCCGGCGGACGTCCGCCGCGGGTCGCGGCGGGGAGTCCGGATCGCCGGTGTGCGCCGGCACCGGGGATGCGGTTGGTTCTTGTTCCGGCAACCATCCTTGCACTCGTCCGGTCGCCGTGTAGCACAGGGGATTCATTCACCGGGACCTGGCAGCATGGAAGGAGCGGCGGTGAGGCGGATTCCGCCGGAGTGCAGGAGGTCGGAGCCGGTGGGTCTACTCGATCGTTTTCGCAGCAGGGCGGGCCGAAGTGGCGGTGGCGCCGGTCAGCGCGCGGCAGCACTGGACGCACTCGGCGAGTGGGCCCGGGCGCACCGGGGTGTCGAGGCGTTCGTCGAACCCAAGACTACTGTGACCGATGTCACAGTAGTCTTGGTCGCCAATGATGGGGAATGGACCCGGCGGGCGGTCGGGGAGTCGGGCGCCCGCCGGCTGTCCGACCGGCTGCACATCCCCGTCTACGACGTGATGAAGACGGGCTATCCACAGCGGATGCGCGACTACGACGCCCGCCGCCGCATCGAGCGGCGCCGGGCGATCGAGGACGACCTCGGTTGAACTATTCGGCGGAGATCTGTTCGATCACCGAGATCAGCGTGCGCACCGGGACACCGGTGCCGCCCTTGCCGGTGTAGCCGAACGGGCCGCCGGTGTTGAACGCCGGCCCGGCCACGTCCAGGTGCGCCCACTGCACCCCCTCGGGCACGAACTCCTTCAGGAACAGCGCCGCCGACAGCATGCCGCCCCAGCGGTGCGGTGCGACATTGGCGATATCGGCGACCCGCGAATTCAGGTCGGCGCGCAGTTCCGCCGGCATCGGCATCGCCCAGCCGTTCTCGCCGACCGCCTGCGACACCTGCGCCACCCGGTCCCGGAACTCGTCGGTGCCCAGCACGCCCGGCGTGCGGGTGCCGAGCGCGACCATCTGCGCTCCGGTGAGGGTGGCGACGTCGATCAGGTACTCGGGCGAGTCCTCGCCGGCGCGCACGATGGCATCGGCCAGGATCAGCCGGCCCTCGGCGTCGGTGTTGATCACCTCGACGGTGGTGCCGCCGTACTGGGTGAGCACATCGCCGGGGCGCTGCGCGGTGGCCGAGGGCATGTTCTCCGCCATCGGCACGGTGGCGATCACCGTGACCGGCAGGCCGAGCCGGGCCGCCAGCAGGGTGGTCGCTATGACCGCCGCCGCGCCGCCCATATCGGAGGTCATGTTCTCCATGCTCGCGGCCGGCTTGATCGAGATGCCGCCGGTGTCGAATGTGACGCCCTTGCCGACCAGCGCGATCTTCTTCCCGCCGCCGTTGTAGGTGAGCCGGACCAGCCGGGGCGGCCGCGAGGAGCCCTGGCCGACGCCGACGATGCCGCCGTAGCCGTGCTCGGCGAGGGTCTGTTCGTCGAGGATGTCCACCTCGAGGCCCGCCCCCTCGCCGAGCAGCCGGGCCCGCTCGGCGAATTCGGCCGGGAACAGGGCGTTGGGCGGGGTGTTCACGAAATCGCGGGCGGTGGCCACGGCCTCGGCGACCAGCTGGGCGCGCAGCAGGTCCAGGGTGCCGAACTCGGGTTCGGGGACCAGCAGCTCGACCCGGAGCACCGGCTGCTCATCGGGTTTCGGTGCCGTCTTCGCGGAGCGGTAGGCGCTGAACGCATACGCGCCGAGGTAGAAACCCTCCGCCGCGGCGCTCAGATCGAGACCGGACAGGGTGGTCACGGCCAGTTCGGTACCGGCCAGTGCCCGGGCGGCTGCGCCTGCGCTGCGCCGCACCTGTTCCGCATCGAGCTTGTCCGGTGCCCCCAGACCGACCGCCAGCACGCTGGTCACCGCCAGGTCTGCCGGGGCCGGGATGCGGGTCGTCTCCTCCGCCTTGCCCTTGGCGCCGACCGCGCGGAGCTGCTCGATCAGCGTCGCCCGCACGTCGTCACCGAGGACATCGGTGAACATATCGGCGGGCGCGATCGCGGGACCGTCCTCCGTTGCCGTCAGCCCGATCACGAGCACATCGGTGTCGGCGCCGATGCTCTCGACGCGTGCCAGTTCCGGACCCAGGGGACGATCTGCAGCAGCTGTCATGGAGCCCAGATTAGGCGCCTTGTGGGGACCGGCCGAACGGCGGGCGGCGGTGGTGGGGGTGCGGCTCTCGTGAGCCCCAGGTTAGGTGCCTTGTGCGGCTCGGCCGATCGGTGGGCCCCGGGTGATGGGGCGTGGCTCTTGTGGAGCCTCAGATCGGGTGCCCTGTGCGGCTCGGCCGATCAGTGGGCGGCAGGTGATAGAGGCGCGGCTCTCGTGGAGCCCCGGATCGGGCGCCCTGTGCGGGTCACCCGAACAGCGGGCGGCGGTGATGGGGGCGTGGCCGGTCGGTCCAGGCGGGGTTGGACTCATCGCGCCGGTAGGCGGGCACTTTGCCGGTCACGGTGAATCGGAAGGTCCGGCCGCGGCCGACGACCTCGCCGTCGGTGGCCAGCTCGGCGGGCTCCGGTAGCTCGACGGTCAGCTCGGGGACCTGGCGTTCCCGGTAGACGCGGCTGTGCCCGATCGCGCCGAACAGCAGGGCGAACACCGCACGGGTCCGGGAGAACCGGACATCGGCGCGCAGCCAGCGGACGTCGAGCAGGCCGGAATCCAGATGCGTCCGAAAGGCCGGCACCGCGCCGTGCGGGTGATACGGGCCGTTGCCGACGAACAGGAACCACAGGTCGTGCCACCGGTCGCCGAGCCGCACCCGGATCGGATCGGCCCGGCGCAGCGTGACGACGAGCGCGGCGGCGAACGCCGGCCACTTTCCCCACCGGTGCCGCCATTTCTCCCGGCGGCGCACCAGATCCGGGTAGGCGCCGAGGCTGGAGGTATTGATCAGGCAGTAGGTGCCGGCGCCGTCGTCGATATCGACCGTCGCCACATCGACCGCGACGGCTTCGCCGGCGCCGGTCGCATCGACCACCTCGCGGAGGTCGTAGACGCCGAGATCCCGGGCGAAATGGTTCAGCGTCCCGGTCGGTGCGACCACCAGCGGCAGGCCGTGCCGGACGGCCACCGTGGCCGCGGCGGCGATGGTGCCGTCACCGCCGGCCGCACCGACCGCGCGGATCCGGTCCGCATGCGCGGTGAGTTCCTCGGTCAGCTGCGCCACGACATCGTGCCCCGGCCGGGTCCGGCGCACCACCGCCGCCGGTAGGGCGCGTTCGAGATCGGCCGTCGGATCGTAGGCGGGGTCGCCGGAGCGGGGATTGACGATCAGCAGCAGACCCTTGCCGTCCACCAGCACCGGCACATCGGGGACCGCCGAGGCCTCCGCCTCATCGGAATCGCGGACCGGCCACCAGCGCCGGGTCAGCAGGGCGATTCCGGCGCCGACGGCCGCGCCCGCCAGGACATCCGATCCCCAGTGCACCCCGGTGTGCACCCGCGAATAGGCGACCGCCGCGGCGGCCGGGGCGATCGCCGCGGCCGTCCGTGGGCTCTCCAGCGCGACCGCCGTGGTGAAGGCGGCCGCGGCCGCGCTGTGCCCGGACGGGAACGACGACGACGTGGGTGCGGTGTGCAGCCGCCGGGCGGCGGGAAACCGGTCCGGGTCCGGCCGCTCCCGGGCGATGAGCGATTTGAGTCCCGCATTGACCACCAGGCTGGTGCCACCCACGGCGGCCAGTCCGCGCAGCGCACCCCGCCGGGGCGCGCCGCGCCGTGCGGCGAGGGCGGCCGCCACCAGCAGCCACAGCACGCTGCGGTCCGCCGACCGGGTGAGATGCAGCATGCCGCGGTCGATTCCGGTCACCGGGAGACCGGCCACGGTCCGTCCCACTGCCCGGTCGGCCCGGGTGACCATGGGATAGCTTCGGCGGCTGGACAATTCGCTCACCCGGCGAGTGTATGCGGATGTGCGGACCTCGTCAGGGAGTGAGCGGCGGGTACACCGTCCGGGCCGCGACACGGTGCCGGATCGCCTGCGGATGTGCGAGTGTGCCCCCGCAACAGATCAGCGCCCTCGGGAAGCGTATGGATTGCCTGCGAGTGCGCCGGGTGGTGTGCGTGTCAAGGGGCGATGCCCGGGGGTGCGACGGTCGGACAGTGCCTGGACGGTGCGCCCGGCCTACCACCGGTGCGTGGTAGGCGGATGGCCGGCGTGCAGTATTCGGACGGGTATACGACGCCGGGCGAGCGCGACGCACAGCGGTGCGGGCTGCGACGCTGCAGTGCGGGTCCCGAGTGCGTGCTCGACCCGGTCGCCCCGGGAACATGATTTCGCCGCGCGCCCCGGGGCGGTCGGGTATCGGATCAGTCGTCCTCCGGTTCGTCCGTCGGCCGGGCCCGACGTGGGGACAACCCGGTCGGGTGGCGGCAGCCGGCGGGGAAGCGCTCGTGATCGGGGTCCCGGGAGCCCCGGCGGTCGCTGAGGCGACTGGGGTGGATGCACACGTTCGGCCGGATCCTCATGACATGTCCCCGGGGTGGTGTCGCGTGTTCGGACCGGTGGTGGCAGTTGATGTGGTCGCGGCCTGGGATGCGGTGTGTGCCGTCGGGCCTGTGGTGGCAGGCGGGCGCACGACAGGTCGGGCGGGATGTGCGGCCACGGCCGGACCGTGCGGGGTGGTAACGCGTGTGGTGCCGTGCGGTGTGGTGCGTGCCGCGGCACGTGGGGTGGGAACGCAGCTCGCGGTGGTGCTGGGCGGGGTGGCCGCGCGTGCGGTGGTGCCATGCGGTGTGGTGCGTGTCGCGGCACGTGGGGTGGGAACGCAGCTCGCGGTGGTGCTGGGTGGAGTAGCCGCGCGTGCGGCGGAGCTGTGCGGGACCGTGCTGCTGCGTGCTGCGGCACCGGGGGTGGGAACGTCGGTGCCCGGTAGGGGCCGTAGGGCCGTCAGGATGGGGCAGCCGGCGCACGGATGGCAGAGGGCGCGGCGGCCGAGGGCATGATGCCCGCGAGCGGGGACGGGGTGGATCTCGAATCGCGCGGGCGTGGAACCTGTTGTCATGCCACTCCTTACGTTGGTTGATCCGGTTGCCTGGTTGGACGCGATCCGGCGGGGTTCGGTTCCACGCCGGTCGAAATCGGCTTCTGACCGGGGCGAGCCTTTCGCCCGATCCGGTGGCGATAAGCTCGGGCGATGACCGATTCCGACCTGCTGCAGGGCCCGATCCACGCCGTCCACGCCGAACTGGGCGCCACCTTCGCGCCGTTCGGCGGCTGGGAGATGCCGGTGCAGTACGGCGGGACGGTGGGCGAGCACAACGCCACCCGCACGGCCGTCGGCCTGTTCGATGTGAGCCACCTGGGCAAGGCCACCGTCGCCGGGCCCGGGGCGGCCGAATTCGTGAACTCGGTGCTGACCAACGACCTGAGCCGGATCCGGCCGGGCAAGGCGCAGTACACGCTGTGCTGCACCGAGGACGGTGGTGTGATCGACGATCTGATCGTCTACTACGTGTCCGACGACGAGCTCTTCCTGGTGCCGAACGCGGCGAACACCGCCGCCGTCGTGCAGGTGCTGCAGGACGCCGCGCCCGCGGGCGTCACGGTCACCGACCAGCATCGCGACTTCGCGGTGTTCGCGGTGCAGGGCCCTCGCTCGGCCGAGGTGCTGGAGCAGCTCGGGCTGCCCACCGACCTGGAATACATGGCCTACACCGACGCCGACTGGGACGGGCGGCAGGTGCGGGTGTGCCGGACCGGGTACACCGGTGAGCACGGTTACGAACTGCTGCCCCGCTGGGCCGATGCCGAAGCGCTCTTTCGCGCCCTCACCGAACAGGTACGGGCAGCCGGTGGGCAGCCCGCCGGGCTGGGCGCCCGGGACACGCTGCGCACCGAGATGGGTTACCCGTTGCACGGCCACGAACTGTCCCCGGACATCTCCCCGGTGCAGGCCCGCGCCGGATGGGCGGTCGGCTGGAAGAAGCCGCAGTTCCACGGCAAGCAGGCCCTGGAAGCGGAGAAGGCGAACGGCCCGAAGCGGACGCTGATGGGGGTGCGGGCGCTGGACCGCGGGGTGCTGCGGCCGGGACAGACGGTGCTGCACGACGGTGCCGCGGTGGGCGAGACCACCTCGGGAACCTTCTCGCCCACACTGCAAGCCGGGATCGCCCTGGCCCTGCTCGACACCGCCGCCGGGCTGGCACCCGGTGCCGAGGTGGAGGTCGAGGTCCGGGGCCGCAAACTGCGCAGCACCGTGGTGCGGCCCCCGTTCGTCGACATCAAGACCAAGTAGCCGCAGCCGGGCGACCGGCCGCCGGATAGGATCGATCCATGACAGTTGCTGCACAGTTCACCCGTATTCCGCATCCCGCGCCCACCTCGGCGCAACAGCGGGAAGAGGTACTGGCGGCTCCCGGCTTCGGCCGGTACTTCACCGACCACATGGTCAGCATCGATTACCGGGACGGCGAGTGGGTGGATCCGCGGGTCGAACCGTACGGTCCGCTGGCCATGGATCCGGCCACCATGGTGTTCCACTACGGGCAGGCGATCTTCGAGGGGTTGAAGGCCTACCGGCAGGGCGACGGCAGCGTCGCCACCTTCCGGATCGACGCGAACGCGGCCCGGTTCCAGCGGTCGGCGCGCCGGATGGCGATGGCCGAGCTACCGCAGGAACTGTTCGTGGAATCGGTGCGGCAGCTGCTCGAGGTCGATGCCGACTGGGTGCCGGCCGCCGGTGGTGAGGAATCCCTCTACCTGCGGCCGTTCATGTTCGCCACCGAATCCGGTCTGGGCGTCAAGCCCGCCGCCTCCTACAAGTACCTGCTGCTCGGCTCGCCGGCCGGCGCCTACTTCCCGCGTGGGGTGAAGCCGGTGCGGGTGTGGCTGTCCACCGAATACGTGCGCGCCGCCCCCGGCGGCACCGGTGAGGCCAAGGTGGCGGGTAACTACGCCGCCTCGCTGCTGGCGCAGGCGCAGGCCACCGAGAAGGGCTGCGATCAGGTGGTGTGGCTGGATGCCTGCGAGCGCCGCTACGTCGAGGAGATGGGGACCAACAACCTGTTCTTCGTGTTCGGTTCCGGTTCGGATGCGAAGCTGGTGACCCCGGAACTGTCCGGCTCCCTGCTGCCCGGCATCACCCGCGATTCCCTGCTCACCCTGGCCGCCGACTCCGGATACACCGTGGAGGAGCGCAAGGTCTCGGTCGAGGAGTGGCGCTCCGGCGCGGAATCCGGCGAGATCAGCGAGGTGTTCGCCTGCGGCACCGCCGCCGTGATCA
Organism: Nocardia sp. KT25-26; assembly: GCF_056627695.1. Taxonomy (NCBI): domain Bacteria; kingdom Bacillati; phylum Actinomycetota; class Actinomycetes; order Mycobacteriales; family Nocardiaceae; genus Nocardia; species Nocardia sp. KT25-26. The sequence goes on along the minus strand of NZ_CM152813.1, from coordinate 4,146,359 downwards.
CCCCGGTCGGCTGGGTGCGCTCGGCCGACGGGGAGTTCAGCATCGGTGGTGGCGAACCGGGCGAGGTCACCATGGCCCTGCGCGACACCCTCACCGGGATCCAGCGCGGCACCTTCGCCGATATCCACGGCTGGATGCGCACCCTCTGAGATCGGTGGCTTCGGGAGCAGCGCCGCTCCCGAGACCGGTCCAGGATTCAGCCGGGCATCAGCATGCGCCACTGTTCCAGGGACTGCGGGCGCATGACGTAGTTGCTGTCGCGGATCGAGGTGAGGGGGGCGCTGGGTTCCTCGGAATACCAGTGGCCGGGGTAGACGACGGGGTTGCCGTCCAGGTCGGCCAGATAGCGCAGGCTGCGGAACATTTCGTCGGAGTCGCCGCCGGGGAAGTCGGTGCGGCCGCAACCGTCGACGAACAGGGTGTCACCGGCGATGAGGCGATTGTCGAACAGGAAACACTGGCTGCCCGGAGTGTGTCCGGGGGTGTGTAGCAGCTCGATCTCCATGGCGCCGACCGTGACCTTGTCGCCGTGCTCGTGTCCGGTCAGTTCACTCGGTGCGATACCGGTGACGTTCGCGGTCCAGTCCAGTTCCTGATTGTTCACGTGCACCGGGACGCTGGTCTTCTCCAGCAGCTCCTTCACCCCGCCCAGGGTGAAACCGAGCATGGTGCCGCCGACGTGGTCTGGGTGATGGTGCGTGGCGAGCACGCCGGTCAGGCGGAGGCCGTCGGCCTCGGCGATGTCGACCAGGTCCGCGGCCGCGTAGGCGGGGTCGACCAGCACGCATTCACCGGTTTCCCGGTCCCCGATCAGATACGCGAAGTTCCGCATCTGCGTGGCGATCGGATCGCCGACGGCGTAGTCGCGGCCGGAGAGCAGCTGGCGGAAGTAGAGACGTTCGGTCGACATGCCTCCACTGTATTGCCAGGAGTTCGCGGACGCGCGATCGCGGGGGTACCGGACGAATGGTTGTGAAATGCCACTGTTTCAGGCGGGCTGGGTTGTCATCCCAGCGAAAAGCCCACGGCCGCAAGTGCGGTGGAGATCTCCAGGGTGGCGCCCAGTACATCACCGGAGACGCCACCGAAGCGCCGGACACAGTGCCGGGCCACCAGCAGCGCGATTGCCGGCGCGATCAGCGCGGCCACCGGACCCTGCCACCAGCGGTCGGGTACCGCGAAGACGCAGGCGCCGACGGCGAGAACCGTCCAGAGTGCCACCACCGCGGGTGCTTGGGTGCCCGCGACCAGCGCCCCGAATCCGGAACCGGGTGTCGCGGTGCCGCCCCGGCGGCACACCGCCACCGCGGCGACCCGGCCGAGCGCCACCGCGGCCGCCACCGCGAACCAGCGGCCGTCCGCCGCCAGCGCCCCGAAGGCCAGCGCCTGCGTGCCGATGGCGAAGATCAGGGCCGCACCACCGAACGGTCCCACGGTGCCGCTCTTCATGATCTCCCGGGCCCGCTCCGGAGGGCCGTAACTGCCCAGGCCGTCAGCGGTGTCGGCGAGCCCGTCCAGGTGCATGCCGCGAGTGACCAGAGCCAGCGCGCCGACCACCAGCAGGCCGGACAGGGCTGCCGTCGCGCCGAGGGTCTGCAGCATCCACAGCAGCCCGGTTGCGGCGACGCCGAGCAGGACACCGACCACCGGGAGGGCGCGGATCGCCCGTGCAGCGTCGGCCCGGTCGACCGACATGGGCCCGCGGACCGGCAGCACGGTCATCCAGGACAGGGCGAGCCGGATGCCGGTCATGCGGCACCCCGGTGCGGCAGCCGGCCGATGGTAGTGGTGGCGTGCCGGTGGGGCTCCGGCGGCACCCGGCAGTCCGAGCGGGTCGGCGAGGCTGCGGATGCGTGCCGGCGGCGGCCGGTCGCCGGGGCGTGGGACCGGCCGGTCATTCGGTGAGGTCGGGTGCGGTCCGGGCCGCGGCGGTGCTGACGCCGGCGTCGTCGAAGGTGGACATCTCGGCGAGGGTGGCGACGGCGCTGCGCAGCACCGGTAGTGCGATGAGGGCGCCGGAACCTTCGCCGAGGCGCATCTCCAGGTCGATCAGGGGGTCCAGGCGGAGCTGGCGCAGTGCCAGGCCGTGTGCGGGTTCGGTGGAGCGGTGTCCGGCCAGCCACCAGGCGGAGGCGCCTGCGGCGAGGTCTTCGGCGATCAGGGCGGCGGCCGTGACCACCACCCCGTCCAGGAGCACCGGCGTGCGGCGGACCGCGGCCTGGGCCAGGAAGCCGGCCATGGCGGCGATATCCGCGCCACCGGCGACCCGGAGCAGGTCGACCGGGTCGGTCGCGACCGGCCGGGCCCGGCGCATGCCGTCCCGGAGCGCGGCGACCTTGCGGATCCATCCGGCGTCGTCGATGCCGGTGCCCCGGCCGACGGCCGCCACCGGTTCGGTGCCGGTCAGCGTGGCGATCAGCACGGTGGCGGGCGTGGTGTTGCCGATGCCCATATCGCCGGCGATCAGCAGATCCGCACCGGCATCGACCTCGTCGTCGGCGATGCTGCGGCCCGCGGCGAGGGCCGCTTGCACCTCGTCCTCGGTGAGGGCGTCCTCCCGGTCGATCGCCCCGCTGCCGCGGCACACCTTGTGCGCCGACACCCGCGGATCGGTATCCGCGTCCACGGCGATATCGGCCACCCGCACGCTCGCCCCGGCCACGTCGGCGAGGGCGTTCACTGCCGCGCCGCCGGCCAGGAAGTTCGCCACCATCTGCGCGGTCACTTCACTCGGGTAGGCGGAAACGCCGTGCCGGGCGACGCCGTGGTCGCCTGCGAACACCACGACCCGGGCTCGTTCGAACTGTTTCGGCGGGCACACACCCTGACAGGCCGCCACCCAGTTGCCGAGCCGTTCCAGCCGGCCGAGCGCGCCGCCCGGCTTGGTCAGCTGCTGCTGCCGCTGCTCCGCGGCCGCCCGGACCTGCGCGTCCGGCCCCGTCACCGGCCCGAATCCTGCTGCCACAGTTGCGCCCTTCCTTTGTCCCGCGATCCCGGCCGCCGCGGAGCTCCGATCGACGGCCAACGGTAGTCATCTTGCCCGCCGGGCACACCGGGTGCCGACGGGACCCCGGTGCGGCGATCCGTGCGGGCGCGAGCTTCGGCGGACGGGCAGTCTGTGTGATGCGCGCGTCCGAGCGACAGCCTTTGCGGTGGTTGCCCGGGCGGAATCCGGAAGGACCCCGCATCCGAGTTCCGGGCTGCTCGGCCGACCTCGGTGTGCTGACCGAGCGGCCGCGGCTGTTGCTCATCGGCCGGCGAGATCCGAACAGGGCCTCCGCTGGAGGTACGGCATCGAGATCCGGTGCTTCGCACGACTCGGTGCGTGGCCCGGTGGGCGGTGGTTTGTGCCCGAGTCCGAGCGACAATTCACGGGCGGGGTGGTTGTGTGGTGCTGGTTGTCGCTCGTAGGTGGGCGGAATTCGAATGGGTCCCGGCTGCGTGGTCGGCGTCGAGTGCAGGGATGCGGCGCGCCGGTGCGGCGTGGGTGCAGTGCTGTGCGGCGTGGTGTGCTGCGTTGGCGCGGCATCGTGCGGCGTGGTGTGCTGCGGCGTGCGGCTGCAGGGATGAGGCGCGGCGGTGCGGCGCGGTGCTGTGCGTGCGCCGTGGTGCGGCGGCGGCGCAGCATCGTGCGGAGCGGCGGTGCGGCGCGGCACTGTGCTGTGCGGCGGTGTGGTGTGGCGCTGTGCGGTGCGGTGGAGCTGTGCGGTGCCGCCCCATGCGGCGCGACGATGCACCGATCGACGAGACTCGGTGGCGGTGATGCGGCTCGGTGCTGTACGGCGTGGTGTCTGCGGCGGCGTGGTGTGCTGCGGCGTGCGGCGTGGTGTCTGCGGCGGTGCGGCACTGTGCTGTGCGGCGGCGTGGCCCGGCACTGTGCTGCGCGGTGCCGTCCCGTGCGGCGCGACGATGCACCGATCGACGAGACCGGTGGCGGTGATACGGCCCGGTGCGGCTCGGTGCTGTGGGCCTGACGCTGCGCAGGGCCCGGGTGGGGGACAGGCTGCTCGCGGGGGAGCGGGAGGCCGGTTTCTACTTCAGGCGTTGTGGCAGGCCCGCAACGATCAGGTAGGCGGCGTCGCAGATGTGGGCGAGGCGCTGGTTGAGGGTGCCCAGCTCGTCGCGGAACAGGCGGCCGGAACGGGTGGCGGGGATGACGCCGAGGCCCACCTCTGGGGAGACGATCACCAGGGGGTGCCGGTAGGCCGTGACCGCCGCGACGAGGGTGTCGGTGTCGGGAGTGATCGTGCCGCGGGGCGATTCCCAGGCGTTGCGGGCGTCGAGCCGGGCGGTCACCCAGGTGCCGAGGTCGTCGAGCAGGGTCATCGGGGCCGGTGTTGCCAGGGCCTCGGCGGCATCGACCTCGTCGACGGTCGTCCAGTCCGCGGGGCGCCGCTCCCGGTGCGCGGCGATCCGGGCCGCGAAATCGTGATCGGCCGGATCGAGGACGGCAGTCGCGAGATAGCGGACCGGGACGCCGGGTGCTGCGGCCAGTTCTTCGGCGAAGGCCGACTTCCCGGATCGTGCCCCGCCCAGGACGAGGGTGCGCAACGGATCCGGAGCGGCGGGCGGCGACACGGAGTGCACGGTACACGCCCGAGTGCGGCGGGCTTCGTAGCCTTCGTAGCGCGGGAAGCGCAGCGGTCCGGGGGCGGGCATACGGGGACGCGTAGTGCGGTTGCGGCTGTCCGGTGGTGCGGGCTGTGCGGTGGCCGGGTGGGCCGAGGTGCAGCCGGTGGCGGAAGCACGGCAGTGCGGTGGGCGGGCGCTCAGGGGCAGCGACCTACCGCATCTCACCTGGCTCGCGCCCGAAGCGACGGCGGTATTCGGTGGGGGAGACGCCGACCTGGCGCTGGAAGTGGTGGCGCAGCAGCGAACCGGAGCCGAATCCGCAGGCGCCGGCGATGCGTTCGAGGCCGTGGTCGGTTTCCTCCAGGAGCTGCTTGGCGTGCAGGACTCGCTGCTGGGTGAGCCATTTCCCGGGGGTGGTGCCGGTTTCGGCGGCGAAACGGCGGGCGAAGGTGCGGGTGGACATCCGGGCGCGGGCGGCGAGGTCGTCCACGGTGTGCGGCCGGCTCAGGTGCTCGCCCAGCCAGGTGAGCAGTTCGGCGAAACCACCACCGCCGGTCTCGGCGACCGGACGCTCGATGAACTGCCGCTGGCCGCCGTCGCGCTGCGGTGGCACCACCATCCGCCGGGCGATGCCGTTGGCCGCGGCCGAGCCGAGTTCGCGGCGCACCAGATGCAGGCAGGCATCGATACCGGCGGCCGTGCCCGCACTGGTGATCAGCGATCCCTCGTCGACGAAGAGCACATCGGGGTCGATCGTGGCCGCCGGGAACCGGGCGGCGAGCTGTTCGGTGAACCGCCAGTGCGTGGTGCAGGTGCGGCCGTCGAGGAGTCCGGCGGCACCGGCCAGGAAGACCCCGGAGCACACCGTCAGCACGGTGGCGCCGGAATCGGCGGCGGCGCGCAGTGCCGCGACCACACGCGGGTCGAAGTCCCGCTCGGCCGCACCCGGCACGGCAGGGACCGCCACCAGGTCCGCGCCCAGCAGATCCAAGAGCGGGTATTCGGGGGTGACGGTGATGCCCGGGGTGGAAGCGGACAGCGGGCGGCCGGGCTCCGCGCCGCAGACGCGGAAGTCGAAACCGGGCAGTCCGTCGGCGGTGCGGTCCAGGCCGAACACCTCGCAGACGACGCCCAGTTCGAACATCGCGACCCGGTCGCAGAGCACGGTCGTCACCCGATGGAGCATGCCCCGAGGGTAACTGGCCGAATATTTGCGCACAATGACAGAACGGCCACTTTCGGCGGAAAGTGCATGGCAGCAAAATTTCTGCCATGCGAACTCTACCGGTCCTGCTGATAGCTGTCCTGATCATCGGCGCCGCGGTGCTGGCCCAGGCGACCGCGACCCCGAGGCACCATCCCGATGTCCGCGATCCCGGGGTTACCGTCGGGATCGCGGACATCGACCCGATTCTGCTCCGGGCCGGGCTCAACCTCTGATCCGGCCGGTGGGTGGCCGTTCCTCGAAACGGCGAGAGCGCCGCCCCTGCGGTGCGGCGCTCTCGGTTGCGTGCGGACCGGGCGATCCCGATCCGGGCGGCGGTGCCGATCGGTCGGCAGTGCTGATCAGACGGCGTCGCCGGGCGAAACCCGTGGCTTCGGCGCACGCATCTTGCGGATCTGCGAGGCCCGGACGAAGGCGTACCACCCGAGGCGGTATCCGGTGTCGGTGGTGTTGGGGAAGCGTTCCCGAACGCGGTTGTTCACCAGGCGGCCGAGCAGGAAACCCTCCGCGATCATGAACACCATCATCACCAACATGACCAAGGTCACGATGCTCTGCCACGCCGGGGCGACGAACATCGACATGATCAGGACCAGTGCCATCGGCATGAACAGGCCGACGAGATTGCGGCGGGCGTCGACCAGGTCCCGAACGTACGCGCGGACCTCGCCCTTGTCGCGTGGCAGCAGGTACTTGTCGTCACCTGCGAGCATCCGCTCCCGGCGCTCCTGGGTTGCCGCGCGCCGCTCGGCCGCGGCCGCCTTGCGCTCCGCTTTGGTGCCCCGGGTGGCCTTGCGCCGGGCCCGGGCCTCCTTTGCGGTCATCGGAGCGGGCGCTACGGGGCCGCGCCGCTTGCCTTGTGCGTCACGCCTTTTCGGCGTCGGCCGGCCCTTGCCTTCGGTGGTGGCACCGGTCCGCCGAGGCTCGTCGGCAGGGGATTCGGCCACCTGTGCGCTGGGGTCGACGGACTCGTCGATGGTGCTGGACTCGCCGCGACGGAACAATTTCACGTCCACCAGGCTATTCGATGCCCGCGACCGGCCGGAAATGTGGCCCTGCACGACCCGGTGCGCGAGGTCTCACCGGGTCGTTCGTGCGATCCGGATCACATCCTGGCCGGTCCCGGGGCACGGCCATCTGGGCTCGCGCCGGGGGTAGATGGCAAGATGGGGAATAGCAGCCCGCGCAGTGGTGTTGTCCAGCGTGGTTACCGATGTCCCGAGGAGAGTCCATGACTGTGCAGAACGAGACCACCACCCACGGTGTGTCGCTGACCGATGCTGCCGCGAGCAAGGCGAAGGCGCTGCTGGACCAGGAGGGGCGCGACGACCTGGCACTGCGGATCGCGGTGCAGCCGGGTGGTTGTGCCGGCCTGCGCTACCAGCTCTTCTTCGACGATCGCGTGCTCGACGGCGACCTGGTGATGGAGTTCGGCGGTGTGAAGCTGGCTGTCGACCGGATGAGTGCCCCCTATGTGGAAGGTGCCTCGATCGACTTCGTCGACACCATCGAGAAGCAGGGTTTCACCATCGACAACCCGAACGCCACCGGCAGCTGCGCCTGCGGCGATTCGTTCAACTGAGCTACGGTGATAGCCGGGGCCCGAACGGGTCCCGGCTTTTTCGTATCGCCTAGTGCCGAGGGGGCTCCGCCTCGTGTCCGTAGCCGTGTCCGCGTCCATTGCGACCGACCATCTCATGCGTTTTCCCGGCCGATTCGCCGATGCGCTGCTCGCCGATCAGCTCGATCATGTCTCGTTGAGTTTCCTCGTCGACGATCTGCAGGTCCGCCGCGGCGGCGTCGCGGGCAACATCAGTTATGCGATGGGGCTGCTGGGGCAGCGCCCGCTGCTGATCGGTGCGGTGGGCGCCGATTTCGCCGACTACCGGCAGTGGCTGGAGGCCCACGGCGTCGACTGCACGGCGGTGCACATCTCCGACAAGGCGCACACCGCGCGGTTCGTCTGCACCACCGATGAGGACATGGCGCAGATCGCCTCGTTCTACCCGGGGGCGATGAGCGAGGCCCGCGATATCGATCTGGCCGCGCTGAGCGCCGGCCGCGAGATCGAACTGGTGCTGATCGGCGCCGACGACCCGGAGGCGATGGTCCGGCGCACCCGTGAGTGCCGCGAACTGGGCATCCCGTTCGCGGCCGACCCGTCGCAGCAGCTGGCCCGGCTGGACGGTGACCAGGCCCGCGAGCTGATCGACGGCGCCGAGTACCTGTTCACCAACAAGTACGAGTGGGGGCTGCTGCTGCAGAAGACCGGACTGTCGGAGGCCGAGGTCGCCGAGCGGATCGGCATCCGGGTGACCACGCTCGGCGGCGAGGGTGCCCTGGTGGTGGATCGTGATGGCAGCGAGGTCCGGGTCGGCGTGATCCCGGATGCGAACCAGGTGGATCCGACCGGTGTCGGTGACGCCTTCCGCGCCGGTTTCCTCACCGCGCACCGGGCCGGTCTGAGCCTGGAACGCGCCGCCCAGCTCGGCTCGCTGGCCGCCGTGCTGGTGCTGGAGACCACCGGCACCCAGGAATGGACTCTCCATCGTGAGGACGCGCTGGTCCGCCTCACCAAGGCCTACGGAACCGAGGCCGCCGACGAGCTGGCGGCCCTGCTGCCGTCCTGATCCGCGATCTCGGGCGCCCCGCAACCGGCGGGGCGCCCGAGATCGTTTCGGGACAGTCTAGAGGTTGACCGGGTAGGTCGGTTCCGCGATCTCCGGTTTGATCCGGTCCTCGACGAAGATGCCGTGCCACACCATGAACACCAGCAGCGTCCACAACCGGCGGCTGTGGTCGGCGACGCCGGCGCGGTGGTCGCGCAGCATCTGCTCGATCGCGGGCTTGTTCAGCAGGTGGCCGGTCTGCGAGTCGGCGATCTGCCCGGCCGCCCAGTCGTAGAGTTCGGTGCCGCGCAGCCAGTGCCGCAGCGGGACCGGGAAGCCCAGCTTGGCGCGGTGCAGCACATGCGCGGGCACGATGCCCTCGAGTGCCTGGCGCAGCGCGTACTTGGTGGTATCGGAGGTGATCTTCTGATCCACCGGGATCCGGGAGGCGACGTCGAAGACCTCCTTGTCCAGGAACGGCACCCGCAGTTCCAGGGAGTTGGCCATGGTCATCTTGTCCGCCTTGACCAGGATGTCGCCGCGCAGCCAGGTGAACAGGTCCAGATGCTGCATCCGGGCGACCGGATCCCAGCCGCGGGACTGCGCGTAGATCGGGGCGGTGACGTCCTGATGTGTCCACTCGGGGCGGAACTCCCGCAGCACGGCCCGGAGCTGGGCGTCGTTGAAGCTGCGGGCGTTGCCGTAGTAGCGGTCCTCGAGGGTGAGCGAGCCGCGTTGCAGCAGCGACTTGCCGCGTTTGCCGTCGGGGATCCGGTCGCCGAGCCGGCCGGCGAGTTTGCGCAGGCCGGGCGGCAGGTAGTCGAACGGTTTGAGTGACAGCGGCTCCCGGTAGATGGTGTAGCCGCCGAACAGCTCGTCGGCGCCCTCACCGGACAGCACCACCTTGACGTGCTTGCGGGCCTCCTTGGCCACGAAGTACAGCGGCACCAGGGCCGGGTCGGCGACCGGGTCGTCGAGGTACCAGACGATCTCCGGGACCGCCGCCGCGAACTCGGCGGGGCTCACCACCTTGACCACGTGCCGGGCGCCGATCGCCTCGGCACTCTCGGCGGCCACGTCGACCTCCGAGTAGCCCTCCCGCTCGAATCCGGTGGTGAAAGTGATCAGGTTCGGGTTGTGCCGCATGGCCAGGGCGGCGATGGCGGTCGAGTCGATCCCGCCGGACAGGAACGAGCCGACCGTCACATCGGCACGCATATGCTTGGCGACCGAATCCTCGAGCGCGGCGGCGATCTCGTCGTAGCGAGCCTGCGCAGCACCATCGGCGAAGGGCCGCACCCGGAAATCGGGCCGGAAGTAGCGGGTGGTCTCGGGCTCGGCACCGGGCCGCACCGTGGCGTAGGTGCCCGATTCCAGCCGCCGGATACCCCGGTGCAGGGTTTCCGGTTCCGGGACGTACTGCAGCACCGTGTAATGCTCCAGCGCCCGCGGGTCCAGATCGTCGGACAGCCCGAGCGGGCCGAGCAGCTCCAGCACGCTCTTCTTCTCGCTGGCGAAGGCGGTACCGCCGGGGCCGGTCGCGAGGAACAGCGGTTTGATCCCGAACGGGTCGCGGGCCAGGAACAGTTCCTGTTCCCGGGTGTCCCAGATCGCGAAGGCGAACATGCCGCGCAGCCGGCGCACGGCCTCCGGGCCCCAGAAGTGGAAGGCCGCGACGATCGCCTCGCCGTCGCCCTCGGTGGCGAAGATCCGGCCGTCCGGGAACTCGGCGGCGTGCTCGGCCGCCAGCTGCTCCCGCAGTTCGACGTAGTTGTAGATCTCACCGTTGAACGTCATCGCATAGCGCTGCGGGTCGTCGGCCGGACCCCAGCGCAGCGGCTGATGGGAATGTTCGATGTCGATGATGGAGAGGCGGTTGAAGCCGAGCACCATGTGGACAGGGGCGGAGCCCGCGGAGCCCCCTAAGGCACCGTCGTGCCAGGTGCCCTTTTCGTCGGGCCCGCGGTGCCGCTGGCAGTGCAGCGCCTCGTAGACCTGGTCGACCACTTCGGTGGTCGCGGCATCGGCTGTCAGGAATCCGAGCAGTCCGCACACGGCGTCGGCTACCTCGTCTCTGTCGTCCCGGAGGAAAGGTCGGGCACCGGCCGGGTGGTGCGCCCCGAACGCTGCAGCGGTGCAGCTCGCCGCGCCGCACGCGGCTATCGGGGTGCGACTCGCGCAGTGCTGTTGACTCGCCCCAACATAGTGCAGTTCAGTTCGTTCGATCGAATGCACTGCGCACCCGGGTCACGCAATCGCAGGTAGGCGGGGTGCGGACGGTATTCGCGGAGTGTCGAACCCGACCCGGCGGCGTGCGGGAGGCGGGTTTGGTCTACGCTGCGTAGTACTCAGGTCTCTCTCAGGTGTCACCTGCGCAGAAGCGGGTGAGCGGGAGGGGATCTGAAACAAGCTTGGAAGGGTGTCGCCGCGGTCGGTCGCGGCCGGCGGCGACGCAATGTGTCGGAATGTGTGGCGACCAGGAAGGCGTGAGCGTGGCGCACAAGGCGAGCGAAGAGATCGGGGCACGACCCGCCCGGGGTCGGCAGGGCCGGGTCCTTCGGCGGGCCGGGCTGGCGGTGTCCCTGGGGGTCACCGCACTGCTCGTCTCGGGCTGCTCGATCGACAATGTTTGGCTGCGGTTCGGTTGGCCGTCCGGTATCACCGAACAGGCCACCCGGATGCGCGAGCTGTGGACCTGGTCGGTCCTGGCCGCGCTGGTGATGGGTGTGCTGGTCTGGGGCCTGACTTTCTGGACCGTCGTGTTCCACCGCAAGAAGAAGAACTCGCCCGAGTTCCCGCGGCAGACCGGCTACAACGTCCCGCTGGAGCTGACCTACACCGCGATCCCGTTCGTGATCATCGCGGTCCTGTTCTACTTCACCGTGGTCGTGCAGAACTATGTGCACGAGAAGGTCCCGGACCCGGACGTGACGGTCGACGTGACCGCCTTCCAGTGGAACTGGAAGTTCGGTTACCGCGAGGTGGACTTCAAGGAAGGCTTCCAGTACGACGGCATCGACCGCGAGGTCGAGGCGATGAACCAGGAGCAGCTCGAGGACTACCGCGAGCGCACCAACGAAGAGGGACACCCGCAGCCGGGCCCGGTGCACGGCAAGCCGGAGAACGACATCCTCTCCTACCTGCACTACGACAAGATCGAGACCGTCGGCAGCACGACCGAGGTCCCGGTCCTGGTCCTGCCGACCGGTAAGACCATCGAGTTCCAGCTGGCCGCCGCCGATGTGATCCATGCCTTCTGGGTGCCGGAGTTCCTGTTCAAGCGCGACGTCATGCCGAACCCGAAGGAGAACAACTCCGACAACGTCTTCCAGATCTCCGGGATCGACAAGGAAGGCGCCTTCGTCGGCCGCTGCGCCGAGATGTGCGGCACCTACCATTCGATGATGAACTTCGAGATCCGCGTGGTGTCGCCGGACCGGTTCGTGGAGTACATCGAAGCGCGCGAGGCGGGCATGACCAACGGTCAGGCGCTCGAGGCGATCGGCGAATCGCCGGTGGCCACCTCGACCCACCCGTTCGACTCGAAGCGCGACATCAAGAGCGCTTCGGTGGCCGAGAGCAAGTGAGGGGACTGATCTGACATGAAGATCGAAGCAAGGATTTTCGAGCTTCTCACGCTGTTCTTTGTCCTGACAGCTGTCGTGTACGGCTTCTTCACCGCGAAGTCGCGCACCGGCGTGGAGTGGGCCGGCACCACCGCCATCGTGCTGACGGCGGGCCTGTCGCTGATCATCGGGACCTACTTCCGGTTCGTCGCCCGTCGCCTGGATCTGCGTCCGGAGGACTACGAGGACGCGGAGATCGTCGACGGCGCCGGAGATCTGGGCTTCTTCTCGCCCGGCAGCTTCTGGCCGATCACCCTGGCCGCCGCCGGTTCGGTGACCGCCCTGGGCCTGGCCTTCTTCCAGTTCTGGCTGATCGCCCTGGGTGTGCTGCTGGTGCTGGGTGCCGCCGCCGGCCTGGTGTTCGAGTACTACCTGGGACCGGAAAAGCACTGATCCCGGATTCCTACGCGGAAGGCCCCGACTCGATCGAGTCGGGGCCTTCCGCGTTTCCGGGGGCGAGATGTCCGGGGGGCCGAGCCGGTCCGTCAGTCCAGCACGCTGTAGCGAAGAGCGTGCTCGGAGCGGCAGATGTCGTCGATACCGGAGACGATATCCCGCAGCTGCGCCGAGGGCAGCGCAGTGGGCCGCAGCCGGCAGGTGAAGGTGATCAGCCCGTAGTCGGCGGCAGCGAGCCCGCGGGCGGCGGCCTCGGCGCGCAGATAAGGCGAGCGCACCCCATAGGTCATCGCGGAGATCACGGTGAAGCAGCCGGTGCGTTCCCGATGCCCGGAGAACAGGTCGTGCAGCCGGTAGAAGACGGTCGAGTAGTTCGCCAGCGGCGCGAAGACACCGACCCGGTAGGCGGGCCCCCGCTCCGAGGAGCTCATGACCGTATCGGCGAGATATTCGGCATCCCGGAGGGTCAGCACCTTCGGCGCGAACATCAGCGCGCCGGCGGCGGCGTTGCGGACCGGCATACCGGCGCGGCCGCCGGCGGCGGAGGCGATGGCGCCGAGCGACTTCCGGGTCCGGGCGCCGACCTCGCGCCGGGCGCGCAGGCCCCGGGTGGGGGTGGCCGGGTACAGGCTGGACCATTGGCCGAAGCGGACCGCACCGAGCTGGACCTGCCCGGTACCGACCGGCCGGGAGACCTTCAGCGGGGCGGTATCGACCCAGCGACCCACCTGCAGCACCGCCGTATCGGGTCCGGTGACCTCGGCGGTGGCGTGCTCGACGAACGAGTCGAAGTCGAGGAAGCGGCCCGAGGTGGAGGTCAGCCAGGTGCGTTCCTTGTCCACATCGACCACGTCGAGGGTGAGCGCGGTGATGATCCCGGCCCGGCCGCCGGCGCCGAGAATGCGATGGAACCGTTCGGTGTGATGAGACCTTCCGCAGGTGCCGATGCGGCCGTCCGGGTCGACGTATTCGAGGTCGACGACCTGGTCGATGAACATGCCGTAGCGGTGCGATGCGGTGCTGACCCCACCGACCGAGGCGAACCCGCCTGCGGTGATGTCGCGATGGTCGCCGACCACGGGCAGACCGAGCCCGTGCGCGCCGAGCCGGCGATCGATCTCGGACAGTTTGGCGCCGGCCTGCACCCGGACGGTGCGCCGACCCAGATTGATATCGAGCACCGAGTTCATCCGGCGCAGCGAGAGCACCGTCCGCTGGTCGGTGAGATCGAATCCGTCCTCCGGCAGCGGTCCGCCCCGGACGGTCAGGTGTTCGGCACGGTCACGCGAATCCCGGACGGTGCGAACGACATCGGCGGTGTCCCGGGGGAGATACTCTTCGGTGGAGACAGAATGCGGCGTGCCCATGGACTAGAAGCTAACCACAACGCGGCCTTCCGCACACCCGGTCCGTCTCACCCGGCCGCGGCTCAGAACTCCAAGCCCACCGCCGCGGCGGTCTCCGGATACCAGCGTGCGCACTCGGCGCGGATCGGCACCTCGGTGTGCAGCTGGCAGAGGACGCCGACCGCGCCCAGGAACGAGCGGACGACGGTGGTGTGCTCGGCGGGCAGAGTGAGCTGGCGCAGCACATTCGACAGCCGCAGATCGGTGACGAGCCGGACCTGTTCGTGCAGCCAGTCGGCAGTGAGCGGGTAGCGCGGGGTGCGCAGCGCATCCCGCAGCGGTTGCAGCCGGTCGGCGACCGAATCGATATCGCAGTCCCGGCCGGGGGCGACGAATCCGTGCCGGCGGATGGCGACCTCGAGCCGGTCGGTCGCCTCGGCGAGCATGGCGGCGCCGACCTCCTCGACCATCTCCAGATAGCCGGGCGGCCACGGCGTGCAGGCACCGAAATCGACGACACCGAGACGCCCGTCCGGCATCAGCAGGAAGTTCCCGGGGTGCGGGTCGCCGTAGACCAGCCCGGTCCGGGCGGGGGCCGACAGCAGGAACCGGGTGATCAGCAGGCCGAGCCGATCCCGCTCGGCGCGGGCGGGCCGGGGCAGCCTGCTCAGCGGTACGCCGTCGAGCCATTCGGTGATCAGCACATCGCCGTGCCGGGCCACTACCGCGGGCAGGGTGATATCCGGATCGTCGGCATAGGCGGCGACGAAAGCGTGCTGATTGGCCGCCTCCAGGGCGTAGTCGAGTTCGGCGGCCAGTTCGGTGCACAGGGCGTCGATCACCGCCCGGCTGTCCGCTCCGGGCAGCAGCGCGGCGAACAGCGGGGCCGCCCGGCGCAGCGCCCAGAGATCGGACCGCAACGCGCGGCGGGCACCGGGGTACATCAGTTTCACCGCGACCGGGCGGCCGTCGTGCCAGACGGCCCGGTGCACCTGGCCGACCGAGGCGGCCGCCGGATCGTGCTCGTCGAACGCACGGAACGAACGGCGCCAATCCGGGCCCAGCTCGTCGGCCAGGATCGCGTGCACCGCCGTCGGCAGCATGGCGGGGGCGGAGTCGTGCAAGCGGGCCAGCGCCGCGCGGTACGGAGCCGCCAGTTCCGGCGCCAGACCCGATTCCAGCAGGGCCAGCAGCTGACCCAGTTTGGCGACACAACCTTTGAGCTCACCGAGCACCTCGAACAGATGCTGGGCGGTGCGCGCCTGGATCTCGTGATCCACCTCGGCGCGCGGACGACCGGCGGCCCGGCGGACGCGGCCACCGATCCGGCGGCCCGCATAGGCCATCGGAACGCCCGCGAGCCGGGCAGTGCGGGCGACCGGCCCGGCGGGTGGGATTCCGGTGGCCGCCGGATCCCGGCGCGGTGTGAACGGCAGGACCCGAGCGCCGATTTCGCGGTCTGTCATATCACCTCGCTCATCCGGCGGGGCGTATCGGTTCGGCGGACGGGCGGTGCGGCGGCTCAGCCGGCCGCCGTGTCCGGGATCCGGGCGGCGTCGGCCGCGACCGGCTGCGGCTCCGAACCGGAGGGGACGCCCTTCTTCAGGCTGTGCGCATAGACATCGACGTATTCCTGGCCGCTGAGCTGCATCAGCTCGTACATCACCTCATCGGTGACGGCGCGCTCGACGAAGCGGTTGCCCGCCATGCCCTCGTACCGGGAGAAGTCGAGTGGGGCCCCGAATTTCACCGTGACCTTGTGCCGCCGCCAGCGGAACGGCCCGGGCGGGCTCACCCGATCGGTGCCGATCACGGCGACCGGAATCACCGGAACACCGGTCTCCAGGGCCAGCCGGGCCAGCCCGGTCTTGCCCTTGTACAGACGCCCGTCGGGGGAGCGGGTGCCTTCCGGGTACAGGCCGACCAGGCGGCCGTCGTCGAGCAGTGTGCGGGCGGCGTTGAGGGCGTCCTCCGCGGCCGAGGCGCCGCTGCGGTCGATCGGGTACTGACCGGTGCCGCTGAAGAAGAACTTCTGCAACCGGCCCTTGATGCCCGGCGTGGTGAAGTATTCGGCCTTCGCGAGGTAGTTGATCCGGCGCGGGCTCAGCAGCGGCGCGAACAGCCAGTCGGAGAAGGAGAGGTGGTTCCCGGCCAGAATCGCCGGGCCGTTTCCGGGAATGTGCTCGACGCCCTCGACGTCGGGGCGGTTGTACAAGTGGATGAAGGGTCCCACCAGTACGTACTTGAGCAGCCAGTAGAACATGGCGTCCTTACCCCCGAGCCTCGGGATCGTCGGCAACTACCTCGTCGATCAGCAACTTTACCGCTGGTCGTAGATCACAACAAAGCCGAGCCGGAGTGGTACGCCACACTCGGCGACGTGTCATCCCGCGGAGCGGCCGTTGTGCCGCGGGGCGGCCGAGGCGACGAGCGCCGCGCGGGCGAGTTCGGCGGCCCCGATCATGCCGGCGGCCTCGCCGAGCTGTGTGGTGCGCAGGCGGGCGAGCGGGCGGTGGCCGGCGCCGGTGACCGCGGCGGCGTAGTGCTCGCGGGCTTCGTCCAGGAACAACGGCGCCGAGCTGGAGACCCCGCCGGCGATCACGATCAGGTCCGGGTCGTACAGATCGGCGACGAAGGACAGGCCGAGCCCGAGCCAGCGCGCGAAATCGGCCATCACCCGCAGGGCGAGCGGATCACCATCGTGCGCCGCCCCGGCCACCCGGCGGCCGGTGAGCGACCCCGGATCGCGCAGCACGTCCCGGGCCAGCGCCGACTGCACCGGATCGGTGGCCAGCATCTCGATGGCGGTGTCGGCGAGCGCGGTGCCCGAGCAGTAGCGCTCCCAGCAGCCGTGTTTACCGCACGGGCAGGCCCGGCCGTCCGGGACCACCTGCACATGCCCGAGCTCCGGTGCGATGCCGTGGCTGCCGCGATACAGCTGTCCGTCGATCAGCAGCGCCGCACCGATTCCGGTGCCGATCGCCACCATCACCACGATGTGCCCGCCGGCGGCAGCACCGAACCGGTACTCGGCCATCCCGGCGGCATTGGCGTCGTGTTCCAGCAGCACGGGCAGGCCGAGCCGGTCGGTGAGGCGCTCGGCGACCGGTGCGTTCTGCCAGGGCAGGTGTGGGGCGAACCGGACGGTGGAGCGATCCCGGTCGACGAAGCCGGCCACCGCGAGGCCGACCGCCGCGACCGGATGCCGTTCGGCGAGTTCGCGCACGGCCCGGGCGATGCCGTCCTCCAGGGCCCGCTCCGCATGCGGGGTCGGCGCGGCGAGGGTGTCGAGCACCTCACCGGCGCCGTCGACCACCGAGGCGCGGATATTGGTGCCGCCGACATCGATGCCGACGGTCAGGGGAGCAGCGCCCGCGAAGGTCGGGTCGGCTCGATGGCGCGGTGCTGTCGATCCCGGTCGTGATCCGGTCATCCTCGGATGGTGACCGGAATATCGACATAACGCGAGCGCGGCGCGCGTGCCGCGTGTGAACGACCCGGTGCGGTGTCCGGTTCCGGTCGGGCAGCCGCACGGTGCCGCGGACCCGGTCGTTCCCCGGCGGCGGGCTGCGCCCCGGCGCCGGGGTCGCCGGTCGGCGCGGCGCGACGATCGGGATCGTGGGCTCGCATCGGCCCGGTCGCGTTCCCCCGGTGGCCGGACGGGGGAGTGTCGGGCGTCGCGGGGCGCGGGTACGTCGTGCCGTCCGGGGCCGTGTTCGAGGGGACAGTGCGCTGGGTCCCATCGGGGTGCGCGCCCCCGTACGGCGCTGCGGTGCCGGTCGACCGGGCCGTAGCGGTCGGGTCGGAATACGGGGTGCCGTTCGGTTCTGCCGTTGTCCGGTGTCGTGTCGCCGGGCCCGGCATCGCCGAGGCGCCGGTAGGCGCCCG
Source organism: Nocardia sp. KT25-26 (assembly GCF_056627695.1). Classification (NCBI taxonomy): domain Bacteria; kingdom Bacillati; phylum Actinomycetota; class Actinomycetes; order Mycobacteriales; family Nocardiaceae; genus Nocardia; species Nocardia sp. KT25-26. Next base: position 4,128,697 of record NZ_CM152813.1, on the reverse strand, counting down.
ATCGGGGCCGGAGAACTCGTGGGCCGCCGGGGCCGCGTGATCCATCCGGGGCGGCCGATCGGATGCGGAGGTTGCGGCGGCGGCCCGGAAGCCCGGCTCCGCTGCAGCGGAACCAGCAGGCGGGCTCGGTGGGGTCCACGGCGACCCGGACGGTGCGGTAGCGGGGCCGGCCGCACGGCTCGCGGCCGGTTGCTGCGGGGCGCGGGGCGGGACCGGGGGGCGGAACCCGCGGGTGCGGAAGGTGTCCTCGGGGGCGGGTGGATCGGCAGGCGTGGGCGGATCGGCCGGGGTGGGTGCCGCCGCGGACCATTCCGGTGGGTACACCGGCTCCACGGGCACACCGGCGAGCGCTTCCCGGAGCACGGTCACCATCGCGGTGCCGTGTTCGGCGAAGGTGGCGACGACGTCGTGGTGTTCGCCGCGGAGCAGCGCGACGGCGGCACAGACCGGGCACCAGCTGCAGCCTTCGGCCGTCGGGACGCCGTCGACCGCCGTCCGGCGCAGCACCGGTTCCACTCGTTCGAGCAGGATCTCGGCCAGCAGCCGCGCACCCTCGGCGAGCTCGGCGAGATCGTCGTGGTGGTCTCGCCGATCGCAGCCGGGCGGCGGGGTGTCGTGGTCCCGGCTCATCGCGACAGTTCTCCTTCTTCCGGCCACAGCTGCGGATCCGGCTGGAACCGCACGGTCAGCCGGCCGCGGTCGAGCTCGGCGCCGGCGACGGCACACCGGCGCAGCACCGGTGCGAGGGGAACGCGCCGCCGCACCCCATCGGCTCCCACCATCAGATCGTCCTCCACTCGCCCCAGGCGCAGCGTCGCCGGATCGACCACCGGCAGCGGCATGCGCAATGCGTACACCGAGTCGACCCCGGTGCCCGACTCCCATACAACCACCGGGGCACCGGAATCCGCATCGCGAAGCGGCGCGTCCGGCGCCGGCACGACCAGCTCGTCCACCGCGTACGAGAAAGCCGCGAGGGGATTCACCCCGACCGGTTCGGTCCCGGTATGGGTGGCGACCAGCACCGGAACGCCGTCGAGCTCGGCACGCAGCCGGGCGACCACATCGAGCTGTTCGGCCCGCCGATTGCAGTACCAGTGCACCGCCGGATGCGGTGATTCGCCCGCCGGGGGGACGGCGGGCAGCACCTTGTTCACCACCACCGCATCCAGGCGCAGCCCCAGCAGTGCCGCGGCCGAACGCACCCGGCGGGCTTCGGCGACGGCCACCTGCTCCGGGCCGGTCACCAGGCGGGCGCGGGTGCGCGCCGGGTCCTGCAGCAGGTCCCGGACCCGGGTGACCGCGGTGACGATCTTGTCCACGGTGGCGGCGAGGACCGCTTTACGCAGATCGGTCCCGATCGCGCTCATGGTGCGCGCATGCCGCGGCCACACCCGTTCGAGATAGCCGAGCAGGGTGTCCGGCGCCGTCACGATGCGCAGCATGTCCGCCGACGGCGGGCAGTCCAGCACGATCACATCCCAGTCGTCGGCGCCGGCGTAGTCGGCGATCTCGACCAGCATCAACAGTTCCTGTACCCCGGGCAGTCCGGTCAGCTCCGCCGGATCCAGTGCGCCCAGTTCGACACCGTGCTCGTGGCCGCCCTGCCCGAGCAGGCGCACCACCTCGGCGAACCGGTCCTCCAGCAGGGCCAGCGAGTCGATCTCGATCACCTCGAGACCGGGCAGCACCCGGGCGGTGCCGGTCACCGTGCCGGGGTCGTGCGGAAAACGGAACCCCAGCGCGTCGCCGAGCGAATGCGCCTGATCCAGCGAGGCGACCAGGACTCGCTGTCCGGCCCGCGCATAGGACATGCCCGAGGCGCAGGCCAGGGTGGTCTTCCCGACACCGCCCTTGCCGACGAACAATTCGATCCGGGTTCCCGGCGCCGGGTCGCCGTTCGACGGCCGGCGCCGCGCCCGGCTCAGGGCTCCACCCGCTTCTTCAGTTCCTCGAGCGCGGTGTCGGTGATGACCTTCTCGGCCTTGCGTTTGAACATGCCGATCATCGGAATGGTCAGGTCCACGGTGAGCTCGTACACCACCTCGGTCCGGCCGCCCGGCAGCTCGGTCAGCCGATAGGACCCGTCCTGGGCCTTCTGCAGGTCGCCGCTGAGCAGCCGCCACGATACCGAGCGGTCGTCATCACCCCAGGTGTAGGCGAGCACGTAGGTGTCCTTGACGACCCCGGCGTCCAGGACGAACCGTGCGGTCCGGGCCCGCCCGGCGGCATCGCGGTCGAGGATCTCGACCGATTTCGCTGCCGCCACCCACTGCGGATACGCCTCCAGGTCGGCGATGACCCGCATCACCTGAGCTGCCGGCGCCTCGATGACGATGGATCGCTGGGTTCGGTCGGCCATGGTGGGCTACTTTCCCCCGGCCGGTGCGACTCCGGCCGGTCGGCCGGCCTCGAGCCGCGCCTTGAGCTCGAACGACATGGTCTTACCGGCCACCCGGCGGGCGCGATCGACGGCGGCGAGCTGCCGGGGCGACAGCCCGGTGTCGCGGGGTTCGGCGTGCAGGAAGTAATGCAGGATCACGCCGTCGGCCACCGCCTCCAGCCAGACCTCCATGGTGCCGGTGAGCGGCCCGGAGACGGTCCAGCGCACCCCGGCGGGGCCGCGATCCTCCCGCACCCCGAGAGTGAGATCGGGCCACCAGCGCCGCCAGTTGGCCGGGGCGCTCAGCAGCGGTGCGATCGCCTCACCCGGCGCGGCGACGAAGGTCTGGTCTGCGACCTGGATACTGCTCACGGCCGCCAAGCGTAGTGGATCGCGCCACAACGGCGGCCATGCGCACACACCGGCGGGGCGCTCAAGACGCCGCCGGCGGGGCGATCCGGCACAGCTGCTGCAGGCGGGCGCCGCGCTGCCGCCAGTCCCACTCCTGCTGGACCCACTGCCGGCCCGCCGCACCCATCGTGGCCGCGGCGTCCGGATCGGCCAGCAGCTGTACCAGCGCCGAGGCGATCTCGGTGACCGACCGGCCGTCGACGACCCGGCCCGTCTCGCCCTCGCGGACGGTTTCCGGAGCGCCGCCGGACCGGCCCGCCAGCACCGGTACGCCGGTCGCCGAAGCTTCCAGGTAGACGATGCCGAGACCTTCCACGTCCAGCCCGGCGCCGCGGGTCCGGCACGGCATGGCGAAGACATCCGCGATGGTGTGGTGGGCCGCCAGTTCATCGGACGGCACCCGTCCGATGAACCGCACGCAGTCGAGCACCCCGGCCGCCTCGGCGAGTGCCCGGAGCCGCACTTCGTACGGTCCACCGCCGGCGACCACCAGTACCGCGCCGTCGATGTGTTCGCGGATCTCCCGCATCGCCACGATCAGCATGTCCTGGCCCTTCCGCGGCACCAGCCGGGACAGGCACAGAATGGTGGGCCGATCGCCCAAGCCGTACCGGGTGCGCAGTTCCGCGCGGGCGGCCGGGTCCGGCCGGAACTCGTCCGGGTCGACGGCAGGGGGCAGATACTCCAGCGCCGCATCCGGTCCGAACGCCGCGGCGAACCGGCGCCGGGTGTACTCGCTCACATAGGTCACCACATCGGTGTGGTCGCCGATCCGGCGCAGCGCCTGTCGCCCGCCCGGCACCATCGACCAGCCCACCTCGTGTCCGTGGGTGCTGGCCAGGATGCGTTCGGCCCCGGCTCGGCGCAGGGTGGGCGCGAGCAGCGCCAGCGGGGCGGCGGCACCGAACCACACGGTGTCGCAATCGTGTTCCCGCAGCAGCCGGCGAGCACGGCGGGCCACTGCCGGGGTGGGCAGCATCAGCGTCGTCGGATGCCGGACCACCTGATATTTCTGTGCGGCGTCGAACTTCTCGTGGCTGTCGCCCTTCCACCGCGGTGCGTAGACGACCAGGTCGTCCGGGGGCAGCTGATTCGACAGTGCCTGCAGATAGGACTGGATTCCGCCCGGCCGCGGCGGGAAATCATTGGTCACCAGCAGAGTTCGGGCCATGACACCAACCTAACGGTTTCCGTGGGCGGGGGTGGTCACCGGGCGGCCTCGGTGAGGGTGCGCTGCCAGTCGGCGACCAGCCGGCTCCGGTCGATTCCGAGGACTGTCGACAGCGCCGCCGACAGGGCGCCCGGATCGGCGGGGGCGCCGGCCAGCATCCGATACAGCGCGACGAGCCGGTCGGTACCGAATCGCCCGGCGACGAACGCGCATACCGACCAGGCGGATTCGTACGCGTAGGCCGCGTCCGGCCCGGCGAAGTCGGCATCGGCGGGTGGTCCGGCCGGCAGCGTTCCGGCCCGGACCCGTGCGATCAGGGTCGGGGCGGCGTCGGCGACGGACGGGGCGAGCTGTGCTGTGGGCCCGGCAGGGCCGGGCGCAGCATGGGCGACGAAATCGGCGAAGCCCTCCACCAGCCAGAGCGGCGCGTCGTCGTGGGTCTGTGCCCGGGTGGCGACGTGGGTGAGTTCATGGCGCAGCAGCATGCCGAGACCGTCGGAGCCCAGCCGCCGCCCGGTCTCGGGGCCGAACACCACCCGTTGCCGGTCGGGCCGGGTACCGGGGGCGAACGGCTCGGTGACGGTGACGGCGGCGACGTCGGCCCGCAATGGTGTCCGGCTGCCACTGAGTTCGGTGAATTCGGCGGCCGACCCGGCGACGACGATGGCCGGGGCACGATTCCAGTCCCCGTCCCAGATATCGTCGACGGCCGCGATAGCCGGTCCGAGCTGGTCGGCGAGGATCGACAGTTCGTCCCGGTGCTCCGGATGCGTCAGCAGCCGGGCCGGTGCCCTCGCGCCGGTGTCGATGGACCGTTCCAGCACCGGCCCGTACTGTCCGAGCAGCCGGCGCAGGCCGGGGTGCCCGGTCGGGTAGGGCCGGGCAGCGACGGTATCCGGCGGGCCGATGGCGGCTGCCGGGGCAGTGGCGGCCGCCGGGGCGGTCCCGGACCGCGGAAAGAACAGCAGGGCACCGGCCACCGCGGTGAGGGTGAGCAGGGCGGCGACCGTGACGATGAACTGCAGCCGCCGCCGGGGGACACCGACCCGGCCGTGCTGCCGGCCGGCCCGGCGATGTTCCGGTGCCTGGTGCTCGGTCAATAGCGTCGCGCCGAATGGAACGGCGTCGACCCCATCGGGGCGACGGCCACCGGGACGCCGAAAGTCGAGGCGTGCAGCATCAGCCCGTCGCCGGCATAGATGCCGACATGCGAGATGTCCGGGTAGAAGAACACCACGTCGCCGGGCTGCAGGTCGTCCTGCCCGACGGGTGTGCCGAAGGCCGCCTGCTGGGAACTGGTCCGGGGCACCTGCATGCCGACCTGGGCGAAGGCCCACTGCACCAGGCCGGAGCAATCGAAGGCATCCGGTCCGGTGGCGCCCCAGACATAGGGGTCCCCGATCCGGGTCATCCCGGCGGCCAGGGCGCTGGTCCCGCTGCCGGGCACCAGATCGCGCAACAGCGAATCCCGGTCGAAGCCCGGCGGGAACGGTGAACCGGCCAGCGCAGTGCGGTCCTGGGCGGACAATTGTCCCCAGGCCTCGATCACCGAGGTCACCGCGCCGGAGAGTTCGTTCTGTTTGCGCTCCACCTCGCGGCGGATCTCGGCGGCGGCGTCGGCAGCGTCGCGGGCGGCGTCGGCGGCCTTCCGGGCGGCCGTTTCGGCGGCGGTGGCGGCCGCCGAGACCCGGCCGAACTCCGCCATCTGCTCACCGGTCTGCTGGGCCAGCACATTGAGGACCGACTGCTGGTCGAGCAGTTGTTGCGGGGATCGGCTGGCCAGCACCGCGAACATCCGGTCGGTCCGGGCGCCGGTGTAGGCGGCGATGACGGTGCGATCGACCATCGGCTGGAAGGCATCCGCCGCGGCGCGGGCCGCGGTGACGGCCGCGGTGCGCTCGGCGAGGGCGGCCTCGGCCGCATGCTGTTCGGCCAGTTTCGTGTCCAGGTCGGCCTGCGCGTCCAGCGCCTGCTGGTTGAGGCGCTCGGACTGGCGGGACAGATCGATCAGCTGCTGGACGGCATCGGTGGCATTCGTGGGCATCGCGGCCGGGTCTGCCGTCGCCGGGCCCGTGCCGCAGACCGTGCAGGCCAGTACGGTCGCCACCAGTGGTGCACCGAGCAGTCGCATGATCCGCGTCCTGCGATGGTCAACCGTCACAAGCCTGCCTGTTCTCGTGGTGGATGCGCTGGATATCGAGCTGTGTCTGCCGGGCCCGCGTGCCGGGCGGCACGAAAAGGTCTCGATCAGATTACGGAACGGCTTCGGTTGCTGTCCAGTGCCCGTACCGTTCCGGCCGTACAGACGATTCGACGCCCCGCGGTGGTTGCGCGGGGCGTCGGACCGGGTGGATCAGTAGCGGCGGGCGCCGGCGAAGGGCATCGACGAGATCGGTGCGACGTGCACCGGGCTGCCGGCTGTCGCGGCGTGCACGACGTTGCCGTCACCGGCGTACAGGCCGGAGTGGCCGCCGCCGTAGAAGGAGACCATATCGCCGGGCTGGAGCTGGTCGATCGACACCGGGGTGCCCGCGGCGAGCTGGGCGCCGCTGGTGCGCGGCAGCTCCCGGCCGGCCTGCCGGTAGGACCACTGCACCAGGCCCGAGCAGTCGAAGGCGTTCGGTCCGGCGGCGCCGTAGACGTACGGCGAGCCGACCTTGCTGAGCGCGAAGTCCAGGGCGACCTCGCCGAGGGTGCGGGTCGGGGCGACGAACGGCGGCGGGGCGCCGGCGCCCGGGGTCTCGATGCCCGGGATGCCCGCGGGGATCGGGATCTCGTTCGGAACCTCGAAGGTGCCCACCCCGGGGATGGTCACCGGCTGGGCCGAGGCGGGGGCAGCCGGGAGCAGGAACGCGCCGATGGTGGCAGCGCCGACGGCTCCGGCCGCAACGGCACGCTGCGCCTGTCGCTTGACGGTGTTGGTCGCCATGATGCGGGTACTTCCAATCTGCCCCACGGCGCCACATCCGTGTGACGCGGCGGACTGCGCTGTACCGGGCCGGGCGGCTCGGCGGACTCCGTGAGGTCTCGAAAAGGTTACGAAGATGTCACAGGTGTTTGTAAAGCCGCGTGCCGTCGGCGGGTTGTGTGGATCGGAAACACTCGCGTTCAGCTGCGAGGTGCCTCACACCGATAACGAAACGGTTACGGAGGCTTGTCGGATGGTGGTCCGGTCGCCTCGGTTCCGGCGTGTCGGCAGCTCGTTCACCTGCTGTCATTCGCCCCATGAATCATCGAAGAACGAGGTGAACCCTCCCTGCCGCGCGGTAGGTGGACGCTCGTCCGGGAGTTGCACCCGCCCGGGCGCGGCACCCGGCTGGTCCGCCCGAAGCGTCGAATCCACCCACCCGCCCACTTCCGCCCGGTAATGCACGGCAAGCGATTGTGTGATCCGCGCCTCGATCCACCCTGCAGCCGCCGCATAGCGAGGTCCGTAGCGAGTCACGGTCACCGAATCACCCGCGCCGTAGCACCCACGCCACTGCACGAGCTCTCATCCACGCCGCGCCACCCTGGCCGACAACCCGACGTCCAGGACTTCTCCGGACCATCCGAGCGAGCGGTCACCGCGAGCTCGCAGCATGCCTCCGAAGATCCCACCCCGACCCGAAGCCCGGGCATCGCGCAGCCGGGGGAGCTCTGGTGGCGGTATCGCCCGAGTAGCTACCACCACCACAGCTCCCGCACCGGAAACTCGGGGGCCGCGAACAGCGACGCCGGAAGCGGCGCCATCGGACCCTGTCGGACCCTGTCGTTAGTTTGCGCGGGTGTCTTCATCCGGGGCCGGTGCGCGGCAGTTGGCGTTCGATCAGCTCGATGCTCCGCTCTACGACACCACGTTCGTCGTGGTGGACCTCGAGACCACCGGGACCAGTCCGGAGGGGGATGCGATCACCGAGATCGGTGCGGTGAAGGTGCGGGGCGGTGAGGTGCTGGGGGAGTTCGGGACGCTGGTCGATCCGGGGCGCGACATTCCGCCGGCGGTCGTCCGGGTCACCGGGATCACGACGGCGATGGTGGTCGCTGCGCCGCGGATCGAGGCGGTGTTGCCGGGGTTTCTCGAGTTCGCGGCGGGGGCGGTACTGGTGGCGCACAATGCCCGGTTCGACATCGCCTTCCTGAAGGCAGCGGCGCAGCGGTGTGAATTGGCCTGGCCGGCGCCGCAGGTGCTGTGCACGGTGAAACTGGCTCGCCGGGTGCTGACCCGGGACGAGACGCCGTCGCATCGGCTGGGTGTGCTGGCCCGGGTGCTGGGGGCCGGGACGACGCCGACCCACCGGGCGCTCGACGATGCCCGGGCGACGGTGGATGTCCTGCATGCGTTGATCGCCCGGGTCGGGAATCAGGGGGTGCACAGCCTGCCGGAGTTGCTCGACTATCTCCCCGGGGTGACCGGGCGGCAACGAGCCAAACGAGTGCTGGCGGCGGATCTGCCTGCCCAGCCCGGGGTCTACCTTTTCCGCGGCCCGTCCGACGAGGTCCTCTATATCGGGACGGCGGTGAACCTGCGCCGGCGGGTGCGGACCTACTTCACCGGGTCGGAGACGCGGGGCCGGATGAAGGAGATGGTGGCGCTGGCCACCCGGGTGGACCATGTGGTGTGCGCACACGGTCTGGAGGCGGGGGTGCGGGAACTGCGGTTACTTGCGGCCCACGCGCCGCCGTACAACCGGCGATCCAAATTTCCGCGCCGGGGCTGGTGGCTGACGTTGACCGATGAACCGTTCCCGCGATTCGCGGTGGTGCGGGAGCCGGCGCGGGATGCGCTCGGGCCGTTCCGGGCGCGGGCCGATGCGGTCGACACCGGGTTGGTGGTGGCCGAGTACTGCGGTCTGCGCACCTGTACGCCCCGATTGTCGCGGACGGCGCGGCACGAATGCCCGCCGGCGGTGGTGGGTGGCTGCCCGGCGGCTCGGCCCGGTGGGACGGGTGGTGCGGAGTATGCGCCGACGGCGGCTGCGGTTCGTGCGTTGTTCGCCGGAACGGATGACGCGCCGATCCGCGCCATGCTGGACCGGATCGACGGGTTCGCCGCGGCGGAACAGTTCGAGGGGGCAGCCCGGCTGCGGGATCGGACGGTGGCGTTGCTGCGCGCCCTGCACCGGATGCAGCGTCTCGCCGCGCTGGCCCGGATTCCGGAACTGATCGCGGCCGGGCCGGACGGCGCCGGCGGATGGGAGTTCGCGGTGATCCGGTACGGCCGGCTGGCCGCCGCGGGTACCGCGGTGCGCGGTGTGGCGCCGATGCCGGTGGTCGATCGGCTGGTGGCCGCGGCGGAAACCGTGCTGCCCGATCTCGGTGATCCGGTGCTGCCGGATTCCGGGGACGCGGTCGTCCCGGATACGGGTCCGCCGCTGCGGGGCGCGCCGCCGGAAGAGGTGGGATTGCTGGTGCGATGGCTGGCGCGGCCCGGCGTGCGCATCGTCCGTACCGATATCGGGTATGCCGAGCCGCGGTGTGCGGCCGCCCGGTGGTCCGGCTGGCTGGATCGCGCCGATGCCGCCGCCCGGGAGCGGACACCGGAACAGGCGTACCTCGAGGCACTCGGTTGACGGCGCCGGCTCGCTAGGCTGACCGCATGATTACTGCGATCGTGATGATTCAGGCCGACAGCGGCCGCATCCCCGAGACCGCGCAGGCCGTCGCCGATACGCCGGGCGTCACCGAGGTGTACTCGTGTGCCGGTGACATCGACCTGATCGCGGTGGTGAAAGTGCGTGAGTTCGAGCAGATCGCCGAAGTGGTGACGCACCGGATCGACAAGGTGCCGGGGGTGCTGGCCACCACCACCCACATCGCCTTCAAGTCGTATGCCAGTGCAGAGGTGGAAGCCGGGTTCTCGCTGGGCGAGTGACCGCCGCTGCGGCCGCCGCAATCCCGCGGCGGCCGGTTCAGCGGTCGTCGAGGGTGCCGGTCAGGGTGGCCCAGTTGGTGAGCAGGCGGGTGGCTGCGCCCGAATCGATCGCCGTGGCGGCGCGGATCAGGCCGTCGCGGAGTGCGGCGTCCAGGTCCAGGTCGACACCGCCCTGGCCGCGGGACAGGTCGTAGGCGACGATCGCCGCGGCCGAGTTGAGCAGCACGGCGTCCCGGACGGGGCCGGTGTCACCGGCGAAGACTGCGCGCGCCACTTCGGCGTTGTGTTCCGCATCGCCGCCGCGCAGCGCGTCCAGTTCGGCGCGTTCGATCCCCAGCCGGTCCGGATCGATGACGGTCTGCCGGATCTCGCCGCCGGAGACGATCCAGACATCGGTGAGATCGCAGGTGGTGATCTCGTCGAGCCCGTCCCGCCCGCGTACCACCAGCGCGCTCGCCTGCCGTTCCGCGAATACCCCGGCGATCACCGGTGCCAGGTCGGCGAAAGCGCAGCCGATCAGCCCGGCCCGCGGCTGCGCCGGATTGGTCAGCGGTCCCAGCACGTTGAACACGGTCGGGATCCCGATCTCCTTGCGCGCCGGACCGGCGAACCGAAGGGCGGGATGGAACAGCGGCGCGAAACAGAAGCCGATGCCGGCCTCCTGTACCGAACGCGCCACCGATTCGGGGCCCAGGGCGAGGCGGATGCCGAGGGCCTCGAGGACGTCGGCGCCGCCGCTCTTCGAGGAGGCGGCCCGGTTGCCGTGTTTGACCACGGGGATCCCGGCCGCGGCGACCACCACCGACGACATGGTGGAGATGTTCACCGAGCCGGATCGGTCGCCGCCGGTGCCGACGATGTCGACGGCGTCACCGTCGACGTGCACGAGGCGGGCGTGGCCGAGCATGCCCGCGGCCAGGCCGGTCAGTTCGGCGGGCGTCGGGCCCTTGATCTTCATCGCGACGCCGAAGGCGGCGATCTGGGCCGAGGTGGCGTTGTCGGTGAAGATCTCGTCGATCACCCACGCGGTGTCGTCCGCGGCCAGGTCGCCGCCGTCGGCGAGGGTTCCCAGGATCTGGGGCCAGCTGCGCACGCTCATTCGTCACTTCTCCCGTCGCCCACCGATTCCGCGCACCGGTCTGTCCGTTGCCAGGCAGCGTAGTTCATCGTGCTCCGGGGCCCGAGTCCTCACCGGGGTGGTTGCAGCGCGTCCCAGCCGTCGGCGACGCCGTCGTGGCGTTGGGCCAGGCCGGTCATCCGGGAGCGTTCCTGGGAACAGTGCAGCGGATCGAGCTGCTGGACCCGTTGCAGCCGCAGCGGCACGAGCCCGCCCGCCAGTTCCGACGCCGGCGGTCCGGCCGGGGCGTACCCGTCCTGGGCGGCGATCTCGCAGACCTCGGTCAGCCGGTCGGCGGGGATACGCAGATGGTGGCGCAACACCGCGGGGGCCTCGCGGTCCAGGCCGGTGGCCCGGTCCAGGGCCGCCGAGCAGGCTTCGGCGTCGTCGAAGCATTCGGCGACGACCACCAGATCGGTGCGCGCCGGATCGAGGGCGGCAGATCCGCCCCGTCCGGTGAGCCGCCGCCACATCCGCACCACCACCATGTCCGCCTCCCGGGTCTCAGGTTCTGCTTATCCAAGCGTGTCATCCTGGTACGGATCACGCCGCCCCGCCGGTGCCGATCACCCGCCCGCGGAGGTCTTCGCAGGTCATCGTGGTGCCGCGGCGGGCATCGGGCGGTGTTGCGGCACAACACGCCGAAGGTCCCCGCAGACCCCGTCTGTACGTGGGTTTTCCGACTCCCGGGCACGAGTTTCGTACCCGGGTACCGGTGTCGTACTACGAAGAGTCATACTTACCCCGTGACGACCGCAGTAGGGACCCCAGGATCGGCCATTACTCAGCGAGTGCATTCGCTGAACCGGCCCAACATGGTCAGCGTCGGAACCATCATCTGGCTGTCGAGCGAGCTGATGTTCTTCGCCGGCCTCTTCGCCATGTACTTCGTCGCCCGTGCGCAGGCCACCGAGTGGCCGCCGGAGCCGACGCATCTGAACATGACACTCGCCGTGCCGGTCACCGCGGTGCTGATCGCCTCGTCGTTCACCTGCCAGATGGGCGTGTTCGCGGCCGAGAAGGGTGATGTGTTCGGCCTGCGCCGCTGGTACATGGTGACCCTCGCGATGGGCACCTTCTTCGTGCTCGGCCAGGGCTACGAGTACTGGGCGCTCGCCCACGAAGGCACCACCATCGCCGGCAGCTCGTACGGTTCGGTGTTCTTCATCACCACCGGCTTCCACGGTCTGCACGTCATCGGTGGTCTGATCGCCTTCGTATTCCTGCTCGTGCGCACCACGCTGAGCAAGTTCACGCCGGCCCAGGCGACCGCGGCGATCGTGGTGTCCTACTACTGGCATTTCGTCGACATCGTCTGGATCGGGCTGTTCGCCACGATCTACTTCGTCCGTTAGCCGGACGCCCCCAGCATTTGCACAAGTCGGTTCCGTCTACTCCAAAGGGACACAGATGAGTTCATCTCCCCCGTCAGCCCCAGAGCCCGCCGGCCCCGGTCACGGCCAGGCTGCCAGGACACGCAAGCAGCGTCGGGTGCGCCGCCGGATCGCGGGCGGTCTCGCGTTGCTGGTGGGTCTGGTCGGAGCCGGCTTCCTGGCGACCGCCCTCACCCCGGAGGCGCAGGTCGCGACCGCACGTGAGGATCAGTCGGCGCTGATCCGCGAGGGCAAGCAGCTGTACGAGACCTCCTGCATCACCTGTCACGGCGCCAACCTGCAGGGCGTGCCCGATCGCGGGCCCAGCCTGGTCGGCGTCGGTGAAGCCGCGGTCTACTTCCAGGTGTCGTCCGGCCGGATGCCGATGGTGCGCAACGAGGCGCAGGCGCAGCGCAAGCCGCCGAAGTTCGACGCCCACCAGACCGACGCGCTCAGCGCATACGTCGCCGCCAACGGCGGTGGCCCCACGGTCGTCCGCGACGCGAACGGTGAGATCGCCCAGGAGTCCCTGCGGGGCGACGACATCGGCCGCGGTTCGGAACTGTTCCGGATGAACTGCGCGTCCTGCCACAACTTCACCGGCCGCGGTGGCGCCTTGTCCAGCGGTAAGTTCGCGCCGATCCTGGACCCGGCCAATGAGCAGCAGGTCTACACCGCCATGCTCACCGGCCCGCAGAACATGCCGAAGTTCTCCGACCGGCAGCTGACTCCGGAGGAGAAGAGCGACATCATCGCCTACGTGATGAACGCCCGCGAAGAGGCGAACCCGGGCGGCTGGGGTCTCGGTGGCTTCGGTCCCGCCACCGAGGGCCTGGTGATCTGGGTCATCGGCATCACCGCGACGGTCGGCGCCGCGATGTGGATCGGATCCCGGTCATGAGTGAGAAGGAGCCAAACGACATGGGTCGGGAACCGACCGAAGACGAACTGGACGCGATGACCCGCGACGAGCTGGTCGAGCGCGGTACCAAGGGCGACGATGTCGATGTCGTCTACCGCGGTGAGCGCTGGCCGGTCCCGGGCACCCGGGCGGAGAAGCGCGCCGAGCGTCAGGTGACGATGTGGTTCGCCATCTCGGGGCTCGCCGCCGCCGCACTGATCGGCGTGTTCCTGTTCTGGCCCTGGGAGTTCAAGGGCAAGAACGAGGACGGGCACGCTGCGTACGCGCTGTTCACCCCGCTGGTGGGTCTCACCTTCGGTATCTCGGTGCTGGTCATCGGTATCGCCGCGGTGCTGATCCGGAAGAAGTTCATCCCGAACGAGATCTCGGTGCAGCAGCGGCACGACGGGCCCTCGCCCGAGTCGGCCCGCCGGGAACTGGCCGCGGAACTGCAGGACGCCCTGGAGACCTCCACCCTGGGCCGTCGCAAGATGATGCTGGGCACCGCGGGTGCCGGCGTCGGCGTGCTGGGTATCGGTGCCGCGCTGGTGTTCATCGGCGGCATGATCAAGAACCCGTGGGCCAAGGGCGACAAGTCGCCGCTGTGGGTGTCCGGCTGGACCCCAGACTACGAGGGCGAAACCATCTACCTGCGGCGTGACACCGGTCGCCCGGAGGACATCGTGCTGGTCCGTCCGGAAGACCTGGACGCGGGTGGCATGGAGACGGTGTTCCCGTGGAAGGAGAAGTGGCGCGGGGATTCGCACGCGACCCTGCAGTCGCTGCGCGGCATCCGTAACTCGGTCATGCTGATCCGGCTGCGGCCCGCCGACGCTGCGAGTGCGATCAAGCGCAAGGGCCAGGAGAGCTTCAACTTCGGCGACTACTACGCCTACTCGAAGATCTGCACCCACCTCGGCTGCCCGACCTCGCTGTTCGAGCAGCAGACCAACCGGATCCTGTGCCCCTGCCACCAGTCGCAGTTCTCCGCGACCGAATGGGGTAAGCCGATCTTCGGTCCGGCCGCCCGGGCACTTCCGCAGCTGCCGATCACCGTCAACTCCGAGGGCTTCCTGGTCGCCAACGGCGACTTCATCGAGCCGCTCGGACCGGCCTTCTGGGAGCGTCGCTCATGAGTCCTTCTGTCGCAGCCCAAGCAAACGAGATGGACGAGCGGTATCGTGCCGCGGCGTTCGTGAAACGGTCGATCAACAAGGTCTTCCCGACCCACTGGTCGTTCCTGCTCGGTGAGATCGCGCTGTACAGCTTCATCATCTTGTTGCTGTCGGGTGTCTACCTCACGCTGTTCTTCGATCCGTCGCTGGCGCACGTCGTCTACGACGGTGCCTACCAGCCGCTGCGTGGTGTGGGCATGTCCCGCGCCTACGAGACCGCCCTGGAGATCTCCTTCGAGGTGCGCGGTGGCCTGTTCGTGCGCCAGGTGCACCACTGGGCGGCGCTGCTGTTCGCGGCGTCGATCATCGTCCACCTGTTCCGCATCTTCTTCACCGGTGCGTTCCGCAAGCCGCGTGAGGCGAACTGGGTCATCGGCTCGCTGCTGCTGATCCTGGCGATGTTCGAGGGCTTCTTCGGGTACTCGCTGCCCGACGATCTGCTCTCCGGTACCGGTCTGCGCGCCGCGTTCTCCGGCATCACCATCTCCATTCCGGTGATCGGCACCTGGATGCACTGGCTGATCTTCGCCGGCGACTTCCCGGGCGAGATCATCATCCCGCGCCTGTATGTCGCACACGTGCTGCTGCTGCCCGGCATCATCCTGGCGCTGATCGGTGCGCACGTCGCGCTGGTCTGGTACCAGAAGCACACCCAGTTCCCCGGCCCCGGCCGCACCGAGAACAACGTGGTGGGCGCGCGGATCGTGCCGGTGTTCGCCGCCGACCAGGGCGCGTTCTTCGCCTTCACCCTCGGCATCGTCGGCCTGATGGGTGGTCTGCTGCAGATCAACCCGATCTGGAACCTGGGCCCGTACAACCCGTCGCAGGTGTCCGCCGGTTCACAGCCGGACTTCTACATGATGTGGACCGACGGTATGGCGCGCCTGATGCCGCCGTGGGAGATCTACATCGGCAACTACACCGTTCCGGCGGTGTTCTGGGTGGCCCTGGTGATGGGCCTGGTGTTCACCGTGCTGATCGCCTACCCGTGGATCGAGAAGCGGCTGACCGGTGACCACACCGCGCACCACAACCTGCTGCAGCGTCCGCGCGACGTGCCGGTCCGCACCGCGATCGGCGCCATGGCCATCACCTTCTACGTGGTCCTGACGCTGTCGTGTGTCAACGACATCATCGCGTACAAGTTCGACATCTCGCTGAACGCGACCACCTGGATCGGCCGGATCGGCCTGCTGCTCGGCCCGCCGCTGGCGTACTTCATCACCTACCGGTTCTGCCTCGGCCTGCAGCGCAGCGACCGGGCAGTGCTCGAGCACGGCATCGAGACCGGTGTGATCAAGCGGCTGCCGCACGGTGAGTACATCGAGGTGCACCAGCCGCTGGGCCCGGTCGACGACCACGGCCACCCGATCCCGCTGGAGTACCAGGGTGCGGCGGTGCCGAAGAAGATGAACCGCCTCGGCTCGGCCGGCCGCCCGGGTACCGGCAGCTTCATGCGGGCCGACCCGAAGTCGGAGTCCGACGAGCACTTCGCGATCGAGCACGCCGAGGAGCACAAGATGCTCGAAGCGCTGTCGAAGGTGCAGGAAGAGGCATCCAGCGGTTCGAAGGAACACTGAGCCGCACAGAAGTAGGGCCCCGAGTCATCCGACTCGGGGCCCTACTTTTTCCGGTGCGGGAGCTGTGGTGGCGGCCGCTGCCGGGCGTTTCCGCCACCACAGCTCTCTCGGCCGTCAGCGCAGCATTTCGGCCACCAGGAAGGCCAGTTCCAGGGATTGCTGGGTGTTCAGGCGGGGGTCGCAGGCGGTTTCGTAGCGGCTTTCCAGGTCCAGGTCGGAGATGTCCTGGGCGCCGCCCAGGCATTCGGTGACGTTTTCGCCGGTGAGTTCGATGTGCAGGCCGCCGGGGTGGGTGCCGAGGCCGTGGTGCACCTCGAAGAAGCCCTGGACCTCGTCGACCACGCGGTCGAAGTGGCGGGTTTTGAAGCCGGTGGAGGACTCGTGGGTGTTGCCGTGCATCGGGTCGCACTGCCAGATCACCTGATGCCCGGTGGCCTGCACCTTCTCCACGATGGGGGGCAGCACGTCGCGTACCTTGGTGTTGCCCATCCGGGACACGATGGTCAGCCGACCCGGTTCGTTGTTGGGATCGAGGCGCTCCACGTACTCGACCGCCTGGTCCGGCGTGGTGCCGGGGCCGATCTTGAGGCCGATCGGGTTGGCGAGCAGTTCGGCGAAGGCGATATGGGCGCCGTCGAGCTGGCGGGTCCGTTCGCCGATCCAGAGGAAATGCGCGGACAGGTCGTAGAGCAGCGGCTCACCGGAGGCGCTCTCGCTGAGCCGCAGCATCGCCCGCTCGTAGTCCAGCACCAGCGCTTCGTGGCTGGCGTAGATCCGGGCGGACTGCAGGCTCGGGTCGTTGACCCGGCAGGCCGACATGAACCGCAGGCCGCGATCGATCTCCTCGGCGAGGGCCTCGTACCGGGCACCGGCCGGCGACTGCGCCACGAAGTCGCGGTTCCAGTCGTGCACGCGGTGCAGGTCGGCCATTCCGGCGCCGGTCAGTGCCCGCACCAGGTTCATCGCCGCGCTGGCGTTGGCGTAGGCGCGGACGAGCCGCGACGGGTCGTGCGCGCGCAGCTCCTCGTCCGCCACCAGCGAGTTGACCATGTCCCCCCGATAGGACTTCAATCCGAGCGCATCGGTATCGGAGGACCGCGGCTTGGCGTACTGGCCCGCGATCCGCGCCACCTTCACCACCGGCAGACTGGCGCCGTAGGTCAGCACCACCGCCATCTGCAGCAGGGTGCGGATGTTGCCGCGGATATGCGGCTCGGTGTTGTCGGCGAACGTCTCGGCGCAGTCGCCGCCCTGCATGAGGAAGGCCTCACCGCGCGCGACCTCGGCGAGCTGTCCCTTGAGCTCCTCGATCTCGGCGGGCACGCAGATCGGCGGCACGCTTTCGAGGACGGTGCGCATTTTCGCGGCCGGCTCGGGATCCCACGACGGCTGCTGCAAGGCCGGCCGCGCCAGCGCGTCGTCGAGACGCTTGCGCAGATCGGGCGGCAGCGGCGGGAGTTCCGGCAGGCTATCGATGGGTACGTCGACGGTCCAGTTCACCAGTTCAGAATACGTACCCGGTGGTCGGTGCGGGTACCCGGTGGCCGCACGCCGCGCCGTCCCCGTAGGGTGAACCGTTGGCTTTGAGTTGGTGACCTGCTGTGCGACGGCGACCGGCTGCGAGATGGCGACGACGTCCCGCTCCGCCGTGACGTATGTCCGCTACGACCCTGGAGAGAGGCGATCTCGCTGCGCTACTTTTACGATACGGAGTTCGTCGAGGACGGTCTGACGATCGACCTGATCTCGATCGGCGTCGCCTGTGAGGACGGCCGCGAATACTATGCGGTGTCCACCGAGTTCGATGCGGAGCGGGCCGGGGCGTGGGTGCGCAAACACGTGCTGCCGCAGCTGCCACCGCAGGATTCGCCGCTGTGGCGGACGCGGGCGCAGATTCGCGACGACCTGCTGAAGTTCTTCCTGCCGCGCCCGGGGATCCAGCCGGAACTGTGGGCGTGGGTCGCCGCCTACGACCATGTGGCGCTGTGCCAGCTGTGGGGTGACATGCCCGCACTGCCGCAGGCGCTGCCGCGATTCACCCACGAACTCAAGCAGCACTGGGAGGCCGCCGGGCGCCCCGATCTGCCGCCGGTGCCGGACAATGCGCACGATGCGCTCGCCGATGCCCGGCACAATCTGGCCAAGTTCGAGGCGATCGAGAACGCGCGGCGGACCGCGGCCGCTCGCTGAGGCGGCCGCAGCCGGCGGACCGTCAGATCGGCAGTGCGTTGATCGTGACCGTGCTGCCCGGTTCGACATTGGCGCCGATGCCCGGTGCCTGGCCGATCACATGCCCGGAATCGCTGCTGATCAGCTGCTTGACCTCCACCTGCAGACCGAGCTCCTGAAGGATTTCGCGGGCATCGCTGACCTTCTTGCCGATCAGCGACGGCACCTTCACCGCATTGGACACCAGCAGGGTTACGCTGTCACCGGTCTGCACAGTGGTGCCGACCTCCGGGTCGGTGCCGATCGCATCGCCGCCCACCACCTCGGAATCGAACCGGGTACTGGTGCTGCGCACGGTCAGCCCCGCCTTCTCCAGCGCCGCCACGGCGTTCTCCTCGGTCTTGCCGCGCACGTCCGGGACGTTCACCGGTTCCGAACCGTTGCTCCGGAACACCTGCACATGTGCCCCCATCGGCAGCACCGTCCCGGGCGCCGGATCAACCCGGGCGACCGTGCCCTCCGGCGCGGTGCTGGACGTCTCACCGGCATCCACCGGCTGCAGCCCGGCCTCTCGGATGGCGTCCGACACCTCCTCGAACGAACTGCCGGCCGTCACCTCCGGAACCCGGGGATTGCCGCTGGAGATCAACACCGCGACCCGGCTGCCCTTCGGCACCTTGGAACCCGCCGAGGGATCCGAACCCACAACCCCGCCCACCGGGACGGTATCGGACGGCTTGGACCGCATCTCGGTCTCGAAACCGGCCTCCGCCAGCATGCTCACGGCGGTGTCGGAATCCTTACCGGCGATATCGGGTACCGGCGCGTAGCGGCCCACCCCCAGCCACCAGCCGCCCACACCCACCACCAGGGTGAGCACCACGACCGCGGCCGCCCAGATCAACCCGGTGCGGCGGGCGTTCTCCGGCTCCGGGGCATACGGCGGGGCCGCCGCCCGGGTCGCCGTGTACTCCTCGGCGCGCCCACGCGGCGCGGTCACCATCTTCGTGTGCTGCTGCACCGCCGGTCCCGGTGGCGGTGTCGCCGGCGGTGCCTGTGGTGGAGCAGGTGGCGGGGGCGGGGGCGCTGCCGGTGCGGCCCGGTAGGCTTCGCTGAGATGCTCGGCGGAATCACGCGGCGCCGGCACCCGGTACGGGGGCAGCTGGAGGAGCTGCGCGATGGAATTCAGCTCGAACGCCATCTCGTCGGCGTCGGCGAACCGCTGCTCCGGATCGCGGGCCGTGGCCCGCGCGACCAGCGCATCGAACTCGGGTGGCACCCCCGCGATGAACGAACTCGGCGGCGGAACATCGTTCTCGACCCGCTGGTACGCCACCGACAGCGAGGTGTCACCGGAGAAGGGCACCTGCCCGGTCAGCAGCTCGAAGACCAGCACCCCGAACGAGTACACATCGCTGCGGGCATCCGCGGAACCGGTGGTCACCTGCTCCGGCGAAAGATATGCGGCGGTGCCCAGGATCACACTCGCCGAGGTGGTGTTCGCCGCCGCCACCGCACGCACCAGGCCGAAATCGGCGATCTTCACCTCACCGGCATCGGAGATCAGGACGTTCTCCGGTTTGATGTCGCGATGCACCAGACCGGCCGAATGGGCCACGCCGATGGCCCGCAACAGTGGTTCGGCCACCGCCCGCACCGCATGCGGCGGCATCGGGCCGCGCTCCCGCAGCAGTTCGCGCAGCGTGCCGCCCTCGACCAGCTCCATGGTCAGGAACGGGTAGTCGCCGTCGACGCCCTGGTCGTAGACCTCCACCAGCGACGGATGTTTGAGCTTGGCGACGGCGCGCGCCTCGAATTCGAAGCGGGTCAGGAACTGCGGGTCCCCGGCGAACTTCGGATCCATCACCTTGATCGCGACCGGACGGTCCAGCCGGGTGTCGGTACCTCGGAACACCATCGACATTCCGCCCCGGGCGATCGGGGCGTCGATCCGGTAGCGCCCTTCCAGCATCTGGCCGATCAAGTGATGTCCTCCGGCTCTCACAAACTTCTCACCCCTCGCGAACCCAGCGACAAGCGACGCCGCCCTGTTGCGGCCCCCCGATCGTAACCGGGCGCAGCAGCGGGGCCGACCGGTGCGCGCCAACTGCGATGTCGTTGGTGGCGATTCCACACCGGCCGCTACCGTTGTTCCGTGAGTTCCTTTCCCTGCAGTGACGACGTCCTCCCCGCGGCGGAGACCCTGGTCCCGCTACCCGACGTGGCCGAGCGGCTCGGCGTCCTGGTCACCCGAGTGCATCAGATGCTGCGTGACCACCAGATCCTGGCCGTCCGCCGGGCCGGAGTGGTGGGCGTTCCGGAACGATTCTTCGACGACGAGGGCGAGATCGTCCGGCACCTGCCCGGGCTGATCACCGTCATGCGGGACAGCAAGTACACCGACGAGGAGATCCTGGAATGGATCTTCACCGCCGACGACTCGCTGCCCGGCCGCCCCGTCGACGCCCTGCACGGCCACCTGGCCCGCGAAGTCCTCCGCCGCGCCGCCGCCGAACCCTTCTGAAACTTGGAGCAGCTCTGTGTTGGATTGAGCAGCTCCGCTGCTCGAGTCGCGGCCCCTTCGGGGGCCTCGATTTCGTCAGCCCGAATCGGCGCGGGGCCGCTCCGGGCGAGGTCGTGGGCGTCAGTGGGGGTGTGGCTGATTCCAGGTGAGTCCGGGTGTCGGGCGGCGCAGGTTCGCTGCGGTCAGCCGGAGGCGGCGGGGGAGCGGGACCGTTGCTCGCTGGGAGAAGACCTGGTAGTCGAGCCGCTCGATCCGGTCGAGGATGTCCGCATACAGCACGGTGGCGACGCGGATCGCCGGGCGGACTCGGGGCTCCAGGAGCTCGATACCGGGTGCGGCCTGCCGGTAGACGTCGCGATTCACCGCGATCAGCCGGGCCAGTGCGGCCCGTACCGCCGGGTCGGTGCTGCCGGTTCGCCGGCAGTGCCGGAGCCGGTCCTCGTCCACCCCGGCGGCGGCCAGTTCGTCGGCGGGCAGATAGATCCGGTCGCGGTCCAGGTCCTCACCCAGATCGCGGAGGAAATTGGTCAGCTGGAAGGCTTCGCCCAGCGCGGCGGCCGCGGGTTCCGCCGCCGCCCGGGGCACCGTGGTGCCGAGCACCGGTAACAGCTGCAGGCCGATGGCGGCCGCCGAACCGCGCATGTACTCGCGAAGCTCGGCCAGATCCGCATAGCGGTTGCGATATCCGACAGTGCCGGGGATATCCATCCGCATCGATTCCAGGAAGGTGGCGATATGCCCGGGATCGATGTCGAAACGTCGGATCGTGTCGGCGACTGCGGTCAGGACGTGGTCGCGGACCCGATCGCCGGTGTCCACGGCGTCCGCGGCCAGCGTGATCTGCAGCTGCTGCTCGATCAGGTCGAGTTCGGCGGCGGGATCCGGCACGACCGCCGGGCCGTCGCCGGAGGTCCGGGGCGGGCCGGGGGCCAGGACGTGGTCCGGATCATCTGCGTGGTCGACGATATCGTCCACCAGCCGGGCGAAGGCGTACAGCGCATGCACGGCGGGGCGGCGCCGGGCGGTGAGCAGCCGGGTCGCGAGGAAATACGTGCGGCCGTGTTCGGCGGCGATGCGCCGGCAGGTCCGGTAGTGCTCGTCGAGCGGATCCGCGGTCACGACGGCGACGCGGCCACCGTGCGCCGCCGCGGTGTGGACGAGCGCAGGCGCAGCGGATCCACCGTGCGCAGCGATACCGCCGCCACCACCGCGACGGCGGTCGCCAGCGCGACGTGCCAGAAGTTGTACAGGCCGTTCGCACCGTCCGGCTGGAACACCAGCATCAACCAGGTACACAACCCGACCAGCACCATCAGCGTGCGTTGCGACAGGGCGAACGCGGCGGCCAGGGCGAGCGGCCACGAGTAGTACCAGGGCAGGGCGGCGGGGGAGAGCAGCACGATCGCGACGAACGCGACCAGGATGCCCAGCACCGCCTCCCGTTCGGTATGGCGGAACCGCCACCAGGTCGCCACCAGAATCACCACCAGCGCGACCGCGCACAACGTGCGCATGATGCCGAGCACCGAATCCTGGCCCCACGGCGTGACCCAGGTGATGACATGCGAGAAGCCGGTCGGCAGCGACAGCCACTGGATGATCTTCTTGGAACCCGACAACGCGGTCAGCCAGCCGATGCCGACCCCGGCCACCGCGGTGGCGGCCATGAACACGACGGCGAAGACGCTGAGGCCGAGTCCGGCGATCTTCGCGAACATCAGCGCCGGATGGGGCATGACCGGGCTGCGCCGGGCGGCATCCGGATGTTTCGGATCCTCCGCGGGCGCGGCGTCCGGATGTGCCCGGGTCCACTGGGCGGTGCGGCGCTCCTTCTCGTGCAGCATCCAGATCCACACCAGGAACGGCAGCGCGACGCCCGCGGTCGCCTTGATCGCCACCGCGATGGCGACGACCACGATCCCGGCCACATGGTGGCGTTCCAGCACCAGCGCGATACCGGCGCACATCAGACCGACCATCAGCATCTCGTTGTGCACGCCGCCGATCAGATGGATCAGCACCAGCGGATTGAGCACCGCCAGCCACAACGCGACGGTGGGCTTGCCGCCGAGATGCTTGGTCAGATACGGGATCGCCCACATCATCAGCGCCAGACCGGGCAGCATCACCAGCCGCAGGCCGAGGGTGCCCGCGACCACACTGTCACCGGTGATCGCGGTGATCCCGCGGGCCAGCAGCAGGAACGCCGGGCCGTAGGGTGCGGTGGTCGTGGTCCAGACCAGGCTGACATTGTCCAGCAGCACCCCGGGGTTGGCGACCGGGCCCACCGCGTACGGGTCGAACCCGTCCCGCAGCAGGGCGCCCTGGGCGAGATAGGAGTACGCGTCCCGGCTGAACATCGGCACCGCGAACAGCAGCGGGAACGTCCAGATGCAGACGATGCCACGCAGTTCGCCCAGCGTGATCCGGGACCCGGTGCCGCCGGTGCCGAGCGTGGCCCGGCCCAGCCGCACCCAGGCGGTGATCATGGCGAGCACACCGGCCCAGATGATGATCGTCGACAGGGCGTAACCGTGCCCGAATCGCAGCCAGGACAGGTGCATTGCCTCGAGCAGCGGATCCCGGGTGCGGACCGCGCCCGCGCCGAGCCCGCCGAAGGTGATCATCGCCGCGCCGGCGAAGCCGAGCAGGGCGGCATGCCCCTCCGGGCTGCGGGCGAAATCGGCGGCGAGCTGCAGCCGGGTGCGCGGTGCCCCGGCCGTCACGGGTCGCTCGGTGACGTCGGTGCCTGCACGGGTGCTGTCCATGGTGCCTGCAGAAGTCTCGGGGGGCGGCATGTCCTGTCGGTCCCCCCGAAAGGTCGGCGGCCGCAACCGCGGATGAATAGGTCGGCGGTCAGTTTACGGCGTGGTCCTTCGCAGACCCAGCACAGGTACGCGCGTCGGTCCCGGAACCGGCCAGAATTCGGTATGCCGCGTGTTTTCCGGACAGCAGGGTGGTCGGCACCCCGACACCCGGCGTAGTGCCGCAACCGGCGATAACTACATTGTCGCTGCCGGTCGGAAAGTTTCGCGGCCGGAACGGCCCGGTCTGCCGGAACAGGTGGGCGGCCGAGAACGGGGTGCCGGCCAGCATGCCCTGTGCCCGCCAGGTGGCCGGGGTGTCGATCCGGTCGACGCGGAAATGTGCGGCGATCCCGCGGTAGCCGCGGCGTTCCAGCAGATCGAGCAGTTCCCGCAGGTATCCGGGGCCGGTCCGGTCCCAGTCGATCGGCGCGGCATCGAGATTCGGGCACGGCGCCAGCAGTGAGAACGGTTCGTACCGGCCGTCCGGCCGGTCGAGGAACAGGCCCGGGTCGCTGAGTGCCGGGCGGGTGAGCAGCAGCGACGGGTCGCTCATGGTCCGGGCGGTCCGGCGGCGGCCGGTGAGCTCCGCGAACGTCCGTGCCCAGGCGGCGCCGAAGTCGATGGTGTGATGGGCCTGCACCGGCCAGGCCGCCGCGACCTCGACCGGGATCGTGCCGTGTGCCACCACGGCCGAGGGGGAAGCTCGCAACCGTCGGCGGGGCCGCATCCCGAACCGGTCGAGCTCGCCCAGATCTGCGGTCAGCACGACGGCATCGGCCGGGAAACGGTCGCCGCCGGCGGTGCGGACGGCCCGCACCCGCCGGGTGCCGGGGGTGTACTCGAATCCGGTGACCTCGGTATCCAGCGCCAGCCGGCCACCGGCGCCGGTGAACGCCTCGGCCAATGCGGCGGTGACCGCACGCATCCCGCCTTCGGGGAAATAGACACCCAGCCCGGTGTCCATATGCGGAATCGCACCGTAGACGGCCAGCGCCTGATCGGGCGCCGTGCCCGCATACAGGGCCTGGAAGGTGAACAGCCGGGTGAGGCGTTCATCGGTGAGGAAACGGCGCACCCGGGGGCCGAGCCGGCCGAAGCCGCCGAGGCGGACCAGCCGGGCCAGCGCGGTTGCCGCCGGCCGGGTACGGACCAGGTCGAGTGGTGAATCGAAGTCCGCATCCAGGAAGTGATCGAACTCACCGGTGTAGATGTCCGCCAGCCAGTCGCGCAGCCGCCGGTAGCCGTCGGCTTCCGCCGCGCCGCAGGTCCGGGCGACTTCGGCCGCCATCACCTCCGGATCGGTGTGCACCCGGATATCGCTGCCGTCGGCGAATCGGGCGTGATATGCCGGATCGAGCCGGTGAATCCGCAACGGCGGCACGGCATCGTCGCGGCTGCGGCCGACCGCGGCCAACGCGTCGTCGATCAGGCCGGGCAGGGTCAGGACCGTCGCGCCGTTGTCGATCTCGTAGTCGTCGAACCGATATCGCCCGACCCGGCCGCCGGGGTGGTCCGCCCGTTCGAGCAGCGTCACCTCGCGGCCCGCGCCGCGCAGGTGCAGCGCCGCCGACAGGCCGGCCAGCCCGGCGCCCACCACGACGATCCGGTCGGCCGGTGCTACGACGGTGCGGTGGCGCAGGCTCATGCGGTGCGCCGGGTCGCCGACCGGGCCATGCTGCGCAGCAGATCGGCCGCAGCCGGGGCCGCCGTACTGGCGGCGACGGCGGCCAGCCCGGATTCGGTCAGCGCCGTGATGCGGCGCTCCACCTCGTCGACGGCACCCACATCGACCAGTGCCGCGCGCAGCCGGTCCACCGCGGTGTCGTCCAGATCGGTGCCCAGGCCGGACCGCAGCAGGGCGGCCGCGGCCGGGTCGTGCTCGTCGGCCCGGTGCAGGGCTTCCGCGATCAGCACGGTGCGCTTGCCTTCACGCAGGTCGTCACCCGACGGTTTACCGGTGACCGCCGGATCGCCGAACACGCCCAGCAGGTCGTCGCGCAGCTGGAAGGCGATCCCGACATCGGTGCCGTAGGTGCGCAGTGCGGCGATCAACCCGGCATCGGCGCCGGCCAGCGCCGCACCCAGATGCAGCGGGCGTTCCACCGTGTAGGCGGCGGTCTTGTACCGGTTGATCCGCAGCGCGGCGGCGACCGACTCGTCGCCCCCGGCGCCCGCATCGATATCGAGCAGCTGCCCACCCAGCACCTCGGTGCGCATCGCGGCCCAGACCGGAGCGAACCGGGTCAGTGCCGCGGCCGGCAGACCGGCCGAACGCACCAGATCATCGGCCCAGGCCAGGGCCAGATCACCGATCATGATCGCCACGCTCATGCCGTACTGATCGCCGGAGCCGGTGCGGCCGAGGATCCGATGCCGATCGGCGAAGTCGACGTGCACGGTCGGGAATCCGCGCCGGGTGCGGGAGGAATCGATGATGTCGTCGTGGATCAGCGCACACGCCTGCACCAGCTCCAGCGCAGCGGCGGCGGTGAACACCGCCTCCGCGCGCGGGCCCTCCGGGGCGCCGCCGCCGGCCAGCCAGCCGGTCCAGGCGAAACCGGGCCGGGTGCGCTTGCCACCGCGCAGGGTGAACTCCCGCAGCGCTGCGGCGGCGTCGACGAAGACCGGCCCCAGTGGCTCCACCAGTTCGGCACGGGAGTCGAAGAAGGCGGCCAGGACCCGCTCCACCTCGGCCGCGAACGCCGGTGTGCCCGGCACCGGGCCGACCGGATCGGCGGGGGGCCGGGGCAGTGAGGTACCGATTCCGGTGGTACCGATTCCGGCGGACAGAACAGCCTCCAAGGTCGTGGTACAGACGCCCGGCCAGAATACGCGTCCACCGGTCCACGCCTTCCCGGCGGCGCCCACCACCTAGACTGGGCGGGTGACTTTCGATGACGGAGGGGGACTCCCGACCCCGGCACGGCTCACCCCGGCACGGTCCGTGGTGCAGAGCCTGCGTGCGCATTCGGGCAGGTCGGTGCCGTTTTCGGTGGAGTTCAACCCGCCGCGGGACGAGGCGGGCGAGGCCCGGCTGTGGCGCGCGGTCCGGGAGTTCGAGCGGATGCATCCGGCGTTCGTCTCGATGACCTACGGGGCCGGCGGTTCCACCCGGGACCGCACCGTGCGGATCACCGGGGAGCTCGCGCAGGAGACCACGCTGCTGCCGGTGGCGCATCTCACGGCCGTCGGGCACAGCATCGGTGAGCTGCGCTCCCTGGTGGGTGCCTATGCCGGTTCCGGGATCCACAACGTGCTGGTCCTGCGCGGCGATCCGCCCGGTGACCCGCTCGGCGAATGGGAGAAGCACCCCGAAGGGGTGGAGTACGCCGAGGAGCTGGTGCGTATCGTGCGCGACCTCGGTGATTTCCACGTCGGTGTGGCATCGTTCCCGCAGGGGCACCATCGGTCGCCCGACCTGGACCACGACACCCGCTACCTGGCGGCGAAGCTGCGGGCCGGGGCCGAGTACTCGATCACGCAGATGTTCTTCGACGTCGAGCACTATCTGCGGCTGCGGGATCGGATCGCCGCCTTCGACCCGGTCGAGGGTGCCAAGCCGATCATTCCGGAGTTGATGCCGATCACCTCGTTGCGCACCGTGGAACGGGCCGAGCAGCTGTGCGGCCGCCCGCTGCCGGAACGCGTCCGGGCCCGGCTGGCGGTCGCCGCCGGTACCGGTCCGGAGGAGGATCGCGCCGCCGTCCGGGCCGCGGGGATCGAGATCGCCACCGAGATGGCCGAACGGCTGATCGCCGAGGGCGCGCCGTGTCTGCACTTCATCACGCTGAACTTCGCGAAGGCGACCAGCGAGGTGCTGACCAACCTGGGCTACGGCGTCACGGCCGCCCCGATCAGCGCCTGACCCGGATGCCCGGCGTACCGGCACAGGTGGCGGTGTGTGGTCCGCGGGACTGCACACCGGCCGAGGCCGGGTACGCCCGGGAGATCGGGCGGCTGCTCGCCGACGCCGGCTGCACCGTACTGTGCGGCGGCGGGACCGGGGTGATGGCGGCGGTCGCCGCCGGTGCGGCCGCGGCAGGCGGGCTGGTCGTCGGGATCCGGCCGGACGAGGACCGCTCCGCCGTCTGTGCCGGTCTGTCCGCCGTGCTGTACACGAACTTGGGTGAGGCACGTAACGCCGTGCTGGTCCGCTCGGCCGACGCGGTGATCGTCGTCGGTGGATCGTGGGGCACCCTGTCCGAGCTCGCCCTGGCGAACCATCGCAGCGGGCTGCCGGTGGTGTCACTGGGTGGCTGGCAGCTGTGCGACGCCGATGGGCGGCCGATCGATGCGGGGGCGGTGGCCGACACCCCGGCCGATGCTGTCGAGACGATCCTGGCCGCACTCGCCCTCCGGTAGACCGGCTCGGCCACTGCCTGCCGCGACGGCCCGACGACCGGTGGGCCGAGGCGATGACGAAAACGCTCGCGACGCGCCGTAATCGGCGGCTGTCCGGCCGGTGGCGGCGAGCACGGTAACGTTCGAGCGACGACGTCCCGGTGAACGGCCGCACCCCGGCCACGGGGCCGATCAGGAGGTGCGCTGTGCCGCAACTGCGTCGGATCCTCTGCAGTACCGCGCTCGCTGCGGTGACGGTACTCCCCGCGCCGGTCGCGCTGGCCGGACCGGCCGAACCACCGACTCCGGAGCTCGTCCACACCGCCACCGGTGCCCGGCCGGTCGCCGACCCCGGCGCCGCCCTGGAAACAGTGCTCGCGGCCCTGGAAGCCGCCGGCATCCAGCCGTTCCTCTACCCGACCGTGGCGCCGCTGTGTGCCGGCACCGATCGGATGCCCCCGATGGCCGTGGCCGGTGCCGCGCCCGGGCCGTGGCCGCGGACCGAGCTCCGGATCCCGGGCGTCGATCTCGCCGCCGTGCACGCCGGACAGACGATGTTCACCTTCCTCCCGGTCGGGCTCGCCCCGGAAGGTCCGGCCGCCGATACCGGGATGCAGGTGGCCTGGCTCAACCTGGACACCGGCCGCGGCGGAATCGAAGCGATGGGCACCTTGGGCGACCTCGTGGCCGGACTGCTACCGCCGGAAGTTCCCGCCGAACTGCGGCCGGTCGCCGAACAGGCACTCCGGGAGTTCTTCCGGGCCGCGCTGCCGGTCGGCGGTGTCCGGGCGGTCCCGGTGGACACCGGTCACGGCACCGTGCTGGCCGCCGTATTCGGTACCGTCGGATCCTGCTTCTTCCTGCCCACCGTCGGGCTGGTCACGGTGCCCTGACGGCCGGGCGGACTCAGCGGGTACCGGCGGCGATATCGCGCCGCTCGGTGTGGCCGCGGTCGGCGGACCCGGCCGGCCCGGCCTCGAAGACCGGTCGCTGCTTCCACTCCAGCGCGCCCCGCCGGTGCAGGGTATGGGAGCGCAGCCACAGCCGCAGGTAGGCACCGACCGCCAGCGGATGCGACAGTGCCGAACGCAGATCCGTGACATCCGGGCGCCGCCGCGTCTCGACGGTCCGGGCCAGCAGCCGCCCGGCGACCGCGGCCGCCCACCCGAGCAAACCGATCCGGCGCTGTCGGCCGCGACCGGCCAGCACCGCCAGCGGCGGCAGCCAATACGCCAGTGCCGCGGCCAGACCCACCCCGGCCCCGGCCGCGAAACTGCCCCGATAGGCGGACCAGAGCCAGCGGGTGTACCCGGCCTCGAGCTCGGTGGTGTCCCGGTACATCCGGGTGCGGGCGCCCGGACCGGCCGCCACCAGCACACTGCGCCGGCCGCTGCGGCGCATCTCCCGCGCCAGATCGAGATCCTCGGTGGCACTCGAGGCGACGGCCGCATGCCCGCCGCATTCCCGGTACGCCTGCGCATCGAAGACGAGGAACTGCCCGCAGGCCACCGCGGCGGCCGGGCGCCGCGTGCGATCGGCCGACCGGATCGGCAGCGTGGCGGCCCAAGACCAGCACAGCAGCGGCTGGATCAGGCGTTCGGCTGCGGAATCGGCCACCTGGACCGGCCAGGGCGACACCAGTCCGGCCCGATACCGGCGCAGTTCGGTGACCGCGCCCGCGATTGCCTGCGGGGCCAGCCGCACATCGGCATCGAGGAACACCAGAACCGGATCGTCGGTCCGGGCCGCCAGCCGGGCACAGGCAGCGGACTTCCCGGTCCAGCCGGGCGCCGGATGCGCCGCCGAACGCAGCACGGTGAACCGCGGGTCGTCACCCACGGCGGCGACCGCGGTGGAATGGGTGTCGTCGGTCGAGGCGTCGTCGAGGATCAGCACCCGCAGCCGCGGCACCCCCACCTGGGCCCGCAGATCGGCGATCAACTCCGGCAGCCGGGCCGCCTCGTTGCGGGCCGGGACGCAGACCGTCACCGGTTCCAGCGCGCCCGCTGCCCGCATCGGCAGCACCGGCAGGGTGACCAGGTTGTACAGCGCGGTACCGGCACCGGCTACTGCCAGGCCGGTGCCGGCCCGCAAAGCCACAGTGCCGGTGCGGGATACCACGGTGCCGATCCGCATCTCAGCGCTCCGAATTCTTCCGGGTGATCCGCCGCCACACCTCGCCGACGGTGGGTGCCGCCGGTGCGCCCGGTGCGGCCGGGTTGCGGTTCAGGTACGCGAGCCCGGCGACCACCGCCGCCACCGCGAGGGTGATGCCGCCGACGATGCCGGCCCAGCCCGCGAAGGATCGGGTGTTCGGGTCGGCGTATTTCACTTCGGCCCGGATGATCGAGATCTCCCCGGGGGAGAGCTGCCAGGACACCGTGTTGTCGCCGTCGCGGGTGCCGTTGGTCTCGACGACCCGGGCCGGGAACGCCACCGACAACTGCACATCCGAGCCGTGCGGGGGCACCGATTTCAGATCGGCCCGCCCGGACAGCGTGACGAGATCGCCGTTGCGGGAGAACTTCAGGTCGAACATGCCCTGGGTCTGTTCCGACAGGCCGCCCAGCTGGGACACCTCACCGAAGGTGAGGTCGTCGAAGTAGACATGGCTGCCGACATAACCGTCCCGGTCGTAGGAATCGACCCGGATCTTGGCAGCCAGGGAATCCGGCGCTTTCAACTGCGGGCCGGGATCGTCGGGACCGGTGCGGGCCGCCGCGGCGACGATCTGCCCGGAGACCCGGTCGTTCGAGGACACACCCATGGTGACCTGCACCCGGAGGCAGCCGGCCAGCAGTGGCGCGGCCAGGGCCAGCACGGCCAGCAGGGCCGCGGTGCGGACGGCCCGGCCGGGCCTGCGCCGGGCCGGAATCGGATCGGTCTGATCGGGAACGAGACTGGGCTGCACGAGACATATCGTGCCAGCATCGGGCGCTCAGTCCAGAACCGTGCCCACCCGTGCCGCCGCCCGCGGGTCCGATCGCCGCGGTCGCGGGCCCGGCCGGTCTCGATACAGCGAGATCAGCAGGGGTATCCCGATCGTCGACAGGCCGGCCGCCCCCCACGCCGCCGAGGCGGGCAGCCCGAGGAACACCGCATGCGCAAGCGCCGAGCCGAGCCAGGTCCACAGCAGCAGCGCGGCCGGCACGGCGAGCTCACCCGGTCGGACGTGGGCCGGTCGGTGGCGTTCGGCCGCGGTGAGCAGGATGCCCATCACGATGGTGACGAGGAACCAGCCGAGGTAGTTGGTGTAGGGGATCTGCGGCAGCCCGGGCAGTCCGGCATCGGTGACGCACCAGCGCCAACGGTCGTCGGCGACCATCTGCGGGTCGAGGAAGAGATCCCAGCCCACCGCACCCACCGCCAGCAGCGCGACCCGGCCGGTGCGGGAGCCGGTCAGGTAGCCGGCCACGATCCAGATCGGATAGAGCCCGCCGGTCCAGGCCAGCGGCACGACGATCGGTATTCCCGCCAGTTCCGGACCCGGGCCGCCGGTATAGGCGTAGCACCCGAACGGATAACCCGTGGCGGTGCCGACGATCTCGGCGAGCAGGCCCAGGCCGGCGACGATGCCGGCGAAGGTCGCCGCGTACCGGATGCCGCGGGTGGTCGCCGCATGCAGCAACGCGGTGCCGGCCGCCGCCAGCACGATGAGCACCGTGAGCCGATCCCGGGCGGTGCCGCTGCTGAGCGGATAGGCGATCTGGGCCGCGACCATCAGCGCCGCGGCTCCGGCGGGTGCGAAGGTGCGGACGGTACCGGGCGTCATCGGCGCCGCCGGAGCCGGTGCAGCGGGTTGCGCCGGTCGTGCAGCAGCAGCCGGGCCGCGCTGCGGCCGCTCGCTCCGGACACGCCGCCGCCCGGGTGGGTGGAGGCGCCGGTCAGGTACAGCCCCGGCGCGCCGGGCACCCGCTGACCGGACAGTTCCGGGAGCGGACGCCACAACATCATCTGATCCAGCGACATCTCGACGTGCATCACATTGCCGCCGCGCAGACCGAGTTCACGTTCCAGATCGACCGGTGTCTGCACATACCGCTGCCGGATCGAGCCGGTGAAACCCGGTGCGTAGGACTCCAGCTCGGCGATGATTCGATCGGCCTCGCTGTCCCGGTGCGATTCCCAGGAACTGCCGTCGGCCAGGGTGTACGGGTGCCACTGCGCCCACAACGAGAGCTGGTGCTCACCGGGCGGGGCGATACTCGGGTCGAGTGCGCTGAAACTCATCGCCAGCACCACCGGACGCGGCGGCAGCTCGCCGGCCAGTGCCGCTCCGTGCGCCAGTCGCAGCCGGCTGCGGTCGCGCACCAGCAGTTGCAGACCGCGCGTGGCGTCGCGCGGTTCGGCACCCGGATAGACGGGAAGTGCGGTGGTGGCCAGCCGCACCACCATCCCGATGCCGGGCCCGACCCGGATCCGGCGTTGCCAGTCGTCGATCACCGGCGCGTCGAATCCACCGGCGCGCAACAGGTCCAGGGTGGTGAGCACATGGGTTCCGGCGATCACCGCATCGGCGGCCAGCACGGCGCCGGATTCGGTGCGGGCCTGCCAGCCGGGGCCGGTCCGGCGCAATTCGGTGACCGCATCCCCGGTGCGGACGATGCCGCCGTCGGCGCGCAGCCGGGCGGCGAGCGCGGCGGTCAGGGCGCCGCTGCCGCCGACTGCCCGCCCCGGTGGCAGAGTATGCATCAGGGCGGCGAAGCCGACCATCGGGGCGGTACCCGGTTCGGACATCGGTGGTCCGGACTGGGCGCCGAACCAGGCCAGGGCGGCCTTGAGTCGTTCGTCGTCGAACCAGGTGTCCAGTAGTGCATCGCCGGATTGCAGGAATTCCCGGGACAGGGCGCTGCCGCCGGCGCGGGCGTCGAGTCCCCAGAACGAACGCAGCAGCCCCGGTGGCGTCGGCGGTCCCGCGAAGGCCCGCATCACCCGCGCACTGCGCGGCCCCCATTCGGCCACGAACCGGCGATACGCCGCGGCATCACGGGCACCGCAGGCCGCCGCGACGGCCGCACAGGTGCGCTCCAGGTCGCGATGGAAGACGATCGGGGCGCGGTCGCCGTCGGACGGTACGAAGGCCCAGGGGTCACAGTCGATGTAGCGCAGGCCGAAGCGGTCGAGCCCGAGCTCGGAGATGATGCCGGTGTGCCGGATCATCAGATGAGCCGAGGAGCCCCGGTCGACGAGGTGACCGGGAAAGCGGGCGACGGTGGAGACCGCGCCACCCAGCACCCGGTCCCGCTCGACGACCTGCACCCGGTGCCCCGCCCGCGCCAGATAGCAGGCCGCGACCAGCGCATTGTGGCCGGACCCGACGATCAGGACGTTCACAGCGGCAACCGGCGGCCCAGGACGGCGAACGGACGCCGGTCACCGGCGAACACGAACCCGCGGATCACGTCGGAGAAGCCGCAGCGGCGATACAGCCGCCAGGCCCGGTTGTCCTCCGCCGGCACCTCCGGGGTGGACAGCAGCACGGCCGACTCGCCCCGGTCCTGCAGCAGCCGGTTGAGCAGGGTGACGCCGATGCCGCGACCCTGGGCGGTCGGGTGCACATGCAGTTCGGTGAGCTCGAAGTAGTCGGCGAGCAGCTCTCGGGCGGCCGGTTCCGGCCAGCCCCGGCGGCGCATCCCGTGCTGGACCTGCTGATGCCACCATTGCCGGGGGGCGCCGTGGTAGCCGTACGCGATCGCGACGATCGGGGCGGTGCGCAGATCCACCGAACCGTTGTCGTCCGGCAGTACCGCGGCGACGGCCTGCCAGCCGGGGCGGGTCGTGTGCTCCGACCACATGGGTGCCCGATGGTGCTCGGTACCGCGCGGGTAGTCCATGGCGGCGACGTACACCGACAGTGCGTCGTGCAGCCGCATACGCAGGGCGCCGGGCGACAGGTCGACGACGACCGGGGCGGGGGTCTGATTCGGTGAGACGGCAGTCATGGCTCTCGTCGGCCGCGCCGTGGGCGCGGAAGTTTGTCGGTGGGTGTCCTTATATTCAAGCTCGAGCAGCAACCGGAGTGCGAAAGGGGCGGCCGATGGCCACTCGCAACGAACGTCGGGGGCCGGTCGGTCCCGGGGGCCGGGCAGATCGGCTGCTGACCCAGGCCTACCACTTGCTCACCGATGCCGCCTGGGAAGGGGATGCGCCCGAGCGGTTCCGGACCGCCTACCTGGCGGCCCTGCGGGGTGCCGGGGCGGTGCTCGCCCACACCGGCGCCGACACCGCCGCCCGGGCCCGGTCCCGGAACGCCTGGGTGCTGCTGCCACGGGCGGCCTCGGAGTTCCTGATGTGGGCGGACTACTTCGCCGGCCGGTCGCCGTTGCGGGCCGCGTTGGAGGCGGGATCGGACCGGGTGGTCGGTGAACGGGAGGCGGACGAATTCTGCTCGCGGGTCGGCGCCTTCCTCGACGATGTGGCGGATCTGCTGGCCGCAGGGGTGCAGACACGCCCGGTACCGGGCCGCGACCGGGACATGTCCGCTTAGTTATCGTGGAGTAGGTGGTACGGGTTTGATCGAACTCGTATCATTGGTGTCAGATAGCCGCCAAGGTCGGCTACCCGTCGTCTACCCGGAGGCGACCGCCACGTCCTAGTGCCGGGGGAGGTACCGTGCCACTCTCCGAGCACGAGCAGCGCATGCTCGAACAGATCGAGAGCGCGCTCTATGCTGAGGATCCGAAGTTCGCATCGTCCGTTCGCGGCGGACGGTTGCGTTCCACGTCGAGTCGCCGCAGACTCCAGGCTGCGGCGTTGTTCGCTGTCGGCCTGTTTCTGCTGGTCGCCGGTATCGCCGTTCCGGTGAAGCCCGGCGGCTTCCCGATTATCAGCCTGATCGGTTTCATCGTCATGTTCGGTGCCGGCGTGCTGTTGTTGCTCGGCGGTTCGGGCAAGCCCGCTGCCGAGGCCGAGGAGTCGGACGATTCGCCGGGTGGTTCCGGCGGCTCCGCCGCCGGTGGCGGCGGTAAGCAGCGGAAGTCCGGTGGCTTCTCCGAGCGAATGGAGGACCGCTTCCGCCGGAGATTCGAGCAGGAGTAGCCCCTCCGCCCGGTCCGGGCCGGGAGGTCACAGCGCGCTGCGGCGCCGCACCGAAGTCGGTGCGGCGCCGCAGCCGTCTGTCTGCCCGGCTCCGCGGTGCCCCACTCACCCCCACGTTCCCCACCTTCCGCCACCCGGCGGGTGGATCCGCCACGGGCCCCGCCGAGAGTCGTGGCTACCAGGGTGTTTGCTGAAAGTTTTCGGGTGGCGGTGGCCGGGGTGGTGACTTCCCGGCGGAACACGCTGGGAGCGGCGAATCTCAGTGATAGCTGTGATGACCTGGCCAGTTGTGTTTTCGGGGAGCCAGATCACCCGGTGTTTCGATTGAAAGTGGGGGAAAGTGGGGTAATGTGGGTCGCGCACTACCGGAGAGGCCGCAGGCGAGGTGATCCAGTAGGGAGGTGGCCGAGATGTTCCTCGGTACCTACACCCCCCGTCTGGATGACAAGGGTCGACTGACGTTGCCTGCGAAGTTTCGAGACGATCTGGCGGGAGGGTTGATGGTCACGAAAGGGCAAGACCACAGCCTGGCCGTGTATCCCAAGGACGAGTTCACCGCGCTCGCCCGCCGGGCCGCGGCGGCCTCTCGAAGCAATCCGAAGGCACGGGCGTTCGTCCGGGCGCTGGCGGCCGGGACAGACGAACAACGTCCGGACGCTCAGGGCCGGATCACGTTGTCGGCGGACCATCGTCGCTACGCGGGACTCACCCGGGACTGCGCGGTGATCGGTTCGGTCGACTTCCTGGAGATATGGGACAAGCAGGCGTGGGAGTCCTACCTCGCCGAACACGAGGAGGACTACGCGCAAGCCGGAGACGAGTCGCTGGGCGGAATCTTCTAGCCCGGAGCACGCGAGTGCTACGCGGCCTCTGCCCGGGTGTGGACCCTGACGTACTTCCCCGACGCCAGGTGCCACGCCTCGGTCAGAGACCCCGTCGCATTCGCCGGTGTCACTGCGAACAGTGGCACCGCTGCATTGCGAACCGAACGTTATGACAAAGCGACCCGTGTGCAGTGCCACACCAGGTGCGGACCGGTGGGAGGTCGAGGTGAACGATTCAACCGAGACCCCCCGGCACGTGCCGGTACTGCTGAACCGGGCGGACGAGCTGCTCGGTCCGGCACTGACCGAGCCGGGCGCGGTCTATCTGGATGCGACGCTCGGCCTCGGCGGACACGCCGAACACTTCCTGCGCACCTACCCGGAATGCCGGCTGGTCGGCCTGGACCGGGACACCACGGCGCTGCGGCTGGCGGGAGAGCGGCTGGCCCCCTTCGCCGATCGGATCACGTTGGTGCATACGCGATACGACGGTATCGCCGAGGCACTGCGCACGGCCGGACTGCCGGTCGTCGGCTCCGTATCGGGCATCCTGATGGATCTCGGCGTCTCCTCGATGCAGCTCGACGAGACCGACCGCGGCTTCGCCTACTCGGTGGATGCGCCGCTGGACATGCGGATGGATCCGACCACCGGGCCGACCGCGGCCGATGTGCTCAACACCTACAGCCACGGTGACCTCGCCCGGATTCTGAAGACCTACGGCGAGGAACGATTCGCCGGCCGGATCGCTGCCGAAGTGATCCGGCGCCGCGGCCGGAAGCCGTTCACCACCAGTGGCGAACTCGTCGAGCTGCTCTACGACACCATTCCGGCGGCCACCCGCCGGACCGGCGGGCATCCGGCCAAGCGGACCTTCCAGGCGCTGCGCGTGGAGGTCAACGGCGAACTGGATTCGCTGCGTGCCGCCCTGCCCGCGGCCGTTGCGGCATTGCGGGTCGGTGGCCGGATCGTGGTGATGTCGTACCAGTCGCTCGAGGACCGGGTGGTCAAACAGGAGCTGGCGGCGCGGACGGCCTCGCGGACCCCGGTGGATCTGCCGGTCGAATTGCCCGGGATGGGACCGGAATTCCGGGCGTTGACCCGGGGGGCCGAGAAGGCGACCGCCGCCGAGATCGAGGAGAACCCGCGCGCCGCACCGGTGCGGATGCGCGCGGCCGAGCGGATCGAGCCGGCCGCGGGTGGGAGTGCAGAGGAGGGGAAACGATGAGCGTGCAGACGGCCGTTCCGGCGGTACCACGCCGCACCGCACACCGGGCATCGGAGTCGGACCGGGCGAAATCCGGTGCCGCCCAGCGCGCATACGCACGCCGGCGCAACCGGGCCGAACAGTCGCCCAGTGGTCCGGCACTGCCGTCGCCGGAGTCGCAGCGGATGGCCGGCCGGATCCCGTTCGTGGCGGCGATCATCGGGCTGCTCGGCTGCGGACTGGCGTTGACGCTACTGCTCACCACCCGGGCCGCCGAGGACAGTTACCAACTCGGTGACGCCCGCGCGGCGAACCAGGCACTCGCGGACGAGGTGGCGGCACTGCGGCGGGAGGTCGCCACGGCCGACTCCGCCCCCGAACTGGCCTCGCGCGCCCGGGAACTCGGCATGATTCCGGCGGTGGATCCGGCCCGGCTGGTACTTCACCCGGACGGATCGGTCGAGGTGATCGGAACGCCCGCGCCGGCGCAGGGCGCGCCGGCGCCGCCGCTCAACAAGCCACCGGCGCCACCGGCCGATGCGGAGCCGGGCGGTGGCCAGGGTGAGCGGGTGGTGCCGGCACCGCTGCCGGAACCGGAAACCGCAGTGCCACCGGTGGGCAGCGCGCCGAACACGGGAGTGACGCCGACCGGTACGCCCGCGCCGGAAGCCGAGCCACCGGCTCCGGCCTCGCCGGCACCACGGGCGATACTCGCCGCCCCGGCTCCCGGTCTGCCGCCGGAACTACCGGTGGCACCGGCAGCCGCGCCGGTACCGGCACCCGACGATGACCAGCCGCCGGCCGATTCGGCACCACCGCCGGAGGAGACTCCGTGACCCGGCGCCGGCCCACGTCGCAGTCGCGGCGCGGGCCCGCGTCGTCTCCGGGCCGGCGCCGGCCGGCCGGGATGCCGCCCGGGCCCGACCGGCGGCAGCTCCGGCGCCTCGGCGTCGGCCGGGTCTTCCTGCTGATCGCCCTCGCAGTGGTGGCGTTGCAGCTGCTGTACGTGCAGAGCATCGCTGCCCCGGGACTGTCCGCCCAGGCGGCGAGCCAGCGCACCACCACCGAGACCCAGGCCGCCTTGCGCGGCCCGATCACCGATCGATACGGCAGCGCGCTGGCCTTCACGGTGACCGCCGAGGCGCTGACCTTCCAGCCGGTCCGGGAACGCGAGCGGATGCGCGAGGCACACGAGCTGGACCCGTCCGCGCCCGATCCGGATACCCGGCTCGAGCAGATCGCGAAGCGAATCCACACCGAACTCGGTGCCGCCGCACCCACCGAGGACGAGTTGCTGGCCGAACTGCGCAGCGACAAACCGTTCGTATATCTGGTCCGCAATGTCGATCCACGGGTGGCCGGCGAGATCACCGCGGATTTCCCCGAGGTGGGCGCGGAACGGCAGGACCTGCGAGAGTATCCGGGTGGATCGCTGGCGGCCAATGTGGTCGGCGCGACCGGCTGGGACGGTCACGGTCAGGTCAGCCTGGAGGCCGCGATGGACTCGGTGCTGGCCGGTACCGACGGGTCCCGCACCTACGATCGCGGTTCCGACGGCGCGGTGATCCCCGGCAGCTATCGTGACCAGCAGCCCGCGGTCGACGGCGACGGGGTGGAACTGACCCTGGATTCGGACCTGCAGTACTACGTCCAGCAGCAGGTGCAGCAGGCCAAGGAGCTGTCCGGCGCCGCCTCGGCCTCGGCGGTCGTCCTCGATGCCGGGACCGGTGAAGTGC
Source organism: Nocardia sp. KT25-26 (assembly GCF_056627695.1). Lineage (NCBI taxonomy): Bacteria > Bacillati > Actinomycetota > Actinomycetes > Mycobacteriales > Nocardiaceae > Nocardia > Nocardia sp. KT25-26. The sequence goes on along the minus strand of NZ_CM152813.1, from coordinate 4,090,086 downwards.
TGGCGATGGCCAACGACGACACGTTCAACCCGGCGCTGGGGCCGCAGCACTGGTCCGACGGGAGCATGGGCAATCCGTCGGTGTCCGCGCCGTTCGAGCCCGGATCGGTGAACAAGATCGTGACCGCCGCCGCGGCCATCGAATACGGGCTGACCACGCCGGACGAGGTCCATCAGGTTCCGGGCCGGATCCGGATGGCCGGGGTCACCGTCAACGACGCCTGGTCGCACGATGTCATGCCGTACACCACCACCGGCGTGTTCGGGAAGTCCTCCAATGTCGGCACCCTGATGCTGGCCCAGCGGGTCGGCGAGGACCGCTTCGCGGACATGCTGGACCGCTTCGGGCTGGGGCGCCGCACCGGAATCGAACTCCCCGGTGAGAGCCCGGGGCAGCTGCCCGCCCGGGACCAGTGGTCCGGCGGCACCTTCGCCAACCTGCCGATCGGGCAGGGGCTTTCCATGACGACCCTGCAGATGACCGGGATGTACCAGGCGATCGCGAACGACGGGTTGCGCATCCCCCCGCGCATCGTGCGGGCCACTATCGCTCCGGACGGGACCCGGACCGAGCAGGAGCCGCCCGAGGGAGTCCGGGTGGTGAGCCCGGAGACGGCGGCGACGCTGCGCACCATGTTCCAGGCGGTGGTCCAGGACGATCCGATGGGTGTGCAGATGGGCACCGGCACCCCGGCCGCCATCGAGGGCTACCAGGTGGCCGGTAAGACCGGCACCGCGCAGAAGGTGGATCCGGCGTGTGCCTGCTATTCGACCTCGTCGTTCTACATCACCTTCGCCGGGATGGCCCCGGCCGACGATCCGCGATACGTGATCGGCCTGATGCTGGACGCCCCGGTCCGCAGCTCGGACGGTGGCGGCGGTCAGTCGGCGGCGCCGCTGTTCCACAACATCGCCTCGTGGGCGCTGCAGCGCGATCGGGTGCCCCCGTCGCCCGAACCGCAGCATTTCGTCCTGCAGGCGGGAGTGTGACCGGTGCGGGTGCGCCTGCCCCGGAGGGCTTTCGCCGATGCGCCTGCCGCAGGCCGGCGCCGGGCCGCCGTGGGCACACCGTGCGGGCTATCGGTAACCTGACTCGTCGTCTTGCTCACGCGCTCGAATAACCAGAGAGGAGCCTCGTGCCCGCGCAGTCCAGCCCGCAGGCGCTCCGGCCGGTGAACCCGCCGTCGACGCCGCTGCGGGCCTTGCAGGACCTGATCGGTGCCACCACGACGGCAGAGCTGCCGGCCGAGGTGTCGGTCACCGGGATCGAACAGCGATCGAATGCGGTGCGAGCCGGTGATCTGTTCGCCGCACTACCCGGCGCGACCTCGCACGGCGCCCGGTACGCGGAACAGGCCGTCACCGCCGGTGCCGTTGCGATCGTGACGGATCCGGCCGGTGCCGAGCTGATCGGCGCGATATCGGTGCCGGTGCTGGTCACCGACCGGCCCCGGGCCGTGCTCGGGGAGCTTTCGGCCACCGTGTACGGGCACCCCAGCCGCGAGCTCCGCATCGTCGGCATCACCGGAACCTCCGGCAAGACCACCACCGCGTACCTGGTGGAGGCCGGTCTGGCCGCCGGCGGCGCCACCACCGGACTGATCGGCACCATCGAGACCCGGATCGGCGGGCGGCGGGTACCCAGCGCGCTGACCACCCCGGAGGCCCCGCAGTTGCACGCGATGTTCGCCGCGATGGTGGAGCAGGGGGTGCAGGCGGTGGTCATGGAGGTCTCCAGTCATGCGCTCGCGCTCGGCCGGGTCGACGGTGTCCGGTTCGATGTCGGGGCCTTCACCAACCTGTCCCGGGATCATCTGGACTTCCACGCCGACTTCGAGGACTATTTCGCCGCCAAGCGCCGCCTGTTCGAGCCCGGTTCGCCGGTCGCCGCCCGGACCCCGGTGGTCTGCGTCGACGACCGGTGGGGCCGGCGGCTGGCGGACGGGCTGCCCGAGCCGGTCACCGTGTCCACGACGGGCCCCGCGGACTGGCGGGCGGAGGATCCGGCGACCACGGCCGGCGGTGGACAGTCGTTCCGGGCGGTCGGCCCGGCCGGTGCGCTGCCGGTGCAGCTGCGGCTGCCCGGGCGGTACAACGTGGCCAACGCGCTGCTCGCGGTCGCGGTGTGTGCGGCCGCCGGCACCGATCCCGCCGTCGCCGCCGCCGCACTGGCCGAGGTGGATGTGCCGGGCCGGATGCAGCGGATCGACCGTGGCCAGGACTTCCTCGCCGTCGTCGACTATGCGCACAAGCCCGCCGCGGTGGAATCGGTGGTCGCCACGTTGCGCGGATATCTCGCCGAGGCCGGTTCCGGCCGGTTGGCGGTGGTGATCGGGGCGGGCGGTGACCGGGACGCGGCGAAACGCCCGCTGATGGGTGCCGCCGCTGCGCACGGCGCCGACCTGGTGATCGTCACCGACGACAACCCCCGCACCGAGGACCCCGCGGCGATCCGCGCCGCCGTGGTGGCCGGTGCCGAAGAATTGCACGATGGTGACCGCGGGGAGATCCGCGAGATCGGCGACCGGGCCGCGGCGATCGCGGCGGCACTGGCCTGGGCGCATCCGGGTGATGCGGTGCTGGTCGCCGGTAAGGGCCATGAGGCCGGACAGGAGATCCAGGGGGTCAAGCACCCCTTCGACGACCGTGCCGTGGTCGCCGAGGCGCTGGAATCTCTTCGCACACGGCGACGTCCGCCCACGGACGCGGAGGACTTGACGGTTCCATGATCGAGATGACACTGCGGGAGATCGCGGAGGTCGTCGGCGGCACGCTGCACGACGCCGCCGACCCACAGGCGCGGGTGACCGGCACGGTCGAGTTCGATTCGCGCCGGATCGGAGCCGGTGACCTGTTCCTGGCGTTGCCGGGGGCGCAGACCGACGGCCACGATTTCGCCGGCACCGCGATCGAGGCCGGGGCGGTCGCCGTCCTGGCCGCCCGCCCGGTGGGGGTACCCGCCATCGTCGTCGAACCGGCGCCGGGCTCGGTGCCCGCCGGGTCGATGGCCCTGGAACACGATGCGGACGGCTCCGGCGCCGCCGTCCTGGCCGCCCTGGCCGCACTCGCGCGGGCCAGCACCGACCGGCTGGCGGCGCAGACCGGGTTGACCGTGGTGGGCGTCACCGGGTCCTCCGGCAAGACCTCGACCAAAGATCTGCTGTCGGCGGTGCTCGCCCCGCTCGGCCCGGTGATCGCCCCGCCCGGGTCGTTCAACAACGAACTGGGCCACCCGTGGACCGCCCTGCGGGCTCGCCCGGACACCGACTTCCTGGTCCTCGAACTGTCGGCGCGCGGCCCCGGCCATATCGCCGCCCTGGCCGAGATCGCCCCGCCCCGGATCGGGGTGGTGCTCAACGTCGGCACCGCGCACCTCGGTGAGTTCGGCAGCCGCGAGGCGATCGCCGCCACCAAGGGCGAGCTGGTGGAAGCCCTGCCCGCGGACGGCGTGGCCGTGCTCAACCTCGACGACCCGCAGGTCGCCGCGATGGCGAGCCGCACCCGGGCCCGGGTGGTCACGGTCGGCCTCGCCGCCGGGGCCGATATCCGGGCCACCGACGTGCGGACCGATGAGCAGGCGCGGGCCCGGTTCGTGCTGCACGCGAACGGCGACAGCGTCGAGGTGCAGCTCGCCGTCCACGGTGAGCACCACGTCGGCAATGCGCTGGCGGCGGCCGCGGTCGCCCTGGAGTGCGGCGCCGATCTCGCCGGTGTCGCCGCAGCACTGTCCGGGGCCGCCGCCGCCTCGGCCCGGCGGATGGAAGTGCATACCACCGCCACCGGGATCACCGTCGTCAACGATTCGTACAACGCCAACCCGGATTCGATGCGGGCGGCGTTGAAGGCGCTGGTCCAGCTGTCGCGCGGGGCCGATGCGCCGCGGCGCAGCTGGGCCGTGCTCGGTGAGATGGGCGAGCTCGGCGAGGACGCGGTGCTCGAGCACGATGCGATCGGCCGCCTGGCGGTCCGGCTCGATGTGGACCGGCTGATCGTCGTCGGCACCGGACGCCCCTCCCGCGCGATGCACCAGGGCGCGGTGATGGAAGGCTCATGGGGCGAGGAATCGGTTCTCGTACCCGATATCGATGCGGCCGTCGCACTGCTCGACGAAGAGCTCGCGGCAGGCGATGTGGTGCTGGTCAAGGCGTCGAAGGCAGTCGGCCTGTGGGCCGTCGCCGAGCACCTGACCAGGGCAGGGGAAAGTAGCACGGAGGCAGCTGGATGAGGCAGATTCTGTTCGCGGCGGGGATCGCACTGGCGGTGTCGATCCTGTTGACGCCGTTATTGATCCGAATCTTCGCCAGACAAGGTTTCGGTCAGGAGATCCGGGTCGACGGCCCGGCCAGCCACCAGTCCAAGCGGGGTACGCCCACCATGGGCGGCGTGGCGATCCTGATCGGCATGTGGGCGGGCTATCTGGGCTCGCATCTGATCGGCATCGGCTACGACGCCGAGGGCCCGACCGCGTCCGGTCTGCTGGTGCTGGCCCTGGCCACCGCGCTCGGTGGGGTCGGCTTCCTGGATGACTTCATCAAACTGCGCAAACAGCGCAACCTCGGCCTCACCGCCGCGGGCAAGTACATCGGCCAGCTGGGCGCCGCGGTGATCTTCGCGGTGCTGGCGCTGCAGTTCCGCAATGCCGACGGGCTGACTCCGGCCAGCCAGCATCTGTCCTATGTGCGCGACTACACCTTCTGGTCGATGGGCGCGATCGTCTTCATCGCCTGGGTGCTGTTCCTCGTGGTGGCCTGGTCGAATGCGGTCAACCTGACCGACGGCCTGGACGGGCTGGCCGCGGGGTCGATGAGCCTGCTGCTCGGCGCCTACGTGATCATCACCTTCTGGCAGTACCGAAATGCCTGTTCGAGCACGCCGGAGGCGGGTTGCTACGACGTGCGCGACCCGCTGGACCTGGCGCTGGTGTGCGCCGCCGCGGGCGCCGCGTGTATCGGCTTCCTGTGGTGGAACGCCGCACCGGCCAAGATCTTCATGGGTGACACCGGTTCGCTGATGCTGGGTGGCCTGATCGCCGGGCTGTCGATCACCACCCGCACCGAACTGCTGATGGTCGTCATCGGCGCGCTGTTCGTCGCCGAGGCGGCGTCGGTGATGCTGCAGGTGGCGGTCTTCCGTACCACCCGGAACCGGCTGTTCAAGATGGCGCCGGTGCACCACCACTTCGAGCTCAGCAACTGGGCGGAGACCACGGTGATCATCCGGTTCTGGATTCTGGCGGGCATGGCCGCGGCGGTTGGCCTGGGCCTGTTCTACAGCGAATACCTCGCGCAGGTCGGGTGAGGCGACGATGACCGAACCTACGCCACGGGCCCTGCGTTCACCCGGCCCGATGCTCGAATTCCTGCGCGGCCGCGACGTCCTGGTCGCCGGTTGGGGCGTCTCCGGACGTTCGCTGATCGAACCGCTGCGCGATATCGGCGCCCATCCGGTGGTGACCGATGCCGGGGCCAAGGCCCTCGCCGAGGCGGCCGAACTCGGCCTGGAGGTCGCACCGAGCGCCGAGCTGGAAACCGCCGACCTGACCCGCTTCGCGCTGGTGATCACGAGCCCGGGCTGGCGCCCGGATTCGCCGGTGCTGGCCGCCGCCGTGACCGAGGGCATCCCGGTCTGGGGCGATGTCGAGTTCGCCTGGTGGGTGGATCAGGCCCGGCTGTACGGCCCCGCCCGCAAATGGCTGGTGGTGACCGGCACCAACGGCAAGACCACCACCACGCAGATGACGCACGCGATCCTGCGGGCCGCGGGTATCTCCAGCGTCGCCTGCGGCAATATCGGCCTGCCGATTCTGGATGCGCTGCGCCGGAATCCGAGTCCGCAGGTGCTGGCGGTCGAACTGTCGTCGTTCCAGCTGCACTGGGCACCGTCGGTGCGCCCCGAAGCGGGTGTGGTGCTCAACGTCGCGGAGGACCATCTGGACTGGCACGGCGGCCTGGACGCGTATGCGGCCGCCAAGGCACGGGCCCTGACCGGCCGGATCGGGGTCGTCGGGCTCGACGACGCGGTGGCCGCCTCGTTGGCCCGGCGCGCGAAGGCCCGCCGCACCGTCGGTTTCCGGATCGGCGTGCCTGCCGACGGCGAACTCGGCGTGGTGGACGGCAAACTCCTGGACCGGGCCTTCACCAAGGCCGCGATCCTGGCCGAGACCCGCGATGTCAGCCCGCAGGGGCCGGCCGGGGTCGCCGACGCGCTCGCCGCGGCCGCGCTGACCCGGGCGATCGATGTGGCACCGCAGTTCGTCCGGGAAGGCCTGATCGAACACAAGGTCGGTCCGCACCGGACCGCGTTCGTGCGGGAGATCGCCGGTGTCGACTTCGTGGACGATTCCAAGGCCACCAATCCGCATGCCGCACGCGCCTCGATCACCGCGTATGCCCGGGTGGTGTGGCTGGCCGGCGGTCAACTCAAGGGTGCCGGGGTCGAAGATCTGATCGAGGAGGTGTCCGAGCGGCTGGTCGGGGCGGTGCTGTTCGGCGCCGATGCCCCGGTGATCGCCGCCGCATTGGCCCGACACGCCCCGGAAGTCCCCGTCCTCATGGTCGAGCCGGGGGACGATGCCACGGTGGACATGTCGCGCAGCCACCGCGCCGAGGCCGTGCTGGCCGAGGCGGTGCGGGCGGCCGCGGGTCTGGCCGGTCCCGGCGACACCGTACTGCTGGCGCCGGCGGCGGCCTCTCTGGACATGTTCGACGACTACACCCACCGTGGCCGCAGTTTCGCCACCGCGGTGGCCGCACTGGAAGACGGTGACATCGGGCGGAGCCTGTGATCCGGACCCTGCTCGTACCGTCCCGGCCCGGAGGAGGCAGTTCGTGACACCGGGAGGTCGCAGACCCCGGGACGGGCGGGGGTCGCCGGTCGCCCGGAGCCGGGCGGGGGAGGTCTTCGGGGCCTGGCTGGCCCGGCCGCTCGCATCGTTCCACCTGGTGATCACGATCGCGACGCTGCTCACCGTGCTGGGCCTGGTGATGGTGCTGTCGGCCTCCAGCGTCGAGTCCTATGCCGGCGGTGGTTCGGCGTATTCGCTGTTCATCCAGCAGGCGGTGTTCGCGGCGATCGGCTGTGTGCTGTTCTACATCGCCTTGCGATTGCCGCTGCGGGTGCTGCGGACCTGGTCGTTCCCGGTGTTCGCACTGTCGGTGCTGGCACTGTTCCTGGTCCTGATCCCGGGGATCGGTACCGCCGTCGGCGGTGCCCGCCGCTGGATCGACCTGGGCCCGGTCTCGGTGCAGCCGTCCGAGGTCGTCAAGGTCACCCTGGTGGTGTGGGGTGCGCACCTGCTGGCCTCGCGGCGCCCGGGCCAGGCCAAGGAGATCCTGGTTCCGCTGGTGCCGGCGGCCCTGCTGGTCTGCCTGCTGGTGGTGCTGGAGCCGAATCTGTCCACCACCATCGCGCTGGGCATCCTGCTTGCCGCACTGCTCTGGTTCGGCGGGCTGCCGGTGCGCATGTTCATCGCCATCGTGGTGACCGGGCTGACCGCGGCGATGGTGCTGGCGCTGTCGGCCGGGTACCGCTCGGATCGGATGCGTGCCTTCTTCAACCCCACCGACGATCCGCAGGGCATCAACTATCAGGCCCGCCAGGCGAAGTTCTCGCTCGCCGACGGCGGCCTGCTGGGCCGGGGCCTCGGGCAGAGCCGGGCCAAATGGAGCTATCTGCCCAACTCGCACAACGACTTCATCTTCGCGATCATCGGTGAGGAGCTCGGTTTCCTCGGCTGCGGGCTGGTGCTGGTGCTGCTGGCGCTGTTCGCCTACACCGGGATCCGGATCGCGACCCGGTCGGCCGACCCGTTCCTGCGCCTGCTGACCGCGACCGCAACCACCTGGATCACCGCCCAGGCGCTGATCAACATCGGCTATGTGGTCGGACTGCTGCCGGTGACCGGATTGCAGCTGCCGCTGGTGTCGGCGGGCGGTTCGTCGCTGGCCATCACGCTGTTCATGTTCGGCCTGATCGCCAGCGCGGCCCGGCACGAACCCGAGGCCGTCTCGGCATTGCGCAACGGCCAGGAGGGCCGCCTGAGCCGGATCCTGCGGTTGCCGGTGCCCGAGATCTACACCCCGCCGCGCGCCCCGGTCCGGCCCCGCCCGGCCGGGCCGCGTTCCGGCCGCCCCGATCCGGCCGCGCGGTCCCGGGCGTCCGCCACCCGGGGCCGGCGGCCCGGACGTCCATCCGACCGGCGCGGCGGGGATTCGCTACGGTCGACACGGGCCCGGGAAGCGCACCGGCCGACGCGGCGCCGGTAGGCCGTGCCGGCCTGTCCGCGCGCGGCCTGTGCGAACCCGCCCATCGCCAGACGAGAGAACGAGGTAGATCCAGGTGAGTGACGCGACTGCGCGTTCGCAACGATCGGGGCTGTCGGTGGTCGTCGCGGGCGGTGGCACCGCCGGCCACATCGAGCCGGCTCTGGCGGTCGCCGATGCCCTGCGCGCATCCGACGAATCCGTGCGGGTGACCGCGCTGGGCACCGAACGCGGACTGGAGACCCGGCTGGTGCCGGAACGGGGCTATCCCCTGGAGCTGATCCCGCCGGTGCCGTTGCCGCGCAAGCCGACCGCCGATCTGTTGCGCCTGCCCGCCCGGGTCCGGGCCTCGGTGGCCCGGACGCGCCGGATCCTCGATGAGGTCGATGCCGATGTGATCGTCGGCTTCGGCGGCTATGTCGCCCTGCCCGCCTACCTGGCGGCCGGCGCTGGGATCGCCCGCCGGCGACGGGCGGTGCCGGTCGTGGTGCACGAGGCCAACGCCAAGGCAGGGATCGCCAACAAGGTCGGTGCGCGGCGGGCCGCGCGCGTGCTCGCCGCCGTACCCGGCTCCGGGTTGCCCGGCGCCGAGGTGGTCGGCATTCCGGTCCGCGCCGCGATCACGGGCCTGGATCGGGCTGCGTTGCGCGCGCAGGCGCGCGCGCACTTCGGCCTCCCGGACCGGGGGCCGGTGTTGCTGGTGTTCGGCGGCTCGCAAGGAGCCCGCAGCCTGAACGACGCCGTATCGGGGGCCGCGCCGCAGTTGGCGGCGGCCGGCATCTCGGTTCTGCACGCTCACGGGCCGAAGAACTCGCTGGACCCGGAGCCCGGTGATCCGGCCGCGCCCTATGTCGCGGTGCCCTACCTGTCCCGGATGGACCTGGCCTATGCGGCCGCCGATGCGGTGGTCTGCCGCTCGGGCGCGATGACGGTGGCCGAGGTGTCCGCGGTCGGCCTGCCGGCGTTCTACGTCCCGCTGCCGCACGGCAACGGCGAGCAGGAGTTCAACGCCCGGCCCGTGGTGGCGGCCGGCGGTGGCAGAATCGTGGCGGATGATCGACTGTCGCCGAAATATGTGATCGATGAGGTGATTCCGCTGTTGGCCGACCCCGCCCGCATTGCGCAGATGGGCCGCGACGCCGCGAGCGCCGGCCATCGTGACGCCGCCGAGACGGTGGCCCGGATCGTGCGAGAGGTGGCCGGGCGATGACCGGAACGAATGCGGAACCGGTGGCCGGCCGGTCGGAACTGCCACCGGAGCTCGCCCGGGTGCACATGGTCGGTATCGGCGGTGCCGGGATGTCGGGGATCGCCCGGATCCTGCTCGCCCGCGGTGGTGCGGTATCCGGTTCGGATGCCCGGGAGAGCCGCGGTGTGCTCGCGCTGCAGGCCCGGGGTGCGCAGGTCCGCATCGGCCACGATGCAGCGGCCCTGGATCTGCTGCCCGGCGGGCCGACGGCCGTGGTGACCACCTTCGCGGCCATCCCGAAGACCAACCCGGAGCTCGTCGAGGCGGCCCGGCGGGAGGTCCCGGTGCTGATGCGCCCGGTCGTCCTGGCCGCGCTGATGCGGGGACACCAGACGCTGCTGGTCTCGGGGACGCACGGCAAGACGTCGACGACCTCGATGCTCATCGTCGCGCTGCAGCACTGCGGCGCGGATCCGTCCTTCGCGGTGGGTGGTGAGCTGAACGAATCGGGAACCAACGCCCACCACGGCAGTGGCGCGATCTTCGTCGCCGAGGCCGACGAGAGCGACGGGTCGCTGTTGCAGTACGACCCCGACGTCGCCGTGGTCACCAACATCGAATCCGATCATCTGGACTTCTTCGGCTCCGACGAGGCCTACGTCCAGGTGTTCGACGACTTCGCCGACCGGCTCGCGCCCGGTGGCCTGCTGGTGGTGTGCCTGGACGACCCCGGTGCCCGGGCGCTGGCCGAACGGGTCGGGCCACGCCTGGCCGAACGCGGTGTGCAGGTGCTGGGCTACGGTTCCGGCCGGCTCGCCGACGCCCCGGTCCCGGTGGGGGCACGGCTGATCGGCTGGGAACCGCGCGATATCGGTGGCGTGGTGCAGTTCGAACTCGCCGGGGAACCCGCCTCGCGCACGCTGCGGCTGTCGGTACCCGGTCGGCATATGGCGCTCAATGCACTGGCCGCACTGCTCGCCGCCCGCGCCACCGGCGCCGATATCGATGAAGTGATCCAGGGTCTGGCCGGATTCGGTGGGGTGCATCGCCGTTTCCAGTTCACCGGCCGGGAACACGGGGTCCGGGTGTTCGACGATTATGCGCACCACCCGACCGAGGTCCGCGCGGTGCTGGAGGCCTCCGGGGAACTGGTCCGGCAGGAGGCCCGGGACGGGGCCCGGGAGCGCCCGGGCCGGGTGATCGTGGTCTTCCAGCCGCATCTGTACAGCCGGACGGCGGCTTTCGCCGCCGAATTCGGGGCGGCGTTGAGCCTGGCCGACGAGGTGGTGGTACTCGACGTCTACGGCGCCCGGGAGGAGCCGCTGCCCGGGGTGAACGGGGCGCTGGTGGCGCAGTCGGTGACGGTTCCCGTGCACTATCAGCCGGATATGTCGAAGGTCGGCCGGCAGGTGGCCGGGCTGGCGCTGCCCGGTGATGTGGTGATCACCATGGGCGCCGGCGATGTGACGATGCTGGGCGGGCAGATCCTGGACGGATTACGCGCCCGGCCGCAGGCGCGGTGAAATGGCGGATGCCCGCCGCGCGCGGGTGGCGGGGCTACCGGATCTGGTCGGTGGCTGCAGTGACGCTGCTGACGGCTGTCGTGCTGATCGCCTGGTTCACCCCGGTGCTTTCGGTACGAACCATTCAGATCAACGGACTCGCGGCGGTACCCGAGGAACAGGTGCGGGAACGGCTCGAGATTCCCGAGGGCCGATCGATGCTGCGGATCGATACCGCGGCAATCGCGGACCGGGTGGCCGCCATTCCGAAGGTACGTACCGTGAAGGTGACCCGGGCGTTTCCGTCGACGGTCCGGGTGAGTGTGGAAGAACGCCGCGCAGTGCTGTATTTCGAAGCGCCGGACGGCACACATCTGATGGATACCGATGCCGTCGAATTCGCAGTGGAACCGCCGCCGATCGGGGTGCCGAAGCTGGTCACCGAGCATCCCGGCAGCGCGGATGCGGCGACCCGGGCGGCCGTCGGCGTGCTGGCCGTCCTGCCTCCCGAACTGGGAATTCAGGTGGATGAGATTGCCGCGCGATCGATCTCGGATGTCTCGTTGACTTTGCGGGACGGCCGGACGGTACTGTGGGGTGGTGTGGACGACGGTGAACGCAAGGCTGCCGTCGTCATGCCGCTGCTCACCCGTGAAGGCACGGTGTTCGATGTTTCGAGCCCGAATCTGGTAACGGTAAGGTGAGTGACACCCATTGTGCCCGGGACGAATTCCCGCGCCGGGTTCGGGGGTATCTGCCCACGACACCGCGGGTGTGGCGGGGCGGGACGAGCGCGCGGATCACACAAGATTCTGCTCTTGTCTCGGCGCGCCTGCGCGCGGATCGGGCGGTGCGCGAATAGCGTTCCGCAGCAGTCGGATACTTGACATAACGCTAACCCTATGGTTGAGGTTCAGGGTTGAGGGTATCCGCAAATGACAGGCTTTGGATCGAAGGAAGGCGAGAGCCCATGACGCCCCCGCACAACTACCTTGCAGTGATCAAGGTCGTCGGAATCGGCGGCGGCGGCGTGAACGCCGTCAACCGGATGATCGAACAGGGACTCAAGGGAGTCGAGTTCATCGCCGTCAATACCGACGCGCAGGCACTGCTGATGAGCGATGCCGACGTCAAGCTCGACGTCGGCCGGGAACTCACCCGTGGCCTGGGTGCCGGTGCGGATCCGGAGGTGGGCCGCAAGGCGGCCGAGGACCACAAGGACGAGATCGAAGAGGTGCTCAAGGGCGCCGACATGGTGTTCGTGACCGCCGGTGAGGGCGGTGGCACCGGGACCGGCGGGGCGCCGGTGGTCGCCAGCATCGCGCGCAAACTGGGTGCCCTGACCATCGGTGTCGTCACCCGCCCGTTCTCGTTCGAGGGCAAGCGCCGCGGCAATCAGGCCGAGGTCGGCATCAACATGCTGCGCGAATCCTGCGACACGCTGATCGTCATCCCGAACGACCGGTTGCTCCAGCTCGGCGACGCCGCCGTGAGCCTGATGGATGCGTTCCGCTCGGCGGACGAGGTGCTGCTCAACGGTGTTCAGGGCATCACCGACCTGATCACCACACCGGGCCTGATCAACGTCGACTTCGCCGACGTCAAGAGTGTGATGTCCGGTGCCGGGTCGGCGCTGATGGGTATCGGCTCGGCGCGCGGTGACGGCCGATCCGTGCAGGCCGCCGAGGCGGCGATCAATTCGCCGCTGCTGGAAGCATCGATGGACGGCGCCCACGGCGTGCTGCTCTCGATTGCGGGCGGTTCGGACCTCGGGTTGTTCGAGATCAACGAGGCGGCTTCGTTGGTGCAGGAGGCCGCGCATATCGAGGCCAACATCATTTTCGGCACGGTCATCGACGATTCCCTCGGCGACGAGGTCCGGGTCACCGTGATCGCGGCCGGCTTCGACGGCGGCGGTCCGGCGCGGCGCAATTTCGAGCCGGGCACCCGGCAGCAGGGTTCCACCGGGACCGCGATCGGTTCGGCACGGGCAGGCGAGGTGGGACAGAGCCGTCCGGCAGAGCCCCCGTCCCGGTCGGCCGAACCGGCGGCGCCCGCGGCGCCGACCCGCCCTGCCGTGCCCAGCTACCGGGACTCCGAGCGGCCCCGGCTGCCGGAACCGTCGATCAACCGGACCGGTCCCACCGACCCGCCGGACACCGACGATGACGACGACGTGGACGTGCCCTCGTTCATGCGGCGCTGACCGCGGCAGGGCGCCCGCCCGGCCCGGATAGGCTCGGGTCATGACTGCCGCATCGACCAGTACCGTCCGCCGGGTGACCACCACCCGGGCCGGCGGGTTCTCCGCGCCGCCGTACGACTCGTTCAACCTGGGTGACCATGTCGGTGACGATCCGGTGGCCGTACGGCGCAACCGGGAACGGCTGGCCGCGGGGATCGGATTGCCCGCCGATCACCTGGTCTGGATGGAACAGATCCACGGCCGGTCGGTCGAGATCGTCGACGGCCCGCGCAGTGCGCCGGTCCCGGCCACCGACGCCCTGGTGACCACCGAGCCGGGCCTCGCCCTGGTGGTCCTTACCGCCGACTGCGTTCCGGTGCTGCTCTCCGACGACGAGGCGGGCGTGATCGCGGCCGTGCACGCCGGCCGGGTCGGTGCCCGGATCGGCATCGTGCCCCGGGTACTCGCGGCCATGGTGTCGGTGGGTGCCCGGGTGGACCGGATCGGCGCCTTGCTCGGGCCGGCGGCCTCGGGCCGGCAGTACGAGGTGCCGGCCGAGATGCGGGCCGATGTGGAAGCCCATCTGCCCGGAAGCGCCACGACCACGGTGCGCGGCACCCCCGGCCTGGATCTGCGAGCCGGGTTGCAGCGCCAGCTGTTCGACGCCGGCGTCGCCGGAGTTGCCGTCGATCCGCGCTGCACGATCGAGGACGAGACCTTGTTCAGTCACCGGCGCAGTGCTCCGACCGGCCGGTTCGCCGGGGTGATCTGGCGGGAGGCGGTGCAGTGAACCGGATTCCGGGCGACCTCGCCGCCTCCGGCCCGCAGGCGTCGGCGCGGACCGCGGACCTCGCCGAACGGCTGACGGCGCTGCAGGCCCGGATCGAGGCGGCCTGCGCGGCGGCCGGGCGGCCGGCGGATGCGGTGCGCCTGCTACCGGTCACCAAGTTCTTCCCGGCCGCCGATGTGGCCATCCTGCACCGGCTGGGCCGACGAGCGTTCGGTGAGTCACGGGAGCAGGAAGCCGCTGCCAAGGTCCGGGCGTCGGCGAGCCTCGCGGGTATCGAGTGGCACATGATCGGGCGGCTGCAGCGGAACAAGGCGCGCGCGGTGGCCCGGTGGGCGCACACCGTGCATTCGGTCGACAGCGAACGGCTGGCAACCGCTCTGGATCGTGGTGCACAGGCCGCCCTGGACGCCGGGGAGCGGGACACTCCGCTGACGGTGCTGCTCCAGGTGAGCCTGGACGCGGATCCGGCCCGCGGCGGGATCGCCGCCGCCGACATGCTCGCACTCGCCGATCGGGTGGCGGACGCGCCCGGGTTGCGGCTCGGTGGCCTGATGGCGATTCCACCCCTTGACGCGGCGATCGATAGCTCGTTTGCGAATCTTGCGACGTTGCACACTTCGCTGTTGCGTGCCCACCCCGGCGCCGGAGAACTTTCCGCAGGTATGTCGGGTGATCTGGAGTCCGCGATCGCGCACGGATCGACATGTGTGCGTGTCGGAACCGCCTTGATGGGCGCGCGACCGATAACCTCGGAGTAGCAAAGAAACCTCAGCAGTCACATTCGACACATAGGATTGCGCTGGACGAGGGCTGAGCAAGAACTTCAACACCCGGCCGCCACCGGGGCCGAAGGGAGGTCGACCAGGATGAGCGAGCGAAATCTCGACACCGCCACCATCGTGGTCCTGCCGGAGCCGAGTGTCTGTGAGGTGACGGCCGCGAACGAGCGAACCGTGGGCGCAGCAACCCGAGTGCTCATGGCAGCGCCGAGCGTCTGCGAGGTGATGGCATGAGTACGTTGCACAAGTTCAAGGCGTACTTCGGTATGGTGCCGCTCGACGAGTACGAAGACGACTACGTCGACGATCCCGCGCCCCGCGCCGACGATCGGGTCGGCCGCCGGTCGACCTCCCGTGGCTACGAGCGGTATGTCGAAGATCGGTACGGTGCCGATCGTTTCGGTGCCGACCGCTACGACGACGAGCCGGGGGACTACCCGGAGCCGGCGTACAAGGCTCGCCGCGAGGACTACACCGCCGATACGTTCGGCGACGATCGGTACGAGGCGCCGCGGCGGCCGACCCGGATCGAATCGGCACCGTCGTCGGCACGGTATCGGGCCGGTGGCGTGGCGCCGAGTCTGCGTGGTGCGACCCGGGGTGCGCTCGCCGTCGACCCGGAGGTGGAGGAACGGCGGCTGGAGGAGCGGATGCGTCCCGAGCCGGTCTCCGCACGACGTCCCGGGATCTTCGAGGACGGAGGCCCCTTGTCCAAGATCACCACGTTGCGTCCCAGGGACTACGGTGAGGCCCGCATCATCGGGGAACGGTTCCGTGAGGGCAACCCGGTGATCATGGACCTGGTCGATCTGAGCAACGCCGACGCCAAGCGTCTGGTCGATTTCGCCGCCGGGCTCGCCTTCGCCCTGCGCGGCTCGTTCGACAAGGTGGCGACGAAGGTGTTCCTGCTCTCGCCGGCCGATGTGGACGTCTCCGCGGAGGAGCGCCGCCGGATCGCCGAAACCGGTTTCTACAACCAGAAATGACCCCGGCCACAACCGGTGCCGATGGCCGCCCGCGCTCAGCGCGGCGCGGCCATTTTGCACCCGGGCGTTCTTGCGGCAGAGTGGGAACGTGGGCGTATTCTTCGTAGTTCTCTACCTTGTGCTGCAGCTGTTCTGGCTGCTGTTGATGGCTCGGGTGATCGTCGAGATCATCCGGGGCTTCGCGCGTGACTGGCGTCCCAGTGGTGCCGTCGCCGTCGTACTCGAGATGATATTCACGGTGACCGATCCGCCGGTGAAGCTGCTGCGGCGGGTGATTCCCCCGCTCAACCTGGGCGGAGTCCGCCTGGATCTGTCGATCATGGTCCTGCTGATCATCGTGCTGGTGCTGACCTCGATCGTGGGTGGACTGGCTTCATCGTGACCAACGTGTGACATAATCGGTAGAGAAGACCACTGCTAGTTCTCCACCAGACGCGTGAAGGGACCCTTCGATGCCGCTGACCCCAGCCGATGTGCACAACGTCGCGTTCAGCAAACCGCCGATCGGGAAGCGCGGCTACAACGAGGACGAGGTAGACGCCTTCCTCGACCTGGTGGAGCAGGAGCTGTCGCGCCTGATCGAGGAGAACGCCGACCTGCGGCAGCGGGTCGCCGAGCTCGACACCGAGCTGGCCGATGCCAAGAACAACCGCGCCACCGGCCCGGCGCCGGCCCCGGCGGCCAAGGCCCCGGCCCCGGCGCCGCAGCCCGAACCGGCTCCGACGCCGGCTCCCGCACCGGTTCCGGCCGCGCCACCGGCCCCGATGCCCGCGGCCCCCACGGTCCCGGGCGCCGGTCCGGACGCGAATATGCAGGCCGCCAAGGTGCTCACGCTCGCGCAGGAGATGGCCGACCGGCTCACCAGCGATGCCAAGACCGAGGCGGAGAGCCTGCTGTCGAACGCCCGGGCAAACTCGGAGCGACTGGTCGGCGATGCTCGGACGCGCTCCGAGACGATGGTGGCCGAGGCCCGCGAGAAGTCCGACGCGATGCTCGAGGATGCGCAGAACCGCTCGGACACCCAGATCCGGCAGGCCAAGGACAAGGCCGATGCGCTCACCGCGGACGCCGAACGCAAGCACGCCGAGATCATGTCGACCATCACCCAGCAGCGCACGGTCCTGGAAAGCCGGATCGAGCAGCTCAAGACCTTCGAGCGGGAATACCGGGTCCGGCTGAAGTCCTACCTGGAGTCGCAGCTCGAGGAGCTGGAGAACCGTGGTTCGGCGGTGCCCGTCGACGGCGAGGCGTTCGCCGCGGAGAGCAACGGTTCCGCCGGAAACAACAATCTCGCCCCGGCCTCGTTCGCCAAGGGCGGTAAGTAGAGTCCGCTCACCCGGAGTCCTCCGGCCCGTACCGACGGGTCCGGCCCCGCCGGTCCGTCTCGGGGGTCCAGATGCTCGTTGCGACGTTAGTTCTCGCCGCGATCGGTTTCGCACTGCTCGTGGCGGCGGTGACCACCGGCTCGGTGATCTGGGCCTGGGGTTGTATCGTGGTGTGCCTGGTCGGTGCGGTGCTGTTGCTGATCAGTGCACTGTCGTTGCGCGGCACGGACGAGCCGGACGGACCGCCGTCGGGCCGGCACGCCCGGCGGGACTAGAATCGAGTTAATACGACAACGATCCGGCCATCACCGGGGAGTCTTCGGAAGAACGGTGCATCCCGGCCCGCGGGGTGGCGCTCAGTAGAACCGAACGGGTGAGCCCGTCACAGCTCGCACAACGAGAGGTCCGCCTCGTCGCACCGGCGCCGGGCGGGCAAACGGGGTGGTACCGCGGTATCGGCGCACCGGGCGCCGGAATCGTCCCCGTGCCCCAGGTATCGCGCCGAGGGCGCGGCGGCACGAGGAGCAATCCGCGATGGCGGACGAGACGTCCACTGAGGAAACGACCGGCGCGTACCCGCGTGCCGGTTTCGGCGAGACCGGCGGGGCCGGGTTCCCCGAACTGGAGCGCCGGGTGCTCGACTACTGGGCAGCCGACGACACCTTCCGGGCCAGTATCGAGAACCGGGCGACCGGTTCGTCGGCAGGCAGTGCGGAAGGCGAGTTCGTCTTCTACGACGGCCCGCCGTTCGCGAACGGGCTGCCGCACTACGGCCATCTGCTCACCGGGTACGTCAAGGACCTGATCCCGCGGTATCGGACGATGCGCGGGAACAAGGTGGATCGCCGGTTCGGCTGGGACTGCCACGGACTGCCGGCCGAGATCGAGGCGGAGAAGCAACTCGGCATCACCGACAAGTCGCAGATCGACGCGATGGGGCTGGCCGAATTCAATGCTGCCTGCAAGTCGTCGGTGCTGCGCTACACCGGCGAGTGGCGCGACTACGTCACCCGGCAGGCCCGCTGGGTCGATTTCGACAACGACTACAAGACCCTGGACATCGACTTCATGGAGTCGGTGATGTGGGCGTTCAAGTCGCTCTACGACAAGGGGCTGATCTACCAGGGTTTCCGGGTGCTGCCGTACAGCTGGTACGAGCAGACGCCGCTGTCGAACCAGGAGACCCGGCTCGACGACGCCTACAAGATGCGGCAGGATCCGGCGATCACCGTCGATATGCCGCTGCAGGTCCCGGCCTCGCATCCGCTGGCCGCGCTGGACGGTGCGAACGCGCTGATCTGGACCACCACGCCGTGGACGCTGCCGTCCAACCTGGCGATCGCCGTGCATCCGGACGTGCGGTACGTGCACCTGCGCGGTGCGGACGGTAAGCGCTACGTCCTGGCCGCGGAGCGAATGTCGCACTACGCCCGGGAGCTGGGCGAACAGCCCGAGGTGCTCGGCGAATACGACGGTGCGGCGCTGGCCGATCTGGCCTACACGCCGCCGTTCGACTTCTTCGCCGGACATCCGCATGCGCATCGGGTGCTCACCGCCGACTACGTCACCACCGATTCCGGCACCGGCATCGTGCACCAGGCACCCGCCTTCGGTGAAGAGGACATGGAAACCTGCGCCGAGCACGGCATCGAGCTGGTACAGCCCCTCGATCCGGCGGGCAAGTTCACCTCGATGGTTCCTCCGTACGAGGGGCTGATGGTCTTCGACGCCAATCCGGTGATCATCAAGGACCTGAAGGCGGCCGGAAAGCTGCTGCGGCACGAGACGATCGAACACTCGTATCCGCACAGCTGGCGGTCCGGTCAGCCGCTCATCTATATGGCGGTGCCGTCCTGGTTCGTCGCGGTCACCCAGGTGCGGGACCGGATGGTCGAGCTGAACAAGCAGATCACCTGGGTGCCCGAGCACATCCGGGACGGTCAGTTCGGCAAGTGGCTCGAGGGCGCCCGGGACTGGAACATCAGCCGGAACCGGTACTGGGGCAGCCCGATCCCGGTCTGGGTGTCCGACGACCCGGCCCATCCGCGGGTCGATGTCTACGGCTCGCTGGACGAACTGGAACGCGATTTCGGGGTGCGGCCCACCGATCTGCACCGCCCCTACATCGACGAGCTGACCCGGCCGAACCCCGACGATCCGACCGGGCAGTCGACGATGCGCCGGGTGCCGGAAGTGCTGGACTGCTGGTTCGAGTCCGGGTCGATGCCCTATGCCCAGGTGCACTACCCGTTCGAGAACAAGGAGTGGTTCGACGCCCACTTCCCGGGTGATTTCATCGTCGAGTACAACGGGCAGACCCGGGGCTGGTTCTATACGCTGCACGTGCTGGCCACCGCATTGTTCGACAGCCCGGCATTCGAGACGGTCGCCGCCCACGGCATCGTGCTGGGTGAGGACGGGCTCAAGATGAGCAAGTCCAAGGGCAACTACCCGGATGTGAACGAGGTGTTCGATCGGGACGGTTCCGATGCGATGCGCTGGTTCCTGATGAGCTCGCCGATTCTACGCGGCGGCAACCTGATCGTCACCGAGCGCGGCATCCGCGAAGGGGCGAGTCACGCACTGCGCCCGCTGTGGAACGCCTGGACCTTCCTGCAGCTGTATGCCGCGCAGCCGGGGCAGTGGCGGACCGATTCGCCGAACGTCCTGGATCGCTACATCCTGGCCAAGCTGGCGCAGACCCGGGATGTCATCACCGAGACCCTGGATGCCTACGACATCGCCGGTGCCTGCGAGGAGCTGCGCGGATTCGCCGACGCCCTGACCAACTGGTACGTGCGGCGGTCCCGGTCGCGGTTCTGGAGCGAGGACCGCGATGCGGTGGACACCCTGCACACCGTGCTGGAGGTGACCACCCGGCTGTCCGCGCCGCTGCTGCCGCTGATCAGCGAGGTGATCTGGCGCGGTCTGACCGGCGAGCGCTCGGTGCATCTGGCCGACTGGCCGGCCGCCGACGAGCTGCCGCACGATGCGGACCTGGTCACCGCGATGGACGAGGTCCGGATGGTCTGCTCGACGGCGCTGGGCCTGCGCAAGGCGAAGAACCTGCGGGTGCGGCTGCCGCTGTCCGAACTGACCGTCGCGGCGGGCGATGCCGACCGGCTGGCCCCGTTCACCGACCTGATCGCCGATGAGGTCAACGTCAAGAAGGTCGACCTGACCACCGACGTCGCCGTGCACGGCCGGTTCGAGCTGGCCGTGAACGCCCGGGCCGCCGGGCCGCGACTGGGCAAGGACGTCCAGACGGTGATCAAGGCGGTCAAATCGGGCGACTGGACCGAATCGCCCGACGGTGTGGTGAGTGCGGCCGGTATCACCCTGCTGCCCGAGGAATACACCCAGCGCCTGGTGGCCGCCGAGCCGGAATCCACCGCCGCGCTGCCCGGCAATGCCGGTCTCGTGGTGCTCGATTCCGAGGTCACCGCCGAACTCGAGGCCGAGGGCTGGGCCCGCGATCTGATCCGCGACCTGCAGGAGACCCGGAAAGCGCAGGGGCTGGACGTCTCGGACCGGATTTCGGTCGTGCTCGAGGTGCCTGCCGAACAGCTCGCCTGGGCGCAGACCCACCGTGATCTGATCGCCGGTGAAATCCTCGCGACGAGCCTGGAGTTCGGTGCCGCCGGGGCGGATGCCGCGGAGATCGCCGGCGGGGTCCGGGTGTCTTTGACGAAGGTGTAGCCGATGCGTGCAGTGGCTCGCGTGCGCGGGCCACTGCATCGACAAGCCGCACCTTCCCGAGCGATCGATAGGCACGCCGCCGTCGATCGACGCCGAGGCAGCGCCCACCCGTATCGTGCGGCAGACCGGTAGCGATACGGGTGGTGGCGATCTCAGTCCGCTGCGGGGCGGCTGCCGTCCAGTTCGGCGGCGAGATCACGCAGCAGCGGACCGTAGGTGGGATGGGCCAGGGCGGAGGCGAACTGGGCGACCAGGTAGTCGCCGGGGTTGCCGGTGTCGTACCAGCGGCCGTTGATCACCTGACCGAAGACCGGGTTCTCGGCGGCGTGCGCATTGATGGCATCGGTCAGGTACACCTCGCCGGTGCGATGCTCGTACCAGGCCTCGGTCTGCTTGCGCAGCTGGTCGATGATCCCCGGTGTCACGACGTAGCCGCCGATGGCGGCGTAACCGGACGGTGCGTCCTCGGGCTTCGGCTTCTCCTGCAGACCGGTGATGCGCAGCAGTCCGTCGCCGCGATCGTCGGTGACCACCGGCACGCCGTACCGCTGCGAATCGGCCGGGTCCATCGGCATCAGCGCCAGTACCGGCGCGCCGGTCGCCTCGTAGGCGTCGATGAGCTGCTGGGCGCGCGGGACGTCGGCGACGAAGACGTCGTCGGGCCACAGCACCAGCATCGGCTCGTCGCCCAGGTTCCGGGCGGCGTTGAGCACCGGGGTGCCGTTGCCGTACGGGCCGTGCTGATCCAGGTAGGTGATGTGCCCCAGCCGGGACAGCTCGCCCACCTCCTCGACGGCGTCCGCGAATGCGGTCTTGCCGTCGGCGCGCAGCTGGGCGACCAGTGCCGGATTGGGCCGGAAGTGATCCTGGATCAACGACTTCCCGCCACTGACGACGATCGTGATGTCGGTGATACCGGAGGCGACCAGTTCCCGGACGGTGTGCTCGATCACCGGCTTGTCGCCGACCGGCAGCATCTCCTTCGGAGTCGCCTTGGTCAGCGGAAGCAGCCGGGAGCCGATACCGGCTGCCGGAATGACGGCCTTGCGGATCTTCATCCTGTGATCATCACATACCGATCCGGCTGTGTCCGATGGCGCAGGCTCCGCCTACGCGTGTTCCGGCCCGGAACGTCGCTCATAAGACTCGCTCCCGACGGGGTTGCGTGTGCAACGAGCCGGCGTTTCGGGTTGCGCTGTGCCGGGTGCCGGTGGTCAGGCCCGGAATCGCTCAGTAGGACGTGATGATCGGCCCGGGGGTCCAGGTTCCCGGCCGGGTCACCGGCTCGATCGTGAGGTCCGCGGGAACGGCGTCCGGATCGCGCGGGAGGTACTGCTCGATCGAACCCCAGTCCTGGTCCCAGTCGTGGTTCAGGTAGGCGGGCAGGGTGCGGGTGGTGAACAGCAGCTGGGTCCAGCCGAGCGGGCCGCCCCCGTCGTGGCCCTGCCACAGATTCGTGATGGTGGCGCCGTTGCGGTCCGGCAGGATCCGGTATTCCGGGAGGCCGGCGACGCCGTACCGGGTGGGCAGGTGATTCTGGCAGGGGAAGTGCATCCCGACCGACCAGTCCAGCAGCACCGGTGTCTCGCTGCCGACCAGATCGTTCAGGGTGCTGGTCTGCGGCACCCGCGGCGGGGTGACGGCCAGCCACTGATCGGCGTTCAGATCCCGGTCCTCGGCGACCAGCCGTACCGCATCGGCCTCGGCGGGCAGCAGCTCCCGCGGCACCCGCAGATCCCGCCACATCGGCGCCGGGCCGATATCGATCGGCAGCACGGTGCCGAGCGGGTCGACGCCGCCGTCCGGGCGGGTGCGGCCGTACTCCAGTTCGAGGCGCTGCCCGTAGTGTTCGATGCCGTCCGCATCGACGGAGCGGATCCGGCCCGCCACAGCCACCGTGATCAGCGGGCCCTCCGTACCGGACAGCCCATACCATTCGCTGGTCAGGGTCGCGGGACGCTGATCGCCCTCCTGATAGCTGCCCAGCACCGGGGTGCCGGCCGGGTCGAGGCCGTACGGCAGAGCGACACTGCTGCCGTTGACGCCGACCTGGGCGGTGCGCCCGTCCGGGGTTCCGGAACCGGCCGAACTGGCCGCATCGCGCAGCTCGTCCGGATCGTCGGAGACCGAGTTGGCGCGGCCGGTGGTGGATTCCACCTCATCGGACACCAGGACCGGCGCCACTCCGTCCGGGCCGAAGCCGGCCGCCGCCGCGCCGCCGAGCCCGGTGGCCACCGGGCCGGACAGCGGGGTGAGCATCGAAGCGTTCGGATCGGTGTCCACCAGCACCTCGTCGGCCAGGCCGCAGCCACCGCCGACCGCGTCGATATTGCCCTTCAGCAGCGAATACGCCGGGTACTGGGCGACCGCGGCCTTGGCGAAGGTGGCCAGCAGGAACAGCACCATGGCGGCGGCCACCACGGCGAGGATCGGGGTCCGGGCGATCCGGTCGAGCGGCGACCCCGGCCGCGGTTGCCGGTCCGGCCGGAGATGACACCATGCGGCGAGTGCGCCGGTCGCGGCGACCAGCAGCACGGCGAAACTGGACCAGCCGAACCCGGCCAGGGTGGGCGGCTTGTCCCAGAACGGGATGCCCCAGGCCGAGACGTACCAGTACCCGTTGATGCCGACGAAGGTCAGGGCCAGCGCGAAGAACAATGCCGTGGCGAACAGCGCCCGATTCCGCAGTGGCCGCATCACCCGGGGGCTCACCGCGACCGCGGTCAGGGCGGCCACACAGGCGGCCAGGCCGGCGAACACGCCGAACTGGTGGGTCCACTTGGTGGGGGAGAACATCATCAGCAGCATCGCCCCGACCGTGATGCCGATCAGGCGCCGGGACGGCCCGACCGCAGTGCCCGGGATGTGCCCGCCGCGGCGCAGCATGGTCAGCGCGCATACCGCCAGGCCGAGCAGCATCACGAAGACCCCGAACCGGCGGGTCAGCCAGCCGTCGGCGTTGAGCTGCAGCAGGAACTGGTAGCGCAGGAACTCCAGGAACCACGATTCACCGGGGCCGATCTCGCTGTGCACCGCCTGCCATTCGAGCACTCCGCCCAGGGTGCGGTCGGCGAATACCACGGCCATGACCGCCGTCCCTGCGGCCAGCAGGGGCAGCAGCAGCGGCAGATAGCCGACGGTGCGAGCGCGGTCGCCGATGGTACGGAGCACCGCGCGGGCGCCTGCCAGCAGCACCGCGACGCAGATGATGCCGGAGGGTGCGGCGGTCAGCGTGAAGGCCGCGCACAGGATCGCCACCGCGGCCGGGACCAGCCGGCGGGTCGCCACGGCACGTTCGGTGGCGGCCCAGGTGAGCAGCACGCCCAGGGCGACGAACGGTTCCGCGCGCAGACCGTTGTTGTAGGGCAGCCAGAAGGCCAGGAAGACCAGTGCCCCGGTCCACCGGACCGTGCGGTCGTACCGCAGGGCGACGCCGAGCCGGGGCAGCAGTTCCCGGCTGATCACCCACCAGGCCAGCACCGCCGCCAGGGTGGTCGGGATCCGCACCCACGGGCCGGCGGCGGAGAACTGCGCCAGCCAGCCGATGACATCGGTGTAGGGGGTGTAGAACGGCCCCTCGTCGACGGAGAACCAGCGATAGTAGTTGGACATGTTCCCCGAGCTCTGCGCCCCGCGCGCCATGCCCAGGATGTAGCCGTCGTCGGAGGTGTTGGCGCCGAGGAAATGCCAGATCGTGAGCGTGCCGAACACCACCCAGTCGACCGGGGACAGCCGCCACCGGGAGGGGCGCAGCGCAGCAGCCCACCGGATCCGCCGGGTGCGGCGACCGTCCATCCGGTCGAGACGATGCAGGGCCAGCAGTGCGATCACCGTGCCCAGCAGGCAGCCGGCGACACCGGCCAGCTTCAGTGCGGTCGGGGAGGAGATGTAGCGCGAGTCGACGTCGGCGTCGACTCGCAGACCGGCCGGCGCCCGGCCGGACAGATCACTGAAGACGCCGACCAGTTGCGGACGGATATCCCGGTCGTGCACCTGCTCCGACAGGACCGTCCCATCGGGGCCGGTCAGGGTGAATGCGCTACGCCCCGGCGACATCTCGGCGGTCAGCAGACAATCGCCGCCGAGCACGTCGGCCAGCGGAGCCGACCACAACAGGGTATTCCGCGATACCGCATCGACCCGGCCCGGGCGCTCCGGAGTATCGGCCACCACCTTGAGCACGAACCCGTAGCGTTCGGCTTGGCCGGACTGCGGCGGGACGGTCGCGGCGACCACGCCGCCGGTGCCGGCCAGCGTGGTGAAGGCGGTGCACGGAACGGCCGCCGTCAACTCGGTCGGGGCATAGGCGATCAGCGGTGCTTCGATATCGGCGGCGGCCGGATCCTGCGGCCAGCTCAGGCTCGCATCGGCGTGCTGCACCGGCAGCAGCGGCAGCGCGACCGCGCACAGCACGGCGACCGCTGCGGCGACCACCGCCACGATCCGCACCCGCCGGGCAGGCGCCGCAGCAGCCCCGGATCGGGGTGCTTCGGACGCGGGCTCCTGACGAGGCGGCTGCACCAAGGTATCGACCACGACGGTCGATAGTAGCCACCGGAATGCGGCCGTGCCCGGCCCCGGGCGAACCGGGACCGGGCACGGGATGCCTAGACAGGATCAGGCGGTGTCCGATGCGCCTGACCCCCCGAGGGGGCCGGCAGGCCCTCCGCTACCGCCTGCGCCCCCGCCGGGGTCAGGCGGGGGCGCAGGCCACCGACTCTTCGCCGAGGTTGGTGAGCATGGTGCAGGCCCAGTCCTTCTGGACCTTCCACACCCCGTCCTCGGCGACGAAGGGGACGTCGACGACGTTGGTGGCCTGGCCGGGGATGGTGAAGTCGGCCTTGGCGCTGACGGCGTCACCGAATGCGGTGACGTCGGTGACCACGACCTGCACGCCGGCGTCCTGGGCGGCTACGGCGAGCCGGTTGGGCAGTTCCGGGTCGGCTTCGCCGCCCTGGACGAAGTTCAGCTTCTCCTCGTTGGGCACCGACGGATCCAGCGCCTGGGTCAGCTGCGCGTTCAGCTCCTCCACCGTCGGCACCGGCGGCAGCTCCGCGGCCGCCTCGGCCGTCGTCGTCGCCTCCGCGGCAGCACTGGTCGTGGTTGCGGGCTCCGAACCGCCCTTGTTGTCGTCACTGCATGCGCTCATGCCCAGGGCAGCCAACACGGCCAGGCCCGCCACCGCGACACGTCCGGTCCTCCGAAACTTCAACTGCTCGTCCTTTGCTTCGAGTGGGTTCAGGGTGGGCACGAGGCTACCGCTAATCGAGACTCGCCAGCGGATCCGCCCGGTCCAGCTGCTCGTCGTCGGCGGCGAAGGTGCGCGCGGGCCCCGGTCCGGTCGAACGGGTTTCGAAGCGGACCGTCACCACGCCGTATCCGGCGCCCTGCACCCAGCCGTGCCCGAACGCCGGGTGCGCCACGTCCAGCCCCGGGGACCACTGCGGCGCAACCGGGTCCGGGCGGTGCGGGGCGCGGCCCGGTTCGGCGGCCGGCGCCGGATCGTCCGGGAGCGCCTGATCCAGCTCCGGGAACAGCGACTCCTGCTGCACACTGGACAATCCGCCGTACCCGACCCCGACCAGCCGGATCGGGCCGAGGTCGGCCGGGTCGGTGGCGGCGCGCTGGGCAGCGGCCGTGAGCGTGGTGGCGTCGGTGGTGGCATAGGGCAGCGTCGTCGACCGGGTCACGATGCTCATATCCGCCCGTTTGAGCTTGAGTACCACGGTCCGGGCGGCGCGACCGTCCCGGGCGAGCCGGCGATGCGCCGCGGCCGCCATGGCCGCGATGGCGGGCCGTAATCCGGCGAGCGAGACGATATCGCGTTCATAGGTGGTCTCGGCACTGATCTGCTTGGCCTCGGCCCGTTCGGCGACCGGCCGGTCGTCGATCCCGCGGGCCAGCCGGTGCAGCGCCGTCCCGACGCTGCCGCCCAGCAGGGACGCGGCCTCCGCCTCGGGGAGCGCGGCGAAGGCGCCGACGGTTTCGATCCCCAGACCACGCAATCTGCCCTCGGCGACCGGGCCGATTCCCCACAAGGCCCGCACCGGCAGTCCGGCGAGCAGGTGCTGCTGTTCCGCGGGGCCGATGACCCGGATGCCGTTCGGCTTGGCCAGCCCGGAGCCGATCTTGGCCAGCTGTTTGCCGGTACCCGCACCGATCGAGGCGATCAGACCGGTCCGATCGGCCACCCGGGCGCGCAACTGCATGCAGAACCGCCGAACCTCCTCGACACCGGCCCCGGCGAGTTCGGGTGGTTCGGCGAACGCCTCGTCGAACGACAGTGTCTCCAGGATCGGCAGCTGTTCGCGCAGGGTGGCGAACACCCGCTCGCTGAGCGCGCTGTACACGACGCCGCGCGGTGGCACCACCACGGCGGTCCCGCCGACGAGGCGGCGTGCCTGATGCATCGGCATCGCCGAACGGGCCCCGAAGGCCCGCGCCTCGTAACTGGCGCCGGCGACCACCCCGCGCCCGCCGGTGCCGCCGACCAGGACCGGCCGGCCCCGCAGGGTGGGCCGGGTCAGCTGCTCGGCGGAGGCGAAGAAGGCATCGAGATCGATGTGCAGCACCCACCGGGCCGCCCGATCAGCGGCCGGATCCGCGAAGTCACCGGTCACAGCCGAGAAGGTACGCGCCGGTACCGACACCCGGCGTGCGCCGGGCCGGTACCTGCCGTCCCCGGTGGCGACGTGGGTGCCGCCGTCGGCAGGTCCACCTCCGTATCCGTATTGCGCAGGACGCTACGTTGCCGGTGGGTACGATTCGGGACCGTTCGGCCGCGGGTCCGACGCGCTGCTACCGGTTGTCACAGTTCCGTTGTCGGCGGTCACCGGATCGGCGGCCGAAGCCATCGCCGGGGCGGGCCGGGCGATCGGGGCGGTGTGCCGGACATCCTCGGTGCCGAACTCGCCCGACCCGCCCCGGGTGGTCAGCAGGTCCCGGATCGCGGAGCGCGAATGCGGCAGCCAGAGCGCCTGAATGGGGGCCAGCGGGGCATCGTCCAGGTCGATCACCTGCACCGCACCGCCCAGCGTAGGACCGGCGTGGCCGGTCACGAAGGCGACGGCTTCCGGGTAGTCCAGGACCGCGGTGACCGGTGTGGTGCCCTGGATCCGGTCCACCACAAGGGCCGGTTCGAAGCCGGCGCGGCGGCAGGCACCGAGCACGAAATCGGTGTAGAAGGACCAGCCCGGCGGGGCCCAGACCACAATGCGTTCCTCGCGCAGTTCGCGGATGTCGATCGAGGTGCGCTCGGCGAGGCGATGCCTGCGGCTCACCGCGATCCGCAACCGGTGGTATCCGATCACCGCGGTGGTGACCCTGGGCGAGGTGGCCACTCCGCGTCGCAACGCCAGATCGATCCGGCCGTCCAGCAGCGCGGGTTCCAGCTCGCCGGGAAACATCTGGATCACGGTCACGGAGACGTCGACGCGATCCGATCGGATCGGAGCCAGCAGTTCGTGGACTTCCTCGGCGGTCACCGCCGGGGTGTGCGCCACCACGAACGGCCGCTGCTGGGCCGTCGCGATATCACGCACCTGGCGGGTGAGTACCTGGCCGGCCGCGAGCAGCGCCGTCGCGCCGTCGCGCAGGGCCTCACCGGCCGGGGTCAGCCGGACCTGGCGGCTGGTGCGGTCGAACAGGCGCACGCCCAGTTGGGTCTCCAGCCGGGCGACCGAGCTGCTGAGTGCCTGCTGGCTCAGATGCAGGCGCTCGGCGGCCCGGCTGAAACCGGCCGCCTCCGCGACACAGAGGAACTGCTGCAGCCGCCGCAGGTCCAGGGGTTCGTCCGTGCGCGAGATCGCGGGATTGAGCACACCCGAATGCTAACCGCGGCGGGCCCCGTCGAGGACGGGAGCCGGATGTTCCTGCTGCCGGGCGGCAGCCGGCCCCGGCGAGGGCTACGGGGCGGCGGGCCCGGTGCGGCCGAAAGCAGCCGGTTCGGCCGCCTGTTCCGGCGGTGCTGCCGCCGCGGAATTGCGGGCCGAGCGGCCCCGGCGCAACGCGTCGGCGGTGAACACAGCCAGCGCCAGCCAGATGAGTGCGAAGCCGGCCCAGCGGGAGGCCGGCATCGGCTCGTGCAATACCGCGACTCCCCAAGCCATCTGCAGGGCCGGGGTGAGGTACTGCAGCAGCCCCATGGTGGACAGCGGCACCCGGCGGGCGGCGGTGGCGAACAGCAGCAGCGGCACCAGGGTGACCGGACCGGTGGCGATCAGCAACGCGGTGTGGCCGGGGCCGGAGCCGAACGAACTGTTTCCGGTGACCACCAGGCCCGCCAGCACGGCCAGTGCCACGGGTGCCGCCGTGATCCCCTCCGCCGCCACGCTGCGCAGCGGATCGAGGCCGATCACCTTCTTGGTCAACCCGTACAGGGCGAACGAACAGGCCAGCACCAGGGCGATCACCGGCGGGCGTCCGTAGTCGACGGTCAGCACCAGCACAGCGGCGGCGCCGAGACCCAGCGCCACCCATTGCGCCCGGGTCAGCCGCTCCCGGAACAGCACCACCCCGAACGCCACCGTCACCAGCGGATTGATGAAGTAGCCGAGCGCGCATTCGACGACCCGTCCCGACAACACTCCGTAGACGTATACACCCCAGTTCACCGAGATGGCCGCCGAGGCGGCCGCGGCCAGCCGCCAGGTCCGGCCGTCGATCTCCCGGAGCCCGCGCAGCAGCCCGATCGCCCACAGCACGGCGAGCGATCCGGCCAGGGTCCACAGAATGCGCTGTACCAGCACCTCGACCGGACTCGCGAACGCCAGCAGCCCGAAGAACGCCGGAAAGGCGCCCCAGATCCCGTAGGCCCCGGCCCCGAACACCGCCCCCGGAACACCACCAGCACGCCGCACCCGACCAGGCTACGGTCCGGCGCTGCCGCACCGCATTCGCCTCGGTGACCGGCGAGGAGTATCGGCCGAACGTCCGATCCGGGTCGACTACATCCTGCCTATCCGACATAGATCGGATCTAAGTTGGATTCGGTCATACTAAGACTCGATATCAGTCGAGCGGTGGGAAACCTGGCAGCCGGGGATGGGCTGCAACCGACTTCCTGCGGGCAGCCACCACGAACCCGTTGTCCCCGCTGCTGGTGGCGGGAGAGCTGTCGCTGCTCGGCGACTTTCCGGAGGCATCGCCGGACACGAAGAACAAGCGCTACCGCATCACCGATTACTGAGGCGGTCAGTGCGACCTGCGCGGTGCCACCTCGCAGTACGAGACATCGGCTCGCGATGCCGGAGTACCTCCGTGCACGAGGCGCGCAGCCCGGCAATCCGGGTCGGCTAAACTGTGCCCAGTTCGGCCCGGGGGCGGGCACAGTCGGGACACGAGGGGCGAAATCTTGGGTGCATACGACGACCAGGCACCAACGGTTCCTGAGCAGGCATTACCTGATCTGAACACGATGCTGTTGACGCCGGACCAGGCCAAGGACCCGACCGAAGCCGTCGAAGCGGCAGCTCACATCAAGGACCAGGTCCGCGAACATTCCCGGGAACTGATCGACGGCGGCGCCGGCACGGATCCAGACTACGTCCACACCGATGAACGTTTCGAAGGCTGGACCTGGCCCGACCTCTACAACGCGGTCCACGGCCCGGGCGGCATCGATACCTCCGGGCTGAACACAATGGCCAAGGCGTGGTTGGACGCCTCATCGCATCTGTCGCTCATCTCCACCTTCGGGATGATCGCAAGGATCAAGACGCTATTGGACGATGACGCCTTGGTCGGTGCAGCCGGAGACGCTGCCCGTGCTGCGTCGATGCGGTTGGGTCATGTAGCAAACGAAGTCTCGAGCGTCTTCTCGGACATGGCCAGCCGAACCGCGCAGCTTTACCACACCGGCGAAGCCACAAAAATCGCGGTGCAGCCGCCGACTATGCAGATGGCGCTCCGGCCGCGGGACCCCGATGACCCGCAGCAAGTTGTCATCCCCGGTATCCCGAATCCTGCCTTCGTCACGGACACGCGACAGGCCGAAGAACAAGCCAAACGGCAGGCCGTCGCCGCACTGAACTCGATCTACAAGCCCGGCTATCCTCCGGCCGGCTCCGGCGTCCCATCGTTTGTTTCCGTGCCCGAGGCACTAGAAGGCCCCGGCGACAGCCCGGCCGGCCCGGGCAGCGGTTCCCCGACCGGCGCTTCCCCTTCCAGCCCGCAGAATTCGCCGACCGGTCCGTCCGAGGAAAAGCCCGAGAACGCTGGCGAGCCGGAACCTGGCGACTCGCAGTCTGCCGGCAATCCCGAGAGTCCACAGAGCTCCACACCTGCGTCCGACCAATCGCCACCGCAGTCGACCAGCCCGACAGGGGCCAGCCCAGCAGCGACGACCCCGGCGGCCACCCTGCCTGCGGCCCCAGGCCCGAGCTCAGGAACTCCCGGGGCAGGTGTGCCCGGATCCCCCACCGGCGGCACCGGTAGCCCCGGTAGCCCATCGGCACCGGGCCCCGGCGGGTCTACTCCTGGCACTGGTAACACGGCGGCACCGGCGGCCACTGCCGGACCCGGCGGTGGCCGCCCTCGCAGCGGAATGCCCGCCGCAATGGGACCGATGGGTGCGGGAGCAGGCCAGCGCCGCGGTGAAGACGACCCTGATCAAAGCATTCCCGATTACCTCCGCCGTGTTCAACCGGATTGGCTCGAGGGAATCACAACAGCCGATGGGGTGATCGGCGCCGAGTCGGTGGCAGCGCAGGACGACAACCCCTACCGGCCCATGCCGCCGGCTGAACATGAGGCCGGCACGCCTGCCCGAATCCAAGCACCCAACCACGATGCTCCTGTCCCAACCACCGATACCTCGGAGGTGCCCCCGGAAGCTCGAACACCACAGCCTGCGGCAGAGCCACAGTCTCCGATGGAGCCCCAGTCCCCGACCCTGTCACCAGAAGTCGCCGCCCTGCTCGCACAGCACACCTGGGATCCGGACGAAACGGCACCCCAACGCCCAACCGGCCGGTCGGAGGGTGAAGTCCGGTGACTGCGTTCGACCACATCACGTTCACCCCCGACGAATTCGCATGGTTGTGGCGTCGCCTCACCGACCTCGACGATTTCGCCTGGCCGGACCCGCTCCGCATCCAGGAAACAGCAACTACCAGCGATGAATACGTACGCCAGGTACCCCAATTCCAGCAGCGCTTCACCCCAGAGCTCACCCAAACACTGACACCTGCGTTCACGACCCTGGCGAATCCCGACGTCCGGCTACGGTGCTACGGCACTCTGTCCGATGGCCGCGAGGTACGAACACATGCCGCGCTGGGGCCCACCACAGCAGTTGTTCTGACCCAGAAGCCCGGGCCGCCAGAAGATAGCGGCCCGATCCGGCTGATCCCCACCCCACCACACGCCGCCCCCTTGCACGTAGCGGCCACAATGCCACCCGCCGAGCCCGGCGGCGCCGGCCCGATGCTCGGCTACACACCCCGCGTTTTCGGCGAGGAACCACCGACCACCTGGCGACGATCGGAAGACGGCCGCCTCCCAGTCGACGAGAGAATCCGCAAACTCGCCCACCTACGCCGAAGTGCAGAGGGGCAGCTGATCATCGAACGCGGACTCACCGACAGGCCATACCCGATCCAGTACCTCTCCTGGATCGACATCCCACCGGGACAGTTCGCCTCAGGCCGTTACCTCGTAGAAGTGATCAACACTGAGACCATCGTCACCCCGGTTTCTGCGGACCACATCGCCGAGCAGCTTCGCAACCGAGCCGGGATCGGCTTGCACAGCCACATCAGTTGAAAGGTCCCACAATGACCGGAAATCCCCCTGCCCTGGACTATGGAAAAGCCGAAGTCAACGCCCTCCTCGAAGGTGCGCGAAGCGGCCACTTGAAACTGGATTCGGACAAGGTCGGCGAGATCGTGGAACACTATGAAACTGTCGTCGCCGAACTGCGGGAGGTCAAAAAGGACCTCAATGCCGCGAAGGAGGGGTGCGCATTCGGGGGATTCCAGTCAGCAGGCGAACTGAGGCGCGGATTCGTCAACAAAGCTGCAGAGGGACTCGACGTCTTGGACCAGTTGATCTACGGCGTCGCGCACTTGCAGGAAGCCTATTTGCGGTCCGCTGGCCGGATTCAAGATGCAGACGCGCTGAACCAGCAAAGACTCCGCATGCAGGAAGAGCGTTTGGATTCCAAGCGATGATTATGAGCAAGTGGGCCCAGAAAATGACGGCGCTGACGTCATTCATACTCGTCGCGGCCTCATCGGCATGCACGACAGAGACCGATTCGCAGCCCCCTGCCGAACTGCCAACCTCAATAAAGCCAGAACCTGTTGCGATCGCGGTGACAGTGGAAGCGGCACCGCACCAACCCGATAGGTCCCGACCTCCGGTGGAATGGGATCCATGCTTCACGATACCCGACTCGGTTGTAGCCGCCTCTGGGTTCGACCCGAAGACACGGGAGCGGATCGACTACGTTTCAGATGACTACGCACTCATCGGTTGCACTTTCGACAGGGTCCAGAAGGGACGGTTCACCGACAACCCAATCGGCGTAGGGTCGCTGCTTATACGATCATCGAATATCACCCTATCGGAGCTGAAAGACCAGGAGCTCCAGAACACCCGGGCGATCGACCTGAACGGAACCTCAGCTGTGTTCTCGACCGAGACGGCAGCACATGCCTGCAGTATCTCGTTCCCCGGCCCCGATGGATCGGTGACCGTGGGGGTATCCAGCGAACCAGTCTTGACCGACTGGGTCGCTTGCGACCATGTCACCGAAGCGGCCGAGTCTATTGAGGAATTAACACCGGATGGGTGACCAGAAGGCGGACGTGATCCCCTACCGCCGTGCGATCGTTTCCAGCTACACCGGTGGAGAGCCAAGCAGGCACGCATAACCAAACAGCCTGTGGGATGCGCCAGGAATTTAAAACATGCACTAGATGACATGAATTAAGGGACTAGAGTTACGTGGGAATGCTACAAGCAGATATCGACCAGCTGAACTCGCTGGCCACCGTGTTGGACGATGTGGCCGACAACATTGACGCAGCCGACGTACGAACCGCACTTTCCGATCTCGTGGCCGCATTACCCGAATGCGACCTGGTAGCCACCTGCGAACAGGCTGGGGAATTCATCGAAGTCGCTTTCCTGCACATCGCCGAACGGCAACGTGCCGTAGCCAAGAAAGTCAGAGGATGCGCTTCCGATTATAATATGACGGATGAAAAGTTCGGGCGAGAACTGGACAAGTTTGACGTTCATGCACTCGGGGGGAAATGATGCCGAACTCTCAAGGACTTCCAACACCACCCGAAGTTCGGAAGTGGAACTTTCACGCCCTGAAGGACTGGGCCACCGTTGTACGGTCTGCAAACGAACTTGTAAAGGAGCAGATCGATCGAACCCGTAAGCATTTCACCGACATCGGCACCGACTGGCAGGGACAAGCGTACAATGCCGCATACGACCGCGTCGATGAAGACTATTCGCAGGCTCGAAAGGTCTACTTCGAGACAGAAGACACTGATGATCTTCTGACGAAGGCCGGTGACAGCCTGGCCAGCTATCAACAAGTTGTGCTGGACAAGATCACCGAGGCCGAAGCCCTCGGACTGTGGGTCGATAACATTTGGCAGATACCTGACAGTGAGACCGTCGACCGCGAAACTTGCGACATACACCAGGAAGCCATTCGTTCCGCTTTCTATGCGTTGTTGGGTGAGCTCGACAATCAGAAACGGGCACTCACCGAGAACAGCCTGCTGATCCGCACAGCCGGTGACCTCCTCGAGTCGAGTATCGATGTCTCCGAAACAGCCGCTGCTGCTGAGCGGCTAGGAAAACAAGATGGTGAGGGACTGGCGAAGGCCCTGAGCGACGACGACGAAGCAGCCATCAGCGAGATCCTCGACAACATGCCCGACTATCCTCTCACTGTCGAGGAACAGCAGGCACTCGCGAATGGCGAAGAGGTAACGACCGTTCCAGCCGCCGTGCAGGAATACTACCGAGACCTCTACCAGGGCTTGGGCAAGGAAGGTCTTCTCGATCTGAATGACCATCTGTCGACTATCGAGAACGACTCGCACAATCGGAGCCCGGCAGAGCGTGAAGCTGCAGAACAACAGCGGGACAACCTGGCCAATGGCCTAATGATCGTGAGCAACGAAAATATCGTATCCCGCGACGCCGAAGGGAATATCATATCTCAGGGCGGATACCAAGACCTCCCCGAGGATATTCGAAAACTCGTTTCTGGCCGAGCGGAAGAATGTATCAGAGATTCCGGCTATCATAATCGTGAAGATTTCCTCGATCGCGCACGGTTCGCCGAATTGGTAGGCGAGGCAAACCCTGCTTTCGTGCCCGGGAAAGAATTCTGCATCGAAATGGCTCGTCAAGGTGAGTCTCTATCTCACTATCTAGACGAATATAAGGAGACCTGGGGGCGTGAACTTCCACCAACATTCAAGGCCGACGATGACAAGATGATCAACGGAGCGGCTCAGCAATTCCTGGATATAGGTAGTAGAAACCATGAGTCATCCCACGCATTGATAACCGGCGATGGTGTGCAGGCCGATATGTCCCATGGTGCGCTCGGCGAGGACTATCGACCGAAGAAGTACAACCCCGACGAGTTCGTTACAAATATCGTCCGGCACGAATGGCCAGATGACGGCAAAGCAGCTGCGGGCCTGTACGACTGGAGCGGCGAGTACAGTCATACCTCCGGCGAAACCGGCGACAGGGCACGCGAGGTGATCGCAACGTTGCCTGAGCAGCTCGCACCCACCGACCCCAATGGAACTCTCCTGATGGACGACGGGCGTCCGATCACCAAGGACGCCGGCGATGGTACAACGAGCTTCGAACTCAACTCCCAAGCCTTCGTGGAGAATCCCGAACTCGCCTCGGGGATGGCGCTTGCTCTCGCACCCAATGTGGACATTATGCATCTTCCCCCGGTAGAGCCGGACGGCCAGGGAGGAACCTACCCGGTGGTTACCAGCGCAGAGAACGGCGAGCTGCACCTGTCCCCGGAC
The DNA here is from genome assembly GCF_056627695.1 of Nocardia sp. KT25-26. Taxonomy (NCBI): domain Bacteria; kingdom Bacillati; phylum Actinomycetota; class Actinomycetes; order Mycobacteriales; family Nocardiaceae; genus Nocardia; species Nocardia sp. KT25-26. The sequence continues at coordinate 4,054,342 of NZ_CM152813.1, read as the reverse complement.
GATGGGCGCCGGATGGCCTTCCTTGCCAATCTTTCCGATGAGGGCGCGTTGACGATGGAAACCTCTCGGCAGTTGATGCATACCGAAGTAGTCGAGACCATGGTCAACGGTTCGGATCCAGCTCCTCTGACCACAACCCAGTATCTCGCCAACATTGATGCCCACATGAACGCGGCCGCTCAGAACGCGGCGCTCTACCGCGACTCCTTGGACGCCGAGAGCCATAACCAACATGTTCAAGACCAGTGGGAAACCAAGCAGAAGGGCGCCGAAATCGTTAAAGGTCTAATAGCCGACGGCACGGATGCAGGAATTTCACGCCTCCCTGGAGGCCCGATGGTTCACGGACTGGTCGGCAGCCTCCGAGACACTGGCATGGACAACGTGATCGAGACGTGGAACCCTGTACCCGACAAGCATGGGACTCAACTACCGGACGTCTACGGGGATAGCGCAACAGCGTCCCAGGATTTCCGAGAGCACATCAAATATTTGAATAGTAAGCAAGAATCCCCCCTATCACCTCAAGAACTGGAGGACTATCGAGACCGGTATGGAGCAGCATACGACTCGTCGTACTCTCTTACCGTTGCACGTAGTCAGGACGATCTTCGCCGATGGCTCACCGGAGGCGTAGAGGAACCTGGGGGCGGAAATTGACATACAAGTGGCCTTACATTGCTTCTGTTCCACTGGCATTAATGCTCTCCGGATGCGGTGCTCCCCCCAATAGCGACAATCAACCCAGTGAAAGTTCTACATCCGTCATTGAACCTTATGTGCGAGCGGAGATTGCAAACCCGTGCGACGATATACCTGCTTCTTTCTTCGCGAGAAGTAATCTAGCCATAAGAGAGACCTCCTGGTATCCGGATTCAGATCCACAACTACCAAATAGCTCGAGCAACGGATGCTCGGCCGACTTCCTTCCGAGCCGAACTGAAGGATTTATAATTGGTATAACAAATCGAAGTTACCCTTGGGTGAGAGACCGATTCAAATTCAACTCAGTAACGTTGTCGAACAACCCTGATGTAAAGATATCGGGACGAAAGGCGCTAGTGGGAGCTTGGGGCGGCGACCAGTGTACCGTCATTGTCGAAATCGATGACGGGACGCTAAAGTTGGAGGGATACTTCGGCACCGACCCGGACAAGGATGCGTGTGAACTCGGCAGCGAGGTAGCAGCAGCGATACTTCCTCACGTCAGGATCGACTAAGACCTGGATGCAAACTTCTTATCCAAATCGGAAGCCTATGTGGAGTGAACCACCTGGATCGACCAGGAGGTGGATTCTGTCAGCGTTGACAATACTCCTGGTCGGAGTTCTTCTCGAATCTTTCGCATTCGCGATGTGGTTCAGCGTCGACAACGCAGCTCATCGAGTTTCGAAGTACGTAGCACTTTTTGGCTCAACCTTGTTTTCGGCGGTCCTCTTCGGAGGTTTCCCCCGAGTTCGGATAGGGTACCGCAGTTCCGCACGACTCAGCCGTAAAGGAAACGGCTACGTCACAACAATACCCGGGTCGAGAACCTACTTCTGGCTATTCCAGGCGATCTGGATCTCGTTTTTGTTCCTTTTCGGCTTGGGTTCGATCGAGCTGTTCGTTACCGCATGGCCAGAAATATCGCCGCTCGCCATAGTATTCAGCTTTCTGGGACTACCCGTAGCATCGGTTCCCGTTTTGGCGCTAGTGGGGCGCCTGAGACCTGGGGCTATCCTGCTGAGCGCCGAGGAAATCAGGCTGTATGGTTGGAGCTCTGAAACGGTACTACCGTGGGCCGACGTTGCAAACGCGGGCACTTCCTTCGACCGTGTCCAATTGATTGATATTGCCGGAAATCACGGATCTCGCTGGCGCTCTATTATTAACGTCCCGATACTGAATATCGGCTCGACGCGTATGCGTATTTGGATGCTGGACCGCGAACACATACAAGGAACCATCCGTATCGAATGTCCACGGTTTAGCGTCGACCGAGCCACTCTCTATAGATTCTTGGCCTTCTATACGGAGAATCCCAGTGCTCGGGCCGAACTAGGAACAGAAGCCGCGCTGCAGCGCTGGAAAGACATGACAGGAGAAGGATACATCCCGGCGGGCCGAGTATATGCACCTCGCGGGGTATAGCAAAAGGGACACGGACTGATAGGCCCGTTGGGGCCGCCGGACAGTGAACTGTGCTCTGTAGTCGTCGAAGTTCCGGGCGGTACCTTGATCCTGGACGGCGACTTCGGCACTGACCCGGAAAAGACCTCCTGCACGCTCGGCAGCGAGCTGGCGGCAGAGCTGATCAACTATGTCAAGATCGACTGAGCAGACCAGGTGGGCACGATGAACGTAGACGTGGACGACACGACTCTCGCCGAGGCGATGCGACTGATGGGTACCAAGACCAAGAAGGACACCATCAACGGTGCCCTGCGTGACTACGTCTACCGCTTCAAGCGGTTGGAGGCGCTCGACAAACTGGTGAAACGTGCGGAACGGGGCGGCCTGGATGGGGCGATCACGGCATACGAAGCGCGTAAGCGCACCACCCGGGGACCGGTGTGACGACTACCAGCTACCTGGTGGACACCTCCGCTGTATGGCGGATCCTGCGATCGGAGACGATCGGGATGCGATGGCTCGGAACCATCGAGTCCGGGCTGATCGGCCTGTGCATTCCTCCCCGGCTCGAACTGCTGGTGTCGGCCACCGGCCCAGCCGATAGAGTCGAGTTCGAGGACGAGCTTTCGGCATTCGCCGACGTTGCAGTGCCCAAGACAGCCTGGCGATGGGCCGAGATGGTGACCAGGAGAGGTCAGCGCCGCGGACCCGGACCGGTGGATCTGGTGATCTGCGCAACGGCCGTCCACCATGGCCTCACGGTGCTACACGCCGATCAGGATTTCGCCACCGTGGCGAAGGTGCTCCCGGAACTGTCGGAGCGCAACATCGAGGCCTGAGCGTCGCACGCTCACCACCGCAGATCGTCCGTTGTGTGCGCCAAGGTGTTCCGCAGCTCTGCACGCAGTCTCGTGGGGTCGGGGCCGAGGCGCACGAGTTCATCGACGATCTCCTGGGCAGGGATCCACTGCCGGCGCCGGGGCGCGGCGATGGTCGTTTCGCCCTGGCGATCGTCGTCGAGCATATCGATCCCTTCGCCGAATTCGACCCGCTCAGCGACGTCAGCGGTCTGGTTCCGCAGCTCGCGGGCCGACGGTGCGGTCAGTCGACAAGCAAGTCTAGTCCATCGGAGACGCGGAACCTGGGATTCGGCCGGCGACCGCTTAGGCTGGCAGGCATGTCGATCACCGTGCAGGATCCGGCCACCGGGCTCACCGCGGCGCAGGTGGCGCAGCGGCAGCGCGACGGGCTGTCCAACGATGTGCCGGACCGTGCCACCCGGTCGGTGCGCGATATCGTCCGCGCGAACGTGTTCACCCGGATCAATGCGATCCTCGGTGTGCTGTTCGTCCTGGTGATGGCGACCGGGTCGATCATCGACGGGATGTTCGGACTGCTGATCATCGCGAACAGCGCGGTCGGCATCATCCAGGAGGTGCGGGCCAAACGCACCCTCGATCAGCTGGCGATCGTCAGCCAGGCCAAGCCGGTGGTGCGCCGGGACGGGGCGGCACAGGAGGTCGCGCCCCGGGAGGTGGTGCTCGACGATCTGATCGAGCTCGGTCCCGGCGACCAGATCGTGGTCGACGGCGAGGTCGAGGAGTCGGCGCTGCTGGAGGTGGACGAATCGTTGCTGACCGGCGAGGCCGATCCGGTGGACAAACCGGTCGGCACGCAGGTGATGTCGGGCAGCTACGTGGTCTCCGGCAGCGGCGCCTACCGCGCCACCAAGGTCGGCCGCGACGCCTATGCCGCCAAACTGGCCGAAGAGGCCAGCAAATTCACCCTGGTGAATTCGGAACTGCGCAACGGCATCAACAAGATCCTCACCCTGATCACCTATCTGCTGATCCCGGCCGGGCTGCTGATCATCTACAACCAGCTGTTCTCCAGCGGCGAATCGTGGCGGCCGGCGGTGGCCGGGATGGTCGCCGCGCTGGTGCCGATGGTTCCCGAAGGTCTGGTGCTGATGACCTCGATCGCCTTCGCCGTCGGCGTGGTGCGGCTGGGGCAACGGAAATGCCTGGTCCAGGAGCTACCGGCGATCGAGGGGCTGGCCCGCGTCGACGTCGTGTGTGCGGACAAGACCGGCACGCTGACCGAGAACGGCATGCGGCTGTCCGAAATCGAGACACTCGACGCCGCGGACGAGTCCGAGGTCCGGACCGCCCTCGCGGCGCTGGCGAGCGACGATCCGCGGCCGAATGCGAGCGTGCAGGCGATCGCCGAAGCCCTGCCGGACGGCCCCGGCTGGGTGCAGACGGCGGTCGCGCCGTTCTCCTCGGCGAAGAAGTGGAGCGGTATCTCCTACGGCGCGCACGGCAACTGGCTGCTCGGCGCCCCCGATGTGCTGCTCGACCCGGATTCGGCGGCGGCCGCCCGCGCCGAGGAACTCGGTTCGGCGGGCCTGCGGGTGCTGCTGCTGGCCCGCAGTGACGGTGCGGTGGACGCCGCGGACGCGCCGGGCCGGGTGACGCCCGCCGCCCTGGTGGTGCTGGAACAGAAGGTGCGCCCGGACGCCGCGCCCACGCTGCGCTACTTCGAGAGCCAGCAGGTCGATATCAAGGTGATCTCCGGCGACAACGCGGTATCGGTCGGTGCGGTCGCCTCCTCCCTGGATCTGCCCGGCGGTGACCACCCGGTGGACGCCCGGGAACTGCCCGACGACGCCGCCGAACTCGCCGGCGTGCTGGACCGTGAGAGCACCTTCGGCCGGGTCCGGCCGGACCAGAAACGGGCCATGGTCGGCGCCCTGCAATCGCGTGGCCACACCGTCGCGATGACCGGTGACGGGGTGAACGACGTGCTCGCGCTCAAGGACGCCGATATCGGTGTGGCGATGGGTTCGGGCAGTCCGGCCACGCGTGCGGTGGCCCAGATCGTGCTGCTGGACAACAAGTTCGCCACGCTGCCCTATGTGGTCGGCGAGGGACGCCGGGTGATCGGCAACATCGAGCGGGTCTCGAATCTGTTCCTCACCAAGACGGTGTACTCGGTGCTGCTCGCCTTCCTGGTCGGCCTGGCCGGCGTCGGATCGCAGCTGTTCGACTACGAACCGATCGGTTATCCGTTCCTGCCGCGGCACGTCACCATCGCCGCCTGGTTCACCATCGGCATCCCCGCCTTCATCCTCTCCCTGGCGCCGAACAACGAACGCGCCCGCACCGGGTTCGTCGGCCGGGTGATGCGATTGGCGATCCCGTCGGGAGTGGTGATCGGTGTCGCGACCTTCGTCGCCTACCTGATCGCCTACGAAGGCCCGGACGCCACCGAGACCCAGAAGGTGCAGGCGGGCACCACCGCCCTGATCACCCTGATCATGATCGCGGTGTGGGTGCTCGCCCTGGTGGCGCGGCCGTACGTCTGGTGGAAGATCGTGCTGATCGTCGGCTCGGTGCTGGCCTACGTGCTGTTGTTCACGATCCCGTTCACCCAGGAGTTCTTCAAACTGGATCCCTCGAATCCGAGCCTGACCACGGCCGCGGTCGTCTGCGGGCTGGTGGGCATCGTCCTGGTAGAGGCCGCGTGGTGGCTCACCGCGGCGGCGACCGGGCATCACGGCAAACTGCTGCCGGATGTGGCCACCGACGACTGACCCGGCCCGGTCGCTGCCCCGGTACTGCCTCGAGAACCCTTGCACCGCGCAAGATTTCACCGATGGAGTACCTTTGCGGGTCATGGAGGTTCTGCTGCACCAGATCGACGCGTTCGCCGACGCACCGTTCTCGGGCAACCCGGCCGCGGTGATGCCGCTGCCGGCCTGGCTGCCGGATACGCTGCTGCAACACCTGGCCGAGGAGAACAACCTGGCCGAGACCGCGTTCTACACCTGGGAATTACCTCCGGAAGCCGGCGGACCGCCCGGCGACTGGCCCGCCGTGCACCTGCGCTGGTTCACCCCCGAAGCCGAGGTGGATCTGTGCGGGCACGCCACCCTGGCCACCGCCGCACAACTGCTCGAGGACATCCGGCCCGGAGCGGACCGGGTGAGCTGCTACACCCGCTCCGGGTGGCTGCACGTCGACCGCACCGACGACGACGAATACGTGCTGGACCTGCCCGCCGGCCCCGCACAGCCGACCGAACCCGATCCGGAGCTGGTCGCTGCGCTCGGAGTGGTGCCGCTGCGCGCGTGGACCGGGCGCGACGAGGTGATCGTCGTCGCCGACGAGGAGCAGGTACGCGCTGCTCGCCCGGACTTCGGTGCGTTTCCACAGGTTCCGCGCGGCGTGATCCTCACCGCGGCCGGCACGTCCGCCGATTTCGTCTCCCGGTTCTTCGCACCGGGGATCGGAGTGCCCGAGGACCCGGTCACCGGGTCGGCCCACGCCCAGCTGGTGCCACTGTGGAGCGCCGAACTCGGCCGGACCTCGCTGACCGCCCGCCAGCTCTCCCGGCGTGGCGGTGCCCTGCGCGCCGAACTGGACGGAGACCGGGTCCGCCTGTTCGGCCGCTGCCGGCGTTATCTCGACGGTGTCGTGGTGCTCGACGAGCGCTGACGGCACCGCCCGGGTGGTCCGGGCCGGATCACCGGCCCGGAACGGGCCCGTCGTCCGGCTGCGGCTCGATACTGCCCTCGGCATCGGGCAGCAGCGCGTTCACCGCGTACCGGCCGGCGACCGCATCGGCCGGTAGCGCCTCGACCGCCCGGATCCCGGGCTGTCCGGCCAGTTCGCGCAGTTCGGCCGGGGTGCCGCGGACCACCAGCCCCGCGGTGCAGGCACAGCCGTCGCGGAGCCGGGCCGCGCTCACCCGGGCGACCTCCGCGGCGCGCGGCGTCGCCTGCTGCTGTTCGGTGATCAGGCCGGCCGCCGCGGCCGCCGAGGCGACGGCCGCCGCATCGCCGGCGGGGGTGGCCACCAGCACCACCGGGGTCTGCACCCGCGGGATCGGGACGTGCTGCACCACCCCGGCGATGCGTAGCCCGCCATCGTGTTCCGGGATCTGCTGCGGGGTCAGGTAGCCGGTGAACGACACCAGCGCCCACCGCGGCTCCTCGTCGGCGACGGTGAGCGAGTCGCGGGCGTCGGCCAGATAGTCGGCCACCTGCTCTCCGGGCACCGGGCCGAGCCGATCGGTGCCGATCGGGTCCGGTGGCCGCGGGTTCGCCACACCCAAGGCGACGACGATCGGCACGACGGCCGCCGCGGCTGCCAGGGTCAGCCATCCGCCGGGCCCGAACCGCCGCACCGGGCCGGTGCCGGCGTCCGGCGCGTCCCGGTCCGGCGCTTCACCGGGTGCCGGATCAGCCATCCCGCAGCACGTCCAGGGCGTGTTCCAGATCGGCGGGGTACTCGCTGGTGATCTCCAGCCACCGGCCGTCGGCCGGATGCGCGAAACCGAGCTTGCAGGCATGCAGCCACTGCCGTTCCAGGCCCAGTCGCTGCGCCAGCTTCGGATCGGCTCCGTAGGTCAGATCGCCGCAGCAGGGGTGCCGAACCGCCGAGAAATGCACCCGGATCTGATGGGTGCGGCCGGTTTCCAGGTGGATGTCGAGCAGGCTCGCGGCCCGGAACGCCTCGACCGTGTCGTAGTGGGTGATGCTGGGCCGCCCGTCCGCGGTGACGGCGAACTTCCATTCACCGCCGCGGGCCCGCCCGATCGGCGCATCGATGGTGCCGCTGCTGGGGTCGGGGTGCCCTTGCACCAGTGCGTGATAGCGCTTGTCGACGGTGCGCTGCTTGAACGCCCGCTTGAGCACGGTGTAGGCGTGCTCGGACTGGGCGACCACCATCACTCCGGAGGTGCCGACGTCGAGCCGGTGCACGATGCCCTGCCGTTCGTGCGCACCGGAGGTCGAGATCCGATATCCCATGGCGGCCAGCCCACCGACGACGGTGGGGCCGGACCAGCCGACCCCGGTGTGCGCGGCGACCCCGACCGGCTTGTCCACCGCAACGATGTCGTCGTCGGCGTAGAGGATCTTCATCCCCTCGACCGGGGTGGCCTCCACAACCAGCTCCCGTTTGGGCTCCGGGAACACCACTTCCAGCCAGGCGCCCGCGGTGAGCCGATCGGATTTGCCGGCGGCGACGCCGTCCAGTTCGACGGCGCCCTCCTCGGCGAGGGCGGCGACCGCGGTCCGCGACAGTCCCAGCAGCCGGGCCAGTCCCGCGTCGACCCGCATGCCGTCGAGCCCGTCGGGCACCGGCATCGTCCTGGTTTCCCTCATCGGCCGTGCTCCTCGTCCCCGGCGGTGTTGCTGCGGCCGCTGCGGCTGCCGTCCGGTTCGAACCCGAAAACGGTCAGCACCACCAGCAGCACCGCACCACACACGATGGCCGAATCGGCGACATTGAACACCGGCCACCAGCCGATCGCGACGAAGTCCACCACATGTCCCTGCAACGGCCCGGGCGACCGGAAGATCCGGTCCACCAGGTTGCCGAGTGCGCCACCGAGCACCATGCCCAGGCCGATCGCCCACCACAGCGAGCGCAGGGTCCGGCCGATCCGGATCACGCCGATCACCACTGCCACCGCGATCAGGGTGAGCAGCCAGGTCATGCCGGTGGCCATGGAGAAGGCCGCACCAGGATTGCGGACCAGGCTCAGCCGGGCGAAATCGCCGATGATCGGCACCGGGTCCCCCGGGGTGAGGCGGGCGACGGCCAGTGATTTGGTCAGCAGGTCGAGGGCGAACAGCACCGCTGCCACGGCGAGCAGGGTGTGCAGCCGCCGGGCCCGGGCAGGCACGTCGGGCTCCGCGCCGGTCGCCGCATCGCCGGAGCCGTCGACCGGGTCGGCGGCGGATTCCTCGGTGGCCCGGGCGGCGCTGTTGTCGGTTGGCCGGTCATCACTCACCCGACCATCATCGCTCGAGGGCCCGCCGGGCAGGCGTCGAGGTGGTGCGCATGTCCCAGCTGATCCTCAGGAAGCGGTCGTACCCTGATCGCTGTGACGGTCTTGTGTTCTTCTCGCGTACCCCGATCGGCGCGTCCCGGAATGCTCGTCGTGGCGCTCGTGGTCGGGTTCGCCGCCTTCGGTGCCGGGTGCGCCGAACCGGCGACGCCGCAGGCCGACGCCGAGGGCACCGAGCCGCTCGGGCTCGGCCGGCAGGTCACCGTGCCGATCGCGGCGCCGGTGAGCACGGTGCTCGACGCCGGCGCCGAACCCCGCGAACTGCTGCTCCCGCACTACCCGCCGGGTGTCCGCCAGGACGTGACGCTGCACACCGAGTACCGCATCGAGCAGCAGATCGACCAGGCCCCGGCCCGCGATTTCTCCGCTCCCGCCATGACCATCCCGCTGACCGCGGTGACCGACCGGCAGGGTGTCGGGCTGACGATCGGCGCGGTCACCTCGCCGGACCCGGAACTGGCCGAGGCGTTGACGACCGCCGACGGCTCGCACGCCGGTTTCGATCTGAGTGATCGCGGCGCGATCACCGCCTTGCGCCTCGATCCGTCGCCGGACACCTCGAACGCCGCCCGGGCCGCCCTGGAGCGCGCCTTCTATCAGGCGGTCTATCGGTCCGTCGCGCTGCCGGATCAGCCGATCGGTGTCGGCGCGGTGTGGACCATGCAGCAGAAGGTGACCGGTGGGGTGGATCTCGACCAGGTCACCACGGCGACGCTGGTGGCCCGCGAGGGCAATCGGCTCACCCTGGACCTGCAGATCCAGCAGACCCCGACCGCGCAGGAATGGCCGCTGCCCAACGACGCCGGAATCCTGAACGTGACCGATTACGCGATGGCCGGTTCCGGCACCGTCATCGTCGACCTCGGGCTGCCGCTGCCCGTTTCCGGCAGCGTGGTGGTCGGCGGACATCAGGCCTATTTCGACCCGCGCACCGAGAGCAGCCTCACCCAGGATCTGGACACCCGGGTGACGTGGGGACAGTGATCGGCGGACATACGGTGCTGCGGGGGTCGGTGCTGCTCCTGGGGGCGGTGCTGGCGGTCGGTTGCGCCGGTCCGGAGGTCACGGTGGACGAGCCCGCGCCGGAGCCGTCGGCGTTCGGCGCGCTGGTCCGCGCCGAACCCGGTACGGGTGTCGTGCCGACCGATATCGAGCTGGCGGCCGCGCTGCTCGGCCCCGGTGATCTGCCGGGTGAATTCACCGTGGTCGAACCGGCCGCGGGTGTGTCGCCGATCCCACCGGAAACAGACCCCGGGGAGTGCGCCCAGATCCTGATGCCACTCGCGCAGCAGCGGTCGGGCGCACAGACCGCCGCCGCGGTGCATTTCGCCGGACCGGGTTTCGCCACGATCGATATCGATGCCGCCGGCTATCCGGAATCCGCCCTGTCACCCGCCTTCACCAGCCTGCAACGGCTGCTGCGCCGCTGCACCGAATACCGCACCCCCGCCGCCGGCGCCGAACCGGCCGTCGACTACCGGGTGCTGCCCCTCGACCAGCCCCCGGCCGGGCAGGCCTCGACGGCGTTCCAGATACGCACCGGCAGTGCGGGTGTCATCCTGCATTCGGTGGTGGCCCTGGTGCAGGCCGGGAACACGCTGATCCAGCTGGCGGTCAGCGCACCGGAAGAGGTGGACCCCGGGGTGCTCGCCGATCTCACCGCGGTTCAGGTGGCCCGGTTCACCGGTTGACCGGGCAACACTCAGGCGACGACGATATCTCCGTCGACGACCCGGATCGGGCGTTCGGCGAGGGGCCGCTGCGCGGGACCGTTGGTCACCGCGCCGTTCAGGTCGTACCGGCTGCCGTGGCACGGGCAAGCGAGTGCGGCACCCGCGACCCCGACCTGGCAGCCCGCGTGGGTGCAGGTCCGGTCGAGCCCGCGGAAGACACCGGCCTCCGGCTGGGTGATCAGCGTGCCGTCCACGACCAGGCCGCTGCCGACCGGAACGTCGGCTGCGGGGGCGAGCACTGTGCCCGGCGGCTGGGCCGGCTCCGGTTCGGCACCCGAGCACGCGGACAGCGCGGCGGTGGCGGTGGCCGCACCGGCCCCGGCCAGCACGGTGCGGCGGCCGAACCGGGGCGGCACGGGGTCGGTGGTCATGGTGCCGAGCCTAGCCGGACCGGTCAGCTGCGCGCGATCGCTTCGAAGACGGTGGGGTCGACGAGGGTGGAGGTGTCGCCGAGTTCGCGGCCTTCGGCGATGTCGCGGAGGAGTCGGCGCATGATTTTTCCGGAGCGGGTTTTGGGGAGTTCGGGGACGATGTGGATGTCGCGGGGTCGGGCGATGGGGCTGATTTCGCGGGCGACTTGTTCTTTGAGTTGGTTGGTGAGGTCGGGGGTGTGGGTGTTGTTGCCGGTGGGGATGGCGAAGGCGACGATGGCTTGGCCGGTGGTGGGGTCGGTGGCGCCGACGACGGCGGCTTCGGCGATGGCGGGGTGGGCGACGAGGGCGGATTCGACTTCGGCGGTGGAGATGCGGTGGCCGGAGATGTTCATGACGTCGTCGACGCGGCCGAGGATCCAGAGGTCGCCGTCGGTGTCGAGGGTGGCGCCGTCACCGGCGAAGTACCAGCCTTGTTCGGCGTAGCGTTCCCAGTAGGTGGAGCGGTAGCGGTCCGTGTCGCCCCAGATGCCGCGCAGCATCGACGGCCACGGCCGATCGAGTACCAGGTAGCCGACCACGGGTTCGTCGTCGGTCGGGATGACGGGGTTGCCGTCGTCGTCGACGACCTGGGCGCTGATGCCGGGTAGTGGTGTCATGGCGGCGCCGGGTTTGGTGGCGGTGACGCCGGGGAGGGGGGAGATCATGATGGCGCCGGTTTCGGTTTGCCACCAGGTGTCGACGATGGGGGTGGTGTTGTTGCCGATGACGGTGCGGTACCAGCGCCAGGCTTCGGGGTTGATGGGTTCGCCGACGGAGCCGAGGACCCGCAGTGAGGTGAGGTCGTGGGTGTCGGGGATGTCGCGGCCCCATTTCATGAAGGTGCGGATGAGGGTGGGGGCGGTGTAGTAGATGGTGACGCCGTATTTTTCGATGATCTCGAAGTGGCGGTGTCGGGTGGGAGTGTTGGGGGTGCCTTCGTAGACGACTTGCGTGGCGCGGTTGGCGAGCGGGCCGTAGACGATGTAGGAGTGGCCGGTGACCCAGCCGATGTCGGCGGTGCACCAGTAGATGTCGGTGTCGGGTTTGTGGTCGAAGACGTAGTGGTGGGTGTAGGCGGCTTGGGTGAGGTAGCCGCCGGAGGTGTGCAGGATGCCTTTGGGTTTTCCGGTGGTGCCGGAGGTGTAGAGGATGAACAGGGGGTGTTCGGCTCCGAAGGGTTGGGCGGTGTGCTCGGGTGACGCGGTGGTGACGGTGTCGTGCCACCACAGGTCGCGGCCGTCGGTCATCGGGGTGTCGAGGCCGGTGCGGTCGACGACGAGGACGTGTTCGACGGTGGCGGCGCCGTCGACGGCTTCGTCGACGGCGGTTTTCAGGGGGGTGGGGGTGCCGCGGCGGTATTGGCCGTCGGTGGTGACGACGAGTCGGGCTTGGGCGTCGTCGATGCGTTGGCGTAGTGCGGTGGGGGAGAAGCCGGCGAACACGACGGAGTGGGGCAGGCCGAGGCGGGCGCAGGCGAGCATGGTGATGATGGCTTCGGGGACCATCGGCATGTAGACGGCGACGCGGTCGCCGGGGGTCAGGCCGAGGTCGGTGAAGGTGTTGGCGGCGCGGCAGACTTCGGTGTGCAGGTCGTGGTAGGTGAGGGTGCGGGTGTCGCCGGGTTCGCCTTCCCAGTGGATGGCGATCTGGTTGCCGTGGCCGTCGTGGATGTGGCGGTCGAGGCAGTTGTAGGCGACGTTGAGTTCGCCGTCGTCGAACCATTTCGCGACGGGTGGGTCGGTCCAGTCGAGGACTCGGGTGAAGGGGGTGTGCCAGTGCAGGCGTTTGGCTTGTTCGGCCCAGAAGGCGTCGCGGTCGGCGGTGGCGCGGTCGTAGAGTGAGCCGTTGGCGTTGGCAGCGGCCGCGAACTCCGGCGACGGAGGATAGCCCTGCGCGGCCTGCTGGACGGATTCGGTGACGGCACCGGTCACGGTGGGACTCCTTGTGATGAGGGAAACAGCAACGAAATCAGGATGGTCCCGGGCGGGGGCACGGCCACCCGGGACCATCCGGTCAGTGGGCGATCGCCTTCTCGGCGCCCACGCCGGTCAGCGCCCGCACTTCCATTTCGGCGGCCTTGGCCGGATCCTCCGGGGCGCCCCGCCCCCCGAACAAGGTGCCCGCGATACCCAGCACGAAGGCCAGTGGAATGGACACGATCCCGGGATTGGACAGCGGGAACCAGTGGAAGTCGGCGCCGCTGATCATCGACGTCGGGGTACCCGACACGGCCGGGGAGAACACAATCAGCACCAGCGTCGAGATCAGCCCGCCGTACATGCTCCACAGCGCACCGGTGGTGTTGAACCGCCGCCAGAACAGCGAGTAGACGATGGTCGGCAGGTTGGCCGACGCCGCCACCGCGAATGCCAGCGCCACCAGGAAGGCGATGTTCTGGCCGTTGGCCAGGATGCCGAGCCCGATGGCCAGCACCCCGATCACGACGGCGGTGATCCGGGAGACCCGCACCTGCCGGTGCTCGTCCACCCGGCCCTTCTTGATGACATTGGCGTAGATATCGTGGGCGAACGACGCCGATGCGGTGATCGTGAGTCCGGCCACCACCGCGAGGATGGTGGCGAACGCCACCGCCGAGATGATGCCCAGCAGCAGCACCCCACCCAGTTCGAAGGCCAGCAGCGGGGCCGCAGCGTTCTGGCCGCCTGCGGCGCCGAGGATCCGGTCCGGGCCGACCAGCGCCGCCGCGCCGTAGCCGAGCACCAGGGTGAACAGGTAGAACGCGCCGATCAGGCTGATCGACCACACCACCGAGCGCCGGGCCTCCTTCGCGGTGGGCACCGTGTAGAACCGCATCAGCACATGCGGCAGGCCGGCCGTGCCCAGCACCAGCGCCAGCCCCAGCGACAGGAAGTTCAGTTTCGAGGTGCCGTCGGCGCCGTACAGCGCACCGGGCGCCAGCACATCGCGCGCGGCGACGGTCTCGTTCGCCGACTCGCCGATCGAACTCTGGGCGGCACCGAGGATGCCGGAGAGATCGAAGCCGAACTTCGCCAGCACCATCACCGTCATCAGGGCGGCGCCGGTGATGAGCAGTACGGCCTTGATGATCTGCACCCAGGTGGTGCCCTTCATCCCGCCGACCAGTACGTACACGATCATCAGCGCACCGACCACCGCGATCACGACGGATTGCCCGGCGCGGTCGGAGATGTCGAGCAGCAGTGCCACCAGGCCGCCCGCGCCGGCCATCTGCGCCAGCAGATAGAACAGCGAAACGGTCAGCGTGGTGAGGGCGGCCGCGGTTCGTACCGGGCCCTGTTTCAACCGGAAACTCAGCACATCGGCCATGGTGAATTTGCCGGTGTTGCGCAGCATCTCGGCCACCAGCAGCAGGGCGACCAGCCAGGCCACCAGGAATCCGATGGAGTACAGGAAGCCGTCGTAGCCGTACATCGCGATCGCGCCGGCGATGCCGAGGAAGCTGGCGGCGGACAGGTAGTCACCGGCGATGGCGACCCCGTTCTGCGGTCCGCTGAATCCCCGGCCGCCGGTGAAATAGTCGGCGGCCCCGCTGTTCTTGCGGCCCGCTCGCACGACCACGACCATGGTGATCGCGACGAACAGCAGGAAGATGGAGATATTGGCGACCGGGTTGCCCGCGGTGCTGTCCGACGCCGACAGAATGGTGGTGCTCATGCGGGGCCCTCCTCGAGCTGCTCCCGGATCGCTGCCGCCCGGGGATCGAGCTCACGATCGGCGAAACGGACGTAGGCCCAGGTGATCAGGAAGGTCGAGACGAATTGTCCCAGGCCGAGCAACAGACCGATATTGATGTTTCCGGCCACCTTCGTGGCCATGAAGTCGGGTGCGTAGGTGCTCAGCAGCACGTAGCACAGGTACCAGCACAGGAACAGTGCGGTCATCGGGAACACGAACCGGCGCAGCCGGGTTCGCAACTCCTGGAACTGCGGACTGGCCTGTGCGGCGAGGAATTCCGCGGCGCTCGGCCCGCGCCGGTCGGGCGCGTCGTCGAGATCGGTTTCGGTCATGCCTGGGTCCTAGCGTGAGTGGATCAGCAGTTCCTCGACGGTATGACCCCGGACACTGTGAGCCACCGGTGTGTGTCGGGTCACTCGGCGAACCGGGCCGCCGGTGCGGTGAACGGTCGGTGCTGCGCGACGAACGGTCGGCTCAGCGGTGCCGTCCGGTCCGGTCGGCGGGCTCGCGATCGGTGCCGAAGCCGAGCCGTTCCGGTGCGTGCATCCGGACGAAGGCGCGGGTGATGTCGGCCCGTTCCGGCCGCCTGGTCGACAGGCTCACCACGATGGTGACCGCGAACGCCAGCGGGACGCTGACCGCCGCCGGGGCGCCGACGATCGCCGCCGGCCAGCCACCGTCCGGCCCCGCGAAGCCACCCAGTACCGAGACGATCGTGGCACCGCCGGCGGCGCAGCCACCGGCCAGCATCCCGGCCGCCGCACCCGCCACGGTCAGACCGCGCCACCAGATGCCCAGCAGCAGGAGCGGGCACAGCGTGGACGCGGCCACCGAGAAGGCCAGGGCCACGGTGCGGGACAGGTCCAGGGAGGTGACCAGGGGCGCCGCGAGCAGCGGGACGATCCCGGCCGCCAGCGCAGCCACTCGGAAATCCCGGATCCGGCCACGCAGGACATCGGTGCTCAGGACACCGGCGAGGCTGACCAGCAGTCCCGACGAGGTGGACAGGAATGCCGCGATCGCGCCGGCCGCGGCCAGGGCGGTGAGCAGTTGCCCGGCCGGCCCGGACAGCACCGCACCGGGCAGCAGCACGACGGCCGCATCGGAGTTACCGGTGATCAGCAGCTGCGGAACGGACAACCTGGCGAAGACGCCGAGCAGCACCGGGAACAGATAGAAGACAGCCACCAGGCCGATCACCGCCCGCGCCGTGGCCCGGGCGGCTCGGCCGTCCGGGTTGGTGTAGAAGCGCACCAGCACATGCGGTAACCCCATGGTGCCGAGAAATGTGGCCACGATCAGGGAGAGCACCTGATAGGTCGGATGGTCGCCGCCGAAACCACCGCCGGCCCGGGCCCAGTCGGCGCCGGTCGCCGGGGCGCCGGCCACTACCGGCACCGCCGAACCGGCAGCCAGTTCCAGGGTGGTGCCGGCCGCGAGTTCGTGGTCGCCGGGGGTGAGCCGGATCCGGCCGTCGTGCGGACGGCCGTCCAGCATCCCGGAGACGGTCACCGGCAGTGGTGCGTCCACGCGCACCACCACGTCGGTGGTGATGTCGACGGTGGTGCGCTCGGTGACGGTGGGCGGCACCGGCCCGGCCACCGGCTCCGGTGCCGCGAGGAAATGCCAGCCCAGGACCAGCGCGGGAACCGCTACGGCGGTCAGTTTCAGCCAGTACTGGAAGGCCTGTACCAGGGTCACCGATCGCATCCCACCGGCGACCACATTGGCCAGCACGATGCCGCCGACCGACGCCGCGCCCACCCACTCGGGCACCCCGAGCAGCAGCCGCAGGGTCAGCCCGGCGCCCTGGAACTGCGGGATCAGATAGATCGCGCAGACCAGCACCACCAGCGCGGCCGACAGGCGCCGCAGTCGCGGTGACCCCAGCCGGAACTCGGCGAAATCCGGGACCGTGTACGCGCCCGATCGGCGCAACGGTGCGGCCACGAACATCAGCAGGCCCAGGTAGCCCGCAGTGAACCCGACCGGATACCACAGGGCGTCGGCACCGTACTTGGCGATCAGGCCGGCCACCCCGAGGAACGAGGCTGCCGACAGGTACTCCCCGGAGATCGCCGCGGCGTTCCAGCGCGGCCCGACACTGCGCGAGGCCACCAGGAAATCGGAGGTGGTCCGCGCGACCCGGACCCCGTAGAGGCCGATACCGAGCGTCGCCGCGGCCACCAGCAGCAGCGCGGCGACTGTCGGCACCACGGTGGCACCCGCCGAGGTGGTCACGGTGTCATTCCCCGGCCAGCTCGAGGAAGTCGTCCTCGTTGCGTTGTGCCAGCCGGACGAAGCCCCGGCCGACGAGATAGATCAGCAGCGGTGCACCGAGCCCCAATATCAGCCAGGGTGCCGCGACCCCGGCGATCCGGAACTCGGCCACCGCATCGATGCCGAACAGCAGCGGCAGCGAGCCGAGCGGCACCACCACCGCCAGGGTCAGCCGCAGCGCCAGGCCCAGCTGGGCGCGGATCAGCCCACCGACGAATGCGGTGCCCAATTCGGTCTGGTCGGCGACCTCGCGGCGGGTCCGGGCGGGCCGGGCGCCACGGCGTTCGGCGAGGACCACCCGTTGCCGGGGCGGGCGCGGTGGTCCGATCATCGCCGACTCCACCGGCGGCGCGGACCGTGCACGAGTTGCTGTTTCAGTTCGCGGACCTGACGCCGGCTCACCGGCAGCTCGACCGGCTCGGCCCGGCCGTCGCCCCGCAGGCAGACCACCGTCGCCGCGCCCTCGTTGCGCAGGCCGGTCACCAGCCGCAACGCCACCAGATAGGAGCGGTGCACCCGGAAGAACCCGGCATCGCGCCATCTGGTCTCCAGTGCGGCCAGCGGGATCCGCACCAGATGCGCACCGGAGCGGGTGTGCAGCCGGGCGTAGTCGCCGTCGGCCGCCACCCAGGCCACCTCGGACCGGTGCACCAGGGTGGTGACTCCGGCCAGCTCCACCGGGATCACCTCGTCCGGGGCGGCGGACGGTGCCGGCCCCGGGGAGCCGGCGGCCGTGGCCGGCTCGGCGCGGGGATCACGGACGCCGATCCGCCGGACCGCCTCGGCGAGCCGTTCGCTGCGCAACGGTTTCAGTAGATAGTCGACCGCGCCGAGGTCGAAGGCCGCCACGGCCCGGTCGTCGTGCGCGGTCACGAACACCACCGCTGGGGGATCCGCGAAGGCCGCCAGGATCCCGGCCAGTTCCAATCCGTCCAGGCCGGGCATGTTGATATCCAGGAAGACCGCATCGATCGGCCGGTCCCGCAGGATGCGCAGGGCGTCGGCAGCATCCGGGGCCGGGTGCACGAGCCCGACCGCCGACTGTTCGCGCAGCAGGAAGACGAGTTCGTCGAGTGCGGGTTTCTCGTCGTCCACGGCCAGCACCTCAAGCATGCCGGCCCCTCTCGTGTCCTGCGTCACAGCGGACTCATGGTATCCGCCGCGTCGGCGTTCCGGTGCCGGTGGTGGTCACGGCCGGATCCCGGTCCGGAATTTCGGGATCCGCATGCTGACCTTGGTACCGGCGCCGGGCGCGGTGTCCACGACCAGGCCGTAGTCGTTGCCGAAGGCGGCCCGCAGCCGGTCGTCGACATTGGCCAGTCCGATATGGGCGGCCTCGCCGGTGCCGGATCCGGTGGCCACCGCATCCAGCGTGCCGGATCGCAAGAGCTCCGGGTCCATGCCGGTGCCGTCGTCCTCGACGCTGATCAGGCAGTCGGTGCCGGCATCGGCGGCGACGATATCGATCGTGCCGCCCCGCCCGGCCAGTCCGTGCCGCACGGCGTTCTCCACCAGCGGCTGCAACGCCAGGAAGGGCAGCACCACCGGCAGCACCTCCGGGGCGATCTGCAGCCGCACCGCGAGGCGGTCGCCGAACCGGGCCCGTTCCAGCGCCAGATAGCGCTCGATGTTGCGCAGTTCGTCGGCCAGCACCGTGTACTCGCCGGTGGTGCGGAACGAATAGCGGGTGAAGTCGGCGAACTCCAGGATCAGCTCGCGGGCCCGGGCCGGATCCGTCCGCACGAACGAGGCGATGGTGTTCAACGCGTTGTAGATGAAGTGCGGGCTGATCTGGGCCCGCAGCGCCCGGACCTCGGCCCGGTCCAGCCGGGCCCGGGAGGCGTCGAGGTCGGCCAGTTCCAGCTGTCCGGCCGCATAGCGGGCCACCTCGGCGGCCGCACCCAGCGTGCCCGGTCCGGGCCGTTCCGGCGTGACCACACCCAGCGCGCCGACCGGCGCACCCTGCTCGAGCAGCAACGGCACCGCGATCAGGCTGCCGTGCGTGCCGTCGACCAGGATCGGCCGCTGCTCGTCCAGCGACCGCCGGGCCGCCGCCGCCAGCTCGTCGGCGAGATCGGTGCGCGGCCCGGCCCAGGCCAGCGGCTGCGCCTCGGCGTCGGTGACGCCCAGTGCGGTGGCCGAGGCCAGTGTCCGCAGATGCGGCGCGGCCTCCCGGGCCGATGCCGCCGAGAGCCCGCGGCGCAGCGGGACGGCGGCCAGGGCCGCGGTATGCAGTACCTGATGTGCGGCCCGCTGGGCCGGGGTGGTCACCCGGCGCTGGGTGCGCCGCCACACCGGAACTGCGACGACGAGCACCGCGAGCACGGCGGCGGCCACCACCACCCAGGCCGGCACGGTGCCACCGGATATCGACATGGTCCGATTATCGCCGTCGTCCGACACGCCGAGGCCCGGACGACACCCCCGGCCGGGTTCGTGGCGATGCCGGCAATGTCGGCGGCAACCCATAGAATCGCGGGGCCAACCCTCGCCGACACCTTGGGAGGAAGAACGTCTTGGCCGGATCGTTCGTTCACCTGCACAACCACACCGAGTACTCGATGCTCGACGGTGCGGCGAAGATATCGCCGCTGTTCGCGGAGGCGAACCGGCTCGGCATGACGGCCGTCGGCATGACCGACCACGGCAACATGTACGGCGCGTCGGAGTTCTACAACTCGGCGGTCGCGGCCGGGGTGAAGCCGATCATCGGCATCGAGGCCTATATCGCGCCCGGTTCCCGGTTCGACACCAAACGGATCAAATGGGGTGATCCGAGCCAGAAGGGTGACGACGTCTCCGGTTCGGGTGCCTACACCCATATGACGATGGTCGCGGAGACCGCGGCCGGGCTGCGTAACCTGTTCAAGCTGTCCTCGCTCGCCTCCATCGAGGGCCAGCTCGGCAAATGGGCGCGGATGGACGAAGAGATCATCGCGCAGCACGCCGAGGGCATCATCGCCACCACCGGCTGCCCCTCCGGTGAGGTGCAGACCCGGTTGCGCCTCGGGCACGACCGGGAGGCCCTGGAGGCGGCCGCGAAGTGGCAGGAGATCTTCGGCAAGGACAACTTCTTCCTCGAGGTGATGGACCACGGCCTGTCCATCGAACGCCGGGTCCGGGAAGGGCTGCTCGACATCGGCAAGCAGCTCGGTATCCCGCCGCTGGCCACCAACGACTGCCACTATGTGCACGAATCGGAGTCGACCAACCACGAGGCACTGCTGTGCGTGCAGACCGGCAAGACGCTCTCGGACCCGAACCGGTTCAAGTTCGGCGGGTCCGGCTACTACCTCAAGAGCGCCGACGAGATGCGGGCGCTCTGGGACGCCGAGGTGCCCGGCGCCTGTGACAACACCGTGCTGATCGGCGAGCGGGTGCAGTCCTACGAGGAGATCTGGACCCACCGCGACCGGATGCCGATCTTCCCGGTGCCCGAGGGCGAAACCCAGGCCAGCTGGCTGCGCAAGGAGGTCATGCGCGGCCTGGAGCGCCGCTTCCCCGCCGGGGTGCCGCGCGAGTACGTCGACCGGGCCGAGTTCGAGCTCGGCGTGATCATCGAAATGGGTTTTCCCGCTTACTTCCTGGTCGTCGGCGACCTCATCGGCCACGCACACGAGGTCGGCATCCGGGTCGGTCCCGGGCGTGGTTCGGCGGCCGGTTCGCTGGTCGCGTTCGCGATGGGGATCACCAACATCGATCCGATCCCGCACGGGCTGCTGTTCGAGCGGTTCCTGAATCCCGAGCGCGTGTCGATGCCCGATATCGATATCGACTTCGACGATCGCCGCCGCGGTGAGATGGTCCGCTACGCCACCGACAAATGGGGTAGCGACCGGGTCGCCCAGGTGATCACCTTCGGTACCATTAAAACCAAGGCCGCGCTGAAGGATTCGGCCCGCGTCCAGTTCGGCCAGCCGGGTTTCGCGATCGCCGACCAGATCTCCAAGGCGCTGCCGCC
Organism: Nocardia sp. KT25-26; assembly: GCF_056627695.1. NCBI lineage: Bacteria > Bacillati > Actinomycetota > Actinomycetes > Mycobacteriales > Nocardiaceae > Nocardia > Nocardia sp. KT25-26. Next base: position 4,033,301 of record NZ_CM152813.1, on the reverse strand, counting down.
GCCGATCATGGCGAAGGACATTCCGCTGTCGGGGATCATGGATCCCGAACACGAGCGGTACAAGGAAGCCACCGAGGTCCGCGAGCTGATCGGCTCAAACCCCGATGTCGCCAAGATCTACGAGACGGCTCGCGGCCTGGAGGGCCTGATCCGCAATGCGGGTGTGCACGCCTGCGCGGTCATCATGTCCTCGGAGCCGCTCACCGACGCGATCCCGGTGTGGAAACGAGCCCAGGACGGCGCGATCATCACCGGCTGGGACTATCCGTCGTGTGAGGCCATCGGCCTGCTCAAAATGGACTTCCTGGGCCTGCGCAACCTCACCGTCATCGGTGACGCGCTGGACAACATCAAGGCCAACCGCGGCCTCGATCTCGATATGGACAACCTGCCGCTCGACGATCCGCCCACCTACGAACTGCTCTCCCGCGGTGACACCCTGGGCGTGTTCCAGCTCGACGGCAGTGCGATGCGCGACCTGCTGCGCCGCATGCAGCCGACCGGCTTCGAAGACATCGTCGCGGTACTGGCGCTGTACCGGCCCGGCCCGATGGGCATGAACGCCCACAACGACTACGCCGACCGCAAGAACGGGCGGCAAGAGGTCAAGCCGATCCATCCGGAACTCGAGGAACCCCTGAAGGAGATCCTGGCCGACACCTTCGGCCTGATCGTCTATCAGGAGCAGATCATGCAGATCGCGCAGAAGGTCGCCGGGTATTCGCTCGGCCGAGCCGATATCCTGCGCCGCGCCATGGGCAAGAAGAAGGCCGAGGTCCTGGAAGCCGAATTCGAGGGCTTCGAAAAGGGCATGCAGGACAACGGCTACTCCAAGGCGGCCATCAAGGCGCTGTGGGACACCATCCTCCCGTTCGCCGGGTACGCATTCAACAAGTCGCACGCCGCCGGGTACGGGCTGGTGTCCTTCTGGACCGCCTACCTGAAGGCCAACTACCCGGCCGAGTACATGGCCGGCCTGCTCACCTCCGTCGGCGACGACAAGGACAAGGCTGCGATCTACCTGTCGGACTGCCGCAAACTGGGCATCACCGTACTGCCGCCGGATGTCAACGAGTCGGAGGTCAACTTCGCCTCGGTGGGCACCGACATCCGGTTCGGCCTGGGCGCGGTCCGCAATGTCGGCACCAATGTGGTCTCCGCGATCATCGCCGCCCGCAAGGAGAAGTCGAAGTTCACCGACTTCTCCGACTACCTGAACAAGATCGACGCCGTGGCCTGCACCAAGAAGGTCACCGAATCGCTCATCAAGGCCGGCGGATTCGATTCGCTCGGACATCCGCGCAAGGGCCTGATGCTGGTGCATTCGGATGCGATCGACGCGGTGATGGCGACCAAGAAGGCCGAGGCGGTCGGCCAGTTCGATCTGTTCGGCGGGGTGGACGCCGACGAATCGGTGTCCTCGGTGTTCGACGTGAAGGTGCCCGACGAGGAATGGGACACCAAGCACAAGCTGGCGCTGGAACGCGAGATGCTCGGCCTGTACGTCTCCGGGCACCCGCTCAACGGTGTCGAGCATGTGCTGGCCGCGCAGATCGATACGCCCATCCCGGCCATCCTTGAGGGTGAGGTCAAGGACGGCGCCCAGGTGACCATCGGCGGCATCCTCGCCTCGGTGAACCGCCGGATCAACAAGAACGGTCTGGCCTGGGCGTCGGTGCAGTTGGAGGACCTCACAGGTGGGGTCGAGGTGCTGTTCTTCCCGCAGGCGTACTCGGTGTACGGCATGGATGTCGTCGAGGATGCCGTCGTGCTGATCAAGGCCCGGGTCTCGGTGCGGGACGACCGGATCTCGCTGATCGCCAACGATCTCGCCGTTCCGGACCTGTCGTCGATCGGTGTGGCCAAACCGCTGTCGGTCACCATGACCACGCGGATGTGCACCCCGGACAAGATCAGCGAGCTCAAGAAGGTGCTGAACCGGCATCCCGGCACCTCCGACGTGCATGTCCGGCATGTCGGTGCCCGGGAGAAGACCACCCTGCTCAAACTGGACGACGGCTGGCGGGTGTCGCCGTCGTCGGCGTTGTTCGGCGACCTGAAGGCGCTGCTCGGCCCGGGATGCCTCACCGGGTGAGTCCGGGCCGCCCCGGCCGTGGGCCGGTCAGGCGACCGCAACGCCGAGTGACAGGGCGACCAGGAATCGGGGCCCCTCGCCGTAGAACACGTCGATATCGCGGACGGTGAATCCGGCTTCCTCGATCAGCCCGCGGATATCGCGATCGAGGTGGCAGCCGCCGGCGATCCGCTTCTGCACCGGAGTGAGCCGGTGCTGCCACCTGCGGACCCCGGCATCGGCCGCCGGCGCGAGTCCGTGTTCCACGAAATGCAGGGTGCCGCCGGGTTTCAGCACCCGTCGCACCTCGGCCAGGGCGGTGGCCACATCCGGGATGGTGCACAACGTCCAGGTGGACAGCGCGCTGTCGAAACTGTCATCGGGAAACGGCAGTGCCTGCCCGTCCAGTCCGGATCGTTCGACCGGAACCCGGGCGTCCGCCAGGCGTTTTCCCGCGAGCCGCCATCCGAGATCGGCCGGCTCGACGGCGCAGACCGAGGTCACCGCGTCCGGGTAGAACGGCACATTCAACCCGGACCCGAACCCGATCTCCACCATCCGGCCGGACAAACCGGCGCATACCCGTTCCCGCAGCGGGCGGAGCGGTTCGATCCCGCAGGTCAGATTCACCAGCCGCGGCACCACATGATCGTCGTAGACACCCACGACACCACTGTGGCACCAGGGCCGCAGCAGGGTTGCCGATTTCACCCACTCGGCTGTCCCGACTGCCCGGAATCATCATTCAGCGCCGAAAAGTGGGTGGATTCGGCAATCGATCTGCGGTCGTCGCATGTCCGGGGTGGACAGGATAGCGTTGGCGGGCGTGGATGTGGCGGACGTCCGGACGGCGGGCGCGGAACGAGAACCGGCTGCACCCGTTCGGACGGGGCGGCGGGTGCTGTGTGCAGCCCTGGGCCTGATCGCGGGACAGCTGCTGCTGCGCGGGTGGGTGGCCGGGTCCGGCTACTTCTACTGGGACGATCTGGTCCTCACCGGGCGGGCCGCCACGGTCCCGCTGTGGTCCGCGGAGCTGCTGTGGTACAGCCACGACGGGCACTTCATGCCGCTGGTGTTCGCCACCGCCTGGCTGGTCACCGAGGTCGCGCCGCTGAGCTGGCCGGCCGCGGCCGCCACCGCGCTGGTATGGCAGGCGATCGCCGCGGTCGCGGTGTTGCGGCTGCTGCTGGTTCTGCTCGGACCCCGGTGGCGGCTGCTCGTGCCATTGGCCCTGTACCTGCTGGTACCACTGGGCCTGCCCGCATTCGCCTGGTGGACCGCTGCGCTGAATACGCTTCCGATGCAGGCGGCGATGGCCTGGGTGAGTGCCGACGTACTGCGCATGATCGGCACCGGACGGCGCCGGTACGCCGGATCGGCGGCGGCGGTACTCGCGGTGGCGCTGCTGTCGTTCGAGAAGGCGGTGCTGGTGGTGCCGTTCGCCTTCGTGGTGGCCGTGCTGGTCCGGTACGTCGACGGCACGAGCGGACCGATCCGCGCGGTGGCGAACCGGGCCGCCGCGCTGTGGGCGTCATGCGGGGTCGTCGTGCTCGCCTGGGCCGCCGGCTATCTGCTGGTGGCCCAGCGACCGCCGGCCGCCGCGGATGGGGCCCCGGGGCTCGGTGAACTGCTGCACAGCGCCACCTCGCTGAGCCTGGTTCCGGCCTTGTTCGGCGGCCCGTGGCAGTGGGAGCGCTGGCTGCCGGCGACGCCGTGGGCGGACCCGCCGGCCTGGGCGGTGGTGGCGTGCTGGACCGCGCTCGGCGTTCTCGTCGTGGCAACGATGCGGTGGCGGCGGCGGGTCGGCGTCGTCTGGGCGGCCGCGGCGATGTATGCCCTGCCGGCGCTGCTCCCGGTGCTGGTGCTGCGTTCCGGGCCGGGCACCGCGCCGGAGTTGGTGCAGTCACTGCGGTACTACGCCGACGTCGCCGTGCCGGCCGCCGTCGGGTGCGCCTTGATCCTGCGTGCCGCGCCGCGCCGGGCGGTCCGGCGCCCGGAAGCCGTGGCCTGTCTGGCCCTCGCAGTGGTGTGCTGCGCCGGGAGTATCTGGTCGACGGTGACCTTCACCCGGTCGTGGTCGGTGAGCCCGGCCCGGACGTACCTGACCGGAGTACAGGCGGAACTGGCCGCCTGGGACGGCGACCCGCTGCTCGGACAGGAGGTGCCGTGGCAGGTTCTCAATCCGCTCACCTACCCGCAGAACCGGGCGGAACAGGTCCTCGCCCCGATCGCACCGCCGGGCCTGTTCGCCGATTCCACGCCACGGTTGCGGATGATCGCCCCGGACGGCCGGTTCGTCCCGGCGCAGGTGTGGTGGAACCGCAGCATCGTCGCCGGTCCGGAACCCGGCTGTGGCCACCGGCTCACCGGCGCCTCGCTGCGGCTGCCTCTGGACGGCCCGATGGCGATGCGGTCCTGGACGGCGCAGCTCAACTATCTGGCCGACCGGGACGGCCGGATCGCAGTGTCCTTCGACGGCGGCCGGGAAGTTCAGGTACCCGTCCGTGCCGGGCTCCACCCGGTGTTCGTCCGGCTGCTCGGCAGCGGTGACACGCTTCGTATCCGGTCGCTCACCCCGGACCTGGACCTGTGCGTAGGTGCCGGTCCGGTCGGGGTGGCCGCCTTCGAATAGCGTCGCGCCGGTCCGGTCGGTGCCGAAGTCTTCCCCGCGTCCGCCGACTCTGGTAGAACGTGTTCTAGTAGTCCGGCGAAGCAGGAGGCCGATCGTGCGCCACGGGATCGTGTTGTTCACCAGTGACCGGGGAATCACTCCGGCGGATGCCGCGCGGGCAGCGGAAGCGGCCGGGCTCGATGCGCTCTATGTCCCCGAGCACACCCATATTCCGGTCGCGCGCACCGCGGCGCATCCGCAGACCGGGGATGCCACCCTGCCCGACGACCGCTATATGCGCACCCTCGATCCGTGGGTGGCACTGGCCACCGCCGCGGCCGTGACCGAGCGGATCACCCTGTCGACCGCGGTGGCACTGCCCGCCGAGCACCATCCGATCACGCTCGCCAAGACCATCGCCTCACTGGATCATCTGTCCGGCGGCCGGGTCGAGCTCGGTGTCGGGTTCGGCTGGAACACCGACGAACTCGCCGATCACGGGGTCCCGGCAGGTAAACGGCGCACCGTGCTCCGCGAACACCTCGAGGCGATGCGGGCCGTCTGGACCGAGGAAGAAGCGCAATACCACGGCGAGTTCGTGCAGTTCGGCCCGTCCTGGTCGTGGCCGAAACCCGTCGGCCGGGTGCCGGTGCTGCTGGGTGCGGCCGGTACCGAGAAGAGCTTCGGCTGGCTGGCCCGGCAGGCCGACGGCTGGATCACCACGCCCGGCGAAGACGACCTCGGTGCCAAGATCGAACTACTGCACCGGGTCTGGGCGGAACACGGCCGGTCGGGCAGTCCCCGGGTGATTGCGCTCGCGGGGCGATACGACGCCGGTCGGCTGGCGAAGTGGGCGGATGCGGGGGTCACCGAGACGGTCTTCGGTCTCCCGGACCGGGATTCGGCGACGGTGCGTGGCTATATCGAACGCCTCGGACGCGATGTCGAACGCGCCGGAGTGCCGGGCTGACGGCAGCCGCAGCGCTGCGGCGCCGGTGATGCCGCGCGCCATCGCCGGCGCCGTGTCATATTGAGTGCATGACGCAGTTCCGGGTGTGGGCGCCGGCCGCGCGGCAGGTCCGGCTGGAGCTGGACGGGACCGTGTATCCGATGATCCGCTCCGGTGGCGGTTGGTGGCTGGGCGACCACCCGGCCGGCAGCGGGGCCCGTTACGGCTATCTGCTCGACGACGACCCGCAGGTGCTGCCGGATCCCCGGTCGCCGCGCCAGCCGGACGGCGTGCACGGCCGGTCCGCCGTCCATCATCCGGATCGGGAGCTCGCCGCCGACCGCGGCTGGCCCGGCCGCTCGTTCGCCGGGTCGGTGCTCTACGAGCTGCATGTGGGCACCTTCACCGCCGGCGGCACCTTCGACACCGCGATCGAACGCCTGGACCACCTCGTGCAACTGGGTGTGACGACGGTCGAGCTGCTGCCGGTGAATTCCTTCGACGGCCACCGGAACTGGGGCTACGACGGCGTGCTGTGGTATTCGGTGCACGAGGGATACGGGGGTCCGGACGGGCTGGCCCGGTTCGTGACCGCCTGTCATGCCCGCGGCCTGGCGGTCTGCCTGGACGTGGTCTACAACCATCTGGGTCCCAGCGGGAACTACCTGCCCAGGTTCGGCCCCTACCTCACGGAGGCGAGCACCGGCTGGGGTGCGGCGATCAACCTGGACGGTCCCGGTTCGGACACCGTGCGCCGCCATATCGTCGACAATGCGCTGCGCTGGTTCCGCGAGTTCCACATCGATGCATTGCGGCTGGATGCCGTGCACACCTTCGCCGACGACACCGCCGTACCGCTGCTCGAGCAACTCGCCGTGGAGACCGAGTCCCTGGCGGCGCACCTGGGCCGGCCGTTGACGCTGATCGCGGAGAGTGACAGCAACGACCCGCGCTTGATCCTGCCCCGGGCGGCGGGCGGGTTCGGGCTGACTGCCCAGTGGAACGACGATCTGCACCACGCCGTGCATTCCGCGGTCTCCGGTGAACGGCACGGCTGGTACGCCGATTTCGGATCGCTGGGCTGTCTGGCGCACACCCTGGTGCACGGCTGGTTCCACGCCGCCACCTATTCGGCTTTCCGGGGGCGGATACACGGCCGGCCGCTGCCTCGTGACCTGGTCCCGGGCAGCGCGCTGATCGCCTTCACCTGCAATCACGACCAGATCGGCAACCGGGCCCGCGGTGACCGGCCCGCCGCCTATCTCACCGAGGGGCAGCTGGCGATCAAGGCGGCGCTGATTCTGCTGGGACCGGGTACGCCGATGCTGTTCATGGGGGAGGAATGGGGTGCGCGCACGCCGTTCCGGTACTTCACCGCGCACACCGATCCGGAGGTGGCGGCCGCGACCACGGCGGGGCGGCGCGCGGACTGCGCGGCACTGGGCTGGTCCGCCGCCGAGGTGGCCGACCCGCAGGACCCGGACACCTTCGCCCGATCGATTCTCGATTGGTCGGAGCCGGTACGGGAGCCGCATTCCCGGATCCTGGCCTGTTACCGGGCGCTGCTGGCGCTGCGCCGGGCCCGGCCCGAACTCACCGATCCGTGGCTGGACCGGGTCTGGGCGGACTACGACGAGACGGCCCGCTGGCTGGTACTGGGTCGCGGACCGATCACGGTGGCGTGCAATCTGTCCGAGGACGCCGTGGTCGTCCCGGTGCACGGGCGGGTGCTGCTGGCCTGGTCGCCGGCCACGGAAGCCGATGCCGGAACGCGGATTCCGGGGCACAGCTTCGCTGTCCTGGAGAACGGCACACGGCCGGCCGAGGTGTTCACCGCCGGTAGCGGGCCGGGTCCGGAGGTCACAGCCGGATAGCAACCATTGCCATCGATAATCTTACACCGTACGGTATAGCGATGAGCAACGACGCTTTCGGGGCGGACACCGTCGTCCTCCCGGCCGGCACCGGCGGTTACGCGCCGCCCGAGTTCGGCCCCCTGGTGCGAACTTTCGCCACACTGCTGGGACATCGCCGCGGCGCCGGCGGCGCCCTCACCGTCTACCGGAACGGCGCCCCGCTGCTGGAACTGCACGCCGGCAGCGCCGGTGACCGGCCGTGGACTCCGGACACCGGCGCGATCGTGTTCTCCGCGACCAAGGGCATCGCGGCCACCGTCGTCCATCGGCTGGCCGATCGCGGGCTGATCGACTACCACGCGCCCGTCGCCGAGTACTGGCCGCGGTTCGCCGCCCGCGGCAAGGGCGCCGTCACCGTGGCGGATGTGCTCACCCACCGCTCCGGGCTGTCGTCGCTACCGGCGATCGCCACCAGTGCCGACGAGGTGCTCGACCACGAGCTGATGGAGGACCGGCTCGCGCTGGCAGCGCCGGACCGGCTGCTCGGCACCCCGGCCTATCACGCCCTGACCTACGGCTGGCTGCTGGCCGGCATCACCCGCGCCGTCACCGGGCAGGGAATGGGCGAGCTGATCCGCACCGAGGTCACCGAGCCACTCGGCATCGACGGCATCCACCTGGGTCGGCCGCCCGAATCCAGCGGCATCCGGTTCGGCGGTCTCGCAGGCCGGCATCTGAGCCTGTTCGGGCATCCGGTCACGGCCGGTTTCCTGGAACATGTCGGTTACCGGCTGCCCAGCCCGCTCGGCGGTGCGAGTCGCTGCCTGTTCCTGCCCGGTCTGGACACGATCCTGGACGGTCCGAACCCGCCGATCCTGGACACCGAGATGCCCGCCGGCAACGGAGTGTGCACGGCCACCGGGCTGGCCCGGATGTATGCCGCACTTGCCGACGATTCGGCCACCACCGTCGACGGCAGCCCGTACCTGCAGCCGCACACCCGTTCGGCGATCCGCCGGATCCGCAGCCGGCGGCTCGACCACGCACTGTTCTTCCTGCCGATGATGTGGCGTCTCGGTTTCCATTCGCTGCCCGTTCCGGGCGCCCGCGCCGGGTTCGGCCATATCGGCCTGGGCGGCTCGTTCGGCTGGGCCGACCCGCATTCCGGTATCGCCGTGGGGTTCGTGCACAACCGCCTGGACCAGGCGATGCTGCCCTACGACCAGCTGGCGCTCGGTTGGCTGCTGCCACTGGTGATGGCCGGTGTCCGGTCGATGGGTAGTGCGGATCGCCGGCTCGCTGCCGCGGCCTGACCCCGGCACCGCTCGGCGCCGGCCGGGGTCGGCGGCGCCGAGCGGACCGGACCCGGCTCAGGTCAGATAGCGGTAGGCCGGTGAATCCGGGTCCAGCCGTTCGGCCTGGATCGGTGACTGCTCGATCCGGTACATCAGCGGATCCAGATCGGCCGGGGTGCCGAGCTCGATACCGACCAGGGCGGTGCCGGTCTCACGGTTGTTGCGTTTGATGTACTCGAACAGGGTGATGTCGTCGTCGGGTCCGAGGACGTCGTCGAGGAACCGGCGCAGCGCACCCGGTTCCTGCGGGAAGTTCACCAGGAAGTAGTGCTTGAGCCCCTGATGGACCAGAGACCGTTCGATCACCTCGCCGTACCGGGACACATCGTTGTTGCCACCGGAGACCAGGACCACCACGGTCGAACCCGGGTCGACATCGGCGTCGGCCAGCCCGGCCGTCGCGAGCGCCCCGGCAGGTTCGGCGATGATGCCTTCGTTCTGGTACAGCTCGAGCATCGCGGTACAGATCGCACCCTCGTCGATCACCCGCATCCAGAACGATCCGGTGCCCGACCGGTTGCCGGTGGTGGTGAGCAGCGGGAGCGAGGCGTGCGAGCGGATGTGCCCACCGAACTCGGTGATCGCGTCGAAGGGGACCCGGCCGATCCGGCGTACCGCGGCACCGTCGACGAACGGGTCGATCTCCGACAGCGTGACCGGCCCGCCGGCCACCAGGGCAGCCGTCATCGAGGCTGCCCCGGCCGGTTCGACACCGAGGATCTCGGTCTTCGGCGACCGCTCCTTCAGATAGGTGCCGATGCCGGCCAGGCAGCCGCCGCCGCCGACCGGCACGATCACCAGATCGGGCGGGGAATCCAACTGCTGCAGCAACTCACGGGCGATGGTGCCCTGTCCGGCGGCGGTGCGCGGATCGTCGAACGGTGGCACCATCGTCGCGCCGGTCCGGGCGACATCGGTGGCGGCGGCCGCCGCGGCCGCATCGAAGGTTTCGCCGACGGCGATCAGCTCCACGAATTCGCCGCCGTGCACGCGGATCCGGTCCCGCTTCTGCTTCGGGGTGGTGGTGGGCACGTAGATCCGGCCCCGGGTCTGCATCACCCGGCAGGCGAATGCCACGCCCTGTGCATGGTTTCCGGCGCTCGCCGCCACCACACCGGCGGCCCGTTCGGCGTCGGTGAGCTGGACCATCAGGTTGTAGGCCCCGCGCAGCTTGTAGGAACGCACGGCGGTCAGGTCCTCCCGTTTGAGGTAGACCTGCGCGCCGGTGCGCTCGGACAGCCGCTGGCTGTACTGCAACGGTGTCGGCTCGATGATGTCGGCAATGCGCTGCGCGGCGGCGTCGATCTCGTCCGCGGTCAGCGGGGGACGGGACACGGGCACGGTGGCGACATCAACGGAATGGGACACCCCGAATATGCTGCCACCCGCCGGACCCGGAGGTCACAGCGGGTGGTGGCCGGTTCGGCCGGCCGGACGTCAGCCGGCGCGAGGCGTCAACACGAAGACCGGGATCTCGCGGTCGGTCTTCTTCTGGTACTCCGCGTAGTCGGGCCATGCGGCGACGGCGCGTTCCCACCACCGGTCCTTCTCCGCGCCGGTGACCTCGCGGGCGGTGTAGTCCCGGGTCACCGTCCCGTCCCGCAGCTCGACATGCGGGTCGGCCTTGATGTTGTGGTACCAGACCGGGTTCTTCGGGGCGCCGCCGAGCGACGCCACCACGGCGTACTCGCCGTCGTGTTCCACCCGCATCAACGGGGTCTTGCGCAGTTTGCCGGTCCGGGCGCCGCGGGTGGTCAGCAGGACGATCGGCTTGCCCTGCATGGTGGTGCCCGCGGTGCCGCCGGAGTTCTCGTAGGTCTCGGCCTGTTCGCGGGCCCATTCGGAGGTGCTCGGTGCGTATTCTCCAGTCAGTGGCATGGTGCACATTCTCCTGTCGGTCGGCAACAACCGGGTAACCCGCGGTGCCCGGCGTGTTGTTCCCACCGGGAAGAGTTAGGTGGCCCGAACTCTGGAGTGTGTATATCCTGTGGGGGTGGCTGTGGTGACCCCTTCGACGTCCCGGCCCGCGACGGTGGACCTCGCGGGCACTGCCTGGCCGGTCTTCAAGCTGGAAGCACTGGTCGCCGGGCTGCTCGTTGCTGCGTTGCTGCTGCTCGTCACCGGATCGGCGCAGGTGGCCGTGCTCACCGGCGCCGCGGCCGCCGCGGCCCGCTGGGTCCTCGCGGTCGCCCCGGTCCGCCGCTCGGCGCTACGCGCGCACCAGCAGGGCCACCGGTAGCCGGCTGAACAGGCGGTCCAGCTGTGCCCGCCGCTGGTAGCCGTGTCCGGTGAGCCGGTCGGTCCAGTTGCCCGGTGGGAGCACCAGGGTGGTGTCGGTCCACCCGGTGGCGGCCAGCCCCACGCTGTACCGGGTGACCGCCACGATGATCTCCGGCGGCTCACCGGCCGGGCCGCGCGCGTACGACACCACCCGATGGGCGTGCTCGCCGCTCGCATACAGCGGCCGGTAGTCGCCGCCGACGAAACATTCCGGCCGTTCCCGGCGCAACCACAGCGCATAGGCCACCACCCACAGTTTGGCGGCGCCGGTGGTGTCCAGGGTCGGCGTGCCGGTCAGCGACTGCAGCATGGCGGCCCGCGCGGCGAAGTTCACCGGCCGCCGGTTGTCCGGGTCGACCAGCGAGTCCTCCCACAGTTCGCACCCCTGGTAGAGGTCGGGGATACCCGGTGCGCACAGCTGCAGCAGTTTCTGGGCCAGTGCATCCGACCAGGCGTGCGGGGCCAGCTCATGGGCCAGATCCCCGATCCCGGTGCCGACCGGACCGTCGATCACCGCATCCACCCAGGTGTGCACGGCCTGCTCGAACTCGGCGTCCGGCTCCTCCCAGGACGTCTTCGTCCCCGCTTCCCGGATCGCCTTCTCGGCGAACCGGTGCAGCCGCACGCGCAGGCCGGGAACCGACGAGGCCGGGCGGCCGTCGGCCGGCCAGACGCCGAACATGTTCTGCAGCAGGAACAGTGCCGTCGCACCGTCCGGCGCCGGGGTCTGTTCCAGCCAGCCCGGGACTCGGTCGGCCCAGGCATCGGCGACCTGTGCGAGCACCCCGATCCGGGCGCGGACGTCCTCACCGCGTTTGGTGTCGTGGGTGGACAGGGTGGTCATCGTGGCCGGCCAGCGCTGCGCGCGTTCGCTGTTGGCCAGATGGAATTCGCCGACGGTGGTGGCGAACCGGGCCGGGCTGCCGCCCACCTCTTGCAGCGAGACCAGGCGGGCGGCCTGGTAGTACATCGTGTCCTCCACCGCCTTCGCGGTGATCGCACCACACACCTGGCCGAACCGCGTGGTCGCCTCACCACCGGCGGTGAGCGCGGCCACCAGCACCGACAGCGGCGCGGTGAGTTCGGCGTTGCGCTTCTCGACCTCGGCGACCACGGCGGCGGCGACCCCGGCGAGCGGGGCGTAGTCGACGCGGTACACCGGCATGAACGACAGCACCTCGATGGTGGCATTGGTCAGCGCCAGAGTGTCGAAGCTCGCCGCATTACCGTCCCGCTTGATCGCGGCGACCAGGCGGCGGATCTCCGGCGCGAGGATGGTCTCGGCGACCGCGCGTTTGATCCGGTGCTCGGTCTCACCGACCCAGGAACGGTCGCTGCCGTGGCCGATCACCTGCTGGGACAGCTCGGTAAGGGCTGCCTCCCCGGCCGGGTCGATCAGCACCCCGCCGAGATCGGCGAGCGCGTCGTAGCCCGTGGTGCCGTCGACCGGCAGGGTGGCGTCCAGCGGCTCCCGGTCGGCCAGCACCTTCTCCACCAGCAGCAACCGGTGCGGGCCGATCACCCGACGCAGTTTGGACAGGTAGGCGCTGGGGTGGCTGAGGCCGTCGGGGTGATCGACGCGCACCCCGTCGATCAGGTCGTGCTCGCACCATGCGGCCAGTTCCCGGTGGGTCGCGTCGAAGACCTCGTTGTCCTCCTGGCGCAGCGCGGCCAGGTCGCTCACCGCGAAGAACCGCCGATACGTGCACACCCCGGCCTTCCAGCTGACCAGACGATAGTGCTGGCGATCGTGGATGCGCAGCGCATGGTCACCGTCGGTGCCGGGCGCGATCGGGAAGCGCAGATCGTGCAGGGCCAGCACCGGTTCCGGTCCGGACCGGTCGACCGTCAGCGCGGCGGGATCGTTCTCGCTCTGCAACACCGGCAGGGCCAGCCGTCCGCCCGCTCCGTTGCCCGGACTCCAATCGATGTCGAAATAGTGTGCGTACCGCGAATCGCGGCCGTGCCGCAGCACGTCCCACCACCAGGGGTTCTGCTGCGGGTCGGCCACACCCACATGATTGGGCACCAGGTCGACGATGAGTCCCATACCGCGGCTGCGCACTTCGTCCGACAGCGCCTTGAATCCGCCGGGCCCGCCGAGCGCGGCGGAGACCGACGTCGGGTCGGTCACGTCGTAGCCGTGGGTCGACCCGTGTACCGCGGTCATCACGGGCGACAGGTAGAGATGCGAGATACCCAGCTGCTGCAGGTATTCGGCGATGGCCCGGGCATCGGCGAAGGTCAGCCCGTCGGGACGCAGCTGGAGCCGGTAGGTGCTGCGTACCGTGGTCGGCCGGATCGGCGCCCGGTGCAGCAGGGTCAGCGGGTCGGTCACGTAGGTGGCGGTCTCGGTCATCGATTCGGCGATCCTGCGGTGTGGTTCAGGACGATGAGGCAGCGGTCGGGCACGGTGAGCACGGCGCCGCCGGGCAGCCGCAGGTCGGTCCGCCCGTCCGGTACGGAGCAGTCCAGCGCCACCGACCACGGTGCGTCGCCGGGCGGATCCGGCAGGACGAAGTCGAGGGCGGCATCGTGGGCGTTGCAGCACAGCAGGAACGTGTCGTCGACGATCGGTCCGCCCCCCGGCCCCGGCTCCGGAATTGCGGACCCGTCGAGTAGCACGGTCAGTGCCCGGCCGAAACCGTTGTGCCAGTCGGCCGTCGTCATCGTAGCGCCGGCCGGGGTCAGCCACCGGACTTCGCCGCCGACGGGGAATCGGTCCCGCCGGAACACCGGGTGCGCGGTACGCAGGGCGATCACCTCCCGGGTGAAGTCGAGCAGATCGATATCGATCGATTCGGGCGACCAGTCGATCCAGGATCGGTCGTTGTCCTGGCAATAGGCGTTGTTGTTGCCGTACTGGGTGCGGCCGAGTTCGTCGCCGTGCGACAGCATCGGCGTGCCCTGGCTCAGCAGCAGGGTGGCGAGCAGGGCCCGCTGCCGGCGGGCGCGCAGTGCCAGGACCTCCGGATCGGTGGTCGGCCCCTCGATACCACCGTTCCAGGAGCGGTTCCGGGTTTCGCCGTCCCGGTTCTGCTCGCCGTTGGCGCCGTTGTGTTTGTGGTTGTAGGACACCAGATCCCGCAGGGTGAAGCCGTCGTGGGCGGTCACGAAGTTCACCCCCGCCGCGGGCCCGCGCCCGGACCGGCCGTACCGGTCGGCGGAGCCGGTGAGCCGGGCCGCGAAGTCGCCGAGTACGCCCGGGGTACCCCGCCAGTAGTCGCGGACCGTATCCCGGAATCGGTCGTTCCATTCGGCCCAGGGCGCCGTGAGTGTGCCGCCCCGGTAGCCGTCTCCGGTGGCATCCCACGGTTCGGCGATCAGCCGGACCCGGCCGAGGACCGGATCCTGTCGCACCAGGTCGAAGAACGAGACACCCGGGTCCCGGGCCAGCGCCGCGGCCAGGTCGAACCGGAACCCGTCCACGTGCATCTCCTGTACCCAGTACCGCAATGAGTCCATGATCAGCTGCACGGCCTGCGGCCGGCGCACGTCGAGGGTGTTCCCGGTGCCGGAGAAGTCGCGGTAGTGCTCGGGATCGTCATCGACGAGGCGGTAGTAGGCGGCATTGTCGAACCCGCGCAGGCTCAGGGTCGGACCGAACTGGTTGCCTTCGGCGGTGTGGTTGTAGACCACATCCAGGATCACCTCGATTCCCGCGGCGTGCAGCTCGCGCACCATCGCCTTGAACTCGGCGACCGGGTCGGCGCCGGCGGCGTATTCGTTGTGCGGGGCGAAATATCCGATGCTCTGATAGCCCCAGTAGTTGCGCAGGCCGCGGTCCCGCAGCAGCCGGTCGTGGCAGAACTGCTGGACCGGCAGCAACTCGACCGCGGTGACGCCCAGCTTCCGCAGGTGTTCGATGATCGCCGGATGCGCCATCCCGGCGTAGCTGCCGCGTAACTCCGGTGGCACGGCCGGATGGGTCATGGTCATTCCCTTGACATGTGCCTCGTAGAGCACCGTTTCGTGCCGGGGATGTCGGGGCGGCCGGTCACCGCGCCAGTCGAACGCCGGGTCGACGACCACCGCGGTCATGGTGTGCCCGCGCGTATCCGCGCCGGGCAGGTACAGCGCCGGATCGGCGGAAACGGTGCCCTCGAACGCCTTGCCGTAGGGGTCGAGCAGTAGCTTCGCCGGATCGCAGCGCAGTCCTTGCGCCGGGTCGTAGGGGCCGTGCACCCGGAATCCGTACCGCTGCCCGGGGCCGACGCCGGGCAGGAAGCCGTGCCGCACACCGGCGTCCATTTCGTCCAGGCGGATCCGCTCCTCACGGCCGGCCGCGTCGATCAGGCACAGGTCGATGGCGGTGGCGACCGAGGAGAAGACGGCGATATTCGTTCCGGCGCCGTCGAACGTAGCGCCGAGGGGGCAGGGCTCACCCGGACGGACCCTTGGTGCCCCCACGACACCGGGTGCAAAATCGGGCAGGACCATGCCGACGACAGTAGCGCGACCGGCGGCGCGTGCCGATCGTATCGCCGAGCCACGGTGGCGGTGCGTGCCTGCTGTGCGGTGGGCAGCTGTCGTGCGCGGCCACGGCGGCGCGCCTGCCGGATCACACGCCGGTCGGCATGATGCATTCGCGTGGCTGGGTCTCGGCCGAACCCGTCATGCGGCCGCCCTGCAATTCGCAGATCAGGGTTTCCACGTAGGCTGCGCCGACGGCCGGGGTGTAACTTGAACGGTGTTCAATCCCGGTTCGCCCGGGCGGCCGACCACGACCGGAGAGGACCTCCGTGGCACTGACTCCCGAACAGATCACCGCTGTCGACGCCGCGCACGTCTGGCATCCCTATGGGGGGTTTCCCGCGACCACCGAGCCGCTCGTGGTGTCGAGCGCATCCGGGACCCGCCTGCGCCTGGCGGACGGACGCGAGGTGGTCGACGGGATGAGCTCCTGGTGGGCGGCGGTGCACGGCTACCGGCACCCCGTCCTGGACCGCGCGCTCACCGAACAGGCCCAGCGGATGAGCCATGTGATGTTCGGCGGGCTGACCCACGAACCGGCGGCGCGGCTGGCGCAGCTGCTGGTGGAGCACACGCCCGCCGGTCTGGACAAGGTCTTCCTGTGTGATTCCGGGTCGGTATCGGTCGAGGTCGCGGTGAAGATGTGCCTGCAGTACTGGCGCAGCCGGGACCTGCCCGCCAAACGCCGGCTGCTCACCTGGCGGGGCGGATACCACGGTGACACCTTCACGCCGATGAGTGTCTGCGACCCGGAAGGTGGCATGCATTCGCTGTGGACCGACATCCTGGCCGAGCAGGTGTTCGTCCCCGCCCCGCCGCGCGATTTCGATCCGGCCTATGTCGCGGAACTGGACCGTGCGCTGGCCGCCCACCGCGACGAACTCGCCGCCGTGATCGTGGAGCCACTGGTCCAGGGGGCGGGAGGAATGCGCTGGCACGATCCCCGCTACCTCACCGAACTGCGCCGGCTCTGCGACGAGCACGGGGTGCTGCTGATCTTCGACGAGATCGCCACCGGGTTCGGTCGCACCGGTGAACTGTTCGCCGCCGACCATGCCGGTATCGCCCCGGATGTCATGTGCGTCGGCAAGGCCCTCACCGGTGGGTACCTCACCCTGGCGGCCGCGCTCACCACGACCCGGATCGCGGAAACCATCAGCGCCGCCCACGGCGGGCTCATGCACGGCCCCACCTTCATGGGCAACCCCCTGGCCTGCGCGATCGCGGTCGCGTCGGTGGAACTGCTGCTCTCCCGGGATTGGCGCGCCGAGGTCTCGCGCATCGAGCGCGAGCTGTCCGTCGGCCTCGCCCCGATCCGCGAGCTGCCGGGGGTGACCGACGTCCGGGTGCTCGGTGCGATCGGGGTCGTCGAACTCGACCGCCCGGTGGATATGCAGCGCGCCACCGACGCCGCCGTCGCAGCCGGGGCCTGGCTGCGCCCGTTCCGCAACCTCGTCTACACGATGCCGCCGTTCATCAGCGACTCCGTGGACATCGCCACCATCGCCCGGGCCGCACACGCCGTGGTCGCCGCCCAGGCGAGCGTGCCGACGCCGTCCTGAATCGGGTCGACCGCATCGGCTACCGGCACTCGCGGCCCGGGTTGTCCGACAGCAGTGCCCGCGGGCAGGTCACTGGCCCGGGTGACGTGGTCGATACAGCCCGGCTACGGAGCAGCATTCCCGCCGCCGGGAGTCCAGGCGTTCCGGGTCCGCTCTAGGGCGAGCAGTCAGCGTTGGTAGCCGCGTCCGTGGGTCGGCCCGCCGAACACCCCTGGATGGCTGCCGGGATCCCGTGCAGGTAACCCTCCCGGTGGTCCCGCAGCCGCCTCACCTCCAACGGATTGTGTGGCACACCCGTCGAAGGCGGTTGTCTGTGGTGCGGGTGATTCCGCTGAGGCTGGTCACGTCGGCGAGGTCGCCGGGCGCACCGGGCGCGATGCCGGTGTGGGCGAACTCCGGTGCGGTTCCGGCAACGCAGGCAGGAGCACCGTCGGGCCTTCCCGCCGCGGGGTCTGCGCACGACGGCGACCGCTGCCCGGCTTCGATGGCATCGGTAGTCTGCCGGGCACGGTGAACTGGGCTGACAAAGCGCCCTGAACGGCGTTCAAGTAGGCTGCGGAGCTGTGACGCACGATCCGCTGAGTTGGTTGGACGAACGAGCCGCCGAACGTGAGCGGGCCGGTCTGCGCCGGCAGTTACGCGCCCGCGTACCCGAGTCTGCGGCGATCGATCTGGCCTCCAACGACTATCTGGGGCTGAGCCGGCATCCGGAGGTGATCGAGGGAGCGGTTGCGGCCGTGCGCCGGTGGGGTGCCGGGTCCACCGGGTCCCGGCTCGTCACCGGGACCACGGCCGATCACGAACTGCTCGAAACCGAGCTCGCCGAGTTCACCGGCACCGAGGCCGGGCTGGTCTTCGCCTCCGGCTATGCCGCCAATCTCGGGGTGGTGACGGCGCTGGGCGGGCGTGGCGCACTGATCGTGTCCGATGCCGGAAGCCATGCCTCGCTGGTGGATGCGTGCCGGTTGTCCCGCTCGCGGATCGAGATCGCTCCGCATCGCGATGTGGCCGCGGTCGAGCGGCTGCTGGCCGGACGTTCGGAGGACCGCGCCCTGGTGCTCACCGATTCGGTATTCAGTGCGGATGGTGATCTGGCGCCGCTGGCGGAGCTGCACCGGGTCGTCCGGGCGCACGGCGCGGTGCTGGTCGTCGACGAAGCGCATGGACTCGGGGTACGGGGCGCCGGCGGCCGCGGGCTGGTGCACGAACTGGGACTGGCCGGGGAACCCGACCTGATCGTCACGGCAACCCTGTCGAAGGCGTTCGGCGCCCAGGGCGGCGCCGTGCTGGCGAGTGCCCGGGTGCGGGACCACCTGATCGACGCGGCGCGCACATTCATCTTCGATACCGGCCTGGCCCCCGCGGCCGTCGGCGCCGCGCGGACTGCGCTGGCCCTGTTGCAGGCCGAGCCGGCCATGGCCGGCCGGGTCCTGGACCGTGCGGCTCGGATCGCCGCCGTCGCCGGGGTCGCCCGGCCGGAATCGGCGGTGGTGTCGGTGGTGCTGGGTGAGGCGCAACGGGCCTTCGACGCAGCGCAGGCGTGCCGCGCCCGCGGTCTCGACGTGGGGTGCTTCCGGCCGCCGTCGGTGCCCGAGGGCACGTCCAGGCTGCGGCTCACCGCTCGCGCCGACCTCACCGAGACCGAACTTGACCGGATCGAGACCGTGCTGCGCGGCGTTCTCGCCGAGGCCGGCCTGCCCGCCCCGGGCGCTGCGGATGCCTGCGTTGCCGGAACCGCCCCGGAGTTCGCCCGCTCATGACGATTCTGCTGATCAGTGGCACGTCGACCGATGTCGGCAAGACCGTCGCGACGGCCGCCGTCGCCGCCCGGGCCGCCGCGGCGGGACGTTCGGTGGCGGTCTGCAAACCCGCCCAGACCGGCATCGCGCCCGGTGCGCCCGGCGACCTCGCCGAGGTGACCAGGCTCAGCGGAATCACCCGCACCCTGGAACTGGCGCGTTACCCCGAACCCCTCGCACCGGATACCGCCGCTCGCCGGGCCGGGCAGCCGTTGCTCACGCTCGACCAGACGGTGGCCGGGATCGAGACGCTCACGGATGCCGATCTGGTCCTGGTGGAAGGCGCCGGTGGACTGCTGGTGCGGATGGGTGAGTTCACCCTGCTCGAGCTGGCGGGTGCACTGGGCGCCCCGGTGCTCGTGGTGACCGCCGCGGGCCTCGGCACCCTCAACCACAGTGAGCTGACCACCCGAGCCCTGGCATCCGCCGACGTCCCGTGTGCCGGTCTGCTCATCGGTTCCTGGCCGGAACTTCCGGATCTGGCGGCCGAATGCAATCGCACCGATCTGCCCCGGGTCACCGGTGCGGAAATCGTCGGTGCATTACCGGCCGGCGTGGGTGCGTGGGACCGGGCTGCGTTCACCAATCGAGCAACCGACTGGTTCGTTTCCGGATGGGAGCCGTGGCGACCGGTTCGGTCGTTGCCGCTGTCCGCGAACTACGCCGTCTGACCAGGCGATTTGACTTCGTTCTCGATCATGCGTAACTTTATTCGAGTCAGAGCGACACGGACTCCGACCCGGAGCCGAACGCGGCCTTGAACACAGGGTACGCCACGGTGCGGGAAAACGAGGTAGGACGATGAGCGCCTGACGATCACACTGGTTGATCCGGGACCCGATTTTGTGTCGGGGACTGTGGTCGGCTAAGCTTCGGAAAGTTGCTTCACTGAGGCACCGGATTCGGTTCGGTTGTTTTCGGTGTGTGCGTGTGTTCTTTGAGAACTCAATAGTGTGTCGATGAATGTCAGTGCCAAAATTGTTTTTGGTTCCGATGCTTGCACCCCCGTGTGGGTGTCGGACATTTATAGTCAGCTAATTTCCGGCTGGCGTTTTGCTAGGTTTTCGGACTCTAGTTAGATACTGCTGATTCACCTTCGGGTGTTTCGTGAGTCTTCAACGGAGAGTTTGATCCTGGCTCAGGACGAACGCTGGCGGCGTGCTTAACACATGCAAGTCGAGCGGTAAGGCCCTTCGGGGTACACGAGCGGCGAACGGGTGAGTAACACGTGGGTGATCTGCCCTGTACTCTGGGATAAGCCTGGGAAACTGGGTCTAATACCGGATATGACCATCTCTCGCATGGGGGTTGGTGGAAAGATTTATCGGTACGGGATGGGCCCGCGGCCTATCAGCTTGTTGGTGGGGTAATGGCCTACCAAGGCGACGACGGGTAGCCGGCCTGAGAGGGCGACCGGCCACACTGGGACTGAGACACGGCCCAGACTCCTACGGGAGGCAGCAGTGGGGAATATTGCACAATGGGCGGAAGCCTGATGCAGCGACGCCGCGTGAGGGATGACGGCCTTCGGGTTGTAAACCTCTTTCGACAGGGACGAAGCGAGAGTGACGGTACCTGTAGAAGAAGCACCGGCCAACTACGTGCCAGCAGCCGCGGTAATACGTAGGGTGCGAGCGTTGTCCGGAATTACTGGGCGTAAAGAGCTTGTAGGCGGTTTGTCGCGTCGATCGTGAAAACTCGGGGCTCAACTTCGAGCTTGCGGTCGATACGGGCAGACTTGAGTACTTCAGGGGAGACTGGAATTCCTGGTGTAGCGGTGAAATGCGCAGATATCAGGAGGAACACCGGTGGCGAAGGCGGGTCTCTGGGAAGTAACTGACGCTGAGAAGCGAAAGCGTGGGTAGCGAACAGGATTAGATACCCTGGTAGTCCACGCCGTAAACGGTGGGTACTAGGTGTGGGTTTCCTTCCACGGGATCCGTGCCGTAGCTAACGCATTAAGTACCCCGCCTGGGGAGTACGGCCGCAAGGCTAAAACTCAAAGGAATTGACGGGGGCCCGCACAAGCGGCGGAGCATGTGGATTAATTCGATGCAACGCGAAGAACCTTACCTGGGTTTGACATACACCGGACGTCGGCAGAGATGTCGGTTCCCTTGTGGTCGGTGTACAGGTGGTGCATGGCTGTCGTCAGCTCGTGTCGTGAGATGTTGGGTTAAGTCCCGCAACGAGCGCAACCCTTATCTTATGTTGCCAGCGCGTTATGGCGGGGACTCGTGAGAGACTGCCGGGGTCAACTCGGAGGAAGGTGGGGACGACGTCAAGTCATCATGCCCCTTATGTCCAGGGCTTCACACATGCTACAATGGTCGGTACAGAGGGCTGCGATACCGTGAGGTGGAGCGAATCCCTTAAAGCCGGTCTCAGTTCGGATCGGGGTCTGCAACTCGACCCCGTGAAGTTGGAGTCGCTAGTAATCGCAGATCAGCAACGCTGCGGTGAATACGTTCCCGGGCCTTGTACACACCGCCCGTCACGTCATGAAAGTCGGTAACACCCGAAGCCGGTGGCCTAACCCCTTGTGGGAGGGAGCTGTCGAAGGTGGGATCGGCGATTGGGACGAAGTCGTAACAAGGTAGCCGTACCGGAAGGTGCGGCTGGATCACCTCCTTTCTAAGGAGCATTCTCCAGACGTGCCACCAGAGGGTGGATGTCGTTCTGGCAGAGGCCATTACGAACTCGAATGTGGTTCGGTGGTTGCTCATGGGTGGAACACTGACATGCGCCTCATATCGGGGCGGGCCGTGATCGGTTCGTTCGTGGGGATTGTAGTCGGCACACTGTTGGGTCCTGAAAGAACAGGCGTTCTTTCTAGGCAAGAAACGATCCGCCAGGTTTTCTGGTTCGTACCGCGGGGTGTGTGCTCCGGCCGGCGACAGGGTGTTGGTCTGGTGGGTGTGTTGTTTGAGAACTGCACAGTGGACGCGAGCATCTTTGTCTTTGTAAGTGTTTAAGAGCGTTCGGTGGATGCCTTGGCACCAGGAGCCGATGAAGGACGTGGGAGGCTGCGATATGCCTCGGGGAGCTGTCAACCGAGCTGTGATCCGAGGATTTCCGAATGGGGAAACCCAGCACGAGTGATGTCGTGTTACCCGCATCTGAATATATAGGGTGTGTGGAGGGAACGTGGGGAAGTGAAACATCTCAGTACCCACAGGAAGAGAAAACAATATGTGATTCCGTGAGTAGTGGCGAGCGAAAGCGGATGAGGCTAAACCATGTGTGTGTGATAGCCGGCAGGCGTTGCATGTGTGGGGTTGTGGGGTTGCTCTTCTCATCACTGCCGTGGTGAGCGTCAGTCAGAAACCGTTGTGTTAGGTGAAGTGGCCTGGAAAGGTCTGCCGTAGAGGGTGAGAGTCCCGTAACTGAAAACATGGCGGCTGGCGTGAGTGATGCCCGAGTAGCAGCGGGCCCGTGGAATCTGCTGTGAATCTGCCGGGACCACCCGGTAAGCCTGAATACTACCTGGTGACCGATAGCGGACTAGTACCGTGAGGGAAAGGTGAAAAGTACCCCGGGAGGGGAGTGAAATAGTACCTGAAACCGTGCGCTTACAATCCGTCAGAGCCGACTTGTTTGGTGATGGCGTGCCTTTTGAAGAATGAGCCTGCGAGTCATCGGTGTGTGGCGAGGTTAACCCGTGTGGGGTAGTCGTAGCGAAAGCGAGTCCGAAGAGGGCGTTGAGTCGCACATTATGGACCCGAAGCGGAGTGATCTACCCATGGCCAGGGTGAAGCAGCAGTAAGATGTTGTGGAGGCCCGAACCCACTTAGGTTGAAAACTGAGGGGATGAGTTGTGGGTAGGGGTGAAAGGCCAATCAAACTCCGTGATAGCTGGTTCTCCCCGAAATGCATTTAGGTGCAGCGTCGCATGTTTCTCGCCGGAGGTAGAGCTACTGGATGGCCTAGGGGGCCTACAAGCTTACCGAAGTCAGCCAAACTCCGAATGCCGGTGAGTGAGAGTGCGGCAGTGAGACTGCGGGGGATAAGCTTCGTAGTCGAGAGGGAAACAGCCCAGATCGCCGGCTAAGGCCCCTAAGCGTGTACTAAGTGGAAAAGGATGTGGGATCGCTGAGACAACCAGGAGGTTGGCTTAGAAGCAGCCACCCTTGAAAGAGTGCGTAATAGCTCACTGGTCAAGTGGTCCTGCGCCGACAATGTAGCGGGGCTCAAGTACACCGCCGAAGCCGCGGCACTCCAACATATACATTCCCTTCGGGGCAGTGGTTGGGGTGGGTAGGGGAGCGTCCTGTAGCCGTGGAAGTGGTGGAGTGATCCAACTGTGGAGGCTATGGGAGTGAGAATGCAGGCATGAGTAGCGAAAGACGAGTGAGAAACTCGTCCGCCGGATGACCAAGGGTTCCTGGGGCAGGTTAATCCGCCCAGGGTGAGTCGGGACCTAAGGCGAGGCCGACAGGCGTAGTCGATGGACAACGGGTTGATATTCCCGTACCCGTGTATCCGCGCCCAATGGTGAATCCATGGTGCTAACCGCCCAAATCTGGCGGGATCTCCTTCGGGAGACCCAAAAGTGCTGCGCGGGACCCTCGTGGTAGTAGTCAAGCGATGGGGTGACGCAGGAAGGTAGCTGGGCCAGTCAGTGGTTGTACTGGTGTAAGCCTGTAGCCCGAGCCATAGGTAAATCCGTGGTTCTTGTGGGTGAGAGGTGATGCGTAGCCGTTGTGGTGAATTCAGTGATCCTATGCTGCCGAGAAAAGCCTCTAGTGAGTTGGTACACGGCCCGTACCCCAAACCGACACAGGTGGTCAGGTAGAGAATACCGAGGCGATCGAGAGAACTGTGGTCAAGGAACTCGGCAAAATGGCCCCGTAACTTCGGGAGAAGGGGCGCCCGATCCGGTGAACCGACTTGCTCGGGGAGCTGGGTTGGGTCGCAGAGACCAGAGAGAAGCGACTGTTTACTAAAAACACAGGTCCGTGCGAAGTCGTAAGACGATGTATACGGACTGACGCCTGCCCGGTGCCGGAAGGTTAAGAGGACCGGTTAGCGACCTTTTGGGTTGCGAAGCTGAGAATTTAAGCCCCGGTAAACGGCGGTGGTAACTATAACCATCCTAAGGTAGCGAAATTCCTTGTCGGGTAAGTTCCGACCTGCACGAATGGCGTAACGACTTCTCTGCTGTCTCGACCACAGACTCGGCGAAATTGCATTACGAGTAAAGATGCTCGTTACGCGCGGCAGGACGAAAAGACCCCGGGACCTTCACTATAGCTTGGTATTGGTGTTCGGTACGGTTTGTGTAGGATAGGTGGGAGACTGTGAAGCGGGCACGCCAGTGTTTGTGGAGTCGTCGTTGAAATACCACTCTGGTCGTATTGGGCTTCTAACTTCGGACCATGATCTGGTTCAGGGACAGTGCCTGGTGGGTAGTTTAACTGGGGCGGTTGCCTCCTAAAGGGTAACGGAGGCGCCCAAAGGTTCCCTCAGCCTGGTTGGCAATCAGGTGTCGAGTGCAAGTGTACAAGGGAGCTTGACTGTGAGACCGACAGGTCGAGCAGGGACGAAAGTCGGGACTAGTGATCCGGCACCGGCGTGTGGAAGCGGTGTCGCTCAACGGATAAAAGGTACCCCGGGGATAACAGGCTGATCTTCCCCAAGAGTCCATATCGACGGGATGGTTTGGCACCTCGATGTCGGCTCGTCGCATCCTGGGGCTGGAGTAGGTCCCAAGGGTTGGGCTGTTCGCCCATTAAAGCGGCACGCGAGCTGGGTTTAGAACGTCGTGAGACAGTTCGGTCTCTATCCGCCGCGCGCGTCAGAAACTTGCGGAAGGCTGTCCCTAGTACGAGAGGACCGGGACGGACGAACCTCTGGTGTGTCAGTTGTGCTACCAAGTGCATTGCTGGTTGGCTACGTTCGGGAGGGATAACCGCTGAAAGCATCTAAGCGGGAAGCCTGTTCCTAGATGAGGTTTCTCACCACCTTCGAGTGGGTAAGGCCCCCTACAGATGATGGGGTTGATAGGCCGGAACTGGAAGCGCAGTAATGTGTGTAGGTGACCGGTACTAATAGGTCGAGGGCTTATAAAAGATGAAGGTGTTACGCGTCCACTGTGTGGTGTCTGAAACAACACACGAACCATTGCTGGGGTCCGGGATGTTCCGGGTCCGGCACACTCCCTCGTTGGGGGGTGTGGTGGTTTGTTGGATAGTTTCATAGAGTTACGGCGGTTTTAGCGGTGGGGAAACGCCCGGTCCCATTCCGAACCCGGAAGCTAAGGTCACCAGCGCCGATGGTACTGCACTCGACAGGGTGTGGGAGAGTAGGACACCGCCGGAACATACATTCACGATGGCCCCTGTGCGGAACCTGGACGGTTTCGGGCAGGGGCCATCGGTGTGTCTGCATCCTGTTGCCACACCATCGGCCGGTTCGGTAGCCGGGCCGACGGCCTGCTCCTACAGTGGATAGATGTCTCCGGTGGACCGTTGCCCCTCCACCGTTGCGGACTACGACGATGCTCGCCGCCGGGCTCGGTTGCGGCAGACCGGGTTCGGCTACGGTGCGCGCCGTGGCCGGCGCCTGCGGTATCTGCTGGTGCGGCTGACGGCCGTGATAATCGCGGTACTGGTGCTCGGCATGCAGTATTGGACCTACGATGTGGCGCCCGAGCGGTACCGGCTGTCCCGGACCGAGCCCGCACTGCTCCGGGTGGCCGATCCCGTCGACCCGGCGGATCGGGACACCGCGGTCGTCGACCTGGTCGGGCTGGGTGGGCTCAATGCCGCCGATACCGCGGAATCCCTGCCGGCGCTGCGCGACTTCGGGTCGGTGTGGGCGGTCCGATACGACAACCAGGGTATCGACACGCAGGTGATCGCCGATCTCGTCGTGCGCACCGCGGAGATGTCGGGTATCGCGAATGTGATGCTGATCGGGCACAGCATGGGTGGGGTGGTGGCACTGGAGGTCGCGCGCCACATCCGGCTGGACAGTGACCGCCGCCTGGTGGCGGTCGTATTGGACTGCACGCCGGTGAACCTGCATGCTGTGCGACCCGAGAGCCGTCGGCGCGGTGAAGGGATGGTGCGCTGGGCAGGGTGGGTGCCCGGCGCCCGGGAGAGCCGGACTCTGCGTTTCGTGGTGGAGGCCTACGCCCGCCGGGACCGTTTCATGGACGCGTTCGGTCCGCTGACAGGCGTCCGGCTCCCGGAGCTGGGCGATGTGATCGCGGAAGTGTTGCGCGACAAGATCTTTTCCTCGGATGCCGCCAGCAACGGGCTCATCGAATCGCAGTTCGCGGCGATAGTCGCCGGCGGTGTGGTGCGGGATCTGGCGGTGCTGGCCGAACCGGTACCGGGCAAGATGCGGCCCGCGGTCGTGTTCATCCGGCCGCGCAATCCGATGGACGATCCCATTGTCGACGTCGAGTACTCCCACGAGGTGCTGATCGAACATGCCGGTGGTGTCGACGGCACACTTCTGGTGGTCCTGCCGCGCAATACCGGGCATGCCAACCCGCGGCAGCGGCCGGAGGAATACAACGCGATCATCGATTCGCAGGTGGCGCCGTTCATCGACCGCTATCGGGAGCAGGCCAGGGAACTTCCGGATTGACCGGATGGCGGCCGACGCCGGTCGCCGCGGTGCGGGGGCGCCGCCCGCCGGGCGGTCAGTTCTGCGGCAGCGGTGCCGAGGATGCTGCGGCAGGTGCACTCGGTGCCCCGGCCGGATCGGCCTGCTCCTCGATGACCAGCCAACGCCCGCCCGCGGTATCGGACGAGACCATGATCCATACCGAACGATCGGCGGTGCGGATCAGGTAGGTGTTGATCTCGTCGCCGTACATTCCGCCGAGCCCGGTGTTGTGCGCAACCATCAGATCGTGGTCGATCTCGTCGACGAGTTCGCTCGGCACCTCGGACGCGGTGATCCGGACCCCGCCCAGCGCGGTGATCTGGTCGTCGACCGCCTCCAGCATGGCGAACTTGGCGTAGCCGACATCCGCTACTGCGTGGATGAAGGACTCGTACACCTGGCCGGTGGCCCAGTACAGCCCGGCACCGGTCCACACCGGAATCCGGTCCCGAGGCACGATCGGCTCCTCGGAGTTCGGGTTCTCGAACCCTTCGGGCATCGTCAGATACGGGAAGGTGCCGAGTTCGGCGGTGGACAACGGTACCGACTCCGGGTCGAATCCGGACGCCGGGGCCGGCTCGGTGGTCGACGGACCGGCCGTGGCGGTAGCGGCAGCGGTGGTGGTCGCCGCTGGGGTCGTCGCCGTCGTGTCCGCTTCGTCGCTGCACCCGGCGGTGGCGATCAGTACCACGGCCGCCGCCAGCGTCGTGGTGGTGAGCGTGCGCCTCAATGAAACCTCCAGAACATGGGTAGCTCGTCGACGAGACTAGGCATCGGGCGGCGCACCTGGGTCTCACTGTGGTCTCATGATCTCCGGCCCGAGCCGGCCGAGGGATAGGAGTGCCCGGATGACCGTCGATCGGCAGCTGCCGCCCGCGCACCGTCCGCACCTGGAACGGGTACAGGCGGGTGTATCTGCGGGACGAGTGGTCAACCTGACCGGTCCACTCGGGGTCGGCAAGACTTGGCTGACCCGGTACCTGCCCGAGGCGGTGCCGGTGATCGACGACGTCGACACCGCGGCCGCGATCCGGACGGCGGCCGGAACGGTGCCCCCGGGCGGTGTCGTGGTGGTCAGCAGGCGGCCGCTGGCGGCATCGGCGCAGTGGAGTGCGGGCCGCGGGGCAGCCGACCCGGTCACCGTTGCACTATCGGCGCTGCCGGATTCGGAGCTCGATGATCTGCTGCTGGCCGCCGGTATCGAGGATCCGGACCGGCGGGCGGGCGTCGTGGAGGTGGCCGGAGGTATCCCGTTGCTGGCGTGGGCCGCGATCCGGGCGCTGCGCTCCGGGGCAGACGATCCGGGATCCGGTGCGGTCGCCGACCGGGTCGCGGCGGAACTGCTGGAGCGGCTGGACCGCGAACGGCCCGGCCCGCGGATCCGGCATGCGCTGCGCGCGGTCGCCGCGGTGGGTGCCGCCGACGAAACACTGCTCGCCGGCGGCCCGGACCTGTTCGACGAACTGGCCGGGCTCAGCATCGTCGAACGGGGACCGCTCGGCCTGTCCGTTCCGGAGCCCTACCGCACGGTGCTCGACACCGCCTATCGTTGGCGCCGGCCCGAACGATATCGCGACGTCCGATCCCGCGCCGCCCGCTATCGGCGGGCCCAGCTGGCCCGGAGCGAATCGGCGGCGGACCGGGCGCAGGTAGCCGAGCAGGCCTTGTTCCTGGCACCGCCCCAGCTGGTGCGGCAAACCCTGTTCCCGCCGGTGGACCGGCCGGTGACCATTGCGCCCGCGACTGCCGCCGACGCCGGTGCTGTCGCGGCGATGATGGATATCTGGGCCCGGCGCAACGGTTTCCACCGGCAGCGCACCGCGCGGATGGTCGAGCAGTGGGTGAGCGACGACATCACCGGATTCCATCTGGCCCGGGACGCCGACGGCCGGGCGGTCGGGCTCGCGAATCTGGTCCCGGTCGTCGAACACACCGCGGGCAGTGTGGAACTGCTGCTGCAGCAGCACAGCGAAACCCTCACCGCGAAGCGTTCCGGCGGGTTGGTGCTGGGTGCCGCCTTCGGCGCCGACCGTGCCACGCATGCGGCGATCCTGCGGCATACCCTGCTGGTCGGGGTCCGCGCCCGGAATCTGCTGGTGTCCACCGCGAATCCGGACTATCTGGCGCTGCTGCGCGCACTGCGGTTCCGGCCACACGGCCGGCTGGCGGAAGATGTGTACCGGTGCGGGCGGCATCCGGAGATATACAGCAACGACTTCGGTGCCGACGCCGCCACCCGATGGGCCGACCGGTTGGCCGGGGCCGATGCGCTCGGCGGGGCGACCGCCCAGCAGATCGGCTGGGCCCTGCGCCATCTCGGCGATCCGGCCGCGCTGGCGGCAAGCCCGCTGTGCACCGCGCCGCATACCGCGGGACCGGCCGAACTGCGCGGCTGGCTGCATTCCGCCCTCGAACGCCTTGCTGCCCATTCGGATCCGGTCACCGCCGAATCGGGAGCCGTGCTGGGCGCCTACTTCCTGCGCCCGTCCACCACGCACCGGCAGGTGGCGGCGCGACGGCATCTGAGCCGGGCCACCTATTTCCGCCGGGTCCGGCACGGTTTGACCGTGCTGGCCGCCGAACACCGCGCCGGTAGCCCGGAACACTGATCTGCCGGTGTCGCGGCTCCAGCGATCAGCGCACCCGGCTGCCGAGCCGATGCCGGACGCCGCCGACGAACAACTGCAGGCCGAAATCGAACCGGTCGGTGGCATCCGGGGCCTCGGTGAGGGGTGAGTTCTCCGCGGTCAGGGCCCCCGCCGAGTCCAGCTGCATCCGGGACTGTTCGTCCACTGTGTGGCCGAGGACGTAGTACAGCAGGGTGGACGCGGTGTATTCGGCCTCGCGCCGATTCATCCCGGCCCGGATCACCGTTCCGGCCAAACGTTCCCGGGCCTTGCTGGTGGTGAGCCGGGAGGCGTAGGTCGCCGACACCAGTTCGGCGCCGTCCCGGTAGGTGAGCAGGCAGTTGCGCAGGCGATGGGCCAGCGCGCCGAGTTGATCGGCCCACTCGGCGGCGGGGACGGGTTCGTCCATCGGCGCCAGAATGCGGTCCGCGACGGCGCCGAGCAGCGCCTGCTTGTTCGGGAAATGCCAGTACAGCGCCCCCGGCTGGACGTGCAGCGAGGTGGCCAGCCGCCGCATGGTCAGATCGGCCAGACCGTACTCGTCGAGGATCTGCATCGCCGCCGCCACGACGTCGGCCCTGCGCAACTGCACCCGTCACCCTCCACATCCGTATCCGGCCCGCCACCGCGGCGTGCTTTGACTCACTCTCGGTCGCTACCCTAGCCTGAACACCGTTCAAGTTGCACGGCCGTGCACCCCGGGAGCCGGGGTGCGGCCCGCATCGCCCGGCTGCCGATTCGTCGATGCAGTACGGCGCCGATCAGGAGAAGGGACTCCGAACGTGACGCAGGCACCCGCCCGGACCGACATTCTGGCCATCGCGCGTGAGCAGGTGCTCGAGCGCGGTGAGGGGCTGACCCAGGAGCAGACCCTCGCGGTGCTGCAGGTCGGTGACGACCGCCTCGAGGAACTGCTGCAGCTGGCCCACGACGTGCGGATGAAGTGGTGTGGCCCGGAGGTCGAGGTCGAGGGCATCATCAGCCTGAAGACCGGCGGCTGCCCGGAGGACTGCCACTTCTGCTCCCAGTCGGGCTTGTTCGAATCGCCCGTCCGGGCGGCCTGGCTCGATATTCCGAGCCTGGTGGAGGCGGCCAAGCAGACCGCCAAGACCGGTGCCACCGAATTCTGCATCGTGGCCGCGGTGCGCGGCCCGGATGAGCGGCTGATGGCGCAGGTGGCCGCCGGTGTCGAGGCGATCCGCAACGAGGTCGACATCCAGGTGGCCTGTTCGCTCGGCATGCTCACCCAGGAGCAGGTCGACCAGCTCGCGGCGATGGGGGTGCACCGCTACAACCACAACCTGGAGACCTCGAAGTCGCACTTCCCGAACGTGGTCACCACGCACACCTGGGAAGAGCGCTGGGGAACACTGAAGATGGTGCGCGAGGCCGGGATGGAGGTGTGCTGCGGCGGCATCCTCGGCATGGGCGAAACCCTGGAACAGCGCGCCGAATTCGCCGCCGACCTGGCCGCCCTGGAGCCGGACGAGGTGCCACTGAACTTCCTGAACCCGCGGCCCGGTACCCCGTTCGGGGACCTGGAGGTGCTGCCGGCCGCGGAGGCGCTGAAGGCGGTTGCCGCGTTCCGGCTGGCGCTGCCGCGGACCATCCTGCGGTTCGCCGGCGGCCGGGAGATCACCCTCGGCGATCTCGGTGCGAAGCAGGGCATCCTGGGCGGCATCAATGCGGTCATCGTCGGCAACTACCTGACCACTCTGGGCCGCCCCGCCGAATCCGATCTGGATCTGCTCGGCGAGCTGAAGATGCCGATCAAGGCGCTCAACGAAACGATCTGAGCGGTCGGCGACCAGTACATTATGGATATGCACACCCTCTACAACCCGTTCACCGGCAAACCGGTCGTGCCGGGCGGCGACGAACCGTTGCCGGCCGCCGCCGCGCTCGGGCTGGAGCCGCCGCGGTACTGCGCGCAGTGCGGCCGCCGGATGATCGTGCAGGTGAGCCCGGACGGCTGGTGGGCCAAGTGCTCCCGGCACGGGGTCACCGAATCGGCCGAACTGGAACGCCGCTAGTGGCGGTCCGGACCGTCCCGGACCGTCCGGAGGTGCTGCGGCGGGAACTGCGTGGGGTGCTGCTGCTCGCGGCGGCGGTGCTGGTGGCGAGCGGTATCGCCGGGGTGGCCTGGGGCCTGCTGGCACCGCCCGAACGGGTGCGGGTGACCGCGCCCGGGCGCGGGATCCCGCTGACCGGGGAGAGCCTGCACGAGTTCGATTCGCTGGCCATCTTCGTCTGCCTCGCCGCTCTGGTCGCATTGCTGACGGTGGTGGCCGCCTGGCGCGTCCGGTATGCCCGCGGTCCGGCCCTGGCGGTTGCGCTGGTGCTCGCCTCGGGTGCCGGGGCGGCCGCCATGGTGGTGGTCGGGGAAGCCGTTTCCGCCGCTCGTTTTCCGCGCCCCGACGATCCGCCGATCGCCGTGGTGGTCACGCTGCCGGCCGAGGTGGGCACCGGACTCGCGCTGCTGGTGCAGCCCCTGCTGGCCGCGATGCTGCTGGTGCTGTTCGCCGGTCTCAATCCGGCCGCAGATCTGCGTTCCGGTGCGGCCGGGCTGCTGGGGGACCGGTTCCCGGACGGGATGGACGAGCCGTACCCGCCGGATCCGATGGCCCCTGTTCCGGATGCCACGGTGGCGGAGGCCGGTTACCTCGTCACACCACCCGGTCCGTCGGACGCACCACCACGCCGGGACTGATCCGGGCCGGAGCGAGCGATCCGGATCGAGTTCGGGCGTAGCGTTTTCGTCGTCGGCACCGACCGGTAGGCTGCGCGTCGTCGACAGGACGACGAGCAGCGCGCGGTGGGGCGCGGGGGAGGAATCGAAGATGCCATTCGTCGGTGCCGGACCGGTGGTCCGCCAGGACGACGCGGAGTTCTGGCGGCTGGCCCAGCCGCTGGTGTACCAGGGGGCCACCGAGGAGTTCACGGTGCCGGAAGGATTCCGCACCGACTTCGCCTCGGTGCCCAGTGCACTCATCTGGCTCATTCCGCGGTACGGAATCTATACCCGAGCCGCGATTCTGCACGACCATCTGTTGCGCAGCGGGGCGGTCACCCCGGCGGACGCCGACGGGATCTTCCGCCGCAGCATGCGCGAACTGGGCGTCTCCGGGACCCGTCGATGGCTGATGTGGGCTGCGGTGCGGCTGGGCACCCGCTGGGCGGGGATCAGCCCCGGATTTCTGCTCCGCTGGCTGGCGATCGCCGTACCGGCGGTGCTGTTCCTGGCGGTCCCGGTCGTCGTGGTGCTGTTCTTCCAGATGCTGTTCTGGCTGGTCGAAATCCTGTTCTGGGGAGTGGGCCGGGTGCTGCGGATGCGGTCGAGTCCGGTGCCGCGCCCGCATCTCAGGATGGAGTGAGCCGCCCCCGCTCGATCCGCAGGAGTCCGGTGACCGTGCCCTGCCAGAGCCGGCCCGCCGCGGTCACCAGCCCGGCCGTCTGCAGCGTATCGGCGGCCAGGGTGGCGGCGATCGGCCGCCGGGTGCGCAGCTCGCCGGTATCGGGATCGACGACGCCGTAGGCGAAACCGTCCAGCGGGGTGGTGTGGTCGGCGCCGAGCCGCACGACGGTGTAGATCATGCCGTCGGCGCGGGACAGTTGCGGAACCGCCGCACTGCGGACGCCGTTGTCCCATACGACACGGCAGCCGTCCGGTTCGACGTCCACCCGGGTCATTCCGCCGGTGAACGGTGCGGTGGCGGGCACGGCCGGTCCGGCATCGTCGGGCACCGCCGGATAGGGATAGCCGTAGGTGCTCGCCACGAAGACCGATCGGCCGATGGCGATGGGCGAATTCTCGCTGCCCGGGCCGCCGCTGCCGAGAACCGGTTCGCGGCAGACGCGTTCGCCGGTGCCGGAACGGAAGACGAGCAGGTTCACCCGGTCGGCGGCATTGTCGACGATCGTCAGGTACTCGGCACCGTTGCCGGGACCGAAGTAGGTCGGCGTGGAGCCGGTACCCCAGCTGAGCTGTCCCGGTTTGCGGGCCGGTCCGCGATCGTAGACCGCCCGCCAGATCGGCCGGGGCGCGCCCGTGGCGTCGGCGCGGAACTCGTACAGGGCGTGCGTCGAGGCCACCGATACGGTGGCCGGGGACGCGGCGATGGTGTTGGCGATCCGTTCGCCTTCGGGCAAGCCGAGGGTGGCAACGGCGCCGTCCGGTGTCACCGTACCCACGAGTCCGGCCCCCGTGGCGAACCAGACGTTTCCGGTGTGGTCCGGAACCAGCCCGGTCACGGCGTCGTCGTCCGGAACGGCCGCCGACAGGTCGGTAGTCGACACGACCTCCAGTCGCCGCCCGCCGGTCTCGTCCACCGGGTGTGCGATGCGCAGCAACCGGCGGTCCCCGTCCACGACCACGAGCCGGTCCGCCTGATCGAGGTAGGCGTAGACCCCACCGAGCAGGCTGCCTCGAGCCAGTGGCAGGGACGCCAGGACTGCATGCGGACCGGTCCGGTCCGGATCGAGCAGGTAGACGGTCGGGGTGCGGCCGGCGATCGCAGTGCACACCGCGAGGACCAGCCCGTCGGCGGCCTGCAGGACGGTGGGGCAGGCGGCCGGCAGGGGCACCGCGGACACCTGTACCGGCCCGCTGCCCGGGCCCGCCAGCGGAGTCGTATCCGAGGAAGCGGCATCCCCGTGCATCGCCGCGGTGCCGTCCGGCCCCAGGAACGGGTTCGGTGCCGCGGGCGGGCCCCAGGCCGGGGCCGCAGTCGCGGGCGCCGGGCCGGCCAGCAGCGCAGCCGCAAGGAGCGGTAGGGCGAATCGGGCACCGGTGCCGGGAACGCGCATGGCGGGCACCATACTGCAACAGGTTCCAGCGGTGGGTGAAAAACCGTTCGCCCGCCGGTGCTTCCGGCCGTTACCGTGGCTCGGTCACCGACCCGGGGAGGGATTCCATGCGCCGCCGACAGCCGAAACCACCGGAGACGCCGGCCGAGCGTCCGGAGCTCGCCGCCTGGCGCCGCCGCCACGAGTTGCGGCGGTCGAATGCTGCCGTCCCGGTGCGCAGCGGCCGCGACTATCGGCGCCGCCCGAAACACCGGGATCGGTTCGTGGAACGCTGATCCGGAGCCGGTTCGCCTACTGCCAGGTGGCCTGATCGGGTACCAGGGACCGGAAGATCACGTAGAAGAAGTGTCCGGGAGTCAGCTCGTTCATCGGATGCCAGCTGCCCCAGGGATCGCGCTGAAAGAAGGACGGCCCGCCGATTCCGTCGTCGTAACAGGCGATGTCCGAGGTGCCGAACGGACTCCAGTACACGTTCGTCCCCGGCCGGGGTGCCTCCAGCGGGGTGCGGAACAGGTGGTTGCACGGTGTGAGTACCGGGTCGTAGTACGTGGGCCGGGCGGCTGCACCCGGCGCGAACCCGGCGAGTGCCGCCAGCGTGACGGCAGCGGCGGCGAAACCACGGCGGAACACGGAATGCATTCGGTACCTCCTCGGCGGAGCTGAACGGCTTCCCCTTCCGGGTGTGACGATGCCCGTCCGGCCGCCGGTACGCAACACCTGCCACATCCGATGATCCCGGCGGCGCCCGGTGGCTCAGCCGGGGGGACGCAGGGCGGCGAATTCGTCGGTGACGCGCAGCCCGGAATCGGTGAACCGGTACAGGGCGGCGGGGCGGCCGCCGGTGCGGCCGGGTGCGGCGGTGTCGCCGGTCGGGGTGATCACCCGCCGCCGAGTCAGTACGCGTTGCAGGTTCGTCGTGTCGACCTCGTAGCCCAGTGCGGCGCAATAGATGGCCCGCAGGGTGGACATGGTGAAGGTGTCCGGGGCCAGCGCGAAGGCGATGTTGGTGTAGGAGAGTTTCGCGGCCAGCCGGGTGCGGGCGTGGTCGACGACGGTGCGGTGATCGAACGACATCTCCGGCAGTGCCGATACCGGATGCCAGGTGGTGTCCGACGGCAGCTCCGGTTCGGTGGTCAGTGGCACCAGGCCGAGATAGGCGGAGGCGATCCGGCGGGGTCCGGGCACGCGATCCGGGGCGCTGAACACCGACAGCTGCTCCAGGTGGGCGAGTTCGCGGACATCGACCTTCTCGGCCAGCTGGCGGCGGGCCGAAGTGTCGAGGTCCTCGTCGTCGCGCAGCCGGCCACCCGGTAGCGACCAGGTGCCCTCCTGGGGTGGCAGGGCCCGCTGCCACAGCAGTACGGCCAGTTCCCGCCGGCGATGGGAGCCCCGGCCGCCCGGTCTTTGTCCGGCGGCGGCGTCATCACCTGCGGAAACGTCGGCGGGGAAGCGGCGAACCTGGAACACCGCGGTGAGCGATTCGTGGATGGTGATACTATGGGGCACGTTTTCGATCATAAGTCGAAAACCAGGTTTGGTGCGAATCGGTGGAGTGGCCGGCTCGCATGAGGAAGGAGCCATCATGGCGACGACGAGCGCACAGCCGCTGTCCGAACAGGTCTACGACGGGCCGGGCGGTTACTTCGGCGTCGAGGCGACACCGGAATGGGCGCAGGAAGTGCGCCGGCTGGCCGAGCTGCGTAATGCCACGATCCTGGCGCACAACTACCAGCTGCCCGAGATCCAGGACGTTGCCGATCACGTCGGGGATTCCCTGGCGCTGTCCCGCATCGCTGCGGAGGCGCCCGAGGACACCATCGTGTTCTGCGGGGTGCACTTCATGGCCGAAACGGCCAAGATCCTCAGCCCGGCCAAGACGGTGCTCATCCCGGATCAGCGCGCGGGCTGCTCGCTCGCGGACTCGATCTCGGCCGCCGAGCTGCAGGCATGGAAGGACGAGCACCCGGAGGCGCTGGTCGTGTCGTACGTCAACACCACCGCCGAGGTGAAGGCGCTCACCGACATCTGCTGCACCTCCTCCAACGCCGTGGACGTGGTCGCCTCCATCGACCCCGATCGCGAGGTGCTCTTCCTGCCCGACCAGTTCCTCGGCGCCCACGTCAAGCGGGTCACCGGCCGGGAGAACATGCACGTCTGGGCCGGTGAATGCCATGTGCACGCCGGAATCAACGGTGATGAACTCACCGAGCAGGCGCGCTCGCACCCGGATGCCGAGCTGTTCGTGCACCCCGAATGCGGCTGTGCCACCTCGGCGCTGTATCTCGCGGGCGAGGGCGCGTTCCCGGCCGACCGGGTGCACATCCTGTCCACCGGCGGCATGATCGACGCCGCCAAGGCGGCCAAGTCCACCGAGGTCCTGGTGGCGACCGAGGTCGGCATGCTGCACCAGCTGCGCAAGGCCGCGCCGGGCGTGGACTTCCAGGCGGTCAACGACCGGGCGTCCTGCAAGTACATGAAGATGATCACTCCGGCCGCCCTGCTGCGCTGTCTGGCCGAGGGCGCCGACGAAGTACATGTGGACCCCGAGATGGCGGCGGCGGGCCGGGCATCGGTGCAGCGGATGATCGAGATCGGTAACCCCGGCGGCGGGGAATGACCGGACTACGCCGGACCCGCGTGCCGGCGTACCCGCAGGGCCCGGTACCGGAAGCAGTCCTGGTCGGCGGGTTCGGCGTCGAACGTGACATGCTCACCGGCGGCCGGCATCCGGAAGCCGGTGCCCTCGATCTCGCTGTAGTGCACCCAGGCCCGGTGCCCGTCCGGCAGGTCCGGGGAGTCGAGCGCGCCCCAGCCCTCGTCCGGCCGGAAGAAAGCGACGGTTCCGTTCACCGGCCGAGTATGGCAGCCGTGATCGGCAGCCGGCGATGACCGACACGGTGCCGGTCGGCTGGGAGGCGGCGGCCGACCTGGTCGTCGTCGGTGGTGGGGTCGCCGGCCTGACCGCGGCGCGGACCGCAGCGCAGCTCGGTCTGCGGGTGCTCACGCTCAGCAAGGGCGGACCGGCCGATACCGCCACCCAGTACGCCCAGGGCGGGATCGCCGTGGTGGCGCCGCACGGTGACTCGGTGGATTCGCATCTGCAGGACACCGTGATGGCCGGTGCCGGCCTGTGCGATCCGGGCGCGGTGCATTCCATCGTCGCGGGCGGGCAGGAAGCCGTCTCGGCGCTCACCGGACTCGGTGCGGTGTTCGATCGTGGCCGGGACGGGCAGATCGCCCGCACTCGTGAAGGCGGGCACAGTATCCGGCGGATCATCCACGCCGGCGGCGATGCCACCGGCGCCGAGGTGCAGCGCGCCTTGCAGGCGGCCGGGCTGCCCGTGCTGTTCGGCACGGCGGTCTGCCGGGTGGTCACCGGGCCCACCGGAGTCCAGGGGGTCATTGCGGTCTCCGAGCGCGGGTTCGGTGTCGTCCATGCGCCGGCGGTGCTGCTCGCCACCGGCGGGCTCGGACAGCTCTACGCGCTGAGTACCAATCCGCCCGGGGCGACGGCGGATGGCGTTGCGGTGGCCTTGTGGGCCGGTGCCGAGGTGGCGGACCTGGAGTTCGTCCAGTTCCACCCGACCGTGTTGCACACACCCGGCGGTCTGGGCCGGCGGCCGCTGATCAGTGAAGCGGTCCGCGGCGAGGGTGCCGTCCTGGTCGACCGGGACGGCCGCTCGATCACCGCCGGAGTGCATCCGCGTGGTGACCTCGCGCCGCGTGATGTCGTCTCGCGGGCCATCGCCCTGCGGATGCGCGAATCCGGCACCGATCACGTGTATCTCGATGCCCGAGCGGTCGACGGGTTCGCCCGCCGGTTCCCGACCATCACCGCCTCCTGCCGGATCGCCGGTATCGATCCGGTCCGCGAGCTGATCCCGGTCGCGCCTGCCGCGCACTACCAGTGCGGCGGTGTGGTGACCGACCCACACGGGCGCACTGCGGTTCCCGGGCTGTATGCGGCCGGTGAGGTCGCCCGAACCGGTCTGCACGGTGCCAACCGGCTGGCATCCAACAGCCTGCTGGAAGGGTTGGTCGTGGGGGAGCGGGCCGGTGTCGCCGCTGCCGAACGGCAGGCCGTGCGCGCCCGGGTCGCGGCGGCCGAACTGCCGATTCGCCCGATCGCCGACCGCGCCCTCGTTCAGCAGTTGCTGACCGAGCACGCGTCGGTGGTGCGTGACGGCGCCGGACTCGCCTCGGCGCTGCGCCGCCTGCAGGCCGGCACGAGTCCGGCGGCAGCCGGTGTACCCGTGCAGCGGCCGGTCACCGGACCACGACCGGAGTCCGCCGGATACCGGGTGCACGGCGGGGAACCGCGGCAACTCGGGGACGGCGACCCGAGCGGTGCCGTTGCGGCATCCGCCGCCGATCGGTGCAGCGGCGGATCGGGAAGTTCGGCGGCGGAGCGGATTCGGCGGATCGAGGACGCCGCGATCACGGCGACTGCCCGGGTACTGCTCACCGCCGCGGCCTCGCGCACCGAGAGCCGTGGCTGTCATACGCGGGCCGACCACCCGGATGCGGACCCGGGACAGCAATACAGCCGGACCCTCCGGTTGATCGATGGCCGGCCGGTGCCTGCCGAGATGCCCGAGCCCGGGACGGTCGCCCGGCTGCCGTGACCCGGAACCTGCAGTACCCGGTCGCGCCCACTATCGTGCCTGAACAAGACCCGTAGCCGCCGAGTAGCGGAGCCGGGACCCGGCCGCGGTGCCGCCGCGCCGGCAAGTCGAAAAGCGCGGGTGCAGGAGTACGCCCCGCGAATCCGGTGTGTCCGTGCGGACCGGAGTTGGAAGTACTGCGTGCACGAGGCACGCAGTGAACGAGGAGAACGTTTGATGGCCCTGGATTCCGTGCTGGACCGTGACGAGGCGCTGGCGCTCATCCGTACCGCGCTCGTCGAGGATCTGCGGTTCGGACCCGACATCACCACGCTGGCGACCGTGCCCCCGGCCGCGGTGGGCCGGGCCGCGGTGGTATCCCGGCAGGCCGGCACCGTCGCCGGAATCGACGTCGGCCTGCTGGCCCTCGACGAGGTGCTGGGCAGCAACGGTTACCAGGTCACCGCGCGCGTCGACGACGGCACCCGGGTGACGCCCGGGACCGTGGTTCTCGACATCGTGGCCCCCACCCGAGGGCTGCTCACCGCCGAGCGGACCATGCTCAACCTGATGTGCCACCTGTCCGGTATCGCGACGGCCACCGCGGCCTGGGTGGATGCCGTATCCGGCACCGAATGCCGGATCCGGGACAGCCGCAAGACGCTGCCCGGCCTGCGGGCCCTGCAGAAATACGCGGTACGGGCCGGCGGCGGGGTCAACCACCGGATGGGGCTCGGTGACGAGGCCCTCATCAAGGACAATCACGTCGTCGCCGCCGGTTCGGTGGCGGCGGCACTGCGGGCCGTGCGCGAATACGCGCCCGGCATCACCTGCGAGGTGGAAGTCGACAGCCTCGAACAGCTCGACGCGGTGCTCGCCGAACAGGCCGATCTGGTGCTCCTGGACAACTTCCCGCTCTGGCAGACCCAGGCCGCGGTGCAGCGGCGCGACGCGAAATCGCCCGCCACGAAACTCGAATCCTCCGGCGGCCTGACCCTCGACGTCGCAGCCGACTACGCCCGCACCGGCGTCGACTACCTCGCGGTCGGTGCGCTCACCCATTCGGTGCAGGTGCTCGACCTGGGGCTGGACATGTAGACCGGAATCAAGAGGTGAGCTCCCGCTCCAGCGGCGTGCGGAATCGCGGTACGGCGCGGACGTCGCCGTACCAGGCGGCGAGCCGCGCGACCTCGGCGTC
Organism: Nocardia sp. KT25-26; assembly: GCF_056627695.1. NCBI lineage: Bacteria > Bacillati > Actinomycetota > Actinomycetes > Mycobacteriales > Nocardiaceae > Nocardia > Nocardia sp. KT25-26. The sequence goes on along the minus strand of NZ_CM152813.1, from coordinate 3,993,487 downwards.
GATCAGCTCGCGGGAGGCGGCGCCGACATCCTCGAGCAGCCGGGTGACGATTTCACCGTCCGGGCGCTGGGCCCAGCCGCCCACGATCCGGCCGTCCACCCAGATACTCGGGCCGATATTGCCGTTCCGGTCGAACAGCCTGGGCGCATGCTCGCCGAGAAACCAGTCGCGGGACTGCCAGCCCATCGGGGTCGGGTCCAGCGCGGGTAGCAGCGCCGCCCACGGTTCGGGGTCCGGCACCGGGTCCAGGTCGTCGGCGAGAACCACCCCGGTCCCGGAGTCGAGTTCGACTTCGGCCACCGGCAGACGGGCCAGGGTCTTGCGGACCTCACCGAGCGTCCAACCGGTCCACCATTTGAGATCACCGATCGGTGCCGGTCCGAAGGCATACAGCCACTGCCGGACAATGTCGTCGCGGGCTGCCTCGGCGGGCATCGAGACGAGCTCGTCCGGCAGCCAGGATTGCATGGGCACCCAGGTGTATCGGCTGCTCGCCCAGCTACCGTCGGGTCGGCCGCGGGCGATCCGGCCCTCCGCGCCGAGTATGGTCAGCACCCAGGTGGTGATGTTGGTGGGCCGGGAATACGCCTTACCGGGCGCCGTGTCCACCTGGGTCCGCAACAGCGGCACCGCCTTGCTCAACTGGGCGCCGGTGGCGGCACCGCGCGCCAGCAGCGCCGCGTGGGTGCGCTCTTCGACGTCGGCCAGCCAGGCCCGGATATCGCCGTCGCCGATGCCGGCCTGTTCCAGGAACCTGCCGTAGGTGCGGCGCTGCTTGTCGGCCAGCGCATCGGCGCACGATGCCTGCAGAGCCGGTACCAGATCCACCGGTGCGACGAACATCGTCCGTCGCATCGCCAGCATCCGAAGCAGCGTCCGGTCCCGGTACAGCGCCCGCTCGACAGCACCGGCATCCAGGCCGATGCTGCGCGCGGCCACCGAGAGGAACACGGTCGCCGGATCGGTCGCGTGCAACACGACCATCGACCGGGCGATTTCGGTGGGGTCGGTGCCCCGGGCGGCCGGGGCGAGCCGATGCCGGGACGCCAGCCGTGCCCGCCGCTGCGCGCTGTCGATCGAACGCATATGCGAATCCTAGCGGAGCGACCCGAAACGATTGCGATGATCGCGGCGCACCGGTCCCGTCGGTGACCGGCACCGCGGCCGTGGACCGGGCGGCGGCCGCGGTCGAGCGGGCCGGTGGGACGGTTCACGCGCCGCCCGCTGCGGTGTCCTGGGGCTACTCGGCCATTTGTGCCGATCCTGACGGCCACCTGTGGCAGATCGTGGCGGACCCGGTCGGGATCACGGACCGATCCGAGCTGACCCGGCGCGGATCACGGGCTGCAGGAACAAGATCGGTGGCAGCGGAGTTGGATACCGCAGGACCCGACGGAAGTGAGGATCGATGTCTACTCGGCAGATGGCTCCGGTCCAGGGCTGGCAGTCCGATGCGCTGGATCTGGAGGCGTACCTGACCCGGATCGGGTATGTCGGGCCGCGCGCGGCGACCGTTGCGGTGCTGAGGGAGCTGGTGCGGCGGCACACCACCACGATCCCGTTCGAGAACCTGGAGGTGGTGCTCGGGCGCGGGGTGCCGCTGGACCTGGAGGTGTTGCAGGACAAACTGATCCGGCGTCGCCGGGGCGGCTACTGCTACGAGAACGTCGGGTTGTTCGCCGCGGCCCTGGAACGGCTGGGATTCGGCGTGACCGGGCTCAGCGGCCGGGTGACCATGGGTGCCTACCGCGCGGGCAAACTGCTGCCGGCCACCCATGCGCTGCTGCGCGTCACCACCGGCGACGACGACCGGGTGTGGATCTGCGATGTCGGCTTCGGCGCCGGCCCGGCCGAACCGTTCCAGCTCGCCGCCGGGCGCGGGGAACTCACCCTGGGTGGCTGGCGGTTCCGGCTGGAACGCACCACAGGGGCGCTCGGCTCCGATATCTGGGTGCTGCATCAGTTCGCCCGGCAGGGCTGGCTCGACCGGTACACCTTCACCCTGGAACCGCAGTACCAAATCGACTACGCCGTCGGCAACCATTTCGTGTCCACCTCGCCGCGCTCGCCGTTCACCTCCCGGCCGTTCGTGCAGCGGTTCACCGGTCCGGCGCACCACATCCTCGACGACCTCACCCTGATCACCGAGTACCCGGACGGTTCCGCCGAGACCCGGGAGATCACGGCGGATGCCCTGCCGGAGGTGCTGACCACGGTATTCGATATCGAACTGGAATCCGCGGACGCCGCCGAGCTGGTCACCCTGCCCTGGCGGTGAACCGGTGCCGGGCCGTCCGCGCAACCCCGGGGCGGCGCCCCGGCGGTCCCGCCCGTATGCTGCGGTGGTGTCGATGACGCAGATCACGGGCCGGCGGGCGAGCTATCTGCCCGCTGCTGCACCGGGAGTCCCCTCCGCCCGCTACACTCGTCGGCGGACCGTGTAAATGGTCAATACGCGGGATGTCACAATTTCGAGAAGGTTCGGAGTAGGCGCCATCGATACCGGTCAGATGATCGCGGAGCATTACCGCCTGGTCGAACGTATTGGTAGCGGCGGCACAGGCGTGGTTTGGCGTGCGATCGACGAGCGCCTGCAGCGGTCGGTGGCCGTCAAGCAGATCCACATCAAACCCAGCCTCCCCGAAGGCGAACGCGACGTGCTGCGCCAGCGGGCGATCCGGGAGGCCCGGAACGCCGCTCGTTTCCAGCATCCGAACGCGATCGTGGTCTTCGACATCACCGAGCACAACGGCGACCCGTGCCTGGTGATGGAGTACCTGGAGTCCCGCAGCCTGGCCGCCGAGCTGGGCCACAACGGTCCGCTGCCGGTGAACGATGTGGTCCGGATCGGTGAACAGGTGGCGTCCGCGCTGATCGCCGCGCACCGCGCCGGCCTGGTCCATCGCGATGTGAAGCCGGGCAACGTGCTCCTGGGTGAGCACGGCGAGGTCAAGATCACCGACTTCGGGATCTCCCGCGCCACCGGCGACGTGACCCTCACCGAGACCGGCCTGATCTGCGGCACTGCCGCCTACCTGGCCCCCGAGGTGGCCCGCGGTGCCGATCCGACGCCCGCTGCGGATGTCTTCGCGCTCGGGGCGACCCTGTTCCATGCGCTGGAGGGCGAGCCGCCCTACGGCGCCAACGCCAACCCGCTCGCCGTGCTGTACGCCGCGGCGAACGGACAGATCCGCACGCCGCGCAACGCCGGACCGGCGACCGATTTCCTGATCGAGCTGCTCAACCCGGAGCCGGAGGATCGGCCGAGCATGTCGGAGGCCCGTGCCCGGCTGGCCGCCTTCGCCGATGCCGACGCGATGCCCGCCGGATTCGTGCCGGCCCACGAGGCCGTGGAACGCCGCAATGCCGCCGGATCCACCGAGGTGATCCGCCGTTCACCGGCCCGGCCGGCCGCCCACCCGGAAACCGCTCCGGCCCCCCGGCCGCCCGTACCGCATCGCCCGGCTCCCGCACATCCGCCGACCACTGCGCATCCGGCCACCGCGGCCCATCCCGCGACGGCCGCGCACCGTGCCCCGTCCCGGTCCGGGGCGTCGGGCAAGCGCCGGGCGATCCTGATCGGTTCCGGTGTCGGCGCTGCGGCGGCGGTGGTGGCGCTATCGATCAGCGCCATGACCAACAGCGGATCCGAGAATCCGGATATCCAGGCCGCCACCCCGACCACGGTGCAGGTCACCGACGGGTCGACCAGCACCGCCGCCACCCCGGCGACGCTGGGCCAGGCAGAGAGCACCGGCACCGTCGACTGGGGCGCCGCGGGGCAGCTGCTGGCCGATTTCTACAGCAACCCGGCCGGCTCGTGGTCGTCGCTCACCCCCGCCGCGCAACAGGTGTACGGCAGTGAGTCCGCGTTTCGGGACTACTGGAGCGAGCACCAGGTGCTCGCCTTCGCCAACATCCAGGCCTCCAACGGGAACAATCCCGACGGTTCGGTGGATATGCAGATCTACAGCATCACCATCGGCGACCGCACCAAGGGCCTGACGCTGCGGGTCGTGGACAGCGGCGGCCGGTTGCTGATCGACGGCGACACGCGCTGACGACGCTGCCGATCAGCAGGACGGCACCCGTTTCGTGCCCCACTGGGCCAGCAGCCGCAGGGACACTTCCGAAGGCGAACCGGCTGCGGCAGTCTGGGCGATGAGCGCCTGATCCGGGTCGTCGGGCAGGCGGAGGGTCTCGAAGGCGAGTTCGAGCGGGCCGACCACCGGATGCCGGTAGCGGTAGCGGCCGTGGGTCTTGTCTCGTAGTTCGTGGCGATCCCAGAGCGGGCGGAACTCCGGAGCCGCATCGGCGAGTTCGGTGAGCAGTCCGGTCAGCCGCGGGTCCCCGGGGTGGCGGGAGAGGTCCAGGCGCAGGTAGGCGACGACGTCGGCGGCCTTACCCGGCCAGTCCGCGAACAGCGCCCGCATCCCCTCGTCGAGGAAGACCAGCCGGGCCAGATTCCGCTCGGCCGGGGCGAGGGCGCCGAAATCGGTGAGCAGGGCCGCAGCGAGATCGTTCCAGGCCAGGACATCGGTGGCCCGGCCCACGACGTAGGCGGGCACATCGGGCGTCGAATCCAGCAGCCGCCGCAGCCCCGGGCGCACCTGCTGCGCGGCCGGGATCTCCGGCCCCGCCCACGGGCGGGCCAGCCGATGCAGATGCTCCCGTTCCAGCGGATCCAGTCGTAATGCCTGGGCCACCGCGTCCAGGACGGATTCGGAGAACTGCAACGTCCGGCCCTGCTCCAGCCGGATGTAGTGGTCGACGCTGACCCCGGCGACCAGCGCCAGCTCCTCCCGGCGCAGTCCCGGCACCCGGCGCCGGCTGCCCCCGCTGGGCAACCCCACTTCCTCGGGCCGAAGCCGGGCGCGGCGGGATCGGAGGAATTCGGCCAGTTCGACACGTCGATTCGGGCGCACCGGTCCAGTATCGCTGTGGCGGTCCCGATACGGGTGGTCATGCGCTGACCAGGAACGACCAGCACTGCCGGGTCGCGGCTCCGCGGCGCAGAGTCGGTTCCGCGCCGGAACGGTTCCGGTGCAGTGCGAGAGGAGACGCCGTGAACAGCGCGCGTCCGCTGGGCTCGACCGGGATGGACCTCACCCCGCTCGGGCTCGGCACCTGGGTCATCGCCGGTGCCGGGTGGCAGTACTCCTGGGGGCACACCGACGACGCCGAGTCGGTGGCCGCCGTCCGGCATGCCGTGGCCGGTGGCCTGAACTGGATCGATACCGCCCCGGCGTACGGCCTGGGGCATGCCGAGGAACTCGTCGGCACCGCACTCGCGGACCTCCCGGCCGCCGACCGCCCGTACCTGTTCAGCAAGACCGGCCTGATCTGGGCGGACGGCGACGACCGCAGCGGTCCACCGCGCCGGATCATGCGGCCGGAGACGGTGCGCGCCGAGTTGGAGGATTCGCTGCGCCGGTTGCGTGTCGACCATCTCGACCTGTATCAGGTGCACTGGCCGGACACCGGCGCGGTGTTCGTCTACGGCGCGGATGCGGCCCCGTCCGAGTCGGCCACCCCGCTGGCCGAGTACTGGCAGGTGATGGCCGACCTGAAGAAGGAGGGCAAGGTACGAGCCATCGGGCTGTCCAACCACGACGTGGCCGCGCTCGACGAAGCGGAGGCGATCGCCCATGTCGACGCGATCCAGCCGCCGTTCTCGCTGATCAATCGGTCGGCTGCCGCGCAGATCGCCTGGGCAGCCGAGCACGAGACGGGCGTCATCGCCTATTCGCCGCTCCAGTCCGGGTTGTTGACCGGGGCCTTCACCGCCGACCGGGCCGCCTCGCTGTCCGACGGCGATTGGCGCGCGACCCATCCCGACTTCACCACCGGCCTGGTTGCGAACCTGGCGCTCGTCGATGCGTTGCGGCCGGTCGCCGAGCGGCGCGGCGGCACGGTGGCCGAGGTGGCGCTGGCCTGGGTCACCGGCTGGCCCGGTGTCACCGGGGCGATCGCCGGAGCCCGCACCCCGGCACAGATCGACGGATGGATCGGCGGGCTCGCCCTCGACCTCACCGACGAGGACCGTGCCGATATCGCCACCGCCCTGACCGAGACCGGTGCCGGCACCGGACCCATCCGCCCCTGACCGGTGGACGACCCTCGAGGAGAACAGATGACGCTGCACGTGGTGGCCGAATTCCGGGCGGCGCCCGGCCGGGAGGATCGGCTGCGCACCGCGCTGGAGGCAATGATCGAGCCGTCGCTGGCCGAGGCGGGGTGTCTCGCCTACCGTCCGTATGCCGACCCGAATGACCCCGCGTCGATGGTGCTGGTGGAGGAGTGGACCGGCGGTGCCGCCCTGGACGAGCACTTCGGCACCGAGTACTTCCGGCGGGTGCGGGACGTGCTCGACGAGGTACTGGCCGAGCCTATGGTGGTGAAACGCCTGGTGGCCGAGTAGTCCGCCGGTGTGCCGGTGCTGGGGCGCCCTCGGGGCGGTACCCCGGTCGCCGTGCCGCCCGGTGGCACCGGCCGCGCGGATTCGCCGGTCGAGGGGATCTGCCCGGAAACTGCTGGACGCGGACCGATAGGCTGGTAGTGCAGGCGGGCCGGTCCGGCGCGCCGCGGTGAAACCGATCAGCACAGACAGGACTGCACACCGATATGACCAGTCGCCTCGAGCTCGCCCGCGTCGATCTGCGCGGTCGTACTCCTTCCGCTGCCGAGCTGCGCACCGCGCTGCCGCGCGGGGGAGTCGACGTCGACTCGGTGCTGCATCAGGTCCGGCCGGTGGTGGAGGCGGTGGCGGAACGCGGTGCCGAGGCCGCCCTCGAGTACGGTGAACGGTTCGACAAGGTGCGCCCGACCACCGTCCGGGTGCCGGTCGCGGAGCTGGATCGCGCCCTCACCGACCTGGACCCGGCCGTGCGGTCCGCCCTGGAGGTGGCGATCGAGCGCACCCGGAAGGTGCACGCCGATCAGCGGCGCACCGATACCGTCACCGAGGTCGTTCCGGGCGGTACCGTCACCGAGAAGTGGGTGCCCGTCGAACGGGTCGGCCTGTACGTGCCCGGCGGTAACGCCGTCTACCCGTCCAGCGTCGTCATGAACGTGGTGCCCGCGCAGGCGGCCGGGGTCGAATCCCTGGTGGTGACCTCCCCGCCGCAGGAACAGTTCGGCGGGCTGCCGCACCCGACGGTGCTGGCCGCGGCGAAACTGCTCGGCGTGGACGAGGTGTGGGCGGTCGGCGGTGCCCAGGCGGTGGCACTGCTGTCCTACGGCGGTACCGACACCGACGCGGCACCGCTCGCACCGGTGGACATGATCACCGGGCCCGGCAACATCTACGTCACCGCCGCCAAACGGCTGTGCCGCGGCCTGGTCGGCATCGATGCCGAGGCGGGCCCGACCGAGATCGCCATCCTGGCCGACGCCACCGCCGACCCGGTGCATGTGGCCGCCGACCTGATCAGCCAGGCCGAGCACGATGTGCTCGCCGCCAGCGTGCTGGTCACCGACAGTGCCGAACTGGCTGATGCGGTCGATACCGCGCTCACCCGGCAGCTCGCCGTCGTGAAGCACGACGAACGGGTCCGCACCGCGCTGACCGGGAAGCAGTCCGGGACGGTACTGGTCGACGACCTCACCCAGGGCCTGCGGGTGGTCGATGCCTACGCCGCCGAACACCTGGAGATCCAGACCGCCGACGCCGCCGCCGTGGCGGCCCGGGTGCGCAGCGCCGGCGCCATCTTCGTCGGCCCGTACGCCCCGGTCAGCCTCGGTGACTACTGCGCCGGTTCCAACCACGTACTGCCGACGGCCGGCTGTGCCCGGCACTCGTCCGGGCTGAGCGTGCAGACCTTCCTGCGCGGCATCCACATCGTCGAATACAGCGAAGCGGCGCTGAAGGATGTCTCCGGGCATGTGGTGGCGCTCGCCGATGCCGAGGACCTGCCTGCACACGGGCAGGCCGTCCGCGCACGGTTCGAGGCACTGTCGTGACCGCCGCGTCGGATACGCTGCCCGGCGCCGGCGCCACCCTGGCCGATCTGCCGTTGCGGGAGAACCTGCGCGGCAAATCTCCATACGGCGCCCCGCAGCTGAGTGTGCCCGTGCAACTCAACACCAACGAGAATCCGCACCCGCCGACCCGGGCGCTGGTCGACGATGTCGCCGAGGCGGTCCGGGCGGCCGCCGCCGATCTGCACCGGTATCCGGACCGGGACGCGGTCGCCCTGCGTACCGACCTGGCCGACTACCTGACCCGGGAGACCGGGGTGGCCGTCGGCACCGCGAATCTGTGGGCGGCCAACGGCTCCAACGAGATCCTGCAGCAGCTGCTGCAGGCGTTCGGCGGGCCGGGCCGGACCGCGCTGGGGTTCGTGCCCTCGTATTCGATGCATCCGATCATCTCCGAGGGCATCGACACCGAATGGATCGAGGCGAAACGCAGCGCCGACTTCTCCCTGGACATCGACCACGCCGTCGCGGCGATCCGGGAACGCCGGCCCGATGTGGTGTTCGTGACCAGCCCGAACAACCCCACCGGGCACAGCATCCCGGCGGCCGATCTGGCCCGGCTGCTCGAAGCTGCGCCCGGCATCGTGGTGGTGGACGAGGCCTACGGTGAATTCTCGGCCGCACCCAGCGCGGTCGGGCTGATCGATCGGTTCCCGGCCAAACTCGTGGTGAGCCGCACGATGAGCAAGGCCTTCGCCTTCGCCGGGGGCCGACTGGGCTACCTGGTCGCCGCCCCCGCGGTCATCGATGCCCTGCTGCTGGTCCGGTTGCCGTACCACCTGTCGGTGGTCACCCAGGCGGCCGCCCGGGCGGCGCTGCGGCACGCCGACGAGACGCTCGGCAGCGTGGCAGCGCTGGTGGCGCAGCGGCACCGGGTCATCGCGGAACTGACCGAGCTGGGGTTCGACGTCGTACCCAGCGACGCCAACTTCGTACTGTTCGGCCGGTTCGCCGAGGCGCCGCGGGCCTGGCAGCACTATCTCGATCGGGGCGTGCTGATCCGGGACGTCGGAATCCCCGGCCACCTGCGCGCCACCATCGGCCTGGCCGCCGAGAACGACGAGTTCCTGCGGGTGAGCCGGGAGATCGCGGCCACCGAACTCGTATCCCACTGACACTTCGCCAGCCCACCGAATCCGCCTGTGGAGGAACAATGACCGGGAGAACTGCGCGGGTGGAGCGCGCCACCAAGGAATCGAATATCCTCGTCGAGCTGAATCTCGACGGCAGCGGCAGAACCGATATCAGCACCGGTGTGCCGTTCTACGATCACATGCTCACCGCGCTCGGCGCGCACGGCGGGTTCGACCTCACCGTGCGGGCCGAGGGCGATATCGAGATCGAGGCCCACCACACCGTGGAGGACACCGCGATCGTCTTCGGTCAGGCACTGGGGAAGGCCCTCGGCGACAAGGCGGGCATCCGCCGCTTCGGTGATGCCTACATCCCGATGGACGAAACCCTCGCGCACGCGGTCGTCGACGTCTCCGGTCGCCCCTACTGTGTATTCACCGGGGAGCCGGATCACCTGGTGCACACGGTGATTCCGAGCGCCGGGCCGGGTGCCTCGTATTCGACGGTGCTGAACAAACACGTATTCGAATCGATCGCGCAGAACGCCCGGATCGCCTTGCATGTGCGGGTGCTGTACGGCCGCGACCAGCACCACATCACCGAGGCCGAGTTCAAGGCGGTGGCCCGGGCCCTGCGCGCCGCCGTCGAGATCGACCCGCGCACCAGTGGTGTGCCGTCCACGAAAGGTGTGCTGTGAGCGCGAAGAAGGTCGTCCTGCTGGACTACGGCTCCGGCAACCTGCACTCCGCGGAGCGGGCCCTGGTCCGGGCCGGCGCCGAGGTGGAGGTCACCGCCGACCCGCAGGCCGCGCTGGCCGCCGACGGCCTCGTCGTGCCCGGTGTCGGCGCCTTCGCCGCCTGCATGGCCGGGCTGCGTGCCGTCCGCGGTGAGCGGATCATCGGCCAGCGGCTGGCCGGGGGTCGCCCGGTCCTCGGCATCTGCGTGGGCATGCAGATCATGTTCGACCGCGGCGTCGAGTTCGACGTCGAAACCGAGGGCTGCGGGGAGTGGCCCGGCACCGTCGCCCGCCTGCAGGCCCCGGTGCTGCCACATATGGGCTGGAACACCGTCGCCGCCCCCGCCGACAGTGTCCTGTTCGCCGGCATGTCCCCGGACACCCGCTTCTACTTCGTGCACACCTACGCTGCCCAGGAGTGGCAGCTGCCCGACAACGAGCACATCGCCCCCGCGAAACTCACCTGGTCCGAGCACGGTTCGAAATTTCTCGCGGCCGTCGAGAACGGGGCATTGTCGGCCACTCAGTTCCACCCGGAGAAGTCCGGGGATGCGGGGGCCGAGTTGCTGCGCAACTGGATCGGGGTGCTGTAGCGCCCTGTCGTCGGGTCGGGGATCGCATCAGGTAATGACGGCTATATCTCGACTATCGAGATTTCGGGTCCACACAGCATCGTCAGATCCTCGGGGTCCGACGTCAATACGGTCACCGGTCGGTCGGCAGACCGGGCAACAGCGGCGAGGGTCGCGTCGATGGCGTACTTGTGGCCGTTGAGGCCGTGGCTGCGCAGTAGTGCTGCCGCAGCATCACTGACATCGCGGGTGATGTCGTGCATGTCCAAGCGGGACAGCGCCCAGCGCACCCGTGCAACGGGGACTTTGCCGTACTCGGCTTCCAGCCGGGTCATGGCGGTTGTCGCGACGCGCATGCCCTCGTGGCGGGCCGCCTTCACGAACGTGAGGATTCGGCGGTCGTCCGAGTACAGTTTCGACAGCCCCTCGCAGTCCAGGAGCAGTGTTCCGCCCATCAGGCAGCAGCCCCGCCAGAGCCTCGCTTCTGATGGCGCAGGATTGCGGCGGCATCGTCGACCTCTTGCTGGGTAATGGGGTCGTGGTCGCGCTCATAGCTGTCGACCAGCGCGTCCAGTTTCTCCATCGCAACACGCTGTTCGAGCGCCTCGGTCACATAGGCCGAGAACGCTCCCGGGCCGACATGGGCCCGGATGGCTTCGGCCAACGCCTCCGGAATGCTGATCGAGTACTTCTTGGTGTCACCCATGACTTAATGCTACCACCGGTAGTATTACCCGGGTCGGGTTCCTGGGCCCACCGGTAGCTCCCACAACCATGCCTGCAAGTCGTCGACCGTTCCGCCGTGGTCGGCGTAGAGCAGCAGCCGGTTCCGGTCCTTGCCGGGCGGTGCGGACACGATCCGGGGTTCGGCGACGTAGTACGACGTTCCCCAGCCCGACGAGCCACCGGCGACGTACTCGACCCGGAACCAGTCGGCATCGAGGCCGATTGCGGTGGATTCCCGGTCGGCCCGCGACGCATAGGCGAGGATGGCGTACCTCGGCCGGTCCGTTCCGGGGCGGGGGACGCACAGCCAGCCACCGGTCCAATTACCGAGATCGAGGCCACGGAAGGTCTGTCCGGGCGCGGCATGGGTGCATTGCGCGCCCTGGTACCCCGATCCGCCGGCGGTGGCGGGGATCAGGGTGGGGAAGGCGCTTCGGATCAATTCGTGCGGGGTGGGTGACAGGTGACGGTAGAGCAGATAGCCACCGGTTCCGGCGGTGGTGACCAGCACGATCAGGATCAGCCAGGCGGCGGACCGGAACCGGCGCCGTTTCGATTTCCACTTGCCGGATTTGTGCGGCTGCTGTGGCCGGACGGTCTCGGGCAGTGGCTTCGTCTGCGGTGGTTGCGTCCGGTGCCGCGTGGGACCGGACGACTGCCCGGGCGCGGCGCCGCCCGCCTTCGTCAGGTTCACCGCCGGGTCCGGCGTCCCCGCGCTCGGTCCGTGGCCGGGTCCGCCGCGTGCCGCGGGCTGTGGTGCGGCCTCGGTGCCGGATGTGACATCCGGTCCGGGTGCAGTGACCGGCAGGCTCACCGATGCCGAGGCCCCGGGCCCTCGGCCGGTCGGCGGGCGAGCATCCGGATGCTTCGGCTGCCGCGGTGCTGCGTCGGCACCGGTGGATCGGCCCACGCCGGAGCCCGCGCTCGGTGCGCCGGGGCGGACCTGCAGCGCGGCGTGGGCGGGCGCCGGATCGGTCCGGGCGAGCCGGTCGCTCCGCGCCCGTTCCCCGGCATCGTTCACGTTCCCGCCGACGGTGTGGTCGACCGCTCCCATCCGCGGTGAACCTGCCGGCCGGGCAGTGGCCGAATCGGTCGGTGCCGGGGTGGCCGCGGCTTCCGGGGCAGACCGGAACGGCTGTACCGCACCTGTGCCGCGACCGGTCTGCGGTGCCCGGCGCGACGTCGGTTCGGAGCGACCGCGCCGGGCACCCGCCGATGTCTCGTCCGCCCGCGGTGGCGGTCCCGAGCGCTTCGGGCCGGTGAACGCGCGGCAACTGCCGGGCTCGCCGAGGCCGCCGGCCCGAGCGCCACCCCGTTCCGTGTTCGGCGCACCGCGTCGCGCAGCGCCCATTGCCGGCGATGGCCGGTCGGCGGCCGCGGCCTGTGATGGCCGCTCGGCAACCGCCGGGCCGGGTGTCGGTACATCCGCTGCCGGGGCCACCGACATCGGCGGTAGCCGCACCGAGAACGGTCCGGGCCTGGGCTGTGCCGCGGAAGGTGGTGGTTCCGTCCCGGTATCGGAACCCGGGGACGGTGTTGCCCGTGGAACCGGCGCAGCAGCCGGGGCGGGTGGCACCGCATCGGTTGGGGTCCGGGGCGGGGTCGCCGGGACCGGTAGGTGCTGTTCCGGACCGGCCGGGGCGCGCTCGGACTCGCGGTGTCCGACAGCGGCCGGGCCGGCCTGACCCGACGCCCTCCGCTCGGGTGCGGTCGACCGCGGGGTGCCCGGATGCGGTGCATCCGGCGCCGACCGGAATCCCGTGGGGTGACCCTGTCGTTCCGCGGGGCCCGATCGGGGTGTCTTGCCGGGAGCCCCGGGCCGGGTGCCGTCCGGTGCCGAGCGGTCTCGCGTCGGCGAAGGAACGTCGGGTTCCGGGCGTCGGGGCGTTCGCGTGACATCGGGGCCGCCGGATACGGAGGGCAGAGCGGCAGCAGAACTGCCGAGGCGGGCGGAACCGCCGAGGTTCGTGCCCGGCGCGCGGGTGCTGCCGGACGGGTGCCGGATCGCCTGCGAGGGGCGGGTCGGGGAATCCCCGTCCGGGGAGGCGGGGGTCTGGGCCGGCTGCGGCCGGGTGGGGTCGGTCCCGGTGAGGGCGGCGACCGCGGCATTCGCGAATTCGGTGCAGGTGGGGAAGCGTTCGGCGGGGTCCTTGGCGAGCGCGCGAAGGACGATATCGTCCAGGGCGGCGGGCAGATCGTTGCGGGTCTCGGTGATCCGCGGTGGCGGCGCGTCCAGATGGCCACGGACCACTGCGCCCGGGCTGTCGGCGGCGAACGGGGTGGTGCCGGTCAGCATCCGGAACATGGTGCAGGCCAGGGAGTACTGGTCGGATCGGGCGTCGGTACCGGTGCCGCCGAGCCGTTCCGGTGCGGCGTAGGCGAGCGTGGCGGCGACGGTCCCGGTCCGGGTGATCTGTGCCGAACCGTCGCGCAGCCAGGCGATTCCGAAATCGGTGAGCAGCGCCCGCTCCGGCTCGTCCGGTTCGGCGGCGATGAGGATATTGGCCGGTTTCACATCGCGGTGCAGAATGCCGCGCCGATGAGCGAAGTCCAGTGCCCGGGCGATATCGGTGATGATTCGCCCGATCCGTTCCGGCGCGGCGGTGTCCGGGTCGAGACCGGCCGCATCCGCACCGCGGACGTACTGCATCGAGATCCACAGCCGGTGCTTTTCGAACCCGCGATCGAAAACCGTCACGATGTTCGGATGGTCCAGCCGGGCGGTGACCGCGGCTTCCCGCTCGAACCGGGCCCGGGATACCTCGTCGGCGAAACCGTCCGGGTCCAGCACCTTCAGCGCGGTGAGGCGCGGCAGCCGCGGGTGCCGGGCGAGGTACACCGACCCCATACCGCCGCGGCCCAGCAGCCGTTCGATGCGGTGCCCAGCGAACACCGCTCCGGACTCGAGCATGATCACCCCCGGGCGTACCGCATCCCGGTGGATGCCGGACGCGCACCGTACGCGCCGGGACCACCGTACCCCGGTACGCAGTGACACGTATTCGTCGTATGCGCAATGTAATCGGTGCAACCGATCGGGGACAGCCGGTCGATGGTGCCGCCGCCCGGGTGCGCTACCCCAGCACCCGGACGGCAGGCTTCTATTCGGCGGGGGCCGGTGCGGCCTCCGCCGTGGTCGTCACGGTCGGTGTCGGGGTGACCGTCGACGCCGGGGTGGGATCCGTGCCGGATTCCGGGGTCTCCGTCTCGGTCGGCTCCGGTACGGCGCTCGACGACGACGTGGCCGGTTCGGATTCCGGTGCCGTGGTGGCCGGTTCGGATTCGGATGTCGTCGTGGCCGCCGGAGTGCCCGGGGTGGTGGACGGCGTGGCGGTCTCGGTTGCCGATTCCGCCGCGGCATCGGATTCGGTCGTCGTCGACGGCGTCGCAGAGGTTTCGGTGGTCGCCGAGGTGGCCGACTCCGACGTGGTCGACGCCGAGGTGGTGGCCGGGGCGGTGCTCGTCGCCGCGGGCTCCGAATCGTCCTCCCACTTCTCCTGGGCCGGCCGGGTCTGCTCCTCGACCACCGTCGCCAGGGTGGCGACATCGGATTCGTCGGGGGCCGTGGTGGTGTCGACCGGCTCACCCGCCTGAGCCTGCTTCGCCAGGTGGGTGAGCCATGCGGCAGCGTATTCGGCGGAGGTCAGCGGCTTGCCGTCCTCGGGTGCGGCGTCGCGCCAGTAGTCGAAATGGTGGCCGCTGGCGTTCGGGCCGAGCGTCAGGTTGTACGGGTCGCTCATGATCACCGGAATGGTGTTCTGGTTGGTCACGATCAGGCCCACGACCTCGTTGAACAGTTTCTGCGGCAGATAGGCCAGCCCGGAGAGCTCCTCGGCAGCGACGGTGTCGGCCGGTTCGGTTTCCGGTGGCGTCTCCGGCGGTCCGTCGTACGACGGGCTCGACACCCGCAGCAGCACCTCCAGGAACGTCTCGTCGCTCGCCATCCAGTTCGGCTGCGCCGAGATATCGGCCAGCGCGGCCAATCCGACATTCGCCAGCGTGACCGCGACGTCCTGGCCGGTCGCCGGGGTGAGTCCCTCCGCTTCGAGCGCATCGACATTCAGCTGCCGGCCGACATTGGCGGCCAGTTGCAGCAGCGAGATGTTCTCCGGCGCCGCGCAGGTCAGATCGCCCTCGTTGCAGAACGAGGCGACCTTGCCGTCCAGGGCGCCGAACCCGCCACTGGTGTCGGTGGATACGCCGCGCCCGGACACCGGTGTGCGGCCGTCCTGATAGGCCTGATCGAAATTGTCCGGGTTGCTGAACGGGTCGTCGGCGCCGATGAACGTGCCGTCACCGGCCGAACGGCCCGGGTCGGCGAGAATCACCACACCGACCACTTGGTCGGGATTCACCGTCTCGTAACTGCCGTCCGCGGCGGGTTCCTGGTGTCCCACTTCCTGCGCGACCCGCCGCACCACATCGGAGCCCTCGCTGTAGCCGACGATCGCGAAGCGGGTGTCCGGGCAGGCGGCCGAGATCTCGCGCATCACCTGCTGGGTGTTGGCCACCCCGGCATTCACCGCGTCCTCGTAGGAGGCCATGTTCGCGGGGTAGGCGATGTACACCGCGGCGTAGGAATCCGGATCGACGGCGCCGTCCGGTGCGTTCACCACCGGGTCCACCCATTCGCTGCTGTAGTCGTCCGACAGTGCCGCGGGCAGTTCGTTGCCGTTCGCGTCCAGCAGCAGTTTCGTCGTCGCCGCATCGGGTGTGTCGCGCCGTCCGGCGACCGAGATGGTCACCATGTCGTGGCATTCGGTGACCGAGGTGGTCAACCGGGTTTCCTCGGTGCGCGGTCCTGACACCAGGCCGAACGAGGCGGCGACCACCGCGGTGGTTCCGAGGACTGCCAATGCACCCGCGGCGGCGGCAATTCGATGCCGCGCCACGAACTCGCCTAGAGCCATGTCCAGATTCCGTTTCTGTCGACGACCGGACTCGGCAGGCCCCCCGACGGGCCGTGCGCCACCCGGAACGTCGCGGCGGAGGTGGCCTGCGTTACGGCGCCCCGGTCCCGGCAGGTTGCCCGCGGTATACCGCCCGGCGTCGGCGGGGCGTGGTGCAGCTCGCACCGGCGGCGCCCGGAGTCGGCCGGATCCGGGCGGCCGACTACCCTGGTCGGAGTGAGTCTTGTGCTGTTGCCCGCGGTCGATGTCGCGAACGGAGAGGCCGTGCGCCTCGTGCAGGGTGAGGCCGGTAGCGAAACCGGTTACGGATCGCCCCGCGATGCCGCACTCGCCTGGCAGGAGGCCGGCGCCGAGTGGGTGCATCTGGTCGACCTGGACGCGGCGTTCGGCCGGGGCTCGAACCGGGACCTGCTGGCCGGGGTGATCGGGGAACTCGACGTGCAGGTGGAGCTGTCCGGCGGAATCCGCGACGACGACTCGTTGAAAGCCGCCCTGGCCACCGGATGCGCGCGGGTGAATCTCGGCACCGCCGCCATCGAGAACCCACAGTGGTGCGCGCGGGCCATCGCCGAATACGGCGACCGGATCGCGGTCGGCCTGGATGTGCGGCTCACCGACGGTGAGTACCGGCTGCGCGGCCGCGGCTGGGTGAGCGACGGCGGCGACCTGTGGGAGGTGCTGGAACGTCTGGAACGCGACGGCTGCTCCCGCTACGTGGTCACCGACATCACCAAGGACGGCACGCTCACCGGGCCCAACCTCGACCTGCTGAGCGAGGTGGCGAATGCCACCGAAGCCCCGGTGGTCGCCTCCGGTGGGATCTCCGCACTCGACGATCTGGTCGCGATCGCCGGGCTGGTACCGGAGGGCGTGGAGGGTGCCATCATCGGCAAGGCCCTGTACGCGGGCCGGTTCACCCTGCCCGAAGCGCTCGACGCGGTCCGCTGAGGCATTCGGTGACTGCGCTCGCCCGCCCCGATGACCTGACCGGCCTGCTCGATATCGCGAGCGGGGTGCTCGATGCGACCGTTCCCCGCTTCGTCGAAGGTGTCGGTGCGCCCAGTGCGGTCGCCAAGGGCAGCAACGATTTCGCCACCGAACTCGATCTGGAGCTGGAACGGTTCGTCTCCGCGGAGCTGGAGCGGCGCACCGGGATCGAAGTACACGGCGAGGAGTTCGGCGGCCCCGAGCTGAGCAGTGGCACGGCCTGGGTGCTCGATCCGATCGACGGCACCTTCAACTATTCCGCGGGGCATCCGCTGTCCGGCACTCTGCTGGCGCTGGTCCGGGACGGCGCACCGGTGCTCGGCCTGACCTGGCTGCCGCTGCTGAACCGGAGGTACGCGGCCGTCGCCGACGGGCCGCTGCTGTGCAACGGGGAACCGCTGCCGCCGCTGCCGAAGGGGCGGCTCGCCGACGCCATGATCGGCTTCGGTGCGTTCAACCTGGACTCGGCCGGCCGGATCCCGGGACAGTTCCGGTTCGACCTGCTCGGTGCCTTGAGCCGGTTGTCCTCCCGGGTGCGCATGCACGGCGCCACCGGGATCGACCTGGCCTATACCGCGGCGGGCGTGCTGGGCGGGGCGATCGTGTTCGGACATCATCCGTGGGACAACGCCGCCGGGGTGGCGCTGGTGCGGGCCGCAGGCGGGGTCGTCACCGACTTGGCCGGCGAGCCGTGGACGATCACCTCCGGTTCGGTGCTGGCCGCGGCGCCCGGTGTACACGAGGAACTGCTCGACATGATCGGCACGGTCGCGCGGTGACCGCGCCCGGCCCACTCGGCGACCCGGGCGGCGCCGGGATGGACGAGACCAGCGAGGAACGAGGACGAAGCACATGACACTGGCCGTACGCGTGATTCCGTGCCTGGATGTCGATGCCGGCCGCGTGGTCAAGGGCGTGAACTTCCAGAACCTGAGGGATGCCGGCGACCCGGTCGCCCTGGCCGCCGCCTACGACGCCCAGGGCGCCGACGAACTGACCTTCCTCGACGTCACCGCGTCCACCGGGGACCGCGGCACCATGATCGATGTGGTCACTCGCACCGCCGAGCAGATCTTCATCCCGCTCACCGTCGGCGGCGGCGTCCGCACCGTCGACGATGTGGACCGGCTGCTGCGGGCGGGCGCCGACAAGGTGTCGGTCAATACCGCCGCGATCGCCCGCCCCGAGGTGCTGCGGGAGATGTCGCAGCGGTTCGGCTCGCAGTGCATCGTGCTGTCGGTGGACGCCCGGACCGTGGTGCCGGCCGAAGGACGGTCCGCGACACCGTCCGGCTGGGAGGTGACCACGCACGGCGGTAAACGCGGCACCGGGATCGACGCCGTCGAATGGGCGGTGCGGGGCGCCGAACTCGGTGTCGGCGAGATCCTGCTGAACTCGATGGACGCCGACGGCACCAAGAACGGTTTCGACCTGCCGATGATCGAGGCGGTCCGACGGGCGGTATCGATCCCGGTGATCGCCAGCGGCGGTGCCGGCACGGTCGGCGATTTCGCGCCCGCCGTCCGGGCCGGTGCCGATGCCGTGCTCGCGGCCAGCGTCTTCCACTTCGGCGATCTGACCATCGGGGGAGTGAAGGATGCCATGCGCACCGAAGGGATCACGGTCCGATGAGCCTCGACGCGGCGATCGCCGCCCGCCTGAAGCGCAACGAAGCCGGTCTGATCGCGGCCGTCGTGCAGGAGCGCGCCACCGGTGCCGTGCTGATGATGGCCTGGATGGACGACGAGGCGCTGGCCCGGACCCTGGACACCCGGAAGGCGACCTACTACTCGCGCTCCCGGCAGCAGTACTGGGTGAAGGGGGAGACCTCCGGCCACACCCAGTACGTGCACGAAGTGCGCCTGGACTGCGACGGTGACACCGTGCTGCTGGTCGTGGACCAGGTCGGGGCGGCCTGCCACACCGGTACCCACACCTGTTTCGACACCGACGTCCTGCTGCCCCTGCCCTGACGCCGCGGCGGGTCAGCCGCGAGAGTCGGCGGCCAGCGCCCGGGCGAGACGGTCGGCCAGCCCGGCGTGCAGGTCGGCCAGTTCGGCGGTCTGCGCCGGGGTAAGCCCGTCGAAGACCAGCTCCCGGACCGCGGTGACGTATCCCGGCGTCGCCTCGACGACCTTGGCGAATCCGGCATCGGTCAGTATCGCGTGGACACCGCGCCGACCGGTGATCGTCTCACGGCGGACCCAGCCTACGCCTTCGAGTTTGGACACCACATGTGAAAGCCTCGATAGCGAGGCATTTGCTTTGTATGCCAGTTCCCGCAGCACCAGCCGGTGCCCGGCTTCCTCGGACAACAGGCTCAACACCCGGAACTCGAAATGCGTCAGCCCGGAATCGCGCTGCAGGCGGGTGTCGAGTGCCCCGGGCAGCCGGGTCATCAGCGCCACCATGGCCTGCCATGCGCGTTGTTCGACAGGATCGAGCCACTTCGTCACCGGATGCCATCCTTCACAGCCAGCGGCGGGTCGGGTACTGCGCCACTCACTGATCCGAGTTTGCCACGGCGTCGCTGGCGATGGGTGGGAATCCGCCCGTCACTCGGTGCTCGGCGGCGGTGCCTGGTCCGGTGGTTCGGTGGCGCGGCGGCGGCGCAGGGCCCGCCGGCCGAGCCAGATCAGCGCGAGCGCGAACAGCGCCGCCGCGGCCACCGCACCGACGAGGGAGGCGCCGCGGAAGGCCGGGGCATCGACGTCCATGATCCGCTGGCCGGCGTGCGAGGCGCTGTTGGCGCCGAGGACGACGGTCAGCGTCATCAGGTTGGGGATCGCGAACACCACCGCGCCGAGGACCGCGACGCCCGCGAGGAACTTGCCGCCGCGCTTCTTCCAGACCCGTACCGCGAACAGGATCAGCACCAGCGGGACCAGGGTGCAGACCAGTCCGTACACCAGGCCCCACCAGATGCCCTGGGTGAAGCTGCCGTGCACGGTGCGGCCGATCTGCTGCGCCCACCAGCGAGGGATGAACGCCGCCAGGATGAAGTAGGTGATCACCAGCACCACGGCCACCGCGACCGCACCGATCGCGCGGTTGCGCCAGCTGATCGCGGGCTTGCTCTCTTCCGGTCGAGCTTCGCCGGTCGTCATACCGCCAGGCTAGGCGCCGACGGGCACAGCGGCCGTGAACCCGAGGCGTGTCGGATCAGGCGGCGCCGCGGCTGCGGAGGAAGGCCAGCGCCTCGTCGGCGTGCACGGCGGCGCGCAACTCGCCGGAGATCACCTGCAGAATCGTGCGGTCGGTGTCGATCACGAAGGTCTGCCGTTTCACCGGGGCGATGCGGGCCAGCAGGCCGCGCTTCACGCCGAATGCCGCGGCCACCGTGCCGTCGGCATCGGACAGCACCGGATAGCCGAGCCGCTGTTTCTCCGCGAAACCGGACTGGACGTCGACCGAATCGGTGCTGATTCCGGCGCACCGGGCGCCCAGTTCGGCGAACTCACCGCTGAGATCGCGGAAATGGCAGGCCTCGGCGGTGCAGACGGGCGTGTTGGCGGCAGGGTAGAAGAACAGCACCAGGGGGCCGTCGGTCAGGAGATCGTCGAGGGAGCGGGAGGCTCCGGACTGATCGGGGAGTTCGAACTGCGGGGCGCGCTGACCTTGCTGCATGAGCCGAGACTAACCGAGCCGCAGGCACCGGTCCGGTTGCCGGACTGCGTGCTCGCCCCGTCCGCCGCGCTGCGGACAGGGCGAGCTCGGTCGTTCCGGCTCCGCAGCGACCGGATGCCGGCAGGTCCGGACGGTCGGCCGCATGGGACTCGGTGCCGTGTTCGACGGGCGCCGCCTCCGACCCGGCGGCTGCGCCGGTGTGTCACCGGCGCGAATGCCTTCGGAACCCGCCGACAGCAGTGCCCCGAAATCAGGAGGACGAGACCAGCGCCGCGATCTCCGGATTGCGGATCTGCATCACATCGAGGATGCCGTGCACCCGCAACAGCGGTTCGAGCTCCCGGATCCGGTCGGCGTTCCAGGCATAGACCTCGGGGAACCGGGCCTTGTCGAGGGTCTGCAGCTCCCGGGCGTAACCGACGAAGGCGGTCAGGGCGCTGCTGGGGGCGGACACCGGATTCGTGGCGATCGGGGCCTGCTGCCCGGGAACGTGCCGGGGGATTTCCGGCGCGGCCTGGTGCGAGGGGTACATCGATGGTCTCCTCTCGAATGGATTACCGCATGCGACATGGAACGTCGCGAGTGTAGTGATATCGATCACCGCCCGGTGCGGTGAGGGTGGCGGCCCTGCGGGAGCCGGATTCGACGCGCCTGGGATGATGGGGACATGCACGCCGCGCCGACACCCACCACCACGACCCGCGAACAGTTCCGGCACCTGGCGGCGGAGCACCGGGTCGTCCCGGTGACCCGAAAGGTGCTGGCGGACTCGGAAACTCCGCTCTCGACCTACCGGAAGCTGGCCGGCGACCGGGCCGGGACCTTCCTGTTCGAATCCGCCGAGAACGGCCGCTCCTGGTCGCGCTGGTCCTTCATCGGCGCGGGTAGTCCGTCCGCGCTGACCGTGGCCGCCGGGGAAGCCGCCTGGCTCGGCACCGTCCCCGACGGCGCACCCACCGGGGGTGACCCGCTCGAGGTGCTGCACCGGACCCTCGAACTGCTGCGGACCGAGCGGATGCCCGATCTGCCGCCGCTGACCGGCGGTATGGTCGGCTACCTCGGCTACGACGCGGTCCGCCGGATCGAGCGGCTCCCGGAACTGGCCACCGACGATCTGCAGCTGCCCGACATGGTGCTGATGCTGGCGACCGACCTCGCCGCGTTCGACCATCACGAGGGCGCGATCACGTTGATCGCGAACGCGGTCAACTGGAACGGCACCACCGAGGGCGTCGATGCGGCCTACGACGATGCGGTGGCCCGGCTGGACCGGATGACCGCCGCACTGGCCGCGCCCGCGCCGTCCACGGTGTCGGTGTACGACCGGCCCGATCCGAGTTATCGCCGGCAGCGCACCACCGCCGAATTCGGGGCCGACGTCCGGCAGCTGGTCAAGGAGATCGAGGCCGGTGAGGCCTTCCAGGTGGTGCTCTCCCAGCGCTTCGAAATGGACTACAGCGGCTCCCCGCTGGACGTGTACCGGATGCTGCGCGCCTCGAACCCGAGCCCGTACATGTACCTCATGCACATCCCGGACGCCGATGGTACGACCGCGTTCTCGATCGTGGGGTCCAGTCCGGAGGCCCTGGTGACGGTGCACGACGGGGTGGCCACCACTCATCCGATCGCCGGCACCCGATGGCGGGGCGCCACCGAGGAGGACGACATCCTGCTCGAGAAGGACCTGCTGGCCGACGAGAAGGAGAACGCCGAGCATCTGATGCTCGTCGATCTGGGGCGCAACGATCTGGGCCGGGTCTGCCGGCCGGGCACCGTGCGGGTCGGCGAATACCGGCACATCGAGCGCTACAGCCACGTGATGCATCTGGTGTCGACGGTGTCCGGGCAGTTGGCGCCCGGCAAGATCGCCCTGGACGCGGTGCGGGCCTGCTTCCCGGCCGGCACCCTCTCCGGCGCACCGAAGGTGCGGGCGATGGAGCTGATCGAGGAGCTGGAGCTCACCCGGCGCGGGGTCTACGGCGGCGTGGTCGGCTATCTGGACTTCGCCGGCGATGCCGATACCGCGATCGCGATCCGCACCGCGCTACTCAAGGACGGCATCGCCTATGTCCAGGCCGGTGCCGGCGTGGTCGCCGATTCCGACCCCGACTACGAGGACACCGAGTCGAAGAACAAGGCGATGGCGGTGCTGCGGGCGGTGGCCGCGGCCGGCACGATGCGCGCCGTCGGGGCGGACGGCGAGACCGGCGGCCCGGGCGCCGCGGGTGCCTCGTGACCGGGACGGAGCCGGCCGGCGCCGCGCCGGGAGATCCCGACGACGTGGCAGCCGGCGCGACAGCGTCCTCCGGCCCGGCGACACCGGCGCCGGAGAACGACCGGCGCAGCCGCCCGGTCGGTGCGGTGGTGCTGCTCGCGCTCGCGGCGGCCGGCCTGTGGGCCTCCTCCCGGATGACCTGGGTCAGCGTCGCTTCCGAAGACGGGCTCACCCGGCCCCGGACCGACGACCTGAACGGGTCGGTCTGGTTCGGCGCGCTCACACCGCTGGCCCTCGTGCTGCTGGCGTCGATCGCCGCGGTCCTGGCCACCCGTGGGGTCCTGCGCCGGATTCTCGGTGGGCTGGTGGCGCTGGTGGCCGCGGTCGCCGCCGTGCCCGGGTTCGCGATCCTGGTGGACGCCGGTGACCCCGCCGCACGGGCCGGCTCGCTCGCGGAGTTGCCGGGCCGGGCCGTGGTCACCGAGGTACAGACGATGCCCGCACCGGCCCTGCTGTCGGTGCTGGCGGCCGCCCTGGCGCTGGTCGCCGGGGTGCTGCTGGCCCGGATGCCCGCGGGTACCCGAGCCCTGTCCGGGCGCTACGAGAATCCGGTGACCCGCCGGGCAGCGGCCACCGAAGAGGTCGGCCGGCAGCGCGCCGGTGCCGGCACCGGCGCCGAACCGCTGTCGGAGCGGGTGCTGTGGGATGCGCTCGACGCCGGCACCGATCCCACCGAGGACCGGGCCGACGACCGGCCGCCTGCCCCGGGGCCGGCCGCGGACGACGCCGGTGACGGCCCGGCCGGTCGCCGGAGCGACCGGCCGGACTGAGGTGACGATCGGCACCCCGCCTCCGGACGGCGCGGTGAGCCCATTTATTCTTTGTCAGCATCGGTGAGACAGCGCCTGGGGGGATTCTTCAGGTGAGAAGTCCGTCTCCCCAGAAAGGATTCGAGCCAGATGACGGTACTCGACTCGATTCTCGACGGGGTCCGGGCGGATGTGGCCGCCCGTGAGGCCCGCCTCGACTTCCCGGCGATCAAGGCTGCGGCGGCCGCCGCCCCGGCCCCGCTCGACGCGACCGCTGCGTTGCACGAGGACGGAATCGGTGTCATCGCCGAGGTGAAGCGCGCCAGCCCCTCGAAGGGGGCGCTGGCCGATATCGCCGATCCGGCTGATCTGGCCAAGTCCTATGCCGACGGCGGTGCGCGGATCATCAGCGTACTGACCGAGGGTCGCCGGTTCGGTGGGTCGCTGGCCGATCTGGACGCGGTCCGCGCCGCGGTGAACATCCCGATCCTGCGCAAGGACTTCGTGGTGGGCCCCTACCAGATCCATGAGGCCCGGGCGCACGGCGCCGACGTGATTCTGCTGATCGTCGCGGCGCTGCAGCAGGACGTCCTGGCCTCGCTGATCGACCGCACCGAATCGCTCGGGATGACCGCGCTGGTGGAGGTGCACACCGAGGAGGAAGCCGACCGCGCCCTCGAAGCCGGTGCCTCGGTGATCGGCGTGAACGCCCGCGACCTCAAGACCCTGGACGTGGATCGGGACGTCTTCGCCCGGATCGCGCCCGGCCTGCCGACCGAGGTGATCCGGGTCGCCGAATCCGGTATTCGCGGTACCGCCGACCTGCTGGCCTACGCCGGCGCCGGTGCCGATGCGGTACTCGTCGGCGAGGGCCTGGTGACCAGCGGTGATCCGCGAGCCGCGGTCTCGGAGCTGGTGACCGCCGGTACCCACCCGTCCTGCCCGAAGCCGGCCCGCCGGAGCATCCGGTGACCCGCTCGCACGCACTTCCCCCCGCCAGCGCCGGGGTCGCCCAGCACAGCGACTACGAGCCCGACGCCGGCGGCCACTTCGGCGCCTACGGCGGCCGGCATGTGCCCGAGGCGTTGATGGCGGTGATCGAGGAGGTCACCGCCGAGTACGAGAAGTGCCGCACCGACCGCGACTTCCTGGACCGGCTGGACCGGCTGCAGCGCGACTACACCGGCCGACCGTCCCCCATCTTCGAGTGCACCCGGCTCGCCGAGCACGCCGGTGGCGCGCGGATCTTCCTCAAGCGCGAGGACCTCAACCACACCGGCTCGCACAAGATCAACAACGTGCTCGGTCAGGCGCTGCTGGCCCAGCGGATGGGTAAGACCCGGGTGATCGCCGAGACCGGCGCCGGGCAGCACGGTGTCGCCACCGCGACCGCCTGCGCCCTGCTCGGCCTGGACTGCATCATCTACATGGGTGCTGTCGACACCGCCCGGCAGGCCCTGAACGTGGCCCGGATGCGGCTGCTGGGCGCCGAGGTGGTGTCGGTGACCACCGGCTCCCGGACGCTCAAGGACGCGATCAACGAAGCGCTCCGGGATTGGGTCACCAATGCCGACGACACCTACTACTGCTTCGGCACCGCCGCCGGTCCGCATCCGTTCCCGCTGATGGTGCGTGATTTCCAGCGGGTCGTCGGTCTGGAGGCCCGGGAGCAGATCACCGAACGCATCGGCCGGCTGCCGGACGCGGTGACGGCCTGCGTCGGTGGCGGCTCCAATGCCATCGGCATCTTCCATGCGTTCCTCGCCGACCGGGCGGTGCGGCTGGTCGGTTTCGAGGCCGCCGGCGACGGCGTCGAGACCGGACGCCATGCGGCTACCTTCACCGGTGGCACACCGGGCGCGTTCCAGGGCGCCTACTCCTACCTGCTGCAGGACGAGGACGGCCAGACCGTCGAATCGCATTCGATCTCCGCGGGCCTGGACTACCCGGGCGTCGGGCCGGAACACGCCTATCTGAAAGACACCGGCCGCGCCGAATACCGCCCGATCACCGACACCGAGGCGATGGATGCGCTGCTGCTGCTCAGCCGCAGCGAGGGCATCATCCCGGCCATCGAATCGGCCCATGCCGTGGCCGGCGCCCTGAAACTGGGCCGCGAACTCGGCGAGGGCGCCGTCGTGCTGGTTAACCTGTCCGGCCGGGGCGACAAGGACATGGATACCGCGGGCCGCTGGTTCGGTCTGTTCGACGACGCGAGCGAGGAGCCGCAGCAGTGAGTCAGCAGTCCCGCCTCGCCAACACCTTCGCGGCGGCCCGGGCCGAGAACCGCGCCGCCCTCATCGGCTATCTGCCGGCGGGGTACCCGGATCTGGCCGGTTCGATCGAGGCGTGCCGCGCCATGGTCGAATCGGGTTGCGACATCGTGGAAGTCGGCGTGGCCTACTCCGACCCGGTGATGGACGGCCCGACCATCCAGGTCGCCGCCGAACAGGCCCTGCGCGGCGGCGTACGGGTCCGGGACGTGTTCTCGGTGGTCGAGGCGGTCACCGAGGCCGGCGGCCAGGCCGTCGTGATGACCTACTGGAACCCGGTACTGAAATACGGTGTCGACACCTTCGCCCGCGATCTCGCGGCAGCCGGCGGTGCGGGCCTGATCACGCCGAACCTGATTCCGGAGGAAGCCGACGACTGGTTCGTCGCCTCGGCCACCCACAACCTGGACCGGATCTTCCTGGTGGCCCCGTCCTCGACCGAGGAACGGCTGGTCAAGACCCTGGAAGCATCCCGGGGATTCGTGTACGCGGCCTCCACCATGGGTGTCACCGGGGCCCGGGACGCCGTATCGTCGGCGGCACCGGCCTTGTGTGCCCGCGTGCGCGCGCATTCCGATATCCCGATCGGGGTCGGCCTCGGGGTGCGGTCCGGTGCCCAGGCGGCCGAGATCGCCGGCTACGCCGACGGTGTCATCGTCGGTTCGGCGCTGGTGACCGCCGCCGCCGACGGATTGCCGGCCGTGCGGAAGCTGACCGCAGAGCTCGCCGAAGGCGTGCGGAGCGCGGTGCAGGTCTGACCGGACCGGCCCGGTCGTGCGGGCCGCGCCGGGGCCTGGTCCGTCCGCTACGGTGGT
This sequence comes from Nocardia sp. KT25-26, assembly GCF_056627695.1. NCBI lineage: Bacteria > Bacillati > Actinomycetota > Actinomycetes > Mycobacteriales > Nocardiaceae > Nocardia > Nocardia sp. KT25-26. The sequence continues at coordinate 3,966,763 of NZ_CM152813.1, read as the reverse complement.
GGCCGTGACCAACCCAGTTCTGGCCTACATTCCCAGCCCGCCGCAGGGCGTCTGGCACGTCGGTCCGTTCCCCTTGCGGGCCTACGCACTGTGCATCATCGTCGGCATCATCGTCGCCCTGTTCTGGGGTGAACGCCGTTGGCAGGCCCGGGGCGGCCGGGCCGGCGCGGTCCTCGATGTGGCGATGTTCGCGGTGCCGTTCGGCCTGATCGGCGGGCGGCTCTACCACGTGGCCACGGACTGGCAGAAATACTTCGGCGAGGGCAAGAATCCGATCGAGGCGCTCTACATCTGGCAGGGCGGGCTCGGCATCTGGGGTGCGGTGTTCCTCGGCGGTGTCGGCGCCTGGATCGGCTGCCGGGTGAACCGGATCCCGCTGCCGGCGCTCGGCGACGCCCTCGCGCCCGCCGTGTTGCTGGCGCAGGCGATCGGCCGGCTCGGCAACTATTTCAACCAGGAACTGTACGGGCGCCACACCGACGTGCCCTGGGGGCTGGAACTGTACTACCGGTTCGATCCCGAGACCGGGGCCCCGGACATGATGAACGGCGTCTCCACCGGTCAGGTTCAGGACGTCGTACACCCGACCTTCCTGTACGAGATCATCTGGAACCTGCTCGTCGTCGTGCTGCTGGTGCTGGTGGACCGGCGCTTCCGGATCGGGCACGGCCGGTTGTTCGCACTCTACGTCGCCGGCTACAGCTTCGGACGGTTCTTCGTGGAACTGATGCGCGACGACGAGGCGACCCAGTTGCTGGGTATCCGGATCAACTCGTTCACCTCGGCCCTGGTGTTCCTGGGCGCGATGGCCTACTTCCTGCTGGCGACGAAGGGCCGGGAGGCCCCGGGGCAACTGCAGCCCGCCGAGGAACCGCGGCCCTGGCCGTGGCAGTTCGGCAAGCTGCGCGCTGCAGCCGCGGCCGCGGCCGACACCGGGCCGGAACTGCGGAAATCCTCCGACGAAACGGAGTCGGCGACCGCCACGACCGGCCCGGACGCGGGCGAAGACACCGCAGCGGCGGCAGCGCCGGAGCCGGCCGCCGAGGCCGGACCGGTGGATGCGGAACGGGGCGACGCCGAGTCGGAATCCGCGAAGCCGACCGGGAAATAATCGGGCGAATCGGTCATCTCGGTTGGCCTCAACGCATGTTCTCCCGTAAGAATGGTCGCGATCGTCACGGGCGCACAACGGTGTTCGGCCGATCGCCAACCTGACCGGGGGCCGAAACGAGGGTGCCCGCACTAATGATGGAGGACATGAGTGACCGACCCGTACCACAACCAGCCCGGGGCCGGGGGGCCGCAGTACGGCCAGCAGCCGGGTATGCCGCCGCAGCCCGGGCAACCGCAATACGGTCAGCCGCAGTACGGGCAGCCGGCGCCGGGTCAGCCGCAGTACGGCACCCCCGCGGATCCCTACGCCCAGCCGCAGCCGGGGTACCCGGCCGGCGCGCCCGGCTACCCCGACCCGGAGGCACCCTACGGCCGTGACCAGTACGGCGTTCCGCTGTCGGACAAGCAGAAGCTGACCGCGGGCCTGCTGCAGCTGTTCGTCGGCACGCTGGGTGTCGGCCGGTTCTACACCGGGCACACCACCATCGGCATCCTGCAGCTGGTCACCTGCGGTGGCTGCGGTTTCTGGGCGCTGATCGACGGCATCATGATGCTGACCGGCAAGGTCCCCGACGCCGAGGGTCGCCCGCTGCGCGACTGAGTCGACGACCACGGCACACCCGGCGAGCTGCCCAGTGGCTACGGCACGGAACGACTGATTTCGTGAGTACATGGGTAACTCGCCGGGTACGCCCGGACTTCCGCGGCACTCTGGTGGGACCTGTGACCGAATCCGCACGTGGCTACTGGTATGGCCGAAAGACGCGGAGAGGCGGGCAGGCTAGGCTCGGTGTGTGATGCGACGGACGAAGATTGTGTGCACCCTCGGGCCGGCTACCGCCACCGAGGAGCGGATTCGGGAACTCGTCGAAAGCGGCATGGATGTAGCGCGGCTGAACTTCAGCCACGGTGAGCATTCCGACCATGCCGACAACTACAAGAAGGTGCGCCAGGCCTCGGACGACCTCGGCCGCGCGGTCGGGGTCCTCGCCGATCTGCAGGGGCCGAAGATCCGGTTGGGCCGGTTCGCCGAAGGCCGGACCATGTGGGCCACCGGCGAACAGGTGCGGATCACCGTCGACGATATCGAAGGCGACCACGATCGCGTCTCCACCACCTACAAGCAGCTGGCCGCCGACGCCAAACCGGGCGACCGGCTGCTGGTCGACGACGGCAAGGTCGGTCTGGTCTGCGACCGCGTCGAGGGCAACGACGTCGTCTGCCGGGTCACCGAGGGCGGCCCGGTCAGCAACAACAAGGGCGTCTCGCTGCCCGGTATGGATGTTTCGGTGCCGGCGCTGTCGGACAAGGACATCGAAGATCTCGAGTTCGCCCTGAAACTGGGTGTCGATTTCATCGCCCTGTCGTTCGTCCGGTCCCCGGCCGATGTCGAGCTGGTCCACGACGTGATGGACCGGGTGGGCCGCCGGGTGCCGGTGATCGCGAAGCTGGAGAAGCCCGAAGCGATCGACAATCTCGAGGCCGTGGTGCTGGCCTTCGACGCCGTCATGGTCGCCCGCGGCGACCTCGGCGTGGAACTGCCCCTCGAGCAGGTCCCGATCGTGCAGAAGCGGGCCATCCAGATGGCCCGGGAGAACGCCAAGCCGGTCATCGTCGCCACCCAGATGCTCGAATCGATGATCGAGAACTCCCGGCCGACCCGCGCCGAGGCCTCCGACGTCGCCAATGCGGTGCTCGACGGTGCGGATGCGGTGATGCTGTCCGGGGAGACCTCGGTCGGCCGGTATCCGATCGAGACGGTGCGCACCATGGCCCGCATCGTGCACGCCGTGGAGACCGAATCCCCGCAGGTACCGCCGCTGACCCATGTGCCCCGCACCAAGCGCGGCGTCATCTCCTACGCGGCCCGCGATATCGGGGAACGCCTCGGTGCCAAGGCGCTGGTCGCCTTCACCCAGTCCGGCGATACGGTGCGCCGGCTCGCCCGGCTGCACACCCCGCTGCCGCTGCTGGCCTTCACCCCGCTGCCCGAGGTGCGCAGCCAGCTGGCGCTGACCTGGGGTACCGAAACGTTCATCGTGCCGACTGTGAAATCCACCGATGCGATGATCCGGCAGGTCGATCAGGCGCTACTGTCGCTGGAGCGGTACCGCAAGGGTGACCTGGTGGTGATCGTGGCCGGCTCCCCACCGGGTACCGTCGGTTCCACCAACCTGATCCACGTGCACCGTATCGGTGAGGAGGACCACTAGTCGTGAGCAGCTCGGTAGGCGGACCCGTCGGCACCACGGAGCGGGAGCGCCCGATCGCACCGGATCTGGCGGTGCTGCTGGATCTGCTCGATCTGGAGCAGATCGGCGAGGACGTCTACCTCGGCCGGCATCCGGAAAAAGTGTGGAGCCGGACCTTCGGCGGGCAGCTGGTGTCGCAGGGGATCATTGCCGCCGGCCGGACCGCCGGCGGGCGGCCGCTGCATGCCGTGAACGCACACTTCGTGCGCGGCGGCGACGTCAAGAAGCCGATCGAATACCGAGTGGAACGGCACCGAGACGGTCGCGCGCTGGCCAACCGGACGGTCACCGCGAGCCAGGACGGCCAGGAACTGTTCGTCATGCTGGCCGCCTTCCAGGACTGGGGAAAGGGCCTGGAGCACGCGCACGAGGGCCCGGCCGTCGCCGACCCGGAGTCCCTGCCGCGGATCGAGGAGAGCTTCGCCGGTTTCGAGGACGAACTGGAGATGTTCATCAAAGCGCCGCATCCGGTGGATATGCGGTACGCGAACGATCCGGCCTGGATTCTCAAAGGCAGCGGGGAACGCCTGAACCACAACCGGGTCTGGATGCGGACCGACGGGCCGCTGCCCGACGACCCGCTGCTGCACGTCGCGGCCCTGGGCTATTCGTCGGACACCACCGTCATGGATTCGATCATCACCACCCACGGCCTGTCCTGGGGCCTGGACCGGATCGTGGCTGCGACGGTGAACCATTCGATCTGGTTCCACCGGCCGCTGCGCTTCGACGAATGGACCCTGTACGCGACCGAGTCGCCGGTCGCCGCCGGGTCCCGGGGCCTGGCGACCGGCCGGTTCTACTCCCGGGACGGGGAGTTGCTGGCGACCACCGTCCAGGAGGGGCTGATCCGGCACTTCCCGGCCCGCAAGAGCGGCTGAGAGATCGGCTGCCGCGCCCCGGGGGCGCGGCAGCCGACGTTCGGCAGACCGGGTGCCGGAGGGCCGGCCCGCCGGCGGGTGGATTCGGAACGCTCAGAGCATCGTGAGGCGGGCGAGATCGTGCTCGACGTCCGGTGCGTCACGTCGGCTGGCCCGCAGCACATGCGGGATCGAGGTGTCGTCCGCGGCGTTGCGCAGTCCGCGGCGCAGCCTGCTCTCCAGGGCCGTCAGATCGGATTCGGTGAGTTCCTCGGCGGCACCCGCCAGGCTCAGGGCGATCTCGAACGTCGCCCTATCCTCCGGGTCGGCATCGTCATGCGTTGCCCGCCAATAATTTTCGAGGTTCTCCTGGATGGGTCCCGTCGATTCTGCCGGAACCGTACATTGCCAAGCGAAAACATCCCGTTCGGCAATGTATTGATCCAGGATCGAACGAACATTCTCGACGATGCGGTCGAGGATTCGCGGCGTCACGAAAACATGCAGCGATACATCCGAAATTCGTTCCGGCATCTCGAAGTCCTGTCGTCGGTCGAACCGGCACGGGCGAAAGTGGATCAGCTTCGCCGGGGAGTGTAGTGGGTGGCCGGTCAGCGCCGGTGCTGGGCGGCGAGAAAGTCGGCCGCCGGCGGGCGATGTCCCGGCCCGATGACCAGTCCCGGGCGTCCCGGCTTCGGTTCGGCGGGCCGGATTTCGTGCGGGCCCAGTGCCTCCAGCAGCGGAAAGAGCACTTCCGCGATCCGGTCGCCGACTGCGAGGATCACCCGGGGGGACAACCCGATCGGATCGGCGATGTTCTCCCGGCCCACCATGGTCAGGTCGTGCCGCGAACGGTGCAGTTCCGCCACCGTCCGGGCGCCGGTGACCTTCGCGATCCGGTGCGCCTCGACCAGCGTGAACGTCCGTGGTGCTGCGCCCAAAACCAGTTCGTTCACCTCGTCGCGGATGTGTTCGGTCATCGTCAGCACCAGATCGGCCCGGTCCACATGTTCCGGGGCCAGCCGCTGCGCCCGGAACCCCTCCGGGTCGCCACCCAGTCCGAGAATCGTCTGCGCGGCCATGGGATCGGGGGGAAACCCGACGAGTGCCCGGGTGCCGGCGCTCTCGGCGGTGAGCCCGGGTAGGCGGTGTTCGGCTGCATAGGCCCGGGTGATCCGTTCGGCAATAACCGATCGGCAGACGTTGGCATTGCAGACGAACAGGACGTGCATGGCGAATACGTTAGTTGCGCCGAATGCGCTGTGGTGACCGCAAATGTGGATTCCGCGGCGATGCGGTCATTTATTCACCTGTACGTCGTATTCCGTACACAAAGGTATCCGATCCGGTGAATCATTCCGTCGGCCGAATCCGAACGCTATCACACGAAATTGTGCGCGCGGTCACTTCCACCGCGGAACGATGATTCGACAACTGAATGTGTGACCGGCGGGATGTCCGCCCCCGGCGGATGCCGGAGTCCGGCCCGAGGTGGTGCCGGCCCCGCCCAACCCCGGCGGGCAGCCGGTTCGCGGTCCGGCAGGGTGACCGGTTATAGTGGTCCGCGGTGCGCCGGGATGGCGGAACTGGCAGACGCGACGGTCTCAAAAACCGTTGTCCGCAAGGACGTGTGGGTTCGAGTCCCACTCTCGGCACCATATCGGGGCTCGGCATATCCTGAATCGGTCCGTCGGCGCCTCCTTGCCAGCCCAGGCGGCTGCGGTTGGCCCCGGAGCTCTGCCGACTCGACAGGCGCCGGGTCAACCTTTCACGAGAACGTGCGGTCATGCATCGCCCGCGATGCACGACCGCACACCCCGATGCACGGTGGAATCGGATGCTCCCACCCGGGTGGCCGTCCGAACCGCGCAGAGTGCTCGGCGAGTGTGCGGCGAATTCCCGAGAGTCTATGCGGCTGTGCTGAGTTGGGACTCTGGGCGCCCGTGCAACGTCGCGAGTGCCATCATCCCCGGGGTTTGTGTGCGGCGGACGAAGGCCCGATCGCCGCTGATGCACAGGTGCCGTCTGGCCCGTGTCAACGCGACGTTGAGCAGCTCGGCGGCCGACACTTCGCGGGCGTTGCCCTGCAGGTCGGCTTGCGCTGCCCACCGGCGCAGACCCGAATCCTGCATGAGATCGAGGATGATGGTGGCGTGACGCCGTCGGTCGCCGCGCACCAGCGCACCGCAGCCTCCCCTTGCGCCGTGCCGCTGTGGCCGGGGACCCCGCGGCCCGGGTAGCACCGGTTCGTCCGGCCCGAGGCATGGAGGGGCGCGGGTGCCGCAGCACCCACGCCCTCCGTGCGACAGGTCAGGAGTGCAGGTCGAATCGATCCAGGTTCATGACCCTGTCCCAGGTCCGCACGAAATCGCGGAGGAACTTCGGGGCGGCGTCGCGGGCGGCGTAGACCTCGCAGACCGCCCGGAGTTGCGCGTCCCAGCCGAAGGCGAGATCGACGCGTCCGGCGACCCATCGGCGGTCCCCGGTGCTGCGGTCGACGCCGATATAGGTGCCGTCGTCGGCGGGGGAGGGTTTCCATTCGGTGCGCATGTCGAGCAGGTTGACGAAGAAGTCGTTGGTCAGGGCGCCGGGGGTGGCGGTCAGCACTCCGAGCTGGGACTGTTCGTAGTTCATGTCGAGCACGCGCAATCCGCCGAGCAGGACGGTCATCTCCGGCGCCGTCAGGTTCAGCAGGTTCGCCTTGTCGATGAGCAGGTATTCCGGTTCCAGCGGAGCGCCTTTGGCGACGTAGTTGCGGAAGCCGTCGGCGACGCCTTCGAGTGCATCGAAGGATTCGATCTCGGTCCATTCCTGGACGGCGTCGCCGCGGCCCGGCGTGAACGGGACCGTGAGATCGTGTCCGGCGGCCCGGGCAGCCTGTTCGATGGCGGCGCAGCCGCCGAGTACCACCAGGTCGGCGAAGGAGACCCGGACGTTGTCGGTCCGGCTGTCGTTGAACCGTTGCTGGACGCCCTCGATGGCGGTGATGACCCGCGCCAGCTGGTCGGGCTGGTTGCGCTGCCAGTTGCGTTGCGGGGCGAGCCGGATCCGGCCGCCGTTCGCGCCGCCGCGCATATCGCTGCCGCGGAAGGTCGACGCGGCCGACCATGCGGTGTAGATCAACTCCCGCTGGGTGGGGCCGGCGGCGAGGAGTTCCCCCTTGAGCTGTTCGATGTCGTCGGCGCCGATCAACGGGTGGTCCACCGGTTCGATGGGGTCCTGGAACAGCTGCGGTGTGGTCGGGACGAGGGAGCCACGGTAGCGGGTGAGCGGCCCCAGGTCGCGGTGGATCAGTTTGAACCAGGCCTTGCGGAACTCCTCGGCCAGCTCTTCGGGGTTGTCCAGCCAGCGCCGGGTGATCTCCTGGTAGATCGGGTCGACCTTGAGGGCGATATCGGAGGTCAGCATGTTCGGCTGGTGTTTGCGGTTCGGGTCGTCGGGCGCGGGTGTGGTGCCGTCACCGGCGCCGTCCTTCGGCCGCCACTGCCACAGTCCGCCCGGGCCGCGGTACACCTCCCAGTCGAACCCGTACAGGTTCTCCAGGAAGGCGTTGTCCCACTGCGTGGGAGTCTGCGTCCAGGTGACTTCGATCCCGCTGCTGGTGGCGTCGGCGCCGACGCCGGTGCCGAAGGAGTTCTTCCAGCCGAGGTCCTGCTCCTCCAGTGGAGCGGCGGCGGGGGCGGGGCCGACCTTGTCCTGGGGGCCGGCGCCGTGGGTCTTGCCGAAGGCGTGCCCGCCGACGATCAGCGCCGCGGTCTCGATATCGTTCATCGCCATCCGGCGGAATGTCTCGCGGATGTCGACGGCGGAGGCCTGTGGGTCGGGGTTGCCGTCGGGGCCTTCCGGGTTGACGTAGATCAAGCCCATCTGGGCCGCCGCCAGGGGTTGTTCGAGTTCGCGGGTGTCGGAGAAGCGTTCGTTGTCCATCCAGGTCCGCTCCGGGCCCCAGTAGGTGTCGTCACCCTGCCACCAGTCGATGCGGCCGCCACCGAAGCCCATCGTCTCGAAGCCCATGGACTCCAGTGCGCAGTTACCCGCGAACTCCATCAGGTCGGCCCAGGACAGTTTCTCGCCGTACTTCTGCTTCACCGGCCACAACAGGCGGCGGGCCTTGTCGAGGTTGGCGTTGTCCGGCCAGCTGTTGATAGGGGTGAACCGTTGCATGCCGTGTCCGGCGCCGCCGCGTCCGTCCTCGATCCGGTAGGTGCCCGCGGCGTGCCAGGCCATCCGGATGATGAACGGCCCGTAGTGGCCGAAATCGGCGGGCCACCAGTCCTGCGAGTCGGTGAACACGGCTTCGAGGTCGGCGCGCACCTCGTCCAGGTCCAGGGTCTCGAAGGCGGCACCGTAGTCGAACCCCTCGTCCATCGGGTCGATGGCCGGGGGATTCTGCTGGAGCATACGCAGGTTCAGCTGTGCCGGCCACCAGTCGGGGACACCACCCACCGCTTCCGGGCGGGTGAAGGCGCCGGTACGTACCGGGCATCGGTTGTCGTCAGGGTCCGCCATCACAGCATCCTTTCCGGGGGGGGAACACAGAGTGCGGGAGAACACGGAGCACCGGTGAGTTCGCGCAGTGGCGCTTTGCGGGACCGCTCCAGCAGTGTTGCGTGCCGGGACTCGGAACCGGTGGACCTGCCGTCGGTGTGTCCGCGGGTGTCCGCCGGCTGCCGGTGCCGTGCCCGGACGGGAGAGCCGAAAACGCGCAGCCGGCGATCTGCCGGCGGGCACTCTCGTGGATGGGGTGCCGACCGGTGCGACACGCCGGGGTGCATCACAGGTCCCGCCCACAGGCCCGGATCCGGGCATCGGTGCCTTCCGGACTTCGGATGTCGGGTGGTCGGACCCGTGGCGCACCTACCATGCGGAAATGGTCGATCTCGCGCAGGACCTGGTCCTCTTGCTGGCCCGAATTCTGGTGAGCGTCGCGTTCTTCGTGAGTTCGCGGAACAAGTTCCGGGATATGAAGAAATTCGCCTCCGACAACGGGGTGCCACTCCCGGTGGCCTACGTCGTCGCGGTCGCCGAGGCGTGTGGTGCGCTCGGCCTGTCGATCGGCCTGCTGGCCCCGGCCGCGGCGGTCGGAGCGATGCTGCTCATGGCTGCCACGACGACCTTGCACATCGTCAAATGGCGTAGCCCGTACTGGGCCGACCGAGGGGGCTGGGAGTACGACCTGATGCTGTTCACCCTGGCCGGTGCGGTTGCGGTGTTCGGTGCGGGCGCGGTGTCACTGGACGGATTGCGCGGTTGACCCCGGGCCCCGGACCGGTCCGAGGCCGATGCGGCGTTGCGGTGCGGTAACCGAGTGCACGGTCGGCCGCGCACTCGGTCACGCTCGTCGGCGCCGGGTGGCGTCAGTATCCGCGGGCGATCCATTCGGCGAGGTGTGGTGCCTCGGTGCCGATGGTGGTGGGGTCGCCGTGGCCGGTGTGCACGCGGGTGTGTTCGGGGAGGGTGAGCAGGCGGTCGCGGATGGATCCGATGATGGTGGGGAAGTCGGAGTAGGACCGGCCGGTGGCTCCCGGGCCGCCCGCGAACAGGGTGTCGCCGGAGAACAGTGCGTCGGCTTCCGGAAGGTGCAGGCACACCGATCCCGGGGAGTGGCCGGGTGCGTGGATTGCCTGTAGTTCGGTGCCGGCGATGGTGATGCGGTGGTCGTCGGTGAGCGGCTGGTACCCGACGCCGGGATGGGTGAGCTGCCACAACGGGTCGTCACCCGGATGGAGCAGGACGGGCGCGTCGGTGTTCGCACCGAGTTGCGGCGCGAAGGTGACGTGGTCGTTGTGGCCGTGGGTGCAGACGACGGCCCTGACGTTACGGCCGCCGATGGCTGCCAGGACCGGTTCGGCGTCGTGGGCCGCGTCGATCACGACGACCTCGTCGTCGTCACCGACCACCCAGACGTTGTTGTCGACCTCCCAGGCGCCGCCGTCGAGTTCGAAGACACCGGAGGTGACGACCCGGTCGATTCTCAGCTCCCCGCTCACAGCACGACCACCGACCGCAGTACGTCGCCCCGATGCATGGTGCGGAACGCCTGTTCCACGTCGTCGAGGGTGATCCGTTCGGTGACGAACTTCTCCAGCGGCAGCCGGCCTTGCCGGTACAGGTCGATCAGCATGGGGAAGTCGCGTTCGGGGAGGCAGTCGCCGTACCAAGAGGATTTGAGTGCGCCGCCGCGGGAGAAGAAGTCGATCATCGGCATGTCCAAGCGCATCTCGGGGGTGGGGACGCCGACGAGGACGACGGTGCCGGCGAGGTCGCGGGCATAGAATGCCTGCTCCCAGGTTTCCGGGCGGCCCACCGCGTCGATCACGACATCGGCGCCGTATCCACCGGTGAGCTCCTGGACGGCGGTGACGGTGTCGGTGGCGGTGGCGTCGACAGTGTGGGTGGCACCGAGGTCGGTGGCCCAGTCGAGCTTCCGGGGGTCGCGGTCCACGGCGATGATGGTGGCGGCGCCGGCCAGCCGGGCCCCGACGATCGCGGCATCGCCGACCCCGCCGCAGCCGATCACGGCCACCGAGTCGCCGCGGCCGACATTGCCGGTATGCACGGCGGCGCCCAGACCGGCCATCACACCGCAGCCGATGAGTCCGGCGACGGCGGGATCGGCGGCGGGGTCGACCTTGGTGCACTGGCCGGCGTGGACGAGGGTCTTGTCGGCGAAGGCGCCGATTCCCAGCGCCGGGGTCAGTTCGGTGCCGTCGGTCAACGTCATCTTCCGGGTGGCGTTGAAGGTGTCGAAACAATACTGCGGTCGGCCTCGCCGGCAGGCGCGGCAGCTGCCGCAGACGGCGCGCCAGTTCAGGACGACGAAGTCACCGACCGCGACGGAGTCGACTCCGTCGCCGACGCTTTCGACGGTGCCGGCTGCTTCGTGTCCGAGCAGGAACGGGAATTCGTCGTTGACACCGCCCTCCCGGTAGGTGAGGTCGGTGTGGCAGACGCCGCATGCGGCGATGTCGACGACGACCTCACCCGGCCCGGGGTCGGGGATGACGATATCGGTCAGTTCGACCGGAGCGCCCGGCTGACGGGCGATGACTCCGCGGACCTGCTGCGGCATGACGGGATGATCCTCCGAGGGGTGTGGACAGTGTGAACCATGCGATCGATCGCATGTGCGCACCACGTTATGACCCCTCGGGTGGTCGCGAACCCGGCCGGAAGGCGGGGTCGACCTATCCACTCGGAGAGGCGTCCTACACTCGATGTGGTGAGGACCCCGGCAGAGCTCCCGGCAGCGGAACGCCCGGCAGCGTTGGCCGGCCTGCGTGCCGTGGTCGACGGGCCGCTCGTGGAGATCGCGGCCCGATTCTCCCGGTTCCTGAGTGACGGGTGGCCGCATCGGGCGTTGGTGATCTTCACCCGGGAATGTACCGGCCGCCCGCGCAAAGTGGCCGGTGATCGTGACATCGTCGATCGGGTCACGATCGCCGAGCTCGAACGGATCCAGCGAACCCTCGAACCGGGCGACAGCTTTTCCGGTGCGGCCGTGGTGGCCGGGCAGCGGCGCCGGGTCTGGGCGGTGCGGGACCGCTCGGACACGTTGCTGGCCCTGTTTCCCAGCCGGGATTCGGAGGACCTACCCCGTCCGGCCGAACTGGCGGCCTGGTTCGGCATGGTGGCGACCTCGATTCGGCAGCAGGTGGCGCAGGCCAGCCCCGACTATCTTGCCGAATCGCGGGCGGCGTCGACCGCGCGGGCCCGCACGATCGCGGAACTGACCGCCGCCCAGGAGACGGTCCTCGCGGGCTTGCTCAGCACCTTGCGTTCGTCCGGATTGGATGATCGGCGGGCACGCACCCTGGCGACATCGGCGGCCTCGGATGCGTTGATCGCACTCCGTTCCGGTCAGGCCGCCGACCAGGAACTGTCCGCAGAACGACCGATCGCCGCGTTCGAACGCCTGCGCCGCGAGATCGGGCCGACCCTGAACCACCGGGAGGTCGATGCGGAATTCGGTGCGCCTCCGGCCGACGGGCCACCGCTGCCGGGCGAGGTCGCGCACGGCGCCCGCGCGATGACCCAGACCGTGGTGCTGGCGCTTCTGGCCCAGCCCGACCTGGACCGGGTACGGGTCGCGTGGAACTGTACCGACGGCGCACTCGTCGTCGACGTCCGCGACGGTGCCGCGGGGACACTGGATTTCGCGGCACTGCGGGAAAGCCTCGACGGCCGGGCCCGGACGTTGCGCGCCGAGCTGGAGATCGAAGTACTTCCGGGGTGGGGGAGCCGGGTGTCGATCCGGCTTCCCCTCGACCCACCCGCTGCCCCGCCCGACCGGCCCGGGCTCGCGCGCCTGAACCCACGTGAAAGTGAGGTACTGGCTCTGATCGCCGACGGACTGCGCAACAAGGACATTGCTGCCGCTCTCGGCATCGCCGAAAGCACCGTCAAGTTCCACGTCGCCGGGCTGCTGAAGAAACTCGACGTATCCACCCGCGGCCAGGCCGCCGCCCTCGGTATGCAGGCGGGGCTCACCCGCCGGTGATCTACGCGGCGACGGTGCCCGCTTCAACCCTCGCTGGTTCTGCCGCGCTCGCCACTGCGGTTGCGGTCACTGTTCACCCGTTGCCGCTGCCGCGCGGTCGAGCGGGTCATTTTGGGTATCCGAGGGAGAGCCGGTCTCCGGCGCTTCCGAATCCAGCACGGCGCGAGCATCGGCGAACTCCGTCGCCAGGATACGGTGCAGGGCGGGCGCATGCTCGTGGACAACCTGCCAGACGATGTCGTCGTCGACTGTCCAGTAGTTGTGCGCGAGGCGATTGCGCATCCCTTTTATCAGCCGGCAAGGTACTTCGGGGTGCGCTTGCAGCCACTCCTCGCCGAGCCGGGCAAGGTCTGCGGCGCTCGGGCCGTTCGCAGGTCCATCAGGCGACGGATTCTCCAGCTCGGTATGCAGGCGAAAACCTGCCGCCCCGAGGAGGCGCTCGAGCATTGCGACCGATGGTTGACGTCGGCCGGACTCGATCTCCGCAACTGTCGATTGGGCCACGCCGGCTGTGTCGGCGAGTGCGCGCTGCGTCAGCTCTTCGCGAATGCCTCCCTCCGGATCAACTGCAGCACGGTCGGGTTGTCCACGGTGGTGGCGACGGCGGCGGTGGTGTGCAGCCATCGGTCGTCGCCGGCGATGTGCAGCAGGCTTGCGGCCAGGTCGCATCGTGCTGTGAATCGGCCGTCGGTGCGGCCTTCGGTGATCGTGTAGTCGGTGACGGCGGGCAGGTCGTAGAGGCCGCTGGGTCGCACGATGGTCCAGTCCAGATCGGTGGCGCGAACCAGGTCCTCCATGGCGCGCATATCGTCGTACAGGGTGCGGCCCAGGACACGGGTGACGTAGGGCTGCAACACCCGGTTGAACAGGAATCCGGCGCCGGGGTAGGGGTGTGGGTCGACCGCGCTGGAGCTGACGACCGCCAGCCGTCGTGCGCCGTGGACCTGCATCGCGGCGACGATATTCGCGACACCACGGGAGTACGTGGTGATCGGTTCCTTGCTGAACGGCACGCCGAGGACGGACAGGACGGCCTCGCTGCCGGCCACCGCGGTGTCGACGGCATCCGCATCCAGTACGTCCGCGCCGTGCACGGTCAGGTGGGTGTGGCGCAGCGGGAACGCATCGGGATTCCGGGTGACGGCGGCGACCCGGTGTCCGGCAGCGAGTGCCTGTCCGGTGAGCAGGCGGCCGGTGGGGCCGTTGGCGCCGAAGACGGTGATTCGCACGTCGAGGTCCGGGACGGCGACTGGACCTGCCTGGATCTGATCCATCGGTACGGTCCGCTCACCCCCAGCGCCCTGGCGCACCGTGCGGGCCTGCATCCCGCCACCTTGACCGGAGTGCTCGACCGCCTTCAGCGGGCGGGCTGGATCGTCCGGGAACGCGACCCGGACGCCGCGGATCGCCGGGCGGTGACGGTACGCGCCCTGCCGGAGCGCACCCCGGAGCTGTATCGCGCGCTGGCCGGGATGAACAGCCGGACGGACGCCCTGTGCGAGGGCTACTCCGACGCCGAGCTCGCGGTGATCGCCGATTTCCTGCAGCGGACCTGCGCGGCGGGTTCCGAATCGGCCGACGAACTCGCCGACTGACTGCGCGGGGGCATCCCACCATCCATGGCCACCCGTTGTTGTGGATCCGACCAGCGCGGTCGTCGTTCGGCGAGCCGGCGATCCGTGCCGGGTAGCTTCGGCCGCGACAGCGTCGCTCGGCTGCCGCCGATCGGCGGCGGGAGGTGGATCAGATGCGGGTGCGGCCGACAGTGCTGTTGTCCCTGACGGTGGCCGGGCTGGTGGCCGGGTGTACGGGGGCCCCGGAGCCGGGGAGTGCGGCGCAGCGGGCGGCCGATCAGCGGGCGGCCGACGCGGCGATGCTGGTGAAATCCGACTTTGCGCCGGGCTGGGAGCCGATCGTCGCCGCCGAGGTGCGGCGGGATCAGCGGGCGATCGCCGAATGTCTCGGGGTGGCCGAGGACTTTCTCACCAATGAGGCCGTCCCGCACGCGCGTTCGCCCCGTTTCAGCAATGCGGCAGCCGACGGGATCACCTCGTCGGTGGCCTTCAAACCCGACGTCGCCGCTGCGGAACGGTATATGGACATGCTGGCCGATCAACGGTACGTGGACTGCCTGGAGGAGACCGTTGCGGACCAGCTCGGTGCGAGTGAGCAGGCGAAGCAGGTGACCCTCGACGATCTCGTCGTCGAACGGCGTGATCCGGCCGACTTCGGGGACGAAGCCGTCGGTTATCGCGTCACGATGCAGCTCTCGATGGGCGGGATGCCGCTCGGCCGGGGAGTGTCGCTGGATGTGGTGACCGTCCGCGTCGGCCGTGGACTGGCGAACCTCCGGTTCGAGGCACTGGCGGAGCCGTTCTCGGCCGAGGACATCGAGAAGTCCACCCGCGCCGTGGTCGACCGGATGAGCTGACGGTTGCGCCGGGCAGATCGGGTCGCTGCCGCGGGACAACGACTTCCACGGCGAACAGCCCTGCACCGTCGAAGCGGTACGGACGGCACCTGATCTGGATGCGCACGTCCGCTCGTGCTGTGCGATGCCCATGACCGCGAGTCGGCGAAGAACGTGCCGGCCGAACTCGTCCGGCACGCCCTTCGCGCGACTCTCGGACAGTGATCACGGCAGTCGTGGATCCCTTAGTGCCGCCATCGCTTCCATCAGCGAGGTGTAGATGCTGTCCAGCTCGGGATTCGCGAACTGTTCCCAGGACTGCTCGTCCGTTGTGGCGGCGGAGGAACCCGCTGTATCCGTATCCCAGGAACTCGCCTCCGGATGGTGCCGGTAGACCCACCACAGATGCCCGAAGGGGTCGGCGAATCGGGCGAGGACATCGCCCCAGAAATCCGTCGGCTCGGTGACGATCCGGGCTCCGGCTGCGGCGGCGCGGGCCGATGTGGCGTCCGGATCTTCGACATAGACCCGGATGAACGCCGGCGTGTAGAGCCAGCCAGGTTTGCGATCGGCGATCGTGATCGTCGAATCGCCGATCCGCAGTTCGGAATGCAGGACCAGGCCATCGGAATCGGCGGTGCGCGCCTCCGGAACCTCGACCGCGCCGAATACCTCGACCAGGAAGTCGATCAGACCGGCCGCATCATCGGTCCAGACGAACGGGTCGACGGTAGCGGAACCGGCGGGTGCCGGCGGCACTGCGGGAGAAGTGGACACGGTGTCTCCTTTCGGTGGGGTACTCCGAGCCTCGCGGTATTTGCGGACAGCGGACGGCCGCATATACGGCGGTCCGGCTCGAATCGCTCGAAGCGCCGATGGCGTGTGGCGGTGCGCGCCGCCACCGGTCCGGTTTCGCCGAGTGGCGGCCGAAGGTGAAGCGGGCTACCTTGGTGCGCGGAATCGGGTTGCCGTACGGGATGTCTGGTTGTTCGCCAGGGGGTCGGGCCACCCGCAGTTTCGGCGGAAGAGCGCAGTTGTCACAGGTCCGGTATCCGGTTCGGGGTGGGCGTCGCACGATCGGGGTGGCGGTTGCCACCGTCGTGCTGGTCGGTATCTCGGGGGCGGCGCTGGTCGCGTCGGCCGGACTGCTACCGATCAACGCGGCGGCGCGGACCGCAGGCACTGCGATCGTCACGGCTTTGGTGGCCGTGGTCGCCGGTGTGCTCACCGCGCGGCTGTTCCGGGTCGAGGCCGAGCAGTCCGCGAAGGCTGCCGACGATACCCGGGTAGCCGCCGATCATGCGGTGGCGGCCGCCGATTCGCGGACCCATGCCGCGGAGCAGGCCGTTGCCGAGCGGGTGCGGGCGGTGGCGGTGGTCGAACGCCGGGAGGCGGCGGCCCGGGCGGCATTCGCCGGCGCGGCCGGCCGCATCCAGGCCATGACCACGGCGATGCTGGCCGAACTGCGGGAGATGGAGAACCGGCACGGCAACCCGGACGTGCTCGCCGATCTGCTGGAACTGGACCACCGCACGGCACAGGCCGGTCGGCTGGCCGACAGCATTGCGGTGCTCAGCGGCGCCCGATCCGGTCGCAGGTGGGCCAAACCCATTGCGATGGAGTCGATCCTGCGCGGTGCGATGGGGCGGATCGGCGGATACCAGCGCGTCCGGTTGCGGGCGATCGCGGCCGCCGACGTGGCGGGGCATGCCGCCGAAGGCGTCATGCACACGCTGGCCGAACTGCTCGACAACGCCTGCAACTTCTCGCCACCCACCACCGAAGTGCATGTGTACGCGGCGGAGGTCCCGGCCGGTGTGGTGGTGACGATCGAGGACAGCGGCCTGGTGATGGGCGAAACGGCACTGCGTCGCGCGGAGGCCGCCGTCGCCGGTCGCGACGAACGCGGCCGCGAACTCACCGGGCTGGCCCTGCTGCGTGGCACCCGGTTGGGACTCGCGGTGGTCGGGCAGCTCGGCCGCAAACACGGCCTGTCGGTGTCCTACCGGCCCTCGGCCATCGGCGGTACCGCGGTGATCGTGGTGATCCCGCGCGAGCTCATCACGGCGACACCCGAGCCCGAGCCCCGGCCGCTGCCACCGTCGCCCGATGCGCCGGGCCGGCCGACCCCGCAACCGGTATCCGACGCCGCGGCGACCACACCGGCCGCACTTCCCAAGCGACGCCGGGGAAGCACGCTGCCCCCGGCCGCTCCGGTGCGCAACGAGGCGCCACCGGACCGGACACCACCGGCGCCGCGGCCGACGTCGCTCGCGGCGTTCCAGCAGGCCCTCTCCGGGCGGGCGCCCCAGGGCGCCGCTTCATCACCCACAGCGACGGAGGAAGATCGATGACGAGTACCGCACCCGCGCAACTCGGCTGGTTGCTGGAACAACTACTCGATCGGACCCCGGGGGCCCGGCACGCGCTGCTGCTCTCCGGCGACGGGCTGAAGATCTGCCACACCCCGGAACTCGGTGTCGACAGCGCGGATCAGCTGGCCGCGATCGCGGCGGGGATCCAGAGCCTGGCGCACGGCGCCTCCGCGGAGTTCGGTGACGGACGGGGCGGAGTCCGGCAGTCGATGACCGAGTTCTACGGCGGCATCCTGTTCGTGGTGGAAGCCGGGCTCGGCGCCCATATCGCGGTGGTTGCGGCCGAGGACTCCGATGCGGGCCTGGTCGGGCATATGATGCGCGAACTGGTCGAACAGCTCGGCGAGCATCTCACCGCACCGCCCCGGAACACCCCGTGACCGGGCCGCTCCGGGCGGAGACGCCCGACCGGCTCTACACCGTCACCGGCGGCCGATCCCGGCCCGATACGGATGTCTTCGACCTGGTGACCCTGGTGGTGAGCGAATGCGAACCGGCCGCCGGCATGTCCTCGGAGCATCGCGCGATCCTGGACATGTGCCGCGCCCCGACCGCGGTGGTGGAGATCGCCGCTGAACTGCGGTTGCCGGTCGGGATCGCCACCATCCTGCTGGCCGATCTGCTGCACACCGGCCGGATCACGGTCCGCCATCCTCGATCCGAACCCGTCGACGGCCATCGTCGGGCCGTCGATGTCGCCACGCTGGAGAAGGTGCTCGTTGGACTCCGCACACTCTGAGTACGTCTCACCGCGGCGCGCCGATCGGCCGCTGGCCGGCACCGCCACCGACGCATTGAAGATCGTGGTGATCGGTGGGTTCGGGGTCGGCAAGACGACGCTGGTGCGTTCGGTGAGCGAGATCCGCCCCCTCGACACCGAGGCGGTCCTCACCGATGCCGGTACCGGCGTGGACGACCCGAGCGCGGTCCCGGAGAAATCGACCACCACCGTGGCCTTCGACTTCGGCCGGATCACCCTGGACGCCGAACACGTCCTGTATCTGTTCGGCGCACCCGGACAGCCGCGATTCTGGTTCCTGTGGGATCGCCTGTTCAGCGGTGCGCTCGGTGCGGTGGTCCTGGTGGATCCCCGGCGGATCACCGAATCGTGGCATTCGATCGACCGCCTCGAACAGCGCGGAACTCCGTTCGTGGTGGCCTGCAACGACTTCGGTACCGGACACGATCCGGCGCAGCTGCGTGCGGCACTGGACCTGGACGCCGGGGTGCCGTTGCTGATCTGCGACGCCCGATCCCGGGACTCGAGCAAACAGGTGCTCATCGCGCTCGTCGAACTACTGTATTCCGTGGCACTGGATGCGGCGACCGAGTTGGATGCGGAGACCAGGTCATGACGACGAATCCACCACCTGCGACGTGCCCGGTCCAGTCGGCGGTCCCGCTGAGCGGACCGGAATTCGGTGACGACCCGCACCGGCTCTACCACCGCATGCGCCGGGAGCACGGGCCGGTGGTACCGGTGGAACTGCCGGGCGGGTTCCCGGCGTGGCTGGTGATCGGGTACCGGGAACTGCATCAGGTGACCAGTGACCCGGAACGGTTTCCGCGTGATGTGGCGCTGTGGAATCAGTGGGGTGCGGTGCCGGACGACTGGCCGCTGCTGCCGATGGTGGGCCGGCCGATGCCGTCGATCTATTTCACCGCCGGCGCCGAGCACCGGCGGCATCTGAGCATGGTGGAGCCGGCACTGGAAGCCGTCGACGAGTTCGAACTGCGGTATGTCGTCGAGCAACTCGCCGATCGGCTGATCGACGCGTTCTGCGGTCGCGGCCGGGCCGACCTGATCGCCGAGTTCGCCGAGCCGCTGCCGGTTCTGGCGCTGGCCTGGATGCTCGGATTCCCGGACGCCGACGGTCCGGAACTGGCGGCGACCATGAAGCAGCTGGCCGACGGCGGGGCCGAAGCCCAGGCCGGGCACGCCCGGTTCGGCGAGCTGATGGGTCGGTTGCTGGCCCACAAGAAGGCCCGGCCGGGCGCCGATCTGGTCTCCGGGCTGCTCACCCATCCCGAACCGTTCACCGACGAGGAGTACATCCTCGATCTGATGGCGATCGTCGCCGCCGGGCATCTGCCGACGGCGGATTGGCTGGGCAACTCGATGCGGCTGATGCTGACCGACGAACGGTTCGCCGTGGCGCTGGGCGGCGGCCGGCGCAGCGTCGGTCAGGCGATGAACGAGGTGCTGTGGGAGGACACGCCCACCCAGATCCTGGCCGGACGGTGGGCAGCGCAGGACACCCGGCTGGCCGATCGCGCCATCCGGGCAGGCGACATGCTGCTGCTCGGACTGGCCGCCGCCAATGCCGATCCGCATGTGCGGCAGTCGATCACCGGTCCCGTGCCATCCGTGCCGACCGGTAACCACGCCCACTTCGCGTTCAGTCACGGCGAGTACCGCTGCCCGTTCGCGGCGCAGCAGATCGCCGAGGTCGTGGCCCGGACCGGTATCGAAGTGCTGCTGGACCGGCTGCCCGATCTGGAGCCGGCGGTACCGGCGGACCGGATGGTGCGCCGGCCGTCGCCGTTCCTGCGGGGACTCACCGACTTGCCCGTCAGTTTCACACCGGTAGCACCCCTCGGAGGTATCTCGTGAGTCAGCAATGCCCGTTCGCCATCGACCCCATGGTCGCCGACCTCACCGCAGAGACCGACCGGCTCCGGGCCGCGGGACCGATGGTCCGCATCGACCTGCTCGGGGTGCCCGCCTGGACGATCACCGAGCACACCGTGGCCCGCCGGCTGCTCACCGATACCCGCCTGGTGAAGGACATCAACGCCTGGAGCCTCTGGGAATCGGGCACGGTGACCCGGGAATGGCCGCTGATCGGCATGATCGATGCCGGCCGGTCCATGTTCACCGTCGACGGCGCCGAACACCGCCGGTTGCGGATCAAGACCACCCAGGCACTGGCACCCCGGCGCCTGGCCGAATTGCGTCCGGTGATCGAGCGGCTCACCGCCGAACTGCTCGACGACCTGGCCGAGGCGGGCCGGGCCGGCGACCCGGTCGACCTGAAATCGGTGTTCGCCTACCCGCTGCCGATGCGGGTGATCGGTGAACTGATGGGGGTCGACCGCGCCGACCATCCGATGTTGCTGGACTGGTACAAGGCGTTCTTCTCGGTACTCACCCCGCAGGACGAGCGGCTGCGGGTGATCGAGGCGATGGACGAGTACTTCACCGGCCTCGTCCGCGCCAAGACCGCCACCCCCACCGACGATCTCACCACGGCCTTCATCCAGGCCGACGAGGGCGGCGCCCCGCTCACCGAGGAGGAGGTCGTCGGCAATCTGAAGGCATTGGTGGCCGCCGGCCACGAAACCACCATCGGGTTGATCCTGAACACCGTGCGGGCGCTGCTGCGGCACCCGGATCAGCTGGCCCTGCTCCGGGACGGGACAGCCGACTGGGCCGATGCCGTCGAGGAGACACTGCGCTGGGACAGTCCGGTCACCCACCTGCTGATGCGCTTCGCGACCGAGGACATCGAGGTGGCCGACACCGTGATCACCCGCGGTGAGGGAGTGGTGATGTCCTACCGTGCGATCGGCCGGGACACCGCCGTACACGGCGACGGATCCGACGAGTTCGACATCACCCGGCCCACCGCGAGCCGGCATCTCGCATTCGGGCACGGCCCGCACATCTGCCCGGGTGCGGCGTTGTCCCGGCTGGAGGCCGCCATCGCCCTGCCGGCGCTGTTCGACCGGTTCCCGGAGCTGCAGCTCGCGGTGCCGGACGGTGAGATCCGCAACCTGCCGGTTCTGACCCAGAACGACCTGGCGAACTTCCCGGTCCGGCTGAGCTGACGTGCGGGCCGCCGCACCCGGTCCCACCCGGCGCCGGAACTGTGCATCGGCGGTGCGGCGGGCCCGGGCAGCGGCCCGGCCGCGCCCGCGTGCGTACTTCGTTGCCGATGGGTGTCAATAGACCTGCGGGGCACACGGATTCGGTAGGGCCGAGAAGGTGGCGAGATCGCAGACGCCGCCGGTGAACATGTGGATCGGTGTGATGCCGAGCAGCACGATGATGCCGATGAGGTCGCCGCGCTGGACCAGTATCGGCACCGACTGGATCGCGGCCGATCCGGAATCGGCGGCGGCCGAGCCGGTGCCGGACTCGGCGATCACCGCCGGCGCCGGCTCCGCTGGTGGAGCGGCGGTGGCGGCCGCGGTGCCGAGCAGGGTTGCCGCTGCTGCCATGGTGGCGGCGAGCGGGACAGGGTTACGCATCGTCGGGTTCCTTTGCTCGAGGGTCGATGAATCGGTGCGGTCGGGGCGTCGACACGGTGTCGTCGGCCGGTGGGGCGACGACGGCCAGGATCCGGGCCACCAGATCTGCCGGGACGGCGGCGGTCTGCAAGGCCTTGGTGAGATGCCCGGCGACCAGTTCGAAGCGTCGCCGGCCGATGCCGCGGCCACGATGTATCTGCTGTAGGAGAGCGCCGGTGTATGGTTCCGGACCGCCGAGTGCGGCACGGACTCAGGGCCGGTTCAGCGCGGCGGCTTGCTCATATCACGGTTCATCGTCGGCAACTCGATGCTGATCGGCATCCGGAGCTCGGCGAGGTAGGTGAGCGCCGCCTTGCGGAGGAACTCGTCGAACAGCCAGTAGACCTCGGCCGTCGGCGGGACGGCGGTGAGCAGACCCTCCCGTACGGCAATGAACGGGCCCCAGCTGAACTGGAGCAGAGGATCCCAGACGGGTTCGCGTGGGATGGCCAGTTCATCGGCGATCCGGTCGCCGAGCAGGAAGCGGGTGAACGACCCGAGTACCGGTCTGGTGAGGATCGAGAAGTCGATATTCGCGCCCAGTCCCAGGAGCCGGTGGGCCAGTTTCGCGCCCTCGGGGGTGGCCGCGATGATCGGGTCGAGGACCTGCGCTGCTTGGGAGTTCGCCTCGGGCCACGACTTCGGGATGTACTCGTGGCGCACTCCGAGCAGATGCGCGGCCACCTGCCACGAATGCAGGAACGCCTCCTGTTCGTGCGGCGGGATCGGCACGTTCCAGGATTTCAGGTGTTTCATCACCGTGGTCGGCAGGCTGTGCCAGGTGACCATGATGTCGTTCTGGCTGATCGGGATGTCCTCTTCGGCCGAATGCACCCAGTGTGGCGACTGCGGCAACAGGTGCCGCACCGCGGCGTGCACCAGACGGGTCTTGACGCAGGTGACGACCATTTCCCCGTCGGGGGCGTAGGCGTTGTTGCTGCCGATGTCGTAGCCGAGCTTGGCGGTCTTGGAGATGCGGTCCTCGAGGTCGTGGCCGCCCTTGGAGTAGTAGACCGCCCGGGCCTCTTTGGGAATGACGGTGCTCATCATGCCGCTGGCGAAGCCGTACAGTACGCCGAGGTACAGGCCGCGTTTCTTATTGAACTGGATCGCGGTGTCCAGCTTGCCGCGGTCGGTCCATTGCGGGAGCCGGCGGGCATACTCCATGAAGTCGCGCAGGTCCGGCGGCAGCCCGGCGGGCAGCGGCTGGCCGTTGCCGGTCCAGGTCCGCAGCAGTTCGTTGACGCGGGGGACGTCGCCGTTGTCGAGCAGGTCGGCGACCACCGGGTCCGCTTCGGGGTCCCACACGGTTCTCGGGTCGGCCCCGGATCCGGATCCGGCGACGGAGCCCTCCGGCGACCAGGTCCAGGGCTGCGCCCGGGCGGGGGTCGTCACGGCCAGCGCGCCGACGGCTCCCACCGCCCCACCGACCTTCAATGCGTTGCGTCTGTTGAGTCGATCCATGGTGACCACTCCTCGTCGAGTCGGATCTGCCTCGCGTAATCGTGTTACAGAGAAGAATGGGTAGTAACATAGCACAATCCTTTGAGGGTGTTCCGGATTTTTTCAAGGTTGGATGCGGCTGTGCTCCACCTCCGGATAGGTCAACAAACCTACAGGCCAATGCGGGTGTCTGCTGGAATATATTCACCCGGCCGCCGTATTCTGAACAAAGGGCGTCGGCGTCCGGCAATTGTAAGAATAGGCCTAAACATATAGCGGCATGGGCGAGGTCGGCGGGTGGTGATCGCCGAACGTGGCGATGTGTCTGGCCCCGCTGGCCGGCGCCGCGGAACAGATCGGCCGGTGGCGGGTACAGGTTTCGGGCGGCGACAGGTGTTCGGGTACCGGGGGCTCCGCCGGTGGTGCCGGGCCGAACGCCGCGCCGGGGCCTCTTCGTCACGGCCCGGATGCCGGGTGTGTCAGGGCGTGGTGCGGTACCCGGGCCGCCGGGTTGCCGAGTTCGGGCCGGCTACTCCCCGGTGCGGGTCAGGAAACGATGAACTCGGCCGTGGTGCCGGTGATCGGGAAGAGCCGCCCGGCCGGATCTCTGCCGTCGCCGGAGTAGACCAGCCGGAAGGTGCCGGTGCTGCCGGCGGGCACGGTCCACCGCAGGGTGACCGTGGAGGCGGCGGAACCGATTCGGGTCCAGCGGAATTCGGTGCACCAGTCGTTGTCGTCGAAGACGGTGTGCCACCGGTCGCCGTCGCGGCGCTGCACTTCCAGGTAGGTGCCGCCGTGCCGGAGGTGGTTGTCCGGGTGGGCGCCGACGAGATCGGCGACGACGATGTCGCCGGGACGGCAGGCGGGGGCGGGCTGGGTGAGGACGTCGCCGAAGGCCGTTCCCGGGTGCGGTGTGTCGGCCGGGACGGGCGGTGTCAGATCCGGCTGGAAACCGGACTTGTCCAGCGGGGCGGGCCCGCGGTCGACCGTGGCCCCCGCGGCCAGCGCGCGGGCGAGGCGGTCGAACTCCTGGAGATACGCCGGCAGCGTCCAGCGCCCGAACTGGGTCGCCCCGCCCTCGTACTGCTGCGCCGCATACTCTTCGGGGGTGGTCACGTACTGCGTGTAGCCGTTGGCGTAGCCCTGCAGGAGCACGTTCTCCACTGTGGTGCCGAGTGCGCGGGCGACGGTGCGCCGCACGCGCAGTCCGGCCACCACAGTGAATTCCGCGGGTGCCGCGGCCAGGACCAGGTCACCGATGCGCAGCAGCTGGATCGGGACGATCTGCGGGATCCACGGGCCCGCCGGGAGCAGGCCGAGCGGGGCGACGATCAGCTTGGGTGCCTGCACATCCCGGATCCACTGCGGAATCGGTGCGTGCACGCCGCCCAGGGCGGCCACCAGCGGATCGGCGGTGCCCTCGCGCAGGAAACCCAACTGGGAGCGCCAGTTGTCCTCGGTGCTGGTGGCCGCGGCGGCGGCCCCCATCATGGCCGGGCCGGTCCGGGCGGGCCGCCCGTCGGGGGTGTAGGCGCCGTCGATCTCGATCGCGGCCAGATCGATGTAGTGGGTGACGGCGGCGACACCGGACCGGTGCATCGGCCGAGTGGCCGCGAATGCGGTGCGGCCCGCACGATATTGGCGTTCGCCGATGATTGCGCAGTTGAGCCGGTTGTCCTCGGTGGGGCCGGACGGATGCATGAAGGCGAGGTTCAGGTTCGGTGTGAGATCGCCGGCGTTGGTCTGCGGGAACGCGGCGACGAAGGCTGCCGCACCCGCGGCATGGCGAACTCCGTGTTCGTCGTGCTCCCAGCGATAGCTCGCATAACCCTTGTTGTCGCCGGCGATCAGGCGGTTGCGGTCGGTGAGCGAGGTGCCGTGCGTGGCGAACCAGGTGATCGCGCCGATGTCCCGGCCGGCGCGGGTGAACCGCAGCACGGTGATCGCGGGATCGATCCCGTCCGGGAACCGTTCGCGTTCCTCGGCCGGGTTGCGGTCGAAGGCGCTGCGCGACCGGTTGGCACTCGCATCGAACAGTTCACCGCGGCCGAGGGTGATCGTGCCGGGTGCGAGCGACTCGTGTGCGCGCACAACGGCGTCGACGATGCCGTCCACCTCGGCACGGTACGAGCGTGCCTTGAAACCCCGGGCCGCCAGGGTATAGGCGTAGTCCCAGGCGGTGCCGCCGCACGAAGCATGCGTGTGCGTGGCATTGAGGTTGACGTTGGTCTCGGTGTAGAGGTCGCCGAACCGGCGGCCGAGTTCGGCGACCACCCCCAGGTGGACCGACTGGAACAGGCAGGCGACGTCGGCGGTCACGAACACTACTCGCGCCCCGCTGACCCGGTCGGCCACGATGTAGGCCCGTGCCCAGCAGCGCTGCAGCAGGCCCTCGGCGATCTGTTCGGCATCGGAGTAGCCCATCATCGCCTGACCGGCGACCGAACCGGTCATATCCGCGAGACCGCAGCCGACCAGATAGTCCGGCTCCGATGCCGCATCGGCCCGGGCGGCCGTTCCGGTGAAACTCGTTGCCGCGGCGGACAGTACCGCACCGGTCAGAACGGTTCGCCGGGGCAGGTTCATCGTGGCTCCTCTGCGCGCACACTGATTTGGTCGGGTGACCAATTCACGGCAGTATGGCACACGTCACGGATTCTCGTGCGCGACGAAGCGCGGCAGTACCAGAGGGCAGATCCATCGGGTGGCGTAGCTGTGCAACTCCGCGGTGTCCGCGAGGCGTGGCGGAGCGTCCGGGGTGAGCACCAGGGAGTGCATCAGTCGGACGATCAAGCCGGCGATCTCGTCGGCGTCCCGGAGGTCCGGAGCGGCCTTGCGGAGCCAATCCTTCGTGAACTCGGTCGCCCTGTCCAGGATCCGGCCGGCGTCCAGGGTCAGGGATTCGACGATCTCCCGCGGGTCGACGACCAGTGACTTGACGAGGATCCGATTGGTGCGCAGCGCGAGCACCGTCCAGGCGAAGCCGTAGGCGATCCGCTCGGCCGGGTCGGCCACTCGATCGACCTGGTCGGTGATCCGGTCGCGCTCCAGGCCGACCTCGCGCAGGATCGCGGCACGCACGATATCCGGTTTGGCGCCGATCCGGCGGTAGAGGGTGGCTCGATTGATCCCGGCGCGCCGGGCGATGTCGTCCGGTGAGGTTCGTTTGATGCCCACTTCGGCGAACAGTTCGAGGGCGATGTCCAGGATCGGGGCATCGGCCTCGGTGGGCGTCGGCGCGGGCTCTGTCTGCACTGCGGGCACCTGCTCACGGTACTGGGCTTGTCAGCGACCTTCGGTAGTGCGACGATGCATCGGCATTGTTGCAACGTCTCGGGTGGTGTCTGATGGCAACCGAAAACAGTGGCGACTACGACGTGATCGTCATCGGCTCCGGATTCGGCGGCAGCGTCGCCGCGCTGCGGCTGACCGAGAAGGGCTACCGGGTCGGGGTGATCGAAGCCGGTCGGCGCTGGGACGCCGCGGACTATCCGAAGACGAACTGGAATATCCGCAAGTCGATCTGGGCGCCGCGGCTGGGAATGACCGGCCCGCAACGGATCAGCGCCCTCGGGAAGTGTCTCGTCTTCAGCGGTGTCGGTGTGGGCGGCGGTTCGCTGATCTACGGCAACACCCTCTACGAACCGCTGCCCGAGTTCTACACCGACCGCGCCTGGGCAGGTATCACCGACTGGCGCACCGAGCTGGCGCCGTTCTACGACCAGGCCAAGCGGATGCTGGGCGTGGAAACCAACCCGAGGATCGGGCCCAAGGACGAGGTGCTGCTGCAGATCGCCCGCGACCGTGGCGTGGCCGATACCTTTCACCGCACCGATGTGGGCGTGTTCTTCAACGAGGGGCGTGAGGGCGCCGAGGTCGACGATCCCTATTTCGGCGGCGCGGGCCCGCGGCGGTCCGGGTGTATCCACTGTTCGGAATGCTTCACCGGGTGCAAACACAATGCGAAGAACACGACCACGCTGAACTACCTCTACCTCGCCGAACGCAACGGCGCCGAGGTACATCCGCTGACCCTGGCCACTGCCGTGCGACCGGCCGCGGGCGGCGGATATCTGGTCGACACCGTGCGTGCCGACCGCACGCTCCGGAAAGGTCGGCGCACCTTCGCGGCCGAACAGGTCGTCTTCGCCGGTGCCGCCTTGGGGACGCAGCGGTTGCTGCATCGGCTGCGCCGCGACGGTGTGCTCCCGCAGCTCTCCCCGCGACTCGGTGAACTCACCCGGAGCAACTCGGAGGCGATCATCGCCGTGTCCGGCCGCGACCGGTACGACTTCGCACAGGGGGTCGCGATCACGTCGTCGATCCATCCGGAGCCGCAGACACACGTGGAGGTGTGCTCGTACGGTAAAGGGCAGAATGCCCTGACCGTGCAGACGGTGCCGATGGTCGACGGCGGGGCGTTCCGGGCGCTGCGTCTCGTGCTGTCCGCGCTGCGGCACCCGGTCGCATTCCTGCGCTCGCAGAACTCCTATCGAGCCTCGGAACGTTCGGTGATCCTGCTGGTGATGCAGTCCCTGGACAACTCGCTGACCTCCTACCTGTCCGGCCGCAGGCTGGTCACCAGGCAGGGGTCGGGGGAACCGAATCCCAGCTGGATTCCGTTGGCGCACCGGATCGCACGGGAGTACGCGGACCGGATCGACGGCGATACCCACAATGTCATCACCGATATCCTCGACATACCGGCGACGGCGCACTACATCGGCGGCTGCACCATCGGTGATTCGCCCGCCACCGGGGTGATCGACCCGTGGCAGCGGGTCTACGGATATCCGGGGCTGCACATCGCCGACGGCAGTGCCATCACCGCCAATCTCGGGGTGAATCCCTCACTGACCATCACCGCACAGGCCGAGCGCGCGATGGCGTTCTGGCCGAATCGGGGTGACCGGGACCCCCGGCCGCCGCTGGGAGCCCGCTATCGGATGGTGCCGCCGGTAGTTCCGAAACAGCCCGCCGTTCCCGAAACCGCTTCCGGGGCACTGAGGTTCACGGCCACCGGTCGGGGCGGCAGCACCTCGTAGTCCGCGGCGCGGAATACCGCGCGTTTGCGGTACTGGAAGCCCAGCAGTGGCCAATTCGCCACTACTCGGCCGGAAGCCGTGCGGTACCAGGACGAGCATCGGCTCCAGACGCTGCGGGCGAGCCGGCGCTGTAGCTGCTCGTCGTAGGCGTGTTCCACCGAGCGCTTGATGTCCAGCGGGCGGCCGATGCGGCCGACCTGGGCCACGTAGTCGGCCAGATAAGCGGCCTGCGCCTCCAGGAAATAGATGATCGAACCGCCACCGGTATTGGTGTTCGGCCCGTACATGATGACCAGGTTCGGGAAGCCGGGAACGGTCATGCCGTAGTAGGCGTGCGCGCCGGCCTGCCATTCCGCACGCAGATCGGTGCCGTCGGTGCCGTGGATCGACATCGGTGCGAGGAACTCGGTGGTGGCGAATCCGGTGGCCCAGATGATCACATCCGCGCGGTGGTGCCCGCTGTCGCGGGTGGCGATGCCGGTCGGCGTGATCCGATCGATCGGGGCGGTGACCACCTCGACGTTCGGCTCGGTGAGGGCGGGTAGATAGTCGTCGGAGAAGAGGACCCGTTTACATCCGATCGGGTGGTCGGGTCGCACCTTGTCGAACAGACCGGGTGTCTTCCGGGTCTGCCGGCGCATGTGGATATACGAGATAGCGCGTACCAGCCGGGCCAGTGGCGGTGCATAGACCCATGCCACGGACAGGCCTTCCACCATGAGGTACCACAGCGCACGCTCGGCCAGTTCGGTGATCGGGAACCGGGTGAAGGCGGCGTGATGCCGGCGGGTGAATTCCCGATCCGGGCGGGGGAGCAGATACGGGGCACTGCGCTGGAACACGGTGACGTGCGCGGCCTGCCGCCGGATCTCCGGGACGAACTGGACGGCGCTCGCGCCGGTGCCGATCACGGCGACGCGCTTTCCGGCGAGATCGCAGTCGTGGTCCCATTCGGCCGAGTGGAATGCGGTGCCGGTGAACTTGCTTCGGCCGGGCAGATCCGGGACAACCGGCCGGGAGAGCTGCCCGACCGCCGACACCACGATGTCGAAACTCCGGCGGGTGCCGTCCCGGAACTCGACCGTCCAGGACCCGCTGGGCCGGTCGAACCGCAGGCCGACGACCTCGGTGCCGAAACGGATGTGCCGTTGCACACCGTAGGTGTCGGCGACGCCACGCAGATAGTCGAGAATCGCGGGCTGCCGGGCGAACCGGCGGGGCCAGCGCGGATTGGGGGCGAAGGAATAGCTGTAGAAGGGGGAGGGGATATCGCATGCGGCGCCCGGGTAGGTGTTCGCACGCCAGACTCCGCCGACCCGGTCGGCCTTCTCGAAGACCGAGATGTCGTGGAATCCGCGCCGTTCCAGTGCGATGACGGCGGCGATCCCACCGAATCCGGCGCCGATGACGGCGATCGATGGATTCGCCATCGGCGATCCTTCCCGGTGGGTATGCGACGTCTGCGATGTTACATCGAATCTGGTGTTCTGTTGCACGATCGGGCTCGCGGGGTGCCTGCACTGCCGGGAGTTTGTCGCCGGTGCTCGGCGTGCCGCTTCACCACGCTCGAGCACTACGTTAATATGTAGATATGCGCAATTATATATGTAACAGCGGTCGGGAGGTGAGCTCCGGTGGGGCATGACCATGGCGGTGCGGTGGCGGGACATGCGGGCGGCAGGCATCGATGGCGCCTGGCAGTCGCCTTCGTGCTGATTGCCGGGTTCTTCGTCGTCGAGTTGATCTTCGGCCTGCTGTCCGGATCGCTCGCGCTGATCTCGGATGCCGGGCATATGGCGGCCGATGTGGTGACCCTGGCGGCCGCACTGGCGGCGACCAGGATCGCGACCCGTCCGGACACCACCGGCCGCCGCACCTACGGTTCGTATCGCGCGGAGGTCTTCGCCTCCGGATTCGCCGTGCTGGTGATGTTCGGAGTGTCCGGATACATCGTCGTCGGAGCGATCGGCCGGATCGGTGCGACACCGGACGTGCAGACCGGTCCGATGCTCGTTGTGGGTGCGCTCGGTCTGCTGGTCAACATCGTGGCCTTGCTGCTGTTGCGTTCCGGGGCGTCGGAGAGCCTGAACGTCAAGGGCGCCTACCTCGAGGTGGTGGCCGACACCGCCGGGTCCGTGGGTGTGATCGTCGCCGGTTGGCTGGTGATCGTCACGGGCGCTCCGGTCTGGGACACGGTGGTGGCATTGGCGATCGGTGCTTTCGTCGTCGTCCGGGCGATGTTGCTCGGCCGTCAGGTGCTGACGGTCCTCGCCCAGCATGTTCCGGAGGGGATGGATCCGGTGGCGGTCGAAGCCGATCTGGCGGATATCCCGGGCGTCGCCGAGGTACACGACCTGCACCTGTGGACGCTCACCTCCGGAATGAACGTGGCGACGGCGCATCTCGTGGTGCCGGCGGAACAGGCGATGCCGGGCGTGCTGGCCGAGGCGCGCCGGCGGCTCCGGGACGGGCACGGGCTCGCGCATGCGACCCTCCAGGTCGAACCGACCGACCGGTCCGGCTGTGCCGAGCTCGACTGGTAGCCGATCAGGCGCCGCCGGGCCGGCCGCGGCGTCCGGTGAGCCTGCGCAGTGCGGCACGCAGACCGGCCGACTGTTCCTCGTCCATCTGATCGACGAAATGGGCGAGGATCAGATCGGACCGGCCGCCGCCGGTCAGGGCCTCGCGCATCAGGTGCGCACTGTATTCCTCGCGGGTCAGCACCGGCCAGTATTGGTAGGCCTTGCCGGCGCGCTCCCGGTCCAGCCACCCCTTACGGTGCAGATTGTCCATTGTCGACATGACGGTCGTGTAGGCGATCTCCCGTTCGGCGGCGAGTTCGTCGAAGATGTCCCGCACGGTGGTGGGCTCGTCACGGTTCCACACGCGGTCCATCACCACCGCCTCGAGTTCGCCGAACCCTCGTGTACGCACCGCCGGACCTCTCGTCTATCGCCGTCGGGGGCGAACTGCGTCGACTACTGCACTACTACGTAGGGCTCGATGGTACGACCGCGGCGAGGCGCCCTCAACTCGGTGAACGCCCCCCGCGGTCGGGACCGGTGTGGGGGAGCTCAGGTGAGCGCTTGCGTGCAGAGCGCGAGCCCGGTGGCGCCGATCAGCACGGTCGCCACCGGACCGGCCGCGACCACTGTCGTCGTGACAGCCAGGAGCCGCCGATGTCGATATCGAGCCGGCCCGGTACCGGGGATCCGCTCGGTGAGCCGGCGGATCCGGAGGTCGTGCCGAAGGGCTGAGGTGCCCGGTTCGCCGGTGCGTGCACCGGCGGACATCGCCCGCAGTGCTCGCACCACGGTGTCGCCGCCGTGCGCTTCGGCCGCGCGGTCGTCCGCGAGCATCTCGATGAGGGCTGCGACTTCGGTGGCTGCCGTCGGAAAGATCCGGATGCGGGCGAACGCGGTGGCGAGGGCGCGGGTGGCGGCGAGGGCGAGATGGTGGCGGCCCGCGAGATGTGCCCGCTCATGGGCCAGTACCGCGGCGAGCTCGTCTCGTTGCAGCAGCGCCACCGCGCCCTCGGTGACCACCACAGTGTTCGGTTTACCGGCGACACAATAGGCGGCCGGCCGGTCATAGTTCACCACGACGGCGTCCCAGTCGGTGTGGTGCCGCCCGGCGAGCCGGATCATCCGCGCATGTTCCCGGGTTGCGCTGCGGGCGAGGGTGAGTGCACGCACCAGCCGGACCGGCCCGACGAGCCCGGCCACGGCCCCGAAACCGGTGAGCACCAGGAGCACGAGCTGAGCGAGCAGGCCGTGCCCGCCGGTACCGGCGGCGTGCAGATCGGACAGGCAGGAATCGACGATCCCGGCCGCGCCGTTGCGGCGCAGATCGTCGAGGACGGCGACGGTGAGCACGACAACGGCGAGTGACCACGCGGTGAGTACCGAGCCCAGGACGCCGAACCACAGCGTGAGGACGAGTCGAGGGGGTGCGCAGCCGTCGCCGAGCCGCGCCAGGATCGGCGGCGCCAGAACTGTGAGGACGAACCCGTACAGGAGCAGGCAGACGGCGGTGCTCAACCGTGCACCCCGATCCGGCCGGAACGCGGGATCGGGCGCTGGTGAAGGCTGGAACTCAAGACATCTCGATTCGGTATGCACTGCCGGGTGCAGTGCCGCAGAAGATCCGGACAGCGGCGTCGGGCCGGTGTGGAACACCCGGCCGATGCGGTCCGATCAGCGCCGGCATCGGCAGATTCGGAGCAGGATGTCGCGGCCGGGCTCCGTCCGGTGCTCGGGAGGCCGGGAACGGGCTCCGGCGAAGGTGCTGTGTGCGCCGGGGTGCCGGTCCGTGATGGGTGTCGAAGCCGGGTCCGATGTTCGCGTCGAGCCCGCGCGTAGCTCGGCGTGACCGGCCGCGGTGTCGTCGGGCTGGGAGCAGTCGTGCGCGGATGCGGGGTCGGGGGAACCGACCGTTGTGGGTGCCGGGGCGGAAACTGCCCCGCCGTGCGCCGATTCGGCAGCGACCCGCGGTGCGGCGCCGGTGCCTGCTTCGGTGGGCGGGCAGTAGCTCGCGCCGAGCGCCAGTATTCCCACGACGACGAGGAGGATCGGCAGCATCCGACGGAGCCGGGTCGCTGGTCCGTCGCGCATCACGGCACGAACTATAACCGGGTGCGGCGCGCCACTGCCGCAGGATCCACGTACGCAGCAGCTGTTCGGAGGCGGTGGCGCGGCCCCCGGGTGAACCTGACAACACCCGAGGGCCGCGGTCACGACTCCGGTGTACGGGTACCGATGTCCGGATAGCGGGCGGACGTCGGCGAGGGGACGAACGGCGCGCGCCGGCCCGGGCATCGCCGGAGCGTGACGGGTACGCAGTCGGCAGACACCGGACCGACCGCAACGAGCCCGGAAACTACGTTCTACGTACATAGAACGTATATAACTCCGGTTGGCCCTACCAGTGCCAACGTGTAGGCGTGGCCTTGACGGTGTATCTACTATCTATGTACATAGATAGTAGATAATCAGTGTGCTGCACCTGCCCGGTTCCGAGAAACCGATCGACGCGGCAGGGGCGTGCACATCCCGACACCGATACGGAGCACGATCACTCATGAAGCAGGCCCCTGCCGCATTCGCTGCCCTCGCCACCGCCCTCGGTGCGTCCGTCGTATTCGGCGGCGGCACCGCAGCGGCCGCCGAATACCGCGCGACCTCCGACGAAGTCGTCGTCGCATTGGCCCCGGCCGAGGCCCGGGTGATCGCGGCACACGGCCTCGGCCCGCTGCTCGGGCAGCTACCGCCGAATTTCACGGCCGAAGCGAAGCAGCGGCTGGGCGAAACGATCGGCCGGTATGCCGCTCGCGTCGCCGCAGACGACGAATCGGTGCTGATCTTCGTGATCGAGAATCCGGTGTTCGCGCCGGCCGCCGTATCGGTGGCAGTGGAGGCGGCACCCGCGGTGTTGCACCGGGGATGATCATGCCCGGTTCAGCAGGCCGAGCGGGCCGTCGGAGCCGCAGGTATGTGATCCGGTGCCGGCTCGAGCCGGCCGTCGATCATGCGGTACACCGCGTTCATTCGTGACAGGTGCGTGGAGTCGTGCGTGACCAGGAGCGTGGCCGCTTGGTGGGTGCGCACCACATCCAGGATCAGATCGATGATCGCCGCCCCGCGTTCGGAATCGAGTGCACTGGTCGGTTCGTCGATCACCAGCAGCGCGGGGTCGTGCATCAGGGCCCGGGCGATGTTCACCCGTTGCCGTTGACCACCCGAGAGCTGGGCAGGGCGTTTCCGGGCATGGGTGGCGAGGCCGACCGAATCCAGCAACGACATGGCCCGGCGGCGGGTTTCGCGGCGTCCGGCTCGCCCGACGGATAGCCGTTGTCCGAGGTGGTCCATCGCTTCGAGCTGCTCGACGGCAGTGAGGGCCGGAATCAGGTTCGCCTGCTGGAAGACGATCCCGACCGACCGCCGGCGCATTGCTGCCGCCTCCCGGCGTCCCAGTGCGGCCAGGTCGGACGTGCCGGCCGCGGTTTCGAGCATTATCCGGCCGGAGTCGGGGCGGATGAGAGTCGAAACAGCCGCGAGCAGACTGGATTTTCCGGAACCGGAGGGGCCGGTGATGGCAGCGACCGTTCCGCCGGGAACGGTGAGATCCACCTGGTCGACAGCGGTGACCCGATCGATTCCGTCGGGGAAGGTCACAGTGAGGTCGCTTACTGACAAGGTCGTGTTCATCGAGGTTGCTCCGGTTGTCAACGGGCCGCGCCGAGCGCGGTGAGCGGGTCGGTGGTGAACAGGAAGCGCAGTGCGAACGCCGCACCGCAGAGGCCGAGCAGAATCAGCGCTCCGGCCGGGAGCAGTGTGGTGGTGGGATCGAGAACGAACGGCACTGTGTCGCCGATGAGGCCCGCAGCGACCACGGTGATCCCGAGGCCGGTGGCGACACCGGCGGCCAGCACGATCGCAGCCTGGCCCAGTGCGTCCCGGACCAGCGCGTACGAAGTAGCACCGAGGGCCTTGAGAGTGGCCACATCGGGGAGCCGCTGGATGGTCCACACGGTGAAGAAGGCGCCGATCACCAGTGCCGAGATGGCGAACAACAGCGCGGTCATCAAGGTGAGCGAGCCGTTCTCGGCCTGATAGGAACCT
Organism: Nocardia sp. KT25-26; assembly: GCF_056627695.1. Taxonomy (NCBI): domain Bacteria; kingdom Bacillati; phylum Actinomycetota; class Actinomycetes; order Mycobacteriales; family Nocardiaceae; genus Nocardia; species Nocardia sp. KT25-26. The sequence goes on along the minus strand of NZ_CM152813.1, from coordinate 3,931,852 downwards.
ATCGCCGCGGCCGCGTCCGCTGCGCCGAGGGCTACCGTCCGGGCTGCGGTGTTCGTAGTGCCCGCATCGGAGACGCCCGACACTGCCAGCACAGTGGCGGCACCCGAACGTGGATTCACCGAATGCCAGTCGGACAGTGTCATCCAGACGACCGGAGTGTGGCTGTACCAGTCGTCGCCGCGTACTGCGGCGACGACGACTGTTCGGTCGCCGAGTGTGATCGAATCGCCGGCATCGGCCGCCAACGCGCGGGCAGCCGCATCGCTGAGTACGACAGTGCCGGGGTCGGTTGCTGCGAGGTCGCCGAATACTTCCGGAGCGGCGCCGATCAGCGCGACCTGTGTCGGTGCCGGTGCCGCCGAGGAGTCGGCCCGGCCGCGGCTGATTCCGATCGGCTCGACCGCCGCTGCGGCCTGTTGCCACTGGGCGATCTGCTCATCGGTGAGCACGGAATTGTCGAACGATGCGGTGCCGCCGGTGTCGGCGAACACGACGGCATCGGCATCGATGCGTTGCATTGCCGAAATGTTCTGGTGGGCCAGACCCGCGGTGAGCCCACTGAGGAAACTCACCAGCAGTGCAACCAGGGCGACGACCGAGGTGATGAGCGCGAAGCGGCCGCGGGCGGCCCGCAGATCACGGAGTGCAACGAACATGGGACCACCGTGCCGTGGGCGGTGGCCGCCTACATCGCCCGTGCAGACCACCGGCGGTCCGACGGAGTGTGGGTGCGTGACTACAACTTTTGATGGATGGCACGCTGATAGCCAGGTATAAGCTGGTCGGGTGCATCCGTCGCCGCTTACTCCGGTCGTCACGGCGCTGCGGCTGGGGCTGCATATGCTGGTGACGGCGCTGGTCGCGGTCGTCGTCGTCCGGGCCCTGCTGCCGGGTGCGGCGTATCCGGCCGTGGTGATCGTCCTGTGTGTGGGCTTCGTCGGCGTGTATTTCGCCGGGGCCGGCCTCGGCGGCCGCTTCGGTGGTGCAGCGATCTGGCTGGGCGTTCTGACTGTGCTGTGGTTGCTGCTCGTGACGGTGTCCGCGGACGCGATCTACCTGGCCTTCGGCCTGTTCTTCCTCTACCTGCACCTGCTTCCGCCGCCGGTGAACTACCTGGCGGTGGTCGCGGCCACCGGTATTGCGGTGGTCGGTTTCGGGGGGCACCGGGGCTGGACGGTCGCCGGTGTGATCGGACCGGTGATCGGCGCCGCGGTTGCGGTCGGCATCGCGCTCGGCTACCGGATGCTGTTCCGGGAATCGGCCGAACGTGACCGGCTCATCGGCGAACTACGCAGTACCCGGGCTTCGTTGGCCGCGCAGGAGCGCACCGCCGGTAAACTCGCCGAACGCGAACGATTGGCCCAGGAGATCCACGACACCGTGGCACAGGGCCTGAGCAGTATCCAGCTGTTGCTGCACGCCGCCGAACAGGCGGCTCCCGACCATCCGGCCCTGCCGCAGATCCGGTTGGCCCGGACCACCGCCGCACAGGACCTCGCCGAAACTCGCAGGCTGATCGCCGAACTGGCTCCCGCCGCGCTCGACGGCCAGTCGCTGGCGGAGGCGCTGCACCGAATCTGCGCCCGGGCCGAACGGCCGGGGCTGGCCACCCGATCGGTCGTCGAGGGTGTCCCGGAGCGGTTGCCGATGCCGGTCGAGGCCGCGCTGGTCCGGATTGCACAGGGTGCGGTGGCAAATGTCGTGCAGCATGCCCGGGCCACGCGAATGCGCCTCACCCTCACCTACGCTGATGCCGAGGTGCTCCTCGATGTCGTCGACGACGGGGTCGGTATCGGACCGGAGATACTGGACCGCCCGCCGGCGGGGTCGTTCGGGCTGGCGGCCATGCGTCGACGGGCACAACAGCAAGGCGGCACGCTGGCGGTGGAGTCGGAACCCGGTCACACCGCGGTGACCGTGTCGTTCCCACTGGCCACGCGTCCCGGCGATCGGGAGGAGCTGCAGTGATCCGCCTGCTGCTGGCCGATGACCACGCCATCGTCCGGGCCGGGCTGCGTGCGCTGCTGGCAGCCGGCGACGACCTGACGGTGGTGGGTGAAGTCGCCACGGCCGAGGCCGCCGTCGCCTTCTGCGCGATCGAACCCGTCGACGTCGTTCTGATGGACCTCGGCTTCGGCCACGGCCGCTCCGGGGTCGACGCGACCGCGGAACTGCGGGCCATCCGGCCGGACCCGCCGGAGGTCCTCGTGGTCACCAACTACGACACCGACGCCGATATTCTCGGCGCCGTCGAGGCCGGGGCGTGCGGCTACATCCTCAAGGACACCCCGCCGGCCGAACTCCTTGCCGCCGTCCGCACTGCGGCCGCCGGAGAGAGTGTGCTCTCGCCGGCGGTCGCCTCCCGCTTGATGACGCGGGTGCGCCGTCCCGATACCTCCTTGAGCCCCCGCGAGATCGAGGTGCTGCGCCTGGTCGCCGCCGGTCGGTCCAACCGGGACATCGCGCGCGAGCTGTTCCTCAGCGAGACCACGGTCAAATCCCACCTGGCGCACGTCTACACCAAGCTCGGGGTGCGATCCCGGACGGCTGCTGTCGCCCGGGCGCGGGAGCAGGGCGCCATCTGACCCGAGTGGCTGTTCCGCCGTGGGTGAACTCGGCTGGACGGTGAACAGTCTTGTCTGTCTAATGGATCGGCCGGGTGCCGACAGGTGCACCGACCGACCGAGGAAGCCTGTGCCAGATATGTCTTCGTTCACCACCCCCGGAGTCCGCCGGGTACTGACTCGCATTGCGCCCGTCGAAACAGATCATCGGGCCACCACTTTCGAGCTGTTCTTCGATCTGGTGTTCGTCTTCGCGTTCATCCAGATCACCGGATTCGTCGGCCATGCCCACAGCGTCGAAGGCGTGGTGCAGGGTGCGCTGCTGCTCGGGCTGCTGTGGTGGCTGTGGATCGCCTATGCCTGGCTGGGTAATCAGGCACGCGCCGACACCGGGGCGGCGAAAGTCGGCCTGGCCGTGGCAGTGACCGCGATCTTCGTGGTGGCCCTGGCGATCCCGGATGCCTGGCATGCCGTATCGGGGGAACTCTCGGCGCCGCTGGTGCTGGTGGGCGCCTACATCGTGGCGCGGGTTGTGCATCTTGTCGTGTATGCGGTTGCTGCACAGGGTGATTCGGGGCTTGTCCGGCAGCTTGCGCTCACCCTGGCGCCGATGCTGTGCGGGTCGTCGCTGCTGGTTGCCGGTGCGCTGCTGGGCGGCCGGGCGCAGACGGTGTTGTTCGCTGCCGGCCTCACCATCGATTGGGCGGCGACCTACCTGACTTCACGGGGCGGTGGCTGGCGGATCCGCAGCGGCGGGCACTTCGCAGAGCGGCATGCGCTGTTCCTGATTCTCGCCATCGGCGAATCGATCGTGGCGATCGGTGTCGGCTCCGCAGAGCTGCCGATGAACGCGGCACTGCTCGTGGCCGCCGTGCTCGGGATGCTCATCGCGCTCGGCCTGTGGTGGCTGTACTTCGGCGGGATCGCCGAGCGCGTCGAGCATGCTCTCGTCCGGGCCCGCGGCCGCACCCAGGTGCAGCTCGCCATCGATGCGTTCACCTTCCTGCACTTCCCGGTGGTGGTGGGCATCATCACCACCGCGACAGGCGTGGAGGTGGCGATCGCGCATCTCGATGATGCGCAGCTCGGCTGGTTCGCCGCCGCGCTGCTGCAGGGTGGTCCGGCCGTGTACCTGCTCGCCCTGACCGCGCTGCAGCGCCGGGTGCTGGGCGCCTGGAACCTGCCCCGCGCCGCCGCCGGTGTCGTCGCCGCGGCATCGATCGTGTTGTCGGCGCAGCTGTCCCCGGTGGCAGCTCTGGCCCTCGCCGCTGTGCAGCTGGCTCTGGCCGTCCGATTCGCCCCGTTGCGTCCCTGACCGCCTCGGCGGCCGCAGCCGGATGAATACCGGTGCCGGCAGGCGTATACGGTGCACGATCCGGGGTGGACCCCGCCGAATACCCCCGCTCTGTGGGAGTGCCTCTGACAGACGCCCGAGGTGGTGGACCGGCGGTCCACAATCTTCCGCCGGACTGCGGAAGGATCCGGCGCCCGGCTGCCTTCGGTCTGCGGATCGGTGGCCGGTGCGTCGGCCGGCGCACCGGGGCTGCACCGCGGGTAGGGTCGCGAAGTATGAGGGCGTGGCGAATCGGGGCCGCGGTGGGTGTGGCGGTGCTGCTGTGGGGCGAATGGTCCAACTGGCGGTCCTCGCACCGGGGTGTCGGCACAGTCCGGGGACCGCGGGAAGTCGTGGTCGTGCTCGGCTACCGGAACCGGAAGACCACGGCGAATGTGGTGAACCGATGGCGGGTCCGGGCCGGGTTGCGATCGCGGGATCCGCGGTCGGCCGACAGCCGGGTGGTGTTCTCCGGCGGGGCGGTGGCCGGGCCGGTGAGCGAAGCCGAGCTGATGGCCGCCTACGCCCGCAGCCTCGGTTTCCGTGGACCCGCCGAGCTGGAAACACGGTCCCGGACCACCTGGGAGAACATCGCGAACGTGGCGCCGTTGCTGGAATCCGCGGACCGGATCGTGATCGTCTCCAACCCGCCGCATGCCGAGCAGGCCCGGCGTCACCTCGCCCGGCAACGGCCGGATCTGGCGGCCCACCTGGTCCGCGGCGCCGATTACCGATTCGGTGAATGGACGGTGGTGAAGCCGTTGATCGCCGGGCTCGCGATCTGGAAGCGCCACCGCGAACCTGCCGCGCCACCTGGGTGAAGTCAGCCGCCGTGGCGCCGATGCGCTGCGACCAGGGAGGCGGCGATGAGCGCGACGGTGCGGTCGTCGTCGCCGGCCAAACGTTCCAGAGCGCCCAGGGCCGCCGCTTCCGGTAACTCCGCCAGCGCTTGGGTCACCCGGACCCGCACCGCGGAGTCGCCGGCGTGCGCATCCGATTCGGCGACCAGTGCGGCGACGATGCGGTCCGCTCGGCCCGGCGCCCGGGCCAGCGTCCCCAGCACCTCGGCCGCTTCGACATCGTTGGGGCCGTCGACCACCGTGGCGACCAGGGCGGGCACCGCCCGGGTGTCGCCGCGTGCCCCGACCGCGAGTGCCGCCCGCCGCCGGACGACCGGATCGGAGTCGGCGAGCGCGCCGGCCAGCAGGCCGGTCACCGACGGGGCCGGCATCTCGGCGAGCGCCACCACGGCACGCCGGCGCACCTCGACATCGGTGGCAGCCAGTCCTGCCGCCAAGCGCGGGACACCGTCACCGCCGGCCCGTTCGAGCGCCCACCGCAGGGCGCCCGCCACGTTCGGATCGAGTTCGGACAGGACCGCCTCCGCGAGCAGTTCGGCGGGTGTCGCGGCCTCGTCCGGTCCCAGGACGGTCTGCTGGCGCCGCGCGGCGCTCGGCGACCCGAGCCCGTGCAGCAGCTCCGCGATCCGCAACACCTCGTGCCAGTCGGCCGGTTCCGCCGAAGCGACCGCCCGCAGCCGTTCGAGAAGTTCCTGTTCGCGGCGCACCCGCTGCTCGGCCTCCCGGATGAGGTCCGCGACCAGTTCGGCCGGCGCGAATCCGGGATCCGCCAGCGCCTGCCCGATCCGGCGCAGTGAGAGCCCGAGCGACCGCAGCCCCTCGATATGGAAGATCCGCCGGATATCGTCCGGGGAGTACTCCCGGTAGCCGCCGACGGTCCGGCCGCTCGGCCGCACCAAACCGAGCGACTCGTAATGCCGCAGCATCCGGGCGCTCACTCCCGAGCGTCGCGCCACCTCACCGATCAACACGATTACTCCTCGCAGTGGTCCGGGCCCAGGGCAGCGACCCGGCGAGCGTCGTCGACCGCGAGCTCGAAGCCGGCCTCCGGGTCGTGCAGCAATCGTTGCGTCGCGCGCGCATGTGCACGGACCGCGGCCGCCGGACTCGCCAGGGCCGGGTGCAGGGCCGGTTCGATACCCGTGCCGAGCGAGACGATCGCCCTGCTCAGGCTGAGCTGCATCTGCCGGTCGCCGCGGCCGAACTGCGTGATCAGTTCTGCAGCCAGTTCGTCCTCCCCGCCGGCCGGCACCAGAACGACGGCGGCGCGCCAGGCGCTGCGGGCCACTTCGTCGTCCCGGTCGTGCAGCAGGGGCCGGGTGATCGCCGGCCAGGCACTCGGATCGCCGATCTTGGACAGGGTGTGCAATGCCTGGCTGCGGGCCTGGGCGCGGTCCGAAACGAGCTCGGCGAGCAGCCGGGGCACCGTGATCCGGGCCGGCAACCGGGTCAGCGCCCAGGTGAGCATGTCGCGGACGAAGAAGTCCGGTTCGGTGCCGGACCGCTGCACCAGTAGCTCGAGCAGGCCGGGGTCGGCAGCCGTCCCGGCCGCCAAGGCCGCCCGCAGCCGGGTCGACGGGGTACCGGCGGTCAAGGCCGCGGGCAGGGTCTGATTCGTCTGTGTCGTGTCCATCGGGGACCACCTCCGCTCGCCAGTGAACGGCTTCACACCGTGGCAAGGTCAAGTGTGCTCCGGCGGGTGCGCGCGTTTCGGATCGGTGTCCCGGGAGCGGACGGCCGGAACCGATAGCCGGTGCAGCCACCGGTCCTGCCCGTCGGCGAGTGGTTCGGGCGGCGGCAGCGGCACGAAACGGCAGGCGAAGAGCATCCCGGAGTCCGCACCCGCACCGGTGACCCGATGCGTCCACTCGTCCGGGGTGTCCGGACCGGTCGACAGATGGAAGTAGGTGGTCCGGCGGGGCTGCCCGGTCGTCGGATGCGGACGGTCGCAGACGGCTATCGGCCCGAGGACCACGGCGCCGCTCAGCCCGGTCTCCTCGGCGACTTCCCGGCGGACCGCGGCGCCGAGATCCTCGCCGGGGCCGACACCTCCTGCCGGGACCTGGGTGCCCGCATCCGGCATCCCGATGTGATCGAATACCAGGAGCTCCGGAGTCCGACGATGACGAATGACAAAGGCGGCTACTCGGATCCTCGGCTGCGGCATCCTGGCATTGTGCCGCCGTTCGTCGCATTCGGAAATGGACCTACACGGCGGGTTCTGCTCTCGGGGTGGCGCACAACCGTGGGACACGGTATGAATGCGGTTGCGTGGCCGGAAGATAGAGCTCTGATTCGATGTAAGAGTGATCCACGGGTCGGGTTCGTGTGAGTAGGTGCAGCCGTCGGCCGGCGCGTTACCGGGTGGAGTCGTCGTGATCGGTCTGCCCGGTACGTGCAGCAGGTCGGCGCGGTCCGGGCGCGTGTGCAAGTGGTTCGGGACTCGATGTCGAGGGGATTTGCCTATGTCCGGAAGCAGATACGAAAAGGCAGTGCACACCGGCCGATTCGGGGCCGCGGTGGTGCGCCGGTGACGACGACACGACGCAATGGCGGGCCCGAACAGTGGACGGCACTGTGGGTTCGCGACCCGTGGAATGACCCGGAGCCCGCGGAAATACATTTTGCCGGAGGGGTATTCGACAAATTCGAAAAAGCGGCCGCATGTGATCTGGTGTTGTGGCATCTGGCTCAACCGGCGGCACGCCGGGGAGCGCCGAGCGCCCGCCGGCTGCTGGATGCCGCCCGGCCCGACGACCTGCTGCTGTGTTTCGGTGATCGCCGCGATGCCCTGATCATCTGCCGGGTCGACGCCGGTACCGACCATCGCACCGCCGGTGCCGAATTCCTCGCAGGCTGGCGGCGCGACGACTGGCCGCAGCTCCGGCACGTGATCGAGGATGCCCCCGGCCCACAGATCTGGTACGGAACTCATCCGGCCTTGCGGGATCCGCGTGCACGGTTCCTCGCGGAGATGTATATCCAGGAGCCGTGATCACGGCCCGGGCGGGCAGAGTGCCGCCCGGGCCTCGACCGCGGAGCCCGAACCGCCGTCGAGGCGGTCAGGGGGTGAGGATCAGCCGGCCGACGGTGCCGCCGGATTGCAGATCACGCAGGGCCTCCGCGGCCCGGCCCAGCGGGTAGGTGCGGCCGATCACCGGGTCGATCCGGCCGTCGGCGAGCATTTCGGCGAGTTCGGTCATCAGCCGTTCGTAGCCGAGTGGGGCGCGCAATCGGGGGAGCCGATCGTCGAACGGCGTACGGGCCAGCAGCGCGAAGAATCCGGGCAGGTTGCCGAACCAGGTGCTGCCGGCGGCGCCGTAGTGGTCGTGCCCGATGCGGACGTAGCGGCCATCGGGGGCGAGCAGGCTCGTGCAGCCGGGGAAGGGCAGCGTGGACGCCACGTCGAACAGGAGGTCGTAGGGGCCGGGCAGATCGGTCACCGGCCGGCGGGTGTAGTCGACGCGGTGGTCGGCGCCCACGTCCGCCAGCAGCTGCTGTCTGCCCGGCGCGTCCACGGCGGTCACCGTGGCCCCGTATGCCCGGGCGATCTGTACGGCGAGTGCGCCCACCGCGCCACCGGCGCCGTTGATCAGCACCCGGGCGCCGGACCGGAGGCGGTCCGAGGCGAGCAGATTGTTCAGCGCGATGATGCCCGATGTGGGTACCGCGGCCGCCTTCTCGAACGAAACGTCCGCCGGCTTGTGCAGCAGGCGGTCGGCCGGCAGCACGGCGTACTCGGCGAAGGTGCCCCCGTGCCGCCACCGGTTCCCGGCGGCCGCACCGAATACCGCATCACCTTCGGTGAACCGGGTGCATCCGGTCCCGGTGGCCGCCACCACGCCTGCGGCATCGGTACCGGGCACGCCGGTGGCCGGTGCCCGCAGCCCGGCCCCGAGGAGCCGGATCGCATAGGGGCGGCCGCTCACGACGTGCCAGATATCCGCATGGAGCGAGGACGCGTGCACCCGGACGAGTACCTCACCGGGGCCGGGAGCGGGTGTCGGGATCTCCTGTATCGCCAGCACGTCGGCGTCCCCGTACCGTGGCTGTACGACGGCACGCATGGCATCGCCTCGTTCCGCTCGAATATCTCGGCGGGATCCGTAGGCACCGCCCTCGGCGGCAACGGTAACAGTGCTCGCCGGAGGGCGTCGACCGTCGGCGTGTGGCGGTCCCGGCCGGGACCGCCGGTGCCGGAAGCTGCTCAGGAATCGACGTGCTGTTCGATGATCGCGCGAGCCTGCTCGCGCATTTCCACTTTCCGCACCTTTCCGGTGACCGTCATCGGGAATTCGTCGACCACGTGCACATAGCGGGGGATCTTGTAATGGGCGAGTTTTCCGGTACAGAAAGCGCGTACCGACTCCGCATTCAGTGTCCGGGCGCCGGTGCGCAGCCGGAGCCAGGCCATCAGTTCCTCGCCGTACCGGTCGTCGGGAACGCCGATCACCTGTGCGTCGAGGATATCCGGGTGGGTGTAGAGGAATTCCTCGATCTCGCGGGGATAGATGTTCTCGCCGCCCCGGATCACCATGTCCTTGATGCGGCCGGTGACGGACACATAGCCGTCGTCGTCCATCACGCCGAGGTCGCCGGTGTGCATCCACCGGGCCGCATCGATGGCCTGGGCCGTTTTATCCTGTTCATTCCAGTAGCCCAGCATCACCGAATAGCCGCGGGTGCACAGCTCACCGGTGGTACCGCGGGGCAGGGTCCGCCCGGTGTCCGGGTCGACGATCTTGACCTCCAGATGCGGCCCCACCCGGCCGACCGTGGCGGTGCGCTGATCGATGGTGTCGTCCGGCCGGGTCTGCAGCGAAACGGGTGCGGTCTCGGTCATTCCGTAGCAGATGGTCACCTCGGTCATCCCCATCCGGTCGATGACCTGCTTCATCACCTCCACCGGGCACGGGGAACCGGCCATGATTCCGGTGCGCAGGGTGCCGAGCCGGTAACCGGCGAAATCGGGTTCGGCGAGTTCGGCGATGAACATGGTGGGGACCCCGTACAGCGCCGTGCAGCCCTCGGCCTGCACGGCGGCCAGGGTGGCAGCCGGGTCGAAGGCCGGGCCCGGAATCACCATGGTGGCGCCGTGGCTGGTGCAGGCCAGATTGCCCATCACCATGCCGAAGCAATGGTAGAAGGGCACCGGAATGCAGACCCGGTCCCGCTCGGTATAACCGCAGATCTCGCCGACGAAGAATCCGTTGTTGAGAATGTTGTGGTGGCTCAGGGTCGCGCCCTTCGGGAAGCCGGTGGTGCCCGAGGTGTATTGGATGTTCACCGGGTCGTCCGCGGACAGGCCTGCTCCCGCGGTGTCGACCGCATCGGTTCCGGCGGCGCGGCCCGCGGCGGTCAGCGCCCGCCAGTCGTCGCTGCCGAGCAGCACCACTCGTTCCAGATCCGGGCAGTCCGGTCGCACCTCGGCCAGCATCGCGGCGTAGTCGGAGGTTCTGAATTCGGATGCGGCGATCACCATCCGGACCCCGGCCTGCTGCAGGACGTACTGCAGCTCATGCGCCCGGTAGGCGGGATTGACGGTGACCAGGATCGCCCCGATCTTCGCCGTGGCGTACTGCACGAACACCCACTCCGGGCAGTTCGGCGCCCAGATGCCGACCCGATCCCCGGCGGTGATGCCCGCGGCCAGCAGACCGGCGGCGAGGTCGGCCACCTCGTCGGCGAGCTCGCGGTAGCTCCAGCGGCGGCCACCGGCGACATCGACCAGGGCGTCGTGGTCCGGGTACGCCGCGACGGTGCGGTCGAAGTTGTCGCCGATCGTGTCGCCGAGCAGGGGGACATCCCAGGCGCCCGAGGCGTAGGCGGTCCGGTAGGTGCTCATCGGTGTTCCTCTCCCGGCGCCGTGCGGCGCCCGCAGAACTCTTCGCTTACCGAACCGATGGTGATCCACATCACGGATGGGGGGCCACCCCCGGACGGGGGTATCCGGGGTCCGCTGTGCCGGAATCGAAGCGTTCCGCGCCGCTGTTTCGGGAGCGGCGGATGTGAGTATGACCACGATCCGCCGGGATTTCTTTTTTCGCCGAATCCGAGCGGATGGGGCGTGCGCAGGAATGGGCGTTCACGGCGCTGCACCGGGGTGTTGTACCGGTTCTCGGTGGGTGCCGTATGCGGCGGTAGTGGACGGTAGTCTCTACATCACCAGATCATCACGGCCGACAGCCGGCGGTGTTCGGTGGGACCTGTCGCACCCACCCGGCAGCGGGACAAGCATCGAAATTCAGAGGGGTTCGAACCTATGAGTACAACAGCAGGGGGCGCGGAAACTTCGCGCGAGGCGGAGGCGAAGCGCGTGATCGTCGCCGAGGACGAGGCGCTCATCCGGATGGATCTGGTGGAGATGCTGACCGAAGAGGGGTACCGGGTCGTCGGCGAGGCCGGGGACGGGCAGCAGGCGGTGGAGCTGGCCGAGGAGCACCGGCCGGATCTGGTGATCATGGACGTCAAGATGCCGCGCCGGGACGGTATCGACGCGGCCGCTGAGATCGCCACGAAACGGGTTGCGCCGGTGGTGATCCTGACCGCATTCAGTCAACGGGACCTGGTCGAGCGGGCCCGCGATGCGGGGGCGATGGCCTACCTGGTGAAGCCGTTCACGAAATCCGATCTGGTTCCGGCGATCGAGCTGGCCGCCAGCCGTTTCCACGAGATCACCGCGCTGGAGAACGAGGTCGCCGGCCTGTCGGAGCGGCTGGAGACCCGAAAGCTCATCGAGCGGGCCAAGGGTGTGCTGATGCAGACCCAGGGGCTGTCCGAGCCGCAGGCCTTCAAATGGATCCAGCGCACGGCGATGGACCGGCGGACGACCATGAAGGCGGTGGCCGAAGTCGTGCTGGAGAACCTCACGCCGCAGTGACCGGGTGTCGGCCGGTACCGGTGTCGGTACCGGTCCCTAGACTCACCGATGTGAGTTCACCGACGACTGCCCAGCGTTCCGCGACCGCCGCCGACCCGGCCTCCGCCGGTGAGCGCCCGACCCTGTTGCTGCTCGACGGGCATTCGCTCGCCTATCGCGCCTTCTTCGCACTGCCGGCGGAGAACTTCAAGACCGTCACCGGTCAGACCACCAATGCGGTCTACGGCTTCACCGCCATGCTGATCAATCTGCTGCGCGACGAGAAGCCCAGCCATGTGGCCGCCGCCTTCGACGTCTCCCGTAAGACGTTCCGCACCCAGGCCTATCCGGAGTACAAGGCGAACCGCAGCGCCACCCCGGACGAGTTCCGCGGTCAGGTCGAACTGACCAAGGACGTCCTCGGCGCGCTCGGCATCCCGGTGATGGCGGTGGACGGCTACGAGGCCGACGATGTCATCGCCACGCTCACCACCCAGGCCGTCGACCAGGGGTTCCGGGTCCTGGTGGTCACCGGCGACCGGGACTCGCTGCAGTTGGTCTGTGACGACGTCACGGTGCTGTACCCGCGCAAGGGTGTCTCGGATCTGACCCGGTTCACTCCCGAACAGGTGGCGGAGAAGTACGGGCTGACCCCCGCCCAGTACCCCGACTATGCGGCCTTGCGCGGCGACCCGAGTGACAATCTGCCCGGTATCCCCGGTGTCGGCGAGAAGACCGCGGCCAAGTGGATCCGGGAGTACGGGGACCTGGCCACCCTGGTGGACCGGGTCGACCAGGTGCGTGGCAAGGTCGGCGACGCGCTGCGCGCGAACCTGAGCAGCGTGGTGCTCAACCGTCAGCTCACCGAAATGGTGCGCGATGTCCCGCTGCCCTACACCCCCGACCAGCTCGCCCAGGGGCCCTGGGACCGCGGCCGGATCCACCAGCTGTTCGACGACCTGGAATTCCGGGTGCTGCGGGACCGACTGTTCGAGACGCTCGGTTCACCGGAGCCGGAGGCCGAATCCGGTTTCGACATCAGCGGTGCTGCGGTGCCGCCGGGAGCGGTCGCCGAATGGCTGGCTACCCATGCGAAAGCCGGAGTGCGGCACGGAATCTCGATCGCAGGGACCGGGACTCCGGTCGACGGTGATGTCCGGGCACTGGCCATCGCGGCTGCCGACGGCGAGGGCGGCTACCTCGACGTCACCACGCTCACGCCCGAGGACGAGGCCGCACTCGGTGCGTGGCTGGCCGACCCGGAGGTGCCCAAGGCGCTGCACGAGGCGAAGGCGGCCGGGCATGCGCTGCGCGGTCGCGGCTGGCGCCTCGGCGGCCTGGCCACCGACACCGCGCTGGCCGCCTATCTGGTGCGCCCCGGGCAGCGCAGCTTCAACCTCGACGATCTGTCGCTGCGCTATCTGCACCGCGAACTGCGTGACGAGTCCGACGACGCCGGCCAGCTGTCGCTGCTGGACGACGAGGACGCCGTCGCCGCCGAGACGGCGCGCAAGGAGATGCTGCGCGCGCGGGCCGTCCTCGACCTGGCCGCGGCCTTCGATGCCGAACTGGCCCGGATCGAGTCCACCGCACTGCTGGACGAGATGGAACTCCCGCTGCTCGGCGTCCTCGCCGGCCTGGAGGAGGCCGGTATCGCCGTCGACGTGGACCGGCTGGAGAACCTGCAGCGGCAGTTCGCCGACCGGGTGACCGCGGCCGCGAACGCCGCCTATGACGTGATCGGCAAGCAGATCAACCTCGGTTCGCCCAAACAGCTGCAGGTGGTGCTGTTCGACGAGCTCGACATGCCCAAGACCAAACGCACCAAGACCGGCTACACGACCGACGCCGATGCCCTCGAATCGCTGTTCGCCAAGACCGGGCATCCGTTCCTGGAACATCTGCTGGCGCACCGCGATGCCACCCGGCTCAAGGTGACCGTGGACGGACTGCTCAAATCGATCGCCTCGGACGGCCGCATCCACACCACCTTCAACCAGACGATCGCGGCGACCGGGCGGCTGTCCTCGACCGAGCCGAATCTGCAGAACATCCCGATCCGCACCGATACCGGGCGGATGATCCGGGACACCTTCGTCGTGGGTCCCGGCTACCGCGAACTGATGACCGCCGACTACAGCCAGATCGAGATGCGGATCATGGCGCACCTGTCCGGTGACGAAGGCCTGATCGAGGCCTTCAATTCGGGGGAGGATCTGCACAGCTTCGTCGCCTCGAAGGCCTTCGACATCCCGTTGGCCGAGGTCACCGCCGAACAGCGCCGCCGCATCAAGGCGATGTCCTACGGGCTGGCCTACGGGCTCAGCTCGTACGGTCTGTCCGCCCAGCTGAAGATCAGCACCGCCGAGGCCAAAGAGCAGATGGAGGTCTACTTCGCCCGCTTCGGTGGAATCCGGGACTACCTGCAGGACGTGGTGGACCGCGCCCGGAAGGTCGGCTACACCGAGACCCTGTTCGGCCGCCGCCGTTACCTGCCCGATCTGGATTCCAGCAACCGGAACCGGCGCGAGGCGGCCGAGCGGATGGCGCTGAATGCGCCGATCCAGGGCACCGCCGCCGACATCATCAAGGTGGCGATGATCAACGTGCAGCGGGCCGTCCGGGCGGCCGGCATGCAATCCCGGATGCTGCTGCAGATCCACGACGAGCTGGTTTTCGAGGTCGCCGAGGGGGAACGCGATGCGCTCGAGGCGCTGGCTCGCGAACAGATGGCCTCGGCGATCGAGCTGTCCGTACCGCTGGATGTGTCGGTGGGAACGGGCCGCAGCTGGGACGCGGCCGCGCACTGACCGGCCGTGCGCCCCGGCCGCGCGTGAGTTCCGTTACAGTACCCGCCGGTACGGGGTGTTCCGCGGGGAACGCGGTTGCAGCGGGCCGGGGCCGGCCGTATTGTCTGTGGCGTGCCGAATTCTGCCGATCGCCTCGCCCTCGGGCGTAGCGCTGCGCATCCGGTCGCCGATCGCGACCGCGCAGTGGCAGCCGCGCTCACCGCGCCGGCGGCACATCGGCGACTTACCGTCGTAGTAACCCGCCGTAGCGGGGTCTGATTCGGACCGGCCCCTCCGCTGCGGGCTCTTTGATTGTTCTGCTGGTCCCCACCGCCCTCGATTCTCGGGAAGACCTCCACTGCAATGACAATCCTTGCCATCGATCCGCATGCCTTCACCGCCGCCGCGCCCCGCGGACTGCGTACCGAAGGCGCCGACCTGACCCCGGCCGAATTCCAGCGCCGCTACTGCGGCGCCGGCGGCCCGATCCGCATCGGTGAATGGTCGCAGTCGGGCTCCTGCGCCGACTTCACCGCCACCCTCGAATTCCCCGGCCACCTGCGCACTGTCGTCGCCGACGGCAGTCCGGTGGCCGCCATGACCTCCGCCCTCTACGAGGAGGGCTACCGGGTCGAGCTTCTGCAGTTCCATCAGCGTCGCACGAACGACGGTGTCGCCACCTTCGTGCAATGCGATTACGACGGGCAGCGCGGCTGGGGCGCGGCCGTCGCCGGTGACGGCGCCGAATCGACCGTCCGGGCGATGATCGCCGGTCTCAACCGGCTCCGGGGCTGATCCCGGCCGACCGAGACCACGGCCCGTTCGCATCCGGTATGCGAACGGGCCGTGGGTTTTTCGTCCTCTCGCCGGTTATTCGGCGGGCTGGTCCTGCTGTTCGGCGAGCTGCTTGCGCACCTCGTCCATGTCCAGGCCCTTGACCTGGGTCACCAGATCTTCCAGCGCAGCCGGTGGCAGGGCACCGGGCTGAGCGAAGACCAGCACACCCTCCCGGAAGGCCATGATGGTCGGGATGGAGCGGATGTTCGCCGCGGCGGCGAGTCCCTGCTCGGCCTCGGTGTCGACCTTGCCGTGTACCACGTCGGGATGCTGCTGCGACGAGGCTTCGAAGGTCGGTGCGAAACTCTTGCACGGACCGCACCAGTCCGCCCAGAAATCGACGAGAACCACGTCGTTTCCGGTGACTACCTCATCGAAATTCTGCTGGGTCAGCGTCTGGGTGGCCATGACGTCCTCTCGTTGGAATAGCGGGCTTGCCGACTGTAACGCCGGGCCGTCCTCCTATCTTCCACGGGTGAGAACCTCCTCGCGGCGTTCATCGCCGTACCAACGGCGTATTCCCACCGCAACGGCCGGAAAATCGTGGTCCGCGGCGACGGCGTGTATCGCATCGCCCAGCCGTTCCGCGGGCACCCGCCGGGCCAGGGTCACGTGCGGGGTCCACAGTCCCGGCGTCACATTTGCAGGAATGCCCGGGCACGGCAGCACCACCCGATGCACCTGCCGATGCAGGGCGAGCAACTCGTCGTTCGGGACCACGCTACGAACCAGAATCGGCCGTCGCGCCCCGAACACCACCAGTCCACCCAGCCGGATCGGGAACGGGCTGAAGGCGAGGCGCGTCAGCTCCCGGTCGATCCGCGGCCAGATCTCCCGGGCCACCGCCAGGGTGATGTGCGGTCGATGCTCCGGGGCGCCGGGCCGCCCGATCCCGGCATCCGCCAGCAGTTGCCGCTGCCGCCGGATCTCCGCGTCGGCCTCGTCGTCGATCAGCAGTTCCACCGACTGCACCATGCTTTCCGAGCTTAGGGGCCCGTTCCGGTGCGAGCCAGGGGCCTTCCAGATGTGCCGGGACGGCCGCTGGAGCGTCATGGCCTGTCCCGCGCTGCCCCGGGCCGAGCAGATGGGGACATGCGATGGTGACCTGCGGCCGGGGGATCCGGGGCGGCCACTCGAGTGACGCGCCGGCCGCCCGAACGGTCCGGGCGCCCGGCGGAACTGCCAGGATGGCCGGGTGACCGAGAAGCAGACGAGGCAGCGGCTGGGACTGATCGACGGCGACGGTATCGGCCCGGAAGTGGTGGCCGCCACCCGGGCGGTCGTCGACGAGGCAGTGGCGG
Source organism: Nocardia sp. KT25-26 (assembly GCF_056627695.1). Lineage (NCBI taxonomy): Bacteria > Bacillati > Actinomycetota > Actinomycetes > Mycobacteriales > Nocardiaceae > Nocardia > Nocardia sp. KT25-26. Next base: position 3,915,309 of record NZ_CM152813.1, on the reverse strand, counting down.
CGGCCGGCGGCCGGTCCATCGAGTGGGTAGCGCTGCCGATGGGGCAGGTGGCCATCGAGGCGCACGGGGCGGCGTTGCCGGACTGCACCCTGGAGCAGCTCGATTCCCTCGATGCGTGGATTCTCGGTCCGCACGACAACGCCTCGTATCCGCCGGAACTGCGGATCGCGCCGGGCGGTGCGATCCGCAAGCGGTACGGGCTCTACGCCAACATACGCCCGGCGCGGGCATTCACCGGGGTACGGGCTGGCGCACCGGATATCGATCTGGTGATCGTGCGGGAGAACAGCGAAGGCTTCTATGCCGACCGGAACATGTTCGCCGGTTCCGGGGAATTCGCGCCGACCCCTGATGTCGCCCTCTCGGTGGGCGTGGTCACCCGTGCCGCCTGCGAACGGATCGCGCACCACGCGTTCCGGCTGGCCGCGAATCGGCGCGGCCGGGTGACCATCGTGCACAAGGCGAATGTGCTGCCGATGACGATGGGGTTGTTCCGGGAGGTGTGCTACGACGTGGCAACCCGGTATCCGGGTGTCCGGGTCGACGACGAGCACGTCGACGCGATGGCCGCCCACCTGGTACGCGATCCCGGTGGCTACGACGTACTGGTCACCGAGAATCTGTTCGGTGACATCCTGTCCGATCTGGCCGGTGAGCTGAGTGGGTCGCTCGGCCTCGGCGCCTCGCTGAACTGTTCGGAGAGCCGGGCGATGGCCCAGGCGGTGCACGGCGCCGCACCCACTCTGGCCGGGCACAATCGGGCAAATCCGGCAGCGCTGCAGCTGTCCGCAGCGATGCTGCTGCAGTGGCTCGGAGACCGGAGTGCCCGGGCGGATCTGGCCGACGCCGGTGCCCGGATCGACCGGGCCGTGGCGGCCACGCTGGCCGCGGGCGTGGCGACCGCGGACCTGGGCGGGCTGGCTTCGACGAGTGAGTTCACCGAACAGGTCCGCGCGCGGGTGCACCGCCGATAGCCGGGCGGTGCACCCGGTGCAGCGACCGGTCGGCTACCCTCGCACCACGCAAGTCCCCGACAGGGGCTCGAGATCCGATCGCGGAGGTTTCCCGGTGACCCCAGGACCCGTCCCCGGTCGCCGGGTGCTGCGCGCCGTCGCTGCGCTGGCCGGCGCCGTGGCGCTGCTGGCCGGTTGTGTCGACAACACGGCCGACGAAGTGCTCGACGTACCGAAGGTGCACGTCGAACCGGTGCCGGAGCTGGCGGCCTTGCTGCCCGATCGGATCCGGGAGCAGGGGCGCCTGGTGGTCGGGGTGAACGTGCCCTACCAGCCGAACGAGTACAAGGACTCGCAGGGCCGGATCGTCGGATTCGACGTCGACCTGTTCGACGCCGTGGCCGCCACCCTCGGTGTGCATGCCGACTACGCCGAGTCGTCGTTCGAGAAGATCATCCCGGCCGTCCAGGCCGGCACCTACGACCTGGGTATGTCCTCGATCACCGATACCGTCGAACGGGAGAAGCAGGTCGACTTCGTCACCTACTTCAGCGCGGGAATCCAGTGGGCCCAACCGGTCGGCCGCCCGATCGATCCGGAACACGCCTGCGGAAAGCGGGTCGCGGTGCAGACCACCACGATCGAGCACATCGAGGAGATCCCGGCCAAGAGCGCGGCCTGCGTGGCAGCCGGTGAACCACCGATCGATATGAAGGCCTTCGACGAGCAGAGCGGGGCCACCAATGCGCTGGTCCTCGGCCAGGTCGACGCGATGTCGGCGGATTCCCCGGTGACCGCCTACGCGATCCGGCAGACCGAGGGCCGGATCGAACCGGCGGGACCGATCTTCGACGCCGCGCCGTACGGCTGGGCGGTTCCCAAGGGGGCGTCGCTGGCGATCGCGCTGCAGCGGGCGGTGCAGCACCTGATCGATACCGGTCCCTATGCGGAGATCACCCGTAACTGGGGCGTCCAGGCGGGTGCGATCGGCACCTCCGTGATCAACGGTGCGGAGGGCTGACGATGACGACGAACGAGTCGATGGCGAAACGTCCGGTGGCCGACGAGCCGGAGCCGATCCAGGCCGTACCGCTGCGGCGGCCGGGGCGCTGGATCGCCGCCGCGGTGATCCTCGGCCTGGCCGGGTTGTTCGTGTACGGGGCGATCACCAACCCGGCGTACCGCTGGGACGTGTACGGCCAGTACCTGTTCGACAAGCGGATCACCGAGGGCGCCCTGGTGACGCTCGAGCTGACCGTGCTCGCCATGGCGCTGGCCGTGGCCCTGGGGGCAGTGCTGGCGGTGATGCGGCTGTCCCCGAACCCGGTGCTGCGCTGGACGGCCTGGATCTACCTGTGGGTCTTCCGCGGCACCCCGGTGTACGTGCAGCTGGTGTTCTGGGGCCTGGTGCCGTCCCTGTACAAGCAGATCGACCTCGGGGTGCCGTTCGGGCCGCAGTTGTTCCACATCGACGTGCAGGGCCTGCAGGCGGTGTTCGCATTCGCGGTGCTGGGCCTGGCGCTCAACGAGGCGGCCTATATGGCCGAGATCGTGCGGGCGGGGATCAATTCGGTGGGCGAGGGCCAGCGGGAGGCCTCCGTCGCGCTCGGGATGTCGTGGTGGCAGACGATGCGGCGCACGGTGCTGCCCCAGGCGATGCGGGTGATCATCCCGCCGACCGGCAACGAGCTGATCGGGATGCTCAAGACCACATCGCTGGTGGCGGCGATCCCGTTGAGCACCGACCTGTTCGGCCGGGCCCGCGATATCTACGGGGTGAACTTCCAGCCGATTCCGTTGCTGCTCGTCGCGGCCACCTGGTACCTGGCGATCACCAGCATCCTGATGATCGGGCAGTTCTATCTGGAACGGTACTTCTCCCGGGGTGCCAGCCGGCAGTTGACGGCCAAACAACTGGAGGAATTGGCGGCGAGCGCGGCGGAGAAGGCGAAATGAACCAGCAGACGACCGAGCCGATGGTGCGGGCCGACCGGGTCTGCAAGAGTTTCGGCGCCCTGCAGGTGTTGAAGGGCGTCTCGCTCGAGGTCACGCCCGGATCGGTGATGTGTCTGATCGGGCCGTCGGGATCCGGGAAGTCCACGTTCCTGCGCTGCATCAACCACCTCGAGCAGGTCAGCGCCGGCCGGCTCTACGTGGACGGCGAGCTGGTCGGCTACCACGAGCGCAACGGCAAACTCTACGAGATGCATCCGCGCACGGCCGCTCGCCAGCGCCGCGATATCGGCATGGTGTTCCAGCACTTCAACCTGTTCGGGCACCGCACCGTGCTGGAGAACGTGATCGAGGCACCGATCCAGGTGAAGAAGATGCGCAAGGCGGACGCCCTGGCGCGCGGGCGGGACCTGCTGGAGCGGGTGGGGCTCGGTGCGAAGTTCAACGCCTACCCGGCGCAGCTGTCCGGCGGCCAGCAGCAGCGGGTGGCGATCGCCCGGGCGCTGGCGATGGACCCCAAACTGATGCTGTTCGACGAGCCGACCTCGGCGCTGGACCCGGAACTCGTCGGCGAGGTACTGACCGTGATGCGGGAACTGGCCGATTCCGGGATGACCATGGTCGTCGTGACCCACGAAATGGGATTCGCGCGCGAGGTCGCCGACCAGCTGGTGTTCATGGACGGTGGCCGGGTGGTGGAGGCCGGGGAACCCGAACGCCTGCTCACCGCCCCCGAACACGAGCGCACCCGGGCGTTCCTCGCCCGCCTGCTGTAGTTCGGGACCGGGGCCGGCGGGCGAGCGGCCCCGAGGCCCCGCGGTTCAGATGAGAACCGGCCGTCGGCCAGCCTGATCTCGGCACTCGAGCGGTCGGCTCGCGACGACGCACCCGTGCGGCCGGGTGCGGCCGGAGCGCTCGGCCGGTCCGGCGCGTGGACGGTAGTGGGGTGGCGGAGGGTTCGCCCGCCGGACGGTAAATTGTCCACGTGCCCATAACGTTCGACATTCGTGGAATGCGGCAGCTGGACAGCACGACCTGGGGGGATCCGACCACCCGCGACGTCGTCGCGCTGAACTACGTTGCCGGACCGCCGGATCTGCCGGCCAGGCTGGAAGACGTCCCGACCCTGCGCCGTCGCCTCGCCGAGCATCACGCCGCCCGCGGCTGCCTGATCGAGGCCTTCGTGGTGTGGGTCGACCGGCTGCCCGCGCTGCTGCGGGTGGAGAAGACCCCGATGCCCGGTGCGGGAGCCGGCACGGTGTTCGCGGCGTCCATCGTGGTGCCCCGGGACCGCGGTAGCGCCGTGTTCCAGATCATCTGTCCCGAAACCGGGATCCCCGGGGAACGGGAGACAGTGGTGCGTGCGCAGCTGGGGCCCGCCGCGATGTTTCCCGCGCATCCGTACGCACCCGGGCTGCGTGGTCGACTGCCGTACTCGGCGGCCGACGAACTGCACTACGACGACATGTTTCCCGACCACCCGCTCACCCGGGCCCGGCGGTGGACCGCGGCGACCGTCCCACGAGTGCGGGTCCATCCGGACTTCGCCGCCCTGCCGCCCTTCCGCGGTGCGGTCAGGCCGGTGGCTTCACCGTGACGAAAATCGCCGTGCCGGGGAAGATCTGACCGCGCAACGGGCTCCACTGGCCCCACTCGCGGTCCAGCCACTCCGGCCAGTCGGGTTCGACGATGTCGACCAGGGCCAGACCCGCGGCGACCACTTCACGGACCCGGTCGCCGATGGTGCGGTGGTGCTCCACGTAGGTGGGCTCACCCGCGGCATCGGTCTCCACATAGGGCGTGCGGTCGAAATAGGGGATCCCCGCGCGCAACCCATCCGGCCCGGGGTCGTCCGGGAAGATCCACCGCATCGGGTGATTCACCGAGAACACCCAGCGGCCGCCCGGGCGCAGCACCCGGGCCACCTCGCGCATCACCTGTGCGGAGTCGGCGACGAACGGCACCGCCCCGAAGGCCGAGCACGCCAGATCGAAGGACTCGTCGGCGAACGGCAGCGCCTCCGCACCCGCCTGCACCAGCGGGACCTGCGGGCCGCCGGCTGCCATCGCCTGCTGTCCGCGGCGCAGCATGCCCATCGACAGGTCCAGGCCCACCGGCTGCGCTCCGGCGCCGGCCAGCCAGCGCGAACAGGGCGCCGAACCGCACCCGACCTCCAGGATCCGCCGACCGGCGACCTCGCCGAGCAGCCGGTGATCACCCTCGTGCAGGCCTTCCGGGCACCAGACGAACTCGCCGCCGGGCGAATCCACGCCGAGGAATTCGGCATGGGTGCGGTGGTAGTCGTCGGCGTCGGCGTCCCACCAGCGGCGGCTGGCGCGCTGACTGGCCGGCGTATCGAGGCGGACCCGGGCCGGTGCGGAGGCTCCGAGCAGCGCCTCGGCCTGCGCATGGCGTTCGTCGTGCGGCACGGCGACCAGGGTATCCGGGCTGCCTCGGGTCCGGTTTGCCCGGCCGGGATCGGGTCGCGTACGCTGACCCACGCGAGTGTCTGCCGCTGCATGTCCGGCGATGCGATACTGGAAGAGTATCCGTCGTCGCGTCAGCGTGGTCATACCGCGTCCGCGCGGTGATCTCGCAGCGTACCGAAAGATCCAATGTCCGCAACCGACCACAATCCGTCCGGAGCACACCGACATATGCCCACCACCGTCACCTCGCCGCAGGTAGCCGTCAACGACATCGGCTCCGCCGAGGACTTCCTCGCCGCCATCGACGCCACGATCAAGTACTTCAACGATGGCGACATCGTCGAAGGAACCATCGTCAAGGTCGATCGCGACGAGGTCCTGCTCGACATCGGTTACAAGACCGAAGGTGTCATCCCGTCCCGCGAGCTGTCCATCAAACACGATGTCGACCCGAACGAGGTCGTTTCCGTGGGCGACGAGGTGGAGGCCCTTGTTCTCACCAAGGAGGACAAGGAAGGCCGCCTGATCCTGTCCAAGAAGCGTGCGCAGTACGAGCGCGCCTGGGGCACGATCGAGGAGCTCAAGGAGAAGGACGAGGCCGTCAAGGGCACCGTCATCGAGGTCGTCAAGGGCGGCCTGATCCTCGACATCGGCCTGCGTGGCTTCCTCCCGGCCTCCCTGGTCGAGATGCGCCGGGTCCGCGATCTGCAGCCGTACGTCGGCAAGGAGATCGAGGCCAAGATCATCGAGCTGGACAAGAACCGCAACAACGTGGTCCTGTCCCGGCGCGCCTGGCTGGAGCAGACCCAGTCCGAGGTGCGCAGCGAGTTCCTGCACCAGCTGCAGAAGGGCCAGGTCCGCAAGGGCCAGGTCTCCTCGATCGTCAACTTCGGTGCCTTCGTGGACCTGGGTGGCGTCGACGGCCTGGTGCACGTCTCCGAGCTGTCCTGGAAGCACATCGATCACCCGTCCGAGGTCGTCGAGGTGGGCAACGAGGTCACCGTCGAGGTTCTCGACGTCGATCTGGACCGCGAGCGCGTCTCGCTGTCGCTCAAGGCGACCCAGGAAGACCCGTGGCGGCAGTTCGCCCGCACCCACGCCATCGGCCAGATCGTGCCGGGCAAGGTCACCAAGCTGGTGCCGTTCGGCGCGTTCGTCCGCGTCGAAGAAGGCATCGAGGGCCTGGTGCACATCTCCGAGCTGGCCGAGCGCCACGTCGAGGTGCCGGACCAGGTGGTGGCCGTGGGCGACGACGCGATGGTCAAGGTCATCGACATCGACCTGGAGCGTCGCCGGATCTCGCTGTCGCTGAAGCAGGCCAACGAGGACTACCACGCCGACTTCGACCCCTCGAAGTACGGTATGGCCGACAGCTACGACGAGCAGGGCAACTACATCTTCCCCGAGGGCTTCGACCCCGAGACCAACGAATGGCTCGAGGGCTACGACAAGCAGCGGGAAGAGTGGGAGAACCGCTACGCCGAGGCGGAGCGTCGTCACAAGATGCACACCGCTCAGATGGAGAAGATGGCGGCCGACGCTGCCGCGGAGGCGGCCAACGGTGGCGGCTCGTCCAACTACTCCTCCGAGAGCGGCGCGCAGGCGGCTGCTCCGGCCGAGACCGGCGGCTCGCTGGCCAGCGACGCACAGCTGGCCGCGCTGCGGGAGAAGCTCTCCGGCAACGCCTGATCGGCTGATCCGAAGCTGATTCGAACACTGCGGCCCCGCTCCGGAAGGGAGCGGGGCCGCAGTGTTGTTGCCGAGATGGTGAATCCGGGTCGCGCCGCACCGGCTTCCGGTAGGTTCGGAGCCCGGGTCGGGTCGAATCCCGAGGCAGCGCCGAAATCTCGGACTGCGCTCGATTCCGTAGCAGTGAGGAGTGATCGTGGATATCGTCGGTGCCATTCTGGGCATCTTCTGGGCGGACTACCGTCCGCCGCCGCCACCCGCCTGATCGCCCCCTCCGGGCGCAGCGTAGAACAAATCGGCCCGCGTGCATGCAGCACGCGGGCCGTGGTGTCCGGGCGTGGAGGCCGGGTCTAGCCGGCGGCGGGGGCGGGCGCCCAGGGGGAGGTGGGCATCAGCGAACGTTTGCGCATGGCCGCGAGACTGTGCCGGGCCGGGCTGAGCACGGTGGCCAGCCAGGGGCGACGGTACTCCGCGAGAGTCGCCGCGACAGCCGGGATCCGGACGCAGTGGACGCCGCCCGGCATACCCAAACGGTGGCGACCCGTCTGGTGGTTTCTGGTGCGCAATGGTCTTCCTTCGTTCACTCGTGCTTCCGGCCGTGCTCGCCACGGCGAAGATTAGCCGAACCAAACTCCGGAATCCGGCATTTTGCGCGCGCGTTCCACGGTGTGTCGGAAAAGTTGCCGTTTCGAGACCGGGCGGCGGCGTCGTGGGCCGGATGCGAGACTTGGGGCATGTTACGGATCGGCCTCACCGGAGGCATGGGAGCAGGTAAGTCCACCGCAGCGCGCGCCCTGGTCGATTGCGGGGCGGTGCTCGTGGATGCCGATGCGATCGCCCGCGAGGTGGTCGCGCCGGGCACCGAGGGGCTGGCGGCGCTGGTGGACGCCTTCGGTCCGGAGATTCTGGCCGGCGACGGCAGCCTGGACCGGCCGGCGCTGGCGGCCCGGGCGTTCGCCGACGACGCCTCGCGGACCACCCTCAATTCGATCACCCATCCGCTGGTCGGTGCTCGGACCGCCGAGCTGATCGCCGCGGCGGATCCGGATGCGATTGTGGTGCAGGATATTCCGCTGCTGGTCGAAGGTGGATTGGCGCCGATGATGAACCTGGTGGTCGTCGTCGAGGCGGAGTCGGAGACCCGGGTCCGGCGGTTGGTGGCCCATCGCGGTGTCGACGAGTCCGATGCGCGGGCCCGGATCGCCGCGCAGGCCACCGACGCACAGCGCCGGGCAGCGGCCGATGTGCTGCTCGACAACAACGGGGAGCCGGCGGAGGTGACCCGGCAGGTGCATCGGCTGTGGCAGGAACGCCTCGTGCCCTACGAGCGGAATATCCGGGCGGGGGCATGCGCCCGGGCGCCGTATCGGCCGGTGGATCCGGATCCGGCCTGGGAAGTGCAGGCGGCCCGGCTGATCGCACGGCTGTCGCTGGTGTGCGGTGCTGCGGCCCGGCGCATCGACCACATCGGCGGTACGGCGGTCCCCGGGCTGGCGGCGCAGGATCGGATCGACGTGCAGATCACCGTGGCGGATATGGCGGCCGCGGATGGGCTGCGTGAGGTGCTCGCGGCGGCGGGATTCCCGGCCACCGGCACCACCTCGGACAATCCGAAGCCCACGCCCGATGACCCCGAGGGGGTCGACCGGGAGCGCTGGGCGAAGCGGGTGCACGGCAATGCCGACCCCGGCCGCCCGGCGCTGGTGCAGCTGCGGGCCGAGGGTGCGCCGGGGCAGCGTTTCGCGCTCGAACTTCGGGACCGGCTGCGTGCCGACGAGTCGCTCCGACAGGAGTACCTCGATGTGCAGCGTAAAGCGCAGGCGGCGGCCGACGGGGCGTCCGGCGAGCCGGATGCTGCCTATTGTGCTGTCGAGGAGTCGTGGTTCGACGAGGTCTTCGCGCGGCACAGTAGTGAAACATAATTATTTCAAAAATGACCGTCGGTGGTCCGCCCGATGCGTACAGTCTGCCCCAGCCACAACGTAGTGGGATCTGCCGCACAGAAAGTTCACAAGGCATGACTGCACAGCATCGTCTTCTCCGTCGGTCCGGTATCGGGGCGGGCGCGTTCGGCGCCATGGTGGCCACCGCGATCCTCACCGCGCCGCACGCTTCCGCCTGGGTCGGAGATCTCGGCGTCTCCGGCACCGACCACAAGGTCGGCTGCACCTACAAGCTGACGGCCGCGGTCGAGATCGACCGGGCCACCTCGGTCAAGTTCACCGACAACGGGGAGAACATCCCCGGCAGCCCGGTCTCGCCGTCGCTGCTGTCCGGGACCGTGAGCATCAACTGGACACCGTCGACCACCGGCACGCACAAGCTGGTGGCCCGTCAGCTGCTGATCAGTGACTCGATCACGGTCGAGGTCGCCGAGGGTAGTGGCAGTGGCAGTGCGGGCTGCGGTGGCGGCCTGGGCGGTCTGCTGCCCAGCCTCTCGGCCGGCTGATCCGCGACGGCCGAGAACCCGCGCAACACCCGACCGCCCGGTCCGCACGGACCGGGCGGTCGCGGCTGTCAACGCCAGGTGAGGGTGATGCCGTGGGTGGCCAGCCAGTCGTCCATCGAATACCTGTGCTCGGCCATCCCCGCGATCGCGGCCGTGGCCGCATGCACCGCCTGCTGGGCCGCGGCAACCCCGAGGTACCCGGCCGCACAGGCCGCCAGTAGTTCGTCGACATCGACCAGCTCCACCCCGCGGCCGGGCCGCACCAAGAGGTCGAGGTAGTGGTCCACCGACCGCCAGCGGGTCGGCACCTCCCGGGTGAACGCTCCGACATCGAGGTAGAAGGCGTAGTCGCGACCGTGCCCCGGAGTGTCGTGGAACCGGGTGATCCGCACCGACAGCTCCGGCAGCAACCACGATTCGATGTAGTCGAACTGCCGATGATCGGAACGCCGTGCCATGTAGAGGCCCCAGGGGCGCTCGGTGAAGGTGTCGACCGGCCGCACGAACCCCTTCGGATCGGTATTGGTCCGTGCGGCCAGATCGAACACCTCGACCTTGGGCGGGTGGACATCGACAGCGGTCGCCTCGGTCATGGCCGGAAATCTACCGTGCCCGGCGGGCCGGTTCCGGCGTTCCCGACCGGTCCGGGGTGTCCGAGCCGATGCCCGGCGCGGTGCAGCGCGGAAGATGTCGGTGGTGCCGCCTACGCTGGTGGGCATGGCATTCGCAACCGAGATCCCCGGCGAGGGCTACGACGACCGGGCCGGCGTACCGCTGGCACATTCGGAGTTCCGGCCGGTGGATGCGGTCGAGCGGGCCGATGGACGGTTCGAGGTGGTCAGCCCCCATCGCCCCGCCGGTGACCAGCCGACCGCGATCGCCGAGCTGGAACGGCGGATCACGGCGGGGGAGAAGGACGTGGTGCTGCTCGGCGCGACCGGCACCGGCAAATCGGCCACCACCGCCTGGCTGATCGAACGGCTGCAGCGGCCGACCCTGGTGATGGCGCCGAACAAGACCCTCGCCGCTCAGCTGGCCAACGAGCTGCGCGAGATGCTGCCGAACAACGCGGTGGAGTACTTCGTCTCCTACTACGACTACTACCAGCCGGAGGCCTACATCGCGCAGACCGACACCTACATCGAGAAGGACAGCTCGATCAACGACGACGTGGAACGGCTCCGGCATTCCGCCACGTCGAGCCTGCTGTCCCGGCGGGATGTGGTGGTGGTCGCGTCGGTGTCGTGCATCTACGGCCTCGGCACCCCGCAGTCGTATCTGGACCGCTCGGTACCGCTGCAGGTGGGTGCCGAAATCGACCGCGACGCCCTGCTGCGGCTCCTGGTCGATGTCCAGTACACCCGGAACGACACGGCGTTCGTCCGCGGTTCGTTCCGGGTGCGGGGCGACACCGTCGAGATCATTCCCTCCTATGAGGAGCTCGCCGTCCGGATCGAATTCTTCGGCGACGAGATCGAGGCGCTCTACTATCTGCATCCGCTGACCGGCGATGTCGTCCGGCAGGTGGACTCACTGCGGATCTTCCCGGCCACCCACTATGTCGCCGGACCCGAACGGATGGCCCGCGCGGTCACCGATATCGAGGCCGAGCTGGCCCAGCGGCTGGCCGAGCTGGAACGGCAGGGCAAACTCCTCGAAGCGCAGCGGCTGCGCATGCGCACCGACTACGACCTGGAGATGATCCGGCAGGTCGGCTTCTGCTCCGGCATCGAGAACTACTCGCGGCATATCGACGGCCGCCCCGCCGGCTCGGCGCCGGCCACCCTGCTGGACTACTTCCCCGACGACTTCCTGCTCGTGATCGACGAATCCCATGTCACCGTGCCACAGATCGGCGGCATGTTCGAAGGCGATATGTCGCGCAAGCGGAACCTGGTGGAGTACGGGTTCCGGCTGCCGTCCGCCGTCGACAACCGGCCGCTCACCTGGGAGGAGTTCGCCGACCGGATCGGCCAGGCGGTGTACCTGTCGGCGACGCCCGGCGACTACGAACTGGGGCAGACCGGCGGTGAGGTCGTCGAACAGGTCATCCGGCCCACCGGCCTGGTCGACCCCCGGGTGGTGGTCAAACCCACCAAGGGACAGATCGACGATCTGGTGCACGAGATCCGGCTGCGGACCGAGCGCGACGAACGCGTCCTGGTCACCACACTCACCAAGAAGATGGCCGAGGATCTCACCGACTACCTGCTCGGCCTCGGCATCCGGGTGCGTTATCTGCACTCCGAGATCGACACCCTGCGCCGGGTGGAGCTGCTGCGCCAGCTCCGGCTCGGTGAGTTCGACGTGCTGGTCGGTATCAACCTGCTGCGCGAGGGCCTGGACCTGCCGGAAGTGTCCCTGGTGGCGATCCTCGACGCGGACAAGGAAGGGTTCCTGCGCAGCAGCAAGAGCCTGATCCAGACCATGGGCCGCGCGGCCCGCAATGTCTCCGGCGAAGTACACATGTACGCCGACACCGTCACCGAATCGATGCAGCACGCCATCGACGAGACCGAGCGCCGCCGGGCCAAGCAGGTTGCCTACAACACCGAACACGGCATCGACCCGCAACCGCTGCGGAAGAAGATCGCCGACATCCTCGACCAGGTGTATCAGGAGGCCGAGGACGAGGTCGCGGTCGGCGGATCCGGTCGCAATGCCAGCCGTGGCCGCCGTGCCCAGGGTGAACCGGGCCGGGCCGTCAGCGCCGGCGTGGTCGTCGACCGGGACGTCAAGTCGATGCCCCGGGCCGAACTGGCCGACCTGGTCACCGAACTCACCGAACAGATGATGAACGCGGCCCGCGAGCTGCAATTCGAGCTCGCGGGCCGGTTGCGGGACGAGATCGCCGACCTGAAAAAGGAGCTGCGCGGTATGGACGCGGCCGGACTGGACTGACCTTTTCCGAATGTGGTGGGAATATCACCGGCGGCCTACACCCGTTCGATACTGCGCGCCCGCGTCACCCACGGACCGGAGACGTGACCGATCTCCCACGGCGACAAGGTTGTTCACCGGATTTGTTGTCGGTCACAGCCGTTGTGCAGGTGTTTCGTATTCGTGCAGGTCGTCGGTGCCGGGCAATTCCGGTTGCCGCGGCGACCGGTGTGGCCGATCTGACACCCCCGGTGTGATGTGGTGCGTTTTCAGCGATTTCCGCCCGTTTTGACGCTAGGGTCGACCCAATCGCCGCACGGTTGCCCGAGCATCGGGCCTGCCGTGCCCGAAATACGACCCGAAGTTGGAGGAGAGATGAGCGCCTACCGGACCGTTGTCGTCGGTACTGATGGCTCGGACTCGTCGTACAAGGCCGTCGAGAAGGCGGCCGCCCTGGCGGGCGCGTCCGATGCCACGCTGGTGATCGCCTGCGCGTATTACCCGACCGACGACCGCGACGTCGCGGCCGCGGCCGATGTGCTCAAGGACGAGGCCTACCAGGTTCGCGGCTCCGCCCCGACCAACGAGATTCTGCACGTCGCCCGGGACAAGGCGATCGCCGCCGGTGCCGAGAACATCGTGGAGCGGGCCGTCGTCGGCGAACCGGTCGAATCGCTGCTGACTCTGGTCAAGGAGGTCGAGGCGGACCTGCTGGTCGTCGGTAACCGCGGCCTGAACACCCTGACCGGTCGGCTGCTCGGCTCGGTCCCCTCCGACGTCGCGCGCAAGTCGCGTTCGGATGTCCTGATCGTGCACACCGTGCGCTGAGGTGTTGGATCGAGCAGCTCCGCTGCTCGAGTCGCGGCCCCTTCGGGGGCCGCTCCGGGTGGAGTGGACCGCGTTCGGATGCCGGAGGGCTCTCAATCCAACATGCTCAGGACTTCCGGCAGCGGATCGCTGTGCACCACGGCCAGCCGCTGGGTGGCGCGGGTCAACGCGACATACAGGTCGTTCATCCCGCGTGGTGATTCGTCCAGGATCTGCTGCGGCTCGGCCAGATAGACGGCGTCGAACTCCAGGCCCTTCGCCTCGTGCACGGTCAGTACCCGCACCGATTCCCGGGCCTGCTCGGCCAATGCCGGGACCAGCGCCGCCGGGGCCAGCACGGCCGCCGTCCCGGGGCCGCGCTCATCGGCCAGTAGCCGAGAGAGTTCGGCCGGCACCTGCCCGGCCGGCACCCGGTGGGCCCGCGGCGGATGGCCGCTGTCCCGGACCGACTGCGGGGTCGGGGCGTCCGGATCGATGGCCGCCAGCACCGGCGCCGCGACCGCCATGATCTCGGCCGGGGTGCGATAGTTCACCGTCAGCTCGGTCAGCTTCCACCGGCGCGCCACATACGGTTCCAGAATCTCCTGCCAGGACGACGCGCCGGCCGGATCGCCGGTCTGCGCGACATCACCGACCACCGTCACCCAGCGGTTCGGGATCCGGCGCATCACCATCCGCCACGCCATCTCCGACAACTCCTGCGCCTCGTCGACGATCACATGGCCGTAGGTCCAGGTGCGGTCCCCGGCGGCGCGTTCGGCGGTGGTCTGGCGGGCCCGCACATCCTGCCGCTGGGCCAGCTGACCGGCGTCGATCAGGTCGTAGGCCATCAGGATCTCCGGATCCAGGTCGTCCTCCAGATCCTGCGGGGCGGAACCGGTCAGGATGTCCAGTGCCTCCTGTGCCTCGGCCAATTGTGCCCGCCACCGCTTGCGGGCACGTTCCCGTTCGGCGGTGTCGTCCACACCCAGCAGTTCGGCGAGCTCGTCCAGCAGCGGTGCGTCCGCGGCACTGAACTCACCGTCGTCGGTGCGGACCAGCGCCGCCCGGTCGGCTTCCGGTAGCGACTTGGCGACCAGGTCCACCCGCGCCGGATCGGCCAGCAGATCGGCGAGTACCTGCTGCGGCGTCAGGATCGGCCACAGCTCACCGATCGCCGCCTGCACCTGCTGATCGGCCCGCATCTCGTCACCGATCTCGGCCAGATCGGCCGAACTGAGCAGGCTCGGCCCGCCGGACAGGTCCGCGCCCATGGTCGCGGCCAGCTGATCGGTGAGCGCATCGATCACCGACGCCGCGAACACCGGCCGGGCCAGATTGTGCGGCCGGCGCGACGACCGGGCCCGGCCCCGGGCCTTGCTGACGATCTTGCGGTCCAGCGTCACCGGATATCCGTCGAAGGTCAGCGTGATCGGCTGCGCCGGGACCTGCTGCCGATCCCGCACGGCCTGCTTCAGCACCTCCAGCATCGCGAGCGAACCCTTGATCTGCCCGGCCCGCAGGCTGTCCTCCCGCCGAGCCTTCACACCGGGATACAGATCCCCGATGGTGGACAGCAGCACACCGGTCTCGCCGAGCGAGGGCAGCACCTGCCCGATGTAGTCCAGGAACGTCGCATTCGGGCCGATGATCAGCACACCGCTCTTGGCCAGCTGCTGCCGGTACGTGTACAGCAGATACGCGGCCCGGTGCAGCGCCACGGCCGTCTTGCCGGTACCGGGACCGCCCTGCACGACCAGCACGCTCTTGTGCTCGGAGCGGATGATCGCATCCTGCTCGCTCTGGATCGTCTCGACGATGTCGTTCATATGGCCGGTGCGGGCCGCATTCAGCGCCGCCAGCAGCGCACTCTCGCTGCCCACGCCGCCGTCGCTGTCGGTCGCCCCCGCCGCCCGGGCGGTCTCCAGGTCGAGGAACTCGTCGTTCAGCGCGGTGACCGTCCGATTACGGGTCCGGATATGCCGTCGCCGGACCACCCCCTCGGGGGCGGCGGTGGTCGCCAGATAGAACGGGCGGGCCAGCGGTGCGCGCCAATCCAGCAGCAGCGGCTCGTAGTCGTCGGCTTCGTCCAGAATGCCGAGGCGGCCGATATAGCGACGCTCCTCGCCGGCCAGATCGATCCGGCCGAAACACAGCCCGTGCTCGGCTGCGTCGTACTTCGCCAGATCCTCGTTGTAGAGCTGGCTGAACGACTCCCGCTCACTGCGGGCCTGCGGGGTGCCTCCGGACTCCAGCAGCACCGTACGTAGTCGTTCCCGCGCATAGCTGCGCATGCTGTCGAGCCGCTCG
Organism: Nocardia sp. KT25-26; assembly: GCF_056627695.1. NCBI lineage: Bacteria > Bacillati > Actinomycetota > Actinomycetes > Mycobacteriales > Nocardiaceae > Nocardia > Nocardia sp. KT25-26. The sequence continues at coordinate 3,899,839 of NZ_CM152813.1, read as the reverse complement.
TACAGCACCGACAGGTACTGCTGCTCCCGCGCCAACTCGGGGCCGGGCTCCATCGCGCGGTGGTCGGGCAAAACGAACTCCTTGTCGGGCGCGACGAGCCGGGACCGCACCCGGCAAAAGAACAGAGCTATCGAGTTTACAGTGTGGGATGGAGCAGCTCCGCTGCTCGAGTCGCGGCCCCCTGGGGGCCTCCGTGTTGGATCGAGCGACTTCGTCGCTCGGGTCGCGGCCCTTTCGGAGTCCGAGGCGCGGCGCTCCGGGGTGGGGTGGTGCGACTTCGTCGCTGGGGTCAGCTGGTCGGTTCCGCAGCCGGTGCGGTCGGAGCGCCGGCCGAGCCCGCGAACAGTGCTGTCCCGGCGACCGGGGCGAAATGCTCGACCACGGGAAACGGCTCGTAGAACGGGTGCAGGAGTTCTCGCCAGCGCTGATACTGCGGCGAACCGCGGAAACCTTCGACATGATCGGCGAGGGTGTGCCACTGCACCAGCAGCAGGTAGGTGTCGGGGCGTTCCACGCAGCGCGTCAGGGACAGCCCGGCGAAACCCGGCATGGCCGCGATGATCGGGTGGGCCGCGGCGAAGGCCGCCTCGAAATCGGCGGCGGTGCCGGGGCGGATCGGCAGCAGGGCGTGTTCGACGATCATCGCCCGAGTCTGTCAGGACGCGTGCGAGCTGTCGCGGTGGTCGAGTCCGCGGCCGTGCGGTTTCGCACGGTACATGGCCAGGTCCGCGTCGTGCAGGACGGCCTCGGGGGTGCGCCGGTCATCGGTGGACAGTTCGGTGACGCCGATCGAGGCACCGATCTCCAAGCGGTGGCCGCGGGCCAGGATCGGTTCGGCCAGCGCCGTCGACACCCGTTCCATCAGCCGGGGCAGATCCGCCGGCCGCGGATGCCCGGCCAGCAGGACCAGGAACTCGTCCCCGCCGAGGCGGCCGACCAGGTCCTCGGCGCGCAGCGCCCGCTGCAACCGCTGGGCCACGATCTGCAGGACGGTGTCGCCGATGGCGTGGCCGAGGGTGTCGTTGATCGTCTTGAAGCCGTCCAGGTCGATGAACAGCACCGTGCTGACCTGCTGCTCCTCGCTGGTCGCCAGGGCGCCGCTGAGCTGCGAGAGGATCAGTGACCGGTTCGCCAGCCCGGTGAGTGGATCGTGGGTGGCCTGGTATTCGAGCTGGCGGCGGCTGGCCCGGAACTCGGTGATGTCGGAGAACGATGCGACCGCCGACGACTCGGGGCTGTTCGGGGTGAGCAGCCGGGAATTGCACGAAAGCCACACCTCGCGCCCATCCGCGGTCCGTACCCCGAAGACGGCGCCGGTGACCGGTTCGCCGGTGGCGAGGGTGTGTGCCATCGGGTGCCGGTCCGGCGCCAGCGGTGCACCATTGCGGTCGAGCAGTTCCGGACTCAGATCGGCCACCCGCACCCCGAGCAGCGCCGTATTGGCTGACACCCCGAAGATCCGCCGGGCCGCGGGGTTGATCGACTCGATCCGGCCCTGTGGATCGAGCACGACCACGCCCTCCTCCAGCTGGGAGACCACCGTGGTGAAATGCGCCTCGGCCCGGCGCGCGGCCTCCTCCGCCGCCCGCTGCGCCGTCAGATCGTGCACCACGACCTGGTAGGCCAGCCGGTCCTGCCATTCGGTCAGCACCGAAACCGTCTGCACCGGGACGGTGCGGCCGTCCACCCGCACCAGGTCCATCTCCGCGGGCGGGGACGCGGCGCCCTCGGTGGCGAGCTGGGCGATGCGGTCCAGCATCCCCGGAACCGATGCCGGGTGGACGAACGTGGTGACCGACAACCCGATCAGATCGGCCGGCGTGCGGGCGCCGAGCAGCCGCACCATGGCCGGGTTCACGAAGACGATCCGGCCGCCCTCGTGCACACACAGTGCATCCGGGGTGTGCTCGACCAGCGAGCGGTACCGCTGGGCGAGTTGCTCGGCGCTCGTCGTGTCGTCTCGCACTGCCTACCCCCGATCATCGCTCGATCCCGCATGCTCCGGTCGTGGATTGTCCTAGGATGAATCGATGCCGGTTATGCATTCGGACAGCCCGGCCCATCGAGACGATCATATGTCGATCGCGGGCATCGGGGCGGTCACCGGATACGGGTGGGGCGTAGAAGCCCTGTGGGAGGGCCTGCTGAGCGGGAAGACCGCGGCGTGTCTGCGGCCCGGTTACGGCGACGGCTACGGCTGGGTCGGCCTGGTGCCCGACGGCGGCGATCCGGAGGTGAGTTCCGGCCGGTACGGGCGTGCCTTCCACGAATCGGTCCGGGAAGCGGTCGCCGACGCCCGCGCCCGCGGCTGGCGGCCCGGCGGCACGGTCGGGCTCGTCCATGCCATCGTGCTCGGCGATGTGTGGCAGTGGCGCGACTTCTACCTCGTCGACGACGGCCGCCGCCGCTCCCGCGAGTTCCTCCGGTTGCTGCCCTCGACACCGGTCGCCGGGGTCATGCGGGAATTCGGGTTCCACGGCCCGGCGATGAACGTGTCGTCGGCCTGCAGTTCCGCCAACGTCGCGCTGATCACTGCGCAGACCTGGCTGGCCGCCGGCCTGGCCGACGACGTGGTGTGCGTGACCACCGACCTGTCCGCGACGCCGGAGATGGTGGCCCATTTCGTCCAGCTGGGCGCCGCGGTCTCCGATACCGAACCGATCCAGGCCAGCCGCCCGTTCCAGGAAGGCAGCCGTGGTTTCGTCATGGCCGAGGCGTCGGTGGCCTTCGTGCTGAGCCGCACAGCGCCGGAACCGTATGCGCGGGTACTGGGCGGCGCCATGACCAACGACGCACACCATGTGGTCTCGGTGGCGCCGGACCATCACCAGATCCTGGCGTGCGCGCAACGAGCTCTGGCCGTCGCGGGGGTGCCGGCCGAACAGGTGCGGTACTACAACGCACACGGCACCGGCACCCGGCAGTGCGACGAGGCGGAACAGGACCTGCTGGCCCGGCTGTTCCGGGACCGGCCGGCGGTGTATGCGCTCAAACCGCTGGTCGGGCACTGCCAGGGGGCCGCCGCCGGCGTCGAGGTGGCGGTGACCGCCCTGGCCTACGAACGGGGTGTGGTGCCCGCGGCGCCGATCGTCGCCCCGGCCCATCCGCGCCTGCTCGACGGGCCCACCGCCGTGGAACCGGGTGTGACGGTCAAGCTGTCGCTGGGGATGGGGGGAAACAACTCCATGCTGGTGCTGGCCGGAGCCTGATCGGCCCGGCTCATTCGCTCCGGCCGGGACCCGTCTCGGCCGGTCCCGCCGCCAGGACGTAGGTGTCGGTGGCCGCCTGTGGTACCGCCGGGAAACCCGCCGCCGGTGTCGCATCGGCGGGGAGCGGGACCGACCAGCACAGCCGGGTGCCGGGCAATCGGTCCGTCTCGGCCGCGGCTGCCGGGCCGACGGTCAGCCGCCCGCCCGCCGCCTCGGCTCGCTGTTCGAGGTTGCGCAGGCCGCTGCGCACCACATGATGCGGAACTCCCCAGCCGTTGTCGGTGACGACGATGGTGAGATCGTCGGCCACCTCCACCACGACCGCGACGGTGTCGGCGCCGGAATGTCGGGCCGCATTGCTCACCGCCTCCCGGACCACCGCCTCGGCATGATCGGCCAGCTGCGCATCCACTACCGACAACGGCCCGGAGACCTGCATGGTGGCCCGCAACGCGATATCGGCGGTCTGCTGCCGGATCGCCTGCTCCAGGCGCTGCTGCAGCCCGGCCCGGTGCCCGGGATCGCCGCTGTGCAGGTCGAAGATCGACGTACGGATCTCCTGCACCACTTCCTGCAGGTCCATGATCACCGAGGACAGCCGTTGCCGTACTTCCGGGACCGCCGCCCGCGGCAGCGCCGCCTGCACGGTCAGCCCGATGGCGAACAGCCGCTGGATGACATGGTCGTGCAGATCGCGGGCGATCCGGTCCCGGTCGGCGATGAGGTCGAGTTCGCGCATCCGGTGCTGGGTATCGGCCAGCCGCATCGCCATTGCGGCCTGATCACAGAACGCCGCGGTCAGCTCGAGCATCTCGTCGGAATACGGTTCGAATCCGGCCGGGCGGACCACCGTGAGCACCCCCAGTGTGGCATCGGGCGTGCACAGCGGCAGTACCAGCGCCGGACCCGACCCCGGCAGATCGATGCCGAGCGGGATCTCGCCGGGCCGGTCGAACCGCGCCGGAGTGCGACGGGTGAAGACCTCACCGACCGCGGTACCCGCGGTCGGCACCGTCTCCCAGTCCTGCGCGGCATCCGGCCCCGCCCACTGGGTGATCACGAGTTCGCCGATCTGCGCGCCGGCCTCCTCCGGCACCGGCACGGAGGCCAGGAAGGCCTGCTGGGAACCGGTGAGGGCGCGGGCGTGGTCGACCACATGTCCCAGCACCCGGTCGGATTCGGTACCGGCCAGGAACTCGGTCGCGATATCGCGGGTGGCCTCGATCCAGGCCTGCCGGGTCCGCGCGGATTCGTAGAGCTGTGCGTTGTCGACCGCGATACCGGCCGCGGCCGCCAGCGCCTGCACCAGAATCTCGTCCTCCACCGTGAAACGCCGGCCACCGGACTTCTCGGTGAGATAGAGCGTGCCGAAGACCTCTTCGCGAATCCGCACGGGCACACCGAGAAACGTGTGCATCGGTGGGTGACCCTCCGGAAAACCCACCGAGGCAGGGTGTTTCGTCAGGTCGTCGAGACGCAGCGGGACCGGGTCGGCCAGCACCGCGCCGAGTACGCCGTGCCCGGCCGGCAGCCGACCGATCCGCTCCCGGGTCTGCTCGTCCATCCCCTCGTCGACGAAGCGCGCCACCTGATTTCCCGGGCCGCGGACCGCCAGCGCACCGTACCGGGCGTCGACGAGTTCGGCTGCGGTACGGACGATCGCATGCAACGTCTCGTCCAGATCGAGTCCGGCCGTCACCGTCAGCATCGCCTCGACCAGGCCGTCCATCCGGTTGCGGGACCCGATGATCAGTTCGACCCGATCGGTCACCTCACCGAGGAGCTCGCGCAACCTCAGATCGCCGTGACCGTCGTTCGTCATCTCGATCCCGTCCCCTGAACTGCGTTGTGCCGCGCTGCGGTCAGTGTAGTCCCGCCGGTCGTGCCGCGGGTCCGGGTACACCCCGCCGCGGCGGGCCACCCGGCCGAGGTGAGGACTTTAGGCCCTGTCGGCCGCGCCGTCGGCGGTGGTGCCATGGCAACGGAAACCGAAGGATCGAGAGTGGGGCGAGTGGAGATGAATTCGTTGTCGACCATGCAGCAGTGGACTACCGCCGCAGATCCGGAGCTCGCCGTCACCACCTGCGGGGAGGTGCCGCCCCAGGACGTGACCCGGGCGGTGCGGGCGATCACCCGGGTGATGCGCCGCCACCACCTCGACAGCCCCGCCCGGGTGCGGGTGACCGCACCGGCCCGCTCCGACGAACCCACCCTCGTCCAGGCCAACATCCGCAGCTACGACGCCGGCACCCGGGTGCAGGTGACCGGTCCGGGCGGTTTCGCGGTGACCTTCGCCGCCGAACGGCTGGACCGCCAGCTCGCCCGCCGGGCCGGTAAGGAGACCCGCGACACCTGGCCGGATCCGACCCGCCGCCCGCTGGCCCAGGTCACCGACCGGCGCCCCATCGTGCGCCGCAAGGACTGCGAGCTGATGACGGGAACTCCGCGGGAGGCCGCCACCCTGCTCGATGCGATGGACTACGACGCCTACCTGTTCACCGACGCCGAAACCGGTGAGGATGCGGTGGTCTCCTGGGCCGAACCGCCTGGTGTCCGGGTGGCCCGCCAGCACAGTGTGCACCCGGCCGACCCGGGCGCGGCCACCCCGCTGACCACGCACGCCGTCCCGGTCCGGGTGGCCGCCGAAGCCGCCCCGGAATGCGATCCGGAACACGCGGCCGACCTGCTGTGCGCCCGCGGTCTGCCCTACGTATTCTTCACCGACGCCGACAGCGGCCGCGGCAACCTGCTCTACCGCCGCTACGACGGCGACCTCACCATCGTGGTGCCGGCCTGATCGCCTCAGCTGCGCGGCAGCTTGCTGGCCAGCAGCGCGGCCTGGGTGCGCCGCTGGACCCCCAGCTTGGCGAGCAGCCGCGAAACGTAGTTCTTCACGGTCTTCTCGGCGAGGAACATCCGGGCGGCGATCTGGCGGTTGGTGAGCCCTTCACCGAGTAGCTCCAGCAGCCGCCGCTCCTGGTCGGTGAGCCCGGCCAGGGCACCCGCCGGTTCGGTACTGCGCCGGAGCCGGGCCCGCAACGCGTCGGCGGCGCGGGTGTCCAGCAGCGAACGCCCGGCCCCGACCTGCTTGATCGCATCCGCCAGCCGCATCCCGTCGATGTTCTTCACCACGTACCCGGCGGCGCCGGCCAGGATCGCGTCGAGCATCGCATGCTCGTCGGAGTACGAGGTGAGGATGAGGCAACGCAGGTCGTCGTACTCGGCGAGCAGGTTGCGGCACAATTCGATGCCGTTGCCGTCCGGCAGCCGGACGTCCAGAACGGCCACATCGGGCCGGGCGGTGCGAATCGCGACGGTCGCCTCCGCGACCCCACCGGCCTGACCGACGACGGTGAGTTCCGGATCACCCTCGAGCAGGTCGACGAGCCCACGGCGGACGATCTCGTGGTCGTCGACCAGAAATACCCTGAGCAATCCGGGCCCCCTCATCTCACAACGTGCCTTGCAGGCCAACATAATCCGCGCGGGCCGAATTCGGCACCGTCTCGCGCGGCCCGATCCGGCCGGTATCGCCGGTGGGCGCCGCCGAAGCGGTATCCGCGCTGGTCGCCGCGGCGTGCGACGGAATCTGTCGGTGGGCGCGCCTAGCATGGCGGACGGGGATTTCATGGACTGCAGCGATCGAGAAGGGACCACCCGGTGGCGGAACACCTGACTGTGCGCGGAGCGCGGGAACACAACCTGAAGGGAGTCGACCTGGATCTGCCTCGCGACAGCCTCATCGTGTTCACCGGACTGTCCGGGTCCGGCAAATCCTCGCTGGCATTCGACACGATCTTCGCCGAAGGGCAGCGCCGGTACGTCGAGTCGCTGTCCGCGTACGCCCGCCAGTTCCTCGGCCAGATGGACAAGCCGGACGTGGACTTCATCGAAGGGCTCTCGCCCGCGGTGTCCATCGACCAGAAGTCCACCAACCGCAATCCGCGCTCCACCGTCGGCACCATCACCGAGATCCACGACTACCTGCGGTTGCTGTATGCCCGGGCGGGCACCCCGCACTGCCCGGTCTGCGGAGAACTGATCGCCAAACAGACCCCGCAGCAGATCGTCGACCAGGTCCTGGTGATGGAGGAGGGGCTGCGTTTCCAGGTGCTGGCGCCCGTCGTGCGGACCCGCAAAGGCGAGTTCGTCGACCTGTTCGACCAGCTCAAGACGCAGGGCTACGCCCGGGTCCGGGTGGACGGGGTGGTGTATCCGCTCACCGATCCGCCGAAACTGAAGAAGCAGGAGAAGCACGAGATCGAGGTGGTCGTCGACCGCCTGGCCGTGAAACCCGGATCGAAGCAGCGGCTCACCGACTCGATCGAGACCGCGCTGCGGCTCGCCGACGGCATCGTCGTCCTCGACTTCGTCGACCGCGACGAACACGCGCACGACCGGGAGCGCCGGTTCTCCGAACGGCTGGCCTGCCCGAACGGCCATCCGCTCGATATCGAGGACCTGGAACCGCGGTCGTTCTCGTTCAACTCGCCCTACGGCGCCTGCCCCGACTGCACCGGCCTCGGGATCCGCAAGGAGGTCGATCCCGACCTGGTGGTGCCCGACCCCGAACTCAGCCTGGCAGGCGGTGCGGTCGCACCCTGGTCACGCGGGCAGACCGCGGAGTACTTCACCCGCCTGCTCAGCGGGCTGGCCGATTCGATCGGCTTCTCGATGGACACCCCCTGGCAGGAGTTGCCGGCCCGGGCCCGCAAGGCGGTCCTGGAAGGCAGTTCCGACCAGGTGCACGTGTCCTACACCAACCGCTACGGCCGGCGCCGGTCGTACTACGCCGATTTCGAAGGCGTGATGCCGTTCCTGCAGCGGCGGATGGAGAACACCGAATCCGAGCAGATGAAGGAGCACTACGACGGCTATATGCGCGATGTGCCCTGCCCGGTCTGTCACGGCGCGCGGCTGCGCCCGGAGATCCTGGCCGTCACCCTCGCCGGCGACGGGCAGCGGCGGTCCATCGCCGAGGTGAGCGATCTGTCGATCGGCGAATGCGCGGTCTTCCTCGACGCACTGACCCTGGGGGAGCGGGAGGCCGCGATCGCCGGTCAGGTACTCAAGGAGATCCAGGCCCGGCTCGGCTTCCTGCTCGACGTCGGCCTGGAGTACCTGACACTGTCCCGGGCCGCGGCCACCCTGTCCGGCGGCGAAGCGCAGCGCATCCGGCTGGCCACCCAGATCGGATCCGGTCTGGTCGGCGTGCTGTACGTGCTGGACGAGCCATCGATCGGCCTGCACCAGCGGGACAACCGGCGGCTGATCGAAACCCTGCTGCGCCTCAAGAGCCTGGGCAACACTCTCATCGTCGTCGAACACGACGAGGACACCATCCGTTCCTCGGACTGGGTGGTCGATATCGGCCCGCTGGCGGGGGAGCACGGTGGCCGGGTGGTGCACAGCGGCCCCTACGCCGAACTGCTCACCGACCCGAAGTCGCTGACCGGGGCGTACCTGTCCGGACGGGAGCAGATCGAGGTGCCGCTGGTCCGGCGGGCGGTCGACAAGAAGCGCAAACTCACCGTGGTCGGCGCCACCGAACACAATCTGCGCGGCATCGATGTGGCCTTCCCACTCGGCGTGCTCACCACTGTCACCGGGGTGTCGGGGTCCGGGAAGTCGACATTGGTCAACGACATCCTGGCGACCACGCTGGCGAACAAGCTCAACGGCGCCCGGCAGGTGCCGGGCCGGCACACCCGGATCAACGGGGTGGACCAGCTGGACAAACTCGTGCAGGTCGACCAGTCGCCGATCGGGCGGACCCCGCGGTCCAATCCGGCCACCTACACCGGCGTCTTCGACAAGATCCGGACGCTGTTCGCCGCCACCACCGAGGCGAAGGTGCGCGGCTACCAGCCCGGTCGGTTCTCGTTCAATGTCAAGGGCGGGCGGTGCGAGGCGTGCTCCGGGGACGGCACGCTCAAGATCGAGATGAACTTCCTGCCCGACGTGTACGTGCCCTGCGAGGTGTGTCACGGTGCCCGGTACAACCGGGAAACCCTGGAGGTGCACTACAAGGGCAAGACCATCGCCGAAGTTCTGGACATGCCGATCGAGGAGGCCGCAGCCTTCTTCGAACCGGTGACCTCCATCCACCGGTACCTGAAGACCCTGGTGGACGTGGGCCTGGGCTATGTGCGGCTCGGGCAGAGCGCGCCGACCCTGTCCGGTGGTGAGGCACAGCGCGTGAAGCTGGCTGCCGAATTGCAGAAGCGGTCCACCGGCCGCACGATCTACATCCTCGACGAGCCGACCACCGGCCTGCACTTCGAGGACATCCGCAAGCTGATGGCGGTGATCAACGGCCTGGTGGACAAGGGCAACAGCGTCGTGGTGATCGAACACAACCTGGACGTCATCAAGCTGGCCGACCATGTGATCGATATGGGGCCCGAGGGCGGTTCCGGTGGCGGCACCGTGGTCGCGCAGGGCACCCCCGAAGTCGTCGCGGAGGTGGCGGGCAGCTACACCGGCCAGTTCCTGAAGGAAGTGCTGGCGAACTCGCGGTTCACCGAGGCGCCCGCGGCTACCCGGAAGGCCGGTACGAAGAAGGCAGCGGCGGCGAAGAAGGCGGCCGGTTCGAAGGCTGCGTCCACGAAGGCCGCACCGGGGAAGACCGCGGCGAAGAAGACCGGCGCGAAGGCGGCGGCCGAGAAGAAGGCGCCGGCCGAGACAGCGGCTGCCAAACGGCTGGCCCGCAAGGCCGCGGCCCTGCGGTGACCTCCGGTCGGTCCGGCCGGATCGGGCCGGACCGACCGGAATTCCTGCGCCGACCGGCGAGGGCGGTTAGCGTTGCAGCGGCGGTCGTCGATCCCGGGTACGAAACCCCGCAAAAGTGAAACACTGATGTGTAGGATCGTTGCCACCGAGCTCCGGAATATCGGTGAATACACCACCGGTGCGGCACCGGGTGAGCGGAATCTGCCCGGCCTGCCGTCGGGAGCAGCCGGTGTGAACGAAAGGAAAGACCCAATGGAAGACGGAACCGTCGACTACGGTGCGATTCTCACCCAGGTGCTCAACTTCTTGAGCAGTGGATCGTCGCTGAACTACACGCCGGGTACCGGCGCCTGAGCCGCGGAATCGAAAGGACACCCTCATGGATACCGGTAGCTCCGGATTCACGGCCCTGCTGACCGCACTCGCCGATGCGCTCGCGAGCGGATCGGCCATCTCGGTGACCCCGGGCACGCCCGCGCCTGCGCCGACGGCCTGATCAATCCCGCGACAAGGGCCTGCCGATCCATATCGGCAGGCCCTTGTCGCGTGTCCGGCGCCCCTCGGGGTGGAACGGTTCAGTGCACCGGTCCGGTGTACTTCTCGCCCGGGCCCGTACCGGGCGCATCGGGATGTGGGGAGGCTTCGCGGAAGGCGCGCTGCAGCGACTGCAGACCTTCCCGGATCGGCCCGGCGTGCGGGCCCAGGTACTCGACCGAGGCGGTGACCAGGCCGGCGAGCGCAGTGATCACCCGGCGGGCTTCGTCGAGGTCGCGCCGCGGGCTGCTGTCCGGGTCCGCGTCGGCCAGTCCGAGCTTCTCCGCGGCCGAACTCATCAGCATCACCGCGGCGCGGCTGATCACCTCGACGGCGGGGACGTCGGCCAGTTCGCGCACGGATTCGTCGAGCTCGTCTGTCATGCTGTCCAGGCTAGCGGTGCCGGTTCGGGTGATCTCCGGCGACTTCGCCGACTCGGCCATCGGGTCCGATTTCCCGGTGGTACCGGCCGGTGCGGTCACGATTGGCTGTGCAGCGTGCGAAGTGCTACTCTTTCCGCTGACGACCGCCCCGGTCGTGCTCCGGCACGAATCGGGGCCGATAAGTGGAGCCCGACTCCCACCGTTGCCGTCGAACAGCCGAAAGGCTGATCGTACTGGTCAAACGGTCCGGTCATCCGCCCTGCGGGGCGGGATTCCCGCGGTGGGGAGGAACCACCCGGGAGCCGATGCTGACATCGGTGATCGGTCGACTCGGGCCCCGCTCCGGTGAAATACCGGGGCGGGGTTTTCGTGTTGAACCTGGGGTTGCAGTTATTGCGTGCGGTCGTTGGACGACGACACCGCTCGACCTAGGAGGCCCCATCAGCACTGAGACCCGCATCAACGATCGCATCCGAGTTCCCGAGGTCCGGCTCATCGGACCTGGTGGTGAACAGGTTGGGATCGTGCGTGTTGAAGATGCACTGCGCGTCGCGCTCGAAGCCGACCTCGACCTCGTCGAGGTGGCGCCGGATGCCCGTCCGCCGGTCTGCAAGATCATGGACTACGGCAAGTTCAAGTACGAGACGGCGCAGAAGGCGCGTGAGTCCCGGAAGAATCAGCAGCAGACCGTCATCAAGGAGCAGAAGCTCCGTCCGAAGATCGACGATCACGACTACGAGACCAAGAAGCGCAATGTGGTGCGTTTCCTCGAGGCCGGGTCGAAGGTCAAGGTGACGATCATGTTCCGGGGTCGTGAGCAGTCCCGGCCCGAGCTCGGGTTCCGGCTGCTGCAGCGGCTGGCTTCCGACGTCGCCGATCTGGGGTTCGTCGAAACCTCGGCCAAGCAGGACGGCCGGAACATGACCATGGTCCTCGCGCCGCACAAGGGCGCGAAGACGCGGGAGAAGGCCCGGCAGGACTCCGCCGTCCGGCCGCCCAGCGGCGGCCGCCCGGCCGCGCCGGCTCGCCCGCAGTAACTCGGATTCAGCATCGGAGGCGCCTTCGCGGGGCCTCCGGTACGAGACAGATAGAGGATTCCATGCCGAAGAACAAGACCCACAGCGGCACCGCGAAGCGTTTCAAGGTGTCCGGCAAGGGCAAGCTGCTGCGTCAGCAGGCGAACCGCCGCCACCTGTTCGAGCACAAGCCGACCCGCCGGACCCGCCGCCTGGACGGCGTGGAGGTCGTCGCACCCGCCGACGTCCGTCGTGTGAAGAAGATGCTGGGTATCTGACACCCGCCTTCCCCTGCGACCGGGACAACCGGCGCCGGCAACCGACCGATCCGGGCGCTTCCGCGCCCCAGATGAACAAGGACTGACTAGTGGCACGCGTCAAGAGGGCCGTCAACGCTCAGAAGAAGCGCCGTTCCATCCTCGAGGCCTCCAAGGGCTACCGGGGCCAGCGCTCGCGGCTGTACCGCAAGGCCAAGGAACAGCAGCTGCACTCGCTCACCTACGCCTACCGGGACCGCAAGGCGCGCAAGGGCGACTTCCGCAAGCTGTGGATCACCCGCATCAACGCGGCGGCCCGCCAGAACGACATCACCTACAACCGGTTCATGCAGGGCCTGAAGGCCGCCGGTGTCGAAGTGGACCGCAAGAACCTGGCCGAGCTGGCCGTCTCCGACGCGGAGGCCTTCGCCGGCCTGGTCGCCGTCGCCAAGGCCGCGCTGCCGGCCGACGTCAACGCCCCCGCCGCCTGAGCGGGATCAGTTGACCCATAGCGGTACTCCGGGACGACCCGTGGACGCGCTCTCCGAGCGCAATCCACGGGTCGTTTCGGCTGTCAAGCTGCAGCGCGCCGCAGGCCGCCGCAAGGCCGGGCAGTTCCTGGCCGAAGGTGCCAATGCCGTGACCGCCGCCCTGGCGGCCGGCCGGGTGCGCGAGTTGTTCTATTCACTCGCCGCCGCCGAGCGCGACGATGCGCTGATCGCCGGGGCGGCCGCCGGCGGTGTCCGGACCACCCTGGTCGGTGATCGTGCCGCACAGCAGCTGGGGGAGACCGTGACCAGCCCCGGCCTGGTCGCCGTGTGCGATCTCGTCGACGTTCCGGTCGAACGCATCCTCGACGCCGAGCCCCGGATCCTGGCCGTGCCCGTCGAGATCGCCGAACCCGGCAACGCCGGGACGTTGACCCGGATTGCGGACTCCGTCGGCGCCGACGGCGTGATCCTCGCCGGTGACACTGTCGACCCGCACAACGGCAAATGCGTGCGCGCCAGCGCCGGCAGCGTCTTTCACGTGCCGATCGCCCGCAGTCGTGACGTGGACGCGACCCTGGACGTACTGGCCGAACGCGGGATCACCCTGCTCGCCACCGCGGCCGACGGCGAGGTCGAACTCGACGCCGCCGACCCCCTGTTCACCGGACCGGTCGCGTGGCTTTTCGGCAACGAGGCCCACGGCCTGTCGCCCGCCGTCGCCGCCCGCGCCGACCACCGCATCCGCATCCCGATCCGCGGCCGCGCCGAATCCCTCAACCTGGCGACCGCCGCCGCCATCTGCCTCTACGCCAACTCGCGGGTCCGGTACCGCTGACCCTGCGCGGCGGCACTCGACGGATCCGGGCAGGTACCCTGAGCGGCGGCGGGTAGCCGCCGTCGGAGGCCCGCAGTGCCGATCGTCGATCGGCAGCGGGTTCGCGCTTGTCGGGGGGTGTGGTGGAGCAGTTGCTCGCTCGGCCGGTGCCGGTCCGCGATGTCGTCGTGGAACTGAGCACCCGGTCGTTCACGGACGCGCCGCTGGGCCTGACCCTCGCCGGTGCGCTGCTGGTCCTGTTCGGCTTCTCGACAACGGTGGTGCTGCGCGGACGTACCGGCCCGCGGCGGCTGGTGGCCGCCGCCTCCGCAGCCCTGAGTGTGGCGCTGCTGTTCGGGGTCGCGGTACCGGAAGTGGTCGACAACGAGCAACCTCCCCGCTGGCAGCGGGAACAAGCCGCGGCGCTCGACGTCCGGCTGCTGTCGGGCGGTTACCTGCTCGATGGCACCGATCCGTTCCCGCCCACGCCGGTGCTCGTCGAACAGGCGGGGGAACCACAGATCTGCCTGCTCGCACGGTTCATGCGCAACAGCCGAACCGGGGCGTGGGAGGACCGTCGCCCGGAGTGCTCCCGGTGCCCGAGCCTGGTACTGCGCCTGCGTCTCGACTGCCTGGGGCCGGCGAGCTGACGTCCCCGCAGAAGAAACCCGAAACGGCTCGCCGAGGTGCGGCCCGGGCGTACATTGCCTGGATGACGAGCGGATCGGGAGGACCGCTGACCCGGCGCCGACTGCTGGCGGCACTCGGGGCGGCGGGAACGGCGGCACTGGTTCCGGGGATCGCGGGAGAGCTGCCGGTGGCCGGAGCCGAAGGTGAACTCGCGCCGTTCGGGCCGGGATTCCTCTGGGGCGTGGCCTCTTCCGGATTCCAGTCGGAAGGCGATGCACCCGACAGCAACTGGACTCGCTACATCGCGGCGGGCCGGACCGAGGACCCGTATCTCGACTCGATCGACTTCCGGCACCGGTACCGGTCCGATATCGCACTGGCCGCACGGCTCGGTGTCCGGGTGTATCGGCTGGGCATCGAGTGGGCGCGGGTGCAGCCGCGGCCGGGGACGTGGGACGAACGCGGGCTGTCCTTCTACGACGACGTCCTCGCCGCCGTGACCGCGGCCGGTATGCGGCCGATGCTCACCCTCGACCACTGGGTGTACCCGGGGTGGCGGGTCGACCGGGGTGGCTGGGCCGGGCCGGGCATGGTCGAGGACTGGCTGGCCAACGCCCGCCGGATCGTCGACCGGTACGCGGCGCTGGATCCGCTGTGGGTGACCTTCAACGAGCCCGCGGTGTACATGACCAACGAGGTGCGCCACGGTGGTCTGGCGGCGACCGATGTTCCGGTGATGCAGGAGCGGATCGCGCAGGCGCACAACGCGATCTACGACCACATCCATCGCGTGCAGCCGGGTGCACAGGTGACCAGCAATGTCGCCTACATCCCCGCTGTCGAGGATGCCGTCAACGGTCCGTTGCTGGACCGGATCGGCGCGCGGCTCGACTACATCGGCATCGACTACTACTACGGGATCTCGCCCGGGACCGTGCTCACAGCGGCACAGAACGTCGATTCGCTGTGGAACATGCCGCTGCAGGCGGAAGGGATCTACTACGCGTTGCGGCACTACGCGCGCCGCTTTCCCGATCGGCCGCTCGATATCGTGGAGAACGGAATGCCCACCGAGAACGGGCGCCCGCGTGCCGACGGCTATACGCGCGCAGACCTGCTCACCGACACCGTCTACTGGTTGCAGCGTGCCCGTGCCGACGGCATGAATGTCGTCGGATACAACTACTGGAGCCTCACCGACAACTACGAATGGGGCTCCTACACGCCGCGATTCGGTCTCTACACGGTGGATGTGCGGACCGATCCCGAGCTGACCCGCCGCCCGACCGATGCGGTCGCCGCCTATACCGCGATCACCGCGGCCGGGGGTGTTCCGGCCGGCTACCGCCCCACGCGTATGCCGCAGCCCTGTTCGCTGGTCGACGCTGCCGCCAGCTGCCTCGATCCGGTCACGGTGCCGCGCTGAGCCGGTCGGCGGCGGTCCGGTCGACCGGCGGGGCCTGGTTCGGCCGGGCTGTGCCGCCCGGGTCGCGGCGGGGTGCGCCGAGCGCCTTCGAGCGTGCCGGCCGAGGCTCGGCCGCGAATTCCCGGCGCGCCGCTTCGGATGGCTGTTCGGCGAACCGATGTGGTGCCGGGCAGCGCTGCCACCGGTGGCAGCGGGGCGACTCAGCAGGCAGTTCCCGGCGCACCGTGGGTGGTGGCCTCGAGGTCCCCGAGAATCTCCGCGGCCCAGTCCGGCGGAGCGACGTCCGGGCCGACGGCCTGCATGGCGGTCATGATCGTGAGCAGCATGCCGGTGGCGACGAACTGGCGGGCTTCGGTGGGGCCGGTGCCGCTCAGTTCGCCGATCAGCCGGTACATCCGGCCGAACCGGTCCCGCATCTGTGCGCCGATCTCGGGATCGGAGCTCGCGGAGGCGCCGTGCAGCAGGACCAGGGGGAGTTCGCGTTCGGCGAGGAAGGTCTGATACCCATGGCCGAGTTTCGCCATGGCCTCGGCCGGTGAGTCGTCCGGGTCCACCGGAGCGCTGCGGAACACCTCCTCGATGCGGTCGCACACCTGCTGCAACGCCGCCAGGAAAAGGTTCTGCTTGGATCCGAACAGCCGGATCACATAGGGCTGCGAGACACCCGCCAGCCGGGCGATCTCGTCGGTCTTGGTGGCCGCGTAGCCGGACTCGGCGAAGGCGCGCACGGCGGCGTCGATCACCTGCTCGCTGCGCTCGGCGGCAGTGAGCCTGGTTCTGGTCGGGCCGGCCATCGTGCCTCTTCCTTTCGGTCGTGAGATCCACCTGTTGACATGTTATCAGCCGATGCGTAACACTCTGCCAGGTAAGTAATCAGTGGATTACAACAAGGACTGGATATGACTCGGACACTCGCCCCCGCCCGGCCCCCGGCGCCCGGCTCGACCTCGCGGCCGCTCGGTGCGGTCCTCGCCGCCGTCGGCATCCCGATGTTCATGGTCACGCTGGACAACCTGGTCGTGACCAATGCACTGCCGGTGATCCGCACCGAACTGGGTGCCTCGCTCGCCGACCTGCAGTGGTTCGTCAACGCCTACACGCTGTCCTTCGCGGCGCTGATGCTGTCGGCGAGCGCCCTCGGCGACCGCATCGGCCGTCGGCGGGTCTATCTCGCAGGTATCGTCGTCTTCTCCGTGGCCTCGGCGGCCTGCGCCCTGGCGACCACGCCCGGCATGCTCATCGCGAGCCGGGCACTACAGGGAGTCGGTGCCGCCGCCGTCATGCCCCTGTCTCTGACCCTGCTCACGGCCGCCGTGCCGGATCGGATGCGCAGTGCCGCGATCGGCATCTGGGGCGGTATCGCCGGACTCGGCGTCGCACTCGGGCCGGTGATCGGCGGCGCCGTGGTGGACGGGCTGAACTGGCAGTGGATCTTCTGGCTCAATGTGCCGATCGGGCTGGTGGCGCTGCCGCTCGCCGTCGCGGTACTGGGCGAATCCCGCGGTGTGGCGCGGCGGCTGGACCTGCCCGGACTGGTGCTGTCGGCCGGCGGGGTGTTCGCCGTGGTGTGGGGCATCATCCACGGTGACGAAGACGGCTGGACCTCGGCCCCGGTCTTGTCCGCGCTGGTGGGTGGCACCCTGGCGCTGATCGTGTTCGTGCTCTGGGAGCGGCGGACCGGGGATCCGATGCTGCCGCTGCGGATGTTCGCCGCCCGCGGGCTCAGCGTCAGCTATTTGGTGTTGTTCGCGTTCTCCGCGGGGGTCTTCGGTTCGGTCTTCCTGCTCGCTCAATTCTTCCAGGTCGTCCAGGGGTACAGCCCGCTGGAGGCGGGGGTCCGGACGCTGCCCTGGACCCTCGCTCCGATGGTGGTCGCCCCCCTGGCCGGGCTGATCATCGACCGGGTCGGCGCCCGCACCCTGATCGGCCTCGGACAGGCCATGCTGGCGGGTGCGCTCGGCTGGATGGCGCTGATCACGACGACCGACGTCGACTACGGTTCGCTGGTGGCGCCGTTCCTCCTGGCCGGGGTCGGGATGGGGTTGACCTTCGCGCCCTCGGCGACCATCGTGATGGCCAGTGCGGCGCCGGCCGATCAGGGAATGGCGTCGGGCGTGCAGAGCACGCTCCGGGAAGTCGGGGTCGCGATGGGGATCGCGGTGCTCGGTTCGGTGTTCGCCGCCACCGGGGCCTACACCGATCCGCAGCGCTATGTGGACGGGCTGATCCCGGCGATCTGGGTGGGTACCGCCCTGGTGGCCGTGGCGGCGGTGACGGCGCTGTTCCTGCCCCGGCGCCCCGACCCGGTGGCCGAATCGCGCTGAACCCGCCCGATCCGGCGCGGCGCCACCTGGGTAAACGCACCCGGGGCGGCGGGCCGCGCCGGACCGGCACGACGTGTCGGTCAGCCGGGTGTACCGCGTCGCGGCCCACACAATAGGATTTACCCAGCAGTAATGCGGGTGTGCAACGAGGCAGGCCCGGAACCGAGCCCAGGGGAGAGACGAGAAGATCGTGGCCGACGACAAGAGCGGAGCAGACCAGTTCGCCTCGCTGACCGAGGAAGCCCTCGCAGCAGCCGCGGCGGAGGCCGAGAAGGCGTTCGCGGCCGCGGCCGACCTGGATGCCCTCGCCACCGCGAAGACCGAGCACATCGGTGGCAAGTCGCCGATCGCGCTCGCCCAGCGCGGCGTCGGCGCGCTGCCCAAGGCGGACAAGGCGGACGCCGGCAAGCGGGTCAATGTCGCCCGCAAGCGGGTCTCGGAGGCCTACGAGGCGCGCCAGGCCACGCTGCTGGCCGAGCGGGACGCCGCGGTGCTGGTCTCCGAGACCATCGACGTCACCCTGCCCGCGCGCCGGGAACCGGTCGGCGCCCGGCATCCGATCACGGTGATCTCCGAGCAGGTCGCGGACGTCTTCGTGGCCATGGGCTGGGAAGTCGCCGAGGGGCCCGAAGTGGAGACCGAGCACTTCAACTTCGATGCGCTGAACTTCCTGCCCGACCATCCGGCGCGCACCATGCAGGACACCTTCCATATCGCTCCGGAGGGCTCCCGCCAGGTGCTGCGCACCCACACCTCCCCGGTGCAGGTCCGGTCCATGCTGGAGCGCGACCTGCCGATCTATGTGGTCTGCCCGGGCCGCACCTTCCGCACCGACGAACTGGATGCCACGCACACGCCGGTGTTCTCCCAGGTCGAGGGTCTCGCCGTGGACAAGGGCCTGACCATGGCGCATCTGCGCGGCACCCTGGATGCCTTCGCCCGGGCCCTGTTCGGCCCCGACACCCGGACCCGGATGCGGCCCAACTACTTCCCGTTCACCGAGCCCTCGGCCGAGGTCGATGTGTGGTTCCCGGACAAGAAGGGCGGCGCCGGCTGGGTCGAGTGGGGCGGCTGCGGCATGGTCAATCCGAAGGTGCTGATCGCCAGCGGTATCGATCCCGAGGAATACAGCGGGTTCGCGTTCGGGATGGGTCTGGAGCGCACACTGCAGTTCCGCAACGGCATTCCGGACATGCGCGACATCGTCGAGGGCGACGTGCGGTTCACGCAGCCCTTCGGTATCCGGTCCTGACCCCGAACCCCCACGATCCAAGAGAGCGAGTCCTCGAGTGCGAGTAGCGCAGTCCTGGCTGACCGAGATCCTGCAGCGGACCACCCCCGAGTGGTCGGTGACCGCCGAGGAGCTCGATGCCGGTTTCGTCCGGGTCGGGCTGGAGGTCGAAGAGGTCGACCCGCTGCACCCGGTGACCGGTTCCGTCGACAAGCCCCTCGTCGTCGGCAAGGTCGTCGAGATCACCGAACTCACCGAGTTCAAGAAGCCGATCCGGTTCTGCAAGGTCGACGTCGGAAATCCGGAACCGCAGGAAATCGTCTGTGGCGCCCGGAATTTCGCCGAAGGTGACCTGGTCGTCGTGGTGCTGCCCGGCGGCGTGCTGCCCGGTGGTTTCGAGATCTCCGAGCGCAAGACCTACGGGCACATGTCCCGCGGCATGATCTGCTCGGTCGCCGAGCTGGGCATCGGCAAGGACCACTCCGGGATCCTGGTGCTCGAGCCCGGCTCGGCCGAGCCCGGTGACGATGCCAACGCCCTGCTGGAAACCGACGACACGATCATCGAGCTGAACATCACGCCGGACCGCGGCTACTGCTTCTCGGTGCGCGGCCTGGCTCGCGAACTGGCCTGCGGTTTCGACCTCGAATACAGCGACCCGGCCGTGCGCACACTGCCCGACCACGAGACCGACGCCTGGCCGGTGCGGGTGGAGCCGGATTCGCAGTGCACCCGGTTCGGTGCCCGGAAGGTCACCGGTATCGACCCGGACGCGGTCAGCCCGTGGTGGCTGCAGCGCCGGCTGCTGCTCGCCGGAGTCCGCCCGATCTCGCCCGCCGTCGACGTCACCAACTATGTGATGCTGGAACTGGGCCAGCCGCTGCACGCATTCGACGCCGCGAAGGTGAGCGGGGCACTGGTGGTGCGCTCGGCGAACAGCGGGGAGACGCTGCGCACCCTCGACGACGTCGAGCGGGTGCTCGACGCCGAAGACGTGGTGATCGCCGACGACTCCGGCGTGGTCTCGCTGGCCGGCGTGATGGGCGGTGCCGGCACCGAGGTCGGCTCCGCCACCACCGATGTGCTGCTGGAAGCAGCCACCTGGAACCCGCTGCGGGTGTACCGCACGGCCCGCCGGCACAAGCTGGTCTCCGAGGCGGGCAAACGGTACGAGCGAGTGGTCGACCCGGAGATCAACATCGCCGCCCTGGATCGCGCCGCCACCCTGCTGGCCGAGATCGCCGGGGGCACGGTCGAAGAGGTACTCACCGACGTGCGAGTGCCGGTCGACGGACCGGCGCCTATCCTGATGGACATCGATCTGCCCGACCGGGTCGCGGGAGTCACCTACCCGGCGGGTACGGCAGTGCGTCGGCTGGCTCAGGTCGGGTGCAGTGTCGAGGTGGTCGTCAGCGATGCCGGGCAGGGGCAGCTGCTGGTCACCCCGCCGAGCTGGCGGCCGGACCTGACCCAGCCCGCCGACCTGGTGGAAGAAGTACTGCGCCTCGAGGGCCTGGAACAGATCCCGTCCGTGCTGCCCACCGCACCGGCGGGCCGGGGCCTGACGGCGCCGCAGCGGCGCCGACGCGCGGTCAGCCGGGCACTCGCCTTCGCCGGCGCCGTGGAGGTACCGGCCCCGGTGTTCCTGCCGGCCGGGGTGTTCGACACCTGGGGACTGGACGCCGACGATCCGCGCCGGACCACCACGAAGGTGCTCAACCCGCTCGACACCGAGCGGCCCGAGCTGGCCACCACCCTGCTGCCGGGGCTGCTCGAGGTGGCGGCCCGCAACATCTCCCGGGGCGCCCGCGACCTGGCGATCTACGCCATCGCCCAGGTGGTGCAGCCGGGTGCCGAGACGCGCGCCGTCGAAGCGCTGCCGGTCGACCGCCGGCCCACCGACGCCGAGATCGCCGAGTTGACCGGCTCGCTGCCCGCGCAGCCGGTGCATATCGGCGCCGTGCTCAGCGGTCGGCGGGAACCACGCGGCCCGTGGGGTCCGGGCCGGGCGGCCACCGCCGCCGATGCCTTCGCCCTCGTCGATGCCGTCGCCGACGCCGCCGGTGTCACCATCGAGCGGCGGGCCGGCGCCTACCTGCCGTGGCATCCGGGCCGGTGCGCCGAACTCGTCGTCGGCGAGACCGTCGTCGGCCATGCCGGCGAGCTGCATCCGGCGGTGCTGGAACGCGCGGGCCTGCCCCCGCGCACCTGTGCGGTCGAATTGGACCTGGATGCCCTGCCGTTGCAGGAATCCCGGCCCGCGCCCCTCGTATCGCCGTTCCCGGCGGTCCTCCAGGACGTCTCGGTCACCGTCGACCGGGGCGTGCCCGCCGCGAGCGTCCAGGACGCCCTCCGCACCGGCGGCGGCGACCTGCTGGAGGACATCGCACTGTTCGACGTGTACGAAGGGGAGCAGCTCGGCGAGGGCCGCAAGTCGCTCACCTACGCACTGCGGTTCCGGGCCGCGGACCGCACCCTCACCGAGGACGAGGCGAGCGCTGCCCGGGATGCCGCGGTCGCCGCGGCCGGCAGCGCGGTCGGGGCCGAACTCCGCGCCTAGACATCGGCTTCGGCCGCAGAACCGGCTTCCGGCATTGCGCCGGGAGCCGGTTCCGTGCATCTGCGGCCGTGCGGAACCCCTGCGCATCCCCCGCCGTCGCGCCAGGAGTAGAAAGCTAGGCATGCAACACCCGGCGACGGCCCTGCTCAATGCGATGATCTACCACCCCGAACCCGGTTCGGCGGCGACCCCGGCCGCGTTCGGTGCCGAGTACACCGACGTGTATCCGGTGGCCGAGGACGGGCCGGCCGTGCACGGCTGGTGGGTTCCCGCCCGGAATCCGCGCGGCCACATCCTGTACGCGCACGGCAACGGCGGCGCCCTGGGCGATCGGGTGCCGATCCTCGGACAGCTGCACGCGGCCGGATTCGATGTGCTCGCCTTCGACTACCGGGGTTACGGCCGCAGCCCCGGGCGGCCGAACGAACGCGGCACCTACCTGGACACCCACGCCGCCCGGCGGGTGCTGCTCGAACAGTCGGGTGTCGACCCGGGCCGGATCCTCTACCTCGGCAAATCGCTCGGCGGCGGCGTGGTGCTGGAGTTGGCGCAGCAGCATCCACCGGCCGGGATGATCCTGATGTCCACCTTCACCTCGATGCGGGACGCAGCGCGTTCGGTCTACCCGTTCCTGCCGGCGCCGCTGGTTCCGGACGCCTATCCGAGCCTGAACCGGATCCGGTCCCTGCAGGTGCCGCTGCTGATGATGCACGGCGACCGCGACGAACTGCTCCCGGTACGGCATGCCGAACGCCTGTATGCCGCCGCGGCGGACCCCAAACAGCTGATGATCGTGCCGGGAGCCGGGCACAACGATGTCATCGATGCACTCGGCCCCCGCTGGGCGGCGACCATCGCCGATTGGGCAGAACAGATCCTGCCTTCTTGACCCGACCGGCGGGCGCACGCATTCGGAGTTGACTCCCGACGCAGGAACGGTGCGGTCGTGGCGGCCGCGGATTCCGTACCGGCCGGGTGATGGGAGTGCAGTGGATCGCCATGGAAGGGCGTGGCAGTGGCCGGGGCCGGGTCTCCGGGCGCCGCACCTGGCGCGGGCGACGTAGCCTGGCGGTATGAGTGACGAGCAGGAGATCCTGCGGCAACTGGCGGAGTTGCCCGACCGGGAACTGGTGGCGGTGCTGCGCGGGGCGGTCACCGGACGGCCTGCGCTGACGCGAGTGGCCGAAGCGCTGGATCAAGTGGGTGATACCGGGTCGGAGTCCGTTGTGAATCCGGACACTTCGGCGCCGGGACCGGTATCGGGCCGGGAGGCGGCTGTCGGTGCGTCTGCGCAGGTAGCCGGAGGATTTCCGGTACCGACGGTACCGGTATCGTCGCCTGGGGTCGGCGCACCTGCCACGACCGGCGGGTATTCCGATTCCGGAGTGCCGACATTCGACTCGGTGCGCGATAAGGTCGAGCAGCGCTTCGGCGCCGCGCAGGGGATGGACGAGCTCGACCGGCAGACCCCGGCGGGCCGCAGCGCCGACGAACAGTGGGAGGCGCGGGAGAAAGCCGCGCGCGAACGCCTGGAACAGATCCGGCGCTCCATGCGCGGCGACGACAGCTGAGCCGACCCGGGTCCTCCCGCCCGACAGCGAGATGGGTGGACACCGAATGACTCAGCCCCGCGACATCGCGGACCGGCTTCTCGACGCACAGGTCGACTTTCTACTCGGCGAGGTGACCGGGGAACGGTTCGCCGAAGTCGTCGCCCGCGATGTCGCCGCGGTTCTCGCGGTCGGCGAGACCATCACCTTCGGTTCGGTCGTCGAACCGGATGCGGCCGAACAGACCGTGGCCACGGTGGTCGACCGGATCGGCGGCAGCCCCGTCCTCGCCGACACCGTCGGGCCGTTCGCCGACGCGATCTACGATCACATCGCCGCCAATACCGAATACACCCTCGGCGATGTGGTCGACCGGGAACCGGTGGAGGCGTTGCTGGAGAAGATCTTCGGCATGCACCAGGCGCAGGAGCGGATCCTGGACCGGCTCACCGAGAGCCCCCTCGTGGCGACCGTCGCCTCCCGGTTCGTCGACAAGCTGATCGGCGATTTCGTACAGGCCAACCGGGAACGAGCCGAGAAGATCCCCGGTGTCTCGTCGCTGATGTCGCTCGGCCAGTCCGCCGCCAACCGCGCGAAGAAGGCCGCCGACGCCACCTTCGTCGGCGACCTGGCCGGCAAGAGCGCGCTCTACGCACTCAAACGCACCAACAACGCGATCCGCGAAATGCTGCGCGATGCCCCCGTGCACTCCGCCGCCATGGAGTTCTGGGATCTGCACGCCGACGAACCCGTCGCCGGCCTGCGCGAATACCTCACCTCGAAGGATCTGCGGGAACTGGTCGAACTCTGCTACGAGATCGCCGTCACCACCCGGGAGAAGGAATACTTCGGCCTGCTGGTCCGCGAATGCGTCGACGTCTTCTACGAGCGCTACCGCAACCACTCGCTCACCGACATGCTGGCCGAACTCGGCCTGTCCGCCGCGGACATCGAAACCGAGATCCTGCGCTACGGCCCGGCCGTCGTCGAATCGGCGAAACGCAACGGTGTCCTCACCGACCTCATCCGGGAACGCCTCGAACCCTTCTATCACTCCGACCAGGTGCTGCAGATCCTCGGCGAAGTCGCTCCGGCCTGAGCCGCCCGGTCAGTCGACCCGGCGGGCCACCACCGCGAAGTTCAGCGGGATCCGGGGCGCGGCCTTCAGCGGGCCGCGCCCCAGCGGACTGCGGCGGCGGCCGCGAAATCGCCTGCGTGGGCGAAAGCCGACAGCAGGACGGTCGAACCGTTCCGGAGGCGGCCTGCGCGGTTCTCGATGTCGAGGGTGACCGGGATGCCGGCGGCGAAGAGGTTGCCACAGCGGTCGAAGGTGTCGGGGTGCCGTTCGACGGGGAGTTCGAGGGCTTCGCGCCAGTTGCGCAGGAAGAGCCGGTTCGGCTGGTTGGTGACGAAGGTGTCGACCTCGCGCCCCGGCACGCCGATCCGGTCGCAGACCGCGTGCGCGACCTCAGGAACGAGGCGGTTGCCGCGGGCGAACACCTTGGCGATCTTGGCATCGGAGAAATGCACGCAGGGCTGGCCGTCGCCGGGCTCCCAGTACTTGCGTTCGCCGTTGGTGGAGAACGCCATATCGCCGGCGAATTCGGGGTAGGTGCGGCATTCGATATCGAGGATGGGGGCGCGGTCGTCGGCGATGAGCAGCCCGACACCGCAGCCGTCGCCGGGCACCGGCGCCTGTGCGAGCTTGCGGATCTCGGTCTGGGTGAACACCGGGCCCGCGGTGTTCTGCACGACGGCGATCAGCGCGGTGCGGGCCGCGCTGTGCTGCAGGATCATCCGGGCCAGCGCCATCATGTGCACGAAAGCGGCGCAGCCACCGTTGTGGATATCGTAGGCGACCGACGGGCGCATCCCGAGCCGCCGCGCCACCTCGGGACCGCACCCCAGGACCGGATTGTCGGGCAACTGCGTGTGGGTGAGCAGCACATCGATACCGGGCAGCAGGTCCGGCCCGTGCCGTTCGGCCAGCGGTGCGACGGCCTGCTCGATCATGTCCACCGCCGTCGTATCCCGGGAGACGTGGTGGCGCGTACGCGGCGCGCGGAACATGACGTTCCTGGCCATCCGTTCCGAACGGGCGAACGGCGTGAAATAGTCGGTGCCGACGGGATCGCCCGGGAGATACGACGATACGTCGGCGAGGCTGACGACGGGTCCGGTGGCGGTCATGGGTACCTCAGCTCATCCAGTCGGGGGTGATCGGCAGCCCGTGCGCCGCACGGTATTCGCAGATGGCCGTCAGATTGTCCAGCTCCAGCTGGTGTCCGGGGGCGAACATGTCCCAGAAGTCGCCGACCCAGCCTTCCCGGCCGGCCGGCGCGGACTCCGGGAAGGGGTTCTCGTCGTAGAACGGGTGATGGCAGTTGTTCCACATCACCACCGAGCCGGGTTTGTTCAGCACCACCTGCGCGTCCACCACCCGCATCAGATAGATCATCCACAGGTGCCGGCCCTGATCCCAGGCGCAGTGGTAGTCGATCGTCATCGCGTCCGGGCAGGCGACGGTGCGCACATAGATCTCGGTGTCGAAATCGTCGGTCTCGCCGAGCCGGTCGAAACCCTGCCACAGGCCGGGCTCGGCGGTTTCGGCGAATCCGCGCAGGCTGTAGGTCCATTCCTCCAATGACCGGGTGTGCGAGAGGTACTCGTACACTGCCCGGGGCGGTGCCGCGACGAAGCCCTGCACCGGGCAGAAGTCACCGTAGATCCGGTCGTGCGGATACACCGACCGCATCCGGTCCAGGATCAGCGGCTCGGTGGTCTCGATATCGGAGTTCTCGATTCGGAGGACACCGGTGATCTCCCGGTCCCCGACATCGCTGAGCGGGAGTTCGGCGTTCGTGGTCACGAAACCTCCTGGACGGGTTCGGGTGCTGCCGGTGGATTGAGGAAGGCGGCGAACGGCGGAATCTCGTCGGGGTCGCAGACCACCTCGAGAAAGGACGGTCCGGTCGCGGTCAGGCATCGGTCCAGTGCGTCCGCCAGCTCGCCGGCGGTGTGCGCCGTGTACGCGGGCAGCCCCGGGAACATCGCGGCCATCCCGGCCGCGAGTTGTGTCGTGCGGAATCTGTTGAAGCTGTATCGATCTCGGTAGAAGAGCTGTTCCCGGGTGACACACATGGCATGCGCATTGTTGTTGAAGACGACGAAAACGACCGGCAGTCGATGTTCGACCGCCGTATGCAGTTCGGTGCCGTGCATGTAGAAGGCGCCGTCACCGGCGATGACCACGGTATGCCGCCCACCGACAGCCGAGCCACCGGTGGCGGGGGCGGACCGGGTTCGGTGCCGGTCCGGCGGATCGACCTCGCGCAGGCCGGGTGTGCGGGCGAACGCCGATCCGACGCCGGCGCCGAACGCGTACCCCATTCCGCCCATGCCCAACGCGACGACGAACCGACCACCCCGCGGTACCCGCAGGTGGTGTACCACTGCGGCGCCGGTGTTGCCGGCATCCGCGAACACATCCGTGCCCGCCGGCAGCGCCACCGAAAGGGTCTCCACCAGTTCCCGGTACCGGATGCCGGGACCACCGGCGGCGGGCACGGCCAGCGGCGTCAGTGGTGGCGGACCGGTATCGGTGGTGCACGGTCCCCGGCTTGCCCGGTCCGGAGCTGCGGAGTGCGTCCGCCGGGGTTCGGTCGCCGGCGTCACGCCGGTGCCGGTGGCCCGTTGCCGCGTCGGCCGGGGCGGTCGATCGGGTTCCGGGGCGGGCGGCGCCGCCGGGGATTGTCCCGGCGTGGCGGCGCGCGCCCGCCGGGGAGCCGGTGGTGCCGGGTCCGATCCGGTGGGCAGCGAGGGGGGATCGCCCGGCCGGAACGGCAGCCGCCGGGCAGCCGATAGTGCTGGGTCGGATTCGGTGGGTATCGAGGGGGGATCGCTCGGCCGGGCGGGTAGTGGCCGGGGAGTCGACGGTACAGGGTCGGATCCGGCGGGGATCGATCGCGGATCGCCCGGCCGGGCGGGCAGCGGCTCGGCCGTGACCGGTCCCGCCGACGGCATCCCGCCGCCCGGTCCGAACCGGTCGGCGAGCTCGGCCAGGGTCGCCGCCAGGTCGGTGCTCGGCAGATGGATCGCAGGCAGGTGTGGCCGCTCGGCGCCGACGCTGGCCGGTGGTATCGCGCCGAGCGCTTCCTCCAGCCCTGCCCGCGCGATGACCGGCATCGTGGTTCCTACGAGCAGGCATCGTGCCGCCGACCGGATCGCGGTGACCAGTTCGGGATGCCCCATCGCGCCGACGACCCCGCCGAAGCTCGGCAGCGCGTTGTCGTAGACATCCTTGGCGTCGGGCGTGACCCCGACGACTGCGTCCAGTTCGTCGGCCAGCCGGGCCAGCGCATCCCGGGCATCGTCGCGCGCGACCTGAGCACCGGCGATGATCACCACCTTGCCGGTGCGCCGGGCGGCGTCGAGTGTCTCGTGTATCCGGCGCAGACCGGCCTGATCGCCTCGGTGGGCACGTGCTGTATGCCGGGGGAGCGCGTGGGCTTCCAGCCTGCTCTGTTGCACGTCCTTGGGCAGCAGCAGCGCCGCCGGCCCGCCGGCGCGAGCGGCGGACAGCGCCCGGCCCAGCCGGTCGGGGAGGTCCTCGGCACACTCCACCCGCGCACAGTAGCGGGTGAGCGAACCGAACAGCCGGACCGCATCGATGGTGCCCGGGCCGCCGCTCGAATCCTGGAACGCGCCGCGACCTTCCAGCACGGTAGGCGGCTGCCCGATCAACGCCAGCACCGGTATCCGGGACGCGAACGACTCGGCGAGCCCGGCGACCAGATTCATTGCACCGCCGCCCGAGGTGGCGGCGACCACGCCCAGCCCGCCGGTGGTGCGGGCATACCCGTCGGCCATGGTGGCCGCCGAGAACTCGTGTTTGGCGACCACGCCGGTCAGGTCGGAGTCGAAGATCGCATCGTAGAGGTCCTCGATATTGGCGCCGTCCACGCCGAAGACATGCCGTACCCCGGCCGCCGACACGGCGCGCACCAAGTAGTCCACGACCCTGTCCGGCATGGGACCTCTTCTCGTCGGCCGGCTGGTTCGCACCGTGCCCGCCGTGCCACCTGCCGCACCCCGGTACCGGGACGGCACGCCCGCACGTGTCGCGGTGCGCCACCGGATCCGCGACCCGGCAGCAAATAGGCGATCTACTGGGAGATAGCCGTCGACGAGGTCGACGTTAACACTGCCGAACGCTGCCGACACGGCTTCGATGTGCATCGGGGCAGGCACGGATGGGTAAGTCTTGCGCTGTTCGCACGGAACAGATGCCGAATCGGCCGGATCTGCATTCTCGGACTCGGTTGTATGCGAATAGCGCAGTCGAACCGGCTCACGACCGCAGCTGTGGACGGGCGCGGCCTGCGGGAGGCGCCATACTGGCGGGATGGGTCGCAAGATTCCGGTGGCGAACACCGCCGCACTGCACCGGCTCGTCGAGACAGGGGTGTTGCGTCCGGAGCAGCTGGACGCGGTCCTGGCGGCGCTGGCCGAGCCGGAGCCCCGGCCACCGCGATCGCGGGTCGCCGCGGAGGTGGCAGCGTATGCGGGGGCCGCACTGCTCATCGCGGGTGTGACGCTCCTGCTGGCGGACTCCTGGGACGACCTGGGCCGAGTGCTCCAGGTGACGATCCTGCTGCTGCTCGCCGGCGGCGCCGTGGCGGGTGCTGTGCGATTGGTCGGCGGGCCGGCCGTGATGACCGCTCGGCTGCGTGCCGGGTCGGTACCGGACGTCGCCGCTGTCCGGTACCGACTGACCACGGTGTTGCTCGCGCTGTCCGCGATCTTCGTCGCGAGTGCGGTCTATCTGGTGCTGGACGACGGGAGCGGGGACGTCGCCTGGGTGTACGCGTGTCTGGTGGGCCTGGTGCTCTCGGCACTCGGCTATCGAGCCGTGCCGTCGCTGCTCGGCCTCGCAGTGTGCGCGGCGTTCAGCGCTGCGGTCGGGCCCGGTGTAGCGGATTCCCTGCTGGAGCTGCGTAACGGCTGGCCCGGCGTCGGGCTGTTGGTCGTCGGCCTGGCCTGGCTCGGAATGACCCGGGCCGGATTCATCGGCGAGCGGTGGGCGGGCTACCTGATCGGAGTGGTGCTGGCGGTGTTCGGTGCCCAGCTGGCCGGCATCGGACCGGACCTGGTCGCCGCCTACCTGCTCACCGCGCTGGTGGCGGTGGTCTGCGTCGGGCTGTACCTCACCGACCGGTCTTGGCTGCTGGTCCTCGGCGGCGCCGGGGCCGCGGCGCTGGCGGCAGCAGAAGCCGTCGGACACTGGACCGGCGGTTCCGCGACCGCCACCGGAGCGGTGCTCGTGCTGGGCGCCCTGGTCCTCGGCATTGCCGTTGTCCTGCTGACCCGGCCGAGCCGGAAACCCGAAGCCACCGAAACCGTCACCGACCGATCGGAGCGCAGCGATGAATGAGATGACCCCGTACATCTGTGTGGCCGATGCCCGGTCCGCGATCGACTGGTACACGGAGGTGCTGGGCGCGCAGATCGTCTACCCGCCCATCGAGATGCCGGACGGCCGGATCGGACATGTGGAGCTGGCGATCGGCGGCGCCCGCTGGATGATGTCCGACGCGTTCGCCGAGGCCGGTGTGGCGCCACCGGATCCGCAGCGCGGTGCAAGCGTGAGCCTGCATCTGACCGTGCCGGATGTCGACGCCGTCACCTCCCGCATCACCGCGGCCGGGACCGTGCTCGACCGCGGACCGGAGGACAGCCCACCCGCCGGGTGGGTCGCGGTCTTCCGGGACCCGTTCGGCCACCGCTGGTTCCTGAACACGCCGTGATCCGATCGGCCCTCGAACCACGATCGAAGCTCCGGATCGAGGTGCCGGGCGCCACGGCAGGCCGGATGGTGCTGCTGCGCGGTCGACGCCATCCGGGAGTCGGCTCAGGCCGGTCGCGACCGGGTGAGCAGGACGACGGTGGCAGCAGGGGAGAAGCCTGCGCGGGTCATCAGGGCGGTGGAGGCGGTGTTGCGTTGTTCCACATCGGTGACGATCTGCTGGGCGCCGTGGCCGAACAGGGCGTTACTGCATGCGGCGACGAGGCGGGTGGCGACGCCACGGCCCTGGGCGGCCGGGTCGACGGCGATCCACTCGAGATGTCCCCAGTCGGCACGGCGTTCGAAGCCGATCGAGCCGAGGACGAAACCCGCGAGCCGATCGCCGTCGGCGGCGACCAGGCAGGCGGCGGTGGGGCTGTCGAAGTGTTCGGCGATCGCGGTGAGCGACCACGAGGTGTACGGCTTGACGGTGCTGTCGTACACCCGGTGCCCGAGGTCGAGCACCTGCGGAAGGTGCGCCACGGTCATCGGCACGACGGCGATCGGATCGTCCATGCGGTCAGTGTGCCGCGAGCGGGCGGTAAGTTTCGGCAGGGCAGCGGCGCGTCGCAGCGGCCGGCCGGATCGAGGCACGCCCCGCCGCATGCCGCCGGGGAGCGGGGCCCGGGGGCGCGCATGCTGCGTGGGCCGCCGGGGTTGCGCCCGGGCCGATCGGGCATGCCCGGTTCGCTGGTTTCGCGGGCAGATGGTCGGTGCGGCTCGGCCGGAGGCCGAGCGATGCTCGACTCCCGACCTCGGGGCTCCGATCGTCGGTATCGCTCGAACAGGCCCGCGCCGGCGATATCAGGCCAGGCCGCAGCGTTCGATCTCCTCCAGCAGCCGCTGCCGGTCCCGTTCCTTGCCGTCCCACTTGTCGTATGCGCCCTTCGATTCCAGGTAGTCGACCCAGATGTCGGCGATCTGCTCGGGGGTGGCCTCGGGCGCGTGGCTGCGGATCCCGTCGACGACGTTGCGGGTGCCGTCGCAACGTTCCTCCGGGGTGAAGATGTGCGGCGGGGCGTCGGCGGACTGGGCGTGCGCCGGAGCCGTCACGGCGAGCGGGGCCACGGCGACGAGCGGCGCGGCCAGGACGGTCAGCAATGCGGTTCTCACCTCGCCGATCCTATGTCAGGCAGGCGTTTTCGCGGCTACCGGTAGGCTCGCCGGATGAGCAGCCAGAAGCAGCGGATGCTGGCGGGACAGCTGTATCGGGACAGTGATCCGGAACTGGTGGCGCAACGACTGCGGGCCCAGCGGTTGTGCGCCGATTTCAACGCCTCGGCCCCGGACGACCGGGCGGGCCGGACGGCGATCCTGACCGAGCTACTCGGCAAACTGGGTGCCGGATCCTGGGTGATGCCCCGATTCCAGTGCGACTACGGGTATCTCATCGAGATCGGCGCCAACAGCTTCCTCAACTACGACGCGATCCTGCTCGACTGCGCCCCGATCGTGATCGGCGACGACTGCTCCATCGGCCCGCGTTGCCAGCTGCTGACCGCACTGCATCCGATGACCGATCACGAATTGCGCCGGCAGCGCTGGGAGTCGGCGGCACCCATCCGGATCGGCGACAACGCCTGGTTCGGCGGCGGCGTGATCGTCTGCCCGGGCGTCACCATCGGCGACGATGTCGTGGTCGGTGCGGGGAGCGTGGTCACCCGGGACCTGCCGGACCGGGTGTTCGCGGCCGGCAACCCGGCCCGGGTGATCCGGACGTTGTGAGGCGTTGCCGTTGGCCCTGCGGTTGCTGACCGCCCGTGCCGATCGGCGGTGAGCACTCGGCCACAAACCGGTTGCGGCATTTCCACCGTGTATCCATCGCGGGAACAACTTCTCCCGGGCCCGGCCTCGGATTGCCCGCCCGCCGCTGCCGTGTCAGTTTGCTCCTGACTGTCGATGTGCCGCACCGAGCGGCCGGAAAACCCAGGAGTGGCGGTGGGTGCACGATCGCGGCCGGTGTGGCCACGCCGTAGCGGCCCGGCGCGACGGCGCGGCACCATCCGTGGCCGGCTCGGCCGGGTGCTCGGACCGGCGCTGGCGGTGACACTGGTCCTGCTCGTCGTCACGATGCTGGGGCAGATCCGGGAGTTCCGGCATGCCGGGCGTACGGCCGAATCCGTGGCCACCGCACTGGTCGTCCAGGATCTGGTGCACGAACTGCAGCGCGAACGGGGTCTCAGCAACGGGCTGCTCGGCGGAGACGACCGCGTGCGGGACCGGATCGGCGACCAGCGCGCGGCCACCGACACCGCAGCCGCGGCACTCGGCACCGCATTGTCCGGTGCGCCGCCCGGGACCCACCGGGTGCGCACCGCGTTGGAACGCCTGACCGGGCTGGCCGGCCTACGGGAGCGTATCGATGCGGGTCACACCGGCCGGGACGCAGCGTTCCAGTTCTACACCGACGCCATCGCCGCCCTCAACGACACGGCTGTGGGGATCGGGCACGCGGTGGACCAGCAGCTGCGCGACGCCCTGACAGCGCTGTACGCGCTCGGCGCCGTGAAGGAGTACACCGGCCAGGAGCGTGGTTTCCTGAACGGAGTGTTCGCCGCCGGTGCGTTCGCGCCGGGAGAGTATCTGCGCTTCCTGGAGATCCGCGCGGCCCGGACCGCTGCGGTCGCGGCGCTGTATCGGTCGGCGACCGATACCAGGCGCGATGCCTTCGATGCCGTGACGACCGGGCCGAACGCGGTGGCCGCGGCAACCTCGGCCGATATTGCCCGCGCGGCGTCGGCCGGGCCGCTGCCGCGGCCGGTGGATCCGCAACGATGGTGGCAGCACATGACGGCGGTGATCGATGCCGAACGAGTCGTGCAACAGCAGATCGGCGCCGACATCCGGGAACGGGCGAACACGTTGCGCCGGACCGCGGCCCTCACCCTGGCGGCGGTCGCGCTGGCCGCCGTGCTGATCGTCGCCGCCGAACTGGCCCTGCTGGTCGCCACCATCCGTGCCGTCGTCCGCCCGCTCGCCGAACTCGCCGAAGCGGCCGACACCGTCGCGACCCATCGGCTGCCCGCCGCGGTCGCCGCCTGGCGCGACGGTACCGGCACCGCGCCTACGGACCTGGAGCCGGTACCGGTGCCGGTGGGTTCCAGCGCCGAGACCGCCGCTGTCGCCACCGCCTTCGACCGGGTGCAGCGCACCGCCGTGGAGTTGGCCGCCGATCAGGCGCTGCTGCGGCGGAACACCACCGAATCGCTGGCCAACCTGGCCCGGCGCAACCAGAATCTGGTGCGCCGGCAGCTCGCCGCGATCAGTGCGTTCGAACGCGACGAACTCGACCCGCAGACCCTGTCGCGGCTGTTCGAACTCGACCACCTGGCGACCCGGATGCGCCGCAACGCCGAAAGCCTGCTGGTGCTGGTCGGTGCGGAGTCGCCGCGCCGGTGGACCGAGCCGATCCCGCTGACCGACGTACTGCGCGCCGGACTGTCCGAGGTCGACGACTATCACCGGGTCGTGCTGCGCCGCGTCGACGATGTGCTGATCGCGGGCGGTGCGGTCAGCGATCTCGCGCACCTGCTCGCCGAACTGATCGAGAACGGGCTGGCCTACTCGCCACCCGAGCTCGAGGTGGAGCTGTACGGGCGGGCCGTCTCCGGCGGATACCTGCTGGCCGTGGTCGATCACGGTGTCGGCCTGCCGCCGGAGCGGCTGGCGCGGGCCAACGCCCGGCTGCGCGGTGATCAGGACTTCGTCGTGGCTCCGGACCGCAATCTGGGCCACTACGTGGTCGGCCGGCTGGCCCGGCGGCTCGGTATCGACGTGGAGTTGCAGACCGCGCCGGTGAACGGGGTCGTCGCCCGGCTCCGGCTGCCCGCCGATCTGATCGCCGCCGGCGACGACAGCGCTCCGGGAACACCGCACCGGAATGAGCCACCGGCACGGGTCGGCGCGAGCGAATCGGGCGGCACCGAGACGTCGACCGGGGGCGGTCCGGAGGATGTGCCGGGGCCGGGCGGGTCGAGTCGTGCGGGTGCCGACGGCTCGCCCGGCCCGGTCCCGGGTACCGGCGCGGCGATCGGGAATACGACCGATCCGGCCGGTCTCCGACCTGCCCGGGCCGGTGCACCGGGTGCCGGCCGCACCCCGTGGCCGGCAGGTGCGGCGTCGATGAGGGGCGGCGCACCTGCGGCCACACCGGGTACCACATCGGCCGAGCCCGGCAGCGGATCGGCGGGGCCGGACCCGGTCCCGGACGTCGCTGCGTTGCCGGGGCCGGTGCAGCGCACCCGGAACGGTCTCGTCAGACGCGGCCGCCGCGATCGTCGAGCCCGGGCCGCGGCACCGGCCGCCCCGGTGACCCCGGCGCCGGTGATCGAACACACCCCGGAGCAGGTCCGCCGCCGGCTCACCGCATTTCGGGCGGGCCACCACCGCCGCCGCCCCGGGGCCGGCGACGCAGCCGGAACCGACGACTGTCCCCAGCATCCGACACACCCCGAGGAGAACCGGTGACCGTTCAGCTCCAGAGTGCCGACCCGCAGTCGTTCGACTGGCTGCTCGCCAACTTCGTCCGCGACACCGACGGTGTCCGGGACGCGGTCGCCGTGTCCTCGGACGGACTCCTCGTCGCCATGTCCGGCGGCCTGGACCGGGCCGGTGCCGACCGGCTCGCCGCCATGGTCTCCGGGCTCACCGGGCTGGCCCGCAGCGCGGCCCGCAGCTACGACTTCGCCGGGCTGCGGCTGATCATGATCGAGATGCATCGCGGTTTCCTGTTGGTGTCGGCGCTCGGTGACGGCAGTTGCCTGGGCGTGATCGCGGACGGCGGCTGCGATGTCGGCCTGGTCGGCTACGAGATGTCGGCGCTCGCCGACCGTGCCGGTGCGCTGCTGCACCCGGCGTCCATCGCCGAACTGCGCGAGGCGCTGCGCAGATGACCGGACCCTCCGCCCGGCCCGGATCGGCCGGGGACCGCCTGGTCCGCCCGTTCATCGTGACCGCCGGCCGCACCGTGCCGGTGCTGCCCGGCTTGCGGATCGAAACCTTGGTGCAGACACCACCGACCGCCCCCACCGCACGGCTGCATTTCGAACAGCGGCGGGTGGTGCAGTTGTGCCGCCGCCCGCATTCGATCGCCGAGATCGGTGCCGATCTCGCGGTACCGGTCGGGATCGCCAAAGTGATCGTCAGCGACCTCGCCGCCGCCGGCCACGTCACCGTGCGGGATGCGCCGGAACTGTCCACCGCCGCCATCGAGAGGATCCGGGACCTTGTTCGCAGACTCTGATATGCCCGCCGCGGCGCCCGCCCTGCCGTCGTCGGTGAAGGTCGTCGTCAGCGGCGGATTCGGGGTGGGTAAGACCACCTTCATCGGCGCCATCTCCGATATCGAGCCGCTGGTCACCGAGGCGGCCATGACCGAGGTGTCGATCGGCGTCGACGATCCCGGCCACCGGGCGGACAAGACCGCGACCACGGTGGCACTGGACTTCGGCCGGGTCGGCCTGGACGAACGGCTGCTGCTGTACCTGTTCGGCACCCCCGGCCAGGACCGGTTCGTCTTCCTCTGGGACGACCTGATCGACGGGGCACTCGGCGCGGTGCTGATCGTCGACACCGATCGCATCGAGGACTGTTTCCCGGTTCTGGACTACTTCGAAGAGCACGACACACCGTTCGTGGTGGTGGTGAACCGCTTCGACGGCGCCGCCCGGTTCGCGCTCGACGAGGTGCGGGAGGCGCTGGAACTCGACGCATGGATCCCGCTGCTGGAATGCGACGCCCGGCGCCGCGAATCGGTTCGCGACGTCCTGGTCGTCCTGCTCGAGCAGGTCCTCACCCGGCAGCTCGCCGCATCGCATCGGGCAGTGAGTTGACCGGCAGGCCGGGGTGGTCGCACCACCGCGCGTCGGTGGGCGGTCGGCGGCCTGCGGCAATACTGTGGGGACATGGAGACCGAGCAGGAAGCCACCCGCCCGCTGCGTGAGGATATCCGGTTCCTCGGCGGGATCCTGGGCGACACCATTCGCGATCACGAAGGCCCCGAGGTGTTCGACCTCATCGAGCAGGTCCGGATCGAGGCGTTCCGGGTGCGCCGCGAGGAGGTGGAACGCAGTGCGGTCGCCGAGATGCTGGACGGGGTCACCATCGAGCAGGCGCTGCCGCTGATCCGTGCCTTCACGTATTTCGTCCTGCTGGCCAATCTGGCCGAGGACATCCAGCGCGACCGGCGCCGCGCCGCGCACGAGGCGGCCGGCGAGCCGCCGCAGGACTCGTCCCTGGCCGCCACGTACGCCAAGCTGGACGCCGCGGGGCCGACCGGCAAGGAGGTCGCCACCAAGCTCACCGACGCCCTGGTCTCCCCGGTCATCACCGCGCACCCCACCGAGACCCGCCGGCGCACCGTTTTCGACGTCCAGGCCGAGATCACCGAGCTGATGCGGCGGCGGCAGCGCTACGCCGACACCGAACGCGAACACGCCCGGATCGAGCAGGAGATCCGTCGCGCCGTGCTCACGCTCTGGCGTACCGCGCTGATCCGGCTGGCCCGGCTGCGGATCTCCGACGAGATCGCGGTGGGGCTGCGCTACTACGATCTCACCCTCTACGAGGTGATTCCGGCGATCAACGCCGAGGTCCGCCGGGCCCTGTCCGACCGCTGGCCCGACGAGGACCTGCTGCCACGACCGATCCTGCGGCCCGGCTCCTGGATCGGCGGCGACCGGGACGGCAACCCGTTCGTCACCGCCGAGGTGGTGCGCACCGCCGCGCACGAGGCGGCGGGCTTCGCTTTCGGGCGTTACCTGAGCGAACTGGTCGAACTGGAGAAGGCGCTGTCGCAGTCGGCGCGCCTGATCCCGGTGACACCCGAGGTCGCCGCGCTGGCCGACATCGGCTACCCCGACCCCGCGGCACACGCCGACGAACCGTATCGCCGGGCGCTGCACCGGATCCGGGCCCGGCTGAGCGCCACCGCGCGCCGCGCCCTGGGTGAGCTGCCCGCCCACGGCCTGCCCACCGAGGCCGAACCGTATGCCACGCCGCAGGCCGCCCTCGACGACCTCGACGCGGTCGACCGGTCGTTGCGCGCCAGCGGTGACGACCTGCTCGCCGACGACCGCCTCGCCCGCCTGCGACACGCCCTGGAAACCTTCGGGTTCCATCTCCAGGGGCTGGATATGCGGCAGAACTCCGATGTGCACGAACAGGTGGTCGCGGAGCTTCTCGCCTGGTCCGGCGTGCACAGCGACTACCGGAGCCTGCCGGAAGCCGAACGGGTGCAGCTGCTCTCGGCCGAACTGCGCACCCGGCGCCCGCTGCTCGGCCCGCATGCGCATCTGAGCGAGACCGCAGCGAAGGAGCTCGGCATTCTGCGGGCGGCCGCCGAGGTGATCGACACCTTCGGCCCCGACGCGATCCCGAACTACATCATCAGCATGTGCACTTCGGTCAGCGACATCCTGGAGGCGGCACTGCTGCTGAAGGAGGCCGGCATCCTGGATCCGGGCGATCCGGGGGAGCGGCCGTCGAGCCCGGTCGGCATCGTGCCGCTGTTCGAGACCATCGAGGATCTGGCCGCCGGCGCCGACACCGTGACCGCCGCACTGGGGATACCCGAGTACCGCGATCTGGTGGCCGAGGCCGGAATGCGCCAGGAAGTGATGCTCGGCTATTCCGATTCCAACAAGGACGGTGGCTATCTCGCCGCCAACTGGGCGCTGTACCGGGCCGAACTGGACCTGGTGGAGGCCGCCCGCGCCAGCGGCGTCGCGCTGCGTCTCTTCCACGGCCGCGGCGGCACGGTCGGCCGCGGTGGCGGCCGCAGCTACGACGCCATCCTCGCCCAGCCGGCCGGTGCCGTGCAAGGGTCGCTGCGCCTCACCGAACAGGGCGAGGTTATCGCCGCCAAGTACTCCGAAACCGGTGCGGCACACCGGAACCTGGAATCCCTCATCGCCGGGACCCTGGAATCCACCCTGCTGGACGTCGAAGGGCTCGGTGCAGACGCCGACGACGCCTACCGGCTGATGGACGACCTCGCGGCCCGGGCCCGGGCCGCCTACGCCGAACTGGTGCACGACACCCCGGGATTCGTGCAGTACTTCCGGGAGTCGACGCCGGTGGCCGAGGTCGGTGATCTCAATATCGGCAGCCGCCCCACCTCCCGGAAACAGACGAACTCGGTCGCCGATCTGCGCGCCATCCCCTGGGTGATGTCGTGGAGTCAGAGCCGGGTGATGCTGCCCGGCTGGTACGGCACCGGTACCGCGTTGCAGGACTGGGTCGGCGACGATCCGGCGCGGCTGGCGCGCCTGACCGAGC
Organism: Nocardia sp. KT25-26; assembly: GCF_056627695.1. Lineage (NCBI taxonomy): Bacteria > Bacillati > Actinomycetota > Actinomycetes > Mycobacteriales > Nocardiaceae > Nocardia > Nocardia sp. KT25-26. Next base: position 3,861,561 of record NZ_CM152813.1, on the reverse strand, counting down.
TCTATCACCGCTGGCCGTTCTGGCGCACCGTCCTGTCCAATCTGGCGCAGGTGATGGCCAAGGCCGACCTCGATATCGCCGCCCGCTACGCGGACCTGGTCGCCGACGAACAGTTGCGTGCGCACATCTTCGGCATGATCCGGGCCGAATTCGACCGCACCGTCGCCATGTATCGGTCGATCACCGGCGACGAAGAACTGCTCAGCGACAACCCGTCGCTGGCCGAGTCGATCCACAACCGGTTCCCGTACCTGGAGCCGCTGAACCAGCTCCAGGTCGAATTGTTGCGGCGGCTGCGCAGCGGTGACGATTCCGAACTCGTCAAACGCGGCATTCTGCTCACGATGAACGGTCTGGCTACCGCGTTGCGCAACTCGGGCTGATCCGGCGGGGCGCGGTCACCGTGGCGGGCCGGGCCGCAGCGCGTCGATCAGGCGCCGGATGCCGGGCCCCGGATCGTCCTCGATCCCGTCCGATTCGGCGCCGGTGAGGCGGTGCAGGACGGCTCCGTCCAGGTAGTCGACGACGATCCGGGCGTCGGCGGGGCCGAGTCCGACGCCGGCCGCCAGTTCGGCCGCACGCTCGCGGAGCCGGCGATGGCCGCGGTCGAGTCCGGCGCGGACGGCGGGCAGGGTGCGGGCCTCGGTATACAGCGCGTAGCGGGCCAGCGTCCGGGGCCGGTCGGTGGTGGCCGCCCGGACGACGAAGGCGGCCAGTGCCGCGGCCAGCCGGTCCGGGTCCGCGGCCACGGCAGGGTCCGCGCCGGCCCACTCCCGGTGGTCGAGCTGTTCGAGGTGTTCGGTGACCCCGCAGAGCAGTGCCTCCCGGGTCCGGAAGTGATTCGACGTCGACCCGGCCGGAACGCCGGCGGCGGCATCCGCGGCCCGATGGGTCAGTCCGCGTGGCCCGCGACTGCCGAGTAGCTCGATTGCGGCGTCGAGGATTCGTTCCCGTTGCGTTGGCACGCTCGGGATACTACCCCTGTAGTGAGGTGCACTACATCTGTAGTCATGGGTACTACAGAGGTAGTACCGTCGCCTCATCGGAGTACGGAAGGGAGGATCGGATGTCGACTGCCACGGTGATCGGCGGCGGAATCGGGGGTATGGCCACAGCGCTGGCGCTGACCCGGCGCGGCTGGTCCGTAGAGGTTTTCGAGCGGGCGCCGCGGATCGCCGAGGTGGGTGCCGGAATCGGGTTGTGGCCCAATGCCTTGCGCGCCCTGGATGCACTCGGCGTCGGTGCGCAGGTGCGTGCGGAAGCCGTGCCGGACTCCTCGGCCGGAATCCGGGATCGCCGCGGCCGGTGGCTGATCCGCACCGACCACGACGAGATGCGGGCCCGATTCGGTGAACCGGTCGTGATACACCGCGCGGTACTACTCGAACTGCTCCGTGACGCCCTGCCGGATGCGGTGCTGCACACCGGGATCGCGGTGGAATCGGTGGACACCGACGGCACTGTCACCCATGCCGGCGGCCGGGTGGCCGCGGACCTGGTGGTCGGCGCCGACGGCCTGCACAGCGTGGTGCGCCGCGCGGTGAGTCCCGGGAGCACGCCCCGCTATGCGGGGTACACCGCGTGGCGCGGGGTGCTCACCGGTATCGAACCTCTGCGCGAATACGGCGAGAGCTGGGGCCGCGGCGCCCGCTTCGGGCTCGCCCCGCTGACCGACGGGCGGGTGTACTGGTTCGCCGTCCACAACGCCCCCGAAGGGGCCCCGGACACCCCGGCGCAGGTGCGGGCCCGCTTCGCCGACTGGCATGCGCCGATCCCCGAACTGCTGGCGGCCGCCGCCGATGAGACCATGCTGCACAACGACATCCACCACCTGCCCGCCCTGCCGGCCTTCGTCGCCGGACGTCTCGCGCTGGTGGGCGATGCCGCACACGCGATGACCCCGAACCTGGGGCAGGGTGCCTGCCAGGCCCTGGAGGATGCGGTCGTACTGGCCGAACACGCCGGGCAGCCCGGCGGCCTGGACCGCTACGACCGGCTGCGCCGGCCCCGTACCCGGATGGTGGCGTCCCGTTCCGCGCGGATCGGCACGATCGCCCAGCTGTCGGCCGGCCCGCTGGTGACCGTCCGGGACGCGGTACTCAGGGCGACACCCGCTTCGCTGCAGTTGCGGAGCCTCGGGCCGGTGCTCGACTGGACGTGCTGAATCGGCGTGCGCCACTGCGTGGCCCCGTGGTCGGGGCGAGGGCGGTGCGGGCGTGTCCGGCAGCACCGGCCGAACGCGCCGATCCGGCGCAGCGCGGCCGGAGTGCGGGGTCGGCCGGTCTCGGGCATCGTCGGCCCGCGTAACGGACGGTTCCCGGTGCGACTCGGTGAAGCAGGCAGCACCCGGGCCGGCCGGCAGTCCGGCCGATCGGCCGATCGGCCGCGCCGGCGGTGCTCGTGCGCCGACCCATGCACCGCCGTGCGGTAGTAAGGACCGATGCAGAATCCAGGAATCGATGCCGAGGCGGTCGCCGCACTCGACGACGTGGTTCTCGGTCCCGGGCACAAGAGTGCACCACCACAGGCGTGGGGCGTCACCGTGCGGGACTACCTCGACACGGCGCCGGAACTCACCGATTGGCAGACGCCACTGCTCTCCCTGGATGCCACTGCGCTCGCGGCGAATACCGAGCTGGTGGCCGGTTGGTCGGCGGCTTCCGGGTTGTGGCTGGCGCCGCACGGCAAGACCACCATGGCGCCGCAGCTGTGGCAGCGGCAGCTTGCCGCCGGTGCCTGGGGGATCACCCTGGCCACCGCATGGCAGGCGCAGGTGGCGCGCGCGTTCGGGGTGCGGCGAATCCTGCTGGCCAACGAGCTGATCGATCCCGTGGGCCTGTCCTGGGTCGCGGCGGAGCTCACCGCGGATCCCGGGGTCGAGATCTACTGCTGGGCGGACAGCTTCGCCACCGTGGCGGTCATGGACGAGGTACTGGCCGGGTGCGCATCCGGTCCACCGGTGCCGGTGCTGGTCGAACTCGGCGGCGCCGGCGGCCGGACCGGCGCGCGCACCGTGGCCGAAGGACACGAGATCGCCGCCGCCGTGGCGGGCAGCGCCCGGCTGACCCTCGCCGGTGTGGGCGGCTACGAGGCCGCACTGGCTCGGGACCGCAGTACCGCCGCCCTGGCCGTGGTGCACGCCTACCTGGCCGAACTGGTCCGGCTGCATCGGGAGCTGGCCGCCGCGGGCCGATACCCCGGACGACCCGTGGTCACCGCGGGTGGCAGCGCCTACCCGGACCTGGTCGCCGAGCACCTCGCCCCCCTGGCTGCAGCCGCGGAACCGGCCACGGTCGTGCTGCGCAGCGGCGCGTCCCTGATCCACGACGACGGTTTCTACGCCGGGATCTCGCCGCTGACCGCAGCGTCGGGCCCGGCGTTGCGGGCGGCCATGCACGGATGGTCCCGGATCGTCTCGCGACCTGAGCCCGACCTGGCCCTGCTGGACGGTGGCAAACGCGACTTCCCGTTCGATCTGGGCCTGCCGGTGCCCCAGCTGGTGCGCGGCCGCCCGGAGCCGGCGCTGCCCGCCGGTGCCGAGATCACCGGGCTCAACGACCAGCACGCCTTCCTGCGCCTGCCCGGCGCCGCCAGGACCGAACCCGCCGTGGGTGAGGTGATCCGGCTGGGTCTGTCGCATCCGTGCACCGCCTTCGACCGCTGGCAGCTGGTGCCGGTCGTCGACGACGCCCGCGCGCCGCAGCCACGCATCGTCGACCTGGTGCACACCTTCTTCTGACCGGCCCGTTCCGGATCCACCGAACTGTCGGTGCCCGGGCGTACCGTCGGCCCATGACGACATGGACCGAGTTCACCGGGCAGGCGCCGCATATCGCGGAGATCTTCCGTCGGCGGCACACCGCCGCCGGCAACCTGTGCATGCTCGCGACGGTGCGCGCCGACGGGTCGCCGCGGATCAGTCCGATGGAACCCCGGATCTTCGAGGACATGCTGGTGCTGGTCGGCATGCCCGGGACCCGGAAGTTCGCCGACCTCGCCCGTGACCCGCGTTTCTGCCTGCACACCGCGACGGTGGACACCCAGGTCAGTGACGGGGACGCGAAGCTGTTCGGGGTCGCCGTCGACCTGCCCGATCCCGAGGTGCATGCCCGCTTCGCTCAGCAGTTGTTCGACGAGACCGGATTCGATATCCGCGGTGAGACCTTCGATAGGTTCTATATCGCGGACCTGACCGGCGCGTCGAGTGTCGAGGTCGCCGGTGACCACCTCGACATCACCGTCTGGAATCCGGGCGAGGCGGAACGGGTCGTCCGGCGCACCTGATCGGTTCGCCGGATCGGGTGCCGGCCTGCGCGATCCGCCGTGCGCGCCGTTGCGGGGAGTCGCGCCCGCACCGTGCCACGATTGCCGGATGACCACACTGGCCGAGGCAGCACTCGACTCGGGTCCCTCGCCGATCGTCTCGCTGTGCTGGATCGCGCTGGTCGCAGTGCTCGCGCCGATCATCTCCCGGCTGCTGCGCGGCCTGCTGCCCGGTGTGGTGATCCTGCTGCTGGCCGGGACGGCGATCGGTCCGTACGGGCTGGGCTGGGCGTCCCCCGGTGGCGGTGTCGGCCTGATCTCGGAACTCGGGCTGGGCATGCTGTTCCTGCTTGCCGGTTACGAGCTCGATCCGGATCTGATGCGCGGCAAACCGGGCCGCACCGCCTGGTTCGTCTGGCTGGTCTGCCTGATCTTCGCGTTCGGCCTGGTCAGCCTGCTCGCCTCGGACAGTGGGGGCACCACCCGGATCGCCGTCGCGATCGCGATGACCTCGACCGCCCTGGGCACCCTGTTGCCGATCGTGAAACAGGCCGGACTGCTGGATCGACCGCTGGGACGGGCCGTGATGGCGCACGGGGCGGTCGGCGAACTCGGCCCCGTGCTGGCCATGTCGCTGCTGCTGACCAGCCGTAGTTTCGGCTCCGCGGCCGCGGTCCTGGTGCTGTTCCTGGTCGCCGCGCTACTGCTGGGGGTCGTGCAGGTGCGGATGTTCGACCGGATCCCCGACCTCGGTGCCGCGGTGGCCCGGCTCGGCGACAGCACTTCGCAGCTGCCGGTGCGGGGCGTGCTGCTGCTCCTGCTGACCCTGATGGTGCTGGCCGAGGAGTTCCAGCTGGATGTGGTGCTGGGCGCCTTCGCAGCGGGGATGATCCTGCGCCGGCTGATCGCCGCGGGGCACCCCGAAGTCGACGATTCGCTGAACGCGATCGGCTACGGACTGCTGATCCCGGTCTTCTTCGTCGTCTCCGGAATGGGGATCGACGTCGGCGCGGTGGCCCAGGAGCCGATGCTGTGGCTGTTCTTCGTGCTGGCGATCGCGGTGGCGCGCGGACTGCCGGTCTGGTTGAGCGAACGCTTCCTGGTCCACGGACAGAATCTGCCGAGCCGGCACGAGCGGGCACAGCTGGCGCTGTACGCGGCGACCGGGCTGCCGATCATCGTCGCGGTCACCCAGGTGGCCACCCAGACCGGGCTGATGGACACCGAGGTGGCGTCGACGCTGGTCGCGGCAGGCGCCACCACTGTGCTGGTGTTCCCGCTGCTGGCGCATCTGATCGGGGCGGCGGACCGGTCCACCGCGACTGCCGGGCAACCCAGGGATGAATGAGCTTGCACTGTCGTGCATAATCATCACATGGTCGTTGATACGTCGGAGGGACCCGTACTGCGGGTGGCGGTTGCCGGTGCGAGTGGATATGCCGGCGGTGAGGTGCTGCGCCTGCTGCTGGCGCACCCGGAATACCGAGCCGGGCGCCTCGAGATCGGGGCGCTGACCGCCGGGGCCAACGCCGGAACGCCGCTCGGTGAGCTGCAACCGCATCTGCTGCCGCTCGCCGACCGGGTGCTCGCCGCCACCACGCCCGAGGAACTGGCCGGCCACGACGTCGTCTTCCTGGGACTGCCGCACGGGCAGTCCGCGGCGATCGCGGCAGCGCTGCCGGAATCCACGGTGATCATCGACTGCGGCGCCGACTACCGGCTCACCGACGCGGCCGCCTGGGAGAAGTACTACGGCACCCCCTATGCGGGCAGCTGGCCCTACGGGCTGCCGGAGCTGCCCGGCGCCCGGGCCCGGCTCACCGGTGCCCGGCGGATCGCGGTGCCCGGTTGCTATCCCACCGTGTGCAGCCTGGCCATGGCGCCCGCGGTGGCGGCCGGCATCGTCGCACCCGAGGTGAACATCGTCGCCGTCACCGGAACCTCCGGCGCCGGGCGCAAACTCGATGTTGGCCTGCTCGGCTCCGAGGTGATGGGTTCGGTGCGCGCCTACAACATCGCCGGTGCCCATCGGCACACCCCGGAGATCGAGCAGAACCTGAAGGCCGCCGGCGGGCAGGACATCTCGGTGTCGTTCACCCCGGTGCTGGCGCCGATGCCGCGCGGCATCCTGGCCACCTGCACCGCGCCGGTGACCGTCGACGCCGCGCAGGCCCGTGCCGTGTACGAGAAGGCCTACGCCGACGAGCCGTTCGTCCAGCTGCTGCCGGAAGGCGTCCTGCCGCAGACCGGTTCGGTGCTCGGTTCGAACGCGGTCACCCTGCAGGTGGCCGTCGACGAGGCCGCCCGCCGGCTCGTCGTGATCGGCGCGATCGACAACCTTGCCAAGGGCACCGCCGGCGGGGCGGTGCAATCGATGAACCTGGCCGTCGGATTCGATGAGACCGCCGGGCTTTCCACCGTAGGAGTGGCACCGTGACGACAACCGAGGCAGGCAAACTGGTCCGCACCCAGGGCGTGACTGCCCCGCTGGGCTTCCGGGCCGCCGGAATCGCGGCCGGTATCAAGAGCAACGGCAATCCGGATCTGGCCCTGGTGCTCAACGAGGGGCCGGATTACGCCGCGGCCGGCGTGTTCACTGCCAACAAGATCAAGGCGGCACCGGTGCTGTGGTCACAGCAGGTGCTGAAAGCAGGCCGGCTGCGCGCGGTGATCCTCAACTCCGGTGGGGCGAACGCCTGCACCGGTTTCGGCGGCTTCCAGGACACCCACGCGACCGCCGAGGCCGTCGCGGCGGAACTGAGCAACTGGGGCACCGAAACCGGTGCCGGTGAGGTCGCCGTCTGTTCGACCGGCCTGATCGGGGACCGGCTTCCGATGGACGCGGTGCGCAGCGGGGTCACCGAGATCGTGCACGAGATGGGCGGCGGCATGTCCGGCGGCGCCGACGCCGCATACGCCATCATGACCACCGACACCGTCCCGAAGGAAGCCGCCTTCCACCACCGCGACAAGTGGAACGTCGGCGGGATGGCCAAGGGCGCGGGGATGCTCGCTCCGTCGCTGGCCACCATGCTGGTGGTGCTCACCACCGATGCCGCGGTCTCCGCCGAACAGTTGGACGAGGCGCTGCGCAAGGCGACCCGGCTGACTTTCGACCGGCTCGACGTCGACGGTTCCTGCTCCACCAACGACACGGTGCTGCTGCTGGCCAACGGCGCCGCCGAGGTGAGCCCGGCACAGGAGGAACTCGATGCCGCGGTACTCGCCGTCTGCGACGATCTCGCCGAACAGCTGATGGCCGACGCCGAAGGCGTCACCAAACGGGTGCGGATCACCGTATCCGGTGCGGCCTCCGACGACGAGGCACTGATCGGTGCCCGGGCCGTCGCCCGGGACAGCCTGGTCAAGACCGCCCTGTTCGGCTCCGACCCCAACTGGGGTCGGGTGGCCGCCGCGCTGGGCATCGCCCCGATCACCCTGGACCCGGATCGCATCGACGTCTCCTTCAACGGCAGCCCGGTGTGTGTCGGCACCACAGGTGCGCCCGGCGCCCGGGAGGTCGACCTGTCCGGGCCGGACATCGACGTGCAGGTGGAGCTCAACATCGGCACCGGCAGTGCGATGGTCCGTACCACCGATCTGTCGCACGGCTACGTCGAAGAGAACTCGGCCTACAGCTCATGAGCGAAACGACGAACGCGATGTCCGCGACCGAGGCGCTGTCCGCCCTGGACAAGGCCCACGTACTCGCCGGCGCACTGCCCTGGCTGCAACGCTTCCGCGACAAGATCGTCGTGGTCAAATACGGCGGCAACGCCATGGTCGACGACGAGCTGAAACGTGCCTTCGCCGCTGATATGGCCTTCCTGCGGACCGTGGGCGTGCATCCGGTGGTGGTGCACGGTGGCGGCCCGCAGATCAACGCCATGCTGGGCCGGCTCGGGATGGCAGGTGAGTTCCGCGGCGGCTTCCGGGTCACCACCCCCGAGGTGATGGATGTGGTGCGCATGGTGCTGTTCGGTCAGGTCGGCCGGGAACTGGTCGGCCTGATCAATACGCACGGCCCGTACGCGGTCGGCATCTCCGGCGAGGACGCCCGGCTGTTCACCGCGACCCGGCGCACCGTCGTGGTCGACGGCGCCGCCACCGATATCGGCCTGGTCGGCGATGTCACCGAAGTCGACCCGGATGCGGTACTGGACCTGATCGGGGCCGGCCGCATCCCGGTGGTGTCCACCATCGCGCCGGACGCCGACGGCGTCGTGCACAACATCAACGCCGACACCGCGGCGGCGGCGCTGGCCGAAGGCATCGGCGCGGAGAAGCTGGTGGTGCTCACCGATGTGGAGGGTCTCTACACCGAGTGGCCCGACCGCTCGTCGTTGACCAGCCGGATCGACGCCGCGGCGCTCGCCGAGCTGCTGCCGAGCCTGGATGCGGGCATGGTGCCGAAGATGGAGGCCTGCCTGCGGGCAGTGCGCGGCGGCGTGCCGACCGCGCACGTCATCGACGGGCGGGTACCGCATTCGGTCCTGCTCGAGCTGTTCACCGGTGAAGGCATCGGCACGATGGTGACCCCGGGACCCGAGGGAACGAGATCATGAGCGAAGTAGCGAAACTGCAGCAGCGGTGGTCGGCCGCGATGATGAACAACTACGGCACCCCGAAAGTGGCGCTGGTCCGGGGCGCCGGCGCGGTGGTCTACGACGCCGACGGCAAACGGTACGTCGACTTCCTCGGCGGCATCGCGGTCAACAGCCTCGGTCACGCCCATCCGGCGATCCTCGAAGCGGTGACCCAGCAGCTCGGCACCCTCGGCCACGTTTCGAACATCTATGCCAGCGAGCCGGTGATCGAACTGGCCGAGAAACTCCTGGCCCATTTCGGTGACGGGCACGGCCGGGCGTTCTTCTGCAACTCCGGGACCGAGGCCAACGAAGCTGCCTTCAAGATCGCCCGCCTGACCGGCCGGCCCAAGATCATCGCCTGCCAGGATGCGTTCCACGGCCGGACCATGGGTGCGCTGGCCCTGACCGGGCAGCCGTCGAAGCGGGAACCGTTCGAGCCGATGCCGCCCGGGGTGCTGCACGTGCCCTACGGCGATGCCGAGGCACTCGCCCGGGCCGTCGACACCGAGACCGCCGCGGTATTCCTGGAACCGATGCTCGGCGAGAGCGGTGTGGTGGTGCCGCCGTTCGACTACCTGGCCAAGGCCCGCGAGATCACCGCCCGGATGGGCGCCTTGCTGATCCTCGACGAGGTGCAGACCGGCATCGGCCGGACCGGGGCCTTCTACGCGCACCAGAGCGCCGGCATCGTGCCCGACGTCATCACGCTGGCCAAGGGGCTCGGCGGCGGACTGCCGATCGGCGCGGTGCTGGCACAGGGCCGCGCAGCGGAACTGCTGGCGCCCGGAATGCACGGCACCACGTTCGGCGGCAACCCGGTGTGTGCGGCAGCGGCGCTGGCGGTGCTGCGCACCATCGACGAACAGGATCTGCTCGGCCATGTGGAGTGGGTGGGCAAAAAGCTCAGCGACGGCATCGCCCTGCTCGAGCACCCGGAGATCGAGTACGTGCGCGGCGCCGGCCTGCTGATCGGCATCGTGCTGCGCCGGCCGATCGCCGCCGAGGTGGAGGCGCGCGCCCGCGCCGCCGGCTACCTGGTGAACCCGGCCAAACCCGAGGTGATCCGGTTGGCGCCGCCCCTGGTGCTCACCGAAACCCAGGCCGACAACTTCGTGGCCGACCTGCCCGAGATCCTCGACGCGGCCGCCGCCGACGCGAAGGGAAGCAAGTAGATGACCGTCCGGCACTTTCTCCGCGACGACGACGTGACGCCGGCCGAACAGGCCGAGATCCTCGCTCTGGCAGCGGAGCTGAAACAGCATCCGTTCGCGCATCGGCCCCTGGAAGGTCCCCGCGGTGTCGGGGTGATCTTCGACAAGAACTCCACCCGCACCCGGTTCTCCTTCGAACTGGGCATCGCACAGCTCGGCGGGCATGCCGTGGTGGTGGACGGCCGGACCACGCAGCTGGGGCGGGACGAGACCCTCGCCGATACCGGCCGGGTGCTGTCCCGCTATGTCGACGCCGTGGTCTGGCGTACCTTCGCCCAGCAGCGTCTCGACGAGATGGCCGCCACGGCGACCGTACCGGTGGTGAACGCGCTGTCCGACGAGTTCCACCCGTGCCAGGTACTCGCCGACCTGCAGACCATCACCGAACACCTGGGCCCGCCGGCCGGCCGCAACCTCACCTATTTCGGCGACGGCGCCAACAACATGGCGCACTCGCTGCTGCTGGGCGGGGTGACCGCCGGAATGAACGTCACCGTCGCCGCCCCGGCCGAATTCGAACCGGCGCCCTGGGTGCTCGACGCCGTGCTCGAGCGGGCCGCGGAAACCGGTGCGCGGGTGCGGGTGACGACGGATCCGGCGGCCGGCGCCGACGGTGCCGACGTCCTGGTCACCGACACCTGGACCTCGATGGGCCAGGAGGACGACGGCCTGGACCGGATCGGCCCGTTCCGCCCTTACCAGGTGAACGCCGACCTGCTCGCCCGCGCGGCCTCCGACGCGCTGGTCCTGCACTGCCTGCCCGCACATCGCGGTGAGGAGATCACCGACGAGGTGCTCGACGGCCCGCACAGTGCGGTCTGGGACGAGGCCGAGAACCGGCTGCATGCGCAGAAGGCGCTGCTGGTGTGGCTGCTGGCCCGACGATGAAACCGGGGAACGGGGGTGGCCCGGCGACGGCACGCACCCGGGCGGGCCGCCAGCAGCGGATCGTGGAGCTGCTGTCGGCCCATTCGGTGCGCAGCCAGACCGAACTGGCGGCATTGCTGGCCGCCGAGGGGATCGAGACCACCCAGGCCACCCTCTCCCGCGATCTCGACGAGCTCGGCGCGGTGAAGCTGCGGGCCGCCGACGGGGGAGCGGGTGTCTACGTGGTGCCCGAGGACGGCAGCCCGGTGCGCGGGGTCACCGGCGGCACCACCCGGCTCGCCAAACTGCTCGGCGATCTGCTCGTCTCCACCGACGCCAGCGGCAATCTCGCGGTGCTGCGTACCCCGCCCGGTGCCGCCCACTATCTGGCCAGTGCCCTGGATCGGGCCGCACTGCCCTATGTGGTCGGCACCATCGCCGGGGACGACACCATCGCGGTGATCGCCCGGGAACCGCTCACCGGCGCCGAGCTCGCGGAACGGATCGAACGGCTGGCCTGACCGGTCCGGACCGGTCAGGCGGTCATGGTGGTCGGCACGAAGTTGATCGAGGGAGCGACCGCGTCGGTGTTGGTCGGATGTGGCCCGGGCCCCGGTGCGCTGCGCTTGGTGTCGGGCAGGTCGCGTGGTGCCTCGGCCAGGGGCGGCAGCTCCTGCCAGGACCGGTCCGCACGCTGCAGGTGCAGGCCCAGGGTGATCAGTTCGGCCTCGTCCCACGGGAGCGCCCCGAGTTGGACACCGAACGGCAGCCCGGTAGCCCGCGAGCGGCCCGCCGGGAGGGCGATCGCCGGGGCGCCGCAGTAGTTGGCCCAGCTGACCATGTCGGTGCGGTCGAGCGGATTGCCGATCGGATCGTGCCGGTCGACCCGGTCGTCGTGCACCACCGGCAACACCACCGCGGCGAGGTCGTTGTCGACCAACAGCCGGTTGTAGGCCTTCTGGAAGCGGGCCCGTTCCCGGTCCAACCGCAGATAGTCGAGCGCAGGCATCGCCAGCCCGGCGAGTCCGGTGCCGATCGCCGCGGCCGAGCGTGGGTCGTATTCGAGGATCCGGTCCGACCACTGGCTGTGGTAGGCACCCATTTCGACCGCATCGCCGGTCACCAGCCCCTGCGGAGTCTCCGGCATCGTGACATCCTGCAGGGTGCCACCCAGGTCGGTGATCCGGTCGAGGAACCCGGTGAACAACTCGTCCAGCGGTGCGGGCAGGTCGGCTGCCAGATGGTACGGGACCCCGAATCGGCGGCCGGCCAGGGGTTTCGCCCGGTCGGGGACGTGCAGCGCGAAGCCGTCGGCCGGGATCGGCGGCGCGAGCCCGGTCAGTGGATCGTGCGGATCCGTGCCCGCGATCGCGGACAGCAGCAGTGCGGCATCGGCCAGGCTGCGGCCCATCGCGCCCAGATGGTCCCGGGTCCACATCAACGGAATGACCCCGTGTTTGCTGACCCGGGCGTAGGTCGGTTTGATCGCGCTGATGCCGCAGCGTGAGGCCGGGATCCGCAGCGATCCACCGGTGTCGGTGCCCAGCGCCAGCGGTGCGAAGCGAGCCGACAGGACTGCGGCGCTGCCCCCGGAGGAGCCGCCCACGCTGGCACCGTTGTCCCACGGGTTGCCGACCTCCGCGACGTTGGTCATGATGGCGAACTCCGAGGTCCGTGCATGGCCGAACAGCACCGCGCCCTGCTCCCGCAGCCGTCGCCACACGGTGGCGTCGCCCGCGGCGATGTTGTCGGCGAGGATCCGGCTGCCCGCGGTGAGCGGCAACCCTTCGACGGCGATCAGGTCCTTGACGCCGATCGGGAGCCCGCAGACCAGTGGGGCGTCGCCGTCGTGCAGGCGCTGCGCCGCGTGCTCCGCCTGTTCGTTCCCGATCTCGGGGTAGGTGCGCACCCAGGCGTTGACGGCACCGTCGAAGGCCTGGCTGCGGCGTCGGCAGGCATCCAGGAGTTCCCGGGGATGCAACTGCTTGGCATGCAGCAGCGCCGCCGCTTGCACTGCCGAGAGCAGCGCGGGATCGGTTTCGGTGACCGTGGCGGGGTCCGGCAGCGCGGGCGACTGCCGGGCGGGGAGCGCGTTTGCGCGGCCGCCCGTGGTGAGTGCCGCAGTGCTCAATCCGGCGCCGAGTGCTCCGGCGCCGAGACCGGCGCGCACGAAACCTCTCCGGGACAGGCGCGGTGTCATGAGATGGGTCGCTTTCGAAACTTGCAACGGCTCGGTCATACGCATCCGGACGATCCCGGGGCACCCGACCACGCTAGCCGTCCGACCGGCGGTATGCGAGTCGCGCCGTCACGGACACGCCGGTGCAACTCGGGCTCAGGTGACCGGATGTTCGGGTGCCGGGTTGCCGGGAGTGCCCGGCAGTGGACCTATGGGTGCAGGGTGGAGCATCCCGTCGCCTCAGGAGGCGAGGAAATCCAGGATCGCGAGGATCAGTGGTGCGCTCATATCGACCACGATCCGGCCGACGTCCAGGCCCATCGTCGCCATGTCCTCGTAGTGATCGGAGAGGAACTGCAGGAGGTCGTCTGCGCTCATATCGGGCCTGCTCTCACGCAAAGAAGTTCTGCAGGATCGGGGTGCCGAGGTCGATCACCAGCTTGGCGACCGACAGTCCCCAGTCGCCCAGCCCGACCACCACGTATTCGATGAGCTCGTAATTGTCCTCGGCGAGCTGGCGGAGCTGGTCCATGGTCTGGTTCCTTGTCTTGCCGGTGGTGCGATCGGGTGTGCGGACCCGTTCGATGCCGTTCGGATATGAATGTGACCAGAGTCTCATATCGTGCCGTGGTCGCCAAGTGTTCGCTGCGGCCGGTCGTCGACGTGCCGGGCGAGTTGTTGTTGCTGGTGGCGCCGGGTTCGACCCCGGGTATGAATGAGATTGCATCATCGTGCATAATCATTTGCAGCACCGGCGCGAGCCATCCGGCAGCCGGGCCGCATACTGCACATGGCCACCAGGTCGCATCACGGCTCGGCGTAGCCGCACCGACCCGGCGAACCCACCGCCGATCACCACGAGAGCACTGAGGAGCACTACACCATGTCCGATCGCGTCGTACTCGCCTACTCCGGTGGGCTGGACACCTCCGTCGCCATCAGCTGGATCGGCAAGGAAACCGGCGCCGAGGTGGTGGCGGTCGCCATCGACCTGGGGCAGGGCGGCGAGGATATGAACGTGGTGCGTCAGCGCGCGCTGGACTGCGGTGCGGTCGAGGCCGTGGTGGTCGACGCGCGGGACGAGTTCGCCGACGAGTACTGCCTGCCCACCATCCAGGCCAACGCGATGTACATGGGCCAGTACCCGCTCGTCTCCGCGATCAGCCGGCCGCTGATCGTCAAGCACCTGGTGGAAGCCGCCAAGTTCCACGGCGCGAGCACCGTCGCACACGGCTGCACCGGCAAGGGCAACGACCAGGTCCGCTTCGAGGTCGGCATCGGGGCGCTGGCACCGGATCTCGAGGTGATCGCACCGGTCCGCGACTACGCCTGGACCCGGGAGAAGGCGATCGCCTTCGCCGAGGAGAACAAGCTCCCGATCAACGTCACCAAGAAGTCGCCGTTCTCCATCGACCAGAACGTGTGGGGCCGCGCCGTCGAGACCGGGTTCCTCGAGGACCTGTGGAACGCGCCCACCAAGGACGTCTACGACTACACCGCGGACCCGACCGTCAACTTCGAGGCCCCCGACGAGGTCATCATCACCTTCGAGAAGGGTGTTCCGGTGGCGATCGACGGCCGCCCGGTCACCGTGCTGCAGGCCATCGAGGAGATGAACCGCCGCGCCGGACGGCAGGGCATCGGCCGCATCGACATGGTCGAGGACCGCCTGGTCGGCATCAAGAGCCGGGAGATCTACGAGGCGCCCGGCGCCATCGCGCTGATCACCGCGCACGAGGCGCTCGAGCATGTCACCCTGGAGCGCGAGCTCGGCCGCTACAAGCGGGGCGTGGAGCAGCGCTGGGGCGAGCTGGCCTACGACGGCCTCTGGTTCTCCCCGTTGAAGCGGGCCCTGGACGCCTTCGTCGGCGACACCCAGGAGCACGTCACCGGTGAGATCCGGATGGTGCTGCACGGCGGCAACGCCGTCGTCAACGGCCGCCGTTCCGAGCAGTCGCTCTACGACTTCAACCTCGCCACCTACGACGAGGGCGACACCTTCGACCAGTCGCTGGCCAAGGGCTTCGTGCAGATCCACGGTCTGTCCTCGAAGGTGGCCGCCAAGCGGGACCTGAACCAGAAGTAGGCTGTCCGGCCGGACCCGCCGACGCAGTGCGCTGCGCCGGCGGGTCGCCGGGCACCGGCGGCACCGCGGCAGCATGCGCACCCAGACTCAGGGAGAGGGCACACGATGACTCACAGCGGAACGAACGAAGGTGCGCTCTGGGGTGGGCGGTTCGCCTCGGGGCCGGCCGAGGCGATGGCGGCGCTCAGCAAGTCCACCCACTTCGACTGGGCGCTGGCGCCCTACGACATCCGCGCGTCCAAGGCGCATGCCCGCGTGCTGCACAAGGCGGGCCTGCTGGCCGAGAGCGACCTCGCCGACATGCTGGCGGCGCTGGACCGGCTGGCGGCCGATGTCGCCTCGGGTGCCTTCGCCCCGGCCGAATCCGACGAGGACGTGCACGGTGCGCTGGAACGCGGGCTGATCGAACGCGCCGGGACCGAGTTGGGTGGCCGGTTGCGTGCGGGCCGCTCCCGCAACGACCAGGTCGCGACGCTGTTCCGGATGTGGCTGCGCGATGCGGCGCGCCGGGTCGCCGCCGGGATACTGGACGTCGTCGACGCGCTCGTCGCCCAGGCCGCCGCGCATCCGGATGCCGTCATGCCGGGCAAGACCCATCTGCAGGCCGCCCAGCCGGTGCTGCTGGCCCACCATCTGCTCGCCCACGCACATCCACTGCTGCGCGATGTCGACCGGCTGTTCGATTTCGACAAGCGAGCCGCGGTGTCCCCGTACGGATCCGGCGCGCTCGCCGGTTCCTCCCTGGGGCTGGACCCGGAGCAGATCGCGGCCGAACTGGATTTCGATGCCGCCGCCGCGAATTCGATCGATGCCACCTCCGCCCGGGATTTCGCCGCCGAGGCCGCCTTCGTACTGGCCATGATCGGAGTCGACCTGAGCCGGATGGCCGAAGAGGTCATCGTCTGGAGCACACCGGAATTCGGGTACGTCACGCTGGCCGACGCCTGGTCCACCGGATCGTCGATCATGCCGCAGAAGAAGAACCCCGACGTCTCCGAGCTGACCCGCGGCAAAGCCGGCCGGTTGATCGGCAACCTGACCGGGCTGCTGGCCACCCTCAAGGCGCAGCCGCTGGCCTACAACCGGGATCTGCAGGAGGACAAGGAGCCGGTCTTCGATTCGGTCGCCCAGCTGGAACTGCTGCTGCCCGCGATCGCCGGCCTGGTCGGCACCCTGACCTTCCACACCGACCGGATGGCCGAACTGGCGCCGGCCGGTTTCACCTTGGCCACCGATATCGCCGAATGGATGGTGCGCCAGGGTGTCCCGTTCCGGGTTGCGCACGAAGCCGCCGGAGCCTGCGTGCGCGCCGCCGAATCGCGTGGGGTCGGGCTCGACGAGCTCACCGACGAGGAGTTCGCGGCCATCGATCCGGCGCTGACCCCCGGGGTCCGCTCGGTGCTGACCGTGCCGGGATCCATTGCCTCTCGCAATGCCCGCGGCGGTACCGCCGGTATGCAGGTGGCCGCGCAGCTCGCCGAAGTGCAGGCGGCCGCGGCAGCCGCGCGGGCCCGGCTGAACTGATCGGAACGGCCCGGCCCGTCGTCCGGATATCGATCGGTATCCGTCTGCGCCGTCGTACCCGCATCGTTCGTCGGCTTTCGGTGGTCCGACAGCTCCGCGCGCCGACCGCCGCCGCAGGTCGCTGTAGAGCCACTCGGCCTCCCCGGCCGGTCCGGCCCGGGGCCCGGATCTGCCCGGCCGCGCCGGATAGACTCGTGGCTCGTGACCCTGCTCTTCCTTGCGCTGGCCATCGTGTCCGAGGTGACAGCGACCGTTTCGCTGAAACTGTCCGAGGGATTCACCCGGTGGGGGCCGTCGGTGGTGGTCGTGGTCGGCTATGCGGCGGCGTTCGGGTTTCTCGCGCAGGCCCTGAAACGCGGTATGCAGATCGGGGTGGCCTACGGCATCTGGTCGGCCGCC
This sequence comes from Nocardia sp. KT25-26, assembly GCF_056627695.1. Lineage (NCBI taxonomy): Bacteria > Bacillati > Actinomycetota > Actinomycetes > Mycobacteriales > Nocardiaceae > Nocardia > Nocardia sp. KT25-26. The sequence goes on along the minus strand of NZ_CM152813.1, from coordinate 3,844,443 downwards.
GGAGTGGCCGCCATCGCGGTCATCGGCGTGCTGTTCCTCGGGGAACGGCTGTCACTGGTCCAGGTCGGCGGGATCGGCCTGGTGATCCTCGGTGTGCTGGCGCTGGAACTCGGCGGTGCGCAATGAACCCGGCCGCGCACTGGACCCCGCCGTGCATCGAACCCGGCCGTGCATCGAACCCGGCCGAGCAGAATCCGGTCCGGGACGAGGTGTGCACGACCGGATTCTGCTCGATATGTCGGCGGCGTGATCGGCTCAGTGCGGGAGGCCGGTGGTGGAGACAGCCGCATCGGCACTCTTCGCCAGGTTGTGCGCGATCGCGCCGAGCCGCGCCAGGCGGGCATCACCGAGCGGAGTGAGCTTGCTCCCGAGCCGGTTCGTCACGAAGGCCAGTGCCATCCCGGTCGCCGGATCGGCGAACGCACCGGAGCCGCCGAGGCCGAAATGGCCGAACGCCGAGATCGGGTCGGCCTTGGAGGGCTTCATCGGAATACCGTGGTAACCGAGTGCCCACGGGATCCGGAAGGCCAGCACGTAGTCGGGCGTGAACACGCGGCGCTCGCTGATCCGGCGCACCGTACCGGGAGCGAGGACCCGGGTCTGGCCCAGCGCGCCGTCGCCGGCCAGGGCGCCGTACATACGCGCCAGCGAACGGGCGGAGAACACCCCGTTCACGCCCGGCATCACCGAATCGTGGATCCGTGGATCCACCATCAGATCGGCGAAGCCGCGTGGCGTGGTGTCGGTGGCCGCGGCGAACCTGGTGTGCGAGAGCAGATTCGATCCGGTGTCCCAGTTCATCCCGGCGACGGTGAGTTTCGGGAACAGCGGCGCGATCCGATGCCGCTGATCGTCGGGTACCCGGAACCAGAGTTCCGGGGCGTCGAGGGGTTCGGCGAGTTCGGTGCGCACCACCTCGGTGAACTCGCGGCCGGTCACCCGCCGGACCAGTTCGGCGGCCAGATGGCCGAAACTGATGCCGTGGTAGCCGCTGGTGCTGCGGTGCCGGGGATCCGGCGGACAGGCGGCCAGGGCCGCGGTGACGGCGGCATCGTCGAAGAATCGCTCCGGCGGTCCGGGCAGAAGATCGCGGAGCCGGTGCAGCCCGGCGCGGTGGGTGAGTAGTTGCGCGACGGTGATGTGCTGCTTGCCCGCGGCGGCGAATTCCGGCCAGTAGTCGGCGACCGGGGCGTCGTAGTCCAGCTGTCCGCGCTCGGCCAGCTGGTGCACGAGCGTGGCGGCCACGCCCTTACCGGTGGAGAACGCGGGTGCCACCGTATCGGCCTGCCACGGGGTCTCCGGAGCCGTGTATCCGGCCCAGACATCGACCACCGGCTTGCCGTGCTGGTACACGCACAACGCGCCCCCGCCGTCCGACGGCTTCCGGAAGAGCCGGTCGAAGGCCGCGACCAGGCCGACGAATCGCCGGTCCACGAACTGTGCGGTCTCGCTCATGCCGGTGCCTCACTGCGTTCGGCGCGGATCCGGGCGGGGGCCGTTGTTCGTTCGCTACGCGCGCTCATGCGCCACACCTCACTTCGTCGTTCAGGTATGGCCCGAGCATGCCAGGAGTTGCGCTGTTCGCACAGCGGCGTTCGCCGATCCGGCAGCGTCGGCCGTTCCCGATCGGTGCTGTGCGAACAGCGCAGTCGGCGAGCCGTCGACCGGTGATCAGGCCGCCGCGGCCAGCTCCGCCAGTGCCGACTCCGGATCGGCGACATCCACGACGAGCCGGGTGAATTCGGTGCCGGTCAGGTCGATTCGGACCGCGCGCCCGGTGAAGGTGGTGTCCCAGAACTCCTTGCGGCCCTTGCCGCGGTACACCCCGGCCGCGATGACGCCCGGGACGAACGTTCCGGGCGCGCGGACCCACGGCGGGCGCAGGTCGACCTCGGCGGCGGTGAGTTCGGTGATGGCCCGGCGGTCCACGACGACCTGCTGGCGCAAGGCGAGCCACCGGTGTCCGCCGAGGACGTGCACCGTCACCGTGTCGCCGGAGAGCTCGAGTTCGACCATCGTGTTCCTCACTTCCACTGCCGGGTACGGCGGGGCAGGAGCGCATCCCCGGGCCGCCGAGAGGTCCGTGCTCATCCATGGTCGGGCCGGCTCCTGGTGTGCGGCTGTGGCGATCCTGTGAGTTACCCAAGTTTCACATCAGCATGTTAGTACGGCGATATGCGCATTCATCTATTTGTATTGCCGACGTGCGGGGAAATGGTGGCCGGGGACGGGTAGGGGAAACGTCCCCGGCCGCTTTCGAAGGACTCTCGATATCAGGACGGGGCAGCCGGGGTCAGTCGGCGGCCGGGACGGGGCGGGCGCGGCCGGCGATGCTCAGGACGTCGGCGAACCACGGGGTGTAGTCGCCGGGGACCTCGGCGAGCCGGGCATGCAGGGTCGCCGGCTCGACCCAGGCCCAATCGGCGATCTCGGCCGGATCGGGCTTCGGGGTGGCATCGGCCAGCAGGCCGACCAGGACATGGTCGTACTCGTACTCCACCCGGCCGGTGGCGGGATCACCCGCCCGGTAGCGGAAGGTGCCGGCTTCCCGCAGCGGGGCCTGCAACCCGAACTCCTCGCCCAGCCGGATCCCGGCGGCCGTCGCCACGCGCTGGCCGGGTAACGGATGGCCGCAGCAGGTGTTCGCCCACTGCAGCGGGAACCGGGTCTTCACCGCGGCGCGCTGCTGGATCAGGACCCGGCCGTCGCGGTCGAACAACAGGACCGAGAAGGCCCGATGCAGTTTCCCGGGGGCGCGATGGGCCTCGGCGACCGGACAGGTCCCGACCGGGTGTCCGGCCTCGTCCACGAGCTCGACGGGCAGGGTCTCGCGATCGGGCGAGGCGTCGTTGAGTTCGGGCGTCACCCGTTCACTGTATCGGCGGCCGGGCCGGTCGATTGCGAAGGCGTCACCACGGAACGTGAGCTGTGTCGCGGTGCCATGTCCCCTGTCACAGAGGCCACATAATGGAGATTCGATGTGGTTAGCTCGTCCGGCACATCGGGGTGCAGATGAGGTGTGTCGTTACCAGGTAAGTCAGGTGGGATTGTGATCTTCAGTGCGAAGGGTGTGGTGGGGTCCGTGCAGCGAGTGTTGGCGACGGCGCAGAACGGGCTCGAAGTGATCCGCTTCGGCGGACTCACCCATGACGTCGAATCCTCGCCGTTCGAGGTGGTCGAGCGGCGCCGGATGTATCGCCTGCGGCACTACTTCCCCGACGATGCGCAGCCCGGGCGGCCGGTCGCCTTGCTGATCCCGCCGCTGATGGTCAATGCCGACATCTGGGACGTCAACGCCTGCGACGGAGCGGTCGGGATGCTGCACGCCGACGGCGTGGACTGCTGGGTGATCGATTTCGGCTCCCCGGCCAAGGAAGAGGGTGGCTGGGAACGGGATCTTGCCGATCATGTGCTGGCGGTGGACGCCGCCATCGACACCGTCTGCGAGGCCACCGGTGCGAAGGTGCACCTGATGGGGTATTCGCAGGGCGGGATGTTCGCCTATCAGACGACCGCCTACCGGTACGGCAAGGGCGTCGCCTCCATCGTCACTTTCGGCAGCCCGGTCGACATCGTGGCCGGGATGCCGTTCGGGTTGCCGTACGGCGGATTGGTCTCGGATGCGGCCGACTTCCTGGCCGACCACGTGGTGAACCGGCTGCCGATCACCGATTCGATGGTCCGGATCGGGTTCCAGCTGCTGGACCCGGTGAAGACCGCCAAGTCCCGGCTGGATTTCCTGCGCCAGCTGCACGACCGGGAAGCGCTGTTGCCGAAGGAGCGGCAGCGGCGCTTCCTGAACAGCGAAGGCTGGGTCGGGTACGCCGGTCCTGCGGCGGCCGATCTGCTCAAACAATTCGTGGCGCACAACCGGATGATGCTGGGCGGTTTCGTGATCCGCGACCATCCGGTCAGTCTCGCCGAGCTCACCTGCCCGATCCTGGCGTTCGTCGGCGAGGTCGACGATATCGGGCAGCCGGCGGCGGTGCGCGGCATCGTCCGGGCCGCCCCGAACGCCGAGGTCTACGAGGTGAGCCTGCGCGCGGGACATTTCGGTTTGGTCGCGGGGAGTATGGCGACCAAGCACACCTGGCCGCTGGTGCGTTCGTGGGTGGACTGGATGGAACGCGATCAGCCGCTGGATCCGCAGATCGGTCGGATGGCCGAACATGTGGCGAGTGACAGTCCGCGGACCGCGGTGAACCGGGTGGTGCACACCGCCGGTGGCCTGTTCGAGGCCGGGGCCGGCATGAGCAAGGCCCTGGAGAGCGTCGCGAGCAATGCGATCAAGGGGTCGCGGGAACTGGCCGGTGAGGCGGCCCGTGCGCTGCCGCGGCTGACCCGGCTCGGCATGATCCAGCCGCACACCCGGATCTCGCTGGGGAAGCTGCTGAGTGAACAGGCCCAGCGCGCCCCATTGCGCGACCTGTTCCTGTTCGACGACCGGGTGCACACCAACGCCGCGGTCGACGTCCGGATCGACAATGTGGTCCGCGGACTCATCTCGGTCGGGATCAGGCCGGCGACCCGCGTCGGCGTGGTGATGGAGACCCGGCCGAGCGCCTTGGCCGCCGCGGCGGCGCTGTCCCGGCTCGGTGCCGTCGCGGTACTGCTGGCTCCGGGTTCGGAGCTGGATCGGGCGATGGACCTGACCGGCGTGCAGACCGTGATCAGCGATCCGGAGAACCTGCGCCTGGCGGCCGCAACCGGGCGGCGGGTCCTGGTACTCGGCGGCGGCGACGAACGAACCCTGGCATTGCCGGCGGACGACCGGATCATCGACCTCGAGCAGATCGATCCCGCGCGGGTCCGGATCCCGGCCTGGTACCGGCCCGATCCGGGTCTGGCGCACGAACTGGCCTTCGTCCTGGTGGTGGGCACCGGGGACCGGCTGGAGGCGAAGTACATCACCAACCATCGCTGGGCGCTGTCGGCCTTCGGCACCGCCAGCGCGGCGGATCTGGATCGCCGGGACACCGTGTACTGCCTGGCACCGCTGCACCACTCGTCGGGGCTGCTGGTGAGCCTGGGCGGGGCGATCGCCGGCGGCAGCCGGATCGCGCTGTCCCGTTCGCTGGAACCGGGCCGGTTCGCCGAGGAAATGCACCGGTACGGCGTCACGGTGGTCACCTACACCTGGACGATGCTGCGCGACATCCTCGACGCGGATGTGGTGCCGGCCGGCCACCGCCACCCGATCCGGCTGTTCATCGGGTCCGGTATGCCCGCCGGCCTGTGGCGGCGCACCACCGAACAGTTCGCGCCGGCCCGGGTGCTCGAGTTCTACGCCTCCACCGAGGGGGATGTGGTGCTGGCCAACGTTCCGGGTACCAAGATCGGCTGCAAGGGCCGTCCGGTACCGGGAACTGCGCGGGTGGAGCTGGTCGCCTACGACCCACTGACCCAGCAGATCGTGGTCGACGAGGAGGGCTTCGGCCGCCGTTGCCGGGACAACGAACCCGGCCTGCTGCTGGGCGCAGCGGTCGACGGTGCCGATCTGTCCGCGGGCGGCCTGCGCGGAGTGTTCCGGGCGGGCGACGCCTGGTTGCCGACCGAGAATCTGTTCCGGCGCGACGGCGATGGCGACTACTGGCTGGTCGACCGTTGCGACACCGTCATCGCGACGCCGCGTGGTGCGGTGTTCACCCAGCCGATCGTGGATGTCCTGAACGACATCACAGCGGTCGACATGGAGGTCGCTTACGGCCTGAGCACACCCGGCGGCACTCTTGCGGTGGCCGCGGTGAGTGTGCGGAAGGGGATGCGGCTCGAGCCCGGGGACGTCACCGAGGCGATGCGGGCGCTCGGTCCGGATCGGCGGCCCGATCTGGTGTATGTGGTCGACGAGATCCCGCGCAGCGCCAACTACCGGCCGTCGACCCGGGCGGTGCAGGCCGCCGGACTGCCGCAGCCGGGACCCGGCACCTGGTGGTACGACCGGGAATCCGGCACGTACGAGATGCTCACCGAGGCGGCCGCGGCCGAACTGTTCGGCTGAGCCGGTTCCGCCGGATCACCCGGGGAACGCGGTGACCGCGTCGACCACCCGGGTGATCTGGTCGTCGGTGATCATCGGCCACAGCGGAAGCCGGACGATGGTCGCGGCGAACTCGGCGGCCCGGCTGCACGGCACCGGCGTCCGCCCGTATTTGAGCCCGGCCGGGCTGGAATCCAGCGGCACGTAGTGGAACGGTGCAACGATGCCCCGGTCGGCGAGGTACCGGATCAGCGCATCACGTCGTGCTTCCGTCGGCATCCGCAGGTAGAAAAGGTGCGCCGGGTGCATACAGTCGTCCGGTACGTGCATCAACCGGACGTCGTTGCGCGCGGCCCACTCGGGCAGGGCGTCCGCATAGACCGACCACACCCGATGCCGCCCGGCCTGGATCGTGTCGAACTCGGCCAGCTGGGCATCGAGTACCGCAGCATTGAGTTCGCTGGGCAGGAAACTGGAACCGATGTCCTGCCAGGAGTACTTGTCGACCTGCCCGCGCAGGTACCGGGCCCGGTCGGTGCCCTTCTCCCGGATGATCTCGGCCCGCGCCAGCAACACTTCGTCGGTGAGCAGCAGGGCGCCGCCCTCTCCGCAGTGCAGGTTCTTGGTGTCGTGGAAGCTCTGCGTGCCGAAGGTGCCCAGGGTACCCAGGGGCCGTCCGCGCCAGGTGGCGCCGAGCCCGTGCGCGTTGTCCTCGATCAGCGCCAGCCCGTGCCGGTGGGCGAGATTCGACAGGGCAGCCATATCGGCCGCGACTCCGCCGTAGTGCATCACCAGGATCGCCTTGGTGCGTTCGGTGATCGCGGCCGCCGCCGCAGCCGGGTCGATATTGCCGGTGCGGCTGTCGATATCGACGAACACACAGGTTGCGCCGCGGATAGCGACGGCATTGGCGGCCGAGGTGAACGCGAAGCTGGGCACGATCACCTCGTCGTCCGGCCCGAGTTCCAGCAGCAGCGTGCCCAGCTCCAGCGCATGGGTGCACGATGTGGTCAGCAGCACATGCGGGGCGCCGGTGATCGCGGCCAGCCGAGCGGTGGCCGAACGGGTGAACGGGCCGTCGCCGTGGCTGTGGTCCGAGTCCAGCACCGTGGCCAGATTTGCCAGCTCGGCTCCGGCCCGGAAGGGGCGGCTGAAGATGATCCGGTCGTGGTGCGCTGCGGTGCCCGATGTGGTCATCGCGCCACGCTCCCGGCGGCCACGGCCCGGGCCCGGTCGGGGCCCGGGCGTGGATCCGCCGGAGGACCGCTCGGATCGCGCGGGGTGGGGGACTCCACGGTCAGGTACAGCGGCCGGCCGACCAGGATATGCAAGGCGACACCCAGGTACTCCGCGATCAGTCCGAGCGAGAACAGGATGGCGCCCGAGCACAGCAGCAGCACCACGATGATCGAGGCCCACCCTTCCGGATTGCCGCTACGGTCGCCGGACAGGGCCGTGACGATCACCACGGCGGCCAGCACGCCGCCCGCTGCTGCCAGCGTGAGCCCGAGCAGGCTCACCAGCCGCAGGCCCCGGGTACCGGTGCACAGCACCATCTTCCAGAACAGGGAGAACAGCCGGCGATAGTTGTATCCGGACTCGTCGCGTCCTTCGGCGCGCAGCTGCACCGGTACCGATTCGGTGCGTCCGACCACCCAGGTCAGCGCCACGTCCAGATACGCGCCGTTGGCGGCCACCTCGGCGAGCCGGCGGCCGATATCGCCCCGGATCAGCCGATAACTCTCGAAACGGGTGGAGTTCGGGAAAGCGAACACCGTTGCCAGCACCAGCTTGGCGCCCCGCGAGGTGAGATTGCGCAGCGGCCCGTGCGGCCGGGTGTTGGTGGGCGCCGAGTACACCAGGTCGGACCGGGTGCCGAGGGCGGCGTCGAGGAAGTCGGCGATGAACCGCGGATCGTGCTGACCGTCCTCGTCCATGGTGACGATCCAGTCGCCGGCGGCCGCGGCCATCCCGGCGATCGTCGCCGCGTCCTGCCCGAAGTTGCGGCTCAGCCAGACCACCCGCACGCGGTCGTGGGTGTGCTCCAGTTCGGTCAGCACCACATCGGAACGATCGGGCCCGCAATCGTGGACCAGCACGATCTCGGAAACGGTGTATCGATGGCCGGCCACCGTGCGGACCGGTTCGGCGAGCCGGTGCAGTTCGGTGACCAGCGCGCCGACGGTGTGCTCACCGCGGTAGACGGGCACCACCACCGACACCCGGATCACCCGATCCGGATCGGCGGGCGCGGGGCCGCGGTGCGGCGGGAGGGGGCGTGCGGAAGGAATCGGCATGTGCGAATCGACTTTCGGCGACGGGACGGGCGACGACGAAACCGGTCCGGGGCGGTACCGCGATCCCCGGCCGTGCCCGGGACTCTAACACCGCACAACGCGTTCGCTGCGCGATCGCTCCGGATCCGTGCCAACCGATCCATCCCGGCAGCCCGAACCGGAATGCGGACTTCTCGCACCGGTGGGCGGTAAGCTCCCGTGCTCGTGACGGTGAGTCGATCGGTCGGTCTGCGTGCCCGAATTGTCCGGCGCGTCGATCCCGGCCCCCGTCGGACGGCCGATATCGGAATCCTTCCGGCGCAGATCGTTCGACAGTGGCTCCCCAGTAGCTGCCTATCCACCGCGTCGCCGGTACTGCGGGGTGCGTCGGCCCCTGCCGTATCGGAAGAGGGCACGGCATGACCTCCGAGGCTCCGGCGCGCACCGCTCCCGGCGATCGATACGAGACACCGGGTCCGCTGCTGCGGATCGTGCGGCGGCAGGAGCTGGCTTTCGCCGTCGTCGGCGCGGGCAACACCGCGCTCGGCATGGCGCTGACGGTGGTGTGGCTGACCGTTCTCGGGGCCGATCGGCCGGGTCTCGCGGTCGCGGCGGCCTATGCGGTGAGTCTGGTGGTGGCCTTCGTCCTGCATCGCACGCTGGTGTTCCGGGTCCGCGGCCGGCTGCTGCGCGATTTCGCGGCGTTCTGCGGTGTGAACGCGGGTGGCCTGGTACTGAATGTGCTGCTCGTCGAGCTGGCGGTCACCGGCTGGGGCCTGCCGGCCCGCCCGGCGTCGGTCGCGGTGATGGGGCTGGTCGCGGTGCTGAGCTGGTTCGGGCACCGCCACCTGTCGTTCCGGCGGCCGGTGGCAGAGTAGTTTTACCGGTATGGCGGACGAGAACACCCTGGACCCGACTCTGCTCGGCCTGCTGGCCTGCCCCGAGGACAAGGGCCCACTGCACCTGGTGCGGACCGAGGACGGCGGCAGCGTGCTGTACAACCCGCGGCTGCGCCGCGCCTACCCGATCGACAACGGCATCCCGGTACTGCTGGTCGACGAGGGCCGCGCAGTGCCCGATGCAGAACACGACGCATACGCTGCGCAGTTCTGATCCACCACGGTTAACCGACTGTCATCCCGCGGTCCCCGGGCGATGCAGGTGGCATGGTGCATGGACGGCGATCCGGAAAACCCAGGTCCGAGCGCATCCGTGCCGCTGCGCCGCACGGTGGGCTCGCCGGGGCGGCATCCGCACCATGTCCCGGCCCGTTCGCCCGATCACACGCGACGCTGCCGGTTGATCCATCGTCCACCCACGGTGTCGGGAGGCCCATTGTCGCGGAGGCCGGTCGGGGAGGTCGCGGTGTTCTCCGGGACAATGGCCGGGTGTCCGCACAGGAACTGAACCTCGAACCGCCCGCGGCCGCCCGGCGGCTGCTGGGCGCCCATCTCACAGCCGGCGCAGTGACCCTGCGAATCGTGGAGGTGGAGGCCTACGGCAGCGATCCGGCGGGCCCGTGGCCCGATCCGGCGGCGCACTCCTGGCCCGGGCCGACCGCACGCAATGCGGTGATGTTCGGCCCGGCGGGTCGGCTCTACGTCTACCGGTCGTACGGAATTCACTTGTGCTGCAACGTGACAACCGGTTTCGACGGTGTGGCCTCGGCGGTACTGATCCGCGCCGGCGAGGTGTTGACCGGACTGGATGTGGTGCGGTCCCGGCGCCCCGCGGCCCGAGGCGATGCCGGATTGGCGCGCGGGCCCGGGAATCTCGGCAGCGCGCTGGGGATCACCCCGGCGGATTACGGCACCGAACTGTTCGACCCGTATGCGCCGGTCCGGCTGACCCTCGGCCCACCGGTCGAAGCGGCCGCGATCGACCGGGGCCCGCGAGTCGGGGTGGCCGTCGCTGCGGACGAGCCCTGGCGGTTCTGGTTGGCCGGGTCGCCCGCGGTGTCGGCCTACCGGCGCAGTCCACGTGCCCGGCCCGGGGGATGAGCGTCCGGACGCCTGCCCGCGGAGCCCTCGGGAGGGCCGGCCGACTCCGTACGGAATGATAGGGAGGCGTGACCGGCGACATCATCGACGAACTGACCTGGCGCGGATTGATCGCGCAGTCCACCGACCTCGACGCGTTGCGGGCGGCCGCAGCCGAGGGTCCGCTGACCCTGTATGCCGGGTTCGACCCGACCGCTGCCAGCCTGCACGCCGGACATCTCATCCCGCTGCTGGCCCTGAAACGGTTCCAGCAGGCGGGCCACCGGCCGATCGTGCTGGCCGGCGGGGCCACCGGGCTGATCGGCGACCCGCGTGACGTGGGTGAACGCAGCATGAACTCGGCCGATACGGTCGCCGAATGGTCGCAGCGGATCCGCTCCCAGCTGGAACGATTCGTCGACCTGGACGATTCGTCGACCGGCGCGCTGATCGTGAACAACATGGACTGGACCGGGTCGTTGTCGGCGGTCGACTTCCTCCGCGATATCGGCAAGCACTTCTCGATCAACGTGATGCTGGCCCGGGACACCGTGAAACGCCGCCTCGAAGGTGACGGCATCTCCTACACCGAGTTCAGCTACATGCTGCTGCAGGCGAACGACTACCTGCAGTTGCGTCGAACCCACGGCTGCACGCTGCAGGTGGGCGGCTCCGATCAGTGGGGCAACATCATCGCGGGAGTGGAGCTCAACCGCCGGGTCGACGGAGCACATGTGCATGCGTTGACGGTGCCGCTGGTGACCTCCTCGGACGGAAAGAAGTTCGGAAAGTCCACCGGCGGCGGCAGTCTCTGGCTGGATCCCGAGCTGACCAGCCCGTACGCCTGGTACCAGTACTTCGTGAACACGGCCGATGCCGACGTGATCCGCTACCTGCGGTGGTTCACCTTCCTCGACCGTGCCGAGCTGGCCGAACTCGAACAGGCGACAGCCGAACGTCCGTATGCCCGGGAAGCGCAGCGCCGGCTCGCAGCCGAGATGACCACCCTGGTGCACGGCGCCGCGAACACGAAGGCGGTCCAGCTGGCCAGCCAGGCCCTGTTCGGCCGCGGTGACCTCGCCGAGCTCGATGAGGCGACGCTGGGTGCGGCGTTGCGCGAAACCGCGGTCGACGGTGTGGTCGCAGAAGTCGGGCCGGGTAGCTCGGACACCATCGTGGACCTGCTGGTGGCGGGTGGTTTGTGTGAGAGCCGAGGCGCTGCGCGGCGGGCGGTGAAGGAGGGCGGTGCGTCGGTGAACAACGAACGGATCACCGATATCGACTGGACCCCATCCGACGGCGACTACCTGCACGGACAGTGGCTGGTCCTGCGCCGGGGCAAGAAGAACCTGGCCGGTGTCAGGCGGATAGCCTGACCTCACGGGGATGGCTTGAATCACATCTTTGTGATTCAAGCCCCCGGGTTGGGGTGCTGTATACCCCCTGACCAGGGGCGATGTCCGCCGATCCAGGCGATTTGACGTGATGTTTTCCGCCGCGTAACTTATTCAACGTCAGAGCGACACGGACGCCGAGCCGGAGCCGAGACGCCGGGCCGAAAGGCTCGACGCGGCACGGGAACCGAGGACGGACGGGTTCGCTGACGGTAGCCGAGCGAGACGATCTTACCGGTTTGACACCGGTTGGAGGTCGAGTTAGGCTAGAAAAGTTGCCTCACAGACGAGCCGGAGAGATCCGGGGGTTCGGTGTGTGCGTGTGTTCTTTGAGAACTCAATAGTGTGTCGATGAATGTCAGTGCCAAAATTGTTTTTGGTTCCGATGCTTGCACCCCCGTGTGGGTGTCGGACATTTATAGTCAGCTAATTTCCGGCTGGCGTTTTGCTAGGTTTTCGGACTCTAGTTTAGATCTGATTGCATCCCCTTTTTTGGGGGTGTGGTTGTGAGTCTTCAACGGAGAGTTTGATCCTGGCTCAGGACGAACGCTGGCGGCGTGCTTAACACATGCAAGTCGAGCGGTAAGGCCCTTCGGGGTACACGAGCGGCGAACGGGTGAGTAACACGTGGGTGATCTGCCCTGTACTCTGGGATAAGCCTGGGAAACTGGGTCTAATACCGGATATGACCATCTCTCGCATGGGGGTTGGTGGAAAGATTTATCGGTACGGGATGGGCCCGCGGCCTATCAGCTTGTTGGTGGGGTAATGGCCTACCAAGGCGACGACGGGTAGCCGGCCTGAGAGGGCGACCGGCCACACTGGGACTGAGACACGGCCCAGACTCCTACGGGAGGCAGCAGTGGGGAATATTGCACAATGGGCGGAAGCCTGATGCAGCGACGCCGCGTGAGGGATGACGGCCTTCGGGTTGTAAACCTCTTTCGACAGGGACGAAGCGAGAGTGACGGTACCTGTAGAAGAAGCACCGGCCAACTACGTGCCAGCAGCCGCGGTAATACGTAGGGTGCGAGCGTTGTCCGGAATTACTGGGCGTAAAGAGCTTGTAGGCGGTTTGTCGCGTCGATCGTGAAAACTCGGGGCTCAACTTCGAGCTTGCGGTCGATACGGGCAGACTTGAGTACTTCAGGGGAGACTGGAATTCCTGGTGTAGCGGTGAAATGCGCAGATATCAGGAGGAACACCGGTGGCGAAGGCGGGTCTCTGGGAAGTAACTGACGCTGAGAAGCGAAAGCGTGGGTAGCGAACAGGATTAGATACCCTGGTAGTCCACGCCGTAAACGGTGGGTACTAGGTGTGGGTTTCCTTCCACGGGATCCGTGCCGTAGCTAACGCATTAAGTACCCCGCCTGGGGAGTACGGCCGCAAGGCTAAAACTCAAAGGAATTGACGGGGGCCCGCACAAGCGGCGGAGCATGTGGATTAATTCGATGCAACGCGAAGAACCTTACCTGGGTTTGACATACACCGGACGTCGGCAGAGATGTCGGTTCCCTTGTGGTCGGTGTACAGGTGGTGCATGGCTGTCGTCAGCTCGTGTCGTGAGATGTTGGGTTAAGTCCCGCAACGAGCGCAACCCTTATCTTATGTTGCCAGCGCGTTATGGCGGGGACTCGTGAGAGACTGCCGGGGTCAACTCGGAGGAAGGTGGGGACGACGTCAAGTCATCATGCCCCTTATGTCCAGGGCTTCACACATGCTACAATGGTCGGTACAGAGGGCTGCGATACCGTGAGGTGGAGCGAATCCCTTAAAGCCGGTCTCAGTTCGGATCGGGGTCTGCAACTCGACCCCGTGAAGTTGGAGTCGCTAGTAATCGCAGATCAGCAACGCTGCGGTGAATACGTTCCCGGGCCTTGTACACACCGCCCGTCACGTCATGAAAGTCGGTAACACCCGAAGCCGGTGGCCTAACCCCTTGTGGGAGGGAGCTGTCGAAGGTGGGATCGGCGATTGGGACGAAGTCGTAACAAGGTAGCCGTACCGGAAGGTGCGGCTGGATCACCTCCTTTCTAAGGAGCATTCTCCATCCACCCCCTGAAGAGTCGGGGAGCGTGTGGTGGCAGAGCCGTTTAGTCTCCGATCGTGGGACTGCGGAGCTCATGGGTGGAACACTGATATGTGCCTCGGGTGTGGGTCGGTCCTGTGTGGCTGGTCTTCGGGGATTGTAGTCGGCACACTGTTGGGTCCTGAAAGAACAGGCGTTCTTTCTAGGCAAGAAACGATCCGCCAGGTTTTCTGGTTCGTACCGCGGGGTGTGTGCTCCGGCCGGCGACAGGGTGTTGGTCTGGTGGGTGTGTTGTTTGAGAACTGCACAGTGGACGCGAGCATCTTTGTCTTTGTAAGTGTTTAAGAGCGTTCGGTGGATGCCTTGGCACCAGGAGCCGATGAAGGACGTGGGAGGCTGCGATATGCCTCGGGGAGCTGTCAACCGAGCTGTGATCCGAGGATTTCCGAATGGGGAAACCCAGCACGAGTGATGTCGTGTTACCCGCATCTGAATATATAGGGTGTGTGGAGGGAACGTGGGGAAGTGAAACATCTCAGTACCCACAGGAAGAGAAAACAATATGTGATTCCGTGAGTAGTGGCGAGCGAAAGCGGATGAGGCTAAACCATGTGTGTGTGATAGCCGGCAGGCGTTGCATGTGTGGGGTTGTGGGGTTGCTCTTCTCATCACTGCCGTGGTGAGCGTCAGTCAGAAACCGTTGTGTTAGGTGAAGTGGCCTGGAAAGGTCTGCCGTAGAGGGTGAGAGTCCCGTAACTGAAAACATGGCGGCTGGCGTGAGTGATGCCCGAGTAGCAGCGGGCCCGTGGAATCTGCTGTGAATCTGCCGGGACCACCCGGTAAGCCTGAATACTACCTGGTGACCGATAGCGGACTAGTACCGTGAGGGAAAGGTGAAAAGTACCCCGGGAGGGGAGTGAAATAGTACCTGAAACCGTGCGCTTACAATCCGTCAGAGCCGACTTGTTTGGTGATGGCGTGCCTTTTGAAGAATGAGCCTGCGAGTCATCGGTGTGTGGCGAGGTTAACCCGTGTGGGGTAGTCGTAGCGAAAGCGAGTCCGAAGAGGGCGTTGAGTCGCACATTATGGACCCGAAGCGGAGTGATCTACCCATGGCCAGGGTGAAGCAGCAGTAAGATGTTGTGGAGGCCCGAACCCACTTAGGTTGAAAACTGAGGGGATGAGTTGTGGGTAGGGGTGAAAGGCCAATCAAACTCCGTGATAGCTGGTTCTCCCCGAAATGCATTTAGGTGCAGCGTCGCATGTTTCTCGCCGGAGGTAGAGCTACTGGATGGCCTAGGGGGCCTACAAGCTTACCGAAGTCAGCCAAACTCCGAATGCCGGTGAGTGAGAGTGCGGCAGTGAGACTGCGGGGGATAAGCTTCGTAGTCGAGAGGGAAACAGCCCAGATCGCCGGCTAAGGCCCCTAAGCGTGTACTAAGTGGAAAAGGATGTGGGATCGCTGAGACAACCAGGAGGTTGGCTTAGAAGCAGCCACCCTTGAAAGAGTGCGTAATAGCTCACTGGTCAAGTGGTCCTGCGCCGACAATGTAGCGGGGCTCAAGTACACCGCCGAAGCCGCGGCACTCCAACATATACATTCCCTTCGGGGCAGTGGTTGGGGTGGGTAGGGGAGCGTCCTGTAGCCGTGGAAGTGGTGGAGTGATCCAACTGTGGAGGCTATGGGAGTGAGAATGCAGGCATGAGTAGCGAAAGACGAGTGAGAAACTCGTCCGCCGGATGACCAAGGGTTCCTGGGGCAGGTTAATCCGCCCAGGGTGAGTCGGGACCTAAGGCGAGGCCGACAGGCGTAGTCGATGGACAACGGGTTGATATTCCCGTACCCGTGTATCCGCGCCCAATGGTGAATCCATGGTGCTAACCGCCCAAATCTGGCGGGATCTCCTTCGGGAGACCCAAAAGTGCTGCGCGGGACCCTCGTGGTAGTAGTCAAGCGATGGGGTGACGCAGGAAGGTAGCTGGGCCAGTCAGTGGTTGTACTGGTGTAAGCCTGTAGGGCGTTGTGTAGGTAAATCCGCACAGCATGGAGCCTGAGAGGTGATGCGTAGCCGTTGTGGTGAATTCAGTGATCCTATGCTGCCGAGAAAAGCCTCTAGTGAGTTGGTACACGGCCCGTACCCCAAACCGACACAGGTGGTCAGGTAGAGAATACCGAGGCGATCGAGAGAACTGTGGTCAAGGAACTCGGCAAAATGGCCCCGTAACTTCGGGAGAAGGGGCGCCCGATCCGGTGAACCGACTTGCTCGGGGAGCTGGGTTGGGTCGCAGAGACCAGAGAGAAGCGACTGTTTACTAAAAACACAGGTCCGTGCGAAGTCGTAAGACGATGTATACGGACTGACGCCTGCCCGGTGCCGGAAGGTTAAGAGGACCGGTTAGCGACCTTTTGGGTTGCGAAGCTGAGAATTTAAGCCCCGGTAAACGGCGGTGGTAACTATAACCATCCTAAGGTAGCGAAATTCCTTGTCGGGTAAGTTCCGACCTGCACGAATGGCGTAACGACTTCTCTGCTGTCTCGACCACAGACTCGGCGAAATTGCATTACGAGTAAAGATGCTCGTTACGCGCGGCAGGACGAAAAGACCCCGGGACCTTCACTATAGCTTGGTATTGGTGTTCGGTACGGTTTGTGTAGGATAGGTGGGAGACTGTGAAGCGGGCACGCCAGTGTTTGTGGAGTCGTCGTTGAAATACCACTCTGGTCGTATTGGGCTTCTAACTTCGGACCATGATCTGGTTCAGGGACAGTGCCTGGTGGGTAGTTTAACTGGGGCGGTTGCCTCCTAAAGGGTAACGGAGGCGCCCAAAGGTTCCCTCAGCCTGGTTGGCAATCAGGTGTCGAGTGCAAGTGTACAAGGGAGCTTGACTGTGAGACCGACAGGTCGAGCAGGGACGAAAGTCGGGACTAGTGATCCGGCACCGGCGTGTGGAAGCGGTGTCGCTCAACGGATAAAAGGTACCCCGGGGATAACAGGCTGATCTTCCCCAAGAGTCCATATCGACGGGATGGTTTGGCACCTCGATGTCGGCTCGTCGCATCCTGGGGCTGGAGTAGGTCCCAAGGGTTGGGCTGTTCGCCCATTAAAGCGGCACGCGAGCTGGGTTTAGAACGTCGTGAGACAGTTCGGTCTCTATCCGCCGCGCGCGTCAGAAACTTGCGGAAGGCTGTCCCTAGTACGAGAGGACCGGGACGGACGAACCTCTGGTGTGTCAGTTGTGCTACCAAGTGCATTGCTGGTTGGCTACGTTCGGGAGGGATAACCGCTGAAAGCATCTAAGCGGGAAGCCTGTTCCTAGATGAGGTTTCTCACCACCTTCGAGTGGGTAAGGCCCCCTACAGATGATGGGGTTGATAGGCCGGAACTGGAAGCGCAGTAATGTGTGTAGGTGACCGGTACTAATAGGTCGAGGGCTTATAAAAGATGAAGGTGTTACGCGTCCACTGTGTGGTGTCTGAAACAACACACGAACCATTGCTGGGGTCCGGGATGTTCCGGGTCCGGCACACTCCCTCGTTGGGGGGTGTGGTGGTTTGTTGGATAGTTTCATAGAGTTACGGCGGTTTTAGCGGTGGGGAAACGCCCGGTCCCATTCCGAACCCGGAAGCTAAGGTCACCAGCGCCGATGGTACTGCACTCGACAGGGTGTGGGAGAGTAGGACACCGCCGGAACATACATTCACGATAGGGGACCCAGGTTTGGGTCCCCTATCGTCGTTTCGGGTCCCGCGACCCGGTCCGGCACCTCCGGGCTCGGCGGCGCGGATTCATGGTTGAATTCATGGTGACGGGGCATCCGGCCCCGCCCGGCGGGTGCGCCGGAACCTAGAGAGGAACGCCGTGTCGGAAGACAACGACGGACGGAAGCCTTTCCGCCGGGACGGTGATGCCCGCGGCTTCGACCGGCGCGGCGCATCCGAAGACGGCGGCCCGGATCGGAGCACCGGCCGCAGCGGTGGTTTCCGGCGCAATGCCGGCGGTGACCGGCCCCGCGGTGGTTTCCGGCGAGACGACGAACGCAGCGAAGAGCGACGCAGTACCGGTGGTTTCGACCGCGGTGGTTCCCGGCGGCGCGACGAGGGTGATCGGGGTGATTTCCGCCGCCGGGGAGATCGCGATCGCGGTGGCTTCGGTCGGCGCGACGACGCCGGCGGCAGCGATGATCGGCGCAGGTCCGGGCGTCGCGAGGATTCCGGCGCCGGACACGGTGGTGGCTATCGTGGCCGCGGCGACGCTGCGCAACGCGGCGGTCGCCGTGATGACTCCGGTCGCGGCGGTTTTCGGCGAGGCGACGACCATGGCGGGGAGCGGAATCGCCGGTCCGGCGAGAGTGGGGAGCACCGCGGGTTCCGACGTGGCGGCCCCGGTTCCGGTGGCGCCGACCGGCGATCGGAAACAGGTGACCGGTATCGGCCGCGGGAGTCCGGTCCGGTATCTCGCGACGACAACCGGCGTGGTAGCGGTCCGGTGGAGCGACGGGGCGGTGGCCCGGACCGCCGGCGCGGTGGGGAGGGCGCCGTGGGCCCCGGGCAGGCGGGTGATCGCAGGTCGTCCCGGCCCGAGGAGCCGGATCTACCCGACGACGTGCAGGCCGGCGATCTCGACGCCTCGGTGCGTCGGGACCTGCTGAGCCTGGACAAGTCGAACGCCGAAACCGTGGCCCGGCACCTGCTGATGGCCGTCGAGTTGCTCGAAGACGACCCTCGCCTGGCACTGGCGCACGCCCGCGCTGCCCGCCATCGGGCCGGCCGGATCGCGGTCGTCCGGGAGACCGCCGGGGTCACCGCGTATCACGCCGGCGAATGGGCGGAGGCACTGTCCGAGCTGCGTACCGCACGCCGGATGTCCGGCGGGGCCGGTCTGCTGGCCGTGATGGCCGATTGCGAGCGCGGCCTCGGCCGTCCGGAACGGGCGATCGAGCTCGGTCGCAGCGATGAGGCGCGTCTGCTGAGCGGCGATGAGGCCGCCGAGCTGCGAATCGTGGTGGCCGGTGCCCGAATGGACCTCGGTCAGTTCGATCAAGCGGTGGTCACGTTGCAGACCCCGGATCTGGATCCGGCCCGCACCGGCCCGGCAGCGGCTCGCCTCTTCTATGCCTACGCCGACGCCCTGGTCGCCGCCGGCCGCGTCGATGAAGGCCGGAAGTGGTTCTTCAATGCGGCGTCGGCAGATCTGGACGGTGACACCGATGCCGAGGAACGTGCCGCGGAGCTCACCGGCGACGCGCAATAACGGTTCGCAGATGAGCGACAACGGCCGTCCCGGCAACGGGGCGGCCGTTGTCGTGTCCGCAGCGCCTCAGATACTGCCGAACAAGGGGCCGGTGATCCCCAGGGGGACTTCCTGGGTGGTGTTCACAAAATAGAACAGCACCAGCATGGCACCGAGCAGCCCCAGGTTCTTGTTGAAATTGATCATCTCGGCCTGTTTTCCCTCGGCATCCTGCACCGCCCAGAAGTTGTGCATCATGAAGGTGACCGGCACCAGGAAGACGATGAGCAACAGTGCACCGAGGTCGATCCAGACGCCGAGGATCAGTGACAATGCGCCGAGCAGGGCCAGCGCACCGGAGGCGAGGACGCCTGCTCTGGCCATCGGAACGCCCTTGGAATCCGCATAACCGGCCATGTAGTCGGTCTGCATGAAATGGCCGATTCCGGAAGTGAGGAAAATCAGCCCGAGCAGAATTCGCCCGACGAGAAATATGACGTCCATCGGAATCTCCGTTCCGTAGGGCCGCACAGGTGCGGCACACATGGTGTCGGTGGGACATATTGTCCTCCTCGCCGAGGGGGCCCGTGCCACTTCGAAACATTCGGGCGTGTCGGCCGTCGTCCGGCAGGCGGCGACTGTCGGTGGGGTCCCGTAGGGTCGGGACGGGAACGCCGGACGGGCGGCGGATCCACCGACGATCGAAGTGAGGGTGGTGTGGACCGGCTACGCGATCGATACGATGCGCTGCTGCTCGACCTGGACGGGACGCTGTACCGCGGTTCCGACGTGGTGGCGGGTGGGCCCGAAGCGCTCACCGCAGGGGAACAGCGACTGGTCTACGTCACCAATAACGCTTCCCGCGGGGCCGCGCAGGTGGCGGAGCACCTGGCCGAACTCGCCTATCCGGCGACCGACCGGGACGTCGTGACCAGTGCCCAGGCCGCGGCGCGGCTGCTGGCCGAGCAGCTGCCGCCGGGCAGTGCCGTGCTGGTGGTCGGCACCGATGATCTGGCCGCCGAGGTCCGCACCGTCGGCCTGGATCCGATCCGCCGTATCGACGGCGTCCATCCTGCGGCGGTCGTCCAGGGACATTCCCCCCGGACCGGGTGGCCGGATCTGGCCGAGGCGGCCTATGCGATCCGGGCCGGTGCGCTGTGGATCGCGGCCAACACCGACCGGACGCTGCCGAACGAGCGCGGGCTCGCGCCGGGCAACGGCGCGATGGTCGCCGCCCTGCGCGCCGCGACCGACCGGGAACCCGTCGTGGCGGGCAAACCGTTCGCGCCGTTGCTGGAGGACGCGCTCGCCCGGGCGGACAGCCGACGGGCGCTGGTGGTCGGCGACCGGCTCGACACCGACATCGAGGGAGCGAACGGGCTGGGTCTGCCGTCGCTGCTGGTTCTCACCGGTGTCAGTACGCTCGGCGATGTGGCAGGCGCGGAACCGAGCCGGGTACCGACCTTCGTGGCCGATTCGCTGGACGCCCTGAACGGTCCGCCGCTGCCCGATCTCGTCCCGCCGGCCGAGTTGCCGGCGGCGGTGCGTCGGTATCCCGGGCGTGCCGTCGGGGTACGCACCCCGGGGGTGGCTACGGCCGATTCGGAAATCCGATAGCCTCGGAAGCACGATGACTGATCCGAAGCCTGCTGAGTCGTCCCGTTCCGGGATCCCGCTGCCCGGCGCCCACCTGCCGGGCGGTCCAGGTCGTGTGGAGCCGGCCGATCCACACCGGATCCGGGCCGAGATCGACGCGCTGCTGGCCGAACTCGGCCCGCCGCCGGACCCGGACCGGCCGGCCGAAGCGGGCGAAACCGGCGCGGATATCACTCGCCGGGCCCGGATCCTGGAACAGGCGCACGAGGTGCTCGTCGACGCCCTTGCCACGGTGGACAAGATCTGAGGTGGCCAGACGCGCGCGAGTGGACGCAGAACTGGTACGCCGCGGATTGGCACGATCGCGAGAGCATGCGGTCGAGCTGATCGGGGCGGGTCGCGTCCTGATCAACGGAACTGTGGCGGTCAAACCGGCGACCGCGGTGGCGGCGGGCACGCCGCTGCTGGTACGCGAACAGCCCGACGAGGTCTCCTGGGCCTCCCGTGGGGCGCACAAACTGCTCGGGGCGCTGGCAGCGTTCGAGCCGGAGGGGCTGACCGTGGCCGGGAAGCGGTGTCTGGACGCCGGTGCGTCCACCGGCGGGTTCACCGACGTGCTCCTGTCCCGGGACGCCCGTGAAGTGGTGGCAGTCGATGTCGGCTACGGTCAGCTGATCTGGCGGCTGCGCAACGACGACCGGGTGCAGGTGTTCGACCGCACGAACGTCCGGGGGATCACCCCGGACGCGATCGGCGGCACCGTGCAACTCGTGGTGGGCGACCTGTCGTTCATCTCGCTGGGCCTGGTGTTGCCCGCGCTGGCCGCCTGCACCGAGCCCGGTGCCGATCTGCTGCCGATGGTCAAGCCGCAGTTCGAGGTCGGTAAGGACCGGGTCGGATCCGGCGGCGTGGTGCGGGATCCGGCGCTGCGGGCCGAGGCGGTGTGCGGTGTCGCCGCGGCCGCGGCGGAACTGGGCCTGCGCACCGAAGCGGTGGTGGCCAGCCCGCTGCCCGGCCCGTCCGGCAATGTCGAGTACTTCCTCTGGCTGCACAAGACCGGTGGTACCGACTTCGACGCCGAGCGGGTGTCGAGCCTGGTGGCCGGGGCCGTCGAGGCGGGTCCGCAATGAACGCGCCGGCCGGTCGGGAGATCCTGCTGGTGTCGCATCCGGGCCGGGCCGAGATCATCGAAACGGCGCACCGGGTGGCGAAGATCTTCGCCGACGCCGGGATCTGCCTGCGAGTGCTGGCCGACGAGGCCGACAGCACCCGCTTCGCCGCCGAGCCCGCGGGCTTCCCGGTCCGGGTGGTTCCGCACAGTCCGGCCGCGGCCGACGGTTGCGAGATGGTGCTGGCACTGGGCGGCGACGGAACGTTTCTGCGGGCCGCCGAACTGGGCCGGCCGGCCGGAGTTCCGGTGCTCGGAATCAATCTCGGCCGGATCGGCTTCCTGACCGAGGCCGAGGCCGAACATCTGGACGAGGCGCTCGCCCAGGTGGTGCACCGGGATTACAGCGTCGAGGACCGGATGACCATCGATGTCACCGTGCGGGTCGACGATGCGGTCGTCGAGCACGGCTGGGCGCTCAACGAGGCCAGTATCGAGAACGCGGCCCGGATGGGCGTGCTGGAGGTGGTGCTCGAGGTGGACGGGCGGCCGGTGTCGGCCTACGGGTGCGACGGCATCCTCATCGCCACCCCGACCGGATCCACCGCCTACGCCTTCTCGGCGGGCGGACCGGTGGTCTGGCCCGAACTGGAGGCGATGCTGGTCATCCCGAGCAATGCGCACGCGCTGTTCGCCCGGCCGCTGGTGACCAGCCCCGAATCCCGGATCGCGGTGGAATCGGTGGCGACCGGGCACGATGCCATCGTGTTCCTGGACGGCCGGCGAACCCTGGCGCTACCGAGGGGTGGCCGGGCCGAAGCGGTGCGGGGAGCGAAACCGGTGCGGTGGGTGCGGCTGGATTCGGCCCCGTTCGCCGACCGGATGGTACGTAAGTTCGAGTTGCCGGTGACCGGTTGGCGGGGCAGGCGGCGGACGGAGAACACAGGTGCTGACAGAGATCAGAATTGACGGACTGGGTGTCATCTCGACCGCGACCGCCCAGTTCCACCAGGGGCTCACCGTGCTCACGGGTGAGACGGGTGCGGGTAAGACCATGGTGGTCACCAGCCTGCATCTGCTCGGTGGCGCGCGAGCCGATGCCGGACGGGTGCGCGTGGGTGCCCGGAAAGCCGTTGTCGAAGGACGGTTCGTCGTCGACGACGTCAACGAATCGGCCCGCGCCGCCGTGCACGAGGTGCTGGAATCGGCGGCAGCCGACGCCGACGAGGACGGCAGCATCATCGCGGTGCGCACCGTCAACGGTGACGGTCGGTCGCGGGCACATCTGGGTGGCCGGGGCGTGCCGGCAGCGGTGCTGGCCGAGTTCACGGCATCGCTGCTGACCGTGCACGGGCAGAACGACCAGTTGCGGTTGCAGCGGCCCGAACAGCAGCGGCAGGCCCTGGACCGGTTCGCCGCCGAGACGATCGGTCCGCTGCTGCGTAAGTATCGAGCACAACGCAGCGCCTGGCTGGCGGCCCGGACCGAACTGCTGGAGCGAACCGCGCACAGCCGCGATATGGCGCTGGAGGCCGACCGGCTCGGGCATTCGCTGAACGAGATCGACGCCATCGCACCGGAACCCGGCGAGGACGAACGTCTGGTCGCCGAGATCCGCCGGCTCACCGACCTGGATTCACTGCGGGATTCAGCCGCGGCTGCCCATGCCGCGCTCGCCGGTGCGGCGGAATCACCCGGGGATGGGGAAGGCGCGCTGGACCTGCTCGGCAGTGCACGGGCGCGGCTGGACTCCGCCGAGGACCCGGCGCTGGCGGAGCTGGCCCCGCGGCTCGGCGAGGCGATCGCGGTCGCGGTCGATCTGGCCACCGAACTCAGCGGCTACCTGTCCGAATTGCCGTCGGACCCCGGCGCTTTGGATACGCTGCTGACCCGGCAGGCCGAACTGAAAACCCTGACCCGCAAGTACGCTCCCGATATCGACGGGGTGCGGGCGTGGGCCGAACAGGCCCGGGACCGGCTGGCGTCCCTGGATGTCTCGGAGGAGACGCTGGGCAAGCTGGCCGCCGAAGTGGATGCGGCGGCCGATCGGGTGCGTGCGGCGGCCCGCAAGCTGACGGCGGCGCGCACCAGAGCGGCCGGCAAGCTCGCCACTGCGGTGAGCGCCGAACTCAGCGGTCTGGCGATGGGAAAGGCCCGACTCGATGTACAGGTCCGGCCCCTGGTGGCGAGTGCCGCGGATACCGCCCCACTGACGGTGGACGGTGCCGAACTGCATGCCGGAGCCGACGGGGTGGACGAGGTGGAGTTCCGGCTCGCCGCGCATTCGGGTGCCCAGTCGCTGCCGCTGAGCAAGAGCGCCTCCGGCGGTGAGCTGTCCCGGGTGATGCTCGCCCTGGAAGTGGTGCTGGCCGGGTCGGATCACGGCGCCACCATGGTGTTCGACGAAGTCGACGCCGGTGTCGGGGGCCGGGCGGCGGTCGAGATCGGCAAGCGGCTGGCGCGGCTGGCACGCACCCATCAGGTGATCGTGGTGACACATCTGCCGCAGGTGGCGGCATTCGCCGATACGCATCTGGTGGTGAACAAGTCCGACAACGGAAAGGGCCGGGTGGACAGCGGTGTCCGCACGCTGGCCGAGGACGAGCGAGTGGTGGAGTTGGCTCGGATGCTGGCCGGTCTCGACGACACCGAGACCGGCCGCGCCCACGCCGAGGAGTTGCTCGAAACGGCCCGCGCGGAGCGGGCCGCGAGTTCGGGTGCCCGGGTGGGTGGCTAGCGCAGTGCCTTGCGCACGCCGCCGATCAGCTGGTTGGTGAGCTGCCGCAGACCGAACTCCAGGGCCTTGGCCGGCACCGGGAGGGACGGTTCGGACTCCATGGTGTAGACGACCCGGGTTCCGCCGTCGGAGGTATCGGCGAAGGTGATGATGCCGACGTGCCGTTTCACCGGCGCGCCCTTGACGACCTTGTATTCCATACGCTCGCCCGGCTCCAGCGCGGTGATCTCCTCGGTGACGCCGACCTTCCCGATGCCGAGCAGATGCTGCGCCCCGACGCCGTCGCGTTCGGTGGTCCCCGGCCGGACCAGGCTGATCTGGATGGGCAGATACGCGGCGATGCTCTCGCGTTCGGCGAACAGCCGGTAGACGCGATCACGCGGGGCGTCGAAGGTGGTCTCGACGGTGCTGCGGGCCATGGGGTGCCTTCTCCTCGCTCGAAGTTTCTGTGACCGGCAGCATACGGGTACCGCGGACCCTCGCCCGGCGCGCCTCCGCCATCGATACCGGGTTTGCGCTCATCATCGGCCCATGAGGATGCCGGCGTTGTTGTCGAAGAACACCGAAACGCTGCCCGGTGTCACCGGGATCGCCCGGGTGGATCGCAACACCCGGCGCCTGCTGCGGCGGATCGGTCCGGGCGATGTGGTGGTGCTGGACGAACCGGATCTGGATCGGCACACTGCCGACCAGTTGGTGGCCGCGGGCGTGGTCGCGGTGCTCAACACCTCGCCGTCGATCTCCGGCCGCTATCCGAATCTCGGGCCCGAGGTGCTGGTTGCGAACGACATCGTGCTGCTGGATGTCGTCTCCGAGGATGCTTTCGGGCGGATCAAGGACGGTACCCGGGTTCGGATCGACGACGGGATCGTGTATCTCGACAAGTTGACCAAGAAGACGCCGGAGGTGCTGGTCGAGGGCATCGAACTCACCGAACCGGACGTCGCCGACCGGATGATCGAGGCCCGCAACGGGCTCGCCGATCACCTCGATGCCTTCGCGGGGAATTCGGCGGAGTTCATCCGCACCGAGAGTGCCCTGCTCATCGACGGCATCGGGGTGCCGGAGGTGGAGCTGGAACTCAAGAACCGGCATGTGGTGGTGGTCGCGGACGGTCCCGGTCACGACGCGGAGCTGGACCGGCTCAAGCCGTTCATCAAGGAGTACGTGCCGATCCTGATCGGTGTCGGCCGCGGCGCGGACACACTGGTGAAACGCAAGTACACCCCGGATCTGATCGTGGGCGACCCGGAGGAGATCACCACCGATACGTTGCGCTGCGGCGCCGAGGTGATCCTGCCGGCCGATACCGACGGGCACGCCCGTGGCCTGGAGCGGATCCAGGACCTGGGGGTCGGGGCGATCACCTTCCCGTCGTCCGGCTCACCGACCGATCTGGCCCTGCTGCTGGCCGATCACCACGGCGCGGCATTGATCGTGGTGGCCGGGGCACCGGCCTCGCTGGAGGACTTCTTCGACCGGGGCCGGCGCGACAGCAACCCGGCGGCCTTCCTGACCCGGTTGAAGGTCGGTCCGGCGCTGGTGGATGCCAGGGCGGTGGCCACCCTGTACCGGCATCGATCCTCGGGGGCGGCACTGGCGATGGTGGTGCTGGCCGCACTGATCGCGGTGGTCGTGGTGCTGCTGGCCACCCGCAGCGGCGGCGGGGCCGTCGATTGGGCGGTCGAGACCTGGGACAGCTTCGCACTGTGGGTGCACGGCCTGTTCCGGAACTGACAGGAGACTCATGATCACACTGCGTCAGCACGCCGTCTCCATCGTGGCGGTCTTTCTCGCGCTGGCCGTCGGGGTGGTGCTGGGGGCGCAGACCGTAGCCGCGGATCTGCTGACCGGGCTACGGTCGGATCGTACCGAACTCCGGGACCGGGTGGACGCGCTGACCACCGAGAACGCGCAGCTCGCTGCGCAGCTCGGCGCGGCCGACCGGTTTCTGGCGGGCGCCGGGGAGCGGGTGCTCGCCGGCGCGCTGTCCGAGCGCAGTGTGTTGATCGTCACGGCCCCCGGAGCCGACCCGGGCGATGCCGAGGCGGTGACTGCCGCGCTGCGCACCGCCGGCGCCGAGGTCACCGGCCGGGTCGCGTTGACCGGGGCCTTCACCGATCCGATGGCGGGTGACCGGATGCGGACCATGCTGACCGATCTGGTGCCGGCCGGGGTCAGCTTGCAGACCGGCGCCGTCGACCAGGGCAGCATGGCCGGTGACCTGCTCGGTGCGGTGCTGCTGCTGGACCCGGTGCACAACGCGCCGCGCGGCACCCCGCAGGAGCGGGAGCTGGTGTTGACCACGCTGCGGGGCGGAGGATTCCTGGACTTCGCGCACCCGCCCGCACCGGCACAGCTGGCCGTCGTGCTGACGGGGGCGGAGGCCGGCGCACCGGAGGCCGGTGCGGCGGTCGCACATTTCGCGGTCGCGTTGCGCGGCCGGAGCGCAGGCACCGTGCTCGCCGGCCGGTCGACCGGCGACGGCGGGACGGGGGCGATCGCGGTACTGCGTTCGGATGCCGGTCCCGCGGCCGCGGTGACCTCGATCGACCATGTTGACCGGGAAATCGGCCGGATGGCAACGGTTCTGGGGCTGCGCGAGCAGCTGAACGGTGGTTCGGGGCGGTACGGGATCGGTGCCGGCGCCGTGGCGCTGACACCGGCGGCGGGCTGATCCGGGCGACCGGCGTGCGGGCATACGCCGGGCTCGCCGGCGGCGACGTTGCTCACAACCGGCCGGTATGCGGCCCTGATCAGGTCCGGCGCGCGGGTGGCCGACCGGCGTGGGGTGCAAACGCCCGGCGGTGCGGGTGTTACTGTGAAGTCCCGTGGGTCAAACACGGAATCAGGCTCGAATCGCCACCAAGCACATCTTCGTCAGCGGTGGTGTCGCCTCCTCTCTGGGTAAGGGTCTTACCGCTTCCAGCCTCGGTCAATTGCTGACCGCGCGGGGGATGCGGGTGACGATGCAGAAGCTGGACCCGTACCTGAATGTCGATCCGGGCACCATGAACCCGTTCCAGCACGGTGAAGTGTTCGTGACCGAGGACGGCGCGGAGACCGATCTGGACGTCGGGCACTACGAGCGGTTCCTGGACCGGGATCTGTCCCAGGACGCCAACGTGACGACCGGTCAGGTGTACTCGTCGGTGATCGCCAAGGAGCGGCGCGGCGAATATCTCGGCGATACGGTCCAGGTGATCCCGCACATCACCGACGAGATCAAGAACCGGATCATGGCGATGACCGGGCCGGACCTGCAGGGTTATGCGCCCGATGTGGTGATCACCGAGATCGGTGGCACGGTCGGTGACATCGAATCGCAGCCGTTCCTGGAGGCCGCCCGGCAGATTCGGCACGATGTCGGCCGCGACAACGTCTTCTTCCTGCACGTGTCGCTGGTGCCGTATCTGGCGCCGTCCGGGGAACTCAAGACCAAGCCCACCCAGCATTCGGTCGCCGCGCTGCGCAATATCGGCATCCAGCCCGATGCACTGATCCTGCGCTGTGATCGCGAGGTCCCGCAGGGACTGAAGAACAAGATCGCGCTGATGTGCGACGTCGATGTCGAGGCCTGCATCTCCACTCCGGACGCGCGGTCGATCTACGACATTCCGAAGGTGCTGCACAGCGAGGGCCTGGATGCGTACGTGGTGCGCAAGCTCGGCCTGCCGTTCCGGGACGTGGACTGGACGGTGTGGGGCGATCTGCTGGACCGGGTGCATTCGCCCCGGGAATCGGTCGAGGTCGCGCTGGTCGGCAAGTACGTCGATCTGCCCGATGCGTACCTGTCGGTGACCGAGGCGCTGCGGGCCGGCGGGTTCGCACACCGGACGAAGGTGAACATCCGGTGGGTGCCGTCGGACGAGTGCGAGACCGAGGCGGGTGCCGCCGCCGCGCTGCGCTCGGTGGACGCGGTGCTGATCCCCGGCGGATTCGGGATCCGGGGCATCGAGGGCAAGCTCGGGGCGATCCGCTATGCGCGCACCCGCGGGATCCCGCTGCTGGGCCTGTGCCTGGGTCTGCAGTGTGTGGTGATCGAGGCGGCCCGCGAGGCCGGGCTCGTCGACGCCAACTCCGCAGAGTTCGAACCGGACACCCCGAATCCGGTGATCTCCACGATGGCCGACCAGGAGCAGGCCGTTGCCGGGGAGGCCGATCTGGGCGGCACGATGCGGCTGGGCGCCTATCCGGCGGTACTGGACAAGGGCTCGGTGGTGGCCCAGGCCTACGGCACTGCGGAGGTGTCGGAACGGCACCGGCACCGGTTCGAGGTCAACAACGCCTACCGGGATGTCATCTCGCGCAGCGGGCTGGTGTTCTCCGGCACCTCCCCGGACGGACATCTGGTGGAATTCGTCGAGTACCCCGCCGATGTTCACCCGTTCCTGGTGGCCACCCAGGCGCATCCGGAGCTCAAGAGCCGGCCGACCCGCCCGCATCCGCTGTTCGCCGCGCTGATCGCCGCGGCGTTGAAATACAAACTCGCCGAACGGCTGCCCGTAGACTTGCCGGAGGAGGAGCTCGCCGAGCAGGCGAACCGCGGGTGACTGCGGTGGGCCGGAGGCGGAACGACGGGCGGGAGACGATGAACGCACACCCCGGGGCGCACGAGTTCGAGACCTTGTCCAGCGAGGTCGTCTATCAGGGCGCCATTCTGGCCTTGCGGCTGGACGAGGTCGTGATGCCCGGTGGCCGGGTCGCGCGGCGTGAAGTGGTGGAACATCACGGTGCCGTGGCGGTGGTCGCGCTCGACGAATCGGACAACGTGATGCTGATCCGGCAGTATCGGCATCCGCTGGGTACTCGGCTGCTCGAGCTGCCCGCCGGGCTGCTCGACATCCCCGGCGAGGATCCGCTCACCGCGGCCCGGCGGGAACTGGCCGAGGAGACCGGGCTGGCGGCCCGGGACTGGTCGGTTCTGGTCGATGTCGCGTTGTCGCCCGGTTTCACCGACGAATCGCTGCGGGTGTTCCTGGCCCGCGGGCTGAGCGTGACCGACCGGCCTGAACCCGAACACGAGGAAGCCGATCTGCAGGTGGTGCGGATGCCGGTGCCCGAGGCGGTGCGGGCCGCATTGGCCGGGGAGATCGTGAATGCGACCGCGGTCTCGGGCATTCTGGCGCTGGCGGCGTCCCGGGCGGCGGAGACGCCGTTGCGGCCTGCGGATGCACCGTGGCCGGATGCGCCGACCGCCTTGCTGGCCCGGCAGGCCGCTCAGCGGCCCGGCGGGGCGTAGAAACCGGAACCGGGCCGCCGCATGCTGGGCCGGGAGATCGACGCATACCTCGACCACTTGGCGGTCGAGCGCGGCGCGGCGCGCAACACCCTCGGGGCCTATCGGCGAGATCTGGCCCGGTACCGGGATTTCCTCGCCGGGCGCGGTATCACCGCACTCGGTGCGGTGGCCCGGGACGATGTCGCCGAATTCACGGTGTTCCTGCGCACCGGCGGGCCGGAACGCCCGCCGCTGGCGCCCGGTTCGGTGGCCCGTGCCCTGATCGCGGTGCGTGGACTGCACCGCTTCGCTCTGTCCGAGGGGTTGACCGAGATCGACGTGGCCCATGCCGTGAAACCACCGGCGCCGGGGCGCCGGCTGCCCAAGGCGCTGCCGTACGACCAGGTGCTGCGCCTGCTGGAAGCGGCCGGCGGGGCGGTACCGGACGAGGCGACCGGGGAGCAGCCCGCCGGGGCCGACGGCGGCCCGCGCGGCCTGCGCGACCGCGCGATGCTCGAACTGCTCTACTCGACCGGGGCCCGGATCTCGGAGACCGTGGGGCTGGACGTCGACGATCTGGACAGCGCCGAACGCTGCGTGGTGCTGCACGGAAAGGGCGGTAAACAGCGGCTGGTGCCGATCGGCCGCCCGGCACTGGCTGCCGTCGACGCGTACCTGGTGCGCGGCCGACCGGTGCTGGCGGCCCGCGGCGGTGGCAACGGTGCCCTGTTCCTGAACGCCCGGGGCGGCCGGCTGTCCCGGCAGAGCGCCTGGCAGGTGCTGCAGACGGCGGCCGGTCGAGCCGGTATCGGCACCGATGTCTCGCCGCATACGCTGCGCCATTCCTTCGCCACCCATCTGCTCGACGGTGGTGCGGATGTGCGGGTGGTGCAGGAGTTGCTCGGGCACGCGTCGGTGACCACCACCCAGATCTATACGCTGGTGACCGTGAGTACCCTCCGGGAGGTATGGGCGACCGCCCATCCCCGGGCACGGTGAACACGCCAGGCGGAACCACGGGTACCGGACGGAGTCGGGCGGTAGCGTCTACCCCGAGCCGGACCGAACGACGGTGAGGCCGGGATCGGCTCGGCCTCGCTACTCTCGACAGGGGTTACCTGCGCAGAACGTATAAGGAGCAGCGGATCGTGACGACAGCCGGCGCGGCAGAACCGCCGATGGGTGACCACGACGCGGTGGCGCCGTGGGACGAGGGTGCCGTACCCGTGCCCGAGACCCCGGATCTGGGGCCGACCGGTCGTCCCCTGCGCTCCCTGCCCGACCCGCCCGCCCCGCAGCGGGACGGTAACGGCCTCGTGGTCGCCATGTGCAATCAGAAGGGCGGGGTGGGTAAGACCACGTCCACGATCAACCTGGGTGCGGCACTGGCCGAGTTCGGCCGCAAGGTGCTGCTCGTCGACCTGGACCCGCAGGGCGCCCTGTCGGCGGGGCTCGGGGTGGCCCACCACGATCTCGATCTCACCGTGCACAACCTGCTGATCGGCACCAAGACCTCGGTCGACGACGTGCTGATGTCGACCAAGGTCGACGGGATGGATCTGCTGCCCAGCAATATCGACCTGTCCGCCGCGGAGATCCAGCTGGTCAACGAGGTCGGGCGGGAGCAGTCGCTGGGCCGGGCCCTGGCCCCGGTGCGGGACCGCTACGACTACATCCTCATCGACTGCCAGCCCTCGCTCGGCCTGCTCACCATCAACGCCCTGGCCTGCTCCGACGGCGTGATCATCCCGATGGAGTGCGAGTACTTCTCGTTGCGCGGGCTGGCGCTGCTCAACGACACCGTGGAGAAGGTGCGGGACCGGTTGAACCCGGCGCTGACCCTGTACGGCATCGTGGTCACCATGTTCGATGCGCGGTTGCTGCATTCGCGTCAGGTGATGGCGCGAGTGGTCGAAGTGTTCGGGGAGCTGGTCTACGACTCCGCGATCTCGCGGACCGTCCGGTTCCCCGACGCCAGTGTCGCGGGCGAGCCGATCACCACGTGGGCGCCGAAATCCGGGGGCGCCGAGGCTTATCGGGCGATGGCGCGGGAAGTCATCCACCGGTCCGGCCGGTGACCGGCGACGCCGAGCCCACCACGGCGACCGACGCCGCCGGCGACGGTTTCCACCTGCGTCTGGCCAATTTCGAGGGCCCGTTCGATCTGCTGCTGACCCTGATCAGTTCCCGCAAACTGGACGTCACCGAGGTCGCGCTGCACCAGGTCACCGACGAATTCATCGCCTACACCCGGGCGCTGACCGCGCGGCTCGCCGATGAGCAGCAATTGCGGGCCGACACCGTGCTGGATCGGACCACCGAGTTCCTGGTGGTCGCCGCCACGCTGCTGGACCTGAAGGCGGCCCGGCTGCTGCCGTCCGGCGAGATGACCGACGCCGAGGATCTGGAACTGCTCGAGGCCCGGGATCTGCTGTTCGCCCGGCTGCTGCAATACCGGGCGTTCAAGCAGGTGGCCGAGCTGCTCGCCGAACTCGAGGGGGTCGCGCTGCGCCGGTATCCCCGGTCGGTCGGGCTGGAGGAACGGTTCGCGGGGCTGTTGCCGGAGGTTACTCTCGGAGTGGACGGCGCGGGATTCGCGCAGATCGCCGCGGCGGCGTTCCGGCCGCGCCCGAAAGCCACGGTGGGTCTGGACCACCTGCACCAGCACACTGTATCGGTCGCCGAACAGGCGGCGCTGGTCCTGGCCCGGCTGCGCGAACGTGGCCCCGGCGGTTGGACGACCTTCGCGGAACTGGTCGCCGACTGCACCGAACCGGTACAGATCGTAGCTCGCTTCCTGGCGCTGCTGGAGCTCTATCGCGGCCGGACGATCGAGTTCGATCAGCCGGATCCGCTGGGTCCGCTGGCAGTGAGCTGGCTGGGTGAGAGTGAGCCGGACGCGGTGACCATCGAGGAGGACTACGGGTGAGGTGTTCGGATGAGTGAGGCAGTGGTGGAGATCACCGAGGAACCACTCGACGAGGCCGAACTGCGCAGCGCGCTGGAGGCCATGTTGCTCGTGGTGGACTCTCCGGCGCCCACGGAACAGCTGGCCGCGGCGGTGGACGACAGCGCCGAGCGGGTGGACTCGGTGCTGCGGGCGATGGCGGCGGAGCTCACTGCCCGCGGCAGCGGGATCGACCTGCGTTTCGTCGGGGACGGTTGGCGCTTCTATACTCGTAACGAGTACGCACCGTACGTGGAACGCGTGCTGCTCGACGGCGCCCGGACCAAACTGACCAGGGCGGCCCTGGAAACCCTGGCGGTGGTGGCCTACCGCCAGCCGGTGACCCGGAGCCAGGTCGGTGCCGTGCGCGGCGTGAACGTCGACGGCGTCATGCGCACTCTGCTGGCCCGGGGATTGATCGCCGAGGCCGGTCAGGACCCGGAAACCAACGGCACCCGGTACTGCACCACCGAGCTGTTCCTGGAGCGGATCGGGCTCGCCACACTGAGCGACCTGCCGCCCCTGGCGCCGCTGCTGCCGGGCGTCGACCTGATCGACGAGATCAACGAGAGCCTGGAGACCGATCCCCGGTACACCAGGCTGCAGAAACCTGCCGAGGCCGACCTGGACCTCGGTACCGACGATTGACAGGACAGATGAATCCTTCCGCTCGCCGAGATGGCACACCGGACCGTAGAAGACACCGCGACCAGCCGGGTCGCGCCGCCACCGGCCGCAACGGCGCCCGTGGCGATTCCGGCACCGAGCGCCGCACCGGCGGCCGGGCCGGCAAGCCCCAGCGTCGCGGCGGCACCGACCAGCCCCGGCGCGGCGCCGACGGGCGCGCAACGGGGGAGAACCGCGGCGGAGCCGCTCGGGCCGGGACCGGCGCGGGACAGCGTGGTGCGAGCGGCGGTCGGCGCGGTCCTGCTCCGGACCGCCGGGCCGCCGGGGCCGAGCGGCGACCGTCGGGTAACCGCCGGAGTGGACCGGCCGATCGGTCCGGTCGGCCGACCAGGAGTACCGGTGCCCAGCGCACGCCCGCGACGCCGGTACCGAACAACGCCAAACCGGCCCGGCATCAGCACGTCGACACCGAGGCGACGGGCCCGAAGAAGCTCCCGTGGGGTGAAGGGGAACGACTGCAGAAGGTGCTCGCCCGTGCGGGTGTCGCTTCGCGGCGGACCGCGGAGGAGATGATCGCGCAGGGCCGCGTCGAGGTCGATGGTGCGCTGGTCCGGGAACAGGGGCTGCGCAT
The DNA here is from genome assembly GCF_056627695.1 of Nocardia sp. KT25-26. NCBI lineage: Bacteria > Bacillati > Actinomycetota > Actinomycetes > Mycobacteriales > Nocardiaceae > Nocardia > Nocardia sp. KT25-26. Next base: position 3,810,690 of record NZ_CM152813.1, on the reverse strand, counting down.
CGACCCGGAGACCGCCGTGGTCCGGGTGGACGGGACCCGCGTCGTCGTGCGCGAGGAACTGGTGCACCTGGCGCTCAACAAGCCGCGCGGCTGGCAGTCGACCATGTCCGACGATCTCGGCCGTCCGTGCGTCGGCGATATCGTCGCGGAGCGGATCGCCGCCGGCCAGCGGTTGTTCCATGTCGGCCGGCTGGATGCCGATACCGAAGGGCTGCTGCTGCTGACCAACGACGGCGATATGGCGCACCGCCTGATGCACCCGTCGTTCGAGGTGTCCAAGACCTACCTCGCCACCGTGCAGGGCGAGGTCAACCATCGGCTGGTCGGCAAGCAGTTGCGCAACGGGGTGGAACTCGACGACGGCTCGGCCGCCGTGGACCGGTTCGTCGTGCTCGAGGTCAACGAGGGCAGGTCCCTGGTGAAAGTGGTGCTGCACGAGGGGCGCAAGCACATCGTGCGGCGGTTGCTCGACGCGGTCGGGCACCCGGTGATCCGGCTGGTCCGCACCCATATCGGGCCGGTGGCACTGGGTGATCAGCGCCCGGGCACGCTGCGGGTGCTCGGCCGCGACGAAATCGGCAAACTCTACGAGGCGGTGTCATTGTGAACGGAGTGGATCGTTCGACGGGCAGCGAGCGGCTGACCGGGGACGCGCCCCTGGTGGTAGCGATGGACGGGCCGTCGGGCACCGGGAAGTCGAGTGTCTCCCGGGCGCTCGCGCGCCGCCTGCACGCCCGGTATCTCGATACCGGCGCCATGTATCGGGTGGCGACACTGTACGTGCTGCGGGCCGGTACCGATCTCGATGATCCGGCGGCGATCGCCGCTACGGTGGCGGCGCTGCCACTGACTATCGGGACCGATCCGGAACGAGAAGTGATCGAACTGGACGGCGTGGACGTATCGGCCGAGATCCGGGGTGCCGAGGTCACCAAGGCGGTGTCCGCGGTGTCCGCGGTTCCTGCGGTGCGTGAAGATCTGGTCGCCCGGCAGCGTGCGATCACGGCCACCGCAGGTCGGATCGTCGTCGAAGGCCGCGATATCGGCACCGTGGTCCTGACCGGTGCCGACGCCAAGATCTACCTGACCGCGTCCGCGGAAGCCCGGGCGGACCGCCGCAACCAGCAGAACATCCGGGAAGGGCGCGGCGACGACTACGCCGCCGTGCTCGCCGATGTCCAGCGCCGCGACCATCTCGACTCGACCCGTACGGTGTCACCGCTTCGCCCGGCCGCCGACGCGGTCCGGGTGGACACCAGCGAACTCACCCTGGATCAGACCATCGACGAGCTGTATCGGGTGGTGGGCCGGCAACTCGCGGCGCTCACTGCGCACACCGTCTCGGCAGGAGGAACCCGATGACCGAGGACGTGCTGGCCGGTGACGGCGTCTGGATCGACGAAACCGATTGGGAGATCGCCGATCTCGACGGCGCTGCGGACGAGGACGCCGAGTTCGCGATGCCGACGCTGGCCGTCGTGGGTCGGCCCAACGTCGGCAAATCGACACTGGTGAACCGGATCCTCGGCCGGCGCGAGGCCGTCGTGGAGGATATTCCCGGGGTCACGCGCGACCGGATCTCCTACGAGGCGAACTGGGCCGGTCGCCGGTTCCTGGTGCAGGACACCGGTGGCTGGGAGCCGGATGCCAAGGGGCTGCAGCAGCATGTCGCGCGGCAGGCCGAGGTGGCGATGCAGACCGCGGATGCGATTCTGCTGGTGGTCGATGCGAATGTCGGCGCCACCGCGACGGATGAGGCCGCGGTGAAGAAGCTGCGCCGCTCCCGGATTCCGGTGATCCTGGTCGCCAACAAGGCCGACGACCAGCAGCGCGAACTCGAAGCGGCCGGACTGTGGTCGCTGGGCCTCGGCGAGCCGCGGATGGTGTCGGCGGCGCACGGCCGCGGTACCGGCGATCTGCTCGACGATGTGCTCGAGGTACTGCCCGAAACACCGCGGCAGGACACCGGCGGTCCCGGACCGCGCCGGGTGGCGTTGGTCGGCAAGCCGAACGTGGGCAAGTCCAGTTTGCTGAACAAGCTGGCCGACGACGAGCGGTCGGTGGTGCACGATGTCGCGGGCACCACGGTGGATCCGGTGGATTCGCTGGTGGAACTCGGCGGCAAGGTGTGGAAGTTCGTCGACACCGCCGGTCTGCGCCGGAAGGTCGCCAACGCCAGTGGTACCGAGTACTACGCCTCGCTGCGGACCAAATCCGCCCTGGAAGCGTCCGAGGTGGCGATCATGCTGATCGATGCCTCGGTGCCGATCACCGAACAGGATCTCCGGGTGATCGGTCTGGTCGCCGATTCCGGCCGGGCGCTCGTGCTGGCGTTCAACAAATGGGATCTGGTGGACGAGGACCGGCGCCTGCAGCTGGAACGGGAGGTCGATCGGGAACTGGTCCGGGTGCCGTGGGCGCAGCGGGTGAACATCTCCGCGCATACCGGCCGAGCCGTGCAGAAGCTGGTTCCGGCGATGGAGACGGCGCTGGACTCCTGGGACAAGCGGATCCCGACCGGCCGGCTGAACTCCTGGCTCAAGGACGTGATCGCGGCGACGCCGCCGCCGATGCGGGGTGGGCGGCTGCCTCGGGTCCTGTTCGCGACCCAGGCGGGCACCCGTCCGCCGACCTTCGTCCTGTTCACCACGGGCTTCCTGGAGGCCGGCTATCGCCGCTTCCTGGAACGGCGGCTGCGTGAGGAGTTCGGGTTCCAGGGCTCACCGGTACGGATCTCGGTGCGGGTCCGGGAGAAGCGCAACCGCAAGTAGTGCCGTCGATCAGGTGGCGCGGTGTTCGCGCACCGCGCCACCTCCGTAGACCACCCGCCCCCAGACCAGCGCCATCAACTCCACCCATCGTTCGGCATCGATGTCGTTGTCGTCGCCGGCGAACTCGCGCAGCATCTCCAGCGCGAAGGCGGTGAGCGCGAAGGCCATCGTCTCGGGGTCGCCGTCGAGTGCGAGTCCGGTGGCCTGCTGGTCGCGGATCCGGTCGACCAGGCCGGTACGCAGGACCCGGAAGGTGGACTGCAGCGCGGTCCGGACGTCCTGGTCGTGGTTCGCGGTCTCCAGGGCGGCCGCCACGATCGCCCGGTGCGGTTCCACGAATCCGACCGCGGCCCGCAAGGCCTGCGGCAACTGCTCCGGGCCCGACGGCCAATCCTCGATCCGCCTGCTCATCTGCTCGGTCACCGGTGCCAGCACCTCGACGACCAGCTCGGCCAGCAGCTGGTTCTTGTCGGCGTAGTGGCTGTAGAACGCGGGCCGGGACACCCCGGCGCGGTCGCTGAGTTGCTTGATCGTGATCTCCGCGAACGGCACGTCCGCCGACAGTAGGTCACGCAGCGCGGCCCGCAGTTCCGTGCTCACCTGGATGCGTCGCGCTTTTGCGCTGGTCCTGTTGGGCGCCACGGGATGCACCTCCTTGTCCGGGCCGATATCGCACAGCTGTCCGACGGAAGACCGACAGCTGTCAGAGTTCCGACTATACCGGGTTGCCGAAACGCTTCGGTGACCTCCGTCGGGGTCCGGTTCGGCGGGAATGCCGGTAACGGTTGGATAAATCACGCGGGCGGAATTCGATCGACCGGCGGTCGGCGCGGGGGATATCTGCGAGGTCAGTATGCGAACAGGGGAGCTGTTCGCGCCGTTACCCGCCCGTTTCGTACAGGTGTTCTATGTGATGCAGATCACATAATGCTTGGATATCCGATAGCTGGGCGGCACAGTAGGGATTGCTGAACGATAACCATTCGCAGTCCGATCGGCGTCGAATCGATCGGCTGCGGCCGGCGGAATCGAACATTCGTGGATCCGGGGCGGGTGCGGATCCGGGCCGTGTCGGGGCGGCCGCTCGGAAGGGAATCATCATGACCCTTGCCTCAGCAGAACACACCGACAAAAGCAAATTTCTGGCAATCGAACCCGAGGTGGACTCGACGATGGGTCCGCTGGGCCTGCCGGCGATCGTGCTCGGATTGCTGTTGCTCGGATCGGGGCTGGCGGCCCTGCTCCGCATCGGCGACTGGGCGGGCAACTACGGAACCGTCCTGGTCTACCTCGCGTACGGCTTGTACCTGGCACTGGCGCTGCGGGTGCTGCACTGGGGAATCGCCGTCAAGCTGGCACCCGGCGAATCCGACGTCGATCCCACCACACCAGGGCAGGCTCGGTGAGCCGGGCTGCGACCGGTCCGACCACCGCCATGATCAGCACGTAGGTCGTCGCCAGGGCGGCGAACTCGGCCGGTACCGCGCCGGTGGCCACCGCCAGCCCGGCGATGACGATCGAGAACTCGCCGTGCGCGATCAACGCGGTTCCGGCGCGGGCCCGGCCGTAGCGCGATGATCCGGCCCGCTGGGCCGCCCACCATCCGGTCGCCACCTTCGCGACCGTGGTGACCACCGCCAGCCCCACCGCCCAGCCCAGGACCGGCGGAATGGTGGCCGGATCGGTGGTGAGTCCGAACAGGACGAAGAACAGCGCGGCGAACAGGTCCCGCAGCGGTTCCAGGATCCGGGTGGCATTGTGTGCGGTGTTGCCGGAGATGGCGATGCCGAGCAGGAATGCGCCCACCGCCGCGGACACCTGAAGTGCCGAGGCCGCCCCGGCCACCAAGAGTGCGGAACCGAGCAGCTTCAGCAGCATGATCTCGCGATCCGCACTGTCCACCATCATCGACACCACCCGCCCGTACCGCAGCGCGACCACCAGTACGACGGTGACCGTCAGCAGGGCGATGCCGATGGTGGTGAGCCCGGCGGCGAAACCGGCTCCGGCCAGGACCGCGGTGAGGACCGGCAGGTATCCGGCCATCACCAGGTCCTCGAAGACCAGCACCGACAGCACCGCCGGTGTTTCCCGGTTACCCAGCCGGCCGAGGTCGTCGAGGACCTTCGCGATGATGCCCGACGACGAGATGTAGGTGACCCCGGCCATCGCTATCGCCCCGGTGAAGCCCCAGCCCAGGGCCAGCGCGACGAGGACACCCGGAGTGGCGTTGAGCACGATGTCCAGCAGGCCGGCCGCCCATGATCGCCGCATGCCGGTGACCAGCTCGGCCGCGGTGTACTCCAGTCCGAGCAGCAGCAGGAGCAGGATGACGCCGATCTCGCTGCCGAGGTGGATGAATTCGTCGACGTGCTGCAGTTCCACCAGGCCGCCGGTGCCGAAGATCAGCCCGCCGATCAGGTACAACGGGATCGGTGACATACCGATGCGGGCCGCCAGCCGGGCGAGCAGGCCGAGCCCGAAGAAGACGGCGCCGAGCTGGATCAGGGCAAGGGCGGTATCGGATTCGATCACAGGTCAGCAGCGCCCCCGCATCCGGGCGATCGCACGAGCTGTACCGGTGGCTTGGTGATCTCGGTTCGCACGACATCACTCTAATCGGGCAAAACGGTGTGCTCCGGTGCGGTTACCCGGTGTCAGAGCACTACGACGCGGCCCATCGGTGCGGTGTCGTCCTGGGATTCCGTGCCGAGAACACCCCAGCGGTGCCGGGCCGCGCGGGCGGGGACCCCACCGGCGCTGCGGCCGATCTCCTCCCAGGATGCACCCCCGGCGCGGACGAACCGCACCGCTTCGGCGAGCCGCTGTTCGGCCTCCCGCAGCGAATCGTAGGCGAGCTGGACCGGGTACATGGCCTCGACGGTCTCGTGGTGTCCGGACCACTCGGCGAGCAGCCGGCACTCGAGGTCCGCGGACACCCGCCCGGACGGGCAGTGGATCTGCCGCGCGGCGAGGTCGTGATCATCCGGATGAGCGACTCGCGTCCAGACCGGCCCGCGCCAGCAGCCGCAGTCGCAGACGGCCTGCCAACCGGAGATGTCGTCGGGGGAGCGACGCTGGCACGGTGGTCCGACCAGATCGGCGCCGCCGGTCGTGGCGATCGGTCCGTCCAGCCAGCCGCGGCCGAAGGCACCGTCGGTGAACAGGTACGCCACCCAGGCGTGGTGACCGTCGATTGCTGTGCCCATGCCGACCACTGTGCTCATCCCGACTCTCCGTTGTGTCGAACCGAACCACCGAACGAACCCGCCGACCCGGTGACCGGGTCACCGCACCCCCCGGTGGCGTCCTGAAGACCGCACTCTCGGTTACATACAATGCCCCGGTCCGCGAGGGGCACGCAATGCGTGTGGCCCGATCTTGTGGACGGTCACGAATGCCGTGGTGCCGTGGTTGTCGCCCACGTCGAGGACCCGCTGCCGCCGCCGTCGGCGCTGCGCAGTCCGGTGAGTAGCCCGTCGTAGTCGAGCCAGCCCACCAGCGATCGCCGATCCCGGTCGACGACCGGAATGCCGGCGCCGTCGTGGCCGGTGAGTGCGGCGATCATCGCCGATACCGGTGCGTCGGCGGTGACCGTCGGTGGCAGCCGCAGCAGGGGCCGAACCGTCGCGGGTGGGTCGGTGTCGTCCAGCGCGGCGGCGAGATCCGCGGCGGTGACGCACCCGTGGTAGCAGCCGTCGGCACCCACCACCGGGAGCATGCCGGTACCGGTCCGATGCAGGGCGGCTGCGGCAGCGGTGAGGGAGCTGTCCTCCGGTAGCGGATCCGGTACCGGTGCGGCTATCGCGCCGGCGTGCAGTGCCGGATGGGTCCCGGCGCTGCGGTCGAGGTCGATGCCTCGCCGGAGCAGCTTGCGGGTGTAGATGGTGTCCTGCGAAAGCATCCGTGCAGTGAGCGAAGCCATCGCCACGGCTGCCATCAGCGGCAAGATGATCGCGTATTCACCGGTGAGCTCGAACAGGATGATCACCGCCGTGATCGGGGCCCGGGTGGCGCCGGCCAGTGCAGCTCCCATGCCGATCAGCCCGTACACGCCGGGCGACTCGGTCAGCGCCGGCAGCAGACCGTGGGCGATATCGCCGAAGGCCACACCCGCCATCGTGCCGATGAACAATGTCGGCGCGAACACCCCGCCGGATCCGCCGATCCCGAGTGTCAGACTGGTCGCGACGATCTTCCCGACCAGCAGCACGATCACCATCCCGATCAGGTACCGGCCTTCGATCGCCCCTTCGAGCACCGGATAGCCCACGCCGTACATCTGGGGCAGGGCGAGCAGGAACACGCCCAGTACGAGTCCGCCGACTGCCGGGCGGGCCCACTCGGGACCTCGCCAGATCCGGTCGCAGAGGTCCTCCACTCGGTAGAGAACTTTCGAGAATACGACGCCGACCACACCGGCGACGATGCCCAGCAGTAGGTACAGCAGGTACTCGACCGGATGGCGCACCCCGAATTGCGGCAGGGACAGAAAAGGTTCGTCACCGAGCACGGCCCGGCCGATCACACTGGCGGTGACGCTGGAGAGCACCACCGCGGCGAACGATTCGACCGCGAAGTTGCGCAGGATGAGTTCCATTGCGAAGAACGGGCCTGCCAGTGGTGCATTGAAAGTCGCCGCGATGCCACCGGCGGCGCCACAGGCGACCAGCAGGCGCATCCGTGGCGCATCCAGTCGCAGCCATTGCGCCACGGTGGATCCGGCCGCCGACCCGATCTGCACAATCGGGCCTTCGCGGCCCACCGAACCGCCGCCGCCGATGCACAGGGCCGAGGCTGCGGCCTTCACCAGGGCCACCCGGGGCTTGATCCAGCCGCCCCGTTCGGCGACCGCGTACATCACCTCGGGGACGCCGTGTCCTCGTGCTTCGGGGGCGAACCGGTAGACCAACGGTCCGTAGATCGCGCCCGCGACCATCGGTGCCAGCAGTACGAACCAGAATCCCAGCCAGGGAACGTGGGTGCTGGGCACCCGGCCCAGCCCTGCGTAGTCCGCATACCCGGTGAATATCCAGGTCAGTCCGGCCACCAGATGGTGGAAGCCGACCGCGCCGAGCCCGGTCACGATGCCGACCAGGACGGCCAGCGGCACCGTTGCGGACGAGCTTTCCCGTAGCCATCGCCCCAGCGATTCCCGGCGCGGCATCGGGATGATCTGCCGGATCGACGGGGCATCTGCCGAACCAATCACAGAAGCATTATGCAACAGTTGCCATGTGCAATCGTCGTTGGCGTCGTGTTCTGCGCTGGAACGCCGGTAGTGACGGGCAAGATGGGAGGTGAGCGGACGGCGACGAGGAGGTTGTGGTGACGGACCCGGCGAATGCGGTGACGAGCGAACCGGTGGGGGCGATCACCGATGCGTTGCTGACGGCTTCGCGGGTACTGGTCGCCATCTCGGCCCGTTCCATCGCCGAGGTCGACGACGCCATCACCATTCCGCAGTTCCGTACGCTCGTGGTGCTGTCCACCCGGGGACCGGCCAACCTCGCCACCCTGGCGTATGCCCTGCAGGTACAGCCGTCGACGGCCACCCGGATGGTCGATCGGCTGGTCAACGCCGGCCTGCTGGATCGTCGGCCGAATCCGGACACCCGGCGGGAACTGCTGGTCGAACTCACCCGTCGTGGCCGCGAGGTGGTCGACGAGGTCACCGCCCGGCGGCGTACCGAGCTGGCCGAACTGGTCGTGCAGATGCCCGAAGGTGACCGCACCGGCCTGCTGCGTGCCCTGACCGCCTTCTCGGCGGCCGCAGGAGAACCCGCGGTGCTCGGCGAGGAACTGTACTGACGAACGGGTCCGTGCCGCACCGCACTATTCGTCCAGTGCGGCGAGTTTCCGTGCCAGTACGGTGCGCTCCCGGTCGTTGCCGCAGCGGCGGGCGGCGAGGGTCAGCTCGGCACGCGCTTCTTCGGTACGGCCCAGCCGGGCCAGCAGCTCGCCGCGGACACCGGGCAGCAGATGCGATCTCGGCAGGGCCCCGGCGGCCCGGAGGTCGTCGACCAGCGGTAGCGCGGCCCTCGGTCCGCGGGCCATCGCGACGGCCACTGCACGGTTGAGCTCGACCACCGGTGAGGGCGTGAGCTGGACGAGTCCGTCGTAGAGCGCGACGATCCGCGCCCAGTCGGTCGAGTCGACCGAATCGGCGACGGCATGGCATTCGGCGATGGCGGCCTGCAGGCCGTAGGCACCCAGCCCGCGGCCCACGGCGGCCGCCCGAGCCAGCGCGGCCCGGCCACGGCGGACGGCGCTGTGATCCCATCGGCGCCGATCCTGGTCTTCCAGCAGAATCGGCTCGCCGTCCGGCCCGGTCCGAGCCGGGAACCGGGCAGCGGTGAGCTCGAGCAGGGCGAGCAGACTGTGCACCTCCGGTTCGCCGGGCACCAGGTGGGCGAGCACCCGGGCGAGCCGCTGCGCCTCACCTGCCAGATCGAACCGGATCAGTTCGGTGCCCGCACCGGCCGAGGAGCCCTCGGTGAAGATCAGGTACACCACATTCAGCACCGACGTCAGTCGTTCCGCTCGCTCGGCGGCGGGCGGAACTTCGAAGGGCACCTGCGCGGCACCGAGGGTCTTCTTCGCCCGGGTGATCCGGGCCTGCACGGTCGCGGTCGGCACCAGGAAGGCCCGGGCGATCTCGTCACTGGTCAGTCCGCCGACCACACGCAGCGTCAACGCGACGCGGGCCTCCCGGGACAGTATCGGATGGCAGGCGATGAACATCAGTGCGAGCACGTCGTCGTCGATGCGGTCGGGATCCCACAGCACCGCATCGGCGGTGCGCGGGGGATCGGCCGGGGCGCCGCCCGCCGCGGTGCCGCCCTCGCCCAGCTCCCGGGCGAGGGCGGCGTAGCGATCGTCCCGGGCCGCGCGCCGCCGGAACAGATCGATGGCCCGGCGGCGGCCGCAGGTCAGCAACCAGCCGGCCGGGGCGGCCGGTACCCCGTCCCGGGGCCAGGTCACCAATGCTTCGGCCAGCGCTTCCTGGGCGAGGTCCTCGGCCAGCGAGAAGTCACCGGTGTAGCGGGCCAGCGCACCGACGATCCGGGCGGATTCGATCCGCCAGACCGCGGCCACGGCCTCGCGCCCACCCGTTCCCGGATCACTCATCTCCGCAGCGGCCGGTCAGAGCTGTCCGGTCGCTTCGCGCCAGGCTTTCTCCTTCTGGATCCACTCGTTGTCCTGCGGGAACTCGTCGATCGTGGGCACGCGCCGGATCTCGGTCTTGAACCCGGGACCGGTGATCGGCGACCGCTTCGCCCATTCGATCGCTTCCTCCTTGGAAGCCACATTCAGGATGTAGAAGCCGCCGAACAGCTCCTTGGTCTCGCCGTAGGGGCCGTCGGTCACCACCGGGGTGCCGGAAGAGAAGTCGACCACCACACCGTCCGCGGCGTCGTCCAGGCCTTCCGCCGCCACCAGCACACCGGCCCGGATCAACTCCTCATTGTAGCGGCCGACGGTTTCCAGCATCTTGTCGAAATCGAATTCGCCCATCTGCGCGAAGGCTTCGTCGGTGGCCCGCATGATCAGCATGTACTTCATCTCGTACTCCTCGTGGTCGTCCGGGTCCTCTCTGGACCCTTGCACCCCTAGGTCGAACGGGCAACACGATGAATCGACACGTCCGGAAAAAAAATTCTCGCGGTCGGTGCTCGGTGCCGCCGCGCCGCCGTTCACCGCCGGGCCCGCGAGGGCGGACCGGGTCCGATTCGTGCGGGAGGCCCGGTGATCGTGCGTATGATTCCGATACCCGATCACCCGTGCCCCGGCCCGGTACGGCGTGTCTGTGCGCCGGATCGAGCCGGCCGACCCCGAAGCGATGGACGGTGCGCAGCGAGCTCGATCCCGCCCCGACGAGTTATATCGGCCGCGTGGCCGAAGCCGACGCCGTCCTGCAACTGCTGGACAACAGTCCGATAGTCTCCGTGACCGGACCCGGCGGGCTGGGTAAGACCCGGCTGGTCCGCCGCCTGGCAGCCGGTCTCGCACAGCGCTACGACGACGGCGTCTTCCTGGTCGAACTGGCCGGTTTGCGGCACGGTGCCGAGGTCGCCGGCGCCGTCGCCGCGGAACTCGGCCTGCGGTTGGGTGGCCGGGACTCGGCGATCGAGCGGGTGGTGGAGCATCTGCGGCCGCGGGCACCGCTGCTGGTCCTGGACAACTGCGAGCACCTGCTCGGCGCATGCGCGGATCTGGTGGCGGCGATCGTGGCCGGCTGCCCCGGTGCGACGGTGCTGACCACCAGTCGGCAATCGCTGGGTGTGGTCGGGGAAATGGTGTACCGGGTCCCGCCACTGGATGTTCCCCCGCCCGGTACCGCCGAACCCGCCGCACTGGCGGACAGTGCGGCAGTGGCGCTGCTGGTGGACCGGGCCCGGGCGGTTCGGACGGACTTCCGGATCACCGAGAGCAATGCGACCGATATCGCCCGGCTCTGCCGGATGCTCGACGGGGTGCCGCTGGCGATCGAACTGGCCGCCGCGCGACTGCGGGCCCTGTCACCGGGACAGGTGGTGCAGCGCTGGTCCGGCGGTCTCGCCTTGCCCACGGCGTGGTCGCACGGCGTGCCGGACCGGCAGGTCACCGTCCGCGCGACCGTGGACTGGAGCTTCGGCCTCTGCACCGAGGCGGAACGCACGGTGTGGGCACATCTGTCGGTCTTCCAGGGCTGGTTCGACCTCGAGGCGGCCGAATACGTGTGCGCGGAAACCGAAATCGGCCCCGCCGCGGTCGAGGTGATCGACGCGCTGGTGGACAAGTCGATCCTGGAACGCCGCGGCGAAGATACGGTGCACTACCGGCTGCTGTGGGCGCTGCGCGAATACGGTGCCGAACGGCTGATCGAATCGGGCGGCGCCGGCCGGGCGCGGCGGCGGCACCGCGATTGGTTCCGTCGCGTGGTGGCCGAGGCCGATGCGGATTGGCTGGGGCCGCGCCAGCCCGTACTGCTGCGGCGGCTGCAGGTCGCCCTCCAGGACCTACGGGTAGCCCTCGCCTGGTCACTACAGGAACCGGGGGAGGCCGGCGCCGCGGTCGAGATCGCCGGGCGAGTCGGTGAATTCTGGACGTCGATCGGCGCGGACCGGGAGATACGTGAGTGGCTGCGACAGGCGATCGCGGCCGCGCCGGACCACCCGGACGTGGTCCGGGCCTGGGGTGAAGCCGCCATGCACTCGCTGTGGCTCAACGACCACGAAGCCGTCCGGCGGGAGGCGGACACCGCGATGGCGCTGACCGCGACGGCGCGGAATCCGGCACTGTCGATCGGGTGGATCATGGCGGTGCGCGGTCATCTCGCCCAGATCGAGACCCGCCAGGACGAGGCCCGCGCCTATTCGGCGGCCGCCGTCAGCACCCTGCATCTGTGCGGTGAAGAGCGGCTGGCGATGCTGCCACGCTGCACCCATGCGCTCGCGGTGGCGGTCACCGACCCGGATCGCGGCCTGCCGCTGCTGCACGAGATCGTCGCATTCTGCGAACAACGCAGCGACGTGTGCTACCGGGCCATCGCCATGTTCGGGATCAGCCTGATCGAACTGCTCGGCGGGCGATTCGATGCCTCCGAGGAGGTGTCGCGCCGGACACTGTCCGCCACCCACGAGTGGGGCAGCCGGTTCGGCGACGCCTACCACGTGGAGACGCTGGCCTGGGCGGCGTCGGCCCGCGGCCGGCACGAGCGGGCCGCGACCCTGTTCGGTATCGCCGCCGTCGCCTGGGAGAAGGTGGGCCCCGACCCGTCGGTGCACCTGCGCTGGCCACACGACCGGTTTCAGGGGGCCACCGAACAAGCCCTGGGACCGGACGCATTCACCCGCGCCTACACCACAGGCCGGGCGATGCCGTTGCCGGAGGCGACCGAGTTCGCCCTGTCCCGGGAGACGCCGGTCCGCGACGACGGCACCGCGCCGCTGACCGCGCGTGAGTACGAGGTGGCGCGCCTGGTCGCCCAAGGCCTGACCAATCGGGCCATTGCCGAGCAGTTGGTGATCGCGCCCCGCACCGTGGACACCCATGTCGGGAACATTCTCACCAAATTGGACCTGGCGAACCGGGTCGGTATCGCCGGCTGGGTCGCCCAGCGGGTGCCGGTGGAGACCTAGGTCACAAGATACGTAGTTCTACCGATGCCCCCGGTATTCGGGGCGCGGCACGATGGCCTCCATCGAAGCATGTGAGGAGTACCGGATGCCGAACGATGTCACGGGGGTTGTGCTGCTCGACCGGGGAGCGGCGATGTCACCGGGCAGCTTGCCGACCGAACGGCCACTGCCCGATCTCGACCGGCTGGCCGCCCATCTGGTGTCCGCCGGACTCTTCCCGGGCTCGGGGGAAGCGCGCCGGCAGCAGATCCGGGTGGTCGCCCAGTGCTGCCTGGAACTGATGAACGGGCTGCGTACCGGCGACGACACCGAGGCGGCGGCCGACCGGCTCGAGAGGGCCGCCCTGGAGTTCGCGCGCGACGGCCTCGGAATCGAAGCGGTGCTCGGGGCGCTGCACCGGGGCGTGCGGATCGGGCTGGAACTGGCCACCGGAGACCCGGACGGCGCTGACGCAGCGGCCGCGCTTCGGCTGCTCGACCTGGCGAGCACCGTCATCGCGCGCGCCTACATCCACTATGCGCGGGAGTCGGCCGAGCCGGCCCGGGACGCCTTCGCGGCGGCACTGCTGGCCGGGAAACCGAGCGTATCGATGGCCCGCAACTGCGGAGTCGACCTCACTACGGATTACTGGGTACTGGCCGTCGGCATCGGCCGCGATCCCGGCGTCGGCGACGAGGGAGTCGACGGCCGGGTCAACGCTCGCCGAACCCTGGCCCGGATCCGTACCGAACTGGCCTGCTGGTCCCGGGACGCGGCGCTGCCGGTGCTGTCTGTGGACGGCGGCACGATTCTGCTGCCCGCGCCGGAAATTCCGGACGCCGACCTGGACACGCTCGTCACCGATCTCTCCCGGGCGGCGCGCGGGCCGGTGGTCGCCACGGTCGTGCATGCGCCGGTCGGCGATGTCCCGGCGGCCGCCGAACGGGCCCACGATCTGCTCGGTGTCGTGCACCGAATCGGTGGCTGTTCGGGCCTGTACCGCTTCCGGGATCTGGCCCTGGAATACCAGCTCACCCGGCCCGGACCCGCACGTGAATATCTGCGTACGTTGCTCGACCCGCTGGCCGGCCATCCGGAATTGCTGGAGACGCTGCGTTGCCACGTCGGAAACAATCTGAACCGGAAACGCACCGCCCGAATGCTGCATCTGCACACCAACTCGGTCGACTACCGGCTCAAGCGCATCGCCGAACTGACCGGCTACGACCCCACCCGGTGCGCGGACCTGTGGCATCTGCGGTCCGCACTGATCGTGACCGGTCGGGCACCGGCCGAACATCCGGGAACCACCGGCCGGTCCGCTCCGGTCCGCTCCGCCCCCGCTGCGGTACCCGGTCGGCCGGTGGTGTCGTAGGGCGCCGGGCGATTCGGGCGCCTGCTTCCGGTGTGGCGGACGAGGCGCTCACCCGGCATTGCACTCGGCGAGAATCCCACCGAGAATCCGGGCGGCCTCCGGATAAGCGCCCGGATTCGGCCCCGCGTAGGTGAGCCGCAGATAGGGGCCGGTGGGTTCGGCGGGGAACCACTCGGTGCCGGGGGCGACGATCACCGATGCTTCGGCGCAGTCCCGGACCACGCGGGGCAGCTCGGTACCGTCCGGCAGTCGTACCCACAGGTTCAATCCGCCCCGGGGCACCGATTCGACGTAGGCGGCGGGCACGTGCTCGCGGAGCGCATCCACCAACAGGTCCCGGCGCTCGGCGAGCTGGTGTCGCAATCGGCGGCGGTAGCTGCGCCAGCCGGGCTGGGTGACCACATCCAGGGCCGCCGACTGCAGTATTCCGCTGACGTACATCGATTCGGCTCGCACGTCGGCGAGGATTCGGTCGCGGGCCGGGCCCCGTGCCACCACCCCGGCCACTCGGACGGCGGGTGACACGCTCTTGGTCAGCGAGCGCAGGTAGATGACGTGTCCGCTGCTGTCCCGGGTCGCCAGGGGTACGGCCTCGGCGTCGATGCCGAAATCGTGGGCCCAGTCATCCTCGATCAGGAAGGCGCCGGAGCGGTGTATCAGGTCGACAACCCGGTCACGCAGGTCCGGTGACCATTGTGCGCCGGTCGGATTCGCGAAGTTCGGCTGGGCGTAGAACGCGCGGGCCCCGGTCCGCCGGAAGGCGCGGGCGAGTTCGTCCGGATCCGGCCCGTTCGCGCCGCTGGGTACCGGTACCAGGTCTACTCCCGCCTGGCCGGCCGCGATAATGGCTCCCCAATAGCTGGGTGATTCGATCAGCAGTGGGCGGCCCCGGCCGACCAGAGCCCGGAACACGGTGCACAGCCCGCTCTGGCTGCCGGGCACGACGACCACATCGCGGGCTGCCGGGG
This sequence comes from Nocardia sp. KT25-26, assembly GCF_056627695.1. Classification (NCBI taxonomy): domain Bacteria; kingdom Bacillati; phylum Actinomycetota; class Actinomycetes; order Mycobacteriales; family Nocardiaceae; genus Nocardia; species Nocardia sp. KT25-26. The sequence goes on along the minus strand of NZ_CM152813.1, from coordinate 3,795,473 downwards.
GAGCGGCGTCGGCCGGTGTCCGGGTGCCCAGTTCGGCGGCGAACCAGGCCTGGAGTTCCGGTAGTCCGGCCGAGGGTGGCCGGCCGACGGCAGCCGCACTTCGGGCGGTACGGGCGAACGCCGCGCGGACCAGCCGTTCGGGTAGCAGTTCGGCGGCTGGGTATCCCGAGTGCAGTGCGATCACATCGTTGGGTGTGCTGCGCAGCGCAGCGGCAGGCGGCGGTGCGGGCTTCGGCGGGGCGCCCAGTGCCGCGGTCTGCCAGCCGTAGTCGAACGGTCGGGGCGACCGGGCCGTACGCACGAAGGTTCCGATGCCAGGGCGGGTTTCGACCAGACCCTCGGCCACCAAGGTGCGCAGCGCCTGCTGCACCGTGACCGGGCCGACGCCGTACTGCGCCACCAACGCCCGGGTCGACGGCAGCTTCGCACCGGGTGTGGCGGTGGTTGTCCAGGCGCGCAGTTCCGCCGCGATCCGGGAGCTGCTATTCTCGAACATGAGAGATCATAGTAGCGCTACTACCCCGATGTCATCGGTGCTATCGGAGCCCGGGTTGCGGTGGGGTCTGCTCGGAGTCACCGCCTTCTCCTTGACGGTCCCCGGCACCAAGCTCGCCGTGATCGGTGGGCTGCCCCCGCTGTTCGTCGGCACCGGCCGTGCTGTTGTCGCTGCCGTGCTCGCCGCTCTCGCGCTGGCGCTGACCGGGCAACCGCTGCCACACGGCCGGCAATGGCTGCGACTGGTCGTGGTCGGTGGTGGGGTCGTCGCGGGGTTTCCCATCCTGACCTCGCTGGCGCTAGACAGCACTTCGGCCGGCCACGGTGCCGTCGTGATCGCAGTGCTGCCCGCGGCCACCGCGGTGGCCGCGGTCCTGCGCACCGGGGAACGCCCGCCGCCGGCCTTCTGGGGTGCGGCCGGGGCGGGCGTGGCCGCCGCGGTGGTCTTCGCCGGTGTCCGGGACAACGGCCTCGGCGCGCTGGGTGCCGCCGACCTGTTGCTCTTCGGTGCGGTCCTCGCCGCGGCGATCGGATATGCCGAGGGTGGGATGCTCGCCCGCGAGCTCGGGGCCTGGCAGACGGTGTCCTGGGCACTGGTGCTGTGGGCGCCGGCGATGACGGCGGCCACGGTGTTGTCGTCGGCGTGGCAGCCGCCTGCCGGTACGGTCGCCGGCTGGGCCGCGTTCGGCTACCTGGCGGTGGTGAGCATGTACCTGGGTTTCTTCGCCTGGTATCGGGGCCTGGCGGCCGGTCCGATGACCCGCGTCGCACAGGTGCAGCTCGTGCAGCCCGTCTTGACCCTCGGCTGGGCCGCCGTGCTGCTGGCCGAACCGCTGACCCGGCCGCTCGCGATCGGCGCACTGGTGGTGATCGTCTGTGCGGCGACCGCCGTCCGGGTCCGGTCCGGCGCCGCCGCACCCACCCCCGACAGCCCCGGGCGGCATCGCTCCGTCCGGGCGCGACTCGGCCGTCCGGCGGATCCGTCCCGGCCGGGCGACCGATCCGGTCCGGCGGTTCCGGTGGTCGAACCGCGTTCCGAGTGACTCGGGTGGGAAGCGCTGTGCGGAAGCGGATCCCGGTGCGTGCGGTTATGGTCGGGTGGTGATCGTCAGTGGGCGGGCCCGGCTCGCCGTCGAGTACGTCGCAGTGTTCTTCGGAGTCGTCGCGGGGTATGCGCTCCTGCTGCGGGGGATGAGTCCGGTGCCGTTCCTGCTCGGTATCGCGGCGCTGGTGGTGGTGTACCTGCGGCGGACCGGATTCGGGCGGACCGGATTCGGTGGGATGTCCGCATTGCGTGCCGAGCTCGGATCGATTCTGGCGCTGTGGTCCGGTGCGGCCGTGCTGCTCACGCTGGCCGTCTGGTGGCGGGACCCGGCCGCCCTGTTCGAACTGCCCCGGGAACGTCCGCTGATCTGGTTGCTGGTGCTGGTCTTCTACCCGCTGGTGAGCGTGTATCCGCAGGAACTACTGTTCCGGGCGTTTCTGTTCCGGCGGTACGCCCCGCTGTTCGGGACCGGCGCCGGGATGGTGGTGGCGAGTGCGGCGGCGTTCGGGTTCGCCCACATCATCTTCGGCAGCTGGGTGTCGGTGGTGCTCAGTGCCGCCGCCGGTGGCCTCTTCGCGCACCGCTACCACCGTACCGGTTCGCTGCTGACGGTATCGGTGGAGCATGCGCTGTACGGCATCCTGGTGTTCACCGTCGGGCTGGGCCGGTACTTCTACCACGGTGCCGCGGCCTGAGCACCCGGCGTCTCGCCGGTCAGTCCGCGCCGATCGTGGGCAGCCGGACGACCTGGCCGGCGTAGGCGAGACCGGCACCGAAGCCGAGCAGTAGCGCGGTGTCGCCGGGGCGGGCCGCGCCGGAACGCAGCAACTGCTCCATGGCCATCGGGATGGATGCCGCGCTGGTATTGCCCGAATCGGCGATATCGCGGGCCACCGCGACCGAATCCGGGACGCCGAGGGTGCGGGTCAGGGCATCGGTGATCCGGCTGTTCGCCTGGTGCGGTACGAAGGCATCCAGGTCACCGACTCCGACTCCGGCCAGGTCCAGGGCATCCCGGCAGGCCTTCTCCAGATAGGTCACCGCCCAGCGGAAGACCGCTTGCCCGTTCATCCGGATGTACGGGCGCTCCGAAGTACCGCCGGTGGCCTCGGCCGCGGCGACCTCGGCGAAGTACTGCTGGAAATCCTTGTCCTGTTTGATCGCGGAGGTCTGGGTACCGTCGGAGCCCCAGGCCACCGGGCCGATACCCTCGGCCTCGGCCGGGCCCACGACGGCGGCGCCCGCACCGTCGGCGAAGATGAACGCGCAGGTCCGGTCGGTCGGGTCGAGCAGATCCGACAGCCGCTCGACGCCGATCACCAGGACGTGCCGGGCCTGCCCGGACCGCACCAGCGCCGCGGCGTTGCCGAGTGCGTAGCAGAAGCCCGCACAACCGGCGGACACGTCGAAGGCGGCCGTATCGTGCATTCCCAGCTCCGCGGCGACCACCGCGCCCGCGGACGGGCCCAGCACCATCTGGGACGACGTCGCCAGCACGACCGCATCGATGCGATCGGCGGTGAGCCCGGCCGCGGCCAGCGCGTCCCGGGCGGCGGCGGTACTCATCGACACGATCGACTCGTCGGGCTCGGCCCAATGCCGCGCGGTGATTCCGGACCTGGTCCGGATCCACTCGTCGGAGGAATCGATCTGCTCGACGATCTCGGCGTTCGGCACCACCCGGCGCGGGCGATACACCCCGAGTCCCAGTAGTCCGGCATGAGCGACCGGCGCGGCAGTGGTGATCTGCACAGACATGACGTCCTCTCCATGTGAACCGATCGGTTCACATGGCAGAGTTCTAACATGGACCGATCGGTTCAATCAAGAGGTCGTCGTGAGGAGTGCTCGTATGTCCGCCGGACCCCGCGCCCGGTTGATCGCCGGCACCATCGCCACCGTGCAGGAGCACGGTGTCCACGCCACCGGGCTGAATGTGCTGCTCGAACGCAGCCGGGCGTCCCGCAACTCGCTGTATCAGCACTTCCCGGCCGGTAAGAGCGAACTGGTGGAGACCGCCGCGCGGATCGTCTCCCGGCTGGTGTACTCGCACCTCAGCGCGATGGCCGATGCCCTGCCGTCCGCCGGATCGGCCGAACAATGGCTCGACGACCTGTTCGGCTTCTGGCGCAGAGAGCTCGAATCCAGTGATTTCCGGTCCGGCTCGTTCATGATGGCCGCGGCGCTCGACGAATTGGATCCCACGGTCCAGGCGGCGGCGGGGGAGGCGTTCGGCCAATGGACCGGCCGCCTCGCCGACGGCCTGATCGCGGCGGGTGCAGACCCGGAGACCGCCGCCGCACTGGCCGGTCTGCTGCTGTCGGCGATCGAGGGCGCCATCCTGCAGTGCCGTGCGCTGAAGACCGGCCGTCCGTTCGACGACCTGCGCACCCAGCTCGCCGTCCTGCTCCGGCCGTACATCCGGCGCTGAACCCGCACTACCACAACGGAACCGGTCCCGGTCGGCGGATGTGGCGCGGGACAATGCCGATGCCCTCCCGATCGGGTGATGTCGCAGACCTCGTCACCGAGGCTGCCGGGACCGTCGGCACCCGCCTAATGTTGCGATGGCTCATTCGGGAACCCCGACCGGGTGGGCCCGGTTCGCCGACGCACAGCTGATGAAGTTCCGCGAGCCTGTACCGCCGGTGCGCCGTACGGAGGTTCCACTACCCGGCCTCCGACCGCGCACCGGCGGCTTCGCCGGGTCCGGGCAGCTGCCGACGGCACCCGGAAAACCAATGCCCCCGTTCCTGCCGGTACCGAAGATGAGCCGGAGACGCGCCGCCGCCGAGCGGATGTTTCCGCGATCGGCCGTTCCGGGTTCCGCGTTCCCGGCGCCGGTGGTCACAATGATCCGGGACCGATTTCCGGTCCGGTCGGGGATCTTTCGCCCATTCGGGCACGCTGATTGGAGGGGACGATGATTTCGAGGAATACACTCCGGTCCGGCGCCGTATCGCTGCTGGCGGTCGGGGCGCTGACCGTGGCCGCCGGGGCAGGCCGGGCGGCACCGGCCGAGATGGTGCCGCCGACGGTGCACGGCGTCCAGGACGGTATCGGCTACTCGGTGACCCCACTGGCCGATGCCACCGGCGTGACCACCGCCGCCACGGCGGGCGTCTTCGCACTCACCGCCGGCGGCAGCGCGGTCACCTGGACCGACGGCAGCGGCCGCATCGTCGCCACGGTGCCCACCACGATCGCCACAGCCACCGGAACCTACGATCTCGCCGCCGAAATCGGTGCCGATGCCCGCACGCTGACCCTGCGCGCCGTGGATGCGCCCGCGGCGGTGACCGATCGGCTCGGCGGGCTCATCGATGCCGAACAGGACACCCTGGCCCGCAAACAGCACAACGCCGCGGTCGGGGCGCTCATCGGCGCCGGTATCGGTGCGGTGCTCGGCTTCTTCCTCGGTGGCGTCGGTGCCTTGGTGACCGTGCCGATCGGTGCGGGAATCGGCGCCTTGATCGGATTCTCGACTCCGTAGCACCACAGGCGGCCGGGACTCCCGGCCAGCGGGACGATTCGCCGACACCTGCCCGGGCGGCGCCTAGCGTTCGCTGCAACGAGCAGCGGTCGGCCGCCCGGAATCGGTGACCGATCCACGACGATCGGAGGTTCGGCAGCGATGACAGGTCGGAAACATGTTGTGGTGGTGACCGGTGCGTCCCGGGGCGCGGGCAAGGGTATCGCGCTCGCCTTGGCCGAGACCGGAGCGACGGTGTTCGTCACGGGACGGACACCCCGGGGAGAACGCAGTCGGGAAGGGCTGCCGGGCAGTGTTTTCGAGACCGCGGCCGAGATCGATGCCCGCGGTGGCACCGGGGTGCCGGTGGTGTGCGACCATGCCGACGACGAGCAGGTCCGGGAACTCTTCGAACGGGTGGAACGGGAATACGGCGGACTGGATGTCCTCGTCAACAACGCCACCACTCTGCCCGGGATGCCGGCCGGACCGGATCAGGGTTTCTGGGAGCGGCCGTTGCGCGAGGAGGTAGCCCCGCTCGATGTCGGGCTCCGCTCACACTATGTCGCAGCACACTATGCGGCGCCGCTGCTGATCACCCGGCGCGGTCTGCTGGTCCAGACCTCCTCGCCGGGTGCGCGCACCCATCTGCCCGGGGTGCACGGCCCCACCTACGGCGCCGGGAAAGCCGGCGGCGACAAACTGACTTACGACATGGCGCAGGAACTGCGTCCGCACGGTGTCACGGTACTGTCGATCTGGATGGGGGTGCTGGCCACCGAACGCGTCGCTGCCGCCGCCGAGGCCGTACCCGATCTGCTGACCGGAACTTTCCCCGGCATGGAATCGCCCGAGTTCACCGGCCGGCTGATCGCGGCCCTGGCGGCCGACCCGGACGTGTTGCGCCGGACCGGCACCATCGCATGGGGTTCGGAGCTCGGTGCCGAGTACGGCGTGGTCGATGTCGACGGCGGCCGGCCGCCGTCCTACCGCGGGTGGCTGGGCGCGCCGTCCGATTTTCCGGCGGTCGCGCCCTCCTACCAGGACTACCTTGCGCAGCAGGACGGCTCGTCCGGTTCCGGGTCGCGGTAGGCCTCAGTTGCTCCGATCGGCGGCGAGCGCAGCGACCAGCCCCAGCTCGGCCACGGCAGCCGGATCGGCCCGGATATCGTCGACGGTGGCCATCGCCTGTTCGTAGAGCCGACCGGCTTCCGCACTGCTCCACGCCCGGCCACCGGCGGCCTCGACCAGATCGGCGGCGACCGCCAGTTCCGCGTCGTCGAGCGGCTCTTCGCGGTGGTACAGCTCGGCCAGGGCACGACCCTCCGCAGAGTCCGAGCACAGTGCGTGGACGACCGGCAGCGACTTCTTCCGGCTGCGCAGATCGGAGTAGACGGGCTTTCCGGTGACGACCGGATCGCCCCAGATACCCAGCAGGTCATCGGTGTGCTGGAAGGCGCGGCCGAACAGCCGGCCGAATTCCCGCAGCCGCAACAGCTCTCCGGGCTCACCACCGCCGAACAGGCCGCCGAGGGCGGTCGCGCAGCCGAACAGGGCGCCGGTTTTGCGATCGGCCATCGCGAGGCATTCGTCCACCGTGACGTCGTTGCGCCGCTCGAAACTCATATCCGCGCACTGTCCGTCGACGAGGTGCAACACCGAACGACTGAGCAGGTTCGACGCTTCGGTGGCGCAGGGGTGTCCGCTGCCGGCGACCATCTCGAAGGCCTGAGTGACGAGTGCGTCGCCGGTGAGGATGGCCGGTCCGACACCGAAGACGGTCCACGCGGTCGGCCGGTGGCGGCGGGTGGTGTCCCGGTCCATCACATCGTCGTGCAGTAGCGAGAAGTTGTGCACCAGTTCGACGGCCACCGCCGCCGGTAGCGCAGGTGCCGGGTCTCCGCCGGTCATCCTCGCGGCGAGCAGAACCAGGGCCGGACGGAGGGCCTTGCCGCCGTCCCGCCGTTCCGGGCGGCCGTCGTGATCCCACCAGCCGAGGTGGTAGCCGGCAATGTGGCGGACGGTGCTCGGCAGGGCGTGGACGGCGGCGCGCATGGTGGCCGCGCAGGCGTCGCGGCTGTGTTCGAGGACTTCGGTGGCGGTCCGGTCGGGGACAGCAGGCTCACCGGTCACGGCGAGCGGTCCGGGGCTGTGGGGCATGGTCACGTCCTGATCGGGTCGGGGACAGTGGCACGGAGTTCAGCGGCCCAGCTGGATGTTCGTCAGCGCACCGAGCGCGTCCGGTACCAGTACCGCTGCGGCATGGTTGGCGCTGATCAGGTAGGCCGCGACGGCCCGGTCGTCGATACCGGTGAAGCGAACGTTGATTCCGGGTGCGTACTCGTCGGGCAGGCCGGTGTGACGCAGCCCGATCACTCCGTCGTCGCGTTCGCCGACTCGCATGGCCAGGATCGTGCTGGTGCCGGCCGCGGAGATCGGAATCTTGTCCGACGGCAGTAACGGCACATTGCGCCAGGCGTGGACGGTCTGTCCGTCGAGCTCGGTCTGTGCGGGGTAGATTCCCCGGGCGGTGCATTCCCGGCCGAACTGGGCGATGACTCTGGGGTGGGCCAGGAAGAACGCGGTTTTGCGGCGGCGGGCGAGCAGCCGGTCGAGGTCGTCCGGGGTCGGGCGGCCGGTGGCCGAACGCAGCCGCTGGGTGGCGTCGACATTGTTCAGTAACCCGTATCCGGGGTCGGTGAGCAGATCCAGTTCCTGGCGTTCCCGCAGTGCTGCGACGGACAGGCGTAGCTGCTGTTCCAGCTGGTCCATCGGCTCGTTGTACAGATCGGTGACGCGGGTGTGCACCCGCAGCAGCAACTGCGCAACGCTCAGTTCGTATTCGCGGGGCTGCGGGTCGTAGTCGACATAGGTTCCGGTCAACGCCTGCTCTCCGCGGTGACCGGCGGCGAGGTCGATGGCAGCCTGTCCGTACTTGTCGGAGCGGGCACGCTGGGCCGCCACGGTGGACCGGACCGACTCGAGATGTGTGGCCAGTTGCGGATAGCGATCCCGGACACGCTCGAAGGTCTGCCGCGGCAGCGTCAGCACGGTGCACGGGGTCTCGGCGGTGGCGGTGAACTCCCAGATCGGTTGCTCCCCGAGCAGCATGCTGCCACCGAGATGGTCACCGTCGGCAATCACGTCGAGTTGTACCCGTTCGCCGTACTCGCCGACACCGGCGAGGGTCACCCGGCCGTGGGCGATCACGTGCAGGTCTGCGACCGTGTTGCCGAATTCGCAGATGGTCTCGCCGGGGCGGAACTCCTGCTGCCGGAAGGTGTTCGCCAGGTCCCGCAGCACATCGTCGTCCGCGAAGCCGTGCAGTGCCCGCAGCTCCCGGAGCTCCTTCGGGATCAGTCGGTACACGCCACCGGCGACCGTGCAGGTGATCCGATCGTTGCCGACGGTGTAGCTCAGTTGCCGGTTCAGCCGGTAGGCGCCGCCGGCCACTTCCACCCACGGAAGCATGCGCAGCAGCCAGCGTGGCGTGATGCCCTGCATCTGTGGCACCGATTTGGTGGTGGTGGCCAGTGTGCGTGCGGCTGCGGTGCCGAGTGCGGTGGTCGAATCCGGTCGGACACCGGTGATATCGGAGCGCGTCACGGGAGCTTCCTTCCCGTAGTGGGGGGCTGGGGTTCGGCGGTTCGGCCGCCAGGGCTCCGCGGATGGAGCCGGGCCGCAGAGGTGCCGATTCCGGTGGGGGCAAGGGATATCGACGTACCGGGAGCGCTGCTCGGGGGTGCCGCGGTGGTGGCGGCGGACCCGGCCGCCGCGGCAGCCGGTGTGCCGGTCGAAGACCGGGGAACCGACGCGTGCCGGAGCGGGAACGCGGCGGCAGTGCCGATTCCGGCCGGACCGCGGGCGCCGAGGCGGCGGCCGGGTACCGGCGTGCTCGGTGCACCGCCGACCTCGGAAGAATCGGCGCCACCGCCGGCGTGTGGCCGGTCCGCGAGCGGGTAGTGCAGGTTCTCGGTCCGGTACCGGCTCGACTTCCGATGCCAGTTCAGGATGCCCGCGATCCAGTCCCGGAGTTCGCCGATATAGCCCAGCAGGGCAGCTCGGGCGGACTCGTCGAGCCGGTGGTGGTCGAACAGTACCGGCAGTTCCTCGGCCACCAGGCGCTGGAACTGCCGCATCCGGGCCCGCATGAGGTCGTCCACCACCGCGGCCGCCCGGTCCCGGTCGCAGTCGAAGAACGACTCGACGACCAGCACCGCATTGTGTAGCTCGCCTTCGTACTCGATCTCCTTCTGGTAGGAGAACATATCGTTGATCAGGCACCCGTAGTCCTGGGCGGCGCGTTCGACGGCCTGCATGGTGCCGGTCTCGAACACGGCTTCGGGCACCTGCCCACCGCGGGCGATCTTGGACAGGGCGATGGTGAGGTCCGAACCGAAGGTGCGGCGCCGCATCTCCAGATAGTCCACCGGATCCGGCACCCGATGCTGAATATGGTTGGCGACCTCCCACAGCCAGCTCGAGGTCATGGATTCCACTGCGGCTCGAAATGTCTGCCGCGCGGGCATCGTCATCGGTCCGGCAGTGCGGGGCCAGAGATCGGCGAGACCGCGTTCCAGTGGAGTGGCCGGCTCCGGCATGGTCTCGGGATCCAGCGGCATGAACAGCGACAGCCGCGCCTGGCAGGCCTTGGCCGCTGCCATCGCCCCGGCCGACCCGGACGGGGCGAAGGCGACCGGAAAATAGTCATCACCCCAGGTACCCCAGGTGAGCCATTCGGCCGACAGCGTGAGGGCGTCCGCGTCCGCATCCGGATCGAGGCCGGCCGAGCACAGCGCGAAGTCGAAGCCGGTGGTCTCGGCGCGGGTCCACACCTGCCGGCCGCCGAGTTCGGGAACCGGATCATGGAAGCCGACCCGCTCGGCCCAGTCGATGCTCTCCCGCCGGGCGATGGGCAGATGCGGGCTCAGGCTGAGCTCGAACGGCACATCGAAGTCCGGTAGCGGTAGCCGCCCCACCGGCCGCAGCCCGACCTGGGTGTGACTGCGGGCACCTCCGGGCCCGGCCAGCCCCTTCCAGAAGCCGGATCGGGACAGCGCGGTACCGATGCCGACCGGCCCGGTGGGCATCGTCCGGGGCGTGACGGACTCGTTCATGTAGCGGTTGGAACGCAGATGCCATTCGTGGCCACCGGACTGCCAATCCTGCAGCCCCTGCACATAGGACAGTGCCGCGGCGCGCCCGCCGGCATCGAGTGCATGTTCGTCGAAGAGGCCGGGCAGTTCGGTGAGTACTGTGTTCTCGAATTGGTGCATGCGCGAGGTCAGCTGGTCGTTGACCACCTCGGCCGCCTGCTGCGGGGTGCATTCGAAGAAGCGCTCCACCACCAGCACCCCGTTGTTGACCTCGCCTTCCTGTTCGGTCTCCCGCTGGTATGAGAAAATATCGTTGCGCAGGTGCACCGCATCGGCGAAGGTGTCCTTCAGCACCCGCATCGGCCGGGTGCCGACCAGTTGCTCCGGGACCTCCACGCCGCGGGCGTACTCGACCAGATCTGCCGACCAGGGTGCACCCCCTACCTTGCGCCGCATCTCGATGTAGTCGATCGGGTTCGGCACCCGGGCGCCGGTGATGTTGCGGATCTCCCACACACAGTCCAGCAGCAGGTTCCGGGTGCTCTCGGCGAACCGTTCCCGCCAGGCGAACGACATCGACGGCACGGTGCGGGCCCAGAGATCGCCGAGCCCGCGCTCGTCCGGGTTCGTCGGTTCGGGCATCGTGGTGCCGTCGGCCGGCATGAACGTGGCGAGCCGGTCGAGGTACACGCGGGCACCGTCCAGATCGCCGGTCCGCTTGAACGCCTCGAGAAAATGGTCGTCGAAATAGAAGACCCAGGTGTACCAGTCGGTCACCGTGTCCAGAACCTCGGCCGTGGCTTCCGGATGGGTGTAGGCACACAGCCCGGCGTAGTCCATGCCGTCGAAACTCGCCTCGTCCCACACCACATCGCCGCCGACGGCGTCGCCGAGCATGCCCATCTCATAGGCCCAGCGTTTCGTATGTGCCCGCGCAGTGGCCACGTGCGGGTTGAGCCGCGCGGGGTGGGCCACGTAGAAGTCGGGCAGTTCGAAGGGTTGCACGGTCAGCCCTCGGCACCCAGCTGGACCCCGTCGAGGATGCCCAGCGCGTCCGGCACCAGTACAGCCGCCGAATAGTAGGTGCTGACCAGATACGAGATGATCGCCTTGTCGTCGATGCCCATGAAGCGCACGTTCAGGCCGGGCTCGTACTCGTCGGGAATGCCGGTCTGCCGCAGTCCGATCACGCCCTGCGACTGTTCGCCGGTGCGCATCAACATGATCGACGTGGTCCGGGTCGCCGAGACGCCGATCTTGTTGCAGGGCAACACCGGAATACCGCGCCAGGCCGGTACCTGATGTCCGTTCAGCTCGACACTGCCCGGATAGACACCCTTCCGGTTGCACTCGGCGCCGAAGGCGGCGATCGCCTTCGGATGGGCCAGGAAGAACGACGGTTCCTTCCACACCATGGACAGCAGCTCGTCCATATCGTCCGGCGTCGGCGGGCCGGAGAGCGTGGTGGTCCGCTGGCGCAGGCCGGCGTTGTGCAGCAACCCGAAATCCGGATTGTTGATCATCTCGTCTTCCTGGCGTTCGCGCAGGGCCTCGATGGTCAGGCGCAGCTGCTGCTCGATCTGATCCATGGGCTTGTTGTAGAGATCCGCGACGCGGCTGTGCACACGCAGTACCGTCTGCGCGACACTGAGTTCGAATTCACGCGGGTGCAGTTCGTAATCGACGAAGGTGCCCTGCAGCTGTTGTTCGCCCTGGTGTCCGGAGGCCAGGCCGATGACGGCTTCACCGTCGGCATTGGCGAACTGGGCGCGCTCCTGTTCCTCGAGCCAGGCCATCCGGACGTGCGCCCGCAGCGATTCGATGCGGTCGCTGGCCTCGGCGAGGGCGCGGTCGGTCAGGACCATGACGGTGCACGGGGTGACCGCCTTGACGGTGAAATCCCAGTCGTCGACCTGCTCGCCGAGGATCCGTTCGCCGAAGAAGCGGCCGTCGGTCATCACCTCGAGAACGGTCTGTTCGCCGTACTCGCCTTCGCCGAGCTTGTTGGCCTTGCCGTGCGCGAGCAGTACCAGTTCCTCTGCGGGGCGGCCGGCTTCGGCCATGACCTCACCGGGCTGGTAGTCGCGGCGGACGAAGCATTCGGCGAGCGCCTGCAGTGCGGTGTCGTCGGCGAAATCGCGCAGGTAGCGCAGTTCGCGCAGTTCGGCGGCGAGCACCCGGACCTCACCTGCGGTGGCGAAACAGGTGATTCGGCCGTCGCCGATGGTGTAGGTGAGTCGCCGGTTGACGCGGTAGACACCGCCGTCGGCCTGGATCCACGGCAACATCTTCAGCAACCAGCGGGATGTGATGCCCTGCATCTGCGGGACCGACTTGGTGGTCGTCGCGAGATTTCGGGCGGCTGCGGTGCTGAGACTCAGCTGCGGTGCGTCGGAGGCTCCGGTGGAGATGGGGTCGGCCAGATCGGTCATGATTCGTCCTGTTCTCGCAGATCGGTGCGGGCAGAAGACGGCGCCGAGGAGCAGAGGGCAAACACGGCGGAGATGAGCGAAGCGCCGCAAGCGATAGTAGCCGGACATGATCGAGTTGGCGAGCGAATCAGTGTGAAAAAGCTTTGTACACAGTCGTATTCAACTATGGAAGGTGGCGATATGCGGAGATGTCGAGTAGCGTCGTCGGGCTATATATGTGATGTACAACACGTCATTTTGAGGGTGATCTCGGGCGGGCAAACATGTGGATTCTCCGGAAGTTCGGAGACCGCACGACCGGATTCGAGCGAGCTATGCGGGATGGCCGACGGCCAGGATGCCCAACGGGTGGTGTCCGGACGGGACCGCCGGCGGATCGAGGTTCAGTAGTCGGTTGTCGTCGAATCCGGCTACCAGCACCGCGCAGAGGCCGTCCTCGGTGGCCTGTAGGTAGATGTTCTGGGCGACGTGGCCCGCTTCGAGGTACACATAACGCCCGCCGCGACGGCCCCGCGGCGGTTGGTCGGCGAAATGGTCGGTCGCGCTGCGCAGGTCGCCGCTGAGCAGGAGCAGGATCGCCGCGCGGGGCAGCCACTCCCGGTCGGCGAGGGTGCAGTCGGCGACGGCACGGCGATGGTCACCGCCGGTGATCGTGCGCAGGCTGTCGTTCTCGGCGTCGTATCGGTGGATTCCGGTGGCCAGCCCGTCCACTTCGCCCGCCACGACCGACACCGTCATCGGATACAGCCGGTGCGCCGATGGGGCGACGCGACGGCCGTCCGGCAACCGGCCCTGCGCTGCCCAGCACAATCCGGCGACCTGGCGCAGTGACACCGCTCGTTGCGCGAAGTCACGAACACTGCGCCGCCGGCGCAGCAAGGCGGCCAACCCGTTCGACTGCTCGTCGCGCAGCGCGCCGAGCGGAACCACTGCTCCGGTCATTCGGTCATTGGACCATGATCAGCCGGCTATGGCATCTGCTCGCGGGCCGGCCGCCGTGGTGGCGTCCGGTTGCTGCGCCTGTCCGGCCGGGATCCGTGCGGCGGGCGGTCACCAGGTCAACACCGGCTTGATCACGCGACCGGCACGCTGATCGGCCAGTGCGGTCGCGATCTCGGTGTGCGGGTAGCGCGTCACGAGACGATCCATCGGGAATCGTCCGCGCCGGTGCAGTTCGAGCAGGTGGGGGATGAAGGTGGCCGGGACGGCATCGCCCTCCAGGCAGCCGCGGATCGTCTTGCCGGACAACACGATGTCGGCGATGTCCACCGGAGGGGTGCCGGAACCCAGTCCGACCGCGACGACGGTCGCCCCGGTGGTCAGCGACGACACTGCCTGCCCCAGCACTGCCGCCGATCCGGTGGTGTCGAGTGCGTGGGTGGCGCCGCCGCCGGTGCACGTGCGGATCTCCGCCACCGGATCGGCTGTGGCCGGGTCGATCGACACCTCCGCGCCGAGTTCACCGGCCAACCGCCGCCGCCCGGCCGAGGTCTCGACGACTGCCACCCGGACGTCCGGCAGAGTTCGGGCGGCCAGTAGCGCAGCCGTACCGACCGCACCGGCGCCGTGGATGACCAGCCATGACCCGGGGTCCGGGCGAAGTACGTTGAGCACTGCTCCGGCGCCGGTCTGGAAGCCGCAGCCGAGCGGGGCGGCCACTGCCGGGTCGACGCCGGGCTCGATGCGGACGGTGTTGTCGGCGGTGGTCAGCGCGTACCCGGCGAAACTGGATTGGCCGAAGTATCCGGACAGTGCGGGTATCCCGCCGACGGTCACCCGGGGCCGGTCGTGGTCGCGTGGGCCGAATCGGTTCAGTTCGGTGGCGCGCCGGCAGTAGGCGGGGCGGTTGCCGTGGCATGCGGCGCAGTCACCGCAGTGCCGGAAGGTCAGGACCACGGCATCCCCCGGGGTGACGCTGTCTACGCCGGGGCCGACCGCGGCCACGGTGCCGGCGCCTTCGTGGCCGAGCAGGACCGGCCGGTCGGCCGCCCCGGCGCCGCGCCCGACCAGGTCGGTGTGGCAGATTCCGGCGGCCGCGATCCGGACCAGGATCTCGCCGGGGCCCGGCATGTCGACCTCGGCGTCCTCCACTGTGAATTCGGCGGCGGGGTCGCGGGATACGAGAGCAGTGGTGCGCATCAGGACACTCGCTCCAGCAGGAAGTAGAAATGCTCGCCGTCGGCGAGTACGAGCTCCGGGCGGCCGTTCATGATCCCCATCAAGGTCGTGTCGTCGAGCCATTTGAAATGATCGAACACCGCCCGGCCGTCGTAGACCATCGTGGCGGTGACCTCACCTCGGAACTCGATGTTCCACAGGGTCGCTTCGCCGTTGCCGAGTTCGACGTTCGAGAACAGCGAGCCGTCCTCGGCCCGGCAGATCAGCGGTTGGGCGTCGTCGAGGGCTCGGAAGTGCTTGCCGTACCACCGGCTCCGCGGTAGTGCCCGGCACAGCGGATGCCCGGTCTGGAATGCCGACCCGCGCCATTCGCCGAGGATGTCCTCGGCCCGTGCCGGTCGCAGCCGGGCCCACAGTCGGTCCAGTTCGTCCGGTGTAACTCCTTCTGTGCGGTTTCGCAGTTGCTGCCAATGCTCGCCCATCGAAGGCCTCCGTGCCTCGTCGTCGGGAACCGGGTGTCTTCGGAAGCCGAGTCGAAGTGACTCGGAAGTTCCAGAACCATTTGGTTCGGAAGGCTACCGTAGTCCCGAACCATGTGGTTCGTAAACTAGGATCGGCGCATGCGAGCAGCAGGGATGGCAACCCGGGAACGGATTCTCGGTGCCGCCAAGGCGGAGTTCGCCCGGTACGGTGTGGCCGGCGCCCGGATCAACCGGATCGCGACAGCGGCGCAGGCCAGCAAGGACCGCCTCTACGCCTACTTCCCGGGGAAGAACGAGCTCTACGTCGCGGTCACCGAGCGCTGGACCGGAGAAACGACGGCGGAGACGGCGCTGCGTGCCGACGATGTGCCCGGGTACGCGGGCCGGCTCTTCGATCATTTCCTGGCCCACCCCGACGACGCCCGCCTGCAGGCCTGGGCGGAACTGGAACCCGCCGACGATCCGGCCCTCGCCGAGGTGCTGCGCCGCACACTGGACCCCAAACTGGCCGAACTGCGCCGGGGCCAACAGGACGGGGTGATCACCGCCGAGATCCCGGCGTCGACTCTGCTGCGGATGCTGACCGAACTGGCCCGTACGACAGCCGCGCATGTCGCGGCGGGCCGGTCCGGGGCCGATCGGGTCGCCGCGCAGCGGGGGGCCGTTGTACTGGCGGCTCGGCGCCTGGTGGCGCCGTGAGTGGCGACCCGATCAGTCCGGCGTCACCCCGGCCGGATCCTCGTCGAGGTCGTAGTCCAGTTCGTCGGGGAACGCCACCGGCAGATCGCTCACCTCACCGAGGAAGACGCCGAACGGCCCACGCGACATCTCCAGCATGGCGTCGTAGTAGTCCTGATCGAAGGCGACCTGTGCGGCATCGTCGTAGAAGAACTGGAGCGGGATCGACGGGTGGAACCAGAAGTAGTTGCGGCGAGCTCGACCGGATTCGTCGGTTCCGGTGAGGCCGACCTGGAACCCTTCTTCGCTGCGAAAGCGGATCTCGGTCACCAGCTGGAGATGGGCGACGAACTTGATGTCGGCCTCGTCGGCGCCGACGGCGACCGGCGCTCCGTTGTACACGAATCCCGGCATCGGCTGTCCTTTCGTCGTGGTGGTCGCACGGCGTCCGCTGTGATCATGCGACCGGCTCGCCGTGCACGGGTGTCGAGCCCGATGCGGGCACCGGGACAGCCGGGGCGAATCGGTGTGCCCCGGTGTAGATGTTCATCGTCTCGCCCCGCAGGAATCCGACCAGGGTGAGACCGACGTCGTCGGCCAGGTCCGCGGCCAGCGAACTGGGCGCCGACACCGCGGCGAGGAAGGGGATACCGGCGGCGGCGGCCTTCTGGACCAGCTCGAACGATGCCCGGCTGCTGACCACCAGTACCAGATCGTGCCCCGGGAGCCGGCCGTTGCGCAGGGCCCAGCCGATGACCTTGTCGACGGCGTTGTGCCGCCCGATGTCCTCGCGGACCACGAGGAGGGTGCCGTCGCGAGCGAACAGTCCGGCGGCGTGTACTCCGCCGGTGGCCCGGAAGGCCTTCTGTTCGCTCCGGAGCGTCGCCGGCATCTCGGCCAGCACCGCCGGGGCGACGCTGCCGGTATCTGCCGGGATCGGGAACTGCAGCCGGGTCCGGACCTCGTCGAGGGCGGTCTTGCCACACAGGCCGCAGGCGCCCGTGGTCAGGAAGGGGCGGGTACTGACCGGTACCGGGGTGCGCAGCTGCAGGTCGAGCACGTTGTAGGTGTTGCGGCCCTGGTCGTCGGTGCCGCTGCAGTATCGGGCCGAGACGATGTCGTCGGCCTGCCGGATGATGTTCTCGCCGAACAGGAAGCCGTGGGCGAAGTCGATGTCGTCGCCGGGCGTACGCATGGTGACGGTCAACGACCGGCCGCCGATCCGCAGCTCCAGGGGTTCCTCGACGGCCAGGGTGTCGGGGCGCCGGATCAGGCCCGCCGGAGTCAGGCGGGTGGTGTTGCGTCGTGCGGTGACCCGGCTCATCGTCGTCTCCACTCGGCCATCGGATTGCTGCGCTGCGGCCTCGGCACCGCGCCGTGCGGACGCTGCCGAGTCACGGCGAATTCAGTGTGCGACGGTTGCGCAGCTGCTGTCCAAGACACGATACCGATCGGCTGATCGGAGCCGATCACGCAACACCGGCGGATCCGGAGGGGGAGGCGGCGCCCGCCGGGTGGCGGGCGTCGATCGCTGCGGTCCGGGCGGTGTGGATCAGCGCCCGGGTCAACGCGGAGGCCGGCTCACCGGCTGGAGTGACCAGTGCGATCCCGGCCGAGATCGCGGGGTTCTGCAATTGCAGAACCCGAGCTCCTTCCGGCCGGCGTACGGTACGCAACCAGGTGTCGGGAACGATGCCTGCCCAGCGTCCGGTGCCGACGTGCGCGAGCAGCGAGATCACCGAATCCGTCTCCAATTGCGGGGTCACCGCGAGGTCGTGGACGGCGAGGGCCTCGTCGATGAGCTGGCGGCCCCGCATGCCCTGGTTCAGCAGGCACAGCGGTAGTTGCCGGACGTCGATCCAGGTGATGGTGTCCTGTCGGTCCCGGACCAGTTCCCGACCGGCGACCAGCACTTGCCGTTCCCGGTAGAGGGGTGTGGCGGTGAGCCCGCCCAGGTCCAGCCCGTCCGTGTAGACGACCCCGGCGTCCAGTCCGAACCGCCGGATCCGGTCGATGATGTCGGTGGACCGCAGGCTGGTCTCCAGCCGTACCCGCACCAGCGGATTGTCGGTGCAGAACGGGTCGGTGAGCAGGGCGACGGTGCCGGCGACGGCGGGGATGACGCCGAGCCGGAGATCTCCGGTGAGGCCGGTCCGCAACGTGGCGGCCTCCTGTTCCAGGGCGTCGCGATCGGCCAGCACCCGGCGCGCCCAGTGCACCAGCCGTTCCCCCTCCGGCGTCAGCCCTTCGAAGGACCGGCCCCGATGGACGAGTGGCACCTTCAGTTCGTTCTCCAGCTTCCGGATCGCTTCGGACAGCGCCGGCTGGGAGACGTAGCAGGCATCGGCGGCCCGGGCGAAATGCTGCTCGCGGGCGAGTGCGACGAAATACTCGAGCTGGCGGAAGAGCATGATTCATTCGAACACGGAGTACGATCGGCGCGTGTGCCGGGCGGCTGCTGCTCGATCGATCGGTGCCGCCTATCGCGTAGTCGGAGATGCGTTCTGGACGCTCACCGCGTCCACCCGTGAGGATTGCCAGTACATCACGAATTCGTGTGCCGGCGGTGACGCCGGATCGTCGAAGGGTAGCGCGCCATGGCAACAGGTTCACCCGAAGATTTCGACCCGGACTCCGGGCCCAGCCGGGAAACGGATGCTGCGAAGCAACCGGAATTCCATCCGTACCACCATCCGGCGGCCGGCTGGGGTGCGGCGAAGGCGGTCACGGCGTTCATGCTGGGCCGGGAGAAGGAACCGATCAACGGTCCCCGCGCGATTCTGAAGATGAATCACGAGAACGGTGGCTTCGACTGCCCCGGGTGTGCCTGGCCCGATTCGCTCAAGGGCATCCATCTGGATATCTGCGAGAACGGCATCAAACATGTCACCTGGGAGATGACCCACAAGCGGGTCGACCGCAAGTTCTTCGCCGAACATACCGTGACCGAGTTGTCCGAGTGGAGCGAATTCGACCTGGAGGACCAGGGTCGGTTGACCGAACCCATGGTCTACGACCCGGATACCGACAAGTATGTCCCGATCAGCTGGTCGGACGCCTTCGAACTCGCCGGGCGTACGCTTCGGGAACTCGACGACCCGAACCAGGCCTCGTACTACACCTCGGGACGGCTGGGTAACGAGGCAACCTTCCTGTACCAGTTGATGGTGCGTGAGTTGGGCACCAACAATTTGCCCGACTGTTCCAACATGTGTCATGAGGCGAGCGGCCGGGCCCTGCAGGCTGCGCTCGGAACCGGTAAGGGCACCTGCGATCTGGAGGATTGGGAAACCACCGACGCCTTGTTCATCATGGGCGTCAATGCCGCCTCCAATGCGCCCCGGATGCTGACGGCGCTGGCCGAGGCGCACCGGCGCGGTGCGCAGATCGTGCACATCAATCCGCTCGTCGAAGCAGGCGCGCGCCGGACCATCATCCCGCACGAATTCCTGCAGATGGCCACCTTCCACGCGACCCCGACCTCCACGCTGAACCTGCAGCCGCGGATCGGCGGCGACTTCGGCGTGATCCGAGGGATGGCGAAGGCGGTGCTCGAGGCCGCCGAAACCGATCCGAAGGCCCTCGACAGGGAATTCATCGACCGCTATACGACCGGGTTCGAGGAGTATCGGGCACTGTGCGCCGCCACCCCGTGGCCCGAGATCGAGGAACAGTCGGGGCTGTCGGTGCGCGATATCCGCAAGGCCGCCGAGGTGTACTGCCGGGCAGATCGCAGCATCATCAGCTGGTGTCTGGGGGTGACCCAGCACGAACACGGCGTCGACACCATCCGGGAGATCGTGAATCTGTTGTTGCTGCGGGGGAACCTCGGGCGCGAGGGAGCCGGGCCGTCACCGGTTCGCGGGCACAGCAATGTGCAGGGCAATCGCACCTGCGGAATCAACCATCGGCCGGCGCCGCAGTTCCTGGATCGGCTCGCCGAGGTGTGCGGTATCGATCCGCCCCGCGAGCACGGCCTCGATGTGGTCGGCACGATCGAGGCGATGCACGCAGGGCGGGTGAAGGTTTTCTTCGCCATGGGGGGAAACTTCGCCCTGGCCGCCCCGGACACCGCCTATACCTACGCCGCGCTGAGAAAGTGCGAGATGACGATCCAAGTCAGTACCAAACTCAACCGCAGTCACCTCGTGCACGGTCGACGGGCGCTGATCCTGCCGTGCCTGGGCCGGACCGAAAAGGACCACCAGCGTTCCGGGGTCCAGGCCACCTCGGTCGAGGATTCGATGGCGATGGTGCACCTCTCGGTGGGGATGAAGAAACCGGCCTCGCCACATCTGCGGTCCGAACCGGCGATTCTGGCCGGAATCGCGCGGGCGGCACTGCCCGACAGCCCGACACCGTGGGAACACTACATCGAAGACTACGACCGGATCCGCGACACCATGGCCGAGGTTCTGGACGGCTTCGAGGACTTCAACCGGCGGGTACGGCTCCCGCTCGGATTCCGGATCAAACAGCCCGCCCGGGAACTCGTCTTCCGCACGCCCTCCGGGCGCGCCGAATTCTCACACGCCTCGTTCCCGGAGCTCCCGCGTGACCCCGGCACGCTGACCCTGGCGACCATGCGCTCGCACGATCAGTGGAACACCACGATCTACTCCGACAACGACCGCTACCGCGGTGTGAAGAACCTCCGCACGCTGGTGTTCATGAACGAAAGCGATATGCGCGATCGGGGGCTGCAGGAATTCGACGAAGTCGACATCACCAGCATCGCCCGGGACGGCAGTACCCGATCCCTGCAGCGCTACCAGGTGATCCCGTACGACATCCCACCAGGCTGCGCTGCCGGGTACATGCCGGAGATGAACGTCCTCTGCGCCATCGGCGATTACAGCACGCAGAGCGATCAGCCGATCATGAAGAACCTGAAGGTGACGATCGAACCATCGGCGCCCGCGACCGCCCACCGGACGGTGACCACTATGGCGACTGGAGGTAACGAGTGAACGCGCACACCCGCAGGACCTATGCGGCGATTCTGGGCCACCCGGCACCGCGCGATCTGGCGTGGGACAAGTTCGTCGACCTCTGGGAGGACATCGCCGAATCGGTGGAGCAGGAGTCCGGTGACCGGCTCGCCGTGCGCATGAACGGGCATCGAGTGGTCTTCCGGCGCCCGCACGACGGCAAAGTGTCCATCCAGGGGATCGAGGACGCGCGGCATCTGCTCCGCGCCACGCCGGATCCGAAGGGATCGGGCTCGGTGGTCGCTGTCGCGCTGGACGCCGAGCGGGCCCGGATCCTCCGGTTCGATCTGGACACCGAGAAGGTCACCGACACCGAAACCGATGTCCGCGACACCGATCCGCGGTCGCGGCACCTGCGTACCGTGGAACGCCACACCGGACGCGAAGACGTGCAGGACCTGGTGCACTATTTCGACAGCGTCGCAGCCGAGCTGGCTACGGTCACCGGCGGCGACCGGTTTGTGGTTCTCGGCCACGGCCACGGCAAATCGGATGTTGCTGCCGAGTTCGTGGACCGGCTCGAAGCGAAGCATCACCAACTGGCCGGACAGTTGGCCGGTGTAGCCGATGTGGACCTCAGTGCGGCCGATGACGCGGAACTGGAGGCCGAGGCGCAGAAACTCACTGCCGCGACCTGATGCGGACGGTTTCCGGCCCTCAGACACCCGATGCCACGGCAACCACGGTGTCGGCCAGTCGTTCCATTCGGGCGTCGGGCGCGTCGGCCGGGGCGATCCCGACCGGACCGGAGAGTGAGCCGGCGCCTGCCCGGGAAAAGCGCTGCACCAGGCCTGCGGCTCCGTCCGTATCCGGTCCGGCCGTGATCACTGCTGTCATCAGGCCGGACACCGGAGCTGCATCGGCCGGATGGCAGATCCAATCGACGACGTCCTCGGCGATTCCGATTCGGCCGGCACCATCCGGTACGAACAGCAGGATTCCGTCCGATTCGAGAACCGAACGGCGGAGCTGATTCGCGGACAGGGGCCTGTCCTCGGTGGTATCCATGTCGGCGCGATACGGCGGAAGATCGGCGATTCCGTCGAATACGACGACGTCGGTGTAGTTGCGTACGGCGGCCTGTTGCGCTTCGGCGGCCAGTTTCGCAGCGGTCGATCCCGGGGAATTGTCGGCGACGAGAGCGAGAATGTAGGCCATGGCGGAAATCGTACTCGTAGAGTTCGGTTTCGTCGCTCAACCTGTGGCGATCCCCGCTACCAGATTGATTGTGGTTGCGAGGACGACGGTTCCGAACACATACGAAAGCAGGCAGTGTCGGAGCACCACCGCACGCAGCGTCGGTTCGGTCACATTCGTATCGGACACCTGATACGTCATCCCCAGGTTGTAGCTGAAATAGAAGAAATCCCGATACGCCGGCGGAGTGCTGTCGTTGAAATCGATCCCGCCGGTCGGGTCGTGAAAGTAGTGGTCTGCGTATCTGGTCGCGTACATCAGATGCAGCGCCGCCCATGCCATGAAGACACCACCGAGAGCGATTGCTGCGGCCGCATGGGCTGCCGTGGAACGGCCTAGCACCAGAACGACCACGATTCCGACCAGTCCGCTGGAAGCGGCTGCGACGACCGCGAGCTCCTCGACGAGCGGGCGGAAGTCCTCCCGGGCGATATCGGCCCGCGTGCGGGCGCTGTCCATCGGCCACAGCACCAGCCAGCCGCTGATTACGAAGGCGGTCGCTGCGAAAGCGATCCCAGCGGTGATGCCCAGTGGTAGCCCAGTGAAAAGGCCAACGGCGGTTCCGGCCGCGATTCCGGTGAGTATCGATGCAATCAGTCGTACGAGTGCGGAGACTGCAAGCCTGGCGAGCATGCTCGAACCTTAGGTTGCTGTCGGCCGGGGTCGCCCGGGACACGCTGGTCGGAAGCCGCTGTGGGCTCGCTAGGAGTGTGCACCGGGGAATTCGTCGCGCCGAACGACGACGCGGTGCACCGTGCCCTCGGCCACGGCGCCAAGGGCATCCCGCAGTGTGACGGCGAAGGTCAAGCGGTTGCGGTCCACGTCGGTGAGGCGGGCGGCGACGGTGAGGACCGTGCCGACCGGGCTGGGACGGCGGTGGTGCAGCGCCACCTGCACCCCGACCGTCGTTTCACCCGGGGTCAGGCGGTGCCGGACGGCCTGTACGGTCGCTTGTTCGGCCAGTGCCAGTGCGCGGGGCGTGCCGAGGACCGCGACGTCACCGCTGCCGAGGGCGAGGGCGGTATCGGGCTCGCGGACCTCGTAACCGAATTCGGCAGTGTGTCCCGGGTGCATGCTGATCTCCGGTCGTCGACGGCCGGTCGGCCTGCCACCGGATGCGACGGTGGCAGGCAGGCCGGTCAGTCGTCCTCGTCTGCATCGGCGGCGGCGTTGCGCTCCCGGGCGATTTCCAGGGCGCGCTCGGCCGTCGCCTTGTCCGGGTAGGGACCCATCCGGTCCTCGACCCAGCCCTGCTTTCCCTGTACGGCTCGGTGTGTCTTCAGGTCGAAGTACCACGCGTTGTCGTCATCAGAAGTCATGGCTCGAGTATGCACCGTCGGTGCGTTCGGTGGCCGGTCCTCGACCGGGTTCGGCTGCCGTGTTCGCGGCTCCGGCACCCCGAACGCGACAGCGACGCCGATGGCTACCCCGAGCACCGTATCGACGGCTCGGTCGCCGAGCATGGTCCACGGCTCCGCGGGTTCGGCGAGGACGGTCATCGCCATGATCAGTGGCGTGAAGAAGCCCAGCGCAACGGCGTAGTGCCGGGCCATGAACAACTCGGTCGGATAGAGCAGGGCGATGATCGCCAGCGCCAGTACCGCGGGCTCCGGTTGCGGCACGAGCAGCGGCACCGTCACCGCGAGGCCCGCGAAAGTGCCGACGATCCGGTGCGCCGCCCGCCGCACCCGGTCCCGGTTCCGGTCCGCGGCAAGGGGAACCGCGGCTCCGGCCATGGCCCAGTTCGCGTGGCCCACGCCCAGTGCCAGTCCGGCCGCCCCGGACAGGGCGATGGCCAGTGCGTAGCGAACCGCCTGGGTGGCCGCCGCTCGCCCGGTGCGGGGTGCCGGCCGGGGCGGTAGTTGCCTGCGTCGCATGTTGTCCCGGGGGAGGCGGAGTGCATCGAAATAGCCGACTCCGAGGCACAGCAGCGCCGTGGCGGCGCACACCAGGAACGCCGTCCCCGGGTCCGGCAGCGTGTGGGCCACCATGGCGACGGCACCGAAGGCGAAGATGCCGAAGAACGGGCCGGCGGGCCGGAGTCCGAGTCGGTCCAGGACCGGTGACCACAGCGCCGCGAACAACGCCACCGCCACGATGAGGAGCCACGGCGGCCCACCCATCCGGGCGGTGAGGATTCCGGCGCCGACGCCGCTGAGCAGCAGAGCGCCGCCTTCCAGTTGGTGGGTCAGCCGTTGCCGTGCGGACTCGGCGAACCCGTACATCCCGGTAAAGGAACCGAATACTGCGTACAGAATCAGATCGGTGCGACCCACAGCGATGAGCACCAGTCCCGGAACAGCGAGCCCCGCGAATACCCGGAGCGCCGGCAGGTGGTCGAAATCGGCACCGTGGTCCCGGATCGCCCGACACACCGTGGTGACGGGTGTGCGCACGGGGACTCCGTTCTCGTTTCGGGGATTGTCGAATAGTGGCGAGCGGTCTCGATACTGAACAGGTTGCCCGCCGGACAGGAGTCGGTCAAGGCTCGGTGACGTTTCCGACAACAATGAGCGCCGGTTCGATCGGTGGCATATATCGGGCGATCGGAAATCGATATCGAACGGGACGGGAAATTGACAGACGATGTATTCGTGGGGATTTCCTATTCTGGTTTCAGAAATGCTGCGCTCGGCGTCGATTCCACCGGCGACGGGCCGTCCGGGTCATGGCGTGGTCACCGACGTCGCCGGAGAGGTCGCCCCGGCTGATTCTCGGTGGCCGGAGCGTGGAGATCTGGATAGCTGACAACTTGCTGGCCCGGGAGTCGTCGGCGTGTGCGGTGGTACACGCCTGGGCATCGGTTTGGCCGATATGCACCGCTTCCGGCTGTCGGCATGACAGAATTTCGGCGACGGCGGGTCCGGCCGGCCCGCCATGCCCGTAGGAGTGCGCGAACGATGGATATGGGAGTTGTTGTGGCGATGGGCCTCGGGGAACCCGTCTTCTTCGGCAACGACCTGACCCTCGGGTCGCTGACCATTCCGCTCGCCTGCGGTCTGATCGGCCTGCTCACCAACTGGGTGTGTGTCCAGATGATGTTCCACCCCATGCAGTTCCTCGGGATCCGGCTGCCGTTCACGGTGAAGGGGTTGCCGCTGGGTGGCTGGCAGGGCATCTTCCCGCTGCGCGCCGGGCTGATGGCCAGCGTCATCTGCGATACGGCGATCATGAAGCTGGGCCGGCTCGAGGAGTTCTACCGGGCCCTGGAACCGGCGACACTGGCGACGCGGATGACCGAACTCGCCCGGCCGGATATCGCCCGGCTGACCGACGAGATCATCCAGCGCGAGTACCCGGACCTGTGGGCTCGCCTGCCCGAGCGGGTCAAACGGGCCATCCACCTGCGTGTGGAGGCGGAACTGCCCGGCGTCATCGGCGGGGTTCTCGACGATCTCGGTTCGAATATCGAGAAGCTGGTGGATCTGAAACTCCTGGTCATCCGGTTCATGGAGGAGAACCCGGAGATGGTGTGCCGGATCTTCGAGGATGCCGGGGGCAAGGAGTTCTCCTACATCGTCCGCGCCGGGTTCGTGTGGGGTGTCCCGCTGGGACTGCTGCCGCTGGCGATCTACCTGTGGGTGCCGCTACCTGCGTTGATCACCGTTCCGGTGGGCAGCGCCGTTGTCGGATATCTGACCAACTGGATCGCGCTGAAACGGATCTTCGAACCCGATGTGCCCAAGCGGATCCTCGGATTCGAACTGCTGGGCCTGTTCATCAAACGGCAGCCCGAGGTGTCGAAAGTGTTCGCCGAGATCGTCGCGCACCGGGTACTGACCATCCCGACGCTGGTCGGCGAGATGTTCACCGGCCCGGACCGGGACCGGACCCGGCGGCTGATCTACGACTCGGTGCGGCCGGTGGTGGTACGCGCGGTCGGTGTGGTCGCGCCGATGCTCGATGCGGTGGCCGGCCGCGGTATCGACCATATGGTCGCGGATTTCACGGCCGCCGGCGGCACCATGGACGTCATGGTCACCGCGACCATGCAGGACGACGATTTCCTGCGCGCCCGGCAACAGCATCTGGCCGATTTCATGGAGACCCGGATGACGGCGCTGCCCGGCAACGAGTTCTGCGCCATGCTGCGCGCCGGCATCAAGAAGGACGAATGGATGCTCACGCTGATCGGTGCCGTTCTCGGCCTGTGTGTCGGTACCGCACAGGCCCTGATCACCTTGGTGTGAGGAGGTTTGCGATGAGTTCCGAGAAGATGAATCCGGAACGACCGCCGGAGCTACCGGATGAGGGTGGTTCGGTGATCGGGCTGGCCCGCTACGTCGCCGGTGAAATGGCCGGTTCGGCGTTCCGGCTGGGTCGGGACACGGTCGGCGCGGCCGCCGATGCGCTGGGCGCCGGCCCGGCATTGCGTCGGGCCGCACGCCTGCTGGACGACGTCGCCGGTCCGGTGGGTGAGGTGCCGGACCAGGTGCGTTCCCTGGCCGGTCGGGTGGCTTCCGCGGTACCGGTGCATGCGGTCACCGATTTCGCCGGCAGCACCGTGGACGACTGGCGGGCCGCGCTCCGCGCCGAGGGCCAGGCGCTGCTGTGGCGTTCGGCCGCCCTCGACGACCCCGTCGAGTTCCCGGCTCTGCAGGGGATTCTGCGGATGCTGAGCCCCGATGAGGCGCGCATCGTGCGGTTCCTCGGCGAGGAAGGTGCCCGGGCGGTGATCGATGTGGTCGCGTTCAATCCGATGACCCGCAAATACCGGGAGTTGCTGCACAACTTCTCGATGGTGGCCCGGGAGGCCGGCTGCATCCGGTATCAGCATGCGTCCATCTACCTGGACAACCTGCTGAGGCTGGGATTGGTCCACATCCACGACTTCCAGATGCGCAGCGAACAGCAATACGAGATGCTGGCGTTCCAGCCGGAGGTCACCGGGTTGGTGCCACCGAGTGGATTGTTCGTGCGGCTGCGGCACCACCGCAAGGGCGTCGAGCTGTCGGAGTTCGGCAAGGTGCTCTACGACGAATGCTTCGTGAGCTGAGCGGCATTCACACCGGCGGCGGTCCCCGGTCGGGCCGGCGGTCCGGCATAGGCTGACCGCGTGACCACCTTGGCTCAGCTACGTAAAGCCGCGCTGGCAATGGCCGGATCGTCCGAGTCCCGCACCGATTCCGGCGCCGTCGTGTTCGGCATCGGTCCGGCGCCGTTCGCGGAATGCGGCCCGGACGGTGTCGTGCACCTGTACCTTGCCGAGCCCGATGCCGAGGCGCTACGGTCTGCGGTCCCGGCCGCCGGGCCGAGTGGTGGTGGCGGTGATGCGGTGGCCGTCCCGCTCGCCGAGATCGATGGGCAGCAGCTCAACCACTGGGTACGGCGGGCGTGGTTGGATCGGGCACCCCGCTCGCTGACCGATGTGGTGGCCGCGGCGGCCGCCGCCGAACCGGGCACGGTGGGCGACCTGCCCGCCGGTATCGGCCGTCCGGCGACCCGAGCGCTGGCCGGGGCCGGGATCACCACCCTGGACCAGGTGGCGGGGCTGACCGAATCCGAGTTGCTGGCGATGCACGGTGTCGGCCCGAAGGCCGTGCGAGCCCTCGGCGCGGCGCTGGCCGAGTCCGGCCGGTCGCTGCGCGCCTGAACGTCGCCGCCCGGAGTCACGTCCCGGCGAGCACCTCCTCGCCCCGCAACACGCCGCACAGCCGTTCCGGGAAGACCGCGAAGATGTGGTCCATCTGCCCCGGCGACATCATCCGGTCGAGGGCGTTGGTCACGCTCCCCGCGGTGAACGGCACCTCACCGGGAGTGATGGCCGCCCGGTCGGCGAAGTCGTCGAGGAACTCCGGCACCCCGTGCCCCATCGGTACCCGGCTGGGGACCCAGCCCTCGTACCAGATGCCCCGCAGATAGTCGGGCAGTTGGGCGGTGAGGTGCGCGGAGTTGGCCACGCCTATTCGGTCCCGGACCGTGTGCATCCACGCGCGTAGAGCGCGCAACGCGAAGGTCGGATCATCGGTGCCCAGGTCGTCGGCGACATTGCGAAGCCAGATGTGCGCGTTGTGCATACCGGCGGCGAGTGGATCGTTGTGATGCGTCATTTGTGGTACCTGCCTTCCGTGGCCGGTCCGATGCGCTGGTGATACTGCCGATCATACGGCGCGATCCGGTCTCCCCACAGGGCCCGGAGGCCACCGGGACCGTTCCGGTGCCGAGAGTCCTCGGCCGGGTGGGCAGGTGACGTTCGGCTCTGTACCGGCGCGGTGCTCGGCGCCAGGCTCGACGTAGGACGAATACACCGAACAGGCGGCGGCCCGGTCTGCTCGCCGGAAAGGGGTCGGCGATGGTGTCTGGGGCTGCCGATGAGACGGGCCTGCCCGTAGTCGTGGCGGTGGACGGTTCACCCACGGCCTACCACGCGGTGGCGTGGGCGGCCAAGGACGCGGGGCTGCGCCGGCGGCCGCTGCACATCGTGACGTCGGTGGCCGTACCGGCGGGAACGGGCCCGGCAGAGGTGCTGACCGATCAGGACCGGGCGTGGCTGCGGACCGGTGGCGAACGGGTACTCGACGACGCGGTGCAGGTGGCGCGGAATTCCGCGTCCGGAATGGTCTTGTCGGTCACCACCGAGGTGAGTTCGGAACTCGTCGTTCCGGATCTACTGGACCGGTCGAAGCACGCGGCTGTCATGGTCGTCGGCAGCCGCGGACTCGGCGCCTTCCGCCGGAACCTGCTCGGTTCGGTGAGCACCGCGCTCACCCAGCACGCCCATTGCCCGGTGGCGGTGATCCACACCAACTCGGCCACCGACGCCCTGTCTGCAGGCAAACCCGTCCTGGTCGGTGTGGACGGCACTGCGAACAGCCTGCCCGCCATCGAAGTCGCCTTCGCGGAAGCCGCCTGGCGTGGAGTCGGGGTGATCGCACTGCACGCCTGGTCCGATATGAACTGGATGGGGCTGCCGCTGACCGGCTGGGAGGCGATCCGCAAGGAAGAGGAGATGCTGCTGGCCGAGAGCCTGGCCGGGCTCGGTGAGCAGTACCCGGACGTTCCGGTCCGCCGGACGATCGTCCGGGACCGTCCGGTGCGCTCGCTGCTGGAGGAATCGGAGAATGCGCAACTGCTTGTGACCGGCAGCCACGGCCGGGTCGGTTTCTCGGGAATGCTGCTCGGCTCGACCAGCAGCGCCCTGTTGCATTCGGTGGAGTGCCCGATGATGGTGGTCCGGAGCCCGGGCCGGTGACGGTGCCGGAGCGAGGAGGTTCGGCGGTGGTGTTCGACGATCGCCGAGATGCCGGGCGTCGGCTGGCGCAGAATCTGATGCATCTGCGTGGCCGGCAAGTGGTGGTCACCGCGTTACCACGCGGCGGCGTACCCGTCGCGTACGAGGTCGCCACCGCCCTCGGTGCCCCGCTCGATGTGATCGTGGTGCGGAAGCTGAGCGTTCCGCATCAGCCGGAACTCGCCTTCGGCGCCCTGAGCGAGGACGGGGTCGTCGTGATCGACAATCGGGTGGTGACCGGCGCGCGGTTGACCCGGCACGAGATGGCCGAGGTGGAGCGGCACGTGCGGCGGGAAGTGGTTCGACAGTCCGCACGGGTACGCCGGTCGCACCCTCGTCTACGGCTCGCCGGCCGGACGGTGGTCGTCGTCGACGACGGCGTCGAATCCGGGGCGACGATCCGGGCCGCCTGCCGGGATGCCCGGGCGCGGGGCGCCCGGCGGATCGTGGCCGCGGTGCCGGTGGGCGCCCGGGCGGCGTTGCCGGAGCCGGGGACCGATGTCGACGAGGTGGTCTGTCCGGAGAAGCCGGACCAGCTCGGGGCGGTGGGGCGCTGGTATCACCGGTTCGGGCATGTGACCGATGCGGAAGCCGGCGAACTGCTTCGCCGGGCGGCCGGGCATCTGCCGGAACCGGTGGGTGCCGGTATGCCGGAACCGGTGCTGGATCGGCCCGTCCGGGTCCGTGCCGGTGCCGTCGACCTACCCGGGAAGCTCACGGTTCCGGTCGACCCGGCCGGGCTGGTGATCTTCGCGCACGGCAGCGGTAGCTCCCGGCACAGTCCGCGGAATCGGTACGTGGCCGATGTGCTCAACCGAGCCGGGCTGGCCACGTTGCTGTTCGATCTGCTGACGCCGGGCGAGGAACACGACCGGGTGCAGGTATTCGATATCGCGTTGCTGGCCCGTCGCTTGGCCGCGGTTACGGACTGGTCGACCGGAGTGTCCGAGATCGCCGGCCTGCCGGTCGGCTATTTCGGTGCCAGTACCGGGGCCGGAGCGGCCCTGTGCGCCGCCGCCGAGACGGACCACCGGATCGCCGCGGTGGTTTCCCGCGGCGGCCGCCCCGACCTGGCAGCGGATTGCCTCGCCTCGGTCCACGCCCCGACCCTGCTCATCGTGGGCGGCGACGACCGGGATGTGCTGACGCTGAACTACCGGGCGGCCCGCCGCATGCCGTGCGAAACCAAGATCACCGTCGTCCCGGGCGCCACCCACCTGTTCGAGGAACCCGGCGCCCTGGAAGAAGTGGCCCTGAGAGCGCGGGACTGGTTCGTCCGGCACCTTGCCTCGGCGGCGTCGGCTCCGGTCGGCCCGCTGCCGGGTGCGCCGCCCGATGCTGAGACGCCGTAGCCCTGCCAGTCGCCCGGTGTCGGCTGCCGCCACCGGGTATATCCGAGCGCATTGCTGTGAGCACGGAGCCGGCTACGCCCGCAGTAGCGTGATGGTACGCCCGGCCGGGGAGATCACCTCGGTGAAACCGGTGCGTTCGGGGATCGGAGCAGCCTGCGGGCGGCGGTCGAAGACGACGAGAACGCCGGTGGGCAGGGCGAGCCGGTCCAGGTAGCCGTCGAGCTGCGCGAGGCCGTCGTCGAGGGGGTCGGGCCGGCCCGCGGCCCAGACCTTCAGTTCGAGCGCCTCACGCTGCTCGGCATCGTGTCCATCGGCGTCGGCGAACGGCTGCCGGATCAGCAGATCGATTCGACCGCGGCCGATTCCTACCTCCCGTTCCACTGTTCCGGCTCCGTTCACGATCCGGTGCAGATACGCCATCAGCACCAGCTGGGCGGCGGCCTCGTGGTAATTGTCGCGGGCGGCGAGTACATCGCCGTGCTGCAGCCAGAACGCCACGAATTCCTTCAGCAGGCGACCGAAATCGATGCGGCCGTCCGGGTGGCGGAACGCGGCCGGCCGGGCGGTGATCACGGCCTCGGTGCGTCCACCGAGCACGCGGAGGATGACTTCCTGGTAGATCGGGTTGGCGAACCGCAGTTGTTTGTCCTGTGCGATCAGGCCGAGATCGCGCACATATACGGCGTCGTCGTCGAAGGTCAGGTCGGCGGTGGGTTCGGTGCCCACGATGATCGGTTCGATGACGCGTTGCACCCGCGGCTCGTCGAGTTTGTCGATGAGCGAATCGAGGTGGGTGGCCCGGGCCAGAATCAGCCGTTCTTTGGCCCGTTCGACGTGGTCGATGGTGATCGTCTCGCGCACCCGCATCTTGCCGATGATCTGCCAGGCCATGGCATTGACCAGCCAGGGTTGCCCCTGGGTGTAGTAGTACGCCAGGTCGATGGCTTTGTCGTCGAATTCCTGGCCGGTCTCCCGCGTGTGCTGGGCATACAGCTGGGCGACCTCCGGACGGGTGAAGTCACCGATCCGGATCGATTCCACCGCGATGTTGAACGGGCTCGCCGAGCCGAGCCGAGCCGGATCGCCACCGGATGCGGCTTTGTAGTCACGCACGTCGCGTAATCCGCACAGCACGACCGAGTGCACGAACTGCTGCCGATGATGAGTGAACCCGGCACGGAGCTGCCGGAGCACACTGATCAGACCGGCTCCGCGCAAGGAATCGATCTCGTCGAACAGCAGCACCAGAGGCCGGGGACATTTCGCCACCCAGGTGCTCAGGCCGGTGTACAGGCGGCTGCCGGGTGCGGCAGCCGGCCACGGATCCGGTGGGCGCAGCTCTGTGGGCAGATCGTGCAGGTCCGCCGCCTGACTGATCGTGGCCAGCAGCGCTTCCTCGACCGCACCGATATCGTCGTCGAACGCTGCCGCCATCTCACACGAGATCGGCAGAGCCAGATAGTGACCGTCTCCGGCGAACTCCCGCGCCAGCCCGAGCAAGGTCGTGGTCTTACCCGTCTGGCGTGGTGCGTGCACGACGAAATAGAAGCCGAATTCGACATACATCCGGGCATCCGGTAGGCGCTCCTCGGCCGGGAGCATGTAGTGCAGGTCCGGATAACACGGACCTGCCGTGTTGAAGTACCTCACGCGCTCACCCTACCGGCGGCCGGAGGGGCCGTCGGCGAATAGATCTGCTCCGGAGCCGGCGCGACGCAGTTCGGCGGCGCGGCGGCTCTCGTCGCCCGCGGCACCCCGGAAGTGCTTGTCGATCGCCACGACGATGGTGGCGATGGCCGCGATCGCGAGAATTCGCAACCAGGTCTCGGCGGTGATCGGGGTCGTGTCGAAGATCCGGTTCATGGCGGGCAAGTAGGTGATCGCGAGCTGGGCGGCCGCCTGCGCTGCGACACCGGCGAGGATCCACGGATTGCCGAAGAACCCGCTCTTGCGGACCGGGCGGGTCAGCGAACGGCAACTGAACAGATACGACGCCTCCACCACGACGAACAGGTTCAATGCTGCGGTACGGGCCTCGGCTTCCCCGGCGCCGGCCGACAACTCCCAGTGGAAGACCCACCAGGCTCCCGCCACCAGCAGACCGGCGACCAGGATGGTGCGTATCAGCAGTGCGCGGCTGAGCAGGGCCTGATCCGGGCGCCGGGGCGGGCGCATCATGATGCCCGGTTCCTTCGGTTCGAAAGCGAGCATCAGACCGAGCGCCACGGCGGTGGTCATGTTGATCCAGAGGATCTGGGTCGGCAGGATCGGCAGGATCGTGCCGGTGGCGATGGCGACCAGGACAACCAGGCCTTCGCCGATGTTCGTGGGCAGTGTCCAGGCGATGAACTTGGTGATGTTGTCGAAGGCGCCGCGTCCCTCCTCGACGGCGGCTTCGATGGTCGCGAAGTTGTCGTCGGTGAGCACGATGTCGGCGGCGTCCTCGGCGACATCGGTCCCGGCGTCGCCCATGGCGACGCCGATATCCGCCTGCCGCAACGCCGGAGCGTCGTTGATCCCGTCACCGGTCATCGCGACCACCTGACCGCGGCTCTGTAGTGCCTCGACGAGATGGAGTTTCTGTTCCGGTGACACCCTGGCGAAGACCCGGGCCCGTTCGACGGCTTCCGGGTACTGCCGTTCCGGAAGTGCCGCGAGGTCGCGCCCGGTCAGCACGGTGCCGGCCGGTGGGTCGGCCGAGTCGAGCATGCCGACCCGTGCGGCCACAGCGCACGCGGTGACGGCATGGTCGCCGGTGATCATCTTGACCTCGATGCCTGCCCGCAGGCACGCGGCGACCGCGGCGGCCGCCGAGCTGCGTGGCGGGTCGGCCATGGCCTGCAGCCCGGTGAAGGTCAGCGAGCCGGGCGTGATGTCCGTGCCCAGGCCGGGTTCGGCGTCCGTTCGGATCGCCGTGGCCAGCACCCGCAGTCCCTGCCGGGCCAGCTCGTCGGCCGCCCGGAGCACCGCGGCCCGGTCCAGCCGCTGTGGCTTTCCCCGGACGTCGAGAGCTGTACCGCAGAGGTCGAGCACCCGCTCGACAGCACCCTTGGCCATGACGACGGGCCCGGCTGCCGGCTCTTCCACGTCCCGATGCAGGGTGGCCATATAGCTGCGTTCGGAGCTGAACGGGATGGTAGCGATCCGCGGGAACCGTGCCATGACGGCCTCCGGGGCGAGGCCGGCACACGAGATCACGAGGAGCATGGCTACTTCCGTGGGGTCACCGAGCGCCCGGTGGTTTCTCGTCGGCTCTGCGTCGTTGCACGCGGCACCGGCCAGCAACGTCCAGCGCACGGCGGCGTCGTCGGCCACCGAGCCCGGTGCGCCGCCGCTGTCTACGGTCTCGTCCGGCGCGGCCTTCGGGGCGACCGGGACGTCGACCGAGCCGGCGCCCGGCGTCCACAGCGTCCGCACAGCCATCCGGTTCTCGGTGAGAGTGCCGGTCTTGTCGGTGCAGATGATCGTCGTGCTGCCCAGTGTCTCCACAGCGGGTAATCGGCGGACCACCGCGCGGCGCCGGGCCATCCGGGTCACCCCGATGGCCAAGGCGATGGTGACGGCGGCAGGCAGTCCCTCGGGGATGGCGCCGACCGCCAGTGCGACTGCGGCAGTGAACATTTCGTCAGTCGGCTGTGCGCGGAGGACGCCGGCCGTGAAGGTCGCCGCGGCGAAGACCAGGATAGCGACCGTAAGGATCCGACCGAACCGGGCGAGCTTGCGAGTCAGCGGGGTCGCGAGTGTGTCGGCGGCGCCGACCAGCCGGTGGATCTCGCCCACCTCGGTCTCGGCCCCGGTGGCCACCACGATTCCGGTGCCGCTGCCTCCGGTGACCAGGGTCCCCGAGTAGACCATGTTGTGTCGGTCCGCTACCGGCGTGGTGACGGGCAGCGCCGCATCGTACTTGGCCACCGGCAGGGATTCGCCGGTCAACGCGGATTCGTCCGCCTGCAACCGGGCGTTGCCGAGCAGTCGCAGATCGGCGGGGACCCGGTCGCCGCCCTCGACGGCGACCAGATCGCCCGGAACGAGTGTGGTGGAAGGGACCTGTTGTTTCCGGCCGTCGCGAATCACGGTGGAACGGGTCTGCACCAGTCGGCGCAACCCCGCCAGCGCGCCCTCGGCCCGGCTCTCCTGGACGAAACCGACGCCGGCATTCACAGCCACCACACCGAAGATCACCGCCGAGTCGATCTCCTGGCCCAGGATCGCGGTGACGGTGCCCGCGGCCAGCAGGACGTAGATCAGTGGATTGTGGAATTGGCGCAGCATCCGCAGCACCACACCGGCGCTCTTCGGGGCGGGCAGCTCGTTGGGGCCGAACCGGTCCAGGCGTTCCCGCACCGTCGCCGCGTCCAGCCCCCGGTGCGGGTCGGTCTCCCATCGGAGGACCACGTCGTGCGCGGTCAGGCCGTGGTGCACGGCATAACTCCGGGACTTCGTGGCCGCCATAGTCGCTCCTCGTTCGGCTACCCGGTCGATTCTCGGGGCGATCCGGCACACCCGGCAGAGGCGCAGGTCGGTGGCCGGTCGGCATCGGTCAGGTCACAAAGCACCTCGACCCGGTGACTTCGGACCCTGACCGGGCGAGAGCCGGACGCCGAGGATGGTCCGCAGAATCCGAACCACGAAAGGAGTCCCGGATGCCCACCGTGGGAACACTGATGCACCAGGAAGTGGTATCGATCGGAGTGCGCGACACGATGGCCGACGCCGCCGAGCGGATGCGCGCCCTCGATATCGGTGCCCTGCCGATCTGTGACGGCGAGGGGTACCCGGTCGGTATCGTCACCGATCGAGACATCGTGGTCGGCTGCATCGCGCTCGGCCGTGACCCGGCGACTTCGACCGCCGGTGAGTTCGCGCAGGGTGCCGATCGGTTGCACACCGCCGACATCGGCACGGGTGTCGAGGACGCCCTGCAAGTGATGGAGCACTTCCGGATCCGCCGGCTACCGGTCACCGACGGCGGCCGCCTGGTCGGTATCGTCACCGAGGCCGACATCGCCCGGCATCTGCCGGACCGGACGGCGGGAGAGTTCGTCGAGGTGATCTGCGCGGAACAACTGCCGGTCACCGCATCCGGCCCGGCGTGACGCCGGGCCGGTCGCGCCGATCGGTGGTGGTCCGGCTTCCGGGCAGCGCCATCGGGGCCGCTACCTTGCCGCAGGCATGGCGGGTTCACGGCAGCCGGGCTGTGCGGCCGGTGTCCGTCCGCCGGCGCAGTCGAAGGAAGGTCTGCCGGAGAGAGGTCTTGCCGCGGTCGGTCTCACCGGTCGCTCAGTGAGGAACTGGCCTCTGCCGGCGCCCGTTCCGCAGCGATGTCGTCGAGGGCAGCCGAAAGCCGGTCGCGCGCTTCGTCGGCGACCGGCTGCAGGCCGGCCCGGCCGTCGACCCGGATCAGCAGATCCGGGTCGACGGCTTCGACGACAGTGCCGTCACCGTCGGAACGCACGATCACGTTGCAGGGGAGCAGGAGCCCGATCCGGCGATCGATGTTCAGTGCGCGATGGGCGAGTTGCGGATTGCACGCGCCGAGGATGAGGTAGTTCTCGATGTCGGTGCCGAGTTTTTCGGCGAGCGTCGCCCGGACGTCGATCTCGGTGAGGATGCCGAACCCGTGTTCCGGGAGTACCCGGCGGACCACTTGGGCGGTCTCGTCGAAATCCGCCGGTACGCGGACGGTCAGCGCGGGTTCGGCGACCGGGAGCCGGATCTCGGTGACCAATTCGGTCGGTGCGACCCCTTCGCCGGGGGCGACGAGATACACCTCGGTCGGTGGTCCTGCTGCCGGTCGGCCGGATTCGTGCACCCAGCCCTCGAGCGCGGCGTAAGCCGCGCCGATGTGGCGGTAGTCGCCGCGATGTGTGGTGCGGGCATAGCGCGTGGGTTCGGTCTGCCGCACGGTGACCGTCCCGATTTCGATATCCGGCAACCTCGGATCGACCGGTAGTCCGAAGACGACGTCTATCTCGGTGCCGGGCGCGAAATCACCACGATAGGTGGTCGCCGCCGGCCCGGCGGGGGCCAGCCCCAACACCTCGGCCAGGCGATACAGCTCGGTGATTCCGGCCGGGATGTCTTCCCCGGCGCGGTCGGTGCGCAGGGTGCGATGCAGCTCGAGCACCGTCTGCGGCGCGGATTCCTCGAGGTCGATTCGGTAGTCCATCCGTCTGCCTCCCTGTAACCAGCGGTTCTGTGCACCTGCGGATGAGCCGACACTAGGTTCGGGCGCGGACCGAGCCCAGTGCCGGACCGCACCTGTAGCGGTGACCTTCGTCGGTCCGTTGCCTCGTGTGGTGGACGATCCCGGATCGGGATGGGACCGTGGGACCAGGAGCGTGACGATATGTCGACCGAGACGATGCGCGCCTGGCGCCTGCGGGAGCCCCGGCCGATCGACGACGCCCCGATCACTCTGGATCGCGCACCGCTGCCGGTGCCGGGGCCGGATGAGCTACTCGTACGAGTGCTCGCCTGTGGTGTATGCCGGACCGACCTGCACGTGGTGGAGGGCGACCTGCCGGTGCATCGTGATCGGGTCGTACCGGGGCACGAGATCGTGGCCGAAGTGGTCGGTACCGGTGATCGGGTCGGAATCCCGTGGCTGCGCTACACCTGCGGCACCTGCCGGTTCTGCCGGCGCGGTAGTGAGAACCTGTGCCCCTATTCGCGGTACACCGGCTGGGACGCCGACGGTGGGTATGCCGAATATGCGGTTGTTCCGGCCGATTTCGCGTTGCCGTTGCCGACCGGGTACAGCGATGCCGAGCTTGCGCCGCTGCTCTGCGCGGGCATCATCGGCTACCGGGCGCTGTGCCGGGCCGACCTGCCGGACGACGGTGTCCTCGGCATCTACGGGTTCGGTGGTAGCGCGCATCTCACCGCCCAGGTGGCCATGGTGCACGGTGCGCGCGTACATGTGATGACCCGGGATCCCGCGGCTCGCGCCCACGCGTTGGAGCTGGGCGCCGCGTCTGCCCAGTCGGCCGCCGCGCCGCCGCCCGAACCTCTCGATTCGGCGATTCTGTTCGCACCCGCAGGCGAGCTGGTATTGCCCGCTCTGGCCGCGCTCGATGCCGGTGGCACGCTCGCTGTCGCGGGCATCCATCTCTCCGACATTCCGTCTCTGAACTACGAGAACCACCTGTTCCGGGAACGGCAACTGCGCAGCGTCACATCGAACACCCGCGACGATGCGCGAGAATTCCTGTCCTTCGCCGCCCGGCACCGGCTACAGGTGCGGACCCACGGATACCCCCTGGACGCGGCCGATCGGGCGCTGTCGGATCTGCAGCACGGCCGGTTCGACGGCGCCGCTGTCCTGGTGCTCTGATCACCGGAGTGATCACTGGGCGTCCGGGCGCAGCGCCCGATCGAGCAGCAACCGGCGTTCCGCGGCAGCGATGGCGTGCCGGGCCGCGGGCACCGCATCGGGTGTCACCGAGATCGAGGTGATTCCCATCCGTACCAGGTGCTCGGCGAACTCGGGTCGATCCGACGGTGCCTGACCGCACAACGACGAGGTGATCCCCATTCGCCGGGCAGTGCCCACGATCCCGGCGATCGCTGCCAGCACGGCCGGGTCCGATTCGTCGAACAGCTCACTACAGTACTCGGAATCGCGATCCACACCCAGCACCAACTGGGTCAGATCGTTGCTGCCGATGGATACCCCGTCGATGCCGAGGCCGACGTACTCCGGCAGCCAGTGCAAGACCGAGGGCACCTCGGCCATCACCCACCGGTGCATGCCGTGTGCGCCCCGCAGCGGCCCGTCGTCCACCAGTTGCAGGCAGGCCTCCAGCTCCCACCGGGTCCGGACGAACGGGAGCATCAGGTGCAGGTTCGGGGTGTCCTCGCGGACCACGGCGAGCGCCGTGAGTTCGAGCCGGAACACCTCCGGATCGCGGATGTAGCGGTAGCAGCCTCGGTAGCCGATCATCGGGTTGCGTTCCGTCGGCTCGTACCGCTCGCCACCGGCTAGGGCCCGGAACTCGTTGCTGCGGAAGTCGGCGGTCCGGTAGACGACCGGGCGTGGGTGGAACGCCCGGGTGATCCGGCGCAGCGCCTCGGCCATCCGAGCTACGAACTCCTGCTGTTCGCCCGCGGCGATCACCGCGCGTGGATGCCGGCCACTCAGCGCCCGGGTCAACAGGGTCTCCGCGCGCAGCAGCCCGACCCCGTCGGCATCTGTCGCGGCGACTCGTTCGGCGACCTCGGGCAATGCCAGATTCACGTACACCCGGGTCGCGGTATGGTCCGCGCCGACTACCGGACCGGCCGGCCCGGGACGATCCGTGCCGGTCACCGACCTGCGCCGCGGGGCGCTTCCGGCGAGCACCTGTCCGGCCGATCCGTCGACGGTCACCTCGGCTCCGTCGGACAAGGTGGTGGTTCCCGTCCGGGTGCCGACCACGCACGGAATGCCGAGTTCGCGGGCGACGATGGCGGCGTGGCAGGTGACCCCGCCGCTGTCGGTCACCACCGCTGCCGCCCGGCCGAGCGCGGGCAGCCAGTCCGGGTCGGTCATCGGTGCCACCAGGACCTCACCGTCCTGCAGGTTGCCGCCCTCGGCGGGCGTGTCGAGCACCCGTACCCGCCCGGTGGCCGTCCCGGGAGCTGCAGCCAATCCCTGCACCAGGATCTTCCCGGCGTCGCGGGTGGGTCGGGGAACCGCCCCGGGCCGGGGGAGGATGGTGATCGGCCGCGCCTGGACGAGCCACAGCCGGTCGTCGTCGATCGCCCATTCTACATCCTGCGGTGTACCGGCATGGTGCTTCTGCACTGCGAGCGCGAGCCGGGCGACTTCCACGGCCTCGGTCTCGGACAGCACGGGGGCCGCGGTATCGGACTCGTTCAGCTGGACGGTCCGGTCACCGCCGGGTCCGGCGAGCACGGCATGCTGCTGCCGGCCGCGGTGGGATCGAAGCAGGGCCGGTCCGGCGGCGTCGAGAACATAGGTGTCCGGTTCGACCGCGCCGGACACCACCACCTCACCCTGCCCGCGTGCTGCTTCGACCACGACCCGATCCGGGTTACCCGTCGCCGGATCGGCCGTGAAGGCCACTCCGGAACGGTGGGCCGTCACCATGCGCTGGACCACCACTGCCATGGCGGGCCGGTCCGCATCGAGGTGCTGCCGGGCCCGGTACGCCACCGACCGCGGCGTGAACAGCGATGACCAGCAGTCGACCACCGCATCGAGGAGCTCGGCATCGCCGGAGATGTTGGTGCGGGTGAGGTTCATCCCGGCGAACGACGCCCTCGCACTGTCCTCACCGACGGCCGACGACCGTACCGCCACTGATGTTTCCGAGCCCAAGTCGTGATAGGCGGCCAGGACGGCATGTCGGGCGGGGCCGTCCAGGACCGTCCGGTGCACCAGTTCGCGCATCGACCGACAGAACGAGGTGACCACCGCTTCGTCGTCCACCGAACGCAGTGCCGCGTGGTACAGCCGGTCCAGTTCCGTGCCGTGCGGTCCTTGCATGATGAGCTGCTCGAAACAGGCGGCCAGCACGACGAAGCCGGGCGGCACCGGGAACCCGGCCGCCACCAGCTCGCCGAGGTTGGCGCCCTTGCCGCCCGCCCGGTCGGCATCGCCGAGCCGCAACTTGTCGAATCCGGCCACATAGCGACCCATCTCGGCTCCTCTCGCACCCGCGCGTATCGATTCCAGCGTCGTGCGTCGAGGCTGCGCGGGGCAGGGCCGTGGTGCCCCGACAGGAGGGACGGTGGGCCCTGTGGGGGACCGCGCTGCGGACCGAAGGCATCCGGAGTGGGGACGTTCGGCGGTCGATGTCCGGGACGGGACCGCCCAGGCTGAAGGTGGGCAACCGCCGAACCAGTCCAGTGATGAGAGGCGCGAGAGATGAATGCATTCACCGGAAGAACTGCCGTGGTCACCGGTGGCGCGCGCGGCATCGGCGCGGCCGTCGTGCACGCGCTGGCGAAAGAAGGTGTCGACGTCGTCGTCGGCGATCTACTGGAACGTGAGGGTACCGAGCTGGCCGCGTCGGCGGGGCCGGGCGTGGAATTCCGCCGGCTCGATGTCGCCGCCGAGCCGGATTGGGAACGGGTCCTTGCCGCCGCCGAAGCCCGCGGCCCACTGGGCATCCTGATCAACAACGCGGGCATCCTCGACGTCGGAGCCGTCGAGACACAGTCACCGGCCATGTTCCGCCATGTTCTGGACGTGAACCTGTTCGGTGCCTGGCTCGGCATGCACCTGGCTGCGCCGCGGCTCCGCGCTGCCGGCGGCGGTGTGATCGTCAACGTCTCCTCGACGGCCGGCCTGATGGGGTACGCCGGAATCGGTGCCTATGTGGCCAGCAAGTGGGGCCTGCGCGGGCTGACCAAGACGGCCGCCCTGGAACTGGGCCGGGCGGGTGTGCGGGTGTGCTCGGTACATCCTGGACCGATCCGGACGCCGATGACGGCCGGATTCGACGACTCCGTCACAGCGGCACAGGCTCTGCCGCGTTTCGGCGAGCCCGAGGAAGTGGCCGCCCTGGTGCGCTTCCTGGTCTTCGAGGCCACGTTCTCCACCGGCTCGGAGTTCGTGCTCGACGGCGGCGCCACCGCCGGGCAGGTGCTCGACCTGCCCGGCACGATCTGAATTCCGAGGAGCCGTCATGAGCGCTGAGACTCCCGATACCGGCACGGTACGCACCGCACTGACCCTGGCTGCCCGGGCCCCGTCGGTGCACAACACCCAGCCGTGGATATGGCGGGTGGGACCGACCACCGTGCACCTGTTCGCCGATGGCGAGCGGCAGCTGCACCATGCCGATCCAGACGGCCGGGACCTGGTGATCAGCTGCGGTGCGGCGCTGCACCATTTCCGGGTGGCTGCCGCTGCGCTGGGCTGGCAGACGATCGTGCACCGGCTGCCCGATCCCGCTCGTCCCGAGCATCTGGCGGCCGTCGAGTTCATCCGCGCGGCTCCGACCGCCGAGGTGGCGGAGCTGGCCCGGGCAATTACCACCCGCCGTACCGACCGGCGACATTTCACATCTTGGGAGATCCCCGAACCACACGTGCGTTTCATCGTGGACGCCGGCGCCGACATCGGCGCCGGCGTCCACCGGATCAGTGGCGGGGCGCATCGGGCGGTGCTGGCCGATGCGTTCATCGGCGCTGCCGAACACCATCGCACCGATCCCGGATATCAGGCGGAGCTGAAGATGTGGAGCGGCCGGCACGCGGCCCCGGACGGGGTCCCGGCACACAGCGCGGTAGCGGCCACCGAACCGCAGACCCGCGAGTTCGCGGCCGCGACGCTGCCCGAAGCAGTGGTCCGGGATGTTTCCGAGGACGGAATCCTGTTGCTGGTGCATACGCCCGTCGACGACCGCACGTCCCGGTTGCTCGCCGGTGAGGCCGCGAGCGCGATGCTGCTGTCGGCGACGGTCCTGGGCTTGGCGACGTGCCCGCTGAGCGAGCCGTTCGAACTTGTTCCGACCCGGCAGCAGATTCGTTCGGAAGTACTGCGCGACCGCGGTTATCCACAGCTGCTCGTCCGGGTCGGCTGGGCGGCGACCAGCGCCGGGACGGTACCGGAGGCGCCGCGGCGTCCGCTCGACGAGATGGTGCGGCCGCTGTGACCGAGTTGAACGAGTCCGAGATGTCGGTGACCGGGCTGCTGCCGGGAACCGAGCCGCCGGAAATCGACACTCGGTGGCACGACGCGGTGCTGTTCGATCTGGACGGTGTCGTGACCGATACCGCCGAGATCCACCGTGCGGCATGGACCGAACTGTTCGATGAATTCCTTGCCGGGCAACCCGCCCGCGCGGGTCACGACTGTTCACCGTTCACGGTTGCCGACTATCGTCGCTACGTCGACGGCAAACCCCGCATTCGCGGACTCGCCGACTTCCTCGCCGCTCGGGGAATCACTCTTCCGTGGGGTGCTCCGTCCGACTCCGAGTCCGCCGAAACCATATCTGGTCTGGCAGCTCGCAAGGACCAGCGGTTCCGGGAACGGCTCGCCCGCGACGGAGTCCCGGTGATCGCTGCGACGGTCGCGTCGGTACGCCGGTTGCGAGCGGCCGGACTGGGCACCGCGGTCTTCTCGGCCTCCCGGCACGGCGCCGAAGTACTGGACCGGGCCGGTCTCACCGGGTTGTTCGACGTACGCCTCGATGGTTCCGACGCCGACCGGCTGCGGTTGGCCGGCAAACCCGACCCGGCGGTGCTGCTCGAAGCGGCACGGCGACTGGATGTCCCGCCCGGGCGGACCGCAGTGGTCGAGGACTCGGTGGCCGGGGTGACGGCGGCGCGGGCCGGTGGTTTCGCGTTCATCGTCGGGATCGACCGGGACGGTGCCGCGCGACCGTCCGAGCACGGCCACCGGCTCGCGTCGGCCGGCGCCGACACGATCGTCGGCGCCGGGACGCCGATTCCGTTGCGATACGGGTTCCGGCCGGTATCCGAAGTCCCCGATGTCTTCGACTTCTGGTCCCGGTTCTCCGACCGCCTCGTGGGCCGGAAGTTCGCGGTGCTGCTCGATTTCGACGGAACTCTGTCCGAGATCGTCGACGACCCCGGCAGCGCCCGCCCCGTGGCCGGGGCGGCCGAGATACTGGCCGACCTTGCGGCACGGTGCCCGGTAGCCGTGATCAGCGGACGGGCGCTCGACGATATCCGTTCGCGGCTCACAGTGCCCGGAGTCTGGTACGCGGGCAGTCTGGGCTTCGAGATCCGGTCGCCGGACGGTGCACTGCACCGGCACGCTGCACCCGGCATCCAGCAGGGGATCGACCGGGCCGGCGCCGAGATCCGGGCTCGGCTGCGCGACATCGACGGTGTGCGCATCGAGATCAAGCCCTTCGCGGTGGCCGTCCACTACCGGACGGTCCCGGTGGGCGCGGCCGGTCGGGTCGTCGCGGTGGCGGATGAGGTCGGTCGGTCCGCCGGGCTGCGGGTCCGGGAAGGACGCAAGGTCGTGGAATTGCTGCCGGACGTGGCCTGGAACAAGGGCGGTGCGGTCCGGGCTGTACTGGAGCAGGCGACCATGCCGGACGGGGGCACGGCGGCGTCCTGCGCGATCTACCTCGGCGACGACACGAGCGACGAGGACGCATTCGATGTCGTAGCCGCCGAGGGAGTTTCGGTCGTGGTGCGGCACGACGAGAACCGGGAACGCTGCACCGCAGCCCAATTCGCCATCTCCGGCCCGGGCCGTGTGCACGATCTGCTGTCTCGGTTGCAGCAACTGCTCGGCGGCGAGCCCGCGGCTGTACCGGAGAGCTGGTCCGTGGTCTTCGATGGCTACGACCCGGCGGTCGAACAACTCCGGGAGGCGCTGTGCACCGTCGGCAACGGATACTTCGCCACTCGCGGCGCCGCCCCGGAGTGCCGGGCCGATGCCCACCACTATCCCGGCACCTACGTTGCCGGTACCTACAACCGGCTGCACACCCGGGTCGCCGAACACGACGTGGTCGACGAGAGTCTGGTCAACCTGCCGAACTGGCTTCCGCTGACCTTCCGGATCGAGGGCGGGGACTGGTTCGACGTGGACAACGCCGAACTGCTCGACCATCGGCAGTGGCTGGATCTGCGGCACGCCGAATTCGTCCGCCGGTTCCGGGTGCGCGACGACGCAGGCCGCACCACCGCCGTGATCCAGCGCCGCTTCGCGGCCATGCACCGGCCGCACCTCGGGGCGATGTCGATGACCGTCACACCGGAGAATTGGTCGGGCCGCCTGCAGGTTCGGGCCGCGATGGACGGGGGTGTGCGCAACGACCTCGTGGAACGCTATCGGGAACTGGCCGGTGACCATCTGACCGACATCCGGGCCGCACCACTCACCTCGGACTCCGTTGTGCTGTCGGCCCGCACGAACGCATCCGGGATTCCGGTGGCGGTAGCGATGCGGACCACCATGGACCCGCCGGAAGCCCG
This sequence comes from Nocardia sp. KT25-26, assembly GCF_056627695.1. Taxonomy (NCBI): domain Bacteria; kingdom Bacillati; phylum Actinomycetota; class Actinomycetes; order Mycobacteriales; family Nocardiaceae; genus Nocardia; species Nocardia sp. KT25-26. The sequence continues at coordinate 3,750,967 of NZ_CM152813.1, read as the reverse complement.
GTCCGGTGTCGAACGCGAACTGTTCCGCCTCGAGCACGGAATCGGCCATGAGCTGACATCGACGGTCGCTGCGGGGGAGTGTCGTACCGTGACGAAGGTGGTGGCTCTGTGCACCGGCCGCGATCACGCCTGCGCCGGACCGGCGGCCGAGGCGGCGGATCTGCTCACCGACGCGCCCGGCTACGCGGACCTGTTCGAAGGCCATCGCCGGGCCTGGGATCAGTTGTGGGCCCACGCACGAATCGATCTCGACGGCGGAGCGCGTTCGGTACGGATCGTCCGCTTCCATATGGTGCATCTGCTGCAGACTCTGTCGCCGAACACCGCCGAACTGGACGTCGGTGTGCCGGCCCGCGGACTCCACGGTGAGGCGTACCGAGGGCATATCTTCTGGGACGAACTGTTCGTTTTCCCGGTGCTGAACCCGAGACTCCCGGAGTTGACCGGAGCCCTGCTGCGGTACCGGTACCGGCGATTGCCGCAGGCCCGGCGGGCCGCAGCAGCCGCCGGGCTGCCCGGCGCGATGTTTCCCTGGCAGTCCGGTAGTGACGGCCGGGAAGAAAGCCAGCGGTACCACCTGAACCCCCTGTCGGGCCGATGGGTTCCCGACGTGAGCAGCCGTGCCCAGCACATCGGTTCGGCCGTCGCCTACACTGTGTGGCAGTACCACCAGGCGACCGTCGATCCGCACTTCCTGGCCGAATGCGGCGCCGAACTGCTCGTCGAGATCGCCCGGTTCTGGGCCGCGCGGGCCGAGTACGACAGCACCCGCGACCGCTATGTCATCCGCGGCGTCATCGGTCCCGACGAATTCCACTCCGGCTATCCCGACGCGCCCGACCAGGGGATCGACAACAACGCCTACACCAACGTCATGGCGGCCTGGACGATCCTGCGTGCCCTCGACGCACTGGCGGCTCTACCGCCGCACACCCGATTCGAGCTGATGGAGAAGCTGGGCGTCACCCCGGCCGATCCGGTGCAGTGGCGGCAGGTGGCGAGGCGGATGTATGTGCCCTTCCACGATGGGGTGATCAGCCAGTTCGACGGCTACGACCGGCTGTGGGAACTGGATTGGGACGACTACCGCCGCCGCTACGGCAACATCGCCCGGCTCGACCGCATCCTGGAAGCCGAGGGTGATGACGTGAACCGCTACCGGGCCGCAAAACAGGCCGATGTGCTGATGCTGTTCTACCTCTTCTCCGCGGCAGAACTGCGTGAGCTGCTCGGTGCGCTCGGCTACGAGCTACCGAGCGAGATGATCCCACGCACCGTGGACTACTATCGGGCGCGCACCTCGCACGGTTCGACGTTGAGTGCCCTCGTGCACGCCTGGGTCCTGGCGCGCGCGAATCGGGATCGGGCACTGGAATTCTTCGATCTGGTTCTGGAATCGGATGTGGCCGACGTCCAGGGCGGAACCACCGCGGAAGGTATCCATCTGGCTGCCATGGCCGGCAGCATCGACTTGCTTCAGCGCTGCTATACGGGGATGGAAATGCGCGATGATCGGCTCACCTTCCGACCGTACTGGCCGGAACCGTTGGGAACGATGTCGTTTCCGATGATGTATCGGGGGCATCGGCTGACCGTGCGAGTCGACGGCGACTCCGTCGAGCTGTATTCCGAACCCGGCACCGCGCCCCCGATCCTCGTCGGCTGCCGGGAGCAGGCGGCACAGTTGCGGCCGGGGGAAACCATCCGGTTGTCGGGCCGGGGCTGTATCGGATCCGGTTAGTCCGAACCTTCATTCGCGGCCGGGCCGGCATGCCAGCGGCGGACTGCGTCGGCCACGGTCTCGTCCAGAGAACGGCTGGTGTCGAGAACGGTCGCCTCAGGCCAGGGTACGGTGGCTTCGGCCATGGCCGAAGCGATCTCCGGAGTCGCTTCCGAAGTTCCGGACGTGCGCTGCCGCAGCCGTCGGTCGGCGAGCGTCGGCGGGCACCGGCACTCCAGTTGGACAGCGTCGGCGTAGGCCCGGCGGGCCAGTTCGACGGCGCGCTCGCGTTCGGCATCGTCGATCCAGCTGGCGTCCAGGACCACCGATATGCCGGCCCCGAGCAGTTCCTGCGCTCGACGCCGCATTTCCGAGTACACCCGGGTGCGGGATCGTGCCGAGTAGCGGCCGCGGTCGTAGCGGTTCGAGTGGCCGGCGAGTTCACCGGCCGAAACCAGTTCGTCACGGATGTCGTCGGTCGCGAGCACCACCGCTGCCGTGGCCGCTGCCAGCCGCGCGGCCACCGTCGACTTCCCGGTACCCGGCCGGCCTCCGACCAGGGCCAGGCGAACCGCGGCTCGGTCGAGTCGGCGTTCGGCGATCTGCAGGTGCCGGCGGGCCCGGTGCGCTGCCGACCGATCACCCTGGTCGAAGCGGATCGCATCCACCTTCGCGCGCACCACGGCGCGGTAGGCCACATAGTGATCGCACAGAGAGGGTGGGGCCGTGTCTCCGGTGAGCCGCAGATAGTCGGACAGCAGCCGATCGGCGAACCCGCCATGGACCAGGAATTCCAGGTCCATGGCGAGGAAGGCCACGTCGTCCACGCAGTCGACGTAGCGCAGGCGTGCATCGAAATCGAGGCAGTCCAGAATCCGGAATCCATCGGGAAGATCGAAGATGTCCTCGGCGCGTAGATCGCCGTGGCCGTCGACGATCCGGTGTTCGGCGATGCGGCGCTCGAACAGTGGCCCGCGGCCGTCCAGGTAGCGCATGGCACGGGCCTCGGTACGTTTCAACTGTCCCGGATCGAGGAGATCGTCGGTTCGCTGCGTCAGCGGCGTGAACAAGGCGGCCCACCGCCCCCGCAGCGCCGATACCTGCCCGGCCTCGTCCACTGCGGGCCCGCGCCGGGCCCGCACATGAAACGCGGCGACGATCTCGACCAGCGCGGACAGTTCGGAGCGACCGACCTTCGGATCATTCAGCAATGTCGACAATCGCCGGTCGTCGGGCAGTCGTCGCATGAGAACGATCGGCTCGCCCGGCCCGCCGTCGGGCCCGGACAGCCGCGCGACGCCCAGGTAGACATCCGGGGCGAGCCGGCGGTTGAGCTGCACTTCCCGCCGGCACGCCACTTCCCGTGCGGCAGGCGTGCTGAAGTCGAGGAAATCCGTGCGGATCGGCTTCTTGACCTTGTAGGCGCGATCACCGCACAGCACCACGACGGCGGTGTGCGTCTCGTGTATCCGGGCGGACATCGGCGAGTCCCGGTCGGCCGCCGCTACGGGCGGACCACATCCGATTGCGGCCGGGGCAGCCCGAGCTCCCGGGCGATCGACGCGGACCAGCCGCGAATGTCGGCCCAGTCGCGCAGATCCCCGTATCGGCCGCCGCCCAGCAGGCGGTACAGCAGTCGCGCCTTCCAGGACACTCCGGCACGCCCGTAGTACCCGGCGAACGCGTGGTAGTCGCGGGCGCCCGACAGCGCACACAGGGCGGTGATCTTCTCCGGTGTCATGGCGGCTGCCCGGCGCCCGATCGGCCCCCGCAGGGCAGGCCCGAGCCCCACACTGAACAACCAGACATCAGTCCCGCGCAGTTCGGTGGCATTGTGCCGGATATAGGCCCCGGCGGCGGGCAGCAGGTCCATATCGTGGATGGCACTGCCCAGGACTACCGCATCGAACCGGGACAGGTCGGGCGCATGCTCGACGTCCGCCTGTTCGACGTGAGCGCCCCGGGACCGCAGATCCTCGGCGACGAATTCGGCGATCTCCCGGGTGGAGCCCTGTTCGGAGGCGTACACGACGGCGATTCGGGTGGTGTTCGGTTCCATGGATTCAGCGTCGCTCGTGGTCCGGGCATCGGTGGAGGGGCGAGGGGCTCGTTCCTCGGGGCCGAACGGCCCGACCTCCGCCGACCGGATCACCGGTCGGAGAGGTCTGCGGGCGGTTCCCGCTGCCCACGGTTCGGTCCCTCGCTCCGGTACACCGGTGCGAACGGCATCCGGTCCGGTGACTTCCGGACCTGTGACCCGGGGATGTTGCCGGTGCAGCATCGATACATGGCAGAGATCGGCGGGGACCGGGCCCCGGGTTCGAACAGGACCGGGCCGGTTTTCCGCAGCGACCTCGGGTCGGCATCCTGCCCCGCCGGCCCCGGAAGTTGCCGTCGACGACAGCGTGGTCGTCCACCTGGGCAGGGTCGCCACAACGGGGTGGCGACGGAAGACGATCGGCGGGGACGACCGGAATCGACGCTGCGCAGTCGCTGGTTCCTCACGGTTACCGCGGGAGCATGTGCGGGGTTCGTGGCACCCGCCGCGACGGTGGCCTGGGTGGCGGATGAATCCGTCATCGTGACGGCCGCTGCGATCCTCGTCGCCGGCGCCGTGGAGGGGGCAATCCTCGGCTGGTGCCAAGCCCGTGTGTTGCGTTCGGTACTGCCGCAACTGAGTGTGCGAGCGTGGATCGGGGCGACCGCGTCGGCTGCGGTGTTCGCTTGGGCGGTCGGGCTGGCGTTCGTGTATGCCGGCAACCTCCGAACTCTTCCGGCCGTGATTCAGGTGGTGGTCACGACCGCAGGTGCCGCAGCCATGCTCCTGTCACTCGGTACTGCCCAATGGATCGTGTTGCGGCGCTGGACGGATCGTGCCGCGATGTGGGTGTGGGCCACCGCTGTCGGCTGGGTGGCCGGACTCGCAGTGTTCGTCGCGATCACCTCGCCGTTGTGGCAGCCCGGGCAGGCCCGGCTGCTGGTGGTGCTCATCGGCGTGGTCGGCGGCGTGGCGATGGCGGCCACCATGGCGGCGGTGACCGGGGCATTCCTTCCCTTGATCGTCTCGGACCTGCACCTGCTGAGCGGAGAGAAGGGCCATCGGCAGGCGGACCGGGGACTTAGGGCCCGTGTCAATGCACCGCTGCGCCCCTATCGTCGATTGACATGACCACAGGACCGAGCGGCGTTGTCATCGAGCAGGCAGTGGCGCTCGCCGGCCGGGCACCGTCGTTGCACAACAGTCAACCGTGGCGCTGGGTGTACGACCGCGGCGAACTGTCCTTGTTCGCGGTTCCCGGACGCCGTCTGCAGGAAGCCGACCCGACCGGCAGGCAGATGATGATCAGCTGTGGCGCAGCGCTGGACCACTTCCGGGCGGCGATCACTGCCGCCGGATGGCGGCCGCATGTGTCGTACTTCCCCGACCCCACCGATCGGTACCACCTCGCCTTGCTGACCTTCCGGCCGGCGGACATCGTCACCGACGCCGAACGGGAGCGGACGGAGGCGATCTCGCGGCGCCGTACCGACCGGTTGCCGTTCGCTGCTCCGGCGAGGTGGGCGAGTTTCGAGATGCTCCTGCATGCCTCGTTCGATCCGGAGCAGGTCACCGTGGACGTGCTGGGCGACGACAGTCGGCCGGCGCTGGCCGAGGCCACCGAAATGACCGCGGCGCTACGCCGCTACGACGCCGCGTATCACGCCGAGCTGAGATGGTGGACCGGGCACAGCATCGGCGATTCGGGGGTGCCACCAGAAGCATTGGCATCCGCGCAGGAACAGCGTCGGGTCCCGGTGGGCCGCCGGTTCCCGGCGACCGCCGATTCGTGCCGCCGGTCCGAGTACGACCAGGACCACTCCGTGGTCCTGGTGCTGTCCACCGCCGACGATACGGCGGCAGTGTGGGTCCGGTGTGGCGAGGCGCTGTCGGCGGTTCTGCTCGAATGCACCATCGCGGGCTACGCCACCTGCACCCTCACCCACCTGACCGAGTTCGCCCGCAGCCGTGCTGCGGTGCGGCGGCTACTCGACGGTCATCGGACGCCGCAAGTACTGGTCAGAGTGGGTACGGCACCACTGCCCGAAGCCGTACCGCCGACTCCGCGTCGTCCGGTGAACCAGATTCTGAGGATCGAGGGGAGGATCGGGTAGCAGGCATTCCACAGCGTGGTTCCGGACCGGATGGTGGGTTCAGCAGAGCAACTGCTCACCGTCGACTGCCATCCACACCATGGTGACGGCAACCATCCCGAGCACCGCGACCGGTACGGTGCGGTGGAGGTGTCGTGAACGGGTCCGCTGCCGAGCCCGGCGTTCGGCGCCGCGCCGCCGCCGGAGCACGGCCAGGATCGTGAGGAGAGCGCTTGCGATCAGCACGGCCGTGTCACGCGGCCGACGCCGAGCGCGGAAACGGGACGACGCGGTGGTCCAGCAGGGCGGCCGCAGTGTCCAGAACGGTGTCACGGATCGGCCGCATCGTCCAGCCGAGCTCGCTGTTCGCCTTGTCCGCATCGACCCGCTCGTGCCGTCCGAGCCAAGGCACGACGAGCCGGACCGACGGGTCGAATCGGGCGCGGGCCCGCAGGATCCAGTCGGGGATCGTACGGGTGGGCACCCGGAATCCGGCCGGGTTGTACTCTGCGGCGAGAATCCGGGCGATCTCCTGCATCCAGATGTTCTGGCCGGCACAGATATAGCGTTGCCCGGCCGCCACCGGAGACTCCATGGCCAGCCGGTGCGCCGAGGCCAGGTCGCGGACATCGACCGGAGCGAAGCCGAGGCGAGGTGATCCGGGCAGATCGCGGCGCAGCAGCCGGGCGATCGCGTCGACGGAGGTGGCGGCCGCAGCGCGTTGCACCGGGCCCAGGATCATGCCCGGATTGACGACGGTGAGTTCGAAGGGCGCAGAACCTTCGACGAAGTCCCAGGCGGCGCGCTCGGCCAGGGTCTTGCTCTGCTGGTAGGCGGTGCTGCGCGGGAGTACCGACCAATCTCGTTCGGTACGTACGGCATTGTCGCCGCGCTCCCGGCCGGCCGATATCGCCGCGATCGAGGAGGTGAGCACCACCCGCCGCACCGTGCCGGCATCGGCACAGGCGCGTAGCACCCGCTGTGTCCCGTCGACCGCCGGACGGATGAGAACCTGCGGGTCGTCGACCGGCTCGGCCGGAAAAGGGGAGGCCACATGCATGACGTAGGTGCAGCCGGCCACGGCGGCCCGCCAGCCCTCCTCGCGTTCGAGATCGGCCCGGACGAACTCGATGGCCGTGCGGTGCCGGGCGGCCAGTTCTTCGAGGTGGCGCCGGCGTGCGGTGTCGCCGAGGTCGCGCACGGTGGCGCGGACCTCGTAGCCGTGGTCGAGCAGTTCGGAGATGCAGTGCCCGGCGACGAATCCGGTGGCACCGGTGACGAGTACCCGATGGCTCATAGGTCGCTCCTGTGTCGATCGGCCGGCCGGGAACGCGGTCGAATCGTGCCCACGAGTGCCGGACAAAAATGCGAGTGGTTGCTCGCAAGAAATAATACGAGCAACCACTCGCATTTGCAACGCGGTCGTCACCGTATCTCGGGGCCGGGGTACTCCGGGCCGGTCGGACGGTCCACGGCTCGCCATTCCCGCTCCCAGACCGCGCTGCGATGAGCGTCCAGGGACCGCCGCATCCACCAGGCCAGGATCAGCGCGCCGAGCCAGACCTCGACCAGAACGGTGAACGCGGCGCCGACCCCGGTGGCTGCCGCGGTACTCGACGGCCGCGGTGGCGTGGTCGGCTCACCGTCGGGGCCGAGCCATACGGTTACATGGTCCCCCGGTGCCGCGGATTCGGGCACGTCTACCGTGGTGGTACCGCTCTCTACGCCGTGCCGCCAGGAGGCGACCGCGCGGTAGTGCGCCCGGGTGGTGCGGTAGTCTGCCGTCACAACGCGTTCGGGCTGCTCGGTGACCGTGCCGGAGACCGAGGTCCGCTGGCTGCGCTCGGTGGCGATGTCTGCTGCGGTCGTGGTGTACGTGGCGGTTCCGATTGCGCCGGCGATCGGCACGGCGATCAGGGACACCACGATCAAGACCATCCGCAACGCCGATTCCACGCGGTCGGATACTCGCATCACGGGGTTCGGATTCCACGGTCGCCGTTGCCACAGGCGGGCTGTCGTCGACGGCGAGTACGACATGGCGTACCACCTCCTCCGGGGTATACCGACGCGGCCGGATCATTCGTCCGCATCGTGCGGTTGTATCGATCGTCATGCGGCACGGCGGCCCGGGGCAGGGCCCGAGGACCCGGATCCCTGGGTCCTCGGGCTGCCGAATCCGCCCTCCGACGGGTGTCGGCGGCATCGTCTCGCTGCGCGAGGATAGGGACCAACGGTCCCCGGCCGAGTCCCGGTCGGCCGTACCCGGGTCGGAACCGGTGGCGCACACTCACACGCATGACCGGAAACGATGCGCAGACCGACGCGGTCGCCTTACCCCGGAACACCGTGGAATCCGCTCTCCGACTGGCGATTCGCGCCCCTTCGGTGCACAACACCCAGCCCTGGTCGCTGGATTGCGACGGAACGACGCTGCGGCTGTTCCGCGACGAGAACCGTCGGCTCACCGCGGCCGATCCCGCCGGTCGGCAGCTGGTGATCAGCTGCGGCGTGCTGCTGGACCACATCCGGATCGCATTCGCGGCGCACGGCCGGCACACCGATATCGCTCGGCTGCCGGATCGTGACCGGCCGGAGCACCTGGCGACGATCACCTTCCGGCCCTGGACCGAGCCATCGGCCGAATCACGTCGGCAGGCCGCCGCAATCACCCGCCGGCGCACCGACCGGCTGCCGATGACGGCGCCTGCGATCGACCCCGGGATGATGAGTGACCTGCGGGATCGAATGGCACTGCGCGGCCTCATCCTCGACGAACTGAACGAATCGGCCCGAACCCGGCTGGCGGTCATCTCCGAGCGCGCTGCCGCGCTGCGTCGCTACGACGGCGAATACCAGGAGGAGATGCGCTGGTGGTCGGAACGGTCCCGCCGCTCGCCGGAGGGATTGTCCCCGGCCTCGCTGCCGTCGGAATCGGAGGCCGACCGGGTGCCGGTGCGCCGGGAGTACCCTCCGGCATCGCATCCCCCGCGGCGGGACCATCTTCGTGACCGGGCTGCGCTGTTCGTACTCTCGTCCGCGCACAACTCGCCCGCCGATTGGCTGTTCACCGGTGAACTGCTGTCGCAGGCGCTGGTGCACTGGACCGCAGTCGGGCTGGCGACCTGCCCGCTGACCCACGTCACCGAACTACCCACTTGCCGCAACGTCATCGGAGGCCTGCTCGGCCACGCCGCTGCCCCACAGGTGGTCATCCGAGTCGGCGGCGTGCCGGCGGCGGACGAACCGCCGGCCCCGCCGTCGCCACGCCGGCCGGTGAGTGATGTGCTCACCATGCGGTGAGCACGTCGCCGATCAGCGTTCGCGGACGACGATCATCGGGCATTCCACGGTATGCAGCAGGGCATTGCTCGTGGAGCCGAGCAGCATGCTGGTGAAGCCACCCCGGCCGTGGCTGCCGACGACCACCAGTTGGGCCGCCGCCGACTCCTCGAGCAGTGCCCGGGCGGGCCGGTGTCGGCGGACCACCCGGCGCACCGTGACGTCGGGGTACTGCTCCTGCCGTCCGGCCAGGCTTTCGGCCAGCACCGCTTGCTCGTGGTCGCGGATCGTGTCCCAGGAGGGTGCGAGCGGGGCCGCCGACGCAGTCGTGTCCTGCCAGGTGTGCACCGCGATCAGGCCGACTTTGCGCCGGGATGCCTCGTCGAAGGCCACATCGACAGCGGGCACACTGTTCTCGGTGCCGTCGACGCCGACCAGCACCGGTTTGTCCATCGAGACCGGGTCGGTGGCTGCGGTGTCATGGACGACGGCCACCGGGCAGTGCGCGTGGTGGGTCACCGCCGTGCTCACCGAGCCGAGCAGGCCACGTTGGAAAGCGCCGAGACCGCGGCTGCCGACCGCGACCAGGGCGGCATGCTTCGACCGTTCGATGAGGTCTCGGATGATCGGCACCGTGACCACTTCGGTGCTGATATCGACCTCCTCGCTGCCGGCGTGGCGCGCGACGCGAGCCGCCTCGGTCAGCACCCGTTCACCGTCGGCGCGTAGCCAATCCATGTCCTCGGGGCCGATCACCGTTCCGGGACCGTAGATCACCGGCGTGGACACCGAGGTGACCAGGTGCAGAGGTAGATTCCGAAGCCCGGCGTCCACGGCCGCCCATGCTGCGGCCTGGTACGAGATGGCGGATCCGTCGACCGCGGCGACGATCCCATGGTCGTTCGTCATTGGTGCTGCCTCTCCGTGTTGTTCGGCGAATCGGTGCCGGATGGCGCCGCTCGTCGGCGGCCGGTACCGGGTCGGCACCGGTACAACGAGCATCGCGTGCCGGGCCCGGCGGGGGCAGAGACCTACGGCAGCACCTTCGTGGGACCTACGCCCTCATCTCGCGCCTCACCAGCTGTGACCAGGCGGATGCCGGTGACCAGCGTGGGTTCGATGACGATCACTGTGTCCATGCTGGTGTTCACCCAGGGGGCGAGCGCGCGTTCGTATCGGGCGACGAGGACGGGATCGGTGACGGTGCGCGCGAATCCGGTCACCACCACCGACCACCCGGTGCGCTGCGCGACGTCGATGTCGTCGGCCTGGTAGGCGACCACGACCGGTTCGTCGCCCCGGACTGTGCCGGCGAGTTGTGCAGCGAGCCTGGTCCGCACGACGATCTCGGAACCGACGACCAAGTGGTTCACCGGACGGATCGCCGGCAACGCGTGCCTGCTGAACACCACCCGGCCGAAGGCGGCGCCGGCGAGCAGCCGCAGCGCCTCCTCGCGGTCCAGGTCGACGATCCGCCGCCCGGCGGTTTCACCGGCATCGTGTTCGGGCATCGTGGATCGACCTCTTCCTGTGGCCGGCCTCGGCACCGACATGGGATTCGACTCCCATGCCACCACCGGTCCGGTTTCTCGGCCAGAGTCGATCGCCTGTTCCCGCTGGGACCTCGGGCCCGGATCACCGAGACGGCGGTCCCGGTGCGTTGTTCCCGGGGTCGGTGCGGTGCGCCTCGGCTGCCCGGAACGCCGCAACCGCGGTGTGCAGGGTCGGGAACAACCGGTCGGTCCCGATCGATTCTGTCAGTCCGGACGCGTCGAGCTGGTCACGCAGATCCTGTTTGACCCTGGCCATCCCGAACACGATGCCGGTGGCGGCCAGGTCGACCCGTAGTTGCTCGACCGCATCCAGGCCGGTCAGATCGACCTCGACGTTGGCCTCCACGTTGAGAACGAACCATCGGACCGGGGTGCCGGTGTGCCGCTGCCACTGGTCGACCGAGGTCTGGGCCCGGCGCCGGAAGTCCTCGGCATTGGCGAAACACAGCGGAGCGTCGTAGCGGTAGATCATCAGTCCGGGCACACTGCTCGCCTGAGGGTAGTCGTCGACGTCGTGCATGCCGGGCAGCCCGGGCACGAACCCCTGGATCGCGTCGTGCGCGCGTGCCATCCGGCGCAACAGGTCGAAGGTCGACAGCGCCACGGCCAGCATGACCCCGTACAGCACGCCCAGGGCCAGCACCCCCGCGACCGTGCCCAGTGCGAGGACGAACTCGCTGCGCCGGAACCGGGCGATCCGGCGGAACTCGGCGACGTCGACCAGCCGGGTGGCGGCGAAGACCACCAGGGCGCCGAGAGCAGCCGTCGGGAACATCGCCAGGGCATTCGTGGCACCCAGCAGCACGACCAGGACACAGCCCAGCGCGACCAGTGAGTACATCTGGGTGCGGGCACCCATCAGGTCCGCCAGCGACGTCCGGCTGCCGCTGCAGCTGACCGGAAAGCCGTGCAGCACCCCGGCAGTGAGATTGGTGGCACCGAGGGCGGCGAGTTCGGGATTCGTATCGATATGGCGGCCGTGCCGCGCGGCGAACGCGCGGCCGGTCACGGCATTGTCGGAGAAGCCGACCACCGCGATCCCGATCGCGGGCAGTACCAGCTGTGCCAGGTCACCGGCTGAGACCGCAGTGACTCCTGGCATCGGAATTCCGGCGGGAGTCCGGCCGACGACCTCGATCCCGAACCGCTGCAACGAGAACCCCGCGACTGCCGCCGACGCACCCACCACGGCGATGAGAGGTCCGGGCAGGCGCGGTGCCCGCCGTCCGAGTACCAGCAGGAACGCCAGGACCGCACCGGCGATCAGGGCGGTCGGCCACTGCCATTGTCCGGCCTGGGTGAACAAGGAGCGCACCTGGGCAGCGAAGGTGTCGCCCGCCACCGGGACACCCGTGATCCGGCCGAGTTGGCCGGCCGCCATGATGCCGGCGGTTCCGGCCAGATATCCGACCAGCACCGGTTTGGACAGCAGATCCGCCAGCACGCCCAGGCGCACCAGCGCACCAGCGAAACAGATCGCCCCGACGAGGAGCGCCAGTGCGGCGGCCAGTGCGGCGTATCGTTCCGGGTCGCCGAGCGCCAGCGGAGCCAGCGCGGTCGCGGTGAGCAACGCCGTCGTCGACTCCGGACCGGCGGACAGCTGCCGGGAACCTCCCACCACGGCATAGACCGCCAGCGGTCCCAACGCCGCCCACAGCCCGACCACCGGCGGCAGCCCGGCGACGGTGGCATAGGCCATGACCTGCGGCACCAGATATGCCGCCACGGTCATCCCGGCGAGGGCATCGACTCGCAGGTCCGGTCGTCGATATCCCCGGAGTTGCCGGATTCCCGGCAGCCGCGCCGGCATGGCTTCAGTACGCGGGGCGATCCGGCGGAACGGGTTGTTCCGGCTCGGCTCGGTGCCGCTGTACGTGTGCGGCGAGCGTAGCGACGAGATCCGGAGTGAAGACCTCGGTGCCTGGCATCAGCACCGTCGCCGCTGCGGCGGCAACACCGAACTCGGTGGCGAACACACCGGTGTCGCCGTTCATCAGACGATGGGTCAGCCCCGCGACGAGGCTGTCCCCGGCCCCGACATCGCTTCGAACCGGTCCGGGCAGGGGCGGCGCACCGATCTCCCAGTGCCCGCCCCGATCCGAGTAGACCGCGCCGAGAGCGCCGACGGTGGTGACCGCACGGAGAGCGGCGCCGGAATCGAGCAGTATCCGGTTGGCCTGCCGAGCCGCGGAGAAGGAAGTGATCGGCTCTCCGGTCAGCCGGGCCGCCTCTGCCCGGTCCAGCCGGACCAGGAATGCCTGACCGCCGGTCAGCCCACGTAACTGCTCTCCGGTGACATCGGTCAGCACCGGTGTCCCTCGGGCTCGCGCCACCGCGACGACCCGGGCCGTGAAATCGGCGGGCAGCCCGGGTGGTGCGCTCCCGGAGATTACGACCGCGGCATACCGGCTCGCCACCGCGTCGATATGGGCCAGGAGCCGATCGGCATCCGCCGCCGCTATCGTCGGTCCGGGCGGCACCAGATGGAACGAGCGGCCGGTGGCGGTCTCGATCACCACCACCGCCTCCCGGGTCTCGCCGTCCACCGGGACGCCGCGCGAATCGGCTCCCTCTGCCGTGAGCAGCCGGCTCAGCCGTCGGCCGGTATCGCCGCCCGCGGCGAACAACGCGGTGGCCGAACCGCCGAACCGCCGCAGACAGCGGGCGACGTTGATACCGCCGCCGCCCGCCTGCACCGACCGGACCCGGGCCCGGGTCTTGCCTCGGTCGACGATCCGATCCACCTCCAGGCACACGTCGAGCGCCGGGTTCGGTGTGACGGTGAGAACGCGCCTGCCGGGCCGGTCCGCCGGCGCCGACCCGACATCCATCACCGTCGCCTCACCGAGGCCGCACGATGATCATCGGGCATTCGACGGAGTGCAGCAGCGACCGGGCTGTCGAGCCGAGCAGCATGCCGGTGAAGCCGCCCCGGCCGTGGCTGCCGACCACGACCAGCTGCGCCTGTGGCGATTCGTCCAGCAGGGACCGGGCGGGGCGGTTGCACCGTACGACCCGGCGCACCGTGACGTCGGGGTACTGCTCCTGCCGTCCGGCCAGGCTTTCGGCCAGCACCGCTTCCTCGTGCTCTCGGACTCCGTCCCACCCGCCGGAGACCAGTAGATCGTCGGATCCGGCGTCGATCCAGGTGTGCAGGGCGATCAGGTCCACCTTGCGTCGGGATGCCTCCTCGAAGGCCAGCTCCACGGCGGGCACGCTGTTCTCGGTACCGTCCACACCCACCAGCACCGGTTTGCTCAGCGATACCGGATCCACCGCCGGGTAGTCGTGCACGACGGCGACGGGACAGCGGGCGTGATGGGTCACCGCGGTGCTCACCGAGCCGAGCAGTCCGCGCCGCAGTGCGCCGTGGCCACGGCTGCCGACCACCATCAGCTCGGCGTGCGCGGAGCGGTCCAGCAGGGTGCGGATGATCGGTTCGAAAACCAGTTCCGTGCTGATCCGGACCTCGTCGCCCGCCGCGTGCCGCGCGATGCGGGTGGCCTCGGCCAGGATGCGCTCACCGTCGGACCGCAGCCAGTCGATCTCCTCGGGGCCCATGACCACTCCGGACCAGTGCGTCGCCGGGGCCGTCTTCGCGGTGAGGATGTGCAGTCGGGTCCCGCGGAGACCGGCGTCCACGGCCGCCCATGCGACGGCCTGGTAGGACAGCGCGGAGCCGTCGGCGCCGACGATGATTCGCCGGTCTTCGGGTTCGGTTCTGTTCGTCATGGTCTGTGTCCTCTGCCGAGTAGCGGAGTAGGTGGGTTGCTGTTCGAGCATCGCGCTCGCGGGCGGACCGCAGCAGGGGCCGATGTCGTTGCTGCCCGGGTCCTGTGGCCCTGCTCGATGGTGCGTCGATGATCGGTGACCGAGGTCCTCCGGCCCCGGGACCTGAGGCCTATCGCACGATGGACCGGATGCTCGTAGGCTCGAAGAGGGCAGTGAGGAGGGCCACACAGTGATGACCACCGTGTTTCTTGTCGACGACCACGAGATCGTGCGTCGCGGACTACGCGAGATGCTCGACGCCGAGCCGGACCTGGAAGTGATCGGGGAGGCCGACACCTGCTCGCATGCCCTGGCCCGGATTCCCGCACTGCGCCCCGATGTCGCGGTGCTGGACGTCCGGTTGCCCGACGGCAACGGCATCGAACTGTGCCGGGAACTGCTGTCCGCGCGGTCCGACCTGCGCTGTCTGATCCTGACGTCGTTCACCGACGAACAGGCCATGTTGGATGCGATCCTGGCCGGCGCCGACGGGTATGTCGTCAAGGACATCAAAGGGCTGGAACTCATTGCAGCGGTGCGGTCGGTCGGTGCCGGAAAGCCACTGTTGGACAGCCGGGCGGCGGCAGCCTTGATGACGAAGCTCCGCTCGGAGGCCGAAGCCGACACCGGCCCGCTCGCCGGTTTGTCCGACCAGGAACGCGCGTTGCTGGCGCTGCTCGGGGAGGGGCTGACCAACCGGCAGATCGCCGCACGCATGTATCTGGCCGAGAAGACCGTGAAGAACTACGTGTCCCGGTTGCTGGCCAAGCTCGGTGTCGAGCGGCGGACCCAGGCGGCGGTGCTGGCCGCCCGGCTCGAGGCGGGCACCGAGCAATAACAACACCACAGGGGAACAGCAATATCGCAGACGAAGACCTGACTCGACCGCCCTGCGATGGCACAATCGCAACTATGGCTAGTCGGCCGGTGCAGCCGGGCTCCTACAGCCGGGCGGCCCTCCGCGAGGCACTGTCGCAGTCCCGGCTCCGGGAACTGCTCGACGAAGTGCAGGATCGTCTGGAACTGATCGCCGGTGTGCGCGACCAGATGGACCGGCTCATCGAGGCGATGCTGGTCATTACCTCCGGGCTCGACCTGGACGAGACCCTGCGATCCATCGTGCACGCCGCCATCGAACTCGTCGACGCCGGCTACGGAGCCATCGGTGTCCGGGAAACGACCGAGGGGTTCGGTGGCGGACTCTCCGAATTCGTCTACGAGGGAATCGACGAGCGCACCCGGCGCCTGATCGGGGACCTGCCGCGTGGGCACGGGGTTCTCGGACTGCTGATCCAGCAACCGAAGCCGCTCCGGCTCACCGACCTGTCGACCCATCCGGCCTCGGTCGGGTTCCCGGCGCATCACCCGCCGATGCGCAGCTTCCTGGGCGTCCCGGTGAAGGTTCGCGACGAGGTGTTCGGGAACCTCTACCTGACCGAGAAGGGGGGCGGCCGGGAGTTCACCGAGGACGACGAGGTGATCGTGCAGGCGCTCGCCGCCGCGGCCGGTATCGCCATCGAGAACTCCCGGTTCTACGAACAGACGCGCCGACGCCAGGAATGGCTGGAGGCGACCCGGGACATCGCCGCCGAAGTGCTCGCCGGTGCTGCTGCCGACGACATCCTGGACCAGATCACCCACCAGGTGCTGCGGCTGTCCCGGGCGAGCACTGCCCTGCTGGCGCTGCCCGACGACCCGGACACCCCGCCCGGAGAAGTGACCACACTGATCGTCCGGTCCGCGGCCGGCATCGAGGCAGAACAGTCACTCGGCTGCACGATCCGGCTCGACGACACCGGTGTGGGGGCAGCGTTCCATGACGGCCCGGAACCGATGGAGATCGCCGCCGCCGATCTCTCGATTCTCGCGGCCCGCACCGATATCGGGCCCGTTCTGGCCATCCCGCTACGGGCCGGCCAGCACACGATCGGGGTGCTCGTCACGGCGCGGGCATGTGGTGCACCGCAACAGGACACGACCGAACAGGAATTGGTCGCCGCCTTCGCCGAACAGGCCGCCCTGGCCATCCGGCTCTCCGATACCCAGCGCCGCATGCGCGAACTCGATGTGCTGTCCGACCGGGACCGGATCGCGCGGGATCTGCACGATCACGTCATCCAGCGGCTCTTCGCGGTGGGAATGTCGTTGCAGGGGACACTGCAACGTGCCCGCACACCGGAGGTACGTACCCGGCTGAACGAGACGGTCGACGAACTGCAGGCCATCGTTCAGGACATCCGGCACTCGATCTTCGACCTGCAGAGCAACACTGCCGCGGAGTCGCCGTCGCTGCGGCAGCGCCTGCACCGGATGTTGCTGGAGATGACCGCCGACTCCGATCTGCGGACCTCGATCCGGCTCGCCGGCCCGCTCAGCATCCTGGCCCCGCCCCTGTCGGATGATCTGCAGGCGGTGCTGCGGGAGGCGACCAGCAACGCCGTCCGGCATGCCAAGGGCGCCGCACTGGCCGTGACCGTAACGGTCGGCGACATGATCACCGTCGAGGTGGCCGATGACGGCATCGGCATTCCCGAGCACCCGGATCGGCGCAGTGGCCTGGCGAACCTTGTCGACCGGGCCGAACGGTACGGCGGCAGCTGCACGGTCGGGCCCGGCGAAACCGGTGGTACGACGCTGCGCTGGACGGTTCCGCTGCCCTGATGCGGGTCCGGCGGAGTTGTCCCTTGGCAGCTGTGCGTCGTCCGAATCGTGACCCCGGCAGCAGGCTCTCGCACCGATGCGATGACGGGCGGGACACGGTTGGGCATCGCAGGTGCTTCGACCCCTGGTCCCGGAGCGTTCCGGACGAAATCATCGAAGGGGAATCCGCGGCACACCGCCTCGGTACTACGTGGAGGTTCGACCCATGTTCAATGCCATCGTCCAGATCTGTGGTTTCCTGATCATCGGCGCGGTCATCGGAGTCCTGGCCCGGCTGCTCAAGCCCGGCAAAGAGAACATCAGCATGGGTATGACCCTGTTGGTCGGTATGGGCGCCGCGCTGATCGCGGGCGTCATCGCCAGCCTGATCGGCGTCGGCTCGATCACCGAACTGAATTTCTGGGGCTTCGTGATCGCCGTGATCGCCGCCGTGGCACTGCTGTTCGCCGTCGAGGCGATGAGCGGCGGCAAACACCCCTCCGCCTGATTTCGGCGTGCCGCGCCGGTGCACTCATCGGCGCGGCACGACCGGCCTCCCACGAGTGGCAGCCGGACGCACCCCGCGGGCCGATCCTGCCCGGAGGCAGTGAAGCGTGTCAGGCCGAACCATTCTCGGTGATCCACGTGTGAAGAACTCCGAAATCACTCGGCTGCAATCCGATCCGGGGGTCCACCCGGAGCAGTAGCGCGCGGCCACGGTGCCGGCGCGTCACCCACTCCCGGTCCCCGGTGCCGATTTCGTCGTCGATCCAGATGAACGCCCGCCCGGCGGCGTGGTCCAGCAGCGGGCGGGTCTTCCAGTGCAGTCCGAACCATCGGTCGATGTGATCGTCCGGAACCTCGGGCCACTCGACGACGTTCATCTTCGGCAGGCCGAGCAGCGGGCCGATCATCGCCTCGGCGTCGTACTCCCAGGTGGTCGCCCACACCGGCTCGACGGGTAACGAGGCGAGCCGCCGACCGATCTCGGGATCGAGCCGGTGCACGAGAGGATTCGTCGCGGCGGAGAACCCGGGTGCCGGGGGGCGGTTCTGCGAATGCGCGCCGAACGGGATCAGTGGTCCGTCGACGTCCAGGTAGAGGAGTGGTCTGGCACCGGTCATGGTGTCGCAAGTGTAGGCACGGTCCTCACCGGACGGCCTGTGTCTGTGTCACCTTCGCCACCAGTTCGCCTGCAGCGTCGTGGATCTCGGTTTCGACGACGATGAGCGAACGGCCGGTGTGCAGGGGGCGGGCGGTGGCGGCTGCGTATCCGGAGCGGACTGCGCGCAGGAAGTTCGTTTTCGATTCGACGGTCGTCGTAGCCCGGGTACCCGGGGGAAGGTTGAGGTGGGCGCAGACTGCGCCGGTGGAGTCCGCAAGCGCGATGAGGGCGCCACCGTTCAGGGCCCCGCGCACCGTGCACAGCGATTCGTCCCAGGGCAGCCGGCTGCACACCAGGTCGGGTCCGTGTTCGACGACTTCGATGCCGAGTCGCGCCGTGAAGGGCATGGATTCGTGGAAGAGCTGGATTCCGGCGGTGTCGAGTTCTTCGGCCCGTTCGTGCACGTCCGGCCGGTGTTAGGGTCGGACGATGAGTATGGCTCGACGGGAACGCCGGGAACTGGCCGAGACGATGATCGCGGCCGGTCCGGCGGCACCCACCCTGTGCGGTGACTGGACGGTGCGGGATCTGGCCGCACATCTCGTCGTGCGGGAACGCCGGCCCGACGCGGCACCGGGCATCCTGATCCGCCGATTCGCCGCCCGGCTGGATCGGGTGCAGCAGGCCACCGCGGAGCGGCCCTTCTCGGAGCTGGTCGAGCAGGTGCGCACCGGCCCGCCGTGGTGGTCGCCGCTGCGGCCGGTGGATGCCGTGGCCAATCTGTCCGAGATGTTCGTCCACCACGAGGATGTCCGGCGTGCGGCGCCGGAATGGGAACCGCGGGACCTGTCCGACTCCGACCAGGCCCGGTTGTGGAAGCTGCTGGGTCGGATCGCGCGGATGTCCTACCGGAACTGCCCGGTCGCGGTCGACCTGGTGAACCCGGCGGGCGACCGGATCTCGATTCCCGGTGGCGACCAGCAGGTCGTGCTCAGCGGCACCCCGGCCGAACTGCTCCTGCATGCCTTCGGCCGGGACCGGGTCCGGATCGAGGCCGACGGCGATCCGATCGCCGTGGAAGCCGCACTCACCTGCGACCGCAGCGTGTGACGTCCGGCCGGGCGACTATGCCAGGGCCGCTTCGACGAGCCGCTGACGCAGCCAGGTCAGTGGTGTTGCACCGCCCGAGTCGATCACGTAATGCGGGTAGCTGGTGTGCACACCCGACTCCAGGAACTCGTCGATCTGCTGCTTGCGTTCCTCGTAGGCCTCGCGGTTGAGCTGATTCGACAGCAGGCCCAGGCCACCGGCGGCCAGCGCGTCGGCGACCAGCTCCGAAGCCTGCCGCTGATAGGAGTCGAACCGGGCCGGATCGGGATTGGACAGCTGGGTGAAGAACCCGGCGAAACGGCCGGCGAAATCGCCGTGCGGCATGGCGCAGTACAGGTCGCCCTCGACGCAGAAGGTGAACGTGGCCGGGGTCAGCCAGCCGAATCCGGTCGGGCGGGGGCCGGAGGCGCCGGCGCCTGGGACGGGTGGCCCGATCAGGTTGTCGGCCGGGGATCGGCGAGGGTCGGCGATCAGGCCGACCAGGACCACCCGGTCGGGGGATACCGCGGCGAGCCCGGTGCCGATCTCGGCGGCGAGGTCGCCGGCGGCATCGGCGCCCTGGCTGTAACCGAGCAGTGCGAATTCGGTGCCGGGGCAGGCACGGGCGACCGATTCGAGCAGGCCACGGGCATTGTCCAGGGCCTCCTGCTTGGAGCGGCCGTAGACTTCGCCCTCCCAGGGGAATGCGGTGGCCGGATAGGACACGTAATCGGTGCGGGTATCACCCGGGAGGTTGTCGGCGACGGCGGCGAGCATCCCGCGACCGGGTTCGGATTCGGAGGTCTCCCAGGTGCCGGGGACCGCTACGACCTGTAGGTCGGGGCAGTCGTTCGGGTCGGCGTGGGCGGTGGTGGCGACGCCGAACGGGATGATGCCGGTCGTCAGGGCCGCCGCGCATGCGGTGGTGATCCATCGAGAAAACATCGAATGCTCCGGGGGTTCACAGCCGAACACGTTGTCGGATCGGCGAATAGTCTGTGGCGATTTTAAGGGACCGACCGGGGGTCTGCAGGGCGTGGAACAAATCGTGGCCGCTCTGCGTTGACTGGAACGAAATAATCGGACTACGGTCCGTTTTAGCTGGGTCGAGGAGGTTGCAGTGCAGTTCGGAATTTTCAGCGTCGGTGATGTGACCACCGATCCGACCACCGGGCGTACCCCGACCGAGGCCGAGCGGATCAAGGCCATGGTCGCCATCGGAGCCAAGGCCGAGGAGGTCGGCCTGGACGTCTTCGCGACCGGCGAGCATCACAATCCGCCGTTCGTTCCGTCGTCGCCGACCACCATGCTCGGCTACCTGGCCGCTCGCACCGAGCGGCTGATCCTGTCCACGGCGACCACCCTGATCACCACCAATGACCCGGTGAAGATCGCCGAGGACTTCGCCATGCTCCAGCATCTGGCCGACGGCCGCGCCGACCTGATGTTCGGCCGCGGCAACACCGGCCCGGTGTACCCGTGGTTCGGCAAGGACATCCGCGACGGACTGGCCCTTGCGGTGGAGAACTACCACCTGGTGCGCCGGTTGTGGCGCGAGCGGTCGGTCGAATGGGACGGCAGGTTCCGTACCCCGCTGCACGGCTTCACTTCGACCCCGGCACCGCTGGACGGCACCCCGCCGTTCGTGTGGCACGGCTCGATCCGGTCGCCGGAGATCGCCGAGCAGGCCGCCTATTACGGCGACGGCTTCTTCCACAACAACATCTTCTGGGACCGGCAGCACACCTCCCGGATGGTGAAGCTGTACCGGCAGCGGTTCGAACACTACGGTCACGGCGGCGCCGAGCAGGCGATCGTCGGCCTGGGCGGGCAGGTGTTCCTGGCCGAAACCGAGGCCGAAGCGAAGCGGGTGTTCCGCCCGTACTTCGACAACGCGCCGGTCTACGGGCACGGTCCGTCGCTCGAGGAGTTCACCGAGATGACGCCGCTCACGGTGGGCACCCCCGAGATGGTGATCGACCGGACCCTCGGGTTCGCCGACTATGCCGGTGACTACCAGCGTCAGCTTTTCCTGATTGACCATGCCGGGCTGCCGTTGGCGGCGGTTCTCGACCAGATCGAGATCCTCGGCCGCGAGGTCGTTCCGGTGCTGCGCAAGGAGTTCGAATCGCGTCGGCCGGCGCACGTGCCCAGCGATCCGCCGACCCACCCCACCCTGGTGGCTGCCGGTCCGGAAGCGCCCCACCACCTGGTCGAACCGGCCCGTGCCCGGCTCATCGAAACCACGAAAGGCTGACCGATGCCCCGTACCGTCGTTGTCCTCAGTGCTGGACTTTCGCAGCCGTCTTCGACGCGGCTGCTCGCCGATCAGCTCGCCGCCGCCACGTCGGCGGCGGTCGGCGCCCGTGGCGAGCAGGTGGAGTTCGACGTGATCGAGTTGCGTGAGCTGGTGGCCGAACTCGCCACTACGACGGCCGCGGGTGGGATACCGACTCCAGCGGTCTCCGCCGCGCGGGACAAGATCTCGGCCGCCGACGGGTTGATCGCGGTCACGCCGGTTTTCGCCGCGAGCTACAGTGGACTGTTCAAGATGTTCGTCGACGTGCTCGATCCCGAGGCACTGAACGGAATGCCGGTGCTCATCGGGGCCACCGCGGGTACCGCGCGTCACTCGCTGATGCTCGAGCACGCAATGCGCCCGCTGTTCGGCTACTTCCGGGCCGTCGTGGTGCCGACCGGGGTCTTTGCCGCCACCGAAGATTTCGCCTCGACCGAACTGGGCGAGCGGGTCCGGCGAGCAGCCGCCGAGTTAGCGGCACTGGTCGTTGCCGAACCGGTGGCCGTCCCCGGTTTCCTGTCCGATACCTCTGTCCGGCAGCGCACTTCCGGGACGACGATCGATTCGGTGACGCCCTTCGCCCGGCTGCTCGCCGGTCACACCGGTGATCCCGAGGACTGAATCGGCCTACGACCGTAGCCGTTCATCCGACCCGGCGGGCCCCGGACCGTGGTGTGCCGTTCGCGGAAGCGACGCACATCCGGAGCCGGACGCTACTGTCGGGGGCATGCGGCGCCCGAAGATCGGATCGCGGGTTGGGCGGCGAGACCGCACTCACGAAAGAAGCGGTCCGCTGCTGTCCGGGCCCGTTCCGGATCGCCGGGTCGTTCCGGGTGCCGGGTCGTTGCCCGTTCGAACTCGGCGACGACGAATTCGGCCACCGACGACGGCACCGGGCCGGCGCCCATTTCGCGAGTGGCCGACTTCCGGTCGGTGAGTTCGGCGACCGCGCTGCGCAACTCCGGTGTCAGTTCGCACTGCTCCATGAGCGTGGGCAGATGCATCGGCGGCACCGCCGCGCGCGGATGTTCGTGCAGCCAGCGCAATGCCATGGCCGGCCGCAACGAATAGAACAGCTTCTTCAGCGACACCTCGCCCTCGCCCAGCCGCCGCCACTGCCGTTCGCCCAGATGCCGGTAGTGGCGTGCGATCCGGTCGCGGTCGGCGATCTCCGTGGCGAGTTCCCGGAACCGCCGCCGGAATTCGGGTTCGCCGCGGTACACGATCGGCGACATCAGCCACTCCACGATCACCGCGTTGCCCTTCACGAGCAGGCGCAACGCCTTGGCGAGGTCCCAGCCGTTGACGTCGAAAACCTCGGTGAGCGGCGTTTCGATGACATCGCGCGTCGACCACGGCGACAAATAGATTTCCGGCCGTGCCACGTACACGAACCGGCAGTCGTAATCGGAATCGGGGGAGGGGAATCCCCAGGCCCGGCTCCCGCTTTCGACGGCCAGCAGCACCGTCACGTCGCGCTCGCGTTCGATCCGGTCGAGATCGGCATCGATGGTGCCGACCACCGCCGGATCCATCGAGGCCGGAATCGCCCGCAAGGTCATGGGCGTGATGCTACGGTCCGTCTGCTCGGTGCTGCATCCGAATTTTCCGGCGCCGGTGGACTGCACGGCGCGAGAGGGGACGTCATGGCCTGGCGGAATGTGCTCGCTCTACTGTCATCGGTGGCGCTGATCGCCGGACCGGCGGTCGCAGCGCACGCTGCGCCGGGGATTTCGCCGGGCAGCCGCTATGTCGCGCTGGGCAGTTCCACCGCGGCCGGTACCGGGATCCTTCCGGTCACGGACCTGGCCTGCGGCCGCTCGGAACGCAGCTACCCGCGGCAGGTGGCGCAGCGACTCGGCCTGCACCTGGTGGATGCTACGTGTGCCGGCGCCAGGACCGCCGATGTGCTGCGCAACCGGCAGGTCCCACCGCTCGGCGGGAGGCCGGTACCGCCCCAGATCGACGCCGTCACCGCCGATACGGCGCTGGTCACCATCACAGTCGGCAGCAACGACCTCGGCTACCTTCCGCATCTGCTGCGCGGCAGCTGCCCGGTGCGACAGTTGCCGGCCGAGCTGCCGTTCCGCGACGATATCGCCGGTGTGCTCTGCGCTCCGGCCGCCGCCACGCCGAATCCGGCGGCCTACGCGGCGCTGCGCAACGCTCTGGCCGACACCGTGACCGAGGTCCGAGCTCGGGCACCACGCGCCGAAATCGTGCTCGTCCAGCACCTTCCGGTGCTGGACCCGGCGGCCACCACCTGCGCGGCGGCGCCCGTCGACCCCGGGACCGCCGCGGCGTCGGCCCGCATCTACGAACAGATGGCGCAGGCCACGGGCGCCGCCGCAGCCGACACCGGGGCCCTGCTCGTCGACACCGCCGCCGCGGCCGCCGGCCATTCCCCGTGTTCCCCGCACCCCTGGCTGACCGGCGTCACCTCGGTAGCCGGAATCGAGCTCGTCCCGTACCACCCGAATGCGGCCGGCGCCACCGCCCTGGCCGACCTGGTGACCGCCCGGCTGCGCTGACCTGCCGGTTGCAGGCAGGGTATCGGTGCCGTCCTGGCCAGGGGAGTTCCCGGGGTAACCCTGCATCGAGGTGCGCGGTTGTGCGTCGCCGGCGGTGCTGTGCCGCACATCTCGATGCAAGGTGTTCCTCGTCGATATCGTCTCCGCCCGGCACCATCGCGGGTCGGACGAGCTCAGCGGCTTTGGACGAACTTCTTGTTCAGGGGATGAGGACCGGTCCCGCGACCGGTGGCGGGACGTCGGCCCAGCGGTGGCCGGTTTCCCGCGGAGTGGCCCCGAGATCGGTCCATGCGGCCAGCAGCCGGGCCACCTTGTCGTGCATGACGCTGCGGAGCCGGTCGAAGGAGTTCTGCGGGTTGTCGTCGACCTCCCCGAGCAGCAGCCACCATGCCCAGGCGACCGCGCCGGCGTTGGCCACGAAGTCCGGCAGGACGGCGATTCCCCGGGCCGCCAGCATGGCTTCCGCCTCCGGAGTCGTGGCGGCGTTGGCAGCCTCGACCACGACACGTGCCCGGACGTCGAACGAGTTGTCCGGCGTGATCGCGTACGAGATGGCCGCCGGGACAAGGATATCGACGTCGGCGCCGAGGACGGTGTTGCGCGGCAGCTGCTGGACTCCGGCGGGCAGCCGGGACCGGTCGATCTCCCCGAATCCGTCGCGGAGGTCCAGCAGTGCCGGGATGTCCAGTCCGTCGGGGCTGTGCAGGGTGCCGGCGGCATCGGCCACGGTGGTGACCTTCATCCCGGCCTCGTGCAGGTAGAAAGCTGCTGCGCCGCCCATGGTGCCGACGCCCTGGATGGCGACGGTGGTCTCCGCCGGCGCCCGGCCCCACGACACCGCGGCAGCCAGGCAGGCATGCGCGACACCGTAGCCGCCGATCACGTCGCCCAGCAGGAACCCGCCGTCGACTGCGGCGGTCAGGCCGTTGCGCACCCGGATCAGGGCGGCCTCCGGGTCGTCGGCCCGGCTGATCGCCGCGTGGTAGCTCTGCCCCAGCCCGAGCCGGGCGAACACCTCATCGATCAGGTGCTGCGGGACACCGAGGTCCTCGGCGGTCACCCAGTGCGAGTCGATCCAGGGGCGCATGGCCTCACAGAAGCGCTCCAGCACGCCGAGGGCACGCGGATCCTTGGGATCGAAATCGATGCCGCCTTTCGCACCGCCGATCGGCAGATCGAACGTGGCGGTCTTGTTGGCCATGCCGCGGGCCAGGTCCTCGACCTCGGTCAAGGTGCACCCGGGCCGCATGCGGGTGCCGCCGGTGGCCAGGCCGCCGCGGAGGGTGTGCACCACCAGGTAGCCGACCGCACCGGTCACCGAGTCCGTCCAGTGCAGACGCAGATACGGCTCGTTGCGCCGCACCGCCGGGGCAACAGGCGCAGCCACGGGGACGGCCGGAACGGTCTGCCCGGTCACCTGCGGGGTTCCCCCGGCCGGGTTCTGCATCGTCGTCACGGCGACTACCTCCTCATCGTTCTCACGTGGGCCACTGTGATCGAGAGGAACTGCGGGTCGCGTGTTCTCTCACCCGGTCCTCGTCGACCCCCGGCCGGTGGCTCGCGTCCGGTACCACCAGACTGCGGTGAAACCCCTGGCTGCGTCCATTTACGGTTCGTTCACGGCAGTGTTCACGGTTCCTGCACAACCATCCGGCCGCGGCTGCTGCACAACGATCGGGAGTTGCTTCGGCAACGTCTAGGCTCGGGGATATGGATCTGTCGTTGACCCGGCTCCGGATGCTGCGCGAGCTCCATCGGCGTGGGACGATCACCGCGGCGGCGACGGCTCTGCACTACACCACGTCGGCGGTGTCCCAGCAGCTCGCGCAGCTGGAGCGGGATGTCGGCACCCGGCTCTTCGAACGCCGGGGACGACGAGTGCAGCTCACCGACCTGGGAGTTCTGCTCGCCGAGCACGCCGAGGAAATCCTCGCTTCGGTCGAACGTGCCACACAGGCGCTGGAGGAAGCGGGCGAAGCCGTCACGGCGAAGCTCACCGCCGGTGTGTGGGCCTCGGTCGCGTCCGGCCTGCTCCCCGGCGCGCTGACCGCACTGGCGCGCACCCACCCCGGCATCCTGGTCCGGACCAAGGAGCTCGCCCCGGAAGCGACCGCAGCGGCGGTCCGTGACGGCACTCTCGACCTGTCCTTCGTCATCGACTACTCCAACTATCCGATGACCTGGGACCACAGCCTGACCCGCGCAGTCATCGCGGTCGAGCGGATCTACGCGGCCGTTCCGTCCGGAGCGGTCCCCTCCGCCACGGTCACCCTGACCGAACTCGCCGACCACCCGTGGATCCTCGCGCCCGCGCGCTCCCACTTCGGGCACTCGGCTCGGCTGGCGTTCCAATCGGCCGGACTGGCCCCGCGAATCGATCACGAAGTGGAGGAGCAGGCGACCGCCATGGCCATGGTCGCTTCGGGCCTGGGCGTGACGCTCGTGTCGGATCTGGGTCTCGCCTTACGGCCGACCGGCGTGGACATCGTTGCGCTCGGCGATGTCCTCACCCGCACCGTGTCGCTGGCCTATCGCACCAACACGGCCCGGCGTGCCGCCCTGCTCCTGGTCGTGGATGCGATCCGGACCGCCGCCGCGGAGAAGGGCCTCGCCGTCGACACCGCGCTGCCCGTCGCTGCCGGGGCGGAGTCGGTCGTACCGCCGGTGAAGCCGATCGAGCCGACCGATACGGGTCTGGGACTCGCTTGAACCGGGCCCGCAGATGGCGGACCGTCAACCACCCGGGTCGGGCTCGGCCGCCGGGTGCGCCCGCGGCTGCCCGAGCAGCAGCGCGACGAGATCGAGGGCGGTGTCGATCTCGGCGTGATCGCCGCCGAGCAGCGGGGCGTACAGGTGGACGTCGCTGATGCGCACGATCGCTGCGGCGAGGACGGGGGCCGGGAGGGCGAGTTCCAGGTGTCCGGCCTCGGCCTGTTCGGTGAGCAGCCGGGCCAGCATGTCGGTGGAGATCGAGGCGATGGCGCCCGGCATGAGGGCGAGCCGGATGAACACGGTGGGTTCGCGCCGGGTGAGTGCCCGCAGCGGCTCGGAACCGTCGACGCCGCGCATCATTCGCTCGATTGTGTCCAGGACCAGGTCGGCGCCGGTGCCGGCGGCGGCCGATATCGCCCTTCGGCAGGTGCGTTCGGTTGCTTCCGCGAGGACGGTGGCGAGGAGGTCGTCGCGGTTGCCGACGTGGCGGTACAGCGTTGCCCGGCCGATGCCGAGGTCGGCGGCCAGTGACGACATGTCCAGCGCCCGGCCTGACAGGTACAGCTGTGTCGCCGCATCGATTGCTCGGCGGCGTTCCGTAGATTCACCCACTCGCTGACTCCTCACTTCCGGCTGGGCAGGCGCGATCCGTCGGTGGTGCCCCGTTGACAGCCCCGCTCCGGTGAGACACACTCCCTAAGTGTCTCACGCAGCTGGGTGAACCGCCAACGAGGAGTGGATGTGCAGGTCGAAGGCAAGGTGGCGGTGGTCACCGGCGGTGGTAACGGCATCGGTGCGGCACTGGCCGCGAAACTGGTCGATGCGGGTGCCCGGGTGCTGGTGGCCGATCTCGATGCGGCGGCCGCCGAGGCGGTGGCCGCCCGGATCGGTGACCGGCACCCGGGCGCCGCGGTCGGGGTGGGCGCCGACGTCTCGGATGCCGCCGCCATCACCGGGGTGCTGGACCGCGCGGAGAACGAATTCGGTCCGGTGGACCTGTACTTCGCGAATGCCGGCATCGCGGGTTCGCCGGGACTGGACATCACCGAGGACGACTGGGACCGGGCCCTCGACGTCAATCTGCGCGCCCATATCCGGGCCGCCCGGCTGCTCGTACCGGGATGGCTGGCGCGCGGCCAGGGCTATTTCGTGGCCACGGCCTCGGCGGCGGGTCTGCTCACCCAGATCGGTTCCGCCGCCTACTCGGTGACCAAACACGCCGCGGTCGGTTTCGCGGAATGGCTGAACGTCACCTATGGCGACCGGGGTGTCCGGGTGAGCTGCCTGTGCCCGATGGGCGTGGACACGGACCTGCTCTACGAAGGGCGCGACTCCGGCGATCCGCTGGGCGCCGCGGCCACCCGCGCCGTCACCGAAGCCGGGGCGGTGCTGACCCCGGACGAGGTCGCCGACGACGTGCTGGCCGCCATGGCCGAGGAACGGTTCCTGATCCTCCCGCACGCCCAGGTGCTGGACATGTACCGGTACAAGGGCGCCGACTACGACCGCTGGCTCGCCGGCATGCGCCGTTATCAGGCCGGCCTGCTGGGCCGGGACAACTGATCGTTCGACCACGATCCGATCCGCAGGAGAAATCCATGTCGATGTTCGAGATGTCCGAACGCGCCGAGCAGTATCGCATCGAGCTGCTTACGTTCATGGACTCGCACATCTATCCCGCCGAGCCGGTGTACGCCGAGCAGATGCGCGCCTCGGGCGATCCGCACTTCCATCCGCCGATCCTGGAGGAACTGAAGGCCGAGGCGCGCACGCGCGGACTGTGGAATCTCTTCCACCCGCATCCGGAATGGGGACCGGGGCTGACCAATCTCGAGTACGCGCCGCTGGCCGAGATCATGGGGCGGGTCGAGTTCGCCGCCGAGGTGTTCAACTGCAGTGCGCCCGACACCGGGAACATGGAGGTCCTGACCCTGTTCGGCAGTGCCGAACACCAGGAGAAGTATCTGAAACCGTTGCTGGACGGCACGATCCGCTCGGCGTTCGCGATGACCGAACCCGCGGTGGCCAGCTCCGATGCCACCAACGTGGAGATGTCGATGGTGCGCGACGGTGATGACTACATCCTGAACGGCCGCAAATGGTTCGCGACCAACGCGCTGCACGAGAACTGCCGGGTGCTGATCGTGATGGGCAAGACCGATCCGGCCGCCGCGACGCATCGGCAACAGTCGATGATGGTCGTGCCTATCGACGCCCCCGGCATCACGATGGTGCGCGGACTGCCGGTGTTCGGGTATCAGGACCGTGACGGTCATGCCGAGATCGACTTCGCCGATGTCCGGGTGCCGGCGAAGGATGTGCTGAAGGGAGAAGGGGAGGGCTTCGCCATCAGCCAGGCCCGGCTCGGACCGGGCCGGATCCACCATTGCATGCGTACCGTCGGGATGGCGGAACGGGCCCTGGAACTGATGTGCCGCCGGGCGCTGTCCCGGGTCACCTTCGGCAAGCCGATCGCCGCGAACGCGAACATCCAGGACTGGATCGCCGAGGCGCGGGTCGATATCGAAATGGTCCGGCTGCTCACGCTGAAAGCGGCTCACCTGATGGATACGGTGGGCAACAAGGCGGCCCGCACCGAGATCGCGGCCATCAAGGTCGCCGCGCCGCAGATGGCGTTGCAGATCATCGATCGCGCCATCCAGGTGCACGGCGGCGCCGGGGTCACCGACGACTTCCCGCTCGCGACGGCCTGGGCGCATCTGCGCACGCTGCGCCTGGCCGACGGCCCCGATGAGGTGCACAAGCGTTCGATCGCCCGGCAGGAACTGGGCAAGTACCGCCCGAGGGAAACCGGGAAGGCGCCGGCGCACGGGTGACACTTCGATCGGCTGGGGCAGGGTCGTTCGAACCCGGTATACCCTCGCTCGTGACGCGGACCACCGGGCGTGGGCGTTGCGCTGTCCGCCGTGCGGTGGAACGGCGATCGCGCCCGCGCCGGCCCGAACCGCGGCGCGCGGCCACCCCGGCGTGCTGTTCCGCTGCACAACGACTGTCGGTCACGCCTGCTTCGAGGCGAGCTCCACGACAGTGATGTCCGAGGGTGCCCCGACCCGCACCGGCGGCCCCCAGGCGCCCGCGCCGCGGGTGACGTAGAGCTGGGTGTCGCCGTAGCGTTCCAGCCCGTCGAGCGTCGGATTCGCCAGCCCGGCGAGGTAGTTCATCGGCCACAGCTGCCCGCCGTGGGTGTGTCCGGACAGTTGCAGGTCTACGCCGTGCCGGACGGCGTCGTCGATGACGACGGGCTGATGCGCCAGCAGGACCGAGGTGCGGGCCGGGTCCCGGCCGCCGAGGGCGGCGGCCACATCGGGGCCCTGCCCGACCCGCTCGCCCGCGACGTCGTCGACACCGGCCAGGTCGAATCCGGGTAGCTCGGTATGCGTGTTCGACAGCAGGTGCATACCCAGATCCTGGACATGTTCCACCCACTGTTCGGCACCGGAGATGTATTCGTGGTTGCCGGTGACGAAATAGGTGCCGTGCCGGGACCGCAGCCATTTCAACGGTTCCACTGCCGAGCGCAGATGTTCGACGCTGCCGTCAACCAGATCACCGACGACCGCGATCAGATCCGGATCGGTGTCGTTGATGGTGGCGACGACGCGTTCGGCGAAGCCACGGCCCAGGATCGGCCCCAGGTGGATATCGCTGACCACCGTGATCCGGAATCGGTGCGCCGAGCGGGGGAGCGAGGCCAGCGGCACCGTCAGCCGTTTCACCTGCGGTCCGGACAGCACGCTGTGTGTGCCGTACCCGACGGTCGAGGCCGCCGCGACGGCGGCCGCCCCCGCGATCATCCGGGAGACGAATACCCGTCGGGACGGTTGGGGCGCAGCGATATCGGCCGCGGCCGGTTCGTCGGGTGACCGATGGTCCTTGTCGGAAACCGGGGACGGCTTGTCGGTTCCGGCGTTTTCGACAACGTCGGAGGATGTCCCCGGCGGTGGGTCGGCGCGCAGCTCTGCTGTCGGTGCGACCGGTCCGTCCCGCCCGGTGTGGCGGTGGTCCGGCGCGAGCCGGGCGAGCAGCAGCAGCCGGATCAGTTCGCCGACCAGCAGTGCCAGGATCAGATAGACGAACAGGGCTCCCCACAGGTATCCGGGCCACGAGATCGCCTGCACCACCGGAAAGGGGACACCGAGGTTCTCCACCGTGAAGGCGCCGACCAGGAGCAGGGGACCGGCGATGACGAGGGCCGTCCCGGTGCGCCGGGCGAGTGACCGCGGCCGTGTCGTATCGCGGACCAGGCGCCGCCAGAGGTATCGGTGCAGCGCCGTGAACGCGGCCAGTACCAGTATTCCGACGATGACCGCGACGACCACTGTCCGTGTGCCTCTCTCCGATGTCCCCGCGACGGTCCCTCGGGTACCGCCGTCGTGCTGTCCGGCTGATCCGTCCGGCCTGCCACCGGGCGTCATCACACGACCATCATGCCGAAGCCGAGTACCGGCCCGCATCGAACGGCGCAGTACCGCGCCATGGCACCACGCCTGCAGTATGTTCTGGTTTCGTGCGTCGGCCGCGAGGTGGATCACAGTCCGGGATGCGGTTCTTTCGTGCCCGCGACGGTGGGCAATGTCGGTCCGGACCGCTAGGGTCCCTGGCATGTTCAGTGAACGGCACGATCGACGCACCGGCTCCGGTGCGGCACAGGAGCAATGACATGCAGCTCACCCGTTCGAATCGGCGCCGGATGGTGGCCTCGGCCGCCGTCGGTGTCCTGGAATTCCTGGCCGGCGACCGCGGTCGCGGTCCGATGACCGGCGTCCTAGCCGACGATTCGGCATCGCACCTGCTCGATGCCGAGCTACCCGTGACCGCCGGTGACGAGCAACGGGAGGTCGCCGTCTCGCGGTGACGCGCCGCGGCGCCGAACCCGAGGCACGGATGCCGCACCGATCGGCCGGTCGGTGCGGCATCATGGACAGACCGAGAAAACGTGACCAGAAAGATCGCGTAGATGGCGTCCCGCAGCACCCTTGCACTGCAACGAGCCACCCTGGAGAAGGAATGGAGCCGGTGGATCCAGGACGGAGCGGGCACCGCACCGCCCGGCGACACCGAATCCGGGCTGCGTAGTGAAGTGGCCGACTCCTGGCGGCGATCCGTCGGTTCCGTGGACCTCGAGCGTGCCGTTGCGCCCGCCGTCGATGCCGCCGATCTCGGTTCCCGGTGGGCCGAATCGCCGTTGCGCGAACCGGTGACACAACTCGCCGACCAATTGCACAGCGTCGCCGACGATGCGGGATTCGCCGCCGCGGTCACCGACGACACCGGCACCATCCTGTGGTCCTCCGGTGGCGCTGTGATGCGGCGCCGCGCCGAGCAACTCAACTTCGCGCCCGGCGGTCGCTGGGACGAACGGCATATGGGTACCAACGCACTGTCGCTGGCCCTGCAGACCGGCCGCCCCAGCAGTGTGTTCTCCGCCGAGCACCTGCTGGCCGCCTTGCACGGATGGGTCTGCTACTGCGCACCGATCCATGCACCCGACGGCCGCCGGCTGGGCGTGCTCGATCTGTCGTCCACCTGGGACCGCTCACATCCGCTCGCCATGTCGACGGTGCAATCGCTGGTCATCGCGGTGGAAGCGCGGCTACAGGCCGGCACCGCCGCTACCGCCGCGCCGGGTGTGCGGCTCACCTGTCTGGGCGGTGCCGGACTCATCCGGGACGGCCGGGCGGTGCCGATGCGGCGGCGGCGCCTGGAGATCCTGACCCTGCTGGCGCTGGAACCGGACGGCTTCACCCCCGAACGGTTGCACCACGCCATCTACGGCGATCGGCCGGCCACCTCCAGCACCCTCAAAGCCGATGTCTCGCACCTGCGCCGGGCCACCGGCGGGGAAATCGCGAACCGCGTCTACCGGCTGACCAGCCCGGTGTCGTGCGATGCCGTCGACCTGCTGGCCGCGCTCGCCGCGGGCGACACCGGCACCGCGGTCCGGCTGTATCGGGGGCCGTTGCTGCCCGATTCGGAGACCCCGGGGATCGTCGCCTGGCGCGAGCATCTCGAGGTCGCGGTCCGTGCCGCGGTGCTCGCCGCCGACGACCCCGAGCATGCCCTGCGGTACGGCGAACGGGCCCCCGACGATCTGGAGATCCACGAACACGCACTCCGATTGCTGTCGGCCAACGATCCGCGCCGTGCGGTCGCCACCGCCCGCCGATACACGGCGCTGCGCTCCTGAGCTGCGAACCCGGCCGGGTGGGGGTCAACTATCCGCCAACCGGTTGCCGCCATAGTGGTCCGCATCACTGTCGGGGGGGCTGCAGACTCGATGAGGAGTAAGCGTCATGACCTACGCGAAACCGGGTGCCGACGGCAGCATCGTCAGCTATGCCGCCCGATACGAGAACTTCATCGGCGGTGACTGGACGGCACCGGTCGAGGGACGGTACTTCGCGAATCCGTCGCCGGTCGACGGGCACACCTTCACCGAGGTCGCCCGGTCCACCGCCGCAGACATCGACCTCGCCCTGGATGCGGCGCATCGCGCCGCCGACGGATGGGGCGCCACCTCCACCACCGAGCGGGCGAACGTCCTGAACCGGATCGCCGATCGGATCGAGGACCACCTCGAAGCCCTGGCCGTGGCCGAGACCTGGGAGAACGGCAAACCGGTCCGGGAGACCAAGGCTGCCGATCTGCCGCTGGCCGTCGATCACTTCCGCTACTTCGCGGGCGCGATCCGCGCGCAGGAGGGCGGCATCGGCGAGATCGATGCCGACACCATCGCCTACCACTTCCACGAGCCGCTCGGTGTGGTCGGCCAGATCATCCCGTGGAACTTTCCGATCCTGATGGCCACCTGGAAACTGGCACCGGCGCTGGCCGCCGGTAACGCGGTGGTGCTCAAACCCGCCGAGCAGACCCCGGCCTCGATCCTGAAGGTGGTGGAGCTGATCGCCGATCTGCTGCCGCCGGGCGTCCTCAACGTGGTCAACGGTTTCGGTGTCGAAGCCGGTAAACCGCTGGCGGCGAGTCCACGGGTGGCCAAGGTGGCGTTCACCGGCGAGACCACCACCGGCCGGCTGATCATGCAGTACGCCAGCGAGAACATCATCCCGGTGACACTCGAACTGGGCGGTAAGAGCCCCAACATCTTCATGCCCGATGTGCTGGCCGCCGACGACGAGTTCCTCGACAAGGCGGTCGAGGGTTTCGTGATGTTCGCGCTGAACCAGGGTGAGGTGTGCACCTGCCCGTCGCGGGCACTGATCCACTCGTCCATCTACGACGAGTTCATGGCGCGCTGCCTGGCCCGCACCGAGGCCATCGTCAGCGGTGATCCGCTCGACGACGACACCATGATCGGCGCCCAGGCGAGCAACGATCAGTACGAGAAGATCCTGTCCTATATCGACATCGGCCGGCAGGAGGGCGCCGAGGTGCTCACCGGCGGCGGGCCGCGCAAGGTCGACGCTTTCCCGGACGGGTATTACATCCAGCCGACGGTGTTCCGGGGCAGCAACGATATGCGGATCTTCCAGGAGGAGATCTTCGGGCCGGTGGTATCGGTGACCACCTTCGATTCCGTCGACGAGGCGTTGAAGATCGCCAACGACACCCTCTACGGGCTCGGGGCGGGAGTCTGGACCCGGGATATGAATGCGGCGTACCGGCTGGGTCGCGGGATCAAGGCCGGCCGGGTCTGGACCAACTGCTACCACGCCTACCCGGCGCATGCCGCGTTCGGCGGATACAAGAAGTCCGGCATCGGCCGGGAGAATCACGCGATGATGCTGGACCACTACCAGCAGACGAAGAACCTCCTGGTCAGCTACTCGCCGAACAAGCTCGGCTTCTTCTGATGGCGGCGGACGTGCACCGCGTCGAGCTCACCGATCGGGCCCGGGACCTCCTCGACGGCCTGATCCGGCGGCACGGCGCGGTCATGTTCCACCAGTCCGGCGGCTGCTGCGACGGCAGCTCCCCGATGTGCTATCCGCGCGGCGACTTCCGGGTCGGCGCCGCGGACGTGCTGCTGGACACCGTGGGCGCCGACACCCCGTTCTGGATGAGCGCCGACCAGTACGAGTACTGGAAACACACCCATCTCACCGTGGATGTGGTCCCCGGCCGCGGCAGCGGATTCTCCCTGGAGGCCCCCGAGGGCGTGCGTTTCCTGATCCGCTCCCGGTTGCTCACCGACACCGAACTCCGCGACCTGGACTCGACCCCACCCCGCACCGGAACCGACGGCGAATAGCCGCAGGCCGGGCGGAGGGTCAGGGGCGGCGGTAGACGACGCCTTCCTTCATCACGAAATCGACCTTGCCGGTGATCTCGATATCGGTGAACGGGTCGCCGGGCATGGCGATGATATCGGCGATCTTGCCGGGGGCGAGGACGCCGAGGTCGTGGAGTTCGAGCATTTCCGCGGCCACGCTGGTGGCGGCCTTCAGGGCCCGCGCCGGGGTGATGCCGGTGGAGACCATGGTGGGGAACTCTTTCCAGTTCTGCGCATGCGGGAACATGCCGGCGTCGGTGCCGAAGGCGATGCGGACATCGGAGTTCGCGACGTGCTCGGCGCCGTCGAGGATCGCCTTGCGATGGATGCGGTACTTGCGGCGCTTGAAGCCGGGCTGGTTCGCCCAGTAGGCGTCGTCGTCGACCCGGCGGGCGTCGTCGAGCATGGTGAACTGGGTGGGTACCAGGTACACGCCCTTGTCGACCATCATCTGCAGGGTGTCGGCGGTGGCCATGTTGCCGTGGTCGATGCTGCGCACCCCGGCCCGGACAGCACGGCGCACGCCCTCGTCGCCGTAGCAGTGCGGGGTGGCCGGGCGGCCGAGGTCGCGAGCCGTGGCGACCAGGGTGTCCATCTCTTCCTGGCTGTAGGTGGTCTGGGCGGGGTCGTCGGACGGACTGGAGAAGCCACCGGTCGCCCCGAACTTGATCCAGTCGGCGCCCGCCCGGATTTCGGTGCGGACCCGGGTGCGGATCTCATCGCAGCCGTCGGCCGCCGACAGCTCCAGCAGCCGCGGCCGGCCCTGGAACTGGTCGCCGAGCGCGCCGCTGAGGTCACCGTGCCCGCCGCGGGCCGAGATCAGGTGCGGTGCCACCAGCATCCGGGGGCCGGGAATCAGGCCGGCGGCGACCGCATTGCGCAGATCGATGGTCGTGTAGTCCAGGTCGGCGCACATCAGATCGCGGATAGTCGTGAAACCGTTGCGCAGCAGCACTTTCAGAATCGGCAGCGCGGTCAGTGCGGTTGCCGCGGGGGAGCGGAGCAACGCCGGGTGCAGCGCCGGGCTGAGCGTGACGTGCGTGTGGCAATCCATGAAACCCGGGGTCACCGTGTGCCCGGTCAGATCGACCACGCCTGCGTCGTCGGGCGCCGGAATGTGTTCGGCGATCCGGGTGATCCGATTGTCGTCGACAAGAATGTCGCGCACGCCGGCCGGGGCGTCGGTGAGTCCGTCCCACAGTGTGGCACCGGTCAACAGGGTAGTCATAGCGCAGCCTCCGTATGCAGGCCGGATGATGGACCCGGCGGCCTCCCGGAAGGGGCCGTGCCGATCATATGTGCGGCGGATCGGGATCGGCGGGAGCCGCGCCGGGCCGGTCCCGCGGCTGGGGGAGGGTCCAGCCGCGCCATTCGGCGAGCAACCGCAGGGCCGTCCCGGTGACGGTGGCCACGATCGCCCCGAGCTCCGGGTGCCCCATGTTCCACAACACCACCAGGATCGCGCTGGCGATAATGGCGCTGGTCGCATACAGGGTGTTGCCGCCGAAGATGCGCGGCGTGCGCAGGAGCACGAGATCCCGGACCAGGCCGCCGCCGACCGCGGTGATGGTGCCGAGCAGGATCGCGGGCAGCCAGCCCAGTCCCACCGCAAGGGTCTTCTGGGCTCCGGCGGCCGCCCAGCAGCCGAGCGCGGCGGCATCCATCACCAGGTAGGTGGTGTTCCAGAACCGGCCCCGGACGTGCAGCAGCAGCGCCACCACCGCACCGGCGAGGGCCAGTACCAGGTACCACGGGTCGGTGAGGGCGACCGGCGGCCCGGCCTGCAGGAGCGTGTCCCGGACCAGGCCGCCGCCTAGCCCGGAACACAGTGCCAGCGTGACGAATCCGACTGCGTCGTAGCGCTGCTGCCGGGCCAGTACGCCGCCGAGCACCGCGTTCACGAAGACACCGCTGAGGTCGAGCACCCGGAACATCTCGGAGGGGTCGAAGCTCGCCATCGCGCCATTGTCACCCGCCGGGGGCGGTCCGGACCCGGCCGACACTCGGTGCGGGACGGTTCGCTACTGCGATCCGGAGTGCGGTTCGAGCACCACGACGGGGGTCTGCGCCCCGCGGAGTCCGGCGTAGGCATCGAGGTTCTGCTCGATCTCGCGCCACCGCTGCCACAGCCGAGCCCGCTCCGATCCGGCGGCGGCACGTCCGCGCACGCTCCGGGTTCCGCCCTTCAGGTCCACGCGGGCCTCCGGATGCGCCTGAAGGTTCAGCCACCAGGCGGGTGCTCCGGCGGCCCAGCCGTTCATGGCGAGGGTGACCAGATTCGGGCCGTCCTCGAAATAGCCGAGCATCACCC
Source organism: Nocardia sp. KT25-26 (assembly GCF_056627695.1). Lineage (NCBI taxonomy): Bacteria > Bacillati > Actinomycetota > Actinomycetes > Mycobacteriales > Nocardiaceae > Nocardia > Nocardia sp. KT25-26. The sequence goes on along the minus strand of NZ_CM152813.1, from coordinate 3,713,572 downwards.
CGCGTTCCCGGCCGGTGCGCCGGCCGATCGTGGTGAGCCGCAAGGTACCCCAATGGGTCCGATCCTTCGGCGCCGAGACCCCGATCCGGCCGCCGGACAGGCGATACAGTGTGCGGTGGCCCGACCAGAAGGTCCGGACCACCCAGCGCGGCGGAAGTGTCGGTTTCGGGTCGGCCATGGCAGCTCCTCTCGCAGCGATCCTAGCCTCGGCCCGGCGCCGGTGCGGTGACTCGAATCAGTCCGCTTGCAGGGCAGTCGTGATCACCGCCATATCGAAGTAGTCGCGCCAGGCGCGGATCTTCCCGTTCTCGATCTCGAAGACCCCGGCGACGGGCAGTTCGATGCGGGTGCCGGCGACGGTGAACGTGTCGGTGCGCTCGTTGAACACCGTGCAGCCGACGACGGCCTGCCGGTGGATGGTGAATTCGATGCCGCCGAAGGTTCCGATGAAGCCGTGCAGGAACTCCGTGATGGCTGCGCGGCCGGTCACCGGGGACATCGGCATGTTGTGATAAACGGCGTCGTCGGTGAAGTAACGGGCGAGATCGTCGGTGTTCGCGTCGCGCCAGCGGGCGCAGAATTCGGTGACCAGATCTTCCGGGGCGGGCACGGTCGGCATATCGGGGACCTTTCTTCGGGTGGAGCCGATGCGGCGGTCGGTTTGCTCGTCGCGGTCAGGCCGGCCATTCGACCGGTAGGGCGTTCGGGCCGCGCAGCGCCGTCCCGACCTGGCTGACGATGCGCGCTTCGGCATCTGCTCCGGGGCGCAGCCGTAGCCCGGGCAACCGTTGCAGCAGGACTCGCAACGCCGTGGTGAGCTCCGCAATCGCCAGCCAGTTGCCCGCGCAACTGTGCGGCCCTCGTCCGAAGGTGAGCATGGGCATCGCACGACGGGTGATGTCGAATTCGTCCGGCCGCTCGTACACCGCGGGATCGCGGAGCGCGGCATTGATCGAGAAGATCATCGGCGTCCGGTCCGGAATCGGGATCCCCTGCCAGGTCACCGCCTCCGGACAGGCCCGCGGCAGTAGGCCGACCGGCGGCTCCCAGCGCAGCCCCTCCCACACCGCCCACGATGTGTGCTCCGCGATATCGGATTCCAGCAGGGCCAGTTGGTCCGGATGGGTCAGCAAGGCGGACAGGATGTTCCCCAGCGCGAGCATGGTCGTGTCGGCGCCGGCCGGGAACAGCAGCCGCAGGAAGGACAGCACCTGTTCGTCGTCGAGGAATTCACCTTCCGCCGATTCGGTGACCAGCATCGAGATCAGATCGTCGCCGGGTTCGCGGCGGCGCGCGGCCAGGATCGGGGCGGCGTAGTCGGTGAACTCGCGGGAGGCGCGCATCGCGGCCTCGGGGTCCAGCGGGAAATAGAACAGGTCGTGTGCCCATCGGTGCACGGTCGCCGCATCCTGGACCGGCAGCCCGAGTAGCCGGCTGATCACCAGCACGGGGTATTGCGTGGTGAACTCGGCCACCAGATCGGCGCTGCTGCGACCCCGGAATCGGTCGATCAACTCGTGCGCGAGCGGTTCGAGCAACGGCTCGACATAGTCGGCGACCCGATTCCGGCGAAAGGGCGGTGTTGCCACCCCGCGGGCCACCCGATGCTCGGTGCCCGCCATGCACTGCAATGTCTTGCCGAGCACCGGTCCGGTGGTCATCGAGTAGATCGCCGCGGCGGGGAAGGTCGGCTCGTCCTTGAACGCCGCGCCGACCAGTTCGTCGGTCAGCAGCAGCACCGCACGGACTCCGGCGAACGGGACGACCGCGTACCCCCGCCGCGAGCGGAGTTCGGCCAGGGTCGCATGCAGGTCGGGGATGTCGTCGAAGGCGAAGTCGAAACCTTCGATATCGGCGGTGTCGAGCAGGGTACCGGCAGTCATCGATGCTCCAATACAGATATTCGTACCGTAGTATCCGGATATCAGGCTCGAAGACTGTAGGAGCAGCAATGCCGTCTGGCAAGGGTCGTCTCGACGGGGCATCACCGCCGACGCAGCGGGTCATGGCCGTGGTGGAGTTGCTCGCCGCCGCGGACCGCCCGCAGCCGAGCGCCCGGATCGCCGACGACCTCGGTGCGAGCCGATCCACCATCGGCACGGTGCTGGCGGCCCTGGAGGCCCGGGAATGGGTGCGTCGGCGCCCCGACCTCACCTACGAACTGGGCCCTGCACTGGACCACATCGCCGAGCTGGAGCGCCGCAAGCGCACCGTCGGGGATCCACTGCAGATCGCGTTGCGGCAACTGGCTCGCCGAGTCGGGTGCGGTGTCGCCCTGTTGCGGATCGACGGCGAGCAGATCCGATTCGTCGAGGTCGTCGCCAGCCGTGGGCGCATTCCGGCCGGGATCGCCGCGGGGACCCGGTTGCCGCTGGTGCCACCGGCCGCGGCGACACTCATCGCCCACTCCGGGAACACCGCCCAGCAACGTTGGCTGGCCGCCGCCGAACCGGCCGAAGCCGACCGGATGCGGGCCCTGCTGACCGATATCCGGACGGCCGGCGCCGCCGTCTGGGGCGTCGACGCCCGCAGCGCCACCACCCTCGATGTCCTCGCCGATGTCGTCGAGCACCTGGATCGCGACCCGGCCAGCCGGCCGCTGCGCGAGCGGGTCCTCGCCCTGCTGGGCACCATCAGCGGAAACCCTTACCGCCCTGACGAACTCGCGCAGGACGTCCCGTTGCCGATCAGCTATCTGTCCGCGCCGGTACTGAACGAGACCGGCGTACCCCTCGCCGAACTCCTCATCGGTCCGTTGCAATCCGCGGTACCCCGGGCGGAACGCGACGAATACCTGACCGCACTGACCGACGCAGCGAACCACCTTCCGCTGCAGTGAAATAGTCGTATCGAGGTAGGCCGGAACGCGCGGACAGCCTCGGTACCAGTGGCCTCGGACCAGTACCGGACGTGGGCCGATCGAACCCTACGGCGCCGCACCGCGCCGTAGCTGGGATGACTCGATCGCCTCGGAAGCCGCTGCCAGGGGCAGGTGCGGGCCGGTCCGGCGGTCCGCTGCCGGAAGGCGGGGTGGCGGCTGCCGTCGACGGCTCGCATTCGGTGCGGCGATCGTCCCTATATGAGACCCTCGGGGGGGTCGGGCCGAGACGAACAGGGGTGGCGGAATGCGTACTGCGGTGCAACGGGTCGGATTGGCGATCATCGGCGCGGCTGCCGGAACTGCCACGGTGTTCCCGGTGCCGAACGCGGTCGCGGACGTGACCGGGGTCGGGGTGGCCGTCGGGCCGGAAGGACTCCGCACGGGGTGCACCTACACGGTCACCGCAACGGTCGACGAACCGCCGTCCGTCGGCGGGGAGATCACGATCATCATCAGCGGCGGGCAGGTACCGGGTAACGGCGAACGCCTCGGGCACGCCGTCTACCGCGGGGACGGAACGGCCACCTTCGAGTGGACGCCGACCTATCCGGGCCGCCAGAACCTCACGGCGCAGCAGTTCCGGCCCGGCCGGTACACGTCATCGGCCTATATCGAGGTCGACGTGGTGGGCAGCGGCCTGAACACCGGGAGTTCGTGTCTGCCGCTGCCCTGAATCTCGTCCTACCCCGCACCTGCTGGTGTACGAGCGAGGCCCGGCTATCCGGGATTCGCGATTCGGGGTAGCCGGAGCGGCGGGCAAATCGTGACGGATGTATGACGCCGATCGCCGACCGGCGGCGAACCGGCTGCCGGTGCCGTTGAATCGATGTCGAACAGTTCGACGACATCGGAGGCGGTATGGAGACGGTGGGCAGGATCGTGCGGTCGCCCGTGACCTGGGTGCTGGGGCTGATCGTGGTGATCGCAGCGGGATTCGGCCTCGCCTACACCCAGCCGTGGCGGTTGTTCACCGATACGACCGTGATCGAGGCGGCACCGACCGCGGCCGCACCGGGGCCGACCGGGGCTCCGGTACCGGAGCCCGTCACGCTCGCGACCGGGTCGTTCATCTCGCACGAGCACGACACCTCGGGCACCGTGTCGATCCTGCAGCTGGGTGACGGCCGGCGAGTGCTGCGACTCGAGGACCTGGACACCTCCGATGGTCCGGCCCTGTTCGTCTGGCTCACCGACGCGCCGGTCCTGCCCGGCCGGGACGGCTGGGGCGTCTTCGACGACGGTGCGTACGTGAACCTCGGCAATCTCAAGGGCAACAAGGGGAACCAGAACTACGACATCCCCGCGGACCTGGATCTGTCGGAGCTGACCAGCGTCTCCATCTGGTGTGACCGATTCGACGTGTCCTTCGGTGCCGCCGAACTCACCGCGGTGTGACCGCGTTCGGCGCCGGAGCCCGAGTACGGCGGCGTTTCCGGTCGCGATTCCGCCGGACGCCGCCACCCCGGGGCGCCGGGACCCAGCGCCGACTGCCGCAGCACCAACACCGCACCCGGCCCGGGGGAGGCGACCGCCGCCGCCCAGACGCCGAGTAGGGCAAGGTAGCCCCGGGGCCGCATGGCAGTGGTCATGGCACCCGCGCGGCCGGTGGTCGACCCGGACATGAAATACACGTAATATCGTGTGGAGCATGGAGTCGGAAGCACGGAGGGTGGTCCGATGGGTGAGGAGGCTGCCGCCTCGTACGGTCCGGGTGGGCGCGGGTTTTACGGTGCAGTAACGGTCAGTGAACGTGGCCAGATCTCGATTCCGGCACAGGCCCGCCGTGACCACGGGATCGAGGCCGGTGACAAGCTGCTGGTGCTGGGGGACCCGGAACAAGGGCTGGCCTTGATGAAGCTCGAGGTGCTGATGCGGAATCTGCAGGGCTCCTCCGAGTTGCTGCAGCAGATCCTGCGGCATTCGCATGCCGAGCGGGGGCGAGAAGAGGCCGGCGATGAATGACACGATGTCCGCGACCCGGCGCGCGACGCCCTGGCACCTGTGGGTGGTCGGCATCCTGTTTCTGCTGCTGAACCTCGGCGGCGTCTACGACCAGGTGATGGCGCTCGGCGAGAACGCAGACTACTTCCGGTCCCAGAACTACACCGCCGACCAGATCCGGTACTTCACCGACTATCCGATCGTTCCGGCGATCTTCTGGACCATCGGTGTCTGGGGTGGACTGCTCGCAGCACTACTGCTGCTGTTGCGCACTCGGTGGGTCGTACCGATAGCGGTCGGTGCGCTCCTGGGGCAGGTGGTATTGGATGTACTCACCTTCGGCTACCGCGACCGCTGGCAGTTGCTCGGACCGAACTTGGCCTTGTTCGACCTCGGGGTGCTGATGGTGACGCTCGGATTCGTGGTCTATGCCCGGTGGTCCGCGTCCGCGGGGATTCTGCGCTGAGGTTCCGATCGTCGGCCGGCCGCGACGGAGTGCCGCGGCCGGGGACGTCGGCAGTGGTTCCGCGGGGCGAAGATCTATGGGTTCGGCCAGCCGGTCGGGTCGTGGATCGGGCGGTCGACATCGATCGGGCGGACCGGTCGGGCCTCGTACGGGGTGGACAGCACGATGTGGGTTTCGATTGTGCCGTGTTCGCCGATCCTCTCGATCAATCCCTCGAAATGCTGCAGTGACGTGGCCCGGACTTTGACCAGCGTGCACAACGCGCCGCTCAGCCGGTTCACCTCGACGATCTCCGGGAAATCCTCCGCAGTAGCGGTTTTCAGCATGCACCTGCCGAGTGAACAGCGGAGCTGTATGAACGCCGACACCGGTTGCCCGGTATGGGCGGGATCCACCCGCGCCTCGTAGCCGGTGATCACGCCGGACTCCTCGAGCCGGCGCACCCGGTCGGACACTGCGGGTGGGGAGAGATGAACCCGGCGAGCCAGTTGGTTGTACGACAGCCTGCCGTCGGCCTGCAACTCCGCGAGGATCTGCCAGTCGACCGCGTCCAGCTCTCTGTTCGAATGCAAACCGAAACCTCCTGAATTCCTCGCGATCGGCAACCGGATGCCGCGAATCTCCTTCGAAATCCTATTCTGTGTGCGAAATTCGCCTTCTAGTGTTCTACACATGTCCGAAATGGCAACGTGCGCAACGGGAACCGAGCGACGTACGTTGATGTCGCTGTTCATCGGCGCTGCTGCGATGAGCCTGGCCATGGTGATGGCCGGCACGATGGGGACGCTGGTGGCCGCCGATGCGCTGGGGCCGGGATTGGCCGGGCTGCCGAATGCTGCCGGTGTGCTCGGCACGGCCGGTGGGGCGGCGGTGCTGGCGCGCCGGATGGTCCGGCGGGGGCGGCGAGCAGGCCTGGCCGCCGGGTATCTGACCGCGGTGGCCGGTGGTGTGCTGCTGGTGTTGTCGGTCGTGTCGGTGTGGCTGTTGGTGGCGGGGATGGTGTTGCTCGGTGTCGGCAACGCTGCGGCACAGTTGTCCAGGTACGCTGCCGCCGAACTCGGTGCCAGGCGCTCCGGAACGGCGCTGGCAGTGGTGGTATGGGCAGCCACCCTGGGGGCGGTAGGCGGACCGCTGCTGCTGATGCCGCTGTCGGCGGCGGCGCATGCAGCCGGTGCCGAGGTGGCCACGGCAGTCTTTCTGCCGGCGACGGTGGCCGCCGTGCTCGCGGCGGGCGCAGCGAGGGCTGTGCATCTCGATGCCGCCCCCTGGCCTCCGCCGGGTCCGGCCCGGATGCGACCGTGCCGATCGGCGCTGACGACGCTGGTGGTTGCGCAGCTGGTGATGGCCGCCATCATGACCGCGGCGCCGTTGTCGATGCATCGAGACGGGCACGGGTTGGATTCCATCGGCCCACTGATATCTGCGCACACGCTGGGCATGTTCGCTCTGGCACCTCTGGCCGGGTTGCTCTGTGACCGGTTCGGCGGCCGAGTCCTCGGCATGGTGGGCCTGGCGACATCGGCGGGATCGGTGGTCGGAGCCGGCCTGGTGAATACCACCGCGGGTTTCCCGTTCGCCCTGATCCTGTTCCTGCTCGGCTTCGGCTGGAACCTCGCCCACATCGGCGCGAGCGATCAGATCGCGGGCAGTCTGCCCGCGATCGAACAGATGCGCTGGGAGGGTGCCGTCGAAGCCCGGGTCTGGGGCGGATCCGTGCTGGCCACCATGGGGTCCACGCTGGGGTTTGCTGCCGGCGGGTACCGGCTGCTGATGGCGGTTTCGCTGGCGGCCCTGGCCGTTCCGGTAGCCGCCCTGATACGTGAGTCCCGCATCGGGCGAGAGCATGCGAATTCGATCGAGAGGTAGCGAATGCACGACATGTCCGCGTTGACCGCAGAGAATTCTGCGCTGCTGCTGGTGGATCAGCAGGATGCCTTGTTGTCCGGCGTCTTGGACATCACCGACGGCGAACTCGGCCGCAACATTGTGGATTCGGCGGTGGCGGCGGTCCGGCTGGGCGTGCCGGTGGTGTCGACGATGCGATCCGCCTCATCGTTCGGCAACCTGCTTCCGTCGCTCGTCGCGGCACTGCCCGATTCCGACGCCATCGACCGGAACACGGTGAATGCCTGGTACGACGATCGGGTCCGCGCGGCCGTTCGGGCGACCGGCCGGGAAAAGATCCTCGTCGCCGGGGCGGTACTCGAAGATATCGCGGCACCTGCGGCGCTGGCCCTGCACGCTGCGGGTTTCGACACCTACGTCGCCGCCGATGCGTGTGGTACCCGGTCACATCGCGGACACGAGTCGGGGCTGCGGCAACTGTGGAGCGCGGGGGTCACCGTCAGCGATCATGCGTCCCTGTTCGTGCGGATGCTGGCCGGCGTCACCACCCCGATGCCGGTTCCGGTTACGACCGCCGCACGCTGCGACAGAAGATGTCGAGCCGGTCGTCGCGGAACCCCGGACGCAACCGTCCCCGCCGTTCCAGCATGACCAGGCCGTGCAGGGCGCTCCAGCAGGTCTCGGCGAAGGTTTCCGCATCGGCCCCGTCGGCGAACGGCTCGAAGGTGGCCGCGAGTTCGGCGAACGCGTCCCGAAGCGCTTCCGGCGCACCGGGGCCGAAGACCAGGTCGGTGTCCAGCACGAAAATGGCTTCGTAGAGGGCGGGTTCGGCGGCGGCGAATGCCACGTAGGCGGCGGTGACCGCGGTGAGCGCCGCGTCCCGGTCCGCTGCTGCGGTCCGGGCCCGGCGGAGCGCGACGGCGAGTTCCGCGCACCCCTGCTCGGCCACCGCGCCGACGATCGCGCTCTTACCGGCGAAGTGGCTGTAGAGCACCGGCTGGCTGTACTCGATCCGGTCGGCCAGCTTCCGGACGGTGACCGCATCCCAGCCCTCGTTCTCGGCCAGTTCCCGGGCGGTGTCGACGATCAGCCGATGCCGCTCGGCACGTTCCCGCGCCCGCCTCGACTGAATGCTCATGATCGTCAGACTAGCATTGCTAGTCTCCGGTGATCGTCTCGTCCTCGGCAAGGGCGCCGGTGCGTTCCGAGACCAGGCGTCCCAGCCGATCTGCCGCGTCCGCGACGGCGGAAGCGTCGGTGCCGTCGGTGACGGGGACCGTGGCGGCGATTTCGGCGACCAGGTCGGTCATCCGGCCGGTAGCGAAGAACTCCTGGTACAGCTCGCGGTACGCATCCTCGTACTGTTCCCGGAATGCCTCGGAGGCGAGGAACCGGTCCTTCAGTTCGTTCCCCATCCGGGGCTGCCCGGACCTATCGCCCCCGCCCGGAGCGGCCTGCCCGTCCGGCGCGATGCCCGTCGTCGGCCCGAGTTCATCGCGTGCTCCCACGGTCGATGTGCTGGTCAATGCGAGGTTCAGGTCCCAGGACACGATCGAGAACCTGCCGGTGTCCAGGTCGTACCAGAGGTAGTAGTTGGTGCCGGGGCCACCCATATCGTCGAAGTTGACCAGGAGATTCTGGGTGGCGAGATACCGAGCCAGGGACTCGGTGTCGAACCAGTCGGCGAGTTCCGCGTCGAATGTGGCGTCGTCGGCTCCGTCCAGCCATTCGAGGAACGAGATGAGTGGCTGCAGGTCCTTCGCCCCGGCACCGTTGATCTGTTCGAAGTCCGTCGTGTAGGCGGTCTGGTCGTCGCCGCGATAACGGAGTTCCGAACCGGCCCGGGACTTGTACAGCACCCCGTTGCCATCGAACAGGGATTGCGCATACTGCTCGTCCGGATGCTCCAGTATGAGCCGGGTTCGGGTATCCGAGTCGTTCACCGAATAGGCCACATAGCCGTACCGTTGACTCTCCTGCCCGGATTCGGCTGTGAATTCCAGCGCCACCGCTTCGTTCAACACCGGTGACCCGGGACGGAGCGAGAGTTCGGTCATTCCCTGATAGGCCCGGCCCGCGACGTGGCGGTCGAAACTCAGCAGCAGTGGCAGGCTCGCCGGATCGTCGGCGTCGAGTGAGACGATACCGGGCGGACCACCGCCCGTTCCGCCGGCAGGTGCCTGGCGAGGGCCGGTCGTTGCACTGCTACCCGGCATGCCGGTCCGATCATCGCCCGTGCGCAGACTCCGCAGCGTCGAATTGCCTTTCAAGCGGACGGCGACATCGGTGAGGGTGGTCCCGTCGACGGTGACGGTCGCGGTCACCCAGGTCTTCTCGCCGTTGTCGAGGTAGCTGTCCAGCAGGTCCCGGTACTCGGCGGGATCGATGTCGACCGAGATCTCATGGTCCACTTCCGGATCGAACAGATCGACCGTACCGGTGACGTTCTCGGTGATCGTCGAAGTGATCAGCGCGGTGTCGCTCGTGTAATAGGGCCGCACCCGGGCCGTGCCGAATACGGTGGCCGTCGCGAGGACGAACGCCGCGAATACTGCCAGGACCTTCCAGTGCTGTCGCAGCGACCGGGGCAGGCGGTGCCGCCACCGCGGCGCCGCGCCGGTGCCCGGTCGGTCGGGGTCGTCGGATGGCACCGTCATGGGGGTCTCCTGCACGGTCAGATGTCGGTCTGGTCGTAGCCGGTCAGGACGGTGACCTTCTGACCCGAATTGATTCCGCTCAGTTCGTCGATCACCTGGCCCGAAGTGACCTTCGGTTTCAGCCGGGCGCTGTAGTAGAGCTCGTTGAGCGCACCCGATCGCACGGTCTCGGTGCTCACCAGATCGAATTCGCTGCAGGTGGCGATCAGGACGTCTTCGACGCGGGCGAGATATCCCGGGTCGGGTGGCACCTGCACCTTGATCACCTGACGTCGGATATCGAGCTTGTACCAGTCGAATCGGTACATGATCACCAGCACCAGGCCGATGGCGACGGTGGCGGCGACGGCCAGGGTGTAGAACCGGGTGCCGGTGGTCATGCCGATGGCCATCACCAGGAAGATGAACCCGACATCACGGGTTTCCTTGATGGCATTCCGGAACCGGATCACCGACAGCGCGCCGACCAGTGCGAACGCACGAGCGATATTGGACCCCACCACCAGCATGATCAGGCTGGTGATCATCCCGACCAGTACCAGCGTCTGCACATAGGACTGGCTGTAGGAGACATTGCGGTGCGTGCGCTTGTAGACGTAGCCGATGACCGCCGAAAGTACGAAGGCCAGCGATAACGACACCACGATGTCGAATGCGGTGAAGGTGCCGGACAGGTCCTGGAAGTCGATGGTCATGCGGGAACTCCCTGCGGGTGATTCGAATGCCCGCGGCCGGGCCGAGCTGCTGAGAAGTCGATCGGGGCACGCGGATTCACCGGTTCGTCCACGGCGTGGTAGCGGGATCGTGGGGCCAGGTCGTAGGCCTGCACGCTCTGGCAATACTTGGAGATCCGGACCACCGACATGTCCAGTCGGGCGGTCAGATCGGTGATCCAGTACGGCACCCGCTCGTTGGCCTTGATCTCCACGATCGCCAGATGCGGCGGAACCGTGAACCGGTTCTCCGAACGCATTCGCAGATCGAGATCACGGTCCCGGCCGTGGATTCGGTGATCGATGGTGGCCCGCAGGCCCAGATCGGCGTCCCGGCCGACGAACGCCTCGCGCAGGTAGCCGGTGGTGACGATGGGGCGCAGCTCGAGCGTGCGCACCAGTTCGGTCACTTCGTTCGCGAATACCCCGCTCCGGCCGTCGATGTCGTGCTCGAACCGGCCGGTGCAGAGCCGCCGGGCGGTGCGGTAGGGCAGCTGGATCCGCCGCTTCTGGGTCACCCGATTGACACGCTGCTTGATCTCGACGTATACCGGTGTCGCGTCGGTGACCGTTTCCGGAGCGCCGTACCCCCGGATCCGCAGTTTGCGGCGGAACTTCAGGCCCTCGATCTTCTCCCGGTAGAAACGCAGGTCCGCAGTGTCGTAGTAGACGCTGGTCACGGGATAGCCACCGGCCGGGCTGTGCGCATCACCGTCCATGTGGTTCGCGAGGGCTTCCCGCAGTCGCGGGATATGTCGTTCCTCGGCAAGGTATTTGATCTCGTACCGGTTGAACGCGTGTAGTGCGCTCACCGTCCGGGTCGCGGCGAACCCGGCCTCGCGGGCGGCGCCGGCGGCCGGTCGTGGTGCGAACAGGCTCATACGCTCCTCACTCCGTTGTCGGGACCTCCTCGAGGGCGCAGCGGTGGCGCGCACCGGCCGTCGCCTCGTGTTCATCGAGTGGTCATGTTCCAGACAACCGGAGCAAGCTCCGATGCCGCTGCGGAGAACCTGGCAGCCGGCTGGGAACCCGGGGACGATGTTCCCGAGGCCGGTTCCCCTACCGCGCAGCGGACCGCTGCATGCGGCGCACCGGGTTCCGGCCGGGACGGATCCGGCTAGCGCGGTCGGCGCAGTCCGGCGATGAGGAGGCCGACCAGCCGGCGGGCGTTGTAGCGGGGATCGCTGTCGGCGCCGATGCAGAGGTTCCCGACGCCGCGCATGAGCTCGTAGGCATCGATAGCGGAGTCGATTTCGCCGGCGGCGGCCGCGGCGTCGAGTAGTTGGGTGCAGGCGGGCACCAGGCGGTCGAGGAAATAGGTGTGCAAGGTGTCGAAGCCGGCGTTGTCGGATTGCAGCACGGCGGCGAGCCCGTGTTTGGTGACCAGGAAATCGACGAAGAGGTCGATCCATTGCGCCAGTGCGGCGTAGGGGGTTTCGCTGGTGCTCAGCAGGTCCGGGCCGGCCTCGGCGCAGGCGTCGACCTGGTGCCGGTAGACGGCGATGATGAGATCCGACCGGGTGGGGAAGTGGCGGTAGATCGTGCCCAGCCCGACGCCGGCCTCGGCCGCGATATCACGCACCGGAGCGTCGACGCCGGACGTGACGAAGACTGCCGCGGCCGCATCGAGCAGGGCCTCCTTGTTACGCCGGGCGTCCTTCCGCTTGGGCTGGGCTGCCGGTCCCGCGCTCCCGTCCGTGTCTTTCATCGCACCACTCCTTCGCTACCGGGGTTGCCAAAGTGGAACGTTGTTCCGTATTGTTACTGGAACCACGTTCCGCTTTCTCATGATGGCAGAGCGGGGACCGGCAACCAAGCCACGTATTCCCACCGACGCTGCACCCGTAATGGAGGAACACAGTTATGCAGTACCGCACCTTGGGCCGTACCGGCGTGCAGGTCAGCGCGCTCACGCTCGGCGCGATGAACTTCGGCAAGATCGGCCGCACGACCCAGGACGAGGTGGACGCCATCGTCGGCGCCGCTCTCGACGCCGGGATCAACGTCATCGACACCGCCGACGCATACAGCAACGGCGAATCCGAGGAGATGGTCGGTAAGGCGGTCGCCGGCCGCCGGGACGACATCGTGCTGGCCACGAAGGCGAGCCTGCCCATGGGCGACGAACGCAACCGGCAGGGCAGTTCGCGTCGCTGGCTGGTCACCGAGCTGGACAACAGTCTGCGCCGGCTCGGCGTCGACCATGTCGACCTCTACCAGATCCACCGATGGGACCCGAACACCAGCGACGAAGAGACGCTGTCCACGCTGACCGACCTGCAGCGCGCGGGCAAGATCCGCTATTTCGGCTCCTCGACCTTCCCCGCGTACCGGATCGTGCAGGCCCAGTGGGCCGCCCGCGAGCACCACCTGGGCCGCTATGTCACCGAACAGCCCAGCTATTCGATCCTGCAACGAGGAATCGAGACCCACGTCCTGCCCGTGACCGAGGAATACGGGCTCGGTGTGCTGGTGTGGAGCCCGCTGTCCTCGGGCTGGCTGTCCGGCGCGATCCGCGCGGGCCGGGAAGTCACCACCAACCGTTCGACGTTCATGCCGGAGCGCTTCGACACCACCCTGCCCGCCAACCGGGCCAGGCTGGATGCCGTCGAGCAACTGGCCGAGGTCGCCGACCGGGCCGGTCTCACGCTGATCCAGCTCGCGCTCGGCTTCGTGACCGCGCACCCCGCCGTGACCAGTGCGATCATCGGCCCCCGCACACTGGACCACCTGCATTCGCAGCTCGCCGCCGCGGACACCGTGCTCTCGGCCGATGTACTCGACGCGATCGACGCAATCGTCGCCCCCGGCACCGACCTCGCCGCACACGAGAAGCACGACACCCCGCCCGCACTGCTCGATCCGTCACTGCGGCGCCGCTGAACCCCGAGGGGCGGGTCCACATGCGCTCCGGAACTCCCGTCCATCCCCGACGGCGGGAATTACGGGCGGCGCCATGCGGCGCCCGGTGGGAGATCTGCCGGGCAGCCGAATCGCCGGCGACCGCGTCGACTTCGACCGGCTTCCCGAACCGCTCATCGCTGTCGTCCGCCACCTCGCAACAGCGGGTTTCGTGGAACCGGCCGCGTGGGGGCCACGCACTCAGGTGTCCCTGGCAGGGCGCCGGGGCAGGAACACGGTGAACGTCGCACCGGACCCCGGCGTGCTGGTCACGCCGACCCGGCCGCCGTGCGCGGTGACCAGGGCCTCGACGATGGACAACCCGAGTCCGCTGCCGCCGCTGGCCCGCGTGCGGGAGGTATCGGTGCGGTAGAACCGTTCGAATACCCGGTCGGCGGCCGCCGCAGGCAGTCCCGGTCCCGTATCGATGACGTCGATACGGACCTCGTCCGCGGCCGGTGTCAGGCGCACGGTCACCGGGGTGCCGGGGGGAGTGTGGGTGAGCGCATTGCCGAGCAGGTTGGCGAGCACCTGCTGCAGTCGGGCCGGGTCGCCGAGCACCTCGTAGGTGCCGGTCCCGGCTGCCACTTCGAGGTCGATCGGGCGGGCGGGCGCCTGCTGCCCGGCCGCGGCGGCCCGGGCATTGTGGACGGCGTCACCGGCCGACGTCAGGAGATCCACCGGCTGCAGCTGCAGGGGCCGTTCGGCATCCATCCGGGCGAGCATCAGCAGATCGTCGACCAGGGTGCTCATCCGTTCGGCCTCGGTCTCGATCCGGTGCAGTACCGCATCCGGATCGCGGTGGGCGCCCTGGCGGTAGAGTTCGGCGAAACCGCGAATGCTGGTGAGCGGGGTGCGCAGTTCGTGACTGGCGTCGGCGACGAAGCGGCGCATGGTTTCCTCCGAGGCGCGGGCGGCCGCCTCGGACTGTTCGGTGGCCGCGACGCCGCGCTGGATCTGCGCCAGCATGGCGTTCACGGAACGGGCCAGGTGATCGACCTCGGTGTGCACCCCCCGTACCGGCACCCGGTGGTGCAGGTCGCCGCCGGCGATCGCGGCGGCGGTCTGTTCGACCTGCAGCAGCGACCGCAGGCTGCGGCGCACCACGAAATAGCCGGCGAACCCCAGCAGCGTCAGCACCACCGCACCGACCGCGAACTGGAACCGGGCCAGTGCGGTCACCGTCGCGGCGTCGTCGTCGACGGGCAGTCCGATCGTCGTCGACCCGTATTCGTTGGTGGTGGTCAGCACGCGCCACTGCACCGGCGCACCACCGGTGGAACCGACGGTGGCCTGTTCGCCGGCGACCACCCCCGACAGATCCGGGGTGGCCCGGATACCGTCGGCCTCGCCCGGCAGTTCGGAGTACACCTGGCCGTCCGGGCCGGTCCGGAGCTCGTAGAACCGGACCGGCTGATCGCCGGCGGAGGGGCGCGGCGGCGGTGGTGCGGGGCGATCCACCGGAACCCAGCGCAGGGTGCCGTCGGCGTCGGCCACCTGCTTCATCGGGCGCGGTTCCGCCCAGGTTGCCGCACCGTCGCGCAGCTGCTGGTCGGTGCGTTCGGTCAGGGAGCGCGACAGCGCCGAGGTCACGGTGACCCCGGAGACCGCCAGTGCGGCGGCCGCCAGTGTGACCAGAACGACCACCAACCCGATGCGCAAGGGCACCGCCGACACCCATCGCCCGGCCGTCCGGCGCAGTGTCACGGTCGTCTCGCCCGGGGGTCGCGCAGCACGTAGCCGACGCCGCGCAGGGTGTGGATCATCTTCGGTTCGGTGGTGTCGACCTTGCGCCGCAGATACGACACATACGATTCGACCACTCCGGCGTCGCCGCCGAAGTCGTAATGCCACACATGATCGAGAATCTTCGGCTTGCTGAGCACTCTGCCCGCATTGATCATGAAGTACCGCAGCAGCGTGAACTCGGTCGGTGACAGGGCGACCTGGGCGCCCGCCTTCCAGACTTCGTGGCTGTCCTCGTCGAGGGCGATATCGCCCACCTGCAGCCGCACCGGCACGTCGGCGTCGGCCACATGGCCGGCCCGGCGCAGGATCACCCGCAGCCGGGCGATCACTTCCTCCAGGCTGAACGGCTTGGTGACGTAGTCGTCGGCGCCGAGCGTCAGCCCGGTCACCTTGTCCTGCACGTCGTCCCGGGCGGTCAGGAACAGCACCGGCGCGTCGATTCCGTCCGCGCGCAACCGCCGCAACAGTCCGAAACCGTCCATCCCGGGCATCATGACGTCGACGATCAGCGCATCGGGCCGGAATGATCGCGCTGTATCGAGCGCTTCGGCGCCGCCGCTCGCGGTGGCGACCTCGAACCCCTGGAAGCGCAGGCTCACCGAGAGCAGTTCGATGATCATCGGCTCGTCGTCGACGACGAGAATCCTGGCCTCCGGTCGGTCACCGCTCATCGCACCATGATCACACCTGCTGCTCCCGACTCCCTGGGTGCTCGCTGGGTGTTTCCTGTGCGCCGAAAATCGTTCTTCGCGAAATCGGCCACGGGAGGCCGCCGGTTTCCTACCCTGAAGTAAGAATCGCCGACAACTTAGTTGCCCGGCATCCTCGACCACTCCAGGGGGTGGGATCGTGCGTTCACCGTTTGCACCACGATGGGCCCGGCCGGCGGCACTGCTGGCCGCCGTGGCAACCGTGGCGATCATGGTGCCGGGTTCGGGTGCCTCGGCGGATCTGCAATCCGATATCGCCACCCAGGTGCGGGAATTCCTCGAGGTCGGCCGCGAATCGGTGCCGCGGGCGGACTGCGGCCCCGGGTCCATGCCGGAGACGGGGTTGCAGGGTGATGTTCCGGCCGAGGACCGCAACTCCCGCCGCAGCACCGCCGGTTACCGATGCAATATGTCCCTGGTGGGGAGCTATGCCGGGCGAGGCGGTGGTATCACCTCGACCACCTCCGACCGCTGCTCCTACACCGGCTCGTTCTTTCCCGGGAATCTGCTGGGCAACGACCGGGGCGTCCAGGTGCTCGATGTCGCCGATCCCGGGAACCCGGTGCCCACCACCACCCTCACCGAGCCGGCAATGCTCGGCGGCACCTGGGAGAGCCTGAAAGTGAATCGGGCCCGGAATCTGCTGGCCGGCACCGCCGTCCCGGTCGGCTTGGGCACCGCCTACTTCTCGATCTACGACATCTCCGATTGCGCGCGCCCGCGGCTGCTCAATCCCGGACCCGGCACGAACCTCGGCATGCCGTTGCCGATCGCCACGCACGAGGGCGGTTTCTCGCCGGACGGCAACACCTACTGGGCATCCGGTATCGCCCCGGGATTCCTGAGCGCCATCGACGTGTCCGATCCCAGCAATCCACACGTCATCTGGCAGGGCCTGACCGGAATCGAAGCACACGGGTTCGGGATCAGCCCGGACGGCAATCGGATGTACCTGTCCGCGCTGGGTGGGTTCACCATCCTGGACATCAGCGCGGTGCAGCGCCGCGATCCGCAGCCGCATGTTCCGCACATCGGCCGGGTGTTCTGGACCGACGGCTGGGCCACCCAGCACAGCGTGCCGGTGACCTACGGCGGCCGCAATCACCTGTTCACCGTCGACGAGGGCGGTTCCGGCGGCGTGAAACTGGTCGACGTATCCGATGAGCAGAACCCGCGCATCGTGCAGCGGATCAAACTGGAGATCAACCTGCCGCAGCACATCGACTCGAATATCGGTTCGTCGATGGGCGGTTCGGTCTTCGCCTACGAATCGCACTACTGCGCCGCCGACCGGCCCGTCGACCCCACCGCCCTGGCCTGCGGCTGGATCTCCTCCGGAATCCGCGTGTTCGATGTCCGCGACCCGGCGGACATCCGTGAGATCGCCTACTACAACCCGCCCGCCCGCACCGGCCGCAACCTGGAGCTGACCAACTCGCCGCATGCCCTCGCCTCGTTGATCGGTATTCCGCTGATGAGCACGTTCACCGCGGCCCGCGCCGTCCTCGAGGGGCAGTTCGATCCGCACGACGCGCTGACCCCGCGCACCGGGCAGCTGGCGTTCGGCGACGTCTCCACCGACTGGTGCTTCTCCCCACCCGAATGGCACGGCAACCAGCTGTGGACCACCTGCGCGGACAACGGGTTCCTGGCGCTGCAGCTGGACAACGGGGTCTACACGCCGCCCCCCGACCAGCAGAACACGGTCGGTTCATGAGGGGCCGGAGCGTCGTCGCCGCCGTTGCGGCATCGGCGTTGTTGGCGCTGGGTGCCGGATTGCATCATGTGCTCGCCGCGCCCTCGGCGCCGCCCGCCGTGCTGACCGACCTGGAGATCGGGTTCGCCCAGGACATGACCGCGCACCACCAGCAGGCCGTGAATATGGCCGAGCGACTGGATCCGGCGGTCGACCCGGCGGTGCGGCGCCTGGCCCGCCGGATCGCCGACACCCAGCGGCTGGAGATCGGCACCATGCTCGGCTGGCTGCGCCTGGCCGACGCACCGCCGGTCGCGGCCCGGCCGATGACCTGGATGCCGCAGCACCGGCACGATCGGTCCTCGGCGATGCCCGGAATGGCGACCCTCGGCGAACTCGCGGCGCTGTCCGAGGCACGCGGCCCGGCCGCGGAAACCGTGTTCCTGCAACTGATGATCCGCCATCACGAAGGCGGCATCCTGATGGCGCAGGCGGCCGCCGACTCCCTCACGTCCGGGCCGGTGCTCGAAGCCGCGCGCGGCATGCTGCATGCCCAGAGCCGGGAGGTGGGGTTGATGAACCTCATGCTGCGGCAGCGCGGCGTCGAGCCGCTGACCGAGTAGCCGAACGGTTCGTACTGCGACATCGGGCCGGACGCTGCAGCCTGGCCGGGTCGGTTCGGGGCAGAGGCCAGCGCCGGACTCGGCGGCAGCCCGGCGCAGGACGGCTACGACCGTCGGGATCGCGGCGGTGCCCGAGGCTCGGAAGCCGGGTTCGGCTGCGGGGCGAGCTGCGCGGGGCTCGGCCCGGCAGCGCTACGGTGATCCGCCGTGGTAGCCGGACCGGGCGGATATGTCAGGATTCCAGGGTGACCGCGCAACGGACCTACGGCGGGGTGAAGGCAGCCGAACGGCGCGCGCAGCGGCGGGCGGCGCTGCAGGCTGCCGCCTTCGAGATTCTGGGCACCCAAGGGCTGGACAAGCTGACCGTCGCCGGTTTGTGTGCGCGGGCCGGGTTGAACGAGCGGTACTACTACGAACACTTCGACAGTCGCGACGCCGTGCTCTCGGCGCTGTTCGACAGCCTCGCCGAGGAGCTGTCCACCGCGATCGGCGCCGCGCTGGAGCAGACCCGGGGCGGCGATTCCCGGGTGGTCGCGCATACCGCTATCGCCGCGGGCGTCGCGGTGCTGACCGACGACCCGAACAAGGGCATCGCCGCACAGATCATCAGCGGCGCCACCCCGGAACTGCGCACCCGCACCGTCGAGACCATCGGGACCTTCGCCGATCTGGTGGCGGCATCGGCAGCCGACCACCTGGACGGCGAATATGCGGCAGCCGCGACCCGGTTGCGGTTCCGGGCCGGGTACCTGGTCGGAGGGCTCGTGCTCACGCTCGGAAGCTGGCTGCAGGGCCAGCTGGCGATGACGCGGGACGAACTGATCGACCACACCACCGACATCTTCGTGCTGCTCACCGGCGAGTGAGCTGACCGGCCCGCACGCACTCCACGGCGCCCCAGGGGCATCCCCGAGCGCGGGGATCGCTCCCGGCGTTGCCACGACGCATCGGCATGCCGCCCTCGCATCTCATTTTGGTAGGAGGCATTGCCAGAATTTCAAAATTGGTAGAGACTCTTGCCAGAAATGGTCGGCGGTACCGATCGGCACGACAGCCCGGGGCCGCCGCCGCCTCGATGGAGAGGGAGTCACCATGGAAACCACCGTTCCGACTCGGCACCCGGATGCTCCGCAGCCGGTGCCCGGTCTCGCCCTGGCCCCGGTGGCCCGGCTGTTCGGCGTCCGCAAGCCCACCCGGGCACAGTTCCGCGAACTGGGAGAAGCCCTGAACGCCGGCGACCGGCCGATGGACGATCTGGTCGAGTGGATGTACCAGGAGGGGATGGGGGCCACCCGGCCACTGTTCGAACGGGCTTTGCGCGAGGGGATCTCGGCCGTTCCGGACGCGCCCGGTCCGCTGCGTGAGTTCTTCGAGAGCATCGAGACGGTGCCGGACTGGGTGGACCCGGACAAGATCCGGCTCGCCGAACGCACCTTCTGCCTGGGCGGCCGCGACGGCCTCTATATCGCCCGCGATATGTCGTTCCTGGGTGGCTACCTCGCCTCGGGATTCAACAAGACACTGCTCCGCACCGGCGCACTGGAGAAGGGCCCGGCGAAACGGTTCGCCGAAACCACGCAGTGGGCGATGGATGTCACCTCCGCCGGCGGCATGCGGCCGCAAGGTGTGGGATTCCGGTCCACCCTGCATGTGCGACTGATCCACTCGATCGTCCGCCGGCACGTCCGGGCGCTCCCGGATTGGCGCGGCGACGACTGGGGCCTGCCGATCAACCAGACCGATATGGCCGCCACCCTGGTCGGCGCCCTGATCGCCCCGATGGTGGGCACCATGGCGATGGGGCACCTGCTGACCCCGCGAGAGGCCGAGGCCGGCGCCCATTTCACCCGCTATGTCGGCTGGGTGATGGGCGTGGAGGAACGCTTCCTGCCCGACGACTTCCGCGACAGCGTGCGGATTCTCTACCACACGATGACCGCGATCACCCACCCCGACGAGACCTCCGCCCAACTGGCGCTACCGATGCGCGACGAACCCCTGGGGTGGCACTTCCCCCGCCTCGCCGGCCCGCGCCGCCGCATCGCCCGCTCCCAGCACCTGTCCATCGCCACCCTGTTCCTCGGTCCCGCCGCCATGAAACAGCTGGGCCTGCCCGCCTACACTCCGCCGTGGTATCCCGTGCTGCGCATCCCGGCGAACCTCGCCCGGATGATCTGGATCCGGACCGTACCGGGGCGATTCGACCGCGCCGTCGTCCGCGGCCGGGCCGCCCAGCTGTCCTTCATCCATACCCTGACCGGCGCCGAATCCGCAGTGGTCGGCGACTCCGTGCACCATCTGGACCGGGCGGCGTAGCGCTGCGGCAGTCGGGCGGTCTCACCCGGCCGTTTCGTCAGAGCGATCGAAACCCGAGCGTGCTCGTCAGGTGTGTGGTCCACCACCTCAGCTGAGCATCGGGTGAGCCCGCGTCGGCCTCGGTGAGGCCGACGCTGCGGCGGAACTCTCGGCCGTATACCGGGTCCAGTGCGATCGCCTGGTGAACTGCCGCGACCGCCAGTCGAGTGTCTTCGACCGGCATTTCGGCCGCTCCGGGGCGGCGGGCGTGGAGGGCTTGCACCACCGGGTCGAGCAGTCCGGCTCCCGGGTCCCGCCAGCCGGCTGCGTGCAATGCCACCGCGAGCTCGCCATACCCGGTGCGGTAGAAGGTCGCCAGGGTGTGGATCAGTTCGCCGAGGTCGGCATCCCGCTCGACCCATGAGCGCACCAGGCTCTCGATGCCGGACCGGAGCTTCCGTCCGCCACGGCGGAGCAGGGCTTCCAGCAGTCGATCGCGGTTGCCGAAGTGATGGTTGACCCCAGCGTCGGTGATACCTATCCGGGTGGCGATCGCGCGGACCTGGACGGCCGCCACGCCACCCTCGGTCAGGAGATCTTCGGCTACGTCGAGAATGAGGCGTTTCGCCTCGTCGGGGGAGCGGCGGAGGCGCGAAGCGGTCACGTAATCGACTATACCTTGGCTAATCAAGGTATAGTTTACATTGATTAGCCAAGGTAGGAGTCGGTATGGCGGATAGCGTGGTTTCGCGGCCGCGGCGGATCATCCGCCCGGATCTGGTATTGCGTGGGATGGAACTGGGTGCCGGCCCGCCCGTGCTGCTGCTGCACGCCGGTGGTGAGCGTCGACAGGTCTGGGAACCGGTGATGCGGGTCCTGGCTGCATCCGGATTCCGTTGCGTTGCCTACGATCAGCGCGGCCATGGGGACAGCGGCGGGTCCAGGCGGGAGTTCGGGCCGTGCGCTGCCGATATCGCGGCGATGTTGGCGGCGGAACCCTCGGGCATCCTGGTCGCCGGTGCTTCGCTGGGCGGCCTCGGGGCCCTGGCGGCCCTCGGCGACCCGAAGGCGCGGCGGCAGGCGGTCGGCCTGGTCCTGGTCGATGTCGTGCCGGTGTTGGAGCCGCACCGGGTGCACCGGTTTCTCGCTTCGGCCGGAGTCCTGGACGACCACCGGGCGTTCGTCGACGACATCCTCGCCCATACTGCACTCCTGCAAGGGATCGCCGGCGAGCTCGAGCTGCCGGTTGCCCTCGTGCGCGGTGGTGTCGGCTCACCGGTGATCGATGCGGATGTGCGCAGGTTCCGGCAGCTGGTGCCACATGCCGACGTGACCCGGATTCCCGGCGCCGGACACCTCGTCGCCCGGGATCGACCGGCGGTCCTGGGAGAGGCCCTTGCCGGATATGCTGCCCGGTGGTTCAGCCGCCCGATCGGGTAAGTGCGCAGCCGAAGCCGCCGGGCTCCGGCCGGTGCGGCCTCGATGGCGGCGCAGACACGCCCGCTCGGCATCGCGGTGTCGGGGGGCATCATCGCCAGCGGCCCGAGTCGCGACAGGTCGGCAAGAATCAACCCCGTCTCCTCGAGGTGCTGGGCGACCCCGGTCTCGGTCGGTCGGTGTGCCACCTGTGACCGCAACGGTGGCCCTACGGGAAGCGTTTCGCGATCGCCTCGGCGAGCGCTGCCGGTTCCTCCTCCGCGGTGTAGTGCCGTGCATTCGGCAATTCGACCACTGCGAGGTCGGTGAACGCGGCGCGGATCTGCGGAATGTAGGTCTTCGGTGGGAACGCCGGATCCCGCATGCCCCACACCAGCAATGCCGGCTTGTCTCCGAACCGCGCAGGCACCTCCCGGGCGAGCTGCTCCAGCAGCGGCCGTGCCGAGCGAATCTCCTTGGGCAGCATCGCCATGCCGTGCCGTGTCGCGGGCGTCGGCTGCACCAGGCGGTAGTGGTCGGCCTCGGCGGCAGTGAGCCGGTCGCGCAGGTCCGCGAGCAGGACGCGTTCGATGAGGAAATTCCGTTCCAGGATCCGCCGTTGCATCGGGCGGCTCCCCAGGACCGCGCTGAAGGCTCGATTGGCCCAGGCATCGATCGGCCGGAACGACGTGTTGCCCAGCATGATTCCCCGCACCCGGTCGGCCCGTTCGACACACGCACCCAGGCCGATGGGGCCGCCCCAGTCCTGACCCACGAGCACGAAACCGTCCAGGTCCAGGTGGTCGACCAGCTCACCGAGGACTCGAGTGTGCTCGGCGACGGTGTAGCCGAATCCGTCGGGACGTTCCGACAGTCCGAAGCCGAGATGGTCGACAGCAATGCACCGGTACCGGCCCCGCAGCGCCCGCACGACGTGCCGATAGACGAAACTCCATGTCGGCGCACCGTGGCAGAACAACAGTGTGGGTCCCTGCCCCTCGTCGATGAAATGCACCCGCCCGGCAGACGAGTCGAACCACCGCGACTCGAAGGGGTACAGCTCGGTATCGGGCACGAAATCGATCAACATAGTTCCCTCCCTCCGAAGCCAGACTAGCCGGAAAGGACCCCGCCGATCGACACCAGTGTTTCTGGCCCCCCGGCATCGGCGGGCCGAAGCGCCCGCACGTTGCCCGGGTCGGCAACGAACCGCCGGATGCCGCATCCGAACGGTGAGTGGTTGCCGTCTCCTCCTGTTCACCGGGCGGCGGCGTAGTGCGGCCGTTTCGGCTCCTGGCTGCCTGAGCCGCGGAAGAATGGCGGCTGCGGCGGTCCGGAGACCGCCCGTCGAAAGGAGAGCGTGCATGCAGCCGCGACGATGGTCGCCACCGCCCGCACCGGCCCGGGCGAAGCGGCGGGTGAGTACGCCGCCGATGCCGCCGGTGCGGCGGATCGAACTGCCGGGTGTCGGGCCGGAAGATGTGGTGCGGGGTCCTGATGGCGCCGTGTTCACGGGTATCGCCTCGGGGGAGATCCTGCGGGTCGATATCGAGAGCGGATCGGTCAGCGAGGTGGTCGATACGGGTGGTCGTCCCCTCGGGTTGCACGCGGGCACGGATGGGTCGTTGCTGATCTGTACCGCGGGCCGGGGGCTGTTGCGCTGGCCGGGGGCGGGCCGTGAGGTCGAGGTACTGGTCGACACGGTCGACGGCGAGCCGTTGACCTTTCCGAGCAATGTCGTGCAGGATCCGCGGGACGGGACCATCTACTTCACCACCTCGTCGAGCCGATGGCCGCTCGACGAGTGGCTCGGTGACCTCCTGGAACATTCCGGCACCGGACGGTTGCTGTGCCTGCGGCCCGGCGGGACGGTCGAAACCCTATTGGACGGGCTGCAGTTCGCCAACGGCGTGGCGTTCACGCCGGACCTGTCTTCGCTGATCGTCGCCGAGACCGCAGCCTATCGGCTGAACCGGTATCGGTTGTCCGGACCGCAGGCCGGTACGCGGGAGACACTGGTGGACAACCTTCCCGGCTTCCCGGACAACATCGCCCTCGGTAGCGATGGACTCATCTGGGTCACCCTCGCCTCGCTGCGCAACCCGTTGCTGGACGCGCTGCTTCCACTGCCCGGGGTGCTGCGCCGCGTGGTGTGGGCGCTGCCGGATCGCCTCACCCCCGATCCGGAACGCACCGCATGGGTCCTGGGCGTCACACCGGAGGGTGGGATCGTGCACGATCTTCAGCGCGACGGAACCGAATTCGCGATGGTCACCGGAGTGGTCGAGTACGACGGCACCTTGATTCTGGGGAGCCTGGACGAACCCGCCCTGGCGGTGACCCGGGTCCCCGGCTGAGCCCGGCGCGGGCGGGGATGGTTCGAAGCGTCCCCGGTCGCCCTCAGGAAACTCGCTGTCGCATCCCGTCTTCCGGCGGAACCCGATCGAACCACGGCCGCGCGGTTTCGATCTCGGCAGCCAGCTGCAACAGCAGGAACTCGCTGCCGAGCGGCCCCACGAACTGGGTGCCCAACGGGAGCCCGGCGGACGACCAGTAGGTGGGCACGCTCATTGCGGGCCGGCCGGTGATATTGGCGAGTTGGGTGAACGGGACCGCGGCGAGGTTGGCGGTGACCAGGTCGCGGTACAGCTCGGTGCGCGAGAACAGGCGGCCGCCGCCCACCCGCAGCAGCGGTGCGGCCAGCGGTCCGACCCAGCCGGGTGTGCTGTTCTGCCCGATCCGCAGCGGCGGTTCGGCCAGGGTCGGGGTGAGCAGCAGATCGTAGGTGGTGTGGAATTCCGACAGCGCCCGGATATAGTCGTTCCAGCGGGCGTGTGCGCCGACCAGTTCGGGCGCCGGAACCGCCCGGCCGACGGCGGCCAGCAGCTGGGTGTCGATATCGAATGCGGTCGGCGACGATCGGGCCGTGCGGCAGGCATGGTCGAGTTGCGCCGCGGCGAACGCGGTCCACGCGGTCATGAAATCCAGTGCCAGCTGCCGGCCGTCGACCGGCAGCGTGGCGGGTTCCACGGTGTGCCCGAGCGATTCGAGCAGGGTCGCGGCCTCCTCGACCGCCGTGACTGCTTCGGCATCGACCGGGGTGCCCATCGGGGAGTCGCTGGTGAACCCGATCCGCAGCCGCGGCGACGTCGTCTCGACAGCTTCGCGGAACGGCCGGTCGGGCCGCGGCACCGCGTAGGCGGCGGCGCGGTCGGGCCGGCTCAGGATGTCGAGCATCGCGGCGGTGTCGCGGACGCTGCGGGAGAGCACGCCTTCGCTCACCGCGCCGAACAAAGGGTCACTGACCAGCGGGCCGGCCGGGATCAGGCCACGTCCGGCCTTGAGTCCGAACAGCCCGGTACATCCGGCGGGGATGCGGATGGAGCCGCCACCGTCACTGGCCCCGGCCATCGGCACGATGCCGGCCGCCACCGCGGCCGCCGAACCGCCCGAGGAACCGCCCGGTGTGCGGGAGGTATCCCACGGATTGCGGGTAGCGCCGAAGGTGCGGGTCTCGGTGACGGCCTTGCTGCCGAACTCGGGTGTCGTCGTCTTGCCGAAGATCACCATCCCGGACTCCAGCCAGCGATCCACCACCACGCTGTGCCGTTCGGCGCGGACGGTGCGCAGCGGGCCGGTGCCGCCGGCGGTGGGGTAGCCCGCATAATCCTGGGCGAGGTCCTTGATCAGGAACGGCACCCCGGCGAACGGCCCGGCGATATCGGTACGGGCGGCCAGATCGCGCCCGTTCTGCTCCATCAGCAGGCTGATCGCATTGACCGCGGGGTCGACCGCTGCGCACCGGTCGAGCGCCACCTGCAGCAGCTCACCGGGCCGAACCTCCCGTCGTTCGACCAGTTCCGCCAGTCCCACCGCATCGAAGGTGCGGTACTCGTCGAACTTCATCGTCGCCTCCTTGCCACGCGAGCCCTCGGGCCGGCTCACCGAAATAGCCGTACCACTCGGTTATGTAACCAGATGGTACGGTTACTTCGTGGCCGATTCCGAAACGACCCTGGTGGGGCACGCAGCGCCGGAACGCGTCGACGGCCGCACTCTGCGGTTCCGGCACCGGCGTCCGGAACTGCTGGCGGCCGCCACCGAGTACGTCCTGGACAACGGCCTGCACGAGTTGTCGTTGCGTCCGGTCGCCCGGGCCCTCGGCGTCAGCCACGCCACGCTCATCCGGCATTTCGACACCAAGGACGCACTCGTCGAAGAGGTGCTGAACCACATCCGGGCCGACTTCGAACGCCGCCTGCTCGACCGGGATCCGGCGGCCTTCGAGACCCCGACCGACCTGATCCACGCCATCTGGGACCACCTGTGCCGTCCCCGGGAACAGCGCCAGTTCCTGCTCCTGTTCGAAATGGTCGCACTCGGCACGCACACCGGTGGCTTCGCGTTGTCCCAGCTGGTCACCGACTGGCTCACCGTCATCGAACGTGAACTGGCCCGATTCGGCTGGCCGGCCGAAACCCGGTCCCGGACGGCCACCTTCCTGCTGGCCCAGATCCGCGGCCTGCAACTGGACCTGATCGCCACCGGTGACCGCGTCCGAGTCGACGCAGCGTTCGAGGCGACCGTGCAGTTCCTGCTGCAGAGTCGCGGCTGAGCGGCTCCGGCCCGTCGCGTCCCGCTGCGCTCGCCGGAACGGGACCAGGGGGTGACAGCGACGGGGTTCTGGGGAATATGGGGTGTCGCTGACCGGCACATCGCTACGGGAGTCAGAATCGGTGCATGCTGAACAAGGACACGTCGGTGTGCATCTCGCTGGCCGCGCGCCCGTCGAACATCGGCACCCGATTCCACAACTTCCTCTACGCCGAACTCGGACTCGACTTCCTCTACAAGGCGTTCACCACCGACGACCTCGAGGGCGCGATCCGCGGGGTGCGGGCGCTGGGCATCCGGGGCTGCTCGGTGTCGATGCCGTTCAAGGAGGCGATCATTCCGCTGGTGGACGAGCTGGAACCCTCGGCCGCCGCGATCGAATCGGTGAACACCGTCGTCAACGAGCAGGGGCGGTTGATCGCGTCGAACACCGACTACGAGGCCGTCGCCCAGTTGATCGCCGAACACGGCCCGGACCCGGCGGCGCCGGTACTGCTGCGCGGTTCGGGTGGGATGGCCAAGGCGGTGGTGGCGGCGATGCGCGGGGCGGGATTCGCCGACCTCACGGTGCAGGCCCGGAATCCGGCAACCGGTGCGGCGCTGGCCGAGAAGTACGGCTACCGGTGGGTTCCCGAGGATCCGGGGACCGACGCACGGATCCTGGTGAATGTGACGCCCTTGGGGATGACCGGGGCGGATGCCGAGGTCCTGGCCTTCCCCGCGGAACGGATCCACGCCGCAGATCTCGTCTTCGACGTCGTCGCGTTTCCGAGCGAGACACCGCTGATCCGGGCCGCCCGAGCGGCCGCGAAACCGGTGATCACCGGGGCGGAAGTGATCGCGTTGCAGGCCGCCCGGCAGTTCGAGCGCTATACCGGTGTCGCGATCGGGCCGGAGCTACTCGCCCGCGCTTCGGCCTACTCGCGGGCCGATCGGTGAGCCGCAGCAGCGGCCGCCGGACCTGCAACGGCGGGTAGACCAGACTGAGCGCGGCGCCGAGGGTGAAATAGCTGCGCAGAACCCGGAAGCACAGGTATGCGGGGATGTATTTGACCGAACCGAGCCGCCAGGCCAGACAGACCGATACCGCCATGATCATCTGCATGCCCAGGACCGTGGCCACCACGGGTTGCCAGCGCAGGTCCCCGTAGGTGCCACGGAAGACGATCTCGACGACGACGGCGAAGATCAGCAGCGGCCCCAGCATCGCCCGGCGCGCGGCATTCACCAACTGGAACGGCAGGACGAAGCTGCCGGTCATGGAACGCCGGTCGAGCAGTACCTGCCGGTTGTGCGCCGCGAGATGGTAGATGCTGCGGAACCAGCGGACCCGCTGCTCCCGCAGGTGGGCGTAGGACACCGGCGTTTCGCTGTAGTAGGTGGCCAACGGGTCGGCGAGGGTGCGGTAGCCGGCCGCGTCCATCCGGATGCAGATGTCGGTGTCCTCACCGTTCATGCCCTCCACGATGCCGCCGACCCGCATCAGGATGCTGCGCCGGTAGATGGCGAACATCCCGGGGACACCGAGAACACCCTGGTATCCGTCCAGCGACACCTGGAAGAAGCCGTGCCGCAGATACACCTCGACCAGGCGGACCTTGTCGATCCAGGTCTGCTCCTGTACCGGCAGCGGGAGGCCGCCGACCGAGCCGACCCGGGGATCGGCGAAGTGCCGCATCGCCGTCCGGATACAGCCGGTGCCGATGACGGTGTCGGCATCGATACGGACGATGAAGTCCTCGGTGATCTGCCCGATACCCATGTTCAACGCGACCGCTTTTCCCGGCTGCGGACATTCCAGCACCACCCCACTGATCGTGGTGCACTCGGCGATCGCCCGTTCGGCGACCGCGAACGTGTCATCGTTGGATGCGTTGTCGACGACGTAGAGGCGGATGCGCCCGGCGTAGCTGCCGGCGGCCCGGTCGACCGCGGCTATGGTCGCCGCGATGTCGTGGGCCTCGTCGTGGGCGGGCACCAGCACCGCGACCGGGGGCGAGAAGGTTCCGCGCCGGGAACGTTTGATCGCCTGCCACCCGAGCAGGGCGGTGAGCACGGCGAAGATCTGCTGGGCGAGAAAGATTCCCGGGCCCATCCCGCCGAGCAGCGCCCACTGCCGCAGATCCAGCACCGCATTCAGGAAAGCCTGTTCGAATACCGCGGCGGCGACCAGAGCGAGGACCAGGGGGACGAGCAGCCGGACATAGGCGCTGCGCGGGGTGCGCGGGTCGATCAGCATCGGCGCCGCGGCCGGCAGTTGTGCCTGCCGGAGGATGGTGTGCGGCAGGATCGCCAGGGCGACCAGGCCCGACCCGACCTGCTGGCCGAACGTCGAGATGACCAGGATGTCGGCACGATCGAGCGCCCAGCCGAGCACATCGAAGAACAGGCAGGTCACCAGGAACTTCCCGAGCAGCGATGTGCCCAGGAACAACCGGCGCCATCCGTTGCCGTAGGCGTAGCAGGCATAGGTGACGAAGAAGACCACGATGAACAGCCGGGTCGGCATCGCCACCTCGCCGCGCCCCTCGGCGAAGAACACCAGATCGTCGATCTCGGCGATGTGGGTGTGCCGCAGCGCCGTCTGCAGGCACATCGTCACGATGCACAGCCCGACGAAGGTGACCAGGAAACCGTTGCTGGCACTGGCGGGCCGGTCGACGGAGTAGCCGGCCGGTGCGCTGTCCACCGACCGGTAGTAGTCGGCGATCGCGGCGGGGGCGCCGCGGCCGGCCGGTGCGGCGGTCACTCGGGGATTTCCGGTTCGGTCGCCACCCCGGCACCGGGATCGACGACGATATTGCCGCCCGCGGTGAGCACCTGGGCGCATTCCCGGCCGAACTCGGGCAGGGTGAGCCCCGCTGTGTCGCCGACGAATCCGATCGATATGCCGCGCGCATCATCCGGGCCGGCCGCGCACTGAACCACCATGCCGTCCTGGTAGGCGGTCAGATCCAGGGCCGGTCCGGCGGTCAGGCGCCCGTCCCGGACCCGGATGGGTGCCGTCACTGCGGGGCTGTCGCCGACCACCACGAACGGTGCGCCGGGGTGCGGATCGGCATTCCACCGGAACTCGGGATCGTGAGGTGCGGGAACGAATTCGGCGAGCACCGGCACCATCGCGGTGAGCAGCTGCGCGGTGTCCTGGGTATCGGCGGCGGGCAGGTACACGGCATATCCGGGTGCGAGATCCCGGGGAACCGAGGTGAACCCGGCGCCGGGGTCATCGCCCAGCTCGAGCGCCGACCACGGCAGCAGCTGGATCGGATAGGTGGTGACCCGCACATCGCAGCCGCCGAGATCGCGGTCGCGTTGCACGGTCAGCGTCAGGCGGTTGTCGAGCAACTGTGCGTCGGGCGGAAGGGGGACGACCACCGGTTCGGTGGTGTGCTCGAGCGGGCGGCTGTCGATCAGCCGCCCGTTCAATTCCACATTCAGCAGCCAGGTCAGATCCGGGGGAGAGGCCGGCAACTGCAGGGCGGCCCGCAGCGCGGCGGGCAGCCGGCCCCCGGGCAGATCGGCCAGGGAGTAGCGGGCCCGCCACCGATGGCTTTCGGTGATCTCGGCCTCGGTCAGGTCCGCACCCAGGTCACCGAGCCCGACGGAATCGCCGGCCGGAGCCGGTGTCTGCAGGGCGCGCGGGTCGTTCACCGCGCCATCGGCGGTGGTGACCGCCGGGGTGGTGAGGAACCGCGACACCACCTCCGGCCCGGGCTCCACGATCCCCACGACTGGCGTATCGCCGATCGTGCCCAGAGCCAGGCCGTTCCCACCCGGGTCCGCGGCGGCCCAGCCGGTACGGTCGGCGAGTTGCTGCGCCGGGCCGATCAGGATGGTGTCCCGCAGCTGCTCCGGCGGTTCGTAGGCGTAGGTGAGGTCGTACCCTGCGCGAGTCAAGGCGACGCCCAGGTCGGCGGCGGTGGTGCGCCAGGTGGCGCCGCGGCCGGTCAGCACCACGGTGAGGTCGCGGCCCCAGGACGCCACCGCATCCCGCACGGTGTGGACCCGCTCGTCGAGCGCCGCCTCGACGATGGTGCCGGAATCGAGGTGGATGAGCATGCCCGGGTCCCGGTCCGATGTGCAGGTCTCGTGGTGCAGATCGCCGCGGGTACGGACCTGGATCCGGGCCTGTCCGTCCGAGGCGGCCTGCTCCGGGATGTCGATGATCGCGTCCAGCCCGTTCTCCCCGCGCGGCAGCTCGCGCTGATAGACCTGCTGCCCGTCCACGGCGACGATCAGGAACACCGTGCTGTCCTCGGCGACCTGGGTGGTGCCGGACAACCGGATCCGGGCGCGGTCCGGTGCGGAATCGACCGGGAGCGGCACCAGAAAGCCGGTCGACGGGGCGTCGCTGGTCAGCCAGATGCCGTCGGTGCGGCCCAGATCGGCCAGGCTGGTCCGGAAATGCCGGTCGTCGGGCACATCGAGGCCGGTGTCGTCCGGCGACCGGGTGAACCACATCGGCCGCACCACCGCGAAGATCAGCAGCAGCAGCGCGGCGAGGCCCAACACCCACCAGGCCGACCGCGGTACCCGGCGCCCGCGTTCTCCCGGAAAGTAGTCGGGTGGCGGTGCGGCCTGCTCGTCGGGTTCGGGCCGGTCGTCGTCAGCCATGGGCGGGCTCCGCGGCCGAGTCCCGACGGCTCCGGTTCCAATAGGACGTGCAGGGAATGCGGGTCACGTCCACCCGGTCGGCATACTTCTGCGCGATCTCCACCGATTCCCGGAGCAGACCGGATTCCAGCAGTGTCGGTGCCAGGCCGAGCCCGAGCAGCCGGTCGTTGCGGGCACTGAGGTCGTTCGCGTCGGCTTCGGCGCGCGGGTTGGCGACCAGGTGCACATCGGCGCCGACGGTCCGGGCGACCAGATCCGCCAGGTCGGCCACCCGATGGGTCTCGGTCACCTGGTTCATCACCCGCACCCGCCCGGCGACCTCGGCACCCGATTCGACCGCGAGCCGGATGCAGGCGACGGTGTCGTTGATGTTGATGAAGGCCCGGGTCTGGCCCCCCGAACCGTGCACGGTGAGCGGGTACCCGATCGCCGCCTCGACCAGGAAACGGTTGAGCACCGTCCCGAAATCGCCGTCGTAGTCGAAGCGGTTGATCAGGCGCGGATCGAGGTCGGTCTCGGCGGTCTGGGTTCCCCAGACGATGCCCTGGTGCAGATCGGTGATCCGGAGGCCGTCGTTGCGGGCATAGAACTGGAACAGCAGCTGATCCAGCGACTTCGTCAGGTGGTAGACGCTGCCCGGCTGGGTCGGGTAGAGGATGTCGCGGCTGTGCGCCTGCCCGTTGCGGTCGGGATAGCTGACCGTCAGGTACCCCTCGGGCAGGTCCACCGGCACCGATTCGTAGCCGTACACACCCATCGTGCCCAGGTGCACGATATGCGTGTCCAGCCCGACCTGCACCACCGCGGCCAGGAGATTGTGGGTGGCGTTGAGGTTGTTCTCGACCGTGTAGCGCTTGTGCGCCGGTGACTTCATCGAGTACGGCGCCGCCCGCTGTTCGGCGAAGTGCACGACGGCGTCGGGCCGCTCCGCCGCCAGGAACGCCACCAGCCGCTCGTAATCGTGCGCGACATCGACCTCGATGGTCGAGATCTCCCGGCCGGTCGCCGTCCGCCACGCCCCGATCCGCTCGTCCAGGGACCGGATCGGTGTCAGCGACCGTACGCCGAGCTCGGCGTCGATGCTGCGGCGTACGAAACTGTCGCCGATAGTGATCTGGTGCCCGTGTGCTGACAGGTGCAGTGCACTCGGCCACCCACAGAACCCGTCGCCCCCCAGAACAAATATCCGCACAGCGACTCCTTCTCGAGCGGGAAGGTCGGCCCGAGCGCCTTCGTTCCGGCACCGTGATCGACCACGGTAGGCACCGGGCGAGCGGAACCGCCTCACCCGTAGAGGGTGATAACCGGGTCGCCGGCGAGGCGGTCTGCGCTACCGTCGGCACGACCTCCGCGAAGCGATGTAACCGTCGGTCGGCGCGACCTACCGGCAGCCCGGCGGCTGCGGGTCGCGTCGTCGTTCGCCTGTCGGATTTCCCTGATGCGCCGAACAGGAGGACACTTCAGGAATGAATGCTGGAAATCGACCACCGCCGGGCTTGTTCAGTCATCTCGAGGAGCCGCCGGCGGCTCCGGCTTCCGACGAGAATTCCGTGTGTTCCCCGGTGTTCCGCAGCACCGCCTCGGGTGCGGTGATACCGGACGACGCCGCCCCATCGGACGGTGCCGATCAGTGAATCCGTCGGCCCGGGTATCGGACCTCGGCTACGCAGCCGGGTGGCGCCTGGTTCGGACGCTACCGCGGCGATGGGCGGCTGCCATGTTCGATCTGGCAGCCGACCGGGCCGCCCGGGACGGCGGGCCCGACCAGCTGCGCCGCAACCTTGCCCGGGTCCTCGCCGTGCCGCCGGCCGAGGTACCCGACGACCTGATTCGCGCGAGCCTGCGGTCCTATGCCCGCTACTGGTGCGAAGCCTTCCGGCTGCCGGCGATGGACCCGGTGGCGCTGGCCGACACCATCGAATCGTCGGCGACCGGGCTCGACCACATCCATACGGCGGTCCGGAACGGCCGCGGGGCGGTCCTGGCCCTGCCACACAGCGGGAACTGGGATCTGGCGGGTGTCTGGATCGTGCAGCGGGTCGGCACCCCGACCGTGGTGGCCGAGCGGCTGCGGCCGGAATCCCTGTTTCGGCGATTCGTCCGGTTCCGTGAGCAACTGGGGTTCGAGATCCTTCCGCTCACCGGTGGGGCTACGCCGCCGTTCGAGCAGCTGGCCGCCCGGCTCCGCGCGGGCCGGATGGTGGGTCTGCTCGGCGAGCGCGATCTGTCCGGTACCGGAGTGGAGGTCGACTTCTTCGGCGAAACGGCGCGGATGCCGACCGGCGCCGCCCGGCTGGCGATCGAAACCGGCGCACCGCTGCTACCGGTCCAATGCTGGTTCACCCCGGGTGGGTGGGGGTTCCACGTCGGTGGCCCGATCGACACCACCGGTGGCGTGCGGCAGACGACCCAACTCCTCGCCGACCGGTTCGCGGCGGGTATCGCCGCGCATCCGGCCGACTGGCACATGCTGCAACGGTTGTGGATCGCGGACTTACCGGCAGCCCAGGAACAGCCGGGAGGCCCCGCCGGAGATTCGGCCCCGCACCCACCACGATGAGCTCGCGGGCTGGACGCGGCGCTCCGGCTACCGGTGGCGAGGCCGCGGTCAGCGAGCCGGGTGGACCTTCGGCGACAGGTACTCCCGCAGTGCCCGGGCAATCACCGTCAGGGCGGCCGGATCGGTCATCTTCCAATGGGTCGCCGGCACGGCGTGCTCGTGGATCGCGCCCGTGACGAACTCCGCCCAGGACGCCGCTCCGGCCGAATCGCCGGTGTCGTCCTGCGCCGCGGTGAAATAGACGATATCGCCGTCGAACGGTCGCGGCCGGTGGGCCGCGGCACGTTCGGCGGATTCCACGGCAGCGTCGATGATGCGCTCGACGCGGACGTCGTCGATCGCCCCCAGCGGCGTGGCCGGCTCGCACAGCGTCCTGGCGAGCCGGGACGTATCGGCCACCACGTCCTCCAGGTCGGCCGAGGCGTGCTCCCCGAGGCCGCCGAGCAGATCGGCGACGGTGGCCGAGGTACCGGTGGGCCCGGCCACGACGGCGGTCGACCGGCTGTCCAGCAGGGCCAGCAGCGCCACGTCCTCGCCCTCGTCCCGGAGGTGTACCGCCATGGCATGGGCGAGCACGCCGCCCAGCGACCAGCCGAGCAGGTGGTACGGACCCTCCGGCTGGACCTCGCGGATCTGTTTCACATATCGCCGCGCCCACTCCTCGATCGACTCCGGCAGTGGTTCGTCGGAACTCAGCGCCGGTGACTGCAGGCCGTAGAGGGGACGGTCGGGGTCCAGGTGCGCGGCGAGACCGCTGAACGACCAGGCGATACCGCTGATCGGGTGCACACAGAACAGTGGTTCGCCCGTCCCCGCCGTGCGCAGCGGAAGCAGGACGTCGAACGCTGCCGCCGCACCGGTGGTGTCGGCACCCAGGGCCGTCGCGATTCCGGCGGGCGTGGGGGAGGTGAAGATCCGGGCGACCGGCACCGGTATCCCGATCTGCTCGCCGAGCCGGGCCGCGAGCCGGGTGGCGCCGAGGCTGGTGCCGCCGAGTTCGAAGAAGTGGTCGTCCAGACCGACCCGCTCCCGGCACAGCACCGAACCGAACACCGCGCACACCGCCTGTTCCAGGGCGGTGCCGGGGGCCCGGTAGGTGCGGGCGGTGAGCTCCGGTGCGGGCAGGGCAGTCCGGTCGACCTTGCCGACCACGGTGCGGGGCATCCGGTCGAGCACCATGACGGTGGTCGGCACCATATGCGACGGCAGGTGGTGCGCAGCCCAGTCGAGCAGGGCCCGGGTATCGATGCTGCGGCCCTGCTCCGCAACCACATACGACACCAGGACCGTTGCCCCGGAACGCAGTTCGTGTCCGGCGGTGACGGCGATTCGCACATCGTCGTGCCCGGCCAGCACCGCATCGATCTCCTCGAGTTCGATCCGGAAGCCCCGGATCTTCATCTGGAAGTCGATGCGGCCGCGGTAGTCCAGTTCGCCGTCGGCAGTCCAGGCCGCCATATCGCCGGTGCGGTACAGGCGGGTACCCGGGGTGAACGGATTGGCCACGAAACGTTCGGCGGTGAGGTCGGGCCGGCCGAGATATCCGGTGGCCAGCTGCGATCCGGCCAGGTACAGCTCGCCGGGAACTCCGGTCGGCACCGGGCGCAGCCGGGAATCCAGCACGTAGACCCGGGTGTTGCGGATCGGCCGGCCGATCGGCACCGTTCCTGCGTGATCGGGCGGTCCCACCGGGTGGCTGGTGACCGAAACCGCCGCCTCGGTGGGCCCGTACACGTTGAACAGTGCTGTGCCGGGCGCCGACACCTCGAACCGGCGCGTGAGTGCCGCGGGCAGCGTCTCGCCGATCGCCAGTACCCGGCGCACCGAGGCCGGTAGCCGGCGGTGCAGCAGGGCATCGAGCATCGACGGCACCACGTGCAGCGTCGTCACCCCTTCCCGGCGCAGGACGGTGTCGAGATAGTCGGGGTCGCGGTGCCCCTCGGGGGCGGCGATCACCAGGCGGCCGCCGCACACCGCGGTGGACCAGAACTCCCACACCGACAGATCGAAGGTCGCCGCCGTCTTCAACAGCACGACCTCGTCGCCGGTGAGACCGAATTCCCGGGTCTTCCAGAGCAACTGGTTGACCACGGCGGCATGCGGCACCGCCACCCCCTTCGGGCGGCCCGTCGAACCGGAGGTGAAGATCACGTACGCCGTGTTCCCGGCCCGCAGCGGCGCGGTGCGGTCCCGGTCGGTGATCGGATCGGCATCGAAGCCGGTCAGGTCGAGGTCATCGACCGGCACCGTCCGGTGGCCGTCGGACCGGAATCCGGCTTCGGTGTCGGTGTCGGTGAGCACCAGTAGCGGTGCCGCCGTGTCGAGAATGTACCGGGATCGCGGTGCCGGTTGATCGGGGTCGATCGGTACATACGCTGCACCGGACGCGGCGACGGCGTACATGGCGGTTACCAGGTTGGCCGAGCGGCGCATGGCCAGCGCAACCCGCAGTTCCGGTCCTGCACCCGCAGCGATCAGATAGCGGGCGAGCCGGTTCACCCGCGCGCCGAGTTCGGCATACGTCCAGTCGACCCCGTCTCCGGTCAGGGCAGCCGAATGGGGTGCCGCAGCGACGGTTGCCGTCAGCAATGCGGGCAGGGTGGTGCCCGGATCGACGGGATGCGCCGTATCGTTCCACGATTCCAGGATCTGCCGCCGCTCGGCCGGTTCGAGCAGGTCGATGCGGTGGATCGGGGCCTGCGGGTCGGCGGCCACGGACGCCAGGACCCGGGCGAACCGGTCCAGGAAGCCGCGGACGGTGTCGGCGTCGAACAGGTCGGTGGCGAAGGTGCAGTGACCGCCGAAACCCGCGGGAGTGTTGTCGGCGTCGTAGCGGTCGGCCAGGATCAGATGCAGATCGAACTGCGACAGTTCCTGGTCCGCCGCCACGGATTCCACCGCGACACCGGGCAGTTCCATCCGGACCTCGGTGAGGTTCTGGAACGACAGGCCCACTTGGAAGAGCGGATGGCGTGCCGTCGAACGGGCCGGGGCGAGCACCTCGACCAGCCGCTCGAACGGGACGTCGGCGTGGGCGAAGGCCGCGAGGTCGATATCACGCTGCCGGCAGAGCAATTCGTCGAACGTCGCATCGCCGTCGACGCGGGTCCGGAACACGAGGGTGTTGACGAACATGCCGATCAGGTCGTCGAGTACCGCCTCACCGCGACCCGCTACCGGGGTGCCGATGGCGATGTCGTCGGTACCGGACAGGCCGGACAGCAGGACGGCCAGCGCGGTGTGCACGGTCATGAACAGCGTCGCACCATGGGCGCGGGACAGCCGGAGCAGGGCGGCATGGGTGTCGGCGTCGACGGTGAACGGCACGCGGCCACCGGCGTAGGACTGGATCGCCGGCCGCGGCCGGTCCCGCGGCAGGTCGAGCTGATCGGGCAGCCCGGCAAGCGCCGCACGCCAGTAGCCGATCTGCTCGGCCGCCACCGATCCGGTGTCGGACTCGTCGCCCAGCAGCGCCTGCTGCCACACCGCGTAGTCGGCATACTGCACCGGCAGCGGCTCCCAGGCCGGTGCGTGGCCGCGCCGCCGGGCCAGGTAGGCGCCCGCGAGATCGCGGGTGAGTGGTGCGCCGGAGAACCCGTCTCCGGCGATGTGGTGCACGCTCATCCCCAGCACGAACTCCTGCGGACCGGTGCGGAACAGTGTGGCGCGCAGCGGCACCTGCATCGTGACGTCGAATACGCCGGAGAGTAGCTGCGAGACCGCGGATTCCGCGCCGGCACCGTCGGCGACGGTCAACTCCGGCAGGCCGGGGTGCCCGACGGGCAGGACCACCTGGACAGGGGAGTGATCGGCCATCGGATAGATCGTGCGCAGGATCTCGTGTCTGCCGACGACGTCCGCGAACGCCTGTTGCAAGGCGCCGACGTCCAGGGCTCCGGTCAACCGCAGGACGACCGGGATGTTGTAGGCGGCGGTATGTGTGTCGAACCGGTTGAGGAACCACATGCGCTGCTGCGCCGGAGACAGCGGGATCCGGTCCGGCCGGGGTCCGGCGACCAGTGCGGGCCGCCGTCCGGCGTGGGCGAGGCGGGTGATCTCGGTGGCGATCCCGGCGACGGTGGGCGCGGTGAAGAGCACCCGGACGGGCACCCGGACCTCGAATGCCGCCCCGAGCCGGGCCGTGACCCGGGTGGCGAGCAGCGAGTTACCGCCCCGCTCGAAGAAATCGTCGTCGGCGCCGACCCGTTCGGCGCCGAGCACCTCCGCGAACACGGCGGCGACCGCCGCCTCCGTCTCGGTCGACGGCGGACGGTAGCCGCGGGCCCGGAACACCGGATCGGGCAGCGCGGACCGGTCGAGCTTGCCGGCCGGGGACAGCGGGAGGCGATCGAGCACCATGATCGCCGCCGGAACCAGATGGGTGGGCAGCATCGTCGCCGCCCAGCGGGTCAGGGTCGCCGGATCGAGATCCCGGCCGGTCACATACGACACCAGCACCGATGCACCGGCCGGGTTCTCCCGTCCCACCGTCACGGCGGAATGCACCTGCGGGTGGCGGGTGAGTGCGGCATCGACCTCGCCCGGATCGATCCGGAATCCGCGGATCTTGAGCTGGAAATCGGTGCGGCCCGAGTACTCGAGCTCGTGGTCGGTCCCGGCCGGGGTCCACCGGACCAGGTCGCCCGTGCGATACATGCGTGCTCCCGGCGGCCCCCAGGGGTTCGCGACGAATCGGCCCGCGGTCGCCGAACCCGCCCCGTGGTAGCCGCGCGCCAGCGCGGGTCCGGACAGATACAGTTCGCCGACGGCACCGATGGGTACCGGATGCAGGCGCCGGTCCAGAACCATTGCGCGCATGCCGGGGACCGGCCGGCCGATGGTGATCGGCCCGCCGGCGCACAGCGGCGCGTAGGTGGCGCCGATGGTCGTCTCGGTCGGGCCGTAGCCGTTCAGGAAGCGCCGTCCGGGCTGCCAGGCCGCCAGGAGCTCGGCCGGGACGGCCTCACCACCGGCCGAGACGCAGCCGAGGCCGGGGAGGCGAGCCGGTTCGAGGGTGTCCAGCAGCGCCGGTGTGATGATCGTGTGCGTGACGCGTTCGGCGCGCATCAGTTCGGTCAGGTCGGTGCCGCCGACCGTCGCAGGCGGGGCGATCACCAGCGTGGCGCCGCGGTGGAACGCCGTGGTGATCTCCTCGATCGACTGGTCGAAGCTCGGCGAGCAGACGTGCAGCATCCGGTGGTCCTGGTGCAGGCCCAGCAGGCGTGCCGAGTGGGTGACCAGGGCGCCCAGACCGGTATGGCGCACCACCACGCCCTTGGGCCGGCCGGTGGAGCCGGAGGTGTAGATCAGGTAGGCGGCATGTTCCGGATCGAGCGGGGTGCGCCGGTCGATATCGCGCACCGCGGTCGAGGCCGCCCCGGCGATGCGGGACTGCACCGCCGAATCGTCGAGATCCAGCCGCGTCACCGAATCCGGTAGCGGTACTGCCGGATCGGCGACGGTGATACCGATCCGGGCGCCCGAGTCGGTGAGCACATGCCGGATACGGTCCGCCGGATAGGTGGGGTCGACCGGCAGGAAGACGCCACCGGCCTTCGCGGTCGCCCACAGGGCCAGCACGGAGCGATAGGACCGCGGAACCGCCGAGGCGACGACGACCTCCGGTCCGGCACCGGCCGCGATGAGTACCCGCGCCAATCGTGAGGACTCGGCGTCCAGTTCGCCGTAGCCGACGGTGCGGTGCCCGTCGCGCACCGCAACCCGGCCGTGCCCGAACCCGATTCCACGCGTGAGGATGTCGGGCAGCAGGCGAGTCGATATCGGCGGCCCGCCGTCGCCGAGCTCGGTGAGCAGGGTCTCCTCCGCCCGGCTCGTCACCGGCAGATCGCCACACGGGGTCTCCGGCCGCGCCGCGACGGCGCCGAGTAGCGCGATCAACCGCCGGGCGAAGACGTCGGCGGATTCGTCGTCGAATATCGTCCGGCTGTAGGACATCTCGACGACGGATCCGAGGTCGCCGGGTGCGCTGACGGTGAGCACCAGATCGGTGTCCGGGACCCCGGCGTCACCGAACGCCAAGCCGACTCGAGTGAGAGTCTGCGTCGGCACGCCGACCAGGCCGGCGAGTTCGGCGAGGGAAATGCCGGCGTGGGCACGGCTCAGGGCCTCGTCGTTCTGGGCCGCGGTGCAGACCGTACGGAACGGTGTGGCGGCATCCCACCGGGTCCGCAGCACCAGCGGTTCATCCGGCGCCTCGGGGGTCGCGGTCGTGATGGTGATATCGGTGGTGCCGCCGAGCCGCCCGAGCAGCACGGCGAGGGCAGTGCGCAGCACCGCGGCTCGGCTCGCGGCCCCGGTGATACCGCGCTCGACCGCTGCTGGGATCCGGAACCGGGTGTGCCCGCGCGTCGCGTTGTCCGCGCCGCGGCCGGCCCCGGCGGCGGGCAGGTCGAGTTCCCCGGGCAGCCCGTTGAGCGCCCGCCGCCAGTACCGGGAGCGGGTGAGCGGATCGGTGGCCACGTCGTCGAACCGCGCCGTCATGGCGCCCACCGTCGCGGCGCCGGCTGCGGTGGGCAGGTCGGCGAGAACGGTGCGCAGGCGATCGGTCACGGCCTGTGCGGTGGCCGCGGCGACGAGGTCGCGCCGGTACTTGACCTGCACCTGGGTGGTGGCGCCGGTGAACACGAGAACGGTGATCGGGTAGTGGGTGTGGTCGGCGCCGCGCACGCCGTCCACCTGCAGCCCTTCCAGCGCGCCACCGGCCGCGCGCAGCCCGTCCGCGTCGACGGGGTAGGACTCGAACACGAGCAGGGTGTCGAACAGCTCGCCCAGCCCGGCCGCGCGCTGAATCGCGCCGAGGCCCAGATGGTGGTGGTCGAGTACCGAGGCCTGCTGGATCTGCACCGCGTCGAGCAGTTCGGCGACGGTACCGGCCCGGTCCGCCCGGAGCCGGACCGGCACTGTATCGACGAAGAGACCGATCATGTCGGCGACGCCGTCGAGTTCTGGCGGGCGGCCCGAGACGGTGGCGCCGAACACGACATCGTCCCGGCCGGTGGCACCGGCCAGCACCAGGCCCCAGGCCACCTGGAACACCGTGTTCACGGTCACTGCGGACCGTTCCGCGAACTCGGCCAGCTCGGCGGTGCGGTCGGCGGGGAGTTCGAACTCGCGCAGGTCGAAGCCCACGCCGGTGGCGGGCGGCCAGGTGAGTTCCGGTGCCAGCATCGTGGGCGTGACCCCGGCCAGCACCTCGGACCAGGCCAGTTCGGCGGCCGCCCGATCCCGGCGGGACAGCCAGTCGAGATAGTCACGGTACGGCCGGATCCGGGGCAGCGGCGTGGCGTCGCCGCCCGTTGCGTAGAGAACCAGCAGCTCCTTCATGAGCAGCGGCATCGACCAGCCGTCCAGCAGGATGTGATGCCCGGTCAGGGCCAGATGGCTGCGACCGTCGGCGCGGACGTAGACCGTGAACCGCAGCAGCGGAGCGACCGCCGGGTCGAATCCGGCCCGCTGATCGGCCGCCAGCAGTCCGGGCAGCTCGTCGTCGGCGACACCGGTCACCAACCGGCAGGCCGCCGTCACGCCTTCGGCCACCACCTGCACCGGGTTACCGTCCGCGGTGGTGACGAAGGCGGCGCGCAGATTGGCGTGCCGGGCGAGCAGGGTGGCCGCGGCACTGCGCAGCCGGTCCATCTCGGGAGCCGCAGTGAGGTCGGCGACCAGCTGGATGACGTAGGCAGGCACCGATTCGTCCAGCATCTCGCCGAGCGCGAGCAGGGAATGCTGCAGCGGCGACAGGGGCAGCACATCCGACAGCCCCGGACAGCGGCGCTGCCAGGTGTCGAGCTCGGCCTGGGTGACCCGGACCAGCGCCACATCGGACGGCGTGAGCGCACCGGCGTCGGGCTGCCGGGCGTGCGCGGCGAGGCCGGTCAGTGCGGTGATCCACTCCGAGGCCAGTTCCTCGACCGCTTCGGTATCCAGAACCCCTGTGACATAACAGAAATCGGCTCGCAGTTGCGGACCGGACGCGGTGTCGACGGTGATGGCATTGATGTCGAGCACCGCGTGTGCGGGGCGGGTGGAGTCGTGGGTGATGTCGATCGCACCGAGATCGTCGGTGGGCAGCCACGCTGCGTCGGCAGCGGGATCGCCGGCGCTACCGGTGCCGGCGCGGCCGAGGTAGTTGAACCCGATCTGTCCGGTGTCACCGGACAACGCGGCGGCCGTGGCGGGATTCGCATACCGCAACAGTCCGAAGCCGACGCCGTGGTCGGGCGCAGCGAGGAGTTGTTCCTTCACCACCTTGATCGCGGCCGGTGCCGAATCCGGTCCTTCGGCCGGCACTCCGGTGAGATCGAGCAGGACCGGGTGCACACTGGTGAACCAGCCGACGGTCCGGGTCAGATCGGCCCCGGGCAGGACGCCGTCGGCACGTCCGTGACTTTCGACCCGCACCCGGAGCGTGTCGGAATGCACCCCGCGGCGGATGCGCCAGCGGCGGACCGCGAGGGCGAGAGCGGCCAGCAGCCCGTGGTCCGGTCCGGTCCGGTAGCCGGACGGCAGCGTCGTCAGCAGCGGCCCGGTGACGTCGGTGGGGACCGTCACGGTGAGCGAACGCAGGGTGGCTGCGGTGTCGCGGGCCGGATCGAGCCGCCGGGTACCGAGCACCGGATCCGGTGCGGCGAGAACCTGTTGCCAGTACTCGATTTCACGCACCCGTTCGGGCCGTGCGGCCGCTTCGGCGAGGCCGTGCGCCCAGCGGCGGAACGACGTCCCGACCGCGGGCAGGACGATCTCGGCGTCGTCGGGGTACCGAGCCCAGGCGGCGGCCAGGTCCGGCAGCAGGATGCGCCAGGAC
Source organism: Nocardia sp. KT25-26 (assembly GCF_056627695.1). Taxonomy (NCBI): domain Bacteria; kingdom Bacillati; phylum Actinomycetota; class Actinomycetes; order Mycobacteriales; family Nocardiaceae; genus Nocardia; species Nocardia sp. KT25-26. The sequence continues at coordinate 3,671,067 of NZ_CM152813.1, read as the reverse complement.
ACGCCGTCGACGGCGTAGTGGTGGACCGCTACCGCGAGAACGTCCCGGGCTCCGGTCCGCCGGACCCAGGTGGCGGCGATCATCCGGGCCGCCGCGGGGTCGAGCGCGGACAGCGCGGCGTCCATCGCGGCGCTACCGATCCGGGTCAGCTCGGACCCCGTGGCAACGCCGGCATCGACATCGGACAGCAGCGCTGCCGAGGTGACCGCGTCATCGGGCAGCACCTCGAATCGCCAGTCGGTGCCGTCGCGGCGGAGCCGGGACCGCAGCATGTCGTGCCGGCGGAGGACGGCATCGAAGACAGTGGTCAGCCCGGTCCGATCGATCCCCTCGGGCAGGGCCAGCACCATCGTCTGCGCGAACCGGTCGCTCGATCCGTGCACCAGGAATTCGGCCAGCACCGGGGTCAGTGGCAGCTCACCGGTTCCGCCGCCGGGCAGTTCGGCCACCGCGGTCTCGGCGGCGGTGTCGACGGTAGCGACCCGGGCGAGCTGCTCGACCGTCCGCTGTTCGAAGACGTCCCGGGTGGTGAATACGACACCGGCGGAGCGGGCGAGGGAAACCAGCTGGATCGACAGGATGCTGTCGCCGCCGAGTGCGAAGAACGAATCGTGCGCACCGGCCGACGGGAGCCCCAGCACCCGGGCGAACAGGTCCGCCAGGCGTTCTTCCATCGCGCCCCGTGGCGGCCGGGTGTCCGTGGTTTCGGTGGCCGGTTCCGGGAGTGCCGCGCGGTCGACCTTGCCGTTGGTGGTCAGCGGCAGTGCGTCGAGCACCACGACCGCGGCCGGTACCGATTGCGGGGGCAGGCGGTCGGCGAGATGTTCGCGCAGGGCAGCCGGGTCCGGCGGGTGGCCCGGTTCGGCGACCACATAGGAGACCAGCCGGACCGCCCCCGCAGCGGATCGCCGCCCCACCGTTACCGCGGTGGCGATATCGGGGCGGCGGGTCAGGGCGGCATCGACCTCGCCGGGCTCGATCCGGAATCCGCGCACCTTCAACTGGGTGTCGGCGCGGCCGACGTACTCGAGGGCCCAGCCCGGGGCACCGGCGGTGGCCCGCCGCCGGACCAGGTCTCCCGTCCGGTACAGCCGCGCACCCGGCTCGCCCCAGGGATCGGCGACGAATCGGACGGCGGTGGTGGCCGGTTGGTTCCGGTAGCCGCGTGCCAGCCCGCGGCCCGTCAGATACAGCTCACCCGTGACGCCGGGTGGCACCGGGTGCAGCCGGGCATCCAGGATCAGCGCATGGGTGTCCCGGATCGGGCTGCCGATCGAGATGCGTTCCCCGGCCGTCAGTTCGGCGAAGGTGGAGATGATCGTGGTCTCGGTCGGGCCGTAGCCGTTGAGGTAGCGACGTCCGGGTTGCCAGGCGGCGGTCAGTTCCGGGGTGCTCGCATCGCCGCCCGCCGACACCAGTTCCAGAGCGTGTGCCGCGGCCGGGTCGAGCGTGCCGAGCACGGCCGGGGTGATGATGGTGTGGGTGACCGCCTCGGCGGTGAGCAGATCGGTGAGTTCGGTACCGCCGGATATCTCGGACGGCACGATCACCAGTGCGGCACCGGTCGAAAATGCGCACAGCCACTCCAGGACCGACGGGTCGAAACACGGCGAACAGATGTGCAGGAACCGGTGGTCCGCCGTCAACCGGTACCGGTGCACCGCCTCCGCCAGCAGCGGCCCCAGCCCGGCGTGCGTCACGACGACGCCCTTGGGGATCCCGGTGGACCCGGAGGTGTAGATCAGGTAGGCGGGATGCTGTGGCCGCAGCGGCGCCACCCGCTCGGCGTCGCCGATCGGGGCGGCCGCCTGCCTCGCGCACCACTGCTCGGTGGCGGGGTCGTCGAGGACCAGCCAGTCGATTCCTGCGGGAAGCCGGTCCCGGTGTGTGGTGCTCGTGATCCCCAGCACAGCACCGGAATCGGCGGTCAGGTGCGCCAGTCGTTCGGCGGGATACCCGGGATCCATCGGGACGTACACACCGCCGGCCTTCGCCACCGCGAGCGCAGCGACAACCATCTCCGCGGATCGCGGGAACGCCACCGCCACCGCCACTTCGGGACCGATCCCGCGGTCGATGAGGATTCGGGCCAGCCGGGTGGTGCGCTCGTCCAGTTCGTCGTAGCCGATCGACCGGCCCCGGTACCGGATGGCTGTCCGGCGTGGGTCACCGGCGAGGCCGCGGCCGAACAGATCCGGCAGCAGCACCACGGGGGAATCGGGTGCCACCGGCCGGGCGAGCAGAGCCGCGCGTTCCCCGGCGCCGAGCAGGTCCAGATCGGCGATCGCTGCGCCCGGACGATCGGTGGCGGCGACCAGCAGTCGTTGCAGTCGCTCGGCGAAGCCGGCCACCGTTGCTCGGTCGAAAAGGCGAGCGGGATAGTTTAGTTCGGCCGCGACAACACCGGAGGCCGGTTCCCGGACCCGGAGTGCGAGGTCGACATCGGTGAGGTCGTGCGGTGTTTCATCGGTGAGCAGCGCGATACGGATGGGGTGGCGCCGGTCCTCGTCTGCGGTGAGGTCTGCGGATGTCACGGCGTACGGCGTCGCTGCCTGCCGGACGGCCGCCACTGTCTCGGCCAGCAGATCATCGAACGTCGCGCCGGCGGGTACCGGTAGCCGTAGGACGGCGAGTTCCGCGCGATGCTGCGGACCGTCGAGCACGGTGGTGGATTCGCAGGGATGCGAGGCCCCGATCACGATGTCGTCGGCTCCCGACAGCCGGGCCGACAGCGCCGCTAACGCGGCATGCAGTACGACCAGGGGCGTGGTGCGCCGGTCGTGTGCCAGGGTGCGGATCGCCTCGTGCAGCAGTGCCGGCAGTTCGAAGCCGATTCGTGCATCGGGGTGCAGTGGGCCGGCGGGCCGTGGCCGGTCCGCCGGCAGATCCGGAGCGTCCGGAAGGTGCGCGAGCCCTCGGCGCCGATAGGCGATTGCGGAGAGGTCGCCGGATCGGAACTCCGGGGAGCGGCGGAGCTCGACCACCGGCCGCTCGGGGGTGTGTACCAGGGCGTCGAGCACCGCCCGGAACCGCTCGGTGAGCGCCGTCGCCACGGCCGCGCCGACCGTGTCGCGCCGGTACTGCAGGCCGACCCGGATGCCCCGGCCCATCTCGACGCCGACGGCGATCGGGTAGTGGGTGAGATTGTGTGCCCGGATATTCGTGATGGTCAGCCCGTCGATCGCGTCCCGGGAGCGGCGCAGCCCCTCCGTGTCGACCGGATAGGACTCGTAGGCGAGCAGCGTGTCGAACAGTTCGGCGGTGCCGGCCGCCCGCTGGATATCGGCGAGACCGAGATGATGACCGCCCAGCAGCGCGACCTGTTCGGCCTGCAGGCGCACCGACAGGTCCCGCACCGGCGTGGCGGCGTCGAAGCGTACCCGGATCGGAACCGTGTTCGCGAACAGGCCCACCATCGCATCGACGCCGTCCAGTTCCGGCGGCCGACCGGACACCACCGCGCCGAAGACCACATCGTCGTGTCCCGTGGCGTCGGCCAGAACGATGCCCCAGGCTGCCTGGAACAGGGTGTTGACGGTGATCTCGGAGGCGGCGGCTCGGTCGGTGAGCGCCGTCGCCTCGGCCGTCGACAGCACGAACTCACAGGTGCCGTGCCCGGTTGCCGAAGCCTCGGGCCGCGGCAGATCGACGGCGAGCAGGGTCGGGGTGTGCCCGGCCAGTGCCGTTCGCCAGCCGTCCAGGGCCGCGGTCCGGTCCCGGCCGGCCAGCCAGGCGAGGTAGTCCCGATACGGGCGGACCCGCGGCAGGGTCGCCGTTGCACCGGCATAGGCCACCAGCAGGTCCCGCATCAGCAGCGGCATCGACCACCCGTCGACCACGAGATGGTGGGCGGTCACCACCAGGTGGGCATTGCCGGTCGCGTGACGGTACAGGGTGAACCGCACCAGCGGAGCTGCCGCCGGGTCGAAGGGGTGGTGTTGCTCGGCGGCGAGGAGTGCGTCCGGGGCGCCGGCTGCGGCGTCGACGGTCCGCCACGGTACGGCTGCGTGCTCGAGCACGAACTGCACGGGAGCCCCGGTGGCGGTCAATCGAAAACCGGTACGCAGGATGGCATGCCGGTCGACCACGGCCTGCGCGGCGCCGCGGAGCCGGTCGGCGTCGACCACCCCGCTCAGTTCGACGGCCAGCTGCACCAGGTACGGGTCCGACGGCGCCGCCTCCGCCAGGAACAGCAGACCGAGCTGCAGCGGAGCCGGAGGCAGCACGTCGACGAGCCCGGGGTGTTCCCGGTGCCACCGGTCCAGTTCCGGCTGCGTCACCTCGACCAGCGGCACGTCGGCCGGGGTCAGCCCGCCGGCCTCCGGCTCCCCGGCATGGGTGGCGAGCACCGCGAGGGCCGCGGTCCAGCAGTCGGCCAGCTCCTCGACCGCGCCCGCGTCGAGCAGGCCGGTGGGATAGGAGAAGGAAACCCGCAGCTGCACTCCGGCGCCGGTCGAGGTGGCGAGCGCATTGATGTCCACGGTGGCGGCGGCGGGCTGGTCCGCGTCCGGGCGCGCCACCGGATCGCCCCAGTCGGCGGTAGGTAACCAGCTGCCGTCGGCGAATGCGTCGGGGATATCGCTTGCGGCGACCCGGCCCAGATAGTTGAAGCCGATCTCGCCGAGCGCTCCGGTGAGCGTGTCCGCGGAATCGGGGTCCAGATGCCGCAGCATGCCGAACCCGATGCCTTTGTGCGGCACCGCGATCAGCTGCTCCTTGACCGTCTTGAGCAGCGCCGCGGTCGGCGTGCCGCCGTGCCAGGCCGCGTCGGTGTCCAGGCCGGTCAGATCGAGGGCGACCGGGTACATGCTGGTGAACCAGCCGACGGTGCGCGTCAGGTCCGCGCCCGGTACCGCGGTGGCCTCCCGGCCGTGACCCTCCAGCCGGACCCGGGTGGTCGTCGCGGTCACGCCACGCCGGGAACGCCAGGTGTGGACGGCGAGTGCCAGCGCAGCGAGGAGACCGTCCTCGGCGCCGGTCCGGTATCGGGCGGGCAGCTCGGTGAGTATCGCCCGGGTGGTATCGGCCGGGAGCGTGACGGTATGGGTTCGCACCGATGCGGCCGTATCCAGCATCGGGTCCAGGGCGCGAGCGCCCAGTGGTGGGTCGGGCGTCGCGAGGGTCCGGCGCCAATGATCGAGTTCGGCACGCCGGGCGGGCGCCGCTTCCACCAGACCGTGCGCCCACCGGCGGAAGGAGGTGCCCACGGCCGGCAGCGTGATCGGCCGGCCGGCGCTGTGCTGAGCCCACGCGGCGACCAGGTCCGACAGCAGAATTCGCCACGAGACCCCGTCTATGACCGCATGGTGGGCCGCCACGATCAGGGCGTCCGCACCGTCCGCTCGGACCAGCCGGACGAAGGCGATCATGCGGGTGGCCTGCGGGTCGAGCGCATCGAGCGCGGCATCCATGGCCTGCTGTGCTGCGTGCCGCCGATCGTCCGTTCCGGCGGTCGCGGGGATTTCGGTACAGGTCAGCAGATCGTCGACAGCGACCTCGCCGGGTGGCAGCACCCGCAGGCGCGGGTCGTCGCCGGCCCACTCCAGGCGGGCGCGCAGCATGTCGTGGTGGTCGAGAATCGCTGTGAGGATCTCGATCAAGGCGGCGTTGTCGATGCCCGGCGGCAGGGCCAGCACCAGCTGCTGGGAGAACCGGCCGAAGACCCGTCCATCCGCGAAATGCGCGGCCGACACCGGGGTCAACGGCAGCTCGCCGACACCGCCGCCGGGAAGTTCGGGCAGCGCCGGTGTCTCGGTGCCGGTCACCGCGACCCGGGCCAGACCGGCGACGGTGCGGTGCTCGAACACATCCTGCGGAGTGAAGGCGATACCGGCCTCACGCGCCCGCGACACCAGTTGCAGCGAGAGAATACTGTCGCCGCCGGAGGCGAAGAACGAATCCTCCGCGCCCACCGAAGTCATGCCCAGCAGCTGCGCGAACAACTCCGCGATCGCCGTCTCCAGGGCCCCTTCGGGGGCGCGGGATGCGGCCTCGAACACCGGGGCGGGCAGCGCGGCCCGATCCAGTTTGCCGTTGGGCGTCAGCGGGATCTCGTCCAGTGGCACCACGACCGAGGGCACCATGTGTGCGGGCAGCGTCTCGGTGACGAACCGGATCAGCTCGGCCGTGTCGACCGTGACTCCGGACCGGGGCAGCACGTACGACACCAGCTGGGTGGCTCCGGAGGCAGCGGCGCGGCCCAGCGTCACCGTGTACTCGACGTCCGGGTGCGCGGTCAGCGCGGCATCGATCTCGCCGAGTTCGATCCGGAACCCGCGCACCTTCACCTGGAAATCGGTGCGCCCGACGTATTCGAAGTCGCCCGTCGGCAGGCGCCGGACCAGGTCCCCGGTCCGATACATCCGTGCCCCGGCCGGGCCGCCGGCGAACGGGGAGGCGACGAACCGTTCCGCAGTCAGCCCGGGCCGACCCAGATAACCCTGCGCGAGTGCCGGGCCGGACAGGTACAGCTCACCTGTCACCCCCGCCGGGACCGGCCGCAGCTGCGGATCCAGCGCAACCGCGCCGACGCCGGGAAATGCCGTGCCGATGGTTATGGGTGCATCGGGGGCCAGCGGGGCGCTGCCGGTGGCGAGGATGGTGGCCTCGGTCGGGCCGTAGCCGTTGTGGAAGGCGCGGCCGCCGCCGGCCCATCGGGCGACCAGGGCCGGCCCGAACGCGTCGCCGGCGACCACGATCGTCCGCAGGGTGTCCAGGCCTCGGGGGTCGACGGATTCCAGCGCGGTAGGCGTGATCAGCAGATGGGTGACCTGCTCCCGGTGCAGCAGTTCGGCGAGCTGCGGTCCGCCGAAGACCGTCGGGGGCGACACCACCAGGGTGGCGCCGGAACCGAAGGCCAGCAGCAGTTCGAGGACCGAGACGTCGAAGCTCGGCGAACAGACGTGCAGCACCCGCGCGTCCGCGCCCACCCGGTACCGGTCCCGGGCCGCCGCAACCAGTGCGGCGAGACCCGAGTGGGTGACGACGACGCCCTTGGGCCGGCCGGTCGACCCGGAGGTGTAGATGAGGTAGGCCGGATGCTGCTCGGTCAGGGGCCGCACCCGGTCGAGGTAGGTGACCGGGTGGGCCGGGTGGGCTGCGATCCGGCCGCAGTGCGGGGCGGCGTCGACGGCCAGCCACTCCAGGTCGGTGCCGAGTGCGGGCAGGTGTGCGGAGCAGGTGAGCCCGAGCCCGGCCCCGGAGTCGGCGACGAGATAGGCGAGGCGGTCGCCGGGCAGGCCCGGATCGATCGGAACGAACGCCGCCCCGGTCTTGGCGACCGCCCACACCGCCAGTACCGATTCGGCCGAGCGGGTGAATCCGAGGGCGACCACATCGCCGGGCCCGATCCCGCGCTGCAGCAGCTCCCGGGCCAGCCGCGACGAGCGTTCGTCCAGCTCGGTGTAGGTCAGTTCGCGCCGTTCTCCGGCGCCGCCCGCGGGGTGTACGAGGGCGGTCGATGCGCCGCGGTCCTCGACCGCCGCGGTCAGGAGCTGGACGAAGTGTGGTGCTCCCGCCCTGCGGCGGCGCCGGGCCCGTGCTGCTCGACGAACGTCATCCATCCGAGTACTTCATCCTTCTGCTCACTCGACCCGCGACGCGTCACGACCCATGGATCCGGCCGTACTGCGCCTACCGGCGTCGAACGAACAAGAAGAGCCGATGTCGGGGACATCCGGCGAACATGAGACCACAGTTCGCGCCGCTCCGGGCAAGTGACCATCCCGCTTCTGGCGGGTGCGTGGCGCTCCCGATCGGGATTTGTGTCGAATTACAAACAGACCGGGGGTTTCTCGGAAGTTCTCCAGTGCTTCGGTGAAATGAATGATTCGCTACGTAACACTAATTGTGGCCTGTCCCAATTGTGTCGGCGCCGTTGTCCGGCGTGCGATCGGCTACGCCGCGGGGCCGGTCGGGGTTCCTTGCAGGGCGGCGAGCAGACGCGGTGAATCCGAGGCGAACTTCGCGCAAGCGCCCGTCGGGTACGGCCGGGTGGTGCGCAGTCGGGTGCCGCGGCCCGGTGGCCGAATGGGCGGGCGAGTGGTCGCAACGGCCGGTGGTCGGTGGTCGAACGCCGGGGTGAGCGATCGCTTAATCGACTGCCTTGACCATTCGCTCGGCCAGGTTCGCGAAGGCGGCTCCGACGGCGTCGGGCGTGTGCAGTTCGCGGGAGGGATACCAGCGCGCCGTGTCGATGCACAGCGACAGTACGGCGAGGGTGGTGGTGTCGACATCGTCGACGGCGAACTCGCCGGTGCGGGCGCCGGTGGCGATCACCTCCCGCATCACCGCCACCGTGCGGCGGCGCAGTTCGGTGATGCCGCCGCGCTGCGCCTCGTCGAGGGCCTGCCACTCGTGCTGCACGATCCGGGCGGTGGTGTGGTGCTCGGCGTGCCAGTGTGCGAAGGCGTACACCGCGGCCCGGAGGCGTTTCGCGGGGCCGCCGGGCGGTGCGGCCGCCGTTGTCAGGACGGTGAGGGCATCGGCGTGCCCGGCGGTCGCGAGATGGGACAGCACGTCCTGTTTCGAACCGAAATGCACATACATCGCGGCCGGGCTCATCCCGGCCCGGCCGGCGATCTCGCGGGTGGAGGTGCCGTGGAAGCCCTTCTCCGCGAAGGCGTCGCGGGCGGCGTCCAGCAGGCGCCGGACGGCCGGCCGGTCCGGCGTCGGGCCGGTGGCCGCCTTCGTATCCGTTGTCGAGCCCGTCACCCGTCCACCGCCTTCCGGGAAGTCATTCCTTGACATCCTCGCATGTGACCGCGAACAATAAGCGATTGCTTAGTAGATTGTGTTCGAGAGGATCCCAATGCAGCGCTCGGCGTACGTCCAGGACCACCAGGAGTTCCGGAAGTCGGTACACGATTTCCTCGCTCGTGAGGTGGTTCCCGCCGCCGAGCAGTTCATCGAGGACAAGCTGATCGCCCGGCAGGTCTGGCGGGCCGCGGGGGAGCAGGGGATTCTCGGGCTCGAAGTGCCCGACAGCTACGGCGGTGGCGGTGCCGAGGACTATCGGTTCAACGCGGTCGCCATCGAAGAGCTCGCCGCCGTCTCGATGGCGCTCGCCTCCAGCGTGAGCATTCACTTCGATGTGGTGACACCGTATGTGGTGGACCTGGCCTCGGACGCGCAGAAGCAGCAGTGGCTGCCCCGGTTCTGTACCGGTGAGGTGGTCAGCGCCATCGGGATGACCGAGCCGGCGGCGGGCTCGGATCTGGCCGGGCTGAAGACCACTGCGGTCCGGGACGGTTCCGACTGGATTCTCAACGGCTCGAAAACCTTCATCACCAACGGTTACACCGCCGATGTCGTCGTGGTAGCGGCCCGCACTGATCCGGAGAAGCGGTCCAAGGGCATCAGCCTGTTCCTGGTGGATGCAGCGACGCCCGGTTTCGAACGGGGCCGCAAACTCGACAAGGTCGGCCAGCCCGAAGCGGACACCGCCGAGCTGTTCTTCGACAATGTGCGACTGCCCGCCGATGCGCTGCTGGGTGAGGCCGGGCGTGGGTTCGCCTACATGATGGAACGCCTGCCGCAGGAACGGATCGGATCCGCGGTCTCCAACGTCGCGCATGCGAAGCAGATCCTGGTGGAGACCATCGAATACGCGAAGGAGCGCAAGGCGTTCGGCTCGCCGATCGGCTCGTTCCAGCACAACAAGTTCCTGCTTGCCGAACTCGTCACCAAGATCGAGGTCGCACAGGCCTATGTCGATGCCGCGGTCGTCGCCCACGCCGCCGGCGAGCTCTCCGCCGTGGACGCCGCCAAGGCCAAGTGGTGGGCCGCGCAAGTGCAGAACGACGTCCTCGACCACTGCGTCCAACTGCACGGTGGCTACGGCTACATGCGCGAATATCGCGTCGCCCGGGCCTGGATGGACGCCCGCGTCACCAAGATCTGGGCCGGCTCCAACGAGATCATGAAGGAGATCATCGGCCGCGATCTGGAACTCTGACCGCTGCTTCCGGTCGGTCGCACGGCTGGCCCGTACTACCGGCGGGCGGCCGCACCCACGGCTGGGTAGCCGGGTCGCGCGCGTCGCGGCCGAATAATGACGGATCGCTGCGGCGGTGACCTGGGGTGCGGCCGGTCGGCTCGCGAGATTGCGGGGCTACCCCTCGCTACCCGGAGAACCGGCTACCGGGGTGCCGACGAGATAGTGCTCGATGGCCGGGGCGACCCGGGCGACGAGCGTGTCCAGATCGGCGTCGGCGAGGGCCGGAACGGCCAGGACGTACCGGGCCAACGCGAGACCGACCAGGTGACTGGCGGCGAGAGGGAGGCGCAGGGCCGCATCCGCCGGCTGTTCGCCGGTCGGGGAGGCGACCGCCAGCATCGGGGTGAGGATCTCGGCGGTCAGGAACTGCCGTAAGGCGGTGGCGGCCTGTCCGTCGGTGACCGCGGAGGCGATGATCAGCCGGAGCTGGTCCCGGCTCGCCGGGTCTTCCCACAATCCGAGGTAGAACCGGGTGACCCGGGCGCCCAGCCCGGGTTCGTCGCGAGCAGCGAGCAGTCCGGCGATACGCGCCGGCAGATCGTCGGGCAACCGCATCGCGGTGGCGAACAGGTCCGCCTTGGTGCCGTAGAAGTGGTGCACGAGAGCAGGATCCACGCCCGCCGCGGTCGCGATTCCCCGGATGGTGGCAGCCGTGTAGCCGTTGGTGGCGAACTCGGTCCGGGCGGCGGTGAGGATCTGCTGCCGGGTTCCCGGATCGGCGGTCACGCGGCGTGGGCGGCCACGGGAGCGGCGTGCTCGCGGGTTCGGCTGTGCGGTGCTCATGCGTCCAGTCTAGTAATTCATCACCTGTTGAATAAATGGGCTGCGAGTCCTAATCTGAGGTTGTCCGGCACATCGAGCCGGGATACCGATCGGGTTCGGGTGGCGGGCCGGGATCCGGGGATGGAGCGTCGCAATGCGGGCGATGGTGTTGAAGGAGTTCCTGGAGCTGCGCAGGGACAAGCGGACGATGGCGATGATCATCGCGTTACCACTGGTCCTGCTGGTGGTATTCGGATACGCGGCCGACTTCGGCGTGGATTCTCTGCGCACCGATGTCGTCGGCCCCCGGGCCGAAGTGGCCGCCGGGCAGCTGCCGGGTTTGTTCGAGGTGCAGGACGTCGATCCCGCGGGCACCCGCGCGGATGGGGAGGCCACGCTGCGTGATGCGGGCGCCGATGTCGTGCTGGTGACCGCGGCGGACGGTCCGCCGACGCTGCTGATCGACGGGTCGCAGCTGTTCGCCGCCCAGCAGGCGACGGCGGCCGCAGGGCGCACCGGGGGCGCGGTGACACCGGAGGTGTTGTTCAATCCGGATCTCGAAACGTCCTGGGTGATGGTGCCGGCCCTGATCGGGCTGATCCTGGCCTTCATCGGCACGATCATCACCGCGATCGGTCTGGTGCGGGAACGTCAGACCGGCACCCTCGAGCAGCTGGCGGTGATGCCGTTCAGTCCGGTGGATGTGATCGCGGGCAAGATCGCACCGTATTTCCTGTTGGCCGCCTTCGACATGGTCGTCGTGACGGTGCTCGGGATGGCGGTGTTCGGGGTGCCGTTCAACGGCAATGTCGCGATCTTCGCGCTCGGCGCGGCGCTGTTCCTGTTCGTGGTGCTGGGTATCGGGGTGCTGGTGTCGACCGTATCGCAGACCCAGGGTCAGGCGATGCAGCTCGCGCTGATGGTGATGCTGCCGCAGATCCTGCTGTCGGGCATGATCTTTCCGCTGGAATCGATGGCGGCGGGTGTGCGCTGGATCGGCTATCTGCTGCCGCTGACCTGGTTCGTGAAGATCTCCCAGGGCGAGATGCTGCGCGGCGCCTCGCTCGGCTCGCTGTGGTTGCCGTTGACGGTACTGGCCGTGATGGCCGTGCTGGTGTTCGGCGCGGCGGTGCTGCGGTTCCGCCGCGATCTCGCCCCCGCCGCCGCGACCGCGCAGGCCGGACGATGAGCGCCCGGGCATGGGGCGCGTACGGGCTGACGGTCCGGTACGGCGCCCGGACGGTCCTCGACGACATCACCTTTCCGGTGCCGTGTGGCGCGGTGACCATGGTCGTCGGCGGGGACGGTGCCGGTAAGACCACCCTGTTGCGGACGCTGGTGAGCGGCCATGCCGCGGGTACGGCGATCGTCGCCCCGCCGCAACCGGACTGCGGTTTCATGCCGACCGGAGGGGCCGGGGTGTGGGCCGATCTCACCGTGGACGAGAACTTCGCCTTCGTTGCCGCGGCCTACGGCCTGCCCGGCTCGGTGCTGCAGGAGCGCCGGGAACAGCTGCTGGCGGCCGCCGATCTGACGGACGCACGTAAGCGCCTGGCCCGCGAACTGTCCGGCGGTATGCGGCAGAAGCTGGCCTTCTGCCTGGTGATGGTGCACCGGCCGCGCCTGGTGGTGCTGGACGAGCCCAGCACCGGTGTGGACCCGGTCAGCCGAGTGGACCTGTGGCGGTTGATCTCCCGGGCCGCTGCCGACGGTGCCGCCGTGGCGATGGCCACCACCTATCTCGATGAAGCCGAACGCGCATCGTCGGTGTTGGTCCTCGACGAGGGGCAGGCCGTCGCGACCGGTACCGCCGACGAGGTGATCGCGGCGACTCCGGGCACGATCACCACCGGCATCGAACCCGCGGACGACCCGGAACTGTCCTGGCGGCGCGGTCGGGTGCGCAGATCGTGGCACCCCGGACCGCCACGACCCGGCGAGACGGCCTGGCCGCCCGATCTGGAGGATGCCGTGATCGCCACCACCTTGGCGCGGCGAGCCACCCGGCAGGCAGGAGCAGCGCGATGACCGAACCGGTACTGGCCGCCACCGAACAGGTGGGGAAGAACTTCGGTGCCTGCACCGCGGTCGACGACGTGTCGCTGACGGTGTCCCCCGGCGAAATCGTGGGGCTGCTGGGCGCCAACGGCGCCGGCAAGACCACCCTCATCCGGCTGCTCCTGGGCCTGACCGTGCCGTCGGCAGGGCGGGTCACCATGTTCGGCCGGGCTCCCGCCCGGGACACGCGGAACCGGTTGGGCTACGTTCCGCAGGGCCTGGGCCTGTGGGAGGAACTGACCGTCGCCGAGAACGTCGCCTTCGCGGCCGCAGCATTCGACGGCGCCGGAACCGCTCGGCTCCCGGCGGAACTGACCGCCGAACGGGACCGGCTCGTCGGGGATATCGGGCTGGGACTGCAGCGCCGCCTGGCCTTCGGTATCGCGCTGGCACACCGGCCCCGGCTGCTGGTCCTCGACGAACCGACCTCCGGCGTCGACCCACTGTCCCGTGCCCGGCTCTGGGACATCGTGCACGACCAGGCCGACAACGGCGTAGGCGTCCTGGTCACCACGCACTACATGCAGGAGGCCGAACAGTGCGACCGCCTCGTCCTCATGTCCCGGGGCCGGGCCGTCGCCGCAGGCACCACAGCCGAGATCATCGGTGACACCGAAGCCTGCGAAGTGGACACCCCGTCCGCCGACTGGTCGGCGGCCTTCACCGCACTCACCGCCGCAGGCCTGCCGGTCACCCTGGCAGGCCGCCGCGTCCGCGTCGCCGACACCCCATCGGACACCATCCGCGCCGCCCTCGCGCAGGCCGACGTCACCGGGACCGTCCACCGGGTGCCGGCCACTCTGGAAGAACGGATGACGGTGTTGGAACGGGGGTGAGTAGACGGCTGCCTGCAGATCTCGGCCGGCGCCGGATACGGACCCATAGGGGACTCGGCGATATCGCATGCGGGACCGCGGCCGCCTGTACCGGCCGGAGCTGATAGACCGTATGCGGGTGCCGGACCGACGTGGTGCGTTCTCACTCGACGGGTACACACTTGCCGGAGGTCAGGACACGGGATGTGATCCGCCGGCGAGGTATGCGGTCAGCATGGCGTTTTCCTCGAATCCCAACTCGGTTGCGGCGATGTCGGACGCGCTGAATCACTTCAAACCCTGTCCTCGGTCAGTGTCACCTCATCGATATCCAGATCGAGAACGGTGGCGAAGGTGTGCTCCCGAAGACCCCAATGTCGGTCTCGCGTGCAGTGATGCTCGATTGTGGCTGGGTCCAGGGCGATTCCGATTTCTTCCTGGATCTCGCGGATCACACATTCCTTCCGGGTTTCGCCGGGTTCTCGGTGGCCGCCCGGCAGCGCCCACATCCCAGGGCAGGGGATGCTGGGTTTGTCGTCGCGCAGGAACAACAGCACCTGGTCCCGGGAGTTCCGGATGATGATGTTCGATCCCTCAGCCATGGTGTTCCTCGTGGGTGTCGGTCGGGCCGGGTTGGTCGGCGCGCCGAGTTCGCGCTGTCCGATCATGACGCCGATCCATATCGGCTGCGCTACTTCGACGCGGCAGCGGTCGATGGCACGATGGCCGCCTGCTGGAGGTGGCCCGGCACCAGCCGACATATGCCGGTGAGACGGCGGAGGCGATCGACCGGGCCATCGCAACCCGGGCGCCGAACCGGTGGCGGTCTGCGACTCTCGACCGGCTCGGGCCCGCGGAGGCGCGCCTGATCCAGCGCGAACACGAGGAGGCGCACCGCCTCGGTGTGCTGGCGCTGGAGGCTGTAGGGCAGGGATGGGCCCAGGACGTGTCTCGAAGTGGCGCCGTGGGCCAACTGCTGGGCCGCTGTGTACGCCGGATCTTCGGATCGACACACTGGGATCGCGAAATCCTCGCACGACTGCCTCGCGGAATGCCGTACGACATTGCCGGCCGGGAATCCGGGGTGCCGGTCGGTGTGGGCGCAGCAAGCCCTCCTCACTGCTGGACGCCCGCGGCCCGTGTCACCACGCGGTCGAACATCCGGTCGCTGAGCAGGGTGCGCAGCAGGATCATGGGTTTGCCGTATTTGCCGACGACGTAGCGGGTCCTGGGGCGGCGGGCGGTGACGGCCCGGACGATGACCTCGGCGGGGCGGGCGGCCGGGGTGCCGCTGCCGGGTTCGTAGTTCTTCCGGCTGGATTCCGCCATTTTCCGGACCATATCGGCGTATGCCGAGGTGCCGGAGCGCTCCTGGAGCTGTTGCACCAGTACGTCACCGAATTCGGTTTCGATCACGCCCGGCTCGATCACGATGACGTCGATCCCGAACGGCGCCACTTCCAGCCGCAAACAGTCCGACCAGCCCTCCAGGGCGTGCTTGGTGGCGTGATACCAGGCGCCGAGCGGGGTGTAGACCTTGCCACCCATCGACGACATGTTCACGATCCGGCCGAAACCCTGGCGGCGCATATGCGGCAACACCAGCTGGGTGAGGCGCGCGAGCCCGAACAGATTGACCTCGAACTGCCGTCGGGCTTCCTCTAGAGGAATGTCCTCGACCGCACCGTACAGGCCGAAACCGGCATTGTTGATCAGCACGTCGACCCCGCCGTGGTCGGTGGCGATCCGGTCGACCACGGATTGGATATCGGCGTCCCGGGTGATGTCCATCGGCAGGGTGACCGCACCCAGCCGAGCCAGATCGGCCATCCGGTCCACGCGCCGGGCGGCGGCATACACCGTGTACCCGGCGTCGAGCAGCTTCTTCGCGGTCTCCTCGCCCATCCCGGACGAGGCGCCGGTCACCAATGCAGTAGGCATGCTCTTCGCTTCCGTTCCGGGGCGGCCCCGGCGACCGCCGTCGTCTCCAGCGTAGAAAGATGCGCCGCCTGCCGGAACCGGTCACCGTTGCACGGTGCCGTCGACTGCCTGGCATTCCACCCGGTCCAGGCCCAGCCACTCGGCCATCTCACGCAACTGGGCGGTCAGCTCGGTGCCGGTGTCCGGCGGGGCATCGTCCTCCAGGGTGATCTGCCGGACCAGCAGCGTCCCCGATGCCCGGTCGGCCTTCAGATCAACCCGGGCGACCAACTGCTCGCCCAGCAGGAACGGCAGCACATAGTAGCCGTGCACCCGCTTGGCCGCCGGGACGTAGATCTCCAGCCGGTAGCGGAACCCGAACAGCTCTTCGGCCCGGTCGCGGGTCCAGATCAGCGAGTCGAAGGGGCTGAGCAGCGCGCGGGCCTCGATCCGCCGCGGGATCCGGGCGTTCTTGTGCAGGTAGACGGCGCGCTCCCAGCCGCGCACCCGGACCGGCACCAGTTCGCCGGCGTCGACGAGATCCGCGACCGCGGCTTTCGCCTCCGCAGCACCCAGGCGAAAGTAGTCGCGCAGGCATCGTTCGGTGGCGATACCGTGCGCCCGGGCCGCAATCGCCACCAGTTCGCGATGCGCCTCCTCGGGCGACGGTTCGGGGGCCAGATGGTGTTCGGGCGGCAGCACCCGCTCGGGCAGATCGTAGCGGCGCTCGAAGGCGGCGTTGCGTCCGTCGGCGGTGAGCTCCCCGGTCCAGAACAGGTACTCCAGGCACTTCTTGACCTCGGACCAGTTCCAGCCCCAGTGCTCCTTCACCCGGGGCACGTCGTGGGCGAGCGCCGCCTCGACCTCCCGGGCGGTCGCGGGCCCGATCCGGGCAACCTCCTCGAACGCAGCCTTCACCAGTTCGGGTTTGCTGTCCCGGATGGCGGTGAACCAGCCGGCACCCCGCGCGGTGCGGTTGCGCTCCATCCGGAACCGCATCAACTGCCGGGTGGCGGGTGGTACCAGGCTGGCCTCGTGCGCCCAGCATTCGACCAGCCGTGCCGGTCCGGTGCCCGCCGCCGTGGTGGTGGCCCGGTCCAGCAGGGCGGGGTCGTAGTCGCCGAGACGGGCGAACACCGGCAGATACTGGCTGCGGGCCAGCACGTTCACACTGTCGATCTGCAGGATCCCGACCCGGCGCACCACCCGGCCCAGATGTGCGAGCGTCGGCCGCCGATCGGGCCGCCGATCGGCGAATCCCTGAGCGGCCAGCGCGATTCGGCGGGCCTGGGGCAAGGAGAGTTCGGTGGCGCGGCGGGAGTGCGGGGCGGGCATGGTGTCACGCTAGACCGGACCTCCGACATGCGGCTCCGCGGCGACGGGTCCGGATCGGCGATAGGATGCGAACGGGTGCCCGAACGGCCCGACCGGCTTCGTAGTACGAGAACGTCCCGGCCCGACACGTCTCCCGAAGGAGCCTCGCATGACCTATGTGATCGCCGAACCCTGTGTGGACGTCAAGGACAAGGCCTGTCTCGAGGAGTGCCCGGTCGACTGCATCTACGAAGGCAACCGGATGCTCTACATCCAGCCCGACGAATGCGTCGACTGCAGTGCCTGCGAACCGGTCTGCCCGGTCGAGGCGATCTTCTTCGAAGACGACGTCCCGGACCAGTGGTCCGACTACACCCGCACCAACGTCGACTTCTTCGACACCATCGGCGCCCCCGGCGGGGCGACCAGAATCGGCAAGATCGACAGTGACACCCCGCTGGTGGCGGGACTGGCGCCGGGCGCCGACTGACCGCAACCACACCGGGGGAGGCAGAAGACGGTCGGCGGCGGCCGGGCCCGCGGTGCGGGGCGGAGGTCGGTCGGCCATCGCGCGCGAACACGGCGGGCTACCATACGAGCCGTGCCGCGGCAGCGGCAGTGCTCGAGGTGGCTTTGCGGAGGGGGGCAGCCGAGTTGGCAGTCGAACCGGCGCTGGAGTTGTCGGCGGCGACGGGACGTGGCGAAGCGTACGACCAGTGGCTGGCGTTGATGGCGGAAACCTATGTGCCGCTGGCGGTGGAGGCCGATCCGGAGCAGCCGTTCTACGGCCGGGTACACAGTGATTCGCTGGCCGGCCGGGAGGATTTCCGGTTGGCGACCCTATCCGGCCGGAACCAGCGGTTCCGCCGAACCACCAGGCATATCGGCCGGTCCGACGACGAGTTCCTCGTCTCGGTGATCCAGACCAGAGGCCGGTCCCGGCTGTGCCACGCCGGCCGGGAGACGGTGATCGCGCCCGGCGAAATGGTCTTCCTGGACTGCAGCAGACCGTTCTACTGGCCGGACTGGGTGGACTTCGGGATGGTGACCGTTCAGGTGCCGGTGCAGCTGGTCCGGGCACAACCGGGCCTGGGCCGGATCGACTTCCCGGTCGGCATCCGGTTGCCGGCCGACGGAGCGGCCGGAGTGGTGTCCGGATTCTTCCGCAATCTTGCTCGGATACAACAGGAATCGCCGACCGAGGCGAAACTGCTGGCCTCGGGTGCGCTTGACCTGTTCGCCTCGGCGGTGGTGCTGGCTTCGGGAGAGCAGCGGCCCGGGGCGACCGGCGCAGTCCTGGCCCGGGAGCATGCGCTGGCCTACCTGCGTGAGCATTGCACCGATCCGGATCTGACGGTCGACGAAGTCGCGTTCGCCTGCAAGGTGTCGCGGCGCACGCTGTTCCGGATATTCGAAGCCACCGGATGCAGTTTCGCCACCACCTTGCGCCGGATGCGGGTGCGGTACGGCCGGAAGCTGTTGCTGTGTGATCGAACCATGTCGGCGGCGACGGTCGCGTTCGCCTCCGGATTCGCTTCCGAACGGACCTTCCATCGAGCGTTTCTCGACGAGGTCGGGATGACGCCGGGCGAATACCGGCACACACACCTGCGCTGATCCCCGGGATGGCGCCGGTTGTCAGAAGGTTGGCACGGGAAGTCTGTGGCCGGTCCGGCCGGTTGCCCGACACTGGGGGACCGATGATCGGTGGAGCATGAGGGGATAGATGTCATGCGGGACGGGACCAGGGAACTCGTGGTGGGACAGGCCGGTGACCTGTGCAGGCAGCCGGGAAATCGGGAGCGGCCCGAGGAGTTGCCGGGCCGCGCGGCATACGTGCGGGAGTTGCGCGCTCTGCACGAGGCCGCGGGGCGGCCGACCGCCGCGCAGGTCTGTGCCCACCTCGGGGTGCCGGTGTCGGAGAAGATCCGGGAGTGGTTGCCGGCCCGTGCGGATGGCACGGTGCGGCGCATTCCGCGGTCGGGCACTGATCCGCACTTCGAGCTGATGATCGGGGCGCTCACCGAGAAGGCGGCGCATCTCGCCCGGCATCGGGGCCGGTCGTTCCGCGCCACGCCGATGGTGCAGTGGGACCGGCTCCGCGCCCAGGCTGCGCAGGCCGGCGTGCGGCGTCGCCGCACGGCCACACCGCCCGGACCACCGCACGGCACCGACGAGTGGCCGCTGGCGGAACGCGCCCGGCTGGTCGGCGCCGCCTGGGCCGCGCTGGACCGGCACGGTGCGGCACTGATCGGCGCCGGTGGGGTCGGCAAGACCCGGCTGGCCCGCGAGCTCGCCCGCGCCGAACACGCGGCCGGAACCCCGACCTGGTGGATCGTCGGATCGCCCGGTGCCCGGGAGGTGCCCTTCGGTGCGCTGGCGGCGGTGCTGCCCCGGCTGCCGGGTATCCAGCGGGAAGTGATCCGGTCGGCGATCGAGCTGTTCGGCACCCCGGGTCCGAACGGGCTGCCGTTGATCGTCGTCGACGATGCCCACCTGCTGGACGAGTCCACCGGGTTCGTCATCCATCAGCTGATGGTGCATCGGCGCGCCCGGGTGCTGTTGACGGTGCGGGATGACGAACCGATCCCGGAGACGGTGTGCGCCATCGTCCGATCGGGTGAGCTCGCCGAACTCCCGGTGCCTTCGTTGACAGTGTCCGGTGTCGGCGAGATCCTGGCGAAACTGGTCGGTTCCGATGTGGATCCGGATCTCGCGGAGCGGATCTGGTGCCGGTGCCGCGGCAATCCGCTGCAGCTGCGCCGATTGGTGGACCCGCCGGGCCGGACCCGGCCGGTCCAGGAGCTGGTGCTGGCGGCCGGTTCGGTGCACACTCCGCTGCCGCCGGGCACGGCGGCGGGCCTCGAGCCGGCGACTGCCCGCTGAGGCATGGTCGCGGCGTGCTCCGCGGTCGGATAGTTTTCCGGGGAGAACCGTCCCGACCGACAGGAGCATCCAGATGAGCAACCCCAGTGTCACCCGCACCGCGATCGTGACCGGCGCCGCCCGGGGAATCGGTGCCGGTGTCGCCGAGCGGCTCGCCGCCGACGGCTTCGCGGTGGCGGTGCTCGACCTCGACGAGGCCGCCTGCCGGCCGGTGGTCGACCGGATCGAGGCTGCGGGTGGCCGGGCGCTGGGCGTCGGCGCGGACGTCGCCGACGAAGCCGGAGTTGCAGCGGCGGTGGAGCGCGTTGCCGGCGAGCTCGGTGAGCCCACGGTCCTGGTCAACAACGCCGGCATCATCCGCGACAACCTGCTGTTCAAGATGAGCACGTCCGACTGGGATTCGGTGATGAACGTGCACCTGCGCGGCTCGTTCCTGATGACCCGGGCGGTGCAGGGCTACATGACGGCAGCCGGCTGGGGGCGCATCATCAACCTGTCGAGCACCTCCGCACTGGGCAACCGCGGCCAGGCCAACTACGCCGCGGCGAAGGCCGGCATCCAGGGCTTCACCAAGACCCTGGCCTTCGAACTCGGCAAGTTCGGCGTCACCGCGAACGCGATCGCACCGGGCTTCATCGAGACCGAGATGACCGCTGCCACCGCCGAACGGGTCGGCGTGCCGTTCGAGGACTTCAAGGCGGCCGTGGCGAAGGAGATCCCGGTGGCCCGGACCGGAGTGCCGGCCGATATCGCGCACGCGGCCTCGTTCTTCGCCTCGGAAGGCGCCGGATTCGTCAGTGGCCAGGTGCTCTACGTCGCGGGCGGCCCGAAGGCCTGATCCGGTTCGCTGCGCGGCTCCGGCGCCGACGGCGACAGCCGCACCACCCCCGAGTCGAGATCCAACTCGACCCGCGGGCGGTCCAGGTCTCCGGTTCCCTCCCGATCACCGTCGTGGATCAGCTTCTTCCCCGGAAACAGTTCGCCCATGATGCCCATGATTCGACGATAGCGCGGGACCGGCTGGCTGGGCGGTCGCACCATATGGGGTGCACACCAGTCCCGAGCAGGCGAAGTTGTGACTGCGGGGGGAGCGGACCGGACCGCCTGTCGAACGCTGTCCGGGCGGTCTACGGTGTCCGACGTCCGGGACCGGGCCGAGAACACCGGAACCGTTCGGGAGTGTCGGCGTCCGGCGATGGGAGCGGTGTGAGTATCGGATGGCCACAGGCGCGGCCGAGTCGGCCGGTCGGCGGCGAGGTGATCCCGCTGGAATCGGTGCACCGGGCTCCGCTACGCAGGTCCGAGGATCCCTTCTTCCGGCCACCGGCGGACCTCGCCGAGCTCCCGCCCGGCACGATCCTGCGCAGCCGCCCGGTCGAGATCGGATTGTTCGGGGTGGTCCGCCAGCACGTATCGGCATGGCAGGTGGCCTACCGCACCAACGATCTGCACGGCACACCCGAAGTCGGGGTCACCACGATCGTGGCGCCACCGGGCCGGGTCCGCTATCGGGGCATCCTCGCATTCGCCTCGGCCGTGGATGCGATCGCCGAACACTGCGCCCCGTCGTACGCGCTCCGGCTCGGCGCCGCCGCGCTCGGCTCGATCACCCAGATCGAATGGCCGATGATGATCGCGGCGGCCGTGCGCCGGGGCTGGCTGGTGTCCATCGCCGACCACGGCGGTCCACACGGCGGTTTCGGCGTCCCACGCGAACCCGGCTACCGCATCCTCGACGGCATCCGCGCGGTGCGGGCCTTCGACCGGATCGATATCGACTCCGCCGCCCCGATCACGGTCTGGGGCTATTCCGGCGGTGGCATGGCGGCCTCCTGGACCGTGGAGATGGCGCCCGGATACGCCCCGGAACTGGACCTCACCGCAGCCGTGCTGGGGGCACCGGTCGGTAACCCGGGTGAAGTTCTGCGCCGCCTGGACGGCGGACTGTTCGCAGGCTTCCCGACGATGGTGATCGCCGCACTGCGCAACACCTATCCCGCGATCGACCATGCCGTGCACGCCCACGCCACCCCGGCCGGTCGGTCGCTCCTGGACCGTATCCGCACGCTCGCTCCCGCCGCGGCTCTGGTCCGCATGGCGAAGCGAGACCTCACCTCGTACCTGGACCGGCCGCTGGACGACGTCCTGGCGCGACCGGGCATCCGGCAGATCATCGACGACCTCGAACTCGGCCGGAACCGCCCCGCCTGTCCGCTGCTGATGCTGCAACCGGTCCACGACCAGGTCATTCCCGCCGATTGCGTCGATTCCCAGGCCGACCGGTACCGCCGCCACGGCGTCGAACTCACCTACCTGCGTGACCGGCTCAGTGAGCATTTCACGCTGATGATGTTGTCCGCGCCCACCGCCCTGGACTGGCTCGACGATCGGGTGGCCGGAATCCGCGGCGCAACCGGCAGCACGCGGACCGTATGGTCGATCGCCACCTCGCGCAGGACGATCCGGCACTGCCGGACCATGACCGGAACCGCCGTCCGCACGCTGTTCGGATGTCCGTTGCGAGCCTCCGCCGACCGAGGTTCCGGTGGGCTGCGCACCACCGTTCGGGAGGCGCCGGTAACGCAGGCGAAGACGGAGCGGGGCGCCTGATCCGCCGGGCAGCGGGATCAGGCGCTGTCGGCAGGTTCTCCGGCTCCCCGGCCGGATCGGCTACCGCGCCGGTACGAGCGAACCCGGCGCACCGCCGAGGACGCCACCGAGGTCGGCGACGGCGGCGCGGTACTGCTCGGCGAGCAGCGCCACCAGTTCGGCGGCCGGACGCTGGGCGGTGATCGCCCCGATGCCCTGTCCGGCGCCCCAGACATCCCGCCAGGCCTTGACCGCGGGCTTGCCGTCCTCGGCATCACCGGTGCCGAAATCCATTCGGGTCGGATCGGATTCCGGCAGGTTGTCCGGGTCCAGTCCGGCGGCGACGATGCTGCCGCGCAGATAATTTCCGTGCACGCCGGTGAACAGGTTGCTGTAGACGATATCGGCGGCACCGGAGTCGACGATCATCTGCCGGTAGTCGGCGACCACATTGGCTTCGGTGGTGGAAAGGAACGCCGACCCGACGTACGCGAGATCGGCCCCCGCGGCCTGCGCGGCCAGGATGGACCGGCCGTGCGCGATCGAACCGGACAGCAGCAGCGGGCCGTCGAACCAGGAGCGGATCTCCTGGACCAGGGCGAACGGCGACTGGGTTCCGGCGTGACCACCCGCCCCGGCCGCCACCGCGATGAGCCCGTCGGCACCCTTCTCGATCGCCTTGTGTGCGAAACGGTCGTTGATGACGTCGTGCAGCACGATGCCGCCGTAGGAGTGGACCGCCTCGTTGACCTCCTCCCGGGCGCCGAGCGAGGTGATCACGATCGGCACCTTGTGCTCGACGATGACCTGCATATCGTGTTCGAGCCGGTCGTTGGACCGGTGCACGATCTGATTCACCGCGAACGGCGCGACGACCGCGCCGGGATGCGTCGCCGCGTAGGCGGCGTTCTCCTCGGTGATGCGATCCAGCCACTCACCGAGCAGGGCCGCCGGCCGGGCATTCAGCGCCGGAAACGACCCGACGATGCCCGCCTGGCACTGGGCGATCACCAGCTCGGGCCCCGAGGCGATGAACATCGGTGACGCGATCACCGGCAGGGAAAGGCGGCTGGAGAGCCATTCGGGCAGTGCCATGTAAACCTCCGAAACGGGACATTTCGGCGACCGGGCCGCCGGGGTTCGTCGGGTGTGACGCTATTGGTGGAACAGGTTCTATGCAATCAGTTGCATAGGGAGTGTGGTTCGGATCACGGGGACACGCCGTCGCTGCGGGCAGGGAATGCGGGCCGCCATCGGGCTTCAGCTGTCCCGGCATGGCTGCTGGCCGTCTCGATGTCCGGATCGCTGCCCGGCGATGCGGAACGAGCACATCGGTGGTCTGTGAGTTCTGGGGAGTGACTCCGGTCGGACCCAGGTGGGCGCCGGTTGGCCGGAGGACGGCTGGGACACTCACCGCATTTCGCGAATCATGGCTTACAATAGGTGATTCGATGATCGTGGCCGCAGCCGGCCGAAGTTCCCGCTATCCTCATTCGTCGTCGTGGCAACGACCACGGCCGAGGATTCGTGTTCAGGTGGGGCGGGGATGGTCGATTTTCCGACGACGCTGGAGTTTGCGTCGCCCACACCGCGCAGCGAGGCGCGCGACGAGTGGGAAGCGCTGATGTCGCAGACCTATGTGCCGCTATCCGTTGATCCACACCCCGATCGGCCGTTCTATGGGCGAGTCACGACCGGAAGGCTGGACGGTCCCGCCGACTACAGCTTGACGACCCTTGTGGGCAGTGTTCAGGAATTTTGGCGATCAGCTCGGCACATCGCTCACTCGGATGAGGAATATCTGCTGGTGAGCATCCATACAGGAGGGCGCGCGTGCCTGGATCAGGACGGACGCTCTGCTGTGGTCAGTGGCGGGGACATGGTCTTCTACACCACATCTGAACCGTATGGTTGGTCGACCGGGTTGGGGTTCGAGCAAGTGGTGGTACAGGTACCGATGCCCCTGCTGCGCCGACAGCCCGGCCTCGCCCGCCTGGAACTGCCCACCGCGGTCACCGTGCCGGCCGACAGTCCGGCAGGTGTGGTGGCGAACTTCTTCTGCAATCTCGCCCGGGTCCGGCAGGAAGCCCCCGAGGAGGCGGCGGTCCTCGAGACCAGCGCCCTGGACCTCCTCGCATCCGCGGTATTGCTCACCGCCGGTGCACGGCCGGTGGACACGTCGGCGGAAGCGCTGAGCCGCGAACACATCATGACCTACCTGCACGACAGGTTCACCGACCCCGATCTGTCCGCCGACGAGGTGGCGCGAGCCTGCCACATCTCCCGCCGCACCCTGTTCCGGATCTTCGACCGCGCCGGCGACAGTTTCGCCGCGACCGTGAAGCGGCTCCGCATGCAGCACGCCGAGACGCTCCTGCTCCGCGACCCGTCACTACCACCGGCCGCCGTTGCCTTCGCATCGGGCTTCGCGTCCGAACGGCACTTCTACCGCGTCTTCCAGCAGGAAACCGCCATGACCCCCGGCGACTACCGGCACAGCCGAATCGGCTGACCGCCTCGGCCGGGCGTGCTCCGGTCGTCATCGGTCGACCCAGTGGATTCGCACCGTGGCGCGAGCGCTACGGTCCATCGCCTTCCGCTGGGACAGGGTTCGTCGCCGAAGCCATAGCGTAGGGGTTGCCCGAGTATGTCCGGTGGTTCTGGATGCCCGGTAGTTCAGCACAGGAGCCGGAACGAGTGGTTCGGCCCATTCAGTCATCGGCGGCGAGAATCAGCGCCACTTCCCCGGAGGTTCGGTCGACGGTGAGGAATTCGTTGTACTCGTTATGGATTCGGCCGTAGTCGCACAGTGCACCGTTACCGAGATCGCGCAGGAAATACACGGCGTCCGCGGACCGCAGTCGGCGGTGTACCTCCTCGGCGACGATGGAGCGCAAGTTCGTCGGTCCGGCAGCGTCGACATCGAGCCATCGGTCGAACCTTTCCACGGCGGCTGCGGTGCTCAGCGGTTCGTAGTCGGCCACGGTGATGCACTCGATCCGCCACGGCCCGTGGATCGTCCCGTTCGGCACGACTCCGCCCCCGATGTGTCCGTCCCGATAGAGGGTCGAATTCATCACCGCGGCAATGATCTCCGCATCGGTGGGATCGGCCTGCGCCAGCTCGTACCGATCGATGTGGATCCACCTGTACGCGTGGTCGTCCAGGTGGTCCTTCAAGTTCACGAAGAGGGGGTCGCGCGGGTGCAGAACGGGTGGCACATCGGTGACTGTAGCGTGCCGGCACGGGAACCTGTGGCACGGCAACGGGATGCCGGGCGACCCGGCATCCCGGCGACAGTGCCCGTTACGACGGCTGCTGGCAGTCCAGCCACTCACCGTCTTCCTCGAGGAAGGCATTGCTTTCGGTCTTGATCTCCGGCGGTGTGCCCTTCTTCGTCCACGTGGAGGTGATGTCGGCGGTTGCGCTGTTCCCGGTCACCTCGATGTTCTCGACCTTGTCGATGCTGATCGTGGTGCTTTCGCGGAGGACGGCCATGTTCGCAGCCTTGTAGGCAGGGTCGTCGAAGCGGATCATCGCGTCGACCAGGTCGTCGATGTTCGCATCGGAGGCCGCCGGGAATTCCGCCTTCAGCGCGGCGGCCAGCTGATCGGCAGGCTTGCCGGCCCACTCCTCGGCAGTACCTCCCGAACTGAGCGGTGGGAACATGGTGTCCGGCAGGTTCCTGACCTCCTCGCGGTACTCGGTGCAGGTGAGTTCGGCCATCCGGTCGAAATCGAAGGCCGCCATCGCCAGCTCCTGCTCGGCGACGAGGTCACGGATCTGCTGCGCATCGCCGCCCTCGGCGGAGGCCGATGCGGACTGCGATGCGGCAGCGGTCGTGGACTCCTCCGAGCCGCAGCCCGCGGCCGCGGCGACCGCGACGAAAGCCAGACCGACAGCAATTGTGCGCTTCATCAAACTTCTCTTCTGTTGAATCTTTGACGGCATCCGGACAGAATCCCCAAAAACAGACTGTTCGGTTGCCATCAGGGGGCGCTAAGAGTATCGCAACGATCAGAGTGCCGAGCACGCTCGGTATGCCCGCGAGCATGGCAGCCGAGGATCCCGTCGACGGGTTGCCCCGCCCCTCAACGCCTCGCCTGTGTCCCCGCAGCTGGGGGCTGGACGGCCTTGCTCGCGGCGCAACCCGGTGCCGGCATCGCTCTTGCTTTCTGCGCTGCGGTGATGGGAGTCGCCATCGTGCTCGGCTACCTCGGCATCGGGAGCTCGCGGCCGCGGGGACTGACCGCGTCGATCGGGCAGTGGCTGATCAACATCGCGTGCTATCTCCTGGCCGGTGACGACGTCCGGGAACAGCCACAGATCGTGTTCGTGGCGAATCTGCCGTGCTGGTGGCCGCGAGCGTGATGGCGGTAGGCCACCGTCGGCGAATGACAACTACGGCTCGCTGGACGACGTCGGAACCTGGCTATTCCCGGATCCGGCGTCACCCTCGGAAGTTCGTTGTGCTAGAGCTGGGAGATGAGAAAATTCAAGATCGCAACTGCTGCAACCGGTCTCGCCGCGGCGACGATGATGCTTGCGGTACCGGGGACTGCTGCCGCAGCCGATACGGCAAATGTCACCGGAGGCCGCGAGAAGATCACCGTGTCGGCAGAGTCCGACTACCCGTGCTGGAGTGCGTACGCCCTGGTCGACGGTGAGCTTCAGGCGCCACTCGCCCAACCCGACAATCCGGAGTTCGTGATCACCGACATCGCGCCCGGAAGTCACCACGTCGTGGTGGTCCTGCAGGTCGCCGAGGGCGCGGACTGTCTCGTGAATCCGCACGGAATCGAGGTCTTCGACGGCCCAGTCGAAGTCACCGAATCCGATCCACTGCTCGACCTCATCGAAACCGGCAGCGCCTGACACGCATCGCCCCGCCTCGGGTGCGGCCGCTTTCTCAGCGGGCGGTCGCACTCGAGTCCGGTTGCCGTAGCCGGTGGGCCGCGCCGGTGGCAGTGAAATCGGTGGCCGGCTGCCCTTCGCGGGGAGCAAAATCGTCCTCGTGTTCGAGTTTCATGCTGAGCTGACCCCGGTCGACGAGCACGACTGCCTGATCGATGCGACTGCTGGACCCCACGGGACGATGATCACCTTGTGGGCGACTGCGGAAGGCGCGGATGCGCTCACTGCGCGCAACACGGATTCGGGTGGGGCGTCGTTTGCGCGCAGTCGTGTCACCCGGCCGGTTTCGGCGCGGGCGGTGACGTATGCGCCCGACGTGTGTGCTGTCGTTCCGATCGCGGACCTGACAAGTGCCTTCCCGACGGTCCAGACCTTTCCGGACGGTGCAGTGCTGGTGGTCGGGGCACGGTGCCGTTGGTCGCCGGAGGGCGCCGAGCACAACGCGGCGATATACGACCCGGAAGGAGCCCTGGTGCGGACCGGTGTTCTCGGCGACGGTATCGAGCACGTCGTGGTGTCGAGCTCCGGTGATATCTGGGTCGGCTACTTCGATGAGGGCGTATTCGGAAGCCATGGGTGGGGCGGACCGGGACCCGAACCGATCGGCAGTGCAGGACTTGTCCGTTTCGACCGCTCGCTGCGGCCGGTCTGGTCGCTCGACGACGCCGGTATGGCCGACTGCTATGCCCTCAACGTCGACGGCGACACGGCCTGGGCCTACTACTACACGGAATTTCCGATCGCTCGGATCACCCAGGGCGCCGCAACGATCTGGGACAACCCGGGGAGTGTCGACGGCACGAAGGCCTTGGCCGTGGCCGACGGGAGAGTCGCGCTCTACGGCGGCTACGGTCACGATCGGGAACGACTGGTGCTCGGTCGGCTCGGCGACGGCAGCCTCGACGTCCAGCAAGTGGACAAGCTGGTCGTCCCCCGCCTCCGCCGGCGGGGCTACACCGGGCTACACGGCAGAGGCGACACCTTGCACCTGATCGCTGATCAGTGTTGGTACCAGGCTCGCCCGCTCGGTTGAGCGCCGCGGTCGACCGGCTGTTGCGAGTTGCCACGTCAGCGCCGCCGAACCATGCCGGGGGATTCGTTCCGGGCGTCGTAGCTTCGGGCAGGCTGATCGATGACCGTCCCCGGCATACTCATGTAGTGGCTGATGCAGGAGAAGTCGATCTCGTCATGGCTGTCGTCCGTAACGACGTCGCCGGGGTACGACGCGCTCACGATGGGGGTGTCGATTTCGCGAGTGCTATCGCGCCGGAGCCGCCTCGCAAAACGTGCGCAGAAACAAGTTGCGGGCGCCAAGGCCGAAGCACGCGCCGGGATCGACCCCGCCGAACCGCAAAATCCGTCCTCCAGAGCAAGATCGAACACATCAGAACGGACCTCCAGAGTTGACCGCAATCGAAGACTCGGCAGCCGCACGCCTGCTCGAGGACTACCGGTCTGCCTGCGGATACGGATCAACCATTGCCGAGATCTCGCAGCGTGAGGCCTTCGCACCGGAGGTCATCGCAGTGCTCGCACAATGGTTGACCGAGCTCGAAACACGTTGGCCAGGGCCGGAAACGCAGGCGCGCAACCTTGCTCGGATCACGCTGATCGAAGCCCTCGGCCGCAAGGGGGCACGGAAGTCGGCTGCTGCCGTACCCGCGCTCATCTCGCAGTTCGCCCCTGGCAAGGAGATCAGGCCCACCACTCGGTGGGCGGCCGGCAACGCCATCTATGACATTCCGGCGGGCAAGGAGTACTACGCGCAACTGGCCGATATCGCGGCGGACCGAACATTCGGCATGCAACGGCAGATGGTCGTCGACTGGCTCGGCAAGAGCCGCCGACCTGGCGCCGCGGACATCGCCGTCGCCCAGCTCGACGACGAAACCGTACAAGGGCATGCCCTCGAGGCCCTGGCGCGCCTCCGAGCACAAGGTGTTCGCAAACACGTCGAGCCGTTCCTGAACTCGAAGAACAAGTGGCATCGACGCGTCGCCGAACGAATTGTCCGCTACGACGAGGCATGAGGCCCAGGCCGAGCAAACGGTTCACCCACCGCACGCTGCGCCGCGGCGGCGACCGCGTCCCGGGTCCCGTGAACAGCTCAACGGCGTGCTGCCATCGATTCAGGGCTTGTTCACTGTCACCTGCCGGTGCTCGTACCAGATTGCCGGGACGATCGATCCGTTCGGCAACGTCTGCGCACGCCGGTCCTTCTCCGTCGCACCGATCCGGGCGCAGATGCGCTGCACCGCGAGATTCGACTCGCTCGTACCGATCTCGACGGTAGCGAAACCGGCGTCGTGGACGACTTCGACCGACGCGGCCACCGCCTCGCTCGCGTAACCGGCGCGTCGGTGTCGGGGGCCGATCCACCAGCCAAGAGTTCGCGACGATGCGTTGTTGTCACTCGGGTGCACGCTCGCGCCACCGATCAGGGTGCCGTCCGGCCGCGCTTCGAACACGAGAAGCCCGGGCTCCGGATGTCCCCGCTCGACGGATTTCACCATTGCCCGGATATGACGTTGCGTCAACCCGTTCCCTGCGAGCATCTCCGCATCGGCCGTGGCGGCGAGCGCGACCGCGTCCCGCCGCATCGGTCGGCGCAGCAGCAAGCGTGCGGACTCGATCTCAGGCAGCACGCTGCACGGTTTCCTTGTCGACGAGTTCACTGACCCGCCACGCCCGCAGCCCGCCGGCGACAACCGGAACGCCGAGCAGGAGAACCGTCTAGAACGCGATGGCGAGTTCACATGCTCCTGCTCCTGATTCTGCGGCTCGGGCCGGGCGAACCGGCCCCGATCCGAGATATCGACGAATCCAACTTCGCCACAGCATGATCCAGTACCACACATGAGATCCAACAGCACCGGCTCCAACAGGAGCCGATGCGGTATCAGCCATTCAGCTGCGCGGCGGTCTCGAGATGAAGTGCGGCCAGCTCGCGGAGCGGACAGCTTCGGCGGCTCGTCGCCGGGACATCCGACTGCCCCTCCACGCTCCACAGCGGTGGATGCACGGACAGTCCCTCCGCAGGGGCGAGCCGCGCCACCTCGTCGGCCCATCCCGGCCAACGCACACCTCGGTAGAAATCAGATAGTCCACCACGCATAACCCAGGCCACGAAGGCCGCATGACCACCGCCGATCGGTTCCCATCGCAAACTATCGGACCCGAAGAAACACACTTCGCCGGAGTCACCGGGCAGCGCGCCCCCGTTGATGGCGAACTGTCCACCCAATGCATCGATAGCGACCGTCAACGCCCCCAACGGCTTGCCGTCGGCGCCCCGCTCGTTCATACGATTGATCTCGGCCACGTCGGGTAGCCTGGAGTGGCCACCGCCGAGGATCCGCAGCCAGCAGTGATCAACCAGCAGACCTCCAGTGTTCAATGCGAGCGCACCGAGTGTCGAACGAGCCGTTACCTGCAACCGGAACAGTGTTTGCTGGGCCCGAGCCGGTTCAACCGGTAACACCTCCACCGGTATGGCAGCCGACGCAATTTCGTTGCTCAACGATGGCCACGCCGGATCATCGACATTGACGAGTTCATGAATCGGTCGCACGATCACCCGGACGAGCCTATTCCAGACCTCGACCAAGAACGTCCAGCGCGTTGCCCCCAGTACAGGCAAGTGCCGTTGCAGTACCAACCGCATTCGGTATGCTCAACCGCTGTCACCCGATCGTGCTCAGATGTAGTCGCGAGTCTGGGCTCCGGCTGGACACCCGTCGGACGAGTGCAACCTTTAGCCTGAGCTCCCCGACAACCAACCGAGCTCGCCTGTGCGCTCCGCAGCGAGCAACCCGATCCTACGCTTCGATGGCCCGTCGATCCCCTCTCCAATCCTCAGTCAAGCAGCCCGACGCCCCGACACGGCAACCGCTGCCCGTACTCCAGGCCGCACCGCAGAGGATGGGAGCTACCCCAGAAACAGGCTACTACCTGCGGATTAGTAACATCACCAACCGTTGAGGTAATCTCATCGAGCACCCGGAGACGGGCGCAGAACGGGCTGTGGCGCAGTTTGGTAGCGCACTTGACTGGGGGTCAAGTGGTCGCAGGTTCAAATCCTGTCAGCCCGACCGAAGAAATACCCTCTGACCTGCGTCGGAGGGTATTCTCGTTTCCCCACCACTCGCAGGCGGGCCCATCTGGTGACCGAAGGGGTGCAGTCTCCGGAACATATCCGATCTGCTAGCTATCGAGCACCATCCGGGCGCCGATTCGCACGTCCATCTCAGCTCGGACAGCGATACACGTCGCTCGCCGAGCTCAGCTACGAGCGAAGCCGGTGGTCTCGACGCCGAGCCATCGACGAAACCGGGGAATAACATCGGCGGCAGCGCAACCCGGCGGTAACTGTGCGGCGCACGGCATCCGCCTATCCACGAATGTCGACCGGCCCCCGGACGCCTTGGGCCGTGCCTCTCTGCTACCGAGCGGGCGGCCCAGCACACCTACAGGCGCCCGGCAAACACCGTAGTGCCCGGGGTCGAGGATGGTCGCGGTTTGTCCGTTCGCGGGGCGACCGGAGTTGCGCTGTTCGAGTTGAGCGGGAATCAGATCGGATTCGGCAACTCGTCGGCGGCTTCGGTGATCACGATGGCACCGACATCAGGCGGACGCTGTGTCCTTAGCCCCACCGTCTGCCGGTCGGTGAATCGGTGCCGGTAGGAGGTGGGTGTGGTGGCGTAGTGCGACGCGAAGTTCTGCCGGAAGGTGACGGTGCTGGTGAAGCCGCAGGTGTCGGCGATGCGGGCGATGCTCCAGGTAGTGGTTTCCAGGAGGCGGCGGGCCTCGTCGAGGCGGCGCTGGAGTACCCATCGGGCGGGGGTCATGCCGGTGGTTTCGTGGAAGCGGCGGGTGAAGTTGCGTTTGCTCATGCAGGCGTGGTCGGCGAGGACGTCGACGGGCAGGGGGCGGTGCAGGTTGGCGAGAGCCCAGGCGATGGTGGGGCCGATCTGATCGTCGGGGTGATCGGGTACCGGACGGTCGATGTATTGGGCCTGGTCGCCTTCCCGGTGCGGGGCGATGACGAGAGTGCGGGCGAGGGTGGTGGCAGCGGCCGAGCCGAGTCGGGTGCGAACGATGTGCAGGCAGGCGTCCAGGGCGGAGGCGGTGCCGGCCGAGGTGAGGACGTCACCGTGGTCCAGGTAGAGGGCGTCGGCGCGGACCTCGACGGCGGGGGCGTACTCGGTGAGCTGGGTGGCGGCGGCCCAGTGCGTGGTGGCGGTGCGGGCGTCCAGGATTCCGCTGCCGGCCACCGGAAAGGCGCCGAGGCAGAGGCCGACGATCGGCACGCCGCGCTGGTGAGCACCGACGATCAATTCGACGATCTGCGCGGCCGGCGCGGGAAGGTCGATGGGCCAGGACGGGAAGACCAGGAGGCCGGCCGAGTCGGCGGCCTCCGGGCCGGCGAGGTCATCGATGACGACGCCCTCGGCGGTGCGGACGGGACGGCCGTCGGAACTCCAGACCGTGGTCTGCCAATCGTCGGCCAGGTCCAGGCGGGACACTTCACCGAACACGAGCAAGGGTGCCGCGAGGTGGAAGGCGGTGATTCCGTCGAAGACGTGAATGGCGATGCGCATGGTTGGCTCGATTTCATCGAATTACTGCTTTCGTGCCACTCACTGTAGTGGTGGAACAGGTCGGAGGATCGGTGGTGGCGGCACCGATCGGGCCGCCGACCGTTTCGAAGGAGGACCATGATGACCGCCCCGCGCCGTGCCCTGATCATCGTCGATGCCCAGCAGCAGTACTTCGATGGTGTATTGACGCTCCGCTACCCGCCCCGCGACGAATCGCTGGCCGCGATTGTGCAGGCGATCGATGTGGCCGAAGAGCACCGGATTCCGGTGGTGGCGGTGCAGCACGAAAACCCTGAGGGCGCACCGATGTTCGCGGCCGGATCCGAGGGGTGGAAACTGCATCCGGAACTGGAGCGCCGGGCCGCTCCGGGCTGGCACCGCGTGGTGAAGAACTACTCCAGCGTGTTCACCGCGGGCGACCTCACCGGGTGGCTCCGCGAGAACGGCATCGACACCCTGACCTTGGTCGGCTACATGACCAACAACTGTGTGCTGGCCAGCGCGGCAGCGGCCGAACCGCTCGGGTTCGCGGTCGAGGTGCTCTCGGACGCCACCGGCGCCGTGCACCTGGCGAACGAGGCCGGAACCGTGTCGGCGAAGCAGTTGCACGAGACCCTGATGGTGCTGCTGCAGTCGAACTGGGCCGCGGTCACGGATACCGATACCTGGGCCGAGGCAGTGTCGAAAGAGGCGGCGTCGGTGAAGAGCGATATCGCAAGCTCGGCGGAAAAGGGGCAGGCGAACTTCTGAGCCTGTGCAACCGGGCAGTGGGGGTGGGCAGGCGATTGCGGCATCGTCTTCTTCCCGGGGCCTGTGGCCCAGCGGGTCCCATCGTGGTACGAGTTCACCCTCGCCCTGCGTTCGCCGGATGGCATGAGCGGTTGCTCGCCGAGTTGAACGTACCGATCGAACCGTCGCCGGCCGAGGAAGGCTGTCCTCGCACCGCCCGTATCCCGAATGTCGACCCCGCCGACCCGGCCCGGATGGTGATCATCGAGAGGTGGGCAGCTGATGCGGCGACCGCCCTTCCATCCGTCGTGGAAGGGCGGTCGCCGTTCCGGTGCAGCCGCTGCACGGGTTGCGGGCGCTATCCCCGGATGTGGGCCACGTCCTCGGCCAGCGCAGCCACTTCACGCCGCAGCTCGGCCACCGCGTCGACCAGAGTCAGATCCCGCCCGTCGGCGTCCTGGCCGAGTTGCGGCCAGCCCTTCCCGTCCGGGCCGCGCAGCTGTTCCCAGATCTGTGCGACCTGACGCTCCATGCTCACCGGCATGTCCTCCGCCGGTCCCCGATCGATCAGGGCCTGCACGTCCATCCGGAACCGGTGCATGTCGATCCCCGCCGGGTCGATCTTCCCTTCGCTCGAGTACTCCTTGTGTCCTACGCAGTCGTGCGACCCGCGGCCGATCCGGCGCAGGATCGCCGCACATCCGCGCCGGTAGGCATCCAACTGCACCTCCGGCCACTCCTGGCCGCGCCCGTCGTTGACCGCCTCGATCCCGATCACGTGATGGTTCGCGTTGTCCGTCGGCCAGCCGGGCCAGCTGCCGTATCCGGCATGCCAGGCGATCCCCAAGGCGACGACACGGTAGGTGCCGTCGCGCTCCAGCACGAGTTGCGACAGCGGGCCGGGAAGGTCCGACCGTCCGTTCTGCACGATCTTCCAGTCGTTCGGGCCGCCGCCTGCGGTGTGGTGGCACAGCACGCCGAGGATCTCACGGAAGTCCCCGTGTCCCCGCTGCCGCCAGCCGTCGTGTTCGATTACCTTCAACCCCTCTGCACGCAGCACGTCCGCCAGCCATGTCGGGTCCCCTGTCCACGTCATGCTCGCAGGGTATCCGAACTCGGTGCAAAACCGACAATTGAGACGTCGTAGAAACATATTGTGCGACAGTGCGATTGACCTCCGAAGGGCGGGTCCGACTGAGTGTGCGGCACGGAGCCCCGTCCGGGGCGGACGGCAAACCGCAGGTCGGGGTCGGGCCGCACAGCAGGGGATTCGTCAGCGGGGGACTCGCAACTCGGTGGATGTCTGCGACCGGCTGGTGGTCGGCGCGGGGGAGGCCGGGGCCGCGGAGTCCGCATCTCGCGGAGGCTCCGCTCCGAGCACCGGTTCCGCAAGACCCGTTCGCTCCTGAATCCTCTTCATCCACCGTGGCGCCCACCAGGACCAGTCGCCGAGCAGCTTCATGGTGGCCGGAACCAGAAGCATCCGCAGGACGGTGGCGTCGATGACCAGCGCGGCGATCATGCCGTAGGCGATGTATTGCATCATCACCAGGTCGGAGAAGGCGAAGGCGCCGACGACGACCAGCAGGATGAGTGCTGCAGCGGTGATGATGCGGCCGGTGTGGGCAGTCCCGATCCGCACGGCCTCGGTCGTCGAGGCGCCCCGGCTGCGGGCTTCGACCATGCGGGAGAGCAGGAACACCTCGTAGTCGGTGGACAGCCCGTAGATGACGGCCATGATCACCACGAGGACATTGGACTGGATCGGTTGCGGGGTGAAGTTCAGCACGGTCGAGCCGTGGCCGTCGATGAAGATCCAGGTCAGGACGCCGAGCGTGGAGCCGAGGCCGAGCGCGCTCATCAAGGCGGCCTTGATCGGCAGCACCAGTGATCCGAAAGTGAGGAACATCAGCACGGTCGTCACGAGTACGACGAGTGCGATCATCCATGGAATCCGGGTGAGCAGGGCGTCGATGCTGTCTTTCTGCATCGCTGGGACACCGCCCACCAGCATGGCCACATTGTCGGGCCGGTCGAGGCCGCGCAGGTAGTCGATGGTCGGTCCGGCGTCGTCGGGGTCGGTGAGCACCGCGGTGGCACGGAAGACATCGGGCCGGTCGGGCGCCAGGGACGGTAGTCCGAACGGTTCGGCCAGGCCGGGTGCGCGGTTGGCGTCCTTGTACAGCGCGCCGATGGCGGCGGTATCGGTGGAAACGAAGATCAGCTCGATCGGGTCGGACCTGCGCAGCGGAAAATGATGGTCGATCTGCTGTTGCGCCAGGCGAGTCGGATCGTCGGGCGGCAGATACTTCTCGCTGAATCCGCCGAAGGACAGGTGCGACATCGGCAGGATCAGGAGCAGGAGGACGAGGACCAGCGGCACGGCGATCTTCACCGGGTGCCGCATCACCCAGCGGGTGGAACGTCCCCAGAATCCGTTCTCGACCTCGTCGGCAGATCTGGTTCGACGGAATCGCTTCGGCCCCAGCATGTCCACCCGGGGGCCGAGGACGGCCAGCATGGCAGGCAGAATGGTGACGGCGGTCAGCGCCGCCATCGATACCGTCGCGATCGCGCCGTAGGCGATCGACTTCAGGAAGCCCTGCGGGAACAGCAGCATGCCGCCGAGGCTGGCGACGATCATGGTCGCCGAGAACACCACCGTGCGACCGGCGGTCAGCACCGAGCGGCGGACCGCGGTGGCCGTGTCGTGACCTTCGGCGAGCTCTTCACGGAAGCGGCTGACGATGAACAGCCCGTAGTCGATGGCCAGGCCGAGGCCGATCATCGACACCACGGGTGAGACGAAAGAGTTGACGGGGGTGAATTCGGTGAGGAACCGGACGATGCCGAAAGCGCCGAAGACGGTGAGCCCGCCGATGATCAGGGGTAGCGCGGCAGCGACGACGCCGCCGAAGACGAAGAACAGCAGCACGCCGACCGCGGGGAAGGCCAGCAACTCCATGCGGTGGATATCTGCGGCAACGGTATCGGTGAGCGCCCCGGCCAACGGCTGCAGACCCGCGACCTGCACCTGCACACCGGGAATGGTGAAGGCATCCTGCACCGCACGGTAGTTGCGCGCCAGCTCGGTGTCGTTGTCACCCCGGATCGCGATCGCGGCCACCGCGCGCTTCTTGTCCGCGGTGGCCGCTGCCGCGCCGCTGAACTTACCGGTCTCGGTGGGCCAGTAGGCGCCGTTGATACCGGAGATCTGCTCCGGGTACCGGCGGGGGAGGCCGTCGAGATTCTCGACAACCTTGCGCGAGAATTCCGGATCGTCAACGGTTTTCCCATCGGGCGCGGTGTACAGCACGACGACGTCCACGTCGTGATTGCGACCGAAAGCCGCATCGGCCAACCGGCCCGCTTCGGCGGATTCGGAGCCCGGATCGAACATCCCGCCGGAACTGAGATGGTCCTCGAGGCCGAGCCCGTAGCCGGCCAGACCCAGCATCGCGGCTGCTACAACACCGATGACAGCGAATCGGATTCGGGAAACCCGTGCACCCCACCATGCGAACAACGAGGGTCACCACCGACCGGTGTGCGCGCCGGCTGCGGCAACGCAGCCTGGCAGCCGATCACCGTTCGCCGGTCCCGGGCAACGTTGTTCGAGCATCTTCATGAACCGGATCCCTTCCCCGCACGATGGCACGACCGTGTACCACCATGCCGAACGAACACTTTGCATACCGGGTTCCCGAGACCGGTGGATGCTCGGCGATTCCTCGAGAGGATCGGATCGGTCCTGTCCGCCGTCGCGGAAGGCGGCTGTGGTCGGCGTTCCCCGGTGTTCGAGACCGGGGAACGCCGACCGGGATGGATCGGAAGACTGCTCCGGACGGAGTCAGCTCGCCCACGGCCGATGCCGGCATTCGACAAGTGCTTCGCGGCGTTTGAGGCCATTCACCATGACCTCGCGGTTGTAGACCTGGGTGGCGCTCAGACGCACGTCCTCGCAGTCCCGCTTCGCCCAGATCGCCTTGTCGGGCTTCCCGAGCAGGGTGGCAGGCACACACTCGTAGTAGGAATAATGCCAGCCGGGCTGCTTGATGGAGGCGTTCTTCCGGTACTTCCCGTTGGGCTGGTCGGTGTCCACTCCCTCGAAGGGGATGGCACAGGACTTTGCGAGTTCTTCCGAATGGGCGGGTCCGGCGGCGAATACGAGCCCCGCAGCCAGGCCCGCCGGGATCATGATGCCGCTGATGAGATTTCGAAGCACTGCCATCATCACTCCTTGGTCGGATCGATCATGTTGCACTCCTGCGATGGAGGATAATGCAGGCAGCGTGCTCGGCGTGGGATGCTGCAGGGCTCCTGCGCAGCGTCGTAAGGTCCCCTATCGGCCTGGATGGGCTCCTGAGGCGTGGCCGCCGCGTGTCTTGCCCCGGCTCGGCCTGTTGCCGGGGCGGAGGTTCGTGTTCGAATCCAGCTGTGCCGGTTCGGCTGTCGGCGAGTAGTCACCTCGCACGTGGCGCGGACTGTTGCGGCGCCCGCGATCAGGGGTGGGACTCTTCGCGCGGTGTGGCGTCCGGGTCCCGGTGCGGCGTCGGGTCGGCGTCGCGTAGCAGCGCCCGGGCTTGACGCAACAGTTGCTGCTGTTCGGCAGCCGCGCTGTCCGCGGCGCGCAGGACGGTGGCCGCGGCCCCGGCATGCGGCGCGAGATCGGGGTCGGCGAGCCGGTCGCAGGCGGCAGCCATGGTGGTGCACAGATGCCCTACGAGGCCGACGGTGCGGTCGAGTGCGTCGGCGACTTCCGCGATCCGGTCCGGCTCCGGGGCGTGGTCGGCGATGTCGGCCGCCAGCCCGGCCAGCTCGGCATAGGCCTGCCCGCTGCGATCGTGTCCGGGACGGCGTTGGGTGGCGGGGATCTGGCCACCACGTCGTATCGGTGGTGTATTCACGGTCGAACCCCCTCGATGTCGTCGTGGATACCAGGCTAACGCCGATCACCGACAATCGGTGTAGTGCCTGGTCGGGCCGGTGGCGAATTCGCCTCGGCGGGTATCCGCGGCAGCGACGAGGTGGTCGCCCCGTTCACCTCGGGACCACTCGCGGTCACTCCGGCCGGGTGCGGAACACCCGTTCGAGCAGGTCGCGCAGTGCCTCGCGTTCCCGATCGTCGAGCCGGTCCAGGCCGTCGTGCGTAGCCTGCATCTTCGCGCGGATCGCATCGGCGACCCGTTCGCCCTCGGCAGTGATCACGAGGTTGGTGACGCGGCGGTCGGAAGCGCTCGTCTCCCGGCGCACCAGGCCGCGCTTCTCCAGCCGGTCGATGATGCCGGTGACATTCGAGGCATCGCAGGAGAGGGTGGTGGCCAGCGCGCGCATCGCGACCGGTCTCCGGCGCAGTGCCGTCAGCGTCTTGCCCTGGCTCGCGGTCAGGTTCTCGCTGGCTGCCGCGACGGTGAAGTCCCCGTAGTACGCGCCGAGGGCGAGCGACAGCATATCCATCAGCTCGGCCGTGTCGGCGTGCGGAGATCCGGTCATGAGGACGATCATATCGACAGATACTTGACCATCTCAAATATCTGGTCTTACGGTGGGGCCGTATTGCTTGAAGTTCTCAACCATCGACATTGCCAAGTGGCTATCAGGAGTATCCAGTGACCGTCACCGCTTCGGAGGCTTCTCGGACCGCCGAGATCCTCGACCGGCCCCTCGTCCTGAACGATCTGACCGTGCCGAATCGGATCGCGATGGCGCCGATGACGCGGATGTTCTCGCCCGGCGGAATTCCCGGTGCGGACGTGCGCTCCTACTACGCCCGGCGGGCCGCGGCGGGGGTGGGCCTGATCGTCACGGAGGGAACCTACGTCGGTCATGCGTCGGCCGGGCAGAGCGATCGGGTGCCGCGGTTCCACGGCGAGGAACAGCTGGCCGGATGGGCCGGGGTCGCCGCGGATGTGCACGCGGCGGGCGGCACGATCGTCCCGCAGCTGTGGCATATCGGCATGGTGCGCAGCGACGGTGAGCCGCCCTTCCCGGACGCCCCGGCCGTGGGGCCCTCCGGTATCCGGGTCGACGGCACCGAAGGTGCCGGCAAGGCGATGTCTCAGGGCGATCTGGCCGATGTCATCGGCGCCTTCGCGGACGCCGCTGCGGCCGCCGAGCGCATCGGCTTCGACGGCGTCGAGCTGCACGGCGCCCACGGCTACCTGATCGACCAGTTCCTGTGGGGGCGCACGAACCGTCGCGACGACGCCTACGGCGGTGATCCGGTGGCCCGAACCCGGTTCGCGGCCGAGATCGTGGCGGCGGTCCGGGCGGCCGTCTCGCCCGGCTTCCCGGTGCTGTTCCGGTACTCCCAGTGGAAACAGGAAGCCTACGATGCGCGTCTCGCCGAGACACCGCAGGAGCTGGAAGCGATCCTGGCCCCGCTCGTCGCCGCCGGTGTCGACGCTTTCCACGCCTCGACCCGCCGCTACTGGCGGCCGGAGTTCGACGGTTCGGATCTGAACCTGGCCGGTTGGACCAAGAAGCTCACCGGCAAGCCCACCATCACCGTCGGCTCGGTCGGACTCGACGGGGACTTCCTTCGTGCTTTCACGGGTGAAGGTGCCGCCCTGGGTAGCCTCGACAACCTCCTCGACCGCCTCGAGCGCGACGAATTCGACATGGTCGCCGTCGGTCGTGCGCTGCTGCAGGACCCGGAGTGGGCAGCCAAGGTGCTGGCCGGGCGATTCGACGATCTGAAGCCCTACGATGCGGCCTCGCTGAATACGTTGAGCTAGACGATACGGTGGCTGAGGATTCCGGTACAGCTTCGCGCCAGGGGCGAATCATGAGTATTCCGGTGGATCCACGTCCACTCATGGTCGGTGAACGCGCCGTCCTCGACCGACTTCTGCAGGAGGAGTTTCCCGGTTCGGCCGAACTTCGCAGCCAAGTCGATTGTCTGCGGGTCGTTGCGGCGTGTTCCTGTAACTGTCCATCGGTTGATTTCGGTACGGTGGGAGACATTCTGCTGGCGCAGACACCGTCCGGCGTAGCCCCGGTCGAAGCCCATGTCAACGACGCCGACGGGCAGCCGCTGGGGGCGATCCTGTTGTGGATCGATTCTGGAG
The DNA here is from genome assembly GCF_056627695.1 of Nocardia sp. KT25-26. NCBI lineage: Bacteria > Bacillati > Actinomycetota > Actinomycetes > Mycobacteriales > Nocardiaceae > Nocardia > Nocardia sp. KT25-26. Next base: position 3,630,413 of record NZ_CM152813.1, on the reverse strand, counting down.
TGCTGGCAGGGATCGAATACGCTACCTACGGATCGGAAATTCCGGCATCGCTACCGGACGTCAGCGCCTTGGAGGTGTTCCTCGGGAACTCGGGGCGCTGAGTTCTGTCGTGAAAGTGCGGTCCGGCCACCAACGTAGGGTGGCCGGACCACTTTGCATCCAGGACTGGTCAGCCGACTCCGAGTCCGCCTCCGAGTCCGAGGCAACCGGCTGCTTGGAGTTCGGCTACCGCTTCGGCCGACAGGTCGACGGTTGCGCCTTCTTCACTGGCTTCCAATGTCGCCACGGTCTCCGCACTCACGTCGGCGGATGCCTCGGCGCACGCCACCAGTTCGGCGGTCACTTCTACGGGGACGGCCTGGGCCGCTCCTGCTCCGAATACCGAAACCGCGGCGAATGCGAGAGCGAATGTTCCGGTCTTGACGAATCGCATGGTGCACTCCTCTGAAATCGTAGTTCGGGTACTACTCGATCGGAGACCTGCGCTTGCCGAGGAACAATTTAACACAGCCCCGCCGTGAGTCAACGGGTTCGAATCAGATAGTTCCGGGGTTGTCGATCACGACGAATTTCGTCGTGTGAGAACCGGAGTTCCGGTCGATCTTCTTGTGTTGCAATGGATATGGGTGGACAGTGGGTGGCGGGAAGGATAAATCGGATACGTTTGTCGATTCGTCCCGCTGATTCTCACTACATTTCTCCTGATATTTCTGCGCCGCCGTCGAGGTGCAGAGCGAGCCGAATCGGATCCGGCCCACCGGCGAGTGCACTGCATTCGGCGCGGGTGCACCGGCAACAACCGCTGTGCGGTCGGCCGCATCCGCCGGCAGCCCGTCACAGGTCGGTATCCGGCTCGACGGGCAGCCACAGCTCGCACGTTGCGGTACTGAAGTCCGCGGCCCGTTCCAGCGTGGCGACGATGGCCGGGCCCGGTCGCGCCCGCCAAGGATTGGCCGGGAACCATTCGGCAGCCGTGGCCGCCCAGCCGTCCTGGAGGGCCTGCGGATGCGGGCCTTCGGTACGGAAGACCGCCCAGGTTCCGGCGGGCACCTCGACGACGTCCAGATCCTCGGGGACAGCGCTGTCCCGGGTGACGGCGACGCCGTGCAGGTAGGTCAGTTCGGTGCCTTCGGCACCGTCCGGGTCGACATCATCGCAGACCTGCAGCAAGCCGGGCGGTTCGATATCGCCGAGGGCGTTCAGCCGCTGATGTGCCTGCGCCGGGATCGCGGCGATGTGTTCCTGGATGTGCGGGTTGACACCCTCGTGGATCAGTGGAACTCGCGCCGCGTGCCCGACGAGCCGGAAGGCCGGGCGGTCGACGATTCGGGTGTGCATCGGATTCTTCCCTTCTACTGCCAGGCGGAACCTGAGCTGCTGTTGTGTGCGCAGGGGACCGCCGTCGCGGCGCACCTTCCCCGGACCGACGCCGTGCACCGCCCGGAACGCCCGGCCGAACGCCTCCGTCGAGCCGTACCCGTACCGGACCGCGATACTCAGCAGATCGTCCTCGTTGCGGACGACATCGGCTGCGGCAACGGTCATCCGCCGCCGGCGCACATACTCCGACAGTGGCATACCGGCGAGCGACGAGAACATTCGGCGCAGGTGGTACTCGGTCGTGCCGAGCTCGGCGGCGAGCACCGCCGGGTCGAACTCACCGCCGATACCGGTCTCTACCGCGTCGACCAGCCGATTGAGCGCACCGATCACAGGATCTCCCTTCGCCTCCCACTCTGCCGAAGTCCGCAGCGTGGTACCCGATCGTTGCGGCCCGATTCGATCAGGCGGTCCGTCGGACAGGTTTCGCCGGTGCGCTTCGTGCCGTCGGGCCGGCCCCCACGGTGTCGGCGCCGGCCCGTGCCATCCCGGCGGATCCCGTTATTCCCGCGGCAGGCGCCGCAGCCGGTCGCGCTCGGCGGTCAAGGCAGCGTTGGCGTCGCGCAAGGCGACGTTGGCATCGTGCAGTGCGTTGTTGGCGTCTTCGAGATCGAGGATGTGCGCGATGGCAGCGAGGTTGATGCCTTGTTCGGTGAGTGCAGCGATACGTGACAGCCGGGCGACATCGTCGTCGCTGTAGCGGCGGGTGCCGCCTGCACTTCGGGTCGGAGTGAGCAGTCCGTGCTGTTCGTACAGGCGTAGGGAATGGGCGCCGAGTCCGGTCAGTTCGGCGGCTACCGAGATTCCGTACACGGCCTGGCTCGGCCCGGGTAGATGGCCCCGGCCGGTGCCGGGCGCGCGCTCGGATCGCTCCGGCAACGTGCTGCTCCCTCTGCTTCCTGATCGCATCTCTGTTCAGGTTACCTCAATCATCCTCTTGCACTCGCATAGGTAGAGTGCTAAAACAAATCTGAGTTGGTTGACTCAGATTTGTCTCCCACGTTGATTGAGAATGGAGTGATTCGGAGGTGGCGACCATGTTGATGCGCACTGATCCGTTCCGTGATATGGACCGCCTGACTCAGCAGGTATTCGGAACACCGGCGCGGCCGGCGGCGATGCCGATGGACGCCTGGCGCGAAGGCGACGAGTTCTTCGTGGAGCTGGATCTGCCCGGTATAGACCCGGATTCGCTGGACCTGGACGTCGAGCGCAACGTGGTGACCGTGCGGGCATCGCGACCGGATCTGGATTCCGGTCGGTCGATGATCGCGGCCGAACGGACTCGCGGCGTGTTCAGCAGGCAGTTGTTCCTCGGTGAAAACCTCGACGTCGACGCCATTCGCGCCGACTACCGAGACGGCGTCCTGCGGCTCGTCATTCCGGTGGCGGAACAGGCCAAACCTCGCAAGATCGAGGTGACCCGCCACGACGATCGACCGGCGATCGACGCTTGATCGGCCGTTCGGGAGCCGTGCGAAGGGAGATCACGATGATGGATACCTGGACCACCATTCCGATCGGTAGTGACCTCGATCGGGCCGAGCAGCGCATCTCGGTCGGCGACGGTTCGAGCGAAGTGGACCTCGGGACACTGTCCGGTGACCCGAGCACGGTCATCGCAGGTGCGGCCTGGCCGGACCGAATCGACCAGGCCTGGATCACCCCGCTCGATCTCGACGACGATCGGTTCGACCGCCCGAGACCACACCGCCGCCTGCCCCTGTGACCGCCGCGACCGTGTTACCGGCCCGGTTCGCGGCAGGGCCGGTAACACGGTGGCGTCGCGGCTCGACCTGCTCGAGGACCACCAGTGACGAGTAATTCCGAGATCACCCCCGAAACTCCTGTCGACTCCGAGTTGCCGCCGGACGCGGCCATCGATGTCCCGGTGGTGCATTGGCCCGAACCCAGTCCGCTGGAATCCTGGTGGAACTCCGTCATGAACACCACGCGTGTCTCCCGCAGCGCGGCCGGGTGACCACTTCGTGCGGCGGACGTGACGGGTGGGCGGGCCAGGTTCACCCGTCTGCGACCGTGGCAGCGTAGTGTGCCTCGTACTCCGCGGTGGGTGTGATCGGGGTGATCACGTCGACGAGGACGCCGTTCGGGTCGATGGTCATGAAATGCCGCTGCCCGAAGGCTTCGTCGCGCAGTGGAAGTGGCATGTCGAGACCCCGCTCGACCACCGATTCGTGCAGCCGGTCGACATCGTCCACCTCGATCGCGAGCAACATACCGGCCGGATCACGCCGGAACGCTGCCGGCACTGTCTCGTGGTCGCGTTCGACCACGCCGATCTGCGGGCGATTGCCGTCCGGTGCCTCCAGCTGCACATACCAGCCGCTGTCGAACACCACCCGGAACCCGAACAGGCTCGTGTAGAACTCGCGGGTGGCGGCGACGTCGGTGCTGCACAGGGTGGGGAAGATTCCGGTGATCATGAGTCTCTCCGTATGGTCGGTCGATGTGTCCTCCCAACGTTCGGGGCTCCAGTCGGGGGAGAGTCAAGTGCGTACCCGTGCAGGTATCGGCAGATCTCGTCGATCGCTTCGTGCGCTCGGGCGAATACCCCGACTTCGGTGACGAAGCCGTGGAGAACTCCGGTGTATCGGGTGAGCGTGACGGGGACGCCGGCGTGCTCCAGTCGTGCCGCGTACGCTTCGGCGTCGTCGCGGATCGGGTCGACTTCTGCGGTCAGGATCAGGGCGGGCGGCAGGCCGGACAACGATTCGGCGCGCATCGGTGCGGCAAGGTGGTCGTCCGGCCGGTGCTCCGGGCCGGCGTACTGTTCCCAGCACCAGCGTGCGTCCGGCGTGCTGAGTGGAAGTGCATCGGCGAATGTCGTCCACGACGATCTGGTGAACGTCGCGTCGACAGCGGGGTAGGCGAGCACTTGGGCGACGGGGAGACGCTCGCCCGCATCACGACGGTAGAGGCAGACGGCGGCGGCGAGGTTGCCGCCGGCGGAGTCGCCGCCGACGGCGATCCGCTCCGGATCGATGCCGAGTTCCGGTGCTGCCCGGGTCAGCCACCCGTAGGCATCGAGGCAGTCCTCCAGTGCGGCAGGGTACGGGTTTTCGGGGGCCAGCCGGTAGTCCAGGGAGACGACGGTCCAGCCGGATCCGGCGGCGATCGCGCGGCACAGCTCGTCGGCGCCGTTCAGAGTGCCCATGACGAAACCGCCACCGTGTAGGTAGACCAATGCCGGCCGAGCGCCGGGAGGCGTGCTGCCGGCACGGTACAGACGAGCGCGGATCGCTCCGGCGCGAGTCGATATGGTCAATTGATCAACATTGTCGAGCGGCGTGATCGGCTCGGCGGGCTGCGGTGTGTCCAGCAGTGCCCGCGCTTGCGCTACTCCCAGTTCGCGAACGGGTTTCCGCAGGGCTGCGTCGATCATCCGGGCCGCGGTTGTTGCCTGGTCGTTGAGTAGATTCCACCAGGTGGGAGGGTTGTCGTTCATCCGAGAGCCTCGCAAGTCGTTGACAAGAAGTGATCTGTGCCTCACTATCATAGTCATATGACCCAGACGAATGACTGGAAAATCACGTTCCGTTGGGGATCCGCTGCTTGTCGGGATACCGCGCGCACGATCTCGTCGCATCGAAAGGACTAGAAGGATGACCGAAACGACGATCGGTCCCGCGACGCGCGGGGCCGAGACGGTCGACGGGGTCGGCATTCGGATCGAGGACGATGCGAGTCCGATCGTCCGGCTGATCGGCCGAACCATTGCCGACTCGCTCCGCGCCGACAGCACCCTGCTGCCGTCCGGGTCGGCAGGTGTCATCGCGGTGCGGTCCCATGACACGCCGCAAGCCGCGACGATCAGCATCGCCGACGGCGTGGTCGCGGTCTCGAACGGCGTGTTCGTCGATCCCGACGTCACCGTGACCGTCGACCTGAACCGACGTTTCGCGCCGGTCGGGGCCCCCACCGGCAGCGGTGAGTTCGCTGCCCTGGCCGGTGCGTTGCTGTCCCCGCCGCTGCCGGACTGGAAGGCCGCTGCGGCGACGTTCTGGGCCGCGGCCCGGTCGATCCCCGGCATTCCCGACATGCTCATCGCGATCACGGAGGGCCCCGAAGGCCTGGACCAGGTCGTCGCGGGGGAAGGGGAGACCCACTACGTCATCGCCGGTCCACCGGAGCTGCTGGCCGGTGTCTTCTCCGGTGCCGACGATCTGCTCGCCGCCCTGTCCACCGGCCTCCTCGGTGTGCGCGGCACGCTCTCACAGTTGTCGGTGCTGGTCGCCGCATCCTGGAAGGTTCGTTACGATGTCTGAAATTGCCACCGGCGCAACGGTGCTCGAGACCGACGTGCACACCGTCCGGATCGAGTCCACCAACCACGACGGCTCCTTTCTCGGGAAGAACATCGCGCGCGGGAAATTCGCCGCGGGCGCGGACTCGGGGTTCGCGATGGCGGATCTGCTGTTCGGCCTCGACCTGGGCAATGACCCCACGTTCGGCTTCGCCTACCCCGCGTGGCGTGGCCACCTCGCCGACCTGCAGTTCCGGCCGGACCTGTCGACGCTGGTGCAGTGGGAGCCCGGCGTGCAGTCGGTGATCGGCGACTACTGGCAGGCCGACGGCACCCCGGTCGGTACCTGTCCGCGAAACCTGGCGCGCACGCTGGTCGATCGGCTCGCTGCCCGGGGCTTCACCGCCACCGTCGCGGTCGAGATCGAAGCCACCCTGTTCCAGGAGTCCATCCATGAGGCCCGGGCCAAGGGGTACCGCGACCTGACCCCGCTCGGCGGATCCGCGGGAACCGCCTACCACCTCGCGAAGTCGAAGGACTGGGTCGACTACATGTCGGCGGTCGCCCGTCGCCTCGAACAGATCGGCATCGAGTGGGAGGCGTGGAGCGATGAGGACGCGGCCGGGCAGGTCGAACTCAATCTGGTTCCCGGCGATCCGATCACGGTGTGTGACGCCTGGGCTCGTACCCGGCAGGTGATGCGTGAGGTGGCCTTCGATCTCGGCCACACCGTGACGTTCATGGCCAAGCCGACGGCCGGATACGGGCAGGCCTCGCACATCAACCTGTCGCTGCAGCGTGACGGCGTCAACGCGTTCTACGCGGCGAACGGGCCGTCGCCGACGATGCGGCACGCGGTCGGCGGGCTGCTCGCGACGATGCCGGGCGCGACCTCGATCATGCTGCCGCAGATCACCTCCTACCGCCGCCTGGTCGACCTGAGTGGTCCACCGACGACGGTCACCTGGGGCATCAGCAACAAGACCGCCGCGGTGCGGGCGGTGTGCGGGCACCCGGAATACTCCCGCCTGGAATACCGGGTTCCCGGCGCCGACGCGAACCTGTACCTCGCGATCGCGGCAGTTCTCGCCGGTGTGATCGCCGGCATCGACGGCGCGATCGAACCGCCCGAGCCGGTGTCCGATATGGCGTGGTGTGTACCCGATCTGGAGCGGCTGCCGGACACGATGACCAAGGCGGCCGCCGCGCTGGAGAACGACCTCATCCTGCGCGAGCAGCTCGGCGACGAATTCGTCGACTACTGGGTGGGTACCCGGCGCTGGGAGTGGATGCAGTTCCACACGACCGGTGGTGATCCGTTCGCCGAGCTCTCCGAGTGGGAGTCGGCACGATACTTCGAGTTCCCGTGAGCGGGGGAGACGCGGCGCCGGGCGCTGTCCGCCCGATGATCGGCATCACCGGGCGGCGGGTTCGGCTGGGGTTGGTCGAGGGGCTGGACAAGCGCTACGGCCATCTGTTCACCGACACGTTCATGTCCGACTTCTCCGAGCGGATCGCGCGCGCCGGCGGGGTTCCGGTGAACCTGCCCTACGATGCCGACCCGCAGGCGCTGTGCCACTGGCTGTCCGGTGTGGTCATTACCGGCGGCCAGGATGTGCATCCCGCGTACTGGGGTGGTGATCCGTCGGTGGTTCGCGATGTGGATCCGCGGGACGATCCGATGGTGCACGACGCCGAACGGGACGCGTTCGAGATCGCGCTCGCGCGTGCCGCGCTCGACCGAGACACCCCGATACTCGGGGTGTGCCGGGGGCTGCAGGTGCTCAATGTCGCGCTGGGCGGCACGCTGATCCCGGATCTGCCGCCCGGCGCCATCGAGCACCTGTCACCACTGCCCCCGGTCACCGACGGTGCCGACGACCACAAGGTGACGTTCGAACCGGGATCGGTCGCGGAAGGACTGTTCGGTGCGAGCGTGGTGACCAACTCGTGGCACCACCAGGCGGTCGACCGCTGCGGTACCGGACTGGTGGTCACCGGGCGCGCGGCCGACGGCGTCGTCGAGGCGGTCGAACTGCCGGGATCGCCGGTGCTCGGTGTCCAGTGGCACCCCGAGTGGATGGAACGCGACGATCCTGCGTTGAGCTGGGTCGTCGCCGAGGCGAGCGCGCGGCTCTGATCCGGAGGAGGCTGTCGGCCGCCCTCGAAGAGCGGTGGCCGACAGCCGCTTCCGGATTCGGGCGGTGTCAGTCCAGGTTCACCCAGGAGACCAGCGCACGCCGGGCCTGCTCGGGTGAGGGCTCCGGCGCAGGGGTTGCCGGTCCAGAGCCCAGGTTGGCGGTCATCCAGGTGTCGAGTATGCCGAGGGTGAGGTCCATCTGCCGCCGGGCCTCGGCGCGGTCGGAGAACACCAGCCAGTTGAGCGCGAATCCATCGGACAGGGCGGAGACGGTGTAGGTCAGTGCGTCGATGGTGTCCGGGGCGATCGTCCGGCCACCGGCGGTCGCTGCGGTTTCCAGGATGGTCCGCATGGTGGAGAACGCCTCGTTGTACACCATCTCGGCCTGCTTGGCCTCCTGGCGCCGGGCCCAGCTGATCAGCTCCATGATCGCCGCACCGAAGTCGGGATTGTCCAGGTACCACTCCATCACGCCGCGGATCAGGGCCCGGGCACTGGTCTCCACATCGCCATGGACATCGTTGCGGGTGAGAACCTCTCGGTACTGGCTCGCGACATGATCGAACACAGCCGCGAACAGCAACTCCTTCGTGGCGAAGCAGTAGTGCAGGGTCGCCAGGGGGGCGTTCGCCTCCTGGGCGATGCGGCGGGTGGTGGCACCGTCCACCCCGTGTATAGCGATCATGCGCACGGCCGCGTCAACCAGGTCGGCACGTCGTTCGGCAGCGGGAATGCGAGCCATGCGTTTGCTCCTGTTGATTTGAGGACGTTTGATCAAGTCAATCATGACACTACCACTGGAGGTGGGCTGCCGGAGTGGGTGCCCGGGAGCGTCTGCACGGATAGTTAGTCACATGCCTTGATCAAATGATCCACTTGAGCTACGGTTATGACTGACATCACGTGCCGGCTGGTCCGGCGGCCCGCCCCGCTCCATGGCGTGCGATCGGCGCGCGAGTGGCTTTGCGCAGCGGTGGCGGAGGCGGCATTCACCGGTTCACCACCGGTCTCAGAACATCCCGAAGAGGACGACATGAACCGAGTCGAATCATTTCACCCCGAACGAGAGAATGCGCTCGATCGGCTGACCATGGATCCGCCGATCGACACCCTCGTCGGGCTTCTGGCGGACCAGGCCGCCAGCTCGCGCGATCGTGAGTTCCTCCGGTTCGCAGACGGGTCGTGGACGTTCGGCGAGGTCGAGGATTGGACGTCGCGTCTGGCGCAGCGCCTGGTCGCCGAGGACGGCATCCGCCCGGGCGATCGGGTGGCGATCATGCTGCCCAACGTGGTGCAGTGGCCGATCGCCTGGCTCGCGATCCTGAAGGCCGGCGGGGTCACGGTGCCGGTGAACTCCTCCTACCAGCGCGCGGATCTGGAGTTCGTGCTCCGGGATTCCGGTGCCCGAGCGCTGATCACCGACCCCGCGCACGCCCCGCTCGTCGACGAGGTACGTTCCGACAACGGTGACCTGGCCCGGGTGCGGACCGTCGACGCCGCATCGCCGGCGGACCTGGCTGCGTATCCGGCGGACCGGCCGGATGTGGCGATCTCCGGTGCGACGCTCGCGAATCTGCAATACACCTCGGGGACCACCGGATTCCCCAAAGCGTGCATGTTGACCCACGACTACTGGGCCCGCCTCGGCTGGGTCTGTGCCAACGCGGCCGGCCTCGGCTCCGGCGATGTGGCACTCACCGCACAGCCCTTCTCCTATATGGACCCGCAGTGGAACACGGTGCTGTGCCTCACGATCGGCGCACCGCTGGTGGTGCTGCCCCGGTTCTCCGCCTCTGGCTTCATGGCCGACGTCCGCCGACACCGGGCGACCTTCTGCTACGTGCTCGGCTCGATGCCGACCCTGATGTACAAGCAGTCGCCGCACCCGCGCGACCGGGACAACGACCTGCGCCTCGTGCTGTGCTCGGCGATCCCGGCCGGACTGCACGCGGAGCTCGAACAGCGGTGGGGCGCACCGTGGCGGGAGATCTTCGGGATGACCGAAAGCGGGGTCGACCTGGTCAGTCTCCCCGAAGACACGGCCGATGTCGGCTCCGGGCGATTGGGGCAGCCGGTGCCCACCAAACAGGTCCGGGTGGTCGATCCGCAGGGCCGCGAGGTCGCCGAAGGCGAATCCGGCGAGCTGATCACTGCGGGGGTGCCGATGATGCTCGGCTACTGGAACAGGCCAGACGACACCGCGCGAACTCTGCGGGACGGCTGGCTGCACACCGGCGATGTCGCCGTTCGCGAGTCCGGAAGCTACCGCCTGGTCGGCCGGATCAAGGACATGGTCCGCCGCGGCGGGGAGAACATCGCCGGCGCCGAGGTCGAACGCGTCCTCGAACGTACGGACTCCGTCGTCGCGGCCGCGGTGGTCGGCGTCCCGGACGAACTGTTCGGTGAGGAGGTCAAAGCCTTCGTGCAGCTGGCGCCGGCGACCTCGCCGAGCCGCGAGACGGCCGAGCGGATCATCGACGGGATACGAAACCAGCTGGCGCGCTTCAAGGTCCCACGCTACGTCGAGTTCGTCGCCGACTTCCCGCGTACCCCGTCCGAGCGGGTGTCGAAGCCTGCGCTGAAGGCGCGCGCCGCCGAGCAGCCCGGTATCACGTACGACCTGCAACCACCGCGCACCTCGGGTCACGACCCTCGAGAGCGCAACGGCGACTGAGGAGCTGGAGATGACAGACAACTACCTGGATGTGCGTGTCGATGACGACGTCGCGGTGCTCACCCTGAATCGTCCGGCGAAGCTGAATGTGCTGGGCGTGGCGACGCGAGTGCTGCTCGCGCAGACCATCCGCCGGTTCGGGACCGGTGATCTGGTGCGCGGGATCGTGCTCACCGGCACCGGCCGGGCCTTCTCCGCCGGTGAGGACCTGCAGCAGGCGCCGACCACCTACGACGAACTCCGCGAGGCCTTCGCCACCTTCCACGACATCACGCGCGCAATTCTCGAGACGAAGGTCCCCGTGATCGCGGCCCTGAACGGGATCGCAGTCGGCGGCGCCTCGGAGATCACGCTGTGCTGCGACGCCCGGATCGGCAGCCCCGCCGCCGAATACTTCCAGCCGGAGAACCACCGCGGAATCATCATCTCCAACGCCTCGAGCGTCCTCATGGCCCGCCTGGTTCGCAATCACGCGATGCGCATCATCCTGGGCTGCCGGCGAATCGACGCGGACGAAGCTCTGCGGATCGGGCTGCTCGACGAGATCGCGGCTCCGGCGGCACTGGTGGGCCGCGCGGCCGAGCTTGTCAGGCAGTGGAACTCCGATCCCCGGACCACCGCGCTGCACCTCGGGCTGTTGCGGCCGCGCCTCGAAGACATCGAGGCGGCCTTCGCCCGCGAAGACGACGCCGCACACCAGGCGTGGAAATCGGGCGCCTTCACCGAAGGCGTCGAGGGCTTCTGGACATCGAAGAACGCTACGCCGTCGGCGCCCGCGTAGAGCAATCGAGATCGGAGACGACATGATCACCACCGAAGCAGCGGTTCTCACCTCGGTGAACGAACCCCTGGAGTTCACCCAGATCCAGGTCGACGACCCAGAACCCGGCGAGGTCCGCCTCGCGGTCTCGAATGTCGGCCTGTGCCACAGCGACCTGCACTACATGACCGGCACAGTCGGTGCCGATCTGCCCGTGGTGGTCGGCCACGAGGTGGCAGGCATCGTCGAAGCGGTCGGCTCGGCCGTCACCACCCTGCGGCCGGGTGACCGCGTCGTCGGCGCCCTCACTCCCGCCTGCGGAATGTGCCGCAACTGCCGGGCCGGGCACTCGACGCAGTGCGGGCGGGTCGCCGAGATCCGGCAGCGACCCCGGCCCGCCTTCCAGCTGCCCGGCGGCTCCGCGGTCCACCGGCTCGGCGACATAGGCGCATTTTCCCGGCACACCCTGATGCGGGAGAACTCCCTGGTGCAGGTGCCCGACGAGGTGGGACTGCACGTCGGCTGCCTACTCTCGTGCTGCATCATCACCGGTGTCGGCGCCGTGTTCCGTGGCGCACAGGTGCGCCCCGGCGCCACCGTGGCCGTCATCGGTTGCGGTGGTGTCGGCTCGGCCATCATCCAGGGCGCGCGGCTCGCCGGCGCCTCGGCGATCGTCGCCGTGGATCTCGACGACGCCCGGCTCGTCGCGGCCCGCACCTACGGTGCCACCCACGTCGTGAACGGCGCGGCAGATATCCCTGCGGAGATCGAGGCGCTGCTCGGCGAGGGCGTGGACTATTCGTTCGAGGCCGTCGGCAGCGCACGCACCGCGGCCACCGCGCTGGCGGTGCTGCGTCCCACCGGCACCGCCTGCCTGGTCGGAATCGCCCCCGATGGAACCGACCTGACGCTGCCGGCCTGGAACTTCTTCTTCAGCGAGAAACGCCTCATCGGCTCGTACATGGGCTCGGGCCAGGCATCCGACGACATCGCCCAGTTCGCCCGCCTGTACCTGGAAGGTCGCCTGCTGCTCGACGAGATGGTCACCGATGTCATCGCGTTCCGCGATATCGACAAGGGCTTCGAGGCGATGAAATCGGGCGATGTCACCCGCCTCGTCGCCGACCTCACCGTGTGAGCGCACCGATCCGTCCAACTCTCCACCGAAGGGACCGCAGATGTCGAATACGCAACTGCCCCAGCCGATCAACTACATCGCCGACGAGTGGTGCGAATGCCGGACGATTCCGGACGTGTGGAATCTCGACCCGAACACCGGGCAATCGGTCCATCGTGCCGTCACCACCGGCCGGGACGATGTGGAACGCGCCTTGCGGCACGCCGAACGGTCTTACGGCTTCGAACGCTGGGACGATACGGCGAGCGAAGAACGCGCCGCCTGCATCGAGCGCGCCGCTGCCCTCGTCGAGACCCGGATCGAGGACATCGCCCGGACCGATGCCCTCACCAGCGGCGTCCCGATCGCCGCGGCCCGCTTGGTGGCGCAGTTCCTGCCGCACCGGATCCGCGCGTCGGCCGCCGAGCTGCGGACCATTCCGCGCCGTAGCGCCCTCGCCGCCGACGGTCGCGATGTGCGGCTGTACAAGGTTCCGTGGGGGCCCGCGGCCATCCTCACCCCGTGGAACGGCCCCAGCTTCATCCCTGCCGCGAAGATGGTCAGTGCTCTCGCCGCCGGCTGTCCTGTGATCCTCAAACCGTCGGAGCACGCGCCGAGCTCCGCACAGATCATCGTCGAATGCTTCGTGCAAGCCGGGCTGCCCGCCGGCGCCTTGCAGCTCGTCCACGGTGACGGCCGGGTGGGTGCGGCGCTCACCGGCGATCCCCGGGTGAAGGTCGTGTCGTTCACCGGCGGCCCGAATGCCGGTCGCGCGATCGCTCGCGCGGCCGCGGAGGACTTCAAGGTGCTCCAGCTCGAACTCGGCGGCAACAACCCGGCCCTCGTGCTGGACGACGCCGATATCGACGTGACCGCCGACGGCATCCTCGAGGGGATGACCAAACTCAACGGTCAATGGTGCGAGGGCCCCGGAAAGGTCCTGGTGCACAGGAGTCTGGTCGAACCGCTCTCGGTGGCGCTGCTCGACCGCATCAGCGGTATCCAGGTCGGGCATTCGCTCGACGAGTCCACCCAGCTCGGCCCGATCTCGAACGCGCCGCATTTCGCCACCCTGCAGAGCCGTATCGACGAGCTGCGGTCCCACGGCGCCACCATCCAGCAGCCGGCGAAGCTCCCCGAACTCGACGGGTTCTTCCTCTCGCCGACCGTTGCCTCGGGAATCGACGCGTCGCTGGCGTCTGCGGAGTTGTTCGGGCCGCTCATCAGCCTGCACGCCGTCGAGTCCGACGAGGAGGCGCTGCGCGTGGCCAACGCCGCCCCGTCCGGCCTCGACGCCTACGTCTTCGGCGGTGACCTGGACCGCGCCATCGAGGTCGGCGCGCGGGTGCAGTCCGGTGAAGTCCGGGTGAACGGTGCCAAGGTCGCCGATCTCGCGGACGGGTCGGCGCAGAGCTTCTGGGGTACGTCGGGAATCGGCGGCCACGGCCCCGGTGAATCGGTGCGGGTGTTCTGCGGCGACCGCGTCGTCGGTGTCGATTCCCCCGATCTGCCCATGTAGCGCTCACGAAACTTCCGCACCACCCCTTGACTGTGACCGGGACCACTGGTGTACTTGCAAGCAAGTCATTTGATCCAGTCGGTCGACAATCTTAATGAAAGCGGCCATCTCATGAACTCCACCTCCACCTCCGGTACCGAAGTGGTCGACGTCATCGGCGTCGGCGCCGGTTTCACCGGCATCTACCTCTCGCACCGGCTCACCACCGCCGGCTGGACCTTCGCAGGCTTCGAGGCCGGCCCCAGCGTCGGCGGTACCTGGTTCTGGAACACCTATCCGGGTGCCCGCTGTGACGTCGAGAGCATCTACTACTCGTACTCGTTCGACGAGGACCTCCAGCAGGAGTGGACCTGGAGCGAACGGTTCGCGCCACAGGCCGAGATCCTCAGCTACATCGAGCATGTCGCCGACCGCTTCGACCTGCGCAAGCACTTCACCTTCAACACCCGCGTCGTCGGCTCGACGTGGAACGCTGCCGACAAGCTGTGGGAGGTGCGGCTGGACAACGGCGAGACCCGGCGCAGCCGCTACCTGATCTCCGGCGCGGGCGGGCTGTCCACCCCGAAGGACTTCGACGTGCCGGGGCTGGCGAACTTCGCCGGACTACAGGTGTCGACCAGCCGCTGGAACATCTCCCTGGACGATCTCGCCGGTAAGCGCGTCGCCGTGATCGGCACCGGATCCTCCGGCGTGCAGGCTATTCCACTGATCGCCCAGGTCGCCGAACACCTCACGGTGTTCCAGCGCACTCCGAACTACGTGATGCCCGCGCGCAATGCGGAACTCGCCCCGGATCGGGTCGCCGAGGTGAAGGACAACTACGTGGCGATCCGAGAAGAATGTCGGCACTCGCCCGGCGGCATCCCCGACCGCCCCGTCACCGACAACGCTTTCGACGTATCCGAGCAAGAGCGCCGACGCCGCTACGAGGAGGCGTACGAGCGCAGCGGCTTCCAGGGCGTCGGCGCCGAGTTCGCCGACCTGCTCCTCGACGCCGAGGCGAATCGGACCGCTGCCGAATTCATCCACGACAAGATCCGCGAGATCGTCGACGACCCGGCAACCGCGGAGCTGCTGGTGCCGAAATACCACCCCCTGGGTGCCAAGCGCAGCGTCTTCGGCACCGACTACTACGAGACCTACAACCGGCCCAACGTGTCCCTGGTGTCACTGCGTGACGAGCCGATCGAGACGATGACCGAGAACGCGATCGTCACCTCGAACGGCAGCTACGAAGTGGACGCCGTGGTCCTGGCGATCGGTTTCGACGCCTTCACCGGCCCGCTGTATGGTCTCGGCCTGACCGGCGCGTCCGGGGAGAGGCTGCAGGAGGCCTGGCGTGCGGGCATCCGGTCCTACCTGGGCATCATGGTCGCGGATTTTCCCAACTTCTTCATGGTGGGTGGCCCGCTGAGTCCCGCGCTGGTGAGCAATGTGGTGGTGACCATCGAGCAGGCCGTCGACTGGATCGCCGATCTACTGGAGCATGCCCGGGAGACCGGGGCCACGGTTATCGAGGCCACTCGGGAGGCCGAGGACGAGTGGGTGGACATCACCGAGGCGACCGTCGCGCCCACGCTCTTCGCCACCACCGACTCCTGGTACCGCGGCTCGAACATCAACGGCAAACCCAACACCTTCATGGGCTACGTGGGTGGTGTCGGCAAGTACCGCCGCATGTGCACCGAGATCGCCAAACGCGGCTACCCCGGAGTCGCAATCGACGGTGAAACGCAGTCTCGCACCGTCGGCCCGATCCATGAGGAAATCGCATGAGCAAAGCAATCCACCGGCGCTATGTCGCCTTCTCCGATGCGCATTACGCAGGTAACTTGGTCGACGGCGCCTACGCGCTGTCACTCTTCGGTGACGTCGGTACGAATCTGTCGATCGAACAGGACGGCCATGAGGGCCTGTTCGCCGGCTACTCATCCGTGGAATTCCTCGCCCCGGTCCGAGGCGGCGATGTCGTCGAAGCCGAGGCAACCCTGGTGAAGAAGGGCAACCGGAGCCGCACAGTCGATTTCGAGCTCCGAGTGATCTGCCGTGGATCCGACGACACCGGCCGATCGCAGGTCCTGGCGCCCCCCCTGGTCGCGGTGCGCGCCCGTGGCACTGCGGTCATTCCTGCGGATGAGACGGAGTAACGCCATGGAGCTGATTCACGACACCGGTTGGGCCGAACAACCTGCCACTCTCGAACAGTCGCTGACCGGCGATATCGGCTGCGACGTCGTCGTGATCGGTGGCGGTGGGGGTGGCATGTCGGCCGCGCTCCGCCTCGCCGAGAACGGCGTCGATGTGGTCCTGCTCGAGGCGAAGACGCTCGGCTGGGGTGCCACCTCCCGCAATGCGGGTTACATCACGAACTCGGTCGCCGCCGATCCGGAGCTGCTGGGTCTGCTGATGAAGCGCGATCGGCTGCGCGACCTGTACCGGTACGCCGAGAACGCAGTGCATTTCGCCGAAGACGCGATCGAGCGGCACGGGATCGACTGCGGCTATCGACAGGAAGGCATCGTGATCGCGGCGGTGTCCAAGGGCCAGCTCCGGCATGCCCGCCGCAACGCGAAGGTCATGGCCGAAGCCGGATCGGCGGGCGAACTCGTCAACGGCCGCGACGCCGGTCTCCCGGAAGGGTTTCTCGGTGGTATCCGCGAGGGTGTCGGTGGCACGCTGAATCCGGGCGAGTTCGTTCTCGGCCTGCGGGCCGCGACCATCGCGGCGGGCGTGCGCGTCTACGAGGGCACCCCGGCACGCGACGTCACCGACACCGGCGCCGGGGTCACCGTCGACACCCCGAACGGAACGGTCCGGGCACGCAAGGCGGTGCTGACGACCAACGCCTACAGCAACGGGTTGTCCATAGCACCGAAACACCTCGCCAGTCCGGTCTGGACCTCCCTGGTCGAGACCGAAGCCGTCGACCCCGAGCGGCTCGACGACATCGGCTGGACCAGCCGCGCCCCGATGGTCACCCTGCACATGATCCTCGAGAGCTACCGAGTCACCCCGCGGGGCACGATCGTGTTCGGCACTCGTCGTCTGCAGACCGGCCGCAACCCGCTGCCGGAGCGCGCTCCCGCAGGAGCCGTCGCCGACGACCTCGTCCGCGGCTTCCACAACCGGTTCCCCGGCCTGCGTGACATCCGGCCGGTACGAGCCTGGGGCGGCTGGATCGGCATGAGCTCCACCTGGCTTCCCGTCGCGGGCGAAGCCTCCGACAACGTGCTCTATTCGCTGGCCTGCAACGGCCACGGCTTCGCCCAGGCGCAATACGTGGGCCACCTGCTGGCCGACCACGTCGGCGGCGCACCGCTGCACGAGGACCTGGCAGCGATCTGGCACGGCCGCAAACGGTTCTGGCCCAGTTTCGTCAGTGGCCCCGCACTGTATGCGGGCTGGCTCGCCGACCGTGCCGCCGACCGTTGGGCTTCCCTCACGACATGACACTCGCCGCCTGTCGGCCGAGGTCACCGCCTGCAAGGAGAAAGATCATGTCCCTCAAAGAATTGTTGTTCGCGGTCGCGGACATCTGGATGATCGCCGTCGGGTTCACCTACGGGATCAAGTTCATCCGGAACTACAAGAACTATCTGCTCGGCATCGAGTGGATCATCGTCGCGACCTCGGGGACCAACTTCCTGATCTACGGTCTCCTGAAGGCCGGCCACGACAGCCCGATGTACGCCTTCGCCTACTTCCTGGACGCCTTCTCCCGGTCCATCGGCATCACGCTGATCCTCGTGCTCGGGCTGATGAAGGTCACCCACCGGTACAAGCCGTCGGCCACCGTGGATATCGGCGCGTTCGCCCTGGCGGGTGTGGTCGGTTTCGCCCTCAGCGCCTACGCCGAACAGATCGGCACTCCCGGCAAGATCTTCTACATCGTGGCCAACGTGCTCACCACGCTGTTCCTGATCTACTTCGTCAAGCGCCTCTGGGATATCGACGAGCGTGGGCACGCCGTGTGGGCGGCCGTCGCCACCTTCTGCGGCTTCGTCATCGCCGCGACCTACGACTTCGTCACCATCCCGGGAGACGACGCCGAACACACGATCTTCTACATCTTCGCGCTGTCGACCTGGGGCCTGCAGATGTTCGTCTACTACCGCGCCTACCGGGCATTCGATGCCTACAACAAGCGGATCGATGCCCGAGCGGCCGCCGGCGTGCCGGTGACAGCGTGAGCCGACGCCCGGCTGCCACGGCACATACCGCGTCCGATTGCCGGCGCAGCGATGCTCCGGCGATCAGGGGCGGGTGAACGCCAGCAGCCGGGCGGTGGTGTGCTGGCGGATCTCGCCGTGCTGGTTGACGGTGTCGTAGACAGCGGTGATGAATCCGCGGCTCGGATCGGATCGGGAGGCGCGGACCGCGGTTACCTCGAGTTCGACGCGCAGCCGGTCACCGGGACGAGTAGGTGTCGGCCAGGTCAGGTCTATGGACGCGCCGATGATGCCGGTGGCCAGCGGAAGTCCTGAGGTGGCGAGCAGCCGCATGGTGATTGCGGCGGTGTGCCAGCCACTCGCCGCCAGCCCGCGGAAGAAGGTGTCCTGCGCGAGGTCTTCACCCAGGTGGAAGGGCTGCGGATCCCACGCTGTGGCGAAATCGATGATGGCGTCGGCGTCGAGTTCGTAGGCCTCGGTGCAGAACCGGTCACCGACGTTGATGTCGTCGAGCCAGAGGGTAGGGGCAGTCATGTTCATCCTTCTGTTGTTCGGGCCGTTGACAAAGCGCGTACCACGCCCCACCATCATAGTCATATGACTTAGACGATTGACTACAAAGGTTCGTGGTCGATCGCCTACTCCGTCCGCCCGCCGGCAAGCGGGCCGATCAGAATCGGGATGCACATGTTCAGCAATATCTTCACCGACACCTTCGGGATCGAGCACCCCATCGTGTGCGGGGGAATGACCGCCGTGGGTACCGCGGATCTGATCAGCGCCGTGGCCGATGCGGGTGCGCTCGGATTTCTCACCGCCCTGTCCCAGCCCACCCCCGAGGCGCTGGTGAAGGAGATCGCCCGCTGCCGGGATCTGACCGATAAGCCGTTCGGGGTCAACCTCACCATTCTGCCGACGATTCGGCCGGTGCCCTATGACGAGTATCGCGACGCCATCGTCGACAGTGGAATCACCATCGTCGAGACCGCCGGCGGGAACCCGCAACCGCACCTGCCGACATTCCGGGCAGCCGGTGTGAAGGTCATCCACAAGGCGGTTTCGGTTCGGCATGCGGTCAAAGCAGAACAACTCGGTGTCGACGCCGTCAGCATCGACGGGTTCGAATGTGCCGGGCACCCGGGCGACGATGACGTTCCCGGCCTTGTTCTGATTCCCGCCGCCGCCCAGGCGTTGACCATTCCGATCATCGCCAGCGGCGGAATCGCCACCGGCGCCGGTCTCGTTGCTGCCCTCGCCCTCGGCGCCTCCGCGGTCAATATGGGTACACGGTTCATGGCGACTGCCGAAGCCCCGATCCACGACAATGTGAAGCGGCAGATCGTCGATAACACCGAACGCGATACCGCGGTCGTGTTCCGCGAATTCCGCAACACCGCCCGCGTCGCTCGCAACTCGGTTTCCGAGGAAATCATGGCCATCTCCCGTCGGCCGAGTGCGACATTCGACGATGTGGCGCACCTGGCCAGTGGCAATCGCGCTCGGGAACAGGTGTATGCGGGAGGTGACGTCGAAGGGGGCATGTGGTGGGCGAGTCAGGCACAAGGCCTGATCAACGATATCGGTAGTTGCGAAGAAATCGTACGATCGATTCTCACCGAAGCCCGGCAGATCATCACCCGCACCTTGCCTGACCACCTTGCACGATGATGCTTCATTCGCAGAACCGTGCACCTTCGATCGAGAGCTGGGAGTTCATATGACAACATACGAAATCGAGGAAGAAACCACCGATGTGGTCGTAGTCGGTGCCGGGATGTCGGGGCTGATGGCGGCGACGACGTTGGCGCCGGAGGCCGACGTGGTGGTGCTGGAGTCCACAGATCGCACGGGCGGCCGGGTCGAGACCGTTCGGCAGGGCGATTACTGGATCAATGTCGGCACCCAGTTCACCGAGGGCACGGGCACCCTGATCGAGGCTCTCGAACGGCACGGCATCGAGATGGGCTCGCTCGCCGGTAAGAGCATCGCCCTGCATCTGAACGGCGGAACGGTCGACACCGCGAATCCCCTGGCACTGGCGTTCCGTACCAAGATGACCATGATGGACCGGATCGGCATGGCCATGGTCATGGCACGCATCCTGGCGGCCACACCGTTTCTCGAGTCCCAGAGCCGCTACGCCCAGCGGGTTCGCGCCGAACTCGACAGGAAGCTGGGCTCGTACCTGCTCCGGGGCGTCCGGTCGGAGCTGGCCCACGAGATCGTCCAATCGTGGTCGGCGCAGTGGATGGGGTGTGATGCGGAGGAGACGGCGGCCACCCAGTTCGTCACCTCGGTGGGCATTGCGCTGGCGGATCCCGAGAAGATCCCGAATTTTTCACTGCCGGTGGGCGGCAACCAGACCTTGACCGATGTGCTGACCGAGGATCTCGGCCGCCGGATTCGGTTGAACTCACCGGTGGAAACGGTGCGACGCGACAGGGACGACGTAGTGGTCGACTATTTCGACGGTGACCGTCCCGCGCGTCTGCGGGCGAAACGGGCGATTGTGACCGCACCCGGTGATATCGCCGAACGGATCATCACCGACCTGCCGCAGCAGTATCGAAATGCGTTCAACGACCTCACCTACGGCAGGTATGTCATCGTCGGCTTCTTCACCGACGAGGTCGGGCGACAACGCTGGGACGACTACTTCGGCGCCTCCACGCCACAGTTGTCTTTTCAAGCGATGTTCAACCACGCCGCGGCATTGCGGCGAGGAGGTGAGCGCAAGCCGGGCGGCGCATTGGCGTGCTTCGCCGGCGGTGGTCACGCCGATGCACTCCTGGACCTGCCCGACGAGGAGATCGTTTCGCGCTTCACGAAAGATCTGCTGACCGTATTCCCCGAACTGGCCGGGAAGCTGGGCGAGGGCATCGTGCGGCGGCACCGCCGGGTCGTACCGTTCTGGGCGCCCGGACGGCGGAACTCGCTACCGACGCTGCGTGAACCTCTCGGATCCGTCTACCTCGCCGGCGACTACCAGCTCGATATGCCGTCCCTGGCGGATGCCGCGGCATCAGGTGAGCGAGCGGGGAAGGCGGTACTGGCGAGCCTGGGCCGGCGCTAGCCGAAGGCGAGCGCGGTCCGCATCGCCGGACTGCCGCTCAGCCGGGTTCGCGGGACGAGCCGAGTCCCTGGGCGTCGGTGGTGATCGCGGCGATTCGGTCCGCTTCCGCATCGAACGCCCGGCGGGCCCCCGATCGGACCAACTCGAGGTGCTCGGCGACGGCCGGCCGGCGATAGCTCGGAACGGTTTCGTCCAGTCGCCGGAGCAGGGCGCAGAGTCGGCGGGAAACCTGGATCGAGTCGGCACCGAACAGCCGGGTCTCGTCGAGAGCGAGGGCTAGGTAGTCGGCCCAGGACGGGGCATGCCAGCGCAGCCGGATGACGCCTTCGTGATCCGACAGCACACCGGGCGTCAGCCGACGGTGTGCGATGCGTCGCAGCAAGGGCTCGATCTGGTTGAGCACCTGAGTGGCGGTGCTCGGGTCGTTGATTCCGGGGGAGAGGGCTTTGGCCGAGATATCGGCGAGCAGGCGGAACGCGAATCGTGGATCCTGGTCCACAGTACGTTCATCGCCTACGGCGACCGACTCGCGCAGGGCAGCCTCCGTGGGTTCCTGCCGACCGTGGATCCGGAACAGCGGGTCGCCGGGCACCACGGGATCGCCGATCGAGGGCACCAGTTCGAGCACGACATCTGTGGTGGTGGCAAGGTCGAGCAACCCCGGCCGGTCGACGCTCTGCACGACCCCGGGCGGCCCCTGGTAGGTGACCACTGCGGCGTCCGGCGGCAGCAGTGGCAGGGCGTGCTCGCCGCTCTCGTCCGGCGGGGCCGGATCGGGGTACACCAGATCGATCACCTTGTGCGCCTCGCGGCCCAGCTCCGCCAGCACCGAGGCGACTTCCAGGCCGGAGGTCGTATTCGTGATCAGGCGCAGGAACATGAACATGCTCGCCAGCAGCAGCAACAGGGCGATCGCGACCGCGCTGTCGGGAACGAAATCCGGATGCTCCGGCCCGCCGACGGCGATCAGCACGAGCAGCGAATAGACGAAAGTCGCGATGAAGGTGCCGAGGGCCGCCTGGGTGACCGGGTCCCGCAGGAACAGGATCAGCATGCGAGGCGAGAACTGGCTCGAACCGAACTGCACCGCGACCAGCAGGACCGAGAAGACGAAGCCGGTGAAGGTGATCATGCCGCCCGCCAGGGCGCCGAGCAGACTGCGGGCCGCTTCCGCTCCGAACGCGACCCCGATCGTGAGCTCGGCCTTCTCATCGATGATCGGGACGACGATTCCGGCGATGATCGCCACCACGGTGAAAACCGCCGGAATGATCCAGATGCTGTTGCGCACATACTCGATCGCGTGCCAGCGCTCCCGCCAGGACATTCGACGTGACATCGGTGCGTCCCCTGTTCGCTCTCGGCCCACATTGCCGTGGAGCGGCCGCGCTCCGGATTGTGGGATGCCCACGCCAGGCGTGGGCCCGGCCACTGGGGCGTGTTTTCCCGAGTGTTGCATCCGGTGAGCCAATCGTGGCGTAGCGACACCGGGGGGCACGGTGTCGCTACCGGATGAGATCGCGGGCCCTCGGTCTCCCGGAGGTCCTGCGGGACCCTCGGATCGGGCTACGCTGGTGCAGTGAGCTGGGTTGTGGCCGACTGGAATCCGATGGCGTGGTTGGGTGTGTCGCCAGACGCGTTCGAGTGGTGCGGGTATCCGATCGGGTCCGACCCCGATGCGGTGTGGTTGCTGCATGCGATGTACGAGAACACCTCGTTGCCTCAGGGCGTCACGGTCGACCACGAGTACCGGCAGCAACGCCGGGCGGCGGGGCTCAGCGAGAATCCGGTGGTCGGCGGCATCGATCTCGGTGCCGGTGCGGTCGTGATCGGACACGAGCTCGGCCGTTCGGAGCATCCGGGCGCTGGGTGGACGAGGCTGCGTTGGGCGGAGTTGGCAGACCGGCTGGGGTCGCCGGTGGTTCCCGAAGGGGACTATCCGAGCTATCGGTGCCCGCCCGGCGCATTGATCGGCGGCAGTTGGCCGGTGGGTATCCGGCCGCCGACCGAGGGGTCCCTGGACCGCGAGTCCTGGCAGGCTTTGATCGAAGTGCTGATCGCATGGTGCCCGAACGGTGCGCAGACCGAGTGCCTCGCCCACTTCTGTCCGGCGGTGAGCGGCGGCGAAACCTCCGGCGTGAATCTGACCGGGGTGTTGGGGACCGCACCAGGTCTGTACGACCACCCCAGCGGTCTCGGCTCGCCGTCGAACCTGTGGGCGGCCGACAGGTCCTGGGCAATCTGGTCGGATTGGGACCTGTGCGGGACGAAGGTTGCAGGTCCGACCGGCCTGGTGGAGGCGATTCTCGGGACGCCGATACTGGAGGGGGTGCGCCTGGTCTGGTGCTGAATCCGGCCGCTCACGCCGCCCGGCGGTGCAACCAGGTGCGGTAGCGGCGGAGGGCGCGCTGCTGGTGCACGGTCTCCTTCAAGAGGGCGAGCTTGGGGTCGGTGTCGGGGCGGGTGCGCCGGCCGGAGCCGAGGCGGCGCAGCTGTTGCCGGATGCGGGCCATGCTCGCGGCGGATGCCACGGCCTTGTCCGTGATGGTCACCGGACGAAGTGCGACCGTCGAGCCGGTGTCGCGCCGCCAGCGATTCGGCAGGTCGGGGTCGACGGCGAGGGCGCTGCCCATGCCCACGAGATCGACACCGCCGGCGAGGATCTCCTCGGCCACGGGTAGCCGGACGACACCGCCGGTGAGCATCAACGGCAGCGGGCTGGTGGCCGCCAATTCCTCGGCGAGGGTGAGGAAATAGGCTTCGCGGGACCGGGTCCGCGGATCGCCGGCCTGCCCGGTCATGGCGGGTGCCTCGTAGCTGCCGCCGGACAGTTCGACGATATCCACGCCGAGCGGGGCGAGCATCGCGATCACCGTAGCGGCGTCGTCGGCGTCGAAGCCGCCGCGTTGGAAATCGGCCGAATTCAGTTTCACCGCGACCGCGAACGCAGGGTCGACGGTGGCCCGTACGGCCCGGACGATGTCGAGGAGCATTCGGGCCCGGTTGTCCAGGCTGCCGCCCCATTGATCGGTACGCCGGTTGGCGATCGGGGAGAGGAACTGCGACAGCAGGTAGCCGTGCGCGGCATGGATTTCGACGCCGTCGAAGCCGGCCTCCTCGGCGCGGCGAGCTGTTTCGGCGAACCGCGCCACGGTCTCCCGGATCTGCTCGGCACTCATCTCCACCGGTTCGGCGAACCGTTTGCTGTTCTTGCCGACGTCGACCCGGACAGCCGACGGTGCCCAGGCGACACCGGGCATATCCGCTCGTACTTGCCGGCCCGGGTGGTTGATCTGCATCCACACCTGCGCGCCGCCGCTCTTCGCCGCATCGGCCCACCGGCGGAACGGTTCCAGGGGCGACCGGGAGTCGAGGACGACTCCGCCCGGGCCGGTGAGCGCTTCGGCGTGGACCATCACGTTGCCGGTGATGATCAGGCCGGCTCCGCCCTGGCTCCAGCGCCGATAGAGCCGGAACAAGGGCTCGCCGGGCAGCTGGCCGGGGGCGGCCATGTTCTCCTCCATCGCGGCTTTGGCGAGCCGGTTCGGGATCACCGTGCCGTTCGGGAGCCGGAACGGTGTGAAGACCGGTGAGAGCTCCGGGTCGCCGGTGCGGAGGTGGGTGGGGTCGGTCGCGGGCATCGCTTCTCCTGAACGTTGAATGTTTGCATTGCTTACATAGAGCGTAGGAGGTGGATGTAAGCAGTGTCAACGTGGGGGTGGGTGCTTGGTGTCACGGCGATGCCGGGGGTGTGGCTCGTCTTCGGGTCGGTGGCGGATTCGAATCGATGAGCCCTGGTGCGGATTCGATGTTGACAGTGCTTACCCAGGGGCATATCCTCGCCGGAGTAAGCAGTGTAAACATTCAGGAGCTGGCTATGGCGCCGACTACGCAACAGACGGTCACCGTCGACCTGGGCGGCCGGTCGGTCGATGTCCCCGAAGGGGGCTTGTACGACCGCTACCGGATGGATACCGACCTGGACGCGGTCGCGGCCGATCCTCGGGTGAGCAGCGTCGACTTCTTCCGGCGGCTGCCGAAAACGAGGGTGGACTCGCCGATCGGACCCACCTGGACACCGAATTTCTACTATCGGATCTCCACCGCGCGGCTGACCATGATCGCGCCCACCCGTGCCGTCCGCTCCCGGTTGCCGAGCGAACTGGAACCGCTCGAGCTCGCCCCCGGACTGGGGCTCGTCTCGGTGATGTTCTTCCGGTACGACGTGTGCGATATCGACTTCTACACCGAAGCAGCGGTCGGCATCGCCGTCCGGCCCGCACGCCATGGCGGGCTCGGACTCGTCGATCTGGCGGCCGGTCTGAAGAACGACGACCTGCACTCCTACGTGCTGTCGTTGCCCGTCGACAGTGATATCGCCCAGGTCCGCGGCCACGATGGATACGGCTTTCCGAAATGGGTGACCGATATCGAGGTCGACATCGATGACCGGCGCGCCACGGCGCGGGTCGCGAACGACGCCGGCGGTACCGATGTGGCGTTCTCCGCCCGCACTCCCCGACAGGTCGTGCATCCGTCGGGAGAGCGGGTGGCGAGCCTGACCTCCTACACCACGATCGACGGGGCATGGCATTCGACGCTGAGCCAGACCAACATCCTCGCCGCCGGGAGCGCCCGGCTGCCCCGGGGGACGGATCTCCGGCTCGGCGCCGGCCGCGTATCCGACGACATCCGGTCGCTCCGGCCGATCCGCACCATTCAGCTCGATGTCCTGACCGAGGGGCAGAACGCACTGCACATGCCGGTCCCGACATCCGTACCGGCCCGAGCCCGATGACCGGACGTCTACCTACCCACAACGGAGCTCCCCATGACAATTGATCACGCCACGGTGCGCGGCCCCGGTCTGCCCGCCACCTTCGCCTCACCGCTGGTCGGCCGGTTGCCCGCGCTGGTCGCCGCCACCCCGGACGCCGACCGGACGACCACCCACGCCCCGTACACCGGCACGCCGCTGGCCGAATTCCCGATCTCCACCCCCGTCGCGGTCGAGGAAGCCTTCGACCGCGCGCGGGCCGCGCAGGAACACTGGGCGGCCGTGCCGGTCCGTGAGCGCAAGCGAATCCTGCTGCGCTTCCACGATCTCGTCCTGGAGCGGCAGGACCAAGCGCTCGACCTGATGCAGGCCGAAAGCGGCAAGACACGTCGCGACGCCTTCCTCGAGGTCACCGATATCGCCATCACGGCGCGCTACTACGCGCGCACCGCCGCAGGTCTGCTCGCCCCGAAACGGCGACGCGGCGCGATCCCGATACTCACCCGCGCCACCGAGTTGCGCCACCCGAAAGGCGTGGTCACCGTGATCTCGCCGTGGAACTACCCGCTCAGCATGGCGGCCGGCGATGCGATCCCCGCGCTGATGGCCGGCAACGCGGTGGTCCAGAAGCCCGACACCCAGACCGCGCTCACCGCGCTGTGGGCCATGGAGCTGATGCGGGAAGCCGGGTTGCCGGCGGACGTGTGGCAGATGGTGATCGGGCGGGGGAGTGCCATCGGCGATACGTTGCTGGCGGGTGGCGACTACCTGATGTTCACCGGATCCACCGCCAGCGGCCGCCGGATCGCCCAGGGGGCCGGTGAACGACTGATCGGGGCATCCCTGGAACTCGGCGGCAAGAACGCGATGGTCGTCCTCGCCGACGCGGATATCGATCGCGCGGCCGACGGAGCGGTCGCCGCCTGCTTCCCGTCCGCGGGTCAGCTGTGCGTGTCGATCGAGCGGCTTTATGTCGCCGAGGAGATCCGTGACGAGTTCGTCGCGGCCTTCGTCGAGCGGACCCGCGCGTTGCGGCTGGGGGCCACGTACGACTTCTCCGTGGATGTCGGCTCACTGACCAACCTCGCCCAGCTCGAGACGGTCGAGGCACATGTGGCGGATGCCGTGGCGAAAGGGGCGACCGTCCTGGCAGGCGGGCATGCGCGCCCCGACTCGGGGCCCCTGTTCCACGAACCGACGATCCTGACCGGAGTCACACCCGAGATGACGCTTTTCGCTCAGGAGACCTTCGGGCCGGTGGTATCGATCTACCCGTTCCGTGACGTGGAGACCGCCATTGCGATGGCGAACGCCACCCCGTATGGGCTCAATGCGAGCGTCTGGTCCCGGGACGGTGCACGGGGCCGCGCCGTCGCGGCCCGGTTGCACGCCGGGACCGTGAATGTCAACGAGGCGTTCGCCGCCGCCTGGGGCAGTGTCGACGCGCCGATGGGCGGCATGGGCGACTCCGGTCTCGGCCGCCGGCACGGCGCCGACGGGCTGTTGAAATACACCGAGCCCCAGACCGTCGCGCAGCAACGGCTGCAGGGATTCGGCCCGCCGCCCGGCATCGACCACGATCGATGGTCCCGGATTATCACCGTCGCGCTGCGGATATGGCGCCGAGTGGGTGCACACTGAATCGAGCGAGTGCGCAGCAGCGATCAGATCAGCAGAGAGGCGATGAACGCATGACCGAGCGCATCTTGAACGTCGTCACCAATGTCGGCCACTACGACGACCCCTCCCACCCGACCGGCCTGTGGTTGTCCGAGCTCACCCACGCCTGGCAGGTCTTCGAAGAGCACGGATTCGAACAGACCCTCGTCAGTCCGGCGGGTGGGCCGTGTCCGCTGGAGCCACGGTCACTGAAGTTTCCCAGCTACGACAAGACCGCCAAGGCGTGGCGGGCGGATCCGGCCCGGATGGCGCTGCTGGAGAAGACCGCCTCGCCCGACGAGATCGACTCGGCCGACTACGACGCGATCTATTTCACCGGTGGCCATGCAGTGATGTACGACTTTCCGGACAGTTCCGGCCTGCAGCGCATCACCCGGGAGATCTTCGAACGCGGCGGCATCGTCGCAACGGTCTGCCACGGTTACTGCGGCCTGCTGAACACCGAACTCTCCGATGGCACCCGGCTGGTTGCCGGACGCGAGCTGACCGGGTTCTCCTGGCGCGAGGAAGTCCTGGCCGGGGTCGACAAGCTGGTGCCGTACAACGTCGAAGCGGAGATGAAGAAACGCGGCGCCCGCTATGAGAAGGCGAAGCTGCCGTTCGTCTCCTATGTCGTGGTCGACGAGAACCTGGTGACCGGGCAGAACCCCGGGTCCGCCAAAGAAACCGCGAAGAAGGTCGCCGAACTACTGTGACCGTGAATGCCGCAGCTGCTCACTGGGCGGCGATACGTGACGATGCCGCAACAGCGATATCGTCCCGGTTGCGATCAACGAGTTCCGTTTCGGGGTAAACGGACTCGTGCTCCAATCGAACACACCACTTCGGGCTGTCGCGGTCGGCTGGGCGCACCGGTCACTTCGGTGACGGTGCGGCGGCCGCGGTGAGAGGAGGAACCGATGAGGTGTGTGGTCGTCGTCGGCGCCGTCTTGGTCTTCTGCGCGCTGCCGCAATGGGTGTTCAATCTGCTCATCTGGTTCGGAGTCTGGGGGTTCTTCACATACGCAACCTGCGGGGTGTGGCGGGAGCTCCGGCCACGGTACGGCGGCCTGTCCCGGCCGGCCGGTGTGCCGGTCCCGGGCGCATAGTCTGCCGGAGCGCGCGCCTGCCGGCCGTGCCGCCGATCCTCACGGCATGCCTGGCCGGTCGCGCGCGGCGTCGGCGCGGCCGGTCCCGGTGCAGAGCGGCAGATCCAGTGTGGTGCGGATTCCCGGTGGCGCGGCGATCACCGCCGGGATGGCATTGACCAGGCGCATAGCGGTACCGACCAGACTGGCGTGGTTGTGATCGCCGTGGTCGCTGAACATGGCCAGGTCCAGGGTGTAGTGCGGCTCTCCGGTGACCTCCACCCGATACGAGCCGCCCGCGCGGGCCGGTTGCGGCCAGTCCGGGGCGAGATCGGCCCGCAACCGGGTCACATGCTCGAGGACGGTGACGGCCCGATCGCCTACCATCCCGCGCACTTCGAAACGCAGGCCCGCCGCGGTTCCCGCCGGGATCGTGCCCGAGGTGATGTCGAAGGTCTCCGGCGCCGGAATCCGTTCGAATGTCTGAGTGACCGTGTCGAGTTCGATATCCAGCCCGGCGGCGAGCTGGCGCACGACGCTACCCCAGGCCAGCGACAGGACACCGGGCTGCAACAGCAACGGGGTCTCGTCGAGGGGTTTTCCGAAGCCCATGATGTCGAACATGACGGCCGGATTGTCGTAGGTCGAATAGTCGACGATCTCCAGGCAGCGCACCTGATCGACCCGGCGGCAGGTGCCGAGCAGCGCCATCGGGAGGAGGTCGTTCGCGAAGCCGGGATCGATCCCGTTGACGAACAGTGACGCGTTTCCTTCGGCGGCGGCTGTTTCCAAGGGGGTCAGCAGGTCCTCGGGCAGCACGCCCCAGGGGAACTGCAGGAAGACCGGCGCGCTGGCCACCACATGGATTCCGGCGGCGAGCAGGGTGCGTAGTTCGTCGAGCGCCTCCATCAGTCGGTTGTCGGTCATCGCGGTGTAGACCACGCAATCCGGGCGCAGCGCCAGAATCCGTTCGGTGTCGGTGGTCGCCAGGACACCGGTCGGTCCGGCGCCGACGAGGTCCCCGGCATCGCGCCCGGCCTTCTCGGGGCCCGACACCCGCACGCCCACCAGGTCCAGCCGGGGATCGTCGAGCAGGCCCGCCAGGGCATGTCGTCCGACATTGCCGGTGCCCCATTGCACTACGCGATATGCCATCGTCGTCACCTCACAGATCGGGAAGGGGAATGTCCAGGTTGGGTGCGATCAGGCCGCCGTCGACCTCGAGCACCTTGCCGGTGAGGAAGCTGCCTGCTGGTGCTGCGAGAAACAAGGCGGCCGAAGCGATATCGCCGGGATCGCCGATGCGGCGCAGTGGTGTCGCCCGTTCCAGCCGGGTGCGCATCTTCTCGTCTGCGGCAACGGCCTCCAGTGCCGAGGTCCGGATCGATCCGGGCGCGATCGCGTTCACCCGGATGCGGGGACACAGGTCCATGGCCGCGTTGCGCGTGTAATGCGCCAGCGCCGCCTTGGCGGTGGCGTAGGCGGCAAAGGCCCGGCCCGGAAGCCGGCCCATGGTCGAGGTCACGTTGATGATCGAGCCGCCGTCCGCTGTTTCCAGGATCTTCGGTACGGCGGCTCGGATGAGACTGTGTGCGGTGCCGACATTGAAGGTGAACGCATCCGCGAGGTCGTCGGCGGTGGTGTCGAGCAACGGCTTCGGCATCGCCCCGCCGACATTGTTCACCACGATGTCCAGCCGGCCGAATCGGTCGATCGCGGTGTCGGCAAGCGTCTCCGCGGCTCCCGGCACGCCGAGGTCGGAGACGACCATCTGGGCCCGTCGGCCGATCGCGGCCACCTGGTCGGCCACAGACGCGAGGTCCGATTCGGTGCGGGCGGCGATCACCACATCCGCACCCGCTTCCGCGAAACCGGCCGCGATCGCGGCACCGAGCCCGCGGCCGGCGCCGGTGATCACGGCGACTCGGCCGTCGAGGCGGAATCGATCGAGAATCATCGCCACATCCCTCTCGTGTCGAATATTCGACTACACTCCGACGAATAGTCGATGCAGTGTAGGGGTCGAGGGGCCCCGCGACAAGGGGAGGTCATGCCGGAACTCGGTTCACCACCGACGCGGCGAGTGATCGC
The DNA here is from genome assembly GCF_056627695.1 of Nocardia sp. KT25-26. Taxonomy (NCBI): domain Bacteria; kingdom Bacillati; phylum Actinomycetota; class Actinomycetes; order Mycobacteriales; family Nocardiaceae; genus Nocardia; species Nocardia sp. KT25-26. The sequence goes on along the minus strand of NZ_CM152813.1, from coordinate 3,599,702 downwards.
GGTGGTGGAGCTGCTCACCGGATCCGACCGCGCCCGAAGCGCATCCGAGATCGCGGCGACACTGTCCGTGCCCCGCGCCACGGTCAGCGCGGTGCTCGCGGAACTCGACCGGGCGGGCTGGCTGGAGCGCGACAGCGAGCTGCGCTATCGGCCGGGTGCCGGATTGCCACGGCTGCCGGTCGAGCTGCCGGGTGCGGCGGTGGCCGCCGAACTGGGTGCCCTCGCGGCCGCGGCGGGTTGCGGCGCCACCCTGAGCCGGATCGCGGACGGCAGGCTCACCGTGGTGGGCAAACATCATGCCGGGGAGCGGGTGGTGGCGGGACTGAATGTGGGGCAGTCGCTGCCCCTGGCGTATCCGGCCGGGGCTGCTGTCATGCCGTGGCGGCCCGAGGCGGAGCGGCGCGCCTGGCAGCGGACGGCACCCGAGTCGGCACGCCGATCCGCCGCGCCGCTGCTGCGTTTCGTCGAGGAGAACGGATATGCGATCTTTCGGCCCGCCACCGACGATGCCGGTCTGGTCGATGTCCTGGCCGACCTGCTCGCCACCGCCGGGCCCGAACTGCTGCAGCCGGAGCTGCGGGCCCGGGTGCTCCGGCAGATGATGCGGCTGACCGGCCGGCCCTATACCGGAACCGAGATCGAGGCTGCGGAATCGTTGCCGGTGAGCTACCTGGCGGCACCGGTATTCGAGGGAATCGGGGCCCCGTACGAGGTACAAATCGGTCCGTTGCAAGCCGCCGTCGGACCCGGACGGCGCAATTCCTACATCGATGCGATTCGCACCGGTGCGCAGGCGATCTCGGCGGCGCTTCGGTCGCGTACCGAATGCTGATCCGGCCGAGCGGCCCGGCTGCGGCAGGGCAGCCACGGCCACGGCGCCGAATCGTCGGATCAGGGTAGGATCTGCGGGACCGCATCCGGTGCGATTGCGCCGACCAGCAAGCCGCCGAGGGCGCCCAGGATGGCTCCCTGGATGGCGCCGTTCATCGCGCAACCCGAGGACAGTGCGGAACCGACGAGCGGCAGGGCGAGCGCGCAGGTCCCGGCTCCGAACATGGCCGACCCCAGTGCGCCGGCCGCGGCGCCGGCCGCCATGCCGTTGGCCCGTGGATCGGAATTCTGGGCATTGGGGTCGGTGGCTGCCGGTTGGAGGGGGAGTCCGCCGCCGGCATCCTGGACGACCGGCGCCGGGCCCGGTACCGCAGCCGGTTCGGCGGCGGCAGCGCCGGCAAACGTTGCTGCCGCCACCAACGGCAGGGTGGCGGCGGTCAGGGCGCGTCCGGCGCCTGTGGTGAGGAAACGTGCCATTGTTCCGGTCTTTCGTCGTAGTTTTTCCGGACTGTGAAAGAATTCGACGATCGGTATCGCGCACGAGTTTACGAGCGCACGGAACCGTTCGAGATCGAATACGGTTCCGAATAGTGTCGCCTCGCCGACATTTCCGGGAACTGTTCCGGAACCGTTATGTGATTCATCCGAATTGTCGTAGTCGGCCGAAAAGTGGACGTTCGTGCCGTGTGGTCACGGGTGGTGCCGCGATCGAGTAGCGGCCGTTCGGAGTGTCGTTCCGGTTGACTTGGAGCGCACTCCAACCCATAACCTGCCGCTCATGAGTATTCGACTGGGCTACCAGATGCCGAACTTCAGCCACGCGGCATCGCCCCGGGAACTGTTCCCGTCGGTGATCGAGCAGGCGCGAGCGGCGGAGGCGGCCGGCTTCGACGCCGCGTTCGTGATGGACCACTTCTATCAGCTGCCGGTGCTCGGTGCCCCGGACGAGCCGATGCTCGAGGCCTATACGGCGCTGGGCGCCCTCGCTACCGCGACCGACCGGATCCAGCTGTCCACCCTGGTCACCGGGAACACCTACCGGAATCCGGCGATGCTGGCCAAGACGGTCACCACCCTGGATGCGGTCAGCGGTGGGCGGGCGGTGCTGGGCATCGGTGCCGGCTGGTTCGAGCTCGAACACCGCGGCTACGGCTTCGAGTTCGGCACTTTCACCGATCGCTTCCAGCGGCTCGAAGAGGCCCTGCAGATCATCCGGCCGATGCTGCGTGGGCAGCGCCCCACCTTCGACGGCCGGTGGTACAGCGCCCGGGAAGCCATCAATGAGCCGCGGATCCGCGACGATCTGCCGATCCTGCTCGGCGGTGGCGGGGAGAAGAAGACCTTCGGGCTGGCCGCCCGGTTCGCCGACCACCTCAACATCATCTGCAATGCCGCCGAGCTGCCCGGAAAGATGGCGGCCCTGCAGCGCCGGTGCGAGGAAGCCGGACGTGATCCGGCGACCCTGGAAACCAGCTTCCTGGCCTTCGTGATCGTGGACGAGGACGGCGACCGGGCGCGCAAGTTGCAGGACGAACTGTTGCAGAAACAGGCGGCCCAGGACGCCGCCGGCCTGCCCGTGCAGTCGCTGCGCGACGGCCAGGCCGACCGGCAGTTCGTCGGCACCCCCGACGACGTGGCCGACCAGATCCAGCGGCGGGTGCTCGACCACGGCGTCTCCGGCGTGATCGTCAACATGGTCGCCAACGGCCACGAGCCCGGCATGCTGGACCTGGCGGGCAATGCCCTACGGCCCCTCGTACACCGAGACTGACGCCGGCGTCGAGAGAAGGCGCTGCGCCGGCGTGGCCCCGGTCGGCCGGCACCTCGGCCACCGCGGTGCGCAGTGCCCGGGTCGCGCAGGCGGCGGCGACCATCGCAGGATCCCAGGTGGTCAGTCGATCAGGACGCCCGGGTTGAGGATGCGGGACGGGTCCAGGGCGCGTTTGGCGCCGCGCAGCGCCAGAGCGAACGGTTCCGGGCGCTGCCGGTCGTACCAGGGGCGGTGGTCGCGGCCGACGGCGTGATGGTGGGTGATGGTGGCGCCCTCGGTGGCGATCGCCTCGGAGACCGCCGATTTGATCTCGTCCCACTGCTCCACGGTGCGGCCCCAGCGGCCCGCCCCGAAAACGCCGAAGTACGGGGCCGGTCCGTCGGGGTAGACATGGGTGAACCGGCAGGTCAGGACGCCGGTGACCCCGGCGGTGCGCATCGCCTCGGTCGCGGCGGACCGCACCGCCGCGTGCACCCGGTCGAACGAGTCCCAGGTGCACGCTGTTTCGAAGGTCTCCACCACCATCGACTGTGCCGCGAGCGCATCGCGCTGGTACGGCATCCGCAGGAACGCCGAGCGCCAGGTACCGGCGGGTCCGGAGCGGGAACCGTCGGCCGGTTGCGTGCCGGGATCGTCGGCGACGGTGCCGCCGGGGTCGCGGCAGATCTCGACGGCGCGGCGCAACGATGCCTCGACCGGATGGTCCGCGGATTCGAATCCGAGCACCAGCACACCGCCGGCGGTGGCGATTCCGGCATTGATGTAGGCCTCCGTTGGGTCGAGCAGGCGGCAGTTCGCCGGGAACAGCCCGGCCTGCGCAATGGTGCGGGTCGCAGCGACGGCCCGGTCGAAATCCCCGAAGGTGACCGACGCACCGGCCCGGTGGGCCGGGCGATCCTGCAACCGCAGCCACGCTTCGGTGATGATGCCGAGTGTGCCCTCGGAGCCGAGGAACATCCGGTCGGGGGAGGGACCGGCACCGGATCCGGGGAGCCGCCGGGATTCGCTCACACCGACCGGGGTGACCACGCGCAGCGATTCGACCATGTCGTCGATGTGGGTGTACACGGTTGCGTAGTGGCCGCCCGCGCGGGTCGCCAGCCAGCCGCCGAGCGTGGAGAACTCGAAGGATTGCGGGAAGTGCCGCAGCGTCAGGCCTGCCGGGCGCAGCCGGTTCTCCAATGCCGGGCCGAGGATTCCGGCCTGGATTCGGGCGGCCCGGCTGGTGCGGTCGATCTCCACGACACCGGCCATCGCGGTGAGGTCGAGGGCCACGATCCCGCCGTACTCGGCGCAGCCGCGCGCCTCCACCCCGCCGACGACGGAGGTCCCGCCGCCGAACGGGATCACGACCAGCCCGGCCGCCGCACACCAGTCCAGGATGTCGGTGACGGCCTGCTCGTCCGGCGGCCGCAGCACGACATCCGGAATCTCGCCGACCCGGCCCAGCAGGTTGCGCACGACGTCCCGGAAGGCCTGACCGTGGCTGTGCGCCACCCGGTCGCGGGTGGCGAAGGACGCGAACGCGGCGAGACTGTCCGGTACTCGGATGCGTGGCGGCCGAACCGGGAGTTCGTCGAGTTCGGGCGGCTCGTGGACGGTGAGATCCGTGCCGGGGAGCAGTGCGGCGATCCGCCGGCTCAGCGCGGCGCGCTCCGTGCCGGTCACGGCGTCCTCGATGGTGCCCCAGCCCCACCATGATCTCGTCGGCATCCCGAATCCCTTCCGCATCGAATTGACTCTTTAGTTAATTACTAGCGGTGCCGCAGTGCGGTCGCAAGCAGGCGCGGTCGATTGCGGGCGTGGTCGCCGGTTGTGAGTGGGATCTATCACCTCGTGCCGGGTTGGGGGCCGGGTAGAAACTGTGACACCATGTCCAGGGTAAGTCTGGTGGCGTACGGCCCGGGCTGGTTTCGGGTCGGGGTGCGGTACGCCGATATCACTGTCGAGAGGGTGCTGTGGTGGATCCGAAGGTCGTATTGCGCAATGCGGGGGCGCTTTTCGGGCCGGGGATCGAGCCCTACGCGCCGGCCCCGGCCGACGTCCTGAGCGACGAGCCGCACCGGCGGCTGCTGCGGTACCGCCGATCCACACCGGGTACCGGCAATCCGGTGCTGCTGGTGCCACCGCTGGCGGTCACGATCTCCTGCTACGACCTGCGTCCGCGGCAGAGCCTGGTGCGGTACCTGCTGGACCTCGGCCGGGAAGTGCATGTGGTCGACTACGGGGAGATCACCTACGCCGATCGCCGCCTCGGCTTCGAGGACTGGGTGGACACCATCGTGCCGGCGGCGGTCCGCGAGGTGAGCGCGGTGCACGGGGATGCGCCGGTCGATCTGATCGGCTGGTCGTTCGGCGGCACGATGAGCCTGCTCACCGCGGCCGCGCACGCCGACCTGCCGATCGCCTCCGTCACCGCTGTCGGGAGCCCGTTCGACCAGCGCCGCAACGGGCCGATCTCGTTGGTCCGCCGGCTCGGGCGGCTCACCGGCGGCCGTGAGGTGACGCTGCCGACGCGGGTGACCGGCGGAATCCCGAAGTACCTGGTGCGGGCCGGTTTCCGGGCCCAGTCACTGGACCGGGAGCTGACCAAGCCCTGGTACATTGCGCGCAACATCACCGATGTGGAGGCACTGGCCCGGATGCAGTCCGTGGACCGGTTCATGGACGAGATGCCCGGCTATCCCGGCCGGTTCTACCGGCAGGCCTATCGCCAGCTGATCGTGCGCAACGAGATGTGGTCGGGCACCGTGCATCTGGGTCCGAACAACGCGGTCGAGCTGGAGAAGCTCACCGCCCCGGTGCTGTTGGTCGGCGGCAGCCGCGACCAGCTGGCTTCCGCCGCATCGGTGGCCGCGGGCGCCGAGGTGCTGACCGGCGCCGCCCAGGTGCGGTTCGTCGGCGTCGAAGGCAGCCACCTGGGCATCATTGCGGGGCCGGACGCGCGAAATTCGACCTGGGCGGCCATCGCCGATTTCCTCGCCGACACCGCACCCGTTCCTGCCTGATCGCCGCGGGGCCGGTCTCCTTGCCCGGCGTCTGTTGCTGCCGAGTCCGGCTTCCGGGCGGCAACATCGGAGTCCGGTGATCGCGGCCGCGGAGGTTCTCGTACCCACGAGTTCGGTGCGTTCGGCGAACTGTTCTCCGGCTACGCCGTCCCGGAGCACCGGGTAGGCGGCGGGTGTCCTATCGCCGTCGCCCGGGCCTCGCCGAACGCCGCTCGGTGATCGCGGAGGAAGTCGGCGATATCGCGTGGCGGTCTCCCCAGCAGCGTGGCCACCGCGTCGGTGGTGATGTCGCCCCAGCCGGCCGCATAGGCACCGGCGTACTCCGCCAGCATGTCGACCAGCCATTCGGACAGGCCGTAGCCGAGCAGCGCTCGATTCTTGACCGCATCGGAGACCGGCAGATAGGTGATGGCTCTGCCGAGCACCCGGGTGGCCTGATCGGCGACCTGGTCGAAGGTCAGTGAGCGCGGGCCGGTCAGCGTGTAGCTGCGACCGTGGTGACGGTCCGGTCCGTCGTGCAGGATGCGGGCCGCGCATTCGGCGATATCGCGGGCATCGATCATGCCGATCCGGGCCGCGGCCATATTCAGGGCGAAGGTGCCGTCGGCAGCGATATCGGGCGCCTCGTTCAGCAGGTTCTGCATGAACCAGTGCGGGCGCAGCACGGTCCAGCGCATATCGCTGTGTTCGAGCTCGCGATCGGAGAGTGCATGCAGGCGGCCACTGCGGGTGGGTGCGTCGTGGGCCGCCCCGACCGCGGAGAGTCGCACGATGCGCTCCACACCGGCCTGCCGGGCCGCCCACACCGCATTCATGCTGTTCTCCGGTCCGCGTGGACCGTTCGGGGTGAGCAACCACAGATCCTGGACGCCGTCGAACGCGGCGGACAGGGTGGCGGGCCGGTCCAGATCGCCGACGGCCACCTCGATCCCGCGCTGCCGGAAGGTCGTCGCGCGGGCTGGGTCCCGGACCAGGACCCGCAGGTTCGGGCCGGTGCCGGTGCCGGTGCCGGTGCCGGTGAGCGTGTGGAGCAGGGCGGTGGACACGGTGCCGGTCGGTCCGGTGATCAATACGGTGCGGGTCATGACGCTACTCCTGTGCGAGTGGCCGGAACGAGGCCACGGACGGTGGCGGGAGACAGCTGGGCTGCGGTGACGGCGGTCAGAGTCAGGGCGACGCCGGCCAGCTGCCACGGTGTCAGCGATTCGCCGAGGAACACCCAGCCCAGCAGGGTCGCGACGGTCGGGGAGAGCAGTCCGAGAAAGGACACCGCCACGACCGGGAGGGCACCGATGCCGCGGAAGAAGAGCGGGTAGGTGAGCAGGGCGCCGACCACACACAACCACGCATAGCCGCCGATCGCCGGAAGGTCGACTCCGGTGGGGATGCCCTCGAGGGGCAGGGCCAGCGGTAGCAGCACCAGCCCGCCTGCGGTGAGCTGCCATCCCGCCATGGCGGCCGGACCGACACCCGCGGGCCGCCCCCAGCGCCTGGTGGCCACGATGCCGGTCGCCATAGCCGTCGCCGCACCGATACCGGCGAGCACGCCGAACGGGTCGAAGGTCAGCTCGCCGCGCAGCACGATCAATCCGACTCCGGCCAGACCGGCGAGGCTCCAGCCCAGGCGCCATCGGGTGGGCGCTTCGCCGAGCAGGAGGAACGCCAGGCCGACCACGAGCAGCGGCTGCAGGGAGTTCAGCGTGGCAGCGATACCTCCCGGCACCCGGTAGGCGGCGACGAAAAGCAGGGCGTTGAATGCGCCGATATTGAGGGTGCCCAGGACCAGGGCCCGCCACAGCCACACGCCGCGGGGCAGGCTGCGGGTGATCGCGAGCAGGATGAGGCCGGCCGGCAGGGCCCGGATGACCGTCGACGCCAACGGGTAGCCGGATGGCAGGAATTCGGTGGTGACGATGTAGGTGGTGCCCCACACTGCGGGAGCGAGTGCGGTTACCGCAGTGAGGGACAGCGGCCCGCGCCGCGTATCGGAGTCGGCGGCACCGGAAGGCCGTTGAGTGGTCCGCGTGGTCATGTTCTCAGTGTCATCGGCGATGATCTATGAATCCAATGCATGTTTGTCAGCGTAATGATCGTGGCTCAAGATTGATCGGTGGAGATGCAGCAACTGCGGTATGTACTCGCCGTCGCCGAGACCGGGAACTTCACCCGGGCCGCGCAACAATGCCTGGTCGTTCAGTCCGCCTTGAGCCACCAGATCGCGCGCCTGGAACGTGAACTCGGCGCGAAACTGTTCGAGCGCACCAGCCGCCGGGTGCGGCTGACCCCGGCCGGTACGGCGTTCCTGCCGGCCGCGCGGCAGTGCCTGGATGCCGCCGATCGGGCCGCGGCCGAGGTGGCCGCGGCAGTCGGGGAGGTGCGTGGCCGGCTCGCGGTGGGCATCATCCCTACCGTCGCAGCAGTCGACGTGCCGGCCGCGCTGCAGGCTTTTCACCGCCGATATCCGCAGGTGCGGATCGACCTGCGGGTCGGCGGCAGCGACGACCTGGTCGAACAGGTCGAACACGGCCGCCTCGATGTCGCTTTCCTGGGCCTGCCCACCACCGTGTCGCCACACCGGGTCGCGAGCCGGGAACTCGCCCGGGATCGCCTCGTCGCACTGGTCGCACCGGATCACCCCCTGTCCGGGGAGCCGGCGGTGGATCTGCACCGGCTCTCGGCGGAGGTGTTCGCGGATCTGCCCGCGGGGACGGCCGGACGTGCCCAGTCCGATCTGGCCTTCGCTGCTGCGAGCCTGCACCGCGATGTGGCGTTCGAAGTGAGCACCGCCGAGTACCTCGCGCGGCTGGTCACCCTGGGATTGTGCGTGGCCATGGTGCCGTCCGCTTACGCGCCGCAGCTGCCCGGGGTGGTGGCGGTCGAGGTGACCGATGCGCCGAACCGCGTCGAGTACGTGGTGTGGAATCGGGTCGGCCGGACTCCGGCGGCGACGGCGTTTCTCGACGCGCTCGACATCGCGGACGGCAGATAGCCGATTGCCGGAACGAACAACTATTTGTCCGTCGGCGACCTGTGGCCACATCCGTACCAGACCTACCGTGAACACGACACGACGAGGAGGTCAGGGACGAATGGCAGACAGGCGCACCGGAGAATCGATCTCGGTGGGGATCATCGGGACCGGGTTCGGCGGGCTCGGAATGGCGGCGACCTTGAAGGCCGCCGGATACGACGACATCGTGATGTTCGAACGTGCCGGGGACGTCGGCGGCACCTGGCGTGACAACACCTACCCCGGCGCGGCGTGCGATGTGCCCTCACATCTGTACTCGTTCTCGTTCGCCCCGACCGCCGAATGGTCGCGCCGGTTCGCCACCCAGCCCGAGATCCTGCGGTATCTGCGCGGCGTGGCGGACCGGTTCGACCTGCGCCGGCACATCCGCTTCGATTCGGAGGTGGTGGCCGCCGAATACGACGAGGCCGGTGGGGAATGGGTCGTGCGGATCGCGGACGGGGCGCAGTTCCGGGTGCGCGCCCTGATCGCGGCAACCGGCCAGCTCAGCCGCCCGGCCGTGCCGGACATCCCCGGCATCGACGAGTTCGCCGGGGAGATCTTCCATTCCGCGGCGTGGAACCACGACTACGACCTCACCGGTAGACGCGTCGCGGTGATCGGGACCGGTGCCTCGGCGATCCAGTTCGTTCCGCCGGTCGCCGAGCTGGCCGAGCACCTCACCGTTTTCCAGCGCGATGCCGCGCATGTGATCCCGAAACCGGACTATCCCTACGGAGATCGGGTCCGGGCACTGTTCCGGCGGGTTCCGGGTCTGCTGCGGCTGTCCCGGGCCATGACGTACCTGTCGCTGGAGCCGCGGGCGCTGGCATTCACGAAGTACCCACGGGCGATGGCGTGGGTACAGTGGCGCTTCGAGCGGCATCTGGCCCGCCGGGTCACCGACCCGGAGTTGCGGGCCAGGCTGACCCCGAAGACGAAGATCGGCTGTAAGCGGATCTTGATCTCCAACGACTTCTACGATGCCGTGACCCGTCCGAATGTCGACGTCGTCACCGCGGGAATCGAGCGCATCGAACCGGCGGGGCTGCGTACTGCCGACGGGACATTGCACGAAGCCGACGCGGTGCTGCTCGGGACCGGCTTCCGCGCCAACGACTTCCTGGCGCCGATGCGGATCACCGGCCGCGACGATCGTGACCTGGACCGGGAGTGGCGCGACGGCGCGCAAGCCCACCACGGGATCGCCGTGCACGGCTTCCCGAACATGTTCATCCTGTACGGACCGAACACGAACCTGGGCCACAATTCCATCGTCTACATGCTCGAATCCCAATTCGGTTATGTGGTGCAGGCATTGGCGCAGCTGCGGTCGGGCGCCCGGGCCGTGGAGGTACGCGCCGAGGTGCAGCAACGGTCGAACCGCGCCGTCCAGGCGGCGATCCGGTCCACCGTGTGGAACAGCGGGTGCCACAGCTGGTACACCAACGCTGCGGGCCGCAACACGAACAACTGGCCCGGCTTCACCTTCGACTACCGTCGCCGCGTGCGACGTTTCGATACCCGGGACTACCTCGTCACCGGCAGCGGGGAGCGAGTGTCCTTTTGAACTCCCCGGTGCTCTCGGTGCCCCGATTGCCGAAGGAGACCCCTCGAAGCCGGTGGATGCCGATGAGCGTTCCGCGGTGCGGGGAACGCTCGGTTCGATCGGGTTGCGGCCCGCATCCGGATCGGGTGTGGCTCTATCCGTATCCGTCGGCCCAGAACTTCGACCGCGGATCGCGCAGCGACGGCCGCACCCCACGCCAGACGAACGGCCCCGGCGACCCGTCGATGACGTGATGCAGCTGCGGCAGGTCCGCCTGCCGCCAGTCGGCGAAGAAGCCGTACCCGGCGGTGCGGTGGTCGTCGCCGGGTGGGACGCGGCAGATGATGACGGCTTCTTTGCGTTCGCCGAAGCACAGCAGCAGGTCGTCGGGGCGGCTGCGCCGGAGCAGGTGGTAGGCGTTGGGGTCGCCGGTGTGGGCTTCGGGGCGGTTCATGCACCAGAAGACGAGATCGCAATCGCGCGCCTCGTCGAAGGTGGTGAACGTGCCGTCGGCGTATTTGATGTCCTGGTGCAGCGGATCACCCCACGGGTCGACAACCCATAAGGCGGTCCATCCGCCGCCCACTGCCTCCCACGGGTTCGCGGTAGGGGCGGCACTGCGGCCGTCGTCGCGTCCGGGGCGGGGAGGTCGTGCGGGAGGGGCCCGGCGTTCGTGGCTGTGTAACGCGTACGCCCGGAACGGCGAGCGCAGCTCGCCGATCTCGTGGGAACCGGCTGGGGCGGTGCGACGATGCCGGTCGGCCCACTCGCTCGATGCTCGGTCCGGCGGCGTCACGGTGCGGTCCTCGCATCCGCGGCCAGGATCGCGGCGAGATCGTCGGGGAGCGGCATCGGCGTCAATGCGCCGATGGATGCCCGCCCGTTGTTTCCGATCGGCGCCCGGCCGATCGCGGACACGACGCCGCCCAGCGCCAGCCGTGTGATCTGGCCGAGGGCTTCCCGGCGGTCGCGGCAGTGCAGTGCGAGCCGGAGCATCGCCCAGTGCGCCCGGGTGTGCGGCCAGGCCCACTGCTGCGAAAGAATGTGGGCGCGTTCGAGTGCATGCCACATCTCGTCGATGTCGGTGGCCTGCTGCGCATGGCGCAGTTCGGCTTCGAATGCGGATCGGACGGTGGCAGGCATGCGGGACATGGAACCTCCTGAGCTGTCGTGCCTGCGTACCAGCGTGGCAGGAGGTGTCCGGCCCCGGCTTGAACAAACCTGCTACGAAGAATCGGCCTCGTCCACCCAGTGCAGCCGCCCGAAATCCGAGGGTGCCGCGCCGAACATGCTGTGGCAGGCCCGGTTCAGATGGGCGCTGTCGGCGAACCCGGCGCCGTGGGCCGCCTCGGTGAGCGGCCGGCCGGCGGCGACCAGCCGGATCGCCTGCTGCATCCGCAGCCAGCGCACGTACGCCCGGAACGGAAGTCCGACCTCGGCGGAGAACAGGTGCGCGAACCGGCTGTGGGACAGCCGCACCCGCCGGGCGACGTCGGCGAGCCGCACCGGGCCGTCGGCCACCAGGCCGGGCAGTTCCGCCCGCGCCTGCCGGACGGCCGGATGCCCGTCGGTGCGTACGGGTTCGGCCAGACCCGCAACGATCGCCGTCGTCGCCTCGCCATCGGCGCCGAGCAACGTCCCGTTGCGGACCCAGGCATCGACCGTGTCACCCGGGTCGGGGCACAGGGTCGGCGCGATCACGGCCTCCGGCGCCACGTGGACCACCGTCGATGCGGCTGCACCCCGCACCACGCGGTGGCCGGTGTCGGGCGGGATGACCACGGAGCGGCAGCTCGCCGTCGCTCCGTGGCCGTCGCCGATACAGAAGGTGGACTCGCTCGTCAGCACCTGCACGGTGTGGTGGGCATGCAGCGCCGTCGTCCCGACATCGCCGGTCAGTACCATCAATCCGGGCCGCAGCAGCCCGGTCCCCGCCCAGTCGTTCACGCCGTGGTCGCCGGTACTCAGACCAGGCCGATCGTCTGCGGTACCAGCCATGCCGTGAGGCCGGTGAGGACCAGCAGGCTCACCCAGCTCCAGGCGGTGACGAAGCGGCCGGGCCGGTAGCGCCGGGGAATGAACTTCAGGGCCACGTACAGGTTCAGTGCGAACAGGATCGGGCCGATGGCGAAACCGACGGTGGCGGCGGCCGGGACCAGGAAGGCCGGGTCGGGCAGGACGGTCAGCGCGACCGCGACGCACAGGACCATTACGCCCATCCAGCCGAGCATGGCCGAGCGTTCGCTCCACCAGGGGCGCTCGGGCCGCGGTGGCAGTACCTTCACCGCGGCGGCGGCGAAGGCCCGGGGGAAGCCGTCGAAGCAGATGATCACCGTGGACAGCAGGGCAGCGAAGGCCCCGGCCAGGAACACGGGGTACATCCAGGACCCGACCGTATCGGTGAAGATGTTCGACACGACCACGATGGTGCGGGCCCCGGCCGGCTTCTCGTCCAGGTCGAACAGTACGGCGGCGCCGAGCATCAGGTACATGGTCGCGATCACCCAGGACGCGATGTGCCCGAGCCGGAAGTCGTACAGGGCGGCGCGGAACCAGCCGTCGGCATAGGCGCGGTACCGTTCGGGGACCTCGCGCACCGCATCCGGTCCCAGCGCTTCGCGGATGCGGACCATGCCGTCGCCCTTGTTCCGGATCCACAGCGACCCCCATACCCCGACGGTGAGGTCGGTGGGCATCCACCCGAGCAGGGCCGCGATCAGCACCGCCGACCCGGCCGGCACCGTGACCAGGACGAGCTCGCGGTAGGCCGCGGCCGGGACGTCGGCGCCGGCGAACGCCACCACGGTGGCCAGCACCAGCACCACCGCCAGGGCCTTGTTCACCACCTCCAGTCCGCGATAGCGCCCGGACAACAGCAGCCCGATGACCAGCAGCGACAGCAGCAATCCGTACAGCAGCAGGTATCCGGCGCCGAACACCGCCCACAGCACGGCCGCGGCGGCCGCCACGATGGCGCCGATGGCGGTGCCGGACACGATGACGGTCGCCGCCATGGTCACCCAGACGGCCCAGTTCCTCGGTCCGGGAATCCGGGCGTAGGCATCGACCACCGATTCGCCGGTCGCGGCCGTGTAGCGCATGGCGAGCTCGAATCCCTGCCATTTACACAGGAACGCGAGGGGCAATACCCACAGCAGCGCGTATCCGAAATGCGCACCCGCCAGCGGCGCGGTGACGAGGTGACTGGTCCCGACCCCGGCCATCGCGACCAGCAGGCCGGGGCCGAGGTAGCGGAAGGCGCGGAGGCTGCGCAGGTCGGGTGGATCGGCGGCGGCGCGGTCGAGCGCACGTACCGCATCGGTCGGCTGGGCGGTCATAGTTCACTTTCGGGTAGGCAAACGCAGGGAAGGTACCCGATCGCGGCCGGTCGATCCACCCGGCGCCGCCCCGGTCAGCCATCGATGCGGCGCTCCTGCCGGAAGGCGCGGGGGCCCATCCCCTTCCAGCGGCGGAAGGCGTGCGAGAAGCCCGACACCTCGGCGTAGCCCAGGCGGTGGGCCACCTCGGTGACCGGCAGCCGATGGACGAGCAGCATCTCCTCGGCCAGGCGTTCGCGCACCTCGTCCACCAGGGCGCGGTAGGTCGTGCCCTCGGCGGCGAGACGGTGGCGCAGCGTGCGTTCGCTCATATGTAGTTCGGTGGCGAGCGTAGCGGCATCGCCGAACGCGGGCAGCCGTTCCAGGAGCAGATCGCGGATCCGGCCGGCGAGCCCGCTGCGCGCCCGGCGGCGCTCCAGGAGCTCCCGGCAGTGCGCGAGCACGACGGCGGCGGTCTGTTCGTTGGCCTGCGGCAGCGGTAGCTCGAGCACCCGGTGGTCGAAGGCTACCGAGGTGTGCGGTGTATCGAAGTCCGGGGTGGTACCGAATAGCTCCGTATAGATCGGCAGCCGGTCGGCCGGCGGCGGCGGGAAGGCGAAGCCCAGCTGCCGAATGGCGATGGGGTCGGCCAGCAGGTCCCGGCGCAGGACCTGGATCGCCGCCGCATCACGTTCGACGACGAAGCGCTGCAGTTCGGCAGCGATACCGGGTGCCTCGAGGATCAGGTGGGTCTCGTCGCCGCGGTGCCGCAGGGTGATCGTGCTGAAGGCGAAGGTCAGCTCGATGAACTGCAATCCGGTCCGGATGGCCGAACCGAGGGTGGGGCTGCTGATGAGCGCGAACCCCCACATCCCGTAGGCGCTGAGGCGGAACCGGCTCCCGGCCTCGACGCCGAGGCCGGGTGGTGCCCCGAGCCGGGCCACCAGGTTGGCGATCACGGCCAGTTCGGCGTCTGCCCCGATCTCGGCCGCGGGATCGGTCAGGCGCTGTTCGGTGAGGCCGGTGCCCTGCAGGCATTCTTCGGACGTGATCCCGTAGGCACGGCCGAGGTGCACGGTGAGCAGTGCCCCCATCGGAGTGCGCGGAATATCCCAGTGGACCACGGTGGACCAAACTACCCGGTCACGCAGGCCGCGGACCGGGGCTCGGCGCGCCGACCGGGGGTGGCGCCACAGCCGGACGGTCCGGACCTGCGGCATGGGCGGCCCGGCGAACCACACAACCAAGTAAGTGGGACACATGTCCCGAAAAATTGATGTGGTGTCGCGCGGTGTATTCGGTCGCTGAGGGGTGGTCCGAGCGGCTCCGTCGCAGTCGTCTCGGAATCGGGGCATCGAGGCTGCCGATGTCCTGCCTCGATATCCAACCGACTTGACGGAGGCCTCGTCTCGGAGTGGGTAGCAGTGCGGATCTGTGCGGCGACGACGTTCGTGCCGGTGGTGTGGCCGGGGATGCGGGCAACAGCCTCAGGGTGTTCGAACTCCGGGGATCGGCGAAGTTGGATCGACGAGTGATCGGCTATTGACTTGGACGTCATGTCCAACATAGATTGCTGATACACGGAGTCCCACATAGATGGACGAGTTGCACAGGAGCTCTGGTATGGCACAGAAGGTGTTCGTCGTCGGCGTCGGCATGACGAAGTTCGAGAAGCCGGGCGCCCGGGAGTGGGATTACCCGGATATGGCGCGGGAAGCGGGAACGAAGGCACTGGCGGATGCCGGGATCGACTACGACCGGATCGGACAGGCCTATGTCGGGTACGTCTACGGCGAATCGACGTCCGGTCAGCGGGCGGTCTACGAACTGGGGTTGTCCGGTATCCCGGTGGTGAACGTCAACAACAACTGCTCCACCGGATCGACGGCGTTGTTCCTGGCGGCACAGGCGGTGCGCGGCGGCACCGTGGACTGCGCGCTCGCGCTCGGTTTCGAGAAGATGCAGAAGGGTTCGCTCGGTTCGACATTCGACGACCGCGAACAGCCGATGATGCGGCACCTGATGGCACTCGCCGAACTGCACGAATTCGCGATGCCACCCGCGCCGTACATGTTCGGGGCGGCCGGCGTGGAGCATATGCAGAAGTACGGCACCACCGCCGAACAGTTCGCGAAGATCGGGGTGAAGAACCACCGGCATTCGATGAACAACCCCTACGCCCAGTTCCAGGACGAGTACAGCCTCGACGAGGTGCTCGCCGCCAAGCCGATCTACGGGCCGCTGACGAAACTGCAGTGCTCGCCGACCTCCGACGGCGCCGGTGCCGTCGTCGTGGCGAACGAAGCATTCGTCGACGCACACGATCTCGCCGATCGTGCGGTGGAGATCGTCGGCCAGGCGATGGTCACCGACCTGGCGTCGACCTTCGACACCGAGAGCGCGATCAACCTGGTCGGCGCCGATATGACCCGGACCGCGGCGCGGCAGGTGTACGAGCAGGCCGGGATCGCGCCCGAGGACATCGACGTGATCGAACTGCACGACTGCTTCTCCACCAACGAACTGCTGACCTACGAAGCACTCGGCCTGTGCGCCCCGGGGGAGGGCGGCAAGCTCGTCGACGACGACGCCACCACCTACGGCGGCCGCTGGGTGGTGAACCCGTCCGGCGGGCTCATCTCCAAGGGGCACCCACTCGGCGCCACCGGCCTGGCCCAGTGCAGCGAACTCACCTGGCAGTTGCGCGGCCGCGCGGATGCGCGCCAGGTCGAGGGCGCTCGGCTCGCGCTGCAGCACAACATCGGCCTCGGCGGTGCGGTGGTCGTCACCGCCTACCGCCCGGCCGTCCGCTGACCCGACCACCACCCACTCATCAGGAGAGTCCCATGGCAACTGTTTCCGTTTCCACCGAACTGCCCGTCGCGCCCGAGAAGGCGTGGAGCATGCTCAGCGACCTCGACGGCTGGGAGAACTGGCTGACCATCCACCAGGGCTGGCGCAGCGAACTGCCCGCCGAACTCGCCGCGGGCAGCCGGTTCATCGAGGTCGTATCGGTGATGAATATGGCAAACAAGATCGAATGGACCGTGGCCGAGGTCGAACCCAACAAGTTCCTGCGGATCACCGGCACCGGGATGGCCGGAGTCACCGTCGAATTCGTGCTCAAGGTGGAACCCACCGACACCGGCTCGGCGGCCGTGTTCGATGCCGAGTTCAAGGGCACGATGATCGTCGGGCCGATCGGCAAGGCAGTCGCCAAGCACTGCGACGCCGATCTGCGCGCCTCGATGGACAAGTTCGGCGAGCTCGTCGCCGCCGCATCGTGACCACTTCGGAGCGCGACGCCGAGGCCGTCGTCTTCGACGATTCCGGCCTCGGCGTCTGGACCGACGAGGAACGGTTCACGGTCACCGCCGAACGCATCGCGGAATACGCGGCGGCGACCAACGACCCGATCGCCCGCCATCGCAACGGCGAGGTCGCGCCGCCGGTGTTCGCGGTGGTGCCGGTGTTCTCCTCGATGGCGCCGGCGGCGTTGTCGGTGGCGCCGGTCGAACTGCTGATGAAGCTGGTACACGGGGAACAGGACTTCCGCTTCCACCGGCCGATCCGGCCCGGCGACGAACTGGTGGTGCGGGCGAAACCGATCGGCTACCGCGGACAATCGAACGGTTCCACGGTCACCGTCTACGCCGAAACCCGGGATGCGGCCGGCGAGTTGGTCAACGAGCAGTGGCTCACCGCCTTCTTCCGCAAGGTCGACGCCGGGAAGACGGTCGGTGAGCAGGCGCCGGGGCACCGGATCGAAGCCGAACGCGACAACGACCCGGTCGCCGAGGTCGTCGCCCGTATCGACGCCGACCAGACCTTCCGGTACGCACCGGCATCCGGCGACCCGATGCCGATCCACCTCGACGACGAGATCGCCCGGATGGCGGGGCTGCCCGGCATCATCAACCACGGCCTGTGCACCATGGCCTTCACCTCGTGGGCCGCCCTCACCGAACTGGGTGGCGCCGAGACCGAGCGGCTGCGGCGGCTCGCGGTGCGGTTCGCGAAACCGGTCCTGCCCGGACAGGACATCACCACCACCTTTCGGCCCACCGACGGCCCCGCTGACGGGGTGGCCGCCTACGTCTTCGAAACCGAAGCGGACGGCGCGATCGCCATCACCGACGGCCGGGTCGAACTCGCCGTCGGGTGAGTCGAACATCAACGAGGAGTACCGAATCCATGGGAAAGCTGGATAATCGCGTCGCGATCGTCACCGGCGCGGGTCGCGGCATCGGCCGCGAGCATGCGCTGCTGTTCGCCCGGGAGGGTGCCCGGGTGGTCGTCAACGATCGCGGTGGTGCCAACGACGGCAGCGGCGCCGATGCCGGACCGGCTCAGCAGGTGGTCGACGAGATTCGCGCCGCCGGTGGCACCGCGGTCGCCAATACCGACGACGTCTCCTCCTGGAAGGGCGCGGAATGGCTGATCGAGCAGGCCGTCGGTGAGTTCGGCCGGCTGGACGTGCTGGTGAACAATGCGGGCATCCTGCGCGACGCCTTCATCGCCGGTATGGACGAATCCCAATGGGATGCCGTCCTCGCCGTCCACCTCAAAGGGCACGCCGCCTGCCTGCGGCATGCCGCCGCCTACTGGAAGGCGCAGACCAAGGCCGGAACGCCGGTGCAGGCCTCGGTGATCAACACCGCCTCCGCCTCGGGCACCTTCATGCCGAATGCCGGCCAGAGCAATTACGGCGCGGCCAAGGCCGGGATCGCGGCGCTGACCCAGGTGGCCGCCGACGAGCTGGATCGGTACGGGGTGCGGGTCAATGCGATCGCGCCCATCGCGCGGACCCGGCTCACCCTGGCGACCCCCGGCATGAGCGCGCTGTTCGCCGCGGAAGTCCCCGAGGGCGAATTCGATCCGTTCGCCCCGGCCAACATTTCGCCGCTGGTGGCCCATCTCGCCACGGCCGACTGCACCCTGACCGGAAAGGTGTTCGCCGTCCAGGGTGGTGCGATCACCGAACTGGCCGGCTGGCACGACGTGCGCACTGTGGAGACCGACGGCCCCTGGACCATCGACGACGTGGCGAAGCAGCTCGGCGAGGGGAACTGATATGGCGCACCACGGATATGACCTCGGGGTCGGGCTGAACGAGGACCATCGGGCACTTGCCGAGTCGGTGCGCGGGCTGGCGGAACGCGAGATCACCGCCGAGCTGCTGCGGGGCGCGGTCGAAGCTGCCGAGCCCCGGACCCCGGAATTCTGGCCGGCCCTGGTCGGCCAGGATCTGCTGAACCTGCACCTGCCCGAGGAGTACGGCGGTCAGGACGCCGGGCTGCTGACCCTGGCGGTGGCCCTGGAAGCCCTGGGCCGTTCGGTGTATTCGGGACCGTTCGTGCCGAGCGTGCTCACGTCCGCGGTACTGGCGGCCGCCGGTGGTCCCGCCGCGGCCCGGTTGACTCCCGGGCTCGGCGACGGAACCCGGCTGGGCGCGGTCGCGCTGTCCGGGAGCTGTTCCGGTGTCGCCGACGGCGACACGCTGGTGCTGTCCGGTGCGGTGGACGGAGTGCTCGGTGGAACGCACGCCGATGTCTTCGTCGTGGCCGCGACGACGGCGCAGGCGACCCGCTGGGTGGTTCTCGACCGGGACGAGATCGCGGTGACCTCCCAGGACGGTATCGACGTGCTCCGCGGTTCGGTGCGCATCGATGTCTCCGGCGTGACCGTCCCGGCGGAACGGATTCTCGACATCACCGCGGAACGGGTGCAGTCGGTGGCCGCGGTGATCCTGGGCGGCGAACAGGTCGGCGTGATGTCCTGGTGCGTCTCGACCGCCGCCGAATACGCCAACACCCGGATCCAATTCGGCCGCCCGATCGGGCAGTTCCAGGGCGTCAAGCACAAATGTGCCCAGATGGGCATCGCCCTGGAGAAGGCCCGCGCGGTGCTGTGGGATGCGGCGACCGCCCTCGACCGCGCCGATGACACCGCCGATTATGCGGCCGCCGTGGCCGCCCTGCTCGTGCCGGACGCTGCGGTGACGGTCGCCCAGGACTGTATCCAGGTGCACGGCGGCATCGGCTTCACCTGGGAACACGATGCGCACCTGTACTACCGGCGCGCCCTGGCCGACCGGGCGGTCCAGGGCGGGCACGCCGAACGGGCGGCGGCCGTGGCCGGCCACGCGCTGAACGGGCGGGAGCTGCCGACCGAGCTCGAGCTGCCGCCGGAAGCAGAGACGATCCGGGCGGCAGTGCGTGCCGAACTGGCGCCGATCGCAGCGGTCACCGACGAGGACGAGCAGCTGATCGCGCTCGGCGACGGCGGCTGGGTGCAACCGCACCTGCCCCGGCCGTACGGCCGGGGTGCGGCGCCGCTGGAACAGATCGTGATCGCCGAGGAGATCAAGGCCGCCGGGATCGCGATGCCGCAACTGCTGATGGGCACCTGGGCGGTACAGGCCGTCGTCGGGCACGGCACCGAGCAGCAGAAGCAGGAGCTGGCGGTGCCGACCCTGCGCGGTGAGCTGGTCTGGTGCCAGCTGTTCAGCGAGCCGGGTGCCGGATCGGATCTCGCCTCGCTGAGCACCAAGGCGGTGCGGGTCGACGGTGGCTGGCGGATCAGCGGCCAGAAGATCTGGACCACGGTCGCGCAGTTCGCCGACTGGGCGATGCTGATCGCCCGCACCGACCCGGACAAGCCGAAGCATCAGGGCATCACCTATTTCGTCCTCGATATGAGCTCCCCGGGGATCACGGTGCGGCCGCTGCGCGAAATGACCGGTTCGGCACTGTTCAACGAGGTGTTCCTCGACGATGTGTTCATCCCGGACGAGAATGTGGTCGGGGCGGTCGACGACGGCTGGCGGGTGGCCCGCACCACCCTGGCCGGCGAGCGGGTGGCGCTGAGCCAGAAGATGGCGGCCTACGCCACCGAGACCGACCTGCTGCGCTTCGCCGTCGGCCGGGACCTGTCGCCGGTGGCGCGGGCCCGGGTCGGCGAACTGATCGCCGAGAGCCGCGCCGTCGACGTGATCGGCGCCCGGGTGGTACTGAAACAGCTGTCCGGCAGCGATATCAGCACCACCTCGAGTGTCGGCAAGCTGCTCGGAATGGCGCTGGGGCAGGCTATCTCGGAGTTCGTCGTCGCCGAGCTCGGCGTCGCCGGCGTGGTGTCGGTGCCCGGTGAACGCAGCGACCACGCGATGGAGCAACTGATCGCGGGCCGGGCCACCACCATCTACGGCGGCACCACCGAGGTACAGCTCAACGTGATCGGTGAACGCATGCTCGGGCTGCCCCGGGACGCGGCAGCGTAGGCGTCGCGGGTCCGTGCCGGGCCCGGTCCGGCCCGGCATGCGGCACCGATATAGTCGACAGCTGGAAAACTGCTGATAGGACGGCCGAATGGAGCGAACGTGACCGGGGAGTCCGCCGACGGGCGGTCCAGCCGCTGGGACCGGCACCGTGCCGATCGCCGGGAACGCGTCCTGGCGGTCGCGCTGGAGGCGGTCCAGGAAGGCGGGCCCGATGTCGGCGTCCAGGAGATCGCCGACCGGGCCGGCGTCCCCCGGTCGGTGGTGTACCGGCTGTTCAAGGATCGCCGGGACCTCGACGAACAGGTGCGGGCGCGAATCGTCGAAGAGCTGATGGCCGAACTGGCGCCGACACTGAATCCGCAGGGCACCATCGCCGAGGCGATCGCCCGTTCCGTCGACGCCTACATCGGGTGGATCGCGGCGAATCCCCGGCTGCACCACTTCCTCGGCACGGGCTCGGCGAGCCATCCGGCGCGCAACACCCCGGTCGTCACCGGTACCCGGACCGCCATCGCGGTCCGGGTGACCGAGGTCTTCGAGGCGGTGATGCAGGCTCAGGGCGCCGATGCGCGCACCGCCGAGTCCATGGCGTTCGGCCTGGTCGGATTCGTGGACGGCAGCGTGAACCGCTGGCTGACCCGGTCGATGCAACCGCTGACCGCGGCCGAACTGTCCGCCTATCTGCAGGAGGCGATCTGGGCGGTGATCGACGGCGGGTTGCGCCGCGCCGGGGTGATGCTCAATCCGCTCACCCAGATCGGTGACCTGGTTCCGGCGGCCGACGCCACGGCGGGCACCTGACCGTCGTGGTCAGCCCATCTGTTCGAGGGTCTTGCCCTTCGTCTCGGGGACGAACCGGAGGACGAACGGTATCGACAGGGCCGCGAACGCCGCGTAGATCATGTAGGAGCCGGACAGGTTCCAGTCGGACAGGGTCGGGAAGCTCGCGGTGATCAGCCAGTTGGTCAGCCACTGCGCCGAGGCGGCGAGCCCGAGCGCGGCCGCCCGGATCCGGTTCGGGAACATCTCGCCCAGCATCACCCACACGACGACGCCCCAGGACATCGCGAAGAAGAAGACGAACGAATGCGCCCCGATGAGCGCCACCAGGGCCTGCGTATCGGGCAGCCGGATATCGTCGCCGGAGCCCTCCTTGAATGAGAAAGCCCAGGCAGCGGTGCCGAGGGACAGCGCCATTCCGGTCGAGCCGATCAGCGTGAGGGGCTTGCGCCCGATCCGGTCGACCAGCGCCATCGCCACCACCGTGCCGACGATATTGATGATCGACGTGGTGAACGAATAGAAGAACGAGCTCTCCGGGTCGATGCCGACGGACTGCCACAGCGAGGAGCTGTAGTAGAAGATGACGTTGATCCCGACCAGCTGCTGGAACATCGACAACCCGATGCCCACCCAGACGATCGGTAGCAGCCCGTACCGGCCGCCGAGCAGATCCCGCAGTCGCGGCTTGTGCTCACCACGCATCCGCTCATCGATGCGGTTCACCTCGGCATCCAGATCCGTTCCGGGCGCTTCGATCTCGGCGAGCACCGCCTTGGCGTCGGTGAACCGGCCCTGGGCGACGAGGTAGCGCGGCGACTCGGGCAGCTGCAGCGCGAGCAGGCCGTAGACGAGTGCCGGGACGATTTCGACACCGAGCATGATCTGCCAGGCCTCCAGGCCGAACAGCTCACCGCGCTGGTCGCCGCCCGCGATCGTCAGCAGCCCCCAGTTCACCAGCTGGGAGACCGCGATGCCGAGCACGATCGCGGCCTGCTGGAAGGAGGCCAGCCGGCCGCGATACTGTGCGGGCGCGACCTCGGCGATGTATGCGGGGGCGATCACCGACGCCATACCGATGGCGACGCCGCCGAGAGTGCGCCAGAACGCCAGGTCCCACAGGGAGAACGGCAGCATCGAGCCGAGTGCGCTGACCGCGAACAGGACCGCGGCGATCTGCATGACCCGCGGCCGGCCGATCCGGTCCGCGAGCCGACCGGCGGTCATCGCACCCAGTGCGGCACCGAGCAATGCCACCGCGATGACGGCACCGAGGGTGGCCGATCCGACGTCGAACCGGCCGCGGATACCTTCGACAGCGCCGTTGATGACGGCGCTGTCGTAGCCGAACAGGAACCCGCCCATGGCGGCCGAGGCGGCGAGGAAGACGACGCGGCGGAAGTGCGCCGGGCGGCCTCCCGGGGCCTCCGGTTCGGTGGTGGCGGCATCGGACATGGCATCCTCCTGCACGGGCGCTCGGTGTTTGCCCGGCCTCGGCATTGCTGCCGAGGCGATGAGCGTGCCTGAAGGTTATCGGTCCGGATGCCCGCGGCACGTGCGACTCGGCGGAAGTATGCCGAACTGCCGTCCCGGGTCACCGGTCCGGCCGGTGGGTGCGCACCGGCCGGACGTGGGCTCACAGGTCGTCGGCGATGATCCGCTCGATATTTCGTTCGGCCAGTGCGGTGATCGTCACGAACGGGTTCACACTGGTGTTGCCCGGGATCAGGGCGCCGTCGTTGACATAGAGGCCGGGATAGCCGGGCAGCCGGCCGTAGTTGTCGGTGGCCTCGTCGAGAACGCAGCCACCCAGCGGGTGATAGGTGAAATCGTCGCCCCAGGTCTTGTAGACACCGAACAGGTCGGTGCGATAGATCGTGCCTTCCTTTTTGTTGATCTTGTCGAAGATGCGTTTGGCGGCGTCGATCGAGGGCTGGTTCCAGGAGGTCTGCCAGTCCAGGGTGGCCCGGCCGCTGCCGGAGTCGAAACCGAAGGTGCCACGGTTCGGGTTCTTGGTGATCGCCAGGTACAGGCTCACGTAGGTTTCCAGCCCGGCCGGGAAGGGAGCGACCTCGGCGAAGGCCGGGCCATCGCTGTCGTTCCAGTTGTCGATGCCCAGGCACGGCATGCCCGACTGCAGGGTGCCGGTGCCGTCCCACATGTGATTGGCCCGGCCCACCATCACATTGCCGTTGTTGCCCCAGTTGGCGCCGACAGTGTCGGGCAGGTCGGGGAGTTGGCCGCCGGCCTTCATCGCCACCAGCAGTTTGCTGGTTCCGACACTGCCGGCGGCGAAGAACACCCGTTCCGCGGTGACCGTCTTGGTGGCGACGGGGTTGCCGACGGTGTCCAGTTCGGTCAACGTCACCCGGTACCCGCCCGCGGCCGGACGCACCTCGGTCACCTCGTGCATCGGGGTGATGGTGACCCGCCCGGTGGCCTGGGCCGCCGCGAGGTAGGTCTTGTCCAGGGATCGCTTGCCGTGGTTGTTGCCGTAGATCACCTCGCCGTCGAGCGCCGAACGAGTCACCGTGCCGGCCTGTTCCTTCTTCATGTATTCGAAGTCGTAGACGTTCGGGACGAAGGTGTAGTCGAATCCGGAGCGCTGCGCATGTTTCCGGCCGACCCGGGCGAACTGGTAACAGTCGGCGGATTCGAACCAGTCCTGGTCGATATGGTTCACGCCGAGGCCGGCATTGGCGCGCGGGTAGTACACGTCGTACATCTCGGCGGCATTCACCGTCGGCAGGATCTCCGGGAAGTTCTCCCGTTTCGGGGTGACGGCCATCCCGCCGTTCACGAGCGATCCGCCGCCGACGCCGCGGCCCTGATATACCCGGATGCCGCCGAAGTCCTCGGAATCCAGGATCCCGGTGTACTTCTCGATATCCCGGTTGTAGCTGCCGCCGACGAAATAGCCGATCGGCTGATCGGTGCGGGTGCGCAGCCAGTAGGAGCGGCGATCGGGTTCGGTGACCTTGCAGAAGACCTTGCCGTCCGAACCCGGCTGGGTCCACGACATCCCCATCTCGACGATCGTGACATCGACACCGGCCTCGGCGAGCCGGAGTGCGGTGACCGCGCCGCCGTATCCGCTGCCGATCACCAACGCCGGTACCCGGTCGCCGTCGGCCGGTGCGGCGTGCGCGGCGGGCCGGACCGAGGCCAGGCCACCGGCCGCCAGAGTGAAACCTGTTGCTGCTAGGAAGGTGCGACGCGAAAGGCCGCGATAGGAGTGGTTGCTACCTGCCGGTTTTGTCATCGATTCGCGCAATGTACGAGCTCCCGATTCGAAAGATTCAGGAACTTGTTATAGTTCGCGCCACCGTGCCCCGGCGGTGAGTTGCCGAGACGTCGGAGAACTTCCGGCGACCTCGTGGAGCTGCCACCGGGGAACTGTCGCACGGATAGGTCCGATGGACGGAAGGCGATCGAGCCGAAGGAGTTCCGGTACGCCGGGCAACGGGCCGCCCCGAGGAGCGCCCGGGACGGTCCGTTGCAGTCAGCGCAGTGCGGCCGGCTCGCCGCCGACCGTGGGCAGCAAGCGGGTGAGCACATCGGTGATGGTGACCAGACCGACCAGCTCACCGGATTCGGTGTCGCCGATGACGGCCAGATGGCTGCGCGATTCCCGCATGATCCGCAGTGCCTCGTAGACCGGGGTGGCGGCGGTGAGCGCCAGCACCGGGCGCTGCAACTGGGCCGCCGTGGTACCGTCCGGCGCGGTGAGGCTGTCCCGGACGTGCACCACGCCGTGTACGGCTCCGCGGCGGTCGCGCACCAGCAGCCGCAGATGCCCGGTCCGCCGGGAGGTCTCCTGAATCGTGGCGGCTCCGGCGTCCGGTGCGACCGCGCTCGGGTCGGGGTTCGGGCGCACGATATCGCCGACCGTGAGCTGCTCGAGTTCGAGCGCACTGATCAGGTGACCGTGATATCGCTCGTCCAGGGTTCCGGTCGTGGCCGAATGCTCGACCAGATGCCGGAGGGCATCCGGATCCTGTCCGGACTCGACTTCGTCGACCGGGTCGACGCCCACCTTGTGCAGGCACCAGTTGGCGGTGTGATTCAGCGCCACCAGCAGCGGCCGGGTCAGGGCCATGAAAGCCCGCATCGGCAGGGCGAGCATGGTGGCCGACCGTTCCGGATGAGCGATCGCCCACGACTTGGGCGCCATCTCGCCGACCACCAGGTGCAGGAAGGTCACCACGATCAGAGCCAGCACGAAGCCCGCGATGTCGGCGAGCCACAGCGGTGCGCCGACATGTTCGAGCACAGGCGTGATCCAGTGGTGCACGGCCGGTTTGGTGATCGCACCCAGCGCCAGGGTGCAGACGGTGATGCCGAGCTGGGACCCGGCGAGCAGCACCGACAGTTCACCCGAGCTGCGCAGCGCGGCCCGGGCCGCGCGGCTGGCCGGCGCCGCATCCTCGAGCCGGTGTCTGCGGGCGGCGATGAGCGAGAACTCGACCGCCACGAAGAAGGCGCTCGCCGCGATCAGGCCGATCGTCACGACGAGCACGACCCACGGGTTACTCATCGGTGCTCACCTCCTGCTCGGTCCGGACGGTGAGCAGCACCGACGCCGGCACATGGTTGCCGACTGCCCGGACCTCGGCGAGCAGGGTCCGGGGGACCGGCGGCTGATCGGACACGTAGTCGGTGCCCGTGGGGTCCAACGGGATCGCCACCCGGTCGCCGGGTTCCGGCAACCCGCCGAATTCGGCGATGACCAGGCCGGACACGGTCTCGTAGTCACCGGCCGGCAGGTGCAGATCCAGGAGCCGCTCCACCTCGTCGAGGTGCAGACCACCGTCGACGAGCCAGCCGTCGCCGGACGGGACGATCTCCGGCGCCGGGGTCGCATCGTGTTCGTCGGCGATCTCACCGACCAGTTCCTCGGCGATGTCCTCGACGGTGACGACGCCCGCGAAGCCGCCGTACTCGTCGATGACCAGGGCCATTTCCTCCTTCGCGTGGCCGAGCTGCGTCACGACCTCGGGCAGCGGCAGTGAATCGGGGACGACGACCGCGGGCCGCAGATGGTCGGCGGCGGTGCCGGTGGGCGCACTGCCGAGCAGATCGTGGAGGTGGATCACGCCGCGCAGGTCGTCGCCGGAATCGCCGACCACGGGGTAGCGGGTGTGTCCGGTGCCCATGCGGTGCAGTACCTCGGCGACCGGGTCGTCGGCGCAGACGGTGTCGACCCGGGAACGGGGGACCATGGCGTGCTCCGCGGTACTGCCCGGGAAGTCCAGGATCCGGTCCAGCAGGGTGGACAGTTCCCGGGGCAGTTCCCCGGCCTCGCGCGAATCCGCGACGATGTGTTCCAGATCCCGCGGGGTCGCAGAATGCTCCACGTCGTGGACCGGTTCGATGCGCAGCGCGCGCAGCAGCAGGTTGGACGCCTGATCGAACAGGCGGATCAACCATCCGAAGACCCGCAGGTAGGCGGTGGTGGAGGCGGCCAGCCGGCGGGCGACCGGCTCGGGCCGGGCGATCGCGAGATTCTTCGGGAACAACTCACCGAAGACCATCTGCACGATTGTGGAGAACCCGATGGCGAGGACCGTCCCGATGGCGATTCCGGCCGCGGTCGGCACCCCGACCCCGCCGAGCAGATCACCGAAGCCCGCACCGATCAACGGTTCGGCCACGTAGCCGACGAGCAGCCCGGTGACGGTGATGCCCAGCTGGGCGCCGGAGAGCATGAACGACGTGCGGCGGGTCACCGTCAGGGCCCGGGCCGCGCCCCGATCGCCGGACTCGGCGCGGGCCTTGAGCCGGGACCGGTCCACTGCCATATAGGCGAATTCCTGGGCGACGAAGTAGCCGGTGAAGGCGGTGATCAGCAGGACCACCAGGATCCCGAGGAGAATGCTTGCCGTGGTCAGCACAGCCCCTCCCCGGCAATCGGCACCGGTCTCCTACAGGAGGGGTCGGGTATTCGGGGTTTGCGCCGCGCGCCTCTCATCGGCCCTTCTCGATCGATCGACTGATAACCCGGTCGAGCTTATGGCATGGCAGTGGATCGATCGCGAGGCCGCACCGGCACGAGGGTCAGCCGTGTCGTGATCCGGGAGCCGCCGCCACCGCGGCGGGTAGTTCGGCGAGCGCGGTGTCCAGGGCGTCGGCCAGCAGGCCGACCGGTGGCAGCCGGTCGGTGGCGGCGAGGATGCCCAGGAACAGCTCGCCACCGTAGCCCGCGCAGGTGATGTTGAGCGTGTTGCCGTGCAGCAGCAACGACACCGGGTGCAGTGAGTCGAGCCGAGCGGGCCCCCAGTAGCGCGGCTCGGGTGGCCCGGGAATATTGGAGATGCCCATCGGATGCGAGGCGGGTGTGCGTGCGCGGCCCCGCTGCAGGCCGATGATCCATGGCGCGGTGGTCGCCAGTCCGTAGCCGATGATCTCGTCCGCGGTCATGGCCGCGTAGTGCGCCTTGGTCTGTGCGACGGCGGCGGTGACGGCTGCGAGCCGCTCGCGGGGGTCGGCGATATCGGTGGCCAGCGAGGTGAACATCAACCCGGCCCGGGTACCGGCCCGCTGGTCGGTGCCCGCGCGGAGGTCCGTCGGAACTCCGGTGGTGAGTGGTCGGTGCGGCAGGGCATCGTGCGCACCGAGCCATTCGCGCAGGGCGGTCGACACCAGGTAGAGCAGCAGGTCGTTGACCGTGCAGTCGGCCGCCCGGGCGGCTCGCCGGAACTCGTCGAGCGGGTAGCGGCGCAGCGCGAGGTCGCGGTCGCCGGTGATCGGCCCGTCGAGCAGCGACGGCGGCTGCCGGTAGCCGAACTGGGTGGTGGCCGGCAGGCCGCGCCGGCGGCGGCGGTTGTCGCGAGCGGCGGCGGCGATCCCGCGCAGTACTCCGGTGGCCGCGCCGATTCGCCGTACCGCCCGGCGGCGAGCCGGCGCCGCGGCGGGCACCTCGAAGAACAGCGGCCGATCCGCCATATCCTCGGTGGGCTCGGTGGACAGCCCGCCGAGGAGGGCGTCGTGCAGGGTGACCCCGTCCACCAGGCTGTGGTGGGCCTTGACCACCACGGTGAACCGATCCGGTGTCTGACCGGTGACGAAATGCAGTTCCCACGGCGGCCGATGCAATGGCACCTGCCGGCGGTGGATCCGGGTGACCAGCTCCTGCAACGTGTCCGGTCCGGAGCCCGCCGGCAGTTCCCAGCGGTGGAAATGCTGCGCCGGATCGATCTCGTCGACGGTGCGGACCAGGGCCGCTGCCCGCGCGAACCGGCCGGGGACCGGGACCAGATTCCAGGGCCGCGCCGCCGGGCGCGGGGTGGTGTACCGGGCCTGGACGCGATGCACGAACTGTTCCGCGTCCGGGCAGCCGAACTCCAGCACGAACGTCACGTGCATCGGCATATCCGGCGACTCGAGCGACAACCAGGTCGCATCGGTGGCGGACAGTCTTTCCAGCGGCATGGTTTCAGTGCTCCTGGGAGGCGGGTCGGTGGGCGTCGGCGTGGGGAGTGAAATCCAGTCGCAATCCGACCGGAATGACCGCGAAGTCGAATCGGTCACCCGGCGGCTCGGTTCCGGACGGCACGGCGACCTCGAAGGTCCGGCACGCCATCGCGGTCACGCTCTTCATCTCCAGCATCGCCAGTCCGCGGCCGGGGCAGAACCGTGGACCCGAACCGAACGGAATCGACACCTCCGGCCGGTGGGTGCGGTCGTCCGCACCCAGCCAGCGATCCGGGTCGAACGTCTCCGGTTCGGCGAAGTTCGCCGCCTGGCGTACCGGATGACCGACATCGATGACCACCCATGTCCCCGCAGGCACCGCGATTCCGTCCAGCATCGTGTCCTGCACTGCCTCGAGCAGCAGCAGCGGTGTCGTCGGCTGCAGGCGCATCGACTCGGCGACCACGGCCTCCAGATACGGTTGGCGCTCCAGCACCGACGGGATGCGTTCGACCTCGGCGCGGATCCGCTCCTGCACCTCGGGTGCCCCCGCAAGGTGATACAGCAGCCAGGCCTGCGCGTTGCTGGTGGTGTCCTGACCGGCGATCAGAATGGTGAGTGCCTCGGCGAACAGTTCGTCGTCGGTGAACGTCTCGCCGCCGTCCTGGGCGAGCAGGAAGGCCTCGATGAAATTGGTCGGCGCACCACGGGCCGCCGACCGGGCGCGGGCGATGACCGCATCGACTTCGGTGCGCAGTGCGGCGAGGGCGCGGTCGAGGGCATGGTCGGCCGGCAGTTTCAGGAACCGCCAGTAGGGAATCGGCAGGTTGAGCCGCCGGTTCAGCATCGGGAAGATGTGTTCGAGGTGCTGCTGGATCACATCGCCGGACTGTTCGAGAGTGTTGATGTCGTAGTCGAAGGTGAGCCGGGCGGTCACATCGACGGTGTAGCGGGTGAGGTCGGCGCGCAGGTCCGCCGGTGCCCCGGCCAGCCAGCGCCGGCGGAGCCGGTCGGTGATCTCCGCCAGCGCCGGTTCGAACCGGGACAGCTGCCCGGCGTTGAAGGCCGGCATGGCCAGCCGGCGGCGCCGGCGCCAGGCGGCGCCTTCCGAGGAGAACAGGCCGTCGGCGCCCATCTCGCTCATGATCGACTCGATATCGGATTGGCGACGGAAGTCGTCCGGTCGGCGGCGGAGGGCATCGCGGGCCGTGGCGGGTTCGGCCACCACCAAGATGCGACGGCCAGGCATGCCGAGCCGGAAGACGGTACCGAACTCGTCGCACCAATCGTGGATCTGCCGATGCAGCCGGGACGGTGTGAGCTGGGTGAGATTGCCGAGCAGCGGAAGCCCCCGGGGACCGGGCAGATCGTCCAGGGATCGGACTGTGTGGTGCGGGTCGGACACCCGATTCAGCGTATCCGTCCGGTGGTCGATCACCAGTGCCGACGCCGGAGTTCGTGCTTCGAAATGAAATGCCCGGTAGGGAATTTGGCTCAGGGGAGCAATCGATTGCAGATTTTCCGTGACGCCGGTCACTGGGTGGTGATTCTGCCGGTGTTCGGCTTGCTGCGCCGTAGATTCGACCGTAGGGTCGGCACTACCGGTCAGTAGCCCGGTTCGAATCGGATTCTTTTGTGGTGCAGTCCGATCGATGCGCGTTCGAGCCCCGGGACAGGTGTGGTGCCACCGCCGTCCGGAGCCGCTACCGCACGGCTGTCGAAGGAAGTCTGTCATGAACAAATCGCGTATCCGCGCGCTCGGCGCGGCGCTCCCGGCACGGGAGTACTCCACATCCGAAGTACTGGAACGCATGTCCAGCGGCGGTGATTTCGACGTCGAACGGATCACCGGGATCCGGCACCGGCACATGGTCGACCGTGCTGTCGAGGACACCCTGACCCTCGGTGCTGCGGCCGCCCGGGACTGCCTGGCCGGTACGGACCTGACCGCCGCCGACCTGGATGTCGTCATCTGTGGCGGTACCACCGTGCACGACGGCCACCACATGGTCTTCGAACCCTCGGCGGCGCAGGAGATCGCCCGCCGGATCGGCGCCGACAACGCCACCGGCTACGACGTCGCAAATGCCTGCGGCGGCACGATGACCGGAATCTACCTGCTCGACAACCTGATTCGGGCTGGTGTGGTGCGTAACGGCATGGTGGTGACGCCCGAGGTGATCTCCCCGGTCACCGAGGGTGCGCTGGCCGAGGCGGTGGATGCGCGGGATCCCCAGTTCGCGGCCCTGACCCTCGCCGATGCGGCGGTCGCCGTCGTATTGGACCGGGCCGTCGACGAATCCGAGGCGATCCACTACGTCGACCTGATCACCTGCGCCGAATACTCGCCGTTGTGCATCGCCAAGCCGAGCGACGCCACCGAGAACATGATCATGCTCACCGACAACCTGACCATGCAGGCCGCGCCGCGCCGCGAGACCTGGGCCCGCTTCCACCGCGATGTGCTGACCGAGCGCGGTAGCAGCTTCGCCGACGAACAGTTCGACTACATCGTCTTCCATCAACTCGGTGTGGGCTTCACCGAGAAGCTCGCCGAATCGGGCAGCAAGATCCACGGCGCGCCGATGCCGCCGCGGCTCGCCCGCGTCGAGCGCTACGGGAACACCGGCGCCAGCACCCATTTCCTGGTTCTGCACGACTACATGTCCCGCGGTGAGGTACCGCCGGGGTCCAAGATCTGTTTCGTTCCCACCGCCTCCGGAATGGTCTTCGGAGTGCTGTCGGCGACGATCGGCGAGGTGGTGAAATGAGCAACGCAGCCGTCATCCGCAACTGCGCGGTCAGTGTCGAACCGGCCGCCGGTTCCATCGAGCATGCGGTGTCCGCCGGGCGCGACTGCCTGGCTGGGGCCGGGCTGACCGCCGCCGATGTGGACGTGCTGATCAATGTCGGCGTGTATCGGGACAGCAATATCGTCGAACCGGCGAATTCCGCGCTGATCCAGCGCGAACTCGGTATGCACCCGGACTACGAGGACGGGTCGGCACGGCCCGGATTCTCCCTGGATCTGCGCAACGGGGCCTGTGGCGTGCTCAACGCGATCCAGGCCGCCGGGGCCCTGGTCGCCAACGGCACCGCGGAGCACATCCTGATCGTCGGCAGTGATGCGCATCCGGGCGGCCGGAGCGACGAGTTCCCGTTCGCCTCGGCCGGTGGGGCGTTCCTGATCGCCGCCGGCGTCGACCGGGAAGCGGGCTTCGGCACGGTGCACCTCGAACCCGCCCGGCGGGCCGAGGGCACCCATCCGGGTGTCGCCGGATACCTCGATCTGCGCGGGATGGGCCGCGACGGCGCCCGCACCATCACCGTGGATGTGGCCGACGACTACGGCGACCGGATCCTCGCAGCAGGCCGCACCGCGCTGCGGAACCATGCGGCGACCCGGCCCGACCTGGATCCGGGTAAAACCGTGCTGGTGACCGGGAATCCGGTTCCCGGTTTCGCGGCGACGCTGGCGGCCGAATTCGGATTCGACCGCTGCCATCAGGCCGATACCGGCGATCGTCCGGCGGTCAGCGCCGGGCTGATGCTCGGCTTCCACCAGCTGCTGCAGACCGGAACCGTCGGTGCCGGGGATCAGCTGTTGTTGGTCGCGGCCGGATCCGGGCCGGTGGCCGGGTGTGTCTCCTATCGGATTCCGGCCGGGGACAACGGGTGACCGGCGCCGCCATCGGATACCTGGACGTATCCGCCCGGCTGGACCGGCAGATCGCCGAGCACCCCGATGCTCCGGCGGTGAGCCGCCCGGCGGGCAGCACCGAGTTCAGCACCCTGACCTACGCCGAGCTCGGCGACCGGATTCGCTCCTACGCCGCCGGATTCCTGCGCATCGGGATCACAACGGGTACCCGCACCATCGTCATGGTGCGGCCCGACCCGGACCTGTTCGCGGTGATCTTCGCGCTGTTCCGGATCGGCGCGGTGCCGGTCGTGGTGGATCCCGGGATGGGTGTGCGCCGGATGCTGCACTGCTTCCGCAGCGTCGGCGCCGAAGCCTTCATCGGGGTGCCCGAAGCACATCTGGTGCGGCTGGCGGCGCGACGCACCTTCGGCTCGGTGCGCGTCGCCGTCACCGCCGGGCGGTCGCTGTGGGGCGGCGCGACACTGGCCGGGCTGCGCCGGGAACCGGAACGTCCGATGCCGGTCCCGGCGCCGGACGAACTGCTGATGATCGCCTTCACCACCGGCAGCACCGGCCCGGCGAAGGGCGTCGAGTTCACCCGGGAGGCGTTCGCCGCATCGCTGCGGGTGGTCAACGAACTGCACGCCCGGCCGTCCGGGTTCGTCTCGCTGACCTCCGTACCGCTGTTCGGCATCTTCGACCTGCTGCAGGGTGCGCACGTGGTACTCGGGCCGGTCGATCCGGTCCGGGTCGCCGAGGCCGACCCGGCCGTGCTGACCACGGTGGCCCGCCGTTTCGCGGCAACCGATCTGACCGCCTCACCGGCACTGCTGCGGCGCCTCGGCGAACATCTGCATCAGACCGGTGAAACACTGCCGGACCTGGTCCGGGTGATCTCCATGGGCGCACCGGCGAACTTGGCTGCACTGCAGCACATCCGGTCGGCACTGGGTGCCGAGGCCCGGGTGTACACCACCTACGGCGCCACCGAAGCCCTGCCGCTGACCACCCTGGAATGGTCCGAGTTGGACAGCACCCGGGCGGCGACCACCATCGGTGCGGGTGTCTGCGTCGGCCGCCCGGCACCCGACACACTGGTGCGGATCATCCGCATCGGTGACGAACCGATCGCCCGCTGGTACGACGGGCTGGCACTGCCCGACGGCGAGATCGGCGAGATCGTCGCCTCGGGCACCCAGGTGAGCCGCCGCTACCACGGCAACACCGCCGCGGACGCGGCACACAAGATCGACGAGGAGCTGCCCGACGGCACGATCCGGCGCTGGCACCGCCTCGGCGACCTGGCCCACCGCGACGATCAGGGGCGGCTGTGGTTCTGCGGACGCATCTCGCAGCGGGTCCGTACCGCCGCCGGCGATCTGTACACGGTGCAGTGCGAACAGATCTTCGACACCCATCCGGAGGTGGCGCGCTCGGCGCTGGTCGGTGTCGGCGCGCCCGGGGAACAGATTCCGGTGCTGTGCTTCGAAACCCGCACCGAACTGTCCACGGCGGAGCTGGCCCGGGTGCAGCGCGAACTGTGGACGCTGGCGCGCGGCAGCGCCGGGACCCGGGCGATCCGGACCTTCCTGCCGCATCCGGGATTCCCGGTGGACATCCGGCACAACGCCAAGATCGGCCGCGAGGAGCTGGCGGGCTGGGCCGCCGTTGAACTCGGCGCCGTTGCACCCGTCACCGGCCGCACCATCCGATAACGAAGGAACACAACGATGAAGGTTCTCGTCACCGGCGGTTCGGGATTCCTCGGCAGTCACATCATCGACGCGGCCACTGCGGCCGGCGACGATGTGGCTGCGCTGGTCCGGCCCACCAGCGACCTCGGCTACCTGTCCACCGTGCCCGGGCTGCGCACCGTCGCCGGTGATCTCACCGACGCGGAATCGCTGCGGGAGGCCTGCCGCGGTGTCGACGTGGTGTACCACAGTGCCGGCCGGGTCGCCGAGATCGGTACCCGCGAACAGTTCTGGGCGGCCAATGTCGCCGGCACTCGGCAACTGCTGCGGGCCGCGCAGGAAACGGGTGTCGGCCGGTTCGTCTACGTGAGCACCCCCTCGGTGGCGACCTCCTACGAGACCGACCGGTTCGGCATCGACGAGTCCGAACCGTATGTGACCGCGCCGAAGAGCCAGTACGTCGCCACCAAGGTGGTCGCCGAACAGCAGGTGCTCGCCGCGAACACGCCCGAGTTCACCACCTGCGCCTTGCGGCCCCGGATGATCTGGGGCCCGCGCTCGGCGGGCTGGATGAGCCTGCTGCTGCGGAAACTGAAGAGCGGGCGGCTGCCGGACCTGTCCGGCGGCCGCCCGGTGCTGGCCTCCATCACCTACTGCGAGCACGCCGCGCAGGCATGCCTGCAGGCGGCGCGTTCGGATCGGGTCGGCGGCAACGCCTACTTCCTGGCCGATGCCGAGGACATCGATCTGTGGGCGTTCGTCCGGGAACTCGCCGAAGCGTTGGACCTGACCCCGCCGACCGGCACCGTGCCGCAACCGGTCCTCGACGCCGCGATCACCGTGTTCGACACGATCTGGCGGGTGCCGGCGATCGCGCAGCGATGGTCGCCGCCGCTGTCCAGCTGGACCACCGCGGCGCTGACCGTATCCAGCACCTACGACACCACCGCCGCTGCCACGGATTTCGGATATCGTCCGACCGTCGGCCGCGCGGAGGGCCTCGCCCGATACGTGGACTGGGTGAACTCGGTCGGTGGCGTGGACGCGGTGCTGGCCCGGGGCTGAGGAGACATCGTGAGTACCGTCGCCACTCGGGTCCGGAACCGGCCCGACACCGTTCCCCAGGCCCCGCGCGCCCTACCCCTGGTCGGTCACTGGTACCGGTTCGGTGCCAACCCGCACCACTATCTGGGCACCCTGTCCGGCATCGGGCCGCTGGTCCGGATCCGGATCCCCGGCTACCGCACCTATGTCGTCACCGAACCGGAACTGATCCGGGAAGCCCTGGTGGGGCTGTCCGATCAGGGGGCGATGATCGAGCGGGCCGAACTCCTGCTCGGCCAGGGCGTCACCGCCGTCTCCGGCGCCGCCCACCGGCGGTCCCGGCGGCTCCTCGCACCCGCGTTCGCCAAGGCGCGGATCGCGCAGTACGCCGCGGTGATGACCGAACTGGGCGCCCGCCGCGCCGACAGCTGGTATGCCGGTGCCCGGATCGCCGCGAACGACGAGATGCACGACCTCGCGCTGCGGACCGTCGCCGCCGCATTGTTCCGGGGCGACCTCGGCGAAGCGACCGCGGAACGGATCCACCGGCTGCTGCCGGAGGTCATGACACTGCAGGCGCGCCGGGTCGCCCGGCCCGCCTGGCTGGACCGGCTGCCCACCCGGGCCAACCGCCGATTCCTGGCGCTGGTGGCCGAACTCCGCGACGCCACCCGCGACATCATCGCCGCCTACCGGGCCGATGTCGCCGCCGACCCGGATCTCGACCACGGCGACCTGCTGGACACCCTGGTCCGGGCCCGCGATGCCGACGGGCAACCGCTCACCGACGACCACGTCCACGACGAACTGGTGAACTTCCTCGTCGGCGGGACCGAAGCGATCGGCATGACGCTCACCTGGGCGCTGTACGAGATCGCCCGCAACCCGGACGTCGAACGAGCACTGCATGCCGAGCTGGACGAGGTACTGGCCGGGCGCCCGGCCGAATTCGCCGACCTGGACCGTCTACCGGTGACCAAGCGCATCGTGCTGGAGACACTGCGGGTCTATTCGCCATGGCTGACCGTCCGGCATGTGCCGCAGGACTATTCGCTCGGCGGACACCGGCTGCCCGAGGGATCGATGCTGTTCGTCTGCCCCGTCGGAGTGCATCGCGACCCGGCCGTGCACGCCGACCCGGACCGATTCGACCCGGACCGATGGCTGCCAGAAGCGACGGCCGGTCGGTCGCGCGGTGCGCACATCCCGTTCGGTATGGGAGCGAGGCAGTGCCCCGGCAATGTCTTCGCGCTCACCCAGGTCGCCCTGCAGCTGGCCACCCTGTGCGGGCGCTGGCGGCTGCGCACCGAACCGGGATTCGTGGCGGAGGAGACGGTGATCGGGGCTCTGGTGCATCCGCGGAGCCTGCCGATGCAGATCGAGTCCCGGCGGGCTGCCGGGGGAGCAGGACACCAGCAGTGAGCGATCACGATTCCATCGACCGCGAGATCGCCGAGTACTGCGAGGTGGCCGTCATCGGCACCGGATTCAGCGGGCTCGCCGTCGCCATCGATCTGGGCCGTCGCGGCATCGACGACGTCCTGCTGCTGGAACGAGCCGATGCGATCGGCGGAACCTGGCGCGACAACGTCTATCCGGGCTGTGCCGTCGATGTGCCCTCGGTGCTGTACTCGTACTCGTTCTTCCCCGGTGACTGGTCGCGGCTGTTCGCCACCCAGCCGGAACTGCGCGCCTACACCGAGGACGTGGTGGACCGGTTCGGCCTGCGGGACAAGGTGCGCTTGCGCAGCAACGTGGTCGGCGCCGATTTCGACGAGACCGATCACCGCTGGCGGGTCCGGCTGGCCGACGGCCGGGTGATCAGCGCCCGCGCCGTGGTCATGGGCTACTTCTCGCTACACGTCCCGGCCTATCCGGATGTGCCCGGCCGGGACTCGTTCACCGGACCACAGCTGCACTCGGGCGCCTGGGATCCGGCATTCGAACCTGCCGGGCGCCGGATCGCCGTGGTGGGCTCCGGTGCCAGCGCCGTGCAGATCGTGCCCGCACTCGCCGAATCCGGTGCGGATGTGGTGTCCCTGCAGCGCAGCCCGGCCTGGGTGCTGCCGCGCGGGGATCGCGCGTTCCCCCGCCCGGTCCGTGCTCTGCTGCGCCGATTCCCGCCCGCGCGGCTGGCGCTGCGCGGCCTGGTCTTCACGCTGCTCGAGTTCGTGCACCTGGCCGAGTTCCACACCCGGCTGCTGCCGGTGCTGGAGGCGGTGTGTTTGCGCGCGTTGCGGCGGCAGGTGCCGGACCCACGGACCCGGGCGGCATTGCGGCCCGACTATCGGTTCGGCTGCAAGCGCCCGATGGTCTCCGACGCCTACTACGCCGCCTTCGCCCGCGACAATGTCGACCTCGTCACCGAGAAGATCGTGGCGGTCACCCCGTCCGGGATCCGCACCGCCGACGGCATCGAACACGAAGTGGATGCCATCGTGTGGGCGACCGGCTACCACGTCCAGGACTCCGTCCCGAACTTCCCGGACTTCCGGACCCCGCAGCATTCGCTGCACGGCAGTTACCGCCGCGACGGCTTCACCGCCTACCGCGGCATCGCCTTCGCGGGCCTGCCGAACCTGTTCTGCGTCACCGGCCCCAACACCGCCCTGCCGCACACCTCCCAATTCCTGGCCATCGAACCCACCGCCCGCCTGATCGCCCGCACCATCACCCATATGCGCACCCGCGGTGTCACCCGCTACACCCCGACCGCCGCGGCCCAGCAACGTTTCGTCGCCCGCGCCCGCCGCATCCTCGCCGACCGCGTCTGGTCCACCGGCGGCTGTTCCAGCTACTTCGTCACCGAAACCGGCACCAACACCCTGACCTGGCCGGGCGGGACGTGGAGTGTGCGCCGCGACCGGCGGCAGCTGCGGCCGGGGGACTGGGCGACGGCCGGTGACATGGCCGGACGGTGACCCGGTAGGACGGGTGCGGCGACTGCACCGGCCGGGCACGGGGTGTCATCCGGGACTGCCCTGCCGGATCCAGCGGGCGAAGACATCGAGACGGGCTCGGGGCCACGGACCGTCGCAGGGCATGGAGCCGTCCTCGAGCCGCTGCAGAATGGCCTCGGCATGTTCGGCGACGTCTCGGTGCGACCAGAGGTCGAAGGCGAAGCTCATCGAGCGGCGGTCCGTCTCCCGGAACAGCGGCCGGATATGACGGTCGAAGCTCACCGGTTCGTCCGGGAGCGGCAGGTCGGGCATCGGTTCGGATTCCCGGGGCGTGAGTGCCGAGATTCGTGATCCCGGTGTCGCGTTGCACACCCACCACCACCGCGGCACCGGCATGTGTGCCGGCGGTGTTGCGCCGGGGCGGGAGTTCTCCACGGCGATGCGGGAACCCCATTCGATATAGCCGACGAACGCGGCGCGGAATTCCGGGTCGGTCGGCAGCCCGGCGTCGTCGGCCGCGCGCGTCATCAGTTGAGCCCAGCGGGCCCGCCATTGTTCGGTCAGCGACTTGCCGGCATGCTCTGCGACCATGTGGTCGTAGCCGCCGTACTGTTCGGTGTAGAGCGCGGGACCTCCGAAGGTTTCGGCGAGCCAAGCCGCAACGCGCTCGGGGTGATCGGGTGACATCCGGGCGAACAGCGGCCCCAACAGCGGGTCGGAAGGTACATGCTTTTCGTAGAAGTACTTCGTCATCCGAGTCAGTGCCGGCAGACCTCCCGCCCATTCGAACAGTGTCGGCTCGTCGGCCGGTGGTGGGTCGGAAAACTGGACGTAGTAGTGCATTCCACTGCAGAACGGCTTGTTCTGTGAGTGACCGCATCGGCACAGGCTGTAGTGTTCGGCGGCGGCCCCTGCATTGCGAGGACCGGCATCGACGAGCGCGATGCCACCGGTGATCCGGTACGGGCCGTCCTTGGACACCTCGATGGCGGGTGCCCGGACCGGCACCTCGTCCTCGAGGCCGTCGACCGCGTAGGCGAGCGCCCCGGACGGGCACGTGCGCGCGGCGCGGCGGATCTCGTCGGACCGGCCGCCGCTCGGTGCCACGAACGGCTCGGCATCGGCTCGAAACACCGTGGGCAGGCGGTCGGTGCAGAACCCCGAATGCGCGCACAAGCCGCGGTTGTCGAGTACCGTCCCGGCGACTCCTTCGTAGGAGTCACGGTGATCCGGCACGCGCTGCGGGCTCTTGTCCCCGGTGAAGCCGACTCGGGCATGGCTGCCGTCGCACAGCGGCTTGGTTTCCGAGGCGCCGCAGCGGCACAACGCCATCTGCGGGGCCGTCGGTAGCGGTTCGCCCAGCCAGTTGGTGATCCTGGCGGGGTTGGTCACCAGGTACGGCCCGTCCGGGGCAACTCGAATCTGAGGTTCCGACCCGGCCTGCAGTCGCGCCAGCTCCGCTCGGCAGATATCGGGGTCCGCTGCGGCGAGCAACGCGAGATGCTGCACAGCCGCGGTCGCTTCCAGCAGTCCTGGCGCCGGATCGGCGACAGTGACCCGGATTCGGGTGAGAGCACACGCCAGTTCGAACAGCTCGGTGGCGATATCGGCGCCGGCTGGAGCGTCGTCGGGATTCTCCGGCGTTGCTGCCTGCGCGGATTCGGGGTAGGCCTGGGTCAGCGGGCGGAGCACGGTATCCCACAGGGGGGTCGTGCCGGCCGCGGAATCCTCGGTCATCGACTGGGCCAGGCGCCGGTCCAGTCGGGCGGCGCCGGACAAGACCGACTCCAGCTCTGTACGCATTGTTGTTCCCATCATGAGATCACCGACGTCTGCGCAGATTTCCAGATCGGCGCCCTTCGGACGAGTGGCAAGAAGGACTTTATGTGCAACAATCTTGCCAATGCATCGGGTCATGGTCCTTGCTCTCGACGGCGTGTTTCCGTTCGAGCTGAGCATTCCGGTCCGAATCTTCGGCGCTGCAGCCGGTGCCGACGGCACGCGGCTCTACGAGGTCGCAACCTGCAGCCTGGATGGTGCTCCGGTCCGTACCGATGCGGACTTCGTCATCGCGGTTCGGCACAGCGCCGAGGAACTGGCCGAGGCCGATACGGTGGTGATCCCACCCTTCCGGTGTGGTAGCGGAAAGGGCCGCGTGTGGGTACCGGACGGGTTGGCGCAAGCGCTGGACCGGCTCCGCCCGGCTACCCGCCTCGTGTCCCTGTGTGGCGCCTCGTATGCACTCGCCGCCCTGGGGCTGCTCGACGGGCGGCCCGCAACTACGCACTGGCGCGACGCCGCCGATTTCCAGCAGAGGTTTCCCCGGGTACAGGTCGACCCGGATGTGCTCTTCGTGGACGACGGGCAGATCCTGACCTCGGCGGGCGTTGCCGCCGGCATCGACCTGTGCCTGCATCTACTGCGGCGGGATCACGGCAGCAAGGTGGCCAACGCGGTCGCCCGTTACTGTGTGGTCTCTCCGTGGCGGCCCGGCGGCCAAGCGCAGTTCATCGAACGTCCTGTCCCGGAGTCCGATGCTGCTACCACTGCCGCCACCCGGGAGTGGGTACTCCGGCACCTGGACCGGCCCCTGCCACTCGCCGTGCTCGCCGCGCATGCCCGGATGAGCGTGCGCACATTCTGCCGGCGGTTTCGGGCCGAGGTCGGCGTCCCGCCGGGGCGATGGCTGACCGAGCAGCGCGTGGATCACGCTCGTCACCTGCTGGAAACCACTGATCTGCCGGTCGATCAGGTCGCCGCTGCCGTGGGATTCGGAACCGGCGCGGCGCTGCGTCGGCACCTCACCGAGACACTGGGAGTACCACCGTCGGCCTACCGCCGGACGTTTCATACCGGCCCGGCGCAGTCGAGACCGTATTCGTCATGACCGGAACCCGACCCGGCCGATCGAAGCATTCATGCACACCGACAGAGGAGCCGGTGCCGGACAGGCGTGCCAGGACCGGCAACCGGAGTTCGCTCGGTCAGGCGACGACTACCGATGTGCCGTTGCCGGCGGGGTTCGCCGCTTGATCGCGTCGACCGGGCCGAGGTGACGAAAACAGGATGCCGTGCCGGGCCGCATCGAAGCTCGGACGGGACTGACGTGGCAGAACTTCGGTGAGACTCGGCGCCACTGTGCGTTCGCAGGGTCGAGGGCCACGGTGTGCCGGCGAGATTCAGCGGAATCTCCGCGGCGGGATGGCGATTCGGGACACCGGCACGCTTCGTGAGATCTGGTGTTGCGGGGCATGCGGTTGTCGACGTCCGAGCGGGTCGTCGACTCGCCGCCGCGAGTGCCGGAAGGTTGCGCTGGGGCCGGACGTTGGATTCAGGTATGAAGATCGGCGAGGCTTCCAGAGTCAGCGGTGCGAGTGCGCGGTCGTTGCGGCACTACGAGGACGAGGGGTTGATCGTCCCTGGTCGGTTCAGCAACGGGTTCCGTGACTACTGCCCGTCCACGATCGATCGGGTACTTGTCATCCGGTCGCTGCTGGAGTCCGGGTTGCCCCTGAAGTTGATCAGGGAAGTCCTGCCCGGCCGCACCGGCGGCTCTCCGGCCGCCGCCGAGGTGGTGTGTGCGGAGTTCCTGCATGAGGTGCAGGGGTACCGCGATCGGCTTGCTGCTCGCATTGCCACGCTCAGCGATCAGCAGGCGGCACTCGACGCCTACCTGAGTGAGGCCCGCCGGGCTGATCTCTGACTGCCGCTTGACCTTGACGTAAGTGTGAGGTTCCTACGGTCGGTGCATGGAGATCAACGAGCAGCAGAATGCCGCCGAGCAGACCGTTCGAGCGCTGGTCCAGCAGTCGAACCGTGGGCCGAAGGACCTGACTCTGGTGGCGGATCACCGCCGCCCTGCCCCGGGGCCCGGCGAGTACTTGATCCGCGTCGGCGCGGCCGGGGTCAACTTCGCCGATGTCATGCAGGCTCATGGCACCTACGGAGGAGGCCCGCAGGCACCCTATGTGGCGGGCTTCGAGGCGGCCGGTGAGATCGTGGGGGTCGGCCCGGACGTCGAGGCTCCGCTGCCACGCGGCACCCATGTCGTCGGAGCCGGCCCGGGCGCCTTCGCGCAGTACATGACGATGCCGGCCGCCGGGGTGCTCCCCGTGCCGGCCGGCTGGAGCGATGCCCAGGCTCTCGGGCTGGTGTTGAACTGGGCTACCGCATTGGCGGCACTGAAGCCGTTGGGCGAGATCAAGGCGGGTGAGGTGGTGCTCGTTCATGCCGCGGCCGGCGGCGTCGGGCAGGCTGCCGTTCGTCTCGCCCGCCACTACGGTGCGCGGGTGGTCGCCACGGCCGCACCGGACAAGCACGACACCGTCGCAGCCCTCGGCGCCGACGCGGTTCTGAACAGTCGACGCCCCGACCTCGCTGAGGAGATCACCCGGCTGAGCGGTGGGGTGGACCTTGTTCTGGAATCGGTGGGGCAGGCCACATTCGAGGCCAGCCTGTCGGTCACCAAACCCTTCACCGGCCGCATCGTCGTGTTCGGCGCCGCTTCCGGTGACGCCACGCTGACCACGCACGACCTGGTCTTCACCCGCCAGGTTCAGATCAAGGGTCTGCACATCGGCGCGCTGGCGGTCGCGGCCCCAACGATCTACCAGTCGTTGCTCGTCGAAATCGAGGATCTCATCGCCCGAGGCGTCTACCCGCCCGGCACCCCCAATGTGTACCCCCTGGCCGAAGGGCCGGCCGTGCTCCAGCACCTCGAAGCGGGCCGGACCCAGGGCAAGCTGGCCCTCGACCCCTGGCGATAGGAACGCCTGCGCTTCACCACAATGTTCCGCTGCCCCATGGCGCTCGAGGTGATCGAGTCCGAAGGGGCGCAACCAGACGCGCGACTACCTGGATGTCGCGGCTCTCTCGGAACGGATGGGGACGGAGACCGCGGCCGCAGTGCTCGACGACCTCGACCTCTACTATGCAGACCAGCGGATCGACGGTGTCCCGGTCTCGACACAGGTCGCCCGCCAGCTCGCCGACCCACGGCCCGCGGATTCCTCGGTCACCGGCCAGCTGCCGGCCTATCGGAATCTCGATCGGCGATGGCACGACTGGCAACGCGTCCGCGAGCAGTGTCGAGCTGTAGCGGTTGGCATGGCATGAGATGGCGACGATGTCCCTGAACTTCCGTAACCTGAACATCGATCCGGCCGCGCCCGTGTCGACCTGGCCGACCGAAGCCATCCACACCGCATTGGAGCGTGGCGATCTCGACGACTGGCGGCGCATAGGCCGGGAGCTGCGCCGCGACCCATGGGGGCGTACCGCCAGGCAACTGGAAGAAGTCCTGACGTACTCGCGCCCCTACGGCGTAGCCGAAATCATGGACAGCTTGCTGGACCGTGCGCGCCGTCGCGCCGAAGAATCCGAACGCCGGCAGGTCGCCGAGGAAATCCGCCGCGCCGTAGCGGATTCGGGACTGAGCAATGCCGAGTTCGCGGCCGATATCGGCACCTCCGGATCCCGGTTGTCCACATATCTCAACGGCAAGGTGGTTCCCTCGGCTGCCCTGATGGTGCGGATCCGACGGGTCGCCGACCGGCATCGTTCCGCAGCATGATGGGGCACGACTCGAAGCGTTCGAACACGTGCCGCGCTCTCGCGTCGTCGTGCGACCCGCTCGGCCGGAGTTCGCCGCGGCGGAGGCTTGGTGGGTACCGCTCCGTCCGGGTCGCGGCCGATGGTTGCTACCGAAACCTGTTACGGAAGTGTCTTTCTCACTGTTGC
Source organism: Nocardia sp. KT25-26 (assembly GCF_056627695.1). NCBI lineage: Bacteria > Bacillati > Actinomycetota > Actinomycetes > Mycobacteriales > Nocardiaceae > Nocardia > Nocardia sp. KT25-26. The sequence continues at coordinate 3,555,724 of NZ_CM152813.1, read as the reverse complement.
CGATCGCTCGGGGCAGGGCGTGCAAGGAGTTGCGGGCGCGGACGCTTGTGACCGCCGAGTTGCCAACCTTCTCGGTGGCGAATCGGACCCATGTGGAAGCCGGCGCCGGCGCGTGCCGGGCGGGCCGGTGGGGTAGGCTGGTCGCCGATCGGGCGGGGAGTTCCGCTGTTCGATGTGAGCGGGGAGAGGTTTCACGTGCTTCGTGGTTCCGGATTGACGGCTGGTCTGCTGGCAGTGGGTGCACTGGTGCTCACCGGGTGCGGGGAGGGGGCGGGAGACCCGGATCCGGCGGTCGGTCAGGCTACGACGACCGACGTGCCACTGCCGACGGGGTTCGATGGGTGTGATCTGCCGCAGGAAGTGATCGATGCGGAGGATCTCACCAAGGGGCGGGTCGACGACAATTGGAACACCCCCGGTGTGGAGCGGAAGTGGAAGGGTTGCACGTGGGTGCAGTCCAGCGGGTTCGGTGCCGGGATTACCGTGACAACTGTCACGCTACCGATGATCCGTGAGTCCGATCAGTGGGTCCTGGGTGAAGAACTGACGATGGACGGACGGCCTGCACTCACCTACTGGAAACCAGTGGACAATGGTGGCTCAGAACATTGTCTGCTCAACGTCGAGATGGCGGGGGGTTCGATGCAGATCTCGATTACAAACACGCCATCAAGTCGGGCTTCGGCGGGTCGACATTCGTGTGACATCGCCGAGAAACTGGGGAATATGCTAGCACCGACCATTTCTGATGGCCGGTGACTCGATACCGGTCAGGTTTGGCTAGCATGTTGGATATTGGGGAATGAACGATGTCGGATGATACACCGTTGGCTGCCTTGATCGGCGAGGCTACGAACGGAAATTTGTCGGTAGGTTTCAGTGATGATGTCGTCGTCAACGCTGCGGAGTTCGCCTATATAGAGCGAGATTGCCAGGCGTTTATCGATGAAATCGTGCAGATGCAAGTGATTGCCCAAGATATCGCTGACCGCAAAGACTGGGGTCTGGGTGAACTCGTGGAGGGTCTGACTTCCGCGGAGGTGCTGGTGGGCCGTTTTCGAAGCAAAGCTATGAATACGGGATCACGTTTCGATTCGGATAACAACGTGTACGATATTCTGGAGGAACACAAGGTCATCCTCGAGGACCTGAAAACCCTCCACCGCACCATCGCCCAACGCTACCGCGAACAAGACGAAGCCTTCGCCGCCGAATACGACCGGCTGATGGCAGATATGCCGGAGAGCGGGATCTCCACCGGCAGCGGCCCGATTCAGCCGGGGATCACGAGTGTCGGGGTGGGTCAGCCGTGACCGGGGAGAACGAGCCCGCGAAGATCACCTCGGGTGAGAATGCGCAGAGCTGGGAGCACTGGCCGATTTTCCGGGCGTTCGATCCGCTGGTGCTGGATACCGCGCGGCAGTCGGCCGACGACTACACCGAGCTCTCGAATATGTGGAGTAATGCGTCCGAGCAGTTCCGGGCGCGGATCAGGCATTCCAGTTCCTCGGCTTGGCAGGGTCCGGCGGCCGAAGCGTCGCGGCAGGCGATCGACAACTATCTCACCCGGTCCGCCGGGTTCACCACGGAACTGAATGCTCTCGCGGGCAGGGTGAATGCGGCGATCGACGGGATCACCCGCACCAAGGCCGGGGTCTCCGAACCGATCGACTCGGTGTCGGTGTACAACCCACAGGGCTGGGACATCGGTATCTGGGAGGGATCGAAGGCCAAGGATCGGATCGAGCGGGAGCGTGACGAGGCCCGCGAGGCCATGCAGAACAACTACGTCACCGAGTTCGTCGCCCAGGACGGGCAGATCCCGGTGCTGTCCAGCCCGGTGAGTCCGACCGAGCCGTTGTTCGAGTTCGATCCGTCGAAATCCGGTCCGGCGCCGGGTGACGACGACGGAAACGGCAACGGCGATGGCACCGGGCCCGGGACGAACCTCACCCAAGAGGATCCCGCGGCCGAGGAGCCCGGTACCGAGGATCCGGCCGAGGACGGTACCGACGACGGAACCGGCGACGAGAGCACCGACGACGGCACCGAGAACGAGACAACCGACGACTCCACGGAATCGACGACACCGGCCACCTCCGAAACCGAGACTTCACCGGCGAGCACCACCCCGGCGGGTACCCCGGCCAGCGCTCCGAGCAGCGGCCCGGGCGGCGGTCTGCCGGGCGGAGGCGGCCCAGGCAGCGGTGGCCCGAATGCACCCGGGCCCGGTCGCTCCCTGCCCGGCATGCCGGGCGGTGTCGGCGGTCCGGGCGGGCTCGCACCTGCCGCGGCGGCGGCCGGGGCACCCGGTCGCGGCATGCCGATGGGCATGGGCGGTATGGGCGGCGGCCGGGGCGGACAAGGCGCGGACGACGACAAGCACGAGCTGCCGGACTACCTGCGCAATATGGAGAACACGAACGAACTGCTGGGCGAGATCCCCAAGACGGTCCCGGGCGGCGTGATCGGAGGGGAAGCCCACGATGGCTGAATGGACCTGGGAACCAGACGATTTCGCCGCGCTCTGGCTGGGCCGGGCCCGGGACCGGTTCCCCTTCCCGCTCGGCTACACCAGCCGGTTCGCCACCCTGGACGAGGTACACCACCACCGGAGCACCGTTCGAACCCGATACGGTGACGACGAACTCGATGCGATCGAACTCGCCTTCCGTACGCTGACCGACGCCCAGGTGCGCATCGAGGTGCTGGGCGAATCCACCCAGTTGGGCGGCGGCCGGAATCGGGAGTACCGGCTGCTCGGTGCACACGGAACGCACCGGTCGGTGATGTTCTCCCAGACCGTGACCGACGGTGTGGAGGAACGGATCCGCTGCCGGATGTTCCGCGACGACGCCCTGCCCGGAAAGCTGGCCTGGATGCTGCCCCCGACCCCGGCGGGTGGCGAGCAGTCACAGACCTTCCACGTGGCCGACCTCCGTGCCCCGGCCGCGAACTTCGGCTGGGGCGAACCACCGCGTCACCGCTTCGACAAACTGCTGCAGCGGCGGCACACGGGCGGTGCCGTCGCCGGGCTGCGTACCGGAACCCTCGAGGAGCGCCGGGACCCGTGGTATGCGGCGCAACTGTTCGACATCGACGGCGACGGCCGCTACCTGATGGAAACCAACCGGGAACACGTCCGGGTACGCCCGGCCGGTGAAGCCGACCTGCAGAAGCTGTTCGAGCAGTGGATCCACCGGGCCACCACCCGGCTTCGTGACGCGGAACGCGAAACCGCATCCTGGTAGGCCGGCCTGCCGGGCCGCGGGCACGTCGTGTTTCTGCAGGCCGGGCAGGTCGAGGTTCGCGATCTGCCCGGTGATTCCGGATTCCGGAAGTAGCTATCGCCGAATACGAATCCTGTGATTCCAGTCCGTCTGCGGCACTGTTCAATCCTTCGGACAATTGTGCAAGTTCCGTTTGCAGTGCCGACCGGCTCCCCGACAGCCAGGCAGTGAAACTGTCGAGGGCAGTTGTCGCAAGCGCTTTCCAGCCGGCCCGCTGCTCTTCGGTATCCGCGTCGATGATCGGCAGTGCTGTTCGGGCTTGCGGCGCTGCCGCAAGAGACCGGCTGACCGACGAAGCGGCCGCGCTCGGTGCTGTTCGGGAAGTCACGGTGCAGAGCGTCGATGCAGTATGCGATCTGAAGAAGACACTGGCCGGTGTGGACCGGACAGCAGCAGACAACGGCCTCGAAGGTTCACCCGTGAGCCTTTGGTGTGCTTATCCGCCTCGCGGACCCCGGATTCATGCCTGCGTGAGGGCGTAGAGCAGGTGGCGCAGCGCATTCGCGTCCTCGTGGTCCTCGCGCCAGATGAGTCTCAGCTGCAGTGGGGGCGGGCGCACGTCGAGCTGGGCGAGGCGTCGTGAGCAGAGGTCGGCATGAATCGTGAACGTGGGCAGCAGGGCGATTCCGCGGCCGGTGGCGACCCATTCGCGGATCTGGGCCAATCCGCCGACGGCTGTGAGGTCTGTGTCGGGTCCGAGCCAGCGCTTCGTGGCCATCCAGAAGGAGCAGCGTGATTCCCGGCCGATGAGGCGGCCTGTTCGCTGGATCTCCTGCATCGTGACTGCGTGGCCGAGCAACGGATGGTCCGGCGACACGACGACGGACATAGGGACCTCGCGCACATCGAGGTACTCGATCGCTGCAGCGGGGCGGGCGAATCCGAGGTCGCCGACGTGTTGGCCGACATCGAGGAGCACAGCGACGTCGATCTCACCGTGGTCGAGCGCGGCGAGGAGCCGGATTCGGTCGGGATCGGAGCGTAGCAGCACGTTGAGGTCTGGCTGCGCTCGTCGGAGGTCATCCAAGACCGCAGGAAGGAGTTCACCGGCGATCGAGGCTTGTGCCCCCACGGTGAGTCCGGGCGCAGCGTGGAGTCGCTCCGCCGCGGTGTCGAGGATCTCGAGCGCCTCGCCCGCAGACGCCAGGTAGGTGCATGCGGCCGCGGTGGGATGCATCCCGCTTCGATCGCGGGTGAACAACGAAGTCCCGAGGTCGCCCTCGAGTCGGCGAATTCGATCGGAAACCGACGACGGTGCCAGGTTCAACGCGGCTGCGGTCCGGTTGACGGTTCGATGCTGGACCAGGGCGATCGCGGTCCGTAGCTGATCAAGGTCCACGGAACCACTCTAGGCGGGTGTTCGGATATTCCGAATGCCGATTCGGTTTCACCGGTCGAATCGAGGCCGCGGAAAGCCGAGTGTCGGGTCTCGACGAAACCGTTTCATGATCGAGGAGATCCATGCCTGGCCTCTCACCCCGTTCGGTCGAGCTTCCCGAGCGTCGACCAGCACCTCAACTCGTGGGCATATCGCTGGCTTACTTCATGGTGCTGCTGGACACAACCGTGCTGGCTGTTGCCGAGCCCAGCATCATGTCTTCCCTCCACACCGATGTCACCGGGGTGGGGTGGGCGACAAGCATCTACACGATGGTGCTGGGGGCCGCTGTGGTCTTCGGCGGCAGCGTGGCCGATCGTTGCGGGGCCTACCGGGTCTTCATCCTCGGCGTCATCGGCTTCGCCGCTGCCTCTCTGGGCTGCGCGCTCGCGCCCACGCTCGCAGCGCTGCTGGTCTTTCGGGCGCTGCTGGGGCTGTTCGCTGCGACCATCATCCCGAGCTCCCTGAGCCTGATCGCCGGCCTGTATCCCGACTCGGCGCGCCGGGGTAGCGCGATCAGCGCATGGGCAGCGATCAGCGGTGTCGCGATGGCCGCCGGACCTGTGCTGGGTGGCTGGCTCATCGTGGCCGATGGTTGGCGGTCGGTCTTCCTGATCAACGCCCCCATGGCCGTTGTCGTCCTGGTGCTGTGCCGCACGCCGATCATCACCAGGCGGTACGCGCGGGAGATCTCCGGGCTTCCGCACATCGGGCTGGCGGCAACGCTGGCCACCGCAACACTTGCCATCACGCAGGCCGGTCAACGTTCCTGGCTCCTGGCGGCTGTCTTCGGATTGCTCGCTGTCGGCCTCGCCGTCGGCACCACAACGGTGGATCGCAGCTCACCGGCACCGTTGGTTCCACCTGCGCTGCGTCGTAATCGCGCGGTGTGGACCGCGTTCGGCTGGGGTGCCGCGGTCAACTACGCCCTGACGACCGTGATCTTCTCCGTGCCGCTGCTGCTCGACACCACAGCAGTAGGGGCCGGAGTGACGCTGCTGCCGATGACGTTGCTGGTCGCCGTGAACCCCCTGCTCACCGGGCGCATCGTCGCTGCGCACGGGCCACTGCGACCGATCCGCATGGGTTTCATCGCCTTCCCCGTCGGACTGTGCCTGGTCGCGGTTGCGATCGTCGACCATCACCTGCCGGTCGTCCTCGCTTGCGGGCTGCTGCTCGCCGGTCTCGGGGTTTCCTGGACCCTGCCCGCGCTGGTCGCCTTCGCGGTCGAACACGCCGACCCCGAGACCACTGGCGCGGTCGGTGGCGTCCTCAACGCCACCAGGCAGGTCGGTGCCACTATCGCCGCTGCCGTCGCCGGCGCCGTCTTGACCCGGAGCCATGACCACGCCGTCGTGCCATTCTTGGTCGCCGCGGCGGTCTGCGCGGTGGGCCTCGCAACCGCCGCGACACCGCGGATGGCCCGCCCGAAGCCGAAAGTCCCGAGTGGGGCCGACACAACGGGCACCCCGGCATGACGCACGCCGACGCACGATGTCGATTGAAGGTCTCGCCGTCCGGTCCAGCACTGCCACACCCGGCCGATCACGGATGTCGCTGCGGAGACGGCGCTCTCGCGTGTCTCCGCACCTTCAGCGGATCACTCCGTACACCCCACGCCTCAACGGCAGGACCCGATCGAATGATCAGCTCGGTGGAGCGATCTCGAGTTCCTGCCACATCAATTCGATCGGGAAGGGGTCCGATATGTCAACAGCCACCGGCCCCATGTCTCGGTGGAGGGTGCCGATGTGGGTATATGGCCCGGTAGCGGCGGAGAGCGCATACCGCTCGACGGTCAAGGCTCCGATCTTGTCGAAATTCACCAGCCAGTAATGCGGGATCCCGGCGTCTGCGTAGTCGCTCATTTTGTGCACCCGGTCCCGGCGAGCCGACCAGGTCGACAGCACTTCCGCCACGATCAGGCAATCCGCAGCCGTCAGCTGCTGGTATTCCGGTAGGCACCGGTGCAGCACCGCATCGGGTTTGCGCGCTGTGGGAGGAACCTCCCACAGCAGGACATCGATCTCGGTGTTCGTCTCGTAGCAAGCACCGCCGCCGTCCTGCTGCATCTCCGCCACCGCGGCGCGTTCGAGCGCATTCGCCAGCCGGGTCCCGATCTTCTGATGACCACGGCTGCGCTGCTCCCGGGGCACCAGATAGCCGTCGACGAGCTCCATGTCACGACGAAGTTCCTCGTCGAGGCCCAGGAACTCTTCCCAGGAGATGGGCGCGGACTGCGGGCTGCTCCAGCTGACGGTCACACCTCGATCGTACTGGCGGCTCCGGGCGCAACGGAGCGTAGACGGCCGGGGTGACCACGGACGGACCTGCCGGGTTCGTCGGGCGGGGACTCACCTCAGCCGAGTCGATCACCCACTGTGCGTGAGCATAGACTCGACAGCTCACTGTGGCCTCCGGCCGGGCGGGTGCCTAGCGTAACTCGTGCCGCCGCTCGGCGGCGCGCGGAGACGCGCTGTGCCGGTGGTCGTCCGGCGGGCTGGAGTGCCCTTCCGGGTTCGTCGGACGACCGCTGGTCGAGGCCGTTCCCGCCGTGGCGGGTTCAGCAGGGGCCTTGGAACGGGTAGCACGGCGGTGGCGGAGCAGCAGGTCGTGCCGGTGCGACGGTCGAATTCTCCACGACGGGAGCAGGCGGTTCTTCGGGGGCGGCCATGCTTATGATGGCCAGGCCGGCCAGCACGACGACCGGGATGCCCACCAGCAACGCCCCGAAGGATCCTACGATCGGTATCGGTGATGCGCTGCGGTAGCCGTGGACGTACAGGGACCGGCTGCTACGGCCGCGCCGTGGTGGAAGGGCGCCCGGTGACCGCCCCCTGTGAGAATGTTGCCGTATGGCTGCATAACCCATGATCCGAGTATCACTCGGGGGTCCGACACTTTCGGTCGGATGAGCTCGGTCCACCGTATCCGATCGGTGCCGGCCATCCGATCCCGACGAACCTGGTGAGGCGATGAACGCTCCGACAACCGGCTCGGCCGCCGCGACCGTCCTGATCGCCGACGACAGTCCGGTGGTGCGCGATGTGGTCCGCCGCTATCTGGAACGCGACGGTCGCACGGTGCTGGAGGCGGCCGACGGGGCGGCGGCGCGCGATGCGCTTGCCGACGGCACGGTACAGCTGGCGGTGCTCGATGTGATGATGCCGCCGCCGGACGGGATCGCGTTGTGCCGGGCCATCCGGTCGGGGCCGCGACCCGATACGCCGATCATTCTGCTGACCGCGCTGGGGGAGGAGGACGATCGGGTGCTCGGCCTCGAAGCCGGCGCCGACGACTACGTGACGAAACCGTTCAGTCCGCGCGAACTGGCGCTGCGGGTGTCCTCGGTACTGCGCCGGGCCCGGCCGGGGCCGGTAGGTGTCCCGGCGGTGCTCACCGACGCCGCCGTCCGGGTCGACACCGCCGCCCAGCTGGTGGCGGTGGCCGGGCGGCCGGTGGACCTCACCGCCCGCGAATACGATCTGCTGGTCTTCCTGCTGCGGCACCCCGACCAGGTGTTCAGCAGGCAGCAGTTGCTGGCCCGGGTCTGGGGGTGGGACTTCGGCGATCTGTCGACGGTGACGGTTCATGTGAAACGGCTGCGCGCGAAGCTGGGCGCACACCATCGGATCGATACGGTCTGGGGCCGCGGCTATGCCTGGGGCCGGACCGCGGGCGGCGCCGATGCCTGAGGACACCGTCGAACTCGTCGGCTACACCCTGGCGTGCTCGGTACCGGTCGTGCTGCTCGGCGCGCTGCTGCTGTGGGCGCTGGGCAACCGGTCACTGACCGTGAGCATGGCGGTGCTGGTACTCATTCCGACGATCTCCGCCCTCGCGGGGATCATCGGCGTCAGCGGACTGATGTTCACCGATGAACTGCAGCGCACCGCCGTGGTGCTGGCCGTCGTCGCCGCGGTGACGGTGCCCGCCGCCCTGCTGCTCGGCCGGGAACAGGCGCGACGCACCGTGTGGGAGAAACAGATCCGCGACCAGGAACGGGCGGCCGAACGGTCCCGCCGGGAGCTGGTCGCCTGGGTCAGTCACGATCTGCGCACACCCCTGGCCGGGATCCGGGCCATGTCGGAGGCGCTGGCCGACGGGGTGGTCACCGACACCGCCGATGTCACCCGGTACGCCGAGCAGATCGGCGGTGAGACCCGCCGCCTCGCCGCCATGGTCGACGACCTGTTCGAGATGTCGAAGATCTCCGCCGGGGCACTGCGGCTGGCACCGGAACCACTCGATCTGCGCGAACTGATCGACGAGGTGCTGGCCGCGCAGCAAGCTACCGCGGCCCGCGCCGCGGTGCAGTTGCAGGCCGAACAGCCGCCGGACCCGGTGGTGGTGGCCGGCGCCGACCGGGAACTCCGCCGGGTCCTGACCAACCTGGTGAGCAATGCGATCACGCACACGCCGCCCGGCGGCCGGGTCACCATCTCCGCGGGTGCGGAATCCGATCGGGTCCGGGTGCGGGTGGACGACACCGGTCCCGGAATCGCCGAATCCGACCTGCCGCACATCTTCGATGTCGCCTACCGGGGCACCTCGGTCCGCTCGCCGATCGCCGGCGACGGCCTGCCCGCGGGCAGCGGTATGGGCCTGGCCATTGCGGCCGGCCTGGTCGCGGCCCACCACGGCGATATCGTCGTGCAGAACCGCGCCACCGGCTGCCGTTTCGAAGTGCGGCTGCCACGCAGCAGTGACCGGCTGCCGGACCGGCGGTGAATGTCGGATTCGGCGCGAACGCGCCGCCGCAGCGGGCTGCGTGTGCCGCCTCGACGCCGGGTACGGCACCGGCATCTGGAGGCGACTGCGATGCGGAAGCGCCGTGGACGAGCACGCCGATGCCGCGCCACGCGGCGGCGGGCCCCGATGCCTCAGACGCGGTCGGCCGCGGGGTGCTCCGGAGCCATCGGACCGGCGGTGGCTGCGCCGGTGCCGCCGCGCGCATCCCGGGCCGGGAACCACCACCAGGACCGGTCGCCGAGCATCCTGATGGTGGCCGGGACCAGCAGCGCACGCAGTACGGTGACATCGATCAGCAGCGCCGTGACCAGGCCTACCGCAATGTATTTCATCATCAGCAGCTGGGAGGCGGCGAAGGAACCGGCCACCAGTAACAGGATCAGGGCGGCGGTGGTGATGATGCGGCCGGTCTGCGCGACCCCGGTGCGGACGGCCGCCTCGGTCGTGGCGCCCCGGGATCGGGCTTCGACGATGCGGGACAGCAGGAACACCTCGTAGTCGGTGGACAGGCCGTAGATCACCGCCACGATCACCACCAGGACCAGCGACATGATGGGTTGCGGCGTGAAGCCGAGGAATTCGGCGCCGTGACCGTCGATGAAGATCCAGGTCAGGATGCCCAGGGTGGCGCCGAGCCCGAGCAGGTTGAGCGCCGCGGCCTGCAACGGCAGCACCAGTGATCGGAACGTGACGGCCAGCAGGACGGTGGTGGACAGGAAGACGAACCCGATCATCAGCGGGAGCCGCTGCACCAGGGCGTCGATGCTGTCCGACTCCACGGCGGGCTGCCCGCCGACCAGCAGCGTCGTACCGGGCGGCAACGGCATGGACCGGAGATAGTCGATGGTGGCCTCGGGGTCGGCGTCGCCGGCGAGCACGGTCTGGGTGGTGAGGACATCGCTGCGACCCGGCCAGTGCAGCAGATCGGGGAAGGGGGCGGCCAGTCCCGGTGCCCGGTTGGCGGTTTCGACGACCTGCGCTTCGGCGCTGCGGGTGTCGAAGGTGATCACCACCAGGTCGATCGGGTCGATGCGGCGCAGCGGAAACAGCTCGTCGAAGTGCTGCTGGGCCAGCCGCGCCGGATGTTCCGCCGGCAGGAACTTCTCGTTGATGGATCCGAACGCCAGATGTTGCAGCGGCGCGATCAGCAGCAGCAGGCCCAGGCTCACCGCGATCGTGACGGTGCGGGGCCGCCGCATGACGGCACCTGCGATCCGGCCCCAGACGTTGCGGTCGTCGTCGCGGGCCGGGCGCCGGAACCAGGGCACCGCGAGCAGATCCACCCGGCGGCCGAGCACCGCGAGCATGGCCGGCAGCAGCGTGATCGAGGTGAGTGCGGCAATCGTGACGGTGATGATCGCACCCAGGGCGAACGAACGCAGGAAGCCCTGCGGGAAGACGAGAATTCCGGCGGCGGCGACCACCACGACGACGGCCGAGAACAGCACCGTCCGCCCGGCGGTGCCGACGGTGCGCCGCGCCGCGGCGGCGGGGTCGTGCCCGTCCGCGAGCTCGTCGCGGAACCGGCTGAGCACGAACAGCCCGTAATCGATGGCCAGGCCCAGTCCGACCATCGACACCACCGGTGAGGTGAACGAGTTCACGTCCATGACCAGGGTGAGCAGGCGCAGCACCCCCCATGCGGCACCCACGGTGAGCCCCCCGACGATCAGCGGCAGCCCGGCCGCCACGATCCCACCGAAGAAGATCACCAGCAGCACCGCGACCAGGGGGATCGCGATCAACTCCATCCGGAGCTGGTCCTCGGCCATGGTGTCGGTCAACGCGGTGCCGACCGGAACGGCGCCGGCCACCTCCATATCGACGCCCGGGATCCGGAGGTGTTCGGCCACGGCGTGATAGTTGCGCAGCCGGGTGGTGTTGTCGTCGCCCCGGAGCGCGAGCGACGCGAAGGCGTGCGCGCGATCGGGTGTGCCGAAGACATCGGGCATGGTGACACCGGTATCGGTCGGCCAGTAGGTGCCGTTGATCCGCTCGATCCGGTCCGGGAAACGTTCCGGCAGCCGGTTCAGTGCCGCAACGATCGGTTCGGCGAACTCCGGATCGTCGACGGTCCCGCCGGCCGGTGCGTGGAACACCAGCAGCACATCGGAGCTCTGATCGCGGCCGAACACCCGATCGCGCACCTGCGCCGCCTGCGCCGATTCCGACCCCGGATCGTGCCAGCCGTCCGAGCCGAGCCGGTCGCCGAGGCCGAGACCGTAGCCGCCGAGAGCCAGCAGCGCTGTCACGGTGACGACGAGGACCGTCCAGCGGCGGGTGACCACCACCTCGGCCCAACGGGTGAAATCGGCTCCCATGCCGCTGCCTCCTGTCCCGGGTACGAATACCGTCCGGCGCCTCCGCGGTACGGCCGGACCGTGTCGGACCGGGCCCGGGCCGAATGCGCCGATCCGGGAGCAGAAATCACCGGACGGGGTGGATCGGAAGGCGAATCGGTCGGACGATACAACCGGTGGCCCGGTGCCCGGACCCAGCGCCGGCAATATTGGGCTCGGCCACCACCCGGAACCCGGAATGCAGTGAGATCGGTCAGTTTCGGCCGATTCCGGATCGGGTCGGGCCATTCTCCGTCGTTTCCGGCGATATCCGGGAATACATCTCGATCACAGTGAACCACCCGGCTGTTCCGTTGAGTACACAGTCATTTCCGGGTGACGATCCGTTGGCCTGCGGGCCGAACCCGAGAGTTCTAGGTTGGCGAAGGCCAGTTGTCATGGCCCGGTGTCATCGCGGGAGGAATACGTGTCGGATATCGCCATTGTGGGAATCGGCTGCCGCTTCGCCGGCGGCATCGATTCACCGGAATCTTTTTGGGACTTCGTCGTCGACAAGCGTGACGGAGTGGTGGAGATACCCGGCGACCGGTGGGATTTCCGCCGCTACTACGACCCCGAACCGCGGACCCCGGGCCGGGCGTACACCAAACGAGGTGCGTTCATGACCGGTGACCCGTGGGAATTCGACCCCGACTTCTTCGGAATCTCCCGCCGGGAAGCCACGGTCCTGGATCCGCAGCAGCGGCTCATTCTCGAGGTGACCTGGGAGGCATTCGACGACGCCGGGGTCGCGGGGGCGGTGTCCGGCCGGCAGGTCGGCGTCTACGTCGGCGGCTTCGTGGTGGACCAGTCGGTGATCGGCGTGGTCGGTCCCGCTCTGTTCCACACTGATATGCACACTCCGGCCAGCGCGTCGTACACGATGCTGTCCAACCGGATCGCGTATGCGCTGAACCTGGTGGGCCCGGCGATCACCGTGGACACCGCGTGCTCGTCGTCGCTCGTGGCGTTCCATCTGGCCTGCCAGGCCCTGGACAACGGCGACTGCGAGGTGGCCGTCGCGGGCGGGGTCAATGTGATGCTGCAGCCGGAAACCTTCGTGCTGATGTGCAAGGGCGGGTTCCTGGCCACCGACGGCCGGTGCAAATCCTTCGACGCCGCGGCCGACGGCTACGGCCGCGGCGAGGGCGCGGGCATGGTGGTGCTCAAACGCCTCGACGACGCCGTCCGTGACGGCGACCGGATCTACGCGGTGGTCAAGGCGACCGGCGCGAATCAGGACGGCCGCACCACCGCGATCACCGTGCCCAATGTCGACTCGCAGGAATCCCTGGCGCGGGAGGTGTGCCGCCGGTCGGGACTGGCCGCCGACCAGATCACCTACCTCGAGGCGCACGGCACCGGCACGCTGGTCGGCGACCCGGTGGAGTTGCGGGCGCTCGGGCACGTGTTCGGGGCGAACACCGGCCGGAGCGACTCGGTCGGAGTGGGTTCGGTGAAGGCCACCATCGGCCACACCGAGGCCGCCGCCGGCGTGGCCAGCGTGATCAAGGCTGCGCTGGCCATCAAGAACCGCACACTGCCGCCGCAGGGCTGGCTGGACAAGCCGAACCCGGATATCCCGTTCGAGGAGCTGGGCCTGCACGTCCAGGTCGACGCCGAACCGTTGCCCGCCGAGGCACCACCGATGACGGTGGCGGTGAACGGATTCGGCTACGGCGGCACCAACGCGCACGCCATCCTGGCCGAATACCGCGGACCGGTCCCGGCGTCCGCCGAAACGCCCCGGCATCTGGGCATCCTGCCGGTCTCCGGCCGGGGTACCGCGGCGGTCCGGGCGCTGGCGGGCCGCTACGCCGATCTCATCGATACCGGGGCCGACCCGGAACGGCTCGCCGAGGCCGCCTGGGTCCGGCGCGCCCAGCATTCGCATCGCACCGGGTTCCTGCTCGGCGGCAGCCCGGCCGCACTGGCCGACGAGCTGCGCAAGTATGCGGCCGGAGAGGGCCGCGAGGCCACCCGCACCGTGGTATCGGCAGTCGGCGAACCGGTGTTCGTCTTCTCCGGAATGGGGCCGCAGCACTGGCGGATGGGCCGCGAGCTGCTGGACGCCGACGGTGCGTTCGCGGCCTCGGCAGCCGAGATCGACGCCGAATTCGCCGAGATCGCCGGCTGGTCGATCATCGAGGAACTGCATCGGCCGGAGGCCGACACCCGGGTGACCCGTACCGAGGTCGCCCAGCCGGCGAACTTCCTGGTACAGGCCGCGCTGGTGGCGGAACTGGCCGAGCAGGGCATCATCCCGGCGGCGATCGTCGGTCACAGCGTCGGTGAGGTGACCGCGGCCTACGCCAGCGGCATGCTGACCCTGCGCGAGGCGGTCCGGGTCGCCTACCACCGCTCCCGGCTGCAGGCCACCACCGCGGGCACCGGTGGCATGCTCGCCGCGAGCCTGAGCCGCGCGGCCGCGAGCGAACTGATCGGCGACGATACCCGGGTCGATATCGCAGCGATCAACAGCGCCACCTCCCTGACCCTCGCGGGGGACATCGAGCGGCTCGACGAAATCGCCGAAGAGCTCACCGAACAAGGGGTTTTCGCGCGCCGCCTGCGCGTCGAGGTGCCGTACCACAGCAGGTTGATGGCGCCCATCGAAGCCGAGCTGCGTGCCGCGCTCGCCGAACTGGCGCCCCGGCCGCCCGCTGTCCCGCTGTATTCCACCGTCACCGGCGCACCGGTCACCGACGGGGACTGGGACGCCGGCTACTGGTGGTCGAATGTGCGGCAGCCGGTGCAGTTCCATACCGCGGTCACGGCGCTGCTCGGCGCCGGGCACCGGGTCTTCCTCGAGGTGGGGCCGCATCCGGTGCTCTCCGGCAATATCCGGGAGGCCCTCGTGGACACCGAAGTCAACGGCACCACGGTGCCCACCCTGAACCGTGACCAGGCGGACGCCGACAGCCTGCGGCATACGCTCATCGGCCTGCACGCCGCCGGTGTGCTCGACCTCGAGTCGCTCTTCCCGGGAGATCGCCCGGCGACCCCGCATCTGCCGTTGCCGCGCTACCCCTGGCAGCGCACCCGGCTGCACGCACCGCTGCCACTGTTCGAGCAGGCACGCCTCGGCACCCCGGGAACGTCGCCGATGCTGGGTGACCCGGATCTGGAAGGGCGGCAGCAGTGGCTGCTGCAGGTCGGTACGGAACTGCTGCCCTGGCTGGCCGACCATGTGGTCAACGGCATCAAGATCATGCCCGGCGCCGCCTACCTGGATGCCGCGCTCTCGGCGACCGCCGACCGGATCGGTGTCCGCCAGGTCGCCCTGGAACAGGTACGGTTCGTGGCACCGCTGATCATGGGTGCGCCGGATGTGCCGCTGGTCGCGATGAACATCGAGGAAGCGAGCGGCCGGTTCACCATCCGGTCCCGCAGCGCCACGGGCACGGCATGGACGGTGCACGCTACCGGCCGCACACTCACCGGCAGTCATCGGCCGACCGCCGTGCCGGTCCCCGCCATCGATGTGGGGGTGGACATCGACCCGGCGATGTTCTACTCCGGCCTGACCGCGGCCGGCCTGCAGTACGGCCCCACCTTCCAGCGCGTGACCTCGGTGCGGGTCGGCCGCGATGTCGTGGTCGCCACCGTCGACGGCAGTATCGCGGCCGAATCCGGGCATCTGGCGCATCCGGCCGTGGTGGACGCCGGTATGCAGTGCGCGGCGATGCTGTTCGCCGACGAGCGGATCAATGAAGGCGTCATGGTTCCGGTCGGGGTGGATGCGATGCGCATCGTCGGCGAACTGCCCGCCGAGATCACCGTGGTCGCCCGCCGCGCCCCCGAATCGCGGTTGCGTGCGGATGTGGATTTCCTCGATTCCGACGGAAACCTCGTCGTCCGGCTCGGCGGCCTGCAGATCGGCGCCCTCCGGCCGGGCGACGACCCGCTGCACCGGATGGCCGACTTCTACTACACCGAAACCATGACCGAGCGTGATCCGGTCGACCCGGCGGCCCACCCGGCGGACGCGGTGTCGACGTTGCTGATCCAGCTCGGCGACACCGCCCGGCCGATCGCCCTGTCCGCGGTGCTCCCGGCGGCACAGGTCTACATCGCCGCACCGGCCGACCCCGATCTGGAACGGACGCTGACCCAGCGGCTGCAGGCCATGGCACCCGTCGAGGGGGCACGGCTGCACGTGTGCGTGGTGATCGGTGAGGTCACCGACGATATGGCGTTCCTGTGGACCCTGAAACGGATCGCCGTGACCGTGGCCGAATTCGCGAACCCGCCGGTCGAGGGGGAATCGCCGCAGTCGGTCTTCGGCGACGGTTCGGTGTACGGCACGATCCTCACCGAACAGGCCTGCACGCTGCCCGGAACCGGCAACGCCGCCGATCCCCGGCAGGCGGCCCTGGCCGGAGCCCGCCGGGTACTGCTCAACGAGCAGACGCCGCTGCGGTGGCGGCTCGTCGACACCGTGCCCGCCACCCCGATCGAGCAGATCGTGGCCGAACTCGCCGTTCCGGGCGCTTTCACCGGCGACAACTGCGACGAGGTGGTGCTGCGCGACGGAAAGCGGTGGGCGCCGGCAATCACCAAACCGCTGCCCGAACGCCTCGAGCGGCTCGATATCGCCGAGCCGCTGCGCGATCCGGAAACCAACTTCGCCCTGGATGTGCCACGCACCCGAGTGGTGTCCCAGCTGGGCTGGCGCGAATGCGAACGGCCCGAACCCGGGCCGGGGCAGGTCGAGGTGCGGATGCAGGTGATCGGGCTCAACTACAAGGATCCGCTGAAGATCATCGGCCTGCTCACCGAACGGGAACTGGCGCCCACCTACTTCGGCACGACGCCCGGCATGGAAGGCGTCGGCACCGTGGTCCGGGTCGGGCCCGAGGTCACCGATGTGCGGCCGGGTGATCTGGTCGCGGTGGCGGCCAAGGGAATGATGCGGCGGTTCGCGCTGGTCGACCGGAGCCTGGTGGTCGTCGTGCCGCCCGATACCGATCCCGGCCACTGTACCTCCACGATCGCCTTCGGCACCGCCGAGTACGCATTGCTGGACCTGGCCCGGCTGGAACCGGGCGAGACCGTGCTGATCCACGGCGCCGCGGGCGGGGTGGGGTCCGCCGCCATTCAGGTGGCGAAGGCCCGCGGCGCGCGGATCATCGGCACTGCGAGCACCCCGGAACGCCGCGACCTCGTGCGTGCGCTGGGCGCCGATCTCGCGGTGCACTCGCGCTCGCTCGATTTCGTCGACGACGTCCTCGAGTTCACCGGCGGTAAGGGCGTCGACGTCATCGTCTCCAGTGCGCCGGGTGAGATCCTGCGCCAGAACTTCCATGCGGCCGCGGAATTCGGCCGCATCGTCGAGGTCGGCAAGGCCGATATCTACACCGGTGGCCTGCTGGAGCTGAGCAATTTCGACAAGAACCTGGCCTACTACTCGATGGATCTGGACCGCCTCGTCGCCGTCGACCCGGACCGGCTGGCGGACCTCACCCGGCGCGTCTACGACAAGGTCACCAGCGGCACCTATACGCCGCTGGCCTACCACACCTTCGAAACCGACCAGGTCGCCGACGCCTTCGAGGAGACCCTGCGCTCCTCGCGGGCCGCCCGAATCGCGCTGCGGCTCGACGCACCGGCACCGGCGGTGCGGCCGACCCTGCCGAACGTGGCGATCGAAACGGAGGGCACCTATCTGATCACCGGTGGCTTCGGCGGTTTCGGGCTGGCCGTGGGGCGCTGGCTGACGCTGCGTGGTGCCCGCCGGCTGGTCTTGCTCGGCCGCAGCGGAGCAACCACCGATGCGGCCCGACGCCAGCTCGAGGCCTGGGCTGCGCTGGGAGTCGAGGTCGTGCAGGAACTGGCCGATGTCACCGATGCCGCCGCCGTCGCCGGAGTGGTCGAGCGCAACCACACCCCGGAACACCCGCTGCGCGGGGTGTTCCATACCGCCGGTGCGGTGGCCGACAACCGCATCGCCGAAATGGAATACGAACAACTCGACCGGGTGTACCGGCCGAAGGTGCACGGTGCACAGGTGGTGCACGATGCCGTCGCCGCCGCCGGAATCACCTTGGACATGTTCGTACTCTGCTCCTCGGGCGGATCGATGTACGGCATCTACGGCCAGTACAACTACTGCGCCGCGAACATCGCGGTGGAGGCACTGGCCGAGCAGTGGTCGCGGGCCGGGGAACGGGCCCTGTGCATCGGCTGGGGGCACCTGTCCGGAGTCACCGGCGGGATGGCCGCCGACGAAACCGCGGAGAAGTACCTGGATCTCGTCGGATTCGGGGCGATCGACATGGCCGACGCCACCGCCTATCTGGAACAGACGCTGCGACTCGATGTCGCCCGGGCGGCCATCATCCCGACCGACTGGGCCAAGCTCACCGGCACCTTCCCCCAGCTGACCCGGACCGGCCGGACCATGGAACTGGCCCGGGCCTCGGCGAAGGACACCTCCGAACTCGCCCGGCTGCGGGACGAACTCGTCGCGATGGACGAATCGAAACGCGGTACCTACATCGCCCGGCGGATGGCCGAGGAACTCGCGGTGGTGATGGGCGTGCCGGTGGAGTCGATCGACATGACCATCCCGGTGCCGGAACTGGGCCTCGATTCGCTGATGGCGGTGGAGCTCGGTGCCCGGGTCACCAAGACCCTGGGTATCGATCTGATGTCGCTGCAGATGGGGCGGTCGTTCAGCCTGGAGCAGGCCGGGCCGAAGGTAGCCGAGCTGATCCTGGCACACGACCCGAACGGCGGCGGGGCCACCGCGACTCCACCCGCCGCGGCGTCCGATGCCGGACACACCGACGACCGGGCAACTGAAGGTGTCACAGTGGGCGCCCGGGGAACGGAGTAACCACCGTGGTGGATTTCGGACTGATCGACGACTGGGCGCCCGCTCCGGGCCGCCTGGTGACCTGGACCGCGTCCCCCGAGTCCGTTGCGCGCGCGGCGCGGGCGCCGGTACATCCGGTGCGGCCGTCGTTGCAGCAGGAGAAGTATCTGCAGCAGGCGCACCGGCATGCGGGTGCGGACTTCCGCTTCTCGGGGCTGCTGCTGGTGACGGCCGAGATCCCGGCGCCGGAGCTGGATCGGGCGGTGATGAACCGGATCGTGAACGCCTTCCTGCTGCGGCACGACACCTTCCGCACCTGGTTCGACATCGACGACGGGGTGGTGCGCCGGCACCTGGTGCCCGCCGAGGACGTCGAATTCGTGGCCACCGAACACGGGGAGCTGGACGCCCCGGCCATCCGGAACCACGTGGAGAAGACCACGCCGGGCCCGTTCGAGTGGGACTGCTTCACCTTCGGCGCCATCGAGCACGGCGAGTCCACCACCGTCTACCTCGCCGTGGACCATCTGCACTGCGACGGCCTCGGGCAGTACCTCGCGGCCGCCGATTTCGCCCAGCTGTACGCCGGTGAGATGTGGGCGGACACCCCGCCGCTGGAGCCCGCCGCCAGCTATCTGGACTACTGCGCCGCCGAACGCGCGCACGCGGACTCGCTTACCCTCGCCGCCCCTGGCGTGAAGCGCTGGCTGGCGCTGATCGCCGGCAACGACGACCGGCTGCCCACCTTCCCTCTGGACCTGGGGGCGCCCGCCGACGGCTATCACCGCAGCGCCCACCGGGACATCGAACTGCTCGACGCTGCCGAAGGCGAAGCGTTCGAACGGGCCTGCCGGGCGGCCGGTGCCGATTTCGTCGGCGGCGTATTCGCGGCCGCCGCGCTGGCCGAACGCGATCTCACCGGATCGGACTACTACTTCGGCATGACCCCGGTCAGCACCAGGATGAACGCCGCACAGAACGCCTCGGTCGGCTGGTACGTCACGCTGGTCCCGGTCGCGTTCCCGCTCGGCCCGACGACGCCCGCCCGGCGCGCGATCGCGATGGCCCAGCGCGCCTACGAAGCCGGGCTGATGCTGGCGCCCACCTCGCTGCACCGGGTGCTGGAACTGCTGCCGCCCGATTCGCCGATCCATGCCGGACCGGGCTGGGTGACCCCGATGATCTCCTTCGTCGACGCCCGCGACTTCGCCGGACACGAATTCTTCGACCGCATCACCGCCGGTGTCTACGCCAATCGGGCAGCCTCGGAGGAATGCCTCATGTGGGTCAACCGGCTGCCGTCGGGCACCCGGATGAGCGCGATCTACCCCGGTACCGCCGTCGCGCACGAATCCATCGACCGGTATCTGACCGCGATCCGGTCGCAGCTGCATGCCATCGCCGGACTATCGGCCGAAACACCCTCCGGCCCCAGGAGAGTCGATGCTCACTCCGTTTCGTGACCCCGGCATCCCGGACGGGGAGAAGTCGATGTATCGGGTGGGCTCGGTCGATCGGGCCGACGGCGTCGAACTGACCCATCTGGTGGCCCGGGAACACGGTGCCTATCGCACCTTCACCGACGCCCGGCTGCGTCCCGGACGGCCGGGCACCCCGGAGCTGACCATGACGATCGACCAGCAGTTCGGCCGCGGCGGCGGCTGCCTGGTGGCCGAAAGGTATCGGGCCGAAACCCGATCGGGGAGTCAGGTGGTCTCCCGGGAGGAAGCGAACTTCGCCGGGACCGTGCACCTGCAGCCGGGTCTCGGACCGGCCCCGTTCCCGAGCGCGATGATGCCGATCGCCGCCGGTCTCACCCTGCTGCGCGGCCTGGACTTCGCCGAGGGGCAGACCGCCCAAGTGGACGCGTGGCTGGCGTTCTCGGTGCACTGGCCGCTGTCGGTGCGGGTCGAGCAGCGGGTGGCCGTCGAGGCGCCGGCCGGGGTGTACGACTGCCGGCAGGTCCGGATGCGGCCCAGCTTCAGCCAGGTCAACTCGTTGCTGGACAAGGTGATCGGCGGCCTGCTGCCGCCGTTCCTCGCCCACTTCGAGACGGCCGCCCCGCACCGGCTGGTCCGGATGACCTTCCCCACCGCATTGTCACTGTCCGCACCCCGCGCGGCCATCGAACTGGTCTCCTGACCGGGGCCCGCGGCGACTGCCCGGCGGGCTTCGGCGGTGCCGGATCGGATGTGAACTGCGCGGGGAGACCGCTCCGACCTGCGTGAATTGTCCCAAGACCGGCCTGCGGGACCGCTCGGCGCCACCGGGCGGCTTCTACAGTTCGCCCGGGTTTCCCGATCGGGATGCCGAGATCCGAGAGGAGTACACAGGTGGCTGGGATTCGAGGAGTACGGGCACGGGCCGCGACGGTGCTGTTCGCCGCACTGGCGGTGGTGGCGCCGACCGGTGTCGCGGTGACCGTGGGCGCCGGCGTCGCGGACGCGGCCGGTTGCGCCGACGTCCATATCGTCGCGGCACGCGGCACCAACGAACCGGGCGGCTGGTTCAGCAAATACAAGCTCGGCATCGTGGTGGGCAATCCGGTGTACCGGGCGATCCGGGACGGCTACTCCGGCAGTGTCGATGCATACCGGGTGCAGTATCCGGCGAGCACGAACCAGCCCAGGTCGATCAAGAAGGGCAACCAGGACATGGTCGAGCACGTGATCGCCCAGGCCGCCGAATGCCCGGAGCAGAGCATCGTCCTGGTGGGCTACTCGCAGGGCGCCAACGTCGTCGACAACTCGATCGGCATCAGCAGCGAGGGTGCGAAGGTCGGCGGTCCGATCGTCGCCACCCTGCCGGACGAACTCGAACCGCGCATCAATGCCATCCTGCTGTTCGGCAACCCGATCCGAGAACTCGGCAAGAGCGTGACCGGCCCGTACGCCGACCGGACGTTCGACGTCTGCCATGACAACGACCCGGTCTGCGATCCGGACGGCAGTAATTGGAACGTGCATACGAATTACCAGAAGGATGCCGCTGCCGCGGCCGAATTCGCCCTGCCACGACTCTGACCGGGTGGGCCGTGCGGTCGGCGTGCCGACGCAACGAGCCGACCGGCCGCGGCCGGACCACACCCCGACCGGAGCAGGTGCTACGCAGCGCGAACCAGTCGGCCGCTGACCGAAGGGCACGATCGTCCGCCGTCGAGTACGTGGCGGCGGCCGTTCGCCCGGCGGGGCCGGCACTGCAGGCCGGTGCGATCACCGCCGGTCCACGGTGTGGCCCATACCGGACCGTTCACCCCGCATCCGGGAACCGGGTCCACAGATCACTGTGCATCGCGGCGAAACGGCACAGCCGGGGTGCGCGATCCGCCTCGGAGCGAGCGGTCCGGACGGGGCTGTCATCGAGGACCTATGCCCGTGCAGTGGGGGCTGATGTGCCCTGGGAGTGGCCGGCTGTCCGCAGGAATCATCGAGGACGCCGACGGCACGATCCCGGGTGGTCCTGCCGTCGGCGCGGACCTTTCCGCGGGCGCCGCCGCCCGGCCGGCGGCGCCGAACCCTCGGAGGACGCCGATGATCGCGTTGGACAGGCTGACCAAGAGCTACGGAACCACGGCGGCGCTCACCGACGTCTCCCTCGAGGTGCCGGGGGGAGTCGTGTTCGGGTACGTCGGGCCGAACGGGGCGGGTAAGACCACCACCATCCGCATCCTGGTGGGGCTGATGCGTCCGACGCGGGGTGCGGCGCGGGTCGGCGGGGCCGACACCGTACAGCAGCGCGAAGACGCCCAATGTCGGGTCGGGTATCTGCCGGGGCAGTTCGTCGCCTACCCGGACCTGACCGGACAGCAGTACCTCGACTACCTGGCGGCATTGCGGGGCCGGGTGGATCCGGCGGTGCAGCGAACCCTGATCGAGCGGCTGGAACTGGACCCGACCGCACGAATCGGCGCGTTGTCGCACGGCAACCGGCAGAAGGTCGGCCTCGTGCAGGCGTTCATGGGCGAGCCCGACGTCCTGGTGCTCGACGAGCCCACCACCGGTCTCGATCCGCTGGTGCAGCGGGAGTTCCTCACCATGGTCCGCGAAGTCCGGGCCGGCGGCCGCACAGTCTTCCTGTCCTCGCATGTGCTCTCGGAGGTGGAGGCGGTCGCCGACACCGTCGGGATGCTGCGCAACGGCCGGCTGATCGAGGTCCGGCCGATCGCCGAGCTCACCCGCCGGGCCGTGCGGCGCATCGATCTGCAATTCGCGGCCACACCACCGGATCCGGGCGAACTCCGGCGGCTGCCGGGGGTGCGGCAGGTGCTGTGCAACGAACACCGGGTGCAGGTCGAAATCGCCGGATCGACGGCCGGACTGCTGAAGGCGCTGGCGCCCTATGACGTGGTCGACATCGTCAGCCGGGAACCGGATCTCGAGGAGATCTTCCTCGGCTACTACGGACAGGAACCACCGGGATGATGCTGCGCACCGTGTATACGAAGTCGCTGCGGGACCAGCGCCGGGCACTGATCGGCTGGAGCGTGGGCCTGGTCGCGCTGGTACTGCTGGAATGCGCACTGTGGCCGTCGATATCGAACATGTCCGGCCTGCGGGAATTCCTGGAAAGCTACCCGGAACCGCTGCGCAAACTGTTCGAGCTCGACGAGTTCGGCACCGGTACCGGATTCCTCAACGCCGAACTGTTCAGCATGCTGCTGCCGATCCTGTTCCTGGTCTTCGCGATCGGCCGCGGTGCCCGGGCGATCGCCGGTGACGAGGAGAACGGCAACCTCGAAGTGCTGTTGGTGACCAGGGTGACGCCGGTGCGGCTGATCGTGTCCCATGCCGCGGTGCTCGCCACGGTCGTCTCCTGTCTCGGCGCCGTCCTGTTCGGGGCGGTGGTGGTGTTCTCGGCGGTGTTCGGGGTCGGCGTTGCGGTGAGCGCCGCCGGGACCGGGGCGTTGGCCATGGTGCTGCTGGGAATCGAGTTCGGCTGGCTCGCGTTGGCCGTCGGCGCGGCCACCGGCCGCCGAGTGCTCGCCCTGGCCGTCGCCTCGGTGGTCGCGGTCGGCACCTACGTGCTGTACGTGGCGAGCAAACTGGTCGACGCGGTACACCGGTGGGGGCCGTTGTCACCGTTCTACCAGGCACTGGAAGGTGGACCCCTGGGCGCCGGACTACCGGCGGCCTATCTGTGGCTGCCCGTCGCGGGCGTCGTGGTGCTGCTCGCCGCGGCACCCGTCTTCGATCGCCGCGACATCCGGGGTGTTTGAGGCAGATGACGTCCGGCGGAATGTCGTCCGCGCGTGTCGGGCCATGTGGTCGGCGGGTGACGGCTGCCGCCACGGCCGGATCGACCTCGCATCTCAGCGACGACCTCGGCGGCGGTGGCCGCGCCACGCACTCGGGCCACCGGGTTCCACGGCCGGGCGGTCGCTCGCCTGGGCACCGACCACAGCCACCAGCCCGGCGACGTGATCAGCCGGTCGACATCGACAACCGGTCGCCACCGGCCTCGGCCGCCGGTCACGACGGCTCCCGGTGGCGGATGGATCGGCAACGGCCCGCAGGAGGGGCCGATGATCACAGCGTCGGCGTGGGATCCTCACAGGAAACCAACAGGGGCCGGCGGCACGATGTGCCGGTGCGAGTCTTGGTGGTCGAGGACGAGATGGTGCTGGCCGATGCGGTCGGTGCCGGGCTGCGGCGGCATGCGATGGCGGTCGATGTGGTCTATGACGGCGATGCGGCCCTGGAGCGGGTACCCGTGCACGACTACGACGTGGTGGTGCTCGACCGGGACATTCCGGGCACCGACGGGGATGATGTGTGCCGATGGATGACCGGGCACGGCTGTGCGGCCCGCGTCCTGATGCTGACCGCGGCGAGCGGCGTACCGGAACGGGTATCGGGTCTGGGTCTGGGTGCCGACGACTACCTGACCAAGCCGTTCGCCTTCGCCGAACTGGTCGCGCGGGTGCAGGCGCTGGGCCGGCGGGCGCGGCCGGCGCCGCCGCCGGTGCTGGAACGCCGCGGGGTGCGGCTGGATGCGCACCGGTGTGTGGTGACCCGCGACGAACGCCCGATAGCGCTGTCCCGCAAGGAATTCGCCGTTCTGTGGGAACTGCTGTGGGCGGACGGGGGAGTGGTGTCGGCCGAACATCTGCTGGAAAAAGCCTGGGACGAGAACATCGATCCGTTCACCGGGGTGGTGCGCTACACGATCATGATGCTGCGCCGGAAACTGGGGGAACCCGGCCTGATCGAGACCGAGCCGGGCGCCGGCTACCGGATCCGATGACCTGGCCCCGCCCGACGATCCGGCTGCGGCTGACCCTGCTGTACGCGGGGTCGTTCTTCGCGGCCGGTGCGGTACTGATCGTCCTGATGTACGTCGCGCTGGAACAGTGGCTGGCGGGGCGACCGGCCATGGCCGTGACCCGCGGTATCCCGGCGCCGACCGGCCCCATGCTGCCCCCGGAAGGGCTCGCCGAGGCGATCACCATCCGGGTCGAACAGGACCGCGACGAAACCCTGCAAGCCTTGCTGGGCTGGTCCCTGCTGGCCCTCGTGGTGGTCGGGGTGGTCGCCGCCGGACTCGGCTGGCTGCTGGCGGGCCGGGTGTTGCAGCCCCTGCAACGGGTGACCGCCACCGCCCGCCGGGTCGCCGACCGCAGCCTGCACGAACGTATCGGCCTGGCCGGTCCGCCCGACGAGATCAAGCACCTCGCCGACACCTTCGACGCGATGCTGGAACGCCTGGACCGGGCATTCGACGGGCAACGCCGGTTCGTCGCGAACGCCTCGCACGAGCTGCGCACGCCCCTGGCGATCAACCGCACCCTGCTCGAGGTGGCCCTGGACCGGCCGGACACATCCGAATCCCTGCGGCAGCTCGGCGCGACCCTGCTGGAGGTGAACGGCCGCCACGAACGGCTGATCGAGGGTCTGCTGCTGCTCGCGTCGAGCGAACAGCAGCTCACCGAACACCGCGCCACCGACCTCGCCGAAATCGCCCGGCACGTGGCCGCAACCGTCGCCGACGAGGCGGCGGCAGCCGGGGTGACCATGGAGTGCGACCTGTCGCCCGCACCCGTGCTCGGTGATCCGGTGCTGCTGGAACGCCTGGTGGACAACCTCGTCGACAATGCGGTGCGGTACAACGTGCCGGACGGCGGCGTCTCGATCCAGTGCAGCACCGCCGACGGCCGCACCGAACTGACCGTTCGCAATACCGGCCCGGTGATCCCGGCATTCGAAATCGACGGCCTGTTCGAACCCTTCCGGCGGCTGAACGGCACGACCCGCCGCGCTGACGGACCCGCCGCCCGGCGCGGCGCCGGGCTCGGCCTGTCCATCGTGCGATCGGTGGCGCATGCGCACGGAGGGAGCGTGCACGCCCGGGCACTACCCACCGGTGGGCTGTCGGTCACCGTGGTCCTGCCCGGGAACCGGGACATCGGGGATTGATGCCGGTCGGGCAGTCGGCCCGGTCGGATACCGGGCCGGCCGGAACCACACCCGCGTTCCGGCCGCGCAACCGAACGGCTCGACGCGGCCGGAACACCCGGCAGGCGGAAACCGGGTCAGCGATCGCCGCAGTTCTCGACGACGACTATCCGCGTCTGCGCATGCTCGCCACCCGGTTCGAGACCGAGTTCGCGGTGCCGGGGATCATCGGTCCGATGTTCGAGGATGATGCGCTGCCGCTCCGGTGCCTCGGGGAGCGGGAGAGCGGGGTGTGCCTGCTGCATCGGGTGTCCGGCGGTGCCGTCGCCCAGGGCCAGGGCCGGGATCGGCCCGTCGGCAACGCCCTCGAAGAGTTCGATCGAACACGCAGTGTCCGGCAGCGGATGTTCGGCGGGTACGGCAACACCCGGTGCGGCGACGGCGGCGCCGGTCGTACCCACGGCAGCCAGGGCGACCACCCCCGCGATCAGGGCGGGGCGGGTGATTGTTCGCGACAGTGTCATGGTCGGCAGACCTTTCCTCGGTTGCGGGCCGCAGGTTAGCGACCCGGCACCAGTCCACCAAGCGGCGTGTTTGCCCGGTGTGAGGTCAGTTCGCGGATCCGGACGGTGGTGCGCTGTCGCAGTTCTCCGGTGCGGGCAGCCCGGACAGCCGCTCGTCGAGCCACTGCATCGATCCGGGCCAGCCGCCGAACAGGCCGATGATGTGCTCGCCGGGCAGGGCGTTGTAGGCGGCGGTCACGCCGCGCTCACACTGCTGCCGGAACAGCTCCCGACTCTGCTCGATCGGCACACCGAAATCGAGGAACCCGTGGTAGATGTACATCGGTGCGACGGCGGTCCGGTCGGTCAGATCGGCGTGGTCGAAGTACCGGCCGATGACCTCGGAACGCAGCGGATCCGCCATGTCGACGCCGACATCGACGGGCAGGCCCAGCAGGCCGAGCGGCCCGTTGCTGTCACCGCAGAAATTCTTGATCGGCGAGGTCGCCACCCACTGTGCCAGGTGGTTGAGATGATCCAGCAGCTCCGGGTGCTCGCGGGCGATGGCCAGTCCGGCGGCCATCAGGATGCCGGACGCGGGACCGCCGTTGAACCGGTGCGCGATCGCACGGAAGTCGGTGATCAGGCCGCCCATCGACGTGCCGACCACGACATCGGCCAGCTCCGGGGCGTATTCGCCGAGCAGCATGGCGGCGCCGTAGGAGGCGATGGCGCCGCCGGAATAGCCGGCGATCGCGAACGGGCTGTCGCCGAACTCCGCGGGCAGCCGGTTGCGGACCGCCCGGACCGCATCCAGCACCGCATGCCCGGCGACCACGGGCTCCCCGTAGGCCATCCACGGGCCCTCGTGATCGGGAACGAGGACCGCGTACCCACGATTCACGGCCCATGCGGTGGTCGGCGGGAACAGGTCGCCGGTGCTGAACTTCTCGTGCAGGCCGTGCGCCATCGCATAGCTGGGGGTGCAGCTGCGGCCGAGCGAATTGATCGGCAGGGCATTCACCACCACCGGGCGTTCCCCCGCGCCGGTCCATTCGGCGGCCGGAACGATCAGCGTCGCGGTGCCGTAGGACGGCTCGCCGGAAGAATCGGTGCTCCGGAATTTCAGTAGCAGCGCCTGCCGGATCGGCACGACGACCAACGGTGCCGCCGTCGCGGTGACATCACGCCATTCGATGATCTCTCCCGGAACGCGTGCCGCGAGATCCGCCGGCCAGGCATCGAACATCGGATCCCCGGTGGGTGAGGCGGTCACCGACTGCCACAGTGCCGCGAGTTCGGGGGCCAGCTCCTTGCCGGGGACCGGCGCCGCCGGCGGCACCTCCGGCGCCGGTATCACGTCGTCCACCCACTGCTGCAGCTCCGACGGCGCCGCGCCCCCGGAATCCTCCGGCGCCGCGAACGCCGGCACCTGCCCGGCCACCAGGGAACCACCGAGGGCGATCGCCCCCACCATTGCCCGCAGATTCGACAACTCCGCTGCGCTCCTTCACCCCGCTCGCTCCAGCACTGCCGAGGCTAGTTCGGTCCCGGTGCCACCGGGAGAAGTCTGGTGCCGGTCACCGAGTTCGCCGGAGAATACGAACGCCGGTCACAAGCGCAGCACGCCGCCACACCGGTCCCGGGTCCGCGGATCCCGCTGCCGTCCGCGCGGGGAACTTGTAGTGTGCCCAGTGCAGATCGGAAGCAGTTGCCCCACGGCGGTTTTGCCGGAAGTGTGCCCGGACCGCCGCAAATATCGCTGAGGAGTCAGCCCCATGGCCGAGCAGAACACTCCGGTGATCCGGACCGATATCCCGCATTCCGCGCGGATCTGGAACTACTGGATGGGTGGTAAGGACCACTACGAGATCGACAAGGTCGCCGGTGACGCCGGGCTGGAAGTCGACCCCGATATCGGCACCATGGCGGTGCAGTCCCGGCAGTTCCTGATCCGGGCGGTCGGCTACCTGGCCCGGGAGAAGGGGATCCGGCAGTTCCTCGACATCGGCACCGGCCTGCCCACCATGCAGAACACCCACGAGGTGGCGCAGGGCATCGTCCCGGATGCCCGCGTGGTCTACGTCGACAACGATCCACTCGTGCTCACCCACGCCCGGGCGCTGCTGACCAGCACCACGCCGGAAGGCGTCACCACCTACATCGACTCCGACTACCACGATCCGGAACAGATCGTCGCCGACGCACGGAACGTGCTCAACTTCAACGAACCGATCGCCGTGATGTTCATGGGCGTGCTCGGGCACGCGAAGTCCTACGAGGACATGCTCCGGATCGTGCGGACCGTGGTGGGGGAGGTCCCCTCGGGAAGCTATCTGATCCTCTGGGACGGCACCGACGACAGCCAGGCCTACGTCACCCTCTGTGAGAACTACACCGGCACCGGCGGTGACCCGTACATCCCGCGCCCGCAGGCCGATATCGAGGCGGCATTCGACGGGCTGGAGATGGAGGAGCCGGGATTCGTCTCGATCACCCAGTGGCGGCCCGCCGAATCGCAGGTCGGTGCGCCGCGCGCCATCTCCGCCTACGGGGCGGTCGCCCGCAAGCCCTGACCCGGCACCGGACTCCGCGTCCGACACGGTGGCCGGGCGGATCCCGGCCACCGGGTCCGGCGCCCCGTAGGGTGGGCAGCTGCCGTCCAGACAGCTCCCGAACCCGACGAGAGGCTGCCGCATGAGTGAGGAGTCCGGTTCCGCCGACACCGAGGTAGCGCCGAAGGTCCTGCACCGTGCCATCGCGGCCTCCGCGATCGGCAATGCGGTCGAATGGTTCGACTACGGCGTCTACGCCTACCTGGCCACCCACATCGCGGTGTCGCTGTTTCCCGGCGACGGTGATTCGGGGGTGCTGTACACGCTGCTCGGCTTCGCCATCTCCTTCCTGATCCGGCCCATCGGCAGCATGGTGTGGGGTCCGCTGGGGGACCGGATCGGCCGGCAGCGGGTCCTGGCGACCACGATCATTCTGATGGCCGCCGCCACCCTGTGCGTGGGGCTGATCCCGAGCTACGCGACGATCGGCATCGCGGCGCCGATCCTGCTGTATCTGCTGCGGATGGTGCAGGGGCTGGCCGCGGGCGGAGAATACGGCGGCGCCGCCACCTTCATGGCCGAATACGCACCGGACCGGCGGCGCGGTTTCTACGGCAGCTTCCTCGAAGTGGGCACCCTGGCCGGATTCACGCTCGGCAATGCGCTGGCCCTGCTGCTGGTGGATGTGCTCGGCGAGGCGGCGATGCAGTCCTGGGGCTGGCGCCTGCCGTTCCTGCTGGCCGGCCCGCTCGGCCTGATCGGCATGTATCTGCGCAGCCGGGTCGAGGACACGCCGGTCTTCCGGGAAGTGGAGAACAAGCACGAGACCGAGCCCGCTGTCACCGGCGTGTACAAGGATCTGTTCACCCGCTACCGGCGGCCCCTGGTCACGATGTTCGGCCTGGTGATCGCCCTGAATGTGGTGAACTACTCACTGCTCAGCTACACACCCACCTACCTCGGCGACACGCTGGGCATGGCCGAATCGGACGCCCTGCTGGTGCCGCTGTTCGGTCAGCTGGCGATGCTGGTCACGCTGCCGTTCCTCGGTGCGTTGTCCGACCGGGTCGGGCGGCGGCCGATGTGGCTGTTCTCCTGCGCGGCCCTGGCGGTACTGGTGATCCCCGTGTATCACCTGATCGGCACCTCACTCACCGGGGCGATCGTCGGGTTCGCCATTCTGGGCCTGCTCTATGCGCCGCAGCTGGCGACGATTTCGGCGACCTTCCCCGCGATGTTCCCGACCATCGTCCGGTTCGCCGGGGTGGCGATCGGGTACAACGTGGCGACCTCGTTGTTCGGCGGGACCGCACCGGCGATCAACCAGGCGGTCATCGAAGCCACCGGGAACGTGCTGGTGCCCGCCTACTATATGAGCGGCGCCTGCGTGGTCGGCATCGTCGCGGCCTACTTCCTGGTGGAGACGAAGGGGCAGTCGCTACGGGGAACCCATGTGCCGGGGACCCCCGAAGCGGTCGCCGAGCAGCACGCGCTCGAATCGGTTCCGCAGCGCTGACCCGGGCGGCCCGAGGACACCGGCTCGTCGAATGGAGGCCGGCTCAACGCTGGACGACGGGGCCCGGTCTCGGCTCAGTGGGCGTCGAACACCGCGAGCGCGGCGGCACCCAGATGCGGACCGCTGATCTCGATCGGGTGGTTTCCGGCGCCGACCACCTCTGCGCAGGTCAGGCTGAACGCCGGTTGTCCCGGCGGCAGCAGCGGGGCGAAATCGCGGGCCGCGGCCGCGAAGACGATCCGGTCGAGTTGTGCCCACACCATCGCGGCCGAGCACATCGGACACGGCTCACCGCTGGCGTACATGGTGGCACCACGCAGGTCGCGGCCGGCCGCCGCCGTCAGCACCACCGTTTCGGCATGTCGGGTCACATCGCCGGTGTCCGCGACGGTGTTGCGGCCCTCCGCCAGCACCTCACCGGCGGCGTCGACGAGTACTGCCCCGAACGGTGCGTTCCCGGTTGTGGCGGCCGTGCGCGCCAGCTCGACGGCGTGCTGCAGATGCGTGCGATCGGATTCGGTGAGCTCGGTCATCGGCTTGCTCGCTTCCGTCGGCGGAATCGGTCGGCGAGCCGATTCTATGGCGCGGCGGTCAGCAGCCCGTCGAGGCCCGCGGCCGCTGCGCGGACCGCAACGAGATCGCCGCTCCAGCCGAGGACCCGGAGTACGGCGTCGGCGATCGCCCGCCGGGTCGAGTCCGGGACCGGATCGCCGTCGGAGCGCAGGCCGACCACGGACTCGACGAGTCGGAAGGGCAGCGCCTGTGCGCCGGGTACCCCGGCGGGACCGGCTGCCGCGACGACCGCGGCTGCCAGATTCTCGTAGTGCTCCCGCAGCCGGTCCCGCTGGGCGCGGAAGTCGGCGAAGCGTTCACTGTGCAGTTCGGGCAGGAAGTACAGCGCGCCGAGATTCCAGCGACCGGCGCAGAGCTGGCCGATATCGCAGACGGCGAGGGCGTAGAGCCGCACATGCGCCGGCTCGGAGCGCTGCGTCAGGTCGGCGGCGAAGTCCAGCGCGGTGGTGATGGTGTCGGTCAGCAACGCGTCGAGGATGTCGTCCTTGGCGGCGAAGTGGTGGTACAGCGACGCCTGCCGGATCCCGACGGCATCGGCGATCGCGCGGGTCGAGGTGTTGCCGTAGCCCTGGGTGGTGAACAGTTCGGCAGCAGCGTCGAGGATTTCGGCACGTGGCGTCGTGCCCTGCCGTCGGCGGGGTTCGAGGCGCGGGCGGCCCGGACCGAGTTGTGTCACGGCTCCATTGTCGCCCATCCCGGTGTCGGGTCCGGTGCGGGCCACCCGGAATAACTGTCACTCGACAGAAACATCGGCAACGACCTGTTTACCTCCCCCGGGGAGGTGGATACCTGGGTGTCACCACCGGGTGCCCGATTCCGAGAAAACTTTCGGCCGATAGGTATTCACTTCTGACGAAAGACCCGAAGCCATGATCATTCTCGGAATCGCGGTCGGTGTGATCGCGGTCATCGGCATCGGCTTGCTGGTGTCACGCAAGGTGCACGGCGACAGTGTCAACTTCCTGGTCGCGGGCCGCGCACTGGCCCTGCCGCTGGTCGCGGCAGGCCTGATGGGTCAGGCGGTGGATTCGAACGCCACCCTCGGCAACACGGATCTGTCCGCCTCGCTGGGGTTCTGGGCGGGCGCGGCGTTACCGCTCGGACTCGGCCTGTGCCTGTTGCTGACCGGCCTGTTCTTCGCCGCGCCGATGAACCGTATGGGACTGCTGACCCTGCCCGACTTCTATCGGATCAAATACGGGCGCGGGATCGAACTCACCGCATCGCTGCTGATGATCTTCAGCTTCTGCATTCTGTTGGCCGGCAACCTCGTCGCGGGCGGCTATCTGTTCGAGCATTTCCTCGGTGTCCCCTACGAGGCCGGGGTGCTGTTGATCGTCGCCATCGTGCTCACCTACACGGTCACCGGAGGCATGATCAGCGACGCCTACACGGCGGCCGCGCAGATGGTGATCACGCTGGCCGGGTCGACGGCCCTGCTGATCTGGGTCGCCACCACCTACGGGATCAGCATGCCCGAGGGGATGGGGCCGTTCGATCTGGGACAGCTCACCGATCCGGCGCAGGGCGCACCGATCAACTGGGCGACCCTGGTCGCCCTCGGAATCGGTGACATCGTCGCCATCGATTTCATGCAGCGGATCTTCTCGGCCCGTTCGCCTGCGGTGGCCCGGCGGGCCTGTTTCCTGGCAGCCGCCGGCACCGCGTCGGTCGGCATCCCCTATGCGCTGGTGGCGATCTCGACCGCCGGGCTGGTCGATCTCGGGTCCGGCCCGATGCTGCTCACGCTGCTGGACGAATACGCCCCGGCCGGTCTGGCGATCCTGGTGCTCTCCGCGGTCGTGGCGGCATCCTGCTCGACGGCGAACGGCGCCATCCTCGGCACCGCGGCGGTGGCCGCGCGCAACGTCGCCGGCCGCACCGGGCCGGCCGCGGAGACCACACTGCTGCGGGACGTGCGCATTACGATGATCCCGGTTGCCGCGGTTGCCGTGTTCTTCGCAATTCGCGTGCCCCAGACCGGCATTCTGCTCACCCTCGCCTTCGACCTGATGCTGGCCGGACTGATCGTGCCGTTCGTGGCCGCCCACATCTCGGCGCGGGTGACCACGGCAGCGGCAGCGGCCGGGCTCATCGCCGGCCTCGGTGTCCGGCTGATGCTGTTCGTGCTCACTCCCACCGTGTACGGCGTGCCCAACACGGTGCTGTACGTCGAGAACGACCTGATCGGGCCGGAGTTCGACGGCTGGCCGACGTTCCTGGGACTGCTCGCCTCCCTGACCGTATTCACCCTCGTCGTGCTGCTGCGCCCGGCTCCGCCCGCCCCGCCCGCCGCAACCGTCACCACGGCACCGGAGGCAACGTCCGAACCGGCTCCGCAACGACTCTGACCACCGACCGACAGGAGCAACGATGACCACCCCGACCACTTCGGCGACCGGATCGACCCGGGGCGCCCGGGAACACGCCCGGGCCCAGGCCGCCACCGCGTCCCCACAGCTACCGGCGCTGCCCGACGGTGTCCCTGCCGAGCAGGCCACCTGGCTGGACCGAGTTCCCGCCGAGAGCTACACGACCGCGATCCTGGCGCGCGGCACCCGGCTCCGCCTGACCGACCCGGACGGAGCCGCCTGTGCACACGTGTTCCTGATGCGGGCCGATGCGCCCTGGGAGCGTTTCAACGTCGCGGACACCGTCAAGGTGCCGTGGCAGGCCTACCCCGGCGTCGGTCACCCGCTGCTGTCCGACCAGGGGCGGTTGCTGGCGACCGTCGTGGCGGATACGTCGGGCCACCACGACGCGCTGTGCGGGCCGAGCTCGGCCGGCCGGGACCTGCTCTGCCTGGCCGCCGCCAAGTACGGGCGCACCGCGCGCGATATCGGCCCGTCGGTGTCGTTCTTCCGGGGCGTCCGAGTCGCCGCCGACGGCACCGTGGACGCCATCGGATCGGCGTCGGCCGGGGCGCATCTGGAGCTGCTGCTCCAGCTCCCGCTGATCGTGCTGATCGCGAACTCGGTGCACCCGCTGGACCCACGCCCGGTCACCGATCTGGACATCGTTGCCCGGCCCGGCGATCCAGCCGGGTCCGACTCCGGCAGCGACCCGGAATACCTTCGTGCGCTGGCCGTCACCGAGCAGGTGTGGGCCGCCGCACAGAACCGAGAGGAGTGGACATGACAACCGCAGATGCCACCGTGATCCGCGACGACACCGTGCCCGCCTGTGCCGCCTGGTCGGCGATCGTGGCGGCCGGGGATCGGCTGGACATCGTCGACCTGCACGGCAATCAGGCCGTCGACTGCCTGCTGTACTCGGCCACCGATCCCGGGCAGCGCTACAGCGCGCAGGCCACCGTGACCGCGCAGCGCAATATCTTCCTCGGTACCGGCAGCATCCTGCGCACCGACTCGGGTGCGCCGCTGATGACCGTTGTCGCCGACGAAGTCGGCAACCACGACACCATCGCCGGTGCGTGCTCGCGGGAATCGAACATCCTCCGGTACGGTCCGCACACCCGGCACCAGCACGCGTGCGTGGAGAACTTTCTGGCCGAGGGCGCCCGCCGGGGACTGGCGAAACGGGATCTGGTGTCGAACATCAACTGGTTCATGAATGTACCGGTCGACGCCGACGGTTCGCTGGGCATCGTGGACGGCCGATCCGCACCGGGTAAGACGGTGTCGCTGCGGGCCGAGATGGACACTCTGGTGCTCGTGTCCAATTGCCCGCAGATCAACAACCCGTGCAACGGTTTCGATCCGACTCCGGTGCGGATGGTGGTGACCCGATGACCGCCGCCGCAGTGCATCCGGCACCGGCCGTCGCAGCGGCACCCCGGGAGGCGGCCGTGCTCCGGGCCGGGATGCTCACCACGGTGCAGGACTGGCCGGGGCGCACCGGTTACTGGCATGTCGGGGTGCCACCCTCGGGGCCGATGGACGATCTGTCCTTCCGGCTGGGCAATCGCGCCCTCGGCAACGTCGAAGGAGCGCCGGGACTCGAATGCACGATGTCCGGTCCCGCGCTGCAGTTCCCGCACGAGACC
This sequence comes from Nocardia sp. KT25-26, assembly GCF_056627695.1. NCBI lineage: Bacteria > Bacillati > Actinomycetota > Actinomycetes > Mycobacteriales > Nocardiaceae > Nocardia > Nocardia sp. KT25-26. The sequence continues at coordinate 3,520,601 of NZ_CM152813.1, read as the reverse complement.
TGGGTGTGCGTGACCGGTGCGCCGGTGCCGGTCACGGTCGACGGCCGGCCTGCACCGATGTGGCGGCCGATCCGGGTTCCCGCGGGGGCGACGCTGGATCTGGGGGTGATCACCGGACCGGGCATGCGATGCTACCTGCTCGTCTCCGGTGGCCTGGCGGTCTCCGAGTATCTGGGCAGTGCTTCCACTTTCACCCTGGGCGGCTTCGGCGGCGGCACCGGGCGGGCGCTGGTCGACGGTGACCGGCTGCCGGTCGGACCCGGTGGCAGCCGCCCGTCCAGGCGCGTCTGCGGCAGCGATCAACCGGTGCTCACCCGCACCTGGGAGCTGGCCGTCACCGAGGGCCCGCACGGTGCGCCGGAATTCTTCACCCGCGCCGATGTCGACACGATCCTGGGTACGGCATACGAAGTGCATTTCAACTCCGACCGCACCGGTGTCCGGCTGATCGGCCCCCGTCCGCAGTGGGCGCGCACCGACGGTGGTGAGGCCGGACTGCACCCCTCGAACATCCACGACACGCCCTACAGCGTCGGCGCGCTCGACTTCACCGGCGATACGCCGATCCTGCTCGGTCCGGACGGTCCCAGCCTCGGCGGATTCGTCTGCCCGGTAACGGTGGTCGCCGCCGACTTGTGGAAGCTCGGTCAGCTCTGTCCCGGGGACACCGTCCGGTTCGTCGCGGTGCGTGCGAACCGGGCTGCCCCGTTGCGTTCACTCGGCCCCGACCGGCGGGGGAGCTGGGCAAATGTGCTGTCCACCGGTGGGGACCGAGACGACGGAGTGCTGCGCCGGCACGCCACGACCGACGGCACCGACATCACCTACCGGCGAGCCGGTGACGACGGAATCCTGGTCGAATACGGCGAGATGACCCTGGATCTGACGCTGCGCGCCCGGGTACACGCCCTGCACCGGCACCTGCGGGCCCACGCCGACCCCGGGATCGTCGAGCTCACTCCCGGTGTGCGATCCCTGCAGATCCGGGTCGACCCGGACCGCCGGGCCGTCGGCGCCGCACTGGATCTGCTCACCGAGGCCGAACAGGCGCTGCCTCCGGCCGACGACCTCGTGGTACCCAGCCGCACCGTCCACCTGCCGCTGTCCTGGGACGACCCCGCCACGCGGGAGGCGATCACGCGCTACATGCACGGTGTGCGTGCCGATGCGCCGTGGTGCCCCTGGAACATCGAGTTCATCCGCCGGATGAACGGGCTCGGCACCGTGGCAGATGTCTTCGACACGGTGTTCGCGGCCGAGTATCTGGTGCTCGGGCTGGGCGATGTCTACCTGGGGGCACCACTGGCCACCCCGACCGACCCGCGGCACCGGCTGGTCACCACCAAGTACAACCCGGCACGTACCTGGACACCGGAGAACGCGGTCGGGATCGGCGGCGCCTATCTGTGCATCTACGGCATGGAAGGGCCGGGCGGCTACCAATTCGTCGGCCGCACCACCCAGGTCTGGAGCCGGGACCGGCACCGGCGCACCCCCTGGCTGCTGCGCTTCTTCGACCGCATCCGCTGGTATCCGGTCGAGGCCGAGGAATTGCTCGGGCTGCGCGCCGATCTGGCCGCCGGGCGCAGCGAACTCGCCACCGAGGAAGGGGAATTCCGGCTCGCAGACCACCGCCGGTTCCTGGCCGAGAACGCCGGCTCCATAGCCCGGTTCCGGCGCCGCCAGTCCGCGGCCTTCGCCGCCGAACGCGAATCCTGGCGCAGCACCGGTGAACTGGCCGAACATCACAACGAGGAGGAGCAGCGATGACGATCTGGATCTCGCGGCGGCCGGAGCCCGATGTCCGGTCCGACCTGGCGAACTCGACCGGGCCGCTGGCCGGGCTGCGCTTGGCGGTGAAGGACAATGTCGACGTGGCGGGGATCCCGACCACCGCGGGATGTCGCGAATTCGCCTACACCCCGGACCGCGATGCCGCAGCAGTCGCGGCTCTGCGTGACGCGGGCGCCACGGTCGTCGGCAAGACGAACCTGGACCAGTTCGCCACCGGTCTGGTCGGCACCCGGTCGCCGTACGGTGTGGTGCGTGATGCGCGCCGGCCGCAGTACATCGCGGGCGGCTCGAGTTCCGGATCCGCGGTGGCGGTCGCCACCGGCGCCGCCGACATCGCGATCGGAACCGATACCGCGGGGTCCGGGCGGGTGCCGGCGGCACTACAGGGCGTCGTCGGGATCAAACCGACCGTCGGCGTCGTCGACACCGCCGGAGTGGTGCCTGCCTGCCGGTCGTTCGACTGTGTCTCGATCTTCGCCGCGGATCTCACCCTCGCCGACCGGGCGATGGCGGTGCTGGCCGCCGGCGCCCCGGACCGCCCATGGCCTGCGGATCTCCCGTACGGCGCACCTCCCGAGCCGGTGATCGCCGTCTTCGCCGACCTGCCGGACCTCGGCGAGCCGGAACGGCACGCCTACGACGCGGTGGTCCGGCGGCTGCGTGACCGTGGTGCCCGCATCGTGACCGTGGATCCGGCACCGTTCCTGGCTGCCGCCCGGCTGCTCTACGACGGCGCTCTGGTGGCGGAGCGCTACGCTGCGGTCGGCGAATTCGTCGACGCACACCCCGACGCGGTGGATCCTGCGGTCCGCGCGATCATCGGCCCGGCGGGTGAGCTGCCCGCGTACCGGATGGTCCGTGACCTGGCCCGGCTCGCCGAGTTGCGGGTGGTGGCGATGCGCGGCATGGCCGAAGCGGATGTGCTGCTGGCGCCCACCGTGCCGGACCAGCCCACCATAGCCGCGGTGGCGGCCGATCCGATCGGGGTGAACTCGAGGCTGGGGACCTACACCAACTTCTGCAACCTGCTGGATCTGTGCGCCGTCACCGTTCCCGCCGGCCGTGACGGCGCCGCCCGGTTCGGCGTGACCGTGTTCGGCCGGGCCTTCCACGACGCCGTCGCCCTGGATATCGCTGCCCTGGTGACCGGCTGCCGGGCGCCGGAGCGACCCTGGCCGGCCGGTGCCGCACCGGTCACGGAACTTGTGGTATTCGGTGCGCACCTGCGGGGGCAGCCACTGGCCCATCAGCTCGTCGACCTGGGTGCGCGATGGGGCGGATCGGTCCGGACAGCGCCGCGCTATCGGATGACCGAGCTGCCCACCGAACCGCCGAAGCCGGCTGTCTTCCGTGCGCCGGACGGGAACAGTGGTGTCTCGATCGCCGGTGAACGCTGGCTGCTGGCACCCGCCGCCCTGGGCAGGCTTCTCGCGCGGCTACCGCCGCCGATGCAGTTGGGTGCGGTGGAACTCGACGACGGGACCTGGGTCACGGGCTTCGGCTGCGACGGGACGGCGGCGGTAGCCGGGCGCGATATCAGCGAATTCGGTGATTGGCGGGCGGCGCGGGCGGCTGCTGCTCCAGCCGGTGTTGCAGCGCGATGAGGAACCGGTCGTGCGGGGTGGGGTCCCGGGCGGCGTCGCACAAGACGTGGGGAAGGGGACGGTCGTCGGTGAGCGCCGTGAGCATCGAACGACGGACCCGGCACCGGTCCGGGGTGTCCGATTCGAGGGCATAGAACACGGTGGCCGTCAGCGGGACCGCGCCGAGTTCCGTGGTCACCAGGGTGCGGGCGGTGACCGCCCAACGGTGCGGGCGGTGATCGCTGTAGATCGACCAGGCCAGTGTCGCGCGGTAGCCACCGAGGTCGAGTTCGGTGGTGACCGGGCCGCTCGGTGTGCTGTCGTCGAACACCCGTCGGCACAGCGGATGCAGCTGCCACACGGTCGGTTGCCGCAGGGCGGCATGGGTCACGGCCGCCCCGGCACCGATCGTGATGTGCGACTGGGTCTGCAGAATCCGGGACATGGTGGGGCGCCTCGTCGTGGGTACACGGCAGCCTCAGCCTAGGTGGCCGGAGCCGGGACCGGAACGGCTGCAGATGTGATTGTGTCCCAAACTTTTCCGGGTGCAGTTGGGATCCGGCCGCCCGGGCGCGCTCAGGCGTAGCGGGCGACGAAGGCGTCCAGGGAGGCCTGGACGTCGCCCTTGATCGCCTTCGCGACCGCGGAGCCGACCGGCCCGAACAGCGGGGCCCCGCCGAGTTCGAGGTCGACCAGCACCCGGGAACCGGCGTCGCGGGGTTCCACGCGCAGCCCCAGGCCGAACTTGGTCCCGCCGATGCCGGAACCGGCCAGGACGAGCCGGTGCGGTGGTTCGCTGGTGCGCACGGTCCAGGTCACCCGATTGCGGAAACCCTTCACCCGGGCGACGCCCACCAGCACGGTGCCGGGGGACAGGTCGGCGGGCACCTCACCGCGCCAGCCCTCGTGCATGCTCAGCCAGGTACCCAGTTCGGGCAGGTCGGAGGCATGCTTCCAGGCCTCGTCGGGGGAGAGGGGCACATCGACGGACACCTTCAATTTCGCCACGCGGGGGATGGTATCCGGTACCGGCGGTCCCGTATGCGGCGGGCGGGCCGGTGACCGGATTTCTGCCGATGATGAAGTCCTGTCGGTGGATTCGAGCATGGCCGATCGGACAGCTGCTAGTGTGGGCGAGTCGTCGATGATCTTGCCTGCGCGGATCATCGGCGAATGCTTCCCGGGCGGTCCGGGAAGGCCCACCGGTCCGGGTGAGGCATGGCCGGCGTCGACGACGAAAGAACCGATGAACTCAGATATCGCCGTGCTGCTGATCAGCATCGGGGCGCCCCTGTTGATCGTGGCCGTAGCCGTGGCGATCTTCGCGATGCGGAACGAGCGCCGGCTGCGGATCCGGGTGGATGCGCTGGAGCGGGACCGGGTCGCCTGCGAGGACGCGCTGGCACGTCTGCACGAGACGACGCTGCCGGCGATCACCGAGGCGGTGCGGCACCGTGCCGCGCCGGAGGTCACCGTGGAAGTCCCGGCGGGGCTCGCCGAGTCGCGATTCGCCGGACTCGTCCAAGGTCTGGCCACCCGGCACGGGGAGGACCTGCGCATGGTGCAGGCCGAGACCGCGACCGCCGTGGAACGGTACGCCGAACAACGGGCCCGGGCGGCGATGGACGAGGCCGACGACCGGATCCGCTCGGCGCAGGAGCAGGTCCGCGCCGCGGAGGCCCGCGCCGAACAGGTCGAGGAGCGGGTCCGGGCCGAGGTCGCGGACTCCGCGCGAGTGGCCACCAGCGCCGCGGTCCGATCGTTCGGGACCTCGGTCGTGAGCCTCGGCGCCGACGTCGGGCAGGTGGTCAGCTCGGCGCTCCGCGAGCACCGCGACGATGCCGTCTACGAGACGCTGACCCGGATCGATCACACGGTGCAGCAGATGATCCGGCAGGCGCAGTCCTATGTGATCGTCTCCGGCGGGCTGCCGGGCCGCCGCTGGCCACAGCAGTCGCTGACCGATGTCGTCGGCGGTGCCACCGGCCGCGTCCGGGACTTCCTGCGGGTCCGGGCCGCCGAATGCGACCGGGTGGTGATCAGCCGTGCTGTGGAGCCGCTGGTGCACACCCTGGCCACGCTGCTGGACAATGCGCTGCGGTACTCGCCACCGACCTCCTTCGTCGATGTCGGCTTCCAGCACGGCCATCACGGCATCACGGTGATCATCGACGATGCCGGTGTCCGGATGAGCCCGGAGCAGCTCGACGAGGCCCGGGCCGTGCTGGCCGGGGAGAAGGCCGTCGACATCCACGACCTCGGGCCCGCACCGAAGGTGGGCTTCCCCGGTGTCGCGGCACTCGCCCGCCGGTACGGCTTCGCCGTGCACATCGACGGGCCGAACATCTTCGGCGGTATGCGTGCGATGGTCTACGTTCCGGAGGTACTGATGGTCGCACCCGGGGAGGAACGGGTCCCGCCGGCCCCGGCGCCCGACCCGGCCCCGGCCGTGGAACCGGCCCCACCTGCCCCGGCGCCCGCCGCGGAACCGGTGCCGCAGCCGTCGGCCGAGGCGGATTCGGGAGTCGCCGAGGTACACGAGATCACCAGTGGGGGGCTGCCGAAGCGCCGGCGCCGCGCGGTCGCCGCCGCACCGCAGGACGCGCCGGCCGACTCGGCGCCCGCTCGCCCCGACCTCGCCGCTGCCTGGTACAGCGGTTCGCGTAGTGGCCGTGCGGCGGCGGCCGAGGGTACGACGAAAGGGTAGGTCAGCAAAATGAGCACACCAGTGGCCGACAGCACGAACCGGCTGGCATGGCTGCTCGAGGATCTCGAGATCACCGGTGTCCGGTTCGCGGTACTGCTGTCCGAGGACGGCCTGCGGATCGCCCACTCGCGGGGGGTCGTCAAGGACGAAGCCGAACGGTTCGCTGCCGCCGCGTCCGGGCTGCGTTCACTCGGGAAGGCGCTCGGCGAATTCTGTGGTGGGCCGGGCAATGCCGTCCGGCAGAACATGACCGAATACGACCAGGGCATGATCTTGATCACCGCGGCGGGATTCGGCGCGCTGCTCGGCGTGGCGACCACCGCCGATGTCGACCTGGAGCTCGTGGCGCACCGGATGAACGAGCTCGCCGGCCGGGTGGGCCGCGAACTCGGCGCCGCGCCACGAGGCGGACCGGCATGACCCGCGGGCGGCGGGACCCGGACTTGGTGCGGGCCTATGTCCGCACCGGTGGGCGGGTGCGGGCCAGCCGCGAACTCGATCTGGTGACGCTGGTCCGGGCGAGCGCGGAACCGCAGCCGGGCCTGAGCGCCGACGCCCGGCGGGTCCTGCTGTTGTGCAGCCGTCGGGGCGCGCTGTCCATCGCGGAACTGTCCGCCTACCTCGATCTGCCCGCCTCGGTGGTGAAGATCGTGGCCGCCGATCTGCTCGACAGCGGCCACCTGTTCAGCCCGACCCCGGCCGAAGTGAAGCCGGAACTCGCCTTGCTCGAGGAGGTGCTCGATGGGCTCCGCACTCTCGCCGGTTGACGTCGACTATGTGGCCGAGACCGTCACCCGGTCGGTGAAGGTGCTGGTCGCCGGGAACTTCGGCGTCGGGAAGACCACCTTCGTGGGCGCCGTCTCGGAGATTCGGCCGCTGCGCACCGAGGAGACCATCACCGAGGCCAGCGTCGGCGTCGACGATATGGCCGGGCTCACCGGCAAGACCGAGACCACCGTGGCGATGGACTTCGGCCGGATCACGCTGAATCCGCAGCTGGCGCTGTACCTGTTCGGTACGCCGGGACAGCAGCGGTTCGTCCCGCTGTGGGAGGAGCTGGCCCGTGGCGCGCTGGGCGCCCTGGTGCTGGTGGATACGCGGCGGCTGGATCGATCCGACGAAGTGCTGTCGGTGCTCGAGGAGCGTGGTGTCCCGTACGCGGTGGCGGTGAACGAGTTCGAAGGCGCGGAGCGATATCCGCTGTCCGAGGTGCGCGAGGCGCTCGATCTCGCCCCGCAGACCCCACTCGTCGCCGTCGACGCCCGTGACCGCGGTGCTGCGCTGCGGTCGCTGATCACGCTGGTGGAGTTCCTGTTCCGGCGGCAGGAGAGCCTCCGGTGACCACGGGAGCCGGTCCGATCGAACACGCCGCACCGGCCGTGGACGAACCACGGGTGGCGATGTATTCGGCGGAGTTCGCCGCCGATCCGCAGACCGCCTACCGGGAGATGCGCCGCCGGTACGGATCGCTGGTGCCGGTCGATCTCGCACCCGGAGTGCCCGCCACCCTGGTGATCGGCTATCACACCGCGGTCCGGATCCTGAACGATCCGGAACACTTCCCGGCCGATCCGAGGACGTGGCAGCGCGGCATCGCACCGGACTGCCCGGTGCTGCCGATGCTGCAGTTCCGGCCGACCGCATTGCGTACCACCGGCGCCGAGCACACCCGCTACCGCGAGGCGAACGTGGCGGGCCTGGCCGCGGTGGATCTGTATGCGATGCATGCCACCATCGAACGGATCGCGGTTCCGCTGATCAACGCGTTCTGCGGCGCCGGGCAGGCCGACCTGGTGAGCGAGTACGCCTTTCCGCTCACCTTCGCCGCACTGAACTCGATGCTCGGGTGCACCGCCGAGATCGGCCGTCGGGTGGCCACCGGGATGGCGCAGATCTTCGAGGGCGACGAGGCGGAAGCGGGCAACGAACTGCTGCACGGTGCGCTGCGCGACCTGGTCGCGTTGAAACGCCGGACCCCGGGCGACGATGTCACCACCCGCCTGCTCCGGCATTCCGCGCGCCTCGACGACGAGGAGATGATGCATCAGCTCGTCGTCCTCTACGGGGCGGGTATCGAGCCGATGCAGAATCTGATCATCAACACCCTGCGGCTGATGCTCACCGACGACCGGTTCGCCGGTAGCGTGCTCGGCGGCAGCCTCTCGACGCGCGATGCGCTCGACGAGGTGCTCTACACCGATCCACCGCTGGCCAACTTCTGTATGACCTACCCGCGGCAGCCGATCCTGGTCGACGATCGCTGGCTGCCGGCCAACCAGCCGGTCGTGATCAGTATGTCCGGCTGCAACAACGATCCGGCGATCGGGGCCGGCGAGGTGATCGACAATCGGGCCCATCTCTCCTGGAGTGCGGGCCCGCACGGCTGCCCCGCCCGCCCGGTCGCCTATCTGATCGTGCAGGATGCGATCGATCAACTCCTGGATGCCATCCCGGAACTGCGGCTGGCGGTACCGGCCGGGGAACTGGTCTGGCGACCGGGACCGTTCCACCGGTCGCTGACGGCGCTGCCGGTGGAATTTCCGCCGTCGCCGTTGTTGCCGATGCGCTGAGGAGGATCGATGTCGCCGGATGCACCCGCTGCCGACCTGCTGGCCGCAGTGGCCGCCTCGCCGGAGGCGGTCGCGGCCCACGACCGCGATGCCTGGCTGGCCTTGTTCGCCGCGGACGGCCGGGTGAACGATCCGGTCGGTTCGCGGCCGCACATCGGCCGGGCTGCGATCGAACGCTTCTACGACACGTTCATCGCCCCCAACACGATCGTCTTCGACGTCGACAACGACATCGTGACCGGTCGCACGGTGTTCCGGGACCTGACCGTGCAGACCACGATGGGTTCCGGCGCGACGGTGCGGGTGCCGATGCATCTGCGCTACGACCTGGTGCCGGAACAGGGTGTCTGGCGGATCGCCCGCCTCGACGCGCATTGGGAACTCGCCGCGATGATCGGACTGCTGCTGCGGACCGGACTGCCCGGTATCGCCGCCGGGGTGTCGCTGGGTCCGCAGCTGGTGCGGAATCAGGGACCGGCCGGGGCCGTCGGCCTGCTGCGTGGGCTGCGCGGTGTCGGCCGGGCGGGCAAACGCCGGATCGCTGCGGTGCTCGCGGCCGCCGCGGCCGGCGATGCCGACGAGGTACGCCGGTTGCTCGGTCCGGGCGCCGTGATCGAATCGCCGGCCGGGACCACGGTGACCGTCGAAGAGTTCGCCGGCAGCGGAATCGTCGCCGGAGACAAGATCATCGCCGCCGGCCGGACCGTGACCGCCGGTGTCCGGGCCGGTGCTGTGCCGGGGATTCTGCTGGCCGAATTCGCCGATCACGGGACCGGTATCGAGCGGTTGCGGTTGTTCACCGGCAGCGTGTGACGGATGCCGGCACCGAGCGGATCGGTGTGTTCTGCACCACATCGTCTGGTTGTGGGGTGAGGATGGAGATCGATATTTGCCGGTCTCCCTCCGGCCCATGGCACAAGGACGTGAGATATGAGCGACAGAATTTTCCGCCGGGCCCACGGCATCCGTGCCGCCGTCGCCACCGGGTGTGCGGCGGCGGCCCTGTCGATGGCAAGCCCGACCGCGGGAGCGACGGTCTCGGAGCTGACCATCGATCCGGGCACCAACGTCGGGTCGTCGACCCTCTACGGCACCGGCTGCGACTACCTGCTGGTCGCCCGCCTGAGCATCGGCGGGCAGCCGGTGGCCTTCTACGACAACGGCGCGCTGCTGGCGGTGGTGCCACCACAGGACGGGCTGGCCATGTTGCCCTGGACGCCATCCGCTCGGGGCCCGCACACCATCACCGCACTGCAGGGCCCGGACTGGTCCGGAACGTCCGTCCAGGTCAGTGTGGGACGTGGGTTCCGGTTCGGATACAGCTGTGTGGTCACCGGCGGCTGAACCGGCGGGCCGGAGGCGGTAGCGAAAAGGGTGGCCCCGGTCGCCGCGACCGGGGCCACCGTCCGTTCAGCCCTTGCTGTTCTTCTTCGGCTTCGACTTCTTGCCGTCCTTGGCGGATTTCTCCGGCTGGGCGGATTCTCCCGGGCCTTCGACGGTGGTGATCACCAGGTCGTCGGCGGCCGCGTCGACCTGAACCGTGGCACCCGCGGTGAGCTCCCCGCTCAACAGCATCCGGGAGATACGGTTGTCCAGTTCCCGCTGCACGGTACGGCGCAGCGGGCGGGCGCCGAATTCGGGTTCGTAGCCGTGGTCGCCGAGCCAGTCCATGGCGGCGTCGGTGACATCGAGCTCGATGTCCTGGGCGGCCAGCATCCGGCGTGGTCGGTCCAGCACGAGTTCGACGATATTGCGGATCTGCTTCTTGTCGAGCCGGTGGAAGACGATCTGCTCGTCGATGCGGTTGAGGAATTCCGGCCGGAAGTGGCTGCGCAGCAGCGGCTCGAGCTGCTCGGTGATCGAATCGAGGTCGCCGTCGGGCGCCTTCAGAATGATATCGGACCCGATGTTGCTGGTCATGATCACGATGGTGTTCTTGAAATCGACGGTGCGCCCCTTGGAGTCGGTGACCCGGCCGTCGTCGAGCAGCTGCAGCAGTACGTTGAACACATCGGGATGCGCCTTCTCGACCTCGTCGAACAGGATCACCGAATACGGTTGCCGGCGCACCTTGTCGGTGAGCTGGGCGGCGTCGTCGTAGCCGACGTATCCGGGCGGGGCGCCGACCAGCCGCGACACCGTGTGCTTCTCCTGGAACTCGCTCATATCGAAGCGGATCAGCCGGTCCTCGTCGCCGAACACCGCTTCGGCGAGCGCCTTGGCGAGCTCGGTCTTGCCGACCCCGGTCGGGCCGAGGAACAGGAACGACCCGATCGGCCGGTTCGGGTCCTGGAGCCCGGCGCGGGCCCGGCGCACCGCCTCCGCGACGGCGACCACGGCCTCGTCCTGGCCGACGACCCGGCTGTGCAGGACCTCTTCGAGCTTCAGCAGCCGCTGCTTCTCCTCGGCGGTCAGGTCGGCCACCGGGATGCCGGTCTGCTTCGACACCACCTCGGCGATGTCGACGACGGTGACCTCGGGCTCCTCGGCGGGCCCCCCGGACTCGGCGAGGTCCTGCTCGGCCGTCGCGATGCGGCCCTTGAGGTCCTTGGCCAACTCGTAGTCCTCGTTGGCGACCGCGGCGTCCTTCTCGCGGTTCAGGGCGGCGAGGGTCTCCTCCTTCTCCTTGACGTCGGGGTCGGCGGTCCGGTTGCGCAACCGGACCCGGGCGCCGGCCTGATCGACCAGATCGATCGCCTTGTCGGGCATGAACCGGTCGGTGATGTAGCGGTCGGAGAGTTCGGCGGCGGCGATCAGGGCATCGTCGGCGTACCGGACCTGATGATGTTCCTCGTAGACGTCGGAGAGGCCACGCAGGATCTCGATGGTGTCGGCCACCGACGGTTCGGCGACCAGCACCGGCTGGAACCGGCGTTCCAGGGCGGCGTCCTTCTCGATGTGCTTGCGATATTCGTCGATCGTGGTGGCGCCGACCACATGCAGGTCACCGCGGGCGAGCGCGGGCTTGAGCAGGTTACCGGCGTCCATCGATCCCTCACCGCCACCGCCCGCGCCGACGATGGTGTGCAGCTCGTCGATGAAGACGACCAGTCCGTCCTTGTGTGCGCGCACCTCGTCGAGGACCTTGGTCAGGCGTTCCTCGAACTCGCCGCGGTATTTGCTGCCCGCGACCAGGGAACCGATATCGAGGGCGACCACCCGGCGATCGGTGAGGGTCGACGGAACGTCGCCGTTGACGATGCGCTGGGCCAGACCCTCCACGATCGCGGTCTTGCCGACGCCGGGATCACCGATCAGCACCGGATTGTTCTTCCGGCGCCGGGACAGGATCTCCACGGTCTGCTCGATCTCCTCGGTCCGGCCGACCACCGGGTCGATCAGTCCGGAGCGGGCCTCCTCGGTGAGGTCACGCCCGTACTCGTCCAGGGTGGGGGTGTCGGTGGCCTTGCCGGGCTGCGGTGCCGCGGCGCCACCCTGGCTCTGCCGCACCCCGGACATCATCGACTGGGCGGCCGGGCTGTCCGGCAGCGACGCGATACCGAGCAGGATGTGTTCCGGGCCGATGTAGCTGCTGCCGGCTTCGGCGGCGCTGCGCTGGGCGGCCCGCAGCGCGAGTTTGGTGGCCGGACTGAGGGTGACCGGGGCGTCCTCGGGCGTGCTCGGTTCGCCGGTGTCGAGGGCCGTCTGCATCTGCTCGGCAACCTTGTCCGGTTCGAGGCCGAGTTCGGCGAGAATGCTGCGGCCGGGCTCGGCTTCGGTGGCGGCGTAGAGCAGATGCTCCGGGGTGATCTCCGGGTTGCCCCAGGACTCCGCGGCCTCCCGGGCCGTCCCGATGAGCAGTTTGGCGTTCTCGGTCATCAGTCTGCCGAGGTCGATGCGCTGGACCGGCGGGTGGGAGGCCATCCCCGGGCCGAAGAATCGCTGGAAGATGTCGTCGAAGGAACTCATCGAACCGGGCCAGCTCGCTGTCATGTCCACACCTCTTCGCTCGTCGGCGCCGCTCGCGGCGGTGCGTGTGCAGTGCGATCACCTACCTGTGGCAATACTTCGGCAAAGCACTGCGATGGGCAAGGGTTGGGGGCGATCACATCCGGTTCGTGTCGCGTTGGTTCGGTACGCCAAATTCCGGCGTTTTTCTGATTTCGGACGCTCGGAATCGTCGATCCTGAATCCTGGTGGGGTGCCGCGGGCCGGTCACCGATCGAGGTGATCGGGCCATGGGGCCCGAGGGAATGCCCGACAGTGTCGCCGGGCCGATGGAAGTGCGTGTGGAACAGTGGTCAGTGATGTCGTTGATGTGACAGTGGAGTTCACCGTTGCGCGGCGGGCGATGTGGGATGTCCTGCTGGACCCGCAGACCTATCCGCGGATGTTCACCGGAATCGGCGGGTGTGAGCGGCTGGACGAGCCGGACGGGCCGACCAGCTGGAAATTCCGGTTCGGCAGCCGTTCCGCGGGGATCTCGAACTGCCGCCTCGTGCTGAACATCGGCCGGTGGTACGAGAGCTTCGAACTGCACAGCCCGGAACTCGGCAGTTTCGCGATGGTCCGGCTCAGCGGGGACGAGCAGCGCACCCGCCTGACCGTGACGGTCTTCGCTGCGACCCGCCTGCACCCGGCCCTGGACGGCGCCGGCAATGCGGCGATCGCCGGCTGGGTCCGGGACGGTCTGCGCCGGGCTGCGGACGTGGTCCGCGGTGTCGGCACCTCGGTGGTCGCCAATGCCGAGCGCTCGCCGGTGCGGCGCAAATCGGAGCTGGCCCGCTGGATGGTGTCCGCGGGGCTGGTGGCCGCGCCGATGACCGCGCTGCGGCAGTTGCGCTCCCTGTACCGCTGGGGGTTCAACCTGGCCGGCGGATATGCCGCGGGTGCGGCACACAGTCCCGATCAGATCGCCCTGATCGACGATGTCAGCACCGCGACGTTCGCCGAGACCGATCGGCGGACCACGGCCCTGGCCGGTGCGATGTACGAGGTGGGGCTGCGCGCCGGGGACGGAATCGGCCTGCTGGCCGCGAACCACTGCGGCATGGTCGAGACGATGGTGGCGGCGGGCAAACTGGGCGTGGATGTCGCGTTGCTCAATTCCGGTCTGTCCGGCCGCCGGATCGAGGAGATCGTCCAGCGGCACCGGCTGTCGGCCTTGTTCGTCGACAGCGACCTGGAGCACCTGGTCCGGTACCTGCACCGGGATCTGCCCCGGTTCGCCACCGACGATCTACCGGCGGACCCGGCCCGGACCACCGTCGAGGACCTGATCGCGATGGGCCGGACCACCTTTCCGGCCCCCGGCACCCCGGGACGGCAGATCGTGCTCACCTCCGGGACCAGCGGCAGCCCGAAGGGCGCCCGCCGGCCGCATGCGAAGGGGTTCGACACCATCGCCGCCCTGTTGTCGCAGATTCCGGTCCGGGTGGGTTCGACGATGATGATCCCGGCTCCGTTGTTCCACACCTGGGGCCTGTCCGGGTTGCAGCTGAGCACCGCGGTCCGGGCGACCGTCGTGCTCTCCCAGGGCTTCGACGCCGCGGACTGCCTGAGCCGGATCGCCGAGCACCGGGTGCAGACGCTGATCGCGGTGCCGACCATGGTGCAGCGTCTGGTCGACCTGCCCGAGGAAGTGCGCCGCGGCTACGATCTGAGCAGCCTGCAGCACGTGATCAGTTGCGGTGCGCCACTGGCCGCTGCGACGGTGCTGCGGTTCCTGGAGGGCTACGGGGACATCCTCTACAACGTGTACGGATCGACCGAGGTGTCGTGGGCGAGCGTGGCCGGTCCGGCGGACCTGCTGGCTGCACCCACCACGGCGGGGCGGCCGCCGCTGGGTACCCGGGTGGCGGTGCTCGGTCCCGACCATCGGCCGGTCCCGGTCGGCGCGGTCGGACACATCTACGTCGCCAACCACATGCTGTTCGACGGCTATGTCAGCGACGCCCCACCCGACGAGACCGACGGGATGCTCGACACGGGCGATCTCGGCTACCTCGATGCCGAGGGGCGGCTGTTCGTGGCCGGCCGGGACGACGAGATGATCATCTCCGGCGGGGAGAACGTCTTCCCCCGGCCGGTGGAGGAGGCCCTCGCCTTCCTGCCGCAGGTCGCCGATGTCGCGGTGGTGGGTGTACCCGATCACGAATTCGGCCAGCGGCTGGCCGCCTTCCTGGTCAAGAGCGACGGCGCCGGACTGGATCCGGAGATGGTGCGCACCTATGTACGCAACCGGTTGAGCCGATTCTCGGTACCGCGCGACGTCACCTTCATCAACTCGTTGCCCCGCGGTGAAACCGGCAAGGTGCTCAAACGGATGCTGACCAGCCCGGAGGGCCGGACCGGATGAGGCACTGATCAGCCACCGGCGAGGGCCCGCAGGAAGAATGCGAGGTTCGCGGGACGTTCGGCCAGGCGGCGCATGAAGTAGCCGTACCACTGGTCGCCGTAGGGCAGGTAGACCCGGACCTGGTGGCCGGCGGCGGCCAGGCGGCGCTGTTCATCGGCACGGATCCCGTACAACATCTGGTATTCGAACTCCGGGCTGCGGCGGCAGGCCGCGCTCAGGGCCCGGTCGGCGGCGGTGAGAATCGCCGGATCGTGCGAGGCGATCATCGGGTATCCGGCGCCGGCGACCAGGACGTCCAGACAGCGGAGGTAGGCGGCGGTCACGGCGCCTCGTTCCCGGAAGGCCACTGTCGCCGGTTCGTCGTAGGCGCCCTTGCACAACCGGATTCGGCTGCCGGGCCCGGACAGGCGCCGGCAATCCGCCTCGGTGCGGTACAGGTAGGCCTGCAACACCGTACCGAGCCAGGGGAACTCGTCCCGGAGCGCCGTCACGACGGCGAGGGTCGCGTCGGTGGTCGAATGATCCTCGGCGTCGACGGTCACCCATATCCCGGCCGCGTGGGCCGCCACGCAGATATCGTGCGCGTGTGCCAGGGCGACCTCGCGGCCGTTGTGCGGCAGGGCCCGGCCCAGCGCGGACAGCTTGACCGAGACCTCGATCGGCCGGACCGGACCGGTGGCCGCGGCCTGCGGCAACCGGGCCAGGGCGGCGAGCAGTTCGCGGTAGCGGTCGACGGTGGCTGCGGCCCGCCCGGCATCGGTGATGTCCTCGCCGAGGTAGTCGATACTGACCATCCGGCCCGAATCGAGGATCGTGCGGGCCGCGGCCACGGCCTCCTCGACCGTCGTACCGGCGACGAACCGCTCGACCACGGCACGGGTCACCGGCATCCGGGTGACCGCCCGGGCCAGCCGCGGCGACCGGGCGGCTGCCAGTAACGCCGAACGCATCACAGGGGACATCTCCGCCACCTCCGTACCGCTATTCGACACCGTGCGGCCCGCGGTGCCCAGCGGACACGCGGCGCCGGATCGGACGGACAGTGGAAGAAGGATGGTTCACAGCGACAGTCCGACGTGGCCGGGGCTGCGGCGTCGCGGCGCGCTGCGCTGCTAACGTTCCGCGCTGATCCGCCGGGCCCGCCCGGCGGTGGGCCGGACGGTGGCGGTATCGAGGGGAGAGTTCATGGTCATGGCGCCGAGGTCCGCCGGGATCCGAACACGGGCCGCCACCGGCGGCGCGATCGGACGTACCGCCCGGCTGATGCTGGCGGTGATCACGGCGCTGGCCGGGATGGCCGGTGCGGCTGCCACGGCCGCGGGCGAACCCGGCCCGGCCGAACCGAGTGCGCAGTGGACCGTCGTGCACGACGACCCCGCACCGTACGCCGATGTGCATATCGACTGGGGCGTGACGATTCCGATGAGCGACGGGGTGGAACTGCGGGCCAACGTCTATCGGCCGATGGACGCCGCCGGTGCGGTGGTCGCGGAACCGTTGCCCACCATCGTCAGCCTCACTCCGTACTCGAAGCTGATGACCCACCTGATCGAGTCCGCCGCGTCGAGCCCGGGACTCCAGCCGCTGGCCGTGGACATCGTGCGCCGGCTCAACCTCTCCCGGACCCCGATCAGTGGTTTCGGTGACCTGATGCAGGCGCTGGACGGCGGGATGATCCAGACCATGCTGGGCGTGGACCGGTCGCTGATCCGCAGCGGTTACACCCTGGTGGTGGCCGACGTGCGCGGCACCGGACTGTCCCAGGGCCGATGGGACACGCTCGGCGCCCGGGAACAGCTCGACACCCGTGAGGTGATCGAATGGGCTGCCGAACAGCCCTGGTCCACCGGCGACGTGGGGATGAGCGGCGGATCGTATTCGGGCATCAATCAGCTGCGGGCCGCCGAGGATGCGCCGGCGGCGTTGCGGGCGATCTTCCCGGTCGAGCCCGGCAGCGATCTGATGCGCGACGTCGTCGCGCCCGGTGGCGGCGTCGGCACCACCTTCCTGCCGATGTGGCTGAACACGGTGAACCAGCTGAAATGGATCCCGGACGTCGGTTCGATGTTGAACGGCACCTTCGACTGGACCTGGGCCCGGGACCGGCTGGCCGATCCGGCCACCAACTTCGACCTGCTTGCCCAGGCGCTGCTGACGCCGTCGCTGGACGAGGTCCCGCCGGCGCTGGACGCCGCCCTCGACGACGACAGCGCCTTCCGGAAGGCGATCATGGGGCATCCGGACCGGGTCTCGGTGCCGACCTTCGTCTACGGCGGCTGGCACGACATCTTCGCGAACTCCGCGACCAAGCTCTATCAGGCGATCCCGCTGCCCGCCGGACGCAAACAGCTGGTGGTGGGCAACACCTACCACGCGAACCCGGGTGCCGGTACCGGTGCGCCGGGTGCGCCGCCGCGGCTCGACGTGCTGCAGCGGGTGTGGTTCGACCACTGGCTCAAGGGCATCGACCGGGGGATCGACGAGTTCGGCCCGGTGACGGTGTGGCAACAGGGCGGCGGGTGGATCACCCTGGACGATTTCCCCCAGCCCGGTGTGCAGCATCGCCGGGTGTATCTGTCCGCCGATCCGAGTGGTACCGCAGCCGACAGCCTGCACGACGGTTCGCTCGGGCCGGGTGCACCGGCCGGCACGTCCGATCTGACGGTGGCGCCCGGACTGACCACCGTCTGCTCGCGCGATGCGGCGCAGGGCGCGGCCGGGATGCCCGCCGTGATCGATGCGTGCGCCAAGGACGCCCGGATCGCGGAGCGGAACGCACTCACCTTCACCAGTGCGCCGGTGACCGTGCCGACGGTGCTGTCCGGCCCGATCAACGTCCACCTCAACGTGGTGCACGATGCCGCGGACGGCTATTGGAACGTCACCGTCAACGATGTCGCACCGGACGGGACATCCACGGTACTGAGCACCGGCCAGCTCACCGCCTCCATGCGGGCGATCGATGAGCGGCGCAGCGCCCGTTCGGTGAGTGGTGATCTGACCGCGCCGTTCAATCCGATCACCCTCGACAGCCTGCTGCCGGTGCCGGAGGGAGCGCCGGTCGAACTCGATATCGCCGTGAATCCCACCCAAGCGTTGCTGAAGCCCGGACACCGCCTCCGGCTCGACGTGTTCGCGGGCAACTCACCCAAGGCGCTGGCATTCCGGCCGCTACTGAACAACACCGAGTGGAAGCCCCAGCATCTCCGGGTCGATCCGGACGCACCGAGCTTCGTGAACCTGCCCACCGACGTGCCGATTCCCTGAGCGGGCGCCGGTCCGGTGTCCCGGCGTCGCTACGGTGGTCGGGGCAGCCCGGGTGGACACGACCGGGCGCGGGTGGACAGGGAGGACGGCGATGGACGGTCCGTTGATCGTGGTGGCGGGCGTGTCGGGATCCGGCAAGTCCACAGTGGGGACTGCCCTGGCAGACCGGCTCGGGGTGGCGTTCGGGGACGCGGACGACTGCCACCCGGCGGCGAACATCGAGAAGATGGCGGCCGGGATGCCACTGACCGATGCCGATCGGGAACCGTGGCTGGATCGGGTCGCCGACTGGCTCGGCGCGCACCGGACCGAGGGAGCCGTGGCGTCCTGCTCGGCGTTGAAACGGCGCTACCGGGACCGGATCCGGGCCGGCGCGGCAGCGGCGTTCTTCGTGACCCTGACCGCCGACCGGGCGGTGCTGCAGCGGCGCCTGCACCGCCGCCGGGACCACTTCATGCCACCGGCACTGCTGGATTCGCAGCTCGAGGCGCTGGAACCGCTGCAGCCCGACGAGGCCGGGGTGGACCTCGATGCCGCCGAGCCGGTCGAGCAGCTGGTCGCGGCATCGATCGCGGCCTGGCGGCGGGCCCACCCGGCGTGAGCCGGCCGGTCCGGTGCTCGGTCACCAGGGCAGGTCGAAGGCTTCGTCGAGGACCAGCACACCGCCGGTGACCGCGGCACCCAGGCAGACCAGCCCGAAGACCCCCACCCACAGCACCGCGGGAATGCCGGTCAGCGCCGCCAGCTGGTCGGCGTCGGAATCGGCTGCTCCGCCGCGGCGCCGGGTCAGCCGCCGGGTGCGCTGCAATTCGACGACCGGGCGGACCGCGGCCAGCAGCAGGAACCACACCGCGAGGTAGGCGAACACGCTCCGGACCGCACCGTCGCCGTACCAGGTGACGGCGAAGACCAGGCCGCCGACGATCAGCACGATGAGCAGGCCGTACGCATTGCGGACGGCCACCAGCACCCCGGTGAGCAGGGCGAGTGCGGTCCACAGCAGCAAGGTGACCCGGCCGTCCGCCAGCAGTGCCGCGAAGCCGAGGCCCAGCAGGGCCGGCGCCGGATACCCGGCCGCGGCGGTGACGATCATGCCGAAACCCCGCGGCCGCCCGCTGGACAGGGTGAGCCCGGAGGTGTCCGAATGCAGCCGGATGCCGCGGAGCCGGCGGCCGGTGAGCAGGGCTGCGACGGCGTGGCCACCCTCGTGGACGACGGTGACGACAGTGCGCAGGACCGCCCACACCGGCCGGAACAGCACCGCCGCCAGCGCGACCGCCGCGGTCACCGGGACCACCCAGGTCGGTGGCGGAGCGGCTGTTGCGGTGAGGGTTTCGACGAACTCGGTGACTACGGTGCTGTCCACCGCCGAACCCTACCGGCCGGCTGCGGTACCGTCCGGTGTACCCGTGGGTTCGGCGGGATCCGGGCGGATCCGGGCCCGCAGGAAGGCGGCCGTCGTGATCAGCCAGGCGCCGCACGCGACGATCAGCAGCAGGCTGCCGAGCAGGTGGAAGGCCGGAATATCGAGCGCGGCAGCGGTGGTCAGGGCTGCCGCGGCGGTCATGCCGAGCGGAAAGACCGTCGCCCAGCGCCGAATGTCGTAGCGCCGCCGAGGCCAGATCAGCTCGGTGACGAGCAGGATCGCGTAACCGGTCAGCGCGAGGGCCAGCAGTATCGGGGTGAGTACGGTCAGCGCGGTGCCGACGACCGTCGCGTAGCCGTCCAGGACCAGGAGTTTCGCGGCGGCGAGGGTGGAGATCGCCAGGGCGCCGGTGGAAACCCACTGATCACCCGGCCCGGTGCGGATCTGGCTCAGGTCGAAGTGCCGGAAGGCCACCGGATAGAGGAGCAGGCCCAGGACGAACCAGGCCAGGGCCGGTACCCCGGTCCGGACGCCGGTGGCCGCGAGGGTTGCGGCCAGGACCGCGAGCCCCTGGGTGGCCACGCAGATGAGGAAGATGGCGCCGGGCATCCGGTGCTGCCGGTGCCGCAGCACCGAGAGCAACAGGATCCCCCAGACGAGGGCCGCCAGGACCAGGGCGCCGGCACCGACCCGGGTCCAACCGGCGGCGACCGCGCGACTGCCGAGCACGGTGGTGGCGGCGACGGCGGTGAGCGCCGCCGGTGTGGCGGACTCGCTGCGCCAGCGGGTGGGCAGCCGATCGAGCCGTTCGGTGAAATCGACCGCCAGCAGCACCCATACGACGGCGGCGACTCCGAACATGAGCCAGGACAGCAGGTCCCGTCCGGCGAGCTGCAATCCGACCGAGAGGATGCCGGTGGCCATGACGAACGAACCTGCTGCAGGCGGCAGTTCCCGCCAGCTCTGCGCTCCCACCGGTCCATTACAGCCCGCCCGGCCTGCCGAGTCGAGCGTACGGCCGGGGTGTCAGCGCGGAATGGTGGAGGGGACCGGATGGTCCGGATCCAGCGCAGGCAACCCGTCGATGCTGGCCGCGTTGTCGCCGGTGATCCGGCGGGCGTAGTCGTCGTCGGTGCGGCGCGCCTGCACGGTGTCCAGCACCGGACGTTCCCCGGCGAACTCCAGATACGGGACGGCGAACCCGCAGGAATCGGCGATCCGCTCCACCTCGACCACCACGATGGACCGGATACCGGCGTGCTGGAGCCCGAACAGTTCGCGCAATTGTTCGAATTCACCGGAATCCGGGCGCACCGACCGGCCGGAACCGAAGAGCCGCAGAATCCGGGAGTTGCGGGTGAACGAGCAGAACATCACCGTGATGCGCCCGTTGTCCCGGAGGTGGGCGATGGTTTCCGCGCCGCTGCCGTACAGGTCCAGATAGGCGACCGTACGGTCGTCGACCACGGCGAAGGTGTCGCGGTAGCCCTTCGGGGAGACGTTGACATGGCCCCCGGCCGTCGGGGCGGTACCGACGAAGAACATCGGTTGCTCGGCGATGAACTCCCGTAGTTCGGTGTCGATCCGCTCGAAGAGTTTCGCCATGCCCGCCCCTTTCCCGAGTGTAGGGGCCGGTCCCGGCCCCTACCCGGCAGTGTATCGATCGCGGTCAGCGGATGGGGCGCGCGTCCGGCGGCGGTGTCGATCCGCTGCGCCGGGACTCGTACCAATAGGTGGCCGAGACGGTGGCGTACGCAGCGATCACGGCGGCCGCAGAAATCCCGAACAGTGCGATGATGAGCGAAAACAGGACATGCATGAGCCCTCCCCGCGGTACGGTTGTGCTAGCGATGAAGGTTGGCCAGCGCTCCGTTGCGCCGTCATGGACAACGTGCTGCGTACTCGATCTGTTCCTGCCTCTCGATCGTAGAACCGGGACGGTCGCAGATCACGTGGCCGAGAGTGTGACACCGGTCATGACGGTTCCGGAGTGTCGGCTGTGTCACCGTGCCGTCTCGAGGTTCAATCGATAGTCGGTTCCACCGCGTCACGAGTTCTCTACCGCGTCATGTGTTCTCTCCATCCGACGAAGGAGCACGATCGTGAGCATGATCCTCGCGTTGCACGACACCGTGGTAGCGCAGGTCGGTAACCCCACGCCGGAAGCGCCGCCACTGGCGGACAAGATTCAGCAGATGGTCCGCTACTTCACCTGGCTGGTCCTGCTGTCGGGTGTCACCGCCATCACCTACGGCGGCGGCCGGTTCGCGTGGGAGAAGTGGAGCGGCGGCGGGCTGCAGTCGCCCAAGATGATCGCCGGCGCCATGGCCGGTGGCGTGGTCGCCACCAGTGCCGGCACCATCATGAACACCCTGGTGGGAGCCTGATCCGCGGCTCTGTGCCGACCCCGGGCGTCAGGGCTGCCCGGGGTTGAGCACGATGAACAATCCGTTTGCTTCGGCGCAGAGGCGTTCCCCGTCGTGCAGCGAGGCACGCAGGTAGATCTTGCGCCCCTCCCGGCCCTCGGCCCAGGCCCGTAACCGGAGTGGACGATTGAGCGGGGTGACCGAGCGGTAGTCGATGGTCAGCGACGCCGTCCGGGTCACCGCCTTGGTGTACAGCGCGGCCGCCATGCCGAGCAGATCGTCGAAACCGACGGCGATCTGCCCGCCGTGTGCGGCGTTGTTCCCGCCCAGGTGGAAGGTCCGGAAGGTGATCGTCGCCTCGACGCCGTCCCGATCGGCGCGTTCGACGGTGTACGGCGGCAACGTGAGGTTCCCCCGCGAGGGCAGGTCGGTGCGCAGCCAGGTCGGTGCCGACCACTCGTCGACCACGGCCGGGGCCAGGTCGGCGTTGAGTTGCTCCAGGGTGGCCAGCGCCCGCTTGGCCAGCTCGTCGTCGGGACTGAGCAGCCGCACCTTGTCCATCAGCAGCCGGGTCTGCTCGATCAGATCACCGTAGTGTGGTCCACCCGCCGTCGCGTCGCCACCGGCGGCCCGCCGCGCCTGGATCAGTTCGGTCACCGGCCGGAAGCCGCCCTCGTGATGCTCTTCGTTCGGCAGCGCGCCGTCGACCTGCGCTTCGTTCATATAGAACACGTTATCGGTTGCTGTGCGACGGCTGTCGACTCGGGTGCCGCTGACAGGGAGTCCCGGGTGCCGCCGGCGCCCGCCGGGCGGCAACGGGTGCACCTCGGCGACGCTATGAGCCGCCGAGGACGGTGGGCATCCGGGACGGCCCCGGATGGCTTTCGAGCAGGGCCCGGCCCAATACGGCATGGGCTTGGACGACGGAATTGGTGGCGCCGTAATTGCCGATATCGGGCACTCGGTCGGCGAAGAAGCCGAAGACCGCGAGCGGGGCGCCGCCGGTGTCGAACAGGATGCCCGCCTCGTGCCGCCGGTCCTCGTCGGCGCCGTGCTTGCAGGCGAACCGGGTGCGCTCGTCCGAGGACATCATGCGCCGGATGCCGTCGGTATAGCCGACCGCCGACCAGGACAGCACTCGGAGCAGCGCCGCGGTCGATTCCTCGCTCAGCAGCCGTCCGGTGCACAGGCGATACAGAAGGTCCGTGGTTTCCCGCGGGGTGGTGACGCCGAGCCAGAACCGGTGCGGATCCTCCGGCAGCGGCTCCACCCGGGTGTGGGTGAAACCCTTCTCGGCGAGCAGTTCGTTGATGCGGGTGCCGGGCAGCCGGGTGCCGATCAGGCGCACCGCAGTGTTGTCGGAGACCTGCAGCATCGCCACCAGCAGGTTCGATACGGTCAGTGAATCACCGAAGACGGTCTGTGAGCGCAGGATTCCGCTGCCGGGTGCCACCCGGGCGGCGGTGGTCTCGACGGTGTCCGACAGCCGTAGTTCGGCGCGATCGACCGCCTCCAGGACCGCCGTGGCGATGGCCAGTTTCTGCAGGCTGGCGCCTTCGAGCACCGTATCCGGGTTCACTTCGACGACCGGTTGCGCGGCACCGGAGCCGAGATCGGTCACCACCGTGTGCCAGCGGGCCGCGGTGGTGGCGGTGACGGCGTGATAGGCGGCGGCGAAGGTGGGGTGCCCGGCGGCCGGCGCCGCACCGGCGGGTGCGGCCAGTGCGGAGCCGGTCAGCAGCGAGGCCGAGGCGCCGAACAATGTTCGTCTGGAAACAGTCACGGCTGCCCACCCTAAACCGGACAGACGTACTGCGATACCCGCCGAGGGCGGCGCATCCGATCCGGAACTGGTGTTACGTGCGCTGTGTCCCAACGAGTTTCGCTCGGTCAGGCGTCGTCGGCCCCGGCGGCCGGTGCCGGATCGGTGCGGCCGGCACCGGTAGCGGCGTCCGGTGGTGACATCGCCGTCCGCAGTCGATGGAGTTCGTCGAACAGGGCGCCGGGCGGTTCGGCGGGCAAGAGCGGAAGTCGTACGTGCCGGGAGCCGATCCGGCCCTGTGCGTGCAGGACCGCCTTGATCACCGTGGGATTGGGCGCCGACATCAGTGCCGCCGCCGGTCCGACCAGGCGATGGCCCAGGCTCCGGGCGCGAGCGGAATCGCCGGTGCGCCAACGCCGGTGCAGCTCGACGAACTCGGCCGTGCAGACATTCGCGGTCGCCAGGACGGCGCCCGGCGCGCCCATCGCGAGCAGCGGCGACACCAGGGTGTCCTCGCCGGCCAGGACCGCGAACGAGTCCGGCGCCCCGGCCAGCAGCTGGGCGGTGTCGGTATCGACCGCACCCACGGCCTGTTTGACCCCGACGATCCGGGGGTGCCGGGCCAGGTGCAGCAAGGCGCGATGGCCCAGTTCGCGCCCGGTCCGATAGGGCACGTTGTAGAGAATCAGCGGAACGGGGCTGCGCTCGGCGACGAATTCGAAGTGTGCCACCACCCCGGCTTCCGAGGGCCGGGTGTAGTAGGGGACCACCACCAAGGCGGCGGCGATATCTGTTGCGCCGTCCGCCGCTTCGAGTGCCGCAGCGGTGGCAGCGGTGTCATTGCTGCCGGCACCGGCCACCAGCGGCACCCCGTGCTCCCGGCAGACCCGGCCGCAGATCCGCAGTATTTCACGTCGTTCCCGAGCCGTCAGCGTGGCAGTCTCGGCGGTGGTGCCGAGGGCCACCAGGCCTGCGGCGCCGGCGCGGATCGCCTGGTGTGCGAGCTGTTCGAGATCGGCGGCCGCGATGTCGCCGCGGTCGGTGAACGGGGTGATGAGCGGGACGAAGATCCCGGCGGGTGCGAAGGTCATATCCGATTCTCGCCTGCCCGAACAGCGAAGATCCAGTTATGTTTCGAGACGCCGACCGTAAGCTGAACTGATGCTCGACATTCGCAGGCTGCGCCTGCTCCGGGAACTCGCGCAGCGCGGCACCATCGCCGCGGTGGCCGAAGCGCTCTCGTACACACCGTCGGCGGTATCGCAGCAGCTCACCGCGTTGGAGCGGGAGGTGGGCCGGACGCTGTTGCAGCGCACCGGCCGCCGGGTCACCCTCACACCCGCCGCGGTGCTGCTCGTCGAACACACCGAGATCGTGCTGGCCGATCTGGAACGCGCAGAAAGCGCGCTCGCCGCCACCGAGGCGCAGTTGTCCGGCCCGGTCCGCTTGGGCGCCTTCCCGACCGCGCTTCCCGTCCTGGTGCCGCCCGCGCTGCGCGAGATCGCGCGGTCCGAACCGGGACTGGAGCTGTCGGTGACCGAGGTCGACCCGGCCGCGGTGCCGGATCTGCTGCGGGACGGCCGGTTGGACCTGGCATTGGTGCACGAATACGACAACGTACCCACCACCGTCGGCTCCGGCATCGGAACGGAGCCGTTGCTCGACGAGGTCGTGTACCTGGCCGCCACCGAAGTTCCCGCGGTCTCGGGGATGGCTGCCATCCGCGGGCATGCCGGAAGCCGGTGGATCGTCGGTAACCCCGGCACGCTGTGCCACACCATGGCCGTGCGAACCTGCCGATCCCAGGGGTTCGAGCCGGGCATCGCGCATCGGGTGGACGATTTCGGTGCCGTCCTGCGGCTGGTCGCCGCCGGCGCGGGGGTCGCCCTCGTGCCGCAGTTGGCGGCGACGGACATTCCGGCCGGGGTGGTGCTGGCGCCGCTGCCGATCGCCCGGCGTACCCGGATCGCCTATCGGGCCGGTAGCCGGTCCCGCCCGGCTTTCGCGGCGGTGTGCGCCGAACTGCACCGGGCGGCCCGGGGTCTCGACGGTGTCCGCGCGGATCCGGCGTGACCGGTGCCGGTGGCCGACCGGCCGCCGGTGCGGCACACTGACGCGATGAGCGCAGACTTCGCGAGTGCGGGCCGAAAGCCGGGGGAGCCGGCGCCCGACCGCCCGTATGTGCTGGTGAACCGCGGTGCCCGTGACTACGTCCGGGCGCGCTACCTGGCCGACGGCATGTTCGAATTGGAGCATTGCACCGAGGGCACCGGTGGGCAGCTCTACACCTCGGACCGGCGAATGGTGCGCGACGTCCTGTGGTCCTGGATCGAACGGGGCACCTGGTGGTGTGATGCGGTCGCGTGGGCGCCGCCGGCACCCGATCTCACCGATATCGACGCGCTGCGGGACGAGATGACCGGCCTGCTCGACGGACTGCCGCAACTCGATGCGATGACCGACGTGTTCGATGCGGCGTTGTCGCGGGCCGATGCGCTGCTCGCCGATGTCGCCGCGGAACCGGGCGCCGACCACCCCGGTACCGATCAGGTCAGATAGATCAGCGCCAGGCTGGACCCGCCGAGCACCAGGCCCAGCAGCCCGCCGAGGGCCAGCGGCCGGGCACCGGCCGTGCGGATCCGGGCCGGACTCAGAGCACAGCCGATGGCGGCCAGCACCGCAGCGATCAGCCAGTTGCTCAGTTCGCCGGTCCAGGTGATCGCCGCGGCCGGCAACAGTCCGGTGGCGGCGACCAGCGAGGCCGCCACGAACAACACCACGAACCAGGGAAAGGCGCCGCGTAGCGATCCCGGCGCGGCGGCCGGATCGTCGACGATATGGCGTCGGCCCCAGTGCAGACCGAAGCAGAGCGGCACGATGGCGAGGCTGCGTACGAGTTTGACGACCACCGCGAACTGGGCCGCGACCGGGCCGTAGGCGACACCGGCGGCCAGTACCGAGGACGTGTCGTTGATGGCGGTGCCGGCCCACAGGCCGAAGGTCTGCTCCGGTAGGGCCAGGAGGTGACCGAGGGCCGGGTAGATCAGTACCGCAGCGACATTGAAGACGAAGATGGTGGCGAGGGCATAGGCCACCCGATTGCGGTCCGGGCGCAATACGGCGGTGACCGCCGCGATCGCGGACGCGCCGCAGATGGTGGTACCCGCGGCGATCAGCGTGGTCGACTCCCGGTCGACCGCCAGCATGCGCCCGATGACGAAGGCCGCGAGCGCACCCGCTGCCAGGCTGCCGAGCAGCACGGCCGCGGTCTCGCGGCCCACGGTCAGCACCGACCCGACCGGCAGACCGAGTCCGAGCAGCACGATCGCCGCGCCGAGCAGCGTGCGCCGGGTGAGGTCCAGACCCGGATCGAAACGGTCGGTACCGAAAGGGGAGCGGCGCAGCAGGGCGGCGGTGAGCGCACCGGCGGTGAGCGCGACCAGTGGTGTGCCGACCGTCGGGAACGCGCGCCCGGCCGGCAGCGCGGCGGTGGCGATCCCGGCGGCGAGCGCCAGGCCGGGCAGTAGGACACGGAGTCGGGTCACAGCCATCAGACTGCTGTGCCCCGGACTCGCCCGGTAGCCAGTGCGTGGACAGGACGTCATAAACTGCACTTATGCCGTTGCCGCCCGGAACGCCCGATCTCGAGGTCCTGGACCTGCTGGTCTCGGTGGCCGACTCGGGTAGTCTCGGCGCCGCAGCCCGGCGGCACGGCATTTCGCAACCGGCCGCCAGCATGCGGATCCGGGCCCTGGAACGACGGCTCGGGGTCACCCTGCTGGAACGGGGCCCGACCGGTTCCGTGCCGACCGCAGCGGGGGCGAGGGTGATCGCTCGGGCCCGCGTGGTCCTGACCGCCGCACAGGACCTGGTCACCGAAGCCGGGCAGTGGCGCGCCGACCGGGCGCCCCGGCTGCGGATCGCCGCCTCGAAGACCATCGCCGACCACCGGATCCCGCACTGGCTGGCGGCGTTGCGCACGGACCGTCCGGAGGTGGTCGTCGCGCTCGAGGTGGGCAACTCCAGCCAGGTCGCGCAGTCGGTGCGGGCGGGTGGCGCCGACCTGGGCTTCGTCGAGGGGCCGCATCCGCCCGCCGATCTGGCCAGCACGGTCCTGGGGGTGGACGACCTGGTGCTGGTGGTGGGCCGGACGCATCCGTGGGCCACGCGCCGGCGGCCGGTGGATCTGCCCGAGCTCACCGCGACCGCATTGCTGTGGCGCGAACCCGGATCCGGCACCCGGGAGACCGTCTGGGACCTGCTGGCGGCCGCCGGACCACCGGCCGAGCCGGCGGCCGAACTGGGCTCGGCGGCGGCGATCGTCGCCGCCGCCCGTACCGGGATGGCCCCCGCGGTACTGAGCAGGCTCATCGCGGACCCGCTGCTGCGGTCCGGCGACCTGGTAGTGGTGCCGGGTACCGATCGTGCCCGGTTCACCCGGAAATTCCGGGTGATCTGGCGCCGCGGTGCGCCGCCCACCGGCGTCGCCGAGCTGCTGGTGGACCGGGCCCGGCAACTGGAACAGGCACGGTCCGCCGGCGGGTGCGGCGAAAGTTCACCGCGGCGGCGTACGCCGCTCTAGTCTGTAGCCGCAGCACACACGGAGGTTGGTAGTAGATGACGGTCGATTTCGTGGCCGAACCGGAACCGGAGCAGTTGCGGGTCGGATCGGCGCGGGCGACCGCGACGCCGCCGGCGTCGATGATCGAGCGGATGACGCTGATCCTGGACGCCTTCGATCCGGCAACCCCGACCCTGACGCTGCTCGGCCTCGCCGAGCGCACCGGGCTGCCGCGTTCCACGGTGCACCGGATCCTGGATCAGATGATCCGGCTACGCTGGCTGGCCCACACCCCGGGCGGTTACCGGCTCGGGATCCGGGTGCTGGAGCTCGGTGGCATGGCGGCGCAGCACAACGAGATCCGTGAGGTGGTGAGCCCGCTGCTGCACGACCTCAGCCAGCGCACCGGCCTCATCGGACACCTGGCCGTCCTGGACGGCCGGGAAGTTCTGTTCCTGGACCGGGTCGGGGGCCGCAGCAGAGTGCCGATTCCGACGCGGGTCGGCGGGCGGCTGCCCGCACACTGCACCGCCGTCGGGAAGGCGCTGCTCGCCACGCTGGAACCGGCGATCGCGGAGGGTTCGCTGCGCGGCGTCGACAATCCGCTGACCCCGCACAGCATTCACGACCGGTCCGAGCTGCACCGCGAGCTCACCCGGATCCGCAACCGGCAGGGGGTCGCCGTCGACAACGAGGAGGCGATGCCCGGGGTGGGTTGCGTCGCCGTGCCGATCCGGGGGCGCAGCGCGGCCGTGGCCGCGTTGTCACTGGCCGGTGGCATCGATGCCGAACGCAGTGCGCTCGACACCGCCCGGCTGGCCCGGGCGCTCGCCGAGGTCGCCCAGGAAGCCGGCCGTACCCTGACGCCCCGGCACCCCCGGGCGCGCTGAATCCCACCCGGCGCCGGGTGCGATTGTGCCACGGGCAGCGGGGGTCAGCGCGCCGCCTCGGCGACGGCTCGACCGGCCGAGCGGCCGGAGAAGATGCAACCGCCGAGGAAGGTTCCCTCCAGCGCGTTGTAGCCGTGTACGCCACCGCCGCCGAAGCCGGCCACCTCGCCCGCGGCGTACAGCCCGGGCAGCGGTGTTCCGTCCGTGCGCAGTACCCGGGACTCCAGGTCGGTCTGCAGGCCGCCGAGGGTCTTGCGAGTCAGGATGTTCAACCGCACGGCGATGAGCGGGCCGTGGGCGGGGTCGAGGATACGGTGCGGCGGCACCACCCGGCCGGCCTTGTCGCCGAAGTACTGCCGGGCGTTCACGATCGCCGCCACCTGGGCATCCTTGCCGAACTTGTTGGCCACCTGGCGATCTCGCGCGACGATCTGCGCCTCCAGTTCGGCCGCGTCCAGTTTCGGTCCGCGGGCGATGGCATTCATCCCGACGACCAGGTCGGCGAGATCGTCGGCGACGACGAAATCCACCCCGTGCTGTTTGAACGCCTCCACCGGGCCCGGTGCCCCCTTGGCCAGCCGGCTGCGCACGGTGAGCAGCAGATCCTTGCCGGTGATATCGGGATTCTGTTCCGACCCCGACAGAGCGAACTCCTTCTCGATGATGCTCTGATCGAGGACGAACCACGAATAGTCGTAGCCGGTGGACAGGATCTGCCGCATCGTGGCGTTGGTGTCGAACCCCGGGAAACACGGTGCGGGCAGACGCTTTCCGCAGGCATCGAACCACAGCGAGGACGGCCCGGGGATGATCCGGATGGCATGATCGGGCCAGACCGGGTCCCAGTTGTGGATGCCCTCGGTGTAGTGCCACATCCGATCGCGGTTGACGATCGCGCCGCCCGCCTCCTCGGTGATCCCGAGCATCCGGCCGTCGACATAGGCGGGTACACCGGAGATGAGCGTCTCCGGGCACGGACCGAGCCGTTCGGACGGCCAGTTGCGGCGGATCAGTTCGTGGTTGTGGCCGATCCCACCGGAACACACGATCACGGCGGGTGCGTGGAACTCGAACTCGCCCACCGCGGTCCGGTTCGAGGCGACACCGCGATCCAGGTCCTGCGGTTCGAGCACGGTCCCCCGGACACCGGTCACGGTCTCGTCGTCGACGATCAGTTCGTCGACGCGGTGCCGGTAGCCGAACCGCACCAGGCCGCGGCGTTCGGCCGCGAGAACCGGTTCGGCGAAGATCCGCACCACCTCCGGCCCGGTACCCCAGGTCAGGTGGAACCGGGGCACCGAGTTGCCGTGCCCGTCGGCGGCGGCGCCGCCGCGTTCGGCCCAGCCCACCACGGGGGTGAAACGCAGGCCGAGACTGTGCAGGTACTCCCGCTTCTCACCGGCGGCGAACCGGACGTAAGCCTGCGCCCACTGCCGGGCCCACCGGTCCTCGCGGTCACGATCGAATCCGGCCGAACCCGACCAGTCCTGCCAGGCCAGCTCGTAGGAGTCGTGGATACCCAACCGGCGTTGTTCCGGTGAATCGACCAGGAACAACCCGCCCAGCGACCAATGTGCCTGCCCGCCCAAGTTGTTGCGGTTCTCCTGGTCCAGGACCAGTACCCTTCGCCCGGCCCGGGTGAGCTCGTAGGTGGCGACCAGGCCGGCCAGTCCGGCTCCCACCACCACCGCATCCGGCGTGAATTCCGTATCGGTGCGCGCAGCCATTACCTAACCTCCGGGCCGGGACGAATTCGACAGGCGAAACGTAGCATTTCCAACCCGGGGTGCGGAGTCGGTTGCCCTCCTCCGCGCCGCCGTGGCTCAGGCGGTGTTCGATGGCCTGATCCTCGAGGCGCTACGTGGTTACGCTCCGCTGCCTCCTCCGCGCCGCCGTGGCTCAGGCGACCTGCCGGACCTGCTCGGTGCTGTCCGGGTAGCCCGCAGGCGCGGTGACCGGCAGTGGCCGGCCCAGCACGGTGCGCAGCGCCGACCGGGCCAGGCCGAACACACCGTCCCGGCCCGCCGGTAGGCCCAGGACACTGCGGACGGTGCGGGTGTCCGACGGTGTGAGCCGATCACCGTCGAATCGCGCGGCCAGCCAGTTCAGCGTCAGCGGGGTGGACAGCGGCAACAGCAGGATGTGTTCACTGAGCCGATCCCGGAGGTAGGTCACCTGCGCTCCACGGGCCCGGTACCGCGCCACCAGGGTGTCGATATCGGACACCGCGATGATCTGGTCGTGGACCGCCTGCAGTACCAGCAGCGGAGTCGACGGAGCGCGGCGACCGAGCCGGATGTCGTCGAAGACCGCCGTCAGCTCCGGCAGTGCGAGCACCTCGGTGAGCGGGACGGTGGTGTGTCGGTCGAGATCACACCCCGCCAGCCGGGCGACGGTGCCGCCGGTACTGCGCTCGGTGATGCCCGCGAGCAACGCCCGCCCGGAGTCGGTGGCGTAGCGGTCGAGCACGCGGTCGAGGGCCGGATACACCCGGCGCAGGCCGGCGATGACGAGCATCGGCAGTCCCGCGTGCGGGCCACCGTTGAGCCGGTGGAAGGTGGACAGCAGATCGCCGACCGGCGAACCCAGCACCGCCCCGGCGATCTCGAGCTCCGGGGCGTACTCGGGTGCGGTCTCCGCTGCCCACGCGGTGGCCAGGCCACCACCGGAGTAGCCCCACAGCCCGACCGGTGCCGCAGGTTCGAGCCGCAGCGGTGCGAACTGCTGTGCCGCCCGGATCCCGTCGAGGGTCCGGTATCCCGGCTCCCGGGGTGCGCCCCAGGCGCCGAGCATGCCCTCGTGGTCGGGGATCGAGATCGCCCAGCCGCGGGACAGGGCGTCGGCGAAGCACAGCATCTCGAACTGGGTGAAACTGCCCAGCGCCCGGGACCCGTGCCGCAGGGCGTAGGACGGAAAGCTGCGCGAGGACACGGCATCGATCGCGCACTGGAACGACAACAGCGCCCGCGGAGGGCCCTCCGGGGCGATCACGGTCGTCACCGCGACCTCGGGCCGGCCGTCGAGATCGGCGGTGCGATACAGCAACTGCCACGCCGACATCCGGGTCGGCACCAGCCCGAACACCGCGAGCCGCACCGGCCGCCACCGCAGCACCGTCCCGGCGGGCTGTTCGGTGAATCCCGCCGCGGGCCGGTAGAAGGCGTCGTCGGCGGGCAATACACCACGCGTCGGGTGCGGCCAGGCCGCAGGCGGGGACAGGGGACGATCGGACGGCACGTGGGCTCCTGGGGCAGAAAACGGAAGGTGGGCGCGTGGGCCGGCCCGGCCCGTACGACGGGCCGGGCCGGGCAGCGGATTCAGGCGACTCGGCGGTCCGGTTCGCTGCGGTATCGGGAGGCGGGGCCGTCGATGCCGAGCAGTCGCCAAGCCTGCGCGGCCACCGGATTCATCAGCCCGGTGTCCACGGCCAGGGTCCGCACATCGGCGAAGATCCCGCGCATCTGGGCACGGGATTGCGGGTCTTCCCAGTAGGCTTCGCGCATCACCCGCGCCGGGATGTCGAACTTCTCGACGAACTCCCGCGGCGGCGTGGCGATCATGTCGAGCATGATCCGCATCGCCACCGGGAAGGCCAGGGACAGCACGAACCGCGCCGGCGGAATCATCCGCGGCACCTTGCGGCGCAGGTACTCGTGCGCGAAGGAGATGTGCCGGGCCTCCTCGGCGACGTGGATCTGCATCACCCGCGCCACCATCGGATGCGGATCGGCGTTGCTGCGCAGCAGGGACTTCTGCAGATGGTCGATCGGTTCCTCACCGCCGAGCACCATGGTGAAGAACAGTTCGGGGAAGAATTTGACCGCGGGCCAGATGATCATCGTCAGCTTGCGATCGATGCTGCCCATCCCGACCACATCGAACCGGCCGATCCGGTTGATCATCTCCTGGAACATCATCGTGTGATTGCACTCTTCGGCCGCCTCATGGGTGACGTACCGGAACTCCGGGTCACCGTTGGGAACCGAGGTGAGGTACTGCATGAGACCACGGATGAGCAGCTGTTCGAAGTCGATCCCCACCTTGGCGATACCGGCCTGACGCCACATGCCCATCGCGATCTGCCGTTCGACGGGCTGGGCGCGATACCAGGGATGCCGTCCGAGCGGATCCACCTCGGGCATGATCCAGCGGGTATCCACCGGGTCGACCGCGAAGTCGGGCGAATCCCAGTCGATATCGGCGTACGGGTCGAAGTGCCGGTGCACCGACGCCTCCGACAAGGTCTGCAGTGTGTCCCGGTAGGCGGCGTCGGTCGCGGCGCGGGCGGTGTCAGTAGACAACGTCATCGGTGTCTCCTCGGATGGTTCGCTACCGCCATATTAGTGGTACCGGCAGTACCGCACAATAGTTGGTGATACTTTCCGTATCACTTATAGTTGTCGGCTATCGCGAGGTGACGGCCGGGGTGAGAGAATATTGGCGAATCCTTCTCACCGGCGCCCTCGTCGGGTGAAGATGGGGCATGGCCGCGACCGTTCCTGCCGCCCGCAATCTGCTCCGCACCTGCCC
This sequence comes from Nocardia sp. KT25-26, assembly GCF_056627695.1. NCBI lineage: Bacteria > Bacillati > Actinomycetota > Actinomycetes > Mycobacteriales > Nocardiaceae > Nocardia > Nocardia sp. KT25-26. Next base: position 3,486,907 of record NZ_CM152813.1, on the reverse strand, counting down.
GCTGTGCGAGGCGGTGTGCGGACTCGAACTCACCCTGGACGCCGACGACCGGGTCACGGCCGTACGCGGTGACCGGGACGACCCCTTCAGTGCCGGCTACCTGTGCCCGAAGGGGGCCAGTTTCGGCCACGTCGATCAGAATCCCGATCGGGTGACCACCCCGTTGATCCGGGATCGGGCCACCGGGACCCGGCGCCCGGCCGGATGGGACGAAGCCTTCGACCTCATCGCCGACCGGATGCCGGCACTGATCGGCGCGCACGGTGCCCAGGCCACTGCGCTGTACCTCGGCAATCCGTCCGCGCACAGTGTGGCCGGTGGGCTCTATCTGCCCGCACTGTTCCGGGCGCTCGGCACCCGGAACCGCTATTCGGCGAGCACCGCCGACCAGATGCCCAAACAGGTCGCCTGCGGGCTGCTGTTCGGCGATCCGATGGCGATACCGGTTCCGGACCTGGACCGGACCGACTACCTTCTGATGCTCGGTGCCAACCCGGTCGAATCCAACGGCTCGCTGTGCACCGCGCCGGGATTCCCCGGGCGGCTGAAGGCGCTGCGGGCCCGCGGTGGCCGGCTGGTGGTGGTCGATCCACGCCGCACCCGCACCGCCGGACTGGCCGACGAGCATGTGTTCATCCGGCCGGGTACCGACGCCCAGCTGCTGTTCGGCATCGTCGCCACCCTGTTCGCCGAGGAGCTCACCCGGATCCGGGTGGCGGTGGCGGGCCTGGCCGAACTCCGGTCGGCAGCCCAGGGTTTCACCCCGGAGCTGGTCGAGCGGTGCACCGGTGTCCCGGCGACGACGGTGCAGCGCCTGGCCCGGGAACTGGCGGCCGCGCCGACGGCCGCCGTCTACGCCAGGATCGGCACCTGCACCACGGAATTCGGCACGCTCACACAATGGCTGGTGGACGTCGTCAATGTGCTCACCGGAAACCTGGACGCCCCGGGCGGTGCGATGTTCGCCACACCGGCGGCGCTCGGCATCGTACGGTCCAAACCGTTCCGCACCGGCCGGTGGCGCAGCCGGGTGCACGGGTACGCCGAGGCTATGGGGGAGTTCCCGGTCGCCACGCTGGCCGACGAGATCAGCACGCCGGGGGACGGCCGGGTGCGGGCGCTGGTCACGGTCGCCGGCAATCCGGTGCTGTCGGCCCCGAACGGGCCGCGGCTGGATGCGGCATTCGCCGGCCTGGACTTCATGGTCAGCGTCGACTGCTATGTGAACGAGACCACCCGCCACGCCGACGTCATCCTCCCGCCACCGCGCCCGGTGCAGTCACCGCACTACGATTTCGCGCTGCTGCACTTCGCCGTCCGGAACTACGCGCGATACTCCCGGCCGCTGGTACCGCTCGGCGACCGGCCGTCGGAGTCCGCGATCCTGGTCCGGCTGGCGGCGGCCGTGGCCGGACAGCCGCACCGGACCACCGACGACTACGACCCGCTCACCACGTTCGACGAGCTGGTCATCGCCGATACACTCCGGCGTGCGGGCCGCGAGTCGGCGCGGTCGGAGCTGGCGGGGGCGAACAGCACCGAGGCCCGAATCGACCTGATGCTGCGGCTGGGACCGTACGGCGAGTGGAACGGCGGGACGCTGAACCTCACTACGCTGCTGGACAATCCGCACGGCGTCGACCTCGGGCCGCTGCAGCCACGGCTGCCCGAGATATTGCGCACCGCGTCCCGCCGGGTCGAACTGGCGCCGCCGCAATTGCTGGCCGATCTCGACCGGATGCGCCGCACCGAGGCCGGGCCCACCCCGGAACTGGTGCTGATCGGGCGGCGGCATCTGCGTTCCAACAACAGCTGGATGCACAATGTGCCGCGGCTGGTCGGCGGAACGAATCGCTGCACCCTGCAGATCCATCCCGACGACGTGTCCCGGTTCGGTCTCGGCGACCGGGCGGTGGTGAAGTCGGCCACCGGATCGCTCATCGTCGAGGTGGAACCCACCGACACGATCATGCCGGGGGTGGTGAGTCTCCCGCACGGCTGGGGACACACGCGCGGTGCGCCGGCTGCCGATTCGGATCACGCGGGCGTGAATGCCAATGCCCTGACCGATGATTCGGTGGTGGATGCGCCCTCCGGAAACGCCGTGTTCAACGGTGTCCCGGTGACGGTGGCCCCGGCCTGACCGGCCGCGCACGGTTCGCCGTCGCCCGGTGCGCTGCCGCCGGGCGGCGGACCGGCAGAGCTCCACCACCGCGACCGGGTGCCGATTCGACACCGAAACGTCGCGCAACGGACGCGCGAATACGGCCGGGCCGTGCGCATTCCGCGGGTACCCACCGATGAACGGGCCGATCGGCGCCGTATGCCGCACGGCCCGCACAACTCTCACAACGGCGTGAGCAAGGTGGGGTGAGAACCATGGCCTGCCGATCGAATACCGGCGGTACCGGATATCGCGCGGGACACGTTGTCGTGCTGCTCCTGTCGGCGGTCGTCGCGTGGTCGACTGCGGGCGCGCCGGCCGCCACGGCCGCCGGACCCTGCGCCCCGATCGAGGTGGTCGTCGCCCGCGGCACACTGGAACCCGGCCACCTGGGAGCGGCCGTCGGTGATCCGCTGTATGCCCAGTTGCGGCACCGGCTTCCGGTGCCCAGCACGGCCCACCGGGTGGAGTATCCGGCCGACCTGCTGGTTCCGGGATCGGTGAGCATCGGTACCGAGGCCATGACGGCCCACCTCATACATCGGGCGGCGCACTGCCCGCACCAGCGCTATGTGCTGGTCGGCTATTCGCAGGGCGCGGTCGTCACGCACGGGGTGCTCGGATCCCCGGCCGCGACGGTCCTGCCGGGGATCCGAGTGCTGCCGCCGTCGTTGGGCTCCCGGATCGTCGCCGTCCTCCTGTTCGGCGATCCGCTGCGGCTGGTCGGCGGCGTGGTGCCACCGCAGTACCTGCACCGCACCGGCAATTTCTGCACCGCAGGCGACCCGGTCTGCACCGGCGGCGGCAGCCCGGACCGGCACAGCGCCTACGGCTGGGCCTTCGGCGCTGCCATCACCCACGTCCTGTCCCGGATCTGAGCGTGCAATCCACCACGCGGAGTCGGTGACTGGTGCCCGGAATCGAAGTTCCGGGCCGCGGGCGTACTCGGTGCGATGAGGGCGGCGCGGCTACCAGTGCACGCCGGGGAGGATGCGGGAGAGGCGGGCGGCGGGGCCGGGGACGGCCATCAGGGGGAGCAGGGCGGGAGCTACCCGGTGCAGCGGGCCTCGGGACGGTGCGGCGCCGGTCGATGCCGCGACAGGCGCCGGGGCCGGGGATTCGGTGGGGGCGGCAGCGCCTTTCGCGGCGCGGGATTCGCCGAAGATCCGGTACCCCTGATGCATGATGGTGCGCTTCACCGAGGGCAGCAGGAACTCGACGGCCTGGGCGAAGGTCCCGACCGGGGTATCGATGCGGTCGGGCCGTTCCTCCAGTGCGCGAACCACGATGGCGGCCGCCCGGTCGGGGTCGGGAACCGGGAGGGCGCGGTACAGGTCGGTCGGGGCGATCATCGGGGTCCGGACCAGAGGCATCCGGACCGAGGTGAAGGTGACTCCGGCATCCCGGTTCTCCACCGCGGCGATCTCGCTGAACTGGTCGAGTGCCGACTTGCTGGCGACGTAGGCGGCGAACCGCGGCACCTTGGTCTGGACGGCGATCGAGGAGATGTTGACGACGTGGCCGAAACGGCGGGCCCGCATGGCCGGCAGCAAGGCCAGGATCAGCCGGACCGCCCCGAAGTAGTTCACCGCCATCGTCCGCTCGAAATCGTGCATCCGGTCGGTCGAGTTGAGCACCGACCGGCGGATCGACCGTCCGGCATTGTTGACCAGGTAGTCGACATGATCGTGTTCGTCCAGCACGGTCCGCACCAGCCGGGCGACCGCATCGGCATCGGTGATATCGCACGAATAGGCGAACGCGGTGCCGCCGTCGGACCGCACGGCGGCCGCCGCGGTTTCGAGTTCGCCGGCGCGCCGCGCGACCATCAGGACGGTGGCGCCGCGCCGGGCGACGGCGTGTGCGGTGGCCAGGCCGATACCGGAGGAGGCGCCGGTGATCAGGACGGTGCGGCCGGCCAGCGGGTCGCCGGTGTGGTCGGCTCGGCCACGGCCGGGCGCCAGGTGTTCGAGCCAGTACTGCCACAGCCGCGGTGCGTAGGTGTCGAACTCGGGCACCGTGAGCTCGCCGAGCTGGGCCCGAGTGGAATCGTCGACGAATTCGGCCGCGAAGCTCACGTGCGGTGCGACCGCGGCCGGGATACCGAGCCGTTCGAAGAGCAGATCGCGCAGCGCCGGAACTCCGGGCAGTTCGCCGAGACCGGTGAGAGCACGGGCCGAGCCGGGCACCGGGCCGACACCGCCACGCCCGCCGGCGGCCGTGGCGAGCGCACGGTAGATGTCGGTGAAGGGCTGCGGGTCCGGATTGACCAGATGGAAGGTGCGGCCCTCCAGTCCGGGTTTGCGGACCAGCGTGATCATGGCGGCCGCGACGTAGTCGACCGGAACGATATTGGTCGCGCCCAGATCGGGCAGCGGCAACGGGAGGTTCGGGCGCAGTCCGGCCAGTCCCGCGATTGCCGGGAAGAAGTAGTACGGTCCGTCGATCTTGTCCATTTCGCCGGTCCGGGAATCACCGACGACTATCGCCGGCCGGTAGACGCGGAACCGAATCCCGTCGGCTTCGCGGACGAGCTTTTCGGCGGCGAACTTGGTGCGATGGTAGGGCGAGGTGAGTTGCTGTCCGAGGTCGAAATCCTCTTCGAAGAACTTGCCGCGATGGTCACCCGCGACCGCGACCGAGGAGACGTGGTGCAGGACGGCGTCGAGCCGCCGGGCCAGCGCGATCACGGCCGCGGTGCCCGCCACATTGGCGGCGTAGGAGGTCTCCTCGTCGGCCGTCATATCGTAGACCGCGCCCAGGTGGATGATGTGCTCGGCCTGCGGTGGCGGACCGTCGATGCCGAGATCGTCGGCGGTGAGATCGCCGATCAGCGGGCAGAGCCGATGCGGTTCGGTGCAGTCCGCGGCCAGCGCGCGGAACCTGTCCAGCGATCCGGCGCGCACCAGGACGTGGACAACGGCTTCCGGATCGGCATCGAGCAGGCCTCGGACGATTCGCCGGCCGAGAAAACCGGTACCGCCGGTCACGATATAGGAAACCATTGCCCCTCCTGGACTTCGCTCGAATTCTGCGCGCGGCCGATCGCAATCACGGGAGAACGGCGAATGCGGACCGGCGATATCGGCCCGGGAACAACGGTGGTCGGGCCGAAAGTGAGAACACCTTCGTCCTGACTCGGCCGAAACCGTAACCGGTTTCGGCTAATTCGGGCAAGTTCGGAGCATCCGGATCGGGTGTGGGAATTGTCACCGAGGTCAGTTCCGAAAAAGTTGGTGCTACAACTAATTTCAGTTACTCGCGGTTTCAGAAATTGTCGGCGGCGGTTCGGCGCCGGTAGTCCGGTCCGTCACATCCGGGTTTCGTACCCGGCTCCGGGCCGAATCGCGAGCTAGGGTCGCTGTCATGGCGACCGACAGCTCGACGACAGCAGACCACCTGCGCGCAGCCCTGGACGGCCCGTGGCGGGAGATTCGCGCCGCGGCCCGGACCGAACTCGCCGGCGACCGGTTCACGGCGGACCCCTATCTCGACTACCGGGCCGCCCGGACCCGGGTCCTCGACCAGATGCGGGTGCTCGCCGGGATGGGCTACGCCGAACGGGGATTCCGGCCGGAGAACGGCGGCACCGGTGACCCGGGCGGTGCCGTGACGGGGCTGGAGATGCTGGCGTACGCCGATCTGTCGCTGTGGGTGAAGTCCGGTGTGCAGTGGGGCCTGTTCGGCGGCGCCGTCGAGAACCTGGGTACCGAGCGGCATCGTGACGTCATCAAGGGGCTGCTGTCCCTGGATGTGCTCGGCTGCTTCGCCATGACGGAGTCCGGGCACGGCAGCGATGTGGCCAACCTGGAGACCACCGCGACCTACGACGCGGCCACCGAGGAATTCGTGATCCACTCGCCGACACCGTCGGCACGCAAGGACTACATCGGCGGCGCCGCCGAGCACGCCCGGACGGCGGCGGTATTCGCCCAGCTGATCACCGGCGAGACGAATCACGGTGTGCACTGCCTGCTGGTGCCCATCCGGGATGAGAACGGGGCGGACCTGCCGGGGGTGACCACTATCGACGACGGGCTCAAGGGCGGGCTGCTCGGGGTGGACAACGGGCGGATCGTCTTCGATCAGGTCCGGGTCCCGCGGGAGAACCTGCTGAACCGGTTTGCCGATGTCGCCCCCGACGGCACCTACAGTTCGAGCATCGACAACCCCAGCCGCCGCTTCTTCACCACACTCGGCACCCTGGTCCGGGGCCGGGTGAGCGTGGGTGGTGCCGCCGCGGCCGGTGCCCGGGTGGCATTGAGCATCGCGGTCCGGTACGCACTGGCCCGGCGCCAGTTCGCCGACCCGGACACCGGCGCGGAGACCCTGCTCATGGACTACCGCAACCACCAGCGCCGGTTGCTGCCCCTGGTGGCGAAGAGCTTCGCGCTCGCCTTCGCGCAGAACGACCTGGTGCAGCGGATGCACCTGGTGCAGACCGGGCAGAACGTCGACCCCGGCGCCCAGCGCGCCCTGGAGAAGCGCGCCGCCGGTCTGAAGGTCGCCCAGACCCGCCACGCCACCCGGGCGATCCAGGAATGCCGGGAGGCCTGCGGAGGCGCCGGCTACCTCACCGAGAACCGGCTGGTGACGCTCAAGGCGGACACCGATGTCTTCACCACCTTCGAGGGCGACAACGTCGTGCTGACCCAGTTGGTCGCCAAGGAACTGCTGACCGCCTATTCCGACGAGGTCCGCGACCTGGACGCCCTCGGCTGGGTGCGGTTCGCCGCCACGATGGCAGGCGACGTGGTGCGCAAGCGCTCCGGCGTCCGGCAGCTGGTGCAGACGTTGAAGGACCGCGGCGACGAGACCGTGGACGAAGGAGATCTGTCCAAGCGGGCCGTTCAGCTGCAGCTGTTCGCCGACCGCGAGGACTACCTGGTGCGCACCGCGGCACACCGGTTGCGGGCCCGGGCGGCCGACACCGGTCCGTTCGAGGCGTTCAACAATGCCCAGGACCACATCCTCGCCGCCGGTTCGGCGCATATCGACCGGCTGGTGCTGGAGGCATTCATCGAGGGCCTCGACGATATCGAGGACCCGGTCGCGCGGGAGCTGGCCGATACGGTGTGCGACCTCTACGTCTATGCGACGCTCGAGGAGAATTCGGCCTGGTACATCATGCACCGGTTCATGTCGGTGGAGCGGGCGAAGGCGGTGCGTCGCGGGGTGAACGAGCTGGTGGACCGGCTCCGTCCGGACGCCGCGACGCTGGTGGCCGCAATGGGGGTCCCGGAATCGATGCTCCGGGCGGCGATGCTGCACGACGCGAGCGTCGCCGACTGACGTCCTCGGCCCACCGCCCGGCCCAGCACAGCGGCGCGACGAGGACGACCGCCGCTGCTGTCCCGCCCAGGACGTCGGTCGGGTGGTGGTAGCCGAGTTCGGCCATCCCGGCGGTCACCGGGACGAGCAGCACCGCCGTGGCGCACAGCACCGCGGCGCGGGCCCGGCGCCGGTCGATCAGGCAGGCGAAGGTGACCGTCACCGCGACCAGGTGCACGGTGTGCCCGCTGGGGTAGGCGAGATAGTCGTCCAGCGGGCGCTGCCACCACGGTTTGAGCACCCACGTGTTGATGGCCACCGCCGCCTCCGGGGCGAGCAGCATCGTCGCGGCCCGCCACCATCGGCGCTGCGCGGCGAACCACAGCACCGCCGCGCCGAGCAGAGCCAGGACGACGGGGCTGTTGCTGGGTGCGACCAGAACCTTCGCGAGCCCCGGAGTCAGTGCGGCGGTGACCGGATCGCTCACCAGGCGATCGACGTCGGCCGGCCCGCCGTCCGCGGGAAATGTCGACGGCACAGCGGCAGTGACGGCGGCGGCGCAGCCCACCGTGGTGACGCGGACGACCCTCGGATGGGGCACGGGAGGGGCGAGCACGCGGCCGACGATACCCATCTGTGGCCGACAGCCGGGGCCGGTCGTGCGCCGCGGCGACTCCGCGGCTCGGCCGCATGTATTGGGCTGGATCAGGCCGGGCCGTAGGTGAGGACGGCGGTGATCACGAACCACAGCACCCAGGCGACCGCGACGAGAATCCCGGCGGCCAGGGTCAGCCGGAGCAGGGCCCGGCCGATGTGCAGATCCCCCGACACCCGCGGGTACAGCCGCCACGGGCTGTACCAGGGGGCCACCAGCGGCGACCCGGAGCGAGCCTCCTGTTCGAGGCGGGCCATCTCCTCGGCGTAGGCCTCGGCCTGGGCCTGGGCCGGTCCGCCGTGCCACAGGGTGACCTCGATCGGGCCCAGGAACCCCTCGTTGAGCAGATCCTGCGGGGCGGGCAGGTACGGCAGGATTCCCATCGCCCGGAAGGCGACCGCGACATCGTTGGCGGTCCACAGATGCGCGCCGCGGCCGGCCAGGGCGTCGAAGTACTGCCGCAGCCGTTCCGGATTCTCCGTGATGACCACGTCGAAGCTCGGATCGTGCCAGTCCTGGTGGACGCGCAGATCGCTGCCGGGCGGCGGCACCACGACGCCGAGGCCGTGCACGGCCCGCTGGCCCAGGCCGTTCTCCGCGAGCCAGTCCTGCAGGGCGAAGGTGTGCTCGCGGGACCGCTCGAGCGGGTTGAGCTTGTGCACGCCGGCGAGTGCGGCCGGCTCCCCGGAGACGGTCCACGGTCCGTTCAGCGGGATCTCCAGGACGCCGCTCTGCGGCCGGGTCAGTGCCTCGGCCTCGATCACCACGATTCCGGTGGGTGTCCAGATCACGGCGTCGAAGGTCTCCAGCCGATCCCGGTGGAACAGCGAGCAGTTGACGGTGGCGACACCGTGCGGGCTCGCAGGGTCCTTCCAGGTGCGCAGCCAATCGACCAGCGCCCGCTCGGCATCGGTACCTGCGGCATTCTGGACGCGTACGAGCATTGGCGACCGCCCTTCACGTCGACACTCGACGACTACCGAGCCTACTGGATCCGGCATCGAATCCGCTCCGCCGCAGTGTGTTCGGCGTGTCCTGTGGTGGACGGCCGGGGGCGGATGGCGCCGGTGCGGCCCGGTGCGGTAAGCACGGGTCGTGCCAACCGACAGTGACCGTATCCTGACCGTGCCGAATGTGCTCAGCGTCATCCGGCTGGCGGGCGTCCCGCTCTTCCTGTGGCTGCTGCTGGTGCAGCACGCCGACGGATGGGCCTTCACGTTGCTGATCCTGATCGGTGTGACGGACTTCCTGGATGGGAAGCTCGCCCGGTTGCTGGATCAGGCCTCGCGGCTCGGGGCGATGCTGGATCCGTTCGTCGACCGGGTCTTCCTGGTGACGACACTGCTCGCCTTTGCGGCCCGGGACCTGCTCCCGTGGTGGGTGGCGGTCCTGCTGATCGGCCGGGATGTGCTGCTCACCGTGACGCTTACGGTGTACAAACGCCGTGGCCTGCCGCCGCCGGACGTGATCTACCTGGGCAAGGCGGCCACGTTCGCCCTGATGTCGGCGCTACCGTGGTTGCTGGCGGGCGAGCTGTCCTGGGCCGGGGCCGGGTTCGCCCGGGCGTTCGGCGCGGCGCTACTGGTCTGGGGAACCGCGTTGTACGTCTGGACCGGGGCCTTGTACACGGGGAAGGCGGTCGCGGTGGCTCGAACGACACCGCCTGTGCCGCACCGGTAGAGCCAGCCGATAGTCTTGGCGGCAACCGCCACGACGAAAGGACACCCAGTGACCGGCACCCCGGAGGATCTGCGATACACCGAAGAGCACGAATGGGTGCGCCCGACCGGCCCGGGGACGGTCCGGGTGGGGATCACCGACTACGCTCAGTCTCAGCTCGGTGACGTTGTGTTCGTGCAGTTGCCGGACGTGGATCGGAAGGTCACGGCCGGGGAAGGGATCGCCGAGGTGGAGTCCACCAAGAGCGTTTCCGATATCTACGCCCCGCTGGGCGGGAAAATCGTTGCGGTCAACGAAGATCTGGTTTCGGCGCCGGAAACGCTGAACAGCGATCCGTACGAGGCCGGCTGGCTGTTCGACCTCGCTGTGGATGCCGGAGCGGATCTCGATTCGGTGCTGGGGAATCTGCTGGATGCCGCCGGTTATCGGGCAGTTACCGAGGGCTGACCCGGCCTTCCGGGTTCTACCTGCACGGGAACGTCCCGGCAGGGTACGGTCAAAGCCAAGCGGATACGTCGGGGATTCGGCACCGGATCGGTCGGTGCGCATCACGCCTGTCGTGTCGGGCAACGCAGCACCTGCTTGCATGGATAATCAGGTTCGAGGAGGAGAGAAACGGTGAGCGAGAACAAAGACCCGGGTTACGGGGAGACCGCGGCCGAGACGACGTCGGTCTTCCGCGCGGACTTCCTCAACGAGGTCGACGCGTCACGCTCCGGAGAGCCGACCGGCGAGCCGCCGGTTCAAGGGGTCGAGGGTCTGCCGGTCGGCGCGGCCCTGCTGGTGGTCAAGCGCGGACCGAATGCCGGCTCGCGGTTCCTGCTCGATCAGCCGACCACCTCGGCCGGTCGTCACCCCGACAGTGACATCTTTCTCGACGACGTCACCGTCAGCCGTCGGCACGCGGAGTTCCGGCAGGACGACAACTCGTTCCAGGTGGTGGATGTCGGCAGCCTGAACGGCACCTATGTCAACCGGGAGCCGGTGGATTCGTCGGCGCTGCAGAACGGGGACGAGGTCCAGATCGGCAAGTTCCGGCTGGTGTTCCTCACCGGACCGCGTTCGCAGGTGAACGAGACGTCGACGGGCGCGGGTTCGCTGTGACCCGATCGGTGCCGGTTCCGCGGAAGGGCGCGGTGCGGTGACCGGGGCGGCGCAGTGGGCACGCGGAGGTATGTCGATCGGCTCCGTGCTCGACCTGCTGCGTCCGGACTTCCCGGATGTGACGATCTCGAAGATTCGCTTTCTGGAATCCGAAGGGTTGATCCGTCCGGAACGGACGCCGTCGGGGTACCGGCGCTTCTCGGTGGCCGACTGTGAACGTCTGCGGTTCGTGCTGACCGCACAGCGCGACCAGTATCTGCCGTTGAAGGTGATCAAGGAACAACTCGAGGCGATCGACAGCGGCGCGGCGACCCTGGGAGTGCGGGAAGCGCGCAAGCGTACCCGCATACCGCGGGAGGCGGTCGAGGCCGCGCCGTCCGGCGCGGCCGGCGGATCCGCCGCACCGCGCCGGTTGGGGGTGGTGCCCGGGGAGGTGACCTCCGCGGAGTTCCGGCTCGACCACGAGGTCCGGCGCACTCGCGCGGACCTGCTCGAGGCCGCCGGTATCGATGACCGGTTCCTCGACGATCTGATCCGGGCGAATCTGATCGTCCCGGACCACGGGGGGCGATTCGACGACGATGCGGTGACACTCGCCCGCACCGCCGCCGCCCTGGCGGAATTCGGCCTGGAGGCCCGGCATCTGCGGGCCTTCAAGCTGGCGGCCGACCGGGAGGCGGCCCTGGTGGCCCAGATCGCCGCGCCCATCGCCAAGAGCCGCGATGTCGACGCCCGGGCGCGGGCGGAGGAGACGGTCCGCGAACTCGCGGCACTGTCGTTGAACCTGCATGCTGCACTGGTGAAGACGTCGGTTCGCAACCAGCTCGGCGGCTGACCGGAGATCGACACGGCGTTGCGAGCGCTGCGGGCTCGTTGCGCGTGGGCGAATTCGCCTAGACTCGTGGGTACAGGCGCGCCGGGTAGCGGTCCTGCCGGCGCGCAGGCGTTAGGGAGGCAGTGCGATGAGCGAGATGCGCGTGATCGGCATCAGGGTCGAGCAGCAGAATCAGCCCGTGCTGCTGCTGCGTGAGGCGGACGGGGAGCGGTATCTGCCGATCTGGATCGGCCAGACGGAGGCCACCGCGATCGTGCTGGAACAGGAAGGCGTGACGCCGGCCCGGCCGTTGACCCACGACCTCATCAAGATCCTGATCGCGGATCTGGGGCACACCTTGAAGGAAGTCCGGATCGTCGATCTGCAGGAGGGCACCTTCTACGCCGATCTGGTGTTCGACGGCGACGTGCGGATCTCGGCCCGGCCGTCGGATTCGGTGGCCATCGCATTGCGGGTGGGCTGTCCGATCTTCGCCGACGAGGCCGTGCTGGCCGAAGCCGGCCTGGTGATTCCCGATGAACGTGAGGACGAGGTCGAGAAGTTCAAGGAATTCCTCGAGTCTGTTTCACCGGACGATTTCAAGGCGACCGACAGCTGACCCACGCCCGGAACCTACACCTGAAGTAGAGGTCGAGAGAATCGCCGGTCGTGGTGCTTGGTTCTTGTGGCGTCGGCCCGCGACAATGGTCGGGAGTAGTCTCGATGAACCGGGGATCGGTCCGCCGATGGGCCGCTTCCGGCGGGGCCGGACGGCCGTGAAGTTGTTCGCCGTTCTGCCCCGCGAACGGTCGGTGCCGGTGTCCCTACGGGAACCGGCGCACAAGTGACGAAGCCGGACAGTCGCCAGAGCAAGGAGTGGTCAGTGGCAGAGCAATCGCAGGATGCGGTACAGCCTGGCTTGTTCCCGGACGACTCGGTGCCCGACGACCTGGTCGGCTACCGGGTGCCGAGCGCATGCCAGGTCGCCGGAATCACGTACCGTCAGCTGGACTACTGGGCGCGTACCGGCCTGGTCGTGCCGTCGATTCGCAGCGCTGCCGGTTCGGGCAGCCAGCGGCTCTATTCGTTCAAGGACATCCTGGTCCTGAAGATCGTCAAGCGGCTGCTGGATGCTGGCATCTCGTTACAGAACATCCGGATCGCGGTGGATCACCTCCGCAGCCGGGGAGTCGAGGATCTCGCCGGGATCACGCTGTTCTCCGACGGCACCTCGGTCTACGAGTGCACCTCGCCCGAGGAAGTGGTGGATTTACTGCAGGGCGGGCAGGGCGTGTTCGGGATCGCGGTGAGCGGTGCCATGCGGGAGTTGACCGGCGCGATCGCCGATTTCCCGGCCGAGCGGGCCGCCGAGACCGCCGACCGTCCGGAGGACGAGCTGGCGTACCGGCGCAAGGCCCGGATGAACCGTAAGACCGGCTAGGTAGCGCCCCGCGAGTACGACTCGCGCGCCCGGCAGCTTAGACTGGGGGTGCGTCGCCGCCGTGCGGGAGAGTTCCGGGTTCGCCGAACCCGGGCGCCGAAGGAGCAGCACCTCCCCGTCAATCTCTCAGGCAACAGGGACCGTACGGGGATTCGACGCCTCTGGAAAGCGGTGGCCGAGCCACCCGCCCACGGGGAAAGGGACCGGTTTCCGGCCCGAATCTCTCAGGCGCCACGACAGAGGGGGAGGGCACGCCCCGTCGGCCGATCCCGGCCGGCCCGCCCGACCTTGGAGCTGCCGTGACCCGCTCGTTCGCCGAACGCCACATCGGACCCGATGCTGCCGAACTCGCCCGGATCCTGGCGACCGTCGGCGTCGACTCGCTCGAGGCGCTCGCCGAGCGCGCACTGCCCGCGAGCATCCTGGACGAGTCCGGACTCGAGGCATTGCCCGCACCCGTAGGGGAGCACGCCGCCCTCGGCGAACTGTCCGAACTCGCCGCTGCCGACACCGTCGCCACCTCGATGATCGGGCTGGGGTACTACGACACCCTCACCCCGCCGGTGCTGGTTCGCAACATCTTGGAGAATCCGGCCTGGTACACCGCCTACACGCCGTATCAGCCGGAGATCAGCCAGGGCCGGCTGGAAGCGCTGCTGAACTTCCAGACGATGGTCGGCGATCTGACCGGCATGGCCGTCGCGAACGCGTCGATGCTGGACGAGGCGACCGCCGCCGCCGAAGCCGTGACCCTGATGCACCGGGCCGCCAAGTCGGGTTCGGCCCGGGTGGTCGTCGATGCCGACCTGTTCCCGCAGACCAAGACCATCATCGGTACCCGCGCCGAGCCGCTGGGTATCGAGGTGGTCGAGGCGGACCTGACCGGCGGGGTCCTGCCCGAGGGCGAGTTCTTCGGTGTGGTGGTCCAGCTGCCCGGCGCCTCCGGCCGGATCGTCGACTGGTCCGCGGTGATCGCAGCCGCCCATGAGCGGGGCGCGCTCGTCGCGGCCGGTGCCGATCTGCTGGCACTGACCCTGATCACTCCGCCCGGTGAGCTCGGCGCCGATGTCTGCTTCGGCACCACCCAGCGGTTCGGCGTCCCGATGGGCTTCGGCGGCCCGCACGCCGGATATCTCGCGGTCCGGGACGGTTTCGCGCGGCAACTGCCCGGCCGCCTCGTCGGGGTCTCCCGCGATGCGGACGGTACCCCGGCGTACCGCCTGGCCTTGCAGACCCGGGAACAGCACATCCGCCGCGAGCGCGCCACCTCCAACATCTGTACGGCTCAGGTGCTGCTGGCCATTCTGGCCGGCATGTATGCGAGCTACCACGGGGCCGACGGGCTCCGGGCGATCGCCCGCCGGGTACATGCGCACGCCGCTGCGATCGCGACCGGGCTGGGTGCCGCCGTGGTACACGACGACTTCTTCGATACGGTGCTCGCCCATGTCCCCGGTGGCGCGGAAGCCGTGGTGGCGAAGGCGAAGGCTCGCGGCATCAATCTGCGCCTGGTGGATGCGGACCATGTCGGCATCGCCTGCGACGAGGCCACCACCGACGAGCATGTCGCCGCCGTTCTGGAATCCTTCGGCACCACGATCACCCCGGATGCCGCCCGCCCGGCGCCCGCCGGGTCCATCGAGACCCGGACCTCGGAGTACCTCACCCATCCGGCGTTCCATCGCTACCGCACCGAGACGGCCATGCTGCGCTATCTGCGGTCGCTGGCCGACAAGGACATCGCCCTGGACCGCAGCATGATCCCGCTCGGATCGTGCACCATGAAGCTCAATGCCACCGCCGAGATGGCCGCGATCACCTGGCCCGGTTTCGCCCGGCTGCATCCCTACGCACCCGACGCGGACAGCACGGGCCTGCGCACCCTGATCGGCGACCTGGAACGCTGGCTCGCCGAGATCACCGGATACGACGCGGTCAGCCTGCAACCGAATGCCGGTAGCCAGGGTGAGTACGCGGGCCTGCTCGCGATCCGCCGCTACCACCTCGATCGCGGCGACCACCATCGCGACACCTGCCTGATCCCGTCCAGCGCACACGGCACCAACGCGGCTTCGGCCGCCATGGCCGGCCTGCGCGTCGAAGTGGTCAAATGCCGCGACAACGGCGATATCGATCTGGACGATCTGCGCGCGAAGATCGCCGATCACGCCGAGCGGCTCGCCTGCATCATGATCACCTATCCGTCCACCCACGGTGTCTACGAGCACGAGGTCGCCGATCTGTGCGCACTCGTGCACGATGCCGGTGGCCAGGTCTACGTCGACGGCGCGAACCTGAACGCGCTCGTCGGGCTGGCCCGGCCGGGTCGGTTCGGCGGCGATGTCAGCCATCTGAACCTGCACAAGACGTTCTGCATCCCGCACGGCGGTGGCGGTCCCGGAGTGGGGCCGGTCGCGGTGCGGTCGCATCTGACCGAGTACCTGCCGGGCGATCCCCTGGCAGCCGGTTCGCATGCGGTATCGGCGGCGAACTACGGTTCCGCCTCGATCCTGCCGATCACCTGGGCCTACATCCGGATGATGGGGGCGCCCGGCCTGCGTCGCGCCACCCTCGCGGCCATCGCCTCGGCCAACTATCTGGCGCGGCGCCTGGATCCGTACTTCCCGGTGCTCTACACCGGCGACAACGGCATGGTGGCCCACGAGTGCATCCTCGACCTGCGGGCGATCACCAAGAACACCGGTGTCACCGTGGACGACGTGTCCAAGCGGCTCGCCGACTACGGATTCCACGCGCCGACCATGAGTTTCCCCGTCGCCGGCACGCTCATGGTCGAGCCGACCGAGAGCGAGAACCTCGAGGAACTGGACGCGTTCGTCGAGGCGATGATCGCGATCCGCGCCGAGATCGACCAGGTCGCCGCCGGTACCTGGCCGGTCACCGACAACCCGCTGCGCGGCGCTCCGCACACCGCCGCCTGCCTGGTCGGCGAGTGGGACCACCCGTACAGCCGCGAGACCGCGGTGTACCCGCTGGGGCTGGGTGGTTCCCGCGCCAAGGTGTGGCCTGCGGTCCGCCGGATCGACGGTGCCTTCGGCGACCGCAACCTGGTCTGCAGCTGCCCGCCTCTGGACACCTACACCGACTGATCGGTGTGCAGCCCGATCACGGTGTCGTGAGGGCGTCGACCACGGCGGTGCCGAAGGCGAGGTCGTCGGTGGTCGCCGACTGCCGGTAGGTGCCGCCGGTCTGCTCGGCGACGGTGCGCAGGGTCGGGCTGTCTGCGCCGCCCAGCACGATGACGTCGACGCGCACCGGCTGTGCGGCGTCGCCCGCGGCCGTGATCGCGTCGATCAGGTCGGCCCCGGTGAGCTCGGAGTCGTCCTCGGGACCGTCGGTGATCAGCAGGACGGTGTTCGTGCGTCCGGCCGCGGGCTCCGCGACGGCCGCACGGTAGGCGGCCACCAGGCTGGGGTAGGCCCGGTCGGCGGCCACGTCGTCCGGTTCGAGTGCGGTGACGGCGGTGCCGGCGGCGGCCCGGTGATCGTCGGTGAGTTCGGCGGTGGGCACCACGATCTCGTACGGGGTGGTGCCGTCCAGGTCCTTGCCGAATCTCCAGAGACCGAAGCCGAATTCGGGTGGCATCACGGTCAGGGTCGACGCCACGGCGGCCGCGGCGTTGCCCAGCCGGGTCCCGCTGCCTTCGGCGGTGCCCATGGATGCGGAGACGTCCAGGAGGACGGTGGCCTGGACCCCGAGGACCGGGTTGTCGATGGTCTGCTGCACGGTGGTGAGGGTGGCGCGGTCGGGGACGGCGGCCGGGGCCGCTGCGGGGGGACCGAAACCGCGTCCGTCGAGGTCGTCGAGCTGCTCGGGGGTACGGAGGAAATCGGCGAACCGGGAGGCGATCAGGTTCTCGGTCTCGTCGACCCAAGGGCCGGAGAACAGTGCCGCGGGAAAGTCCGCCACCGGTGCCGCGCCGAGTGGAACGTAGGTGGTGAGCCCGGCAGCCCGGGCCTGCTGCTCGGTCGCGGGCGCGGCATGTACCGGTGCGGCCGGGTCGGCGCTCACGGCGCCCAGGTCGGCCGCCGCGGGAGCCCCGGCAGCCACCCCGGAGATCGCCGCGACCGCCTGGCCGGTGGCGGCGGCCGCCTCGGTCAGCGGATCCGCCCCGGTGACACTCGAACCGACCGCTGCCGCGACGGCGAGGGTGGCGTCACCGGGCGGCAGGACGAGTCCCAGCGCACCCCACTCGGGTAGCCCGAGATCGGCGAGCGAGCCCTGCTGCAGCCGGGGCAGCGCATCCCAGCTGGTCTCCGCGTCCGCGAGGGCGGCACGCAGCGGCTCGGGGACTGCGAGCCCGATGGGGCTGGTCGCCACCGAGGCGGGAATGCCCTGAATCAGGCCGGGCACCCGCATCGCCTCGATGGAGCGGCCGGAATCGGCGATCCACAGCCCCGGCTGCGGTCCGAGTGCCGGATCCCAGCCCTGGTTCGCGGTGAAACCGGCCACCACCGCTGCCGACGGCTGCACCGTGACCGCGACCGAGGCGCAGTGGTCGCGGACTCGCGGTGCAGTGGCGTTGTACCGGTCGGCCGCCGCCTGCACCCAGGGCGCGATCGCGGGATCGGCGGTCACCGCCAGGGTGGCCTCCCCTTCGAGACAAGCGGCCGCGGCGGCGGAATCCGTGCGGTCCGCCCGGTTGCCGAGCTGGATCCAGGCCAGCACGAGCAATGCCGCCACCGCCACCGCTGCAACGGCGATCACCGGGCCCTTGCTGATTCCACGTGCACGGCTGCCGCTGCGATGACTTCCCACGGCGAGCCAGTGTAAGGACGCGGCGCGGTCCCGGCACCCGGCGGCCGGTCGGTGGTGCCGAATGACCGGCCGCCGGGAATCCGCGGCACCGCGGATCGGTCAGTCCCGGATGATGCGCCCGCGATCGAACTCGTGCCCGCCCCACACCCCGGACTGCCCGGTCCGGGTCGCGAAGTCGGCACAGGCCGTCCGGATCGGGCAGCCTGCGCAGATCCGCCGCGCATAGTCGAAATCCTCGGACGGGTACGGGAACCACGCCTCGTGGTTCGTATCGCCGCGGCACGCCGCCCGGTGCCACTCCCGGGAATCCGAGAGCGGGAGCAGTTCGGCCAGAGTGGTCATCATCGGGGGCTCTCCTCTCCTGCGGGTGGTTCGTTCGATCAGCCGGCGGCCAGGTGTCGCCAGATGCGGCGCTGCCGCCGAGCGAGTGGGTCGGGTGCCTTCGGCTCCCAGAGCAGGCGCATACCGGCCTCCTCCGGGGTGCGGTCGGCCTTGCTGTGGTTGCACGGGGCACAACTGGCGATCAGGTTCTCCCAGGTGTTGGGCCCACCCCGGCTGCGCGGGCGGATGTGGTCGACGGTGTGTGCCCACCCGGCGCAGTACCCGCAACGGTGCTTGTCCCGCCGCAGCACCGCCGGCAGGGTGGCCCGGCTGTCGTCGCCGATCCGGGTGACATGTTCGAGGTACACGTAGCGCCGCAGCCGGACGGTGTCGGGCACCATGAGCTCGAGCCACTGCGAACGCACCGGAACCCGCGGCGTCCGGTCGATCACTGATTCGGCGGCGCCGGTGATGAGCAGCACGATCGCGCGGTCGGCGGTCACCTCGTCGAGGGCCTCGTAGCTTGCGTTGAGCACCAGTACCCGGTGCTGCATCCAGTCGTGCGGTGGTGGTGGAACATTTTCGACGGCAGCGGACAACGTCATGGGAATCCCCCGTTTGTGCGGATGAGAAATCGAACACCGGCGGAATTGCCGGTGGATGGAACAGGGAAAGCCGGTCAGGCGCGCAGTGCGCGACCGGACTGCTCAGGGCGGTCGCCGCAGCACCGGTTGCGGAACGTGATCGATTGCGCCGGGGCATGTTTCGGATACCCGGGCATCGTGTGACGGCAGTGCACGGCCGACCTCCTTTCCCCGGTCTCGTCGCTGTCCACCGGGGATGTCCGCCCGGTGGAAAAACAATGGTTCCACACCCGGGCGGAATTGTCGGCCGATTATTTCGCGGTACACCGGCAGGGGTCGATGCCGGCGCCGGTGGCCGGGTGGCCGACGTCATGACCGCGCCTGCCCGGAGCAGAGGTCCGGGTCGGTAGAGTAGGTGCCGCTCCACCGGCAAGCATGGGTGCACGGCCGTCCCCGCCGACTCGCGGTCCGACGTGTGCCTGCCGCGCCGAGCGCGCCGATCGGGTGCGCGGCGTGGTGCGGGGTGCGGCGGAATGCGCCGCGGCCGCGCAGCGTTGACCCGACGCACGATGTCGCAACTACCCACCGGTAACATGACATCGTCTTTCCCTACCGGCTTTCTCGAAAAGTGAGGCAGTACATGACAGAGCGGATTCAGGTCGGCGGGCTCCAGGTGGCCGGCGTTCTCCACGACTTCGTCGAGAACGAAGCGCTCCCGGGTACCGGCGTGGACTCCGCCGCGTTCTGGGCCGGTGCCGAGCAGGTCATCAACGATCTGGCGCCGCGTAACCGTGCTCTGCTGGCCGAACGCGACGAGATCCAGGGCAAGATCGACGCCTGGCACACCGCGAACCCCGGCACCGGCTACGACAAGGCCGCCTACAAGAACTTCCTGACCGAGCTCGGCTACCTGCGCCCGGTGCCCGGTGACTTCACCATCGGCACCGAGAACGTCGATGCCGAGATCGCCACCACCGCCGGCCCGCAGCTGGTCGTGCCGGTCTCCAACGCGCGATTTGCGATCAACGCCGCCAATGCCCGCTGGGGCTCGCTCTACGACGCGCTGTACGGCACCGATGCCATCTCCGAGGAGAACGGCGCCGAGAAGGGCACCGGCTACAACAAGGTGCGTGGTGACAAGGTCATCGAATGGGCGCGCAACTTCCTCGACGATGCGGTCACCCTGATCACCGGCTCGCACATCGGTTCCACCTCCTACAAGATCGTCGACGGTGAGCTCGAGGTCGGCCTGGAGGACGGTACCGAGATCGGTCTGGCCGATCCGTCGCAGCTGGTCGGATACCTGGGTGATCCGGCAGCCCCGACCTCTGTGCTGCTGAAGCACAACGGGCTGCACATCGAGATCCAGATCGATGCGTCCTCGCCGGTCGGTTCCACCGACACCGCCGGTGTCAAGGATGTGGTCCTGGAGTCCGCGGTCACCACGATCATGGACTTCGAGGATTCGGTCGCCGCGGTCGACGCCGAGGACAAGACCGCCTGCTACCGCAACTGGCTGGGCCTGATGCGCGGCACCCTCGCCGAGGAGGTCACCAAGGGCGGCAAGACCTTCACTCGCACCATGAACCCGGACCGCACCTACACCGCCCTCGACGGCTCCGAGCTGACCCTGCACGGCCGGTCGCTGCTGTTCGTGCGCAACGTCGGGCACCTGATGACCTCCGACGCCATCCTCGACGCCGAGGGCAACGAGGTGCCCGAAGGCATCATGGACGGTCTGATCACCTCGCTGATCGCCATCCACTCGCTCAACGGCAACAATGAGCGGGCCAACACCCGCACCGGCTCGGTGTACATCGTGAAGCCGAAGATGCACGGCCCCGACGAGGTCGCGTTCACCGACGAGCTGTTCGGCCGGATCGAGGACGTGCTGGGGCTGACCCGTAACACCCTCAAGGTCGGCATCATGGACGAGGAGCGCCGCACCACGGTCAACCTGGCCGCCTGCATCCAGGCCGCGTCCGACCGGGTCGTGTTCATCAACACCGGGTTCCTGGACCGCACCGGCGACGAGATCCACACCTCCATGGAGGCCGGTCCGATGGTCCGCAAGGCCGAGATGAAGACCCAGCAGTGGATCCTGTCCTACGAGGACTGGAACGTCGACACCGGCCTGGCCAAGGGCCTGCCCGGCAAGGCGCAGATCGGCAAGGGCATGTGGGCCATGCCCGACCTGATGAAGGGCATGCTGGAGCAGAAGATCGGCCAGCCCAAGGCCGGCGCCAACACCGCCTGGGTGCCCTCGCCGACCGCCGCCACCCTGCATGCCACCCACTACCACCAGGTGGACGTGTTCAAGCGGCAGGCCGAGATCGCCAAGGGCGGCGCCCGCGCGAACGTCGACGAGATCCTGCAGATCCCCCTGGCCCAGAACACCGACTGGACCGACGAGGAGAAGCGGCAGGAGCTGGACAACAACTCCCAGGGCATCCTCGGCTACGTGGTCCGCTGGATCGACCAGGGGGTCGGCTGCTCCAAGGTGCCCGACATCTTGGACGTCGGGCTGATGGAGGACCGCGCCACCCTGCGCATCTCCAGCCAGCTGATGGCCAACTGGCTGCGGCACGGCGTGGTCACCGAAGCTGACGTGATCGCCAGCCTGGAGCGGATGGCCCCGGTCGTCGACCGGCAGAACGCCGGCGATCCGACCTACCGCCCCATGGCGCCCGACTTCGCCGGCAGCGTCGCCTTCCAGGCCGCCAAGGAACTGGTCCTCGAAGGGACGAAGCAGCCGAACGGCTACACCGAGCCGATCCTGCACCGCCGCCGTCGTGAGGCCAAGGCACTGGCGCGCGTGTAGTCCGCGCACGTCTCACTGAGCCCCCGGCCGGATCGTTCCGGCCGGGGGCTTCCCGTATCCGGGCAGTGCCGTCCTGCGGGTGACATCGCCGGTGCCCGGCCGCTGTGCACCGGGCCCGCCGGCGACGAGTCACGGTGGGGTGTAGCGCCGCTGCCGGGGTAGACCGGGGCCGCGGCGGACGTCTGCCGGGTGTGACAATTGCCGGCATGACTGGTCGCGCGCCACGGAACTGGTCGATGTCGATGGGGGCGGTGGCGTGTACCGGCGTTCTCGGCGCGCTGCTGCTCGCCTGGACCCAAGCCAGTGCTGCCGATCTGACGGTAGGGCTGGTCGCCGTAGTGCTGCTGGCCGTGGCCGGCCTGGGAGTCGTGGTGCTCGGCCCGATCGGCCTGGCGCGCCACCGCGCATTCGGTCCGGTGGCGGCGGCCGCGTCGAGCGTCGTCGTGGGCATAGCGGTGCTGTGGAGCGACGCCGGAGAGCGCATCGGGTGGGCCCTGTCCGAACAGTAGTTCACTACCGCCGCGCGCGACTGTCCGGCCGGCGCGGATGATATCCGCTACGGGCTGATGCAGGTGAGCTCGGTGGCCGCCGTCGACGGTGCATGCCTGTTCCACCTGAACGGTCTCGGTACCACCGGGCCGGCCCACTTTCCCGCAGGCGTCCACGTGCCCGAAGGCCCGCCGGCGCCGTACCGGTACGCCTACGAACCGTACGACGGCCGGTGGTACACGTTTTCGATGCCCAACATGGCCGGGTGAGCAGCCCGGGTGCCGGCGTCCGGCGGCAGGGCTTCGATTCCTTTTGCTCGTACTGGTGGTCGGTGGCCAGGGTTAGGATGGTCGCCATGAACCTGGAGACCCGAGTGGCCAACCTCGAGGACCTGATCGTCACCAAGGCGGGTCGGAGTGAGCTTGCGGATGTGCGCAGCGAGGTCTTACGGGTCGAATCGAAGGTCGATCGGAACCATGCCGCGGTTATCGAGGAGATCGGTAGCTTCCGGGCGGAGGTGAATGAGCGGTTCGCCGAGGTGAATGAGCGGTTCGCGGAGGTGAATGAGCGGTTCACCGAGGTGAATCAGAAGCTGGACGACCAGGGCAAGATGCTGGAGCAGCACGGCACGATGCTGGAGGCGATCGCCAGGGCGCTGAAGGTCGACGTGGCGTAGCCGCAAGGACCTATCGGATCCGACTCGAAGACGACGCCCGGCCGGACTTCCGGCCGGGCGTCGCGCTGCTGTCAGTGGGCCACGTGCCCGGTCACCACCAGGTGGGCCACGCCGCCGAACCTGTCGGTGCGCCTGGCTACGGTTGACCGCATCGACCTGAGCAAGGGGGTTGCGATGCCCGGCAACAGTATTCACCACGAACCCGCCCGGACGCCCGAGGATCTGGGGCGGCTGGTCGTCGAGCGCCTGAACACCGGTGATCTCGACGGACTGGTGGCTCTCTACGAACCCGGCGCCGTGCTTGCGCTGCCCGACGGCGTGATGGCCGCGGGGCGGGCACAGATTCGTGCCGCATACGCCGAGCTGCTGGCCGTTCGGCCGGTCTTCGCCCCCGGCGCCGCGCGCCCGACCCTGCGCGCCGGCGAACTCGCCCTCACCTCGGTACTCCTGCCCGACGGTGCGAGCGCCACCGCCGAGGTGGCCCGCCGCCAGCCGGACGGTACCTGGCTGTGGGTCCTCGATCAGCCGAATGCGCTCGGCTGACCGGGGTCGCCGGTGATCAGGTGTCGTCCTGCGCGGCCAGCAGGGCGTCACCGTGCTCGGCTACCCACGTGGCGAGCGCTTGCATCGGTCCTTCGGCGAGGCTGGTGCCCAGACCGGTCAATCCGTACTCCACCCGGGGCGGCGCCTGTGCGTAGCGGCGCCGCTCGATCAGTCCTCGGTGGAGGAGGCGGTGCAAGGCCTCGGTGAGCGCTTTGTCGCTGATGCCACCGACTCGCAGGCGCAGCTCACGGCGGCGCAGTGGCCCGTCGTACAGGGCGGCGAGCACCACCGGATCCCAGGTGTGGGTGAACAGGTCGGTCGCCGCCCGCAGCCGGCAGTCGGCGACCCACTCGTCGCGGCCCTCGCTCATCGTACGATCTTCACCCACCCGTTTCGCACCGATCGGTGTGTATCGGATTCCCTACCGTAGCCCCTGGATCGGCAGCTACGACAAGAAGGAGCCGTAATGAACATCGGGATTCTCGGAACGGGGATGCTGGCCGCCGCGCTCGGCGGACGGTGGGCGCGCGCCGGGCATGAGATCGCCGTCGCCGGGCGCGCACCGGATAAGGCGCGGGATCTCGCAGCACAGCTGGGCGGAAGGGCCGTCCCGGCGCGAGCGGCGGTAGCAGATGCCGAGGCAGTCCTGCTGGCAGTGACCTGGAGCGGGATCCCGGACATATTGGACGCCGCGGGCGCACCGAGCGGTTCCTTGTCGGGTGCCACCCTGATCGACCCGACCAACGCGATGGAACACGGTATCGGTGTGCTGCAGACGCCGGCCGGGACGTCCGGTGCCGAACAGCTGGCCGGGCTTGCTCCCGGCGCACACGTGGTCAAGGCCTTCCACCTCTTCCCGGCGACCCAGTGGACCGACCCCGGAGCCGCACCGGTGGTCGTTGCGATGTGCGGAGACGATTCCGGAGCACTGCACATCACCGAGAAACTGGTGCGCGACGCCGGAGCCGAGCCTGCGGTGCTGGGCGGCCTCGACCGCGCTCGACAACTGGAGGAAGCGGCCGGTTTCGCCATCGGACTCGCCTTCCGGGGCGTGAACCCGGTCGCAGCCGTTCCGCACGTCCCGGTGCCCGCTGCCATCGCAGCATCGTAGCGGCGCGGCTGCGTACCTGGGGTGATCGCGGCCGGTCGCCGAGCATTCAGGATCGTGCAGCCGCCCGGCCGGCGCCGCTGCCGTCCACGGGCGGGATGGGGAGGCGGGCGTCGAGCACGAGGCCCACTGCTCCGAGGAGCAGACCGAGGCCGGAGACGACGAGGGCGGCGGGATGGGTGCCGCCGGTCAGAGCGTCGGCGAGAACGACGGTGGTGATGGTGCCGGGGGCGGAGCCGACGACAGTGGCGACGATATACGGCCACAAGCGCACGGTGGACAAGCCACAGCAGTAGTTGACGACGGAGAACGGCGCCACCGGGATCAACCGGATCGAACCGACCGCCAGCCAGCCGCGGCGCGCCAGCCGCGCGTCGATGGTGGCGACGGCGGGGTGGTCGAGGAACCGGGCGACCCGGTGGCGTCCGATGCTGCGGACCAGCTGCAGCGCGAGTCCGGCACTGACGGCCGTCGCGGACAGTGCGACGAGCACACCCACCCAGGGGCCGAAAAGCACCCCGCTGGTCACGGTCAACACGGTGCGGGGGACCGGCGCTACCGCAACGAGTGAATAGAACACGAAGTAGGCGATCGGCAACATCGGACCGAGCGAACCGGCCCAGTCCTGGATCTGCCGCGGCGTCGGCAACGGCACCAGGTACGCCGCCAGAAACAGCAACGCCGCACCACACAGCAACGCGGCAACCCGCTGCGCCCGCGTCATCCGCCCCAGCGCGCCGGAACCACCCCGGCCCGACGCCTCCCGGACCGCCGGGGACTCTGTAGGTGCAGGGGCGACGCGGGGCGGGTTGCTGTGTTCGGTGGCGGCGGTCGCTGTGCTGCCGCCCTCAGCCGCTGCAGAATCGAGGCGGCCCCGGTCGCTGTGCCCGATAGCGCTACCTCCATCGTCGTGTGACCGGTCCGTGTGGGGCCCGGGCCCTTCGGTCCGCCACTCGGTCGCCTCGCTCCCGCGCTGTGTCGCCGCAGGATCGAAGTGGGGCCGGTCGCCGTGTCCGATGGCGCCGCCTCCGGCGGCGCGTGACCGGCCCCCAGGGTGCCTCGGGCCTTCACTCCGCCGGTCGGTCGCTTCGCTCCCTCCCGCTGTCGCTGCAGGGCCGAGGCGGGGCCGCTCACTGTGCACCGCGCGAGTGTACCGGCGAGTAGGGGATCGGCCGAAGGTTGTACACGGCGTCCCAGTTAGCATCGTTGTGACAAGAGAAGAACTCGTGCGCCGAAAATTGTCGCCGACCTTGCACCTGAGGTGGCGGACTTTTCGGAGGACGGCAGCACACGATGGTGTCGTCGTCGAGGGGAAGAGAGAACAGCAGCGATGCCGAATGGTTCAGAATCCGGCGCCTCGGTCGCGCCGGATCCGGTGCCCGAATACGCGGGATGGCGTAAGGGCGTGGCAGGGGTGCTGGCGAAGACCAGGAAGGTCGACCCCGAGAATCCGCCTGCCGAGCCCGAGCGTCTGCTCGAACAGACCACCTACGACGGGCTGACCGTCGCGCCGCTCTACACCCGGCGCGACGAGGTGCCGGAACGTCCGTTGCCCGGTGCCTTCCCCTTCGTCCGCGGCGCCACCGCACAGGGCGCGCTGCGCGGCTGGTGTGTCGCGGCTCGCTACGGCGCATCGCCCGCCGCTGCCGCCGAGCTCAACCGGCAGCTCCTCGACGGGTTGAACAACGGGGTCAGCGCCGTCCGGCTGGTGGTCGGTGCCGGCGCCGTGCCGGTGCCGGACCTCGGCGAGGTGCTGTCGGGCCTGCTGTACGAGCTGGCGCCGCTCACCCTGGAAGCCGGCGCACAGACTCCGGCGGCCGCCGCGGAGATCTTCCGGCTCCTCGACGACTACGACCCCTCCGGAGACCGTGCCGAGATCCGGATCGGGCTCGGCGCCGCACCGCTGTCGGCAGCTTTCGCGGGTACCGAGGACGTGGATCCGGACACTGCGGTGGAACTGGCCTGCCGGGCGGCGGAACGGGCCGAGAAGGTGCGCACGATCACCGTCGACGGCACGGTGTTCCACCGCGCCGGTGCCGCCGACGGACAGGAACTGGGTGCCGCCGTCGCCGCCGGTCTGGAATACCTGCGCGCCCTGACCGCTGCCGGTCTGGACACCGCCACCGCCCTGGGGCAGCTCGAGTTCCGGTTCGCCGCCACCGACGACCAGTTCGCCACCATCGCCAAGTTCCGCGCCGCCCGGCAGCTGTGGGCGCGGGTCGCCCAGGTGTGCGGCGCCCCGGCAGCCGGTGCGGCACCGCAGCATGCGGACACCTCGGCGGCCATGATGACCCAGCGGGATCCGTGGGTGAACCTGCTGCGCACCACCCTCGCCGCCTTCGGTGCCGGAGTCGGTGGCGCGGACTCGGTCACCGTGGCCCCCTTCGATTCGGCGCTGCCGCCGGACGAACTCGGGGTATCACGGTCCTTCGCGGACCGGATGGCCCGCAACACCCAACTGCTGCTGCTGGAGGAATCCCACCTCGGGCACGTCCAGGATCCGGCCGCCGGTTCCTGGTATGTGGAGCAGCACACCGACGATCTCGCCGCAGTCGCCTGGCAGTTCATGCAGGAGATCGAGGCCGCCGGCGGCTACCGCGCCGCGTTGAACTCCGGCCTGCTGGCCGAGCGGATCGCGGCGACGGCCGCGGCCCGCGGCGCCGATGTGGCGCACCGTCGCACCGCGGTGACAGGGGTGAACGAGTTCCCGGACGCCACCGAGAAGCCGCTGTCCGAGCAGGCCCGCGCCCTCGGCACGGACGGACGATACGGCGCCGCATTCGAGGCGCTGCGGAACCGTTCTGATGCCTATCTGGCCGCGCACGGCGCGCGCCCGCAGGCGCTGCTGGTGCCGCTGGGGCCGGTGGCCGAGCACAATGCCCGGACGATCTTCGTGGCGAACCTGCTGGCCTCCGGCGGTATCGACACCACCAACCCGGGCCCGCTGACCCTCGACGAGATCGGCGGTGCCGCCACCGAATCCGGTGCCCCGATCGCCGTGCTGTGCGGTTCGGACGCGCGCTACGGCACGGAGGCGCCGGCCGCGGCGGCCGCCCTGCGCACGGCCGGTGTGGGCACAGTGCTGCTGGCCGGTCCGGCGAAGGCGGTGCAGGGCGCCGGAGAATCGGCGGCCGAGCTCAGCGAGCAGGAGCGCCCCGACGGGTTCCTCACCGCGCGCATCGATGCGGCCGCGGTCCTGTCGGAGCTGCTGGAGAAGGTGGGAGCCTGATGACGACATCCGAGACCCGGGCGAGTACCGCCCCGGGGACTGTCCGTACGGACGAAATCGGCAGCTTCGCCGACATTCCGCTGACCGGCGGTCCCGGCGAGCCGGTGGACGGCGGTACCGCACCGGCCGTGCCGACCGAACCGACCTGGTCCACACCCGAAGGCATCGACGTCGCCCCGGTGTACACGGCCGCCGACCGGGACGCGGTCGTGGCGGCCGGCTACCCGCTGGACAGCGTGCCGGGTATCGCACCGTACGTCCGCGGCCCGTACCCGACCATGTACGTGAACCAGCCGTGGACGATCCGCCAGTACGCGGGCTTCTCCACTGCCGCCGATTCGAACGCCTTCTACCGGCGCAACCTGCAGGCCGGGCAGAAGGGCCTGTCTGTGGCCTTCGACCTGGCCACCCACCGCGGCTACGACTCGGACCATCCGCGGGTGCAGGGTGACGTCGGGATGGCCGGTGTCGCCATCGACTCGATCCTGGACATGCGCCAGCTGTTCGACCACATTCCCCTGGACCAGGTGTCGGTGTCGATGACCATGAACGGCGCGGTGCTGCCGATCCTGGCGCTCTACGTCGTCGCCGCCGAAGAACAGGGCGTGGCGCCCGAACAGCTGGCCGGAACCATTCAGAACGATATTCTGAAGGAGTTCATGGTCCGCAACACCTACATCTACCCGCCGAAGCCCTCGATGCGGATCATCTCCGACATCTTCGCCTACACCAGCGCGAAGATGCCGAAGTTCAACTCGATCTCGATCTCCGGCTACCACATCCAGGAAGCCGGCGCGACCGCCGACCTGGAGCTGGCCTACACCCTGGCCGACGGTGTCGAATACATCCGGGCCGGAATCGATGCCGGGATGGACATCGACAAGTTCGCGCCGCGACTGTCGTTCTTCTGGGCGATCGGCATGAACTTCTTCATGGAGGTCGCCAAGCTGCGGGCCGGCCGGCTGCTGTGGAGCGAGCTGGTGTCGAAGTTCGACCCGAAGAGCCCGAAATCGCTGTCGCTGCGCACCCATTCGCAAACCTCGGGCTGGTCGCTGACCGCCCAGGATGCGTACAACAACGTGGCCCGCACCTGTATCGAGGCGATGGCGGCGACCCAGGGACACACCCAGTCGCTGCATACCAACGCGCTCGACGAGGCGCTCGCGCTGCCGACCGATTTCTCCGCCCGAATCGCCCGCAACACGCAGTTGCTGATCCAGCAGGAGTCGGGCACCACCCGGCCCATCGATCCGTGGGGTGGCTCCTACTACGTGGAGTGGCTGACCCACCAGCTCGCCGAGCGGGCCCGCGCCCATATCGCCGAGGTGGAGGCGCACGGCGGCATGGCGCAGGCCATCTCGGAGGGCATTCCGAAGCTGCGTATCGAGGAAGCCGCGGCCCGCACCCAAGCTCGGATCGACACCGGCCAGCAGCCGCTGATCGGGGTCAACAAATACCAGGTCGAAGAGGACCAGCAGGTCGAGGTACTCAAGGTCGACAACACGTCGGTGCGCGCCGAACAGGTGGAGAAGCTGCGGCAGCTGCGCGCCGACCGCGATCAGGCGGCCGTGGACCGCGCCCTGGCCGAACTGACCCGGGCCGCGGGGTCGGCCGAAGGCGGTATGGCGAACAATCTGCTCGCGCTGGCCATCGACGCCGCCCGCGCCAAGGCCACCGTCGGCGAGATCTCGGATGCCCTGGAAGCGGTGTACGGCCGGCACCAGGCCGAGATCCGTACCCTCTCCGGTGTGTACCGCGACGAAGCAGGCAAGGTCACCAACATCTCCGCAGCCGGCGCGCTGGTCGAGGAGTTCGCCGAGGCGGAGGGCCGCCGCCCTCGCATCCTGGTGGCGAAGATGGGCCAGGACGGCCACGACCGCGGCCAGAAGGTGATCGCCACCGCGTTCGCCGACCTCGGCTTCGATGTGGACGTGGGCCCGCTGTTCCAGACCCCGGAAGAGGTCGCGCAGCAGGCTGCCGACAACGACGTGCACGTCGTCGGGGTGTCGTCGCTGGCCGCCGGCCACCTCACCCTGGTGCCCGCGCTGCGTGCCGCCTTGGCCGAGGTCGGCCGCCCGGACATCATGGTGATCGTCGGTGGCGTCATCCCGCCGGACGACTTCGAGGAGCTGTATGCGGCGGGTGCGGCGGCGATCTTCCCGCCGGGCACCGTGATCGCCGATGCCGCCATCGATCTGCTGCGCAAGCTCGGGGCCGAACTGGGCCACGAACTCGGCGGTGCCGCTGCCGAATGAGCGCTGCGGAGCCCACGGTGCCCGCCCCACCGGTGCGGGTATCCGCCCGGGCTCCGCAGCCGCGCCGAGCCGGGTTCCGTCGCGGCGGCGTCGCCGGGCCTCGGCCGCGGCGCGCGGCTGCTCCGGTTGTCCGGCTCGGTGGTGTGACGACGAGTGCCGTGTGTCGAGGCGATCCGTGACCCGGTGTGGTGGGCGATCCGGACCCGGGGCGAACCGAGGGAGATATGAGGACGAACGTGCACGGATCCGGTGAACCTGCGGACGTCGTGCCGGGCTCCGGCCCGACCGCCGGTACGCGGTCGGCCGGGCGGGGCCGGTCGATCGATGTCGCGGCGCTCGCGTCGGCGGTGCGGGCCGGCGATCGGGCGGCGCTGGCCCGCGCGATCACGCTGGTCGAGTCGACCCGCGCCGATCACCGGGATCTCGCTCAGCAACTGCTGCTGCGGGTGACCCCCGACACTGCTGCCCCGGCATCGAACCGGGTCGGTATCACCGGGGTGCCCGGGGTGGGCAAGTCGACCTTCATCGATGCGCTCGGCATGTATCTGCTGGACAAGGGGCATCGGGTGGCGGTGCTCGCGGTCGACCCGTCGTCGACCCGGACCGGTGGCTCGATTCTCGGCGACAAGACGCGGATGGCCCGGCTGTCGCTGGAGCGGGACGCCTTCATCCGGCCCTCGCCGACCGCCGGCACCCTGGGCGGTGTCGCCAAGGCGACCCGGGAGACGATGGTGCTGCTGGAGGCGTCCGGTTACGACGTGATCCTGGTGGAGACCGTGGGCGTCGGCCAGTCCGAGGTGACGGTCGCGAACATGGTCGATGTGTTCTGCTTCCTCACCCTGGCCCGCACCGGTGATCAGTTGCAGGGCATCAAGAAGGGCGTGCTGGAACTGGCCGATCTGGTGGCGGTGAACAAGGCCGACGGTAAACACGAGATCGAGGCCAAGGCTGCGGCTCGGGAGCTGACCGGTGCGATGCGGCTGATCCATCCGCACGATGCGCTCTGGCGGCCACCGGTGCTGACCATGAGCGGACTCGAGGGGCTGGGCCTGGACACGTTCTGGAACACGGTGCTCGAACACCGCCGGGTGCTCACCGACGCCGGGGAGTTCGACGAGAAGCGCCGCCGCCAGCAGGTGGACTGGACCTGGACCATGGTGCACGATCAGCTGCTGCGCCGGCTCGCGGACAACCCGGCCGTGCAATCGGTGCGGGGCCGGGTGGAACGCGACGTTCGTACCGGGGCGCTGACCCCGGCGCTGGCCGCCCAGGAACTGCTCGACGCATTCGACAGCTGACCGCGGCGAAGTGAGCGCCCCGCGGGCCCGTCAGTGACCGCCGTGGCCGGGGACCGGTGCCCGTGGCACCGGGGTATCACCCGGTCCGAGCACCAGGAACTGGCCCATCATGCCCTGATCCTCGTGGTACAGCAGGTGGCAGTGGTACATGTACGGGTTCACCGGGTCCGTATGATCGGTGAACCGCATCGCCAGCCGGGCACCGGAACCCGGAGCGAGGTAGAGGGTGTCCTTCCAGCCGGCCAGTTCCGGCGGCGGCGCCGCCCCGTCGAGGTCGAGAATCCGGAACTGCACATCGTGGATGTGGAAGTTGTGCGGCCAGTTGTCCCGGTTGTGCACCTCCCACACCTCGGTGGTGTCCACCGGGACGGTCAGGTCGATCCGGTTCATATCCATCCGCAGCCCGTTGATCATGAACCACTGCAGGTCGAAGGACCGGTCGGCGGGAGTCCCGGCCGGTACCAGCGGCGGGATATCGACGAGGGCTGCCGGAACGGCAGGGCGCGGGTCGAGGCTGCCGGACGCCCGTATCTCCAGGATGTCGAAGGAATCGTCGAACCCGAACGCGGCACGATCGACATCACGATGCCCCGCGATCGGGGTGGAACGCAGCATCGTCGTCTCCCCGGCGGATATCGGCACCACGATCTCGGCGCGTTCGCCCGGGCTCAACTGGAGCCGGGTACGCGGGACCGGTTCGGGCAGCAGCCCGCCGTCGCTCCCGACCACCTGGAACACCCGATCGTCGGCGAACCCGAAGTTGTACAGTCGGCCCGCGGATCCGTTGAGGATCCGCAACCGGATTCGTTCGGTCCGAACGGGCAGATA
Source organism: Nocardia sp. KT25-26 (assembly GCF_056627695.1). Lineage (NCBI taxonomy): Bacteria > Bacillati > Actinomycetota > Actinomycetes > Mycobacteriales > Nocardiaceae > Nocardia > Nocardia sp. KT25-26. The sequence goes on along the minus strand of NZ_CM152813.1, from coordinate 3,454,847 downwards.
GGCACCGGCCAGCCCATTGGTGACGATGGTGTCGCCCAGCAGCCCGATATCGGTGGCATCTGTTTCGTCCAGCGTCCCGGCGGTGGTGAACCGGCGATCCTGGACGACGAGCGGGAAATCGTCCACGCCGTAGTCGTGGGGGAGCGGCAGTGCCGTCGCGATGTCGTCGTCGACGAGGAACAGCCCGGCCAGTCCCCGGTACACATGCTTCTCGGTGGCCCCGTGCGGATGCGGGTGGTACCAGAGCGTCGCCGCCGGTTGATCGACGGTCCAGCTCGGGGTCCAGATGCCGCCCGGGGCGATGGTCTGATGCGGTCCACCGTCGAAACGGGCCGGTAGATGCATACCGTGCCAGTGCACGGTGGTGGGCTCCGGGAGCCGGTTGGTCACCGTGAAGGCGACTCGCTCACCACGCCGGGCCCGCACCGTCGGCCCGAGAATCGTCCCGCTGTACCCCCAGGTGGGGGTGCGTCGGCCGGGCAGGATCTCGGTGGCGCCGGTTCGTACCTCGAGATCGAACCGGCGGACCCCGGCGGCATCGACCGACGACGGGGCGATCGGCGGGATCGGCAGCGGCCGGGCGCCGGTCACTCCGGCGGCGGCGAAGCCGGGGGTGGTGGTGCCGCGGGTGGCACAGCCGGCCGCCAGCACGGCCGGCAGGCCGGCGAGCCCGGCCAGCACCGTTCGTCTCGGGATCACGAATACTCCTCGTTCGTCGGCGGATCGAGGTCGATTCTGGATTGCCGCCCGGTTGCCGAACTCGTCCGTCCGGCCGGATCCGGCCGGTCCGGAACCGGCCTCCCAGGCCTTGTCGAAACCGGTCCGATCTGTTAGGGCGGGCTCGGCCGGTCCGGCTACTCCGCGTCCCGGCAGGTGGCATACGGTGGTGCGATGTCCGAAATCCGCACCGGACCCGGCCGGCAGCGGCTCCTGCGGTGGTTGCCGTTGCTGCTGATTCCGCTGTTGCTGGCGGCGAGCACCTATCCGGGGGAGTACCGGGTGCCCTGGAGTTACTGGGTGCCGGCCCTGGCTGCCGGTGGCCTGTTCGTCCTGGGCCGTCGATGGCCGGTACCGGTCTCGGTCGCACTGTCGGCACTGGCGGTCCCGCTGTTCCGCACCCCGGCCTGGGGCGTATCGGACCTGGTGCCGTTGCTGGGCGCGGTCGCCCTGGTGGATGCAGTGATGCGCAGCAATCGCCGGCCGCCGATCGTGGCCGTGACCGTGTGCTGGGCGGCCGCCGTCGTGGCGGGCCGGATCGACAGGCACGACGGATCGATCTGGCGTGCGGCGACCGTGGTGGAGATCGGTGCCTACGTGGGGTTGCCGTTGCTGCTCGGCCTGTACCTGCGCGGTCAGCGGGAGCTGGCCGCCACGCTGCGGGCCCGGGCCGCCGATGCCGAGCTCCGGCGGGCCGAGGCCCAGTTGCGCACCCGGATGACCGAACGTGCCGCGCTGGCCCGGGAACTGCACGATCTGGTCGCCCACCATATGTCGTCGATCGTGCTGCGGATCGGGGCTGCCCGGCATGTCCTGCCGGATACGGATTCTCGGGTCCGGGCCGTCCTCGACGATGTGCACGGGATCGCCGCGGATGCCTTGTCGGATATCCGGCGGTTGCTGGCCGCGCTGCGCGACCCGGCCCTCGGCGAAACGGTGCTGGTGGAATCGGCAGCGGTGCAGAGCGAACTGACGGCGGCGGTCGAGCGGGTCCGCGCCGGCGGGTTCCGGGTGCATGCCGATATCGCACCGGGGCTGGACCGCCTGGACGCCGTCGGCCGCCTCACCCTGCTGCGCTCGATACAGGAATCGCTGACGAACGTGATGAAACACGCCGATCGGGACACCCCGGTGCACCTGACCGTGCGGCGCACGGCGGGTGGCTGCACCGTGGAAGTCGTCAGCGGCGGCGGATCCGGGCGGCCACCCTCCGACGGGCACGGACTGGTCGGTATGCGGGAACGGATCGAACTCGCGGGCGGCCGCCTCACGGTCGACACGGAGGGACCGCGGTGGACCGTATCCGCCTGGCTGCCCTGGCCGGCCGGTGCGGGGGAAGCGGAGCCGGTCCGATGACCAGGGTGCTGATCGTGGACGACCAGCGGCTGGTCCGGGCCGGGTTGCGCATGCTCATCGATGCCGCCGACGATCTGACCGTGGTCGGTGAGGCGGCCGACGGTGCCGCGGCATTACGGCTGCACGCCGAACTGGCTCCGGAACTGATCCTGATGGATCTGCGGATGCCGGGTATGGACGGGGTGGCGGCCACCGAGCGGATCCGCGCCTCCGGATCCGGTGCCAAGGTGCTGGTACTCACCACCTTCGACGACGACGAACACCTGTACCCGGCCCTGGCCGCCGGGGCGGACGGCTACCTGGTCAAGGACACCGAACCGGCGGAACTGCTGCACGCGGTGCGCCGGACCGTCGCCGGCGATACCCCGTTCTCCCCGGCCGTACTGCGGCGGCTCGTCGAGCAGGCCCTGGCCGGGCGCCGGGCCGATGCCCCGATGCCCCGCGTCGACCTGTCGGCCCGCGAACTGGATGTGCTGGCCGGGGTCGGGGCGGGACTCACGAATCAGGACATCGCTGCGCGTCTGCATCTCGGGGTGACGACGGTGAAGACCCACGTCGCCAACCTGATGGACAAGACCGGCTGTGACAACCGGGTGCGGCTGGCCGTGTACGCCTGTCGGCGCGGCCTCGCCGGGGACGGCTGAGCAGATGGCCGGGGACGGCTGTGTGCAGACCAGCGGGGGACGGCCGTGCAGACCGGTTCAGTTCGGCCGATCGAGCGCGAACAACCGGGCGGCGTTGTCGTGCAGGACCGCCCGCAACCAGGCGTCACCCCGGCCCGGCCGCTCCAGCGCCGCGACGGCGTGCGCGTAGTCGTAGGGAATGTTGGGGAAGTCGCTGCCGAACAGGATCCGGTCGCCGAAGTCGTCGAGGCGGTCGTAGGAGTCGGCCGGGAACGGCGCCCCGGCTTCGCTGAAATCCGTCCAGATCATCGTCGTGTCGAAATACACACCGGCGAACTCTTCGGCGAGATCGAGGAATTCGGTGTACTCGGGCGTGCCCATATGCGCGATGATCAGCCGCAGCTCAGGGTGGCGGCGCAGCATTTCCGCGATCGGTGCGGGGCCGGTGAACTCGCCGGGCGCCGGGCCGGAGCCGCAGTGGATGATCACCGGAGTGCCGGTCTCGGCGAGCAGCTGCCACACTCCGTCCAGGAGCGGGTCCAGCGGTGAGAACGCGCCGACCTGGATATGTACCTTGAAGACCCGGGCACCCCGGTCCAGTGCGGCACGCACGTATCGGACGGCCTCCGGCTCCGGGAAGAACGTAGCGGTGGACAGGCAGTCCGGGGTGCGGTCGGCGAATTCTGCGGCCCAGCCGTTGAGCCAGTCCGCCATCGCCGGCTTGTGCGGGTACACGAGCGAAGTGAACGCGCGGACCCCGAAGTCGCGCAGTGTCTTCAGGCGTACCTGCTCGTCCTCCCGGTACGTGATCGGCCAGGTGCGGCCGGTGAGCGGGCCCGCCTGGTCGAAGTACGCCCACACCTTGCGCATCACCGGTTCGGGCATGAAATGGGTATGCACATCGACGATTCCGGACAGCCCGAGACGGTCGCGTAACCGGGCGAGGTGGACTGCGGTGTCGTCGTGGCTCATGGCTGCTCCGAGTGGTGGACGGTGCGGGCGAAATCGCCGACGCGGGCGATCAGGCGGTCGAAGAAGACCGCCGGATCGGTCCCGATCACGATGTCGGCGTTCGGTTTGCGGCCCCACATCCCGGTCCGGTCGGCAACCGTGGTGGCCCGGGTCAGGGTGCCGGTCAGTTCGACGTCGACGGTGGCGGGGTGCGTGCGGGCGAGGGCGGGGTCCAGGGCCACCGCGGCAGCGAACGGGTCGTGCATATGCGCGAGATAGCCGAGGTCGTAGCCGTGGTGGAAGTCGAAGTAGAAGCGGATCGCGTCGGTGAGGAAGCGGATGACCGGGTTCGGCGCCGTGCACCGGGCGGAAGGCGGGTCGGCGGGCGAGACCGGCGGCAGCGGCGGGCACCCGGCCCGTTCGGCGAGGCGGGTGAGATGGTGTGGGAACATCTCGATGGTTTCGGTGATGTCGAGTGCACACACCACCGGCCGCCGATCCGGCGGAGCGGCCGAGAAACCGGCGAAGACCTCGGCGGCGGCTTCCGGGTCGACGTGGATGTTCCATTCGCTGGTCGGTGTGGTGTTGCCGGGATGCTGGAAGGCTCCGCCCATGATCACCAGCCGCTGCAGCAGCTGCGGGAGTTCCGGTTCCATCCGCAGTGCGAGCGCGAGGTTGGTCAGCGGTCCGGTGCACAGGCCGATGATCTCGCCGGGCGCCGCCTGCACCTGCTCCACCCACATCCGGGCCGCGGACCGGGGCGACCGACTGCGCCCGGACGCCGGAAGTTCGGCGTACCCGATCCCCTGCGGTCCGTGCGTGTCCTCGGTGGTGCGCAGGGGAACGGCCAGCGGCTGTTCCGCGCCGAGGGCCACCTCCACGGCCGGTGCCCGGCACAGGTCGAGCAGTGCCAGATTGTTGGCCGCAACCTGTTCGGCCGGTACGTTCCCCGCGGTCGATGCGATCCCGACGATCTCGGCGGCGGGTTCGGCGAGCAGGTACAGCAGCGCCAGCGAGTCGTCGATCCCGGTGTCGACGTCGGCGATGATCTTCTGGCCCACGGATCCGAGCCTAGTTCCCGCCGCCCGGCGGCCGGCGGCGGGCTGTGGCCGGGCATACGGCGCCGGGCCGGAGGCGATCGCCGGGCCGGTGGATCACAGCGCGGGGACCGCCCAGGTGGAGGTGCCGGTGCCGTAGACCGGGGCGGGTGCCGGGTAGTCCGGATATTCGGCCAGGGCCGGTGCGGCGGTGGTCACCTGTCCGTGGGTGACCGTGGCGCGTGGGTCCGGGGTGGCGGCGGTCAGATGGTCGGGAGTGCGGGGCCCGGCGGCGAGCAGCCAGGTGGCGGTCCGGGCCAGCGCGGCCCGGACGGTCCGGCCGTGACCGTCGGCGGCGCGGGCGGCGAGCGCATCGATGATCCCGGCGGCGAGCAGATAGCCGGAGGCATGATCCAGCGCCTGGGCGGGCAGTGCGCCGGGCATCCCCGGGGTGCCCTCGGCGAGTGCGATCCCGGTGGCGGCCTGGACGATGCTGTCGAACCCACGGCGCTGCGCCCACGGCCCCGATTCTCCCCAGGCGCTGATCCGGGCGTGGATCAGGCCGGGCCGGTCGGCGGTGCAGCCGATGGCTTCGAGCGCACCCGGACGATAACCGGTGACCAGTACGTCGGCATCGTCGAGCAGGGCGGCGAACCGGTCCGGATCGGCGCGCAGATCCAGCAGGGCCGAACGTTTGCCCTGGCCGGTATCCCGGAACTGCCAGTCGATCTCGGGCAGCTGCGGCGGATCGATCCGCAGGACGTCGGCGCCCAGCAGGGCCAGGGTACGGGTGGCGACGGGTCCGGCCAGCACCCGGGTCAGATCGAGCACCCGCAGGCCGCGTAGGGGCTCCTCGACGGTACCCACCGGCTGCCGGGCCGCGGTAGCGGCGGTCTCGTCTCGCTCGACGGCGACCAGGGGCCCGTCGGCAGCGGCCCGGCCGGCTGCGCTGTCGGCCCATTCGGGTTCGCCACGTACGCGCACCGCGACGGCACCGGCCGCCGCCGCCCGGCGTTCCACCTCGGCGGCGGGCAGCATGGCCAGTTGCGCGAAGGCGTGGTCGGCCGAGGCGTCCACCGGTAGGCCGAGGGCGGTGAGCAGGCGCGCGCGATGGTGCGGATAGTTGGCGTGGGTGCGCACCCAGCCGTCGAAGGTGGGGAAGAACCCGGACAGTTCGGCGAACACTTCGGGGGCGGCACCGGCCACCGAATGCAGCCGCTCACTCGTGAACGCCGCAACGATCCGGGTCGGGTCGATGTGTGCGTCGACCGAATCCAGTCCCTGCCCGGCCCTGAGGCGGTTCGCCGCCGCGGCCACGGCCTGTACCGACCCCGCGGCCAGCTGCCACACCGGCAGCGTCGCGGCCAGGGCCAGGCCGGGATCGGGGAGTTCGGCAGGCGGCTGCGGATCGAGACCGAGGCCGGTTTCGTAGTCGTGGAGGAGATCTGCGCGCGGGTTCACACGCCCGAGGGTAGACCCGGGCGGCCGGTGCGGTGGATGGTGGTCCGCACCGAATTACGGTGTCCGGCTTCGGGTCGGCTGCGCGGGGCGGTGCCGCAGCAGGACGAAACCGGCCCAGGAGAACACCACGACCACACCGGCCAGCGTCCGTACCAGGCCGAGGGCGTTGTCCGGGTAGATCACCCCGGTCAGATAATGGTCGATGAATCCGCTCGGGGGCAGCGCGGCGGCGCCCGCCCGGTCGCGGGCCCAGTTCTCCAGGTGGGTCAGCGGACAGTCGAACCCGACCAGTACGGTGCCGAATCCCCAGGCGACGGCCGCCAGGTGCAGCGTGACGGTCCGGGGCCACCGCCACGCCAGGAAACCGCCGAGCACCACGTACGCGATGAATGCGAAGTGCGTGACGGCGACCACGTCGGCGAGCACCCGGAACAGCACCTGTTCAGGATAGGTCGGCAACCCGGCCGCGCGGTCCGGCCGACACCGACCGGTGACCGGGCTGTCGCCATCCGGCTGCCGTCACCGAGCTGCAGTCACCAGGCGGAAGGCCGGTAGTCCTTGAGGAAGCAGCCGAACAGGTCGACACCGTTCTCACCCTGCACGATCGGGTCGTACACCCGGGCCGCACCGTCGACCAGGTCCAGGGGTGCATGGAAGCCCTCGTCGGCGAGCCGGATCTTGGTGTAGTGCGGGCGCTCGTCGGTGATCCAGCCGGTGTCGACGGCGGTCATCAGAATCGAATCGGCCTCGTACAGTTCGCGGGCACTGGTGCGGGTGAGCATGTTCAGCGCGGCCTTGGCCATGTTCGTATGCGGATGCCCCGGCCCCTTGTAGCCGCGGGAGAACTGCCCCTCCATGGCGGAGACGTTGACGATGTACTTGCGCCGCGCCGCGGCGGCCGCCATGGCCGGACGTAGCCGGGACACCAGGATGAACGGCGCCACCGAGTTGCACAGCTGCACCTCGAGCAGTTCGCCGGCGTCGACCTCGGCCACCGTCTGCACCCAGCTGTTGGTGTGCGCGAGATCCGGGACCAGGCCGCCGGCATCGATGGCCACTCCGCGCGAGATCCGGTCCGGGGTGGCGGATCCGGCCACCAGCGCCAGTTCGGCGACCTCGTCGGCGGACAGCGCCGGGGCCAGCGAGGCGGTGAGGGCCGTGGGATGGGCCTGCATCGTCTTGCCGAAGGTGACCGATTCGGGCAGGGCCCCGGCCGGCAACGGTGCGGACTCCGCGTCGACGAGGGCACTGTAGGCACCCGGGGAGCGGCGCACCGTCTGCGCGGCATTGTTGATCAGGATGTCCAGCGGGCCCTGTGCGGCGACGTCGTCGGCGAGGGCGATCACCTGAGCGGGATCGCGGAGGTCGATGCCGACGATGCGGAGCCGGTGCAGCCAGTCGGCGCTGTCCGGCATGGCGGCGAACCGGCGGATCGCGTCGTTCGGGAAGCGGGTGGTGATCGTCGTGTGGGCCCCGTCGCGCAGCAGCCGCAATGCGATGTACATGCCGATCTTGGCCCGGCCGCCGGTGAGTAGGGCGCGCCGGCCGGTCAGATCGGTGCGGGCGTCGCGTTTGGCATGGCTCGCCGCGGCGCAGTCCGGGCACAGCTGGTGGTAGAAGGCGTCGACGCGGGTGTAGTCCTGTTTGCAGATATAGCAGGGCCGCGGACGGATCAGGGTGCCGGCCGAGGAGCCGGTGGTACCGGAACTGATCGGGATCCCGGCGGTCTCGTCGTCGATCCGCTGCGGGGAACCGGTCGCGGTCGCCGCGATCACCGCACGATCGGCGTCGGCGACCCGCCGGCGCGCTTCGGTGCGACGACGCTGCTTGAGCTTCTTGAACATGTGTCCGACCGCCCGCTGCACCGCGATCGAGTCGGGATGGTCCTTGTCGAGTTGCCCCGCGTGGTCGAGCACCCGGAGGCAGGTGGCGAGCTCATCCGGATCGATCGTGTTCTCGGCCATCGGAAAGCGGGGTGGTCCTTCGTGCGGGGGCGGGTGACGCGTTCCATTGTCGCATTCGCCTGCCGGCCCACCCGCTGGGTATGGTGATGGACCGCCGCCGCACACCGTGGTGGTCCTGGTACACCGACGGAGTCCGACGATTTCGCAGCTCGAAACCGAGGCAGCCGAGGCGCCGCGCCGCCGCCGGCTCGAGCCCGACGAACGCCGCGCGCAGATCCTGGCATGCGCCATCGATATGTTCGGGGAACGGCCGTATGCGGCCGTATCCACCGCGGAACTGGCGCAGCGGGCCGGGGTGGCGCGCGGTCTGATCAACCACTATTTCGGCAACAAGCGTGATCTGTATCTGGCCGTGGTCCGGCGGATGGTGACGCTGCCCCGGATGGACAGTATGTCGGTGCCCACCGGCGCCCCCCGGGAACGGGTGGACGCGATCGTCGGCTGGCTGCTCGACACGATCGCCGAACACGGCACCACCTGGGTGAAGGTGACCAGCCACGAGGGTGTCGGCGACGACCCCGAGGTACAGCAGATCCTCGATCAGGCCGACAACGCGGCGGCGGAGCGGATGCTGCTGATGCTGAGCCGTGCCGATCTGGCAGAGAATGCGCAATTGCGCGCGCTGATACTCGCCTATGCGGGGCTGGTCAAGGTCGCCGGCCGGGAATGGCTGACCCGCGGGACGCTGACCCGCGCGCAGGTGCACCGGCTGCTCGCCGACACCCTGCTGACCTTGCTCACCGAGACGATTCCCGCGGTGGCCGAGGGGCGGATTCCGTAGCCGGTCAGCCGGGCAGGCGGCCGACCGGGCGGTGTGCGAGTTCCGCGCTGTAGCGCACCGAACCCAGATGTCCCGGCGCGTGGCCGTGCCGTCCGTAACGGCGTTCGATGACCTCTTCGCGGCGATGTTCGAACAGCAGGGCACCGACACCGACGGTGAGCAGCAGCGCGGTGGCGGCGGCACCGAGCGCCGCCCAGCCCGCATAGTCGGATCCGGCGGCGGTGAGCGTGCAGGCCAGCGCGATCACGCCGAGCGCACACAGGACGATGCCCGGAACGTTGTAGTCGTCGGCGAGCAGGTCGCCGGCCTGTGCGTGCCAGGGACGGTCGGTCCGGTCTGCTGATGTGCTGCTGTCGGTCATGAATCCTCCTTGCGCCGTGGCCGGATGCGGGTGACGCCTGGTGATGACCAGCATGAACCGCCGGCGGCGCGGGCGACAGGGGTGGTTGCCGGTTCGTTACCGGCCGACCGTGCTGTGATCGAATCGTGACCATATCGGGCATTGCGCTGCGGAGGGGTGCAGCCGGTCCCTATTGTCTTCGGTTGACCCGGGCGGCCGCTGTGCCGGTGCTGCGGGGAGGATCGACAGAGGGGCCGCGGATGGCACGGTACGAGGATTGGGACGAGGCCCCGGCGGGCGCCGGCGAACGGGACTGGGACGGCGAGCTCTGGCCGCATGCCCAGCCGTTGGCGGAACGGTACCGGACCCCGATCGTGAATCCCTACGCCATGGTGGCACTGGCTGCCGGTCTGCTGTTGCTGTTTCCGGTGGCGATCGTGTTCGCCCTGCTGTCGTTCGGGCACCCGCGCGGCCGGGTGATGGGGTTGCTGGCGCTGCTGCTGGGGCTCGGCGAGGTGGCTCTGCTGGTGGCCGCGGTGTATACGGCACGCGGCGAGTTGCGCGATGTGCTGCCCCAGGCGGATGCGACGACAACGGTGACGGTTCCGGCCACGCCGACGGCTCCCGCCGGTGCGCCGGTGGCGCCGGCCGGTGAATCGGCCGCCCCGGCCCCGGCCGTGTCGGAACGACCCGCACCAGAATGGCAGTCGGTGCAAAACGGCACGGACTGCACTTCGGCGGGGGTAGGTGCGATCGGTACCGGTACGGACGGCACGGTGCTGTGCCTCAACACCGGAACCGGGGAACAACGCTGGTCCGGCCCATACGACGTGGCGGAGACGGCCCGGAGCGCGGGCGGGGAATGCGATCCGTCGGCGGAGCGGACCGCCCGCACCGGCGACAATCGAGCTCTGGTCTGCGAGACGTCGGGCGGCACCAGCAGCTGGGTGTACTGGACCGAGTAGCCGCTACCCGGCGTCCGCCGCACCACCGGCCCGGGCACGGCTGGGTTGGACCCGGGGCGGTTCGCCGGGCATCTTCGGGTACTGCGGCGGCCACGGGGCATCCATCATCCCGCTCGCCAGATCGCGTTCCGACATCTGCAGCAGCGGTTCGATGGACTGCGGGGCGCGGTCCGCCCACGGATCACCCAGCTCGGCGACCCGCAGCGGCACGGTGGCGAGGGTGAGGTCGTCCGGGACCACCTCGTCGAGCTCGTCCCAGTCGATCGGCGTGGAGACCTGGGCTCCGACCTTCGGCCGCACACACCAGGCCCCGAACACCGTCTTGTGCGGCGCGTTCTGGTTGTAGTCGACGAAGACCCGCCGGCCACGTTCCTCCTTCCACCACTGGGCCGTGATCCGGTCCGGATGGCGGCGTTCCAGCTCGCGGGCCAGCGCGACCGCGGCGGCCCGGACCCGGTAGCCGTCCCAGCGCGGTTCCAGGGCCGCGTATATATGCAGCCCGCGGGAGCCGGAGGTCTTGATCCGGGTTTCGATGCCCAACTCCGTGCACAGGTCACGGGTGAATCGTGCGGCGGCCCGCAGATCGTCGAACCCGATCCCGGGTGAGGGATCCAGATCGATGCGCAGCTCGTCGGCGATGGTCAGATCGGGGACTCGGTTGGGCCAGACATGGAAGCCCAGGCATCCCTGATTCACCGCCCACAGCACATGGGCCAGGTCGTGTGCGACCAAGGCCTGGCTGGTGGTCCCGTTCGGGGTGGCGACCTCCACGGTGTGCAACCAGTCCGGCGCCGATTTCGGCACCCGCTTCTGGAACCACGACTTGCCGGAGGCGCCGTCCGGATAGCGTTCCAGCAGCACCGGCCGGTCACCGATCACCTCGAGCAACGGCCCGGCGACGGCCTGGTAGTAGTGCACCAGGTCGAGTTTGGTCTCGCCGCGCCGGCTGAAGTAGATCTTGTCCGGGTTGGTGATGGTGACGGTGCGCCCGGCGGCCTCGATCGCCACGCCCGCGCTCATCGGGTCACCCCGAAGATCTCGGTGAGCTCGGCCGGAGCGATCTCGTCGAGCTGGGCATAGGTGCACGATTCCGGCGTCCGGTCGGGCCGGAACCGGACCAGCTGGCCGCCGTGCCGGAACCGGCCGGCCTGCACATGTTCGTAGCGGACCTCGGCAACCGTCTCGATGCGCAGCGGTTCCCAGGACAGGTCCTTACCGCCGGTCCAGCGACTCACCCCGCCCGGCATCCGGCCACCGGCGCTCTCCTGCGCGGCGGCGTCGGCCCACTCGCGCCACGGATGCCCGGTGAGCGCGTCGGTGCGCAGCGGGGCCAGCTCGTCGACCAGTTCGCGGCGCCGGGCGGCGGTGAAGCTGCTGGCCACGCCGACGTGATGCAGCGTGCCGTCCTCGTCGTACAGTCCCAGCAGCAGGGAGCCGACCCCGGCGCCGTCCTTGTGCCAGCGGAATCCGGCGACGACACAGTCGGCGGTCCGGGCGTGCTTGACCTTGAGCATCACCCGCTTGTCCTGCTGATAGGGCTGATCGTCGGCCTTGACCATGACACCGTCGAAACCGGCGCCCTCGAAGCGGGTGAACCAGTCCTCGGCGACATCGGGGTCGTGGCTGATCGGCGTCAGGTGCACCCGGCCCGGTGCGGCGTCCAGGATCGATTCCAAGTGCCGCCGGCGTTCGGCGAACGGCTCGCCGGTGAGATCGCGATCGCCCAGTGCCAGCAGATCGAAGGCGACGAAGCCGGCCGGTGTCTGCTCGGCGAGCAGCCGCACCCGGGACGCCGCCGGGTGCAGCCGGTTCTGCAGGGCGTCGAAATTCAGGCCGTGCTCGGTCACCACGACGATCTCGCCGTCCACCACACAGCGCGGCGGCAGCGCCTGCAACAGCAGTTCCGCCAGTTCCGGGAAGTACCGGGTCAGCGGGCGGTCGTTGCGGGAGCCGAGTTCGATCCGGTCGCCGTCGCGGAACACGATGCAACGGAATCCGTCCCATTTCGGTTCGTAGCTGAGTCCCTGATCGCGGGGAACCGATGCTGCGGTCTTGGCGAGCATCGGACGGACGGGCGGAGATACCGGCAGATCCACGGACCCTCCCTGGGTTGGCTTCACGACACCTGTGCCGACGGCGCGGGCGCGGTGAATTCATCGTCTGCGCCCGCCATCGTAGGCGCTCACCGGGCCGCGGGGGCGGCACCGCGCCGCTCGCCGGTGCCGCTCAGGGGACGTCCAGCCAGCCCTGTTCGTCGGCGAAAACGGTGAGCCGATCGCGCAGCGCGACGATCTCGCCCGCGGTCAGGGAGGGGCCGGCATCGAGGAGGAGTTCGGTGATCAACCGGCGGTGCTCGGCGACGGTCAGGGCGGCGTTCTCCCGGCCGTTGCGGTGGGCCGACAGGGTCAGATTGATGGCTTTGGGGCCGCGTTCCCCGTCGGCGATATCGAATTCGAACACCCGGCCCTGCCGCAGCTGTTCCTCGTCGAGCCCGATATCGTTGACGTGGACGAACACATCGGGTCCGCCGTCCTCGGGCCGGATGAATCCGAAGCCGCGTGAGCTGTCGAAGGACACCAATTTCCCGATGGACACCTGACCGCTCCTCGCCGCTGTGTTGCCGCGCTCACTGTAACCCGGTGACTCGGCACCGCGTAGGGAAGTCACGGATTTGTGGCGTATACCCCAATTCGTTTGTGCCCGTTCGATTTGCTGGAAGTCGGTGATCGGCGCCGGGGTGGGGTGGCTGGGGCGTGCGCAGTGCGACGACCGGTCGTCATTGCCCGGAAACTGTCCGTTAACTCGACCTGGGTACGTTTCGCGCCACAAACGGTGCGGATGGAGGTCCAGGGCGAGTGTTCTACCCCGAGGCGGGGATGTTGTCGGGGGGACGTGCCGCCGTGCCGGCGGGCAGTGCCGAGCCGAGGGCGGGCCGGGTGCCGTTCCGGCTACCGGCGCCGCCGCGGGTACCGCTCACCCGGTGCCGCCGCCCGGACTTCGTGCCGTTGGCGCCCGCCCAGGAACGGATTTGGCATGCCGCGGCGCGGGGCCGGTCCGCGGACTGGAATGTCACCGAGGCGGTACGGGTCCGGGGTCCGGTCGTGCACGCCGAGGCGCTGGCTGCGGCCGTCGGTGATGTCGTCGCCCGGCATGCGCCGTTGCGGACCCGGTTCCCGGACACGGACCGAGGCCCCGCGCAGGTCGTGATCCCGGCCGAAGCAGCGGCGCCGGACATCCGGACCTTCACGATCGAGCCGGATCGGCTGCCGGCTGCTGTGGCCGAGGTGGCACGGCACCGGTTCGACCTGGCCGCCGCACCGGCACTGCTGGCCCGAATCTTCGTACTCGGCGCCGGCGATGTCGTCCTGGTGCTGGGGATGCACCACATCTGCGTGGACGGGCAGTCGATGGCGCCGTTGCGGCGGGACCTGGGTGCGGCGTACGCGGCCCGCTGCGCCGGCCGGGCACCGGCGTGGACCCCGCTGCCCGTCGACTACCTCGACTACACCACCTGGAAGCATGCCCAGCTGGGCGACTACCGCGACGAGTGGAGCCGGGCCACGCAGCAGCTGCGCTACTGGGCCGATGCGCTTGCCGGGCGGCCCGCGGCCCTGGGATTCCCGGTCCGGCCCGCCGGCACGGTGGCGGTACTCGATCCGGTGGCCGGTGACACCGTCGAGATCCGTTTCGGGTCCGCCGTGCACGCGGGCCTGGCCACCCGGGCGGGGCACGCGGGTGCGAGCCTGTTCATGATCCTGCAGGCGGCCTTCGCGGTGTGCGTGGGCGCGTTCGGCGGCAGTTCCGATGTGACCGTGGCCACCGCGGTCTCCGGGCGTGATCGGCCCGAGCTGGCCGACCTGGTCGGCAACTTCGCCGACGATGTGCTGCTGCGGGTGCGGCTGGACCGTGCGGCGGATGTGCCGGAACTGTTCGATCAGGTGCGCCGGACGGCGCTGGCGGCGTTCACACATCCCGACACCCCGAATCCCCGGCTGAAACGCTGTCTGCTGGAGGATCCCCGGCTGCCGCTGTTCCAGGCGACCCTGATCCTGCAGCGAGCCGATGCCGCCGCGGCTCCGTCCGTCGCCGGGCCCGCAGCCGAGATCACGGGCCTGCCGACCGGGGTGGTCGTGGCCAAACACGACCTCGAGTTCGGACTCACCGAACACTACGACAGCGCCGGGCTGCCCGCCGGGATCAGCGGTACCTTCCGGTACCCGGTGGCGCGCTTCGAGCGCGGCACCGCCGAGGAATTCGTCGCCGGGTTCGATGCGGTGGTGCGGTTGCTGGCCGGTGGCTACCGAGGCCCGGTGGCCCTGTTGACCGAGCGTGCGACGCCGGGGGTGCTGCGGCCGGCTCAGCGGTCCCGTTCCAGCGGCAACCCCGCATCGCGCCAGGCGACGATTCCGCCCGACAAGCTGTACGCGTCGTAGCCCGCGTCCGCCGCACGGTCGGCGAAGCGCACCGACGCCTCGCCCACCGGGCAGACGAACACCAGCGGGCGGGACCGCGGAAACGGGATGCCGTGCTCGAACAGCTCGTCGAGAACGTCGTCGCGCAGGTTGGACGACCCCGGGACGTGCCCCATCCGATAGGCCATCGCACCACGGATGTCCACCACGGTGGGCCGAGCCCGCCGGTCGAGTTCGGCCAGCTCCGCCGGCGCGAGGGCCGGTGCGGTACCGACCGGGGCCGCCGGCTCGGCCGGCCGGCCGAACAGCTCGGGCCGCCGCTTGCGCAGATAGGACAGGTACGGTTCCAGCCGGTCACAGACGATCAGCACGGCGACCAGTGGCCGGCCGTTCGGGCGGGGCGCCGCGGCGAGCAGATCCAGTGCGGCTGCATAACCGGCGCCGCTGGTGGGTCCCGCGAGCACGCCGAAGCCGGTCACCAGGGCCAGCGTCGCCTCGATCGCGCGGGCGGAATCGACGGTGACGATATGGTCGTAGAGCTGTGGCCGGAACAGACCCACCTCCCACATCTCGTGTTCGGACCGGATTCCCGGGATGAAGTCGTCCCGGCCGGACACCACGGCCACCGTGCGCAGTTCGGGATGCTGTTTGCGCAGGTACCCGGCCGCGCCGCGGGTCGATCCGGTGGTGCCGAGACCACCGACGAGATAGTCGATCCGGTCGATCCCGTCGGCCGCCAGGTCCTCGTGGATCTCCCGGCCGGTGCCGTGGTGATGCACCTCGGGATTCTTCTCGTTGGTGTACTGGGACGGATGGAAGTATCGGTCCGGATCGGCGGCGAGGGTCTGCTCGATCACCGCTGCCACATCGTTGGGCGCCGTGGGGTCGGGGCACTCGGACAGACCCGGCAGTTCCACGATGTCGGTTCCGAGCAGTTGCAGCAGCTCCCGCACCTCCTGGACCCGGATCCGGTTGGTGACCGCCCGCAGGCCGACACCGTGGACAGCCCCGAGGATCCGCAGTGCCTTGGCGGTGTTGCCGCTGGATGCCTCGATCAGAGAACGGCCCCGGCGGCGTAATTCGGGTAGCTCGTCGCGGATGAGTGCCCAGGCGACCCGGTCCTTCACCGAACCGAACGGGTTGTGCGACTCCAGTTTCGCGTACAACTGCACCCCCGCGAGGCCGTGCACGGCCGGATCCAGACGCAGCAGCGGTGTGTTGCCGATCAGTTCGGTGATGTGGTGGTAGGTCAACACGATCCCTCCGGTCCGGGCGCCCCGGGCCGGAAGTCGGCGTCGGAACACAGGGTGAACGTGGTGCCGTGCCGAACCGCAGCGACTTTCGCCGGCACCGGATGCAGTGCGGCCCCGGCCGCCGAGAGGTCCATGTGGTACGCGGCGGTGTTGGTGAACGCCACGATGTCCCCCGGGCCGGGGAGACGGGGCAGCCGGACCTGCCGGGTGGTGATCAGATCCCGCTCCAGGCACAGCCGGCCGGCGAAGAACACGCCGACCGGCCCGCCGTCGTCGGAATGTGCCGGGACGAGCACCGGATCCACCAGCGTTTCCTGATCGGCGGGTGTGACCTGATCGCGGCTCAGATTCAGGTGGACCAGCGGTACACCGTCGCGATGCGGCTTCACGAACTCGACCTGGGCCAAGGTGATCCCGGCTCGATCCACCAGCGCCTTGCCGGGCTCCAGCCACAGCTCCAGGAGATTGTCGGTGAGTACCCGGGCCATGGAATGCCCGCCGTGCCCCGGCAACGCCGCATCGAGGAGCTCGGCGAGCAGACCGGGGGCGGTGACCGGGTTGGCGTATCGGTGCACCACGGGAATGCCGTGCACCGTCGTTCCGTCGGCGTGCAGCCCGAGGGTCTGCCCGGCCCAGGTACGCGCCGGCCCGATACCGGCCAGACCGGCCCGGACCTCCCCGAGATACCGGTCGTAGGCCTCCGGATCGGCGAGGAATACCTGTCGCAGTCCGCCGCCGATATCGAGCACGGTGGGGTACAGATCATGCCCGGCCCCTCGCTCGATCAGTTCCAGGCAGCTCGCGGCCGCCCGAAGCCGTTCGGCGGAGTCGGCGGTGTCCAGGTGGAAGGCGAAGCCGAGGAACCGAAGCCGGTCCCGAGCCGCGGCAACGATGCGCATTGCGGATTCGATGTCGGCCGGATCGATGCCGAAACGGCTGGGCGCCGAGCCCGCGAAACCGGAGACCCGCAGCAACACCGGCACCGGGTGTCGGTGGGTGGCGTATCCGGACACCGTGGTGAGCTCCCACAGATTGTCGACATTGACGGTTGCTCCGGCAGCGGTGAGCGTGCGCAGCAGGCCTTCACCTTTGGGGCCGGTAGCCTCGATCCGGTCGGCCGCGAATCCGGCGGCCAGCGCCGAGTCGAGCTCCGGTGCCGAGCACACGTCGATACCCAGCCCGGCCGATTCGGCCGCCCGGACGAACGCCGCACTGCGATTCACCTTGTGCGCGTAGCAGATCCGATAGCGGTGCAGGCGGGCATCGAGGACCGTCCGCAGCGCTGCCAGATTCGTATCGAAGACCTGCGGGAACACCACGTGCAGCGGCGACCCGAAGCGGTTCAGGGCGGCGGCGACGGCGGGCGGGTCGGCCAGGAACGCGGCGACAGTCGGATCCAGGGCCGGGGTCAGAGCCGGCGGCGCCCTCATATCGCCTCGGGTTCCGGTCGGTCGTCGACCGGGTTGTAGCCCCCGTCCCGGAGGGCCTCGAAGGCGCGGTGGCGGTTGCGTGGGCTGCGGAACCGGGCGACGACGCGCTTCTCGTGCAGATCGATCTCGTCGACCCGGATCTCCATCGACGTGAGCAGTCCGTCGATGGTGCGGACACAGTGGCGGCAACTCATATCCGGGACGTAGAACACGGCGTCGCCCGGGCCGTCCTCCTCGTCCGCGGTGTGCTCCGGCTGCGCGGCGATCTCGATCATCGGGGCGGCCGCGGCGAAGGTCGCCACGAACTGCTCGGTCACGGCTTCCAGCACGCTGAACGGCCGGCCGGCCGATACGTGCACGGTCGCGGAGGGGCAGGCCGGTCGTTCTCCGGTGGGGAGCAGCGCGTACTGGCGGGAGATGAGATCGAGTTCGTCGTGATAGTGCGCGGCCGCGGTAGCGGTGTCCATGCCCTCCTGCGTGGTTGCGCGGGCCATCACGGATCGGGCGTCGGCGATGGTGGCGTCCTTCATGGCGCGCAGCAAGGTCACCGACTCCGGGCTGTATCGGACGGTGCCGCCGGGCCGGGGGACCAGCCGGACCGGGATCATGCCGCGCCGGTAGGTGGCCGCCTGCAGTTCCCAGTACCAGCGGGTGGCGACCTGGGTGAAAATGCCCGAGTCGGCGATGCCCCGGGCGAAATCGACGACATTGCGGTAGGGGGTACTCGCGGCGAGTAGTCCGTGCTGCGCGAGGGCGCGCCCAGCGGCTTCGATGCCGACGCGAAAGATTTCCTGCGGTTCGTGGTCGGTGGTGGTACCGGCGAGGACATTCCGGTCGACCGGCCCGAGTGCGGCGGCGCGGCGGGCGAATCCGGTGTCGGCGGCGAGCGCGTGCCACAGCATGAGTACCGTCTCGCGGGTGGCGATCGGCAGCAGCGGCCCGAGGCCGTCCGCGCGGTAGTGGCCGGTATTGGGTACGCCGGCGCTGTCGGTCCAGGTGATCCGGTGCGTCGCGCTGGTCACCTGCTCGGCCCGGCACGGGTACATGAACCGTTCCAGATACAGCCGCTGGGAGAGAGTCAGAGCGGCACCGGGTTCCGGGAGCAGTGGGGTGCTGCGGTAGGTGATGCGGTGCCGGACCGGAGCGGCCACCGTGGCGAACAGTCCGGGCCGGGCGAGTTCGGCCAGGATCCGCGCGGTGGCCCGGCGGTCGTAGTGCGGTAGGTCTGGTGAGTCCATCGAACCTCCTGGGGTCGTCGCTCAGCGCAGTTGCCCGGCGATCTCGGCCACACCGGCAGTGAACCGGTCGATCTCCGCAACGGTGTTGTAGATGTGGGTGCTGACCCGGATGGATCCGGCATCGGGGCCGGCCCGATCCGACAGCACGCAGTGATTGCCGGTGCGGACCAGGAAGCCGAGTTCGGAAAGGACGAATCCGAGATCGGCAGCGGTGATCCCGGCCAGGGTGAACGAGACGATCCCGCAGCCGGTGTCGCCGGCGGTGTAGGCCGGGCCGGGCAGGAATTCACATCCCGGTACGGTCCGGAGGCCGTCGATCACCCGACGGGTGAGGTCGCGGTTGTGGGCGGCGACCGCGGACAGGCCGATCTCGTCGAGCAATTGCAGAGCCGGTGCCAGGGCGAGCACGCCGGGCAGATTGTGCGTGCCGCCCTCCAGCAGCTGCGGCATGCCGGTCCCGATCAGGCCCTCGGCGCCGATCCGGATGCCGCTGTGCCCGCCCGGTAGGAACGGCCGCAGCCGGTCGTGGACGCGGGCGCGGCAGTAGAGGATCCCGGTGCCCGGCGCTCCGAACATCTTGTGCGCGGCGAACACGGCGAAATCCGCCCGCAGTGCGGTGACGTCCACCGGTAGGTGGCCGCCGCTCTGGCTGCAGTCGTAACAGAGCAGTACATGGGGATCGAGCCGATCGAACAACCCGTCGAGGGTGCTGACCGCACCGTAGACGTGGTGCAGGTGGCTGACAGTGATCAGCCGGGTGCGCGGGGTGATCCGGGCCGCGATGTCGGCGACGTCGGCGGCGCCCGTCCGGGTGGTGCGATACGGCACCAGCGTGATCCGGCATCCGGAACGGGCCAGGAGATCGCGCAGATTGTGCCACGGCAGCACGTTCGCCGCGTGATCGGCAGGGCTGTAGAGGATTTCGTCGCCGTCGGACAGCTCGGCCAGTCCCCAGCTGTAGGCGACGGCGTTGAGCGCGGCGGTGGCGCCGGCGGTGAACACGATCTCCTCGGCGCGGTCGGCGCCGACGAAGGCGGCGGTCCGTTTCCGGATCCGGGCGATGCGGTCGGCCAGCCCGGTGGCCCACGGGTAGGTGCCGCGCCCGGCGTTGGCGGTCCGTTCGCTGTGGTAGCGGGTGATTTCGTCGATCACCGTCCGCGGTTTCTGGGTGGTGGCGGCACTGTCCAGGTACACCGTCGCCGGGTCGGCCAGGGCCGGGAACAGCTCGCGGATCGCCTGCAATGCCGCCCTCCCAACGCCTGCCCAGCTCGGATCGGTTCCGTGTCAGGATACGTCACGCGGGCAACAGGTTTCGTCGATCAGTAGCGTCCCTGCAGGTAGTCGACCAGGTGACTGCGCTCGGTGGCCAGTTCGGCGATCGCACTCTTCACGACATCCCCGATGCTCACCAGACCGGCCAGTTCGTCGTCCACGAGCACCGGTACGTGGCGTACCCGGTGCTCGGTCATCACCCGGCGCAATGCATCCACCCGGTCCTCGGGCGTGCAGGTCTGCACCGCCGTGGTCATGATGGTGGTGACCGGGTGATCCAGCAGGTCTGCGCCGTGCCGGTGCAGGCTGCGCACGACATCGCGTTCGGAAACGATTCCGGCGATCCGCCGACCGTCGGGGGAGACCACGACCGCACCGATGTTGGCCTCGGAGAGAACGGCGAGGAGCCGGCGCACGTCGGTGTCCGGCGTGACGGTCGTGACCGTCGCGCCTTTGGTGCGCAGGATGTCCGCGATGCGCATGGTGTTGCCGAGCCGTTTCGTGGTCGGGGTCATGACGGTATGTCGGATCTATCAGCATGCCCCGGCGCCGTCGGTGCGGACCAGCACGAAATCGTTACATTTGCCCCGTGCGCTCACTCGTCGTCGAGACCGGCGGACAAATAGGCTGCGGCCGCGAGCCACTGCCGGCATCGGGGTCCGTGGACCTCGTGTACCCGCAGGATCTCCCGGGCCTGGCGGTAGGTCATACCGCCGGGTTCGTGGGCGCAGTCGGCCGGACCGAGCGGCGCCGCAGCGGGTTGCCGCAGGGTCGGCAGGCCGGAAGTGGCCCCGATCCGGCGGGGTGTCCGAAAAGGTGTGCTCATCTCTCGACCGCCCCTCGCGTTTCGGCGACGGGGGAGGCCGATGGGATATCGGGACCTGCCCGGTACCTCCCCGTTGCGAGGGAGTGTAGGCAGTGAGTCTTTGCAGATGCAAGTACATCTGCACACTCGGCGCCGGAGTGTCGGACCGTGCTAGGGTCTCGTCCGGCATTGCAGATGCAAGAACGTTTGTGAGTGCATCCGCAGTGTCAAGAGTCGTTTACTGTGTCGATGTCGGCCAACTGTGGGAGCGCGAACATGTCGGGAACTGTGCGCGGAGCGATCGAGCGGACCGCCGCCGAAACGTGCGAGCGGCCCGCCGCGGAGGCGTGGCGGAAGAGCACCTTCAGCAACCCCAGCGGAAACTGTGTCGAGCTGGCCGAGGCGACGGGTGGTCTTGTGGCGATGCGGAACTCACGCGACCCGCACGGATCGGTGTTGTTCTACACCCGGCCGGAGATGGATGCGTTCATCCGCGGCGCGAAAGCCGGAGAGTTCGACTATTTGACCCGTTGACGGGTAGCATGGGCGATCGGTGCGGCGCTCTGGGCCTCCGGGCCGGGGCGTGGCCACGCCAACCCCGAGTATCGGAGTCGAAAAGTTCATGACCGCTGAATCCCACGACCTGGGTCGTATCCAACCGGTTGCCGAACGTGGTCCGACCGTCCTGCGTATTGCACTCGGCGGGCAGCTACGTAAGTTGCGGGAAGCCAAGGGGATCACCCGCGAGGACGCCGGGGAGGCGATCCGTGGGTCGCATGCGAAGATCAGCCGTCTGGAGCTGGGGCGCACCGGGTTCAAAGAACGCGATATCCGTGACCTGCTGACGCTGTACGGCGTCGCGGATCCGGCCGAGCGGGAGAAGTTCTTCGAGCTCGCCCGGCGGGCGAGTGAACCGGGCTGGTGGAGCGGTTACAGCGATCTGCTGCCCTCGTGGTTCAGTACCTATCTCGGCTTGGAGCAGGCGGCCACGCAGATCCGTACCTACGAGGCGCAGCTGGTGCCGGGTCTGCTGCAGACTCCGGAATACACGCGTGCCGTGGTGTCGCTGGGCTACGACGATCCGGAGACCGACCGCCGGGTGGAGGTGCGTGCCCGCCGGCAGGAGATCCTGTTCCGGGCCGACCCGCCGGTGGTGTGGGCGGTCCTCGACGAGGCGGTACTGCGGCGGCCGATCGGCGGCGCCGAGGTGCACCGGGCACAGCTGCAGCGGCTGCTCGAACTCGCGGCCCTGCCGAACGTGACGATTCAGGTAGTGCCGTTCGATGCCGGTGGCCACGCCGCCGCAGGAAGCTCGTTCAGCATTCTGCGGTTCGCCGAACCCGAGCTCACCGATATCGTCTACCTGGAGCAACTGACCAGCGCATCGTATCTGGAGCGCCGTCAGGACCTGGCGCTGTACCTTTCGGTGATGGACCGGCTCAGCGTGCAGGCCGCGCGGCCGGACCGGTCGTTCCAGCTGCTGCGCGAGGCAGCCGCCGGCTGACCCACGGCGGAACCCGGACGGCTGCCCGGCCGTCCGGGGTCGGATTCGATCAGACCCGCAGACAGCCTGCGGCGATCGACCAGAAGGTGTCGGCGGCCAGCAGTTGCACGTCCCAGTCGTCGGTGAAGGCGTGTGCGGTGTTGACGATCCGGTCGATGTCGAAGTCGTTCCGGGTGGCGGCGCCGGTGGATTCGACGGCGTCGATCACAAAGGCGACGGCGCTCTCCCGGGAGTGACTACGGTTCGCCGCGTCGGCGACTTCGATATGCCCGATGCTGTGATTCATTCGGATGCCCCTGACTGTAGGCAGTAGCAAACCCATGGCAACCTGGGCCTGGGTCCGCCGCTCGCGGCCTCCCCTGACTGTCCCCTGAATTGTGTTGCGGCACCGAGTTTAGGACGGTGCGCCTTTCAGATGCAAGCACATCTGCATGATCAATTTCGCGTCGCCGGTAGGGATTTCGCCTGGTTCGAGCATCGGGCAACCGGTTGGCTACCGGATGTTGCCGACCGCCACGGGTATCTTGGTGCTCCCGGAAACCAGCTCCAGGCATCGGCCGAAAGTGTTGTGTGCAGGAACAACTGCCGCGACGGTGGCTGCCACATCGGCCCGGGGCACGGTGCCGTACTCGATCGGCGGGGCGGCCAGTGTGACATCTCCGGTGCCGTCGGCATCCGTCAAGCGTCCGGGCCGAACGATCGTCCAGGCCAGCGGGCGGGCCCGGAGGTCAACCTCGGCCTGGGCCTTGGCGTCGATATAGGCGGCCCAGACCGCGCCCCGGTCGGGATCGACCGGTCGATCCACGCCCATGGTGGAGATCTGCACGAACCGTGGGATCCGCAGCTGCTGGGCGGCTGTTGCCAGGCGGATCGACCCGTCCCGGTCGACGGTGTATTTGCGGTCGGCACTGCTACCGGGCCCGGCGCCGGCAGCGAACACCACGGCGTCGGCACCGTCGAGGACCTCGGTGAGTTCGGCCGCCGATCCCTGCTCGAGGTCGTGCAGTACCGGGACGGCACCTGCCGCCCGTACTTCCGCCGCATGGTCGGGGTTGCGGATCAGGGCATGGACCTGGTCGCCGGATCCGGTGAGGATCCGGGCGAGCTGCCGGGCGATCCGGCCGTGTCCGCCGGCGATCACGATGCGCATGGACGATCCTTTCAACGTTCGGGCCCGCCGGGGTTGCAGGTGGCGGACACGGTCTCGGCGTATCCGACGGCGGGACGCCAGGGTTCGAGATTCCAGCTCGGTTTGTCGGGACGGACCAGGCGGGCCCACACCCAATGGCAGATGAACTGGTCGCGCATCCCGGGGGTGGCGGCGTCCGGCGCCGCGGCCAGGACCTCCTGCCAGGCCCGTTCGCCGTTCGATTCCGTGGTGGTGCGCCGCCCGGCCTCGGTGGGGAACACCAGCAGCCGGGGTCCGTCCACGGCGTCGACCCAGGTGACCGATTCCACCAGTGGCAAATCGGCATAGGGGTCCGGTGGCGGCGCGAAGGTGGTGACCGGTGCGGTGGTGGCTGGGGGTGCGGTGGTGCTGCTGCGCGCAGCCCGGGCGTCGTCCCCCGCGCCACCGCAGCCGGCGAGCAGGGCCACCGCGAGTACCGCGGTGACGACAGGGAACCAGCCGCGTCGGCGGGCATCGAGCAGGCGTGCCGGGTCCCGGGTGGAATATCGCGGTGCCGACGAACTCACCGGGTCCTCCTGGCTCGGATCGCCGCGGGTGCGCGGCACAGTCGACGAGCCTAGTGGGTGCCGGTCACCGCCACAGCGTCCGGCAGGGCAGCGGCCGCAAGCCGGGGCGGAGTTTGCCGTCCACGGTCACCGGGATGCCGGCGTGCACGGCGGCGGCGGTGAACTCCCACGCTTCGGCGGGTGTCGCGGCGTATTCGAGTATCAGTGTGTCCTCCGGCCGGGGGCCGTCGAACGAAATGGTGATGCGGCGGGTGGGGATGGCGTCGCAGGGATCGGCGGGGTACATAACCGTTTCCTTTCGACCCGGCACCGGCGGTGCCGACGGGCCTCAACGGTAGGCCGCGCAGCATACAGAAGAACATGTTCTCTGATAGCTACCGGATATGTCACAGACCGGCGGTGGCGCTGCCGTGCATCGCCACGACCGCCCGCCCGGCCGCACTGTATTGCGATCCGGGCGCAGGGTGCGCACGAGTCGAGCACGCTCCGGCATCGGCTGGGGCGGCAGACCTTAGCCTGAGTCCACCGGTCCACGACAGAGGGGGAGGAGCGGAGGGGTCGGGGGTGTCGGCCGAGGGCATCCGGGGCCGGTCGGATTCGTCGAATACCTCACCCGAAGGCGTGTGCCATGAGATCTGCCGGCATTCTCGTACTGTCCCTGGTCGTCGCCCTCGCCGGTGCGACCGGCGCCCTCGCCCAGGCGGCCCCGCCACCGCTGCCGGCAGCGCCCGGCCCACCGCCCTTGCCCCCGCCCGGCGAGCTGCTGCCGCAGGTGCAGCAGTGGATCGACGAGGTGCTGCCGCCACCCCCTGTGCCGTCCGGAACCGCTCCGACGCCGGGCCTGAACACTGCGAATGTCCCTGCGGATCTCCAGGATCTGCGCGCCGCGGTGCTGCCGGCGCCGGTCGGCGATCCGATGTTCGACAGCTGGCCGCCGGACCTCGGAAACCGCAGCCCCGGCGAGGTGCTCGCGCGGCGCGAGGTGCTCGCGACAGCGGCACCGGTGGCGATGGTTCCGCTGGCCCGCGCGACACTTCTGAAATTCCGGACGTCGGGAGCCCACGGACAGCCCTCGTTCGCTACGGCCACCCTGCTCGAACCGGCGGCACCCTGGCCGGGCCCCGGGGACCGGCCGGTACTGGTGAACAACCTGCCGATCGATGCGCTGGGGCGCGAATGCACACCGAGCCATACACTGGCCCACGGCATCTCGGCGAAGACCAGCATGACCGACTTCCTGCCGCCGACGACTCAACTTGCTGCGCTGCGCGGATACGCTGTACTGCTACCGGACCACGAGGGGCCCTGGATGGCCTATGCGGAACCGTATGTCGCCGGGCACGCCGTCCTCGATGCGATCCGCGCGGTCCGTGCGGCGGATCCGCAGCGCTACGGGACCAGCCGGTTCGCGATGACCGGCTACTCCGGCGGGGCGATTGCGACGCACGGCGCGGTGAAGCTGATCGGCGGGTACGCACCGGAACTGGTGCCGTTCGTCACGGGGGCCGCGCTGGGCGGAGTGCCGGCCGATTTCGAACTGCTCGCCGACAGCATGGACGCGAACCTGGCCTCGGGGGTGTTCATGGCGGCGACCTTCGCGATCGGCCGGGAACGCCCCGAGATCCTGGCCCGGATGAACTCGCTGGCTCGCTGGGTGGCGACCTCGCCGATGAAGGACCAGTGCGCGAGCGTGTTCGCCGTGCCCGGCGTACTGCACCTGCCGATCGATATCGCCGCCGACTTCCCGGATCCGCTGAACTCCGCCCTGGCCGAGCAGATCTACGAGATCACCCGGATGTCGGGGCTACGATCGCCGGTCCCGCTCTACATCTACAACGGCGAACAGGAGTTCTGGATCCCCGCGGAAGGAGCCCGGCAGCTGTTCCGGGAGCAGTGCGCGCTCGGGGCCGTGGCGGTGTACCGGAGTGTGCCCGGTGAACACATCATCGGCGCCGCAACCGGCTACCCGGAATCGCTGGCCTGGCTCGATCGGCGGCTCCGGGGCCTGCCGGCCCGCTCGGAATGCGGTGGCTAGACCGGGAACAGGCCGTGTTTGCGGGGGTTGGGTCGCTCGACGGCCTCCTTCTCCCGCAGCAGCCGCAGGGCCCGGCGGATCTCCAGCCGGGTCTGCGACGGTTCGATGACCGCATCGATATAGCCGCGTTCGGCCGCGATCCACGGGGTGGCGACGGTGGCGTTGTACTGGTCGATCAGATATTCGCGGGCCGCTGCCCGATCGGCGGGCGGCACCTGCTGCAGCTGTTTGCGGCCGACTATGCCGACCGCGCTCTCCGCGCCCATCACTGCGATCCGGGCGGTCGGCCAGGCGAGGCTGATATCGGCCCCGAGCTGCTTGCAGCCCATCACGGCATAGCCGCCGCCGTAGGCCTTGCGTACCACGACGGTGACGATCGGGACGGTTGCCTCGATGACCGCCCGGAAGAAGCGGCCACCACGTTTGATCACGCCGTTGCGTTCCTCCTCGACGCCGGGCAGTACTCCGGGAGTGTCGACGACGAAGACCAGGGGGATGTGGAAGGCGTTGCACAGCCGGATGAAATGAGTGGCCTTGTCCGAGCATCTGGCATCGATCGCGCCGCCGAGCACCATCGGCTGGTTGGCCAGTACCCCCACGGTGCGGCCGTCGACCCGGGCGAATCCGGTGATCAGGTTGGTGGCTGTGGTGGGGCCGATCTCGTGGAAGTCGCCGTCGTCGAAGATGCGCAGCAGAATGTCGTACATGTCGTAGCCGCTGCGGTCGGAGTCGGGGATGATCGCATCGAGTTCCCGATCGGTCGCAGTGATCTGCGGTTCCAGCCCCGGATTCACGATCGGCCCCGGTTCGGCGCAGCTGGACGGCAGGAAGGCGAGATAGTTGCGCGCCCAGTCGAATGCGGCCTGCTCGTCGGCGGCGACGTGGTGGATCGTGCCGTTGTCGGCCTGCACCCGTGCCCCGCCGAGTTCCGCCATGGTCACCGCTTCTCCGGTGACCTCCCTGATCACCTCGGGGCCGGTGACGAACATGTACGACTTCTCGGTGGCGATCAGCACATCGGTGTTGACCGGAGCGTACACCGATCCGGCGGCGCATTTGCCCAGCATGATCGATACCTGCGGCACGAATCCGGACAGCTGCTCCTGCCGCCGGCTCATCAGTGCGTACCAGGCGAGCGAGGTGACCGCATCCTGGATCCGCGCACCACCGGAATCGTTGATCGCCACTACGGGGCACGCGTTGTGCACGGCGAAATCGAGTGCGGCGGCGACCTTGCGGCCGAACATCTCGCCGACCGAGCCGCCGAAGACGGTCTGGTCGTGCGCGATCACCACGACCGGGCGGCCGTCGATCCGGCCCCGGCCGGTCACGACCCCGTCGCCGTACATCGCGGCACCGTTACCGGGTTGGCGGACCAGCTTGCCCATCTCGACGAAACTGCCCGGATCCAGGAGTGCACGTACCCGTTGCCGGGCGCTGGGGATGTCCTTGGCCTTGCGTTTGGCGATCCCCGCCTCGCCGGCCGGCTCCTCGGCCAGTTCCTGGAGATCGTACAGCTGGTCCAGCTTGTCCTGTGTCGTGCTCACTCGCCATTGCCCTTCGAACTCGCCGCGCCGCAGACCCGGCAACGTTGCCGGTGACGAGGCTCCGCGATCGTAACGAAGGCTGGTGTGAAGCGTGACTGCTTCAACTATTTCCGGTCGGGCGGATGATGTGCGGCCGTCGCCTGTGTGGTCGTCGGGCCGGTTGTGATCGCCCCCAGTGCCGCCGTAGGCCGATGGTCGCCCGTGCCAAATGATCGGAAAATTGTTTCTCGGTGGCACATTCGTACCTATTGTGGATTCTCACCGGAATTGGATACAGGTTTCGAGGAGTGGACGTGGTCGCACCGGGTGCCGGTCGAACCGATTCGAGTGGCGAATATTCCGTCACCGGAGCCGGGGACGCGCGGAATCCGTGGCGCGGAATCGCCCGCGGCGGCGATCCGGGTAGGTGGTCGCGGTGAATTCGGGCTGGTCGATCGCGGCGGCGGCATGTGCGGCCGTATTGGCGGCGAGCCCGGCAGCGGCCGCTCCGCTGCCCGGGGGAGCTCCCGCGCCGCCGCCGGTCAACGACGCGTTCACGCGGACCGGGTTGACCGAGATCGAGGTGATCTCGCAGCAACGGGAACGGCTGTACATCATCTCGTCGGCGATGCGGCGGACCGTGGCGGTCGACGTGCTGCGCGGCTCCGGTGCGGCACCGCGGCCGGTGCTGTACCTTCTCGACGGCGTGGAGGGCGAAGCGACCTCCGGCTGGTTGTCCAAGGGCAGGGCGGGTGAGTTCTTCGCCGACAAACCGGTCGATGTGGTCCTCACCAGTGGTGGTGCCGGCAGCATGTACAGCGACTGGGCGCGCTACGACCACCGGCTGGGACTGCAGCGCTGGGAAACCTTCCTGACCGAGGAGTTGCCGCCGATCGTCGAGTCCTACCTGCGGACGGCCCGGGGGCAGCGGGCGATCGCGGGAGTGTCGATGGGCGCCCAGGCGGCAATGACGCTGGCCACCCGGCATCCGGGCTTCTACCGGGCCGTGGCGGGGATGAGCGGCTGCTATTCGACAGCGGATCCGGTGGGGCGTGCGGTCACGACGCTGACGGTGGCGTCGGCGGGCGGCGATGTGCGCAACCTCTGGGGGCCGCCGACCTCGCTGGACTGGCTCTCCCATGACGCCTCGCTGGGCGCGGGACGGCTCGCCGGTACGACGGTCTACCTGTCCGCGGCCTCCGGCCGCCCGGAGTGGTCCGAAATGCGGGTCCTCGCCGAGTCCGGCGACGTCCGGCGGATATTGGACGTGGTCGGCGGCGGCGCACTCCTCGAACTGGGCGCACGGGCGTGCACCGAGACCTTCGCGCGCCGGCTGGCCGACGTCGGCGTCCCGGCGACCGTCGAGTACTTCGAGGCCGGCACGCACGCCTGGATCGACTTCCGGGAGCAGTTGCCGCGTGCCTGGCGGACATTGTCGGCGGCTTTCGATCGGTAGTCCGGAAACATCACCGCCGGTGCCGACTGTCCGAGGTCTCCACATTTCCTGGAGTAATCGAAAGTCGGTGAAATATTTTCGGTCGTTCCGAAATTGCTGTGTGTGATCACTGGCGTATCGAAAGGCGCCGGTGAATTGCCCAGTGGTGGACCGGGCACGGGCCCGTCCCGGAATTGCGGGCGTAGTTTCCTGTGCGGTTCCCGGCAATGCAGCGAAGCGAAATTCGTTGCGGAGGCCGAAACTACAACACAGGAAGATCACTGACGATGAATCGAACCAGGCATCGACGCGGGCTGCGGTCCGCGGTGCTGCTGGGTGTCGCCGCGCTGACGGTGGGGCTGGGTGCCGCAGGCGCCCAGGCCCGACCGGCGGAGTCACCCGTGGAGCAAGCGCTTGCCGACCTCATCGGTGTGGGCCGCTCCGCCATCGCCTACGGCGACGACGGCGGGCTCGGCGGCACCGGGTCGGCGTGTACCTCCGGCAGTGGCGCGGGCTCGGGCAACGGGTCGGGCGACTGCTATGCGGGCTCGGGCTCGAGTTCGGGCTCCGCCGGCGGGTACAGCTCCGACACCCAGGGGTGGGGGCCCAGCCAGACTTCGTGGCTGGCGGCCTTCGCCTACGGCCTCACCAACGGTGACGCAGCACCTCCCGGAAGCAACGACTGGAACTGCAAGCCGACCGCCGAACATCCCCGCCCAGTCGTGCTGCTGCACGGCACCTGGATGAACGCTTACAACGGTTATGCCTATATGGGCCAGCCGATCAAGGATGCGGGGTTCTGCACCTTCGCGTTCAACTACGGGCGTTCCAACCTGGTCGAGGGCGGCGGCCTGGGGTCGGTACTGCCCGGCGTGATGGGCACCGGCTACATCCAGGACTCGGCCAAGCAGACGGCGGCGTTCGTGGACCGCGTCCTCGCCGCCACCGGCGCCGAGGAAGTCGACATCGTGGCGCACTCGCAGGGCGGCTCGATGGCGAACTGGTACACCAAGTACGAGGGCGGCGCCGACAAGGTGAAGAACCTGATCACCTTCGGTGCCACGCACCACGGCACCAGCTTGGACGGGATCGGCGCGCTCGGGCGCGCGGTGAACAACTTCGGCATCGACGTGCTGGGTCTGGTGGAGATCTTCGTCGGCCACGCCGGCATCCAGCAGACCGTGGGTTCGCAGTTCGTACTCGATCTCAACAAGAACGGGGACACCGTCCCCGGTGTCGACTACACCATCGTCGGCACCCGCTACGACGAGATCACCAACCCGTACCAGCTGACGTTCCTGGACGCGGGGCCGGGGGCCACCGTCCGCAACATCACGCTGCAGGAGGGGTGCGAACAGGATCTGTCCGACCATCTGACCATGATGTACTCGCCGCGTTCGCTGTCCATCGTGCTCAATGCGCTCGACCCGGTGCAGCATCCGAATCTCGCCTGCACCTTCAACCCGTGGGTGATCGGCGGCGGCGGATCGCTGTAGGCGGAGGCACATCGACCGGCGCGCCATAGCGGAAGTGCATCGGAGATCGCACTATCCTGGCCCGCAGTTCGATTGCGCGGCGTGGGCGTCTCGCTGAGCGAGCCGCCCACGCCGTCGTCGGTTTCCGGCTCGCGGTGGTCGAGGAGATGCAGGTGCGCAGGACGTGGATTGCGGGGCTCGCCGTGGTCGCCGTGCTGGGCCTGCCGCTGCGGCCGGTGCAGGCCGAACCGCCACCGGTCGACCCGACGATCCGGACCACCCGGCTGCACACCGTGGAACCCGCGGGGGCGCAGCGGGAACGGCTGCACATCGCGTCGGCGGCCATGCGGCGGACGGTGACGGTGGACATTTTGCGCGGGGCCGGCCCGGGGCCGCGGCCGGTGCTGTATCTGCTCGACGGGGTGGACGGGGAACCGGTGTCGGGCTGGCTCACCAAGGGCGGTGCCGCCGACTTCTTCGCGGACGAGCCGGTGGACGTGGTCCTGACCAGTGGTGGTGCCGGCAGCATGTACAGCGATTGGGCACAACACGATTCGGCGCTGGGACACAATCGCTGGGAAACGTTCCTGACCGAGGAGCTGCCGCCGCTCGTGGAGGGCTATCTCGGCGGTGCCGGGCCGCGGGCGATCGCCGGAGTCTCGATGGGGGCACAGGCGGCGATGATGCTGATCCAGCGCCACCCCGGTCTCTACACCGCCGGCGCCGGATTGAGCGGATGCTACTCGACCGTCGACGATCTCGGCCGGGCGGTGACCACCATGACCGTGGCATCCCGCGGCGGCGACGTCCGCAATCTGTGGGGTCCGCCGGGCACCTCGGAATGGGCGGCACACGACAGCCTGCTCGGCGCGGAACAGTTGCGTGGCACGGCGCTGTACCTGGCGGCCGGTAACGGCATCGCGACCCCCGCCGACCTGGCGGCCGTGGCCGCGGCACCGGATCCGGTGGCGGCACTGCGGCTGATCGGTGGCGGCGGGCCGCTGGAGCTGGGCGCCCGGGCATGCACCGAACGCTTCGCCGACCGGCTCGCGGCGCTGGGGATTCCGGCGACGGTCGACTACACCGCCGCCGGAATGCACACCTGGCCGGACTTCCGGGACCAGCTGCCCGCCGCCTGGGCGGCACTGGCACCGGCCCTCGGTGTCACCCCTGCAGATCCGTCACCCGGATTCGGCGATCAGCCGGACCGGTAGCTGCGCGCGACCAGCGCGGAACGCAGGTACCACAGGCCCGAGGGCTGACCGGGGTCGAATCCGGTGAGCTGGCCGATCCGCTTGAGGCGGTAGTCGACGGTGTTTGTGTGCACGTGCAGGACCCGGGCGGTGCGCTGGCGGTTCAGATTGTTGGCGATATGCCGCTGCAGGGTCTCCAGCAGCTCCGGATGCCGATCGAGCGGATCCAGCAGGGAACCCAGGTACTCACGTCCCGGTCCCGGCCGGGTCAGCTGGTATTCCAGGGCCAGCTCGTCGAACCGGTACAGACCGGCGACGGCATTGAGCCGGTGCACCATATCGAGCAGCTCATGGGCCTGGTCGGCGGCGCCGGGCAGATCTGCGGTGCTCGCCTCGACGTGGGCGGCGGTGATGCCGACCTGGGCGGCCCGGGAGAGCCGGGTGACCAGGTCGGTGAGCTGTTCCCGGCTCAGGGTGTCGACCGGTAGCAGGATGGTCCCGCCGTCGACGCTGAGCAGCGACAGCGCGGTGTCCTCGCACCGTTTCGCGAGTTCGGCCTGCACCCGACGGAGCTTGCGGCGCGCCACCACCTTGCCGTCCACCGCCGGATTGTGTTCGTCGCGGTGCGGCGGAATGGTGAGTGCGAGCACGCAGTAGCGTTCGGCGATGGCGATCCCGCACTCCCGGGCCATCGTGGAACTGCTCTGGCCGCCGAGCAGTGCCGAGGTCAGGGTGTGCACGGCCGTGTGGTGCTCGCTCACCACCGAACGCAGTTCGCGGACATAGGCCCGGGAGACCTCGGCGGTGATGGTGTCGAGCATGCCCATCACCATCTTGGCGCCGTTGAGCAGATCGTCGTGGTCGGACACGGTGGCGTCGGCGACGATCAGATCCAGCCCCATCTTGAAGCCCTCGGCGATCGAATGGTGGATCGTGTCGATGGGAACGCCTTCACGAGCCCATCCGGCGGCCGCATCCTGCAGCCGGGCGAGCTTGCCCGGAATGTCCTTGCCGTCCAGGGTACTGACCGCGAACTCCAGGCACAGCCGGGTGACGGTGGTGATGTCGCCCGAGATCGCATCACCGGGCAGGGTGCCGCAGGGGGCGACGTTGGCGACGAAATGGCCCACCATGGTGCGGGACAGGGTGCCGACATCTTGCAGTGGGGTCGACATCGGGCGGCCCGATACGGTGAGCGTCGGGCGTGGTGAACTCTCGACGGACATCTGTGATCCTTCCACCCCCGGAATGTCGAGTCCGGCAACGTCACCCTACCGGCCGGTAATGAGATGGGTGCGGGTTTGCTGCATCCTGTCGGCGATCACAATGCCGGTCCGCGGAATTGTGGGGCGGGACAAGGCTGGCCCGGGGTGGTGCCGGGTTGTAGAGTTCACCGGAGCCGAATCCGGTCACGACCGTGGCCGGACGGCGCGTGCCGTGCCCGGACGGTGCTGTACCCATCGACCGCGCACGCCGCAGTGTACGGACACCGACGATGCGTTAGGGGCACCCGCGATGCGACCGGCTGTGCGATGTCTGGTCTGGGAACTGGACAACACTCTGTGGGACGGCGTGGTGCACGACCGGACCGGTGCGGCCCCACGACCGGAGGCCGTGCGGACCCTGGAGACGCTCGCCCAGCGGGGCGTCCTGCATGCGGTCGCGGCCCGCGGCCACCGCGACTGGACGCTGCAGAAGCTGTACCGGCACCGATTGTTCGAGATGTTCTCCGCGGTCGAGATCGGCTGGGGCCGGAAGTCGGCGTCGGTGGTGCGCATCGCCCGCACCCTGGGGATAGGCCTGGAATCGGTGGCCTTCGTCGACCCGGAACCGGTGGAGCGGGCCGAGGTGTCGCGCGCGTTGCCGCCCGTCCGCTGCTATCCCGCCCGCAATATCGACGTGTTGCAGGGGTTGCCGGAGTTCCACGGCTCGGGGAGCGGCCGGCAGTTGCCCACCCCGCCGATGGGATTCGCCCGGGTGGGTGCCTGACCGGCAGCGGTCCTACCGCACCGGTCGGGCCCGCGTCGGCCGGTCGGCCGCCGCGGGGCTCCGGTCAACCGCGCTCGGCCCGGATGAACTCGGCGGCTTGTTCCCCGATGAACACACAGGGCGCGTGGGTGTGGCCACGAATGATGGTGGGCATGACGGATGCGTCCGCGACCCGGAGTCCGTCGACGCCACGGACCTTCAGCTCGGGATCGACGACGGAAGCGGGATCGGTGCCCATCCGGCAGGTGCCTGCCGGGTGGTAGAGGGTGTGCGAGTACTCGTCGAGCGTGAGTCGCAACGTGGCCTCCAGATCGTCCGGCGCCTTCGGCGGGTAGATCACCGGGCCGAGCGTGGCCCGCATCGCCGGCTGAGCGGCGATATCCGCACACATCCGCAGACCGGCCAGCATGGCGGCCCGGTCGGCCCCTTCCGGGTCGGACAGATACCGCGGGTCGATCAGGGGCTTGTCCGCGGGATCGGCCGATCGGAGGGCGACCCGGCCGCGACTCTGCGGACGCAGCAGCACCGTCACCAGGATCACCCCGTGTTCCGTCGGATCGGGCAGCCCTTCGTAGTAGAACGGCGCGGGGGCGTAGATCAGCTCCAGGTCCGGATGCTCCAGATCGGTCCGGCTGCGCACGAAGCCGTACGCCTCGCCGACGTTCGAGGTCAGCATGCCACGGTGCCGGATCAGGTAGTTCAGCAGTTCCAGGGGCTTCTCGGCGGCGAACAGCGAATCCTTCTCGACGCCGTAACCGATGCCGGAGGTCAGGTGGTCCATGAGGTTGGCGCCGACCTCCGGCGCATGGGCCACCACGTCGATGCCGTGCCCGGCCAGCTCGTCCCGGTCACCGATACCGGACAGCTGCAGCAGTTGCGGTGTGTTGATCGCGCCGCCGCAGACGATCACCTCCTGCTTCGCAGCGGCAGTGTAGGTCCGCCCGTCCCGGCGGAACTCGACACCGGTGGCCCGGGTCCCGTCGAACAGCACCCGGGTGGCGAGCGCCCCGGATTCGACGGTCAGGTTCGCACGACGCAGGGCCGGGCGCAGATAGGCGTCGGAGGTGCTCCAGCGCCGGCCGTCGCGCTGGGTGACCATCGTCTGGCTGAACCCCTCCGGCGCCGGCCGGTTCGCCGGTTCCAAGGGGTAGCCGGCCTGCCGCGCCGCCTCCAGGTAGGCGTGCGTGCTGGAGCGGGGGCTGCGCTGCCGCTGCACGTGCAGCGGCCCGTCGGTGCCCTCGTCCGAGTACTGGGCATCCTGCACCCGTTCGATCCGGCGGAACTGCTCCACCGCGGCGCCGAACCCCCATTGCTCCCCGGCCAGCAGCGCCCATTCGTCGTAGTCGGCTCGGAAGCCGCGGACCCACATCATCGCGTTCATCGACGAGGAACCGCCGTACACCTTCCCGCGCGGGAAGTAGATCTGCCGCCCGGCCAGTTCCGGCTGCGGCTCGGTGAGGTAATCCCAGTCCAGTTCGCTGCGGAACAATTTGGCGAAGGCGGCGGGGATATGGGTGAACTTGTCGTCGTCCGGTGGACCGGCTTCCAGCAGCAGCACCGTGGTGCCGGAATCGGCGCTGAGCCGGTTCGCGACCACGGCCCCCGTCGATCCGGCGCCGACGATCACATAATCCGCGGACATCCCACCTGCTTGCACTGCACCGTCTCCGATCTGCTGCCCGGTCGATTCTGGGTCGCCCGTCGGCCCGGATGTCCTGCTGTGCCAGCCGGAGTCGCCGAGCGACAGGCGCGCTCAGCCTACTGACCCGGCGCCGGTTTCGGGGCATCGTCGCCCGGAGCGGTCAGGATGCGGCGGCCCGGCCCGCCCGGCGTCCGTAGAAGCTGCCGTCGCCGAGCGATGCGCCGCTGACGTAGCCGCCGGCGCAGAGTCCGGCGGTGCACCGGCCGGCGGCGAACAGGCCGGGAATCGGGGTGCCGCCGACGTGCAGCACTCGGCCGTCCAGGTCGGTACGCAGACCGCCGAGCGGGAATCCGGCGGTGCGGCCACGCAGGTCGAAGCCGGCCAGCGGGGTGCCGATCGGGCGCACCCATTCCGGTTTCTTGCCGAGCACCGGGTCCGTTCCGGCGGCCGCATGCCGGTTGTAGGTGTCGACGGTGGCCTGCAGGACTCCGGTGGGGAGCCCGATATCGGATTCGAGTTCGGCCACCGATTCCGCCGCCCAGTCCGGTGGCACCCGGAGGAAGGGGGTGGCCGTCTCGGTGGCCAGCGCGGCTGTCAGCGATGCTTCGTCGATCACCAGGTAGGCCGCGTTGTCTTGATGGAACAGTGTTGCCTGGCCGATGTGGCCCGGGTAGGTGTCCTCGGCGATGTAGCGCTGTCCGCGGGCGTTGACCAGGATCCCGCGCGCCATCAGCTGTGGGTCGGCCAGCACAGCGACCTCGGTGGCATCCATATGGGCCACCTGGGCACCGAGTGCCTGCGCGATCCGGATCCCGATGCCGTCGTGCTCCTCGACCGCCGCTCCGGGCCGGCCACTGATCCGCGGTGCGTGTCGTTCGACCATGGTGCCGTCGTAGGCGAAACTGCCGGTGGCCAGGACGACCCCGCGCTCGGCCCGGACGGTGACCGGGGCGCCGTACCGGGTGGCCAGGAACCCCCGGACCCGACCCTCGTCGGTGATCAGCCGGCGGATCCGGGTGTCGTAGACGACCTCGACACCCAATGCTTCGGCGGTCTGCACCAGAGACTTCATCAGCACGTAGCCACCGCTGCGTTCACCGGACCGCTTGTCGGCGAGCTGGGGAACGTGACCGCGGGGCGCGGGGGTGGCCATGTCGTGGTACGGCGCCGCGTTCTCGCCACCGGAGTACATCAGGCCCTCGTCGTGCGGCGGCTCCCAGCCCGGTTCACCCCAGAACGCAGCGCGGAACGGTACTCCGCAGCCGACCAGCCAGTCGTAGTGCTCGGCGCTGCCGTGGCAGTAGTCGTCGACGACTTCCGGATCGGCGCCGGGCCCCAGTGCGGCGCCGAGGAAGGTGGCCATGTTCTCCGGCGAATCCGGGAAGCCGAGTTCCTGCTGCAATGCCGTACCGCCACCGAGGTATACGAAACCACCGGCGAGTGCCGCCGCACCACCCCAACCGGCGGTGCGTTCGACGACGAGTACCCGGGCACCGGCCCGGGCGGCCTCGATGGCGGCGCACACCCCTGCGATGCCGTATCCGGCGACCACGACGTCGGCGCTGTGGTCCCAGTGGTCGACGGCCGTCACGGGGAGGGCGGCGACGGTATCGGCGGCGAGTTCTGGTTCGGCCACGGTTTCGGTCCTTCCGCTGTGGCGCCTGGTCGGCGCGGTGCCGCGATGGTGCACCGGACACGCCGGGGCGGCCGGCGCATGTTCCGCTGAGCGGGCGGCCGATTCCGGCGCCGCCGGCAGGGCCGGGTGCAGGTACGGCAGTCGTCCCCTGGATCCGGTCGAGATCCGTTACGCTGCATACGGAAACCGGTGGAATCCGGAAGGTCGTCGAGGCCAGGAGGCTCGGAGAAGATGTCGCAACCCTCCGCCGCATACCCGAGTGCGGTGCCGGTCGGAGTCGATACCACCCGTGCGAGTATCGCGCGAGTGTACGACGCTGCGCTGAACGGCAAGGACAACTACGAAGTCGACCGCGCCGTACTCGAACAGGTCCGGTCGGTGGCCCCGCAGGTGAACGACCTGGCCTGGGCGAATCGCGACTTCCTGATCCGCGCCTGCCGGTTCCTGGCCCGCCAGGGCGGTATCGACCAGTACCTGGACCTGGGTTCGGGGCTGCCGACGGCCGAGAACACCCACCAGGTGGTGCAGCGGATCAACCCGGACTCCCGGGTGGTCTACGTCGACAACGACCCCTCGGTGCTCACGCATGCGGAGGCGTTGCTGGCGAACAACAGCCGCACCCGGATCGCCGAGGCCGATATCTTCCGGCCGCTGGAGGTGCTGGGAAACCCGGTGGTTCGCGAGGAGCTCGACTTCACCCGGCCGATCGCACTGTTCCATATCGGGACCATGCACCATTACCTCGGTGAGGACGGCCCGGCCCTGCTGCAGACCTATATCGACGCGCTGCCGTCGGGTTCGTTCGTGGCGATCGCGCACTTCTGTGACCCGGAGACGCCCGAGCACAGCGAACTCGCCCGGAAGATGGAAGAGAAGTTCGTGCACAGCCCGATGGGTAGCGGCAGGTTCCGCACCCGGGCGGAGATCCGGGCCATGTTCGGTGGCCTGGAGATGATCGAGCCCGGTCTGGTGCTGTGCGACGACTGGTGGCCGGACGGACCGCGGCTGGCGCCGCTCACCGATGTGCGCAACTGCATCGTCGCCGGAATCGGCCGCAAGTCCTGAAGAACGTATCCCACAGCTGATTTCGGCAATCGGGGACGTACCGCCGGATATCGCGGTACGTCCCCGAATCGTGTCCGCGACGGCGAACGGCTGTTCACGTAGCGTTGCGCGGCAGGGTCCCGGACCGTAGATTCTGCACGGCCGTCGGGCGCATCGGATCAGGGGGTTTCGATGGGCCGCGGCACCGAATGGATCGACGACTGCCGACAGGAGCACGACCGATGACCTATCCGCCACAGCCGGGCGCACCGGGCGGGCCGCCGCCGGGCACCGGACCCGGGTTCCCGCAACCCCAGCCGATGCCGCCGGGACAGCCCATGCCGCCGCCGGGGTATCCGCAGGGCGCCCCCGTCCCGCCGCCCGGCGGCCCGGGGTATCCGCAGGGCGGCCCGGGCTTCCCGCCCGGTGCCCCGGGGGGTCCGCCGGGTGGTCCCGGGTATCCGCCCGGACCGCCCGGGTATCCGCCGCAGGGTGGTCCCGGGTATCCGCCACCGCCGCCGCCGAAGAGCAAGGCGTGGGTGTGGGTCCTGGTGGTCCTGCTGGTGGTGGCAGCCGTCGGCGGTATCGTCGCTGCCGTCGTCCTGGCGGGTGACGACGAGGACGACGGCAGCGAGCCGGCGGCCGGGACTTCGGTGTCGGCCACCAGTGCGGTTCCGCCCGGTGCTCCGGAAATCCCCGAGATTCCGGAGATTCCGGATCCGACCTTGCCGCCGCTGACCGGCATGCCGTCGATCCCCGACGTGCCTTCGGCTGGCGCCGGTGGCTCGGTCGAGTACGAGGTCGAGTCCGACGGTCCGCTCGCCTCGGTGGCTTATTCCGACGAACAGTCGGAGGTCGTTTCCGAGGAGAACGTCGATGCTCCGTGGCGGGAGAGTTTCGAGGCCGACGAATCGTCGATCTCGGCAACGGTGTCGGCGATGACCACGGGCAGTGAGGTCACCTGCCGGATCAAGGTGGACGGCGAGGTCGTCGACGAGAAGACCGCGCGGGGCAGCGGCGCCATGGCCGTCTGCTCCGTCGCACTCTTCTGACCCACCACAGGTGGGGATCCCGACGGGGCGCAGCCCGAGGCTTCTGCGCCCCGTCGGGTATCGGGGTCCATTCCCCGCAGTCGGCCGGTTCTCCGGGTACCGTGGCTCGGGGAGCCCGGAGACACAGGGGGTTGTGATGCTGGCAGTGGAGCGGCTGGTTCGCCGATTCGGCCAGGTGACTGCCGTCGACGACGTCACGTTCAGCGTCCCGGCGGGTGCGCTCACCGGGTTCGTCGGTGGCAACGGGGCCGGCAAGACGACCACCATGCGGATGATCATGGGGGTACTGGCAGCCGATGGCGGTGCGATCCGCTGGCAGCACCGGGAAGTCGATGCCGCGGACCGGCGGCGGTTCGGCTACATGCCGGAAGAACGCGGCCTCTACCCCAAGCAACGGGTGGCCGATCAGCTCGTCTACCTGGCTCGGCTGCGCGGTATGGCCCCGGCCCGGGCCCGGCAGCGGACCGAGGAACTACTGGACCGTTTCGATCTGGCGCCACGCCGGCACGATCCGCTCGAATCGTTGTCGCTCGGAAATCAGCAGCGGGTGCAGATCGCGGCCGCGGTGATCGCCGACCCGGCAGCCCTCATCCTCGACGAGCCGTTCTCCGGCCTGGACCCCGATGCGGTCGACGCCATGGCCCAGCTGTTGCGTGAGTACGCCGCGGCCGGTCTGCCGGTGCTGTTCTCGTCCCATCAACTCGATCTGGTGGAGCGCCTGTGCGACCGGCTGGTGGTGCTGGCGGCCGGGCGCGTGGTGGTGGAGGGCACCGTGCCGCAGCTGCGGAGTGCGAGCCCGCTGCGCTACCGGCTGGTCACCGGTGGCGAACTGGAGTGGCTCCGGTCCGAACCCGGCGTCTCGGTCGTCGAGATCGAGGGGTCCCGCGCCCTGCTGGAACTGTCCGGCGATACGACCACCGACCGGCTGCTGCACGCCGCCCTGGATCGAGGGTCGGTACACGAACTCGCCGAGATCCGGCCCTCGGTGGCGGAGATCTACCGGGAGGTGACCGCATGAGTGATCGGACCGGCGCGGCATGGTCCATCGTGGCCCGCCGCGAGATGGCGGTGAAGTCGCGCGACCGCAATTTTCTCGTCTCCACCGCGCTCACTGTGGTGGCGATCGCCATCGCGCTGGTGGTGAGCGCGTTCGTCAACAACCGCACGGAGGAGATCCGGATCGCGGTCACCGGGCCGGGGGCCGAGGAAGTGGTCGCGGCGGCGGGCATTCTCGCCGACGCCGAATCGGCCGATATCGCCTTCGTCCCCGGATCGGTGGCGGATTCTGCGACGGTCCGGGACCGGGTCCGCAGCGACGCGGTCGATGCCGGCCTGCTACCCGATCCGGACGCCGGGTGGCTGTTGGTGACCCGCACCGGGACCGACGACGAGGCCACCACCTATCTCTCGGCCGCGGCCGGGCAGATGGCGGTCGCACACAATGCGGCCGCAGCCGGATTGTCGATGGCCGATCTGGGCCGTGGCGGTGATGTCCGCACCGAGGTGCTCGAACCCGCCGCGGTGGAACCGGGCCTGGTCGCAGTGACCTCGCTGGTGTTCGCCTTCATGTTCTACTTCGCGGCCCTGCTGTTCGGGATGGCGATCGCGCAGAGCGTGGTGGAGGAGAAGCAGAACCGCATCGTCGAACTGCTGGCCAGCGCCATTCCGCTCCGGCAGCTGCTGATCGGCAAGGTTGCCGGCAACACCGCAATGGCGCTGGGGCAGCTGGTGTTGTTCGCCGCCGCCGGCCTGGCGGGCCTGGTCGTGCTCGATGTGGCGGTGCCGATCGGGCCGATCGCGGGCGCCGCCGGCTGGTTCATCGTGTTCTTCGTGGCCGGATTCGTGGCCCTGGCCTGTCTGTGGGCGGTGGCGGGCGCGCTCGCCACCCGCAGCGAGGATCTGCAATCGACGTCGACACCGTTGTCGATCATGATCATGACCGTGGTGCTCGCCGGTATCTTCCTGGACGGGACCGCCCAGGTGATCGGTTCCTACGTGCCGATCGTCTCCATCGTGGCGATGCCGGCCCGGGTGGTAGCCGGTACGGCCGCATGGTGGGAGCCGCTGATCGCCCTGGCGGTCACGCTGGCCGCGGGATACGGCATCGTGCTGATCGCCGAGCGGATCTACCGTCGGTCGCTGTTGCAGACGGCCGGGCGGCTGACCGTCCGGCAGGCGTTGCGCCTGCCGGACTGACCGGTGCAGGTGGTTCAGCTCGCGGACCGGTCGCTGCCGGTGATCTCGACGATCGGCAGGACCAGCGCGGCCGGGGCGTCGGCGGGCACGGCGGGGGAGTGCGGCGCCACCGGCTGGATCCGCCGATAGCCGTCCTCCTGCCGCGGCCGGGTGTCCTGCTCACCCTTGTTCGGCCAGTAGGCGGCGGCCCGTTCGGCCTGTGCGGTGATCGTCAGGGACGGATTGACGCCCAGGTTCGCCGAGACCGCGGCACCGTCCACGACACTGAGCGTCGGGTAGCCGTACACCCGATGGTAGGCGTCGATGACGCCGTGCTCGGGATCGGCGCCGATGGCCGCGCCACCGAGGAAGTGGGCGGTCAGTGGGATGTTGAAGACCTCACCCCAGGTGCCGCCCGGTACGCCACCGATCTTGTCCGCCACCCGGCGGGTCACGTCGTTGCCGGCCGGGATCCAGGTCGGGTTCGGTTCGCCGTGGCCCTGTTTCGAGGTGAGCCGCCGCCCGAACAGGCCGCGCTTGGTGTAGGTGGTGATCGAGTTGTCCAGGTGCTGCATGACCAGGGAGATGATGGTGCGCTCACTCCAGTTGCGCACGGACAGGAACCGCAGCAGCAGCAGCGGGTGCAGCAGCGCGATGCCGAGGAACCGCAGCCACCGCGGCATCTTTCCGCCACCGTCCACCATCAGCGTCTGCAGCAGGCCCATCGAGTTGGAGCCCTTGCCGTACCGGACCGGCTCGACATGCGTATCGGGGGTCGGGTGGATCGACGACGTGATCGCCACGCCCTTGGTGAAATCCAGCCCCGGCGTGACCGTCTTCGTCGCCGCGCCGACGATGGATTCGGAGTTGGTGCGGGTCAGGACCCCGAGCCGGTCGGACAGGTTCGGCAGCGTCCCCTGATCGCGCATCGCATGCAGCAGTTTCTGGGTGCCCAGGGTGCCGGCGGCGAGCACGACCTGCCCGGCGGTGTAGGTGCGGGGCGCCTTGCGCAGCCACGCACCGGTCCGCTGGGTGTCGACATCCCAGCTGCCGTCCGGCAGCGGCCGCAGCGCGGTCACCGTGGTCATCGGGATCACCTGCGCCCCGGCCTGCTCCGCGAGGTACAGGTAGTTCTTGACCAGGGTGTTCTTGGCGCCGTACTTGCAGCCGACCATGCAGTCGCCGCATTCCAGGCATCCGGTGCGCGCCGGACCCACCCCGCCGAAGTACGGATCGTCGACGGTCTTGCCCGGCTCGCCGAAGAACACGCCGACCGGGGTCTGGGTGAACGTGTCGCCGACACCCATGTCCTCGGCGACCGCCTTGAACACCTCGTCCGCCGGCGTCATATGCGGGTTCTGCACGACGCCGAGCATCTTCTTCGCGCGCTCGTAATAGGGGGTGAGCTCGTCGCGCCAGTCGGTGATGTCGCGCCACTGCGGATCCCGGAAGAACGGCTCCGGCGGGACATACAGGGTGTTGGCGTAGTTGAGCGATCCGCCGCCGACCCCGGCGCCACCGAGGATCAGGACGTCGCGCAGCGGGTGGATCCGCTGGATCCCGTAGCAGCCGAGCTTCGGTGCCCAGAGGAACTTGCGCAGGTCCCAGCTGGTCCTGGGCAGTTCGTCATCGGCGAATCGGCGGCCGGCCTCGATGATCCCGACCCGGTAGCCCTTCTCGGCCAATCGCAGTGCGGTGACGCTGCCACCGAATCCGGAGCCGACGATGAGGACGTCGAAGTCGGTGCTGGGTTCGGGCATACGGGCTCCTCGGTCGGACGTCGACGGTGACGCGGGTTACGCTAAATGGCGACAGTGGCAGCTGTCAACGTAATCCCGGCCGCGCCGCCTATGCTGTTTCGCGTGTCGCGATATTCCCGTACCCAGCTCGCCGAAGTCAGCGGCGTTGCGGCGCGGACCATCCGCTACTACCACTCCCTCGGGGTGCTCCCGAAGCCCGGGCGGTCGGGAAAGGAAGTGGTGTACTCCGACGAGCATGTGGACCGGTTGCGCGCGATCGGCGAGATGCAGGCCCGCGGGCTCCGCCTGGATGCGATCCGGGAGGTGCTCGCCGCCGAACCACAGGGCACGGCATCGGGTGACTGGCGGACCTTGTTCGCACCACGCGGCGAATCGGCCGACGGTGGCGGAGCCGTACTCGACGATGCCGCCCTCGCTGCCCTGCTCGGTGAACGTGGTCCGGACCTGCTCGACGAACTGGTCGCTGCCGACTACCTCCGGCGTCGCCGGGAGGGCTGGCAGGTGCCGGACCAGGCGATGCTGAAGGCAGCGCTGGTGCTGTACGACGTCGGGACCGATGTCGCACTGAGTGCCAGATTGCGTGCCATGGTCCAGACCCGGATCGGCGCGCTCGCCGACGAGATCGTCGCCGCGTTCCGGGAAGGAGCCGCCGGCGGGTACGGCGGTGAAGGGGTGGCCACCGATCTGGATCGATTCCGGGATCGGTTTCGGGCGGTGGCCTGGGAGGTCGGCGGGAGCGCACTGGCCGCCGAGGTCGAGCGGGCCGCCCGGGACCTGCGGGAGGCGCCGGATGAGTCGTGACCGGACCGCGGGTCTGCCGCGCGCCGCGGTGCGCGCGCAGACCCTGGCCGAGATCAAGCGGCTGGGCCGTGCGCAGCTGGCCGAGCACGGTGCGGCCGCGCTGTCGCTGCGGGCGGTGGCCCGCGAGCTCGGCATGGTCTCCTCGGCGGTGTACCGGTATGTCCGGAGTCGCGACGAGCTGCTGACGCTGCTGGTGGTGGATGGATACAACGCCCTGGCCGACGCGGTCGACGCGTCGGTCGCGCAGGCCGGTGCCGATCCGGTGGA
Source organism: Nocardia sp. KT25-26 (assembly GCF_056627695.1). Classification (NCBI taxonomy): domain Bacteria; kingdom Bacillati; phylum Actinomycetota; class Actinomycetes; order Mycobacteriales; family Nocardiaceae; genus Nocardia; species Nocardia sp. KT25-26. The sequence goes on along the minus strand of NZ_CM152813.1, from coordinate 3,411,013 downwards.
TCGCTTCCGGGCCGTGGGGCGGTCGCTCCGGGCCTGGGCGCTGGCCGAACCGGCCTGGTACGGATTGCTGTTCGGTACGCCGGTGCCCGGCTACGCGGCGCCCGCGGCGGAGACGGTTGCGCCGGGAACTCGGGTGATCGGCACCCTGCTCGGGATCGTCGATACCGCGCATCGGGCCGGTCGGCTCGCCGAGCCGGCGGGCGCGGTGGCGGTCTCGGGCCGGCTGGCCGGTGATCTCGTGGCGGTGCGGGCGGAATTCGGGGTGGATATGCCGGACGGGCTGTTGCTGCGGAGTGTGTCGGCGTGGACCGGGCTGCTCGGTGCAGTGAGCGCCGACATCTTCGACATGTACGGTGCCGACACCTTCGGTGATCGCGCGGAGATCTTCGAGCGGCAACTCGATGCGCAGCTGATGTTGCTCGGATTTCGCTGATCCGGGCGGGCCGTAGCGTCGACGATGGTGGGTCGGCTGCATCCGGCGGCGGCGATCGGTACGGTGGTTCCGGACAGTGCCGCGGTGGCATGGGGATGTCGGGTGAGAACAGGAGTATCCGAATGAACTCGAATGCGGAGATCCTGCGCAGGGTCCGCGACGGACTGCTGGAGTTGCCCGACGACGATCACGTCTCGCCCACCCGGGCGACCGCGGCCGGTGCGGCCGTCCCGGACCGCGCCGAGCGATCGCGGCTGGTCGCGCAATTCGCCGAGCAGTTGCGTCGAGACGGCGGGCAGTTGTTCCGGACCGACGCCTCCGGGCTGCCGGAACAGCTCGATGCCGTGCTGACCGAACTGGGCGCAGGTGGTGTGGCCGCGGACGGGATCCCGCAGGGCTGGCTCAATCGGTGGGCCGCACACGCGGCGCGGGACGTCGTATTCGATGCCACCGAGGCCGATACCGCCGAGAGCGGATCGATCGATGCGGTGGTGACCGGCTGTGTCGCCGCAGTGGCCGAATCGGGTGCCGTCGTCCTGGTGGCGGGGGAGTCGTTGCGTCGGCGTCCCGCAGCGGCGCACGTCTGCGTGGTGACCGAGGAACAGGTCCGGGGCACCGCTCCGGAGGCCCTGGAACTGATCGAGGGCACCGCGACGCCTGCCTGGTCGGCCGGGCCGGCCCGCGCCGGCGCGGACGCGGGAGACGACGCGCGCCGGCTCGCGGTGCTGCTGGTGTCCGGCAGCTGAGTGATTCGGGTTGCTGCCCCTCGGCGTGGGGGGTTGTGTGAGACCCTTAGTCCCACTTATTCTCGGGGTGTTGGTGTGACAGCGGCAACAGTCGCTGCGCGCCGAGTGAACCGAGGAGGCACCGATGACGCTGACCGAATCGACGAAGTCCGGTCCGATCACTGCGGAGTACCGTGACATCCTGGCCACCCTGTCGCAGGGGTCGGTCGATCGGAACTTCGATCCCTATCTGGACATCGACTGGGATTCGCCTGAGCTGGCGCTCGACCCGAACGATGCGCGCTGGGTGCTCGCACCCGAAGTGGATCCGCTCGGCGCCACCCGGTGGTACCGGGATCAGCCCTTGGACCGGCAGATCGAGATCGGCAAATGGCGGGTGGCGAATGCCGTGAAGGTCGGCGCGGCCTTCGAGAGCATCCTGATCCGCGGCATGATGCAGTACATCATGAAGCTGCCCAACGGTTCGCCCGAGTTCCGGTACTGCTTGCACGAGATGACCGAAGAGTGCAACCACATCCAGATGTTCCAGGAACTGGTGAACCGGATCGGCGTCGACGTGCCCGGGATGCGCCCGGTGTTCCGTGCGCTCTCACCGTTCATCGGGGTGGCCGGTGGCTATGCATACGTCGTTCTGTTCATCGGCATCCTCGGCGGCGAGGAGCCGATCGATCACTACCAGAAGGCGGTGATCCGCGAGGGCGAGAAGATGCCGCCGATGGTCTTGCGGACGATGCAGATCCACATCGCCGAGGAGGCCCGGCACATCTCGTTCGCCAACGAATTCCTCAAGGCTCATATCGGCCGAATGGGGCCGCTGGGTCGTGGGGTGTGCGGTGTGGCATTTCCGATCGCGATGCGGTGGCTCGCCGGCGAGATCATGGCACCGCCGCGTTCCTTCGCGAAACAGTTCGACATCCCACGTGAGGTGATCGACGAAGCGTTCTGGGATTCCCCGCATTCTCGGCGGATCCTGGCGGGCTATTTCGCCGACATGCGGAAGCTGGCCGGCGAGTTGGGGCTGATGAATCCGGTGACCCGGCGGTTGTGGCGCGCCCTCGGCATCGATGGGCCGGAGGCGCGCTACCGCAGTGAGCCCGAACGCGGCATCCGCCGCGTGGCCTGACGTTCCGGAACCGGATCAAGCGGGTTCGGTGAGCCCGGCGATCACGGTGAGCAGCGGCTGGTCCGGGTCGAGCACGACATCGTGTTCCCGGGCCACACCGTCGACGACGTGCCAGGCGTAGGCCGCGACCTGTTCGACGAGCTGATCGCGGGACAGAGCGGGGTCCGGATCGGCGGCCCATCGGGTGACGGTGGCCTCCGTCATCGACACGATGGCGAAGGTCATCGTATCCGCGGTCGGCTCATCGGCCACGCCGACCGCGCCGGCCAGGCCGGAGACCAGCGCGCGAGCGGAGGCGGCGATATCGGCGATGAGGCCGCTCATTGCGTCGATATCGGTGTCCGCATCGCTCGGGCCGGTGCGGAGGAAGTCGCGCAGGCGGGGGTGCTCGAGGATCCAGGACACCACCGCGTCGACGGTGCGGATCAGGATTTCCCGGATCGAGCCCTCCTGGATATCGAGGGCGTTCTCGACATCGCCGATGAAACGATCGCAGATCTCCGAACGGATCCGCCGGTCGAGTTCGTCCCGACCGGCGAACTGCCGGTAGACCACCGACTTCGCCAGTCCGGCACGTTCGGCCACCTGCACGATCGGCACTTCGACACCGGCGGGGGACTGCTCGAGCAGTTCGATCGCCGCTGCGACGATCCGCTCCCGCCGGCTGTCGTTGTGCGGTTGCCACCGGGTCTGGCGGCCGGTGACCGCGGGCTGGGGTGCGGGTGCGCTCGACACGGGACGAAGTGTAGAGCACAGGGGAGGGGGCGCTTCGATGGATCGCGGCAGATCCACTCGGTAGGGGAGTTGCAGCAGAGTCGAATTCGTCTCGCCGTCAACGGAATCGGATGCATCGGCCGACCGGGGTCGCAAGTGGCATAACGTACTATGATACGTAGATATGCGCATCTAAATATGTAACTCTCTCCAAATCCCGACGAGAACTCACTTTCCGAGCATTTCGAAAAACCGCTTCGGAGCGGAGAGGGGCGGCCGATGCGGAACCCTCGGTCTCCCGGGGTGAGGTCGCTCTCAATCGGCGATCCGGAGCAGCGGTGGCGGGGCGTACTGGGTGAGGATTCGGGCATGGTGTGGAATCCGGTACCCGGGATCGCTCGTCGAATCGCTGCGCAACGCTGGGTGATGCGTGCGGCGCCGGTGGTACTGCCTGCGGAGCGGGTGGTGCGGCGGCTGACCGGCGGGCGGCGCGGAGTGCTGGATCTGGCCGGGTTGCCGTCGATCGAGATCACCGTGCCGGGCCGGCGGACCGGTCTGCCCCGGACCACGTCACTGCTGTATGTACCGGACGGTGCGGACTTCTTGGTCGTCGGGTCGAACTGGGGTCGGCCGCAACATCCGGTGTGGTCGGCGAACCTGCGCGCCGCCGAGCGGGCGACGGTGCGGGTCGGTGGGCAGCGGCACGAAGTCACGGTCACCGAGATCACCGGAATGGACCGCAAGGCGGCCTGGGACCAGGTGGTGGAGTACTGGCCGGGTTACGAGATGGAGTACGAACTGTCCGGCCGGCGGGAGTTCCGGATCTTCGCGCTTTGCCCGGCCTGATCGGTATGCCGGCGGTTCACAGGCCGAGTTTGGTGACCGCGTTGTCGTCGAGCGGGTTGGCGGTACGGATGTAGCCGTGCACAGTGCGCGGATTCGACCAGCGGCCCTGGCGCATGATCTCGCGGTCGCTGGCACCGCCCAGTGCGGCCTGGGTGGCGAATCCGGCACGCAGCGAGTGGCCGGAGAACAGAGCGGGATCGAGTCCGGCGCGGGCGGCGTAACGCTTCACCAGCTCGGCGACCGCCCGTCCGGACATGGCGGCGTCACCGAGAGCGCCGTGTCGGCTGATGGTGGGAAACAGCGGTAGTCCGGCGCCGTGCAGCGCCGTACCGGTGTAACTGTGGCATCGGTGGAGGTCGTGGGCCGTCGGGGCGGTGCCGAGGCGGGTGCGGAGTCCGGCGCTGCCCTCGGCGCGGTGTATTTCACGTAGCCGGATCCAATCGGCGAAAGCACAGACCGGACAGGTGTGTGGGCGCTGTCCGCGGGGGAGGGCGACCTGCTGGCCGTGAATGCCGGTGGGGTCGGTCTTGGTGGCGGGAAGCCGGACGAGCAACACCGGTTCGCCGGTGCGCGGGTCCAGGTCGGTGTGCACATCGTCGATACGGAGGCCGGCGATCTCGCTGCGGCGCAGTGCCCCGGCGAAACCGACGAGCAGGATCAGCGCATCCCGGCGCCGGGCGGGTTCGGTCGGCCAGCCGGTGGCCGGGAGTTCGGCCAGCAGCTGATCGAGAGTGTGCAGCAGTACCGGCCGTTTGCGGCGCGGCTGCGCCCGGCGGGAGCGGCGGATGCCCCGGAGCGTTAGGCGGACCACATCGGCACGAGTGGGCGCGGCGAGTCCGTTGGCGGCGTGGACGGCGGCGATGGCGGCAGCTTTGCGATCCAGTGTTGCCGGGCTGAACGCGGGGGTACCGTCGGCGCGCCGGGCATCTGCGGCGGCCGCGAGGTAGACGGCGATATCGAGTGGGTCGGCGGGAAGGGCCTGCCGGGCCTCCGCGGCACACCAGCCGGCCCAGGCGACCCAATCCGATCGGTATGCACGCAGCGTATTCGGTGATTGGGAGGCTTCCAGATATCGGCCGAGCGCCGTGGCTTGATCCGCATCGAACCGGTCCCGCACCTGCTGGAGTGCGGCGGCGTCGACCAGGACGCTGCGGACTCCGCGGCGCAGCTGGGTGTGCACGGATTCGGGTACGGCGACGACGATTTCACCGTGCTGCACTGCTGCTCCTGTGTGGTTCGTCGATCTTGTGCGATCCGAGCCTAGTGTGACCTGTGCGATCCGGTGGCCCGGGTGTGAGGTAGGCGGTGTCGACAGGTGGCCGGCGCGGGGGGAACCTGCGGATGGAAGAAGTCGAGGAGATCGGGTTTGTCGGCGGTGCGTGCGGGTATCCAGGGTGCGGTCCGGCAGCGGCGATGGTGTGTCCGATCGGTGATCGTCGCAGCTACCGGTCCGATGGATGGGACATGTCGGCGCATCGCTGCGCAGATGTGTTCACCTGGCATAACGGGTGCTCATAGCCGTTTTCTCGGCCGTGCGGGATTCGGTGTGCCGGGTCCGGCGCGGTGCGTGGATCCGCGGCGGCCGGCCCGCCGGGCGGCGGTTCCGGGGACCCGATCGGCAGAGCTCTCGCGGCTGCCTTATGGTGGCTCGGGCGAGTAGTCGGAAGGCAATGCGGTGGACGAGCTTCGGCAGCAGCAGGAGGACGCCATCCGGGTGGTTTGTGAGACCCCCGGGAATCGGGCGACCTACCGGCAGGTGGTCCGGGTATTTCTGCGTTCGGTCTGGGGGTGGCCGATCATGGCGGCACTGGTCTTCGAATGGCTGGTGATCTGGTTGGTGGTGGCGCCGGTGGGTGGTCTGTACCTGCCGATTTTCCTCACTGTGGTGATGTTCGTGGCGACGATTGCGCTGCCCCTGGGGCCCGCACTGCGCAACACCACGATCCGCGCGACCCCGGGGTGCCTGCTGCGGGCACGGTATTTCGGGGAGTGCTTCGAGCTGGGGTCGGTGGCCGGTCCCGGTTGCTGTGAGGATTCCGACCGGTATCGGTACACGGATGTGACCGATGTGGATCGGCGTGCGGGTGGTGTGGTGTTGTCGTTGCGCAACCGGCGCCGGGTGGTGGTGCCGCGGGGTCTGGTGTCCGATGAGGCGCTCACCCTGTTGCGGTCGGGGCGCACCACCCCGGTGTGAACCGGTCGGGCGCGGTCAGGACCTCCGCAGGGTGCCGGTGATATCGCCGAGTAGGCCTTCGGTGGCGTAGGAGAGCGTGCCGTCCGGCTGCAGCGAGAGGGTGGTCGGCGAGCCGTCGTCGAGGCAGCCTCCGCTGTCCCCGGTGAGGGTGGCGACCAAGGTGACTTCGGTATCGGTGACACCGGTGAGCGTTTCGGTGCGCTCACAACGCCCACCGGTGACGAGGCCGGTATTGGCGGAGGTGCCGATCTGTCGGCCGACCGGGCCGTTCTCGAGACTGAGCTCGATACGGAAACCGACCGGTCCGTCGGTTGCGGTCCCGGTCCAGGTGCCTGCATATCCGGCGGGCAGTTCATCTGCTGCGACGGCGGTCGGCGGCGCGGGTGCTGTGGGTTCGCCTGCGGTGCGGGTCGCGACGAAGTAGGCGCCGACTGCCACGGCCACGGTGGCGATGACGACTGCGGCGAGGGCCCCGAGCAGAATCGGCCGGTTGATGCGACGGGTGGTGTCAGGGGCCGGCGGGACGGGCGTGGCAGGCCGCGCGGGAGTCGTCCGCGCGTAGCGGGCGTCGAACTGCGGAACGGTCGCCGGGGGCACGGTCGCCGGGCGCGGGGATTCATCCGCTCCGTCCAGGTCGAGCAGTTGTGTCGTAAGGCGGGTCACCTCGGCCGGCAGGGGAGCGGGTAGCCAGTCGTCGGGCGGCGCCGCGTCGAGATCGGCGAACCGGGCCTGCAGTTGCGGCACGGTGGGCCGGCGGGCGGGCTCCTTGTCGAGGCAGTCGGTGAGGATCGGGATGAGCCAGGCAGGCGCGTCGGTGAATTGCGGCGTCTCGTGGACGACCCGCCACATCATCGACATCATCGGGCCGGTGCCGAACGGCCCGTGCCCGGTGGCGGCATAGCCGAGGGTGGCGCCGAAAGCGAAGACGTCGCAGGCCGGGCCCGCGGGTACGCCCAGCACCTGTTCCGGACACAGGAATCCGGGGGAGCCGATGACCTCGCCGGTAACGGTGAGCACGCTGTCGTCGGTAGCGCGGGCAATGCCGAAATCGATGACGCGGGGGCCGTCGGCCGCGAGGATCACGTTGGCGGGTTTGAGGTCGCGGTGCACCACACCGGCGGCGTGCACGGCGGCCAGCGCTTCGAGAAGCCCCCGGGCCAGCGTCACCAGGGTGCGCTGCGGGAGGGGGCCGTACTGGTCGACCGCTTGACCGAGTGGCAGGCCGGCGACGTAGGCGGTGGCCAGCCAGGGGGGATCGGCATCGACGTCGGCGGCGAGCACAGGCGCGGTGTAGCGGCCGTCGATACGGCGGGCGGCGTCGACTTCACGCCGGAAACGGCGCCGGAACTCGGGGTCGCCGGTGAGGCCGGAGCGGATGACCTTCACGGCGACGGTCCGCCCGCCGTGGTTGCGGCCCAGGTACACGTGTCCCATGCCGCCGGAGCCGAGTACGCCGAGGATGCGGTATTCGCCGATCTGTGCCGGTGCGTCGGAGTCGGGCTGTCGCACGGTGTTTCGTTCCCTCTCGGTGGTGCCGGCTACAGCGTATCGTCCGAACGGGATATCCGGGGCTGCCGTGGTGCGGTGCGGGCGCCTACCATCGGGACATGAGTGCAGGCACGATCGTGATCACCGGGGCGAGTTCCGGGTTGGGCGCCGAGATGGCGCGGCAGTTCGCGGAACTCGGCTATGACCTGGGCATCTGTGCCCGCCGAACGGATCGTCTGGACACGTTGCGGGACGAGATTCGGACGGCGTATCCGGACCGGCGGGTCGTGGTGGAGCGGCTCGATGTCACCGACGACGCCGCGGTGTTCGCCGTGTTCGAGAAGTTCGTCGCCGAATTCGGGCGGCTGGATCGGGTGATCGTCAATGCGGGGCTGGGTAAGGGCGCCCCGATCGGTACCGGCGGATACGCGGCGAACCGGGCGACCGCGCAGGTGAACTTCGTTTCCGCGCTGGCGCAGTGCGAAGCCGCCATGCAGCAGTTCCGTGCTCAGGGTGGTGGGCATCTGGTGGTGATCTCGTCGATCGCGGGGTTGCGTGGTATGCCGAAGACGGTGACCGCCTATTCGGCGAGCAAGGCCGGGATCGCGGCGCTGGCCGAGGGGATCCGTGCCGAGCAGGTGCCGGGCGTGGCGGTTTCGGTGATCCACCCCGGATACATTCGGTCGGAGATGAACGATCGCAGTAGTCGTGCACCGGCTTTCCTGGTCGACACCGAGCCGGGGGTGCGTGCGATGGTGGCGGCGATCGAGAAGCGCCGGGCGAAGGCGTTCGTCCCGTCCTGGCCGTGGCTGCCGATCGGCTTCGCGCTCGAGCATCTGCCACTGGCATTGACCCGGCGCCTGGCCTGACACCGGTCGCCTCGCCGCGAGTCCCGCATTCTTCTCCCCGTCACCCGGGTACGCTCCGCTGTCGGCAGGCGCGTGTTCATTCGATGCAGGAGGCCATCGATGGTGTGGGCGTGGGTTGCAATGCTGGTTCCGGTGGTTGCGTTGGTCACCGGGATCGTCCTACTCCGGCGTGCCGCGCCGCGCGGCAGGCCGGGTGACCACAACGACGTCGCGGGGCTGGTGTTCCAGACGGTCGGTGCGCTGTACGCGGTGCTGCTGGCGTTCATCGTCGTCAACGAATGGAACTCGCTGCAGGCGGCCAAGGCGAACACCTTCGACGAGGCGAACATGCTCGGCGCGCTGTACTGGGATGCGCGGGCGTTGCCGCCGGAGATGGGGCGCGATCTGGAGCGGACGACCAAGGAGTATGCGCGGACGGTCATCGACGACGAGTGGCCGTTGCTCGGCGCGGGCGGTTACAGTCCGGCCGCGACCGCGCTGGTCTATCGGATGCGGGACGAGATCAACGCCATCCCTTCCGAGACGCCGCGTGCCCGGGCCGTTTTCGATCATTCGCTGGCGACCGTCAACGATCTGGCTGCGGCGCGACGGGAGCGGCTGAGCCAGACCGGCCACAATGTGCCCAGTGTGCTGTGGCTCGCGTTGGCATTCGGTGCCGCTGCGACGGTGGCATTCACCTTCCTGTTCGGGGTGTCCGGTTATCGGCTGCATCTGCTGCTGGCGGTGTCGCTGACGGTGGTGGTCGTATTGGCGCTGGCCCTGGTGTCGATGCTGGATCAACCCTTCGTGGGTGCAATCGCGGTCCGGCCGGAGGCTTTCGAGATCTTCCTGCGTGGATTGCCCGCCCAACGCTGACCGCGTCGCCGATCCGGTCGCGCCGTCGAACCCTCGCGCGCGTCGCGTGCTGACGAGAACCGTGTTCCCGCTGCCGGACGGCACCGCGGTTGCGGTGGACGATGTTGCTCGGGAGTTGCCGCCCGGGGAAGGCGGTGTAGCGGTTCGGACGGGATCATCGGATGCGGTGGACTTCGGGTTCGGTGGGCGCCGTGTCGAGGACGGTTCCGGTGCGGTCGCGGAGGAACTTGTCGAACATGGCGGCCACATAGGTGCGCACCAGTTCGGCGGCCCGCTGCCCGCCGATGGGGCCGATATCGCGTCCCATGGCCGGGCGGGCGGGGCCGGGGACCAGGACCGGCATATCGGTGAAGTCGTAGTGGTGTGCACCGGCGATCGTGAGGTGCTGCTTCCAGCCGGTGCCGGCGGCCCAGAATGCCGTCAGCGACGGGTCCGCATCGCCGACCTGCTCGACCTGTTCGCTGGTCAGTACGAGCACAGGTCGGTCGACTCCGTCGCGGACGGATTCGCCGAATTCGGCGTCGACGCCGAGCTGACCGTCCATGTCCACTGCGGCGTCGATGCGGCGATCGCCGTGCATGGCTTCCACCGCGGTATAGCCGCCCGAGGAGTGCCCGACCATGCCGATCTGCTCGAGATCGAGGATGCCGGACAGGCCGACCGGGAGGTTGCGCCCGTCCGCATCCGGATTGTCGTCGGCGGCGAGGGATTCCAATGCGTCGAGCACCATGTCGACGTCGTCGAGCCGGGTATCGATATAGAGCTTGCGCACTCGCGGGGTGAATCCTTCCGGCATCGGAGCCGGTTGTTCGAGGCGGCCGCCGGGGAATTCCACGGCCGGTCCGGTTTCGTAGGTGTGGTCGATGGTGACCACGACGTATCCGCGGCTGGCGAGGTCCTCGGCGAGGCCGGTGCCGAGGATCCGGCTCACCCCGGCGCCCGGCGTGTACAGCACCACCGGGTACTGCGTGTCGTCGGCGGCCGGGGCCTGCCGATAGGACCTGGTCAGCAGCCCCGGAAGATCGAGACCGAATCGGTCCTCCAGCTCACCGGCGAACGTTGTCGACGCCAGGTGGGCGCGGTGCAGGTGGTCGGTGCCGGTTGCCGGGTAGAACACCGAAACCATCAGTTCCCGCCCCCGGTCCGGGACGAACGGATCCGGTCGTTGTGAGTCCTCGAGCCGGAGCACGACGCGACCCACCTCGTGCGGTCCGGTGGTGGCCGGCAGGACGGATACGCCGACGTCGGCGGCCACCGGAGCGGGTGCGGTCGTGAGTGCAGCAGCGACAGCCAGACCTGCGGCCGCGATTCCGATTCGCAATGCGATTCCCCCTCGTCGATCCCCGGCCCACCGGAATAGTAACAGGAAGAAACGATTTCGGCTGGAAGGTGCTGTGGCAGCTGTGGCATCGGAGTAGCGCAGATCCGGTTAGATCCTGCCAAGCATGGCAGGCCGGGCAACTCCGATGCCGTTCCGGGCGGTGCGGCGCCGAGGAACACGGCGCCGGTAGCGTGGTGATCGGCGGATGGGCGGAGGAATCATGGGATCTGGTGGAGAAATGTCGGTGGCCGATCTCGCGGCGCGGGTGTGCTCGCGATTGCCGGTCGGCGGCCGGTTTCTGCTGGGCATAGCCGGCCCACCGGCGGCAGGTAAGTCGACGTTGTCGGAGCAGTTGGCCGAGGCGATCACCGCCACGTACGGGATTCCGGCGGCGGTTGCGCCGATGGACGGGTTCCACCGGACATCGGCCGACCTGGATGCGGTGGGTGCGCGCCACCGCAAGGGTGAGCCCGACACCTTCGATGTGGCCGGTTTCGTCTCCCGGTTGCGCCGGTTGCGTATCGCGGCGGCCGGTCAGCGAGTCGATTGGCCGGCCTTCGACCGGGAGCTCGACGATCCGATCTCGGACGCGATCACCATCGACGATCAGCGCATCGTGGTGGTGGAAGGAAACTATCTGCTGCTGGACCGGCCCGGCTGGACCGACATCGCCCCTTGTCTCGACGAGATCTGGTATCTCGATGCGGAGCGGTCGGCGATCGTACAGCGGCTGACCGAACGCTATCGGCGCGGCGGCCGCGCCGAAGAACAGATCCGGAGCAAGATCGCCGACAGCGACCTGCCCAACGCCCGCCTCATCGCCGGTACCCGGACCCGTGCCGATCTGGTGTTGCACGGGTTTCGGGAGACCTTCCCCCGCACGTGAACGGAAACTATCTGAGTGCAGGCACTTCGAGGAATGTCGGAGAAGAGCCCGAGAGCCGGATTCTACGGTCGGGCTGCTCGGCGGGAGTCGCTGCCGAGGAAACGATTTCAGGAGAATGCCATGATGCGAAGCTCTTCGAGGTCCTACCGTCTCACTCGGCTGGCCGGCGCTGTTGCGTTGACTGCGTCGACAGCGATGGGGATGGTGGCCGGTGTGGCAGCACCGGCGTTGGCAGAGACGGCGCCCTCGATCAACCAGTGCCTGTACTTCCAGCCACATCTGTTCCAGGGAGTGCAGAACCAGCACCTGTGCGTTGCCGCGCTGCAGTCGTTCCTGCACGCGTACTACCGAACCGGCATCGACGGTATCTTCGGTCCACAGACGCACGAGCATGTGAAGCTGTTCCAGCAGCGGATGGGAATCGGCGTCGACGGCTCGGTCGGACCGGAAACGTGGGCCGCGATCCGCACCGAATGCAAGAAGCGTGGGGACTGCGACTACCACGCGACGTTCTGAGCCGCCGGCAGTGAATCCGGCAGGTCCCGGCGCAGGACGGCATCGCGGAGTGCGGTGGTCGCCGGATCGGGATCGAGGCCGTGGGTGTCGACCAGGTGGATTTCGAATCGGCGGTAGGCTTTCAGCGCCTCGATCTGCCGGCCGGTGGCATACAGTGCGCGGATGAGCCGCTGCCATACGCCGTCGTGCAGCGGCTGGTCATCGGCCAGGCCGCGGAGCTCGGCGATGGTGGATTCGGCATGCCCGCACATGACGTAGGCGTCGATTCGCCCCAGGACGACCTGCAGTCGGCGTTCGTCGAGCTCGGCAGCCAATCGGTCGGCGAACCGGGTCCCGCGCAGGCCGGCGACGACATCGCCGCGCCATTCGGTGAGTGCCGTATCGAATGCCGATGCCGCGGTGCGGGGGTCGCCTGCGGCGGCCGCGGCGCAACCTGCGACCCGGGCCAGTTCGAAACGGCCGATATCGCACTGCGGGTCGTCGATGTCGAGAAGATACGTGGTCCCGCCGAGGGTGCGGAGTGTCATCCCGTCGTCGATCCCGGCGGCCCGTAGTCGGGTGCGTAGCAGTGACAGGTAGCCGTGCAGGCCGGCGGCCGGCCGGGTGGGCGGTGTGTCTCCCCAGACTGCCTCGGCCAGATTGGCCATCGATACGGCGTGGCGCCGATGGACGGTGAGGGCGGCGAGCAGTGCCTGTGGTTTTCGTCCTCGGATCGGGAGCGGGTCACCGTCGGCCAGCAGCTGCACCCGCCCGAGCAGCCGGATGTCGAGTTGCGGTGTGGACACGACTCAACTCCTGATCGTGGCGCACGGACATTCCTGGTGGCGCGGACCGGGTGCCGTCTATTCTAGGGAGACCCGGAAGCGGTGGCAGCCACCAGAAATGGGGGCAGACAGCTTGGTCTGGGTGGCGGGGTGGTCAGGCGCGGCCCAGGGCCCGACGGGTGGCGTCGAACCATTCCTGGGTGCGGACGAGCCCCTTGGCCACATCCTTGCGGCCCGCGGTGAAGCCGAAGAGGTCGGCGGCGGTGCGGGTCAGGACCGTGCCCTCGTTCTCGTCGAGCTCGGTCAGGACCTCGTCGTCGCCGAGCAGGTACGCCAGGACGGCGATGCGCCCGGCGGTGAGCTTCGGGCGGTGGTTGTCCCAGCCGTCGCGGCGGACGGCGCGGGCCTGCTCGACGAGCTCGGAGCGGAGGGCGGCGCGCTCGGCATCGGACGGCAGTCGGCTGCTCGCCCGCTTCCATTCGATCCGTTGCTGCGCGGCCATGCTGCCCGCTCCTCTCGTCCGGGCAGCCGGGTGGCCGCCGCGTGCCAGCCTATCGACCCGGTCGGCTGCTCCCTCCGTCGGTTCTCGGGAGGCAGCAGGTCGCCCGGCTGTCGTTCCGGGTCCGGCGGGACCGCGGTCAGAACTGTTCGAGAACCTTACGCATCACTTCTTCTGCCACCTCGGGATTCTCGGCCCTGACCTCGATGGTCGGCATCCGTTCGGCCATTGCCTCGTTGACCGGGTCGATCGGTTCCCCCAGCAGCGCGAAGTAGCGGACATCCGCCCCGGCCGATTGTCCGTGCCGATACACTTCGTGGCCGGTGTCTTCGAGGGCCTGCTCGCCCCCGTCTCCACGCGTATCGTCTGCCGTGTATCCGTACTCGACGTAGACACTGACATCTTGGTAATCGAACCCGCAGTTGACGAGTTGTCCCTGGAAGTCGGGTTCTGCCAGGTCACCCAGCGCGTGCGTCACGGCGCACGGATCCGCACCGCTCAACACGGTCACCGGGGTCGCCTCGGAGGTTCCGTGCGGTGGCTCCTTCACGAATTCGGTGCGCGCCGCGGAGAGCAGGTCCTGCCCGATCTCGCACGGATCATGGCCGGCCGGCGTGGTCACTTCCAGGACAAGTTTCACCGACGCGGGATACCATGCCTCCACCCCGCAGGAGGGTGATCCCAGCATTTCGTCGTAGTCCTCGACGAGAAGGATCCCATCGCGCTCCTCGATTGCGCCATGGCCATCGGTCGGCTGTTGACCGGGCTCGGCCATTTCGAGGCGGGCGAAGACCATCACATCCTCCCCGGTGTCCCCGCCGGGCCAGTCGGCGCCACACTGACTGTTCCGCACGAACGTCAGTTCGGCCTCCGTGTCGTATTCGTCGAGCGCCGGCTGCGGCAGCAATGCGCAGGGGTCGATCGCCAGCACCCGGCGCACCACTTCCGCCTGTTCGGCATCGGTGGACGGGACGGTCAACCAGTACTCGTCCACCGCCGATTCCCGACCGCCGGGGGTGTCACCGCCGCTGTCGCAGCCGGTCAGCGTTCCCACACCCAGCGCGAGCGCGAGCGGTACCACCGAGAGCGACCGCCACCACCTTCCGCGCTGAGCCCCCGCCGAATCGACCCGGTCGACAAGTGCATACCCCGGACTCCCCGCGAACTCCATAGTCTGATCCCTCATCGGCTGACAACGTCGGCTGCCATGGTCGGCGAAACCCCTTACCGAAACCTTATGGTCGGTGGAACAGTGCCGAACCACGCGCGGTTCAGTCCAGGCAGAATTCGTTGCCTTCGGGGTCGGTCAGCACGATGTGACCGAAGCTCATCGGGGGCTGCGGCTCGTGCCGCTCGACCCGCGTGGCGCCCAGCGCGACCAGGCGATCGCATTCGGCTTCCAGTGCGGCCATGCGTTCGGCGCCCTGCAGGCCGGGAGCGGCGCGGATGTCGAGATGGATACGGTTCTTGGCGACCTTGTCCTCGGGGACCTGCTGGAAGAACAGCCGCGGACCGTAGCCTTCCGGGTCCTCGATCGCCGACCGGGTGTTGCGCTGCTCCGGCGGCACGCCCAGTCGCGCGAGGAACTCGTCCCAGGCGGGGAGCGGATCGGCGCCTGCGGGCAGTTCCACCCCGGGTGGCGCGGGATGGATATAGCCCAGGACATCACGCCAGAAGATGGACAGGGCGCGTGGATCGTGGGCGTCGACGGTGATCTGGACTGTGCGGCTCATCGTGCGGTTCCTCCGTTCATCGGTGACGCAGCCACCGTGTCATCGTCAGCGGTCAGATTGTGTCCGCAATAGGTAGCGATCGATGAACCGGCGCAGAATGAGCTGCGGTGCGGTGATCGCTTCCCGATGTCCGCTGGCGATGAGGCCGGCGGCCTCGTCGGGATGGAAGTAGCCGGCGTTCTTGTAGATCTCGATGCGCAGTGCCAGGCCGTGACTGTCCAGCTCGGGATGGAACTGGGTGGCGTACACGTTCGTGCCGGTCCGGATCATCTGGACCGGGCACAGCACCGAGGTCGCCAGCAGGGTGGCCCCTGGCGGGACCGCCTGGCAGGCCTCCTTGTGCCCGACGAAGGCACGGAAGGTGCCCGGCAGACCCTGCACCAGAGGATCGTGGTGGGCATGTTCGGTCAGCTCGATGGTCTGGGCGCCGACCGGTTCCCCGTAATGCTCCGTACCGACGTGACCGCCGAGCGCATCACCCAGAATCCCCAGCCCGTAGCAGGCACCCAGATAGGGGAAGTCCCGGTCCACGATCTCGATCAGCAGCTTCTTCAACTCGGGTTCGAACAGCTGCTGATACGGGTACTTCCGCTCGAACGGGCTGCTGACGTTGCTCGGACCGCCGCCCACCAGCACCGCGGCGTAATCGTCGAGATCGACGACCGGCAGCTCCCGGTTCATCTCGATCCGCACGACCTCGCCGGGCGCGAGATCACCGGCCTGCAGAACGGCCCGATACTCCTGATCGGCAGCCGCCTGTTCCGGCCGCAGCTGCAACAGCAGGACGGGTTTGGCCATAGCAGGCATTGTCGCACCGCTGCATCCTCGGCGTCCCACACCCGGCCGCCCAGAATGTCCGGCGCCCGTCGTTCACCATCGTCTCCTCCGACGTCGCCGTGCCCGGGCCGCTGCCGAGCTCCCGACCGGTCGGGCGCCGGGTGCGGGGCCCGCAGCGGTGCGGGCGGCCGCCGGTGCGGCCTGATGGGTGGCCAAGGCTGCGATCACCATCAGCGGAACGGCGACCGCTC
This sequence comes from Nocardia sp. KT25-26, assembly GCF_056627695.1. Classification (NCBI taxonomy): domain Bacteria; kingdom Bacillati; phylum Actinomycetota; class Actinomycetes; order Mycobacteriales; family Nocardiaceae; genus Nocardia; species Nocardia sp. KT25-26. Next base: position 3,394,998 of record NZ_CM152813.1, on the reverse strand, counting down.
CGATCGCAGTCACACTGGGGGTACCGCCGTAGGCTGTGAAGGACGACAGTGCGCTCTCCGGGGTAGTGATCGCAGCAGAGATCGGGGCGCCGAACATTCTGGCGTCGAGAAACGACTGCACCTCGCCGACCCCGAATATGTAGTTCGGCGTATTCGCGTTGGCCTCGGCGGTCATCCCGAGTCGGCCGAATCCGGTACCGGTTCGGTCGAACGATCGCAGGACGTGGAAGAGCCCGAGGAACACCGGCGCCTGGATCAGCATCGGCAAGCAGCCCATGAGTGGGTTGAAATCGTGTTCGGTCTGCAGCTTCCGTATCTCGAGGGCCTGCCGGCGGCGGTCGTCGGGGTATCGACGCCGGACAGCCTCGATCTGTGGTCGGAGTGCCTGCATTCGACGGGTGGTTCTCGCCTGGGAAATCGCCGGTTGCACCAGGAGCACTCGGACGGTGAAGACGAGGAAGACAACGGCCAGGACCCACGCGAGCCCGTTGTCGGGTCCGAACGCGGCCCCGAACACCTTGTGCCAGAACCACAGGACCGCGGACACGGGAAAATATACGAAATCGAGCACGGGAGCACCTCTTCGCAGCACATCGCGGGTGTGGGCGATGTGCGAATGGGATGCACGCACAGTCGTCTCGAACGAGACACCGGGCGTGTGATGGAAGGAGTAGGCGAAGACGCCCCGGCGGATCCCCGAGAAGGGGTTACGCCGCGGCCGGTACCTGTCCCGGAGCTCGAGGACGGCGTGGACGTCCGGGGGTGCTCGGGAAGCTCTGACGTCGAAAGGCGCCACGTAGGCGCATTTCCGCACCATGTCGGCGGATCAGGTGCTTGTGTCGCGCTCGTGCAGGATGTGGGCGATTTGCGTGCGGGATCGGATGCCCAGCTTCGGGAAGGCGTTGTGCAGGTGGTAGCCCACGGTTCTCGGGCTCAGGAACAATTGCGCGCCGATATCGCGGTTGGTGGCGCCGGTGGCGGCCAGGCGCACCACCTGCAATTCCTGTGGTGTCAGGCGGACCAGCGCCGGTCGCGCCGATTGTTCGGGTGTCCGGCCGGCCGCCCGTAGCTCCGCGTTCGCCCGGTCGGCCCATGGCGTCGCGCCGAGCCGCCCGAAGGTCTGTGCCGCGGCGAGTAGCGGTTCGCGGGATTCGGCCCGCCGGCGATCCCGGCGCAGCCATTCACCGTGGAGCAGTTGGGTGCGGGCGCGGGCGAACGGACGTGGCCGCCCGGCCCGGCTTTCTTCCTCGTGCAGGTGCAGCGCGGTGGCGAAATGTGTGCTGCGTTCGCCGGCGTCGGTGGCGAGTAGGGCACGGCATCGAGCTACCACCGGCCGCGCCCAGAGCGGGTCGTGCTCGGCGGCCCAGTGGGTGAACCGCCGGAACTGTGCTTCTGCGAGTTCGGGCCGGCCCGCGCGGTCGGCCGCCTCCACCAGATCCGGTGTCCGCACGATGGCGACCAGCGGATGCACAGCTGCGGTGGCACCGGGACCGAGCAGGTGGGGGAGCGCTTCGGTGGGCCGGCCATTGCCGAGTTCCAGGAGCCCGAGCGCCCAGTGCGCGACCGATGCGGACGGGGCGATTCCGCGTGGCTCGGCGTGGCCGATACAGCGGGCCACGTTTTCCCGGCAGGAATCGGCGTTCCCGGCCACGGCATCGAGCCAGGCGAGCACCGCGCGGAAATGGCAGGCACGGTTGTCCTGGCCGAGCACGGTGGCCAGTTCGAGCCCTTCGGTCGCGTTCGCCCTCGCGAAATGGTGACGGTCGTCGAGGAATTCGACCGAGACGAGCAGCTGCAGCGCCAGCGGAAGCCACCCGGCCCGGCCGGTTGCCCGGCACAGTTCGACCGCAGCCGTGGCCGATTCCTCGGCGAGCGCATGCGCTCCGAGCATGGTGGCCGCCACTGCGGCGAGGACGGCATCGAACGGATCCGCCGATGCCCGATAGGCATCGAACGATTGTCGCGACCGGTGGACCCGTTCCCGTGCCGACCGGTTCCCGCCCACGATGTCGCCGAGCGCGAGCACGGTGTCAGCGCGCGAGCGGACCGCACTGTCCGCGGGAATCCGGAGGGTCGCCAGGGCAGCAGTGGCTTCCGAAACATGTGTGAGGTGATTGGCGAACCACGCATTCCGAACAGCGTCGACGAGCAGGTCGGCGGCGATCTCGGGATGGTCGGCAGCAATCGTCGCGGCACCGTCCATCAGGTGGCGGTGCATGGATGCCGGTGCGCCGCTGTCGAACACCGTCCGCGCCCGCAGGTGCCGGATCCTGGCCCGCAACACCGGTCCGATGTCGCCGGCATCTGCTTTGTCCAGTAGCGACTCGGCATGTCCGGTAGTGCCTGCGGCGGCCGCTGCTCCGGCGGCGTGAACGAACCGGTGGGCTCGGTCCTCGGCGGATTCGGTCAACCATGCGGCCCGTTCGAAGACGACTGCCGCGGTGGCCGGCGCCCCACGGCGCAGTGCCCGTTCCGCGCTGCCGGCGAGCTCGGCCGCGATATCGGGATCGGGCCCGATCGCGCATGCGGCCCGATGCCACACTGCGCGATCCGGGTCGGAGCGGTGTGCCTGTGCCAATGCGGCATGTACGGTGCGGCGTTCGGTGAACGCCTGCCGATACACCGCCGCCCGGGCGAGCGGATGACGGAATTGCACGCGTGGCCCGGCGGGCCCGTCGGTGACATCGACGATGCCGGCGGCCTCAGCGGGACCCAGCGCGGTGCTCGGCACGCCCAGGTCCGCGGCCGCCCGCAACACGACGTGTAGTTCGCCGTCATCGTCCGCGGCGGCGATCAGCAGGAGGCGGCGGGTGTGTTCCGGCAGATCGTGGATCTGTTCGGTGTAGGTGCGGTGCAGCCGTTGCGGCAGTGGGAGCGGACCGAACAGCGGTTCTCGCCCGGTGCGCTGGGCCGGGGACAGTGCGTCGGGCAGTGCGGTGAGTGCCAACGGATTTCCGGCTGCGGCGGCCAGCACGCGTTGCCGGACCTCCGCGGACAGTTCGGGGTGGTGTTCGGCGAGCAGGGCCGCCGCGGCCGGAGCCGCCACACCGTCGATCCGCAGCGTGGGGAGGTCGATGAAGCTGTGATCGTCGTCGCGGACCGCGATCAGCAGCACTATCGGTTCGGCCATGACCCGCACGGCGACGAACCGGAGGGCATCGATCGTTGCCCGGTCCAGCCATTGCGCATCGTCGGCCAGGCAGACGATCGGACGGTCCTCTGCCGCGTCGGCGAGCAGGGTCAGCGTCGCGAGTGCGACCAGCAGCCGGTCCACGGCGCCGGCGTGGGCGAGGCCGAACGCGCCCTGCAACGCCTCGGCCTGCGGCGCCGGCAGCGCCTCGATGCGATCGAGGATCGGGCGCAGCAGGTGATGCAGTCCGGCATAGGGGAACTCGGCGTGGCTGTGCACGCCGTGACAGCGCAGCACCGTCGCGTCGCCGGCCAGGGACTCGGCTCGTTGCAGCAGCACCGATTTCCCGGCCCCGGCGGCGCCGCACAGCACCAGCGCACCGCTCGTACCGGCCGCTCCGGCGGCCAAGAGCTGTTCGATGGTGTGTAGTTCCTCGTCGCGGCCGTACAGCATGACCGCACCGTACTGATTTCCCGGCGGGCCCGCCGGGGCCGGTCAGCCCGGATGCTGCTCGAGTGCCTCGAACGCCTGCCACACCTTTCCCGCGCCGAGTTCGCTCATCAACCGCAACAGTGCCCGCACGGTCTCCGGTCCGACACCCACCGTGCGCGCACTGTCGAGGTGGGCCCGGAACGGGGGCCCCAGCGTTTGCTGCAGCACATCGACCGCGAGGTTCAGCAGGGCACGCTCGCGGGCGGTGAGCAGCGGCCGGGAGGACCGGGCAGATTCCTGTCCGGCCAGCCATCGGGAGAACTCGGCATCCACACCGGTCGGTGCGGGTGGTGTTGCGGCCGGTGTGACGGCCGCCGTTGCGTCGGCGGTCTCGTTGTCGGCGGACGGCAGTTCCGAGAGCCGGACGAAGGCCTGAACGACCGCCGGATAGCCGGCGAACGGTGCGATATGGCGCAGCACCTCGCGCAGTTCGGGCCAGGCGGCGCCGTTGCGGCGGGCGACGAGTACATGCAACTCGAACGGCAGGCCGAGATGGCCGTGGCAGACGTCGTTCACGATCCAGACGAACGCCTTCTCCCGCATCGACAGGCCGGGCAGTGCCATGGCGTATTCGCCGGCGGCGACGGCCATCGGCCCGAAGTCGGCGTCGAGTGCGGCCACGCGTTCGGTCGGAAGTTCCGGTGTCATCGTGATCACCGCCCGGCGCCGGCGGGCGCGGTGGTCGGCAGTTCCAGCATGCGGATGAACATGGCGTCCATGGCGCGGTCGGGCAGTATCCGTACCAGGGTGGTGAGGAGTTTCGCCCGGCCACCGGCCGGGTACCGGGTCTTCGGATGTGCAGCCGTGATCGCTCGGACCACGGCCCGGGCGACGACTTCCGGTTCGCTGCCCTGGCGTTCGTGGCCGGCGGCGATGCGGTCGATCACCCCGGTGAACGCCGCCTCGTAGTCGGCGCGGCCGGCCGGGCCGAACGACTCCGCCACGGCGGCACGGCCGTTGGCGACGAGTTTGCCCGGTGCGTTGCTCTTGGTGGCGCCCGGTTCGACAATGGACACCCGAATACCCCACGGCCGCAACTCCATGCGCAGGGCGTCGGTGACCGAGACCAGGCCGTGTTTGCTCGCCGTGATCGGGCCCAGGAAGGGGAGGGTGATCCGGCCGCCCTCGGAGCCGACGTTCACCAAGCGGCCGCGGCTGCGCTTGAGCAGCGGCAGGAACGCCTGCGTGACGGCGAGCTGGCCGACCAGATTGACCTCGAGGTGGCGACGGAACTCGTCGAGCGGAACCAGCTCCATCGGCCAGGGCGCCCCGATGCCGGCATTGTTCACCAGCCCGGTGAGTGTCCCACCGGTGGCGGTGGCGACCCGGTCGGCTGCGTCCCGGATCAGGTCCGGATCGGTGACATCGATCGGCACCGGAGTGATGCCGGCGTGTGCCGGCGCGTCGGTGGTGCGGCGGACGCCGGCGAAGACCCGATATCCGCGGTCTGAGAGGGCCAGTGCGGCGGCGCGGCCGATCCCGCTCGATGCCCCGGTGATCATCACGGTCGGAGGATGTTGCGTCGAAGTTGTCATATCCGAAACGTAGATCTGCGGCCGTTTCCGCGGATCTGTCGAATGACCGGGATCGCCGACCTGGTCGCGGCCGCCCCGGCGGTGCGACGCGCACCGGGTCGGGTGCCGCGGTGACGGGCAGGCGCGGCGAGCACTGTCGGTGAGGTCCGCCGCGCCCGGTCGCGTGCATGTCATGCGGCGCTGAGCGTCTGGATGACATCGTTGATCCACTGCAGTAGCGACTCGATCACACCCGGCATGGCGGTACCCTCCTTCCTCGGATCGACGTTCCGTGACGCCCCGATTGTCGGTGCGCGCCGGTGGTTGTGTTAAGAGGGCAGGGATCCGCTATTTCCTTGGGCTGTACCGTGATTCAGCAGCGCACTACAATGTCGGGCGGTCCATCCGGCAACCGGGTCACTGGGACGCGGGGTGCGGTGCGCGGCTGGACGACGCCGCACGGGTCCTTTCCCATCCGAGGGCGCGGTCGACGCTGAGCCCATAGGCGCGCACCGGCGCAAGGGCCAGCACCATGGCGAGGGATGCGGCACTGAACACCGACGCGTTGAGCGGCGCCTCGGGGCCGGTGGCGAAAAGCATGGACACGCCGAAAACCAGCAGCATTCCGGCACTCAGTACGGCAGCAATGCGACTTCCGAGTCCCAGGAGCAGGGCGAGGCCGAGGACGACCTCGCACACGGTCGCGGTCCAGCCGGCAGCATCGACGAAGCCGCCCGAGAGGTAGGGCGCAAGGTCGTGCACATAGCCGAGAAAGGCATCGAACTCGCCCCAGGCCACCTGGCCCGTCCCGGGCTCACCCCACAGGCCGAACCGGTCGGCGACAGCCGACAGGAATCCGATGCCGAGTGCGAATCGGGCGAACAGTGCCACGGCGGTCCACAGTCGAGCGCCTTCGCCCGCGGCCTGCAGTCGTCTGTGCAGGGTGTCGAGTGTATTCATGGGTCATCCCTCCGGATGTCGATCGGGTGTTTCAGGCCTCGTCGTAGACCACGTGATACCGCCGCGTGTACCTGTTCAGGGCAGCCGGCTGTAGTCGTCCGCCCGAACTCACCTCGGCGCGATGTTCGACGATGGCTTCCACCACGCATTCCCAGCCGCCAGGCGACGAGATCTGAACCACGCGCGGCGGCGGTGCCGACGCGGGGCGCAAGGCATGCGGAACCCCGTGCGGTAGCAAGACGAACTGCCCGGGCCCGACGGTGTGGACCCGGTCGTCGAAGTCGACGTCCAGTGCACCCTCGAGGACGTAGACCCCTTCGTCGGCGACATGGTGAATATGTCGCGGGATCGGCTGGGCGACCCCGACTTCCAGGGCCGAGAACAGCCCGTCGGTGTCCTCGCTGCGGGCTTTGATGCCGAACGCCGGCGGTACCGGAACCCGGCCGGGCCGGGCCCCGCCCGCCGTGAGAAGGTAGAAGCGATCGGGGTCACCCCAGTCGTCGGGCCCGCCGTCGCCCAGGTGGTACCGCATCCCGTGTGGGGCGCCGATCCGGTTGGCTCGTTCCCAATTGCGGTTGGCGGACCACTCGCCGCCCTCGCCGGCGGCGGCGACATCTTCCAGATAGCGCTCCCAGCCACCCGGTGCCGACAGTTGCAGCGCATGAACCGGTGACCCGGCGCCACCGGGACTGCGCATGGCATGGGTCACGCCGCGCGGCACCAGAAAACACATGCCGCGGGTGACGCGGTACGTCCGGTCCTGGAAGTCGAGGTCCAGTGCACCGTCGACGACGTAGACGAATTCGTCGAACGTGTCGTGGACATGCGCGGGGATGGAGCCTGCGCTGCGGTTCTCCATGAGGGTGAATCGGCCTTGCGTGTCCTCGGCACCGGCCTTGACCGAGGTCCACCCGGGTAGTGGAACGCGGGTCGGGCGGGTGGCTCCCGGGTCGAGCAGGTAGAAGCGGTCCTTCGACATGACATCCTCCAAACGGAAGCGGATTCCGGTTCCGATAGTCTGCCCGGCTCGCCAGACGGAAGTCAATGGGGATCGGGACGGTGATCGACGGCCGGGTCGAGGTTCAGGGGGGTGCCGGGTGCTGCGGTAACATCCGGACCTGCCCGACCCCAGCCGACCCAGGAGCCGTAGTGCCGACGTCATCGCGCCCGCTCCGTGCCGATGCCGGCCGCAATCGTGCCCGGGTGCTGGCGGCCGCCGGTGCATTGTTCGACGAACGCGGCGGTGCGGTGCAGATGGCCGACATCGCGGCCCGGGCCGGGGTCGGGGTCGGGACGGTCTACCGGCATTTCGCGACCCGGCGGGCCCTGGTCGAAGCCGTCGCCGAAGCGCGCTTCGCTGGCATACTCGAGTTCGCGCGTACGGAGTGCACGAACGCCCCGACCGGCCTGGCAGGGGTGCGGCGACTCCTCGACCACATCGGCCGGGTCCACGAAACCGGGCGTGCACTGTCCGGCCTCATCGAATCGACCCTGGGGGACACCGCCCCCCGCGACCCCCTGGCCCAGGACCTCGCGGACGTGGTCGACACATTGCTCGAGCAGGGCCGCAGCGACGGGTCGCTGCGCCCCGACATCACCTACGGGGACCTGTACATGGTCGTCGGGGCGCTCGCGACGGTCACCCGGGCCGAACTGGGGGACCGGCACCGATTCATCGAGATCGCGCTCACCGGACTCATCCCGCGAGATCCGGTGGATGCGCCGTGAGCGGGTGCCGGTAGGCGCGGTTGCGGCTCAGCCGCCGACGTACTGTGCCAGGTGCTCCCCGGTGAGTGTCGACCCATCGGCGACCAGATCGGCCGGGGTGCCCTCGAAGACGACCCGGCCGCCGTCGTGCCCGGCACCGGGCCCCAGGTCGATGATCCAGTCCGCGTGTGCCATCACCGCCTGATGGTGTTCGATGACGATCACCGACTTGCCGGACTCGACGAGCCGGTCGAGCAGGGCCAGCAGCTGCTCGACATCGGCGAGATGCAAGCCGGTGGTCGGCTCGTCGAGGATGTAGACCCCGCCCTTCTCGGCCATCCGGGTCGCCAGCTTGAGCCGCTGGCGTTCACCGCCGGACAGGGTGGTCAGCGGCTGGCCGAGGGTGAGATAGCCGAGGCCCACATCGGCGAGCCGGTCCAGGATCTTGTGCGCCGCCGGAGTACGTGCCGCACCGTTGCCGAAGAAGTCCTCGGCCTCGGCCACCGACATGGCCAGCACCTCGCTGATGTCGCGGCCGCCGAGCTTGTACTCCAGCACCGCCGCCTGGTAGCGCTTGCCCTCGCACTCCTCGCAGACGGTGGCGACGGTATCCATCACGCCGAGGTCGGTGTACACCACGCCCGCACCGTTGCACGCCGGGCAGGCGCCTTCGGAGTTGGCGCTGAACAACGCCGGCTTCACCCCGTTCGCCTTCGCGAACGCCTTGCGGATCGGGTCGAGCAGGCCGGTGTAAGTGGCCGGGTTGGAGCGGCGGGACCCCTTGATCGCGGTCTGGTCGACGACGATCACCTCGTCGCGCCGGGCCAGATTGCCGTGGATCAGTGAACTCTTCCCGGATCCGGCGACACCGGTGATCACGGTCAGTACACCGGTCGGAATATCGACGTCGACACCCCGGAGGTTGTTCTGCCGGGCGCCGCGGATCTCCAGCGCCCCGGTGGGGGTTCGGACCGTATCCTTCAACGCGGCGCGGTCGTCGAGATGCCGCCCGGTCACGGTGTCGCTGTTCCGCAGCCCGTCGACGGTGCCCTCGAAACACACCGTCCCGCCCTCGGTGCCCGCTCCGGGTCCGAGATCGACGATGTGGTCGGCGATCGCGATGGCCTCGGGTTTGTGTTCGACCACCAGCACGGTGTTGCCCTTGTCCCGCAACCGGAGCAGCAGGTTGTTCATCCGCTGGATGTCGTGCGGGTGCAAGCCGATAGTCGGTTCGTCGAACACATACGTGACGTCGGTGAGTGCGGACCCGAGGTGTCGGATCATCTTGGTGCGCTGGGCTTCACCACCGGACAGCGTGCCGGCCGGCCGGTCCAGCGAGAGGTAGCCGAGCCCGATCTCCACGAACGAGTCCAGCAGATGCCGCAGATTGTCCAGCAGCGGCGCCACCGACGGCTCGTCGAGGCCGCCGACCCAGTCGGCGAGGTCGGTGATCTGCATCGCGCAGGCATCGGCGATGCTGACGCCGTCGATCTTCGACGACCGGGCGGCCTCGCTGAGCCGGGTGCCGTCGCATTCCGGGCAGGGGGCGAAGGTGATCGCGCGGTCCACGAAGGCCCGGATGTGCGGCTGCATCGCCTCCCGGTCCTTGGCCAGCATCGACTTCTGGATCTTCGGGATCAGACCCTCGTAGGTGACGTTGACGCCTTCCACCTTGATCCGGGTCGCCTCCTTGTACAGGAGGGCGTCGAGTTCCTTCTTCGTGTACTTGCGGATCGGCTTGTCCGGGTCGAGGAAACCGGAACCCATGAAGATCCGCCCGTACCAGCCGTCCATGCTGTAGCCGGGGATGGTCAGCGCGCCCTCGCGAAGCGATTTGCTGTCGTCGTACAGCTGGGTCAGGTCGAAATCGGAGACCGAACCCCGGCCTTCACAGCGCGGGCACATGCCGCCGGTGATGTTGAAGGTACGCCGCTCCTTCACCTTGCGGCCGTCCTTCTCGACGGTGACCGCGCCCGCCCCGCTGAGCGACGCGACATTGAACGAATACGCCTGCGGCGAACCGATATGCGGCTGCCCGAGCCGGCTGAACAGGATGCGCAGCAGGGTGTTGGCGTCGGTGGCGGTGCCGACGGTGGAGCGGACATTGGCGCCCATCCGCTCCTGGTCGACGAGGATCGCGGTGGTCAGCCCTTCCAGCACGTCGACGTCGGGACGGGACATGCTGGGCATGAACCCCTGGACGAATGCGCTGTAGGTCTCGTTGATCATCCGCTGCGATTCCGCCGCGATCGTGGCGAACACCAGCGAGCTCTTCCCGGATCCCGAAACGCCGGTGAACACCGTCAATCGGCGTTTCGGGATCTGCACACTGACATCACGGAGGTTGTTCTCTCGTGCGCCGTGTACGCGGATCAGATCGTGACTGTCGGCGACCTGCCGGGTCGTGGGCTGTCCGTCCGTCACCGTGGCCGTCGGCATCGTGTCTTCTCTCCTTCTCGCGACCCCGTCGCAGTACTGTCGGTGCAGGTCAGAGCTGGTCGATCCGGACCATATTGCCGGCCGGGTCGCGGAATGCGCAGTCGCGCACCCCCCAGGGCTGATCGGTCGGTTCCTGGACGACCTCGGCGCCGGAGGCCTGCACCTTGTCGAAGGTACCGGCCAGGTCGGGGGTGGACAGGATGATCATTCCGTAGGTGCCCTTGGCCATCATCTCGGCGATCGTGCGCCGTTCGTCCTCGGTGATGCCCGGGTCGGCGAACGGCGGCGTCAGCACGATGGATGTACCGGGCTGACCGGGCGGGCCGACGGTGATCCAGCGCATGGTGCCGTCGCCGACGTCCTTGCGGACCTCGAAGCCCAGCGCGTCGCGGTAGAAGGCCAGGGACGCGTCCGGGTCCGTGTGCGGGAGGAATGTCGAATGAATGGTGAGTTCCATGCCGATCACGCTAATTGCCCGCTGCTCGGCCGCGCTTCTCGATTCCTGACCGGTCTGGCCACCCGCTTCGCCACGCATGGGGGCATGCCCTCTTCGGGATGGGATTCCTGGTTGCGGTAGGCGCTGGGCGACATGCCGACCAGTTCGCTGAACCGGGTGCTGAACGTGCCGAGCGAGGAGCAGCCGACCGCGAAACACACCTCGGTGACGCCGAGGTCGCCGCGCTGCAGCAACGCCTTGGCGCGTTCGATGCGCCGGGTCATCAGATAGCTGTACGGGGATTCGCCGTAGGCGGCCCGGAATTGCCGGCTGAGGTGGCCGGCGGACATGTGCACGCCACGGGCGAGGGCCTCGACATCGAGGGGTTGCGCATATTCGCGATCGATTCGGTCGCGGACCTTACGCAACAGTGCGAGGTCGCGCAGATGCTGGTCCTCGGGTTTGCTGCTCACCTGCTAGATCGTCCCACATCTGCGGGTGGGAGCGTCGCAGCGACGGCTGCCCGCAGTTTCACGGCCTTGTGGTCGCGGTCACAGCGGCGGATCATCACCGGTGGGCCGGTATCGCCCGGATTGCGCAACACATCTGCTCGAGGAGTTCTCATGGTCAGCAAGCTTGCTCAGGTCGCCGCCGCAGGCGCGGTGGCGCTGTCCGTCGGTGCAGTCGGGGCCGGCGCCGCGTCGGCAGCCCCCGCCACACCGGAGGTCACCCCGGTATACGGCTCGGTTTCGGTCTGTCTGCACCTCCCGCTGGGGCCGCTGGGCATCAGTATCTGTATCTGAGTCCCCACCGGGCCGGGGGAGTAGCCGGTGTCGCCGACATCGATTCCGGCAATGCGATCACCGAAGCGGTCGAACCATGGCAGCCTTCCAACTGGAACACGTATCACTTTCAGTCGGGAAGCAGGGCAGGGGATCGATGCGCAGATTCGACGGCAAGGTCGCGTTCATCACCGGGGTGGCGCGTGGTCAGGGCCGCGCCGAGGCCGTGCGGTTCGCCCAGGAGGGCGCGGACATCATCGGCGTGGACGTCTGTACCGACTTCGCAAGTACTCCGTATCCCGGCGCCACCGAGGACGACCTCGCCGAAACCGTCCGGCTGGTGGAGAAGACCGGGCAGCAGATCGTCGCCGGCACCGCCGACACCCGGGACTTCGACGCAGTGCATGCCGCCTTGACCGCCGGTATCGACCGGCTCGGCCGCCTCGATGTGGTGGTCGCCAATGCCGGCATCTGTTCACCGGCCCGGTCCTGGGAGATCACCGCGGAACAGTGGCGTGAAACCCTGGATGTGAACCTCACCGGCACGTTCCACACCGCGAAGGCCGCGATCCCGTACCTGATCGAGCAGGGCGAGGGTGGCGCCATGGTGTTCACCAGCTCGATCGCCGGCCTGAAGGGCATGCCGTTCGTCGGGCACTACGTCGCGAGCAAACACGGTGTCACCGGCCTCGCCGCGACCATGGCGAACGAACTGGGTGAGTATCGGATCCGGGTCAATACCGTACATCCCGCGGGAGTGGCGACCGGAATGGACATGAGCGCCATCGGGTCGCTGCTCGCCGAGGGGGCGACGACCGTGGCCCCGATCTACATGAACACCCTGCCCGAGGTGATCACTCAGGCCGAGGACATCGCCGCCGCCGTGGCCTGGCTGTGCTCGGACGAGGCCCGGCACCTCACAGGTGCCCGGATCCCGGTCGATATGGGCAATCTGATCCGCTGAGGCGGCGCGCGCCGGCAGAACTTACTGTGAAGTAATATCGGTGGATGACTTCGCAGGTGACGGTGCGGTTCGACGATGATCGCGCGTATGTGACGCTGAACCGGCCGGACAAGCACAACGGCCTCACCATCGGGATGCTGCGCGAGTTGATCGACGCAGCGCATCGGGTCGCCCGGCACCGGGATGTCCGGGCGGTGATCCTGTCCGGGAACGGCCCCAGTTTCAGCAGCGGGCTCGATATCGCCGCGGCCACCGGGAATCCGCTGACCGTCGTCCGGAACTTCCTCCCGATCCCGTGGCGCGGCACCAACACTTTCCAGGAGGCGTGCTGGGCGTGGCGCCGTCTCGAGGTGCCGGTGATCGCCGCGGTACACGGGAACTGTTTCGGCGCCGGACTGCAACTCGCGCTCGCCGCCGATATCCGCTTCGCCACCCCGGATGCCGAGTTCTCGGTGATGGAGGCACGCCACGGACTGGTGCCGGATATGACCGGCACCGCCACCCTGTCGCGGTTGATCGGTGCGGACCGGGCCATGCTGCTGGCCATGACGGCCGAGACCGTGGCTGCCGCCCAGGCGGAACGGTTCGGCCTGGTCACCGAGATCAGCGACGACCCGGTCGCCGCTGCCGAAGACCTCGCCGCCCGCATTGCGGCTCGTTCGCCGCACGCCGTCGCCGGCGTGAAACGACTGTTCGACCGCACCTGGCAGTCTTCCGCGCGGCGCGCCTTCGCCGTGGAGCGCGCCACCCAACTGCCCCTGCTGGTGCGCGCCGCGCTGGGTGGTGAACGTTCCGGCCACTGACCTGACTCCGCTGCTCGACCTCGTCTGTCGGCCGGTCGGGTGCCGTCGCGCCCGGCAGCGCAGGTCGGGAAGTCTGCTCGGCTGCCGCACACGGCCTCGGCAAGTCGGCCCCGCCGCGCGGGTTCAGGCGCCGATTGCTGCCGCGAGATGTGGCCAGGACTCCCGCAGGTCGGTTTCGAATTGGCCCCAGGTGTGTGCGCCGGTGGGGCGGGCGATGTGGATCGGGGCGAGACCTGCGGCGGTGAGATGGTGGGCGAAGGCGGAGGTGCACACCCCCGCGATCGCCTCGACCGGCGGCATCGGCAGGCCACCGCGGTCGATGGGTCCGGGAATGCCGGTGGCGGCGGAGAGGAAGATCGTCTTACCGGCGAGCCGGCCGGTGTGCAGATACGGGTCGTGGGACCGCCACACCTCGCCGCCGGGGGCGCCCCACATATTGCCGGGGTTGCCGCCGCCACGCAGCACCTGGGCACTGACCAGTGCGATCCCGGCCGGGTCGGACGACCACGGACAGCCGCTGTAGGCCGCGACCGCGCTGTACCGGTGGGGTGCTCGGATGGCCAGATCGATGGCCGCCCCAGCGCTCATCGAGACACCGGCGATCGCATTGCTCCCGGTGCCGCCGAACCTCGCGTCGAGCACCGGTGGCAGCTCCTCGGTGAGGTGGGTCGCCCACCGCTGGCGGCCCTGGATCGGGTCGTCGGCGATCCAATCGGTGTACAGGCTGAACGCACCGCCGATCGGCATCACGACGTTGACGTTCTTGTCGGCGAAGAACCGGCGGATTCCGGTGCTGTCCCACCAGGAGATCCCGTCTTCCCCGCCCCCGGCACCGGTCAGCAGGTAGAGGGTGGGAGCGGATCCACCGGCTGCCCGGAGAACGCGGTGCGAGATGACGCGGTCCATGGCGGGGGAGTAGACGTCGACGCGCTCGGCCCGGTCGCCGATCGGTGTCGCCGCGACGATCTCGGTACCCGGGGGCGCGGCCGCCGCCGAACCGGCGGACAGCGGGAGCACGCCGAGGGCGCAGACGAGTGCGGTCAGCAGCTTCGGGACGGTCACCTGTCAGTTGTACCCACTGGCGGGGCTCGATCGGGCGACCATGTTCGGTGTGTCCACTGGCCGGTCACGGGCCTTGCCCACCGTCCTGTTAGCGTGGGTAACGTTCCCTTGGTCGACGAAGAGAAGGGTGCGGGCGCCGTGGTTTCGTTCTTCACCAGGCAGGGCGACTGTTTCACGGCCACCGAGATCGCGGTCAGCCGGTGGTCGCCGACGCAGTTGGCCGGCACCGCAGTCTGCGGATTGCTGGCCCGTGAACTGGAAGGTCACCGGCCGAACGACGGATTCGTGCCGGCGCGACTGTCGGTGGAGCTGTTCCAGCCGGTACTGACCGAGCCGATCTCGTTGAAGAGTGAGGTGGTGCGGGCCGGAAATCGGGTGCACGTCGCGGACGCCTGGATCGTGCAGGAGGGCCGGATCCGGGTCCGGGCCTCGGTGCTGTATCTGGCCGTCGGGGAGCAGCCGCCCGGCACGGTGTGGCAGGAAATGGCGCCGCTGCCGGTACCGGAACAGCGCCTCGACGACCCCGCGGGCTCGCCGCCCTGGTTCAAATGCGGCGACGCCGAATGGTCCGGTGACTTCGCGGCCGCCCAGAACTCCGAACGCAAAGCGATCTGGCAGAACGTGCCCGCACTGGTGGCCGACGAGCCGCTCACCCCGTTCCAGCGCGCCGCATTCACCGGCGATGCCACCAACCTGGTCTGCAACTGGGGTGACGCCGGAATCGGCTACATCAACAGCGATATGACCCTCACCCTGTCCCGCCTGCCGATCGGCCCGGAACTGGGCCTGCAAGCGGACAGCCACATCGCCACCGCCGGAATCGCCGTCGCCACCGCCACCCTCTATGACCGCACCGGCCCCCTCGGCACATGTGTGGCGACCGGCGTCTCCAACGCCCGCCGCCAGGTGGACCTGGCCGCGAATCGCCCGCCGACCGCCCTCTGACCCGCCGCCGAGGCTTCCACTACCGGGTCGGCGCCGCTGCGTCGCCTGCCGGGGCGTCGTGGTGAATCCCGGCCGCAAATCGCACTGTGCGTACAGATCCGGACCCGGCCGGCGACCGCCCGTTGACAGCGTTCGATGTCGCCGGCCCCACCGGAGCAGGCCCTTTTCTCGCCCTACCGCTTCTGGAGGTGGAGGGCGATGTCGATGAGTTGGTCTTCTTGACCGCCGACCAGGTTGCGGCGGCCTGCCTCGACCAGCATCTCCGCGGCGGAAACGTTGTAGCGAGCCGCCTGGCGTTCGGCGTGTTTGAGGAAACTCGAATACACGCCCGCATAACCCATCATCATCGACTGGCGGTCCAGCAGGCACTCCTGCGGCATCGCGGGGCGGACCACGTCCTCGGCGGCATCAGCGATCGCGAAGAAATCGATACCGGTCCTGACCCCGAGCTTGTCACACACCCCGACCAGCGCCTCGACCGGAGTGTTCCCCGCACCGGCACCGAAACGACGAGCCGAACCATCGATCTGGGTCGCACCCGCCCGGATCGCATACACCGAATTCGCCACCGCCAGATCCAAATTCTCGTGACCGTGGAACCCGACCTGCGCGTCCTCACCGAGCTCGGCGACCACCGCCGCCACCCGATCCGACACCTGCTCGAGCACCAACGCACCCGCCGAATCCACGATATACACACACTGACACCCCGCATCCGCCATGATCCGGGCCTGCTTCGCCAGCACCTCCGGCGGCTGAGTATGCGACATCATCAAGAACCCGACCGTCTCCAACCCCAGCTCCCGAGCCAGACCGAAATGCTGAATCGACACATCGGCCTCGGTGCAATGCGTCGCGATCCGGCAGATCGACGCACCATTGTCCCGGGACACCACGATGTCTTCCTTCACCCCGACACCGGGCAACATCAACACCGCGATCTTCGCGTTCTTCGCCGTCTCCGCGGCAATGGTGACCAACTCCTGCTCCGGAGTCCTGGAAAACCCGTAATTGAACGACGACCCACCCAAACCATCACCATGGGTGACCTCGATGACCGGCACCCCGGCCCCATCGAGCGCAGACACGATGTCACGCACCTCGGCCCCGGTGAACTGATGACGCTTATGATGCGACCCGTCCCGCAGACAGGTATCGGTGACACGAATATCGAGATCGGCTGAATAACTCATGATCGAAAACTCCTGATCGGCAAGAGGTATGAGGGGCGTCCTCGGACCGGAGCCCTATACGCGGGCGGCGAGGATCTGACCGGCCAGGGTCTCCCCGACCCGGGTTGCAGCGGCGGTCATGATGTCGAGGTTGCCCGCATACGGCGGCAGGAAGTCACCCGCACCTTCGACCTCGACGAAGATCGACACCTTCGCCAGACCACCGGACACCACCGACGGATCATCGAACTGCGGCTCGTTCAACAACCGATACCCCGGCACATACTGCTGAATATCGGCCACCATCCGATGCACCGAATCGACGATCGCGTCCCGATCCGCATCCTCGGGAATCGCACAGAAAATCGTGTCCCGCATAATCATCGGCGGCTCCGCCGGATTCAGAATGATGATCGCCTTACCCCGATCCGCCCCACCGATCGTCTCCACACCCCGACTCGTCGTCTTCGTGAACTCATCGATATTCGCCCGCGTCCCCGGCCCCGCCGACACCGACGCCACCGACGCCACGATCTCGGCATACGACACCGGCACCACCCGCGACACCGCCGCCACCATCGGAATGGTGGCCTGCCCACCACAGGTGATCATGTTGACGTTCATCGCGTCCACATTCGCGTTCAGATTCACCGGCGGCACCACCGCCGGGCCGACGGCGGCCGGGGTGAGATCGACGGCCCGGATCCCGGCTTCCTCGTACTTGGGCGCAGCGTCCCGGTGCACATAGGCCGAAGTCGCCTCGAACACCAGATCCGGCTTCTCCGACTGGTTCAGCAGCCAGTCGACGCCTTCGTGCGAGGTCTCCAGGCCGAGTCCGCGGGCCCGCTTCAATCCTTCGCTCTCGGGATCGATCCCGATCATCCAGCGTGGTTCGATCGTTTCCGACCGCAGCAGCTTGTACAGCAGGTCGGTGCTGATATTGCCGGATCCGACGATCGCGGCGGTAACGGTCCCAGTCGACACGACAGGCCTCCTAATCGAATTGCAAACGGACGGAGCCGAGCCCGGTGAACTCGGCACAGAAGTCATCACCCGGACGCGCATCGATCGCCCGAGTACACGAACCCGGCAACACGATGTCACCGGCCTTCAACCGAACCCCGAAACCCGCCACCTTGCGCGCCAACCACGCCACCGCAATCAACGGATCCCCCAACACCGCATCACTACGCCCCTCCGCGATCACCGCACCATTACGAGTCAACACCGCATCGATACCCGTGACATCCACATCCCCCGGCGCCACCCGCCCGGCCCCCAACACGAACCCCGCCGACGACGCATTATCGGCAATCGTGTCGCACAACCCGATCCGCCAATCCTCGATCCGCGAATCGATCAACTCGATCGCCGGCGCATACGCCACCGTCGCCGCCAGCACATCGGCCTCGGTACATCCGGCACCCGGCAGATCCGCACCCAACACGAAACCCACCTCCACCTCCACCCGAGGCAACAGATACCGCGACGTATCGACCGGAACGTCCTCCCGGACCTCCATATCCGCCAGCAAATGCCCGTAATCGGGCTCGTCGACACCCATCATCTCCTGCATCGCCTTCGACGACAGCCCCACCTTGTGACCGACGACCCTCGCACCTGCCGCCACCCGGCGGCGAATATTGTGCAGCTGGATCTCGTAGGCATCGACGACATCGATTTCCGGGCACCGGGCCGTGAGCGGGTCGATCGCGACACGGTCGCGTTCGGCGCGATCGAGTTCTTCGGCGAGCTCGAGACGTTGCGGATCGGACAGCACGCTCAGTTCCTTTCTCCGGGTCGGCGCGGCCGGAGCTGCTCACCGCGCAACGACGCCCAGCATCGTGTGCCGGGAGCCCGGCGACGGGGCGCCGTCCCGCTGGATGGACCGGGAAACCCGAATCACCTGCATTCACCGGCCGATGGTGCTACGCAAACCTCCGTGACATCCCGTCCAGTGGACGGATCGTCACCGGTCGCGCAGCGGGCCGGAGCCCTCGGCGGTGAGCGAGCCGCGATGCCGGCTCGCCTGGGCAGGATCGGCGCAACGATCGTCTCGTGGCTTTGCGCCGCAGAGGTCAGGCCCCGCTCCGGAACCTCCGAACGGACCCAACATCGGGCGGTCGTTGCCAGCGGGCGGCGGCAGGCGCAGCAACGCGCGGTGGCCGGGGTCCGCGAAATCGAGCGGCGGCTCACCGGCGTCGAGTGGGCGGGCCGGAGCTCCCGCGGTCGGGCGCCGCAGCTGCTGCCGACAGTGTCTGGTGCCACGAGGTCGACCTCGCCGGCCGGAGTTTCCACTCGGCGGCACCAGCGGACCGGTGATCACCGCAGCCCGTGGCGGTCCAGCCACGCCGCGAGTGCAGCGGCGATCTCGGTGGGCCGGTCCTCCGGTGTGTGATGGCCTGCCGCAACCTCGTGGTGGACGACCTCGAGGGCCGCCATGTGCTCGGTGCACCAAACGACGAGCTCGGCGCTCATCATCGAACCCGGGCCGGGCGCGAAATCGATGAGCAGTTTCGGCACATCGACACTGGTGGCGAGCCACCGATCGTAGGCCTCGACCCGGGCCACCACATCGGCGGGCTCACCACCCAACGGCATCGCGCGTGGCCATTGCAGCAGCGGCCGCCGGCTGTCCGGGGTGGGGTAGGGCGCCAGATACACGGCGAGATCGTCGGCGAGTATCGGCGTCGCCACGGTCCCCGGCAGGCCCTGCTCCAGCATCAGGTTGTCGTCGAGGATCATGGTCTCGCCCGTCCCCGCAGTCTTGACGGCCTGGAACAGGTCACGGCCGGCCGGCGGGAACTCGGCCCACGCCATCGGTTTGACGATGGTCTCGGTGAACGCGAGCCCCCGCACCCGGCCGGGATGGCGGGCAGCGAAATCGAAGGCCAGGGCGCCGCCCCAGTCGTGGCCGACCAGAACGACATTCGTCAGCTCGAGCGCATCGAACCAGGCCGCCAGATAGCGCGCGTGGTCGTCGAAGGTGTAGTCGATGTCCGGTTTCCCGGAATCGCCCATGCCGATCAGGTCCGGCGCGAGCAGTCGGCCCGGCCCTACCTCCGGTAACACCTTGCGCCACAGGTGTGACGAGGTGGGGTTGCCGTGCAGGAAGACGATCGGAGCGCCTGATCCCTGTTCGCGGTGGGTGATCGTCGAGTCGAGTACTGCGGTGCTGGGCATGGGAACTCCTGATGGGAAGGGCGGATCAGCGGAAGGCGGCGGCGTGGCGTGTCGCCCAGGCGGTGAAAGGACGAGCGGGCCGGCCCAGGACGCGTTCGACGTCCGGGCTCACCTGCCGTTCGGCGGGTAGCGGGTCGCCGAGAATGGCGAGAGTGCCGGTCACGACCGGCTCCGGCATGAACTCCAGCATCCGGTCGCGGGCCTGCCCGGGCGACTGCTCGACGAACCGGACCGGTGCGCCGATGGCGGATCCGATCGCCGCCGCCCGCTCGCGCGGGGTGATGGCAGCAGGCCCGGTCAGCTGCAACACCCGGCCGGTATGGCCGGCACGAGTCAGCAGCACGGCGGCCACCTCCGCGACATCTGCCGGGTCGACCATCGGCAGGGCGACGTCGCCGTACGGAGCGGCCGCGGTCCGCTCGGTACGGATCGATTCGGCCCAGGCGAAGGCGTTCGAAGCGAGGCCTCCGCACCGCAGGACGGTCCATTCGAGGCCCGAGTCACGCAAGGCCGCTTCGAAGGCAGCCGGGTGCCGATAGGAATCCGGGCGGGTGGCTACCCCGAGCGAGGAGATCAGTACAACCCGCCGGATACCGGCAGCCCGTGCCTCTCGGAGAACCCCGGCCGGGTCGTTGCCGGCCACCAGCAGCAGCAGCGCGTCCGCACCGTCGAATGCGGGGCGCAGGCCGGCCGGTTCGGCGAGATCGGCTCGGATATGGCGCACCCCGCCGGGCAGATCGGGAATCGCACCGCGGGATACCGCGGTCACCGATTCGCCGGCGTCGCCGAGGATGCGGACCAGTTCGCGGCCGACGTTACCGCCGGCTCCGGTCACGACAATCATGAACTCTCCCTGAGTTAGTTGGCTAACTAACTCAGGACAGTAGTGCATCGAGGCGCCCTCGTCTACAGTTAGTCAGGTGACTGACCCAGAACCGCAGGCCCCGACCAAACGGGAACGGCTCGCCGTCGCGGCGGCCGAGGTCCTGCACGAACAAGGGGTCGAGAAGACCACGTTGGCCGATATCGCCCGCGTGGCCGACGTTCCCGTCGGAAACGTGTACTACTACTACAAGACCAAGAACGACCTGGTCGAAGCGGCGATCGATACACATGCACGGCAACTGGCCCGCACGCTCGAGACCCTCGAAGCGATCCCGGACCCGGCCGATCGGCTGAAGTCGCTCATTGCGGGCTGGGTCGACCAGCGCGACGTCGCCGCGCGTTTCGGCTGCCCGACCGGAACACTCGCTGCCGAGCTGGACAAACGTGGCGACGGGCCGGATGCGTCGGTCGCCGTGGTGATGGGCGGCCTGGTCGACTGGGTCGAGCGGCAGTTCGTCGAGGCGGGCCGGAAGGATGCCCGGGAGTTGGCGATTGCGCTCGTATCCGCCTATCAGGGGGTCTCACTGCTCACCAACACCTTCCGGGATCCGGAGCTGATGGCGGTCGAGGGGCGGCGTCTACAACAGTGGGTCGAGACACTGATTCGAGACAGCTGACCGAGCGCCCGCTCCGCCGGGGGACGGCCGAGATGTCCGGCTCTTCGTCCGGTGGGTGAACCTGCTGGTCAACGTTTTCCTCCCCACCGGCCATCGGTGGCGTAAGCTCACCGACGCCGAGATGAACCGACTACCGCCGGGCACTCGGCACACGGAGCGGCGGCAGGCCTCCGACGACCCGGGCCGGACGCCGCAGGTCCGGCGAACGGGTCCGCGACAGCCCGCGCAGCAATCAGAATCGGATGCGCACCGTGTCGGTCCGCGGCCGCGCCTGACAGGCCAGTGCGTACCCGTCGGCGATATCGTCCTCGTCGAGCATCCCGGTCGAATCCATGTCGACCGCACCGTCCTGCACCGTGCATGCGCAGGAACCGCATTCGCCTTCCCGGCAGGAGTACGGCACGTCGAGACCGGCGGTGAGCAGCACATCGACCAGGGTGCGGTTCCGGGACCAGGCGAGGTCGTGGGTGGTGCCGTCCAGTTCGACCTCGACACGGGCGACCGGACCGTCATCGGGTTCCACGGCGTCCGCGGGTTCGGGGTCGGCGAACGGGTCGCCCGACAGTGAGGTGAACACCTCGGTGTGCACTCGATCGCGCGGCCACCCCACCGCCGACAACGCCTCGGTGACGGCCGCCATGAAAGGTCCGGGCCCGCAGATGAACGATCGGTAGTCCTCGAAGGGGGCGGCGAGCCGGGCGAGCTGATCGCGACCGGGCAGGCCCTGCACGGATTCCAGCCAATGCAGCACGGTGAGCCGGTCCGGGTATCGCGCGGCCAGTTCGCGCAGGGCGGCCGCGAAGATGACCGACTCCTGGTCCCGGTTGGCGTAGATCAGCACCACCCGGCCGGTCCCTTCGGCCAGTACCGAATCCAGGATCGACATGACCGGGGTGATACCGCTGCCGCCCGCCCACAGCAGGAAGTCGTCGTCGAGCGAGGGCGGGGTGAAGGTGCCGGCCGGCGGCAGCACATCCAGGGTGTCGCCGACGGCGATGTTGTCGCACAACCAATTCGAGCCGTACCCACCGGGGGTGCGCTTGACGGTCACCTTCGGCCGGTCGCCGGTGAACGGCGAACCGGCCAGGGAATAGCAGCGTGCCACCGAACCGGTCCGGTCGCTGGGAATGCGCACGGTGAGGAACTGTCCGGGACGGTAGCGGAAACGTTCCCGTGCGTCGTCGGGGACATCGAACACCAGGGAGCGCGCCTCGGCGGTCTCCTCGATCACGGCCGCCACCCGCAGCGTCACCACGCGCGAGCTGCCCGGCACACCCACAGTCGCCGTCGTCACTGTCTTCCTCCTGCGGTCGCGTTTCCGATCCGCCGAATACTCACCGGTTCACCGGGCAACCGGCAGCACCCGTTCCCGGCTGCCGGGAGCGTCCGCGCCGACCACCCGCTCACCGGGACAACAGCGGTAGCGGCGGGGGCCGGGCCCCTACCGTCGCGGCATGGTCACAGGATTCTCCGGGGGTGCCCGATGAAGCGCATGCAGGACAGAGTCGCCGTGGTGACCGGCGCGGCGCGGGGGATGGGCCGCGCGCACTGCCGCCGGCTCGCCGAACAGGGCGCCGACATCATCGCACTGGACCTCGCCGGGGCGGCCGACGAGTTGGCAGCCACCGCGACCGAGGTCGAAGCCGTGGGCAGCCGCTGCATCACCGGCACCGCCGATATCCGGGACCAGGAGGAACTGGATCGCGCGGTGGCCCTGGGCGTGGACCGGCTGGGCGGTCTGGACGTGATCGTCGCCAACGCCGGCATCTACGCCGATATGGCGCCGTCCTGGGAACTGTCGGACGAGGCCTGGCAGCGCACCCTCGACATCAATCTCACCGGAGCCTGGCATACGGTGCGCGCCGGTGCACCGCATCTGCGGTCCGGCGGATCGATCGTGCTCATCAGCTCCACCAACGGAATCAAGGGCGGCGCCTCGGTCGCCCACTATTCGACCAGCAAGCACGCCGTCGTGGGGTTGGCCCGCACCCTGGCCAACGAGCTGGGACCACAGGGGGTCCGGGTGAACACCGTGCATCCGGGCTCGGTCGCCACGCCGATGATCCTCAACGCCACCGTCTACGCGAAACTGCGGCCCGATCTGGCGAATCCGACACAGCAGGACGCCGCCGAGGCGCTGGCGTCCCGCAATCTGCTGCCGGTGCCGTGGGTCGATCCCGTGGATGTCAGCAATGCCGTGCTGTTCCTCGCATCCGACGAGTCCCGGTACATCACCGGAACCCAGATCGTCGTCGATGCCGGACTGACTCAGAAAGTGTGAACATGGGACGGGTAGCGAACAAGGTAGCGCTGGTCACCGGCGCAGCACGCGGAATCGGCCGGGCCCAGGCGCTGCGGCTCGCCGAGGAAGGCGCCGACATCATCGCGCTGGACGTCTGCGCTGCGGTGGACACCGTGATCATTCCACCGGCCACCGCCGACGATCTCGCCGAGACCGCCCGGCTGGTCGGCGAGACCGGGGTCCGGATCGTGACCGGGACGGTCGACGTGCGCGACGGCGCGGCCCTGCAGGAGGCCACCCGGGCCGGGGTGGCCGAACTCGGCGGCCTCGACATCGTGTGCGCCACTGCCGGTATCACCTCCAGTGCACCGGCCCTGGAACTGACCGAACAGCAGTGGCAGACGATGCTGGATGTGAACCTCACCGGCGTCTGGCAGACCTGCAAGGCGGCCACCCCGCATCTGATCGACCGGGGAAGCGGCGCGATGATCCTCACCAGTTCGATCGCGGGACTGCGCGGGCTGGTCGGCGTCGCGCACTACACCGCCGCCAAACACGGCGTCGTCGGGCTGATGCGGTCGCTCGCCAAGGAACTCGCACCGCACCACGTGCGGGTCAACTCGGTGCACCCCACCAACGTGGACACACCGATGATCCAGAACGACATGGTGCGCACAGTGTTCCGGCCGGATCGCGAACACCCCACCCGGGAAGAATTCGCCGAGGCGGCGAGCTCGATGAACATGCTGCCGATTCCCTGGGTGGAACCGGTCGATATCGCCAACGCCACCCTGTTCCTCGCCTCGGACGAGGCGCGCTACATCACCGCGGTGACCCTGCCGGTGGATGCGGGCAGCACGCAGCGGTAGGCGGAGCCCGCGCAGCGGCTCCGGTCGGTGGGGACCGAGTGCGCGCCGAACAGCTGCGGTTCGAGGAGGAACAGCCGCCGTTCGAGGAGACGATGCGCGGCGCCGGACCGGAATCGCGACGGTACCGGCGCCGGCGGCACCGACCACCGCCCGGAATCCGGAGAGCGGTGACCGCACCGAGGATCAGGATCGGCGAGCCGGCGCCCGGAGGCCACCACTTCGAAAGCGCGGTTAACCTCGAACCCGGCGAACAGCTCCCGGCCCCGACCGGCCGGTTGGCGAGCGGCCCGGTCAGGACCGGAGTGTTCCGGCTCCCGCCGATGTAGCGGACCGGGTCAGGCGTCCTTGCGGGTGAGGAAGGCCAGCACCGCGGACTCGAATGCCGTCTTCTGCTCGATCATCGCCCAGTGCCCGCAGTTCGGGAACACGTGCAGTTCTGCCTGCGGAATGGTGCGCATCGGGATCAGCGCCATGTCCAGGGGGCTCACGCGGTCGTCCCGGCCCCAGGTGACCAGGGTGGGGGACTGCACCTTGTGCAGCATCGCCCACGGCGGCGGGGTATCGGCGGCCTCCATGGCCTGCACCATGGCAGCGAATGCGGCCTTGCTGTACATGCGGCGAGCGCTGTCCAGCGTGTCCGGGTCGGTCGCCTGGGCCCAGCGTTCCTCGACGAGTTCCTCGGTGACGAGTGCCGGGTCGTACACCATCGAGTGCAGCCATTCGACCAGCCGTTCCCGGGTGGGATTCTCGGTGAACTCCTGCAGCAGCTTGATGCCTTCGCCGGGGCCGGGGCTGAAGAGGTTCTTGCCGATGCCGCCGATGGTCACGATCTTGCCGACCCGGTCGGGATGGGCGATCGCGTAGTTGAGGGCCACACCTCCGCCCATCGAATTGCCGATGATGTCGACCCGGTCCAGACCCATGCCGTCGACGAACCGGGCGACCGCCTCCAGGGCGGTGACCATCGGATGGCCACCGAAATCGTCGCTGACCCCGAAACCGGGGAATTCCAGGACCAGGCAACGGAACTGTTCGGCGAACACCGCCAGGTTGCCGCGATAGTTGCGCCAGCCGGTCACCCCCGGCCCGGAACCGTGCAGCAACAGCAACGGCGGTCCGTCGCCGGCTTCGTGATACCGGAGCACACCGGCGTCGGTCCGAAGTTCGCGCAGAGTTCCCTCGTAGCTCGGGTCCGCTGTCATCTGCCACCTCCATCGGCTGTCGTGTCGCGGGTCACGTTGCCAGGTTCGCACCGGCCGGCTTGGCCGGTGTTCCGGTGAGCGGACGCCGGGGTACGAAGCATTCGCCACCGCTGAGCGGCGATTCGCGGTGGGGCCCCGTGGCGGACAGGTCTGGAAGCGCGCACGCAGGTTGCGTCCGGACGCAACCGGAAGGAGGCCATCATGTTCGCGGTACCCGTTGTCGACATATCCAGCTACCGCACACCAGGAGGATCGGCTGCCGAACGCGCAGAGGTCGCCCGGGCGCTCGACGTGGCCTGCAGCAGTGTGGGGTTCGTCCAGGTCGTCGGGCACGGCATCGACCCTGCCGTCGTCGCCGGTTTGACCGACGCCCTCGACGCGTTCTTCGCGTTGCCGATCGAGGTGAAGAAGACCTATGCCAGGCCCGGGGAGAACCGAGGCTACAGTCCGCCGAAGAGCGAATCGTTGAGTATGAGCCTCGGAGTGCCGGCTGCCAACCGGATGAACGATTACTACGAGGCGTTCACCATCGGCTCCGAGCGGTCCTGGTTCCCCGGGCATGACCTGCCCGAGCAGAGTTACCCCGAAAACACCTGGCCCGATGCGATGCCCGAGTTCCGGGTGGCCGTGGAATCCTGGTTCGCAGCCGCCCGCTCGGTATCGCGCACGCTGCTCGATGCCTGCAGTGATGCCCTGGGCCTGCCCGCGGGCTACTTCGACACCCTGATCGACCACTCGATCGACGCGCTGAAGATGAACAACTACGCCCTTCCGGAAGGCGACGCCGACCCGATCGGGAAGTCGACCGGAATGGGGGCCCACACCGACTTCGGCATCCTCACGGTGCTGTGGGCCGACCAGGTGCCGGGACTGCAGGTTCTCGATCAGTACGGTGCCTGGCACGATGTCCGGCCCGCCGACGGTGCGCTGCTGGTCAACCTCGGGGACGCGATGGCGCGCTGGACCAACGATCGCTGGCGTTCCACCGTGCACCGCGTCGACCCGCCGGTGGTCGACGGCCGCATCCTGCGACGACGGTCGGCGGCGTTCTTCTTCGACGGCAATCACGACGCCGTCATCGAAACCCTGCCCGGTTGCTCCCGTACGGATCGCCCCGGCTATCCGCCCATCACGATCGCCGACAACATCAACGCGAAGCTGGCCGGAATGAAGTCGGGAGTCGCTCCGCGCGGCACCGCAGACCGGGAAGCGCAGCGGGTCCGGGCGGCGTTGTAGTGGCGTCACCGGCTTGTGCCGTTTGCCGGGCACGCATCCGCCGGACCGGCCGCGCAGGGCACGGCCGGTCCGGCGGATGCGACGGTACAGTCAGTGCGCGAACGCCACCGCGCCCTCGGCAGGTGCCGACTCGGCAGCAGCAACCCGGACGATGCGGCGGGGCAGCGCCATCGCAACCACCGCGCCCAGCACCGCGGCCCCGGCGCCGATCAGGAATGCGACGGTGAAGCCGTTCTCCAGGTAGAACACCGCACCCTGGGTCATCTCGGGCGGGATCGGCGCCACATAGGAGTTGTTGAGTACGGTGAACGCGATCACCGGCAGCACAGCGGGGAACACGCTCTGCGACACCCCGACGATGCTCGCGGTGCTCGCCTGCAGCTGCGGTGGGACGGCCTCGATGAGCAGGTTGGGGATCGACGCATACGCCATACCCTGGCCGATGCCGAGTACCCCGGCGAACACGATCAGTGCCGCCTTGTTGTCGTGGACGAAAGCCGTGAGGGTGAACCCGGCGGCCATGAACAGCATCCCGACGCTGAGCAGCGGCCGCGGCCGGACCTGACGGCCGACCAGGATCCCCACCAGCACGCCGCCGATGACCACCATGAGCCCGATCGGGGCCTGGAAGATCGCGAATCCTTCGGCGTCGACCCCGAATCCGTAACCCAGCCCGAGCATCGCCGGAGTCATCGCCAGCATCGGCAGCAGGATCACATACAGGCCGCTGCAGCCGTAGGTCAGGCCGGCGCCGATCGTGGTGAGCAGCACCGGGCGCTTCCCCAGCACATCGAGCTTGATCAGCGGCTCACGCACCACCCGGGCCGAAGCGAGCCAGGCCAGCAGCAGTACCACGCCACCGGCGAGGTAGGCGATGGTGGCCCCGTCGCGCCAACCCCATTCCGGGCCGAAGCTCACCGCGACGAGCACGCCGGCGATGCCGGCGCCCAGCAATACCGCACCGACGAGGTCCAGCCGGGACCGCAACCGCACGGTGGTCTCGTCGGTGGTGACCAGGATCAGCACGGCGAGGACGGCGAGCCCGATCACGAAGAACCAGAAGATGCTGCGGAAACCGTGATTGTCGATCAGCCAGCCGGTCAGGAACGGTGCCGGGACCGCGATGAGCCCCATGCCGCTGGTCGCGATGCTGACCGCCAGCGCAACGGTCTTCGCGGGGAACACATCCCGAATCAACGAGTAGCTGAGGAACAGGCAGGGCACCAGCAGGCCACTCAGCGAACGCCCGACGATCATCACGGCGTAGCTGCCCGCCACCGCCGAGATCAACGAACCCACCGCGGAGATACTCACGCAGCCGATCAGTGCCTTCCGTTTGCCGTACATGTCCGCGAGTTTGCCGATCAGCGGCGCGGTCACGGCACCGACCAGCAGGAACGCGGTCATCAACCAGGCGCCCTGGGCGGTCTGGTAGTGCGCGGAGATGGACGGCAATGCCATCGAGATCATCAGGTAGCTGACCGCGAGCATCTCCAGGAGCAGCACGATCGAGGCGAGGGAGAAGATCAGCCGCGGAGTCCACCGCTGTGCGGTGTCATTCGATGGGGTTGAAGCGACCATCGGAGGTCCTTTCGGGTGGGTCGGCGCATTCATAGTGGTGAAGGGAATGCGTAACCGACATCACACGCCGCCTGGGCATACCGCGGTGCCTGCTGTTCCGTTCATCGGGAGATTCATCCCTGGATAGAACGTGTTCCTGTTCTGCAAATGCGCATCTACGAGGCATTTGCTTTGCTAGCAGATGATTGACGTAACCGCACATCGCGGCAATCCGATTCAGCTGCTTTCCGTGGCTGCCGCGGTCGGAACAGTATTCAGCGCCGGTACTGCCGGCATTCCCCGGTGAAGACCTCGTCCAGCGCGGCACGCAGAATCAGTTCGGCTGAGGTATCGAGATTGTGGCGGCCGACCTTGCGTGTCGGGTCCTCGTAGAGCTGGTCGGCGAGGCCTTCGGTCAGTGCGGCGATGCGGGTGGCGGCCAGTTCGGTGTCGGTGTCGGGTTCGACCTCACCGCATTCCTTGCCGTTGGTGACCGCCTGTGCGAGTTGTGCGCGCAGGTCCGCGGCGGTTGTACGGGCAACCTCGGCCAGTGCGGGATTGTCCAAGGCGCGGCCGCGGAAGGCGCGAGTGACCCGGTATTCGCCCCGGCGGGCGGGGTCGAGGGGGAGCAGTTCCTTCAGCGCGGCGAGGGCAACTACCGAAATGGGCTGTCTGCCGGTGATGCCTTCGGCGATCCGGTCGGCCACCCGGGTGTTGACTTCGGCCATGACCTGACGGCACGTGTGCAGCAGCAGGGCGTCCTTGCTCGGGAAGTAGTGCTGCACCAGCCCGACCGAGAAGCCTGCCGTTCGCGCCACCCGGGCCACCGTCGCAGCGTCCAGTCCGCCTTCCGTGATGAGTTGGTGCACCGCCGCGGCGATCTCGCGGCGGCGAGCGTCGTGGTCTGCGGTACGAGCCATGGCTTAACCGTATCAGCATATGGTTAAATCTTAACCGTATGTGAATATGGTTATGGTGCGTGGGCGCTGCGGCGCCGGACTTGGAGACGAGATGAGATCTCGCCGATGCGGCGCCGTATTGCTCGCGGTCGTCGTCGCCCTGTGTGCCCTGGTGGCGCCCGCTCCCGCGGCTCAGGCCACGGGAGCGGTCCCGGAGGTGGATGCCTACCTGCGTCAGCGGATGGCCGAGTGCAAGACCCCCGGCCTGGCGTACGCGATCGTCGACCGTGGGCAGGTCGAACACATCGGGATCATGGGCCACGACGGCGCCGGCGAGCCCATCACCGCCCGTACGCCATTCCTGTGGGGATCGGTGGCCAAGCCGGTGACCGCGACCGCGGTGATGACCCTGGTCGAGGACGGCAGGATCGACCTCGACGAGCCGGTACGGACGTACCTGCCCGACTTCACCCTCGGGGATCGGTCGGCTGTCGCCCAGCTCAAAGTTCGGCATCTGCTCCTGCAGACCAGCGGGCTCCCGGAGGTCACGGACGCCACCGACCGCTTCGGGTACCGCCGGGACCCGTACCGCACCGCGGTCGCTCAGCTGGCCGATATCGTCCCGCGCACCGAGCCGGGAGCGAAGCATGTCTACTCCAGCGCCAACTACCTACTGCTCGGCGCGATCGTGGAGGCGGTCACCGATCAGTTCTTCGCTACTTATCTGCGCGCCTCGGTACTCGGCCCGCTGCAGATGGCCGGCGCCATCACCACCCCGGCCCAGGCCGCCCGGATCCCTGACGGGCACGGCTACTTCTACGGCCGACCGGTCGCCATGCCGACGCGTTTCGACCAGACCGGCCCGAGCTACGGCTATCTCGGTGGCACCGTCGAAGACCTCGCCCACTTCGCCATCGCCCATCTGAACAACGGCAGCTACCGCGGTACCGGGTTGCTCCGACCCGATTCTGTGCAGGCCATGCACACCGGCACGGCCCGCATCGGCGACACCCACCGATACGGCCTCGGATGGCGCGATGACGACCGCAATGCCGACCTCGGCACCCGAACCATCTGGCACGGCGGCGCGGCCCCCGGTTTCCAGACGACGGTCGTGTTGCTGCCCGACGCGGACCGCGCCATCGTCGTGATGCAGAACATCTACGGCTATTTCCAGGATGCCGAGCTCGTCGGCACCGGCCTCGGCGCCGCCCGGATTCTGGCCGGCGGCCGCCCGGATGACCCGCCGGCCGATCCCATGTACCCGACCCTGCTGGCCTCACTGACCGCCGTCGTCGCCACTTCGGCTGCCGCCACCGGCTGGGCCGGCTTCCGCCTCATCCGCCCCGCCGTGCCGACGGTAGGGCGGCGCCGCATCGTGCTGACGACAGCCGCCTGGATGCTTCTCGGTCTCGGACCGGCCTACGGCGCCTGGTTCACTGCGTCGGACATGCTGGGGGCCGACCCTCGGCTCGTCCGGCTCTATGCTCCCGATCTCGGCTGGTTGCAGGCTTCCGTGGTCGTGACTGGGCTTTCGCTTGCGGTGGTGCGGCTCGCCTACGGGCTGCGGCGCCTCCTGTCTCGGTAGGTTTCAACGATGTCGGCCCAAGCGCTGATTGATGTGAAGGCGTAACCGCACATCACGGTAGGTCGACCGGCGCCGCAGCGGACCGGCGCCGCCCGGCGCGATGAACCAGTGCCTCGACCAGGCGTTGCCAGGCCGGTGAAACCTCGGAGATCCGGGCGGCGACGAGGTCTCGGTCCGACGAACGAGCGGCCGAGGGATGGTGGATCGCCCAGGCGTCCAGTTGTCCGGGTCATCCGGCGGGCCGATGTCGCCTGCCCCGTACCGCGGCTGCGGCTTATTCGAACTTGCCGAGGTTTCGGCGCACCAGCTCCCGTAGTGGCCGCATGAGACCGGGGTCGGCATCGGTTGCGACCGTGTCCGCGGCGCCACTGAGCGCTTCGGCGAGATCGGTGACAGCTCGTTCGACACGTGTTTCGTCGAGTCCGGAGGTGCGGGCGAACTTTCGCCAGTGGCTCGGCCCCACCTCGGCGGCGCGTTTCGCACCGCCGATCGGCATGGCCAGCTGCTGATCGAACTGTGGGAACAGGCCGACCGGGACGACATCCGCGCCGCCACATCACTGCTACCGGCCGGGTCGAGGACGAGGGGCCGGTGCCGAGACCAGTCGTCCCGAGAGGACAGCACGAGACCGCCGGCGACATCACCGCCGGCGCATTCCAGGAGGTCGAAGGTGTCCGTCGAGGCCGCACGGTAGGCGGCAGCCATCTGTTTCCGGACCGGCGCGAGGTCGGGAAGCAGGTTCTCGAGGAAGTTCGCGGCCGCACGTCGGGTCGCCCCGCCGTGCCGCGGTAGCGACAGGGAGATCGGCACGGCGGGTGCCTCGGCGTCGTACTGGAATTCGACGAGGCCACAGCTGTCGCGAGTGAACCGGCCCGCGTACCGACCCGCGAGCCAAGCATGGAGTACCCGCGTCATCGCAAGTCCAATGCGGGCAGGGCGGCGGGTTCGACGGCGATCTCCCGCAGAACCTTGCGGAGCCCGACGATGTCGGGGAGTGGCGTGCCGCGTTCGATGGCGTCGACCACCTGGCGGTCGACGCCGGCCCGTTCGGCGAGTTCGCTTCGGCTGAAGCCTTGTATCGTCCGTTCGTCGCGGACCACCCGGGCGAGTGCCGTGGGGTCGCGCAAGTATTCGTAGCGTGGGCGGTGCAGAACTTCGCGCACCCGGCGCCGGTCGCCCTCGATGGCGTGCATCACGAGGTTCGACCCGCCGTTGAGGTGCGTGGGTGCGACCCCACCCCACCAGTCGGCCAGCAGGTCCGCCGGCTCGTCGGCGGTACGCAGCAGCCGGATTCGTTCGGCGGTGCGGGCTCGTACCTGACCGGTCAACCCGTCGAGGCTCTTGGTGTGCAGGGCCCGAACGAGCGCTCGCCGGGAGGTGGCCGACAACGGCCGCCGCGTCCGTCGGTGGCCGGGATGCTCGTCGATCACCCAGCGGGCGCCGGATCGGTGCGCCCGGATGACTCCTTGACGGGCCATGGCACGCACCCGTCGCGGAGATACACCGGCCGCCGCTGCATACTCCCCGACGTTCATGACACAACTATACCGGCACGGTTGCTGCGGAGCTCCGGAACGCCGCCGCGGTGCCGCTGCGGATACCTTCGATCCGGCAGCGGCACCGCGAGCGGCGAGGTCGCCGGACTCAGGCGTGCGTACCGCCGTCGATGCGGATCTCGGTGCCGGTGATGAACGCACCGTCCTCGGAGACCAGCATCGCGATGACGCCGGCGACGTCGGCGGGGGAGCCCATACCGGCACCACCGGACTCGAGGTCGGTGGGCAGCACGGGCGAGAGCTTCGCGAACAGGGCCCAGTCGGCGTCGGCCGGGACGTAACCGGGGGTGGCGTCGGTGATGCCGGATTTGATGCTGCCGGGGGCGACGCTGACGGCACGCAGGCCCTTGCCACCGAACTCGAGGGCGAGGGTGTGGGTGAACGACTGGATGCCGCCCTTGCTGGCCGAATACGCCGCCATGTACGGGTGGGCGAAGGCCGCGGAGGTGGAGCTGAAGTTCACCACGGTGGAGCGCGGGTTGGCGAGCAACGCGGGCAGGGCCTCGCGGACGACCAGGAAGGTGCCGGTGAGGTTGATCGAGACGATCTGATTCCACAGCTCCAGGCTGGTCTGCTCGGTATGCGAAGCACGCAGGATACCGGCGGCGTTCACCACCGAATCCAGGCCGCCGAGCGTGTCGACGGCAGACTTCACGCCGTCGACGACGGACTGTTCCTCGCCGATGTTCAGTACCAGGGTGGTGAAGCGGTCGGCCGCACCGCGCTCCTGCGCCTGGCTGCGGGTCTTCTCCAGGCCGTCCGCCGAGACATCCGCCGCCACGACGTGCGCGCCTTCGTCGAGCAGCCGCAGTGCGGTGGCCTGACCGATACCCGACGCCGCGCCGGTGACGAGGGTGCGGTGTCCATCCAAACGGTTCATTTGCGTGTCGCTCCTTACTGGCCCATGGCGTATTTGACGGTGGGGCCGGCGGTCCACCCGCCGTCCACGGCGATTTCGGCGCCCGTGACATAGCTCGCGTCGTCGGAGAGCAGGTAGCCGACCGCACCGGCGATCTCGTCCGCCTCGCCGACCCGGCCCATCGGGGTGTTCGGATAGTTGCCCTCACCCTTTTCGATGCCGATGGAGGCGGTCATCGGGGTGTAGGTCATGCCGGGATGCACCGAATTGACCCGGATACGTTCGGTGCCCAATTCGACGGCGGCGATCTTGGACAGGCCGCGCACACCCCATTTCGAGGCGCCGTAGCCCGCCGTGAGGGGCAGCCCCATCAAACCCGCGGCCGAGGAAATATTGACAATCGAGCCGCCACCGGCCGCCCGCATCGGAGCGATCACCGCCTGCATACCGGCGAACACGCCGACCAAATTCACTTCGAGCACGGTGCGGAAATGGTCGACCGGTTCCTTCTCGATGAACTGTCCGGTCGAGATTCCGGCATTGTTGACCAATCCGGTCAGCGACCCGAATTCCCGGGTGGTGTACTCGACGGCTGCCGCCCACTCCTGCGGGGAGGTCACGTCGAGGTGCACATAGCGGGCCGCCGAGCCCAGCTCGTCCACCGTGGTCTTGCCGTCGTCGTCGAGTACATCGGCGACGACCACCCGGCCGCCGCGTTCGACGATCAGCCGGGCGAACGCGGCACCGAGCCCGCGAGCACCACCGGTGACGAGGACGACCTTCCCGGCCAGCGCGGCCGAATTGTCTGGCATATCGTTTCTCCTGATTCGTGGCTCAACCGATGCGGCCCGGAACGGGTTCGTGCCGGAGCTCGTCGGTGTTCAAGATGCCCTCGGCGACGGCGCGCTCGATGGAGTCGCGCAGTGCGGGGCAGGTCGGAATCCAATTGCTGTGTTCACCGAGCGCCGCCCGGCGGGCGAATTCGGGACACGCGGATTCGGCGTCGTCGAGCCACTGCACGCTGGTGTGGCTCGGGCTGAACTTCTCCACCAGGACTCGGTTACCGCACGTATTGCACTGTATATCCCGCATTCCTACTCCTGTCGTCACCCGACGCCGCGGCGTGGCGGGCGTCGGCGCAGCCGATCGACGTCGATGTGTGCGGCCTATTCGGCGAGCATGTCGGCGGGCGACCAGAATGCGCGCATGCTCGTGATTCGAGCATCCTCGTCGAATGTCATCACGTCGATGGGTTCGATGGTGAAATTCTGTTCGCCCGCCTCGGTGACCACCCGGAACAGGAAGGCGGCACTGTTGCCCGCCACCCGGACGGTGAGCAGTTCGGTGCGGGTTCGTACACCGTCGAGTGCCGAATAGAACTTCTCGATCGCGGCGCGGCCTACATGTGGCTCGGTGCCGACCGGATCCTCCACACTGGCGTCCTCGGTGTACAACGCGGCGATCTCGGTGGACGTGCCGTCGGCAACCGTGTCGATGTAGCGCTGGACGGTCGCCCGGATGGCGTCTGCGGTGGGCATGGTTTCTCCTGTGCGGGGTGTGTCGTGGTGCGGCTAGTTGCCGAGGATGTCGCGGACGGCGAGATGGCTGAACAGCATCGAGGCGCCGATCGGATTGCCGCCACCCGGGTAGACGGTGCCGCTGACGGCGGCCATGGTGTTGCCGGCGGCGTACAGTCCCGGGATCGGCTCGCCGCCGCTGTTCAGCACCCGCGCGGCGGCGTCGGTGCGCAGCCCGCCCTTGGTGCCCAGATCGGAGACGCCGAATGCGGCCGCATGGAACGGGCCGCGTTCGATCGGCACCAGCGGCGAGGCACCTTCGGTGAAGGATCGGTCGTAGGCTTCGTCGCCGCGCCCGAAATCGGTATCGGCGCCTGCGGCGGCCATCGCGTTGAACCGTTCGACGGTGGCGACCAGCCGGTCGGCCGGCACCCCGATCTTCTCGGCCAGCTCGGGCAGGGTGTCGGCGGTGTGCCACAGTCCGGCGGCGACGTACTTCTCCGTCTCGACCAGCGACACGTTGGTGGCCTGGACCGGCGGCACCTCGCCTTGACTGTCGTCGTAGATCATCCAGAACGGCAGGGTCATCGACCCGTCGCGGAGCCGGTCGATCGCGGCCCGGCCGAGCCGGTCGTAGGGGCCGGATTCGTTGACGAAACGCTGTCCGTCCTGGTCGACGAAGATGCCGCCGGTGAACCACAGCGCGAACGCGGCGCGCCCGTCCGGATGGATCAGGCCCGGCGACCACCAGGCCTGATCCATCAGGTCGGTGTCGGCACCCGCGGCGATGCCTGCCTCGTGGGCGCGTCCCAGGTTGCCCGACGGTCCCATGGTGTCGCGCGCCTCGCCCGGCACCCCGTACCGCTGCCGCATCCCGTCGTTGCGCTCGAAGCCGCCCGCCGCCAGGATCACGCCGCGGCGGGCCCGGATCGCGATGCGGCCGTCCGGGCGTTCGATCACCGCTCCGGTGACCGCGCCGTCCTCGACGACCAGCTCGACCAGTGCTGCATTCCGCAGCAGCTGGACGTGCGGATACCCGGACAGGGCTCGCAGGAACCGGCCGATCAGGGCCTGGCCGCCGATCAGGGTGTCCGGCAGCGGGGCGCCGAGCCGGTCGGTGTCGAGCGGGCCGCGCAGTTGCTCACGCAGCTCGCCGAGCGCCTCGGCGGGCAGCGGCATCGGGACGGTGTGCCGCTGCCCGTCCAGGCGGGCCTTCGGCGCGGCGCCGAAATAGTCCGGCCACGGGTACATGACGAACTCGAAATTGTCGTCGGCTTCGAGGTACTCGATCAGGTCCCGTCCCCGGCGCACGTAGGTGTCCTGGAGTTCGCGCGGCGTGCGATCGCCGACGACGGCGTGGTAGTAGGTGAGCGCATCGTCGATGGTGTCGTCGGTGCCCGCCCGTTCCAGTACCGGGTTGCACGGGAACCACACCCCGCCGCCACCGGAATAGGCGGTCGTGCCGCCGAACTTGTCGGTCGCCTCGACGACCGCGACGGACAGGCCCTCTCGGGCCGCGGTGTACGCACCGGCCAGGCCGCCGCCGGAGCCGGCCACCAATACATCCACCTCGTCGTTCCAGTCCACCACTGTGCTCCTTATCACCGCCGGGTCGTGGTGGGCTCGACGCTAAGCCCGCCGGTCGGCCCGCGCCGGGAGCTGTCCCGGTGACCGGGAGCCGGGTTCGGGCGCCCGGTACCGGCGGGAACGTGCCGGTCAGCGGGATGGGCCCCTGCCCGCATCGACCCGGTGTTCCTACCGTCGCGGGAAAGACTTCCGACTCCATCGAAATGGGAGGCACTGTGAACCCCGAGACGCCATCGTCAGCAGGGAACCACCGATCCGGCGTCGACGTGGTGGTCGTCGGTGCGGGTATCGCCGGTCTCTACGCGATCCACCGGTTCCGCAGCAACGGGCTGACCGTGCAGGCGTTCGAGGCCGCCGACGGGGTGGGTGGCGTGTGGTACTGGAACCGCTACCCCGGGGCCCGCTGCGATGTCGAGAGCATCGACTACTCGTACTCGTTCGACGACGCGTTGCAGCAGGAGTGGGACTGGAGCGAGAAGTACGCCACCCAGCCGGAGATCCTCGCCTACCTCGAGCATGTAGCCGAGCGCTACGACCTGCGCCGCGATATCGCGTTCGGCACCCGGGTGACCGATATCGTCCTCGACGAGGACACACTGCGCTGGCAGGTCCGCACCGACACCGGCCGCGAGGTCTCGGCCCGGTTCGTGGTCCTGGCCACCGGCCCGCTGTCGAACGCGAACGTTCCCGCGATCGACGGACTGGACAGCTTCGCCGGCCGGATTCTGCACACATCCTCCTGGCCGCACGAAGGTGTGGATTTCACCGGGCAGCGGGTCGGCGTGATCGGCACCGGATCGTCCGGTATCCAGGCCATTCCGGAGATCGCGAAGCAGGCGGCACACCTGCAGGTGTTCCAGCGCACCCCCAACTACAGCGTCCCCGCCGGCAACAAGCCCCTGGACGAGGAGACCCGCCGGCAGCAGAAGCAGAACTACGCCGAGCGGCGGCGGCTGTCCTGGACCAGCGGCGGCGGGTCACCGCACCGCGCCCATCCGAAGTCGGCCCTCGAGGTGTCCGAGCAGGAGCGGCGCGCCGCCTACGAGGAGCGCTGGCAGCTGGGCGGGGTGCTGTTCAGCAAGACGTTCCCGGACCAGATGGTCACCCGCGAAGCCAACGACACCGCCCGGCTGTTCTGGGAGGAGAAGGTGCGTGCGGTCATCGACGACCCGGCCGTCGCCGACCTGCTCATCCCGCAGGACCATCCGATCGGTGCGAAGCGAATCTGCACCGACAGCAACTACTTCCAGACCTACAACCGCGACAACGTCGACCTGGTGAACCTGCGCGCCACCCCGATCGAACGGATCGACGCCGAGGGCGTGCACACCACCGACGCGCACTACCCCCTCGACACCCTGGTGCTCGCCACCGGATTCGACGCCATGACCGGTTCGGTCGCCAAGATGAACATCGCCGGCCGCGGCGGGCGGACGCTCAACGAAGCCTGGAGCGAGGGCCCCAAGACCTACCTGGGCCTCGGTGTCGACGGCTTCCCCAACCTGTTCAACCTGACCGGGCCCGGCAGCCCCTCGGTTCTGGCGAACATGGTGCTGCATTCGGAACTGCACGTCGACTGGGTCGCCGACGCGATCACCTACCTCGACCGCGCTGAGGCGACCGCACTGGAAGCGCGGCCCGATGCCGTCGCGGATTGGGTCGCCGAATGCGCCGAACGGGCCGCGGGAACGCTGATGCCGCAAGCGAATTCCTGGTATCTGGGGGCGAACATCCCCGGCCGGCCTCGGGTGTTCATGCCGTTCCTCGGCGGATTCGGGGTGTACGGCGAGATCATCGCCGACGTTGCGGCAGCCGGGTACAAGGGGTTCGACGTGATCACCGTGTAGTGCTGTCGACAGGAACGCGAGCGGCCCGCGGCCAGGAGAGTGGCGACAGTTCCGGCCGGGTCGTCCCATTCCGGCGCGGCGTCGTCGCCGGATACGGCAGGCAGCACCGGGCCCGAGAACCGCTGCCCGGTAGCCGCACTGTCGAGGTTCGGGTGTGCGGCAGATGCCTGCCGATTCCGGCGCGGACCCGGTGGGCGCCGAGTCCTGGATGCGGCGGTGTCGTGGTCGACTACCGCGCCACCGACAGCACACCGACCAGGAAATCGGAGTCGTCGGTGAACGGGCGCAGGTCCCAGGTCGACAGACGCAGCTCCGGATTCAGGCCCGCCGCGGCCGCGTCGGTGAAGAAGTCCGCGAACTCGTAATCGCGGCCGGCACCGAACCCGATGACGACCCGGCCCGCCGGTGCCAGATGGCGGGCGAACCCGGCCAGCACCGTGCGCCGGGTCGTCGGAGCGAGGAAAGTCATCACATTCCCGGCGCACACGATGATGTCGAAACCGGCCTCGACGCCGCGCGCCGGCAGATCGAGCTCGGCCAGATCACCGACCAGCCAGGTGGGCCCCGGATGATCCTCCTCCGCCGCCGCGATCAGCACCGGATCGACATCGACCCCCACCACCGCATGCCCGGCCCGGTGCAGATACCCGCCGAGACGCCCGGCCCCGCATCCGGCATCCAGCACCCGCCCACCGCGCCCCAGCATGGCGTCGATCAGCCGCGCCTCCCCGAAGATGTCCTGGCCCTCGGCCTGCAGCTTCCGGAACCGCTCGACATACCAGGTGGAGTGATCCGGGTCGGCGGCGACGATCTCTTCCCATTTGCTGGGGGTGCGTGCGTTCATGGGGTGTCCTCCTCGGAGATCACGGTAGTCCACCGGGCGTGGCCGGCCCCATGACGTCCCGAGCCGACCGCGTCGGACCGGTCCACGCGGCATGGCGTCGTCGGCCGTGGTCGTCGTTCCGGACCGAGGAGGGGTCCCGTTCGGCGTCGACGATCGGGTTCGTCAGGCCGGTGAGGTGAACACCCGCGGCCCGCGACGAGCAGCCTGCGGCGTGGTGGCCCAGGGAGGCATCGTATCCGTTGAATCGGTCTCAATTCGATTCAGGTCAAACGGTTTCCGGTTCCAGCGTTCCCGCACCCGGGATCGTGGAGGGAGCGAGTCGAGAGCTAAGGTCCTCGTTCTCGAGGAGACACTGCGCGCCGCCGGTGGCCCCGAACTTCCTGACGACGGAGCACTGCTCACGGTCCCGAACCGCCACAACCTCGTGCTCTACCCGCTCGGCGACAGCCACGTGGTCGAGGCGGTCAACGCCCTCGCGCAGTTCGGACTGGGCGCGTACGAGGACGGACCGGGCCGCCTCTCTCCGCGAGTGTTCTGGTGGCGAGCCGGCACCTTGACCTCGATTACGGAGCTGGATCCGGAGAGCCGGACGATGGCTATCGCCCCTCCGGAGGACCTCTCGACCATCATGCGGAGGCTGGCCCGGGCTACGTGAGGAAGCACAGGGCGGTCCGGCCCCGTCCGGGTACGCGATCAGCCGGCGAAACCGCCGAAACCCCCCTTGTAGAACAGCAGCGGCCGACCGTTCTCGTCGGCGTGCAGGTCGGTGATCCGGGCCAGGACGATGGTGTGGTCGCCGGCCTCGTGTTCGAGTTCGGTGGTGGCCTCGATCCGGGCGAGGGCGCCGGACAGGGCCGGGGCGCCGTTGCCGGCAGGGGTCCAGTCGACACCGGCGAACTTGTCGCCGCCGCTGACGGCGAACTGGCGGCACAGGGCGCTCTGGTGCTGGGCGAGGATGTTGATGCACAGGCTGCCGGTGTCGCGCAGCAGGGGCCAGCTGGTGGAGGTCTTGGCCGGGCAGAACGACACGTAGGGCGGTTGTAGCGATACCGACACCACCGACTGGCAGGCGAAACCCAGGGGCCGGGTGCCGTCGTGCGCGGCGATCACGGCGACGCCGGTGGCGAAGTGTCCGAGCACCTTGCGCAGATCGGCGGGGCCGGGGATGCCCGGGGCGACGGTGGTGTGGTCTGCACTCATATGAATCCTCCCGAAAGTACTGTCGATCCCCAGCATCCGACGCCGGGTGGCGGCGCTCAATGCGTTCTCCCGGTCAGCGGCAGCCGGTCCGGAAAGGCTATGTTCCTGGTTGGTAACATTCGGCGGTGACTGCGAGCGAATCCGACCCCGGTGCGATCAACCTGCCGCCGACCAGCTGGGCCGTACTCGCGATGCTCTCCTACGAGGAGGAAGTCTCCGGCTACGACCTGAAGAAGTGGGCCGACTGGAGTCTGCGTTACTTCTATTGGAGCCCGTCCTACAGTCAGATCTACTCGGAACTGAAGAAGCTGGAACGGCACGGTTTCGCGGAATCGCGGGT
This sequence comes from Nocardia sp. KT25-26, assembly GCF_056627695.1. Taxonomy (NCBI): domain Bacteria; kingdom Bacillati; phylum Actinomycetota; class Actinomycetes; order Mycobacteriales; family Nocardiaceae; genus Nocardia; species Nocardia sp. KT25-26. Next base: position 3,354,561 of record NZ_CM152813.1, on the reverse strand, counting down.
GGACAGCGACAACGCCATGCGGGGCCGCCGCCTGTACCGGATCACCGATGCCGGCCGGGCGGCAGTGACCGAGTGGGCCGTGGGCGCACCGGTGGATCGCCCGATGCTGAAACACCATGTGATGCTGCGCGTGATGTTCGGGCACCTGAGTTCGCCGGAACGTCTGAAAGAGATTCTGCGCAACCACATCTCCGACACCCGGTATCTGGAGCGGCATGCGGCAGTCGACTCGGAAGCGGCGAAGGACGAACCGGGCTGGGCCTATTCGCAGATAGTGCTGCGCTGGGCCGAACGGTACTACGCGATGGAACAGCAGCTCGCCCAGGAACTGATCGAAGAGATCGACGCCGCCGAAATCATGCTGAGCAAGGCCGAACACGACGACCGGTCCGAGTACCCGCACCCGACGCCGGGGCACTGGCGAGAAATCGAGAAGCGCGTCCAGGAAGCGGGCCTGTACGACGATTAGGTGCAGGAGTCGTAAGGCCTTCACTGCTGCGGCCGTGCATCGACATGTGCAGTCTTGCACTGTCGGCGATGCACGGCCGCGCGTTTCGATGCACGGTCTTTCGGGGCGCCGGGTGGCACGCGCATGGCTCGTGCCTGCTGGCACTGTCCGACGGCCACGTGAGGTGGTGCAGGGACGACCGTTCAGGCGTATTGCGCCTCGGTGACCGGCCGGGCGGCGGGCGTCCGCCGGGGTCCGGCGGCCTGCAGGGGTCGGGCCTGCTGCAGGGTCGGGTGCACCCGCACCTGGCCGTCCTCGACATTGCGCCAGATGCCCAGCGCGGTCATTCGGACGGGGGCGGCGAGGCGCTGGTCGAAGCTCATCCGGTCGACCGGGCCGCAGATGGAGACGGCGGCGACCGCTTCGCCGATGTTGCCGACGGGCGCGGCGACGCAGCCGAATCCGGGCAGTGATTCTTCGCGTTCGAACGCGATGCCGTGGGCGCAGACCTTGGCCAGTTCGTTGCGCAGCTGGTTGCGGCTGGCGATCGAGTAGCGGGTCTTGGCTCCGGCGGTGCCGGGTTCGAAGGTCTCGGCGGCATCGTCGCCGCTGTAGGCGAGGATGGCCTTGCCGACAGCGGTGCAGTGCGCAGGGTGGCGGCCGCCGACCCGGGTCGGGACGGCGGCGGCCAGCCGGCCACCGATCTTCTCCAGGTAGACCACGTCGGGTCCGTCGAGTACGGCGAGGTGCACGACGTAGCCGGTGGCCCGGTGCAGTTCGTGCAGGAACGGGACGGCGGCCCGGTGCACGCGGTCCTGGTGCACGGCGAGCGAGCCCAGCTCCATCAGGCGCAGGCCGAGTTCGTAGTCGCGGCCGTCGCGGCGCAGCCAGCGCAGCTTGACCAGGCGTTCCAGCATGCGGTGTGCCGAGGACCGCGGCAGCCCGGTGCGCCGGACGATCTGCGCGAGGGTCAGTCGTCCGGGCCCGTCGAAGGCATCGAGGACGAGGGAGACGCGGTCGATGACGGCGCTCGGGGTGGTGGCGTCGGCCTGGATTGTCATGGGGGACCTCCGCAGGTCTGAGAGCTGAGCACCTAATCCATATGCCGATTAGGTATATGCCTATTTGTATCACACCCATGTGTGCGCTGTCACATGAACCCGTCACTACGTCTGAAAACCGCCGACGGCCCCCGGTCCGAGCGTTGGGCTCGGACCGGGGGCCGTCGTTTCCCGGAAGCCGGTGGTGGCTACATCGCCGCGAGCGGCTCGCTACCGGACCAGTCGTGACCCCAGTAGCTGTCCGCGGTGATTTCCTCTGCGGTGTAGTACTTTTCGTCGACCCGCATGCCCTCGGTGCCGAACTCGATGTCCCAGCCGCCGGGGGCGCGGACGTAGAACGACACCATCTTGTCGTTGGTGTGCCGGCCCAATGTCGACGACACCGAGAAACCGTCCTTCGTCACACGGTCCAGGGCCTGGCCGACCGCGTCGAGGCTGTCCACCTCCACCATGATGTGCACCAGGCCGGGGGCGCCGCCGTGCGGCGCCGGGCACAGGGCGAGGCTGTGATGCCGCTCGTTGACCCCCATGAAGCGGACCCGCAGCGGACCGAACTCCGGCGGGGCCGGCACCCGGAACGCGCCGCGGGGCAGGAAGCCGAGCACCTCGGTGTAGAACTCGAACGCGCCGTTCAGATCCATGGCGGGCAGCACCACATGGCCCAGGCCCTGCGCGCCGGTCACGAACCGGGCACCGAACGGGGTCACCACGGGGCTGTGGTCGAGCACCGCGCCGTGGAACACTTCCAGGGTGGCTCCGGTCGGGTCCTCGAAGGTGATGACCTCCTCGACTCGGCGGGCGTCGGCCTCCTCGACCGACAGCGGCTTGACCGCGATCCCGGCCGCCGTCACCTTCTCCTGGACACGTTGCAGGGCGGCGTGATCACGAACCTCCCAGCCGATGGTCACCACCCGGTCGGTGTCGCCGGGCACCACCACCAGGCGGGCGGCACGCTCGTCCATCCGCAGGTAGAGGGCGTTCTCATCCGGACCGGAACCTTCGGCGAAGCCGAGGACGTCGAAGGCGAACGTCCGCCAGCGGTCCATATCGGTGGTCTGAACCTTGACGTAGCCGAGGCTCTTGATGTCAGTCATGGTCTTTCTCTAATCCTTGTCCGAAAAGGTCAGATCATCGAGCGCAGATGCTGCGGCGGATCGATGTCCAGCGAGCTCAGCGCCGAGGCGTGGAACACGGTGCTCGGCACGTGGATGGCATGGTTGAGTCCGGCGTGCGCATCCCGCCAGAACCGCTGCAGCGGCTTGTCCATCCGCAGTGCGTTGCCGCCGGAGCGGGCGAAGATCTGGTCCACCGCCATCACGGCGCGCCAGGCCGCCCGCACCTGGGTGCGCCGGCCCATCGCCCGATCGGCGAAAGTGATCTCCTTGCCCGCATCGACCATGTCCCAGATACGGTCGACATTGGCCAGCAGTTCCTGCCGGGCCGCATTGATATCCGCGGCGGCCTCACCGATCGCGAACAGCACATACGGGTCGTCCTTGATCGCGGTGCCCTGGGCGCCGACCCGGTCGCGTTGATAGTCCAGATGCGCGGCCAGGGCGCCCTCGGCGATGCCGACCACCGCGGAGCTGATGCCCAGCGGGAACATCGTCGACCAGGGCATCCGGTACAGCGTCTCGGTCGCGCCGTACTCCCGCTGCGCGGTGCCGTCGATGACGTGGTCGCCGTTCATCACCCGGTAGGAGGGCACGAACGCATCCTTGACGATGATGTCCTTGGAGCCGGTGCCCTTGAGCCCGACGACATTCCAGGAGTCCTCGACGATCTCGTAGTCCGAGCGGGGCAGGATCATGTGCAGCATGGTCGGCGGGGTCGCCATGTTGCCGTCCGCGTCGCCGAGCATGGCGCCGAGGAAGATCCAGTCGCAGTGGTCGGTGCCGGAGCTGAACTGCCAGCGGCCGTTGAAGATGTAGCCGCCGTCGACCGGGCGGGCGATACCGGTCGGGGCGTACGGCGAGGCGATCCAGGTGTCGGTGTCGGTGCCCCACACCTCTTCCTGCACCTTCGGGTCCGCGAAGGCCAGCTGCCACGGATGCACGCCCACGATGCCGCAGATCCAGCCCGTCGCCGGATCCAGCGAGGCGGCCTGCATCACGGTCTCGGCGAACTCGCGGGGGTGCGCCTCGAAACCGCCGTACTTCTTCGGCTGCAGGAGTTTGATCGGGCCGGCCTTCTTCAGCAGCTTGGCGGTGTCGTCGGGCAGCTGCCCGAGCCGGTCCGCCTCCGGCGACTGCTCGCGCAGCCGGTCGGCGATCGCCGCGATGTTGTCGGGAACACTGGTCATCGTGGGGATGCTTTCTCTACGAGGGTGGATGGGGAGGTGGTCACGCACTGGTGTCGACGACGCGGCCCTTGGCGATGTTGTCGGCGACTTCGGCTTCCCAGCTGGTGACGGCGCGTTCGGTGTCGATCTCGAATTCGAAGCGTTTGGTCATGTCCTCGGTGACGTCTTCGACGTCGACGTAGAACTGCTTGTACCAGCGGCGCAGCTGGTAGACCGGCCCGTCCTCCTCCGAGAGCAGCGGATTGTCGATGGGCGCCTTGTTCTTCCAGATCTCGACGTCCTGTTCGAAACCGATCTCGACGCCGTGGGCGAACTGGGCCGCCATCGCCTCGGCGTCGGCATCGGACATGCCCTCGGGCTTCTTGACCATCGCGCCGTACTGCAGGACGAACGAGTTCTCGCTGACCGGGTAGTGGCAGTTGATCAGCACCGTCTCGATGGTCATGCCGTTGGCCTCGCTCCACAGCCAATCGATCATGTAGGACGGGCCGAAATACGACGCATCCGAACGCAGCGTCGAATTCGGGTCGTCGTAGCTGGTCCCCACTTCGATGTCACCGCGCGGGGTGGACCGCATGTACTGGGTGGCGACGTGGCCTTCGAATACGTTCTTGAAATAGCGCGGGAACGAGTAGTGCACGTAGAAGAAGTGCGCCATATCGACGACGTTGTCGACGATCTCGCGGCAGTGCGACCCTTCGATCAGCATCGAATTCCAGGTCCAGTCGGTCCATTCCGGGCTGCCGTAACCCTCGATCTCGGGAATGGTGACGTCATCGGTCGGCTTCTTGCCCTGCGGGTCGTGCCAGATGTAGAGCTGGCCGTTGCGTTCCAGCGTCGGCCAGGCCCGGGTCTTGGCCAGCGGCGGGACCCGGCGCGCGTAGGGGATGCCGGTGCATCGGCCGTTGCCGCCCCAGCGCCAGTCGTGGAACGGGCAGGCGATCGAATCGCCCTTGACCGTGCCGTGCGCGAGGTTGCCACCCATGTGCCGGCAGTAGGCGTCCAGCACATTGATCGAGCCGTCGGTCTCCGACTGGAAAACCACCAGGGTGGTCCCGAAGGCCTTGACCTCGTGCGGCTTGCCGTCCTGGAAGGACTTCAGCAGCCCGAGGCAGTGCCAGCCCCGGGCGAACCTGGCCGGCGCGGCGGCAGCCTCGATTGTGCGGTACTCGTCTGCACCGTGCGGTGCGTGGCCGTTCGGTGAATGACCCGGCATCGGAACCTCCATGTCCCAACGGAGTTGTGTGACTGTCACCGATGGTGACTCCGGTCACGGAGATACCGGCGCTGCCGTCCCGGTCAGTGGACACGTTTCCGGCCCGGTGACCGGCCTCGGCATACCGTGGGCGAACACGTTCCACTCATCGCCGACGACGTCAGGGAGTGACCATGGTGAACACTGCGGCGACCGGCCTGCTGGGCACGCCGGTCGAATTCGGTCCGGCGCCGGCGGCGGTGCGAAAGTTCGCCGCGGCGGCACACACCCGGCACCCGGACCACCTGGCGACCGACCCGGTACTGCCTGCGACCTTCCTGCCGGCGTGGCTGCCGGATTCGGAGTCGCAGACCGATCCCGGTCCGGCCACCGAGACCGACCACCGCTTCTTCGGCAGCCCACCCCGGGCCGGAGACCCGCTGACCGCCCTGGCACGGATCGAACGCCGGGGTACCGCAGTGACCGCGGCAACCCGCTATTTCGACCGGACCGGCCGGCTGGTCGCCGAGGCCTGGGCGAGCAGTGCCGACTGCCCGGCCACGACCGGGACCGCCGGCGCACCGCGACCGGCCCCCGATCGCGTGGCGGTCGGCCCGGCGGCGGCACTGGGACCGGTCACGGAAGCAGACTTCCACCGTGGGCAGCCGGATGCGGCGAACACACCCGATCCGCTCGGCACCCCGCTGTCGGCAACCGTCCTGGCCTCCTACGCCACCGACCTGCTGGGCCCCACCCGACTGCGGCGGTTCCGCACCCGGTCACTGCGCCCGCTCTGGCCGGGCGAGATCCTCACCTGCACCGGGCACTTCGTGCAGGAGTACCGGCAGGACGGTGAGCGGTGCATCGACATCACGCTGACCGGTACCGCGCCGGACGGTCGGATCGCCGTCCGCGCCTGGGCCACTTTCGCCCGGGGGTGATTCGGCGACGAATGCTCGCGCGTCGCTTCGATACGCTCTCCAGGCAGTAGCCCCGCGGCCGACAAGGGAGTGTGCGCATGGCGGTGAGACACGGCGACGAGCCGGCGATCGCCGGAGTGCTCAGGGGCCGGTAATGCTGGCCGCGAGCTATATCGTGGTCTCGATATTCCTCGGTCCAGCGATCTTCGTGGGCGGTTACGCGTTCACCCGAGGGGGACCCTGGTCGGTCCTGAGCTGCGCCGGGATACTTACCGTGATGGTCGGATACGGCCTGGTCATTGCACTGTCGGGTGGTGGTGGCCAGGTCTGCTAGGCCGACTCGTCGGTCGGCGCCGGGTCGTCGAAGCCGCGGGCGGCCAGGGCGTCGCCGAGGGCGTCGGCGGTGCGCAGGGTGCGGACCAGGACCGGGGTGACGAGGGCGGTGAGGGACCAGGACAGGCCGCGGGCGCGGCGGGCCTCGGCGACCTCGCGCACGATGCCGGTGATCAGCGGGATGCAGCGGATGGTCAGGGCCAGCAGCAGGGCCACGCGTTCCGGGTCGACGCCGAGCCGTCGCAGTGGGGTGAGGACGCGGGTCAGGACGTCCAGGAGGTCGACTACCCGGGTGGTGAGGGTGACCAATGCTGCCAGCGCCACCGATATCAGCAGCGCACCGCACACCACGAAGGCCCGGGCCGGGGTGGTGATGAGCAGTTGGAACGCGCCGATGACCAGCACCATCGGGGCCACCGGCCGAAGCTGCGCGAGGACCACCCGCCACGGAATCACGGCCAGGGCGAACAGGCCGGTCACCGCTGCGCCGGCGCCGGCGATGCGCAGGGGAGTGCCGGCCATCGTCACGGCGACGATTCCGGCGACGAGCAGCAGCAACTTCGGCCCGGGGGGCAACCGGTGGACGGCGGAGTTGCCCGGGCGGTACAGCCCGATCATCCGGCCAGGCGCCGGTAGGCCGCGATGGCCTCCGCCGGGCCGCCGTCGAAGACGACCGCGCCGTCGTCCAGCACGACGACCCGGTCGAAGTCGTCCAGCAGGCCGAGTTGATGGGTCACCACGATCACCTGCTGGTCCATCGCGGCCAGGGCCTCGCCGACCATTCGGGCGTTGCGCAGGTCCAGCAGGGTGGTCGGTTCGTCGGCGACGATCACCTCGGGGCGGCGGATCAACACCGCACCCAGAGCAAGCAGCTGCTTCTGCCCGCCGGAGAGCAGATGCGCCGGATGGTCGGCGTGCCCGTCGAGCCCGAAACGTTGCAGCATCTCCTCGACCCGGGCAGTGATCTCCGGTTTGGCCAGGCCGGTGCGGCGCAGCGAGAATGCGAGGTCCTCGGCGACGGTGGGCATCACGATCTGGGTGTCCGGGTCGGTGAAGACGAAGCCGACCTTGCGTCGCACCCGGGCACCCTTGCGCGCCACATCGAGACCATCGACCGTCACCGTGCCCGAGTCCGGGACCGACAGCCCGTTGATCATGCGCGCGAGCGTCGATTTCCCGGAGCCGTTGCCGCCGACGATACCGATCCGGCGTTCCCGCAGTACGAGGTCGATGCCGGTCAGGACTTGCCGCTGCCCGAATGAGTGCCGGACCGCGTCGAAGACGATCTCACTCACGAATCAACCCCGGATAGGCGCGGTGCACACCCTTGGCGACCACCGTCGCGACCACGACCTTCAGCAGATCGCCGGGCACGAACGCGAAGTTCGTGCTGACCGCTGCCCATACCCCGAGGTCGGTGCGCACCAGCAGGCCCAGGACGCCGCAGGAGTAGATGATCACGAGCCCGCCGAGTGCGTTGATCAGCAGCGCCGGAACCAGCGGGTACCTGGGCAGAATTCGGGCGGTGAGCATGCCGATGACCAGTGTCGCGGGCAGCCAGCCGATCAAATAGCCGGCTGTGGGCCCGGCGAGTGCGGTGAGACCGGTGCGTCCGCCCGACAGCAGCGGCAGTCCGATCATCGTCAGCGTAATGAATACCGCGACCGCGGCCACGCCCTTCCGGGCGCCCAGCACCGCGCCGGCGAGAACGACGCCCAGGGTCTGCACCGTGATCGGTACACCGCTGAAACCGACCGTGATGGCGCCGGGCAGGCCGAGCGCGGCGATCAGCGCCGCGAACACCGCGATCTGGGCCAGATCCCGGGCGGAGAACGCACCCCGCACGCCGTGCGACTTCTCGACACCAACCACGACACATCCTCCACAACCAGTTCGAACGGCGTCGAACGTAGCAGGCGGGTTGCCGGGCCGGTGTGGGAGAGTCTCACGGCTCCGCGAGCCGATCCCCATTGAATAAGGCTAGGCTGCCCTAGTCTGGATGGTCGGGGGTTCGCACACACGTGGGGACCGGCAGGATGAGGAGCGCACCATGGAAATGAGCCGCCGACAGCTGTTCCGGTCCGGAATCGGCGTGGGGTCGCTACTACTCGTCGCGGCCTGCAGCAACGGTCCGGACCTCGGCGGCCCGGCGCGGCCGGGTGGCACGCTCCGGGTCGGCGCTCTCGGAACACCGTCGCGAACCGAACGCGACCCGCACGCGAACCTCAGCAATGCCAGCGACTTCCTGATCACCGCGCTGATCCACGACGCCCTGACCGTGCCGGGCGGGGATCCGAATGTCGTTCCCCGGCTGGCACAGTCCTGGGAGCCGTCCGCCGACCGGCGGAGCTGGACGTTCACCCTGGCCGACGGGGCACAGTTCCACGACGGCCGGCCGGTCACGGCGGACGATGTCGCCTGGTCGCTGCGGCGGCTGCGTGACGTAGGCGGGCCCTCCAAGATGCCGGTCCCGGCGGAGGCCGTCGCCACCGACGGGCCCGGCCGGGTGGTGCTCACCACCGACGAACCGAATTCGCAACTGCCACTGCTGGTCCGCCTGATGACCTTCACGGTGCCGGAGGGGACAACCGATTTCGCTGCCGGTAACGGCACCGGCCCGTTCCGGCTGGAATCCTACCGCAACGGCGATGCGCGGCTGATCCGCAACGAGCAGTGGTTCGGCGGCCCGCCGCTGCTGGAGGCCATCGAGGTCACCATGTTCGAAAGCACCACCGCCTTGAGCAACGCAGTGCTCAGCGGGCAGATCGATCTGGCCTCCGATGTGGGGGCGATCGCCGGGCGCAGTGCGGCGGGGCGCGACGATCTGCAGGTGATCCGGCGGCCGGACGACACCATGCTGGGCCTGGCGATGCGGACCTCCGACGGCCCGTTCGCCGACCCGCGGGTCCGCACCGCGATCCGGCTCGGGGTGGACCGGCAGGAACTGGTGGACCAGGTGCACTCCGGGTACGGCAGCGTCGCCAACGACGTCCTGGGCACCGCGGACCCGGCCTACGATACGAGCCTGCCGCAACGTACCCGCGATCGGGACCGCGCCCGGAAACTGCTGCGCGAGGCCGGATTCGATACCGGCCGCAGCTACCGGCTGGCCACCAAGGCCGAGGCGCCCGGTGAAGTGGAGTCCGCCCGGCTGATCGCCGGCCAGGTTGCCGAGATCGGCGTCCGATTCGAGGTGGTCGAGCAGGATTCGGGCACGTTCTACGACGAGACCTGGCTGCAGGCCTCCTGCTACACCGTCTCCTGGGGAACCAACGATTCCACACTGTTCTACGCCAACAATCTGATGTCGAGCGGATCCGATCGCAACGAAACCGCCTTCGACGACGCCGAATTCGATGCGGCCACCGCCCGGGCCCTGGGCGCGGCGGATCCGGCCGAACGGGCCGCGGCCGGCCGGGAGTTGCAGCGCATCGAGTACGAACGGGGCGGCTACCTGGTGTGGGGGATGGCCGACGGGATCGATGTCGCCACCACACGGCTGCGGGACCTGCCGGAACTCGGTGGCTTCGCCCGCGTCCAGCTGGAACGGGCCTGGCTGGCGGGGTGAGTGGCTTCCTGCGGATGCTGGTCCGCCGCATCGCCCTGCTGTTCGCGCTGCTGGCCGTGGTGTTCGTCGCCGTCGACCTGTTACCCGGCAATGCGGCCCGGGCGGCGCTGGGCCGGTCGGCCGGGCCGGAACAGATCGCGGCGAAGGAACGGGAACTCGGACTGGACCGGCCGGTGCTGCTCCGGTTCGGCACCTGGATCGGGGAGGTGCTGTCCGGCGATTTCGGCCGGACGGCACGCGGTCAGCCGGTCGGCGATCTGCTGTCCGGCACCGTGGGACCCACGCTGCTGCTGGGCGGGCTTGCGGTACTGCTGACGGTGCTCACCTCGGTCGTCCTGGGCGGCTGGTGGGCGATGCGGCCCGGTGGGCCGCCGGCCCGGATCCTGCAGCCGGTCACCACCGCGGCCACGGCGATACCCGAGTTCGTTGTCGCGACCGGGTTGATCACCCTGTTCGCCTTGCTGCTGGGCTGGCTGCCCGCCGTCACCCTGACCGGAGCCTCCGGGTTCCCGGTCCGCGCCGACATGCTGGTGCTTCCGGTCCTGGCCCTGGCGATTCCGCAGATCGGCTGGAACACCCGGGTCGTCTGGTCGGCGCTGTCCGATGCGGGTCGCGCACCACATGTGGCTGCCGCCGAACTGGACGGACTGTCCGGAACGCGTCTCCTGCTCCGGCATATCCTGCCGTTCGCATTGCCGACGATCGTGGCCGGATTCGCCACCTCGGTCGGTATGGTGCTCGGCGGTGCGCTGGTGGTGGAGACGATCTTCAACTACCCGGGCCTCGGGGCCCTGCTGGCCGGCTCGGTGGCCGACCGCGACACCGCAGTGATCGCCGCGGTCGTCGCCTGCACCGGCGCGGTGATCATGGTCCTGCTCGCCGTTGCCGACGGGATCCGCAGCTGGGCGGTGCAGGGCCGATGACCGCGAGAATGCCCGGCATGCGGTGGCGCCGCTGGTGGGTGGTCGCGCCCGCCCTGCTGGTGGTGGCGCTCGCCGCGGCCGGTCCCGCCCTGGCCCCGTTCCCGGTCGAGGAACCCGTCGGGATCCCGTTCGCCACGCCAGATGCCGACCACTGGCTCGGCACCGACCGGCTGGGCCGCGACGTCGGCAGCCGGGTACTGGCCGGTGGCTGGGGCCTGCTGATGTCGGCGACGGTGATCGCGGTCGCGGTCACCCTGTCGGCGGCCCTGCTGGGGACGGTCGCGGCTCTGCGGCCGCGGATCGGGCGGTTCCTCGAGACGGTTGCCGACCTGGCGATCCTGCTGCCCGCGGTACTCGGGATCCTGCTGGTGCTCACCTCGTGGCCGGAAGCCGGGCCGGTGGGGCTGATCGTGGTGGCGCTGCTGTTCGGGACACCGTACTGCGCGCGGGTGTTCGCCGCTGCGGCGAGCGAGGTGGCGACGCACGGCTATGTCGAGGCGGCCCGGGCGAGTGGCGAGAACCTCTGGTACCTGGTGTGGTGCGAGGTGCTGCCGAATCTGCGCGGTGTCTTCACCACGCAACTGGGCCTGCGGTTCGTGGTGGGCCTGTACCTGGTCGGCACCGCATCGTTCCTGCAGTTGCCGGGCCCGCTCGGGACCACCGATTGGGCGGTGATGGTGCGGGAGAACGGATCCGGGGTGCTGCTCAACCCGTGGTCGGTGCTGGCACCCAGCATCGCCCTCGCGGTCGTCGCGGTCTGCGTGAACGTGGCGGTGACCGAGTTCGGCCGAGAGGAGCCACGGTGAGTGTGCAGGTACGAAACCTGGTCGTCGTGGCCGGATCCGGCCGGGTGCTGGCCGGACCGGTCGATTTCGAGCTGCGTCCGGGCCGCGTCACCGGACTGATCGGGGCGTCCGGCTCCGGCAAGACCACCGTGATGCGCGCCCTGCTCGGCCACCTGCCACCCGGTACGAGTTCTACCGGTTCGGTGACCGTGGCGGGTCGCGATGTCTTCGCCTTGCCGGCGGCGCGGTTGCGGACCTTGCGCCGGTCCGAAATCGCCTTCGTCGGCCAGGATCCCGGGGCGGCGCTGAACCCCATGATGCGGGTACGGACAGTGCTTTCCGAGGTGGCCCCGGACCCCACCGAGCCGGAGCTGGTGGCCACCCTGGACCTGGTCGGTCTGGGACCGGAATACCTGCGCCGGCGTCCCGGCGAACTTTCGGGCGGCCAGCAACGCAGAGTCGCGCTGGCACGAGCATTGGTGCGGCACACCGGGGTTCTCGTGCTGGACGAGCCGTTGGCGGGACTGCACGGCAGCCTCCGGTCCGGTATCGCCGAGTTGCTCGCCGAGATCGCCGACCGTCGACAGTGCGCGGTTCTGCTGTCCGGGCACGATATCGCCACCGTCCGGGCGGTCGCCGACGACCTCATCGAGTTGCCGCCGCATCCGCCGACCGGTGCCGAGGCAGGCAGCGCACCCGGGGTTGCCTCGCTCGACAACAACAGCATGGCCGGCGGCGGCGCGGGTCCGGCAGGACCACCGGACCGGCCGCGGAAGCGAGTTCTGGACGTTCGGCACAGCCTTCGCCCTCTGATACCCCGAATCGCCACTGAAACCGGCCCTGCGTCGGGACCGGATCGTGCGGCAACCGACGCCGCACCGCCTCCGGCCGGTCGCATCGCGTTGCAGGCGCGTGCTGTCGAAGCGTCGATAGGCGACCGACCGGTGCTGGCCGGGGTCGACCTCACCGTCCGCTCGGGTGCGATCGTCGCCGTCGCCGGCGAATCGGGAGCCGGGAAGACGACTCTCGCGCGAATCCTCGCCGGATTGCATCCGGCCGGGGGCACACTGGATGTGGCGGGGGTGGCCGTGGACCTCGCCCGGCGGCGTCGCCGGCGCGACTGCACCGATATCCAGCTGGTGACCCAGAACCCGGCATCGGCACTCAACCCCCGGCACACAGTGGCCCGGACGCTGGGACGCCCGTTGCGGCGGATCGGCCGTGTTCCTCCTCGCGAGGTGCCCGCCCGGACGGCTGCGCTGCTGACCGCGGTGGAGCTCGCACCGGAGACGGCCGGGAAACGTCCCGGGGAACTGTCCGGCGGACAGCGGCAGCGGGTTGCACTGGCGCGAGCCCTGGCAGCCGAACCTGCCGTTCTCGTCTGCGACGAGATCACCTCGGCCCTCGACCGGGCCACCGCCGCCACGATCATGCACCTGCTGGCGCGGATCCGCGCCGAACAGGGCACCGCCATCGTGTTCATCACCCACGATATGGATCTCGTTGCCGAGTACTGCCCCTACCTGATGGTGCTCGACGGCGGCCGCATCGTGGAATCCGGCACCACCGCGACGATACTGCAGGCGCCCGCCCATCTCGCTACCGAGGCGCTGCTCACCCGGGTGTGACGGGACCTTCGGCCCGAACGCCTGCGACGTCCGGACGTATCGCGGGGTCACCGCGGAATCCACACTCGGAGCCATGAGCAGCTTCGACAGCGACGGCCCGGCCCGCCCACTCGTCCGGTCGGCAGTAGGGCAGGCGACGCGGGCGCCCTCGATCCACAACACCCAGCCGTGGCGGCTGGTGTTCGACGGGCAGCGGATGCAGGTCCGCCGGGACGATCGCCGGGAACTGCCGACCACCGACCCGACCGGCCGGCAACTGGTGGTCAGCTGCGGCACGCTGATCCATCACCTGTACGTGGCCTTCGCGGCGCGCCGGTGGCGTGCCGACATCACCCGGCTACCGGACCGGCAGCACGCCGACCTGCTGGCGGAACTGAGCTTCCGGCCCTGGCCGGACCCGCCGAACCGGTTGCTGCGGTATGCGGACGCGATCGAACATCGGCGCACCGATCGGCTGCCGATGCTCGCGCCGCCGGCCACCCCCGGAGTACTCGAGGCGCTACGGGCCGCCGTGGCTCCCGCCGGGATCGGGATCGATCTGCTGCCCGCCGAGACCGCGCCGCGCCTGGCCGCCGCCTCCGAGCGGGCCACCGCGCTGCGCCGGTACGACATGGAGTATCAGACCGAACTGCACTGGTGGACCGGCCACGACCGGCCGGCCTCGGGTGTGCCCCGCGCGGCGCTGGTCTCGGAATCGGAGAGCGCGCGGGTATCGGTCGCCCGGGACTTCCCGGCCGTCACGCACGCACCGCAGCGGGGGGATCTCACCGACCGGGCGCAGCTGTACGCCCTGTCCAGCGTCGGCGACACCGTGCTCGACTGGTTGCGCACCGGGGAAGCGCTGTCGGAGGCGCTGCTCGCGTGGACCGCGGCCGGACTCGCCACCTGCCCGCTCACCCACATCACCGAACTGCCCAGCTGCCGGACCCTCCTCGCCGGGCTGCTCGGGTACCCGGCGGTGCCGCAGGTCGTCGTCCGAGTCGGTACCGCGCCCGGCGGTCCCGGTGACGATGCGCCGGTGGCCCCGCGTCTGCCCGTCGACCAGGTGCTCGAGCTGTAGTGACCAGCCGGTCATACCCTCCTCGCACCGGCCGGCGGGTCAGCGGGGGGATCGATCAGGCCGAGCGCGATCGCCCGGGAACCGCCGCTGCCCGGCCGGCCCCTGGCCCGGGAAAGCAGACGCTGCACAGCAGCAGCGCATCCGCCGCCACCGCCTCCCGCCGGAACCCCGTCGGAGGTATCCGCGAGCGGCTCGCTTCGACCGGCACGGGTAATGTCGGCCGGGCTGGTGCCGCACAGGAGGATTCGCAGGTTGAACGACGAAATTGTTCCCGCACCGAAACGGACCACGGACGACCGGCCACCGCGTGCGATCACCTCTCCGGGCAGGTCACCTCGCGGCTACCGATACCTGTTCAACGTGTTTCCGCCCTACCTCTTCGCCGGGGTGCGCGTACGGCATATCGCGGCGGACTGGACGTCGGTGCGGGTGGTGCATCGAGTCCGTTGGTGGAACAGCAATCCGAACCGAGCCGCGTTCGGTGGCACGCTGTCGTCGATGACCGACCCGTTCTTCGGGATCATGGCGATGGGGCAGCTGGGACCCGGGTACCGGGTGTGGAACACCACCGCGAGTATCGAGTTCCTCGCTCCGGGACGAGGTGCCCTCGGCGCCGTGCTGGAACTGCCGCGAGAACGGGCCGCTGCCATCCGCGCGGTCGCGGACGCCGGGCAGAAGTCGATCACCGAACATGCCACCGAGATCCGTGCTGCGGACGGCACGGTGGTCGCCCGAGCCGAGCAGACGCTGTACGTCCGGCGCTTGCGCGGTTAGGCCGGTCGCGGGGCGGCGGGTTCGATCACGACCGGGAGGGAGGCCAGGCCGTGTAGGGCGAGGCCGTCGCGGGGTGTCGGTGGTGCCGTTCGGGTGAGGTCGGGGAATCGGCGCAGCAGTGCCGGGAAGGCGACTTGGGCTTCGAGGCGGGCCAGGGCGGCGCCGAGGCAGTAGTGGATTCCGCCGCCGAACGACAGCGGGGCGGCTTCGTTGCGGTCGAGATTCAGATGGTCGGGGTCGGTGAACGCCTCGGGGTCGCGGTTGGCGGCGCCCAACAGCATGATCACCCGTTGGTCGGCGGCGAGCCGCAGGCCGGCGACCTCCATCGCTTCTGGTGCGGTACGGGAGGTGAGGATCTGGACAGGGGAGTCGAAGCGCAGCAGTTCCTCGACGGCGGATCGGGCGAGCTCAGGCCGATCCCGGAGGCGGTCCGCCTGTTCGGGGTGATCGAGCAGTGCGACGAGGCCGTTCGACAGCAGGCCGGTGGTGGTTTCGAAGCCGGCGGCGAACAGCAGCGCAGCTGTGGTGACCAGTTCGTCGTCGGTCAGTTCGTCGTCCCCGGTGGCCAGCGCGGACAGCAGGTCGGTGCGTGGATCCCGGCGCCGCCGCTCGAGCAGATCGGCGAGGTAGGCGGTGATCGTCTCCGCGGCCGCGTCGGCCGCGGAGACGGTGGTTTTCGTCCAGCCGGTCCAGCACCATCGTCCAGTCCCGGACCAGCGGCTGGAACTGTTTACGGTCCGGTTCGGGGATGCCGAGCAGTTCACCGATGACGGTCACCGGGAGCGGGAAGGCGAACGCATCGACGAAGTCGGTGTCGCCTGCTGCCGCCATCTCGTCGAGCAGCCGGTCGACGATCCGTTCGATCGCCGGTTTCAGCTGCGCCACCCGGCGACTGTTGAAGGCACCCGCAACCGGACGGCGCAACCGGGTGTGCCGGGGCGGATTGGCGACCAGCATGCTGCCGAAGATCAACCGCAGGCTCGGGCGTTCCCGCCACCGCTGGTGGCCGGCCGCGGCAAGGGATTTCTCCGGTCGCTTCCGCAGCCGGTTGTCCCGGGCCAGCGCCGAAACCTGGTGATAACCGGTGACCAGCATCGTGCCGTCGGAGGCGGGAACAGCCGGACCCGCGGCACGCAACTGTTCGTAGACGGGGTACGGGTCGATTCGTGCGGCCGGCTCGGACAGTGCCAGCATGGCCCGGTCGGCCGGCGATACGGCGTCCTCACCCATCGTTCCCCCTCGGTTCGGCGTGCGGTATACCCTCGCGAGGGTACCGGGCAGATCGCAGCCACGTTCGAAATGCGCTGTCCGACCGCGTCACCCGTGGCGCGAAGATGATTCACAGGCGTGGTGTCCGGTGAGGAACCGTGTCATCGCGGCCGCGACGGCGTCGGGCCGGTCCAGCATCGACAGCACATACGCGTCGTCGATCTCCACCAGCCGCCCGGCCGGGAGCAGATCGGCAAGTCGGCGTCCATGTGCCCGCGGCATCACCTTGCCGTCCGAGGACCACAGGATCAGGGCGGGGCCGGGGAAGTCGGCGAGCCGCTCGGTGCGCGCGATCAACTCGCCGGCATCGAATCGGGATCGACCGTAGGCGCGCACGTCGGCACGGATCGCAGGGTCGCGCAGTCCGGGTTCGGTCCAGCCGCGGACCAGATCGCCCGGGAGCGGACGGCGGGCCATCCAGCCGAACAGCAACGGCGTGCGGCGCAGCCATCCGATGCGCAGCTGGCGCAGAGCGAGGGCGATACCGCCCGGCAGCCGGGTCGCGAGTTTCGCCATCCGGCCGGGCAGGCCCGGTGGGAAATTGTCGAACGCTTCGCTCGGCAGCACGATCAGCCGGGCGATGCGCTCGTCCAGACCGTACGAGGTGAGAAACAGGGCGCCACCCCAATCGGAATGCACCAGTGTCACATTCTCCAGATCCAGGGCCGTCAGGAAGTCGGCAACGAGCCGGTTCAGGCCCGCCAGGCTCAGGTCGGTGCCCGGCCGCATCGGTTCGGGGTGGGAACCGAGCGGCAGATCGGGCAGCACGTAGTGAAAGCCGTCGGGTAGCCGGTCCAGCACCCGATCCCAGACGGTGTGGTTCATGAACAGGCCGTGCAGCAGCACCACTGCCGGCCCGTGTCCGCGTTCGGCGTAGTGGATGCGCCCGGCGGGCAATTCGACGGTCGGCACGGCACCATCCCTCCGTTAGAGCGTTTGCTCTAGTGCGTTTGCTCTAGTATCGAGTGGTGGCCGACCGACTGTCAACACCCACCCGCGACCGCCTGGTGACCGCGGTCGCCGAGCTGATGCGCACCCGCGGGTACAGCGCCGTCACCGTCAAAGAGATCACCGTGGCCGCCGACGCCCCGATGGGCTCGCTCTACCACCACTTTCCCGGCGGGAAGCCGCAACTGGCGGCCGAGGCACTACGCCGGAGCGGGGCGGCCTACATCCAGCTGCTGCCGTTGCTGATGGATCCGCACCAGGACCTGCCGACAGCGATTGCCGCCGCGTTCGCCGAGGCGGCCGAAACCCTGGAGCAGACCGGCTGGATGAACATGTGCCCGGTCGGCACCGTGGCCGGTGAGATCGCCGACAGCGAGCCCGCCCTGCGCGAGGTGGCCGCCGAGGTGATCGCCGACTGGATCCGGCAGGGCAGCGACTACCTCGCCCGCCGGGGAGTGCCCGAGCAGCACCGCGCCGACCTGTTCACGGCCGTGCTCTGCGCCCTGGAGGGCGCATTCATCCTGGGGCGCACCCTGCGCTCGGCGGAGCCACTGCATTCGGCCGGCCGGGCGATGGCCGCACATGCCGCGGCGGTACTGGCCCCCGGACGGTGAGTGGACCGGCGGGTGTCGGGTCGATGTCTTGTCGCGGACCGGACGGGCCGACGATAATGAGGGCATGATGGCCCATGTCGGAGACCGACTGCTCGTGCACGGACACGTGGTGGGGCAGGGGGATCAGCACGGCCGGATCATCGAGGTGCACGGACCGGAGGGGCACCCGCCCTACCTCGTGCGGTTCGACGACGGCCACGAATCGCTGATGTTTCCCGGCCCCGATACGGTGATCGAGCCCGCACCGCACCCGTAGATCGGCACCTCGCGATTCGCACCGGCGCGCCCCCGCGGGCCGGAGGTCGTGGGTGCTCGACGTAACAGCCACCCGACCGCGTTATCAGGGTAGCCTTACCGCATGGCCGAGTCGGTGCATCTGACAGACGTCCCCGAAACCATGCTGTGGACCCTGCACAATCGCGCCACCGAGGCGAAACGCCCCGACGCGATCCTGCACGACCCGGCCGCGATCCGCCTCTACGAGGCGATCGACTACGACTACGAACGCAGCTTCGGCCCACCCGACGGGACCCACGCCATGCGATCACGGCTGTTCGACGATGCGCTGCGGCCGTGGCTGGCCGATCATGCTCAGGGCACCGTCGTGGAACTCGGCGCCGGACTGGAGACCCAATTCCAGCGCTGCGACAACGGCACCGTGCAGTGGGTGTGTGTCGACGTGCCCGAATCCATCGCGGTCCGGGACCGGCTGCTGCCCGCCACCGGCCGGTGCCGCCACCTCGCCTGCAGTGCCCTGGACCCGGCCTGGCTGGACGAAATCCCGGCCGGCCCGGTCTTCGTCACCGCGCAGGGCCTGTTCATGTACTTCGCCGCCGAACAGGTCCGCACCCTGGTGGCCGCCGTATTCGACCGATTCGACGAGGTCGAGCTGATGTTCGACGCGATCCCGCCCTGGTTCTCCCGCAAGACGCTCGCCGGTTTCCGCAAAACCGACCACTACACCGCGCCCCCGATGCCGTGGGGTGCCACCTTCGACGATCTGCCGAAGGCGACCCACAGCTGGAGTCCCCGGATCGCCTCGGTCCAGGTCTGCCACTACGGCCCACCACGCGGCCCCCTGGCGCGCCTGAAGCCGCTGTTCGACCGCGCCCCGGTCCTGCGGAACATGCCACCGACGATCACCCGGATCAGCAGCCGGCGTTGATACGCCCCGGGGCACGGACCGTCGGACAGCATCGAGAACCCGACTTTTCGCCCGAGTTCGGCACGCGTGCAACGCTATCGGCAATTTCAGCGATGGCATCACCATGCACAGCACTCCAACTGTCGACGACGAAGTCCATGGGATCGGTTTCGGGGCGTTCACCGTGGTGGATGTGGAGACGACGGGACTACAGGCCGCGACCGATCGTGTCGTGTCCGTCGCGGCACTCCGCCTGGACGTCGCGGGGCACGTGGAACGTGAGTTCCACACCTTGGTCGACCCCGGATGCGATCCCGGTCCGGTCCACATCCACGGCCTGACCGCCGACCGGCTTCGCGGCGCTCCGCGGTTCGAAGATGTCCGAGCAGAACTGGCAGATCTGCTGGACGGACAGGTGATGGTCGCGCACAACGCGCGATTCGACTACGGGTTCCTGGCCCGCGAGTTCGACCGCCATGGCGGCGTTCTACCGGTTCCACAGCGGATGTGCACACTGGCGTTGGCGCGCCGCGTCGCACCGCCGACACCGGACTGCCGCCTGGCCACTCTGGCCCGGCACTACGGCGTGGAATCGGTACGCGCCCACGATGCGCTGGACGACACGCGCGTGCTGGCCCGAGTCCTGCCGGCCTTGGTCGCGGATGCAGCCCGCCTGGGTATCGCACCACCGTTGTTGGCGTGCCCGCCGAAAGACGACAACAGGCGCGGCAACCGGTGGCCGACGGCCCGCCGTACCCACAAATCGCCGTGTCCGTTCGTGTATCCCGGGCGCCTCGCCGCGGATGGTGTTCTCGTTCAGGGAATGAAGGTCGCGTTCACCGGCGAATCCCGGTACGACCGCGCCGACCTGACTGCCCGTACCGAGGCGGCGGGCCTGGAAGTGACCGGCTCGGTCAGCCGGCGCACCAGCCTGCTCGTCACCGACGACCCGGGTTCCGGCAGCAACAAGGCCCGCAACGCCGCCGAGTACGGAACGCCGCTCGTGGGCCATCAGCGCTATCTCACCCTGTTGCAGTCCGTCCGGTCCGGGGCTCCGAAGACCGGAGCCGCGGCTGTACGGCGTACTCGGCGTCAGCAACTGCAGGGCCCCTTGTCCGGGCGTCGCGTGCTGGTGATCTCGACCGACCACGACCGAGCCGCCGGTGCCCGCGAGCGGGTCGCCGCCCTCGGCGGGTCTGCTGCGATCAACATGTCGGCACGGGTGAGCGACCTGCTTGTGTTCCCGGAGGCGCTCGACGATCGCCGCGTCGCCAAGGCACGAGATCTCGGGCTGCCGATCCACGGACCGGAGCTGCTGGACCAGGCCCGGAGCGCCGCCCCCGATGTCCCCGGCGGCGATGCGATCCCCGCGGACGATCCGACCGTGCTGTCCCGTGGCCAAGTGGTCGACCTGCCCGAAACGGCGGAAGGCGCGACATGGGCGATGCGTGCGTCCTGGGTTCAGTCCGGACAGTGGGAGATCGACGTCGTCGCTTTCCTGGTGGACGAACGTGAGCAGGTCGCCGACAGTGCGGACTTCGTGTTCTACAACCAGCCGGATGCGTCCGGCATCCGGCTGTCGCTGGACGGGCCGAACGAGCAGACGATCGAAGCAGCTCTCGACGACCTGCCGGAGCACTGCCGGAAGGTCGTCTTCGCTGCATCACTCGACGGAACCGGAGTGACGTTCGGTGACGTCGGAGCCATCGAAATCGAGATCGCACCGGGTGTGCAGGCCGCTACCGCACTGCGTGCCACGCTCGACGCGGCTACCGCAGAACGCACCATGCTGCTGGCGGAGATGTATCTCCGTGGCGATACCTGGCGGATCCGTGCCGTCGGCCAGGGTTACGAGACCGGGCTTGCCCAACTGGCTCGCGGCTACGGCGTCGACGTCGACGACTGACTCCGGTGGGCCGAACGTGGTACGGACTGTCGGCGTCGCGACAGGCCCTCGGCGGTCGGTCGTATCCGACACCGACCGACCCGGTTGCACTGCGGCAGGGTCAGCGTTCGTCCGCGATGTGGTCGAGGATGATCTGCTGGGTGGCCTGCCAGGCGGGGGAAGCGGGGTCGCGGAATTCGTTGTGGCCGACACCGTCCAGGATCCGGACGGTGGCCGGGTCGCCGGCGAGTGTGGCGGCGGTGGTGTACAGGTGCGCCTGGGCGGGGGCGACGACGTGGTCGTTGCTGCCGTGGACCGCGGTGACGGGGATGTCGATCGGGAGCCGCTCGGTGGGGGAGGCGAGGGCGTAGCGGTCGGGGCGTTCCATCGGGAGGCCACCGAGGAAGTCGCGTACGAAGTGGTCGCCGACGGAGGCGGCAAGCGCCATGTCGAGCACGCCGGCCATGATCGTCGCACTGCGGACGGCGACCACCGGCGCGGCGCCCGGCGTGCCCGGCGGCAGGGTGTGCCGGCTCGCCGCCCAGGCCGCCAGCTGGCCACCGGCGGAGTGGCCGGCGATGTGTACCCGGTTCAGGTCCAGGCGATCATCGGCAGCGGCCTGGACGGCGCCGGCGAGGGCGTCGGTGGCGGCGGCCACGTCCTCGGGTGTGGCCGGCCAGCCGCCGGCGCCGCCGACGCGCCGGTATTCGATATTCCATACCGCCACACCCCGTGCGGTGAGGGATTCGGCGATCGGCTCGAGTTCGTGCAGATCGTGCGCCTGCCGCCAGCCGCCGCCGTGCACCAGCACGACCACAGGATGCGGTGCCGGTGCGGCCGGGAGGTGCAACAGCCCGTACTGATCCGGATCCGTGCCGTAGTCGACCCGCAACGAGTGGGCGGCGGGGACGGAATCTGCGACCGGCGCCGGCGGTGGTGGGGGAGCGGATCCGGCCGAACCGCTGCTCGCCGCGATGCAGGCGACCAGCATCGCCACGACCATCGAGGCCTTCCGCCGGGTCGACAGGTGCATACCGTGCCTCCTCGAAGGTGGAGAGTCCTTCTCAGTAGTAGCCCGCCACTGCTCAGTTATCTGGGATTTCGCGGTGTGGCGAGTCGGACTGCGGCCGGATTCTCCGGCGAGTCAGCTCTGTTGTCCGGCTGTTTTCCGACACAATCGACACCGGAACCGGTGCTGCACACGGTGCGATGACGCACGCCGTGCCGCACATAGCATTCGATGGGCAACATTTGCTGCCGGGTTCGTGACCCGGTCGCCGACCTCCGGTACCCGACCGGCGCAGCGGCAGGCGTCGACAAGCCGCCGCATGTCGGCCGTGGGACCGGGACCACCGCGAGTGGTAGGAAAGAGACCGTGACGACATCCGGTGCGGGAACTTCGAATACTCGGTCACGTGCGGTGGACGAGGTGGTGGATCTGGTCAGCAGACTGATCCGGTTCGACACGTCCAATACCGGTGATCCGGCGACCACCTGCGGTGAGCGCGAATGTGCGCAATGGGTAGCCGACCAGCTGCAGGAAGTCGGGTACCACACCGAGTACGTCGAATCCGGGATGGACGGCCGGGGTAACGTCTTCGCCCGCCTGCCGGGGGCCGACCGCAGCCGTGGAGCCCTGATGATCCACGGGCACCTGGATGTGGTCCCGGCCGAGGCCGCCGACTGGAGTGTGCATCCGTTCTCCGGTGCGGTGCGCGACGGCTACGTCTGGGGGCGTGGCGCCGTGGACATGAAGGACATGGTCGGCATGACCCTGGCCGTCGCCCGGCAGTTCAAGGCCGAGGGCATCGTGCCGCCCCGCGATCTGGTCTTCGCCTTCCTCGCCGACGAGGAGAACGGCGGCAAATGGGGCTCGCACTGGCTGGTGGACAACCGGCCCGACCTGTTCGACGGTGTCACCGAGGCGGTCGGGGAGGTGGGCGGCTTCTCGCTGACGGTGCCGCGGCCCGACGGCGGTGAACGCCGCCTCTACCTGGTCGAAACGGCGGAGAAGGGGCTGGGCTGGATGCGGTTGCGTGCCAAGGCCCGCGCCGGGCACGGCTCCTTCCTGCACGAGGACAATGCCGTGACCATTCTCGCGGAGGCGGTAGCGCGGCTGGGGCGGCACACCTTTCCCCTGGTGCTGTCCGATTCGGTGGCCGAGTTCCTGGCCGCCGTCACCGAGGAGAGCGGCCTGCAGTTCGATCCGGACGGTCCCGATATCGAGGGTCAGCTGGCCAAACTGGGCACGATCTCGCGGATCATCGGTGCCACCCTCCGCGATACCGCCAATCCCACGATGCTGCAGGCCGGTTACAAAGCCAATGTCATCCCGCAGACCGCGGAGGCCGTGGTGGACTGCCGGATCGTGCCCGGCCGGCAGGCGGAGTTCGAACGCGAGGTCGATGCCCTCATCGGCCCCGATGTCGAACGGGAATGGATCACCAAGCTGGATTCCTACGAGACCACCTTCGACGGCGACCTCGTCGACGCGATGAACGCCGCCGTACTCGCCCACGACCCCGACGGGCGGACGGTCCCCTATATGCTCTCCGGCGGAACCGATGCGAAGGCGTTCGCCCGCTTGGGGATTCGCTGCTTCGGTTTCGCACCGCTGCAGCTGCCGCCGGAGTTGGACTTCACCGCCCTGTTCCACGGAGTCGACGAGCGGGTGCCGGTGACCTCGCTCGAGTTCGGCACCCGGGTGATGGAACACTTCCTGCTGAACAGCTGATCACGACAGCCCGACCGACCCGTCAACCGATGGAGCACAGATGAGCTACAACCCCTACGACGCGCTCCCGGAGGTGCCGTCCTTCACGGTCACCTCGGCCGACATCACCGACGGCCAGCCGGTGCACAACGACCAGGTCTCCGGCGTGTTCGGCGCCGGTGGCAAGGACATCTCGCCGCAGTTGTCCTGGTCCGGGTTCCCGGAGGGCACCCGCAGCTTCGCGGTCACCGTGTACGACCCGGACGCACCGACCGCCTCGGGATTCTGGCACTGGGCGGTCGCGAACATCCCGGCCTCGGTCACCGAACTCGATTCCGGTGCCGGTAGTGAAGGCGGCACGCTGCCCGAGGGGGCAGTGATGCTGCGCAACGACGGCGGCTTCGCCGGATACGTCGGCTGCGCCCCGCCGGCCGGGCACGGCCCGCACCGCTACTTCGTCGTGGTGCACGCCGTCGACGTGGACATCCTCGAGGTCGGCCCGGACGCAACGCCCGCATTCCTCGGTTTCAACCTCTTCTCGCACACGCTGGGGCGCGCCACCCTGGTCGGCACCTACGAGGTGAAGTAACCGCAGACGCCTGTGGGTGGCTCCCGGACCTGTCCGGGAGCCACCCACAGTGCTGTGTACCGCGCCGTTCGGCTTATTTCACGTCGATGACACCCTCGGGCGGTGTCGACGCGTACAGCTCCTCGATCCGGTCGGCGTACTTGTTCGCGATCGGTACGCGCTTGAGCGAGAGTTTCGGGGTCAGCTCGTCGCCGCCCGGCTCCCATACCGCGGGGATGATGCGGAAGCGCTTGATCTGCTCCACCCGGGCCAGCTTGCGGTTGCCGGCGGCGACCGCAGCCTGCACCTCGTCGACGATCTCCGAGCGCTGCACCAGGGTGGCGATATCGGCGTCGGTGGCGCCGAGTTCCTTGGCCCGCACCGCGATCACATCCGGGTCGAGGGTGATCAGCGCGGTGATGTAGGGCTTCGCCTCGCCGATCGCGACCACCTGCGCCACCAGCGAGGACACCGCCTTCACGGCGTTCTCGATATTGGACGGCGGGATGTTCTTGCCCGCCTCGGTGATGATCAGTTCCTTCTTGCGGTCCACGATCCGCAGATAGCCGTCGGCATCGAGGGTGCCGACGTCGCCGGTGTGCAGCCAGCCCTCGTCGTCGATCGCCTCGGCGGTCTTCTCCGGCATGTTGCGGTAGCCGTGGGTGATGATCGGACCCCGCACCAGGACTTCGCCGTCCTCGCCGAGCCGCAGCTCCATACCCGTCATGGCCCGGCCGACCGACCCGGGCCGGGGCTTGTCGAGTTCGGTGTAGGTGCCGACGCCGGAGGTCTCCGACATGCCCCACACCTCACTGACGGAGAAGCCGAGGCCCAGGTAGTACTCCAGGGTCTCCGGCGGGATCGGTGCCGCGCCGGATGCGGCGACCTTCAGTTCGTCGAACCCGAGCGCCGCCCGCAGCTTGGACAGCACGAGAGCCTCGGCCAGCTTGTGCTGGATGCCCAGTAGCGGTGAACCGCCGGAGTCGGACAACCGGGCCCGCGCCTGGGCCACGCCGACCCCGATCGCCCAGTTGGCGAGGGCCTTCTTCACCGGGCTGGGCTCTTCGGCCAGCTTGTTCTCGATACCCGCCTTGATCTTCTGCCACACCCGCGGCACACCGAAGAACGCGGTCGGCCGGGCATCGGGCAGGGCCGCCGCGATCTCGCGCGGATCCGGGACCGTGGTGATCTGGATCCCGGTCAGCAGGCTCATCGCGTGCGCGGAGATCCGATCGGCAACGTGGGCCGCCGGCAGGTAGGACACCGCGCGGTCGTCGAAACCGACCGGCAGCGGTCCGTGCACGAGGCCGTCGACCTGGGCGAGCACATTGCTGTGGGTCAGTTCCACGCCCTTGGACGGTCCGGTGGTGCCCGAGGTGTAGATGAGGGTGGCCAGATCCTGCGGCTGCACCGCCTGCCAGGCGGCATCGAAATCGAAGTCCGCGGCCGGATTGTCCTCGATGTCGGCAAGGGTGCGGGTGCCTTCGGCCGGGCCGTCGACCAGGATCAGGTGCTCGATCTCGGCGCCCGAGGAGCGCACCGCATCCAGAAACGCCTGTTCGGTGACGACGACCTTGTTGCCCGCGTTGCCGAAGACGTGCGCGATCTGCTCCGGCGAGCTGGTGTTGTACACCGAGAACGGGGTCGCGCCCAGGTGCAGGACGGCGGTGTCGATCAGGTTGAACTCGGGCCGGTTGGTCAGCATGATCCCGACCGTGTCGCCGTGCCCGACACCGAGCCCGGCCAGCCCGGCCGCGAGGGTGCGCACGTGTTCGGCGTATTCGCGCCAGGTGATCTCGGTGGTGCCACCCACCGTCCTTAGGGCCACCTGATCCGGCCGCAGCGCTGCGGTCTGCTGGAATGCGGCGGGCACGGTGTGCACCGTGGTTCCGGAGGCGTGCGCGAATCCGATGTCTGCTGTCATATCCCTGTCCCGGTTGCCGTACAAGATGCACGCCGCAGCGGCGTGCCGCCATGTGGCGTGTGTCACTCATGGTAACCGGACATTTGGGATTGTGGTGGTTGTTACTCCGGAGCCGGAAGCAGATGCCGTCGGCGGGTCCGTTTGGCTTCGAGGTAGTCGCGGCCCCGCTGACTACGTGCACCGACGATCAACGGCACCCGCTCCACGCCCAGCCCGGCCTCGGCCAGGGCCGACTGCTTGTCGGGGTTGTTGGTGAGCAACCGGATCTGCCGGAGCCCGAGGTCGCGCAGCGCACGCGCCGCCGGGCCGTAGTCGCGGGAGTCCACCGGCAGGCCGAGCCGCTCGTAGCTGGTGAAGGTGTCCGCGCCGTGGAGTTCGCTCTCCCGGTACCCCCGTGCCTTGGCCACCAGGCCGGCGCCACGCCCCTCCTGCTCCAGGTACACCAGTACGCCGCAACCCTCGTCCTGGATGAGGTCCATCGAGCGGGTCAGTTCGTCACCGCAATCGCAGTCGTCGGAGCCGAGGACATCGCCGTAGAGGCATCGCGAGTGCACGCGCACCAGACAGTGCTGGGTGGGTTCACCGAAGATCAGTAGGTGTCCGCCGTTGTCCCGGTCGGCGATCTCGAGCACCCGGATCGGCAGTTCCGCACCGTTGCGGCTCAACCGGTGCCGCGTTTCGGCCCCGGTCGGCGCCGTTTCCACCGTCGACATCGTCTCGTCGTGGGGCACCAGAATGGTCAACGATCCTCCGAGCCTGCCGGGGCAGCCGACCGCACTGCCGAATCGGTCCGAACGACATTTCGCCGCGACTCTACCCCCGGTGCTCCGGTCTCGCGCGGCAGCCCGGTCCGGTGTCCGCGGTGCCCGGGTCAGCGTGGCATGTACAGGCGGACGATCCGGTCGATATCGGCGGTCGTGGGCATCGACGTGGCCACCGCGCCCAGGTTCTGGGTCGGAAGCATCGCGGCGGTGGCCCAGGTGAAATCGGCTGCGGTGAGCGGGCTCTCGGAGCGCACCACCCGATCGATGAGCGCCCCGGTGAACGCCGCCGCGGCGCCGACCGAGGCCTTCAGCACCTGCGGGAAATGATCGATGTCGATCTGCGTGCCGTCCCGCGATACCCGGGCCCGGAAGTCCTCGACCAGGCATACCGTGCCCACGCCGAGGCCGTGCAGCATGCGTTCGAGTTCTGTACCGTCGCCGCGATCGATCACATCCGGCAGCAGGGCTCGCAGCTCGCCGGAGGTGCCGATCAGGTAGTCGACGGTGCCCAGGTATTGGTAGAGGCGTTGCGGTACCGCAAGGGCGGGCGTCGGGCACATCAGCAACGGGGGCGTGGGTGCCACCCGTTCCGCATCGGCCAGGGTGGCGAGCACCTGCTCCACGACGGCGGATTGCGATTCGAAGGTCAGCACCACCGCATCCGCTCCGGACACCGCGGCGCCCAGGCCGGGGCGCTGCAGATCCTCGTTCTGCAGCTGGATCCGGGAGTCGCGACAGGCGATGAGCCGGGATTCGCCACCCGAGTTCATGACGACTGCGGTGACGGGGGTCGATGCGAACGGCACCACCTTCATCAGATCGGTGCGCACGCGCTCGCGCTCGAGGTATTCGAGGATCTGCCTGCCGTAGTGGTCCTCACCGATGGCGGCGACCAAGTGGACATCCAGCCCCAGCCGGGCCGCGGCAACCGCCCGATTGAGGCCTTTGCCGCCGGGATGACCGATGAAGGTCCCGGTGGCGTCGGTTTCAGCAGCCGGGAAGGTTTCGACCCGGTAGATGTGGTCGATGACCGCATCGCCGAAGACCACCACGGTGCCGCGGCGCCGTGGCGGGGCCGGCGGGTGTGTCGCGTGTTCGACGGGATACCCGGAGTCGCCTGCCAGGAGCCCGGCCAGTGCTGTGAATGCCTGCTGTTCGACGGTGGTGCGCAGTCGTTTGACGGTGGGCGCCGGGGGAGTGTGGTCGGCGGAAACGGCCGCATGCAACTCCGTCCACTGGGCCGCCAGGTATTCGCGGCGGTCACCGAGGTTCTCGGCGTAGAGCCGGTCCGGGTCCAGGTCGGCGGGCGCGGCGCTGCGGAGTAGTCCCAGCGACAGCACCGAGTCCACGACCAGGCGATCGGTCGCGGGCAGCCGCTGGGCGACGTCGCGCACCACCGGGAGGATCGCCTCCTCGGCGGGTACCGCGGCGCGGCGCGCGTACCGCCGCACCGGCAGCAGTTCCAGCAGCGGCGCGATATCGATCTCGGTGTGTTGCAGGCGGTCGGCGCTGAGGCCCGCATATTTTCCGAGCCGCATCAGGATGCTGCGGATCGCGGTGATGCGAGCGTCCTGCGGAACCATCGGCACGGTGCGCCTCCCAGCCAGGTTTCGATGCGTCAGCCGGGTTTAGCGGAATCCCGGTCCGGCAATTCTCTCATCACAATGGCAATTGACCGCTACAAAAGGCAACTGCCACACTCAGGGTGGGTCAACTGACCGCCGGGGCGCCGGAGGTCCACAGCCCGGCCACCGACGCGATCCCGTCACCGATCAGGAGGTCCCACCCGCACCACCCGCACCCGCCGCAATCCGGCACCGTCTCGAATCGAGTCCGACATGATCATTGACGACGGCCTCTCGATCACCACCGACCGCAGCCCGGAATTCGCCCACCGGGATTCCCGAGATCCGCACAGCTGGCGACTGACCTGGCTACCCGACCGGGTCCTCACTCATGAACAAGCCCGCGCCGGCGTGGAGATCGACGATCTGCTCAGCGATCCGGCCCTGATCCACGATCGATTCACGCACGCTCGGATCGATCTCTGCGCCGATCGGCTCGGGATGCTCTGGCAGCAGGCCCTCATCCGGATCGCCCGGCGGATGGCGGAGCGACTGTCTCGGCAGGGGGACCGGGCCGGCTCCGAAACCCCGCCCCGACAACCCGGGCCGGGGTACCGGCGGAGCGCAGGTTTCGGGATGCGCCGCGTGCCCCGCGTCTCGGGGTAGCGGCACCGAGGGCGAGTCGGCTCAGCGGGCTGCGGTCCGATGTTCCGCGCCGACCGCGTCGGCCAGCGTTCGATAGCCGCCGGCCCGCAACCGATCGGCCAGGCCCCGATGGATCCGGCGGGCCCAGAACGGTCCGCCGTAGATGAAACCGGTGAACCCCTGCAGCAGGCTCGCACCGGCCAGCACCCGTTCCCAGGCCTGGTCGGCGGTCTCGATACCGCCGACCGACACCAGCACCAGCCGGTCACCGACCCGCCGGTAGAGGCGGCGCAGCACTTCCAGGGACCGGTCCGCGACCGGCGGGCCGGACAGGCCGCCCGCTCCCATCGCCTCGACCTCGGCCGCAGGCGTCGCCAGCCCGGTGCGGCGAATGGTGGTGTTGGTGGCGACGATGCCCGCCAGCCCGAGCTCCACGGCCAGATCGGCCACGGCGTCGATGTCCTCGTCGGACAGGTCCGGGGCGATCTTCACCAGCACCGGTACCCGCACCACATCGAGCACCGAACGCAGGATCGGGCGCAACGATTCGACGGCCTGCAGATCCCGCAGCCCCGGAGTGTTGGGGGAGGAGACGTTGACGACGACGAAGTCGGCCAGCGGGCCGAGCAGCCGGGCACTGGTGGCGTAATCCGCGGCCGCATCGGCGCCGGAGACCACCTTGGTCTTGCCGATATTGGCCCCGATCGGCACGGTCGGCGCGCTGCCGTGCAGCCGGGCCGCCGCCGCGGCCGCCCCGTGGTTGTTGAAACCCATCCGGTTGACGAGGGCGTGATCGGCGGGCAACCGGAACATGCGCGGCGCCGGGTTGCCCGGCTGCGCCTGCGCCGTGACCGTGCCGATCTCGGCGAAACCGAATCCCATCGGGCCCCAGGCGTCGGCGCCGTCGGCGTTCTTGTCGAAGCCGGCCGCCAGCCCGAGCGGTGCGGGGAATTCGACCCCGAACGCCGTCGTGCGCAGGATCGGATCGTCGACCCGCAGCACGGTCCGCAGCAGCCACCGGGTCGGCGGGAACCAGGCGGCCGCCCGCATCGCGGCGAAGGCGAGGTGATGGATCCGCTCCGGCGGAAGCAGGAACATCAGGCGTAACAAGAGCCGGTACATACGGTGATTCACACTCCGGGATCGGGCACGGGTAGAGCGGCGGTCTTACGGCGGCGAAGCAGCACCCGACGGCTTCCGTCGGTGTAGGCGCGCACCCGGGACAGCTCCCAGCCGCCGAATTCGGCCTGGATGGCGAGCCGCATCGAGGCGGTCACCCGCGTGACGTCCGCGGGCAACCGCAAGGGCACGTATTCGTAGTCGTCATCGCTGGTTTCCCAATGCGCCGGGATGGTCGAACGTGCTGCCACCGTCACTGCCCTCCTCTGTCCACCGCACCGATCCGCTGCACCCCGGCACCGGTGGCGGAGCCGACGTACAGGTCGCCGGTACGTGGATCCACCGTCACCGAATCGGGTTGGCGCACGGTCGCGTACCGCCCGACCTCGACCGGGATTCCGGTCGAGAGCGTGTAGCCGACGACGTCGTTGCGCTCGGTGCGCGTCACCCAAACCGTGTCCGAGCGCGGATCGTAGGCGAGGGCGTAAGGAGAAGATCCTACCGGGAAGCGCTGACGCAGGACGAGTGGATCGGTGCCGTACACCAGCAGCTCACCGCCGGCGGTGTCGGTCACGAGGATCCGGCCGTGCGGGTCGGCGACGGCGTTGGTGGCGCCGTCCCCGGTGCGCAGGGCGAGTCCGAGCCGTTCCGTCCCGACCTCGGTGATCGTGGTCTGGCGGCGATCCAGGACCGTCACCTCGGAACCGGCGACGGCCACGACATCGGCGGAAACGAGGCCGGTCACGGTGCGCTGCACGGTGCCGTCGGCGGTGAGCTCCCGTACCGCGCCGTCGGCGAATCCGGCGAGGAAGGTGCCGCTGCTGCTCAGTTGCACACTCTGCACATCTCCGTCGACCGGAACCTCGGTGACCGCGCCGTCGGCCACCTTCACCCGGAGCACCCGGTCCGGCGCAGCGACGAGCAGCTCTCCCGGCGCCCCGGGGGACACGGCGTTACCGGGCGCCGGCAGTTCGACCGATCGTGCCGCGCCATCGTCCGGGTCGATGAGCCACAGCACCCCGGAGTCCGCAGCCAGGGCGCCGAGGGTGCCGGTTTCCGGCTCGGCCTGCAGCGCACGCACCGCCAGATCCTCGATCACGAGATCACCCGCCGGCGCCTCGGACGGCTCCGGCGCGACCGCGGCGGTCGCTGCCGGACGGGTCGGCACATCCGGGCGGCCGGAGTCGGAACCGCATCCGGTGAGCGTCACCAGGGCCGCCACCCCGGCCAGCGCGGCGGCGGACCAATCACGAGCGCGCATGCACCGAACTCCTCAACTCACCAGTAGCGACCACGTGATCACCATCTGACCATGACGGGTGACATGCCGATTGCGCCGGGGTGGCGGCTCGGCGATTCCGTCGGTGCCGGGCGATACTGTTGACATGTCCGCGACGAGGTGAAGGGGCGAGCAGCTGAGTACGGAGAGAAGCGCTCGGGAATCGCCCGGGCAGCCGACGGTGCCGATGCCGGCCGCGCCGCGTGCGGCCGGCGGGTTCCGTGTCGACGACGTCACGGTCGGGCCCTACGCACACGGCTTCGGCGACACCGGGGACGGCCGGTTGTTCGCCTTCCGGACCGTCGCAGGTGTGCTCGACCTGGAGATCTACCGGGCCGACCTGGGTGAGCAGGTTCCCGGCCCCGACGATGTGGTCGCATGGACCCGGTCGACGGTGACCGAGATCGACCTCGACGACGAACGCAGCATCATCGCCTTCGTCCGCGACCTGGTGCCGCACGCCGTACCGACCGGCGCCGACGGCGCCGCCTCGTCGGTCTGGAGCCTGCTCGGCCGGATCGGCGCCGCCTGGGACCGCCCCACGACCGGTGATGGTATTCAGTAAGTGATGTCGTACACATTTGCCGCCCGGGCCTTCGGGGCCGCCGCCTGCCTGACGGCCCTGATCGGGAGTACCGGCTGCAGCCCGGGCGCCGACGAGGCCGATGTCGCCGCCGCTCGATCGGCCGCCCAGTCCTCCTGGTCGTCGTCGGTCGCGGCGTCGTCGACGCTGGCCAATCCGCCGATCCCGTCCGCTGCGGACCTGGACGCCCAGATCAAGCGGGCGCTGGATCCGGCACTGCCGGACAGCGAACGAACCGCCCTGATCGAGGACGGCGCGGATTTCGTCGACGCCATCCCGGACATGTACGAGGCGCTCCGGGACAACCCGCATGCGGTGTACGGGGTCGTCGACCCGGTGTTCGACAATCGCGACGGCACCTTGACCGCCACGATGCGGCTGGACAAGGACGGATCGGGGGAGAACGTGCGCACCACGGTGGTGCATTTCGTCGCCATCGACGGCACCTGGAAGATCTCCCGCACCGATCTGTGCGGGATCCTGCGGTCCGCCGACTATCACACTCCGGCGTGCGGCTGACCCAGCTCTATGCGTGACACCTACGGCCTGCGGTGGGGCCGCTTCGTCCATCGCCATCGTTTTCCGGTGCTGGGCGTGTTCCTCTTCCTGGTGCTGCTCTCGGCCTGGTTCGGCCGGGATCTGGGCGGTCGTTACACCCAGGAAGGCTGGTTCGACGAGAGCAGCGAATCGGTGGCCGCCTCGGAACTCGCCGACGCCACCTTCGGCCGGGACACCGACAGCGACCTGATCCTGATCTACACGGTTCCGCCCGGCAGCACCGTCGACGACCCGCCGATCCGGGCAGCGGTCACCGGCGCACTGGCCGACCTGGACGAACGGTTCCCCGACCGCATCCACAAGATCGACAGCTACTGGGACAGCCCGTTTTCGGCGCAGGCCGCAGACGCATCCCGTACGCACGCATTCGCCAGTGTCGGCCTGGAAGGTGGTGGCGGCACCGCCACCGTGGAGAACTATCTGGCGATCAAGGAGCATCTCGGCGCCGGCGGGCCGGGCGCCGGGCCGGGCGGAACCACCGTGCAGCTGGCGGGCCTGCAGCCGATCGTCGAGGGCATCAACATCGGGATGCAGCACGACATCCGGCGGGCCGAGCTGATCGCGATGCCGCTGGTCGCCGTGCTGCTGTACTTCGTATTCGGCGGTGTGGTCGGCGCTCTGTTGCCGGTGCTCATCGGCGGTATGACGATCCTCGGAACCACCGGCATCATGCGGCTGCTGACCGACCACATCGAGGTCAATGTCTTCGCCAGCGCGGTGATGACCCTGGTCAGTCTGGGGCTCGCCATCGACTACGGACTGTTCACCGTCACCAGGTTCCGGGAGGAACTGGCCGCCGGACGCGACCTCGAAGAGGCCTGCGCCCGTACGGTCGCCACCGCCGGGCGGACCGTCCTGTTCTCGGCGGCGATCATCGCGCTGAGCCTGGCCGCGCTGTTCATCTTCCCCAACGGCGTGCTGCGGTCGGTGCCCTACGGCGGAATCAGTGCGGTCCTGCTGGCCGCGCTGTTGTCGGTCACCGCATTGCCCGCGGCGCTGAGCATCGTCGGTCATCGGATCGATTTCCTGGGCTGGCGACGCTTCTCCCGCAGCAAGACGCCGGAACAGATCGACGCCGGATTCTTCTCACGGCTGGCGTCGTGGTCGATGCGGCGGCCCTGGGCGGTCGCCGTCCCGATCGTGCTGGCCCTGCTCGCGCTGGCCGTTCCGATGCGGTACATCGAATTCGGCGGCATCAGTGAGAAGTATCTGTCCGCGGACAATCCGGCCCGCGTGGCGCAGGAGGACTTCGACCGGCTCTTCCCGATGTTCCGCACCGAACCCCTCAAATTGGTGATCGTCGGCGCGGATCCCCAGCAGCTGGGCGAGATCCGTTATGCCGCGAACCAGGTCCCGGGCCTCATCGGCCGGTTCGAACCGGCCGCGCCCACCAAGGACGACCTCAATGTGCTGAGCGCCGGCCTCGCCGAGAAACGCGACGCGGACCGGGTGATCGAACAGTTGCGCGCCCTGCCCGAACCACCGGGGGTGCAGGTCATGGTCGCCGGAATCCCGGCCCTGGAACGAGACAGCATCAACGGGCTGCTGCGGGGGCTGCCGCTACTGGTGGCGCTCCTCGTCGCGGCGGCCCTGGCGATGATGGTCGTGGCCTTCCGCTCGGTGGTGCTCGCCGTGAAGGCCGTGCTGATGAGCGGTCTCAGCCTGGTGTCGACACTGGGCGTGCTCACCTGGATCTTCGTGCAGGGCCACGGCGCGGACCTGTTCCGATTCACACCGGGCCCGCTGATGTTCGCGGTGGTCGCGTTGATCGTCACCGTGGTGTTCGGACTGTCCACCGACTACGAGGTGTTCCTGCTGTCCCGGATCGCGGAGGCGCGCGCAGACGGCGCCGACGCCCCGGAAGCGATCCGCTACGGCGTGGCGCACACCGGCAGCGTGATCACGTCGGCGGCAGCGATTCTGATCGTGGTCACCGGCGCATTCGGCTTCTCCGATCTGGTGCTGATGAAGTACATCGCCTACGGGATGATCGTGGCCCTGATCATCGACGCCACCGTGATCCGGATGGTGCTCACCCCCGCGGTCCTGAAGATCATCTGGCGCTGACGGTTCAGTTCCGCTGCGGCAGTACCAGTTGCGCCCCGGTCACCGGATGGTCGAACACGTCCACCGGATGCCGGTAGACCCGGGTGAGGAGTTCGGTGGTGAGCACGGCACGCGGTGGCCCCTCGGCGGCGACGCGGCCGTCGTCGAGTACGGCCACCCGGTCGGCGTAGGCGGCGGCCACCCCGAGGTCGTGGACCACCACCACGACGGCGCTGCCGGCGGCGGCCCGTTGCGCGGCCAACTGGAGCACCGACTCCTGGTGGCCGAGGTCCAGCGCCGCGGTCGGTTCGTCGAGCAGCAATGTCGCCGTGTCCTGGGCCAGCACTCGGGCCAGCGCCACCCGGGCGCGTTCGCCGCCGGACAGCGACGGAAAGGTGCGTTCCGCCAGGTGGGTGACATCGGTGGCGGCCAGCGCGGCCGTCACGAGTTCGGCGTCGCGGTCGCGGGCCGGTGTGCGCAGCCACGGTGCGCGCCCCATCGCCACCACGTCGCGCACGGTGAACGGGAATCCGACGGTATGCGATTGCGGCAGCACGGCCCGGCGCCGGGCCATCTCCACCGGCGACCAGTGGTCCAGGGCGTGCCCTTCGAGTTTCACGGTGCCCGCATCCGGGGCGAGCTCGCCGGCCAGTACCGCCAGCAGCGTCGATTTTCCGGCGCCGTTCGGGCCGACCAGCGCCACGATCTGCCCGGCGGCGACTTCGAAGCCGATATCGTCGAGAACCCGCCGCGGGCCGTGCGGGCCGCGGCGGGTCACGGTGATGCCGCGGGCGCGCAGCGTCACGGTGCCGCGCTGCGGCGGTTCCGGCACCTGTTCCTCGTGGCCGAACAGGCCGGCGAGCCCGATCACGCCCGACCCCTTCGTCATGCCCAGCCTCCCGATCGAGCCCTGGTCCGGCGCAGCAGCCAGAAGAAGAACGGGCCGCCGATGAGCGAGGTGAGCATCCCCAGCGGCAGATCGGCGTTGTCGACCAGCGTGCGGGCGGCGACGTCGGCCACCAGCAGGACCACGGCGCCGACGACCGCGCTGAGCGGGATCAGCACCCGGTGCCCTGGGCCGACCAGCATCCGCACCAGATGCGGCACGATCAGGCCGATGAACAGGATGATGCCGGTGAATGCGACACCGGCGGTGGCGAGTACTGCAACGACGACGATCGTGTTGCGGCGCAGCCGTTCGACGTCCACGCCGAGGTGCCGGGCCGACGATTCGCCCAGGGCCAGCAGATCCAGCCGGCGGGCGATCAGAATCGCGGCGGCCAGCCCGGCCCCGGTGAGCACGGCGACGACCGTGACCGCATCCCAGGTGGCGCCGTTGAGGCTGCCCAACTGCCAGAACACCAGCTGATCGCGGGCGGCGGGGGAAGCGATGAACAACAGTAGGGCGATCAGGCCACCGGCGAAGGCGTTGATGGCGACGCCGGTGAGGATCAACGTCACCACTTCGGTGCGGCCGCCGGAACGGGACAGCAGGTAGACCAGCGCGGTGGTGGCCAGCCCGGCGACGAAGGCGGCGGCGGCCACCGACCAGGCCGCGACGAACGCGCCGCCGATCACGATGACGGTCCCGGCGCCGACGGCCGCACCCGCCGACACCCCGATGACGCCGGGTTCGGCGAGTGGATTGGCGAACACGCCCTGCAGCAGGGCGCCGGCGGTGGCCAGGGCAGCGCCCACCAGGACGGCGAGCAGGACCCGCGGAAACCGCACCTGCCACAGGGTCACGTCCCCGGCGGGGTGCGCCGGCATCGGCCCGAGATCCAGGCCGATCCGGTGGGTGATGCTGCCGAAGACCTCGGCGGGGGTGGTCGGCACCTGGCCGAGGGTTGCCGAGAGCATCGCGAGCACCAGCAGTGCGGCCACGGACAGCCCGAAGACGAGGGTGATCCGGGAGCGCCGCCCGGCCGATTTCGGCATCGGGTCGGGTGTGCTGTCGGTGATCACCGGCGGTGGTGCGGCATCGGTTCGCTCGCTCACGACGCGTAGACGGTGTCGGCCAGCGCGGTGATGACCCGGCCGGTGTTGGGGCCGAAGCTCAGCACGACGGCATCGGACATGTCGACCACGCGGCGTTGCCGGCCGGCCGGAGTCTGGGCGATGCCGGGGATCTGCAGCAGGCCGTCGACGCCGCCGACCGATTCCAGCCCGTCCGACATCACCAGCAGGACGTCGGGTGCCGCACCGATCATCGCCTCACTGGTGATCGCGGTGAACGGTTCGGTGAGCCCGGCGGCGGTCCCTGCGTCGACCCCGCCGATCGCCTCGATGAGCGCGTCGGCGCCGGAGCCGGGCCCCGCCATCATGGTGATCGCGGTGCTGCGCAGGTAGAGAAAGGCGATCCGGGGAGCCGGCCGGTCCGGAACGGCGGCACGGGCGGCCCGGATCTCGCCGTCGGTGCGTTCGGCGAGCGCCTGTCCGGCGTCGGGGACGCCGAGCGCCGCGGCGACGGCTTCGATCTGCGGGAGCACGCCGTCCATCCGGCGTTCGGGGTCGAAGTAGACGACGGTGAGGCCGGCGGCGCGCAGTTGTTCCCGCACGGCCGGGGAGGCACTGGTGGTGTCGGTGAGGAAGACCGTCGGGCGCAGCGCCAGGATGGACTCGACATTGAGGCTACCGTTGCCACCGGTCACGTTCGGCAGGTCGGCGACCGCGGGAAAGGTGGCGGAGGTACTGCGCCCGACCAGCCGATCGCCCATGCCCAGAGCCCAGACGATCTGGGCGAGGGTGCCGTATCGGTCGGCCGCGATGATCCGCGTGGAGTCGGTGACCGTGACCTCGGTCCCGTCGAAGGAAGACACGGTCACGGGCAGCCGAGGCTCGGGCTCCGGGCCGACCGGGACCGGGTCGAGGTCGGGCAGTTCCGCGGTGGCCGGACCGGCCGTCATGGCACTCGATGCAGTATTGCCGCCGATGCATGCCACCGATCCGGTCAGCAACAGTGCCGCCAGCAGGGCTGTCAACAGCGCCCGTACCGGCCGTTCCCGAACAGAGGTCATATAGGCGAGCCTAACCATCACTCGGTGCGGGCGCTCACGTCGTCCAGGGCTGCCCCGATCGCCGCCGGGAGTTCCAGCGTCTCCGCCGCCAGCACGCCGGTGAGCTGACCCATGTCCCGGGCGCCGACCACCAGGCTCGCGACGCCGGGTCGGTCCCGGATCCAGGCGAGCGCCACCGCCAGCGGTGAAGTGCCCAGTCCGTCGGCGGCGGTGACGAGTGCCTCGACCACCCGGGTGGTGCGGTCGTCGTCCAGGTGGTGCCGGATCTCGGTGGCCGCATCGGAATCCGCACCCCGCGAATCGGCCGGAACACCGTCGCGGTACTTGCCGGTGAGGATGCCGCCGGCCAGCGGCGCGGAGGCGATCACTCCGACCCCGTGGTGCCGGGCGGCGGGCACCAGGTCCCGTTCGGCGCCGCGGGCCAGCAGTGAATAGGGCGTGTGGGCGGCATGCACCGGTGCGATGGCGGCGAGTCCGGCCAGTTGCCAGGCGGTGAACCCGCGCACGCCGGCGTAGCGGGTCTTGCCGGCCCGGACGGCGGCCGCCAGCGTGTCGGCGATTTCGCTCGCCGGTGTGTGCGGGTCCCAGGCGGCGACATTCCAGACGTCGAGGTGGTCGGTGCCCAGTTCCAGCAGGGTGCGGTCGAGCTGCCGAAGCAAGGTCCGCCGAGAACAGTCGACGACCGGCCCGGCCGGCGGCGGCGTCGGCACCGTGTCGTCGGTGGCGGCGGCCGGCGGGTGCGGTATCACGCCCGCGCTGCCGCTGAGCACCAGATCGTCACGGGACACCAGATCGCCGAGCAGCTGGGCGAGGGTGTGCTGAGCGGCGCCGCCGCCGTACACCGGTGCGGTGTCCACGAGTGTGCCCCCGGCCTCGGCGAACGCGGTGAGCTGCGCCGCTGCTTCGTCCGCGTCGGTCCGGGTGCCCCAGGTATGCGTGGCCAGCCCGATCCGGGATACCCGCAGCCCGCTGCCACCGACCGTCCGCTGTTCCATCACCACGCCCGCGCTTTCGTCACGGCGCACAGCTTAGTTGGGTTCGGCGCCCGAACCCGGCAACGACCGGCTCGACTCGGTCCGGCGGACACCCGTGCCCGCACGGGGAACCCCGGTCACAGCCCACACGTGGGCAATTGGCATCCGTGTTGCCCAGCCCGTATCGTCCTGTTTCAGGAAAGAAGGCATCACCACTCGCACCCCCGGGCGCTGCCCCTCGCGGAACACGTTCGAGAGCCGACGTAACGTGTCCGGCCACCGCAACCCCGTCGGGAGCGAGTCTTACGAGCGACGATCGGGCCCGCCCCTCGAATCGGCCCTCGAAGCGCATGCGCCGAAGGCGCGAGTCTCGAGGGTCGATTCGAGGGGTTAATAGGGCCCGATCCGCACGCCGACCGGAGGTCGGCCATTCAACACAGGAGGATGTGTGGGCGAGTCGATGACCTGGATCGAGGCCCTGGTGTTGGGGCTCGTTCAGGGGGTCACGGAGTTTCTGCCGATCTCCTCGTCCGGACATATGCGCATCGTGTCGGAGTTGTTCTTCGGCGCCGATGCCGGAGCGTCGTTCACCGCCGTCACCCAGCTGGGCACCGAGGCGGCGGTCCTGGTCTTCTTCGCGAAGGATATCTTCCGGATCGTGCGGGTGTGGTTCGCCGAGTCGGCGGCGCGGCTGCGGGCCCGGTTCGGCCGGCAGGTGCCGATCAGCGATCAGGTGACCACGAAGCTGCCGGTGTACAGCGGGGGCCGGCCACCGGCCGGGGGCGCGGTGCCTGCGGATCCACAACGCGAGCTCGATTACCGAATCGGCTGGTATGTGATCATCGCCACGATTCCGATCGGCGTGCTGGGGCTGCTGTTCAAGGACGAGATCCGCACCAGCGCCCGCAATCTGTGGCTGGTGTCGTTCGTGCTGGTGGCATTCTCGCTGGTGATTGCGGCGGCCGAGTATTTCGGGCCGAAGACCCGCCCGATGACGCAGCTGACCACCCGCGACGGCCTGGTGATGGGATTCGCCCAGTGTCTCGCGCTGATTCCGGGCGTGTCGCGGTCCGGCGCCACCTCGTCTGCGGGCCTGTTCCTGGGCCTGGAGCGGGAGGCCGCGGTCCGGTTCTCCTTCCTGCTGGCCATCCCGGCGGTGACGGCGTCGGGCCTGTTCAGTCTGCCGGACGCGTTCGAACCGGCCGGCGAGGGATTGAACGCATCCGGTGCGCAGTTGCTGGTCGCCACCGTGGTGTCGTTCGTGGTGGGTTACGCCTCGGTGGCGTGGCTGTTGAAGTTCGTCGGAAACCACTCCATGTACTGGTTCGTCGGGTACCGGATGATCGTCGGTCTCGCGGTGATGGGCCTGCTGGCGACCGGCACGATTTCGGCGACCTGAACAGCCACCGCCACACCCGGTTAGGCTGAAACTCATGACGGTGATCCTGCTCCGGCACGGCATGTCTGCGTCGAATACCGCACGTACCCTGGCGGGCCGCAGCCCCGGCGTCGATCTGACCGAATACGGCAGCGAACAGGCGGCGGCGGTCGCCGACCGACTGGCGCCGCTGCCGATCGAGCACATCGCGAGCTCACCGCTGCAGCGATGCCGCAGCACGATCGAGCCGTTGGCGGACAAACTCGGCCTGACCCCGGACTACGACGATCGGCTCATCGAGGTCGACTACGGCGACTGGACGGGCCGGCCGCTGGCCGAACTGGTCACCGAACCGTTGTGGCAGGTGGTGCAGCGGCATGCTTCGGGCGCGGTGTTCCCCAACGGCGAGGGGCTGGCGCAGGTGCAGCAGCGCGCGGTGGCCGGGGTCCGCGAGATCGAGCGGCGGCTCACCGCCGCGGCCGGGCGGGACGTGCTGTGGCTGGCATGCGCGCACGGCGATGTGATCAAATCCGTGCTCGCCGATGCGCTCGGCCTGCATCTGGACGGGTTCCAGCGGATCGCGGTGGAACCCGCCTCGATCAGCGTTATCCGCTACGGGGCCACGGCCCCGTCGGTGTGGCGGATCAACGACACCGGCACAGATCTGTCGGCGCTGGCCGCGGTCGCGGCACCCGCCCCCGGCGGCGAGGTGAACGCGAAGTCGGATGGCGATAATGGAACTGTGGACGGCGTCCAGTAACAGCAGGAGGTGCATGTGTCACGCGCAATTCATGTATTCCGCACCCCCGATCGTTTCGTCGCCGGCACCGTCGGTGAGCCGGGCGATCGTTCGTTCTACCTGCAGGCCGTGCAGGAACCGCGAGTGGTGAGCGTGCTGCTGGAGAAACAGCAGGTCAAGGTGCTCGCCGA
This sequence comes from Nocardia sp. KT25-26, assembly GCF_056627695.1. NCBI lineage: Bacteria > Bacillati > Actinomycetota > Actinomycetes > Mycobacteriales > Nocardiaceae > Nocardia > Nocardia sp. KT25-26. The sequence continues at coordinate 3,313,641 of NZ_CM152813.1, read as the reverse complement.
CCGGATGGGGCTGTTGCTGGACGAGGTCGCCCGCCGATTCGGGGCGGATGTGCCGCCGCAACCGGACAATGTCCGCGACGTCGACCCGCTGCTGACGCCGATCGATGCCGAGTTCCGGGTGGGCACCATGGGCCTGGGCTGGGATGCCGACGCCGGCGCGGTGGTGGTGGAGTTGCTGGCGATCACCGAGACCGAGGTCGACGAGTCGGTGGTGCTCGACGACACCGAGGAGGGGCCGGACGCGGTCCGGGTGTTCCTCACGCCGGAGCAGGCGCGCGAGTTCGCGTTGCGGTCGGCGAAGGTGATCGCGGCCGGTCGCCCGCCGTGCCCGCTGTGCGGGGAACCGCTGTCGGCGCGTGGGCACATGTGTGTCCGCACCAACGGCTACAAGCGCGGCGAGCTGTTCGGCGCCACCGAACTGGAGGAATGAGGGTGACCGGCGACGCCCTGCACACCGGCGAACTGGAGGTCATCGGCCGGATCGGGGTCGCCAGCAATGTGACGCTGGTCTGCGAGATCGCCGCTCCCGACCCGTCTGGTGCGCCACTGCGGGTGGTGTACAAGCCGGTGCGCGGTGAGCGGCCACTGTGGGACTTCCCGGACGGCACCCTGGCGGGCCGCGAGGTGGCTTCGTATCTGGTGTCCGAGCAACTCGGCTGGGGTGTGATTCCGGAGACGGTGCTGCGGGAGGGACCGTTCGGTGCCGGCATGGTGCAGCGCTGGGTGGAGGCGGTGGACAACCACGCCGAGGGCCGGCACCGGCTGGATCTGGTGGACCTGTGCCCGGTGGGTGCGGTTCCCGACGGTTTCCGGGAGATTCTGCGGGCCCAGGACGACACCGGCAACGAGGTGTCGCTGATCCATGCCGACGATCCGCGCCTGCAGCGGATGGCGGTGCTCGATGTGCTGCTGAACAACGCGGACCGCAAGGGCGGGCACGCCCTGGAGGGCCGAGACGGCCACGTCTACGGCGTCGATCACGGAATCTGCCTGCACGCCGAACCGAAACTGCGCACCGTCCTGTGGGGCTGGGCGGGCCAGCCGGTGGGTTCGGACCTGCTCGCCGACATCACCACGTTCGCCGAGGGGTTGGCGGGACCGGTCGGTGATCTGCTGGCCGAGCATGTCACCGACGCCGAGATCGAGGCGCTCGGGACGCGCGCGAGACGACTGCTCGACGACCCCGTGATGCCGGTGCCGGCGACGGCCCGTCCGATCCCGTGGCCGGCGTTCTGAGCCGGGCACGCACGGGGCGGGCTCCGCGCATGTGAAGCACCCGTTTACGCTCGAATCATGCAGTCCTGGTCCGATCCCGTCCTGCCGACCGTCCCCGGAGCGGGGCCGCCGCTGCGGTTGTACGACACCGCCGACGGTGTCGTCCGCCCGGTCACACCGGGCCGCACCGCCACCATGTACGTCTGCGGGATCACCCCCTACGACGCCACCCATCTCGGGCATGCGGCCACCTACCTCACTTTCGACCTGGTCAACCGGCTGTGGCGGGCCGCCGGACACGATGTCCACTATGTGCAGAACATCACCGACGTCGACGATCCGCTGTTCGAACGGGCCGACCGCGACGGGGTGGACTGGCGGGACCTCGGCAGCTCCGAGATCGACCTGTACCGGGAGGACATGACGGCGCTGCGGGTGCTGCCGCCGCGGGATTACATCGGTGCCGTCGAGTCGATCGACGAGGTCGTGGAACTGGTCGGCAAACTTCTCGCCGCGGGTGCCGCGTACACCGTCGACGACGCAGAGTTCCCGGACGTGTACTTCCGTACCGACGCCACCGAGCAGTTCGGGTACGAGTCCGGCTACGACCGGGAGACGATGGCCCGGTTGTTCGCCGAACGCGGCGGTGACCCGGATCGGCCCGGTAAGCGTGACCCGCTCGATGCCCTGCTGTGGCGGGCGGCCCGCCCGGGTGAACCGTCCTGGCCGTCGCCGTTCGGCGCGGGTCGGCCGGGCTGGCATATCGAGTGCGCGGCGATCGCACTGAACCGGATCGGCACCGAGTTCGACGTGCAGGGCGGCGGCAGCGATCTGATCTATCCGCACCACGAGTACTCGGCGGCACATGCGGAGGCGCTGACGGGTTCGCGCCGGTTCGCCCGGCACTATGTGCATGCCGGCCTGATCGGGCTGGACGGCGAGAAGATGTCGAAGTCGCGGGGCAATCTGGTGTTCGTCTCGAAGCTGCGCCGTGCCGGTACCGACCCGTCGGCGATCCGGCTGGGTTTGTTCGCCGGCCACTATCGCACCGACCGGATGTGGACCGACGAGGTACTGACCACCGCGGCGGACCGGCTGGCCCGCTGGCGGGAGGCCGCCGCCCTGCCGTCCGGTCCGGCGGCCGATGACACCGTGGCCCGGCTGCGACAGCATCTCGCCGACGACCTGGACACCCCGAAGGCCCTGGCTGCGGTGGACAACTGGGTGCACGATGCCCTGGCATACGGCGGTCCGGATCCCGAAGCCCCTCGGCTGATCTCCACTGCCGTCGACGCACTGCTCGGGGTGTCGACGGCAGCGGCCTGACCGCACTGCGCCGGAACGGTTCGGCCGGGGCCGGTGGTCCGGATGCGCCGGAGCAGTGCGGCGCCGGTCGACGTCAGCCGTGGTTGCGGAGGGCGGCGAGGATGTCGGCGAACATGACGGCCTTGATCGCACCGAGGGTGTCGGGGTCCTTGCCGCTCACCGGTGCGGCGAGTTCGAGGGCGGTGGTGAGCACTGCTCCCTCGGGTGCGGTGGTGTCGACGAGTTCGTGCGCTTCGGCGTCGGTACCGCCGAAGCGCCGCCCGGTGGTCATGGTGGCGATCGCGTTCTTCGGGGTGAGTTTGCCCTGGATCAGCGCGGCCATGCCGTTGGTGAACGGGATGCGGATATCGGCTTCGGGGAAGCAGAAGAAGCCACGATCGGCGCGCATCACCCGGTAGTCGTGCGCCATGGCGAGCATGGCGCCGGCGCCGAAGGCATGTCCGCCGATGGCGGCCACGGTCGGCATCGGCAGGATCAGTGTCCGGGCGAAGAGGGCGTGTACCTGTTCGACATACCACTGGGCCCGGTCGCCATTGGCTGCCAGCCAGTCCAGATCGAGGCCGTTGGAATAGAACTTGCCGGTGGCGGTGGTGACGAGGGCGGCTGCCCGGTCGGCGACGACGGTGTCGAGGTGGCCGGAGATCTCGGTGAGGAACCCGGGGGAGAAGCGGTTCTCGCCGTCGCCGAGGTCGAGAACGGCGATCTTGTCGTGGTATTCGAGGGTGGGCATGATGGTCCTTTCGGGGGTCATCGGGTTCCGGCCGGGTGGGGGCCGAGGTCGAGTACGGCGCGGGCCGCGGCGCGCAGTTGGGTGCGGGCGAGGGGGTCGGTGAGCCGGTCCGGCCGGAGCAGTAGCGCGGTGGGCAGGTCGACGAGGCAGGTGGTCACGGTCTGCACACCGGCGCGGTCGCCGCGTCCCCACAGGGCGCGGGCCAGCCGGATCATGCAGTCGCGCAGGGCCTGTTCGACGTCGGCGACCTCGGCGCGGATCGTGTCGGGCAGTTGTCCGGCGAGCACCTGATCCCGATCGAGGAGCAGGAGTAGTCGCGCTGATGCCGGGTGGTTCTGCGCCAGCAGCGCCGGGGTCTCGGCGGCCGCGATCGTGGCGTCGACGGCCCCGCCGGTCGCTGTGTCGATCTGCTCGGCCTGCAGGGTCAGAAAGCGACGGGCGGCGCGTAACCATGTCTGTGCCAGGAGTTCCGGACGGGAGTGGAAGCTGTGGTACAGGGCGCCGTTCGACATACCGGTCGCGGCAGCGACGGCCCGGATGGTGACCGCGGGCAGGCCATCACGTACTGCGATGCGCTCGGCGGCGTCGAGTGCGGTGTCCGGGTCGTGGATCCGTGGGCGAGGCATGACCGCACAGTAACAGAGCGATTGCTCTGCTACTAGAGGGTATCTGTCGCCGAAGTGAGATATGTCCGATTCTGTTCGGGTGCTTGATGTTTCGTGGAGTCGCTGCAATCGCCGGAGTTCGGCCCGGCCACAGCATAGACTTCGTTACGGTGATGCCGGGCGCCGAAGTGATGGGGTACTGTTCGGACCTCCGTACTACCCCGCACGAACAGAAACGGCATGGCGATGTCCCGAGTGGTCACCAAGGAGCAGTACTTCGACACCGCATTCGAGGTGTTGGCCGATTACGGCTTCCGCGGCCTCAACATCGGCGTGCTGTGCCGCGGACTAGGTGTCACCAGCGGTTCGTTCTACCACCACTTCGGCAGCTGGCAGGGCTTCGTCGACAGCCTGCTCGAGCATTGGGAGAACGGGCAATTGCTGCAGTTGCGCGCACTCGATGTGGGCCGGGGCGATCCCGACGCCGACGTCCGTACCGTGTCCGCCCTCGCCTCGGGGCTTCCGCACCGGGCCGAGGCCGCATTGCGGGCGTGGGCGGCCAATGACGAATCGGTGCATGTCAGCCTGAAGCGAGTAGACGAATCGCGCCGCCGGACCGTGCACCGGGTGATCGCCGGCGCGGTCGGCGACGACGGGACCGCCGCGGTGATCACCGATCTCGGCATCGCCATGCTGATCGGGTACCAGCAGATGACCGCCGCCGGCGACGGGCCGGAACTCGAGCAGTTGCTGGTGCAGTACTCCCGGTTGATCCACTCCTACACCGACAGTGAGCCGGTGCTCAGTCCGGCGACGGCAGCCACGACTGCCGAGTGAGCCGCACCCACAGATAGACGCCGAGGCTGGCCCCGATCCCCAGGCCGAGACAGATCCCGATCGCCTGCGCGAAGTATTCCACGCCGGACTGCGCATACACCGACAGCATCAGTCCTTGTGCCACGGTCAGACCGGGCAGCAGCGCCCCGGTGATGCCGACCAGCGCCAGGGCCGACGCCGGGAGCCGCAACCATTGTGAGGAGGCGGCGGCGACGAATCCCAGCAGCACTGCGGCCAGCGGCGCCGACCATCCGGCGGGCAGATTCCCGAGGTGCAGCAATGCCTGGTTGGCCGAAGCGGTCACCAGGCCGACGCCGGCCGCGGGCAGCAGCAGATCCCGGCCGCCGACATTGAGCAACGCATTCCCGACCGCGCCGAGTACCGCGAACAGGATGCCGAGCCAGATCGGCAGAGCCGGCAGTGTCGCATCGAGGGGTTCCTCGATGTCGAACCGCCAGGACAGGGCCAGCACGAGCACCGCGCCTAGGGCGATCCCGCTGATGATCAGCACTACGCCGAGTGCCCGCGCCCACGCGGTGAGGCTGTCCGAGTTGACCATATCGATGGACATCGAGATGAGCTGCGGCAACGGCAGAATCAACACCCACACGGTCGCCACCAGGGCCGCCGTCTGCGGCAGCGGCATGCCCGCCGCGAGGTGCGTGGTCCCGCCGAGCGCCCCGGCCAGCGCGGATTGCACGGCGACCGCGAAGAACTTCGGCACGTCGAGGGTGCCGAGCCGGCGTCCGGTGAGGTTGACCGCGAGAAAAGTCAGGGCCGCCAAAGCGGCGGTGGGGGCCGAACCGCCGATCTGCAAACAGATGCAGAACGCCAGCAGTACTCCACCGGCCGGGACGGACCACCACGGGAACGGTTGCGGCCCCCGGTCGGCGGCGATCAGGCGGGCGTCGGCGGCCGCGGCGCCGTCCGAGCCGATGGTGCCGACGGCGTTCTTCAACCGTTTCATCCGGTCGCAGTCGAAGGCGTCCAGGGTGGCCGCTTCGGCGATCTTCGACAGCACCTCGCCGTCGGGACCGACGTATTCGACGATCACCACCCGTCCGATGCCGACGACGGTGACCTCGTGCAGGCCGAGGGACCGGGCGGCACGTTCCATTTCGTGCAGGACGGCTTCGGTGGCGTATCCGGATTCGAGCATCGAGCGGCCGAGCCGGGTCAGCACATCGAGGCCGGCCCGGGCGTCCTGTCGCGGCAGCTCGTGGTGGTCCGGCATGCGGGCCAATCTATCGCCGCCGCAGCGGCAGCGGCGGGAGGCGAGCGGTCTAGTGCGCCGTGTCCGGCGGCGCCGCCAGGTGGGTTTCGTCGCCCCACACCCGCAGCCGGAGCCGGGGGCCGTCCCGGCGCCACTGGGACACCGAGGCGTTGGGCACCGGCACCGTCTCCGGGATCGGTGCACCGATCCCGTCGAGGACGTAGCGCACCGCCAGCAGCACGGCGTCGTGGGTGAGCAACAAGATCTGCCGGTCGGCGGCGACCACATCCAGTTCGGCCAGCAGCGCCCGCACCCGCAGCGCGACATCGGCGAGCGATTCGCCGCCGGGTGGCCGGTACAGCCAGTTCCCCAGCCGCTCCCGGCGGGCGGCTTCGTCGGGTGCTCGCCGCCGGATCGCCCGATGCGGGTAGAGCTCGAAGACCCCCATCTCGCGGTCCCGCAGCCGCTCGTCCACCACGGTCGGCACCGGCGCGAAACGCCCACCCGGCGCGGCGGCCGCTGCGGCGTCGGCCATCAACGCCCAGGTGGAGCGGGCGCGCAGGTACGGCGAGCACACCACCAATCCGGGCCGCTGGGTTCCGGACAGGCCGGCCAGCCAGCCGCCCAGCTGCACGGCCTGCTCCCGGCCCAGCCGGGTCAGTTCCACCGCGGCGTCGGTGCCCCGCATCGGCCGCTGCCGGGTCGCGGGATCGGCGAACCATACGTTCGCGGCGCTCTGCCCGTGTCGCACACCCCACAACCCGGTGGGCGTCCGCGGCACGGCCAGACCGTCTGCGGGCTGCACCCAGCCCTGCCCTTGCAGCTGTTCCGGTTGCATCCCCGCCCCGCACTCACTCGATCCACGCCACCACCGGAATACCGGCCGTTCTGCTCGCGTTCCACTTCACCGAAGCAGCGATATCGAACACGAGGAGACATCTTTGACCTCCAGGGTAGAGATCTGGACCGACATCAACTGTCCGTTCTGCTATCTGGGCAAGGCACGCTTCGAGCAGGCGCTCGGCGAGTTCGCGCATCGCGACCAGGTGGAGGTCGTGCACCGGTCGTTCGAACTCGACCCGGATGCACCTGCCGACACCAGCATCGCGGTCGTACCGCGGATCGCCGCGAAGTACGGCATCAGCACCGAACAGGCCGCCGCGAACGAACGTCGGCTGGGTGCGGAAGCCGAGGCCCTCGGCCTGTCCTATCGCACGAGTGGCCGCGACTGCGGCAGCAGTTTCGATATGCACCGGCTGCTGCACCTGGCCCGCGAACAGGGCGTTCAGGACGCCTTGATCGATGCCCTGTACGCCGCGAACTTCGCCGACGAACGGCCGCTGTTCGGCGACTCGGCCCGGTTGACCGAGGTCGCCGTATCGGCCGGGCTGGACGCCGATCGGGTCGGTGCGGTGCTCGCGGACCCCGAGGCCTATGCCGATCGGGTCCGCCAGGACGAGCTGGAGGCGGCGCGGCTGGGTGTGCGCGGTGTGCCGTTCTTCGTCTTCGACGGCACCTACGGCGTGTCCGGTGCGCAGCCGCCGGAGGTTTTCGCCGACGCACTGCAACGGGCGTGGGACGACCGGCCGGTGCTGTCGGAGATCGGCACCACGACCGATTCGTGCGGTCCGGACGGTTGTGCCGTTCCGGCGGCTGCCGATACCGGTGACGGCTCGGCGACCTGACCCGCTGCACTGATCAGCGGTCGTGGTGATCAGAGGTCGATGACCACCTTGATATCGCGGTGGTCACCGGGATCGAACGCCTCGGCCGCCCGTTCCAGCGGCAACCGGCGGGTGATCAGCCGGGCCAGCCAGCTTTCGTCGGCCGCGGCGAGCGCGGCGGCGGCCTGCTCGTAGTGGTTGCGGTTGGCGTTGACCGAACCGAAGACGACCGCATTGTCGAGCACGATGTTCCGGTTCAATGAGCCGACATCGACCTCGGTGTCCTTACCCGGGGTGGACACGCCGGTGAGGCAGACGATCACGCCGGGGTTGTCGATCTCCATCACCTGCATGGCCAGGGCCGGTGCGCCGGTCGCCTCGATCACCACATCGGGTGAGATCCGTTCGGCGACGTCGGCGGCGGCACCGGTGTGGTACGTCGCCCCGAGATCGGCGACCAGCCCGGGTTTGGGGCCTTCGGTGGTGCGATCGAGCACATGCACGTCGAGGCCCTGCTGGGCGCCGAGCAGCGCGGCCAGCAGCCCGATCGGCCCGGCCCCGGTGACGAGCAGCGTCTTCGGGTCGTACCAGGCGCGCCGGCTGATCTTGCCGATCTGATCCCAGGCCTTGGCCACCACCGTGGTGGGTTCCATCAGGACACCGACCTGCGCCAGTGCCGGATCGAGTTTCACCGTGTAGTCCGCGCGGACCACCCACACGGTGGACCCGTAGCCGTCGATCTCCTTGATCCCCCGCTCCACATAGCGCCCGTTACGGCACATGTCGAACTCGCCGTGCGCGCAGGCGCCGCAGGGAACCGGGTCGGGCCGCCGCACGATACCGACGACGAGGTCACCCGCGTCGAAACCGCTGCCGCCGGGCGCGGTGCGGACCCGGCCGAGGGACTCGTGGCCGAGGACCAGACGGTCGTGACCGGGCGGCGCCCAGCCGTAGGTCCCGTCGGCGATCTCCCGGTCGGTGCCGCAGATTCCCAGCGACACCCCGTCGACGAGCAGTTCCCCGTCCCCGGGGGTCGGATCGGGGACGTCGGTGACACTCAATGATCCCGGTCGTCCCGGAGCTACGGTCAACGCACGCATATCGGATCCCTTTCCACCCGGTTCGGGCTGTTCGGATACCTCGTTGTGCTGTCCCACCGCTGGTGTCCGGGTCGGGCGATTCGGTCGCGTATCGGGCCGGACGGCGGAACACCGGGGATGAATCTACGCCCGAAACGGTGCGGGACGGCCGACCTCTGTCGGATCGCGAACACTCCGCAACCGATCCGTCGCCGATCCGGTCCACCGGCCCCGTCGCGGCCGAAGCGGGTGGACCCCGAACACCGCGTCCGTACCTCGGTAGCGGAACCGGGTCCGGCGCGGATCGGCCGATCGGACGATACGGGCATCGGCCGATCCGCCCGCGCATCCCAGCCGATCCCACGACGCCACGCCCGGCGTAGCCGGGAATCCTCGGTGCTGGACGGAACCGCCGTACCGCACCCTCGGACTTCTGGAGGAGCACATGCACATCATCCGCTGGGGCGCCCTGGCCGCCGGAGTCCTGCTCACCGCGGCCTGCAGTGCCGGTCCCGGTCCGGAGCGGTCCGCGGCCGGTGTCCCATCCGCCCCGGTTCCGGTGGCGGCCGGCACACCCGAAACCACCACCCCGGCGGCAGCTGCGGATCCGGTGCCGCAGGCAGCGCTGAACAACGCCCTACTGACGGCGGTGCCGGCCGGGGACCCGGCCGCCGCCCGGTCGGCGCTACGGCAGGGCGCACAGGTGGACACCCGGGACGCGCGGGGCCGCACACCGCTGCTGCTCGCGGTCCTCGCCGACGAAGTCGAGGTGGCCCGGGTGCTGATGGAATACGGCGCCGATCCGGATGCCCGCGACGACCGCGGCGAGAGCCCCTGGGTGAACACCGGGGTCACCGGTTCGGTCGCGATGATGGAGCTGTTGTTGCCGGCCGGCCCGGATCCTGCCTTGCCCAACCGGTTCGGCGGAACCGCGCTGCACCCGGCCGCGGAACGGGGGCATCTCGACTATGTGCGGGCCGTGCTCGACCGCACCGAGATCGATATCGACCGGATCAACACCCCGGGCTGGACGGCGCTGCTGGAGGCGGTCCACTACGGCGACGGCAGCGCCGTGTACCAGGACATCGTCCGGGTACTGGTCGCCCACGGTGCCGATACCTCGATCCGGGACGCCCAGGGGCGCACGGCCCGGGACCACGCCGTGCAGCGCGGATTCGGCACCATCGCCGCGATCCTGGCCGGCTGAACGGCCTCAGCCGGTCGAACGGGCGGGCACCCGGGTCAGGTGGAAGTCGGCGACGTCGGGGTCGGTGAGCATATCGGTCATCGTGCGGCGGTCGTAGGGCCACAGGTCGACCGTGCCCTGGTCGGTGAAGTACCAGGAGTTGCAGCCGGTGTTCCACACGGTGGGGCCGAGGGCCTCGGCAACACCGTCGTTGAACCGTTCGGTGGCCTCCTCGGTCACCTCCACGGTGTCGAACTCGCCGGCCCGGAACCGTTCCAGCCACTGCGCCACGTAGCGGGCGGTCAGTTCGGCGGAGTACTGCAGCGAGATCGACCCGGTCGGGGAGTTCGGGCCCAGGACCGTGAAGAAGTTCGGGAAGCCGGGCACCGCGGTCATCCGGTAGGCACGCGGCCCCTTCGCCCAGGCCTGGTCGATGGTGACCCCGTCGCGGCCGCGCAGATTCATCGGGCGCATGTAGTTGTGTGCCCGGAACCCGGTGGCCAGGACGATGAGGTCGAGTTCGTGCAGGCGTCCGTCGGCGGTCCTGATTCCGCGGTCGGTGACCGCTTCGACGGCGTCGCCGACCAGTTCGGCATTGCGGGCGCGGATGGCGCGGTAGTAGGTGCCGGACAGCACCTGCCGTTTGCACAGCGGCTCGTAGTCCGGGGTCAGTTCCTGCCGCAGACCCGATTCGGGGACTTGGGCCCGCAGGCTCCAGCGTGCATACTCCTGCACCAGTCGGCGTCGCCAGCTCGGCCGGGTGGCGATATCGGCCAGGATCGCCGATCCGCGCAGCATCCCGTCGTACAGCGCATGCTGCAGCGGCGGCAGTCGACGCAACAGTGCACCCAGTGCCGCGGGCTGCGGCAGCCCCATCGGTGCCCACATCACCCACTGCGGACTCCGGACGAAATGGGTGATCGATGCGGCCTCCGGTTGCAGCGCCGAGACCACTTGGACACCGGTGGATCCGGTGCCGACGACAGCGATCCGCTTGCCCGCGGTAGCCACCGAGTCGTCCCAGCGTGCGGTGTGCACGACCGGACCGTCGAAGCGGTCGAGGCCCGGGATGTCCGGTACGAACGGGTGGTGCAGTACGCCGGTGGCGGCGAGCAGGAAGTCGGCCTCGAGGTGGTCGCCGTCTGCGGTCTCGAGGTGCCATCGGGTGCCGTGGAACTGTGCGGACACCACTTCGGTGTTCAACCGCAGCTGCCGGTCCAGCCCGAACCGGTCGACGACCGACCGGAGATACTGCTGGATCTCGGTTCCCGGCGCGAACACCCGGGACCAGTCGGGTTTCGGCGCGAACGAGAACTGGTACAGCTGCGAGGGGACATCGCAGGTCAGGCCGGGGTAGCGGTTCCAGTGCCAGACGCCGCCGACGTCGGCGCCCTTCTCCAGGATCGTGACCCGGCCGAATCCGGCCCGCTGCAGGGTCACTGCGGTGGCGATGCCGGCGATTCCGGCGCCGATGATCACCACTTCGGGGTCACGGGCGGTCATTCGCCGGCTCCTTCGGTGCGGGGGCGGGCCTGGGATTCGACGGCCGCTTCGTAGCCGCCACGGACCCGGTGGTCGACGGCGGTGAGGGCGCGGCGGTCGCCGACGAGCCGGCGGCCGAGCCGCATCACGGCTTCCGGGACCGCGGCATCGAGCAGGTCCCAGCCGGCCAGGTATCCCGGCACCGGGATCTCGGCGCGGCGGCTGCGGACACTGCCGACAACGGCTTGGGCAATGTCTTCGGGGTCGACGGTGGGCATGCCGTGTCCCAGTGGGACACCGGACGACAGCCTGGTCCGCACGGCGCTCGGCAGTACGGTGCTGACGCTGACGCCGGTATCGCGGTATTCCTCCCGGACCGCGGCGGACAGGCCGACGGCGGCGAACTTGCTGGCGTTGTAGACGGCCATCCCGGGTACCACGAGTTTGCCGGCCATCGAGGCGATGTTGACGATATGTCCACGGCCGCGGTCGAGCATCTGCGGTAGCACCAGTCGCATGCCCAGCATCGGGCCCCAGACATTGACGTCCAGGGTGGCGCGGCTGGTCGCGTCGGCCTCTTCGACGAATCCGCCGAGCGGCATGATGCCCGCATTGTTGACCAGGATGTCGATGCGGCCGTGCGCGGTGCGGGCGTCGTCGAGGAATGCGGCGAACGAGGCCCGGTCGGTCACGTCCAGTTCGTGACTGCGGGCGCGCGGTCCGATGGTGGCGGCGGTCTCGGCCACGACGTCGCCGTCCAGGTCGCCCAGGCAGACCCGGGCGCCGCGGGCGGCGAACAGTTCGGCGGTGGCGCGGCCGATGCCGCGCGCGGCGCCGGTCACGACGACGACGGCGTCGTCGAGGTCGATGCGGGGATAGCTCATCGGTGGGTCTCCTCCCGGTCGAGCCGGTTCGGTACGTGGTCGAGGGCGGCGCCCAGGCCGGCGAGGCGGCGCCGCGGGTCCATGAAGTTGGGTCCCATCGCGGCCAGTTCGGCCGATCCGGGGTGGATGCGCAGGACCCGGATCCCGGCGGCTTCCACGGCGGCGACCTCGCGGTCGAGTGTGCGGGTCATCGGGATACGCAGCCCGGCTTCGAACAGACCGCCCGGTCCGGGGACCCGGGCGACCGAGGCCATCGGCGCGATCACGATCACTTCGTCGACGTCGGCGCCGACCAGCAGATCCACGGAGGCCGTCGAGGCCACGCCACCGTCGAGATAGCGGCGCCCCTCGGCGGTGACCGGGGGATACCAGCCCGGCACCGCCCAGGAGGCACGTACCGCGGTCCGGATCGGGATTCGGGTGTCGCCGGCGCGGCCGAAGGCGCGGCGGTGTCCGGTGTGGGTGTCGACGGCGACGATCCAGGTGTCCGAATGCGGCGCCCAGCGCCGGTCCGGCACCAGGTCGTCGACGAGTGCGTCGAGGAAGCCGGGGTCCGAACCGCCGGCGGGGGCGAGCCCGGCCAGGGCCGGTAGCGGTGCGCGATCGCGCAGTCCGTGACAGGTCAGCCGTGGTGACGGCAACCCGGCGGGCACCGCGGGCAGCGCGGCCGGTGGTGTCGTGCAGAATCGCCGGACCGATGCCCGGGCGGCGCCGGTTCCCTGTTGGGCGGCCACCATCTCGTCGGTGCCGACGCCGGCGGCGAGCATGGTTGCCGCGGTGGCCCCGGCCGAGGTGCCGATCAGGATGTCGGCGAGGCGTGGATCCCACCCCAGAGCCTGGTGCACCGCATGCAGTGCACCGATCTGCCAGGCGCCGCCGACCGTACCGCCGCAGCCGAGCGCCAATGCGCGCTTCACCACCGGGACCTCCTTGTCCTCGAACTGAGATACCGACGGTATCCGGATTCCATGAGTACGTCAACGGCGGATAGGATGCCTGCATGGCCCGACCCACGCGAGCCGAAACCCAGGCCCGGACCCGTGAACAGTTGATCGCCACCGCTCGGGAGGCGTTCTTCGCGCACGGCTATCACTCGACCACGCTCGGCAACGTCGCCGATGCCGCGGGCTACTCCAAAGGGGCGGTGTACTCGAACTTCCGGAACAAGGACGAGCTGTGCGCGGAGGTGCTCGACCAGGTCCGCGCGGAACGGTTCGACGAGGTCGCGCGCGCCGTCACCGCCGCCGAGGCCGGCCCGGCCGGGGCGGGCGCCGACGGCGGTGACCGCTTCGCGGGTCTGCAGAAATGGGCACAGGAGGTGATCGGCGATCCCGCCTGGACCACCCTGGAAGCGGAGTTCGCCGTGCACGCGCTCACCGACGAGCACTTGCGCGCCGACCTCGCCGCCCGCCTGGACAGCATGCTCGGCATGCTGACCGCGACCGCGGAATTCGTCGACGGCGCCGAGCTGCAGCTACCGGCCCGCGAAGTGGCCACCATCGCCCTGGCGCTCGGCGTCGGACTCGGCGTCTTCCGGGCGATCGACCCGGCCATCCCGGTCGACGGGCTGATCGACACCCTGCGCATCCTCACCGGACTGCCCGAATCCGGCGCGGACCGAACCGGCGACCAGCACTCGCACGGTGTGGAACACTGACCGCTCGACAGGCGTACCCGTTCCACGGAGGTGCACATCGTGTCCGGTCCGGTACCCGGCGGGCGAATCGCTCGCGGCACCCAGATAGGGCGGCTCGTCGCCGGCCAGGCCATGCGCGGCGTCGGGACCCGGCTGTCGATGCGGGGTCGCACCGAGGACGCCCGGCGGGCGCTGGCGGAGAAATCCACCCTCGATACCGCGCAGAAGATCGTCACGGTCCTCGGCGGAATGAAGGGTTCGGCGATGAAGCTGGGCCAGATCCTGTCGGTGCTCGATGTGGGCCTGATCCCGGAATCGCATCGTGAGGTGTTCCGGACCAAACTCGCCGAACTGTGCGACCACGCACCGACGGTGGACTTCGCCGATATGCGGCGGGTGATCGAGACCGAACTCGGGCCCGTTGCGCGGACGTTCGCCGACTTCGACGAGACACCGGTCGCGGCGGCCTCGATCGGCCAGGTCTATCGCGCCACCCTGCGCGACGGCCGGGACGTCGCGGTGAAGGTGAAGTATCCGGGCGTGGATCGGGCCGTCGAAGCCGATATGGTCAATCTGCGCATGGTCAGCAAGCTCTGGCAGGCGCTGTTACCGAGCGCTGCCGACTCCGCGGTCCTCGAGGAGCTGACCCGCAATCTCGGTTCCGAACTGGACTACGAACGCGAGGCGCGCAACCAGCATCGGGTGGCGGCTCGATACCGCGACCACCCGTACATCACCGTGCCGGACAGCATCGGCGACCTGTGCGGCCACAACGTCCTGGTCACCGAGTTCGTCGACGGCCGCCCGTTCGATCATCTGCGCGAGCTGCCCGCCACCGACCGCAACCGGCTCGGCGAGCTGATCTACCGCTTCTATGTCACCACCCTGTTCACCGACCGGGAGTTCTGCGGCGACCCGCACCCCGGAAACCTGCTGCTGGCGCCGGACGGGCGGCTGGCCTTCGTCGATTTCGGGCTCTACAACTTCATGGCGCCCGAACACGTCGATCTGGAACGCGGGATCATGCTCGCCGCCGCCGACAACCGGGCCCAGGACATCTACGACGCCTGGCTGGCCCGCGACATCATCGATCCGGCCACCGGTGTGACACCGGAGGAGCTGCTGGCGTATGTGTGGGCGGTGTCCGGGTGGCATCTGCACGACGAGGAGGTGACGATCACCTCGGAGCTGGCCACCAGCGCGTTCGTCCTCGCGGTGGATCCCCGGCCGGGCGGTGATCTGCACGGTGCCCGCCAGCAGCTGCTGCCGCCCGAGCATCTGTTCTCCCGCCGCGCCGATCTGTTCACCTACGCCTTGCTGGGCCGGTTGGAGCCTACCGCCAACTGGCATCGCATCGCCCGGGAATGGCTCTACGACGAGCCGCCCACGACCCCGGTCGGTCGCGAGATCGCGGCGTGGCGGGAGTCCCGCAGCTGATCTCGCCGGGCCCGGCGGGCCGACGGCCCTGTGACAGAAACTAGAACGCGTTATAGTTCGGTGGATGTCGGCCGGAGGCCTGTTGTCGAGGAAAGGTGGGTCGGAAACGATGACGCAGAACTGGGACCGCACAGCCGATGTGGTGGTCGTCGGCTACGGCGGCGCCGGCGTGGCGGCCGCACTCGCCGCCCGGGAGGCCGGAGCCGACGTCCTGGCGATCGACCGGTTCCACGGCGGCGGCGCCACGGCACTGTCCGGCGGCATCTACTACGCAGGCGGCGGCACCTCGGTGCAGCGCGCCGCAGGTGTCGACGACGATGTCGATGCCATGTACGCCTACCTGCAGGCCGAAGTCGGCGACGCGGTCGGCGACCCGACACTGCGCCGGTTCTGCACCGAATCCGCGGCGAGCGTCGACTGGCTGAAACAGCACGGCGTGCCGTTCGATCCGTCGGTGTGCCCGTACAAGACGTCCTACCCCAGCAACGACCACTACCTGTACTTCTCCGGCAGCGAAATGGCCGGCGAGTTCCGCGCGCTCGCCACCCCGGCACAGCGTGGCCATCGCGCACACGGGCCCGGCGTCTCCGGTAAGAAGTTCTTCCAGCCCCTGGCCGCCTCGGCCGCCGCACACGGTGTCACCGTCCAGCACGCCACCCGGGCGCAGGAACTGATCATCACCGACGGCCGAGTCACCGGCATCGTTGCCACCACCCTGGCCACCGCACCCCGGCGGGTGCAGCGGAGATTCGCGCTGCTGGCGCGCATCTCGGCCAAACCCGGCGTCTACCATCCGGGCCTGCGGCGCGCCGTCCAGCGCCGGATCGAACGCATCGAACAGCGCTATGCCACCCCGCTCCGGATCCGCGCCCGCTCCGCGGTCATCCTCACCACCGGCGGTTTCATCGCCAACCGGGAAATGGTGCGCCGGCACGCACCCGACTACCCGTACCGGGCCGGACTGCCCCTCGGCACCGCGGCCGACGACGGCAGCGGCATCCGGATGGCCGAATCGGCCGGCGCCGCCCTCGCCAAGATGGACCACATCTCCACCTGGCGTTTCATCGCACCGCCCAGCGGCTTCTACGGTGCGCTCGCCGTCGATGTGCACGGCGAGCGCCTGATCGACGAATCCCGCTACGGCGCGGCACTCGGCAGCGCCATCGTCGCCGCCGAAGGGCACCGCGCCTGGCTACTCACCGACGCCCCGCTGCTCACCGAATCCCGCACCCAGCTGCGTTCGGAAGCCGTGTGGTTCCAGCGCCTGCAGACCGAACAGTTGCTGCGCGGCCGCCGCGTCACCGGCAACAGTATCGAAGAGGTCGCCGCTGCCGCGGGCGTCGACCCCGCGGGCCTGCGCCGCACCGTCGATG
This sequence comes from Nocardia sp. KT25-26, assembly GCF_056627695.1. NCBI lineage: Bacteria > Bacillati > Actinomycetota > Actinomycetes > Mycobacteriales > Nocardiaceae > Nocardia > Nocardia sp. KT25-26. The sequence continues at coordinate 3,296,974 of NZ_CM152813.1, read as the reverse complement.
CCCACAACCAGGCCATCACCGACGACCGCCCGGACCCGCTCGGCAAACCCGCCGACATCCGCCGCCCGATCCATACGGGACCGTTCTCCCTGCTCGACATCTCCGTCCAGCAGGCCCTCGCCTATCCGACCCCGATGCTCACCCTCGGCGGCGTCCAGGTCGACGAGGACACCGGCGCCGTCCTCGATGCCGACCGGAACACCATCCCGGGCCTCTACGCCGCCGGCCGCACCGCCGTCGGCGTCTGCTCCAACTCCTACGTCAGCGGCCTCTCCCTGGCCGACTGCGTCTTCTCCGGCCGCCGCGCCGGCACGCACAGCGCCCGGACCGCCGTCGCCGGTTCCTGACACCGCCGACCGGCAGTGCCCGGTCGCCGGGATGGCACGCCTCATCCGTCCCGCCCGGGCGGGTGCCGGTAGTTGCCGAATCGGCACGAGAAGGTCGGGGCGGTGCAGGGGTGGCGCCGATACACGGTGATCACCTGGATGCGCCCGCCGCGGTCGTTCTGTGCCGAGCGCAATCCGGTCCCGAAGGCGGACCGGCCGGTGGTCGCCCTGACCACCGGCCGATCGCTACGCTGCAGTAGACGAGGACGGCAACCTGTGGTGCGGGCGTCCGGGACAGTGGTGGTCCGGACGACCCGATCACGGACGAGGTGGAGCGGCGCATGCGCTGTCCGTGGGGACGACCTGCTCGGCGTGCGCACGGATTTCGGCCGGGTACGCAGAGCGAGCCCGGCCCGCAGAAGGGTATTCGCCGCAGGTGCAGGTTCAGAACACGGTCGGTCGGGTGCGGGCGTCCAGTCCGCCGTCGATCAGGATCTGGGCGCCCTGGATGTAGGCCGACCGCGGGCCGAGCAGGAAGGCGATCAGGTCGGCGATCTCGGCGGCGGTGCCGGTGCGGAGAGTGCCACTGAACTGCCGGGCGAGCTCACCGTAGCGGTCGTCGCCGAGAACGCCCTGCAGCAGCGGGGTGTCCACCGGCCCCGGGGCGATGGTGTTGATCCGCACCCCGGCGGCCGCCCAGTCCGGAACCCGCTGCCGCACCGCCACCGTCAACGCGTTCTTCGACCAGGCGTAGGCCAGCTGACCGGCGAATTCGCCGCCTTGCGTGAGCGCTTCGGCCACGGTGCCGGTGGCGATCGGGTTGTCCGCCCACGTCACATGTGTCGCGGCGAGCGAGGACACGACCACTGCGGCCGCATTTTCACCGCGTCCCAACGCCGGGGCCAGCGCATCGAGTACGGCCACTGTGGCGTGATAGTTCACCTCGATGACCCGATCGGGGTCGGGGGAGTGCGGTCCCAGTCCGGCGCACAGCACCGCACCGTCGAGGGCGCCGCCGCAGCGGCGCAGCAGTTCGGCGACGGCGGTGTCCCGGCCGGCCGGATCGGCCAGATCGGCGACGATGTCGGCATCGCGCAGGTCGATGCCGACCACCTGGTGTCCGGCGGTGCGCAGGCTCGCTGCCGTAGCGGCGCCGATACCTGAGGCGGCGCCGGTGATTACGACGGTCATGATTCCTCCTGAGGAGCGAGCACACAGTGGGTGTTCGTGTAGATGGTGGGCATGCAGCGGTTGCAGTGGATACACTGCGACACCGCCGATTCGGTCCGCATCCGGTGCGGCAGGTCCGGATCCCGGAGCAGGGCGCGGGCCATGGCCACGAAGGAGAATCCCTGGCCCAGTGCCTGTTCGACGGTGTCGCGCCGGGTGATCCCGCCCAGCAGGATCAACGGCAACCCCACCTCGGCACGCACCTGCCGGGCCCGGTCGAGCAGATACGCCTCGCGGAACGGATACTCCCGGAGGAAGGCTCGGCTCCCGGCCCGTACGCCCCAGCGCATCGGCCGGGGAAACGTCGCGGCGAACTCCGTGCGCGGGGCCTCGCCGGTGAAGATGTACATCGGGTTGAGCAGTGAACTGCCGGCGGTGAGCTCCAGCGCGTCGACGGTGCCGTCGGTCTCGAGCCATCGGGCCAGGCGGATCGCTTCGGCGAGCCGGTAGCCGCCGGGAACGCCGTCGTCCATGCTCAGCTTCGCGGTGATCGCGATCCGATCGCCGACCCGATCCCGGACCGCCTGCGCGACCTCGCGGGCGAGCCGCGCCCGATTCCCGGTGGATCCGCCGTAGCGGTCCCGCCGTCGATTCAGCAGCGGACTCAGGAACGAACTGATCAGATAGTTGTGTCCGAAATGCAGTTCCACGGCATCGAACCCGGACTCGACGGCCAGGGCGGCGGCGTCCGCGTGCGCCGCGACCACCTCGGTGAGGTCGGTTTCGGTGGCGGCCCGCATCATGCGCATCCCGAGCGGGCTGGGCATCCGATGCGGCGCCAGGGCGGGCAACCGGTTGGATGCCGCGTTGGCCACCGGCCCGGCATGGCCGAGCTGGGCCGACACTGCGGCACCCGCGCCGTGCACCGCGTCGGTGAGGCGACGCAACCCGGTCACGGCCTCGGGTCGCATCCAGATCTGGTGCCGGTCGGTGCGACCGCCGGGCAGTACCGCGCAGTAGGCGACCGTCGTCATTCCCACACCGCCGCGGGCATGTCGGAGGTGGAAGTCGATCAACCGGTCGGTGACCAGGGCGTCGGGGGTGCGGCCCTCGAAGGTGGCCGCTTTGATGATCCGGTTCGGCAGGACGACCGGCCCCAGGCGCGCAGGGGTGAAGATCGCGCTGTTCATGCTGCCGCCAGACCGGCAGCGGCGAAGGCTTTCACGGTCTCGAGCGGGAGCCGCGGCGGCCGGGGCGTGGCCGCGTAGGGGTCACCGACGTGTTGCAGGATCAGGCTGAAGGTCAGCCACCAGCGGTGGGCGGCCTCGGTGGCATCGAGTTCCGGCCGGGCGGCACACAACAGTGCATCCCACGGTTCGAGAGTGAACCAGCGCGCCGTCCACGGCATCTCGTGCCGGTTCAGCACGACGCGGGCGAGCAGATGTAGCCGGAGTTGTCCGATCGGGTCGGCGATGAGCTCGGCCAGGGGGTCGACCACCGCGTCCACCAACTCGGCGGGCGTCGGCGTCCGGCCGTGCCGGCGCCGCTCGGCCAGCTCGTCGAGCTGCCGCTGCCACAGCGGGGCCAGCCGGTCTTCGAGCAGGGCTGCCACCAGGGCTTCCTTGGAGCCGAAGTGGTAATGCACGGCGGCCGGGTTCATCTCGGCCGCGGCATTGATCGCCCGGACCGATACCGCGTCGTATCCGGACTCCAGCAGGAGCCGCTCGGCCACCGCGAGCAGCTTCTGCCGGGTCGACAGGTCCTCATGCGTTTTCGCCATCCACCGAGTGGAACACGTTCTAGGTTGTGAGTCAATCATTGATTGAAAATAGCTGTCCGGTCGGTTTCAAGCTTGCGAACAGGTGATAAGCGACGGCATCGCGCAATGTGTGGGAAATGTCAAGGAAGAATCCCGATCAACAAGTTTGGGTCGAGATGACACCCAGATCGTCGCCGGGCCGCCGGAACGGCTCCTACAGTCGCTCCGCATGACAGCCCTAACCAAGCGCCCGCTCGCCCTGCTGGCCACCGCACTCACCGCCTTCGCACTCGCCACGACCACGACCCTGCACCCCGCCACCGCCGAGCCGGGTGCCGGCCACATCCGCCTGGAAGGCGCGGTCAACGTCCGCGACCTCGGTGGATACCGCACCTACGACGGCGCCACGGTGGAATCCGGAAAGGCCATCCGCGCCGACGCGCTCGGCGACCTCACCGAGGCCGACGTCGCCTCTCTCGCCGACATCGACCTGGAATCCGTCGTGGACCTGCGCACCCCGGGAGAAGTGCAGTTCCTCGGCGAGGACCGACTGCCCGAAGGGGTCCCCCTGGTAGCGCGCCCGATCGACGACACCGGCCTGTTCCAGCAGATGATGCAGGTGATCCAGTCCAAGGATCCCGAACAGCAGGAGCAGGTCCTCGGCAACGGGGGCGCCGAGGAGATCATGCACGGCGTCTACGCCAGTTTCCTCACCGCCGAATCCCGTGCCGCATTCGGCGAGACCATCCGGGAGTTGGCCGCCACCGACGGGCCCCTGCTCTACCACTGCACCTCCGGTAAGGACCGCACCGGCTTCCTCAGCTACGTGCTGCTGCGCGCAGTCGGCGTCCCCGAATCGGTCGCCCGGCAGGACTACCTGCGCTCCAACGAACTGCGCGCCGCCGCCGACGCGAAACTGCGCGAACAGGTGAAACAGGCCGGCTACATGGAGAACCCCGATCTGCTCATCCCGCTCCAGGAGGTCCGCAACGAGTATCTGGACACCGCGGTCCAGCAGCTCGAGCAGGATTACGGCAGCTTCGGCACGTTCCTCACCGACGGCCTCGGCATCGACCCCTGGACCCTGGTGAAACTCCGCAAGAACCGCGTCGACTGACCCTCGGTGGGGTGCCGGCTACCCGCAGCCGGCACCCCACCGACGCCTCGGCCACGCGGATCGTCTGCACCGGGGCGAACCACAACGCAGGGCACGGAGCAACGCCACAGCTCATCGGCCCGGACGCTACGGCGATCCGATCACTCGGGCTGCGCGTCAGGCGTACGAGCACCCCAGGTGATCTCCCGGCGGACCACCTTGCCGGTCGCGTTGCGCGGCAGCGGCTCGGTGGTGAGTCGCCAGTGCGCCGGCACCTTGAAATACGCCAGCCGGTCCGCGGCGAAGTCCCGTAGTTCGGCTTCGGTGACGCTCTTCGGCTCGGCGACCACCACCACTGCACCGACCTCCTCACCCAGTTGTGGGTGCGCGATTGCCAGTACCGCCGATTCGCGCACCCCGGGATGCTCGTCCAGGCATTGTTCGACCTCGACGGGGTAGATGTTCTCCCCGCCCCGGAGAATCAGATCCGAGCGTCGGCCGGCCATCCGCAACCGGCCGTCCTCGACGGTGCCGAAATCTCCGGTGCGCAACCATCGATCCGGCGTGATCGCCGCTGCGGTCGCGGGCTCGTCGTTCCAATACCCGAGCATCACGTAGGGGGAGCGGATGCAGATCTCGCCCTCCCGTCCGTCCGGCAGCACGGCGCCGTCCGGGTCGCGGATCTGCACGGCGACACCGACGATCGGCCGGCCGACGGTGTCGGGATGCTCTGCCAGCTCCTGGGGAAGTGCCACCGTCGCTGCGGTACCGGATTCGGTGAGCCCGTAACTGGTGGTCAGCGCGGCGCCCGCGATCGGCAACCGCTGCCGCAGGTCGCGGTGCAGATTCGCCGAGGACGGCGCGGCATTGAGGGAGAACGCGGTCAGCGACGACAGATCGTAGCGGGCCAGGTCGCAGTCGAGCAGCCGCATCGCCATGGCCGGAACCGCACCCCAATTGGTGATCCGTTCCCGTTCGATCGTCGCCGCGACCCGCTCCGGGTCGAACGCACCCCGATGGATCACCACGGTGTCGCCGGATGCCAGCCGGGGCAGGGCCAGATTGTGCAGGCTGGCGATATGGAACAGGGGAGAGGTGAGCAGGAAGCGACGCACGCCGGGCGCCGGTGCGCCGGATGCCTGCGCCACCTCGGCCGCCACGGCGCCGGTGAAACGGTGGTAGTCCATGACGGCGAGCAGATTGCGCTGCGAATGCACGACCCCCTTCGGGCGGCCGCTGGTGCCGGACGTGTACAGGATCACCGCCGGATCGTCCTCGTCCACTGCGGGGTCGGGCACCGTACCGTCGGCGAACTCGGCCAGCAGCTGCGGGATCCCGGACTCCATCGTCAGCACGGGCAGGTCCCGCACCGGCAGCGCACGGTCCCGCTGCTCATCGGCGACGAGCAACTTCGGTGTCGTATGCGCCAGCCCGTAGGCCACCTCCGGGGGCGCCCACCAGGCGTTGTACCCGACCGGGATCGCGCCCAGGCACTGACAGGCCCAGAAGGTAAGAATCCACTCCGGACGGTTCGCAGCCAGGATGCCGACCCGGTCACCGGCGCCGATCCCGTACCGATCCCGCAGACCCCGTGCCAGCGCCGTGGCCGCCGCATGATGCCCGGCGTAGCTCCACCGCGCCTCGTCGGAGACGAGATAGTCCCGGTCACCGAACCGCCGGGAGTCGCGGAGCGCAGTGTGCATCGAGCGCATCCGGTTCTTCAGCACCGGGATGGGGGCGCCGAGCACGTTCTCGACCCTCGTTTCGAATTCCCCGCCCGGCCCGGTCAGCCGAGCTGCGGCGTCGGCAGCACATTGCCTGGCATCGAAGCTGTCGCTCATCACGCTCCCTCACGTATTGGAACGTGTGTCAGTTTAGGCTCGAGTGCACGCCGCCGAACCCCGAACGAGGAGCCCGATGACCACCGACACCGACCTCGCCGCCGACCTCGCCGCATCGGCAGGCGCACTCCTGCTCGATCTGCGCGCCCGCACCGCCCCCGACCGCACCCCGAAAGAACTCGGCCGGCTCGGCGACACCGAGGCCAACACCCACCTGCTCGACCGCCTCGCCGCCGAACGACCCGACGACGCAGTGCTGTCCGAAGAATCCGCCGACAACCCCGCCCGCCTGTCCGCCGACCGCGTCTGGATCATCGACCCACTCGACGGCACCAAGGAGTACAGCAGCGGCGACCGCACCGACTGGGCCGTGCACATCGCACTCTGGGAAGCGGGTTACGGCATCACCGCCGCCGCGGTCGCCCAACCCGCCCTCGGAACGGTTCACGTCACCGGCCGCGCCGCCACCGCTCCCGGTCGCACAGAGGCACCGCTACGCATCCTCGTCAGCGCCTCCCGGCCGCCCCGATTCGCCGGCAGCGTGGCCCGATCCCTGTCGGCCGAGTTGATCGGCATGGGGTCGGCGGGCGCCAAAGCGATGGCCGTCCTCCGCGGCGAAGCCGACGCATACCTGCATGCCGGCGGCCAGTGGGAATGGGACTCCGCCGCCCCGGTCGGCGTCGCCCGCGCCGCCGGACTGCACACCAGCCGCATCGACGGCACTCCACTCACCTACAACGCACCCCACCCATACCTGCCCGACCTGCTGATCTGCCGCCCCGAACTCGCCGACCGGCTACTGGGCGAAATCGCCACCGCCACCTGCCCGCACGACTGAGGACCACCACAACCGAGCAACCACCACAACCGGGGAACCACAGAGTTCCTTACGAAACGCGCAGGCGTGACCTCGAGTCGGCACAGTAGAGTCCCCGGCGACGTAAGGAGACAGAGCATGTCCGTTGGACGCAATTCGCTCCTGCTGCTGGGTGGCGCGGCCTCGGCGGGAGCCGGCGCACTGCACCTGTTCGCGGCCGGCCTGCACACCGAGCACGCCACCCTCGCCCGGCTGATGGTCGTACTCGCGGCAGCACAGATCGGGGCAGGTCTGCTCGCGGCGATGAGCACTCGGAAGGCGACCTCGGCCACGGTGATCGGGGTCAACCTCGTCGCAGTATCGGTCTGGGGATACACCAGGTTCGCCGGCCTGCCCTGGCCCGCAGGTCTGACCGCCGCAGAGTCGCCACAGCTGCTCGACACCACCTGCGCCGCCCTCGGCATCCTCGCCATCGCAGGCGCCGCCGTCGCACTGGCCCGGCCCGACGCAGGACTACCCACCCCCACAACGGCCGCTGCCGCCGGCCTGGCCGGCACGTTCGCGGTCGCCGCGATGCTCGGCGGGGCCGGACACGTACACGGCCACGGTGACGAACACACTCAGGCTGCCGGTGACGAACACAGTCACACCGGCAACGACGAACACGCCGACCACGACGCGGGAACCGGCAATGCCTGGCCGCGGCCCTGGGATCCCGCCGACCCGATCGACGTGACCGGCGTCCCCGGCGTCACACCCGAACAGGAGCAACGCGCCACCGCCCTGATCCGCGACACCCTCGCGGAACTACCCGCATTCGCCGACGTCACCACCGTCGGTGCCCTCGGCTACCGGTCCATCGGCGACTCGGCCACCGGATTCGAGCACTACGTCAACACCGGCTACGTCCGCGACGACCGCTTCCTCGACGCCGCCTACCCGGAGTCCCTGGTCTATCGGGTCGACGGCGCCGAACGAACCCTGGTGTCGGCGATGTACATCGCCAAGGGTAAGAAGATCGACGACCCCGAACTGGTCGACTACGGCGGCCCGCTGATGCAGTGGCACGTCCACGACAACCTCTGCTGGAAGGCCGGCGACAACGGACCCCAGGTCGCCGGTGTGCTCGATGCCGACGGTAACTGCCCACCGAACTCGATCAACCCCGGAACCGGCAATCCGATGGTCCACGTGTGGATCGCGCCGCACGAGTGCGGGCCGTTCGCCGCCCTCGAAGGTCACGGAGCCGGACAGGCGGCCACCACCGGACGTCGGACCGACACCTGTGCACACGAGCACTCGGGTGGTCACCGCTGACGCGCTGATCCACGCCCTGGATGATCGTCCGGGGCCTCCAGGGTTATAGTTGCGCTATGCAACACCAGTCGGGCCGGTGGTCCCCGGAACACGTCGCCATCCACGACGGGCTCACCCACATCGTCCGCGAGATCGTCGCAGGCCGTCCCACCGTCGACGGCGTGCCGACCTTCACCCAGCAGTCGGCCCTGTCCTACATCGACCGGCATCCGGGCTGCCGCGCCACCGAACTCGCCGATACCTTCGGCGTGCACCGGTCGACCATCTCCCGGCAGCTACGCACCCTCACCGAATGCGGCTGGGTCGCTGCGGGGGAGGGCAGCCTGCATTCCGGATATCCACTGACCCTGACCGCCGCGGGCCGGCACGCACTCGACGCCGCCATTGCCCGCGACCTCACCCTGATCGGCGAGCGCACCGCCGACTGGACCACCGCGGAAATCACCGATTTCGCCGCAGCGCTACGGCGCTTCCGCAACCCCGACCCGAGCACTGGAGACGAGCATGCGTGAGTTCACCGCAGCAACCACCTTCACCATTGCCGAGGACGAAACCATCGTCCGGTCCGTCTACGACCAGGCCGCCCGCACACCACAGCGAGTACTGTTCTCCCGGCCCACCGGAAACCGCTGGCTCGACGTCACCGCCGAGCAATTCGCCGACCTCGTCTCTGCCACCGCCAAGGGACTGATCGCCAACGGAATCCGCCCCGGCGACCGGGTGGTCCTGCTCTCCGCGACCCGCTTCGAATGGACCCTCTTCGACTTCGCCATCTGGGCCGCCGGCGCCGTCACCGTCCCCGTCTACGATTCGTCCTCCGCCGACCAGGTGCAGTGGATCCTGCAGGACTCCGAGGCAGCCCTCGCCATCGTCGAAACCGCGCGGCACAAGGAACTCGTCGCCGATGCACCGGATGCCCTCCGCCGCACCCTGGTCATCGACGACGACGCCGAGCACACCCTGACCGCCGATGGCGCCGCCATCGGCGACCCGGCACTACAGGAACGCCTCGACGGACTGCACGCCGACGGCCTCGCCTCCCTGGTCTACACCTCGGGCACCACCGGCCGCCCGAAAGGCTGCATGCTCACCCACCGCAACTTCCTCGCCGAAGTACGCGGTATCCGCAACGCCAGCATCGGCGACGTCGCCCGTCCCGGCCAACGCATGCTCACCTTCCTGCCCCTCGCACACGTCCTGGCTCGCGCGGTATCGCTCACCGCACTCGACGCCGGGATGACGCAGGCACACTGGTCCGACTTCAAGACCATCACCGAACAGTTCCAACGCTTCCGCCCGCACACCATCCTCGGTGTGCCACGCGTCTTCGAGAAGGTACGCGACGGCGCCGACAAGAAAGCCCGCGACGGCGGCCGGATCAAGGGCGCGATCTTCCGCTTCGCCGAGCAGACCGCCATCCGGTGGAGCGAACAGGCCGATCACACCGGCGGTTTCACGGACCGTCCGGGGATGGCGCTCCGCGCCCGGCACGCCCTGTGCGACCGCCTCGTCTACACCCCGCTGCGGGCAGCACTGGGCGGCGAATGCGAATTCGTCATCTCCGGCGGCGGCGCCTTGGCACCCCGTCTCGGTCACTTCTTCCGCGGCGCGGGCGTACCCATCTACGAGGGCTACGGTATGACCGAATCCACCGCGGCACACTGCGTCAACGTCCCCGGCGCGGTGCGGATCGGCACCGTCGGGCAGCCCCTGGCCGGAAACGCGGTACGGATCGCCGAGGACGGCGAGATCGAACTGTCCGGCGACGTCGTCTTCGCCGGCTACTGGCACAACGCAGCAGCCACCGCCGACACGCTCCGCGACGGTTGGCTGCGCACCGGCGACCTGGGCACGCTCGACGACACCGGCTTCCTGTCCATCACCGGCCGTAAGAAGGACCTGCTCGTCACCGCCGGCGGGAAGAACGTCTCACCAGGCCCGATGGAGGACCGGATCCGCTCACACACCCTGATCTCCCAGGCCGTCGTCGTCGGCGACGGTCGCAGCTTCATCACCGCGCTCATCACCATCGACCCCGAGACGTTCGCGGCCTGGAAAACCGAGGCGGGCAAGCCTGCCCAGGCGACCGTCGCCGACCTGCGCGCCGACCCGGCCTTGCTGGCCGACGTGCAGCGCGCCGTCGACGACGCCAACAGCACCGTCTCGCACGCGGAAGCGATCAAGAAATTCACCGTCCTCGACCGCGACCTCACCGAGGAATCCGGCGAACTCACCGCCACACTCAAGGTCAAACGCCATGTCGTCGCCGAACGGTTCGGCGACGCAATCGAGGACATGTATCGCGGCTGACCGATTCAGCGGTCCGACGAACCGGCCGAACCGGTGCCTGCCGAGCCGCTGACCAGGCCACACAGCGGGTTGTTCACCGCCGCCAGCGACGCCGAACCCGAGGACGAACCGGTGATCCCGGCATCGACCACCGGGGTAGCGGGCGGCACTGTCGCCGGATCCCCGGAACCCCCGGCCCTCATGCTGCGCCCATCGAAGACGGGTGAGGCCGGGATGTCGAGCAGATCCAGCACCGTCGGGGCGATGTCGGCGAGCGCGTATCCGTTGAACTCCCGGCCCGCTTCGAAGTCGGCACCCCGGGCGATTACGAAACTTGCGTTCTCGTAGTCGCTGCCACCGCCGTGGCCACCCGCCGGCCGGTGCCCGTGATCGGTTGTCACCAACACGGTCCACCGCTCGTCCGGGTGCGCGGCGGCCCGGGCGTCGACGGCATCGGCTATCCGGCCGACCAATGCATCGACCCGGGTGATGGCGTCCCGGTAGGCCTGGGGCCAGATGCCACGCAGGGTGTGTCCGGCGATATCCACCTGATCGAGGTGAGTGAACGACAGATCCGGGCCGTCGGCGTCGATCGCCGCTGCCAGCAGGTCCGCTGCGCGGGCGTCCGCTGCGCTCTCACAGACTCCGGCACCGGTGGGATCGAGCTGGGTGGACACGACGCGGTCGGCACCGGGACTCCCGGTCCCGGCGATCATCCCGATCGTTTCCCAAGTGCCGATGGAGACGGTCTGCCGCTGGGGTGCGTTCTGTTCGATCCGGGTGAACATCGTCGGATAGGCATCGAATACGCCCGGGTTACAGCTCGCCCCGTTGTCGATGATGCCGTGCTTCGTGTCCCAGACCCCGGTCATCGCGGTCGCCCACGAGGGGCACGACATGGTGGCGTGCGGCGCAATCGACGTCCGGCTCAATGTCCCGTCGGCCGCGAGTGCACGCAACTCGGGCGCATCGGAGGCGAGCACCTCTTCCCACAGTGTTCCATCGATCCCGATGACGACCACCTTGTCTACGCCGGGCGCGGCGCCGGCCGGCGCCGCGGCTACCGGCGACACCAGGGCGACCGCGGCGGCCGCAAGAATCGAGGTGCGACCGGGCACTCGTGCGGCGAATCGACTGTTTCTCGAGAACATGGAACGGAACCTAGCCGGTTACACGCATTGCTCGCGGGAGTTTCTGGTCATTCGTCCAAGTTTATGGCTGTGGACGTTGCCCGAATGAAACGTCACAGTGACGACAAAAGGGGTGGGCAAGCCGCGCAGGGGAGCGGAAGTTTTGCAGTCGAGTTTACCGATCTGCAATCGACAACCACGCCACCCGTCAATTCCAGCCCTCGGTCCGACGAGCAACCGCAAACTCGGCGCGACAGGCAGACGGGCCGCCATGGCACCCGGGGCGGATCCGAGATTCGATACGGCCGAAGTTTCAGATACTGGATCCTGTAGCCGATCATTCGTCACTGTGACGCAATGCTGAAATGAATACTTATCCAGCCACAGGGGGTGAACATGTATCGAACCTCGCGCAATGTCCGCATCGGCCGTTCCGATGGCCGGAACCCGTTCGGTGGAAACCGCTCATGTCCGAGCTCGGACCATGCCTCCGACACGGACCGCCCGCCTCCACCAGCCCGATTCAAACGCCGATAAGGTACATTATGTAAACCTAGCCTGCCTACGGGCTCAGCTGGCTCGTCCGCCACCTCCCCTTCTCGGGTCCGATCAGTCAGCCCCGGGGTGTCAGCGTGATGGATCCGACCTCCAGTCCGCCCAGAAACGCCGGTCCCTGATAGCCGCCCTGTCCGTCGCTGATCATGACGATTCGGTGGCCGGGAAAAATATCCACATATCCTCCGTCAGGCGTCGAATGAATCGGGTAACGCCCGATCAATACCAGGTCGCCGCCCTCGACGCGCGCGTCACGTTGCAGCAGTACGATGCCGGACGACAACGTCGTCGACGTGTAGTCACCGGGTTCGACGTCGGCGGATGCTTGACCGACCATGCCGAAAAGCGTGGCGCTGCCTACGGCCACAGCAACCGCGGCAGTCCGGATAATCGCTGGTCTGGCGCGTATGGACATCGTCAGCTCCTTTGCCTCGGGCCAACAACTTTACGCCTGCCGACTCCTGGCGAACATGCCCGAATCGATTACACGCGGTTTCCTGAACAACTCCGAATGTCTCTCCCGGAGGGTTCAGCGGAGTCTGATCTCGCTGGTGGCGAGGCCGAAGATCTTACGACCGGCGGATTTCGCGGTGATGGCGACAACGGCGGAGCGAGCGGCCGCGTCCAGGGATTTCACGCGGCCCGTGTACTCGATGCAGCCGCCGTCCTCGGCGCCGACGACGGCGGTATTGGAGAGCCGGACACGGTATCGGGTCAGGGCGCCGGGGTCGCCGGACCAGGCGGATACGAAGCCGGCGCCGAGCCCCATGGTGAGCATGCCGTGCGCGATGACGTCGGGCAGTCCGGCAAGGCGGGCCACGCGATCGTCCCAGTGGATCGGGTTCGAATCTCCGGATACGCCGGCGTAGTTCACGAGGTCGCCGCGGGTGATCCGGGCCCGGCGAGCCGGGATCTCGTCACCGACGGCCACCGTGTCGAAGGACATGGTCGTCTGCGGGGCTCGGTCGAGACCTCGGGTGGACAGGCGCATCTCCCCTGCCGGTCGCCGCGCCGCCGCCGCTTCTTCGGCGGACAGCGCAGCCACCCGGTCGCGGCCCAGCATCTTGACACCGTGCACCATCAGGTTCTCGACGGCTCGGGTGATCCCGGGATCCACGTCGTCGCCGGTCACCCCGACCACCGTCGTATGCATTACGTGCACCACTTCCCCGCTGTCGTCGGTGAAGGTGTTGGTGACGGTGATCAGGTCCTTACCGGCGACCCGTCGGACCGCCGAGAGCTCCACATCGGTTGCCAGACGATCGCCCGCCAGGATCGGCCGATGCTGTTCGAACACCTGCTCGGTCTGTACAAACATGTCGTAGCCGACCACGACCTCTTCGAACAGTCTCCGATTGGCGGTCATCGCCGGAATCGAGACGAAAGTGAGCGGGGCGACCAATGCGTGGTAGCCGCACGCTACCGCGGCGTCCTCCGACCAGTGGGCCGGATGCCAGTCCTGGACCGCTTTGGCGTATTCGCGGACCTTCTCCCGTCCGACTTCGTATGTACCGTCCATCCGGTAGTAGTGCCCAACCATCGATGCGACATCGGGTGCATCGGTACCAACCGCCACTTTCGACCTGCCCTCATTCTCGAAACGGGTCTCCGCAGGTTATCCGCGGTGCCCGGCACCGTCCAGGTGTGAATTGCACCGGCGTCTCGCCGCTGCCGTCGGTCTCGATCACAGTTCGGCAGGTATTCGCCGCCACCGCGGCAGCGGACGGCCGCCGGGTACGTCGCGGCCGGCGAAAGGTGGATCCCGGCTGTCAGCCGGCATCGACCAGCGCCGGTCGTAGGCCGTAGTCGGCCACGGCGATGCCGAGGAGCGCGAGGATCGCAGGTAGATGGCCGAGGGTGGCCCGAGCGGCCGTCCGAAGTGTGCGGGTCGTCTTCCACCACCGCGGTGCTGATTCCCAGGGCGAGCTCCCCGGCGAGCGTTCCACAGACGGCGCCCGATGCGGCGCGGCGGAGCCTGCGCCCAGCAGTGCGACGAGAACGATCACTGGATGGGCGTCGGTCGAAATGTGATCGCGACCTGCTGGTGTCGGCAACGGCCGCAGTGCTGCGCGCCGGGGACGCGTGGAGCGTCGCACGGATCGGGTCCGGCGGCGAACCGGAATTCGAGCAGGTGTGGCTACTGCTGCGTAACCTGTGGGACGCGAGCGCGGCCTGCTCCGGCGACCCTCCGATGTCGTGGAACCTGCCACCGCGCAGCGGCATCCGGGCGTACGATCCGTGCGTGGCCGATGCGAATGGTTCCACCCCGCTGCGTGTGCTGGTCTACAGCAACGATGCCGATACCCGGAGTCAGGTGATCCTGGCGCTGGGGCGCCGCCCCCGATCCGACCTTCCCGAGCTGGACTATCTCGAGGTGGCCACCGCGCCGGTGGTGATCGAACGGATGGATGCCGGCGAGGTCGATCTGGCCATTCTGGACGGCGAATCCGCGCCTGCGGGCGGTATGGGTATCGCGAAACAGTTGAAGGACGAGATCGACGACTGCCCGCCGTTGGTGGTGCTGACCGGCCGGCCCGACGATGCGTGGCTGGCCCGCTGGTCGCGTGCCGAGGCGGTCGCGTCCCATCCGATCGATCCGATCGGGCTCACCGAGGCGATCGCGACCGCTTTACGCTGATCGGAACGGCGCCGCAACCGGCGGCGCCTCATCATCCCGGCCTGCCGGATAGTCCGGACGGCCGGGATTTTTGCTGTTCCTACTGGTAGCAGGTCGATTTCCGAGCTCCGTCGACGGATGGTATTACCACCGGATTGCTCATGAATCGCGGTACCGAATTCGATCAAACGGCGGCCCGGAAACCCTCGGATCGGGCACCTGCCGGCGGTACTCTGTGCCGTAGCTCACACGAGTGCGGGGCAGTCTATGACACCCGCCGATCTCGTGCTGCCGAGGTTTGCGCCGCCCGGCGCGGCGCATTCCGGCGGCCGGATCCCCGGGGGCACTGCCGCCCCGCCTCGCGCCAGCTGCCGTCCGCGGTCGGGGTCCCGGGTCCCGACCGGCTCCGACCAGGAGGGGAAGTGCAGTCGTGAATATCGGGGTGCCCGTGCTGGTTCTCGGCACCATCGCCGCGGCGTTCGCTGTGATCTCCGTGGTACTCGCGGCCGTCATCGGCCCGAAGCGGCACAATCGCGCCAAGCTCGAACCCTACGAATGCGGGATCGAGCCGACACCGCATGCGATCGGTGGCGGGCCGGGGAACGCGACCGGGCAACGTTTTCCGGTGAAGTACTACCTCACCGCAATGCTGTTCATCATCTTCGATATCGAGATCGTGTTCCTCTACCCGTGGGCCGTCCACTTCGATGCGCTCGGCCTGTTCGGCCTCGCCGCCATGGCGCTGTTCATCGTCAACGTGTCCGTGGCCTACGCCTACGAGTGGCGACGCGGGGGGCTCAGCTGGGACTGACCTTCGGCGCGCCGCGGTCCGAACACGAAGTGGAGTGGAAGAAGTCGACAATGGGTCTCGAGGAGAAACTGCCCAGCGGGTTCCTGCTGAGCACGGTCGAGGATTTCGCCGGGTACCTGCGTAAGGGTTCGCTGTGGCCGGCGACGTTCGGTCTGGCCTGCTGTGCCATCGAGATGATGGCCACCGGCGGTGGCAGATTCGACAGTGCCCGGTTCGGTATGGAGGTCTTCCGAGCCTCGCCGCGCCAGGCCGATCTGATGATCGTCGCCGGACGGGTGAGCCAGAAGATGGCCCCGGTGCTGCGCCAGGTCTACGACCAGATGACCGAACCGAAATGGGTGCTCGCGATGGGGGTCTGCGCTTCCTCCGGGGGCATGTTCAACAACTACGCGATCGTGCAGGGCGTCGATCACGTCGTGCCGGTGGACATCTACCTGCCCGGGTGCCCGCCCCGGCCGGAGATGCTGCTGAACGCCATCCTCACGCTGCACGAGAAGATCGCCGAAACTCCCATGGGAGTCGATCGGTCGGAAGCGATCCGAGCCGCCGAAAAGGCTGCGCTGGCTGCCACTCCGACGATCCGGATGGAGGGACTGCTGCGATGACCTTCGACACCCCCGATCGTGGTGAACCGGAACCGGGCAGCGGGCCCACCGGTGAACCCACCGCCGGCGAGTCCGCTGCGTCCACGCCGCCCGCTCCCGAGGTGGTCGGCTCCCGGCACGGCATGTTCGGTGCCGCCGGAACCGGTGATACCTCCGGCTACGGCCGGCTGGTCGAACCCGTCACCATGCCGGGCGGCAGCACTCCGCCCTACGGCGGCTGGTTCGACGCATTCGTCGGCACTCTGCGGGCTGCCCTGTCGGGTGCCCGGACGTCGTGGAGTTCCGCGGTCGAACAGATCGTGGTCTTCCGTGACGAGCTCACTCTGCACATCCGCCGCGAACATCTGCCGGCGGTGGCCGCCGTGCTGCGGGACGATCCGGCGCTGCGTTTCGAACTGTGCCTCGGGGTCAGCGGCGTGCATTTTCCCGACGACACCGGACGGGAGCTGCATGCGGTCTATCCGCTGATGTCGATCACCCACAACCGGCGGATCCGGCTGGAAGTGGCTGTGCCGGACGCAGATCCGCACATCCCGTCGCTGTTCGAGGTCTACCCCACCGTCGACTGGCACGAGCGGGAGACCTACGACTTCTTCGGGATCCTCTTCGACGGGCACCCGTCGCTCACCCGGATCACCATGCCGGACGACTGGACCGGGCATCCGCAGCGCAAGGACTATCCGCTCGGTGGCATCCCGGTGGAGTACAAGGGCGCGCGGATCCCGCCGCCGGACGAGCGCAGGAGCTACAGCTGATGACCGACACCGACATCCATCGCGACGACCCGGTCGTCACCGTTGCCGGCCAGGACTGGGCCGACGTCACCGACACTCTCGACGGTGCCGGTGAGGAACGCATCGTGGTGAACATGGGGCCGCAGCACCCGTCGACACACGGCGTGCTGCGGCTGATCCTGGAGATCGAAGGTGAGACGGTCACCGAGGCCCGCTGCGGAATCGGCTATCTGCACACCGGGATCGAGAAGAATCTGGAGTTCCGGCCGTGGATCCAGGGGGTCACCTTCGTGACCCGGATGGACTACCTGTCGCCCTTCTTCAACGAGACCGCCTTCTGCCTGGGCGTGGAGAAGCTGCTCGGCATCACCGACGACATCCCGGAACGCGCCACCGTCGTCCGGGTGCTGTTGATGGAGCTCAACCGCATCTCCTCACACCTGGTGGCCCTGGCCACCGGCGGGATGGAACTGGGTGCGTTGACACCGATGCTGTTCGGCTTCCGGGAACGGGAGCTGATCCTGGACGTGTTCGAGACCATCACCGGCCTGCGGATGAACCACGCCTACATCCGGCCCGGTGGTCTCGCCCAGGATCTGCCCGAGGACGGCGTCACCAAGGTGCGTGAGCTACTCGACATCCTGCCCGGCCGGTTGCGTGATGTGGAGAAGCTGCTCACCGCCAATCCGATCTGGAAGAAGCGCACCCAGGACATCGGCTACCTCGATCTCACCGGCTGTATGGCGCTGGGCGTCACCGGACCGGTGCTGCGGTCCACCGGACTCCCCCACGATCTGCGCAAGGCGCAGCCGTACTGCGGGTACGAGACCTACGAGTTCGATATCCCGACCACCACCGGCTGCGACTGCTACGGCAGGTATCTGATCCGCATCGCCGAGATGCACGAGTCGTGCAAGATCGTCGAACAGTGCCTGGACCGGCTGCGGCCCGGGCCGGTGATGATCGATGACCGCAAGATCGCCTGGCCGGCCGACCTAGCGCTCGGGCCGGACGGTCTGGGCAACTCGCCGAAGCACATCGGCAAGATCATGGGCTCGTCGATGGAGTCGCTGATCCACCATTTCAAACTGGTCACCGAAGGCATCCGGGTGCCGGCCGGGCAGGTGTATTCGGCGGTCGAATCGCCGCGCGGTGAGCTCGGCGTGCACATGGTCAGCGACGGTGGCACCCGGCCGTACCGGGTGCACTATCGCGACCCCTCGTTCACCAATCTGCAAGCGGTGGCGGCGATGTGCGAAGGCGGCATGGTCGCCGACGTGATCGCTGCCGTGGCCAGTATCGATCCCGTCATGGGCGGAGTGGACCGATGAGTACCGAACCTGTTCTGTTGCAGCTGAGTACCCGGCCGGAGCCGTACCCGGCCGCGGTGCGCGAGCGCCTCGAGCTGGATGCCAAGCACATCATCGACCGCTATCCGCAGCCGCGGTCGGCGTTGCTGCCCTTGCTGCATCTGGTGCAGGCCGAGGACGGCTACGTCACCGCGACCGGGATCGAGTTCTGTGCCGGGCAGTTGGGGCTCACCGGTGCCGAGGTGACTGCCGTCGCGACGTTCTATTCGATGTTCCGGCGCACGCCGACCGGCACCTATCACGTCGGGGTGTGCACCAACACGCTGTGCGCGGTGCTCGGCGGCGACGAGATCTACGCCACGCTACGCGAGTATCTCGGTGTCGAGCAGGGCGAGACCACCCCGGACGGCGCGATCACGCTCGAGCACATCGAATGCAATGCGGCCTGCGACTACGCGCCCGTGGTGATGGTCAATTGGGAGTTCTTCGACAATCAGACTCCCGAATCGGCGCGGGCGCTGGTGGATGCGTTGCGGGCCGGGGAGACGGTGCAGCCCAGCCGCGGCGCCCCGCTGTGCAGCTTCCGGGAAACGGCCCGGCTGCTGGCCGGATTCCCCGATGACCGTCCCGGCGTCCTCGACAGCGCCCCGGGTGCGCCGACGCTCGCCGGGCTGGACGCGGCGCGGCGGGATCGTCCGGCGGAGGAGGACTGAGATGACCACGCTCACCCCGGTACTCAGCGCCGACTGGGACCGGCCGCGTTCCTGGACGCTGGACAGCTATCTGGCCACCGGCGGCTACGAGGGGCTGCGCCGGGCCGTGCGGATGCCGCCGGACGAGGTGATCCAGACGGTGAAGGACGCCGGACTACGGGGCCGTGGCGGCGCGGGCTTCCCCACCGGGATGAAATGGAGTTTCATCCCGCAGCCGGCCGAGGGGCCCGGTAAACCGCATTACCTCGTCGTCAATGCCGACGAGTCGGAGCCGGGAACCTGCAAGGACATCCCGCTGATGCTGGCGTCGCCGCATGCGCTGGTGGAGGGGGTGGTGATCGCGGCATATGCGATTCGCGCCGCGCATGCCTTCATCTATCTCCGTGGTGAGGTGGTGCCGGTGCTGCGGCGGCTGCACGCCGCGGTGGCCGAGGCCTACCGGGCCGGGTATCTCGGCCACGACATTCTGGGCTCCGGATTCGATCTGGAACTGATCGTGCACGCAGGTGCCGGTGCCTATATCTGCGGTGAGGAGACCGCGCTGCTGGACTCGCTCGAGGGGCGGCGCGGGCAGCCTCGGCTGCGGCCGCCGTTCCCGGCGGTCGCGGGCCTGTATGCGTGTCCGACCGTGGTGAACAATGTCGAGTCGATCGCCAGCGTCGGTCCGATCCTGCGGCACGGCACCGAGTGGTTCCGGTCCACGGGTACCGAGAAGTCACCCGGTTTCACGCTGTATTCGCTGTCCGGGCATGTGACCCGGCCGGGACAGTACGAGGCGCCGCTCGGGATCACCCTGCGTGAGCTGCTCGGCCACGCCGGCGGGGTGCGTGCCGGGCACCGGCTGAAGTTCTGGACTCCCGGCGGTTCGTCCACGCCGATCTTGACCGACGAACATCTCGATGTGCCGCTGGACTACGAGGGGGTGGCCGCGGCCGGGTCGATGTTGGGCACCAAGGCGTTGCAGATCTTCGACGACACCACCTGCGTGGTGCGGGCGGTCACCCGCTGGACCGAGTTCTACGCGCACGAATCGTGCGGTAAGTGCACGCCTTGCCGGGAGGGCACCTACTGGTTGGTCCAGCTGTTGCGCCGGCTCGATCGCGGCGAGGGCAGCGAGGCCGATCTGGACAAGCTGCTCGATATCGCCGACAACATCAACGGCAAGTCGTTCTGTGCGCTCGGCGACGGTGCGGCCAGCCCGATCGTGTCCTCGTTGAAGTACTTCCGTGACGAGTACCTCGAGCATCTGCGCCGTGGTGCCTGCCCGTTCGATCCGGCGCGCAGTACGGCGTGGGCGGCAGGGGAAGGAACCCGATGAAACAGACGAATGCTCCTGCGGCCGGTTCCGGTGCCGGTGAGCCGCGGCCACCGGCCGATCTGGTGACGGTCACCATCGACGACACGGCGGTGCAGGTGCCCGCCGGCACGTTGCTGATCCGGGCTGCGGAGCTGGTCGGCATCGAGATCCCCCGGTTCTGCGACCATCCGCTGCTCGATCCGGTCGGCGCCTGCCGGCAGTGTCTGGTGGAGGTGGACGGCCAGCGTAAACCGGTGGCGTCGTGCACGATTCCGGTCACGGACGGTATGGTGGCGCATACCCAGCTCAGTTCACCGGTGGCGGAGAAGGCGCAGCGCGGTGTGATGGAGTTGCTGCTGATCAACCATCCGCTCGACTGCCCGGTGTGCGACAAGGGCGGTGAATGCCCGCTGCAGAACCAGGCGATGTCGACCGGGAGCGCGGAGTCCCGTTTCGATGGTGTGAAACGGACGTATCCGAAACCGATTCCGCTGTCGTCGGCGGTGTTGCTCGATCGGGAACGGTGTGTGCTGTGTGCCCGGTGCACCCGGTTCTCCGAGCAGGTCGCGGGTGATCCGTTCATCGATCTGATGGATCGTGGTGCGCTGCAGCAGGTCGGTACCGCGCAGGCGGAACCGCTGGATTCCTATTTCTCCGGCAATACCGTGCAGATCTGCCCGGTCGGGGCGCTCACCGGCACCGCGTACCGATTCCGGGCGCGTCCGTTCGATCTGGTGTCGACGCCCAGCGTGTGTGAGCATTGCGCGTCGGGGTGCGCGCAGCGCACCGATCACCGCCGTGGCAAGGTGCTGCGCCGCCTGGCGGGCGACGATCCGCAGGTCAACGAGGAATGGAACTGCGACAAGGGTCGGTGGGCGTTCACCTACGCCACCGAGCGGGACCGGCTGACCACGCCGTTGGTGCGGGGCTGGGACGGCGTGCTGGCGCCGGCGTCCTGGTCCGAGGCGCTCGCGGCGGCGGCGGAGGGGCTGGCTTCGGCGCCGGGCAGCACCGGGGTGCTGGTGGGTGGCCGGGTGACCGAGGAAGACGCCTACGCCTACGCGAAGTTCGCGCGCCTCGTCCTCGATACCAACGACATCGACTTCCGCAGCCGCGTGCATTCGGTGGAGGAGGCCGAATTCCTCGCGGCGCGGGTCGCCGGTCGGCCGATGGGCGTCGACTACGCGAGCCTGGAGCGGGCCCCGGTGGTGTTGCTTGCGGGATTCGAGCCGGAAGAGGAGTCGCCGATCGTGTATCTGCGGCTGCGCAAGGCGGCCCGCAAGCACGGTGTGCGGGTGTTCGCGCTGGCGCCGTACGCTTCCCGCGGTCTGGAGCGGATGTCGGGCACCGTCGTGTTCACCGTCCCCGGCAGTGAGGCCCATCTGCTCGATGCGTTGCACGGGATCGGGGAGCTCGCGGCAGCCACCTCGGAACTGGACGAGATCGCCGATCTGCTGCGCGTTCCCGGCGCCGTCATCCTGGCGGGCGAACGGCTCGCCGGCAGCCCCGGGGCGCTCTCGGCCGCGGCGCGGCTGGCGGATTCGACCGGCGCGACGTTGGCGTGGGTGCCGCGCCGGGCGGGTGAACGGGGTGCTCTGGAGGCCGGTGCGCTGCCCGGGTTGCTGCCGGGCGGGCGGCCCGTGGTCGACCCGCTGGCCCGCCGTCAGGTCGCCAACCTGTGGCACACCCCCGAGCTGCCGGTGGGGGTCGGCCGGGACCTGACGGCGATGCTGTCGCCGCAGGCCGGGGCGGCGGCGCTGGTGGTCGGTGGGGTCGATCCGGCCGACCTGCCGGATCCGGTGGCCGCCCGGGCCGCGTTGGACGCCGCCCGGTTCGTGGTGAGCCTGGAACTGCGGCACAGTGCGGTGACCGACCGCGCCGATGTCGTGTTCCCGGTGGCTTCGGCAATGGAGAAGTCCGGGACGTTCCGCAACTGGGAGGGACGGCCGCGGCCGTTCACTGCCCCACCGACCGACAGCACCCGTCGCACGGCGCGGCCGCTACCCGACCTGCGGGTGCTGCATGCGCTGGCGGCGGAGATGCGGGTGGATCTCGGCCTGCCCGACGCCGCGGCGGCCCGGGCCGAACTGGATCGGCTCGGCAGCTGGACCGGCGACCCCATTCCGGTGCCGAATGTCGCGGGTGAGCCGTTGCCGCGGCCCGGGCCGGGGCAGGCGGTGCTGGCGGGCTGGCGGATGCTGCTGGATCAGGGGCGGGGCCAGGACGGGGAACCGAACCTGGCCGGGCTGGCCCGGCCGCCGCTGGTGCGGTTGTCCGCGGCGACCGCCGCCGAGATCGATGCCGGCGACGGCGATCCGGTGTCGGTCGGCACCGAGCACGGCGAGATCGTCCTGCCGTTGCGGATCACCGATCTGCCCGATCGGGTGGTCTGGCTGCCGGTGAACTCGCCTGGTAGCACCGTCGGCGACACGCTGCGGGTGTCGCCCGGCGCGGTCGTCCGGTTGCGGCGCGCCGACGAACTGCCGACTCCCGAACCGGAGGACCACCGCCATGTCTGAGCAGTTGCTCGCCGCCGGCGCCGTGTTCGGCCAGGACCCACTGTGGCTGGTCGTGCTGAAGGCACTGGGCGTCTTCGTCTTCCTGATGCTGATACCGCTGGTCGGTGTCTATATCGAACGCAAGGTCGTGGCCTGGATGCAGATGCGGGTCGGCCCGAACCGGGTCGGGCCGAAAGGTACGCTGCAGTCCATCGCCGACGGCGTCAAGATGCTGTTGAAGGAAGACATCGTCCCGGCGATCGTCGATCGGCCGATCTTCGTTCTGGCACCGATCATCTCGGTTGTTCCGGCGTTCCTGGCGTTCGCCGTGATCCCGTTCGGGCCCGAGGTGTCGATCTTCGGGCAGACCACCACCCTGCAGCTGGTGGACATGCCGGTGGCGGTGCTCTACATCCTCGCGATCACGTCGATCGGTGTGTACGGGATCGTGCTGGCCGGCTGGTCGTCCGGGTCGACCTACCCGTTGCTGGGTGGGTTGCGGTCCACCGCCCAGGTGATCTCCTACGAGATCGCGATGGCGCTGACCTTCGCCACGGTGTTCCTGCTGTCCGGGTCGATGGCCACCTCCGGCATCGTCGCCGCCCAGGACGGCACCTGGTATGTGTTCCTGCTGTTGCCGTCGTTCCTCATCTACTGCGTGGCGATGGTCGGTGAGACCAACCGGGCACCGTTCGATCTGCCGGAAGCCGAGGGGGAACTCGTCGGCGGGTTCCACACCGAGTATTCGTCGCTGAAGTTCGCCATGTTCATGCTGGCCGAGTACGTCAACATGGCGACGGTGTCCGCGCTGGCCACGACCCTGTTCCTGGGGGGCTGGCGGGCGCCGTGGCCGGTGAACCTGTGGGAAGGTGCGAACAGCGGCTGGTGGCCGCTGCTGTGGTTCACCGCGAAGGTGTGGACGTTCCTGTTCGTGTTCATCTGGCTACGTGGCACGCTGCCGCGGTTGCGCTACGACCAGTTCATGAACCTGGGCTGGAAACTGTTGATTCCGGCGTCGCTGGGGTGGGTGATGTTCGTCGCCACTGCCCGGGTCCTCGATATCGAGGGGTATCCGTGGCAGACGCCGCTGCTGGTGGGCGGCGGGATCGCGGTGGCCGCGGCAATGATCGGCATGTTCCTGCGGGCCGGGCGTGCGGGTGGCGCGCCGCCGCCGGCGGAGCCCGAAGCCGAACCGTCCGGCCCGGGGCGGCCACCGGTGTATCTGGGGTTCCCGACACCACCGCTGCCGGACGCTCCGCCCCGCCCGCTGGCCGAACCCGGCCTGCTGGATCCGCTGGCCGGGTTCGCGGTCACCGCGGCGACCATGTTCAAGAAGCCGAACACCGAGTTCTATCCGGAGCAGAAGGTGCCGACGGCGCCGCGCTACCACGGTCGCCATCAGCTCAACCGGCATCCCGACGGCCTGGAGAAGTGCATCGGCTGCGAACTCTGTGCCTGGGCCTGTCCGGCCGACGCGATCTTCGTCGAGGGTGCCGACAACACCGCGGAGGCCCGCTACTCCCCCGGTGAACGGTACGGGCGGGTGTATCAGATCAACTACCTGCGCTGTATCGGCTGCGGTTTGTGCATCGAGGCCTGCCCGACCCGGGCGCTGACGATGACCAACGAGTACGAGATGACCGACGACAACCGGGCCGATCTGATCTACGAAAAGGACCGGCTGCTAGCGCCGTTGCAGCCCGGGATGCAGGCGCCGCCACATGCCATGGCCCCCGGTACCGACGAGGCCGACTACTACCTGGGCCGGGTGCAGCCCAGCACGGAAGGAGCGACGCGATGACCTCCGTGCTGCTGGCCGAAACCGCCACCTCGACCGGTACCGGTGAGGCGGTGCTGTTCTGGGTGCTGGCCCCGCTGGCCGTGCTCGGTGCGCTGGGCATGGTGACCGCCGCCAAGGCGGTGCATTCGGCGCTGTGCCTGGCGGCGACGATGATCGCGCTGGCGGTGTTCTACATCGCCCAGGACGCGCTGTTCCTCGGTGTGGTGCAGATCGTGGTCTACACCGGCGCGGTGATGATGCTGTTCCTGTTCGTGCTGATGCTGGTGGGCGTCGATGCCACCGAATCGTTGCGGGAGACGCTGCGCGGTCAGCGGGTGGCGGCGGCGGTGGCCGGTCTCGGTTTCGGGCTGCTGCTCATCGGCGGGATCGGTGCGGGTCTGCGGGACGCCGGGGTCCGTTTCCCCGGTGGTGGCTTCGGTGGCCGCGATGTCATCGGCGAACTGGCGGAGCTGATCTTCCTGCGCTACGTGTGGGCGTTCGAATTGACCGGGGCGTTGCTGATCACCGCCACCGTCGGCGCCATGCTGCTGGCGCATCGGGAGCACCTCACGCCGCGGCGTGGCCAGCGGGAGATGTCCCGCGACCGTTTCCGGGGCACCGGTACCCGGGCGACGCCGTTGCCGACACCCGGCGTGTACGCGCGGCACAACGCGGTCGATGCGCCCGCCATACTGCCCGACGGGTCGTTCGCGGAGCTGTCGGTGAGCACCATCCTGCGGCATCGGCGCACCCGCGCCCATACCGAATCCGCCATCGCGTCGGTCGGCACCGGCCGGACCGCCCACGACGAGGAAGGTACGCGGTGAACCCCGAGAACTATCTGTTCCTGTCCGCGCTGCTGTTCACCATCGGCGCGGCCGGGGTGTTGTTGCGCCGCAACGCCATCGTCGTGTTCATGTGCATCGAGCTGATGTTGAATGCGGTGAACCTGGCGTTCGTCACCTTCGCCCGGCTGCACCAGAACCTGGACGGGCAGGTGATCGCGTTCTTCACCATGGTCGTCGCCGCCGCGGAAGTCGTGGTCGGCCTGGCGATCATCATGACCATCTTCCGTGCCCGCCGTTCGACCTCGGTCGACGACGCCAACCTGCTGAAGTTCTGATATGGACACCGCATCGTTGTGGCTGCTGCCCGCCCTGCCGCTGGCCGGGGCCGTCGTGCTGTTGCTGTCCGGGCGTCGCGCGGACCGCTGGGGTCATTACCTGGGGTGTGCGGCTGCGCTCGCCTCGTTCGCTGTCGCCGTGGTCGCATTCGTGGCGATGCTCGGCCGTGCCGACGCGGACCGGGCGGTGACCACGCAACTGTTCCGCTGGGTGCCGGTTGCCGAGCTGCAGGTCGGTTTCGATCTGCAACTCGATCAGCTGTCGATGTGTTTCGCGCTGCTGATCACCGGTGTCGGGTCGTTGATCCACGTGTATTCGATCGGCTACATGGCCGACGATCCGGGCCGGCGGCGGTTCTTCGGCTATCTGAACCTGTTCCTCGCGGCCATGCTGGTCCTGGTGCTCGCCGGCAACTATCTGGTGCTGTACCTCGGCTGGGAGGGCGTGGGCCTGGCGTCGTATCTGCTGATCGGTTTCTGGTTCCGGAAACCGTCGGCGGCGACCGCGGCGAAGAAGGCGTTCGTGGTGAACCGGGTCGGTGACATGGGCTTGGCGATCGCCATGATGGTCATGTTCGCCACCTTCGGCACCCTCGATTTCGGCGCCGTGTTCGCCGGCGCGCCGCTGGCGAGCGAGACCACGCTCACCGTGATCGGGTTGCTGCTGTTGCTCGCCGCGTGCGGCAAATCGGCCCAGGTGCCGTTGCAGTCCTGGCTCGGGGACGCGATGGAGGGCCCCACCCCGGTGTCGGCGTTGATCCACGCCGCCACCATGGTGACCGCGGGGGTGTATCTGATCGCCCGCTCGAACGCGATCTTCGATCTCGCGCCGGCCGCCCGCGCCGGTGTGCTCGTCGTCGGCGCGGTCACCCTGCTGTTCGGTGCCGTCATCGGCTGCGCCAAGGACGACATCAAGAAGGCGCTCGCCGCGTCCACGATGAGCCAGATCGGTTACATGGTGCTCGCCGTCGGGCTCGGACCGGCCGGGTACGCCGTCGCGATCATGCATCTGCTGACCCACGGCTTCTTCAAGGCCGGCCTGTTCCTGGGCGCGGGTTCGGTGATGCATGCGATGAACGACGAAACGGATATGCGCCGCTACGGTGGCCTGCGCACCGTCCTGCCGATCACCTACGTCACCTTCGGGCTGGGGTATCTCGCGATCATCGGGGTGCCGCCGTTCGCCGGATTCTTCTCCAAGGACCGCATCATCGAGGCCGCGTTCGGCCAGGGTGGCGTGACCGGTGTACTGCTCGGTACCGTCACGCTGCTCGGCGCCGGGCTGACCGCGTTCTATATGACCCGCGTGATGCTGATGACGTTCTTCGGGCCGCGCCGCTGGCGCGACGACGCGCATCCGCACGAGGCGCCACCGGTCATGACCGGTCCGATGATCCTGCTGGCGATCGGTTCGGTCGGTGCGGGCGCGGTGTTCGTGTGGGGGTCGTCGCTGCAGAACTGGCTCGAACCGGTGCTGGGTGCGCATCACGGCACGCCGATGCTGTCGCCGGGCGTGGTGACGGCACTGGCGTTGTCGGTCGTCGCCTTCGGCGTCGCCGCCGCCTACTACCGGTACGCCGAGCGCCCGGTACCGGACACCGCGCCGCAGCAGGTGCGTGCGTTGACCACTGCCGCCCGCCGTGACCTGTACGGCGATGCGGTCAACGAGGCCGTGTTCATGCGGCCCGGCCGTCATCTCACCCGGATCCTGGTGTTCCTGGACAACCGCGGGATCGACGGCCTGGTGAACGGCACGGCAGCGGCGATCGGTGGTCTGTCGGCCCGCGCGCGGCGGTGGCAGACCGGTTTCGTGCGCTCCTATGCCCTGTCCATGTTCGCCGGCGCGGCCGTGGTGGCCGCCGCCCTGCTGGCAGTGAGGATCTGGTGACCGCAATGCCCTGGCTGACTGCGCTCTGGCTGACGCCGGCGATCGGCGCGCTGCTGATACTCACGCTGCCCGCGGCGCAGCGCACTGCGGCCCGGTGGGCCGGGGTGGCGGTGTCGCTGCTGGTGCTGGTGCTGGCGGCGGTCGTCGCGGTGCGTTTCGAACCAGGCGGTGCCCAGTTCCAGCTCGTCGAATCGCGCGAGTGGATCCCGGCGTTCGGCGTCGGGTACACGCTCGGCGTCGACGGGATCGCGTTGGCGCTGATCGTACTGACCGCGGCGCTGGTGCCGTTACTGCTGCTGGCCGGCTGGCACGACGGTGGACCGGGCGGGTCCCGCGGCACCCACCTGTATGTGGTGCTCACCCTGCTGGTCGAGTCGATGGTGCTGATGTCGTTCCTGGCGCTCGACATCCTGCTGTTCTACATCTTCTTCGAAGCGATGCTGATCCCGATGTACTTCCTCATCGGCGGGTTCGGCATGCGGTCCGCGGACCCCGAACAGCGGCGCCGCCGTGCCCGGGCGGCGGTGAAGTTCCTGCTGTACAACCTCTTCGGCGGCCTGATCATGCTCGCGGCCGTGATCGGTCTCTACGTCCTCACCGCCCGCGCCGGGCTCGGTGGCGCGACCGGCACGTTCGACCTGCGCACCGTGATCGGCGCCGCCGGGTCCGGCGAACTGGGCGGCAGCACCGCGGTGCTCAATGCCCTGTTCCTCGGTTTCATGTTCGCGTTCGCGGTGAAGGCGCCGCTGTGGCCGCTGCACACCTGGCTGCCGGACGCGGCCGTCGCGGCGACGCCGGCGAGCGCGGTGCTGATGATGGCGGTTGTCGACAAAGTCGGGACCTTCGGGATGCTGAGGTTCGGGTTGCTGATCTTCCCCGAGGCGGCGAACACCTATGCGCCGCTGGTGATCACCCTGGCGGTGATCGGGATCCTCTACGGCGCCCTGCTGGCGATCGGGCAGACCGATGTGATGCGGTTGATCGCGTACACGTCGATCTCGCACTTCGGGTTCATCATTCTCGGCATCTTCGCCATGACCAGTCAGGGCCAGGCCGGTGCGACGCTGTACATGGTCAACCACGGCCTGTCGACGGCTGCGTTGTTCCTGGTGGCCGGGTTCCTCGTCTCCCGCCGCGGTAGCCGGATGATCGCGGACTTCGGCGGAGTGCAGAAGGTGGCGCCGGTCCTGGCCGGCAGTTTCTTCGTGGCCGGTCTGGCGACGTTGTCGCTGCCGGGTCTGGCGCCGTTCGTCAGCGAATTCCTGGTCCTGGTCGGTACCTTCAACCGCTACCAGGTGGCGGCGGTGCTGGCGGCCGGCGCGCTGGTCCTGGCCGCGATCTATGTGCTGTGGATGTACCAGCGGATGATGACCGGCCCGCTGCGGCCGGGCAACGAGCACCTGACCGATCTGGTGCCGCGCGAGCTCGCGGTCGTGGTGCCG
Organism: Nocardia sp. KT25-26; assembly: GCF_056627695.1. Lineage (NCBI taxonomy): Bacteria > Bacillati > Actinomycetota > Actinomycetes > Mycobacteriales > Nocardiaceae > Nocardia > Nocardia sp. KT25-26. The sequence continues at coordinate 3,267,856 of NZ_CM152813.1, read as the reverse complement.
CTGGTGGCGGCGCTGGTGTTCCTCGGGCTGTATCCGAAACCGGTACTGGATGTGGTGAACCCGGCGGTCGGGCACACGATGGCGACGATCGACCGCACCGACCCCGAACCGGCGATCTCGCCACCTCCGCTGGAAGCCGGTGCACCGGCGACCGGTGCCGAACACGAATGAGCGCCCACCATCTTTCCGAGTCGAGGACGGCCTGAGCGATGACGAACCAACTCGCGGCGACCCTGCCGGCGCCGAGCATCGAATACCACCTGCTCGCACCGATGCTGATCGTGTTCGGTGCCGCGGTAGCGGGTGTGCTGGTGGACGCGTTCGTGCCCCGCGCCCACCGGTATCGGACACAGGTCGCACTCGGTGTCGGCGGGCTGGTTGCGGCACTGGTCGCGGTGGTCCTGCTGGCGGGCACGGATGCGACTGCGGTGGCCGGTGCGGTCGCCGTGGACGGTGTGACCCTGTTCCTGCAGGGTGCGTTGCTGGTGGTGTCGATCCTGGGGCTGCTGCTGATCGCCGAACGCAGCGCCGCACCTGCGGTGTCGGCGCGTTCCGGGCCCGGGACCTGGAGCCGGGCGGCGGCGGCAGCGGGCGGGGTCGATGCCTTCACACCGCAGGCGTCCGCGGTGCCCGGCAGCAGTACCGAACGGGCGGCCACCCGGGCCGGTATCACCACCACCGAGGTGTTTCCGCTGACGATGCTCGCGATCGGCGGGCTGCTGCTGTTTCCGGCGGCGAACGATCTACTCACGATGTTCGTCGCCCTGGAGGTGCTGTCGCTGCCGCTGTACATCCTGTGCGGGCTGGCCCGGTACCGGCGGCTGCTGTCCCAGGAGGCGGCGCTCAAATACTTTCTGCTGGGCGCCTTCTCGTCGGCGTTCTTCCTGTACGGCGTGGCCCTGCTCTATGGTGCGGCCGGGACGGTGCGGCTGCCGGGTATCGCTGCCGCGGTGGCCGACGGCGGGAACGACACGCTGGCGCTGCTCGGTGTCGCGATGCTCGCGGTGGGCTTGTTGTTCAAGGTCGGTGCGGTGCCGTTCCAGTCCTGGGTGCCCGATGTGTATCAGGGTGCGCCCACTCCGGTCACCGGGTTCATGGCGGCCGCCACCAAGATCGCCGCCGTCGGTGCTCTGGTCCGGGTGCTGTACGTGGGTGTGCCGGGTCTGCGGGACGACTGGCGGCCGGTGCTCGCGGCGGTCGCGATCGCGACCATGGTGGTCGGCGCGGTGCTGGCCGTCACGCAGACCGACATTAAACGGATGCTCGCCTACTCGTCGGTGGCGCACGCCGGATTCGTGCTCGTCGGTGTTGCGGCCGCCGACCGGGCCGGGCTGTCGTCGACCCTGTTCTATCTGCTGGCCTACGGTCTCGGCACGGTCGGCGCGTTCGCGGTGGTGACGCTGGTGCGGGAGCCCTCGGGTGCGGAGGCGACGGCCCTCCCCCGATGGGCCGGCCTGGGGCGGCGTGCCCCGCTGACCGCCGCCGCCTTCGCGCTGCTGTTGCTCTCCTTCGCCGGTCTCCCGCTGACCAGCGGATTCGTGGGCAAGTTCGCGGTGTTCGCGGCGGCCGCGGGCGCCGACGCCGGGTATCTGGTGATCGTCGGCGTGCTGTGCAGTGCGATCGCCGCATTCTTCTATCTGCGGGTGATCGTCCTGATGTTCTTCACCGAACCGTCCGCGGACGCCCCGACGGTCACGGCACCTTTCCTGACCACCGTGGTGATCGCGTTCACCGGTGGCGCCACCCTCATCCTGGGGGTGCTGCCGCAACCCGTCCTCGAATTGGCCGACCGGGCCGCCGAGTTCGTCAGCTGACTGCCGCGGCGGCTCAGCCGAGGACGATCACCAGCACGGTGGCGGCCGCACCCAGCAGCATCGCCCCAGCCGTGACCGCGGCGAGCACCCGGATCCGCGGCGACGGCGCGGTGTCGAGCTCCTCGTCCTGGAGGTCGAAGTCGAGCAGGGCATCGAATTCCCGCGTGGAGGTGAGCGCATCGTCGGACCGGTCTGCCATGGTCCATACCGTAGCGAACTCTGCGGCCCGGCACCTGTTCTCGGTCACAGTTCACCGGCCGCCCGGACCACCGAGGTTCCTCCTCGACACGGACGCGGTATGCGCCGCGGAGTCGAGCGGATGCCGACCGGCCTGCGGCGCAAACGGCTGGAACGGCGGCTGGCCGAGGAGCTTCCCGGCCGGTTCGAACGGCGAGTCCTGCCGGTGGACCAGGCAGTGGCACAGGCGTGGGGGCGGCTCCGGGTGCGCTCCGAAGCTTCCGGCCGGTGGACCCGGTCGACGGGCTGATCGCGGCCACTGCGGAATCTCATCGGCTCAGCCTGGTCACCCGCAATGTCCGCGATTTCGAGCCCACCGGCGTCCGGTTGATCGATCCGTGGCGCGGCTAGGGATACGGATCGATCAACCTGCCGATCCGGTCGGCAGCTTCGGCCGGCCTGCCGCCGAACCTGTTCCGGCCGAGCCGGTCCCCGCGGAACCGGTACCGCCGTCGGGCAGCTCGGCGCCGTGCGATCCGGGACGATGGATCCGGACGGTGACCGGTGCGGTCCCGTCGGCCTCGACGGTGACGATGCGCGCATCCGGCGGCGAGGTGACGCGGCCGCCGTCGACGAGGACTTCGTAGCCGTCCGGGTACACGCGGTCGCCGGCAAAGATCTCGGTCGGGCGGGCACTCGGCTCAGGCCGGTACCGGTAGGCGAAATCACCGGTACCGCTGTCGAAGACCATGCGGTCCGGGATTCCCGCGGTGGCCCGGGGATAGGTGCGGACGAGTTCTGCACCGATCGCGCCGGCGAACGGATCGCCGTCGAGCCGGTCGCCGGTGAAGGCGGAGGCGTAGTGCCAGTACTGCCAGCCGACGAACCGTTCGTCGGCGCGCACGAGGGTGTTGTGCAGGACGTCCGGATCGCCGTCGCCGAATTCGGTGACCAGCGTCGGGATGTCGGTGCGGTTGCGGAATGCGTCGATATTTGCCCAGGTCTTGTCTTGCTGGACCGGGCACACCGCCCGCAGCTCCTCGGGTAGCCCGAGATAGATGGCCAGCTGGCTCGGAATGCAGTAGTCGTGCGGCGCGAAGACGATATCGGGGCTGCTGATCGGCGGGTTCTTCCCGAGATGGCTCGGCATCGTCTCGTTCCAGGTGACATTTGGTTCCCAGTACACGGGGACCGCGGGATTGCGGGACCGGACGGCGTCGGTGAGTCGCTGCAGCGCCGCCTGGTAGACCGTGTCGAACTCGGGACAGCCGTCCGGGAAGCAGGTCAGGAACGGCGAACCGGGCCACGGCTCGTTCATCAGCTCGATCCCGAGGACGCCGGGATGCCCGTTCACCCGTTCGGCGAGCGCACCCAGGGCGGCGCCGAGATGATCGAGCACACCGTAGGTGTTGTGCCACACCTCGTCCCAGCCTGCGTTCATGCTGGGCATCAGGTAGTACAGCGGGAAGCCGGGATTGGGTTCGTCGGCGCCGGGCCGGGCCCGGAGGGACCATTCCGGGAAGCCGTTGCCACCCCAGATCGAGGACAGGCCGTCCTGGTGGTTGTCCAGCAGGGTGTAGATACCGTGCGCGGCGAGGGTGTCCACCACGGTGGCGACCCGGTCCAGGTAGGCGTGGTCGATCACGCCGCGCTCGGGCATCAGCCCGTCGAAGGACACACCGAGCCGCACGGTGTTGAAACCGTACCGGGCCAGGAGTTCCGCATCACGGTCGGTGACGGTGAACCCGTCGCCGGGCTGGACATAGGGTGCGTCCTTGTCCACGTTGTTCACACCGTGCAACAGGACGGTGCGGCCGAATCCGTCGACGAGGCGGGAGCCGTCGGCATGCAGCGGGGTCAGCGGCGTGGGCGGTTCGGCGGTGGCCGGGACCGGGGTGAGCAGCAGGCCGACGGCGCATCCGGCGGCAGCGAATCGCCGAATCGTCGATCGTGCCGCGCCGGCCAGACGGTGGAGTCGTCCGTTCATCATTCACTCCTGGATCGGATCACCCCGAACTGGACTCATGTCCAATTCGAAGGTCGGCCGACCATAGCGCCGACCCAGGAGGGCGGTCAAGCACCCGATCCGACGAAAACGCCTGTCCGCCTCCGTCGCTCAGTCGTAGGCCGCGGCCACCCCGGTCAGCAACCGTTCGAGCGTGTCGTAGGCCGGGATGTCCACCACATCGATCAGTTCCTCGGGCGCAGCCACGTCGCGGTCGGTGGCGACCTGAACGAACTGCCGCGGATCGCGGGTGCGGAAGCCGTGCTCGGCCGCGAGCCGCTGCAGCTGCGGGTCCTCGGTCAGCAAGCGGCCGATCCGGTCGCCGGACTCGGTGAGCGGAACCAGCGTGTGCCGCGACAGCACCGTCGGCGACGGGTACATCAGAACCATGTCGTCCCGGATGCGCCCCGCCCCCGCGGCCTCGACGAACTGCGCCTCGTAGATGCAGACCAGCGGAGTCGGCCCCATCCCGTCGGCGAGGTATCGGTCGAACGGTCCCGCACTGCTGTTGTCGGTGTAGCCCTGCGCCAGGAACAACCTCGTCACCGCCGGCAGGACATGCTGTTCGGCGACCCGGCCTCGGACGACGGCGTTGTCGTTGGCGACGTAGGCCGCGATGGACAGGAACATGGCGGCGGAATTGGAGGTCCGCGGGTCGGTCGTCGACACCAGAATGTGCTTGTCCACCGGGTACCCGAGGTTGCCGGGCAGGTCGTCCCACTGGGTCCCGGTGCCGGTCAACTCCAGATAGCGGTCCATGTCGAAGGTCGTGACCGGCCCCCGGCGCACCACCCCCGCCTCGGTCAGCAACTGCGCGATCGGCCCGAAGGTGGCGATCGCCATCGGCGAGGCGAACGGGGTGTAGGCCGCGGTGATGTCGTGCGCACGCTGGATCCGTTCCGCCGCCGGACTGCTACCGGGAAAGGCGAAATCTGCGCTGCCGAGATCGACCGAGGTGGCGATCTGCCGCGAACCGGCCGGGGTCACATCGACCCGCACATCGTGCTCGGCGAAAGCTTCGGCGACCCGGGGATCGTCGAAGAACGCCATCTTCTCCGATCCGACCACGCCGCGCACCACCATCGGCGGCACCCCGGTCGCCGCCGCCTGCTCGGGCGCGCTGTCGGGCCAGGCCACGACGGCGCCGGCGGTCACCACACCGGCCAGCGCCACGGCGCCGACCGGCAGCATCCGCCGCCGAGTCAGCAGCGGAGCGGCGGTGCGCCCATGCTTACGTTGCGGCCGATCCGCGGTCCCGGTCGCCGCCGGTTGCGCATCGGCCGCAGTGGACTGCGTCGCGGCCGATGCCGCCTCGAGTTCGGCCCGCACGATCCGCTCCACCAGAATCGGCACGAACTCACGCACCGGACGGTCGGCGAATCGGTCGCGCGCGGCGCCCACCGTCGAACGCACCCGATCGCCGGGCACCTGCCCCGCGAAGCCGGCAACCAGATGCTGCGTGACCCGTTCGATGGCCTGATCTTCTCGCCGGGATACCTCGGCGTCGCCGCCGGTGGAATCGAGCGCCACCCGTACTCTCCTACCCTCGCAACTCCTCGACACGGCGCGCCGAACACGCTCCCACCGGCGCTGCCCCGGCGGCACACGCTACCGCCGGGGCAGCGTCGGCACCGACCGGTACACCGGCGGGAACGCAGAGTTCGACAGGTTATCCCCGAACCGATTCCGGGCGTTGGCCGGAAGTTCCCTTGCGCTGCGGAATTCAGCCTGTGCTGCGCACCGGCTCGCCGGCCGCCGCGGTCTGCGCACGCGACAGCCCGGCGCCGCCGGCCAGTAGTTGCCCGGCACCGATCACGAGGAGACCGATACCCACCGGGACCGCCATCCCCGACAGATCGTCGAACTCTGCGACGATCACGACCACCCCGCCCGCTACGGTCGCGACGCCGCAGATCTCGTTCGGCACCGCCAGCGGCAACCGGTCGTCGGAGACCGCGATCACCGCCTGCACGATGCCGACCATCGCCCACCCCACCCCGGTCCACAACGCCAGCAACAGCACCGAGTTGTCGCCACGCAGGCAGAACACCGCCAGCGCCAGGGTGATCACGGCACATCCGAAGACGAGCAGCCGGATCGCACCGACCCGCTCCGCATGCACCGCCAGATAGGCCTGTACCCCCGCCATCAGCAGCAGGTAGCCACCGAGCAGCAACTGGACGGTCTCGAGATCCCGCCCCGGCCACACCAGGATCGCCAGCCCGCCGATGACCGCACCGGCCCCACCGACGCGGATGGCCTGCTGTATTCCGTTTCCGAACTCCTGCCCCCCGGAGTCGTATGCGGGCATGCCGACATCATAGGCCGCACCCTCCGGATTGCCGGATATTCGCTGATTGTCGTGCGTCCCGGGTCAGCTCGCCGCGGCGGCGTCCATCGGCGCCGCCGTTCGCGTCGATTCGACCGGCTCGGGCTCCATGGTCTTCACCGGGGGTTCCGGCGGATTCTTGCGGCGTTCCCACATCCGGGCCAGCACCTCGGTCAGGGCGACATAGGCGAAACCGAGCAGGACGTCCACGACATAGTGCTCGCCGCCGTACACCAGGGTGAACGCCATAGCGAACGGGAAGATCGCGATCGGCACTCGCAGCCACCATCGCTGGACCAGCGGCCACAGGGTCAGCGCCACCAGCACCGCGAACGCGGTGTGCAGCGAGGGCAGGGCCGCGACATAGTTGCCGTGTGCCTCCAGGAACTCCGCGCTGTCCTCGGACGGCACCACACCGAGGCCGAACCCGGCGATCCGGCGGATCCCCTCGGGCAGCACGCCTTCGCGCGATGCGTACCACGGTGGGGCCGCCGGTACCAGCACATACGTGACCAGGGCCAGATAGGACAGCAGCAGGATGCGGCGCATGTACTTCGACCAGAGCGGGCGCGAGTACACGTAGAAGATCGCGGCGACCAGCCAGGGAACGATGAAGTGCGTGGTGTAGACGACACCGGTGATCGGGGTCCACCAGGGTTGCCCGTCGGAGGCCAGATTCTCCTGCAGCCAGACGGTCGGCACCGTACCGCCGAACAGCCACTTGTCCGCATCGACGAGTTCCTGCATCCGCAGCGGCATGCCGACGGTATCGGCGAGGTCGCGGGTGAAGTCGTACACCAGCAGCGCACCGATCAGCGGCAGCCAGTCCAGCACCACCCGCAGATGATCACGCCACGGCCGATCGATGGCGAATGCCACGATGCCGGCGAGAATCCAGCCCGCTTCGGTGAGACGACCGCCCGGTATCAACCCGGTGACGATCGCGATCGCCAGCGCGATCAGATACCCGTACCACACCACACGACGCAGCACCGGACGCGGTGACCGCGCTTCGGTAACCTCCGGTTCGACCGTGGACAACCCAGCCATTCGGCCAGTCTTCCATCTCCGTTCATTTTCGACACCATCGCGGTTCGGTTCGGTGCCGAAGCTAACCTTCTGCGGGTGTCCGGTCGGCGGCCAGCAGCTCGTCGAGCTGGCGTTCCGCACGTTCGGCGCGGGCCAGCGTCTGTGTACGGGCGTCGTCCAAGGCGGCCAGGCGAGCCGCCGAATCGGCCCGCAGCCGTTCCTCTACCGCCGCCAGTTCTGCCCGATGCGCCGCCGCGGCCGCCGTCTCGGCGCGCCGCAGTTCGGAGATTTCGCTACGGCGGCTGTCCAGTTCGGCGCGCAACTCGTCGACTTCGGCGCGGGCCCGGTCCAGGTCGGTACGGACTCGCCGCCACTCCTCCCGGGCCTCGGCGGCGGCCTCCACCCGTTCGGCAGCGGCCTGCTCGGCGCGTTCGGTGGCCCGCTCGGCATCCGCTGCCCGCTGGACGGCCAGGTCCCGCTCCGCCTGTGCCGCCGAGACCCGGGCGGCGGCCTCGCGCCGGGCCTCGGCGGTCTCGGCCTGGGCCTGCTGCCGGGCCAGTTCGATCCGCCGGTCGGCCTCGGCGTCGGTGGCAGCCTGCTGCTCGGCCAGCTCCTGCCGGGCCGCCCGGATCTCCTCCTCGGCAGCGCTGCGGGCCGCGAAGACGTCGTCGGCGGCCTGCTTGGTCGCCTGTTCCAGTTCGGCGAGCGCGGCGGCGCGGGCCGTTTCGGCCGCTGTGCTGCGTTCCTCGGCGCGCTCCGCGGCCTGCACCGCATCCTCGGCGACCGATTCCGCATGTGCCCGTTCGGCTGCGGCGTCGCGGCGCGCCTGTTCGGCCGCGACGGCCGCCCCTTCGGCTTCCGCGATCCGCCGCGCCGCATCGGCTTGCACCGCCTGCACCTGTGCCTCGGCCACCGACGGATCGCCGAGCGTGCCCAGCTCCACCACCGCCGCGCGCATCGTGTCTCCCAATTGCTCGGCCAGGCCGCGGAACTGGCCGAGCAGCTCATCGGCACGCAGCCGGGCCGCGGTCACCGGTGCGGCGCCGGCGGTGCCCGGATCGGCCTGCTGATCGTCGTGCTGCTGTAATCGCTGCCGCTCGCGCCAGGCCCGCCACCGGGTGTGGTCGGGATGATCGCAGTACTCCGACGGCCGCCCGGGACCCCCGGCGCGCGGCACCGTGCGATTACATCCTGGGAAGTTGCATACGCTCGACATCGGAGGCATCGTAGCGACCCGCCCGCTGCTCCTCGAGCAGGTCGGTCACGCGCTGCTCCGGCAGCGGCCGATGGAAGTACCAGCCCTGCGCGGTATCACAGTGCAGGGCCCGCAGCTGCTCGGCCTGGAACCGCGTCTCCACGCATTCCGCGGTCACGGTGAATCCGAGGGTGTGCGTGAGACCGACGATCGTCTCCAGCACCACGAAATCGGTGGCGCTCGCGCTGTCGCAGTCCCGGATCCGCTGGATGAACGGCCCGGCCAGCTTGACCACCTGCAGCGGCAACTGGCCGAGGTAGGCGAGATTGGAGTATCCGGTCCCGAAGTCGTCGAGGGCGATCCGGACACCGGCCTCCGACAGGGTACGCAGCGCGGCCAGCGGGCCACCGTCGTCGGCCATGAACACGCGTTCGGTGAGCTCCAACTGCAGCCGTTCCGGCGGGATTCCGGTCTCGGTGAGGATTCCGGTCACCCGCGCCAGCCACGCCGGGTCGGCGACCTCCACCGCCGAGACGTTCACGCTGATGACCGGGGCGGCGGCCGGATCGCGGTCGAACCAGCGGCGGGCGGTGCGGCACGCCTGCTCCAGCACGTAGGCGCCGAGCGCGGCGATATGCCCGTTGTCCTCGGCCAGGTCGATGAACTGGGCGGGTGACAGGACACCCAACTCCGGGTGCCGCCACCGCACCAGGGCCTCGACCGCGGCGATCCGTTCGTCGGCCAGCGCCACGATCGGCTGGTAGTCGAGGAAGAATTCACCGGCGGCCAGCGCCTCCGGGATGGCCGCGGACAGTTCGGCCCGGGCGTGTTCGCGGCGGCCGCGATCGGGGTCGAAGACCGCGTAGCAGCCCCGGCCCGCCGATTTCGCCCAGTACATGGACGTGTCCGCGGCCTGCAGGAACTCGTCGACGCTGTCCCGATCCGACCGTTCCTCCATCACGCCGACGCTGGCACCGACCCGCAACCGCTGCCCGTTGATCTCGAACGGCTCGGCGAGGGCCGCGAGCACGGTTTCGGCCAGCTCCGCCACCGCACCGGGATGCCCCGGATCCGGCACCAGGATCACGAATTCGTCGCCACCCATCCGCGCCACCAGCTGGTCGGGCCGGGTGAGGCACTCCTGCAGCCGGGCCGCCGCCAGGACCAGCAGATCGTCGCCCACCGCATGTCCGTGGGTGTCGTTGACGGTCTTGAAATGATCGAGATCCACATAGCACAGCCCGACGCCGGACGCGGGATCGTCGAATGCGGCGGCCAGCGCGTCGAAGAACCGGGAACGGTTCGCCAGGCCGGTCAGCTGATCGTGGTGTGCCCGGTAGCGCAGGCTCTCCTGCAGGGCGCGTTGTTCGGAGATGTCCTCCACGAGTACCAGCGTGTACTGCGGGACGCCCCGATCGTCCCGGATGAGGGAGACGTTGAGGTTGGTCCAGACGGCGTGCCCGTCCCGATGCGGATAGGCCTTCTCCAGGCGCACGCTGTCGCATTCGCCGCGCATCAGCGCGTCGTACAGCTCCCACATGCCGGCTGCGTCGTCCGGATGCGCGAGATCGGTGACCGACAGCTCACGCATCTCCTCGGGACGGTAGCCGAGCATCTCCGCGAAGGCGGCATTCACCTCGATGATCCGGCCCGTCATATCCGACAGACCGGTACCGACACCGGCCTGCGCGAACACGCCACGCATCCGGGCCTCGCTGGCTCGCAGCTGTTCCTCGGCCGCGCGCCGCGCCGCGATCTCGGCGCTCCGCACACTTTCCTGCTCGGCGAGCAGCCAGGAACGGAAGGCCTGCAGATAGCCGTTGGCGAACGCACCGGCCGCCGCGCCGAGCCGGTCGGTCGGCACTCCGGCCGTCGTGAAATGGGCGGTGAGCACCTCGATGCTGCGGCCCAGGGCCTCGTCACCGACGAAATGACCGCGGGCCAGATCGGCGCCCGCCGCGGCGGCGCGTTCCGGTTCGGCGCCGAAGGCAGCTTCGCCGAACTCGCGTGCCAGCCGGCTGAGCAGCCGACCGGCCTCGGCGGCGCTCATCGGCACGACGTGATCACGCGCCCCACCCCGGAGCGCCGTCAGCCATCGACCGGCCAGGTCGGCGTACGAGCCATCGGGTACAGCTCCGGGCCCGGCATCCCAACCCATGGGCTTCGATGCTAGCCGGGCACCGGGCAGATGTGAACTGCAGGTGCTTCCGTCTCCGGTCGGTTACCATGGCGGCCAGCCGCGCCGGCAGGTGCTGTCGGCGTCGAAACAGCTGGTGCGAAAGGAATGCCGGGACCGATGAGCAGACCGAGCTGGGCCCCCGACGGTATCGATCTAGACCGGCCCAGCGCCTCGCGGGTCTACGACTATTTCGTCGGCGGTATGCACAACTTCGAGATCGATCGGCAGCTCGCCCAGCAGATCGAGACCTTCACCCCGAATGTCGCCGAGACCATGCGGGCCAACCGGGATCTGCTGCGCCGCTGTGTCCGGTTCCTCGTCGAGGAGGGCATCGAGCAGTTCCTCGACATCGGCTCCGGCATTCCGACGGTGGGCAATGTGCACGAGGTCGCGCAGGCGGCGAACCCGGCGGCCAGGGTCGTCTACGTCGACATCGACCCGGTCGCGGTCGCCCACAGTCAGGCCATCCTGGCCGGCAACCCGAACGCCACCGTCGTCCGGGCGGATGCCGCCGAACCCGACGCGATCCGCACCGATCCGGAGGTCACCCGGCTGATCGATTTCGACAAGCCGGTCGCGATCCTGTTGCTGGGGGTGCTGCACTTCGTCGCCGACGACGCCGATCCGGCCGGTTGCGTCGCCCGGCTGCGCGATGCCGTACCGTCCGGCAGCTATCTGGCGATCACCCACGCCACCGCCGACGGCCAGCCGGCCGAGGTCTTGGAGGCGCAGAAACTGTCCGGCCGCACCTCCACCGAGATCGTGCTGCGGCCCCGGGACGAGATCGAGGCCTGTTTCGCCGGCTGGACCATGCTCGAACCCGGCCTCGTCCATCTGCCGCTGTGGCGGCCCGAGGACCCCGCCGATGTCGGCGAGCATCCCGAACGCTCCGGCGCGTACGGTGCCGTCGCCCGCAAGGACTGATCCGGCACCATCGGCCGCCGGTGGTCAGCCGGTGGCCGGCGCGTCGAGGCCGTCGCGCACCCGGTCGAGTGCCGCGAGGCAGCAGCGGACCAGTGGCCCTCCGGCACCGGTGCGCCAGACGGCGTCGACCTCGCGGCGTACCGGGGTGCGGCACGGGATCAGCCGGATCCCGGCGGGTGCGTTGCGTTGCGCCATGGTGGGGATGAGGGCGGCGGCCAGGCCCGCATCGACGAGACGCATCTGGGTCGTGTAGTCGGCCACGGTGTAGCGGATGTCGGGTTCGAATCCGTGCCGGCGGGCGAGTTGCTGTAGCGCTTCGTACGGGTCGGTACCTGCCGAACAGTTCGCCCACGGCATCTCCGACAGATCGGCGATATCGAGCTCGGTTCGGTCGGCCGCCGGATGTCCGGCAGGCAGAGCGATGTCCAGTGGTTCGGACAGGATGCTGCGCGCACCGAGTCCCGGAGGCAGCCGCAGCGGACGGGTCTGCCAGGAGTCGACGAGCGCGATGTCCAGATCGCCGGCCAGCAGGGCCGGCAGCATGTCGATGCCTTCACCGTCGGTGACGCCGGGCCGCAGCCGCGGCTGTTCCGCGGCGAGAATGCGCAGTGCGTCGGTGAGCAGTTCCCGGACCACACTGCTCACCGCGCCGATGCGCAACGGGCCGACCAGATCGGTGTGCAGGTCACGCAGGTCGGTTTCGGCGGCCGCTGCCTGCGCGAGCATCGTTTCGGCGTGGCCGGCCAGCACCCGGCCGGCGTGGGTCAGTCGGATACCGCGGCCGTGTGGTTCGAGCAGCCGGTGGCCGGCTTCGCGTTCGAGCTTGTTCAGCTGCTGGGACACTCCGGACGGGGTGATGTGCAGATCCTGGGCGGCGGCCGCAATCGAGCCGTGCGTAGCGACCGCGGCCAGGGCTCGCAGCCGCTCCAGACTCAACACATAAGCAACTCTACTGATTTCTGCCGACGGATTGCCGCTTTTACTTGGGCATCCGGGTCGGCACGGTGGAGGGATGACCGTCGATCCTGCCGCGCACCGGGCGGTTCCGCCCGCCGTGGTGCTCCTGGCGGGCATCATGTGCACATCTGCATCGGGTGCCTTCATCAAGTTGTCGCAGACCTCGGCCGGGACCGCGGCCTTCTTCCGGTGCGCGCTCGCATTGGTCGTGCTGGTGCCGCTCGCCGTCGCCGAACAGCGCCGGATCGGCCGGGCCACCGGGCAACGCACCCGGATCCACGCTGCCCCCGTCGCCGCCGGCGCCCTGCTGGGTATCGATTTCGTGTTCTGGTCGGCGAGTATCCATCAGGTCGGCGCCGGCGTCGCCACCGTCCTGATCAACCTCCAGATCGTGGTGTTCCCGCTGCTCGCCCTGGTGCTCGACCGGGTGGCGCTGCCCCGCCGGTTCCTGGTGGCCGCACCGATGATCCTGGGCGGCGTGGTCCTGGCCAGCGGTGCGACCGGCGCCGCCGCACCGGGCACCGATCCGGTCGCCGGGCTGATGTTCGGGTCGGCCGCCGGGCTCGCCTTCGCCGGGTATCTGTATCTGATGCGGCGCGATATGGCCACCGCCACCGGCGGCTCCGCGGTGACCCCGGTGTGCACGGCCACGGCGGCCGCGACCGTCAGTGCCGGTATCGTCGGGGCCTGCTGGGGTGGGCTCGACCTCACGCCACCGCCGGCCGCATTCGGCTGGCTGGTCGCCGTGGCCCTGTTCGGGCAGGTTCTCACCTGGCTGCTGGTCAACTCGGCACTCCCCCGGCTGACACCGAGTGTCGGCGCCACGCTGATGGCGCTGCAACCGATTCCGGCGGTCGGTATCGGCATCGCCATCGGCGAACGGCCGACACTGCTGCAACTGACCGGGTGCGGCCTCGTCGTCGTCACCGCCCGCTACGCCACCCGACCACCCCGGCCTCGGACCGGTAAGACCGGTAATGCACCGCCCGGCACCATCGAGACCCACCCCGAACCCGCCGCGCGGCCGGAGCGACCCACCCCCGGGTAGCGGTCCGGCCCCGGAAACCGTCTGACGGCACCGTCATCCGGCTCGCACCTTCCGGGAGCGCACCAGTGCCATGCCGCCCAGAACGAGGCCGATCACCCCGAACCCGATCGCGGCCCATGCCCCGACGATGCCGTTCCCGGTGCCGGGTCCCCCCTCGGCAGTGACCGCGAACCAGGTGCCGACGACGATCGCGACGACTCCGGCCGCCACGGCGAAAGGAGCGGCCCGGCCGCTACGGTGGCTGTCGGCCCGGAGCAATGCGATACCGCCGACGATCGCGCCCGCCAGTGCGACGAATGCGGTGAGCGTCGGACCCAGGCGACCGGAGGTCATCTCGGCCGCAGCGACCGGCGCACCCTCGGTGGGCATGGAAAGCGATGTGGTGAACGGGTTCCGGATGGCCATGATTCTCCTCGACGACGTGCTGGTGGATCCGATGATGTCGCGTGTACTGCCGATCGGCATCGTGCGCAGGTGGACATTCCGTACTGCCGCGGCGGCCGCAGCATCGCCGTCACTACCGCAGCCGCAGCAGCGACGAATCCTCCGTTCGCGGGTGTCGCCACTCCGGTTCGGCCGCTACTCTGCTGCCGTGCGCAGGGCACATATCGTCGACTGGGCCGTCGCGCTGGTGGCGCACGGCCTGGACAACGGCGTGATCGCCCAGCGGATGGCGATCACGCCGCTGACCGTCAAGACGCACATCAACCGCGCGATGACCAAACTGCATGCCCGCGACCGCGCGCAGCTGGTCGTCTTCGCCTACGAATCGGGGCTGGTGACGCCGCGAAGCCGGTGACCGGTCAACGCAGTTCCGCGATGACCGGTGCGAAGCTGTCCATGCTGTCCTCCAGCACCGTGATGTAGGACAGTCCGAGGGTTTCCCGGCGCTCCCGCAGCCGGGCGGCCATCTCGGCCGGAGAACCGACCAGCAGCGTCGGGATCTGTTCGAGGTTGTCGGCTGCTCCGGGCGGCAGGACCTGCTCGACCTCGGCCGCCAGCGCATCCCGTTGCTGTCCCGGAACCACCCGCTGGACCAGGATGTTCAGTTCGACCCGGTCCCGGCGTTCACCGAGCAGGCCCTGGACGTACTGCACCCGCCGGGCCGCGGTGTCGAGGTCGGCGAGCCGGATCGGCCCACCGTCCTGGGGGGCGGCGGCGCCCGTGAACGCGACGACATCGGCGTGCTCGGCGGCCAGCCGCAGCACCCGGTCGCCCCACCCGGCGATCAGCAGCGGCGGCCCGCCGGCCTGCGCCGGCTGCGGCCGGAACTCGGTGTCGGCGAAACAGTCCTGCAGTGTGCGCACGGTCCGTTCGAGGTGCGCTACCCGCGCGCCGGCACTAGGAAAGGGCATGCCGGCGGCTTCGAACTCCGCCTGCACATAGCCGGCGCCCAGGCCGAGTTCCACCCGGCCGTCGGTGAATCGGTCGACCGTGGCGACATCCCGGGTGAGCAGAACCGGGTTGTAGAACGGTGTATCGAGGACGAACGTGTTGATCCGGACCCGTTCGGTGGCCTCTGCGGCGAGCATCATCGCCGGGAACGGTGCGGGCAACCCCAGATGATCGGCCACGCCGACCACGTCGTAGCCGAGCTGCTCGGCCCGCCGGCATTTGTCCACCCACTCCTTCCTGGAACTCGGAACCAGCATGTTCACCCCGAACCGGAAACCTTGTGCTGTCACGTTTCCTGTCTACCAGGAAGCCGGACCGGATTCCGTCACTGTGACAGCAGGGGTTCGCCGCGCAGTGCCGGTCGGCGATGATCGATCGGTGGCCTCCAGTGGTGCCGGCGCTACCCGAGACGAGTTCGAGTGCTTCGCGGGGCCGCTGCGTGCCGAGCTCCCTCTGCACCGTTGCCGGATGCTCGGATCGGTGCACGCCGCGGACGACGCGTTGCAGGAATCGCTGCTCCCCGCGTGGCGGGCGATGTGCACGGGGACCGAGGTTCGCGACTTCCGTGCGTGACTGCACCGGATCGCGACGAACCGATGACCGTGGTCGAACGGCAGCGGGAGTTGCCGACGGATTCCGCACCGGATGCGCCCGCTGCGGATCGCGTTTCGGTCTCCCCGCCTCCGTCACCGGTGAGTTCGGCTCCTCGCGATGAGTCCGGCCCGGGTCACGGCGTCCTATGGGTAGTGGGAGATTCCCACCGGCCGGTCCTCCGAGGATCGGTGCGCTCCGGGAAGGACGACACCATGTCGACCGACGAAGACCTCATCCGCACCCTCATCGAGAACTGGGCGGCCGCCGTCCGCGCCGGTGACCTCGAGGAAGTACTGACCGGCCACACCGACGACATCGTCATGTTCGACGTACCGCCCCCGCACGACGGGGTCCGCGGCCTCGACGCCTACCGGCAGACCTGGCCAGGGTTCTTCGACTGGCTGTCCCGCGGCGCCGACTTCGACATCCTGTCCCTGGAGATCACCGCCGGCACCGACGTGGCCTTCGCTTTCGCACTCCTCCGCTGTGGCACACCGGAAGAGCTGGCCGATACACCGGAGCTGCGGCTGCGACTCACCCTCGGCCTGCGTAAGGAGGACGGGCATTGGCGGGTCAGCCATGAGCATCATTCGTTCCCCGACACGACAGTCGCCGACCCCGTCTCGTGACGAGCAGTTCCACTGCATTTCGTTACGTTGGTTACGTGTTCTGCACACGAAACGAAACGAAACAATCGGAAGGACTCGACCGCAGAACCCGGATCATTCTGGCCCCCGATAAGTGAACCTTATCGGAGGCCAAGACTCTCACCTCTCGATGCTGAGCCCTGGCGCCGGACCCGTTTCGTTTCGTGTGCACAAACCAAACGGAATCGTGCCGAAACACATGCAGAACTATGGCCGCTGGTGCGGCCGTACCATTACTTCGCCGAGGTCCACCAGGCCGGCTGGATGACGGTCGCCCTTTCCTCGGTTCGACGCTGTCACGCTGGGACCCGACCTTGCTACGTTGATGCCATGGAGAACGACCGGGGTGTCGCGCCGGCACGGCTGCGGACCATGCCCAGCCGGCTGCTGAACCTGGCCGCCACCACCGCGAACCGGCTGATCGATCCGATCCTCGAATCAGCCGGGGCGCGGCGGTACCACTACGCCCTGCTGGTGACCCTGCGCGAATTCGGTGCGGCGAGCCAGGCGGACCTCGGCCGCCGCACCGGGATCGACCGCAGCGATATCGCCCTGTCCGTCGGGGAACTCGGCACCCGGGGGTTCATCGAGCGGCATCCGGACCCGGACGACAAACGCCGCAACATCATCTCCCTGACCCCTGCGGGAACCGCGCACCTGGAGCACCTGGACCGGTCCCTCGACGACGCGAACGATGTGCTGCTGGCCGGCCTGTCCCCCACCGAACGCCGAAACCTCGTCGGGCTGCTGACCAGGATCGTCGATGCCGCCGATCGTCCGCACGGTCGGGAATAGGCGCCCGCACCAGGGCGCCGCGCCATCCGCGTCGGAGACTCCGGCGGTCGGCCCGCCTGCACCGACCGTAGCTACGCGCACCACGAGCGCCGCGCCCGGTAGGGGCGACCGGGCGTCGATCGAGCCGGTGCACGTCAACGGCGCGCCTGCGCTGCTCGTCCGGCTGGACGGCGAGATCGACGGCGTCGTGGCGGTGCGGATCGACCACGGCTCGGTCATCGGGCTCTACTTCGTGCGCAATCCGGACAAGTTGTCGCGCCTGCAACGCGAATCCACGTTGGATCGTTGACCTACCGGTGATTCGGCGCCGACCTCGCCGTTCATTCAATTAGTTGGCGCGGCCAACATTCTGAGTTATTGTTGGTCGCGCCAACGATATGAGAAGAGTCGACATGTACCGGCCGATCCGATATGCCACTGCCGGCCTCGCCGCAATCACCCTCGCCCTCACCGCATCCGGCTGCACCTCCCCCGCAGCCCCGGCCGACCCGCACCACACCACCATCCGGGAGACGACTGTGCACCCCACCGCCATCACCCCGTTCGAGATCGACATCCCCCAGGCCGACCTCGACGACCTGACCGACCGCCTCGCCCGCACCCGCTGGCCCAACGAGGTCGCCGACGCCGGCACCGACTACGGGTTCCCACTCCCCCGGCTACAACAGCTCGCCGAATACTGGCGCACCGAGTTCGACTGGCGTGAACAGGAAGCTCAGCTCAACGAACTACCGCACTACACCACCGAGATCGACGGCCAGAACATCCACTTCGTGCACGTGCGCTCCGACAACCCGGACGCGCTGCCACTGATCCTCACCCACGGCTGGCCCGGCTCGTTCCTGGAGTTCCGGGACGTGATCGAACCACTGTCCCGCGACTTCCACCTCGTGATCCCTTCGATCCCGGGGTTCGGCTTCTCCGGGCCGACACACGAACGGGGCTGGGACCATGCGCGGATCGCCCGGGCCTGGGCCGAGCTGATGGACCGCCTCGGCTACCGGCGCTATGGCGCACAAGGTGGTGACTTCGGCGCGGGAATCTCTCTGACACTCGGTGCCGTGGCACCGGAGAACGTCGTAGGGGTGCACGTCAACTACCTGCCGACCCGTCCCGATCCGGCTGCCGGAATCGACCTGTCGGCGGCCGACGAAGCCCGTCTGGACAAGGTCCGGCACCTGATGGCGAACCGGCCGCCCTACCAGGCGCTGCAGGCCACCACGCCACAGACCGTCGGCTACGCCCTGACCGACTCGCCGGTCGGCCAGCTCGCCTGGATCGCCGAGCGTTTCGCCGAATGGACCGACCCGACCTCGCGGATCCCCGACGACCGGATGCTGACCGACATCTCGCTGTACTGGTTCACCGCGACCGCTGCCTCCTCGGCCCGCCTGCACCACGACGCCGCCCGCGGAAGCGCCGACTGCCCCGTGCCGGTCGGGGTGGCCGTGTTGCCGCATGACATCACCCAGTCGGTGCGCCCCCTGGCCGAACGACTGTACGACATCCGGCACTGGACCGAATTCGACCGCGGCGGCCACTTCGCCGCCATGGAGGTACCGGACCTGTTCGCCGCCGACGTGCGGGACTTCTTCACCGCACTCTGATCCGGCAACCACCAGCCGGGCGGCCACCCGGGTCCAGGCCTCACGCCGCCGGTACCGGAACGGCCACTACTTGACCGGTCGGTGCCGCCTGCCTCGTCGTCGCCCCGTACTCGGCCGGCGGGATGCCGCCCCGATCGAAGTCGACGGTGGACAGCACCGCACCGCTGTCGGCCGGGCCGGTTCCGCGGCAGCGCTCGTGGATCTGGGATGCTCACGGCATGTCCGGTTCACGACGAGACCTGCTGCGTTTCCAGTTCGACCTGACCTGGGCGCTGTTCGAATATCACCTCGACCTGCTGCAGCCCGAGGATCACCTCTGGGAACCGGCACCACTGTGCTGGACCGTGCGGCAGGATGCCTCCGGTGACTGGGTCCCGGACTGGGCCGACGTCGAGCCGGACCCGGTACCGGTGCCCACCATCGCCTGGCTCGGCTGGCATATCGGCTGGTGGTGGTCCACTGCTCTCGACCATGCCTGCCACCGCCCGCCCCGCGACCGCACCGATATTCGGTGGCCGGGCCCGGAGCACGCGGTCGAGTGGTTACGGGATCTGCACACCGAATGGCGTGCCGTACTCGACCGGTGCGACGACGCCGACCTCGACGCACCGGCCCGGTTCCCGTGGACCGGGGTCCCGCAGCGGACGGTCGCCGATACCTTCGCCTGGGTGAACGCCGAACTCATGAAGAACGCCGCCGAAATCGGCCAGCTCCGCCTGTTCCGGGCCGCGGGCGCAGACCCGACCCGCTGACCGTTCGCTCCGCCGGAGCCGACCTATTTTCCGTGCGGATCGTGGCTGTTCAACACCGCCACGACCTGGTCGTAGTCGCCGCGGGCTTCCCCGTAGCGCAGGAATTTCACGTTCTCGACCTGGATTTCGGTGGTGCAGGGCCGGGTGGACAGGATCTGGATCACCTCGTCGGCGAAATCGTCGAGCGGCATCGCCCACTCGCTGTCCTCCTGGCCGGGCATCAGCGTGGTCCGCACCGCGGGCGGGACCAGCTCGATCACCTCGATCGAAGTGTCGGCCAGTTGCAGGCGCAGCGATTCGCTGAGCATGTGGATCGCGGCCTTGGTCGCGTTGTAGGTCGGGGTGATCCGCAGCGGCGCGAACGCCAGTCCGGAGGAAACGGTCATGATGGTCGACTCGGGACGGGTGGCCAGGTGGTCGACGAATGCGCCGATCAGCCGGATGGTGCCGAGCAGATTGGTGGTGACGGTGGCTTCGGCGGTGTCGAGGAAACCGGCGGCGGTGTGCCAGTCCTCGGGTCGCATGATTCCGGCCATGGTGACTACGACGTCGAGTTCGGGATGGTCGGCGATCACTTTGCCGGCAGCCGCGGTGATCGAGGCCGGGTCGGTGACGTCGATCGGCATACCGATGAGCCCCGGATGCTCGGCGGTGATCCGGTCGAGGAGGTCCTGACGCCGCCCACCGATGATCACGGTGTTGCCGGCGGCCTGGAATCGTAGCGCCAGGGCCAACCCGATTCCGCTGGTGGCGCCGGGGATGAAGAGGGTGTTGCCTGCGTGGATGTCCATGTCGTCAGTATCGACGGCGCGGTGCCAGGCAGGAACGGACCGCTTACCCAGGGATCGGGAGTCCCTGGCTACCGGTCCCGGCCCGCGGCACGGTGGAGGCGTGCATCATGAACGGGTGGATCGGACCCAGCTGGCGGATTTTCTGCGGCGGCACCGGGAGACGCTGCGGCCCGCCGATGTCGGCCTGCCCGCGGGATCCCGGCGGCGGACACCGGGGCTGCGGCGGGAAGAGGTCGCCACGCTGGCCGGAATGTCACCGGACTACTACGCACGTCTGGAGCAGCGCCGCGGCCCGCAACCGAGCCCGCAGATTCTCGACGCCCTGGCCCGCGCGTTGCGTCTGACTCCCGACGAACGTGACTACCTGCACCGGGTCGCCGGGCAGAATCCGCCACCGCGCCCCGCCACCGCCACCTATGTGGCGCCGGCGCTGCTGCGGGTGTTCGACCGGCTCGCCGACACCCCGGCAATGATCCTGACCCAGATCGGCGAAGTCCTGGTGCAGAACCAGCCGGCCCGGGCCCTGCTCGGGGACCGGCGGCATTTCCGGGGCCCCGACCGCAGCGATATCTACCGCTGGTTCGCTCACCCCGGCACCGAGCGGCGGTACTACCCACCCGACGATCATGCCCGCCAGAGCCGCGCGCATGTCGCGGCCCTGCGTGCGGCGTCGGCCGTGCAGGGCCCCGGCTCCCCTGCCGCCGCGCTGGCCGAGGCGCTGCACACCCGCAGCGCCGAGTTCCGCGAGCTGTGGCAGCAACACGAGGTGGCGGTCCGGTTCACCGACCACAAGACGATCCTGCACCCCGATATCGGCCCCATCGACGTCGATTGCCAGGTGTTGTTCACCGAGGACCAGTCCCAGGCGCTGCTGGTGCTGACCGCGGCACCCGGTACCGAGGACTTCGACAAACTCCGGCTCGCTGCGGTGCTGGGTGATCAGCAGTTCCTCGACGCCGACTGAACGACCGTCCGGGTGCGGGTGCTGCTCAGCTCGCCGAATCCACGTCGGCGGGCTTTTCGCCCGCCCGCTCGTCTTCGGTGTCGGTGTCCGGCTCGGCGGTGACGACGTCGATCTGTTCACCGACGTAACGGATCACCACCGCGGCCACCGCCGCCACCGGCACCGCGAGGAACGCGCCGACGATGCCGTACAGCGCGCCGCCGGCGGTGACCGACAGCAGCACGATGACCGGATGCAGTTTCATGGTCCGGCTCTGCAGCACCGGCTGCAGGACGTTTCCCTCCAGCTGCTGCACCGCGATGATGATGCCGAGGACGATCAGCGCGGTGGTGAACCCCTTACCCACCAGCGCGACGAGGACGGCGAGCGCCCCCGCCACGAACGCACCCACGATCGGGATGAATCCGCCCAGGAAGGTGATCACCGCCAGCACCAGTGCCAGCGGAACACCCAGGATCACCAGGCCGAGCCCGATCAGCAGGGCGTCGATGAAGCTGACGACGGCCTGGGTGCGGATGAATCCGCCGAGGACGTGCCAGATCCGACCGAGCGCCTCCTCGAGGTGGCGGCCGGCGGGGCTGCCGATGGTGTTGTGCAGCCACGGCATGAACCGGGGGCCGTCCTTGATGAAGAAGAAGGACAGCACCAGCACCAGGAACAGCGTGATCAGGGCCGATGTGGCGGTGCTGACCCCGGTGAACACGCCGGTGGCGATCTGGTCGGCGCTGGACTGCACCCGCGACACGATCGCCTCGACCGCGGAATCGAGTTGTTCGTCTCCCACGTTGAGCGGCGGGCCCTGCAACCAGTCCTGCACCGTGTTGACTCCGGCGGTGGCCTTGTCGGCCAGCGACGGCGCCTGGTCGACCACGGACGGAACGATTCCCGCGATCACCCCGGCCAGCACCGCGATGAACCCGCCGAGACTGAACGTCGCGGCCAGCGCGGGCGGCATGCCCCGGCGGACGAACCAGGCCGCGGGCGGCCACAGCACCGTCGCCACCACGATCGCGAGCAGCACCGGCAGCAGCACCACCCACAACCGGGCCATGACGAACCCGATCACCCATGCCCCGGCCGCGATGGCGACGATGGCGAGGCCCCATTTGGCCAGCCACAGCACCCCGCTGCCGATCACCTGGCCGCGATCAGGCGGTGCGGCACCGGTGTCGGCAGAGGTGTCGTTCGATACTGCGCGGTCATCCCCGTTCACGGCGCCAGTCTCGCACGGCACCACCGGATCCGCAGGCATCCACGCGGCCGCGAGCCGGTACGCCGGGGTTCCGAGAGGACCGCGCCATTGCCGGAGGACCGTACCACCGACACGGGCCGGCGCCTCACCGGTCGGCACGGCCGGGCGGGCAGCATGGTTCAGGCCAGATACCGGGCGATGCTCGCCGCGACGCAGGCCGGGCGGTCCTCCCCCTCGATCTCGATCGTCACGGTGCGATGGGCCTGCACCCCGCCGGGAACGTCGCTGACGGCATCCAGGTGGACCCGGGCCCGCAGCCGGGCACCGGACCGTACCGGCGTGATGAACCGGACCTTGTCCAGCCCGTAGTTGATCCCCATCCGGGCGGCGCCGACGGTCATCACCTGGGCGGTCAGCGGCACCACCAGTGACAGGGTGAGGTAGCCGTGCGCGATGGTGCCGCCGTACGGGCCGTGCGCGGCCCGGTCGGGGTCGACATGGATCCATTGGTGGTCGCCGGTGGCGTCGGCGAACATGTCGATGCGTTCCTGGTCGACGGTGAGCCAGTCGCTGACGCCGAGTTCGGTCCCGGCGGCTGCGCGCAGCGCATCGAAGTCGGTGAAGTCGATCATGCGTCGGCCCGCCTCGCGAATCGTTGTTTCAGTTCCCGTTTCAGCACTTTGTGGGTGGGGCCGAGGGGTAGTTCGTCGACGAACTCGACCCGCCGCGGATACTTGTACCGGGCCACCTGCGCGCGGCCGAAGTCGACGACCTCGTCGGCGGTGAGCGGCCCGTCGGCGACCACGACCGCCAGGATCTCCTCACCGTAGTGTTCGTCCGGAACCCCGATCACCGCGACCCGGTCGATGTTCGGATGCCGCAGTAGCGCCGCCTCCACCTCGGTCGGATAGACGTTGAACCCGCCGCGGATGATCATCTCCTTGATCCGGTCCACGATCCGAACATAGCCGTCGGCGTCCTTGGTGCCGAGGTCACCGGTGCGGAACCAGCCGTCCACCACCGCCGCGGTGGTGGCTTCGGGGCGGCCGGTGTAGCCGGAGAAGACGTTGTGGCCCCGCACCACGATCTCGCCGACGGATCCGGTGGCCAGCAGGTCGATCCCGTCCCGCCGGTCCGGATCGGCGATCTCGACGTCCACACCCCACACCGCATGCCCGACCGTGCCGGCCTGCGGCCCGAAATGCGGCTGGTTGACCGCCGCGGTGGGTGAGGTCTCGGACAGGCCGTACCCTTCCAGGACCCGGGCGCCGAACGTCTCCTCGAATCCCTCCAGCACCGAGGGCGGCAGGGCCGCCCCACCGCTGATGCACAACCGCAGCTCCGGTAGCGCCGCTTCGCCCGCGGCCGCCGCAAGCAGGCCCGCGAACATGGTGGGTACTCCGTGGAAGGTGTTCACCCGTTCCGCGACCATCAGCCGGATCGCCTCGGCCGGGGTGAATCTCGGCAGCAACACCAGGGTGACGCCGACCCGCCAGCACGAGTTCATCGACACGGTCTGGCCGAAGATGTGGAACAGCGGCAGCGCGCCGAGCGCGATGTCGCCGGCGCGGACCTCGTTGGCGTCGACAGCGTTGACGGTCGCGGACATCACCATGTTCAGGTGGCTGAGTTCGGCGCCTTTGGGGCGGCCGGTGGTGCCGCTGGTGTAGAACACGACCGCGGTGTCCAGGGGGCTGCGGGAGACGTAGTGCTGCAGTGGTTCGGCCGCGGTCAGTGCCTTCGGGTCGAGGCAGCGGATCCCGGCCTGCGCCGCCCCGGCCGCGCCGGTGGCGGCGACCTGTTCGTGGCACAGCAGCAGCGTGGCGCCGCTGTCGCGCAGCACGTACTCGACCTCGTCGGCGTTGAGGAGCAGGTGTACCGGCACGACGGTGGCGCCGGCCGCGAGGACGGCATAGTAGGCGCGGGGAAAGTCGGCGGTGTTGGGGGCCATCAGGGCGACCCGTTGTCCCGGCCGGATGCCCAGGTCGATCAGGGCGGCCGCCTGTTCGCGGGCCTGCCGCCACATCTCGGCGAAGGTGATGCGCTGCTCGCCGTCGATCAGGGCGGGATGGTCGGGGCGGCGCCGGGCGGATTCGGCGAGCACGGCGGCCAGGGAGAGGGTGGCGTTCATGGAAACCTCGGCAGGTCGGGTTGTTTCAGCGTTCCAGCAGGACGGACAGGCCCTGTCCCACCCCGATGCACATGGTGACGACGGCCCGGTGGGCGTCCCGGTGGGCGAGTTCCAGCGCGGCGGTCAGCGCCAGCCGGGCGCCGCTGGCGCCGAGCGGGTGGCCCAGGGCGATCGCGCCGCCGTTCGGGTTGACGTGGTCGGCGTCGTCGGGCAGGCCGAGAGCTCGCAGCACGGCCAGGGATTGGGCGGCGAAGGCCTCGTTCAGTTCGACCACGTCGATGTCGCCGATGCCGAGCCCGGTGCGGGCCAGCAGTTTTTCGGTGGCCGGGGCGGGACCGATGCCCATGATGCGGGGCGGCACCCCGGTGGCGACGGCCGTGCGTACCCGCGCCAGCGGCGTGAGCCCGTAGCGGGCCACCGCCTGTTCCGAGGCGATGAGTACGGCGGCGGCGCCGTCGTTGATGCCGGAGGAGTTGCCGGCGGTGATGGTGCCGTCCGGGACCACGCTGGGCAGGGCGGCCAGTGCGTCCGGCGACGTGGGCCGCGGATGTTCGTCGGTGTCGACGACGACGGGTTCGGCCTTGCGGCGCGGCACCGGCACCGGTGCGATCTCCTGCGCCAGCCGGCCGCGGGCGATCGCGGCGGCGGCGCGCTGCTGTGAGCGCAACGCGAAACCGTCCTGATCGGCCCGGTCGATGCCGAATTCGGCGGCGACGTGCTGCGCGGTTTCGGGCATGGCGTCGGTGCCGTACAGTTCCCGCAGCCGCGGGTTCACGAACCGCCAGCCCAGCGTGGTGTCGAACACTTCGGCCGACCGTGACCAGGCGGCACCGGCTTTCGGCAGCACCAGCGGCGCGCGGGTCATACTCTCCACACCACCCGCGACGACCAGGTCGGCGTCGCCGGCGCGCACCGCCCGCGCGGCGGTGGCCACGGCATCGAGTCCGGAACCGCACAGCCGGTTCACGGTGGCGCCGGGCACCTCGACCGGTAGCCCGGCGAGCAGGCCCGCCATCCGGGCGATATTGCGATTGTCCTCACCGGCCTGGTTGGCGCAGCCGAGCAGCACATCGTCGACGGCGGCCCAGTCCACCTCCGGTAGCCGGCGCATCAATGCGGTCAGCACGTGTGCGGCCAGGTCGTCGGGCCGGACGGCGGCCAGCGCGCCACCGTAGCGGCCGAACGGGGTCCGCACCCCCGCAACGAGATAGGCGGTCACGGTCTACAGCCCCATGTCCTTGGCGATGATCATCTTCATCACTTCGCTGGTGCCGCCGTAGATGCGGTTGACCCGGTTGTCGGCGTAGAGACGGGCGATCGGGTATTCGTTGATGAACCCGTATCCGCCGTGCAGTTGCAGGCAGCGGTCGATCACCCGGGCGGCCACTTCGGTGCAGAACAGTTTGGCCGAGGCAGCGTCCGCGGCGGTCAGCTCGCCGAGGTCGTGTGCTTCCAGGGCCCGGTCTACGACCGCTTCGGCGGCGTCGACCTCGGCGCGGCAGGCCGCCAGTTCGAATTTGGTGTTCTGGAACGCCGCGACCGGTTTGCCGAAGACGTTCCGTTCCCGGGTGTATTCGGTGGCGAAACGGATCGCCGCCCGGGCCTGGGTGTAGGCGCCGACGGCGATGGACAGGCGTTCCTGCGGCAGGTTGCGGCCGAGGTAGGAGAATCCGCGGTCCGCGTCACCGAGCAGATCGGCCACCGGGACCTGCACATTGTCGAAATGCAGTTCGGCGGTGTCGGAGACCTTGAGGCCCAGCTTGTCGAGTTTGCGGCCGACGGTGTAGCCGGGCGAGGTGGTGTCGACGACGAGCAGCGAGATGCCGTGGCGGCGGTCCTGTTCGGTGGGTGCGGCGGTGCGGGCACAGACGATCACCCGGTCGGCGTGCACACCGCCGGTGATGAACGTCTTCGACCCGTTCAGGAGGTAGTGGGTGCCGTCGTCGGACAGGGTGGCCGTGGTGCGCATCCCGGCCAGGTCGGAACCGGTACCGGGTTCGGTCATGGCGATGGCGAACATGATCTCGCCGGTGACGAAACCGGGCAGCCACCGTTGCTTCTGTTCGTCGGTGGCCAGGTTCTTCAGGTACGGCAGGCACAGGCCGACGTGGACGCCGGAGCCACCGAACGACACGCCCGCCCGGTGCGCCTCCTCCATCAGCACGGCCTGGAACTTGAACGACTCGATACCGGCGCCGCCGTACTCCTCGGGCACCTCGATGCCGAAGATGCCGAGTTCGGCGAGCTTGTAGTAGAAGTCGCGCGGCACGATGCCGGCTTCGTACCACTGGTCGTACACCGGGACGACTTCGGATTCGATGAACGAACGCACCGTCTTCCGGAACGTTTCGTGGTCGGTGTTGTACACGGTTCGCTGCATTGCTGAGGGCTTTCTCGTGGCGGGTGGCGGTCGGTGGCGGTGGTCAGAGCCGGCGGCCGCCGTCGACGTAGATGGTCTGGCCGGTGACGAAGGCGGCGTTGTCGGAGGCGAGGAAGGCGACGACGTTCGCGATGTCCTCGGGCGCGCCGACCCGGCGCAGCGGGGTGATCTCGGCGGTCTTCGCCTGCAGTTCGGCTGCGCTGATCCCGATCCGGGCCGCGGTGGCGTCGGTCATCTCGGTCGCGATGAAGCCGGGGGCGACGGCGTTGACGTTGATGCCGTACGGGCCGAGTTCCATGGCGAGGGTGCGGGTCAGGCCCTGGATGCCCATCTTGGCGGCCGAGTAGTTGGCCTGGCCGCGGTTGCCGAGGGCGGACACGCTGGAGGTGTTCACGATCTTGCCGGACCGCTGCGCCACCATGTGCCGCTGGGCGGCGCGGCTGCACAGGAACGCACCGCGCAGATGCACCGACAGGACGGTGTCCCAATCCTCGGCCGACATCTTGAACAGCAGGTTGTCCCGCAGCACGCCGGCATTGTTGACCAGGACGTCGAGCGAGCCGAGTTCGGCGGCGACCCGGTCGAACGCGGTGTCGACGGATGTTTCGTCGGCGACGTCGCAGGCGACGGCGAGCGCGGTGCCGCCCGCGGCCGCGATTTCGGCCACGGTGGTCTTACCGGCGGTCTCGTCGAGGTCGGCGACCGCCACGGCGAATCCGTCGCGGGCCAGCCGGGTGGCGGTGGCGGCACCGATACCGCGGCCGGCGCCGGTGACCAGGGCGACCTTCGAGGTCATCTCGATTCTCCTTTATCCGAAGGCATTCACGCCGGTGAGGGCGCGGCCGATGAGCAGTTTCTGGATCTGGCTGGTGCCCTCGTAGAGGGTGAGCACCCGGGCGTCGCGCAGATACTTCGAGACGGGGTATTCGTCGATGTAGCCGTAGCCGCCGAACACCTGGATGGCGTTGTTGGCGGCCCGGACCGCGGCCTCGCTCGCGAACAGTTTCGCCATCGAGGCCTGGGTGCCGAAGGGCAGTCCGCGGTCGACGAGATCGGCGGTGCGCCAGGCGAGCAACCGGGCGGCGTCGACGTCGACGGCGATATCGGCGAGCAGTTCCTGGACCAGCTGGTAGGCGGCGATCGGCTTGCCGAACTGCTCGCGTTCCCCGGCGTACTGCACGGCGGCTTCCAGGCAGGCGCGGGCCAGGCCGACACAGCCCGCCGCCACACCCATCCGGCCCTTGTCGAGCGCGGTCATAGCGATACCGAATCCGGAGCCTTCGGCGCCCAGCCGGAGCGCATCGGGCACCCGGACGCCGTCGAGGGCCAGTTCCGCGGTGGCCTGGCCGCGCAGCCCGAGCTTGCCCTTGATCTCGGTGCGGGTGAAGCCGGGCGTATCGGTCGGCACCAGGAAGGCGGTGATCCCTTTGGGGCCGGGCCCGCCGGTACGGGCGAAGATCAGGGCGATATCGGCCCAGGTGCCGTTGGTGATGAAGATCTTGCTGCCGGTGAGCAGCCAGTCGTCGCCGTCGCGGACGGCGCGGGTGGTCAATGCGGCGGCGTCGGATCCGGTGCCGGGTTCGGTGAGCGCGAAGCAGCCGAGGTGTTCTCCGGCGCACAGCGGGGGCAGGAACCGCTGCTTCTGTTCCCCGGTGCCGTGTGCGGCGATGGATTTCGCCACCAGGCCCAGGGAGACCGAGACGATGCCGCGGACCGAACTGTCGCCGCGGCCGAGCTCTTCCAGCAGCAGGCAGTAGGACAGTGCGTCACCGCCGGAACCACCGTAGGCCTCGTCGATGCCGATGCCCAGGAATCCGACGGCGCCGAGCTTGCCGACCAGTGCCCGGTCGACCGATTCGGCCCGGTCCCAGGCGGTCACGTGCGGGACGACTTCCTTGTCCACCCAGGCACGGGCCAGCTGCTGTAGTTCGCGGTGCTCGTCGTCGAGCTCGAGATCCATGCGGACTCCCTCTTGCCTAACACTGTTAGTTGCGTGGCCCACGTTAACCTAACGCTGTTTGGTAAGCAAGGGTGCGGTTCCTGCGGTGATAGATTCGGACTCCTGTCCGAGGAGTCGGGAGAAGGAGACGCACATGGCCCGGCCACGGGTGCCGCTGTTGAGCCGGGACCGCATCCGCGCGGCCGCGACGACCCTGATCGATCGCGACGGCCTGGCCGAGCTGTCGATGCGCAAACTCGCCGCCGAACTCGGCGTGCAGGCCGCCTCGCTCTACGGCCACTACCCCACCAAGGACGAGGTCCTCGACGACATCGCCGGCGACATCATGGCGCAGGTCGCGCCGCCGTCCCTCGCCGACGGCGACTGGGCCGACGCCCTCGCCGGCTGGGCGCGCTCCTACCGCGCCGCCCTCGCCGCGCACCCGAACTTCGTGCCCTACCTGGCCTCCGGCCCCGGCTACCGGGACGAGAACCTGCGGGTCGCCGATGCCGTGCACGGCGTCCTGGTCGGTTCGGGCTGGCCGGCCCGCGACGCGACGCTGATCGGCGCCGCGACCCGCCATCTCGTCATGGGTTCCACCGTCGGATCGTTCGCCCGCGGCTTCGTCGACGACGTCCAGGTGTACCGCAACCGCTATCCGCACCTCGAACAAGCGCATCTGCTGCGCGCCAAGGCCGATGAGATCGACACCGACAGTTTCGAACTCGCCCTCACCGCGTTCCTCGACGGCCTGCGGCAACGCTTCGACCAGATCCACACGAAATCTCCACATTCGGACCCGGAACCCTCCACACCCGGTCGTTAGTGTCGGGGCATGAACAGCAGTGGCGCCGGTAACGGGCGGCGGATTCTGGTCGTGGACGACGAGGTGGCGATCGCCGAGTCGGTCGCCACCCGGCTCCGGGCCGAAGGCTTCTCCGTCGATATCGCCCACGACGGTCCCGGTGCAGTCCGCGCGGCCCTCGAACCGGGCGTCGATCTGGTGGTCCTCGATGTGATGCTGCCCGGCTTCGACGGGCTGGAGGTGTGCCGGCGAATCCAGGCCGACCGGCAGATCCCGGTGCTGATGCTGACCGCCCGCACCGACGAAACCGATCAGCTCGTCGGCCTGGGTGTCGGCGCCGACGACTACCTCACGAAACCGTTCTCCCTGCGGGTTCTCGCCGCCCGGGTGCACGCCCTGCTGCGGCGCGTCGATCGGGCGGGCGAACATGCCGACGCCGCCATCGTCGTCGGCACCCTGCGCATCGACCTGGACCAGCGCCGCGTCTGGCGGGCCGACCGGGAGGCGCGGCTGACCCCGCTCGAATACGATCTGCTGGTCCGGCTCGCCCGCCGACCCCGCGCCGTCCTGGCCCGCGAACGGCTCCTGGAAGAAGTCTGGGACTGGGCCGACGCGGCCGGAACCCGCGCGGTCGACAGCCACGTCAAGGCCCTGCGCCGCAAACTCGGCGCCGACCTCATCCGCACCGTGCACGGTGTCGGCTACGCCCTGGACGCCGTATGACCGCATTCGCCGACCGCATCACCGCCGCACTGCCCCGCCCGCTGGACCGGGTGGGTTCGATCAAACTGA
Source organism: Nocardia sp. KT25-26 (assembly GCF_056627695.1). Taxonomy (NCBI): domain Bacteria; kingdom Bacillati; phylum Actinomycetota; class Actinomycetes; order Mycobacteriales; family Nocardiaceae; genus Nocardia; species Nocardia sp. KT25-26. Next base: position 3,237,415 of record NZ_CM152813.1, on the reverse strand, counting down.
AGCTGGCCGTGCTGATGCTGTGCTCGGGAGGCGCCGCCTTCGGCTACTTCTGGTGGAATATCGGCTGGCTGCCGCCCCGCACCTCGCTCACTGCCCTGGTGATCGCCTTGATCACGTCACAGTTCCTCGCGCACGGGATCACCCGGCCGCTGCGCGACATGACCGCAGCGGCGCGGCGGATGGCCCACGGCGACTACAGCCGCCGGATCCGGGCCAGCTCCCGCGACGAAGTGGGTGAACTGGCCCGCGCCTTCAATCAGATGTCCGCGGACCTGGCCGCCGCCGATCGGCAGCGCCGCGATCTCATCGCCAATGTCTCGCACGAGTTGCGTACCCCGATCACCGCGCTGCGCGCCACCCTGGAGAACCTGGTCGACGGGGTCAGCACCCCCGATCCCGGCACGATGCGCACCGCGCTGGCGCAGACCGAACGGCTCGGCCTGCTCGTCTCCGAACTGCTCGATCTGTCCAGCATCGAGGCCGGCGCCCGCACGCTCGACCGGGAACACCTGCCCGTCGCCCCACTGCTGGCCGAGGTGATCGCCGAAGCCGAGGTCGCGACCGCCGCCCACGGGCGTGGCGTCCGGTTCACCACGGCCCTGCACCCCGGCGATGTGTGCGTGTATGCAGATCGTGCACGTTTGCATCAAGTGCTGTTCAACCTGGTCGACAATGCGGCCCGGCACGGTCCCGCCGGCGGCGAGGTACAGATCCACGCCGAGGCCCGCCCGGACGCCACCGTCCTGGAGATCCGCGACGACGGCCCCGGAATCCCGGAGGCCGAACGGTCCACTGTATTCGACCGCTTCACCCGCGGCGGCCGCACCGACGGGGGCGGCACCGGCCTCGGTCTCGCCATCGCCCGCTGGATCGTCGAACTGCACGGCGGCAGCATCGCCGTCGCCGACCCGGGCTCCCGGATCCGGGTAGTTCTGCCCGCCGCCTGACTCCCGCGCACCCACCTCCCGGACCACACCGGTTCCGGGACGATTCCGCACGCCCGAACGAGGGGAACGATATGCCAGACGAATCGACAGTACCCGCACTACAGGGCCCGGCCGAACCCGGTACCGGTGACGCTGCGGCCGGGACGGTGGCCGACGTTCCGGAACCGGATGATCGCCCGGAGCCGGAAACCGGCCGGGCCGAACCGGAACCGGCTCCGGCCGAGGAACCGGCGCGGAAACCCGTTTCCCTGGTGAAGACGCAAGCTGCGGCGTCACACCGTTCCGGTACCGCTGCACCGGGATACCGCCCGCCCGTCCCGCCGCGGTGGCGCCGGGTCGCGCGGCCACCCGGCGTCCTGCTCACGGCAGTGGTGATCGCGGCGGTCACCGCAACGATTCTCCCGGTACAACGCCCCGGAATCGGCTGGGTGATCGCCGGTGTGGTGACGCTGATCGGGTTGACCGCTTTCGATATCCGGTCCCGCCGGTCGGCGGCGACCGGAACCGATCAGCCGGGCGGTGTCCTGGCGGTCCTGCACCGCAACCGTTCCCGCGCCCTGTGGACCGCGGCCACCATCGCCCTCCTCGCAGTGGGAACGATCCGCGCGGCCGGGTGGCTGTTCGTGTTGTGCCTGCTGACCGCCGCGGTGGCCGGGTCCCTGGCGGTGCTGGGCCGGCGGTCGATCCGCGGCGTCGCCCACGATGTGGCGGCAGTACCGCTGGCGGCGATCGAGGCGCTGCCGTAGGCGTTCGGTGACACCCGGCCGCCACGTCCCGCAGCGCGGGCACAGTGGCAGCGTTACGGCGTCTCGATCGCGGTGACGGCGGGTCTGCTGATCGTGTTCGTCCCGCTGCTCGGCGGCGCCGACGCAACCTTCGCGGGCCTGCTGGACACGCTGACTCCGACCCTCGATATCGGTTCCGTGGCACGGTGGCTCGCCCTGTTCCTGCTCGCCGGAACCGGTGTGCTCGGTGCACTGTATCTGCTGGCCGGTCCCCCGTCGGCGGCGGTGGATACTCGTCCGGCCCGCACCTGGTCGCGTGCAGTGTGGGCGCTGCCGGTGGCGAGCCTGACGGTGTTGTTCGCGGTGTTCGTCGGCGCCCAGTTCGTCGCCATGTTCGGCGGCGACGACTATGTGCAGCGCACCGCAGGGCTCACCTATGCCGAGTACGCCCGCAGCGGTTTCTGGCAGCTGTCCGCGGTGAGCGTGCTGTCCCTGGCGGTCCTGCTGGCCGTCCTGCACTGGGCGGACCGGGAGACCGCGGCCGACCGCCGGGTGCTCCGGTCGCTGCTCGCCGCGGTGGGTGTGCTGATGCTCGTCATCGTCGGGTCGGCGCTCGCGCGCATGTGGACCTACCAGCAGGCCTACGGATTCACGGTGCTGCGGCTGCTGGTCGCGACCTGCGAACTGTGGGTGGGGCTGGTGTATCTGCTGGTGCTGGTCGCGGTCGCCCGGCTGGACGGGACGTGGCTGTCCCGGGCCGCCCTCGGTAGCGCGGCAGCCACCTTGCTGGTGATCGCCGCCGCCGACCCGGAACAGCTGGTGGCGCATCGCAATATCGATCGCTGGGAGCGTGGGGAACGGCTCGACATCGACTATCTGGGCACCCTGTCGCCGGATGTCCTGCCCGCGCTGCAGCGGCTCCCCTTCCCCGAACGGACCGTCATCGAGCACTCGGTCCGTGCCGACCTCGAACCCGAGGGCTGGTGGTCCTGGAACCTGTCCCGCAGCGCCGCCCGGTGATCCGGTCCCCGGTGTGCCCGCCCCGGTTCCGGCCGGGGCGGGCACACCGCCGCGATCAGGCCAGGTGTACCGGCAGCGATCGGTGCCCGTTGGAGATGAAGCTCGGCACCGAACCCAGCTCGGCCGGTTCGGCCGCGAGCCGCATGTCCGGGAATCGTTCGAACAGCGCGGGCAACGCCACCGCGGCCTCCAGCCGGGCCAACGGTGCGCCGAGGCATAGATGCGCGCCGTGTCCGAACGCGAGGTGCTCCTTGGTGATGCGGGAAGGATCGAATTCGCCCGCTGTCGCGCCGTGCCAGTCCGGGTGCCGGTTGGCTGCCGCGTAGGAAGCAAGAATCGCCTCACCGGCCGCGATCCGCGTCCCACCCACCTCGATGTCCTCCACCGCGTATCGCAACGGCAGATGGGCGACGGGTGCTTCGTAGCGCAGCGACTCCTCGACGATATCGGCCCAGGTGACGTCGCCGGAGGTGACGGCGGCCCGGTGCTCGGGCCGGGTGAGCAGCGTGAAGATGGCCTGGTCGAGCAGGTTGACGGTGGTTTCGTGCCCGGCACTGATGACCAGCAGCAGGGTGTCGACCAGTTCCTGGTCGCCGAGGGAGCCGACCTCCTCGTCGTGTTGTCCGATCAACAGGCTGGTCATGTCGTCGCCCGGGTTCGCCCGCCGGTACTCGACGAGTTCCCCCAGGATCCGATACATCTCGACGATGTTCGCGTTCGCCTGCTCGGGTGTCAGGGTGGTGTCGAAGATGCCGTCGACGCAGGTCCGCAGGCCGGCGTTCAACGATTCCGGTACGCCCATGAGTTCACTGATCACCCGGATCGGCAGCGGATAGCAGAACGCTTCCCGCACATCGACGGGCTCGCCGGCCGGGGTTGCCGCGAGCTTGTCGATCAGCTCGGTGGTGATCGCCTCGATCCGGGGCTGCATGGCCTGGGTGCGGCGGTGCGTGAAGGCCGGGGCCACCAGTTTGCGCAACCGCCGATGGTCGGAGCCGTACGCGGTGAACATGTTCTGCACGGCCACCCAGGTGATCAGCGGCCATTCGGCGGTGATCTCGCCGTTGACGAAGGCCGGCCAGTGCTGCCGCGGGTCCTTGGACACCCGCGGGTCGGTCAGCAACGACTTCAGGATTCCCGGGTCGGTGACCGACCACGCCTGTACCCCGCCGGGCAGCTCGACCGGGGTGACCGGTCCCCGTTCCCGGAGCCGGTCCGACTCGCCCTGGATATCGGCTCCGGTGGGGTCGAGTACCAGCGGGCTGTGCATGGTGTCCATTTCGAAACTCCTAACTGACGAACATCTTCGGCCCGCCGGGCGCACCGGAGGGCAGCGGCGGCGCCGGTGGGAACACCACCGGCAACGCCACCAGGGCACGATGGAACGGCCCCGACCGTCGGGACAGTTCCTCGGCCGGCTGGGCGAGCTCGATATCCGGCAGCGCCTCCAGCAGCAGATCGCAGGCGTCCTGGGCGATCTGGTAGCCGAGTTGCCGGGCCGGGCAGGCGTGCGGTCCGGCGCTCCAGGCCAGATGCGACCGGTTGCCGGTGAGGTCGCCGCCGCGGATCGCCGGATCGTTGTTGCAGGCGGCCATGCTGATCAGCACCGGCTGATGGGCGGGCAGCCACACGTCGTCGACGAGCATCGGGGTGCGCGGGTAGCTCACGCAGTAGTTCGCCAGCGGCGGGTCGGTGAACAGCACCTCGTCCAGCGCGTCGCGGGTGGACAGGCTGCCGTCGAGTAGCGGGGCCGCGAACCGGCCGTCGGTGAGCATCAGCAGGATGGTGTTCGCCACCAGGTGCACCATCGGCTCGATCCCCGCGCCGTACAGGGTGACCAGCTGGTGCAGCATCTCCTCGTCAGTGAGCGCATTGGCATGGGCCAGCAGCCGGGAGGTGATGTCGTCGCCCGGTGTCGCATGCTTGCGGGCGACGTGTTCGGCCAGTGCCGCGACCAGCATCTCGTTGCCCTCTTCGGCGCGGACGGTGTCGAAGATGGCGGCCATGCCCGCGGCGACCCGGGCCCCGATATCGGGGTCGCAGCCCAGGATGGTGTTGAGCGTTCCGAACACCAGGGGATAGACGTACTGTCCGAGCAGATCGGCCGTCCCGGTACCGCAGATCTCGTTGATCAGCGGTACCGCCGTCTGCTCGACCACATCGTGCAGTGCGTGCAGATCGACGCCGGCGATGGCCGAGGTGTTGGCCGCCCGGTAGCGGGTGTGCTCGGCGCCGGCACTGCGCAGCGCGTTGGGCCGCCATTCCATCATCGGCAGGATCGGGCTGTCCGCCGGCACCTGTTGCTGCCAGGAGCGCGGGTCGGCGGGAAAGTGCTCCGGGTCGTTGAGGATCCGCAGCGCCGTGCGGTACCCGATCACCAGGGTGGCCGGGACGTCCGGCGCCAGCTCGACCGGAACCAGCGTGCCGTGGCGGCGGCGCATATCGTCGTAGGCGCGGTGCGGATCGGCCGCGAACTCCTCGGTGTACAGCGGTACCCGCGGGTCCGGGAACCGGACCGGACAGCCGTGCTCTCCGCTCTCGTTCCCGAAGAGCTGCCCGACCGGTCGCACCGGCGCGTTCACGATGGTCACTCGAAACTCCAGACTATCGGCTATGCACGACAACTGGGCCCGATACTGCTCGTGGACCCGCCCCGCGCGGCACATCCGCTCCGCCGCGGCCGAGGCAACACTGCACTCAACCAGTCGCACAGCCCCGATGCAAGATTTGTTGTCCGGCATGGCATCTGACATGACATCCGATTGCAGCCCGGCACGCTGTATCACTGCAGCGTGAGCACCTCGCGGCCGGATTTTACCGGTGCGAGTAGAACGGATCGGCCCAATAGTCTGGATCGCGGCCGTAATTCGGGGTGGTGAACGCGCGCTGCCAGGTGGCGCCCGGCGCCAGGAGTTCCCGCCACGGCGCGACTTCGACATACATGACGCGCATCGAGTTCAGCGAGCCGGCATGCAGATCGGGACCGTCGGTGGTGACCGCATCCTCGGCAACCGCGACCTCGAAGTTGCGTTCCAGCGCGGCGCGGACGGTGGCCTCCACACAGACGTTGGTCTGTAGGCCGCACACCATGACCCGGTCGACGCCGCGGCTGCGTAGCACGGGCTCCAATTCGGTGTAGGCGAAGAAGCTGTGTCGCGTCTTGTCCAGCACCAGGTCGCCGGGCCGAGGCGCGACGGCGTCCATGATCTGTGCCCGCCAGGCCCGCTCGGCCGCCGACAGCACCGGAACCCGGTCCGCCCGGCGCGCGCGGTGCCGCGCTGCCCGCGGCGTCAGCGCCGCGGGCGCGGTCTGCCGGGAGTAGACGACCGTGACCCGCTGTTCCCGCGCCTGCCCGAGCAGCGCGGCACATTCGGCGACCACGTCCGGCAGCCGCCACAGCGGCGGCCAGCCGTACGCGTCTCGGACGTCCTGGACGAGATACGAGTTCTGCATGTCCATCACCAGCACAGCCAGCGACCCCACCAGTACCTCCCCGAAACCTTGTTCCCTCGGTCCCCCACGGCGACGCCACCCAGTATGGGCGCAGACCGGTGTGCGCGAAGGCTTTCCGCACACCCGGCGCCCAGCGATTCCGGCAGGACCGGTTTTGTAGCGGGACCGTCCGGGACGGCCGGCCTTGTGGTCGGCCTGCGCCCGTCTTCGCCCGGGACAATGGCGGCAGCCGATGCCGCCGTGCCAGGTCGTTTCGAGGCCCGCTCGGCCCCTTCCGTCGAGTGCGTCCGCCGAGACCGGGGCAACGCGCACGCTCGGCACGGATCCGCTGTGAATCGCCACAGCCTCCCGCGCCTTCTCAGATCCATACCGGTCTACCTGGGCAAACATGAATCGCCCGCCGCCGGCGCCAGACGGATTTCGCGGAGCGCTTGTCAAACCGAACGGTGTTTGGTTACTGTCGTGCCCGCTCGAACCTAACAGTGTTCGGCATCACATCAGTTGTTCTGGAGGAATGGTCATGACACCGACCGCAAAGCCCCCCACCCCCACCACCCCGGAGATCGATCGCGCACAGGTGCGCAAGGCCGGGACCGCCGCGCTGATCGCGGCCTCCATCGAGTGGTACGACTTCTTCATCTACTCGACCGCCGCCGCACTGTTCTTCGGCAAGGCATTCTTCCCCGACTTCAGCCCCGCCGCCGGCGTCCTGGCCGCCTTCTCCACCGCCGCGATCGGTTTCCTGGCCCGACCGCTCGGCGGCATCCTCGCCGGACACTTCGGCGACCGCTTCGGCCGCAAACCCGTCCTGGTCACCGCACTACTGCTGATGGGTGTGGCAACCACCGTCGTGGGCCTGCTGCCGACCTACGCTGCCATCGGCGTCGCGGCCCCGATCCTGCTGGTCACACTGCGTCTGGCCCAGGGGCTGTCCGTGGGCGGCCAGTGGGGTGGGTCGCTACTGCTGGCCATCGAGTACGCACCACCCGGACGTCGCGGCTTCTACGGCAGCCTCGTCCAGCTCGGTGTGCCGATCGGCCTGATCGCCGGCAACTCGGTGTTCTTGATCCTCGCCGAGGTCATGGCCCCGGCCGAACTCGCGAGCTGGGGCTGGCGGATCCCGTTCCTGTTCAGCATTGCGCTCGTGGTACTGGCGATCTACATCCACCATTCCCTCGAGGAAACCCCCGCATTCCGCGCCATCCAGGCCAAACTCGAAGCCGCACCGCAGGCGCAGCGCTCCCCGGTCACGCGGGTCCTGCGCGACCATCCGCGGCAGGTCCTGCTCGCCGCCGGCGCCTTCCTGGTCGTCAACTCCACCTTCTATCTGATGGTCACCGGCACGCTCGACTACACCACCCGTGAACTCGGTATGGAACGCAAAACCGTGCTCGCGGCAGTCCTGATCGGTAGCGCCCTGCAGCTGATCACCGTGCCCGGCTTCGCCGCCCTGTCGGACCGTGTCGGCCGCAAACGCGTGTTCGCCACCGGCGGAGTCGCCCTGCTGTTGTGGGTGTTCCCGATGTGGATGCTGGTGGATCAGGCCACCTTCACGAGCGTGCTCATCGCCCAGCTGGTCGGCGCGACCTGCCTGTCGATGATGTACGGCCCGCAGGCCGCGTTGTTCGCGGAGATGTTCAGCGCCGAGGTCCGGTTCTCCGGCGCCTCGCTCGGGTACCAGCTGGCCTCGATTCTGGGTGGTCTCGCACCGGTCATCATGGTCCTGCTCGTGGAGAAGACGCACACCTCCGCCGCCGTCGCCGGCTACATCGCCGTGCTGTGTGTCCTCGCGCTGGCCTCGCTCGCCGCGATCCGCATGGACGGCACCCGCGAGGAATCCGTACCGGCCGCCGTCTGAGCCGCCTGCCGGTACTTCGAACTCCCGGGCGGCTGGTGTGCCGCCCGGAGCCCGGGGCAGATGCGCCCGGGCACCCGCTACCCGAACAGCGGGCAGCGGATCGGATGAGGATGAGAAGGGTTTCGACCTGATGAGGAACAAGTCAACGACGAAGCTGTCGTTCGGCCGTGGTGGGGGCAACCGGCGGTGGGGTGCCGGAGCACGCAGCGCGGCGGTCGTGATATCCGCCGCGGCGGGTTTGATCGCCACGGCCACTGCGGGCGCGGACGTGGTCGTACCGCTTCCGGACGGGGTGGAAACCGCGGCGGGAGTCACACTTTCCCGCTCGGGGGAAACGGCGGTGGTGTCACCGTCGATGGCCGCGAACGGTGTGGGCCGCGTGGTCTGGGTGTCCGGCACCGTCACCGCAGACGTGTCCGACGCCCCGACAGTGGACGGGCCCGGACCGTACAGCACCCCGGAGAATCGTCCCGGGACGAACAACTCGTCCACCCACGGCGCCTCGCAGGTCAATACCGGCTACATCGTCGGCTGCCAGGTCAGCATCAGCGATACGGCCATCTCGGCGGGATTGTCGGGCAACCTCAGCAGCACCGGGTTCGGAGTCGCCGGGTCCGGCGGGATCAAGCTGGGACCAGGGCAGGTGAAGTTCGTACAGATCGGTTTCAAGGACATCCTGGGGCCGGACGTCTACACGATCGGGTACCGGGATGTCGAGATGGAGATCCAGGGATGTGGCGGGTTCGCACAGGCGCGCTCGTATGCCGTAGTGGAGATCATCGGTGACCACTACTCCAAGACCACGCTCTACGGTCAGCCGTTCAGCATCGGCTGACCGATTCCCCTGCCCGGTCCGCACCGCCACCCCCGCACCCCGGCGGCGGGCCGACTCCGACTCGAACAGAAAGCCTTCAGAGATGATCGATCGTCGAATGATTTCCCGTACGGTCGCCGGCGCCTGCGCCGCTGCGGCGCTGACCGCGGGCGCGGTCGCCGCCGCACCCGCCGGCGCCGACACCGTGATCCCGTTGCCCGGTGGCAGTGTCACCGAAACGCTGCCCGACGGCAGCACCGTCACCATCAGCATGACGGGCGAATCCGCCACGATCAGCCCGTCGCTCGGCGCGACCCCGTTGCATCGCAACGCCTGGGTATCCGGCAGCGCCCGGGTCGAGGTCGACGGCCGGGCGGTCGGCGGCAAGATCCGGCCCGGATATGTGGTCGGTTGCCAGGTCAACATCGGTGGCGGCGGGGTGAGCGGCACCGGCACCGCGAGTTCCGACTGGGAGGGCAAGCGCCCATCCGCCGGCGCAGGCATGGGCGGCACGCTCAGCCTCGGCCCCGGGCAGGCCCGCAGTTTCTATCTCCTCGACATCGAGACCCCGGACCGCTTCGGCTCCGAAACCCACCTGCCCTACACCGGGTTCCGGGGCAGCTCGGGCAGCGTGACATGGAAGAACTCCACCATCGCGTTGAGCGGCTGCGCCGGCTACGCACAGGCGCGATCCTTCATCCGAGTCGATGTGGAGACCCGCACCAGCAAGGAGATCGTCACCCTGTGGGGACAGCCCTTCAGCCTCGGCTGACTGTCCCACCCGAACGGAGCCGGCCCACACCGTCGTAGGCCGGCTCCGCCGCCCCACCGCCGATTCAGCCACGGACATCGACTGTTCGCTCGCCGCCCCGCAACAGCATGTCGAACCCGGCCGACAAGCATGAGCCGAGCTCCGCAACTTCCGGAACAGCCGCCACATCGGCGTTGACCCCGAGGCAACAGACCCCGGCATGCGAGGTCAGGGTCACGTTGAATGCGGTCCCCAGGGTCGGACTGAAGTCGTACATCCGATCGATTCGGGCGCCGGCCAGATACAGCGGCACCGGCGACCCCGGTACATCGGACGCGACGAAGTCGACATGTTCGAGCATTTCGGCGAGTACGGTGACCGGCACTCGGTTCAAGACCGCAGCCACCGCATCGGAGTACGGAACCGCCGGTTCCCGGCGAGCCCGACCTGCCGCCGCACCGACCCGCCGCAGCAGTCCAGCCGGGTCGTCCCCGCCGACCGGAACGTCGAACCGCAGCAGACTGATCCGGTTGCCGCCGAGCCGGTCCCCGGCCCGGCGCAGACTGATCGGCATGGTCACGCGCAACCGGTCCACCGGTGCGGCGCGGCGGTCGTGATAGTTGCGCAGCCCCAGCAGGACAGCAGTCAGGAACGCGTCGTTCACCGTTCCGCCCGCAGCGTGCGCAACGTTTCGCAACTCGTCGAGGGGTACGTCGAACGCCGCCAGGCGCCGCTCGGCACCCCGGCCGACCAGCACGGGCGACAGTGTCGGCGTCACCGGCCGCACCATCCGGCCCAGCGACACCGTCAGCTTCGCTCCCTGCCACGCCGAGGAACCCGGATGTGCGAGCACGGTCGCGGTGCGAGTGAGGATACCGGCGACCCGACGCCGCAATTCGGCACCGACACCGTCGTGATCACCGGCTTCCGGCGCGGCACCGGACCGCGGCGCCGGGGCGGCCGATTCGACGTGGGCCCGCCCGGCCCGGTCGACATCGCACAGCCGGGACAGGATCCGGATCCCGCTCACGCCGTCCGTGAGGCTGTGATGCACCCGCAGCACCAGCGCGCATTCGGTGCCACCGGGCCCGGCCAGCAGCGTTGCCCGCCACAACGGCCGATCCGAGGAGAACGGTGCCATCGCCTCGCGTCCGGCGAAGGTCAATACCGTGTCGAGGTCGGCGGCCCGGGTCAGCAGCACCCGCCGCAGATGCCAGGCCAGCTCGAACGCCGGATCGGGTTCCCAATGTGGTGGTGTCAGATTCCATCGGGAGGGAACCAGCAGGTGCCGCAACTCGGGCACGTCCCGGGTACAGCCGTCGACGGCGCGCATCAGCCGCTCCGGATCGGGATCGGTGTCCAGCAGCAGAACCGACACGATCGTCGGCCGCAGCTCCGGCTTCCGTTGCAACCGCCAGGTGAGCAGATCGGTCTGGGACTGGCCGGGTACCCGGGTGGTCATCGATCGCCCGATCGCGGAAAGCGGGACAGCCGGGCGATCTCCTGCCGCGCGAGCCGCTGCGCCCATAGTTCGGCTCGCTGCTCCTCGCCGGTGGCCAGCGGGCCGGTCATGCCGTCGACCAGGAAGTCCGCCGGCGGGACAGCCAGTTCGTAGCCGAGCCGCCGCAGGCGCCTGCCCGCCGAGCGGGCCGCCGATCCCGGTAGCCATCTCGGGTGCGCCGCCTTGGTGGCGAACACGGCGGCCCGGGCCCCCGCAGCCGGGAGCGGAACCGTAGCGAGCCATTCCCGCAGACCGGACTCGACCACGATCGGCCGGTCCGTCCGATTCGCCGCATCCAGCCGAGTGCGGGTCCGGCTCATCCCGAACGCATGGGTGGGGCCGCCGACAACCAGCAGATCCACTGCACCCGGCGCGCCGGCCTCGAACACGTCGACCGTTTCCACCGCGCAGTGCCGGCCGAGTCCCGCCGCGACGGCAGCCGCCACGGCGGCGGTGTTGCCGAACATCGATTCGTAGACGATCAGGGCCCGCATCTCGTCCTCCTGCCACCGGTTCCGGACCCCGTCGACGCTAATCGGCCGGTCCGCCGGCCCACAGTGCCGAAACGACCCGGTACGACGGACCTTCGACACGGCACCCGGCGGAGTCCGGCCGGCACCGGAACGAATGACATTCGGCCGCAGCACCACAGCGACCCGGCGGGGCATCCTCGACTCGTGTCCGAACTTCGACCGCTCGATTCCGGATTCATCGAGCTGGAGGACGCCGACCGGCGCATCAGCCTCGGGATCGGCGTGGTCGCGATCGTCGCCGGCGCGCCTCCCGAACGCCCGGTGTTCACCGAGTCCCTCGGCGCCCGGCTCGCCGGGTTCCCCCGCTTGCGGCAACGCATCCACCGGGCGCCACTGGACATGTCCGCGCCGGTCTGGGAGGACGATCCGGCCTTCGACATCGCCCACCACATCCGCTGGACGGGCCTGCCCACCCCCGGTGACGAACGGACCTTGTGGGATCTCGTCGCCGCCGAACTGGAGGGCCGATTGGACCGTGATCACCCGCTGTGGCAATGCACGGTGGTCGAGGGGCTCGACGACAACCGGTGGGCGTTGATCGTGAAAGCCCACCACAGCCTCCTCGACGGCGTCTCGGGCGTCGCCATGTTCGAACTGCTCTGCGACACCGCCTCGGATGTGGGCCCGCCCGCACCCGAGGCCCGGAAACCGCACCACCGTCTCGGCCCGGCCGACCTGGTGAAGCTGCCGATGTCGGCGCCCGCGGCGGTCTTCGGCACGATCCGCAACCTGGCGCCGGTGGCCGCCGCCGTGATCCGACCGGGCCCGGCATCGTCACTGAACGGCCCCATCGGGCGACAACGCCGCTACACCGCGGTCCGGGTGCCGCTGCCGCAGGTCACCGGCATCTGCTCGACCTACGGTGTCACGGTCAACGACGTCGTGCTCGCCGCGATCGCCGGCGGGTACCACGACCTGCTCGAGCAGCGCGGCGAAACCCTGCCCGCCGCCGGACTACGCATCCTGGTACCGGTATCCATGCGTGCCGAACACGCGAAATACGTCCTCGACAACCGAGTATCGGCGGTGCTGCCGCAGCTACCCGTGGCCTGTACCGACCCGGTCGAACTGCTGCACCGGGTGCACGATCGCATGACCCGCCACAAGACCGGCGGTGCCCCGGCCGCCGAGCACACCGTACTCGCGATCGCACGGCGGCTACCGTTCGCCGGCGTCGCCTGGACCCTGCGCGCCGTCGGCCGGATACCGCAGCGCGGTGTCACCGCACTCGCCACCGATATCCGCGGGCCACGCCACGAACTCACCGTGTTCGGACGACCGGTCCTCGAACTGCTGCCCGCCGTCCCGATCGCCATGCGCCTGCGGACCGGTGTCGCCATCCTCAGCTATCACGACCGGCTGGCCTTCGGCATCACCGCGGACTACGACACCGCCGCCGACATCGACGTCCTCGCCCAGGGCATCCGCCGCACCCTCACCGACCTCACCCGCCGGGCCGCCACCGAGCGCCCCGGCCAGTAGTTCAACACCCAGACGCCGCCGGGACAGCTCACGTTCGGCTGCCCCTCCTAAGGTGCAGCCATGCTCGACAACGTCCGCGCCTACATCGACCGATTGCAGGCCGAGGGGCACACCATCGGCGCCGATCACGACGACGACCCGATCCTCATCGACCCCGCCGGACGCGCAGTCGACACCTGGCGGGAGAACTACCCGTACCCGGAACGCCTGCCGCGTGAGAGCTACGACGTCGACAAGTACCGCCTCCAGGTCGAGCTGCTCAAGTTCCAGAATTGGCAGCAGCGGACCGGTGAACGACATCTGCTGATCTTCGAAGGCCGCGACGCCGCCGGGAAGGGCGGCACCATCAAGCGGTTCACCGAACACCTCAACCCACGGCATGCTCGAATCGTCGCGCTCACCAAGCCCAACGACCGCGAGGCCACCCAGTGGTACTTCCAACGCTACGTCGCACACCTGCCCGCCGCCGGGGAGATGGTGCTGTTCGACCGCAGCTGGTACAACCGCGCCGGCGTGGAACGGGTCATGGGCTTCGCCACCGACGACCAATATCTGCAGTTCATGCGCGAAGTGCCGCTACTCGAGCAGATGCTGGTCGACTCCGGTATCCGGCTGACGAAATTCTGGTTCTCGGTCACCCGTTCCGAGCAGCGCACCAGGTTCATCATCCGGCAGGTCGACCCGGTCCGGCAGTGGAAACTGTCTCCGATGGACCTGGAATCGCTGGACAAGTGGGAGCCCTACACCGCCGCCAAAGAGGAGATGTTCCGGCGCACCGACACCGATCACGCTCCGTGGATCACCATCAAGAGCAACGACAAGAAGCGCGCCCGCCTCAACGCGATGCGGTACTTCCTGTCCACGGTCGAGTACGAAGGAAAGGATCCCGACGCCGTCGGCAGACCCGACCCGGCCATCGTGTTGCGTGGCCGCGACGCCGTCGACGACTGACCGCCGCCCGGCCCCGCAGTCACACCGCCGGCCGCACGGTGGCTCGTTCCCGCCGATCCCGGGCGGCAGCCACCGCCTCCTGCCGGGAGAATCCCTCGGCCGCCCAATCGGAATCGGCATACCACGCACGCCACGTCCCGTCACCCCGCTGTTCGGTCCGCACGTCCTGGTCCACGGCACCCACCTCGCCTTCGCACCCGTCATCGAGAAGCGGACCAGACGATATAACGGGTCGCCGCCGGGAGCGTGGGACGTGCGTTCGGACCGTCGAGTCGTGACCGAACCGCGGCCGGGACTGCCGACCGGGCTCACCGGCCGAGAGCGCATGCCGGTGACCGTCGGTATCCAATGGCAGCGGCAGCCACCGCGACCGGTACTCGGTCACCGACAGCGCCCCGACCGCTGTCAGACAGCCCAGCAGTCCTTCTGCCAGGGACATATCGTCGTCGCCCCAGCCGTAGATCGTCATGACGAAGCCGCGCCGCAGCGCGTCCGACGGTTGCACCGATACCGGGCATCCCGTGAGCAGCACCACCACATCCCGGACACCCCGATGCAGATCGGCAGCGTTCGGCCGATACCCAGCGGCGACCGAACGGACGAGATCGCCCGGCAACCGTTCGAGGCCGCCCAGGTAGCCGGGCGCGATCGCCGACCACCGCCGCACCGGCGGAAAGTCGGTGGCGTCCGGTCGCCCCGCCCAACGCCGCCGGGCGCGGTCGAGCAGAACATCGGTCATCCGCCGGCAGCGTGCCGGGTTCTCGACCGACCCCTCGGCTCGAACGAGCCAGCAGTCGACGCTCGCGGACAATTCGGGAATTCCTTGCACCGCGGTCATGGCATGCTCCCTTCGGCGAGACCGAAACCGCGCTCCGGGTTCCGGCGACGCCGGGCGCGAAGTACCACCCGCGTGCGGGGCCGGGATCGGCGGCGGGCGAGGACGAACAATCGAACCGCAGCGGTGCTCGCGAGTGCGACACCGACGATCACCGACAGCAGCGACACCAGCGCGCCGGCACCGATTGCGGCACCGGCGCGCAACATCCAAACGGCGGCCAGCAGCGGTCCGATCATCGCCGCAGCCACCGCGGAAAGGAGCAGCCCGCCCGTCGTCAGCACCACCGGATCCAACGGTGCGGCTGTGGTCGGCCGAAAGGCGTCCTCCCGGCCCGGCGCCGGATCCGGCAAACATTCAGCGCGGAACATGTGCACCCCTTTCGGCTGAACACCCGACCAGCACTTCCGTACGGAACTGGATATTACGTCGGAGAGCCGAAGAACGGCCCACACGATGCCCAACCGAAATCACCACCGACACCGCAGGCCGGTCCAGTGACCTCCAGTGCCACCATGGCCACACCGGAACAGGAGGTGAATCGTCACCGCCCATCGACCGGAACGGCCACGTGGATTTCCCGATATTCGGACGGTGTCATCCCGATTTCACTTCGGAACGCTCGATAGAAACTGCGGTCACCGGAGAATCCGCAATCGTCGGCAATCGTCGAGATAGTGCGGTCGGGCGATGATACGAGCAGCTCACACGCATGTTCCAGCCGCATCCTGCGCAGGACAGTCATCGGTCCACCCACATCGTCACCGAGCACTCGAAACAGCTTCCGGCGGGATATACCGCAGCCCTGAGCGATTTTCTCCGTACTCATCGACGGATCATCGAGGTGGCCCCGGAGGTAGGCGACGACATGTTCACGCACGAGCGCATGAGCAGAGTCGATATCAGGATCACGTCCCACCTCGGTCGCGATTGCAGCACCCAGTAGTCGCACTCCGACATCGAGCAGTGGGGCCGACCCCAATACATCCGGGGGCAGTTCGACGAACCGCCGGAAGAAGTCGATCGCCAGCCCACCGTGCGCCGTCGGAGGCAGCATCGAGGCAACCGGGAACGCATCGTCGCCGAGACCGGTGGCACGAACCAGCAAATTCCTGGGAACCCTGATCAGAATCCCCCGGTACTCGGTGGTGCGCGCAACCTGCGGCTGCTCACCGTCGACGATGAACATCGCACCGGTGGGCACCCGGATCGTCCGGTCGACCCCGGCGACTTCGATGCTGCCGGACACCGTGATTCCGGCAGCAACATAGGACTCGGTGGCGCGACTGATATGCCTCGGATTGCGCCGGGCGACCTGGGCACTGTGGTGCACCAGCGCAATCGACAGCGGTTCCGACATCACCTGTGGCGTCAGCGCGCCCCGGAACGGCCCGTCGGCGACGGGTTCGATCGCGCACGGCAGGATCGAGTCGCCGAATATCGATGCCCACAGGTCGAATGCCTCGTACGGCGCAGCCTCGTCCGTCGATATCGTCGGCCCCCTCACGACCACCTCGTGCTCGCTCATGATCATCATGTTCACATGTACGTGGCCGTTCGCCGAGCTGCCACACCGCAGCAGCACAACGGACGCCAGCACTCGGCAACCGTCGTAACCTGCAGCGAAGGCATCGAACGCACCGATGTGCCCACCGATCGGTGGACATCCGCTCCCTTGGGTCCACCGATGCCGGTTCCCGCCGATATCCGCCGGGTCGGGGTCCGGCCGCCTTCGTCTTCCACCCGACTCAACGCCTGCGAAGGCGGCCAGCGGGTGGTCCTCGACATCGCCTCTCCCAGCGCGGAGCTTTCCACGGCAACCGGCTGTCGACCGAATCGTGAGAACCGGTCATCGGCCCTGCCGTGACTCCGCGGCCGATGCCACGCCGGTACAACACTCGCAGGCGGCATCCACCGGCCCGGGTTCGACAACGATCGGCGACGGCTCCAATGCGAGCACACCCCCGGGCCGCGCCGGTACCGCCGAATCTGCGGCGGCCCCATCCGGAGGCGGGCAACACGCGCACCCGACTGTGCGTCCGGTATCCGGGCCGGATTCCGCTGTCCTCCCGGGTGACTGCGTATTCGGCAGCGGCCGGAGCCGCGCCGCCCGCACCCCGTTTCCGATGACGAACACCTCTGCCAGCTCGTGGATGAACACAACGGCTGCCAACCCCAGCACGCCGGTGGCGGCCAGCGGCACCAACGACACCACGATCGCCGCCGACAGACCGATGTTCTGCAGCATGATCGCCCGCGCCCGCCGGGCGTGCCGCACCGCCTGCGGCAGGTGCCGAAGATCGTGGCCCAGCAACGCCACATCGGCCGTTTCGACGGCCACATCGGTCCCCATGGCGCCCATGGCGATACCCACGTCGGCGGTCGCGAGCGCCGGAGCATCGTTCACCCCGTCCCCCACCATCGCCACCGCACCACGACGTTCCCGGCGGAGCCGATCGACATGGCGGGCCTTGTCGGTGGGCAGCAGCCCGGCATGCACGTCGGCGATACCCGCCCGCACCGCGAGCGCCCGAGCGGTACCGGGATTGTCGCCGGTCAGCATCGGCGTCGCGACGCCGGCCCGGTGCAGCGCAGCCACCGCCTCCGCGGCTTCGGGGCGCAGTTCATCCCGGACGCCGATCGCGCCGATCACGGTGTGTTCCAGTTCGACGACCGCCACGGTGACGCCCGCATCCTCGAGCCGGTTCACCGAAGCTGCCAGCACACCCGGTGCCACCCACCCGGGTTTGCCGAGCCGGGCAGGCAGCCCGTCGACCGTGCCTTCGACTCCCGCACCCGGAACGGTGGTGACCGCTGCGGCCCGGCTCGCCGCGGGGGCCTCCGCCAGAATCGCCGCGGCGAGCGGGTGTTCGCTACCCGACTCCAGTGCGGCTGCAACCACATGCACATGCTCGGGGGTGTAGCCGGGCGCCGCCACGATGTCCACGACCGCGGGCCGGTTCCGGGTCAGCGTCCCGGTCTTGTCCAGTGCCACGGTACGCACGGCGCCCAGCGCTTCGAGGGCCGCACCACCTTTCACCAGCACTCCGAGTCGGGAGGCCGCACCCACCGCCGCGATCACCGTGACCGGCACCGAGATCGCCAGGGCACAGGGCGCGGCAGCGACCAGCACCACCAGGGCCCGTTCGACCCAGACCGCCGGGTCACCCAGCACCGCACCGACGCCGGCGATCGCCGCGGCGAGAACCATCACCGCCGGCACCAGAGGTGCGGCCAAGCGATCGGCGAGCCGTTGTCGCACCCCCTTGCGTCGTTGCGCGTCCTCGACCACCCGCACCACCTTCGCGAGCGAGTTGTCCGCGACGGTCACGGTCGCCTCGACCTCCAACACACCGTGCGCATTGATCGACCCGGCGTACACCGAATCCCCCGGACCCACCTCGACCGGTACGGATTCCCCGGTGATCGCCGCGGTATCCAGGCTCGATCGGCCGCTCCGGACGATCCCGTCGCTGGCGATCCGGTCACCGGCACGGATCAGCATCCGGTCCCCCACCTGCAATTCGGCCGCCCGGATCACGGTGCCGCCCTCGGCACCCACCACCCGCACCCGGTCCGGAACCAGCGTCATCAGGGCCCGCAGACCACGCCGGGTGCGGGTCAGCGAATAGTCCTCCAGGGCCTCACTGATGGAGAACAGGAAGGCGAGCATGGCGGCCTCGGCGAATTGACCCAGGATCAGCGACCCGGCCAGCGCGATGGTCATCAAGGTGCCCACCCCGATCCGGCCCCGGCGCAGCGCACGCAGCGTGCCCGGCACGAATGTCGCACCGCCGACGGCAGCCGCGGTCAGATATAGCACCGCTGCCGCGGTCGGCGAC
The DNA here is from genome assembly GCF_056627695.1 of Nocardia sp. KT25-26. Lineage (NCBI taxonomy): Bacteria > Bacillati > Actinomycetota > Actinomycetes > Mycobacteriales > Nocardiaceae > Nocardia > Nocardia sp. KT25-26. The sequence continues at coordinate 3,218,703 of NZ_CM152813.1, read as the reverse complement.
ACTGTCCAGCCGGTGACGAACCCGGCGACCAGGAGCACTCCGGCGGCTGCGGCCGCCTGCAGTTCCCGCACCTGCCATACCCGTGGCGGCTGCTCGGCCGGGCCGTGCTCGGCTGGGGCGGCGTCGGTTCCACAGCATGCGTCGCTCATTCCGGCCTCACCTCCGTATCACCCGATTTCGGCTTCGTCAGCAACACTGCGCGGACTGCGCATCTGCACAACATGCGGGATCGACGGCCAGCACCACTCCCAGCAGGTCGCCGAGCGCATGCCCGATCCGCGCATCGGCCAGTTCGTATCGATTGCGCCGCCCCTCGGGCACCGACACCACCAGTCCGCACCCGCGCAGGCAGGCCAGGTGGTTGGACAGAATCTGGCGTGACACCCCGATCCGCTCCGCCATCTCGGACGGATAAGCGGGCCCGGACCGCAGGCTCAGCAGAATCTGCGTCCGGGTGGCGTCGGACAAGACGTGCCCGAACCTGGCGAGTGCATCCGAGTGCAGCAATGTCTCCACACCTGGACGGTACATCATTTTCTGAATCCAGAAAATCATGTAGCCACAGATATTCCTTGACAGGAATATTCACTCCGTGGAATTCTTATCGCCATGGAACGGATCGCATCGGCACTCGGCGACAGCGCCCGATGGCGCATCGTCGAACTGCTCGCCGAGCGCCCACGCTCGGTCGGAGAACTCGCCGAACTGACCGGCCTGCGACAACCCCAGACCACCAAACACCTCCAGACACTGACCAAGGCCGGACTGGTCGCCGTCTTCCCGCTCGGTCAGCGACGGGTCTACGCAATCGAAACCGCACCCCTGCAGGAGTTCGGCGACCGCCTCCGCGAACTCGCGGCCACCGCCATTGCACAGGCCGGCGAACGCGACGTCCTGGAGCGCTACCGCGCCGCCATCGAGACCGAAACAGCGGCCGCAACCCGCGACCGCTGGGCAGACGGCCGCCACTTCGGCTTCGAGCGGCAACTCCCGGTCGACCGCGACACCGCCTGGCGGTACTGGACCGACCCGCAACTGCTGAAAACCTGGTGGGCACCACCGTCGATGACCCTCACCGATTGCATCATCGAACCCGAGCCCGGCGGTCGCACCGTCCTCGAATACCGGGACTCCGACGGCCGGATCCACCGATCCGAAGGCCGGGTACACGCCGCCACCGCGCCCGCCCGGCTCGACTTCGATCTCGCGGTACTCGCCGAGGCAGGGACCGTTCTGTTCACCGGCGCCTACCATCTCGCACTCACCGACCACGCCGCCGGCACCCGCCTCCGGCTCGACCTCGACATCACCGACACCACGATCGAGTCCGCCGCCTTCATCGCCGGTATCGAAACCGGCTGGGGCCAGGTGCTCGACATCCTCACCGACACCCTCGGCACCACCACAGAAAAGGACCCCCGCGCATGAGCACCGACACCCGCAAGGTCACCGCCAATATCGCCCTCACCCTGGACGGCCGCTACAACGGCCCGGGCGGCCCCGCCGACCTCGGCCCGATCGTCCGCTACGCAACCACCGAAGTCGGGCGCAACCACCTCGCCCGGATCCACCGCGACGCCACGACCGCTCTCCTCGGCCGCGGCAACGCCGAAGGATTCCTCGGGTTCTGGCCGACCGTCGCCGCCGACGCGACCGCCGACCCACGCGATCGCGGCTACGCCGAGTGGCTGATGAAAACCGAAAAAGTGGTCCTGTCGACCACCCTGACCGACGCACCCTGGGACAACGCCCGCATCATCGACGCCCCCGCTGCCGACGTCGTCACCGATCTCCGCGCGCACGGTACCGGCGAGATCCTCGTCAACACCAGCCCCACCATCACCCGGGCCCTGCTCGCCGAGGACCTGATCGATCGCCTCTACCTGCTCATCTGCCCGGAGATCGCCGGAGGCGGGCAGCGGCTGTTCGACGACGGGCTACCGGCATCCGGCTGGCAGCTCACCCACAGCGAAGCGGGTGCACTCGGCGAACTCGCCGTCATCTACGACCGCACCCGCTGACCTGCCCTGCGGCAGCGCCCCACACCGACTGCGCGACCGGTGTGGGGCGCACCTCACCGGAGTATCCTCGACCTGTAATCCCGCGGCTGATCGACCCAGCCGTCTCCTCCGGCGCACTGCACGAACGATCGGCCGAACCGAAGATCTTCTCCCTGGAGGGTGCGATGTCGGGCAAGGTGGTGCATTTCGAGATCCCATTCGACGACGGCGACCGGGCGCGCAAGTTCTACTCCGAAACGTTCGGCTGGCAGGTCATGCCGGTCCCGGAGATGGAGTACACGATGGTCATGACCGGACCGTCGGACCCCGAATCCGGCCCCACCGAGGCCGGGTTCATCAACGGCGGCATGTACGAACGCAGCGACATGTTCCCCGGCAAGGCCTCGAACATCGTGATCGATGTGCCGAGCGTGGACGATGCGTTGGCCCGGGCCGCTGCGGCCGGCGGCGCCGTCGTCACCGAGAAGATGCCCGTCGGCGAGATGGGTTTCGTCGGCTACTTCACCGATACCGAGGGCAATCTCATCGGGCTGTGGGAGACCGCCGGCGCGTGACGTCCCCGGCCTCGGTACGACTCACACCGTGCCGGGACCGCCCGGCGCCGACTTGCGCAACAGCTCCATCGCCGTCCGCTCGAGTCGCGACAGGTCGGCGAGAAGCACCCCCGCCTCGTCGAGGTGCTGGGCGACCCCGGTCTCCCCCGACCGGGCGATCAGCGCGGCAACCTCCGTCCACAGGTCGGCAGCCTCGGCATACCGTCGATACCCGGCCCGTAGGTCGGCACTGTCCACCCAAACGCAGCATTCGGCCAGGAAGTCCCGATACAGATTCCGGAACAGGGCACCTCCGGTTCCCGCGTACTCCATCAACATCGCAGCCTGCTGCAGAACCCGTCGAGGATCGCCGGTACGCTCCCACCAGGTCGGCACCCGTCGCGCAGCTTTTTCGATCCCGCGGTATCCGAGATTGGCGATCGGCGGGTTCAGAAAAGCGTCGGCGCACCTCTCGATCGCCTGCAGCATCCGGTCTCGTGGTGCCGGCAGTTCCCGAGGTGCCGTGAGCGTGAACGAGCGATGCCGTACGGTCATCGGGCCACGGGCCGCCCGTGCCGCCGCCAAACTCGACCGGCCGGTCACCACGCTGCCGCCCTGTCCGCGCGTATCCACCAAGTACGCGTTCCGGTCGTCGTAGCCGTACATGGCGACGATGTGGCCACCGAAATGCACCTTCGACCCGAAGTAGTCCAAGTGGTAGCTGTCGAGCTGCAACCCGACCGGGTCTCCCCCATCGAGCACGTCGACCACATCTGCCCAGCCTCTGCGCGGTGAGGCCGTTTCCCGAACCACCAGCTCCAGCCCCAACCCGGCAGCGAGATTGCGCGTCAGTTCGAACGGCTTCACACGTCCGCCCAGAAACGGGAACTCCAGCTGCTTGCTGTCCCAATAGACGAACGAGAGCCCGCAACCCAGGCCGAACAGCATCGGCTCGGACAGATCGATTCCCCGATGCCGCAGCAACACCCCCAGCGTGGTCGTCTCGCAGTGCTGCATTGCTCGGCCATCGATATCGGGCACGGTGGGCATATCTCGATAGTGGCACCTCCAGTAGCTGGAGATGCCACTCCGGAGGCTCGGCTCCCTGGTCGAAGCAGATTGGCGATGTGTCGGGACGTTGGTTTGCAGGTCTAGGTGAGTGGTGTTGTTGGTTTGGATGAGGACTAATTGTTTGATGCGCATATCTACGTAGCCAGATACTATTCCTCGAGGTACCGAGTGCTGTTCGGTGTGATCCCTTCAGCTACCGGACCCCCTGCTCCAGCAATGCGGTCGGCGCAACGTCCCACTCCCCGCGTCGGTTCGCCGTCCGAGACTCAGCAGCCGGTCCCCCACTTTCGTACGGGGATCATCCATCACGCCGATACGGCGACAGCACGATCGGTGCGACGTAGGTGACGGCCAGTTCACGCACGGCAACCCGGTCCGTCAGATCGGTGAACGGCCCCGGGGAAGCGAGGTAGCCGAGCATCAGGTGGACCAGGATCTCGGCTTGCCGCCGAGCATCGGCGGGCGGCAAGCTGCCATCTCGCTGATATTCGAGGAGCATGGCGGCCACCGCCTCCTGACCGAGGAACAGTGGGGACGGATCACCCGATCCGAGGTCGGCCAGGAACTCGCCCACGCCGGCCGGATCCCGGCGGTTCAACATCGGATGGTCGCGCCAGTCCAGGCAGGCAGCGAAGGTGTTCGCCAGATGCTCGATCGGGTCCGGGGTGGCGCGGCGGGAACGATCGATGTCATCCAGGAAGCGGCGGGTGTCCCGCGCCAGCAGCCGTTCGAACAGTCGCTGCTTGGAGCCGTAGTGCCGGAACAGGGTGGCTCGGCCGACGCCCGAGGCCGCGGCGATCTCGTCCATGGTGATCTGGGCCAGGGGCTTCGTGTCCAGGATCCCGAGGGCCGCATCGAATACGTGGTCGTCCCCCGGATCCGGCGCCGGATCGGCCCGGCGACTCAGCTCCACCGCCCGTGACACCAGCTCGCCGGAAAAAGTCACCGGATAATCCTTCCACGCGGGCACCTACCTGTGCCATAGTCCGAAGTGAGACTGATTTTACATTTGAGTCTCACGCGGGCCGGTGGCGACCGGTCCGGTCGCCACCGAAGCCGAAAGGTGATCACGATGGACCTGCGTGGCCGTTACGAGTGGAAGCGGACGATCGATCGACTCGATGCCGAGAAGGACTGCCGGGAGATCGTCCGCATCCTGCACCAGCACGAATTCCCCTGGGACATGTTCTACTCCGGCGCCCTCGCCCAGTTCCACACCTTCGCGGTGCCGAGTATCGGTGATCTGCTCGGCCGGACCGGCACCTATGTCGACACCCCGCAGAAGCGGATCGACGACACCGCGATCATCCTCGCGACCTTCATCGAGCACGACTACGACTCCACGACCGCGAAACGGGCCTTCCGCCGGCTGAACAACATGCACGGCGCCTACGACATCGCCAACGACGACATGGTCTACACCGCCGCCAGCCTGCTCATCGGCCCGGTCCGCTGGGTGAACACCTTCGGCTGGCGCTCGCTGAGCGACCACGAGATCGTCGCCGTCACCAACCACGTCCGAGGCCTGAGTCGCCGGATGGGCATCAAGGACATTCCGGAGACCTACGCCGAGTGGGAGCGGTTCTACGACGACTACGAAGCCGCGCGGTTCGGCTACAGCGCGGGCGGCCACGCCGTGGCCGAGGCAACGCTGCAGGTGATGGCCACCTACTCGCCCTTCAATCTGCTCCCCGCGTCGCTCAGCCATCGCCTGGCGCGGTGCCTGATGGACGACCGACTTCTCGACGCACTGCACTACCGGCACCCGACTGCCCTGGAGAAGCGGCTCGTCGCCCTCGGCCTGACGCTTCGCGGCAAGCTGGTCCGCCTGCTTCCGCCGCGGCGTAAGCCGCAGCCGACGGAGGACACCGGATTCATCCGCTCCTACCCCGACGGCTACCGGATCGAAGAACTCGGCACCTTCCCCCGCGGCGGCTGCCCAGTCGTCCACACCTCGCCCGAAGCGGGGCTCTCGGCACCGAAGTAGCCGCGCCGCAAATTTCTTTCGGCGCGATGTCGAGAACCCGTGTGCTGCTCCGTCCCCGGAGTGAAAACGGCCAGAATGGGCCGTACCGCACCGAGGAGGACACCATGGCCAAGTACCTGCTGCTCAAGCACTACCGGGGTGCCCCGGCGTCGATCAACGACGTGCCGATGGACAAGTGGACACCCGAGGAAGTCGCCGCACATGTGCAGTACATGCAGGATTTCGCGAAGCGCCTGGAGCAAACGGGCGAGTTCGTCGACACCCGGGCCCTCGCACCGGAGGGCACCTTCGTCCGCTACGACGGCGAAGGCAAGCCCCCGGTGACCGACGGCCCGTTCGCCGAAACCAAGGACCTGATCGCCGGCTGGATGGTGATCGACGTCGACAGCTACGACCGGGCACTGGAGCTGGCCGGTGAGCTGTCCGCCGCCCCAGGTGCAGGCGGGAAGCCGATCCACGAATGGCTCGAGCTGCGCCCACTACTCACCGCGCCGCCGACGATCAGCGAATGAGCGTGCTGGACGAAGTCCTGTTGCGCACCCTCACACCCAGGGTGATCGGCATCCTCTGCCGCCGTGGCGGCGAGTTCGCGGCGGCAGAGGATGCCGTGCAGGAGGGCCTGATCGAGGCGCTGCGGGTATGGCCGGACGAGACGCCGAGCGACCCGCAGGGCTGGCTGGTCACCGTGGCCTGGCGGAAGTACCTGGACGCCGCCCGGTCGGAATCGGCCCGCCGGCAGCGTGAGGTGCGGGTCGATGCCGAACCCGCACCGGGCCCGGGACCGACGGTGGACGACACCCTCCAGCTCTATTTCCTGTGTGCACATCCCGCGTTGTCCCCGGCGTCCGCCGTCGCGCTCACCCTGCGTGCCGTCGGCGGCCTCACCACCCGACAGATCGCCGACGCCTATCTTGTCCCGGAGGCCACCATGGCCCAGCGGATCAGCCGGGCCAAACGGACCGTATCGCAGCAACGTTTCGACCGGCCGGGCGATCTCGGCCGGGTACTGCGGGTGCTGTACCTGGTGTTCAACGAGGGATACTCCGGCGATGTCGATCTCGCTGCCGAGGCGATCCGGCTGGCCGGCCAGCTCGTCTCCCGGACCGACGACGAAGAGGCAGCGGGCCTGCTGGCGCTCATGCTGCTGCACCATGCCCGGCGGGCGGCCCGCACCCGTCCGGACGGCAGCCTGGTCCCCCTCGCCGAACAGGACCGCAGCCGATGGGATACCCGCATGATCGCCGAGGGCGTGCGCATCCTCCAGACCGCGCTCGCGCGCGACCGGCTCGGTGAATACCAGGCACAAGCCGCCGTCGCCGCCCTGCACGCCGATGCCCGCACCGCTGCGGAGACCGATTGGGTGCAGATCGTCGAATGGTACGACGAACTCGTCCGGCTCACCGACAGCCCGGTGGTGCGCCTCAACCGGGCGGTGGCGGTCGGCGAGGCCGATGGCGCACCGGCCGGTCTCGCCGCGCTGGCGGAACTCGATCCTCGGCTCCCCCGGTACACCGCCGTCGCAGCCCACCTCCACGAACGCAACGGGGATCCGGCGACCGCGGCACGCCTCTACGCCGAGGCCGCCCGGCAGGCGCCCAGCCTCGCCGAACGCGATCACCTGGTGCGCCACGCCGCCCGGCTCAACACCGAGCAGCGGTCAGGCCAGCTCCGGGACCCGTAGGTGGGCCAGGGCAAGCTCGAATTCCCGCACGTCCAGGGCTTCGACTCCGGTCTGCCGCGCCGCGTCGACCCGCAGCGCCGCCGACTGCTCGCGGTTCGCCCGCATCGCTTCGGCACTGTCGTAGGTGGTGCAGGACACGGCCCGCCCGGACTTCCGGTTGACCATCAGGCTGGCGCTGCAGAACCCGTCCAGTTCCTCGATCGCCGGCAAGGTCGCGACCTTGTAGATCTCGACGGCCGAGTCGATCCGGCTGGGGTCGGTCTTCACCCAGGTCACCCGCGCACACGCACCGTCACTCGCATGGTGGGCGCGATGCAGGCAGGCGATCTCCCATTCCTCCAGCTGTGCACCACCACCGAACACCGCGAGCGCACGGTCCCGTAGCGGTCCGACGAGTTCCATGCTGTCGTGCATCTCGCCCTCGGACTCCCAGGCACTGGTGGCGATGCAGTGACCGGTGGACCGATCGACCAGGAGCGACAGCCCGGTACATCCGGGTATCTCCCGCAGCGCGGGCAACACCACATCGCGAACATGCGCAATCCCGGCGTCGATAGCGGAGGGTTGCGCCTGAATAGTGGTAGATCGCGCGAACACGATCCACCCCCTCTCTGCTCGGGGCAGCGCCCGGTGGCGCCACCGGTGCCTCTTACCCTGCTCCCCCGCCGGCGCAGTGGCAAGGGGCGCGACATCGCCGGGCTGCCGCGCCCCTTCCGGGTGCCGGGGTCGCTTCATGATGCCGGTTCTACGACGTGGCGACCGACAGCCGGCGCCCGGCCAACCCTCGCGGCCGCGAAGTGAGCCGTTCGGTGACGGCGCGAAACGCCGCAGCGGCAGCGGTCGGCTCCCCGGCCAGGACGATCGGGGTCCCGGCGTCGCCCGTCGCGCCCACGGCCGGGTCGAAGGGGATACGCCCCAGCACCGGACAGGGCCTGCCCAGGGCGGCGCCGAGCCGGTCACCGACGATGTCACCGCCACCGCTGCCGAACGGGGTCAGATGGACTCCCTCGGGGGTGTCGAACCCGGACATGTTCTCCAGCACACCCACCACCCGTTGCCCGGTCTTGACTGCGACGAGCCCGGCCCGTTCGGCAATTGCCGCGGCGGTGCGCTGCGGCGTGGTCACCACCAGGAGCTCTGCGGTGGGGACGAGCTGGGCGAGCGAGATGGCGATGTCACCGGTTCCGGGCGGCAGGTCGATCAGGAGGACATCGAGATCTCCCCAGTAGACGTCGGCCAGGAACTGGTGCAGGGCCCGATGCAGCATCGGGCCACGCCACACCACCGGTTCGTTGCCGTCGACGAACATCGCAATGGACATGAGCTTCACCCCGTGCGCGGCTGGCGGCATCAGCATCCGTTCCACCTGGGTGGGTCCGGCTGTGCAGCCGAGCATGGCCGGAATCGAATGCCCGTGGATGTCGGCGTCCAGCACCCCCACCCGGAGCCCCTGGTCGGCCATCGCGACGGCGAGATTCACCGTGACGCTGGACTTCCCGACACCACCTTTTCCGGAGGCGATGCAGTACACCCGGGTGAGCGACTCCGGCTGTGCAAAGGGGATCGCCGGTTCGTCACCACGGAGACGCTGCCGCAGTTCGGTGCGTTGAGCATCCGACATGACACCGAACTCGACGGCGACACCGGAAACTCCGGGAACGGCCCGCACTGCCGAGCAGACGTCGTCTCGGATCCGCTCACGTAGCGGACAAGCACCGACGGTGAGCAGGACGGCCACGGTCACGGTGTGCGCGGAGTCGATATCGATCCGCTCGACCATGCCCAGTTCGGTGATCGGTCGCTGAATTTCGGGGTCGTGGACAGAGTTCAGTGCCTCCGTGACGTGGGCACGCTCGAGCTGGGACGGTGCAGCATCGGACACCATGGGTCTCCTTCGATCGTGGTTCACCTGGGGTCGAGCGATCCGCAGGCGCGGAGCATGTCTTCGCGATCGACCACCTTGACCCGTTCCCGGCCCTCCGCTTCGCCCAACGACCTCTCGTAGGCGTCGAGGCGGTACCAGTCGGACCATGTGGTGTAGGACACTCCCTGGCGGGACAGGAAGGCGGTGACGGCATCTGGTTCCGGCTCGGCAGCCGGAACCAGATCCGCCATATCGGCGAGCAGACAGGCGACGGTCTCGTTGGCGTCTCCCTTGGTGTGCCCGATGAGACCGACCGGACCACGCTTGATCCATCCCGTCACGTAGACGCCGGGCAGGTGGTGGCCCGATTCCCCGGCGGGGGCGGTGGTGACCACCCGTCCAGCTTCGTGGGGAATCGTGCCGGTGCCTTCGTCGAAGGGCAGCAGGGGCAGGCGTTCCGAGCGGTAGCCGACCGCCCGGTAGACGGCCTGCACGTCCCAATCGGTGGTTCTCCCGGTCGGGCTGCAGTTGCCGCTGCCGTCCAGTGCGGTTCGTTCGGTCCGCAGGCCCGTGACCGCGCCGTCCTCGCCGAGCACCTCGATCGGATTCTCGAAGAAGTGCAGGTGGAGCCGATGCGGCCGATCGGTACGGTCCCGGATGGCCCACTGCTCCAGGGTGGTGCAGATCATGTCGACCTGTTTGGAGTTCCGGCGCGCCGCGGCCGATCCTGCGTCGTACTCGATATCCGCCGGGTCGACGATCACCTCGACATTCGGGGAATGGTCGAGCTCGCGCAGTTCCAACGGCGTGAATTTGGCCTGGGCGGGTCCGCGGCGCCCGAAGACGTGTACTTCGACCGCCTGATTGTCCTGCAGTCCGGAGTGGACATTCGGCGGGATCTCGGTGGGCAGCAATTCGTCGGCGGTCTTGGCCAGGACCCTCGCCACATCCAGCGCGACATTGCCGACGCCGAGCACGGCGACCTGTTTCGCATGCAAAGGCCAGGTGCGGGCCGCATCCGGATGTCCGTCGTACCAGGATACGAAATCGGCTGCCCCGAAGGAGCCCATGAGCCCGATGCCCGGGATATCCAGCGCCCGGTCGGCGGCGGCGCCGGTCGCGATGATCACTGCGTCGTAGAACCGGCGCAGCTCGGCCATCGACAGATCCGTTCCGTACCCGACGTTGCCGAGCCACCGCACGTCCGGTTTGTCCAGCACCTTGTGCAGTGCGGTGACGATCCCTTTGATCCGCGGATGATCGGGGGCGACGCCGTACCGGATGAGCCCAAAGGGTGCAGGCATGCGTTCCAGCAGGTCGATGCTCACGCTGGTACCGGATTTCATCAGCGCATCGGCGGCGTAGATTCCCGCCGGCCCGGACCCGATGATCGCGACCCGGAGGGCACGGTCCACGGTATTCATCGGCGGAACTCCGCCACGAATTCGGTGTCCACCCCGAGATCACCGACATTGGCTGCGCCGCCGGGTGATCCGAGTGGTGCAGGACGGCCCGGAAGCGGCTCGTCGAAGAATTTCGCGTTCTCGGCCACGAACTCCTCCTGCCCCTCGGGTACATCGTCGGCGATGTGGATGGCCTCGACCGGGCATACCGGCTCGCAGGCACCGCAGTCGACACATTCGGTGGGATGGATATAGGCCATCCGGCCGCCGGTGTAGATGCAGTCGACCGGGCATTCGGTCACGCATGCCCGGTCCATCACGTCGACGCAGGCTTCGCCGATCACGAATGTCATGAGTCTTCTCCTCTGCTGTTGTCGGTGGCGAGTTCCGGGACCGGCTCGGAGTTCTCCCCGAGCGCGGCCAGGATCTCGTATCGCAGCCGGGCGAACTCGGGTTCGAACCGGGCACCGGGGCTACGCGGATCGGCGATGGTGACGATGCGCCGGATGCCGGCCGGACGCGGGCTCAGCAACACGATCCGGTCGGCCAGCAACAAGGCCTCGTCGACATCGTGGGTGACGAACAGCACCGTGGTGCGGTGGCGTTGCCACACCGAGATCAGCAACTGCTGCATATCCGTTCGGGTCTGGGCATCCAACGCTCCGAACGGTTCGTCCATCAGCATCACCCGGGGCTCGGCAGCCAGTGTCCGGGCGAGTTGTACCCGCTGGCGCATCCCACCGGACAGCCGACCCGGCAGATGGTCCTCGAATCCGTGCAAGCCCACCTGCTTCAGCAGGTCGTCCGCGACGGCCCGTCGCTCCCCTCGCTTCACACCCCGCAGCGACAGGGCGAACTCGACGTTGCGGCGGGTGTTTCGCCACGGCAGCAACGCATCCTCCTGGAACACCATGGCGCACTGCCTGCCGGACGAACCGATCGGCTCGCCGTCCACCTCGGCCCCGCCCGCCGCCATCGGCAGCAGTCCGGCCAGCGCCCGCAGCACGGTCGACTTGCCGCACCCCGATGGCCCGAGCAGGACCACCACTTCCCCCGCCGCGACCCGGAGGTCGAGCCGCGCCGCCGGTCCGTCGGGGTAATCGACCTGCATGTCCCGGATATCTACTGTGGCGCCGGAAGTTTCGAGTGTGCTCATCGCGCTTCACCCGGCAGCCATCGGTTCACACGCCGTCCGATCAGTTCCACTGCCCAGGCGGTTCCGAATCCCAGTACGCCGATGGTCAGCATTCCGGTGACCACACCCGCGTAGTCCAGCAGCGAGTACGACATCCAGGTCCAGTAACCGACCCCGAATTGCCCGGAGATCATCTCGGCGCTGATCACACAGATCCAGGCCACGCCCATACTCACCGACAGCCCGGAGAAGATGGCCGGCATCGCACCGGGCAGGACCACGTGGACCAGCACCTGCCACCGGGAGGCGCCGAGGGTGCGCGCCGCATCCGTCCACACGGTCGGCATGGCTTTCATGGCGTGCACGACGGCCACGGTCACCGGGAAGAAAGCCGCGAAAAAGGTGATGAACACGATCCCCTGCTCACTGGTGGGAAACAGCAGGATGGCGATCGGCACCAGCGCGATCGCCGGAATCGGCCGGGCCACCTCGATCAGCGGCCGGATCAGCGCGGCCGCGACCTTCGACCTGCCGACGGCGATGCCGACGAGCACGCCCACGGACGCGGCGATGGCGAAACCGGACAGGATCCGGCGCAGGCTCGCCACGATGTGCTCGTAGAACACCCCGCTGGCGAGCTGGGCCTGCAATGCTGTGGCCACATCTCCGGGACCGGGGATCTTGTCGAATCGCAGCCAGGCGATGACATCGTTCGCCGTCAGTAGGTACCAGACCAGTACCACGAATCCGACCGGCAGCACCGGTAGCAGGCGTCTCAGCACACTGCGGAAGGCTCGCGGCAGCGCGCGACGGGCCTGGCGGGCAGCCGGTTCGGCCGGCAGCGCGACACCGGGAAGCGGATAGGTTTCGGTCGTTGTCATGACTGCACCTCCGTCAGGGCCGTGGCGTAGTCCAGTAGCACCGAGTCCGGATGGTCGCGCACATATCGTTGCGCGCCGTCGACCGAGCCGAACGGCAGCATCACGGAGTCCGGCGCGGCGGAATCGTCGTACACCCAGGTCGCCGCGTGCCCGAAGATCCTGGTCCCCGACTCCGTGTCCGGCACGTACAGGGCACGGAATTCCCCACCCTGCGCCACCAGCCGCAGTAGGCAGGTCGGCGTCGCGGCGACCCGGGTCGTGTCGGAGTCCGCCGGCCACGCTTCCGAGGCCGTGGCCGGATCCGAGACATCGACATCGCAGACCGCGTCGTGCCCGGTCAGGGTCGCCGGATTCGACAGTGCTGCGGCCGCCTGCTCGTAGTCGGCGCCGTAGATCTCCCGGAGCGGCGCAGTGTCGACGAACGATTCGACATCGAGCTCTTCCAATGCGCCGAGGTCTTTCAGGAACGGCAGCCCGGTCTCGACGGCACCGATCAGTTCGTCCTTGATCGTCGGGTCGAAGGTGACGACGCCGTTCGGCCCGTTGTACAGGTAGACCACTTCGGGCGGAATTCCCGTTGCCTCGGCCACCTGCTGCGCCGCTCGGAGTGGGTTCTCGTACAGGTACTCGGTCGCCTCCCGCTGCGCGGTCAGGAATGCCTGCAGGACTTCCGGATGGGCGTTCGTGTACTGCTCGTTCGCCACGACACCGTGAAAGGTGGGCACCCCGGTGTTCCCGTCGTGCAGCAGCCGGCCGGCGCCGGAGAAGATGACGCGCTGCGGGAACGGGACGAACTGCGCCAACGCGGCCACCTGCCCGGATTCCAGGGCGGTCACCCCGACCGGAGGATCCTGACCGAGTACCTGGACATCGTCGGGTGACATCCCGGCGGAGTCCAGTGCACTCACCAGATTGCCGTGCGCAGTCGAACCGAGGCTCGTCGACACGACCTCCCCGCGCAGATCGGACAGCGTCTCCGCGTCCGAGGTTTCCGGGACCACGATCTGGTTGAGGGTGCCGAGCAGGTTGTAGCCGGTGGTCGAGACCCAGCGGGTCTTCACGTCCCCGAGCTGAGCCGTCTTTGCCCCGTTCACCGACAGCGGGTAGTCGCCCATCGACCCGATATGTACTTTGCCCGCGATCATCTCGGCGGTCAGAGGCGGGCCGGAAGCGAAATCGTGCCAGGACACCCGGTAGGTCTTTCCCTCGGCGGCGCCGATCGCCGCCAGTTCCTCTTCCAGCAGGCCGAGTTCACGCATCAGGGTTCCGGCCGTCACCGTGTTGATGGTTTTCGACTGGTAGCCGATGGCCACCTCCACGGTGTCGCCGTCCGATTCACCGCCGGCGCCGCATCCGGCGGCCGCGAGGGCTACCGCGAAGGTCGCGGCGGCGAGTGTTTTCGATTTCATCGTGCACCTCTCGATGGCTGCCGGCGTCAGCGCAGCAGCAGTGGGATGTCGACGGTCACCGCGTCCACGGGGCACCGCGCGGCGCAGGGGCCGCAGTACCAGCACTCGTCGACGTGCATGTACGCCTTGCCGGTATCGGGATGGATCGCCAGGGAATCCAGCGGGCACATGTCGACACACAGGGTGCAGCCGACGATGCATTTCGATTCGTCGATCGTGACCGGGACGTCGACACGGTTTTCGGCCTGAGCCATCAGTTGTCCTTTCGAGCGTTGGTGATTCCGATGCGGGCGACGGCCCGGACGTCGGCGTCCGGGTCCTCGAGTGCCGCATGCAGGGCTGTGGTGATCTCGGGTCGTTCGGCGATGTGCTCCGCCAGGCCTCGGACGACGGCTTTGCGAACGTCCAGGTTGTCGTCTCCGATGGCCGGAATGAGGTGTTGCACCGCGAATTCCGAATCGACGACGGCGAGTGCAATTGCGGCGCCCTGGCGGACCTGCCACGCCGGGTCACCGAGCGCGGCGGCCGCCATGGCCGCGGGCTCGGTGCCGCACCCGGTGGCGGCGAGACCGGTCAGTGCGGCGGCCCGGACCAACGGGTCCGGATCACCGATCAGCCGGGTCAGCGTGGCCGCACCCCGTGGATCGCCGACGGCCGCGATGCCTTTGGCCGCTGCGATCCGCACTCGTGGTTCCGCGTCGGCGGCCGCCGTATCGAGTTCGGGCAGTGCGTCCACCGAGGTCAGTCCGGCGACGACGGCCCGGCGGACGTCGGGATCCGAATCGTCGAACCAACCGAACAGTTCGGCGGCGGTGGTTCTGCGATGCCGCCACAACGCCTCGATCGCGGCCGCTCGCACCGAGGGTTCGGGTGCGGCGGCGCCGGCGCGCAGCGCGGACTCGAATTCGGGTCCCGGGACCAGCACCTCGACCAGTTCGGTGAGCAGGCCCACCGCAGTGTCGCGCACCGCGGCAGCAGAATCGGCCAGCGCGACGGCGAAGACCGGCGCGGATTCGGTCCACTCCTCCGTGGTCTCACTGAGCACCGACAACGCGGTCCGCCGCACTTCGGCATCCGGGTCGGTCAGGAAGGGCCGCAGTTCGTCCAGGTCGGGGCATTCCTCGGCGAGCTCCATCAGCTCGAGCAGGCGGACGCTCATCGAGACACCCCCGATACTGCGGAGGGCTGCCGATCCGCGGCCCGGTGCTCCTCCCACCCGGAGCCGGGCGGCTCCGGCGCCGGTTCGTCGGCTACGCCGTCCGGCCGGTCGAAGCCGGGGACCGGCACGATGTACGGTGCGACCGGCCTGGTCCGGAAGAGCATCTCACCGGTCTCGCCACGGAACAGGTTGAGATGACAGAACCAGTCGGCATCGTCGGCATCCGGATGGTCGGCCCGCTGATGGTAGAGGCCCCAGCGGCTTTCGGTACGCCGCAGCGAGGCCCGGGCGGCCATCTCGGCGCAGTCCCGGATGAAGGTGACTTCGGCGCAGCGCATCAGCTCGTGCGGGGTCCGCCCGCCCATCCGGTCGATCTCGCCGCGCATCCGCTCGAACGCCTCCACACCGAGAGTCAGATAGCTCTGTGTCTTCGGTGGCTGCAGGTAGTCGTTCACGAACCGGCGCAACTTGTACTCGACCTGTTGCTGGGGCGGACCGTCGGGATGGCGGAGCGGGCGGTACACGAGGTCGTGCGCGGCTTCGATCTGGTCGGCCGGTAGCGGTAGCCGGTCCGTGGCGCGCGCATATCCGGCGGCTTGTTCCCCGGCGATATCGCCGTAGACGAAGGCGCCGATCATATAGTTGTGCGGGACCAGCGCCATATCACCGGCCGCGTACAGTCCGGGCACCGTGGTCGCCGCGTTTTCGTCGACCCAGACGCCGGAGGCCGAATGGCCGCTGCACAACCCGACTTCCGAGATGTGCATTTCGATATCGCGCGTCCGGTAGTCGGTTCCGCGGCCGGCGTGGAACGTACCCCGCGTGGGCCGCTCGGTGGTGTGCAGGATGCCCTCGATCTCGCCGATCGTCGCGTCCGGAAGGTGACTGAGTTTGAGGTAGATCGGCCCCCTGGCGCTGTCCAGTTCCCGTTTGACCTCGGCCATCATCCGGCCCGACCAGTAGTCGACATCGACGAACCGGTTACCTTCGGCATTGACCTGGTAGCCGCCGAACGGATTGGCAACATACGCGCAGGCCGGGCCGTTGTAGTCCTTGATCAGCGGATTGATCTGGAAACATTCGATCCCGGACAGTTCGGCTCCGGCGTGATATGCCATTGCGTAGCCGTCTCCGGCATTGGTCGGATTCTCGTAGGTGCCGTACAGGTACCCGCTCGCCGGCAGCCCCAACCGGCCGCAGGCACCGGTCGCGAGAATCACCGCGCCGGCCGAGACGGTGACGAACTCGCCGGTCCGCGTGTCGAACCCGGCGGCGCCGACCGCCACACCGCCCCGGGTGAGCACTCGGACCGGCATCACCCGGTTGTCGATGGTGACCTTGGCACGGACATCCCGGGCCCGGAGGGTGCGATACAGCACCTTCTTCACATCGCGCCCTTCCGGCATCGGCAGTACGTAGCTGCCGGACCGGTGCACTTTGCGCACGGCGTATTCGCCGTGTTCGTCCTTCTCGAATTTGACCCCGTACGCCTCCAGGCGCTGCACCATCTCGAACCCGCGGGTCGCGGTCTGATATACGGTGCGCTGATTGACGATGCCGTCGTTGGCGACAGTGATGTCGGCGACGTAGTCCTCCGGGGTGGCCTTACCCGGTACGACAGCGTTGTTCACCCCGTCCATTCCCATGGCCAGCGCCCCGGAATGCCGTACGTGCGCCTTTTCCAAGAGCAGAACATTCGCACCGTTGCGGGCAGCCGTGAGCGCTGCCATGGTTCCGGCGGTTCCGCCGCCGACGATCAACACGTCACAGCTGAGCTCGCGGCGCGGGGCCAGGGGTGGGATTTCCATCGTCATAGTGCTTCGGCTCCTTCGGTCGGTGTGGTCCGGTGCTGGTCCGGCGTCACCGGAACGCGATTCAACAGGCCGGACAGCGAGAATCGGTCGCCACGAAATCTGAGGTATTCCAGATCGACCGGACGGCCGGAATCGGCATAGGTGAGCCGCTCCAGCAGTAGTAGTGGTGACCCGGGTCGCACGGCGAGCAGTCCCGCGACGGTCGGATCGGCGGCCACCGCCTCGATGGAGACCGCGGCGGACTCCAGCGGCAACCCCAGCTCGGACTCGACGAGGCGGAACACATCGCATCCGGCCAGGTCCATCTCGAGCAGCGGCGCGCCGATATCTGCGGCAAGATAGCTCGCATCCAGGGACAGTGGAACGCCGTCCAGACATCGGATGCGTTCCAGCGAGACCACCGGCGCACGCGGCTGCAGTTCCAGTCGCTCGGCAACGATCGGGGTGGCCGGTACCACCTCGGCCAACAGCACCTGGTTGACGATTCGACCGCTGCCGGTCTCGAAAGTCTCGGCCAGGCCGCGCAACCGGTCCAGTCCCTGAACGGCCTTTTCGGCGACCACGAAGGTCCCGGCACCCGGGACTCGATCGACGAGGCCTTCGTCACGGAGCAGCGCGAGGGCATCACGAACCGCGTTCCGGCTGACGCCGAAATCGGCGGTGAGCTGCGCTTCGGACGGCAGTGGGCGGGTGCCGTAGACCCCGCTGCGGATGCGGGCCCGCAGAATGTCCCTGATGCGGCGGGCGGGTGCGCTGCGCCGCCCGGCGCTGGTTCCGGGTGTTGCGGCCCGGTGCCGCATGATCGTTCTGGCTGTCATGCGGCTAGATGGTGGAAACCGTTCGTTACGGTCGGCGTGTTCTGCAATTACCGGTTGGTTACGCCAGTCTCCGACCGGTTCACAACGCGACTACCTCACGATATGTGGTATCGCTATTACATTTCGCCGTGTCGGCGACACCGACGAATCTACGCATTTCACACCACTCGGGGTCACGACGCGCCGTGTGCTTCGGGTGGCTTCCGTCCGCCACGCCTCGGCAGTAGCATCCACGCGCCACCGTCGAGAGCATTCACCGTTCCCCATGCCCGCCGGGCTCGGTCACCCGTGCCCGGCGGCGCACCGCACCGCTGGGCGTCGCTCAACGACGGCCGCGTACCCGCAGGTCGCGCGCCAGGTGATCGCGCTGTTCGAGAACCAGCCGGCGCAGCGCGCCCGGCGCACCCGGATGCGCCCCGAGCCAGGCATCGACAAGGTCGAGTGACTCGGTGGCGGGGAACAGGCCGACCACGATCCGGCGCGCGATCTCGATGCTTCGCTGTTCCCACACCCCGGTCAGACGCCGGAAGTACTCGGTGTCGTACGGGGCGAGGAGGTCGCGGCGCCGACCGGCCCGGAATCCGGTGATGACGGCGTCCAGGTGGTCGTTGGTCAAGGCGGTGTCGTCAAGGGCCGCCACCCACGCTTCGGCCTTGACCTCGGCGGTCGGCCGGGCGGCGAGCGCGCGCAACCGGGCGGTGCGTCCGGAGGCGGTGTCGTCGCGGTCGAGTTCGGCATCCAGGTCGGCGGCGGTGGCGGCACCGGTTGCGGCGACCGCGGTCCACAGCGCCCAACGCAGGTCGGGGTCCAAGGCCAGGCCTTCCGGGGCGGCCACCCGGCCGTCCAGTATCGCCCGGATGTCGGCAGCGCGCCGGCCCTCGACTGTGGCCGCGTTCGCTGTCGCCCGCGCCCAGGCCAGTTGGGCACCGGAGCCCGCCTCGGCGGCGGACATGGCCGTCCAGCATGCGTCCAGCCAGTCGGCGCGCCACCGCTGCTGCACCGCATCGGACAGGTAGTGACCGATGGCGAACGACGCGTTCGCGAGGACGGCAGTGAGCAGCGCCGTATTCGTTTCGGCCGGTGCGAAATCGCGCGCCATCGTCAGGTACTGCTGCGGGTCGAGCTCGCCGTCGCGCACCGCATTCCACAGGGCCGACCAGATCAGCCCCCGTGCCAGGGGGTCCGTGACCCGGTCCAGGGAACGCGCCACGGTGGTCAGCGATTCCGCGTCCAGGCGGACCTTTGCGTAGGTGAGGTCGCCGTCGTTGAGCAGCCGCAGCGGCGCGGGCGGTAGCTCGACCGGGGTGCGTTCGGCAACGAGGTCCAGTTCCACTCGGTCGCGGCACACCAGGTCGCCGGTGGTGTCGAAATCGTAGAGTCCGACGGCCAGCCGATGCGGACGCGGATCGGTCTGCACGATCGCGCCGTCTTCGAGCGTCAGCGTGGACATTCCGGATGTCTGCAGCCACGCCTTCGCCCAGCGCGCCAGATCGCGGCCGGATTCGGCGGACAATTCGGTGAGCAGGTCGGCCAGGGTGGTGTTGCCGAACGCATTCGCCCGGAAGTAGCGGCGCGCGCCGGCGAAGAACGCCTCCCGGCCGACGTAGGCGACCAGCTGTTTCAGCACCGCGGCGCCCTTGGCGTAGGTGATGCCGTCGAAATTGAGCTTGGCGGCCTCGAGATCGACGATGTCGGCGACGATCGGGTGCGTCGTCGGCAGCTGGTCCTGCGAATAGGCCCAGGCCTTGCGTCGGTTGGCGAAGGCCACCCACGCGTCGGTCCATTCGGTGGCCTCACTGCTCGCGAGCGCACCCATGTAGTCGGCGAAGGACTCCTTGAGCCACAGATCGTCCCACCACGCCATCGTGACCAGGTCGCCGAACCACATGTGCGCCATCTCGTGCAGGATCGTATTGGCCCGGCCTTCGTACTGGGCGGCAGTCGCGGCGCCGCGGAAGAGATAGGACTCGGTGAAGGTGACCAGGCCGGGATTCTCCATGGCACCCAGGTTGTATTCGGGAACGAACACCTGGTCGTATTTGCCCCACGGGTACGGGTAGTCGAATTGTTCGGCGAAGAAGTCCAGGCCCTGTGTGGTCACCTCGAAGAGGGTGTCCGAGTCCAGGTACCGGGCCAGTGAGGCGCGGCACATGATTGCCAGTGGCACCGTGAGATCGTCCCGCGACCACGAGGATTCGACCCGGTGGTACGGCCCCGCAGCGACCGCCGTGATGTAGGTGGATATCGGCAGCGTCGGCGCGAATTCCACCGTCCGGCGACCGTCGGACGTCTCGGTTCGCGCGGCCGACTGATTCGAGGCCACCTGCCAATCGGACGGCGCGGTGACGGTAAAGGTGAACGGCGCCTTCATATCCGGCTGTTCGAAGCAGGCGAAGACCCGCCGCGCGTCCGCCGGCTCGTACTGGGTGTACAGATAGGTAGCACCGTCGGCCGGATCGGAGAACCGATGCAAGCCTTCCCCGGAGCGGCTGTATGCGCCCGTCGCCCGGACGACGACCACGTTCGACTCCATCAGGCCACCGATTTCGATCCGGGCGCCGTCGTATTCGACCGGCACGTCCCGCCCGTTCACGCGCACCGACTCGACGGAGGGGCCGATGAAGTCGAGCCAGGTCCGGTCGACGCTCGCGGCGAACTCGACCGTCGTGGTCGTCGCGAACCCGGCCTCTCCCCGGTCGGGCGCCCCCGACAGGTCGAGTTCGACTCGATAGGCACGGACCTCGACCGCAGCAGATCGCGCAGTGGTCTCGGAACGGGTCAAATTTGCGGAGTTCACCCCTCGATCCTGCAACACCCTGCCGGAAGGACCAGCGGGTAGGATGGTCTTGCGGGGATTTGCCCGCACTCACCGCCGTGGTCTCGTCGTACCCGGCGAAAACGTCAGGGACCGTCATGCGGTCCGGTCAGGAGCGTCGTGATGACGCTACAACACGAGCCGATGCTGGTGGAGCACCAGGTCCGCTTCGCTCTGCGTGGCGCCGAACCTCCCGGCTCAGGGCAGCCGCGGCCACCGCGCGCACACCGACCCGGAGCTGTGGACGGAGCCTGGTGGCCACGCACGAACACCCTGGTCGCCGAAGCCGCCGATCTCGAGGCATTGCTGGCCGGGCGCGCCACCGAATCATGTACAACCTGGACTCCTGGTCGCCCGCACCGAGGCGCACAACCATCGGCGGGCGTTCGGTTCACCTGGACGGGTACCGACATCTGCCCGGTCATACGCTCTGTGTGGTGGGGCTCGACGGTGCCCGCTTCGTACTGCTGGTCATTCCCCCGGAAACCAGGGAAGTCACCGCCCGAACATTGCTTCGGGCCGCAGCCCGGCAGGGCAATGTGCTCACCTCCGACGAACTCATCGCCGCAGACATCCGCATCGGGCTCGATCACATCCAGAACGCAGCCGCGTTGCGCCGCTGGGACGACGACGGCGGCCACAGCGCGGTGGAACCTACGCGAGGCAGGACATGACACAGAATCCGAAACATAGCCGGGGTGGTGGCACCGACCGTGGTCTCGGCCGGTTCGAGCCAACCGCAGATGGTGGACAACCGTTCCTCGCACCGACCCGCACTCCACGACTGCTACTGAGTGACCGGGAACCGGGTGCCCGCGATGTCGACGGCGTGTGGTGGCCGAGAACCGACAACCTCACCGCAGAACTGCACGACCTGGTCAGTGCCCTCACCACGCGACTCGGCGAGACCACCCGGATCAGCTTCGACTGGAATCGTCTCAGCCGGTCGCAACGGAACATCGACGCTCCCGACGGGATCGACGTCACCGGGGCGCTTCCGGACCAACCGCCCCAGGTGATGTATGTATCAGGACCTCACGATCGGCGCCTCAGATTGCTGGTGATCGATCCCGACACCAGCACAGACCGAGCGCATGAACAGATGCGTTCGGCGGTCGGGGCCGCGGCCGACCGACTCTAGGCCGACTGCCGGTCCGGACCTATACGTCATTGATATCCGGTGGTAAGCCTCCCGGTGGTGGGGTTCCACTCGATCCAGCCGGTTCGGCGTAACGGGTTCCGATCGCGGCGGTAGGCCAGCAGCACCACAGTCAGGTCGATGCCCGCGGCCGAGCACACCCCGGAACCCATCTCCGGCCTCGGCGGCAACGAATTCCCTCGGTCCATCGACAGCACTGTTTCGAGCCTTCCGGGCGTATCGCACCCCCGGAGGCGCCGGAGGGGAGATCCACACCCATGGTCCATCGCACTCTTGCCCGCGCCGGGCGCCAGGTACTGGTCGGCGCACTACCGTTCGCCGTCGCCGCCACCATGGTGACCGCCGGTACCGCATCGGCGACCGCCGACGGCGAACAGCAGGCCCGGCTGGCCGAGGGCCTGTCGGCATCGTTCGCCGCCGACGGCGTCGGGTACCGGACCAGCGTGGCCCCCGACCTGAGCACGATCACGGCCGACATCGACAACGGCCGCTTCGTGCTCGCCGACGACGCGTCGAGCGTCACCGTGACGAAGGCCGACGGCACCCCGGTGCACCAGCTCCCGACGAGCCTGGCCACGGCCGGCGGCAACAGCATCGACCTCGCCCCGACCGTTGCCGACGACGGCCGCACCCTGACGATGACCCCCGAGGTCGGGCAGGCCGCCGAAGCAGAGTTGAAAGCCGTTGCCACGAATCCGGCGGCCCAGTACCCGAATCCGGCCCTCAACGGCGCCGCCATCGGCGCCGGGGTGGGCGCGGTCATCGGCGCTGTCGTCTGTATTCCGGCGATCACCACGATGATCCTGTATCTGCCCTGTGTGGCATTGGTCGGCGGCCCCAATGCGCTCATCGGCGCGGCCATCGGCGCTCTGGTCGGCGCCGTGGCGCCGCAGGTGATCCCGCAGGTCCTGCCCTGACCCGGCGATGCGGGGCCGGAGCACGATTCCGGCTCCGCACTGCCACTCGATCCGTTTCGGGTTCCCGGATCGACCACACCGGAGCATTAGAACGTGTTCTATATTCGAGGTAGACCGTACCGGCAACCCTCGGAGTTCACGACATGTACCAGTGGTCCGACGAAGACCTGATGTTCCGCGACGCACTGCGCGCCTTCATCGACAAGGAGATCCAGCCGCACATCGACGAGCTGGAAAGTGGTGCACTCCCCCCGTTCGAGATCATCCGCAAGCTGTACTCGACGTTCGGGCTGGACGAGCTGGCGCGCGACGGGCTGGCGAAGGCCCTCGCCCGCGAGGAGTCCGGAACGACCGAGAAGTCCGGCAACGGGTTCAGCGGGGCGGGCAGTATGGGGGTGATCCTCAACAGTGAGCTCGCCGGCGTCAGCCTCGGCCTGGTCGCCTCCCTGGGCGTCAGCCTGGGGCTCGCCGTCGGCACCATCCGCAGCCGGGGCACCCTCGCACAGAAGAAGCGCTGGTTGCCGGACCTGGTGACGATGGACAAGGTCGGCGCCTGGGCCATCACCGAACCCGACTCCGGCTCGGACGCCTTCGGCGGCATGAAGTCCTATGTCCGCCGCGACGGCGAAGACTACATCCTCAACGGCCGCAAGACGTTCATCACGAACGGCCCATACGCGGATGTGACCGTGGTCTACGCCAAGCTCGACGAGGGCGACGACACCGATCGCCGCGACCGCAAGGTGCTGACCTTCGTCCTGGACAAGGGCATGCCGGGATTCCTACAGAGCCCACCGTTCAAGAAGATGGGGATGAACTCCTCGCCCACCGGTGAACTGTTCTTCGACAATGTGCGGATCACCCCGGATCGGCTGCTCGGCGAGTCCGAGAACCCCGCCACCGGCGACGGTAAGGACAGCGCCCGGGAGTCGTTCGCTGCCGAACGGATCGGCATCGCCTCCCTCGCCCTCGGCATCATCAACGAATGCCACCGGCTGTGCATCGACTACGCGAAGTCCCGGAAGCTGTGGGGCAACGAGATCGGCCGGTTCCAGCTGATCCAGCTCAAGCTGGCCGAGATGGAGATCGCCCGCATCAACGTGCAGAACATGGTCTTCAATGCGATCGAGCGCACCGCGGCGGGCGAGAAGGTGTCCCTCGCCGAGGCCTCGGCGATGAAGCTCTACTCCTCCCGCGCCGCTACCGAGGTGGCCATGGAAGCGGTTCAGCTGTTCGGCGGCAATGGCTACATGGCCGAGTACAAGGTCGAGCAGCTGGCGCGCGACGCGAAGTCGCTGATGATCTACGCGGGCAGCAACGAAATCCAGGTCACCCACATCGCCAAGGGCCTGCTCGGGATGTAGGCGGGCCGCCGGCCGAGGTGGCCGCCGGTCACCACATCGGTGCCCGGGACCGATCTGGGCAAGGTCACAAACCCGGGCAGCCGACCATGTGGTGTACGCGCGGTACTGTGAGATCCGCCCCGCTCACCGCGCGGTGTTCGCCTGCAGACAGATCTGGAAGTTATTGATGAGTGCTACTGCCGACAAGCTCGCCGACCTGCGTAAGAAACTCGAGATCGCGCAGGAACCGGCCGGAGAGGCGGGAGCCGCCAAGAGAGCACGCAAAGGTATCCCGTCGGCTCGGCAGCGCATCGAAATGCTGATGGACCCGGGGACGTTCGTCGAGATCGGCGCCCTGGTGCGCAACCCCAGCGACAAGGACGCCCTCTACGGCGACGGCGTGGTCACCGGGCACGGCCTCGTCGACGGGCGGCCGGTCGCCGTGTTCTCGCACGACCAGACCGTGTACGGCGGCACCATCGGCGAGATGTTCGGCCGCAAGGTCGCCGCGATCATGGACCTGGCGGGCAAGATGGGCTGCCCGCTGGTCGGGATCAACGACTCCGGCGGCGCGCGGGTCCAGGAGGCGGTGACGTCGCTGCGCTGGTACGGCGAGCTGGCCACCAAGATGGAGCCGCTCTCGGGTGCGGTACCGATGGTGTCGCTGATCCTGGGCAACTGCGCGGCGGGTGCGGTGTATCAGCCGATCTGCACCGATGTCGTCGTCGCCACCCGCAGCGCGCACATGTTCGTGACCGGCCCCAAGGTCATCGAGGACGCGCTCGGCGAGAAGGTCGACATGGAGGAGCTGGGTGGCGCCTACAACCAGGCCGCCTACGGCAATATCCACCACGTCGCCGAGGACGAGGCGGCCGCGTTCGCCTGGGTCCGCAACTACCTGAGCTACCTGCCCTCCAGCTCCACGGAACTGCCGCCGGTGATCAACCCGGGGCTGGAACCGGAGGTCACCGACTCCGATCTGAGCCTGAACAGCCTCGTCCCGGATTCGGACAACGCGATCTACGATATGCACGATGTGCTGCTGCGGATCTTCGACGACGGCGAATTCCACGAGATCGGTGCATCGGCGACCCACAACCTGATCACCGGCTTCGCCCGCGTCGACGGCCGCCCGGTGGGCGTCGTCGCCAATCAGCCGACCGTCCTCGCCGGCGCGCTGGACGCCAAGGCCAGCGACAAGGCCGCGCACTTCATCCACATCTGCAATGCCTTCGAGATTCCACTCGTGCTCGTGGTGGACACCCCCGGCTTCCTGCCGGGCGTGGAACAGGAGAAGGCCGGCGTCATCAAGCGCGGCGGCCGGTTCCTGTTCGCCTACGTGGAGGCAACGGTCCCCAAGGTCACCGTGGTGATCCGCAAGGCGTACGGCGGCGGCTGGGCCGTGATGGGCGCCAAGGCCCTCGGCTGCGACACCTACCTCGCCTGGCCGACCGCCCGGATCGCCGTGATGGGCGCCGAGAGCGCCGTCGGCCTCACCCAGCGCAAGGTGCTCGACGCCGCCCCCGAGGACCAGCGCGAAACGATTCGCCGGCAGATGATCGACTTCTACAACGCCACCATCGCCACCCCGTGGATCGCCGCGGAACGCGGCTACATCGATGCGGTGATCGAGCCGTCCGCCACCCGTCTGGAACTCCGCCGTGCCCTGCACCTGCTGCGGGACAAGAAGGTCGTCCGGTATCCGCGGAAGCACCACCTGCTGCCGCTCTGAGCGCTGCCCGGCGCCCGCCGCACGCTCCCGTCGCGCCGATACGCGCAAGCCACGAACGGACCGTCCCCCTCCGGGGGATGGTCCGTTTGCGTTCGGCCGGGCGGCTGCGGCACACGGCACATCAACGGCCCGACAGGCGATGGGTTTACCCTGGACTCCCGCCCGCTCGACCTTGGACTCGACAACTCGAGGTGACTATGTCGGAACGTGGCAATCCGGGCCGTCCCCGCGGCCACAGCGATCGCACCTATCGCCGGGCCGTCCTGTACGGCGGTGCGGCCGTTCTCGCCGCCGTGCTCGCTTTCGCTGTCATCTATGCATGGGCTGGTGACCGGGTGTTCTGCGACGCGGCCGGTACGGAATGCGAGACGACCGCCGCAGTCACGCTCGTCTTCGTCCCGGCCGTCCCTTTGACGGTCGGCGGTATCGGAGCCTTCGTGCTGGCCTATCGTGCCTGGCACCGCGGCGAAGGCTGGATGGTGTGGCAGGGAGCCGGCTGGTTCCTTTTCGTCACCATGGTCATGTACCTGAGCATTGCGGGCACGTCGGCCATTCGTTGAGGCAAACCGTTCGCCACCTCGCTGCGCCTGCCAGGCGCGAGGTGCGGCTCGCGAGCAGCGCAAATCCCACGGATCGGTCCGACAGTCGGTAAGAATGTGCCGATGCGCACCTTTGCCAGAGTGTTGCACGCGACCGTCGCCGCTGCGGTGGTCATCGCCGTCGGACACGGGGCGGCGGATGCCGGTCCCACCGGCAGCGCCGACGGGCCGTGGCCCGCGGCGGGCCCGGCCGGGCTGCAAGCGGCCGGGGCGGCGGTGGCGGACGGTGTCACCGGGACGGTGTTGTGGGCGCGGCAGGCGCACCGACCGGTCCCGATGGCCAGTCTCGCGAAAGTGATGACCGCGGTGGTCGTTATCGACAGCGGGGACCTCGAGCGGCCGGTGACCGTTCCTGCGGAAGCAGCCGGATACTGCGCCCAGCACAACGGCAGCACCGCGGGTCTCGCCGCCGGTGAGGTACTCAGCGCCCGTCAGATCCTGTACGGACTGCTGCTGCCCTCCGGATGCGACGCCGCCTATGCGCTCGCCGAATCGTTCGGCCCCGGGCAGGCGGGCTTCCTCGACAAGATGAATGCGACCGCACACCGGATGGGCCTGGCGGGTACCCGATTCACCGACCCCAGCGGCCTGCCGAATCCCACCGACGATTCCACCCACTCCACCCCCGCGAATCTGGTGTCTCTCGGGGCTCGCGCCATGTGGCGGCCGGTGTTCCGTGAGATCGTCGGCGCGCTCGACCATTACGTGCCGGCGGGCCCGCAGAACCGCGAACACCGTTGGGAGACCACGAACCGGCTGTTGCGCGAATACCCCGGCACCATCGGCATCAAGACCGGCAACACCAACGCTGCCGGGCACTGCCTGCTGTTCGCGACGGTGCGGGCGGGCATCCCGTTGGTCGGTGTGGTGCTGCACAGTTCCGCGCACAGCAGCCGGGCCGCCAAGGAGGACGCCGAGCGGCTCCTGAACTGGGCCTACGACCCGATTCTGGGCGTACTGCCGGTCGGCTGACGGTCTTCGTTCACACAGCACGGCGGGCACCGATCCGAGGATCGGTGCCCGCCGTTTCGATGGCCCGACGTGTCAGCCCGCGTTGACCGTCACCGCGTCATCGGCGAACGAGTAGCTGATCGACCCGTTCTCGAAGTGGCTGATCTTGCCGCCCTCGATGTCCTGCTCGTCGGAGGTGGGGTAGCCCAGCCGGCCACCGGCACCGCCTTCGCCCTCCCAGGCCTGCCGGATGGCGCCGTACACCGTCTTCGCACCTGTCGGGACGGTGA
The DNA here is from genome assembly GCF_056627695.1 of Nocardia sp. KT25-26. NCBI lineage: Bacteria > Bacillati > Actinomycetota > Actinomycetes > Mycobacteriales > Nocardiaceae > Nocardia > Nocardia sp. KT25-26. The sequence goes on along the minus strand of NZ_CM152813.1, from coordinate 3,191,121 downwards.
AGTAGATGACGCCGCCGGTGAACTCCTGGTACTTGCCGCCGTTGGGGGCGTCCAACTCGTCCGAGGTCGGCTCCCCTAGCGGACTCGACGCGCCACCGGCCCCGTTGTAGTGGTCGCCGATTGCTCCCTTGACTTCGAACGCCATTCCCGAATCCTTTCGTACAGATACCGATCAGCAAACGCCAGCGACCGTACCCCACGCGGGCCGCCCCGGCGACGCGAATCGCGGGGTAGTTCAACATCTGTACACATGAAGTTCGCCACCCGGAACCACCGGGGGCGTGTCCATCTCGAAACCAGCAGCTACCGGTCGGCATCCGGATGCTACAAGCCGACTGCCGAGCAGAGCCCCGGAAAGACCGGTGGGGCGAGGACGATTCGTCCTCGCCCCACCGGGGACACGCTCAGCGGGCCAGGCCCGCCTCGATGGCGTCGATGATCCGCGGGCGCAGTTCGGCAGCGCGAATGATCGCATCCACCGAGCCGACGTCGACGGCACGCTGCACGTTGTGCACACCGTCGAATTCGGCGGCGACCTCACCGAGCTTCTCGGCCCGGACCGATGCCCGGGTTTCCTCGAATTCGGCGGTGAGGGCGGCGCGTTCGGCACCGGAGGCGGCGGCGGCCCGCTCCTGCAGTTCCTGCACGCGCGGATCGGCGGCGGTCCGGGCATCCACGTCGCCGGAGAACACCACCGCGGCGGCCGGTGCTCCGCCGAGCACCGAGGCATAGGAACCCTCGATGGCGAGGACCGTCATATTCGGGTTCAACGCCTTGGAGAACACGACGAAAGCGCCACCGTGATAGCGCGAGATCACGCAGAACACGATGGGCCCGTCGAAGTTCACGATGGCCCGGCCGATCTCGGCACCGTACTCGAGCTGCACCTTGCGCATCGACTCCGGCGAGCCGTCGAAGCCGGACAGGTTCGCCAGCACGACCAGCGGCCGGTTGCCGCTGGCGGCGTTGATCGCCCGCGCCGCCTTCTTCGACGACTGCGGGAACAGCGTTCCGGCCGTGTACGTGTCGGGTCCGTCGGTGGCGGGGAACCCGCGCCGCGGCACCCCGCGGGACTCGATACCGAGCAGGCAGACCGGGATACCCGCGAGGCGGGCATCCTGCACGACCGCGGTGTCGGCGTCGGCCATCCCGGCCCAGCGTTCCAGCACCGGGTGGTCCTGGTCGGCCAGGGCCCGCATCACGGTGCGGATGTCGAAGGGCTTCTTCCGATCCGGATTCGCCGTGGCGGAGAAGATCTCGCCGACGGTGGTGAAATCGCTGTTGTCGGTCGGGTGCGGGAAGTCGGAGACGTCCCGGTCGACCGGGTCGCCGGTCTCCGCCCGCCGCGGCGTCCGGTCGCCGGGCGCCACATAGGTGTGGTCGTAGTGCGACATCAGGATGGCGCGTGCCGCATTCAGATCCGGCGCCCAGTACTGGGCCTGGCCGTTGGGACCCATCACCCGGTCGTAGCCGCCGATACCGAAGTTGTCCTCCGCGGAGACACCACCCGAGAAGTCGAGCGCCTGCTTACCGGTGAGCACCATCGCCGAATCCGGGGTCATCACGAGAATGCCCTTGGTGTGCATGAGCATGGTCGCCTCGGCGTTCCAGTACGGCTGCGCGCCGACGTTGATACCCGAGACCACGATGTTGATCTCACCGCCGTCCTGGGTGAACTCGACGATCCGCTTGAGCGCGGCCGCCACCCAGTCCATGTTCTCCGTGCCCGAGGTCATCGAGATCCGGGCGCCCGAGGACAGTGCGAACCATTCGACGGGCACCTGCATCCGCTCGGCCAGGTCGAGCGCCGCGATCACCCGGCGGCATTCCGGTTCCGACAGCGCGCCCAGCGATTTCGTCGGATCACCCAGCAGTACCACCCGGGTGATGCCCTGCGGATGCCGTTCGGTCCGGCTGGTGACCACACCGGCGACGATCGCCGCCGTGTTGCGGCCCTTGGGCCGGTCGACCGGTACCAGCTTGTGGTCCGCGTCGAGGTCGTACTCGCTGAACTCACCGAGCAGCCCGGTCAGTTCGTACGGGTACACGGTGTTGCGGCTCGCCGCGCGCAGCACCTTCTGCCGGTACTCGTCGATCGGCTCGACCGCCTCGTCGTGGCGTTCGCCGACCCGCACCACGGGGCTCCCGGTGGCGTCGAACGAGATCCGGACGGCCACCTTGGTCAGTTCGCCGGACTGCGGGTCCCGCTGCCGGGCGATGAGCAGGATCTCCTCGAGACCCGCCCCGACCGTCAGCGGCAGTACGTGGCCGCCGATGACCTTTTCCAGCTCGTCGCGGGCCACATCGATCGGCGGCCAGATGTAGAGCACGATGCGGTTGGTGTTGAAGCGCTTCGCGGCCGACGACCGCTGCGACGCGGCCCGGCGGATCGAGTCGAGGCAGGTGGCGATGGCGATCTCGGCGGACGGCAGCGCCAGCAGCCGGCCGTCGTGGTCGCGCAGTGCCGCCAGGTCGCGGACCTGGGCGAAGGCGACCAGGCGCTGGTCGGCCGGATTCTCCTTGGCGACCGCGCGGAACAGGTACACCTCGTCGTTGTCGGAGGCAGGCAACCGGGTCAGGTCGAACTTGCGCAGCCGGGTCATCTGCATCCGCTGGGCGATGAACGGGTGCAGGCCACGGATGAGCCGCTCCTCGGCCATCCCGACCGCCGACGGACGGAAGGTGAAGTGGTGGTGCATGACCCCGCCGCCGCTGCCCGCGACGGTCATGGTCACCCGGTGCACCTGGCTCGGCAGCGGCTGCGCGGCCAGCTTCTCCTGCAGGTCGGCCGCCATGGCGTCGAAGTCCTCGGGCTGCTTCTCCCAGCTGAGGTAGATGTCGGCCTCGATGGAGGCGGCACCGGCGGCCAGCCGGGACAGCCCCTGCAACGCAGTGTCGAGCGCCTCGAAACCGACCGCGGCCGAGACCAGGGTCAGCCCCCGCCGCTCGGCGACGACGAAACCGCAGCCGCCGAACTCCGCGGCGCGCACGCCGGCGAGGTCCTTGTTGCCGTAGTAGCGGCGGGTGAGCACTTCCAGCATCGCGGTGTTGTCGGCGCTGCCGCGCACGAGACGCTGGCCGAGCAGTTTCACCAGCGGTTCGGTGCTGCGCACCATCTCCGCGATGCGGTCGGCGCGGTCCGGGGTGTCCGGGTGCGCGTCGAGATGGCTGAGCTGCTTGCGGACGTCGGTGTACACGCGGGCTCGATTGCGCCGCAGCAGCGGCAGGCCGAACCATGCGTACACTACGCCGCGAGCCAGATCGGCGATCACCGGGAATCGCACCTGGGTGGCGGCGACCAGGCGCTCCAGCATCAGCCCGACCGGCTCCCGCAGCACCTGATCCGGCACCGGCTCCCGCAGCCACTCCCGCAGCAGGGTGGTGACGACCGTGACGGTGTCGGCGGGCCGCTGCTGGGCGAGGAAGATCCGGAACACCGCGGCTTCGAGCTCGGGGGTCCGGTCCAGCTCGGTGATCCCGTAGTGGCCGAGTGCCTGGGCGAGCCTGGCGCGGTAGGAATCCGGCAACCCAGCACGGTCGGCATCCAGGCTCTGCAGGTAGGTGTGCAGGTACTCGCGCGCGCTGTGCACATGGCCGTGGCCGCCGTCGTCGGCCGACCGGTTGCTGCTCAGTTCGGCGAGGTCGGCGAACACCTGCAGCAGGTCGAGTTCCTCGGCGAGCGGCCGCTGATTGTCGGCGACCGCGGGCCCGCGTACGGCGAGGTAGTCGTCGATCGCCCGGCGCTCGTCGTGCGGATCGACGTCGAAGCCCAGCAGCAGGCTGCGCAGGTCCTGCAGGCAGCGTGCCAGCCGCACCTCGGGCTGCACCGGCATGGCTGCCTCGGGCAGGTCCAGGTCGGCCGCCCCGGCCGCACCGGCCTCGGCCTGGTCCCCGTCATCGCCCAGGGGCTCCAGGCGCAGCAACGGCGCACCGGTTTCCACCTGGGTACCGACCGAGACGGGGCATTCCTTCAGCCGGGCCCGGAACGGTGCCCGCAGCACCGTCTCCATCTTCATGCTCTCCAGCACCAGCACCGGAGCATCCGCTTCGACCTCGTCGCCGACCTGGACCGGTGTGGCGACGACCAGTGCGGGCGCGGGCGATCGGACGACACCGCCCTCGTCGCGGCTGATCCGGTGCGTGACTCCGTCGAGTTCGACCAGGTGGATGGGCCCGTGCGTGCCGGTGATCATCCGGAAGCGGGCGCCGTTGACTGTGATCTGCCCGGCGTGCGCGTCGAAACGCTCCAGGTCGACGTCGGCGGTGTGCAGGCGGCCACCGGAATCGATGCCGACGCGGAACCGGTGTGCACCGACCCGTGCCACCTGCACCCGGTACCCGGCACCGCGCAGCTTGAGGTCGTAGGGGCGCCCGCTCTGGTGCTGCACCTGCGGTCGGCCGCCCGCCGCCGTGGACAGCAGCCGGTGTCGCTCGACTCGTTCGTCTTCCTCGTAGGCGTCGATGGCCGCCACCGCGAGCGCGATCGCGCCGTGCCGGTCGGCGACCAGGCGTCCCTCGCCGCGGACCCGGTCGATCCATCCGGTGTCCGCGCTGCCGTCGATCACCTCGGGCTGGTCGAGCAGGTCCAGGACGAAGCTCTTGTTGGTCGCGCCGCCCTCGATCACCACCTTCGTTTCGGCCACGGCCCGGCGCAGCCGGCCGAGCGCTTCGTCGCGATTGCGGCCGTAGGCGATGATCTTGGCGATCATCGAGTCGAAGTCGGCGGGGATCGTGTCCCCCTCGCTGACGCCGGTGTCGACCCGGATCCCCGGGCCGGCGGGCAGGTTGAGCCGCACGATCCGGCCGGGAGCGGGGGCGAAGTCGCGATCCGGGTCCTCGGCGTTGAGCCGGGCCTCGATGGCATGTCCGCGTTCGGCCGGGGGCTCGCCTTCGAGCTTGCCGCCGGCGGCCACCTGCAACTGCGCCCGGACCAGGTCGAAGCCGGTGGTGCATTCGGTGATCGGGTGTTCCACCTGCAGCCGGGTGTTGACCTCGAGGAAGGCGAACAGCTCGTCGCCGGGGTGGTACAGGAATTCGACGGTGGCCGCGCCGCGGTAGCCGACGGCGAGAGCGAGTCGTTCGGCCGACGCCTTCAGCTCGGCGGCCTGCTCCGGTCGCAGCACCGGCGACGCCGACTCCTCGATGACCTTCTGATTGCGCCGCTGCACCGAACAGTCGCGCACACCGAGCGCCCAGGCGGTGCCTTGTCCGTCGGCGATCACCTGAACCTCGACGTGCCGGGCACCGGTGACCAGGCGCTCCAGGAACACGATGCCGCTGCCGAACGCGCGCGCTGCCTCCTGGCTGGTGCGTTCGTAGGCGTCGACGAGTTCGGATTCGTCGCTGACCTTGCGGATGCCGCGACCGCCACCACCCGCGGTGGCCTTCAGCATCAGCGGGTAGCCGATCTCGGCGGCGGCCTCGACTGCCGCCTCCACCGTCTCGACCGAGCCGTGGCTCCACGGTGCCACCGGGACGCCGACCTCTTCGGCGATCAGCTTGGCGCCGATCTTGTCGCCGAGCTTGCGCATGGCCTCCGGATCGGGACCGATGAAGGTCACCCCGATCTGCTGACACAGCTCCGCGAAGGCGGGATCCTCGGCCACGAAGCCCCAGCCGACCCAGGCGGCGTCGGCCTTCGTCGCGACGAGGGCCTGTTCCAGGGCCTTCGGATCCAGGTACGGGCGCGCGGAGGCCGGGCCGAGGTCGTAGGTGACGTCGGCCTCGTGGACGAACGTGGCGTTTCGGTCGACATCGGTGTAGAGGGCGACCGTTTCTACCGGTAGCCCGGTCTCCGCTGCCAGATCACGCACGGCATGGATGAGCCGCATTGCGGCTTCACCCCGGTTGACGATGGCGATGCGCCTGAACACTCGCCGACTCCTTCCATTCCTGTGCGATGGCCCCGATCGGGCAGATTGCGTAGCGATCCCGGACAGTCTGCGCCATCCCACCCACCAGTGTCGCCACCAGGCACGGTTACCCGCGCGTACTCTGCCCAGGTCCACGCGCCGAGGGTTGACAACTAACTAGTTGGTTACACACGATGGTCGCATGACTCCACCGCTGCGCACCCCGGACCGGGCCGGATCGGCCTCACCCCCGCCCTCGTACGCCCCTTTCGCGCGCACCGTGCCGGCGCTTTGTGCCCTGGGCGTCCTGGTGGTGGGCCAGCTCTACACGGTGCTGCCGATGCTGGACCGGATCGCGGACTCCTGGTCGACCGGTACCGGCGGCGCAGGCTGGACCGCCACCGCCTTCGGCATCGGGTACGCGGGCGGCTTCCTGATCTCGGGCCCGCTGTCGGACCGGTTCGGCCGGCGCCGGCTCATCGTCGGCGGCCTCGCCCTCACCGCCCTCGCCACCGCAGCCGTGGCGGCGGCGAACGACCTGGGTACCGGGTGCGGGCTCCGCCTCGTGCAGGGATTGTGCGCGGCCACCTTCGCCCCGGCCGCCTTCGCCTATATCGCCGAGCGCATCGAACCGCAACGCCGAGTCACCGCAATGACCTGGCTGACGAGTTCCTTCCTGGCCGCAGGCGTCCTCGGACAGGTGTTCGCGCAGTGGCTGGCCGAAGCTGCCGGCTGGCGGTCGGTCTTCCTGATCTGTGCTGCGGCAGCAGGAGGCGGCGCAGTACTGCTCGGTGTCGTGCTCGAGCCGGACCGGAGCAATGCCACCGGCTCGATCGGCGGCGCGTTCCGGGCGATGGGCCTGCTGCTGACCAACCCTGCGCTGGTGCTGCTCCTGCTGTCTGCCACCACGCTGCTCTGCGGTTTCGTCGCCGTCTACACCGGCCTCGAGGTCACCGGACCCGAATCGCTGACCGACGACCCCGAGGCCATGCTCGCCTTGCGCGCCGGTTCGCTCCCGGCACTCGTACTCGTCCCACTCCTCGCGCCGTGGCTCGGCCGCCTCGGCGCCGGCCATCGGGTGGTCGCGGCACTGCTACTGGCCGGTGGCACGGCCCTGACCGGTGCGGTGGTGTCAGGCGGCACCGGACCCGGAGGGGTTTCGCTCGGAGTGCTGCTGTTCGTCTTCGCCGCAGCGATCGCGGTGGCCGCACCGGCACTGGTGGAAGCGATCGGCACCCGGGCCGGGCAGGCCCGCGGCGCGGCCGTCGCTCTCTACACCTGCGCCCTGTTCCTCGGCGCCTCCGCCGGACCCGCCATGATCGGCCCCGTTTCGGGCGGCCTGACGACCGTTTTCACTGCCGTCGCCGGAATCCTCGCGGCGGGCGCGCTACTGGCGTTCCTCGGTGCCCGCGCGCCTCGATGACACCCACCACACCAGTGAAGCCACACCCATGCCTGCGCTCCGATCGACGACGGCACAGCGCTTCTCCGGACCCAGACCATGATCGCCGCAGCGGAACCATCCGCCTGAGCAAGTGGCCAGCCGCCCACGAAGGCACCGGACCGCCACCCGAAACGCCACACGTCACCGCCGGTTGACCCGGCACAGCCGGACCGTTCGACTGGGTCGGGCACCGTCGGCACCCGGATTCGTCTCCGACGCACCGGCGGTGCCCTGCCACACCGCGGGTCCGGACCTGCCGAACCGCAACGCGTCCGAACTGCAGCGCGTCCGGGCCGTTCGGGTCAGCGGCTGTGGGCAGCCCGGTAGTCACCCGGCGTCATCCCGGTCTCCTCCAGGAACGCCCGATAGAACGTGCGATCGGAGGCGAAGCCCGACGCATATGCGACCAGCATCGGGGAGATCGATCGATCCTGCAGCAGTAGTCGCTGCCCGTGCCGCACGCGCATTCTGCGCAAACTCGCAGAGAAGCCGCAGCCGGACTCCTCGAAGATCCGGAACAGTGTGCGGCGCGATACATTGCATGCGGCGGCGATTTCGTCCACCGTCAACTGGGGATCCGTACATCGGCGGCGCATGACGTCCAGCGCCTGCTCATGCCGCAGCCGTTCGCCGGGCGCATCGACAGCGCGCTCCCCCGCCGCCAGCAGAACCGCCGATCCGAACAGATCCAAGGCCCCCGACGCCAGCACATCCGCCTGCGCCGGCGACTCCTGCCGCACCCGGGCGAGGTTGCGGAAGAACTCGGCAACCACGCCCGCCGCACCGATGGCCGGCAATCGCACCGCCACGGGCCAATCCATTCGGTTCAGTCCCGGCTGTTCCCGAAGCATCCGAATCGGCACCTGCACCGTCACCATTTCGAACCTCGATGCGTACGGCCAGTAGTACGGCTGCGAGGTATCGAAAAAAATCATCTCCCCCGGTCCGATCACCGCAGTTCGACCGGCCTGGATCAGGCGTAGCTGCCCTTCGGCAGGAACAACTGCCATCAGGTACTCCTCGGCCGAGCGACTGATGTGGCGACGAGATCGTCGAAACCGTTGATTCACACCGGCAAGAGTCGTCGATATGATACCTTCGGCCCCCGTCAGTGCCCCGCCCGACACCCGGCCGTGGAACGGCCGCTCGGCATATGTCTCCACCGAGAGCGGCACGTTGTACGTCTCCGCCATCAGAGCCTGCCACCGATCGTATTCCTCGCCACGACCCGTCGCCGACGAAAGTTCCAACGCCAGTTCCAGTCCCATACTCCGACGGCCCCCTCGGAAACACGCTTCGAACACTGCCGACCCTGCGGCACGGGACGAGGATATCCCGTGGACCATCCCGCCGGAGCGAATAGCATCCAGCAGCCGAGTCGGGTCACGGCGCACCGGCTCAGCCGGACCCGCGATCAGATCCCGTCGAAGGTGACGTCGATGCCCCGGAACGCCGGGTCGGCCACGGGCCGATGAGCCCGAGGAAGTCCGGCAGGACCTCCGGCGCCGCATCGCCCCGGAGGTGCACACCCGGTTCGGATTACCGGTCGAGCAGGTAGACCCCTTACGCAAGGGCAGAGTAGTCCGGCCGGGTCGCGAGGTAGACGGTGCTCGTCGATGTTTCGCGAGTCAGCGGATTGCCGAAGGACACGGCCTTGCCTTCGACATCGACGAAGACCTCTTCCAGCAGCTTGCCGAAGCTGTCGTCCGGGAGCCCATCGGCCCACATGGCAAAAGTGCCGCCGGGCACCAGAAGTCGCGACAGCGACCGCAGGCCGTCGGCGGTGTAGAACCCCGCGTGCGAGTCGTGCAGGACGTGCTGCGGAGTGTGGTCGATATCGAGCAGCACCGCATCGAATGTCCGCCCCGGGCTGTCGGCGTCGAACCCGGCCGGCGCGGTCGCGGCGGCGAAGAAGTCGGCGCATACGAGGTCGACGCGAGCATCCGCGGACAGGCCGGCAGCCTCGGGCAGCAATCCGCGCGCATGCCATTCGATGACCGCGTCCGAGTACTCGATCACGCGGAGAGTACGCACCCGCGGGTCGGTGAGCGCTTCCACCGCGGTGTATCCGAGCCCCAGGCCCCCGACCACGATATCCAGGTCGTTTCCCGGAGTACGGGCGAGGCCCGAACGGGCCAGTTCCCGCTCGGCCACCGTGAACAGGCTCGACATCAGGTATTCGTCGTCGAGTTTCACCTCATAGACGTCGGCTCGCGCAACCGGGTCGAATCGCCGCCGGAGGCTGAACTCCCCCATCGGCGTCTGCCGCCAGCCCAGTTCTTCGAATCGCGCACTCATCGTGACATCACCATCGCACCGTACGCGGAAACCGGCGCGCATCCCGGCCCCGGCGGATGCCGCGGCGGTCGGTGCCGGTTGCCGTACTTCTGGGCGTGGCCCGCTCAGTGCGCGCCGGCGAGATGCCCGGACAACTGCCCGTGCCGCTTCTCGGACGCCGCGTTCATGCCGATGATCTCGACATGCTTGCCCTTGGCCTCGTACTTCTGGGTGATGCCGTCCAATGCGGCGACGGTCGAGGCGTCCCAGATGTGTGCCTCGGACATATCGATGATCACGTTGTGCGGATCGCCGACATAGTCGAACTGGTAGACCAGGTCGTTGCTGGAGGCGAAGAAGAGTTCGCCCTGCACCTTGTAGACCCGGGTGTCGACGTCCCCGTCGTGGTTCGTATCGGCCTCGTGCACCTTGATCACCTCGGTGAAGTGCGCGACCCGATGCGCGAACGCCACCATGGCCGTCAGGACACCGACGAGGACGCCGTAGGCGAGGTTGTGGGTGAACACGGTGACCACGACGGTGACCAGCATCACGGTGGTCTCCGCGATCGGCATCCGGCGCAGCGTCTTCGGCGCGATCGAGTGCCAGTCCATGGTGCCGACCGACACCATGATCATCACCGCGACCAGCGCTGCCATCGGAATCTGCGCCACCAGGCCACCGAGGCCGACCACGAGAATCAGCAGGAAGATGCCCGCGAGGAAAGTCGAGAGGCGGGTACGAGCCCCCGACGACTTCACGTTGATCATGGTCTGGCCGATCATCGCGCAGCCGCCCATGCCGCCGAAGACACCGGTGACGATATTGGCGATGCCCTGGCCCCAGCCCTCCCTGGTCTTGTCGGAGTGGGTGTCGGTGATGTCGTCGACCAGCTTGGCCGTCATCAGGGATTCGAGCAGGCCGACCAGCGCCATGGCGAGGGCGTACGGGGCGATGATGCCCAGGGTCTCGAAGGTGACAGGGACGTCGGGGATGAACAGCGACGGCAGGCTCGACGGCAACTCACCCTCGTCACCGACATCCGGCACATTCAACGCGAAGGCGATGGTGGCCGCGGTGAGCAGCACGATCGCCACCAGCGGGGCGGGCACGACATTGGTCAGTTTGGGCAGGAAGACCATGATCAGCAGGCCCACGCCGACCATGGGGTACACCAGCCACGGCACGCCGAGCAGGTGCGGCACCTGGGACATGAAGATCAGGATGGCCAGGGCATTCACGAACCCGACCATCACGCTGCGCGGGATGAACCGCATCAGTTTCGCGACGCCGAGCACGCTGAACAGCACCTGCAGCACACCGGCCAGCAGGACCGCCGCGATGAGATAGTCCAGGCCGTGCTCCTTCACCAGCGGGGCGATCACCAAGGCCACAGCACCGGTGGCAGCCGAGATCATGGCCGGGCGTCCGCCGGTGATCGCGATCGTCACCGCCATGGTGAACGAAGCGAACAGACCCACCCGTGGATCGACTCCGGCGATGATCGAGAACGAGATCGCCTCCGGGATCAGCGCCAATGCGACGACCAAGCCGGCCAGCACCTCGGTACGCAGCAGTTTCGGGCTGCGCAGCGCAGCGATAACCGACCCTTCGGTTTCTCGTTCCGCAGACACGGCGGTCCCCACGGCGGCTCCAATCCTTGGTCAGCGCACTCGCGGTTTCTGCCGAACCGGGTGCGTGCGACGGTGAGAAGATCTCGGGAGATGAGCGGCCGCCGGATGCGGCATCGGCGGGAAACATGGGGCGGCATTGCCCAGCGTCCTGTTCCAGCTGACACTCAGCTGGCCAGAACTCTACCCTCCAGTACGGGTAGAGTTACAAGACCCGGACGGCGAACGTGGCCGACATCTCATCAGCGGCAACGGCCGCATGCAGCCACCCGATCCGACGGATACCTCGCTGCGGGATCAGCGAACGGATGGCGCGGCGCGCTCGGTCAGCAGGCCGGTCAATTCCTCGGCATAGGCTAGCTGCCGACGTAACCGCACACTGCTCTCGATCGCCTTGTCCCGGCATACGCCGAGAAACTCGGCCGCCTGCCGCCGAGCCGACTCGGACGCATCCTCGGCGTCGAGTACCTCCAGCGCTTCCAGGAGACCCTTCATCTCGGCGAGCGTGAATCCCAGCGGCTTCATCCGGCGTACGACAATCAGGCGCTCGACATCACCTTCGGTGTAGAGCCGAAAGCCGCCCGCCGACCGAGCAGACGGCGTGACCAGGCCGACCTCGTGGTAGTGCCGCAGGGTGCGGATCGACAACTCGGTGCGCAGCGCGACTTCGCCGATCTGCAGATGCCTGCCGGCCTCTTCCCGCACTGTCAACCTCCACGCCGGGCCACGATCCACCGGCGATCGCTGCGGTGCCCCGGTCCCGTGTACGACTGTTCGAATTCTCTTCACTCTAACGGTGCGACGCCGACCGGCCGGCACACAGGGACGGACCCGACCCGCAGTCAATAGGCGAACAGCAGGATCTCCTCGCGGGTGTAGTCGTGACCGGGATGATCGGCCGCCAGGTGGGCGCGGGCCCGTTCGACGAGATCGTCCTCGTCCACACCGGTGATCAGGTCCCCGCACGGACATCTCAGCCTGGTCTTCATCGCTCACCCTTTCCACGTCCGGCGCCGGAAAATCCGAACACTCGATTGGACATCTGTCCGGACAGTACCACCGACAACTCTTGTGCTCTTGCGCTCCGAATCGATGGTGAAATATAGTCCAGACACCTGTCCAGACTAATGGGGAGACACGGTTATGAGTGACCTGCGGCCCGCCGACGGCACCCGTTTGCTGATCGACGGGGAGTTGCGGCGAGGATCGGGCGGCCGCTTCGCGACACACAATCCGGCGACCCGGGCACGGCTCGGCTGGGCCGCCGAGGCCAGCGCGGCAGATGTGGACGCGGCGCTCACCGCCGCACGGACCGCGTTCGACGAAACGGAATGGTCCACCGATCCCGTGTTCCGGGCTCGCTGCCTGCGCCAGCTGCGGGACGCGATGCGGGACAACATCGACGAGCTGCGCGAAATCACCATCGCCGAGGCCGGAGCACCGCGGATGCTGACCTCCGGCCCCCACCTCGAGGGTCCGGTCGCCGATCTGGGTTTCTTCGCCGATCTCGCCGAATCCTATTCGTGGCGTTCCGATCTGCCGATTGCTGAGCCACTCGGGATGCGGACCCGGCGCGAGTTGCGCCGCGAGGCGACCGGGGTCGTCGCCGCGATCACCCCGTGGAACTTCCCGCACCAGATCAACCTCGCCAAGGTCGGCCCGGCCCTGGCCGCGGGCAACACCGTCGTCCTCAAGCCGGCACCCGACACACCCTGGTGTGCGGCCGCGCTCGGCACCCTCGCGGCACAGCACACCGATATCCCGGCCGGGGTGTTCAACGTCGTCACCGCGTCCGATCACCGGATCGGGGCCCTGCTCTGCGCGGATCCACGCGTGGACCTGGTGTCGTTCACCGGTTCCACCCGCACCGGCAAGGCCGTCATGGCCGCGGCATCGGACACGGTGAAGAGGGTGTTCCTGGAGCTGGGCGGCAAGTCGGCGTTCGTGGTGCTCGACGATGCCGACATCGCCGCCGCATGCGGGATGGCCGCGTTCTCGGTGTGCGTGCATGCCGGTCAGGGCTGCGCGTTGTGTACCCGGCTGCTCGTACCCCGATCCGCCTACGACGAAGCAGTCGCGGCAACGACCAAAGCGCTCGGCAGCGTCCGGGTGGGCGATCCCGCCGACCCGCGCACGGTCTGCGGACCGCTGATCTCGGCGACACAACGGCAGCGTGTCGAAGGTTATCTGGATCTCGCCGTACAGGAAGGCGGCGAAGTCCTGGTCGGTGGCGGCCGCCCCGCTGCGCTTCCCGACGGCTACTACGTCGAACCCACGCTGATCGCGGGCGTATCCAACGATTCCACCGTGGCGCAGGAGGAGATCTTCGGCCCGGTGCTGGTGATCCTCCCCTATGACGACGACGCCGATGCCGTCCGGATCGCCAATGCTTCGCCGTACGGCCTGTCCGGCTCGGTGTGGGGCACCGACCCCGACCGGATCGACCGCGTCGTCTCCGCGATCCGGACCGGAACGCTGGGCGTGAACGGCGGCACCTGGTACGCCGCGGACGCACCGTTCGGCGGTTACAAGCAATCCGGAATCGGCCGCGAGATGGGCGTCGCCGGGTTCGAGGAATACCTGGAGACGAAGCTCGTCGCCTATCCGGCCTGACCCACCGAATCCGCCGAACCGATTCGGCGAACGACACTTTCGAGGAGAACGTCGACCATGACCCGATTCACCGATCGCACCGCGATCGTCACCGGTGCGGCACAGGGCATCGGCGCCGCCTATGCCGAAGCGCTGGCCGCCGAGGGCGCCCGCGTCGTGGTGGCCGATATCAACGCCGACGCCGGTGCCGCCGTGGCCGAGAAGATCACTGCCGCAGGCGGTACCGCCGCCTTTCACGAGGTCGACGTAGCCGACCCGGAATCGGCGGCGGCACTGGCCGCCTTCACCGCCGAGAAGTTCGGCGGCATCGATCATCTGGTGAACAACGCCGCGATCTACGGCACCATGAAACTGGATCTGCTGCTGACGGTGCCGTGGGACTACTACAAGCGCTTCATGAGCGTGAACTTCGACGGCGCCCTCAACATGATCCGCGCCGTGTGGCCGACGATGTCCGCCGCGGGTGGTTCGATCGTCAACCAGTCCTCGACCGCCGCCTGGGTCTACTCCGGCTTCTACGGTCTGGCCAAAGTGGGCGTGAACGGCCTCACCCAGCAGCTCGCGCACGAACTCGGCGGCTCGAAGATCCGGATCAACGCCATTGCGCCCGGTCCGATCGACACCGAGGCGACCAAGACCGTCACCCCCGAGATCATCGTCGCCGACATGGTGAAGCGACTGCCTTTGAAGCGGATGGGCACACCGCAAGACCTCGTCGGTGCGTGTCTGTTCCTGCTCTCCGACGAGGCGAGCTGGATCACCGGACAGATCTTCAACATCGACGGCGGACAGGTCATCCGCTCATGACCGGCACCGAACCGCGGGTCGGCTTCGTCGGCCTGGGCACGATGGGCGCCCCCATGGCGCAGCGTCTCGTCGACTGGCCCGGTGGACTGGTGGTGTGCGATACGCGGCCCAGCGCCACGGAACAGATCGCTGCCGACGGTGCCACCGTCGCGGCGACCCCGGCCGCAGTGGCCGAGACCGCAACCGTGGTCTCCGTGGTCGTCCTCGACGACGACCAGGTCCGCGATGTCGTCGCCGGTCCGGACGGCATCCTGTGCACCGCGCAGCCGGGCACGGTGATCGCAGTGCACTCCACGATCTCCGACACCACGGCGGCCGAACTCGCCGAAACCTGTGCGGTACACGAGGTCGACCTGGTGGACGCACCGGTGAGCGGCGGTGCGCCGGGCGCCACGAAGGGGCGTCTGGCGGTGATGGTGGGCGGCACCGACGCCGCGTTCGCCGCGGTCCGTGCGCCCTTCGGGCGGTGGGCCGATCTGGTCGTGCACGCCGGTCCGGTCGGCACCGGCACCCGGATGAAGCTGGCCCGCAACCTGCTGCACTTCGTTTCGTTCGCCGCCGCCACCGAGGCCGCCCGGCTGGCCGAACGGGCCGGACTCGACATCCGCCGGCTGGGTGAGGTCGTCCGGCACTCCGATGCGGTGACCGGCGGGCCCGGCGCCATCCTCTGGCGTGACACCACCGCGCTCCTCACCGCGGACGATCCCTGGCTGCCGATCCTGTCGCATGTCCGCGACCTCGGCGAGAAGGACCTCGGGCTGGCGCTGGCCCTCGGCGACCGGCTCGGCGCCGACCTGCCGCTGACCCGGCTCGGGCTCGACCTCCTCGCCGAGGGCCTGGGCCTGCCATCGTCCGCCACGACCACCGCTGCCGAACCCGACAGGAGCCACAGATGAGCGACGATGCCCGTACCCGCGGCCTGGCCCGGATGAAGGAGGTCTACGGCTGGCAGCCCCCGGAGATCGACGGCGCCTTCTTCGCCACCACCGTCGATCATCTCTTCGCCGGCATCTGGTCCCGGCCCGGCCTCACCGATCGGGACCGGCGCCTGCTACTGCTCGGCGTACTGGCCGCGCAAGGCCGGATGGAGACCGCCGAGATCCAGATCCACGCCGCCCTGCACAACGAGGAACTGACCGAGGAACAGTTGCGTGAGATCGCCCTGTTCCTGTGTCACTACGTGGGCTGGCCGAACGGCACCCGTCTCGACACCGCGATCGGTACCGTCGTCGACCGGGCCCGCAAGGGCGGCGAACCGCAGATGCGGCGTCCGAAGTAACGAACCACCAGACAGGCTGAATACACGATGTCCGATACTCCGACCTTCCGGCCGATCGATATCGCCGATGTTGCGCAGTGGGATCTGACGGCAGATGTGGTCGTTGCCGGCTACGGCGTCGCCGGTGCCGCCGCCGCGATCGAAGCGGCCCGGGCGGGCGCCGATGTGCTCGTCCTGGAACGCACCGGCGGCTGGGGCGGCGCCGCCGCGCAGGCCGGTGGCTTCATCTACCTCGGCGGCGGTACCCCGCTGCAGCGGGCGCTGGGCTTCGACGACACCCCGGAGAACATGGAGCGATTCCTCGTGGCGGCACTCGGCCCCGGCGCCGACCGCGCGAAGATCGCCGACTACTGCGCCGGCAGCGTCGCGCACTACGACTGGCTCGTCGACTGCGGCGTGCCGTTCCGCGAGGCGTTCTGGGATCAGCCCGGCTGGGAGCCTCCACACGACGAGGGGCTGATGTACTCCGGCGGCGAGAACTCGGCACCGTTCAACACGCTCGCCGATCCGGCGCCGCGCGGGCATGTGCCGCAGATGCAGAACAAGCAGACCGGCGCCAAGGGCGGCGGCTACATGCTGATGAAACCCCTCACCGACACCGCAGGTGGCCTCGGGGTCCGCGCCGAGTACGACATCCGTATCCGGCGGCTGGTCGTCGACGGTGACCGGGTGGTGGGTGTGCTCGCCACCCGCTACGGTGAGCCGCTCGCCGTCCGGGCGCGCTCCGGCGTCGTACTCGCCACCGGAAGCTTCGCCTACAACGCGACGATGGTCGAGAGCTTCGCGCCCCGACTGATCGGCCGGCCCGGTGCCGCGATCGAGGAGCACGACGGCGCCGCGATCCGGCTGGCCCAGGCCCTCGGCGCCGATCTGGCGCATATGGATGCGACGGAGGTGGCCTTCTTCGGCGATCCGCAACTGCTGGCCCGCGGCATCCTGGTCAACGGACGCGCCCAGCGGTTCGTCCCCGAGGACACCTACCCTGGGCGGATCGGCCAGGAAGTGCTGTTGCGCAACGAGAACAAGGCGTACCTGATCATCGACGAAGCATCCCTCGAAGCCGGGCTGGCAACCGAGACCTCGACGCCGTTCTTCCGGGTGTCCCCCAAATGGGTGGCCGAATCGGTGGCCGAACTCGAAGCCGATATGGGGCTGCCCGAGCAGGCGTTGCAGTCGACCGTCGAGGTGTACAACCGCCATGCAGCGCACAGCAGCGACCCCCTGCTCGGAAAGAAGCCCGAATGGGTCGCGCCCCTCACGGGCGCGGTCGCCGGTTTCGACATGGTCTCGCACACCGCCGGATTCACGCTCGGTGGGCTGCGGACCGATCTGAACTCGCGGGTCCTGCACGTGACCGGCGACCCGATTCCCGGGCTCTTCGCGGCCGGACGCTGCACGGCCGGGCTCTGTGCCGGCGGCTATGTCTCCGGGGCCTCACTCGGCGACGGCAGCTTCTACGGGCGCCGCGCAGGCTTGGCCGCGGCCGGACGACCGCGGGTCGAACTCGACCCCGAACAACCCGCCGACTAAACTGTACTGGTGTCCGAAACGAATTCCGATTCCGTGATCCTCGAGGCCACTCGGCGGCGTCTCACCGAAAAGCAGGCCGATACCGTCGACCGGCTGACAAAGGCCGCGGTCGAAGTTCTCGAACAGCAGGGATATGCCGGACTCACCGTTCGAATGGTGGCAGCAGCCGCCGGTGTCGGCACTGCGACGGCCTATACATATTTCTCGTCCAAGGACCACCTGGTGGCCGAGGTGTTCTGGCGCCGGCTCCTGCAGTCGCCCCGCCTCGAATACACCGACGAGCAGACGATCACCGACCGGGTGGTGGCGGTACTGCGGCAGGTGTGCCTGATCGTCGGCGGTGAACCGGAACTCGCCGGTGCAGTGACCAGCGCCCTGCTCGGCCAGGATCCCGATGTCGCGCATCTGCGGGGCCGGATCGGCCTGGAGATCCGGCACCGGATCGCCGAGGCGCTGGGCACCGCCCCGGATGACGATGTCTTGGCGGCATTCGAAATCGTCTACGCCGGGGCACTGGTGCGCGCCGGAATGGGATACGGCACGTACGACGAAATGGCCGACCGAATCGAACGCACCGTTCATTTGATTCTGGACGATCGACAGAAGGCGTAGAACGACACCTCAGCGAACAAAAATCCGCCCCGGGAACCGGGGCGGATTTTTCGTGTTCGAGCCCGGCGAAACATTGCCCGACGGGACGCACCATAGTACTGTCTGGACAGGTGTCTATACAAGATAGTGAGGTCTTCGATGACGCTCTTGAAACCCCGGCGGGTGTCCGGCGGCGAGGACGAGCACGGCCATCTGGCGGAATTCCGGACCGACCCCATCGGCCTGATGCAGCGCGTGCGCGACGAGTGCGGCGATGTCGGCGCCTTCGAACTGGCGGGCCGGGACGTGGTGCTGTTGTCCGGTGCGGAGGCCAACGAGTTCTTCTTCCGCTCCACCGACGACGACCTCGACCAGCAGGCTGCATACCCGTTCATGAAGCCGATCTTCGGCGAAGGTGTCGTGTTCGATGCCAGCCCGGAACGACGCAAGGAGATGCTGCACAACCAGGCGCTGCGCGCCGATCACATGCGCGGCCACGCCGCGACGATCTCCCACGAGGTGGACCGGATGATCGCCGGCTGGGGCGAATCCGGCGAGATCGACCTGCTCGACTTCTTCGCCGAGCTGACGATCTACACGTCGTCGGCCTGCCTCATCGGCACCAAGTTCCGCAACCAGCTCGACAGCCGGTTCGCCCGCCTCTACCACGACCTCGAACGCGGCACCGACGCACTGGCCTACGTCGACCCTTACCTGCCCATCGACAGCTTCCGCAAACGCGACGAATCGCGCCGGGCGCTGGTCGCCCTGGTCCAGGACATCATGGACGACCGGATCGCGCATCCGCCGCGGGACAAGGACGATCGCGACCTCCTGGACGTCCTCGTGTCCGTGCGCGACGACGCGGGCGACCCCAGGTTCTCCGCATCGGAGGTCACCGGCATCTTCATCTCGATGATGTTCGCCGGCCACCACACCACCTCCGGCACCTCGGCGTGGACCATGATCGAACTGCTCCGGCACCCCGGCACCATGCAGGCCGTCGTCACCGAACTGGACAGCCTGTTCGCCGACGATCCCGAAGTGAGTTTCCGGGCGCTGCGCCGGATCCCGATGCTGGAGGCGGCACTCAAGGAATCCCTGCGCCTGCATCCGCCGCTGATCATCCTGATGCGGGTGGCGCGCGGTGAGTTCGAGGTCTGCGGCCACCGGATCGCCCCGGGCGACCTCGTGGCAGCCACCCCCGCGATCTCCAACCGGCTGCCGGAAGACTTCCCCGACCCCGGCACCTTCGATCCGGGCCGCTACGTAGACCCCGAGCAGGCCGATATCGTCAACCGGTGGACCTGGATACCGTTCGGTGCCGGCCGGCACCGCTGCGTCGGTGCCGCCTTCGCACTCCTGCAGATGAAGGCGATCTTTGCCATCCTGTTGCGCGACTGGGAGTTCGAGCCGGCACAGCCCGCGGAGTCGTATCGCAACGATCACTCGAAGATGGTGGTCCAGCTGCAGCAGCCCTGCCGCGTGCGGTACCGGCGCCGGCGGTGACGCGACCGGACCGGCCCGATTGCGGCGGCCGGATCGATCGTCATCCGGTCGATCCGGCCGCCGCCGTTCGGCGGGACGGAATCACTCCGGCGTCTTCGTCCCGGGCCCGCGCAACGGTGCTTCCGGCTGCACCTCGCTGACGATCACGTGCGCCCCCCGCGGCGTGGTCACCGCGGTGGTGACGGCCGCAGCCATATCCGAGGCGCGCAGCAGATACCCGTGCCGAGCGAATCCCCACACCTTCCAGTCCTCCAGCAACGGACCGATCTCGTCGATCGAGGCGTCCATGCCGATCTCGGTGGCCGTCGGTCCCGGACGCACCATCGACACCCGGACGCCCGTTCCTTCCAGCTCCATCCGCAACTGCAGCGACAACGCTTCCAGTCCCGCCTTGGCCGCGTTGTAGGCCCCCATCCTGGGTCGTGGTGCGACACCGCAGTCGGAGCCGATCAGGACCACATCGCCGCGGCGCCGTTCGAGCATGCCGGGAACGATCCGGTGCAGCATCCGTTGCGGGCCGGCCAGATGCAGATCGAGCTGATCCAGGAACTGCTCCGGCGCCACCTCGCAGGCCGGGCCGAACTTCAGTGAACCGGCCGCCGACACCAGGATCTCGATATCACCCAGTTCCTTCTCCGCCGCGGTGACGAATTCGTCCACCGACGCGGAGTCGGTCACATCGAGTCGGTGAGCGAAGGCCGTACCTCCTTGTTCCCGGATCGTGTCGGCCAGCTGCTCGCACACCGCCACCCGCCGAGCGCCCAGCGCCACGGGATGGCCGAGTCCGGCCAGGGCCGTCGCCGTTGCGGCGCCGATACCGGAGGAGGCCCCGGTGATCACCGTCGGCCGGACGGGTGGATGTGGCTCGAATCGTGGCATTGTTCCTACCTCTCGGAAGACACGCGCGCCGTGGTGCCGGCGCGCTCAGGACAGCAGACGGCGCACCGCACGGCGGCCGAACCCGAAGCGCACCAGCAGATCCAGCTGACGCCGGGTCGATTCGGTGTACGGGTACCACACCGATTCCTTCTTCCCGCCGCGCCGGGCGAGCAGAATCGGCTGGGGATGGGTGTAGCTGCGCAGGCCCTCGGGTCCGTCGTTGACCCGCCCCAGGCCACTGTTCTTGCGGCCCCCGAACGGTGCCTCCGGCACCCCGTAGATGACGGCGGCATCGTTGTGCACGACCGAACCGGTGACCAGGCGCGCCGCAATCCGCCGCGCCTTCGCCGCGTCCGCGGTGAACACCGAACCGCTCAACCCGTAGGCGTTGTCGTTCGCACAGGCGATCGCCTCGTCCTCGTCGCGGACCCGCATGATCGCGAGCACCGGGCCGAAGGTCTCGTCGGTCATCAGCTCCATGCCGTGGGTGACGTCGGTGATCACCGTCGGCCGGAACCCGAGTCCCGGGCCGCCGACCGGCTCCCCGCCCACCAGAACGGTGGCACCCTTCGCCCGGGCGTCGGCGAGCTGCCGCCGCACCACCTCGAGCTGCCCCTCCTGGATCAGCGGCCCGAGGTCCGGGCCCTCGGTGGGGTGCGGGGCGGCACCGGAGCGTCGGGCGCGCAATCGGCCGACCCGGTTCCGCCATCGGTGCTCCGGCTTCGGATTCGGGCGCGCGGTCCGGATCCGCGCCGCCTGTGCGCATACCCGGCGGACGAATTCGTCGGCGATGCTGTCCACCACGTAGACCCGTTCGACGCTCAGGCACACCTGCCCGCAGTTGAACATCGACAGGTACACCGCGCCCGCCGCCGCACGGTCGAGATCTGCATCCGCACAGACGATCATGGCGTCGTTGCCGCCCAGTTCGAGGGTGCAGGGGGTCAGTGTCTCCCCGCAGACGGCCCCGATCTTCCGACCGGTGGCGACGCTACCCGTGAAGCTGATCTTGTCCAGCCCGGCGCCGACCAGTGCCGCACCGGTCTCGCCGTCACCGTGGACCACCTGCACGATGTCCTCGGGCACACCCGCCTCGTGTAGTAGGCGAACCACCCATTCCCCCGAGAACGGCGTCACTTCGGACGGTTTCAGGAGCACGGCGTTGCCGGCCAGCAGCGCCTGCACCACCGGATTGAGCGAGAGCACGAACGGGCCGTTCCAGGGCGTGATCACGCCGACCACGCCCAGCGGCTGATAATGCAGGAACAGCTTCTTGACCGGCCGGAGATAGCCGTGCAGCGCCCGGCGGGACGGGCGCAGTGCCCGTTCGGCACGTGCTGTCCAGTAGTTCAGGAAGTCGCAGGACGGAACGATCTCCATGGCCAGCACCTCGACCCGCGGCTTGCCGGTTTCGGCGTGGACGGTGTCGATGATCTCTTCGCGCCGCCGGACCAGCACATCGAGTGCACCGCGCACGATCCGGGCTCGCTCCCGCACCGGTAGCTCCGCCCAGCCGGGCTGCGCGGCCCGCGCCCGGGCCACCGCCTGTTCGACGTCCTGCGGCGTACTCACCACCATCGCACCGACCCGTCGCCCGTCGAGCGGTCCGGACAGAGCGAGTCGGCGCCGCCCGTCGGCGGTCTCGGGTAGCGATCGAACTATGGCCATCTCTCTCCTCGGGTGGTCCCGGTCTACTCGTAGCGGACCTGCCAGCGCTTGATGCCGTTGCCGAAGCTGGAGCGCAGCCGGACCGGTTCGGCCACCTGCCGCAGGTTCGGCATCGTCTCCGCGATGGCGTCGAAGATCAGCTCCAGCTGCAATCGCGCGAGGTTCGCGCCCATGCAGTAGTGCGGCCCGGTGCCGCCGAACCCGAGATGCGGATTCGGATCACGCAGGATGTCGAAGGTGAACGGGTCGTCGAAGGCCTCCTCGTCGAAGTTGGCCGAGCTGTAGAACATCGCCACCCGCTCACCCCGGCGGATCGCCTGCCCGCCCAGTTCGACGTCACGGGTGGCGGTGCGCTGGAAGGCGATCACCGGTGTCGCCCAGCGCACGATCTCGTCGGCCGTGGTACGGGGACGTTCCCGGCGGAACAACTCCCACTGTTCGGGATGGTCCACGAAGGCTTTCATTCCCTGGGTGGTCGCGTTGCGAGTCGTCTCGTTGCCCGCAACCGTCAACAGGATCAGGAAGAAGCCGAACTCGTCAGCCGTCAATGATTCCCCGTCGATATCGGCGTTCACCAGTTTCGAGACCACGTCCGATCCGGGATCGCGGCGCCGCGTTTCAGCCATCTGCCAGGCATAGCCGAGAATCTCGGCGGTGGCCGTGATCGGATCACCGAACTCGGGGTCGTCGAAGTTGAGCATCTGGTTGGACCAGTCGAACAGCCGGAGCCGATCCTCCTGTGGGACACCGAGTAGTTCGGCGATGGCCTGCAGCGGCAGCTCCCGCGCGACCTGATCGACGAAATCACCGCCGCCGGCCTCCCGCGCCGCCCGCACGATCGCCCCGGCCCGGTCGGTCAGTGCACCACGCAGCGCCTCGACCGCGCGGGGAGTGAAACCGCGCGAGATGATCCGGCGCACCTTCGTATGCCTGGGTGGGTCCATATTGAGCAACATCGTCTTCGTCACTTCGAAGGCGTCGGCGGTGATATCGCCCGGGAACCGCAACACCGCGCCTTTCGCATTCGACGAGAAGTCCTCGGGATTGCGGGAGATCGCCCGGATGTCCTCGTGCCTGGTGACGGCCCAGAATCCGCCGTCACCGTACGGGGCACACATCTCGTCTGTCTGACCGTTCCACCACACCGGTGCCGTGCGGCGCAGAATCGCGAATTCCTCGACCGGCGCGCGGTCGGCCCACAGTCCGGGGTCGGAGAGATCCAGCCCGGCGGGCAGTGCTGTCGATGTCATGGTTACCTCCTGTGCCGGTCCAGCGGGCCGGGGGCCAAGTCTGCGGCACCGGACTGTCGGGCGGCCAGCTGCTGTGCCCATCGGTAGTCCGCTTTCCCGGCCGGTGAGCGCCGGATCTCCGGACAACGGAGGATGACCCGGGGCCGCTTGTATCGGGCGATGTGTTTCGCGCATTCGTCGAGCAGTTCGCGATCGGTGACCGCCTCGTCACCCAGTACCACCAGGGCCACGACCTCGCTGCCCCAGCGCTGCGACGGCCGTCCGACGACCACCACATCGAGAACACCGGGATGTGCGGCGACCGCCCGCTCCACCTCTTCGACGAAGATCTTCTCCCCGCCGGAGTTGATCGTGAGGTTGTCCCTGCCGAGCAACTCGATCCCGCCGTCGACGAGCAGCTTCGCGCGGTCCCCCGCGATCGACCAGCGCCGGCCGTCGACGACCGGGAACGTGCGGGCGGTTTTGGCCTCGTCGCCGAGGTAGCCCAGCGGGATCCGTCCGGTCCGGGCAAGCCAGCCGGACGAGCCCGGGTCGTCGAGCACCCGGGTCAGGTCGTCGGAGAGGACGGACGTGGCACTGCTCTGCGGGGTGAAACTGCCGTGGCTGCCGCCGGCAGCGGCGTCGAACATCCGGGTCATCTGGATCCCGGATTCCGAGGATCCGACGGAGTCGACGACCAGGACCGTACCGCCGAGCGCGGCGACGAGACGCTGCCGAACGGCCGGGGTCAGCGGTGCGCCCGCGTTGTGCACTGCCGCCAGTCCGGTGAGGTCGTAGGCCCTGCGTTCCAGTTCACCGGCGATCGGGCGGGCCATCGCATCTCCGACCAGCGGCAGCGCGATCACTCGCTCGCGGGATACTGCGTCGAGCACGGACGCTGCGTCGAAGCGGTCGGTCACGGTGGGCAGCACCAGCGTCCCGCCGTTGGTGACCGTCTGGAACAGCAACCATTGCGCCGCACCGTGCATGAACGGTGCCGTGGCGACGAGCCGGTACGCACCGCTCGTCGCGGCTGCGGTGGCCGCGAGTTCGGTATGGGATCGCAATTGGTCCTCGGTCCCGAAGCGGGTGCCGCCCATGGCGGCGACATAGATGTCGTCCTGCCGCCACAGCACTCCTTTCGGCATACCCGTGGTGCCGCCGGTATAGAGCAGGTACAGGTCGTCACCCCGTGGTTCGGGCAAGCCGCCGTCCGGCGCCGGGGTCGACAGGGCCTGTTCGTAGTCGACGGCGCCCGGCAGCAGAGCGTGGCCACTGTCGTCGGCGACCTGCACGAGGACCACCGGCCACCCCAGTTCCGGCAGCACCGCCGCGATGCGGGGTGCGAACTCCGCCTGGTACACCAGGACTTTCACTGCGGCGTCCCGGAGCAGATAACGCAACTCCGCTTCGACGTACCGGTAGTTGATGTTGAAGGGCACGGTGCGGGCCCGGAAGGCGCCGATCATGGCCTCGGGGTATTCGGGGCGGTTGCGCAGGTAGATCCCCACATGGTCCTGGCCGGACTCGTGCGCGGACAGCGCGGAACGTTCGATACGGCATCCGAGCCCGCGGACGGCCAGAAAATGTGCGAAACCGGTGCTACGGGCGTTCGTTTCGGTGTATGTCGCCCGATGCTCGCCACGGACGAGGAATTCCCGATCGGGAATCGTCTCGGCCACCGTGGCGAACACGCTCGACAAGTTGAAATCCACCATCGGTCACCTCATCGGTCGGTGTCGGTGAAGCGAATCACGCCGCGGATGTTCCTACCCGCCAGCATGTCCCGATAGCCGTCGTTGATCTCCTCGAGGCGGTACTGCCGGGTGACCATGGCGTCCAGTTCGAGTTTGCCCGCGCGGTACAGCGACAGCAGCCGGGGAATGTCGTGGTGCGGATTGCCGCCACCGAACAGCGCGCCCTGGAGATTCTTCTGCAGCAAGGCGAGCATGGCCAGATTCAGGGTGGCGCCGGTGTCGACCAGGTCGCCCATCGCGGCCAGCACGCAGGTCCCCGCTTTGGCGGTGATGCCCAGCCAGTCGTCGACCTCGGCACCGTCGACGGCACCCACGGCGACGATCACCTTCGACGCCATTGCGCCGGCGGTGATCTCCGCGGCGGCGGCAGTCGCCTCCTCGACGGAGGCGTAGACGTGTGTGGCGCCGAAGGCGAGCCCTTGTTCGCGTTTCCACGGCACCGGATCCACGCCGAAGATGTAGCGGGCCCCGGCGTTCACCGCGCCTTGCAGGGCCGAGATGCCGACTCCGCCGAGGCCGATGACAGCGACGTCCTCGCCCGGCCGCACATCGGCGATGCGGGTGGCCGAACCGTACCCGGTCGTCACGCCGCAGCCCACCAGGCAGGCGACCTCGAACGGAATCGACGGATCGATCTTCACCACGGAGCTCTCGTGCACCACCATGTACGGGGCGAAGGTGCCGAGCAGCGTCATCGGATACACGTTGCGGCCCTGGGCCCGCACCCGGAACGAGCCATCGGCGACCGAGGCCCCGGCCAGCAGCAACGCACCGAGGTCGCACAGGTTGCGGTGGCCGGCCTGACAGGACGGGCATCGGCCGCAGGACGGGACGAACGACAGGACGACATGATCACCGACCGCGAGATCCTCCACCCCGTCGCCGATCTCGACGATCACCCCGGCCCCTTCATGACCACCCAGGACGGGGAACCCGGCCATCGGGATCCCGCCGGTCACCAGGTGGTGGTCGGAATGGCACATACCCGCCGCTTCGACCTGGATGGCGACCTCGTGCCGGCGCGGCGCACCGATCTCGATCTCCTCGACCGACCACGGCCGGTCGGTGTCCCACAGCAGTGCACCCTTGGTCTTCATGCCGAGCCTGTTCCTTCCGGGGACACGGGGTCACCGCGCACGAACCGTCATGGGCAGGCTCGCGAACCCGCGCACATTCACCGAGTGGACCCGTTCGGCCGATGCTTCGTCGATCTCGTACCCGCGGATCGAGCCGACGATCTCGCCGAGACCGATATTCGCCTCCAGCCTGGCCAGATGTGCACCGAGGCAGAAGTGCACGCCGAGGCCGAAGCTCAGCAACGTCTGGGAGCTGTCCCGCCCGATCCGATATGCCTCCGGCTCCTCGAACACCGTCTCGTCCCGGTTGGCGGACGCCAGGAGCAGCAGCACGCGATCACCGGCCGGGATGGTCAGGCCGCCGTACTCGGTGTCGGTCAATACCCGCCGCAGCAGCATCTGGGTGGAGTTGTCGTAGCGCAGCGTCTCCTCGGTCCAGTCCGGCACCGCCGCGGGATCGCGCAGTGGTTTCACCAGCTGGTCCGGGAATCGCCACCCCCAGTACATCGCATTGCCGAGCAGTTTCGTGGTGGTCTCGTTACCGGCCACCACCATCAGCACCAGGAACCCGATGATCTCCTCGTCCGACAGGCGGGTCACGCCCGCCGTCTCGTCGGTGATCTCGGCGTCGAGCAGTACCGAGACGAGATCGTCGCCCGGGTTGCGGCGCCGCTCGTCGATGAGTTCGCGGTAGTAGCGGGTCAGTTCCAGGTAGGCGAAGATCGCTCCCTCGGGCACGTCCAGGACGCCTTCCTCGCGGTGCAGCAGCAGATCGGATTGCGTCCGCAGGTGGGCACGGTCCGATTCCGGGACACCGAGCAGTTCCGAGACGACATCCATCGGCAGCAGCCCGGCGAAGTCGCGAATGAAGTCGAACTCCGTTCGCGCGAGGCACTGCTGCCAATGCCGCCGGGTCAGTTCGGTGATCCGTCCGGCCAGATCCTGGACCCGGCGCGGCGTGAACCCCTTGGAGACGAGTTTTCGGATCCGGGCGTGCTTGGGGTTGTCCATGGCGAGGAACGACATCGACCGGTGCGCCTCCGGACCGTAGGAGGCCGGGTCGATGGAGACGCCCCAGCTGTTGGACAGGCGGGCACTGTCCTTCAGCGCGGTGCGCACATCCGCATGCCTGGACAGTGCCCAGAAGTCCATGCCGGCGTTGCGGTAGACCGGAGCCTCGGCGCGCAGCCGCGCGTAGGTCGGATACGGATCCTCGTGGAACGAATAGTCGTAGGGATCGAACGGCACCAGCGTTTCCATATCGACGTTCACAGGGCACTCCATCCAGTTCGGGTTCGCCGTCATACGACCGTGAGCGGCAGCGGGATTCCGCGATCGGCGAAGGCGAAGTTCGCGCCGGTGCTGATCCGGGTCAGCGCCACCTCGGTGGCCTCCGCGGCCGGCTCGGTGCCCCGGGTGATCCGCACCGTGAGTTCGGCATCGGTGGCCGTCGCGGTCGCGCACCGGTAGTACGGGCTCACGCCGCGCACCAGGGCATCGAGGGGTTCGAGGTGGTCCGGGTCGAGCAGCCCCGGCCACACCCGGTCGGTGACGCCGCCGCTGCCGCGATCCAGCCCGACGGTGACCGCGTCGTCGGCCCGCTCGATCCGGATGCCGGTGTACTGCCGGGGGTTCAGTGCGGGATGCAGGTTCAGGACGGCTTCCAGGGACACGAGATCATCGCTCAGCCCTCGCACCTTCCGGATTCGTTCCGAAGCCAGGCCGGCCACACCGGCGAACTGCTTGCGGCCGATCTCGGCGGTCCGCGCCGGGTCGGCCCGCTCCCCCACGGCGATCAGGAACCCGGCCGCCAGCAGGTGCTGCTGCAAGCACACTTCCTCCGCGATCCGCACGAGGGCCGAATGGGAGAAGTCGGCGAACCGGAGGTCACTCAGCACGGGTCCCGAATAGTCGGCCGCACCGGCATCTGCCGGATCGATCGGCGACAAGCGCACCGAGGCGGCCGCCGAGGCCGCCACCCGATCGGCGTTGCGCGGGACCGGCGGCGGTTCATGGGCGGGGTCGATCGTCACCCGCCAGGCACAGACCGGGTGCCGGTCGGCCGGTGTCCGGGGTGGCCGGTGGATCGGCCGGACCTGGGCATGTGGATTCGTGGCCAGTGCGGTGGCATCGAAGGTCGGGTCCTCGATGTCGTGACACATCGCGCGTACGTACTCCTCGCCGAGCGGTTCCACATCGGCCAGCGCCCCGCAGTGGTCGAGCCAGAACTCACCGTGGTCGTGATCGTCGATCCGGAACCGGAAGTCGAGGAACTGCGGCGGTGCGCCGATATCCAGTTGCAGGCCCTTGAAGATCGTGTCGACGCCGTCGCCGCGATAACCCAGCGCATCCTGCATCCGGCGGGTGTAGACCGGGCTGGACACCTGCCATTCCTCGATCGCCACCGCCGTCATCCCGGCCCGGCCGAACGCCCCGATGGTATGCGGCATCCCGGCCCGGTCGATCAGATGGCCGCAGAGCAGCAGTTCCGGAACCAGCGCAGCCAGATCGCTGCGGCTCAGCGCGGCGAACGGAGACTGCGCATCCTTCGTCACCACAGCGGCACCGGCGACTTCCCGATCGGGTACCAGCCCGGCAGCGGCTGCTGCGTGGTCGCCTTCTCGATCCGGGCCTGCATTCCGGGTGTCATGGCGTTGTTCGTGATCATCTCGAGAAACAGGCTGGACACATTGCCGTAGTCGAAGAAGTCGCGTTGCCAGCTCCACTGGAAGTTGCCGCCGTACCGGAACCAGCTGCCGCCGATGCCCTGCACCGAATAGTGGCTGCCGTCGCCGCGGGTCCGGCTGGACACCTGCTTCCAGAATCCCACGACATCACCGGTCTTCTCGTCGATCACGACGTGCTGATAGGGGTACGTCCACCCGTCCAGGCCGTCCATTTCCTGACCGACCGCGATATCGCGGATCTCGTCGCGTCCCACCGCCATGAATTCGTGGTCGGGACCGTAGTTCCAGCCGTAGGTCGCGTCCTCGGTGTACATCTCGGCCAGTGGGCGCCAGTCACCCAGCCGCTCGCAGCGCTTGTTCTCGGCCAGCCACCGCTCGACCATCTCTTCCAGCTCGCTCCGCGGGAATCCGCTCACAGTCCTTCTCCTTCGTCCTCGCCCCCGTCGCCGGGAACGATCGACAACGCCCGAGTGGGGCAATACGCGACCGCATCCCGCACGGCCACCCGGTATTCGGCGGCAGGGTGTTCGGCGAGTATCTCGACCTGTCCCCGCTTCGGGACGGTGAACACCTCCGGCGCTTCGACCTGACATGCCGCATGCCCCTGGCACAGGTCCCGATCGACGATCACCCGCATGACGCACCTCGCAGTCCACGTTGTCGGCAGTCCGCCCCGAACAGGTCGAGACTGAACCGGAGTCGACAGGACCCGGCTCAACCACTGCCATACACATGCATGTCCACTCGTTTGGACAGGTGTCTGGACGATAGCACCGCCTGGCCCCACCGGCAATGCTCGATCACGAAAATGCAGGTACCCGACCGTCCATTCCGGCACAGCGACCCGACAGACCGGTGACCGTCGACACTTCCGCACCGATGCCGCCGACTTCGGAGTTGCTTTCCGCGACGCCCACATTCGACCCGTTGCGCACGCGGCGGGCACTGCGAACCATCGGGCTACGCCCGGACGATCACGCGCAGCCCTCCTTCGAAGGGTCGCTACTGCCTGTGCGGCTCCGCCGGGCGGCCGCGAGACCGGATTCACCGGCAACCGTCCCTCGACCGCCGACCGTGGCCGCCGACGGGCCGGCGGGTCCCGCAGTGGAGGCGCGCACTTCGAGGCGCGGCGCGATCACCTCGTGCCGATCGATGGTGCGGCCGCCGATTCGTTCGGTGAGCAGAGCGACGGCGGTTTCGCCGAGGGTGGGCCCGCATTGATCGACCGTGGTGAGGCGGGGCCGCACCCGAGCGGACAGTTCGGTGTTGTCGTAGCCGACCACGGACAGCTCACCCGGTACGTCGACGCCCAGATCGTGGGCGCGGTCCAGAATGTCGATGGCCAGCAGGTCGTTGTTGGCGACGACTGCGGTGACGTCGTCACGCAGGAGGGCATCAATGATTCCGGTGCGTTCGGCGTCGTCGCCGATCGTCCGCACATCGCGATGCGCCAGGCCGGCACGCCCCATGGCGGCCTCGTATCCGCGCCGGCGGGCGCGGGCAGCGGGGCGGTCCGAGGCCGTGACGAAAGCGATCCGCCGATGCCCCAGCGCTGTCAGGTGGTCGACGGCCATCCCGAGGCCCGCCTCGTCGGCATTGGCCACCGAATCCACTCCGGAGGGCATGGTCTCCGGCCGGCCGACCACCACCATCGGCACTTCACGGGCGGCCGCGGCCAGCGCGGCGGGGTCGATCCGGGAACTGACGATGATGCCCTCGACGTGCATGCCGAGCATGGCGTTGACATGGTCGGCCAGCCGCTGCGGGTCCCGGCGGCCGTTACCGAGGACGGTGCGCAGATTCGCGGTCTCGGCCGCCGTCTCGACACCCAGGGCGACCTTGGTGTGATAAGGGTTGCGCAGATCGGTGACGATCACCCCGATCTGGCCGGTACGCCCCTGCACCAGGGCCCGGGCCAGGGCATTGGACCGGTACCCGAGATCGGCGGCGACCCGCCGGATCCGGTCGCGGGTCGCGTCGCTGACGCCTTGGTCCCCGCGCAGCGCCAGCGAGACGAGGGATTTCGATACCCCGGCGGCGGCCGCGACATCGACGATCGTGGGGCGCCGCGATCGGTGCGTACTCATACACCCATCTTTGCGGGCCCCTTCCGCTGTGTCTCGCGGCGGGGTCCGGAACCTTACGACCGTGACTGGAACGTTCCAGCCGGGTTCACCGGCTGTCCACCGAGTCAGCGGTCACCGTTCAGTTCCCCGCCCCAAGCTGGTCGCGTCCCAGCATCGGCTACCCAGGAGCGACATCACATGACCTCGGCCCCGCCCCACACCGGCACCGTCCTCGACGACGTGCCCGCCGCGCTGACCCAGCGGCCCGAGGCACTGCTGCTGGACTTCGGCGGGGTCGTCTTCGAAACGCGCAAACGCGAGGACGGGATCGCCGAGGTGGCCGCCCTGCTGCACGCCGAGCTCGGTCGCGCCGGGCATCGGCCCGGCCCGGCCTCGCTGCACACCTCGGTCGCCGCGGGCCTGATCGCCCTGAAGCACTGGAAGCACGCCATGAGCCGCACCCACGCTCCCCGCGAGCTCACCCATCGCGCACTGTGGGAGGACTTCCTGCTCGCCGACCAGCCGGAACCGATCCGCGCGACCGCCGCCGGTGATGCGGTGCGGTTGATGGCGGCGATCAACCCGCTCATGAACGACCACCTGGTCCGGCCCGGCATCCCGGAATTGCTGCGCGGGGCCCGCGAACTCGGCATCGGGGTGGGCATCGTCAGCAACGCACACTCCGGACTCGCGCACCGGACGCTGCTGCGGGAATTCGGCTTGGCCGATCTCGTCGATGTGCAGCTGTACTCCGACGAGGCCGGTATCCGCAAACCGCATCCGGACATGATCGCCCGGGCCGCAGCTGCATTGGCGACGACGCCACAGCATTGCTGGTATGTCGGCGACACACAGGACCGCGACGTGCAATCGGGCCGGCGCGCCGGAGTCGGCGCCGTGCTGCTCACCCGGAGCAAGCACACCGACTCGCCGCCCTTCCCGGTCAGCGACCGTCCGGACGCAATCCTGGACACCCCGGAGGGGCTGCTGGACCTGCTCACCGCTGCACATCCGGCCACCGAAGCCCCGGAACCGGCCGCCTCCGGCATGCGGACCGAGCCGGCATCGGTTCCCGGCAGCCCAGGCGTCCGGCGCCGTCGGCCCCGGGCACTGCTGCTCGACCAGGGTGGCGTTCTCACCTCCTCGCAGAAGACGCCACAGGCGATCCGCACCTTCGCCGACACGGTTGCCGCCCGGCTGCGCGCCGCAGGCCACGAGGTCGGCGACGAGCACATGCGCACCGCTCTCGACCGGGCACGCGGGTCCTATCAGGCGTCGAAGAAGGAGCCACACCCACAGGGACGCTTCCCCGAGGTGACCCCGCACCGCTTCTGGGGCGAATTCGTCGCGCCGGAACTACCCGCATCGGCGGCGCCGTGGCTACTGGCCGAGGCGACCGAGTTGACCTTCGGTTACGCCCGGGCCAAGAGTGACTGCCGATTGCGCGACGGCGTCCGCGAACTCCTGCACTGGTGCCGGGACACGGGATTGCCGGTGGCCATCGTGTCCAACACGATCTGCGGGCGCAGCGGCCGCCGCCGCCTCGATGACGCCGGCGTCGGAGACCTGATCGGCGCTTTCGCGTACTCCGACGAAGTCGGCTACCGCAAACCCGATCCCGCTCCGGTACTCGCCGCGACCCGGGCGCTGGGTATCGACCCCGCCGACTGCTGGTTCGTCGGTGACAAACCCTGGCGCGATGTCGCGGCAGCCCGGGCCGCCGGTGTCGGCACCGCGGTGATCGTCCGCGGCGGCGCCACCGACCCGGCGGCGCTCACCGCCGGCCTGACGGCCGACCGGCCCGATCTGCTCACCGACTCGATGACCGCTGTCCACGCGGCGCTGCGCGCCGCCTTCGAAATCCCCTGACTCCCGCCACGTCCGCTCGACCCTGCTGAAGAAAGTTCGTCATGAGCACGACCACCCTGCCCCGCCCCAACGACCTGACCTCGGCGCAGAAGCTGATGGTCTTCGTCCTGTCCATGACGATGTTCGGCCTGGCCAACATCGTCACCGAGGTCCTGCCCGAGTTCACCGTCGGCCCCGTCGAACTGTCGGTGTCCTATCTGGCCTTCGTGCCGGTGGTGATGGTCTGCCTGTTCAACCCGCTCTACGCCGCACTGGGTGCACCGCTCGGTGAGATCGTCTTCGTGGATCTGCTGATGGGCGACTTCTCCGGAATCGGCGAGATCGAGGGGTACCTGCAGCTCGCATTCGGCCTGTACGTCGCCGGCTCGCTAGTGCGCGATCCGCGCCGCAGGTGGCAGGTCGCCGTGGCCGCCATGGTGGCGGTGCTGATCGACAAGGGCATCGGCGGCATGGTCGACATCACCAAGGTGTGGGTCGGCGTGGAGGACGCCGAGTACGTCGACGGCTTGCCCGAATCCATTCTGCTGCTGGAAGGTTTCGCGTTCGCCTCGGACTTCGTGATCAGCGGCATCCTGTTCGGCGCCCTTCCCGCCGCCTACCTGGCACCACGGCTGCACGGCAAGATCGAACCCCTGATGGGGATGCGGCCCCGCGACCCGCAGACCCCGCTCGCCGGCGCCGCCCGCCCCAGCGCCGCCTTCATCGGCCTGGGCATCTTCCTGATGCTGGGTTCGGCAGTGTTCGCACTGCTCGAGGCCGCCGACGTGAAGTTCGGTGTCTGGGAACCGGATTTCCTCGATCGCTACGGCCCCGGGTTCCTGTGGATCAGCGTCGCCGCGGTGGCGATCGTGTTCGTCGGCATCGTGATCGCGGCCCGCGCCGTCGCCCGGGAAGGCCGCGCGGCCTCCGATGCGGAGGACGACCGATGACCACGGAGGTCATTCGGGTCGAGGGGCTGTCGTTCCGATACCCGGGCGCCGACACCGACAGCCTGCACGATGTCGACCTGTGTATCGAGCGTGGTGATTTCGTCGCGGTCATCGGCAGCAACGGCTCCGGGAAGACCACCCTGTGCAAGGCATTCAACGGGCTGATCCCGCATTTCTGGTCCGGCGACTTCTCCGGAACGGTCACCGTGGACGGGCTGAACACCCTGGACACTTCGGTGGCGGCATTGTCCCACCGGGTCGGCTACGTGTACCAGGATTTCGGCAACCAGCTGGTCCGGCCCACGGTGCGCGACGACATCGCCTTCGGGCCGATCAACTTCGGGCTGCGTGACTACCGGAACCGCACCGAGAACGCGATGAGCCTGCTCGGTATCGATCACCTGGCCGCGCGGTACGTGTGGGAACTGTCCGGCGGTCAGCAGCATCTGACCGCACTGGCCGGGGTGCTCGCGATGGATCCGGCGGTGATCGTGGTGGACGAGCCGGTCGCTGAACTCGACCCGGCGCGCGCCGAGGAAACGTACCGGATGCTGGCCCGGATCAATGCCGAGCGCGGCACCACCATCGTCGTGATCGAGCACCATGCCGAGTTCATCGCCCGCTATGCACGGAGCGTGGTTCTCATGGCCGACGGCGCACCACGCTGGCAGCTGCCGGTTCGGGAAGCGTTGGCGCGCACGAACGAACTCGCCGAACACGGCATTCCGGCACCGCAGATCATCGACGCCGTCACCCGGCTGGCGCCGGCGGCATCGGTGCCACTCACCGTCGCAGAAGCCCGGCAGGCACTGGTCGCCGCCGGGCGAGCACCGCACCCGGAAACGTCCGGCGGCCGGGCAGCTACCGCCATCGATACGGTCCCCACGTTCGACCGCACCACAGCGACTCCCCCACCGGATCCCACGATCGACTCATCGGCGACGACCGGCCCCCGCGCCATGTCCGGTTCTTCCCGTTCAGCGCCCCGGACTGCGCTCCCGGGTGGTGGCCTACGGCTGGACAGTACGGTAGCTTCGCCGACCGTCCCGGTCGCACGGCTCAGCTCCGTCACCCACGGCTACCGTGATGTGCACGGGCGGGTATCGACCGTTCTCGACGATGTGCACCTGACCCTGAGAGAACGGGAACGTATTGCGGTGGTCGGTTCGAACGGGGCCGGGAAGTCGACGCTGCTGCGGCTGCTCACCGGGATCGTCGTGCCCCGATCGGGCACCGTCGAGGTCGACGGCATCGACACCCGCCGGGCGCGGCCTGCGGCACTCGCCGAGCACGTCTGCTACCTGTATCAGCATCCGGAGCAGATGTTCCTGAAGGATTCGGTGCGGCAGGAGATCGCCATGTTCCCCGCGCAGCGCAAGCGGCCGGGCACCACCGAACTGGTGGACCGGGTATTGCAACAGCTTCGGCTGACGGAGTTCGCCGACCGGGACGGCCGCACCTTGTCCGGCGGCCAGCAGCGGCGGGTGACCCTCGGCATCGGCCTGGCCATGACCCCTGCCCTGCTGCTGCTCGACGAACCGACCTCGAGCCTCGACATCGGCACCCGTCGCGATGTCATCGCCATGCTGGATGCCCTGGCCGAACACATCCGCTGCGTGGTGGTGGCGACCCACGACATGCATCTGGTCGCCGAATGGGCCACCCGGGTGCTGGTCCTCGACGGTGGGCACCTCATCGCCGACACCACTCCCGCGGAGCTGTTCGACTCTCCGGAACTCACCGCGGCAGTGAACCTCGTACCGCCGCAGATCAGCGTACTGGGCCGGGAATTGGGCATCCACCCGCCGCCGCTGTCGGTAGCCGAACTCGTCGCCGCCTGTCCCGCCCCGCCTCGCATCGGAGTGATCCCGTGACCCGAAAGCAACGCGACATCCTGTCGGTCGAATGGGTGAAGCTGGAACTGCTGCGCACCGCGTACGCCACCAGAGGCGGACTGCTGTCCCGGATGGATCCGCGGGTGGTGGTGTGCTGGTACCTGGTCTTCGCCGTGGTGCCGTGGCTGACCCACAACATCTCGACCCTGGTGATCCTGTTCGCAGTGACCGCGGTGACGGTCCTGTTGAGCCGGGTCGGCCCATTGGTACTGGGCCTGTTCACCTTCGGCCTGGTGATGGAGAGCGTGTATCTTTTCGCCGCCGCCTGGCTGTTCGACGGCGACCTCAACACGATCATGTCCCTGCTGACGCTGACCCTCAAACTCGGGATCATCTCGCTGGCCAGCATGGCGGCCTTCGTATCCCTCGACCCGGAGAAGCTGTCCGATGCCTTGATCGCCATGCACGCACCGCCACTGCTCAGCTTCGGGGTGAGCTACGGGTATCGGATGCTGCCGGTGCTCATGGACGAGTTCCACACCATCGTCGACGGATACCGGCTGCGGTCGGCCCCGCCCGGCCGGCGCGGCTTCCTGGCCTGGCGCTCGCTCCGGCACATGGCGGTGACCCTGGTGCAGAGCTTCTATCCGATGATGCTCAACACCGCCAAACGTACCCGCACCACCGTCGAAGCCCTCGAAACCCGCGGTTTCACCTTCGCCGGGGAGAGTTCCCTCGGCCGGGAGATCCGGCTGGCGTATCTGCGGATCGGACGGGCCGATATCGCACTGATCGGGACGACGGCAGCCGTCATCGTTGCCGCCTTCGTCCTCGGACACCAGATACCGGTGTTCTCCCGGGACTTCTGACGGCGGACCACCGGCGATCCGGCCGCCGAACCCTGCGTCCGAAATGTTCGGTTCGGTCCGGTTACGATCACCGCGTCCACGCCCTGCAACGATGGAGTTACCCGCATGCACCTCCGACATACCGGCCTCGTCGTGGCCGCAACGCTGCCGCTCGTCCTCGGCGGCTGCGGTTCCGGTGACGACGATTCGGCAGGCGCGCAGCCTGCCCCCGAGGGGGCACCGACCACCGGCACCACCCCGGAGGCCGCCGGCGTGCCGGTGCCCACGCTCGCCGACGGCCCCGACGTGTGCTTCCGCGCAATCATCGAGCACCTCGGTCCGGAGACGAAGGCGCACGAGATCCAATCCTCGTTCAGCGTGCCCGCCGATCTCGACAACACCCCGGTCGTCATCGGTGACCCGCCACCCCCGGGCGAGCTGACCACGTGCAGCATCGAATACCAGAATCCGGACGACCCGAGGAAG
Organism: Nocardia sp. KT25-26; assembly: GCF_056627695.1. Lineage (NCBI taxonomy): Bacteria > Bacillati > Actinomycetota > Actinomycetes > Mycobacteriales > Nocardiaceae > Nocardia > Nocardia sp. KT25-26. Next base: position 3,154,259 of record NZ_CM152813.1, on the reverse strand, counting down.
CTCCTGGAAACCGGCCTCGATGTCGACACCGGCGAGTTCTCCGAGCCGATTCCCCTGGAACTGCGCGTCGCCGGCGATGCGTCCCAGTTCGACCTCGAGGACTACGTGATCCCCCTCGCCGAGGTCCATGCCGCACCATTGGCCGACTTCATGACGAGCCGGGAAGACGCCCTCGACCAGGCGTACTCGGCGCACGCCTGGTCCGGGATCCGGCTGATGGCCCCGGACCGGACCAGCCCGACGCATTTCCTCCGGGTCGACGTCGAGGGCCGCCTGGCCACCAACGACATCCTCGAATCCGGCTACGCCGAAATCGGTACCGACGGCACCGAAATCGTCGCCGACCGCCTGGTTCCCTGAGAGCCCACCGCCGCAGCCGAAGGACCCCGGGATAGCACGATCGAGGCGAACTCCGGACGGAGCATTCGGCTGCGGCGGTGGTACGGGCGGCGCCGCTAGGGTGAGCGTGTGGAGCCATCGATGGCGAAGGATTTCACCGCGTACGGCGCCTCGCACTGGATCGTGCTGGGCGTGTTCGTGGCCGGGGCCGTCGCGGTCGTCCTGATCGGGCGGCACGAGGCGGATCGGAGCGGCCCGAGTGTCTTCGGCCGGGTTCTCGGGGCGGTGACACTCGGCTTGTACCTGGTCATCTATCTTTCGACGATGTTCCCGCCGACCGTCGAACGGTCGGTACCGCTGCGCCTGACCGATCTGGCCACCCTCGCCGCGGGATACGCACTGTGGTCGCAGCGGCCGTGGGCGTATGCGCTGACCTACTACTGGTGCCTGACGTTGAGTACCCAGGCGCTCATCTCACCCGCGCTGGAGAGTCCCGACTTTCCCGATCACCGGTTCCTGGCGTTCTGGGCGATTCATCTGCTGGTCGTCTGGGCGGCGATCTATCTGACCTGGGGTGTGGGTATGCGACCGGACTGGCGCAGCTACCGGTTCACCGTCGCGGCAACGACAGCGTGGGTAGCGGTCACCTTCGTGTTCAACTCCGTGGCCGGCACCAATTACGGTTTCGTCAACCGCAAGCCCGCCACGCCGTCGCTGCTCGATGTGCTGGGGCCCTGGCCCTGGTACCTGGGCACCGTCGCAATCCTGCTCATCGGTGCCTGGGCGTTGCTGACCTGGCCGTGGACCCGTCCCGCCGCCGGTTACGTCTCCCCGACGCCGTGACCACCGGCGGGCCGGTGCTGTCCATCGACCCGACGTCCCAGCAGCGCGACGAGCTGCTCCAGGGCGGTTGCTCCGCTGCCGGCCGGTTGCGGCGGATCGAACGGCATCCGGTCCGGCGGGATGTCACGCAGCTTCGCCCTGCTGAAGTCGATCTCCCGTTCGACGATCGCGTCGGGGAAGCGGAACACCTGACCGGTAGCGCACGCGAGGTCCCAGCCGTGTACGAGTTCCTCGACGGCGCGCAGATGGATCACGGCGAGGCCGGGAACCACCCCCGCAGGTACCTCGAAGGTCGCCGCCGCAATGCCCGGCCGATCGAATGCTGCGAGCAATGCCGCCGTCGAGCTCGAGTAGGTACCGGCGGGATCGTCGCCGAGCAGGGCGCCGGTCCCGGGGTTCAGCGCGTCGGGCGTGACCCGTACCCTACCGCGCAGGATGCCGGTGAACAGGCGGTTTCCCAGGACCATGTGCTCTACCAGCTGCCGGGCGTTCCATTCCGGGCACGGGGTCGGCGCCGACCACTGGCCGGGACCCACCCCACCGACGATCTCACCCACCGCTTGCAGGATCTGCGCCAGGTCGTCGAGCGCCACCGCGGCGGCCGGGTCCGGGTTCTCGTTTCGGGATCGTGCCACGTTCATTTTCCGATTCCACCTCGTTCGCGTAGTTGTACCTCTTTGTCGAGACACCGCACGGCAGCCGAACGGAACGCGCCGCATCGAACCGATTCACCCGCCCGAGCGGGCATGAGAGGATGCGGCAGTGCGTCAGGACGTGCTGGACCGGGCCCGGGCGGGCGATGAGCAGGCATTTCGGGAGCTCACCGATCCGCACCGGCACGAACTCCAGGTGCATTGCTACCGCATTCTGGGCTCGTTCACCGATGCCGAGGACATGCTGCAGGAGACACTCGTCGCGGCCTGGCGCGGCCTGGACTCCTATGCCGGCCGGGCCTCACTGCGGGCCTGGCTGTACCGGATCGCCACCAATCGGTGTCTCAACGCACTGCGGGACGCGCGACGGCGGCGGCCCGCCGAACCGGAGCCGCCGTTCGACCCACCCGCACCGAGCCGCCGCACCGAAACGACCTGGCTACAGCCGTATCCGGACCGGCTGTCGGAACGGATCCGCGACGACTCCCCCGGCCCCGAGGCCCGCTACCATGCCCGTGAGGCCATCGAGCTGGCATTCGTGGCAGGTCTGCAGCACCTGCCACCCCGCCAGGCGGCGACCCTGGTCCTGCGGGACGTACTCGGTTTCTCCACCGCCGAGGTCGCTGCCATGCTGGGGACCGGAACCAACGCGATCAAGGGGATGCTGCAACGGGCCCGGCGAACCATGGACCGGCAGCACCACCGGCTGGACCCCGACCGCATCCCGCTGCCGGATTCACCGACCGAACGGCACCTGTCCCGGCGTTTCGCCGAGGCATTCACCGCCGGCGATATCGACGGCATCGTCACATTGCTCACCGACGACGCCTGGCTGGCCATGCCCCCGGCACCGCACGAATATCTCGGGGCCACGGCGATCGCGGATTTCCTGGCCGTGTTCACCCATTGGCGCGACGACCGCCGCTTCCGGCTGGTCCCGACACGCGCCAACGCCCAGCCCGCCCACGGCTGCTACCTCACCGAACCGGGCAGCGAACTCGCCCGACCCGCCGGCTTGCTGGTGCTCACCCTGCGCGACGATCGAATCGGTGCGGTGACCTGGTTTCTCGACGACGACCTGCCGCACCGGTTCGGATTACCGGAGACGGTCCCGGTGGACACGGCCACGTGAGGTCCGTTCGATCCGCCGGGTGCGCCGGCACGACGATTGTGGGCCGGAACCGCCGCACAGCCGAGTCGCGACGCTGTGCCTACCGGCCGAGCCGGAACCGCAGTTCCCGATCGGACCGACGGCATCCCGCGGACGCGTCGGGCCGGGTCTTCGCCGGAGGGGCGGCGGCCACGTGCCGGTCGGCCACGCTATCTCCACCGGCCCCGCTCATCCGCGGGATCGGAGGTGGACGTCGAAGAACTCGAGGATGCGCTGCCAGGCATCGCGGGTCGCTGCCTCGTCGTATCCGAGGCCGGTGACCCGCAGCACGGGCTCCACGGCCAGGCGGTTGGCGAAGGCGTGGCCGGCACCGGGGTAGGTCTTCACGTCGTGATCGATTCCGTACTCGGTCAGGACCCGTTCCAGTTCGGGGCCGCGGCCGAGGTTCACCGGGTCGAGCTGCCCGTAACTGGCGACGACGGGGCAACTCCCGCGGAGGATTTCGGCGTAGTTGCCGCGACCGGACGGGTAGAACGGGGCCGCGGCGTCGAAGCCTTCGGGCGCCACGAGCAGCGCGAAGCCCCCGCCCATGCAGAATCCCAGCACGGCGACCCGCCCGGTGCATCGCTCGTCGGCCCGCAGCCGGTCACGCGCGGCGTGAATGTCCCGGACGGCTCGACCGTCCCGCTTGTTGGACAGCAGTTCGCCGACGACGCTCGGGATGCATCGAACACGTCCGCGGGAGAAGAGGTTCGGCGCGATCGCGAGATACCCGCCGGCCGCGAGCAGTTCGACATTTCGTTCCAGGTCGCTGCCCAGCCCGAGTGCATCGTGCAGCACCACGACCCCGGGCCACGGGCCGTCGGTCTCCGGGGCCGCCAGTGCCGCGTCGATCGATCCTTCGGACGTCGGCAGTTCGATCCGTGTGATCACGTGGGGTGCCCTCCCGTTCGAACGGGTCCGGCGCGACGGACCCGTTGCCAGTCGACCACTCGAAGCTACGCCGCCGATCGCCGTCTGTCCGGCAGACGCGGCACCCCACTGCACCCGGGGCCGGACGGTGGTGGTCCCGCAGATACGAGCGGGCCTGCGGGACCACCACAGCGATCAGGCGATGTCGAACCGATCCAGGTTCATGACCTTGTCCCAGGCCGCGACGAAGTCACGCACGAACTTCTCCTTGGCGTCGCGGGTGGCGTACACCTCGGCGAGCGAGCGCAGCACCGAGTTCGACCCGAACAGCAGGTCGACGCGGCTACCGGTCCACTTCACCGAGCCGGAGGCCGCCTCGGTGCCGACGTAGGTGCCGTCGTCCGCCGGGGACGGCGCCCAGGTCACGCCCATGTCCAGCAGATTGACGAAGAAGTCGTTCGTCAGCGACCCCGGGTTGTCGGTGAGCACACCCAGCGGCGATTGCCGGTAGTTGGCGTCGAGTACCCGCAGCCCGCCGACCAGCACGGTCATCTCCGGGGCGGTCAGCGTCAGCAGGTTCGCCTTGTCGACCAGCAGGAATTCGGCCGGCAACTGGGATGCCTTGCCCAGGTAGTTGCGGAAGCCGTCGGCCTGCGGCTCCAGCGCGGCGAACGATTCGGTGTCGGTCCACTCCTGGGTGGCATCGGTGCGGCCGGGCGTGAACGGCACGGTGATCTCGACACCGGCGTTCGCCGCGGCCTGTTCGACGGCGGCGACGCCGCCGAGCACCACCAGGTCGGCGAACGACACCGACTTGGTGCTGTCCTGGGTCGCAGCGAACTCGGCCTGCACTCCCTCCAGGGCGCGGATGACCTCGATCAGCTCGTCCGGTTCGTTGACCTCCCAGCCGAGTTGCGGCTGCAGACGGAGCCGGCCACCGTTGGCACCACCGCGCTTGTCGCTGCCGCGGAAGGAGGAGGCCGCAGCCCAGGCCGCCTTGATCAGCTGTGCGGGCGGCACCCCGGTCGCCAGGATCCGGCTCTTCAGCCCGGCGATGTCGTCGGCGTCCACGAGGTCGTGGTCGACGGCCGGAATGGGGTCCTGCCACAGCAACTGCTCGGTGGGTACCTCGGGGCCGAGGTAACGCGACACCGGGCCCATATCGCGGTGGGTGAGCTTGAACCAGGCCCGGGCGAACGCGTCGGCGAACTCGGCCGGGTTGTCCTTGAAGCGGCGCGAGATCACCTCGAATTCGGGGTCGAAGCGCAGCGACAGGTCGGTGGTCAGCATCATCGGCAGCCGCTTCTTCGACGAGTCGAAGGCGTCCGGGATGATCGCCTCGGCGTCCTTCGCCACCCACTGGTGCGCACCCGCGGGGCTTTCGGTGAGTTCCCATTCGTAGCCGAACAAGATCTCGAAGAAGTCGTTGGTCCACCGGGTCGGCTGGGTGGTCCAGGTGACTTCGAGGCCGCTGGTGATCGCGTCGGCACCCTTTCCGGAGCCGTGGGTGCTCTTCCAGCCGAGACCCTGCTGTTCGAGGGCGCCCGCCTCCGGTTCCGCACCGACCAGCCCGGCATCACCGGCGCCGTGTGTCTTTCCGAAGGTGTGGCCGCCGGCGATCAGGGCGACCGTCTCCTCGTGGTTCATCGCCATCCGGCCGAAGGTCTCCTTGATGTCGACCGCGGCCTTGATCGGGTCCGGTTCACCGTTCGGACCTTCCGGATTGACGTAGATCAGGCCCATCTGCACCGCACCCAGCGGGTTCTCCAGGTCCCGTTCACCGCTGTAACGCTGGTCGCCACCGAGCCATTCGGCTTCGGGACCCCAGTAGACGTCCTCCTCCGGTTCCCAGACGTCCTGCCGGCCACCGGCGAACCCGAAGGTCTCGAAACCCATCGATTCGAGGGCGACGTTACCGGCCAGGATGAACAGGTCGGCCCAGGAGATCGCCTGGCCGTACTTCTGCTTGATCGGCCACAGCAGGCGCCGGGCCTTGTCGAGGTTGCCGTTGTCCGGCCAGCTGTTCAGCGGGGCGAAACGCTGCTGACCGCTGCCGGCGCCACCGCGGCCGTCGTGGATGCGGTAGGTGCCCGCACTGTGCCAGGCCATCCGGATCATCAGCGGCCCGTAGTTGCCGAAATCGGCGGGCCACCAGTCCTGGGAGGTGGTCAGGATGTCGGCGATGTCGCGCTTGACCGCCGGCAGATCCAGGGTGGCGAAGGCCGCGGCGTAGTCGAAGCCGGGGTCCAGGGGGTTGCCCTCGATCGGGTTCTTCGCCAGGATCTTCAGGTTCAGCTGGTTGGGCCACCATTCGTGGTTGCCGCCGCCCTGGACGGGCCGGCGACGGTGGCCGGTGACGGGACAGCCGCTCTCGGCAGCGGCGGCGGTGTGGTCGTGCGGGTTTTCCTGAGACACGTCGGTCCTTTCGGGGGTCGAGCGAGGGGCTGGGTTCATTCGGTCGGCGTTCGGTCGGCCGGCGCAGTGGCCGGTTCTGCAGAACAGGCGGGGCAGCGGCCCCAGTAGATGACCTCGGCTTCGTCGACGACGAAACCGTGGTTGTCGGCGGACTCGAGACAGGGTGCTGCGCCGACCGCGCAGTCCACGTCCACCACCACGCCGCAGCCGCGGCAGACGAGGTGGTGGTGGTTGTCCCCGACCCGGGTCTCGTATCGGGCGACCGACCCCATGGGCTGGATCCGCCGCAACAGACCGGCGCCGGTCAGCACCCGGAGCGCGTCGTAGACGGCCTGATGAGAGACGGCGCCGACCTCCTCGCGGACCCACCCGAGGATCGCCTCCGTCTCCGAATGCGGGTGTTCGTGCACCACCCGCAGCACACCGAGCCGTTGCGCCGTGACCCGCAGCGCAGCCCGCCGCAACATCTGCTCGAAATCAGGTTTACTAGACACAGTCAAAGACTTTACACGTTCAAGATTAGCTCGTCATCCGGTCGGCGGAACGAGACCCACCACACTCGCGTCGGTCCGGCACAGCACCGTCGCGCCGCCGGCAATCGCAGGCGCTTCCGGCGACGACGGGCCCGACCTCCCGTAGGTCGCACCCGAACAGGTCGTCCCGATGCACGTGTTACCGGACGCTACCGAGCCGCCGGCCGCATCGTCGCCGAATCCGCAATCCGCCGAGAAGATTCCCGGCACGACCCCCGATGGACGGCGGCCGCCGCTCAGGCCGACGTCCCGATGTGCACCACCCGCGCCCAATCCGGTGGCCGGTCCGGCACATAGTGCGGATCGTGCTCGCTCCAGGTGATCGGGCGGCGGAACAACCCGACAACCGTCCGGCACGCCGGACGGCATGCCGGCCATCGGGTCTGGCCGTCGGTCAGCACGACGAGGACGTCCGGGCGCGGTTCGCAACGCTGGGCGCGGCCGATACCGGCGCGCAGATCGGTTCCACCACCGCCGATCAGGGTGAGCTGCTCGGCCCGGCACAGCGGTTCCGCGATCCGCGCCGCGGCATCGCAGGACAGCACGGTGACCAGGTCGCGGCGACCACCCACGGCCCGGGTGATGGCGGCGACTTCCAGCAGCGCGCTGCCCAGCTCGGCGTCGCTGACCGAGCCCGAAGTATCGATCACCACCGACACCCGCGGCGGGGTGTGCCGCAGGCTCGGCAACACCACCCCGGGTACCCCGGCCGACCGCCTGGCGGGCCGGCCGTACGTGTAGTCCTCGCCGACGCCGGCGGCCGCGGCGCGGATTGCCGTGCCCAGCAGTTCCCGCCACGGTTGCGGCGGGTGCAGCGCCTCCTCCGCCCAGCGCCGCCAGCTCCCCGGCGCCCGGCCGGGCCGGCCGACGATGCCCTGCGCCACCCGGAACCGCACCGCGGCACACTCGGCATCGCTCAGGCCGTCGGCGTCCTCGGGGCCCAGCTCCCACGGTCGGTCCAGTCCGTCGGCTCCGCTGCCGCAGTCCAGCCACGCCCAGTCCGCGGTGCACTGCCCGAGCCGGAACCGGCGCAGATAGTCCTCCATCAGCTCACCCGCATCGAGGCCCAGTTTCTCCGGCGTGACCGCCCCGCCGGGCTCGACCAGCCCGTCACCGAACGCATCGTCGTTGATCTCGGCATCGGCGGCGATGTTCATCCGGAGCCGTTCGGCCGGACCGCTCAGGCCGTGTTCCCGGGCGAATCGGTCGCTGCGGCGGTGATGGTCCCGCAGCAGATGCGACACCTCGTGCACGAGTATCGAGGCCAGCTCCTCCACCGGCCGGGCGGCGACGAAGGCCGGCGACACATAGCATCGCCAGTACCGGTCGACGCTCATGGTCGGCACCTGTTCCGAGGCGACCAGCCGCAGGGCATGGAGTGCGGTCGCCAGATAGGGGCGGGCCCGGACCGCCTGCAGTCGGGCCGCGTAGAGCTTCTCGAAGTCCGGCTCCGGGCCGTTCATCGGCGCGCCTGCTCGCCGGCGCGGACTGCGGCGCGGTCGGCTTCCTGCGAGACCGTCACCACACCCGCGAGCCGTTCGATCGCGGCCGGGACCTGCCAATCCTGCCGGCGCAGGGTGGCGAGGGTGGTGGCCGGTACGACCACCAGATCCGGGGCGCCGGTCTCGAGCGCGGCGACCAGCAGCGCCCAGGCGGCGTCCCAGCGCGCGGAGGTGGGTTCCCGCCGGACGGCGGCCACCACGGCGTCGAGGGCGGCTTGGCGGAGGTCGCCCCGCTCGGGCAGTTGCGCAGCCTCGGGGTCGCGGAGCAGGACCTCGGGGTCCGGGAGGTCCATGCGATCGATGCAGGTGAGCAGTTCGAAGCCCGGCCCCTCCCCCACCGCGCCCCGGACCAGCAGGGACAGCGCGTCTGCGGACGAACCGGCCGCGGTGGCGAAAGCGATCAGCCGCACGGTCATCTCCCAGCTGCGCGGCGACGGCCAGGCCCCGCCACGCCGGGTCTCGTTGCTCGGCAGCTGATGCACGAGCGCAGGCCGGGCGGCGAGCAGTTCACAGACCGCGCGCCGGGCGAATCCCACTGCTTCGGTGAACTTTTCCGGATCGAGCCGGGGCAGGCTGGGCCGCGGCCAGGTGCCGCCCAGGCCGCGCACGACCACTTGGTGGTCGTGGGTCCAGTGCAGGTGCACGAACCGATTGGCCAGCGGCGGGCTCAATTCCCAGCCGCCGGCCGCCGACGAGCGGGGGTTGGCCGCCGCCACGATTCGGACTCCGGGCGGCAGATGCAGGGCGCCGATCCGGCGTTCCAGGACCACCCGGAGCAGGGCGGCCTGCACGGCCGGTGGCGCCGTGGACAATTCGTCCAGGAACAGCAGGCCGCGACCGGCCCGCACCAGGCGTACCGCCCAATCCGGTGGGGCCATCGGGACACCCTGTTCGGCCGGGTCGTCGCCGACGATCGGCAGGCCGGAGAAGTCCGACGGTTCGTGGACGCTGGCGATCACCGTGGTCAGCGGCAGGTCCAGGGATTCGGCCAGCTGGGTGAGGGCGGCGGTCTTGCCGATGCCCGGTTCGCCCCACAGCAGGACCGGCAGGTCGGCCGCCACGGCCAGCGTCAGTGCTTCCAGCTGGGTGTCGGGGCGCGGTTCGGTGGTCGTTTCGCCGAGCAGGGTCAGCAGTTCGCCGGCGGCGTCGAGTTGGGAGACCGCACGCGGTGGCAGGTCGATGATGCAGGAGTGGTCGACAGACATGTGAAGATCACCTCGGGTAGCAGTCGGGGGCCGCGCGGTGCGGCCGAGGAGAAGAAAGTCGCGGGTCAGCGACTGCTGGCGTGGCGCGGATGCGCCCGCTGGTCGCGGCTGCGGGATCGTGGACAGTAGGGACCGGATCCGGTCCGGCCGGCGCGGTACTCCGCGTAGGTGAGTTGTCGCTGCGCGAAGGCTTCCAGTTCGTCACGCAGCGGCCCGTCGCGGAGCACCGCACGTGGCCCGAGCAATCCTTCGACTACTGTCAGTGCACCGTCGATATCGCCGTGGTTCAGCCGTTCCCGCACCCCGGCCAGGCAGTCGGGTTGCCGGTGTGCGCGGTCGATGATCTGCAGGCACGGCAGTGGTCGCCCGGTCAGTGCGAACAGGAGCTCTTCCCGGCGGATCTCGGCCGGATCGTGGTCGAGCGCGGTGAGCACCCCGTCGACCAGGCCGATCCGATGCCGCTCACCCCGGCACTCCACCAGATGCGGGTCGCCGGGAGCGGTTGTGGATCCGGAGGGCGCGACCGGCGCCCGGCCCGGGGCCAGGGCGGCCGCGACCAGGGGGTGCAGCCGGTCGGCGGAGATCGCCCCGGCGCGAAGCAGTTCCAGATCGGGGGACACCCACGTGGCGGCATCGGGCAGCACCGGCAGCGCGGACACCCGGTTCTGCGGGAAGTCCGGGACCACGCGCAGGTCGCCCGGAGCGCGAGCCGTGGAGCCCGGTGCCAGCACCATCTGATGGCGTGCGCCGAACCGAACCCGGACCGGACCGGTCCGCCCGTCGGCGTTCAGCAGGATCTGCATCTCGGCCGCCCACCGGCCGATCGCGCACCCTGGCGGAATCCGCTCCCGCAACCGCGGATTCACCTCCGCGGCGGCACGGTCCGGGCCGGACACTCGGTTGCCCGCATCTGTTCGGGAGCCTTCTCCGAAACATCGACTGTCTGCGTGATCATCGGCGCCGCAGCGCATCCGCAGCTCGTGCGTACGACGCACGTCCCAGAGGTGCCGGTGCAGGTCGAAGCGGAACCGCCGGTCGGGGCGTGGATGCGGATGCGGATGGGGCCCGGCACGGGACCGGTCCCACAACGCCAGCACGATCCGCTGCCCGGCATCCGCCCACACCGGAGCGGTCCGCACCACGAGATACACCGGACCGGCGCCGCGACCGCCCGGGTCGTAGCGCGCCAAGGCAACGGTCAGCCCCGGCCGCAACAACCCGTCCGGCCCCACCCGCGGTAGATGCCACCGCACCAGGTCGGGAGCCATATGCCGCAGGTCGTCACGCACTCGATCGGCGAGCTCACGCCCGTGCGTTCGGGCCAGGGATGCCAGGTCGACATCGACATCGAAACCCGCAGCGGCACAAGCCCCCACCCAATCACCGGCGCACCGCCGAACAGTTGCGGTTTCGATCATGCCGCCCGGTACCGCATATTCGCGTACCCGCGGCCAGAAGGACAGGTGGGAAGAATTCCCGTTCGTCGTCGAAGTGCTCATCAGCACTCACCGCGCACGAACAGGACCCCCAATCTTTGATCGGAATGAGTCATCATCACGATCGATCGTAACACCATCGACGCGACCGCTGTCCAGCCCGGAGGACGCCGGCCTCGCCCACCACGCGGATCGGCACATCGCGCCGACGCCATTCCGACGAGCTGCGATCGGTCGCAAGAGCCAGGCAACCGGCGACACCCGGTCAGCAACTCGACCGTAGCCGCCCGCCTTCTAGCGGCTCGCGCCGAGCCGGAACGTGGCCCTTCGCTGAGCAATGGTCAAGCATCACCTAGCGTCCCCGTATGCTGTCGGAACGCGGCGATCCGTGTCATTCCCGCTCCACAGCCGAATCTACCGGCGGCACCGGCGATCACCGGATCAGGAAGGTTACCTGGATGCGGCTGGCGATCTTCGGTCCACCGACCTTCGTCTCGACAACCGATCTCGGCGCACGGATCGGCGCCGAACTTGCCGTACCGGTAGTCGCCCCTCGATCTCTGGTCCGACGTGCCCTGATGTCGAACGCTCCGGTATCCGCACGGATCCGGCATTTCCTCGACTCCGGGCTCGAGTTACCCGAGGGCCTGGTTGCCGATCTCGTCGAGCATCGGCTCGACACGGACCACGCAGGCTTCGTGCTGGCCGACTACCCCACGACTGTCGACCGAGCACGGCGCCTGACGGCCTTCCTCATGAAGCGGTCCGCGCCGCTCGATGTCGTCGTGTCCCTGAGATTTCCAGCCGCTGCGCTGGCGAGGCGACACCCCTACGCCGACGAGGCCGTCAACCGCGCACGGTTTCGGACTTACTGCGCATGGGCATTTCCGGTTCTCCGGTACTACGAATCCAGCCTGGTCGAAGTCGATCTCTCGCACGACCCCGACAAGGATGCCCAGTGCGTGCGGGCCGCGATTTCCGGCCGTCATCGCCCGTCCCCAGCGTGATCCCCCGTGCCGGTCGATCAACCTGGTGAGCTTCTACGTCCGGCTCTCCCCACCGGCATCACCTCATGCTGCGGCCAGGACAGCTGCCAGCCCCGCGCGCAAGTCCTCGACGAAATACCCGGGTACCTCCAGCGACGGGAAGTGTCCGCCGACGGGGGGTGCGTTCCATCGCACGAGTTGCCGGTATCGCTGCTCCGCCCAGGGGCGTGGGCATTTCTCGATATCGCGCGGATACATGGTGATCGCGGCGGGGACGTCGACCCGCAGTCCGGGGTCCAGGGAGTTGTGGCTTTCGTAGTAGATGCGGGCCGCGGAGGCGCCGGTTCGGGTCAGCCAATACAGGGTCACGTTGTCGAGGATGCGATCCATCGGGATCGCCTCGAACGGGCTGTCTTCGGTGTCGGACCATTCGGCGAATTTGTCCAGGATCCAGGCGAGCAGGCCGACCGGTGAGTCGACGAGCGAGTAGCCGATGGTCTGCGGGCGGGTCGCCTGCTGCTTCGCGTAGGCAGCACGGTGCTGCCAGAAGTCCCGGGTGTCCTCGGCCCAGCGGCGTTCGATCACGGTCAAACCCTCCGTGGTCGCTTCGGGCGGTGCCTCGGCGAAGTGCGAGTGGATGCCGAGAACCCGATCCGGGAACCGGCCGCCCAGGACCGTGGTGATGTTCCCGCCCCAGTCACCGCCGTGGGCCAGGAATTCGGAGTAGCCGAGCCGGTCCATCAGCGCGACCCAGGCAGCCGCGACCTTCTCGGTTCCCCACCCGGTGGTGGCGGGTCTGTCGCTGTAGCCGAAGCCGGGCAGCGACGGCACCACGACGTGAAACGCAGGCGCGGCGGAATCTTCCGGATCCGCCAGTTCGTCCACGACGTCGACGAACTCGACGATACTGCCCGGCCAGCCGTGCGTGAGGATCAGGGGCGTGGCATCCGCACGCCCGGATCGACGGTGCAGGAAGTGGATTCCCAGTCCGTCGATGGTCGTGCGGAACTGCCCGAGCCGATCGAGGCGCTTTTCGAACGACCGCCAGTCGTATCCGGTGCGCCAGTAGTTCACGACATCGGTGAGGTCGGTCAGCGGAACACCCTGGTCCCATCGGCGCGGATCGGGTGCCGGGCGCTGAACGGTCTCGGGTTCCGGCAGCCGCGCCGCGGTCAGCCGGGCGCGTAGTTCGTCGAGGTCGGCGTCGGTTGCGCGGGTTTCGAATGCATGCACAGCACTGGCCGAGTGAGACATCGGACCTCCTGCTCATCGCGGAGCCGGCAACAATCGATCTAGAACCGGCTAAGACGGTTCTACCGCGCCGGACGGCAGGGCGCAACCTGCTAAGGTGGTTCCATGCCCGCTCAGCCACCCGGATTTCGCCTCGGCAATGTGCTGGCAACCAGCTTCACGGCGACGTTGACGGAGCGATGTGGTGACGCCGTAGAGCGCATACCGACGCCGGAACGACTACTCGATTGGCTGGCCGTGAACGGCTTGGCCGTAGCGACGTGCACCGCCGATGAACTCGAACTCGCCCGCGAGCTCAGGGAATCGATTCACGCCGCGGCAACGGCGACAGCACTCGGCGAAGCACTGCCCGAATCCGCCGTGCGAACCATCAACGACTCGAGCGTTCGAGGACGAGCCGCCGCAGTCCTGTCCCCCGAGGGGAACCGCCGGTGGCACCTGGGCCCGTGCGCCTCCGTGACCGATGCCCTGAGCGTGATCGCCGCCGACGCGGTCGACATCATCTCGGGTGAACGGGACGGCCGCATGTCCCTGTGCGCATCACCGACCTGCCGTGCCGCGTTCTTCGACACCAGCCAGAGCCGGACTCGCAAATGGTGCGAGATGAACACCTGCGGGAATCGCCAGAAAAAGGCACGCTTCAACGCCAACCAGCGTAAGAAGGTCCTGCTGCCGGAATAGACAGCAGGACCGCCGGCAGGCCGATTCACCCACCTCCTGCCGCGACACGCAACGACCCCTTGTTACGATACGAAACGTGTCGTATCCAATTCGATTACAGAGCAACCCTCAGGGCCGACCACCGACACGCGGGGGCCGGCCGCGCGATGCCGAACGCGAGGCCGAGATCCTGACGGTGGTAGCGAGGCTGTTGGCAGAGCGCGGCTACGAAGGAGTCACCTTCGAGGAAGTGGCGCGGCGAGCGGGCGCCTCCAAGCCGACGCTGTACCGGCGGTGGAAGTCTCGCCGGGACATGGTGGTGGCAGCAGTGAAGGCGGGACCCGCGCGCCGGGACGAGCCGGACGAGATCGACACCGGCAGTCTGCGTGGCGACCTGCTCGCCCTCTGCGAGCGTCTGGTCGCCACCATGCACTCGACGGACGGGCGCACCGCGCTCCTGCTGCTACAGGCCGGACTGGAAAACCCCGACCTGTGTGACGACATCGAACGAGCCACCGGCCCGACCGGGGCCAGACTGCCCGCCTCGGTGATCGATGCGGCCGTCCGGCGGGGCGAATTGCCCGCCGACGTCGACCCGTTCCCGTTCGAGGAGGTCGCGGGCGCGACCCTGCTACTGCGCCGGCTCAACGGGCTCAGCACCGACCCGGCCTACCTCGCCGCGCTCGTGGACACGATCATCATCCCCGCCCTACGCGACACCTCCCGGCGATCTGCCGCTCTTCCCGCGGGGATCTTCTCCGGCCATCCGGCACCGGCAACGACCAGCGAAGGACACCCATGACCACGCCCACCATCGACGGCTTCCGCTACCGGAAGCTGCCCGGCCACGATTCGGTCGACCTGCAGGTCGCCGTCGGCGGCAGCGGCCCGGCGATCGTACTGCTCCACGGTTTCCCGCAGACGCACTACATGTGGCATTCGGTAGCGCAGCAGCTGGCCACCGAACACACCGTGATCGTTCCCGACCTGCGCGGCTACGGCGCGAGCGACAAACCTGCGGAGCGCGACGACACCACCTACGCGAAACGAACCATGGCGGCCGATATCGTCGCGATCACACAGGCACTCGGTCACGACCGCTTCGGCATCGTCGGCCACGACCGCGGCGCGCTCGTCGGCGTGCGCGCCGGTCTCGACCATCCGGATCGCGTCCGGTTCCTCGGAATCCTGGATGTACTGCCGACGCTCGACACCTGGAACGTGCTCCGCGGCGTCGATGCCAAGGTGGCCTGGCACCTCTATCTGATGGCGCAGCCGGCGGGCTTGCCGGAGAAGATGATCCGGGCCGTCGCCGACGAGTTCTTCGCCTCTTTTCTCGACGCCTGGGACACGGACGGTACGACCTTCACCCCCGAGGTGCGGCAGCACTACATCGACAGCTCGATCGCCGCCGTCGACTCGATCGTCGCCGACTACCGCGCCACCGCAGGCGTCGACCTGGCGATGGACCGTGCCGACCGCACAGCGGGCCGGACCCTGCTCATGCCGGTCGGCGTCGTCTCCCAGGACTGGGGCAGCCGACTGGGTTTCGACGCCTCGGCCCGCTGGCGTGCGTGGGCCCCGGATCTGACGTACGAGGCCATCGATGCCGGCCACTTCATGGCGGAGGAGAAACCGGACGATATCGCCCGTTTCGTTCGTGACCTCGCTGCCCGCGCGGTGGATGTGTCCGCCCCCACCTCCCCGGGCTGAGCGGCCGAACGTCCACGGCCGGTGCCGGATCAGCGAATTCCCAAGTCGTAGAGCAATTGGTAGCGGTAGGTGTGGAAGTCGGCGTGGAAGCCGCCCTGCAGGAAGGTCAGCACGGTCACCGTCACGACGATGACCAGGTACAGGGCGGCGACGGTGGTCGCGGCACCGCCGTAGTCGGCGCCCCGCGGGACCAGCCGGTCGGCCCAGATCATATTGATCGCGGACCAGATGACCACCGCGACGAAGGTGATCAGCGCCCAGGTGTAGGTGTGCAGCCCGAAGATTGCGGGACCGAAACCGCCGCCGGGCAGCACCGGCGGGTTGTTGTTCAGGATCAGCTGATGCAGTGAGATCAGCCCGCCGACCGTTGCAGCGATCAGCGAAACACCCCAGCCGCGGGTGAAATCGCGCAGCTCGACGTCGCCGTCGCGGGCTCGGCGGAGGATGAAGATCGGCCCACAGCAGACCAGCAGCATGCTCACCCGCTGCATCAGGCACAGCTCGCAGGGCAGTTCGCCGGTGAACTGGATCACCAAGGACGACAGCAGGACCGCGCAGTAGGCCAGCGGGACCAGCAGCGTGCCGTAGTAGCCGAGGCGGTGCGTATCGTTGCGGACCGTAGCCGACTCCGACATGACAACCTCACAGGTGCGGCAGGTCGAGGATGTGCTCGACGTGGGCAAGGAACATGGCCAGCACGAACGCGACCGCAGCAACGGTGAGCAACACCGTGAGTCCCCGGGCGCCCTTGAACACCGCCTGGAAGGCCGCCAGGCACATCGCAAGCGCGAGCAGCGTGAACATACCGACCAACTCCCGAGCCGAGGGCCAACCTGGTTGCCGTGGTCTACCGGGTCGAACCCGGCCATCCTGACACCGCACCGGCAACACCGGGCCCCGACACGCCGGGCAACACCTGAAGTCCCTCCGGGCGCAGGGTGTGCCTGATCAGCAGACGTCAACCCGCTGCCACATGACTGCGACGGTCATGAAATGCCGCCGTGCACCGAGGAACGACGTAGACTCGACCAGCTCGAAAGCGCTGGTGCACCGACTGACGGACCGGATCTCGTATCAACTCCCGTGGGCCGCCGATGCTGCGCCGGCGGATCACGCCGCGCGTAGCGGCCACCCCCACTTCGGGATTGGCGGTGGACCGGAACCTCGACACCACCCCGAACTCCTCGTAGAGCCCGCGCTGCGGGTCCCCGACCACCGGGAACGGGACATCGGCTTCGCGGGGCCGCAAAGTTGTGCCCCGTCCGCTGCCCGCCGGATCGGCCGATCCGGCCGATTGCGTCCGGCGACCGTCGCCGGGCAGGATCGGTGGATGAGCTTCGCCGGGATGGCCCGATGACCGCACCCGACCCTTTCGACACATTCCGGCCGCTGCTGTTCACGATCGCCTACGAGATCCTGGGTAGCGCCACCGATGCCGAGGACGTCCTGCAGGACAGCTACCTGCGCTGGCGTGCGGCGAAGGACGTCACCCACCCTCGCGCATATCTGGTGCAGATTGTCACCCGGCAGGCGATCAATCACCTCCGGACGACCCGGCGGCGCCGGGAGAACTACATCGGCACCTGGCTGCCCGAACCGATCCGCACCGCACCCGACGCCGAGCAGGACGTGCTACTCGCCGAATCGGTGTCGATGGCCATGCTGCTCGTGCTGGAAACCCTCAATCCGACCGAGCGGGCCGTTTTCGTTCTGGCGGAGGTGTTCGGCTACAGCCACCGCGAGATCGCGGACATGATCGGCAAGACCGACACCGCCGTCCGGCAGATCGCCCATCGGGCCCGCACCCACGTCACAGCCCGTCGGCGCCGGTTCCGCACCGACGCCGCGACCAGCCGCGCGGTGATCGGGCGATTCCTGGCCGCCGCCGAAACGGGAGATATCGACGCCCTGCTGGACGTGCTCGCTCCCGACGTCGTTCAGATCTCCGACGGTGGCGGGCGGGTCAGCGCTGCGCGCCGGCCGATCGTGGGCGCCCAGCCGGTCGCCCGGTTCCTCATCGGACTCACCCGGAACGCGATGGCCGGGGCCACCTTCGAATTCGGCAGCTTCAATGCGCAACCGGCGCTGGTCGCCCGGACCGCCGACGGCGAATTGGACAACGTGCTGGTGATCGAATCGACCGCGGACCGCATCACCGGCCTGTACGCGATCCGGAATCCCGACAAACTGCAGGCCATCGATGCGGTGCGGACCCTCGACATCGGCTCCGCGCCACACGCCGGTGTCGAGTGATGCAGAGCACAGTCGCCGGGTGTCACGGAGTCTCGATGGCCGGTGTCTACGAGGAAAATCCCGGCCATCGAGCGGAAGGATGATCCCGTGAAGACTCTCATCGTGTGCAAGTCTGTGTCGCACGGCAATACCCGGCGCGTCGCCGAGACCATGAGCGAAGTCCTCGGAGCCCGGGTGCTCGACCCCGATGACCTCGACCCTGCGGAGCTCACCGGCTACGATCTCGTCGGCTTCGGCTCCGGCATCTACAATATGAACTTCCACCCCGAACTGCGCCGCTTCGTCGCCGAGCTGCCCGCAGGACCGCACGGCCGAGCCTTCGTCTTCCGGACCAGCGGTTTCCCCGAACCACCGTTCCGCCGATACGTGAAGGGCCTCACGCGCACGCTCGAGGGCAAAGGCTTCCAGGTAGTCGACGCCTTCGACTGCCGTGGATTCGACACCTGGCTACCCCTCCGCATCGTCGGCGGCCTCCACAAGGGCCGCCCCACCGCCGACGACCTCGCATCAGCCCGGACGTTCGCCGAGAGACTGCAGACCACGACGGTCGAACGGAATTAGGACGCGACCACGGCATACCTCACTCGAACCGGGCGATCCGACCCGAACGAGTGCGGTATGCCGGGCGGCGCGGAAAGGTTGCGCCCTCGACACGGAGCACCCGTGCGGTTCATCGGTGATGCACGGAGTCCACGGCGTAGAGCTGCGGGTCGATCGAGTCCGCGATGGCGGCAGCACCACGCATATGGACTCGTGCACCAGGGTTTTCGAGCATGGCGCGGAATGCGTCCACCGATTCCCATTGGGCATAGTTGACCACCCGAGTGCCGTCTACACCGGCATGGATATTCGCGGCAACGAATCCGGGCAGGTGCTGCATCACGTCCTCGGTAGCGCCCACCAGCAGGTCGACCAGCTCGCGCTGCCGCTCCGGCCGGACGGTGAAAACGTTGATCAGTGTGGCGACCGGGGCCCCGGCGGTGATCGTTGTGCCAGTCACGATTCCTCCATGTCAGGTTCCTTACATATGCAGTATGTGTAAGGTTCCTGTCATGAGTCAAGGGGATGTCGAGCTCCGCATCGGATACCTGATCAAACAGGTGGATCAGGCCTTCCGACACTGCGCCGAGGAAGAACTCCGAGAACTGGACCTCTCCCTCGCCCAATACGCAGTGTTGCGAGCCCTGGCCGACGCCCCCGGCGCCTCCGCCGCAGAACTGGCCCGCCGAACGTTCGTCACCCGCCAGTCGCTGCGCGACGTCCTCACCGGCCTCACGGCAAGGGAGCTGGCATCGGTCGCCACGCGTCCGTCCACCGGCCGGACCCTGCCGGTCACCCTCACCGACAGCGGCCGTGCCCGACTGGATCGAGCCGACCGCGTCGTGCTCGAAATAGAACAACGTATGACAGCCGGACTCGCCCACGACGACGTCGACCGCCTTGCCGCACTGCTCGCAACCTGCACTCGCAACCTGACCGGCCCATACCACGCCTCCTGATCCCTGCGGGGCCAGCGCACCCTCGGCGTGACAGCGACGGTGCGGATTCGGACTCACTGCCCGGCAGTTCGATCTCGACGATCGAACCTGTCGCGGTCACGGCGTAGTTTGGAGTCGGAGGTGATTCCGATGGACCCGTCGATGCGGGCCTCCGATGCGGATCGCGAAAAGGTGCAGGCCCTGTTGCAGGAGCAGGTGGGCACCGGCCGATTGACACTGGACGAATTCGCCGAACGGTCGGCGACAGCCGACCGGGCGCGCACTGTCGGCGACCTCACCGCACTCACCGACGACCTCCCCGTTCCCGCCGCCCCGCCCGTGCCGGCACGTCGTGACCTCGGACCCTGGCTGATCGTCGGCGGAATCGCCGCTGCAGTGCTGCTTGTGATTGCAGCAATGGTGGTGATGATGCTGGTCATGGGTGGACCGATGATGGGGTAGCCGATGCAGTCGGCATCATCGTCCCAGGACACGGGACAGCGTCACGATCCAGCCGCCGACCGTGCGAGTTCCGCCCGGCGTGGACGCCGGGCGCGAACAGACCCCGCGAGATCCACCCAGGCGCCGCTGCGGTGCAGTTGGTTCCCGGAATCGAAACCGATCAGTCGACACACTCAGCGAGATCTGCCATGCCGTGCGATTGATGTACCGCCGACTGCACATCCGCACAGTCGGCGAGGTCGGCGGCCATGAGGGCCGTGTCCGGGCAGGATGCAAAACCCAGCGCAGCCAGAGTCGGCTGCCCGGCCACCAGGGCGGGAAGGATGATCGCGGCAGCCACTGCCGCCATCACGGCGCCGTAGGACGACCGGCCGAGAGGGCGACGGGGAGCCAGCAGCCGCCGCACCCGGGCGCCGACACAGGTGTCGGCCGCACCCAGCGCGACACCGGCGGCCGACCGTGGGCGGACCGCGAGCGCAAGGAGCGCTTCGGCGAGGCCGAGCCGGTCGGCATCGTCGTGTCCGGCGGCGTCGTCGGCAAGCATCTCCACCAGCCGGCCGATCTCCCGGTGGGCGATCTGCAGCGCCGGGAACGGGAAGGCTCGCCGGAAGATGTCGGCAGCCATCAGCAGCACGTGGTGCCGTCCGCTCAGATGAGCGTGCTCGTGTGCGAGCACCATGGCGAGCTGGGCATCGTCGAGGGCGGCAAGGGTCGCCGAGGTGAGAACGATTCGATGCGGACTGCCGGGGACGCAGTAGGCCGTCGGCCGGGGGTCGTCGATCAGGACACTGCCGGTCGGCGGATGCGGCCGGCCGATCACGGCGAGCGCATCATGGTGAGCTCGTCGGTCCCGGCGCGTGGTGTAGAGAACACCGGCGGCACTGTAGCCGAGCCGTACCAGGACTCCAGCGGCGATCAGGACGCCGGCACCCGCGGTCACTGCGCCGCCGGGAGCTGCGTAGAACGCCTGCAAGGCAACAGCACAGGCGTCCAGCAGACCGCCGAGGCCGCGGCTCACGAACGACACCGGAACGACGAGGGCCAGGCCGCCGAGGATCACCGCCAGCAGCACGGAAGCCGGCCAGGCGAACCAGACCGCGATCCCGATCCGAGGCGCCCGGGACATCCACCGCATCCGGACCAGCAGCCGCGGGCCGGCGACCAGCGCCAGCGCCGCATACCCGAACAGTCCGAGCGCCGCAATCACGTCCCGGCTCGCTTCGCTTTGACATCGGCGAGGGCGGCGCGCAGCTCTTCGGCCTCGTCGGCATCGAGTTCGGTGACGAACTTCGCCAGCACACCCGCCCGGTCCCCCGTCTCGGCCAGCACGTCACCGATGAGCCGCGCGGCGTACTCCTCCCGGGTCGCCGTCGCCCGGTACCGGTAGGCGCGGCCGTCCTTCTCCCGCTCCAGCCAGCCCTTGTTGCGCAGGATATCCATCACGGTCTGCACCGTGGTGTACGCCGGATCCCGGGCTTCCCGCAGCGCGTCCACCACCTGGCGCACGGTCACCGCATCGGCAGAACCCCAGATCACTTCCATGATCGCGGCTTCCAGCTCACCGAAGCTACGCATAGGGCTCCTGACCTCACCCGGTTCGACGACAACACCTGCAGTGTATCCAGCCCGGCACCTTCCGGTGGATACACCCGGGCTTATCTACTAATGTACGTAGGACTTTAGTTTTACACCGGTGGCGACACGGGAGTGTTCATGAACAAGAGACAACGAGGCGGCGCCTCGCCGCGAGCAGCGGTCACCGGCATCGACCGGTCCCGCCCGTGGGGTCTGATCAGTGCGGTGGCAGCCGTGGCGCTCTTCGCCGCAGCAGTGTTCGGCTACGCCTACCTGCGGATGGCCGACCAGCGGGAACGTGATGCGGCGCTGGCGCCCTTCGTACCGAGTTCGAGCAATGAGGACCCTTCGCTGCAGATACCGGGCGTCGTCACCGTCGATTCACCGGGGGCGAACCACATCGAACCGGGCCGACGAGTCGCCTACGAGGGCATGCCACCGTACGGCGGACCGCACGATGCGTCCTGGGCCGCCTGCGACGGCGTGGTGTACTCCGAGCCGATCCGGGTGGAGAATGCGGTCCACTCCCTGGAACACGGTGCAGTGTGGATCACCTACCACCCGGACGAAGTCACCGATGCAGGTCTCGACTCGTTGCGCGCCCGGGTCGAGGGCACCGACTACATGCTCATGTCGGCCGTGCCGACCATGGACAGTCCGATTTCGCTGCAGTCGTGGGGGCACCAGCTGAAGCTCGACGACGCCGAGGACGAGCGCATCGACCAGTTCATCCGGGCACTGCGCATCAATCGGTTCACCCACCCCGAGGTCGGTGCGACCTGCGCTCCCCTCGGCCCCGGCCGGTTCGACCCCGACAATCCGCCTCCGTTCGACCCCAGCCCGCCGGGACCGGACGCCGTTCCGATGGACGCCAGCGACCTCGAGAGCCGGCCGATGGAACGGCCGAACCGATGACGGCCATGCCGGGTACAGCTCCGACCACCGAACCCGACCCGACCGACACCGTGCGCCCACAACGACTCACCGGAGTTCTGCTCGCCGGGGCGTTGATCGCCGCACTGCTCCTCGGCGCCGCCGCCGGACTGCTGCTCTCCCCCGGGACCGAAACCGATCCGGAACCGAACGCAGCCGACATCGGATTCGCCCAGGATATGACGGTGCATCACCGGCAGGCGGTAACCCTGGCCAGCTGGGCACGCGACCACAGCGACGACCCGATCGTCCGGCAGTTGGCCGGCGATATCGAGATCGGCCAGTCCGACCAGATCGGCCGCATGCAGGGCTGGCTCGGGCTCTGGTCGCAGCCCACCGAGACCGGCGGCACACCGATGGAATGGATGCCCGGCCACGACCACGGCCGCCACATCGCCGAAGGTCGTGCGATGCCCGGCATGGCCACCCCCGGCGAGGTAGCCGAGCTTCGCAGCCTGTCCGGCCGGGATATGGATATCCGGTTCCTGCAGTTGATGATCCGCCACCACCAGGGTGGCGGCCCGATGATGCGGGCCGCGATCGACGATGCGACGATCGGTGAGGTCCGCAATCTCGCCGCCCGGATGCTCGATGCACAGTCCGCCGAGATCACTGCCATGACCGGCATGCTCACCGACCGCGGCGCACAACCACTACCGGCACCGGACCGCTGACCGGGCACCGGACGGCACCGTTCGATTGTCGCAAGCAGCCTGCGCCGAATCCGGGGTTGCCGCCGATGAAATCGACCGACATCCGATCACCCGGCGGCGGCCGTCGCAGCCTCTTCGGCATCTGCCGCGGCCGCACACGCGCACCGTGGCGGTCGTATCGGATGGCCGCGGGCCGAATTCGTCACCGACACAGTCCTGCCGACCACGACACCGCTATCGGAGCTCCAGTGCAAACCCCACCCCGTTCACCGCGCCGGACACTCCTCAGCACCGAGACCCACGACATCTACGGAATGTGGACCACCCTCGCGCTCACCGCGATCGTCGTCGCGATCCCGCTCGCCCTGCTCGGCGTCCCGACGGTCGATCTGCACCCGCCGCTGCATCACCTCGGCATCATGGACCCGTTCTGCGGCGGAACCCGATCCTGGTACCTGACGATGCACGGCAGGCTCGGCGAAGCCTGGCACTACAACCCGATGGCGCCATTCCTCCTGCTCGGTACCTGCGCCGCGGCCGTGCGCGCCGCGATCGGATGGACCACCGGCCGATGGTTCACCCCACACCTGCCACGCCGGCTCACCTACGCCTTCGTCATCGCCGTTCTGCTCGCCCTGCAGATCCGCCAGCAGTTGCACGCCGACCTGCTCACCGAGCCGTGGACCGCCCGATGAAACACCCGTCGGGCACTACGAAGCGACCCACACCAGCGTGTATCATCTACTAAGTCATTTAGTATTTCCTACGGAAGGGTGAACCCATGGACGCGCTCGCCGACCTGCAACGGTGGATCGACTGCCAGATGATGATGCTGAACGGACAGGGCTGCAGCTGCGGAATGTGCGGCCGATGAACGCCTGACCCGCACCAGACACAGGGCCGCCCAGCCGAGAACACTCCGCGCCGGGCGGCCCTGTCGGTACGGCGCCGAACTCGGACTCGCCTTCGACGACTTCGATTCCCGAGTGACCGACGCCCGCCCGCGTCCATCCGTCGACCGCGCCCAGATCGCCGGCAACCACGATGTGGACCAGCCCGCAGCCGTCGACTGGGCAACTCCGAGTTCCGCCGCCGCGCGACTCGAGCAACCCACCGGTCGCCACCGGACCGACTCGATCTGTGCTTCCGGAGGTCGGATGACGCCTCCCACTCGTAGCTGCGCCGTAGCACTGTACGCCGCAGCGGAGCGCGGAGCGCAACGAACTGGGCCTCGAACGAGGCGGATGGTGCCGAATCAATCGGCTCGGCGCCGGCGAAGCGCACATTGTGCCCAGGACCCGCGCCGGTGCCCGCCGCCGCCTCGTATCGGCGAACGCCCCCTACCATGAGCGGATGCCCGCCACCGCCCGCCTGCACGTCGTCCCCGCACAGTTCACCGTGGACCACCTGCCGAACGCCACCTTCCCGGAGGACGACGAGTGGATCGCGCTGGTCCGCGCCCCGGAAGGACTCACGGTGGTGCGGGAGGTGCCGCCGTGGGCGGACACCGACCGCTGGATCGGGTTGTACGGTGCCGGTTCCCCCAGCGGCCGGCCGGACCGTCGCGGCGATCTGTCGGCCATCGTCGGGCCGCTCACCGAGGCGGACATTTCCCTGTTCGTGGCGTCGACGGCGCATGCCGATCTGGTTCTGGTGCCCGAGCCGCGCTTCGAAGACGCGGCCGAGGTTCTGGCGACCGCGGGGTACACGGTGGTGCGGCCGGCGAACCGCTGACCGCGACACCCGCCGCCTCCCGGGCGAAGGGTGCAGATCGGAGAAATGGTGAGCCACAGTGCAGGTCGTCGGCGACCCGGTGGCATTCGCGCAACTCGGTCGATCGACGTCCTCTATTGACTCGGACCGGACGGTCCGAACATTCCGACACTGACGGCGTAATCGGTGCGGCGCCGGAACGTTGTTCCGGCGTGAGCACCGGAATACGACGCAGAAGTGAGGAATTCCATGAGGGAGTATCGCGGCGCGCGTGCGCGTTTCGACGTTCGGGCGGGCACCGTGGCCATCGCTGCCGCCCTGGCCGGTGGACTGTTCTGTGCCGGGGCAGCGAATGCCGATGTGTTCGTACCGCTGCCGGACGGCCACAAGGCGGGACCGGGCGGCACGATCACCCGCACCGGCGAGAGCGCGCTGGTGTCCCCGTCGCTGGCGGCCAACGGCGCCGGCCGGGTGGTGTGGGTATCCGGTTCGGTCGTCGCCGATGTCACCGCCACTCCGGACGGTGACGCGGCCAAGCACCGTGGGCCGAGCGGCCGCGACGGCAGCAACAACTCGTCGACGCACGGTGCGTCACAGGTCAACCACGGCTACATCATCGGCTGCCAGGTGAGCATCGCCGACAACGCGATCTCCGCCGGCGCCTCCGCCGGGGTCAGCACCGCCGGCGTGGACGCCGGTGGCTCGATCGGGCTGAAGCTCGGCCCCGGTGAAGTGAAGTGGGTCGCGGTGGAAAAGGTCGATATCGAAAAGCCCGGTGTCTACTCGATCGACTACCAGGATATCGAGATGGAGATCCAGGGCTGCGCGGGCTACGCCCAGGCGCGTTCGTACACGAATCTCGAAATCATCGGTGACCACTACTCGAAGACCACATTGTACGGACAGCCGTTCAGCATCGGCTGACGAATTTCACCATCTGCACCATTCTCGAATTCCGTCGACGAGACTCGACTTCCCAGAGGGGTTCATTCGATATGTTCAACCGTAAGATCTCGACGCGCCTGGCCGGAGTCGGCGCCGCGGCTGCAGTAGCGGTCGGCGTGCTGTCCGCCGGCGCCGCGAACGCCGACACGTTCGTCCCGCTGCCCGGCGGGGAACTGAAGAAGACGCTGCCGAACGGCACCGAGTTGACGGTGCGGCTGGTCGGCGAATCGGCCACGATCAGCCCGTCCATGGGTGCCACGCCGCTGCATCGCAACGCCTGGGTCACCGGCAGCGCGCAGGTGGACCTGGCCGGTCCGGGCGTCGAGGGTGTGAAGACCCGGATTGCTCCCGGATATCTCGTCGGCTGCCAGGTGAACATCAGCGGCGCCGCCGGCGGCGGCAATGTGAAGGGCAGCTCGAGCTGGGACGGCCAGAAGACCTCGGCCGGCGCCGGCGCCAACGGCAACCTCACTCTCGGCCCCGGCCAGACCGCGCGGCAGATGATCCTGGACCGCGAGGGCCCCAACGCCTACGGCGAGGAGGCGCACAGCCCCCGGAACTCGTTCAAGGGCGGTTCGGGCAGCGTCAGGTGGAACGACACCACGATCGCGGTCAACGGGTGCGGCGGTTACGCGCAGGCGCGCGCGTTCGTCGTCGTGGATGTCCGCGGTGACTTCGGCGTCACTGCGGTGACGCTGTGGGGACAGCCGTTCAGCCTCGGCTGATCCACCACTTGCCCGGCCGGGGTCTGTGCACGACGTGGTGCGCAGCCCCGGCCGCTGGTGCGTCACGTCCGCTCCGCCGCCGCGAGCCGCGTCGGGTCAAAGGTCCAGAACGACGGTCTCGGAAACGGCCCGAGAGACACACAGCATCATCGTGTCACCGGCCGCACGTTCCGCATCGGTCAGAATGGAATCGCGGTGGTCGATCTCCCCGGCGAGAACCGTGGTTTCGCAACTACCGCAGGTTCCCTCCCGGCACGAGGTGATCACGTCGATCCCGGCCGATTCCAGCACTTCGGCGATCGACCGGTCCGGACCGACCTGCAGTGACCGCCCGCTGGCCGCGAGCCGGACCTCGAAGCCCCGGTCGGCAGCCGTGCTCACGGAACTCGTCCGGGGACCGAACCGTTCCATGCGGACTTCCAGCCCGCGGTGCCCGGCCGCGGTGTGGACGGCGTCCAGGAGCGGTTCTGGGCCGCAGCAGTAGACGGCGCCATCGCCTGCTTTGTCGAGTATGTCGTCGATCTGCAGCAGCCCGGCTTCGTCCTGCGGGGTGATGGCGGCGCCGGGATCGATACGGAGCACGTCGTCGACGAAGGCCATCCGCCGGCGAGTGCGGCCACCGTAGTGCAGCGAGCACGGCGCACCGGCGGCCCGGGCCGCCGCGACCATCGGCAGGATCGGTGTGATCCCGATGCCGCCCGCGACAAAGGTGTACGCCGCGGCCGGAAGAAGCTCGAAATGGTTCCGTGGCGCTGATACCTGCAGCGTCTCCCCTACCATCGCGGTGCGGTGCAGATGCGCGGATCCGCCCCGACCGGCCGGTTCGTGCAGGACGGCGATCCGCCACCCGGACCGATCGGCGGGGTCGCCGCACAGCGAATATTGCCGAGTCCCGGCGACCCCGACCGCCACGTCGATATGCGCACCCGGCTGCCAGGCGGGCAGGTCCGCCCCGTCGACGGCGATCAGTTCGAGAGAGAACACGTCCTCGGCGACATCTCGGCGGGCATTCACCCGCACCGGCAGTTCGGTCATAGGGCCCTCCTCAGCACGGCACTCCTGCCCCCACCCTGACCATGCAGGCCCCGCACACGCGTCCGGAACGGAGGCTCGATTCGTGCAATCGACGTCGACTATCGCCCCGGCCGGTGCGCCCGGCGCGCCCCGACACTGACTTCCATGACGACAGTGGCGGAGCTGGTGGAACAGACCGGCCGGTTCATCGACGACCACGTCCTCCCGGTCGAACGGGAGATCATCGTGGCCGGCCGGACCATGGACGATGAGCTACGGCTCGAACTGCAGCAGAAAGCCAAGGCGGCCGGGGTGTTCGGTCCACTCTCGGCCCCCGAACACGGAGGTCTCGGGCTCGACACGGTGGCACAGGCCCAGGTCCTCGAAGCCGCGGGCGCCAGTCTCATCGGCCCCCTCGCCGTGAATGCGTGGGCCCCCGACGACGGCAACATCCACCTGCTCACCCACGTCGCGAACGCCGAGCAGCAACAGCGCTACCTGGCACCTCTCGCCGCCGGCGACGTGCGCTCGGCGATCGCGATGACCGAGCCGGCACCGGGCGCCGGCTCCGACCCGGGAATGCTGCGGACGGTCGCGCGCGAAACCGATTCCGGCTGGGTGATCGACGGCGCCAAGCATTTCACCACCGGCGCCCAGGGCGCGGCGTTCGTCATCTGTGTCGCCACCACCGACGACGGCCCGACGATGTTCCTGGTCGACCAGGACAACCCCGGCCTCCGGGTGGGAGCCCGGATGCCCACCCTGGACCACACCAGCGCGCCGGGCGGCCACTGCGAAGTCGAGTTCACGGCCTGTGAGGTTCCCGATTCGGCAGTACTGGGCGAGGTCGGACAAGGGCTCGCCCTGGCCCAGGTCCGGCTGGCCCCTTCCCGGCTGGTGTTCTGCATGAACTGGCTGGGACTTGCCGTGCGGGCACATCACCTCGCCATGTCCCATATCGCCGGCCGTACGTCGTTCGGGGTCCCGATCGCCGAGCACGGCCTGGCCCAAGGGCTGGTCGCCGACAACGAGATCGACCTCGCAGCCGCCCGCAGCCTGATCCGGGACACCGCCGCCGTCATCGATCAGCACGGCCCGGCCTCGGGACCGGCCCGGCACCACGCTGCGATCGCCAAGACCTTCGTCTCCGAGGCGGTCTGGCGCGTCATCGACCGTGCCGTCCAGCTGTACGGCGGGCTGGGCGTGTGCGAGGACCACCTCGTGGCCCGCTTCCTGGTGGAGGCGCGCGCATTCCGCATCTACGAGGGGCCGTCGGAAGTGCTGCGCTGGTCGATCGCTCGCCGCGCGGTGCGGAACATCCACTGAATCGGAAGGGATTTCCATGACCACTCGTGAACTCACCGGGTTCGCTGCGGCGTACCCCGAACACGACAACGAGAACATCGACTTCGAATACCTGCGCAATGCCGCCGAGCGGAGCGTGCCGTTCGGCCGGCACATCGGCACCCGGATCACCGAGATCTCCCCGGACCGGGCGGTCGTCGAACTCCCCGCGGACGACCGAGTCGCCAACCCCTGGGGCACGGTGCACGCCGGTGCGATGTTCACCGCGGCCGATATCGCCGGCGCGGCCGCATTCGTCGGCGCGATGGCACCCCGGCTCACGGCGGTGCAGTTGCTGATCATGCGGGGCGGCAGCGTGTCGTTCCGCAAGCCCGCCGCCGGGCGGATCCGGGCGATCGGGACGGTGGATCCACACGAGATCGACCCGATTCTCGCCGCCACCGAGGCCGGACGTTTCGAATTGAACACCAAGGCTGTCCTCTTCGACGACGCCGGTGTGCTGGTGGCGAAGTTCGTGTTCGACGCCGTCTGCGATCTCGACGTCGCGGAGGGCGAGCAGTGACGGGCACCGAGCAGACGCCGGCCTTCCGGGACTTGGAGGCGACCACCGTCACCACCGAGGACGGTGTCGGCTTCACCGTCCGCTTCCTGCCCGCCGAACGCGCCGACGCACCGGTGGTGCTCATCATTCCCGCGATGGCGATGAAGGCCAAGCACTACTACACGGTGGCCCGCGGCCTGCACGCGCAGGGCCTGTCGGTCGCCACCACCGATCTGCGCGCACACGGCGAAGCGACCCCGGCGTTCGGCGAGCACGCCGATTTCGGCTACCGCGAGATGCTCGAGATCGACCTGCCGATGATCACCGACGCAGTACGGGCGCGGTTCCCGCACGCTCCGCTGTATCTGTTCGGGCACAGTCTGGGCGGGCAGCTGGCACTGCTCTACACCGCGGCCGCCACCCCGGGCCGGGTGGCCGGCGTGGCCGTGATCGGTACCGGCACGGTGTTCTGGTGGGCGTTCGGCCCCCGCCGCTGGTTCGAGGCGATCAGCCACATCCAATGGATCGGCCTGGTATCCCGGTGGAAGGGGTATTGGCCGGGCGGCGTGCTGATTCCGGCCGCGATGCCCGGCGGGGTGATGCGTGACTGGTCGTGGCATTCGCTCACCAGCTACTACCGCCCGAAGGGTAGCTCCCGCCGCTACAACACCCTGCTGCGCGAACTCGACGTACCGACGCTGGTGATCTCCCTGTCCGAGGACGTCCTCGGCCCGAAATCGAATGTGGACTTCCTGACCGGCCGGATGCCGAACGCTCGGCTGACGCGCTGGCACGCCGACACGGACTCCCCGATGCAGCATCTCGACCACTTCGGCTGGGTCCAGGACGGACCGGCGATCGGGCAGCGGGTCGCGACCTGGATCGACGACCTCGGGCCGGAAGCGTAGGGGCACCGATGGCAAAACTGCGAATCGACGGGGTCGGCAAACGCTTCGGCAAGACCACCGCGGTCCACGAGATCGATCTCGAGGTCGCCGACGGCGAATTCCTCGTTCTGCTGGGGCCCAGTGGATGCGGAAAGTCCACGCTGCTGCGGATGATCGCCGGCTTGGAGGCACCCACCGGCGGCCGGATCCTGCTCGGCGGCACCGACATCACCGAGCAGCCGCCGCAGCAGCGCGATCTGGCGATGGTGTTCCAGAGTTATGCGCTGTATCCACACCTCACCGTCGCGAAGAACATCGGCTTCCCGTTGCGGGCGCGACGGATTCCGCGGTCGGTCGTCGCGAGCCGGGTCGCCGAAGTCGCGGCCACGCTGGGGCTCACCGAACTGCTGCAGCGCCGCCCCGCCGCGCTGTCCGGCGGCCAGCGGCAACGGGTGGCCCTGGCCCGGGCGATGGTTCGCGAACCGGGCGCGTTCCTGATGGACGAACCGCTGTCCAACCTGGACGCCAAACTGCGCAGCGCCACCCGCACCGAACTGATCTCGCTGCACCGCACCCTCGGCGCCACCTTCCTGTACGTGACGCACGATCAGGTGGAGGCGATGACGATGGCGGACCGGATCGCGCTGCTGCACAACGGCCGAGTCGAACAGGTGGGCAGCCCGACCGAGCTGTACGACCGGCCACGCACCAGCTTCGTCGCCGGTTTCCTCGGCGCCCCGCCGATGAACCTGTTCCCCGCCACCGTCCGCGCCCGCGGCGACCGCCTGCACGTGGTCACCGCAGGCGTAGACGCCGATCTGGGCATCGACACCCGCGGATTCGACGGTGATCTCGCGGTGACGGTCGGTATCCGGCCGGAACGGCTACGGCCGGTGCCGGGCGCCGCCGCGATCCACGGCACCGTCACCACTGTGGAGAACCTCGGCAGCGAGGAGTTGATCCACCTCGAGGCGGCCCGGCAGTCGATCAGTGTGCGCGTGTCCCGGCCGTCCGGGGTGTGCCCCGGTGACTCGATCGGCCTGCAGCCGGAGCCGGACGATATCCACCTGTTCGACCCGGCGTCCGGCAGGCGCCTGTCCTGGCGGGAACCGGCCGACGATGCCGCCGTCCCGCCGACCGCCGCGCAGCCGGTGTCGGCCTGACCCCACGACCTCCCGGATTCCGTTCCGGGCAGCACCTATCCACCGATGAGGAGATTCCCGTGAAACGCCCTGTGCCCTTGCTGGGCCTGGTCTTCGTCGCCGCGCTGACGCTCAGCGCGTGCGGCGGCCTCGGCAGCACCGACACCGAAACCACCGATGCCGCGCGGATTCCGGAGCTGGATCCGGACCAGCAGGTGTCGATCGTGTTCGAGTCGTACAACTACGGGCTGGCCGGGCCCTGGACCGACACCTTCGACACGTTGATCGCGGAGTTCGAGGAGAAATTCCCGAACATCGACGTGACGGCGCAGAAGCCGCAGGGCAACAGCCCGAACCCGGCGACCGACACGGTCTCCAGCATCCACAACCAGCTGGTCGCCGGCAATCCGCCCACCGTGGCGCAGCTCGGGTTCAGCGACCTCGATTACACCATTCACCAGCTCGGCGCCCAGCCGCTGGACACGCTGGTCGGCGAGGATGCCGTGCGCGACAATTTCGAAGGCGCCGAACACCCCTATGCCGAACGGGCACGGACCCTCGCCAAATGGGACGGCCACACTTACGGTATCCCGTTCGTGTTCTCCACACCGGTGCTGTACTACAATGCGACCGCCTTCACCGAGGCCGGGCTCGACCCCGACAACCCGCCGTCTACCTGGGCCGAAGTAGCCGATGCCGCCGCAGCGATCACCGAGAACACCGAATTGGAGGGCGTCTACATCGACTGCCTGACCAAGACGTCGAAGGACTGGTGTTTCCAGGGCCTGGTGCGCTCCAACGGCGGCCGGGTGATCTCCGAGGACCGCACCGAACTCACCTACGCCGAACAGCCCGTGGTCGAGGTGGTCGAATACGGGCAGCAGCTGGTCGAGGCCGGCAGCATGCCGAAGTTCACCCAGAAGCAGGGCTACGAGGGTTTCGCGCGGGGCGAGGTCGCGATGATTCTGGAGACCAGTGCCGTGCAGGGGGTGTTCGTCAAGGGTGCCGCCGACAAGTGGGACCTGCGGTCGGCACCGATGCCCAGCTTCGGGAACAAGCCCACCGTTCCGACCAACTCCGGTGCCTCGCTGTACATCCTGTCCGACGATCCGGCGCAGCAGCGGGCCGGCTGGGAGCTGATCAAATTCCTCACCAGCGAATCGGCCTACACCCGGATCTCCCAGGGCATCGGCTATCTGCCGTTGCGTACCGGCCTGATGGACGACCCGGACGGTCTGCGGTCCTGGGCCGAAGAGAACCCGCTGCTGGCACCGAACGTCGAGCAGCTCGCCCGACTGGAGCCGTGGGTGTCCATGCCGGGCAACGACTACCTGCAGATCCGGGACGGGATGATGGAGGCCGTCGAGACCGTCGTCTATCAGGGCGGCGACCCCACCTCGACCCTGCAGGCCGCACAGGAGCGGGGCACCGCCCTGCTGCCCCCGTCATGAGTGAATCGGCGCGAGACGGCGCACCGGAGGTGACGATCGTCCAGATCAGCGATACCCACATCCAGCGTCCCGGCGAACGGATGCACGGCACGGTGGATACGTTCGCCAACCTGACCGAGGTGCTGGATCGGCTGCAGACGGCCGGTCGGCCGGTCGACGGCATCGTGCTGTCCGGGGATCTGACCGACTGCGGCTCGGCCGAGGCTTATGCCCGGCTGCGTGATGCCGTGGAGCCGGTCGCCGCCGACCTGGGGGCGCAGGTGCTGTACGTGATGGGCAACCACGACGAGCGTTCGGCGTTCGCTGCCGAACTGCTCGACGGCGCCGACCCGCACCGGTCGCTCGACCGGAGCGCCGACGTGGCCGGATTGCGGGTGATCACCATGGACAGCAGCACCCCGCACCGGCACGACGGCCGGCTCGAGGACGAACAGCTGGCGTGGCTGGCCGGGCAGTTGCGGGAACCGGCCCGGTACGGCACCTTGCTGGCGCTGCATCATCCGCCGATCCCGTCGCCCCTGGCGGCAACCGAGTTCCTGCGGCTGCAGGAGCCCGAACGCCTCGCCGAGGTGCTCGCCGGATCGGATGTGCGGATGATCGTGTGCGGGCACAATCACCTCACCGCGGCCGCGGCGCTGTCGGGGATCCCGGTGTGGATCTCGCCGGCGGTGGCCTATCGGCTCGATCCGATGGCCCCGGCCGGGCGGCAGCGCGGCTGGTCCGGATTCGGCTACAGCCGCATCGACGTGCTCGGCGCAACCGTGGTCGCCACGGCGATCGAGGCCACCGTGGCCGAACCGGTCTACGACCGGCCGGAACAGGACGTTCTCGACCAGCTGGCCGCGTTGGCGGCCGGCGCCCGGTGACGCCGTGTTCGTGCTCGACGAACCGGACACCCGGGTCGCGGCGTCGGGCGGTGCGGGGCAGCTGCCCCGCACCGCCCGACCGGCACGTGGTCGGCGCCTGCTCCGCGGCGCGGCACCCTACCTGTATCTCGCGCCTGCACTGGTGCTTCTCGTGGTGTGGGTGTATCGGCCGTTGGTCCAGGCGTTCGAGTTGTCCACCTATTCGTGGAATCTGCTGCCCACCACCCCCATGCAGCCCGTCGGAGGGGCCAATTACGAGCGGCTGCTGCAACTTCCGGCGTTCTGGGATTCACTCGGCCGCACCGGCGTGCTGATCGCGGGGCTGCTGCCGTTCACGGTGCTGCTACCGGTCCTGATCGCGCTGGCGGGGCGCCGGGTGAACGGCCGGGCTCGCACGCTGTACCAGGCCTTCATCTTCGCGCCGTTCCTGGTGGCCCCGGTGGCCGTGGCAGCGGTGTGGCGGTGGTTGCTCCATCCCGGTACCGGCTTCGTCGGCCAAGTGACCGGATCGGACCGCAACTGGGTCTACGATGTCGACACCGCGAACGCGGTGATCATCGTCATCACCGGCTGGCAACTACTCGGTTTCGCGGTCCTGGTGGTGTGGGCCGGGCTGGCCGGTATCAGCACCGACTACGAGGAGGCGGCGCGGGTCGACGGTGCGAGCCCCGGCCAGATCCGCCGCTGGATCACCCTGCCGATGCTGTCCCCGACCCTGATGTTCCTGGTCCTGACCACGGTGTTGCTCACGCCGGTGCTCACCTTCCCGCTCATCGATTCGATGACCCAGGGCGGTCCGGCACAGGCCACCACCAATATCTATTACCTGCTGTGGGACTACGCCTTCCACAGCTTCGACGCCGGGCTCGGTGCCGCGGCCGGCGTTCTGTTGTTCTTCGGCTTCGGCATCGTCGCCGGAGTCCTGGTGTGGATTTCGGAGAAGGTGGCCTTCCATGATGATTGACCGGCTGCGCATCGCCGGCAGCCACATCCTGCTGACAGGCACCGCCCTGGTGTGCGTGTTCCCGATCTACTGGTTGTTCGCCACCTCACTGCGCCGGCCCGAGGACATCAACTCGCTGTCGCCGATCCCCTGGCCGCTGTCGACGGCCAACTACACCGACGCAGCCGCCCAGGTCGATGTGCCGGTCCTGATCGGTAACACCTTCCTGGTGGCCGCGATGGCGGCCTCGGCACAGCTGCTGATCGCCCTGTTGGCGTCCTATGCCTTCGCGATGTACAGCTTTCCGCTGCAGCGGGTGCTGTACCTGGCGTTCGTCGGGATCTGGCTGGTGCCCTTCCAGGTCACCATGCTGCCGAACTACGTGCTGCTGAACCAGCTCGGTTTGCTCGACACCCTGGTCGGGGTGGTACTTCCTACGCTCTGCTCCGCACTGGCGGTACTGCTGTTGCGGCAGCATATGGCGAGCTTCCCGAAGGAGCTGGTCGCTGCGGCGAAGATCGACGGCCGGTCGTCATGGTCGATCCTGTGGACGGTGGTGGTGCCGAATCTGCGGCCGGCCCTGGCCGCACTCGGCATCCTGTTGTTCATCAACGCCTGGAACGAATATTTCTGGCCGGCGGTGGTCTTGCGGCAGTCCAATGGTGTGCTGCAGCTGGGGCTGCGTAGTTTCATGGGCACCGAGGGCGACCAATGGGGCCCCATCATGGCGTTGGCCGGCCTTGCCTGCCTGCCGGTGCTGTTGATGTACCTGGTGTTGCAGCGGCAGATCGTGAACGCGTTCGTCCGGTCCGGCCTGAAGTAACTCGGCACGACTGAATGATGCCCCGGGATCTCGTCGGGATCCCGTGGCATCGTTTTCGGTTCTCAGGCGGGAGTGGCTGCGACAGGAAGGGATTCGAGCCCGCGGATCACCACATTGGGCTTGAACGGCGGGTTCTCGGTGCGCAGCTCCAGATCGGCGACTCTACGAAGCAGCACATCGAGCAGGATCTCCATTTCCAGCAGGGCCAGCGGGGCGCCGAGACAGTAGTGGATGCCGAGGCTGAATCCGAGATGTTTCTTGCCCGGTCGTTTCGGATCCGAATAGCGGGTGACATCCACGCGGTCGGGATCGGTGAACGCCTCGGGGTCGTGATTGGCCGAGTTGATCAGCACGACCACGCCCTCCCCTTTCGCGAACTCGTGCCCGGCAACGGTGATCGGCCGCGTTGCCGCACGCGTCGTGATCTGCACCGACGGTTCGAGGCGCAGCAGTTCGTCCGGGGCGGCGGCCCGGAGCTCCGGGCGGTCGCGGAGCAGCGCGACCTGGTCGGGCGCACGCAGCAGCCGCAGCATGCCGGTGCCGATCAGATTCGCGGTCGTCTCGTGCCCGGCGACGAAGGTGGTGATACACGTGGCCAGCAGCTCCTGTTCGGTGAGCACATCACCCCGGTCCTCCACCTGGGAGAGAACACTCAGCAGGTCGTCTCGCGGCTCGGCGCGGCGTTCGTTCAGCAGCTCCCGGAAGTAGGCCATGAAACCACGGGAGGCGGCGCTGCGCGCCTGCAGGCACTCTGCGGGAAGCGTGTAGTCGTGGTCGAAACCGCGGGCCAGATCCTGTGACCAGCGGTGCACCTGGTCGTAGGCCTCGCTCGGGACGCCGATCAGCTCACAGGCGATGATCAGCGGCAGCGGGTAGGCGATCCGCTCCACCAGATCGAATTCGCGTTCCGCCAGGGCCGCGTCGACGAGTTCTTCGCACAACTGCTCGATGCGGGGGCGCAGCCGGGTGACCATCCGCGGGGTGAAACCCTTCGTGACCAGGTTCCGCAACCGGGTGTGGTCCGGCGGCTCCATCCACAGAAACGAGGTGGGCAGCTCCTCCGGCGCGTTCTCCGGGGATACCGTCGGATGCATCATCGCCGCTTCCTCGGCGTGGCTCCATGCGGTGGTGGAAAGCACTGCGGCACAGTCGCTGTACCGGGTGAGCACGTGGTGACCGAGCGGGGTCCGGTGCAGCGGGCCCGCTTCGCGCAACACCCGGGCCGGGGCGTACGGGTCGGCGCGCCCGTCCGGTCCGAACAACTGCGCCAGGGCGGTCTGTACCGCGTCGGCGTCGATCGGTGCGGTCGTGGAGGTCATGGCTGGGACTCCTGTTTCTCCATGGGTGGTCGGGGCGGGGAGGGATCGGTGGCGCCGGACCCGAACAGCACCCGGCGCAGGGTGCCCGGCGCGGCGAGCGTCGCGGGTGGGTCGACGAGGTGGGCGACACGCAGAAAGCTGCGCGCGACGCGGGGGTCCTGCGCGGACGCTCGTTGCACCCGGGTGACGAAGGCATCGGTGAGCCGGGTGCGCAGGTTCCGCGGACCCCCGACCCCCGGATTCCGCAGATCCGAGCCGGTGGCCAACTGCCACGCCACCGCGACGGCAGCTTCGGCCGCCGCGTAGTAGCGGGCTGCCGGATCGGCGCCGCCGTCACGCAGGCAGTCCCCCAGCGCGGCGGCCTGTACGGCGGCGACGGTCATGCCCTGCGCATACAACGGATTGAACGAGCAGAGCGCGTCGCCGAGGACGAGCACGCCCGCCGGATGCGACCGCTGCCGGTCGAATCTCCGGCGCACCGCAGTGCGGAATCGGTACGGCACGGCGTCACCGAGAGGCTCGGAGTCACGCACGATGGCGGCGATATCGTCGACCGGCAGTGACGCGGCGAAGGCCCGGAACCCCGTGTCGTCGACCGGTGGATGATCGCCGAGCATGCCGGCGAGGGTGATGTGCCAGCGGTCGTCCTCGACCCGGACCGCACCGCCGCCGCGCCCGTCGGCTCCGGTGGACACGATCACCGAGGCCTGGCCGTCGAGTTGCCCCGGCCGGTGCCGGTAGAACCGTGAGGCATAACCCAGATCGACGTCGAGCCGCTCTTCCTCCGGCGCAGCGACACCGAGGTCGGTGAGCCACTGCGGTAGCCGTGAGCCGCGACCGCTCGCATCGACGATCAGATCGGCAGCCAGGACATCTGCTCCAGCCGGGCCGGTCACGCGCACCGCACGCACTCGCTCTGCTGTGCCGACCAGCCCTTGCACGGTGGTCCGGGTCAGCACCTGTACCTGCGGCAGCCGCATGGTGCGGCGGCGCAAGAGCCCCTCGAGCAGCGGCCGGGTGGCGATCACCGAGGTGAGTCCGGTCGGACCGGCCGCCAGCCGGGAGCCCCCGAAGTACCACCGGGTACCGACCAGCACCTCGGCGACCGTCGCGCCGTCGGCCGCTGCTTCCTCGGTGAACCCCGGGTACAGCTCCTCCATGACCCGCCGGCCGCGATCGAGCAAGCCGTGCAGATGCCGGGCCTGCGGTACACCCCGCCGCTCGACCTGCCCCGCGTCGAGTTCGTCACGTTCGATCACGGTCACCCGATCGAACGATTCCGTGAGAACCCGCGCAGCCAGCAGACCGGCCACTCCGGCGCCGATGACGATTGCGTGGCGGCGTGGCGATTCCGCCGACAAGTCCGGTGCACCTTCCCGGACCGGAGTCGGATCGTCAACCGTAGGCTCGATGGTCACCGGCGGCTCCTGGGAATAGCGGTTCGGTTT
This sequence comes from Nocardia sp. KT25-26, assembly GCF_056627695.1. NCBI lineage: Bacteria > Bacillati > Actinomycetota > Actinomycetes > Mycobacteriales > Nocardiaceae > Nocardia > Nocardia sp. KT25-26. Next base: position 3,116,224 of record NZ_CM152813.1, on the reverse strand, counting down.
CACCACCCATGGTCACGGTCGAATTCCGGCGGATCCGGGATGAATCGTCCGCTCCGATCGCGCGATAGTCGGATATCTTTATCACGCACCGTAATCGAACGATCGACCTCGCTGATCGGCGCGCATTTTTCGGCATTCGTTAATCGCGATGTCACGTTGCGCTGCTGTCGTTTCCGCCATGAATTCATCGCGTTCGAGCGAAACGCTGCCGGCGATGCTCGCCCGGGTCGCGGCGGACCGGCCAGAGGTGCGTGCGACATTCCACTCGGTCGCCGAACAACTGGACTACGCCGACCTGGAGCGACACTCGCTCGCCACCGCGACCGCACTCGTCCGACGCGGCATCGGTCGTGGCGAACCGGTCGGCATCCTGTGCCCGAACGCGCCGGAATTCCTGGTCGCATTGTTCGGCATCGCCACCGCCGGTGGCGCCGCTACACCGCTGCCGCTGCCCGCCGGCGCCCGCGCCGGCGCCGAGTACCCGGCGCGACTGGCCGCTATCGCCGCAGCTGCCGACCTCCGCACCGTACTGGTCTCACCGCGGTTCGCCGGGTTGCTTCCCGGAATCGGGGACATCGGTGTCGAGTTCGTCGACACCGCGACACTGGCCACCGGCATCGATGCGGAACAGTTGCCCGGGGTAGCCGCCGAGGACCTGGCGATCATCCAGTTCACCTCGGGCAGCACCTCGCTGCCCAAGGGAGTCCAGCTCACCCATGCGAACGTGGCGAGTGGACTGGCGGCGATCCGCACCGGTATCGACCTCGGTCTCGACGATCAGGGCGGCTTCTGGCTGCCGCTGTTCCACGATATGGGGCTGTTCGGCACCCTGTCGGCGGTGCTGCGCGGCATTCCCGCGCATATCTGGTCGCCGGTGTCGTTCATCAAGGATCCCGCGCGGTGGTTGAGCGAGTTCGCGGCATCCGGGGCAACCATCACCGCCATGCCGAACTTCGGATACGAGGCTCTGCTGGCAACGATCCACCCCGAGCAGGTCGCCGATTACGACCTCCACAACTGGCGCATCGCGTTCAACGGCGCCGAGCCGATCGCCGAGCCGGTGGTCACCGCGTTCTGCGACCGGTTCCGGCCGGCCGGATTCGATCCCGCGGCCATGTTCGGCGTCTACGGCATGGCCGAGGCGACTCTGGCCGTCACGTTCCCGCCGCTCGGGCGCGGACCGGTGTTCGATCGGATCGACCGTGCCCGGCTGTCGAATTCGGCGGTAGCCGCCCCGGTGAGCCAGGACGATCCCGGTGCCCGAGCCGTGGCCTCGGTCGGGTACCCGGTGGACGGTATGGAATTGCGGATCGTCGATCCGGTCGACGACACCGACCTCCTCGACGAACACGTCGGCGAGATCTTGATCCGAGGTGCGTCGGTGACCCGACGTTACCGCAGCTCGGGTCCGGATTCGTCGAACGACGACTTCACGAGCGGATGGCTGCGTACGGGCGATCTCGGGTATCGCCGCGACGGCGAACTGTTCATCACCGGCCGCATCAAGGACATGATCACGGTTCGTGGCGTGAACTACTACGCCCATGACGTCGAGGACGCAGTCCGGGATATCGAAGGCATCTACAAGCGCCGTTGCACCGCGATCGCCGATCCCGGGGACGCCGACGTGATCAGCCTGATCGTCGAAACCGAGCGTACGGGTGCCGCGGCCGCCGACCTCACCGACAGCCTGCGCGCCGCCGTCGGAACCCGGCTCGGGCTCGCGGCCGTCGCCATCCATCTCGTCGCACCGCGCAGCATCCCACGGACCAGCAGCGGCAAACTCGCGCGGGCCGCTGCGCGCGAACTCATCACCCGAGCCTGACGGACCGCCGGGGCCCACGATCGAACAGGAGTGCACCGTGCACAGTTACGACGTCTTCCGCCACTACGAGCGCCTGCACTGGCAGCTCGGTGATCTCGCACTGACCGAGGTCGACCGGACCGCGGTCCGACCGGAATACGTGACCCTCGCCAAGAGCGCGGCGATGGGCGAATCCAACGTGATCGCCGCGGTGCACGGATTTCTCGAAGAGTTCGTCGACGACTACGACTTCTCGACCTTCGCCGTGGTGTGGGGCTATCAGGAAGTGCAGCACCACTACGCTTTCCGGGCCTGGCTGCAGGCCATCGGCGAGGACGTCGCGGACCGGGCGGTCGACGCCATGCGTGAGCCCTATGCACCGGGGAGCACGCCCTCGGCGACCCTGGCCACCAACATCATCTCCGAACTCACCGTCAACCACGTCTACCGTGCGGTGTCGGGCTGGGTGACCGAACCGGTGCTGAAAACCCTGTTGCTCAATGCGAGCCGGGACGAGGCCGGGCATGCCCGTGAGTTCATCCACTACACGGCCGAGCGGCTGCGGCGTCACCCCGGAGAACTGCCCTCGGTCCTCGAAACGCTGTACGTGTACAGCTCCGAGGCCAAGATCAAGCATCCGGTGAGCACCTTCAAGTCCGGCATCGCCGAACTGGGCGACCACGAGACCATCGATACCGGCTTCGATCTGTTCCTCGAACAGGTTGCTGCCGAGGGCGAACTGGCGAAACTGCACGACAAGGTGCGACGCACCTTCGCCGGCATCACCGGATTGGATCTGGCCAGCAATGCGAAGGTGCGCCGCGCCCTCGCCGACGCCATCGCCTGATGGCCACCGTCGAGGTGCCGTGGTCGGTGATCCCGGACTACCACTGTTTCGGATGTTCACCGCACAATCCCGCCGGCCTGCAGCTGCAGTTCACTCCACGCGCCGACGGCGCCCTGGTGGCCCGGTTCCGGCTGGCCCGCACCTTCGAGTCCTACCCCGGCGTCGTGCACGGCGGTCTGATCGGTGTGGTCTGCGACGAGGTGATGGGCAACCTCATCGTGCTCGCCCACCGGGTTCCCGCTTTCACCGTCTCGCAGCGCACCCGCTTTCTCAGCCCCTTGTCCATCGAGCACGAGTATCGCTGTGTCGCAACGCTTCGGCGCGAGCCCGACGATGCGGCGCCGGCGCGCAGCGACACCGACCAGCTCATCCAGGCACACGCCGAGATTCTCGACACGAACGGCCTGGTCTGCGCGTCGTCGGCGGCCACCTATCGGCCGTTCGACCTGAATACGGCCCGCGACCACCTGACCCTCGGCGACGACGAGGTCGCCCTGCTCGACCGCGCCCTGGCCCGGGCGAACCCCCTCTCCCCGAATGGAGCACGACCATGACCAGCACCTCCACCGACACCATCCTGCAGACGGTGACCGAGATCGCCGTGGACGAGACCGGCCTGCCCGCCGCCGATCTGACTCCCGACGCCGACCTGCGCGGTATGACCGGCGTCGATTCGGTACGGGTACTGCGCATGATCGCCCGCATCGAGCGGGCCTTCGACGTCGAACTGGAGGACGAGGACGTCTTCGGTCTGTCCACCCTGGCCGAGGTCACCACAGTGGTGGAGCGGCTCGTGACCGAGAGCATCGCATGACCGCCGTTGCCGACACGAACCAGCACTACGACCTCGACCCGGAGATCTTCGGTCAGTTCCTCGACCCGCTCCGCAAGTACAGTTCGGCACTGTATGAATCGGACACCGACACGCTGGCCGAGGCGCAGCGCAACAAGCTGCGATTCGTCGCCGACCGGCTCGGACTGCGCGGTGGTGAGCACCTGCTCGACGTGGGGTGCGGCTGGGGGTCGCTGATCCTGTACCTGGCCGACGAACTGGGGTGCACCGCACTCGGCATCAGCCCGGCACCGAACCAGCACGATTACATCGCCGAACAGGCGGAGGCGCGCGGGATCGGCGACCGGGTCCGGACCCGGGTGGGCCATTTCGAACAGCTCGACCTGCCCGGCCGGTCGTTCGATGCAGTGGCCCTGCTCGGCTCGATCGTGCACATGCCCGATCCGGATGCGGTGTTCCGGCGGGCGCGTGCTGTATTGCGCCGCGGTGGCTCCCTGTACGTATCGGAGAGCTGCTTCCGGAGTTCCGCGGCCCGGACTGCTTTCGACGACCGCAACGGCACCGAGTTCGTGCGCAACGGCATATTCGGCTTCGGCGAGCTGCGTCCACTCTCGGAACTGATCGCCGCGGCCGAGAATGCCGGGTTCTCGCTGGTGTCGGTCGACGATCTCACCGCACACTACCGTCGCACGATCGACGACTGGATCACCAACGTCGATGCCGCGGCCGAACGGATCGACACCCACCGCCCCGGGCTGGCGGCCGAACTGCGCCGCTACCTCGAGATAGCCAACGCCGGTTGGGGATACACCACCAAACATTATGCACTGGTGTGCCGGAACAGCAGGTAGGAGCACCGATGGACACCACATCCGGCCTGCTGCCGGTCGACCAGATGACGGCCGCGGTGGACGGCTTTCTCGCCGCCTCCCCCGCCGCCCGCACCTGGGACGTCGAGACCTCCTTCGACTGGACCGCCGCGGATGCCGGCCGGCTCACCGAAGGGCAGCGATCCGCCGTCCGGTTCGTCACTCTCATCGAGGATCATCTGCCCGGCTACTTCGATGTCTATCAGCGGTACTTCCCGGTGGACGACACGGTCGACCCGGCGACCTTCGAACACAACCGCGAGCTCTACCACTTCACGGTCCGGTGGGCGGTCGAGGAGGACACCCATGCCCGGGCGCTGGCCCGCTACCAGGTGGCGTCGGGCATGGCCGAACGTGCGGCCCTCCGAACCGATCTGGCCGTGGAAGGGCAGAAGCCGTTCGACCTGCCCTATGACCACCCCGTGCAGTTCTTCGCCTATGCGCTGGTCCAAGAGAAGGCCACGCAGATGTACTACCGGCAATTGCGTGAGGTGGTTGCCGACCCGGTTCTGGCTGGTGTGCTCACCCGGCTGTCCCGGGACGAGGCGCGGCACTTCGGCTTCATGGCCGATGTCGTCACCCGCTTCCTCGGGGCCCAGGGCGATGCGGTGGTGGCGCCGATCCGGGATGTGGTGGCCGGCTTCCGGATGCCGCTGTCGGACACGCTGCGCGGCTACTGGCGGTGGGCGCTGCGGATCGCCGACGTCGCCGACTACGACCACACCGCCGCCTACGAACACCTGGTGAAGGTCATCGACCGGGCGGTGGACGCCCGCACCGAACCGGTCGACGAGCTGATCGCCTTCGTCGAGAGCTGTCGAACGCTGGTCTGACCCCTCGGATACGGCCCTGCTCGGCGCGGGTGCCGGGCAGGGCCGTCGCCGTGCTCAGGACGGTGGCGCCAGGACCAGAACGGTGGTGGTGCCGTGCGCGATGAGCTTGCCCGCCGCATCGGTGATGCGGCCCTCCGCCGTTGCCGTCCGCCGACCGACATGCACGGTCTCGGCGACACAGGTGAGCCGACTGCTTTCCAGGGTCACGGAGCGAATGAAGTTCAGCTTCAGCTCCAGTGTCGTGTACGCGACACCGTCCGCCAGTTCGGTGAATACCGCACTGCCCATCGCCGTATCCATCAGCGTGGCGAGCACCCCGCCGTGCACGGTGAACATCGCATTGATCGTCGCCGGGTTCGGATCGAGATGGTATACGGTGCGTCCCTTTTCGGCGCTGTCCAGGCGGATCCCCAGCGAATCACCGACACCGAGCTTTTCCTGCAGCCCGCGCTCGAAAACCGCGGTCAATTCCTCGACCCGCCGCCGCGCCGTCGCGTCGACATCGATATCGGTACTCGTCATGCTTCCTCCTGTGAACGCCTGTTCGCCGCCGGTGTGCGCCGGCCGGAATCGGTCGACCCGATTCGACCAACAATCGATGAATCGAGCGTTGCCGGAAGCCATTCCATATCGATGTCCGATCGGCCGATCGACACGACTCGATCGTGGCGCATGGTCGTCGCGGTTCGGTACCGTCGGGCCATGGCCGACGTATCCGCTGCCGCCCCTGTCGAGACGATCGGTGCCGAGTTCTTCGACGACCCGCACGAGTTCTACCGGCGCTTGCGGGCGTCGGGTCCGGTGCATCGGGTCCGGTTCCCCGATGACGTCGTCCGCTGGGTGGTGATCGGCTATGCCGAGGCCAGGGCCGCTCTGGCCGATCCCCGGCTGCACAAGAACATCCGGACCATCGATGCGATCGTCCGCGGCAAGCGCCGCGACGCCGCGACCGACCCGAACGCACTCGTCCTGCTCGAGCACATGCTCAGCAGCGACCCGCCCGAGCACACCCGGCTGCGCCGCCTGGTGAACAAGGCGTTCACCCCCCGGCAGGTGACGCGGCTGCGCCCGCGTATCGAGGAGATCACCGAGGAACTCCTCGAGGCCATGGCAGTGGACGACACCGCCGACCTCATGCTCGCTTTCGCCAACCCGCTTCCTGTGACGGTGATCTGCGAAATCCTCGGCGTCCCCTATGCCGATCGCGACGACTTCCAGTCCTGGGCCAGAGCATTGGTGGGTGTGGTCGGGACTGCCGAGGAGGAACGCTCCCGGGCCGCAGCCGCCATGGTCGGGTATCTGTCGGATCTGGTGCGCGCCAAGCAGGACCGGCCGGGCGACGACCTCCTGTCGCAGTTGGTTCTCGCCGATGACGACGGCGACCGACTCACCGACCGCGAGTTGGTGTCGATGGCCTTCCTGCTGCTGGTGGCAGGGCATGAGACCACCGTCAACCTCATCGGCAACGGCGTATACGCCCTGCTGCGCGCACCGGAGCAGTGGGCTGCACTGCGCGCCGACCCCGCCGGCGTGCCCGCAGCCGTCGAGGAGTTCCTCCGATTCGACGGACCGGTCGATATGGCCACGGTCCGCTGCACAGCCGAACCGGTCACCCTCGGCGGCACCGAAATCCCCGAGGGCGAACTGGTCTACGTCGCACTGACCGCCGCCAACCGCGACCCCGACCGCTTCACCGATCCGGATGAACTGAACGTCACCCACCCCGCCGCCGGCCACCTCGCCTTCGGCCACGGCATCCATTTCTGTGTCGGCGCCCCACTGGCCCGACTGGAAGCCGAAATCGCCTTCACCGGACTCCTCCGCCGTTTCCCGGATCTGCAACTCGACCCGGCGGCCGGGTCGGTGCAGTGGCAGACCAGCACCCTCATCCGGGGTCTGCTGGAGCTGCCGGTCCGGTTGCGCTGACCTGCGCCAGTCGCCCGGGACCGCCGGTCGCCCGGGACACTGCCCGCCGACCGATACCCGCCCAGCGCTCCATGGCGATATCCACTGCGGAGGGCGGGGCGCAGCGTTCTGCGAGGATGTCGACATGAGTAGGTCCTTGCCGGAGTTCTTCCCCGAGTTCAAGCGGCTCCACGGCATGTTCGTCTCGCGAAAGACCTTCGAGGCGACCTGCGCGTTCCTGGATGGATACGAAGTCGGCAGTGGGCACAGAGTGCTCGAGCAGTTCCACAGCTGGTTGGTGCTTCGCGGACATGGTCGGCCGCAGCTCTACTGGCCGTGGCTGGTCCTGTGCGAGGTATACGAGGACGGCGGCGCCGGCACGCTGCCGGATTTTCGATACTTCACGCCTGAGCAGGACGAGCAAGCCGTCGCGGTGCTGTTCGATCTCCTGGAGGAGTTTCTCGCTGCGCGTGGCCCCGCGAATCGCCCGAAACCCGACTGACCGCCGCCCCGGTCTCGGCCGGCGGCTCATCTGACCTCCGACGGCCGGTTGCTGGAGCTATCACTGCGACAGCTGGTGTACGCGGGGTAGGCCGCGGAAGCGATCGACCGTGCCGTCGCGACCGAGCACCGAACCGGTGGCAATCGTCGGCTCCGGATCGGCTGGGTACGCCGGACCGTCACGCCGACGTCGGACTTCCGATCGAGCCGATCAGGGCCGTATCGTGCTCGGCAGCCCGGAAGCGGGGGTGGTCGAGGATGTCGTGCAGAAATTCGGTGGTGGTGGCGATGCCGCGGCCGCGGATCCGGGTTTCGGCGAGGGCGCGGCGCATGCGGGCGATGGCAGCGGGCCGGTCGGGTGCCCAGACGATCACCTTCGCCAGCAACGAATCGTAGTGCGGCGGGATCGCGTATCCGGTACCGACGTGGGTGTCGACGCGGGTGAACGGGCCTCCGGGTAGTACGCATTCGGTGAGGGTGCCGGGTGCGGGGGCGAAACCGCGTTCCGGGTCCTCGGCATTGATCCGGCACTCGATTGCCACGCCCCGGGCAGTACCCGCGTCCGGCGGTAAGGACAACGGGCGGCCTTCGGCGATCCGCAGTTGTTCGGCGACCAGATCGATGCCGGTGACCATCTCGGTGACCGGGTGTTCGACCTGCAGACGGCAGTTGACCTCCATGAAATAGAACTCGCCACCCGGGTCCAGGAGGAATTCGAAGGTTCCCGCTCCCCGATAGCCGACCGCTTCGGCGCCGCGCACCGCGGCGGCGGCGATCCGGTCGGCCAGGCCGGCGGCCAGCGCCGGAGCCGGTGCTTCCTCCACCAGCTTCTGGTGCCTGCGTTGCAGTGAGCAGTCCCGGGCGCCCAGGTGTGCGACCGTCCCGTGCTCGTCGGCCAGGATCTGTACCTCGATGTGCCGGGCGGAATCCAGGTAGCGCTCCACATACAGCCGCCCGTCGCCGAACACCGCCGTCGCGCCGGCCTTGGTCTCCTGCCAGGCGGCGGCGAAGTCGGCGCTCGCGCGCACCACGCGCATTCCGCGGCCGCCGCCGCCCGCTACGGCCTTGATGATCACCGGATAGCCGATCTCGTCGGCCAGCGCATGCGCCTGCTCGCCGCCGGCGATCGGGTCCCGGCTACCCGGCAGCAGCGGCAGCCCGGCGGCCGACATCAGTGCCCGAGCCGTGGACTTGTCACCGAGCCGGTCCATCACCGCAGCGGGGGTGCCGATGAACACGAATCCTTCTGCCTCGCACACTTCCGCGAAATCCGGGTCCTCGGAAAGAAATCCGTAGCCGGGATGGATCGCGTCGGCACCGGTGGCACGCGCGGCCTCGATGACCGCCGGGATATAGGAGTAGCTGCGTTTGGCCGGGCCCGGCCCGATCCGAAAGGCTCGGTTGGCCGCGCCGACAGCGGCCGAATCGGCGTCGGCCTCGGAGTACACGGCGACGGTTTCCACGCCCAATTCCGCACAGGTACGGATCACCCGCAGCGCGATCTCTCCACGGTTGGCGACGAGTACCCGGTGGATCGGCCGGCCGGTCACCGGACCACCTCCAGCACCAGGAGTACGGCACCGTGCTCGACTGCTTCACCGTCGGCGACCGGGATCTCGGCGACCCGGCCCTCCTGGCCCGCGATCACCGGGATCATCAGTTTCATCGCCTCGACGATCCCCACCTGCTGCCCGGACTGCACCGGGTCGCCGACGGCGACGAAGGGGTCGGCACCCGGTTCGGGGGCCCGATAGAAGACGCCGACGGTCTCGGCCGTGATCGTGGCGGTCTCCGCCACCGAATGCCCTGACTCGACGGCGACAGACTCGGTGACCGGAGGTTCGGCGACCGGAGCGTCCGGCAGGGGATACTCGGCACCGCCCTGCGGAATCGCGGCCCGCTCGGTCCAGCTGATCTGCAGCGACAACGGCCCGTTGGCCAGCACGACGGTGACCGGTGCGCCCTGTGACCGGACCTGCAGTGCGTGCCGTGCCAGGACGGCGAGGGCCTGGTCGGCTGCGACCGGATCCAATACTCGGCCGGATGTTTCTATCGTGGATCGGGTTTCGGTCATGACATCTCCTGCGAGGTGGTCTCATCGGCGGGCAGGCCGTAGGTTCGGAAACGTGCATGGCGCCGGGCCCGGCGGTCGGTCGCCGGAAGCTCGGTGAATGCCGCCAGTTCGGCGCGCAGCCGGGTTCGCAACCGGGCCGCCGCGGCGGCCGGATCGCGGTGCGCCCCACCGTCGGGTTCGGCGAGCACCGCATCGGCGATACCGAGCCGGCGTAGCGAAGTCGAGTCGACCCGTAGCGCCTCGGCGGCGCGCGGGGCAGCCGAGGAGTCCTGCCACAGGATCGAAGCGCAGCCTTCCGGACTGATCACCGAGTAGACGGCGTTCTCGCAGACCAGCACGCGGTCGGCCACGGCGAGGGCGAGCGCTCCGCCGCTGCCGCCTTCGCCGGTGACCACCGCAATCACCGGCACCGGCAGCCCGGCCAGCAGTTTCAGCGATTCCGCGATGGCGACAGCCTGCCCCTGTCGTTCGGCCGCCACACCGGGGTAGGCGCCTGCGGTGTCGATCAGGGTGATCACCGGCAGACCGAGCTTGCCGGCCAGCCGCAGGATCCGCGCCGATTTGCGATAGCCGGCGGGGGTGGGCATTCCATAGTTGTTCCGTGCCAGTTCGGCAGCGGTATGGCCTTTCTGGGTGCCGATCACCACGACCGGTGTCCCGTCCAGCCGGGCCAGTGCGGTGACCATGGCCGGGCAGTCGGCGCCGAGGCGGTCGCCGTGCAGTTCGACGAATTCGTCGAAAGCGCCCGCCAGGTAGTCGCGGACGGTCGGCCGGCCGAGATCCCGGGCGGCTCGCACGCTGGCCCAGGCGTCTCGGTCCGGCAACAGTGCCGGATCCGCCGGTTCGACTGACTCACCTACACCGGTGCTCAGCCGCCCCCGGTCGGCGGCCAGTGCCAGTATCTGCGCGAGTTGTTCCCGCAGCGCATGCCGGTGGCACACCAGGTCCACCACACCGTGAGCGAGCAGGAACTCGGCGGTCTGGAAACCGTCTGGGAGGGTTTCGCCGATGGTCTGCCGGATCACCCGCGGCCCGGCGAAACCCAGGCGAGCACCCGGCTCGGCGATCACCACATCGGTTGCCGTGGCGTAGGAGGCAGCGACCCCGCCGTAGGTGGGGTCGGTGATGATCGAGATGGTCAGGATGCCCGCGTCGTCGAGGGCGCGCAGCGCCTGCGCGGTCTTGGCCATCTGCATCAATGCGACGATGCCCTCCTGCATCCGTGCCCCGCCCGAGGCGGTGACCAAGACCAGGGGAATCCGCCGGGCCAGCGCGGTTTCCGCGGCGACGGTCACTGCCTCACCGACCGCGGCGCCGAGGCTCCCGCCGAGGAACCGGAAGTCCATGACGGCGATCACGGCCGGCGCGCCGGCCAACGTACCCTGTACACAGCGGACGGCGTCGCCCATTCCGGTCCGTTCCCGGGCTTGCGCCTGCCGGTCCGGGTAGGGCCGGGAATCGGTGAAGTGCAACGGGTCCTGCACCGTCGCAGCGACGGTCAGGGTCCGGGCAGAGTCCGGGTCGAGCAAGGTCCGCAAGCGCTGCTCGGCGGTGAGCATGCCGTGTCCGTCGCATTCCGGGCACACCCGCAGGCCGCGGTCGTAGCGCCGCTCGTAGAGCATCGCACCGCAGCCCGGGCACACGAGCCAGCCGGCGGTCGTCGAGGCTTGCGTGGTCGTTGCTGCGGTCACTGCTGCACCGTCCTTACCTGCGGGGCCGGTTGTGGCACGAATTCGGCGCAGCCTGCGGGCAACCGGACCCCCGCGGTGCGCAACTGGGCGATGCGGGTCGTATAGGCGGCGCCCAGCATCAGTTGGTCTGCGATCTCGGCGACACCGCGCCGGGCGGGGTCGGCCAGGTGGCTCCCGGCGGCCCAGGTGTTGAACGCGCCCATGGCCGGGCCGCACCACACTTGATAGTCGGTGGCCCGGTCCGCGACGCCGCGGATGCTCCAGCTGGACGACAGGCCGAGGTACCACCGGAAGACCAACGCCATCCGGCGTTTCGGGTCGTCGGCCGCGCCGGCCAGCTGGGTGGGGTCGCGTTCGGTGAAGAACTCCACACAATCGCGCCAGATCTCGTCGAACGGACGGCGCAGCACCGTTTGCTCGAGATCGGCACGCAGCGCCGCAGGCAGCTGATCCAGTCCCGGATACGCCCGGTACGTGTCGTAGAGCCGTTGTGCGCGGGCGGCGAACATGGTGCCGCGCCGCAGCACCTGCACCTGCACCCCCATTTCGAACATGTCCGAGGAGGGCGCCATCACACAATCGGCGACCCCGGCCCGGGCCAGCAGTTCCTTGGTGGCCGGGCATTGGGCGGCCTCCCGGGTGGCCTGGTTGATCGATCCGGTCACCACGTAGGCGGCGCCGAGCCCGAAGGCTGCCGCCGCGGCCGCCGGAGTACCGATCCCGCCCGCGGCGCCGACTCGTACCGTTCCGGCAGCGGGGAAACTCGCCGCCACCCGGTCGCGGGCCGCGATCAGCTCCGGCAGCAGTACCAACAGCGGCCGGCGGTCGGTGTGTCCGCCGGAGTCGGCTTCGGCGGTGAGGTCGTCGGCCATCGGCACCCGGGCCGCCAGCCGCGCCTGCTCGACGGTGAGATCCCCGGCAGTCACCAACTGCTGCAGCAGCCGTTCCGGCGCGGGCCGCAGAAACGCCTCCGCGACCTCGGTCCGGGACACCTTCGCGATGAGACGGTGCCCGATCGCGACCGCCCCGGTCCGGTCCTCGGTCAGCCCGGCTGCCCGATACCGGACGACCTCGGTGGTGAGTCCCATGAAGGCGGAGGCCTCCACACATTGCACATCGTGCCGTAAGCACGCATCCACGATGGCGCGCTCCAGGGCAGGCTCGGACGGACTGTGGATGAGGTTGCAGGCGAACGGCAGGGCACCGAGCTCGCGCCGCAGCCGGGCCAGGCTCGCCTCCACGGTGGCCGGCGGGACCCCGGCGGCACCGTAGGAGGCCAGGTACCCGGCCCGCGCCATGGCCGTCACCAATTCGGGTGCGGAGATGCCGTTGGCCATCGCGCCGGCCGCGTAGCCGTACCGAACGCCGTGGGCGGACCGGAATCGCCGGTCACCCAGCTGTTCCGGAGGCAGTGGGGCGACCGCGGCCAGGGTCGTCAGCCGGGCGGCGATGGCCGCGTCGGCGGTGACGCCGATCCGGCCGTTACCGGACACGACCCAGGCGGGGCGATGGACGTCGCGCAGGACGGCGGCGATGCCCGCCTCGGTTTCGGCGATCGGTTCCTGCGTTGCCGTGGTCATCGGCCGGCCTCCCGCTCCCCCAGCTCGACGGCCAGATCGGTGAGCTCGTAGATCCGTAGTCCCGGCTTCCACAGCGAGCCGTCCACGACGGCGACGACCCCGTGCGGACCGTGCCGGATGTCCTTGATGTGTGCCTCCAGCTCTACGGTGCCGTCGGTCGGCAGGAACTGGCCGCGGTAGCGCCAGGCGAAGGTGATCCCGGCCGGGATTCGGAACGACGGATCCAGGAGGCCGTCCGCGTATCCCGCGTCGAGCAGCCATTCCTGCACGGCGTGGATCACCGACTCCACTCCGAGCGAGCCCGGAATAACCGGATCCAGGTGGAAGTGTCTGGTGAAGTACCAGTCCGTGGGGTCGATTTCGCGCAGCGAATGCAGGTAGCCCCGGCCGTATCGGCCACCGGAGTCCACGACGGTGATCCGGTCGATCAGGGCCAGGGTGTTCCGGGCGCACAGCGGGGCGGCCGGGTCGGCGCGGCGGGCCGCCACGTCGATCTCCCGCAGTGCCGCCCCCGGGTGTTCGGACAACCAGGTCGGGGCCGGGCGCCCGCCGTCCAGGCCGGTCTGGTTGGCGAGCGCATCGTCGCTGAAGTAGCCGAACATGGTTTCCCCGCGGTAGAACGGGTCGCCGTCCGCGTGGAGGGTGTAGTCGAAGGTCTGCAACGACGAGCCGGGCAGCACGGTTGTCGACAGTAGCCGCGAGTTCTGCCGGATCGTCGTGTCCCGCAAATCTACTCGCCTGAGGACTGTGGCACTGCCACCCAGGTTGCGCAGGCTGAGGGTGGTGCCGGGCTGGGTTCGGGTGGGCCCCGCGTAGTAGCCCATCAGCAGCGCGGCCTGGAGTGAGGTCTCCATGTAGACGAAATGCGGCATCGACTCGTTCGCGGTGTCGCCGTAGTACCAGGCGTCGGCGGGCGAATCGTATTCGGTGGTGTAGGCGGCGGCGTCGAGGCGGCCACGGGCACCGTCGAATTCGAGTACCCGGTCCACCAGCAGCAGCCCGCCGGTGGGCAGACGAGTGGCCCGGACACCGGTGTACTCGGCGAAATCCGCCCCCATGGCGATGCCCTGGTCACCGCGCGAGAGGTGGGCCATATGGAATTCGTTGAGCAACATTGCCGGGTCCGCCTCCCCCGGTCCGACACCGGCACCGGCCTGCTCGGTGAGGCATACAGCCACCTCGAACGCTGTCTCCGCACCCGAGATCCGGACGGTCCCGGTGACGTACGGTCGCGGGATCAGGTCGATGCCGGTGACGACGAGTTCGATGGTGCCGGATCCGACCGCCGGCACCGGACCGGCGAGAGAGGCCACGAACATCGCGCCGGGCAGACACAGCGGCAAGCCGGTGTACAGGGCGAACACCTCGGCGATCTGTTCGGCCGCGGCCTTGGGATCACCGTCGAACCGGGCGCGCACCCGGCCGTCGCCGGTGCCGCCGTACAGTTCGATCTCGGACACCTCGGTCAGTACCGGCGGCCCCGCCGCGGCGAGCCGGGCCGCCGCTGGGCTGCCGCCGCGGATGTAGTCCGGTCCGAACACCTCGGCTGTCTGCCCGGACACCAGCTGTCGCAGTGCGGGTCCGTCGAGGGCGCGAATCGGAGAACGGGCCGGTGGTTTGAAAGCGCCCTCCGCTGCGTGCCCAGCTACCGAACCGAGGCCGGAACTCGCCGAACGAGCGCCCATACCGGGCGAATCGGGAATCGCCTGTCCGGCTCGGATAGGCGCCTCACCGCGCTCCCGCGCCACATCATGCGCCGATATCCCGGTTCCGGCGGCTATACCTCTATCGGGTCGCGCGGCGACACCAGCCCCGACGCCCGATCCACCCGGAACCGGCTCGCTCGGCAGCCGAGTCCGCACGTCGTTCTTGCCGACCGCCCGGTCCCAGATCGCCCGTTGCACGGCGAGCTGGGCGCCGAGGGCGCTGCGATGGGCATCGACCAGCCCGGCCCGGAGGACTGCGAGCGGGTTCGCCACCGGCGGCCGTTCCGGCCGGCCCGACGGCGGGGCCACCGCACCGGCCTCGCCGGCCGCTGTCGATGCACCGACCGGGACGGGTATCGCCGACCCGGGAGTCGGAACGGGATCGAATGCGATGCCGTCGAATTCCACTGTCGTCATGCCATCCACCGCCTCACGGAGGTCCGGAATTTGTCGGTCAGGTCGGGCGTGGTCACCACGGTCACGTCGGAGAACCGCTGCAGCACGGTGCCGTCCGAGGTGGTGGCGGTCGCGTCGATCCGGGCGTCGTATCGGCCGGGTCGGGCGTTGCCGACGGTGAGCAGGAACGGCCCGTCCGCCGGCAGTGGCGCGTAGTACTCCGCTTTCCCGATGCCCAGCGGCAGGCATGCGGCACTCAACAGCCGGTGTCCCAGGACCGGCGGTCCCTGCAGCATCAGGTCGGCGAGCACCGGGTCGTGCAGCCGGCCCGCGTAGGAGCCGCGGGCGACCGGCTCGGAGGGGAGCCGGCACTCGAACACCAAGGTGTCGCCGGTGTCCGCACGAATTTCCCGCAGCCCCTGCAGTGCCGGGCCGTGGAACTGTATCGCCTCGCGGTAGATATCGACCGACTCGGCCGGACCGGTCGAAACGGCGACGACGGGCGGCGTGTCGGTCGACCGGGTGAGCAGCAGAGTCGCCCGGAAATGTGCCTGTCCATCGTGGGATACGCCGACCTCGACCGGCAGGCCCGCCGGGTCCGGCGTTCCCGGGCGCACATCGCATTCGAGCCCGGACAGCGGCCGATCGAAGACGACCCCCTTGAGCACCCGGAAATCGTGCACCGCACCGACGAGGTGCCCGGGCAGCGCGCGTTCGACGACATCGATCATCAAACCCAGTCCGAATGTGGCGGGCAGCACCCGGTGTTCACCGATCCGGTGGGCTTCTAGGACCGGCTCGTCCAGGAGATCGGCGAGCTCCCGCCGTGCCCGGAAGGGGCCGGCGGCAGGTGCAGCCGGTTCGGAGAGCGAACCGGCCGGGCCGACCAGTACCACCCGGTCACCCGTACGGCCGGCGGTGAACTGTTCGGTGAATGCCGTCGCACCCTGGTGCGGATCGAGCAGGGCGATGCCGCGCTCCCGGAAGTGCGCACGCAAGGCCGGGGTGACCATGCCGCCATCCCAGGCGCCCCAGTCGATCGCGGTGACGTGCCGGTCCGGGCGCCGGTGCCGCCAGGCCATGGCGAACCGGGTCAGTGCCTCATTGGCTGCGGCGTAATCGGACTGTCCGGCGTTGCCGTACAGGCCGGCGACCGACGTGAACAACACCAGGTGCCGGGGTTCGGGCACGGCGGCGAGTACCGCGGCCAGCCCGGCCAATTTGGGGTCCAGGACCCGAGCGATGGATTCGGCAGTCTTGTCGGCGATCATCGCATCGGCCAGCACCCCGGCCCCGTGCACTACTCCGGTGATCCGGTCCTGCCAGGGGGCGAGGGCGGTGCGCACCTGCTCCGGATCGGTGACGTCGACGGGTACATACTCCCCACGGCCGTCGAGCGCGGCGAGGGTCGCGCGGATCTCCCGTCCGGCCCGTACCGCGCTGCAGGCGCGTTCGACCTCCCGCGGAGTCGCACCGGTTCCGGCGAGCGCCTGCACCGCCGCGGCCCGGAGCCCCGCGTCGGCGATCCCGGCCGCCCAGTCCGGCTCACCGGTGAGCTCGGTGCGGCCGAGCAGCAGGAACCGGCCGGGGCTGTGCCGGGCCAGCTCCCGGATGCAGGTGGCGGTGACGCCTCTGGCGCCGCCGGTGACCACGAGCAGGTCGGCGTCGGTCAGCACGCTGGGTTCCCGGGACTCGGGGGAACCGATCGGGGTCACGGACCGGGCGGGGCCGTAGCGGCTCGGCACCGGCCCCCAGCGCCTGCCGTCGGCATCGATGCCGACTTCCGGAGTATCACAGGCACTGTCGGCGAGTTCGCGACGCACGAGTGTGGCCAGCCGGCCTGCCGGGATATCGGGGGTGAAGTCGAGTGCTCGGCAGAACATTTCGGGATGTTCGGCTCCCAGCGTCTTCACCACTCCGCCGACACCGCCGAGCAGTGCCTGCTCCGGTTCTGCGGTCCCGTGGAATCCGAGCCCGCCGTCGATCCGGGTGACGGTGACGAATGCGGTGGCCTCCTTTGCCGCGGCGGCGGTCAGGATGACCTCGGTCAGCAACCGGCGCGCACGATCCGTGCCGCCGCCGGCGAGCAGAACCACGCAGAGGTCCGCTTCGGCCGCCGCTTCGGGGCCGTGGCCGTATCGGACGCCGGCACCACCGGCAGCGAGTTCCGCGCCCAGTGCCGCGGCATCCGGTCCCGGTTCGGCGGTCTCGCCACCGGTCAACTCGATTACTGCGACGCGACCCGCACTCAGCTCGAGATCGGTGCGGATGTCGACACCGGGCAGCGCGATCAGTTCCACGGCATGCCGCGACGCGGCCGCCGCGGCCTCAGCTTTTGGGTGGACATCACCACCTTCCCGGTCGCCGAGAAGTTCGGCCACCTGATCGAGCGTCCGCAACGTCCCCAACTGCTCCGGCCCCAGATCCGGCACCTCCGGAAAACGCTCCTGCAATGCACCGATCACCTGTACCCGCTTGATCGAATCCACCCCCAGATCCGCTTCCAGATCCATCGACGGATCCACCATCTCCACCGGGTACCCCGTCTGCTCGGCCACCACCTCCCGCAGTACCGACCGCAACACCTCCACCGAAACACCCTCCCCCGCAGCGGGTCCAGTCACCGACGCGTCATTGCCCGACGCTTCCGGCCCACCGAGCACTTTCGCCACCTGGTCCAGCGTCCGCAACGTCCCCAACTGCTCCGGCCCCAGATCCGGCACCCCCGGAAAACGCTCCTGCAATGCACCGATCACCTGCACCCGCTTGATCGAATCCACCCCCAGATCCGCTTCCAGATCCATCGACGGATCCACCATCTCCACCGGGTACCCCGTCTGCTCGGTCACCACCTCCCGCAGCGCCGAACGCAACACCTCCACCGAAACACCCTCCCCCGCGGAGGGTGCCGAGCCGGCGGCGACCGCGGCCGGCGCGGGCCCGGGGGCGACCGCTGCTGCAGCGGGTTCGGGCGCTCCGGCACCGGCAATCGGTGGATGGGCTGCGGTGTCCACCATCGGCGGTTCGGGCGCCGCACCGTTGCTCGGCGGCGCCGGGTCTGTGGCCGGTGCTAGGTCTGTGGCCGGGGGTACACCCAGCGCGAACTGCTCGGCCGGTGCAGCCACGGCCACATGCCGAAGGCGGGCGGGTGCAGACGCCTGTGCGACGGACGCCGACGCAGCGCCCGATCCGGCGGGGTAGCCGTGTTCGAGTTCGGCCAGGCGACCGAGGACCTCGGCGGCGCGGGCGTGGCTTTCGCTGATCGCCAGGCCGTGGCCGGTGACGGCCTCGATCGCCCGGGCGGTGGCGTCGTCTACCGGTCCGGCGCGCAGCGCCCCGGCGAGGCTGTGGGCCAGGTCCAGCTGGCCGTCGAGATACTGGCGGTGGGTCTGCAGATGCTGATCGAGCGCGCGGTCGTTGGCCGCAATGCCCACGGGGGCAGCGGACGGACTGGATTCGTACACGGGTGCCTCCGAAAGATTGTCATGGGACAGCGCAGGCGGCGGTTCCGCCGCGGCGCCGGGTGTTGCCGGTACGACCGGCTCGTCGAATGCGGCGGGCGGCGACGCCGACCCAGCGGCCTGCACGCGATATCCGTCGGCGAGCCGTTCGGCGTAGGCGCGACGGCGGCTCTCCGGAACGTATTCCGGTGCCGACAGGGTCACGCTCATCCCCGGGCGCTCCGGTGCCGCGGCCCGGGGCTCCGGTGCCGCGTGCCGGTTGATTCCGGCGAGGTCGAACCCCAGGACCGCCAAGCGGACTGCCGCGCGGGTCAGGCTCAGGTCGCTGTTGCCGATGGGGCCGGAGTCGACCGGTATCGCGATCACGTCGTCGCCGAGCGTGCGCCGGACCAGCGACGTGAGTACCTGTTTCGGCCCGAATTCGACGAAGACGGTGCAGCCGTCGGCCTGCATGGCGGTGAGCGCCGAAACGAATTCCACCGGTTTGCTGAGCTGCTCGGTGAGCAGTGCCCGGTCGGCCGGCACCTCGCCGGTGTACCGGGCTCCCGGGCTGTTCGCGTACACCGGCGCCGCCGGTGTGTCGAAGTCGGTCCCGGCCACCGCCGCCGCGAACGCTGCGACCGCATGCTGCACGTACGGAGTGTGGAAGGCGCCGGATACCGGCAGAGCCCGAGTCGCGACACCCCGGTCTTCGCAGCGCTTCCGCATCGCGGCGACCCCCTCGGGCCCACCGCCCACCACCACCTGTTCGGGGGCGTTGTGGTTGCAGATCCATACATCGTCCAGGCCGTCGAGCAGTTCGGTGGCCAGTTCCCGGCTCGCGCCCAGCGCCATCATGGTCCCGGCTTCCACCCCGTCCCGCGGAGCCATGGCGGCACCGCGAGCCCGGGCGAGCGCGAAGAAGTCGGGCTCGGTGAGCGCGCCGGCCGCATACAGTGCGGTGAGTTCACCGAAGCTGTGCCCGAGGTATCCCTCGGCGCGGAATCCACAGGCGCGCAGGGCATCGAACTGACCGGCGGACAGGGCGCCGATAGCGGGCTGGGCAAATTCGGTGCGCCGCAGCATCGCCTCCTGTTCGGCAGCGGTGTCGTCGTCGAAAGCCGGCGGCGGGAACACCACCGACGACAGGCGGCGCGATTCACCCGCAAACGCAGCATTTGCCGCGTCGAATGCCGCGGCCACCAGCGGATTCGCGAGGGCGGCATCCCGGCCCATTTCGACGTACTGGCTACCCTGCCCGGCGAACAGTGCACCGGCCTTGCGGTCGGGCAACGCGGCCGACCGGAAGTACACCCCTTCGGGATGGTCCCAGTCGGCGCGGTCCGGGTTCCGGACCAGTTCGTCCACCGCGAGCGAGCGCAGATAGTCGGCGTTGTCGTCGTCGACCGAAACGAAGCCGATCCGGGCGTGGTCCTCGGGAATCGGCCCACCGTCTACGGCGGGCACACCGCGGATCGCATCGATCAGCCCGGCCACGTCGGGGGCATGCCAGAGGTGGGCCCGGGCGGTGCGATGCAACACCTGCCGGTCGAGCCCGGAGTCGGCCTCCTCCAGGACGACGTGGAAGTTGGTGCCGCCGAACCCGAATGCCGACGCCGCGGCACGGCGCACCGGATGCAGCGGATCACGGATCCATGGGCGGGTGCGCGTGTTCACGTAGAACGGTGCGTCCGCGGCGGCGATCTCGGTATTGGGTGCGTCCACATTGATCGTGCCGGGTAGCACCTTCTGGTGCAGCGCGAAGGCCAGCTTCATCAGGCTGGCCGTCCCGGCGGCGCCCTTGGTGTGCCCGATCTGCGATTTCACACTGCCGAGCGCAGCGAACCGGGTTTCGTCGCTCGCCTCGGAAAGCAATTCCCGCAACGCGGTCAGCTCGGTCCGGTCCCCGACCGGGGTGCCCGTCGCATGGGCCTCGATGAGGCCGATATCGGCCGGGGAGATCTCCGCGTCGGCGTAGGCGCGGTCCAGCGCAACCCGCTGACCGCCGGCCCGGGGTGCGTAGATGCTCTTCGCGCGCCCGTCACTCGACGAACCGAGACCACGGATCACCGCATAGATCCGGTTGCCGTCGCGTTCGGCGTCCTGGAGCCGGCGCAACGCCAGCATGGTGATTCCTTCACCCAGCAGGGTGCCGTCGGCGCCGTCGCCGAACGGGCTGATCCGGCCGGATTCGGAGAGCGCACCGACCTTGCTGAAGCACATGTAGATGAAGATGGTGTTCTCGGTGTCGACACCGCCGGTGATCATCATGTCGGCGCGGCCGTCCTGCAGCTCCGCGATCGCGGTCCGCAGCGCGGCGAGCGAAGCGGCGCAGGCGGCGTCGACCGTGCAGTTGATGCCCCCGAGGCCGAGCCGGTTCGCGACCCGACCGGCGGTGATGTTGGCCAGCAGACCGGGGAACGAATTGGCCTCCCAGGGCGCGAACGCGGCCGTGAACCGGTCGGCGACGGCGTCCGCGTCGGCGGCGGACAGCCCGACCGAACGGGCGGCCTCCTTCAGCACCGGGGTGGACAGCCGGGCGGCCAGCGGATGCATCAGCGGAACCGGGCCGGTGGTGCCCAGCACGACCCCGGTGCGGCCCGGGTCGTACCAGGACGACTCGTCCGCCCCGGCGTCGGTGAGCAGGTCCCGGGCCACGCCGAGACTCAGCGTCTGCATGGTGCTGGTGACTTCGAGCTGGTTCGGTGGCAGGCCGAACTCCAGAGGATCGAAGTCGACATCGGGCAGGAAGGCTCCGCGCCGCGAATAGGTCTTGTCCGGTGCGTCGGAATCGGCGTCGTAGTAGTCGTCGAGACTCCAGCGCGATGCCGGCACCTCGGTGGTGCAGTCGACACCGTCGACGATGTTCTGCCAGTACTCTCGGTGGTTGCGCGCGTGGGGCAACAGCCCCGACATTCCGACGATGGCGATCGGAGTGCGGGCCAGGCGTCTGTCGTCTGTCACGGGAAGGTCCTCTCGGGCATACAGATCAGGCGGCGACGATGGTGGCGGTGCTGGCGGTGACGAGGTCGGCGACCCCGGCGGCGAACAGGTGATGTCCCACCGGACTGGGGTGCAGCCCGTCGGAGGTCCATGCCTGGGCCTGCGTCCATTCCGGGGCGGCGGCGATCGGCAGCAGCAGGGTGCCGGTGTCGGCGGTGACTTCGGCGAGAACCCGGTTGGCCAAGGTGAACCGCTCCCGCAGCAGCGTTCGGAAGCCGCCGGGAACCGGCATGCGGGCGGGGATGTCGGGATAGTCGGCGGTGACGACGGTGGCTCCGCGGCGGCGCAGGGTACCGAACAGGGTCCGGAGGTTGCTTTCGAATCGGTGTGCGTCGAAATCGCTGATCAGATCATTGACACCGACCACGACCCCATACAGCCCGGCCCGGGTGGCCACCGCCCGGTCGAGCTGGTCACGCACCACCATCGTGGTGGTGGCACCGTGCACACCCAGATTGGTGACCGTGCCGGGGCGCAGCCCGAGCTGGCTGCCCAACCGCGGCACCCAGCCACGGTACCCACCACCGGTGGCCGGGTCGCCGCGCCCTTCGACGAAGCTGTCGCCGAGCGCGGTCAGGCCGGCGGCGCTCACGCGCGTAGTCCCGGTGCCACAGCATCGTTCACCAGATGCCGGTCCTTTTCGGGGAAACCGACCCGCTCGTACAGGTCGGCGAGCTCCTGTTCACCGAAGTACTTGTCCGGCGGGTAGATCCCCGCAATCAGGCCGAAGAAGTTGGTGGTCGCCTCGGCGTCCATACTGGTCGCCCGGAACACCGAATCGTAGTAGGGGCTCAGCGTGAGGTCGGAGATGTTCTGGGTGAGTTCGAAGGTGCTGGCGCTCTGCTCGTCGCGTTCACGCTGATAGTCCGCGAGGGCCTGGTCCAGTGGCCGGTCACCGGACAGCCCCTCGTCGACCCGGTCGGCGAGCAGCTGCGCGTACTTGAACGCATCGGTGATGCCCCAGCCGGTGAACGGATCCTTGTGGTAGCCGGCGTCACCGACCAACGCCCAGCCGGGACCGTAGGACCGGCGCCGGTAGTTGTCCGGGTAGAGCATGGGCCGGAAGGGTTCCAGCCGGGCGCCGTGGTCGCGCAGGTCGGCGCCGAGTGCGGGATCGATCTGTTCGACGATCTCCTGCACCCCGGCATCGGCATCGGCCCGGAATTCGCGGAACCGGTCGCGGCGACGCATCACGGCCAGTAGCTGCTGCCCGTCGTTGGTCGGCCACGAACCGAGCTGCTGCTCGCCGAAACCGGTGCGGTGATGCATTCCCCAGTCCAGGCCCGAGTAGTAGGAGTAGTAGATGAAGCAGCCGGCCGGAGAGCCCTCGTAGACTTGGGCGTCGACCGCCTTCGCGACCACCGAGTTGGCGCCGTCGGCGCCGACGACCAGCTTCGCCCGGAACTCCTGCTCCGGCCCGTCACCGGCCCGCCCGCGGACACCCGCCACCCGGGCACCGTCGAAGACCAGCTCGGCCACGGTGAATCCCTGGATGACCTCGGCTCCGGCATCGCCGGCAGCGGTCACCAGGATCTCGTCGAGGACGGTGCGTCGCGGGCAGTACACCGCGTCGATGCCGTCCGCGGAGGTTTTCGCGAACCCACGCAGCTCGATACCGGTGTAGCTGAAGTTGAGCGTCCGGATCGGCGGGCAGCCGGTCGCGATCACCCGGTCGAGCAGACCCCAGGACTTCAGAAAACCCAGCCCTGCCTGGTGCAGGTAGTGGGTGGAGGGGGTGTCGCTCGGAAAGGTGGCCCGATCCACGGCGAGCACCCGATATCCCTTCTGCGCGAGCAACATCGCCAGTGGCGCACCGGCCACGCGGGTTCCGACAACAATGACGTCGTACATTTTCTGCATCACTTTCCGGTCGTTGTGCAGTGGGAATTTCCGGCGGATCAGCTGTAGATTTCGGCGACCTGTTCGGCGAACGCCCTTTCGATGGCGGCCCGACGCAGTTTCCGAGACGAGGTGAGCAAACCGTCCTCGATGGTGAAGTCACTGTCCAGGATCCGGAAGGCACGGATCGATTCCGGGCGGGAGACCAGGGAATTGGCGTCGGCCACCGCGACCTCGATTTCGGCGTCCAGATCACCTTCGGGCTGTTCGGCACGCCAGCGGCGCACCTGCTCCGCATCCACGGTGATCAACGCGGCGACAAAATCCCGCGCATCGCCGATGACCATGCAATTGCTCACCAGCGGATGCAGCCGTACCCGGTCCTCGAGCGGGTTGGGTGCCACGTTCTTACCGCCGGAGGTCACCAGGATTTCCTTCTTCCGGCCGGTGATCCGGAGGAAACCGTCGTCATCGAGTTCGCCCAGGTCACCGGTGTGCAGCCAGCCGTCGGCGGCGGCGGTCGGCTGGTCCTGTGCGGCGCCCCAGTAGCCGGGCGATACGTGCGGGCCGGCGACCAGCACTTCCCCGTCTTCGGCCACGGCCACCCGGGTCCCCGGAATCGGCCGCCCGACCGTCCCCAGCCGGTTGCTCTCCGGCGCGTTCACGGTCACGGCCGTCGCGGCCTCGGTCAGCCCGTAGCAGTTCAGCACGGCGATCCCGAACCCGGCGTAGAAACCGCTGGTCGATTCGTCCAGGGAGGCACCGCCGGAGATCACCTGCCGTAGTCGGCCACCCAATGCGGCGGCAACCGGGTGGTCGACCGGTTCCGGGGCGGTCCCGGCGCGCAGCGCAGCCAGGCCACGCTCCACCGCCCGCGTTTCGCTGTCGTCGTCCAGCAATGTGCGGCAATACTTGCGGATTTTTTCCAGGCCGTAGGGAATCATCGCCAGGAAGGTCGGGCGCAATCGCGGCAACGCCGGCACCAGGTCGGGAATCGCAGGCAGCAGATGTGTCCGGCTGCCGCCGAACAGGCCGGCGAAGAGCATCGTCTGCCCGAAGACATGCGCGAGCGGCAACGCCAGTACGGTGCTCCCGTCGAACATGTCACCGCAGCGCAGCGCGGTATTGGCCGAGGAGACGAACATGTTCCGGTGCGTGATCGTGCATCCCTTGGCGAGTCCGGTCGTGCCGCTCGTATACACGATCATGGCCAGGTCGTCGGCCCGGGTCCGGGCTGGAATCTCCACTGGTGCGGGGTCCGGCACCGGCCATCCGGCAAGCTCGTCGAAAATCCAGACCTCGTTCGCCCCTGCGGCCCGCAGCCGGTCGGCATCCGCGGCCGATTCGCCCGCTGCGGCCGTGCTGCCACTGTCGCTCAGGATGTGTTCGATCTGGCTG
Source organism: Nocardia sp. KT25-26 (assembly GCF_056627695.1). Taxonomy (NCBI): domain Bacteria; kingdom Bacillati; phylum Actinomycetota; class Actinomycetes; order Mycobacteriales; family Nocardiaceae; genus Nocardia; species Nocardia sp. KT25-26. Next base: position 3,091,545 of record NZ_CM152813.1, on the reverse strand, counting down.
TCCGAGGAGGTCGGATAGATCGGGACCACCACGGCGCCGAGCGCCAGCAGCGCACAGTCCAGCAGCGCCCAGTCGAGGGTGGTCCGGCCGAGCACAGCGACCCGGTCTCCGGCGGAGATCCCGCGGGCGGCCAGTGCACCGGCCAGCCCCCGCGCCCGGCGATCGAGTTCGGCACAGGTCAGTTCGGTGCCGTCGGCACCGCACAGTGAAATTCGATTCGGCGTTTTCGAAGCAGCGTCGGAAATCACCGAGTACAAACTCGACGTCTCCGGGAGGTCGTGTCCGTTCTCGGCGACAGAGACTGTATTCACAGTTCCCTATTCTGCTGCGCCACAAGGACTCCGACCGGACCGATCGACCTCCTTCTACCGCGCGAGTGCCATCACCTATCGAAGCGGTCAGGAAGCGACGACTTGGGGAGTATCACTGCGAACGGAGTCATCGAATTTCAAACATTCGATGAATTGTGCCACAGCAGGATTGGATTCCGTTGCCCGCCACACCGCATACAAATCCAGTGTGGGCACCGGGTCGAACAGTTTGACGGCCACCGAATCGTTTCCCGGATTACCCATTCCCATCGAGATCGCCCGCGGCAGCGAGGCGAAGCCGACCAGCGGACGGACCGAGACGATATGCGCGGTGGCGCCGGGATCGTCCGCCGAATGTGCGACCGACAGCTGGATCCTGTTGTCGGCTGCCGCCCCGACGATCGAGTCGTACATCGCCGGACACTGCTCCCGGTCGAACAGCACCACCTCTTGTTCGGCCAGCGCGGCGAACGGCACGCCCGGACGGTCGGCCCACCGGTGCCGGCGACCGACCACCGCCACCAGCGGTACCCGGTGCAGCAGCCGGGCGTACCGGAAGGTCGTGGTGCTCGGGTGGCCGTAGACCAGGGCGATGTCCAGGGACCCGTCGGCCAGGCCCGCGAGCTGCGGACCGGTGCGTTTCTCCCACATCGAGACCGCGATGCCCGGGTGCCGCTCGGTCATCATCGCCAGAGCTTCCGGCAGTACATGCCGGCTCGCAGGCAGGTTGTATCCGATACTCAGGGATCCGGCACGTCCTTCGGCGGTCTCCTTGGCGACCCGGGCGGCGCGATCGACCTGGGCGACGATGGTCCGGGCCTGGCTCTCGAACTCCCGGCCGGCCGAGGTGAGCCGCACTTCGTGGGAGTTGCGTGCGACCAGCTGCACGCCGAGTGATTTCTCCAGCTTCTGCAGCTGGGCACTGAGACTGGGTTGGGTGAGGTGCAGGCGCTGCGCTGCGCGACCGAAGTGCAACTCTTCGGCGATAGTGATGAACGAGACCAGATGTCGGAACTCCATACGGCCGGCTCCTTCTCTCCGCTGGAGCTACCGTAGCGACATCGGGTAAACGGAGGTGAACCTCGGTGACATCATTTCCACCGAATCCGTGGCACCCAGATGAACTGTCACGATCCGAGTCTTGCAGTGCCTATACTCGCCGGGCGCCGAACTCACCGGCCAAGTACCGGCGGCGGGCGTCGGACCGCATGATCTTCCCGCTGCTCGTCTTGCGTAGCCGCCCGGATTCGGTGAGCACCAGGTCGACCAGGCCGACCTGGTGATTCCACAGCACCGCGCTGCGGATGTCGCCGACCGGATCCGACGACTCGACGGCAGGTTCGACCCGGGTTTCGGCCACGACGACGACCTGCTCACCGTCGTCGACCGGTACGCCGAACGCCGCACAGCTTCCGGGCGGGATCCCCGGGTGCGCAGCCTGCACGGTGTGCTCGATATCCTGCGGATAGTAGTTCCGGCCCCGGACGATGATCAGGTCCTTTCGCCGGCCGACGATGTACAGCTCGCCGTCGACCAGCTGTCCCAGGTCACCGGTCCGCAGGAAGCGGCGGCCTTCGGTGCCGGGACACCCGGCACCGAAGGTTTCCTCCGTCGCCGACCGTCTGCGCCAGTAGCCGGGAGCCACGTGCGGACCGGCCACCCATACTTCCCCGATCCGATCCGGTGCGCAGGGGCGGCCGGTGTCCGGATCCACGATCCGAACCTGCTCGGCCTCGACGATCGTGCCCGATCCCACCAGGGTCCGGCCGGTGCGCGTGTGTGCCGGAACCAGCCGCCCCCGTTCCAGCGCAGCCGTATCGGCCACCAGCTCTCGGGGACCACGGCCCTTCACACTGCCACTCACCAGGAGGGTGGCTTCGGCCAATCCGTAGCACGGGTAGAGCGCGCCCGGGTCGAACCCGTACGGGGCGAACGTTTCGGCGAACCGGCGCAGGGTTTCGGAGCGGATCGGTTCGGCACCGTTGAATGCCACTCGCCAGCTGCTCAGATCGAGATCGGGTGGCGGTACGGTGCGCCGGACGTGCTGTACGCAGGCGTCGAACGCGAAGTTCGGGCCCCCGCTGGTGTGTGCCCGGTAGCGCGAGACCGCGGTCGGCCACAGCAGTGGGCGCCGGATGAAGCTGATCGGAGCCATCAGTACGCAGGTGGCACCGAGGTAGAGGGGCTGCAGGACGTTCCCGATCAGCCCCATGTCGTGGTACATCGGGAGCCACCCGACGAAGGTCGAGCGCCGGTCGTGGCCGAATGCCCGGCGGATCATCGCCTGGTTCGCGCACAGGTTCCGGTGCGTGACCGTCACCCCTTTGGGGTTCCCGGTCGATCCGGAGGTGTATTGCAGGAAGGCGATCGTGTCGGGGGTGACGGCGCGCGGGGCGAAGTCGAGTGCCGCCGGTAGTCGGTCCACCGCCAGCCAGGTCGCCGAGCGCAATTCGCCGCCGAGCGCATTCTTCGCGTGCGGCAGGTAGGCAACCGTCGTGAGCACCGCCGCCGGTGCGCAGTCGGCGATGATCTGCTGGGTGGCCGGATGTACCCGGCGGGGCGTCGGTGGCACGACGGGTACGGCGATCACGCCCGCGTACAAGCATCCGAAGTAGCCGGCGACGAAGTCCAGTCCGGGTGGGAACACCAGCAGCGCCCGGTCCCCCGGCCGAGTGTGCCGGGCCAGTGCGCCGGCCACGGCCAGTGCACGCTCGTGCAGTTCCCGGTAGGTGATCCGGTCGATCTCGGCGCCGTGCTCGTCCAGGAAGATATAGCCGGTCACGTCGGCTTCGAGGTCGGCCCGGCGTTGCAGGATCTCGGGCAGGGTCTCGATCCGGTTCATCGCCGCTCCTTCATTCCACCGTGACGTCGAGTCTGCGCAGCCCACGCACGATGAAGCTGTGGTCCTGCCATTCGAGCGGGCCCGGGGCCGATCGCAGCCGCTGCGGACGCTCGTACAGGCCGCGCAGCGCGGATACGGCCTGCATCCGGGCCAGCGCTGCGCCCAGGCACCCGTGCATGCCGTGCCCGAAGGCCAGGTGGGTGACATGGGCCCGGGCCGGGTCGAAGACATCCGGTGCACCGAACACTGAAGGGTCCCGGTTGGCGGCGCCGAGGCACAGCAGCAGTTGCTCACCGGCACGCACCACCTTCCCGCCCACCTCGGCATCGCATGTCGCGACCCGTTTGGTCTGCTGCAGCGGGCTGTCGTAGCGCAGCGCCTCGGCCACCGCGGCCGGAGCCGCCGCCGGGTCGGCCCGCAGGCGGGCATCCTGGTCGGGATGCTGCAACAGGGCGAGCACCGCATTGCCGATCAACGCTTTCGTGGTCTCGTTTCCCGCGACGAAGCACATGATGCACACGTAGCCGATCTCTTCGTCGGTGAGCCGGTCGCCACCGACGCGGATCGCGGTCAAGGCGCTGACCAAGTCGTCGCCCGGGCGGTGCCGACGCGCCGCGATCACCGGGTCCAGTGCGGTGACGAACTCGTCGACGACTCCACGTACCCTGACGAGATCATCGGCCGACATCAGGCCCGGCTCCAGCAGGAACCGGATCTGATGGGTCCAACCGGCGATCCGGCCGGCCAGCTCTTCGGGCAGCGCCAGCCAATCGCACATGACCAGGACCGGTAGCGGCTCCGCAAGATCGGCTATGACGTCCATTCGCCCGTCACTTCCCGCCGACGCCAGCAGATCTCGGACGAACCGATCCACGCGCGGCCGCAGGCCGTCGACCGCCGCGGCCGTGAAAACCTTGTTCACCATCGCCCGCAGCCGCGAATGATCCGGGTTCTCGGTGAACACCAGCGATTTCCGCCCCAACCGGTCGATCCGCCCGGTGTCCTCGACCCCGAACCGGGCGGCCTGCCGGCGCAACTGATCCGGAACGAGGTCCGCACCGAACGAACGATCCTGCAGCACGGAACGCACCTCGGCATATCCGGTCACCACCCACATGCCCAGGGTGCGATGCACCGGATGCACCGACCGTAGCCGGTGATACATCGGGTACGGGTCGTGCCGGAACTCTTCGGCGAACGGGTTGAACCGCACCGTCGCCGGCTGGGTGTGCGTCACCGGCCCGTCTCCGTGATGTCGGCGTCGACCAGGAAGTAGCTGCGGCGGTAGGGCCGCATCACCAGCCGGAGCAGTCCGATCTTGCCCATCCGGAAACCCAGCGCCGACATCTTGAGATACCTTTCGTACCGGGACACCACCTCGGCGCCGACCGACTCCACGGCCGCTTCGCGATGCGCCCGCAACCGCCGCGCCCACTGCTCACACGTCCACGCGTAGTCGAGCCGGCCGTTGGTCAGCGACCCGATCTCGAACAGGCCTTCGGCCGCCTCGGCGATCTCGGCCAGAGTCGGCAGATCGGCTTCCGGGAAGATCTCCTGCTGAATGAACGAGTTCGCCGCGGTCCGAGGCATGTTGGCGTACGCGATCGTCTGCAACGACAGCGCGCCGTCGTCGGTCAGCCAGCTGCGGCAACATTCGAAGAACTCCCGGTAGATCCGGATCTTGTCGGCGCGGTCGTCCGACGGCGTGGCGAAATGCTCGAATGCGCCGATCGACACGATCCCGTCGAAGCGGCCACCCGGCGTGTAGTGCTGCCAGCTCTCGGTCCGTACCGCCACGCCGGGGTGGTCGAGCCGTCGTACATGGGCGGCCTGCTCCTCGCTCAGGGTGAGGCCGACGGCCCGTTCGACGCCGTGACCCGACAGCCGGTGCAACAGCGCTCCCCAGCCGCACCCGATATCGAGCACTGCGCGGGCCCTGCGGGCTCCGACGGCGTCCAGGTGATGCTGGAGTTTGCGTTCCTGAGCTGCCTCGAGGGTGTCGCCCGGGCCGTCCGGCATGGCGCACGAATAGCTCAGCGACCGGTCCAGCCACAGCTGGAAGAATTCGTTCCCGACGTCGTAGTGATGCCGCACCGCGGCAGCCGCCGCGGCCGACCGGGCCGAGTCGGGTCGCTGGTCTCCGGACACTACGCCGCACGCTCCGTCCGGTCGGCCAGATGGGTGGCGACGGCGTTCAGATTCGGGTTCTCGAACAACGTCTCGGGCGACAGGTCTACCCCGTAGCGTTCCTCGATCTCGATCAGCAGCGCCACGGCCACTACGGAATCGACACCGAGCCGGTCGAAGTCGGCGGCCGGATCGATGACGGCCGGGTCCACACCGAGCGCGCCGCCCAGGTACTCGCGACACCACTCGACGATGTCGTGCTGCGTTGCCATCAGGGTCCTCTCTCAGGCCGCCGCGTCGGCGGCCGAATTTCCGTTGTCGATGCGTTTCGAAGCGATCCGGGTCTGCGACGGCACCTTCACATCCCATGCCAGCCCGACCGCCTCCAGCAGCCGGATCAGCCAGTAGCCGGGGTCGAGCCGATACCAGGTGAGTCCGAAGGACGACGACTCCGGGAAGGCGTGATGGTTGTTGTGCCACGATTCGCCGAAGGAGATCAGGGCGAAGACGCCGCCGTTGCGGCTGTTTCCGCGGGCCCGATACGGGCGGGTGCCGAACATGTGCAGGAATGAATTGATTGCCCAGATGATGTGCTCCAGGACGAAGATTCGCACCAGCCCGCCCCACAGCAGGCCGCTGACCGCCCCGGTCCAGGTCTGGTAGACGAGTGCCCCGATCACGGCCGGGACCAGCAGTCCCAAACCGACCCAGGTGTAGTAGCGCCGGGCGACCGCGACCAGCCGGCGATCTTTCAGCAGGTCCGGGGCATAGTGCACGATGTTGGGATACTCGTGGCGGCGCATCCACAGGAAATGCGAATGCGCCAGGCCGCGGATCCGCCCCACCACACCCCCGCCGGACAGATTCGGTGAATGCGGATCGCCCTCTGTGTCACTGAGTTCGTGGTGGCGGCGATGTATCGCGACCCAGGACAGCACACCGCCCTGTCCGGCCATCGAGCCGGCGATCGCCAACCCCGCCACCGCCGCCGGGGCAGCCTTGAAGGTGCGGTGCGTGAAGAGGCGGTGATAGCCGACAGTGATTCCCAGTCCGGTGACCGACCACATCAGCAGCAGCAGAGCCACCTCGGTGACGCCGATGGGGTGGATCCAGGCGAATCCGATCGCGGCGGCGGCGCCGATGATCGGCAGGACGTCGAACAGCAGGAAATGTCGTCGTTGTAGTCGATGTATGTAGGGGTTGCTCACCGCCAGTTTGCGGGGAACGGAATCGCCGGGCCCGATCATGACACTCCCTCCGCCGGCCGCAGCAGGTCTTCGCAGCCGAACGTATCGGCGGAGGGAGAGCCCGGTGGGACGTAATTGCGGCACCGATCACCTCATCGGCGATTCGAATCGCCGACCGGGCGTTGCCGGGTCGCTCGGCTCAGACGTTCCACCCGCCGAGCTGTTCGATGTCCTGCCGGACGACCGCGGATTCCGGGCGGTGCGGTGCGCGCGCACAGACGGTGAGCGCGGCCGCCGGATCGGTTCGCAGCATCCGGGCGAACGTGCGGGCCGAAGCGGGCCAGGGGTTGGTGACGGTGCCGCTGACGTGTTTGTACCAGGTGGGTGTCGTCGTGCCCGGCCAGACGGTCCGGGTGAGACGTTCGTGCAGCCACCGGCGGTACGCCCGCATGGCCTCGGTACTGACTTCGACGCCCGCACCGGACCGCTCGGACCAGCGGATACATCGGATGATGAAGCCGATCTGCTGTTCCTTGGCGGTGGGGTTGCTGCCGGCCGGATTGAAACTGTTCGGCCCGGCGATCAGCCAGGCGTTCGGGTAGCCGGGGACCGCGACCCCCAGGAAAGCCTGGGCCCCTGCGGACCATTCGTGACGCAGTGAGCGACCCGATCGCCCGCGTACCTCGATGGTCTGCAGGAACTCCGTGGCACGGAACCCGGTGGCGTAGATCAGGGTGTCGGCGACCCGGCAGGTGCCATCGGCCGCCACGATGCCGTCCGCGGTCAGGTGGGAGATCGGTTCGGTGACGAGTTCGACGTTCGGCAAGCTCAGCGCCCGGTAGTAGTGGCTGTCGAACACGATCCGCTTGGTGCCGATCGGATATCCGGGTGTCACCTTGCCCTGCAACTCCGGATCGGAGATGCAGTGGTCCCGGTACCGGGCCGCGGCCCATTGGACGATGCGAGCCGACCACCCGCCACGCATGACGGGGGCCAGCATCAGATCGGCACCGAGATACAGTGCCCGCCGGTACATCCGATGCGCGCCGGGCACCCAGCGCAGGGCGAGCCGGGTGACCGGCCCGAACTCGGTGGCGGGTTTGGGCAGCACCCAGTGCGGAGTGCGCTGATAGACGACCACGCTGCGGGCGCTCGCGGCCACAGCGGGTAGCATCTGGGCGCAGCTCGATCCGGTACCGACGATCGCGACGTCCCGACCTCGGAGACTGTGCCCGCTGTCCCAGCGTGCCGAATGGAAAGTGGTTCCGTTGAACTCCGCGCTGCCGCGCAGGTTCGGAATATTCGGCGTATCGAGCTGTCCGACTGCGAAAACGATGTGTTCGGCGCGGTATTCGCCCCCATCGACGGTGCGGACGTGCCACTGTGTTGTGGCACTGTCGAAGCACGCGCTGCGTACCGTGGTGTCGAGTCGGAGGTGCGGCATCAGGCCGCGGTCGCACGCGACCCGCCGCAGGTAGCGCAGTATTTCGGCCTGGCCGGGGTAACGGGTGCGGCAGTCGCGGTACGGGGCGAACGAGAAGCTGTACAGATGCGACGGCACATCGCAGGAGCACGCCGGATAGACGTTCGCCCGCCAGACGCCGCCGACGTCGCCGCCTTTCTCCAGAATGAGGAAGTCGTCGATCCCGGCGTCCTTCAGCGCCGCACCCATACCGAGGCCACCGAACCCTGCTCCTATGACGAGGACTTTCCGTTCATCGGCCATCCGAACCTCGATTCTCGCGAGTAGAAGATCAGCTACCGAACGACAGCACACTCTCAGCATCGCCCCTGTGGCGAGATCGACGACGAGCCGACAATCCATGCATAAATGGCAATGTTCTGCACATTTCCCCGAGCCATTCTGGCGCCAGATTAGCCCCACCTCACCGGCAAATCACCGCTGGTTACCATTCAGCTACCAAACATGTGCTGAGTCGACACTCCCCCGAGAACGCAACAAGATGGGTCGCGCGGCACCTCAACCCGCCGTTCGCTGCCCGGGGAAGCCGCGGTCCGGCCTCCGGCGCTCCGCCGTCCGGCGGCGAAGCAGATCCGCTCGACCGCTCGGCGACCGACCGCGCGCAGCGGCGACGTGCCCGCAACACGTGTTCGGGGTCTCCTGCCACGCGGTCATAGAGGTAGAAGACGACTTTTACGCCCAGGGTGTTGCAGGCCGACAGCGGCCGCCACCGTCGGATGCCGAGTTCGGTGGCGGCCCAGTCCGGCATCATGCCGGTGATGACCGACAGCAGGATGTTCGCGCAGATCCAGATCGGTAGCCGGCACAAGGCGGCGACCGTCGCCGAGACCGGCCTTCCCCAGCGAGAGAACAGGGCACCGCCCCGCCGCGCCCCGTCCCGCGTGACCGTGCCACGCCAGGAGCCGACCTCGTGCATGATCCACTGCGCTTCGGCCCGCGCGGCCGCCCGGTCGTCAGCGCTTTCGGCGAGCTCGGCGCGAACCGTTCGCCAGTAGTCCACGACCTCCGCGCGTGTGCGCGGAGTGTGGGTACCGCCCAGCTTTTCGGCGATCGGCGCGATATCCGACCAGTACCGGGTGACCCCGGCGTCGTCGAGGGGCTTGCCGCTGAGTCGCTGGTATCCGTCGAGAAACCCACCCCAGATGGTGACGTGCACCCAATCGATCAGATCCGGATCTGCGGCAGCGTATTCGCGGCCGTTGACAGTGCCGGTGACCGGAACATGCATCCGGTTGACGGTGTCGACGACTCGCTCGGCGACCGAGGTCGCACCGTAGGTCGTGGCCCGCACGAAGCCGGCGGTGCGTGCTAGCCTGGCCAGCGGATCGTCCTTCAGATCGGTGTGTTCCAGGGTGCCGCGCAGAACGACCGGATGCAACGTGCCGATCAGCAGTCCGACGACACCACCGAGCAACGCGGCCGGCTGATGCCGAAGCACCGTCCATGCGGGGCTTTCCGGCCCGGTGAGGCCCCGATCACCCACCGGCTCGTCGTAGGACTCCCACGGCAGGTACCCGGCATCCAGAATCAGGACCGGCAGCCCGTGGATCAGTGGGCGCGGATCGAATCGTCCCCACACCGGATCGGTCGTCACTGTTCCTCCGAAAGTGTTCGCCGGAAGGACATCTCGGCGACCGCTCGCACGGTACCGGCGCCCCCGTACCGCAAGTGTCTCCGCGGTGGCGTCACCATAGTCAGCTACGGCGCAACGGACAACTTACGTGGGGCGGCAACAGATCGAGGACCGTCGCCGACCCCACAGCCGCCGACCGGCTCGATGCGGCACCACGGGCGAGCAGTACCGCGGCCCGGCTGTACGGGCAGTCCCATCGGCCGCCACCTGCATGCGCAAACCGACCGCACGGGCAGTGTGGTCGGCACGGTGCGTGGCGTTGGACGATTCCGCAGCTGCGGCGCAGGTCGGCCATCGAGCGGCAGGAGATGTCGCGGACGAGATCCACATCGACACAAACCCGGCGACTCGGACTATTCGCATTAACAGGACATTCGAGCCGGTCGCACGGGAATTCCGGCGTTCCGGCCGAATCCTCGCCACGACCCGATAATCTGAATCCCGTCCGTGAACCGAAACCTGGAACTACCGGCGGTCAACGGAGGTCGGCATGTCTTCTGTTGCAGTTTCTGGTGCGACCGGATTTCTCGGTCTCCACCTCGTTCGTGAGTTGCTGGCTCGACGGCACGATCTCATCGCCCTGGTCCGCGACCCGGCCGCATTGACCCGAATCTCGAGGTTTCTCCAACTCGTCGGCGAATCGCCTCAACTGGTGGATGAACTTCCCGGCCGAATACGCATCGTCGAATCGGATGTCTCCGTGCCGGGCCTGGGACTGTCCCGCACGGACTTTCGGCGACTGGCCGACGAGGTGGACGTCGTGTGGCACTGCGCCGCCAGCACCGAACTGCACGACGACCTCGAGTCACTGCGACCGATCAACGTCGCCGGAACCCGGCATATGCTCGAACTGGCCTCCGCCGGGCAACGCAGACCGCTGCTGTGCCATGTGAGTACCGCGTTCGTGGCGGGCGCCCGTCGGGAAGGCGTCGTGTACGAGTCGGAGCTGGACGACACGTGGGGCTTCGAGAACTCCTACGAGCACTCCAAATTCGAGGCGGAGATACTCGTTCGGGACTGGTCGCGCCGCGAAGGCAGAGCGGTGGTCGTCGCCCGGCCCAGCGTCTTGGTGACCGATCGCCCGCCACATCGCGACCTGCCCGCACACACTCTGCTATCCCTGGGCCGGACCATCCGGGACAACGCCACCCGGATCACCGGAACCTCGGGAGCCGCGGTGCGTGTCGTCGGCCACCCGCAGGGGCATCTGAACTTCCTGCCGGTGGAGAGCGCCGCCCGGACCATGGCCCGGATGACCGATGCCGAACACCCACGGCGGATTTCGACCTATCACGTCGTACACGGGCACGACGTCTCCGTACGCGTCCTGATGGACCTGATGCAGACCCTGGCCCCGGTGCAGATGGTGATGGAATCGGAAGCACCCGCGCACCGCACCGCGCTGGAAGCGTTCCTCGACAGGTCACCTACGGCCGCGATGCTGAGTCATCGACGCCGATACGACGACACCCGGACCCTGTCGCTTCTCGGCCCGCCCGCGACACCCGTACGCATCGACCTCGACTATCTGTCCGCGGGTATCGGTACCGCCTCGGCTCCGGCACGGAGCGCCGACCTCGGCGATGGGAGTTCACGATGACCGAAACCACCTATGACCTGCTCACCACCGACGCCCGCAGCGACCCCTACCCGGTGCTGAACCGACTACGCGCGGACCGGCCGGTGACCTACAGTGACCAGCTGCAGGCCTGGATCGTGACCAGCCACGCCGATGTTCGGTGCGGTCTGGCGGCGCGGATGGTGTCGGCGGACCGGATCAGCCCACGACTGGCCCAGTTCCCCGCCCTGGAGCGGGACAGGTTCGCCCCGCTGTACCGAGTATTGAGTCGTTGGCCGCTGATGCTCGACAATGCCGGCCACGCCCGGCTGCGGATGCCGATCACCCGGGCGATGACGCCGGCAACCGTGGCGAGCTTCCGGCAGCTGATCCGGCGCACCACGCACGAGATTCTGAGCGAAGCAGTCGAGCGGGGAAGCATGGACGTGATGGCGGAGCTCGCGCTTCCGCTGCCACTGTATGTGACGTCACGGATCCTCGGCGTTCCCGACGAATCGGTGTCGTTGCTGAAACGCTGCGCCGTCGACATCGTCGACTTCTTCGGCGCGGAGCCGCCCGCCTACCTGCCTCGCGCCGAGGCCGCGATGGCATCCGTGCTACACACGAGCCAACTGCTCCGCCCGCTGGTCCGCACCCGGCGCGCGGAGCCGCGCACGGACCTGCTGAGCACTCTCGCGAACGACCCGTCGTTGAGCGATGACGATATCGTCGCGGTGTGCCTGATGATGGTGTTCGCCGGGTTCGAGACGACCAGCAACCTGATCGCCAACGGAATCCTGCTGCTGCTCCGGCACCCGGATCAGTTCGCCGCCGTGCGCCGCGATCGAGATCTGATCCGCGATGCCGTTCGGGAGGCACTCCGGTACGAAAGCCCCGTGCAGCGGATCTCGCGAACGACCACCGCGGACTTCAGCTTGCGCGGGGTATCGATCGAACCGGGCAGCCTCGTCTACTTCCATGCGGGCGCGGCGAACCGAGATCCAGCGGTCTTTCCCGATCCGGACCGGTTCGACATCTGGCGCGGCAGCGATCGACACCTCGCGTTCGGATACTCGGTGCACACCTGTCCGGGAGCGACACTCGCACAGCTCGAAGCCGAGATCGTGCTCGACGAGCTGTGTCGCATCGGGCCCGGTGTGCATCTCACCGGCGAGGCCGTGCGCTGGCGAAGGAACCTGTCGGTCCGCTCGCTGGAATGCCTTCCGGTGGCATTCGACTGACCGAGGTTTCCGGCCGAGGGGCACGGGCGCTAGCGTCCCAGCTGCCGCGCCATCGCGGGGTCGCACCGCTCCCCCGCTACGGCATCGGCGGGTACGGCATTCGCCAGCTCCTCGAGATCACCGCCGGACAGAGCGATTTCGGTGGCAACCAGGTTCTGCTCCAGGTATTTCCGATGTTTGGTTCCGGGAATGGCGACCACATCCGCACCGCAATGGTGAACCCAGGCCAAGGCCAGTTGGGCCGCGGTCACGCCGTGACGATCGGCCAGCGCCCGCAATCGAGCAACGATCGGCCGGTTTCGTTCGAGATTTCCGTCGGCGAACCGTGGCTGAGTAGTCCTGCGGAAGTCCGACGGCCCGAAGTCGCCCGCCGACGTGAAGCGGCCGGTGAAGAACCCGCGACCGAGCGGGGAGGCAGCCACCGGTGTCACCCCCAGCTCGCGGCAGGTGCTGAGCACACCGTCTCGCTCGAGATCCCTGGTCCACAGCGACCACTCGCATTGGACCGCGGCGATAGGATGGACCGCATGAGCGCGCCGGATCGTCGCGGCGCCGGCCTCGGACAACCCCAACTCACGGACTTTGCCCTCTGAGACCAGCTCGGCCATGGCCGTCACGGTCTCCTCGATGGGAACGGTCGGGTCGACCCGATGCTGGTAGTACAGATCGATGTGGTCGACGCCGAGACGACGCAGTGACGCCTCGCACGCGCGCCGCACATGCCCCGCGGTGCCACACACTGTCCGGCCGTAGCCGTTCGTCTCGCGTACCAGGCCGAATTTGGTGGCGATCACCGCTTCGTCACGGCGGTCCGCGACCGCACGCCCGACCAGCTCCTCGTTGCCGCCGCGACCGTAGATATCGGCCGTATCGAGCAGCGTGGCGCGCAGGTCGAGGGCACGGTGGATGGTGGCGATGGATTCGGCATCATCTGCCGGGCCGTAGAACTCACTCATTCCTGCGCAGCCGAGACCTTGAACCCCCACAGTCAACGCACCGATCCGGTGTGTTCGCATACTCCACCTCCCGCAGGTCGAATGTCACCGCAGCACCACTTTGCTGCGCATCAGGAACTCGGCGAGGAAACCATCCGGCGGGGTTCCCGGATCCATGGCGCAAGTAGGGTGGTCGCCGATGTGCAGGTTGCCGATGGTCGGCTCCGCTACCAGCCTGCCGATCAGCTCCTCGTCCGAGGTCACCGCCGTCACGACCAGCGAGTTCCGCAGCGGCTCGATGCCGTCCGCGGGTGACCACCGCGCCACCCACACACACGGGAAAGGGAGTTCGACACCGATTTCCACCCGGCTCGCGCCGATCGATTCGAGCACCGCCGGCCGGAGCACCGCGCTGCCGTCGCCCAGGTCGGCGGCTATTCCGTCGATTCCCAGCCGGACCCGCACATCCGATCTCTGACGCATCAGGTACTGCTCGATCACCCGGGCATCGTTCGATGAGCGAACCGGCAGCACTGCCGCGTCGTCCTCGGGTGGGAGGCTGGGCAACGCAGCCAACCGCTCCGCGAGTGCCGTCGCCAGGGGCCCGGGATCTCCGTCGAGGAACACGGTGGTGGCGTTCACGCAGGCGGAACCGCCGTCGCGGGCGACGGAGTCCACAACCATATCCAGATGGTCTCGCCAGTCGCCATCGGCGAGCAGAATCTTCGATCGGCCACCGGCATGCACCCGGACGTCGGGCGCGGTCGCGTATCGCCCGGCGAGATCGGCGCCGTAGGCCACGGCCAGGTCGGCACCCTCGATCAGCGCGTCGAAGCCATCGGGCTCGGTGGGCAGCAGGGTCACCTGGTCGGCCGCGAACCCGGCGGTGCGCAAGGCTGCCACCAGGCGGTGCGGGGTGAACGGTTCCTGCCGGGCCGGTCGTACGGCGACGCGATATCCCAGCGCCAAAGCCTCGAGCCACTGCGACTGCACTGCAGGATGATTCCCGGCGGCGCCGACGGCGAGTACGTCGCCTCGTCGGACCCAGTCGATTCGCCGACACCCCGGCAGAGCCGCGTTTCCCGCACCGGCCACGGCCCCAGGAGCCACCTCCGCCACCGCGCGCTCCACCTGCTCCGCACAGTCACGAATCCACTGCGTCGCACGACGAACCGTGGAGATCGGCAGACCACCGACCCGGCAGGCCGACTGCTGGTACTCGGCCGGAGTCAGCCCGCACAGGGCGCTCGTGGCGAACAGTTCCCCGGCCCGAGCCAACGCGGCCAGGCGTTCGGCCGGCGCCGGCGTGGACGTTCGCCGCAATGCGGCCAGCGCGCGACTGACGAACACCGGCGGTGCCAGGCTCAGCTCGGCGACCGGCCGACCGGACACATCTTCGACCGGGTGCCGGGTGACGGCACGGAACGCACCCCGCGGACCGAGTACATCGAGCAGAATCGGGTCCGGCATCAATACACGCCTTCGATGACCGTTGTTCCGGCGAAGGCGGCCATGGAGGCGATATCTGCGACCGAATCGCCGAGCCGTCCAGGCGGCGGCTCGACTCGGACGGCGAGATCGCGTTCGGCGTTGTTGGGCAACAGCATCGACCGGCTGATGTGGTGCACGATCACCTGTCCTCGCTCCCCGTACGGGACCGGGATCCCGGTCCCGGGGTCGACGACCTCGAGCGAGATGTGTGGCGAGAAGGTGTCGTATACACAGGGGCCGTCGTCGGCCGGATCGGGGCGCTCGATCGTCGTGCCCAGCATCGTGACGTTGCCGTAGTAGCCGTACAGCTCGATCCCCGGGAACACCTCACTACGCAGGACTCGCCGGGTATCCGGATCCATGCGCGCACCGCCCCATACGATCAGCCGGACCTTGGCATTGATCAGCTCGACCAGTTCCTCGTGCCGGCACAGTCGTTCCAGCAGCGGCGGGGTGCAGACGAGCACTCCCACATCCTGACTGCGCAGCACGTGTGCGCTCTGCGTGGCGAGATGTTCGACGTAGCGGTCGGCCACCGCGGACTCACCCGCTCCGATCATCGCCTTGACCCATCGCGGGTCCATGTTGATACAGAATCGGACACCTCCGCGGCGGCGAACCAACTCGGCGGTCCAGTCGCCGAACAGCTGTGGTCCGCTCGGCACCAGGGTCAGCCAGTTGACACCGTGCGGGTGACCACGCGCATCCATATCCCGCATCGCCCAATCGACCACCCGGTTCATCCAGTCGGCCAGAAAAACCAAACGTTTCGGACTGCCGGTGGTCCCACCACTTTCATACACGCCGAAAACTCGGACATTTCTCCCATATCCGCGCGGAATGAGGTCCGCCACCGGCACGGTGCGCAGCTCATCGACAACATTCGGGAACCGCCGTAGGTCGGTGAAATTCCGAACATCGCGGACCGGGTCGAAATCGAGCGCCCCGATACGGTCGAGCCAGAACTTCGACCCGGTGTCCGGGGAGAAATGCCACCGCATGGCTGCGGCAAGGAACTCTGCCACGCCGGGCGTCTCACCGATCGGGGGCTCGAGAACTGAGTGCGGGAAACCTTGCATATGGATTCCTTTCGATCCCAAGTGAATCCGCCTCGGTACGCGCTACCATAGTGTTCCTGCGCGCGATTCGAACACTTTTCCGGCAAACCACGACCAATCGGTGATGTACAGGCCCACAAGGGAGTGTGCGGTGAACCGTAGCGAAGAGTCAATCGTTGCTTCAGATGGTGAGTATCCGCGAGTCGGTGCCCTCGGTTCGGATGATCCCGCACGGCGACTCACCGAACTCGTCCGAAATGCGGCCGCCCGGGCGCACGGAGCCCTCACGCCCGAAGACATCGCGATCGACCGGGCATTCTGGGACTCGGGCCTCGGATCGATCGCCGGCGTCCAGCTCGCGAACATCATGTCCGAATCACTCGGCGTGCCTGTCGAAGCGAGTGCTGTCTTCGACTACCCGACACCGCGAGCGCTCGCCGAGTATCTCCGGGATACGCTGACCGCAGGCACTCGACCGGGTCACCCGGGCCCACCCGCACCGGCGAACAGTACCGACGAGCCACTGGCCATCGTCGGAATGAGCTGCCGTCTCCCCGGTGGGGTGAGCTCTCCCGACGAACTGTGGCAGATGCTCGTCGACGAACGCTCCGCCCGCTGCCCGTTCCCCAGCGACCGGGGTTGGGACCTGGAGCACCTCTTCGACGCAGACCCGGATCATCCGGGTACCAGCTATGTGCAGCACGGTGGATTCCTCACCGATGCCGACCGATTCGATGCGGCGTTCTTCGGGATCTCACCCCGAGAAGCCCTCGTGATGGACCCGCAGCAGCGCCTGATCCTGGAGGCGGCCTGGGAGGCGATCGAACATGCCCGGATCGACCCGACCGGGCTCCGGGGCACCGGAACCGGCGTCTATCTCGGGATGACCACCTACGGATACGAGAGTTTGTCCCCCGACACCGGCCGGGCCGGCGCCTATCTCGGCGCCGCCGACTCCTTCGCGGTCACCTCGGGACGGATCGCCTACGCCCTCGGGTTCGAGGGGCCCGCACTGACGGTGGACACCGCCTGCTCGTCGTCCCTGGTGGCACTACACCTGGCGGGCCGGGCCCTGCGTGCGGGTGAGTGCTCGATGGCGCTGGCGGGCGGTGTGACGGTGATCTGCACACCGAAACCCTTCGTACAGTTCAGCAAACAACGCGGGCTGGCGCGCGATGCGCGATGCAAGGCCTTCGCCGCGTCGGCCGACGGAACCGTATGGGGCGAGGGCGTCGCGGTGCTGTTGCTGGAACGACTGGCCGATGCGCGCCGGAACGGCCACCGGGTCCTCGCCACCGTCCGCGGTTCGGCGATCAACCAGGACGGCCGCAGCAACGGCCTCACCGCGCCGCACGGGCCCGCCCAACGCCGGGTCATCGAACAAGCCCTGGCCGACGCCGGCCTCGGACCGCACGATGTCGACATGGTCGAGGCCCATGGCACCGGCACCGAGCTGGGTGACCCGATCGAAGCCCGCGCGCTGATGGCGACCTACGGCGCCGGCCGGCCGCCCGAACTGCCGCTGTGGCTGGGATCGGTGAAGTCCAATCTGACCCACACCCTGGCCGCGGCCGGCATCGCCGGCGTCATCAAGGCCGTGCAGGCGATCCGGCACGGCGTGCTGCCCAGTACCCTGCACATCGACCGGCCGGCGGAACTGGACTGGACCACCGGCGGCGTAGCACTGCTGACCGAGTCGCGGCCGTGGCCGGCTGTCGGACGCCCACGCCGAGCCGGGGTCTCCTCCTTCGGAATCAGCGGGACCAACGCACACATCATCCTGGAACAGGAACCTCCGCCGCTGGATCCGGGCAGGTCCACGCAGCGCCCGGCCCCGGAGCCCGGCACCCTTCCCGTCGTCGTATCGGGCCGCTGTGCCGCCGCGCGGTCCGCACAAGCCGCACGCCTTGCCGAGCACCTGCGTGCGCATCCGGACCTTCCGATGGTCGACATCGCCGCCTCCCTGGCGAATACCCGCACCGCATTCGCCCATCGGGCGGTAGTGCTCGCCGCCGACCGGAACGGGTACCTGGACGGCCTCGATGCCCTCGCGGCAGATCGCGAGCACCCCGGCGTGTTCGCGGCAACGGCGGCACCGGATCCCCGGGTCGCTTTCCTGTTCACCGGCCAGGGTGCCCAACGCGCACAGATGGGCCGTGAACTGTACGACCACTCCCCTGTCTTCGCGGAAGCCCTCGACGCCGCCTGCGCCCACCTCGACCCGCTGCTGGACCGGCCGTTGCTGGAAGTCCTGTTCGCCGAACCCGGCACCCCGGACGCCGAACTCCTCGACCGCACCGAGTTCACCCAACCCGCGCTGTTCGCGTGCGCGGTGGCCCTGGCGAAGCTGCTGGAGGTCGCGGGCGTTCGGCCCGACGTGCTGTTCGGACACTCCGTCGGTGAGATCGCCGCCGCGTGTCTCGCCGGCGTGTTCTCCCTCGCCGATGCCTGCACGCTGGTCGCCGCCCGGGGTCGGTTGATGCAGCAGATGCCACCGGGAGGGGCGATGCTGGCGGTCACCGCCGGAGAACACGAAGTCCGCGCGACGCTCGGTGTCGATCGCCACGACCTGGCGATCGCGGCCGTGAACGGGCCGCGGTCGGTGGTGCTGTCCGGCGACGCCGCAGCCATCAGCGACCAAGATGCCCACTGGCAGGCCCGGGGGCGCCGTACCCGGCGGCTCCGAGTCGGTCACGCCTTCCACTCGCCGCGGATGGACGGAATGCTGGGGCGGTTCCGGGATGTGGTCGAGCGCGTCACCTTCGGGGCGCCCCGGATCCCGATCGTCTCGGATGTCACCGGTGAACCGCTGACCGCCGAGCAGGCCTGCTCCCCGGACTACTGGGTCCGGCATGCGCGCGACACCGTGCGCTGCTACGACGCGCTGCAACGCATGGACGGCGACGGTGTCACCGGGTATCTCGAGGTCGGTCCGGACGGTGTGCTGACCGCACTGGCCCGGGAGTGCCTGCCGGAGGCGCAGCAACTCGGCCCGATCCTGCGGCCCGGCCGCGACGAGGCCGCTACCGTGGCCGCCACCCTGGCCCGCGCCCACAATCACGGTGTACCGCTGGATTGGGACACGCTGTTCGCGGCGCTCCGGCCGAGGCGGGTCGATTTGCCGACCTACGCCTTCCAGCGGCAGCGCTTCTGGCCGACCGGCCGAACCGGTTCGCCACCCGAACCGGGCACCCATCCGTGGCTGTCCACGCCGGTCGAGCTCGCCGGCACCGCCGGACATGTCGTCGACGGTCATTTCTTCCGCCACAGCGCCTCGTGGCTGGACGACCACACCATCCGCGGCAACACGGTGATGCCGGGTACCGCACTGCTGGATATGGCCCTGCACGCCGGCAGCCGCCTCGGCTGCGACCTGCTCGAGGAGCTGATTCTGCAGGAACCGATGCTGCTGTCGGCCGACGTCGGCATCCGAATCCAGGCCGAGATCGGCGCACCGGAGCACGGCGGCGATCGCCCGTTGACCATCTACGCCCGGCCCGATGCCGCTGCAGACGGCGCTCGACCGTGGACCCGGCACGCGACGGGGATCCTGCGCAGCGACGCTGCAGCGGTACCGGGCGAGCTGCCGTGGCCGCCGATCGATGCGGAACCGATTCCGGTGGACGAGTTGTATCGACAACTCGACGCACGGGGATTGGGTTACGGCCCGGCTTTCCGGGGCTTGCGCGCGGCCTGGCGTGCCGGCAGCGACGTGTACGTCGAAGCGGGTCTACCGGACGAGGTGACCGCCGACGGCTTCGGCATCCATCCCGCGCTCCTCGACAGCATCATGCACGCCACCCAATTCGCCGTGCCGACGGGCCTGTGGCTGCCGTTCTCCTGGAGCGGCGTGCGCCGGTTCGCTACCGCTCCCACCCGGCTGCGCGCCCGCATCCGGGTGCGGGAACCCGATCCCGGCGATTCAGTGGAGTTGTCGCTCGTCACCACCGACGAGTTCGGCCGGCCGGTGCTCGATGCCGACTCGCTGGTGCTGCGCCCGGTGCGGATGTCCGGGTCCGCGCTGTGCTCGTCCACCGAAGTCGGCGCGTGCGTGAAGCACCGGCTCGTGGCCGAGCAGACCACCGATGAGGCTCTGTTCCGGATCGACTGGGTACCCGCTCGAGCTTCCGGCGCCGGGCGATACGGCGCGGCCGGCGGATTCACCGTCCTCGGTACCGACCGGATCGGTGTCACCGAGGCCCTCACGGGTAACGGGCACTCGCCCCGGACCGCGCCCGACTGGCAGACCTTGGCCCTGGCCGTGGCCGCCGGTGCGCCGGCGCCCGAGATGGTGTTGATCCCCTGTTCCGGCCCGGACGGTAGCGGCGCCAACCCGATCGAGACAGGGCATGCCGAAACCGCCCGAATCCTGAGCCTGCTCCGATCCGTGCTCGACGACGACCGTTTCACCGGGACCCGGCTCGCAATCGTCACCTGTGATGCGGTAGCGGTAACACCCGGCGACGCCGTCACGGATCTCGCCTGCGCGACGATCTGGGGCCTGGTCCGCACCGCGCAGACCGAGAATCCGGACCGGATTCTCCTGGTGGATGTAGACCGGGGCACCGGTTCGCCCGGGGCGCTCGCGACGGCGCTGTCCACCGGGCAGGCACAGGTAGCGACCCGATCCGGCGCCGTGTATGTGCCACAGCCGGCTCGGGCGCACTCCGGGACCGCCGATCTGCGTCCCCCGGAGGACAGCTCCGCGTGGCGCCTGCATCAACAGGAGCCCGGCGACCTCGACCGGTTCGAGCTGGTCGCCGACGCCGGCAACACTCTGGCGCCGGGCCGGGTCCGGGTCGACGTCCGGGCGGCCGGAATCAACTTCCGCGATGTCCTGGTCGCCCTGGATATCTACCCGGGTCCGTCGAGCATGGGCCGAGAGGCGGCCGGTGTGGTCACCGAGGTCGGCCCCGACGTCGCCGACCTCTCGATCGGCGATCGAGTGATGGGCGTGGTCGACGGTGCATTCGCAACGCAGGTCGACGCCGATCACCGCTGCCTGACCCGGATCCCGGCCGGCTGGTCGTTCGCCCAGGCGGCGGCCTTCCCGGTGGCCTTCCTCACCGCATACCACGCCTTGGTGGAGCTGGCCCGGCTCGGTCCGGGCGAGTCGGTGCTGATCCATTCGGCCGCCGGTGGGGTGGGCATGGCGGCCGTGCAGCTGGCCCACCATCTCGGTGCCGAGGTGTTCGTCACGGCCAGCCCCGGCAAATGGGAAGCCCTGCACCGGTCGGGTATCGACGATCGGCACATCTGTTCCTCCCGCACCCTCGACTTCGAGGACCATATCCGGCAGGTGACGGACAGCCGCGGCGTCGACGTGGTCCTCAACGCCCTCTCCCGCGAGTTCACCGATGCGTCGCTGCGCCTGTTGTGCCCGGGCGGGCGGTTCCTGGAGATGGGCAAGACCGACCTCCGCAACCCCGAGACGGTGACCGCTGCACATCCCGGCGTCAGCTACCGTCCGTTCGATCTCGCCGACCTGGAGCCGGACCGGGTCGCCGAGTTGTTCCGCGCACTGCAGGACCTGATCGCCGTCGGCGTGATCGGCCCCTTGCCGGTCCGCGGCTGGGATGTCCGGCGGGCCGGCGAAGCACTCCGGTATGTCAGCAATGCTCGGCACATCGGGAAAGTCGTGCTGACTTTCCCGGTACGACCCGATCCGGAACGCACCGTATTGATCACCGGAGGCACCGGCACGCTCGGCGCCGAGATAGCCCGGCACCTGGTGACCGGCCACGGGGCCCGGAATCTGGTGCTCGCGTCCCGCAGCGGATCCGCCAGCGAATCTGCCTCGGCGCTCGTGACCGAGATGTCCGCGCGCGGCGTACACCTGCGCATCGTCTCCTGCGATGTCTCGGTGCGCGCGCAGGTGGCGGACCTGGTGGCCTCCATACCCACGCTCGGTATGGTCGTCCACGCCGCGGGCACCGTGGCGGACGGCACCGTGGAATCGATCGGCATCGAACAACTGGACCGCGTGCTGCGCCCGAAACTGGACGCTGCCGTGCATCTGCACGAACTGACCCGAGATCTCGACCTCGCCGAGTTCGTACTGTTCTCCTCCGCCGCGGGTGTATTCGGCAACGCCGGACAGGCGAACTACGCCGCCGCGAATGCGTTTCTGGATGCCTTGGCCTGCCATCGCCGGGCTGCCGGTCTACCCGCCCACGCCATCGCTTGGGGCCTGTGGGAAGCTCCGTCACCCATCAGCAGCGGTCTGGGATCGGTCGACCGTCGGCGTGCAGCCCGCGCCGGTATGGTACCGCTGTCCACCGCCGACGGTCTTGCGCTGTTCGACGCAGCGCGAGCCGGGACCACCGCGGTGACGATCGCGGCCCGCTGGCACCCGGCCGGTCCACCGGAATCCGGCGTCGGGACCGCGCCGGGGCGCTACGACTCGGGCTCCGTACCCGAGTCCAGCCGCGGAACGGATACCACTCGTGCCCGACAACACCGGAACGGAACGGACTCCTTGGCGACCCGGTTGGCTGCGGCAACCGAGCCCGAACGAGATCGCCTCCTGCTCGATCTCGTTCGCGCCCAGGCAGCCGACGTCCTCGGCCACCCGGACGGGCACATGATCGCCGACGGCGAGAATTTCCGGGATCTCGGTTTCGACTCCCTGACCACCGTCGAGCTTCGCAACCGCCTGAATCGACTGACCGGCCTGCACCTGCGCACCGACGCGTTGTTCGACCACCCCGACGCCGCCTCCCTGGCTCGACGAGTGGCCGAGGAGCTTCGGCACCGCTCTCCGGCCGCGTCCGGGCAATGACCCTCGACCCCGACCACCAGCGGACGAAACCCATGCAACGGACGAATGTCGAAGGGAGAAAGAGTATGTCGAGCTGGCTTACCGACGATTTGCGCAACATCCTCGAGGAGGACCTCGCCATGGATGCCGACCGCATCGAAGCAGATGATCGACTGGTCGAAGATCTCGGCATGGACTCCGTGGCCTTCGCGATCGCGCTCGTCGCGGTCGAGGACCGGACCGGGCTGCAGTTGTCCGGGGACCAGCTCCTGGAATGCCGAACGATGGGCGACGTCGCCGACCTGATCCACCGTTCACTCGCCGGCGAATCCGGCCACCCAGTGGATATCTGACGTTTCGCCGCCCGGCCGAGAGGAACCGTCATGCCGACCGAAATCGCATTGTCCAGCCTCGATATTCCACATCTGCGGATGGATGCACCGGAGCATCCCGCGAATTGGGTTCTGATGCTCGAATTGGCGCCGGAGGGCAACCCTGTCCACATCGACGAGGTTCGTGCTCGCATTGCGCAGCGAGTCCATGAGGGAACCCTCTACCGGCTGGCTCTACCGGAACACCCGCAGCGCCGGCCCCGATTCCGGCTCACCGCCGGCATCGATGCGGCCGATCATGCATCGGAGTGCCGGGTGCCGGATCGCGCGGGGATGCTCGGGCGGCTGGAATCATTGTCGGCGACTCCGATGCGCCGCGATATCCCGCCGTGGGATTTCACCCTGGTCCACCGGCAGGACACCGGGAACCAGACGATCCTGATCCGCGGACATCACGCACTGTCGGATGGGTTGGGCGCGGCCGGGTTCGCCGCACTGCTCGTCGACACCGCATCCGGAACCACCCGTGAGTACCGGCGCTTCGTCGATTCACCGCGTTTCGAATCCGAACCCGTGAATTCGGCCACGGCACTGGCTGCCGGGGCTCGCAGCGCTCGACGCACCCGTCCCCGCAACGGGTACCGTTCACCGGTACGCCCGCCGGGTACGCGAGCCGTCCGCCGCGTCGCCGACTTCGCGGTACCGACCGGGACGGTACGGAGGCAGGGGCTGAAGCTGGCCGCCTCGACCCAGGAGTTCCTGTTCGCTGCCGCTGCACTCGCCTATGCCCGGGCCTTCCCGGAGCGTTCCGGGCAGTCCCTTCGCCTGATGGTTCCGGTGTCGTTGGATCGCGGACTGGCGCACACCGGCAACGCCGCGTCTCTGGCACTGCTCGAACTGTCCGAGCTGCCGCGGTCGGTGCCGGAAGGGGTTCGTGCGGTGCAGTCGGCATTGCGCGCCGCGGACCCACAGCGCCAGGCCCGCGATGTGCCGGCGACCTCACGCGGTTTGAGCTATCTACCATGGCGCACCCAGGTGTCCATGACCAGGCGGCTGACGGCCGACAGCTGGGACCTGGCTGTCGGAGTCAATCCCGCCTTCACCCCGGAGACCCGGGTCCTGGGCCGCGAGGTGTGCAACCTCGTCGGCTTTCCACCACCGCTGGGCAACAAGCTGACCGTCTCCGCGCTGATACTTCGGGACCGGGTCACGGTCGGGGTGATCGCGGATCCCGCGGTGTCTCCCGGTTTCGACCCCTTCGCCCGGCAGCTGCGTGATCTCGTGGCCGAGACGGTCTGACGTGCCCACCGCATTCATCAGGGAGCCCGGCCTCGGCCTGGTCGAGACCGTCGACCGGACGATGCGATCGAGCCGCAGGTCGCTGCTTGTATTGGATCCGGAATCACGTGAGTGGCGCCGTAGCTCCTGGGCCGAGGTCCGCGACTCGGGACTCCGCGTCACGACGGCCGTACTCGCTTCCGGCACCGGACTGCGACAGCCGGTGGCGATCGCCGGAACAACCACCACCGAGATACTCGCCGCCGTGTTCGGCAGCTGGGCCGCGGGCCGGCCGACGACGGTGGTACCGATGCCCCCGCGCGGGAGTGACCCCCAGTGGTGGGCGACATCGACGATCCGGCGGCTGCACGCGCTGGACTGCGGCATGGTATTCGCACACGGTCCGGTCCTCGACCTGTTGCGGGAGATTTCGGGGCGGATCCCGATCCTGGATCTGGCCCCCACCGCCGTCCGAAGCTGGACTCCGGCGCCGGGACCGTGCCGGGTTCCGGCGGAACATCCCGCAGTCCTGCAGGGCACCGCGGGCTCCACCGGCACCCCCAGGACGGCAGTCCTGTCGCACGGAGCGGTGCTCGATCACCTCTGGAGTCTGTGTGGCCGGGTCGGCGCCGGGAGTGACGATGTGCTGTGCTCGTGGCTGCCGATGTATCACGACATGGGTCTGACGCTCGCGCTCTGTGGCATGGCGGGCGACCTCACGACCTGGATCGCGCCCACCGAGGCGTTCGCGGGCATGCCGTTCGACTGGCTGCGCTGGCTGACCGTCAGTTCTGCGACGATCACCGCCGCCCCGAACTTCGCCTACAACCTGATCGGGCGATACGCACGACGGGTGAACCAGGTGGATCTCGGTGCGCTCCGGTACGTGATAAACGGCGGGGAACCGATCGACTGCCACGGCATGCAGCGCTTCGCAGAACAGATGGGGCGGTTCGGTCTGGCACCGGACGCTCTCGCACCTTCCTACGGGTTGGCCGAGGCCACCTGTGCGGTGACGGCACCGGATCCCGGTCTGGGTCTCCGGACCGATGAGGTGCCCGCAGCGCCGTACCGCACCACCCGGATGCATCGGTACGCGCTGCTCGGGCGGCCGCTCGACGGTGTGGAGGTTCGCATCGCCGATGCGCTACCGGAGACGCCGGTCGTCGCCGGACGCCGGATCGGACCGGTGGAGGTCCGCGGAGCTTCGATGTTCAGCGGATACGCCGACGAACCGACGGCCGTCCACACGGCGGACTGGACCGCGACCGGCGATATCGGATACACAGTCGACCACGAGCTGGTGGTGTGCGGGCGGTCCAAAGAGATACTCACCATCGCCGGGCGAAACGTCTTCCCCCACCATGTCGAACGGGTCGCAGCGCTGGTCCCCGGCGTCCGCGACGGCGGCGTCGTCGCCACGATGGCCGACCGGGACACCGGAACACGATCACCCCGTCTGCTGGTGGTCGCCGAATGCAGCGGAAAACGAACGACCGGCACCGTGGACCGGATCATCGGTGCCGTGACCGCCGAATGCGGCGTCGTTCCGGAGCAGGTGGTGCTGGTGAAACCGGGCGATTTGCCCCGGACCACCTCCGGGAAACTGCGAAGACTCCAGACAGCCGCCAGGTTCTCGTAAACGCGCCCGAGGATCGTACGAGCACAGGAGGCCCGGACATGCACCGTCACCCGGCGACCGACGACGACCGGCCAGCCGGCTTCGACGCAACGGTCGACGCCGTGCTCGACCACCGATTCCACGCAGCCGTGGCACAGGCCGAACGCCGTGGCATCTTTCCCAGGGATGTCCTCGCCCGGCTCGGGGAGGCGGGAGTGTTCGTCGAGAAGTGGGCCACCGGGCACCGGTTCCGGCTCGCCGAACTGGTTCGGCTGTACACCGCGCTCGGTGCGGCCGGATCCGGCGGGGTCAGTGTCGGTGTGAGCCTGCATGATTCGGCGCTGGCGATCCTGTACCGGTTCGCTCGTTCGGATCACCTGCGGTCCGTCTGCACTGCCGCGACCGCCGGGTCCACTGTGCTCTGCATCGGAGCTTCGGAGCACACCGGAGGGTCCGATCTCCAAGCCGTTCGGACAACGGCGGTCCGCGATGGCTCCGGGTATGTGCTGACCGGGAAGAAGGCCTTCGTTTCCTTGTCGGCCGTCGCCGATTTCGCTCTGGTACTCGCCCGATGTGGAACGCGGGAAGGCGAGAACGGCTCGGGTGGACTCGCGCTGTTCGCCCTGCCTCTGTCGTCGGCGTCGGTCGGAAAGCCGTACGACAAGCTGGGAGCGAGAGCCCTCGATACCGCCCCGATCGAATTCGACACCTGGCTACCCGGGGAAGCTCTCGTGGGGCGGCCCGGTCTCGGTCTCGCGGCCATCACTTGGGGCCTGACCCACGAGCGCCTGTCCATCGCCGCACAGATCGCCGGTGCCTGCAGCCGAGTTCTCGGCCTCACCGCTGCCCGGATGATGCGGCGGGAACAGTTCGGCAGACCACTGTTCGGGCATCAGGCCCTCCGCCTGCGCGTGGCCGACCTCCAGGCCAGGGTCGACGTGCTGCGGCTCGCACTTCAGGGGCTCGTGGCCGGCGAGCAGGTGGATGCCAGGACCGCGGCCGGCCTGAAGGTCACCGCCGCTCGGCTGGGTCAGGAGGTCTTCGGTGAATGCCTCCACATCTTCGGTGGCGCCGGCTATCTGACCGAGGCGACCCCGCTCGCCACCTGGTGGCAGGACATGCGGCTGTCCCGGATCGGCGGCGGGACCGACGAAGTTCTCTGGGAGCTCGTCGCCGCCGGGATGACGCCGGACTTCGACCGGTACCACGCACTGTTCGGTGCGAACGACGACCACATATCCACGGAAAGACCGCTCTTGTGATCAGCACGTTCTCCACACGAAGTCCGTGAACACCTACGGAAAGGATCGAACATGATCACGACCACTTTCACCCGCACCGGATTTGCTGCAGCACTCGGCCTGCTGGCACTCACCGTCGCACCGGCCCCAACTGCGACGGCTGTCGAACTACGATATTGGTTCCGATGCGACGAAGTGGCAGACCATACCCACAACTGGCAGTGGAGCCAGTCCGTGGAAGGCTGGGGCTGCGTTACTCCTTTCGGTGTCCCGGAACCGCAACTCCTCGAGGATCCGATCCGAATCGAACGCCAGGCCGACGGTATGACCTGGGAATGCTCCAGCGGTCGGGTGTACGAGGACGCCTGGGTCACTGGCGTGTTCTGCGAGCCTGTGTAGGGCCGGACCCGCGGACCGGCCCACCACTGCCGCCCTGCGTGCGAGAGTAGGAACGTGGGCAGGTGTGGTTCCGGGAACCTCCCGACGGAAGTGACCAGTCTGGTCGGCCGTGACGGCGAGGTCGCGGTGGCGCGCAAGCTGCTGGGCGAGGCTCGGCTGCTGACGTTGACCGGAGTGGGCGGCGTCGGCAAGACCCGGTTGGGGCGGCGGGTCGGCGAAACCGTGCAGCGCGCCTTCCCCGATGGTGTGTGGCTGGTCGAGCTGGCGCAGGTCAGCGACCCGGACCTGGTGGCGGCTACCGTGGCGCGGACACTCGGCCTGCGCGACGACACCACGGCACCGCTGACCGTGCTCGTCGACTTCCTGGCCGACCGTGGCCTCCTGTTGATCCTGGACAACTGCGAGCATGTGATCGGTGCGTGCGCGGAGCTCGCGGACCGGGTGCTGCCGGCGACCACCGGTCTGCGGATCCTGGCGACCAGCCGCGCACCGCTGGGTGCGCCGGGTGAGCAGGTGCTGCCGGTGCCGCCACTGTCGGTGCCGGACCCCGCCGCCGGCATTCTCGACAGCCCGGCAGCCCAGTTGCTCGTCGAACGCGCCACCGCGGCGAACCCCGGTTTGCGGCGGACCCCGGCCGACGAGGTGGCGCTGGCCGAGATCTGCCGGCGCCTCGACGGGATTCCGCTCGCACTCGAGCTGGCGGCGCTGCGGATGCGGATGTTCACTCCCGACCAGGTGCTCTCCCGGCTCGACGACGCCATGGAGTTACTCACCACCGGTCCGCGGACCGCGCCGCCCCGGCAGCAGACCTTGGCGGCGGCGATCCGCTGGAGCTACGACCTCTGCAGTCCCGACGAGCAGCTGCTGTGGGAGCAGTTGGCGGTCTGCGCGGGTGGCTGCGACGTCGAGGCGGTCGAGTCGGTCGGCCGGGTGGGTTCGCCGACTGCCCTGCTGGCCGCGCTGACCGGGTTGGTGGACAAGTCGGTCCTGGTATACGGGCCGGGATCCGACGGGAGCGGGCGATACACGATGCTCGAACCGCTCCGGCAGTTCGCCCTGGACCGGATACGGACCCGCGGCGCCGAGCACGAGGTCCGTGTACGCCACCGCGAGTACTACCACGCGCTGGCCCGGCGCGGCCGCACCGACTACTGGAGCGCCACCGACGTCGACTGGTTCCGGACGGTCACCCGAGAACATGCCAATCTCCGTGCGGCGCTTCAGTTCTGCCTGGAAGAACCGGACGGCGCCGAGCAGGCGCTGCAGATCGCGGCGGAGCTGTGGCCGTTCTGGGAACACTGCCATCTGCTGCTGGAGGGCTACCACTGGCTGTCCGAGGCATTGGCGAGAACCACCGCACGCACCGTCGACCGGGCCCGGGCGCTGGCCGCTACCTCGGTGATCGCAGCGATGCTGTCCGACACCGAGAAGGCCACCGAATCGGTCGATGCCAGTGCCGAGATCGCCCGCGAGGCGGGATCGCCGGCAGTCCTCACCGAAGCCGAGATGGCCCGCGCGGTACTTGTCTTCGGCTCCGGCGACCTGCGGGCCGCATTGGACATCGCCGTCGCTTCGGCGAGGAGCGCACGGGAGTGCGCTCATCCGCGGGTGGAGCTGGAGAGCCTGGCGTTCGGCGCCGTCTGCGCATTGGCACTCGACGACCCGGTCGCTTCGACAATGACGGAGCGACTGCTGACGCTCACCACCGAACACGGCTCCCATCTGCTCGGCGGGCTCGCCCACTGGTCCGTCGGCACCTTGTACTGGCGCGCCGGCGATCTGCCCGGTGCGGTGGCGGCGCTGCGCCGATCGATCGAGCTGTTCCGGCTCTTCGACCGCTGCGCCTGGATCGCGACCAGTGTGGACGGGCTGGCCTGGGCGGCGGCCGCCGAGGGCGACCCGGTCCGCGCGGCCCGCCTGATGGGCGCCGCGTCCGCGGTCCGGCAGGGCAGCTCGCAGCGCCTCGCACACGCGATGACTCACCTGATCGGTCAGCAGGTTCGCGAAGGTGTCCGCGCCGTTCTCGGTGAGCAGAAGTTCGGTACCTGTTTCGAATCCGGCGCCGCGCTGCCGCTCGACGAAGCCCTCGACTACGCGATGGGTGCGGTGCCGTCCCCGGCGACCCCCGCCGAGCCGACCGGACCCGAGGTCTTGACCCGGCGCGAGCGCCAGGTCGCCCGGCTGGTCGCCCGGGGGTACGGAAACCGCCGGATCGGGCAGGAACTGGTGATCTCGGTCCGCACCGCGGAGAGCCACGTCGACCACATCCTCACCAAGCTCGGGTTCACCTCCCGCGCGCAGATCGCCGCCTGGGCCGGCCGGAACTCCCCGTGACCTACCGCACCCGCGGACTACCACGCGGTGCGGTCTCGGTGCGGGATGTCGGCTCCGGTTCGTCCGGCCGGTCCCGGAACGCCGCAATGCCGAGTACCAGGCGCGTCACCGGACGAACCGGCACCGTCGATTTCCGGACCGGCCGGGCCGGGCGGTACCGATGGTCCGCCCGGTCCGTACCCGGAGGTTCCGTAGTCCGCGGACGATCTCCGTAGTTTCCCGGATTCCCGCACCCGGATTCGACGACATGGTGGGAGGACCCAGCGAGCAGCAGTGAGGTGAACCATGACGGTCGACCTGCCCGTCCGCCCCCGATCCGGTTCGCAGCCGGCATCGATGATCGAGCGGATGACCCTCATTCTGGAGGCGTTCGACGGCCCCGCCCCGGTGCGTACCCTGCACGAGGTCGCCGGTCACACCGGACTGCCGCGTTCCAGCGTGCACCGGATCATCGATCAGATGGTCCGCCTGCGCTGGCTGGCCCATGCACCCGGCGGATACCGGCTCGGCACCCGGGCACTCGAGCTCGGCGGCCTCGCCGTCGAACACAATGACCTCCGGGACGCGGTGAGCCCACTGCTACACGAAGTGGCCCGGCGGACCGGCCTGATCGCGCACCTCGGTGTGCTCGACGGCCCCGAAGTGCTCCTGGTCGACAAAGCCGTCGGTCGTTGCCGAGACGCCCTCCCCACCCGGCTCGGTGGCCGAATGCCCGCACATTGCACCGCCGTCGGCAAAGCGCTGCTGGCCACCCTCGAGCCGGCGGTCGTCGAGCTGGCGTTCCGGGAGCGGCTGCCGCAACTCACCACACGCACCATCGGACACCGCAGCGCACTACAACGCGAACTCGGCCGCATCCGCGAGCACCGCGGGATCGCCCTCGACCGGGAGGAATCGCTGGCCGATGTCGTATGCACAGCGGCACCGATCGGGGTCCGGATGCACGGTGCCGTGGCTGCCCTGTCGCTGTCGGGCCGGACCGGCGGGGCCCGCCCTCCTTCGACGAGCCGGTTGGCCGAAATCCTCGTCGCCACTACCGACGAGGCCACGAAAGTCGTCGCCGCGCGCAGTGGTCGCCCGCGGGCGGTGGATCGACGTCGACCGGCCTGACCCGGTCCCCCGCCGCCCGCGCGAACCTCCCGCCGCCGCGCCCACGGTTCGGCTAGTGTCCCGTCCAATGTTGCTGGGCGGAAGGACCCCGATGTCGATCTCACGTCGGAAACTGATCGGTGCGGCAGTAGCCGGCGGAGCGTTCATGGCGCTCGGGCGGCCGGTCGCGCACGCCGCGCCGCGCGTTCTCGGCCCCGGCGACGTCGACTATCACCTGCTGAGTCTGCGCGGCTACAACCGGCGTTTCCAGGCCCGGCCCGCCGCGATCTACCTGCCGACCACGGCGGATGAGGCCCGCGACGCGGTCGCGGCGGCAGTGCGCAACCGGTCACCGATCGCGGCGCGCTCCGGGGGCCACTGCTTCGACGATTTCGTCGACAACACCGAGACCGGGTCGATCATCGACCTCGACCGGCTCGACACGGTGTACTGGGACGACGAGCACCGCGCGTTCTCCGTCGGCGCGGGCGCCGATATCGGCACCGTGTACGAAGCGCTGCACCGCTGGGGCGTCACCGTACCGGGCGGGATCTGTCTCGGTGTCGGGATGGGCGGCCACATCTGCGGTGGTGGGTACGGTCCGCTCTCGCGGCGGTTCGGGCTGGTCGCCGACCATCTGGCGGGCGTCGAAGTGGTGACCGTCGACGCCGACGGCGCCGCGAGAGTCGTGGTCGCACAACGAGACGGGCCGAATCACGACCTGTGGTGGGCGCATACCGGGGGCGGTGGCGGAAACTTCGGGGTGGTGACCCGGTTCCTGCTCCGCTCCCCCGGCGCGGACGGCGCCGGCCCCGCGGGTGCGCTGCCGATGGCGCCGCGCGGCATGCTCAATGCCCGGCTGATTCTGCCGATCACCACCGAGGATTCGTTCGTCCGGTTCGTCGGCAACTATCTGCGCTTCTTCGAACTGCACAGCGCCCCGGACGACATCTACGCCGGGCTGTACGCGCCGTTGATGATCCGGACCACCGGTACCGGCGCGGCCGAACTGCTGATCCTTCTCGACGCCGGCACACCCGACGCCCACACCCGGTTCGACGAATTCGTCGCCGCGGTGACCGACGGCGTGTTCCCGCCACCGATTCGGCTTCCCGGTGCCGAACTGTCCTACCCGGACACCGTACGTCAGGTGTACTACCCGAAGACCGTGAGCTCGGTACGGGTCAAAGTGAAGGCCGCCTTCCTGCGTAAGGCATACACGCCCGAGCAGCTCCGCATCTTCTACCGGTACCTCACCGATCTGCGATTCCTCGGCGAATCCCAGCTCGAGTTCCTGCCGTTCGGCGGCGCGATCAATGCCGTCGCCGGGGACAGGACGGCGATGCCGGCCCGGGATTCGTTCATGCAGATGCTGATCCACGCATCCTGGCGGCTACCGTCCGACGACGACCGGTATCTGCGGTGGGCCCGGGAGATGTTCCGGGACGTGCACGCCGATATCGGCGGGGCCCCCGTGCCGGGCGAACGCTACGGCGGCAGCTACATCAACTATCCCGACGGCGACCTTGCCGACCCCGCATGGAACACCTCCGGCCTGCCCTGGCATGCGTTCTACTATCGGGACAACTATCCGCGGCTGCGCCGGGTGAAGGCGGAGTGGGATCCGGGAAACGTTTTCGCACACCGGCTCTCGATCGGCCGCGCAGATCGGTGACCGCGGTCATGTCAGCGCGAGCACCCGGCAGGGCCCGCCGGTACCGCCCGCATGTTTCGGTGCGCCGACCACCACCGTCGCCCCTGACGGCGGCACCGACCCCAGGTGTGCGAGCATCTCCACCCCGTATCGTCCGGCGCCCAGCAGTGCGGTGTGCGCGCCGAAATCGGGATCGGCGCCGCTGTCGAGACTGAGCGTATCGACACCGGCACCGACGATTCCGTGTTCGGCGACCAGATATTCCATGGCTTCCGCCGCGAAGCCCGGCGCATGCGGCCTGCCGTTCCGATCGAGATTCAGAAACGTCGATGGTGTCCCGATCCGTCGCTGCCAGCCCGAGTTCATCGCGACGAATGCCCGCTCCGGAATCGGACCGTGCTCGGCCCGCCACCGGTCGATATCGGCCACCGTCACCATGGCGTCACTGTCGGCAGCAGCCTTCCCGCTGATATCTATGACGACGAGTGGCGCGACGAGATCCGCCACGGCCAATGTCTCGGTCGTCGTACCACCCGGTATCCGATGCGCCGGCGCATCGACGTGGGTTCCGGTGTGCTCCCAGTATCCGAGCGCGAACTGCCCGAACCCGCCCACCTCGTGCCAGGCCACCGGCACCATCGCCGCCGGTGGGCTGCCCGGCCACACGGGCAGCTGCGGCGTCAGGGTATGCGTCAGGTCGACCACGCCCCCGGATCGAGGCGCGGCGTCCGCCGCTCCCGACGCAACCGCGGCGACGGCGGTCAGACCCGCCAGACCGAGCAGCGCCCGCCGGGTCGGGCGCGGCGCACCGTCGCGGGCCAGGCGAACGATCTCCGGCGTGCACATCGGGCCAAGATAGCCCAGGAAGATCGCGGACACCGACCGTTTCGACGGGTGTCGCTGCCCGGAGCAGCCCTCCGAGCACGCACGATCGATACCGGAGCTATCCCGGGCTCGCCTCAGCGACTCCCATGAGTGTCGCCGACCGGCGCACGGTCGCCCTGGGACGACACCTGCTGCCACCACGTGGCGATCCGTTCGACCACCGGACCCGGTGTCCGCACCCATTTGATGTGGTCGTTCGTGGCACCGTCCGGTACGTCCGCAGTACGGTAGTCCCACCTGGTGGCCCGCCCCGGGGCGAACAGGTCACGTGCGAAGGCATCGATACCCCGTGCCGGCGCCAGTGCATCGTCCTCGAGGGCGACGATCAGGGCGGGCGTGGCGATAGGGGCTGGTACCGGGTACGGCGGGCGGCCGGTCAGCACCATTTTCGCCCACTCTCGCATCTGCGTGCGGGCGCCGGGCGCGCCGAAGGCGGGCTTCGGCAGATAGCCGAATACTGCGGTGACGACAGGCACCAACAGCGCCATGACCGCTACGGGAATGCCGAGATTCGGGAAGTGGCGATGGTGCGGCAAGCTGCCTCCGACGGTGACCATGCCGTCCGCTCCGGGATGGTTGAGTTCGTGCCCTGCGGCGAGTTGAGCGCCGAGGCTGTGCCCGAGCACGAGCACCGGCCGGCCGGGTTCGTCGCGGCGGATCGCGCGTACCGCATCGGCGATGGTGTCGATCTCGTCCCGGTAGGACCAGTCGTTGTGCCGCGATGCGGGCGCAGCCCCTTCCTCGAATCCTCGCCTGGGCAGGGCCCGCGCGTTCCAGCCGAGCTCGGTGAACGCGGCGACCAATGGGGCGTAGAAGCGCGAACCGATCGCCATGGCCGGGACGATCAGCACGATCGGGGCACCGTCCGGCAGTCCGGTATCTGATCGCTGGACACTCGACCTGCTCACTGACGCTCTCCTTCGCTCGTCCGGCCATCGCTCCCGGCGGGCCCGAAATCATTGACGCCGGTTTACCCACAGGCTAATGTAAGCAGCGAATACATCGCCACCCGCCCCCCGCATGGAGGGACCCCGCCGGCCTCCCGGATGGAACAAGCACCCGGCCCGGACAGGCGCAGATGGTCGATCACCTCGCCACAGCCACCGAAGGCTGCCACCGAGGCAACGCTCACGCAGGAACACCGCATTTCACCCGATGTATGCAGCACCCGTTCAAAGGAGATCGTGATGACCGAAGTCCAGCCGGTTCTCGAGCCCGAGGCAGCGGAGTTCGCGAAGGCCACCGATACCCCGCCGTTCCTGTACCAGCTACCACCCGCCGAAGGCCGGAAGGCTGTCGACGAAGTCCAATCGGGCGAGATCGATCTGCCGGCCATCGACGAGGAGTGGATCACCGTCCAGGGTGGACCCACCGGCTCGGTGCAGGTCCGTATCGTCAAGCCCGCGGGCGCTACAGGCACCTTGCCGGTGGTTTTCTACATCCACGGGGCCGGCTGGGTATTCGGCAATGCGCACACCCACGACCGGCTGGTCCGGGAACTCGCGGTGGGCGCCGGGGCCGCAGTGGTGTTCCCGGAGTACGACCTGTCACCCGAGGCGAAGTACCCGACGGCGATCGAACAGAACTATGCCGCCGCGCAATGGGTTGTCACCCACGGCGCCGAAAAGGGCCTCGACGCGACCCGGTTCGCGGCCGTCGGCGATTCGGTCGGCGGGAACATGACCGCGGTTCTCACCCTGATGGCCAAGGAGCGTGGCGATGTGCGGATCTCCCAGCAAGTACTGTTCTATCCGGTCACCGACGCCGACTTCGATACCGGGTCCTATCACCAGTTCGCCGAGCACTACTTCCTCGCCCGCGAGGGCATGCAGTGGTTCTGGGACCAGTACACCGAGAACGATGCACAGCGCGACGAGATCTATGCGTCCCCGCTGCGCGCCTCGGTCGATCAGCTGCGGGGTCTGCCGCCCGCACTCGTGATCACCGGCGAGGCGGACGTTCTGCGCGATGAGGGGGAAGCGTATGCGGCCAAGCTTCGGCAGGCCGGCGTCCCGGTCACCCAAGTGCGATTCGGCGGCATCATTCACGATTTCGTCATGATCAACTCGATGCGGTCGACCCAAGCGGCGCGCGCCGCCATCGCGCTGGCACAGACCACCCTGCGCACAGTATTGCACTGAGCCACCGACCGAGTCGTTTTCAGCCGCCGAGTCCGGTTCGACCCCCGGGCTCGGCGGACCACCCGTCGCATCGGGACACCTGCTGGACCTCGCCGACACGGCCGGCGAAGTCCTGCTCACCGTCCGCAACACCCGATCCGTTGCGGGCGCTCCCCGGCTCACTGCCGGGCGGACGGCAGTTCCGGGAGTCGTAGCACGGCGAACACGGCATCGCGGACTCGGCTCTCGAGATCGCCCGCGTCCACCGGGTCGAATTTGCCTTGCAGGTACAGGAATGCGAGGCCGTGCACCAGAGCCCACATCGCGGTAGTGAGAGACTCCTCGTCGACCGTGGGATAGATCCGCCGCACGATCGACTGCACGTAGCCATGGATCGCATCGGTGGCCGCCACGCGTTCGGGGCTGGTCGGATCGCACGGATCGGCGAACATCACCCGGAAGAGCGCGGGGCGCGCCAGCGCGAACCGAACATAGGCGACGGCGATATCGGCGAGATCCTCCGGAGTCCTCGGCTCGGCACTCGCCGTCGTCAACTGCTCGGCCAGATCACGAAAGCCGACCGCGGCCACTGCCGACAGCAGGGCATCGCGGTCGGCGAAATGCCGGTACGGAGCGGCGGTGGACACCCCTGCCCGGCGCGCGGCAGCCCGGAGCGAGAGGTCTGCCGTGCCGTCCTCCTCGAGGAGCTCCACGGCAGCACGGACGAGCGCGCTGGGTAGATCGCCGTGGTGATACGAGTTCGACGTTGCCATGGATCAAATCTAACAAGTGTTGACAGTGCTTACACTTAACTATACCGTGGCCTTCGGTACGCAAATGTTAGCAGTGTCAATATTCGCGGCGGAGTCCACTGGCAATGCGCGGCCACATGCACCTCACCGGATCCGCCACCCGCACCATGTCGGAGAATGATGCCAACACCCACACCACGGCCCCGCGAATCCGGCGACGACGTCGCCGTCCCCCACAACCACGTCGTCATCGTCGGCACCGGGTTCGGCGGGATCGCCGCGGCCGTACGGCTACGCCGGGCCGGGATCGCCGACCTCCTGCTACTCGAACGCGCCCACGAGGTCGGCGGAGTGTGGCGGGACAACGACTACCCGGGTGCCGCCGTCGACGTCCAGAGCAATCTCTACTCGTTCTCGTTCGCACCGAATCCACACTGGCGCAATACTTTCGCCAAGCAGCCCGAGCTGTTCCGCTATCTTCGGAGCGCCGTGGACGCGCAGGGGCTCCGCGACCGTATGCTGCTCGACTGCGCCGTCGAGCAGCTCGACTGGGACGCCGCCGCGCAGCTGTGGCGTATCACGACCGCCCGAGGACCCCGCACGGCCACGCACGTGGTGCTGGCGACCGGCGCCCTCGCCGACCCGCTCGTCCCCGACATTCCGGGCCTGAACCACTTCACCGGGGTGTCCTTCCATTCGGCCCGCTGGAACCACGACATCGACCTCACCGGAAGCGGGTGGCCGTCATCGGCACCGGCCCTTCCGCGGTCCAGTTCATTCCGGCGATCGCACCCGAGGTGGCCCACCTGACCGTCTTCCAGCGCACGCCCGCTTGGGTCGTTCCCCGGCACGACCGGCCCATCGGCATGCTGAGCCGCCTTCCCTACCGACGCTTCCCCCCTGTCCAACGCCTCGAGCGGACCTGATCGCCCGGACCCTGTCGACGGAATCGGAGAACACACCGTTCCTCCGCAACGAAGGAGAATCTCGATGACCGGACGTATCGTCCTGCTCGGCGTCACCGGCTACACCGGCGGACTCGTCCTCGATGCTCTGCTGCGCCGGGGCATCGAACCCGTCGTCGCCGGCCGCAACCGGACCGCGCTCACAGCGATCGCCGAACGATTCGACCTCGAGTGCGCGATCGCCGATGTCACCGATGCCGCCGCCGTCGCCGGACTGGTGGACCACGGCGACGTGTTGATCAGCACGGTGGGACCGTTCGAGCGTTTCGGGCACACCGTTGCCCGCGCCGCAGCCGAAGCCGGCGCCCACTACATAGATTCCACCGGCGAAGTCGGTTTCGTCCTCGATCTGCGGCGCGAACTGCACGAGCGTGCCCGCGCTACGGGGTCGGTGATGTTGCCCGCCTTCGGCTACGACTACGTGCCGGGCATCCTGGCCGCGACATCGGCCGCACTGCAGGCGGGCCCTGCCGTGCGATCCCTCGATATCGGCTATTTCGCCATCGGATCCCTGCGCCGCGGGCTCAGCCAGGGAACTCGCACCACGATGCGCGACGGCCTCACCCTGCCCTCGCCACGGTGGCGGAAGCGCGAGCTCGTCGCAGCACGGACCGGTTCCGGAGTCCGGGCATTCGACGTCCGTGGCCGGCGGCGCACCGCCTCGCTCGTATCCGGTAGCGAGGTACTGTTCCTGCCTGCACTGTTCCCGATGCTGGATTCCGTATCGGTCTACAACGGCTGGTTTCCCGCTCTCAGCCGACCGCTCGTGGCGGTCTCTGCGGTCACTGCGGCGATGGCCCGACTGCCCTTCGGGCGAGCTGTCATCGATGCAGCCACCCGCCCGATGGTCGGGCCGCCCGGTGGCCCGGACGCCGCGGAACGCGCCCGCACCCGCTCGCACGTCGTCGCGGTCGCGACCGCCGAGGGCGCCCGGCCGGTGGAAGTGCACGTCGAAGGCCCCAGCGCGTACAGCCTCACCGGTGAACTCATGGCCTGGGCGGCGCAACAGCTCGCCACTGTCGCGCCGCCCGTAGGCGGTGTCCTCGGCCCGGTTCAGGCCTTCGGGTTCGACACCCTGCGCGCGGGGTGCGGCGACGCCGGCCTGGCCGAGGTCTGACCGACCCGGGTCAGCGAGTCGCGACGATCGCCGACCCGTGCCCGAACAGTCCCTGGTTCACGGCGATTCCGGCGCGGGCGTCATCGACCTGGCGGCCGTCGGCCTGTCCACGCAGCTGCCAGGTGAGTTCGCAGACCTGAGCGATCGCCTGGGCGGGAATGGCCTCGCCGAAGCAGGCCAGTCCACCACTCGGGTTCACCGGCACCCGGCCGCCCAGGGTGGTGGCGCCGCTGCGCAGCAGTTGCTCCGCCCCACCCGGTTCGCAGAGTCCGATGTCCTCGTACCAGTCCAGTTCCAGCGCAGTGGACAGGTCGTAGACCTCCGCGAAGGAGAGGTCGGCGGGGCCGAGGCCGGCCTCCTCGTATGCTGCGTGTGCGACGGCGGAACGGAAGTCGCGCGGCGGTGGTTCGACGGCCACGGCCGAATCGGTCGCGAAGTCCGGCAGGTCGAGTACGGTTTTCGGGAAGGTCGGCGTCACCGTCGACAAGGCCCGGATCCGGACCGGGTCGGTGAGCCCGTGCCGCCTCGCGTAATCCATCGAGGTCAGCACCAGTGCGGCGCCACCGTCGCTGGTGGCGCAGATGTCCAGCAGCCGCAGCGGATCCGAGACGACCGCGGAGGCGGCGACATCCTCGGCCGACACCGCCTTGCGGTACCGGGCGTACGGGTTGTCCAGACCGTGCCTGGCGTTCTTCACCTTCACCGCGGCGAAGTCGTCGAGGGTGGCGCCGTGCAGCGCCATCCGCCGGCGGGCGTAGAGGGCGAAATAGATCGGGTTCGTGGCACCGAGCAGATGGAACCGCAACCAGTCCGGATCGTCGCGGCGTTCCCCGCCGACCGGCTGGAAGAAGCCCTTCGGAGTCGCATCCGCCCCGACGACCAGCGCCACATCGCACAGTCCGGCCAGGATCTGCGCTCGTGCGTTGGCGATGGCCTGGGCGCCCGAGGCGCAAGCGGCGTAGCTGCTGGAGATCCGCGCGCCGGACCAGCCCAGTGCCTGGGCGAACGTCGCGCCGGCGACGAAACCGGGGTATCCGTTTCGGATCGTGTCCGCCCCGGCGATATAGCCGACGTCGCGATGGTCGACTCCGGCGTCGGCCAGCGCCGCTCGCGCCGCCACCAGGCCGTATTCGACGAAGTTGCGGCCCCACTTGCCCCACTGGTGCATGCCGGCGCCGAGGACGGCGATATCGCGGTCATTCGTCTCGGTCATCGACCGGCCTCCACATCCACACCGTGTGCTCGGCGTCCTCGTCCTCGTACAGCACGCCCTGGGTCAGTTCGACCGGCATGCCGACCGCCAGGTCGTCCACCGTCAGGCCACGCACCACCTGCCCGAGCACGACCATCTGCTCCACCTCGAGTTCCACCGCCGCGACGACGTACGGCTCGAACGGGTCGGGCGAGACATAGGGCGGTGGCGGCTTGTACCGCGCGTCGGCGTAGGACCAGATCCGGCCGCGCGTGGAGAACAGGTAGTCGGTGAGCTCGGAGCCGTCCTTGGTTCCCGTGCACTGCGGGTTCCGGCAGGCCAGGGTGTTCCGCGGGAAGTACGGCGTGCCGCAGGCAGTGCAACGGCTCCCCTGCAGGCGCACCGTGCCGTCGTCCGCAGTGAACCAGCCGGCCACGGCGGGGCGTTGTTCTTTCTGCACGACACCGACCGTATAGGAACACGTTCTACTTTGGGGCGGAAACCCGCTCCACCGCCGACCCGGCCCGGGTACGGTGAGACCGAATCGACGGCACGAGTCCAGCCATCGAGCCCTCTGGAGTATCACCACCCGATGAGCACCGAAGTCATCGATCCCCGAGCCATCCGAAATGTCACGGTCGTCGGAGATCCCGACCAGACGATCCGGGTTCTCCACCGCCTGACCCGCGCTGGTGGCGGATCCCGAACCGGCGCGGCGAGCACGATCCACTGGACGACGGATCACATCGAGCACACCATCCGGCTCACGGAACTGTCCGCGCACGCACCCACCCCGGACCTGGAACGGACCATCCGGACGGCCGACGGGGTGATCACGGTGCTCGAAGCCACCGAGCGGAGCACCCCGCGCCTCGACACGGCGTTGCGGGTCGCCGATGACCACCAGGTCGCCCGGCTGTGCCTGGTGACCGGACTCGACCATCCCACAGCCGATTTCGACCGCTGTATCCGTACCGTCCGGGCTACGCACGGCGCGGTACCGCTGCCCCTGCAGTTTCCGCAGCGCATCGGTGCCGAGTTCGCAGGTGTCGTCGATCTGATCCCGATGTCGGCCGGCGACCCAGTCCTCGGCCCCGGCGACCGGCAGCGGAGGACCACGCAGGAGCGATTCCGCGACCTCGCCGACGAGGTCATGGGTCCAGGCACCGGTCCGCGCGACCGAGGGATTCCACCCGAGCAGTTCCACGACCTCGTGCGCCGCCGCACTCATTTCGGCGATACCGCACCCGTCCTGTGCGATACGACGCCGTGGGGCCGCATCGCTCCGCTACTGGACGCCATCGTCCGGTACCTGCCGTCGCCGCTGGAGGTGTGCCAGCCGGAACACACCCTCGACTGACGACGGACGGCGCCCTGGCGGTCAGTTTTTCCGCGTGGACTTCGTCGCCGAACTGCTACCGGGGTCGCGGGATCCGCCGAACCACCGCACGGCCCGGATCCGGCACGTGGTTGCCGCGGTGGCGGCGAACGGAAACAGGAGTGCCCCACAGCATGTGATGACCAGCCAGCCGGGTAGGCTCGCGGCGGCGAAGTCGCCGGGAGCGGCGTCGGCTACGAGAGTTCCCGCCAGTGCGATACCGAGGGCGGTGCCGACCTGGCGGGCCGTGGAGGTCGTACCGCCGGCGACGCCCGCACGGTCGGGCGGCAGGCCGTTCACGGCTGTGGTGGTGATCGGAGCGTTGGCGAATCCGACGCCGATACCGATGAACGCAAAGGCGAGAAGCAGAACGGGCAGGTTCGAGCCCGCGGGTAAGCCGAAGAGGCAGAGCCCGCCCGCGGTGAGGAAGGCGCCCGCGAGCAGCAACGGAATTCGTGGACCGATCCGCCCGACCAGGTATCCGGATGCGGGCGCGAATACGGCGGCGCCGATCGCCATCGGCAGGGTCGCCGCCCCCGCAGCCAGTGGCGACCACCCCTCGACCTTCTGCAGGTACAGCGTCGCCAGCAGCAGCGTCATGCTGAATGCGACGAACACCGCCACTGCTCC
This sequence comes from Nocardia sp. KT25-26, assembly GCF_056627695.1. Lineage (NCBI taxonomy): Bacteria > Bacillati > Actinomycetota > Actinomycetes > Mycobacteriales > Nocardiaceae > Nocardia > Nocardia sp. KT25-26. The sequence goes on along the minus strand of NZ_CM152813.1, from coordinate 3,049,932 downwards.
CAGCACGGCACCGGTGAAGCTGGGCACCCGGAATAGGCCCGGTTCGATCAACGGTTCGCGCCGGCGCGATTCCACCACGACCAGGGTGACCGCCACGACCACCAGTACGCCGAGACCTGCGACGACGGTCGGTGACGACCAACCCAGGCCGGGACCTTCGATCAGCAGCAGCACCCCGATACCGAGCAGCAGGATGAGCAGCGCTTGTCCGGGCAGATCGATGCGCCGGACCCGCGGGCCCCTGGATTCCGGGACGAACACCGAGACCGAACACAATGCGACGAGCACGACGGGGATGTTGATCCAGAACACGGCTCGCCAGTCGAACGCCGCGATCAGCGCGCCGCCGGTCACCGGCCCGGCGGCCATACTGAGTCCGAAGACGGCTCCCCAGACACCGATCGCCTGCGCCCGCTCACGCGGATCGGTCATCACGTTCACCACGATCGCCAATGCCACCGGCGTCAGCATCGATGCGCCGATCCCCTGCACCACCCGGGCGCCGACCAGGACAGCGAAGGTGGGCGCGGCGGCGCACACTATCGAGGACACCCCGAACACCACCAATCCGGTTCGGAGTACTCGGCGTCTGCCGAATCGGTCGGCGAGGGCGCCGGACGTGATCAGCAGGGCCGCGAACGCCACCGTGTAGGCATCGACCACCCACGGCAACCGGCCGGGATCCACCGCCAGCCCACCGCCGATCTCGGCGAGGCCGATCGTGACGATCGTGGTATCCAGGCCCACCAGGAACAGTGCGGATGCGCAGATGGCCAGAACGGTCCACCGGCGGCCGAATCCGATCGCGGGCACCTCGGCAACGACTGTAGGAACAGGGGCAACAGTGGTGTCGGCCACGCGGAACCCGCCTTCCGTTACTTCTGCGAACAAGACATCGTCGATGGTTGCGGTCCGGCGGCACCCGAGCCCAGAAATCTTGCAGAATCTGCAAGAATGACGCGGTGAGCACGGACGTGTCGGGAATCATCGACGCCATCGGCCCGCGCCTGCGCGCGCTGCGGCACGCCCGCGGACTCACGCTCGCCGCACTCGCCGAACGAACCGGACTGTCGGTCAGCGCACTGTCCCGGCTGGAAACGGGCCACCGGCAGCCCACTCTCGACCTGCTCATTCCGCTCGCACAGGCGTATCGGGTCGCCCTGGACCGGCTCATCGCCGCGCCGGCCACCGGCGACCCGCGCGTGCATCTCGAACCCCACCGGCACGCCACAGGCGGCACCGTCGTCCCGCTGACCACCTACCAGGGACGGGTACAGGTCTTCAAACACATCCTCGGCCCACGCGAGCCCGTGCTGAAGTCACACGACGGGCATGCCTGGCTCTACGTCCTGGCGGGCACCCTCCGCCTTCGCTGGGCACCGACGAACATCTGCTCGGCCCCGGCGAAACCGCCGAATTCGACCCCCGGACCCCACACTGGTTCGGTCCCGCCGACGACTCCGCGGTCGAGATACTGCACCTGTTCGGGCCACACGGTGACCGCGCGGTCTCTCGCGTCACACCGGGTACCGGACAGAACTCCGAGAAATAGTCGCCCGGGTCGAAAATACCCGCGACCACGTAATCCGTCGGCCCTGCAACGGCACCGGCGCCGACGGATACACCCGCGGAGATCATCGGCGGCCGGAATTACGGTTGTCCGATATTGCGCGCGTCCGCCGAGCCTCCACCGATTCCGGTTGATCGGCGGATACCATGACCGCAACGTCCTCGATGCGCCTCGGCAAATCATCGAGGATGCTGCTCTCCCACTGATCGACGCGTGACGTCGCGGGAAAGGCGGGTACGGATGGACACACTGATCATGCTGGGATTCGCCGCCTGGCTGATACTCATGATCGTCCGGAATATGCGCCGAATCGTGTTCGTCATCGTGTGGCTGGTGGCGATGGTTGCGCTGCTCTGGGCACTGGCCTACCACATCACCGAGCCGCTCGGTCTGACCGGTTTGTGAGAGGGAGAACATGGTCGCGCGATTCATCAGTACCTGGCTGCCGCCGGTCTATGTCATCGCATTCCTGGCCGTCATTCTCGGCGGATTCTTCGAGGGAATCTTCGGCGATACGCTGCCGTGCCCGCTGTGCATGCTCATTCGCTACTTCATGTTCCTGTCGATCATGCCGATCGTCTGGCTCATCTGGCGCCGCCGCACCGAAGAGGTACCCAAGTCCGATGCGATCATCGCGTGGGGGCTGGCGGCCCTGTCCTCGGTGGGCGGGGCGGCCGCCGCCGGACGCCAGATGCTGCTGCACATGCAGAAGGGCGACCCCGGCTACGCCGGCACGGTCTTCGGATTGCACACCTACACCTGGGCATTCATCATTTTCGTGATCTCCGTCCTCGGCTGCCTGGTGGCGTTGATGTGTGTCGACGAGTACCGGGCACTCGACCGGCATCGGCTGCCCCGGCCGCTGATGGCCGCCGTGCTCGTCACCGTGCTCGCCAATCTCGGCTACGTGTTCGTCGAGGAGGGCTTCAACTGGACCCTCCCCGACGATCCGCAGTGCTACGAGCTGATCGACGACTGCTGACCGCTGTATCCGACGATCATCATTCGCCCTCCGGCAGGATCTCGACATACCCATCGGTTCCGTGCACCCGGATCCGTTGACCGTCCCGGATCAGGCCCGTGGCGTTCTCCACGCCCACCACCGCGGGCAGCCCGTACTCGCGGGCGATCACCGCACCGTGCGTCATCAGACCGCCGACCTCGGTGACCAGGCCCGCGATCGCGACGAACAGCGGGGTCCAGCTCGGATCGGTGTAGGCGGTGACCAAGATGTCGCCGTTGGCGAGATCGGCCCGGGCGAGGTCGGTGACGACGCGGGCGCGGCCTTCCACGGTCCCGGTCGACACCGCCATCCCGGGCAGCGCATCGGCCGGCAGGCCGGCCCGCCGGTAGGCGCCGGTGTGCACCACGCCGTCCGACGTGAGCACCCGAGGCGGCGTGAGCGCCTGATAGGCACGGAATGCCCGCTTACGCTCGTCGATCCGGCCCGGGTCGACGCGCTGAGTACGCACCACCTCGCGCAATTCGTCGAACCGCAGGTAGAAGATGTCCTCCGGGTCCGTGAGCACGCCGGCCCGCACGAGCCGGTCGGCTTCGTCCAGCAGCGCATGTTTGTAGACGAAGTAGCGGCAGACCATGCCGTACTTCGGATATTCGCGATAGCCGGCGAATGTCCGGACGCGGTCGATCATCGCCTGCGTTTCGCTGGCCTTCGTTTCTCCGTCCGGTAGTTCGCGCACCCGTTCCAGTACGTCCTGCGCCGCGTGCTCCGCGGCGCGCAGTCCCTCGGTGAACCGGTGCTCGGCAGCACCGGGTGCGAAATTGCCGACATTGCCGAGCAGGGTCGGAATCAGCGTTGTGGGGCATTCCCGCCAGCGCGGCCGGGTGATGTCGATCTCGCCCGCACAACGCATCCCGTAGCGGTCGAGGAATCCGTCCAGTGCCGCACGGACCTCGCCGCCGCCCGGCCGCCGCGCCAATTCGTCCAGGAACTCGCCTTCGGCGACCCCGTGCTCCTCGACGTGCCGCAGATAGGCCACCGCTTCCGGATGCGGCCGGAGCACATCGGCGACATCGAGCAGCGCCAGGCCCATTTCCGCGGTGACGTTCCCGGAGACGGATTGGGTGAGTGTGTCCGCGGCGTTCTTCTCCCCCAGCCAGGTGTACAACCGGTCGTTGAGCCACCCGGCTGCCTCCATGCCGGCTCGGATGACATCCTGGCTCCGCGAGTTGAACAGCAGTCGCCGCAGTTCCTGGATATCGTTCTCGACGAAATTCAGCAGCGCGACACCGGACACGGTGTGGATATCGTGTTGCAGTGCGGTGACGGAGCGTTCGTTGTCGGCGATGAGTTCGGCGACCAGCGCCGGATCGGCCTCGATCAGCGGTTCTTCGCTCCCGGCCCAGCCGCCTGTCGGGGCACGGCCGACAGCGTCCGCGGTCGTCTCCAGGAGGAAACCACTGTCCACGACGGCCTGCAGGGCATCGCCGGTCAGCGGATCGGATGCCCGGAATCCGGCGACCATCGCATCGCGGGTACCCGGTGCCGCCAGGGCGCGGGTGGCATCGACGAACAGGCGGCCGCCCGCATCCGGCATCGGCGCCGGGCTGGTCAGCTGCCACACCGACAGTCCCAGCGGCTTCATCGCATCGGTCATCATCTGCTGGTGGCCGACCGAGATGTAGACGTGGTTCTCGTCGTCCGCGGCTTCCGGAATCGGGAACAGTGTGGTTATCGGGCGACTCTGCACGATGCGGAAGTCCTCGCCGTCCAGACACCATTCGATGTCCTGCGGGCAGCCGAAGTGCGCTTCGATCCGGCGGCCCAGCCGGGCGAGCCGCAGGATCTGCGCATCGGTGAGCACCTGCTGGTCCTGCCGTTCCGGCGCGATCTCCCGGACCTCCGTTCCACCGTCCGGATCGGCAACGACGGCCACCTTCTTGGTGGCGACCGTCCGCTCCGTGACCGCCCCGTCGCGCACCCGGTAGATATCGGCGTTCTCCAAGCCGGATACCAGTGCCTCACCGAGACCGAACCCGGCGTCCACCGAGACCACCTTCCGGTCGGAGGTGACCGGATCGGCGGTGACCAGGACTCCCGAAGCCTGCGGGAACACCATCCGTTGCACGACCACCGCCATCTCGATCGTCCGGTGGTCGAAACCGTTGCGCAGCCGATAGGTGACGGCCCGCTCGGTGAACAGCGATGCCCAGCACCGCCCGACCTCCGCGAGAATCGCCGCCGGGCCGACGACATTCAGGTAGGAGTCCTGCTGTCCGGCGAACGAGGCCGTCGGCAGATCCTCGGCGGTTGCACTGGACCGCACCGCACAGGGGATGTCCGTGCCGAGTCGCGCATATGCGGTGGTGATCTCCGCCGCGATATCGTCGGGGATACCGAATTGTTCGATACGCCGCCGGATCTCGGCACTCAGCTCGCCGATCCCGGACCGGTCGTCGGGCGCCTGGCACGACAGTTCGTCGAGCTGCGCGTCGAGACCGGGGACCACGTCGCGCACCCGCCGGAATGCCTCGGTCGTCACACAGAAGCCGTCCGGCACCTCGACGCCCCCGATCCGGGCCAGCTCCCCGAGGTTCGCCCCCTTGCCGCCGACGCGCGCGATCCCGGTCCGATCGACCTCCGCGAAGCCCAGCACAAAACTCATTCCGACCACTCCTCACCTGGCGTTTCAGCACGTAGCGAGCGATTATGGACCAGATTCCGATTCCTCATGAGAGCCGGCGATCATGTATAACGTAGAAGGGGGATGAACAGGTCAGCGTTCCCGTCGATACAGTCGCATCGTGATCGGGCCGAACACCGTGACCAGCCCGGCACATATCGCGAGAACCCAGCCGATGTCACCGGCGTCGGGGTCGCCGTGCACGAGACCGCGCACAGCGGTGACCAGATGGGTGATCGGGTTCAGGTCGACGATCGTCCGCAGCCATTCGGGCAGCGTGGCGGGATCGACGAACACGTTGCTCACGAAACTGAGCGGGAATGTGACGAGGATGGCCAGGAACATGACCGATTCCGGGGTGCGGGCGAGCAGACCGAGACAGGTCCACACCCACGACAGGCACCACGCGAACAGCAACACCAGACCCACCCCGGCCAGGATTCCCGGAACCCCGGCGTCGGGCCGGAATCCGAGCAGCATTCCGGCGGCCACCACCATCGTCGCGGCGACGGCGTAGCGCCCGAGGTCTGCGAACAGCGCACCGACCAGCGCGGCGGGCTGCCAGATCGGCAACGATCGGAACCGGTCGAACACTCCCCTGCCGATATCGGTATTGAGCGCGACTGCCGTGGACTGGGTCGTCATGACCACCGTCATCACCAGGATGCCCGGCAGCACTGTCTGCAGGTAGTCGCCGGTGGAGCCGGCGAGGGCCCCGCCGAACAGGTAGGTGAACATGACCAGCATCAGCAGCGGGAACACGGTGACGTCTGCCAGCTGATCGGGCACGTGCTTCATCCGCAGCATCGCTCGCCAGGCGAACGTCGCGGCACTCCCGGCCGGGCCGGGACGGCGGGGCGCCGGGCCTGTGGACAGCACCGAGCGCATCGGGTCGGCGGCCGGTGCGGTGGCGGTAACGGTCATGGGGCATCTCCTCTGTCAGACAGGCCGGCTGGTGGAAACGAGCTCATGCGGCGGCGTCGGCCGGGCCCGGGCGCCGGTCGGTGAGAGTCAGGAACACCTCGTCGAGGCTGGGCCGGCCGACGCTGAAGTCGCTGGTGGCGATTCCCGCGGCGGTGAGAGCTGTCAGCGCCGCCCCGGCCCGGCCCGGATCGGTCAGCCGAGCGGTCAATACCGCCGGTTCGGCGCCGGAGTGGACCGGGACGCCGAGCAGGTCGGTGAGGAGCCGGCCGGCGTCCCCGCGCCGGGCGGGGTCGTGCAGCCGGATGTCCAGCACTCCCGCGCCGAGCGATTCCTTGAGCTGCGAGGGCGTCCCTACGGCGATCACCCGTCCGTGGTCGATGACCGCGATCCGGTCGGCGAGCTGATCCGCCTCGTCCAGGTATTGCGTGGTCAGCACGACCGTGGTGCCGGCGGCGGTGAGCGTCCGCACGATGTCCCACACCCGGCTGCGGCTTCGCGGGTCCAGCCCGGTGGTGGGTTCGTCGAGGAACAGCAGGTCGGGGGTGACGATCAGGCCTGCAGCGATGTCGAGGCGGCGGCGCATACCACCCGAATACCGTTTGGCGGGGCGGTCACCGATGTCGGCGAGGTCGAATGCGGACAGCAGTTCACGGGCCCGGCCGATGGCGGCCCGATGCCGGTAGCCGTGCAGCCGCCCCATGAGGGTCAGGTTCTCCAGACCGGTCAGGTCTTCGTCGACCGCGGCATACTGCCCGGTCAGGCTGATGCGCGCACGTACTGCGGCGGTGTCGTCGACCAGATCGTGGCCGAAGATGCGCGCGGCTCCACGACTCGGGCGAATCAGAGTGGCGAGCATGCGCACCGTGGTGGTCTTCCCGGCGCCGTTCGGGCCGAGTAGTCCGAACACCGTACCGGCGGGCACGGTGAGATCGATACCGTCCACCGCCACGGTGTCACCGAATCGTTTGCCCAGCCCTTCGGCGTGAATCGCCGGTTCGATCGTGGTCTTCTGCATGCCCGACCCCACTCCCTTATGTTGTAAGCCTTATGTTGTAAGGTAGACTTACAACATAAGGCTGTCAACAGGTGCGGAGAACCCGCGGGCACCTGTGGGGCAGCGGAATCCGTCATCGGCAGGAAGTTTCGCCCCGGTACCGGTGCGACGGCGGCATCGCCGTACACCGGCCCTGTTCACCTACCGGCGCCGCCCGGTCCGGCGCGCTTCCCGATTCCGCAGTCGACTCTCAGCGGAGACCCGTTTCCAGGCCCGCTCCCGCTCGGCGGCGAGACGCCGGTCGGTGCGGGCGACCTGCCACTCGTTCTCCCGCAGCAGCTTCCGATAGCTGGTCAACCGGCGCGCCGGCAGATCACCGGCCTCGATGGCGGCCCGCACCGCGCATCCGGGTTCGGTGTCGTGGGCACAGTCACGGAACCGGCAGTGTGCGGCCAGCGATTCGATATCACTGAATGTCCGTTCCAAGCCGTCGGCCGCATTCCAGAGACCGATGCCTCGCAGGCCCGGGGTGTCGATCAACGTGCCGCCGCCGGGAATCGGGCGCAGCTCACGGCGCACAGTGGTGTGTCGGCCCTTCTTGTCCGACGCACGAACCTCGGATGCGGCGAAGATGTCCGCACCGAGTAGCGCATTGGCGAGTGTCGACTTACCGGCACCGGATGCCCCGATGAGCGCCACCGTTCCGGTCAGCAGGGCAGCCAGGACCTCCAAGCCCTCACCACTGGCGGCGCTGACCGCCAGCACGGTGGCGCCGGGCGCCGCCGCCCGCACCACGTCCGGGTCCGGGACGGACACGGTGTCGGCCTTGGTGAGCAGGACGACGGGCTGCGCCCCGCTTTCCCAGGCCAGCGTCAAGAGCCGCTCCACCCGACCGAGGTCGATATCGCCGTCCGCCGGAACGCAGATCAGCACGGTGTCGAAATTGGCGGCGAGCACCTGCGCCTCGGAGCGCCCCGACACCGCGGCTCGGGTGATCGCCCCGGTTCTCGGCAAAAGCTGCCGCACCATGGTGTCCGGGCCGAGACCGACCCAATCGCCGGTGCACAACCCGACAGGCCCGGCGCCGACGGGCAGTGCGTGCGCGCGGACGAGTCCTTCCGGAGCAGCGACATCGCAGTCGCTGCGTTCCATCCGGATCACCCGCGCGGGCCGGCAGTCCTCCCGCAGCTGGGGAAGATAGCGTTCGGCCAGCGAGTCGCTCCAGCCGTAGGGTACGAGCAGGTCGAAATTCGACATGTAGGAGTCCTTGTTCGGGCGCCGAGCCCGGGCGGACTCAGCGAGAAGTGGGAAAGAGAGGAGTTCCGGGCAGCACGGCCCGCACAACCGTCACCACGGACGCCACCTCCACTCGATCACCGGTTCTTCTCGCTGACAGCAGGGATATTCGCAGATGCTCGCCGGGCCGGGCAACCGAATTTTCTCGGCCCGTCGGCCGCCCTCTTCAGCGCTGGAGTTGCCGCTGCACCGCAGCGACATGCCGGTCGTCGACACCCCACGGACTCTCGACGCCCACCCGGCGGTCCAGATCCCACAGCACACACCGCTCACCGGGTTGCGCCACGATCGACCAGGCCACCACGGTCCGGCCGAGCTGCTCGACCATCGAACCGTGACCGCCGTCGCCGACACCGTCGGGAAAGTGATGCAGGAACCGGCCGTACGCTATGGAGCAGAACTCGGCGTAGAGCTTCGTGCACAGGATCAAGCCGTGCCAGGCCTCGTCGACGGCCCGCGAAGGCATACCGATCACCTGATCGTCGCGCATGGCCGCACCGCAGCACCGCAACCATTGCCGGAGGCCGGTTTCCACGACATCGCGGGGCTGCCAGGGGCAGGTCTTGTAGACCGCCTCGGGCAGCCGCAGCGCCGCGACGGTTCGGTCCACCACGGACAGGTCCGGCGGCCGCGATCCGCGCCGGGAAAACGAGAGCACCACGATTCACTGTAAGACTTTGCCTCGGTGGGCTGCCCGCGTCCCCGCCCCCGGCTAGCCTGGTTATATGTCGATGCTCGCAGTGGTGGTGTTCGTCTTGGTCGGTGCCGGCGCCCTGGTCACGGTCGCCGCTCTCCTGGCACGCACGCTGAGTCGCGGCCGGGGAACCCGCCCGGCGAATCCGAGCTGGACGGCCGGAGCCGCCGGATCGGCCGCCTACCTCCACGACAACTCTGCACCGTCGCATTCCGGCGAGCACCGGCACGGGGATTCGGGAAGCACCGATTCATTCGGCGGCGACGGAACCAGCGGCGGCCATGGCAGCGGCAGCAGCTGTGGCGGCGGGGGCGGCAGTACCAGTAGCTGCGGTGGTGGCGGTGGCTGCGGCGGAGGGTCGTAGCCGTCGGTACGTCGAACGCACACGCACCGAGACACGCCGCCGCAACGCCTGACCCACACACCCGGGGGCGATTCATCGGAGCTTCGTGCTGACACGACCGCCTCGAATGCAGGATGATTGCTGAATATTTGCCACCGCCGGGTAGGGTTGCACGAACCGGAGCGCGAGGCCCTCGTTGTCGAGCCGAGAGTGAGGAGCGTGATCATGCCCCTGCCGAATCAACCCGACAGCGACACCTACGGCAGCACAGCGGGTTCGAATGAACCCGACGACACCGAACGTTTCGAAGCGGACCGGCTTGCCTGCGCTCTCGAAGAGATGGTGCACATCGTGCTACGGCACCACGGGTGGGACCTGGAGCAACTCGCCGCCCGCGTCCAGGTACCGGCGAGCTGGCTCGCCGAACTACTCGGCACACCGGATATCCCCACCTGGCTGCTGCGCCGGATCACCGGCGTCCTCGGTGCCGGGACCGACATCGACCTCGCCCCGGAACCGGACGGCTGAACGACGCGGCCACCGACCGGCCCACACCCTTCCCGCGGCGGGTCGCGGCTACGCGGTCAGGAACTGCCGCAGTGCCGACGCAACCGCTACGGGAGCTTCCAACTGCGGAAAGTGGCCGACCGGAGGTTCCTCGTCCAGCACCGTGAATTCGGCCGTCGGAAACCGCTGCCGAAGCCTCGGGAGCGCGTGTCCTCCACTCACGGGGTCCGCCGGACCCCAGATGAACGCCGTGGGCCCCGAATAGGATTCGGCTGCCTGCTGCCAGCGGGGGGCACAGCGGGAACGCTCGGCGATGTATTGCAGTAGCCGGTGTTGGACGTGTCTTCCCCCACCACTGGAGGTCGCCAGCCACATATCGTGCAAGAGATCCACGGAAAGCGGACGGCCCAGTACTTTCCGCACAGCTGTTCGGTAGGTGAATTCGGAGGTCAACCGTCCCAGTAGCGGGCCGGCGGGGCCGGCGAGCAGACGTTGCAGCACCAGTGGACGATGCAGGTCGGGGTAGAGCCCGCCGTTCAGCCACGCCACTCGCGTGATGCGCTCCGGCGAACGGGCAAGAAGTTCCTGCGCGACGGAAACCCCGTAGTCGTGCGCGACGACAGCAGTGCGTTCGATTCCGCAGGCGGACAGCAACTCCTCGACCAGGTCGGCCTGCTCGGCGGTACGGTAGGCGCGGCGCGGTTTGTCACTGGCCCCGAAACCCAGCAGATCCAGCGTCGTGATCCGCAGGCCCGCATCCACCAACTCCGGGACCACCAGCGACCAGTCGTGTGAGGACGTCGGATACCCGTGGACGAGTACCACCGATGGACCGTCCGGTGGACCGTCCACCCGGTGAAATATGCGATGGCCACCGAGCGTGAGCCAACTCCCGCCATCGATCCACTCGTGCCGCGAAGTCATCGAACCCCTCCAGAAAACAGTCTCGAAACGAGACTATCACCGAGGTGGGGCTGCAGCAGTAGGCGGCCCCGCCTCGGCACCCGTTACCGCACCGCACCTGTTACCAGGACGAGACGGCACACCGTGAAATGGTCGCCCAGTGTTCGAGGATGTATGCGATTGTGCAGTCGCACGCATCGCAAGCAGAAAGGTGCCGCATGACTTCCACCGCCCCGCTGGCGCGCACCGGTCACGCTCGTTCCGAAGTGGGACCGGTCGAGCTGTTCTTCGACCTGGTGTACGTGTTCGCGATCATCCAGCTGTCCCACCTGTTGCTCGAACACCTGTCGTGGGAGGGCGCCGCACAGACCCTGGTGGTGTTCGCTGCGGTGTGGTGGGGCTGGAACTACACCGCCTGGGCGATGAACTGGCTCGACCCGACACGGACGGTGGTGCAGCTGTTCACCGGGGTACTGATGCTGGCCGCGCTGGGCATGTCGGTCGCCATTCCGGATGCCTTCGGCGACCGGGCCTGGCTGTTCGTCGCCTGCTACCTGTTCATGGGTGTGCTGCGGCCGGTGTTCATGATGGTGGCGTTCCGCGGGCAGCAGCTCGCACACAACTACCGCATGCTGCTGTGCTGGTCGCTGGCCGCCGGAGTGTTCTGGATCGTGGGCTGTTTCCTGGATCCGCGATGGCGACTGGCGGTCTGGGCGATCGCTGTGGTGGTGGACTATGCCGCACCGATGACTCAGTTCCGGGTGCCCGGCCTCGGCTCGGCACCGATGCGCATGTGGGACACCGATGCCGAACACCTCGCCGAACGCAACCGGCTCGTGTTCATCATCGCGCTCGGCGAATCGATCCTGCTGATGGGCGGCGCAATCGTCTCCGAGGGGGACCTGACCACCACGCTCGCAGTCAGCCTGCTGGTCGGATTCGCCTCCCTGTTCGTACTGTGGTGGAACTACTTCGCACTGGCCGGGCCGGACACCCGCGGCGGCGACGGCTCCACCGCGGCCTTGCGCTCCGCCTATGCCTACGCTCACGCCCTGATGGTCCTCGGCGCAATCCTGGTCGCAGTCTCCATCGAACTGCGTCTGTCCCACGACCACCTCACTCCGGCGATCACGCTCGTCACCGTTGCCGGCCCGCTGATCTACCTCGCCGGGAACCTGCTGTTCCTCCGGTCCCGGTTCGGCCGGCTCGCCCGCTCCCGAATACTGGCCGCCGCAGTACTGGTCGTGATCGGCGCGATCGGGCTGCTCACCGCCGACACCCTGCCGATCATCGTGCTGAGCCTGGCAGTACTGGCGGTGACGACCACCCTGGCGGCCACCACCGCCTACGACAGGGCCCGCCGGGCGTAGTTCACTCCGCGGGCAGTGGTGGCAGGTCGGATTCCCTCAGATCGTCGGATCCCACAGCCCATCGGCTGCGCCGCGGGCGGAGCGACGAGTCGGTCCGGGCTGAGAAGTCCAGTTCACCGCTGACCACTTCGGACATTTCCTCTCCGATCACGACGGATCGCAGCCCTCGATGACCGGCGCAGGTCAGGTGACGACTTCCAGGGCGTCGTTCAAGGTCACCATGGCCAAGTTACGTTCGCGGATGATCTCGACGAGCTCGCCGTAGCGGCGGGTGACCGGTGGGAAGTTGGCGTGGCCGATGACGATGGCCTGCGGCCGGAACCATTCCCGTGCCATCTGCACCAGGTATTCCTCGGTGATCAGGCCGGAATCCGAGAGCGAGCCCTCCCACATGGTGGCGACGGTATATCCGGCGTCGGCGGCGATTCGGTCCACGGTGGCGTTGTGGTAGCCGAACGGCGGCCGGTAGAACGGCGTGCCGTCGACTCCGAAGGTTTTCCGCAGGAAGGTCCTCGTCCGATGCAGTTGTTCGGCGATTCCCGTGGCGTTGAGCTGGGTGAGTGCCGGATGGTCCCAGGTGTGGTTGCCCAGCTGGATCTGGCCCGATTCCACGAGTGGCCGCAGCTCGTGCCGGTGTTCGGTCCAGGACGGAAAGGAGCCGGTGACGAAGAAGGTGAACCGCGCGCCGGTGTCCCGCGCGAATTGGATGTAGGCGCCGACCACGTCCGGGCTCGCCCCGTCGTCGACGGTGAGCGCCAGCCGATCACCGTGCCCGGGCAACGCCGTGATCGTTCCCGGCGGGATAGGCGTCCTGGACCCGGTCGGGGGGCAGCAGCGCAGCGGGTTCGGCAACCTCGGGTGCGGGACCGGCAGCGCCCTCCGCACCGACTGCGGTGCCGCCCTCCGCCCGGGCACACCCCGAGAGTGCAACGAGCGTCCCGGCATGCAAGACGGCGAGCGGGGCCCGCGCGCTACACCTTCCACAGATGCTCCGCGCCGGGCTCTGGAGGCCGATCCGGCGACCGTCGAAGTGGTCGACGAGCCCGGGAATCCGGCTCGGTGACGCCCCCGTGCCGAGTCTGCGAACGTGACCGGCGGAGGCCGACGCGGTCGGCCCACCCTCTTGTGACTCAGCCGGCTACCGTCGGGACCGGCCGAGCGTAGGTGGCGCCGTCGCGAATGCCGAACTCGATTCGGCGGGGAAAGATCGACGGCAACCCCGCTGCCCGGAGATCGTAGTGAGCGGCAAGCGTCTCGGTCGCCCAGCCGCGCAGCGATTCCGGCAGTCGGCGGTCGATGCCATCGGTACCGCGGATGTAGGCGTAGGTGTCCTCACCGTCGACCGGCAGCGGGTTACGCAGGCCGATACCGGCAATCTCGAGTACCTGTTTCCCACCCTCACCGGAAATGACAGTCGGCAAATCCAGCTCGATGTCGTCCATACCGAAAACAGTAGGACAGCAACCCTCCAGACAACAGAGCTTTGCCGTAATACGCCCGAAACTTTTCCGCACGCCGATGGCCTTGTTCCCAGGCCGGCCGTATCCCGCCGTTCGAGTGGCCGCCCCCGGAACCTCAGTGCGGATGCCCCGGCCGGCGGGCTGCGGCGGGATCGACCGGGAGCGACTCGATGAACGGCAGCACGAGCGCGAGAAACTCCTCGGGTGCGCTGGCGAATACCACGTGTCCGGTGGGGAGCGTGTGGAAAGCTGCGTGCGGGATCAGCCCGGCGACGGCACGGCCGTAGGGCAGCGGTGCGATCAGGTCCCGGGTGCCCCACACGAGCAGTGTGGGTGCCGCGAGTTCCGCCGCCCGGGGCCGGAGGTCGGCGGCCGGGTCCGCGAAACTGCGCCACAGCGCACCGCCGGTCGCCGCGCCCGCAACGCCGGCAGCCCGGGCGGTTGCGCGGGCACCGATCGCACGGTCGGCGTCGTTGCGCGGTCGCATGTACCAGCGGACCAGGATGGGCAGCAGGCGGCGAGTGATCGCAGGTGTCCCCAGGAACCGGAAGAATCCACGGGTGACGACGTTCAACGGGGCAAATCCGCCCGTGTTGACCAGCACCAGGCCGGCGACCCGCTCGGGGTGGGCGATGGCCAGCCGGGCGGCCGCGAACCCGCCGACCGAATTGCCGATCACGACGGCCGGTTCCAGCCCGAGCCCGTCGACGATGTCTTCGAGCGTGTCGGCCAGCAGCGCGGCGGTGATCTCGGCAGGACTCTCCGACGCGCCGTGCCCCGGCCAGTCGACAGCGATCACCCGGTATCGGCGAGCCAGCGGCCCGATGATGGAATCGAAATCATGGTGGTCGTGCAGGTTCGCGTGCAGCAACAGGATGGGACGACCGGTGCCGGTCTCCCGGTAGGCGACGCGGCCGAGGCGGGTGCTGATCGAACCGTGCATGACAACCCCTAACATTCATTGACCATCCGGTCGGTCAGTTGAACTGTACGCCCGAATATCGAAGGAGTCACTGTGTCGGCGAAGCCCGAATCCGGTACCCGGCGCGCAGCGGCAGCCGCACGCACGAGGGATGAGCTCCTCCATGCGGGTTTCCGCTTGGCCGAGACCACGCCGCTGAAGAAGCTCAGTGCGAATGCCGTGGTGGCGGAGACGGGAGTGTCCAAGGGCACGTTCTTCCACCACTTCCCCACTCGCGCCGACTATCTCGTGGCGCTGCACGACAGGTTCCACGACCGGCTGGAGCGAGAGATCGACACTGCTGTCGGCACGATGCCGCCAGGTACGGAGCGGTTGATCGTCGGTTCGGCCGCATACCTCGATGCCTGCCTGCGGGACCGCGGTGTGCGTGCCCTGCTGGCCGAAGCCCGGGCCGAGCCCGGGGTCGTCGCCTCGGTCCAGCGGCGCTCCCGGCGCACCGCCGATCTGTGTGTCCCGGATTTCCGGCACCTCGGTGCCGCTCATCCAGACCACAGCGCGTGGTTGTGGGTGCGGCTGGTCGCTGAGGTCGCGTTGTCGGAGGTGACCACCGGCGGTCGCGACGACGCATTGCGAACCGCCCTCGCCGAATTCGCCCGCACACCATGAGGGATCCCGGTCGCGGACCGTCTTGCACCCGGAAAACACCGCCACTATCGTCGGGCAGGCAGCACATTGCCGGTGACGGGAACCGGATCTGTGCTCGCATTCGAGTTCGCCGAACGCGACAACAACGATTGCGTGGACCGAACATGAACGATACGAATTGGCCGATGCCGGCGATAACGGACCGGGCCGACTGGCAGCGTCGGATCGACGACTTACGGGCCCGGGAGAAGGCCAACACGCGCGAACGCGATGCCATCGCTGCGGCCCGCCGCCGGCTGCCCATGGTCGAGGTGGACGCGACTGCGCCACTCGAAACCCGGCACGGAACGGTACCGCTGATCGACGCATTCGAAGGGCGGCGGCAGCTCATCGCCTACTTCTTCATGTGGCACGACGGGCAGCCGGCTGCCGAGCAATGTGGCGGTTGCACCTGGTGTGGCAGTCAGGTTCAGGAACTGTCCTATCTGCACTCGCGCGATATCACCTACGCTATCTTCTGCAAGGGGCCCTACGCCGAGAGCGTGCGTTACCGCGATTTCCTCGGCTGGCAGATCCCCTGGTACGGGGTACCTCGGGACACGCGGGAAACACTGCTCGTCGACCGCGATATCCGGATGATGTACCTGATCAGCTACCTGCGTTCCGGTGATCGTGTCTTCGAAACCTATTGGACCACCCGGCGGGGTATCGAGGCGCTGGACAACAGCTACGCATTGATGGACCTGACACCGTACGGCCGTCAGGAAACCTGGCAGGACGTCCCTGCCGGGTGGCCACAACACGAGTGGCGCCACGCGGGCGGGAACATGAACGGCCGGCCGATCCCCCACTGGCCACGACTGGCCGACGGCCATTCGGATGCACTGCACGACTGAGCCGGCTCCGCCGTCACCTCGGCATCACGGCAAGATCCAGGTTCTCCAGCGCCCCGAGAAGCGTCTCCGCCCGGTCCGCACACGTGGGCGGACCGGGCGGAGAGCATCGAGTGTTGCCCCACTCAGGCTGCGGAGCTGCCTTCCCAGGAGACGAGCTTCCAGCCCTTCGACGGCGTGCCCTTCACCACCACGCGTCCGGTGTTGTGGATCGGGTCGGTCTGCAGTTTGCTCATATCCGGGTCGGCGACGGACATGAGCGTCCAGATCATCATGGCGCCGCCGTGGGAGAAGATCACCGCACGCTTGTCGCCGCGATCCTTGATGTCCTGGATGGAATCGTCCATGCGCTGCTTGAACTCATGGCCGTCGATCGAACCGGGGATGCGGGCGTCCAGATTTCCCTGCAGCCACTGAATCGGCGCGGCCAGGTAGGTATCGACCGCATCCTCTTCCGGAGTACCTTCGTAGATACCGGCTTCGATTTCGTGGAAGCCCTCCTCGACGACGACCGGACGATCGCACTGTTCCGACAGCGGCTTCGCCGTTTCCTGAGTCCGGACCATCAGGGATGCGTAAATCCCGTCGAACTTGCACTTGTCCAGCAGCGCAGCCACCGCACCAGCCTGCTCCGAGCCCTTGTCAGTCAGGCTGGGACCGGGGATGGACGTATCGATCAATCCGGACGTGTTTCCGGCCGATTCGCCGTGGCGGACAAAGGTGAGGAACATTTCGCCGGTCTGCGGCGCAGCCGCCGCGGTGCCGGCGCCGGCGATGACGACCGCCACTGCGGCAACAATCGTCACGAACATCGCGGACAGACGAGACACAATTACTTGCACAGGGACTCCCTCGGTGACAATGGGACGGCTCCGGGCTGGTCGGCCCGATTCGCCGACGGTAGGGGCGCCCTCGACGGGCCGCCAGGTAACTTCCCGATGAGCGGCACACTTTGCTCGACCCGCACTGTCAGCTGTCGAACGTCCGGCCGAGCGCGCCGACGGTCGGGCCCGAACCTGGATGTCGAGAACCCGGGAACAGCTACGTCCCAGGAATACGAGCAGCCGAACCGGCTCGACGACACCGACGAAGGAGTAGGCACAATGCGACCGAACGAGATCACCAGGATCCTGAACCTGCCGATCAGCCGGGAACTCCTCGCCCGAGACATACTCCGTATGGCCTATGTCGCCGAGGACGGCACACCACGCAATATCCCGATCGCCTTCACCTGGAACGGCGCCGAGGTCGTGGTCTGCACGACGAAGAACGCCCCGAAGCTGCCCGCCCTGCGGCACCGACCAGAGGTCGCGCTCACGATCGACACCGAAGTCCATCCACCGAAGATCCTGCTCGTCCGCGGTCGGGCAGAGCTGGACGTGGTGGACGGGATCCCGGAGGAATACCTCCAGATGAACGGCACCTACGAGATGACCCCTGAGCAGCGCGTCGAGTGGGAGGCCGAGATCCGCTCACTCTACGACGGCATGGTCCGCATCGTCATCACCCCCACATGGGTGAAGCTGATCGACTTCGACACCACCCTCCCCAGCGCAGTCGAGGAGCTGATCCGGCAGCGGGCCGAGCGGCAAGGTGCGTGACCCCGCTGCACCGAGTGCGGCGGGTCCGGACTCACGCCCTGCCGTCGTCCCCGCTGCTTGCCCACACGCCGGATCTGCCACCGTCTCATTTCCGGGGCACGCCGCGGACGTCGGTGGCCGGGACGGACCCGGCCGAGCCCGCACCGAGCAGGGCCGGCAGCCGGTCCATGGCCCGGTACACCGTCGATACCAGCAACCCGAACAGCACGACAGCGGCACTGTTGAGCAGCACCCTGGGGTATCCGTGCAGGTTCACCGACAGAAACGGGTACGGATACCACTGCGCGTACGCACCGTGCAGAAAGGTCCAGCCGAGAAAGAGCACCGGCCACAGCAGTCCCCACCAGTAGGTACCGGGGTCGATGCGCGGCCGGGGACCGAACAACAGCCAGCCGATCGGCGCCAGCAGCGGCGTCACGTAGTGCAGGAGGGCATTCGACACGGCGCCCCAGCCGTGCACCTCGGTGTCGGGCAGCAGGACCGTGACGAATACCAGGCCGGTGACCAGGATGCCGAGCAGACCATCCAGACGCAGTACCCGCCACACCCGCCCGTCCCGGGCGGGCCGCACCATCAAGGTGACCGCCACGGCCGCAACGAGAATATTGCTCTGGATCGTGAAGAAGCTGAAGAACCCCACCACCCGCTCCGCCACCGAGCCCAATTCGGCATTCCCCTCGGCGGGCTCGGCCGGGTCGGTGAACAGCCGGACGAACGAGATCAGCAGGCCCGTGATCGCTGCCGCCGCTGTCCCGCCATGCCACCAGGAGGCCACTCGCTGCATACTTGCGGAGTATGCCACCGCCGACTCCGAATCCGTGGACAGCGCGCAGGATGTCCCCCTGCGCGGTCTGGGCCCGGTGACTGCCGCACTCGCTGCAACCCGGTTCGGGTGGACGACGTCCGGACGCTGCCGGACGCCGCGCCGCCGGCACGCACCGCGGCGTCCTGGTGGTCGCGACCATCCTGTTCTGCCTGCCGTTCGGCGTGGGCCATCGCCCACAGATCGGCCCGGGTGCTGACGTTCGACACGGCCGCCCGCGGACGTCCAGGAGCCCGGTCTGCCGGGCGAGCGCCTCACCGTCAGCCTGGCGGGCCGACACGGAACTGCTCGAGCCCCGTGACCCGCAGCAGTTCCAGTGCCGAGGCCGCACGGGAACCGGCCGCGGCGGAGAAGACGATCAGGGTCTGATCGGATTCGGGTACCAGCAGGGTGTCGCAGTCGAGGAGTAGTTCACCGTGATCGGGGTGCACGACCGTCTTCGTGCTGTTGCGCCGTCGTCCGGGTCGCGGGTTGTCCCAGCAGTGCGCGAATCTTGCACTGCTGCGGCGTAGCTCGGCGATCAACTCGGCAAGGCCGGGATCGTGTGGGTAGCGGGCCCTGGCAGCGCGGAGGTCGGCTACGGTGAAGTGGTCGGCGTCGTCGGCCTCAGCGGCCGTGTAACGCACCCGCTGCGGTAGACGGCCCGAGAACTGATGCCGGACCAGATTCCGTCGGTGGCCATGCCGAGAATTGACGTCCTCCCGGCCATGAAGGACCGGGATTCCTCCAACGACGCTGTGCGCCGTTGGAGTGGGTTCCTGTTTCATCGGGCCGTGCCTTCCGCTAAGCGGCAGGGCTTACCGGCCCTCCGCAGGCGTTTCGAGTCTCGGCCCGTCCGGCCGCGACAATGTTGAGGGCCGCGTTCAGGTCGCGGTCGTGGACCGCGCCACAGGCGCATGTCCATTCCCGCACCGACAGCGGTTTCGGTCCGTCGTCCACTCCGCATGTCGAGCAGATTCGGCTCGACGGATAGAAGCGGTCGATCTTGTGGAACATCCGTCCGTACCGGCGGGCCTTGTCCTCCAGCATGCGCAGGAACAGACCCCATCCGGCGTCGTGGACCGACTTCGCCAACCTCGTTCGCGCGAGCCCGGCCACGCACAGGTCCTCGACGTAGACCGCTTGGTTGTCGCGGACGATCGCCGTGGAATGTTTGTGCGCCCAGTCGGTGCGGGCATCCCTGACTTCGGCGTGCGCCCGCGCCACCTGCACGCGAGCCTTGGCGCGGTTGTTGCTGCCTTTCTGCTTGCGGGAAAGGTTCTGCTGCGCTTTGCGGAGCTTGCGTTCCGCACGGCGTAGAAACTTCGGAGACGAGATCGTCTTGCCGTCCGACAACACGGCGAACGTCGACAATCCGAGGTCGATCCCCACCTCGGAATCGGTCTCCGGCAGCACAGCGGAGTCGACATCGACCACGAACGACGCGAAGTAGCGCCCCGCCGCGTCCTTGACGATCGTGACCGACGACGGCACGGACGGCAGCTCCCGCGACCACCGCACCTCGATCTCGCCGACCTTGGCCACATACAGCTTCCGGTTCGGTCGGAGTGTGAATCCGTTGCGGGTGAGCCGGATCGCCTGCCGATGATCCTTGCGAGACCGGAACCGAGGCGCGCCGACCCTGCGGCCCCGGCGTCTGCCGGACATCGACTCGAACCAGTTGCGGTACGCGGCCCGCGCGTCCTGGCACGCCTGCACCAACGCCACACTGGCGACCTCGGCCAGCCATGCCCGTTCGGCGGTCCGTTTGGCGTGGGTGACCACCCGCCGCTGCACCTCGGTATCGCTGATCTTCTCCCCAGCAGCGTAGGCGTCCCGGCGGGCGCGCAGCGCATCGTTGAACACCACCCGCGCGCAACCGAACGCCCGAGCCAGCCTGTTCCGCTGTCCGGACGTCGGGTAGACGCGGTAGTTGTACCGGAGCTGCACACCCACAGGGTACCATTGGTCTATGACAGAATCGGCGGATTACAGGCGAGGTCGCAGCGTTGTTTCCGCCATGCACGTCCATTTGGTCTTCATTACCAAGTACCGGCGTGGCCTGCTCACCGACGATATGCTGACCTACTGCGAAACCGTGATGCACAAAGTCTGCACCGACTTCGACGCGGAGTTGATCGAGTTCAACGGCGAACGCGACCACGTTCATCTACTCATCGAATACCCACCCAAGATCGCGGTATCGCGGCTGGTGAACAGCCTCAAAGGCGTCTCCGCCCGCCGACTACGCGACGAGTTCCGCAGCTGGGTGAACCAGCATTCGATGAACGGGCACCTGTGGTCGCCGTCGTACTTCGCCGCATCGTGCGGCGGAGCGCCGATCAGCATCGTCCGGCAGTACATCGAGCAGCAGCAACGACCCAGCGGCGCGGCAGGAAGGTAGTCGATGCGCTAACCCAGCCCTGAAGGACCGGGCTTGCGCGCTACGTTCCCCGGTCATTCCGACGATCGATCCGGCGGGCAGACCGCGAACGGTTCGACACAGGCGAACGATCCATGGATGCCACTCCGGATCCGCTCGCCAGCGCGCCAGCTGATCCGAGAGTTCGACTGCGTCGCGGGAGCGCAGCGGGACGTGTGTCCACACCTCGTCTCGATCCAACGCCCGGAACAGCTCGACGGCATCGGTCGCCGGGTCGGCGGTCGTCAGCCTGACGACATCGGCCACGAGTTCCACATCGTCGGGAATCGGCCACGCCAGTTCCGGCCACGGCTCATCGATGGGGCGCGGGTCCGGTACGGGTTCGAACCGAGCCGGGTCTTCGGAATGGGACACGAAAACATCCTAGAACCGGCTGATTCCGTCAACCCTGCACCCTTGGCAGCATCACGCTGAACCTGCGTCTGTTCGGGAATACCGCCGTGTGCAGCGTGACGCGCAGTGGCCGCTCCTATGGTTGCCGACGGACAGACGCTCAGCAATTCCGCGGCGGGTGGACCGATGTGATGTCGAACCGGATCGGTTTACGTGGACCGGCGACGACACTGTGCGCGACCGCCCGGGGCATCGGACGACGCAGATCCCGGGACGACAGGGCGAGATCGGCGTGGGAGACGATGGTGCCCAGAGCGATGCGCAGTTCGTAGTCGGCCAGGGCGGATCCCAGGCAACGGCGGTGGCCGCCACCGTAGGGCGCGTATTCGTGGCCGCGGTAGCGGCGGTTCAGGAATCGCTCCGGGCGGAACCGCTCGGGATCCGGCCACCGGTCCGGATCGGAATGCAGCAGTGGCAGCACGATTCCGACGGCGTCCGACGGTTCGACCACCACACCCCGGACCGTCGTCTGTTCGGCAGGCCGACGGACGAACAGGGGCACCGGCGGATGCATTCGCAGTGTTTCCCGGCAGACCGCATCCAGCAACGGCAACGCGAACAGGTCCGCCGGGCGTGGGTCCGGCCCCAGTGCACCGATCTCCGACCGAAGCCGGGTGAGCAGGTCGTCGGAGCGGTACACGTGGTACAGCGCCCAAGCGAGCACGGTGGCGGTGGTTTCGTGTCCCGCGACGGTCAGCATCCGCAGCTGCTCGACCAACTCCGCGTCCGGGATGCCGGCACCGGCTTCGTCCCGGGTCGCGAGCAGCATACTCAGCACATCCGAGGGGCCGGCGGCTCCGTCCGCGAGCCGGTGCCGCCGATGGGCTATCTCCGTGAGAACGGCGGCATCCACCCGGGACCGCGCGGCGACGAAACGGTCCCACGGCAACAGCCCCCACAGGCTGCGCCGGAGTGCCGGCAACATCAGCGGACCGATGTAGGAATCGGTGAAGTCGGCGATCAGCGGCAGCATCCGCGCTGTCGAGAATCCCGAATCCGCTGTCGTATCGTCGAGGGGCACCCCGAACACCACATGCAGGATGATCTGCAGGGTCACCGATCTGGCTGCGGCACGGGAATCCAGCCGGGTGCCGGGGCGCCACCGTTGCACTTCGCGGCGGGCGACCTCCTGGATCGTCGCACCGTGGGCACGCATGGCTGCGCTGTGGAAGGGCGGCATCAACAGTGCACGTCCCCGCGTGTGCGACTCCCCCACGGCCAGCAGCACCGAGTTCTCACCGACCATCGGCGCGATCACATTGGGGGTCGTGACCGGCGCGTCGGTCACGATGCGCAGCACGTCCCGGGCACCGTCCGGATGCCCGGTGAACAGGACGTCCCCGGTTCCCGGGAGCCGCATCCGGAACGGATCGCCGTCGCGGGCGCGCCGCCACCGGAAGTACCGGCCCACATCCAGTCCCGCCATGACGGTATGCGGCCACCACAGTCGCGGTGACCGTGGTGTACTCACCGGATCGGTCATGACAGGACCACGTTACGCCGGTGCCCCGCATGCCCGTGACCGGCTACTTCGGGCTCACCCACCTGCTGATCGCGTCGACGGTGGTTTCCGGAGACGTGTTGAAACAGAACTTCACCCCCGGCGCGACCTCGCCGACCACATTCACCACCCGCTCGAACAACAACGTGTGCTCGATATCGGTCCGGACTCCGGCGCCGATCATCGCCACCCCGAACGACTTACCGGCAGCACACCTGCGCAGCTCTGCCTCGGCGGCATCGGGGTCGAGCGGCACCATACACAACTCGACCTCGAACCCGGCTTCCTGCAGCATCCGGTGGCCCGCAGCGATTCTCGCGGTGAGCGTCTCTTCGTCCAAGCCGGGCAACCGACTGTGGTCCAGAGATGCGGGGTGCAGCCCGATCGACCACACAGACGCGGAACCGCCGATATCACTCATTCGCTATGCTTCCTTCCGTTCCGAATCGAACCGCACCGGTTGCCGGATCACTCTCCAGGCACTCGGCATGCGGCGCCGAGCGGCAAGGTGTTCCGTGGCCTCGGGCGTGCCACCAGTCTTGCCCACTCGCTAGGCCGCAGCCAGGGTCCACCGGTACCACCCGGCGCTGATCGACCCGCTACCGGCGCTGCGCACGGTGGTCCGCACGCGACAGCCCCGGCGCAAAAGGCGGCCCATCGAGCAGGTTCCGGCATACCAGCCGAATATCCGCCGCGATCGTGTCCGGGTGGCCGTAGCCCTCGAACCACAGCGCGTTGAGCACTTCGATATCGGTTGCCAGATCCGCGAGTCCGGGAACGGTCGGCTCGCCTGTGTGCTCCAACCGGCACAGCAGCGCGGCGATCCGACTCGCACGGATCATCAGATCGCCGTCCCCGGTGAGTAGTCGCTCCGCCTGCTGCCGCGCCCGGCGTAGCAGCACCTCGCGCTCCCGAGTCGGCCAGTGATCATCGACCCCCTCGATCAGGTCGAGCTCGTGCAGTGCATTCAGGAACAGGTCCGGAGCGTCACGGCAGTCCGTGCGATGCAGGCAGGCCAGTTCGACCAGAGCCGGCGAATCCACGCCCCGTGCCAACGCCTCCGCCGCGAGCATCGGCAGTTCCTCTCCGGCGCACTCCCCCACCGCAAATCGGTCGGCAACTTCGCGCAGCGTCTCCATACCCGCCACCCTGCGCCGGTTGCGGCAGGCCGGTCAATCGGATTCGGTCCACCTCTACTCCGGCGGCCTCGTGCGGACCTGGCCGTACGGCGATTCCGGCTACGAATCGGCCACGATGCGCGCCATTCGGCGAATAATCAGCTATTCAATAGAGGACGGATCTCATGCCCGACACGACACCGCCCCGGCGGCCGATCAGGTTGGAGTGCGTTCATGTCCGACGACACGATCTACGACCGGCTCGATGCGGCCGCGGCAGCTGTCGCCGACCAGGTCGTGGCCTGGCGCCACCACCTGCACCGGAATCCGGAACTGTCCAATCGCGAGCGGAACACCGCAGCCTTGATCGCCGATCATCTGCGGTCTCTGGACCTGGACGAGGTGCGTACCGGTATCGCCGGGCACGGTGTCGTCGGCGTGCTCGGAGGCGGCCGCCCGGGTGAACGCGTCGTTGCGCTGCGCGCCGATATCGACGCGCTGCCGGTGCCCGACGAATGCGGAGTGGATTTCGCCTCGAAGGTTGTCGACGACGACTATCCCGGTGGCCCGTTCCCGGTCTCGCATGCCTGCGGGCACGATTGCCACACCGCGATGCTCCTCGGCGCCGCCACCGTCCTCGCCGGCGAACGCGAATCGCTTCCGGGGACCGTACTGTTCATCTTCCAGCCGGCCGAGGAGGGGCCTCCGGTGGCGGAGAAGGGCGGCGCCAGGGAAATGATCCTCGAAGGTGCCTGTGCCGATCCGAAACCGACTATGGCGTTCGGATTCCATGTCGTGCCGCTGCCGAGAGGTTTCGTCGGCTACCGGATCGGCAACCAGTTCGGTGCCTCCAGCCTGATCAGGATCGAGATCACCGGGAAGCAGGTGCACGGTTCCACGCCCTGGATGGGCATCGACACCATGCCGGCCGTCGGCGCGATCCTCACCGGCATCGGACAGCTCTACCGCCAGGTGGACGCATTCCACCCGATCACCGTGACCATCGGGCATATCGAGGACGTCGGCCGCTTCAATATCATCGGCGGAACCACCACCCTATGGGGCACCATCCGCTGCGCCGTCGAATCGGACATGGCCGATGTCCGGAAGCGGCTGACCACCCTCGCGACCGGAACCGCCGAAGCCTTCGGCTGCACCGCCACCGTCGACTACCTCCAGGACGTCCCGGCCGTCCACAACCTGCAGCCCTGGGTAGACGCCGCCCTGCCGACTCTCGAACGCGTCGTCGGACCGGGCCGACTGGCCGAGACCGGCGCGACCCTCGGGTACGACGACGTCTCGGAATTCGTCAACACATACGGCGGACTCTACGTCACCCTCGGCGTCCAGGACGTCGAGCTCGACCATGCCGGTAACCCACGCCCCACCGCAGGCGGCCGCGGCCTGTACATGAACCACAATCCGCATTTCTATGCCGACGACGACACTCTCGCCACCGGAGTGCGGTTGCACTGCCATATCGCCTACGACCACCTCGCGGGAGTGATAGCGCCGACGCCGAACCGAACGTGAAGGCCTTACCGAGCCGCGTGCCCACGACAGACACGTACCGACCGTGCACCGGCTCGGGCCTCGACGACTGTCAACGCGGAAACTGGACGATCCGCATCATCCCGATCGGATCTGCCGGCGCCGAGCCGGGAAGGCAGCAGTGCTGGACGCGTCTTCTCTGGTGGGTGTCGAAGGCGAAGTGCTTGCCCGGTTCGACCTGGTCGCGCTGCATGTACCGGCCGCTGCGGATCTGCGCGCGGTGAAACAGCTGGCGCTCCGTGGTGAGGCCGACGGGCGGCGGCACTACGAGGAAAGCTGTGTCACCGGGCAGTGGCAGGACGCCGGCCGAGTGATTCATCGGTGTTGTCGAGACGCACCCCCAGCACTCTCGCCAACTCGCCGGCATTGTCAGGGCTCGGTGTCACCACACCCCGTTCCCACCGGCTGATCTGGTTGCCGTCGGTGATCCCGATCCAGTCGGCCAGCTCCGCCTGTGTGAAACCGGAGGCCATTCTTGCCGCCCGAATGGCTTTGCCGATCGTGGTGGACATGGTCTCCCCTCTCTCTCGAAGTCCTCGGCACGGACTGCATCTGCGCGGGTGCCCGTCACTGAACACTCGGACTCCTGAAGCGGTCTCACGCAGCCGCATTCGAACGATAACGAGGAATGCGGCGGTGATGGAGACTGTCGCTGCACGTCACCCGACTCTGCACGCACATTTGTGCATGCAGCCGGGCCCCGACCCTGACTACGTAGACGAGGGGTCCGGATCGGTGGCAGTGCGGCGCCAATCACGTGGGGTCATGCCGAACGCTTCGCGGAAACGCCGGGCGAAATGGGTGGCGTCGCGGAAACCCACCGCACCGGCTACGGCAGCGATGGACCGGTGAGCGTAGCCCTGGTCGGTCAGCATATCGCGGGCCCGGACCAGACGCTGTTCGATGATCCACTGTTCGAGGCTGATACCCGACTGTGCGCACACCTTGTACAGGTGCCGCACGGAGATGTTGTTGGCGGCGGCGATATCGGGGATCTTCAATGTCGAATCGGACAGGTGGGTCCGCACATATCCGAGAATCTGCTCGATCAGCAACTGCTCGGGAATCGCGCCGCCGTCACCCGGCCCGCGACCGGCGGCCGAGATCAACAGCGCCCGCACCATTTCCAGGCACGACTCCCCCATCGTCGCGGCGGCCGGATCCGCTTCGAGCTGGTCCGCGATCCCGACGAGGTGCCGGATCTGCGCGGTGACCATCGGGTACAGCGGCGATGCCGCCAGCCGTCCGTGCGCCGCGACGACAGTTTCCACGGAAACGCCGAGGCGTTCCCTGGACAACTGCAGGCACAGCGTTCCACCGAGACCGTGCCAGCCGGAGGCGAACGTGGTGGCCAGGTCGATCACCTCACAGGCACCGGGTTCGATCAGCGTCTGGCCACCGAACTGTTCGTGCCTGCGGAGCTGCCCGGTCTGCACGGTGACCGTCAGGGTGTCGCTGGGCGTGGTTCGCTCGTGCCGGCTGGTCCGGCAGACCTGGTGCCCGGAGACCTCCGAGCGGGTGAGCGCGATCGGCCCCAGCATCCAGGCATGGTGCCGGCTGACCACCTCGGCCGGCGAATCCCACAGCCGCAGGTTCGCCCCGATGTCGGCTTCCTGCAGAATCGCGGTGACCGCCTCCGGCCGGTCCGCCGGCGTGAAGTAGTCGGAGTCGATCAGCACTGCCATCGGTGATCTCCACTTCGGGTTCTCGCCGGCGGTGGAGTCCCTCCCGTCGCCGGCCGCTGCGCGTTTCGGGTGGTGGCAAATCGGGCAAAGGTGATTGCACGGGGGCCTGTAATCGGCGATGCTATCGCGCCGACGCCCGCTCGGAGCCCGATTCGCCAAGCTTCTCCACCGAACTCACCGGCCTGCGGCAGCCCGCTCCCTCGCCGTGGTGGGCCGCAGCGCCAGGATGCGACGCTCGGTAGCTGTCGCCGTCGCAGCCCATTCCGGTCGCACGGCCGCGTAGGTGCACACGTCGTGCCACTTCCCCTGGGTCCGGTACAGCTGCCGCAGTCGTGCTTCCGGCGTCAAGCCCACTCCCGACATCACCGTGTCCATCACCGGATGATCGTGCCGGTGCCCCGCCCAGACCCGGTGGATCCCGAGCGGACCGAAGGCGAATGCCGCCAGCAGCCGCCCCGCCTCGATTCCTCCGGCGCGCAGTGCTCCTTCCGGCACCATGACCAGTCCGCCGATCATCGCATTGCTGCCGAAGTCTTCCACCAGCAGACCGATGGTGCCGACCATGGTGTCCTGGCCCGGTGCCGTGATCGCCAGAGTGTATTTGCGCCGCGGGCTCTCGCCGCGGGAACGCAGCGCGGTGTCGAAAGATGCCGCGGCCGCCTGGACACCCATACTGTCGGTGCCCATGTAGCGGGTCAGGTGCGGGTCGGTGAAGATCCGCTGGTATACCCCCAGGTCGCCGGCACGGAGGTCACGTAACCGCAGTCGGGTGCCGATCAGTTCCACATTGCGCAGATCGATCGTCAACGGACCGCCTCCATCACCCGCACGAACTCCGGCGCACGGTCCGCCCCCGCCGCAGGGATGAGCTCGTCGAGGTCGAGATAGGTCCGCCCCGACGGGATCGGCGCGCCGAGCAGGATCCGGCGGGCCGTGTCCGCCACCGACGCGCCACCGAGCATCACCCCGGAGGCCAGCTGCGGCCAGCTGGACAGGCTCCGCCCCAGTTCACTCACCGCATCCCGCATTACCGGACTCAGCCGCTGCTCATCGACCACGGCCAGCAGCAGCGCCAGCTGCTCGCTCCGGTTCATCCGCGCGACATCGGATGAGGTGATCCCACCGGTACGACCGTGGAACAGCGGGCGCTCGGGTTCGAGATCGAAACGCTCCACATCCAGCAAGCCGCGATCATTGGCGTCCATCAATACCGGGATCGTCCGGCGTTGCGCATACTCGCGAGTAGCGACTTTCGCCCACATGGTGTCGCATTCCTCCACCACGAGATCGAGCGGCCGGGAACCGCACTCGCCATCGAAGAACGGCTCGATCGTTTCCTCGGTCAGCCCGCCGACGAACACCTCGATATCGAGATAGGGATCGATCTCGAACATCTGGCGCGCAGCCAGCACGGATTTGGCAGTCCCGAGATCACCCACCCCGGCCCGCAGCCGGTTCAGATTCGACAAACCGACCGTGTCGAAGTCGGCCAACCGGAACGATCCGCCGACCCCCTCCATGGCAAGGGTCACCGCCGCACTGTTGCCCACCGACAGGCCGACCACACCGATCCGCCGCTGCCGCAGCCCGCGCTGCTGCGTCCGGTCGATCTTGTTGCGATTCCGGTCGGTCCGGACCCGCTGGAACTCTTCGCGCGGCAGCACATGCACCAACCTGCCGTTCCACGGATAGAACACCCATGTTCCCCACCGCCACAACGGAGTTCCGGCACAGATCCGATCCCGCGCCGCGACCAGTGAAGCCGCCGAATGGGCGACGGCAGGGTCCTCGCAACGGATCAGTTCATCGAGCTGCTCGCCGATCGTGTCGTGCACTGCCCGGACAGAACTCGACGCTGCCAGCGCCTCCAGGTCACGCAACCCCTCCGGGCTCGACGCATCGAGCAGCACCGGGCGGAAAAGCGATGTCGCAGCGCCGGGCGTGAGTACCGCCGGACGCGGAACCGAACGATGCCGAACCATGTGCGCACAAACCTCCGACCCTCATGAGGCGAACGGACGACCGTCCGCCACTGCCGACCAGGACGAGCAAAGGATACATACAGCACACTTCTAGCAAACCGACCTTCGGTCCATCGGCATGGCGTGGCTATATCTCATCCCAACTGGGACTTTGACCAGATTCGTGCACCACACCGGGCGAGCCGGTCTTCCCGAGTCCTGCCACATCGCAATGATCTCGCAAGCCTGGGCGTCGGGCCTTCGATGCCGACGGTTTCACCCCCTCCGTATGGCTCTCCCTGGACGCACTCCGGCAGGCCGCGGAGCACCAACAGCACGGTCATCGGCCGGTGCCTGCAGGCAGGAATGGTTCGAGCTTGCGGATTGACCGCGAGGGGCTAGACACTTCGTCCACGGCGAGCCGTTCCGACGTTTGCCGGATGTGCTGCTGTTCCAGAGCGTCCGGCGGAGCGATCTCGGAAACCAGGGGCGATGGGCGAGATCACGGACCGTCACGCTGGTACCGGCCTCTGACAGCAGCATTTCTGTCCGACGGCAGCGACGACATCCTAAGGTGGATGATCGGCTCCGGACACCGACGTTCAGCCGCCGCTCCGACGGCCGACGCGGCACGAGCACAGGGTGACGGTCACCGGGTGCGACCGTCCGGCACACGAACAGTTCGAACGTGCACGCCGCAGCACCGCCGGTCCAGGCGTCGAAGCTGTCTCATGCCGGTGAGCATGTCGTTCAGGGGCCGATGGCCAGGGAGGGAGTTGGGTGTCGATGGCCTGCGAGGGGGATCCGGTATCACGGGGACGGCTGTCCGTCTCGGTGTTCACAAGGGCGGCGCGCGGTTGGCTGTGGTTGTATACCCGGCTGGTTGCGGCGGGGTTCGCCCGGCAATCCAGGTATCGGATGGCGATGCTGGCCGGGCTGGTCACGAACACCGTGTTCGGCTTCGTCCGCGCTTCGGTGATGGACGCCGCGGTCGCCGAGAAGGGCACATTCGGCGGATACGGTCCCGGCGAGATCGGCGCCTATGTGTGGCTCGGGCAGGGGATGCTCGCACTGGTGCTGCCGATGGGGCCGCTGCCCGAGGTCGCCGATCGAGTCAAGTCCGGTGATATCGCCGTCGACTTCCTTCGCCCGGTCGACATCCAAGCGGCCTCCGTGGCCACGGACCTCGGGCGTGCCGGGTTCGCGTTGCTGCCCCGTGCTCTGCCGGTCGTCCTGATCGGTGCACTCACCTTCGGGCTGGGCATGCCCACGACACCTGCCCCATACGTACTCGGTGCGGTGAGTCTGGTGCTGGCGGTGGTCTTGTCGCATCTGGTGATGTTCGCGGTCGCGCTGAGCGGCTTCTGGCTCGTCGAGACCCGCGGTGTCCGTTCCTTCTACACCATCGTCGGCCCGTTCCTCGCAGGCCTGTACGTGCCGGTACACGTATTCCCCGATCGGCTCGCCGCATTCGCGCACGCCACTCCGTTCCCCTCCATGCTGCAGACACCCATCGACGTGCTGTCCGGGCACGTCATCGGCGCAGCTGCTGTCACCGCCGTCGGGATCCAGGCCGGATGGGTCGCGGCCGCGGCGCTCTGCGGCCGAGTGATCATGCGCGCGGGCCGCCGCAGGCTGGAGATCCAAGGTGGATGAACCTTTCCGGCCGGTCGGGAGAAGGTCCGGAACCTGGTTCACCCCATACCGGGCGTTGTGGGGTTCCAGAATCCGTGCCCAATGCGCCTACCCGACCTCGTTCGCTTTCGACGTCGCCGCGGCCGGGCTGATCGGGGCCGCCGAGTTCGCCGAACTGTGGATCGTATTCACCCAGATCGACGCGCTGGCAGGACTGGACTTCACCGCGATGCTGCTGTTGTTCGGGCTCTGCAACACCGGCTACACGATCGCCGATCTCGTCGCCGGACACATCGACACCTTGCCCACCTACATCCGGCTCGGCACGATCGATGCGTTCTATCTGCGTCCCCTCCCCCTGCTGGCGCAACTGATCACCAGCGATATCGCCCTGCGCCGGGTCGCCCGCCTGATCGTCGCCGCCACCGTGCTCATCATCGGATTGCTCGTCAACCCCATCGCCTGGGATCCGGCAACGTCCACGCTGCTGGTGCTCGCTCTGGCGTCCGGAATCGCGATCTTCACCGGACTTTTCGTCAGCGCCGCGGGCGTCCAGTTCTTCCTCGTCAACGGCGAACAACTCACCCACGCCTTCACCTACGGCGCCCGTTCTGCCGCCGGCCAGCCCACGACGATCTTTCCCGCACCGTTGCGGCTCGTGTTCGGCGGCATCATCCCGGTCGCCTTCACCGCCTATCTTCCCACCCTCGCACTTCTGGACCTCCCCATGCCGGGCGGACTCCCCGGCTGGCTGGCCTGGACCACGCCCGTCGCGGCGATGTGGGTCTGGATCATTGCGGCATGGTTGTGGCGCAGCGGAATCCGCCACTACCAAGGCGCCGGGGGCTGAACTCTCCCGACCATGTGCGCGCTTCGGATTCGGTGGGCAGGATGGTGCGATGACCATTCTGGTAACGGGAGCCACCGCCAATATCGGACGCAAGGTAGTCGATCAGCTCCTCGCCCGGGGTGCTACCGATATCCGTGCACTCACCGCTGATCCGCAGAAGGCGGCACTGCCGGCCGGCGTCGAGGTGGTACAGGGCAACATCCGACGACCGAATACTCTGTCCGCGGCATTCGACGGCATCGAACGCATGTATCTGGCACCTGCGCCGGACAGCATCGGTGAGGTCCTCGACCTCGCCCGAGCAGCGGGGGTCCGCCACGTCGTCGACCTGTCCGGCGAGCCGGAAAGCTGGTGGGGCAGCGTTTCCGGCGCCGTGGAGGACAGCGGCCTGGCCTGGACCCACCTGTGGCCGGCCGACTTCATGGAGAACACCCTGATCTGGGCGCAGCAGATCCGCGACACCGGCACCGTCCGGGAACCGCGCCCCGAGGCAGCCGCCGCGCCCATCGCCATGACGGACATCGCCGCCGTCGCGGCCACCGCCCTGCTCGACGACGCGCACTTCGGCCGCGCCTATCCGCTGGCCGGACCGGAGATCCTCACCCGCACCGACCTCGTCCGCCACCTCGCCGAGGCGCTCGGCCGAACGGTCGACTTCCAGCAGGCCACGCCCGAGGAAACCGTCGCTGCACTGACACCCACCATGGGCGTGAGGGCCCGATGGTATGTCGACAACGTCCTCACCGGCTACGACCCGGACCCGAGCACGCTGCCCATCACCAGCGTCGCCGAGATCACCGGCCGGCCCGCCACGACATTCGCCCGCTGGGCCCTCGACAACGCGGCACGTTTCACCGAGGCCCCACACTGAACTGACGGCCGGCCCGGCCACGGCCGTCAGGCTCCGCCGACGGACCAGCAGCCGTCGGAAATCACATCAGCCGGGCCAAGTCGCCGACGCACAGAAGATCGCCCCCGTGGTCTGCGTACCGAACATGTACAACTTGGCGCATCGGAACGACGACGATCTCGTCGACCGACTCGCCGCGGACGGCGTCGCCTACCTCCCCTTCTTCCCACTCGGCGGCTTCACTCCCCTGCAGGCGGACGCGCTGTCGTCGGTGGCCGCCCGACTGGATGCGACGCCGATGTCGGTGGCGCTCGCCTGGCTACTGCAACGCTCGGAGAACATCCTGCTGATCCCGGGCACCTCCCGGGTGGCACATCTCCGGCAGAACATCAGCGGCGCCGCCCTCCACCTGTCCGCCGACGATGTCGCGGAGCTGGACAGCATCAGCACGTGATCTCCGCACACCGGCCATCGAGCGAGCCACTGCAGGCCGTTCGGGAGGCATGCGCAACCACGGTGCCCGGCGGAACTTCAGCGGATGGCGACGAACGGCCGTATCGAGGGACAATGCACTGATGGCACGGCCTACCGTGGACGAGCAATGAGCGGCGAGGAGTCCGGACCCGGGTGGAACTGGCGGGTCCGGCAGGAAACGCCGGTGCAGCGGCTCGATCGCAACTGGACCCAGCTCGTGCAGGAGCTGCGGGTGGTGCAGACCGGCATTCAACTGCTCACCGGTTTCCTGCTCATCCTGCCCTTCCAATCCGGTTTCGACGACCTGTCCACGCTGATGCGCGGCATCTACCTGGCGACTTTTGCGTCCGCGGTCGGCGCGACGGTGTTTCTGGTCGCGCCCGTGGCATGGCACCGCAACCTGTTTCGCCGGCGGATGCTGGCCCAGCTCGTCACCGTCGGCCACTGGTGCGCCATCCTCGGGGTCCTGCTGCTGGGTGGCGCGCTCAGCGGCGTGGCGGTGCTGGTGGTGGGCGTGATCGCCGGCCCGGCCGCCGGTATCGCCACCGGTGGTGGCCTGGCCTTCGTGTTCCTCCTGGCATGGGTTGCCGGACCGCAGTTCGTCGTCCGCAGTGGCCGCTTCCGGTGCCGATCCGCTCGCGCGTCGCGCTGAGTTCCGTAGCCCGCGTCGACCGCCAGGCGAACTGTCGTCACGTCAGAACCGGACAAATCTAACTCTGGTCGGGCTCACGGCAACGGGGACGCGGCTGCCCTGCCCGCCGCCGATTCGTCGGCCGGGTGCGAGGCGAGGTCGGGAAATGTGTTGATCGCCTGCAGTGCGGCGACGGACTCGGCGAGCCGGGTCGGGCTCGACAGTGCGCAGCCCAGCCGCTCTTCCAGCCGACGCATGCGATATCGAACGGTGTTCTCGTGGCAATACAGGACGCTCGCAGCCCGGGCGGCCGAACCGTGGGCATCCAGCCAGGCCCGGGCAGTGGCGAGGCGGGTGCTGCGTTCGTCGCAGGGGCAGGGTGAGCACACCACCGAGGACCCGCCAGACGAATTGCCGTGTCGAGTCCAGATTCGCGATAACCAGAGCACTGATCGGCGTATCGGAGATCTGGTTCACGCCGACGGCGCCGGCGGGCATCGTCTCGAGGGCCGTGCGGGCGAAACGAGCCGCGCGCGACGTCAATCGAGTCGGTCGAACTCCGGACTCACACCGACCCGGGCGGCCAAGTCGCGGAGACGACCTCGAGAATATCGGCCAGGGTTTGACCGCTGGCGCGATAGATGATGCCGATCTCGCGATCGGGCTGCGATCGCCATGCCGACTTCGGAATGGCGGATCCGGGCTCACAATCACCCGCGACGAAACACTTCGTATGCGGATCGGGAGGGCGCAGTGGGCGCGATCAGGAGCCGCTCGATCAGGCTCGCCGCCGCATCGGCTCAGCGACTGTGCCGCCCCGCGGGCGAGACCGGGGGGCCGGCCGGCGGGACCGGGGCTCCGGGTGGAGGAAACGATCCGACCGGACCCGGCTGCGGAACCGCGGCGCCCGGGACAGCCACGCCCGGCGCCGGAGCCCGCCCCGTTGCCGGCGGACGGCGCCGCCCACCGGCGGAAACGGCGACCGCGCCGATCATCATCGCCACACCGGCCACCAGGTTGACGAAGGCTTCGGTCCCCGGGCCCGGGTTCATCGCACCGTGATCGATCCGGCACACCTGCTCCTCGCCCTGCATCTCACAGGTCCATGCCCCGCTGACGGTCGTACTCTGCTGAAAGTCCTCGTAGTACATGAGCATCCCCGCCACGACGAGAACCGTACCGGCCAGCAGAAACAGAATCTGGAAGACTCGGGCGACAGGATGCATGAGGAACAACAACTTTCGACAGCTCAACGAACGAACCGTTCATCATCACCTATCCCTCCCGGATACGCTACTCGAGGCGGCCCGACGTGGCGGGCGGCCTGGCCGATCGCTGACCATGTGCGCGGGCCGAACCGGTCGGCGATGCGCTCGCCCCATCAGCATGGTGATCGGTCCTGGCTCAGCCCGAACTGGGAGGCGGTTCACCTGCGGTCAGGTCGACGCGGTGGATCCGGCAGTGACCGGAAACGGCGGAAGGGGGCGCCAGTTCACCGGTATCCCACGCATCAGCAGTGCGCAGTCGAGTGCCACACTGCCCGGCGGGAACCGCTTCGGGTCATCGAAGACCGTGGACCGAATCGTGCGGACCTCGACCGGCTCCACATGCCAGGAGTCCGTCTGGAGTTCGAGCCCGTCGAGGCGTCGACCGCCGCGCGTGTCCGAGAATCCGGCCGAGCCACATCGAAAGAACTCCGATGCCTGCGCCAGGTCGGCGAACAGTTCACTTCCCGGGAACTGTTCGACGGTCCGGACATCCACACTTGCCGCGACCGCCTCGCGCTGATTTTCGAAGGCAACGTGCAGGTCGTGCGGCGTCTCCCGCACATCGAACCGCGCCGAACCGTGCTCCCCCGGGAACAGTCGACCACCGGCAAGAACACTGATCACCGAGCCGCTGTCCCGACGCGAGATGAATACCCCCGTGCAGCGTCCTCCTGGACCATCCCACTCCACCGCGATGCGATGCGCTGCGTTTTCGCTGCGCAGCCCGGCCCAGCCGGGTAACCGACTGGGCCGGAGCCGCCCGAGGCGGATCAGGCAGATACCGGCAATCGCCAAACCGTTCACAGTTGAGGTCGCATCGGCGGCGGCACCATGTTCGCGGCAACCTCGGGGTCGACTCGGTAGTTCACCAGCAGACGCCGCTCGACGACACTGGACATTTGTGGTGGTCTCATCCGACACCCTGTCCTTCGTGGTTCGCCGGTGACGTTACCCCGACAATGACCCGACCAGGAAAATCGTACTCAGGCCCCGCCGACACAGGGCACTACTCGTACAAAGTTCGCGCTCACCACTGACACCTCAGCGGCTTTCGGTGACAAGCGAAAGTGCCGGCTCGGACCCCGGTCGGACGTCAGCACAGGCCGGGTGATTTCCGTTTGCCGGTCGAGAATGCACGTCACCATTTCGACGATCCTGAGCGGCGCTTCGATTGAAGCCGATAGCGACGACGCGGCGGGGACGCCGGCCGGTCGCCGAACGCCCCGAGTTACGACCGGCCCGGTCGGTGTATGAAGGCACCGACGTCACCGAGCGTCGCCCGGGCCTGTGGCAACTGGGTCCACAGGGCATGGAACACATGCGGCTTGACCGGAAACATTCGCAATCGCGTGTCGACTCCCTGTGCCCGGGCCCGCCGCACCATCGCCGCAACTCCGCGATGGAAGATGTCACCGGCTGCCGCGTGGACCAGCATCGATGGCAGTCCGGCGAGATCGGTGGCGAACGGGTCACCGAGTGGGCCACTCGCGGCGAGCTGAAACCCCGGCAGGAAGACGTCGATCGGATCGGTTCTCGTCGCCGCCGCTACATCGAATGCCGGCGCGGGACAGAGCAGTACCAGCGAACCCGGCAGGGCGATCCCGCGCTCGCGTAATCGCAGTGCAACCGCGAGGGCCAACGTCGCCCCACAGAAATCGCCCACCAGCGCAATATCTTCTGCTGCGGTCCCGCGATCGAGCAGCCAGCAGTAGGCACGTTCTATGTCGTCGACGGCGCCGGGGAACGGATGTTCCGGGACCAGCCGATAATCCGGGATCATCGTGAGCGCGCCGGCGGCGACGGCAACCGCACCGGCCACACCGCGGTAGCCGAATGCGGACCCACAGGCCAAACCGCCGCCGTGGACATACAGCACCACGGAGTCCGTTCGATCCGGTGGCGTGAGCAGCAAGCCGGGGATGCCGTCGGCGTTGGCCGGTCGGACCTGCACCCGGTCGTCGACGGGGAAGAGTGCGCACACGTTCTCGAACGCGGTTCGCAGTCGATCCATGTTCCCGTCTTCGGTGAGCAGGGCTGCAATGGGCATCCAATCCCCAGCCCAGTGCGTGTGCAAGCCGCCGGCCGCTGCTCGGCTCGCCTCGACGGCGGTATCGAGATCGGCGAGCAGTCCGCGAACGTGCTCGAGAAGCTCGCCTCCGGCCGGAGTGAGCCGCACAGTGTGGGTGTCGCGATGGAACAATTCACACCCGACCAGGCCTTCCAGCGCACGGATGCGCCGCGAGACTGCCGGCTGACTCAGGTACAGGGCCTGCGCGGCTCGATGAAAGTTCCGCTCCTCGGCGACCGCCAGGAACGCCCGCAAATGCCGCAGTTCGATGCCGTCGGGTGCCGAGATCACCGCTCGAGTATCGGCGCGATGTCCCCCGTGGTGATGCGTTCGGGTAATTACTGTGATGATCGCCGAACACTTCCGATCAACCCTGTTGCTTGAGACCCTGCTGGCATGAAACGCCCATGGTTCATCGTCATTGCTCTCACGCTCTCCGCGGTAGGCATGCCGGCCGCCACGGCCGAACCCTGTTCGACGGCAACGACCAATGTCTTCGCTCCGGCGCGGATTCCGGGGATCGACTGGTCGGAGAATCTCGGACTCGATCGGTCCGGGGATGTGTGGGTCTCCCGGCTTGCCCGAAACACGGTCGAACGTCTCGACGCCTCCGGTCGGGTCACCGGCAGTGTGTCGGTGCAGTCCCCGGGAGCCGTCCGACTGGGATCCGACGGTCTCCTCTACGTCACCTATGGCAACAGCCCACTCAACCAGCTTCCGGGCAGTCCCGGCGGTGGCGTGGTCCGGTTCGACCCGGCCGCCCCGACACCACGACCCGAACCCTTCGCCGCCGGACTCGGCATGGCCAACGGCGCCGCCTTCGATGCAGAAGGCAATCTGTACGTCGCCAACAGCGCCGACGGTCTGCTGCGAATACGGCCGGACGGTTCGATAGACCGGGAGTGGTCGTCACACACCGTGATGCCCGACGTCAACGGGGTAGCCATCGCCGACGGCATCGTCTACACGACCCGCTTCCGCAGCGGCACCGGAGATGTAGTCGCGGTGCCGATCGCCGCACCCGAAACCCATTACGTACTCGCCGAACTCGGCGCCCCGGGAAGCTACCCACTGCCGGACGACCTGGTGGCCATCGGCAGCGCTCTCTATGTCACGACAAGCACCGGCACACTGATCCGAGTCGACCGCGCCACCGGCACGACCTGCACCGTCCTGCACGCCGAACCGATGACGGCCGCCATCGCAACAACCCCGAAAGAACTGCTCGTCGGCACCCTCAGCGGCACGGTACTGCGAGTCACACTGGGTTGACGAGGCCCTGACAGTCAGCACAATTATCGGCAGTCGACCAGTACTCAGGGGGTCAGCCAGGTGGACGCTGCAACACGCCACATCGGGATACTCCTGTTCCCCGGCACCGAGGAACTCGACGCGATCGGACCGTGGGAAGTACTCGCGACCTGGACCGAGCACTTCCCCGACGACGGGTTCGATGTCTTCACGTTCTCCGCCGACGGCGCACCACTCACCTGCGCCAAAGGCCTCACCGTCGAGCCGCAGCACTCCTTCGCCACCGCACCGCACCGAGACGTCCTGCTGGTCCCGGGCGGTCGTGGCATTCGCCCGATGCTGGCCGACACCGCGCAACTGGAATGGGCCCGAGCCCAACGCACCGGAACCGACCTGATCACCAGCGTCTGCACCGGATCACTCCTCCTCGCTGCAGCAGGACTGTTGTCCGGACGCCCCGCCACGACCCACTGGGCGTCGCTCGACCTGCTGGCCGAACTGGACGCCTCCATCGACGTCCGCCGCACCGGGCGCTTCGTCGACGACGGCGACCTCGTTACTGCCGCTGGGGTATCCGCCGGTATCGACATGGCTCTCCACCTGGTACAGCGCTTCGCCGGGACCGGACGTGCCAACACTGTCCGCCATTACATCCAGTACGACCCGTCCTCCGGCATCTCCTGACCCGAGGCATTCCATCCACCCACAGCAACCATGCCCGATCGATCGCACCTTCCACCTCGATGGTGATCCGCCCTGATAGTCGAATGCGCTGTCGTCGGTGCTGCAACCACGCTTTCGAAGGCAAACTGGCAACAATGTGACCAGTCCCACCCGGCAGCAACAGGCGCTGATGCTCGACACAGTTTCGGCCCTGCCGATCGTCGAGACTGCTACGTTCCCTGCCGGAGGTGCGCATGGCAGCGGAGCGTGAGCTCGATTTCGACGTGCTGATCATCGGTTCCGGGTTCGGTGGCAGTGTCACCGCGCTGCGGCTGGTCGAGAAGGGCTACCGGGTCGCTGTCGTGGAGGCCGGCCGCCGGTTCGCCGACGACGACTTCGCCACGACGAACTGGGACCTGCGCCGCTACCTGTGGGCGCCACGGCTGGGCTGCTACGGAATTCAGCGCATCCACCGGCTGCGGGATTGCTTCATCCTGGCCGGCGCGGGTGTCGGTGGCGGGTCGCTGAACTACGCCAACACGCTCTACCAACCGGGCCGCGCCTTCTTCGACGACAGACAATGGGCCGAGGTCACGGATTGGGAAGCCGAACTCCGCCCGCACTACGACCAGGCCAGACGGATGCTCGGCGTGGTCCGCAACCCACACCGCACTCCGGCGGACGAAGTGATCTCCGCGGTCGCCGCCGATATGGGCGTCGGCGACACCTTCGTGCACACCCCCGTCGGGGTGTACTTCGGGAGCCCGGGAAAGAAAGTGCCGGACCCGTATTTCGGCGGCGTGGGCCCCGACCGGAAGGGCTGCATCGAATGCGGCGAATGCATGTCCGGATGCCGGCACGGGGCAAAGAACACCCTGGTGAAGAACTATCTCGGGCTGGCGGAAGCCGCCGGGGCACAGGTCCTGCCACTGACGACCGTGACCGCATTGCGCCCCCGCCCCGACGGCAGCTGGCACGTCGACACGCGGCGGACGGGTCCGCACATCCGGCGGGGCCGCCGGACGCTGACGGCCGGCCAGGTCGTCCTCGCCGCCGGAACCTGGGGCACCCAGCATTTGCTGTTCGAGATGCGCGATTCCGGGGTACTGCCGAACCTGTCACCACGCCTCGGGGTGCTCACCCGCACCAACTCCGAGGCCATCCTCGGCGCCGGACGCACCACCGTGGACCCCGAGTTCGACATCACCCGCGGTGTCGCCATCACCTCCTCGTTCCATCCCACCCCGGACACCCATATCGAACCGGTCCGATACGGCAAAGGTTCCAACGCAATGGGCCTGCTCAACACCTACCTGGTCGACGGCGACCGACGGACACCACGGTGGTTGCGGGTGCTACCGATCGCCTTCGCCCACCCGGTCCGCACCCTCCGACTTCTACGTACGACACGGTGGAGTGAGCGCACCCTGATCCTGCTCGTCATGCAAAGCCTCGACAACTCGATCACCACCTACACCCGCCGGGGCCTGTTCGGCCGGAAGTACACCAGCCAACCGGGCTACGGCGACCCGAACCCGAAATGGATACCGCCCGGCCACGACGCCACCCGCCGCGTCGCGGACAAGATCGGTGCCAGTGCCGGCACCACCTGGCCCGACCTGTTCGGGATACCGATGACCGCACACTTCATCGGCGGCTGCGTCATCGGCGCCGATGCCGCACAGGGGGTCATCGACCCCTACCATCGTGTGCACGGATACCCCACACTGCATATCGTCGACGGCTCGGCGATATCCGCAAATCTCGGCGTGAACCCCTCGCTGACCATCGCCGCACAAGCCGAACGAGCCGCAGCGCTGTGGCCCAACAAGGGGCAGGCGGATCCACGCCCGCCCGCGGGCCGACCGTATCGGCAGATTCCACCAGTCGCACCGGAACACCCAGTGGTACCGGCACATTCACCGGCCGCGCTCGCACTGCCCATCGTGGATATCGCGCACGGATCGCGTCACATTGCGGATGCCGGCACGACCTGATCAACGCGGCAAGACTCCCGGCCGACCTCGTCGTCACCTCTCGCACAACGACCGGTGACACTGTTGCCGATATCGCCGATCCGGTCGTCTTATCAGAGTTCCCGGATGGCTCCGGCCACCAACGCAGGGTCGTCACATTGGGGGAAATGGAGGCCGCGCCGGACGGTCAGTTCGTTCATGGCGGGCCGCATACGGCGCCATCCGCTGCGGAAGCGGAAGTAGTCGCCGAACTGGCCGAACACGGTCAGTGTGGGCCGGTCGGCGAGTGCTGCCAGGCCCCGTTCGGCCGCGCTCGCGACGATCCGGTCGTGCGCGGCGCCGGTGAACATGTGATGGAGGAACCGTCGTTTGGAACGGTCGTGCAGGCACCGCCGCCACGCCGTCTTGGTGTCGGTGTCGAAGTGCCGCCCGACACCGAATGATGTCGCACTGGCCCAGGCGAGGAAGCCGGTCCAGGTGGTGGTCTCCCGGACCGGCGCCGAACC
This sequence comes from Nocardia sp. KT25-26, assembly GCF_056627695.1. NCBI lineage: Bacteria > Bacillati > Actinomycetota > Actinomycetes > Mycobacteriales > Nocardiaceae > Nocardia > Nocardia sp. KT25-26. Next base: position 3,008,540 of record NZ_CM152813.1, on the reverse strand, counting down.
CATGACGCGTAGAGCGAGACGCAGGACGCCTCGGGGCCGCCACCCGAAGGTATTGACGGCCACCAGGCGGGCGATCCGCTCGGCGAGCCCGGGCCGGGAGCCGACGGCAGCCATCGCTGCCCATCCACCGGTGTCGTGGACCACCAGTGTGCTGTCGCGGAGATCCAGTTGTTCGATGAGCCGGCCGATCGCGTCCGAAGCCGATGCCAGCGATGCCGGTCCGGCATCGGAGAGGCCCGATCCCGGGACATCGAGGGTGATGCAGCGATGAGTGGCGGCCAGTTCCCCGATCAGGCCCTGCCACAGCAGCGACCACAGCCCGACGTGGACGAGTACGACGACCGGGCCGTCACCACCGGTATCGGTGTAGACCATGCGGGCCTCGGCGACCCTCATCTCGTACAGCGGAAAAGGCCAGACCGATTCCGGGAGCCAGTCGGGCCGGAGTGCGACAGTAGTGTTGTGAGTATCCATACCGTCGAGGACGTGCCACCCCACCCGAATGTGACCGTCACACTCGCCGCCGGTGATCCGTCCTTGCAGATATGACCGATACGACCGTGGACCGAGCCTGGCGGGCGCACCGTCGGCGGGTGCTCGACGTCTGTTACCGCATGCTCGGAACGCTGAGCGAAGCCGAGGATGCCCGGCAGGAAACCTACCTTCGGCTGGCACGCACCGAGGCGGACGAGATCGTGAATCTCGAGGGCTGGCTGGTGACGGTGGCGGGCCGGGTGTGCCTGGACATCCTCCGAGCGGGCCGGACACGTCGCAAATACATCGGCCCGTGGCTGCCGGAGCCGATAGTCGACACCGCGGCCGTCGACCCTGCCGACCGCGTGACCCTCGACGACAGCGTCCGAACAGCGCTGCTGGCGGTGCTGCACACCCTCACCCCGGCCGAACGGGTCGCCTTCGTACTCCACGACGTGTTCGGGACGTCCTACGCCGAGATCGGCGAGATCGTCGGACGCACCCCGATGGCAGCCCGCAAGCTCGCCAGCCGTGCCCGTCACGCCATCCGCAACGACGACGAACCCGAGTTCGACGTGACACCCGCCCAAGCCCAATCCGTCGCGGACACATTCGCCGCCGCCTGCCGCACCGGCGACCTCGCCCGGCTGGCCGCGGTCCTCGCCCCCGACGTGGTGGGTGAATTCGATTCCGGCGGCCGCATCGCCGGAGCGCCGCACAGCCCACAGGTGGGGTCCGGACTGGTGTCCGTCGTGCTCGCACACTCCCTGTTCGGGGCCGGCGCCGACTTCGCGGTTGCCGATATCAACGGCCGACCCGGGGTTGTGGTGTCGATGACCGGGCAGGTCATGGCGGTCATCGGCCTGGAAACCGACGGCCGGCTGATCCACGCGATCCGAGCAGTCGGGAACCCGGACAAGCTCGGCCACCTCAACCGCTGAACCATCCCGGACCGCCGACTCGGGCGGCGCAACCCCACCACAAACCTCCCGGCCCCACCGGATGCGCCAGACGACCGCTTCACGGAAGTCGGATCCGCGACCAGTGCCGACGTTGTCCCGATGTCTGATGGGCTCGACCTTCACGGCCGTCCGCGCGACGCCCACCTCTGGACTGACTCGGGCCCGGTCAGGCGGTTCGGGCAGCCACCGCGAGGTAGTCGAGCAGATCATCGACGAGCTGCTCGGGTCCGGCGTGCCCTTTGCCCTCGGCGGAGAGATGCCCCGCCGCGGCAAGATCGGCGGCGCCGTGGGCAAGGGCACGCACCAGGGACGCCAGCCGCACCGGATCACCTTCGGGAAGCTCACCACTGCGCTGCGCCGCTTCGACGACACCGACCATCGTCGCCTCCGCCGCATCCGCGGCTGCACCGAGCTCATCCGATTCCACCGACCATTTTCCGAACACCAGCCGGAACCGCGCGGGTGACTCGAGCGCCCATGCCACGTAGGCCCGCAGCAACATCCGTAGCGCACCCTCCGGCGGCTCACCGCCCAAACGGTCGCCGAATTCCCGCAATTCACGTGCCGCCACCGCAGCCAGCAGGGCTTCCTTCGACGCGCAATGCTTGTACGGCGCGTTGTGCGACACACCCGCCTGCCGGCCCACCTCCCGCAGCGTCACCGCATCGACACCGCCACGGTCCAGCAGCCCTGCCGCTGCGTCGATGAGCGCCTCACGAGTACCGGTCACCATCCCACGACACTAGCTGGCACCGACTCCCCGACCGGCAGGCATTCGTCCCGCCGGATCGCTCCGGCATCGCACCACACCAAGGTTGACAGCGACAACCACGCAAATATGGTTGACGTCGTCAACCAATCAGGCGCCTGGAGGACGAGATGGAGCGCAACAACACGGCAGTCGTGACCGGAGCTACCGGTGGAATCGGTGAAGCGATCACCCGCTCCCTCGCCGCCCGGGGATACACCGTGATCATGGTCGGCCGCGACCGCGCCCGGATGAGCGCAGCACAGGAACGGATCCGCGCCGCGGTACCCGGCGCCGGGCTCCGCGCCGAACTGTGCGACCTGTCGCTGATCACCGAGGTCCGCGCGCTCGCCGAGAATCTTCGTGACACGCCCCTCGACGTAGTCGTCAGCAATGCGGCGGTGATCACCGACGTCGACGACCACACCACCGAAGGCATCCAGCGCATGCTCGCAACCAACCACCTCGCCCCCTATCTCCTCCTCCGGACACTCGGCGAATCCCTCGTCACAGCCGGCCGATCCGCACGATTCGTCGTCGTCGGCGGCGACCCCGGCGGACTACGCCGAACACCGGTCGACCTGGACGACCTCGGCGCTGCTCGGCTCCGTGCACGCGGACTACCGCCGAGCTTCCGCCCGTTCCTGTCCTACGCCCGCACCAAGAACATGAACGCGATGTTCGTCTACAGCCTCGCGCGCCACCTGTCCGGCGCCGGAATCACCGTCAACGGCGCCCACCCCGGCATCGTCACCGACGGCACCCGGCTCGGCCTCGACGTCCAACGCGGACTTCTCCGCCTCTACACCCGCATCCTGCAACTGAACCCCCGACGCCCCGGCCCCGACGACGGCGCCGACACCCCGGTCTGGGTCGCCACCTCCCCCGAAACCACCGGCGTCACCGGAGAATTCTTCGTCCGACGTACCCCGGTCACCACCGCTGACCACACCACAGACATAGACCGGTGCAACCGTCTGTGGGACGAAAGCGCACGACTGACAGGGCAACCGGTGAACCGGTAGCCGCGCTGGGGTCGAACAACCTCGTGATTTCGGTGCTCTCCGGGTACCGACCGACCAAGGAATCACTTCACGCCGGTCAGCCATCTCGGAGTCGGGCACGAGGCGGAGCATCCGTCCGGTGGATTCAGGATGCCTCCACTTCACCACCGCGGCCGGCGTCGCACTGATGGGTTCGGGGCAGCGGCCGCGCAGTCCGATGCCACCGGCTCGGCTCGAGGGCCGGCTCGAACCCTCGACATTCTGGGCAACGACTCGGCAGACGTCGATCAGACGCCGTGCACCGGAACTGTCTACGACGGAATCACCTGCAACTGAGGACCGTACGAGCGGGCCGGATCGTTCCTGCGTCGCGTCCGTTGGAACGGCCCGATGACCGCTCCACACGCGTGGCGCTGGTCCGGCCCGGGTCTCGTGGTCAGTCGCTTTCGCAGAGTGCCTCGGAGACCGCGGAGCGGACGTCGTCCTGTTGTGCAGTGTCGCCGGGCTGGCGGTTCGTCATCACCGTGACGCGGCGCCCGTCGGTGGTGGCACCGGTCATGGTCAGAAAGCCGAAGATGCCGCCACCGTGGCCCCAGTAGGTCCCGCCGCACGGCAAGGGGGTACTCCACAACCCCAGTCCGTAGGCGTCACCGAATCGGTTGCCGGTGGGCGTGGTGTCCATCATCTCCCGGAGTTGCGCCGGGGGCAGCAGGTCGCCGTTCAGGAGAGCGCCCAAAAAGGTGTTCATATCCGCCGCGCTCGAAATCAGGCCACCGGAGGCACCGGCGATCGTGGGGTTGAATTCGGTGACGTCGACGAGTTCGGCCCCGTTCGGTGCGGCGTAGCCCCGGGGATGCGGGCGGCCGATGCTCGGGTCGTCCCCCGGGACCGAGGTGTCCCGGAGCTGCAGCGGGCCGATGATCCGCTCGGCGATCTCCACGCCATACGGGCGGCCGGTGACCTGCTCTATGAGCATTCCTGCCACGATGTAGTTGGTGTTGGAGTATTCCCACCCGGCCCCGGGGGCGAACTCCGGTGGCCGTTCGAGGCCGAGCTGCACCAGATCCTCCGGATCGTGGTGTGCGAGCGGGGCGGCCAAGAGGTGGTGTCTCGGGTCCAGAGAATCGACGTAGTCGGGCAGGCCGCTGGTGTGCTGGAGCAGCTGGCGGACCGTGATGTCGTGACCGTTGTCCGCGATCGCTCCGGGCAGATACTGCTCGACCGCCGTGTCCAACGCAACTTGCTGTTCGGCGGCCAGCTGGAGCACCACGGTGGCGACGAAGATCTTCGACATACTTCCGATGCGGAAACGGCTGTCCTCCGCGACCGGTGCGCGGGACTCGACATCGGAGACCCCACTGGTCAGTACTGTCGACCCGGTTGGCCCGGTGACCTCGAGTAGTGCCCCAGGCACCCCGTCTTCGGCGGTCAGGCGCTGCAGGATCGCCCGCGTGTCCTCGTACCGAGTCGAGGCCACACCGGCTCTCGAGTCCTCGGTCCCACATGCCGTCACCAGTACAGCCGTGGTAGCGCACATCGCGCCCAGCCATCGTGCGAACCCCGTCATGTCGCCCTCCATTCGATCGATGGGGCCGATGCTAGGAAGGCCGGGCCTGGCCGCGCCTCACCGACGAGAGCTACGTTCGATGGGGTCCCCTACGGGAGTACTACCAGCGGCCCGCGCCCTGGTGTTGCACATGCACTCGTAGCGCCGTGATGCGTCCCTCGGCGCGCTCCGCGGCCAGTCCAGGACAGGCGGAATCAGGGCACGGGCTGTTCGTCGACAGCCAACAGATGAGCGGTCACCGCATCGTCGCGGGCCTCGATTCGGATGCGGCACGGAAACACCGGCCGCACACCGGCTTCCGACCGCGCGTAGTGGTCGGCCAGGACTCGGGTCGCCCAATGCTTCAACGAGTCGGGCAGCCGCCGGCAGGTGCCGTCGGGTTCGCGAATGTATGCGAAGGATTCCTCCCCCGGCAGCGCCAACGGGTTCCACAGTGCCACGCGCTCGACGTCGAGAACCAGCCCCCGGTCTCCGGGCGGCACCGATATCGGTACTTCGAGGTCGATGGGATCCATGACTGCGCAGCGTATCCACGCCTGCACCGGCCAGGAACCGTCGTCGGGGCATTCTCGCCGATCTGTGCACGCTCAACACAGCACACAGCACTGAAGTCCCACAATTCGGACCGGGCGCTTCCGGAGGCGCGTGGACAGCCGGGCCGCCCGCGACGCGAATACGAAATCATTGCTGCCCGGATCCGCACCTCCCCACGCAGCGTACCGCTGCCGCGAGCCACGTCGGCGTAGGATCCCAGGCGTGATCGACCTGGTGGTGCCCATGCTTGCAGGTCTGGCGGCAACGACGGTGTTCGGATTCCTCTACGGACTGGCTTACCACCATCTGCTCGTTCCGCTGCACGAAGGGCTACGCGCCCACGGCGGCCCCAGATTCACCGGTCGACGCCCTGCCCGAGTCATCGCCCATACCTGCAAGGACGACCATGAACCGACCCTGTGCCGCTGCCCGCCTCGGCACCGGCGCACGGTGGTGGACTACCGAGGTGCCGACTTTCAGCCCCACCGCCAACCGGTTCCCGGCCGGTACCCGATCGGATCCGAAGTAAGTGTGCACGTGAGTTATTCGACCAACCGGGCCTACCCGATCACCTGGCCCACCGCCCGCCGCGCGGCGATCGTCGGAACACTCCTCGGTACCGGGTGCGGCCTTGCCATCATGGTCACGCTCGCGACCATGATGTGGTTGATCTGACCGGCTCATCGCCCGGTACGAGTTCGCGTGGTTCCGCTCCGTCAGTAGGTCGGCAAGCAGGTACGCCGCCGACAACGGCCAGCGTACGTTAACGCACACAGGCGACCAAAGCGATCGAAACAGAGAAGAAAGATCAACTCCAAACGGAAGGTACTCTACTCCACCATGATGCGTAAATCACTCGCTGCCCTAGCCGTAGGTTCTGTACTGGTGATCGCCCCCGCCACGGCATCGGCCGAACCCGTGGAACTCGAGGCTCCCACGCAGGTTCAGCCTATCGATGACCGGACCTACCCCACCGGCAGCGCGGCCATCGACAACACCTACCACGCCCTCTGGAACCTGTTGGTGACCAAACCGTTCGAAGCACTCTGCACCGGCAGCTTCCAGCACGAATGGCAGTGCCTCTGACCGTGCCGCGGCGGCCCCGCCACACGGGGCCGCACCTGCATCCCCGTGACCATTCGGGGCGTCCGGGCACCCGCTCGAATGCGGGCAGGACTGCGGGTACCAATCACGTCGCCGGTCCTCCAGGCCATCGCAACAGCCGGGGGAGAGCAGATGCTTGGGGCACACCCGACAACGCGGGTCAGCCGGTCCGACCCGGCACTGCGCAAAGATCACGTTCTACACCTGGAACGCTAGAATTCGTATGCGGCGTAGCAGACGGCGAGCTGAGCTCTGCATGCGTTCCGGATTTCCTCGGCAAGTTGCAGTTCGGGTCGACCCCAGCCCGCTCCCCACTTGTCTTCGATGTCGAAGATCCGACCGAGTGGGAGTGCGATGACACTGGCGGCGTAGCCGGAACAGCCGACGACCTCGCGCACCTTGTCCAGTACCCATCTCTCGGATGCTCGGTTGTCGGCGTACATTCGTGCGAGGCCGGCGAACGTCACCTGGGCCGCGGCTGCGTCCGAGTCCGGGATGGCTGCATTACATTCGGTCAGCGCCTCGGGTAGCAGGTCGTGGACCTCATGAGTATCCGTTCCGCTCAACCCAGCCAATGTCGTGAGCGCTTCACCGGCATAGCCCTGAACCAGCCAATGCGCTCCCCAGTGCGGGATCCGTTCGGCCGGGACAGTGTCGAGCACCACCCACGAGGCGACCAACTCCGGGGTCGGGATCTCACCGGCGTCACGTTCAGGCCAGTCATGCATGACAGCCATGATGCCTCACTTCCGATCCCAGGACGCGAGCTCGATTCCCGGATTTCAGCGTGCGCCCTACCCGCGTACCGAACTGCCTCGTGGCTCGGACTGGATGTTCCCCTGGCCAAGGCCACACAAGGCTGGGCCGGTTCCGACCGAGTGGAGTAGACATCCAGGGTGCCACGCATCTCGGCGGCCACGGCCGAGTCCGGGAAGTGCTCCCCAGCAGTCCGGCGAGCTGGCTCAGGCACATTCGCACCCAGGAGAAACCAAGGATGGTGCAGGACAGCGACGGCTCGAACGCCACACAACTCGCCCCGGACAGCCCGCTGTCGCATCCGACTGAGTGCTGAGTCAGTCCACCAGTTCGAGATCCGGCGTATCGATGATCGCTGCCAGCACGGGGAGAATGACGACACCGTAGATCAGCCACAGAAAGACTGTGTGGGTGGCGCAGAAGAGCACGAAGTTCCCGAGCACGGCCCGAGAGTCGAAGTGGTGCCGCAGCTTTGCCCACATCCGAGTGGGCGCCCGGACATCCCAACTGTTCAGACGCAGATAACGCCCGAAGTAGATACCCACCGACACCAGCAGGAGCACGGTCCCGGTCAGCAACCGCAGCGGCATATCCCATAGATCCTGATTCGATTCGCCGTAGATGGTGAGCGCGAAGGCGACGTGCACCGCGAAGACGCCGAGGACGGTATTGATCACACCGGACATTGCGAACGCCAGCACGGCGATGATGTCGTACCACAGCGGAACCTGCTCGTCGTCACGTCGATGGTTCAGGTTCAGCTCGGTGATCAGATAGCCCGAATTCGGCAGTGCCAGCAACCAGGCCCCGAATCCGAAGATCCCGACGATGATCGTGACGGTGCGGGTGGTTGTCGCCTCGGTGACACCGATGACCAGCAGCACCGCCAACAGCAGGATCAGAGGCAAGATCGAGAGGAAGAAATTCTTCACCATGGGCCGGTACACCGGTGTCCGATACACCCACGAACGCAGATAGATCAACAGGAACGCGTAGCCGTTCAGCGCAATGGTGTACAGCAGCAGCTGCCCTCCGGGAGACACAGTGGCAATGTAGCCGGACCGCAGGTGACGCCCGGCGGCACGACACGCCGGGTGAGCCGCGAACGATGAGCCCGGCCACCGTGCCCGAACGACACCGGCAGGTTCTGGCGGGCGTCACGCTTCCGGTCGGTTCGCTCCGGTATCGTCGCGCGCCACAACCGTCTCGACAAGTCGGCGCAGAAACGCCAGGTGCTCCTCGGCACACGCTTTCGCTGCAACAGGATCGCGGGCAGCGATCGCCTCGGCGCTGCTCCGGTGCTGTCCCCAGCCTTCGAAGTCGGCGGCAGCTCGCATCGCCGGGAAATGCAGCGCGCTACGGATGATCAGGGGCGTCAGCGAGCGCTGCAGCTCGGCGTGATGGGCCGCATCGACGATCGCCCGGATACCGCGGTGATGGAGTTGAGCTGCGTGCCCGTAGGCACCGGCCTGCTCAGCAGCCGCGCCACGCTCGAAGGCAGCCAGAATTTCGGCACGTTCGGCGTCGGTGGCGCGTTCCGCGGCGAGGGCATGCACCTCCGGTTCGAGTAGTTCGCGTACGTCGAGCAGCGCCGTCAGCTCGGGTGCCGCCGGGATCGGCGGCACCCGGAATCCACGATTCGGCACATAGTCGACCACGCCGAGTACTGCGAGTTCGCGCAGCGCCTCACGCACCGGCAGGCGAGACGCCGCCACCCCGTCGGCGATGTGCGCCGTGCTGAGCTTCGCGCCGCGTTTCAACCGGCCATCCAGTATCTGATCGACGATCTCCGCCACGATCCGCGGCACCGTCACCTCCGGCGTTCGTGCCATGTATCAGCCCCCCAGCCGAATCTCGTACGCCCCCAGGCAAGCCACGCGGTCCGGTTCGTGCGCAGCCACGAGTACCGCGCATCCGGCCGCCGCCCGCGCTCGAAGCGCGTTCTCGACGGCGTCCGCGCTGTCGGCGTCGAGGTGGGCGAACGGCTCGTCGGCAATGAGCAGTACGTCGGCGGCGAGCATGGCCCGGGCCAGCGAGACACGGTTGCGCTGGCCACCCGACAGCTCGGCGGGCAATGCGTCGTGGTCCCGGATTCCGAGCGCCGCCAACACCGCGGTGGCATCGGGGCTGGACTCCGACCTGCGGGCCGCCCGAAGGGGAAAGCGCACGTTGTCGCGTGCGCTCAGCCACGGCAATAGTCTCGGCGTCTGGAAGTGCACACCGATGCCGTGCGCCGGCCGAATCACCTCACCACCGTACCGTGGCCCGACGCCTGCCACGCAATCGAGAACAGTCGATTTCCCGGCCCCCGACGGTCCGACCAGCGCCGCGATCTCGCCGGCCGCAACCGTGAACCCGAGCGCCCGCTTCGCCGGTGTGCGGCCGGCGACGACGAAGTCGCGCACCTGCAGAATCATCCGGCGCGGCGCCCAGTCGCGAGCAGATACCGATCCGCTACCTCGACGTGTGCGCCGAGCGTCACGAGCTCCGCCTCGTCGAGGGCCGCCCGGCAGACCCCTTCGATATCCGAGCGAGACGCGACATCGCGGGCGCGCGCATACAGATCCCCGAGAACGGGAGCACGATCGCAGAAGATGTCGAGGGCGGCCGAGAAAGTGGCCGCCGCCGTATCCAGTGATTCGACGGTGACAACCGATTCCACCAGGCCGGCCTGTTCGAACGTCCGGCGAATCTCCGGCAGCCCTCGCCACGGCACCGGCAGGCCGGGAACGTCCGACGTTGCGTCGATGATCTTCGCCAGGGTGCGCCGCAGCACGGCGGATGCCGTCGGCTCGGCCCACGCAGTGACGCCGACCTGTCCGCCCGGGCGCACCAGTCGAACCATCCGCCCCACGGCCGCATCCGGGTCGGCGGCGAAGATGACACCGAAACTGCTGGCGGCCGCATCGGCAGCAGCAGTGGCGACCGAGGTGTCGCGTTCGTCTTCGACGCGGAATTCCACGTCGTCCAGCAATGCTGCACCGGATGCCCGTACCCGGGCTGCGGCGATCTGGCTGGGCGAGATATCGATTCCGATCGCCCGCCAACCGGCCCGGGCTGCCGCCAGGGTGAGATTGCCGTCGCCGCATCCGATGTCGACCAAGACAGGGCGGCCATCCGGCCCCGGCGTGGTCGTGAGCCTGTCCACCAAACGTTCGGCAGCAGCTCCCAGGTGCGCAGACATCGGCCGATACGCGGCGGCTTCGAAACGTGGCGCGTTCACGCCCCCTCCTTCGATCCTTTTTGTATACAGTTTAGATTAGGACATACTAACTTCCGAACCGGATCGCTGGGAGCACCATGAGAAAATCCGTCCGCCTGTTCGCGGTGGCACCGCTGATCGCCGCACTGTTCACCGGATGCGCCACTGCCGGCACCGACACCGGCGGGGTGCGCATCGCCGCCGCCCAGAGCGTCCCCCCGCTTCTCCCCGTAGCTGCCTTGACCAGCGCAGATCCGAGTCGCTACGAGGTGAGCCTCGGGACCGATCCCGACTTCCTCCGCGCCCAGCTCGCTTCGGGCTCGGCCGACGTTGCGGTCATGCCGACCGAGGCCGCCGGCGCCCTCTACAACGGTGGCCTCGACATCAGGCTGATCGGAGCGCTCGACCTGAGCCTGCTGCATGTCGTGGCACCGGCCGGTGCCACACTCGAAGATCTGGACACGATCCACATCGCGTTTCCCGGCGATACCGCTGATCAGATCGCGCAAACCGTCTTCGCAGCACGCGACCTGGACGTCGATATCACGTACCACCCGACGCTTCCGGAGATCCTCTCCCGGCTCGCGACCGGCGACATCGACGCGGCCGTAGTGCCGGAGCACTTCGCAACCCGCGCAACCGAAAGTTCGGCGGGGCGGCTGGACAGCATCGCTGATCTACGTGACGAGTGGATGGCGGTGACAAGTGCGGAGGCCCCGCAGATCGCCATCGTCGCGACGGCAGCATTCGCCGACGATTCCAGCGGCCGCCTGCACGACCTCAGGGCGACCCTGGCGGACGCCCTTGCCGCGGAAGAGATCCCGGCCGACACCAACACCCGGGTGGCACGACTCGCCGAAGTGGATCCGAGCTTCGCGACCGACGTCGCGGCGCGTCTGGGCGCGAGGTACCTCGACGGTGCGACAGCGCAAGGTTCGGTCGAGAACTATCTCCGCGCGCTCATCGAACGCAATCCAGATATCGCGGGTGGCACCCTTCCCGACGACGACTTCTACGTTCGGTGACCGCGGCTCGTCGTCGCGGCATCGGCGTTGCTGCTGCCGTCGGCTGCCTGCTCGCCTGCTGGCAGTGGACTTCGGCCGTCTTCCCCGAGGTGCTCGTCCCGTCGCCGATCCAGACGGGCGCCGCGCTGGCCGAACTTGCACAGACCGGCGAGCTCGTCGTCGCCGCGAGTTCGACGACGGCCCGAGCCGTCGCCGCAGCGGCCATCGCAATATTTCGCGGAACCGCGCTGGGCTGGTCGGCAAGCCGGTCGGCAATGCTGTCGGGAGCGGTTTCGGTACTGCGTGGCCTCGGAGCCGGTATCCCGCCCGTCGTGGCCGCCGTCGTCGCCATGCTCTGGTGGGGTGCGGACGGACGGGTCGCCATCGCCGTCGCAGTCCTGGTGCTCTTCCCCACCGTCGCCGCGGCAGCGGAGACCGCGTTCACCCACGCGTCCCGCGAACTACAGGACATGGGCCGCGCTTTCGGTCTGAGCCCATCGACCGTGTTCCGCCGGATCACCGCACCCCTCGTCGCCGCCGAGATCGGCTCTGCGAGCCGCGTGGTCACGGCCGGAGCACTGCGTGTCGTCCTGATGACCGAGGTCTTCGCGGTCGGGACCGGTGTCGGCGCGCGCCTCACCTATGCACGATCACTGTTACTCACCGCTGAAGTCTTCGCGTGGGCACTCCTCGCCGTCGGCTTCGCCCTCGCCGCCGACCATGTACTCGGTGCGCGCACTGCTCGCCGAGATTCGAAGAACAGGAGAAGAACATGAAGATCCTCGTACTCGGCGCCCGCGGCGCCGTCGGGCGCGCCACCGCGACCGCCTTGCAGGCAGCGGGGCACGATGTGACCCCGGCAGGCCGGACCGCCCCCACCGACGGCATCGCTGTCGACCTCGCCTCCGACACCGGATTCGACGCGCTGGGCGAGGCGGCACCCGACCACCGCATCGTTGTCAACGCCTCCGGCGTCGAGGATCCACGCATCGTGACACGACTGTCCGGAGCGATTCTGGTCGACCCGTCCGCCACCGCCGCATACCTCGCGCGGCTGTCGCAGGCAGCTCGGCTCGATGCCGAGCGGGTGGTAATCGGCGTCGGACTCGCTCCCGGGTTGAGCACGTTGCTCGTCGCCGCCGTCGCCGGTGCGGCGGGCGATGACGTCGACCTCGCGATCATGCTCGGCGGCGGTGAAGCACACGGCGCCGCCGCCGTCGAATGGACCGCCGGGCTCGCGGGCCACCAGATCTGGGAACCACCGGAGGACCACACCGTCGTCAACCTGCGGGAACGCCGCCGCCTGCCCACCGGGCGCCGCATCCGCACCTGCCTTCGCGCGGACTTCCCCGACAACCTCCTGATCGGACACTCACGCGACGTCGCCGTGCGCTCCTACCTCGCAACCGACGGCCCACTCACGACCGCTGCACTGGGACTCGTCGGCCGATTTCCCAGGCTCGCACCCCTGATCAGCCGTGCCCCCCACCTCGGCAGCGAACGCTGGTCACTCACCGCAATGAACCGCCGGACCGGCGAAACCCTGTCCGCGGCAGGCGTCGGCCAGTCACGCACCACCGGTGGGCTCACCGCACTCGCAGCCCTGGCCGCTGCCGACGCAACCGCCGCGCCGACGACAACGTCTGCCGACCTGCTGACGCTCGATCACATCGCGAAAGCCGACCTGGGTATCACTCTGACACGCTCGTGACATCACGCGCAGCCCGTCGACGACCGGTCAGCCGATCTCTCCCCGCGCACTCGACTGGAGGCAGCTTGGCCAGGGCCTGCCGTGCGAGTCTGCGGATGTCCGGGTTGGGGTCGTCGACCATCGGTTCGACGAGATGCCGGACGCCGGTGGCTTTCATCTGCACCAGTGCCCTGATCGCGGCCGCGCGGGCGACACCGTCGAGGCGTTGCACGGCGAGGTCGCGGGCCGCGGGCGTCTTGATCTTGCCGAGGTACTTCACGAGCGGGACCTGCTGGGTGTCGTCGGGCAGTTCGGCGAGCAGACCCGCGATCTGGGGGAAGTGTTTCGGTGTGGCGATCAAGCCGAGAGCGGTGCAGGCCCAGTCCTGTTGCCGTTTCGGCAGCGGCGGCCGGTGGCGGACCTGAGCGATGAGCAGATCGATCGCTTCCTGATTGCCGCGTGCGGCGGGATCGATGAGGTTGCGGATCAGGCCGGAACGGATCGCCGAGCGATGCTGAGTTTCCGGACCCGGTATGCGTTCTTCGAGGTGGGCGAGCCAATCGATGAAGATCGGGATACCGGCGGGGATGGTGCGTGGCCCGTTGGACAGGTCGGTCAGTGTGTAGCAGGGCACGCCGACCGCGGCGAGTTGTTCCATGATGCGGCGATCGAACCCGCGCTCACCGTGGACATAGCGGGCCGGCAGATCCGCCATCCAGGCGGTCCCACCATCGCGGCTGCCACGCGGCATGCGTACATACTCGATGTTCATCGTTGTTATCCAGTTCCATCCCGATCAACTGAACCGCGCCTTCCGAGCAGGTTCCGAACAGGTCGATCACCGACCGGAATCTCCTCGGCCCGTCGGGTGGACGACGTCGTGCACCCCACCCATGAGACCACCTGCCAGCAGGCCTGATCCGGTGAGGTCCGCGCCAACTCCAGATGGACCACCCTGGTCGGTGCCCCGGTATGCGTCTGACCTCGGTGGAATCCTCGGCGGCCCAGTCGGTGCCGACCTCATTCATCATGCTCCTTCTGGTTGTCCGCCGCCGCACCGATCGCTCATGCGACAGCGTGCGGGTGTTCGGCGCACAGGCAACCGACGCCGCGCTCGATCCACTCCCGCATCGTCCAGTCCGGATGCCGCTCGATCATCAGCGCGCGGACCTCCTCGATGATGGATTCCTCGCTCATGGCCGAGTCCCGGCGGCGCCAGGTCTCATCTCGCAGTTCACGCAGGTAGTCACGCACGTCGACGAGCAGTTGGGTATCGCCGATCTCGCCATGGCCCGGCACGACTACGCGTGGAGCCTCGGTGGCGAGTTTCTCCATCACGTCCATCCAGCGCAAGCCGGAGACGTCGGTGTCGTAGGGCGGAAACCACGGGAAGATCGCAAACTGGCCGGCCTCGGCGAGATCGCCGGTGAACAGCACGCCGGCGTCCGGGACGGCAACGACCTGGTCGCCCCTGCTGTGCGCGCGGCCGGTCGGGCGCAACTCCACGACCCGGCCGCCGAGATCCAGCTCGTACCTGCCATCGTAAACCTCATCCGGCGCAGTGAGCGTGACACCTTCGAGCTGGCGCGCCACTGGTTCTCCGAGCTGTTCGAACATCGCCAGGTAGCTCTCACCCTTCTGGGCACGGTCCTCGGCTTGCGCCTGGTTGACCAGATAGGTTGCCTCGCCGGCGAACACCTGCGCACCGAACGCGTGCTCCGGGTGGAAGTGCGTGGTAGTCAGGAAGATCCTGCGGCCCTTGGCTTGTTCAGCGGCGAAGGTCAGCACCTTCTCCGCATTGTGCGGGCCCATGCCGGTCTCCACGACCAGCACCGAGTGCGTCCCGCCGATCACACCGATATTGGGCACGAGGTCGACGCGACGGTTCGGAATCACGAGCAGGTCGTGGCCGATCTCCCGCACATTCCCGATCTCGACGACAGGATCCGGATTGGTGTCCTCAGGCATGGTCGACTCCAGTGTTGGGGGTGCCGCGGGTCCCTGAGGTCCGACGCGGCCGAACCGATCGATGTCAGTTCAGCAATGGATGATCACGGCTGTCCAAGATCCGTTGCGCAAGGGTGATACCGTGCGGGTATCGTCGGCGGTAATGGATCTGCGCCTGCTCCGCTACTTCGTAGCCGTCACCGAGGAACTCCACTTTCGGCGCGCAGCCGAACGCCTGCACATGAGCCAGCCACCATTGAGCCGTGCGATCAAGACGTTGGAAGCCGACCTCGGCACAGTTCTGCTGCGCCGCTCGGCGAGCGGTGTATCGCTGACCGCGGCGGGCGAGGCGCTGTACCGCGAGGCGCGCTCCCTGCTGGAGCAGGCAGATCAGATCCCGGCCAGAGTCGCGGCCGCAGCCGGGACCGTCACATTATCGGTCGGCACGCTCTCCGACAGCGCCGAACAGGCCGGACCCCGCCTGGTGGCCGCCTTCCGCGAGCGCCACCCGGTTGTCCGCGTCCGCGTGCGTGAGACAGACCTCGGTGACCCCACCGCCGGGTTACGTGCAGGACGGGTCGACGTCGTGCTCACGCGAATGCCGTTCGAGGACGCAGGAATCAGTACCCATGTGCTGCGCGAGGATCCGATCGGTGTGGTCTTACGTGCCGACGATCCACTGGCCCGGTGCGGCATTCTGCGCGTGCGCGATCTCGACGATCGTCCGTGGTTCCGGCTTCCCGAGGGCACCGACCCCGTCTGGCGAGCATTCTGGAACGCCACACCGCGTGGAACACGGGACCGCGACGGCCCGGAGGTGCGCACCATCCAGGAGTGTCTGCAAGCTGTGTTGTGGAACGGCACGATCGGACTGTCTCCGCTCGGCCACCCGATGCCCGAGGGATTGGTCGCCGTCCCGCTCGCCGATATGCCGCCCAGCCCGCTGGTCGTCGCCTGGAACAGCACGAACACCGACCCGCTGATCCACTCGTTCATACGCGTCGCCGCCGCAATATTTGGGCCATGACCGTACCACCGGCTCGGTAGGTTCGTCCCTACTCTCAGGGGTCTACCCCGCGACCTTCTGCCTCTGCGGAGTTGCGCTCTTGTGCCTGCGCCCAGGTGGTCGCCCATTCGTCGAGCGGCCGGAGGGCGCGAATGAGTGCTGCCCCCAGCTGAGTGAGTTCGTAGCCATCGGCGGAGGAGGCGATGATGCCGCTCGCGGCGAGTTCGCGAAGTCGCTGATAGAGGACACTGGAGGAGAGACCTGCGCAGCGTGTCAGCAGCGTGCGCGCACCGAGCGGGCCCGCACGCAGTTCCCACAGAATTCGCAACGCCCACCGACGGCCGAAGAGGTCCAGCGCGGCCATGATCGGACGGCCGGTGCTCGATCCACGAACCGGTGCTCCGGGGCGCGGTACAGGCATGACCCTCCTTGTGTTTCGTTTTTAGAAACACTAGCATCCGTTCGTGTTTCTGATTTCGAAACACCTCGAGGGGAGCACCGATGTCGCGAATAGACCTGCTGGAACCGCCGTACACCGACCAGGCCGGCGCGCTACTCGCGCGCATGATGCCCGGCGACACGCCGCCGATCGGGCTGTTCCGGCTCTTCGCCAGAAACCTCCCGATGGCCGGTGCGATGCACGAGTGGGGGCGCTATGAGCTGGGCCGAGAACTGACCCTGACCATGCGGGAGCGCGAGATCGTCATCGACCGGACCTGCGTGCTGTGCGGCTGCGAGTACGAATGGGGCGTGCACATGATGATGTTCGCGGAACGCGTCGGGCTCACCCGCGAACAGTCGGCGTCCCTGGTGCACGGCGGCCCCGCGGACCGGTGCTGGGGCTCCGACCGGGACCGGCTGTTACTCCGCGCTGTCGACACACTGCACGAGCGTTCCGACATCGATGACGCGCTGTGGGCACGGCTCGCGTCGGTCTTCGACGAACTCGAACTGCTCGACATGCTACTTCTGTGCGGGTGGTATCACGCCATCAGCTTCGCCGCACGCGCTGCCCGCGTGCCGCACGAGCCCGGCGCGCCTCGCTTCGCCGACTTCCTCCCGAGCCCGACCGAAACCAACCCGTAAGCCATATCTACCGATCCCGACACCGGAGGTTTCCATGACCAAGGGCTACTGGGTCAGCGTCTACCCCGCCATCGAGGCCCCCGAGCGGCTCGATGCCTACAACGAACTGGCCGGTCTGGCCGTCGCGGCCGCGGGCGGGCGAGTGCTCGCCGGCATCGGCAACCGGGTCGACGCACACGAAGCCGGTATCGCCGCCCGCGTCGTCCTGGTCGAGTTCGACAGCTTCGAACAGGCGGTCGCCGCACGCGCGAGCGCGGCCTACCAGAAGGCACTGGCCGAACTCCCCCGTGGCTTCGAGCGCGACTTCCGCATTGTCGAAGGCATCGACCGACCAGGGGCCGGAGAGTCATAGCGTCTCGGTGAAAACCGTGGAATCGTGGGCGGACTTTCGCTTCATCTGTTGAGGGAGGATGGAGTCTGCGAGTAGGCAATGACTGTCTCACATCGACGAGTCCGTGCACAGCCAACCGCGAAAGCCTCCGGGTGAACCGGAGGCTTTCGGGTATTGCAGAAACTGTGTCCGGAGGGCGAATCGACCATTACGCCCACTCCCTGACCTGCACAAACACGTTCACGTTGACTCGGTAGATACCCGAGCGCAGCTGAGCTGCGCGAAAAAGGCCGGCGCTCGTCTCAGGTGGGCGTCGGCCCCTCCCCGGGCTGGGAGACGGGTCTGGCAACCACATCTGCCCAGCCGTGTCGGCGCCTGGGTCACAACGGCCATTGGAGATGCTTGACCTCGAAGAACTCGCGCAACCCCTCCTCACCACCTTCCCGGCCGATACCACTGTGACCGGGACCGCCCCACGGAGCGTCGGCCCGCATGCCACCGCCGCCGTTGATGGTGACGGTGCCGGAACGGATCCGCCTACCGAATTCGACGGCCTCCGCGGTCGGACCCCACACATTGGCGTTGAGGGCGTATTTCACGTCGTTGGCCAGACGAACGGCTTCGTCGGTGTCGGTATACGGAATCACCACTCCGACCGGCGCGAACAGCTCTTCCTGTGCGATCTCGGCCGTATTGGGCACGTTCGTCACCAGCGTCGGCTCCAGGTAGAAACCCACGTCGAGCCCGGCCGGTCGGCCACCACCCACAGGCACCACCGCGCCCTGTTCACGGGCACGCGCCAGATGGCCTTCGACAGCGTCCCGGTGTGCGCCGGTGATCAGCGGCCCGAGAACCGTGTCGCCACGGTGCGGGTCGCCAACGGTCAATCCGGTGAGAAACTTCCCCGACCGTTCGACGTATTCGTCGAACAGCTCGCTGGGCACGAAGGTCCGGGTCGTGGCCCCGCAGGCCTGGCCACTGTTGCGAGTAAACCGGAGCGCCGAGGCGGGCACCGCCCGGTCCAGGTCAGTGCCGGGCAGCACGATGTTCGGCGACTTGCCCCCGAGTTCGAGGACCACCTTCTTCAATGTCGGCGCCGCCAGGGCGAGGATCTTGCTGCCGACTTCGGGTGAACCCGTGAAGGTCACCATGTCGACCTCGGGCGCCGTTACCACCGCCTCGGTGACTTCCGGTGGCCCGAAGACGAAATTCACGGCGCCGGGCGGAAAGCCGGCCTCTTCGACGAGCCGCATGAACGCCGATGTCAACAGGATCGATTTCGGGGAGGTCACCAGCACCACAGAGCACCCTGAAGCGAGTGCGGCACCGAGCTTGTACGCGCACATCATGATCGGCACGTTGTAGGCGACGATCGCGCCGACCACTCCGGCGGGCTGCCGCAACAGGATGCTGCTGGTGGTGATCGGATCATGGTCCAGGCCCAGCGGCTGCTCGTACCCGTCGCGCGGGCCCCTGGCCGCCGCATCGGCGAACCAGTGGAAGAACTTGGCCGGCAGGTCGACGTGCAGGGTCGGCCCGGCCGAGATCGGGGTCCCGATCTCGGTGGCGGCGATGTCGACGAGCTGCTCACGGTGCCCGGTGAGCAGGTCCGCCAGCCGGTGCAGCAGGGCACCTCGCTCGCCGGGAGTGAGTCGACTCCATTCCCCTTCGTCGAAGGCGTGCCGAGCCGCCCGGACGGCGGTGGTGACCTGTTCCGGGCCGGCCGCCGGGGTTTCCCCGATCCGCCGCTCGGTGGCGGGGGCGACGGAGATGATCGGCGAACCGTCACCGTCGGCCCAGCGGCCGTCGAGATAGTGTGCAGCACCGATGGTCGCTGTCATGACATGATCCTTTCGACAGTGTTCGATCCGTGATCCGCGCCTCAGCTGGCCATGTATCCGCCGTCGACGACGAACTCGCCGCCGGTCGCGTAGCCGGCTCGATCCGACAGCAGCCAGCACGCCATCTCCGCGATCTCTTCGGGCCGGGCGAGCCGCCCCGAGGGGATTCGCGCAATGATCGTGTCGCCGCTGCGTTTCTTGGCGTCCTTCATGAGGTCGGTGTCGGTGTAGCCGGGGCAGACCGCGTTCACCCGGACGGTCGGTGCGTATTCGATTGCGGCGGTCTTGGTCAGTCCGACCACACCGTGTTTGGCCGCCGAGTATCCGGCCGTCGTCTTGAACCCGGTGAGCCCCGCCAGCGAGGCGGTGTTCACGATGGCACCGCCACCCTGTGCCGCCATCCGGGGGAGCTCGGCGCGCAGGCACAGCCATACCCCTTTGAGGTTGACGGCGAGCGCCTGATCGAATGCCGCTTCGTCCCATTCGGGCACGCGGCGGCCGCCCTGGCCGAGCTGTCCGCCGCTCACACCGGCGTTGTTGAACGCACCGTCAAGGCGGCCGTAGTGCTCGCCGGCGGCCGCGACCATCGCCTCGACCGAGTCGGCGACAGTCAGATCTGCGGGCAGAGCGAGGGCCTCGCCGCCGACGGCCCGCACGTGCTCGGCGGTTTCCTTCACACCGGCTTCGGCGACGTCGCTCAGTGCGAGCCGGGCACCTTCACGGGCGGCCAGCACAGCGGTCGCTCGCCCGATTCCGCCGGCCGCGCCGGTGATGAGAACGACTTTCCTGTCGAGTAGCTGTCCTGACATGTGGTGTGTCCTTTCGGTTTTTTCACCGCGCCGGTGCCGAGCACGGCGCGTTCTTCGGCTCGTCCGGGTAGTCCCGCAACACGGGTCCGGGCCGGGTCAGCCGACCCGGGAGGCGGGCCAGTCCCGGGCCGGGGCCCGCCAGGCCGGCCAGTTGTCTTCCGGTTCGGGCCGGGTCACCGACACGTGGTGGAAGCACGCCTGGCATTTGACGACCATGCGCGGGCCGAGGAAGTTGGCGACCGGATAGCGGGCCAGGTCTGCCGCACCGCATGCCGGGCATGCGCCCTCGACCGGAGTGCGTTCGACATGGACGCGGGGTGTTTCGGGGCGGGGAAAGAGAAGTCGATCGACTGCCATGAGATGCCTTTCGTTCAGAGGGTCCAGGTGATGGGGCAGGCCACCGGAACCTGCCACTCCGCACGGGCGCGGCGGCCGGCCAGTTGTGCCCGGCGGGATTCCGTTGCCGACTGGTCGACCGTGCCGTCGGTGACGACCACGCCGTAGGCGGCCGCCGCGGATTCCGTGCTGACCAGCCCGCCCCGGACGTCGGCGGCGACGCGGTCCGGGTCCCGCCGGAGCGGGTCGCCCCAGCCGCCTCCACCACCGATCACAAAGCGCAGGGCATCTCCGGCCTTCAGGGTCAGTCCGGAGAACTTTCCGGTCCGGTACCGGGCTCCGTTGCCGAATTCACCGTGGTTCGGATCGGGGCGTCCCTCGTCGTCGAACATCCCGAACAGCGGTTCCGCGCCACGGAGATCCAGGGCGTCGCCGTGCCGGGCGAGGTCGAAGTTCGCTATGTACCAGCCGAATGCGGGTGCACCAGCACCGCCGCCGAGGGAGCCGGGTGCGCCGGTCCGGACGCGGTCGGCGGTGATGGTGACCATGGTGTCGGATTCGGCGTAGATCGAGTACACCGAGCCCATGCCGCCGCGGAATTCGCCTGCGCCGGCGGTGTCGATCACCATTTCGTGCTGGACCACCACGAGGGGGCTTTCGATCTCGAGGTGTTCCTGGACCGAGGTGCGGCAGTTGCCGATCGGGATCACGCAGAAGGAGACGCCGTCTTCCTTCCAGGTGCCGCCCCATCCGCCACCGGCGAGAGCGAAGGCGCCCCACGGAATTCCCTCGTGGCCGGGGCGGGTGTCGATGCCGCCCAGGCTGACGACGACCGCTGTTCCGGTGTCACAGGCGAACGCCTCGTCGGTGGCTTTGCTCAGTGCCTGGGTGACGACGTTGATTCCGCGCGCGCCGATGTCGGCGTGGTTGGAGCAGCTCGACGGCGGCAGCACTTGAACGACGCTGCCGGCCGGTAGCAGCGTTTCGATCGGCCGCAGGGTTCCGCTGTTGACCGGTGTGGACGGGTCGACCATGAGTTTCACCGCCTCGATGCAGCGGGTGGCCTCACACCAGGCGGTACCGCAGTTTCCGAGCGGCTGGCGGCCCGAACCGGAGAAGTCGATCTCCATGGAATCGCCGCGCACCTTCACAGTTACCGCCACCGGGATCGGTTCGTCGCCGACCCCGTCCTCGTCGAGAAAGTCTTCGGCGGTGTAATCGCCGTCGGGGATGTTCGCGATCCCGCGCCGCATGCTCGCCTCGGTCGCTTCGACGGCGTACCGCCCGGCCGCCCGCACCTTCTCCAGGCTGCTGCGCGCGATCAGGTCCTGCAGCTGCCGCTCCCCCACGACCAGGCAGCCGTGCAGGGCGCGCAGATCGCCGAGAACGAGCTGAGGAACCCGGTTGTTCTCCAGCAGGAAGTTGAAGGTCGGGCGCACCGGAACGTCGCCGGCGTACAGCAGCGTCGGTGGCAGTTTCAGTTGTTCTTCGAAATGTGTCTGGGTGCCGTTGGCGAAACCGCCGGGGATCGCACCGCCGAGATCGACGAGGTGCGAGGTGGAATGGAGCAGGAACTCGACGCGGCCGTCGACGAAGACGGGGCGTAACAGGTTGACGTCGGACTGGTGGATGGTGCCGCGCCAGGGATCGTTGACGAAGATCACGTCACCGGGCTGCATGGTGTCGATGTCCCAGTCGTCCATCACGAAGTTCGCGATGTGCGGTGCGGTGAACGCGTGCTGCATGCACCCCTCCCACAATGCGACGGTCTCCCAGCCGTCGTCGGTCCGCATGTGGATGGCGCTGGTGCAGTCCAGGATGTCGCGGCAGACCGGGGAGAATGCGCTGCGCATCAGCGAGTCGAGCATTTCGCGGGCCACTTCGGTGAGCCCGTAGCGGAGCATGTCGATCTCGACATCGATACCGGGGCTGATGGTCTCGGGTTCGGTGGTGGTCATGGTCGGCTCCTCAGCGCAGCGGCTCGATGATCAGGTTCAGGTCGTCGTCCGCGTAGGCCCGGCGGCCCGGCAGGACCAGGGTGGTGGCGAACTTCTCGGCGATCAGGGCGGGACCGGGTACGGACTCGTGTGCTGCCATCCGTTCGCGGATGTGGATGGCCACCTCCGTGGGTTCGGTGGTGCCCGGCACCGACAGTCGTGTTGTCCGCAGGAAGGAATCGCCGTCCTCCGGAACGGGTGCGGCACTGCTGTTCTCCCGTGGAATCACGGCTGTCACTTCCACTGTCGACACCACGACGGGGATCTCGGTGGCGGCGAACCCGTAGGACTCCCGGTAGAACTCGTGGAAGGCGGGGATCAGGGCCGAGACCGCGTCGGCGGTGAGCGCGGCGGCGTCGATCGGCATGCGGTTGTCCCAGGTTTGTCCGCGGTACATCGCGAACAATGCCCGGTCGAAGCGCAGCCGCGTCACGTCGACTCCCTGGCGCTTCAGATCGTCCCGGATGCGGTCCTGCAAGGTGGCGTAGGCGGTTTCGATGTCGTCGGCGTACTCGGGAGCCAGCGGGGTCATGATCGATTGCGCCCGGGTGACCATCAGATCGCTGCGCAGGAGGCCGAGCGCGGAGAACTGCCCGGGACTACGCGGCACGATCACCTTGTCCACTCCGAGAATCCGGGCCACCCGGTCGGCGAGCATCGGCCCGGCTGAACCGGAGGGCTGCAACGCGAACTCGCGGACGTCGAGGCCCCGGTAGACCGAGATACTGCGTACCTTGGCGGCAATATCCTGGCAGGCGATCTCGTAGGCGGCCGAAGCCAGCTCGGTGGCCGACATTCCCCACTGTTCACCGGTCGTGCGGAGTGCCTCGACCGCGGCCGCGACATCCAGCCGGATGGCACCATCGGCGAACAGGTCGGGTTGCAGGATCCCGAGTGCGGCACAGGCATCCGTCAGCGTGGGTTCGCCGCCACCGCGCCGGTAACAGACCGGGCCTGGGTTCGAGCCCGCCGAGGCCGGACCGACTGCCACGGTGCCCAGTGCGCTGGGCCGGATCAGGCTGCCGGCGCCGGATCCGATGCTCTCGACATCGACCAGCGGCATGGTGAGTGTCAGTCCGGTTTCCAGGGTCCAGGTGTCGGTGAGCGGCGTTTTGCCGTTGCGGATCGCGGCGACGTCGGTGCTGGTGCCGCCGACGTCGATGGTCAGCAGATTCGGCGCGTCGCTGTCGGAGGCCAGTTTGACACTGCCGCTGACTCCCCCGACCGGCCCCGATACCAGCTGGAATACGGGCGCGCGGCCGGCGTCGGCGAACGTCGCGACGCCGCCGTTCATCATCATGATCCACAACGTGCCCTGATAGTCCTGCTCGGACAGCCGCGTCATCAGGCGATTCAGATAGCCGACCACCGCCGGGCCTACGTAGGCGTCGAGAGCGACGGTCGCGGTCCGTTCGTGCTCTCTGGTCACCGGATAGAGGGCGGAGGTCTGGATGTAGGCGTCCGGAAGTTCCTCGGCGACGATCTCGGCGGCCCGGCGCTCGTGGCCGGCATCGACGTAGGAGTTCATCATGCAGACCGCCACCGATCGGGTGCCTCGCTCCGCCAGGTCCCGGACGGCCCGGCGAACGGCATCCTCGTCCAGGGCCAGCAGTTCGGTGCCGTCGTAGCGGAGTCGTTCCGGCACACCGAACCGCGATTCGCGGGCGACGATGGGGCGTTCCTGGT
This sequence comes from Nocardia sp. KT25-26, assembly GCF_056627695.1. Lineage (NCBI taxonomy): Bacteria > Bacillati > Actinomycetota > Actinomycetes > Mycobacteriales > Nocardiaceae > Nocardia > Nocardia sp. KT25-26. The sequence goes on along the minus strand of NZ_CM152813.1, from coordinate 2,984,456 downwards.
GCGGGCGCAGCCAGGTGGGGTCGTAGAATCGGTCACCGAATTCGCGGTGCATTCGCCCGATGTCCAGCAGGTCCCGGTGGCCGCGGGTCGCGATGAGGCCGGTGGGTTCGCCGGTCCGGCTCAGCAGGGCATTGATCCCGACAGTGTGCCCGTGCACGATCTCGGCGACCTCCGGGACCACGACGTCGATCGCCGACAGTGCCTGCAGTACACCGTTCTCCTGTTCCTTCGTGGACAGGACCTTGCCGTCGCGGATCTCTCCGGTGCCCCGGTTCAGGCCGATGATGTCGGTGAACGTGCCACCCACATCGATGCCGACTATCCAGTCGGCCACCCGCTCACCCTGCGTCATTGCTGCGCCTTTCGTCTCCGTGTGCCGCTGCGACTGATCGGTCACCGGCCGCTCGTGTGTCACGGATCACCATCCCGCGCGGAGGGGGGCGAGGACATCTGACGCGGGTGTGAAGTTCTTGCGACCTTCGGCTCGGGTTCGGATCAGGCGCGTGGGAGGACGGCCGGCGCGGCCGCATTGCGCAACCAGATCGATACCGCCTCCGCCCGGTTGGCGGCACCGAGCTTGCGCAGGATGCGCGTGATGTGAGATTTGACAGTGCCCTCGGTGATAGTCAGGCGCCGGGCAATCCTGCCGTTCGAATCACCGGCGGCCAGACACCGGACAATCTGCACTTCGCGCCGGGTGAGCACGGCGTCGTCGTCACGACCGGCCGTGACCGATGCGGTGACCGCAGCGCCGGGCGTGCGCCACCTGGACAGGCCGTCGAGCTGCGTTCGGATCTCCGTCATCCCCTCCAGCAGTGTCACCCGGGCCAGGCATTGACTGAGTCCGGCGGCGAAAGACGACAACAGACTGCGGTCCGCCTCGGTGAGCACGCGCTGCTGGTGGTAGTAGTCGCCGTGCACCAGGCCGACCACCTCCCCGTCGACCAGGAGTGGTGCGATGCCGTATGACGACGACTTGGTGATCTCGGCGAGCGGTCGGTTGACCCGCGGATTCTCCTGGACATCCTGGACCAGGGTTGCCCGGGCACCCACCACGGAGTCGTTCTCGACCAGAGTGCGGTCGAGGACGGGCGGATTCTCCCGGCCCACTGCGACGATCTCCTCGGCCCAGCCGGGATCGGCGACGACACACATCGTGTGCAACCGCCAGGACCCGTCGACGGTGGATACGAGTGCCCGGTCGAACCCGAGTCGGCACGCTGCTTCGGGGGTTCGCGCGAGGAGTCCGTCGACGGTGTCCTGCGCACCGAGTTCGGCCAACGCGGCCCGCAGCTCCGTCAGCGCCCGCGTGCGGTCCGTGAGCTGCAGGCGGGCCCGCCGCACCTCGGCAGTCCTGATTCGATCGAGCAGTCCGACCAGCTCCGCCATCCTGCTGGATGCCGGGTCCCCCGCGGTCGTCTCCCGGAGCAGTTCGGTGGCCACCAGGTCCCAGAGGTCGTCCAGGGTCTGTTCCGACTGCGGGTGGTCGCCGGTCGGCCGGATCCCGGCAGCGTCCGGATCGAGCAATCGGTTCGTGGTCTCGGCGATATCGACGACGACGTCCCGAAGCTCCGCGACGTCGCGGCGCATGGCGGCATTACCCATATCCGAACTCCTGTGACCCGACTCACTTATGCACAATATATCGTATGGGTGCTGATTCGGCCCACAGTGACGTTCACACCGTCCGACGACAAGAGCGAGGGCAGCCGGTGTTCCGGCTGCCCTCGCTCCATTGTGTCGAGCCGATCAGCTCAGGTGCTTGCGGTAGAACGGCACCAGGTTCTCCAGTGCTTCACCGGTCGGGCCCGGCTTGTCGTACAGGTCGTAGTGCGACGCACCCGCCACCACCACGAGCTGCTTTTCCTCGGACGCGGCGCGACCGTACAGCTCCATGCTCAGCCGCTGGGACGCGAAGGCACCGACCTTGTCGCCGATCACGACGCACAGGGGCTGCGTGAGAAAGACCTCCACGCGGTCGTATGCGTCCCAGTCGGCCAGGGCGGCCTGGCGGCCGAAGTTGAAGCTCGTCTTGCCGCCGGGAGCCTGACCACGATCGGTCTTGTAGTACTCGGTGGCCTCGACCACGTCGATATCGGTGATACCCGCCTGCTGCGCGGCATCGACAGACGGCGGCAGCAGATCGTTGATCACCTGGGCCTGCCCGCGGGCCTCCGCAGTTCGCTGCGCCGCAATGGCCTCCAGCATCCCCATCGGGTTGTACTCCGAGAAGCCCTCGCGCATCAGCCGGCCGACGTTGCTCCCGACCACGGTCCCGAGCGCCTTGATCCGGCGGTCGATCTTGGTGGCCGCCACCGCATACCCTGCACCGCCGCAGATCGCGAGCACACCGATGTTGTCGGCATCGACGTAGGGCAGGGTGACGAGGTGATCGATCACGAAGCTGAAGTCGCTGGTCCGGAAACCGGGGTCCTCGACCGACCGCGGATCGCCGCCGCTGTCACCCTGGAAGCTCGCATCGAACGCCGCCACCACGAATCCCGCCTCGGCGAGCGCCGTACCGTAGACATTGCCCGAGGTCTGCGCCTTGCAGCTGCCAGTCGGGTGGGCGGAGACGATCGTCGGGTACACCTTCGACTCGTCGAACCCCGGGGGGAAGTAGATGTCCGCTGCGATGTCCCAGGCCCAGCCCTTGACCGCCACCGTCTTGCTGCTTACTGCCATGAATCTTTCCCGTCCTGTTCTCTGGCTACTCTCTGGCTACAAGGCCAATGTATGAGCGCTCCCGCATGCCGAATAGGCCGGAAACGTGCCTAGGAAAGATCCTTCCCAGTTGGAAAGATGACACCTCTGCCGTGGCGGGACAGTCGATCGTTCGACGAATACGAACCTGGGGCAGATCGATCCACGTCGGCAACCACGATGGGGAGGGGTCAGCGCACGGTGATGTCCTCGGCATCGACGCCCACCGCATCCATCCGGGTGTGCTGGGTCTCGGGCAGGGCGAGCAAGCAGGACAGGCTGATCAGGCACAGCGCGGAGAGGAAGACGCCGAAGGCGAAGCCGCCGTAGGTTTCGGTGATCGCGGCGGCGAGCAGCGGTGGAATCGCGCCGCCGAGAATGCCGGCCAGGTTGTAGGTGGCGCCGCTGGCGGTGTACCGGTACCGGGTCTGGAAGAGTTCGGGCAGGAACGCGCCGACCGGGCCGTATCCGGCGCCGGCGATCAGTGTGGTCACCGAGGCGCAGACGGCATAGGTCACCACTCCGCCGCTGTCGACGATCGGAAACAGCACCAGTGCCCAGACCACCGCGACTGCGTTGGCGGTCACCAGAATCCGCTTGCGGCCGATCCGATCCGACAGCCATGCGCCGAGCATCATGGCGACCCCGAACACCGTCCCCGACACGATGCTGATCGCGAGCACGGTGGTGCGGCTCAGGTCCAGGTGCGTGGTCCCGTAGCTGAGGAAATAGCTGACGGCGAGGTAGTAGAACGCGAACACCATCACCAGCACGCCGGAGGCGAACAGGACTTCGCGCGGCTGCCGTTTCACAGCCTCGAGCAGCGGAATCCGGGCGGTGCCGTGTCGGCCGGTCTCCTCGGTGAACACCGGCGTCTCGTCGATCCGCAGCCGCACGACCAGGCCGACCACGACCAGCAGCAGGCTGGTCAGGAAGGGAATCCGCCACCCGATGGTCTCGAAGGTCTCGTCACTCATGGTGGCGCCGGTGACCAGGAAGGTACCGCTGGCCATCACCAGGCCGATCGAACCGCCGAACGAACCGAAGACCGACCAGAACCCGCGCTTGTCCTGCGGCGCGTTCTCGGCGGCCATCAGGGTCGCACCGGTCCATTCGCCACCGACCGCGAGACCCTGCAGGAACCGCAGCACGACGACCAGGATCGGCGCGATCACCCCGATCTGATCGGCGGTCGGCATGACACCGACGGCGGCGGTGGCCAGTCCCATGATCAGCAGGGTCGCGACCAGGGTCTGCTTCCGGCCGATCCGGTCGCCGAAGTGACCGAAGACGACCGATCCGACCGGCCGTGCGACGAAGGCGACGCCCAGGGTCGCGAACGACGCCACTGTTCCGGCGGCCGTTCCCAGAGCCGGGAAGAACACCTTCGGAAAGACCAGGGCCGCAGCGGTGGCGAAGATGAAGAAGTCGTAGTACTCGATGACGGTGCCGATCCCGCTGGCCAGGGCGATGCGCCGCATGGTGGCGGGACGTGTTTCGGGCGTGGTGCTCACCGTGCCGACCCTCTCTGTCTGCTGTCGAACGTCCGGTATCGCATCCGGACAACGAGGAGAGTACGGCAGTACAATATATTATGTGTGACGTTTCCCATATCGCAGAGCAAAGGAAGTGTCCGTGTCACCCTCCCCCGACGGCCACCCCGCGCAGATCGTCGACCGACGTGGTGAGTTCCCGAAGTTCAGCTCGATCGAGCCACCGCCGACATTCGGAGAGTTCGTCGCGGCAATGCGGTCACTCATGGATCTCGCCGTCTCGACGGACGCGTCCGACGACGTCTACGAACGGGCCGCACGACAGGTGGAAGCCGTGACGAAAACCCTTGCGCCGCACCCTGAACGCCAGGAGGGACACGGCCCGGCCAACCGGGCCGCCGACCTCCCCGGCCGGGGCAGCCTGCTGAACACGCCCTCGCGTCTCGACAGCATCACCGCAGCGGGCATTCGCAGCACGATCCGACTCAGCCGGTTCCATGTCGGCGGCAACTCGGCCGCGCACGGTGGCGTCATTGCGCACCTGTTCGACGAGCACGTCGGCTGGATCCTCTACGGCCGCGGTCTACCGGTGGGACGCACGGCGTATCTGCACGTCAACTATCGCGCGGTCACCCCGGTGAACGAGCCGATAACGCTGTCCGGCGAAATAACTCGGGTCGAAGGCCGGAAAATGCATGTCGAGGCCCGGCTGACCCGCAGCGACGGCACCATCGTGGCGGACTGCGACGCCCTGCTGGTCGCTCTGCGCCCAGGACAGCCCTGACACCCGGGAATCCCGTCAGAGCTTGCGGAGACCGTCCAGCACGGCCGCCAGTAGGGCAGGGTCCGGGCCGACGTCGGGCGGGGGCGGTGACCGGTACTGCACATAGCCTGCCTCGATCAGATCATTGACCAGTACCTTTACCGTCGCGACCAGCAGATCCAGATGGGCGGCGAGTTCACCGACGGACAGCGGCCGGACCAGGCAGCGCCGGTAGATCTCGGCATATTCGCGATCTAAGGCGGCCGCGTCGGCCGCCGAACCGGCGGAGATCACCAGCGTGAGCAGGTCCAGGTCCGGTAGATCCCGACCGACCCGGCCCCGGGTCACCGCATACGGTCGGACCAGCGGGCCCGGATCATCCTCGGCATCCGCCCACCCCGGATCAGGGCGCTCGTTCACGACCGATGCGATATTCGGGGCGTCGCTGCGAGGTGTTCCCGCACCTGTTCGACGATCACGTTCATCTCGTAGGCGACCAGGCCCAGGTCGGCCTCGGCACCGGCGAGCAGCGCCAGGCAGGTGCCGGACCCGGCCTCGGTGACGAGTAGATAGCCGTGTGCCAGCTCGATCACCGTCTGGTGCAGGGCCCCCTTGCCGAAGCGATCCCCGACACCGCGGCCGAGGCTGTGCAGCGCGGACGCCATCGCCGCGAGGTGTTCGGCGTCGTCACGAACCAGGCCGTCCGATGCGGCGAGGGCCAAGCCGTCGGCGGACAACACGACCGCACATTCCGCGCCGTCGGTGCGGGCAACCAGATCGGTCGCGAGCCAGTTCAGCGTGCCGGCCGGAGCCGGCCGCACTGTCGTTTCGTTGTTCATGTCCTGACCATTCATCTCACTGGCGGGAGGGGCGATCGTGGCGTGCCTGCCGGGTACCACGCTGCAATGCCGCCATGGCGCTGCGGATGTCGGAAGGTGCTCGGCCCGGAGCGCCCGAACCCGACCGATCCGGACCCGGTGCCACGGCATCGACCACCGCGGAGCCGGGCCGGGTCCGCCGTAGTGGACCGGATTCGAGTTCGACCGGGATACGGGCAGGCGCCGAGGCCGATGCGTGCACCGAGGTCTGCATGATCACCGAGGTCTGGGTGATCACCGGCGCCGACAGGGGCATGGATCCGTCCGTATCCGGAAGTGCTCGTACCCTGTGCGTTTCGGTCGGCTGCTCGACCTGTTCGAGGACGGACCAGGGCACCCGGACGACAGCTTTGACACCGCCGTAGGCCGATTCTTCGAGAGTGACGGCGATACGGTGCCGCCCGGCCAACCGGCTCACCACGAAGAGACCGAGATGCCGATGGTCGGCGAGTGCCATCTCGTGGAAGCGCGGTGGGCGGTCCAATAGCCGATTCCACCGGCTGCGGTCCTCGAAGCCGATCCCCAGTCCCTGGTCATCGATTTCGATGACCACCCCCTTGGCAACGGCGGTCCCGTGCACCGTGACCGGGGTCTCCGGTGCCGAGAATGCGGTGGCATTGTCGACCAGCTCGGCCAGCAGGTGGATCAGATCGGCGACCGCGGCGCCCAGCACGTTCACCGCAGGAATCCGGTGGATGTTCACCCGCGCATACCCTTCGGTCTCCGACACCGCGCCGCGGACGATATCGGACAACGCCACCGGATCACGCCAGCGCCGTCCCGGGCGGCGGCCACCGAGGATCAGCAGGTTCTCGGCATTGCGGCGCGCCCTGGTGGCGAGGTGATCGAGCTGGAACAGCAGGTCGAGATCGTCGGGGTCGGTCTGCCGGGCTTCGGCGGCGTCGAGAACTGCCAGCTGCCGGCGCACCAATGCCTGACTGCGGAAGGCGATGTCGAGGAAGACCTTGTTGAAGCCCTCCCGGGTGCGGGCCTCACCGACCGCAGTGTCGATGGCGGTGCGCTGGGCGGCGGCGAAGGCGGCGGCGACCTGCCCGAGCTCGTCTCGGCTGCGGTCGGCCACCGCAGTCTCCGCTGCCACGTCGACCGGATCGCCGCGATGGATCCGGCGAATGAGGTCGGGCAGCCTTTCCCGGGAGGCAAGGCTCGCCGACCGCAGCGCCCGCAGTCGGCGCAGCAGCCGATTGGCCAGCACCAGCGAGAACGCTGCGGCTACGAGTGTCAACAGCAGCATCCCGGCCGCGGCCAGCAGGAGCCGGTCGAGCATCCGGTCGGCGGCGTCTCGGGTCATCCCGACCGATACCCGGAACTGGTCGCCGGTAAGCTCCGCCAGCCGGGTATCGACCGCCTGTTCGGCGGCAAACCATTCGCCGAGCGGAACCGCGGCCGCACCACGTTCGGTCAACGCGGTCTCGGTAGCCGTGGCGGTACGCCATTCGGGACTGCCGGTCAGCGCCTGCATTCCGGCTCGCACCGAGGGCGCCAGACGGTCGGTCACTATCTCGAGTGGCTGGCGATAGGCGCCGATCAGCTCGGCCAGCCGGCGGCGCTGCGCCGCCCCTTCGATACCGTCCCCGGCATTCGCCGCCAGCAGAGCGACCACCCGAGAGTGGCCTTCAGCTACGCGCAGCAGATCCATCGCCGTCAGCTCGGCATCCATGGTCGTGGTGTCCGACGACTTGAACCGGGCGCTCTCGTATCCCGACGCCATCGTCGCACCGATCATCGCGGAGTAGTAGTCGTCGATCTCGGAGACCGTGGCTCCCCCCGCATCGATGGATCCGCGCACCTCCGGGATGCGAGTGAGCAGGTCGATCAGTTCCCGCGTCGATTCGGCGCCGGTGTCCTGGTCGATCGCCTGCGCTCCGGCAGCGATCCGCCCGATCTCGGCCAGGGCGCGATCGGTATCCGCCCGGACCGCCGATCGGTCCGCCGCGCCGGCTCGTCCCGGCATCGCGTCGAGCCGCTCCGACTGCACCGAGGTGACGAAGCCGAGCATCGGATCGATGACCGTGCCCCGGTATTCGGACCATTCCTTCACCGAGTGCGCACGCAGCCCCAGCACCGTGACGACCACAGCACCGGTGCCGAACAGCACCAGGCTGGGTATGAGCGCGATAGCCAGCACCCGGGTACGCACGCTGGCGCCGAGTCGAGAACGCAGCGAACCCCGGCCGGTTGCGGCCGGCGGATTCTCGGCATGGGGGGTCTCGGATTCGGCCGTTGTCACTGCATCTCCTCGGATCGTCGACGGTGACGAATCGTGTCGTTGCCGGTGGGTGGGCCGACCGAAGTCGGCCCACCCGGCCGTCAGCGGCGGACCGGGGTCACGTGGCCGGACGGGCCGTCGTGCCACAGCACTTCGGTGTCGGCGGCGGGCAGGCCGGACAGGGCGATGCTGCCGTCGGCAGCGATGTCGTAGATGTGCACCTGGGCGGTGCCGTGCACGGTGAGGGTGTCGATGTCGTAGAGGTGCCGCTCCCCCGGACCGAGCACCACGCGGCCGGGCATGGCGCCGGGCGGAGTCGAGTACGGCGAGCCCGGCAGCGGGGTGAGGGAACCATCGGCACCGATCGCGAACCCGTCGATTCGGAGCCCGGTCGATGCCGGGACATACATCCGGCTGCCGTCGGCCGTGATCTCGGTACCGTGCGGTGTGCCGCCGGTGGGATACGGAGACCCCGGCAACGGCGACAGCGCGCCGTCGGGGCCGATCGCGTAGCCGGAGACGCTGCTGCTGCCTTCGTTGCTGACGTAGACGAACCGGCCGTCCGGCGTGATTTCCGGCAGCGCGGACCGGTCACCGGCCGGCAGCGGCTGCCCGACCTGCGTGAGCGAACCATCTGCTTCGATGGCGAAACTGGACACGGTAGCAGCGACGAAACTATTGACCACCAGCGTGCGCCCGTCCGGCGTGATCGCAGGCAGGCTCATGCCGCTGAGCCCGGGCACGCGCGTCGCCGGCGCCCCGGTGGGCACCAGCCTGCCGGATTCGCCGACGTCGAACGACCGCACCTCGTTGACGGCTCCACCGATCGTGGCGAACATCCGCGAGCCGTCGGGAGTGCCGACCAGCCCGATCACCGGCGCTCCGAGGTCCATCCGCGACCCGGGGATCTCGGTCATCGATCCGTCGGCTGCCAGGTCGTACCCGATGATCGACCCCGAGACGACGTGCGCCGCGTACGCACGACGACCGTCGGGGGTGAGTTCCAGGGTGAGCGAGCCGGTGTCGCTGGCGAACGGCGACCCGGGCACCTCGGTCAGGGCCCCGTCCGGCTCGATGCGCAGCACGCCGATGTTCGCCGACCCGGTCCCTCCGACCATCAGATACCGCGGCGCCGCGCCGGGTTCGGCGTGCGCCAGTGCGGGCGAAACAGACAGGGCCAGTGCGGCCGCGAGCCCGAGGGCGATGCGCCGCGGATTCTTCCGAGCATTCCTGAACATCAGGTGCCGATACCTCCGTGTACTTCCGGCAGACAGCAACGTCTGCCACATTATGCACAATATAGTGTGCACCACATCACAGGAGGAGGTCGACACTTTCCGGCAAATCGATCGGAGTCCGGCCACATTTTCGGCCTCACACGGCCGCACCCGGACCAATCCGCCGCACCCCGGGACCCGAACCAGCCGAAGTCCGGTGCCGCCACTGCAGAACGCCTGCCGAACCTTTGCGGCCACATATATTTTATGCCATTCTGCAGCGCGGCTCCGAGCCGCACGACCACCGACGTTCTGGACGAGGAGATCACCCGATGACAGATTCACCCCCACCAACCCCACCCCGAGCCGGCTGCGGCCGAATTCGACGTGCCGTAGCAGCGGCTGTCACAGCACTCGGCGTCTCCGGCTCGACCATCGCCCCCACCGCCACAGCCCAGCCGGCGGCCGATCACTTCCTGCTCACCGCCGGAACCGCATCGATGGGCATCAGCGTCCTCCGAACCGGTGCCGACGGATCCCTGACGGAAGTACCCGGGAGCCCGTTCCCCACCGGCTTCGGGGTACTGTCGCTCGTCGTCGCACCCGATGGCCGAACCGTGTATGTACCGCAGGCCGGCAACTCGACCGTCACCGGCTACCGCCTCGGCGACGACGGAGCGCTGCACAGCATCCCCGGCGCCGAGATCGGCCTCGACGCACCACCGACGGCGGCGGCCCTGAGCCCTGATGGAGCCCACCTGTTCGTGGTGACCGGAGGCCTTCCGGGCCGAGTCACCTCCTTCGCCGTGACCGGTTCGGGGGCCCTCACCCCGACCGGTGCACCGTCGGTTCCGGTGGCCAGGCTGAGCGCGGTGGGCATGGCCCGGGTCGATCCGGACGGGCGGTTTCTACGCGTGGCGACCTACCTCGGAAACACCCTGTCCAGCTACGCCATCGGGCCGGCGGGCGAGCTCACCCCACTGGAGACCACACGGGTCGGACTCGGACCGGTCGCCCCGGCGCACACCCCGGACGGCCGGTTCCTCTACTCGAGTGACGAGTTCGGCACGAGCCTGTCCGGCTTCGCCGTCGGCCCGACCGGCGAGCTCACCCCCACCCCGGGCTCGCCGTATCCGACCGGCGGGGTACCGCACGGTGCCGTACTCACCCCGGACGGCACCCGGCTGTACGTGCCGAATGCCGTCGGCCCGGCGCTGGCCGGAATCGATTCCATCGCAGGGTTCGCCGTCCACGCCGACGGCGCGCTCACCCCACTGCCCGGCTCACCGTATCCGGGCCCGGCGGCGACCCTGCCGGGCCAGGTGGCACTACACCCGGATGGTCGGCACCTGTACCTGGTCGACGTCCTGACCGCACACGGCACCAGCCGAGTGCACACCTACACGATCCGGCCCGACGGCAGCCTCACCCCCACCGGACACGGTCCGGTCGATACCGGCGTGTTCATGGCCGACGGGCCGGTGGTCGCCATGACGCCGTAGCACGCTATGCGCTCGACTTCTGCTCCGCTTCCGCCCACATTCCCTGCTTCTCCAGCATCGCAATGAGTTCGTCAGCCCCGGACATGATGTGCTCGCGCATCGCCGTGGCCGCAGCCTTTCCCCGGCGCTTCTGTAGTGCTTCCAGGATCGCCGGGTGGTAGTGCCGGGTGCCGTTGGCATGCCCTTCGATGTTGCCGTAGAAGCGGTTCGGTAGCTGTTTGACGATCGAGCCCAGCAGCATGGCCAGCCGCCGGGAGCCGGCCGCCAGGTTGATCACCCGGTGGAACTCGTGACCGAGCCGGATGATTGCCTCGGAGTCGTCGCCCTCGGCGACCGCCTTCTCGTGGTCGGCGACGATATCCGCCAGGCGGGCCAGTTCGGCGGCCGAGATCCGTTTCGCGGCCCGGCCGGTCAGCTCACCGGCCAGGGTTGCCTGGGCCCAGAACAGGTCGCGGACGTCTTGCCGGCTGAAGGCGGCCACGACGAACCCTCGGCGCGGCACCAATTCGACGAACCCCTCGCCGGTGAGCAGCAGCAGGCCCTCCCGGACCGGCGTGTTGCTGACCCCGACGGCCTCGGCGATCGGCTCGGCGCGCAGGAAGTCCCCCGGCTGCACCTGCCCGGTGATGATCAGCTCGCGGACGTAGGACGCGACATCCTCGGACAGCTGCTGCCGCCGGGGGGCCGCCCGGCGTGGCTGGTTTCCACTGTGCACGGGTATGCATTATGCCTCATACACACCGAGCGAAATCATCGCATTCCACTCTTCGGCCTCCGCCGTGCTGTCCGACTACGCGCGCCCTGGCTCGCCGACGACCCCACACCAGGACCGACCCGACTTCCGGTTGACCTACACGACACCGCGGAATAATATTTTATGTCAAATATCATTCCACGCGGAGCGACATCGCGGTCACCCGAAGGAGCGGTCACCATGACGACGCCGACATCACCCCCGGCACCCGACGACACAGCACTGCGAACCGCTCGGACGGTATCGGCATGCTGACCCGAGGAGCTGTCCTGCGCGAGTCACCCGGCCGCTATGAAGTGGTCGAACTGGAGGTCGAGGATCCCCGCCCCGGCGAGATCCGGGTCAAGATGGCGGCCAGCGGACTGTGCCATTCCGACGATCATTTCGCCGTCGGCACACAGACACCGGGGATTCTCCCGCTGGCCGGCGGACACGAGGGCGCCGGTGTGGTGGAGGCCGTAGGTCCGGGCACGCGCGGCTTCGCCGAGGGCGATCATGTGGTGTTCTCGTTCCTTCCGGTCTGTGGCCGCTGCCGCTGGTGCGCCCACGGCCACCAGAACCTCTGCGACCTCGGCGCGTTTCTGGCCACCGGCGCGCGGTTCGACGATCCGACCTCCTATCGGCTCTCGCTGGACGGAGCACCGGTCGGACAGCTCGCGGGACTGGGCACGTTCTGCGAATACACCACCGTCTCCGCGGTCTCGGCGATCAAGATCGACCCCTCGATCCCACTCGACATCGCCTGCCTCACCGGCTGCGGTGTCGGCACCGGATGGGGCGCTGCAGTGAACTCAGCACAGGTCCGGCCCGGACAGGTGGTGATCGTCATGGGCATCGGCGGCATCGGCATCAATGCCGTCCAGGGTGCGGTACACGCCGGTGCCGCAGCCGTGATCGCCGTGGACCCGTTCCCTGGCAAACGCGCAGCCGCATTGGATTTCGGCGCCAACCACGCGGTACCCGACATCGAGGAAGCCGCCGAACTGGCCCGGTCGATGACCAACGGCCAGGGCGCGGATGCCGCCATCGTCACCGTCGGCATCACCAGCGGCCGCCACATCGGCCAGGCCCTGCAGGCCGTCCGCAAGGCGGGCACCTGCGTCGCCGTCGGCCTCGGCGACGCGACCGTTCGGGACGGCGACATCAACCTGCACGAACTGACCCTGTACCAGAAGCGGCTGCAGGGATCACTGTTCGGCGCCAGCTCCCCCACCGCGGACATCCCGGCCCAGCTGGCGCTGTACCAGCAGGGCGCCCTGGAGCTCGACAAGCTCGTCACCACCCGCTACCGCCTGGACGACATCATGCAGGGGTTCGCGGACATGAACGACGGCCGCAATCTCCGCGGTGTCGTCGTCTACGACTGACCCACTCCCGCCGAGGACCGACCATGAACGTACTGATCGAAATGACCAGACTGTGCCTGACCCGACCGACTCGGGACACCGGCACCGATGCGCTCGCGGCGTGGTATGCGACCAAGGCCCGGATGCACGACCATCTGGCGGCCCTCGGCGGGCCCGACAGCGCCCAGGAACGTGAGTACGCCACCATTGCCCGCGACCACGCCCTGCGCCTGGCCGGCGCGGCGAAGTAACCCGCGACGTTGTCCCGCGACCGACCCGCGATCCTACCCGCGCCGCGCGCCGAGGAATGGGAATGGCAGTTGCACGCCCGCTGCCGCTCCCACGATGTGAACCTCTTCTACGACACCGGCAACGAACCACGGAAGACCCTCGCCGCCAAACAGATCTGCGCGAGCTGCCCGGTTCTCGACCGGTGCCGGGACTACGCCATCACCGCCGGCGAGCCACACGGGATCTGGGGTGGCATGACCCCGACCGAACGTGTCCGACACCGGTGGCGCCACCTTCGACCACTCCCGACCCATCAGAGTGCGAATTCCTCGGCACACCAATAGTTTTCATCAGACTTCCAGGACAATACGAGGTTGTCATATATTATGTATACCGCCCTCGCAGATTCGAGGGGCCCTCTCCACTCGAAAGGCAGTTTCAAATGAGCGAGTTGCTCGACCTCGTCCACACCCACTACGACGGCCTGGACGCCGGCGACCTCGACCTCGCCGCACGACCGTTCAGCGACGACGTCGCGGCCGAGTTCCCGACCGGCCCGATCGAGGGTATCGACGCGTTGCGGGCTACCATCCAGGCATTCATCACCGCGTTCCCGGATATGAAGATCGACCGCCGCCATGTCTGGCAGGACGGCGACACCGCTGTCGCCGAAGTGTCGTTCTCCGGAACTCAGACCGGCCCCCTGGCCACCGCGGACGGCGAGGTCCCGCCGTCCGGCCGGGCGGTGAGCTTCCCGCTGATCGACATCTTCACCGCCCGTGACGGCAAGGTTGCCGAACACCGCGTCTACTGGGACAACGCCGGGTTCCTGACCCAGCTGGGTTTGCTGCCGGACCCCTCCCAGGCCTGACCGATTGCTGTCGGGGCTCGCCGCATACTTTCTGCAGTGCGCCCCGACAGCACTCACTGCGCGGGTTTCGGCCCGCACACGGCCATTCCATCAGCCGCCGCCCGAGTACCTCACACGGGAGAACAGCGCGGGATTCCGAGGGACCCCGTAGCAGCCGCCTACAGATTGTCGCGGTAGAACACCTTCAGCCGTTCCAGGGCCTGATCGGTGTACTCCTTCTTGTCGTACAGGTCGTAGTGGCTCGCGCCCTGCACCACCACCAGTTCTTTCTTCTCCGACCGGGCCCGGTCGTACAGCTCGTAGCCGTCCCGGTAGGACCCGAACCCACCGGGGATGTCACCGATGATGATCATCAGCGGCTGGGTGAGCAGGAGCTCGGCCAGATGGAAGGCGTCGAAGCCGACGGCCGCCGACAACCCGGAGAACAGCAGCTTGTTGGGCGAGCCCGCGGCCTGCCCACGCGGTGTCGTATAGTACTCGACCGCGTTGACGATGTCGATATCGGTGATGCCGGCCTGCTCCCGTTCCTCCACCGACCTGGGGATATACGTGGTGAGATAACGTTCGGCTCCCCGTGCTTCGGCCGTGCGCTGTTTGCCGATCGCCTCCAGCGTCGTCACCGCGGCATCCGGCGACATGTCGCCTTCCCGCATCAACCGGCCGTAGTTGGCGGCGACGACGGTGCCGAGCGCCTTGATCCGATGCTCGGTCATCGTCGCAGCGGCCGCGTAACCACCGCCACCACAGACACCCAGGCAGCCGATCCGGTCCTCGTCGACATAGTCGAGAGTCACCAGGTAGTCCACCGCGCACCGGAAGTCTTCGACGCGGGCGGCGGGATCCTCCAGGAACCGTGGTTCGCCACCGCTGGCGCCCTGGTAGGTGGCGTCGAAGGCGAGCGTCACGTAGCCCATCTCGGCGAGCCGCTCACCGTAGATGCTGCCGGCCGTCTGTTCCTTGCAGCTGCTGATCGGATGGCCACAGATGATCGCGGGGTATTTCTTCGACGGATCGAAATCCGGTGGAAACCGGAGGTCGGCGGCCACGTCGAGATTGCGATTCTTGAATTGCACAGTTTCCATGTTTTGCACTCCCTATCGAATGATGTGTCTCATTTGAAGGGCGGCGGCGCAGCGCCGTCGACCGCACAGGTCGCACTCGTGCAGGATCGAGCATCTCGCGAATGCCGGCGACCCGCCAGGGAGAGATTCTTCCCCCCTTGACGGTCCCGGTGGCCGTTGCGGCGGCGTCCGGGCTCAATGCACGGCAGCGAACATCAGCTTGCTGTCGTCGGCCTCACCGGGATCGAATTCGGCGACGATGCTGCCCTGTTTGGCGACCAGGATGCGGTCCGAAACTGCACGGATCTCCGGCAGGTACGACGAGATCACCACCACCGCCACCCCGGCGTCGGCCAGCGCCCGGATCATCGTGTGGATTTCGGTGATGGTGCCGAGGTCCACCCCGCGGGTCGGCTCGTCGATGATCGCGACCAGCGGTTGCCGGGTCAGCCCTTTGGCCAGCACCACCTTCTGCTGATTGCCGCCGCTGAGTTCCTCCAGCTTCGCCCGGTTCGGTTGCAGGGTCCGCACGTGGAACCGTTCGACGAACCGGTGGGCGACCGATCTCCGCTCGCCGGGCCGGACCAGCAGCGGGAGCCGGGCCGCGCTGCACAGGTGCCCGAAGTAGATGTTGTCGGCGATGGAGAAGTGGCCGAAGATCCCGGAGGCTTTGCGATCCTCGGTGATGTAGACGATGCCGGCCCGGCGGGCATGCCGTGGAGTGCGGAAGCGCACTTCGCGACCGTTCAACCGGATCGTGCCGCCCCGAAGCCGACGGCGTTTCAGTATTCCGCCGATGATCATCGCGGTCTCGCTGCGCCCGGCGCCGACGAGTCCGTAGATGCCGACGATCTCGCCGGGGTGCGCCGAGAACGACATGTTGCGCACGATGGGCAGCAGCGTGACATCGTCGACTTCCAGGATCGGCGCCGGGGCTGGGTTGCGACCCGGCGGTACCCGGCGGTGCTCGACGGTGCGGCCCACCATCATCTGCACCACCTCGGCCCGGTCGAACGCGGACCGGTCGAGGGTGCCCTGGACCTCACCGTCGCGCAGCACGGTGATGCGGTCGGCTTCGTCGAAGGCCTCGTCGAGCATATGGGTGATGAACACGACGCCGATACCGTGCTGTTTCAGCCGGCGCATGGACAGAAACAGCTGCAACCGTTCCTCCGGGGTCACCGACGCGGTCGGCTCGTCCAGAATGACCAGTTTCGCATTCCGGTGCACGGCACGGGCGATCTCGACCATCTGTTTCTGCGCGATTCCCAACGCCCCGGCAGTGGCATCGGGCCGAATGTGGAAGTTGTGGGATTCCAGCAGTTCCCGGGCGAGAACATTCATTCGGGACAGGTTGTTGAACGGCTTCTCCTGCCCCAGGAACAGGTTCTGCGCCACCGTCATGGATTCGACGAGCGAGCCTTCCTGGTACACCATGGCCACACCGGCTTCGGCGGATTCCCTCGGCGTGCCGAACCGGCGCTCCCGGCCGTCCACGGTCAGGGTGCCGGCGTCGTGACCGATGGCGCCGGAGATCACCTTCACCAGCGTCGATTTGCCCGCACCGTTCTCACCGAGCAGGGCGTGGACCTCGCCCGGCCGGACTTCGAAGTCGACCTCGCGCAGCGCATAGGTGCCACCGTAGTTCTTGCTGACACCCGTCAGCCGGATCACCGGCTCGGCTTTTCCGGGCTGTGTCATGCCAATCCCCTCTCGGTCGATTCCCGTTCCGGTGCAGCGGTTTCCAGCAGGGCGCCGAATCCACAGGCCGCCACTACGATCCGGTCGTCCCGGGCGGCCACACCGGTCACGCCGTGCCGGTCGCCGTCGGCCCGGGAGTGCATACTTGCTTCGATCCGGCCGCTCCGGCCGATTCGGAAGGCCAGGCCGTAGGACCGGGCCGGCGCCCACGGTTTGATCACGCCGTGCACCCGCAGTTGTCCGAGCTGCAAGGTGTCGGTGTAGGGGTCGGCGCAGCGTAGCCGGGGCACGAACCACTGGTCACGGTGGATCGTCTCGGTCATCTCCGCCAACAGCTCGGGTTCGTCGAGCAACAGTTCGGTGAACCGGTTGCGGGCGTAGGGTGCGGCCACCCACCGGTCGTCGCCGATCGCCACGATCCGGCCCGGGTAGACCGGCAGGTTCGGGGTGACCGACGTGCCGCTGCGGTCGAGCCGATCGATCGGGCGGCGTTCGATGCAGTGGTCGAAGCCGAGCGATATCAGCACCTCGGTGTCCGAGTCGAGCTCGAGCCCGGCGGGCCAGCCGAGACCGTCGGCCACCACGCGGGCCTGCCCGTCGTGGACGCGCACGATCCGGCCGGTTCGATCAGCGGTGACCAGAGCGCGCCCGAAGTCAGGGGTATGTGCCGAACCGACCGCGACGAGCAGATCCCCGCCGGGCAACCGGGCCAGGTCGGTGACGGCGGCCGTGACCGCCGGGTCCGTGCACAGGTCGCGGACCGCGCCCGATGGGTCGACCGTCACCAGGCCGACACCTTCGACGGCGGCGATCAGTCCGTCGTCACCGGACAGAAGGCAGCCGACCCGGCCGCCCGGGGCAGCGATCGTCGACACCGTTGCGTCGGTCACCGAATGAATGCGGTCACCGGCCGAGAACAGGATGTCCCCCGCCGCGGTGATCAGTACGTCGTCCGGTTCGAAAGCACCGGGCCGGAGCAGGACGGTGGCCTCGTCCAGGCGGCGATTCGCCCGCAGGCCCGCCTCGAACGGCGGCACCGTTCGGTAGCGCCCCCAGGCGGGGTTCAGCCATTCCTGCACGGCGCTGAGTGTGCGGTTCATCGGTCCACCTCCGCGAGGGTCCGGTCCCGGGCCGGCAGCCCCGGCACCTGCGCCGGATCGACCGTGCCGACCTCGCTCGGGTCGAGCTCGAGCCGCCCGATCCGGTTGTTGCTGACTCCGCACAGGTACAGGTGTCCGGCCCGTTCCTTGACTGCGGTCACCATCGGATAGTTGGCGAGAGACTCGTCCCACAGCACGTTCAGGACCTCGCCGCGGTCGTTGAACTTCATCACGCAGGAGACGTTGAGCTGCGGCACGATCCAGCTGTCCAGAGGTACCTCCTGGGTCATCCGGCGCCGCACCGCGGGATAGCGGTTGAGCAGATCCGACATCGGGGTACGCATGGAGACGAAGGGCAGCCAGTAGTTGCCGTCGGAGGAGCGGTTGAGGTTGTCGGGATTGCCCGGCAGGTTCTCCAGGACCGTCTCCAGTTGTCCCTGTTTCGGTCCGGCGATCCACAGGCGGTCCACCCGGCACAGCCCGGTGCTCGCGATCAGGATCGACTGTCCGTCGTGTGCCGTGCAGATCCCGTTCGGGAACACACTGTTGGACACCACGACCTCGGTGTCGCCGTCCGGGTCGATGCGCACCACGCGGCCGTTGGCCCGCGATTCCACCAGCTCGACCAGATACTCGGCGGCATTGCTGCGTGTCGAGAAGTCCGACACGTAGATCGAACCGTCGGGGGCCACGTCGAGATCGTCGACCGCGCGCAGACCGGAGTCGTCGAGCAGCGAGAACCGGCTCCGTGCGACCTTCGTGGCGACCGGCTCGGATTCGCCGTCCGGCCCGAGGCGGTAGATACCCATTCCGCCGACCGCGACCAACAAGCGGCCGTCCCGGTCCCAGCCGTGCCCGAGCGGAAAACCGCCGGTGCGGGAAAAGATCTCACCCTCGTCCGGTGCGTCGGCGCGGAACCGCCACACCCAGCCGCGCCGGTCGCCACAGTAGACATTGCCCTCGGGATCGACGGCGCAGTCTTCGGCGCCCTCGATCTTGCCGAGTCCGATCGGTGGCGCCGCGGTGAGTTTGTCGTTGATCGTCCAGACGGTGCCGGGTTCGGTGACGTCCACCAGCGGCCCGAGCGCTATCCGGCCCGGGTCGATCTTCAGTTTCTCCGCCGTCCGCTGCCGGTACTTGCCCCACTGCAGGTCCAGCACTGCGAACACCAGCAGTGCGGCGGCCAGGATAATGGTGTAGTAGGAGCCATCCAGCCGCATCGCGATGGTGGCCTGCTGGATCACCTGGACGACCAGGATGCCCACCGTGGCCCGCAGCACCGATCCCCGCCCACCTTTCAGGCTTACGCCGCCGAGCACCACTGCGGTGAGCGCGACGAGTTCCCAGCCGAAGCCGACCTCCGGGTCGGTGCGTCCGACCCGGGCGGAGGTGAGCAGCGCCGCCAGGCCCGCCAGGCTGCCCGACAGGACGTAGACGAAGAAGGTCACTCGGTCGACCGGGATGCCGTTGCGCCGTGCGGACCGGCGGTCGCTGCCGACCGCGGCGACCCACCAGCCCCATCGCGACCGGGTGAGGGCGAGGTGCACGGCGAGCAGGACGCAGCCGAAGAAGAACCAGCCGGTGGGGATCAGTGCGATACTGCCCTCACCGAGGAAGTCCCAGACGATATCGGGCTTCGGCATGCTCAATTCGAAGCTGTATGTGCCCTGCAACGCCGCCGCAGCACCACTGAAGGCCACCAGCGTGACCAGGGTGGTGATGAACGGGCGCATCCTGCGGTAGGCGATGAAGTAGCCGTTGACAGCGCCGAGCAGGCCGCCGAACACCACGGTGGCCGGTGCCACCACGGCCATCGGCCAGTCCCAGGCCCGGAACGCGACCATCGCGCCGATCGCGGTCAGGCCGACGATCGATCCGATCGACAGGTCGATTCCGCCGGCCACCAGCACCACCGTCAACCCAATCGCGAGGAGGCCCTTCTCGGAGACCTCGTCCAGAATGATCGGGGTGTCGGCCGGACCGACCGGAGTCGCCAGGACGAAACCTAGGCTCAGCAGCAGGGCCAGGCCGAGCGGGACGGCGCCTTCCATCCAGCGCTTCTCGAACAGATCGGACAGGGTCCGGGCCGGTGCCAGGCGATCCCGCCACCGGCCTCCGGTCAGGGGGAACGCATCGATTCCCCGGGAACGTGCAGCCATGGGTCACTGCCCCTTGTAGCAGGCGATCGTGGTTTCGTCGACGTTGGCGCGGTCGACCACGGTGTGCGGAACGAACGAAACCGTGTGGCTGCTCCCGGCCGGTGCGCCGGTCTGAATGAGCTGCTGGGCGGTGACCACCGCCGAGGTGCCGACACCCTGCACGTCATAGGACGCCGACGCGGTGACCTTCCCCTGCCGCAACGCATCACACCACAGGGTGTCGGCGGCCATGGTGTAGACGCCGAGCGAATCGGCCGGGACCACCCCACGGTCGACGGCGCTGCGCACGGCATCGCCGACGGTGATCGAGTTCAGGTCGTAGGTCACCAGGAAGCCGCAGAAATTGTCCTTCTGCTGCTGGATGATCGACTCGGCCGCCTCCTGTGCCGCGGCGTTCTGCCACTGGGTGTGCGCCGTGGTCACCACTTCGTAGCCGGCTTCGTCGAGGACGGTGCGCACACCGCGGTCCCACTGCAAGGAGGCGGCGTCGTTGCCCGGGCCGTCGATGATCGCGAACCGCTTCGGACCGTTGCGCCCGTCGCAGTCCGCGACAGCCCGCCGGGTGATGTCCTCGGCGGCGTGCACCGCATCGACCCCGATGAACGCATCGCCCAGACGGCTGGAGATCATGTTCACCACGATCGTGTAGATACCGGCCTGCTGGGCTTCTTCGATCTGCTTGCTCAGCACACCGACATCGGGGTTGTGCACGATCAGCACGTCCACCGCGCGGCGCGCAACCAGGTCACTGAGGATCCGCGTCATCTTGTCGGTATCGAAATTGGCATCGTAGACCTCGAATTCGGCGCCCAGGTTGCCGAAGGCCCGCTCCATCGAGGCGCCCCAGTTCATCGTCAGGTTGTAGCCCTTGTACAGGATGGGCACGAAAGCGATGCGCTTGCCCGCCATGGATTCGTGCACCATGTCCGTGGCGTCGAACAATTGCACGTTCTCGCCGAACGTCTGCTCGCCGTCGGCGGCCGGGCCGGCAGTGGAGGCACCGCCGCCGGTGGAACAGCCGGCGATCACCAGGGCGGACACCGAGGCGAGGGCGAGGGTGGTCAGTTGCTTCTTCATCGTCGAAGACTCCTTGTGCGTACAGTGATTCGGATCGGTGGGCGCTACAGTTCGCCGCTCTTGGCGGTCTCCTCGTCGCGGGGATGCAGCCAGGCGTCCAGCGCGATGGCGGCGATCAGGACGCCGCCGCGGATCAGGTCCTGCACCGCGGCAGTGAGGCCGTGCAGCACCAGCAGGTTGTTCAGTACGCCGATGAACAGAGCGCCGGCGAATACGCCGAGAATCGAGCCACGGCCACCCGCCAGAGAAATGCCGCCGATCACGACCGCGGTCAGGGCGGTGAACAGCAGCGGATCGAATGAGGTGACCGTGGTCTGGACGCTGCCCTGGATCGAGACCGTCACATAGCCGGCGAGCAGCGCCAGCAGGGCCGAGATCACATAGGTCAGTACCTGCAGCGGCCGGACCGGCGCGCCGGTAGCGCGGGCGGTCGCGAAGTTGTCACCCATCGCCCGGATCAGCCGACCGGCCGTGGTGAAGGTGACGAACAACCACGCCAGGACGAACACGACCGCGGCGATCAGCACGGGACGCGGGACGCCGAACACCGATCCGGCGCTGAGCTCGGCGATCCAGGATCCGGCCGGCAGTGGGTAGAAGTTGCTGTCCAGCACCAGGATGTCGACACCACCGATCACCAGCAGGCCGGTGGCGAGCGTGACGAACAGCGCCGGCACCTCGTAGTAAGCCACCAGGACGCCGTTGACCAGCCCCACCGCCAAGGCGATCGTCGCGGCGATCGCGATCGCCTGCCATTCGGGAGTGCCGCGCGACATCAGGGCCAGGGTGGCCTGCGCGCAGCCGAGCGCGACGCCGGCGATGGACAGGTCGATCCCTTTGCCGAGAATCACCAGGGCCGCGCCGACCGCAAGGATCCCGAACGCGGCGGACAGGCGCAGCAGCCCGGCGAAATTTCCGGCGGTGAGGAATCCCGGTGTCGTGAGGGCGCCTGCCACACACAACAGCACCGTGAGGCCGAGGACGAAATACGCCTGTTCGGAGCGACCCAGCCGGTCCAGTAGGCCCGAACGCGGCGCGGTGGTCGGGGCTGTCGCTGTCGTCGTCATGATGCTCCTCTTTCTCAGAACTCGATGACGGCTTCGCCGCTCGCCTGCTTGTCGGACTCCCCATATGCCCGAGCGACGTCGGCGAGACGCCGGCGGTCGAACGCGGCGAACTCGAGCCTCCATTCGCCGTTCAACACAACACCTCGCATAGTGCATCGGCCCTTTCCGTCCCAGTCCTTACCGAGCAGGGCGAGAGCCCGTACCGGTCGGAGACATGCATGATGTTTGATATATCTCGATGTCGCACAGGTTCTGCATCACATTCCGAGATACCGGCCGCTTCCACGGCGGATGAGATCCACATCACCCATTCCGGGCCGTGGCAGTACGTTAAACAGCGAGTGTGGCAGCTCACAAGGCTTCCGCCGCGGAGTCACCAGAAAGTCGTATGCGGCTCCGACCGACGGCGGATGCCCGCGACGAGCAAGGCCGGAGGACACGTTTCGGCCAACCCTCCCCCAGGCGTTCAGACATTGAATATTATGTATGCAAGTGGTATGGACTGGAGCGGCACGTGGTCATCAGAACGACAATCGACGAAGTCCCGGCAGGTACACCCGGGCCAGCCGGCCTCTGGTACAGCCTGATCGCCGAGGCCGCCGAGATCCTCGGCCGGCAGATCCCGGAGCCACCCCGCCGGAATCCCGACAGCGCACTGACCCTGCTCGGCCGACTGTGGGACGCGGCCGTCGCAGTGTTGCCGCACACCACCGGTAGCACCGACCTGGAGCGCGTCGCCGCACTACTGACCCGGATCCGGGCCGCCGAGGCCGAGATCCTGGCGGAGCGCACCGGCGCAGGTGAGCATCAGCTGCGCTGCGCGGCCGGGGCCATGGCCCGGCTCCGCGGCGCCCGCACTGTCGACGAATTGCTCACCCGAGCTCCGGAAGCACTCGCCACGATGGGCTTCGACCGGACACTCGTCTCGACAACCGAGGGCGCGGCCTGGCATATGCACACGATGTACGTCGCCCGCGATCCCCGATGGGCCGAAGAGATCCTCGCCGCAGGCCGCGAATCGGCGCCGACGCTCGACGGCCAGCTCGTGGAGAGCGATATCGTCACCCGCGGCCGACCCGGCCTGGTCTTCGATGTCCAGCACAATCCGCGGGTGATCCGGCCCGTGGTGGAACTGACCCGCTCCAGCTCCTATGCGATCGCCCCGCTGATCGTGAACGGCACAGTCGCCGGGCTGGTCCACGGCGACTTCTATCACCAGCGCCGGGAGGTCGATGCCACCGCCCAGGCCATGCTGGCCGTCTTCGCCGAGGGACTGAGTCACGCACTCACCGGCGCGATCCTCCTGGATGGCCTCACCGCCGTGCGGGCCGACTTCGACCGGCTCACCGACCCCGGTCCGGCCGCACCCGCCACCACCCCAGCCCCGCCACTGTCCGACCGGGAGGCCGAAGTGATGAACCTCCTGGCCGCCGGCCGGGCCAACCGGCAAATCGCCCGGCAGCTGGCCATCTCCGAGGCCACTGTCAAAACCCACATCACCCACATCCTGCGCAAGCTCGGCGCCGCGAACCGGGCCGAGGCCGTCGCACTCTGGCTCCGGGCCCCGGCCCGGTGACCGCGGCCGAACCACGGCGGAAGCGTGTGCAATAGAATATATGATATTCACTACCTGGCCCCGGTCGGACACTCCGATCCCGCCCGCACCGAGAGGACTCTCAATGACCGTGTCAAGCCGCAGCGGCTGCCGGGGCCGGTGTGTCGAGGGTGAATTCGTGGCCGTCTCGCAGCAGTGCCCACAACACGTCGACCAGGCGCCGGGCCAGGGCTAAGAGGGCTTGGGTATGGATGAGTCGCTCAGCGCGTTTTCGGTCGTAGAACCGTCGCGAGGGTCCGTTGTCGTAGCGCAGGCTCGACAGGGCCGCCATGTAGAACACCCGCCGCATGCGCCGGTTGTAGCGTTTCGGGCGGTGCAGGTTGCCGTTGACCCGGCCGGAGTCGCGGGGGACCGGGACAAGGCCGGCATAGGAGGCCAACCGACCCGCGCTGGCGAAATTGGCGAGGTCACCGCCGGTGCCGACGAGGAATTCCGCCCCGAGTCCGGGGCTCATGCCGGGCAGGGACTCGATGATGCGCGCCCATGGGTGCGCCCGGAATCGGGTCGTGATGAGTTTGTCGGTGCCCTTGATCTCGCGATCCAGGTCGAGGAGCTTGCGCGCGATGCGTTTGACCAGCATCGCGGTGTCGGCTTCGCCGGGCAGGGCCAGACTCTGGCGGCCGGCGGCGTCGAGGGCGGTTGCGGCAGTCTTGGCGATGCCCGGCTTCCATGCCCCATTGTCGGTGAGGTGTGTGGTGACACCGTCGAGTCCGGCTTCCAGTGCGGGGAAGATCGACCCGAGCAGCGCACGGAGTCGGTTGGTCCCGGCCACCCAATCCGCCATCAGGTCGGTGTGGTAGCTGGTCAGCTGGGTCAGCCCGACCACCAGCTCGTCGGGCATCACGACCTGGTTCAGGTCTTCACGCAGGCGGACGCTCTGGGCGATCACTCGCGCGTCCTTGGCGTCGGTCTTGCCCTCGCCGCGGAAGCTGCCGGTCATCGAGTTCACAACTCGGCCCGGCACATACGTCACTGCTTGATCGGCGGCCAGCAGTGCCGTGATCAGCAGCAACGCCATCGGGCTGGTCAGATCGATCGCCCACCGCACCTGCTCGGCGGCCTGACCGGCGCGCGCGATCACCGCTTCGATCGCGGCTTGGTCATTGCCGAACTTCTGGCTGAACACCGTTTTTCCGGTGCCGTCGATCCCGCACGCGTGATGGGCATGCTTGCCGACATCGATTCCGACCCAGATCTGAGGGCGAGTTGTCACCCACGTGCTCCTGACTTCGCAGTTTCAGCCCGTGGACGACCCCGCCGTCAGATCCCTAACCAGCGACGACCGCAACAAGCTCTCGATCAGCAGCCGGAGCGTCCAGCGCGACGGGGCAGCCAGTCCTTTCGAGCCTCGACCGAGGCAAAACGCCATCAGCTACACCCCACCGCTCTGGGCATCCAGGGCACCAACCCCAGACACCTACAAACTTAGGGACACTCCATGACCGAAACACTCGTCGAACGGCTGGCCCGCTTCACCACCGAAGCCGACTATGCGACGCTTCCCGCGGATGTCGTCACCGAAGCCAAACGGCTGCTGCTGGACGCGATGGGTTGTGCGCTCGGCGCGGTGGACGAGCCCAAGGGCCGGATCGGTATCGACTACGGCAAGCTCACCGGCGGCACGGACGGCGACGCCACCATCATCGGCACCGACGACCGGGTATCGATCTTCGGCGCCTCGTTCGCCAACGGCGAGCTGATCAACGCCCTCGATTTCGATGCCGTGCTGCCACCCGGGCACGTTTCGCCCTATGTGCTGCCGACGACGATGGCCCTGGGTGAAAGCCGCGGCCGATCCGGCCAGGACGTCCTCGCGGCGGTGGCGCTCGCACACGAGATGTCGTATCGCTTCTACAAGGGGATGGACTATCTGCGGGACGTCCAGAACGACTCGATGGACCTCTCACCGGTGATCGGCTACAGCGTCACCGTGTTCGGGGCCGCCGCGGCCGCCGGCAAACTCGCCGGCCAGTCCACCGACACCCTGGCCGATACGCTCGGCATCGCCGCAGCCGTCTCACCGGTCAACTCCATGCGGCCCTGGATTGCCCACGCACCGAGCGCGACGATCAAGTACCTCCTCGCGGGCACCCTGACCCAGTCGGCCCTGACCGCCGTGCACATGGCGGGCCTCGGTCACCGAGGCGACCGGCTGATCCTCGACGACGCCGAGGTCGGCTACCGGCGGTTCATCGGCACCCGTCGATGGGAGCCGGACGCCATCACCACGGAACTCGGCAACGAATGGCGCTTCATCGCCGAACAGTCCTACAAGCCCTACCCGCATTGCCGTATTCTGCACGCCCCACTGCACGCGCTGACCGAGATCCTGGCCGCCCACGACCTGGCCCCGGACGAGATCGATGCCATCCGTTGCTGGGGCGAAGCCGCAGTGATGCACCCGCTGTGGCAGAGCCGCATCATCGAAAAGCCGCACGATGCCCAGTTCGACATCGCCCACGGACTCGCCGTCGGCGCCCACCGCGTGCTGCCCAGCAAGGCCTGGCACGACCCGGAACTGGTCTTCAGCGATTCGGTCCGGCGACTGATGGACCGAGTCACCTTCCAGCCGCATCCGGACTACTTCGCACAGCTGTCCGCCCACCCGTCCGCACGCCCCACCCGGATCGAGGTGGACGCCCGCGGGACCACCTTCAGCGCCGAACGGACCTTCCCGAAAGGCAGCCCCTCCCCGGACCCGACAACCCTGATGACCACCGATGAGCTCGTCGAGAAGTTCCGGGTGAACGCCGGACCGGTCCTGCCGGACGACCGCATCGAGCAGATCGTCGAGCGGGTCCTGGAACTCGACAAGATCGACGATTTCGGCACCGTGATGCGGTTGCTCGCCCCCAACGGCACCGGTCGCGGCGCCGCCTGAGAATCACCGGAACCCCGCTCGCACTTCCGGCAAGCGGGGTTTCGTTCTCCCGAAGCAACTCTCAGGCGATCCGCAACGCGCGAATGCGGTTGTACAGCGTGGACCGGCTCACTCCGAGAGCCCGTGCCGCCTGCAGCTTGTTTCCGCCCGCCGCCTCGATGGCGGCCACGATGACCTCCCGTTCGGCCTCCCGCAGCGGCGAGGCAGGAACGTGACCCGCCCGGTAGATCTCGGGCAGGTCGGCGGGAATGATGTCACCGGCCGACCGGGCCGCTGCCAGCGCCTCGATCACCCGCCGCAGTTCGGCGATATTGCCGCGCCACGGCTGCGTCGCCAGCACCCGCAAGGTCTCGGCGGTGAGCCGGGTTCGGGTGTGTCCGGTGACCTCGGCCAGCAGCTGTTGGGCCAGGTGCGGGATCTCGTGGCGCCGGCGACGCAGCGGAAGTAGTTCCCGGCGCTCGTTGCACAGTGTCGCCAACGGCGCATGCACCGCATCGAGATGGGCACCGGGGGTGGCGGTGAGAACCACCGGCCGCATCGCCTCCCGGATCAGCTGGGTGAGCAGGGCGGTCAGCGGTTCGGAAAGCAGTTCGATGTTCTCGACGATCACGGCCGGACCCGGGCCAGTCAACATCATTTCCACAGCTCGGGCCCAATCTCGTTCTCCCCGGAGCACCACCTCGGTGGCATCGATGACGATCGAGCCGGGACCGGCAGCGCTACGCGCCTCGCTGCTGCGCCCGGTACCGGCCTCACCGACAACCAGCAGCGGCCAGCACGGAGCGGATAGTGCTGTGGTGGCGCCACGTCCGGCATCCGATTCGTCGGCAATGTCCACCAGCACTCCGTCCGCGCCTTCGATGGGTGTGCAGTGCAGATGCACTGTGCGCCCCGACACCAGCACGAGGCGATAGTCCTGCGCCGCGCCGCCGGCCACTGCCTCGGCACACGCGCGTACCGCTGCGTGGTCCGCCGGTTCCAGCAGGTCGAGTGCAGCCGGCGTCGCGAGGACGAGGCCTTCGCCGAGCACCACCACGGGGCGGCCGCGCCGCCCGGCGGCCATCTGGAACACGCTCATCAACCGGTTCCGGGCCCGGGGCGAATCGGCTTGCAACCGGTCCTCGACCTCCCCGGCCAGCCGCCGGGCCAGCGGTGCGGACAACCGGTGGTCGACGTCGAATTGCCCGCCGATCGCGAGCACACCTTCCAGCCGCCGGGTCACCGGATGGAAGATCGGCTGCCCATAACAGGTGAATCCGCGAAAGGCCGACAGAAAATGCTCGCGGCCGCGCACGAGCAGACCTCGACGGATCTCGACGGGTGTGCCCAAGGCATTCGTCCCGATCCGTTCCTCACCGAGCCACGCACCCGGTACCAGACCGAGTCCGGCCATTGCCTCCTGGATCGGACCGGTCGTACAGCGAATATCGACGACGCGCGCCAGTTGATCGCCGACGACCAGCGACACCGCACTGCCGTCCAGCTCGGCCATCGTGCGTGCCAGCACCGGTGCCGCCGCCCTCGCCAGGGCCCCCGCCGGGCCGGACCGCGGGCCGGGACCGAGCCGCGGTTCGGCGTCCTCGGTCAGCCCGTTCAACCGTGAACGCCGCCAGGACGCCACGATATCGGGCCGATTCGCTGTCCTGTGCGCCTGTGGCGAGATCGTGGGCACCAAACACCACCTGTTCCGACGCGTGATCCAGCACGGTCGACGATCGGTCAACATACTCCGAATACTGCATTTTATACGCAACCATGTGACGTAGCACGCAGTTGCCTTCGCAGCGTATAGCCGCCACGCCGACTGAGCATGGGAAGGATTCCTCCCAGGCACTGCCGGTAAATCCGGGACTACCGTGGACGCATGCCCGACAAAGCGCCCCATCTCCGCGAGCTGGGTGGCTTCCTGAAGGCCCGGCGCGGCGAACTCACCCCCGACGAGGTCGGTCTGCCCGTGCGCAGCAGCACACCCCGCCGGGTCAGCGGGTTGCGCCGGGAAGAAGTCGCCGAGCTGTGCGCGATCAGCACCGACTATTACACCCGGATCGAGCAGGGCCGCCTCGCCCCCTCGGAACCGGTTCTGGCTGCGCTGATCCGCACCCTGCGCTTGGACGACGACCAGCGCATCTACGTGACCAGCCTGGTGGCACAATCCGGACGCCGCACGCCCGCCACGCGTGGGCCGAAGACCGTCCGCCCGCAACTGCATCGATTACTGGAACAGCTCACCGATACCCCGGCACTGGTGTTCGGCCGCTATCTGGACATCCTGGCGTGGAATCGGCTCGCCGCGGCGCTGATCACCGATTTCGACCAGATGCCGCCGCGACAACGCAATTACGTGCGGATGGTGTTCACCGATCCGGCAATGCGCACGCTGTATGCCGATTGGGAGAGCGTCGCACGCACCTGCGTAGCGATTCTGCGAATGGAAGCGGCCGAGAGCCCGAACGATCCCCAGTTGTCAGCGCTGGTCGGTGAGCTCTCGATCGCCGATACCCAGTTCCGCCAATGGTGGGCCGCGCGCACCGTCGCCCGGCAGGAGTTCGGTACCAAGACACTGCACCACCCGGAGGTCGGCGATCTGACCCTGGACTGGGACACCTTCCGCTATGCCGGCGACCCCGACCAGCAACTCGTCCTCTGGTCCGCCGAACCCGGCACGCCGGCGCACGAGAAGTTGCGCATCCTCACTTCATGGTCGGCCCGGCCGTCCGGACACCCGGCTCCGACCCGGCCGGACTGAGCCACACCATCGGAACTCCGGTCGATCACCTTCTTCGATTATATTATATACTACGTAGTATTGGAACTGGCGGTTCCTTCGACGCCGTAGGCCGCCCCGCACCCCACCGGAGTGAACCAGTGCGTATCGCCACCGACGTCACCGAGATCCTCGACTACTACGGTCGCTGCCAGAACTGCGACTACCCCGCCACGGCATCAGTGCTTTCGCACCGCTGCGCCGACGGCACCACCCAGCACGAGGTCATCGCCACCTACGCTCTGCCCTGTGGCTGGCGGGCTCCCGTGCCGCTCACCCGGATGACCGCACCGGGACGCTGAACCGGGCGAAGCACAGCTGCGATGTCCAAGTTCTTGGACACCCTCCCCTCCGAACGGGCTCTAGGATCGAAACGTTCACGATGTTCGGCGCGGGCCGGGACCCGGTGACCGGACCGTCACCGCACTCACCGAACAGGATTCCAGCGATGCCGAAAGGATCTCCGGCGCCTGCCGACCACAGCACCGAACAGGCCAGCCTGGCCGACGACTACCTGGTCAGCGCGGTACAGGATTGCGTCGAACTATCGATCTGCATTCTCGACGGCCAGGCACGTCCCGAACAGATCCGCCGCCTCGAACAGGAAGCAGCCCAATGGGCACGGGCCGGGATTCCGATTGCGAACATCCTCGGACTGGTCCACGACGGCGTCCGGCTCGGCATCGAACTGGTCGGCAGCAGAGTCGATGCAGGCCGGGCACTCGACGACGTACGCGCCATCGATTCCGACATCGTGCTCGGACTGCTCGACACCGTGACGGCAACCGTCGCCCGCGGCTACACCCAACCGCCTGTCGCGCCCCGGCCTCAGCAGCAACCGGCCGCCCATTCGGTGGCGTGGGCATTGCTCGACGGCCAACCCACCGCCACCCTGGCCCGGCATCACGGCATCGACATCGCCGACGAGTACTGGACCCTCGCCGTCACCATCCACCGCCGCCCGGCCACCTCCGCCAGAGAAGCCGCGGCCCGCCGTTCCGAGGAGCCGCCGTTCCGGCGCATCGGAGCCGAACTCGCGAACCGGTTTCGCACCACCGCACTGCCGATTCTGTCGTTCGAGGGCGGCACCGTGCTGCTGCCCGCTACCGCAGTCACCGACGAGGAGCTGAACGATCTGGTCGACGACCTCGGCCACGCTGCGGACGTTCCCGTGACCGCCACCGTCATCCGGTCGGCGACCGCCGACATCCCGACCAGCGCCGAACTCGCGCACGAACTCCTCGATCTGGTGCACCGCCTCGGATCGACGGGAGGCCTGCACCGCTTCGCCGATCTGGTGCTGGAGTACCAGCTCACCCGGCCCGGGCCGGGCCTGGAGCGACTCAGCGCCCTGCTCGACCCGCTCGAGGACCAGCCCGACCTGATGCAGACCCTGCAGTGCCACATCGCCAACGACCTCAGCCGGCGACGCACCGCTCAGACACTGCATTTGCACCCCAACTCGGTCGACTACCGACTCAAGCGCATCGCTCAGCTCACCGGGCTGGATGTCACTCGTGCGGCCGGCCTGTGGTATCTGCGATCGGCACTGATCGCACGCAGTCACCGCACCGCTCCCCCGGGACCGAACCAGCGCCCCCCACGGCCGAAAGCGATTCCGATCAAGGGCAGCGCATGAGTTTCGGCCGTGGTCCGGAACCGACAGAGTGAACGTATAATATATTCTGTTTCGGGTTCGCACCCACGCTACCCCGACTCCTGACGAACGGAACGACACCTTGCGACGAGCAGACAACCCCGGCGAGCCCGGTCACCGGCCGGATCGAACCGATTCCCGCCCGATCGAGGAGGCCCAGGCATGAGCGATCAACCCTTGGACGGGCTGCGGGTCGTCGAGTTCGCAAGTTTCGTCGCCGGGCCATCCGCCGGCATGACCTTGGGGCAACTCGGCGCTCAGGTGATCCGGGTGGACCCGCTGGGTGGCGGACCCGACCGGCATCGCTGGCCGGTCGCCCGCGACAGCGGCGAGAGCCTCTATTGGACCTCCCTCAACCGCGGCAAACAATCGGTCGCGGTCGATGTTCGCAGCGACGAGGGACGAGAGCTGCTCCTCGCCCTCGCCACCGCGCCGGGACCGGACGCCGGGCTGGTGGTCGACAATGCCGTCGGCCGACCGTGGTTCTCCTATGAAGCGCTCGCCGCACGCCGCGCGGACGTGATCAAGGTTCACATCGGCGGCCGGGCCGGCGGCGGACCAGCGGTGGACTACACCGTGAACACCGAGGTCGGCGTCACCGATCTGACCGGCCCCGCAGATTCCCGCACGCCCGTGAATCACGTCCTGCCCGCCTGGGATCTGATCGCCGGGATGACCGCCACCACTGCCCTGCTCGCCGCACTGCACCGCCGTGAGCGCACCGGGTCGGGCGCCCACCTGCAGATCGCGCTCGCCGACGTCGCCCTGGCCGGCGTCGCCAACCTCGGGTGGCTCAGCGAGGTACGCGAACGCGGCGACCGCCCCCGGCACGGCAACTACATGTACGGCTCCTTCGGCGCCGACTTCGTGACCGCCGACGACGAGCGAGTGATGATCGTGGCCCTGACCCCGCGGCAGTGGCGGGCCCTGTGCACGGCCACCGAGACCACGAAGGTGATCACCGCCCTGGAGGAGACCCTGTCGGTGGACTTCACCGACGAATCCCACCGCTACCTGCACCGTGAAACCCTTGCCGCCGTGATGCGCCCCTGGTTCGCCGCCCGCGGAATCGACACCGTCAGCGAGGCACTCACCGACGCGGGCGTCCTGTGGAGCCGCTACCGCACCATGAGCGATGTCGTCGCCGACTTCGCCGCCGGCACGACCAGCGACGTACTGGCCGAACTGGACCAACCTGGCGTCGGCCCGGTGATCTCCGCGCACAGCCCGATTCGCGAAGGCGACACCTACGGCCCGGTACAGCCCGCCACCACGCTCGGCGCCGACACCGACCAGGTGTTCGCCGACGTTCTCGGACTGGGCTCCCATGAGCTCGGCCGGTTGCGGGACGCAGGGGTCATCGGCGATTCGGAATAGTCCTGTCCGCACGACAGCACACACCGTACGGGCAGGCGGCATCGACCCGAGTCGAACCGAATCACCTCGTGAGACGGGCGCGCGGGGATCGGTCCGGAAAGAACGCGTTCGGATACGTTCCGGGTCGGCGCCCGTGGGCACGGCGCTCTTCGGTGTCGAGCGCATCCAAGCGCTGCAACAGCTCGACGCCATCGAGGGCAGTGCTGCGATGTGCGCCCAGTACATCGGCAAAGCTAACGGTGGGATCGTCGTTTCCGAAGATTCGCGCTGTCGCATGGGTTGCCGCGTTACGGCGCTTCGACCAGGACCGGACCTCTTCGATGACCGCCCGGAAGTCTTCGTCCGTTTCCTTGCGGGGGTTCGATGCCGTGTCGTGTCCGTGCAAGAGGGCGCTGCACAGCGTGCCCAGTGCGAAGGACGACGGTTCTTCGCGACGCACATGGGATACGCGGCTGGCCAGCCGATCACCGATCAGCGAATCGAGCACGGTGACGGCCTCGAGATAGTGACCGGATTCGATACATTCCGTCACCCGGTCGAAGGCCTCGGTGTAGCGGCGGAGCCGGGCCACCCCCAGACCCGGACCGCGTGCCTTTTCCCGCTTACGCTTGCCGTCCACCGCCGTCCTCCCTCAACGCCGTCTCACGCTCCGCGCGGCACAGGCGACTGCCGGACCAACCGTAAGCGCCCTACCCCTCGAGGTACAACACCCCGGCATCCACCAATCGCGCGATCTCCTCGTCCGAATACACCTCCGCGGCAACCGATCGGGTGTCCGCCCCCACCCGGGGCGCGACACCCGGCCGGTCGGGACGTTCCCCGTCGAACCGCCACGGTGGGCGCAGCAGCGCCAGGTCGTCGTTCTGAGGTTCGACCATCTGCAGCCACTCGACCTGTTCGTGTCCGGTGTAGCCGGTCATGGAGAGCACCGGCGCGAACGGGACGTCCTCGGCGGTGAGCACCTGCTCCCACTCCTGGAAGGTCCGGAGCTCGAATTCGGCTTCGACGATCTTCACCAGTTCGAAGTAGTGCGCCTCGCGCGGACGGTACTCGGCGAACCGGGGATCCTCGGTGAGGTCGGCCCGGTCCATCGCCCGGCACAGGGCGTGCCAGAACTTCTGCGACGAGGAGAGGTGGATCGCCAGGAATTCCCCCGACGCGGTCTGCACACAGAAGTTCTGTGCTTGCGGGTGCCGGCTCTCCCGGCTGGGGTCGGCGCCGAGTTCGAACGCCTGGGTGACGCCGTCGGTGGTCAGCACGCTGACCGCCTCCATGATGGAGGTCTCCACGTGCTGGGGCGCGCCGGTGCGCAGGCGCCCGACCAGGGCGGCCAGCACACCGGCAGCCGTGCTCAACCCGGTCACCAGATCGGCGCTCAGTCCGCCGGCCAGCTGCGGATGGCCTTCGTCACCGAACAGGGAGTACAGGCCGCCGAAGGCGTGGCCGATGGTGTCGTAGGCCGGCCGGTTCGCGAGCGGGCCGCCGTTACCGAAGCCGGTGACCGAACCGTAGACGATGTCCGGACGCAGGGCGCGGCAGTCGTCGGGCCCCAGGCCCATCGCCGCCACCTTGCCGGGGCGCATGTTCTCCAGCACTACGTCGAAATGCGGCACCAGCGCCTTCACCAGCGCGACACCTTCCGGGCGCTTCAGGTCCACGGCCAGGCTCCGCTTGCCGGTGTTGTACTGGCGGAAGTACGGGCTTTCGTCGTTCTGATGACGACGGAAGTCCTCGCCGGTGACCGGGCGCTCCACTTTGACCACCTCGGCGCCCAGCGCGCACAGGAACGAGGTCGCGAACGGCAGGGAGATGTATCCCCCGAGCTCCAGGATCCGGAATCCGTCGAGTGGCTTGTGCTGCATTGCCTGCCTCCCAATCTTGGCCTCATATTATATATCATCACCTCGACGGTGGTGGCCGTCACACCATCGAAACAGGGGGTATCCACCACCCGGGTGGCGGGCAACGCGGACGGGATGACTCGGACCACCGGGACCCACCTTGTCACCAACAGATCACATTATATACTTTGTATGAACTGGCTCACGGCGCGGTGCTTCGGCTATCTTCCGCCCGCCCGGTCGGCCGGCACGTACGCTGCGGGTATGCCGCGGCAGAGCACAATCTAGGAGTCACCGATGGGTGCACAGACCGCGCTCCGGCAGGAACGCTACGACCGGATCTTCATCGGCGGGCAGTGGGTGCAGCCCGCGTCCGACCGCCGCATCGACGTCGTGTCCCCGGCCACCGAGCAGGTGATCGCCCGGGTCGCCGAAGGTGTGGATGCGGATATCGATGCCGCGGTCGCCGCCGCCCGCGCCGCCTTCGACCAGGGCCCATGGCCCCGCATGGAGCTGGCTGAACGAATCGCCGTCCTGCGCCGGGTCAGCGAAACACTCGCTGCCCGGCAACAGGAGGTGGCCGAACTTGTGACCACCGAGATGGGCTGCCCGATCACCCTGTCGACCAAGATGCAGGCAGCCGGTCCACGCATGCTGCTCGACACCTTTATCGAGCTGGCCCAGCAGTACCGGTGGTCCGACACCCGGCAATCCATCACCGGCAACGCTCTGGTCACCCGGGAACCGGTGGGCGTCGTCGCCGCGATCGTGCCGTGGAACGCGCCCCTGCTGATCAGCATGATCAAGCTCGCCCCGGCCCTGCTGGCCGGTTGCACCGCAATTCTGAAGCCCGCGCCGAACACGGCACTGTCGGCCTACTTGCTCGCCGAGATCTTCCGGGAAGCGGGCCTGCCCGAGGGCGTCCTCAGCGTCGTGGTCGCCGACCGCGAGGCCAGTGAGCACCTCGTCCGGCATCCCGGCGTAGACAAGGTGTCCTTCACTGGTTCGACCGCCGCGGGCCGCCGGATCGCCGCGATCTGCGGTGAGGACCTGCGCCGGGTCACCCTGGAGCTCGGCGGCAAGTCGGCCGCCGTACTGCTCGACGACGCCGATCTCGACGTCGCCGTACCCGCCATCCGCGCGCTGTCGTTGCGCAACAGCGGGCAGGTCTGTTCCAACAAGACCCGCATCGTGGTCGCCCGGTCCCGGCGCGACGAGCTGTACGACCGGCTGCGGGCCATGGTGGACTCGATGCCGGTGGGTGACCCGTTCGACCCGGCCACCGAGATCGGCCCCTTGGTCAGCGCGGTGCAACGGGACCGAGTCGAAGGCTATGTCGCGGCCGCCGAGTCCGCCGGGCTCGACCTGCTCGTCGGCGGCGGCCGACCGGCCGGGCTCGACCGGGGCTGGTATGTGGAGCCGACGATCTTCACCGACGTCGACCCGAACGCGACGATCGCCCAGGAGGAAGTCTTCGGCCCGGTACTGACGGTGCACACCTTCGAGACGGAAGCGGAAGCGATCGAGATCGCCAACAACTCCGTCTACGGCCTGAACGGTTCGGTGTTCGCCGCCGACCCCGAACATGCCCTCGCGGTCGCCCGGCACATCCGCACCGGCACTGTCGAACTCAACGGAAGCCCGGTCGGGTTCCACGCCCCGATCGGCGGTTTCAAGAACAGCGGCATCGGCCGCGAAGCCGGTCCCGAGGGTTTCGACGCCTACACCGAGCTCAAGTCCTACGGGCTGCCGGAAACCCTGCTGAACACCCTGCACTGACCGGTACCCGCGAAAGGCCCGATATGACGAACATTCCCCCGCTCGAGGCCGCGGTAGCCCGGCTGGTCACCGGCCTCGACTACGACACCATCCCGGAACAGGCCCGTGCCGGTGCCCGCCGCCTGCTGCAGGATCAGTTGGCCGTGCAGATCGGCTGCTCCTCGCTGCCCTGGAGCCGGACGGTGCTCGACCTCGCCCGTTCGGCTCATGCTCCCGGGCGGGCGCACGTGACCGCCGCCGACGACACGATGAGCGCCGCCGATGCGGCCTTCGTCAATGCCACCTACGGTCACGGCTTCGAATACGACGACGCCCACCGGGCCAGTTCCAGCCACCCGGGCAGCTGCGTGGTTTCGGCCGCGCTCGCGGTCGGCGAGGAACTCGGCGCGACCGTGGGCGAGATGATCACCGGCATCGTCGCCGGGTTCGAGGTCTACACCAGGATCGGCGTGCTGGCCGCACCGGAACTGCTCGAACGCGGCTTCCACCCACATGCTTTGCTCTCCACTTTCGGCGCGGCGGCGGTGACCGCCAAGATGCACGGCTTCGATACCGAACGCACCGTGCACGCGCTGTCGATCGCCATGAGCCACAGCGCCGGCACCACCGAATACACCTCCTCCGGCGGTTCGGTGAAACGCCTGCACGCCGGTATCGGCACCCGCAACGGCATCCGAGCCGCCGAAATGGCCGCCGCCGGAATCACCGGCCCCACCACCTTCCTCTCCGGCAGCAAGGGGTTCTATCCGGCGTTCGTCGGGCGCGCGGTCGACGAGACCGCCGCACAACGGTTCGCACCGGACACGCCGTTCGAGATCACCCGGATCTGGATCAAGCCGTACTGCTGCTGCGGAATCAACCACGCCTACATCGACGGCGCACAACAGCTGGCACCACGCGCAGGCGATATCGAATCCGTGCGATTGGGCATCCAATCCGGCGGAGATGTGATCATCGGCAACCGCAACGCGCATGCGTACGCACCGCAGACCATCGAGCATCTGCAGTACAGCCTCCCGTTCCAGTTCGCCCTCGCCCTCCTCGGCCGGGGCAACGGGTTCCGCACTCATTCCGATTTTCGGAACGGGACACTGGATCTGAACGCGGGCGGCGAGGTCGCAGACCTGGCACAGCGGGTGAAGATCGAGGTCGACCCGGCGCTGGATGCCGAGTATCCCGGCCGCTGGATCGCCGACATCACCGTCACGTATCGCGACGGCGGTACCGAGCACGTATTCGTCGAGAACCCACGCGGCACCGCGGAGAACCCGATGTCGCCGGCGGATCTGGAGGCGAAGTTCCGCGACCTCACCGCGGACCCCCTCGGTGCGGAACGCAGCATGAAGTTGCTGGAGGCGATCACCGGGTCCGATCCGGACCGGCCGGTATCGGAATTGGCTGCACTGCTACGTAACTGAACAGTGACCCAAAGCACGGACGCTTCTACGGAAAGGAACTTCATGAGCGGGGAACATCTACACAAAACCGCCCGGCGGGTGATCGCGGGGCTGGACGCACAGGGCCGTTCAACCGTCGTAACCGACGAGAACACGGCCACCCGGGTAGCCCTTCCGGCGTTCACGGTCAACGACGTATGGCGCGTGGACTCCCTGCCCGGCAGATACCGAGAAGACGACACTCTCGCATCGGAGGTGGAGCTGGACCCACCGGCCAACGGGCTGGTGGTTCGATTGGCCACCTTCCCGCCGGACAGCGAGATCGACCCCGCCGTGTACGCGGAGTCGATCGGAAACCTGCACGGTGAAGACGCCCATTCCGAGAACGAAGGCATCGTCGGACTACACGCGACCGAGACGATCGACATCGCCACAATTCTCGACGGCGAGATCTACGCACTCTACGAGACCGGCGAGACCCTGCTGCGGGCCGGTGACACGGTGATCAACCGTGGCATCAAACACGCCTGGAGCAACCGCTCCGACAAGCCCGTGACGATGGTCGCGGTCATGCTGCCCGCAACGGACTGATTCGACGCACGCGGCGCCGCGGTCACCGGTTCGGCGTGCGGCGGGGTGCGTCGCACGCCGAGTCGCTGATGCGGCGCGGACGTCGTGGTCAACGATCTCGTCGGTTGCACCCACGACCCCGGGGCAAGCGCGACACCTGCGGCAACCGCGGTGGGTACTTCGGTATCGGGCGGGCCGGCAGCGTATACGACCGGCCGGTGAGGTCGGCTACAGATACGTGGAGGGCTTTCGACACTGCGCCGAGAGAGGCCGCCGGCGTAGGGGCTCGCGCTTGCACGAGCCCCGAGGACGCGTTCGTTCTTTCAGCCAGGAGCGGCCGGTTCAGCCCAGCGCCAGGTGCACTCCCCACCGAACCCGAGGTGACTCACCATGGCCGGTGCCGAGGCTGCCCAACTTCAAACGACCATTCGTGAGGCCGGGCTCGCCTTCGGCGCGGTCAGGGACGGAGTCCGTCATCGGCCACCTCATGCCGGGACGGATTCGGAATCGGCACGGCGGAGCGTCGCGGCACTGGTGATCTCCGCACCACCGGCACGCAACTGATCCCAGTCCTGCGGATCGTGGCTGATCCACACGGTGGTTCCCGGCTGGGTACCGAGCAGATTGATCTTCTGCAAAGAGCTGTTCTTGTTCAGGCGATCGACATCGAATGGCATGCCTATCGTGAGGTCGACATTGGCCCTGGTGTGCGCCGCATCGCTGGTCAGGATCAATGTGCTCTGGTCGGGCATACGCAGCTTCAGTCCCAGTGTACCGGGCGTGTGGCCGTGCAGTGAGAGCAGTACGACACTGCCGTCACCGAAGAGATCGTGGTCGTAGCCGACGGGTACCTCGTTCCACGTGATTTTCTGTGCGGCCTCGATGTCCTCCTCCCGGAAGAACGCTTCGTCGAGCTTGGACGGGGTCCTGGCGTAGCGCAGTTCTCCGGCGCCGATGAAACCCTGGGCGTGCGGAAACAGGTCGAGGCCACCGGTATGGTCGAAATGCATGTGCGACAGTACAACCCGGCGCACGTCGCGTGCGGTGTAACCGATCGACTCGATCTGCCGGTCCAGCCGGAACGATTCGGGGAACTCGATCGAGAAGGCGGTGGCGAGCTCACCGTAGGCGGCCGCGGGGTCGCCCGCACCGATGGTGGCCAGCCCTGAATCGAAGACCATCAGGCCTTCGTCGTGCTCGATCAGAAAGGTCGGTGCCGGGATCGTCTCCTGCGTACCGCCCGTACCGAGCATCAAGATGCCGCAGTCGACGGTCAAAGTCGGTGCGTCCAGCGCCCACACGCGCCGTACGGTCTTGGTTGCAGCCATGGGGACTCCAATGTCTTACCGGGTCGAGGTGCTGAGCGGATCGGCCGATACTGCTTCAGCATTAAATATTATGCATGTGTTAAGTATGTTATGCATCACATGCTGCGAAGAATGATATCCGCACCGGTGTTGATATTCAACACATCTCTAGAAAGGAGCGCGACCTGGTTCAATGGCCGACCAGAGGCGCGTAGGAGCACAGAAACCGACGCCCTACTCCGGATCGGTGATGAACATCCTGACCAAGGTCTGTGCGACCTGATCGGCAAAATCCTCGACCCCGAGGCCGCTGTCGGCGGTGAACCATTCGCCGATCAGCGCCAGACCACCGAGGGCCAGATTCAGGGTGAGGTGCAGGCGATCCGCGGCGATCACGCCGGGGACGGCGACGAGCTCGTCGACCACACCACGGAAGATCAGCGTCTGCTCGCGTCGCAGTTCGTCACGCCGCCGCCCGAGCGCAGCGACCGGCACCTGGATCTTGACGAACAAGGGGATGAACTCCGGATACTCCCGCAAGGTGATGACGGCCTCTTCGCGGAACATCCGGTGCAGCCGCCGCAGCGGTGGGTCATCGGAATCGGCGATCACCCGCAGCCGGGGGAAAACCTCGGCCGCCGCGTGCTCCATGCAGCGGAGGAAGAGCTCCTCTTTGGACGGAAAGTAGTAGTAGAGGCTCGAACCACGCATGTCCAGCGCGGCGCCGATCGCCTCGAAGTTCGTCGCGTCGTACCCGTGCTCGGCGAACAGACCGGCCGCCGTGTGCTCGATCAGGCGGATACGGCTCGCACGTTTGCGCATGGCACGGCTCTCACCGGCGACCCGCCCCCCGGCGTGGCTCGAACCGGTACCTGCGCGGGGCGCGCTCATCTCCAGACCTCCCGATCCGACTCCGTACGCCGACGGCCCGACGCACCGTCCCGGCGATTCTAGTGACGACCGAGGCACCTTCACCAACACCGTGTGCGGCCGCGGCCACACACGGTGGTCCGCGGCCGTCCTTGCAAGTTCTACAGCACTATATATAATCTATCCACCACTAGAATTTCTGTACACGAGTCGTGCCCATTCGGGCCCCGCTGTGCGCTGGGCCGCCGGCAGAAGGTGAAGTCGTGGAAGTTTCCGGAGTTACCGTCCCCCACACCGACCAGGTGCTCGTCGGTGGTGTCCTGCACCCCGCGACGGGAGATCGCTACACCGTCGTCGCACCGGCCACCGGCCTGCCGGTCGCCACCGTGCGACAGGCGTCGGTCGCGGAGGCGACGGCAGCAGTCGAGGCGGCACATGGCGCGCGTACGAATTGGGCCGATACGCCACTGAAGGACCGAATCGGTGCGGTAGCGCGATGGTTCGAACTGATCGATGCAGCCGCCGACGACCTCGACACCGTGTGGGCGGTCGAGGCCGGAATGCCGTTACGGCACGGGCGGGCGCTGTACCGATTCGGCACCGTGGCTGCCTGGCGATCTGCACTGGACGGCGCCGAGGAAATCCTCGCCGAGCAGCGGCGCCCGTCACAGCTCGGCGACGTCCTGTTGCGCCGGGAACCGGTCGGTGTCGTGGTCGCAATCCTGCCCTATAACGGCCCGGTGGTCACCGTCGCGTCGAAGGTGGTGCCGGCGCTCCTGGCGGGTTGCCCCGTGGTGATCAAGGCCGCCCCCGAATCACACCTGACAATGGCATTGGTGGCCGACACCGCCCGCCGGGCCGGATTCCCTGCCGGCGTGGTCAGCATCGTCTGCGGACCGGTCGAGGTCGGTAAAGCGCTGACCCGCGACCCCCGCGTCGACATGGTCTCACTCACCGGCGGGCACACCGCCGCCCAGGACGTCCTCGCGGCGACACATGAGCGATATGCGCGCACCCAGCTCGAACTCGGCGGAAAGTCGCCGGCGGTGATCCTCGACGACGCCCCGCTGGACCGGACCATGCGTGCGCTGATTCCCGGTGCGACCAACGGCACCGGCCAGGTCTGTGCGCTGCTGTCCCGGATCCTGGTCTCCGAACGCCGCCACGACGAGCTCGTCGAGCAGCTCACCGCCGGGTGGCAGCGGCTGATCATCGGCGACCCGCTCGACCCGAAGACACACCTGGGTCCACTGATCAACGCCGCAGCGCTCCAGCGCACCGAAGACTTCGTGGCCACGGCCGTCGCCTCCGGAACACGCCTGATCACCGGCGGACGGCGACCGACACACACGACAGGTGGGTGGTACTACGAACCCACCCTCTTCACCGATGCCGCCGAAGACTCCGATCTGATTTGCAGCGAGGTGTTCGGCCCGGTCACCGCGATCCAGGTGTACCGGGACCTCGACGACGCGATCCGCCTGGCCAACGGGACGCCGTTCGGGTTGTCCGGTGCAGTGTTCACCGCGGACACCGCCGCCGGGATCGAGGTCGCCGGCCGGATCCGCTCCGGCGCCGTGGCGGTCAACTCCTTCGGTCCGGCCATGAGCGCTCCGTTCGGTGGTGTCGGAGCCTCCGGTTGGGGACGAGAGTCCGGTCCCGAGGGGATCCTCGGCTTCACCGAGGGCAAGCAGATCCTGGTGGGGCAGCTATGACAGCCACCCCAGCGGCAGCGTCCGGTCCGCTGGCCGGATTGAAGATCATCGAACTCGCCGGTCTCGGCCCCGGGCCCTGGTGCGGCATGTTGCTCAGCGATCTCGGCGCCGAGGTACTGCGCATCGACCGGCCCTCGGCCGTCGGCACGCTGCGTACCGATCTCGGTGCGAGCAACGGCCGCCAACCGGCGTTCGTCAACGACCGGGGCCGGCGCTCGGTGGCGATCGATCTGAAGAACCCGCGCGGCGTCGAGACCGTCCTGCAGCTCGTCGAACAGGCCGACATGCTGATCGAAGGCAACCGACCGGGTGTCGCCGAACGGCTCGGCATCGGTCCCGAGGACTGTCACGAACGTAACCCCCGCATCGTCTACGGACGCGCGACCGGGTGGGGACAGCACGGCCCGCTCAGCCACACCGCCGGCCACGACATCAACTACCTGTCGCGGACCGGCCTGCTGGCGGCCATGGGCCCGGCGGGCGGTGCGCCGTCGCTACCCCTCAATCTCCTCGGCGACTATGCAGGCGGTGGCCTGATGCTGGTCGCCGGACTGCTCGCCGCCCTGTGGGAGGCACGTGGCAGCGGATACGGTCAGGTTGTCGACGCGGCGATGATCGACGGCATCGCCCTCCTGGGTGGTGTGTTCTACGGGCAACGCCAGACGGGCATGCACGGTCTCGAACGCGGGACGAACATGCTCGACGGCGGTGCTCCGTTCTACACGGTGTACGAGACCGCCGACAGAGGCTGGATGGCAGTCGGCGCGATCGAAGCCGCGTTCTTCGCAGAACTCGTCGACGTGCTGGACTTGGAACCGGAACTGACTGCGCAGCAATGGGATCGAGCGAGCTGGCCTGACCTGCGCGCCCGCATCGCCGCCCGATTCCGCACCCGGACCAGGGCAGAGTGGACTGCGGAGTTCGGCCGCCGGGACGCCTGCACCACACCGGTTCTGGATCTCGACGAAGCCCTGCACGACGAGCAGGCCGTCGCCCGCAACAGTTTCGTTCCGATCGACGGGGTCCTGCAACCGGCGCCAGCGCCGCGGTTCAGCCGCACCCCCGGCTCGGTCCAGGGCCCCGCGGTGCCGGCCGGAGCGAATACCACGGAAGCCCTGAGCGATTGGGGATTCGCCCAGGAAGAAATCGATGCGCTCCGCACTGCCGGGGCGATCTGTTAGCCGACAAGGACACGATATGAGCCGATGCCGTCTCACCTGCAGGAGCATCCCATGGGGCTGACTCTGAACTTCATCACCGACGCCGTCGCGGCACAGATGCCCGCGGTCGACCCTGCCCGCCCGGCGGTGGCACTCGGCGCCGAACCGGCGCTCAGCTGGGCCGAGCTGCGCGCAACCGAGTTACGCTACGCGCGCGCACTGCAGAAGGCCGGGGTCGCTGGCGGCGACCGGGTCGGGCTGCTCCTGCGCAATTCGACCGACTATGTCGCGCTCTATCTCGCCA
This sequence comes from Nocardia sp. KT25-26, assembly GCF_056627695.1. Lineage (NCBI taxonomy): Bacteria > Bacillati > Actinomycetota > Actinomycetes > Mycobacteriales > Nocardiaceae > Nocardia > Nocardia sp. KT25-26. The sequence continues at coordinate 2,941,069 of NZ_CM152813.1, read as the reverse complement.
TCGGGCGGGTCGGTGCGATCGCGGTGCGGCTCAACTGGCGCCTTACCGCACCGGAACTGCAGTTCGCGCTGACCGACTCCGCACCCGTGGTCCTCGTTCTCGACGCCGAGTTCGCACCCACCATCGCCGCCGTCCGCGACGATGTCCCCGTCACCGGCTTCGTCGTCCGCGGCTCCGCAGACGCCCTCGACGGAGCCACTCCACTGACGGAATTCGCGTCCGAAGACTCCGATGGCACGGGGTTTCCCATGGTGTCGTCCGAGGACCCCGTGTCGCTGATGTATTCCTCGGGCACGACCGGCCGCCCCAAAGGCGCGCTGTTCTCACATGGAAACGCACTGTGGACGGCCTCGATCCAATGCCAGCGATGGCGTATCGACGCCGGCACCGTGGCTCAGACCAGTGGTCCGCTGTTCCACGCCGGCGGGTTCGAGGTCTTGCTGCTACCTGCCCTTGTCGCGCACGGGACGGCGGTGAGCTTCCCCTCCGGGAACTTCACGCTCACCGGCTTTCTGGACGTGGCGCGGCAGCACGGATCCACCGACCTGTTGCTGTACCCGTTCATGCTCTTCGATCTGCTCCGTGGCGGTGCGGACCTCACTCCCCTGGTTCCGTCCGCCACGCGGCGTATCGTCACCGGCGGTGACATCGTGATGCCCTGGGTATACGACGAGCTCGAACGGCGTCTGCCCGGCGTAGAGCTGGTCCAGTCCTACAGCCTGACCGAAGGCGGCGCGGTGAGCACCGCCTTGGCGTTCAACCAGGCCCGGGGGCACGAGAGCAGCATCGGCCGACCGCAGGCGATGACCGAGATCAAGGTGATCCGGCCCGACGGAACGCTCACCGACGTCGACGAGGTCGGCGAGATCTGCGTGCGCAGCGGCGGGGTGAGCATCGGGTACTGGAACCGCCCGGAGGCCGACAAGGCCACTTTCGTCGACGGCTGGTGCCACTCCGGCGACCTCGGACGCATCGACGCAGCGGGTTTCCTCACCATCGCCGGGCGGGCCAAGGACATGTACCGCAGCGGCGGGGAGAACGTGTACCCCGCCGAGATCGAGATGGTGCTGACCGGACATGACGATGTGGCCGACGCCGCCGTCATCGGAGTCCCCGACAACCGCTTCGTCGAAGTCGGCGCCGCCATGATCGTCCCCGCGGAGGGCCGCACCGTGGACACCGCGGCGCTGCGTTCCTGGTTGATCGAACGCCTCGCCAAATACAAGGTTCCCAGACATTTCCACGTCGTAGGCGAGCTGCCACGCAACGCCAACGGCAAGGTCCTGAAAACCGTTCTGCGCGCGGACTACGAGCAGAACCAGACGACGGAGAAGTAGCCATGACACGAGCCGCACTGTTCGAGAGCGCCGGAGCACCCCTGCGGATCGCCGAGATCGACCTGGCGACACCGGGACCGGGCGAGGTCGCCGTCGAGGTACGGGCGACCGGGGTCTGCCACTCCGATGTCGGGGTATTCTCCGGCAAACTACCCGCACCGCTGCCCCTGGTACTCGGTCACGAAGGCGCCGGTGTCGTGTCGGAGATCGGCGAGGGTGTGGCCGATCTCGCCGTCGGTGATCATGTCGTATTGTCCTGGCTGGCCAGTTGCGGTAACTGCTACTACTGCCGACGGGCCGAGCAGCACCTGTGCGGCACGCCGCGGACCATGCTCGGTGCACACACCATGCCCGACGGCAGCACTCGGATGAGCCTGGATGGCAAGCCGGTACGGCAATTCTGTGGGCTCGGCACCTTCGCCCAACGCACTGTCGTCCCCGTCGGCGCCGCGGTACGAATCGCCGACGAGGTCCCGATCGCCTCGGCGGCCCTGCTGGGCTGCGGCGTGCTCACCGGCTTCGGAGCGGCGGTCGAGACCGGTGGTGTCCACGTCGGCGATTCGGTGGCGGTGGTCGGCTGCGGCGGGGTGGGACTCAATGCCATCCAGGGTGCCCGGATAGCCGGGGCAACCACCATCATCGCCATCGATGTCCATGCCGAACGCCTCGACCTGGCCGTCGATCTCGGGGCAACCCACACTGTGACCGCCGGCCCCGATGCCGTCAAGCAGGTGCACCGGCTGACCGGCCGCCGCGGTGCCGATGTCGTGATCGAGGTGGCCGGCCGGCAGGAAACCGTGAACCAGGCCGTCGCCATGGCGCGCCGCGGCGGCACCACCGTCCTCGTCGGGGCCGGACCCGGCATCGGCGTCGACGAGGTGTTCAACAACCTGGTGATGACAGGGAAGACGGTGAAGGGCTGTCTCTACGGATCCGCCGACGTTCATCGTGATATCCCCCGCCTGGTCGATCTGTACCGCAGCGGCCGGCTGCTGCTCGACCAGCTCGTCACCGAAACGTTCGACTTCGATGAAGTCGGTAAGGCAGTCGACTACTGCGCCGGTGAGAACGGGGCCCGCGCCGTCGTCGTTTCCTGATCCGGCGCCCAACGGTTCGAGGTGCCGCCGACCCGGCACCACTCGAGCTCAGAAAGGAATTCGATGCGGAACTCCGCATTCTTCGACACCGCTTCCGGGGAACCGGAGGTCCTGTTGCCCCGCCCCGCTGCGGGCAGCGGTTGGACCGGAGGTCAGCTGCGCGGCATGGCGATCAGTGGGGCACTCGCCCGCGCGGTCGAGCACCGGCTGGCCGAACTCGCCACGACCGCCCTCCGGCCCGCCCGCTGGACCCTGGATCTGTTCCGCCCGGTCACCATGCAGCCGTGCGCGGTCGAGACCGAGATCATCCGCACCGGCCGGCGCCTGTGCCTGATCGACGCACGTCTGCGTCAAGCGGGTGAACAGGTGGCCACAGCTCGCGCGCTGTTCCTCGCCCCCGGCGATATCCCGGCCGGAACCAGTTGGTCGGCTGATACGACGCTGCCCGCACCCTCACGATCCTGGCGCGACTGTTCGGTGGCCGACCGTATCTACTACAGCGACGACGCCGGGTGGGACCCGGATTCGACTCGGCACCACAATGCCAGCCGCAACCGGGTGTGGCACGGGGCCGTCCCGGTCGTCGTCGGAGAGGAGCCGACGCCGTTCCAGTTCGCCTGTGCTGCTGCCGATGTGTCGAATGTGGTCGCCAACCTCGGCACCCATGGCCTCGAGCACATCAACGCCGACGTCACCGTCGCGTTCAGCCGGCTGCCGGCCGGCGACGAACTGGGCATCTCGGCAACGGCTCGCCTGGAACACGATGGTATTTCGATCGGCGCCGGGCTGCTCTACGACCGGGCCGGAGTTTTCGGGAGATCCACCGTCACCGCTTTGCCGGCGCAGATTTCGGCCGACCTGCAGGTGATCGCCGCCGCCCGTCCCTGAGCCGATGCCTGAGCGGTCGGGCATCCGGCTGTTCCAGCAGTGGCAGACAACCCCGGCCACTGCCACCCTCCTCGAGACGAACCCGTGCACATGGGGACGCCGGCGGCCGACCCGCGTACCGCACTTCCCATGGTTCAGCCGATTGTGTCCGAATTCTTGGACACTTCCGAAGCCGAACCGTCCGTAAGGTCCAACTCACCCGGGTAAACCTCCTTCATCACCACAGCCGCAGCCGCGGGCTGTCGACGACGGTAGGCAGTCGACTGAATTCGCCCACTCTGTTGCGTTACCACACCACAGAGGGGATATACTATTAAATATATTTTCAACCCGATGGGTCGCCCAGCGGCCCGTCGATCTGCGTCCATGCCGTGCATGGAAGGAAGCGAGAGACCATGTTGCGTTTCGACGGAAAGGTCGCGATCGTCACCGGCGCCGGCCGAGGGCTCGGCCGCTCGCACGCGCTGCTGCTGGCCGCACGGGGAGCATCCGTCGTGGCCAACGACTTCGGATCTTCTGCCGCTGGGCACGGGTCCGATACCTCGCCGGCCGACGACGTGGTTTCCGAAATCACCGCGGCAGGCGGAAGGGCCGTCGCGAATCACGAAAGTGTGACGACCGGTGCCGAGGCGATCGTGCAGACCGCGATCGAGGCATTCGGGCGTCTCGACATCGTCGTGAACAATGCCGGCATCAACCACATGACACCCTTCGGCCCGGAGGCGATCGAGGGCATCCGGCGGCACATCGAGGTCAATTTCCTCGGCACCGCAGCCGTGACCGCTGCTGCATGGCCCCATCTCGTCGAGTCCGGCGCGGGGCGAGTCGTCAATACCGCGTCGCCTACGCTGGTCGGCTTCGAACAGCAGAGCGCGTACGTGGCTTCCAAGGGCGCCGTCTTCTCGTTCACTCGTACCCTCGCCATGGAAGCGCTCCAGGCCGGTATCCGCGTGAACGCGATCGCCCCCACCGCCTACACGCGAATGGCGGCGGAGGCGGAGATCCCCGACGATCTGAAGAAGACGCTCGAGAGCACCATGACCACCGCAATGGTCTCCCCGACGGTTGCCTACCTCGCACACGAGGACTGCTCCATCACCGGCGAAACACTGCTCAGCCAGGGAGGCTTGATGCAGCGCTTCGCGCTCACGATGAACGACGGCTACAAGAACACCGAGCCGACCCCGGAGGACATCCAAGCGAACCTCGACGCAATCCTCGACGACACCAGCAGCAAGCCGGTCGGAATCATCGGCTCGGAAAACGAGGGCTCGCTACTCGACTTGTTCGACTGAGCCGACGCAGATCTTCCCCGGGACCACCGCCCCGGGGAAGATGGTCTCCCAGCCGGGAGCAACTCCGACAAGCGGTCGGCACCGCAGCAGCGGTGCCCGCCCACATACTCGTGTAGGGCCCACCGATAGTGATCGGCGGGCCCTACACGTTCGACGCGCGACGCGGCTATGCGAAGGACGGACTGTCTGTCACGAAGCTTGCGAAAGCCAGACTTCGCGCCTTCCACTCCCCTTCGCGTTTGACGAACTCGAACGCATACGTGCCGGACAGGAGTACGCGAGTACCGTCCGCGGTGAGACGAAAGTAGAACACATCGGTAGCCGCTGTCGCGGTGTCACCCTGGACCTCGATCATCGGATTGGTGATGTGGTGGTGACAGCGTGGAACTTCGCGCCACACCTTCCGCACCAGGTCACGGACGCCGGCGATGCCGTGGCCTTCCCCGCGGGGCAGCACATAGTCCGCATCCTCGGACCAGATGCTCATGAAGGTCTCTTCGTCCTTCTTGTCTATGCCGTGGCAGTACTTCGCCATCAGCATCTTGATTTCCTCGAGATCGACGACCCACTGGATCTTCTGACCCAGTCCCGTATCGAAATTCGTCATGACGTTGGACCGACTTTCAGTTCGTTCGAATCGGGGTGAAGTAGCAATGCCCGTTGCGCGATCAGCGGTCGAGAAGTGTCACGACCGATTTGGTCTCGAGATACTGCTCGAGTGCGTCGGGGCCGTTCTCCCTACCCCAGCCGGACTGTTTGAATCCGCCGACGGGCATCTGGACACCACCCGCCCTATGGATATTCACGCCGATCCGACCACCGCGCAGACGCCGGGCGATGCGGTGCGCGAGCGCGACATCGCGGGTCCAGACACTTCCTGCCAAACCGTATTCCGTGTCGTTGGCCGCTGCGATCGCCTCGTCCGGGTCGGTGAACGAGAGCGCGGCAAGGACCGGTCCGAAGATCTCCTCCCGCACGATCGCCATCTCCGGTGATGCGTCCGCCACCACGGTCGGCTCGTAGAAGTAGCCGGTCCGGCCGACACGTCTTCCGCCGGTGATCACCCGGGCGCCCGCGGTGATTCCGCCGTCGACATAGCCCGCGACGCAGTCGAGCTGTCGTCGGGAAATCAGCGGTCCCAGAACCACATCCGGGTCGGTGCCGTAGCCCATCTTCATGGCGCGGCTCTGTTCGGCGATCCCCTCGATCAGTTCCTCGTAGATGTCGGCGTGCGCGAAGAGCCTGGTACCCGACGTACAGATCTGTCCGGAGTTCCAGAACACGCCGAGCGCGATACCTGCTGCGGCGGCAGTCAGGTCGGCATCGGGAAGCACGATCACCGGCGACTTGCCACCGAGTTCCAGCGACACCTTCTTCATGTTGCCGGTGGCCGCCGCGACGATCTTGCGCCCCACCTCGGTGGACCCCGTGAAGCTGATCTTGTCGACACCGGGATGTTCGGCCATCGCAGCACCCGCCACCCCGAAGCCGGTGACGATATTGACCACGCCGGCGGGGACACCCGCCTCCAGCAGGATCCGCCCCAGCGCCAGTGCCGACAACGGCGCTTCCTCCGACGGCTTCAGCACGCATGTGCACCCGGCAGCCAGCGCGGGGGCCAGCTTCATCGACACGGCGATCAGCGGCGCGTTCCAGGGCACGATCATCGCGACCACCCCGACCGGCTCCCGGTAGGTGGCGCCGTGCATGCGGCGCTCGGCGGGGCCGATATCGACGGTCGTGCCCTGGATCTTGTCGGCCCAGCCCGCGTAATAGCGGAACTGGTTGACGGCCTCGGCGACCATCAGCTTCGCCTGCGAGACAGGAACTCCGACGTCCAGGCTCTCCAGCCGGGCCAGCTCCGCAGACCTGGCCTCGATCAGATCGGCGGCCCGCCACAACACCACACCGCGCTGCGCCGACGACAAGCGCAACCAGCGCTCTTCGTCGAACGCACGCCGCCCCGCGTGCACCGCGGCATCGATATCGGTCGCGGACGCCTCGGCGACCTGACCGACCACCACTTCGGTGCCCGGATCGACGACATCGAATGTCGCGCCAGTGGCGGCGGGCACCCACTCACCGTCGATGAGCAGGCGACCGACGGGCGCACTGGAGCCGAAGGCGGGCCGTACGGCAGTCTCCGCTTCCATCCGCGAGTTCATGCGTGCGCGTGGACGCAGGGAGCCGAATCCGGGATCTTCGTGCCCGGCGGCGGACTCTGCACCGCATTCGGCTCACCGGTGACCAGCCCGACCGGATAGCCTCCGAGATCGCGCACGATCAGCACGGAATCGGTGAAGTGACCTTTGATCATGAGATTCTCCGTTGGATCTTTCGAATACGAGCCCGATGTCCGGGCGCGCGGGTTCTGCGGGTACAGCTACTCGGCCGAGGGCGGGGTGCCGAGCACCAGGCCGTAGGCGCGCCGGCTGACGTCCCCGGACAGGTCGAGGGTGATGCCCTTGTCCTGGGTGAACTCGTCGAGTGCGTCCGGACCGAGCTCACGGCCGGTCCCGGACTGCTTGAAGCCGCCGAACGGCAGGTACTGGGAGATGTTGTGGTAGTCGTTGATCCACACCGAACCGGCCTCGATCCGACGGGCGACCTCGAGCGCGCGCTGGTTGTCGCGGCTCCACACGGCGGCGGCCAAGCCGTACTCGGTGTCGTTGGCGATCTTGATCGCCTCGTCCTCCGACTCGTACTTCAGCACCGAGAGCACGGGGCCGAAGATCTCTTCGCGGGCGATGGTCATGTCGTTGGTGACGCCGGTGAACACCGTCGGCTCGACCCAGAAGCCCTTCTCGAAACCTGCGCCGGTCGGCACGCCGCCCCCGGCGACGATGGTGGCGCCCTCGGCCTTGCCCTTCTCGATGTAGCCGAGGATCCGCTCGTGCTGGGTCTTGTTCATCACCGCGCCGATGTCGGTGGCCGGATCCAGCGGTGACCCGATCTTCAGTGTCTTCAGCCGCTCCACCAGGCGCGCGACGAACTCGTCGTGGATCGACGCGGGCAGTAGCAGCCTGGTGCCGGACTCACACGCCTGACCCGCGTGCAGCAGGAAGGCATAGATCGAACCGTCCACCGCCGCAGTCAGATCGGCGTCGTCGAGCACGACGTTGGGGCCCTTGCCACCGAGCTCGAGCAGCACGCGCTTGACGGTGCCCGAGGCGTCGGCCATCACCTGACGGCCGGTGGCGGTGGAGCCGGTGAACGACACCAGCCGCACGTCGGGGTGCTTCACCAGGTGGGCGCCGACGGTCGGGCCGTCACCGACGACGATGTTGAGCGCGCCGTCGGGCAATCCGGCTTCCTTCAGCAGCTGGGCAAGCTCGAGGGCGAAGATCGGAGTCTTCTCGTCGGTCTTGAGGACCACGGTATTGCCCGCGGCCAGGGCCGGAATGGACTTCCACACGGCGATGACCGCCGGGAAGTTCCACGGCACGATACCCGCGCACACACCGACCGGCTCCTTGCGAATGAAGCTCGCCGAAAGCACTTGTCCGGCAACAGGTCCCGAGCGTTCCCATTCGTAGGTGCGGGTCAATTCCGCGTAGTGACCCAGGTGCATCAGTGGGAAGCCGACACCGATGGCGCCGGCCAGCCGCACCGGCATGCCGGTCTCCCTGGCGCTCAGAACCGCGAGCTCATCCATCTTGCCGCTCAGTGCGGCGATCACGCGGTCGATCACGGCGGCCCGCTCGGCGGGCAGAGTGTTGCGCCAGACACCGGACTCGTGGGTCCGCTTGGCGGCGGCGACCGCCGCGTCGACGTGGCTGGTGTCGGCCTGCGCGACGGTGACCACGACCTCTTCGGTGGCCGGGTCGATCACCGGAATCGTGGTGTCGGTATCGACCCACGCACCATCGATGAACAGCCGGTAGTGCGGCACACCGTCACGGTCGACAGCCGCGGTTTCGGGGAGGGTGGCAGTCATTTCTCACCTTATATATCGAGTTGCCGGAATATCCGGCCGGGCGGGAATGTGTGAATGGTTCGGTCGTCCGCCGAGCAAATGTTGCCGATGCGTAGCGGCACTGTTCGACCGTAGGTAAATGCAGATCACATGAGTGTCCAGATTCTTGGACACTCACTGCGCGCGAACTGCTATCGACCGGCTACCAGCATCGATGCCGCGGAAACAGTAGCCCGGTGCCGATCGGCGGCCCGGTTTCCGGTGTCGGGCCGGCTTCGCCCACTCCGAAACCTTGGGCGCGCACACTCTTCACCCGACTCGAATCACCGATTTCCGAAACGTCAATTGGCATCGGATGTGATGTAGGTTACGGTCGTCTCGTTCGCTGCTGCCGAATTCCGCCGAACAATCCCATTCCTTGACAGGAGTCCGAATTCCATGGCTATTCAGGTGACAATCGACATGTCGGCCCGAGAGGGCCGGTTCGATGATCTGCGCGAGTGGTTCGTCAAGAACCTGCCGGGCACCCGCAGCTTCCCCGGCAACATCAGCGTCGAGGTCGCGCGGAATCAGGATGAGCCCACCCGCATCCTGTTCGTCGAGAAGTGGGACAAGCGTTCGGATTTCGAGGCCTACCTCGCGTGGCGCCACGAGTCCGGTGTGATCGCCGAACTCCTCGAGATGCTCGACGGCGAAATCACCTTCCGCTACCACGATTTCCTGGGCGTCTGACGAGAACGGTGACGACATTCGTAGGACCCCGTGCGGGCTTTCGCGCCAGGATGTTCCGGAGACCGGCCGCCGCGCTGGCGGCACTACTCCTCGGCGCCGGTTGGGCGGCAGGCGCCGCAGCCGCGGCGCCCGGCCAGGACTCCGAGTTCCTGCTGATGGGCGGCACCGCGACCGGCAATGTCGCGGTCATGCGCATCGCCGACAACGGCGGATTGTCCCCCGTCGGTGCCTCACCATTCGGCGCGGGGCCGGGGGTCCTGTCGGTGGCCGCGGCACCGGACAGCCGCAATGTCTACGTCACCCAGGTGGGTGCGCAACGCGTCACCGGCTATCACCTCGACAACAACGGCACGGCACATCCGATCCCGGGCGGCGAGGTCTCGTTCAGCGGTGGCCCCGTGGTGACATCGATTGTGACGCCCGACGGACGATTCCTGTTCATCGGTGCGGGCGGGTCTCCCGGGCGGCTCAGCACATACGCGGTCTCGTCCGCCGGCGCACTGACCTTCCAGCGCGAGATCACAGTCGACGGATTCGCCGTGTTCCCGATGGTCACCGTCGACCCGCACGGTCGCTACCTGCACTTCACCAGCGCTGCAGATGCGAAGATCCACAGTTACGCCATCGGTCCCGACGGTGAGCTGACCGCCCTCGGTGCCCCGGTGTCCGGCGGGAGACTGCCGGTCAATCCGGGCTACTCCCCCGACGGCCGGTTCATGTACGTGAGCAACGAGCAAGGCAGCAATGTCTCGGGTTTCGTCATCGGTGACGACGGCCGACTGACACCCACCCCCGGTTCGCCCTATCCCACCGGCGGAATGCCGCACGCGGCCGAGGTGACTTCCGATGGCCGCTTCGTCTACGTTCCCGAGGTCGCCGGCGGGGCGGTTGCCGGCTTCTCGATCGGTTCCGACGGGGCACTGACACCGCTCCCCGGCTCACCGTTCAGGGCGCCTGCGGGGTCCTTCCCCGGGTTGGTGAAACTCAGCGACGACGAGCGCCACCTCTACGTCGCCGACTGTCTACCCGCGACGGTGACGACGAAGATCCATGTCTTCGACGTCAACGGCGACGGCACTTTGAGCCGCTCCGCGCTGCCGTCCGTCGATACCGGAACCATCTTCGGTGACGGACCGATCCTGGTGAAGACACCCTGATCGATTAACACACGTCTGCCCCGCACCGGGGATTGCCCGTGCAGGGCAGACGTCTGTGTGAACGGTGACCGGGATCAGCCGGCCAGACCCTTACCGAAGAACTCGTCGAGCTTTTCCCACGGCGGGGGTGACGTACCGGTCCAGGTCGTAGAGGTCGATGTGGCTGGCGCCGTCGACCACGAACAGTTCCTTCGGCTCGGCGGCCTCGGCGATGACCTCCTCGCTGAAGTAGGCGGTGTCGGCCTGGGAGCCGACGATCATCAGCAGCGGACGCGGCGAGATCATGGCGATCTTGGCGTAGGCGTCGAACTGGGCGATGCGGTATAGGCGGCGTCGAACACGAGCGCGGCGTAGCCCTTGTCGGCCAGGCGCTGCGCGTAGACGCTGGCGGTCTGCTCCTTGACACCGCCGCCGGGGTGCGACACCACCACGGCGGGCAGGCGCTCGCCGGCGCGGTTGTCGGGGGTGAAACAGGATGCCCGCCAGGCGCAGGCCATTGCTCGGGAAGGTGACGCTTGTGCGCATCGGGCACGATCCTTTCGATGATCTGTTCCGGCTCGAAGCCGATGTGATGGCGTTCTCTCCGGCAGAATCGGCCGACAACGGGAAAGATTCTTCCCAATAACCCTCGGCCCAGTAATAGCCCCTGTCGCCCGGCGATTCGACCATCGCGAATTCCCGCTTCGGAACATGTCACTGGGTTCGAGCAGTTCAGCGACCTACGATGAGGACAACCGGTGACCGGGCCTCGGGTTCTCCCGGCACGATTCACGATCGCTGCCGGTGAGCTGCCCCGGCCGTGTTCCCCCATCACGAAAAGAGACGAACATGACCGGACCGCTCGACGGCGTGCGCATCCTCGACCTCACCTCGAACTTCATGGGCCCGTTCGCGACCTTGCTGCTGGCCGACATGGGCGCCGATGTCGTGAAGATCGAGTCGACGGCCGGCGACACCACCCGTGGTGTCGGTCCACGCCGCAATCCCGGTATGGGCGCGATCTTCTTGCATCTCAATCGCAACAAGCGCAGCGTTGTGCTCGATCTCAAGTCCGCCGACGGCAACGCCGCACTCCACCGTATGTCGGCCTCGGCGGATGTGCTGCTCTACAGTCTGCGGCCGAAGTCGATGGCACGCCTCGGCTTGGCCTACGAGCAGGTCCGTGAGCGCAATCCACACCTGATCTATTGCGGCGCTTTCGGTTTCGGACAGAACGGCCCCTACGCGGACCGGCCCGCCTACGACGACCTGATCCAGGCCGCCGCCGGCATGCCGGTCCTGCAGAGCCGCAAAACCGGTGAGCCGACCTATATCGCCACCGCGATCGCCGACCGCGTCGTCGGCATGGCCGCGGCCAACGCCATCACCACCGCCCTCTACCGCCGCGAACGCTCGGGACGCGGCCAGGAGGTGCAGGTCCCGATGTTCGAGACATTCGCCCAGTTCGCCATGGGTGACCACCTCTACGGTCACACCTTCATCCCGTCGATCGGCACCTCCGGTTACGCCCGGATGATGAACGCCGACCGCCGCCCGTACCGCACCCTCGACGGCTACCTCGGCGTCAACGTCTACAACGACAAGCACTGGCACCGATTCTTCGTCCTGGCCGGCAGGCCCGAGATGGCCCAGGACCCCCGTTTCGCCGATATCGGTGGCCGCACCGAGAACATCGGGCTGCTCTACCGCTTCCTCGCCGAAGTACTCGAAACGAAGACGACGGCCGAGTGGGTACAGATCCTCGCCGAAGCCGACATCCCCGCCATCGAGATGAACACCCCCGAAACCCTCCTCGACGATCCGCACATGAATGACGTCGGGTTCTTCATCGAGGAGGAGCACCCGACCGAGGGCCTCCTGCGATCATTGGGAATCCCGCAGCGGTGGAGCGATGACGCCCCCGAATTGCGTTACCCCGCACCGAGGCTCGGAGAGCACTCGGTACAGGTCCTGAGCGAGTATGGGTTCGGCAACGACGAGATCGAGCACTTGGTGGCGGCGGGTGCGGCGTACACGCCGGAGACACTGCGCGCCCGATCGGCGTCGGTGACCGAGTGAGTGTAGGGATGGAACGAGCGCGGGCCCTGGCAGGAATCAACGCCGGTTTACATCGGCCCCATGCCCGGCCGGATGATCCGGCCGGGCATTCGTCGATTCAGCTCACCTCGACACGCGGGCCGCCGCGCGCCGCGCCTCGGTCGCCGCCACGTCGACCCGCAGGCTTTCCGGGTCCCAGTGTGGATCGCCCGTGATCACGACACCGAACTCGCGTTCGGCGCCATCGATGGTCGTGTAGCCGTCGCGAACGTCGAGCTCGACTCGCTCCGGGTCGAGGTCGAGTGGGTCACCCCAGCCGCCGCCATTGGTCAGATACCGCCAGGTCGCGTCTCGGCGAGTGCTCCTCACCGGGGTCTGCCCGAATTGGAAGTACTCCCCAGCCACATCGGGCACCTGGGTGCGGGGGCCGAAGGTGCCTGCGACCGCCGCCTCGGCGTAGGCCTAGTCGTCGGTGACGTCCAAGTCACGCAGCACGAGGACTGGGCGGAAATCCGCCCAGCCCTTGTCGTTTCGGCACGCTGCAGTCAGCCGATCGCGCCCCGTTCTCGCAGGGTGGTGATTTCGGCCGGGGTGAATCCCCAGTCGCTCAGTACCCCATCGGTGTGCTCACCGGGTTCGGCCGGCGGTCGCTGGATCGCACCGGGGGTACGGCTGAAGCGTGGCGCGGGAGCGGGCTGGACGACTCCCTCGACATCGACGAAGGTGCCGCGCGCCCGCAGGTGTGGGTTGCTCGGTGCCTCGGTGAGCGAGAGCACCGGAGTCAGGCAGGCCTCCTGGCCGGCTGCGAGAGCACACCATTCGTCGCGGGTCCTGGTGCGGAACACGGCAGCGAACCTTTCCCGCATCGCGGGCCAGTGCGATTTGTCGTGCTGGCCGGGCAGCTCCGCTTCGTCGATACCCATGACCCGCAGCAGATTGCGCCAGAAGCGGGATTCGTTGGCGCCCACACTGATCCATCCGCCATCGACGGTTTCGTAGACGTTGTACCAGGGTGCGCCCGAGTCGAGCCGGTTCACGCCGCGCTCGTCACTCCAGTAACCCGCGGCGAACAGGCCGTAGAACAGCGTCATGAGCGATGCCGAGCCGTCGACCATGGCAGCGTCGACGACCTGCCCCCGGCCCGACGAACGACTCTCCAGCAGAGCGGAGACCACCCCCAGCGCCAGGTACAGCGATCCACCGCCGAAGTCACCCGCCAGGTTGAGCGGGATGACGGGCGGTTCACCCGCGCGGCCCACCGAATGCAGCACCCCGGTCAACGAGATGTAGTTGAGGTCGTGTCCGGGGTCACGCGCGAGCGGCCCGTGCTGGCCCCACCCGGTCATCCGGCCATACACCAGCGCCGGATTCACAGCCATACATTCCTCGGGGCCGAGGCCGAGTTTCTCCGCGACCCCGGGCCGAAACCCCTCGAGCACCACATGAGCCTCGCCGACGAGCCGCAACACGGCCTCGACCGCAGCGGGCTTCTTCAGATCGAACACGGCGCTGCGCCTGCCCCGATTGAGCAGGTTGAACTTCGCGTCTACCGATGCGCCGCCGTCGTAACCCGGCGGCCGGTCCAACCGGATGACATCGGCGCCCAGGTCCGACAGCAGCATCGCGGCGAAGGGTGTCGGTCCGACCCCGCCGAGTTCGACGATGCGGATGCCCGTCAGCGGGCCACTGCCGTCAGCCATCGCTGTTACCGTCGGTGCCACGTCGCTGTCCGAGAACACCGCGCAACCGCTCGTCGGCGCCGCCGACATCCTGCGCGGCAGGCAAGGGGGGTGGTCGTTTGCCGTCGAAGGACAGCGGCAGTCCGACGACCCCGATCTCGTCCCCGGTGGGCGCACCGATGATGCCGAGCGCCTTGGTCTGCTCGTGGGCCACCATCTCGGCCGTCGTCTGCACGGGCGCCACGGGAACACCGAAGTCCTGCAACCGTTTCTGCCAGTGCTCGCGCGAGTGCTCCGCCAGCCGGTCTCCGATCGAGCGGTCGATCTCGGCGCGGTTGGCCAGCCGAGCGGTGTTCGTCGCGAACCGGTCGTCGCTCGCCCATTCGGGTCGGTCCAGCGCCTGGCTCAGGCGAGCGAACAGCCCGTCGTTGCCGCAGCTGATGATCAGATCACCGTCGGCGGCCGAGTAGGCGCGGTGCGGGACGATGAACGCGACACCTGAGCCGTGGCGTTCACCGGGGGCGCCGTCGGCGTGGTAGCCCGCGACGCCGATCGACATCCATGCGATCGCCGTTTCCAGCAGCGAGGCGTTCACCGCGGCACCGTCCAGTTTGGATCGGCGCCGATGGAGTGCGGCGAGGATGCCGATGGCCGCCCACATTCCGGTGCCGAAGTCGATGATCGACACTCCCGCGCGGACCGGTGGGCCGGCGTGTTCGCCGGTGATGCTCATGATGCCGGAGAACGCCTGCATCAGCGGGTCGTAGCCGGGCAGGCTGTTCATCGGCCCGTCGTGCCCGAACGCGCCGACCTCGCAATGCACGAGTTCGGGTTTGGTGACCCGGAGGCTTTCGGCGTCCAGACCATACTTCGCGGCGGAGCCTGGTCGCAGATTGTGCAGGAACACGTCGGCGCGTTCGGCGATCAATTGGTGCAGCAGCGCGAGCTGTTCGCGGTCCTTGATGTCGAGACTGATGGACTGTTTGCCGCGGTTGAGCGCGTGGAACGCCGCGCCGCTGCCTTTCCACATGCTCGGACCCCACCCGCGCGATGAATCACCGGTCGGTCGTTCGACTTTCCATACCTCGGCCCCGAGTTCGGCCAGGATCTTGCCGGTGAACGGCGCCGAGGCGCTGTCGCCGAGTTCGACCACGACGATTCCGGACAGCGGAAGTTCGCTCTGCTGGTTCATGACGTACCTCTATCCGGGCTTCGCGGCGGTGAAGACGGGGATGGTCTGAGCACCGCGTTCGACGAACCGGACGGTGACGTCCTGATCGATCGCGATGACCTCGGGGTCACCTTCGATCTGGGCGAAGAGCATGTAGCCCTCGGCCATCTGCACGAACCCGACCGTGTAGGGCGTGATCGACGCCCATACCGGCGTCGGGCCACGCATCACCGTGCTGAAGGAGTAGACCGTGCCGCGCCCGGTCGACTCCGCCCAGTTCAGTGCGGACGATGCACAGTAGGGGCAATACGAATGCGCGGGCCAGACGGCTTCGGCACAGTCGGCGCAGCGTTGAAAGGTCAGGCGCTGCTCGTCCAGCGCCGCCCAGTAGGGTGCGGCATCGAGCAACCGGTACGGCTGCGGCCAGTCGTTGGGTGTGGTCTCGCTCATGTTCGTCTCCGATTCCGCTCAGGCCGCCAGTACCAGGACGCTGCCCGCCGCCAGCATGCCGCCCGCCCCTTGGACCAGCGCGGTCTCCGGCTTGTGGGTGGGCACCAGCCCCAGCGCCTGCCCGCGCAGCTGGCGCACGGTCTCGATGAGGGTGTCCATGTTGCAGGAGATGCCGGGCTGGCCGAAGGACAGCCAGCCGCCGTTGGTGTCGGTCGGTAGGTCGCCGTCGGTGCCGGTGCGGCCCTCGCGATAGACGTCGATGCCCCGGCCCTTCTTCGCGAAGCCCAAGTCCTCCATGACGATCGGGCCCATGTGCGCGAAGTTCACCGACATCTGGATCATGTCGATATCGGAGGGGCCGAGTCCGGCCATCGCATAGGCCTGCCTGGCCGCTTCGATGGTGGCGGTATGGGTCAGGTTGGGCAGGGTGCCGAAGTCGGCGAACTTGCATGTGCGCATGTTCATCCGGTCCGACAGGTACTCGTGCGTGGTGGCCGATCCGTACCCGTGCAGGTAGACCGGCTGCTGATGGGGACGCACATTGTCGGGCGCGGTGACGACCAGCGCGCCGCCGGTGCCACCACCCCAGGTCGAACACATCCACCGGCGCAGCGGCGTCGCCACGTACGGCGAGGCGAGCACGGTGGCGACATCGATCTCGCCGTGCTTGGCCTTGGCCGCGTGCGGATGACGGGCACCCCAGCGCTGATTGGCGACGGCGACCTCGGCCAGATCGGCTTCGGTGATGCCGAATTCGTGGAAGTACCGGCGGGCGGCCTGGGCGTAGAGGGACGGGATCGTGGGTCCGTAGATCACCTCGTACTGCGGATCCGCATCGGCCTCGGCACCCATGGCCACGGCATCCACGAACAACTCCGTCGCATCGCTCTGCAGGCAGAGCACGTACTCGGCAGTGCCCGCGGCGATCATCTGTGACGCCTGCGCGAGCGTGGCGGTGAGGCCGGCGCCGTGCAGGGTGAGCTCACTGGTGAACGCCAGCGGCATCTGCATATGCGAGGCGAAGATATTGCTCCACTGCGAACGCTTGTCGGCCCACGGGGAACGACCGGTGAACAGCGCGTCCACCTGGTTCTTCGTGATCCCCGCGTCGGCCAGTGCGGCCACCGTGGCTTCGGCCGCCAGCTGCAGGGGATCCTTGCGATTGTCGCGCGTGGCATAGGCATCGCCCATGCCGACGATCGCGGCGACGGGTTGTGCGCTCATGGTTTCAGCCCCGCACCTTTTCGGTCGGCAGCGAGGCGCCGACGAGTTCGTCCAGGTCCGCGCGTTTGCGCAGCATGAGCAGGCTCCACTCGCTGCGCTGCACCACGTCACCGTGCTGGT
The DNA here is from genome assembly GCF_056627695.1 of Nocardia sp. KT25-26. Lineage (NCBI taxonomy): Bacteria > Bacillati > Actinomycetota > Actinomycetes > Mycobacteriales > Nocardiaceae > Nocardia > Nocardia sp. KT25-26. The sequence goes on along the minus strand of NZ_CM152813.1, from coordinate 2,923,966 downwards.
TGAGCGCCTTCATCAGGAAGGTGACGACGCCGAACTTCTCGTCCTTGTCCTTTTTGCCGATCACCTCGGCGGTGACGTAGATGGTGTCGTTGATCAGTACCGGCTTCAGGTAGCGCAGGTTGTCGATACCGTAGTTCGCCTGGATGGACGGCCCGAACTGGATCAGGCCGGTCATCAGGGAGTAGGTCAGCGAGCCCTGTACCAGGCGCTCGCCGAAGCGGGTCTGCGCGGCGTAGTGGATATTGGAGTGGATCTCGATCCAGTTACCGGTCAGCGCGCAGTAGTTCACCACGTCGGCTTCGGTGATGGTGCGCCCGCCGGAGCGGAATACCGTGCCGACCTCGATTTCGTCGAGCGGCATATCGATGCGGTTGTTGATGGTGGCCATCGGTGGTCCTCCTGGAAACTCGTGCGGAATTGCGGATCACGCGCCGGACGGCAGGCGCATCGACTTCGCGATGATGGTGCGCTGGATCTGCGAGGTGCCACCGCCGATGGTGGACTGCACGCTCTCACGCAGGTAGCGCTCCATATCGGCCTCGGGCAGGTTGGCGTAGCCACCGAGAATCTGCATCCCGTCGAGGGCGCACTGCTTCAGGGTCTCCGAGCCGGACAGCTTCGCCATGGAGGTCTCACGCGGGGCAGGAAGGCCGGCGGCCTTCATCTTCGCCGCGCGATAGCAGAGCAGCCGGGCCGCATCCACGCGGGTCTGGTTCTCGGCCAGCATGTGCTTGAGCACCTGGAACTCGTAGATCGGCTTGCCGAACTGGACGCGCTCGTGTGCATATTTGTTGGCCGCGTGCACCGCCTGCTGGGCATTGCCGACGTAGGCCGCCGCGACCGCACAGCGCTCCAGTTCCAGGTGCTCGGTGATGATCTGCCAGCCCTGACCGACCTCGCCCAGCAGCGCGTCGGCGGGCACCCGGACCTCGTCGAGGAAGATCTCGGTGGTGCCCGTGGCATGCCGCGACAGGGTCGGCAGCTTGCGGATGTCCAGGCCCGGGGTGTCGTTGGGAATCAACAGCACCGACAGGCCACCGTGCTTGTCCTCGGTGTCGGTGCGTACCAGCATGGCGATGACGGTGTCCTTCGCGGCGGCGCCCGAGCACCACAGCTTCTGCCCCGAAACGACCCAGTCACCGTTCTCGTCGCGGCGGGCACGGGTCTTGGTGTTGGAGGCGTCGGAACCGGCGTCGGGCTCGGAGATCGACACCGAGAACCGGATCGAACCGTCGATGAACGCCTTGACGTAGCGCGCCTTCTGCGCGTCGGTGCCGTACTTCAGGATGTTCATGGCGGTGAAGGTGGGCACCAGCACCGAGCAGGCGAAGTCGAAACCGAATTTGCCCAGGCCCTCGGCCATCAGCGAGTAGTCGAAGATGTCACCGCCCGAGCCGCCGTCGGCTTCGTCGATGAGGATACCCAGCCAGCCCTGCGCGGCGATCTTCTCGTATGCCTCGTACGGGTATTCCCGGTTCATATCGCAGTGCCGGACGTACTCGACGGTGATCTCCTCGTCCATGAATTTGTTCACGACGTCGAGCCAGGCCGCCTGCGACTCGTCCAGAAAATTGGAATTCATGCGTGTACTCCATTGATTGATTCTTCGCGATACTCGGCGGACGGCAGGGGCCGGGCCGGGCCGGTACGCCCGGTCACCGCGTGTGCCATGCCGGGCAGAACACGATGGTGACCTGGTGCGATACCGGGTCGCCGGGACGGGAGAACCGGCGACATTTCGAGATTGCCGCACCACAGGACGGATATCAAGTGATCGATAGTGAAGCACCGATTCACCGATTGCGAATTGAATCATCGAAGCGGCCGATCTATGGTCGAGATAATTCCGCCGGACATCGAGATTGCTCCGGTGACGGCGAATCGGCCATTCAGGAGTGATGATGCGAAATATTCCGTTCTCGGCGCGGCACTGGAGCGCAGTCGAGTCGCTGCCGGCCGTGCAGGCCCGCCGCGTGCAGGATGAACGGCTGCGGGAGCAGCTCGCCTACCTGGCCGACAGCAGCGCCTTCTATCGAAGCAAGTTCGCCGAACACGGCGTCGACGTCGATGCGGTCACCACGGTCGCCGACCTCGCGGGCCTGCCGTTCACCGAGAAGCAGGAGCTGCGCGACAGCCTGGCCGCCCACCCTCCGCTGGGCGCGCACGTCGCCGCCGAGCGCGCCGATATCGTCCAGGTGCAGGCGTCCTCGGGAACGACCGGCTCGCCGTCCTATGTCGGGTTGACCGAACCCGATATCCGTACCTGGTGCGAACTCGGCGCCCGAGCGCTGTACGCCAATGGATTCCGGCCGGGTGACCGGGTGCTGCACGGCTTCGGCATGAGCAAGGGTTTCGTCGGCGGCCTGCCGATCATCCAGATCCTGCAGTACATGGGCGTGGTCGACATCCCCATCGGCGCCGAAGCCGGTGCCGAGCGGCTGCTGCGGGTTCAGGCCGATCAGCGCCCCGAGGGCCTCGTCGGCACACCGTACTTCCTGATCCACCTCGCCGAGCAGGCGCCGCAGATCGTCGGCCGTACCGCCGACGAGCTGGGCGTGCGCTCGATCAGCGTCGGCGGTGAGCCCGGCGGCGGACTGCCCGCCGTCCGCGAGAAGCTCGAAACACTCTGGGGCGCCACGTCCCGGGAGATGCTGGGCGGCACCGACATCGCCTGCACCTACTGGGGCGAGTGCGAAGCAGGCGAGGGCATGCACTTCCTCTCGCCCGATCTGATGGTCGCCGAGTTGATCGACCCCGAGACCGGCGAGCAGGTCGATCCGGTCGCCGGCGCCCAAGGCGAGCTCGTCTACACCGCCCTGCGCCGGCAGGCCTCACCACTGCTGCGCTTCCGGACGCGCGACCACGTGGTGGTCACCGGCACCGACTGCGCCTGCGGCCGGACCGGATACAAGGTGTGCTGTGTGGGCCGAACCGACGACATGCTGATCGTGCGCGGAATCAACCTGTTCCCCTCGGCGGTGAAGGAGCTCGTCACCGAACTCGCCCCTGCGACGACCGGCGAGATGCGGATCCGCGCGGACTTCGAGGGACACTCCACGCAGAAGCCGCTCCCGCTCGTGGTGGAATACGGCCGACATTTGAGCGACCAGGAGCGTGCCGAGCTGCGCACCACGATCGAACATCGAGTGCGTTCGGCGCTCAATGTCAAGACGATCGTCGACCTGGTTCCCGACGGCACACTGAAACGACCCGACCACGTGAAGGTCGCCCTGGTCGAACGCGTCGACTCCTGACCGACCCGAACCCACCTCAACGTCCATGCACAATATATTCTGCGGTATGATGTGGGTCACCGGCCGCCGCACGATCGCGAAGGTGAGATGACCGCATTCAACCGCCTGCACCTGATCCGCCAGATCGACCTGTTCACGCTGCGGCTTTTCCTTTCGGCGATCGACGAGGGGCAGATCGGACTGGCCGCGATCCGAGAGAACATCGCCGCGTCCACCGCCACGAAACGCATCCAGGTGCTGGAGAACATCGCCGGTGTCGAATTGCTCGTCCGCACCCCGAAGGGTGTTGCCCCCAGCCCCGCCGGCGCGATCCTGGCTCGGCACGCGCGCCGGATCTTCGACAGCCTCGACGACATGCGATCGGAGTTCACCTCACTCACCGAGGGCGTGCAGGGCGAGCTCCGGGTCGTATCGGCCCGCTCGGTGATCGTGCCCTTCCTCGCCCGCGAACTCGGCGAGTTCAACCGCGAGTACCCGCTGGTGGACCTGATCGTGCACGAGGTGGAAAACTCCGACATCGTGCCGGAGGTCGCCCGCGGCGAAGCCGATCTCGGCGTCTTCGCCTCCGCCTACGGCCTGGACCTCGACGGTGTCGACGTCACCCCGTATCGCCGTGACCGGCTGGTGGTGGTGACCCCGCTCGGCCACCCGCTGGCCGAGCGGGACGCGGCCACCATCCGGGATCTGCTCCCGGAGAAACTCATCGCGCCGCGGGCACTCGTCGGCGCGCTGCGCGCTGCCGCCCAGCGGGCCGGCGAAGAGTACGAACCCGTCCACGTGCTGCGCAGCGGCGGCACGGCGATCAGTCTCGTACACGCCGGGCTCGGCGTCACCGTGCAGCCCGAATGCCTGGTCGGGTACGAGTGGTCGGGCCGAGTGGCGGTACTCGACCTCGACGAGCCATGGGCCGAGCGCCGCATCCACCTGGCCACCCCGCGCGGGCGCGAATACAGTCCCGCCACCAAGTTGTTCGTCGAGCACCTGCTCGCCGGGGCCGCCACGGGAGGCGAAGACACGCTCGGGCTCACCGCCGATTCCTGAGCGCGCTCGAAAGAAGCAATTCACCCATTTTCACGCATTAAATATTATGCGTCGTTACGATCGGATCAGCGGCCGATGCAGTAGCCGCAAGCGCCCGGCGTCACGCCCTCATCGGCGTAGGAACACGCCCACACGGTCACCCTTCGAGTGACCGGGCTGTCCGTCCCGAACCGCCACTCCCCTTCGAACCCGACGTGAACCCGCCCGCAGCGGGTCCCGGGGAGCGCGCCCTTCACCCGAGCAAGAGAGATCCGATGAATTCACCGACGACATGGGCCACCAGAATCGGTATGCGCCCCGCCCAGATCGCTGTGGTCCTGTTCTGCGCCTTCCTGAACATGCTGGACGGCTACGACATCCTGGTCATGGGCTTCGCGATGCCACATCTACCGGAGGGGTTCGCGTCGAACGCCCAGAAGGGCTACCTGGTGAGCGCCGCACTGGCCGGTATGGCGGTCGGTGCGATCGGCCTCGCCCGCTTCGCCGATGTCTACGGGCGGCGGCGCATTCTGCTGGTCGGCCTGTCGGTAAACACGGTAGGGCTGGCAGCCTCGGCACTGTCCACGAACTTCGAATCGCTGCTGTTCACGCGCTTCGTCACCGGTATTGCGATCGGCACGATCAGCGTGGTGATCATCGTGTTGGGCCAGGAGAGCGCCCCGGAGAACCGCCGCAGTGTCGCCTTGGGCATCGTGATGATCGGGTACCCGATCGGCACCATGCTCGCGGGCTTCGCCGGCGCCGGACTCGCCGCCTGGGTCGGCGGCGCCTGGCAGGGAATGTTCTGGATCGGCGCGGCACTCGGCGGGGTGTCGCTGGTGATCACCGCCGCATTTCTCCGGGAGTCCGGCGACTATCTTGTCCGCCGGACCGAAGCGCAGCGGGTGCAGCAGCAGGCTCCCGCGTCCACGACATGGCTGCTGGGTCAGGAGCTGCGTGTGCGAACGCTGCTGCTGGCCGGTGGCTACTCGATGTTGACGGCCGCCTACTACTTCATCGGGACGTGGACGCCCCAGCTGATCTCGGATGCCAGCGGTGACACCGGCAACGGCGCACGGGCCGGGATCATGCTCGGACTGGGTGCGGTCATCGGCGGAACCGTCTACGGCGCAGTCGGGCTGAGGTTCCCCGGCGCCCGCATCGCCGCGGCGACTGCGGCGATTGCCGCAGCCGCCATCGCGGTGTTCGCAGTGACGTTGCAGGGGCCCGTCGCGCTGGCGATGGCGGTCGTGCTCGGTGCCGCGACCTTCGCCGCGCTCACCGGATACACCGCGACATCCAATGCGGTCTACCCGGTACTCGCGCGGGCCAAGGGGTACGGCGCCATGATGGGTGTCGGCCGGGCCGGTGCGATTCTGTCACCGATCATCGCCGGGTACGCGTTGAGCGTGCTGACGCCGCGGACAATGTACCTCGCGGTCATCGTTCCCCTCACGATCGCGGCGATCACGGCGGTGGCCCTGATGCGCATCAGCCGCAGGGTCGGCGCCGGCACACCCCCCGTGCGGGACATCGAGGCCACGATCACCGACTCGTGAGTCACGGACGACATCAGGACCTGCCCTGACCGGGATCGGCTACGAGCCGCATGATCTCCGAAACCACCGAGGGCCCGGCCGGGATACCGGCCGGGCCCTCGAACGTCCTCCTGATTACCCCCGCGGAACGAGCGTCATGGTCCGGCCGTCCGCGACGGTCGTGCCGGTGTAGATCGCGGTCGACTCGTCCAGGTCGAGCACACCGTCCGGCCCGATCGCGAAGCGGCGCAGGAGCTCCTCACCGCCGCGTGCAGGATCGGTACCCAACGCCCACAGGGTCTTTCCGCTCGGCGACATCGCCGACGACTCCGCGAACGTGCCCGGCTTCTCCGGGGCGAAATCCACATTCGGCAGCGCAGTCAGCGCACCGTCCGCCTCGATCCGATAGGAGCTGATGAAGCTCGAACCCATATTCGGCACATACAGATAGCGGCCGTCGGGGGTGATGCTCGGCACGTGCGGCAGCAGGCCGGTGGGGTACGGCGAGCCCGCCATCTCGGTCAGCGTGCCGTCGGGGGCCCGATGGAATGCGGACAGGTCGGCGGTCAGTTCATTGATCACGTACACCGCGCGACCATCCGGAGTGGCTACCGGAAAGATCGGATTCATCCCGGTTTCCAGGCGCTGTCCGGCCTCGGACAGCGTGCCGTCGGCACGGATGTCGAAGTGCAGCAGCCGCTGGGGCAGCAGGGACGCCGCGAACAGGCTGGTGCCGTCCGGGGACACCGACATCGACGAGATGCCGTCCAACGGCTCACCGAACGGAACTGCCGGGCCGTTCGGGGTCGGCGTTCCGTCGCTTCCGATCCGCACCGGCACCACCTGTGCATTCGCCAGACCGACGGCCACATACGCATAGTTGCCGTTCGGCGCGAAAGCGATATCGACCGGGACGTCGGGCAGTGGCATGGACGGCCCAGGGGTCAGTTCGCCCTCGGCGCCGATGGCGTAGGTGCGCAGCCGCTGCTCGGACCCCGGTGCCACCCACAGGAATCGACCGTCGGGGGTGGCGGCCTGCGGCCAGTTCAGCAGGCCCGAATCCACCCGGCCCGGAATGGGCATCGGCTGCCCGGTGTCGGAGGCGCTGTACCCGGCGATGCCGTTGCTGAGGAAGCCGTGTGCGTAGATGAAGTAGTCGGCGGGTTCCGCGGCTGCCGGTTGCGCCACTGCGAAGCCCGGCAGGACGGCCGCCGCGAGAGCCAGGATCCAGCCCGCCCTGCGGCGTGCCCGGCCCGCCCTGGGAGTGATCACCGGGTGCGGCATTCCCGGTTCACCTGTCGTCATTGAATCAGATGCCATCATCGGACCGTACGATCCGGTGCCGTGGTCGGACTGTCCATGATCTGGACACTTATCCGGCTTCGTGCGCTCCTTTCCGGGCGAGCGGTAGCGACCGCAGCGCGGCGTGATCCGCGTCCGGCACGGTCCCTCCGCCCGGGAACGCCGGGAGAACACCGGCCTCCCGGCACATCGCCCGGAAAGGGAGTGTCGCCGGCTCAGCCGAGACTGAAGGGCTGACCCCACAGAGTCACGGCGGTGACCCCGAAATCACCCCGGACTTTGACGATCGCGAAGGACCGCGCCTGGGCATACCCGGCGCAACCGTTCACCGCGATGGTGGTGTCGGCCCAGGACACGCTGCCGGAGCCACCGGTGAAACCGTTGTTGCTGGAGTGGGTCTCCTCACCGTAGGCATTCGGAACCTCGCGATCGAGGATCATGTGCCGCGCGGTCTGCCCCGGCCCCAGAGTGAGGTTGGCATTACCGCCGGCGCCGGCCGAGGTCTTCTCCCCGTCCCAGCTCGAGCTGCCCTGCACAGTGCCGCCACCGCCACCACCGGCGATGTTGACCTGGCACCCCACGATGTACCCGGGGGCGATCTTGGTTTTGACATCCTCGGAACCGGGACCCGCCAGGTCCACCTGGGCGCTGCCCGTGACCCAGGTGTTGCGATGCAGGGGCGTGCCGCCCAGGGACGGGCTGATCGTGGCCGACTCCCCGACGATGCGGACGGTCAGCTGGGTGCCATTGGGCAGGGTCCGGGTGAGTTCGCCACCCGGCAGCGGAATGAAGGTGTCGGCATGCGCGGCACCGGTGGACAACAGGCCGACCGCCGCCGCCGTCGCGGCGCCGAGCCCGGCCAGGCGTGACAGATTCTTGCGGTTGAACATGATGGAGTCCCTCTGTGAGGTGGAATCGCCTTCAGCGAATGGAGAATTGGATCTGACCGGCGGCATCAGCCGATGCTGAACGGCTGCCCGTAGAGGGTCGTCTTCGAGTAGTGGTCGCCGATGATCTCCAGGTTCGTGTACGCCCGCGCCTGCGCATAGCCCGCACAACCCTGGACCTCCATCTCGATGTCCTGGTAGTCGATCGTGTACAGGCCGGGCTTCTCGATATCCACCTTCTCCACCGCAACCCATTTCACCTCGCCCGGGCCGAGTTTCAGCCCGATCGAGCCACCCGCATCCACACCGTTCGTGCTGAATCCCGCGGAGGCACCCGCCGAGATCGCGTCGTCGGCGATGCTGACCTGGCAACCGACGATGTATCCGTGGTTGACCTGCGACGCACCGTGCGTCGAGGAGTTGTTGCTACCGTCGCGGCCACTCGGCCCGACGTGCTCGGCCGCCTCGACCTCCGGGGTGGCGGTGACATCGGCGACCACCTGGCCCGACACCCATACGACCCGGCCCGCGCCATTGGCGGCCAGCGACGGCGAGATCAGCGCACTCTCCCCGGTCCGGGTGATCGTGCCACCCGGACCCGCCTTGTGACCGTCCGGCAACGGCACAAAGGTATCCGCATTCGCCGCACCCGGCGCGAAGAAGCCGGCGGCCGCGACCGCGGCCGCCGCCACACCGGCGGTCCGGAAACCGAGGCCGGACCCGGCCATCTGGTGAACCCTCATCTGTTCTCCCACTCTCTGATATCGCCATGTCGGCACGTCCGACCGACAAGACCGCCGGAAGTGATCCACACCACCCAACGGTGTTACGCATCATATATAATGTGCAACCAAAGGCAAGCGTCCAGCTAACGAAGATCGTCAACCGGCAATGACCCCCTCGGCGCCCACCATCTCCTCCAACACTGCCGGCATCCAGTCATCGATCAGGCTCGAGAAGGCCGCTGTACCGACCGGACATGCGACCGCGAGGCCGGGGAGGATCGACCGGACTCGAGATCGATCGAAACCCATCGCGGAACTGGGCAGTGACTCAGCACACAAACTGATAAACTATTTTATATACAATCACTGCCGGTGTGTACGGCACGCCCCGGTCGGTCACCGACGAGGGTGCCTGCCCTGATCATGCCGCCGACTGCGCCACCCCCGTCCCGAACTCCGCCGCAGAGGCGACCGCCTCGGCAACCCGCACAGAAGGAGAAGAATCAACGTGGATTCCGACCACATCACGCCCCCGGACCACCGGGCCGGCACGCTGTACCGAACCCCTGCACACGAAGGCAGGCGCTGATGTCGCGTACGAAACCGCTGGTGGCGGCACTGGCCGCCATCCTGCTGGCAACTGTGGGTTGTTCCGGCACGAAATCGGACCCCGACAGCGTCACGCTGGTCCTGGCGGACACCTTCTCCGCCAAACATCCGGTCGGTAAGGGCGGCTCGCAGGCGTTCCTCGAGTATCTCCGAGAGCACGGACCCGAGGTCGGCCTGAACGTGAACTACTACGGCGCGGGCCAGTTGGGGAAACCGCAGGAGATGCTGACGCTGCTGCGGACGCGCGCGGTCGATATGGGGTTCGTACTGCCCGCGTACCTCGCCGACGAACTCCCCCTCACAGGTGTCGGTGACCTGCCGGGCCTGACCGAGGACCCGTGCGTCACCGCCGACGTGCTCGATCCCCTGGTGAAGCCCGGTGGAATCATCTACGACAAGGAGATCGAGCAGCGCGGCGTCGTACCGCTGTGGGGTACGGCCGTCTCCGGCATCGAGATCTTCACTTCCGGCACACCACCCACCCGGCCCGATGACCTGGCGGGCATGCTGATCCGCTCCCCCGGCGGTGTCGGCGATCGCGTCGCCCATGGCCTCGGCGTGGCTCCGGTGGCCATGCCGATCGGCGACATGTACGAGGCGCTGTCCCGAGGGACCATCGATGGTGCGCTGCTGCCGCGCTACGCCGTCCTCGCCTACGGCGTCGACGAGGTGCTGCGATACGGTTCGCTGCGGGCCAATCTCGGCTCGAGCAGCATCTGGTTCAGCATCAACGACGATGCCTGGCGCGAACTCAAGGAGCCGCAGCGGCAGGTGCTCCGAGAAGCCGCCGATGTCGCGAGTACCGGTGCCTGCGAATCCGTTGCCGCCGCCGATGCGAAAGCTACCGGGGCAATGCGCGAAGCCGGTATCCGGTTCTCCGAGGTGGGGCCGGAAACCAGGCCGCTCTGGGATGCCGCACTCGACGGAGTCCGGGCCGAGTGGGTTCGTGATCTGGAATCGGCCGGGCTCGACGCGGGTGAAGTACTCGACGCGATCGAGGCGAGGATCGTGGAGGTGGCCGAATGAGCGGCGCCATCGTCCACCCGTTCCGGCACGGCACGGCACAACGCACCAGGTTCGGCTATCTGACGCCGGAACATCCGACGCTGGATCGCATTCAGAACGGCATATCCGCCGTCTGCGGCGTCCTGGCGGCAGTCGCGATCGTGGCGATCGTCGGGCTCACCCTGGTCGACGTCACACTGCGCACCTTCTTCTCCGTCACCCTCGGCTGGTCGGTCGCGTTCATCGAGATGTACCTGCTGACCGTGGTGGCGTTCTTCGGTCTGGTGACCGCCTACCGAAGCGGCGCGCATGTCGCGGTGGCCAGCCTGTTCTACCGGCTCGATGTGCGGCGGCGGAAGGTGCTGCTGCTCGGTGGCTACGGCGTCCTGCTGATCGGCATGGGTGCGTTGTTCATCGCCGGGATCGAGGGCCTGACATTCGCGATCGGTATCGGTGAGGGGCCGATGCGCGGATCGTCGGAGCTGCTGATTCCCGGCTGGGTCATGCGCGCGATCATGCCGGTAGCGATGCTGCTGGGCATGGTCGTCGTCCTCATCGACCTGGGACGCGAGATCACCGCACCGTGGACCGTCACGGCCACCGACTACGACCCGGGTGACCGGGACGAATCGGGGGACGCCCCGGCTGATTCCGGGACCGATATCGCAGGAGGCTTCCGATGATCGCACTCGTCATGGCGGTGCTGCTCATCGCATTGATCGCGCTGCGGGTTCCGGTGTCGTTCGCGATTCTCGGCGCCGGACTGGCCGGCCTGCTGCTGCAACTGCCGCTCGGCGCCGGAATCGGTGTACTGGAAGCAGTCCCGATGGGGTCGATCCAGTCCCTGTCCCTGTCGGCGATCCCACTGTTCATCCTGATGGCACATCTGATGCTGCTGTCCGGGATGATGGACTCGCTGTTCCATGCCGGCAAGACCATGTTCGGCCGGATCCCGGGTGGTACCGGAATAGCTTCCACCGCAGCGGGTGTCGGATTCTCCGCAATCTCCGGTTCGTCGACGGCCGCTGCGGCGACACTCGCCGAGACGACCAGTAAACGCATGATCGCCGAGGGCTACCGACCGACGACCGCGACCGGGATCGTCGCCTCGGTCGGCACGCTCGGCGGGATGATTCCGCCCAGCGTGATCCTGGTGTTCTATGCCGTCACCGCAGAGGCGAGCGTCGGAGACATGATCATCGCCGGCCTCGTTCCCGGGCTGATCATCGCGGCGGCACTGGTGGTGGCCATGTTCCTGCCCGCCCTGCGAGATCGGTCGAGCATGCCGCTGGGCGAACGGTCGTCCTGGATCGGAAAGATCAAGGCGATCGTGGAGGCGTTCCCCATCGCGATCGTCTTCGTGGCGGTGGTCGGACTGATCTACTTCGGTGTGGTCACGCCCACCGAATCGGCGGCCATCGGTTGTGCGGTCGCGTTCCTGCTGGTGGCGGTGCGCGGCAAGCTGACGGTGCCCGGACTCGTCGATGCGGTGATCGATGCGGTCAAGTCCAGCGCCATGATCTTCGCCATCGTCATCGCCGCGCACGTATTCGGGTATGCGTTCGCCCAGACCAAGGTGGCGGCGTCGATGGTGTCCTGGGTCGAGGGGCTACCGCTGCCGGCCATCGCGATCATGATCGTGCTGCTGCTGATGTACATCGTGCTCGGCTTCTTCATGGATCAGATCGCGATCATCGCCATCACCGTCCCGATCGTGCTGCCTCTCGTGGAAACGATCGGCTACGACGCCATCTGGTTCGGCGTCTTCGTGGTCCTCATGGGCGAGATCGGCCTGATATCGCCGCCGCTCGGCTTGAACGTCTTCGTCGTCGCGCGCGCCACCGGCCGTGACACGGTCGAAGTGTTCCGGGGCGCCGCTCCGTACGCTCTCGCCATGGTGATCGTGGCCGTCGGATTCATTCTGTGGCCCGACGTGGTCACCTGGCTGCCGAACGCGAGATGACGGCCGAGGGCCGGGGCCGGGCGGGTTCCGACCGCTCGGCCCCGGCCCTCGTCGGTTCAGCGACCGGAGTCCGGGCGGCCGAACGTCTCGGACGGGCGCTCGCCGAATCGCTCCCGGTACAGCCGGGCAAAGCGGCCGAGGTGGAAGAACCCCCATCGCATGGCGGTGTCACTCACGGAATGGGCGTGGCCCGAGGACAGGTCGTCGCGGACCCGGTCCAGCCTGACCGCACGAACATAGGCACTGGGGGTCATTCCGACCACGTCGCGGAAGCCCGACTGAAGAGCACGGGCGGTGACACCGGCCCGGGCGGCGAGCTCACCGGTCGACACATCGGCGTCGGGACATGCCTCGATATAGGCGATCGCTTCGCGCACCCGCGCGTAACCGATACTCGGCGGCGAACCGGTGAGCCCAGGCGTCAGCCGATTCGGCGCGGTCAGCAGCAGCTGCGTCATCAACGTGGATTCGAGTTCCCGGCACGCGAGCGGCATGGTCGACACCCCGCCCTCGCGCGCCAGTTCCGCGAAGACGAAGCGGGTACTGGCCAGCAGTGCCCGCCCGGCCGGACCGTCGACCGGGAAGGTGAGGTCGAACCGGATCGGCTGGGTGTCCCGCGAACCGAGCAGCCGCCCCGCATGCCGTTCGAAGGCGTCGCGGGGCAATTTGATGTGGTACTGCTCGGCATCGGCGCTCCATCGGATCAGCACCGGTGCGTCGGGGCCGAAGACGACGCCGGCCTGGCCGGCGCCGAACGAGCTCCGCTCGCCGCGCTGGGCGACGGTGCTGCGTCCGGCGACAGCCAAGTTCACGTGATAGCACGACCGCATCGGCGGCCCCGCGATCCGGGCCGCGCCCCCGTAGGCCATCCGGCCGACCGTCAACCGCTCGGAGCCGGCCGTCTCGAGAACGAAGTCGATCCCGTGAGTCTCGTCGACATCCAGGTCATGGCGGGCGAACGTGGTGGAGACGTAGTCGTGCGCGGCCGCCGGATCCGTCGTGCGAAAGGCGCGCACGCCCATCTGTGCCGATGCCGGAGACAACACTGCACTCTCCTTCCGGCGTGTCTGGAATCACAATAATAAAATACAATATTACGACTTGGCCAGCCTTCGTTTGCCGGACATTCCCCTTCGCTTCGCGGATTGTGACGCCCGTCTCGCCACTTCTACCGTCGTCTGCACGGCGTTCGGCCGAACATCTCATCCCCACAGGAGGTCTCGCCATGCCCGACGCACCGTCCCCTGTACTGCATCGCGAACACCGGGAAGGTCGCTGCCCCCGATGCGGCACCACCGAGCTGTACGCCTACCCCGTGATCGCCGAACTGGGCTGGGTTCAGATCGTCAAGTGCCAGGCATGCCTGTACTCCGTCGAGCGGAACCCCTGGCACCGCCTCGGACCCATCCAGCTGCTCGCCGATCTGATCTGAACCGAGGAGACAACGATGATCGCAGTCGATGTGGGCGGTACCTTCACCGACGTCGTCGCCTGGCGCGACGGCCGGATCCACACCGCCAAGGTATCCACCGACTACGCCGAGGTCACCGGCCCGGTACTGCGTGGTGCCGAACTGCTCGGTGCCGAGGACGCGACGGTCTTCAACCACGCCAGCACCCACGGTCTCAACGCCGTGATCACCCGGCAGCTGCCCAAGATCGGGTTCCTCACCACCGAGGGGCACCGCGACATCCTCGACATGGGCCGCGTGTGGCGGCCTGCCGAGGCGATTCTCGACCCGCACTGGCGCCGCAGCTTCGGCGACGCATCCCGGCCGCTGGTGCAGCGCTATCTGCGCCGCGGCATCCGTGAACGGATCACCGCCGACGGCGGCGTGCTGTTCCCGCTCGACGAGGACCAGGCCCGCACCGAACTCGAGGTACTGCGCCGATGCGAAGTCACCGGTGTGGCGATCTGCCTGATCAACGCCTACCTCACCCCCGTCCATGAGCTGCGGCTCCGGGAGCTGGTCCGGGAGGTGCTCGGCGATGTACCGTGCTCGATCTCCAGCGAGGTCTCGCCCCTTGCCAAGGAGTACGCACGCGCCTCGACCACCGTGGTCGACACATTGATGAAGATCATCTACACCGACTACACGGCCGGCTTGGAAAAGGGACTGAGCGAGCTCGGCTTCACCGGTCAGCTCAATTTCGCCGACTGCGCGGCAACGCTCGTCCCGTCCAGCCATGCGATGGCACAGCCGTTCCGGATCGTCTTCTCCGGGCCCGCCGCCGGAACCGTCGCATCCGCGCACTTCGGTGCCCTCATCGGTGCGAACGATCTGCTGTGCGCCGACGTCGGCGGCACCTCCTGCGACATCAGCGTCGTCAGTGATGGAAAGCCATTCGTGGACACCACCTTCGAACTCGAGCACGACCTGGTGGTCAATGCACTCGCCAACGACATCACCAGCATCGGCGCCGGCGGCGGCAGCATCGTAGCCATCGGCCCGACCGGCGAGATCCGGGTCGGCCCCGACAGCGCCCGGGCGCAGCCCGGACCCGCCTGCTACGGCCGCGGCGGCACCCAACCGACCACCACCGACACCTGCCTGATGATCGGCATCATCGACCCCGAGGGTTTCGCGGGCGGCGAGCTGGAACTCGACCGCGACGCGGCGCAACGCGCCTTCGACTCCCTCGACACCGAATTCGATACGGCCCGCCGTGTCCGCTACGCCTACGAGATGGCCGTCGGCAACATGGCCGAGGGCGTGTTCAACGTGGCCATCAAGAACGGGGTCGATCCGCGCGACTACAGCCTCGTCGCTTTCGGCGCCGCCGGCCCGATGCTGCTGCCCGCGGTGCTCGACACCGTGCACTGCAAACAGGTGATCGTGCCGCCCGATCCGGGACTGTTCTCGGCTGTCGGGCTCCTCTCGGCCGACCAGGTGTTCACCGTCGCCCGCAGCGCCTACGTCGTGCTCACCGATGCGGCGGCCCCCACGATCGACGCCCTGTTCACCGAGATGGAGGCCGATCTGCGCGCGCAGATCGGCGACCCCACCGCGACGATCCGGCGCAGTATGGACGCGCACCTGGTGGGCCAGAGCTGGGAAACGCCATTCGTACCGGTGCCGGGTGGCGCCATCGACGCCGCCGCCGTCGAGGCGATGGTTGCCGCCTTCCACGACACCTACGAAGGCCGCTCCGGCAACCGATTCCAGGCCATGCCGGTCGAAGGTGTCACCTTCCGGGTCCGCGCGGTCCTCGACACCCCGAAGGTCGAATACACCCCCGCGCCGGCCCGCAGCGCGGACGACGGGCCACTCACACCTGCCCGCACGGTGACCTTGCGTTACCTCGGCGACCTGGCCGCCGACGGCGTCGGCGCGCAACGGGCCGGAGTCTACCGGCGGGCCGATCTACGGGCCGGCGACGCCTTCACCGGCCCGGCGATCGTCGAGGAGGAACTGTCCACCACCCACGTGGGCGCCGGGCAGCAGGCGACCGTCGGCGAGTACGGCGAAATCATCATCCGGAGGAAGTGACATGTCCACCCCTGCCATCCCGGCCGCGGCCGAACCACGGCTGCGCGATCTCAGCGACGCACAGTTCTCCCACCGGTACGACTGCGACCGGTTCAGCGCCGCCGTCATCACCAACCGGCTCCGCTACGCGGTCGAACACATGTCGGCCGGCTTCATGCGCGAGGCATTCTCCCCCATCATCCGCGACTGGTACGACTTCGCCTGCACGATCAGCGGCCCCGCCGACAAGGGCTACCCGATGGCGGTCGTCAGCAACAGCCTGGTCGTGTTCCTCGGCACCATGGGCGACGCCGTCCGCAACGCGGTAGAGGAGTTCGGGCCCGAGAACCTGCGGCCCGGCGACGTGCTGATCTGCAATGATCCCTATCGCGGTGGCCGGCATGTGAACGATGTGGCATTCACCCGCCCGGTCTTCGTCGACGACGAAATCGTCTCCTATGTCACCCTGTGCGCGCACCAGCTCGATATGGGCGGCACGGTGCCGGGCGGCTTCTCCGCGACGAAGGCCAACGTGTTCGAGAACGGCCTCGTCGTCCCGCCGATGCTGCTCTGGTCGCAGGACCGGCCGGTGCGCTCCACCTTCAGCCTGATCTTCGACAACACCCGGTGGGGCGCCATGCTGCTGCCCGACTTCAAGAGCATCTTCCAGCAACTGAAGCTCGGCGAACGGCTGGTACGCGACAACATCGACCGGTACGGGCTCGAGGCATATCTCGGCACTCTGGACTACGCCTGCGACACCTCCGCCGAGCGGATGCGCGATGCGATCGCGCGGGTGCCCGACGGTGACTACACCGGTTCGGCGCTCATCGATGCCGACGGGCTCGACGACACGGTCGACTACACAGTGCGCGTGTGCATCCGTAAGCGCGGCACCGAGCTGGAGGTCGACCTGTCCGGCACCTCGACACAGGCACGAACCTGCATCAACTGCGGAGTCCTGGACACCAAGACCGCGGTCGGGGTCGCCCTGACGATGCTCCTCGACCCGCAGGTGCCGTTCACCTCCGGCACCTGGCGACACATCGACATCACGGCGCCACCGGGCACGATCGTCTCCTCCCTGCCACCCGACGGCGGGATCATGATGTTCTGGGAGGCGTCGGGCGCGGTCGCATCGGCCATCTTCGACGCGCTCAACCCGGTACTCGGTGCGCAGGGTGTCGGCGGCGACTACGGCTCCACCAACACCCACAACGCCTCCGGGCGGCGCCCCGACGGGACACCGTGGACCTCGGCCACCCAATGCGGCGGGGAGCACGGACCGTGGGGCGCCTCCCGGGCGGGCGACGGCGACAGCTACACGGTGCTGTTCACGCTCAACAACCTCGATCCGGCCACCGAGACGATCGAACGCGATTCACCGGTGGTGATGCTGCGCAAGGAACACGCCATCGACACCGGCGGTGCCGGCACCTTCCGAGGTGGGGCGGCGAATCTCAAGGACACCCTGTGGCTCACCGCAGGTGAGCACCACCTGTCACCGTTCCGCACCAAGCGGGCCACAGGTGTCGGGGCCAACGGCGGCCGCGCCGGGCACACCGGCGCGATGTGGCTGTTCCCACCCGACGACACCGGCCCGGTACGCGGCCTCATCGGCACCGGAACCGATGCCTATGCCGACAGCACGCCCGTCGCGGGGGTCCTCGACCCGGAGTCCAAGGCGCTCGACCCCGAACACGGCCGGTACCACTACTTCGCCGGCCGGCCGGTGTGGTCGACCGAACCCGGCACGGTCCTGCGCTGCCTGACCAACGGTGGTGGCGGATGGGGTGATCCGTGGCAGCGGGATCCGGAGCGGGTACTCGCCGACGTCCGTGATGAGTACGTGAGCATCGGCGGCGCAGCCCGCGACTACGGCGTCGTCGTGGTGGGTGACCCGCGGACCGATCCCGAAGGACTCCGCGTCGATACGCAAGCGACCGAGAAGATCCGCACGCGCCGATCTTCCGAAACCCGATAGCAGCCGAGAATGCCGAGGAGAATGTCATGAAAGGGATCGTGTTCCCGGGGGACGGAACAACACTGGTACGGGATTTCCCCGACCCCGAGCCCGGCCCCGGTGAGGTCCTGGTGAAGGTCCGCGCCTCCGGAATGTGCGGCTCGGACCTGCACTTCTATCACGGCGCCTTCGAGTTCGACCATGCGGTGATCCAGGGGCATGAGCCGTGCGGTGAGGTGTACGCGACCGGCCCCGGCGTCGATGCGGCGCAGGCCCGGGTCGGCGATCGAGTGATGATCAGTCACTATTTCGGCTGTACCACCTGCCGCCGCTGCCGGGCGGGCTGGCCGCAGATGTGCGAGAACGGCGCCGGCAAGACCATGGCCGTCCATGTCGACGGCGGTCACGCACCCTTCGCCGTGGTGCCGGTGACCGCGCTGCTTCCACTGCCCGAGGGCATGTCGTTCCCGGGCGGCGCCGCGGTCGGCTGCGGCACCGGGACCGCCTGGGGCGCGATCAAACGACTCGGCAGCGTGGCCGACACCACCACGGTAGTCATCGGCCAAGGGCCGGTGGGACTCTCGGCGACCATGTTCGCCGCGTCGATGGGTGCGCGGGTGATCGCCGTCGACATCGACAGCCGACGCCTGGCGAACAGCGCGGACTTCGGTGCCGACGTCGTCGTGAACTCGCGCGAGCAGTCCCTGGCCGAGATCGTCGCCGACCACACCGGTGGGCGCATGGCCGAGGTGGTCATGGAGACCTCGGGGCGAGCGAGCGACGATGCCCTCGGCGTGCTCGGCACCTTCGGCCGCGCGGTATTCACCGGCCTGCCCGGTGACGTCGGATTCACCACGCAGGGCGTCTACAAGAAGCAATGGACCATCCAGACCTCCTGGACGATGTCGATGATCGAGCAGGCCCGGTGCGCCGATTACACGGTCGCGCACGGCCTTCCGATCGATCGGCTGTATTCGCACACCTGGACCATTGAACAGGCCGACGAGGCCTACCGGTGGTTCGACAAACAGGACGCCGGCAAAGGCGTCTTCCTGTTCGACTGACCGGCCCTCGGTGATCGGAGACCGAAATGACCACAATCCCTCCCACCCCTGCCTGCCTCGGCGGTACCCAGCGCAACCTGATCGGCGGCAGCTGGGTACCGGCCGTGTCGGGCGGAACCATCGATGTCATCAATCCCGCCACCGGCAGCGCACTAGGCACCATCGCCGCGAGTGGCGCTGCTGATGTGGACGCCGCAGTCGCGGCCGCGCGTGCGGCGTTCGAAGGCGAATGGAGCCGCTGGACGCCGCATCAACGGCGGTCGCTACTGCTGCGAATCCACGATCTGGTGCTGGCGAACTTCGACGAGCTGGCCATGATCGAAACCCTCGACATGGGTGCACCGCTGGCCCGCACCAACGGGCTGCGCGAGTGGACCTCGCAAGTGCTCCAGTTCTTCGCATCGCAGGCCGACGCCGGAACCGTGGCCGCCGCACCGAATTCGCTGCCCGGCGACTTCCTCACCCTGCGCTACCAGGAACCGGTCGGCGTGGTCGGCGGCATCATCCCGTGGAACGGTCCGCTGATCGGATTGTGGTGGATCTTCGGCCCGGCGCTGGCGACAGGCTGCACCGCGGTCCTCAAACCCGCCGAGGACGCCTCGCTGTCGGTCCTGCGGGTCGCCGAACTGATGACCGAAGCCGGGGTGCCCGACGGCGTGATCAATGTGGTCACCGGGTACGGCAAGGACGCCGGCTCGGCGCTGGCCGAACATCCCGGAGTCGACCGGATCGCCTTCACCGGATCGGTGGGTACCGCCCGGACCATCGTGCGGGCCTCGGCCGGCAATCTGAAACGGCTGCAACTGGAGCTGGGCGGGAAGTCCCCCGATATCGTCTTCGCCGATGCCGATCTGGACCGGGCGGTCCCCGGTGCAGCCATGGGCGTCTACACCAACAGCGGGCAGGTGTGCGTGGCAGGCACCCGGATCTTCGTCCAGCGACCGCTCCACGACGAATTCGTGGAGCGCATGGCCGAGTTCAGCAAGACCGTGCGGGTCGGCGACGGACTCGACCCGAACACGCAGCTGGGCCCGTTGATCTCGCAACGGCAGCTGGACCGCGTCCTGAACTACATCGATATCGGCGCCGGCGAGGCCGAATTGGTCAGTGGTGGCCGACGACTGGACGGCGAGCACGCCTCGGGCTACTTCGTCGAACCCACGATCTTCGCCTCCGCCACCAACAGCACGACCATCGCCCAGGAGGAGATCTTCGGCCCGGTCGCCACCGTCATCCCCTTCGACGACCTCGATGAAGCACTGCACCTGGCCAACGACACCCCGTACGGACTCGCCGGCGGCGTGTGGACGACGGACCTCGGTACCGCCCACAAGGTCTCCCGAGGAATCACCGCAGGCACCATCTGGGTCAACTGCTACGGCGTCCTCGACCCCGCCGTCGGGTTCGGTGGGACCAAACAGAGCGGATACGGCTGGAAGGGTGCCCGGGAGCATGTGGAGAGCTACCTGTACCACAAGGCCGTGTACATGAACCTCGACTGATCCCGACCGGCATTGCGCATCTGCTCCGCACGCATATCCCGCGTGCGGAGCACGTGTATTGCGATGAGTGACGACGGCGCGCGGCGATCGACTTCCGATCTGTGCTGAGGATTTCAAGTCTGACGACCTGCAGGGAGCTTCATTCCAGGGCGACTCGTCGCGCTCCCCTGTCTGCGGGGCCGGTCCATGGCTGTCGAGGCGCGCATGCTCGATTCACAGCCGTCCCGGAAGGCGTGCCTCGCACTCGCGAACGGCATTGTCGTGGTGGACTTTTGCGGGGTCCATCACCCAAACCTCGCCCTTGTAATGGCGGAATCCGATTGATTCCCAGGTTCTTCGCACACGTCGACGTTCCTCGTCGAAGCGGAGATGCCGGTCGATATCGTGGGGATGCTCGCATTCCTCGTACAGATCGACGGGAAAGGGGATCGTCGCCACCACGCCGACATCGGATGTGATCATCCGCAGGATCCGGCTGAGCAAGAGACGGCCGGCACCGCCGAGCCCCCTCCATTTCGCCGCCATCTGGACACGGTCGATCAGGACAGCCCGACTGCCAACACCTTCGACCATCTCGAGGAGATCCGGATGTAGCACATTGTCACTGAATATGCGGGCGAGCGAGCCGTAGTCGGCAGACATTCCATCCAGCTCGCTTGGTATGGAGCCAGACGTCAGGTACGGGTCGACCACCACGCCGTTCATGGTCAGAACTTTCCAGTGTGCGTAGTCTTCATCCAGGTCTCGCAGCGACAACGCATACCCTCTGGTGACCGCGGCCGCCCACCTGGGAGGCCGGTTGGGTTCCGGATAGTCCTCATCGTCGTAGTCCTCGGCACTCACGTGGTACCAGGCCGAGCCCGCCCACGCTAGGATCCCTGGATCCGGTTCAGCGCCAGCAACGATCGAACCACTCAGCGGAAGATCCAGTTCAGGTCGCTCTCGATGGTGAGACCCACCTGATATACGCCCGCCCTACCTGTAATGGCTGAGCCAACTCTCTGCACGCGCACATCGTTGCACGGGCTCCGTGACTGGTCTAGTCCGCGTCTCCTAATACTGCAACGACACTCATGTGAGTGGGTGGCCTCGTCGCCGGTAGTGGGATAGCCGGGCCTGGTGTTTGCCGGCGGCGGCGCCATCGTGACCATGCCCAGACGTGGCCGGGGTCGTGGTGTCGGGGCAGGACCAGAGCGATGAGGAGGCGACGGATCTCCGGTAGCGTAAGAGCGATCATGTCTTCGCCGGGATGGGTGTATCCCCTTTTATCGCAATCGCTTTCGTGGCAGCGAGCCAGGCCAGGGCGAGCATCGACAAGGTGATGTGGGCATACCAGGCCCGGTAGCTGCGGACCTGGGAGTGATCGAGTCCGGCCTCTCCAAACCCGCGACCAGTCCCGGACACATACTCCCGCGCCCGAGCCCGCGGCTCCGACCGCGTGAACCGGGCACCGATCCCCGTCATCAACGAATCCAACTCGGCCACAGCACGATCCAACACCACACCACAGATCTACCAGCACCGCTTCACCCGAGTGTCGTTGCAGTACTAATGGTCCGAACCATTCGACGGCGAGCGCATGACGGCCCCAGCGCGGTTGGTGAGGGCGCGCTTGTCGTAGCGACTGGCGACCCCGCGCCAGTGTTTGGCCTTGTTGAAGGCCCATTCGACCACGGTCCGGCTCCTATAGGCGGCGTGGTCGAAGGCGGGCCCGGCCACCGGAAGCGCCTAGGCGGCGACGGCATCTCGGCTGCCACGCGGTATATGGACTGAGCCTTGCGGTCCGCCACGGTGTCGCTGTTGCGGATATCCGCCTGATTCTCGCCCGAGTTACCGTCCTGGCCGCTGGTCAGGACCTCCTGCACTTGTCTCACCTCCTCTCGTCGTCCGTGTCGATCAAGCCATCTCGTCGCGGCCACCAGATCGCACACGCCAGCACCAACAGGGGTAGCCCTGTTGCGGCTGCGAGTCCGGCGACCGTCCCCCACGTCATCGCGCCGCCGCCAATCCCCAGCGTGCGAACGACAATCGCGGTAACACGGTCTCCACATCCGCGACGCCCATCACGTTGTTCAGCTCGATGACACTGATGTGGTCCGGTGCCGGCAGGATCACGGCATCCACGTCGGCGTTGCGGGCCTGGTCCGCGATCGGAAGGACGGACAGGTCGCACGACACACCAGCCGATAGCCGAGACGCCCGGCCAGCCGCCGCACCTGGGCGCGGTCCCACTCGGGGGCCCGGCTGCACTCGTGACTGATCCACCCCATGGCGGTCGGCCGGGTCACGCGGCTGGCTCCCTCGGTGCCCACACCGCCGGTAGATCGAGCGCGGCCCGGCCCGCCCGGCTGGCCGCCCAGGTACGGCCACGCCGCGACATGCGCCACCGCGAGCCCACCAGTTCCACCAGGCCGTCCCGCACCAGCGCCGTCGCGTTCTCGTACACGGTGCCGGGTTCCAGTCGTGTCCAGGCGGATATCTGCCGCGTGGTGAGCGCGGTCTCAGCCTCGCGAAGTGCCGCCATCAGGCGGGCCGGTGTCGTCTGCATGCGTGTCCCCTGCGTGGTCAGGATTGAAAGGACCCTGGCGCCGAGGCCAATGAGGAAACATCCCGGCGCCGGGTCTGTCCTCAACTTCACGCGAACCTGCTGGTCAACAACAGGTCACGACGGTGCACGGTGGTCTACGCTCGGTCTACGCCGGGTTACTCAGGGGCCCACCAACGGGTAGGTGAGGGGTATGACTGACGTGTGGACAGGGGCTGACGCGACCGCGCTCCGGCACGCTCTCGGGCTATCGCAATCGCGGTTCGCAGCCCGTGCCGGTGTCGGATTGAGCACGGTCAAGAAGTGGGCTCGCCGCAAGGACACCGTCACGCTTCCGGAGTTCTTCGGCGGGCTCATGCAGTCGATGCTGGAAGCCGCCACCCCCGGGC
This sequence comes from Nocardia sp. KT25-26, assembly GCF_056627695.1. Classification (NCBI taxonomy): domain Bacteria; kingdom Bacillati; phylum Actinomycetota; class Actinomycetes; order Mycobacteriales; family Nocardiaceae; genus Nocardia; species Nocardia sp. KT25-26. The sequence continues at coordinate 2,900,731 of NZ_CM152813.1, read as the reverse complement.
AGCAGGCTCGATGGGAGCGGCTTCGCGCGCCGGTGGTGGCCCTGGACACCGTGGCCGACACCGATCCACCGATCTGGACCGCTGACGCCGCGTCCATCGCACACGACATGGCGCGAAAGGACCTGATGGTGGATCGCCGGACCGCATCGACCACCCTACTCGGGGTGGTCGTCGGCGTGGGCTTGCTCGAACCCTTGGAAAGGTGGCTCGGCCGAACATCCGGCACCGAGCCGCGAACGGTGGAGCCCTCGATGCCCGATATCGACCAGCTCGAACACGCTGCACGACTGTTCCGCGAATGGGACGACACGTTCGGCGGCGGGCTACGACGTAAGGCGGTTGTGGGTCAGCTCGACGAAGTGAACGACCTGATCCGGAGCGCCTCCAGCACGGCGGTGCGGGTGCGGCTGCATCGGGTGCTGTCGTTGCTGTCGGAAACCGCGGCCACCATGTCATGGGATTCCGGAGACCAGCACACCGCGCAGGGCTACTACATGCTCGCAGTCCGCTCGGGGCACGAGGCTGCCGAGCCGGCACTGTGCGCCAACGCGATGGCCGGCATGGCACGGCAGATGCTGACCCTCGATATGCCTGGGTCGGTGCAGGAACGATCCGCCTACCGGCACGCACGGGCCGCGGATGCTCTGGAGTTGGTGCGGGTCGCGCAAGACCACTTCGCCGACCAGGTCACGCCGACCATGCGGGCGCTGCTCCGAATCCGGGAAGCGTGGTCGTATGCGGCGCTCGGCCGTCCATCAGCATTCCGGCGCGCGGCCGACAAGGCCCGCACCGAGTTCGCCCGCGCGGACCGCGGCGAAGACCCGTACTGGCTGCACTACTTCGATGCCGCAGAGCTCGACGGCACAATCGGCGGTCGGCTGCTGGAGTTGGCGCGCCAACAACCCGTATATGCCGAGGAGGCGGCGGAGGCGATTGATCGGGCCATCGCAACCCGAGCACCCAACCGGTGGCGGTCGTCGGCGCTGGACCGGCTGGGCACGGCGGAGGCTCGCCTGATCCAGGGCGAACACGAGGAGGCGCACCGCCTGGGTGTGCTGGCGTTGGAAGCGGTAGGGCAGACGAAGTCCGACCGGGTACGTGCGAAGGTCACCGAAGTATGGACCTGCGCCGGAGAATGCGGTGACTCGCACGCAGCGGCCGAACTGCGGGACCTGCTGGAACCGGTGGCGTTGCCGTCGGCATGATGGGCGCATGAGGATCAGCGTCACCGGACACATGGACATCACCCCCGACACCGCCACGCTGGTGCGAGCGGAGCTGGATCGGATGCTGGCAGGCATGCCGGACCTGGTCGGGGTGTCCTGCATCGCTCGTGGCGCCGACAGCGTGTTCGCGGAAGCAGTTCTCTCGACCGGCGGGCAGCTCGAAGTAGTGCTTCCCTGCCGCGGCTACCGGGACGCGAAGGTGAAGCCGGACCACATCGAGCAGTTCGATCGCCTGCTCGGCAAGGCCGTGACGGTGCGGGAGATGCCGCACGACACCGCAGGCCGGGAAGCCTACGAGGCCGCCAACGCGGTCTTGGTCCAGGAAGCCGACCGGCTGATCGCCGTGTGGGACGGCCAGGTCAGCCAACGCGGTGGCACCGGAACAGTCGTCGAACTGGCCCGCGAATCCGGGGTACCGGTCGATGTCGTGTGGCCGCGGGGCGCCGAACGACAGGGCTAGGCTGGCTTTGCGACACCGTCGCACTTGCCCGGCCGCCACGCTCCCGCTGCGCGTGGCGGCCGTAGCTACATCTATCTATCGGGCAGCACCCCGGCAGTGGTCGGTGATCGGCGGCCATGCCACCAGTGCGTCACAGCGTCGGCATGTCATCTGGTGGCTGTGTTGGCTGCGGCAAGATCGACAACATCAATCCGTACAAATTACTCGCCTGGTGAAAGCAACGGAGGATACGGCACGCCACGGCATCGGCTACGTCTCCGCTGCCGCTGGCACCGGCGGCAGCACTCCCCGGCGGCGCATATCGCGCAGGAACATTCGCCGCGATAGGACCAGCAGGGCGGCACCCGCTACCAGCAGGCAGGCCGCGGCGAGCCAGGCAGCCGAGAAGCCGGCCGCGCTGACCGCGAAGCCGAAGACGGCCGGGCCGAGCGCACCGCCCAGGAACATTCCGCCCTGGATGAAGCCGGAGACGGTGCCCGGGGTGTCTTCCGAGAGCCGCATCAGCGCCATGATGAAGATTCCGGGCCAGGCCCAGCCGATGGTGAACGCGATCAGGATCGCCGGCCAGTAGGTCGCGGGGCTGGGCACGGCCAGCAACGCCAGTCCGGCCGCGCCGACGAGCATCTGCATCGCGGCGGCAGGCAGATGAGCGCGGGCCCGCCGGTCCGCGAGGATGCCGCCCACCAGCCTGGTGACGACGGACAGCACGCTGCCGACCGCGAGTGCGTAGGCCGCCTGCGCCCCGCTCAGGCCCACTTCGATCCCCCAGGTGGCGACGAAGGCGCTCATGGCGGTGGCCGCGATACAGGCCAGGAATATCCCTGCCACGGCGGTCAACAGCGGCGGTAGGGGTGGTCTCCGGCGGCCGGTGGTGCGATGCCGCCTAGAAGGGCGCGCCGTCGGCGTGTTCCGCACAGTGAGGGCCGTCGCTACGGCGGCGAGACCGGCGGTGACGACGAAGGTCCAGCGCCAGCCGAAGGGCGCGCCGATCAGCGAGGCGCCCAGCGATGCCAGCAGTAGGCCGAGCGGCCCCGAAGCCTGTTTGATCGCGAAGGCGACACCCTGCCGGCCGCCCGGGATGACACCGTTGACGGAGGTGTTCGCCGTCATCTGGGTTGCCGCGTGTGCGCTGCCCAGCACGATCGCCCCGGCGACCAGGAGTGCGTAGTCGGTTGCCAGCGCGGCGACGCCGAGGCTGCCGAGCACGGCGAGGCCACCGGACGCCGCGGTGGCGGTGCGAGGTGCCATCCGGTCGAACAGCGGCCCGCTCAGCATGGCGACCAGTGCCGCTGCGGCAAAGAATCCGCTGATCAAGAGGCCGAACTCGGCCGCACCGAAGTCCAGTTCGGCCCGGATCGGCACCGCTTGCACGCTGAGCAGAAAAGGCGGTGTGGTTCCGAGCGTCGCCATTGCGGTGGTGTTGATCAGTGGTCTGGCGTAGCTCGGCAGTTGCTTCACAAAGGGATTATATATGTTGCTTTATCTATGCAATGCTCGGCATGTGCGCTCCGGGTAGCGAGGCGATCGTGCAGGAGTCAGGTCCCGGCCGGAGCACTTCGAGGTGTTCGGGAAAGCTGTGCGGCCAGGGCAAGCAGGATGACGACGAGCAGGGCTACCACGACGGAGGCCGGTAACCATGCGGCCACAGCCGCGCCGACCGCCAAGCAGACCACGCCGACGGCGCGGGTCTGCCAGCCTGCGCCGGTGGCGATGCCGAAATAGAGGGCGTGCGAAAGCAGGTACAGTGCGGGCCCGGCCAGCAGCAGCACCCCGGCGATCCCCGATCGCTCCGCCTGGGCGTCCTCCAGGAGGATCTCCCCGCCCGCGGCGAACATTATCAGTCCGGCGACGACTCCGTAGATCACGTTGATGCCGATGTGCATGGATCGGATCGGATCCTCGGTGGCCGCGAGATGATCGGCCACCAATTGTTCGGCACGGCCGAAATAGACCACCCAGAGGCAGACGAGAGCAACGAAGCACCCGGCGGCCAGGACCAGGGTGAGTGGATCGGAATGGTGTTCGCTGATCACCCGGCCGAGACTCAGCACAGTCTCGCCGAGCAGGATGATCAGGAACAACCGCATCCGCTCGAGCATGTGCTCGGCGTCGAAGGGTAAGTGGCGGGTGCGGATCCGGCCGCCCGGCACCGGATGCGCCGTCAAGGTGCCCACGAGATCGATCGCCGCGCCGATCGCCCACCACCAGAGCCGCTGCTCGGGGTCCACCGCGGCACCGGCGACCCAGAACGGAGTGGAGGCGGCGAACCAGATCAGTACATGGCCGAAGTGGCGCCGCAACTCCGGGGTGCGGGCAGTCGCCGCCGCATAGGCGCCCGGTCCGATCAGCGCCAGCACCATCGGCACGACGAACAGCCACGGGCTGTCGTCGAACGCATGCGCGATACCGGCGTTCATGAACAGGCCCAGGCCCATCACGACGATCGTCACCACCCGGGTGGTACTGCGTTCGATATCGAGCAGCGTGACCTCGAAGGTCGTGAACACCCAGACGCCACAGACCGCGACGAGCAGCACCACCACCTCGGCGGCACCACGCCAGTCCAGATGCGCGACCAGGTGATGGGTGAGCTGGCCGATCGCCAGAACGAACACCAGATCGAAGAAGAGCTCCAGCGGCGAGACCGCGCGCTGAAGACCTCGCGGGTCGTGGACGGACATCATGCCTCCTCGGCAGTACCCAACCTGGCGAACCCCCGGGTGCCCGAGGTGTTGCGCGTGCAGATTACGCCGGGATCCAGTCGGCCGGGGCGCGCCGGAAGTCGTGTCGCCCTCGACGGCGCCAGGGGTGTCACTGATCGGAGAGCATCAGGACGACTTTCCCGACGGCGTCGCCGGAGCGAAGCCGGTCGATCGCCTGCTGGGACACGGTGATGTCGACGGTCCGGTCGATGACCGGCCTGATCTGCCCTCGGGCCACGGCGGGGATCACCTCGGGTAGAAGCCCGGCGATCACGTCGGTCATCTCCTGATCCCGGGTGAAGCCGAACGACACCCCGTGGACGGTCAGGTGGCGGTAGGAGAGGGAATCCAGGTCGATGGTCGAGGCAGGTCCGGCGAGCCGGCCGATATTGACGACGTGGCCGTCTTCCTTCGTCGCGGGCAGGCATTGCGCGAAGGTCGATCCGCCGACGTGGTCGAGGACGATGTCCACGCCCCGGCCGCCGGTGGCGGCAAGGGTCGCTTGGGTGAGGTTCTGCTCGTCGGTGACGATCACGGTGTCGACACCGGCATCGGCCAGCAGGTCCCGTTTGCTGTTGCTGCGGGTGGTGCCGATGATTTGGGCGGCGCCCAGCGCCTTGGCCAGCTGGGTGCCGATGAGGCCGATACCCGTCGAGGCGCCGGTGATGAGTACGCTCCGGCCTGCGGTGAACCCGGCGCTGGTGAGCGCTCCGTGTTCGGTGAGCAGTCCGGTCGGCAAGGCGCACGCCACCGCCGCGTCCAGACCGTCGGGGCGCGGCAGGACGAATCGGTGGTCGGCGACGGCGTAGTCCGCGAACGAGGCCGGGATCGACCCCATCACCTGATCACCGACCTGCCGGCCTGCCACCCCGTCGCCGAGCGCGACGACCTCCCCGGCGTATTCGAATCCGGCGACGAAGGGTTTGCCATGGCCGCCGTGGGTGGGGTCGGCTGCGGCGAGCATCGGCAGATCGGCGTTGTTGGTGGCCGCGGCCCGGATCCGGATCAGGACCTGCCCCGCCGCCGGCTGCGGGATCGGCCGCTGTTCGAGCACCCAGTTCGGGCCGAGGCCGCCGACCAGCGCACGCATCATGTCGGTCATCGGTACTCCTGTCGATGTCGGGCGCGGCGGGACCACGCCGGGGTGTCGTGGTTCTTCGGTGGGCATGCGCCACGTGGGTCCGGTGGTCGCCCTGGGTCCGAGTGTGCGCGTACCAGCACGAACACGAACGATCGGCCGGGTGCCGGGGCGTCTGTTCGACGACCTCGGCCCCGGCCGATCGGCTGTGCCTGGTTCTCAGGCGGTCTCGAAGGTGGCGGCGAGCCCCTGACCGCCACCGATGCACATGGTGGCAAGGCCTCGGCCACCGCCGCGGCGACGCAGCTCGTGCAGCAGCGTGGTGACCATGCGGACGCCGGTGGCGCCGATGGGGTGGCCGAGGGAGATACCGGAGCCGTTGACGTTGAGACGGTCGTGGTCGCGCCAGCCCCAGCCTTCCAGAACGGCGAGGACCTGAACGGCGAACGCCTCATTCAGTTCCACCAGGTCGAGGGAATCGAGCAGGGCGACGGTGTCGGTGCCGCGCCGCTCGGCCAGCTTGGCGACGGCGGGTACCGGGCCGATGCCCATCCGGGCGGGATCGCAACCGGCGGCCGCCCAGCCGGTGAGGTAGCCGATCGGTTCCAGACCCAGTTCTTCGAGGCGGTCTTCGGCGACGACGAGCATCCCGGCGGCGGCGTCGTTCTGCTGGCTGGCGTTGCCTGCGGTCACGGTGCCGCCGGGGGCGAGCGTGCGCAGTTTCGCGAGCGATTCCTGAGTCGCATCGAGGCGCACGCCTTCGTCGGTGGTGAATTCCACCGGGTCACCCTTGCGCTGCGGGACCGAGACGGGCACCACCTCGTCGGCGAAGCGGCCCGCGTTCCACGCGGCGGCTGCTCGCTGGTGGCTGCGCGCCGCATAGAAGTCTGCTTCGTCGCGGGTCAGGTGATAGTCGGCTGCGAGATTCTCGGCCGTTTCGATCATCCCCGAGATCTTGCCGAACCGGGCTTCCGGCTGGGATCGTTCGCGGCCCCGGTCGAGACGGTCGAACAGTTGCACGGTGCCGGCGCGGGCGCCCCAGCGGGTGGCGGTCGAGTAGTACTCGATACGGCTCATCGATTCGACGCCGCCGGCCAGGACTGCATCAGCGGCACCGGTCTGCACCATCATGGCCGCGGTGGTCAACGCTTGCAGGCCGCCGCCGCAGCGGCGGTCGAGTTGCATGCCGGGCACCGACAGCGGCAGCCCGGCATGCAGCGCCAGCCAGCGGCCGACACACGGGACTTCGGAGTTGGCGTAGGACTGGGCGAACACCACGTCGTCGATGCGTTCGGGGTCGATGCCCGACCGCTGCACCACGGCGTCGACGACGGTGGCGCCCAGGTCCTCGACGGGGACGGTGCGCAAACTGCCGCCGAAGGCCCCTACCGGGGTGCGGGTCGGGGCGACGAGGGCGGCTCGGCGGAGCGTTTCGGTCACAGCAGTTTCCGTTCTGTATGGCAACCGGATCAGATCGCGTTACGGGCGATCAACTGGGCGGCGATGACATTGCGCTGGATCTCGTTGGTGCCTTCGCCGACGATCATCAGCGGGGCGTCGCGGAAGTAACGCTCCACGTCGTACTCCTTGGAATAGCCGTAGCCGCCGTGCACCCGGATCGCGTCGAGGGCGATCTGCATGGCGGTCTCGGAGGCGTAGAGCTTGGCCATGCCGGCCTCCATATCGGCCCGCTCCCCCGCATCCAGCTTCTGCGCGGCGTCGAGGGTCAGCAGTCGGGCGGCGCGCTGTTTGGTGGCCATATCGGCGAGTAGGTTGCCGATCGACTGGTGCTTCCAGATGGGCTTGCCGAACGACTGCCGCTCCTGGGCGTACCGGACCGCGGCGTCCAGGGCCGCCTGGCCGACGCCGAGGGCCCGCGAGGCGACCTGGATGCGACCGACTTCCAGCCCGCGCATCATGTGCGACCAGCCCTTGTTCGGGACTCCCCCGAGAATCGCGTCCTCACCGACGCGGCGGCCGTCGAACACCAATTCGCACGCCTCGACGCCACGGTAGCCGAGCTTGGAGAGCTTCTTCGAGATCTCCAGCCCATCACCGGGTTCCACCAGGATCACGCTCATGCCCTTGTGCGCCGGCTGCGCCTCGCGGTCGGTGATACACAGCAGCCCGATCAGGCCCGAGTGCGCGGCGTTGGAGATCCACGTCTTCGACCCGGTGATCGACCACTGGTCGCCGTCGCGCACCGCGGTGGTGCGCATGGCCTGCAGGTCGCTGCCGCCGCCGGGTTCGGTGAGCGCCATGGTGGCGCGGATCGAGCCCTCCGCCATCTTCGGCAGGTACTTCGCCTTCTGCTCGTCGGTGCCGAAGGTGCGGATCAGGTAGGTGATCACCGAGTGGCCGCCGATGGCCCCGGCCAGGCTCATCCAGCCGCGCGCCAGTTCCTCGGTGACTCGGGCGAAGCAGGCGGTGCTGACGTCGACACCGCCGCATTCGGCCGGGGCGAGCAGGCCGAAGAAGCCGAGCGTCTTCATCTCCTCGATGAACGCCTCGGGGTAGATGTCGTCTTCCTCGAAGTCGCGGACCCGGGATTTCACCCGCTCGTCCACGAATTCCGACACCAGATCCACCATCTGCTGCTCGTCGGTCGTGAGGCTCATATCGGACCGCACCCCTTTCTTGATCTCGGTATAAAAAATAAAATATCATACGTGCGAGGTGGGTGCCCGAGCGGTGGCCGGACCGGCGCCGTGGACCGGCTACCAGCTGGATCGGCTGCTGGTGCGGATGGAGGAGTCGCCGATCAGCTCGGAGCGGGAGTTGCTCAACTTCGAGTTCCACCGGCTGACAGCGTGATTGGCGCCGCGCAGGAAGTGCGCTTCGGTGCGGTCCAGGGTGGCGTCCGAGATCGCCAAGGCAGCCCGGGCCGCGGCCAGACCGGAAACCACGCCCAGGATCCAATAGTGGTCACGGACGTCGTCCGGGGTCATGGTGGCCACGAAGGCGCCCCGACGCGGCGGCAGATCCACCACCCCTTCGATATCCAAGGAGATCAGCGCCTCACGCACGGGCACTTTGCTGGTGCCCAGGTATTCCGCGATGGCATCCTGGTCGATCTTGTCACCGGGACGCAGTTCCCCGGAAAAGATCCGGCGCCGGATCTCCTGCGCGGCGGCGGTCTTGAGACTGGCGGGCGGTGCCATGGCCGATTCCTCTCACCCGAATTCCGCTCGGATGGCGGCCGTGTCGGCGCCCAGCGCCGGCACCGCACCGTTGCGGATCGCCCAGTCCCTGGCGATGCCCGGAGGCCGGAGAGCGGCGACCGGGCCTGCGGGGGTGCCGATCTCGCGCCAACGATCCCGCTCCCGCAACTGCGGATGCTCGGCCAGGTCACGGACCCCGTTGAGCCGGGCATTGCCGATCCCGGCGGTATCAGCGGCGTCCTGGATCTCGGCCAGAGTGCGCTGCGCACACCACTGCGCCACGAGATCGTCCAGTTCGTCGCGCCGGGCGACCCGGTCGTCGTTGTGGGTGTACCGCGGATCGACAGCCAGTTCCGGGCGGCCCATCAGTTCGCTCAGTCGGCGCCATTCCCGGTCGCTGGTGGTGCCGAGCACCGCGGTCTGCCCGTCCGAGGTCGGATAGGCGCCGTACGGGGCGATCATCGGTGAGCCCATGCCGACCGGTACCGGTTCGGTGCCCGCATGCAGCACCTGGTTGAGAGCGAAGCCCATCATCTCCGACACCACATCGAGCATGGCGACGGGAACGACGGCCCCGCGACCCGTGCGCTCGCGGTCGTAGAGTGCCGCCAGGACCGCGGAATACGAATAGAGCGCGGTCCCGATGTCGGCGACCGGGATTCCGGGTTTGGCCGGGTGCCCCGGGGCGCCGGTAATGCTGCACGACCCGGCTTCGGCCTGGATCAGCAGGTCGTAGGCACGTTTGTGATCGAGGGGGCCACCCCGGCCGTACCCGGAGATGTCGACGATGATCAGCTGCGGAAACCGTTCGGCCAGTTCGCCGACGCTCAAACCGAGCCGGTCCAGGGCGCCCGGCGCCAGATTGCTCACCAGGACATCGGCGGCCGCGAGGATGCCGTGCAGCACCGCCTGATCGCCGGGGTCCTTGAGGTCGAGGGCGGCCGATTCCTTGCCGTGATTGAGCCAGGTGAAATGCGCGGACAGACCACCGACCACGGTGTCGTAGTGCCGGGTCGAATCCCCGTAGCCGGGTTGTTCCACCTTGATCACCCGGGCGCCGAGATCGGCGAGGTGCCGGGTGCACAGCGGTGCAGCGATCGCCTGTTCCAAACCGACGACGGTGATCCCGGCCAACGGGCCGGCAGGCATCCTCGGGCGCTCGGCGGCACCCGAGGCGCCGGAAGTCACCGAAGCTGGGGCATCCCGGAAGGTTTCGCTGCTGCCCGACGCCCCTGTGGCCCTGGCCGATCCTCCCGGGTCCGCCGATCCGGCGTGAACCGGCGGTTCGCCGGTATGTGGTGCGCTCATGAGAACTTCGGCTCCCGCTTCTCCCGGTGCGAACCGACGCCCTCGACGACGTCGGGTCCGCCGAAGCCGTAGAACTCCAGCCCCAGCGAGGCGTCGAAGATCGGCATCGCCTGCCGGTACCAGCCGTTGAGCGCCATCTTGGTGTGCTGGATGCCGGTCCGGGAACCGGCAGCGAGCCGCTCGGCGAGGGCCATCGCCCGGTCCTGTACCTGATCGTCGTCGACACACAGCGACACCATGCCGATGCGTTCGGCTTCCTCGCCGGTCAGTACCTCGTTGGTGAGCAGGTGGTATTTGGCTTTCGCCATTCCGGCCAGCAGCGGCCAGCAGATCGCGGCGTGGTCCCCGGCTGCGACACCGAGGCGGACGTGGCCGTCGACGATCTTGGCCTTGCGGCCGGCGACGGAGATATCCGCCAGCATGGCCACGACCAGTCCGGCACCCACCGCCGGCCCGTTGATCGCGGAGATGATCGGCTGGGGCACCTCGATGATGTTGCGCACCAGATCGCGGGCCTCCCGCATCACCCGGGTGCGCGCCCGGTAGTCGCCGATCATGTCTTCGACCAGGTCGAAACTGCCGCCTGCGGAGAAGGCCCGCTCCCCTGCACCGCGCACCAGCACGGCACGCACCGAATCGTCCAGGGCGATCACCGGCCAGATGTCGGCCAGTTCGCGATGCATCTCGGGGCCCACCGAATTGAGATTCGGCGCCTCCAGCACGATCCGCAGCACGCCCTCGGCGGGCCGGTCGATCGTCAGTGACGGGAAGTCTGCATAAGCGGACACGATGTTCCTCTCGTTCTACCTGGATGAATGCTCGACCTGTGCGGGCACTGCCGGAATCACCCTGCCGGGGATCCTGATTCGGCGCCTGCGGCGACGGCATCGGCCGCCGACCACCGCGCCACCACCTCGGCGACTTCCTGCGTCCCGACCGGCGGCACCGACGGTTCCCTGGCCGGGGTGCGGCCGAACCTGGGTGCCGGGGCGGGCTGCAGGGCGTCGCCGACTCGCCGGTACAGGCCACGTTCGGCGTTGTGCGGGTCGCCGGCCGCCTCGTCGAAGGTGAGCACGGGAGTCACGCAGGCGTCGGTTCCGCGGTACACCTGTGCCCATTCGTCCCGGGTGCGCCGGGCCAGTGCCGCCGCGATCAGTTCGCGCAGCCGTGGCCACTCGTCACGATCGTCCTGACCGGGCCATCCGGAGGTGTCGACGTTGAGCCGGTCCACGAACTCGCGGTAGAAGTCCGGTTCCAGGGCCCCGACGGCGAGATACCGTCCGTCTCGGCACCGGTAGGTGTCGTAGAACGGTGCCCCCGAGTCGAGGAAGTTGGTGCCCGGTTCGTCCGAGTACAGCCCCGCTGCCCGCAGTCCCTGCAGTTTCGCGGTGAGGACGGCGACCCCGTCGACCATGGCGGCGTCGATCACCTGGCCCCGGCCGGTCCGCGCAGCGTCGACCAGCGCGCAGGCGATTCCGAACGCGCTCATGGCGCCGCCGCCCGCGTAGTCACCCAGCAGGTTGATCGGCGGGCGTGGCGCATCCCCGGCTCGGGCGAGGGCGTGCAAGGCGCCGGACTGGGCCACGTAGTTGATGTCGTGACCGGCGTCCTGGGACCGCGGCCCGGTCTGGCCGTATCCGGTGAGCCGGACATAGACCAGGCGCGCGTTTCGGTCGCGGAGATCGTCGGGGCCCAGACCGAGGCGTTCGGTGACGCCCGGCCGGTAGCCCTCGATGAACACATCGGCCGAATCGACCAGCCTCAGTACAGCTTCCCGTCCGTCCGGATCCTTCAGATCCAGCGCGACCGAGCCGACGCCGCGGTTGACGACATCGGTCTCCTCTGCGAGTCCTGCGGTTTGGCTCAGCGCTCGCGCGGACCGGTGCGCCGGACGCACCACCCGCACCACGTCGGCGCCCATATCGGCCAGCAGCATCGACACGTACGGCACCGGGCCCATACCCGCCAGCACCACCACCCGAATTCCGGCCAGGGGTCCCGTCACCATCGCCACTCTCCTGTTCTCAGTAGGACCGAGGTAGGCCGAGGACCTGCTGGGAGATGTAGTTGCGCACCATCTCCTGCGAGAACGGCGCGTTGCGCAGCAGCCGCACCTCCCGCCAGAGCCGCTCGATGTGGTACTCCTTGGCATACGCATACCCACCGAGGGTGGAGAATGCGCGGTCGCAGGCCTCGAATCCGGCTTCGGCGCCGAGGTATTTCGCCGCGGCCGCTTCCGGCCCGCACGGCTTTCCCGCATCGAACAGTTTCGCGGCCCGCATCACCATGCCCTCGGCCGCTTCCAGACGGATCCAGGAGTCGGCGAGCGGATGCGCAACAGCCTGGTTCTGTCCGATCGGCCGGTCGAAAACAACCCGGTTCTTGGCATATTCGGCACCGATCTCCAGGGCCGCGCGCCCCAGGCCGATCCCTTCCATGCCCACGACGATGCGTTCCGGGTTCAGCCCGTCCAGCAGGTAGTAGAAGCCCTTGTCGACTTCACCGACCAGGCGATCGTCGGCGACTTCCAGGTTGTCGATGAACAGTTCGTTGGTGTCGATGGCGGCCCGGCCGAGCTTGTCGATCTCACGGACGGTGATCTTGGTTCGATCCATATCCGCGAGGAACAGCGACATCCCCCACAGCGGCTTGTCCTCGCGGCGCGGCGAGGTACGCGCCAGCAGCAGAATCTTGTGGGCGTTCTGGGCATTGGTGATGAACACCTTCTGCCCGTTGATCACCCAGCCACCGTCGACCTTGGTGGCTTTGGTCTTGATCCGCGAGGTGTCCACGCCGGCGGTGGGTTCGGTGACACCGAAGGCCATCAGCAGGTCGCCGGAAGCTAGCTTCGGCAGGTACTCCTGCTTCATCGCCTCCGACCCGTATTTCACGATCGGCGCGGGCGGGAACACGTAGAAGTGGACCGCCGAACCACCGCTCATCCCACCACCGGAGGCGGAGATCTCCCCCATCATCACGGCGGCCTCCTCGAGGCCGAGGCCGATGCCGCCGTACTCCTCGGGGATCATGGCGCCCAGCCAGCCGCCGGCGGCGAAGGCTTTCACGAATTCCCAGGGGTATTCGTGCTTGCGGTCCTTGTCGAGCCAGTAGTCGTTGTCGAACTTGCGAGCCAGCTCGCGGGTGGCCTGGCGAACGATCTCGACGTTGCTCTCGGTATCGGTGTCGGGGGCTGCGGTCATGGCAGTTCTCCTACGGGAATGTCTTCGAGTGGGGTGGCCGGATCGAGCGCGGACATATCGCCGGCAGCCGCTCCGAGGAACCGGGACCGGATGGCCCGGCGCATGATCTTGCCGTTCTTGGTCTTGGGCAACGTGTCGACTACATACACCGTCGGCGCAAACGATCGGCCCGCATGATCGGTCGCGACCGATTGCAGATCGTCGGGTGCCGCGCCGCCGGCACGCAGCACCGCGAAGGCGACAGCTCGCTGGCCCCGCCGCTCGTCGGGGACACCGATCACCGCGACCTCGGCGATCCGGGAGTCACGCAGCAAGGCCGCTTCGATCTCGGCGGGCCCGACCCGGCGTCCGGACAGCTTCAGCGTGTCGTCGGAACGGCCGTGGATGCGCCACATGCCGTGCTCGTCGACGCTGGCCAGGTCGCCGTGCACCCACACCCCGTCCCACCGGTCCCAGTAGGTTTCGAGGTAACGGTCACGGTCCTGCCAGAAGGCGTGGGTCATGCCGGGGAAGGTGTTGCGGACGGCGAGTTCCCCGATCGCGCCGGTGACCGAGGTGCCGGCGTCGTCGAGAACGGCCGCGTCGACACCCGGCAGCGGGCCGTTGAACGCGGCTGCGGCGGCGGGCAGAAACGGGTACCCGATCAGGATGCCGCCGCCGACCTCGGTGCCGCCGCTGTAGTTGACGATCGGGCGGCTGCGGCCACCGACCTGCTCGAACAGCCACCACCAAGTGGGTTCGTCCCAGGCCTCACCGGTGGAGACGAACTCCCGCAGTGTCGGCATGGGCGGTGCGGGTTCGCCACCGGCTTTGATCGCCCGGGCCGCAGTGGGTGCGATACCCGCGACGGTGACACCGTTGCGTTCGATGACCTCCCACATCCGGTTCGGGGCAGGGTGGACCGGCAGGCCCTCGATCATCACGATGGTCGCGCCCAGCTGCAGTGGCCCGGTCATCAGCATCGGCCCGACCAGCCAGCCGAGGTCGGTGATCCAGGAGACCACGTCGCCGGTGTGCACATCGAAGCCGTACCCGAAGTCGACCGCGGTCTTGACGGCGAAACCGGCGTGCGAGTGCACGATTCCCTTCGGCCGGCCGGTGGTGCCGGAGGTGTAGACGATGGTGAGCGGGTCGTTCGCTTCGGTGTCGGCGGTCTCGACCGGGGCCGGGTCACGGTCGAGTTCGTCGAAGTAGATGTCCCGGTCTGCCTGCATGGGTACCTCGATACCCAGGTGGCGGACCACGACGACCGAACGCACCGACGGCGACATGGCCAGTGCGGCGTCGGCGGTCTCCTTCATGTCCACGCGGTTTCCGCGCCGGGTGGTGCCGTCGGCGGTCACCAGCAGCACCGCTTCGGAGTCCTGCAGCCGGGTGGCCAGCGCCTCGGGGGCATAGCCGCTGAATGTCGGCACCGAGACCGCACCGATCATGGCGATCGCGAGAAAAGCCACGGCGGCTTCGGGTACCACCGGCATGAACAGCACCACGCGGTCACCGCGCCGTACCCCGAGACGGGTCAGGTTGGCAGCGAAGCGACGCACTTCGGTGTCGAGTTCGGCGAAGGTCAGGGTGCGGCGCTGTCCACTGTCGCCCTCGTACACCACCGCGGTCCGCTCGGCCGACGGGCCGATGGCGTGCCGCTGCACCGCCAGTGCCGCGACATTGAGCCGGCCGCCGGGGAACCAGCGCGGAAAGGGTTTACCCGCGGACTCGTCGAGCACCTGCTCGAACGGTGCCGCGAATTCGACACCCAGGTCGTCGACCGCGGCCCGCCAGAACCATTCGGGGTCGGCGGCCGATCGGCGCTGGAAATCGGCCACGGCGGCGGCATCGTCGCCGAATCCCCAGCCGCGTAGTGCGGCCAGCAGCCGACTGCGTTCGCGTACGGCCGCACCGGGATTCCAGGCCGTGCTGTCCGGATCCACGTCCACCATGACGTGTCCTCCTTCGTTGGTCGCCATTCAGGCCTGTTCGGCCGGCCGCTTGAGCATCAGGCCGACCCGCACCGCGTCGCAGATGATCTCGTCCCGCTGGTTCAGACCCAGGTGACGGAAGGTGACGATTCCCGAGTCGTTGCGGCTCTTGGATTCCCGCTTGGTCACGATCTCGGTGCGGACATGGATGGTGTCTCCGTGGAAGACCGGTTTCGGGAACTTGATCTGCTCGAAGCCGAGGTTTCCGAGGGTGGTGCCCTGGGTGGTCTCCGGAACACTGACTCCGGAGATCAGGCCGAGGATGAACAGGCTGTTCACCAGGCGCTGACCGTAGATGGAGTTCTTGCTGTACTCGGCATCCAGGTGCAGGGGCGCCAGGTTCAGCGTCATCACGCTGAACAGGGTGTTGTCGGCCTCGGTGACCGTGCGGCGGGTCGGGTGATCGATGACCATCCCCGGCTCGAATTCCTCGAAGTACAGGCCCGGCATGTCGTGTTCCTTTCTGACGCGCGGCGTCGGCGCCGCGGGGTGTGAACCATACGATATACGATAATATATTATGCATACAACATCCCCTGATCGATCGCCCGGGAACCACCCTTTCCGAGTATCATATATTTTATCATGGCTGCGGCCGTGGACATCGACCCGAAGGAGCCGACCGTGTCCGACGTGAGTGCCGAGGACTTCGCACCGATCTGCACCCAGGTCCGCCAGTTCGTGCGGACCAAGGTGGTCCCCCGCGAGGCGGAGATCCTGGCCACCGACGCCATACCCGACGACATCCGGCGTCAGGCCGCCGATATGGGCCTGTTCGGCTACGCGATCCCGCAGCAATGGGGCGGCCTGGGCCTCGATCTCACCCAGGATGTCGAACTCGCCATGGAACTCGGCTACACCAACCTCGCGCTGCGCTCGATGTTCGGCACCAACAACGGGATCGCCGGACAGGTGCTGGTGAACTACGGCACCGAGGAACAGAAGAAGCAATGGCTCGAGCGCATCGCATCCGGTGCGGTGGTCGCTTCCTTCGCGCTCACCGAACCCGGTGCCGGTTCCAACCCGGCCGGCCTGCGCAGCCGCGCCCGGCGCGACGGCGACGACTGGATCATCGACGGCCAGAAGCGGTTCATCACCAACGCTCCCCTGGCCGATCTGTTCGTGACCTTCGCCCGCACCCGGGAAGCCACCGCGGGCGATCCCGGAATCGCCGTCTTCCTGATCCCCGCCGATGCCGCCGGCGTGCAGATCGGCCCCAAGGACGCCAAAATGGGCCATGAAGGTTCCTGGACGGCCGACGTCACCTTCACCGATGTCCGGGTCCCCGCCGATGCGCTGGTCGGCGGCGCCGAGGACGTCGGATACAAGGCCGCCATGGCCTCCCTGTCCCGTGGGCGCGTGCACATCGCCGCCCTCTCGGTCGGCACCGCCCAGCGCGCACTCGACGAATCGGTCGCCTATGCCGCGACCGCCACCCAGGGTGGTACACCCATCGGCGATTTCCAGCTGGTGCAGGCGATGCTCGCCGATATGCAGACCGGAGTGCTGGCCGGGCGCGCCCTGGTGCGCGACGCCGCCGCCAAGTACGTTTCCGGCGAGGACCGCCGGATCTCGCCGTCGGCGGCCAAGCTCTTCTGCACCGAAATGGTCGGCCGGGTCGCCGACAACGCGGTGCAGATCCACGGTGGCAGCGGCTATATGCGAGAGGTCACCGTCGAACACATCTACCGCGATGTTCGCCTGCTGCGCCTCTACGAAGGCACCAGCGAGATCCAGCGGCTGATCATCGGTGGCGGACTCGTGCGCGCCGCGAAGAAACGCGCCTGACCACAGCCGACGGGCGCCCGAGGAGTCATCGTCATGGTCGACGAACAACGGCCGCCATCCGAAGGTGATGTGCACCTCCGGATCTGGCTGGACGGCATCGCCTTCGACTATGCATGCACCGCCGATGCGGCCCGCAACCTGATCCACGATTGGCACCGCCGGTGCTGGTACACGATCGAATGGGTCGGAGACGCCGTCCGGGATGGCCGGTTGCTGCCGCGGCTGCCGAACGAACGACTGTTCCTGGGCCCTCGGACATAGGATCGGCGCAAAAAGGGAGGGAGTGGCCGTGGCCACTCCCTCCCTTTCTTCGTCGTCAGGCGTTCGCCGACAGCGCATCCGCCAGGGCGATGACCCCCTTCGCGGTCTTGACGTGGGCGAGATCGATGTGCTGACCTTCGAAATCGACCGCGGCGCTACCGGCGGCCTCGGCCTCCTCGAAGGCCGCGATCATCCGGCGGTAGAAGTCGACCGCCTCCGGTGACGGCGAGAACACCTCGTTGGCGATTGCCACATGCGAGGGATGGATCGCCACCAGACCGCGGTAGCCCAGCTGCCGGTTGTCCAGGCAGAAGCGGCGTGCTCCGTCGAGATCCTTGATGTCCTGCCACACGCCGGCCACCGGATGGTGCAATCCGTTCGCACGCGCCGCAAGAATGATCCGGCTGCGCAGGTACAGCGTCTCCAGCCCGCCGGGGGTGAACTCGAAACCGAGTTCGCGACCCACGTCGGCGTTGGGCCCCGTGGCACCGAGCAGCGAGGCGACCCGCGGGCTGGCTGCCGCGATCTCCTCGCACTGGGCCATCGAGGTGGCCGTCTCGTACGACACGATCAGCTGTACCGTGCCGGCCGCGAGACCTTCGCGTTGCTCGAGATGGCTCAGTACCGCGTCGAGACGCACGATCTCGGCGGCGGTGAACACCTTCGCCAGGAACAGTCCGGCCAGGCCCGGCCGGACGATGGCCTCGAGGTCGCCGCCGAGCAGGCCGCTCACCTCGGGATTGGCCCGCACCCACAGGTCGGGGCGCACACCGGCGCCGGTGAGCCGGTCGATCGTCGCCGCGACCGTCGCCCGGGCCTCGACTTTGTCGGCGGCCGGTACCGAATCCTCCAGGTCCAGAATCAGCGCGTCGGCACCGGACGCGACACCCTTGTCCGCCCATGAGGCCTTGTGCCCCGGAACGAAGAGCATCGAACGGTACGGTTTCATCGTTTGTCTCCCTTGGTGAGTTGAATCGAGCGGTGCGGTACCGGCGGATCAGTTACCGAAGCCGGAGGTGGCGGTGGGCTCGTCGTCGAGCACCACCGTCTTGCTTTCGAGGAACGGCAGCAGGCCTTCGGTGCCGCCTTCGCGGCCGATTCCGGACAGCTTGAACCCGCCGAAGGCGATCGAGAAGTCGGTGCGCGGACCGTTCTGGCCCACCGTGCCGGTGCGCAGCTTCCTTGCAACCCGGTAGGCGCGGTCGGTGTCGGTGGTGAAGACCGAGGCGTTGAGGCCGTACGGGTTGTCGTTGGCCAACTCGACGGCGTGCCCTTCGTCCCGGGCCGGGATGACGGTGAGCACCGGACCGAAGATCTCTTCGGTGGCGATCACCGACCGGTTGTCGACATTCGCGAACACGGTCGGTTCCACGAAGAAGCCCCGATCCAGATCCGCTGGCCGGCCGCCGCCGGTCACCAGGCGGGCACCATCCGCCGTACCGGCTGCGATATATCCCTCGACGCGTTCGCGCTGCCGCGCCGATGCCAGTGGTCCCATATTCGTGGACTCGTCGAACGGGTCGCCCACCCGCAGTGCGCTCATCGCCGCACCGAGCGCCTCGGCGAACTCGTCGTGGCGGTGCTCGCTGACGATGACGCGGGTCAGGCTGTGGCAGACCTGGCCGGCCAGGTAGCTGATGCCGCCCGCCAGGACTTTCGCCGCGGTACCGAGGTCGTAGTCGTCGAGGATGAGCGCGGGCGACTTGCCGCCGAGTTCGAGGGTGCAGCGCGCCATCCGGTCGGCGCAGATCGCACCGATGGCGCGGCCGGCGGCGGTGGACCCGGTGAAGGTCACCTTGTCGACGCCCGGATGCCGGACGAGCGATTCCGAGACGGTGCGATCCGCCGTCACCACGTTGACGACACCGGGCGGCAGCCCGACCTTCTCACAGATCTCGGCGAACAGATAGGCCGAGGTCGGCGCCTCCTGGGGCATCTTCAGTACCACCGTGCACCCCGCCATCAGAGCCGGGGCGCATTTGTACGCCATGAGCCCCGCCGGCCCGTTCCAGGGCACGATGGCTGCCACGACTCCCACCGGCTCACGGACCAGCAACCCAGCGCCCCCGGACATCGGGGTGTGTGGCTCACGGAAGGTGAACGACTCGGCCAGGTCGGCATAGGCGTCGAACGCGCCGGACAGGAACAACGGCAGCCGGGTCCGCGCCAGCGCGTACGCGATGCCGGACTCGATCGACCACAGCCGGGCGAAGTCGTCACCGCGGGCGGTCAGCTCGGCCGCGATGGCGCGGAGATACCCCGCCCGCTCGGCGGGGGCCAGTTGCGGCCACGGGCCGGTGTCGAAGGCTCGGCGGGCGGCCGTCACAGCGGCGTCCACGTCCGCGACGCCCGCTGCGCCGACTCTCGTCACGACCTCCTCGGTGCTGCAGTTCAGCACGTCGAAGCCGACCGATGAGGAAACCGGCACCCAGTCTCCACCTATATAGGCGGTTTCGGGGTGGGCCGGCAACGCACCGGCCACTACTGACTCCGTCATACAAGCCCTTCGGTTATTGGGGCCGCCACATCACTGTGACGCCGACAACAGGCAATTAAATATACTATATTCCAAACGGGCAGATCGGCGGCAGATCGACCGACTCCGGCCACACTCCGCCCCGACCATCCCCACCTCGGCACACCACCGGGCGGACACCACCCTATGGTAGGTATATTATATTTTATCGTACGGCAACCCCGACCTCGAACGAAGGAGTCGTCAGTGTTCGTAGTGTCCACGGTGAACACACGGATCAACCGGCAGGTCCGCCGGCGATGAGCACCAGTGTCAGCACCGATATCACCCAGCGGGTGCGCACCGCGGCAACCGTGCTGTTCGTTCCCGCCGACCGCCCGGAGCGCTTCGCCAAGGCGACCGCCGCCGGTGCCGACCTCGTCGTGCTCGACCTCGAGGATGCCGTGGCACCGGCGAACAAGGAGTGCGCACGCCGCCACGCCGTGGACTGGGCCGAGGCCGGATACCCGTGTGCCGTACGGGTCAATTCCACCGGAACCCCCTGGCACGACGCCGATCTGGCCGACCTCGCCGGTACCGGATGTGCGGTGATGCTGCCGAAGGCCGAGGAGCCGGCCGCCGTCGAACGGGTCGCCGCCGTGCTCGGGCCCGATATCCCGGTGATCGCACTGATCGAAACGGCGCTCGGGGTGCTCGACGCCGCCCGGATCGCGATCGCTCCGGGCGTCCACCGCCTGGCTCTGGGCACCTTCGACCTCGCCGCCGAACTCGGTATCGACCCTGCCGACCGGGACGCGCTCGGCCTCACCCGGCAAGGCCTGGTTTTGGCCGCAGCGGCCGCAGGCCTGCCCGGCCCGATCGACGGCGTCACAGCGGCCGTCGACGACGCCACCCAGCTCGCCGACGACGCCGAATACGGCAAACGGCTCGGCTTCACCGGCAAACTGTGCATCCATCCGCGCCAGCTCGCGCCCGTCGCCGCCGCCCTGCTGCCCAACGACGACGATATCGCCTGGGCGCAGCGAATCATCACCGCCACCGACACCACCCAGGGCGTCGCCGTCGTGGACGGCACCATGGTCGACAAGCCCGTCGTCGATCGTGCCCGGCGCATCCTGGCGCAGACGGGCACCACACCGGAAACCGACTACCGTGAGGATATTTCATGACCGGCCCACTGCTGCAGGACAAGACCGCCGTGATCACCGGCGCCGCCCAGGGCATCGGCTACGCGATCGCCGAACGATTCATCGCCGAGGGGGCCCGTGTAGTCGTCGGCGATATCGACGGTGACGCCACAGCGACCGCGGCGGAACAGCTCGGCGGTCCGGTCGTGGCCCGCGGCGTGCGCTGCGACGTCACCGACGCCACCGAGGTACAGCAACTGCTCGACACCGCCGCCGACGCCTTCTCCCCCGTCGACGTGATGGTCAACAATGCCGGGATCACCCGCGATGCCACCATGCGGAAGATGACCGAGGACCAGTTCGACCAGGTGATCGGTGTGCACCTCAAGGGCACCTGGAACGGCACCCGGCTCGCGGGGGCGAGCATGCGACAGCGGGGTGGCGGCACGATCGTCAACATGTCCTCGCTGTCCGGCAAGATCGGACTGCCCGGCCAGACCAACTACTCCGCCGCCAAGGCCGGCATCGTCGGCCTGTCCAAAGCCGCTGCCAAGGAACTCGCCCACCTCGGTGTGCGGGTCAATGCAATCCAGCCGGGCCTGATCCGCACTGCCATGACCGAGGCGATGCCGGCGAAGGTATGGGATCAGAAGATGGCCGAGATCCCGCTCGGCCGGGCCGGCGAAGTCGACGAAATCGCCAAGGTGGCCCTGTTCCTGGCCTCCGAGCTGTCCTCGTACATGACCGGCACCGTGCTGGAAGTGACCGGCGGGCGGTACATGTGAGCGAGTTCGCCGTATCCCACCTCGACCCGGCGGCCGACTGGCGGCCGCACACCGAAACCACCGTCGAACTGCTCGACCCGGCGCCGGTCGCCGCATTGGCGACGCTGTTCGACGACGGACTGGAAACCCCGCAGCCCGGGGACGAACTACCGCCACTGTGGCATTGGGTCGCCGTGCCCCGATGGGCAGCATCCGGTCTGCTCGGCACCGACGGCCATCCGAAGCGCGGTAGCTTCCTGCCGCCGGTCACCCTGCCACGACGGATGTTCGCCGGCGGTGAGCTGCAACTGCACGCACCGCTGATCGTCGGCGAGGAGGTCATGCGGGTCGCCGACGTCACCTCGGTGACCGAGAAAAACGGCCGATCCGGGACCCTCGTCATCGTGACCGTGCGGATCCGATTGTTCGGCCGCACCGGAGTCCTCGCCGCCGAGGAGACCCAGGACCTGGTCTATCGGGACGCGGCCACACCGACCGGGCCGGCAGTGGAGCCACCACCCACGCCGGGCACGCCCACCAGGCCACTGCACAAGATCACCGACACCGAGTGGGAGTTCCGCACCGACCCGTCCCTGCTGATGCGGTTCTCCGCGGCGACCGCCAACGCCCATCGCATCCACTACGACTGGCCGTACGCCACCCGCGCCGAGGGGTACCCCGGCCTGGTCGTGCACGGCCCGCTGCAGGCCCTCGCCCTCGCCGAAACCCACCGGCTGGCCGACGGCGCCCCCGTGGCGAAACTGCGCCACCGCGGCCGGGCACCGCTGTTCTGCGGGCAGCCCGCCCGACTGCGCACCGAAACCCGCCACGACGGGATCGCCCTCGAACTGCACGGTCCCGGCGGGACCGAAGCCGGACCGAATGCCACTGTCCACCTCACCACCCGTTAGAAGGAGCCAACCGTGACCCGGGTGTTCACTTCACTCGACGATGTCCGTGCCGCCATAGGCGAGTCCATCGGCCCCAGCGCACCCTTGCTCGTGGAGCAGGACCGCATCACTGCCTTCGCCGAGGCAACCGGCGACCGGCAATGGATCCACGTCGACCCTGCCCGCGCCGCCGACGGACCGTACGGCGCGACCATCGCGCACGGTTACCTCACGCTGTCGCTCATCCCCTGTTTCGCCCGCGAGCTGGTCGGCTTCGATTTCGGTTCCGCACGGGTGAACTACGGTGTGAACAAAGTCCGCTTCCCCGCCCCGGTCCGCGTCGGCACCGAACTCAGGGCGACGGGCACCCTCACCGACGTCACCGAGACGCCGACCGGTGCGGTGATCACGGCGAAGTACGTAATCGACTGCGGGGCCGAGAAACCCGCCTGTGCGGCGGAAACTCTGGTACTCGTCGTCGGCTGACGAGCCGGCCCTGCATCCCACCGGCCACCGAACGCGCCCGGCCGCAAGGACCGCATCCGCACATCCTTCACCCTCCTCCGGCGCGGCATACGGTGTAGTACGTCGCCTGCGGCGGCCGAACGGGTTCTGGGCCGGGCGCGACCGAGAACGGCCTGGAACGCTACTGCCGCTTTCACAGGAGCGACCGCGCCGCACACGACACCAGCGCCCGGCAGCGATATATTGTACCTGCGAGCATTCGCCGCTCACATGGGCGCGAACCGGGCAGCAGGCGGCCGTCGAAGGAGGCGCAACCAGTGAAAACGACCAGGACCGAGTTTCCTCCCCGAGCCCGTGCTCGGCACCAGCAGTTGCCCGACCAGGTCGCGGCATATGTACGGGAGCAGATCATGTCCGGTGCCATGCGGCCCGGCGAGTTCATCCGGATGGAGCCGATCGCCGAGGCGGTCGGGGTCAGCATCACCCCGGTTCGGGAGGGCCTGCTGTCGCTGAGCGCGGAGGGCTTCGTCACCCTGGTCCCGCGCCGGGGTTTCGTGGTAGCCGAGTTCACTCGGCAAGACATTCGTGACCTGTTCTGGGCGCAGAGCAAACTCTCCGGCGAACTCGCAGCGCGCGCTGCCAAGCGGATCACTGCGGCCGAACTCGACCGGCTGACAGACCTGGTCGCCGAAGGCGAAACGGCGCGGGCCCGGGAGGATATCGACGAAATCGGCCGGATCGGGCACGAGTTCCACCGCACCATCAACCTGGCCGCGAATTCCGATCGGCTGGCCCGGCTGCTGGTGACCATCGTCAACCACCTGCCGAACCACTTCTACGCCTCGATCGAGGCACACGTTCAGACCATGGCGTCCGAACACGAACAGCTGATCGAGGCCTTGCGTAAACGCAATGCCCGGGCTGCCCGCAAGATCACCGAGGCACACATCTACGAGAGTGCCGACTTCGTGATCGAAATGCTGGAGAAGCGCGGATTGTGGGCCGAGGAGGCAGCAGCCGGCTGACCCCGAGCCGACGCTACTACTGCCCGGAGCTTCCGAAGCCCGACGAACGAAACGGCCGGCGATCGCACGCCCATTGCGTCACGGTCACCGGCCGCACGTGCGCAACCCGACTCAGGGTTGAACGCCCATCTCGGGGCCGATGTATTCCCGGACCCGCGCGGCCTTCCCGTCCCGGGCGTCGACGATCTGCAGCAGGTGCAGCTTCATCTCCTGACCGCTGATGGACACCTCGGTGGTGCACTCGTGGAAGAAACCGTTCTCGGTATAGGTGATGCCGACGGACTCGAACTTCGGGATACCGCCTACTCCGGAACGCTCGTACACGGCAGCGACCGCGTCGGGCACGGTCACCCACTTGTCGTCGGCACTGTGCCACACGAGGCAGTCGTCGTGACTGATCTCGACGAAGAGATCGATATCGGTGAGGGCCTTCACCCAGCTTTCCGCGAGCTCTCTGGTGGCCTGATCTGGGGTGCTGCTCATCGTTGAACGGTGCCTTCCTGTCCGGTTGCTGCAGAGTGTGTCCTGCACCACCCATACTGCGCGTGAACAGGCAGACCGAGTGTCCAAGTTTCTGGACACAAGCCGCGTCGTCCTCCCCACGACGGTTGTCGCTCGCGCTACAGGCTCGCCCCGCGAGATACGAGCGACGGTCGACATCTGCTGCCAACGACCGGATCGAACGTTGACGTTGACCGTGCCTGCGTGAAACGGTGCGGCGACGGCACGCCCCTTTGCGTCGTTGCAATGCGGCGATGGAATCGTTCTTCGCGTTGCTGCAACGCAACTTCCTCGACCGCCGGTCATGGGCGACCCGTGACGAGCTCAGAATCGCGATCGTCACCTGGATCGAACGGACCTACCACCGGCGTCGGCGCCAGGCCAGGCTCGGCGAATTGATCCCGATGTCCCTATAGAACTGACGGAGATACTTGACACCCGATCGAATACGAGACCATCATGACCACACCAGCTCTTCACGCTGCCTAACCGCTGTCACCCGATCGCGCAGCAGTCCCTGGCGTCTTTTCGTCCTCACCGCAGCCTAGCCTGCTGTTCTGGGGACGACCGATGTCAGCACCCGAAAGGTCTCGTCGAAGGGTCCGAGCCGAGCGGTCGACCTCGGCCCGGCTTGCTCTGACTACGCGACGCGGCTGATCGGCCGAACTTCGGGGGTGACCAGTGAGCTCGGCGCGGATCCGGGCATTCACACTGGCACTGTCAATAAGATTCATCATCGTGCTCCTGCGCATTGGCCCCTGCGCGGCCACCCGATTGCCAGGCAACTTCGGCCGGCAAGTTGTCCAACGCCTTCGATCGTCCGCTATCCGCCCACATTCCGCGGTTCTCCAGCATCGAGATCAACTCCTCGGCCCCAGCCATGATGTGTTCGCGCATGATGCTGTTCGCCGACTCACCGCGGCGCCGCTGGAGTGCTTCGAGGATGGCTGGGTGGTCGCGTAATGCGTCGGCGCCGTGGCCTTCGATGCCGAAGTAGAAGCGGTTGGGGACCTGCCTCACGCTCGCGCCGAGGGCGGATGCCAATCGCCGGGAGTTCGCCGCATGATTGACCACTCGGTGGAATTCGTGACCGTACGCCACGATGTGCTCGACGTCAGCGGCCGGCTCGGCAGCAGCCCGGGCATGCGCCTCGATCACGCTGGCGAGGTGGTCGAGCTGCTCGATGGTTATCCGCTCCGCCGCACGGTTGGCGAGTTCGCCCGACAGCGTCGCCCGCAACCAGAACATGTCGCGAACATCCTCGCGGGTGAGCTCCGCGACTCGATACCCACGGCGCGGAACCAATTCCAGGAAGCCATCTCCCTGCAGCATCACCAGGGCTGAGCGAACCGGGGTGTTGCTGACACCGAGTGTCTCGGCTATCGCGTCCGAGCGAATGAACTCGCCGGACTGGAGCTGGCCGGACATGATCAACTCACGGAGATGACCAGCTACCTCGTCGGGCAACGGTCTACGTTCCTTGGACACCGAACCCAGTCGTTGCCAATCGCTCATGGTGGGCGGTGACCCCGATATTGATGTCATCCAGCCTCCTCCTCTCGCCATAGATTGTATATAATACTGCCATGGACCTGAGGCGACTCGAGATCTTCTGCGCCGTCGCCGAGGAACTGCACTTCGGCCGCGCGGCCGAGCGGCTGCATCTGGCTCAGCCCTATCTCAGCCGGACCATCCGCGCGCTCGAGGCCGACCTCGGTGCGCCGCTGTTCGACCGCACCACACGCCGGGTGGAACTCACCCCCGCAGGCCACGTCCTGCTCGAATCCGCCACCACGATGTTGCGGATCGAGGCGCGGGCACGCAGCGATGTCAGTGCCGCGCATCGGGGCGAGGCCGGCACGGTGCGGTTCAGCTTCGCGGGACCGTCGTCGCAAGCGATGGTCGGGCGGCTGGCACGCGCCGTCCGGGAAAAGCACGGCGGAATCAAGCTGGCCGTCCGCCCGGGCCGCTACGGGCCGACAGCGCTGGAGGAATTGCTCGACAGGTCGACCGATCTGGCCATCGCCAGGTTCGCCTGCACGCCCGACGAGGTCGAGTGCCGACCGGTGGCCAAAGAGCACGGGGTGCTGGTGGTGCCCGCTTCGCACCCCATAGCCGGACAAAACTTCGCTTCACTCACCGCGCTTCGCGGGCAGCCGTTCATTACCCTGCCAGAGGGGACAGGCTCCGTGGTCCGTTCAGTGTTCACCGCAGCGTGCCACACCGCCGGCTTCGAGCCCGACATCGTGCAGACCGCACCTGACTCCTGGACCTGTGTGGCCCTGGCCGCGGCCGGGGTCGGGCTGCACTTCACCACCGACGCGGCAGCCCGGCAAATGCCCGCCGAAGGGGTCAGGATAATCCCACTCGCCGACGACCTCGCCATCCGCCCGGTGCTCTGCTACCTGGTGTGGCGGCAAGGTGACCGTGACCCCACGCTCGCTCGGGTTCTCGACTTGTCGGAGCACATCCTGCCCTCCGTAACCTGAACAGCGATGCGCTGGCGCAGGTTCCGGCGCATCGCCGCCTAGATGATTGATTCCAAGGGGTGTGCGGGTCGCGGAGCGGCCAGCACACAGATCGGATTCGTTAGTGGTCGTAGTCGGTCAGTGATCGGTGGATCGGTGCGCCGGTCTTGTCGTTGTGCCAGATCGCGGTGGTGAGGGCGAGGAGTCGTTGCAGGACGCGCACGACGACACCGGCCGGAGTGCGTCCACCATGGCGTTCGAGGTCGAGCTGGGCTTTGAGGGTCTGATTGATCGATTCGACAACTTGGCGTAACGGTTTGAACAGGTGATGACCCGCTCGTTCGGCCTCGCCCTTGCGGGCCGGGCGCAGCAGCCGCAGGCCCGCGTCGGCGAGTTCGGTTTCGAACTCGGCGCCGAAATAGTTCTTGTCCGCGATGAGTGTCCGGCCGGGCCGGTCGCTGACCAGACCAGGGTCAGCCGCCAGGATGCCCTGCAGGGTCCGGCGTTCGTCGGCCTTGGCGCCGGTCAGCGCGAACCCGATCGGCAGCCGGCCGAGGGGGGCGATCAGATGCAGGCGCAGGCCCCAGAAATAGCGTGAATGCGAGGCGCAGTACCCGTACTCGGCCCATCCGGCCAGGTCGGAGCGTTTGACCGTTTCGCGGGACCGGCCGCATTCGACCGGGGTGGAATCGGCCACCCACACGTCGTCGGTCCACAGCGTGGTATCGACGGCCAGTACTCGGATCACCACCTGGATCAGGCCGGCTGCACCGCGCAGCCGCTTGTTGTAGCCGGGCTGTTTCGGCAGGTACCGGAACAAATGCCGCAGATGTGTGCGGGCATACCGCAGCCAGCGGGCCTCGGAGGTGAACCCGAGCAGGGCCTGCATCACCGCCAGCGTCACCAGTTCGGCGTCGGTCAACCGGGGCGAATCCGACCGCGGGCCGCCGGGGAGCCAGATCCGGGCGAAGCTTCAACAGGTCGTCGGTGGTGACATAGAGTGCAGTGGCGAGGGTGTCGATGTCATTGCTCACAACCGACGGAACCCGGCAGCTGCCCGGTACACGTGCGACCGAACCCCTCAACTGCCCACGACTCCAGCGAACAGCATTCAACGCTTGCGTGCCCGAGCCTGCCTGGTGAGCTCAGTGATCCGGTCGGGGCGGCGAGAATTGTTGAGCTCGGCCACCAGCTCGTCGGGACACAACTCATACACCTCGCCCCGCCAGCGACAAGCCTTGTTGTCCCATACGCAATATCCGCCCAGCACGCCGCGTGCCACGTACCGTCGCCGAGCCATACCCGGATTCTAACGGCGCACCTTGGAATAACTCATCTAGGGCCCGCCTCAAAGCGGATGACGGGGACCGCAATGCGTCGTTCATCAAATCAGCGTCGTTGTCGAGCGCTGTTGACCACGTGGACATATCGGCGAGGTATGGATCGTGCACGGACAACGACTGGTTCTCGACTCGATCGGGTGCGCGCTGGCAGCGGTGGCGCACCCTAAGGGGTCGGCCGGTGTCGAGTACGGTCGCCCCATCGGCCGCGGAGCCGACGAGGTCCGGCCTATCCGCTTCGTTCGAACTGAAGACGCAGCCGGTGACGACCGGACAACAGTCCTGTCGTCACCGGGCGCCACTGCACCAATCGCTCGGCACGCGTAGAACTACCTCTACTCGCCCTTCACCACCAGGTCTGTGATCGGTTCGAAGATCAGTCCGAGCCGCTCCGGAGCCAATGCCTGACTCATGACCATGTCGGCAGTGTCGTACCGTCGGGCCAGCTCGCTCAGAACCGAGTCGAGATCTTCGGTCTCGATCTCGTAGAGCGCGAAGTACCGCCAAGGGTGTGGTTCCGGCGCGCGTTGACCTGCACGACTGAGCTCGAACCGCTGCGCCGCCACGAATCCGGGAATACGCAGAACGTCGTGCACGTGCGTGTTCGTATACCACTCGTTGAATTCGTCCTCGCGGCCCTCGACCGGATTGGTGAGAACGACGTACTGATATCTGGCCACTGCTTTCCTTCCTTCCATTTCATCGCATCGAGCAGGAGTGTTGAAAGTCCAGGACGGTCAGCCCCCGACACACTCCGTCCCGCGCCCGCCCTACAACACACCGAGCCGATTATGTACAATATATCCAACTGTTTCTCTTCGGTGCGGAGGGTCGAGACAGCCCACCGCCGAGACACGTAGGTAAGAAATGGGCACGCCGAATCCCCGTGCGCCGGGCTCCCGGGCACGGGAGGGTGGTTCGGTCGCGCGGAAACTCAGCGATCGAGCAGGGTGATCACCGATTTCGTCTCGAGGTATTCCTCCACACCGTCGGGACCGCATTCGCGGCCCCAGCCGGACTGCTTGAACCCACCGATGGGCATGGCAGCACCGCCCGCGCGGTGGACGTTGATGCCCACCCGGCCGGTCCGCAATCGGCGCGCGGTGCGCTGGGCGACGGCGACATCGCGGGTCCAGACGCTGCCGGCCAGACCGTATTCGGTCGCGTTGGCCGCGGCGACGGCCTCCTCGAGGTCGGTGAAGGACATGGCGCCTAGGACGGGACCGAAGATCTCCTCGCGCACGACGCTCATCTCCGGCGTGACATCGGCGACCACGGTCGGCTCATAGAAGTAGCCCCGATCGCCTTGGCGCCGCCCACCGCTGAGGACGCTCGCCCCGTCAGCGACAGCCGTGGACACGTAGCCGTGGACCCGGTCGAGATGCTGCTGGGAGATCAGCGGCCCGAGATCAGCGTCGGGGTCGGTGCCGTAGCCGAGGCGCAGGGCACGACCTTCGGCCGCAACACCCTCGACAACACGCTCGTAGACGCTGCGGTGCACGAACAGCCGGGTTCCGGATGTACAGATCTGTCCGGAATTCCAGAAGATGCCCTTCGCGACGCCGGGGATCACCTGATCCAGGTCGGCGTCCGGGAGCACAATAACCGGCGACTTGCCGCCCAGTTCCAGCGACAGCTTCTTCAGATTGCCCGCCGCCGCCCGCACGATCTTGCGGCCGACCGCGGTAGAGCCGGTGAAGCTGATCTTGTCGACATCATCGTGTGCAACCAACGCTGCTCCGGCGACACCACCACCGGTGAACACATTGACCACGCCGGCGGGGACGCCCGCCTCGAGCAGTAACCGGCCCAGAGCCAGCGCGGTCAGCGACGCGTTCTCCGACGGCTTGAGCACGCAGGTGCATCCGGCGGCCAGCGCGGCGGGCAGCTTCATCGCGATCCCGACCATCGGCGCGTTCCAGGACACGACCAGTCCCGCGACCCCGACCGGCTCCTTGTAGGTGTGGCCCTGGAACCGCATTTCGGCCGTGCCGATGTCGGCGGTACGGCCGTGGATCTTGTCGGTCCAGCCGGCGAAGTAGCGGAACATGTTGACCGCCTCGCTCACCATCAGCCGGGCCTGGGTGACCGGCATGCCGACATCCAAGCTCTCCAGCCGGGCGAAGTTCTCCAGATCGGCCTCGATGAGTTCGGCAGCGCGCCATAGGATCACACCGCGCTGCGCTGCGGACAAGCGCAGCCACCGTTGTTCGTCGAATGCCCGCCGGGCGGCGGAGACCGCGCACTCGACATCGGCCTCGTTCGCGTCGGCCAGCTGCGCGATCACCTCGCCGGTGCCCGGGTCGATCACCGCGAGGGTGGTTCCGGAGGTGGTGTCCTGCCAGGATCCGTCAATCAGCAGCCGCCCGCGCTCCGCTCCGGTGCCGAATGCGAAGTCGAGCAGTGCCCGGTCGGGGGCGAGCGAAGGGCGAGTATCTACGTCGTTGTGTCCCATACTTTTCAACCTGTTCTGCGATTAGCCGGATTGTGATGTGGGCCGTCGCCCGTTGACGACGCTACGATCCGCGACCGGGGATGAGATGTCCGAATCCTGGACGGTTCCGGCGCGCGACTCAGTCGATGTGTAGCGCGCGCATGCGGTTGTACAAGGTCGACCGGCTCAGACCGATGGCCCGTGCCGCTTTCATTCGGTTGCCGCCCGCGGCCTCGAGAGCGCTGACGATGATCTCGCGCTCGGCCCGCTGCAGCGGCGAGTTCGGCCCGCGGCGGCGCAAGCGGTGGGATTTCGGCAAATCGGCGGGCACGATGTCGCCCGCCGTACGTGTTCCCGCGATCGCGTGCACCACACGCTTCAGTTCGGTGAGGTTGCCCGGCCAGGGTTGATCGGCCAGTACCCGCAGTGTTTCCGGTGTCATGTGTGCACGGCTGCTGCCGCCGACCGCGTCGAACATGCGCTGGGCCAGCAGAGGGATCTCCGCAGGGCGTCTGCGTAACGGCAGCAGTTCCCGATGACCGGCACACAGCGCCATCAGTCGGTCGTGTGCCCGAGTGGAGCGCTCCTCCGGGGCGCAGGTAAGCACGACTCGACGTGTGGTCGTACGCAACGACCGTGACAGCAGTGTCACCATGGCCTCCGACAGCAGATGGACGTGTTCGACGACGACGGGAGGCCCCGCCGATCGCAGCACCTCTGCGATGGTGGCGGCCCAGGTGTCTTCCCCGAGGGCGATCACATCGGCGGCATCGACAATCTCGGCGCCGGGACCTGCGGCAGCCCTGGCCTCGGTGGTGCGGCCGGATCCCGGCTCGCCGACCACCAACAGCGGCCAGGCGAGAGCCGGAGTAGCTACGGTGCGCCGGGTCAGTGTCGGGGTCTTCTCGGTTGCGGTGATGTCGAGCAGGGCTCCGTCGGTGTCGTCGATGGGCGAACATGCCACCTCGATCGCCCGACCGGAGGTGAGGGTGAGCCGGTGGCTGCTGTTGCCGCCCGCGCGTGTGAGTTCCGCGTAGGTGCGCAGAGTCGCGTGATCGGCCGGCTCCAAAAGTCCCAGCGCGGCCGGGGTGGCCAACACGAGTTCGTCACCAAGGACGACGACCGGCCGCCCGCGCCGCTTCGTTGCTTGCTGGAACACATCGAGCAGCCGCAGCTGGGTCTGCTGCGAGTCGCGCTGGATCCGCTCCTCGATTTCCCGCACTATCCGGCGGGCGAGCTGCGGGAAGAGCCGGTGGTCGGCGCCGGTGGGGCCGCCGACGTCGAGAACGCCGATGAGTCGTCCCGTCACTGGGTGCAGGATCGGATGGCCGTAGCAGGTGAACCGGTGCAGCGCACGGTTGAAATGCTCGGGGCCTTGGACCAGCAGCCCGCTGCGGGTTTCCAGTGGCGTGCCGACCGCATTGGTGCCGATCCGCTCTTCGGCCAGCTGAGCGCCGGGAACCAGACCGAGCTCGGTAAGGGGCTGCCGCACCGCCGAATCGGAGCTGCGTACGTCCACCAAGCAAGCACTACGGTCGGCCAGCACCACCGCCAGCGGGGCGCCATGCAAATCGGAGACAGCGCGTTCGAGCACGGGCAACGCGGCGCGGCCCAAGCTGTCGTTGAGGCCTGGCGGTTGTCTGCGTGGAAACACGACATCGTCGCGGATCCCGTGGAGACGCGAGCGCCGCCACGCCGTCGCGATATCACTTTGGAACGAGGACTTTTCCACACTGGGCGTAGTACTGGGCACGCGACACCACCTTGTCTCGCGGACTCCGGACGCGCGTCGTGC
Source organism: Nocardia sp. KT25-26 (assembly GCF_056627695.1). NCBI lineage: Bacteria > Bacillati > Actinomycetota > Actinomycetes > Mycobacteriales > Nocardiaceae > Nocardia > Nocardia sp. KT25-26. The sequence goes on along the minus strand of NZ_CM152813.1, from coordinate 2,868,286 downwards.
GGTGGCGGCCCGGAGTGTCGAACTGGATCAATCGGAAGCCTCCGGTGCTGCGGACCGCACCTCACACTCCGGAGAACAACTGCCGGCGGGCGTCAGATGACGCGTTTGACCTTCAGCGCCTCGAGCTCGTCGTCGCCGAGACCGAGCAGTTCGCGATACACCTCGTCATTGTGGGTGCCGAGCTCGGCGGCGGGCCGGTCGAGCCCGACCTGCGATCTGGACATGTGGATGGGAATCCCGCCCGCGACGGCGTCGATCCGGCCAACCCGAGGATGTTCGAGCTGTTGCAGCGCACCGCGTTCGAACAAGGCGGGGTCCGACAGCGCCTCGAGCGCGGTGCGCACCGGAACACACGGCACTCCCCGCCGCACATTCAGTTCGTCGATGACCTCTTCGGTACTGTGCTGCACCGTCCAGGCTTCGAGAAGTGCATTGAGTGCGTCGGCGTTGACCGCACGTGGCCCACGTCCGGAAAACCGCTCGTCCTCGATGAGTTCGGGAGTCCCGATGGCCTCGAAGATCGATCGCATCCAGGCGTCACTGGCCGCGGCGATCGACACGTGCCCGTCGCTGGTCGGATAGATGCCGAACGGCGCCAACCGGTTGTGATGGTTACCCGACCGGGCCGGAAAACCGTGGCGCTGCAGAACATCCGGATGCTCGAACGGCAACAGCGAGGTCAGGCACTCCAGCATCGAGACCTGCACGTGCTGCCCCTCCCCCGTGACCGCGCGCTGCAACAGAGCCGATTGCAGACCGATGACCGCGTACAGCGGAGCCAGCATGTCGGAAATGGCGACGCCGGTACGGACCGGCGGGCCGTCAGCGAACCCGGTGGTGTCCATCAGTCCACTGAGCGCCTGGACGGTGATGTCCATGGCCTTGACTCCGGGGAACAGGCTCGGCGCGCCCAGGCCGTTGACCGAGCAGTAGACGATGCGGGGGTTCACGGCCCGGATCGACTCGTAGTCCACCCCCAGCCGCCGCACGGTGCCGTCGCTGAGGTTCTCGAACACCACGTCGGCGTCCTGGGCCAGCCGATGGAACAGCGCCCGCCCCTCGTCCGTCTTCAGATCCAGGGTGATCGACTTCTTCGCGCGGGCACGGGCCAGGATCGACAGCGAGACATCGCCTTCGGACAGTGCGCCGAAGTGGATCCCGTCCGGCCCGTGGAACGGCGGGTTGAACCGGGCGATGTCGCCGCCGTCCGGCGATTCGATCTTGATGACTTCGGCACCCAGGCCGGCCAGCAGCAACGTGCCGTACGGACCCGCCAGCGCCACTGTCAGGTCCAGCACACGCACACCCGCCAGTGGTTGCGTGTGCGGTGTTGTCGATTCGGTCAAAACGTCGCACTCCCGTTCCTGAGCCGCTGCGGCCTGCACCGCAGTGTCGAGCACAATATATCATACGTAAAGTGTCGCAGCCCACAATCGGAGTGCACAGTTCATGGAGGTGCCCCGTGCCGCACCCCAGGTGGGTGCGGCATGGGACAGTGAACTCAGCGGTGTGCCGCGCGGAGCGCCTCGGTGCCAGCGATGTCGACGCGCAGGCCTTCGGGGTCGCCGTGTGGATCACCGATCACCACCACCCCGAAGTCACGGGCTGCGCCCTCGATGGTGACGTACTCATCGCGCACATCCCGTTTGACCATGTCGGGGTCGCGGGCGAACGGATCCCCCCACCCGCCGCCTCCGTTGGTCAGATAGCGCCAGGTCGCGCCAGTTGCCGTCGACCAGATCGGGTTTCGGCCGTAATAGAAGAACTCGCCGCCGGGATCGGGCATCTGCGTCTGGGCGTCCAGGGTGCCCGCCACCGCGACCGATCCGGCATAGGCCGAGGGCCCGAATCCGATCAGAGCCTGCGGTCCGGTGACCTCGGCGCCGTCCTGGCCGAAGATCCACACGCCCCCGAGCGCACCGTCGCGACCGCCGTGCACCCCCACCCCGCTGGCCTCACGGAATCGCAGCGGGACGGTCTGATGCTGCCCGGGCCTGGTGTACTGGATGTCTTTCACGATCGCGGCGCCACCACGCGCGACACCGGGCCCCGCGGTGTCGGCGACGAATTCGCGCCGCATGATTCGCAGCGGAAAGTCCGCTTCCAGCGACTCCGTGGACGGCGACATCAGATTGAAGATGTAGGCGCACGAACACCCGTCGCCGTCACCCTCCTTCGAGCCGCCGCGCGGCCCGTGTTCACCGCCGGCCATCGCCGAACAGAACCAGGGCGTGCCGTCGGGTCCGACGCCGTTGGCATTGTGGACATAGGCGGCACCGAAGTCGCCGCCGATCGCGTCCACGCCGAGGACAGGCCCGAGGACCCGCAGCAGGATGGTGACGATCAACGACTGCACCTCGTAGTAGCAGAACACCGCGCCGTCCGGCGGCAGCGCGCTGGTGAGCGACCCCGGTGGAACCAGGATGTCGAAGTCGCGGAAGGTGCCCGAGGTGAACTCGCTGTCGGGCGAGAGCACCATCTTCAGACCCACGCCCACCGCCGTCTTCACGTCCAGGGCACCGGCGTTGATACACGTCCGCGCCTGCCGGGACGACCCGCTGAAGTCGACCTCGACCGCACTCCCCCGCTTGCGCAGGTTCAGCCGGACGACATATTCCTCGACCTCGTCGACCCCGTCGGCGTCCAGGCGCCCCGATCCGCCGTAGTCACCGTCCGGCAGCGCCGCGAACGCGCTGCGCATCCGTTCGGCCGAGGCGTCGCAGGCGTAGCGCATGCTGCCCAGATAGGCCTGGATGCCGTAGCGGTCGATGGTTTCGCGGATCAGTCGTTCGCCGAGCGTGCAGCACCCGTGGATGGTCTTGAAGTCGGGCAGCATCAGTTCGCCGAGCCGGACGTTGTCGAAGATCAGCGAGAAGGTCTCGCGCACCGGCTCACCCGCGTGGTAGAGCAGACGCGGGCTGATGACGATGCCGTCCTCGTAGATGTTGTGCTTCATGGCCGAGAAGCCACCGGGGAAGATGCCGCCCGCGTCGAGCTGATGGGCGCGCAGGGCCATGAAGCCGACGATCTTCTCGTCGTGGAACACCGGGCGGACGAAAAGTACGTCGTTGTAATGATTTCCGACACGGTAGACGTCGTTGCAGACCAACAGGTCGCCGGGCACCAGCCGCTCGGGACCGTATTCCTCGACTGTCACGCGCACCGCGTCGGACATGGTGCCGAGGAAGACCGACAGCCCGTTGGTGACCGCGCTCATGGCGTAGTCCTGCTCGGGCGGTGCGCAGATGCAGGCGGCGAAGTCGTAGCACAGGGCGATGATCGGCGAGAATGCCCGGTGCAGCAGACCGGTGGTGACGTGCTGCACCGAGTAGCGCAGCCGATTGGCCACCACGCCGGCGGTGAAGCGGTCGCAGTCGTAGCGGGTCGTGAACTCCTCGTCGGTCAGATCCCGCAGCAGGGTCGGTGCCGGATCGAACCCGGCGGTGACGGCGAGTGTGGGGGTGCTCATGATCGGTTCTCCTCGGAGCGAGTGATGACGATTTCGCCGACGCTGCCGACCCGGGCGGTCTGGCCTGCCAGGACGAAGGTCGTCGACAGCGGTTCACGGATCACGGCGGGCCCGGTGATCACGTCGTCGAGTAGCAATCGCTCGCGCTCGTATTCGTCGGCGACGATGTCTTTTTCCTCGAGATGGCGCAGCGTGACGGTGCCGGTCGGGACCGGGCGCTGCCCCTCGGGCCGCCGGGCCGGGCGCGGGTATTCGACCTTGACCGTCGGGACGACGGCGGTGAGCCGATAGGTCACGCCCTGGACCGGCATTGCCTCGAACCGGTTGCCCGAGCGCTTCTCGTACCCGTCGTGGAAGTTGGTGATCATCTGCGCGATCGCCTCGGCGGTGATCGGACCGCCGGGCACCTCGACGAACGGCGTCTCCCAGACCTGCCCCATGAGCTGGCCGTCGAAGGTGCGCACGAAGGTGACCGCGTCGGCGTCGGCGCCGAGTTCGCGGCGCATCTCGTCTTCCATCTCGCGGTAGACGGTGTCGATCTCGTCGGCCGCCTCCAGCGACAGAATCGTGTACGAGGTGCGGCTGTCGGCGTGGACCTGGTCGGCGCTGACCAGGCCGAGCGCCGAGAACAGGCCGGGATACGGCGGCACGATGACCGATTTGAGGTTGATCAGGTCCAGCAGGGCGGGCAGCATCATCGAACCCGCCGCGCCGAAGGAGACCATCGCGTAGTCGCGCGGGTCGATGCCGTCCTTGATGATGACGTCGAGGATGCCCTCGGCAACATTGTTGACGGCCATCCGGTAGGCGAAGCGCACCCGTTCCGACAGTGTGGCCTTGGTATCGAGCCGGGCGAAGGCCGCCTCGGACAGCGCCGGGTCCAGAGTCGAGCGTCCGGCCGCGAAACGCGTGCCGTCGAGGATGCCGATCAGCAGGAAGGTGTCGGTGGTGGTGGGCACCGCGCCGCCGCGGCCGTAGCAAGCCGGGCCGGGGTCGGCGCCCGCGCTTTCGGGACCGACCTGGATCTCGCCGGTCGGGGTGATGCTCACGATACTGCCGCCGCCGGCCCCGACGCTGACGATCTCGTTGGACAGGGTGTTGACCAGCAGATCGTGTTCGAGTTCGAAGGTGGTGTTGACGAAGGGATCGCCGCCGGTGACGAGGCTGATGTCGGCCGAGGTCCCACCGATGTCCACACACAGCAGATTGGGCTCGTCGATCATCGCGCCCAAGCGGGCGCACGCGACCGTTCCCGCGGCGGGGCCGGAGAACACGATGCGAGACGGCCGTTCGAGGGCGACGTCGATCGGGGCCAGCGTTGCGGCGCAGTCGGCGAAGTTGAGGTCTCCGGTGAAACCCATTGCGGTGAGCCCGGATTCGAGCTTCTCCGCGTACGGCCCGTAGATCTTCTTCATCAGGACATCGACCACGGTGGTCGAGGCACGCGGATACTCGCGAGCCAGCGGCGACACCTCGCTCGAGATCGAGCAGGCGATATCCCCCAGTACTTCGCGGACCAGCTCGCGCAATTGTCGTTCGTGGGCGCCGTCGACGTAGGAGTTGAGCAGGCAGATGGCCACGCCCTCGATGCCGCACCCGGCGAGGACGCGCAACTCGGCGCGCGCCTGCTCGGCGTCCAGCGGAATCACCACCGACCCGTCGGCGCCGATCCGTTCGAGGATGCCGCGACGCAGGTAGCGCGGCACGATCGGCGCGGTGACGTCGCCGAAGCTACGCCGCCAGCGTGGGTCGGTGTTGGCGTGGGCGGGGCGCTGCGCGCGGGCCATATCGAGGATGTCGCGGTGCCCCTCGGTCGTCAGGAAGGCGACCTTGGGCAAGCGGCGGGTGATGATCGCATTGAGCCCGTGCGTGCTGGCGTGGTTAAAGACCGATGCGTCAGTGACGCCGACCTCGGCGGCGCCCTCCAGGACGGCTCGGTCGCTCTCGACGACGTTCGTGGCGACCTTGACCGTCTCGATCCGGCCGTCCTTCACCGACACGATGTCGGTGAAGGTTCCGCCGACGTCGACGCCGATCATGCCTGATGTGTTCGGCACTGCTTCGTTCCCTTCGTCTTGCGTGGTGTGCGGCGTCCGGCTAAAGCCGGTCGGCCAGCAGTTCGATCGGCCCGAGCTTCGGACCGGGGTCGCGGCGCAGGGAGTACAGGCAGTTCGCGCACTTCACGACGTCGAACCAGCCGCCTTCGGACAGCACCGGGTATTTCTGCACCTGCTCGGCGGCGCAGCGCGGGCACGGGCCGGGCACGTTCTCGCGCGGCACCGACAGCGTCGGCTCGCTCGGCCGGGGATGGGCGATGGTCATGATTTCTCCTCTACGTCGTTGTGGAAGAACCGCGGCGCCGGCCACGGCGTCGGAAGCCGGGGTACCGCGAAGCACTCGGGGATACGAACCGAGGCAAGAATCTAATTGGTTGTTGAAAAAATATAACGCATTTCACATGTGCGCAAGGCCACAGAAGGTTTATTTTCACTGCGATCTGTGCTGGGAAAACCTAATCGCCCCGCCATGAAGTCGACACAGCCGCAGCGGCGCTGAGCGGCCTAGCATACGATGTATTCTTTGTTCTGTTAGAAATACCCACAGACGGGAACGAGGACAGATGGCACGGCCGAGTACCTCCTCCGCACGAGCCGCGGGCGGGTTGAGCAAGTCGGCGGCCACGCGCCGCCGGGTCATCGACGCCGCTGCCCGGCTGCTGGTGACCCACGGATACAGCGGGACCCGCTTGTCGGATGTGGCCGACGAGGCCGGTTTGCAGGCGGGCAGCCTCTATTACCACTTCAGTTCCAAAGAGGACCTGATCGAGGAGGTCTTGCGCTACGGCATTCAGTACACCCACGGCCAGGTCCGCGTGGTGGTCGACCAACTGCCACCGACGGCTACCGCCGGTCAGCGGCTCGCCGCGGCGGTAGACGGGTTCGTCGCGGCGATCCTGGAACTCGGGTACATGTCGCCGGCCTACATCCGCAGCTACCGGCAGCTACCGGCCGAGATCCAGGACCGCCTGCGACCGATCCGTCAGTCTTTCGGCCGGTTGTGGGAGGAACTCGTCGACGCGGCGGTCGATTCCGGGGAGTTGCGGGCCGATATCGATTCCTATGTGCTGCAACTGTTCATCGTCCACACCCTCGAGCAGGTACCCGAATGGCCGGAGAAAGCCCGGCGGTCGGCCGACGATGTCGGAGCGACCATGCGGGCGCTCCTGTTCCGCGGAGTCGGCGGCAGCTATCCGCCCTCGTGAAAACTCAGCTTCGCCACGGTCGTCAGCCCGCTGCCCGGTTCGAGAAGTCGCTGCGCGATCGGGACGAGCCGAAATTTCTGGATCTTGCCGGTACTGGTCTGCGGGATGTCCTCGACCCGGGTGATGAACACGTGCCGTGGCACCTTGAACCTGGCCAGCCCCGCCCGGCACACCGCGACGAGGTCGTCGGGATCGAGGGTGACGCCCGGATCGGGAACTACGAAGGCACATCCCGATTCGCCCCAGAGCTCGTCGGGCACGCCGACCACATACGCCTGACTCACCCCCGGCTGGCGGGTGAGCAGATCCTCGACCTCCTTCGGCATCACGAGCTCGCCACCGCTCTTGTACAGGTCCTTGGACCGGCCGGTGATCACCAGGGAACCGTCGGGCAGGAACCGGCCGACGTCACCGGAACGGAGCCAACCGTCGCGCAGGACCGCGGCGGTGTCTTCGGGCCGGTTCCAGTAGCCCAGCATCGTCGACGGACCACGGGAGACGAGCTCTCCTTCTTGCCCGTCCGATACTTCCTCCCCGGTGACCGGGTCCAGCACTCGATACTCCGCCACGGCACCACCGACTTCCGGAAGCCCCGCCGCCCCACTGGGTTTGGGTCGGCCGACGGTCCTGGTCAGCACCGAAACCGGTTCCTCTGGCAGGGTCATCACGGTGGCACCGATCTCGGTCATACCGTAGGCGGTGGTCAGTTCGGTGACGCCGAGGACTTCGCCGATCCGATCCCACAACCAGCTCGGTGCCACCGCCGATCCCGAGAGCATGCGCTCGAGCGAGGTCAGGTCGAAGCGGTCCCGCTCCGGATGCTGCACCAGGGCGACACTCATGGTGGGCACGCCGAGCAGGTCGGTGACACGATGCTGCTCGATCGCGGCGAAGTACTCCAGGGGTTCGAACTTCGGCTGCGGCAGGATCGCGCCCCCGACGAACAGTGCGGCCTGGATGGCGTGCTCGTAGGCGAACAGGTGATAGCAGGGCAAGGCGAAGACCACCCGGTTGCCGTCGGGCAGCGCGCGACAATAGGCCGACCCGTAGGAGGTGCGTTGCAGCGCGTCGTGGGTGAGCAGCACGCCCTTGGGGCTGCCGGTGGTGCCCGAGGTGTAGAGGATGTCGGAAGGGTCGTCCGGGCTCCGCAGTCCGCCGGGGGCGAGCCCGACGTTCTCCTCACCGAGTCGCTCGAGATCGCGCAGGTCCGCGACACCGTCGCGGATCGTCCCACCGCCCGAGGGGTCGACGGTGACGACCTGTTCCAGGGCGCCGATCGCCGGTCGGCGGGTACGATCCCATCCGGGCGCCAGGTCGTCGAGCATGGCCAGGTAGTCCATGTCGCGAAAGCCGGTCATGGTGATCAGGAACCGGCAACTCGACTGGGTGAGAACGTAACCCAGCTCATCGGTGCGATACAGGTAGTTCAGAGGTACGGCCACCGCGCCCACCCGAGCGATCGCCAGCTTCAGCGGCGTGTACTCGGGGAAATTCGCCATGATCAGGCCGACGTGGTCGCCGGGCCGCACACCGAGCGCGGCCAGGCCGTCCGCGAGGCGCCGTGCGCGCCGCTGCACGTCCCGGTAGCTCAGGACGAGATCGCCGGCGATGATGTACGGCCGGTCCGGAAAGCGTTCGACGGCGTGATCGAACTGCTGGTCCAGTGTCCGGGGCACCCAGGGGGCGAACTCCGCCTCGAGCGCCGCGCGACGATGCGCGGGGGATGCTGTGTGCGCAGTGGTCATCGCGCGCCTTCCGCGAGTACCTCGACCTTGCGGTGGATGGTCGACCGGGCACCGGTACTCCCCCGGTTCACGCCGACCAGGCCGCGCAGGGCCGGGTTGTTGTTCACCAGGTCGCCGAGCTGTGGCCCTGCCGCCATCATGCCACCGTCGACGGTGATCACCTCACCCGTGATGAACGCAGCGTCGGCGCTGGCCAGGAAGGACACCACCGCGGCGACATGGTCGGCGCCGCCGGCGTAGGGCAGCGGCTGGATGGTGCCGAGCACGGGGGCCAGGTCCTCGGGTGTCATCCCGATCAGCGGAGTGGTGATGATGCCGGGCGATACCGCGTTGACCCGAATTCGATCGGGCGCGAATTCGAGCGAGGCCATCCGGGTCAGATGCTCGACACCGGCCTTGGCCACCGAATACGCCTGGACCCCGATCCCCGCGGCCTGGGCGCCGATCGATCCGAAGTTCACGATCGCGCCACCGGTGCCCTGTTCGCGCATGACCCGGGCCACGTGTTTGATGCCGAGGAACACACTGCGCAGGACGACATCGAAGGTGTAGTCCCAGTCTCCGACCTCGATCTCGGTCAGTGGACCGAACGCGCCGCCGACACCAGCCGCGTTGACCAGGACGTCGATCTTCCCGAACGCGCGCTGTGCTTCGTGGACCGCCGCTTCGAAATCGGATTCTTGACTCACGTCGGTGCGGACGAAGCGCACGCGATCGCCCGCGCCCTGTGCGGTGAATTCCTCGACGGCGCGCTGGGCGACCTCTTCGTTGAGGTCGGCGATCACCACGGTGTAGCCGCGATCGAGGAAACGGGCCACGCTCGCCCGGCCCATGCCGCTCGCTCCGCCGGTGACGAGGGCGGTCTGCTGTGTCATCGTTGACTCCTTGTTTTCTCTTCTGCTGGAAGACTTCTCGACTACCGGCTGATCAGCCGAGCAGGACTTGTTTGGTCGCGGCGAACTCCCTGATCCCCTCCGGCCCGCATTCCCGACCCCAACCAGACCGCTTGACCCCGCCGAACGGCGCCGCCATGGTCGGTCCGAAGGTGTTGAGCGCGACCGACCCGGCGCGCAGTCGGCGCGCGACCTCGAGACCCCGGGCGCGATCGGCGGTGAAGACGCTCGCCGCCAGCCCGTATCCGGTGTCGTTGGCGAGGTGGATCGCCTGCTCGAGGTCGTCATAGGGCAGGACTACCGTGACCGGCCCGAACACCTCTTCCTGCGCTATCCGGTCCCGTGGGTCCACCCCGGTCAGCAGCGTGGGCTCGTAGAACCAGCCGGTCGGCTGCGACGCGGGCCGCTGTCCGCCACAGACGATCTCGGCGCCCACCGCGACAGCGTTCTCGACCATCTCGACGGTCCGGTCGTAGGCGGCCCGGGTGGCCAGGGGGCCGTGGTCGGTATCCGGCGCGTTGGGGTCGCCGATGCGCATCCCGCGGTAGGCCCCGGCCAGTGCCGCCACGACCTCGTCGTGCCTGGACGCGGGAACGACGATGCGAGAAAGCGCCGCACACACCTGACCCGCCCCGCTCATCGCGCCCGCGACCAGTGCCCGCAGGGAGCTACCGAGGTCGACGTCGCCTAGCAGTACCGCGGGCGATTTCCCGCCGAGCTCGAAAACAGTGCGGGGCAGATTCTGCGCGGTCTGCCGCAGAATCTCGGCCGCACCGCGCGGTCCCCCGGTGAACGAGATCATCTCCACGCGCGGGTCACCGACCAGGTGGGCCGAGACGTCCACGCCGGCTGCAAGAATGCTCAGGACACCCGGCGGAAAGCCCGCGGCCACAGCGCATCCCGAGATCACCCGCATGGTCAGCGCGGATTCCGGTGCGGCCTTCACGACCACCGTGGAACCCGCCAGCAGCGCGGGGATCACCTTGCATCCCAGGGTGGGCAGGGGTCCGTTGTACGGCATCACCGCCACCACCGGTCCCACGGCCTCGTACTCGATCGAGACCGGTCCCACCGGAGTCTGCCTGGCCTGTGGTGTGAGAGCGGACTCGGCGGCGTCGAGCGCCGTGCGCCAGGCGGTGACGGCGGCGTATTTGTGCAACGTGCGGCCCCAGCGCACCGGCATCCCGGATTCCACCGCCCAGAGCCCGGTCAGCTCGTCGAGACGCTGCTCGAGCAGGTCCGCGAATCGGGCCACCACCTCGACGCGGCGACGCACCGGCAGGCGGGGCCACTCCGCCGCGAAAGCCTCCGTGGCCGCAGAAACGGCATCCTCGGCATCGGCCTTCGTGGGTAGAACAACCTCGGCGACCGGCTGCTCGGTCGCCGGCGAGATCACCGGCGACCACCGGCCGCCGCGAGACGGTCGCCAGGACCCGCCGATCAGCACTGCGTCCGGTCGTGGGATCGGGAAGCCGACCCCGTCACCGGCTGCGATGGTCTTCGTTGTCATGTGACTCCTCGCCTGCGTACGGCCGGAGGCCGCCTAGGGCAGATGGGCGGCAAGATCAGTTTTCTAACTGATCACCGACTGTTCTGATGATTGTGAGCTGCGGAGATGTGGAGCGCTCCGTGCGATAAAGCGACCTTAACCTAATTACTCGTAGATTTTAAGAGCTTCGCACACATAGAATCGGATATATTAAGCATTCAGCGTGGCGCGACGAGTAGGGAGACTCAGGTGGACCGATGGCTCGACTTCCCGCCGGACAGGCGGAATCAGTTGCTCCTCGACGAGGTCGCCGCCTACGTCCGGGAGCTGATCATGTCGGGCCGGATCACCGGCGGCGAGCACATCCGGCCCGAGCCCATTGCGGAGATGCTCGGGGTGAGCAATACCCCGGTGCGCGAAGCCCTGCTGACCCTGCGCGGCGAGGGCCTCATCGAACTCGTCCCCCGGCGCGGCTTTCTCGTGGCACCGGTCTCACGCGACGATGTGCGCGATCTGTTCTGGTCCCAAGCACTGTTCGCCTCGGAACTCGCAGCCAGAGCCGCGCGCACGATCGGCCGCGAGCAACTAGCCGAGCTCCTGAAGGTCAACGAGGAGTTCGAGCGAGCGGCGACAGACGGCGACACCCGGGCGGTGGCCGAGCTGGGCCACCAATTCCATCGCGTCATCAATCTCGCCGCCGCATCGCACCAGCTGACAGTGCTGCTCGACAGTGTCGTCAAACGCCTGCCCAACAGGTTCTACGCATCGATGGAAGCCCACGTCGCCACCTCACGCGACGACCACCGTGAGCTGGTACAAGCATTGACCGCTCGCGACGCCGACGCCGCCAGATCCATCACCCAGCGCCACATCCTCGACAACGCGGACGCCGTCGTCGGGGCACTCGGCCTGCACTAGGCTCCAGACATTATATATAATGTTGCATAAATGGTGCGGGAGTTGGTATTGGACTCCACTCCCCGAGACTCGAAGAATTGGTGACCATGAGCAGCACAGTCGACGCCGAGGATTTCGCGGACATCCTCGCCCAGGTCAAGCAGTTCGTCCGTACCGCCGTGGTGCCCCGGGAGACCGAGATCATGGCCGCCAACCGGATGCCCGACGACATCCGCGACGCCGCCGCCCAGATGGGTCTGTTCGGGTACGCCATCCCGCAGGAGTGGGGCGGTCTGGGCCTGAACCTGTCCCAGGACGTCGAGCTGGCGATGGAGTTCGGCTACACCACCCTCGCCCTGCGGTCGATGTTCGGCACCAACAACGGCATCGCCGGGCAGGTGCTGGTCAACTACGGTACCGACGAGCAGCGCAAACAGTGGCTCGAGCGGATCGCAACCGGCGAAGTCGTGGCTTCTTTCGCTCTCACCGAACCCGGTGCCGGATCCAACCCAGCGGGTCTGCGCACGCGGGCCCGCCGTGACGGTGACGACTGGATCATCGACGGGCAGAAGCGCTTCATCACCAATGCACCGGTCGCGGACCTGTTCGTCACCTTCGCCCGCACCCGAGAACCCGTCAAGGGCGACCCGGGCATCGCGGTGTTCCTCATCCCGGCCGACACTGCCGGTGTGAGCGTCGGTCCGAAGGACGCGAAGATGGGCCAGGAGGGCGCGTGGACCGCCGACGTCCACTTCGACGGTGTGCGCGTACCGGATTCGGCGCTCGTCGGTGGCGCCGAGGATGTGGGCTACAAGGCCGCGATGGTCTCGCTGGTGCGCGGTCGCGTGCACATCGCCGCGCTGGCGGTTGGGCAAGCCCAGCGTGCCCTCGACGAATCGGTGGCCTACGCCGCGGTGAACACCCAGGGCGGCATGCCCATCGGTGACCACCAGCTAGTGCAGGCCATGCTGGCCGAGCAGTTCGCCGGCGTCTCCGCGGGCCGCGCGCTCGTGCGCGACGCCGCCGCCAAGTACGTTTCCGGCGAGGACCGCCGATTGGCGCCCTCGGCAGCCAAGCTCTACTGCACCGAGATGGCCGGTCAGGTGGCCGATCTGGCGGTCCAGGTACACGGCGGCACCGGATACATGCGCGAAGTGCCGGTCGAGCGGATCTACCGCGATGTGCGGCTGCTGCGCCTCTACGAGGGCACCAGCGAGATCCAGAAGCTCATCATCGGCACCAACCTGCTGCGCGATCAGCGTGCCTGACCCGGCCCACTCCCCCGAAAGGTATCGCCGACATGCGTGATGTCGTCATCTGCGAACCCGTTCGCACCCCGATCGGCCGCTTCGGCGGCGCGCTGCAGTCGCTCACCACCGCCGAGCTCGGCGCCGTGGCACTGCGCGGCCTGCTCGACCGCACGGGACTCGACCCGCAGGAGATCGGCGATGTCATCGTCGGCAACTGCTACCCCAGCAGCGAGGCCCCCGCCCTGGGCCGGGTGATCGCGCTGGACGCGGGCCTGCCGGTCACCGTGCCCGGCATGCAGGTCGACCGGCGCTGCGGTTCGGGCCTGCACGCGGTGCTACAGGGCGCCATGCAGGTGAGCCTGGGCGTCACCGACCTCGTCGTCACCGGCGGCGCCGAGAGCATGAGCAATGTGCCCTTCTACACCACCGAGATGCGCTGGGGCGTCAAAGGCTCGGGGGTGCAGCTGCACGACGGGCTGGTCCGGGGCCGGGTGACCGCAGGAGGCAAGGACTACCCGGTCGCCGGTGGCATGCTCGAGACCGCCGAGAACCTGCGCCGCACCTACAGCATCAGCCGCGAGGAGCAGGACCAGCTGGCCGTCACCTCGCACCAGCGCGCCGTGGCCGCGCAGCGCTCCGGAATATTCGCCGAGGAGATCGTGCCGGTGACGGTCACCTCCCGCAAGGGCGATACCGTCGTCGACACCGACGAGCATCCGCGCACCGACGCCACCCTCGAATCCCTGGCCGCGCTGCGCCCGGTACTGAGCAAGCAGGACCCCGAGGCCACAGTCACCGCGGGTAATGCCAGCGGGCAAAACGACGCGGCCTCGATGTGCGTGGTCACCTCACGCGAGCACGCCGAGAAGCTGGGCCTGCGCCCGCTGGTCCGGCTGGTGTCGTGGGCGGTCGCCGGCGTCGCCCCGAACATCATGGGGATCGGCCCAGTGCCCTCCACCGAGGCCGCGCTGGCCAAGGCCGACCTGAAACTCACCGATATCGACCTCATCGAACTCAACGAAGCCTTCGCGGCCCAGGCACTGGCCTGCACCCGCGAATGGGGTTTCGGTGAGGCCGATTTCGAGCGGCTCAACGTGCACGGATCCGGGATCTCGCTCGGCCATCCGGTCGGTGCCACCGGTACCCGCATCCTGACCACGCTGGCCAGGGAGATGCAGCGGCGCGAGGCGCGCTACGGCCTGGAGACCATGTGTATCGGCGGTGGCCAGGGCCTGACCGCGATCTTCGAACGGGTCACCGCATGACGGTGTTCACCTCCGCCGAGCAGCTCTCGGTCGCCGTCGGTGCGAAACTCGGTCCCACACCGTGGTTCCCGGTGGAACAGGCCCGCGTCGACGGGTTCGCCGATGTCACCGAGGATCACCAGTGGGTCCACGTCGACACCGAACGCGCCGCCGCCGGTCCGTTCGGTGGCACCATCTCGCACGGGCTGCTGACTCTGTCGCTGGTCCCGCGCTTCGGCGCGCTGCTGTTCCGCGTCGAATTCGGCAGCGCGCGCATCAACTACGGACTCGACAAGGTCCGCTTTCCCAGTCCGGTGCCGGTGGGTGCGCGCCTGCGCGCCCACGCCGAGTTCCTGGCATTCGAATCCGCGTCCCGGGGTGATCTGCTGACCACCCGCTACACGATCGAGATCGAACATGCCACGAAACCCGCCTGCGTCGCCGAGACGCTGACCCTGCTCCTGCCCTGACCCCCGAGGGAGAACGACCAGTGACCCGCCTCGCCCAGACCGCCGGCCTCACCGATGTGCAGACCGAGATTCTGCGCACTGTCCGCGATTTCGTGAACAAGGAGATCATCCCGCACGCCCAGCACCTCGAGCACGACGACACCTACCCCCAAGACATCGTCGACGGTATGAAGGAGATGGGCCTGTTCGGACTCATGATCCCCGAGGAGTACGGGGGTCTGGGCGAGTCACTGCTCACCTACGCGCTGGTCGTGGAGGAGATCGCGCGCGGCTGGATGAGCGTGTCCGGCGTGATCAACACCCACTTCATCGTCGCCTACATGCTGCGCCAGCACGGCACCGCCGAGCAGAAACAGCACTACCTGCCGAAGATGGCCACCGGCGAGATCCGTGGCGCGTTCTCCATGTCCGAACCCGACCTGGGTTCGGATGTGGCCGCGATCAAGACCAGGGCGCGGCGCGACGGCGACGAATACGTCGTCGACGGATCGAAGATGTGGCTCACCAACGGTGGTTCGTCGACCTTGATCGCCCTGCTGGCCAAGACCGACGAGGGCGCCGACACCCCCTATCGCAACCTCACGACCTTCCTGGTCGACAAGCCCGCCGGCTTCGGTGAGGTGCGGGCCGGACTGACCATTCCCGGCAAGATCGACAAGATGGGCTACAAGGGTGTCGACACCACCGAAGCGGTGTTCGACGGCATGCGCATCGGCGCCGACCAGATCCTCGGCGGTGCTCCGGGTCGCGGTTTCGCCCACATGATGGACGGCGTCGAGGTCGGCCGGGTGAACGTCTCGGCCCGCGCCTGCGGTATCGCCATCCGTGCCTTCGAGCTCGCGGTGGAATACGCCCAGCAGCGCAAGACCTTCGGCAAGCCCATCGCCGAGCATCAGGCCATCGCCTTCAAACTCGCCGAGATGGGCACCAAGGTCGAGGCCGCCCACTTGATGATGGTCAATGCCGCCCGGCTCAAGGACGCAGGGCAGCGCAACGATGTCGAAGCGGGCATGGCCAAGCTGCTCGCCTCGGAGTTCTGCGCCGAGGTCACCCAGGACGCGTTCCGTATCCACGGCGGCTACGGCTACTCCAAGGAGTACGAGATCGAACGCCTCATGCGCGAGGCTCCCTTCCTGCTCATCGGCGAGGGCACCAGCGAGATCCAGAAGACCATCATCAGCCGCGGGTTGCTGCGCGAGTACAAGTCGCGCGGCTGACCGCGCCGTCGGGCCAGGCCCGTGCCACCAGCGATTCCGGTGGCACGGGCCTTGTCGTGTGCGATGGGCATCCGGCAGTCATGGGCAGCGTTGAGCCCCCTGCCGGAATCCGGCAGGGGGCTCAACGCTGGTTCGGCCGCGTACGCGGCTGGGCGTCACATGTCCGACGAAGGGATCGCCTCGATCGGAGTGGCCGGGTCCAGCGACGACAGATCGCCCTGGGCCTGGCCCAGGTGCTGCGACCGGATGGCCCAGCGCATGATCTTGCCGTTCTTGGTTTTGGGCAGGGTGTTCACGACATGCACCGTAGGGGCGAACGATCGGCCGACATTGACGACGGCGGCCGCGAACAGGTCGTCGTATTCCGTACCGGTGCAGGCCTTGTCGCGCACCACGATGAACGCGACCACGCGCTGGCCCCGCTGCTCGTCGGGCACCCCGACAACCGCGGCCTCGACGATCCGAGAATCGGTCAGCAGCGCGCCTCGAGTTCGGCCGGACCCACCCGGCGTCCCGAGACCTTGCTGGTGTCGTCCTAACGTCCGTGCACGTGCCAGGTGCCCGCGGAGTCCACACTGGCCAGGTCGCCGTGTACCCAGAGACCTTCCCAACGGCTGCCAGAAGGCGTGGGTCATGCCGGGGAAGGTGTTGCCCACAACCAGTTCGCCGACTTCACCGACGACCGGCCTGCCAGCCCCCGTCGCACACCGCGACGTTCACACCGGGTAACGGGCCGTTGAACGAAGCGGGTTCCATGGGCAGGAACGGATAGTGATCAGCAACCCGCCGCCGGCCTCGATCCCACCGGTGTAGTTGACGATCGGACACCGTTTCCCGCCCACGGTCTCGAACAGCCATCGCCAGGTAGGTTCGTCCCAGGCCTCGCCGGTCGAAGCGAACCTCCGCCGGCTTTCGCCCCCCGTGGGGGCCGCGCCGCCGGAGGCCGCCATCACCAGCCGCGCCGCGGTGGAGGCGATGCCCTGCAGCGTCACCTGGTTGCGTTCCACGAGCTCCCACAGCCGGTTCGCGTCGGGATGGTCGGGCACGCCCTCGGTGAACACCACCGTCGACCCCAGTTCAGTTGCAGACCCGCGACGATGAGCAGTGAAGCATCGGCGGCTCCTCTCTGCAGTAGGGGTCCGCCGGATCAGGACTCTGCGGCGACCGCCTGCGCCACGGTGGAGCGCTTGAGCATCAGGCCCGCCCTCGTACACTCGCACACGACCTCATCGCGCTGATTGATGCCCTGGTGCAGGAACGTCACGATGCCGGAATCGTCACGACTCTTGGACTCGCGCTTGGCGACGATCTCGGTGCGCACCCGGATGGTGTCGCCGTGGAACACTGGCTTCGGAAATCGCACGTTCTCATAGCCGAGATTGCCCAGGGTGGTGCCCTGGGTGGTCTCCGGCACCGTGATCCCCGACACCAGGCCCAGAATGAACAAACTGTTCACCAGACGCTGACCATAGACCGAGTTCTTCGAGTACTCCGCATCCAGATGCAACGGCGCCAGATTCAGCGTCATCACACTGAACAGAGTGTTGTCCGCCTCGGTGACGGTACGACGGGTCGGGTGCTCGATCACCAGACCCGGCTCGAACTCCTCGAAATACAGACCGGCCATGGGTTCTCTCCTTACCTGTGCGGCGCCCGCAACGACGAGCGCCTCGATTGCGCATGATGTTGTGACTGTGATCGCGATCCGGCGGAGCGGAATCGAGCCGATGATCAGCCCTGCACGACGGCACCCGAACCGGTCAGCCGATCGATCTCGTCCGCACCGAAACCCCAGTCCCGCAACGCTTCCGCGGTGTGCTGGCCAGGGCGCGCGGCAGGTCCTTGGATGCGCGCCTGCGTCCGTTCGAAACGCGGAGCGGGCGCGGCCTGCAGGATGCCGTCGTTGGGAACGAACAGGTCGCGGGCCACATTGTGTTCGTGCTCGCGGGCTTCATCGAGCGTCAGCACGGGCGCGAAGCAAGTCTCGAGCGGGGCCATCAGCTTCACCCACTCGTCGCGGGTCCGGGTCCTGAACACCTGCGCGAAGCGCTCTCGCACGACGGGCCAGGACCCGCGATCCCCTTGCTCGGGAAGTTCGTCCGACGACAGGCCGAGCGCATCGACCAAGACCCGGTAGAAGCGCGGTTCATTGGCTGCGACGGCGACGTAGCGCCCGTCGGAGGTCTCGTAGGTGCCGTAGAACGGCGCGCCACCGTCGTGCCGGTTCGACTCGCGCTGCTCGGTCCACTGACCCAGCTGGCGCAGTCCGTGGACCATCGCGCCGAGTAGGGTGGCACCGTCGAGCATGGCGGCGTCCACGACCTGACCCCGGCCCGAACGCTGCGCTTCGAGGTAGCCGCACACGACGCCGAAGGCGAGCATCAGACCGCCGCCACCGAAGTCCCCGACGAGGTTCAGCGGGGGAAGCGGCCTGCCGCCGGCCGGACCGATGGTGTGCAGCAGACCGGTCAGAGCCAGATAGTTGATGTCGTGGCCGGGAACCTGAGCCAACGGTCCGTCCTGACCCCAACCGGTGATACGACCGTAGACCAGCCGCGGGTTTCGGGCCAGCGCCTGCGCCGGACCGATTCCGAGCCGCTCGGCGACGCCGGGACGGAACCCCTCGATGAGGATGTCGGCCCGTTCGGCGAGGGCCAGCACGACCTCGGGACCGCCCTCGGCCTTGAGATCGACGCCGACCGAGCGCCTGCCACGCTTGGTGACCGTCTCGAAGGACACCGCCTCGGGCCGGTAGGAGCGCACATCGTCGGCCCGGTCGAGCCGGATCACCTCGGCCCCCATGTCGCTGAGCATCATGGCACACCAGGGCCCTGGCCCGATCGACGCCACCTCCACGACCTTCACTCCCACGAGCGGACCGCTCATCCGATGCCTCCGTTTGTTCCGCTTGCCTTCAACATAATACATAATGTTTAAAGTTGGGACCGGGATGCGATACTGAACATCCAGCCGAAGGAGATAATTCATGCTGCTCCCCTACGACACCCTGTCGCGCTGCCTGGCCGAGGCAGGTGTCCCGCTGGTGCGCGAACGCCTGGTCACCACCGCGTCCGCCGCGGTGACGGCCGCCGAGGAGTTCGGTGTCCCTGTGGTACTCAAGCTGGTCAGCCCGGCCCTGGTGCACAAAGCCGACGTCGGTGCGGTCGTGCTCGATCTCGTCGGCGCCGAGGCCACCCGCGCGGCCGCCGAGCGCCTGACGGAGCTCGCCGCCGAGTTGTCACTGGAATCAGCGGGTTGGCAGATCCTCGTGCAGGAGATGGTGCGCGACGGCGGCGCGGAGGTGTTCGTCGGCATCAAACGAGACGAGACCTTCGGCCACGTGATCGTCGTGGGCGCGGGCGGAAGCCTGGTCGAACTGCTGCCCGATCGTGCCCTCGCACGCTGCCCGGTCGACGTCGATCAGGCCACCGCGCTGCTGCGTTCCATCCCGATGGGCACGGTACTGGGCGGCTACCGGGGCCAGCGTGATGTCGTCGACGAGGTCGCCGCCGTGATCGCGGCAGCCTCCCAGCTGCCGACCGTTCGGCCCGATCTGCTCGAAGCGGATCTGAACCCGGTCGTGGTGACGTCGTCCGGACCGATCGTCGTGGACGCCCGTCTGGCCGTCGCGGACCCGGCCGTGGTCGCGATGGACCCCACTCCCCTGCCCGCCCCGGTCGACCTGGGCGCGCTGCTGGAGCCGTCCTCGGTGCTGGTGGTGGGCGCGAGCGCCGGGGGCGCGGTGCTCCCGGGCAACCTGGTGCTGCGCTACCTGCGCGCACATGGCTATACCGGGCAGGTCGTGGTTTCCCATCCCACGGCAACGGAGATCGACGGCTACCCCGCAGTCGCCCGGATCACCGATCTCGAACACGGTGCCATCGACCTGGTGTGTGTGGCAGTCCCCGCCGCGTCGTGCACCGAGGTCCTCGACGATTGCGGCCGCATCGGTGTTCCTGCCGCTGTCGTGCTGAGTTCGGGATTCTCCGAGGTCGGCAACGACGGACTCGAAGGTCAGCTCGCCGCCGTCGCGAACAAGCACGGCATCGCCTTGTGCGGACCCAATACGGTCGGGCTGATGAGCCCGGGCAGCCGGGTACACGTGTGCTTCAGCCAGGCTCAATCGATGACGACCATCCCCACCGGCCGGGTGGCCCTCGTCGCACAGAGCGGCGCCCTCGGCGGCAGCCTCGCCTCGCAGGCGTGGGAACGCGGCATCGGCATCAGCCGCTTCGTCAGCGTCGGCAATCAGGCTGCGCTCGGCACCAGTGACTATCTGCGCTACCTCGCGGGCGATCCGCAGACCGACACTGTTGCGGTGGTTCTCGAGGGTGTCGGCGACGGCGCTGCACTGCTCGACGCGGTCGAGGCGGTGACCGCCGCGGGCAAGCGGGTGTTTGTGCTCAAGGTCGGCCGTACGGAAGCGGGTGCGCGCGCGGTGCAGTCGCACACCGGCAGCGTGGCCGGCGACTACACCGTGTACCGCGCACTGCTCGCCGGTGCGGGTGCCGTTCCCGTCGATACCATCACCGAACTGCTCGACGCGCTGGCGCTGCGCGACGCCGGACACCGGCTGCCACCGTCGGCGCGGATCGGCATCGTCTCCACCTCCGGCGGGGCCTGCTCGATGATCGCCGATCTGTGCGACCAGTACGGATTCGCGGTGCCGACTTTCTCCGCGGACCTGCGCGCACAGCTCGGCGACATCCTGCCGTCCTTCGCCGCCATCGCCAATCCCGTCGATGTCACCGGCCGCGTGGCCACCGAACCGGCGATCTACGGTCGCGCCCTGGCCGCCATCCTGGCCTCGGCGGAAGTCGACGCCGCTGCCGTGCTGGTAACCACCGTGGCCGACCCGATGGCCGAGGAGATCGCCCGCGAAGTCGCCCGCCAGGTCGCCGCGACCGACAAGCCGGTCATCGTCTCGTGGACCATCGCCGGCGAACTGGCCCCCCGGGGACTCGGCCTGCTGCGCGAGGCCGGTATTCCGGTGTTCGACGATCCGGCCCGTGCCATCCATGCCGCCCATCTGGCGAAATAGCCCCACTCTCCGAGAGGATTACGATGCGCCAGACCGCATTCTTCGCCACCGACCCGGCGTTTCCCGAGCTCCTCGTCCCACTGCCCGCCGCGGGCAGCGGATGGGCGAGCGGGCAGATGCGTGGCATGGCCATCAGCGCCGTGCTCGCCCGCGCGGTCGAGCACCAGGTGGCCGAGCGTGGCCAGGGCGAGCTCCGGCCCAGCCGCTGGACGCTCGATCTCTTCCGCCCGGTCGCCATGGCACCGTGCACCGTGCGGACCGAGGTCGTGCGCTCGGGACGGCGGCTGTGCCTGGTGGACGCGTGGCTGGATCAAGACGGGAGGGCAGTGGCCGCGGCCCGCGGGCTGTTCCTCGCACCCGGCACGAGCCCGTCGGGCCGGTGCTGGTCGACTGCAGGCGCACCACCCCCGCCACCGCGCACCTGGCCCCTCGATCCGGTGTCGAACCGCCTGTACTACAGCGGTGACGCCGGCTGGGATGCCGACGCCACACAGCATCACAACGGCAGCCGCAACCGGATCTGGCACCGGCCCGTAGCCGTCCTCGCCGGTGAGGAGCCGACACCGTTCCAGTTCGCCTGCGCCGTGGCCGATGTGTCGAATGTGGTCGCCAATCTCGGCAGCTCGGGCCTGGAGTACATCAACGCCGACGTCACCGTGGCCCTGGTCCGGTTGCCCTACGGCGATGAGATGGGAATGTCGGCGACCGACCGCCACGAACGCGACGGCATCTCGATCGGCACCGCGACCCTCTACGACCGAAACGGCGCCTTCGGTAGCGCCACCGTCGCCGCACTGACAGCGCCGCTGTCGGCAGACCTGGCGGCGGCGAACGTCCTGACACGGTGACGGGCATCCGAGTGTCCGAAAACGTGGACATTTCCCCGCGTCGGCGAACTCTATGTTTCGTGACAACAGCGGCATTCGACCAGAACGGACAGCACCAACGATGACGGAGAAGCACACTCCCCTCGATCGCCTCTACGTGGTGGCACAGAGCGGCGGCATCGCCGCCTTCGACCGGTTCGCTGACGGTTCGCTCGAACCACTGACCGGGTCGCCCTTTCCGACCGGGGCGGGTACCTTCTGCGTCACCGCGAGTCCCGACCGGCGCCGCCTCTATGTGGCGGCGGGCATGGGGCTCGGCACGCCGTTCAGCATCCGCCAGACCTTCTCCCCGGAGCTGATCACCTTCGACATCCGCGAGGACGGCACGCTCCACCGGGCCGCCTCGCTGCCGCTGCCGCGGCTGTCGACCCCCGTGTCATTGGTCGTGTCGAAGGACGGACGCAATCTCTACCTCGGTGTGGGCCGTGGGCCCGCCGGGTTCTTCGGCGGCGGCGTGGCGCACTTCCGCCTGGACGAGGACGGTGTTCCCACCCAGGGCGGCGATCCGGTCCGCCTGGGCCGATTCGTCGACGGTGCGGCGCAACCGATCATCTCTCCCGACGGACGGAGCCTGTACGTGGCCAGCGCCATCGCCAAGGCCGTGGTGCGCCTGGAGATCCGCCCCGACGGCAGCCTGTCCGAGCCGGTGGCACGCACACTGTCGACCGGCGTCTTCCCGATCACTCCGGTGTTCTCCCCGGACGGGCAGTACTTCTATGTCGCCAACGAGCACTCGCAGTCGATCACCGGCTTCCGGGTCGGCGACGACGCCTCCCTCACCGAACTGCCCGGCTCCCCCTATCCGACCGGGAAGATCCCACACAACCCCGTGTTCAGCAAGGACGGCCGTTTCGTCTACTTCGCGAACACGTTCTCCGACAACATCACCGGCTACGAAGTCCAGGCGAACGGCGATCTCGTTCCGGTGCCGGGCTCTCCGTTCGCCACGCCGGTCGGGCCGGCCACCGTCACCCGGTCCACCGACGGCACCTGGCTGTACCTGGTCTCGTCCCCGATCTTCAAAGCGGGTTCCCACGTCGTGGTCACCGGCTACCGCATCCAGGACGACGGCTCGTTGTCGCCATCGGGGCACGAGCCCGCCCCGACCGGTCTGCAATTCGCCGACGGCCCCAGCGCCATCGCGCTCCCTGTCGGCTGACCGGACGCAGATCGACGACAGCCCCGGAGCATTCCGCTCCGGGCTGTCGTCTATTCGGGCGTCACCGCCGGCGAGGCCGGTCACCGCCAGGCGTGCTCAACCGGTCGGCGGGCGGTCACAGCGGCCACTGGACGTGTTTGACCTCGAAGAACTCGCGGTATCCTTCCTCGCCGCATTCGCGTCCGACGCCGGAATATCCCGGGCCACCCCACGGGGCGTCCAGACGACGGCCGCCGCCTCCGTTGATCGCGACCGTGCCCGATCGCAGGCGGCGCGCCACGGCGATCGCCTCGGGCACCGGACCCCAGATGTTGGCGTTGAGCGCGTACTTCGAGCTGTTGGCGATGCGTACCGCGTCGTCGACATCGCGATAGGGGATCACCACGCCGACCGGAGCGAACAGCTCCTCCTGGGCGATCTCGAAGTCGTTGTCCGCATCGGTGACCAACGTCGGTTCGAGGAAGTAGCCCCGTTCCAGTCCACTCGGCCGACCGCCGCCGGTGGCCAGCATCGCACCCGCCTCCACGGCACGGGCGAGACAGCCTTCCACGCCGCGGCGATGCGCGTCGGTGATGAGCGGGCCGACCACGCTCGCGGGATCGGCGGCGTCACCGACGGTCAACGTCCGCATATAGGCGGCGGACTTCGCCACGAACTCCTCGTAGAGGCCCTCCGGGACCAGTGAACGGGTCGTCGCACCGCAGGCTTGACCGGCGTTGAGGCAGAAGCGCAGTGCCGACGGCGTGATCGTCGCGTCGACGTCGGTGCCGGGCAACAGGATGTTGGGTGATTTTCCGCCGAGTTCGAGCACCACCTTCTTCAGGGTGGGCGCGGCCAGCACCATGATCTTACTGCCCACTGCGGCCGAGCCGGTGAAACTCACCATGTCGACCTCCGGCGCGCTCGCGACCTGCTCGGTCACCGCGGGCGATCCGAAGACGAGATTCACCGCGCCGGGCGGGAACCCGGCTTCGGCCATCAGCTCAACGACCGCGATCGTGCACAGCAGTCCCTTGGGTGAGGGCACGAGTACCGTGGCGGAGCCCGAGGCCAACGCGGGGCCGAGTTTCCAGGCGCACAACATGATCGGGTAGTTGTAGGCCGTGACCGCCGCGACGACACCGAGTGGCTCCCGTAGCAGCATGCTGCTGGTGGTCACCGGCTCGTGGTGCAGCGGCAGTGGCTGTTCGAGGCCGTCGGCGGGGCCGCGGACCGCGGCGTCGGCGAACCAGTGCAGAAATCCCGCCGGGCCCATGACCTGCTGTTCGGCGGTGCTGATCGCCGTACCGACCTCGGCGGCGATGAGCGCGGTCAGCCGGTCGCGATCGCGCTCTATCAGCTCGGCGAGCCGATGCAGCAACGCTGCCCGGTCCGAGGCGGTGAGGCGACTCCACGGCCCACCGTCGAAGGCCCGCCGAGCTGCCGCCAGCGCGTCGGCGACCTGACCGGCGTCCGCAGCGGTGGTGACCGCGAGAACCTGCTCGGTGGAGGGGTTGATCGAGGTGATCTCCTCGGCCCGACCGGCGTGCCAGACACCGTCGATATAGCAGGCTGCGTTTCTGGAATGGGAACTCATCGTTCACTCCCTGGAATACCCCGCGTCGCGGGTGCTGAATGATCGCCGTCCCGGCGGTGAAGGCCAGGCGGACGGATTCACCGGACTCCGGGTCCGATGTGACTCGCGTAACCGTCACGACAGCATGTATCGTGAATCACACTTCATACATTATGCACAATCCGTCCGAGGCGGGCCACCGCCGAGCCGATTTACCACCCCGCCACCCGCAGTGGCCGGGTTCAGGAGGCGACCATGACCACCACCTACGATTCCCACTACATCGACGGCCGGCTGCGTCCCGCACATTCCAGCGGCCGCTGCGCGGTCGTCGATCCGGCCACCGAAGAAGTCTTCGGCTCCGTTGTCGACGGCGACGTCACCGACGTCGACGACGCCGCCCGGTCGGCCGCCGCCGCCGGACCGGCATGGTCGGCGACCGAACCGGTCGAGCGCGCGGGGCTGCTGCGTGCCCTCGCCGACGGATTCGAGGAGCGCGCCGAGGAGATCTCGCAACTGGTCAGCCGGCAGAACGGCACGCCGATCTCGATCGCGCGCGCGATGCAGTCCCAGGTGCCGCTGAACTACCGCTACTTCGCCGATCTGGCCGAGGCGACGCCGCGCGAGTCGACTATCACCACCGCGACCGGTGACGCGATCGTGCGGCGGGAGCCGGTGGGCGTTATCGCCGCGGTCACCCCGTGGAACGGCCCGCAGCCGCTGATCGCCTGGAAGATCGGGCCCGCCCTCGCGGCGGGATGCACCGCGGTGGTCAAGCCGTCACCGGAGACCTCCCTGGACGCATTCCTGCTAGCCGAGATCGCCACGGCGGCGGGTCTTCCCGCCGGAGTCCTGAACATCGTCACTGGTGGCCGGGAGACCGGCGCCGCACTGGTCGAGCATCCGCTGGTCCGCAAAGTGGCCTTCACCGGTTCCACAGCGGCGGGCAAGGCCATCGCGACGGCGTGTGCGCAGAACTTCAAGCGGGTCACCCTCGAGCTCGGCGGCAAGTCCGCGGCCATCCTGCTCGACGACGTGGACCTCGCGACGTTCACGCCATTCGTGGCCTCGGCGTGCACGCCGAATACCGGCCAGACCTGCCGTGCGCTCACCCGGGTACTGGCGCCGCGGGCCCGCTACGACGAGGTCGTCGAGGCGATCGTCGACGCCGTGCGCGCGCTGCCACTGGGCGACCCCACCGACCCGTCGACGTTCTACGGCCCCCTGGTGACGGCCCAGCAGCGTGCGCGCGTCGAGTCCTACCTCGAGCTCGGCAATCAGGAGGGCGCGCGGATCGTCCTCGGCGGTGGCCGGCCGGAGGGGTTCGATCGCGGCTACTACGTCGAGCCGACGGTCTTCGCCGACGTCACCAACGACATGCGGATCGCCCGCGAGGAGATCTTCGGTCCGGTGATCTCGGTGCTGGCCTACGACACCGTCGAGGAAGCTGTGACAATCGCCAACGACTCCGACTACGGCCTCGGCGGTGGCGTCTTCTCCCCCGATCTGGAACGCGCTACCGACATCGCCCGCCGCATCGAGACCGGCACCGTCGGTGTGAACACCGCGTCATTCCCGATGCAGGCGCCGTTCGGCGGCATCAAGAACAGTGGCATCGGCAGGGAACTGGGTCCGGGCAGCCTGGATGCCTACGTGGAGCTCAAGACCATTTTCCGGGCCGGCTGAACAACGAAATGGGGAGCCGCCGCGACGGCTCCCCTGCCGTGCGCTTCGGTGCGCCCCGGGTGTATCTGGCGTCGCTGTTCTGGTTCGCCACCGTGATGGGCGCCTGCGCTGGGGAGCGCGCTGTTACCGGAACTTTCACGCTGCGGCGTTTCGGTGCCGTACCTGACGGTCATCCCCGTCTGCCGGGCTACGGGAGCCCGTCCTGGGCTACCTCATCAGATCTCCTCTCGAACACGCGGCTTCCGGGTACCGCGCCGCCGATCCGATTGCGACTTAACAAATAAAGTGCAATATATTATTTGTGCAGTCACCTACGTGACGCTCGCCACGGCAGTTGCTATCCCGGCCCAGGAGGCATCCGACGCATGAGCACTTCATCGCTACCCCTCGACGGCATCACCGTCGTAGCCGTCGAACAGGCTGTCGCGGCCCCCCTGGCCACCCGGCAGCTCGCCGACCTGGGTGCCCGGGTGATCAAGATCGAACGCATCGGCGAGGGCGATTTCGCGCGCAACTACGACGCCGCCGTCCTCGGGCAGGCCTCGCACTTCGTCTGGCTCAACCGCGGCAAGGAGTCGATCGCCGTCGACCTCAAGGATGACCGCGGTCTGGCGGTGGCCCGCGAGCTCGTCGCTCGCGCCGATGTCTTCGTGCACAACACCGCGCCCGGCGTCCTGCCCCGGCTCGGACTGGACCCGCACCAGCTCTATACCCGACATCCACGGCTGGTCCTGGGCTGCATCAGCGGCTACGGCACAGCGGGCCCGCTGCGCGACCGCAAGGCCTACGACATGCTGATCCAGGCCGAATCCGGCCTGATCTCGGTCACCGGAACGCCGGATGAGGCGACGAAGACAGGGGTACCCACGGCAGATATCGCCGCAGGTCTGCACACCTCTCA
The DNA here is from genome assembly GCF_056627695.1 of Nocardia sp. KT25-26. NCBI lineage: Bacteria > Bacillati > Actinomycetota > Actinomycetes > Mycobacteriales > Nocardiaceae > Nocardia > Nocardia sp. KT25-26. The sequence continues at coordinate 2,841,121 of NZ_CM152813.1, read as the reverse complement.
GGCAGTGCTGGCCGCACTGTTCCGGCGCGAACGCACCGGCCGCGGCGCACTGATCGATGTCTCGATGTTCGACGCCACCGCGGAGTGGCTCGGCCATCCCCTGTACATGTGGCTCTACGCCGGAGTCCAGGTTCCGCGGCTCGGCCTTGGCCACGCGGCCATCGCCCCCTACGACAGCTACCCGACGGCAGACGGCGAGATCCTCATCGGCGTGCAGAACGACCGTGGCTGGCGCACCCTCGTCACCGACGTTTTCGACCGGCCCGAACTGGCCGACTGCACCGAATTTGCCACCAACCAGGCTCGGGTGGCGCACCGCAAAACCTGCGACGACGCGGTGGCCGAGCAGACTCGCCGCTTCAGCACCACGGACCTCGATCGGCGACTCGCCGCCGCCGGAGTTCCCGCCGCACGTGTCAACGATCTGGCCGGCCTGGCCGAGCATCCGCAATTGCGCGAGCGCGACCGGTGGCGACGAGTCGAAACCCCCGCCGGCCCAGTGACCGCGCTCCTGCCGCCGGCCACCTTCGCCGATGTCGAAGCCGCGATGGGATCGGTTCCCGCGCTCGGGGAGCACACCCGCGCACTACTCGATGAAATCGGTTGCACGTCGGGTACAGTGGATGAACTCGTCCACGCCAGCGTGGTCGCCGACGGGTAACCCCAGTCGTGGAGGGTCGACTGCCCGTGATCGTCGTCGGTCATCCGATGATCGGTGTCAAGAGCAGACCGCCGGCCTCTATGCCCGTCGACTGGCCGAACGCGGTTTCGTCACGCTGGCCTTCGACGCCGTCACCGGGGTGAGAGCGAGGGGCAGCCCCGCGGCCTGGAGGACCCGTTCCAGCGGGGCCGAGGACTTCCGCGCCGCGGTCACCTACCTGAGCACCCGCGACGACGTGGACGCCGACTGTATCGGCGTGCTCGGCATCCAGTTCGACGCTTACGCCGGTGTCGCCAAGTTCGGTCCACGCCCGCTGCTGATGATCGCCGGCACCGAGGCCGAGGGCGCCACCCACGTCGACCTCTATGACGTCGAGCAGTACGTCGCACAGGCCGTCGCCGAGCTGACCACCTTCTTCGACAAGTACCTGGCAGCCTGATCAGCGGGCACCGATCGGTGGGCCAAGTGTGCCGTGACACACCCGGCCCACCGGTCTGCGCACCGGATCAGCGGCGCGGGACCAGAGTCATCGTGCGGCCATCCGCGACGGTGGTGCCGGTGTAGATCGTCGTCGACTCGTCGAGGTCGAGTGTGCCGTCGGGACCGATCGCGAACCGGCGCAGTATCTCCTCGCCGCCTCGCGCGGGGTCGGTTCCCAAGGCCCACAGGGTCTTTCCGCTCGGCGACATGACCGAGGATTCGGCGAACACACCGAACTTGTCCGGCGCGAAATCAGCGTTCGGCAGCGGGCTCAGCGCTCCGTCGGACTCGATCCGGTAGGCGCTGATGAAGCTCGAGCCCATGTTCGGCACGTACATATAGCGCCCGTCCGGGGTGATGCTCGGGACATGCGGGAGCAGCCCGGCGGGGTACGGCGAGCCGGCCATCTCGGTCAGGGTGCCGTCGGGTGCGCGGTGGTAGGCCGACACGTCCGCGGTCAGCTCGTTGATCACGTAGACTGCCCGCCCGTCCGGCGTGGGCGTCGGGAAGATCGGATTGACGCCGGTCGCCAGTCGCTGGCGGGCCGGCGACAGGGTGCCGTCGGCATGGATGTCGAAGTGCAGGAGCTCGCGCGTGAACAGCGAGGTCACGAACAGGCTTTCGCCGTCCGGCGCGACGGATACCGTCGACACGCTGTCGGTGGCCTGCCCGAACGGCATCGGTTCGCCGTTGAGCGCCGGAACACCATCGGCGCCGATTCGCAGTGGGACCACCTTGGCGTTCACCAAGCCGACTACGACATAGGCGTCGCGGCCGTTGGGGGCGAAGGCGATATCGATCGGCACATCCGGCAAGGCCAGGGTCGCGCCCGGAGTCAACCCACCATCGGGACCGATCGCGTAGGTGATCAGACGACGTTCGGTTGTCGGGGCCACGAACAGGAACCGGCCGTCCGGGGTGGCCGCCTGCGGCCAGTTCGGCATGCCCGAATCCGCACGCCCCGGAACCGGTACCGGCTGACCGGTATCGGAGGCGCTGTATCCCACGATCCCATTGCTCAAGAAGCCGTGCGCGTAGAGAAAGTAGCCGGTCTCGTCGGCCGCCGCGGGAGCAGCCACCGCGAAACCGGGCAGGACGGCCGCCGCGAGCGCCACGATCCAGCCTGCCCGGCGACGGGCCCCGCCGCGGAAGAACTCGGGAATCAGGGGCACGAGCTCACCTGTCGACTTTGAATCAGATGCCATAAAAGGACCGTACGACGCGGTACCGAACACGAACTGTCCAATATCCGGACGCCTCTCTCCCCGGATACACACCGTCCGCGTCCCCAAGAAGGTGCGACGGTAGCGGATTCATCGTGTCCGGATTCCTGGACATTCGTGGCACCGATTCGTCGGTACCGTCCAGCTCACTTCTCCCCCGTACAGCAGCCACCGATTCGTTGTGGCCCAGGGGTGGAAGCCAGGGGCACCGATGCTCCGTTTTGCGAAAGGTACGTCGATGACGACATCTCCCTCCCGCCGATCCGGATTCCGTCGCCGCGGATTCCACAAGGCGGCCGTCTCGGTCGCCACAATCGTGCTCAGCTCGGCCGGCTGGACGCTATCTCCTCTACCGCAGGCCGCCGCTACGACGATGCCGCAGTTCATGTTGGTCGGCGGCACCGCCAGCGGCAGTATCGCGGTACTGCGGATGAATGCCGACGGCTCACTGAGCAAGGTCGCGGGTTCTCCGTTCGATGTGGATCTCGGCCTGTTCTCGGTGGCGCTCGCGCCCCAGGGCCGGATCGTCTATGCCACCCAGGCAGCCACGCAGAAGGTCACCGGGTACCACCTCGACGAACAGGGGACGCTCCGGCCGGTAGCGGGCGGAGAAGCTCCGATCGCGGACGGTATGCCGATCACGTCGGCGATTACTCCGGACGGCAAGTGGTTGTTCGTCGGAGTCGGCGGATTTCCCGGACGCATCGATACGTTCGCGGTCTCCGCCGCGGGTGCGCTGACTCCTGCGGGCTCGGCCCCGGTGCCCGGGGCAGGCGCCGGGATGCTGCCGATGGTCACCATCGACCCCGACGGCCGCTATCTGCGGTTCACGAGCGCGCTCGACGGCAACGTCACCAGCTTCGCAATCCACGCCGACGGGTCCCTGGCCGTGCTGGGCGATTCGACGCCGGTCGGGCTGCTGGCGGTCAATCCTGGGTACACACCTGACGGTCGTTTCGTCTATGTCAGCCACGAGCAGGGCGGGGCGGTGTCGGGCTACGCGATCGGCGGGAACGGTAGTCTTACACCGACACCGGGCTCGCCCTATGCCGTCCCCGCTATGCCACACAACGCCGAGGTCAGCGCCGACGGGCGCCGTGTCTACATCCCCTCGGTCGCCGCGGGCAAGGTCAGCGGTTTCGCCGTCGGCGCCGACGGCGCACTCTCGCCCCTGCCGGGCTCGCCCTACAACACCCCGCTCGGTTCGGGACCCGGCTGGGTTCTGCTCAGCGACGACCAGAAGCACCTCTACGCCGCCGATGTCCTCACCACCGGAATCACCACCAAGGTCCACATCTACGACGTCCGCGACGACGGCAGCCTGGCTCCTTCCTCGCTGCCCACGGTCGACACCGGAACGCTCTTCTCCGACGGCCCCGTGATGGTGAAGACGAAGTAACCGATCCACACCGACCGTCCGATGCAGCGCCGCCCCCGTCCGCACAGTCGCGGACGGGGGCGGCGTGATCTGTGGACGGTCAGCCGACCCCGACCCCGACCCCGACCGCTTCGGCGAGCGAGATCAGTGCCCGGGCAGTCTTGACATGCGCGATGTCGACGTGCTGGCCCTCGAAGTCGACCGCCGCGCTGCCCGCGGCCTCGGCCTCCTCGAACGCGGCGATCAACCGGCGCGCCTCATCCACCGCCGCCGGCGACGGCGCGAAGACCTCGTTGGCCACCGCGACGTGCAGCGGATGGATGGCCACCAGACCGCGGTAACCGAGGCGACGGTTGTCCTCACAGAACCGCCGGCATCCGTCGACATTGCGGATGTCCTGCCACACACCCACCATCGGATGATCCAGGCCGTTGGACCGTGCAGCCAAGACGATCCGGCTGCGCATGTACAGCGTCTCCAGCCCCTCCTCAGTGAACTCGATGCCCAGCTCGCGTCCGGCATCGGCGTTCGGGCCGGTGGCGCCGAGCAGCGAAGCGACGCGCGGACTCGCGGCAGCGATGGCCTCGCAGTCGGCCATCGACCGCGCCGTCTCGAAACACACGAACAGCTGAACCGTACCGTCGGCCATGCCGCGCAGGCGTTCGATGTGGCTGAGCACCGCATCCAGGCGCACGATATCGCGCGCGTTGTAGATCTTCGCCAGGAAAAGCCCCTTCAGGCCGGGCCGGACGACCGCTTCGAGGTCACCGGACATCAGACCGGTCTCGTCCGGGTTCGCCCGCACCCACAGGTCGGGCCGGGCGCCCTCGGCGGTGAGCCGGTCGATGGTCGCGGCGACAACATCTCGCGCGGCGACCTTGTCGGCGGGGGGCACCGAATCCTCCAGGTCGAGGATCAGGGCGTCGGCGCCCGAGGCGACGCCCTTGTCCGCCCAGGCCGCCTTGTGGCCGGGGATGAAGAGCATGGAACGGTAAGGCTTCACGGGAATCTCCAGTTTCGGTCGACAGGTGGTCAGCTGCCGTAGCGGATACGGCCCTTGGCCGCGTCGAGGGCGGCGGCGGTCTCGGCGACGAGACGCTCGAGCACCTCCGCCGCGGGTGCGACGTCACGGATCAGCCCCGAACCCTGCCCGGCGGGAAGCGCCTGCTGGTCCTTGAGGTCGGCAGCAGCGGCGGCGAAACGCGCCGGGCTGATCGCGACGCGCTGGTGCGGGTACGGAAGCAGTTGGGCCTCACGGCCTTTCCACACATCGGTGAAGCGGTTCTGCAGCTGCCGCACGTACAGGCCATCGAAGATCAGCGACCGGATGGTGGTGTCGTGGTCGGCCTCGACGATCGACTGCTTGTAGTTCGGGCCGACGCTGGACTCCACGGTGTTGATGAACCGGGTACCGATCCACGCTCCCTGCGCGCCCTGGGTCAGCACCGCGGCGATCTGGTCGCCGGTGACGATGCCGCCCGCGGCCACGACCGGGACTGTCGCGAAGTCGAGGACCTCCTGCAGCAGGGTGATCAGGCCGACGTCACCGGTGTGGCCGCCGCCCTCGGTGCCCTGCACGACCACGATGTCGGTGCCGTTGGCGATGGCCCGCTTCGCGTGCGAGGCGCGACCGACCATAGAGATCGTCTTGGCGCCCCAGCTGTGCGCCTCGTCGACCGCCCACGCGGGGGTACCCAGCGCACAGGCGATCACCTCCACGCCGTATTCGCGGCAGATCTGCATCTTGCGCTTGGCGTCGTCGATGCCCATCGCCTTGTCGTCGACAGGTTGGACATCGATGCCGAGCGCGCGCATCTCGGCTTCGAGTTCCTTGATCGGTTCCGGGATCTCGTCGGCCGGGACGGGCTCGGGGTTCTGCGGGGCACGCGGCGGAAAACCGATATCTACGCACAGCGGCTTGTCGGTCACGCTGCGGACGTACTCGATCTCCTCCTCCACCCGCTCGGGTGAGGGCGAGATGGCGGCGATGGTGCCGAGACCACCTGCCTTCGAGACCGCCGCGGCCAGCGGACCGAAGGCCACGCCACCCATGCCCGCCTGCAAGATCGGGTACTCGATGTTCAGCAGATCGCACAGATCGGTCTTCAAGATGGCCACGGTGTTCTCCTTGGATGGCGGAATCGCATGCCCCGAACGGAGCGTTGTCTAAAGCCACGTTAGATTATATTATCTATAATCTCAAGAATGTAAAACGGCTTGCTGCCTGGACACCGCTCCGCGACCAACGGGCCGGCCGGGTGCCAGAATCGGGTCGTCGACGACTACTGCAACGAGGAGTGACATGACCACGACCGAGCCCGACGACGTCGTCCTGCCGCGGACGTCGAAATCGGAGACCACGCGGGCGCGCATCGTCGCCGCGGCGGGCAAGGTCCTGACCGAGTACGGCTATCGGCACACTCGTCTGACCGCCATCGCGGCCGAGGCAGGCATGCAGACCGGCAGCTTGTACTACTACTTCGACTCCAAGGAACAGCTCGTCGAGGAGGTGCTCGGCGACGGCGTCCACCATGCACACCGTCGGGTCCGCCGTGTGGTCGAGACGATGCCCGATGCCTCCCCCGGTGCGCGCCTGTCGGCGGCGCTGCGAGCCTTCATCGCCGTCCGGCTCGAGATCGGCGCCGTATCTTCCGCGCACAGCCGCAACTACCACGACCTGCCGGGCGATATGCGCGAACGCCTCAGGCCGGAACTGGAAGCCTTCTCCGAGTTGTGGGACGAACTCGTCGTCGCCGCCGTCGAATCCGGCGAGATCCGCGATGACGTGGATCCGCGCATCCTGCATCTGTTCGCGGTGCACACGTCCGAACAGATCGCCCGCTGGCCTGCCTCGGCACGTTCCGCCGACACCGGCGAGGTCGTGCTCCAGTTGATGCTGCACGGACTTGCGGGCCCGCGCAGCGAATGATTTACGACGACAAGCAGTTCGGGGCAACCCCTCCGAGAGCCCCGACGCCACTCGCGCACTACATCGCGGTATAGCCGCCGTCGATCACGAACTCCTGACCGGTGATGTAGGAAGACTCGTCACCGGCCAGGAAAAGCACCAGATTCGCGACCTCCTCCGGCTTTCCGACACGACCGAGCGGGATGCCGGCGAGCAGGGCGGGCAGCACTTCGGGATCGGAGACCAGGTAGTCGCTCTGCGGGGTGTGGATGATGCCGGGGTGCACCGAGTTCACCCGGATCCCTTCCTTGGCCAGGTCCACGGCCGCGTTCCTGCCGAGCAGCCGGCTCGCCCCCTTGGGCGGAGTACGACGGGTGCAGATTCGGCCAGATGATCAGCCCGGCGATCGAGGACAGCACCACGATCGAACCACCCCCGCGTGCGCGCAGATGCGGCAGCGCCGCCTGGATGCCGTGGAAGTGGGCGTAGACATTCAGGTCGATGGCCTTCTTGAAATCGTCCAGTGACGCATCGTCCCACGTGGTCGGAGCCCCCGGCAGACCCGCGTTGCTGATCAGGATGTCGAGGCCACCGAACTCCTCGACGGTCTTCTCCGTCGTGGCCCGCCACTGTTCGGGATCGGTGACGTCGAGGCCGAGCGCCAGCGCTTCGCCGCCCGCCTCGGTGATCTCGGCGGCCACCTTCTCCGCCGCGTCTAGTCGCAGGTCCGACACCGCGACCTTGGCGCCCTCGCGCCGAAGAGCCGCGCGTCGGCGGCGCCCATCCCCGGATGCCGCGCCGGTGATGAGCGCGACCTTGTCCTTCAGCCTGTCCATGAAGCTCCTTCTTGCTGTGTCAGCCGAGTTTGTCCGCCAGGGTGGCGGAGAGCGAATTCGATGTATTCGTCGAAACCTTCGGGGCCTGCTTCACGGCCGATGCCACTCAGCTTGAAGCCACCGATCGGGGTACCGAAGCCGGCCGAGCGCCCGTTCACTTCGACGGTGCCGGTGCGGATCCGGCGCGCCACCGCGAGCGCGTGCTCCTCATCCGCGGAGAAGACCGATCCGTTGAGCCCGTAGACCGAGTCGTTGGCGATGGCCACCGCGTCGTCCTCGTCCCGCGCGGTGAGGACCGACAGGACGGGACCGAAGGTCTCCTCCTGCGCGATGGTCATCTTCGGGTCGACATCGGTGAAGACCGTGGTCTCCACGAACCAGCCGTGCTCGAGGCGCTCCGGACGCCCGCCACCGGCGACGAGTTTGCGCCCTGGGCGAGCCCGGACGCGATGTAGCCCTCGACGCGGTCGCGCTGTGTGGCGCTGGCCAGCGGACCGATCGCGGTATCGGGATCGAAGGGATCACCCACCGGCATGGCGGCCGCCAATGCCTCGAGCCGCGCTAGCAACTCGTCGCGGCGCCGGGGTGAGACAACGATCCGCGTCTTGTTGTTGTTGCAGGCCTGACCGTTGTACCGCAGCGACACGGCTCGCACGGAGTCGACCACGACATCCAGATCGGCGTCGTCGAGGACCAGCGCGGCGGACTTTCCGCCGAGTTCGAGGCCGACCCGGCGCAGGTCGGCGGCGCACAGCTCGGCGATACGGCGACCTGCGGCAGTCGAACCGGTAAAGGACACCTTGTCCACGCCGGGATGCTTGACCAGGTACTCGCTGGGACCGCGATCGGCGGGGACGATGTTCACCACCCCGGCTGGTACCCCGGCCTCGATCAGCGCCTCGGCCAGGACGAAGGAGTCCAGCGGCGCCTCCGCTGACGGCTTGAGCACCACCGTGCAGCCGGCGATGAGGGCCGGCGCGATCTTCAGGATCGACAGCACGAACGGCGAGTCCACGGGACGATGGCGGCCACGACGCCGAGGGGCTCGCGGGTCACCAGCGCGTTGATCGTCGGACCGGGCCGCACCTGCGACCACGGGTGCGTCGGCGCGTGCTTGAGAAACATGTCGAGCAGGGCGGTCGCGCCCGGCGCCTGCATGGCTCGCGACTGGGTAATTGTGCAGCCCATCTCCGTGGTGACCAACTCGGCGATGGCGTCGTGCCGCGCGAGCACTGCATCACGCAGACGACGCACGACCGCGATGCGTTCTCGAGGGTCGTGCGCGACCACGGGCCCGAGTCGAAGGCCCGGCGTGCGGCGGCGACGGCGCAGTCGATGTCGGCGATAGAACCGGCTGGCACCTGCGCAATCGGCATTTCGGTGTATGGCGAGATCACCGTGATCAGGTCCGGAGTCGCCGGAGCCCTCCACTCACCGTCGACATAGAGCCGTCGGTAATCGCCTTCAAGTGTCATCACATGCCTCGTTCCTGGTGCTTCGTGAACCCCGCCGTCGACCGATACCAAGGACAACTGGGTGTATTCAGATCGCCCCGCCTATGCAGCGTTGATCACCCGTGAGGACTTGGGACTGCTGCATGTGTAGGTGACACCTGATTTGGCTTGCCTGTGGGCGGGCTAAGAGGATGTTGCTGTGCCCAAGCCCTACCCCCGTGAGTTCCGTGACGATGTCGTGCGCGTTGCGCGTGACCGCGATGCCGAGACGACGCTGGAACAGGTCGCTGCGGACTTCGGGATCCATCCGATGACGTTGTCGAAATGGATGCGTCAGGCCGATGTGGACCAGGGGTCGAAACCCGGTACCAGCACCACGGAGTCGGCCGAGCTGAGGGCGGCGAAACGGCGGATCCGGTTACCGGAACAGGAGAACGAGGTCCTGAAACGCGCCGGCGCCTATTTCGCCCAGGCCGATCTGCCGGGAAAATGACTCTGCTATGGCTCCTGTCAAGCCGGAGTGGTTGTTGTTTGGAGTTGCCGGAATACGGAGCGGCAGACGTAGCGTTTGAGGTTGCGTCGGATTTCTCGTGCTGACTTTCCTTGTGCGCGACTGCGTTCGGCGTAGGCGCGGGTATCGGGGTCGTAGCTGAGGCGGGTCCGGACGATGATGTCGAAGGCGCGGTTGAGTTGGCGGTCGCCGCCGCGGTTGAGGCGGTGGCGGACGGTGTTGATGAAGCTGGTTGTGGTGCGACGCCGGCCAGGTTGGCGAAGGCGGATTCGGATCGGATCCGGCCGTGGTGGGGACTGTGGGTCTAAGGGTGTTTCCGGCCTGATTCGCTGACCGATGGTCAGCGGGAAGGTGCCGAGATGGCGACACTTGATGGCGTGACGAGGAAGAAGGGGCCGCTGGCCTCGGCTGAGGAGCTGGCAGCGGCGGAACTTCGGATGGCCAAGGAGCAGGGCCTGTCGCTGACCGGGCCCGGCGGGCTGTTGAAACAGTTCACCAAGACGGTCCTCGAGACCGCGTTGAACGAGGAGATGACCGAGCACCTGGGCTTCGAACCGAACCAGGCCCCCGAGGAGCGTGACACCTCGAACGTGCGTAACGGGACGCGGTCGAAGACCGTGTTGACCGAGACGACCGGGCCGGTGGAGATCGAGGTGCCCCGTGACCGGGACGGCAGCTTCGAACCCCAGATCGTCAAGAAGCGGCAGCGCCGACTGTCCGGGGTCGATGAGATCGTGTTGTCCCTGTATGCCAAAGGACTCACCACCGGTGAGATCTCGGCGCATTTCGACGAGATCTATGGGGCGTCGGTGTCGAAGGAGACAGTCTCCCGGATCACCGACAAAGTCCTTGCGGAGATGCAGGACTGGTCGTGCCGGCCGCTCGACGAGGTCTACGTGGCCGTCTTCATCGACGCGATCGTGGTGAAGGTCCGTGATGGGCAGGTCGCCAACCGCCCGGTCTATGCCGCGATCGGGGTCACCGTCGACGGGGAGAAAGACATCCTCGGGTTGTGGGCCGGCTCCGGCGGTGAGGGCGCGAAGTTCTGGATGAGTGTGCTCACCGAGATCCGCAACCGCGGCGTCAAGGACGTGTTCTTCCTGGTCTGCGACGGATTGAAGGGCCTGCCGGAGGTGGTGGGGAACGTGTGGCCGCTGGCCACGGTCCAAACCTGCATCATCCACTTGATCCGCAACACGTTCCGGCTGGCCGCGCGGCAGCATTGGGACGCGTTGAAGCGGGATGTGAAGCCGATCTACACCGCGGTCAACGCTGATGCCGCCCGGGCGGCGCTGGATGATCTGACCGAGAAGTGGGGCACGAAATATGGTGCGCTCGTGCGTCTTTGGGAGAATGCGTGGGAGGAGTTCATCCCGTTCCTCGACTACGACATCGAGATCCGGCGGGTGATCTGCTCGACGAACGCAATCGAGTCACTCAACGCGCGTTACCGGCGCGCGATCAAGGCCCGCGGGCATTTCCCCAGCGAACAGGCCGCCCTGAAGTGCCTGTATCTGGTGACCCGTTCACTCGACCCGACCGGTGCCGGTCGGGCACGATGGACCATGCGCTGGAAGCCAGCGATCAACGCGTTCACGATCACCTTCGCCGACCGCTGGCCCGACGCCCAAACCTACTGTGAGAAACCGCCGGAAACACCCTTAACGAGATACTCCCGGCTTCGCAAGCACCGTCCATGTGGCGTCACAGTAGGTAAGTTTCAGGCCCAGTCGGCGATACAGCTCGCCCTTGCGTCGTCGGTCGGCCCTTCGGAGTGATGTGACGATTCCGCCCAGGGATTCGATCAGGTATTCGATTTCATCGGGACGTAGTTGTCTTGTGGCCTCATGGCCGGTGAGTTGTCGGATCTGGGCGTCGACGAGCTGGTTGTTGCGTTGGATTTCCTGTGTCCATTCGGCGACCAGTATCGGGTCGGTGCCGGCTTCCAGGGCCTGGCGGTATTGAGTGAGTTTACGATTGTTCTCGGCTTTCTGGCGTTGTAGGTCGACGAGGGCGGTGCCGTTGTGGCTGGGTCGCGCGTTGGCGATTGCCTGGAGTGTTTGTTGGATCGTCGGTGGGGCGAAGGCTGTGGCGATCCAGTGGTCGAGGGGGTCGGTGAGCTGGTCTTCGCGTAGATACACCGCTGGTGGGTGGTCGATGTGGTTGGCGTCGGCGTATTCGGTGGGGGACCGGCATCGGTAGGGCGACTCGACCATTACACCCACGCCCTGACCTGCACAAACGAGTTCAGACTAGTCGATTGAGACGCCTCCGCGTACGCGTTGCCGAGACCCTGCCCCCACAAGCCGATCCAGGGCTGCTCAAGCCCGACGGGAGCGCGGCAGGAACCGTCGGGGGATTCACCGCCACCGGTGACCGCCCCGGCCGGTTACCTCCGGACCGGCGTCACCAACGTCGTGTCCTGATGCAGCTAACCTCGGGTTTTCACCCGGGTTGATGGTGGGTCGGCTTCCTTGACGAGAGAATGGTGCTCTGAGCTGCGACAATACGGCTTGCTGAAGGTCGCCGCGGAGAAAGTGGACCTGACCAGCAGGTTGTCGCAGGCCCTGGTCCCGTGGAGCAAGCGGTTCGCCAGCCATGATCCGGGGAAGGTCGTGCTGGACCTGGCGGTGGCGATCGCGCTCGGTGGGGACTGTCTCGCCGATATCGGTGTGCTGCGTGCCGAACCCGGTGTGTTCGGGTCGGTGGCATCGGACCCGACGGTCTCGCGGACCATCGCCGCGCCGGCCGCTGACGCGCCGAAAGCAGTGTCGGCCATACGATCTGCTCGCGCTGCCGCAAGGTCGGTGGCGTGGGAACTCGCCGGTGAGCACGGGCCCGATCACTACATCGATGCCGAGAATCCACTGGTCATCGACCTGGACGCGACGATCACGGTCGCGCATTCGGACAAAGAACACGCCCGACCGACGTTCAAAATGACGTTCGGGCATCACCCGCTGACCTCCTGGGTCGACCACGGCGCCGCCGGCAGCGGTGAACCCCTGGTCATCGGGCTGCGGCCGGGTAACGCCGGCTCCAACACCGCCGCCGACCACAGGCACGTCCTGGCTGCGGCGTTGCGGCAGCTGCCGGACCGGCCCGGTTACCGGGTCGGCCGCAAAGTGCTCGTGCGTGCCGATTCCGGTGGCGGCACCCACGAGTTCCTCGACTACCTCACCGCGCGGCACCTGCAATACTCCGTCGGCTTCCTGCTCAACGACACCATCGCTGCCGCAGTCGATCTACTACCAGCACGGGCATGGACACCCGCCTACGACGCCGACGGGCGCGTGCGTGAGGGTGCGTGGGTGGCCGAGGTGACCGGACTTCTCGATCTGACCGGCTGGCCGCCCGGCATGCGGCTTATCGTGCGGAAAGAGCGACCGCATCCGGGCGCGCAGTTACGGTTCACCGACCGCGACGGACTCAGGTTGACCGCCTTCGCGACCAACACCCGCCGCGGGCAACTCCCCGATCTGGAACTACGCCACCGCCGCCGCGCCCGCTGCGAAGACCGGATCCGCTGCGCCAAAGACACCGGCCTGGCCAACCTCCCGTTGCAGGGCTTCGATCAGAACCGGATCTGGATCGAGATCGTCTGCCTGGCCTGCGAACTCACCACCTGGATGCAGATGCTCGCCTTGGCCGACCATCCCGCACGCCGCTGGGAACCGAAACGGCTACGCCTGCGCCTGTTCAACCTCGCCGCCCGCATCGCCCGCCACACCCGCCGAACCCACCTCCGACTCCCCGCCCACTGGCCCCACACCAGGCTGATCCTGACCGCACTGGACCGGCTACAACCCGGCTGACCAGCACAAACCACCCCTCCGAAACGAAAGGACGACTCCCCTCCGGGCCCGTGGAACCCGGCAGCCGACCCGCTGAACGGGCCAGCCCGTCCTGCCGTTTGCGGCCGTTCCGGCCGCAAACACCAATCCGAACCGGATCAGGCCAGCACATCATCCCCATGAAATATCGAGGTTAGGGCCCTGTTGGGCATTTTCCGGATCTGGCTCACCTTCGGCGACGGTCCGGTATGGATTTGATTGTCGCGCGACAGGTTCCATAGACCGGCTGATCGTGGTGGTATCATGGCAGGGCCGTTGTGCCAGATGGTGTTTCCGCATCTGAGTGAAGATCCTGCACGATGGTCAACGACCTCTAACCCAACGGTGATACGGACCAATGTCAACGGTTTCGAATGACTCAATCCCGAGCGACGGCGAGCGGAATGCGCTGGTCGGGTTTACCGCTCAGTTCGCGCTTGCCGCGAAGGTCGTTCAGCGCCACCTGCCACTACTTGAGTGGATCCGGGTCGCGGATCCCGATGCCGGTGTTGCTGATGACTTTCAGTTTCTCGCTTCAGGTCGCAGGCACGCTCTACAGGTCAAGTGGTCGCAGTATCCCGGGTCTTTCACATGGAGCGACTTGACAGGGACTTCCGGGCAGAGCCGGTCATTGCTGTATGAGCTCGCCAACGCGTGGCAGCGCCTTCGCGCGGGCTGGGACGGCCCGCTCACCATCCACCTGTGCACCAACAACTTTCCATCGACTTCGACGCCTCAGGCGGGAACGGCGCTTGCATCTGCCTCAACTGCGCCACGGCACTTCGCAGCGTTCTTGAACCGCTCGTTGTTGCCGCTGGCCAAGTACCTGCGGTTGAATCCAGGTCACTGTTGGGCGGATGTCAGCAGCCTCGACCTGGTCGCATCATGGTCGGACGCTTGGAAGGCGCTGTCGGTCTCGTCCGGGCTGACGGTGGGCCAGTTCGCAGATTTCCTTCGAGACTTTGAGTTCTCATTCGTCCCGCTCGATCATTCTGAACTCGTTTCGACCCGCGACTCGGCTGACTTGAGTCACCTAGCAAGCATTCTGCAGTCAGTTGTCGTAGATCCTGCTCGGCCCGTCGAACTGACTCGCACCGAGCTAATGCAGCGGCTTGGATGGATGGAGCGCGTCAAGTACCGGAACCCTCATACGTTTCCAGTCCCGGAGACATACCACGCAAACATGGCGGCGCGCATGGCGCTTGAGCATGTGCTTGAGCGCCATACGGGCGGCTACGTGGCGCTCATCGGCCCGCCGGGTTCGGGGAAGTCCACGCTCGTCGAAAGTTTGGCAGTTCCAGGTCGAGTCGTTAGGTACTACGCGTTTGTCCCTGACGCACCCGATCCCTTCAGCGGTCGTGGCGAGGCCCAGAGTTTCATGCATGACCTCTCATTGGCTCTCGAAGAGGCCGGCGTATACCGCAACGGCTTCGGCAGCGATCTGCTCGGCCAGCGGGAAGTATTGTTCGATCAGCTCGCTCGTGCTGGCGACTCCTTCGCCCAGGACGGTGTTCGCACCACAATCATAGTCGACGGGCTGGATCACATTCCGCGCGAGCAGAATCCAACGCGCTCGCTGTTGGACGAGTTGCCGCCCCCGGCCGCGCTGCCCGATGGTGTTTGCATTCTGATTGGGTCACAGACGACCTCGATTCTTCCGCTTCTGATCCGAGAGGCTCTAAACGAAGATGAGCGGATCGTCGAGGTGTCGCCGCTGTCCGATGGAGAAGTTGAGGCGATCGCGAGTTTGGCTGGAGTCGCAGACTGGCTTGATCCTGGTCAAATGACAAGCCTCGTTGATAGGAGCGAAGGCCACCCGCTGGTCCTGACGTACATGATTCAGGATCTACGCGCTCTTGAGAGCATGGGCGACGTTGACGAGCGCCGAGCCCATGCCGAGCAAATGCTCATGGACGCATCTGGCTATCGCGGCAGTATCGATCGCCGGTACACGCACTACTTGGGCTCTCAGCTCACCGATGACGATGTTCTGTCGGTACTAGGCACCGTGTCCCGGTTGCGCATCCCGGTTGACCTCGCATGGCTGGAAACGTGGGTCGAGCCAGCGGCGGTGTCGCGGTTCGTTGAGCGCACGCACACCTTCTTTCGGCGTGTGGGCAACGAGTGGACCTTTATTCACAACAGCTTCCGGCGGTTCCTCGTTGAGCAAACGGCTTTGATTGGCGGTGAGTTCCGCGAATGGCGTTCTCGGGAACTTCACGAACAGTTGGCTGAGCGGTGCGCTGCGAGCACCGATTGGCCCCAGTACCGGGACGAGGAGCTCGCTCAGCGGTACCTCGCGGGTCAGTTTCAGCTGGTGCTGGAAGCAGCTGTCCCAGGAACGCTGCGCCAAAAACTCTTTGACGGCAGGCCTTTCGGAGCCGTACGTGATCAGGCACTGGTCGCAGTCCGAGCTGCGGCTGAAGCGGGTGACTACCGAGCATTGCTTCGGTCGCTGATGTTCCTGAATGAACTGAACCAGCGGAGTTACGTGCTTAGCGCCGAAGAAATCGCAACGGCCATATCTGAGGTAGATCCCGGCAGCGCCGTCGAGCACACGGTCCAAGGCAGGAGCCTCCGGATCGAAACAGCGCCTGCTCTTAAGGTTGCCACTGCCTTGGCGGCTTCGAACGCCCTGGAGGACGCTAACGCGATCATTCGAGCGATTGGCGGACTCGGAGGGCTCGTCGGAGAACGTAGCAACAGACAACGGGAGTGGGTTGAGAGTGTTGCTGATTGGGCTGAGGTCACGTGTCACCGCTCGGGCATAGGCCGAGTGCTGGACGAACTTGACCACCTACTGCCCGTCCCGACCGCTGAAGTCGAATACAACGAGGCGGGGTGGAACCCGACTAGAGAGGAGCGCGAAGCCCGAGAGGACCGAGAGGCAGCTATCGCCGCGCGAAACGCCGTCCACGCCCGATGCTTCGACTTGGCGGATGCCGTCCGAGATCCAACGACTACGTCGCTGGTCGCTGAGCGGATTGATACTGAATCTGACATCGACTGGCGTGCGCGCAGGCACGTCATCAGCGCCCGGTCAGCACAAGCAGACGGGGAAACTGCAGAGGTGCTGCGGCAGGTACAGATGATGCTGGCGCTTGAGGCAGTTCAAGCGGAAGCCTCGGCGCCGACATCTGTTGGTCCCCTGGCCGACGGTCCAGACGATGACGACGAGGAAGTCGCACCTTCATCCAGGCGAATTGCGCTCTCACTCCGGGTTGCTTCGGCGGAGGTACTAGCTAGGGCGGGGCTCGCTGAGAGCGAGGAGTTCACGCGCCTCCTGCCGCCCGAGACAAAGGCCGCCTGGCCGACCTCTTTCTCTGGTTCTGAAGGGCTGGCTCCGTACAACACGATGCTCGGGGTGTTCCGCATGCGGGCTCTGGCGCAGCGGATCAAGGTCTACGGCCACCTGCCCGCGGATGGGCTTACCGCGCCAGGATCGGATCAGGGGCCGGAACGGCGCCGGTTTACCGCCGCGCTCACACGCGTGGCCGAACTCGAAGCGCAAGCGATTGCGTGCACGCTCGGTAAGGCGGTTGCGCCTGACGTTCCCGCAGTGGCCGATCCTGTGATTCGTCTGCTGGATGTTCCCTATTCAACGACGCACGATTGGACCGGGTGGTATCTGTTCACTGATGCGGCGCCTGACCTATACGCCCGGCTGATCGAACTCTCATATCGATGCGGAGGTTACGCCCAACTCGAACGACTCCTCGGCCAGTTCAAGCTGGCTTGGGACAGCCTTGAACGAGGTGCCTACTGGTCGATTTGTCGGCGCGTTGGCGTTGTTCGCGCTGCCGCCCATTTCGCCGAGGCAGCAGAATGGTGTGCTGCCGAGCTGCAGTCGGTAGAGTCCCTGATGGGGGAAGAGAACGATCCCCATGGCAGCGCCGCCGCGTGGCTTGAGATCGCGAAGGCGCGATCCGAGCTCGGTGATCGCGCCGAGGCCATCAGTGCCGTTGGCAACGCACATCGATACGGTTGGGGCCCGGCGCAGCATCACGACGACTTCCAGCTCGTGACTTGGTTGGCATGGCTGGTCGAGGCCGCGAAGATCGGGGAGATCGATCGCGACACGTTCTTGAACGAAGCTCGGACGTATGCCCGACGACTCGTATCGGCCACCGACGGGGCACAAGGCCAAGCTTCTGAGGCTGCTGGCGACTTAGTGAAGGCGGTCTTCGCCTACGACCCGGGGCTCGCCATCGACATGGGTGCGTCTCTGTGCAATCGCGGGGTGTTGTCCGAGGTCAAGATGGTGCTTTCGATCGTCAAGGGTGCAGCGGAGAACTCGGAGGTGGAACCAGAGTTGGTGGCATCTGTGCTGACCGAACTCCTGATGCCGTTGAGTACTGAGACGCCTGCGAGTATCGAGGACCTTCTGGTCGGCCGCAGCGGCAACGCGGTCGAACTAGCTGAGCGGTTCACACAGGCGAAACGTCTGTGGTCGGCTCCTGACGGAGGGAGGTCGGACGCCTCACCGGAGTCAGAGCCGCCGGAGGCATCTCCAGAATCTGGAGATGCGGGTGTGATTCAGCTACCAACGATGTTGGGGCAGATGCGCACCAAGCAGATCTCGGAGACGACTCCAGAGAACGTCGAGCTGTGGTCTCGGACGATCGCCGGCTTCGAAGGTGTGGTGCCGAGACTGCTTGCGGTCGAACTCTTGAGCGAGGCAGAGCGTCTCGCACTGGAGCCGACCACCGTCGCATCGTTCGCCGGTCTAGCGGCGCGCGCAGGAGCAGTCGAGCAAGCACGAGCAGCACTGAGTCGCATTCTTGCTCGGACAAAGGCGTATGGCTGGATGCTTCACTATGACGGAGGCAGGCGTGTGACCCTGTTCGAGGCAGCGGTGCGGCAAGCCGGTGACGAACTCGTTGAGCTTGCTGCTCGCGATCTGGCAGGTCTAGTTGCATCCAGAGCTATCGGGGGTGACTTCTATCCCAAGGATCTGAGGCGCTTCGCAGAGCTCTTCGGTGGCAAGGATCTGGTCGCGCAGTGCTGGTCGGAGGTGCGGGCCTACCTTGACGTGTTTGCACCGGCGATCGACTCCTTGCCTGAGTTGGTCACGCGCACCTCAAAGACTCCAGAGGTGGAAGTATTGGAGTGGGTGGGTCGGCAACTCGGACATCCGGTTCGGATCATGGATTTCGGAGCACGCCGTGTTCTCTCAGCCGCTCATCAGTCGCATCGGGCTGTGGTCCAGGAAGTTCTGGCCGAGGTGCTTGGTCGCGGAGGTTGGGCTGCCGAAGCTGCACTTCACGTACTGATCGAGGTTTGCAACCGCACTGGGCTTGATCGGCGCCCGAACCTGGATTCGGCGCTTCTCGCAAGTGCATCGGACAAGGACGTGATCATTCGACTGTTGGCGCGTCGGCTCTTGGAGCTTGAGCATCTTGAGGCACCCGCGCTGACGCAAAACGACCTTCCGGCTTTTTACTCCCTGGACCTGCCGCCCCTACCGGCACGCGGCATTCCCGAGTTGGACAAGCACGGGGTACCGTACGTCGACGTTACCGACCCGCAGCAGGTCATCGGCCCGTTCGACCAGTATCTCGACGCCATTGCCGACGAGGTCGGCGTCGCGGTTGCGACGCTTGTCCACCGCGCCGCAGCTCTCGGCAAGGCAGATACCGATAGATGGACCGAGGGCGGTCATCGTGATCACGCGGACCGGTTGAGGGTGCGAGGGAATCTGCACACATATCGACCCTGGGCGTACATGGTTGGCCGTCGGGGCTGTGCGCAGGTGTTGGCCGAACTGATCGATGCGCGAGTCCTGCCGGGCGGTGCACGTTCGTTCTTCCTCGATCTCATGATCGACGAGGCGACAAACTGGACGCCTCCGCTCCCTCTGGATGGGACAACGCCGATGCCGTGGAGGGACCCCGGAAACAACGACTATCCGTCGGAGGACTGGTGCGACGAGGCATCGGACGCGGCTGATTCATACGCCTCTGAGTTTTCGAACAACAAGATTCTTGCTGAGCAATCGAGCTGGCGATGGCTCGCCTGGGGAATCCCAGAGGAGGAACGCTGGATCCGCACCCACCATCGTGAACGACCGCCTCGTTCGCTCATCGCTCCAGATTCAGGTTCGACGTGGGAGGTCACAGCGGACGCTGCGTCGAGATACCCGGCGCTCCGTGACCTCAGTTGGGCGGATCGCGAGCTTGTCGTTCAAGGACGTGCGCGCTACTCCGATGCAGAGCGCCTGGAGTGGCTTGCCCTCCATCCGGCAGTTGCGCACGAGCTTGGATGGACACTCGGTCAACGTCAGTTCGAGTGGGTTGGTGCGGATGGTGGCTGGCGCGCTCGCACTGTCTTCCGAGTCCGGGGCCAGCTAAGTCACAGACCGCCGTCCGATGCGGTCTGCGCCGAGGGCTGGCAGGTCGTACTTAGTGAGCAGGGGTGGGTGCAACTCACAGCGGCCTTCCCTGGATTGGAGCGCACGGTATTTGTGCGAAGAGTTCTGCCCGCGAACCGTAGAGAGGGGAGGCCCCGCCTCAGCAAAGGCGGGAAGGCAACCATCGTTGACGGTTAGTACTCCAGCATCACTTCGTGATGTGGGTCTGTTGATTCCGGCGTGGCCGTGTGTGTTTCGAAGTAGCGTGCGGGTCTTGTGTCGCTGGATGAGGATCTTGCTGCGTGGGTTGCCGGGTTGGATGATCTGTTTGCGCTGGTGGCGGGCAGGTTTTGCCGGTCGGAGCCGCGGTGGAGGGCGCGGGCGTAGGTGCGTGGGTTGCTCGCGCCGTTGGCGGGGAAGAATCGGTGGACGCTGGCGGAAGCGGCGGGTGAACTGACGCCGATCGGGATGCAGCGGCTGTTGAACAAGGCAGCATGGGATACCGATGGGGTCCGTGACGATGTCCGTGGCTATGCGGTCGAACACCTGGGTGCACCGGATGGCGTGCTGGTCGTGGACGAGACGTGGTTCCTGAAGAAGGGAACGAACTCTGCTGGGGTGCAACGACAATACTCGGAAACAGCAGGACGGATCGAGAACTGTCAGCTGGGCGTGTTCTGCGCCTATGCCAGCAGCAAGGGGCGTACGCTCATTGATCGGGAGCTCTATCTGCCGAAGTCGTGGATCGCCGACCGTGACCGATGCCGGCAGGCAGCGGTGCCCTGTCAACGGCACGCCAATCCGGGATCTGGCACATATTTCGTGATTTCGTTGGTTGGGTTGCTCAGTCGCTCAACAGTATTCGTTTGCGGAGGAGGTCCGGTTTCGCTCGCCCGAACATCTGGCGTTTGATCATCTTGATGCGGTGACCCGCAATGAGGTCCGGCTCGGTGAGCCGGAGGACGGGCTGGATGACCTGCAGGTTCGGGGACTCCGAGTTCGGGCGTGCCTTCATATCGCAGCTTGTCTCTCGCGTTGTCCCAGTTCGGCACTTGAGAACCTCCCGGGTTGCCCGATCACGCTCCGGTCCTCGGCGTCGGCGGGGCGGTCGGTGATCGGTCGCGCGTTGATGATCTGCGAGCGCCATTGCCCTTTTACGCTGTGCCGCTTGTTCTTTCGGATCGGCCGAGCTGTTCGCAGCTTCTTGCTCATCGGCTTGGGAATCAGCTTCCAGCGACTGGTGTAGATCGCTCGGTAGATCGTCTCGTGGCTGACCGTCATCTCCGGGTCGCCGGGATGATCAAGGCGCAGCCGTCCGACGATCTGCTCGGGTGACCACTCCTGCCCGAGTAGCTCGAGCACCCGCTCTCGGAGCCGGGCGTTTCGTGCCAGCAGGCTGGGCTTGGGACGCCGGCGCTGGTCCTCGGCACGCTCCTGAGCTGCGACAGCGCGATAGACATCACGCCCGCCGTTGCGCCCGACCTCTCGACTCACCGTCGAGGGCGCACGACCGATCGTTTCGGCAATCGCGCGGAACGACCATCCAGCGCTCAGCCCTCGGGAGATGGCCTCCCGATCCTGGTTGGTGAGATGTTCAGTACGCGGTACACGTTCGGCGGGGGCGATTCCGCCATGGTGTTTCAGCACGGTGAACACTGATCCCGGCGGCTTGCTCAGTGCCCGCGAGATGACGCTGATGGACTCTCCGGCGCGCCACCGTCGCCACAACTCGGCCTTCGTCGCATCCGACATCCCCGGCCGCCCAACCCTTGCCACGAATCACTAGCCCTTCACCTGCACCGTTGCACAGACCCGTTGAATCTAAGTCAGCTTTTTTCGCGCGGGAACTCGACCCGCGACGCCGCTGATCGTCGGATTCATCGACGAGTACCGCCAGGTCTTCGGCGTCGAGCCGATCTGCCGCGCGCTGTCTGCGCACGGGGTGCAGATCGCGCCCAGGACCTACCGCAAAGCCCGCCGTCGGCCGGCCTCGGCGCGTGATGTCGCCGACGCCTATGTCGAGAACACCTTGCGTGGGCTCGACGGCGCACCCGAGCGGCTCTACGGACGCCGGAAGATGACACGCTGGCTGCGTCGTCAGGGCCATGACGTGGCGTTCTGCACCGTGGACCGGATCATGCGCGAACTCGGGCTCAACGGCGCCGTCAGAGGCCGGCGACATCGGACCACGATCCCGGCCGAAGACGGGATTCGCGCCGGTGACCGGCTCAACCGCGACTTCACCGCGACCGCGCCGGACCAGGTGTGGGTGGCCGACTTCACCTATGTCTCGACCTGGACGGGATGGGCGTATGTGGCGTTCGTGTTCGACGCCTACTCCCGCGCGATCGTCGGCTGGAACATCTTGGCGTCGAAAACGACACCGTTGGTGTCCAAGGCAGTCAACATGGCCGTGTGGCTGCGTGACCATTACGGGCATCCCGTCGAGCCCGGGCTGATTCATCATTCCGATGCGGGGTCTCAATATGTTTCGGTAAACTTCACCGAATCGATTGCACTGCAAGGTATTTCGCCGTCGATCGGATCGGTCGGGGATGCCTACGACAATGCACTCGCCGAATCGATCATCGGCCTGTTCAAGACCGAGGTCGTGCGCCGACACGGCCCGTTCAAGACCATATCCGAGGTCGAGTACGCGCTGATGGAATGGTGCGACTGGTACAACAACGCGCGCCTGCATTCCCGGCTCGGCTACCTCACCCCGGCCGAGTACGAAGCCGACTACTACGCTCAACTATCGCCACGCCGACCGGCGCTGGTCTGAAACCTGAAGCCGGTCCCTTACCCGTGACGGTTCATCCAGCCCGCCCGAAGGCAAGCCAAATCAGGTGTCGCCTGTCACTTCCTCAGTTGTCAGCCAAGGCGGTAATGTGGGCCGAGGTTTCTTCTTCATGGACCGGACTTCCCGTCTAGTGGTCGGGGGTTAGCAACCCTGTGGTCGGGCGGGCTGTGCGGTGACTCGATCGGCGGCATCCATGCAGCCTGTACCAGTTCATCGCCTCGCCGTGTTACGAGCGTGCCCCGGCCTGGTGGTTGCAGGCTGTGCCGTGCGCTACCCATGAGAATGCCCTCGTCGCGGCTGCAGCTCAGAATGAGACCTTCCGCACCCAGGTTGCGCATGCTGCCTAGCACCGGGTCGTACATCGCGCGGCTCGCACCGCGGGAGCTGCGGGCGATGATCATGTGGAACCCGAGGTCGCGCGCTAAGGGAAGATGCTGGTCCAGCGCTCGTATCGGGTTGCCGGCCGCGGTAGCTATGACATCGTAGTCGTCGACGACGACGAACAGTTCCGGCTTTCCAGCCAGCCATGAGCGGTCACGTAGTTGTTGTGAAGTGATATCGGGGCCGGGACTGCGCTTTTCCAGGTACGCGGCCAGTTCCGTCATGTAGTTGGTGAATACTGGTGCGGTCGGACCATAGCCTGCCTGGTAGCCGTTGGGCACGGTACCCAGCAGACCACGCCGGTAATCGCCGACGACGAAACGGGCCTCATTCGAAGTGTTCGCTTCCGCAATGCCCTCCATTATCGACCGCAACAGTGTGGTCTTTCCGGATTCGGTATCGCCGATGATGATGAAATGCGAGCTCTCGGTGAAGTCGAGATATACTGGTTCGAGTTCTGCTGCATTTAGGGCGATCGGTATCCGCAGGCATTTTCCTGCACGGTCCTTACGTATCCAGTTCCCGGACAACGCTAGCAACTGCTCACGTGGCATTTGTTTGGGCAGCACCCGCACCGGCGGTGCGGACCGGCCAGGTGTTGCAGCGGTGATTTGGTGGACCGCGGAAGCCACTGCCTGGCTGAGGGTTTCCTGATCGCAAGCACCGTCTGTGCGAGGCAGCGCCGTGAGCATGTGCAGGCAGTCCGGCGTCATGCCGCGACCGGGACGACCGTGCGGGACCAGGGCAGCAATCTTGCTACCCAGGTCGGAATCCATCGGGTCGCCGAGGCGGAGTTCGATTCGGGTGCCGATCTGGTCCTTGAGGGCGGGGCGGGCCTCTGCCCATCGGGCCAGCGCGATGACGACGTGGACGCCATACGACAGGCCCTGGACGGCCAGGTTCATAATAGTTTGTTCAAGGGCGGCGAAATCCTGGCGGATGGAACCGAATCCGTCGATCACCAGGAAGGCGTCACCGAAGGGGTCCTCGTGGGCGCCGGCGACGGCCGGGCTAGAGGACGGGTCCATGGAGCGGAAACGGCGGAACTCTGCCATCGACTCGATACCGAGCTGACGAAACCGGGCTTCGCGGGTGCGGACGATGGTGGTCATTTCGGCCACGGTGCGGCGCACCATGTCCTCGTCGAGGCGGCCAGCGACGGAACCGACATGCGGCAGGCCCTGCAAACCGGTCAGGGTGCCACCACCGAAGTCGAGGCAGTAGAACTGCACCTGTTCGGCGGTGTGGGTGAGCGCCATGCCCATGATCAGCGAACGCAGGGCGGTGGACTTACCTGACTGCGGGCCACCGACGACGGCGACGTTACCGCGAGCACCGGATAGGTCGACGACCATGGCCTCACGGGCCTGATCGTACGGGCGGTCGACGATGCCTATGGGGGCGCGCAGGGTCGCGACGGTCGGGATGTCACCGGTGAGTATCGAACGGGGCAGCAGCTGGTCGAGGCTGGGGGCCTCGTCTAGCGGGGGCAGCCAGATATCGTGGGCGGGGCGCCCGTGGCCTTGGATCCGAGCGACGAGCATACCCACGTTGGACAGCTGCTCGACACCCTCACCGTAATTAAGGTCGTGGGTACTGCCGAGGTATGGGCCGGAGACGTAAGAGGCTTGGAAGCGTTTGATCTCGCCAGAACCGGATTTCAGGTAACCAGCGCCGGGGACACCGGACAGGTTGTAGGCGTCGGGCACACCCAGCACTGCGCGGGATTCGTTCATGGAGAAGGTCTTCAAACCGATCCGGTAGGAGAGGTGACTCTCCAGGCCCTTCAGTTTGCCTTCCTCCAGGCGCTGCGAGGCGAGCAGCAGGTGCACGTGCAGGGAGCGGCCCATGCGGCCGATCATCACGAACAGTTCCGCGAAATCCGGGTGCTGGGTGAGGAGTTCGGAGAACTCGTCGATCACGACGAACAGCGCGGGCAGCGGGTTCAGGTCGGCACCGGCGGCGCGGGCCTTCTCGTATTCGGAGGCGTTGGCGAAGTTGCCGGCCTGCCGCAGCACTTCCTGGCGGCGATTCATCTCACCGGCCAGGGCATCCTTCATACGGTCGACGAGGTCGGCTTCCTCTTCCAGGTTGGTGATGACGGCCGCGACATGCGGTACGCCGTCGAGACCGAGGAAGGTTGCGCCACCCTTGAAGTCGACTAGCACCAGGTTCAGCTGATCCGGGGAGTGGGTGGCGAGCAGGCTCAACACCAGGGTGCGGAGGAATTCGGATTTACCGGAACCGGTGGCGCCGATGCACAGACCATGCGGGCCCATACCGCTCTCGGCAGCCTCCTTGATGTCGAGTTCCACCGGCAAGCCGTCGGCACCGACACCGAACGGCACCCGCAGCCGCTCACGGCCATAACGGGGCTGCCAGGCGTGCTCGGGGCTGAAGTTCCCGATATCGCCTAGGTGCATCAGCTGAGCCCAGGTTTCGATCTCGGAGTTCCCAGCGATGAGAGGAAGATTGGGGCCATCCGTTGGAGGTCGGCGGCCCAATACCTTACGGACCAGTTCTGCGGCACCATCAGATGTCTGCGGCATTATGACCATCTCAGGCTCAAGCTCTCTGATATCGGGCAGAGCGATCCGGAAGGTCCTCTGTTCGAACAGTGCCCAACCAGAGCCATTAGGCAGGCGGGCAGCACGGTCTGGATTTTGGCGCGATTCGGCCGGGCGGTGGAGCCGAAGTTCGATGTGGGCGGACAGCAAGTCGATCAGTTCGTTGGGTGCCTCGTTCCAGTCATTGGCGGTCACCACCAAGTGCATCGCGAATTCCGGTCCCACAGTAGCGATGTGCTGGATCCGGCGGTCGAAGTCCGCAGAGCGCCCACGGAAGTCTCCAAGCCTGTCGACGACGAGAAAGATGTCGGGTACCGGCTGGTCTAGGCCCGCCCGCGCGGCGCGCAGGCTGGCCGGCGAGTCGATGCCGTACTCCCGATACATCCTCTTGCGACGGCCAATCTCCTCCGCCAGCCCGCGAAGAAGGTTGTCTACCTCCTCCCGATCATCGTCGTCCGCAGCTGCCGCGATATGCGGTAGGGCCTTCATCGAGCCAAGGCGGTTACCTGATTCCAAGACATACAGCACGACCTCATTGGGCGAATGAGTGAGAGCCAACGCTCCCGTCAGGGTTCGTAGGAATGTGCTCTTCCCCGAGCCTCCACGCCCTACGACAAAAAGGTTCCGGTCCGGACCGGCCAGATCCAGTGCCACCGATTCACCGGGCTCCCCGTCGGTGCGCCGCTCGCGGCCAATAGGAACCCTCAGGTGGCCCGCTCCCGGATAGTTGATCGCCCGTATAGCTTCGTCCGAATCCTGTTCTAGCCGACCGAGGAGATCGCCGAGCTGGACCCGGTGTCCAGCATCCACGAGACTGGCATACCGCCTCCGTACACGGGCGATATGCACCTCATCCTTGAAAGCGCCGTAATGGTTTGGTGTCTGCTTGCTGTCGGTCTGACGACGGACTTCGGCATGCACATAAGTCCACAGGTCGTGGGCACTGATGCTGCCGCTGCCGTTGTCAGCCAAACCTGTGTCGATTCCCTTCACCAGCGCCGAGGTGAACACCGACAGCGGCGCGGCCCCGCCACCAGCAGGGCCATCGGCGGCAGTCTCAACGGCGCTGGAGGCAGTGAGCACGCAGACCCCATCGCCAGCTGCCAGATCCTGGGCGACATCATCGATGGTTAGCGGTCCTTTCAACACGTCAGAGCCAAGGAACGCGCCACTATAGCAACAGTCCAGCAAGATGATCTTGGCAGCAGCGGCGGACTCTCTGATCAGCTCACGAATAAAGGCCGACGATATCGCTGTGCTACTCAGGAGCTGAGGGTCGGTGTTTCCCGCCGCCAGGTACAGGTTCTGTCGGGTACGCAGGCCATGCCCGGAGAAGTAAAACAGGACCACGTCCTCCGGCCCGGCGCCACGAAACAGTCGTTCGATACTCCGCTCGATCTCCGGCTTGGACTCGTTGATAAGTAGCTCTGTCGGCCGGAACTCGCCGACGGAGGGATCACGCAACAATTCACGGAGGTGTTCGGCGTCAGAGACAGGTGCATACAGTCGAGACAAACCGTCGAAATGGTAGATGTCATTGGCTACGAAAAGCGCGACACGCCGTCCGGTTGGACTAGTCATCACGCAACAGGTCGGCGATCTGCTCGACGAGGGCATCGACCTGGGTCAGCTCGGGCCGGACGACGGTGACTTCCCGGTCCCCCTTCTTGATGGTGACCGAGTCCGCCCGAGTCCGTTCCAGGAAACGTGATGTGATGTCGCGGATCGCCCATGCAGCGGTGCCGATCGCACCACCGGAAAGGAGCAACTGTCCAAGTTGTTCTGTAGTGCTGGACTTCTCCCCGGGACGTGCGTCGACTGTAACCCGGTGCACGGCCACCCCTCGGATCTCAGAGAGGTCCGATTGCAGCTCATCAACGAGCTCGTCCACCCACGCAGGTTCCCGCCGTGATCCCGAATCTATCTCCAGAACAACAACACTCACCCCAACATCCTTCCCAGTGCCTGTGGTCACCACGCCGGACTCACCCTACCTGGATCCTACGCACGACCGGTGGCGTCATGGGGTCTCGCCCACATCGACGTCACCGTCGTCGCCGTCACACCGGAACTCGAAGCCCTCCGCGACGCCGAAAACGCCTATACGACCGCCATGCGCGCGGCGATCACCGGACTCGCCGCGCACGCGGCATCGCTCACCGATATCGCCACCGCCACCGCGGTCCCCGTCCGCCGCGTGAAAGCAGTCCTCGCTCAGCGATGACACCACACCCGATCAAGCACAGCGCCATCCGCGTCCCCGCCTATGCCCGGGGGCTCGCCCAGGCAGGTTTCCCGGTTGCGTTGTGCGCACAGGTTTGTCGATGGGAGCCGACCGATGACCGATTCTCGTTCCCGCAACCAGGATCCGCGTACCCAGGCTGGGCGTGCGCAACTGGTGTTCTTCTGGACGGTGCTGGTGTGCGCGGCAGGGGTGAGTGTGGTCGGCAACGCCACACACGCGGTGTTGCACACCACCGCCGCACCGGTAATCGCCGCGGCGGTGGCGGTGATACCGCCCGTTGCGCTTCTGGCCGCCGTGCACAGTGCCGCGTCGCTCGTCCGCACCCGGCCGCAGCGCGGATTCACCCATCGGGTCGCGACAGCGGTGACGCTCGTGATCGCGGTGGCCGCGTTCTGGTTGTCGTTCACCGCGTTGCAGTCCCTGGCTGGAGTCGCCGGCATCGCTCCCGATGCCCGCTGGCTGCTGCCGATCATCATCGAAGGCACCACCATCCAAGCCACCCTGGCCGTCCTCGCCCTCGCCGACCAACCCACCACCAGCACGACAACCCCGCCCCCATCACCGGTGTCCGCGTCGGCTACCCGGCGGCGACCGGCCGGTACTCGCCGCCCGCGACCCACATCGCCCGACGCCGCGTCACCGATACTCGGCGACCGCGCTCGCACTGCGGCGGGCCCGCCGCCCGGCGACACGTCGCCTGCGACGCCGCTGGAGGAGGGCGAGTGGGCGCAGATCGCGCGGCGGTTGTGCGCACGAGACCCGGCGCGGCGCCGTGACCCCGACGTCGTGACGCGGATCCTGGTCCGCCACCACCGCGACGGCGCCATCGCCGCCCAGATCGCCCGTGAGGTCGACCGCAACCGCGCCACCATCTCCCGCATCCTCCACGACGCACACCGGTGCACCACCACCGAGGTCGAACGCCGGGAGCCGCCGAGCGGTGCGCACCACACCACCCCACCCGAGCCACCGACTACTACAGCCGCAACACCGGCCGTGGCACCGACCCCAATACCGGGTCCGGCATCGCACCACATCGGTGACACGGGCCGCACGGCCGGAGAAACGGGAGGTTCCTGATGGTTTCGACTCCGGCTAAAGTAGCTCCGGGCGGAGTGATGGGGGCACACCATGCGAAGACCACCGCGGTCATGATCCCGGACCTCCGGTGTCCGGCGTGTGGACGCGACGACTGGGTGCAGCACGTGCCCGCGGTGCACGCGTCCGGTGTCGCGACCGTGACCGGCACCGACTACATCGACGGCATCGGATTCTCCCCGGCCGGGATGGTGCCGGTATTCGCAGCGTCGACGATCAACACCACCTCCACCAGCCTGCTCGCCGCGAGGCTGCGGCGGGCCCCGGACGAGAAACCGGCCCTTCTGTCCGGGATTGTGGGCACGGTGTGGGTGACGTTCTCGCTCATGGCCGCGATCGGTGCCGGGGTCGGCTCCCACGCCCACGACGTCGACCCCTCGGTCCCGATGTCCACGTTCGCCGGGTTCCTGATGTTCGTCCTGCTCGGATTCCCCGGCATCGCGCTGACCGCGGTCGCGGCCTACCGGTGGTCGTACAACGCCCGGATCCGGCGAGGCCGGCCCCAGGCGGACCAGTTGTGGCACACCGCCTTCTACTGCCACCGTTGCGGCCTCGTCCACTGGCCCCTGCCCCCGGCACCCGGGGTCCCCGCCCGTGTCCCGCTGTCGACCGCGCAGTTCCGGCACCTGGTCTGGCGCGCCGGGAACTACCACTGACCAGCAACCCCCGTGGTTATCCGGCCGAAGACTGACCGGGACCGGGCACCGGAGTCGTCTGCCTCGCCTTCGACTCCGGTTCCGGTTCCGGTTCCGGTTCCGGTTCCGGTTCCGGTTCGAGTGGGACCCGTTGCCCACCGTGGCTGGGCACTTCGGTCGAATGTTCCCGACGCGACGACGTGTTCCCCGCCTCGCCCGCGACCGATGGCGATGTGGCTGGTTCGGTAGTCCGCGCCGGATCGGTGGCGGTGGCGGTGCCTTGGCTGATCAACTGCCTGGCCTGGCGCGGGGTGAGTTCCAGGAGTCGGGCGACGTCGTCGGTGCTGTCACAGTCCTGGACCAGGCGTGCGGCGACGTCGGCTTGCCGGGCGCGTTGGGTGGCGATTTCGTCGGCCGCTTCTTTCGTGGTGGAGTCGATGCGGGCGCGGAGGTCCGCGATCGCGTCGTCGCGGTCGGCCTCTATACCGAGGATGGTTTCCCATGCCCGTAGGTAGGCGTTGACGTCGCTGGTGATGCGGCGTTCGCGGTCCTTGACCCGGGTTCGGCGCTGCCCCAGCAGTTCCCGGGACCGTCGCAGCCGTTCCCCGACATCCGGACGCCGCCCCGCATGGCGGCTCGATCGTGGTGTGCGCGTGGACATGACCTTCTCACTCCTGAGCAGGCCCACCGATTCTCCCACCACCCAGCATAACCGCCACGCCCCCTCACGGTCGGCCCTGATCGCGGGTCGCCAATCCCGCGAGAGGTCACTCCAGGTCGGCCACCACGCCTGCATCCGTACTGGCGAGCCGACGCCGTCCACGACCAGTAGCCCCACAACGCACCGCCTCTCTCACCACTACGGCACCCCCGGGTGACCGTCTCCCGCCCCGACCGGGTGGTGCGTTCCGTTCGTCCTGTTGGAGGTCTTCGATGTGTCCGATTCCCGACACGGCACCGGATCCGGTGTGCGTGTCCTGCCACCGTGATTCGGCGTCGGTCCCCGATCCCGCCGAGGACCGGCTCTGCCCGCGGTGCGCGGACTCGCTGCCTTCGTGTTGTATGTGCAGGACACGGCCGTCCGCGCCGAGGCCGACATTCGACAACCTTCCCCGCTGCCGGCCGTGCACTCCGGGCTGGCGGGCGTGTATGTCGTGCCGGTTGTGGGCCCCGCCGACCAGCCGGACCATCGACGACCGGGTCCTGTGCCCGAATTGCGCGGTCACCTATGACCGTTGCCACGAATGCGGCCGGTACACGCGGGCGAGCCGGTATGTCTCCGGCGGCACCCGCGTCTGCCACCCCTGCGGGGCCCGTCTCGACGCCTGCCCGGACTGCGGCACCCTCACCGGCGACGGCGCGTGTGAACCGTGCGCGGCGCCGGACCGGGTGTGGAACTACACCTACCGCCCCGACCCCCGCTTCCACGGCGACGGCCCCCTCTACCTCGGAATGGAACTCGAACTCATCACCCCCTCACCCATCCACGCCGACGCTGTGTCGCTGGCGACCGGTCGGCTCGGCGGGCTGGGGTATCTCAAGCGCGACGCGTCGATCCGGCCACTCGGATTCGAACTGGTCACCCACCCCATGTCCTACCGATACGCCATCGACCGGTTCCCCTGGACGTTGCTCGACGACCTCGCCGACCTCGGCTGCCGGACCGACGACAGCGTCGGCTTGCACGTCCACGCCTCCCGCGCCGGGTTCACCTCGCCGGCGCATGTGTTCCGGTGGATGAAACTGCTCTACCGCAACGAATCCGACCTCGTCGCGTTGGCGCGGCGGCGAACACGGTACGCGCGGTTCGATTCGACCGCGCGGCAACGGGTCAAGGACTCCGCGAAAGGCCGCCGCGTCCCCGGCCTCGACCGCCGCCAGGCCATCAACACCCACCCCACCGACACCCTCGAACTCCGCGTGTTCGCCAGCTCCCTGGCACCGGCCACCGTGCGGGCCGCGCTCGCGTTCACCGCCGCCTCCATCGCCTACACCTGCGACTTGTCGATCACCGACATCCACGCCGGCGCCTGGCAGTGGCACCGCTTCACCCGGTGGGTCACCGACCGCGACGAGTACGCGCCGCTCGCCGCGCAGTGGGAGGGCCTCGCATGTGCCTGCTGACCTACCTGCCCACCGGCATCACCCCCGACCTCGACATTCTCACCGCCGGCGCGGACACCAACCCCCACGGTCACGGCTACGCGATCATCACCGACGGTGACCGGATCACCGTCGGACACGGGATGGACCCCGACCCCGTGCTCACCGAGTTCGCAGCACTGCGCGCCCGGCACCCGGATTCGCCGGCACTGTTCCACTCCCGCTACGCCACCCACGGCGACCACACCCTGGGCAACTGCCACCCCTTCCATCTCGGCGGCGACCCACGCACAGTACTGGCGCACAACGGAACCCTGCCACGGCACGTCCACCCCTGTCCCGGGGATCCACGGTCGGATACCCGGATCGCGGCCGAGGACTACCTCCCGACGCGGCCGTTCGGATCCCTCGACACCCGGCGTGGTATCCGGCGGCTGTCGACGTGGCTCGGCACCAGCAAACTCGTCGTCTTCACCGTCGACCCCGCCTACCGGCGGCGGGTGTACCTGATCAACGCACATCTCGGGCACTGGCGTGACGGGGCCTGGTACTCCAACACCTCCTACCTGTCCCCGACCGGGCTGCGGTCCATCTGCGGAGGCTGCTGGGCCAGCGAAACCGACCCCAGAGCACGGTCGTGCCGGCTGTGCGACTGGTGCTACCGCTGCCACCACCCCATCGACCGGTGCCGATGCCGACCGAGACCAGCCGCCGGCGGCGTCACGGTGTGGAGCCCTCGCCGCCGCGCTGCTCCCTGATCCGGCGCCCGTCCCAGGAAATCTCCCTTTTTTGTTCTGTGTCCTCGGGCCCGGAACCGTCCGCGCGATTGGTGCGGCTGTTCCGGGCTCTGTTCGTTCGTCCGGCCGAAAGGACCGACCCGCGATGCCCACCACAACCGCCGCTCCGGACACCGACATCGGGTGTGAGAACTGTAGCCACCCGGTCGGTGACCCGGCGGCCGAGACTGTCGACGGCGGCCACGTGTGTGACGACTGCGCCGACACCATGTCGCGCTGCCAGGACTGCGACCGCGTCACCGACACCGGCCATCACACCGTCACCGACACCCTCGTCTGCGACGACTGCGTCGACGACTACACCCGCTGCGACCGTTGCCGCCGCTACGCCACCGACACCGAACCCACCACCGCCACCACGCAGGTCTGTGCGGAATGCGCGGCCGAATGCGGGCACTGCGCCCGCTGCGACACCGCGATCGACGGCGAGGGCTACAGCACCGACACCGGCAGCGACATCTGCCACGGCTGTTACACCGAAGGCTACAGCGAATGCCCGAACTGCTACAGCGCCGTCGCCGACGGCACCGGCCCCTGCGGCAGCTGCGGCACGCCGATGCCGCACACCGTGATCCACCCCTACGACTACAAACCCGTCCCGGTCTTCCACGGCCGGGGTCCGCTGTATCTGGGGATGGAACTCGAAATCGTCACCACCGCCGACCAGCACAGTCAGGCGGTCGAGACCGCGGTCGACGCCCTCGGTGAGCTCGGCTACCTCAAAGCCGACTCCTCCATCCGGCCCTCGGGATTCGAGATGGTCACCCACCCCATGTCCTACCGGTGGGCCCTCGACGAGTTCCCGTGGCCGCTGCTGTCGCGGCTGCGGCTGCTCGGGTGCCGCACCGACACCGGCGTCGGCCTCCACATCCACCTGTCCCGCACCGGATTCTCTTCTCCCGCCCACGCCTACCGGTGGATGAAGTTCATCTACCGCAACGAAGACGCGGTCACCCAGCTGGCGCGGCGGCGTACCCACTACGCGGCCTTCGATCCCCGGTCCCGCGCGCACGTCGCCGCCGCCATCGCCGGCCGACACATCAGTGACCGGCATCAAGCGATCAACACCTGCCCCACCCACACCTACGAACTGCGGATCTTCGCCAGCTCCCTGCAACGGCGACAGGTCGCCGCCGCGCTCGCGTTCGCCGCCGGCTCCGTGGAATACACCCGCGGGCTGCGGGCCGCCGACATCACCCGCCGCCAAGGGTGGGCCTGGGACACCTTCCGCGACTGGATCGCCGCCCACCCCGACTATCTGCCGCTGCACCAGGACTTGGAGAGCCTCAAGTGTGCATCCTGACTTTCTGTAAACCCGGCGTCAGCCCCGACCTCGACCTCCTTGCCGCCGGCGCCGCCGCCAACCCTCACGGCCACGGCTATGCCCTGATCACCGGCCACCGCATCACCGTCGGCAAAAGCCTGGACCCCGACCGGGCGATCACCGAATTCGCTGCCCTCCGTGCCGAGTTCCCCGACGGGCCGGCCCTGTTCCACTCCCGGCTGGCCACCCACGGACACCTCACCATCGACAACTGCCACCCCTTCCCGATCGGTGGCGACGAGCGGACCGTGCTGGCGCACAACGGAATCCTGCCACCCCAGGTCCACCCCCGGACCGGTGATCCGCGCAGTGACACCCGGGTCGCGGCCGAGGACTTCCTGCCCCACCAACCGTTCGGATCTCTGGACTCCTGGACCGGACGCAACGGTTTCGAGCAGTGGCTGCGCAGCGACAAAGCCGTCATCCTCACCGTCGATCCCTCCTACAAACACCGCGCCTACCTGCTCAACGAACACTACGGGCACTGGCGCGACGGGACCTGGTATTCCAACTACTCCTACCTCGACACCGCCACCTTCTGGCAGTTCTGCGAGATGTGTGAATCGTTCCTCACCCGCAACGCACGCCACTGCCCCTACTGCGGTCACTGCCTGACCTGCGACCACCCCGTCCCGCGCTGCGTCTGCCCCCGCTCCTCTGCCCGCAATCACGAACTCCTCGACCACGAACCCACCTGAGCGAACCACTGCTGGACACCCGGACCCACGTGCCGCGCCGCGGGAATCGCCCACCCACTTCGACCTGTCCGGAGGACTGCTGTGTCTACACGTCCTGACCTGCCGCACCCCCGAACCCGGGCCACACCGCGGCGGTTCACCCTTGCCGACCACGA
The DNA here is from genome assembly GCF_056627695.1 of Nocardia sp. KT25-26. NCBI lineage: Bacteria > Bacillati > Actinomycetota > Actinomycetes > Mycobacteriales > Nocardiaceae > Nocardia > Nocardia sp. KT25-26. The sequence continues at coordinate 2,806,682 of NZ_CM152813.1, read as the reverse complement.
GGCGCACCGCCTCACCCGAGCCCTCGCCGGCCGCGGGACGCCACACGCTGTCCGGCGTCTACTCACGCGGTTCCGGTGGCCGAGGACCGGCCACGACCTCGACCACCGGCTGGCCACAGTCGACGACGTCCACGGCAACCGGATCATCGTGTCCACCGACGACACCGTCGTCCGGCCCCGCACGGGTGCCCGCCCCGGCCCGGCCGTGCCCACCCAACGAGTCGACCACACCCCCGACGCGACCGACATCCTCACCCACGCCCCCACCACCTCACGCGCCCTCAGCACCGGCCCGCACCGCGCCCTCACCGCAGTCCGGCCGCCGCGGCGGGTTCGGCGGCGCCGGTGACCCCGCAGCCGGTGATCGGGCATGTCGGCGAGGTCGTCGACTGGATCCGCGACCACCTGCCACCTCTGAACCCCACCAGGGGCGAGGTCTGGCACACCCACCCCGCACCCGACGGGGTCCCGCCGGCGTCGACCGCGACCCTGCAGGTGCAGATCACCAGCCCGAACCGGCCGGTCTGTCGCCTCGTCGTCGACCTCACCGCCACCCCCGACCCGCCGTGACCGGCGACCCGACCCCAGCCAGAACACACCGGCCGACAGGGTGCGCCCCTACGCAGACGGAGGAAACCTGCGACGATGACCGATTCGGAACCGACGCTGCGAGTGTTGTCGTGCGGGGCCGGAGTACAGTCCACGGTCCTGGCGTTGATGGCATGCGCCGGTGACCTTCCCCGGTTGGACGCCGCTGTGTTCGCCGACACCGGGTGGGAACCCGCCCGAGTCTATGCCCAGCTCGATCGGCTGGCTGTCGAGTTCGCCCGGGCCGGTATTCCACTGTTCCGGGTCGACAACGGACACCTGCGACGCGACAGCCTCGACCCCGCTCACCGATTCGTGTCGGTGCCGTACTTCACCCGCTCACCCGAGGGCGCACGCGGGATGGCGCGCCGACAATGCACCCACGAGTACAAGCTGGTGCCGATCCAGCGCAAGGTCCGTGAACTCCTCGGAGCACGACCACCCCGATTCCGTCGCGTCCCGGCCGGACGGGTCGCCGAGCAATGGATCGGATTCAGCGCCGATGAGATCCACCGCGTCAGCACCCGCCGCGTCAACCGCTACACCCGCCCACGCTATCCACTACTCGAACTCGGCATGTCCCGCCGCGACTGCCTGCGCTGGCTCGACCAACGCGGCTGGGGTGATACGGCGAAATCGTCGTGTATCGGATGCCTTATTTGGAATATGGGCTGGCTAGATTTCCGACTCATGATCACAGTGTGCTGGGAGCACTTCCCGCTGGTTGCGCAGCATGACGAAGCTCGGCGGTGGTTGCAGTTCACCGCGAACATCGGTAGAGCGCCGAACACAGTGGATGCCTATGGCCGGGCAGTCGAGGACCACCTGGCCTTCTGCATCAGGCTCGGCACAGATCCCGCCAACACTCGGCCCGACATCGTCGCCGCATGGATCGGCGACATGCACGACCGGACGAATAAGCGAACCGGTGGAACCGGTTTGTCCAATGCCACGATCCAGCAACGGGTTGTTGCGGTCCGCGGCTTCTACGACTACCTCGTCGAAGAGCAGATTCGAGAACGAAATCCAGTGCGCCGCGGTCAGTCCGGACGCAGCGGAGCCCGGAAGCGACCGCGGCAAGGCTTGGTCCGGCGCATCGAGAAGGCGCCCTGGATCCCGAACGAATGGGCATGGGATCGGATTCTGAACGCGTGTGAGTCCGAGCCGCTGCGCAACCGGCTGATGGTGACACTGACCTACGACGGCGCGCTGCGCCGTGAAGAACTGGTGACGCTGGACATCGATGACCTCGAACCCGCCTGGTCGTTGATCCACCTTCAAGCGGAGAACACGAAGTCCAAACGCGCCCGCGAGGTTGCCTACGGCTCGACTTCCAGGCAACTGCTCGTGGCCTACATGCGGCAGCGGGCCAGCATGTTCGGGCGGGTCGAGGGCAGGCTGTTTCTGAGCATGTCGCGCCGCAACCGCGGCACGCCGATCGGCCCGTCGGCGTGGTCGAAGGTTGTCGACGGCATCGCGGCGCGGGCAGGTGTCCCGCAACTGCACCCGCATACCCTCCGGCATCTGCGGTTGACCGATCTGGCTCGGGCCGGGTGGGAGATCGAGGATATCGCCCAGTACGCCGGCCACCGAGACCTGTCGACCACGCTGAAGTACATCCACCTCTCCGGCCGCGAGTTGGCGGCCAAACTGCACAACACAACGACGTCGCTCAACGCCGACCGAGAACGTCGTCTGGCCGCCCTGGCGGAGGCATGGTGAGCATGCTGACCACCGACGAACGCACAGCACTGGCCCGGATGTTCGACACCGCGACGCCGCGCCTGACCACCCGCAATAGCACCACGCTCGAACATCTGGTACGGCCGATCGAAGAAGCAACCGCCAGTTGGGATCGTCCCGAACGGACCAGCCGACTGCGCACCATGATGCTGCACCAGGTCCACAACACCCAGATCCCCTATCACGAATGGACCCGGGATACATGGATCGATCTGACCCAGGCGGTCGAGAAAGGCTGCCGCGGCTGGGTCGTGGCGCTAGCCAACCTGCTCGCTGCCGACCGGACCCTGCATCATGCCGTGTCAGTCGCACCCCGGCACATCGCCGACCTCGTCTTCGGCCCCGACACCGTCCTCACCGCCGCCACCGAAGTGATCGACGTCCTGCGGTCGTGGGACTCCTCCGAGCACACCGTCGGCAGCCAGATACCGGCCGCGGTCAGCGATCTCATGCTCTGCACCGGCAAGGCAGAACTCACCGAACTCACCGACTCCGACGTGCGTGCCGTGGCCGACCGGCATCCCGTCGGCGCGCGACGGCGCGGGCTGATCAAAGTGTCGCGTGTGCTGGCACACAAGGGCATCATCACCACTCCGATTCCCCGGAACCAGCGCCAACGCGGTTCACGTCCGGAGACCTTGGCGTCGGTGCCACCGCCGTGGCTGGAATGGGCGCAGCGCTGGCGCAAATTCACCACCCTCGAACCCGGCAGTGTCCGCGGGATGTTCTCGGTGATCCTGATCGCCGGACGGTGGGCAGCCGAGAAGCACCCCCACGCCGTCGAACCTCAGTTCTGGACGCGCGACATGGCAGCCGAGTACGTCGCCGACACCCTGCACGCGGTGCACGGGCAGTGGGCCGGGCACAACCGCAACCAAGTCAAGGCCGGTCAACCACTGTCTCCGTCCGCGAAAGTGCAGCGCATCGACAGCCTCCGCGCGTTCTTCCTGGACTTGGTCGAATGGGAATGGGTCACTCTCGCCTTCGACCCGCGCAAGGTGCTGTCCGGGCCGCTGTCGCTACGCGCCAAGATCAGCCCCAACCCGCGCATCATCGATGAAGTCGCATGGGCCAAGCTCATGGCCGCCGGACTCACCCTCAACAGCGAAGACCTCAACGAGTACGGCAGCCCTCGGGCCAAGGCCCGCACCGGCAGCCACCGCACCTACTACCCGATCGAGATGGTCCGCGCCCTGGTCGGAGTATGGCTGTTCGCCGGGCTCCGCATCGACGAGATCCGCCGTTTGGAACTCGACTGTGTCGACCGCGACGAGAGCCGCGACGAGAAAACCGGCGAACCGTTCCCGATCTGCCTACTCCGGGTTCCGGAGAACAAGACCTCACCAGCGTTCAGCAAACCCGTGGACCCGACCGTCGGCCAGCTCGTCGATGCTTGGAAGCTGGTGCGGCCGCCCCAGCCCGACCTCGAAGACCGCAAAACCGGCCTCCGACGCCAGTTCCTGTTCTGCGTGCGCGGAGAGCTCATCGGCCGCTCCTACCTCAACAACCACATCCTGCCCGCGCTCTGTCGCAAGGCCGGCATCCCGGAAAGCGATTCGCGCGGCGCGCTCACCAGCCACCGCGCCCGGTCCACCATCGCCACCCAGCTACTCAACGCACCAGATCCGCTGTCCCTGCCGGATCTGCGGGAATGGCTGGGGCACAAGCACTATTCCAGCACCCGGCGCTACGCCGCGATCCTCCAGCGGCGCCTGACAGCGGCATATCACAAGGCCGACTACTTCGCGCGCAACGTCCGCACCATCCAGGTCCTCATCGACCGCGACGTGATCCTGTCCGGCGCCGCGACCGACGGCGAACAACCGTGGAAGTACTACGACCTCGGAGACGGCTACTGCACCTACGACTTCTTCGCCAAGTGCCCACACCGCCTCGCCTGCGCCCGCTGCCCGTTCTACCTGCCCAAGCAATCCAGCGCGGGGCAACTGCTCTCGGTGAAAAACGGTGTCGATCAGATGCTCGAACGCCTCGAACTCACCGATGACGAACGCGCGGCCCTGGAAGGTGACCGCGACGTCCTGCTCGAACTCGCGAATCGGTTGGCCACCGTCCCCACACCCGCCGGCCCCACTCCCGAGGAACTCGGCACTACCCGCGCCTTCATCGAACTCACCGCCGTCCAGACCAGCCTCACGGGAGACCGGACATGAAACTCAAGCTCATATCGCGTGTCGCCAGGGCATCTTCAGAACGGTGGCCCGTAACCATCGACCGCCATCGTCAGTCACAACCCAGAAGGATGCACGAACCTGACCCGAAGTGCTGGAATCAAGGCGATTCGGCCGACCACCCTCACAACTGCCAGTGGCCACCCGAAGTTCCCCGTGTACGGCCAGTTGCGATACCCCATTGGCGGCCACATACGGCTATCCGGCACACTGCCAGCATCCCGCCCGAACAGCGCCCATGCCGATTATGTGTTGTGCGTACGTGGTAGCCGGTCGACGGTCTACGGAGACACCGGAGCCATTCCGGCTTCGATTGCTGTCAGTCGTTCGTCGCCGATGGCGCCACGCCGGTCGCGGCGATCGTCCGCCCCGGTGGGAACACCGTGCTGAGGATCCGCCTACGGCCGTGGAGGTCTCCCAGCGAGAGGGCCTGGTCGATCGTGAGGCCGCCTGCTGCCAGCCCGATGACGACCTCCGGTTCGGCGGTGAAGACCGTGTCCGGCTGCTGATCGGTCCAGGCGACTGCGCTGGGGCCGTCCTCGTCGATACGCACGAGCATGCGGAAGCCGTCCATGTCGATGCCGAGTTCCGCCGGGGAACTCGCAGTGACTCCCCGTAGCAGTGCCGGGAGGGCAAGCGTCAGCCAGCGCGGCTGGAATGAATCGCCGTTGCGGCCCGGCGTCAGCAGCGGCGCGCCCCACCTGCCGAGCGCCTCCATGGGTTCTCGCAGTCCCGCACCCCACGGCGTCAGTGCGTAGAGGACTCCCGCACCTCCGAGTTGTCGCCGCACGATGCCGTTCGACTCCAGAGTCCGCAGCCTCTCTGCCAGGAGGTTGGTCGCGATCCCCGCAAGCGAGGTCTTCAGCTCGGTGTAACGCATCGGGCCGGGGAGCAACTCGCGCACGATCAGCAGCGTCCAGCGTTCGCCCACGAGGTCCAGGGCACGTGCGAGACCACAGAACTGCCCGTAGGACCGCGAACCCTTTGCAGCGTAGTTGACTTCATCCATCGCAGTTGATTATATCAACCACACTACTACCCGGGGTGCTGATCGGAGGGGATTCGCATGGAAACGAACTCCACAGAGGGAGGCGGTTCGTCATGACTCGCGCTGTAGTGAACTCATCCGCCCTGTCGACCGGACGTGGCAAGCTGATCCTCGCACTGCTGTGCGCGGTCGGTTTCCTCGACTTCATGGACGCCGTGATCGTCAATGTGGCACTGCCCTCGATCCAGCATCAGTTGGGGTTCTCCGAGCAGGGGCTGCAGTGGGTGGCCACCGGCTACCTGCTGACCTACGGCGGTTTCATGCTGCTCGGTGGGCGTGCGGCCGACCTGATCGGGCGCCGCAGGGTGCTCGTCATCGGCGTCATCGTGTTCGCCCTCGCCTCCCTGGTCGGCGGCCTCGCCTCCGACGCGCCGCTGCTGGTCGGTGCCCGCATTGTCCAGGGCGCCGGCGCGGCGTTGATGATGCCCGCGGCGTTGTCACTGGTAACGACCACCTATGAGGAGGGTACGGATCGGAACCGGGCGCTCGGGGTCTGGGGCGCCATGATCGGGATGGCCTCGACGGCCGGTGTCCTGCTCGGGGGCGTGTTGACCGAATCCTTCGGGTGGCGTTCGGTGTTGCTGATCAACCCGATCATCTGCGTGGTGCTGTTCGCCGCGATCTATCGGCTGCTGCCCGACGACCGCCGGGTGCCGGGCTCGAGCTTCGATGTGCCCGGCGCGGTCCTCGGTACCGGGGGCTTGCTGCTGCTGGTGTACGGCGTGGTCGAGGCACCGAACGCGGGCTGGGGTTCGCTGAGCACGATCGTCCGCCTGGTGGGGGCGGCGCTGCTGCTGGTCGCGTTCGTGGTGAACGAGTACCGTCACCCGAATCCGTTGATGCCGTTGTCGATCTTCCGGGTCCGGGGGCTCGCGGCCGCCGACGGCACCCAGTTGATCGCGATCGCCGGATTCATGTCGATGTTCTTCTTCCTCACCCTCTACATGCAGAACGTGCTCGAATACTCGGCACTGAAGACCGGTCTGGTGTATCTGCCGGTCACCTTCGCGGTCGGGATCGGTGCCGGTGCGGCGACCAAGCTGATTCCGCTGGTCGGTACCCGGCCGTTGATCGTGGGTGGATGTGTACTCGCATCCGCAGGGGTGTTCGTGCTGTCCGGTCTGCCGGTCGACGGTGATTACAAGACCGACATCCTGCCCGGCATGATCGTGATGGGGTTCGGCCTGGGCGCGGTCTTGGTCTCGGTCACCAACGCAGCCAATGCAGGAGTGCCGGCGGACAAGGCGGGGCTTGCGGCGTCGTTGTTGAACAGCTCGCAGCAGCTCGGTGGTGCACTCGGTCTGGCGGTGCTGACCACCGTCGCGACCTCACGTACCACCGACCTCCTGGCCGCCGGTACGGCCCCGCCCGAGGCGCTGGCCTCCGGATTCGGTCGAGCCTTGCTGGCCAGCAGCATCGCCATCCTCGTCGCGGCAGCGATCGGCATGCGCACCTACAACACCCGCAGCAACGACGCGCCCTTATGACCGAGGCAGCGGGTCGACCACCGCTGAAGATGACCGCTGCTGCGGTCGGCAACGTTCAGCCCCGAATCTGAAGTACCAGAACAGGGTACTGCGAAGATTTCCCCACTTCCGCACACCGTCGTTGGCGAGCACTCCAGGCACATTGCTACTAGTTTGCCATCGCGGCCAGATACTCCCCCGCTAACTGGCCGCCCATGGGGAATTCCAACTGACCGCGGACAACAGCGATCGTTACCGGATATTCGCATTAACTTGCCCGTTCCACGGCAACGCCCAGTGGCGCCACCTTCGTGACCACGCACCCGAGGAATGGGCCGACGCCGTCGATTTCGACCGCCGGATCCGGCACGGCTGCGCCGGCGCACCACCGCTACGCGGACACGCCTACCTGCATGCCTCGCGGATGCCCCTCGACCGAGCTCCGATCGACCGCGTCACCCGCACGGAATGGGCCGACCGGCAACTCGACATCTTCGACGAGTTCGCCGAACACGGCCACCCCGACGGCTGTTCCCCCTACGGATGCCGCTCCGGCCTACCCTACCCGACCACCTGACCCCCACCCGCACCCGGGAATCGGCCTACCCACGCAGCTCGCCCCACCCGGCACAACCCGTACCGGCCACCGGAACCGGTCCGGGAGCCAGCGACCGGGTGGTCCTCCTTCGACCCCAGGACGAGTATGAGCCACGACAGCCACCGCATCGACCTGCTCGCATCCCTGACCAGCCGGGACTTCGCCGGCGCCCTCGATGCGGTGTTCGCCCAGATGGAATGGGCCGAGGACGAGATCACCGCCGCCGGTGACCAGCACCCCGACGAAGCGGATGTGCTGTTCCACGCGTTCACCCTGCTGTCACCCACCGTCACGCGGATGCGTACCGAGGTCGTGTATCGGGCGCATTGTCGTGAACTGCTCGACCGAGTCGTGGCCGGTCGGCCGACGCAGCCGGGCACCGCGATCGAGGTGCTGGTGTCGGTGATGACCGCCAGCCTGCACGCACCCCTGTCGACGGCGGCGTTCGGCCTGTACCGGCGGATGTGGCGCCACGCCGGTCTGCCCGATCCCGGGCACGAGATCACCGGAGGCGACGAGCACTACGAAGCCGTCGCCGGTCACCGAATCGACAACCTCGAAGCCGATACGCGCCGCCACCTCGCCGTGCCCGACCGGCACCTGTACCCGGTCCGCTGCGACGGACACCACCACGGCATCCGGGTGACCTGCCGCTTCGCGCCCGGCGCCGCGGCCGCTGCCTGACCCCCCATCCACTCCCCTCTCGCCCCGCGGCGTGTTCGTGACGGCGAGTTGTGGCTTGTCCGAAAGGAGTCCGCTGTGCCCACTGCTGTCCTGGAGGGTTCGGTGTGCGCTGATTGCGGCGTCCCGCATCCGGGCGCCGACCTCATGGCCGTCACCGACAGTGCCCCGGTCTGTCGGGGTTGCGCCGACCGCCTACCGCAGTGCACCGCCTGCGATGCGCCGGCGCGCGATACGTGCGAGACCACCGACGGCGGTGCCGTGTGTGACCGATGCCGGGCCGGGTGGAGTGCGTGTGGCGATTGCCGCCGCCTGACCCGCTACCTGACCGCGATCGCCGACCACGGCGGTGACGTATGCGACGACTGCGCCACCGACTACCCGCTGTGCAGTGACTGCGAGGTCCGCACCGCCGACGCCCGCGACGTCGACGGCGATCGGGAAGTCTGCACGTCCTGTCGCGGCAACTATCACGAATGCTGGGACTGCGTGACCCTCATCCCCGAAGGCCACAGCCACTGCGCGGACTGTTCTACCGCGGGCCCTGCCGACGGGGTGCATCCCTGTGACTATCAACCGCCACTGCTGTTCCACGGCGACGGGCCACTGTTCCTGGGTTTCGAACTCGAGGTCTACACCCCGCCCCGCGCGTTCCGTGACGCGGTCGACACCGTCCACGACACTGTCGGTGACCTCGCGTATCTCAAGGACGAGTCCTCGGTCGACTGCGGGTTCGAGCTGGTCACCCATCCGATGAGTTTCGACTACGCCATGACCGAGTTCCCCTGGTCGGTCCTGCCCCGGTTGCGGCTGCTCGGCGCGTCGACCGACGACGAGGTCGGCCTGCACATCCACCTGTCCCGCACCGGCTTCACCTCCCCCACCCACATCTACCGTTGGATGAAGTTCGTCTACCGCAACCAAGAATCAGTGACCGCGTTGGCGCGCCGCGACTCGCACTGGGCGATGTTCCGGCCCGAGCACCGGGCCCGAGCCCACCGCTACGCCTTCGGCGACCGCTGCGGCCGCAGCCGCAGCGAAGCGATCAACGTCCTCCCACCCGACACGTTCGAGCTGCGCGTGTTCGCCTCCAGCCTGCACCGCCGCGAAGTACAGGCCGCCCTGTGCTTCGCCCACGCGAGCGTGGAATACACCCGGGGCCTGCGCGCGGTCGACATCACCCGCCACCAGGGCTGGGACTGGACGACCTTCACGGCATGGGTGGCCGACCGCAGCGAATACGCCCCGCTCACCGCCGAACTCGCCGAACTCGCACCACTCCACGAAGGGAGCCTGGCGTGTGCCTGCTGACCTTCTACACCCCCGGCACCGCCCCGGATCCCGACATCCTCATCGGCGGCGCCCTGGCCAACCCGCACGGACACGGCTGGGCCATCCACACCCGCGACACGATCGTGACCGGGCGTGGTCTCGACCCCGACCACGCCATCACCGAATTCACCACCACACGTGCCGAGTTCCCCGACGGGCCGGCACTGTTCCACTCCCGCTACGCCACCCACGGCGAACACACCACCGACAACTGCCACCCCTTCCCAGTCGGCGGCGACCCGCGCACCGTCATCGCGCACAACGGCACCCTGCCCCGCCACGTCCACCCACTACCCGGCGACACCCGCTCCGACACCCGCATCACCGCCGAGGAATTCCTGCCCCGCCACCCCTTCGGTTCCCTGGATTCCCCGGATGGGCGGGTCCGGTTCCAGCGGTGGCTCGGCACCGACAAAGCCGTCCTGCTCACCGTCGATCCCGCCTACCAGCAGCCCGCCTACCTGTTCAACGAACACTACGGGCACTGGCGCGGCGGGATCTGGTGTTCCAACCACACCTACCGACTCGACGACCACCGCACCACCCTGTACACCGCCACGGTCGACGACCAGTACTGCCCCGGCTGCGGGCACCCGTGGTTCGACGAGGACACCGGCCCGCACTGCCCCGGATGCGGGTTCTGCCGGGTCTGCGAACACCACTACCCCTACTGCCGCTGCCCCAACCTGCCCGGCCTCGACCGCTACGCCGACCTCGCTGACCTCGAATGCGCCTGACCCAGACCAGGACAACGGCACCCCCGGCGCCCGGGGTGGCGTTGTCGTGTCCTCGCCCCTTCCCGTACTGGAGACCCAGATGACTCAGCCGTTGACCGCTGTTCCGTTGCGGACCCGGGTGCGGGCCGCGCTGCACCAGCTGCGCGCCCCCTCCCAGCCACCACAATCGGTGTCGGAACCGCCGGTGATGGCCGCCGAACTCGACCACGCCCGCCACCACGCCACCCCGGTCACGATCCGCACCCACGGCGGACACACCCTGCCCACCGCCACCGTGACCGCCCTGCACCGCCACCACACCACCCTCACCACCGGCGGCGACCACCTCATCGTGCCGCTGCGATTCATCGAATCCATCCACCACCACCAGAACCCGGAACCGGAGACTGTCTCGTGACGATCACCGCCACCCACGACGACGACCGACCCGACCCTCCCGTTGGCAGGCCCGCGTCCACCACCTGACCGACCCCACCGACATCCTCATCGTCGGCTGGCACGCCGCGTTCCCCGACACACCCGCCGCCGGCACCCGCCTCGCCACCTTCCCCGGCACCACCACGGCCACCGACTCCCGCCTACCGGTGATGGGACTGGTCCGCATCGAACACGCCGCACCCCACTACAGCGCCGACCCCGACGGCACACTGACCCTGCAATGGGGCCGCGACCCGTTCGACCTCCGCTCCGAGGGATTCAGCTGGCGGCTCGTCCCCGCCGTCCACGACCGAAACCGGTGGGTCGTCGCGCCCGGCTGGTGGGCGTACAGCGGACAACACGCCGTGCTGCCCGCCGCCGTCATCGACGCCACCTTCACCCCACCGGCACTGGTCCGCGTCTACGGCCACGACACGAACACCGGCACCCACTGGATCCCCTGACCCCACTACCCCCCTTTGGGAGGCACCGTGACCGATCATCCCCCACCGCGACCGCGCCGACCGGTCGAGCGGGTGCCGATTCCCGCCCGCCTCGCGCACGCCCGGTCTCGGCCGGCCTCGTCGTGCCCTACATCACCCTGGCCCACCGTGACCGCACCCGCCCGGTCTGGGGCGCGATCGACCCCGTCCGCCTGCACGAAGTGTTCACGAGGCGACTATGTCAAGTGTGCGGGGACCCGCTCACCGATCCGGTCGTGCTGTTGCTGCGGCCCGCCGACTACCAGCGCGGGATCGGTGTCGAACCCGGCCTGCACCCCGAATGCGCCCACTACGCGAAACAAGCGTGCGTGATGCTCGCCGGACACCTCAACCGCTACAACCCCACCGGAAACGCCCCACTCACCCGCTGCCCCGAACCCGACTGCCACTGCCGCTCCTGGGCACCCACCCCCGAAACACCCGATCAAGCACACCGGGCCGCAGCCCCCGCCGACGCCTGGTACGAAGCATGGATCCGGCTCGCCGACTACCGCATCCACACAGTCCCAGCCGACCCCCGCAGCCCGGAATCCACCGGCGTCGCGCTCCACGGCACCACCATCCTCCGGGTCCGCCCCGTCCGCGACGCCGCACCGGACAACACCGAATCGATCGACCTCCTCGCCCTCCTCGCCGCACTCCACCCATGAACCTCCCACCACACGCCCCGCCCACCACTGCCGCGAGTGGCCGCGAGCAGCCGCACCCACCACACCGGTGTTGCCACGACGCCTCAGCCCAGTCGGCCCCAACTACTCCCGCTCCCTGTTGATAGGAGTCCGGTATGTCTTCTGCCTGTCTTCCTGCCCGTGCGGACGATGAGCGGTCGGCGTGGGCGGTGATCGCCAGCGCGGCCCACACCCATCCTCGGCCGGCCGCGGCGTTGCTCGCCGCGCACGGCCCGGTCGCGGCGGCGCGGCAGCTGCCCGCCGTGACCGGCGACCCGGGACTCGCCGACAACGCGGTCGCCGACCTCGCCACCGCGGACCGAGTCGGCGCCCGACTGGTCACCCCCGATACCCCGGGCTGGCCGATCCGCCTGCCGGCCACCGCGGACCCACGTGCCGCCGAGCAGGTGCCATTGGCGGTGTGGGTGCGAGGCACCGACCATCCCGACCCCGCGCGTGAGCGGCGGATCGGCGTGATCGGGGCGCGGGCCTGCACCCGCCACGGCCACGACACCGCCGCCGAGGTCGCCACCTTCTTCGCCGACCGTGAATGGACGGTCGTGACCGGCGGGGCGCTCGGCATCGACACCGCCGCCCTGCGAGCCACGCTCGACGCCGGTGGCCGCGCGATCGTGGTCGCCGCCACCGGGATCGACCGCGCCTACCCCACCCGCAACCGGGCACTGTTCGACACCGTCACCGACCACGGACTCGTGCTCAGTGAATACCCGCCCGGACACGGGATCACCAAACACCAGTTCCTGCACCGGAACCGGATCCTCGCCGCCCTCGTCGACGCGATCGTCGTCCCCGAAGCCGGCCTGCGGTCGGGCACCCGCAACACCGTCGGCTGGGCCACCCGCCTGCACCGACCGGTCTTCACCCTGCCCACCCCACCGGACGGTCCACACTCAGCCGGCTGCGACGACCTCGTCCAGACCGGCCGTGCCCGGCTCGCCGACACCCCCGCCCACATCCTCGCCCAGCTCACCACCTGAACACACCCACCCCTGTTGGAAGGGAGCACGGTGAACGAGTCGTTCGAGTTGTTGTTTCCGCTGCGCGCGGTCAGCGAGATCGCCGAGCACGCGATGGCCGCCCCGGCCATGTGCCCTACATCACCCTCGCCCACCATGACCGCATCCGCCCCTCTGGGGCACGATCGATCTCTCCGGCTGCGGCAGTTCGACCGCTAACACAACGTACCGGCCCCTGGTGCAAGGCATGGACCGGCTGGCGATAACCACGTCCTCAGCACCCCAGCCGATGTCAACGGCCCGGAAGCCACTGGTGTCGTCTGCGCTGCCCCGGCATCCCACACCCGACCGGCCGGCGTCCCCGTGCTACTGACCGCGCGATACACGCACCGGCCGCTTCGGACCCTCACGACAGCCCCACATGTACGCCACTGATCCAGGCGCCGGGTGCCCCCTTGTTCGACCCTGTCCGATCAGCCGATGACAGAACGCGGGCGCTCATCGACGGCCAACAGGTGCGCAGTCACCGCACCACCGCAGGCGACTCGACTGCGTCTACCCGAGATCTTCGTTGAGACGCACGATCCACTGCTGGATCCGAAGGGTGTCGGGGTGGTCGGGCCCGAGCACACGTACGCGGTCGGGCAGCAACTCACGAAACGCCGCCAGCGCCGCAACAAGCTCCCCGGAGCGGACGAGCCAAAAGGCGATGTTGTTACGCGCGGTGAGGGTGTCGGGATGGTCGGGCCCGAGCACACGTACGTCGTCGGGCAGCAACTCACGAAACGCCGCCAGCGCCGCAACAAGCTCCCCGGATTCGCCGAGCCAAAAGGCGATGTTGTTACGCGTGCCAAGGGTGTCGGGGTGGTCCGGCCCGAGCACACGTACGCGGTCGGGCAGCAACTCACGAAACGCCGCCAGCGCCGCAACAGGCTCCCCGGATTCGCCGAGACAGGCGGCGATGTTGTTACGCGTGGTGAGGGTGTCGGGATGGTCGGGCCCGAGCACACGTACGTGGTCGGGCAGCAACTCACGAAACGCCGCCAGCGCCGCAACAGGCTCCCCGGATTCGCCGAGACAGGCGGCGATGTTGTTACGCGTGGTGAGGGTGTCGGGATGGTCGGGCCCGAGCACACGTACGTCGTCGGGCAGCAACTCACGAAACGCCGCCAGCGCCGCAACAAGCTCCCCGGAGCGGCCGAGCCAGGAAGCGATGTTGCTGCGCGTGGTGAGGGTGTCGGGATGGTCGGGCCCGAGCACACGTACGCGGTCGGGCAGCAACTCACGAAACGCCGCCAGCGCCGCAACAAGCTCCCCGGATTCGCCGAGCCAAAAGGCGATGTTGTTACGCGTGGTGAGGGTGTCGGGATGGTCGGGCCCGAGCACACGTACGCGGTCGGGCAGCAACTCACGAAACGCCGCCAGCGCCGCAGCAGGCTCACCGGAGCGGCCGAGCCAAGAGGCGATCTTGTGGCGGATACGCAGGATTGCGTGCTGGTCAGTTGGTTCTATGTCCGGGAGTAGGGCGGTCCAGCGGGCGAGGTTGTCGGCGGGGCGGTCGCTGCCGAGTGCGTCGACGAGACTCAATGCTTCGTCCGTGCGGCCGCCGAGGGCGAGGTGGCGGGCACCGGATTTGGTTCGGTAGTCCAGGATCTGTGCTGCGTCGTCGGGGTCGAGGTTGTCGGCGATCGCGAGGTGGGCTGTGCGGATGTCGGTCCTCACGGTGGTGTGGATCGGGTCGGCGAATGCCAGGTGGGCGAGGCCGATCCGTTCGTCGGGGGTGCTCGGGGCGGAGCGAGCGATGAGCACCCCGAGGGAGGCGATGAGGTTGCGCAGTTCAACGCGAGACACTTCGGAGCCGAGGGTGGTGAGGGCGCGGCGGGCTATTTCGAGCGGTAGGACAGGGCCGACACCGGCGGCGGCCAGGATGGCCAGCAGGTGGTCGACCTGGGTCGAGGAGATACTCGTGTCCCGCTCGCCAGGAGGAGAGGAGGAGGCGTCGTTGATGCGTTGGGCGACTGCCTCCGCCAGCATCGGCTCGGTGCCACTGGTCCAGTCGGCGGGCAGCCGAGAGACCTCGACGAGCAGGCGCGAGATCAACCATCCGCCGGGGATCTCGACGTCCGGGACGGTGGAGTTGTCGACATCGGCGTCGGTCAACCCGGACCGGAACTCGATCGTCGCGTCGACGATGTCACGGGCCGTCGGCAATTCGACGGCGACCTGCACGCCGTGCGACAACTGGGGATCGTCCTCGACGCCGGTTCCGCGGCGAACCCCGGCGATCACGCACAGATGGTCGAGACTGGGATCGGTGGTCATCGCACCCAGTGCGGTGACCAGTGCCTGGCGGTTGCCTCGGTCCGGCTGGTCGAGCCCGTCGATGATGATATGGACGGGTTCGGTGGTCTCGACCCGCGCGAACGGCACCAGGACCAGGCGCTCGAGCGCGCCGAGCGTGCGGGCCTGTTCCTCGGTGAGCGTGGTCGCGGCGTGTTCGGCCGCTGCCGCGAAACCCGACACCTTCTCGCTCAGCTGGATGGCCAGTTCCTCGGCCACCGACAGCGGGCTGCTCGCCGCATCGAGGAACACCGCCGCGCTGATGTATTCGGGCGGAATGTATCTGCGGTGGCCGGCCCGCACGAGCATCCCCATGATCGCGGACTTCCCTGCCCCTGCGGGACCGACCGCCAACCGTAGGCGCGGTGGGAAGTGCGAGACCAGCTCAGCGAGGCAGCGTGAGATGCCGGGTGTCGGGCGCAGGTCCCTGGTCAGCTGGTCGACGAGTTCGGCCGACGGCCGGCCGGTCAGGCAATCGGCCAGGGCCTTGTTCGGCACCAGCCATAAACTGGGATCACCGCCGCGCAGCGCGCGCGCCGCCCCCGAACTCGTGAGACTCAAGTGCCCGGGATTCTGCTTCGCGCAGCCTTTCGCGATCGGCGCGCGCAGCGAGTCGACGGAGAGGCGGCTGGCGCCGGCAGGGTCGCCGGTGCGCAGTGACGTGATGATCGTGCGGGTGAAGCAGGCATCGTAGGCCGGGCTCTCGTCGGCCGAGGCCGTGAGCAGCTCGAGCCGGCCGGCGTTGCGGGGGATCACTCTGAACCACTCGTGCCCGGCGACATCGATCGCCCGGCCCGATGAACACGCGTCGACCATCACGACCAGGCCGTCGAGCCTGCCCCGATCCTTGCGGTTGAGTTCGGTCTGGATGCGGTGACCGAGGTCGATGGATCGATCCGCGTCGAAAACGTCGGGCCGGTCCCGGTCAAGTGAGTCCTTGGCCAGCAGATAGAACCCGTTCACGGTGTCGTCGTAGTGGCCGTGCCCGAGGAAACTCACCAGCAGCGTCGCCTCCTGACGCTTGGCGGTAGCGAAGGCATCGGAAATCGCGGTGCGCAAATCGGTGTGGCCAGGGTCGATGAGTGGTCCGCCGTCGGCGGTCACCGGCGCCCAACCGCCACTACTGTTGAGTTCGTCGAGCAGTTCGCTCGCCAGCGTGTCGATATCCGCGATACCCGGCAACTCGTCACACTGCGAAGCCACCACCAGCGCCAACCGTCGGCTCATTCCTCGAACCTAACGCGGACAGCGCTACCTCGCCTTCGCTCCGCCGAAACCGGTCCAGGAGCCGATTACTCCCATACAGCAGCGTGTGGCGCGGCACCAGGCGTGCGGGCACAATCGTCGGTGCCCGCGCCGCCACACAGTCAGGGGAACAGACGTGGCCGACATCGTTCTCGTCCATGGCATCGCCCAGGAGCAGTACTCCGCCGACCTGCTGGAGGGACGCTGGCTGCCCGCGATGGCGGGCGCCGTCCGCCTGGCTGGCCACCCCGGCCTCGCCGACGAACTATGGCGAAAGCACCGTCCCGGATCCATCGAATCCCGGATGGCCTTCTACGGCAACGCCTTTCTCGACACAGGGGCACAAGGCAGTACCGAGCCGTTGCCTCTGGGCCCAGCCGAACTCGACTTCGCCGACGCGCTGGCCCGCGCGTGGCTGCGCGCCGCCGCCGAACGCGCGCCCGACCAGGACGATCGCGTCGAAGCCCACCGGCAACTCGACATCCTCGCCGACACCACCGCCCAGGAACAAGGCATCGGCACCGTACTGCGCCCCGCGGTCAACGCCCTGACCCGTCTGAACTGGTTCGCTCCCACCGGCTTCAACCTCGCCGCCCGGTTCGTCGTGCGCGCACTCGGCCAGGTCACCAGATACTTCACAGACCCCGGGATTCGCGAGTTCGCACAGCAACGGATCCTCGATCACCTCGGACCCGAAACCCGCCTGGTCATCGCGCACTCTCTCGGTTCCGTCGTCGCCTACGAGGCCCTGCACCGCGTCGACCATCCCGTAGCCCTGCTCACCGCCGGATCCCCCCTCGGCCTGCAATCGATCATCTACCCACGCCTGGCACCCGCCCCGCCCACCGTCCCCCACGCGCTCACCCGCTGGGACAACCTCGCCGACCGCGACGACATCATCGCGACCACCCTCGATCTGGCACCGCTGTTCCAACCCTCCAGCTCGGGCGTCCAGCCCACCCCCACCGTCGTCGACAACGGCGCAGAGCCCCACAATGCACTCAACTACCTGACCAAGGAACACACCGGCACTGTTATTGCCAAAGCAGTTGCCTAGCAGGACCGGAACTCGACCACGGCACAGGCCGTACCCGGCCTCACCAGCTGCATCGGTGCGACCGACGAACCAGCGGCTCTGGCTGACTCCTGTTGCCGCGGCGGCCATTCCGGTGTCGGTGCGATTCGGGCCTGCCCGGCCATTCATGTGGCGCTCGATCAGCTTCGGCCTATCTGTTCGCGTCCTCGATCGGGTCGTTGCTGCGGGCAGTGGCAGGCCGATGACTGCGGCGCCATGGTCGACGTCGAGGCGACGCAGGAACGCGTCGAGTGGGTCCGGCCCACAGCGTCCTCCGGAAGCAGCCCCTGCGTTGACCGGACAGCCATGTCGGCGCCGTATCCGCGGCCTCTCTGCTTCTCGGAACCTCCGGCCCGGTTGCTGTCCAGCGCAAATCTTCGTCCGCCTCATCGGCCCACCCGGGCGTAACAGCAGTGGCAACAGATGTGGTGGAGTTCGCCGTTTCACGAAGGGAACCGACCGCAGATGTATGCACGGGTCTTGATCACCGGATCGAGGAACTGGGACGACCGGCGAGCGCAAATCTTCGTCCGCCTCATCGGCCCACCCGGGCGTAACAGCAGTGGCAACAGATGTGGTGGAGTTCGCCGTTTCACGAAGGGAACCGACCGCAGATGTATGCACGGGTCTTGATCACCGGATCGAGGAACTGGGACGACCGGCGAGCCATCCGCGACGCTCTGGCCGCGGCGTGGCATCCCGACACCGTGCTCGTGTCGGGTGCGTGCCCGTCGGGTGCTGACGCACTGTGTGAAGCGTGCTGGACTCGATGGGGTGGCCGGGTCCAACGCCACCGGGCCGACTGGAATCGTCTGGGCCGCAGAGCCGGCCCGGTACGGAACGCGAGGATGGTAGCGCTCGGAGCCGACCTTCGTGTGGCGTTCATTCGCGACGGGTCCCCCGGCGCGAGCCAGACCGCCGACCTCGCACCACGCGCCGGAATCACCACGCACATCATCCCGACGACCGGATCACGCAGAAGCGGCGCTTATCGCCGCGCGGATCGCGGCCCGGCTCACCACCGGAAGCACACCCACCCCCGTGGAAAGGGAGTTCGACCGTGTCATCGATGGACCTGCGTTTCGCACTCGCCGAGGTCGTCCCGATCGCCGAACACGCGATGGCTGCCCCCGAACATTCCTGGCCGGACTGGTTGGACCCGGCGCCGGACCCTGTACCGGCGTGTCTGGTCTGGGCCAAGGACGAGGGAACCTATCTGCTGTCGAACGGGCGACCTCGCCAGCTCACCGCCCCCACCAGCAGGCGGGTCGTGGTCACCTACGCCGCTGGCTACGACAATCACAGCAGGGTCCGGTTCGGCCAGACCCCGGTCGGTGGCGATGATTTCGCCGAATTCATCCCGTTGACCCACGACCACGGCCACGGTGTCGCGCTCATCGACGTTCTCCGTCACCACGCCACCCGCTCCACCACCATGATCATGACCGTCACCTCCACCACCTGGACCCTCTCCTTCGACTCCACCCCACCGCGGTCCGGGACCCGCTGACCGCACCGCGGCCCGACATCGGCGTCGGCGGCGGGGGTACAGGCGGCGCGGCAGGCCGGCTCCCCTCGCCCGTTCGGGGTTTCGGTCGATGTCTACGACCGTTCTCGCAGTGGCCAGACCTCGACGACTCCGTGCGCGACTGCGCATGGAGTCTGTGACACGAGGTCGATGGCGTCTTCCAGTGTCGCCGCTTCGATGATTTCGAACCCAGCGACCGGCAGACCCGACGACATGTACGGTCCGCTGAGTACGGTGGTGCCCGCGGCGTCGTGGTTTCGCACCTGCACCGGCGAGTCGGCGATCCCCACGATGGCTCCCACAGCCCGCAACCGCGCGTCGTGGGCATGCGCCGCGTCACGCACCGCCGCGCCGGTGCGGTCATAGCCTTCCCGGTCCCCGTACCCGATAGTCACGAATCTCGGCATCACAAGACCTTCCTCCGGTTCGTCCGACGGTTCGCTGATCCCGACGCCGGACACGCCCCGAACTCATCGCCGCAACCCGCAAAACTCCGCACCGTGTCCGATCGCCGACGACGGCCGTCCCGGCCGGCCACCTCCACAGCTGCCGCCTCACGATCTCCAGCGGCCGATTCGGTTCCGAGATCGTCGTGTCCAGCGATGGGCCCGAACCCCGTCGATCCGCTTTCTCGCACTCCAGGAGGTTGTTCCATGCCCGTTTCCACTGCGCCTGACTCGACAAAACCCGCCGCGATCACGGTGGTGTCGTTGACGCGCACCGAACGGGACCGTCGCCGCCACGCCGGCCTGGCCGGTCCGGTGTCCGCGCTCGGCGACGATCCGGTCATCGACCGGTGGCGGTCCCGGTTCCCCCGCTGGCAGGGCCGCTACTGGACCTACACCACCGACGATGCCGGCCTGCTGCGCCTGCCGCCGGTCAACATCACCCGCACCCCACGCCGCCGCCAGTGACCGGCCGCCGTCCGGCCGGATGCGCCCGGCACACCCGAACCCACTACGTCACCCAGGAGTACCCGCATGCCCGACACGCTCACCGCAGTCCCCGACCACGACGACCCCACCACGCACACCGTCCCCGAGGACACGCCCGAGGACGCGTCGCTCGGCAGCGACCCGACGGCCGGACCCGGTGACGTGAGCGAGCCGGTGGTGCCCACCGATGCCGAGGCCGCGTTCCTCGACCCGGTCGAGTTGGTGGTGGCCGAGAATGTGCGGCGCGGTTTCGATCCGGCCGATCACCCGAAACAGGTCGCTTCGCTGCGCAGCCACGGTGCCCGCACGCCGGTGCTGGCCGAACGTGACCCCGACGGCACGGTGCATGTGATCGACGGTCAGGTCCGCACCCTGATCGCCCGGGAACTGGGTCTGAAACGGATTCCGGTGTGGATCACCGACACCGACCCGGACCTGTCCGACGAGGAACGACGGATCCGGCGCGCGTTGACCCAGATCGACGTCAACGACCGCCGGATCGCGCTCACCGACGCCGACCGCGCCGCCGGGATCGCGTTGATGCTCGACCTCGGCGCCTCGGTCACCCGCATCGCCGACGAACTGCACACCGACCGCCCCAAGATCCGGGCGACCGGCGCGATCGGGCGCTCGGACACCGCGCGGGCTCTGATCGACGACCGCCAGTACAGTCTCGATCAGCTCGAGACGATCGCCGGCTACGAAGCCCTCGGCGACACCGACGCCGTCGAACGCCTCACCCGCTGTCCCCGGTACCACTTCGACTATCAGGCCCGCCTCATCACCGCCGACCGCGAACTCGCCCGCGACCGGCTCACCGCCGACCGCGAACTCGCCCGCGACCGGCTCACCGCCGCCCTGCCCTACGCCGCCGCCGGGTTCGCGATTGCGGCCGCCGAACCCGACCCCGGCACCTACCTGCCGGCCACCGACCTGGCCACCGGCGACGACCGGCCCGTCACCGACATCTGGGCCGACCCCACCATGTGGGTGGTGTACCTCGACCGCGACGACGACACCGACCTCGTCGACAACACCACCGGTGAGATCGTCCACCCCGACACCGTCGACTGGGACGCCACCACCAGCGACACCCCGCCCGCCGAGGGACTGCGCCCCGCCCACACCGTCACCCCGCGGCAACGCTGGATCCCCACCTACTACCTGCCCGCCGACCGGCTCGCCGCCTCCGGCCTACACCAACGCACCCCCATCACCGGCACCACCGACGACAGCGGTGGTGACGCCGCGGTGCCGGGCGGTGACGACGCCGCGGAGCGGGAACGGGCGCGGCGGGCGCGGAGGCGGGTGATCGAGTTGAACAAACGTGGCGTCGCGGCGAAGCAACGGCGGATCGAGTTCGTCACCCGGCTGCTGTCGGCGCGGGCCGCGCCGGCCGGGGCGGCGGCGTTCGTCACCGAATCGCTCACCCACGACCGGCACCTGCTGTCCGGCTACAGCGTCCCGGCCACCGCCCACGAGGTGTTCGGGGTGTCGAACCTGCGCGAGATCGCCGACAAAGCCGCCACCACATCATCGGGCCGGGCCTGGACGATGGTCCTCGGACTGGTCCTGGCCGCGCACGAGTCCGGCATCGACAAGGACTGCTGGCGCCACCGCCACGCCGGCACCACCCGCTACCTGAGCTGGCTCGCCGAGACCGGCGCGACCCGCGACTTCACCCTCGTCGACGTCGAACTCGCCGCCACCGGCGACCTCGACCCCGACACCATCGACCTCGACCCACCCACCACCACCACCACCACCGACACCGACACCGACAGTAGTGAGCCGCAGGCCGCCTGAACCCTTCCGGCGCCCCACTGCCCGAGGGCGGCCCGGTGCGAAGGGGACGCACCGGGCCGCTCCCGTCACGCTACCGACCCCACCCGCGCCACGCGCGCCGATCACGCCGACACACCCGACACCGGCATCACCCACCACGACCACACGCACCCCCGCGCCCCGGCCGCACGACTGCCCCCGGGGCGCCGGGGCGCTGGAAGGGACCCGTCCATATGGCTATCCCCCTGGCCACCGAATCCGATCTGTTGGCCGCGATCCCGGCCTTGATCGGTTACACGCCACATCGATCCCTGACCACTCTGATGCTGCGTGAGCGGGCGGTGCATGCCGTGGCCACTCTCGCCGAGAACCCGCGGCCCGGGGCCGCCGACCACGCCCCCGACACGGTGCGCGACCACCTGATCGAGATCGCGGACTCGGTCCGCCCCGACTCCCTGATCATCGTCGCGGTCGGCGACCCCTTCACGGCCGCGGCCCGTAGCTTCGCCACCGGCCCCGGCTCCGGTCTCGTCTCCGGTGCGGTGGTGCGCAGTGTGCTGTCGGTGCCGGACCTGCGGGCCGGTGCGGTCTGGACCGACCTGCGCACCGGGGTCACCGGTACCGTCGCCGACCCCGCGACCAGCGCGGTCACCGCGGCCCGGACCTATCTCGGCGGTGAGGTCGCCGCCAGCCGCGCCGACCTCTACACACGATTCGCCCTCGAACCCGCACCGGCGATCGGCCACGACAGCACCCCGCACGACCCGGTCGACGACCCCGAGATGTTCCGGACGCTGACCCGGCTGGTCCGCGACGGCGCCACCCCACAGACCGACCTCGCCGCCCAGGTGCTCGCCTCCCTGGCGCACCGGGTCGCGGTCCGTGACGCGTTGATCGGGCTCGGCGTCATCGACCGGGCCGCCGCCGCCCACGTCGTGACCCGGATCGCCGCCCACGCCCGCGCACTGGCCCGCGCGCACCTGCTGTCGGCCGCGGCGGTGCTGTGGTACAGCGCCGGTGAGGGCGCCATGGCCAACGTCGCCATCGACGAAGCCTTCACCGCCACCGACACCGTCCACGCCGAACCACCCGCACTGCTACGCCTGATCGAGCACGCCGTCGCCATCGCGATCGACCCCACCCGCCTCGCCAGACTCATCGACCGATGCGCCGAGGCCGCCCTCGCCGAGTTCGGCGTCGACCTGCACACCCCCACCCCCTGACTCCACCCACGGTCGAACGGATTCAGCCGACCCACCGGTACCCCTGACCACCGCTGCGGCCCCTGCGGCTCCCGAACTGTCGAGGGACATACGGCAGCGGCTGAGTCCGCGTGCCGGGGCCCGGTCCGCGTTCGGCACACCGTCGTCCCGGCGCCCGACCACAGCGAATCTCCCGGAACGACACACCATGCCCCGGCTGCACTTCGATGATCGATACCGCATCCTGGACCAATTCCGGCGCACCATCGTCGCCGACGACGTGCCCCTCGACGAGGTATTCACACAGCTGGAGGAGATCCTCACCGAGCACACCAGCACCGACCCCGACGCGGACGTGTCCCGGTCCTGGAACGGAGTCCAGATCCGCGCGAGGACGTACTTCACCATCTACGAGATCATCCCGGTCCGACCGGACGACACCGACGCCAATGCCCAGCTGCTCGCGGCAGCACTCCGCCGCCGCTGGCCCGCCGCCGCGTTCACCGTCATGCCCCGCGGCGAGCGTTCGATCTCGATTCGCTGGATCGACGGCCCGGACACCGCGGCCTTCCACGAGTACTGCCCGTGGCTCGTCGGACATTTCGCCCATGTCGCCATCACCCGGATCCTGACCCAGCGGGCCTGGCAGTCGATCACCGACCTGGTCGAGGCCTGGCTGCCGGTCACGGTGCCACGCACCGCCACCGATGACATCGACTGGCTCGCCGCCGACACGATCGAACTCGACGGCACGGTCTCGGTCGCCGGACATCGCGTATGCGACACACCCGAACCGATCTCACTGTCCCTCGGTGAACTCCTGCGCCACCTCCCCGACGCCTGCGACCTCCACCAGACCACCCCAACACCCACCGACACCGAGGAAACCCATGCCCTATGAGATCGACGACTTCGTCACCCGCCACCGGCACCTTAAACCTGCTGATCATCGGCCACCTGTTCTCCGACACCAGCGAAGTACCGCCAGGTGCGAGGGTTGATGTGTAGCGTCTCAAGACATACCCACCGTTTTGTTCTCGATACATCCTTCACGCCGGTGCGCGTGTGCTGATCATGTTCTGTGCTTCCTGTAGATGGTGTGATCGACGAACGTGCCGAACGCGCAAGGGTATTGAGCGAGCAGCGGTATCGAGCCGTTCTCGAAGTGCGAGACGGGCACCCGGTCGGTGAGGTGGCAGTCCGATACGGCGTGACCCGGCAAACGGTCACGGCGTGGAGACGACGCTACGAGCAATTCGGCATCGACGGACTCCAGGAGCTGTCCCGGCGTCCGCATCACAGCCCACGCCGGCTCGCCGCCGAGGTAGAAGCCGCGATCTGCGAAATGCGTCGGCTGCACCGCCGGTGGGGTGCCCGCCGGATCGGGCATGAACTGGCACGCCGCGGCATCGACCCGTCACCCTCCCCGGCGACGGTTCATCGCGTGCTGGTGCGCAACGGATTGGTGCGTGGACAGGACCAGCATCGGCGCCGGAAATACAAGCGCTGGCAACGGGAGGCACCGATGCAGTTGTGGCAGATGGATCTCGTCGGCGGGGTGTTCCTGGCGGACGGCCGCGAGTGCAAGCTGGTCACCGGCATCGACGACCATTCGCGATACATCGTCATCGCGCACCTGGTCGTCAAGCCCACCGGCCGTGCGGTCGTCGAGGCGTTCACCGCCGCGATGCGCCGCTACGGCGTGCCATCGGAAGTGCTGACCGACAACGGCAAGCAGTTCACAGGCAGGTTCACCCGGCCGTTCCCCGCCGAGGTGCTGTTCGAACGTGTCTGTCGCGAGAACGGCATCGGGCAACGACTGACGAAACGCCGATCTCCGACCACCACCGGCAAGATCGAACGATTCCACAAGACCTTGCGGGCCGAGTTCCTCGACGAAGTCACAGTGTTCGACAACCTCGATACCGCCCAGGCAGCGATCGACGGCTGGGTGCACGCCTACAACCACACCCGGCCGCACCAGGCACTGGACATGAAGGTCCCGGCCAGCTTGTTCCGCCCCAACGCCCCGCAACCGCTCACCGTCGCGATGACCGAATGGCACAAGCCCTCGTCGGAGCCCGAACCCACACCCGTCGTGATCGACCCTGAACCCGCTGTCGACCGCGCCGTGGCGGCCGTCGAGTTCGAGCACACCGTCCCACCGGCCGGGGTCATCACGATCGCCCAGGCCCAGTCGGTCTGGGCGGGCCCGATGCTGGCGGGCCGCATCGTCACCCTCTGGGTCGACGACCGCAGCATTCATCTGTCCCTCGACGGCCACCACCTCAAGACCGTGGCATCGCGTCTACAGGCCGAGCACCTGCACCATCTTCGACTGCGAGGAGCGCGGCCGGCCGGTCCGGAGCCTGCCGCACCAGCACTTCCGACCAGCCCGGGTGGACGGCTACGCTTGCCGGAGAACACCGCCGTCGAGGTGGAGCGGATCGTCGGACGCGACGGCGTGTTCCGGTTCCGAACCGAATCCTGGAATGTCGATGCGCACCTCGCCGGCCAGCAGGTCACCCTCCGACTGGACGGGCACACGATGCACGCCGTCGTCGGTGACGCCCTGGTCAAGTCCTGGCCCTACCCGATCACACTCGGCCAGCGCCTCGCGCTCAAAGGCGCCCGGCAGGCCACGACACCCCTCCCGTCGCCTCCGTCGCATGCACCACGCGCCGAACGCCGGGTGCCCCTCGACGGCGTGATCATGGTCGCCCGCCAGCGGCTCCGCGTCGGCCGAACCCACGCAGGAAAACTTGTCACCATCTACGCCGAAGACACCCACTTCCGCATCCTCGACGGCGACATCGAGATCGCCGTTCACCCCGTACGACGACCGCACCATTGACCCGCTTCAAGGCCTGGACGAAACGCCAGGACAAGGGAACCGATGTCCCGAGCACGAAAGGGTAAGGATGTCTTGACACGTCACAGGTCACCACTCGACCGGCGTGTCGAACCCACGTCCGATCACAGTGATCTGATGATCACCGAACCCGGTTGGATGAGGCCAGTTCCCTTACTGCCACCAGCCCGTTCCGCCTGCCGACGACATCGGTGGTAGCACAGATCTACATTTTCCGGTTTCATGGAGCGAGGGAGATCAGCGGGCCGTGGAGAACCCATGGCCACAAACCCCGATGAGCTCAGCTCGCCTGCGCCGGATTCCGCAGGAACTCACCCAGATGACCATCCAAACTCACCAGAACCGAGGCCAGTACCGCCCGATCACGTCCATGAGTTCGACGCCGACAACGTTGAGGTCATCTGCCCCGACGCCCCACCGATTCTCAACTCAGCGGCGGCAAGCGCACTGGTTCGGCTCCTGATTTCCGTCCACAACGACCAGCACCATCGCGGCAAGACCGAGCCGGAACCGCCGCAGGAGTAGAGATTTCCCAGCCTGACCAGACAGAGACCGCGGCAAGTCAATCAGCGTCTATGGAGGTGGAGTGAACACCATAAGATTCGCCTTCGCCGGAAGGGTTTCGACCGAAGACCAACAAGATCCAGAGGCATCCCGCAACTGGCAGATAACCCGCGCGGGCGCCCTGATCGAAGGCCACGGCGACATCGTGGCCGAGTTCTTCGACGTCGGCCAGTCGCGATCCATCCCATGGAAACGGCGACCCGAAGCCGCCCGTCTGCTCGACCTCCTGCAGCAACCTGACCGCGGATTCGACGCCGTGGTGATCGGTGAGCCGCAACGCGCTTTCTACGGCAACCAGTTCGGCTTCACCTTCCCGGTTTTCGTCCACTACGGCGTCCAACTATGGGTGCCGGAGGTCGGGGGCCCGATCGATCCCGACTCCGAGGCCCATGACCTCATCATGTCGGTGTTCGGCGGTATGTCCAAGGGGGAACGCAACCGCATCAAGGTTCGAGTCCGTGCCGCAATGGCGTCGCAAGCGAAGGTTGAAGGCCGCTTCCTCGGCGGGCGGCCGCCCTACGGATACCGCATTGCCGATGCCGGACCGCACCCCAACCCCAGCAAGGCGGCCGATGGCAAACGACTCCACACCCTCGAACCGGACCCAGCAACTGCCCCGGTCGTTCAGCGGATCTATCGCGAATACCTTTCCGGATTCGGGATCTTCGCGATCGCCCAACGACTCACTACCGACGACATCCCGAGCCCATCGGCGTATGACCGGCGGCGCAACCCACACAGATCCGGCGAGGCATGGTCTAAAAGCGCGGTCCGGACGATCCTGACGAACCCGCGTTACACGGGGTATGCGGTCTGGAACAAACAACGCAAACAGGAATCCCTGATCGACGTCGAAGATGTTGCGCTCGGGCATCAAACCAAGCTCACCTGGAATACCAAGGACAACTGGGTGTATTCAGATCGCCCCGCCTATGCAGCGTTGATCACCCGTGAGGACTTCGAACTCGTCCGGCTACGACTGGCCGAACGTGGACCGAAATCCACCGGACGCGCGGTCAGGGGACGCCACCCCTACGCGCTCAAAGGACTGATCTTCCATGCTTCGTGCGGGCGGCGCATGCAGGGAACCTGGAACCACTCCGCGGCACACTATCGATGCCGATACCCGTCGGAGTATGCGATAACCAACCACATCGACCACCCGCCCTCGGTGTATCTACGGGAAGACCAGATCATCACGCCGCTCGATCACTGGCTCAGTGACGCGTTCCACCCCGAACGGATCGCACACTCGATCGACGCCATGGAGTCCGCCCAACCAGGCATCCATCCAGCATTCGACACCGCACAGCGATCCCTCACCGAGTACGACCAGACACTAGCCCGATACCGGGCCGCGCTCGAAGCCGGCGCCGACCCGGCACTCATCGCAAGCTGGACAAAGGAGGTAGTTCAGAAGCGCGAGCTTGCGGCGGCGAAGATCACAACCATGAAGAAGGGTGGCGAAGGGGCACGCCGATTGAACCGCGATGAGATCAAACAACTGATCGACGAACTCGGCGGAATGCTGACAACGCTACGACGAGCGGATCCGAGACAGAAAAACGACGTCTACCGGCAGCTAGGGCTGCGATTGACCTACCACCACGCCACACGAACGGTAGTAGCCGAAGCCACGCCGCCCGTGGGCGTAGTGTTTGTGTCCGGAGGGGGACTTGAACCCCCACGCCCTAATACGGGCACTAGCACCTCAAGCTAGCGCGTCTGCCATTCCGCCACCCGGACCGGTGATGTGATGAAAGATTAGCCGACGCAAGTGCCGGTCACCAAATCGCCTAGGTGACCTGGGGTTTTCTGGGCTCGGTGCGGCCGGTGGCGAGGTACAGGATCACCAGGGTGACGGCCGCCCAGACGTAGGCGTTGCCGATGAGGTGTTCGGTGAGGGTCCAGGAGGTCTCCTTACCGTTGCCGCTGGGCACCCAGTCGTGTGGGCCGACGGTGAAGACCCAGGCGGTGGCGGCGGTGGCGAGGTACCAGCCGGCGGCGCTGCGCAGCGGCAGAGTGGTGGCGTAGCCGATCACGGCAAGCAGGGCGGGGGCAATCCACACCCAGTGGTGCGACCAGGAGATCGGAGAGACCAGGAGGGTGAAGACGGCGTTGAGGGACAGCGCCAGTGCGGGGGCCTCGGCGGCCTTGCGCATCGCCAGGACGACGAGGATCAGCAGTGCGGCGCCGAGGAGCAGCCACAGGGCGTCGAAGCCGAGTCCTTCGAACCGCAGCCGGGCGAGGACGCCCTGGATCGACTGGTTGGTGTGGAAGGCGGAGCCGCTGAGGCCGTCGACGTTGCCGAGTCCGCCGAACCAGTAGTCGATGGATTGGCGGGGCAGCACGGCGAAGGCCAGCAGGGTGGCGACGGCGCCGGTGACGGCGGCGATCACTGCCGAGCGGTAGTCCTTGCGGACGATGAAGTACAGGACGAAGGCGGCGGGAGTCAGTTTGATCGCGGCCGCCAGGCCGACGAGCACGCCACCCCACCAACGGGGCCGGTCGGTCAGGCAGCCGACGGCGACCAGGCCCATGAGCAGCAGGTTGACCTGACCGAAGTCGATGGTGGCGCGGACCGGTTCCAGCAGCAGGGCGCCGGGCAGCGCGCACGCGGTGGCCCAGAGCGCGCGGTCCCGGCGGCCGGGCCAGCAGCGGCGGGCCACCACGTACAGGGTGGCGGCCAGGGCCAGGACGGAGCAGGCGACGTAGGCGGTGGTGGCGGCGTCCCAGGGCAGCAGTGCGAACGGCTGCAGTGCGATGGCGGCGAACGGCGGATAGATGAACGGCAGGGCGATGCCGACGGTGGTCTCGGGCAGCTGCCCGTACAGGTCGCCGCCCTGCTGCATCGCTTCGATGCCGAGGCGGTACACCTGCAGATCGATGAACTTGCGGCTGTACGGCTCGAGGGGCGGCACCGCGGCGCGGATGCACCAGGCCGACAGCAGGGCGAGGACGACGGGGACCAGCCACAGCGCCCGGGGCAGCGGCTGTTGGACCGACTCCTGTCGATCGCGCATGCGTACACTTCTCATCCGCGGCGACTATACCGACCGCGGCGGTATCGCCGGTCGGGCGGGAGATGCCGGGCTACCGGCCGC
The DNA here is from genome assembly GCF_056627695.1 of Nocardia sp. KT25-26. NCBI lineage: Bacteria > Bacillati > Actinomycetota > Actinomycetes > Mycobacteriales > Nocardiaceae > Nocardia > Nocardia sp. KT25-26. The sequence goes on along the minus strand of NZ_CM152813.1, from coordinate 2,777,085 downwards.
ACGGTCACCGAAGCACTGCGGGCCCGCCGCGGTGTGCGGCGGGCCCACAGTGCGTCAGCGTCGGAATCCGACCGGCCTACACGGGCGTGTAGTCGCGTGCGGCGATGTACTCCGGCCGCCGCTGCGGTGCCGAGAACGGCTCTTCCAGGGTGTTCTCCACGCTGTTGAACACGAGGAAGATGTTCGACCGCGGGAACGGAGTGATGTTGCTGGACGACCCGTGCATGATGTTCGAGTCGAACAGCAGCGCCGATCCGGCCCGGCCGGTGAACTGCGTGATTCCGTATCGGCCGGCCAGCTCCGTGATGTCCGCGGTGCTGGGTACGCCGATCTGCTGCTCCTTCAACGACTCCCGGTAGTGATCGGCCGGGGTCTCCCCCAGGCACGGCACGAAGGTGCGGTGCGAGCCGGGCATCACCATCAGGCTGCCGTTGTAGGGATAGTTGTCGGTCAGGGCGATCGACAGGCTCACCGCTCGGGGTGCCGGCATACCGTCCTCGGCGTGCCAGGTCTCGAAATCGGAGTGCCAGTAGAAGCCGGTGCCCTTGAACCCGGGCATGTAGTTCACCCGGGTCTGGTGCAGGTACACCTGCGAGCCCAGCACCTGGCGGGCCAGTCCGGAGATCCGGGACTCCGCGACCAGGTCCGCGATGGCGGTGCTGAGCCGGTGTACCTCGAACACCGACCGCACTTCGTTGGACGAGCGTTCCACGATCACCCGGTCGTCATCGATCAGCCGCGGGTCCGAGGCCAGCCGGGAGACTTCGGCCCGGAAGTCGGCCACCTCGGCCGCGGTCAGCAGCGCATCGAAGGTGGCGAATCCGTTGCGGTCGAAATCGGCCAGTTCCTCGGCCTCGACGGTCCCCCACACGGCCGGGTCGACGCGGTCGAAATGCTTCGACGGCGAGCTCAGCCGGGTGGGGTACTTGTCGAAACGACGTTCGGTTCGGGTCGGGGTGAGTGTGGTCTCAGGCATTCACGCCACCTCGATCAGCGGGTAGATGCCGTTCTCGTCGTGAACCTCCCGTCCGGTGACAGGAGGGTTGAACACGCACATCATGCGCATCCGGGTCTCGGCGACGAGGCGGTGCTTCTCATGGCCGTCCAGCAGGTACATCGAGCCCGGGCCGAGCTCGTAGACCGTACCATCGGTGAGGTCGGTCAGTTTGCCGGTGCCCTCGACGAGCCACACCGCTTCGATGTGGTTCGCGTAGTGGAACTCGTGCTCGGTACCCGCCTCGATGGTGGTCTCGTGGAACGAAAAGCCGACGCGGTCACCGCCCAGGACGATCCGCTTGCTCCGCCAACCGGGACCGGATACATCCCGGTCGGTATCGGTGATCTCGGCCGTAGTTCGCACGATCATGCAATATCTCCCTTCTCGCATGCGGCCTCGACCGCACACGACAGCACGCCGAGGCCTCGCTCCAGTTCATCATCGCTGATCGTCAGCGGAGGCAACAGCTTCACCACTTCGTCCATCGATCCCGACGTTTCCACAAGCAGGCCGTGATCGAAAGCGATCCGACACACCTTGCCCGCCAGGGACGCCTCATCGAACACCAGCCCGTGCACCAGGCCCCGGCCACGCGTGGACAAGCCCTGGTACCGACCGGCCAGATCGCCGAGCGCCTGGGCGACCCGCTCACCCTTCGCCACGGTCTGCGTGGCGAGGGTGTCGTCCGACCAATATTCTCGCAGAGCGGCGGTGGCGGTGACAAAGGCCGGGTTGTTCCCGCGGAAGGTGCCGTTGTGCTCACCCGGGTTCCACTGGTCGTGTTCCGGCTTGAACATCACCAGTGCGAGCGGCAGGCCGTAGCCGCTGATCGACTTGGACACGGTGACGATGTCGGGGGTGATCCCGGCCGCCTCGAAGGAGAAGAACGGGCCGGTGCGGCCGCAGCCCATTTGGATGTCGTCGACGATCAGCAGGATGCCGCGCGCCTCACACAGGGCGGCCAGGTGCCGCAGCCATTCGGGACGGGCCAGGTTGACACCGCCCTCGCCCTGCACGGTCTCGACGATCACGGCCGCCGGACGGTCGATACCGGAGGAGGTGTCGTCGAGGACGCGCTCCATCCACACGAAGTCGTCGGTGGTGTTGCCGAAGTAGCCGTCGTAGGGCATCGGGGTGGCATGGGCCAGCGGCACACCGGCACCCGCGCGCTTGGCGGCGTTACCGGTGACCGAGAGGGCGCCCAGGGTCATGCCGTGGAAGCCGTTGGTAAAGCTGACGATGCCCTTGCGGCCGGTGACCTTACGGGCCAGCTTCAGGGCGGCCTCGACGGCGTTCGCGCCGGTCGGCCCGGGGAACTGCACCTTGTAGTCCAGCCCGCGCGGGGCGAGCAGGGTGTCGCGGACGGTCTCCAGCAGCTCACGCTTGGCGACGGTGGACATGTCCAGGCCGTGCGTGATGCCGTTGCGGGAGATGTAGTCGATCAGCGGCTTCTTCAGCAGCGGGTTGTTGTGCCCGTAGTTCAGCGAGCCCGCGCCGGCGAAGAAATCCAGGTAGTCACGTCCGTCCTCATCGCGCAGCCAGGCGCCTTCCGCGGTGTCGAACACGGTCGGCCAGCCACGGCAGTAGCCGCGGACGTTCGACTCGAGTTCCTCGAAGACGGTGGTGTTGGCGGTGATCATCGTCGATCCTCCTGATCGGTAGGGGTGATGACGTAGAGCTCCTCGGCGTCGTGCCCGTCCGGGAAGTGCGCGGCTTCGAACAGCGCGGAGCGGGTGAGCTCGGCTGCGCGCCGGCGCGCCACGGAGGCGAACAACGCCTGGGAGGCGAGATTGTCGGCAGTGATCGTCGTCTCGAGGGTGTTCACCCCGCGGGCCGCGAGCTCGTCGAGCAGCGCGTGCAGCAGCTTGGCGGCGATGCCGTGGCCGCGGTAGGTGTCATCGACGGCGATCTGCCAGATGAACAGCGTGTTCGGTGCCTGCGGGCGCAGGTAGCCGATGGTGTAGCCGACGACCTGTCCGTCGGCTTCGGCGACCAGGGTGGTCGCGGCGAAGTCCCGGCACCACAGCAGGTAGGCGTAGCTCGGGTTGGTGTCGAGCACCTTCGAGTCGGCAGCGATCCGCCAGATGTGCGCAGCGTCGTCCAGGGTGGGCGGGCGCAGGTGGATCGTCGTCGGTGACGCCGGGTCGGTCGGGTCGGTAGACGTTGTTGGCTGAGCCATACATCTCCAAGCGTGGACAGTAGTTACTAAACCAGGCTGTCGGAGCGAGTTTGAGCTGATGCTGTCGACTACTTTGCGGTTGTGTGACAGTCGCTTGCCCCATGTTGCGGTTGTTGATCAGCGTTGGACGTCGAGCCGGTAACCCAATCCGCGCACAGTCACGACCACCTTCGGGTCGCTCGGGTCGCGCTCGATTTTCGTCCGCAACCTGCGGATATGGACGTCGACGATGCGCTCGTCGCCGTAGAATCCCGGATCCCAGATCCGGTCCAGCAACAAGCCGCGGGCGAGCACTCGGCCGGGATGTTCGGCGAGTTCACACAACAGCAGGAATTCGGTACGAGTGAGGTGGATCTCATCGTCGCCGCGACGGACCGCACCGGAGTCCGCGGCCAGGATCAGCGGTCCGGCCGGGTCGGTGTCCAGCACCACTTCCATCGGGGGTTCCCGGTCCGCGGTCCGGGTACGCCGTTGCAGGGCCCGCATCCGGGCGGCCACTTCCTGCACGGCGAACGGTTTCGTGACGAAGTCGTCGGCACCGGCCTCGAGCGCCGCCACCACATCGTGGGTGTCGTCGCGGGTGCTGATCACCATGATCGGCATGTCGTAGTCGCGGCGGATCTCCCGGATGCAGTCGAAGCCGTCGGTGGGCCCGCGCATGAGATCGACGATCATCAGATCGGGAACGGTCGCGTTCCGCAGCCGGGTGAGTGCGTCTGCGGTCTCTCCGGCCACCGCTACGTCGTAGCCGGCGTCCTCCATGGCGAGGCGGAGATCACCTCGCGCCCGGTCGTCCTGGTCAACGATCAGCAGGCTCGCGCTCATTCCTTCATCCCTTGCACTTCGACGAAGCTGCACTGCGACGAAGCCATCGCGGAGAATCGCATCCCCATTCCGACGCGACGGTCCGCATTCGAGCAACTCTTCCCGGTTCGGGTTACCCACTCGACAGCCGGTCAAACGTGCGGCGGCCAGGTCACCGGGGATTCAGGGCCCGTTCCTCCAGGCGGTTGTAGTTACTGCGCGTTCCGTCCGGACGCCGTTCCTGGTACCGGAAGGACAGACCACGGGCATCGAATGCCGCGAACCATTCCTCCCAGCCGATCGACCGCAGCACCGCTCCCCCGTAGCCGGGCAGATGCAGCCGCAGCACGCCCACGTATCCGGTGTCCTCACTGCCGGCGAGGGTCGCCGGACGGGCACCGCGCCGCTCAGCCCAGCGGCGGATGGTGCGATGATCGGTGGTCACCCGGGTGGCGGCGGCCACGGAGGCACCGGCCGGCCACCGTCGTCGATCCGTCATTCCGGCCTCCCTGCCACCAGCGGCGTCGAATTCTCCGACTCAACGACGCATACCCGTTTCGGCGCCGACGAAACCGGATGTGCGTACATCTGCGCGCTCGATCGCACCTGGCTGCTCGATCACGCCTGCTCGATCACATCTGGCAGAGTCGGATGATCGGAAGGAGATGTGTGATGAGTCTGCCGTTGGACGAGATCCGTGCGGCTGCGGCCCGCATCTCGGGCCATATCCGCCCCGTCACGGCGATACCGGCCGGTCCGCCGCTGCCGGACCTGTGGTTCGGATCGGAATTCCTGCAGTACACCGGCAGCTTCAAGGCACGCGGTGCACAGAATTTCGTGCGCGCCCACGGCGAGGCCGGGTCGCTGCCCACCGCCGGGGTGACCATCGCCTCCGGTGGCAATGCCGGGCTGGCCTGTGCCTGGGCGGCCACCGGAGCCGGGGCCGCTGCCACGGTGTTCCTGCCCGAGACTGCACCGGCCGTCAAGGTGCACCGACTGCGCGAATACGGCGCCGATGTCGTACTGACCGGCCGGGAGTACCAGGATGCGGCACGTGCCTGTCACGAGTTCGCCGCCGAGAGCGGCGCGCTGGTCTCGCACGCCTACGACCATCCGCTGATCGCCGCGGGTGCCGGGACATTGTGCGAGGAACTCCGGCACGCGGTCCCCGAACTCGACACGGTGGTGGTGTCGGTGGGTGGCGGTGGGCTGTTCACCGGGGTGGCGACCGACGCGGCCGCCGCCGGGCTGCGGACCGTCGCTGTCGAACCGGCCGGTTGCCGGGCTCTCGATGCCGCGCTGGCCGCCGGGAAACCGGTTCCGGTGCCGATCGACTCGGTGGCCGCGGACTCGCTCGGTGCGACGCGGGTGTCGGAGATGGCGGTGGCCGCGGCACGGCATCCGGCCTGCCGGTCGGTGCTGGTGTCGGACGAACAGATCGTCGCCGCCCGGCAGTGGCTCTGGGATCACTACCGCCTGGCGGTCGAGCACGGTGCGGCGACCGCCGCGGCCGCGGTCCTCGATATCGGCGCCGGTGCGCCGGCCTATCGGCCGGAGCAGGGTGAGCGTGTCTGCGTGGTGCTGTGCGGGGCGAACACCGATCCGTCGGATCTGGTGGCCGGTCAGCCCGCTGGTTCCCGCTCCGCCTTGGCGACGTAGCGCGTCATTGCGTAGTTCATGCCGCGCATGGCGAGGTTGTAGCCGAACGGGAAGTAGCGCTGGCCCCAGTGACCGAACCGGATATCGGGCGAGGTGTAGACCCAGTACCGGTTGCGACGGACCCCTTTCACGACCGCCCGGGCCGCTTTCTCGGGTGTGACCGCATGCCGCAGGAACAGGCCGGTGGCCCGCTGTACGGCGGCGGACGATCGGTCGACACCGGCGATGTCGAGGCGGTCGACCATGGGTGTCGCCATCGCACCCGGGCAGACCAGGCTGACCCGGATTCCGTGCCGGCGCAGATCGAAGCGCAGTACCTCGGACACCCCGCGCAGCCCGAATTTGGTGGCGCTGTAGGGGGCGTGCCAGGGCAGGCCGAACAGTCCGGCCGCCGAGGAGACGTTCACCAGGTGGCCGCCTCGGCCGGCCGCGATCATCGGCGGGATGAACTGCTCGATCACATGGATGGGGCCCATCAGGTTGATGTCGACGGTGCGCCGCCACTGCTGATGGCTGAGTTTGTCGACGGTCCCCCAGGTGGCGATACCGGCGACGTTCATCACGATGTCGACATGTCCCAGCTGCTCGTGGGTGCGAGCGGCGAGCCCGACCACGGAGCTGTAGTCGGCGACATCGGCGGCCTCGGCCAGGTGCACGGTGGCACCCGACGTCCGGAGTTCGGCCGCCGTCTGCTGCAGGGCGTCGTCATCGATGTCGGTCAGTACCAGCGCGGCACCTTCGGCCGCCGCGGCGAAGGCGGTGGCCCGGCCGAGTCCGCTCGCTGCCCCGGTGATCAGGCAGGTCTTTCCGTCGAACGTCGTCATGCCGAGACCCTAACCACCCACGAACATTAATGTCTATAGTTCGACGGGTGCGAGTGCGACCGTGATGTTGTCGCTGCCGCCGCGCTGCAGGGCGTACCCGGCGAGCACCCGGGCCGCCTCGTCCGCCGGCAGGCCCGGAATCCGGTCGGCCAGCGCCGTCGCGGCGGGCAGATAGTTCCACAGCCCGTCACTGCACACCAGGACCGTGCCCGGCCCGCGCACGGTGTAGCTGCGCAGGCACGACTCCGACCACGGGGTGTCGCTGCTGTCGGCACCCAGCCAGCGCAGCAGCGTATGGGCGCGCGGGTCGCGCATCGCTGCCTCGGCATCCATGGCGCCCGCATCGACGAGCGCCTGCGCCCAGGAGTCGTCCACGGTCAACTGGTCGGACGGGTCCGCCGAGGCACCACCGGCCAGCCAATAGGCCCGGCTGTCGCCGACACCGGCGACAGTGATCTCGGTCCCCTCCGGGACGGTGCGCACCACCGCGCCGACATAGGTGCAGGACGGCGCGTTCTCGGTGGCGCCGCCGGCGGCGGCGCGCACCGCTTCCGCCGCCGCGGCCAACCCGGCCATCACCGATTCGGCCGGGGGCCGCCCCGCCGACACCGCTGCCACCGTCGCATCGATCCCGGCCCGGACGGCCGCACCCGACGCCGCCTGGGGATCTCGGGAGGTGGACACCCCGTCGCTGACCACCAGCACCCGCACGCCGAGATCGTCCAGCGCCGCAGCCGCGACCGCGTCCTCGTTGAACTCGTGTGCGATTCCGCGGTCGGTCAGCACGCAGATGCCGGTGAGATCGGCTTCGAACCGGTCCGGCGCCGGCCGCGGAACACCGCAGGACACGCACAGTCCGGCGGCGTCGGCTTCGGACGTACCGCAGGCCGGGCACGGCGGCGGAGTTCCCGCCACCGCGGCATCCGGCAGAGCGATGCTGCGGACCTCGATTCCGGGTGCGCCATTCATCGGCGCCCCCACACTCGCAGGGCCGCGGTCATCGGTCGCCGATCGGCGAGAACCACACCGTCCTCCTTCGTCTCCCCTGGGCGGTGCCTAACGTGTTCGCGATAGTACGGGAATTGCGCCCGCACACGAATCTGCCCCGCGGAAGCGGCGTTTCCACGGGGCAGATCGAGTCGGAGGACTCAGGCGCCGGCGGCGGCCTTCGTACCGGGCCGGGCGGCGGTCCCGGTCTTGCGGAGCTGCAGGATGCCGTCCTCGAGCTCTTCCTTCTGCAGCAGGTTGCGATCCCGGTAGTAGTTGTTGATCGCCTTCCAGGCGCCCCGCACACCCTGCCGGGGCATCTCGTCGTCGCCGCGCTGGATGTAGCCGGAGGTGAGCGCACCACCCATCAGCGATTCCTCGGCGATGTCCTCGGGCCGGGCTTCCACCTTGAACTCGGTGTAGCCGCGGTCCCGCATCAGGTTGAGCACGCGGCAGAAGTACTGCGCCGCGAGGTCGGCCTTCAGCGTCCAGGAGGCGTTGGTGTAGCCGATGATCATCATCATGTTCGGCAGGCCGGAGAACAGTACGCCCTTGTAGGCGACGGAGTCCCGGAACCGCTGCGGCTCACCGTCGATCTCCAGCTCGGCGCCGCCGAATATCTGCACGTTCAGGCCGGTGGCGGTGACGATGATGTCGGCCTCCAGCTCCTCCCCCGACTCCAGGCGGATACCACCGGGGGTGAATCGCTCGATCCGGTCGGTGACGATCGAGGCCTTCCCGCTCTTGATCGCCTTGAAGAGGTCACCGTTGGGGACCACGCACAGGCGCTGATCCCACGGGTTGTAGCGCGGCGTGAAGTGCTTCATGTCGACACCGCTGCCGACCTGCAGGCGCACCTGGGCCAGCAGCAGCTTCTTGGACAGCTCCGGGTTGGTCCGGGAGAGCTGGAAGCTGGCCCGCTGCAGGGCGATGTTGCGGGCCCGGCCGAGTTTGTAGGCGATCCGGTCCGGCACCCGGGTCTTCTTGAAGCCGACCGCGACCGGGTCGTCGGCCGGCAGCGCCTGGATGTAGGTGGGCGAGCGCTGCAGCATGGTGATGTGCTCGACGTCGTCGGCCATGGACGGGATCAGGGTGATCGCGGTGGCGCCGGAGCCGATGACGACGACCTTCTTGCCGCGGTAGTCCAGGTCCTCGGGCCAGTGCTGCGGGTGCACGATCTGCCCGCGGAAGTCGCTCTCACCGGCGAATTCGGGACGGAACCCCCGGTCGTAGTTGTAGTAGCCGGTAGCGCCGACGAGGAAATCGGCGGTCCAGATCTCGGTCTCGCCGGTCGCCTCGACCAGGGCCTCGATGGTCCACCGGGCGGCCTCGCTGTCGTAGGAGGCCTTGACCATCTTGCGGCCGAAGTGGATGTGCTCGGTGACGCCGTATTCCTTCGCGGTCTCCTCGACGTACCGGCGGATGTTCGGACCGTCCGCCAGCACCTTGGTACCGACCCACGGCCGGAAGCCGAACCCGAAGGTCAGCATGTCGGAGTCGGAGCGGATCCCCGGATATTTGAACAGATCCCAGGTACCGCCGATGTTCTCGCGCCGCTCCAGGATGGCATAGCTGCGCCCGGTCTGCTCGCGCGTGAGGTGGCAGGCCGTGCCGATTCCGGACAGGCCCGCGCCGATGATCAGTACGTCGACATGCCGCGTCATTGAGGAAACTCGTTTCGTCTGGTCGCCGCCCGCGCACCGTCGCCCGGGCCTGCATCGAGGTTACGTGTTTCGGCTAGTTACGTCTAGTTGCCGTCTCTTGTCCCGACAACCGCCGCGACGCCCCGACCGGGTGCCACCCCGAACCCGATGGCCGATCCTTCCGATATCGACGGAACACATCCACGCAGCTCGTCCGTGGACCGCCGATCGCGCTACCGGCACCGCGAAGATGGCACTCGATGCCGATATGCATCGAATGCCACCCGAGCGGACCCTGCCGGCAAGCTGTCCGATGAACAACCGAATCAAGGCGGTGAGCAGGCGTTCCACCGCCACCGAACCATGATGCGCCGACGCCGCGTGCATCTGCTCGGCACGCGCTGCGCAACGACTCGACCTGCCGGATCGGACAACCGGCACAGACTGCATCCGGGGTTCCACGTGAATCACGGTCGAATTGCGATTCCGTCACGCCGACGGTCGGAGGCGAGCCCGATCGACGATCGGATCGCGCGCCGCCGGCGGATAGGCTCGGCGGCATGACCTGGACCGTGGGATTCGATCTCGACATGACCCTCATCGACTCGCGTCCGGGTGTCGCCGCGGCAATCGATCGCCTGGGCAGCGAGTTCGACCTGCCCCTCGACGGTGCCACGTTCGCCGCGCATCTGGGCCCGCCGCTGGCCACCCTGCTCGTCCGGGCCGGGGCAACCGAACGGCTGGTCCCGGACCTGGTCACCCGGTACCGGCAGATCTACCCCGGGGTCGTCCCGCGGATCGGCGCGCTACCGGGCGCCGCGGCCGCACTGGCCGCCGTCCGCGCGGCCGGTGGACGGGTCCTGGTGGTGACCGGCAAGTACGAACCGCACGCGCGGCTGCATCTCGACCATCTGGGCTGGCAGGTCGACCACCTGGCCGGCGATCTGTGGGCGACCGGGAAGTCCGAGGTACTGCGTACCGAAGGCGCGCACCTGTTCGTCGGCGACCATGCCGGCGATATGCGCGGCGCGCGCGCCGCGGGCGTACCTGCGCTCGGCGTGACCACCGGCCCCTACGATGCGAAGGGACTACTCGAAGCCGGCGCCGATACGGTGCTGCCCGATCTGCTCGACTTCCCGCGCCGGTTCCGCGCGATCATGGCCGGCGCCCCGACCCTCGCGGAGGAGAAGGCCCGATGAGTCGATTCACCGGCAAGGTCGCCGTCGTCACCGGCGCCGCACAGGGCATCGGTGCGGCGACTGCGCTGCGGCTGGCGAACGAAGGCGCCGCAGTCGCCGTCCTCGACCGGCACGAACCGGCCGATACCGTCGCTCGGATCGCCGCGGCCGGTGGCACGGCCCGCGGCTACACCTGCGATGTCGGGTACCGCTCCTCGGTGCAGGAGGCCTTCGATGCACTGGCCACCGACCTCGGTGCGCCACAGATCCTGGTGAACAATGCCGGTATCACCCGCGACGACCTGTTCTTCCGACTCGACGAGGACGACTGGAACGCGGTGCTCACGGTCAACCTCACCGGCGTGTACCACTGCACCCAGATAGCACAGAAGCATATGGTCGCCCAGCGATACGGCCGGATCGTCTCGCTGTCCAGCCGATCCGCGCTGGGCAGCCGCGGCCAGGCGAACTACGCCGCCGCCAAGGCCGGTGTCCAGGGCCTCACCGCCACGCTCGCCATCGAACTGGGGCCGTACAACATCACCGTGAATGCGGTCGCGCCCGGCTATATCGCCACCGCCATGACCGCCGCGACCGCCGAGCGGATCGGCACCACCGCGGCCCGGCATCAGGCCGAGGTCGCCGAGGCGACGCCGTTGCGCCGCGTCGGGCAACCGGAAGAGGTCGCCGCCGCCATCGCCTTCCTCGCCAGCGACGATGCGTCCTACATCAGTGGACAGACCCTGTACGTCAACGGCGGCGCCCGCTGATCCGGTCCGGCCACCGGTGATCCGGCCCTAGGCTGGCCGATATGCCCGAGGATGCCCTGGCCCGGTTGCGGGCGCTGTGCACGGCGTTGCCGGAGACCACCGAGCGACTGAGTCACGGTGAACCGACCTGGTTCGTCCGCGACCGCAGGACCTTCGTGATGTTCGCCGACCGCCACCACGACGACCGGCTCGCATTCTGGTGCGCTGCACCGCCCGGCGCCCAGGAGGCGATGGTCGCGGCCGAACCCGAGCGATTCTTCCGGCCGCCGTACGTGGGCCACCGGGGCTGGCTCGGGGTGTATCTGGATGTGTCGCCGGACTGGACCGAGATCGCCGAGATCGTCACCGAGGCCTATCGATGCATCGCCCCGAAGACCCTGTCGGCCCGCCTCGACTCGTAACGGCGTCGGCGCCGCGGATCAGGGTCGTCCCGGGGTATTTCCCCGATGTGGACGGCGCCGGCGTCCGGCACCATCAGGAGCATGCTCACGCCTCTGGTCTCGGTCACGGCGATCGGGCTGCTGGGCGTGCCCGCGGTCCTGATGATCCGGCCCGCCCCGGTCGGCCGCAGCCTGGTCCTCGGGCTGATCGCCGCCTGGTTCGGCTACTTCCTCGGCGACCTGCTGGCAGCCGGCGTGACGACCGCGACCGGATTCACGGTCGTCGCCGGGTTCGCGGGCCATCTCACCGCCCTGCTCTGCACGATCTACGCGGTCGCCTTCCAGCGCAGGACCGAGCGGGAACGGCAGCCACCGATCCCGCATCCGGACCGGTGACACCGCCTCCTCGAAGGGCGTCGCATCGGGCTCGGTGTTAGAGTCCCGCGAGCACTCGTCGGGAGGGGATGGACCAAGTTGACCGCACTGTTGATCATTCTGCTGCTGGTGGCGATCGCAGTCGCCGTGGTGGCACTCGTCATGGTGATCCGGCTGTCCCGCAAGGACAAACAGCAGGGCGCCCCGGCCGGTCCGGCGCAGCCGGTGGACCCGTTCGCCGGGCACGACACCAATGTGCTGCGCGGTGACCCCGGCGCGTTGAAGGCCGGCGACATCGTCGACATCTTCGGGCAGAGCTACACCGTGCGCGGCACCCTGCGGCTGGACGAAGGCGGCTACCGGTGGGCGGAGCACCTGCTCGACACCGGCACCGGCATCCAGCAGTGGCTGTCGGTGGAATTCGACCCCGATCTCGAGATGCAGCTCTTCTCCCCCGTCACCGACGCTCCCCCGCCCGGCGCCCCCGAACTCCACTACGCCGGTGTCACCTACCGGCTCGAGGAGCAGGGCAACGCCCGGTTCGTCAGTGAGGCGACCACCGGGCTGGCCCCCAGCGGCGTGCTCGGCTACACCGACTACACCGGTCCGAACGGCACCGCACTGTCCTACGAGGACTTCGGATCCGGCCGCATGGAGGTCGCGCTCGGCCGGCCCGTCGACCGGCACTCCGTCATGATCTACCCGCAGGCGCCCGCCTGACCGGCGGCTCGAGCAACACAGGATGAGGATGAGTCGGGCAGTTTGGGTCGCAGTCGGGATCGTCGCGACGATCGTCGCCGTGGTACTGGCGATGATGGTGGTGGCGCGGCTGTTCAGCACCTCGCCGCGCACCTACATCGCCGACCACTACACCAGGGCGGCGGTACTCGATCAGACCGGTGGCGGGCTCGCGTACACCGCAACAGCGCCGCCTGCCCGCATCTCGGCGAACATCGCAAGAGCGGTTCGCCCGAAGAACCGCCGCAGTTCCGACGGCCGGTACTTCCTGCGCTACCGCAACGACATCGTCGCGATCAGCCCGCACAACGGTGGTTCGCTCATCCTGATCGACGACTATCGCACCGGCATCCGCCGCCACCGCAGCCATGTCAGCACGTTCGGCTGGTCGAGCGGATCCCCGTCCGGCGGCTTCCGCGGTGGCGGCAGCGACGGCGGCGGCAAATAGACAACCCGGCCCGGCGGCAGCGCCGGCACAGCCCTGGAGGGCCGACGGCCCGCACAGCACAGGAGGAAATCAACACATGCTCGCCGACATCGCACCCAGCGTGGGCGCATCGCTCGCCTACTCGGTCCTGGGCATCGCGCTGATGGTGCTCGGATTCGGACTGGTCGATCTGCTCACCCCCGGCGATCTGCGCACCCAGGTGTGGGTGGAACGTAACCGCAACGCCGCCCTGCTGGTGTCCTCGAACCTGCTGGGGGTCGGCATCATCGTCGCCACCGCCGTCTGGTCGTCGCAGGGCGCGATCGGCGAGGCCCTGCTGTCCAGCCTGCTCTACGGTCTCGTCGGGCTGCTCGCGATGGCGGTGGCGTTCTGGATCCTGGACAAGCTGACCCCCGGCGACTTCGGCGAGGTCGTCGCGCAGCACGAACTGCACCCGGCGGTCTGGGTGAGCGCGGCCGTGCACCTCGGCATCGCGCTGGTGATCGCTGCCGCCCTGACCTGATGCCGCAGCACCGGCTCGCCCGGGCCGGGCTGCTGGCCACGGTCTTCGTCTGCGCCGCCTGCGGACTGGTCTACGAGCTGTCCCTGGTCACCCTGGGCAGCTATCTGATCGGCGATACGGCGGCGCAGGCCTCGATCACGCTAAGCGTGATGGTGTGTGCCATGGGACTCGGCGCACTGGCCGCCAAACCGCTGCGCGCCCATGCGGCCGCTGCTTTCGTTGCCGTGGAGCTGGCGCTCGCGACTATCGGCGGACTGTCCGTCCTCGGCCTCTACGCCGCCTACGCCTGGCTGGACCTCTACACGGTGGCTCTGGTCTGCACCGCCACCGTGATCGGCGTCCTGGTCGGCGCCGAGATCCCGCTGCTGATGGAGCTGCTGCAGCGGATCCGGCGGCAGGAGGCCAGTACTGCCGTCGCCGACCTGTTCGCCGCCGACTATGTCGGCGCACTGCTCGGTGGCCTGGCCTTTCCGTTCCTGCTGCTGCCGATGTTCGGGCAGATCCGCGGCAGCCTGATCGTCGGCGTGGTGAATGCCGTCGCCGGACTCACCCTCGCCTTCGTGGTGTTCCGCGCCGATCTCGCCCGCCCCGCCCGGTGGAGCCTCACCGGCATCACCGTCGCGGTCGCGGTGGTGCTGACCGGCAGCTACGTCTACGCCGACCGATTCGAGGCCACCGCCCAGCAGGAACTGTTCGCCTATCCGATCGTGCTGCGCGAGCAGACGCCCTATCAGCAGATCGTGCTCACGGAATCGGTGTCGCCGTTCGGAACACCCGACACCCGGCTGTTCCTCAACGGCGGCCTGCAGTTCTCCTCGGTCGACGAGTACCGCTACCACGAGTCCCTGGTGCACCCTGCCCTGTCCGGGCCGCATCGGCGGGTGCTGGTGCTCGGCGGTGGTGACGGGCTGGCGCTTCGGGAGATCCTGCGCTACCCCGATGTCGCCGAGGTGACGCTGGTCGAACTCGATCCGGAGATGATCCGGCTGGCCCGCACCGACGACCGGCTCACCGAGCTCAACCGGGGAGCCTTCGAGGACCCCCGGGTCCGGGTGGTGACCGCCGATGCGTTCGGCTGGCTGCGCACCGCACCCGGGCTCTTCGATGCGATTGTCGTGGATCTGCCCGATCCCGATCAGACTTCCGTGGCCAAGCTCTATTCCGAGGAGTTCTACGCGATGACCGCCCAGGTGCTCGCGCCGGACGGCCTGATGGTCGTGCAATCCGGGTCACCGTTCTTCGCGCCGCGCTCGTTCTGGACCATCGATGCCACCGTCCGCGCGGCGGGGCTGGCGACCACCCCCTATCACGTCGATGTGCCGAGCTTCGGCGATTGGGGATTCGTCCTCGCCGCCCACGACTCCGCCCCCGCGCCGCGGCTGCGGGCGCCCGCGCCGCTGCGCTTCCTGGACGAGGCGACCCTGGCCGCCGCGCAAGTGTTTCCGGTGGACCGCCGGCGCGACGACCCCGAGGTCTCCACTCTGATGCACCCGATCATCCTCGACCTGCAGCGACAGGAATGGAGCTGACCGGCTGGCCCCGACGCCGGAAACTCGACCTGCCGTTTCGGCGCAGTTACGAAAATCGGCCGGACCCTGCGGTATACCTGAGAGCCGTGTCACCATGATCGGCACGTCGGCGAATCCGGACCGAGGAGCACACTGTGGCCACAACGGGTCGAGATCCACGAAAGCAACGTGTCTACACCGGGTTCGGGTTACGCACCGATCCGTACATCTTCTTCGGTTCGGCCGGGGTCACGGCACTGTTCGTCTTCACGGCGATCGTCTTCACCGAACCGCTCAACGACGGGTCCAAGGCCGTCAAGGACTGGATCGTCAGCAACCTGAGCTGGTTCTTCATCGCCAGCGTCACCGCCATGCTGCTGTTCCTGCTGTGGGTGGCGATCAGCAAGTACGGTCACATCCGGCTGGGGCCGCCGGACTCGACACCGGAATACAGCAACCTGTCCTGGTTCGGGATGCTGTTCGCAGCCGGGATCGGCACCGTCCTGATGTTCTGGGGCGTGGCCGAACCGATCTCGCACTTCGGCAACCCGCCCCGGCCCGGGGTGGAACCCGAGTCCGTCGCAGCCGCCGACGACGCCATGGCGTTCTCGCTGTATCACCTCGGCCTGCACACCTGGGCGATCTTCTGCCTGCCCGCCCTCGCCTTCGCGTACTTCATCTACCGGCGCGGCCTGCCGATGCGGATGAGTTCGGCCTTCGAACCGCTGCTCGGCGACCGGATCTACGGCCCGATCGGCAAGACGATCGATGTGCTCGCCGTCCTCGGCACGCTGTTCGGCGTGGCCACCTCCATCGGCCTGGGCACCCTGCAGATCAACAGCGGGCTGCACTATCTCAGCGATTCGATCGGAGTCGGCAAACCCCAGCAGCTGGCGATCATCGCCGTGGTCACCACGATTGCGATCGCCTCGATCGTGGCCGGTCTGGACAAGGGCGTCAAACGCCTCTCGAACGCGAACATCGTCATGGCGATCGGGCTGATGCTGTTCATCTTCGTGGCCGGGTCGACGCTGTTCCTCGCCCGCGGCATCTTCGAGACGTTCGGCAACTACGCCGGTGAGCTGATCAACCTCTCGCTGTGGAACGACAGCTATGCCGATCTGCTGGAGAACCGCAGCTGGGGCTGGCAGGGCGATTGGACGGTGTTCTATTGGGCCTGGACTATCACCTGGGCGCCGTTCGTCGGCATCTTCGTCGCCCGTATCTCCAAGGGCCGGACCATTCGCGAGTTCGTCCTCGGGGTCCTGGCCGCTCCCACCGCGTTCACGGTGGTTTGGTTCGCCATCTTCGGGTTGTCGGCCATCGATATCGAGATCAACGGTGCCGGCGGGCTCGTCGAGGAGATGGAGACCGGCGGCGGGGCGCCGTTCGCCATGTTCGCGTTCCTGGAGAACTATCCGCTGTCGACCTTCACCATCGCGTTCGCCGTGCTCGTGGTGGTCATCTTCTTCACCACGTCCTCCGACTCGGCGTCCCTGGTCATCGATATGCTGTGCTCCGGTGAACAGGAGACCGGGACCCCGGTCCGGCAGCGCGTGTTCTGGGGGATCCTCGAAGGCGTCGTCGGTGGCACCCTGCTGGCCGCGACCACCGGATCCAGTGGGCTGGAAGCGCTCCGGGAAGTGATCACGATCGCCGGGCTGCCGTTCCACATCCTCGCGTTCTTCATGATGTGGTCGCTGGTCCGGGCGCTACGCCGGGACCCCCAGCTGGTGACGGTGCAGCCAGTGGCGCGCGCGGCGCCGAACGCCCCTGCCCCGAAAGCCGGCGCCGCCACCGACGACGAGGCCGGCTGACTCTGACGTCGGTGCAGGTCACCGTCCGGATGCGGCGACGACCCCGTGATCGATCAGGCTGTCCGCGGTGTCACGCACCGTCTCCCGGAGCGGGCGCATCTGCCAGCCGAGTTCGGTGCGCGCCTTGGCGGCGGTGACCTGTTCGGCGCGGCCGAGCACCGGAACAGTGAGCCGCACCGTCGGGTCGAAGACGGCGATCGCCCGGACCAGCCATCCCGGCAGTACCCGGGTGGGCACCCGATAGCCCCGGGGCCGGTAGTCCTCGGCGAGCATGGCCGCCAGGTCCGGCATCCACAGTTCTTCTCCCGCACAGATGTAGCGGTTGCCCGCCGCATCCGGAGCTGCCATGGCGAGCCGATGCGCCACCGCGAGGTCCCGCACGTCGACCGGCGCCCAGCCGGTCCGTACCGACCCGGGGACGCTGCGCGACAGCAGTAGTCGCACGGTTTCGTGCGAGGTGCTGGTGGCCGGAGTGAGAATCGGGCCGAGCACCATTCCCGGGTTCACGGCCACCAGTTCCGGTCCCGCGCCGGCCGGCAGACTCGCAATGAAGTCCCAGGCCGCCCGTTCGGCGAGGGTTTTGCTCTTCTGATATGCCGCACTGTGTTCGGGGACCGACCAGTCCGATTCGTCCCGGACCCGGTCGGTCCGGTGGCCGTAGGCCACGGCCGCCACCGAGGAGGTCAGCACCACCCGGCGGACCCCGCCGTGGTGTGCAGCGCGCAGCACCCGCAGGGTGCCGTCGACGGCGGGGCCGATCAGGTCGTCCTCGTGGGCGGGCGGTGTCGCTGGGAACGGTGAGGCGACGTGCAGGACGTAATCGCAGTCCTGCACCGCAACGTCCCATCCGGCGTCGATTCCGAGGTCAGCGGAGACTATTTCGAGTTGCCCGCCCCTGGATCGGGCGGCGGAGGTCAGGTGTTCGTATCTCTCCCCGGCCGTCGCGTCGCGGACGGTGCCGCGTACCGCGAAGCCGTGATCGAGGAGGTCCAGGATGCAGTGCCCGGCAACGAAGCCGGTCGCACCGGTGACAAGTACCCGGGTGGTCATGGTGATCCCATCGTCGATCGCGCCGCCCTGTCTGAGCAGTGCTCAGATAATCTAAACACCGATCAGATCCGCTGTCCAGGGCACAGCCGATCCGATCGGTTCGCCTACGCTCGGAGGCATGACCCGCAGTAGCTACCACCACGGCGCCCTCCGCGAGACGCTGCTGGAGGCCTGTCTGCGGCTGATCGACACCGCCGGCATCGGGGCGGTCAGCCTGCGCAAGGTCGCCCGCGAGGCCGGGGTCAGCAGCGGCGCGCCGTACCACCACTTCGCCGATCGGTCCGCCCTGTTCGCCGCGCTCTCGGAGCAGGGATTCCGGCTGCTGACCGGCGAACTCGCCGCGGCACGCGCCGGCGCCGCCACTCCCCCGGCGGCCCTCACCGCCGCCGCCGAGGCCTACGTCCGCTTCGCCCGGACCCACCCCGCCCATTTCCAGCTGCTGTTCCGGCCCGAGCTGTACGAACCCGATCGGCATCCGGCGGCGCAGGCCGCCGGCGACGCCGCCTTCGACCAGCTCATCGAGATCGTGTCCGAATGCGCTGCCGCGGGGCTGCTCCCGGCCGAGCAGACCGACACGCTCGCCCTCGGCTGGTGGAGCCTGGCCCACGGGCTCGCCGCGCTCACCCTGGACGGCAAGCTGGACAAGTTCGGCGCGCAACGCGGCACCGATACGGCCGCGCTCATCGATTCCGTCATGCAGGCGTTCACCACCCTGGTCGCACCGGGCGAGGAGCCCGGCCGGTTAGAGTGAGGCCCACGACCGCGGCGGCTGCCGCGGTGCCGAGTGAGGAGGACTGATGCGCGCAACGGCACGCTGGGGCATGGTGACGGCCGGATGCGCGGCCCTGGTCCTGGTGAGCGGCTGCCAAGAGGTCGAGCGGGTACTCAACCGCGGCGGAGACACACCGTGCAGCGACTATGTGACCCAGGACCCGGATACCAAGCGGATCACCATCACGAAATTCATCAAACAGCAGAACAATCTCGATCACGAGCCGGCCGGCACCGCAGTCGACGCCGGCATCATCGCGGTCGATCTGCTGTGCTCGGGACAGCGCAATGCCGACACCCCGATCAAGAACGCCGATATCGCCGGCATCTTCCTCAACAAGTAGCCGGGTGGCGTGGCCCGCGACGGACCGTCAACCCGGGACGACAACCGGCCGAATGCTTCCCGTAGCCGCGGCGGACCTGGTAAACAATAGGCGCCACAGACCATTCCGCGTCCTGACAGCCGGGCCCATCGGGGTACAGCGACCCGCCGCCGGGACGGTGACGACCAGGAGCGAGCGTGGGCGGAGTCGAGCAGGGAATCCCGGGGCCCGGCGACCCCGCCGAGCTGACCCGTTATCGAGGCCAGCTCGAACGCGAATGGGCCCGCCTGACCGCCACCCCACGTCCCCGGCGCAAGGCCGCCGAATCCGGCAGCCGGCTGCGCACCGATGTCGTCGACTCCTGGCAGCGCAGCCTGACCACCATCGATCCCGGACTGGACGCCGCGCCCGGCCTGGACGACATCGGTGACCGCTGGTCGACGTCACCGTTGCGCCGCCCGGTCACCGAGATCGCCGGACAGTTGCGCAGCATCGCCGAGGACACCGGCTACCTCGCCGTGGTATGCGACGAATCCGGTGCGATCCTGTGGACCGCGGGCGAACGCACCCTGCGCCGGCAGGCCGAGCAGGTGAACTTCGCACCGGGCGGACTGTGGGGCGAGAACCACATGGGTACCAACGGGCTGTCGCTGTCGCTGCACGACGACCGGCCCACCACCGTGTTCGCCGCCGAGCACCTCGTCGCCGCACTGCACGGCTGGGTCTGCTACTCGGCGCCGATCCACGGCCCCGACGGCCGCCAGGTCGGCGTCCTCGACATGTCGTCCACCTGGGAGCGTTCGCATCCGATGGTGATGACCTCGGTGCGGGCCCTGGTCACCGCGGTGGAGACGATGCTCCGGGCCGAAGCGCCGGTCCCGCCCGCCGGTGTCCGGCTCGAATGCCTGGGCACCTCCCGGCTGTTGCGGGACGGCCGACCGGTGCCGTTGCCGCCCCGCCAGCTGGAGATCCTCACGCTGCTGGCCCTGGAACCGGACGGGTTCACCCCGGAGCAGCTGCATGCCGCCGTCTACGGCGACCGCGCCGGTTCGCTGAACACGATCAAGGCGGACGTGTCGTACCTGCGGCGGGCCACCGGAGGCGAGATCACCAGCCGCCGTTACCGCCTCACCGGGCCGATGTCCTGTGATGCGGTGGATCTGCTCGCCGCCATCGAAAGCGGCGACCTCACCTCGGCGCTGTGGCTCTACCGGGGCGCGCTGCTCCCCGGTTCCCAGACCCCCGGTATCCAAGAATGGCGGGATCATCTCGATGTCGGCATCCGCAGTGCCGTCCTGGCCAGCGACCGCCCCGAACACGCGGTCGCCCTCGGTCAGCGCCGCACCGACGATATCGAGATCCACGAGCACGCGCTGCGGCTGCTGCCCGCCGATGATGTCCGCCGCGCGGTGGTGACGGCCCGGCTCTACACCGCCACACACGGCTGACATCCGGCCGTTTCCGCGCCGAGGTCGATCTTCCAACCACCTACCAACGTGCCCCGACGATAGTTGGCTCCACCACGGAAGGTCTGTGGAGGAGCGAGGCGCATGATCTACGCAAAGCCCGGGACGGTGAACAGCATCGTCAGCTTCGCCGCCCGGTACGACAACTTCATCGCCGGTGACTGGCTGCCCCCCGTCGAGGGTCGCTACTTCGACAACCCGTCCCCGGTCGACGGCGAAACCTTCTGCTCCGTCGCCCGGTCCACCGCCACCGATATCGAGCTCGCCGTCGAGGCGGCCCGGCTGTCGGCTCCGCATTGGGGTACCACCACCGTCGCCGAACGCGTCGACATCCTGCGCGAAATCGCGGATCGGCTGGAGAACAGCCTCGAACCCCTGGCGGTCGCCGAAACCTGGGACAACGGCCGCCCGGTGCGGGAAACCCTCGACGCCGACCTGCCGTTGTCCGTCGCGCATTTCCGCCGGGTGGCGGCGACCTTGGCCGACGAACCGAGCGGGAACTCCGCCGCCGACCCCGGCCGGACACCGCTCGGGGTGATCGGGCAGGTCACGCCGTGGAGTTTTCCGATCCTCGGCGCCACCTGGCAGCTCGCCCCCGCGCTCGCCGCGGGCAACAGCGTGGTACTCAAGCCCGCCGAACAGACGCCGGTGTCGATCCTGCTGGTCGTGGAGCTCATCGCCGACCTGCTGCCGCCGGGTGTCCTCAACGTGGTCAACGGGTTCGCCGCGGAGGCCACCCGGCCGCTGGTCGAGAGTTCGCGAGTGGCTTCCGTGGTGTTCACCGGCGCCTCCGGCATCGCCCACGAGGCCCTGCCGGCAGCGGGCCGGGATGCACACGCGGTGGTGGGACCGGGCGGCCGCAGCTGCGCGGTGTTCCTCGCCGATGTCACCGCGGCCGACGACCACTTCCTCGACCGGGCCGTCGACGGCTTCCTCCGATTCGCCTTCAATCAGGGCGAGGCCGGCGGCTGTCCTTCGCATGCGCTCATCCACGAGTCCATCCACGACGAGTTCCTCCAGCGGTGTGTCGACCGGACCGCCGCGCTGGTGGCCGGACACCCCCTGGACACCGGCACCATGATCGGGGCCCAGATCGGCAACGATCAGTACGAAGCGATCCTTTCCGCCATCGATACCGGGCGGGCCGCCGGCGCCCGCGTGCTCACCGGAGGGGAAGCACGCAAGGTCGACGGCCTGCCCGGTGGTTACTATGTCGAGCCGACGATCCTGGCCGGCGACACCACGATGCGCTTCATGCACGAGACCATCCCCGGCCCGGTCATCGCGGTCGGCTCGTTCGAAACCGACGATCAGGCGGTGCATATCGCCGACGACATCCCCTGCGGCCCGGGGGCCGGCGTCTGGACCCGGGACGAGTCCAGCGCCTACCGGCTGGGACGCGCGATCAAGGCAGGCAGAGTATGGACCAACTGTTATCCGAAGTTTCCGGCGCACGCCGCGTTCGGCGGGCCCCGGAGTTCCGGCATCGACGCCCGGAACCACCCACCGATGCTGGACCGCTACCGGCGAACGAAGAATCTGCTGGTCGGCAACGCCGGAACCGAAAGCGGGTGGTGCTGATGCAGAACCGGATCCACCGGGTGGAGATCACCGAACGCGCCCAGACCGTGTTGCGCCGGCTGATCGACGAGAACGGGCCCGTCCTGTTCCATCAGTCGGACGACAGCAAGTCGCCGACGTGTCTGCCGATCCGGGACTTCCACGCCGACCGGGCCGATGTGCTGCTCGGCCGGCTCAGCTGGCACACCGAATTCTGGATCAGCGGCGAGAAGTACGAACACTGCAAGAACGCGCAGCTGACCGTCGACGTCGTGCGCGGCGGCGCCGACCGGGGGTCCCTGGAAGCTCCCGAGGGCGTGCGGTTCGTACTCAGGTCCCGTTCCCTCACCGGCGAGGAGGCCGCGGCCCTGGCCGCCGCACCGCCGCTGCGTACCGGCGCCGATCCGTTGCTGTAGGGCCGCCGGAAGCCTCCCTGCCCGGACGATCGGGGTCCTGACAGGGGATTGGTGAGCCCCCGCCGCCTGGATGCCCGGTGCATCGAGGCGGCGGGGTGAGCTCACCGGGAAGTATTGACGCAACCCCGATCTCACTCACCGAGACCCGAATCACCACAAGTGCAACCATTCCGTTACGTTATGGCGATGTTCAAGGCAAGACTCGGTGTCCGTTCCAGGATTCTGGCGATTGCACTCATTCCGAGTCTGACCCTGCTGGTGGTCGGCGCGGGAGCAACCGGCTACCTCGTCCACCAGAGCGACAAGGCCGAATCATGGGCCGAGCAGATGCAGCTCGCGGTTCCCTACACTCGGGAACTGATCGAATCCGTCCAGGACGAACGCAAACTCACGCTCCGCCGGCTCGCCGGTGACATGACTGTGGCACCCGAACTACCCGGAGCGCGCAGCCGGCTCGACACCGCCATCGCCGACCTGATGCGCATCTCCGAGGACATCCGCGCCGTCGACGACACCGACATCGGTGACGACAAGAACGGATTCGCCACGCTCAGCAGCCATCTCGCCGACGTCCGGGGCGGCACCGACGCCGGGATGCTGCCCGCCCCCGACGCCTACCGCTTCTACAATGCGCTGCTCGACGTGTTCATCGGCGGCACCAAGGTCGCCGAGCGGGCCGCCCCCGACGCCACCATCGCCTCGGGTGTCGCCGAGGGGCTACGCCTGCTCAACGTCGCCGAAGCGCATTCGCGCAGCGACGCGCTCGCGGCGGCGATGGTCGCCGCGGACGGGCCGACCGCGGTCGGGCTGCCGGAGTTCCTTGCTCAGACCGGCTTCTACCACACCGAACTGGCCAATGTCGCCGCCGAGCTTCCCGGCGACCGCGGTGACACGGTCCTGGCGATCACCACGACCCCGACCTGGCAGCAGGTCACCGAGATGGAACAGGCGCTGGTCCGGGAGTACGCCCCGGACACCGCCGCCGATACCACCGAGTCGGTGACCGGCACCGAGACGATCCCGGAGACCCCGGGGACGGTGGCGCAGGGGCAGGCGGCGGCCGCCGAACTGAACAGCACACTGCTGGAAACCTATTCCGAACACAATCTCTACGTGCAACGGCTGGCCACCGACCGTGCCGGTGTCGCGGCGCGCACGGCCGCGATCAGCGGCGGTGGCGTGGCCGCGGTCAGCCTGCTGGCGTTCCTGATCGCCGTACTGCTGGCCAACCGGATCGCACGCCGACTGGTCCGGCTGCGCCGCGAAACCCTCGAGCTCGCCGACGTCCAGCTGCCGCGCACCATGCAGCGGCTGCGGGACGGCGAACACCTCGACGCCGAATCGGTGACACCGACACTGAACTTCGGCCGAGACGAGATCGGTGAGGTGGCCAAGGCATTCGAGCATGCGGCAGGCGCGGCGACCCATGCGGCCATCGACGAGGCCCGCACCCGGGAAGGTGTCAAGGCGGTGTTCCTGAACATCGCCCACCGCAGCCAGATCGTGGTGCACCGGCAGCTCGAGATCCTGGACGAGGCCGAGCGCCGGGAGGAGGATCCGGCACTGCTGGAAACGCTGTTCCGGCTGGACCACCTGGCCACCCGGGAACGCCGAAACGCCGAGAATCTGATCATTCTCGGTGGCGCCCGGCCGGGCCGGCAGTGGCGCAATGCGGTACCGCTGATGGACATCACCCGCAGCGCCATCGGCGAAACCCTCGACTATGCGCGGGTCCGGGTGTCCGGCCTGCCCGAGGTCGGCGTCGTCGGGACCGTCGTCGCCGACCTGGTGCATCTGCTGGCCGAACTCGTCGACAACGCGACGTCGTTCTCCCCACCGCAGTCCCGCGTCGAAGTCGGCGGCAATGTCGTCGGCAAGGGTGTCGTCGTCGAAATCATCGACCAGGGTGTCGGGATGCCGCCCGACGAACTGCACCGCGCCAACCTGATGCTGGCCGATCCCCCGGATTTCGGGGTGGCGGCCCTGTCCTCGGATTCCCGGCTCGGCCTGTTCGTGGTCGCCCGGCTGGCGGCCGAACACGGTGTATCGGTCCGGTTGACCGAATCCGACTACGGCGGGATCCGGGCGATCGTGCTGATCCCGGCGCAGCTGATCGCCGACGGTGCGGCCACGTTCACCCCGCCGCCCGCCATGACCGGGCCGCTGCGCCGCGGGCTGCCGCACGCCTTGGATGCCGCACCGGCCGCAGCCCCCGGCGCCACCCTGCTGGCCGACCCGCCGGCCGCACCGGAACCGGAACCGCCTGCGCCGGAACCCGAGATTGCGCAAACCACCGATGGGCGCCCGGCCCTGCCGCGCCGCAACCGGCAGACCAACCTCGCTCCGGAGCTGTCCGAACCGGCCGGCCGGTCGGCGGCGGCACCACAGCAGTCCCGAACCCCCGAAGAAGCGCGTGACATCATGTCCGCCATCGAGAACGGCACCCGGCAGGGCCGCAAGCCGATCTCGGATTCCGACCAGGACCGACAGGAAGGCTGAGGTGAACTCTTCTCCCCCAGGTGATCTGAATTGGCTGCTCGACGATCTCGTCGACCGGCTGGCCGGTGTGCGGTATGCGGTCGTCCTGTCCACCGACGGCCTGCTGCTCGGCCGGTCGACGGCGATGCCGCGCGAGGACGCCGAACACTTCGCCGCCATGTCCTCGACCCTGTACGGTCTGGCGCGCAGCGCCGGCAGCCGGTTCGACGGCGGCGGAGTCCGGCAGGCAGTGATCGAACTCGATCGTGCGGTCCTGTTCGTCACATCGGCGGGCGAGAACGCCTGCCTGGCCCTACAGGCGGCCGAGTCGGCGAATCTCGGCATGGTCGCCTACGAAATGAACCTGACCGTGCAGCGGGTGGGCACCTACCTGTCCACCGAACCGCGGCAGGGCATGGCGGAGCTGTAGCCGTGCCGCGCATGGAGTCCGGATCGAACGGCCGGGGATCGCGATGACCCCCATCGGTGACCCCTGGTTCGACGACGACGCCGGGCCGCTGGTCCGGCCCTATACGGTGACCCGCGGCCGCACCATGGGCGCGACCCATGATCTGGACATGCTGACCGTGGTGGTCGTCGCGCGGCCGGCCCCGCCGATGCGGCGGGCCGAGCCGGAGTACCGGGAGATCGTGCGCCTGTGCCGGTCTCCCCTGTCGGTGGCCGAGGTGGCGGCAGAGTTGCGGCAGCCGCTGGCGGTGACCAAGATCCTCGTCGGTGATCTGATCGGCGAGGGCCAGTTGATCTTCCGGCCTCCGGTGCAGACCGAGGCCGGGCCGGGTGATCTGAACGTATTGCGAGCGGTGCTGGATGGTATTAGAAAACTCTGACCCCGATATCCCGGGCGGGCCGCAGCTGGCCGCCTCGGTGAAGGTGCTCGTCGCCGGAGGTTTCGGCGTCGGCAAGACCACCATGGTTTCCTCGATCAGCGAGGTCGCGCCGCTGCGCACCGAGGAACTGATCACCGAGATCAGTACCGGCGTGGACGATCTGTCCGGTGTGGAAGGTAAGTCGACCACCACCGTCGCGCTGGACTTCGGTCGGGTCACCATCGACCGGAACCTGGTGCTGTACCTGTTCGGCACACCCGGCCAGGACCGCTTCTGGTTCCTCTGGGACGAACTGTCCCGGGGCGCGCTGGGCGCCATCGTCATCGCCGACACCCGGAGGCTGAGCAATTCCTTCGCGGCGGTGGACTTCTTCGAACGGCGCGGCCTGCCGTTCCTGATCGCGGTGAACTGTTTCGACGGTGCACCCCGCTACACCGTCGAGGAGGTCCGCGACGCCCTCGACATCGACCTGGGCACCCCGGTGATGCTGTGCGATGCCCGGGATCGGGACTCGTCCAAAGCGGTCCTCACCACGCTGGTAGAGCATCTGATCGATCGGGCCACCCGTACTCCGGTCGGCACCTGAACCGATCGCCCGCACTACACCTGGTGCAGCCAGGCGACGCCGAACAGCGCCACGAGCACGGTGCACAGCAGGGACACCGGGACCGGCCACCATCGTCCGTCCCGGCCCAGCAGCACCCGGAGCAGCCCGAGTTGGACCGTGCCGAACCCGGCCAGGATCATCGTCCAGACCGGCAGCAAGCCCAGCGCGATCACCGCGTGTACGGCCCAGGCGCCGGCGAGGGTCGGCCCGCCCCAGGACGTTTCGTAGTCACCCGCGGCGAGCAGTGGATAGGCGAATCCACGTGCGGTCGCGACCACTGCGAGAAATGCGACCAACCAGGACGCCAGGCCCACCCCGACGCCCAGAATCGTGTGTACACCGGCACGAGCCCGGCCACGATCGCCGGAGTCGATCAGCTCGCCGAGCATGTGCTGTGCGCGCAACAGCCGAACCCGCACCGGACTCAGGGCGAGCGGCGCAGCGAGTACCGCGTAGGCTGCCCGGTCGAGCGACCTCAGTGCAGCAGGCCGGCCGCCTGCAGATCGTCGAACAGCAGCTGATCCACCGGGGGCACCCGGTTCCGGTCGTGATAACCGAACCAGGCGGTTTCCGCGATCTCGCTGCATGCGGTCACGGTACCGGTGTGCTCGGCGGTGTAGCAGGCCATTCGCACCGTGGGCCCGGAGCCGTCGGGGTGTGCGGGAGCCTCGTAGGTGGCGAAGTGCGCCGCGGTGTCCGGGTGCAGGGTCACGCCGAGTTCCTCGGCGATCTCGCGCACCAGCGTCTGCCGATCGGTTTCGGCGCCTTCCCGTTTACCGCCGGGGATGAAGAACACCGTCTTGTCCCGCGGACGCCCGCACAGGATCCGCCCGGCGTCGAGATGCACCCACGCCACCGTGTCGATGAGCTGCCGTACCCGCGCGTCCGTCACCGGGCGAGCCTATCCCGCCGCCTCGCCGGACGCCGCCACCGGACGCAGACACCCAGCCGGCCTGACCGCAGTCATTCTCGAACGCTCCCTCCGTCGCCGGAGACCCCAGCGACCCGCTCCGACAGCTGCGGGCGGCGCCGGGCCGCATCCCGGCGGCCCGGTGTCAGGGCTGTTCCAGCATCCCGAGATAGGCATCGAGTGCCGCGGCGCCGGACAGCAGGCTGCGGCTGCGTTCGGCCAGCCGGTTGTGCCAGGCGGCCAGGAAATCGGCCAGCGCGTCTGCGCCGCCTGCCGTGTGCAGGGCGTCGAGGAACTCCGCGACCTGGGGCAGCAGGTAGCCGCCGTGCCGTAGGCGGCGGGCGATCTCGGCGTCCCGGATGCTGTCCGGGCCGTAGGTGCGGTATCCGGTCGCGCGATCACGTCCGGGCTGCAGGATGCCCGCGGATTCCCAGGCACGCAAGGTCGCCGGATGGATACCGAGCCGGTGCGCGAGTTCCCCGACGGTGAGCGAACCGCCCCGGACCGGCGCCGGTGCGGTACCCGACAGCGCACGTAACGAGGCGGCGATCTCGGTGCGGGTCTCGCGTTCGGTGAGCAGTTCGGCATGCGCGGTGTCGATGAGCCGATACGCCGACTCCGTTTCGCTCTCGTGCACTGCGCGCATGATCGCGGCGGCCTGTCGATGCCCGTGGCCGCTGCGCAAGGCCAGGAAGGTGCGCAGCGCCTGGGCGTGCCGGGGTGTGTACTGCCGATAGCCGGAGGCGCTGCGTTCGGCCGGCGGCAGGATGCCCGCCGCGTCGTAGTTGCGCACCGCCTGGGTGGACAATCCGTGCTCGCGGGCCAGGTCGACCGGCCGCAGCAGCCGACGGTTGTTTGAGGGTTTTGCTGCTGTCATCACCTGTTTTCCGGTGAAAGTTTCACTCGATTCTTCAAGGATACGGTCGAAGCAGATGCACCGGAAAGAGGTATCCATGTCCACCACTGCTTCGCTCGCCGGCATCGGCCGGCCACTCGACGACCCGGCGGCACTGGGCCGCGCTTTCGACGAACTCCTCGATGCCCGGCCCGAGCCGCCCGCCCTGCTCGCCCTGGGCGAACCCACGCACGGCGTCGCAGCATTCCCGCTGTTGCGCAACGAACTCCTCGCCCATCTCGCCGGGCGTGGATTCCGCTCCATCGCACTGGAAACCGACCTGTTCGCGGCAGCCGCCATCGACGACTACGTCACCGGAGCGACCGCGGATCTCGACGCAGTGCTCGACACCGGATTCAGCCACGGATTCGGTGCTGTTCCCGGAAACCGTGACCTGGTCGAATGGCTCCGGGCGCACAACGCCGGGCGTGCTCCCGCGGACCGGATCCGGTTCCACGGTTTCGATGCGCCGCTGGAGCAGTCCGCTGCACCGAGTCCGCGACGGACCCTGACCGATGCGATCACCTACCTTCCCGCGGCAGTGCGGCCGGAATCGGCCGACGAGCTGGCGGCGCTCCTCGGTGCGGACGCGGACTGGGCGAACCCGGCGGCCATGTTCGATCCGGCGGCATCGGTCGGCGCCTCGGACCGGGCCCGGGCCCTGCGGGTGGTCGCGGACGACGTAGTGAGCGCCCTACGCCGGGCAGCACCCGGCCATCGGCCGGCCGATCCCGCGGGATACGACCGTGCGGCCGCGTCCGCCCGCACCGCGCTCGGCCTGCTGCGCTATCACGCCGCGATGGCCCGGACCGGGCCGGACCGGATCGGCATGCTCCTGGACCTGCGTTCCGAGATGATGGCCGACAACCTGCTCGCCCTGGCCGCCCGGGAACAGCACCGGGGCCCGATGCTGGTGTTCGCGCACAATGTGCATCTGCAGCGCGCACGCCCCCGGATGGCGGCCGGCTCCGGCGACGCGACCTGGTGCAGTGCCGGTGCGCTCGTCAGCGGCGAACTCGGCGAGCGCTACCTGTTCATCGCGACCGACGGCGCCCCGGACAGCGACCCCGACACACTGCAAGGCAGGTTGACCGCAGCGACCGACCGCCGCACCTTGTTTCCGATACCGGCGCTGCGCGGCGCCCTCCCCCCGGATGTGCACGCCGGGGAGCCGATCGTGCGCGGGCATATCCCGATCCGCTCGGACGATCTGGACGGTGCCGATGCGGTGGTCTTCGTCGCCGACACCGACGGGAAGCAGCACCGGTACTGGTGACCCGCCTACCGCCGCGACCGATGTCCCGGGGTACACCATCGATCGGCGATTCGGTTCACAGTCCGGGGTGACGGCACCTTCGTGAATTCTTCCCAGACCTGCCGGAGATTCTCGGCGGCCGCGGCGCTGCGAAGCGGGAGTAGCGCTGCTGCTCGGCAGGCGGGCCGCCGAGGTGTCCGGGCATTCAGGCCGTACAGCCGGGAACTGTGTACCCCGGGACCCGTCGCCGCACACCAGGCCGAAAGACGCGCGGTGTCGAACAGGATGGGAGCGGCCCACCACACCGCAATCGATGCGAACATATGTTCGTGTCCGCACTCTCCGATCGCCCGCGCGCCGCGATCCTGCATGCCGACCTGGACTCGTTCTACGCCTCGGTGGAGCAGCGGGACCGGCCGGCACTTCGGGGTCGGCCAGTGCTCGTGGGCGGCGGTGTGGTGCTGGCGGCGAGCTACGAGGCGAAGGCGGCCGGGGTCCGCACCCCGATGAATGTCGGGCAGGCGCTGCGGCTGTGCCCGGACGCCGTCATCGTGCCGCCGCGGATGCGGGCCTACAGCGAGGCCAGCCGGCAGGTGTTCGAGGTGTTCCACGATACGACGCCGATCGTGGAAGGGCTGTCCGTGGACGAGGCATTCCTCGACGTCGGCGGGTTGTACCGGATTCGGGGTGCGCCGGTGGGGATCGCCGAACAGTTGCGCGCCGATGTCCGCCGACAGGTCGGGCTGCCGATCTCGGTCGGTATCGCCCGCACCAAGTTCCTCGCCAAGGTTGCCAGTGCGGCGGCGAAACCGGACGGGCTGCGACTGGTGGAGCCCGATCACGAACTGGAGTTCCTGCATCCGTTGCCGGTGGAACGGCTGTGGGGTGTCGGCACCGTGACGGCGGCGAGCCTGCACGAGCACGGGATCACCCGGGTCGGGCAGCTGGCCCGGCTCGGCGAGGACCGGCTGCGCGGGATCGTCGGTCCGGCGGCGGCCCGGCACCTCTCGGCGCTGGCCTGGGCGCGCGACCCACGACGGGTGGACACCGGCCGGCGGCGCCGATCCATCGGTGCCCAACGGGCCATCGGCCGCGGACCGCACGCGCCCGAGGAGGTCGCCAGCTACCTGGACGGGCTCACCGATCGGGTGTGCCGGCGGCTGCGGCGCGCCGACCGGATCGCCCGCACGGTCGTGCTGCGGCTGCGGTTCGCCGACTACAGCCGGGCGACCCGGTCGCAGACGCTGCGGCACGGTACCGACCGCACCGAGGTGCTGCGCAGCGCCGCCCGCCGACTGCTGGAGCAGGCGGGGCCCGTGATCGGTGACCGCGGCCTGACTCTGGTCGGGCTGGCATTGACCAATCTGTCCGATGCCGACCCCCGGCAGCTGACCCTGCCCTTCGACCCGAGGCCCGGCCCCGGCCTCGATGCCGCCCTGGACGATCTGAACGACCGCTTCGGCTCCGGCACCGTCACCCGGGCGACCCTGCTCCGGCGCGGTGAAGGGCTCGCGGTTCCGCATCTGCCCGATTGAGCCGGTGCGTCCCGCCCGGCGACCGGCGGGACGGCGCGACGACGATTCCTTTCCCGGAAGGTGACTGCTCGCGTGGCCCGCCGCCGCGTCGACGCGGGCCACGGCTGGATCGCCCCCGGCGGATGCTGGATCGCCCCCGGCGGATAAGGGCGGATGCTGCGCGAATCAGGACCGGGTGCCGGTCCGCCCCCAGAATTCGCGGCTGGCCCACAGCCGGGTACCGGACGATACTCGGCGCCGTTCATACCTTCGCCGATGGAGGCCCATCATGCGTAACGTCACCGCCACTACCCGGCTGGCCGCCGGGGCAGCCGCCTGCGCTGCACTGCTCGCCCCCGCCCTGACGGCGGCACCGGCCGGCGCAGCGCCCGAACCGATGCCCGCAGTCGCGACCCCGATCGGTTCGTTCGATGCGCCGGACCCGATGTCGCCGTGGCGCAACCTCTGGTGCCTGCTCAACGGCAAGTACGTCGGTTCGGTCCAGCCGCTCTGCTGACCGCACCCGCCGCACACACCGCGCGTCCGGAGTGTCCCGGGCGCCGCGGCAGATCGGCATCGACCGGGTATTCTCCCGGACAGCCGTGGCGGGGGACGTGGTCCGGGCTCCGCCCGTTGCACCGTCCGATCGTCCCGCCGCCAGAGGAGCCTCGATGCCCTACGCCGTATTCGGCTTTCTCACCCTCGCCCTGTGGGTGTACTGCCTCGTCGACATCATCACCTGCCCGGAGGCGGGCATCCGGCACCTGCCGAAGATGGGCTGGCTGCTGATCGTGATCCTGGTTCCGACCGTCGGCGCGCTGCTGTGGCTGTTCGCCGGCCGCCCGGTGAGCCCACCCCGCACCGCATCGAACACCCGCTATGCCGAATACGACCGGCCCGGCCGATACGTCGCCGCCGACCCCGACGACGACGAGGAGTTCCTGCGGGGTCTGAGGGAACGTGCCGAACAGCAACGGCGCGAGGCCCGGCGCCAGGAGGAGCAGCGACAGCGCGACGCCGAACAGCGCCGCAACAGCGGTGACGCCTCCTGAGCCGAGGTCACACCGGCCGTTTCGGCCGTTTGTCCATCAGCCGGAGGATCAGCGGGGTGAAGATCAACTGCATCGCCAGTTCCATCTTCCCGCCCGGCACCACGATGCAGTTGGTGCGCGACATGAACGAATCGTGCAGCATCGACAGCAGATACGGGAAGTCGATCACCTTCGGGTCGGCGAACCGGATCACCACGAAGCTTTCGTCGGCCGTCGGAATGGAGCGGGTGACGAACGGATTCGAGGTGTCCACGGTGGGCACCCGCTGGAAGTTGACATAGGTGCGGGAGAACTGCGGGCAGATGTACTTCACATAGTCCGGCATCCGGCGCAGGATGGTGTCGATCACGGCTTCGCTGGAATAGCCGCGTTCGGTCTTGTCCCGGTACACCTTCTGGATCCACTCCAGGTTGATGATCGGCACCACCCCGACCAGCAGATCGGTGTAGCGGGCGATGTTCACGGTGTCGGTGACCGCCGCCCCGTGCAAGCCCTCGTAGAACAGCAGGTCCGAACCGGGAGCGAGTTCCTCCCACGGTGTGAAAGTACCGGCCGGCTGCCCGTAGGGTTTCGCTTCGTCCTCGTCGTGCAGGTACCGGCGTACCTGTCCCACTCCGGATTCACCGTAGGCCCGGAACAGTTCCTCCAATTCGGGCAGCAGGTTCGCATCCTCCCCGAAATGCGAGAACGGTGCCGTACCGTTGGTCTCCGCCTCGGCCATGGCGAGTTTCATCTCCGCGCGGTCGTAGCGGTGGAAGGAATCGCCCTCCACCAGCTCGGCCCGGATCCCTTCCCGCCGGAAGATCTCCTGAAAGGTGCGGGTCACGCTGGTGGTGCCCGCGCCCGAGGACCCGGTGATCGCGACGACGGGGTGCTTGACCGACATTGAGGCCTCCTGGGTCAGTGTCCGGCACGGCGGAACAGGGAACGGGTACCGAACAGCGATGCATCGAAACCGGGTCCGTCGTCGGGTTCCCGGTGATAACGCTCGATACGCAGCACTTCGTTGCGGGACCCGAAGACGAACGGGACCCGCTGGTGCACCTGCACCGGCGGCACCTGCATCACCCGCTCATGGCCGGTCCCGGCCGCACCGCCGGCCTGTTCGACGATGAATGCGATCGGGTTGGCGCCGTAGAGCAACGCCACCCGGCCCGGTGGCCGGTCCGGCCGGATGTCGGCGGGATACAGGTAGACCCCGCCACGGGTGAGGATGTGGAAGGTGTCGGCCACCAGCGATGCCACCCAGCGCATGTTGAAATCGCGCCCGCGCGGCCCGTCGACTCCGTCCAGACATTCCTTGACGTAGCGGCGTACCGAGGGTTCCCAGAAACGTTCGTTGGCCGCATTGATCGCGAATCCGGAGGTGTCCTCCGGGATCCGCATCTGCGGATGGGTCAGGACGAAGGCGCCGATCTCCCGGTCCAAGGTGAAACCGTCGACACCGCTGCCGGTGGTGAGCACCAGCATGGTGGCCGGCCCGTACAGCGTGAAACCGGCGCACACCTGTTCCACCCCCGGCTGCAGGAAATCCGCGGCGCCCGGTTCGGCCCCGGATCCGAGCAGCCGATCCGGGGCCCGCAGGATGCTGAAGATCGACCCCACCGGCAGGTTCACATCGATATTGCTCGACCCGTCCAGGGCATCGAAGGCCAACAGGTACTTGCCGCGGCGAGCAGTCGACGGCACCGGGTACACCTGCGGCAGCTGTTCGGACAGCAATGCCGACAGGTGCCCGGTCCACTGGGTGTGCGACAGCATGATTCCGTTGGTCAGCGCATCGAGCTGCCGGTGCACCGGCGGCATCGGGCCGACGAATTCACCGCCGGCCGGGGACCCGACGATCGTCCCGCGGGTGACCTGATTGGCGATGATTTTCGTCGCCGTGGCGACCACGTTGATCAGCGCCGAGAACTCACCGGAGGAGCCCGGATGGCGATGCTCCTGTTCGATGGTGTACCGGGTGAGGGTCTGCAGATTCGTGGGCACGACACCTCGTTCCCTCAGCGCCGGACCGGGCCGGCAGGCTCGGGTTGCGGCTCGCCTGCAGCCTCGCCGAAGACGCTGCTGCCGTAGATATCCGCGTCGATCAGGGTCACCAGATCGGTTCTGGACAGCGGCCGATGCAACTCGACCAGGCGTTTCGCCTGTCGCAACCGGGCCCGGTCCAGCGCATTGCGCACACTGCGGGCATTGGCGAACCTGGGCCGTTCCATCCGGCGGTACAGGTACTCGGCGAACGCCCGGTGCGCCCCGGCGTCGAAATGGAAATTCTCCTGCGCCACCATCAGTTCGGCGATCCCGAGCAGCTCCGCATGCGTGTAGTCGTCGAACTCGAGATGGTGTGCCACCCGGGACGACAGGCCCGGATTGGCGGAGAAGAACCGGTCCATCCGGTCCGGATAGCCGGCGAAGACGACCACCAGGTTCGCCCGTTCGCTCTCCATCTCCTGCAGCAGGATCTCGATCACCTCCTGGCCGTAGTCACGTTCGTTCTCCGGCCGGAACAGGTAGTAGGCCTCGTCGATGAACAGCACCCCGCCCGCGGCCCTGGCCATCGCCTCCTTGGTCTTGGGCGCGGTATGCCCGATGAACTGACCCACCAGATCGTCGCGGGTCACCACATGCACCTTCGGTTTGCGGACATGCCCCAGGGCGTGCAGCAGTTCGGCCATCCGCAGCGCCACCGTGGTCTTGCCGGTGCCGGGGCCGCCGGTGAAGCTCATATGCATGGTCGGCTGCGAGGAGCGCAGGCCGAACCGCCGCCGGGCCCGGTCGACCAGCAGCAGGGCTGCGATCTCACGCACCCGGGCCTTCACGTTGTGCAACCCGATGAGTTCCGCATCCAGCCGCGCCAGCGTCTCCTCGACACCCGGCCCGGCCGGATCCGCATCCAGGTCCAGGACTGCGTCCTCGGGCAGGGTCTCCTCCGGCGCGGGGTCCTGATCCGGGCCGGGCCGGGCCGGCCGGGCGGCCTCGGCGCCCGGCCGGAGCAACCGGAAGCCGTTGCCGGTTTCCTCAGCTGCCATAGCGCAGTCCCTCCGGTCGTTCGGTGGCATAGGAGCGGACACCGTAGGCCTGCCGGCGATCCGGGCCCTCGGTACGGGTCAGCACGAAGCCCGGTTCGGTCGCCGGGCGCTGCACCAGAAAACTCAGCGCCGTGGTCTGTTTCGTGTAGCTCGCGTCGTAGGCGTTCACCCGGATGTAGTGCTGCGGGAACGTCGCCCGGCAGGCGTTGATCTCGGAGAGCACACCGTCCGGCTCGTCGAGATCGAACAGCGGCAGGCCCCACATCTCCCAGTAGGTATTGCGCGGATGCGGATCATCGGTGTACTCGATCGACACCGGCCAGTTGTTCAACAAGGCGTACCGCACCTGGGCGGCGATCTCGGTATCGGACAGGTCGGGCAGATAGGAGAAGGTCCCCTGGCGCAACTGCATGATGTCCTCGATTCAGCGAGTGGCCGTCGGCACGGCGTCGGGTGCGTCGGTGGAGGTGTAGTCGAAGGTGACCTCACCCCAGGTGGCCAGGGCGACGTCCAGGGCGCGGCTGCGCTGCGCGGCGGTGCGCAGTACATCGGGGCCTTCCATCAGCAGGTCACGGCCCTCGTTGCGGGCCTGCACCACGGCCTCCAGGGCCACCCGGTTCGCCTCCGCACCGGCGGCGATACCGAGCGGATGCCCGATGGTGCCGCCACCGAATTGCAGGATCACGTCGTCGCCGAACAGGTCCAGCAGTTGATGCATCTGCCCGGCGTGGATGCCACCGGAGGCCACCGGCATCACCCCCGGCAAGCTCGCCCAGTGCTGATCGAAGAAGATCCCGTTGCCCAGTTCGGTGCGGATATGGTTCTCCCGCAGGGTGTCGTAGAACCCGCGGGTGGTCGCCGGGTCGCCCTCCAGCTTGCCGACCACGGTGCCGGCGTGCAGATGGTCGACGCCGATCAGCCGGCACCATTTGGCCAGTACCCGGAAGCTCACCCCGTGGGTCTTCTGGCGGGTGAACGTCGAATGCCCGGCACGATGCAGATGCAGCAGGACCCCGTTGCGACGCGCCCACTTCGACATCGATTGCATCGCAGAGTATCCGACGGTCAGATCCATCATGATCACCACGCTGCCGAGCTCCTTGGCGAACTCGGCACGCTCGTACATCTCCTCCACGGTGGCGGCGGTGACGTTGAGATAGTGTCCCTTGATCTCACCGGTCTCGGCGGTCGCCCGGTTCACGCCCTCCATCGCGAACAGATACCGGTCCCGCCACCGCATGAACGGCTGCGAGTTGATGTTCTCGTCGTCCTTGGTGAAATCCAGGCCGCCCTTGCACGCTTCGTAGATCACCCGGCCGTAGTTGCGCGCCGAGAGGCCGAGTTTCGGTTTGACTGTCGCACCCAGCAGCGGCCGGCCGTACTTGTTCAGGTATTCGCGTTCCATCACAGTGCCGTGCGGCGGCCCCTGGAAGGTCTTCACGTAGGCGACCGGGATCCGCATGTCCTCGAGCCGCAAGGCCAGCAGCGGTTTGAACCCGAAGACGTTTCCGATGATCGACGAAGTGAGGTTGGTGATCGACCCCTCTTCGAACAGATCCAGGTCGTAGGCGATATAGGCGAAGTACTCGCCCGGGCGGCCCGGTACCTCGTCGATCCGATAGCACTTCGCCTGGTACTTCGAATGCGCGGTGAGCCGGTCGGTCCACACCACCGTCCAGGTGGCCGTGGACGATTCACCGGCCACCGCGGCCGCCGCCTCGATCGGGTCGACACCGGGCTGCGGAGTCACCCGGAACACTGCCAGCACATCGGTATCCGACGGCTCGTAGTCCGGCGCGTAGTACCCCATCGACGCATACGACTGGACACCCGGATCCCAGCGGTTCCGTCCGTTTTCCTCGCCCATCGTTCCTCCTGTCGACTGCGGTCCGCACCCACCGGGCGCGACCGTTCCGATACCCACCGCACTGCGGTTCGGAATCCGTTGTGCGTCCGGCGAATTCCAGGATGACCGGGCGATCGAACACGCACAATGTGAATGTTTCCGGGAACGCTTAAGCAAAAGCTCGAGTTTGTTACCGTCTAGTAGTGGTACGGGTCAGCGCCGGGAAGATGGAGACCTTCCTCGCCGTCGCGCGCCATGCCAGCATCCGCCGCGCCGCGGCGCAGCTGCACGTCACCGAGGCCGCGGTATCGGCCGCGGTCTCCCATATCGAGAAGCAGCTCGGCACCGCGCTGATCACCAAGGCCGGGCGCGGAATCGCACTGACCGAAGCGGGCAAGGTGTATGCGGTCTACTGCCGCGGCATCCTCGGCCTGATGCAGGAGGCGCAGGCCGCAGTGCGCCGCGCCGAGGTGGGCCGGCTGCGCATCGGCGTGGTGGCCACCGCCGGGGAATCCGTGGTGCCACGGCCGCTCGCCGCGTTCCGGCGCCGCTACCCGGAGGTCGAACTCAGCCTCTCGATCCACCCGCGTGATGTGCTGTTCGTCGAGCTGCAGCACCACGAGACCGATCTCGTCATCGCCGGACGCCCGCCCCGGGACGCGGACCTCGTGGTGCGGGCACTGCGGCCCAGTGACCTCGTGGTGGTCGCGCCGCCGGGTCCCAGCCCCGATCCGCGCCGGGCCACCTGGCTGCTCCGCGGCCACGGCTCGGGCACCCGCGGGGCGACCGTCGACCTGTTCGAGCAGCTGGGCATCGATCCCCCCACCCTCACGCTCGGCTCACACGGCGCCGTGATCGCGGCAACACGCGAGGGGCTCGGGATCACCCTGATCCACAGCGACGCAGTCGTCGAACACCTGGAATCCGGTGCCCTGCAGACCGTCCCGGTACCCGGCACCCCTTTGGCCCGGCCCTGGCACGCCGTGACCACACCCAACCCGACCCCCACCACCCGGCTGTTCCTCAATCATCTCCTCGACCGGACCCACGTCGGCGTCGCCGCCTTCCGGCCGGCCTGAGCGAGACCGGTGATCGGCCGCTCGCGGTGCCGGGGCCGGGCGCACGCGCCCATGGGAATGTCGCGGTGGGCGAAACCGTACACACCGAGACCGCCTCCGGCGACGGCGATTCCGGCCAGGATCAGCAGCGGCACCAGCTCGAGGGAATCGACCGGGGGCCGGCCCACCCAATGCAGTGGGGACAGGCCCATGGCCCATTCCGGAAGCCGCAGGGTCTCACCGAGCATCTCGATGACGACGACCACGGCCAGCGCCGCCCAGCTCAGGCCGAGGGCCTTGGGCCAGAGGCCGTACAGAGCGACGGCGAGCGCGCCGAGGAGCGTGACCGCAGGCAGAAAGGCCACGGCGCTGCCGGTCAACCGGCCGATCTGCGCCGCATCACCGAGTGACAGGGCCGCACTCACCCCGAGCGAGACTCCACCGGCGGCCAGCACCAGGACCGCGCCGCCCGCGATCACCAGCACATCCAGCACCAGCCACCGGCGCCGGGCGAGCCGCCCGGACAGCAGCGGTTCGAGCCGGCCGGCGGGTTCTTCGTCGGCGGTCCGGCCGATCGCCTGCACCGTGAACGCTGCGGCGATCAACGCCGCGATCAGTGCCGTATAGGCGAGGTAGGCATCGGTCGACGCGGTGCCGAGCACATCCTGCAAACTCTGTTCCTGCTCGACCATCGACTGCACCGCATCGGCCACGATGCCGAACACGAACGTCACCAGCGCGGCCACCACGGTCCAGCCGATGATCGCACCGCGATGGCGACGCCAGGCGAAACCCACCGGATGCAGCAGGCCCGGTGCCGCAGCCCGCGGGCCGCGGCGGGCCGCGACAACTCCCGCCCCCAGGTCCCGATGCTCGGCGACCCACCACGCGACCACCACACCGGCCACCGCGGTCACCAGCAGCAACGCGGCCGGCCA
Organism: Nocardia sp. KT25-26; assembly: GCF_056627695.1. Taxonomy (NCBI): domain Bacteria; kingdom Bacillati; phylum Actinomycetota; class Actinomycetes; order Mycobacteriales; family Nocardiaceae; genus Nocardia; species Nocardia sp. KT25-26. Next base: position 2,738,260 of record NZ_CM152813.1, on the reverse strand, counting down.
CCAGCGCGCATCACCGAAGGCCCGGACCTGTTCGTGCCAGCCCAACGGTGACACCCAGACCACCCAGAGATCCCGGACATCACCGACACCACGCAAGACGAAGGCGGCCGCCAGCACGGCGAGGCAGACGCCGGTCACCACCCGGGCCCGGGCGACCAGCTGTGCCGCAACCCCGGCCACCACGGCGAACAACCAGCCGAGCGATGCCGTGGCCAGTGGGTACAGCAGTACCCCCGGCAGATCGAGACCCCAGATCAGCAGCCCGACCACCATGACCGCGCCGAGCAGAACGAAGGCCGCGCCGGTGATCACCAGCGCAGCGGCCGGCGGCGCGATCCGCCCCACCCGGCCGGCCCGGACCAGCTCGGTGCGGCCTGTTTCCTCCTCACGCCTGGTCATCCGGGTCATCAGATGGATGCCCATGATCGGAACGGCGATCCCGGCGATGTACTCGAACTCGTAGGCGATCACGCCGCCGATGTTGTCCAGTCCGTAGGGGACGCCGTTGATCGCGTACAACGCCCGGGAGGATTCCGTCACGGCGGCATAGGCGGCCAGGTCGGCCGCCGTGGGGTAGAGCTGCTGCAGCGACCAGCCGGTCGCCAGGAACGTACCGGCCAGGCCGAGCACCCACCAGATCAGCTGCCGGCGATTGTTCCGCCAGGCGATGCGCAGGGCGACCACGAAGCCCGACATCACCGCACCGGCGCCGCGGCATCGTCGCGATAGTTCCGCAGGAACAGTTCGTCCAGGCTCGGTGGCGTCGCGGTGATCGTCACCAGACCGGCCGCCTGCAGAATCGCGAGGACCTCGGGCACGTAATCCGCTTCGGCCCGCAGGTCGGTGGCGAACTGTCCGCCGGATGCGGTCACCGTGGCGCCGTGGATGCCGGTGCGCCCGGTGAGTCCGTGCGGCCGGGTACCGGTCACCGCGTGGATCCGGGTGGTGGTGTGACTGCGCAATTCGGCCAGGGTGCCGGTGGACACGGTGACACCGGCGCGGATGATGCTGACCCGGTCGGCGAGCGCCTCCACCTCGGCAAGGATGTGACTCGACAACAGAACAGTGACGCCCTGTTCGGTGCGCTCGCCGACGAGGTCCTGAAAATGCTGCTCCATCAGCGGATCCAGACCCGATGTCGGCTCGTCGAGGATCAGCAGTTCGGCATCGGCGGCGAACGCGGCCACCAGGGCCACCTTCTGCCGGTTGCCCTTCGAATAGTCCTCGCTCTTCTTGCCCGGGTCCAGGTCGAATCGCTCGATGAGGTCCCGGCGGCGGGCCGGATCGAGCCCACCGTGCGCAGCGCCCAGGATGTCCAGGCATTCGCCGCCGGTCAGCCCGGTCCACAACGACACGTCGCCGGGGACATAGGCCAGCCGCCGATGCAGTCGCACGGCGTCGCGCCACGGATCGCCACCGAACAGGCGTGCCCGGCCGCCCCCGGCCCGCATCAGCCCCAGCAGAATCCGGATCGTCGTCGATTTGCCGGCCCCGTTCGGGCCCAGGAAGCCGTGTACTTCGCCGGCGGCGACCCGCAGATCCAATCCGTTCAGGGCGGTGAAATCACCGAAGGTCTTCCGCAGCCCGGCCACATCGATCACCGGCTGCTCAGCGGTACCCACCATCGTGTCCTCCCGACGTCGGACCGAAGCTCTCCTACGGTACGGGGCCGCGCCGCAGTCTCCGGCCGCGAAACACCGTCTCGTCCTGCCACTCTCCGGGGGCGGCACCGTCGGGTACGGTCACCACGGATGTGACCCGAGGTAATGACTGTCGCTAACGTTCAGGGGTGCTTGGACATTCACATGCGACGAGTGGAGCGGCCGCATGGGCCGGGGTGGTGGCTGCGCTGCCGCTCACGGTGGCGACGTTTCCCCTGATCGAGAGCGAGACGACCGAATTCGGTGTGGCCGAGGTGCTCATCGGCACCCTGTTGACCGCGGGCGCCGCGCTGCTGCCGGACGCCGACCACCCCAGCGGGACGATTTCGCATGTGCTCGGCCCGATCACCCATCACCTGTGCCGGTTGATCTCGTGGATCTCCGGCGGACACCGCAAGGGAACGCATTCGCTGCTGTTCGTCGCCTTCGCCGTCGGCGTCACCTGGGCCGGGGAGCACTGGCTAGGCCGGCCGTTCACCCTCGCCGCCGTCTTCTTTCTGCTCGCCCTCGCGGTCCGGGCGCTGCATCTGTGCCCGCCGGGCAAGAATCTGCGGGCGTACGGCACCGTTATCGTCCTGGCCGCCCTCGGCACGGTCGCGGTCGACCACTGGATCGTCGATCGCCCGGCCTGGTTGCCGATCTGCATCGGCCTCGGCGCCCTGATGCACCTCATCGGTGACTGCCTGACCGACCGGGGCTGCCCCCTCTTCTGGCCGTTGCCCACCCGGATCCGGGTCCCGATCATCGACCGCACCGGAAACAACTTCGAAACCCTGTTCCTCACGCCGCTGTTCGGCGCCGGAGCGCTCGCCGGACTCTGGTACACGATCGATCAGTTGCCCTGACCGGTCCGGGGCGGGCAGCGCTACTCCCCACTGCCCGCCCCCTCCGCAGCCCGGTCGGCGTAGCCGACCATATGACTGTTCGACCAGGTTGAATGTTTCAATGCGCATATCTGCGTATCGCATTGTAAAATCTCCCCAGTGAACCCTTACGGGCGACACCGGAATGAGTCATACTTCGGAATATGTCCACGGCACCGGACTTCGAGCGCCTGCTTCGTGGCGCTTCACTTCGGGTCACCGCCCCCCGGCTCGCGGTGCTCGAGACGGTGCACGCGCTCCCCCACTCCGATACCGACACGATCATCGGCCGGGTCCGGTCCTCACTCGGGACGGTGTCACACCAGGCGGTCTACGACGTACTCCGGGCCTTGACGGACGCCGGCCTGTTGCGCCGCATCCAGCCGATGGGTTCGGTGGCCCGGTACGAGACCCGGGTCGGCGACAACCACCACCATCACGTCTGCCGGACCTGCGGCACCATCACCGATATCGACTGTGCCGTGGGCGCCGCACCGTGCCTGACGCCGGCGGACGGCGACGGCTTCGTCTACGACGAGGCCGAGATCATCTACTGGGGCCTGTGCCCCACCTGTTCGGCACCCGCCGGGCCACCTTCCTGACGGCAGCGCCACCCGATCCGTTCTGCGAAAGGAATACCGTGACTACGGAACCCACAGCCTCCGGTTGCCCGGTCGACTCCGGGCGCGTCGACGATCCGGCCGCGCTCGGCGGCGTCCGCGACTGGTGGCCGAATACACTCAATCTGAAGATCTTGCAGCAGCATCCGCCGGTCGCGGATCCGATGGGCGCGGACTTCGACTACGCCGCCGAGTTCGACACCCTGGACCTCGCCGCGGTCGCGCGCGATATCGAGGAGGTCATGACGACCTCGCAGGACTGGTGGCCGGCCGATTTCGGTCACTACGGCCCGCTGTTCATCCGGATGGCCTGGCATGCGGCCGGTACCTACCGCATCGATGACGGGCGCGGCGGCGCCGGATACGGTATGCAGCGGTTCGCTCCGCTGAACAGCTGGCCGGACAACGCCAGCCTGGACAAGGCGCGCCGGCTGCTCTGGCCGGTGAAGAAGAAGTACGGCCGCAAACTGTCCTGGGCCGATCTCATCGTCTATGCGGGCAACTGTGCGCTGGAGTCGATGGGGTTCCGGACCTTCGGGTTCGGCGGCGGGCGCCCCGACCGGTGGGAGCCGGAGGAGGAGACCTACTGGGGTCCCGAGCACGGCTGGCTCGACGACGAGCGCTACACCGGCAACCGGGTACTGGAGAAGCCCCTGGCCGCCGTCCAGATGGGCTTGATCTACGTCAATCCGGAAGGCCCGAACGGCAATCCCGACCCGATCGCCGCGGCGGTCGACATCCGGGAGACATTCCGCCGCATGGCGATGGACGATGTGGAGACCGCCGCGCTGATCGCAGGCGGGCATACATTCGGCAAGACGCATGCGGCCGGCCCGGCCGAGAGTGTCGGCCCCGAACCCGAGGCCGCTCCCCTGGAAGAGATGGGGCTCGGCTGGCGGAGCACGTTCCGCAGCGGGGTCGGTGCGGACGCGATCACCAGCGGTGTCGAGGTCACCTGGACACCGACACCGACCCGGTGGGACAACACCTTCCTGGAGACCCTGTACGGACACGAATGGGAGAAGACCAAGAGCCCCGCCGGCGGCTGGCAGTGGACCCCGAAGGACGGCACCGCCACCGAAACGGTGCCCGCTCCCGACGATCCGGCGAAGCGGTCCGCACCCGCGATGCTCACCACCGACCTGTCACTGCGTCTCGACCCGGTCTACGAACGGATCACCCGGCGCTGGCTGGACCACCCCGAGGAACTGGCCGAGGCATTCGCGAAGGCCTGGTTCAAGCTCACCCACCGCGATATGGGTCCGCTGGTGCGCTACCGCGGGCCGCTGGTGCCGTCGGAACCGCAGATGTTCCAGGACCCGATCCCGCCGGTGACCCACGAACCGGTCGATGCCGCCGATGTGGCCGCCTTGAAGAAACGGATCCTGGGTTCCGGGCTCACCGTGGCCCAGCTGGTGTCGACGGCCTGGGCCGCGGCATCGTCGTTCCGGGGCAGCGATATGCGCGGCGGCGCCAACGGCGGCCGGATCCGGCTGGAACCGCAGCGCGGCTGGGCGGTCAACGAACCCGACGAGCTGGCCTCGGTGATCCGGACCCTCGAAGGGGTCGCGGAGTCGTTCAATGCCGAGCAGACCGGCGGTAAACGCATCTCCTTCGCCGATACGGTCGTCCTCGGCGGCTGCGCGGCGGTGGAGCAGGCGGCCCGGGCCGGCGGCCACACCATCGAGGTGCCGTTCCTGCCGGGGCGCGGGGATGCGCGCCAGGATCAGACCGACGTGGAGTCGTTCGAACCGCTCGAACCGAACGCCGACGGCTTCCGTAACTACACCGGTAAGGGCATGCGGATCCCGGCCGAGTTCGCGCTCGTGGATCGGGCGAACCTGCTCACCCTGAGTGCACCGGAGATGAGCGTTCTGGTCGGTGGCCTGCGGGTACTGGGCGCGAACTATCAGCAGTCCCCGTTGGGTGTCCTGACCTCGAAGCCGGGGACACTCAGCAACGATTTCTTCGTCAATCTGGTCGATATGGGCACTGTCTGGGCGCCGGCGGACGGTGACGACGGCACCTATGTCGGCACCGACCGGGCCACCGGCGCACCGCGGTGGACCGGGAGCCGGGTCGATCTGATCTTCGGTTCGAATGCGCAGCTGCGGGCGATCGCGGAGGTGTACGCGGCCGACGATGCGGGCGAGAAGTTCGTCCGGGACTTCGTCGCCGCCTGGGACAAGGTGATGAACCTGGACCGGTTCGACGTCGCCCGGTAGCACCGACACCCCGCGTCTACGACACGGGATAGTATAAGGAGATGACCGATTCGGCGCGGGCCCTGGCGCGATTGCGCGGGGCCCTCGTCGGCTCTGCCTGCGGCGCCATCGGTATCGCCGCCCACGCGATCGGCGGGGGGACGATGGCGGCGGGCCGCCCCGCGTTCGCGCTGCTGCTCCTGGCCGGTGCGGCCATCGGCGCGGTGGCGCAGGCGGTACGTCCCCGCTCCGGGCCCGGGCAGCTGATGGTGCTGCTGGCGGCCGGGCAGCTGATCGTCCATCTCGTGCTGAGCTACGCCGGGCACGCCCACACCGGCCACGGCGGGTCCGCGGTACTGATCGCGCATCTGATCGCGGTACCGACCGGTGCGGTGCTGATCCGGGGCGCCGAACGTGGCCTCGCCCGATTCCTCACCGACCTGCGCCGTGGCGTCGTCGCTGCACCGATGGTCCGGCCGAGCACCCGGGCCCGGTGCTTCGGTGTCGCCCGGCAGGGGCACGCGGGCCGCCCCCTGCTGCTCGGTTCCGGAGCGGGCACCCGGGGACCACCCGTGGGATCAGGAAACGCACCGGCCGGCCGTCGCGCCGGCTGATTCCCTTCCGAACACCCGGGCGCCGCTCCGATTCGCGGCGCCCGGGCCCCCACGCACGCTTCAGGAGCGTTTCATGCGGATCTCCGCTGTCCCCCACACCACCCCCTCCCCCACCTCCCGGCCTCCGCGCCGGCGACGGATCTGGCCCGGCCTGCTCGCCGCCGTCCCGATCGTGCTCGCCGGCTGCTCGACCGCCGAAGACTCCGGCACCGGCGAGGAGGCCGCCGCCGATGTCGTGACGATGCGCGAACAATGGGTCAAAGCCGCCGACGAAGGAATGTCGGCGGCCTTCGGCATCATCGACAATCCCGGCGACGGTGATGTCACCATCGTGGCTGCCACCAGCCCGGCATCGGAACGCATGGAGCTGCACGAGGTGGTCGTCGACGATACCGGCACCAAGAGCATGCGTCCCCGGCCGGACGGCTTCACCATCCCGGCCCACGAGTCGATCGAACTGACGCCCGGTGGCGAACACCTGATGTTCATCGGCTTGCAGGAGCCGCTGCGAACCGGTGCGGATACGCCGGTCACGGTCACCTTCGACGACGGGTCGACACTCACCTTCACCGCCCAGGTGCGCGACTTCTCCGGCAACCAGGAGAACTACGTGCCCGAACCGCACCGGGACAACGACGATTACGATGGCTGATCGGATTCGACCCGGCGTCAGCCGGCGGCGGCTGCTCACCGGAAGCGCGGCAGCCGGTGCCGCCGGTCTCGGCGCGGTGGGCATCGGCGCCGGCGTACTCGGCCGGGAACGCGAGGCACCGGCCGGCGATGCGGCCCGGCAGACCGAGCCGTTCTACGGGGTGCACCAGAGCGGGATCGCGACCCCCGCGCAGTCCCATGCGGCGTTCGTCGCCTTCGACCTGGCGCCCGGAGTGGACCGCGACGATGTGATCGGCGTGCTGCGGATCTGGTCGGCCGATGCCGCCCGCCTGGCCGCAGGTGAGCCTGCGCTGAGCGATTCGGAGCCGGATCTGGCCGTGCGGCCGGCCCGGCTCACCGTCACGTTCGGCCTGGGCCCCCGGGTGTTCGAGGTCGCCGGGCTGGGGCAGCGGCGCCCGGCCTGGCTGGCTCCGCTGCCGCCGTTCACCGTCGACCGTCTCGATCCGGCCTTCTGCGGTGGCGACCTGCTGGTCCAGGTGTGCGCAGACGAAGCGACCACGGTGGCGCACGCCGTACGGGTGCTCTCCCGTACGGTCCGATCCCTGGTCTCGGTGCGCTGGGTGCAGCGCGGTTTCGCCGACACCGCACCGGGCCGGCGGCCGCGGAATCTGATGGGCCAGATCGACGGCACGGTCAATCCGGCGGACGGGCCCGATTTCGATCGGCTGGTCTGGGACGACGGTACGGATCAGCCGTGGCTGGCCGGTGGCACCTCGATGGTCTTCCGGCGGATCGAGATGACCCTGGACACCTGGGACGAGCTGGACCGGGACGGCCGGGAACTCACCGTCGGCCGCCGGTTGTCCGACGGAGCTCCGCTGACCGGATCCGAGGAATTCGACGAACCGGATCTGGCGGCCGTGGATGCCAACGGCATCCCGGTGATCCCGCCGTCCTCGCATATCGCCCGCGCCCGCGGGACCGCCGATGGGCCGCTGTTCCTGCGCCGGTCGTACAACTACGACGATGCCCCCGCTCCCGGCCGGATGTCGAACTCCGGGTTGTTGTTCGCGACCTACCAGCGCGACGTCACCGCGCAGTTCCTGCCGGTACAGCAACGGCTCGCGGAGTTCGATGCGCTCAACGAGTGGACGGTCCCGGTGGGTTCGGCGGTGTTCGTCGTTCCGCCGGGCTGCTCCGGACCGGACCGATACGTCGGCGACTCCCTGTTCGAGTCGTAGCGGCCACGGGTGCCGCGCCGGTGGTCCGGCCTCCGGCGCGGCACCCGGCACCCGATTTCCCACCCCACATTTCCGGTGCACAGTTGTACACTCACTCCCGTGATGGAGCAGGTTCCACAGCGGGAAGCCGAAGTACAGGCGCTCACCCGGCTGGCAGGTGACGAGTTCGTGCGTACGGTCGACGGCATCGCCACCATCCACCGCGCGATCTCCGACCGGGTTTTCGCCGCCGTGCGGCTCGGCGTCGGACCGGCCGCCGCGCCGGTCCAGGTGGTCCACGACGCGATCACCGACGGGGTGTACGCGGCCGTCGGCGGCACCGCGATGATGGCCGGTGAGGTCGCCGGTGCGGTGCGGTGGCCCGGCACCGGCACCCCACCGTCGCGCACCGTGCTCGGCGCCGGCGCCCTCGGCGCGCTGCAGGGTCTCGTCGGCGACGAACTCGAACAGGACCGGCCGATCCTGGCCGCCCCGATGACCATCCGCGTCGACGGGGCGCCGCTTCCGCCGGACCGCTTCGCCGCACAGGTACCGGCGCCGGGAGCACGCCTGGCGGTGCTGCTGCACGGCCTCGTCGAGACCGAACACGCCTGGCGGCTCGGTGGCCGCCCCGACTATGGGCAGCGGCTCGCCGACGACCTCGGGTACACGCCGGTGTATCTGCGCTACAACAGCGGGCTGCACATCAGCGACAACGCCGAACAGTTGAGCGAGCTCCTGGAAGCGCTGCTCGCCCACTGGCCGGTACCGGTGCAGGAGATCGCGCTGATCGGCCATTCGATGGGCGGACTGGTGGCCCGCAGCGCGGGACAACGCGCCACCGAACAGGGCATGCGCTGGCCGGATCTGGTCCGCCGGATCGTCTGCCTGGGATCGCCGCACCGCGGCGCTCCACTCGCGCAGGCGGTCCACCACGCCGCCGCCGTGCTGGACACCGTGCCGGAGACCCGGCCGCTGGGCGCACTGCTCCGGCGCCGCAGCGCCGGAATCCGCGACCTGCGCAACGGGTCACTGGTGGACGCCGACTGGCGCGATCTCGATGCGGATGCGCTGCGCAAGCGAGCGGTCCGGGAGGTACCGCTGCTCGCGGGCGCCGACCACTACTTCGTCACCGCGACGGTGACCCGCAGCCCGCGGCATCCGCTCGGCCGCCTCCTCGGCGACGGACTGGTGCTGCGCGGCAGCGGATCCGGAGGTGCGCCCGCCACGGAACGGGTCAACGGCTGGAATCTGGCGGGCGCGCACCACTTCGGCCTGCTCAACCATGACTCGGTCTACGCAGTGTTGCGGGAATGGTTCAGCGCCGGGACCCACCCCGAAAGCGCCGTCGCACTCTAATCTGGTGTCCATGACCCTCGATCACGGTGACCCCGGCGACGGACCGGAAATGCCCCAGCCGACCGCGGCCCTGGCCAACGACATCCGGCCGTCCGCGGCCGAGGAGGCGCGCACCATCGCCGCCGCCGGCAATACCGGCACCCTGGCCAGCCTGAGCACCGACGGGGGCCCGTGGGCGTCGTTCGTCACCTACGGCCTGCTGGACGGCGATCCGGTGCTGTGCGTCTCGCGACTGGCCGAGCACGGCCGCAATCTGGCGGCCGACCCGCGGGCGAGTATCGCCGTCGTCGCACAAGACGCACCGGCCGATCCCCTGGCCGGGGCGCGTGTGACGCTGGCCGGTGTGGTGGAACGACCGACCGGTGACGAGGCACAGGCCGCGCGGGAAGCACATCTGGCGGCGGTACCGGCGGCGAAGTACTACATCGATTACAGCGACTTCTCGGTCTGGGTGCTGCGCGTGCAGCGGGTGCGCTGGGTCGGCGGCTACGGCCGGATGGATTCGGTGACGGCGCAGGGGTACGCGCAGGCCACCCCCGACCCGGTGGCACCGCTCGCCGGGCCCGGCGTGGCCCACCTGAACGCCGATCACGCGGATGCCCTGCTGGCCATGTCGCGTACGCTCGGCGGGTTCCCCGATGCCGACGCGGCCGTCTGTACCCGCGCGGACCGTTACGGACTCGATCTGCGGGTGGAGACACCGCGCGGGGTCGCGATGACCCGGGTCGGGTATGCCGAACCGATCACCGAGATCGGCCAGCTGCGGGCGGCGACGGTCGAACTCGCCCGGCGGGCCCGCAACTGAACGATCGCCGGCCCGGTCAGGTCCAGAGCGCGGCAACCAGGACGTTTCCGATGGCCAGGCCGCCCGCCGCGTGCGTCATCCACGGCACGTCCTTGCCGCGTTTGGCATCGGCCCGGCCCATTTCGGCGAAGGCCGCCACCAGGATGGCCACCACCAGCTTCACGGCGAGCTTGGCGTTGTCGGGGTCCTTGTCGAGGGAGTCGACACCACTGGCCAGGCCCGCGAGGATCAGCCCGGTGATGATCTGCAGCCGGGCACCCCACACCATGAGCTCGGAGACGACCGGCTGGGAGGCCGCATAACCGCCGACCACCGCGGCCATTCCGAGCAGGTGGGTGACGACCACCAGGTTGTAGACGAAGTCCATGGCTGCCGAGAGTAGCGGACCCCGCCCGAGCTACTACGCGATGTAGTCGAATCGTTGCGGGTCCGGATCAGCGACCCTCGAGGGCGTGCACGTCCTTGCGGACACCGAACGCGGTGATGACCTCCATGATGCCGATGACGATCAGGAAGATCCCGACCACGATCGCCAGGGTGGCGATCGAACCGATCGGCCAGACGATCAGGATCACACCGCCGATGGCGCTGATCACCGCGTAGAAGAACTGCCAGCCACGGCCCGGCATATCCGGCTCCGAGAAGGCGGCCATCAACACCGTGATGCCGCGGAAGAGCCAGCTGATACCGATCCACAGCGCCAGCAGCACCACCGAGGTGAGCTCGTCCCGGAAACAGAAGACACCGATGATCAGTGACAGGATGCCGCTGATGAACGCCAGCACCCGCAGTCCGGTGCTCGGCACGTGGGAGAACGCCGCGATCAGTTGACCGATACCGCTGACGATCATGTAGATACCGAACAGAATGCCCGCCACGAGCACCGACGGACCCGGCCACACCAGGATGATGACGCCGAGGATCACCGCGAGGAGGCCGGTGACCAGAATGGCCTGCCATGCCCGCTTCCCGAGATCCGAGATCATGTCCTCCAGCACGGTGTTAGTCGTCATGCAGAGATGGTATGGCCACCCTCGGGCGATAGCGCCGCATTTGCCGAGCGCCGTGATCGTGTCGCGATCCGGCACCCGGCGAACACCCGTGAGCGGCCTCACGTCGTGACCTCGGAGTGATCCGGGCCCGGCGGGTTTGGCCTTCAACGACACGGGTAGTAATCAAACGAAGTGGGTCGTGGTCTGGGTTCGGGTGGCTCGGCGGTTCCGGGAGCTAGGAGAAGAGGGTGTCGGTTGTGCTCGTGCTGCAGGCACGGGGGCTCGGTGAGCTACTTGCCGCAGTCCCGGCTCTTCGCGCACTACGCCGGCACCGCCCCCAGGATCGGCTGATCCTGGCCGCCCCACCGCGGCTGGAGCCGGTCGTCGATCTGATCACCTCGGTCGACGAATTGCTGCCGACCGTGGACCCCGCCGCGCTGCGCTGGGAGGGACCGGCCCCGGAACTCGCCGTGGATCTGCACGGCCCGGCCGCGGGCAGCACCGCAGCCCTCACCGAGACCGGCGCGCGCCGAGTTCTCGCCTACCGCGGCGGCACCGACCCGGAGGGGCTGCGCTGGCGCCCCCGCGACCATGCGATCGAGAGATGGTGCCGGCTGCTCGAGCACGACGGCATGCCGGTCGACCGCCGCAACCTGGGCCTGGTCCCGCCGGTGGCGAGCACCAGCCGCCGCGATTGCGTCGTCGTACACATCGGTGCCGGAGCAGCCGCCCGGCGCTGGCCAGCGGAACGTTTCGCCGGCGTGGTCCGCCACCTTCTGGTGCTCGGCCGCGAGGTGGTGCTCACCGGCGACCCGTTCGAGCGCGATCTCGCCATGACGGTGGCCCAGCGATCCGGCCTGCCCGTCGGCCAGGTCCTCGCGGGCCGCCAGAACCTCACCGAACTGGCCGCCACTATCGCCGAAGCCACGTTGCTGATCGCCGGTGACACCGGTGCCGCCCGGCTCGCGGCAGCCTTCGGCACCCGGTCGGTGCTACTTTTCGGCCCGACCCCGCCGCAGGTCAGTGGCCCGCCGCCGCATCTGCTGGACCGGCACCTGGTGTTGTGGGCCGGCCGGGAAGGCGACCGGGAGGCGACCGTCCCCGATCCCGGGTTGCTGCAGATCACGGTGGCCGATGTCGCCGCGGCCGTCGATCGGCAGCTGGGTAAACGCCCCGCTGCGGATGCCGAATCCGATCTCGCCTACCGGCGGGTGGGCTGAGCCCGGGGCGCACCCCACGCATCCTGTAGTGCCGCCGAGTACGCGGCCAGTGCACTGGGCCAGAACCGGTCCAGGTAGTCCCGGGCATCGGAGAGGCCGCGCGGATCCAGGGCACACCGCTGCCGGTTGCCGTCCCGCCGCATCCGAACCAGGCGAGCGTCGCGCAGTACCCGCAGGTGCTGGGAGGCTGCCGAGCTGGTCACGCCGACGACCCGGGCCAGCTCACCCACCGTCTTCTCCCCCTCCGGCAACGCCTCGAAGATGGCCCGCCGAGTGGGGTCGGCGAGGGCCTCGAGGGCCCGGACTCCATTAGTCTCCACTTACATAGTGTGGCGACTGGCCGCCGGATGAACAAGTGGCCCCTCGATCCGAATCCGGGCCGGTGCCGCCGATATTCCCAGTTCGATCACGCGCCGACGATCAAGATCAAGGCGTTATAGCCGTTGGTGATGACCAACACAGGATGCAGGAACACGGCCACGATTCGGATACGGTTCGAGACATGTTCGTTACCTTCCCGTTATCGGTTCGCTGTTCGGAAGGCTCGCTGCTGCGCCGCACCCGGATCGCAGCGGGGGCCGTGGCCCTGTCCGCTGTCGTCGGCACCTCTGCGATGGCGATCGTGACCTCCGAGGACGACGGACCCCGCGCCGCAAGCGCGGATCTGGCGTTCACCGCCTTCACGCCGCGGGAAGCACAGATGCCGCAGTTCGTCCCGGAGCCGGTGGCCTGGGAGCAGCATCGCCTCGCCTCGGCGGCTGCCGCCGAAGCCGAACGCCAGGCCGCCGAGGCCGCGCGTCAGGCCGCCGAGGCCGAGCGGATCGCCGCCGAGGCCGCCCGGCCCAAGACGGTGCGGCCGGTCGCCGGGCGCCTCACCTCCAACTTCGGTATGCGCTGGGGCACGATGCATGCCGGACTCGATTTCGGTGACCCGATCGGTGCACCGATCGCGGCCGTCACCGACGGTACCGTCATCGAGGCCGGGCCGGCCTCGGGCTTCGGGCTGTGGGTGCGGATCCAGCAGGACGACGGCACGGTCGGTGTCTACGGGCACGTCAACGAGATCCTGGTGAGTGTCGGCCAGCACGTGCGGGCCGGTGACACCATCGCCACCGTCGGCAACCGCGGCTACTCCACCGGCCCGCACCTGCACTACGAGGTGCATCAGCCGGGCGTCGGGCCGGTCGACCCGCGCGGCTGGATGGCCGCCCGAGGTGTCGACGTCGGCCACGTCTCCGACTGATCCGGCGGAGATCCGCCGAGGGGTTCGCCGGACCCGGCGGCAGCCCCGCTGTCGAACTTCTCGGCGTGTGCCAACAGGTGATCGCGCAGCCGCGTGGCAGGCGCAGCCAGCTGCGCAGTCGCCGCAACCAGGCCGATCGATCGGTGGAGTTCCTGCCGCAGCGGCACGCGCACCAGGTCCGGGTGTGCGGTTTCGGGGGCCGGTAGCAGGGCGACGCCGAGTCCACGGGCAACCAGGGCACGCAAGGTGTCGAATTCGGTGATCTCGAACAGTACGCGCGGTGCGAACCCGGCATCCGCACAGCACCGGTCCAGCATCCGTCGCAGCTGGTACTCGCGCGGCGTGGCGACGAAGTCCTCCCCGGCCAGTTCCCGCAGATCCAGCGCAGCACTCCCGGCCAGTCGATGGTCTCGGGCGACATAGAGATCGATTCGCTGCCGGCCCAGCACCGCACCGGGCAGATCCGCCGGAGGCGGGATGATCACCGCCAGATCGAGCCGCCCGTCCCGCACCCGCTGCGCAAGCGCCTCGCCGTGATCCTGCACGAGATGCAGCCGGATCCGCGGCGCCTCGGCATGGAATCGGGCCAGCAATGCCGGAATGCTCACCGGCCCCAGCGTCAGCGGAAAGCCGAACCGCACCAGCCCGCGTTCCGGATCGGCCTCCGCGAGCACGGCCCGGACCGCGTCATCGAGCGAGGACACCAGTCCCCGGGTCCGTTCGTACAGCGCCCGCCCGGGTGCCGTGAGGACCACACCGCGCCCTGCTGGTCGAAACAGCGACACCCCCAATGCCTGCTCGACCGCACGAATCCGGCGGCTCACCGAGGACTGCGGCGTATCCAGCGCATCCGCCGCCCGGGTGATGTGTCCCTCATCTGCGGCCACAGAGAAGGCCGCGAGGAGCGGAACCAGGGCCCGGACCTCGGGTGATACCAACTCATCCATGAACGGATGGTACCGGCGCCGAATACGCGTTGGACGGATCGTTCGATCGAGTCCCACGTGCCGGATCCGGGCGACCCGGGCCGGGTCACGGAGATCGCCGCGAAGTTCCTGCGTACCCGGCAATTCCTGGCCGCCCTAGTCGAACGGGGCCTGATCGGCGACCCACGCGAGTTCATCTCTCCGGCACCACATCTCACCGTCGCCTTCGGGGCGCCGGAAGTGGAGTATCTGCGGCGCCGGTACCGCACGCTGCGAACGCTGCCGATGTTCGACGGCATGGAGTACTCCGAAGATCCGGAGACCGTGTCCGACTGGGCGCCGCTGCTCATGCACGGCCGCCCGGCGGGCGAACCGGTCGCAGCAACCCGGCACCCGGACGGAACCGATATCGATTTCGGCGCGCTGACACGCGCCCTGCTGGCCGCGGCGAGTCGGACCGGCACCGCGGTGCGCACGGACCGGGAGGTCACCGGGCTGCAACGGAATCCCGGCGGCAGCTGGACGATCCACGGCCGGAACCCGTCGGACGGGCGGCGATTCCGGGTGCACACCCGATTCGTGTTCATCGGCGCCGGCGGCAATGCGCTGCGGTTGCTGCAGCGGGCACGCCTGCCCGAGGTACGCGGCTATGCGGTGCTGCCGGTCGGCGCCCGGTTTCTGCGGACCGATGAACCGCAGATCGTCGCCGCGCATCACGCGAAGGTCTACCGTCGCGCAGCGCTGGGCGCTCCGCCGATGTCGGCACCGCATCTGGATCGGCGGGCCGTCGCGGGACAGAATTCCCTGCTGTTCGGCCCGTATGCGACGTTCGGCACCGGGTTGATGCGGCACGGCCGGGCCACCGATCTGTTCGGCACACTGCGCCCGCACAATATCGGGGTGCTCCTGGCTGCGCTGGCGCGAAACCTGCCGCTGATCCGGTATCTGGTGACGGAACTACTGTCGAGCCGGCGGCGGAGGTTCGCCCAGCTACAGCGGTTCTACCCGCAGGCACGGGCGGGTGACTGGTACCCGGTCGATGCCGGTCGTCGGGCCCAGTTGGTCAAGCCGCATCCGCGCCGGGGCGGTGAGCTCGCTTTCGGGACCGAACTGATCACCGGCGCCGACGGCACCGTGGCCGGGCTGCTCGGCGCATCGCCCGGGGCCTCGACTGCACCGTCGATCGTCGCCGAACTCCTCGGCCGGTGCTTCCCGCAGCAGCGGGCCCGGTGGTCGGCGGATCTGGCGGACCTTCTGCCGGTGAGCCCGCCGGGAGCGATGGCCGCCGAAATCGGCCGGACCGCCACCGTCCTGGGCCTGCGGTAGCCGGGGATCAGCAGCAGTTCGGATCGAGGACGGCGCACAGGGCGGCGAGGCATTCGCGGCGGACCCGGTGCACGGTGTGCATACCGCGGCGTTCGGATTCGAGCATGCCCGCCTTGCGGAGCTGGCCGAGGTGGTGGCTCACCGTGGACTCGGCGAGGCCGACGGCGGCGGCGAGACCACCCGTGGTCTCTTCGGCATCGGGCCCGGCCAGCAGCAGGGACAGCAGCCGGATCCGGGCCGGGTCGGCGAGCGCCTTCAGACGGAGGGCGATATCGAGCGCAGCGGCGTCGTCGACCGGAGTTGCCGCGACCGGCGAACAGCACACCGGTGCGGACATATCGATCACGGGCAGGGCCTTGGGCATGTCGACCAGAATACCGGACCTTCTTGACATATGTCGAAACTCGAGCAACGCTGAGGGCGTCAATTTCGACATATGTCGCAACACTGGAGGTTGCCATGTCCCGTATTCAGCTCGCCCTCAATGTCGACGACCTCGCCCGGTCCGTGCAGTTCTACTCGACGCTCTTCGGCACCGCACCGGCCAAGCTCGAGCCCGGCTATGCCAATTTCGCCGTAGACGAACCCCCGGTGAAGCTGGTGCTCATCGAGAACACCGGACAGGGTGGCAGCATCAACCACCTCGGCGTCGAAGTCGAGTCCACCGACCGGGTGCAGGCCGAGATCACCCGGCTGTCCGAGGCCGGTCTGACGACCGCCGAGTCGATGGGCACCACCTGTTGCTACGCCACCCAAGACAAGGTGTGGGCCACAGCCCCCGACCGGGAAGCGTGGGAGATCTACACCGTGCTCGCCGACGCCGAAACCTTCTACGGCACAGCTACTCCCGCTACACCGGCGGACTGCGCCTGCGGCACCGGGCCGGAGTCCGCCACCGACGGGCAGCCGACGGCCTGCTGCTGACGGCGCACCGGCAGCCGGACCGGGTGCCGGCAGCGGACCGCCCCGGGCACTCCCGGTGGCGGCCCGCCGCCGGCCCCGATCCGAGCAACCCCCGCCCGTCTCCGGGGCACTTCGGTACCGCCCCGGTCGCACCGGTGCGGATACCCCCTACTGCGGTATGGCGCGAATGCCGCTCTGCAGCGGGAAGTCCGGCGGCGGACGGCGTTTCTACCGTCGGCTCATGGTCGCAGTTACCCAGGCCCCTGGCCTTCCCCGGTTCCGGGTTCCGCCGGGCACCGAACCGCATCGCGCGCTGTTCTTCACCACGGTGGCGATGGGCGGGGCGACCGTGGTGCTGTTCCTGGGGCAGGCCGCGACCGGCGGATCGGAGTGGGTCCGGCCCCTCGGCTCGGCGCTGTCCGCCACCGTCTGCTGCCTCACCCTGCTGTGGGTGCTGAGCAGGCCGCATCGAGACGCACACCGGACCCGGCATCTCGGGGCGGTCTTCGCATCCGCCGCGATTGTCGACGTCGGGGTCACCGCGATCCGGCCGCCGTTCGGCCCGCCGGGCCCCTGGCCCTCGCTACCCTACGGGGTATCCGGGCCGGTCGTGCTCCAACTGGGCATCATCGCCTTCGTGGCCGGCCGGCCGGGTCTGGCCGCCACGACGCGGCGGCTGCTACGTGCCGGTCCGTTGCTGGCACTGCCCGGAATCGGCACCGCCTACCTGATCGGCTGGACCGGGCCGTACCTCGTTCGCACCGGCGACGGGACCGTGGTCGGGTCGGCGGCCCACCCCGCCGGGCCGCAGCCCGCAGCGATGCCGCTGACCCACTGGAGCACGACCACCGGTGACCTGCAGATCCCGGTGCTCCTCGGGGTGTACGCCGTGCAGTTCCTGATCGTCGTCGGCCTGCTCGCCGCGCGAGTGGCCCGATGGCGCCGGATGCTGCCCACCGCGGACACCCGCACCGCGCTCGCAGGTGTTGCGGTGCTCGGTTACACCGGTCTGCTGACGGCCGTGATCGGGCAGGCGCTGCGCGGACGGCCACCGATCGGACCGGATGCGGGTGCACCGACGGTGTGGGTGGCGCTGGGGGTCTTCCTGGCCGCGGCGATCCTCGCGGTGTTCCTCGACGCCCGTCGCCGCGGCGTCAACGCAGGCGTTCGGCGTCCTTCGCCAGCCGGACCAGCACCTCGGCGAGCTCGCTGAGCTCCGCGTGGTCCGCCCCCTCGGCGATGGCCGTGGCGACGTCCTCGGCGGCGCAGCGCGCCGCGAACCACCGGTCGGCGAGGTCGGTCACCTCCGGGGCGCTCAGCACGACCGAATCCTCCGGGATACCGGTCCCTTTCAGGCTGTTGCGATGTTCGTAGGCTCGTTGCCGGCAGGACTGCCGGCAATACTGCCGGCGGCGACCGGATTCGGACTCCACGATCGCCCGCCCGCACCACCGGCAGGACGACAGCCGCCCGGCATGACGTTCGGACCCCTGATTCCGATACAGCTGAGGCACGCCGATCACGATAACCCGGCCCGCGCCGCCCCCGCGCCGCCCACTACTACAATGGAACGGTTCGCCGCGTCGCGCCGCGGGCGCCGCCCGGCGGGAACTTCTCCAGCATGCCGGGCGTTTCCTGCATATGCGACGCACCCGCCACGGGCGGGCAGTGACGACACCGGCGCCGGACGCCGGACGACGACACCGGCGTTCCGCGCCCCGACGACGCGGGCGCCGGCACAGGACTCGAGCACAGGGAGAAGGCACACCATGGCAGATCGCGTACTCCGGGGCAGCCGGCTCGGAGCGGTGAGCTACGAGACCGATCGCGACCACGACCTGGCCCCGCGCCGGGTCGCCCGCTACCGCACCGACAACGGTGAGGAATTCGAGGTGCCCTTCGCCGACGACGCGGAGATCCCACCGACCTGGATGTGCCGCAACGGCATGGAAGGCACCCTGATGGAGGGCACCACCCAGGAGGCGAAGAAGGTCAAGCCGCCGCGCACCCACTGGGACATGCTCCTGGAACGCCGTAGCAAGGAGGAACTCGAGGAACTGCTCAAGGAGCGCCTCGACCTGCTGAAGACCCGCCGCCGCGGCTGATCCGGAAAACGACGAGTGGGGCCGCTCCGAACGCTCGGAGCGGCCCCACTCGTGTCTCTACTCCCCGACCCGAAGGCGGCAATGCCCGCTCGCCTAGCTGGCTACCTTGCGGTAGCGGAACAGTGCGGCGGGAATCGCGACGGTGAGGATCACCAGGGAGCAGATCACCGCGTAGGCGATGGCGTGGTCGGCCGGCCAGCCGGTGGCCGGTTCGAAGGTGGGCGGCGAACCGTTCCGGAACAGTTCCCGCCCGGCCGCCGATACCGCGGTGATCGGGTTCCATTCGGCGATGGTGCGCAGTGGTCCGGGCAGGGTCTGGGCCGAGATGAAGGCCGAGGAGATGAAGGTCAGCGGGAACAGCCAGATCAGGCCGGCGCTCTGCGCCACTTCCACGTTCGGTGCCAGCAGCCCGGTGAGCGCACCCACCCAGGACATGGCGAAGGCGAACAGCAGGATCACTCCGAACGCCAGGGCGGCGTCGGCGATGCCGCCGTGGATGCGCCAGCCGACGATGTAGCCGCACACCACCATCACGGCCAGGCTCAGGATGTTGACCACCAGGTCGGACAGGGTGCGGCCCATCAGTACCGCCAGCCGCGACATCGGCAGGGTGCGCATCCGGTCGATGATGCCCTTCTGCAGGTCACCGGCGAGCCCGACGGTGGTGAACGCCGCGTTGAAGGCCACCGTCTGGGTGAAGATGCCGGCCAGCAGGAACTCCCGATACTGATCGCCGCCGAGCGAGGCCCCGAAGATGTAGGCGAACAGGAATACGAACATCAACGGCTGGATGGTCGCGGTGACCAGCAGCGTCGGCACCCGCAGGATGGTGAGCAGGTTGCGGTGCGCGACGATCGCGCTGTCGCGGAGGAATCGGACCCGGGGCGGCTGTTCGCCGGTGTCACCACGGGTGGCCGGCGGGGTCGGCGCCGCGGCCGGGGCGGCGTCGTCCGGGGCGATGCCGGGGGCGGCAGTCACGACAGGATCTCCTCTTGCACATCGTCGGAATCCGGTTCCGGTGCCGGGGCGGCCGGGGTGCCGGTGAGGGACAGGAACACATCGTCGAGGGTGGGCCGCACCACGTTCGCGTCGAGCACGCAGACGCCGGCGTCGTCGAGCCGGCGCAGCGCCTCGACCATTGTCCGGGAGCCGTTGCCGACCACCACCGAGACGTCGTCGGTGCCGGGTTCGTGCAGTGGTTCCCCCACGCCGACCTGGGCGAGCACCGACATCGCCGGCTGTGGGTCCTGGCCGGTGGCCAGGGTGACGGTGAGCCGGTCGCCGCCGATGGTGGTCTTCAGTTCGTCGGCGGAACCGCGGGCGATCACCTTCCCGCGGTCGATGACGGTGATCCGGTCGGCGAGCAGATCGGCTTCCTCCAGGTACTGCGTGGTGAGCAGCACCGTGGTGCCGTCGTCGACGAGGTCGCCGATGACCTGCCACATGTCCAGGCGCCCGCGGGGGTCCAAGCCGGTGGTCGGTTCGTCGAGGACGACCACCGGCGGCCGGGCGACGAGGGCACCGGCCAGGTCCAGCCGGCGGGCCATTCCGCCGGAGTAGGTCCCGGCGCGGCGGCCGGCCGCGTGCTCGAGGCCGAGTGCCTGCAGCAGTTCGTCGGCGCGGGCGGTGGCGGTCCGGCGGGACATGCCGTAGAGCCGCGCGACCATCCGCAGGTTCTCGTATCCGGTGAGGTTGGCGTCGATGGCGGCGTACTGCCCGGACAGTCCGATGCGGGTGCGGGCGGTGGCCGGGTCGGCCAGCACGTCCACTCCGGCCACCCGGACCGTTCCGGCGGTGGGCCGGAGCAGGGTGGTGACGATCCGGACGGTGGTGGTCTTCCCGGCACCGTTGGGACCGAGCAACCCCAGCACTGTTCCGGCCGGGATCTCCAGATCGATCTCCTCGAGCACGCGCACCTTGCCGTAGTGCTTGACCAGGCCGCGGACTTCTACCGCGAGGCTCACGGATGCATCTCCTTCCGGCCGCTGCCACACGCGCTGACCGCCCGGCCCGCCGCGAGCCGGTGGCCGAGCACCGGTCCGATCACGGCGAGGGCTTCCGGGGTGGTCATGGCGGCGTGCCGGCAGGGCAGGTCGTGGTTGTGGACGGTGCCGGTGACGTAGGGCTGCCAGGATCCGGCCCGGCGGGCCGGGTCGGCGGCGTTGACCTCGTCGTCGGCGGCGGTGAAGAACAGGATGTCGCCGTCGAACACCCGGGGCCGGAACCGGTTGGCCATCATCGTGCCGTCGGCGTAGCCGGTGTAGAGCCGTTGCAGGTGGTCCACGGACAGGGCGGCGAACGGACCTTGCTGGGCGCGCAGCAGGTCGGCGGCCTCCTGCAGGTCCAGGTCGTCCGGCAGCGGCGCACCGTCGAGCAGGTCGGCACCGAACTCGCCGAGGATGTCGGCGACGCTGGGCATCGCCTCGTCGAGCCACCGGTCGCCCAGCTGGTAACTGTCCAGCAGCGCGAGCAACTCGACCTCGGCACCGTCCTCCTGCAGCTGAACGGCCACCTCCTGTGCGATCAGGCCGCCGAGCGACCAGCCGAGCAGGTGGTACGGCCCGTCGGGCTGGACCGCCCGGATGTGGGCCACGTACTGCGCGGCGGCTTCCGGGATCGTGGTGAACCCGTCCTCGCCGGCCACATGCGGCGCCTGCAAGCCGTAGACGGGCCGCTCCGGCGGGAGGTGACCGAGCAGCCCGGCATAGCACCAGGACAGGCCGATCGCGGGGTGGATGCAGAACAGCGGCCGGTCCTGCGGACCGCGGGCGGCCCGCAGCGGCAGTACCGGCTGCAGGGCCGCAGCCACGGCCGCACCCGCGTCACCGCCGTCCAGCCGGGCGGCGATACCGGCCGGGGTGGCGTCCCCGAACATCAGCTGGACCGGGAGTTCGTACCCCCGTTCGCGCAGCGCGGCAACAACCTTGGTGGCCAGCAGCGAGTTTCCGCCGAGCTCGAAGAAGCCGTCCTCGGCGCCCACCCGGTCGACACCGAGCACCGCCGCGAAGGCATCGCACACCGCCATCTCGGCCGGTGTCACCGGCGCCCGGTAACCGTGCGCGGCGCCGAACACCGGTTCCGGCAGCCGGGTCCGGTCCAGTTTGCCGACCGGGGTCAGGGGCACCTCGTCGAGCAGCATGATCGCCTGCGGCACCATGTAGTTCGGCACCTGGCCGGCCATGTGCTCGTGCAGTTCCGGGACGGCGGGGGCCGTGCCTGCGCGCGGCTTCACATACGAAACCAGTGCCGTCGCACCGGCCTGGGTGCGGTGCCCGACGGTCAGGGCGAATTCGACCTGCGGGTGCCGGGCGAAGGCCACATCGATCTCGCCCAGTTCGATCCGGAAGCCGCGCACCTTCACCTGATGGTCGGTGCGGCCCATGTGTTCGGCTTCGAGACGGCCGGCCCGCCCCGGCTGCCAGCGCACCAGGTCGCCGGTGCGGTACATCCGGCTACCGGGCGGACCGTACGGATCGGCGACGAACCGCTGCGCGGTCAGGCCGGGCCGGTTGTGGTAACCGCGGGCCAGCACCGCACCGGACAGCTGCAGTTCGCCGGTCACCCCGACCGGGGCAGGATGCAGTCGCCGATCGAGAACCGTAGCCGCGACACCCCGGATCGGGCTGCCGATGGTGATCGGCTCGTCCGGCGCCATCGGAGTCGGCATGAAGGTGACGATGGTGGTCTCGGTGGGGCCGTACACGTTGTAGAAATTGCGGCCCGGTGCCCACTTCGCGAGCGTGTCCGGCGGCAGTGCCTCACCACCGACCAGGATGTGCGCGAGTGAGGTGACACCGGCCGGGTCGACGGTGCTCATCGCCGCAGTGGTGATGAATGCGTGGGTGATCCGCTCCCCGATCAGCACCTGCCGCAGGTCCTCGCCGCCGACCACACCGGGCGGGGTGAGTACCAGGGTGGCGGCCCCGCCCAATGCGAACAGCAGTTCCAGCATCGCGGCATCGAAGCTGGGGGTGGCGAAGTGCAGGACCCGGTTCCCGGGCCGCACGTCGTAGCGTTCCGCGCATTCGGCGGCGAAGTTCGACAGGCCACCGTGGTGGACCACCACGCCCTTCGGGGTGCCGGTGGACCCGGAGGTGTAGACCACGTAGGCCGGGTTGTCCAGGCGCAGCGGGCGGACCCGGTCCGCGTCGGTCACCGGGGTGTCGGGCGCGGCCAGCACCCCGGCACGGGTGGCCGGGTCGTCGAGCACCAGCCATTCGGTGTCGCCGGGCAGATCGTCGCGGTGCGCGGTGAGGGTGAGCCCCACCTCGGCACCGGAGTCGGTCAGCATGTGCCGGATCCGGGCGGCCGGGTAGGTCGGGTCCACCGGGACGAACGCCGCCCCGGCCTTGCTCACCGCGAGCATGGTGGCGACCGATTCCACCGAGCGGGCGATGCCCAGGGCCACCAGGCTCTCCGGGCCGATGCCGCGGCCGATGAGCACTCGGGCCAGCCGGTTGGTCCACCGGTCCAGCGCGTCGTAGGTGACCACGGTGTCGCCGGAGCTCAGTGCGACTGCGCCCGGGGATACGCCGGCCGCGGCGGCGAAGACCTCGGGCAGGGTCACCGGGGTGGCGGCCCGGGTGCCCCGCACCGGTGCGAGGTCGGTCCATTCGGCGGCGTCCAGCAGGGCCAGGTCGCCGACGGCGGTGCTCGGGTCGGCGGCGATGGCGGTCAGCAACCGGACCAGCCGGTCGCCGAGCAGTCGGGCGGTGCTCGCGTCGAACAGGTCGGCCGCATAGTTCACCGCGACGGTGATTCCGCCGGCGGTCCGGTCGGCGTCGACCGTCTCGGTGAGGGTGAACTGCAGGTCGAACTTCGCCATCCCGGTGTCCGGGTCGATCGTCTCGATCCGCAGATCGGGCAGTTCCACCGAGCGCACCGGGTTGTGCTGCACCGACAACATCACCTGGAACAGCGGGTGATGGGCCTGCGAGCGGGCCGGGTTGAGCACCTCGACGAGCCGCTCGAACGGCAGGTCCGCATTGGCGAAGGCGTCGAGGTCGCGGTCGCGCACGGTCCGCAGCAGGTCCAGGAAGGTGACGTCGATATCGACCGGGGTCCGCAGCACCAGGGTGTTCACGAACATGCCGATCAGGCCGTCCAGGGCCGGGTGCCCGCGCCCGGCGGTGGCCGTGCCGACCGCGATGTCCGAGGTGCCGGTGACCCGCTGCAGCAGGACGGCCAGTGCGGCGTGCAGCACCATGAACGTCGTGACGCTGTTACCCGCCGCGATCGCCTGCAACGCCCGGTGGGTCACCGGATCCACGGCGCATTCGACGGTGCCGCCCCGGTAGGACGGAACCGGTGGCCGTGGCCGGTCGCCGGGGACGGCGAGCAGTTCCGGCAAACCGGCGAGATCGGCGCGCCAATGGGCGAGCTGACGGCTGATCACCGAGTCCGGATCGTCCTCGCTGCCGAGCAGCTCCTGCTGCCACAGGGTGTAGTCGGCGTACTGGATCTCGGGGGCGGTCCCGTCGGCCGGTGCACCGGCCCGATGGGCCCGGTACGCCGCGGCGACCTCGCCGGCGAGCGGCTGCAGGGACCAGCCGTCCATGGCGATGTGGTGCACGACGAGGACGAGTACGTGCTCGTCGGCGGCGGCGACCAGTTCCCCGGCAGCGGCCTGCCCGGCCGATCCGGGCTCCCCGACCGTGATCAGTGCGGCCCGCATCGGCACCGAGGTGGACAGGTCGAATCCGGGTGCGGCGAAGCGGGCCACGGCGGCCGCTACCTCCGCCGGCGCCGACATCGCATGGAACACGGTGACCGCAGCGATCTCGGGGTCCAGGACCAGCTGCTCCGGCTCGCCCGCCGCATCCGGGAAGACCGTGCGCAGCGTCTCGTGCCGGCGCTGCACCGTATGCAGTGCCGCGACCAGGGCGTCCAGATCGACGGTGCCGTGCAGACGCAGCACCACCGGGATGTTGTAGGCGCCGGCGGCACGACCGGCCGATTCACCCGGTAGCTCGGTGGCGGTGTTGAACCGGTTCAGGAACCACAGCCGCCGCTGGGCCGCCGACAGCGGGATCCGGGCGGGCCGATCCCGGCGAACCAGGTCCGGGCGGTCCCCCGCCCCGGACGAGTCGGTGTCGAGCAGCGCCGCGATCTCCGCGACGGTCGGCGCGGTGAACACCGCCCGCACCGGCAGCCGCGCGGCACCGGCCGCGGCCAGCCGGGCGACCAGCTGGGTGGCCAGCAGCGAATTGCCACCGATATCGAAGAAGCTGTCGGTGGCCGACACCACATCGGCGCCGACGAGTTCCGACATCACCCGGGCCACCAGGCGTTCGGCTTCGGTCCGTGGCGCACGGCCCGCGGTCGCGGTGAACTGCGGTTCCGGCAACGCGGTCCGGTCGAGCTTGCCGACCGGGGTCAGCGGCACCCGATCGAGGAGGTTGAGCGAGGCCGGGACCATATGACCGGCCAGCCGCGCGACCGCGTGGTCGCGCACCCCGGCCAGTTCGGCCGGATCGGTCCCCGCGGCCAGCTGGACCCAGGACACGATCCGGTCGTCGCCGGCGATCCGGCGGACCTCGGTGTGCGCGAACCGGACCTCGGGGTGGCTGCCGAGGACGGCGCTGATCTCCCCGAGCTCGATCCGGAAGCCACGCACCTTGACCTGGTGGTCGCTGCGGCCGAGGTAGTCCAGTTCACCGGCGGCCGTCCAGCGGACCACATCGCCGGTGCGGTACATCCGACTGCCGGGCGGACCGGCGGGGTCGGCGACGAACCGGCCGGCGGTGAGCCCGAGCCGGTTGTGGTAGCCGCGGGCGATCCCCGCGCCGCCCAGGTAGAGCTCGCCGGGGACGCCGGTGGCGACCGGCCGCAGTCGTTCGTCGAGCACCAGCGCCCGCGACCCGCGGACCGGCGTGCCGATGGCCACCGGCCGGCCCACCCGCAGTTCGGACATGGCGGCGATGACGGTGAATTCGGTGGGCCCGTAGGCGTTGACGAAACGCCGGCCCGGCGCCCACCGCTCCACCAGATCGGGCGGCACGGCCTCGCCGCCCGCCATCAGGCCGCGCAGCCGGGGCAACGGCCAGCGTTCGGAATCGACCGAGGCCAGCACCGCGGGCGTGAGGAAGGTGTGGGTGACCTGTTCCCGTTCCAGCAGTGCGCCCAACTCGTCGCCGCCGTAGACATCGGTCGGGCCGATCACCATCTCCGCCCCGGACCCCACGGCCAACAGCAGATCCAGCACGGACACGTCGAAGCTCGGGGTGGAGAAGAAGAAGGTCCGGGAGAAGCGGTCCAGACCCATTCGTTCCTGCAGGTCGACGGCGAGGCTCAACAGGCCGCGGTGGGTGACGGTGACGCCCTTGGGCAACCCGGTCGAGCCCGAGGTGTAGATCTGGTAGGCCAGATCGGCCGGCCGCACCGGGCGGACCCGCTCGGTGTCGGTGATCGGTGCGCCGGCGTAGCCGTCGAGTTCGGTCTGCATCTGCGGGTCGTCGAGCAGCAGCCACTGGGTGTCCAGCGATCCGGCGGCCTCGCGCAGCGCGGCTTCGCTCGACCGGACGGTGAGCACTGCGCGGGCTCCCGCGTCGGTGAGCATGTGCCGGACCCGGTCGGCCGGATACCTGGGGTCGACCGGGACGAAGGCGGCACCGCTGGCCGCGACCCCGAAGATGGCGAGCGCACATTCCAGCGACCGGGTCAGGCCCAGGGCGACCCGGTCCCCGGTGCCGATACCGCGGGCGATCAGCGCCCGGCCCAGTCGATGCGCCCGCCGCGCGACCTCGGCGTAGTCGAGGTCCCCGACGGCTCCGGCCGCGCTGCCGCCGGCGAACCAGCGCAGTGCGGGCCGGTCCGGGAACCGGGCGGCAGCGGATTCGATGATATCGGCGAGGACGACCGGGGTGACCGCCGCGGGACCTTTCGCGGGGACCAGTGCCCGGCGCTCGGCGACTGTGAGCGGGTCCAGTTCACGTACCGGCTGCCGCGGATCGCCGGTCACCTGGATGAGCAGCCGGGTGAACCGGGCCGCGAGCGTCTCGATGGTGGTGGCGTCGAACAGTTCCGCCGAATAGACGAACTCGAACCGGTGCCGGCCGCCGTCGGTGGGCGCCACCCGCAACTCCAGGTCGAACTTGGCGCGGGCGATATCGAGTTCCTCGGCGGCCAACCGCAGACCCGGCAGTTCCAGTTCCGGTGTGCGCTCGTCCTGCATGCTGAGCGCGACCTGGAAGAGCGGGTGCCGATTACTCGCCCGGCTGTCCCGGCCGAGCGCGTCGACCACCCGCTCGAACGGCAGATCGGCGTGCGCGATCGCGGCGAGTTCGGAATCGCGGTCGGCGTGCAGCAGTTCGGTGAAGCTGCGGTCCGGATCGACATCGGTGCGCAGCACCAGGGTGTTGACGAACATGCCGACGAGGTCGTCGAGCTGGATATCGGTGCGGCCGGCCACCGGGGTCCCGATGGGAATGTCACGTCCGCCGGTGACCCCGCGCAGCAGGACCGCCAGAGCCGAGCGCACCACCATGAACAGGCTGACTCCGGCATCCCGGGCCAGTTCGGCCATGGCGTCCTGCAGCGGTCCCGGGACCGTGCAGGTCACGGTGCCGGCCAGGCCGGTCGGTTCGGCCGGGCGGGGCCGGTCGAACGGCAGCGGCAGTTCGTCGGGCAGATCGGCGAGCGCCGCGCGCCAGTAGGCGAGCTGGGCACCGGCGATGCTGTCCGGATCGTCGTCGGCGCCGAGCACCGTCCGCTGCCACAGGCTGAAGTCGGCGTACTGCACCGGCAGTGGATCGCGTACCGGCTCCGTCCCGTCGGTCCGGGCCAGGTAGGCCAGGGCCAGATCCCGGGTCAGCGGACCGAGCGACCAGCCGTCGGCGGCGATGTGGTGCACCACGACACCGAGCAGATGGACCCGGGGTTCGATGCGCAGCAGCTGGGTGCGCAGCGGTATGTCCCGGGTGAGGTCGAATCCCTGACGCGCGAGATCGGTCAGCTCGGTACGGGCCGAGCGGTGATCGGCAGCCGGGCGGACAGCCAGCGCCGGAACGGCCTGTGCGGTGGGCAACACCACCTGCTGGGCGCCTGCGGTGTCCTCCGGGTACACGGTGCGCAGCACTTCGTGGCGTTCGACCAGGTCGGTCAGGGCCGCCTGCAGGGCGGGTGTATCCAGATCGCCATCGATCCGCAGGACGAATGCGATGTTGTAGGCGCTCGACTCGGGGGACAATCGGTTGAGGAACCACAGCCGCTGCTGCGGCAGCGACAGTGGTACGCGTCCCGGGCGCGGGGTGTGTACCGCCAGCGCCACCCGCTGCGTCCGGGGCGCATCCGTGATCAGCGCGGCGATCCCGGCCACCGTGGGCGCTTCGAAAATCTGCCGAACCGGCAGTTCCACTTCGAATTCCGCATGCAGCGCGGCGGCCAGCCGGGTGGCCAGCAGGGAGTTGCCGCCGAGGTCGAAGAAGCTGTCCTCGGCGCCCGGGCGGTGCCCGAGAATCGCGGCGAAGACCGCGGCGACCCGCATCTCCAGGTGGGTTTCCGGCGGCCGGGACGGGCCGGACGTGCGGAACTGCGGCGCCGGCAGCGCCTTGCGGTCGAGTTTGCCCGCCGGGGTGATCGGCATCCGGTCCAGCACGGTCAGGGCGGCGGGCACCATGTAGCCGGGCAACCGGTGCCGGGCCCGGTCCAGCACTTCGGCGGGTTCGATCGGCTCGTCGGCCGTGACATAGGCAGCCAGCCGGTCGCGGCCTTCGCCGTCGGTGTGCACCACGGTGCAGACGGACCGGACGCCGGGGTGCTCCCGCAGCACGTGGTCGATCTCGCGGAGTTCGATCCGGAAACCGCGGATCTTCACCTGATCGTCGGCACGGCCCAGGAAGCGCAGCCGGCCGGTGGCGTCGGCGACCACCAGATCGCCGGTGCGGTACATGCGCTCGCCGGTGCGCCCGTGCGGATTCGCCACGAATCGCTGCGCCGTCAGCGCGAGCCGCCCCAGGTAGCCCCGGGCCAGGCCGGGACCGGAGACATACAGCTCCCCCGGAGTTCCGGGCGGCACCGGATGCAGCCGCGCATCGAGCACGAACAGCCGCATACCGCGGACCGCGCCACCGAGCGGGACCGGCAGCCCGGGCGTCATCGGGGCGCTGGCCGTGATGGCGACCGTGGCTTCGGAGGGCCCGTACATGTTGTGCATGCGATAGTTGCCCGCCCAGGCACCGACCAGCTCGTCGGAGCAGGCTTCGCCGCCGACCAGCACGGTCTGCAGATCCGGGAAGTCCTCGGCCGGTACGGTCGCCAGCGCCGCCGGGGTGATGAAGGCGTGGGTGATCCGTTCGGCCCGCAGGAAGCCGGCCAGTTCGGCGCCGCCGTACAGGTCACCGGGAGCGACGACGACGGTGGCCCCGGCCGCGAAGCCGAGCAGCAGTTCGAGCACCGAGGCATCGAAGCTGGGCGAGGAGAAATGCATGGTCCGGGCGGTATCGGTGACCCGGAACAGCTGGGTCTGCTCGCTGGCCAGTGAGGCGATACCCGCGTGTGTGACGACGACGGCCTTGGGTTTTCCGGTGGATCCGGAGGTGTAGATCAGGTAGGCGGGCTGGCCGGGACGCATCGGGTGCCGGCGTTCCCGGTCCTCGATCGGACCGGCCGGCTGTGCGGCGCAGTCGGCATCCAGTTCGGCCGATCCGAAGGTCAGCCAGCCACCGGCGCGGTGGTGCCGACCGGCCGGCCGGCCCGGCAGCACATCGAGGTATTCGGGCCGGGTCAGACCGAGCGTGGCACCGGAGTCGGCGACCATATGCGCGATCCTGTCCGGTGGATAGGCCGGATCCACGGGCACGTATGCGGCGCCGGTCTTGGCCACCGCCCACACAGCGAGCACCGATTCCAGGCCGCGCGGCAGCGCGATCGCCACCACCGCTTCGGGTCCGGCGCCCTGCCCGATCAGGACGCGGGCGAGGCGGTTGGAGCGTTCGTCCAGTTCCCGGTAGGTGGTGTCGTTTCCGTGGAATCGCACCGCCACCGCGTCCGGGACGCGCTGCGCGGTGTCGGCCAGCAGCTGGGCCAGCGTCTGTGGTGGTTCCGCGGGTGCCCCGGCGAGCGGAACCAGCCGCGCCGTCTCGCGTCGGTCGAGCAGCTCGAGGTCGCCGATCGGCGCCTCGGGTGCCGCGACGGCGGCGCCGAGGATTGCCGTGAACCGGCGGGCGAGCGCTTCGACGGTGGCCGGGTCGAAGATGTCGCGGGAGTACCCGAACTCGGCGTGCAGCGCGCCGTCGCCCGGCGCCTCGTGTACCTCGAGCTGCAGGTCGAATTTGGCGACTGCTCCGGTGACCGGGACGACGTCGGCCGTGAGACCGGGCATCGTGACGACCGGATCGTCGGCCCGGTCGTAGGACAGCATCACCTGGAACAGCGGATGCCGGGCGGCCGAGCGTTCCGGGTTCACCACCTCGACGAGCCGCTCGAACGGCACATCGGCATTGGCGAATGCGTTCAGGTCGGTTTCCCGGGCCACCTCCAGCATCCGGTCGAATCCGGCCGTGAGATCGACTCCGGTGCGCAGCACGAGCGTGTTGACGAACATGCCGACCAGGTCGTCGAGCGCCGGATCGGAGCGGCCCGCGATCGGGGTGCCGACCGCGATGTCGGTGCTCGCCGACACCCGGGCCAGCAGTGCGGCCAGGGCGGCATGCAGCACCATGAACATGCTGACCCCGTGCCCGGCGGCGAGAACGGCTGCCGCCCGCCGGATTCCGGCGTCGATGGTGAATTGCACGGTACCGCCACCGGCGGTGCGCCGCCGCGGGCGCGGCCGGTCCAGCGGCAGATCGAGCTGCTCGGGCAGCCCGGCGAGGGTGGTGCGCCAGTGTGCGAGCTGACGGCTCAGCGCGGCCGCCGGGTCGTCCTCGTCGCCGAGGAGTTCCCGCTGCCAGAGGGCGAAGTCGGCGTACTGCACCGGCAACGGTTCCCACTGCGGCGCACTGCCCGCGGCCCGGGCGGCCAGCGCTGCGGTCAGGTCGCGGGTCAGCGGTACGACCGACCAGCCGTCACCGCTGATGTGGTGCAGCACGACGACCAGCAGGTGGTCGTCCGCGGCGAGGCGGTACAGGGCCACCCGCACGGGAGTGTCGGTCCGCAGGTCGAATCCGCGGCCGGCGAATTCGGCGGCCAGTTCGACCGGATCGGCCTCCGGTGCCGGAATCGGGTCGATCTCGCCGAGGGTGCTGCCCGCGGGATGAATGTGCTGGCACGGGCCGTCCGGTCCGTCCGGGAAGGTGGTGCGCAGGCTCTCGTGCCGGGCGATCACATCGGTCAGCGCGGCCTGCAGGACGGCCGGGTCGAGGGGCCCGCGCAACCGCAGTGCCAGCGGCATATTGTAGGCCGCCGCATGTTCGGCGAATCGGTTCAGGATCCACAGCCGCTGCTGCGCGAGCGACAGCGGTACCCGGTCGGGCCGCTCGGCCGGGACCAGTTTCGGCGAGGACGTGTGCGGGGTGTGCGTGGCGAACAGTTCGACCAGATCGGCGATCGTCGGTGCCTCGAACAGATCGCGGATGGTCAGTTCCGCACCGAGTTCCGCATTGATCCGGGCCACCATCCGCGCCGCGATCAGCGAGTTGCCGCCCAGGTCGAAGAAGCTGTCGTCGACGCCGAGCTGCTGGGTCTCGTCCAGCACCAGCACGTCCGAGATGATCTCGGCGAGCAGGCATTCCAGCTCGGTCTGCGGCGGCGCGGCGACGCCGGTGGTGTGCCGGACGCCGGCGGCGGGAGCCGGCAGGGCCGCGCGGTCGATCTTGCCGTTGGGGCCCAGGGGCAGTTCCGGCAGGGCCACCAGCGCGGCCGGCACCATATAGGACGGCAGGTGCCGGCGCAGCGCAGTGAGCAGCGCAGCCGTGTCGGGTTCCGGTGCACCGGGAGCGGCGACCACATAGCCGACCAGCTCGTCGTCACCGGTGCGGCCACGGCGCGCGATGCAGACTGCGCGGGCGATGTCCTCGTCGGCCAGCAGAGCCGCCTCGATCTCGCCGAGCTCGATCCGCAGGCCGCGGATCTTGACCTGGAAGTCGGTGCGCCCCAGGTACTCGAGCACACCGCGATCGTCGATCTTCCAGCGCGCCAGGTCACCGGTGCGGTACATCCGCTGCCCGGTGCCGAACGGGTCGGCGACGAATCGGTCCGCGGTCAGGTCCGGCCGGTTCAGGTAGCCACGGGCCAGTTGCATGCCGGACAGGTACAACTCACCGACGGCCCCCGGCGGAACCGGGCGCAGCTGCGGGTCCAGCACATAGGTCTGGGTGTTCCATACCGGTGACCCGATCGGCACGCTGTCGGTGACGGTATCGCACGGCCAGTAGGTGACGTCGACCGCGGCCTCGGTGGGGCCGTACAGGTTGTGCAGTTCGGTACCGGCCAGGACGGCGTGGAAATCGGCCACGGTGGCCGCCGGGAGCGCTTCGCCACTGCAGAACACCCGCCGCAGGCCCGCTCCCCCGGACACCTGCGGGTCGGTGACGAACAGCGACAGCATCGAGGGGACGAAATGCGCGGTGGTGACCCGTTTCTCGGCGATGGTGCGGGTCAGATAGGCAGGATCGCGGTGCCCGCCAGGAGCCGCCACGACCAACCGGGCCCCGACCTGCAACGGCCAGAAGAATTCCCAGACCGAGACATCGAAGGTGGCCGGCGTCTTCTGCAGCACCACATCGGTGCCGTCGAGGGGGTACTCGTGCTGCATCCAGCGCAGGCGGTTGACGATCGCGCGGTGCGGTACGCCGACCCCCTTCGGGGTGCCGGTCGAACCGGAGGTGAAGATGACGTAGGCCTGATGTTCCGGCCGCAGCGGCGCCCGCCGGTCGGCGTCGGTGACCGGTACGGCCGGGTAGGCGCCGAGGGCGGCGGTATCGATCGGGTATTCGGGGGTGCCGGCCGGCAGTTCGGGCCGCGCGTCGCCGTCCGCCGCCGCGGTCAGCACGCAGACCGGCGCGGCCTGGTCCAGGACCGCGGCGAGCCGGTCCACGGGGTGTTCCGGATCCATCGGCAGGTAGGCGGCACCGGATTTGATCACGGCGTACATGCCGACGACCAGCTCCACGCTGCGGTGCAGGCACAACGCGACGGTCTGCTCGGGCCCGGCGCCGCGGGCGATCAGGGCCCGGGCCAGCCGGTTGGCGCGCTCGTCCAGTTCGGCATAGGTCAGTGTCGTGGTGTCGAATTCGAGGGCGACCGCGTCGGGCCGGGCCCGCACCTGCCGGTCGAACTCACCGGCGAGGGTGCCGTGCGGCACCGGCATCGCGGTGGCGTTCCACTCGTGCAGCACGGCACGCCGCTCCGCCTCGGTGATCGCGCACAGGGTCTCGGCACGCGCCTGCGGGTCGGCGGCCAGGAACCGGCGCAGGAAGTCGAGATAGCGGGCATGGTGGACGGCGACCTCGGTGTCCCCGTACAACTTCGGGTTGGCCTCGAAATCCAGGTGGATGCGGCCGCCCTTGCCGTTGTACAGGTTGATCGACAGATCCTCGACGGGGCCGGTGGCGAGCACGTGCAGCGAACCGGTGAGGTCGCCGAACTTCAGCTCGTCGTGGAACAGCATGATGTTGACCATCGGGCCGAAGAAGCCGCGGGCGTCGCGCGAATAGCCGCAGTCGCGGCGGATGTCGTCGTGCCGGTAGCGCTGATGCCGCAGTGCGCCGGTGATCTGCAGTTCGGTCTGCCGCACCACATCGGCGACCGTGGTGTGCGCATCGAAACGCACCCGGAGCGGGACTACGTTGGAGACCACACCGGCGGAGCGGCGCAGCGCCACCGTGGTCCGCGCGGAGACCGGCAGACTGAGCACCACATCGGGGTCGCCGGTGACCGAGCGGACATAGGCGGCGAGCGCGGCCACGATCAGGGCCGAATTGGCCGAGCCGAGGGTATCGGTGGCCCGGGCGAGCAGATCGGTGCCCTCGTCGTCGAGGAGGGCGGTGGCCAGGCGGCGACCGGCTGCGTTGGTGTCGCCGACCGCCGCCACGGTGGACAGGCTGGCCGGTTCGCCGGCGCCGGCCAGCTGCTCGAGCCAGTAGTCCCGATCGGTCCGGAAGCGCCGGGATTCCCGGTACCGAGCCTCCTCGGCGTAGAGCTCGGCCAGCGGGGCCGCCCGGGACACCGTCGGTTCCTCGTGCCGGGCGAGGGCGGAGTAGATCTCGGCGGTGCGGGTCAGCGCGTTCATCGCGCCGTAGCCGTCGATGACGATGTGGTGGCCGCGCTCGTACCAGAAGTAGTCCCGGTCGCCGATGCGGAGCACGACGTTGGTGGTGAGTGGATCACGCTCCATATCGATGGGTGAGCCGGCGTGTTCGTGCATCCAGGCCAGCGCGGCCGCCCGCGGGTCCGGCTCGTCCCGCAGATCGATCCGGGCCCAGCCCGGCCGCCAGGACAGGTCGACCTGCTGATGCGGCACTCCGTCGATCTCCCGCAGCCGTACATGGCCGACCTCGGTCTCGGCACCGAACCGCTCGATCGCGTAGAGCAGCAGGCCGACGTCGAGGTCACCGTGCAGTTCGACGTAGTGGGCGATGGTCAACGGGACATCGGGCTGGATGCGCTGCGCGTACCAGAGGGCGGTCTGCGCGGGAGACAGCGGGAACGGTTGGCCCGGATCTTCGCCGGTGGCGCACGAATCGACGTGATCGGTGGCCAGAGACCTCATCAACTACTCCGTTCTGCCGCAAGATGTCCGCAACTCCCCGAGCAACACCCGGGCGACGAGCACACGTCGGCCCTGGGCGTGGATGTCCACGCCCATTGATTCGGAGCCCCACGACAGCCGGATGGCTGTCGGTTTCGATTTATTTCGAGCCGAACCGTGTTGTCAGCAGGCCACTTTCACCGGTTACAGCTCCGCAAATGGGACAAAATCGGCTGCGCCACGGTCGCCACCGCGGTCCACTACCTGTCAGGTGTCGGGTCTTCGCGCTCGTTACACTCCAGCGAACATCAGCCGGCCGAATCCCCAGGCGTCATTCATGACCTGGGGCGATGAAACAGACCGCTCATTCGGATCGAACGGTGCGGCGGCGATACCCGGCCCAGATGCCACCGGCCGCGGTCAGGATAACCGACAGGATCTCCGGTACGGCGCCCAGCCGGTCCGCGAGTGTCGTATCGCTGCGCAGCGGCAGCCGCGCGACCAGTGCATCGGGGACGAACTGGCCGGATTCCCGGCGTACCGCCCCGTCCGCGGTGATCATCGCACTGACCCCGGTGGTTGCCGCCACCACCAGCGCACGACCGTGTTCGACGGCCCGCACCCGGGACATCGCCAGTTGCTGGTAGGTCATCTCGCTGTCGCCGAAGGTGGCATTGTTGGTCGGTACCGCGAGCAGTTCGGCACCCGATCGCACCGACTCCCGGAAGGCCCGGTCGAAGGCGACCTCGTAACACGTGGCGACCCCGACATCGACGCCACCGGCCCGGACGGTGCCGTCGCCGTCGCCCGGGACGAAGTATCCGGCCCGGTCGGCATAGGCGGAGAACCGCCGGAAGAAGCTGCGCATCGGCAGGTACTCGCCGAACGGCTGGATGATCTTCTTGTCGTGCCGGTCGCCGGGACCGTCGGCGGCGGTCCAGACGATGACCGAGTTGGTGGTGGTCCGATCGCCGTTCACCAGTACGGCGCCGACCAGGATCGGGGCGCCGATCCGGTCGGCCGCCCGGCCGATCTCGGCGGCGGCGTCGGCATTGCGCAGCGGATCGATGTCGGAGGAGTTCTCCGGCCACACCACGATGTCGGGCTGCGGGGACCGGCCGGCGGCCACATCGTCGGCCAACTGCACGGTCCGGCGCACGTGGTTGTCCAGGACCGCCCGCCGCTGTGCGTTGAAATCGAGGCCGAGCCGGGGCACGCTGCCCTGGATCGCCGCGACGGTCACCACCCGGTCCCCGGCCGTCGGACCGGGCAGCGCCGGGCGGACCAGCAGGCCCGCGATCGGTGCGACGAGCACCAGGAGCACGGCACCGGCCAGGGCGGTGCGCACTGCGCGGTCCGGCCGGCCACCGCGGCGCCGCCACCGGATGGCCGTGCCGGCGAGCGCCGCCAGCCCGGTCCCGGTCAGCGCCGCTGCGAAGCTCACCAGCGGGGCGCCACCCACGGATGCGAGGGGCAGCAGCCATCCGTCGGCCTGCCCGAAGGCGATCCGGCCCCACGGGAATCCGCCGAACGGGAAGCTGGACCGCGCCCATTCCGCGGCCACCCAGGCCAGCGCCGTCCAGATCGGCCAGCCGGGCAGGCCGCCGAGCAGCCGGGCGAGCAGTCCCCACAGCCCGAAGTAGAGCGCACAGGCCGTCGACAGGGCCAGCCACGGCACCGGACCGACGTAGATCCCCGTCCACGGCAGCAGTGGGACGAAGAACGCCAGACCGCCGAGGAAGCCGTAGCCGAATCCGCCGCGCAGCCGGCCCGGTCCCCGCACCGACAGGGTGAGCAGCGCGATACCCACCGGGGCGAGGAACCACCACGACCGGGGCGGGAAGCTCGCGAACAGCAACAAGCCCCCGAGCAGTGCGGGGAGCAGGCGGCGCAGCACTGCCGACCAGCGACCGGGTGCGGCGGGCGCCGAGGAGTTCGCGGCGGGCGATGACGTCGGCACGGTACCGGTCTCGGCGTTCACGAGTTCAGTGCGCTCCGGTTCCGGAGCCGGGACCGGCCCGGTATATCTCGGCACCCCGGTGCACGGTGCGCAGGCAGCGCGGCAGCGGTGCCTCCGGTGCCAGCGAGGGCAGGCCCGGTACCCGGGACCGCGGGTCGGTGGACCAGCGCTGCACGGCGTCGGCAGCGGCGGCGACCTCCAGGGCGCCCGCCTCCCACACCGCGTACGAGGCGGGCGCGCCCGGGGTCAGGGTGCCGGTGACACCGTCGTGGATTCCGCCGGCCCGCCAGGCGCCGCGGGTCGCGGCGGCGAAGGCGGCGCGGGGCGACAGGTGGTGCCCGGCCGTGCGATGCCGGACGGCCGCCCGGACCGCCGACCAGGGGTCCAGTGCACACACCGGGGCATCGGAGCCGATCGCCAGCGCGATCCCGGCGGCGGCCATGGCGGCGAACGGGTTCATCGCGGCGGCCCGGTCGGCGCCGAGCCGCTGCGCGTACATCCCGTCCGGGCCGCCCCAGGCGGCGTCGAACTGCGGTTGGACCGAGGCGATCACGCCCCAGCGGGCGAGCCGTTCGATCGCGGCCGGGGACGGCATCTCGGCGTGTTCGATCCGATGGCCACGGGCCGCCACGGCCGGACCGCCGAGTTCGGCGACCACCTTGGCGAAACCGTCCGTCACCGCGTCCACCGCGGCATCCCCGATCGCATGGAACCCGGCCTGGATACCCGCTTCGGTGCAGGCCCGGACGTGGTCGGCCACGTCGCCCGAGTCCAGGAAGCCCTGACCGGCCGTGGCGGCATCGGCGTACGGTTCGCGCAGCCAGGCGGTGTGTGAACCGATCGATCCGTCGACGAACAGGTCACCGCCGAGCCCGTCCACCCCGAGTTCGGCAACCAATTCGCGCGCCGCCGCGGCGGTGCGCACTGCCTCCCCCCAGTAGGTCCGGACCTGCACACCGTGCCGGAACTGCTGCAGTTCGGCCAGATCGATGCGGCCGGAGATCTCCGGGCCCGCGCATTCGTGCACCGCCACGATGCCGTGCGCGGCGGCGGTGTCCAGGGCCGCGGTGCGGGCCCGGTCGCGCTGTGCGCGGTCGAGGCCGGCGAGGGCGGTGGCGCGGACCCGGTGGTGGGCGGTGCCGCGCAACGGTTCGCCCGCCCGGAAATCGGCGCCCAGTGCGCCGGTTGCGTCGAGCAGTGCGGTGGAGGCGACCGCGGAATGCACGTCCACGCGGGACAGGTAGACCAGGCGGCCCGGACCGGCCGCCGCGTCGATCTCGGCGGTTCGCGGCGGCCGCGCCTCCGGCCAGCGGGTGTCGTCCCAGCCCTCACCGATGATCACGCCCTCGGGGTGCGCGGCGGCGTGCTCGCGCACCAGGCGCAGGGCCGCGTCGAGGGATTCCGCGGCGGACAGGTCCAGTCCGGTCAGCCGCAGCCCGAGGGCGGTGATGTGCACGTGTGGGTCGACGAATGCCGGGGTCACCAGGGCACCGTCGAGGTCGATGATCTCGGCATCGGGGTGCAGTGCCCGGCCGGGCTGTTCGGCACCGAGCCACACCACGGTTCCGTCGGTGACCGCCATCGCGGTGGCATCCGGGGAACTCGAACTGTAGAACCGTCCGCCGATCAGCAACTGGGTACTCACGGGGTTCCAGTCTGCCGTACCCCGCATCCACCGGCTCGGGCGACTCCGCCGTTCCGCGCCGCGGCGCGGGGGCATCAGGCGGGGCCGACCGCGCGCCGGCCGGTGCCGCGGCCGTCGTCGTACCATTCGGTGACCACGATTCCGTCCACCACCGAGGGATCGGTGACCGTGCCGTCGGCGTCGATGATCACGCCACGGCGGCCGGGCGAGAAGCGCGGCAGCGATCCGAATCGGGAGGTTCCGAACCGGACCAGCAGCGGGCGCAGCAGTGCCCGGGTCGGCGGGAAGAGCAGCAGCAGACCGGCGGCACCGGTGACCAGGCCGGGCACGAACATCAGCACCGAGCCCGCCGTCACCAGCACACCGTCGGCGATGGCGGTGCCGGGACCGATCTCGCCGCGATCGGCCCGGCGGAACTGGTCGAAGACGCGGCGGCCCTGTGCCCCGATGAGGGCCAGGCCGATACCGGAGACGACGAGCAGGACCAGGATGGCCGGGAAGACCCCGATCAGCTGGGCCAGACCGACGAAGGCGGCGACCTCGATCAGGAAGTAGCCGAGGACGAGCAGTGCAGGCATGTGGAGCGGTCCTTCCATGAGTCTCTGCTCTGTCAACGCGGGGCAGCCGGTTTTTTCTCCCGGCGGGTGATCCGGATCGCAGCGGCTCAGCGGCCCGGGCGAACCAGTCCGGTCTCGTAGGCCAGGACCACGGCCTGGACCCGGTCGCGGAGCTCCAGTTTCGTCAGCACCCGGCCGACATGGGTTTTCACCGTCGCCTCGGAGAGGAACAGCGCGGCGGCGATCTCGGCGTTGGACCGGCCGGCCGCGATGTGTTCCAGTACTTCGCGTTCACGTCCGGTCAGCACCTCGAGCACGACCGGATCGCGCAGCTGCCCGGAGGCACCGGAGAGGAACCGATCCAGCAGGCGTTTGGTGACCTTCGGCGACACCACCGCATCACCGGCGGCGACACTGCGGATCGCCGAGATCAGGTCTTCGGGCGGGGTGTCCTTGAGCAGGAACCCGCTGGCGCCGGCGCGCAGGGCGCCGAGGGCGTGCTCGTCCAGGTCGAAGGTGGTCATGACCAGCACCCGGCTCCCGTGTCCGGCCGCGACGATCTGCTCGGTGGCGGCGACGCCGTCGACCACCGGCATCCGCACATCCATCAGCACCACATCGGGTCGCAGATCGGCGGCCGCGGTAACGGCGGCGGCCCCGTCGCCGGCCTCCCCGACCACGTCGATATCGGGGTGTGCGCTCAGCACCATCTTCAGCCCCATGCGCATGAGTTCCTGGTCGTCGACGACGAGAACGGAGATCGGCACGCCCTCAATCTAGTGAATCCGCCCCGGTTCACTCCGGTGGCGTCAGCGGAATCGTGGCGCCGACGCGCCAGCCACCGCCCGGGGTCGGGCCGGCGCGCAGGGTGCCGCCGAGCACCGCCACCCGCTCCCGCATGCCGACCAGCCCCTTGCCACCGCCGGGGATGGTGTCCGGACGTTCGGGTACGCCGCCGGTATCGGTGATCTCGACGGTCACCCGGTCCTCGGTACAGGTGATCGCCACCCACGCCTTGGGGTCGGATCCGGCGTGGCGCAGCGTATTGGTGAGTGATTCCTGCACGATCCGGTGGATCCCGAGGCTGACCTCCGGGGTGACCTGATCGAGTTCTCCGGTCATCTGCAGATCCACGGCCAGACCGGCATCGCGCATCATGGCGGCGAGTTTCGCCATGCCGGCGGTGCCGTGCTGCGGCAGCAGTTCCGGTGCGTGCTCGGTCCGCAGCAATTCGACGGTGCGGCGCAGTTCCCGCAGGGCGTCGCGGCCGGTCCGGGCAATGGTGTCGAGGGCCTGTTCGGCGGTCGCCGGATCGCTGCGCAGAGCGTACCGGGCACCGTCGGCCTGCACGATGATCACGCTCACCGCATGCGCGACGACGTCGTGCAACTCCCGCGCGATCCGGGTGCGTTCGGCCGCCACCGCTTCGTGCGCACGACGTTCCTTGTCGTAGTCGGCGACGGCGAGCCGGGCGGCGACCTCGTTGTCGTAGGCGTGCCGGGCACCGGCGAATTCGGCGAGCGTCCAGCACAACGCGTAGACGGCGGCGATGGTGACCAGATCGGCGGTGACCGGGCCCCGGACCAGGAAGGCGTCCGCTGCGGTGTCGACCACCAGGCCGAGCAGGAAGATCAGCCCGTCCCGGCGGCCGACATAGGCGACCAGTGTGTACAGCATGACGCCGAGCCCGATCAGCGCGATATGGATCGGTTCGTCGCTGCCGGTCCGGTACGCCGTGGCGGTGAGCAGCAGTGAGACCGCCAGGATGGTGGCAGCCACCGCGCGCGGGTACGCGCGCCGGGCGCACAGCGGCAGGGTCAGGGCGACGGCGAAGCCGACGAACACGACGACGTCCTGCACTCCGCTGACCAGCGTCAGGTCCAGTACGAACAGCAGGACCGCCAGCATCGAGTCGAAGACGACGGGCTTCTCACGGAGCCACAGGCTGAACCGGCGCATCCGCCCAGCTTAGGGAGCTGCGGTGGTGTCGTTGCGCACATGCCGACGGCGTGGGTTGGTATCCGGCCATCCGGCCTGCTTGCCTGGTCGGATGAACCTCGGCGACTGGGCGACCCTGCTGGCGGCCGCGGCGGCGGCCGGCTGGGTGGATGCCGTCGTCGGCGGCGGTGGCCTGATCATCCTGCCCACGCTGTTCCTGGTGCTGCCCGGCATCGCCCCGCAGACCGCGCTG
Organism: Nocardia sp. KT25-26; assembly: GCF_056627695.1. NCBI lineage: Bacteria > Bacillati > Actinomycetota > Actinomycetes > Mycobacteriales > Nocardiaceae > Nocardia > Nocardia sp. KT25-26. Next base: position 2,697,606 of record NZ_CM152813.1, on the reverse strand, counting down.
GGCACCAACAAGCTGGCCGCGTTCTCGGGTACAGCGGCTGCGGTGGCCACGTTCTCCCGCAAGGTGCCGATGCAATGGGCGATTCTGGTGCCGGCCGGACTGGTCGCGGCCGGGGCGGCGGCCGCGGGGTCGGCGGCGGTGGCCCTGATCGACCGGGAGCTGTTCATTCCGATCGTGATGGTGGTGCTGGTGGGCGTCGCGGTGTTCGTGACCGCCCGCCCGTCGATCGGCATCACGATGGCCACCCATCCCCCGACCCGGCGCCGGACGATCCTGGTGGTGCTGCTGGCGGCCGGGCTGATCGGCACCTACGACGGGCTGCTCGGTCCGGGGACCGGCACCTTCCTGATCATTGCGTTCGCGACGCTGCTGGGTACCGAATTCGTCCGGGCGGCGGCGATGGCGAAGGTGATCAACTGCGGTTCCAACCTGGGGTCGCTACTGCTCCTCGGCGCCACCGGGCATGTCCTGTGGGGCCTCGGTGCGGCGATGGCGGTGGCGAACGTGGCCGGTGCGCTGGTCGGTTCCCGGATGGCGCTGGCCCGCGGCGCGGGGTTCGTCCGGGTGGTGCTGCTGGTCGTGGTCGTGGCGATGGTGCTGGCGCTGGGCTGGCAGCAGTTCGCCTGATCCCGGCGGGCCGGAGGAGGCAGCGGAGGGCCTGCCGGCGTCCCGAACCCTCGGGGGTCAGGCCAGCAGACACCGCCTGATCTCAGCGTTCCCGGGCGTCCGCCAGCCACGGCCGCAGCACCTGGGAGGTGGTCTCGTGGATCTTGCGCTGCAGGTGCTCGCCGTCCTCGATTCCGAGTTGCGGCTGCTGGAACAGCACCGTGAGCGCCCCGGACACCGCACCGACGACCGCGCCGACCAGTGCCGCGGCCCGGACCTCGTCGAGCTCGTCCGGGAACGCCTCGTGCAGCCGAGCAGCGATCTCGCGCTGGGCGATCAGCTGGGCGTGGGCGGCCCGGCCGCTCACCGCCGGTACAGTCCGCGACACCTGGGCCCGCAGGGCGGCGATGCGGCTGCCGAGGTCGTCCATGAGGTGTTCGCCGGGATTGTCGCCGGCCGCCCGCAGCGCCCGCAGCAGCACTTCGACCGGGCGTTCGTCCGGGCGGCGGCTCGCGATGGCAGCGACGGCGGCGCGCACCCGATCGTCCGGTTCCGGGAAGAGCAGTTCTTCCTTGCTGGCGAAGTAGTTGAAGAACGTGCGTGTACCGACTTCGGCGGCGGCGGCGATATCGGCGACGGTGGTCTCGTCGTAGCCGCGGGACTCGAACAGGTCGGCGGCGGCGGTGAGGATCGCACGGCGGGTACGTTCTCGTTTGCGGTCGCGGAGAGCGGAGGGCGGCACGCGGGCACAGTACGGCATCGGCGGCGTGGCGCGCGGGAGGTGCCGCGGCGCGCTGTCAGATGACGCGGCATGTTTTTGCACCCGATGCATATTTGCCGCCCATGCATACCGGCAGCGACTGCATCATCGACGTGCCGCAGCTCGCTGCCATCCGGTCGGCGACCGGCTACCGTGTTCGGGGTGGACACGACGTCGAGGGATGTGGACGCCGACTTCCTGGCGCTACCGCGCACCGCACTGGCCGATGCGGCGCTGACCGCGGCCCGGGCCGCCGGGGCGGAGTACGCGGACCTGCGCCTGCACCGGATCCGGACCCAATCGATCCGATTGCGCGACGGCCGGGTCGAATCCATCGCCGACAGCGACGAACTCGGCCTGGCCGTGCGGGTACTGGTGGACGGCACCTGGGGGTTCGCCTCCCATGCTGCGCTGAGCACCGAATCCGCCGCCGAGGTGGCGCGCCGGGCAGTGGCGGTGGCGACCACCTTGCGGCAGCTCAACCGGGAACGGATCGAACTTGCCGCCGAACCACGGTATCCCGATGTGCAGTGGGTGTCCGGGTACGGCGTCGATCCGTTCGAGGTGCCGACCGCGGAGAAGGTCGGCCTGCTACAGGACTATTCGGACCGGCTCGCCGGTGCCACAGGCGTGGACCACGTCACGGCGGGGGTATTGCAGGTCAAGGAACAGACGTACTACGCCGACAGCTTCGGCTCCTCGATCACCCAGCAGCGGGTCCGGTTGCATCCGCAACTCGAGGCGGTCACCGTCGACAGCGGCACCGGGGTCTTCGAGACGATGCGCACCCTGGCCGCACCGGCCGGCCGCGGCTGGGAGTACGTCACCGGCGACGACGGCGTCTGGGACTGGGCGGGTGAGCTCGCCCGGCTGCCGGGGTGGCTCGCCGAGAAGGTCCGGGCCCCCTCGGTGACCGCGGGCCCGGCCGACCTGGTCATCGATCCCACCAACCTGTGGCTGACCATCCACGAATCGATCGGGCACGCCACCGAATACGACCGAGCGATCGGCTACGAGTCGGCCTACGCCGGGACCTCCTTCGCCACCCCGGACCTGCTGGGCACCCTGCCGTACGGCACGCCGATCATGCACGTCACCGGCGATCGCACCGAACCGCACGGGCTGGCCACGGTCGGCTACGACGACGAGGGCGTGGCCGGACAACGCTGGGATCTGGTGCGCGACGGCATCCTCGTCGGCTACCAGCTGGATCGGGCGTTCGCGCCGCGACTGGGCTTGGACCGCTCCAACGGGTGTTCCTACGCCGATTCGGCCCACCATGTGCCGATCCAGCGGATGGCCAATGTGTCGCTGCAACCGGACCCGGTGCACGACACCAGCACCGCCGATCTGATCGCCCGGGTCGAGGACGGCATCTACATCGTCGGCGACAAGAGCTGGTCGATCGATATGCAGCGGTACAACTTCCAGTTCACCGGCCAGCGCTTCTTCCGGATCCGCAATGGAGAGCTGGCCGGTCAACTCCGCGATGTCGCCTACCAGGCCAGCACCACCGAGTTCTGGGGTGCGATGGAAGCGGTCGGCGGGCCCTCGACCTGGCAGCTGGGCGGCGCCTTCAACTGCGGTAAGGCGCAGCCGGGGCAGGTCGCGGCGGTGAGCCACGGGTGCCCGTCGATCCTGGTGCGCGGAGTGAACGTACTCAATACCCGAGCGGAGGCGGGCCAGTGAACGAGCGGAGCGTGATGCCGGCCGGGGAGGTCGTGGAGCGGGCGTTGCGCGCCTCGCAGGCGGACGAGGCGATGGTGATCGTCACCGATGTCGCCGAGGCGTCGCTGCGGTGGGCCGGGAACTCGATGACCACCAACGGTTCCTCGGTGGCCCGGGAGTGGTCGGTGATCTCGGTGTTCCGTGACGGACCCCGGCAGGCGCGGGCCGGCAGTGTGTCCTCGACGGGGGTCGATCCGGCCGATATCGAGGCCGTGGTGCGGGCGAGCGAACAGGCGGCCCGGGACGCTGCTCCCGCCCGGGATGCGATGCCGCTCGTCGAGCCGGACGGACCCGTGCCCGCGGACTGGGGCGAGCCGCCGGCCGGAACCGAGATCGGCGTGTTCGCCGAGCTCGCCCGTGACCTCGATACCGGATTCGACGGTGCGGACCAGCTGTACGGGTTCGCGCACCATCAGCAGCACACCACCTGGCTCGGCACCTCGAGCGGCCTGCGGAAGCGCCATGTGCAACCGACCGGTTCGGTCGAGATCAACGGCAAACGCGGGTCCGGCGCCGACCTCGCCAGCGCCTGGGTCGGCACGGGTACGGCCGATTTCTCCGATGTCGATACGCCCGGCCTGCTGGCCGAATTGGGCCGGCGGCTGGACTGGTCGGCGCGCCGGGTCGAGCTGCCCGCCGGGCGGTACGAGACGCTGCTGCCGCCTTCCGCGGTCGCCGACCTGATGATCCCGATGGTGTGGAGCATGACCGGCCGCGATGCGCACGAGGGCCACAATGCCTTCGCCCGCGCCGGCGGCACCCGGATCGGCGAGAAGCTCACCGGCCTGCCGCTCACTCTGTTCTCCGACCCGGCGGCCCGAGGTATGGAGTACCGCCCGTTCGTCGCGACCCCCGCGTCCTCGGAGTCCCTGTCGGTGTTCGACAACGGCCTGTCCGCGGGCCGGGTCGATTGGCTTTCGTCCGGAGTCGTCGAATCGCTCGTCTATCCGCGGGCCACTGCGGCCGAATTCGGCGCCTCACCCACGGCGCCCGGCGAGAACCTGACTCTGGACGGTGGCACCGGAGCGTCCCTGGACGAGATGATCGCCGCCACCGAACGCGGTCTGCTGCTGACCTGCCTGTGGTACATCCGCGAGGTCGACCCGGCCACGCTGCTGCTGACCGGGCTCACCCGGGACGGTGTCTATCTGGTCGAGGACGGGCAGGTCCGCGCCGCCGTGAACAACTTCCGCTTCAACGAGAGCCCCCTCGATATGCTGCGCCGGATCGCCGAGGCCGGCCGGACCGAGATCACGCTCCCCCGCGAATGGAAGGACTGGTTCACCCGCACCGCCATGCCGCCGCTGCGGATCCCGGACTTCCACATGTCGTCGGTGAGCCGGGCGACGTAGCCGGGCGGCCGGTTCCGGCGGCGGTCAGCCGGCCGGGGTGATCTCGATACCGATGGTGCCGTCCTTGCCGCGGCGCAGGTTGGATCCCAGGATCAGCAGCGGGGCGGTCAACCAGTATTTGCGGCGCAGCCCGGAACGGACCCGTTCGGTGCCGGCGGCGTCGAGGATCGTCGCAGTGCCCCGGGTCACCTCGCCGCGTGCGGCGCCCCGCGCGCTGCACGGTTGCACGGTGACCTCGGGGTTGCGGCGGATGCGTTTGACCTTCCAGCTGTCGGTGACGGTCCAGACATACAGTTTGCCGTCCCGGGCCACCGCCCACACCGGCGTGCCGACCGGGGTGCCGTCCTTGCGGAAGGTGGTGAGCAGGACGTAGTTCGCGGCGGCCAGGTCCGCGGGCAGGTTCGTCATGTCTGCAGCGTAGCGTCCGTCGCGCTGTACAGCCGATCGGCGAAAGCACGGCAGGCATCCCTGAATTCGGCGGGTTCGTCGACCGTGACGGACAGATCGGTGAAGGCCAGCAGCGGGACGAGCCACCGCCAGCTGTCCAGCCACACCGTCGCCCGGGTGCGTTCGCCCGGCAGTGCGGTGAATTCGGCGTCCTCGAACCGGACTGCATCGGCGGCCACCGGCACCGGGGCCGCCAGGGTGAGCACCACACGGCGACGGTCGCGATGGAACCCGCTGCGCAGGTAGTCGAGGCCGGAGGCGGCGGGCAGCGGGCGCGGGGTGAACCGGAAGGTCGTCACGTGCAACCGGGTGATCCGGTCGATCCGGAACACCCGCCAGTCCGCCCGGCCGGTGTCCCAGCCGAGCAGGTACCAGCGCAACAAGTGGTGGATCTGCCGGTGCGGTTCGACACGGCGCGGCCGAACGCTGCCGTCCCGCGCCGGATAGTCGAATGTCACGGTGTGCCGCTGCGCGATCGACTCCCCCAGGGCGGCGAGATCGGCGGCTCCCGGGCCGGGCGCCCGCGTCGAGCCGATCTCCAGGCCGGCGCGCAGCGGGGTCAGCCGGTGCCGGAGCCGTTTCGGCAGCAGCTGATCGATCTTGCCGTAGGCGCGGGTGGCCGCATCGGCGACGCTGCCCTCGGTGGCACCATCGGCGCCGGATACGGTGGCCAGCCCCAGCAGGGTCGCGACCGCCTCGTCGTCGTCGAACACCAGCGGCGGCAGCGCCGACCCGGCCGCCAGGCGGTAGTGGCCGCCCGGGCCGGGGCGGGTGCGCACCGGATACCCATAGCCACGCAGCCGGTCGATGTCCCGGCGCAGGGTCCGGGTACTGACGGCCAGCCGGGCGGCCAGTTCGGCGGCCGGGAACGCGCGCCCGGTCTGCAACGCTGCCAGCAGGGCGAGGATTCGTTCGGTGCTGTCGGCCACGCCTCCAGTATCACCGAATCGCGGACAGATTTCGGCCACATCTCGTCGTAGCGTCCCGACCATGCCGACCTCGCAGATCACCGTCCGGGGTGCCCGGACCCACAACCTCGCCGCCCTCGATCTGGATATCCCCCGGGGGCAGCTCGTCGTGTTCGCCGGGGTGTCCGGTTCGGGGAAGTCGTCCCTGGTGTTCGATACGATCGCCGCCGAGGCCGGGCACCAGCTCGCCGAGACGTTCCCGCCGTTCGCCCGCAACCGGATGCCGAAATGGACCCGGCCGGAGGTCACCTCGATCGGCGGGCTGTCCGCGGTGGTGGTGATCGATCAGCGGCGGCTCGGCGGGAACGCCCGGTCCACCGTGGGGACCGTCACCGATGCGTGGACGTATCTGCGGATGCTGTTCTCGCGGGCGAGTACGCCGTATGTCGGCGAGTCGAACCACTTCTCCTTCAACGATCCGGCCGGAATGTGCCCGACCTGTTCCGGGCTCGGTGAGGTCGTGGTCAGTGCGGTTGACCGGTTCCTGGACCCGGACCGGTCACTCGCGGAGGGCGCGATTCTGCTGCCGGGTTTCGGGGCGGGCGGCTACTGGTACGGCAAGTACGCCGATATCGGCAGTTTCGATGCGGACACCCCGCTGCGGGAGTGGACGCAGGAGCAGCGCCGGGCGCTGTTGTACGGCGGTGCGGCGGCCGCCGCCCTGGGCACCCGCCCGCCGTCCGACTACGAGGGGGTGGTGACCCGGTTCGAACGGATCCATCTGCACACCGGTGCGGAGCTGTCGGACCGGAAACGGGCGACGATCGACCGGTTCACCCGGTCCGAGACCTGCCCGGAGTGTGCGGGTGACCGGCTCGCCGCGCCCGCGCGGTCGGCCACCGTCGGCGGGTACACCCTCGGCCGGTTGGCCCGGCTGGAGGTGGCCGAGCTCGCCGAACTGATACCCGGTTTCGCCACCCCGGCCCTGGCTCCCGTTGTGGGCGCATTGACCGAGCGATTGCAGGCGATGGTCCGGATCGGCCTCGGTCACCTGCATCTCGGCCGGCCCACGGCCACCCTGTCCGGCGGCGAATCGCAGCGGATCAAAACGGTGAAACATCTGGGCAGCAGCCTGGTCGAGATGCTCTACATCTTCGACGAACCGACCGTCGGGCTGCATCCCGCCGACGTGTCCGCCATGGTCGGGCTACTGCAGGAACTGCGGGACAAAGGGAACTCGGTGCTGGTCGTCGAGCACGATCCGGCCGTACTGGCCGTGGCCGATCACATCGTCGAGATCGGCCCCGAGGCCGGCACCGGGGGCGGGCGGCTGGTGTTCCAGGGCGATCCCGACCGGCTGCGCGCCGCCGGCACCGCCACCGCCCTGGCACTCGCCGAGCGGCGCCCGCTCAACGACACACCCCGGACGCCGCGCGGCACGATCACCGTGGCCGACGCCTGCCGGAACAATCTCGACCATCTCACCGTGACGATCCCGGCCGGGGTGCTGACCTGCCTGACGGGGGTGGCCGGGTCCGGGAAGTCCAGCCTCGCGGCGGAATTGGTGCAGCAGCAGGCAGGCGTCGTGATCGACCAGCGGCCGGTCGGCGCGAATCGCCGTTCGACGCCGATCACCTACACCGGAATCGCGACGCCGCTGCGCGCACTGTTCGCGGCGCACAGCGGACTGCCGGCGAAGATGTTCAGCGCCAACTCCGCAGGTGGGTGCCCGGAATGCCGCGGCCTGGGCGTGCTGTACACCGATCTGGCGTTCCTCGACGGCCAGGAGACCGTATGCCCGGTGTGCCGGGGCCGCCGGTTCCGGGAGGAGGTGTTGCAGCACCGGGTGGCCGGACTGAGCATTGCCGATATCGACGAGCTCACGATCACCGAGGCCCGGCATCGCCTACCCGATGCCCGGATCGATGCCGCACTGCACCACCTGGACCGGGTCGGACTCGGCTACCTGCGACTGGGGCAGCCATTGAGCACCCTGTCGGGCGGTGAGTGCCAGCGCGTGAAGATCGCCCGCGAACTGCGTGATGCGAGCGAGCCGACCCGCTACGTACTGGACGAGCCCACCACCGGTCTGCACCTGCGGGATACCGGCGTCCTGCTGGACGTCCTGGACCGCCTCGTCGACGCCGGTCATACGGTCGTGGTCATCGAACACAACGTCGACGTGATCCGGCACGCCGACTGGATCATCGACCTCGGCCCCGGACCGGGCCGGTACGGCGGACAGGTCCTGTTCGAAGGCCCGGTCGCCGCCCTGACCGGTACCGCCACGGCCGCAGCCGTCCACGCGGCCGACTGACCGAACCGCGCGGCCGTGCGGGCGCTCCTCCGCTCTGCGGTTTCACCGACCACCGGCCCGCCACCCGACGGTGGCGATGGCAACCGCCGGCTCGGACGAGGCGGCGGTATCGCCGGGCCAGGATCTCGCCCGGCGATACCGGACGTACCGACGAGGGCGACCGAGACCCGAGGACCGCAGCGCCGAACCGGCCGGGACTGCCGCCCCGGGTCCGGCCACCCGGTGGGGCCGGCTACTGGTTGGACCCGATGATGCCGCCGATCACGGCGCCGATCACACAGCCCGGGATGGCGGGCAGGATCAGGAAGATGGCACCGATCAGGGCACCGATCACACAGCCGATCGCCGCACCGGCCACGATGTTGCCGGTGCGATCAATGTGCTGCACGGTCGGGCCCGGTGCGGGTGCCGTCACCGGGGTCAGGGTGAGGGTCGTTGCGGTGGCATCGAGCTGCGGGGTGACCGCGACCGCCGGGCCACCCACTGCCGGAACGGATGTCGGCACGGTGCCGACCCGGCTACCGTCCGGTGCCAGCACCGCCACGCCGGAACCGGGTGACAGCCGGAAGGTTCCGGCTGCGAGCTGCACGGTCACAGCGGACCGGTCGGGTGTCACCGATGCCGTATAGGCGACCGGGCCGTCGGCGCCGGTGACCGAAGGGGCCGTGGGTGCACCGTATGCGGTGGCTGCGGTGATCCCGGTGGCTGCGGCGGTCAGCACACCGACGGTCAGCATCTTCTGGAGCTTCATGAGTTTCCCCGTTCGTCACGCCGCTCCCGCCTGCCCCGGGGAACGGCCCTGCCTACCCATGGTGACTCCGTAACGTAATCTATACTATTGTTTTCCGGAATCCGAAACACACTGTGCAGTCGGATTTTTGGATGACCATGCGGCGGGGGCGGTCAAGATCCGGGGACCTTCGGAGGTGATTGCGATCGTATGTTCACTGTGTGCGGTGCGAGATCCGTCGGCGGAGCGGATCGTCCAGCCGTCCGGGTCGGTCACGATCTGCGCCGACCCCCGGGTGAACCACGGTTCGACCGCGATCGTCAGCCCGGGACGCAGCGGGAACCCCCGACCGGCCCGACCGGCATTCGCGACATGCGGATCCTCGTGCATGGTGCGCCCCAGACCGTGCCCGCCGAACTCGGCGTTGACGGCGTAGCCGTAGGCCGTCGCCACGGATTCGACGGCGGCCGAGAGGTCGCCGATCCGCTGCCCGGGCCGTGCCGCGTCGATGGCCGCGGCGAGGGCCTCCTCGGTGGCCCGGACCAGGCGGGCGTCGGCCGGATCCGGGGTGCCGACGATCACCGTGGTCGCAGCATCGGCTACCCAACCGTCGATCGATACCGCCAGATCGGCGGTGAGCACGTCACCGTCGGCGAGCAGGTAGTCGTGCGGCAGGCCGTGCAGAACCGCGTCGTTCACCGACAGGCAGACAGTGTTCCGAAACGGGCCGCGGCCGAACGACGGCGCGTAGTCCCAGTAGCACGACACTGCACCCCGTTCCCGGATCCGATCCCGCACATACAGTTCCAGGTCCAGCAGGTTCACCCCCACGGCCGCCCGGTCCCGCAGCCCGGCCAGGACGGACGCCACGAACTCCCCCGTCACCTGCATCCGCGCGATCTCGTCCGCGGACTTCAGTTCCACCATTGTCGACTCCTCTCGGTATTTTCATACCAAGGTAGCCGGTGGTGGTATAAAAGTACCAGCCAGTTGCGGTATTTCTATACCGGGCCTATGCTGCGCACATGGTTCGCCTGCCACTCACCCCCGCTCAGGTCGATGCCGGACGCCGGCTCGGCCGCCGGCTCCGGGAGGCGCGTGGCTCCCGTGATCTCACCGACGTCGCCACCGCCGCCGGTATCTCCCCCGAGACCCTGCGCAAGATCGAGGCGGGCCGGCTGCCCACTCCCTCGTTCGGCATCGTCGTCGCACTCGCCGACGCCCTGGCGATCCCGCTGCCGGAACTCGCGGACACCTACCGCAGCGCGCCGGTCGCCGAATCCGCCTGATCCGCATCTGCGCCCACCGGCCGGCCGCCGCCCGATACAGTCGGTAGCGTGTCGATGACCAAGGGCGCCAATACCGCGGTGGCCGCCACCGCTGTCCGAGTCGAGCTGGGCTGGAGGTCGGGCCCCGGGATGCCGGACGCCGACGCGTCCGCGCTGCTCCTGGCGGACGGCCGGGTCCGCTCCGACGACGACTTCGTCTTCTACAACCAGCCGATACACCCGTCGGAGGCCGTGCGTCACGAAGGTAAACAGCAGGGGCCGAACGTCGTCGACGTCCTGACGGTGCGACTCGCCGACGTCGAACCGCAAATCGAGAAGGTGGTGCTGGCCGCGTCCGCCGACGGGGGCACCTTCGGCCGGTTCGACGGCCTCTACATCCGCGTCGTCGATGCGGCCGACGGCACCGAGATCGCCCGGTTCGACAGCACCGGAGCCACCACCGAGACCGCCTTCGTCCTCGGCGAACTGTACCGGCGAGCCGGTGCCTGGAAGTTCCGGGCCGTCGGGCAGGGGTACGACACCGGCCTCGCCGGCCTGGCCACCGACTTCGGGATCACCGTGGACGACGCCCCGGCCCCGGCGGCGCCATCGGCCGCGCCGGTCACACCACCGGTACCGGCGGCGGCACCGCAGCCCGCCGCCGGCCCGCCGCCGATTGCGGCCCCGGCCGGCAAGGTCTCGCTGACCAAGGAGGCCCCGTCGGTTTCGCTGACCAAGCACGGCGCCACCGGCGGCGTCATGCGGGTCAACCTCAACTGGACCAGTATGGCGGCCCGGCCCGGTCTGTTCGGCAAGCTGCGCGGGAAGAACGTCGACCTGGACCTGTGCTGCTTCTACGAACTGTCCGACGGCAGTATCGGTTCGGTGCGCGCCCTGGACCGGCGGTTCGGCGCACTGTACGAGGCACCGTTCATCCATCTCGACGGTGACGACCGCACCGGCGCGGTGGCCACCGGCGAGAATCTGTCCATCAACCTGGACCACACCCGATTCCTGCGCCGGATCCTGGTGTTCTGCTCCGTCTACGACGGTGCGCCCGATTTCCGCGGAGTGCATGCCACGGTCACGATGCATCCGGTGAACTCACCGCCGATCGAGATGACCCTCGACGGCTGCACCGACGACTCCCGCGACGCGGTACTCGCCGTCATCGAGAACACCGGCGGGGAGCTCGTGGTCCACCGCGAGGCCACCTTCATCCGGCCACCGGCCGGACAGCCGGGCGCCGGAATCCTCGAGATCGCCCGCCGCTACCGGTGGGCATTCGAATTCCGGGCCGGGCGCGGGAAGTAGCTCCGGCGAATTTCGCAGCAGCGGGAACCGTTTCGCCTTCGCAGCCGTCATGAGATGTGACCGGACGAATCGAGGAGGAGCGGCATGTCCGTGACGCGACCGCCCGCCCTGGGCTATATCGACAAGAGTGTCTCCGGTACCCGGCAGCCGTGGGACGAGACCCGGATCCGGAGTACGGCCCGCCGGCAGGGTGCCCGGCTGCTCAAGATCGTCGTCTTCGGCCCGCGCGTCGACGATCCGGTGCAGCGGTTGCTCAATGTGGTCCGGTCCACCGGCGCCGCCACAGTTTTCGTGCCGTCGCTGCAGCATCTGGGTGGTGGGGTGCCGCGAGCCATCGCCGAATCGTGTGCCGTCGTGCTGGTCGACGACGAACCGGCCGGCCCGTGATCGCCGGCACGCGTCCAGCCGCTGCGAGGACCATCACGGCCGACTGCTCACTTCCGGTCGTTCGGCCCGTCGATACCACCCGCACGCCGGCCGGTGTGCGCGACGTCCGGATCGGGACCGGTCACGGCACTGCTACCGGCGCCGGTGGAGCGTGAGCCGGTCCGCCAGCGCACCCAGTACGGGGGTGCAGCCACCGTCGACGATCACGGTGGCCAGATCGTCGCCACGGGTGCGGCCGCGGTTGACGATCACCACGGGTGTGCCGTTGCGGGCCGCCCGCCGGACGAACCGCAACCCCGACATCACGGTGAGCGACGATCCGGCCACCAGCAGCGCCGCGGCGCCGTCCACCAGGTCGCAGGCGGCGGCGACCCGCTCCCGGGGCACATTCTCACCGAAGTACACGATGTCCGGTTTGAGCAGGCCGCCGCAGCGGGTGCAGTCGACCATCCGGAAGCGGGCAGTATCGGTGACGACGGCATCGGCATCGGGTGCTACCTCGATACCTGTTGCCGACGCCGCCTCCGCGAAACCCGGGTTGACCGCCTCCAGGCGGTCGGCCAGCGTCATTCGGGAGACGGCGGTGGCACAGCGCAGGCAGCGGACCCGCGCGTAGGTACCGTGCAGGTCGATGACGCGCCGGCTACCGGCTTTCAGGTGGAGCAGGTCCACGTTCTGGGTGATCAGACCGGAGATCACCCCGGCCCGTTCCAACCGGGCCAGGGCCCGGTGCCCGCCGTTGGGCCGGGCCGCATCCATCCGCCGCCAGCCGACGTGGTTGCGCGCCCAGTACCGCTGCCGGAACTCCGAATCGCCCACGAACTGCTGGTAGGTCATCGGAGTGCGGGCCGGCGAGTCCGGCCCCCGATAGTCGGGGATCCCGCTGTCGGTGGACAACCCCGCCCCGGTGAGCACCGCGACCCGCCCCGCAGCCAGCAGGTCTGCGGCACGATCGAGTGCGGTTGCGGATATCGACCGGTCCCCGGACATGCGCCCAGCCTACGGCGGCCGCTCTTCGGAACATACCGACCTCCGCAGGGGCCCCTGGAGTTCGCTGCTCGCCGATCGACAGAACCCGGCCGGGCCGGAATCGCAGCGCTACGGACACCGGGCATCGAGCAGCGACCTGCGGTCACGCTCCTCGGCACCGGCATCCCTTCCAGGTACGCCCAGGGGATGCGGCCTGCGGACTCGATCATCGGCCAACCTCCCGGTCCGGGTGTGGCCCCCGGCCCGACTCGCCCTGCGCCCACTCCACGACCCCGGTGCTCCTGCCGGGCAGTGTGAGATGTCGGAGCCGACGGCCCAGCGGCCGGGACCTGCGCTGTTCGCACGCTACCGTCGTCGATTTCGCATTCGCAGATTCCGGCCGATTGTGTGCGAACAGCGCAGCCGGCCCGCGAGCCTCCCGGCGAACACTCCGGTCCGGTCAGGCCCCGGAAACGCCCCCGAGTTCGTTGGGCGTGCCCGGGAGTTCGCCGGTGGCCGCGATCTCGCCGGTGGTCAGGTCGATGCGGTGCACGGTGTCGGTGGCGGGGTCGCTGATGTAGGCGTCCGCGCCGCGGACGAACAGCGCCGGGCGGGGCTGCTGCCAGTCGAGGGGCTCCTCCCAGGGGTCGAGCACGGGAATGCTGCGGGTGACGGTGCCCGCCACCGGGTCGACCTCGTGCAGCTTTCCATCGGTGCCGAGCACCAGTGCGGAGCCGGCCGGGCCACGGTCGAGCGACCGGAAGGTGTAGCTGGTGCCCAGGTCGACCAGCTGCAGCGCGCCGGTCCGGGTGTCGATGAGCGACACCTGTTCGGGCCGTTCAAGTTCGGCGTCCTCGTCCTGCTTGTAGTCACCGAGCACGATCGGCGACGACGCGCTGCCGGCCTGATTGCCGATCCGGCCGTACGGGGTGGGGCTGGTGATCTTGGTGATCTCGCCGTTCCGGTAAACCAGCACCCCGTCCTGGCAGCCCACGACGACCGCTTCCCCTTCGGCGGTGGCCTCACCGTGCACGCCCGGGCAGTCCTCGTTCCGGGCGAGCTCGCTGCGATCCGGCCCGAGGACCGCGATGCCGGTGCGCTCCTCCTCGGTGCCGACGCTGACCACCAGTTCGCCGTTGCCGAGTTCGACGGCGACGCCGTGATGCGGGTCCGGGGTGCGGTACTCGTCGACCTCCGGGTCACCGGAGGCCAGCCGGTCCGGGTCGAAGCTGCGGACCTCGCCGGTGCTGTCGGTGAACAGCACGGTCCGGCCGGCGTGCCGCACCACGTGCCCGGGCTTCGCACCCGGGAACTCCAGGCCGGTGAATTCGCCCCGGGTCGCATCCAGGACCCGGAATCCGTCGGATGTCGACACCATCACGTGCCGGTCGTCCCCCGCGGGGTTGATCCGGTTGAATCCGGGGAGGTCGAGTTCGGCGCCGGTGGCCAAGGTGGTGCCGTCCAGCACGGCCAGGCCGCCTTCGTAGGCGATCACCACCGGGTTCGCGATATCGGCGGCATCGCCGGTGCCCTCGGTGCCGCAGGCACCGAGGGTCACGGCCAGCGCAGCCAGTCCGGTGATCGCCGTGGTCCGGCCGGTCCGGGAACGCAACTGCATCTGTGTCTCCATTTCTCGTGAGGTCTACGGGTTCTCGGGGGCACCGGGTTCTCGGGGGTCACCGGGGTGACAGGCCGCGGACGATGGCGTCGGTGTTCGCGCGCATCATCTCCAGGTAGGTGGAAGCGCCCCCGCCGGGTTCGGTCAGCGATTCGGTGTGCAGCCCGACGACCCGCACCTGCAGCCCGGCCTGTTCGGCGAGGGCACCGGCCAGCCGGTCGGGGCGCGCGGCATCGGTGAAGATCGCGGTGACGCCTGCGGACCGGATGGTGGCGGCGAGGTCGGCCAGATCGGCGGCGCTCGGTGAGGCAAGGGTGGTGCCGCTGGGGATCACCGCGCCGAGCACGGTGAAGTCGTACCGGTGTGCCAGGTACCCGAAGACATGGTGGTCGGTGACCAGCCGCCGCTGCTCCGGGGTGAGGGAGGTGAACCGGTCACCCATCCAGGTGTGCAACTCGTCCAGTTCGGCCAGGTAGGCGGTGGTGTTCTGCTCGACGCGGGTGGTATCGACACCGTCGACGTGGTCGAGCACCGAACGGCTGATGCGCTCGACGGCCCTGCGCATCCGGACCGGATCGGTCCAGAAGTGCGGGTCCGGGCCGGTTCCGCCGGCTCGGAACTCGATCGGATCGATCTCCGGTGCCACGGCCAGCGCGGCGGTACCGGCGGCGACGGCCGCATCGACATGTCGCTGCATGCCCTCTTCGAGTCCGAGTCCGTTCGACACGATCAGCGCTGCGCGGTCCAGTTCGGCGGCCTGCCGAGCCGACAGCGCGAACTGGTGCGGGTCGGCGTTCGGCGGCATCAGCACCGTCACCCGGGCGGCGTCACCGACGATGCGGCGGGTGATATCGCCCAGGATATTGGTGGTGACGACGATATCGGCGGGTTCGTCCCCGGCCGCGCAGGCAGCGGAGGTGAGCAGTACCAGGGCGGCGAGGCAGCTGCGGAGCAGGGTCTTCATCGGCCGGTCTCCGTGATCAGCGAAGGCGCCACGTCGAGCCGGAAGGTCCGGGCGGTGCGCAGGTCGTCGGCGTAGTCGATTTCGGAAACGACGCCGGCGGCAGGGTCGTTCAGGTAGGCGCGTTCGGTGTCGGCGCGGATCGTCGGCGGCGGGCCGGCCGGTACCGGTCCGGCGAGTACTGCGTTGCGGGCGGTCTCCGCACCGGTTCCGGGGTCCAGGGAGCGCAGCACACCGTCACCGGTCAGGACCAGGACCTCCGGGCCTGTTCCCGTGGCGGTGATCGCTGCGTCGGCGTCCAGGAAAGCCCAGGTCCGGGCGGTCACGTCCAGGACCCGCACCTCGCGGTCACCGGCGACGGCGGCCAGCGTGGTGCCTCCGGTCCGGAATTCGAATCGGATCGGCTGTTCCGCCACCGGTTCCGGGTACGGGATCGGCGCCGCCTCGAACCGCCCCGCCGTCTCGCCGACCAGGACTGCACCGCCGGTGCAGGCGAAGACCACGCCGCGGCGGGTCCGCGCCGGACTGTGCGGGTCCGGGCATTCGGCGGCGATCTCCGGCACCGGGTCGCCGTCGCGGGTTCGTACCGTGACCGAGCCGTCGCGACCGGCGACCACCAGGTGACCGGCGAACGGCACCGCGAGTCCGGTGACGGTGCCCCGTTCGGCTATCCGCCCGTCGGTGAGGGCGGCACGGTCCAGCAGCAGGGTGGCGTCCGTCGAGATCAGCGCCGTCAGCTCGGAATCGCTGTGCACGGCCTGCAGTTCCGCGTGCTCGACGGCACCGGCGGTGCGGATCGGCGCCCGGTAGTAGTGCGCATGGTCACCGTGGTCGACGGTCCAGCCGCCGCTGTCCACGATGTGCACCCCGTCGGCCGTGCTCAGGAAAGCGAACCGGCCGTCGTCGTGGATCGCGTGCGGCGCCGGGATCTCGTCGACTCCGGTGATCTGCTCGGTGATCAGGTCGATCACCCGGACCGCGCCGGTTTCCGCGTCCGCGACGACCAGGCGGGTCTGTGGTTCGGTGGTCTCCTCGGCACCGGCGACGAACCCGTGCGGCTGTTCGGTACTCGCCGGGCCGGATTCGGTGCCGCCGGTGCCGCATCCGGCGACGAGGGTGAGCGCGGCGAGCAGCGGAAGCCACGCGAAGACGTACGCGTTCGCGCCCGATCGGCGGATCCTGTCCCGGAGCCCGGCCGCCAGCGCCGAGACGAAGAACGCACCGACGGCGACACCGGCGATGGTGGCGCCCGCCGCGGTCCCCGCATACCAGGAGACGAGCAGTCCGGTGACGGTCGCGCAGGCACCGATCAGCGCGGACAGTGCCATGATCGCGGGAATCCGGTCGGCCCAGTAGGTGGCTGCCGCCGGCGGCGCGATCAGCAGCCCGAACACCAGCAGGGTGCCGACCACTTGGAAGGTGGCCACGATGGCGAGGGTGACCAGGCCGAGCAGCGCGGCATGCGCAATCCGGGGCCGCAACCCCAGGGTGAGCGCCTTGCGCGGATCGAAAGCCAGCGCGACGAACGCCCGATGCCCCAGGACGGCGACCACGATGGCGAGCACGAGTGCGACGGCCAGGGTGACCAGGTCGCGGTCCCGGATCGCCAGGACGTCGCCGAACAGGAACCCCGTCACATCGACGGCGAACGATTGCGAGCGCGATACGACGATCACTCCGAGCGCCAGCATGCCCACGAACAGCAGGCCGATCCCGATGTCCGGGGAGAACCGGGGATTGCGGCCGAGCGCGGTGACACCGAAGGCCATCGCCGCGGCGCTCACCGCCGCTCCCAGCATCAGCTCGACGCCCAGCAACGAGGCCACCGCCACCCCGGGCAGCATGCCGTGCGCCATGGCGTCGCCGAGAAAGGCCATGCCGCGCACCACGATCCAGGTTCCGGCAAGGGCACAGATCAGCGAGACCAGCAGCCCGCCGTACAGCGCTCGCTGGATGAACGACACCTCCAGCGGGGCGAGCAACCAATCCATGAGGCGACACGCTATTATGAAAATGATTTTCATACCAAGTTAGGTGAGATAATGCACACCCTCCCCGAGCCGGCCGTTCGCATCGACAATGTCTGTGCCGGCTACCCCCAGCGGACGGTGCTGCAGCACATCTCGGCGACCATCCCGGCCGGGTCGGTCACGGCACTGTCCGGCCCCAACGGATCCGGGAAATCCACCCTGCTGGGGGTGCTCGCCGGTATCCGTCCGGTGACACACGGCCGGGTCGATCGCAACGGCCACCGCCCTGCCCTGGTCGTCCAGCGTTCCGCTGTCGCCCCGACCCTGCCGATCACCGTGCGTGAGACGGTCGCGATGGGCCGCTGGGCCCACCGCGGTCCCTGGCGCCGCCTCACCCGCACGGACCGGGCCACGGTCCGGGACTGTATGCAGCGCATGGGAATCGACCATCTCGCCCGGCGACCGCTCGCCACCCTGTCCGGCGGTCAGCGTCAGCGCACGCTGCTGGCCCAGGCCCTCGCCCAGGAGTCCGGGCTACTTCTGCTCGACGAACCCGCCACCGGCCTCGATGCCGCCGCCCAGCAGGAGATCTCCCGGCTGATCGCCGAGATCGCCGCCGGTGGCGTCACCGTCGTCCAGGCCACCCACGACCGCACCGAAGCCCGGCGCGCCGACCACTGCCTGCTGCTGTCGGACGGCCGTCTCGTCGCCGCCGGAGCGCCGGACGACGTTCTCGCCGCCGAATTCGCCCGCTGACCGGCCCCTGCGCCGCCCCACCCGGCCGACTCCGAGGCGGTCGATCGATTCGGGCAGCAGGGCGGGCAGCGGTTCGCCTGCGTCGCGGCCGCGGGAACCGGTACGGGCGAAGACCGACCGCAGCATCGTCCGGGGTCGGCAGCGCCGGTTCAGGAGCTCAGCCGGACCCAGGTGCCGGCGGGGCCGGTGCATTGCAGGAACGGGATGTATCCGCCGCCGCCGATCTCGGAGCGGTGTTCCGCGCAGTTCCAGGAGCTGCCGTCGGCGAGGGTGACCGTCTCGGTGGACCAGCTGTCGGTTCCGGCTGCTTCGTGCAGCGGGAGGTAGGCGTCGAGGACCTCGGTGGCGGTGCTGCACGGGTCGGTGGCCGCAGGCTGGTAGGTGAAGACAGCCAGACCGTTGTGGCCGGTTCCGCACGGTGTCGGGTCCGATGCCGGTTCGGGCTCCGGCTGCTCCGGTGCGGATGTGGGCTGCTCGGATTCCGGAGCGGGCTGCGGTTCGGTCCGATCCGGATCGGGGGCGCCCGGTGCCGGTACGTCGGTGGTGTCGCCGGGTCGGGTGGGGTCGGTCGCGGACTCCGGGGCGGTGACGGTCGTCGGGGCCGGTCCGTCACTCTGCTCGGATTCCGTGCAACCCACCGTTACCGCGACGACCAGGGCGCCGATGGCGATTCCGGCCGACCGGACCATCGAGTTTCGCATGTCACGACCTCACTCTCTGTTCGCTGCCCTGCCGCGGCCCGGGCGGGCGGATCGACGAAACAAGATCGTGGTGCGGGGTGGTGGCCGTTAACCACCGCCCCGGCACCGGGGTCACTCCAGTTCGCCCTCGGCCTCCAGATAGACCTGCCGCAGCCGGTCCAGGGTCTGCTGGTCGGGTTTCTCCCACATGCCGCGTTCGGCGGCCTCCAGGAGGCGTTCGGCAATGCCGTGCAGGGCCCACGGGTTCGACTGCTCCATGAACTTGCGGTTGGTCTCGTCGAAGACGTAGCTGTCGGTGAGCTTTTCGTACATCCAGTCGGCGACCACGTTGGTGGTGGCGTCGTAGCCGAACAGGTAGTCCACCGTGGCCGCCATCTCGAAGGCGCCCTTGTAGCCGTGCCGGCGCATCGCCTCCAGCCAGCGCGGGTTCACCACGCGGGCCCGGAAGACGCGAGTGGTCTCCTCGGAGAGGGTGCGGGTGCGCACGGCGTCGGGTCGGGTGGAGTCGCCGATGTAGGCGTCCGGGTTGCGGCCGGTCAGGGCGCGCACCGTGGCGACCATGCCGCCGTGGTACTGGAAGTAGTCGTCGGAGTCGGCGATATCGTGTTCGCGGGTGTCGGTGTTCTTTGCGGCCACCGCGATCCGCCGGTAGGCGGTGCGCATGTCGTCGGCGGCGGGGGCGCCGTCGAGATCGCGGCCGTAGGCGTAACCGCCCCAGGCGGTGTACACCTCGGCGAGGTCGGCGTCGGTGCGCCAGTTCTTGGAGTCGATCAGCTGCAGCAGTCCGGCACCGTAGGTGCCGGGTTTGGAACCGAAGATGCGGGTGGTGGCGCGGCGGGCGTCGCCGTGCTCGGCGAGGTCGGCCTGCGCGTGGGCGCGCACATAGTTCACCTCGGCGGGCTCGTCCAGTTCGGCGACCATCCGGACGGCGTCGTCGAGCAGCGCCAGGACGTGCGGGAAGGCGTCGCGGAAGAAGCCGCTGATCCGGACCGTGACGTCGATGCGGGGCCGGCCGAGTTCGGCGGTGTCGATCACTTCCAGGCGGGTGACGCGGCGGCTGGCCTCGTCCCAGACCGGCCGGACGCCGAGCAGCGCGAGGACCTCGGCGATATCGTCGCCGGAGGTGCGCATTGCCGAGGTGCCCCAGATCGACAGGCCCACCGACGTCGGGTAGTCACCGTGGTCGGCGCGATACCGGTCCAGCAACGAATCGGCCATGGCGCTGCCGGTTTCCCAGGCCAGCCGGGACGGCACCGCCTTCGGGTCGACGGCGTAGAAGTTCCGTCCGGTGGGCAGCACGTTGATCAGGCCGCGCAGCGGGGACCCGCTCGGCCCGGCCGGCACGAAACCGCCGTTCAGCGCGTGCAGCACCCGGTCGATCTCGACGCGGGTCTCCCGCAGTCGCGGCACCACCTCGGTCGCCGCGAACCGCAGCACCGCCCGCACCGCAGCCAGGCTGGCCGCGCGCTCGTCACCGGTGACCTCGGCCGCACCGTCGAGCACGGCGGTCGCGTAGTCGTCGACGAGCCGGTCGACGGCTGCCGCCGACCAGTCCTGCGCCTGCAGTGCACCGAGCAGTTCCCGGGCCCGGCTCTCCACGACGTCGACGCGTTCCCGGGATTCGTCGCCGGATTCGCTGAGCCCCAGCGCTTCCCGCAGGCCGGGAACGTGCTGTTCGCCGCCCCACAGCTGGCGGGCCCGCAGCATCGCCAGCACCAGATCGAGTTCGACGTCGCCGGCGGGGGCCTGGCCGAGCACGTGCAGTCCGTCGCGGATCTGCACATCCTTGATCTCGCACAGCCAGCCGTCGACGTGCAGCAGCATATCGTCGAAGACCTCTTCGTCCGGCCGTTCGGTCAGGCCGAGGTCGTGGTCCATTTTCGCGGCCCGCATGAGGGTCCAGATCTGCTGCCGGATGGCGGGCAGTTTCGCCGGATCCAGGGCGGAGATGTTGGCGTGCTCGTCGAGCAGCTGTTCGAGGCGGGCGATATCGCCGTAGGTTTCGGCGCGCGCCATCGGCGGGATCAGGTGATCGACCAGGGTGGCGTGCGCGCGGCGCTTCGCCTGGGTGCCCTCACCCGGGTCGTTGACCAGGAACGGGTAGATCAGCGGCAGGTCACCCAGGGCGGCGTCGGTGCCGCAGGAGGCGGACATGCCGAGCGTTTTGCCGGGCAGCCATTCCAGGTTTCCGTGCTTACCCAGATGCACCATGGCGTCGGCGGCGAAGCCGTCCGGGGCCGACAGCCATCGGTAGGCGGCCAGGTAGTGGTGGCTGGGCGGCAGATCCGGATCGTGGTAGATCGCGACCGGGTTCTCACCGAAACCGCGCGGCGGCTGCACCATCAGCACGATATTGCCGAATCGCAGTGCCGCGATGACGATCTCACCGGCCGGGTCGGCGGACCGGTCCACGTACAGTTCTCCCGGCGGCGGACCCCAGGCCTCGACGACGGCGGTGCGCAGATCCTCGGGCAGGGTGTCGAACCATGCCGTGTAGGTGGCCGCACCGATCCGGATCGGGTTGCCCTCCAGCTGTTCTGCCGACAGCCAGTCGGGGTCCTGGCCGCCCGCGGCGATCAGGGCGTGGATCAGCGCGTCACCGTCGCCGGTGTCCAGGCCCGGGATCTCCCCCGCGGCGCCGAGGTCGTAGCCCGCCTCGCGCAGGGCGGACAGCAGCGCGATGGCGCTGGCCGGAGTGTCCAGGCCGACGGCGTTGCCGATCCGAGCGTGTTTGGTCGGGTAGGCCGACAGCATGACGGCCAGCCGCTTGTCGGCCGCCGGCAGGTGCCGCAGGCGGGCGTACCGGGTGGCGATGCCCGCGACCCGGCCGGCGCGTTCCGCATCCGGGACGTAGGTGGCCAGACCGTCCTCGTCGAACTCCTTGAACGAGAACGGCACCGTGATGATGCGGCCGTCGAATTCGGGGACCGCCACCTGGGTGGCGACATCCATCGGGGACAGCCCGTCGTCGTTGGCCTCCCATTGCGCCCGGCCGGTGGTCAGGCACAGGCCCTGCAGGATCGGCACATCCAGGGCGGCGAGCGCGGCGACGTCCCAGGCCTCGTCGTCACCGCCGGCTGCGGCGGTGGCGGGTTTGCTGCCGCCGGCGGCGAGGACGGTGACGATCAGGGCGTCGGCCTGCCGGAGGGTGTCCAGGAGTTCGGGTTCGGCGGTGCGCAGCGAGGCGCAGTACACCGGCAGGGCCCGGGCCCCCGCGTCCTCGACGGCACGGCACAGCGCCTCGACGTAGGCGGTGTTCCCGGCCAGCTGCTGGGCCCGGTAGTACACCACCGCGACGGTGGGTGCGGCCGCGGCGGTCTCACGGGGCTCCCGGTCGAGCACACCCCAGCTGGGCAGCTGCACGGGCGGTTCGAACCCGAGGCCGGTGAGCAGCACGGTGTCGGACAGGAAGTGATACAGCTGCCGGAGGTTCTCCGGGCCGCCGGCCGCGAGGTAGTTGTGTGCGTCGGCCGCGACGCCGACCGGGACGGTCGAGCATTCCATCAGTTCGGCGTCCGGGGCGATCTCGCCGCCGAGCGCCACCATCGGCACCCCGCTGTCGCGGACCGCGGCCAGACCGTCCTCCCAGGCCCGTTTGCCCCCGAGGATCCGCACGATCACCAGGTCCACACCGTCGAGCAGGGCCGACAGCTCGTCCGGCGCGTCCTTCGCACCTTCGCCGGGCACCACCGGGCTCCCGACGAGCAGCCGGGCGGGATTGGCCCACCGGTAATCGGCGCCGCTGGCACGGGCGCTGAGCAGATCGGTATCGGAAGTGGACAGCAGCAGGATCACAGGGAACCTTCCTCGGGTGACGCGCCCATCGGGGATCGGTGCTCGCCGGAGAGGGTCTGGCTGTGGACAGTGGCGCGACCGCACCGGAATCGCACCGGTTTCCTCGTCGCCCGCGAGCCTGCTCGGCGGAGGTCCACCGAGCACGGCCGATCGTACTGGGCATCACCCGAGCCGGGTCGGCCGGGCACAGGGCCCGGCGAGCGGCCGGGGACCGGCCCGCTCCCGGCACCGGCGGCCGAGAACACCCCGGATCAGGGGCGGACCGGCTCGGTCCCGATCGCTGTTCGTTCGGGGGAACCGGTCGCCAGGGCGCGGTGGACGTTGTCGATCACCGAATCGGCGAGGGCATAGTTGCCGGTGCCGCCGATGACGGCGCCGATACCGGCCGGAATCACCGAGCCGAAGAGCAGCAGAGTGCGCCGGACCAGGTAGTTCACCACGAAGCGTTTGGCGGGTGAGTCCGGCATCCGGGACAGGACCGGGACGTGGTCGACGACCACGGCGAGCCAGCCCTTCGACGTGTGCCCGGCGGTCTGTTCCAGGGTGGCGGTACCGGCCGAGCCGAGAATCACCCGGGAGACCAGCTGCTGCCGGATCGGGTCGTCGTCGGCCACCCGGTAGGCGGTCGCGGCGCCGCCACCGAACAGGGCCGAGGCCTCCAGGAACAGGGCGGTGTCGGCGGTCGAGGCGGCGATCCCGAGCAGGGTGCCGACCCCGGGCACTGCCGCGGTGAGACCGACCGTCACCCCGCTCGCGGTGACCACGAGCCGGTACCGGCGTTGCAGCCGCGCCACGATCTGCTGCGCGGAGTCCTCCGGGTGGCGGTCCGCCAGCCAGGTCACATACCGACCGGCCAACGGCAGCTGCGCCTCGGCAGCCTTGTCCAGGACCGTCACGAAACCCTTGTCGAACATTTTTCGCAGCATGCGCAACCTCCGGCCGAGCGGGCGGCACCCAGCCTAACGGGGACCTCCGGCCGAGTCGCGACGACGCGCGGTGGCACGACGGCCCGGCAGAACACACGTCGCGAGGGCCCGGCGCTGCAACTGCCGGACCGCGCAGGCCGGTGGTGCCGCCGCTCTCTCGGCCGGCGGGCACCGGTCGTAGGCTGGACAGATCATGACCAGAAGCGCCCCCGACTCCTGCCCCGGCATCCTGCGGTTGCATCAGGCGGCCGACGGCCCCCTCGCCCGCGTCCGGGTCCCCGGTGGGCGCCTCGGTGCCGAGGCGATGCAGGCGCTGGCCGAGGCCACTCGCGATCTCGCGGACGGGAACCTCGAGCTGACCTCCCGGGGCAATGTCCAGCTGCGGCAGGTGCGGGACGCCGCGGAACTGGAACGCCGGCTCGCCGCAGCCGGGCTGCTGCCGAGCCGTACCCACGAGCGGGTCCGCAATATCGTCGCGTCGCCGCTGTCCGGCCGGGTGGGCGGCTGGACGGACGTGCACGTGCCGGCGGCCGAACTGGACCTGCGGCTGCAACGGGAACCCCGGCTCGCCGAGCTACCGGGCCGGGTACTGTTCACCCTGGACGACGGCCGCGGCGATGTGAGCACGCTGCGCGGCGATATCGGTATCCAGGCGGTCGGGCCGGACGAATTCGCTCTGCTGCTCGCCGGGACGGACACCGGAATCCGGGTGGCCGCCGATCGGGCGGTCGACGTGATGCTCGCCGCCGCGCACGGATTCCTCGATGTCCGGGGCGAGGACGCCACCGGACAGTGGCGGCTGCACGAGATCGACGGCGGGGCGGAACGGGTCACCGAGATCCTCGACCTGTCCCCCACGGCCGCACCCCTGACGCCGGGCACCCGGCACGAACTGCCGATCGGCTGGCTCACCCAGGACGACGGCCGGGTGAGCCTCGGCGCCGGTGTCCGCCTCGGCACCCTTCCCGCTACCACGGCCGAGTTCCTGGCCGCCATCGAGCGGCCGATCCACCTCACCCCGTGGCGCAGCCTGGTGATCACCGACCTCGACGAGGGTCCGGCCGAAACCGTCGTACGGGTCCTCGCCCCGCTCGGCCTGATCTTCGACGCGGCCTCACCGTGGCTGCAGGTCAGCGCCTGTGCCGGGCTGCCCGGATGCGCGAAATCCCACACCGACGTCCGGGCCGACCTCACCGCCGCCGTCGAATCCGGCCGCGTGCTGCCGGGCACCGGCCCGGACATCGATCCGGACGGTGCGACCGGGTCGGATCCCGAGCTCGTCGCCGACGCGGACACCCATGCCGCCGAGGAGATCACCCGCGCCGGCCGGCAGCACTGGTCCGGCTGCGATCGGCGTTGCGGGCGTCCTCGCGGCGCGGTGATCGATGTGATCGCCACCGAACACGGATACCGCATCGAAGAGCACGACCGGGGATGAGCCGTCCGGTCCGGGCCAACCCGGCGGCGGAGGTGCCGACGACCGGGTTCTAGGGTTGTCCGCATGTCCGCACGCACCAGCTATCTCACCGATGGGGCCGAGATCTATCGGAACTCCTTCGCCACGATCCGCGCGGAAGCGGACCTGGCCGGGTTCCCACCCGATCTGGAGCGGGTCGCGGTGCGGATGATCCACGGCTCCGGACAGGTCGATCTGGCCGGCGATATCGCCTATTCGCCCGGCGTGGTGCGGGCCGCGCGCGCGGCCCTGCAGGCGGGCCGCCCCATCCTGTGCGATGCGAACATGGTGGCGGCCGGTGTCACCCGCAAGCGGCTGCCCGCCGACAACGACGTCCGCTGCCTGTTGACCGACCCCCGGGTTCCGGGGCTGGCGCAGGAGCTGGGCACCACCCGGTCGGCGGCCGCCCTGGAACTGCTGCGCGACCGGCTCGACGGTGCGGTGGTGGCGATCGGCAATGCACCCACCGCCCTGTTCCATCTGCTCGACATGCTCGATCGCGGTGCGCCGCGCCCCGCGGCGATCCTCGGGATCCCGGTCGGCTTCGTCGGCGCCGTGGAGTCCAAGGAAGCCCTGATCGAGTACGGCGATATCGAGTACCTGACCGTCCGGGGCCGGCGCGGCGGCAGCGCCATCACCGCCTCCGCACTGAATGCGATTGCGAGCGAACAGGAATGACCGGCACCGAACCCGCCCGGACCACCGGAAAACTGTGGGGCATCGGGCTCGGCCCCGGCGACCCGGAACTGGTGACCGTCAAAGCCGCGCGCCTCATCGGCGAGGCGGATGTGATCGCCTTCCACAGCGCCCGGCACGGTCGCAGCATCTCCCGGGGCATCGCCGCGCCGTACATGCGGCCCGGGCAGCTCGAGGAGCACCTGATCTACCCGGTCACCACCGAGACCACCGACCATCCCGGCGGCTATCAGGGCGCCATCGACGAGTTCTACGAGCAGGCCGCCGAACGGCTGGCCGGACATCTGGCGGCCGGGCGTACCGTGGCCCTGCTGGCCGCAGGGGACCCGCTGTTCTACAGCTCCTATATGCACATGCACCGGCGCCTCGCCGACCGGTTCGAGGCCGAGATCGTTCCCGGCATCACCTCGGTCAGCGCGGCCTCGGCGGCCTTGGGCACCCCGCTGGTGGAGGGTGAGCAGGTGCTGACCGTACTGCCGGGCACCAGGCCCGCGGACGAACTGGCCGACCGGCTGCGCACCAGCGAGGCGGCAGCGATCATGAAGCTGGGCCGCACCTACCCCGGGGTGCGGCAGGCGCTCACCGATTCCGGCCGGCTCGACGACGCCTACTACGTGGAGCGCGCCAGCACCGGCCGGGAACGGGTGTGCGCGGCCGCCGAGGTCGACGACGCCGACGTCCCGTACTTCTCCATCGTGGTGGTACCCGGGCCCCGGCCGACCACGCCGCTGCCCGGCCGGGGCGGTCGAACCGCGGCACCCGCCGTACCGGCACCCAACGGGACCACCCACCTCACCTCCGGTGCAGCCGACGCTCCGGGCGAGGTCGTCGTCGTGGGGCTGGGGCCGGGTGCTGCGGAGTGGACCACCCCCGAGGTGCGCGCGGCCCTGGACCACGCCACCGACGTGGTCGGCTACACCACCTATATCGATCGCGTCCCGGTGCGGCCCGGCCAGCGCCGGCATGCCAGTGACAACCGGGTGGAAGCCGAACGGGCGACGATGGCCCTGGATCTCGCCGCCCGGGGGGCGCGGGTGGCGGTGGTCTCGTCCGGCGATCCGGGTGTTTTCGCCATGGCCGCCGCGGTGCTCGAGGTGGCTGCCGAACCGCGCTGGCGCGAGGTGCCGGTGCGGATCCTGCCCGGCCTCACCGCGGCCAATGCCGTGGCCAGCCGGGTGGGTGCACCGCTCGGACACGACTATGCGATGATCTCGCTGTCGGACCGACTGAAGCCGTGGGATGTTGTCGCACAACGCCTTTCCGCGGCCGCAGCCGCCGATATGGCCATCGCGATCTACAATCCGGCGTCCTCGCAGCGACGCTGGCAGGTGGGGGCGATGCGCGAGGTCCTGCTCGAGCACCGTTCCCCGGCGACCCCGGTGGTGCTGGGCCGTGACGTGGGTGGTCCCACCGAATCGGTACGGGTCACCACGCTCGCCGATCTCGACCCCGCCGAGGTGGATATGCGCACCCTGCTGATCGTCGGCGCCTCGACCACCACGGTGTTCGACACCGCCGGGGGGACCCGCGTGTTCACCGCCCGCCGATACGACGCGGCGCGCCGGTGACCGGTTCGGGCCACACCCGGTAACATTCCAATTTGGAAGCTCGTTCGAAGGGAGTGGAGTTGACCGAAACCTCGACCCGACGCCGCCCGCTGAACTCCACGGCAGCCTCGCTGCTGGGTTTCCTGCACGAAGGGCCGATGTCCGGCTGGGACCTGGCGACCACCGCCCAGCATCGGATCGGGGACTTCTGGACGATCACCCAGAGCCAGGTCTATCGGGAACTGACCACGATGGATCAGGCGGGCCTGGTCGAGAAGGGTGAGCGGGGCGCGCGGGAGCGCACCCCGTACCGGATCACCGAGGCCGGCCGGACGGCGTTCGCGGAGTGGCTGGCACGCGATCCCGGCCCGGAGACCATCCGGATGCCGTTGCTGCTCACCCTGTCGTTCGGCGACCATCTCGAACCGTCCCAGCGCAACCAGCTGATCGCAGTCAACCGGGATGTGCACCAGGACCGGCTGGACCGGTACCAGGACATCGATATCGACGCGCTCTCCCCGCATCAGCGCGCCACCCTGGAGTTCGGCATCACCTACGAACGCGCCGTGCTGGACTGGTTCGACCGGCTCCCCGCGATCTACCGGGGCTGACGAACGCCGCCGCGGGTCCGCAACCAGGCCAGCGCCGCATCGACGCCGGCGGCGGACGCCACCCCGGCCGGTGGTGCCGGCCGATCCACCATCACCACCGGCACCCCGGCGGTGCGGGCGGCGTGCAGTTTGGCTTCGGTGAGTGCCCCGCCGCTGTCCTTGGTGACCAGCAGGTCGATGCGTTCCTGCGCCAGCAGCACCAGTTCGTCGTCGAAGCCGAACGGCCCGCGGGCCAGCAGGATCTCCCGATGCGGCGGCAGCGGGCCGGTCGGCGCATCGATGGCCCGGATCAGGAACCACTGCGCGGCGCAGGCCGCGAAGGCACCCACGCCCTGACGGCCGATGGTGAGGAACACCCGGGTGCCCCGGTCGGCGACCTCGGCCGCCGCGGCCGCCAGGTCGGGCACCCGCACCCAGTCGTCACCCGGCTGTGGCTGCCAGCCCGGGCGGCGTAACTGCAGCAGTTCGGTGCCGACGGCGGCACAGGCCTGCGCGGCATTCGCACTGATCGTGGCCGCGAACGGATGGGTGGCGTCGACGACGGCGTCGACGGCATGGTCCTGCAGCCAGGTGCGCAGGCCGTCGGCACCACCGAAGCCGCCGGTCCGGACCGCTCCGGGCGGCAACTGCGGGGCCCGGACCCGGCCGGCCAGCGAGGAGACCACCTCGAGATCGGGCTGCTCGCCCGCCGCCGCGGCCAGGGCCCGGGCCTCGGCGGTGCCGCCCAGGATCAGGATCCTCAGGGCTGCCCGCCGAAATAGGCGGCACCGGCGTCCAGCAGCGAGGGGCCACCGGCGACCAGCAGACCGATCACACCACCGATGATGGCGCCCGGAATGATGGTCACGACACCGATGGCGCCCAGCAGGGCCCCGATGATCGCACCCACCAGTGCCCCGGTGGACGCGCGCTGCAGTTCCGCCATGAACCACTGCTGGGCACTGATGTCCTGGGCGGCGATCTCCCCGGCCGCCGGGGTCAGCTTCAGCGTGGTGCCGTCGGCGCCGATCTCGGCGGCGATCGGCGTGGCCGCACCCGCCACGGTGCCGGTCAGCGGAATCTGTGCGAGGGCGGTGCCGGCGTCGTTGCGCAGCGTGACGGCCCGCTCGCCGGCGTCCAGCCGGAAGCTGCCGCCGGTCACGGTGGTCAGCACCGAACGACCGTCGTCGGCGAGCCCGGCCACATAGGACACGCCGCGGTCGGTGCCTTCGACGGTCCGGGGTGCCTGCTCGGCGGTGACGGGCGCCGGTTCCACCGCCGGTGCGGCGGTGACCGTGCCCGCGGTGATCCCGGTGGCGGCGACGGCCAGCAGCGCCGTGGCGCCGATCTTCGCGTACTTCATGAAACTCTCCATCGAAACGTGCGATACGCCGGCATTCGCCCGCGATCGGGCCCGACCCTACTCGGCCGGGCTGCCGAAATCACGGTTCAGCAACGAATCGACCACTGCGCCACCGGGAGCTGCGGCCGCCAGGTGGTGAATCCGCCCAGTGGTTCGCCGCGATAGATCTGGAATTTGCGCAGGGCGCCGCCGTGTTCGGCGGCCGCCGAGGTCAGCAGGGCCTCCGATTCGGCGGTGACGGCGTTGGCCACCAGCCGCCCGCCGGGCCGCAGCTGCCGCAGGCATTCGTCCAGCAGCCCGGCCCGGGTCAGGCCGCCGCCGATGAACACCGCGTCCGGCCGGCGCAGGCCGTGGTCCGGACGCCCGAGTTCGGTCAGCACCTCGCCGCGGACCCGGATCCCGGGTACGCCGAGCGCCGCCGCATTCCGGGCGATCTGCTCGCGGCGAGCCGGCACCCGTTCGAAGGTGGTTGCGGTGCAGGCCGGATCGGTCCGGCACCATTCGATGGCGATACTGCCGGAGCCGCCGCCGACATCCCACAGCTGCTCCCCCGGTGCCGGGGCCAGCGCCGCCACGGTGAGCGCCCGCACCTCCCGCTTGGTCAACTGTCCGTCGCCGCCGTACAGCTCGTCGGCAAGGCCCGGCAGCCGCGTCGTCCGGGGGTGGTCCGCGTCCGCGACGCATTCGACGGCGACCAGGTTGAGCCGGTCACCGGGAGCCCGGTCCCAGCTGCGCGCGGTACCGGTGCTCAGGTGTTCGCGCGGTCCGCCGAGTTGTTCCAGCACGGTCATCCCGGAGTCGCCGAAGCCGGCGCCGGTCAGCAGTTCGGCGATCGCCGCGGGCGTGTCCTGATCGGCGCTGAGGACCAGGAGCCGCCGGCCTTCGGTGAGTTCGGCGAGCACCGTGACGGGATCGCGGCCCACCACACTGATCACCGGGGTCTGCGCCAGCGGCCACCCGAGCCGGGCGCAGGCCAGGGATGCCGAGGACGGCTGCGGGAGGACCCGCAGCGCGGCGGCGCCCAGCAGGTTCGCCAGGGTCACCCCGATTCCGTAGAACATCGGATCACCGCTGGCCAGCACCGTGATCCGCCGATCGGACCACTGCCCGAGCAGGTCCGGCAGTGCCGGCAGCAGCGGGGTCGGCCAGGGGACCCGCCGCGCGGGCGAATCCGGCACCAGGGCGAGCTGCCGGGCCGAGCCGAACAGCACCTCGGCCTCGGTGACCGCCTGCTGCGCCGCCGCACCCAGTCCGGTCCACCCGTCCGCCCCGATCCCCACCACCGACACCGGGTACCCGGGCCGCAGCGCAGTCCCGCCTGCGTGGTCGGCCGGTGTTCCGCTCATCGCGGCATCCGCCGCCAGATCGGCTGCGGCAGCAGGCGCAGGACGAAGAACACCGGCCGCAGCCGGCGCGGCACCCACACCCGGGACGCGCCACGACGCAGGGCGTGGACCACCGCGTCGGCGACCTGCCCCGGGGTACTCGACATGGGTGCCGGGTTCATCCCTTCGGTCATCCGGCCGATCACGAACCCGGGTCGCACCAGCAGCAACCCCACACCGCTGCCGTGCAGGGCGTCACCGAGGCCGCTCGCGAAACCGTCCAACCCGGCCTTGGCGGAGCCGTACACGTAATTGGCGCGGCGGACGCGGACACCGGCCACCGAGCCGAACACCACGAGCTGCCCGGAACCGTGCGCGCGCATCAGGTTCGCCAGCGTGGTCAGCACGCTCAGCTGAGCGACGTAGTCGGTGTGCACCACCGCCACCGCATGGGCCGGGTCCCGTTCGGCACGTGCCTGATCACCCAGGACGCCGAAGGCGAGGACGGCCACTCCGAGCGGCCCGTGCTCGGCCACGATCTTCTCCAGCAGCCGCTGGTGGCTGTCCAGATCGTCGGCATCGAACTCGACCGGGTGCACGGCGGTCGCGCCCGCGGCACCGACCCGGCGGGCTTCCTCGGTCAATGCCTCGCTGCGCCGGGCCGCGAGGATCACCTCCCGGCCCGGGGCCAGCCGGCAGGCCACTTCCAGACCGATCTCACTACGCCCGCCGAGCACCAGGACCGGCCCCGGCGGGATCCCACGCTTTCCCATGGCCACAGTCTTGCACCCGGCCGGGAACGGCCATCGGCTACCGTCGGTACCGTGCCTGCCACCACCGAGTCCGCCGCCGGGAATGCCGCACCCGTCATGACGTTGTCCGCAGCGGCCGCCGAGTTCGTCGCCGAACGCCACCTGGCTACGCTGACCACCCTGCGGGCGGACGGCACCGCGCATGTGGTGCCGGTCGGGTTCACCTGGGACCCGGACGCCGGCCTCGTGCGGATCATCACCGACGGCGCCTCGGCCAAGGCCCGCAATGCGCGGCGCCGCGGCTACGGGGCGGTCGGCCAGGTCGACGGCGCCCGCTGGATCACCCTCGAAGGCGCCGCGACGGTGCTGGACGATCCTGCCGAGGTGGCCGACGCCGAACGCCGTTATGCGCTGCGGTACCGGACGCCCCGGGCGAACCCCACCCGTGTCGTCGTGGCGATCCGGGTCCACCGGGTGCTGTCCGGCCGGGCGCTGAAGTAGCCGGGCCGACCGGATCGGTCGTCAGAGTAACTGCCGACGCATCAGGATCCGGGGAAAGCCGTTCAGCACGGAGGTGGTGTCGGCGGCCTTCCGGAATCCGGCCGCTTCGAAGAGTCCGCGGGTCCCCACATAGGCCATGGTGAGATCGACCTTCGCACCCCGGTTGTCCACCGGATATCCCTCGATCGCTGGGGCACCGCAGGAGCGAGCGAAGTCGACCGCACCGGCCAGCAACTGGTGCGCGATGCCCTGTTTGCGGTGCCCGGGCCGCACCCGCAGGCACCACACCGACCACACCGCCGCGTCGTCGACGTGCGGGATCCGGCGGTTGCCGGCGAAGGAGGTGTCGGCCCGCGGATGCACGGCGGCCCAGCCCACGACCACACCGTCGTCCCGATAGGCCAGCACACCCGGCGGCGGGTCGGCGGCACACCATTCCCGCATCCGCGCACCGCGCTCCGGACCGCGCAGAGCCTGGTTCTCCTTCGACGAGGTGAGCCGGTAGGTCAGGCAGAAGCAGACATTCGAGCCGGGATTCTTCGGCCCCACCACGGCCGCGACATCGTCGAACACCGTGGCCGGGCGCACTACGATCGCCATGCTCCCCAGCATGCCACCGCGGTGCCGCTGTGTCCGCCCGGCACCCGTGTCACAACACGGTCAGCCCGTGCGGGCGCTTGTTCATCGCTTCGGCGCCGTCCTCGGTCACCACGACGATGTCCTCGATCCTGGCACCCCACTGCCCGGGGAAGTAGATGCCCGGTTCCACGCTGAAGGCCATTCCGGCTTCCAGGGGCAGATCGTTGCCCGCCATGATGTAGGGCTCCTCGTGGACGGACAGCCCGATACCGTGTCCGGTGCGATGTACGAAGGCCTCGCCGAGGCCGGCCTCCGCCAGCGGCGTGCGCGCCGCCGCGTCGATATCCGCGGCGGTGGCACCCGGACGCACCGCGGCGACGGCCGCTGCCTGTGCGGCCTCCAGCACCGCGAAACGGTCGGTCACCTGCCGGGCCGGGGCACCGAGTACATAGGTCCGGGTGCAGTCGGAGTAGTAGCCCGGCGCCACCGGCCCACCGATATCGATCACCACCACATCGCCCTGCTCCAGCACCCGGTCGGAGAATTCGTGATGCGGGTCGGCGCCGTGCGGACCGCTGCCGACGATGACGAATGCGGCCTCGGTGTGGCCTTCCTCGACGATCGCAGCGGAGATGTCGGCGTGCACCTCGGCCTCGGTGCGGCCGGGGCGCAGCCATTCGCCCATCCGGGCGTGCACCCGGTCGATGGCAGCGCCCGCCCGGCGCAGCGCCGCGATCTCGGCCTCGTCCTTGACCATCCGGAGCCGCCGCAGCACCGGGGTCGCAGATACCGGCAGTGCGCCGAACGAACTCGCCAGCGGCAGCAGGTGCAGTGCGGGCATGGCATCCGCGACAGCCACCCGGGAACCGGCGTGCAGCCGGGCGGTGACCAGACCGTACGGGTCGACACCGTCGACCCAGTCCACGACCTCCAGGCCGAGTTCGGATACCGCGGAATCGGCCAGCGCGGCGAGCTCCAGTTTGGGGATCACCACCGACGGTGTGGCACCGTCCGCCGGGACGATCAGGCAGGTCAGCCGCTCGAACGATTGTGCCGCCGAACCGATCAGAAAACGCAGATCCGGGCCCGGGGTGATCAGCAGTGCGTCGAGATGCGCGGCACGCAACAGCTCCACCGCCCGCTC
Source organism: Nocardia sp. KT25-26 (assembly GCF_056627695.1). Lineage (NCBI taxonomy): Bacteria > Bacillati > Actinomycetota > Actinomycetes > Mycobacteriales > Nocardiaceae > Nocardia > Nocardia sp. KT25-26. The sequence continues at coordinate 2,664,140 of NZ_CM152813.1, read as the reverse complement.
GAGCCGGTCACCGTACACGTTCGCCGCGAACCTGGATTCCGTGTGCGCGCTCATAGTTCGCGAGCGTACCGGTCGTTGCGGCGCGGCACCGGCAGGCGTGGGAGGATTCGCCGCATGAACGAGCGAACCACGGAGGCAGCCGGACGGACCGTTCGCACCGGAACCGGGCACCGGCCACTGCTGTTGCTCGACGGTGCGAGTCTCTGGTTCCGGGCCTACTACGCCATCCCCGACAAACTGCGCGCGCCGGACGGCCGCTCGGTCAATGCGGTGCGCGGCTTCACCGATATGGTGGCCTCGCTGATCACCCGCTTCGGGCCGGATCGGCTGGTGGTCGCCCTGGACCTGAACTGGCGGCCGCAGTTCCGCGTCGACCTGGTTCCCTCCTACAAACAACACCGGCTGGATACCGCGGCGGGCGCCGCGCCCGGCAGCGAACAGGTGCCCGATACCCTCACCCCGCAGGTGCCGATGATCCTCGAGGTCCTCGACGCGGCCGGAATCGCCACCGGTGGCGCCGACGGCCTGGAGGCCGACGATGTGCTGGGCACCCTGGCGAGCACCGAACGCATCGACGAGACCATCGTGGTGAGCGGCGACCGCGACCTGCTGCAGCTGGTCCGCGACGATCCCGCGCCACCGGTACGGGTGTTGTACGCCGGCCGGGGCCTGGCCAAGGCGGAGCTGTTCGGTCCGGCAGAGGTCGCGGCGAAGTACGGGGTGCCGGTGGTGGCCGCGGGACCGGCGTACGCCGATATGGCGACGCTGCGCGGGGACGCGTCGGACGGGCTGCCCGGCGTGGCCGGGATCGGCGACAAGTCCGCCGCCCAGCTGATCTCCCGGTTCGGTTCCCTCACCGCACTGATGGCCGCCGTCGACGACCCGGCAGCCGACCTCGCCAAGGGAGTGCGCGCGAAGCTGGCGGCCGCCCGCGACTACCTGACCGCGGCGGCACCCGTCGTGCAGGTGGTCCGCGACGCAGATGTGCAGCTGTCCCGGCCGGATCTGCTGCCGGAGTCCCCGGCCGACCCCGACCGGCTCGCTGCGCTCGCCGAGCAGTACAACGCCGAAAGCCCGGTCACCCGGCTCACCAAGGCGCTGGCAGCACCCCGCAGTGACTGATATCGCGCCGACGGGCACACCGCCGAGACCGCCCGACGGTGGCGGACGCGCTTCGAGCCCTCCCTGGCCGCGCCCCGGTTTTCGATTCGGGGCGCGGCCGCGGGGCTACCGGAGTGCGATCAGCTGGGGCGGCCGACCTCGTAGGTACCGTCGTCCTTGGTGACCTTGATGGTGACCTGCTTCTCCTCGCCGCTGACCAACAGGTCACAGGTGAAGGTGTGGTCCACCTCGACCTGCTGGCCGGACGGGCAGGACACGTCGGCGACGTCCTCGATGCCGTAGGAGTCCTGCAGCACCTGCTGCACACCCTGCTGCACCGCACCGGCATCCAGTTCGTCGGATGTGGTCAGGAACAGGATCAGCGCGACCACGCCGGCGACCACGACGACGCCGACCGCGATCAGCCCGATCAGCAGGCCCTTGCCCTTCTTGGCGCCCCCGGCGGGCTGCTGACCGAGGGCCGGCACCTCACCCCACTGCTGCTGCGGCTGACCGGGCTGCTGCGGCTGCTGACCCCACTGCTGCGGCTGACCCTGGCCGGGCTGCTGGCCCCACTGCTGCTGGGCCTGCGCCGCCTGGGCGTTCCAGTCCTGGGGCGGCGGCTGGGTCTGCCCCCACTGCTGGTGGGGCGCGGTCGGCTGCGGCGCGGCGGGCGGCTGCTGACCCCACTGCTGCTGCGGGCCGGTCGGCTGCGGCTGGCCCCACTGCTGCTGCGGCGGCTGCGGGACCTGCTGTTCACCCCACTGCTGGGTCGGCTGGGCAGGCTGCGGCGGCTGCGGCACCTGGCCACCCCAGTGCTGGGTCGCGTCCGCGCCACCGGGCGCGGGCGGATTGCCCCAGTGCTGGGTGGGATCGTTGTTTCCCTCCCCGGGGCCGTTCGGTCCGTACGGGCCGCTCATCCAGTTGCCTCCACTCGCATTGTCGTTCACACGGTAGCCCCCCGCGCCAGGCACGGTCGGTACGCGAAGGAAATCAAATCACACCTGCCCGACGTCAGGCAGCGTCGACCGCGACGACACCCCGGCGTACGGCCCGGACCGCCTTGGCCGCCGCTTCGGCCACCTCGGGGTCGTCCGCGGTGCCGTGTACCTGGTCCAGCAGGTCGATCACCTGCCGGCACCACCGGACGAAGTCGCCCGCAGGTAGCGGCGCACCGTGCTCACCACCGGCCAGCAACGACTCGGCCAACCCGTCACCGCGGGCCCATTTGTACACCGCGTCCACGAACCCGGGGTCGGGTTCCCGGGTCGGCGGCAGACGGTGCCGAGCCTCGTCCTCGCGCAGCGTCGACCATACGCCGAGGGTTGCGGCGAGCGCGCGCCGGATCGGCGGCGTCGGACCGGTGACCCCGACGAACGAGGTGTCCTGCCGGGACTCGTAGACCAGTGTCGACACCACGGCGGCCAGTTCGGCGGGGCCGAGTCCGCGCCACAGTCCCTGCCGGAGGCATTCGGCCACCACCAGATCGCTTTCGGCGTAGATCCGGGCCAGCCGGCGCCCGTCCGCGGTCACCTCGCCGTCGTCGACGAATCCGCGTTCGGCCAGCAGGCCCACGATCCGGTCGAAGGTGCGGGCGAGGGAGTTGGTGGTGGCGGCAACCTTGTGGCGCATCGACTCGGTGTCCCGCTGCAACCGCTGATACCGCTCCCCGATCCGGCTGAGCTGTTCCCGGTCCGGCCGGGTATGGGCCGGATGATTGCGCAGCGTGCGGCGCAGCGCGGCGAGTTCGTGGTCCTCGCCGCCGCGGACCCGGTCGTTGCGATGCCGGCGGCCGGGCGCCGCGATACCGGTGCTGCGCAGCGCCGAGGCCAGATCCCGGCGGGTGCGGGCGGTGCGGTGGTCGACGCGTTTGGGCAGCCGCATCCGGCCCAGCGACTCCGCGGGCACGGGGAAGTCCGCCGCCGACACCCGGCCGGCCCACTTGTCTTCGGTGAGCACCAGCGGCCGGGGGTCGCCCGGCGTGGCGTCCGGTTCCAGGATCACCGCCAACCCGGCGCGGCGGCCGGACGGAATAGCCACCACGTCACCGCGCCGCAGTGCGGTCAGCGATTGCACGGCCGCGCCCCGGCGGTCGGCCCGGCCCTGCTGCTGCAGTTTGCGTTCCCGCTGTTTGATCCGGTCGCGCAGGGACAGGTACTCCAGGAATTCGCTGCCGGCGCCGCCGAGCCGGCTCTCCAGCTTGCGCAGGGCTGCCTCGTTGCGTTCGATACCCCGTACCAGGCCCACCACCGAGCGGTCCGCCTGGAACTGCGCGAACGATCGTTCCAGCAGTTCCCGGGCCTCGGCGGCGCCCATCCGGTCGATCAGGTTGATCGACATGTTGTACCCGGGCCGGAACGAGCTGCGCAGCGGGAAGGTCCGGGTGGAGGCGAGCCCGGCCACCGCACTGGTGTCCACCTCGGGTTGCCAGAGCACCACCGCGTGGCCTTCCACGTCGATGCCCCGGCGGCCGGCCCGGCCGGTCAGCTGGGTGTACTCGCCCGGCGTCAGCTCGGCGTGCGATTCGCCGTTGAACTTCACCAGCCGTTCCAGCACCACCGTCCGGGCCGGCATGTTGATGCCCAGCGCGAGGGTCTCGGTGGCGAAGACCGCGCGCACCAGACCCCGGACGAAGAGTTCCTCGACGGTGTGCCGGAACGCGGGCAACATGCCGGCATGGTGCGCAGCCAGGCCGCGGTGCAGGGCCTCCCGCCACTCCCAGTAGCCGAGCACCTCCAGATCGCCGCGGGGCAGATCACCGGTGTGCCGGTCGATGATCGCGTCGACCTCGGCGGCGTCCTCGGGCCGGCCCAGATCCAGCCGGGACCGCACGCACTGGGCCAGGGCGCCGTCGCACCCGGCACGGCTAAAGATGAAGGTGATCGCCGGCAGCAGGCCCTCGGAGTCCAGCCGGGCGAGCACCTCCGGCCGGGGCAGCGGCCGGAAACCGCTGCGGCCACCCCGGCCGCCGCGGCCGCGCGGCCCCCCGTAGCCGTGCATCCGGTCGGCGGCCTCGCGCTGCCGGATGAACCGGACCAGGTCCTCGTCGACAACCACCTTCTGCTGCGACGATTTGGTGTCGAACAGGTCGAACATCCGCTTGCCGACCATGACGTGCTGCCACAGCGGCACCGGCCGGGTCTCGTCCACCACGACGGCGGTGTCGCCGCGCACCGTCTCCATCCAGGCACCGAATTCCTCGGCGTTGGACACCGTCGCCGACAGGCTCACCAGCCGCACATCGGGCGGCAGATGCAGGATCACTTCCTCCCAGACGGCGCCGCGGAACCGGTCGGCCAGGAAATGCACCTCGTCCATCACCACATAGGACAGGCCGCGCAAGGCGTCCGAGGAGGCGTAGAGCATATTGCGCAACACCTCGGTGGTCATCACGACGACCGGCGCTTCCGGATTGATCGACTGATCGCCGGTGAGCAGCCCGACCCGGTCCCGGCCGTACCGCTCGGTCAGGTCCGCGAACTTCTGGTTCGACAGCGCCTTGATCGGCGCGGTGTAGAAGCATTTGCCGCCGGAGGCCAGCGCCATGTGCACCGCGAACTCACCGACCACGGTCTTCCCCGCCCCGGTGGGCGCGCACACCAGCACGCTGTGGCCGTCTTCGAGGGCGGTGCAGGCGGTGCGCTGGAACGGGTCGAGATCGAAGTCGAGCTCGGCGGCGAAATGCGTCAGCTCACTGATCCGCGCGGGGGAATCGGTCACTCGTCAGAGCGTATCGGAGTAGTCCGACACCGGCCGCCCGGTTTTCTCGTCGCCGGCGATCGGCTCGGCGCGACCCACCGGTTCGGGTGCAGCGAGGTCGGAGGCCTCGTCGTCGGCCCAGGCGCCGTCGGCGGCACGGCGGGCCTTGCGCCGGTCGCTGATCCGGGCGATCTGCACCGCCACCTCGAACAGCACCGTCAGGGCACAGGCCAGCGCCAGCATCGAAAACGGGTCCTGCGGAGTGACCACCGCGGCGAAGCAGAACAGCGCGAAGATGATGCCCCGCCGCCACCGCTTCAGCTTGTCGTACGGCAGCACACCCACCTGGTTCAGTCCGACGATCACCAGCGGCGTCTCGAAGCTGACGCCGAAGATGATCAGCAGCTGGATGATGAACCCGAAGTACTCCGACCCGCTCAGCGCGGTGATCTGCACGTTGTCGCCGATGCTGAGCAGGAACGACAGGGCGTGCGCGACGACCACGTAGGCGAGCACGGCGCCGAGGACGAACAGCACCGACCCGGCACCCACGAAGCTGTAGGCGTACCGGCGCTCCTTCTGGTACAGGCCGGGAGTGATGAACGCCCACAGCTGATAGAGCCAGAACGGGGCCGCCAGCACCACACCGGCGGTGAAGCCCACCTTCAGCCGGAGCATGAACTGCTCGAACGGTCCGGTGGCCAACAACCGGCACGATCCGTCCGGGGAGATGGCGGCGCGAGTGGAGTCCGGCAGGGCACAGTACGGTCCGCGCAGGATCTCGCCGAGGCTCTCGATACCGAGGATCGACTGGGCGTACCAGACGAAACCCAGGATCGTCGTCACCGCGATCGCAGCGAGCGCAAGCAGCAGCCGAGTGCGCAACTCCTGCAGATGCTCGACCAACGACATGGTGCCGTCGGGATTGGTGCGCCGCTTACTGCGCCGCGGATCGAACGGGATGCGCATGGTGGTTTGTCCTGGCCCTGGGAGTATTCGCGTGGACTACAGCACTACACGCCGGAGCGGGCTGCTCCCACTCCGGCGAGGTGAAGACGGTTCAGACCGTCTTCTTGTCCAGCGGCACCTCGGCGGCCTGCGCCGAGACATTCGCAGCGGGCAGCTGCTGCGGCGCGGCCGATTCCGGCTGCTGCGGCTTGGCCGTCTCGGACTCGGACTGCATCTGGTTGACTTCACTCTTGAAGATCCGCAGCGAACGCCCGAGCCCGCGGGCCGCGTCCGGCAGCCGCTTGGCGCCGAAGAACAGCACGAACAGCACCGCGATGATCAGCAGGTGTGACCAGCTGAACGTTCCCATCCTTTACCTCCCAAAACCGTGGTCCATTCGATGCTACCTGCCGCGGCAACCCGCACACTGCATGCGCCGACCGGTTCGCCCGGTGTTAACCGATCGACGCCGGGCCGACGGCCCGCAGTGCGGTCAGCAGCTCGGGTCCGGTGAAGTGCCGGCGACCGCCCGCTTCGGCCGTCGTGATCAGCTCGACGAGGCGCCCGTTCACCGGCGCAGCCCGGCCGGCCAATTCCCCGAGCCGCACGATTTCACCCGACAACCAGGCAATTTCGGTTCGGCGGCCGCGGTCCAGATCATCGGCCATCGACGACCTGGCATGCGGGTCCACGGCGAGGACCCGCCCGAACACCCGGCGGAACACCGGATCCGGCACACCCAGCAACCGCACCATCACCGCGGGTGGCAGTGGCGTCAGCCGCGCCGGGTGAATTCGTGCAGTGTTCATCACGGCGAGAGCTTCACCCTGCGCGAGCGCGAGCGCCCGGCGGAAGTCGCGGCGGGCGAGCTGGTCGGCCAGCGGCAATCCGGACAGCGCGTTGATCGGGTTGTTGAGATTGAGCAGCAGTTTCCCCCACTGCACCGGACGCAGATCCCGGAATCGGCGCAGCGGCAGCCCCGCCGTCGCGAACCGCGGCAGCCACGGTGTCAGGGCCGGATCGTCCTGGGCGGCCAGCATCCCGGCGCTGCCCTGGTGGAACCGGCCGGAGCCACGATGCACCACGTTGAACATCACCATCGCCGGCAGTGCCACCACCGTGGGCGCACAGTCCCGGATCACGGTGTCGTTGCCGATGCCGTTCTGCAGGCTCAGCACCGGTGTCCCGGCCGGCAACAGGCCGGCCGCCGACCGTAGTATCGCCGCGGTGTCGGCCGATTTCACCGCCACCAGGACGAGGTCCGGCGGTTCGGCGTAGCCCGCGTCGAGGGCGAGACCGAACCGCTCCGGCGGCACCGTCAGCGTCGCCCCGGTCAGATCGGTGAGGGTGAGCCCGTTCTCGGCGAGTTCGTCGAGCATCCGCCGACGACCGACGAAGGTGACGTCGGCACCCGCGGCGGCCAGCCGTCCGCCCACATAGGCACCGATACTGCCGGCCCCCAGGACCAGCACCCGCTCCGCGGCCGGCTCCCGGACCGGCGGTTCCGAGGTCACGCCAGACCGGCCGCGGCATAGGCGGCGAGAGCGGCGTCGGACCGGTCCCGCACCGCGGCGACCAGGTCGGGCGGGCCGAGAACGGTCACGCCCGATCCGAAGCCGAGCAGCAGCCGGGCCAGCCAGTCGACCGAGGCGAACCGCATGGTGGCGGTGAGGCTGCCGTCCGGCTGGGCTTCGACCCGATGCATCGGATACTGATCCAGTACCCAGCTGTGGTCGGCCCGGATCCGCAGTTCGGCCAGCGGGACGGCCGGGTCGTCCTGGAACAGGTCGAGAGCGGCGGCGGCCTCGGTTTCGGCGTGGCTGGGCGGGCGGGCCGGTTCGGTCAGCGCGGAGGCGGCTTCGATGCGGTCGAACCGGAACATCCGGACCCCTTCGGCCTGGCGGCACCAGGCCTGCAGGTAGCTGTTGTTGTCCACCAGCAGGATGCGGATCGGGTCGACCGTCCGTTCGGACACCTCGTCACGGGCGGCCGAGTAGTACACCAGCCGCAGCGCCCGCTGCCCGGCGACCGCGGCCCGGACTTCGGCGACCGCGGGTTCCTCCGGCGGAGCCTCGGCAGGCGCCGCCGGCGACGGAGAGATCGCGGCCTCGATCTTGGCGATCGCGGCGTGAGCGGCGCTGGGGTCGACCATGCCGGGCATCTCCACGATCGAACGCAACGCGACCAGCAGTGCGGTCGCCTCAGTGGAGGTGAGCCGCAGCGGCCGTTCGATCCCGGCGGAGAAGGTGACTTCGATGCTCTCCTCGGAGAAGGACAGGTCGATCAGATCACCCGGACCGTATCCGGGTAGTCCGCACATCCACAGCTGGTTGAGATCACTCATCAGCTGCTTCGTGCTCACCCCGAGGTCGGCCGCCGCTTCCGCAGCGCTGATCCCGGGGTGGGCCATGAAGTACGGGACCATGTTCAACAGCCGGGACAATCGCACCGACAGCCGCGAGCTCACCGCAGCACCTCCGCATCCGCCCGGTCGACGACCGATCGCAGCCGGGCCATCACCTCGGCCCGCAGTTCGGCGGGCTCGAGTACCAGGACGTCCGGTCCGTGGCCGGTGATCGAGCGCGCCAGCCAGCCACGGGAACGCACCGGGACGGTCACCACCGAGCCGGGCCGGCCACCGATCTCCCGGTCTTCCAGTTCCCGGCCGATCCGGCGCAACTCCCGGCCCCGTCCCTTGGCCACCCACAGGGTGGCCGAGCCGGTCACCGGGGCGACGCCGGTGACCCGGTCGACGATTTCCCGCAGATCCACGCCGTCGGGTTTGCGCACCGCGTTCGCGGGCCCGTAGGCGGCGACCTCGCCGCCGATCCGGGACAGCCGGAACGTGCGCACGTCGTCGCGCTGCCGATCGTGCCCGACCAGGTACCACCGGCCGTGCCGGGTCACCACGCCCCAGGGTTCGACGTCGCGCTCCCGGTAGGGATCGGTGACCGCGCTGCGGTGGCCGAACCGCACCGCGCGGCCGGCATCGATCGCGGCCAGCAGTTCCCGCAGCACCGGTTCCGCACCGCGGGTGCGGGCGGGTACCGCGGGCACCGACGCCACCACCGCATCGGTTTCCACGGTCACACCCGCCGCGCGCAGCTTCAGCAGCGCACCCTCGGCCGCGGCGGCCAGCTCGGGTGATTCCCACATCTGTACCGCGACCGCGACGGCAGCGGCTTCCGCACTGGTCAGGTCGATATCGGCCAGCTCGTACACATCCCGGTTGATGCGGTAGCCCTCGGCGGTGGAGAACCGGCCGACGGGACCGACCTCCAGCGGGATGCCCAGGTCGCGGAGCTCGTTCTTGTCGCGCTCGAACATCCGGCCGAAGGCTTCATCGCTCGCGGAATCCTCGTATCCGGCCACGCTGGCGCGGATCCGTTCCGCGGTCAGGAACTGCCGGGTCGACAGCAATGCGATGACCAGATTCATCAGCCGCTCGACCTTCGATATCGCCACCCGATCAAGGGTAATGGGCGAACCGCCGGGCTCGCGCCCCGGAGCGGGGTTGTCTGCCGCCCGCACGGCGGGGAGGATCGGCAGCGACCGCATCGTGACCCGTTCGCCGGCCGATCCCAGGAGGTCGCTCATGCTCGTCGCCTTTTCCGTCACCCCGCTCGGCACCGGCGTCGGCGTCGGCCGGGCCGTTGCCGAGGCCGTCCGGGTCATCCGGAACAGCGGGTTGCCGAATCGCACGGACGCCATGTTCACCACGGTCGAGGGCGAGTGGGACGAGGTGATGGCGGTCGTCAAGGCCGCCGCGGACGCGGTGCTGGCCGTGGCACCGCGCTGCAGCCTGGTGTTGAAGGGCGACCTGCGACCCGGCGTCACCGGTGCACTCACCGACAAGGTCGACACCGTGGAGCGCTACCTGGCCGAGGACTGAACCTGGGCGCCCGCGGCCACATCGACGCGATCGGACGATCCGCACGCTCATCCACGGAGCGCGACCGGCACCGCTTGCACAGCACGGCGCACAGCCCGTCATGTCGACGGGATCAGGCGATCCACGCGCCCGTCGACCGAGCGCAATCGACACCGCTTGCACTGTGCACCCGACGCAACCCGTCACATCGACGCGATCAGACGATCCACACGCTCACCCACGGAGCGCAACCGGCACCGCTTGCACAACACGGCACACAACCCCACGGTCACATCGACGCGATCAGACGATCCACTCGCTCATCCACGGAACGGAACGGATCCTTGCACAGCACGGTGCGCTGGGCCTGGTCGTTGAGCTTGAGGTGGACCCAGTCGACGGTGAAGTCGCGGCCGGCCTCCTGGGCGGCGGCGATGAAGTCGCCGCGCAGCTTGGCGCGGGTGGTCTGCGGGGGGGTGTCCACCGCGGCGTCGATGGTTTCGTCCTCGGTGACCCGTTTGGCCAGCCCCTTGCGCTGCAACAGGTCGAAGACGCCGCGGCCGCGTTTGATGTCGTGGTAGGCGAGGTCGAGCTGGGCGATCTTGGGGTCGGACAACTCCATGTCGTAGCGATCCTGGTAACGCTGGAACAGCTTGCGCTTGATCACCCAGTCGATCTCGGTGTCGACCTTCGCGAAGTCCTGCGCCTCGACCGCATCGAGGGTGCGGCCCCACAGATCGACGACGGCGTCGATCTGCGGATCGCGTTCCCGGTTGCGCAGATGCTCGACCGCCCGCGCATAGTATTCACGCTGGATCTCCAGGGCGCTGGCCTGCCGGCCGCCGGCCAGCCGGACCGGGCGGCGCCCGGTGAGGTCGTGACTGACCTCGCGGATCGCCCGGATCGGGTTGTCGAGCGCGAAATCGCGGAACGAGACGCCGGCCTCGATCATCTCCAGCACCAGGGCGGCGGTGCCCACCTTGAGCATGGTGGTGGTCTCGGACATGTTCGAGTCGCCGACGATGACGTGCAGTCGCCGGTACTTCTCGGCATCGGCGTGCGGCTCGTCGCGGGTGTTGATGATGGGCCTCGAGCGGGTGGTCGCCGAGGACACGCCTTCCCAGATGTGCTCGGCTCGCTGGGACAAGCAGAAGGTCGCGGCCTTGGGGGTCTGCAGGACCTTGCCGGCGCCGCAGATCAGCTGGCGGGTGACCAGGAAGGGCAGCAGCACATCGGAGATCCGGGAGAACTCACCGGCCCGGACCACCAGGAAGTTCTCGTGGCAGCCGTAGGAGTTGCCGGCCGAATCGGTGTTGTTCTTGAACAGGAAGATGTCGCCGCCGATACCTTCCTCACCGAGCCGCTGTTCGGCGTCGACCAGCAGATCCTCCAGAACCCGCTCCCCGGCCCGGTCGTGCGCGACCAGCTGGGCGAGGCTGTCGCACTCGGCGGTCGCGTATTCCGGATGGGACCCCACGTCGAGGTACAACCGGGCTCCGTTGCGGAGGAACACGTTGGAACTGCGGCCCCAGGACACCACCCGGCGGAACAGGTACCGGGCCACCTCGTCGGGGGACAGCCGACGGTGACCGTGGAAGGTGCATGTCACACCGAACTCGGTCTCGATCCCCATGATTCGTCGCTGCACATCTTCGACATTACAGCCATGTCGTGGGCCCGCGGGGCGCTCCGGACCTCCGGTATGCATACGGGTTGGCAACGATTCGACGCCGCAACCGATCCGCGGAAGCATCCGATCCGCCCGATTCCATGTGCAGAACGCGTTCGCTGCCCATCCGGCACGGCAGCACATGACTCGGGCCCGCCGACCGGGTGGTCGGCGGGCCCGAGGTCGCCACTTCGTCCGGGAACCTACTTCGCGTCCGGCTCGTCGGGCAGCTCGACGTCGGTCACCTTGCCGTCCGCCGGGGCGCGGTCGGCCAGCAGCTCCGCCAGGGTGGCCGACGGGAGCCGGCGGAAGGCCCGGCGCGGCCGGGCCTGCTCCAGGGTGGCCACCTCCAGCGACGACACCGCGACCGTGCGCTTGTCCCGCTCCGCTTCCGGCACCGCCGCCTGCAGCGCACCGACCGCGACCTGCACGGCGGCCCCGAGTTCCAGGTCCGGCTGATAGGTGTTCTTCAGCTCGGTGACGATCGGTTCGGTGGTGCCGCCCATCACGACGTACTCGCGTTCGTCGACGATGGAACCGTCGAAGTTGATGCGGTAGAGGACGGCATCCGGGTCCAGCTCCGGGTAGCCGACTTCGGCGACACAGATCTCCACCTCGTAGGGCTTGAGCTGATCGGTGAAGATCGAACCGAGGGTCTGCGCGTACAGGTTGGCCAGGCCACGGCCGGTGACGTCGCGGCGGTCGTACTGGTATCCTTTCAGGTCCGCCTGCAGGATGCCGCCGCGGCGCAGCGCCTCGAACTCGTTGTACTTGCCGACCGCGGCGAATCCGACCCGGTCGTAGAGCTCGCTGACCTTGTGCAACGTCGCCGACGGGTTCTCGGCGACGAACAGCACGCCCTTGTCGTAGACCAGCACGATCACACTGCGCCCCCGGGCGATGCCCTTACGGGCCAGCTCGGTCTTGTCGCGCATGATCTGCTCGGCCGAGGCATAGTACGGCAGCGTCACAGCACAGCACCCCCTTCCTCGGCGGCCTCACGATCGGCGAATACGGCCCGGGCTACCTCGGCGAGCCGGTCCTCTCCGACGTCTTCGGCACCGTCGGCATCGATCATCACCGCGGTCGGGTAGATCCCGCGCAGCAGATCGGGGCCGCCGGTGGCCGTATCGTCGTCGGCGGCGTCGAACAGCGATTCCACCGCGATGTGCAGCGCCCGATCACCGTCGATGCCCTTCTCGTACCGTTTCTTCAACGAGGACTTGGCGAACATCGATCCGGAACCGACCGCGGCATAGCCGAATCGCTCCTCACTGCGGCCCCCGACCACGTCGTAGGACACGATCCGGCCGGCGCGATCCGGATCGGTGGCCTGGTTGTCGTAGCCGACCAGGACCGGTACCACCGCGAGCCCCTGCAGGGCGGCGGGCAGGTTGTCGCGGACCATCTTCGACAGCTTGTTGGACTTGCCGTCGAAGGTCAGCGACTCCCCTTCGATTTTCTCGTAGTGCTCGAGCTCCACCGCGAACAGCCGCACCATCTCGACCGCCATCCCCGCGGTGCCCGCGATTCCGGCGGCCGAGTAGGTGTCGGTGATGTACACCTTCTCCATGTCCCGGCTGGCGAGCAGGTTGCCCTGGGTCGCGCGCCGGTCACCGGCGATCAGCACCCCACCGCGGTAGCTGACCGCGACGATGGTGGTGCCATGCGGAGCCAGCTCCTTCGCCGCGGCGGCATCCACCGCGGCGAAGGAGTTGGCCGGCAGGAGTTCCGGTGCACAGATGCGAAGTTGTTCGGTGAACGAGGACAATGCTTGCCCCGCGTGGAGCCGCAGCGGATCCCCTGCAGTCACTGGCCGCCTTTCTGCACGTAGGCCCGGACGAAGTCCTCCGCGTTCTCCTCGAGCACGTCGTCGATCTCGTCGAGCAGGTCGTCGGTGTCCTCCGCCAGCTTCTCGCGGCGCTCCTGGCCCGCGGCATCGGCTCCGCCGGCGCCCTCGTCCTCGTCGCCGCCCCCGGCGCGTTTGGTCTGCTCTTGTGCCATGGCAGCCGACCTCCTCTTCCTCAACACGACCGGGGCCCTCTGGTGAGCACCGGTCCCGGCCGTGAGCGATGTTCGTGCTCGTCCTTCAACCCTACCGAGCGGGTCGGACAAGGTGGTCGATTTCCTCAGTGCGTCAGCTGGTCGACCAGCTCGGCGGCGGTGTTCGCGCCGTCCAGCAGCTCGCCGACATGCGATTTGGTGCCGCGCCGCGGTTCCAGCGTGGGAATCCGCACCAGCGAGTCGCCGCCCAGGTCGAAGATCACCGAATCCCAGCTGGCGGCCGCGATGTCGGCACCGAACCGGCGCAGGCACTCACCGCGGAAGTAGGCCCGGGTGTCGGTGGGCGGGTTGGTCATTGCATCCAGCACCTGCTGCTCACTGACCAGCCGCTTCATCGACCCGCGGGCGACCAGGCGGTTGTACAGGCCTTTGTCCAGCCGCACATCGGAGTACTGCAGGTCCATCAGGTGCAGTTTCGGCGCCGACCAGCCCAGGCCTTCCCGGTTGCGCATGCCTTCCAGCAGACGCAGTTTCGCCGGCCAGTCCAGCAGATGCGCGCATTCGAACGGATCGCGCTCCAGCAGGTCCAGCACCATCGCCCAGTTCTCCAGCACATCGCGGGTACGCGGCGATTCGGTGCCCTCCCGGTCGACGAACTTCGCCACCCGTTCGTGGTAGAGCCGTTGCAGTGCGAGCCCGGTGAGCTCCCGGCCGTCGGCGAGGGCGACGGTGGCCCGCAGGGTCGGATCGTGGCTGATCTGGTGCACGGCCGTGACCGGCCGGGCCAGCTGCAGCTCGGACAGGTCCTCCCCGGCTTCGATCAGGTCCAGCACCAGTGCGGTGGTGCCGACCTTGAGATAGGTCGACATCTCGGCCAGGTTGGCATCGCCGATGATCACGTGCAGCCGGCGGTATTTGTCGGCGTCGGCGTGCGGTTCGTCGCGGGTGTTGATGATGCCGCGCTTGAGCGTGGTCTCCAGGCCGACTTCGACCTCGATGTAGTCGGAGCGCTGGGACAACTGGAATCCGGCCTGGTCACCGGACTGGCCGATGCCGACCCGGCCGGACCCGCAGATCACCTGCCGGGAGACGAAGAACGGCGTCAGCCCGGCGATCACCTGGCTGAACGGCGTGTCGCGGTTCATCAGGTAGTTCTCGTGGGTGCCGTAGGAGGCGCCCTTGCCGTCCACGTTGTTCTTGTAGAGCTGCAGCCGCGGGGCGCCGGGAACACTCGAGGCGTGCCGGGCGGCCGCCTCCATCACCCGCTCACCGGCCTTGTCCCAGATCACCGCGTCCATCGGGTCGGTGACCTCGGGGGCGGAGTACTCGGGGTGGGCGTGGTCGACGTAGAGCCGGGCGCCGTTGGTCAGGATCATGTTCGCGGCACCGACCTCGTCGGCATCGACGACCGGCGCCGGTCCGTTCATCTTGCTGAGGTCGAACCCACGGGCGTCGCGCAGCGGCGATTCCACCTCGTAGTCCCAGCGGGTGCGCTTGGCCCGGGGCACGCCCTCGGCCGCCGCATAGGCCAGAACCGCCTGCGTGGAGGTCAGGATCGGGTTGGCCGTCGGCTCCGTGGGGGTCGAAATGCCGTATTCGACCTCGATTCCGATGATGCGCTGCATGCCGTCGAGCCTAGACGGTGGGCCGCGGGCGCACCGCGATCTCGCCGTGCCGGGCCCGGACGGGCCGGGTGTTCCGGGTCACCGTCGCCCGCCGGATCTGCGGTCACCCGGCGGCGCCGGTACCGGATCGACCGGCCAGCGGGGGCCGGTCCGCGGGCGGCGGTGCGGCATCGGGAGCGACGATCAGATCGGCGACGAGGGAATCGCGTTCGAGGGGGACGCCCAGGCTGCGCGCGTTGCCTTCGAACAGCGAGAGCACCGATTCGGTCAGGATGCCCTGGACCTGGTCGACGGTGAGCTCGGGCTCGCGCTCGGCCCGCCAGCTGGCCACCACCCCGTCGACCAGGCCGACCATGCCGAACGCCATCGGCCGGGCCCGCGCCGACTCGATCCCGAACCGGGCCAGCGTGGCGGCGAACATGTCCGCGAGCTGCCCGCCGACCCGCTCACCGGCACCGCCGAGGGTGGCGCCGGTGCTGTCCTGCGGCGCCTCGCTGAGGAACCGGTGCAGGTCGGGGTGGGCTTCGATCCAGCGCAGATAGGTGCCGATCGCACCGCGCACCGCATCCTTGAGGGTGCCGTCGGGCTGCAGGGCCGGCAGCAGTTCGGCGAGCAGCATCTCCAGGATGCGCTGCCGGACCAGGGCGTCGAGTTCGGCACGGCCGCCGACATGCCGGTAGACCACCGGCCGCGGCAGGTCGAGGCGTTCGGCGATCAGCTGGACGGAGATCTCGACCCCGTGGTCCTCGATGACCGCGATCGCGGCGTCGATCATCTCGCTGCGCCGACGGGCCTTGTGGCCGTGCCATCGGGTTGCGCGGCCGTCCTCGACGGGCTGGGATGCCTTGGCGGAAACTGCGCTCACAGAGCCAACGATACGCGCCCACCCATTGACTGATACACACCGTCTCACTAATCTAGATGTTACATTATGTATCACCTACAAGGGAGTGGGTGTCATGGGACATGCTGCCACCACGCCGCGCGACGCCTTCGCGCGGCGACTGCTCGTGGGCTCGGTCCGCCGGTCCTACGAACCCGCGGTCGACATCGACTGGGAGGCGCCGCTCGATCCGGCGAAGTTGTTCCTCCCGGCTCGGGTCGTCTCGCTGTACGACAGCCCGCTGTGGCACGCCCTGACGGCCGCGCAGCGGCGCGAGCTGTCCCGGCAGGAACTGGCGAACGTGCTGTCGGTGGGTATCTGGTTCGAGAATCTGCTGAATCGGCTGCTGCTGCGCGAACTGCTGCGCGCCGACCCCACCGCCGCCACCTCGCACTACGCCCTGACCGAAATGGGCGACGAATGCCGGCACATGGTGATGTTCGGCCGCTTGATCGAGCATGTCGAAGCACGCCCGTACTGGCCCCGGCCACCGGCTCGGCTGCTGGTGGCGGGACTGCCGCTGGTGCTGCGCGGCAATATGGTGTGGGTGGCCGCCCTCCTCGGCGAGGAGATCTTCGACGCCCTGCAGCGGCGCATTCTCGACGATCCGGAGCTGCAGCCGATCGTGGCGCGGGTGATGCAGATCCACGTCACCGAGGAAGCCCGGCACATCGGTTTCGCCCGCGATGCCCTGGCCCGGCGGATTCCGGCGATTTCGGCCACCGAACGCGCCTATATCCGATTGTGCGTGGCGGTCGCCGGCCCGCTGTTCGCCGGACTGATCACCAACCGGCACATGTACGACCGGGCGGGTCTCGACGGACGCTCCGCTCGCCGCATCGCGCTGCGCAACCCCAGCGCACGGGCGGCACGCACGCTGGGTGCCGCAGACCTCGCCGGATTCCTGGACCGCAACGGTCTCATCGGATCACTCGGCAAGCGGCTGTGGCGACGGAGCGGGCTGTTGTGAACGAGCCCGGCAGTGTGCCACCGATACATCGCGTCCCCACCGGCAGTGCCGCCGGACGCAGCACGCCGACGCCGGGTGGTGGCGTCACCGTCCTCATTGTGGGCGGCGCACCCGGGCAGTCGGCCGCCCGGGCACTCGCCGCCGCCGGGTACGGGGAGATCACCCACATGGCCGAACGCCATTCCCCCGCCACCGGGCAACGACCCCGCCGTCCGCGTCTGGTCCGCCGGCCGACGGCACCGAATCCCGGCGCCCTTTTCGTCGATCGAGTGGCCGATCTGGCGTTCGACGACGAGGCGGACGAATGGCGGGCCCGAACCGCATCCGGCGCCGACCGCCGCGCGCGCATCGTGATCCTGGCCGCGGACCCCGGGACCGGCGATCTCGTCGTCCGGGGCCGCAACGGCCGCGTCCTGCGCACCGGCCCGGACCGGCCGACCTTCCGCGGGGTAGCGGTCCGCGGCTTCCCGAATCTCTTCCTGCTCGGCGGTCCGGGTTCCGGCGCGGCCGACCCGCAGTCGTCCACGGTACGGCGAGCCCAGACCGACTACGTCTGCCGGACGATCGACCTGCTCCGGACCGCCGGTGCCACCCGGATCGAGGTCCGGGCGAGCAGCCAGCACGAGTACCACCGCCGGTTCGGCCGGCCGCACCTGGCGTCCGGTCACTACCGGAGACTGCTGTCGCACAGCCCGGCCCGGCATTTCGATGTCTCCGTCGCCGCCGACCGAGTGGCGCCGTACGAATATTCCGGCCCGGCACTGCTCGACGCTCCGGGCGCCGAATATCCGGTCACGGTCACCCTGGCCGGGCACCTGGATCCACTCGACGGCCGCTACCACTGGTACGGCCGGATCCGGGCCCGGTCGCCCGGTACCGAACTCCCGGAGCCCGCTCGCGCCACCGTGTACCTGTCGCTACCGGGCGGTCCGGCCGCCGCCGGGCGCCTCACCGAACGGGACCCGTGGGGCGATCTCCGGATCACCGGAACCGGCCCGCCGCCCTATCCGCGCCCGGCGGGACCGGACCGCGCCGTCTCCGCCGTCGGTACCCTCGGCGAGTGACTGCTGCCCCGGAAACCGAACTCATCGCCGTATACGACGCCGCGGGGGCGGTGTGTGGTGCGGCGGAGCGCGGCACCGTCTACCGGGACGGACTGTGGCACGCCAGCGCCGGCGTGCTGGTCCGTTCCCGCGACGGGAACCGCATATACGTGCATCGGCGCACCGACAGCAAACTGGTGTTCGCCGGCCTGCACGATTGCCTGGCCGGCGGGGTGGTCGGGGCCGGCGAGTCACCGGCGAAGACGGCGCGCCGGGAACTGGCCGAGGAGCTCGGCGTCGAAGTCCCGGCGGATACGGAGCTACCGCTGCGAGCCCGGGCCGCCTGGGACGGCAGCTGGGCGGGCCGGCCGATGCGATGCCATCTGTTCGCCTACGAGATCGGCTACGACGGCCCGCTGCACCACCAGCCGTCGGAGATCGCGGACGGCTGGTGGTGGACCGATGCGGAACTGCGGGAACGCCTCGACGATCCGGCGTGGCCGTTCGTACCGGACACCCGCGTACTGCTACCGGATCTGCTGGCTCAGTAGACGATCACCTGCCAGGTCTGCATGGAGAAGGGCAGATCGCAGGCGGTCTCCGAGTGGTAGGCGCCGAACGCCGGCTGCCCCCAGCGCTCGTAGCTGCTGAACCAGTTCCACCAGGCCCAGCAGGTGATCCGTACCTGGTGCCACACTTCGCCGCCGCACTGTGAGTACGCACCCGTGGCAGCCACGGGATTCACCGAGCAGAACCCGGCGGGCTGGGCCTGTGCGGGTGCCGCACCCAGCACGGTGGATGCCGCAATCAGACCGGCAGCCGACGCCCCGACCACCCAACGCTTGATCGACTTCATGACAACCTCCCACCGACGTGGAGCCCGGCCCCGACTCACTGATGAGGTCCACGTTCGGATCCGATCCGAACCGGGGCCCGTAACCCCGCTGACGTGATCTACATCATGATCGCACAGTGTGACGTTACAGTCGGCAATCGATCGGCAACCCGTGACCCGTCAACCGAGCCGGCGCAGCGCCTCGGCGTCGCGGGCGACCACGGCCCCACCGTCGGCGGTCAGCACGATCGGCCGCTGGATCAGCTTGGGATGTTCGGCCAGGGCAGTGAGCCATCGGTCCCGATCGGCGGGCGTGCGACCCCATTCGGCCATGCCGAGGTCCTTGGCGATCTGTTCGCCGGTGCGGGTGATGTCCCACGGTTCGGCCCCGAGGCGGGCCAGGACGGCGCGGAGCTCCGCCTCGGTGGGCGGCTCGTCGAGGTAGCGCCGCACGGCGTAGTCCACCCCGGCAGCGGCCAGCTGCGCCTCGGCGGCCCGGCTCTTGCTGCACCGCGGGTTGTGCCAGATCTCGGTAGCTGCGCTCATCCGCTCAGCGTAGCGGTCCGAGGATGCCGCACCGTCGGCGTCTCGGCCCCGGACAGCGAGAGGCCGCGGCCACCCGGAGGTGACCGCGGCCCGCGGTGATTCGCGATACCGGCTCAGCCGGCGCTCCCGGAGAACAGGTTCTCGATGGTCTTGACGATGACTTCGGCCAGAAAATCGGCAGCGGATCCGGTCATGGCATTCTCCTCGGTTTACGCAACCCCACCGGGTGTAACGATCGGGCATGTGAAGCGTGCCCTATTCACCCTTGCCGTGTCCGGTGATTCGCCGAAATCCCCGGCGGATTCTTCGGTGACCGAGCACAGACGTGGGGCCGCACCCGGATCGGCTGCGGCCCCACGGTCGGCGTGCTACAGGTACTGGCCCGTATTCGACTCCGTATCGATCGCCCGGCTGGCACTCGCGTTCTTGCCCGTGACCAGGGTCCGGATGTAGACGATGCGCTCGCCCTTCTTACCGGAGATCCGTGCCCAGTCGTCCGGGTTCGTGGTGTTGGGCAGGTCCTCGTTCTCGGAGAACTCGTCCACGATCGAATCGAACAGGTGCTGTATCCGCAACCCGGGGTTGCCGGTGTCGAGGACCGACTTGATCGCGTACTTCTTGGACCGGTCCACGATGTTCTCGATCATGGCACCGGAGTTGAAGTCCTTGAAGTACAGCACCTCCTTGTCCCCGTTCGCGTAGGTGACCTCCAGGAAGCGGTTGTCGTCGCTCTCGGCGTACATCCGGTCGACGACCTTCTCGATCATCGCCTGCGCGCACGCGGCCTTGTCGCCGTCGAACTCGCGCAGATCGTCCTCGTGCAGCGGCAGCTCCTCGGTGAGGTACTTCGAGAAGATGTCCTGCGCCGATTCGGCGTCGGGCCGCTCGATCTTGATCTTCACGTCGAGCCGGCCCGGCCGCAGGATGGCGGGGTCGATCATGTCCTCACGGTTGGAGGCGCCGATCACGATGACGTTCTCCAGGCCTTCCACGCCGTCGATCTCCGACAGCAGCTGCGGCACCACGGTGGTCTCCACGTCCGAGGACACGCCCGAACCACGGGTCCGGAAGATCGAGTCCATCTCGTCGAAGAACACGATCACCGGGGTCCCCTCGGAGGCCTTCTCCCGGGCCCGCTGGAAGATGATCCGGATATGCCGCTCGGTTTCACCGACGAACTTGTTCAGCAGCTCGGGGCCCTTGATGTTGAGGAAGAAGGACTTGGCCTCCTTGGCGTCCTCACCCCGCGCCTCGGCGATCTTCTTCGCGAGCGAGTTCGCCACCGCCTTGGCGATCAGCGTCTTACCGCAGCCGGGCGGACCGTACAGCAGCACACCCTTCGGCGGCCGCAGCGCGTACTCGCGGAACAGATCCTTGTGCAGGAAGGGCAGTTCGACGGCGTCGCGGATCTGCTCGATCTGCCGGCCCAGGCCACCGATGTCGGTGTAGTCGACATCCGGAACCTCCTCCAGCACAAGGTCTTCGACCTCGGCCTTGGGGATCCGTTCGAAGGCGAACCCGGCCTTGGTGTCCACCAGCAGCGAATCACCCGGGCGCAGTTTGCGTATCGGAGACTCCGGGTCGTCCAGGTCGTCGACCTCGGCCACCTTGGCCAGCGGCCCGGCCAGCCAGACGACGCGCTCTTCGTCGGCGTGCCCGACCACCAGGGCCCGGCGGCCACCGTCGAGCACCTCGCGCAGCGTGCCGATCTCACCGATGGCGTCGTATCCGGCGGCCTCGACGACCGTGAGGGCCTCGTTCAACCGCACCGTCTGGCCGTACTCGAGCACCTCGGTGTCGATATTGGGCGAGCAGGTCAGGCGCATCTTGCGACCCGAGGTGAAGACGTCCACCGTCTGGTCCTCGTAGACCCCGAGCAGTACGCCGTAGCCACTGGGCGGCTGTCCCAGCCGATCCACTTCCTCCCGCAAGGCCACCAGCTGCTGACGGGCTTCCTTGAGCGTGTCCATCAGCTTGGTGTTACGGATGGTGAGCGAATCGATTCGGGCTTCCAATTCGCGCGTGCGGTCCGGCGAGTCGGCGAGTTGCCTGCGGAGTGCAGCCGCCTCGGCGCGTACCGCCTCGAGCTCTCGCCAGGCCGCCGAATCCGAATTCTCGATGGGGCTCATGATGCTGCTCCTCCCAGTCCCGGTCTTTCAACGCTACCGGGCGCAATCCGATCTCGCTTTCCGACATGGTTTCGCGGTGATCACATCTGTGCGGCGATCAGCCGGAAGCCTGCCGTGTTAGCCTGCCCTAACACATACCGCTGCCGCCCCACCGGGGGCGCGCATCGACACGGCCGAAAGGTTGCCAGCATGCACCTCACCTCCCGCACCGTCCGCTCCGCCGTGGCCTCGGTAGCCGCCCTGGCCGCGGTCACCGCGGCACTGGCCGGCTGCACCTCCGACGACGACTCCGCAACAGAGGCCACCACCAGTACCAGCACCGCTGTGGCGACGTCCGCGGAATCGGCAACATCGGCACCGGCGCCGGCCGCCGGTGCACCGAGCGCGGAGACCCTGGAAGAGGTGCTGAACCGGCTGTCGGACCCGGAGGTCTCCACCGACGACAAGACGCAGCTGATCGTCGACGGCGACCAGCGCCGCGCCAATATCGAGCAGCTCAACAGCCAGCTCGGCGGCTACGGCGCCATCGAGTGGGAACTGGCCGACGTCACCGGCGACGAATCCACCGCCACCGCCCAGGTGACGGTCACCACGATGCACGGCACCGCACCCGCCCCGCTGGCGATGACCTGGGAGAACGTGGACGGGGCGTGGCTGCTCTCCGACGAGAGCGGCTGCCTGGTGCTGGGCTTCGCCCAGGCACCCTGCGTACCCGCCTGATTCGGGCACGGCGTTCCGGTACCCGCGATCCGTCGCGGGCACCGGAATCGCGCCGGAGCACACTCGCCGGTTCATGCCCAGCACTGTACGGGCGGGGTACGACACCTCCGGCCGATTCAGTCGGCGTCGACCACTTTCTGCACGGCCGCGACGAAGAATTCCTCGAAGATCTGCTCGTCCAGCTCGGTGCCGTACGTCTTGATCTGAGCCGAGACGGTCGACTGCCGCACCACGGCGATGCCCTGCATCTCCACCGACTCCACCGGGCCCGTACCGTCCGCCGTGGCGGTGCTGCGGGACCGGAGCACGATCGCATCGGCACCGGCCAGCGCCGCCGGTGCGTCGAGCACCTCCACCTGTAGATCGGCGGTGACTTCCTGACCACTGTCCCGGGTGACCAGGGTCAACTCATCACAGCGGCGGTTCTCTGCGGCGACCTGCTCGGTATCGGTCCGATGGCCCGACACCATCTCGACGAACATCAGGTCACCGTCGGCCGCCGCGGCGACCGCCGATTCGGCCATCGTGTCCCGCATCACCTGTTGCAGGTCCCGTTGCGAATCACCGCACTCGGCGGGGGTGAAGACCCCGTTGGCGAGCACCTCGGTCATCTGAGCCGCACCGGCCTGCAACTGCTCGGCAGTCATCTCGACGGCAGTGGCCGGACCCGGGAACTCGGCTTCGGTCAGTACCAATTCCTCGCGAGGTGTACTCGGCGCCGGGCCGTCCCAGCCCGCCGCCTCGGATCCCCCACCGCATCCGGTCAGCAGCAGCGCACCGCCTGCGATGCCGGCCGCCCACCGAAAACCCGTTCTCCGTAAAGTGATCACGCGCACGAGCATGCCGGATCGGCCGACGGGATCCGGCACGATGCGACCGTAATCACACTCACCACCGGACATCTCCGGTTCACCGATCCGCAGACGCCGCCGGCCCCGACGGCGTCAGCCCTTGGAGGGACGACGCTGTGGTTTCGGCGGGGTCACCCCGTCGGCCAACCGGCGGGCGCTCACGAGAAATGCAGTGTGGCCCTGCATCCGATGTTCGGGGCGCACCGCCAGGCCCACCACATGCCAGCCCCGCACCATCGATTCCCAGGACCGCGGCTCGGTCCAGCACTCCTGCTCCCGCAGCGCCTCGACCACCTTCGACAGCTGGGTCACCGTCGCCACGTAGACGATCAGCACCCCGCCGGGCACCAGCGCCCGACTGATCGCCGGCAGTGCGTCCCACGGCGCGAGCATGTCGAGGATCACCCGATCCACCTGCGGGCCGGTGTATTCGGCCACGTCACCGACGGTGAGCTCCCAGTTGTCCGGTCGCTCACCGAAAAAGGTCTGCACATTGCGGACGGCGTGCTCGGCGTGATCCTCGCGGATCTCGTAGGAGAGCACCTGCCCGGCCGATCCCACGGCGCGGAGCAGTGAGCAGGTCAGCGCCCCGGAGCCGGCCCCGGCCTCCAGCACCCGGGCACCGGGGAAGACATCGCCTTCGTGCACGATCTGCGCGGCGTCCTTGGGGTAGATCACCGCCGCACCCCGGGGCATCGACAGCACGTAGTCGACCAGCAGCGGCCGCAGGGCCAGATAGGGCGTGCCGTTGGTCGAGGTGACCAGGCTGCCCTCGGCGGCCCCGATGAGGTCGTCGTGCCGGATCGCCCCCCGATGCGTGTGGAATTCCTTACCCGGATCCAGGACGACCGTGTGCAGCCGTCCCTTCGCATCGGACAACTGAACCCGGTCTCCGACCTGGAAGGGTCCGGTCCGCCTGGCGGTCATCTGTCTCCGTTCTCCTGCTCTCGTCGTCGGCCGTGGCCACGGCAAACATCGTCCAGACTGCCAGGCCCCCGCCGCCGGGCGCACATCCGGCCCGCCGCACTCGCTGTCGACATGCTATCTTGGTGATATCACTTAGATATTGGGAGGATGTCATGGAGCTCCGGTCCGCTTTCCGCACGAACGGTTTTCCGATCCTGGCCGGACTGGTCCTGCTGGTACTCGGCTTCGGTGGCGCGGCGGCCGCCGGATTCGTGTTCGGCGTACAGGACGGGAATGTGGCCGCCCTCGCCGGCGGAGTCGTGGCGAGCATCGTCGTGGTGGCGCTGCTCACCCTGGCAACCGGCCTGACCGTGGTGGATCCGAACGAGGCCAAGGTGGTGCAGTTCTTCGGCCGCTATATCGGCTCGGTCTCCGATCCCGGCTTCTTCTTCGTGACTCCACTCACCGACCGGCAGTCGATCTCTCTGCGGGTGCGCAATTTCGAGACCCAGAAGCTGAAGGTCAACGATGCCGACGGCAACCCGGTGGAGATCGCCTCGGTCGTGGTCTACCGGGTGGTGGACAGCTTCAAGGCCGCCTTCGCCGTGGACGACTACGAGGAGTACGTCGCCACCCAGTCCGAGGCCGCGGTCCGGCATCTGGCGACCACGCACCCCTACGACGCACACGACGACGATCGCACCAGCCTGCGCGACGGCGCCGACATCGCCGAAGAACTGACGGTGGAGCTGCGCGAACGCACCGAATCCGCAGGCATCGAGGTCATCGAGGCGCGGATCACCCATCTCGCCTACGCACCGGAGATCGCCCAGGCGATGCTGGTGCGGCAGCAGGCCGACCAGATGGTCGCGGCCCGGGCCCGGATCGTGGAAGGTGCGGTCGGCATGGTCGGACTGGCGCTGGACCGGCTCACCCGGGAAGGGATGGTGGAACTGGACGAGGAACGCAAAGCCACCATGGTGTCCAACCTGCTGGTCGTCCTCTGTGGTGACCGCCCGACCACCCCGGTGGTCAACGCCGGATCGCTCTACTCCTGAGGAGTCCGCCGGATGGCCGAGCGCAAGAAGGTGTTGCTGCGCCTGGACCCGGCCGTCCACTCCGCGATCGCGAAGTGGGCGGCCGACGATCTGCGCAGCATCAACGCCCAGATCGAATACGCCCTCCGGCTGGCGCTGGAACAGGCCGGTCGCAGACCGAAATGACGCAACGACCCCGCCGGCCGTAACCGCCCGTCATCGGGCAGGAAACCGCCGGTGACAACCCGGCAACATTCACTTCGCACACTCGTTCCCGACCTACATCTGGGCGAACGTCCAGGATTGTGCGAGAGAAGTGTGAGCCGTCATGACAGTGACCCGCCCCCCGGCGAACAGCGGGGAAACCGACGCGTATCTGGCCAGGCGCACGTTACGGACCGGCTCGGCCGGCTGGGTACTGCTGGCCGGTCTCGGCGTCAGCTATGTGATCTCCGGCGACTATTCGGGCTGGAACTTCGGGCTCGCCGAGGGCGGCTTCGGCGGGCTGCTGATCGCGGTCGTCCTGATCGCCGGAATGTATCTGGCGATGGTGCTCGGCATGGCGGAACTGTCGGCCGCACTGCCCGCCGCCGGCGGCGGCTACACCTTCGCCCGGCGGGCGCTCGGCCCCTGGGGCGGATTCGCCACCGGCGTCGCGGTGCTCATCGAGTACACGATCGCGCCGGCCGCCATCGCCACGTTCATCGGCGCCTACGTGGAATCCCTCGGACTGTTCGGCATCACCGACGGCTGGTGGATCTACCTGGCTGTCTACGCACTGTTCATCGGCATCCATCTGGCCGGTGTCGGTGAGGCACTCAAAGCGATGCTGGTGGTCACCGGGATCGCACTGCTCGGTCTGCTGGTCTTCGCCGTCGCGGCCTGGCCGAAGTTCGATGCCGGCAACCTCACCGATATGGCCGTGGACCCCGACGCAGCCGGCAGCTCCGAGTTCCTGCCGTTCGGTGTGCTCGGCGTCTGGGCCGCGGTGCCGTTCGCGATCTGGTTCTTCCTCGCCGTCGAAGGCGTCCCGCTGGCGGCCGAGGAGGCGCGCGATCCGGAGAAGAACGTGCCCCGCGGCATCCTCGCCGCCATGCTGGTGCTGTTGGTGACCGCCGGTGCGGTCCTGCTGCTGGCCACCGGTGCCCTCGGCGCGGCGGGGTTGTCGGAATCGGGTAATCCGCTGGTCGAAGCCCTCGGCAACGGTGCGGTGGCGACCGCGGTGAATTACATCGGGCTGGCGGGGCTGGTCGCCAGCTTCTTCTCCATCGTGTTCGCCTACTCGCGGCAGACCTTCGCCCTGTCACGAGCGGGGTACCTGCCGACGGCACTGTCGATCACCAACCGGCGCAAGGCACCGGTGCTCGCGCTGGTGGTGCCGGGCGTGGTCGGCTTCGCGCTGTCGCTGACCGGTGCGGGCGCCATGCTGTTGAACATGGCGGTGTGCGGGGCGGCGGTGAGCTACGTTCTGATGATGACCAGCCACATCGTGCTGCGGGTGCGCGAACCCGGGATGCGGCGACCCTACCGAACCCCGGGCGGCGTGGTGACCACCGGTTTCGCGCTGATCGTGGCCGTGATCGCGGTGATCGCCACCTTCCTCGTC
Source organism: Nocardia sp. KT25-26 (assembly GCF_056627695.1). Taxonomy (NCBI): domain Bacteria; kingdom Bacillati; phylum Actinomycetota; class Actinomycetes; order Mycobacteriales; family Nocardiaceae; genus Nocardia; species Nocardia sp. KT25-26. The sequence goes on along the minus strand of NZ_CM152813.1, from coordinate 2,637,697 downwards.
GATCCGGTCGCCGCCGCCTGCACCCTGGCAGTGTTCGCCGCGTTCCTCGGCTATTTCGGCGCGTACAGCCGGCACCGGCTGGTCGCCGCCTCCCCCGACGAGGAATTCGCCGCGCTGGCCCGTGCCGAAACGGAGCTCGGATGACCGTGTACCGGCAGACGCTGCGCGGCACCACATACCGGTTCGACGGAACAGTGGATCTACTGGCGAAGGCGACCCCGCTGCGCAGCGGCGACGAGCTGGCCGGCTGCGCCGCCGCCTCGGATGCCGAACGTGCGGCCGCCCAATGGGCCCTGGCCGAACTGCCGTTGACCACACTGCTGAACGATCCGGTGGTGCCCCACGACACCGACGAGGTGACCCGGCTCATCACCGACACCCACGACTCGGTGGCCTTCGCACCGGTCGCGCATCTCACCGTCGGCGATCTACGCGACCGTCTCCTCGACGTCGCCGTCGCTCCGGACGCGGCGGACACCCTCACGGCCCTGGCGCCCGGGCTCACGCCCGAGATGGTGGCTGCGGTCAGCAAGCTGATGCGCAATCAGGACCTGATCGCGGTGGCCCGGGCGGCCCGGGTGCATTCGGCGTTCCGGACCACCCTGGGCGCACCGGGCACGCTGGCCAGCCGACTGCAACCCAACCATCCGACCGACGATCCCCGCGGTATCGCCGCGGCGTTGCTGGACGGTTTGCTGTTGGGCTGCGGGGACGCGGTGATCGGGATCAATCCGGCCACCGATTCGCCGCAGGCCACCGCCGACCTGTTGGTCCTGCTCGACGAGATCCGGCAGCGGTTCGCGATCCCCGCCCAGTCCTGCGTGCTCTCCCATGTGACCACCACGCTCGGGTTGATCGAATCGGGAGCTCCGGTCGACCTGGTGTTCCAGTCCGTCGCGGGCACCGAGGGCGCCAATTCCGGTTTCGGCGTGAACCTCTCGCTGTTACGGGAAGCGAACGAGGCCGGCCGGTCACTGCGCCGCGGCACAGTCGGCGACAACGTGATGTATCTGGAGACCGGCCAGGGGTCGGCGCTGTCGGCGGGCGCCCATCTGGGCGCCGGCGGGCGGCCGGTCGACCAGCAGACGCTGGAGGCCCGCGCCTACGCCGTCGCCCGGGACCTCGATCCGCTGCTGGTGAACACGGTGGTGGGGTTCATCGGCCCGGAATACCTGTTCGACGGCAAACAGATCGTCCGGGCCGGTCTGGAGGACCATTTCTGCGGCAAGCTGCTCGGACTGCCGATGGGCGTCGACGTCTGCTACACCAATCACGCCGAGGCGGACTCCGACGATATGGATACCCTGCTGATGTTGTTGGGCGCGGCCGGCACCGCGTTCGTGATCGCGGTGCCCGGCGCCGACGACGTGATGCTCGGCTACCAGAGCCTGTCCTGCCACGACGTCCTCGCCGCTCGCCGCATCCTGGGGCTGCGGCCTGCACCGGAGTTCGCCGCCTGGCTCGACAGCCTGGGCATGCTGGCCCCGGACGGCCGGATCCGGGAACTGGAACCGGCGGCCTCGCCGCTGCGTGAGCTGGGGGTGCTGCGATGACCGACGCCGATCGGGCACCCAGCAGCGACTTCTGGAATCGGCTGCGCGACACCACCCGGGCGCGGATCGGGCTGGGCCGGGCGGGTGACGCGCTGCCGACCACCCGGCTGCTCGAATTCCGCGCCGCACATGCTGCGGCACGGGACGCAGTGCACGAACCGGCCGACACCACCCGGCTGGCCGCCGATGTCGCGGCGCTGGGCCTGGGTGCGCCGCAGTCGGTACGCAGCCGCGCCGGGAACCGATCCGAATTCCTGCGCCGCCCGGACCTCGGCCGCGAACCGGCCGGCGACACCGCGCTCCCCCGTACCGGCGCAGATATCGGTGTGGTCCTCGCCGACGGGTTGTCACCGCGGGCCCTCACCGACCACGGAGCCGCCCTGGTCGCGGCGCTCGCCGACACCCTCACACCGCACTACACCCTCGCGGCACCGGTGATCGCCGCCCAAGCCCGGGTGGCCCTCGGCGACCATATCGGGCACGCCCTCGGCGTCGGTACCGTGCTGGTGCTCATCGGCGAGCGTCCCGGGCTGTCGGTGGCGTCCAGCCTGGGCATCTACCTCACTCACCGGCCACGCCCCGGCCGAGCCGATTCCGAACGCAACTGCATCTCCAACATCCACCCGCCGGACGGCCTCGGCTACACCGCTGCCGCCCGGGTGGTGGCCGGCCTGGTCGCCGGCGCCCGCCGTCTCGGCCGCTCCGGTGTGGATCTCAAGGACCTCAGCGGGACCGGCGGGCTCTCGACCGGTGGCCGCACCGAGCTCCACTGACCCGGTCAGGCCGGTGACGGTTGTTCGCCGAGGCGGCGCGCCAGGATCGGCACACCGGACCGGCCGGTTCGCCGACGATCCCGTGCCGCCCGCTCATCACCATCAGCAAGGATTCGGCGGGACCGTGCACGACGGGGCCGGTACCGGAGGCCCAGTCCAGGTCGGTGGCGGCGAGCCGGAGCCCGCGGATCCGCCGACAGCGCCGAGCCGGGGATTGCGGGGTACAGCCCGCAGAATGTAGTCGAGCCGTTCGGGCAGAACGCTGGGCGCAGCCCCAGTGGGCGGCGGATGTCTCGGTGGAATCGAGCCGGCAGGTCGCCGTGGTCGAGGTCGGCGAGTTCGTCGACGCCGATCCGGTTGACCCGGACGAACAGGCCCCTGGCAGCAGGGCCGCGATATCGGCGCGTCCGGCGCGCGCCATCCCCCAGCCGATCGGAGGCAGGCCGGTTCGACATCCGGGCGAGAATAGCTGGGGTACACCGGGCGATTCAGGGGCCGAGGGGCCAGGACCGCCCTCCGGCTCCGGCGACGCTGTGCCGCCGGAGCCGGTCAACTCAGAAGGCGCGGCAGGAACGAATATCGGTGGCCAGGATCGCCTTGGCGCCCAGTTCGGCGAGGCGGTCCATCAGCTCGTTGCCCTGTTTGCGCGGGACCAGGGCGCGGACGGCGACCCAGTTCGGGTCGGCCAGCGGCGACACGGTGGGCGATTCCAGACCGGGGGTGATGGCCGCGACCTCGTCCAGCAGCGACTTCGGGCAGTCGTAATCCAGCATCAGGTACTGCTGGGCGAAGACCACACCCTGCACCCGGGCGATCAGCTGGTTGCGGGTCCGGTTGTCGGCCGGCGCGCCGTCACGTTCGATCAGCACGCCCTCGGAGTCGCAGAGGGTGTCGCCGAACGCGACCAGGTTGTGCTGACGCAGGGTGCGGCCGGAACCGACCACATCGGCGATGGCGTCGGCGACCCCCAGCTGGATGGAGATCTCCACGGCGCCGTCCAGGCGGATCACCTCGGCTTCGATGCCACGGCGGGCCAGATCGGCGCGCACCAGATTCGGGTAGGAGGTGGCGATCCGCTTCCCGGCCAGGTCCTCGACCTGCCACGGCTCCCCCGCGGGTGCCGCATAGCGGAAGGTGGACCGGCCGAAGCCGAGCGCCAGCCGTTCGGCGACCGGGGCGCCCGAGTCCAGGGCCAGGTCCCGGCCGGTGATGCCGAGGTCGAGCTCACCGGAGCCGACGTAGATGGCGATGTCCTTGGGCCGGAGGAAGAAGAACTCCACCTGGTTGGCCGGGTCGAGAACGGTCAGTTCCCGGGAGTCGGTGCGTTTGCGGTAGCCGGCCTCGGACAGAATCGAGGTGGCGGATTCGGACAGGGCGCCCTTGTTGGGCACTGCGACGCGCAGCATGCTGGAGCCTTTCGGAAGGGTGAGTTCAGGGAACGTGGATTCGGCATCCGTCACAGATGTCGGTACACGTCCTCGAGCTTCAGCCCGCGCCCCACCATCAGCACCTGCACCCAGTACAGCAGCTGGGAGATCTCCTCGGCGAGCTCGTCGTCGGTCTCGTGCTCGGCTGCCAGCCAGATCTCCCCGGCCTCCTCCAGGACCTTCTTTCCCTGGAAATGGACACCGGCATCCAGCGCGGCCACGGTGCCGGACCCCTCGGGGCGGGTGGTGGCACGATCCTGCAGCTCGGCGAACAGGGATTCGAAGTTCTTCACGATGAGGCATTGTTTCACGCGCCCGATCCGCACGGACTCGCGCCCTCCTGCCCCCGGAAGCCCCGCCGAAGTCGACCGATCAGTCCGTGTCCGATTCGTTACCCACCCGGACCGGGGCCTAGTTTTCACCACCCATGCCACCGGAACGGTCGAACCACTTCGCCTGACACCGCACGTGCGCGCGTGCTCAGCTCGGCGGAATGCGGAATTCCGTGACCTTGCCGTCGGCGACGGTCACGTAGGCCTCCGATGACCCGTTGAACACTCGGCTCGACCAGTCGAACCGGATGTGGGTGGTGTCGCCGTCGGTTTCTGCTGCGGTGACGGTCATCCGGGCTCCGGCGCCGATCGCGTCCGAGGCCGCCCAGCTGCGCACTCCGTCGTGGCCGCGCAGTACCCGGCCCCAGTCGTCGACGGCACCGTCCGGCGCGAATGCCGCGACGAACCCGTCGGTGTCGGCAGCATTGATCGCCTCGACCACCGCACGAACCGGTGCCGGGATCTCGATGTCCATGGCGTCCCTTCCGATCGGACGAGGTGCAGATTCACCGATACCGGACCAGCGTAACGACCCACACTGCCCGCCCTCCGACCTGCGTAGGGCGCGTCGCCGGTCCGATTCGGCGAATTCCGGTCCCGGACATCCGGCGCGTGAGCAGGAAACCCGGAGAACCGGTCGGTGGTCCGGAGTGGTCCGCCGTGAGGGCGGCCTGCGAACCAGGCCTTCGCGGGGCCGGCCGACGGCAGGACCGCGATGCCGGTGACCGCGGCAGCACCCCGGATGCGCGGGGATGGCCGCTGTGAAAGCCTCCACAGCGCCCGCAGAAAGCCGAGCACGATGCCAGTGGCGCGCAGCAGGCCCTGTTGATGGCGAAACCGCAGGGACAGATGCCGTACCCGGTACTCCTGTGTGTCACCCCGATTCCGAAGCCCACCTGGAGTACTGTCGGCCGGCGCGGGAACGCCGGACCACCTGTGGTGTCCCGAATCCCACGCGACGCCTCGTTTCCCTATCCAGGCACATCCGCGGGACCGGAAAGGAGATCTCGGATGCCGAGTGACCGGCTGCGTCGGTTCGCCCGGGTTCGACACGAAACGCCGTACACCGCATTCGATATCGATGCAGCAGCGCAGGCCTACGACCGGCATGTGGCCGCGCTGGCGGGGCAGGTGCGAGTGCAGTTCGCTGTCAAGGCGCGGCCGGATCCGGAGTTGCTGGCGATGCTGTCGCGCCGCGGCGCATGGTTCGATGTCGCGTCCGCGGCGGAAATCCGGCTGGCGGCAGCGGCCGGATGCCCGCCGGAACGGATGTCACACAGCAATGTCTTCCGCACCGAGACCGAGATCGCCGATGCGTACGCACAGGGCGTGCGGATGTTCTGCGCCGATTCCCCGGCCGAGCTGGACCGGCTCGGCCGCCATGCCCCCGGTGCCGCGGTACTGATCCGCCTGTCCTGTCCCGCGGCCGGGGCACGGCTGCCGATGAGCCGCCGCTTCGGATGTACCGGGGCGCAGGCCGTGGAGCTGGCCGGGCACGCCGTCCGGATCGGCCTGGACCCGGCGGGTCTCACCTGGCATGTCGGAAGCCAGCAGCAGGACCGGACCCAGTGGGACGCGGCGATCGCCCGGGCGGCAGACGTCTGGAACATCGTGCACCGTAACGGAATCCGAAACTTCCGGATTCTGAACACCGGCGGTGGCCTGCCCGCCACCTATCGCACGACGTCGTGGTCCCTCGACGAGTGCGCGGCCACGATCTGTACCGCGATCACCCGGCACTTCGAACGACGTCCTGCCACGGTGGTGATCGAACCGGGACGCAGTCTCGTTGCGGCAGCGGGCATCACGGTCACCTCGGTCAAGGCTGTGGTCGAACGCGGGGACCGCATCTATGTGATCGTCGATGCCGGCGTGTGGAATGCCGGGCTGGTCGAAGCATTGTGCAGTGCGATCGACTATCCCGTGCGAGCGCTGGACCACGCTCCGGATGCACCGCATCGCGAGGTGGTGTTGTGCGGCCCGACCTGCGATTCCCTCGATGAGATCCGGTCCGGGCGACCCTATCGGCTGCCGACCGCACTCACACCCGGTGACCGGTTGCTGATCGAATCGACGGGAGCGTACTGCTCGTCGATGGTGACCGCCGACTTCTGCGGCTATCCCCCGCCACGGCATTTCACCGTGCCGGCCGAGGACCCGCACACCCCAGCTCGCACCCGAGAAACCGAGGTATGCCGATGACGCGGACCCTGCCGGCGGAATTCACCCTCGTCGAGGGCATCCCCGACGACCGGTACCTGGAGTGGCTGGACTGCTGGCTCACCGCCCTCGCCGAACCCCTGGGAGCCGACCCCGCCGAACTCGACTTCTACCGCCGGACCTACCCGCCCGACCGCGGCCTCGCCGTCCGCGACGAGCACGGATACGTCGCCACGAACACCACCCTCGACGCGGACCTGGTGTTGCCCGGCGGCAATACGGTTCCGGCGGCGGTGGGCACCGCCGGCTTCTGCCATCCGACCCGGACCCGCCGCGGCCTCACCCGAGTGCTGCTGGAACGCCTGGATCGGCGCGCGGTCGAGGAAGGGAAGGCGCTGATCGCGGACTGGCCTTCGGAATGGCCGATCTACCAGCGGTTCGGACACGGTCCGGCCGCCTGGCACGACAGTGTCCGCATCGACAAGCACCGGGCCGGGCTGCGAGACGACACTCCCGGAGCGGGCCTGCGGCCCCAGCGGGTCCGGGGCGTGGAGGCCCAGAAGGTGGCCGGCCGGGTGTTCGCCGCCAAGGCGCCCGCCTCCCCCGGCGAAATCGTTCCGCCCGAAGGCTTCTGGGACCGGCTGGCGATGGACCCGGCGAATCCGGCGCTGGATACGCTGTGCACGTTGCACGACTACCGCGGCGGTCCACGGCAGTGTGCCGCCATCGACGGGCGCGGCTTCGTTTCCTACCGGATCCTGCCCCGCTGGACCACGGCGAAGGCCCCGGACGGCGTACTGGAGATCGTCGATTTTCTCGCCGCGGATCAGGAGGCGGCGGGGGCGCTGTGGCGGTATCTGTTCTCGATCGACATGGTCGGCGAGATCCGGGTGCCGCGCCTGCCGGTCGACGATCCGCTGCGCTGGTGGGTGACCGACGCCCGCCGGATGAGCTGTCACCGCACGGACGGGTTGTGGCTGCGGCTGCTCGATGTGGCGGCCACGCTGTCGGCGCGGCAGTGGTCGGCCGACGGTTCGCTGACGTTGCGCGTGCACGATGCGCACGAATGGGCGGCCGGGACCTACCGGCTCGAGGCCGACAACGGCGCCGGTCACTGCCGGCGCACGGACGCCGAACCGGATCTGGAACTGGATGTGTCCGCACTGGGGGCGATCGTGCTCGGCGGCACCTCGGCGACCGGCCTGCACCGCGCCGGTCGGATCATCGCCCACGATCCGCAGCACGTGCTGCGCTGGGATGCCATGGCCACGCCGGATCGTGCCCCGTTCCTGTCCTACGTGCTCTGACCTGCGGGCCGTACCGGCCGGAGCCGTCGATCGGAGGAGGTACTGCATGCTGGTGACCGAGGCGGGCCGGTGGGACGGACCGGCCCTGGACCACCTGATCGACCGGGCGGCACGCGAGCTGATGGCCGCCGGCGTCGGCCCTGGTGAACCGGTCGTGCTGTGCCACCCCAACGAGGCGCGCTGGGTCGCCGTCTACCTGGCGCTCGCCCGGATCGGCGCGGTGAGCGTTCCGCTGAATGCGGCGTCCGCGGTCGAGGAGGTCGCGCATGTGCTGACCGACTGCGGCGCCCGGCTGGCGCTCCTGCCCGAGCCCGGCAGCGGACCGCTGGCCCGCCGCTTCCCCGGACTGCTGATCTGGCCGGACGGCCACCCAACCGGCGGACGGGCCGCGCCGGGCACCGCCCGATCCGCCCCCGATCGGGCCGCGACGATCGCCTACACGTCGGGCACGACCGGGCGACCGAAAGGGACCGTGCAGACCCGGACCGCTGTCGAGGCAGGTGGCCGTGCCCTCGCGGAACGACTCGGCCTGGGGCCCGCGGATGTGCTGGCGACGGCTTTGCCGGCGGCCCATTCCTACGGCACGAATGTGCTCAACGCGGCCCGCACGGCCGGTGCGACACTGGTGCTGCTGCGCCGGTTCGACGAAACACGGCTACTGCAGGCGGTCCGCCGTGAGCGGGTCACGGTGCTCGCCGGAGTGCCCGCCATGTATCGCCGCCTGCTGGCGCATCCGGATATCGGTGCGGCCGCGGGCATCCGATGCGCCGTGTCGGCCGGCCAGGCGGCGGGCGCGGACCTCGCTCGATCCTGGGAGCAGGTGGTGGGTGGCGCCTTCGTCGAGGGCTGGGGGATGACCGAGCTGGCCGGCTTCGCCACCCTGGCGGCGCCGGAACTGGTCGGCAGGCACGGCACGGCAGGCACGGCGGTGCCGCAGGTGCGGCTGCGGGTGGACACCGGTGGGCCGCTCGCCGACCCGGCCGCCGGCATCGGTGAGCTCCAGGTCGCCGGGCCGTCGGTGACGCCGGGATATCTCGGGGCCGCCACCGGATCCGGTGCGCCGGACGGGTGGCTGCCCACCGGGGATCTCGGGACGATCGACGACGCGAGCCGGGTGCGGATCGTCGGCCGCGCCAAGGAGGTCGTGCTCAGCGGCGGTTTCACCGTGTATCCAGCCGAGGTGGAGCGGGTGCTGGCCCGCCACCCGGAGGTCCGGGAGGTCGCCGTGGCCGGAGTTCCCGACCCGGTCCGGGGCGAGATCGTCTGCGCGTGGATCGTGCCGCGGCCCGGCGCGCAGCCCACCCACGACCGGATCACGGCCTACTGCCGCCCGTATCTTGCGCCCCACAAGGTGCCGCGTCGTATCGCGCTGGTGCCGGAACTGCCGTTGACCGGCACCGGAAAGATCGCGCGGCGCGAACTCGCCGAGCGGTACCCGATCACGTCGGCGGCACCGGCATGACCGGCCGGTCCACCGGCTCGGCGGCGGATGTCCTGGTCGCCGGAGCCGGACCGGTCGGGTTGACGGCCGCGCTGCTGTGCGCCGGGCGCGGCCTCGATGTCACCGTCCTGGAAGCCCTTCCGGCCACCGCAGTGCGGGCCGGCAGCCGCGCGATCTTCCTGCACGGCGCCGCCCTGCACATCCTGGCCGGTGCCGATCCCGCACTGGCCGCCCGCATCGCCGCCGCCGGATCGACCTGGCGCAGCAGGCATACGCTCTGGGCGGGCCGGTCCGTTTTCCGCAAGACCTACGCACCGGCGCCGGCGCATGCACGTCCCTTCGCCTGCCTGCCGCAGCATCGGCTGGAGGACGAACTGCGCCGGGCCTGCCGGGAAGCCGGTGTGCGCCTGGTCTGGGACACCCCGGTCGGCAACGCAGCGGTCCATGAAGGTGTCGTCGCCGTCGAACCGGGGTTCCGGGCGCCTTTCCTGATCGGCGCCGACGGTCCCCGCTCCCGGGTGCGCTCCGCCATCGGTGCCGAACTGCAGGGCGCACGCACCGAGGCATCGTTCATCGTGGTCGATCTCGCCGATCACCCGCACCGTCCGTTCCCTGCCGAACGGGTCTTCCATTTCCGGCATCCCGCGGCCGGTGGACGCAATGTGCTGACAGTGCCGTTCCGAGGTGGGCTGCGCGTCGACGTGCAGTGCCGCCCCGACGACGACATCGACGCCTGGACGACGCACCCGGCCACCTGGCTGCCGCCGCTGCTCCCGGCCGGGACCGCGATGGAGCCGAGTATCGACTGGATCTCGCACTACCGGTTCCATCAGCTGGTCGCCGACACTTTCATCGATGCCGACCGCCGCGTGTTGCTGGCCGGCGATGCCGCCCATCTGTTCGCGCCGTTCGGCGCGCGGGGCCTCAACTCCGGGATCGCCGATGCGGCCGCCGCCGCGGACACGATCGCCGGGGTCCGGGCCGGAACATCGGACCACGGCCACGCCCTGGCCGATTACGACCGCACCCGCCGCGGTGCCGCGCTGCGTAACCGGGCCGCCACCGGCGCGGCACTGCACCATCTCCTGGCCGCCGGGACGGGCACCCGGGCCCGGCAGCGCACAGCTGCCGCGGCAGCGCGATATTGGCGACCGGCCGGCGCCTGGCTGGACCGCATTCCCTACGGACCGCCGAACGCCCGTATCCCCGGCAGCATCTACTGACCCGACCGCCGACCCGGAGGAGGCGTTTGCCGTGACCCCCCGAACTCGGCGGCCGGGTCCCGGCCGGACCTGCGCCGAGCCGTGCCCGGCCAATCACGTCGCCGCCCCGATTCCGGTCGCGGAGTTCGCGGATCCGATCACCCGGATGCTGTTGGCGAACGACGGCACCACCACCGCGCTGCTGGAGGCGGTGCTCGGAGGTCCGCTCGGCGTGCTGGTGTGGGATCAGCGCGTCCGGTGGGCGGGTGCCCTGTCCGCCGAGGTCCGCCGGGCGCTGCGGCTGCGCCCGCGGCAGCGCGTGCTGGTTCGATATTCGGTGCTCACCTCCCCCACCGGAGCACCGGTCTCCTGCAACCGGGTGGTGGCGGCACCGGGCGACGTGCTGCCGGTGCCGTTGGGAACCGAGCCGCTCGGCCCAGCCCTGCAGGCCGCCGGAATCGAGCAGCGCCGCACCGTCCTGTCCACCGGACACCATCGCTGGCCGCTCGCCGCCGAGGTCCGGGCCGCCGCAGGCAAGTCCTACCGCATCGATATCGGCGGCCGCCCCGCATTGCATCTGACCGAGACCTACAACCCGGACCTGTTCCCGCTACGACCTGCGGAAACCGTTGTGCCGGATCGGCGCGGCAGCGCGGCACCGTGCGGTGGCTGTGGTGAGGTCGAACCAGCAGGCCCGGTATCCCCGGCCGGCATCGAATACGACGAAAGGAACGAACCGTGGTGACCCGTGTGCTCGACAACGTTGCTGCCTCGCTCACTGCTCTGTCTCGTCCCACCGCCCGCCTCGGCGTCGGCGCGGCCCTCGCGCTGCCGGCCCTCGCGGGGTCGTTCGCCCCGGCCGCCGCCGTCCCGCTACCGGGTGCCGACGTCGAGGCGATGTGTGTTGCCCAGATGACGGTGCTGCCCGAACTCGCCGGTCTCGACATCGCCACCGCCCAGGACACCATCACGTGCACCGACGGGAACGGAGTTCCGCTGGTCTCGGGCAGCTCCGAGTTGACGATCACCAGCGACGGAACGCCCTGCTCGGACAGTGCCACCACGATCACCACCCGCTGGGATGACGGCACCCACACCGTCACCCAGACCACCGGAACCATCGACGCCGCAGACTTCACCTACACGGCCACCGGTCGGGTGACGGCGGACAGCACCCGATTCGCCGGGGCCGCGGTCACCGTCGTCGGCACCGATCCGGAGCCGGGCTGCGGGGGCGATCAGCAGCCGGGTGTCGTGCTGTATTCGGTCACCTTCCGACGCTGACCGGGCCTCTCCGGGCGCGGACGGGCGCGCCCGGAAGGCTGGCCGACACCCAGATGGTCCGTGGAGTAGGCCGGCCCGCTCTGCGGACGATATCGGCCGCCTGTCTCCGGCCTGCCTTACCCGGCCGCCCTCCGGCGCAGGTGTCGAACGAGATGTGCCGGGCCTCCGCCTGGGCGCGGTCGGCTGTCCCACCGCGCGGTGGACGAGAGGCCCCCTTCTCGGCCCGGGGCACGGTCGACTCGTTCGGCGGCCGACGACCGGACCATCTCGGTGACCACTTCGGCCCCAACTGGTTCTCCCGACCAGGCTGCAGCACCGCAGTTGCGCCTGATCAGTACGCGTCGGCGACCTTGCGAACGGCATCGACGAAGAATGCCTCGAAGGTTTCCGGGTCGACGGCATCACCGAACGACTTCGCCTGCGCCATCACGGTCGTGCCGTGCACAACCGCCATGCCGGACAGCTGCACCGAGGTGTTCTCGGTGCCGTCGTCGAGGGTCGCCGTCGAATCAGAGCGGTGCACGACCGCTCGGTCGGCGGCCAGCCCGTCCGGCACCGGCAACGGCGTGACCACGACCGTCACCGTCATCTCCTGGTCGCCGGCGGCCGTGGTCGCGGTGATCTCACCGCAGCGTTCGTTCTCGGCTTCCAGGGCCGCGGTATCGGCTTCGACTCCGGAAACCAGTTCCACGTACACGATCTCGTCGGCATCGTCGGTGGCCATCGCCACCGACCCGTCGACCAGCAGTCGCTCGAACTCCTCGCTCCACCCCTGCCCCGGAGTGCAGTCCGCCGGAGTCACCGCCAGCCCGGCGGTTTCGGCCAGGGTCTTCTCGACCGCCTCGGCGAAATACTCCGCGTCGACCTCCTGCATGGCGGTGCCGGCTGGGAACTCGTCCGCCCTCAGCAGCATGTCCTCCTGCGCCGGCAGGTCGGATCCGCAGCCCACCAGCAGCACGGCACCGGCCACACCGGCAGCGAACCGCCGGACGTATTCCCCTCGAATCATGCTCATGCGCTCAGCATTCCGTACCGAGTGCAGGTCGGCCAAGACCTGCACCCGGTACGGCCTGAGTGCACCTCGTAGGCAGAGCTGAACGGACCCCCTGCGCAGGACCGACCGGCATCCGGACGGCCTGCACAACCGCAGGTCCGCCCCGACATCCTGTCCGCTCGTGCCCACCCGACCCGCGCACCGACCCGGAACCCACCGACCACCGCACGGCCGGGAGATCCCGACAGGTCCGGTCGGGCCGGACCACGGGCAGCGGGTACCGCGCCATCCGTAACACCCGTGCATCGAAATGTGCGATATTGCACGGCCGGAGATGCACGACCGCACACCGCGATGCACTGGCGGGGCCGGAACGGCAGGTCTCAGCTGCGGATATTGCGGCTTCGCCCGGTTCGGATGGCACCGGGCCCGGGCCGGTCCACCCAGCCGGGCATCAGGCCCCCGATGATAGAGTCCAGCGTGCGAGCTTTCGACGGCCGGAAGGGTGGGGATGAAACGGATCGGTGTCGCACTGGCGCTTGCCGTTACCGGGGTACTGGTAGGCGGCTGCAACGAGAATTCCGAAGGAAGTCCGGTCGCGGAGAGCACCACTGCGGAGCAGGCCCAGCTTTGGGATCCATGCACTGAGATCCCGGACGGTACGATCCGATCGGCGGGAGCAGATCCGGCGACCGAAGAATCCGGAATCAGTGGCCGCCCACAGTCTGGGTGGGAGATGTGCACCTGGCGGGGCAGTGAGTACTCGGTGGTTGTCTACTCGACCGCCAAGGACTTGCGGTACTTCGAAGACAAGCCCGGGAATGTCGACTTCGAAGAAGTAACTATCGCAGGACGGGAGGGGCATCAATTCAGGGTTGAGGGCGCGTCGTATGACTTGCTCTGCGATGTAGTTTTCCCGGTCGAGCAGGGAGTTGTTCAGCTGGGGATCATGAACAGGCCGACCCTCGACAATCTCGATGACCCTTGCAGTTACTTGGTCCGCGCGGGCGAAGTGATTGTCCCAACGTTCCCAGCGTAACCAGGAGGGGAAATGGCCGATCAAACCGCATACGGGCGCCTTCTTGACCAAGTGCGATCCGGCGAAGTGTACCTGAATGACGACGCGGCTGCATATCATATGCACAAAGCGTGTGACAAACGTCTTTCGGACCTCGAAGGCATGCTGACTGTTGCATGGCTTACCCGAAACGTCGGGAACTTCGGCGATTTCAAGATGTCGGGTGAACTGCAGCAGAAGTACCTCCGCCAGGCGACAGGCGACGAGAGTTCTATCGATCGCGTCCTGCAGAAAGACATCGAATCGGTCCAGCAACTGCGTGAAGTTTGCTCGATCTCGTTCAAGCGAGTGACCGGTCAGGATATCGAGAACGCCAATGCACTCGACTACCAGGCGGAGCAGGTCTAGACATGGTCGGTAATCCGTTCGCCGGCCTGGCGAATCTCCCGTACGCCGACCTCGGCACGAATATCGTCGAGTGGTTCGCACAGGAACCGGATGATCAGATCGATTCGTCGTCGATCGAGGACCGGTACCGGAACAACTTGGAGAATATTCGGAACACTTCGCCCTGCTACCCGTTCGACGGGGAGTTCTGGCCGACAGAGGTCACCGGAGTCGACGAATTCGACAACCACGATGTCGCGACGCTCCGGACGAAGGTCGACAGTATCGACCTGACGGCACTCGGCGATCTCATCGCCAACTGGAACGATATCGCGGAGCGGAACAACACCTCGCTCGACGAGTTCCGGCTCGAGCTCGAGAAGGGCATGTCGCCGGATGTCTGGCGTGGCGCTGCGCGTGACGCCGCAGCGGCAACGGTCGCCGATTACCAGACGACCGGGAGCAGTGTGTCGGTCGCAGCGACACTGACCAAGGGCAAGCTGGAAGAGCTGAAAGCCGGCTTGGACGCGACGAAACAACTGGTGCCCTCCGAACCCGAACACCGCTCCGGCATGGACAACGTCGTGAGCGTTCTCAGCGGCGACGGCTGGCGCAACGACGATGTCGCGCAGGCGAATGCCAAGGCGGAGGCCCTGCGGGTGCTCCGTGACATCTACTCTCCTGCCGTCACCGATGCCGACGTCCAGGTCCCGGTGATCCCGACCCCGAAGATGATGGCCGATTCCGGCGACAGCAACGACGACGGTTCGGGCGGCCCCACCCCGGGCGTCGGCCCCACCGGGAGCACCGGCCCGAACGACACCGGCACCGGTACCCCCGAACCCGGCACGGGTGACCCCGCATCCGAGGAGCCCGGCGCCGGCGAGGACACCGATACCTCGGCCGACGACTCGCTGTGGGACGACTCGGCAACCGACGACTCCGAAACGTCGACCGAACCGCAATCGGCCGATCCGGCCGCCACCACCCCGGCAGGCACACCGACCCCACCCGGCCTGGGTTCACCGGGCACTCCGGGCCTCGGCGGGCCGAGTTCCGGTACACCGGGTGGGCCCGGCACTCCGGGCGGGCCGGGGTCCGGTGCGCCGGGTGTTCCGCTCGCCGGCCGGTCGCTTCCGGGTAGCCGGCCGGTCCGGGCGCGGTGGTTCCGGCTGCTGCCCGGGCAACCGGCACCGGCACCGGGATGGGCCGCGGGGGGATGGGCATGATGCCGCCCGGCGCGGGCCGCGGGCAGGGTGAGGAGGACCGGGAGAAGGGCGTTCCCGACTACCTGGTCACGCAGGAACACGGGGAGGAACTGACCGGCCTCGCCGACCTGCCCCGGACCGTACCCCCGGTAATCGGCGAATAGTTCGACGCGAGAGAAGGATTCATCCATGCGTCCGTTTCGGACCTGGCGCTTCAGCGCGCTCGAATTCCGGACCCTGTGGGAGGTGGCCGGCCGGGACGTGCTGCCGTACCCGCTGCGGCACCGGTTCACCACCGAATACCGGGCCGACAGTATCCGGCTGATGCGGGCGGCGGCGACCGAGATCCAGGCCCGGCTCGACGAACACCTCGATCTCGCCGTCGGCATCCTGCTGACCCCGCAGGCGCGGGTCGAGATCGCCGGGTATGCCGGCCGCACCCCCACCGTGCGGGCACACGGCGGGGTGTTCGGCCGCTACGGCGCCTTCGCGGCCCAGGACGTGACGGCGGACGACGAGAACGGCGCCGTCGAACTCGGCCTGCTCGACGCCGAGGAGGTGGCGGCGGCCGCCGTCGCCGCGGTCCCGTCGTGTGCGCCCGGTCGCGGCGACGAGGTGCGGGTACCGGTCACCGCCTTCGATGCACCACGCCCGCATGTCCGGGACGCCTGGAACCCGACGCCACGGGAACAGTTCGAAACCTTCCTGGCCCGCCCCACCGACGCCGTCACCCACGTCGGCGTATACGCGTCCGGCAGCCCGGACAACCGGCACACCGACGGCCGGGACGATTTCGAACTCCGCGACGTCACCGGCGACGGCCGCTACGTGGTCCACGGGACCCGCACCGTCATCGCCAAACCCACCACCGACGACCGCATCACCGCCACCCTCCGTTCCATCTTGTCCGGCGTCGCCACCGACGTCCGCAACGGAGTGCACCCGGCCCGCTGACCGGGCTACCTTGGCAGCAGCGCAGTGTAGAGGTCTTCCAGGCGGCCGTAGTGGATCTCGGCGACCCGGAACTCGGCGACCAGGTCGTCGAACGCTTCACGCGCCGGCACCCCACCCGCATGCATCTCACGGACTTGCTTGACTACGGCGCGGCGGGCGTCACCATCGATTCCGTAGCCGTCTGCGATAGCCATGCGGTCGCCGTCGTCGGTCCAGGCGATGCCGTGGTGGACACCGTCTCGGATCAGTTCACACCAGCGGCCTCGGCCGATCATCCGGGTGTCGTAGCCGGGGCCTTCCGGTGGCGGTGTTGCGTCGGCGAGGTCGACTTGGAAGTCGCCCCAGTACGCGATCCGGTGTGCCTCGGTGCCGGGCACCAGTGCCTCGCTCTGGTCAGTCATGGTGCGGTACGACCTCCCGCATCACCGAACACGCCCCAGTCCTCCCCGCGCATTGCTGCTTCGTTCTGTGCGTCGGCCCGCCGGGCGATCGCCGCGATCTCGCGTGCGCGGTCTGCCCTTGCCCGCCGGACCTGCCGGACCCGCAGATAGGCGAGCGCAGCAACTGCGGGGAGAATCCACACTCCGACCACCAGTGGCCAGTCCGCGGCTTCCTCGCCGCCCTCGTGGATTCCCAGCGCGAGGATCCCGAATCCCAGGAACAGCCAGAACAGCGCAGCTGCCGCGGCGAGCAACCCGGCGATGCCCGCGGACGGTTCCCGGTGCAGCCGCACCACCAGGAACCCGCCGGGCGCCAGGAACACCGAGGCCATCGGAAGAATCACCCAGATCGGTTCGGCGGTGGTCGCAGCTCCCAGAATCGTCAAGGCTCCCAGCGCAATGGCGAGCCAGCCGAGCGCCTTCAACAATCTGTTGACCCATGGACTACGTGACGCTTTCACGCACCGATCCTAGTTGCGTACCGGACCCTGTGGAAGACTTTCGGACTCGGAGCGAAGGAGCCGTGCCCGGTCCGCCGATCAGCGCTGCACCTGGACTTGCCGGTGTCCGGGTCCGCGCACGGTGCTCCGCGGACGGAACGGCCGCGGAGCACCGCCGCTCTACTCCCCGTCGGCGAGCAGCTCGCGCAGTTCCGCTACCGCGGTGCGCAGTTCGTCGGCGAAGGCGTACATCTGGTCGGCAACGGTTTTCGGGGTCGCCAGGTAGAGGTTCCAACGGTCCGGGAGCAGGACGTAGGCGACGCCGATGCAGCGGGGGCTGGTGGAGCCGAAACCGAAGAAGTCGATGTTCTTCGACGGGGCCGAGCTGGTGCTGAGGTAGTCGTCGCGCATGATCGTCCAGCCGGGGCTGGTGTAGAGCGGGATCTGCTCGTCGGCCACGCCCAGTTCGGCGCCCTGGCGGCGCTGGATCCACTCCAGCTCCCACAGGTGCTGTTCGGGCGCTTCCCCGGCCTGGCACTGCTTGGCGCGGGCGACATGGGCGGACGCCGCGGTGCGGGCGGCGGCCAGCCGGGTGGCGCGGTCGGTGGCCGGATCGGTCATGGCGTCGACGAAGGCGACCATCTCGGGGGTGATCACCCGCATCGCCTCGGTGCGGCCGTTGCGGTACTGGCGGGTGGCAATGGATTCGTAGGTGGCGCCGGTGAAGCCCTTGCTGCGCCGATGCGCCAGCTGGTAGCTCAGCTGCGCGAAGGCGTCCGGCGAGATGCCCAGCGCCTTGGCCGCGGAGGTGCCGAAATCGTCGAAGGACACCGTCGCGGTGGCGGTGGCCGCGGCGTACTCGGCGAAATCCTGCCCGGCTGCGGCGATATCGGCGCGCATGGCCTCGTCGAGCACGAACTCGATCGGTTCCACCGCGGGCAGCCCCTGCGGCCGGGCGTCCGATGCCTCGCCGTGCTCGGCGGCGGTGCGTTCCAGCAGGGTGTCGACGAACGACAGGACGGTGGTGCCGTCCAGCCCGCAATGCTCGATATTGATCCCGGCCTGGCCGTCGGCGAAGACGATGAACGACACCGACTTGTCGAACCAGCGGTTGGCGCTGTCGCCGTGCAGCAGCTGATCGCAGGCCTGCAGCTGATCGGCCGGCGCCAGGTCCTCCAGGCAGACGGTGAACAGGGCGGTCTCGATCGTGTCGAGGGCGGCCACGTTCACCGGCTCGACGCGCAGCGCGGCCCGGCTGCGGGCCCATTCGGCACGCGCCTTGGTGGTGAGGTGCCCGACGCCGGTATCAGCGGCATCCTTACCACCGGCCTTGAGCACGGCACGCAGACCGTCGACCAGATCGCCGAAGGCGTAGGGCGCACCGTCGGCGCCGATCACATCCATCCGGTACATGCCGCCGCGGTGGAGCACCAGGATGTGCCGGGCATCGGAGGGGCCGGGCCATTCGTCGCTGTAGGGCTTGCGGACGGTGTCCTGCTCCTCGCCGGGGATCCGGGTCTCGGAGAACAGGTACTTGTTCTGCCACATGGACAGCGGGTTGCCGCGCTGGGTGACCGGCGGGATCTCCTCGGCATCCAGGGCCCGCTTGTAGGCGACGGCGGCCGTGACGAGGGCGGCGGCCCGCTCGGCCTGACCGGCCTCGGTCGACCGGGCGAGCGGGGTGTCGTCCCGGAACAGGAAGATGAAGTTGGCGTTCAACGCGATCCGGTCGCGGCGGCCCAGATAGCGGGAGGGCCAGAACCGGTCGAGCCAGCTGCCGACGCCGGGCGTGGCGTCGTACTCGGCCAGCGCGGCGTGCAGGGTACGCCCGGGACCACCGGGCCGCAGCAGGTCGGCCACGGCGGCCTCGGTGTCGGCGTACTGACCGGCATCCAGCAGCGGCGCACACCACTGCAGGAAACGGGCGCAGCTGTCCTCGAGCGTGGGCAGCGGCACCCGCGGCAGCTGGTCTTCGGCGGCGAACGTCGATGGGCTCAATCCAGATCCTCGGTGTCGGTGGAATGCGGACGGGAAACGAACAGGTTGGCGTAGAGCCAGCCTTCGGCTTCGTGGTCGGTGGTGTCGATCCCCTTCGCCGCCAGGGTGTTCAGCACCCGGTCCCGTTCGTCGTCGGAGGCGAACCGGCGCTGCTGGAACAGGCCGGGCCGCTGCTCGCTGCGGTAACCGAGCGCCGCCAGTTCGGCCGCGATCGGGGCGAAATCGAACATCCGGAGCACGAAATGGGCCATCCAGGGCCGCCGGCCGGGATCGGCCTGCACCACCCTGGACAGGGTCTTCTCGGTGATGTAGCCGACGCAGCCGGTGGAGATGACCAGGTCGGCCGACGCCAGCACGCGGCGCTGCGCCTCGGTCGGCTCGGTGGCCTCGAGGTCGGCGTGCACGGTGTCGTGCAGGAATCCGGCGGCTTGCGCGTAGGTCAGCGCCGGGCTGGCGGCGTCCATCCCGATGAAGCGTACGTCGGGCAGCCGGTCCCCGCGCAACCAGTCCCGGTCCGCGGCGAGCAGGCCGGCCCGATCGGCATCGCTGTCGCGGTAGCGCTGGGCCAGGTCGGCCACCGTGGTGTCCAGCCGCAGCAGGGCCGCGTTGACCCCGTAGGAACAGCCCAGGTCGAGCACGGTGGGGATCCGATCGGGGTGCGCGGCCCGCCACTGCGCCAGCTGCTGTTCGAACGCCGGTTTGGCCAGTTCCGGGATCCGGTAGTCCAGATCGGACATCCGCGCGTAGTAGGCGCGCGGATCGGGCCGCTCGTAGATGTCGTCGAAGGAGGCTTTCCCGGTGGTGTGCAACGGAACGGACACGGGTGGTTCCTTTCGGTCGAGCTGGACGAGCATGCCGGAGTCCGGATCGGACAACGCTGTCCGGACCGGGCCCGAGGCCCGGATGAGCCGGTCGGTGTCCCGGCGGCACGGGGGTCAGTCGAGCAGTCGATCTCCCCGGTTGCTGTCGGCCGCGGCGGCCAGGTGGTCGGGCAGTACGCGGCCGAAGAGCTGCCGGGTGCGTTCGACGGTGCCGATCACGCCCGGTCGTTCGGTGTAGGCGAAGATGGCGGTGTGCCGCTGGCCCGCGCCGGCGACCGGCGAGACGCGGTGCAGCGAGAACCGGCCCTGGAACAGTTGCAGATCGCCCGGACGCAGCTCCAGGCGGCGGACGAATCGGTCCCCGGTGCCGGTGAGCACGGCGTGCACATCGTCCAGGTTCTCCGCTTCCGGGGTCCGGATGGCGGGGCAGTATTCGAAGACGCCGCCCGCTTCGGGCAGCCGGGTGAGCATGCTGACGGTGAATTCGTTGGTGTCGAAATGCCAGGGATGCGACATGCCCGGGGCGACGACATTGAGACACAGACCGGCCAGCGGGTCGGCGAATTCGTGCAGTTCGCCGAGTTCGAAGCAGTCGGCGACGAAGCGCTGGAACACCGGGTCCAGGTAGAGGCGATGGATCAGCGACTCGGCGGGAATGCGATCTCGCGGCACGAACGCGTTGCCGCGTTCCAGGACGATCCGTCCCGGATGACCGGCGGGCAGATCGGCATCGAGGGGGATGTTGTAGGCATTGACCTGTTCGCGCTCGTAGTGCGCGTGCGGCGCCATCTGCTCACCCTCGGTGCGCAGCCGGTCCAGCAACTCCGGCCGGATGAATTCCCGCAGGACACTGCAGCCGTCCTCGGCGAGTTCGGCACGCGCGGCGGCGACCGCGGCCTGCCGGCCCGGACTGCCCGGCTCCGTCAGCGGATACCGTGCGACGTCGATGATTTCGTCGAGCCCCCGAATCCCTTCCATGGCGCCATTCTGGTGCAGTGATCAACGACACGCCCGGGGATTCGCCAAATCGCCGGTAACCCGTCCGATTTCCGCTGATAAACCAAACTGTGTGCGCAACAACAGTTTTCGGCGTTCTCCACTTCGACGCAACCGGAGCAGGTAAAGTGATACACCCGTCTCACCATGATCGACGTTATTGTGCGCCCCGCAGCCGTAGCGCGGCGGACAGATCACCGGTGGTCAAGCCGACCAGGGAGTCCCGGAACGTCCGGCCGGGCGCGGCGGGCACGGCGATCTCGCACGGCACCACGATCAGTGCGCAGCCGGCGGCCTGCGCCGCGAGCGCACCGGTCGGCGAATCCTCGACGGCGACACAGTGCGCGGGGTCGACGCCGATCAATTCGGCGGCGCGGCGATAGATGGCAGGGTCCGGCTTGCCCTCGGGCACCTCGTCGCCGCACACCGAGGCGTCGAAGTACTCCCGGCCCAGCGTGTCCAGGGCCAGTTCCGCCAGCGAGCGCTGCGTATTGGTCACCAGCGCGCTGGGCAGGCCCGCATCGCGCACCATACCCAGTGCGTCCTTCGCGCCGGGCCGCCACGGAATCGGACCGGCCATCAGTTCGGTGACCCGCTGCTCCAGGAATGCGGCCGCATCGGCCAGGTGCGCGTCGGTCGCGGGAACGCCGATCCCGTCGAACAGGATGCGCAGCGCATTCGGCCCCGCCGCGCCGATCAGCGCGTGCCGGGTGCGGTCGGTCAGTTCGCGATCGTGGCGGCGGGCGAGCTCGCGCACCCCGATATCCCACAGCTTCTCCGAGTCGAGCAGCGTGCCGTCCATATCCCACAGCACCGCCGCTGCTTGCGTGCCCACCGCTGCCCCGTTCTGCCGATTCCGCGCCCCGGCGGCTGCCGGGCCGGGCCCCAGGGTAGCGGGACGATCGCTACACCCCCGAGCCGACGATCACCGTCGCACCGTCCGTAGTGGACACCTGGATCCAGCGGTTTTCCGAGGTCACCGTGCCGTCGACCAGGTAGTAGGTCAGTGCGACCGTCGCCCGGCCGGGCCCGCTCGGCGTGATCGAACCCACCTCTACGGACCGGACGGTCGCCCAGAACGCCCGGTACCGGTCGAGGCCGCCGGTGCGCTCCCGGTACCCGGGGGAAAGCATCGACCAGGCCGTCGCGGTGTCACCGGGCAGCAGTCCGTAGTAGCTCGCGACGAAATCGGCCACGTCGGCCCGGGTGGCTTCGCGGGTGGAGGTGGTTGCCCGGGTCGTGGTCGCCGACGTCGTGGTCCGGGGGGCTGTCGCGGACGCGGTCGCCATCCCGGACGGCTCGCCGGTCCGGGAGGGCGCGGTCGTCCGCGACGGCGTCGTCGGCGCGGAGTCGTCCGGTACCGGATCGCCGGGATCGGCGATCGTGGTGACATCACCGACGGACCGCACGGAGGTCGGGTCCGGATCGCGCGGCGGGTCGCCGGCAGCACCGGACGACGTCGCCGACGGGCCGGAGCCCGGCAAATCCCGGGCGGTACCGGCGGGAGGTTCCGCCACGGCAGGAGGTTCGGCGCCACGGTCCCGGTTGACCGCCAGCACGGCCAGCCCGACCAGGAATGCCGCCACGGCGGCCACGAGCCACGACCGGTGGTTGCGCTCGGCCCCGGGACCCGGTTGCCGCGCGGTTCCGGGGGCCGATGTCGCGCGCTGCGCGGGTGCGGGACGGTCGGCCTTCTCCAGCAGCACGGTGCGTGCAGGCGCCGCTGCACCGGGCACGTCCGGTGTCCGCCCGGCGGCGATATCGGCCAGCGCCGTAGCGGCCTGCGCCATGGTCGGCCGGTCGGCCACCGCGGGAGCCAGCAGCCAGGTCAGCACCGGTCCGAGGGCACCGGCCCGACGCGGCTCGGGCACCGAACCGCCCGCCACTGCATGCAATACGGCCAGGGCGTTGTCGCCTTCGCCGAACGGCGGGGCGCCCTCGACGGCCGCGTACAACGTCGATCCCAGCGCGAAGACGTCCGAGGCGGGCTCGGGGTCTTCGCCGCGGGCGATCTCCGGCGCCAGATAGGCCGGGGTGCCGGCCAGGAATCCGGTGGCGGTGACAGTGACATCGCCGGTGGCGCGGGAGATTCCGAAGTCGGTGAGCTTCACGGTGCCGTCGTCGGCCACCAGCAGGTTGGCGGGTTTCACGTCCCGGTGCATGATCCCGGCCTCGTGGGCGGCCTGCAGGGCGGCCGCGGCCTGGGCGCCGATGCTCGCCACCGTAGGCACCGGCAGGGTGCGGCCACCGGCCAGTTCGGCGGCCAGGCTCGGCGCGTTCAGGTACTCCATCACCAGCCACGGCTGTCCGTCTTCGTCCACCACGTCGAACACCGTGATCGCGTTCGGGTGGTGCAGCCGGGCGGCGATGCGTCCCTCCCGGAGTGCCCGCAGTTTCGCCTCGAGGGACTGCTCTTTCGTGAGTCCCGGTGCGAGCAGCACCTGTTTGACGGCGACCGTCCGCCGCAACCGCACATCGGTGGCGCGCCACACCACCCCCATGGCCCCGGTCCCGATCGGGTCGACGAGCCGATAGCGCCCCGCGATCAACCGGTCCGATGTCATGCTGCGCAACCCCTCCTGCCATCCCGCCGGTCGTCGGACATCGGCGGGGAAACTTCCGAAAATCCTACGTGTTCAACGGAGGTGGCCCGGACCACCGGCCGGTCATCCGGTTCCCGTGAGCTCCGGGACCACGAGTGGCGCTGCTCCCCCGGCACCACGGTCCGGGGCACCCCGGTCCCCTTGTTCGCCCACGTAGAGCGGCCCTACGGGACTCGTCCTCATCGACCGGCGGAATCGGAAACGCGGTCCGCTCGGCCGGGGTCGTCGGCGGCGGACACGGAAACCGGCAGTCAGCCGGTGAGCGGATTCACAGGATGCGACATCCATTCACCCGGCTCATTCGATATGACCCCGGACACAACGGCCGCCGGCCGACACGATGCCCCGAACCGAACGGCGTGAAACGCTGCGCCCGCCGGATCGTCGATCACCCGGACATGATTCGGCGCCACCGGCACGATGCCGACGGCGCCGAATTACCCGGAGCATCCCGTCAGGCGTTGAAGTACTTCGCCTCCGGATGCAGCAGCACGAAGGCGTCGGTGGACTGTTCCGGATGCAGCTGCAGTTCCTCGGAGAGCACCACGCCGAGGCGGCCGGCGTCGAGGAGGTCGACCAGTTTGGCGCGGTCCTCCAGGTCGGGGCAGGCGCCGTAACCGAAGGAGTAGCGGGCGCCGCGGTAGCCGAGCTTGAAATACTCCTGGACGTCGTCGGGGTCGGAGTCGGCGACGGCATGGCCGTCGAGGGTGAGTTCCTCGCGGATGCGGCGGTGCCAGTACTCGGCGAGCGCCTCGGTGAGCTGGACGCCGATGCCGTGGATCTCCAGGTAGTCCCGGTAGTTGTCGGCGGCGAACAGTTCGTTGGCGAAGTCCGCGATCGGCTGACCCATGGTCACCAGCTGGAACGGCAGTACATCGACCTGGCCGGTGGTGCGGGCCAGCTCCCGGGAGCGGATGAAATCGGCGATGCACAGGAACCGGTCGCGCTGCTGCCGCGGGAAGGTGAACCGGTACCGCTGCGCAGCGTCCGGGTCGGGCGCGGACAGCACGATCACGTCGTCGCCCTCGGACACCGCCGGGAAGTACCCGTACACGACTGCAGCGTGCTGCAGCACGCCCTCGGTGGCGAGCCGATCCAGCCAAGCACGCAGCCGCGGCCGGCCTTCGGTCTCGACGAGTTCTTCGTAGGTGGGGCCGTCGCCGCCGCGCTGGCCGCGCAGCCCCCACTGCCCCAGGAACAGCGCCCGCTCGTCGAGCAGCCCCGAATACTCCTGCACCGGCAGACCCTTCACCACCCGGGTGCCCCAGAACGGCGGCACCGGCACCGGCACATCGGCGGCGACATCGGACCGTTCCGGGACCTCGACCGGCGTCTCGGCGGCCTTGCGTTCGGCCGCGATCCGCTTGGACCGTTCGTGGCGGGCCTTGCGTTCGGCGGCCTTCTCCCGGGCGGCGATGGCCTCCGGGCTGTCCGGATCCGGTCCGCCGCCCCGTTTGACGGTCATGATCTCGTCCATCAGCCGCAGGCCCTCGAAGGCGTCCCGCGCATAGTGCACGTCACCGGTGTAGACCTCGGTGAGGTCGTTCTCGACGTAGGAGCGGGTCAGCGCCGCGCCGCCGAGCAACACCGGGAACTGCTCGGACACTCCCTTGGAATTGAGCTCCTCCAGATTCTCCTTCATCACCACCGTGGACTTGACCAGCAACCCGGACATGCCGATCACATCGGCTTTCTTGTCCATCGCGGCCTCGAGGATGTTCGAAATCGGCTGTTTGATGCCGAGATTGACCACCTCGTAGCCGTTGTTGGACAGGATGATGTCGACCAGGTTCTTGCCGATGTCGTGCACATCGCCCTTGACGGTGGCCAGCACGATGCGGCCCTTACCGCTGTCGTCGGTCGCCTCCATATGCGGTTCCAGGTGGGCCACCGCGGATTTCATCACCTCGGCGGACTGCAGCACGAACGGCAGCTGCATCTGCCCGGAGCCGAACAGCTCGCCGACCGTCTTCATCCCCGCCAGCAAGGTCTCGTTGATGATCTTCAGCGGCGGGACCTCGGTCATCGCCTCGTCGAGATCGGCCTCCATCCCGGCCTTCTCGCCGTCGACGATGCGCCGCTCCAAGCGCTCGAACAACGGCAGCGCGGCCAGTTCCTCCGCCCGGGACGCCTTCGACGAGGACGCCGACACGCCTTCGAACAGCGACATCAGCTTCTGCAGCGGGTCGTAGCCGTCCCGGCGCCGGTCGTAGACCAGATCCATCGCGGTCTCGCGCTGTTCCTCCGGAATCCGGCTGATCGGCAGGATCTTCGACGCGTGCACGATCGCGCTGTCCAGCCCGGCCTGCACGCATTCGTGCATGAACACCGAGTTCACCACCTGCCGGGCAGCCGGATTCAGGCCGAAGGAGATGTTCGACAGGCCGAGGGTGGTCTGCACCTGCGGACGGCGGCGTTTGAGCTCGCGGATCGCCTCGATCGTCTCGATACCGTCGCGGCGCGACTCCTCCTGCCCGGTGCCGAGGGTGAAGGTGAGGGTGTCGATGATGATGTCGGATTCGGCCAGCCCCCAGTTGCCGGTGATGTCGTCGATCAGCCGCTCGGCGATCTCCACCTTCTTCTCGGCGGTCCGGGCCTGTCCCTCCTCGTCGATGGTGAGCGCCACGACCGCGGCGCCGTGCTCGGCGACCAGGCGCATGATCTGCTGGAACCGCGAGTCCGGGCCGGCGCCGTCCTCGTAGTTCACCGAGTTCACCGCGCAGCGGCCGCCCAGGTGTTCCAGACCGGCCTGCAGCACCGGCGGTTCGGTCGAGTCCAGCATGATCGGCAGCGTCGACGCGGTCGCCAGGCGAGAGGCCAGTTCCGACATGTCGGCGGTGCCGTCCCGGCCGACGTAGTCGACACACAGGTCGAGCATGTGCGCGCCGTCGCGGGTCTGGTCCTTCGCGATCTCCAGGCAGCGTTGCCAGTCTTGCGCCAGCATCGCCTCCCGGAACGCCTTCGACCCGTTCGCGTTGGTGCGCTCGCCGATCATCATGATCGAGGCGTCCTGGTCGAACGGCACCGCCGTGTACATGCTCGACACCGCGGGCTCGTGTTCGGGGGTGCGGCGCGCCGCGACGGCGGGCAGCGTGGGTTCCACCTCGCGCACCGCCTCGGCCACCTGCCGGATGTGCTCGGGGGTGGTGCCACAGCAGCCACCGACCAGGGCCAGCCCGAATTCGCTGACGAATCCGCGCAGCGCGACCGCCAGTTCCTCCGGAGTCAGCGGGTACTCCGCACCGTTGGCGCCGAGCACCGGCAGGCCCGCGTTCGGCATCACCGACACCGGCAGCTCGGCATGCTTGGACAGATAGCGCAGATGTTCGCTCATCTCGTCCGGGCCGGTCGCGCAGTTCAGCCCGATCATGTCGACGCCGAGCGGTTCGATCGCGGTCAGCGCGGCACCGATCTCGCTGCCGACCAGCATGGTGCCGGTGGTCTCCACGGTCACGTGGGTGATGATCGGAATCCGGCGGCCGGCCTGCCGCATCGCGGCCTGGCTGCCGGTGACGGCCGCCTTCACCTGCAGCAGGTCCTGACAGGTCTCGACCAGGATCGCATCGGCGCCGCCGTCCAGCATGCCCAGCGCGGCCTCGGTGTAGGCGTCGCGCAGCGCCGCGAACGGGGCGTGACCGAGAGTGGGCAGCTTGGTGCCCGGGCCCATCGAACCCAGCACGTAGCGGGGCGTACCGTCGGCACCGGGGCCCATCTCGTCGGCGACCTCGCGGGCCAGCCGGGTGCCGCGTTCGGACAGGTCACGGATCCGGTCGGCGATGTCGTAGTCGGCCAGGTTGGGCAGGTTGCAGCCGAAGGTGTTGGTCTCCACGGCGTCGGCGCCGGCTTCGAAATAGGCGCGATGGATGTGCCGCAGCACCTCCGGCCGGGTCTCGTTGAGGATCTCGTTGCAGCCCTCCAGGCCACGGAAGTCGTCCAGGGTGAGTTCCGCGGCCTGCAGCATCGTGCCCATGCCGCCGTCCCCGATGACGACACGACGGCTCACAGTGTCGAGGAGGGTGGTATCGAACCCGGGGGATTTGGACACAGACATGGGTACCAGCCTAGAGGTCTCCGACCGTGCCGAACCATCGGTATCGCGAAGCCGGCGCCGGTCGTGGGCCACGCCACAACACCGCGCACCGGATGGGCAACCGGCCGGCAATACGGTCCGGGGCGGCGCGCCGGGCCCGGGGTCCGGGGCGGCGCCCGCCGGCCCGGGGCGGCGGCGTCAAATACTGCGGTTCGCCTCGGGCACGCCGTAGGCTGACCGGGTGAATACCGGTGATACCTCCGACGCGGACCTGCCCACGCTGCGCAATCCCATCATGGTGGCTGCCTTCGAAGGCTGGAACGACGCCGGCGATGCCGCCAGTGGCGCGGTGGAGCACCTGGAGCTGACCTGGGACGCCGAGCCGCTGGCCGAACTCGATTCCGAGGACTACTACGACTACCAGGTCAACCGGCCGATGGTGCGGCAGATCGAAGGCGTGACCCGGGAGCTCCAGTGGCCCTCCACCCAGCTGTCGGTGTGCTCCCCGCCGGGCAGTGAACGCGATGTCGTGTTACTGCGCGGGGTCGAACCGAATATGCGCTGGCGCAGCTTCTGCTCGGATCTGCTGGAATTCGTCGAGCAACTGCAGATCCGCACCGTGGTGATCCTCGGCGCGCTGCTCGCCGACACGCCGCATACCCGGCCGGTCCCGGTGACCGGTTCGGCCTACAGCGCCGAAGCGGCCGAACACTTCGGTCTGGAACAGACCCGCTACGAAGGCCCCACCGGAATCACCGGAGTGCTCCAGGACCAGTGTGTGAAGGCCGGCATCCCGGCGGTGTCGTTCTGGGCCGCCGTCCCGCACTATGTCTCCCAACCGCCCAACCCCAAGGCGACGATCGCGCTGCTGCATCGGGTCGAGGAGGCCCTCGACGTCGAGGTGCCGCTGGGCGAACTGCCCGCCCAGGCCGAGGAGTGGGAGTCCGCGGTCAACGAGATGACCGAGGGCGACGAGGAGATCAGCGAGTACGTCCGGTCGCTCGAGGAACGCGGCGACGCGGCCGACGATCTCACCGAGACCATGTCCAAGATCGATGGCGATGCGATCGCGGCCGAGTTCGAGAAGTACCTGCGTCGTCGCGGCCCCGGGAACTGGGGCCCCTGATCAGCCGCCGGCGGCCCGGCCGGGCCGCCGGCGGGATGGTGGTTCGGCGTCGCCGGCCATCCCGCCGCTCATTTCGCCAGCGTGAGCACCTTGGCGGCCGCATCCTGCGCCAGCTTGGCGATCAGCAGGTCGCGCGGGATGGTGTTGCCGGCGAAGTGCTCCAGCGAGGGCACCACGACATGGTGGGCATCTGCTCGCTCCAGTTCATGGGTGAGCTCGGCGAACGCCGCCCCGTCACCCTCGGTCGATTCATGGAAAGTGGCGGCGAAGCACAAGCCCTGCCGATCGGCGAAACGGCGTAGTTCGTCCTCCAGTTCTTCGCCGTTGCCCTCGGCCAAGTCGTCACGCAAGTATCCATAGATCAACGCTTCCACCCGAACCTCCGTTGGATTCGAAATCGCTGTTCTCTTGTGTGGATCCCCGTGTTACCAGCATGGCGAACCGGAGGGGCGGACAGCAGCTGTCAAGACGATGACATCTGGATGCCCTCTTCGGTACGCCGAACGTTAACTGGCGCAAATGCTGTATGCCGAACGTTAACTGGTGACATACTACAGACGTGACCGACGCTGGTGATCGACCCGTCTGGGCTGTCCGGATGCGCTCGGAGCGTGATGCACGAGGCTGGTCGCAAGTCGACGCCGTCCGTGCGATGCGCACCAAGTCATCACACAACCTGCCGACCGACAGTACCCTGTTGCGCAACTGGCGACGCTGGGAATCGGGCGAGTCGCGGCCCGACGAGTTCTACGCCCCCATCATCGCGGCCGCGTTCGACACGGTGACCGCGGCCTTCTTCCCGAAATCGCGGCCCAACCGGGACGATGAGCTGCTTTCCGCGACCGGTATGGACACCCTCGAATTCATCGGGCGGCTGCGCATGTCGGATGTCTCCGCGGCGACCCTGGACGCGGTGCGGATCACCGCGGAGCGGCTCTGCTGCGAGTATCCGCACGCCGATCCGGTCGAACTGCACGCCGAGGGCTCGGCCTGGCTGCGCCGGATCACCTCACTACTGGACGGCAGACTGACTCTGGCACAGCATCGCGAGATCCTGGAACTGGCCGGCTGGGTGGCGTTGCTGGTCGGTTGCGTCGACTACGATCTGGGCCGGCGATCGGCGGCCGAGGCGACCCGCCGCGCCGCGCTGACCCTCGGCACCGAGTCCGGTAACCCGGAGATCTGCGGCTGGGCGGCGGAGATGGCCGCCTGGTTCGCCCTCACCCAGGGCAACTATCGCGGGGCACTGGAGGCCGCCGAACCCGCCCGGTCGAGCACCCTGCAGTACGGCGTCGGCGTGCAGCTCGCCGCGCAGCAGGCGAAGGCCTGGGCGCGGCTGGGCGACCAGCGGCAGGTGGAGGCCGCCCTCGACGAGGGCCGCACCATCCTCGACGGCCTCACCCATCCGGCCGATCTGGACAACCATTTCGTCGTCGACCCGCAGAAGTTCGACTTCTACGCGATGGACTGCTGCCGGGTCGCCGGCCGGGACCGGCTCGCCCGCAGCTACGCCGAACAGGTGATCCGGGACGCGACCCACCCCGACGGCACCGTCCGCAATCCGATGCGGGTGTCGGAAGCACAGCTCACCCTCGCCGTCGTCGCGGTCCGGGAACGCGAACTGGAACAGGCGGTCGACCACGGGCTGCAGGCGTTCGGCAGCTCCCGGCGGTCGCTGCCCTCGCTGCTGTGGATCGCCGGCGAGGTGGCCCGCGAACTGATCGAGCAGTATCCGGGTGATCCGCGGACCCAGGCCTTCCTGGACGAGCTGCGGGCCGCGAGCGAGGGGTGAACGCACCGTCCGCCGCCGCGCCCGCAGGCAGGCAACACGCCGCGGCGTGCCCGGTCACCCGCAACCGACCGGCTACTGCCGACCGCTAGGCTGGGCCCGGTGACCGACACCGTCGATGGGTTGCCCAGTGCCGTCCCCGCACTGTGGGATGAGCGGCTACGGCTGTTCTCGTTCACCTCCGCCGAACGGCGCGCCGACTACCTGCGGGTGCTGCGCGCCTTCGACGGCGCCCGGGCGGCCTATGTGGTGCTGCTGCACGCCGACGAGGTGGCCGACTGGATCGCCCGCGACGAGGCGCGGCCGGCGGCCGCCGACCCGGTCGGTCCGGCCGCGGCCGGGCTGCCGCTGACCGGGGCCGAGATCGGCCCGCTCCTGGAACAGTTGCACCGCTGGGGCGTGCTGGAACGCAGCTACGACGGCACCCGGGCCGCGACCCTGGCCGAATATCGCAACCGGCACTACGTGTACCAGTTCTCCCAGGCCGGATTCGCCGCCTACCGGGCGGTAGCCGGGGTACTCGCGGCCCGCACCGACGATGCGGCGCTGTCCCGGCTGGTGCTGCCGGAACTCCTCGACGATCTCGGCGCGCTCGCCACCGCGAACCGGGCCGGCGACGCCGAACGCGTCTACACCACGCTGCGGCGGCTGGATGCCACGCTCACCGAGATGGCCACCCGCGCCTCGCACTTCTATCTCACCCTCGGTGATCTGATGCGCGCCACCGAGATCACCCCGCAGGCCTTCCTCGGGCACAAGGACGCGCTGCTGGCCCATATGCGCGAATTCAGCATGGATCTGGCCCGGTTCGCGCCCCGGTTGGCCGCCGCGATCGCCGAGATCGAGGACACTGGGATCGACGAGCTGATCACGCGGGCCGCTGCCTGTGACGAACGGGTGTTGCTGAGCCCCGGCGAGCGGGCCGCCGACTGGCGGTCCCGGTGGGACGGCCTACGCACCTGGTTCGTCGCCGATCTGGGCGATACGCCGGGTGCCGTGACGCATTCGGAGGCCGACCGGCTGCGGGAGGCGACGATGAGCGCCATCGCGGCCGTGCTGGCGCTGCTCCGCCGGGTCACCGAGACGCGCAGCAGCGGCGTCAGCCGGGAGTCCGCCCTGCGGCACCTGGCGGGCTGGTTCGCCGCGGCGCCGTCCACCGAGGCGGCGCATGCGCTGTTCGATGCCGTGTTCGGACTGGGCCGGCCCCGGCACCTCGGCCTGGCCCACCCCGACGCCGATCTCGTTCCGGCACACCGGGCCTGGTGGGAGGCGCCGCCGCTGGAGATCTCCCGGACCCTGGCGGAGACGGGCCGCCCGCCCGCCGCCGGTGCGCCGGCCCGGATCCAGCGCAACGATGCGGGGGTGCGCCGGCTGCGCGAACAGCAACTGGCCCGCCAGCAGGCCCGCGCCGCGGCCGCCGCCTCGCTCGCCCGCGCCGATGTACACCAGCGGGTGCTCGATGCCGGTGAGACCGAAGTGCTGCTCCGGCTGCTCGATGCCGCCTCGACCGCCTGGGTTCCGGTCAGCGGCCGGGCCGGGTCCAGCACCGGAACCGATGCGGGCGTGACACTCACCGTCCGGCCGCATCCGGGCGCCACGGTGGTGCGGACGGCGCACGGGCTGCTGCATCTGAACAACCGCCGGCTCGAGGTCACCGAGACCCGGAGTGGACGCCGATGAGCCGCCGCATCGACCCGCTCAGCCTGGACAGCTACCAGCGGGCGGCCCGGGTGGTGCTCGCCAACCATCTCATCACCCGGCAGTACCCGGACCGGATCGCACTGCCGCTGGTCCGGCGCTGGGCCACCGAACTGCGCGACGACCTCGCCGAGTTGTTCGGCTACCGGCTGGAGGTCACCGAAACCACGGCGCGGCTGTTCCCGGTGCTGGACCGGCTGGACACCGGCCGCGCGGCGCGCAGCCCGGCCGACCGGGTGTTCGATCGCCGCCGATACGCCTACCTCGCGCTGGCCCTGGCGGTCCTGGGCCGCGCCGGCGACCAGATCACCCTGTCGGAGCTGGCCGACCAGGTCGCCGCGCATGCCGGCCTGGTCGACGGCCTGGATCTCGATACCGAACGGGCAGCCGACCGGGATGCGTTCGTCGACGCCGCGGGCTGGCTGACGGCCAGGGGCGCGCTGCGGCTGGCCGACGGTGACGCCGGCGGCTGGGCCAGCGATCCGGCGGCCGGTGAGGCCCTCTACGACATCGACCGGGCCGTCGTCGTCGCCCTGTTCCGGCCGCCGCGTGCGTTGCAGCATCTGCACAGCGTCCGGGGCCTGCTGGCCCCGGAACCGGGGCCGGACCGCACCGCCCAGGCGCAGCGGGTGCGGCGCGCCCTGGTGGAGCGGCCGGTCGTGTATGCCGCCGATTTCGCGGCACCGGAACGCGCGCTGCTGGAGCGGGAGAAGCTCGTCGCCGAGGTCGAGCGGTTCACCGGGCTGCAGGCCGAGCGGCGCGCCGAGGGGGTGGCGTTGATCGATACCTCCGGGCGGATGACCGACACCCGGTTCCCCGGCACCGGCACCATCGCGCAGGTCGGCCTGCTGCTGGCCGGTGAGATCGCCGATGCCGTACTGGACACCGATCATCCACTGCCGCACCGGGAAACGAACCTGACCGCAGATCCTCTCCCGGACGAGATCGATGCGGCGCTGCCGGAATCCGGGGTATTCCGGCCACTGGCCGACCCGGATCCGGAACCCGGCGACCCCTCCCCCGCCGGGAACGCCGACATCCCGGCCGAACCCGACCCGGCAGCCGAACCCGAGTATCCGTTTCTCGACGCCACCTGGCTCCGGGACACCGTGCAAGCACTCACCGACCGGTACGGCAACACGTTCGCCGCACAGTGGCAGGCCGATGTCGACGGTCTGACCGCCGCGGTGTGTACCCTGCTGGACCGGTTGCGGCTGATCCGCCCGGTCCCCGGCGGGATCCTGGCGCTGCCCGCGCTGGCCCGGTACCGGGGCGCGGTCGTCACGGTCCGCACCAAACGTGCCGCGGAACTCTTCGTGACCGCCGCCGACACTGCTGATCCCGGCGCCGACTCCGGCAGTGAAGGGCCCACCGCGATGCGACACGGAAGGAACTGACCAGCATGTCGACCGATTCGACGACTTCGGCGCCGCAGATCCACGGCGGCGTGCGGTTCGTGCCGACCCGCGCCGGGATCATCAACCTCTGGGACTACCGGGATCAGGAATTCTGTTTCGCGGACGGGCGTCTCGTGCTGCGCGGCCCCAACGGGTCGGGCAAGACCAAGGCCCTGGAGGTGCTGTTCCCGTTCGTGCTGGACGGGCGGATCGAGCCGCGCCGGCTCAATCCGTTTGCCGGCGAGGAACGCACCATGAAGTCGAATCTGCTCTATCGCAAGCAGGATTCGGCGCATTCGTATGTCTGGATGGAGTTCGCGCGCGGCCGCTGGGACGATCCCGAGGTGGTGACGGTCGGGATCGGGATGCGCGCCACCCGCTCCTCGGACAAGGTGACCCGCTGGTATTTCGTCGCCGACGGCCGCGCCGGAGTGGATTTCTCGCTCATCGACCCGGACGATCGGCCGCTGACCCGTAAACAGCTGGCCGAGCAGATCGGCAGCGACGCCATCGTGGATCGCCCGCTGGAATACCGGGCCGCCATCGATGCCCGGATGTTCGGGCTCGGAGCGCAACGCTACGAGCAGCTGATCAACCTGATCCTCACGCTGCGCCGGCCGCAGCTGGCCAAGAATCTGGACCCCCGCGGTCTGTCCCAGGCGCTCACCGACGGACTCCGGCCCCTGGACGAGCAGCTGATCCTCGATGCGGCCCGGTCGTTCAGCGATATGGAGGAGGTGGGCCGCACCCTGGAGGGCCTGGTGCAGGCCGACACCGCGACCCGCCGCTTCGTCGAGGTCTATCGCAAATACCTGGCGGTCCAGGCGAAAACCGATGTCGAACAGGTGCGGGGCCGCCTGGAGGCGGTGCAGCACAGCGCCACCGCCCTGTTCGCGGCGACCGCGTTGCGGCAGCGGCGCGAAGCCGAACGCAATACCGCCGACGCCCGCGCCGACGACGCCGACACCGCCTACGAGACAGCCCTGGCCGACCGGGAGAACCTGCAGCGTTCGGCCGCCTACGAGGGCAAACAACAGCTCGACGACCTGGCCGACGCGGTCCGGCGGCTGGAGATCTCCGCAACCGCGCACCGCGACAAGGCGTTGAAGGCGCAGCAGACCCTCGATCAGCGCACCCAGGAGGCCGAGCGGGCCGAGGCGGCGGTACACACCGCCGAGGCGACGCTGGCCCGGGGCTCCGACACCCTGCGCGATGCCGCCACCGAGGCCGGAATCGACTGGGAACCGGGCGGCTCCGACCGGCCCGACGATTTCGCCGCAACCGTCCGGTCCCTGGCCGAACAGCGGGATGCCGATGTGCGGGCGGTGCGGCGGGTACTCGGCCGCGCCGAGACCGCCGATGCGGAACGCACCAGAGCCCAGCGCCGCGCCGAGCGGGCCGCCGAACTGCGTGATGCCGCCGCGGCCGAGGTCGCACATGCCGAGGCGGCCGTCGAGCAGGCCCGGTCGACGGTCGCCCGGCAGCTCCGGGACTGGTGGGACCGGCACCGTGCGGCCCTCGATCCGGGCCGCCCCGACGAGATCCGCCCGGGAGCCGACCACCCCGACGGCCACGCGGCGTCCGGCGGGCTGCTCGACGACCTGACGGCCGCGCTCACCTCCCCCGACACCGAGGAGGCGCTACCGGCCGCGGAAGTGTTCGCAACGCACGTCGAACCCGTCCGTGACCGGCTGCGTGAGCGCGTCCGGGCGGCGACCGCCCGCGCGGAGGCCGCCCGGGCGCGGCTGCAGCGACTCAGCACCGAACATGCCGATATCAGCGCCGAACGCGACGACGCGCCGCCGCCCCGGCTCCCCGGGTTCGCCGAGCCGGACGACGCCCCCGGTGTACCGCTGTGGCGGGCGGTGCGTTTCGCCGACGACACCACCCCGGACCGGGCCGCCGCCCTCGAAGCCGCCGTGCAGGCCGCCGGGCTGCTGGACGGCCGGATCACCGGCACGCCGCCGGCACCGGGCACCCCGGGACAGTTCCTGCAGCCGCTGCCGCCCGAATCCCGCCCGGCCGGACCGACCCTGGCCGATATGCTGGTCGCCGAACCGGTCCCGGACGACGGTGTCCACGCCGCCTCCGGCACTGTCCACGCCGCCTCCGGCACCGTGCCTCATGCGGATTCGGTGTCCGAGCTGCCGACGGTCCCGGGCTCGGACCACAGGCCCGCGGACACCTGGGACGCGGACATGCCCGACCCCACGGCGGGAACACCGGAACCGACGGTGACATCGGAACACGTCACCGCAGTCCTCGCGTCGATCGCCGTGGTCGACGCCCTGGGCAGCGGTCTCGCCGACCCGGCGGTCCCGGTCGTGGCGGCGGACGGCGGCTATCGGCTCGGCGTGGTGGTGGGTGCGCACCGGAAACCGGAGGCCGAGTTCATCGGCGCCACCGCCCGGGCCCGCCGGCGGACCGCCCGGCTGGCCGACCTCGCCGTCGAACGCACTGCCGCCGAACAGGAACTGGCCGAAGCCGAAGCCGAGGCCGCGGCGGGCCGGGACCGGCTGGACCGGATCGCCACCGCCGCCCGGGAACTCCCCCGGCCGCGGGCCGTGCGGGCCGCCCTGCGCGGTGTCGCCGAGACCGCGGGCCTGATCCGGTCCCGGACCGAGGCCGCAACCCACGCCGACGGCGAGCTCGATCAGGCGATCGCCGCCGCGACCACGGCCGACAAACAGGTCCGGGCCGCGGCGCGCGACCACCGCGCACCACGGGAACCGGCCGGTCTGGACGCGCTCGCCGCCGCCGTCCGGCATTTCGAGAACAGCGGTACCGCATTGCTGCGGGTGCGCAGCGACCGGGAGCGAGAAGCCGAACGTGCCAGGGAAGCCGGTGACCGGCTCGCCGAGGCCCGGGACCTGGCCGAGGCGTTCGCCGAGGAGGCCGAAGCCGCCCAGCGCGACTACACCGAACAGTCCCGGCGCCTGGAGACGCTGCGCGAGGCGCTCGGTGCCGGGGCGGACGACATCAACCGGGAGCTCGCCGCCGCCCGCGAACGCATCGAAGCGGCGAAGGCCGAACAGCGGGCCGCCCGTAAGGCCGCCAATGCCGCCATCGAAGCGGTCGGCGACGCCGAGGCCGCCTACCGGACCGCCCACGAATCGCTGAGCACCGCGCTCACCGAGGTGCTGGCCGAGGTGGCCGCGCTCGCCCCGTACGCGCGGCCGGACCTGCTGTCCCTGCTCGGCGCCGGCACCGAATACCGCTGGCCCAGCAGCGATGCCGCCTGGTCGAGCGCCGAGCAACTGCTGTACCGGATCGAAGCGGCCGGCCCGGAGCAGTCACCCGAGGTGCTGCCCGACGAGGTGTCGGCGCTGTTCCGGGCGCTGTCGGGGGCCACCGGCGCGGTGCGGGCCGGTGACTCCGCACGCAAATCGACCCGTTCGGCCGTCACGGCGGCACTGCAGGAGTTCGATGCCGCCCTGGCCGCTTCCGGACGCGACTACCGGGTGCAGTGGGACGCCGCGGACGGCCTCACCGTCGTGCAGGTGCACGACGAACACGGCCCGACCGCGCTCGCCGATTTCGCCGACCGCATCGACACCGCCCGCCGCGATCAGGAGCTGCTGCTCACCGAATCCGAACGGCACATCCTCGAGGACGCGCTGCTGACCGGGCTGGCCCAGCAGATCCACGAACGCACCGGCGACGCCCGCGAACTCATCACCCGGATGGGGACGGAGATGAAGCAACGGCGGATGTCGTCGGGCAACACCATCGGTGTGCACTGGGTACTGGCCGACGGACTGTCCGACTCCGCCCGCGCCACCTGCAAACTCCTGGACCGCGATTCGGCCGCGCTCACCGCCGACGACCTCGC
The DNA here is from genome assembly GCF_056627695.1 of Nocardia sp. KT25-26. Lineage (NCBI taxonomy): Bacteria > Bacillati > Actinomycetota > Actinomycetes > Mycobacteriales > Nocardiaceae > Nocardia > Nocardia sp. KT25-26. The sequence continues at coordinate 2,600,487 of NZ_CM152813.1, read as the reverse complement.
CGCCATCCGCGCCCATTTCGCCACCGAGATCCGGGCGGCCCGGGCCGCGCACCCGGAACGCTCCTATCCCGAAATCCTCGCCACCACCCTCGACTACCGCACCTGGCGGGTGTTCTCGTTCACCCTGATCTCCGGGGACGGCACCGAGGACAAGCTCACCGTGGCCCGGCACAGCGCCCTCTCCGGCGGTGAACAGTCGGTATCACTGCATCTGCCGCTGTTCGCGGCCGCCCACGTCATGCTGGACTCCGCCGACCCACAGGCACCGCGGCTACTGGCCCTGGACGAAGCGTTCGCCGGCGTCGACGACAACGGCCGCAGCGAACTGCTGAGCCTGTCCGTCCAGTTCGACCTGGACCTGTTCATGACGGGCTACGACCTGTGGATCACCTATCCGCACGTGCCCGGCTGCGCCCACTACGACCTGGCCCATTCGACCGCCGAACACACCGTCAGCGCCACCCTGCTGGTGTGGGACGCGAGCGAACTGCTCGCCGAACACGACGGTTCCGACCTGACCACCGCCCTCGGCTCCCCCGACCGGCGCCGGGTGCCGGTCGGGATCGAAGGGGGGTTGGCATTGGACGGGATGCCGGGCGGCGCCTGACTACGCGGGGACTCCCACACGCCCGGCGTAGCATTATGCACACCTCGTAGCACTGGGGGTACACTGGCAGTCATGAGGCAGATCCAGCAGCGGGACCTACGAAACGACAGCGGCAAGGTACTCGCCGCTGTCGAGGCCGGCGAGAGCTTCACCATCACGCGCAACGGAAAGCCGGTGGCCAAGCTCGAGCCGTTGGTTCGGCGCACGTTCGTGCCGGTCGCCGAACTCGCACAGAGCAGCGCCGCCCTACCGCGAATCGACTACCGCCGCTGGCGAGCCGATCTGGACGCCATGATCGATCCGGAACTGCCCGACCGTGAGTGAAGACGTCGAGCCGCGCCACATCCTGCTGGATACGTCGGTGCTCATCGACTACGCGGAGATCCATACCAGCCTGCCCGCCGAGGCCGAGGCGGCTATCAGTGCGGTCAGTCTCGCGGAACTCGCCGCCGGAATCCACTCGACGAAGGACCCGATGCAGCAGGCGCAGCGCCAGCTCCAGTTCCAGTGGGTGGTCAGAACATTCGACCCCCTCGTCTTCGACGGCGAGACCGCGCATGTTTACGGCTCGCTCGCGCTCCTGGTCGAGCAGATCGGCAGGAAACCCCGCGACCGAGTCGCAGACCTACAGATCGCTGCGTCGGCCGTGCAGCATGCACTACCGCTCTACACCCGCAACCCCGATGACTTCAAAGGCCTCGCACCACTACTGAACCTGGTTGCGGTCTAGCCTCGGTCCGGCGCACTCTGCCATCCGAGACGCCATGGCATCCCGACGCTTCATCGACCCCTGCGACCGGGCAACGTGGTGCAACGCCCAACCGTGCGTCACGGCACCGAAAGGGTCGCCGCTCCCGGTGTGACGGTGCCACCTGTCGCCGGCTGCAGGACCAACGCGATCTGCCCCGGCCCGGTCCGCAGGAGGGCTTCGGGCGGATGCCCGTGCAGGCCGGGTGAGGTCCGCGCGTAGCCGGTGGCGCCGGTGTTCAGGTTGATCCAGCGCACATGCGCCGACACCAGGCAGCCCCAGCCGCCCTGTTTACCGCCGGTGATCCGGACGGTGCCCGGTTGCTCGCCGGTCACTGCGACGCACCGGATCGGCGGGACGTCCAAGCTGCCGTTCGGGTTGCCGAACGGTGCCGGGTCGATCTGGAACGGCACCGATATCGGCGCCGCGGCGGCGGCACCTGCAGCGACGAGTGCCGACACCGCGCCGGCAAGCGCCCCGAGACCTCGAGTGATGTTCATAGCGAACTCCTGCCTCGTCGTATCCCGACCGGATCTGTCCACGGTAGCGCGGTGTACCGGGGGTCAGCAGGCACCACGCACCCAGGCCGGCCCGGCCGCGGGCGCGTCGGCGCGCTGTACACACGCCTCGATCAATCCGTATGGGCGGTCGGCGGCATGGAACACCTCGTTCGGATTGTCGAGGCCGAATGGGGACAGGTCGTAATCGAAATGATGTTTGTTCGGCGCGGTGAGGCGGATCTCCGCGATCCCCGGGTAGCGCTGCAGGACTGCCCGGCCCATGGCGTAGAGCGTCTGCTGCAGGGCCTTGGAGTCCAGTTCCGCGAACTGCTCGAACAGCACGGCCCGGATGCCTGCATAGGTGTCGTCCCAGGCGATATCGGTGCCGGTGTAGCGCCATTCGGCGGTGAGGGTGGTCGCCAGGATCCGGTCCGAGGCCGGCGCAAGGGTGGTGTATTCGTCGACGAGGAACCCCTCGAACGACGATCCGGTCGATTTGAGCAGGGTGCAGCCGGTGAGGCCGGCGAGCACCCAGCACCGCTGCCGCTCCCCCGTCCCCTCGACGGTCACCGCGGCTGTGCGCACCTCCTGCCCCTGCCGCACCCAGGTGTGGTCGTGCTCGGTACCCCGGGCTCGGACCCGCTGCCATGCATACTCTTCGACATCGATCCGGGCGCTGCGCACCGGCTCCACCGTGTCGACGAAATGCGTGGCCAAACGCAAGGCGTACGCCTCGGGCGGCAGGCAGGCGGCGATCTCGGGTTCGGGCGCCTGCTTCGCGAAGGCGAACGCGGTGTTCTTCTGGCTGTCGGTGGGCAGCACCGCCGATTGATCACCGTCGAGATGCGCGGCCGCGAAATCACCGCGCAGGCAGGTCGATACGTTCAGATCCCGGATCTCGTGGCGGGTGGCGCCGCGGAATATCCGCACCACGCGGTTCTCGGCTTTGCCGTACCTGTGCGGTCCGAGCACGATATCTCCGGTCAGTGCCGTCATCGGTGCGTTTCCTTTCCTCGTGACGTCCCGAGCAGCTGCCGGGTCAGTTCCGCTTCGTCCACGCGGGTGCTGCGACCGTCCCACACCACCGGTTCCCCGGCTACGAACACACTGTCGACGATGCGGGAGGTGCCGGTGGTCAGCAGCGAGGCGCCCGGATCACGCACCGGCAGGGTGGCGAAATCGCGCTCGAAGCGCAGCAATGTCGCATCGGCCGGGTCTCCGACGGCGATCCCGCCGGTGCGTGGCGCCCGGCCGAGTGCCGTATTCGCGCCACCGGCGGCCATGTCCAGCATCATCCCGATGCCGAGCAGGTCGGCGCGTCGGTGCACGGCCCGCTGGATATAGGCGCCGTAGCGCAGCGATTCGAACATGTCCTGGGTGTCGTTGCTGGCGGCACCGTCGACACCGAGCCCCACCGCAACCCCGGCGTCGAGCAGTTCCGGTACCGGCGCGACACCGCTGCCGAGCCGCATGTTGCTCACCGGGTTGTAGGACACCGACACCCCGTGTTCGGCCAGGGTGCGCCGCCCGGCTTCGTCGAGTTCGACGCAGTGCACCGCCAGCAGCCGGTCCCACAGGAAGTCGTGTTCCCGCAGGTAGCCGACCGCGCCGAGACCGGTGTGCGCGGCGCACATCAAGTCGTCGGTGCTGGTCTCGAGCAGGTGGATCGATACTGTCGTCGCGGTCCGGACGGCATAGTCGCGGATCGCGGCCATTCCGTCCGGGGTCAGCGACCGTGGATTCGGCACTGCCAGGGCGATATCGATGGTCGTCGCGGCGGTGTCGCGGGCGAGCTGACCGGCATGCTCGAGTACCTCGGCCAGCGGCTGCATCAGGCGCGGCTCGAAGCCCCACTTCCGGGTCGGATCGGGGCGGTCGGCGATGCCGCGGCCCAGGACGGCGCGGATACCGCTGTCCCGCAGGCCGCGGATCACCGCCGCGTGCACCTCGGCCGACGGATGCGGCCACATGTGCTCGACCACCGTGGTGGTGCCGCTGCGCAGCGCCTCCAGTGCAGCGGCGACGGTCGCCAGATAGGCCCGTTCGGGGGTGATCGAGATCGACTCGGCGCCTACGGCGAGGAGCCAGTCGAGCAGCGGTGTGCCCTCGGCGATCCCGCGCATCAACGCCTGCTGCAGATGCGTGTGGGTGTTGACGAACCCGGGAATCAGATAGCCGCCGGTGCCGTCGACCGGTACCGCGCCGGCGCGGTCGCCGGATCCGCCGATCGACACCACCCGGCCGCCATCGAAGACGACGTCCCGGCCCGGCAGCCACCGGCCGCCGGTGTAGACGGTCACATCGGTGACCACGGTCCTCATGAAGTCTCCCATCCTCCGGCCTGCGGCCGGTGTCCGCCGATCAGCAGGCCGGGTGGTACGGCAGCTCGACGTGCAGGCCGCCGCCCGCCCCCAGGAATCGGCGGATCGTCACCCACACCCGCAGCCCGCTCATTCCCGTTCCCCCGCGAAGTTGGCGTTCACCCGCTGATACAGGTAGTCCTCGGCGGTGATCGGCGGATACTTGCCGGCCGGACCCTCGATCAGCACATCTCGGTTGGCCTGGGCGAAGAAGGCGATGCTGTACCGGGACCCGCGGAATTCGTCCGGGCCCGGGGTCTTGACCCGGTGGAAGTTCGAGGGCAGCCGGTCGTCGCTCCAGCGCATCAGCATGTCGCCGATATTGCAGGTGATGACGTCGTCGGCCGGCTCGATCGGCGTCCAGCGTTGAGTGTCCATCTCCGCGCCCGGGCACACCTGCAGCCCGCCCTGCCCGCTGCGCTGGAACAGCAGGGTGAGGCAGTCGAAATCGGTGTGCGCGCCCGCCCGCCAGGTGTCGGCGCCGAAGACGGCGTCCTCCGGAAGCGCGAAGTAGTGCAGCAGCCGCAGTGTGCTCTGGTAGGTCGGTACCGCCGGATCGTGTGCGGTGGCGAAGAAGTCCCGCGCGAATCCGAGCCGGTCGGCGAAACAGGACAGCAGCCGCATCGCCAGGTCCCGGCAGGCCGCTTCGAAAGCCAGTACGGTGTCCCGGAATCCGGGCAGTTCGTCGTCGGTGGGCCACAGACCCGCCATATGCGGACGGGTCACCTGGAACGATTCCTTCTGGTCCGGGGTGCCGATGGACGGCCGCACCTGGGTCATCGACTCCCACCCGGAGTTGGAGCCCTGTTTCAGGGGGTATTTTCCCTTCACTGCCTCCGGCAGCGCGAAGTACGCTTCCGCGACGGCGAAAGCTTCCCGTACCCGGTCGAGTTCGATGCCGTGGTCGACCACCTGGAAGAAGCCGATGTCGGTCGCTGCCGACCACAGTTCGTCGGTGATCTGTGCGCGCCGGGATTCGAAGTCGGCCAGGCTGATCCGGCGGATCTCCCGGTCGGTGGTCTCGGTGCCGGGTGCACCCATCCGGGATTCGCGCTGCAGCTCGGTCAGGGTCATGGGGAGCTCCTCTGCTCGGTGACGGGTCGGTCCGGTCATCGGATACCGATGCCCGGATCGGTGAATCGGGAGGTGAACAGCTGCTCGCCGGTCAGATCCGCGGGTAACGACGCGCCACCGGCGGCGAGCACGCCGGCCAGCTGCGCCACGGTGCGCCGAATGCGTTCCGGGTCGTAGGTGCCCAGCGAGCCGTCCGACTCGTTCGCGACGAGACCTTCGGCGGCCAGCAGTTCGGCGCCGGCGGCCGCCTCCCCGGCCGTATAGGGCGCGTACGCGACATCGGCGGCGATGACGTCGACGATGGTCGCGTTGGCGGACTCGGGTGCACCGATGTAGTCCACGCCGGACTTCTGGATGATCGGTACGAGTCGTTCCAGACAGCCGGACAGTTCGTCCACCCGGTCGGCGCGCACCGACACATTGGAGGCGTAGATGTCGTAGCCGGCGTCCTTGACCAGGTCGTAGGCGACCGGCTTGTTCCAAGCCGGGGTGTCGTGCTCGTAAGAGTAGGGCTCGGAGTTGGCGAAACCCTGCTGGGCGATGGCCGGATCGCCGACGAAACGGGCGGGTGCGCCGTCGTAGGTGGTGTCCAGTTGATCGGCGCGGAGCAGGCCCTCGGCGACCAGCCACTGCGGGAAGATCTGCTCCTTGGAGACGACGACCGTGGCATCGGATCGGCCGATGTCGGAAATCTCCGACCAGTCGGGGTGGGTCTGCGGGTCCCACATCAGAATCGCCGGGCTGTATTTGAGCAGCGGCGTGACGCCGACGACACGCTGATCGGCGGCGGCCGCCACCAGCTGGTCCCCGTGCACGATGCCGAGCTCCACATCGTCGTCGAGGTAGAGCTGCGAGGACACGGACTGGAAGCCGATCGCCGGGCCGCCGGCACGCAGCGTCAGGTCGACGCCGGTGTCCCGGCCGTCGGCGACCAGTGGTCCGGTGACCGAACGGTTCTCGGTGTCGACGCGGTAGCCGGGACCGAGCATCTGGAACAGCGCACCCATATCGGACTGCGGCTGCCATTGCAGCTGGATGTCGACTTCAGCGGGACATACGTCGGCCAGGTACCGGTCGCCGGTCGCCGGTTCGAGCGGGGCGGCGCTCGAATCCGGATCGGTGGCGCCGCAGCCGGCAACGGTCAAGGCAGCGAGTGCGGCGGCAGCGACCACAGCGGTCCTGCGGGGTTCGAATCCGGTCATCGGTCTCCTCGGAACGGTTCGGAGGTGGGAACGAGTCGGCAAGGGACGACTCGGCGGAGATCAGCACCGCACGCCACCACTATCGCCTCGACTCGATTACATGCAATGTCTGATTCATTTCGGACTGGTAAACGATCCCGACGCTCCGCAGTTTTCCCACCTTGTTAGCCGATAAATGATCGGCACGTAACATCCCGCAACTCGCATGTCATACATGTAATCAAGCATCAAGAAGGCGCTGGTGCCAGCGCAGTTGCATGCATATGACCCGGAGGGACGAAATGGGCCTCACGAATACCCTGCGCGATGCGGACGCGCGGACACTCACCAAAGGCATCGAGGTGACCTTCGACCGGGTGACCAAGACCTTCCCCACCGGCACCGTGGCCCTGGACGGCATCAACCTGCGGATCCGGCGAGGTGGCTGCACCGCGGTCGTCGGCCCGTCCGGCTGCGGCAAGTCGACCCTGCTGCGAATGGCGGCCGGACTGGAACACCCGAGCAGCGGGTCGGTGGCCATCGGTACCGACTCGGTCGGGTTCATCTTCCAGGAACCCACCCTGCTGCCGTGGCGGTCGGTACGCCGCAACGTGGAGCTCGCCCTGGAGTTCCGCCGGGCCGGCCGGGCCGAGCGGCATCGGCGAGCGGCGGCCGCCCTCACGGCGGTCGGGCTCGACGAATTCGCCGATCAGCTGCCCCGCACCCTGTCCGGCGGAATGAAGATGCGGGTCTCGCTGGCCCGGGCCCTCGCCCGGGCACCGGAAGTACTGCTGCTCGACGAACCGTTCGGGGCGCTGGACGAGATGACCCGCCTGGAGATGCAGGTGGAACTGCAGCGGCTCTACACCGACACCCGATTCACCGCGTTGTTCATCACCCACTCGGTGGCCGAGGCGGTGTTCCTGGCCGACCAGGTGGTGGTGATGTCCGCCCGCCCCGGCCGGATCGCCGAGATCGTCGACATCGATTTCGGCTATCCCCGCCGCCCGGAACTGCGCTACGAGGCGGCCTTCACCGAATACGTCGCCCGGATCTCCACATCCCTGCACGGAGGCACCCGATGACCGACACCACCCTGACTCCGGCCGTCCGGACCATCTCGCGCCGCACGGGCGCCGCCCCGCCCCGGTCGACCGGCGCTGTCCCCGATAACGCACCACCCGCCGAGGATCCGGTGCCGGCAGACGAAACGGCCGCCCGCAAGCGGTACCGACTGCCGCGCCGGGCCGCTGCGATGGTCGGACTGCCCGCGACGTCCTTCGCCGTGGCAATCGGCGTCTGGTATGCGATCACCTACCTCGTCCTCAGTCCGGAACGGCGGTTCCTGCTGCCGGCGCCGCACCGGGTGCTGTCCGAATCACTGCTGGATCCGGCACATCTGACGCCGATGCTCACCGCACTCGCCGTGACCGCCCAGGTCGCCGCCACCGGGTTCGCCGTGGCCGCCGCTGCCGGGATCGCCATCGGCACCCTGATGAGCCGGGCGCGCTGGCTGGAACGAGCGATATATCCGTATGCGGTTGTGCTACAGGTGATTCCGATTCTCGCGCTGGTTCCGCTGATCGGGCTGTGGTTCGGCTACGGCATGTTCGCCCGAACCCTGGTGTGCGTGATCATCGCGGCCTTCCCGATCATCACCAATACGCTGTTCGGCCTGCAGTCCGTGGATCGCGGCCTGCACGAACTGTTCACGCTGGGGCGCGCGGCGGCGTGGCAGCGACTGGTGAAGCTGGAACTGCCGGCCGCATTGCCCGCCATCCTCACCGGGCTGCGCACCTCCGCCGGACTGGTGGTGGTCGGCGCCGTCATCGGCGATATGTTCTTCGCCAAAGGACAGCCCGGTATCGGCACCCTCCTCGACGTGTACCGCAGCCGACTGCAGTCGGCGGACCTGTTCGCCGCGATCGTGCTCACCGCGGCTTTCGGTGTCGCCGTGTTCGTCGCGTTCAACGCCCTGTCCCGGTGGCTGGTCGGATCCTGGCACGCCGGTGGGCGGGCACGATGACCGTCCCGAGTCCCGCCACCGGCCCGCGCTACCGTGGGGTGTGGCCCGGAGCAGCGGAGAAGAATCGATGACGACGACCGAGCGGGCCCTGCTGGCCGAATCGGTGCACGCCACCCTGCGGGAACAGATCTTCGCCGGCGAACTCGCCCCCGGCACGCCGCTGAGCGTGCCGGCGCTGGCGACCGCACTGCAGGTGAGCCGCACGCCGGTGCGGGAGGCGGTCCAGCAGTTGATCAACGACGGGATCGCCGTACACACCCGCAATGCCGGCGCCAAGGTCGGCTCCGTGGACGACGACACCATCCGCGCAGTGTTCGAGGTCCGGGAAGTTCTCGACGGCCTGGCCGCACATCGGGCGACATCCCGGGCCACCAACAAGGACCTGGAACGACTCGCCGAGATGGTGGCCGAACAACGCAGCCGGCTCGCCGACCCGCCCGATCAGCGCCGCGATGCGGGCCTGGACCTGGCATTCCACACCGCAATCCGGGAGATCGCCGGCAACCGGCCGCTCAGCGAGGCCTTGTTCCGGCTGGACGGCCAGGCCCACCTGTACCGCTCCGACCTGTGGATCGACACCGGCAACCGGCGGATCGCCGTGGACGAGCACGAGCGGATCCTCACCGCGCTCCGGCGTGGCGATGCCGAAGCCGCCCGGGCGGCGGCCGCCGCCCATGTCGCGGGACTGCTGGTGCGGACCCGGCGGCGCTGACTGTCCGGTTCGTCAGCGCCGGCCCGCGGGCCACCCGCCCGGGCAGCTTGCCGGAAGGTAGCCCGCAACCATTCCGGGGCGCACCGAGACTGTGGGAATCCGATTCCTGCGTTAGCATTCGCTGTCCCTGCCGACGGTGCCGGAGCAGTCCTTCATCGCGAGGGCCGGTCCGGCTGCCGTCATAGATTCACCAGAAGGAACTTTCATGAAGCGCACACTTGCCATCGGTCTGGCTGTCGTTGCAGTAGCGGCGACGGGCTGCGGCTCGGAGGAGTCCACGAACGCAGGCGCTTCACCGGCCGCGTCGGCCCCGGCAGCAACCGGGGGCGACGACGCGCAACAGATCCGCGACCTGATCACCGAGCAGGAGAATGCGATGGCCACCTTCGATTTCGACCGGCTGGCCGACATCACCTGCACCGAGTACCGCGCGGCGGTCAGAAACATGCCGGACACCATGTTCGCGCCGCTCAGTTCAGCAGGAACGGCCGAGGAGTTCGCCGCCAAGCCGGCCGATCAGATGGCCCTCGCATTGAAGGCGGAATACCCGGCCGCCTCCGAGGAGAGCATCGACAACATGATCGATGCGGTCATCCGTTACGACGAAACGGCCTACAAGGCCGCAAACCTGGCCATCCTGCGTGAAACCACCACGTTCACCGTCGACAAGGTCGACAACATCGAGGTGACCGGGGACACCGCAACCGCCGATCTCACCTATACGCGGACCAATAGCGGCGCGGAGTCGGAGACCAACACCGAGACCGATTCCTACCTCAGGGAGAACGGCGAATGGCTGCACTGCGAGCAGCCGTCGTAACGGGCACGCTACGCATCGCCCGAATCACGGCTCACCCGCCGCGCCCGGGGCGGCCGGGCCGGTCCGGACCTGCCGTGCGGCGACCCCGCACCGGCCGAGATGACACCGGGTCAGCGCACGCTCGCGTCGGCCACCATCGGCGGGCAGGGGGTACCGGGCAGGGTGAGCAACTCGAAATGCCACCACTCGTTGTCAAGGTGGACACACCCTTCAAACCCTCCGATCACTGATGGCTGGCATCCGGCAGCATCGGTGGACACGGCTGACCGGGCCGAGTTTGTAGGGCAAAGTGCCACCACTCGTTGTCAAGGTGGACACACCCTTCAAACCCTCCGATCACTGATGGCTGGCATCCGGCAGCATCGGTGGACACGGCTGACCGGGCCGAGTTTGTAGGGCAAAGTGCCACCACTCGTTCTCGAACACCCGGCACAGACCCCACCGGCTGCCGTTGGTTTCCAGCCAGGCCGCGCCCTCGCGGGGGCCGACGTCGACGGCGCGACCGGAGACGTGGGTGGACTCCTCGGGCGGGAGCACCCAGCGGCGAGCGATATCGGGGCTGCCGTAGGTGGCCAGGCCGTGGTTCCAGAGCATCTGCTGCTCGGCCGGGTCGCGGTATCCGGAGGTGATCGCCAGCTGGACGCCCTCGGCTCGGGCCTGCTGTTCGGCGAGGGTGTAGGCGAGGGCCAGGGCGGGATCCAGGCCCTCGGTGCCGACCGCCATCGGCAGCTGTTCACGCTGTTCGACCGGCACGACGCCCGGATCCGCGACTGCGGTGGCCGCCCCCGCCATCCCGGCGATGCCGAAGACTGCCACCGCGGCCACGGCACGGATTCGATCGGCCGCCCGGCCGCGCACAATCGTCATGGGCAAGCAGTCTAATCGCCGCCGTACAGGCATCTACCAGTGGCGGGACCACTGATACACAACGCACATCAGCAGCCGGCGGCGATATCGCTGCCCGGCAACGAGAATCGTTGCACCCGGGGGCGGAAGCGCCGAAGCTATCGGAAATGTGATTGTTCACATAGTTGTCCCAGGGCTGTGGAACAGCCCACTCCGAGCACCCGCGCAGACGCCGACGGCCCCGGTCTCGCGCACACGAGGACCGGGGCCGCGACAGGCGGAAGTCTGTGTCAGACCCGTTCTTTCGAACGGGTACGGACCCGCAGGGCGATCGGCTTCTGTGTCTCGGCGAAGAAGTCGTTGCCCTTGTCGTCGACCACGATGAAGGCCGGGAAGTCCTCTACGTCGATCTTCCAGACCGCCTCCATGCCCAGCTCCGGATACTCCAGAACCTCGACGTTCTTGATGCAGTCCAGGGCCAGCCGGGCCGCCGGGCCGCCGATGGAGCCGAGGTAGAAACCGCCGTATTCCTTGCACGCCTTGGTGACCTGTGCGGACCGGTTGCCCTTGGCCAGCATCACGAACGAGCCCCCCGCGGCCTGGAACTGTTCCACGTAGGAGTCCATCCGGCCCGCGGTGGTCGGACCGAACGAACCCGAGGCGTAGCCGTCGGGCGTCTTGGCGGGACCGGCGTAGTAGACGGCCATATCGCGCAGGTACTCCGGCATCGGTTCCCCGGCGTCCAGGCGTTCCTTGATCTTCGCATGCGCGATGTCGCGGGCCACCACGAGCGAGCCGGTCAGCGAGAGCCGGGTCTTCACCGGGTATTTCGACAGTTCGGCACGAATCTCGTCCATCGGCCGGTTCAGGTCGATCTGCACCACGTCGCCGCCGAGGATCTCGTCGGTCTGTTCCGGCATGTACTGGGCCGGTTCGGTTTCCAGCTGCTCCAGGAACACGCCCTCCGGGGTGATCTTCGCCAGGGCCTGCCGGTCCGCCGAACAGGACACCGCGATGGCGACCGGACAGCTCGCACCGTGCCGCGGCAACCGCACCACCCGCACGTCGTGGCAGAAGTACTTGCCGCCGAACTGGGCACCGATTCCGAACTCCCGGGTGAGCTGGAAGACCTCTTCCTCGAGCTCCAGATCCCGGAAGGCGTGGCCGGTGGCCGACCCCTCGGTGGGCAGATTGTCCAGATAGTGCGCGGAGGCGTACTTCGCCGTCTTCAAGGCGAATTCGGCGCTGGTGCCGCCCACCACCACGGCCAGGTGGTAGGGCGGGCAGGCGGCGGTGCCGAGCGAGCGGATCTTCTCGTCCAGGAACTCCAGCATCCGCTTCGGATTCAGGACCGCCTTGGTCTCCTGGTACAGGAAGGACTTGTTGGCCGAGCCACCGCCCTTGGCCATGAAGAGGAACTTGTACTCGGGCTTACCGGTGTCCGCGGGCGTCGAGTACAGCTCGATCTGCGCCGGCAGGTTGGAGCCGGTGTTCTTCTCCTCCCACATGGTCAGCGGGGCCAGCTGGGAGTACCGCAGGTTCAGGTTGCGGTAGGCGTCGAATACGCCGCGGCTGATCCATTCGGCGTCGTCGGCGCCGGTGAGCACCCCTTCGCTCTTCTTGCCCATCACGATGGCGGTGCCGGTGTCCTGACACATCGGCAGCACGCCGCCGGCGGAGATGTTCAGGTTCTTCAGCAGGTCCAGCGCGACGAAACGGTCGTTGCCGGAGGCCTCGGGGTCATCGATGATCTTGCGCAGCTGCCGCAGGTGGGCGGGGCGCAGATAGTGGCTGATGTCGTGGATCGCTGTCTCGGTGAGCAGCCGCAGCGTCTCGGGCTCGACCTTCAGGAAGGTGCGGCCGTCGTGTTCGAAGGTGCTGACCCCTTCGGTGGTGAGCAGCCGGTACGGCGTCTCGTCGGCACCGATCGGCAGCAGATCGGAATAGTCGAATTCCGGCGCGGTCACGGATCGCACTCCTTCGGGCGCGGCCGGGGCCACGGACACGGTCGTCTCGTCCCAGCACCGGCCTGGGCTGGTCACAAAGCGGTCCGAGCCTATCCGCCCGCCCCCGACACCCCTTGGTAAGGCAACCCTATGCCACCCTTGGAGGTGAGCGCAGGTTGCACGTTCAACTCAACGGTGCTAGGCCTGTGCGGGGCAAATTCAGCGTTCAGGGCGACACCAAGGCGATACACAAGCGGACACCGGAGAATCTGGAGCGCGATCGTGAACGATCCACAGTGGCTCGACGATGTCGAAATGCGTGCCTGGCTGGGCTACGTGCGAACCCGCGACCTCATCGCCGCCGCCATCGGCCGCGATTCGACCCGCGCCGCCGACCTCAGCTACGTCGAATACTCGGTACTGACCTCGCTGGCCGATGCCCCGGGCCAGCGCCTGACGTTCGCCGAACTGGCCGAACTGCTCGAATGGTCGCAGAGCCGACTGTCGCACCAGATCACCCGGATGCAGAAGCGCGGCCTGGTGCACCGGGAACCGATCCCGAACGACGCCCGCCGCACCGCCGCCCGGATCACCCCGGCCGGGGCCGAACTGCTCACCACCGCCGCACCCGCGCACGTGCGCAGCGTCCGCAGGCACATGATCGACGTGCTGGATCGCAACCAGCTCGCCGCCCTCGCCGATATCTACGACGTCCTGGTTCGACACCACCGCGGCGACCCGGCCGGGCGCTGACCTCCGGCCGAACCAGCAGCCGTCCGCCCCGGACGGATCGGAGCATTCGAACCCCGACCGACCGGACCCTGACCGACCCGGTCACCGTCCGCGGCCTCGGGGCAGCCCTGGAGGCACTACCCCGCTGAGGCGGGAGTGGTCGCTCCACCCCGGTCGGGCGCCGGCACGCCCAGGGCACGCTCGAACCCGGCCGGTACCACGATGTCACCACGCTCCAGGTCGGTGATCGAGGTCTTGCGCAGGCCGAGCAGCGCCGAGTCGATGCCGCCACGCAGCACGTCGAGGACGTTCTCCACGCCCGCCTGGCCGTTGGCGGCCAGACCCCACAGGTAGGCGCGGCCGATCATGACCGCCCGGGCGCCCAGCGCCACCGCCTTGACCACATCGCTGCCGCGGCGGATACCGCCGTCCAGGAGCACCTCGATCTCGTCGCCGACGGCGTCGGCGAGCACCGGCAGCGCGCGGATCGCGGCGGGGGTGCCGTCGAGGTTGTTGCCGCCGTGGTTGGACACCGAGATCGCGGCGACTCCGGCGTCGACGGCGCGGCGGGCGTCGTCGACCCGGATGACACCCTTCAACATGACCGGGCCGTCCCACTGCTCGCAGATCCAGCGCACATCGTCCCAGTCGGGCGCCGGGGTGCCCATCCACTCGCCGTACGCGCCGAAGAATCCGGGGGCCGCACCGCCGCCGACCACCATGTTCGGCACGGTCAGATCGGGCAGCTTCCCCGAGCGGACATAGGTGGCCAGCCAGCGCGGCCGGGCAAGGGTCTGCGGTGCGAACTTCAGCATGGTGCGCAGATCCAGCTGCTGCGGGATTTCCGGGCTGCCCCAATCCCGGCCGTGCGAGAACGACCAATCCAGGGTCAGGATCAGCCCGACCGCCCCGGCAGCCTTCGCTCGGCTCATCCGCTCGGCCATATCGTCCTTGCTGCCGCACCAGTACAGCTGGAACAGCGTCGCCGGATTGGCCGCGACGACCTCCTCGATCGGCTTGCTCGCGAACGACGACAGGCCCATCGCGATGCCGCGCGCCGCGGCCGCCCGCGCCACGGCCACCTCCCCCTCCGGATGCACCGCCTGCACCCCGGTCGGCGAGATCAGCACCGGCATGCCGACCTGCTGCCCGAGCACGGTGGTCGACTGGTCCCGCTCGCCGATCGGCCCGGCAGCATGCGGCGCAAAACCGAGTTCGGTGAACGCGGCCTGGTTCTCATCGATGGTCTGGCCGCGCTCGGATCCGGCGATCAGCGCGCCGTACACCGACTTCGGCAGGCGCTTCTTCGCACGCCGCTGGGCTTCGGCAACGGTCTCGAACCAGGGGTTCATTCAGGTGTCCTATCTGTGTTGGATGGAGCAGCTCCGCTGCTCGAGTCGCGGCCCCTGGGGGGCCTCGATTTTTCCCTCCTCCGCTCAGTCGCTTCGCTCCTTCGCTCCGTCAGTCCAAAATCGAGGCGGGGCCGCTCCGTGTTGGATCGAGCGACTTCGTCGCTCGGGTCGCGGCCTCTCAGGGACCTCGGGTGTCGACCGATGAAACGGCGTCCGGCCACCAGCGGAATGTCTGCTCGGTCAGGTCGGCCACCAGTCGGGCCAGCAGCGCGCGGCCCGCATCTGGGCAGGCACCCGCCGGGTCGCCGAGCACGCCGTTGGCGCTCACGGCGCGGACGCCTCCGGAGCGCAGCAAGGGCAGCACCTCCGCGAGCGGCCGCCGGTCCCCCGGTGCCGCCCGGTCCAGGTGCACGCGGGCGGGGTCGAGGGCCAGCTGCAGTTCGGTCTCGGACCGCCCCGCATGCGCATCACCGGCATAGCGCGGCAGGTACAGCCGGACGTCGCGGGATTCGGCGCGCAGCAACTCGACGGCCCGGCGCAGCGCGACGACATTGCCGCCGTGCCCGTTGACCAGCACGATCCGGTCGAAGGTGTCGGTCGCCGAGCGGCACAGCTCGACGACCAGCAGCTCCAAGGCCGCGGCACCGATGGACAGGGTTCCCGGGAATCCGGCGTGCTCGCCGCTGGAGCCGTACGGAACGGCCGGGGCGGCCAGCACCTCCGGGCGCCGCGCCGCCAGCCCGGCGGCCAGTGCGACCGCGATATCGGTATCGGTGGACAGCGGCAGATGCGGCCCGTGCTGCTCGGTCGCGCCGAGTGGGACGGCCAGCACGGTACCGGCCGCCGCCCGCTCGCCGGCTTCCGGCCAGGTGAGATCCGCCAACATGTGACGAGATTAACGTCAGTCGGTGTCAAAACTCAATGGATCGCGGAAATCGGATCATGGCTCCACCGTCACGATCGGCGCCCGGACCGCATAATCAATGCCCATGAACCGGTCCTCCCGCCGCGGCCGCCCACCCGGTACCAGCCGGCGCGCCCTGGAACTGATCGCGCTGCGCCTGTTCACCGAACGCGGCTTCGACAACACCACGGTCACCGATATCGCCACCGAGGCCGGGATCAGCGAGCGCAGCTTCTTCCGCTACTTCCCCAGCAAGGGCGAGGTGCTCTGGCACCAGTTCGACGACGAGGTGGCCGAACTGCGCGCCGCCTTCGATGCGGTACCCGACAGCGTGCCGCTGATGACCGCGGTGCGCCGGGTGGTGGTCGGCGTCAATCACTACCGGGCCGAGGACGTACCGGAACTGCGCACCCGGATGCGGTTGATCGGCACCGTACCGGCACTGTCGGCAGGCGCGGGCGCGCACTACGACGCCTGGGAGCGCGCGATCGGTGATTTCGCGGCCCAGCGGCTCGGTACCGAGGCGGACGACCTGCTGCCGATGGCGATCGGCCGGACCGCGCTCGCCGCCGCCCGGGCCGCGTTCGACGCCTGGCTGGACCGCGCCGACGCCGATCTGCAGACCTATCTGGACCGCGCCCTGGGCGCGCTGGAACGCGGCTTCGCCCCGGAGCCGGCCGACGATCCCGGCCCACCACGTTTGAACAGTGCCCCCGATCGGGTATGAGTAGGCAGCGGGATGGGTAGGCTCGACACCGAGCCACCGGCCGCACGCACGCACCGACCACATTCGAAAGGGGCAGGAGTTTCCATGTCCGAGGTGTCCATGAGCCTTTCGGCGGATTCGCTGCCTACGGGACCGGTCGACAATCTACTTCCGCAGCTGGTCGAGCATCTGCGGCAGAACCGCACCGCACTACGCGAGGAGTGGGCCCGGCGCATCACCGACGCCCAGCTGCTCACCGCGATGACCCCCGAGGAGATCTTCTCCGAGGCGACGTCGATCTACGACAACTACGTCGAGGTACTCGAGACCGGCAGCGTCGAGGCCCTGCAGGCCTACGCCCGCGACCTGTCCGAACGCATCATCCCCCGGGGCGTCGAGACCGACGAGGTGCTCGGCATCGTGCTGCTGCTGCGTGACGTGCTGGCCCGATCCCTGTTCGAGAAGTACCAGACGAACTTCGAACTGCTCAACGCCGTGCTGGACGCCTACGAGCCGGCCGCCAACCGGATCGCCAACACCGTGGGCGTCTCGTTCGTCCAGGAGCGCGAGCGCGTCATCCGGCAGCAGCAGGAGGCCATCCGGGAGCTGTCCACCCCGGTGCTGCAGGTCCGCGAACAGCTGCTGATTCTGCCGATCATCGGTGTGCTCGATTCGCAACGGGCCCGCCAGCTGACCGAACAGCTACTCAGCGCCATCCGCGCCAACCGCACGAAAGTGGTGGTCATCGACATCACCGGTGTGCCGGCGATCGATTCCACGGTGGCCAACCACCTGGTGCAGACGGTCGACGCGTCCGGCCTGATGGGCGCCAACGTGATCATCACCGGACTGTCCTCGGAGATCGCCCTGACCCTGGTCGCCATCGGTTTGGACCTGTCCAAGATGAACGCGGTCGGCGACCTGCAGGGGGGCATCGAGGAGGCCGAGCGGCTGCTCGGCTACGAGGTGTCCCGGGTCGGCGAGCGTTCCGAACGCGACGGACGCTGACCGGACCCGCCCCATGCCCGTACCCATTCTCAAACAAGGCACCTACCTCATCGCATCGGTGCAGTCCGCGCTGACCGATGCCGACACCGAGCGGCTGCAGGACGACCTGATGCGCCAGGTCAGCCGGTACCGAGCCACCGGGATCATCGTCGATGTCACCGCAATCGACGTGATGGACTCCTTCGCCGCGCGCTCGCTACGCACCATCGCGCATATGACCCAGCTGCGCGGCGCGGACACGGTGATCGTGGGCATCCAGCCCGAGGTCGCCTTCGCCATGGTGCAACTCGGGCTCACCTTCGAGGACATGCACACCGCACTGGACCTCGAGGAAGGGCTCGCCTGGCTGAACCGGCACTCGACGCGCCGGGACAGCACCCGCCGCCGGGACGGTCGTGAAAGTGGACGCTGAGCAGGTCACGATCGTTGTGCGGGCCTCCGGTGACATCGTCACCGCCCGGCAAGCCGGGCACGATCTCGCCGCCGGGCTCGGCTTCACCCTCACCGACCGCACCATGATCTCCACGGCCATCTCCGAGATCGCCCGCAACATCACCAGTTACGCCGGCAACGGGGAGATCCGGTTGCTGGTGGACCAGCGCGACGGCCGGCAGGCGCTGATCGTGCAGGCGCAGGACGAAGGCCCCGGTATCCGGGACATTCCGCGTGCCCTGGAGGACGGCTACTCCACCGGACGCGGCCTCGGACTCGGCCTGCCGGGGGCCCGCCGGTTGATGGATCGGCTCACCGTCCAGTCGGAACCGGGCCGCGGCACCCTGGTGGAGATGTGGAAGTGGGTGCCCGACGGTGCATGAGGACGGGTTCATCGGCCGGACCGAATGGTCTACGGCCGGCCGCCCGCTACCCGGCCAGAACGTCTCCGGCGACCGGGCCGTCGCCCTCGACGTCGGCGACGGCAGCGCGCTGTTCGCCGTCCTGGACGGACTCGGGCACGGACCGTCGGCGGCCGATGCGGCCGCACGCGCCATCACGGTCCTGACCGACAACCGCGCCGAACCCCTCGACGTGCTGATGGTGCTGTGCCACCGGGCGATGAGCAGTACCCGCGGGGCCGCGGTGTCGCTCGCCCTGCTCGACGACGGGGAATGGCTGCGCTGGCTGGGTGTCGGCAATGTCGAGGCCCGGGTGCTGGCGAAGGGACCGGCCGGCACCGAGACCCGCGCCACCATGCTGATGACCGGCGGCATCGTGGGCTACCGCCTGCCCGGCCAGCTGCAGCCGCAGGAGCTCGCGATCCGGCCCGGTGACCTGCTGATCATGGCCACCGACGGCATCGTGGCCCGCGGCCCCGGCGGCGTCGACCTGTCCGCCTCCGCCGGGACGATCGCCGCGGACATCCTCCAACGGGATGCCAAGGAGACCGATGACGCACTGGTCCTGGCGGCCCGGCACCGAGGTGGTGGCTGAGCGTGGGCACCGTGTTGTCGGCGTTCCTCGACGACTACGCCGCAGCCCTGCGCCGCCATCTCGACCGGCCCGGCCAGGACGGCCTCGGCGAGGGCTACGAGCTGGGCCGCCGCGCCCTGGTGGAGGGCATCAGCCTGCTCGATCTCACCGAACACCACTACCGCACCGTGGCCGCCAGCACCGAGGGCGCCGATCCGGCCCGGTCCGAGGCCGCACTGGAATTCCTGCTGCAGACCATGGCCGCCCTCGATATCGCCACCCGCGGCTACCTGGACGGCACCCGGCGCTATGAGCAGCAGCGCTCCCGCGCCGACGATCTGGCCGGCCGCGACGCCTTCCGCACCGCCCTGATGGAATCACTGCAGGACGGTTTCTTCGTCGCCGATTCCGACGGCGCCGTGGTCGAGGTGAACTCCGCGTTCGGCGCCCTGACCGGGTACGGCGCCGCCGACCTGCCCTATCCGCTGCCGCATCCGTGGTCGATCCCCGGCGGCACCGACCCGGCCACCCGCTACCCGGAGATCGGTGCCGAACCGGCCCGGTTCGTCGTTCCGGTCCGGCACCGCGACGGCCGCAAACTGTGGCTGGAGGTCAGCACCAATTCGCTGGTCCGGCCAGAGGACGGGGCCCGCATCCTGGTCGGCACCGCCCGCGATGTCACCGCCGAACACGATGCGCAGGCCCGCGATCAGGCCGCTTCTCGGCTGGCCACCGCCGTCGGCGCGGCCACCGGTCTGGTCGAGGTGCTCACCGTCGGGCTGGGCGAACTGCGCCGCACCGTCGAAGCGGAGAGCGCCGTGGTGGCCGTCTGGCCGGGCCATACTCCGGAACCGGATGTCTACGGCTCCGGGCCGGATACCGCCGGCGGGCCGGCCGAACCGGTGGACCCGGAGCTCGCCCGGCTGCTCAACCGCGCCCGGCGGCAGGCACCTCGTTCGCTGTTCGCCATCGACGACACCGGTCGCGGGGCCACCGGCCTGCTGGCGCCGCTGGGCGAAACCGGCGACGCCGCACTGCTGTTGCGCTTCGCCTCACCGCGGGTGATCACCCCGGCCGACTGGACCCTGTTCTCGCTGCTGGTCGGCCACCTCAGCGTCGCGGTGCAGCGGGCCCGTAACTTCGATCAGGCGCGGGCCACCTCGCTCACCCTGCAGCGCGCCATGCTCGGCCCGATCGAGTTGCCGCCGCGGTTCTCGGTGCATTACGAACCGGCGCTGCCCCCGCTGGAGATCGGCGGTGACTGGTACGACGTGGTGCCGCTCGCCGACGGCACCATCGGGGTGGTCGTCGGCGACTGTGTCGGCCGGGGCCTGTCGGCCGCGGTGGTGATGGGGCAGCTACGCACCGCCGCCCGGGCACTGTTGCTGCGCGGTGCGGGTCCGGCCCAGCTGCTGGCCGAACTCGACACCGTCGCCACCCGAATCCCGGGTGCCATGTGCACCACGGTGTGCGCCGCGGTGCTGGATCCGGTGCGCGGGCTGGTCCGCTACTCCAACGCCGGGCATATGCCGCCGATTCTGTCGGCCGGCACGGGTCCCGGGCGGATCCTGGAGGGTGGCCGGTCGGTACCGCTGGCCACCTTCGCGGTACCCCGCCGGCCCGAGGCCACCACGCCCCTGGCTCCCGGCGCCACGCTGGTGTTGTTCACCGACGGCCTCGTCGAGCAGCGCGGTGTCGACATCGAAGAGGGCTTCGCCAAGATCGCCGAGGTGCTCACCGAGACCGGTGCGGCGCTGCCCCGCGAGGTCGCCGATGCGGTGCTGTCCCGGTTGCGGCCGGACGCCGGGTACGACGACGACGTCGCCATGGTCGTCTATCGGCAGCCGCCGGCCCCGCTGGAGCTGGACCTGCCTGCCACCCCACCGCATCTGGCCGAACTGCGGCGGGCGCTGCGCGCCTGGTTCGCCGCGGCCGCGGTCCCGCACGATCTGGCCGCCGATCTGGTCGCCGCCGCCAACGAGGCCTGCAGCAACAGCGTGGAACACGCCTACACCACCGGGGCGCCGGGCCGGGTCCGGCTGCGCGCCACCTGCGATACCGAGCGGGTGGTGATCGAGGTGACCGACACCGGACGATGGCGCCCGCCGCCGCCGGACCCCGGCAACCGGGGCCGTGGCCTGGCGATGATGCGGGCACTCACCGAGGACCTGGGCATCGACCACGACGACGAGGGCACCCGGGTACGGATGTGGGTGACCCTGCCGGCCATCACCTTCCCGACGGCGAATCCGATCCGCGGCACCCAGCGCTGACCACAACGCCGGCAGATCACCCGTTCCGGCGCCGAATCTCTGTGACATTCGGTAACCGGCTCCCACCGCTCGGCGGCATACGGTGTTCCTACACCGCGGCCGGGGCGCCGCAGACCGTTCAGCCGAGGCAGTCCGGGGGTTCGAGATCGACGCGGCAGCCGACACCGTCCGAGCTCCGGCCGGCGCAGCCGGACCCGTGCCGCCGCTGTGCGGCCGGGAACTGACACTGCTGGCCGGGGCGCTGGCAGTCCTGTTCACCCTCCGCCTGGAACGGTATCCGCTGTGGGGCGACGAGCTGTATCTCGTGCCCGCCGGGCGCCACCCGGCCTGGAGTTACGCCGACCAAGGGCCACTGGTGCCGCTGCAGGCCCACCTCTCGGACCTGATCGCACCCGGTTCGGCGGTGGCGTTGCGGCTACCGGCGG
This sequence comes from Nocardia sp. KT25-26, assembly GCF_056627695.1. Taxonomy (NCBI): domain Bacteria; kingdom Bacillati; phylum Actinomycetota; class Actinomycetes; order Mycobacteriales; family Nocardiaceae; genus Nocardia; species Nocardia sp. KT25-26. Next base: position 2,578,860 of record NZ_CM152813.1, on the reverse strand, counting down.
TTGCGCTCGGCGTGGGCACGATGCTGCTGGCGGCGCTCATCGCCCGGGAACTCGGTGGCGGCCGGGCCGCGCAGCTGATCGCCGCGCTCGGCTACGCCTGTACCCCGTTCGCGGTGCAGCAGACGGCAGCGATCAGTACCTTCTCCTACGATGCCGCGCTCACCGCCGTGGTGTGCTGGCTGGTGGTGCGCTGGGTACGCACCCGGCGGGATGTCCTGCTGATCGCGGCCGGTCTGGTCGCGGCAGTGGACTTCCAGGTGAAGTGGCTGATCGTAGCGGTGTGGGCGCTGCTGGGACTGGGGGTCCTGCTCTTCGGCCCCCGGGAGGTGTTGCGCCGCCCGGCGCTGTGGCTGGGCACGGCCCTGCTGCTGCTGTCGGCGGTGCCCGCGTTGTCCTGGCAGGCCGGTCACGGCTGGCCGCAGCTGGGCATGGGGGCGGTGATCCGGGCGGAGCAGACCACCATGACCGGCGACCGGATCACTTCCGCGCTCCGGGAGCTGATGCTCACCACCGGACCGGGCGGACTCGGGTTGCTTCTCGGCATCTGGGCGGTGGCGAGGGCGCCACAGCTGCGCGACTACCGGTTCCTGCTGCCGCTCGGCCTGCTCCCGCTGCTCGTGGTGCCGGTGGCGGGGCTGCGGCCCTACTACCTCGGCAACGGGTTCGCCGTGTTCTTCGCCACCGCCGCAGTCGTGCTCGCTGCTGCCGGGGCCGCCCGGGTCCGGAAGCTGCTCACGGCGTATTTCGCGGTGGGGCTGGCGGTGGTTGTCGCCGCGGTGTCGCTGCTGCCGCTACCACAGTCGTGGTGGCGTGGCCCCGCCGTCCGCAACGGCGATATGGCCATCCGCGCCCAATTCTTCGGGCTGTCCGGCTGGCCGGAACTGGTCGCCACGGTGAGCGACGTCGTCGCGACGCTACCGGCCCCGGACCGCTCCGGGGTGGTGATCGTGACCCAGAACTACTGGCAGGCGAGTGCTCTCGCGGTATCGACCGACGAGCTACCGCCCGTCTACAGCCCCAGCCGCGGGTACGGCTATTTCGGCCCCCCTTCCGATACCGCCGATCGGGTGCTCTACGTGGGCGGGGACAGCCTCACCGCCACGGTCTCCGAGCACTTCGGCACCGCGGTGCCGGTGGCCCGGCTCAACGATCCCGGCGGATTCCAGGGTGTGAACCACGGAATGACGGTGTGGTACTGCACCGATCCGGTCCGGCCGTGGTCCCGGCTGTGGCCGCAGCTGATGTCCCTGACCATCGACCACGGCGCCTGAGCCGCCGCGCACCCCAGGAATCGGTATGCACGACCAGGTCTCCTCCCCCGCGCCCGGCGATGTCGGACCCGAACCGCCGCGGTTCCATCGGCGCCCGGTACTGCTCGTCGTCGGGATCATCACCGCGCTGTTCGTCGCACGCATCGGCCGATACGACCTCGGCGGTGACGAGCTGTACTTCATCGCCGCCGGCCACCATCCGGCCCCGGGGTACGCAGACCAGGGCCCGCTGGTGCCGTGGCTGGCCGCCGCGGCCGACCGGATCGCACCGGGCTCGGTGCTGCTGCTCCGGTTGCCGGCGGTGCTGTTGTGCGCGGCCGGCGGTGCGCTCGCCGCCGCGATCGCCCGGGAGTTCGGCGGCCGCCGGTTCGCGCAGACCCTCGCCGCGGCGGGCTATCTGCTCACACCGGCCGCGCTGCTGCAATCGGCGATGCTCAGCACCTACGCCTTCGACGCCACCTGCACGGCGTTGATCAGCTGGCTGCTGATCCGCTGGATCCGCACCCGGCAGGACCGGCTGCTGTTCGGCGCAAGCCTGGTGGCCGCCGTCGATTTCCAGGTGAAATGGCTGATTCCGGCTGTCTGCGCGGGCCTGATCGCCGGTATCGCGTTGTTCGGCCCGCGAGAGATGTTGCGCCGGCCCGCCCTCTGGGGCGGGGCCGCGGTGTTCCTGCTCGCCGCCGTCCCCCAGCTGGTCTGGCAGCACCGGCACGGGTGGCCGCAGCTGTCGATGGGCGGGGTGGTGCGCGCGGAGCAGCTCGCGACCGCCTCGCTGTTCGAGGCACCCGGGCAGCTGGTGCTCACCGTCGGGCCGATGGGGCTGCTGATGCTGGCCGGGCTGTGGGCAGGCCTGACCGATCCGGCGCTGCGGCCGTACCGGTTCGTCGTGCCCGTCGTCGCCGCCGGGCTGGCCGGAATTCTGTTCGCGGGCCTGCGTCCCTACTATGCGGCAGGCGCGTTCCCGGGTTTGTTCGCTGCCGGCGCGGTCTGGGTCGGCGCCCGGCTCCCGGGGCGCGGGATGCGCATCGCACTCACCGGTTCGGTCGCCGCGGCAGCGGCCGTCACCCTGACCGCCGTGCTGGTTCTCCCGCTCTCCGCCGGCCTGCTCACCGAACCGACCGACCGATATGCCCAGATCCACTGGCGTACCCGGCTCTACGACCGGCCCGGCTGGACCGACCTGGTGACCACCGTCGACACCGTGCACCGGGATCTGCCGCCCGCAGCACCGGGCCGCACGGTGATCATCACCCAGAACTATTGGCAGGCGGGCGCCCTCGATCACTTCGGTGACGACCTCCCTCCGGTGCACAGCCCGAATCGCGGGTACGGGTTCTTCGCACCGCCACCCGACTCCGCCGATCTGGTGCTCTATGTCGGTGTGGACCACCCGGATACGGCCCTGCCGATCGGTTTCGCCGACCGGATCCGGCTGGCCGTCGTCGACGATCCGCTCGGGTTCCCGGGCGTGAACCGGCATGTGTCGGTGTGGTTGTGCCGGTCACCAACACAACCGTGGTCGACCGTGTGGGAGCAGCTCCGCACGCTCGATATCGTCGACGGAACCGTCCGCTGATCAGCGGCACCCGTGATGATCGGCACCTTCACAACTAATTCCGGATCGACACAGGGATGTTGCACAACTCGATCATGTTTCGCCCGGAACGGAATTCGGTACCGGAAAACAACGGGGTCGGCGGGTACCGATGACTATCTCCAGATATCGGCTGCACGCGGATCGTTTCCGGGATTGCGGCGGCACCATGGACCGAGATATCCGGCCCGGCTGCGAATTGCCCGGGCCCCACCCTCGGAGCACCCATGTTCGATACCTTCGTCCGCCCGATCGTCCGTGCGGTAACGCCGCTGACCGGACTCATTCTGCTGTTCGTCGGCGCCGCAGCGGTGTTCGCCGGGAACGGCCCGGTCGCCTCGGGGCTGCCGTGGAGTTCACCGCCCTATCAGGAAACCGTGCACATCGAACGGGGACCCGTCGTCCATCCGTTCAGCCCGGACACAGCGATCGTGATCCTCGGCTACGGGCTGCGCCCGGACGGCAGCATGCGGCCGGAACTGATCGAACGCCTGCAGGCGGGACGGGTACAGGCCATGTTCGCCCCGGCCTCGCCGATCATCGTGACCGGCGGAAACCCGCGCAACGGCATCACCGAGGCCGCGGCCATGGCGGCCTGGCTCAGCACACACGGTATCGACGGGCCGCGCATCCATGTCGAACCGCAGGCCGGCTCGACTTACGGCAATGCGGTCCATTCGGCGGCCCTCATGCGTGATATCCGCACTGCGCACGCCATTCTGGTCACCTCCGCCGATCACGTCGATCGCGCCGTCGCGACCTTCACCGGCGCGGGGGTGCACGTCGTCTCGGCGGTGACGCCGGACAGCCTGCCACCGCTCGCGCTCACCTTCGGTCCGTAACCGGTGGCACATCACCGGATCCGGGCCGTCTACCGGCAGAGCCGCATTCCGTCGAATATCGAACGGCACTCCACGATGCCGTTTCGACGAGCACATCGCGCGAAATATCCGACTGTTCTCCGGCACCGCGAAAATACGGCCCGACAGGGAAAGCGCCCAGTAATTCACAGTGCCGGACATTCCCGGAGAAATTCGGCCTTGACTACGATCATGAACGTCATTGCGAATCGGGATCGCGTGGTGCGGACGATCTGCTGTACGGCCGCAGCGGTCGTGCTGCCGGCGGTGACCCCGACCGCTGTCACCGCTCAGCCGACCGCCTCGGCGGCACCGGGTTGCGATGTGGACTGGACGGTCACCGAGGTCGTCACCGGGCTCGGTATGCTGGAGAACCTCGTATCCGACGACCGGGGCGGCTTCTATCTGTCCGGACTGGATGCGGGCGCCATCTTCCATGTCGATGCGGACGGCCGGGTCAGCACCGTACTGTCCGGCCTCGACGCCCCCGCCGGGCTGCAGCTGTCCGGGTCCACGCTGTACTTCGTCACCGGCGACAGTGTGGCTGCCAATGCCCTGCAGACACCGACCGGAGCCCTGTACCGCCTCGATCTCGACACCGGCGCGGTGGATCGGCTCGCGGACGGGCTCATCGCCCCGAACGGCCTGCTGCTCCTGCCCGACGGAGACCTGTTGATCGGCCGGGTCGCCCTGTTCGGACCCCCGACCGGGATCACCCGCTACCGGGCGGCCACCGGGACACTGGAACCGAACTGGGCTCCGGTGCCCAGCGCCAACGGGCTGTCGTTCGCACCCGGCCGCACCGCCGTCTACACCGACGATTCGCTGACCGGCGAGCTCTACCGGGTGCCCTTGTCGGCGCCGCGCGAGTGGACGACGCTACCCGGCGCTTTCGATCCGATCGTCTCGGCACCCGACGATCTGCACGCCGCCGCCGACGGGACGATCTACCTCGCGGCCGACTTCTCCGGCGCGGTCCACGCACTCGACCCCGGCACCGGCGCCCGCTGCACCCTGGCCACCGGTCTGCTGACGCTGCACTACCCGCCCGGGCCGACCTCGGTCCGGATCGCGCCGGACCGGGACGATCCCGCCCTCTACGTCACCACATCGGCCGGTGCACTGCTGCGGCTGCGTCCCCCTGCCGGCATCGATCTCGTACCGGCCTGAACGACCGGAGCGGCCCCGCCTCGATTTCGGACCGACGAAGCGAAGGAGCGAAGCGACTGAGCGGAGGAGGGAAAAATCGAGGCACCCCAGGGGGCCGCGACTCGAGCAGCGGAGCTGCTCCATCCAACGCCGAGCTGCTCAATCAACACAGCACACCGGCCGCCGCTACCGAACCGGGCGCCCGGCACTACCGTGGAGGCGACATCCACCGGCGAACCATGGCAGATTGGAGGGTTGTGACCACCAACTCTTCCGGAGACTCGTACCCCCTCACGGACGCGATGACCACCTCGGTCACCGTCACCGATGGCGTGACGGTGCTGACGGTGACCGGTGAGGTCGATCTCGCCACCGCACCGGCGCTGGAAACCGCGATCGAATCGACCCTGGACGGCGGTCCCGCGCATCTGGTGATCGATCTGACCGCGGTCGGTTTCCTCGCCTCGGCCGGGATGGCGACACTCGTCGCAGCACACCAGCGCGCGGCCGACCGCACCGCGATCGCGATCGTCGCCGACGGGCCGGCCACCAGCCGGCAGCTCAAGATGACCAGCCTCGATCAGGTGTTCTCGATGTTCCCGACCCTGGATGCCGCGCTGAGCGATATCCGCACGTCCTGATCCGCCCGAGGTGCCGCCGTCCCCGCCCCGGGGGCGGCGGCACCTCGGCGTTCACACCAGGGCGCGCAGCTTCTCGATCTGCGCGATCCGGCCCGCGGCGTTCTCCGCGATCGGCGTCACGTTCAGGACGGTCACCCCGGCCTCGGCGAAAGCGGCGATGCGCTCCTTGACGAAGTTCTCCGGGCCGATCAGCGAAACATTACGCACCAGGTCGTCCGGGACGGCCCGGGCGGCGGCCTGCTTGTCGCCGGACAGGTACAGCTCCTGGATGCGGTCGGCTTCGGCGCCGTAGCCGTACTTCGTCGCCAGCGCGTGGTAGAAGTTCTTGCCCTTGGCGCCCATCCCGCCGATGTAGAGCGCCAGATGCGGTTTCACGAACTCCAGCAGCGGCGTGGTGTTCTCACCGATCGCGAGCGCCGGACCGGCATAGATGTCCAGCGAGCCCAGGGCGGGGTCCCGCTTCGCGGTACCGGCGGCGAGGGGCTCGCCCCAGACGTCTCCGGCCTTCTCCGGCAGGAAGAAGATCGGCTGCCATCCTTCCGCGATCTCCGCGGCCAGTTGCACATTCTTCGGCCCCAGCGCCGCGAGCAGCACCGGGATGCGTTCCCGAACGGGATGGTTGATCAGCTTGAGTTCCTTGCCCAGGCCGGTGCCCTGGTCGGCGGGCAGCGGAATCCGGTAGTACTTGCCCTGGTAGTTGAGTTTCTCCCGGCGCCACACCCGACGGCAGATCTCCACCAGCTCCCGGGTGCGCCCGATCGGCGCATCGTAGGGAACACCGTGAAATCCCTCGATCACCTGTGGGCCGGATGCGCCGATGCCGAGCACGAACCGGCCGTCGGAGACGAAGTCCAGACCGGCGGCGGTCATCGCCGTCAAACTCGGGGTGCGGGTGTAGAGCTGCAGGATGCCGGAGGCGAGCTGCACCCGTTCGGTCCGGGCCGCCAGGAACCCGAGGGCGCTCACCGCGTCGAACGAGTAGGCCTCGGGGACGAAGACGATGTCGAGTCCGGCCCGCTCCAGGTCGGCGACCTCGGCCGCCACCTCCTTGAAACCGCCCGAATAGTTGATGCCCAATCCGATCCGCATGGTTCACAACATAGACCCGCAGGCCGGGTCTCCGGGATGCCGCCCCGGCGCCGCGTCGCGGTGGCGCCCGGCAGCGGCGCAGGTGCGCGGTACGGTGAACGGCGACCGCACGTTCCGCCACGTACCGAAAGGCCCGCAGTCGTGTCGCAGCCCACCACCTCGTCCCAGGAGACCGGATCGTTCGGATCGGTCCCGCTGGAGCAGTACCTGTCCGAGCTGGCCGCGAAGGTGCCGGCGCCGGGTGGGGGCGCCGTGGCGGCGCTGCATGCGGCCCAGGCCGCGGCACTGGTGGCGATGGTGGCCCGCTACACCACCCGCGCCAAGGACGCCGACAACCGGCCGGTGGTGGACCGGATCATCGCCGCAGCCGATACCGCCCGGGAGCGTTCGCTGGCCCTGGCCGATGCCGATGCCGCCGCTTTCACCGCGGTCGGCGCCGCCTACAAGCTGCCCAAGGCCACCGACAGCGAGCAGGCCGCCCGCGCCGAGGCGATCGAGGCGGCCCTGGTCGAGGCGGCCCGGGTGCCGGCTGCGGTGGTGGACGAGGCCGACGAGATCCTCTCCCTGGCCGCCGAGCTGCTGCCGATCGGCAACCCGAATGTGGTCACCGATATCGGCGCCGCCGCCGACGCCGCCCGCGCCGCCGCGCTCAGCTCGCAGCTCAATATCGAGATCAACGTCGCCTCATTGCCCGCCGCCCTCGGCGACGGATTCGCGCAGGCCCTGATCCGGGTCGAGGCCCTCGCCGCCCGCGCCGACGCCCTGCATGCCGACGTCCTCCGCGTGGTGCGCGGCGAGTGAGCCGATGATCACCGTGGCGTTCGCCTCGGCCGAGCGCGCCACCCGGGTGTGCAGGCCGCTGCCGGCGAACGCCGCGACGGCCGCCGGGAGCTGATCGGTCCCGGTTTCGATGTAGAGGCGGCCGCCCGGTGCGAGCCATTCCGGCGCCCCGGCCGCGACGCGGCGCAGGATCGCGAGACCGTCGGCGCCGCCGTCCAGCGCGGCCCGCGGCTCGTGGTCGCGTGCTTCCGGCGGCATATCGGCGATCCGGCGGGTCGGGACGTAGGGAACGTTCGCCAGCAGAATGTCGACGCGGCCACGCAGGTCGGCCGGGAGCGGATCGAACAGGTCACCGGTGACGACCCGCGCCGGCACCGACGCCAGGTTGTCGGTGGCACACCCGGTGGCCACGGGATCGATATCGGCCGCGGTCAATGCCACCGCAACGGACCGGGCCCGCAGTTCGGTCGCCAGCGCCAACCCGAGCGCACCGCACCCGCAGCACAGATCCACCGCCCGGACCGGGCTGCCGGTGTTGATGTCGGTGTCGGTGTCGAGCAAAGCCTGCTCGACGAGGTACGCGCTGCGCCGCCGGGGCACGAACACCCCGGCCCCGACCGCGACCGACAGTCCCCGGAACTCCACCCGGCCGATCACATGCTCGAGCGGTTCACCGGCGAGGCGCCGCGCCAGCAGCATCTCGAGATGCGCCGGATCGTCCGCGGTCGCGAGCAGCAGCTGCGCCTCGTCCTCGGCGAATACACAGCCGACCGCGCGCAACTGCGCGATGAGCTGCGCCGGGTCCGGCCAATCGCATGTCATACCGACCGATTCTCCCGGCGCACGCAACCGAGTTTCGCGCACGACCGACCCCCTCGAGCGACGGAGTCGCTCGATCTCACACGGAGCGGCCCCGCCTCGATTTTGGACTGACGGAGCGAGGGAGCGAAGCGACTGAGCGGAGGAGGGAAAAATCGAGGCCCCCCAGGGGCCGCGACTCGAGCAGCGGAGCTGCTCAATCCGACACAGCAAAGGTGCGGGTGGCGTCCAGGTAGATGCCGCGTCGGTCGGCGCGGTTCGGCGGCGGGAGTTCGGACACCAGTCGGTCGAGCGAGGTCATGGCGCCGACGACGTGGGTGCCGGCGACCAGGAAGTCGGCGACGGCCCGCCGGATGTGGTTCGGGGAGGTGACCACTACTGCGCTGGTCGCGCCCAGGTCCTGCAGCAGTGCGGTGCTGTTGATCGCGTTCTGCACGGTGGAGCCGGCGCGTTCTTCCAGATGGACCCGGTCGGCCGGCAGGCCGCGGGCGACCAGCCAGTCCCGCATGGCCCGGGCTTCGGTGATCCCGGCCTGTGGGTTCCCGCCGGTCACGACGACCGGGGAGAAGGGTGCGGCGACGGCCTGGATCCAGGCCGCGGTCAGCCGGTTCACCAGTTCCGGCCGCAGCGAACCGTCGGGTAGCAGGCCGTAGCCGAGCACGACGATGCCGGTCTCCGGACCGACCAGGGCGGGCAGCGGGTTGGGCAGGGTGGCGGCGGCCGCTGTCACGGCGTCCAGGACTCCGGCAGTTCCGGCGGCGCGGCCGGGGTCGAGCACCGCCAGCCGGTCCATGGCCGCCCGGACGGCCGTCGCGTCGCCGGCGTAGTGCGACCAGATGGCCTGCAGGGCAAGCGCTTCGGCATCGTCGGGGTCGGCGTCGACGAGTTCCCGCAATGCGGCCCGACCGGCTTCGGTGTCGCCGTCGACGAAATGCTGCTGGGCGGAGTCGTACAGTGCGGCCGTATCGGGTGCGCTGTACGCGGGCCCAGCGGTCATCCCGGTCAGGGCCGCGGCGCAGGCCGCGGCGGCGAGAAATCGCCGACCGATTCCGGTGATCTTCACGACTGCTCGGCACCTTTCGGTAGATGACGGGAGCGTGTAGCGGCCCCAACGATACGATCGATCGGCGCCGTGACCCGGGTTTTTCACTGTCCCGGGCGTGCCGCGCGACGCGGAGCGGACCGCTTCCCGGGCCGGACCGGACCGGCCGATAAGCTGACACACCGTGGAAACCGCAACGCTGCCCGGCAAGGAACTCGCCGCCGCCATCAACGCCGACACCGCCCAGCGCGCCGCCGCGCTCGCCGAGCGGGGTGGCGCCCCGACCCTGGCACTGGTCGTGGCCACCGACGATCCCGCCAGCGCCTGGTACGTGAACTCGCTGCGCAAGGCGGCAACGAAGCTCGGGATCGACTGTGAGAAGGTCGACCTCGGTGCCGATGCGAGCGCAGCGGCGATTCGCGCCGAACTCGAGGCCCGCAGCGCCGATGCGGGCACCGACGCGATCATGTTGCAGACACCGCTACCGGCCGGGGTCACCCTCGACGATGTGAGCTCGTCGATCGCCGCAACCAAGGATGTCGACGGGGTCAGCCCGTTGTCGCTGGGCCTGCTGGCGGCCGGCCTGGACGGCTTCGTCCCGGCCACCTCGGAGGCCGTGGTGGAACTGCTGAAGCAGCACCGGATCCCGTTGACCGGCCGGCACGTCGCGGTCGTCGGCCGCTCCAATGTGGTCGGTAAACCCCTCGCACAGCTGCTGCTCGCCGAGAATGCCACGGTGACCGTCGCCCATTCCCGGACCGCGGATCTGGCGGCCGTCACCACGGCCGCCGATGTGGTCGTGGCCGCCGCCGGCCGGATCGGCCTGATCACCGGTGCTCATGTCCGCGAAGGCGCCGTGGTGATCGATGTGGGCACCAACGAGGCCCCCGGCGGCGGCATCACCGGCGATGTCGACGCCGAGAGCGTCACCGGCCGCGCCGAAGCCCTGAGCCCGGTGCCCGGTGGCATCGGCCCGGTCACCACCGCACTGCTCATGCAGCACGTCGTCACCGCCGCAGAGAACGCCCGCTGACGGTCGCCCCAGTGGCGGGGTCGCGCCCGCCACTCCTGGTGCCGAATCGTCGCCGAGCCCCGCGGCTCGGCGGCGACCGCACTCCGCAGCGCATGCCGAACCTACGACTCCCGAGGTATGCCCGCTCCCGAGCAGCCCACCTCGATTTCGGACTACGGACCGACGACGCACTGCGCGCAGCGACGCGCACAGGAGAAAACGACGGCCCCGAGACGGCGTCCCGAGCGACGGAGTCGCTCCATCCCACACTGAGCGGCCCCGCCTCGATTTCGGAGCGAAGAAGCGAAGCGACTGAGCGCAGGAAGGAAAAGGAGGCACCCGAAGGGGCCGCGACTGGAGCGACGGAGTCGCTCAGTTCGACATGAAGCGGCCCCGCCTCGATTTTGGACTGACGGAGCGAGGGAGCGAAGCGACTGAGCGGAGGAGGGAAAAATCGAGGCTCTCCAGGGGCCGCGACTCGAGCAGCGGAGCTGCTCCATCCAACACAGTGCTGCTCAATCCAACACAGCTCAATTCAACACAGCTCGGATGGAGGTGATCAGGGTTTCGGCGCCGACCTTGGTGGTGCCGACGAGTTGCGGGTTGTAGATGCGGGGCGCCCGGTCGGGACGGTATTCGGAGATCACCACCCGGTACTGTCCGGCGAAAGCGGCCGGGGTGATCGTCACGCAGTGGGTGGTTCCGGCGGGGATGCTGTCGATTCCGCGCTGGATCTCGGCGCCGGTCGGCACGGCGGCGCCCGGGGCGGTGAGGGTGTGCGCCTGGTCGCCGGAGCGGGCGACGTAGTAGGCGTGCTGGAAGGCCAGGATGGCGTCGACGCCGGACCGGGTTCCGCCGGGGCCGCGGCCCTGAACTCGGAGACCGTCCTGGACGTCCGGGCAGGACGCCGGCGGGGCCAGTGGCGCCGGCGTTGCTGAAGGCACGGGTCGGCCCAGGGAGGTCGACTGCGGCGCCGGACCGCCGCGGAACTGGGTATATGCACCGGTGACCAGTGCGGCCGCCGCGACGGAGGCCGCGAGCGGCATCAGCCAGCGCCGGGTGCGGCGGCGTGGCGTCCGGTCGATCATCCGGGCAAAGACCTCGTCGTCCCCGAGATAGTCCGGTGCCGGACACCCCGGGTCCGGGTGAACTGCGGTGGTCTCGACACCGGGCGCAACGGGTATGGGCTCCGGTTCCGGTGGCGCCGACGGGAACCGCACGATCGGTAACCGGTCCGTCACCGGACCGTCGTCGACCGCCGGGGCATCGAGCGGGGACTCGGGTTCGTCCACCCGGAACGGGGCATCCCCGAACGCGGGGGCCGCCCAGGGATCGAAGGGACCACCCACCACCGGCAAACGGTCGGTGTTGAATTGAGCTGTGTTGGATTGAGCAGCTCCGCTGCTCGAGTCGCGGCCCCTGGGGGGCCTCGATTTTTCCCTCCTCCGCTCAGTCGCTTCGCTCCCTCGCTCCGTCAGTCCAAAATCGAGGCGGGGCCGCTCCGTGTTGGATCGAGCAGCTCCGCTGCTCGAGTCGCGGCCCCTGGGGGGCCGCTCGGGGTCGAACTGAGCGATATCGTCGCTCCTCGGGTAGCTCGGCGCGGGGGGCTCGAACCAGGCGGAGACGTGCGGCGGCGGTGCGGCGGAGGCGGGCCGGGCGGGTTCGGCGGCCGGGGCCGGGGCCGGGAGGATCGGGATGCCGGCGGGTGTGGTGTAGCCGGAGTCCGGTGCCGAGTGGTCGATCGGCGGGCGGGGACGGACGGCATTGCGGACCGGCGGGCGCACCGCCGGAGGGTGCGCTCGCCTGCCGTACTGCACGTCCGGTCGCTCCATCTCCCCACCTTCATCAGGCCCGCACCGTCGGGTCCGTGCCCAGGGTCGTTTCGGCTCTGCGCTGAACCTTACTGCCCTGGCTCACCGAACGGCGAATGCCACGAGGAGGAAACAGGTTTACCGGCCGCAGCCGTGGATACTCACCAGTGGATGTAGACCTGGTCGCCGTAGCCGACGTTGTTGAAGTACCACGCGGCATCACCCGGCGCCAGGTTGATGCACCCGTGGCTCACGTTGGAATTGCCCTGGTACTGCACCGACCACGGCGCCGAGTGGACGAACACTCCGCCCCAGGTGAGCCGGACCGCGTATTCGCCGTCGATGAGGTAACCCTCGGGCGAGTCGAGCGGAACGCCGATGGTTCGCGAATCGAAGACCATGTACCGCGCCTTCTCCAGCACCGGGAAGGTTCCGGCGGGAGTCTCCCAGCCCGGTTTGCCCATGGAGGCCGGCATCGTCCGCACCACCTGGCCGCCCATGCTCACGGTGAATGTGTGTGCGGACAGATTGGCCTCGGCGTAGACACCGGAGTTGGTGCGGAATTCGGTGCGCTGGTTCGCGAAGCCCACCGAGACGACCGAATCGGTCGGCAGCGTCTCGACCGGCTGCCAGCGCAGGGTCCGGTCGTCGAGCCAGGCGAAGGTACCGGCCAGCCGTTCGCCGGCACGGATCGCCACGGCGTTCTCCGCTGCGACACGGTCGGTGACCGGTGCGGTGAAGGTGAAGGTGACCGGTGCGGCGATGCCGACCAGTTCCCCGGGTGCCGGCGCGACGGCCGCCACCGAAATCGCGGGCCCGCGGACGATCGAGGCCGCCGCGGCTACCCCGGATCCGACCGCGGCGAGCGCCGCGACCAGGGTCGCGAGGAAGAGGTAACGAAGTGCGCTTCTCATGAGGCGGCACCCCCTCGAGAGTGGATGACAGGCGAATCCTCATTCTAGGACTTCATGATCATCTCCACCTATCGAAGCGATAACGGCCTTCGCGAATTCCCGAGTGTCGGCTTGCATCTCCGACACGGACATCCCGGACGCACGGCCTTTCCGGCCCACCCCCGCCGAGGCATGCCCCGGGCAGTGACAGCCGCCGCCGGACCGCACTCCCGGTGCGTTCCGGGACCCCCTGGATACCGAGAATCCCCGGTCGCCGCCCGAACGGCCGACCGGAGATTCCGCAGCCGGGCTACTTGCGGCCGATGAAATCGTCCATCGAGTGGTAGACGCCGACCGTGTTCAGGAACAGGTCCCGGACCTTGATCGGGAGCAGGCCGGAGAGGGCCTTGTTGAGCCGCGAGGTCCACGGCAGCACCACGAGTGGACCGCCGTTCTTCATTTCCTTCCAGGAGGTCTCGACGACCTCGTCCTGCTTCAGGATCGGCGTGAACAGGAAACCCTTCGCCCCGTCGAACATGCCGGTGTCGATGTAGGTCGGGCACACGGTGGTGATCTTGACGTGCTCGTGACCGGCCTGTTCCAGCTCGATGCGCACCGAGTCCGACCAGCCCAGCGCAGCCCACTTGGAGGCCGCGTACACGCTCATCCGCGGATTGGACACCAGACCGGCCGAGGAGGCGATGTTCAGGACCCGGGCCTCGGCAGCGCCGGCCACCATGGCCGGCAGGAACTCGAGGGTGACGTACATCGGGGCGAGGGAGTTGATCGCCATCGTCTTGTCGATGTCGCCGCGGTTCTCGGTTTCCCAGAAGTAGCTGTTGCCGCGCACGATGCCCGCATTGTTGACCAGGATGTCGATCCCGCCGACGTCCTTGCGGACCGCGGCAGCGGCATCGCTGATCTTGTCCGGCGCGGAGACGTCGACGACGTACGGGTACACCTTGCCGCCCAGGGCGCCCAGCTCCGCCGCGGTCTCCCGCAGGGCCAGTTCGTTGACGTCCCACAGCACGACGGCGTCGGCACCCTCCCGCACCGCACGCTCGGCGAACAGCTTGCCCAGGCCCATCGCGGCGCCGGTGACGAGCACCCGCTTACCCGCGACCGTTTCCAGTTTCATTCCGTACCAATCCCTGCTCTTGTTCGGACTTCTACTTCTGACGCAACGTTTTCATCGCGCCCAGCACCAGTGTCATGGTCTTGGCCCACATCTGCTCGGACATCCCGGGCAGCGGGGCGATCGGCAGCACCCGCTGAACCGCGACGGTCTGGGTGTCGACGTACTTCAACAGCCCCTCGGGACCGTGCCGGCGGCCCTGGCCCGAGATCCCCAGGCCACCGGACGGGGCGTCGGTGCTGCCCCAGGCGGCACTGTAGCCCTCGTTGACATTGACCGATCCGGCGTTGATCCGGGCCGCAACGGCACGACCGCGGGCCTGGTCCCCGGTCCACACGCTCGCATTGAGGCCGTATTCGGTGTCGTTGGCCTGTTCGATCGCATCCTCGTCACCGCTGACCTTGTACACCGAGACCACCGGGCCGAAGGTTTCCTCACGGTAGACCGACATACCGGGCCGGACCTCGGTCAGCACAGTGGGCTCGTAGAAGTACGGTCCCAGGTCCGGCCGGGCCCGGCCACCGGCCAGTACCTTCGCCCCCTTGGCCACGGCGTCGTCGACGTGTGCGCGCACCGCGTCCAGCTGCCGGGGGAAGGTCAGCGAACCCATGTCCCGGCTGTAGTCCAGTTCACCGCCGAGCGACATGTTCTTGACATTGCCGACGAATTCGGCGACGAACCGGTCGTAGATCTTCTCGTCGACGTAGATCCGTTCCATCGACTCGCACAGCTGGCCGCCGGAGGCGAAGCAGGCGCGCACCGCGCCCTTGGCCGCCTTGGTGACGTCGGCGTCGTCGAGAACCAGCAGTGGATTCTTGCCACCCAGTTCCAGGGAGTAGCCGATCAGCCGCTCACCGGCCTGCCGGGCGATGGTGCGCCCGGTGGCGCTGGAACCGGTGTAGTCGACGTAGTCGGCCCGGGCGATGACGTCACCGCCGATCTCGCGGCCGCGGCCGAGCACCGCCTGCCACACTCCGCGCGGCAGGCCGGCGCGTTCGGCGGCGTCGATCGCCCACAGTGCGGTCAGTGCGGTCTGGTTGTCCGGCCGGGCGATCACGGCATTGCCGGCGATCAGTGCGGGCAACGCATCGGAGGCGGCGAGCGCGAGGGGGTAGTTCCACGGCGAGATCACCGCGACGACACCCTTGGGGCGGTTGTGCACCTCCACCGACGTCAGCACCGGCAGCACGCCGCGCGCCTTGCGGTCGGCGAGCAGTTTCGGCGCGACCGCGGCGTAGTAACGCGCGTTGAGCGCCACGTCGGCCACCTCGTCGAAGGCATGCGGCCGGGATTTGCCGGTCTCGGTCTGCACGATGTCGAGGATGGTGTCCTGCTCGGCGAGAACGATGTCGTGGAACCGGCGCAGGATGGCCACCCGTTCCGCCATCGGGGTGGCGGCCCAGTCGCGCTGCGCATGCCGGGCGACAGCGAAGGCCCGGTCGATGTCGTCGAGCGAGGACTGCGGCAGGTCACCGATCTTGTGGCCGGTGGCCGGGGCGAACACCGCGACCGATTCGGCCCCGCCGGCCACAGCGCGGTCGAACAGCGGCTGCACCAGGGAGCTGGGCAGGGCGGTGGGTTCGGCGGTCAGGTCACGGGCGGTCGTCATTGTCGGCCCTCTCTGTGGACTGGATGCACGGCACGCAGAGGCAGCAAGCCCTCGCACGGGTTCGGCTATTTGCTGAACACTAGTGTTAGATTAATGGTTGCGCCCGGTGGTGTGTCAAGCTTTCCGCCGGCGGCGCGGACCTCGCCGACGAGGTCGTGCCGATGTGAGGAGGTGCCGATGTCGTCGAGGGAAACCACCGCGGTGCGCCGCGGCCGCCCACCCCAGACCCGGGAACAGGCCGACGAGGTCCGCGCCCGGATTGTCGCGGCCACCGCCCGGGTCTTCGCCCGCACCGGTTCCCGCGGCCTCAGCGTCGCGCAGATCATCGAGGAGGCCGGTCTGGCCAGGCCGACCTTCTACCGCTACTTCGGCAATGCCGGCGAACCGCTGCACGCCCTGCTCACCGAATCGAACGACCGCCTGGTCGGCGCGATCGGCAGCGCACTGGCGGGCACCGAGGAGCCGGTCCAGCTCGGGATCCGGCTGATCGACGCCTATATCGATTGGGCCCGCGGGCACGGCGCCATGCTGGGTCCGCTGTTCGCCGAACTGCACGATCCCGCTTCCCCGGTGTCGGCCTACCGGGAACGGGCCCTGGACGATATCCGGGCGCTGGTCCGCACCACGTTCGCCGAATTGGGCCGCCGGGTGCCGAATGCGCTCGATCTGGATGCGGCACTGCACGTCTGCGAGTACGCGGTGTACCGGGTCACCGCGGCGGATCCGGAGCGCACGCCGGAACCGGCCCTGGTCACCGAGGCGCGGCTGACGATGATCCGGATCCTGCTGGTCACCCTCGGTACCCGCGACGACCTCGCGTACGCGATGGAGCTGCCGGGCATCTTCCCGGACAGCTGACCCCGCCCGGCGACGATGCCGGACGGGGTGACTCCCCGGCGACCTATTCGTCGAGTTCCGGGTCGGTGCAGATCTTCCAGTCGCCGTCTTCCTTCACGAAGTACTCGGTGGACTCGGAGTCCGGGTCCATCTCCTCACCGGTGGCGGCGGTGGCACCGAACGAGCCGGTGAGCTTGGCAGTGGCGTTGTCGCCGGTGATCTCGATATCGGTCACCGAGTCGACGGTGATCTGCCAGTCCGCGTCCTCCATCATGCCCCGGGTCAGGTCGTCCATCTCGTCCCAGTCGGTGCGCATGGTGCGGCATGCCGACGGGACCGCCGCGGCGATCCCGTCGGCATCCATGATCGCGTAGAAGTCCCGGGCCGCCGCCTCGATCCGGTCTTCGTCGCTCGCGAGCGGACCGGAACCCTGCTGGGTCAGCACCACCGCCGTGACACCGGCCCCGATCACCAGGACGACGATCGCGATCATGCCGACGATGAGCCCCGTCCGGCTCTTCTTCGGCGGGGGCGGCGCACCGTAGTACGGTTGCTGCGGAGTACCCGGCGGCGGCCCGCCCGGTACACCGTAGCCGGGCTGCGGCGGGTATCCGGGTGGCGGCGGGCCGCCGGCCGGACCGAATCCGGGGCCGCCTGCGCCGGCCGGCGGGAATCCGGGCTGCGGCTGCCCTGGCGACGAGGCGTGCCCCGGCTGCGGTGGCGGCCCGCCCGGGGCGAAACCCGGCTGCGGTGCCGGCGCACCGGCGGGGCCGAAACCCGGTTGCGGGTGCTGGGGTACGGATCCGTAGCCAGGTTGTGGCTGCTCCCCCGGTGGCTGATTCGGATACTGCGGCTGCCCGTACGGCCCGGAGCCGGGCGGATATGTCATCACAATCCTGTCGTTGTCCCCACCTCTGTCGGACGACACGCTACCCGGCCGGGCCGCCGACGGTGCCGCCGGTCGCGCCGGCGGGCCCACGGAGCACGCCGCTATGCGCGCCGGGACAGGCCACTGGCGCGCAGCACCCGGCGGCCCACGGCGGCGCGGATCGACTCCTCGCTGCCGATGATGCGCACCCGGGTGCGGGCCCGGGTGATGGCGGTGTACAGCAACTCCCGGGTGAGCAGGGAGGACTCGGGGTCGGGCAGCACGATCGACACGGTGCCGTACTGGCTGCCCTGGCTGCGGTGGACGGTCATCGCGAACACGGTCACCACCGCGGGAAACTGGGTCGGGTGCACCAGGTACGGTTCGCTGCCGCGCTGCAGCGCCGCCCGCAACGTGCCGTCCGGCCCACGCACGATCACCCCGGTGTCGCCGTTGTAGATCCGGGCTTCGTGATCGTTGGCGGTGACGAGCAATGGCTGCCCCGGATACCAGGGCCCGGCACCGGGTTCCGGCCCGGCACCGGCCGCGGCCGCCCAGTCGGCCGCCATCCGGTCCCAGCGTTCCACGCCGTAGGGGCCCTGCCGGTGCGCACAGAGCAACCGGTGCGATTCGAGCGCGGTCAGGGCCGCGGCGGCCGCACCGTCCGCGGCCGCCGTCGAGACCGCCTGTGCCGCGTGCACGACATCGTCACGCACCCCGGAGACGTCGTCGGGATCGCACAGTGACAGTGCGGAATCGCCGGCCCGCAGCAGGTCGATGGCGGTCTCGGCATCGCCGCCCCGGACCGCCACGGCCAGCTCGGCGATCCGGCCGCCGAATCGCCGGCCCCGGGTGAGTCGGATGATGCCGCCGCGCAGCCGCGCCCGCTCCGGCCCCGACAACTGTTCGCCGGCACTCGCCGCCGACGCCGGTTCCGGTTCCGCCGCCACCCCGGTCAGCCGCGGCAACACCGGGTTCGGGTGCGCGGCCATCGGCGCCGCGACCAGATCGGCGAGTACGGCACCCGCGTCCACGGAGGCCAGCTGGTCGGGATCGCCGACCAGCACCAGCCGGGTGTCCGGGCGCAGCGCGGCCAGCAGCCGGCTCATCATCGTCAACGACACCATCGACGTCTCGTCGACCACCACCACGTCGTAGGGCAGCCGGTTGTGCTCGTGGTAGCGGAACCGGGTGCCGCGGCCGCGCTGCCAGCCGAGCAGCCGGTGCAGGGTGGCCGCGGTCAGCTCGGGCAACGCCAGCTCACCGGCTTGTTCCCGCACCGCTTCCTGCAGGCGGGCGGCGGCTTTACCGGTCGGCGCGGCCAGCGCGATGCGCAGCGCGGGCAGTTTCGGGGTGGCCCGCCGATCCGCGGTGAGCAGGGCCAGGATCCGGGCGATGGTATGGGTCTTACCGGTGCCCGGCCCGCCGGCGACCACCGTCGTCCAGTGGGTCGCGGCCAGTGCCGCGGCCAGGCGCTGCCGGTCCGGCTCCGGGCCGGCCGGGCCGAACAACCGATCCAGCTCGGCACCGATCCGCTCGGCGTCGACGACCGGATGTCCGCCGCCCCGTTCGGTCAGCACCTGCCGGATGGTCTGTTCCTGCCGGTAGTACCGGTCCAGGTAGAGCAACGGCCCGAGGCCCCCTGCCGCCGGCACCAGCCGCAGCGGCCGCAGCGGTCCGGCCGCGCTGCCCCGGACCAACGGGCTGCGTTCCAGTTCGGTGCACACGGCCTCCGGATCCGGCCAGGGCAGCGTGGCGGGGTCGGTTGCCGTCCCGGTGTCCCAGGTCTCGTCGACATCGACCCCGATCTCCGACATCCGGTCCAGTTCCAGGCACACCGAACCGGACCGGACCGCCCGGACCGCCAGCGCGGCGGCGAACAGCACCATGTCCCCGGATTCGCCGCCGAGCCGGCCGATCCGCAGCGCCACATGCACGTCCGCGGCGGAGAGCACCCCGGCCTCGTTGAACGAGCGCAACAAGCCGGTACCACGCTGTGCGACCTGGATCGATGTCACCGGATTCCCTCCCCCGCCAGCAGATCGGACAGTTCGGTGACCAGCGCGGCCGGCGGCCGCCAATCGAATACACCGTGTCCGGCCGGAGTGTCCGGTCCGATCATGCCGCGCACGAACAGATAGCTCGTCCCGCCGAGATGCCGGTGCGGGTCGTAGCCCGGCAGCCGCCAGCGCAGATACCGGTGCAGGGCCACCGAGTACAGCAACGCCTGGAGCAGATAGTGGGACCGGATCATCTCGGCGGCCATGGCCTCGCGACCGTAGTCGGCCACCGTCAGCTCGCCGATGCCGAGCCGGTTGGTCTTGTAGTCGACGATGACGTACTGCGGCTCGTCCCCGGCGCCCGGTACGCGCAGCACCGCGTCGATACTGCCGGTGAGATAACCGCGCAGCACGGTGTCGGGCAGGGCAGCCAACCGGTCCGGGTACCCGACGAGTTCGGGGTCGCCGGTCAGGTGCCGGCGCAGCAGGTCCGCGATCCGGTGCAGGCTCGCGGCCACCGCACCCGGCCGGTCACCACCGGCGAGGGGCAGTTCGAACTCGAGCTCGCAGAGCCGGTCCCGGGTGGCGATCTGTGCCGGGGTGCCGAACCCGGCCGGCGTGCGCAGCACCGCGAGCAGGGCCGCAGCCAGCTGTTCGGGATCCGCGGCCACCGGGTGTTCCTCGAGCGCGGCGGTGCACCGGGCCCGCACCTCTGCCGCGAGATCGGGTGCCTCCGTGTCGACCTGTTCGAGCACGGCGTGCACCAGCGTGCCGAATTCGGCACCGTAGGGCAGCTCGTTCATCAGCGAGGGCGCCGCGCCGGGCGCCGCGCCGGATTCGGTGGCGGGCGCAGGTTCCGTGGGCTCGTCGCGGGCGGCCACGTCGTCCGGCGGCTCGGCGTCCGGTGTGTGGCCGGCGGCGTCGTGCGCGGTGGCGGTGAGCGCCGAATAGGAGGTGCGCCGCCAGCTGTGGTCGATCTCGCGGTCGAAGGTCGCGGCCGCGAGAGCCACGGCCGGAGCCGGCACCCGCTCCCGGCGAACCGTGCCGGTGGCACCCGGTTCGACCGGTTCCACCGCGACCACATCGGATGCCGGTGCGGCCCAGGCCGTGAGCCGGGCCAGGGCGGCCGCGTCCTCGGGCACCGGCGCATGCGGTGGCACCGTCGCCCCGCCCGGGTCGCGGCCCAGCATCATCCGGTGCAGCGGCGCCGCCGCGGTGCTCGTCGACGGCGCCCACCAGGCCACCACCCGGCAGCGGGCGCGGGTCAGGGCGACGTAGAGCAGTCGCAGTTCCTCACCGGCGGTCTCGGTGTCGCTGCGACGCCGCCGGTCGCGGTAGCCGGGCGCGTCCGGGCCACCGACGTCGAGGACTCGCGCACCGGCTTCGTCGTGGTAGAGCAGGGTGGCGGGTTTCGGGTTCCGGGCACTGTCCCAGGCGAACGGCAGGTACACGATCGGGAATTCCAGCCCCTTGCTGGCGTGCACGGTGGCCAGCTGCACCGCGGCCGCATCGCGATCGAGCCGGCAGTTGCGATCGCGGACCGCACCGGACTCCGGATCCCGGATCCGGTCACCGAGCCAGCGGGTGAGTGCGGTGAGCCCGAGCCCCTCGGTGCGCGCCACCCGGTCCAGGAGCTGGGCGATGTGCCGCAGGTCGGTCAGCACGCGTTCCCCGTCGGCCAGGCCCAGCAGCCGGGGGGCAGGACGGTACTCCGCGGCGAGGCGATCGAAGACCGCCGCGAACCCGGCCCGGGCGAACAGGCGGGCGGCCTCCCGCAATTCGGTGGACAGCCTCCCGACCAGGTCGGGGCCGCCCGCATCCAGCTCGGCGGCACCGAAACCGAGCAGGGCGGTCCCGGCCGCCAGCCGTACCCGGTCGCTCCGGTGCGGCTGTTCCAGAGCCCGCAACAGGTGCAGCCAATCGGCGGCGGCCGTGGTGGCGAAGACATTGGTGCCGCCGGCCAGCACCACGGCGACCCCGGCTCGTTCCAGTGCCCGGCGGACCACGTCGAGCTGGGTCCGGGTGCGTACCAGCACCGCGATGTCACCGGGCCCGACCGATCGGCCGGCCGCGCCGCCGGTCCCGGGCAGGGTGGCCGACGAGCCGAGCAGGCCGACGATATCGGCGGCCAGATCGGCCGCCACCCGGTCCCGCTGTGCCCCGGGCGACGGCAGGCCACGCGGGTTGTACCGGCGGGCCCCCGCGGCGGGCAGCACGCGGATCCGCAGCGGCGCGGATCGTTCCGGGTCACCGCTCACCCCGGGACCGGGGTGCACCGGTTCCACCGGGTACACGCGGATGTCCCGATGCCCCAGTTCGGCACCGCCCTGCAGGTGGTGCAGCGCGTGCAGCAGGCCCGCATCGCTGCGCCGGTTCCGGGTCAGCTCCCGGCGCCGGTCGGCCTGCCCGACCGCGTCCAGGTAGCTCAGCACCTCGGCACCGCGGAAGGCATAGATCGCTTGTTTCGGATCACCGACCAGGACCATG
The DNA here is from genome assembly GCF_056627695.1 of Nocardia sp. KT25-26. Lineage (NCBI taxonomy): Bacteria > Bacillati > Actinomycetota > Actinomycetes > Mycobacteriales > Nocardiaceae > Nocardia > Nocardia sp. KT25-26. The sequence goes on along the minus strand of NZ_CM152813.1, from coordinate 2,556,963 downwards.
GTGGCGGTGCCGTGGAAAGCGCGGCGCAGGATGTCCCATTGCACCGGGTCGGTGTCCTGGAACTCGTCCACCAGCGCCACCCGGTAGCGGTCCCGGATCCGGGCGCAGGCCGCGGGTCCGTGCTCCGGATCGGCGAGGATCTCGTGCAGCAGCGCCGGCAGGTCGTCGAAATCGCGTAGTCCGGCACGGCGTTTGCGGCGCTCGGTCTCGGTGCGGACCGCCGCCGCGAAGGCGGCGCGCTCACCGTCCGGTCCCGCCTCGGCCGGGACGAGGCGGGACCGCCGGTCACCCACCGCGGCGAGTCCCAGTGTGTGCGCGGTCCGCAGCGAGAACGGGGCACCGGAGCGGGAGTACCGGTACAGGTACAGATCGTCCACCACGGTGGCCACCAGGTCCGCCACCGATTCGGTCACCCGGGCCCGCGGATCGAGATCACCGGCCAACCCGAGTTCGTCGAGCATCCGCTGGCAGAATCCGTGGGTTGTGGCGATGGTGCCGGCATCGAATTCGGCCAGCGCGGACAGCAGCCGGCGCCGGTGCACCGCCGCATCGGCGCCGGACAGCAACCGGACCACATCGTCGGGGTCGGTCGCGGCCGCCGCCGGATCGGCCAGCGCCGCGGCGACCCGGACCAGGCGTTCCCGGGTGCGTTCGCGCAGTTCCTGGGTTGCCGCCCGGCTGAAGGTCACCAGCAGCAGGTCCCGGATGCCCACCCGGTCCTCGGCCAGGTAGCGCACCGCCAGCCCGACGATCGCATGGGTCTTCCCGGTACCCGCGCTGGCCTCGAGCACCGTGGTCCCGGTCGGCAGCGGTCCGGCCGGATCGAAGGCGGCGGGGGCGTCCAGTATTGCGGTCGGTTTCACGGCTGTCCCTGTTCTTCGGCGGCCAGCAACGGAGTCCACAGCCGCCGGGCCAGTGCCCCGAAGCGGCTGTGTTCGATCTGCCCGGGCGGCGCGGGAATCTCGAGGAGCTGCCGGAGCTGCAGGTTCGGCCCCCAGACGTGGCGCAGGTACCGGTCGCGGCCCTCGTATCCGTCCCAGAACGCCGATTCGGCGGCCTCGGTCGCTGCCTCGACAGTGCCCCGCGCCCGGTGCTCGGCGTAGGCGAGCCCGGCATCGGTGGTCACCGGCAGTGGTTCCTGCAGCCCTTCGTCCCGGAGGCGCGCCAGATCGCGGAGCAGTTCGCGGGCCTGCCCGGCATCCGGTGCGGTGAGGTCGCTGCGCCGGACCCGGCCGCCGAAGCGAGCCCGGCCGATCGTGACGGACCGCCACGGCCGATCCTGGTCGGCGGCCAGGGCCAGCAGCGAAACCCACGCCGCCATCCGATGTTTCGGGGCGAGCCGGGAGTAGGTGGCGCGTACCGCGGTATCGCCGCGGACCTCGGGCACCGTGCCGGTCAGTCGCCGGCCACCGCCCAGATCCACGGTGATGTCCACCGCCCGGGCCGGTACGAGGTATTCCGACTGCGCCGCCCGGACCAGGGTGTCCACGGTGCGCTCCACCTCGTCGAGGGCCGCGGCACCGAAACCGAACGGCGGCAGCGTGCCCCGGCGCCATTCGGCTGCCCGCAACGAGGCCGGGTCGGCGCCGGTGAGCCGGGCGGTGAGCATCCGCTCGCCCAGATCCCATTTGGCCAGGCCGTCCAGTTCGATGGGCAGCCGATCGGCCAGGTCCTCCTCGGTCTCGGGGATCCGGATGCCGAGCCGCTGCCACAGGAAGGCGCGGACCGGGTGTTCGGCAAAGGCGATCAGGTCGGCCAGGGCGAGATCGGCAGGCGGCACGGTGGGCAGCGGGCCGGGCAGGAACACCGGCCGCGGCGCGGCGGCACCGGCGGCGGCCCGGGCTCCGGCGAGCGCGACGGTATCGAAACTGCGCAGCCCGTCCGGGGCGAAATTGCGCGGATCGAACGGCTGCAGCGGATGGTGGATCACCAGTTCGTCACCCGGGCCGTCCAGATATCCGCACAGGGCGTCGCGCAGTTCGGCGACCGGGACGGCCGGTGGCCGCCGGGCACCGGTGACCGGGTCCGCGCCGGTGTGCAGGATCAGCAGCCGCTGCCGCGCCGCCAGGATCGCATCGAGCAGCAGGCCACGGTCGGCGCTGCGTGGATCCCGTTCGCCCGGTAACGGTGTGCGGGCGGTCAGATCGTCGCCGCGGGCGGGCGCCGGCCGGGGGAACACGTCGTCGTCGATCCCCAGCAACACCACCACCCGATGCGGTACCGACCGCAGCGGCGCCAGGGTGCACACGGTGAGTTCGCCGGTGCGGTAGTTGGCCCGGGCCGAACGGGCCGCGAGCCGCCGGTCCAGCAGTGCAGCGATATCGGTGAGCTGCAACGGCAGGTCCCCGCCGTGCTCGGTGGCCGCCACGACTTCCCGGCGCACCTCGGTGCGCTGCCATTCGTCGGCGGCCGGGACCTCCGTGAGCAGGTCGAGGGCGCGGGCCAGCACGGTCGCCCAGTGCCGGGCCGGGTGCGGACCGCGCAGATCGCGCAGGCAGACCGCGAGCCGGTCGATGTACTCGGCGAACCGGCCGGCCAGATCGATGTCACCGGAATCCACATCGTCCAGTGGCAGGGCCAGATCCAGCCAGTCGTCGCCGGATTCGCCGGCCGCCACGCCCAGCAGGATCCGGTCCACCGCACTGTTGAGCGTGTTCTGCGCGAAATCGGCGAGCCCGAACGCCTGCCGCTGCCGCTGCCCGATCCCCCACCGGGCACCGGCTTCGGCGGCCCATTCCCGGAGCCGCTCGATATCGTCGTCGTCGAATCCGCACCGGCGGCGGACGGTCTCGGCGGCCGCCAGGTCCAGTACTTCGGTCACCGTCACCCGGCCGTCGGCCAGCTCCAGCAGGGTCGCGATCACGCCGAGCAGCGGATTGGTCACGGTCCGCCCGCGGTCGGCGGGGCGGACCCGGAGTCGGCGGCCGGGGTGCTCGGTGCCGGCGAGCGGCTGGTCTTCGGCGGTCACGGGGCCGAAGGCGGCACGGACGAGCGGTGCGAAGGTCTCGGTGTCCGGGCACATGATCAGCACATCCCGGGGTTGCAGGTCCGGGTCGTCCGCGAACAGACCGACCAGTAGTTCCCGTAGCACCTCGACCTGCCGGGTCGGGCCGTGGCAGGCGTGGATCCGGACCGTGCCGTCCGGCATCAGCCCGGGCACCGGCGCGGGCGCCCGGTCGGCACGGATGCCGGCTTGCAGATGCGTCAGCAGCGACCCGGGTCCGGACGGCTCCGGCGCCCGATGGTGGGTATCGGTGTCGAGCAGCGGCTGCAGCCGCTGCTGCAGCTCCACGATGTCCCGGCCCAGGGCGGCGGTGAGGGGATGGCCCACAGTGGTCTGCGTGGCGTCTCGACCGCGGGCCGCGGGCGGGGCCGAACCCACCGTGTCCCACAGGTGCGGGCCCGGGTGCGGTAACCAGATGTGCACGTCGCGGTGCGCGGCCAGGGCGGCCAGGACCGCCGCGTGGTCGGCGGGCAGCCGGTCGATCCCGAACAGGGAGACCCGCGGCGGTAGATCGACGCACCCCGGTTCGGCCCGGAGCCGCGCGCAGGTCGCACCGAGCCGTTCGGCGGGAGCGGGTACCCCGGCGGCGGCCCGCACCGCCCGCCACAACTCGGGCTGCCAGCGCAGGTCGTCCGGTACCGGCGCACCGGCGCCGTCGGTGTCCTCGCCCGCGGCCCACTGCGTGAGCATGGCGGGCCGCTGTGTGCCGTATCCCTCGAACAGTGCGGTGAGCTGTGCGGCCGTGGCGTACCGGCGTCCCGCTCGGTCGCCCGCCGCATCGGACACGCCCAGATGCCGGTCCAGAACGGTGCGCCAGGGCCGGCCCGCGGTGTCGTCGATGACCTGGAGCACCGTCCAGACGAGACGCTCCGGCGCCCACGGATCGGTATCGGCCGGGATCGGGCCTGCGGCCGTGAGCACCTCGGCGACCAGTGCGGACGGGATCGGGAAGGCGATATTTGCGGCAACTCCGTCGGCACCGGCAGCACCGGCGCCGAGCGGGCCCGCGAGCCGCTGCGCGAGCCAGCGTTCCACCCCCTTCGCCGGAACGGCCACCACCTCCGGAACGAACGGGTCCGGCCCCGGGGTGCGCAGCAGGGCCGCCAGGGAATCGGCGAGCACTTCGGCGCGTTCGGCCCGATGGAGGTGCAGGGGCATCCGTCGTTTATACGCCCGGCGACCGACCGGCTACCGGACCGCCCCACCACCGCCGCAGCCGCCGGGAGTGAAATACGCCACACCGGAACGGGATACCCGGCCCGGTCACCTGGCGGCGCGGGGCGCGATATGCCACAGTGCACTGGCCGAAGGGGAACGACGGGCTGCAGGCGAAAGGCTGGATCGCGTTCATGGCCGCACAGGTTCTACCACTGTTACCGCGGGACGGTTTCGTGGTGCGCCGGGCCGGCAACCGGTGGGAGTTGATCAACTCGCGGCACTACGGCCGGGAGACCGTCCTGCATGTCTGGCCGCTGGACCGGCACGCCGAAGCCTTCGTCCATTGCCACCGGCTCAACAGCACCACGGGTCGTGGCCGTCCGCCCGTCCGGATGCGCCGCACCGCGTCCCGCTGACCGCCGCGGAATCCACTGCCGCACAACGCCGGACCGGCATCGCCTAGCACGATCCGGAACCGAGATCAAGTAGTGCATCGGGCCCGCCGCTGTGAGATTGTCTTCCCTCGTGCGTTCTCGTCTGGCTGCCCCCGGAACCTCGACCCGGGTGGCCGCGTCCGTCTGTGCTCTGGCCGCTGCGGCGGTCCTCGTTCCGGCTCTCGGCAGCACCGGTGTCGCGGAGGCCCGGCCCCCGGTGGCGACCCAGGCCTGTCTACCCGGCTTCGACTGCGATATGAGCGCCCGGATCGCCCGCGCCGACGCCTACCTCGCCGACCGGCCCGGTATCACCGGCTATGTCCTGCGCGATCGGACCACCGGCGGCCGGTACGCCAATGCGCACGCCGAGGACCAGTTCTGGACCGCGTCGACGATCAAGGTCGCCATCGCCGCCGATCTGCTGAACCGGGCCCGGGTCGGCGCCATCGCGCTGTCCCCCGGCGACCGGTCCGATATGGACGCCATGCTCACCCGGTCCAACGATGCCGCCACCTACATGCTGTGGAACAAATACGCCGGCTGGGATCGCTGGGCGTTCAACAACGCCTTCCGTGGCCTGGGGATGCACACCCTGATCCCCCAGCCGACCGATACGGCACTGTTTCCGGACTGGTCGTTCCAGAAGTGCACCGTCGCCGACCTGGACCGGCTGATGAACACGGTGCTCGACGGGCTGCACTCGGACGATCGCGCCTACCTGGTGGACCGGATGCGGGCGGTGGACTTCAACCAGCACTGGGGTGTCTGGGGAGCCGGACCCGAGCAGCATCCCGGCCTGAAGAACGGCTGGTCCGCGGAGGCGGACGGCTGGGCGGTGAACTCGGTCGGCTTCGCCGGGCCCGGGGAGCGCTACACACTGTCGATCATGACGGCCATGGGCGGTGAGGGCGGCTACCCGGAAGGCTCGGCGACCGACACCCGGCTGGCCGAGATCCTGCTGGCCGACCGCTGACCCCCGGCCCCGGCACGCCCGTGGCGCGCCGGGGCCGCGGCCGCCACGTCGCGTATGGTGAGTCGGGTATCCGTCCGCCGAGCCCCGGTGGCACGACTCACCCGCCGACGCCCGCCGCGGTGAGCATGCACGGCGCCGCACGCCCGGAAGCGGGATCTCGTGGCGACCTGCCCGTCGGGGCCGACTACCGTAACCGTGTCACGAACATGCGGGGGTCCACCCCAGGTCTGTCGAGGAGCACCGACGATGAACACCCAAGCTACCGCGAATCGTCGTCACCGTGTGGTGGTGATCGGCTCGGGATTCGGCGGCCTGTTCGGAACCAAGCACCTGCGCCGGGCCGACGTCGACGTCACCCTGATCTCCAAGACCTCCACCCACCTGTTCCAGCCGCTGCTGTACCAGGTCGCCACCGGCATCCTGTCCACCGGCGAGATCGCCCCCGCCACCCGCCTGGTACTACGCAAGCAGAAGAATGCCCAGGTGCTGATGGGCGAGGTCGTCGACATCGATATGGCGGCGCAGACGGTCACCTCCCGGTTGCTGAACCAGGACACCGTCACGCCCTACGACAGCCTGATCGTCGCGACCGGCGCCCAGCAGTCGTACTTCGGTAACGACCACTTCGCCACCTTCGCGCCGGGCATGAAGACCATCGACGACGCCCTCGAACTGCGCGCGCGGATCCTGGGCGCCTTCGAACAGGCCGAACTGGCCACCACCCAGGAGGAACGCGACCGGCTGCTGACCTTCGTGGTCGTCGGCGCCGGCCCGACCGGCGTCGAGCTGGCCGGCCAGATCGCCGAACTGGCCGACCGCACCCTGGAGGGCACCTTCCGGACCATCGATCCGCGCGACGCCCGGGTCATCCTGCTGGAGGGCGCCGGCGCGGTGCTCGGGCCGATGGGGCCCAAGCTGGGCGGCAAGGCACACAAGCGGCTCACCACGATGGGCGTCGAGGTACAACTCAACGCGATGGTGACCGACGTCGACGCGCACGGGGTGACCGTGAAGGATGCCGACGGCAGCACCCGCCGGATCGAGTCCAGCTGCAAGGTGTGGTCGGCCGGTGTGCAGGCCAGCCCGCTGGGCAAGATCATCGCCGACGGTTCGGACGGCACCGAGGTGGACCGGGCCGGCCGGGTGATCGTCGAACCGGACCTCACCGTCAAGGGACATCCGAACGTCTTCGTGGTCGGCGACCTGATGTCGGTACCGGGCGTGCCGGGGCAGGCGCAGGGCGCCATCCAGGGCGCGACCTATGCGGCCAAGGCCATCAAGTCCGGCCTGCACGGGGAGCAGCCCGCCGACCGCAAGCCCTTCAAGTACTTCAACAAGGGCAGTATGGCGACCATCTCCCGGTTCGACGCCGTCTGCCAGGTCGGCAAACTGGAGTTCAGCGGTTTCATCGCCTGGCTGGCCTGGCTGGGCCTGCACCTGTACTACCTGGTCGGCTACCGCAGCCGGATCGTGACGGTGATCGGCTGGTTCGTATCCTTCCTCGGCCGCAACCGGGGCCAGATGGCGGCCACCGAGCAGTGGGTGTTCGCGCGGCTGGCGATGGAGGCGGTCAACTCCGACCGGGAGGACGCCGACGAACTGGCCGCCGCCGTCGGTGCACCGCCCGCCGACAACGGCCGCAGCGACAACACCACCCGGCAGGCCGGCTGATCCGGCGCCGGTGCGAACCGGCGCAGCGCACCACCCATCCGCACCCCTGCCCGGTTGCGAATGCTGATCGTCATCAGTGTGACCAACCGCAGGAAAGGTGATCAATGGCGACGGGTAAGCACAGAGCCGTGAGCCCACAGCGGCAGAAAGTCGGTTCGGCGGTCGCGGTGGGCGCGCTCCCACTGGTCCTCGCCCTGGTCGGGACCGGAACGGCGCAGGCGGCGCCGGAACGCGCCGCGGTGACCCAGCCGGAGCTGCCGGAGGCGGCGCCGGAGCCCGCACCGGAGTGGAATCGGCCGATCCCGGGCCCGGCACCGCTGGCTCCCGTCGGTGAGCTGCACGCCCCCACCCCGGTCGATCCGGTGGCACCGATCGCCCCGCCGCCGGGACAGTTCCGATTCGGCGATGTCACCCAGCCGATCCCGGAGTGGCTGCCGAACGAGGTGTCCGAGCCGATCAACGATGCGTCCGCGAACGCCGAAGCGCAGATCGCCACCTTCCTCGATTCGGTGGGCATGGAGCGCACCCGCTCCGACCGGGTGGCCGCCAGCACCATGGGCGGTGCGGCCGTCGGCGCGGCGGTCGGCAGCGTCGCCGCGGCACCACTGGCTTCCTGGGCCGGCCTGATCGGCGGTGTCGTCGGGCTCGGTATGGGTATCCCGACTCTGCCCGCCGGACTGGTCGTCGGCCCGATCCTGGGTGCGACGGTGGCCTACACGGCCGTCGCAGTCCCCGCGATCGCTGTGGGCGCCGGAGTCGGTGCCGCCGTCGGCGCCGGGGTCGGCCTGGCCACACCGGCGACTGTCTGATCCGATGGCGCTGCCGTGGCCGGGAAGTCGGAGACGCCCGGCCACGGCTGGGCCGGGCAGTAGCGACGTTGCCCCGGCGGGCCATCGGAACGTCGGGCCATCCCGGACCGCCTCCTTCCGGTGCCCCGGACGTGGTCGGAACCGGCAGGTAACGGCGTAACCGCATCGGCCGCCACGCAGCGGCTCATGCGCGATCTGTGCGTCATCCGGTTCCCGACAACCTGCTCCCCGTCCGAGTCGTCAGCGAACCTCCGGCGGCCAGTGGCAGCCGAGCGGTCGACAGGCCGACGGTCTGTACCTCCCGATCATCGGGGTAACGCAGTACGCTCTCCAGTGCGCGGGGCGCCGCCAGCCGGTCGTCGCCGGCGGTACCGGCACCGAGGTCGAGGCGGTGCCGCAGCAGCGGGCGGGAACCCGCATCGGCGATAAGTGTTCCGCGCCAGCGCCCGTGGTCCTCGCCGGTCCGGCCGATCTGGACTCGTTCCCGCAACTGCAGGCGGGCGTCCGCCGCCAGCCGCACCTCGGTGACGACGTGATGGTCGGCTCCCCCGGCCACCACGGTGGGTTCGGGATCGACCACCAGTTCGGCACCGGCACCCACCTCGAAAACCCAGCGGGCGGTGGACTGCGCGGTGGCCGGACCGGGCAGGGCGATCGTCGCGGCCACGGACCGCACCACCAGCCGCGCACCGGGCCGGACCAGTACATGGATGTCGAGATGGTCGCCACCGAGGGGCGTCGCGGCGGTGCCGATCAGGTGCACCGTCTCCGCACCGGTGTGCCGGGCGGCCAGTCCACCGGCCGCTTCGATATGCGCCACTGCGCCCGGTTCCGCGACGATCTTCAGTTCGGTATGCATCCTACGGACGTCAGTGGGCGGCCGAATGCGGCTGTGCGCCGGCGGCCGCCGCATCGTCCGATGCGACCTGCTGCAACTGTTCCCGCACCCACGCCAGGACCGGGGTGGCGGCCGGGTCGTCGGTGAGCGACACCAGGGCGGTGGGCCGCCCCGCACGGACCCGGGCCGCATCGCCCTCCATCACCGACAGGTCGGCGCCCACCAGCGGCGCCAGATCGGTCTTGTTGACCACCAGCAGGTCCGAGAAGGTGACACCGGGACCGCCCTTGCGCGGCACCTTGTCGCCGCCGGCCACGTCGACGACGAAGATCTGGACGTCGATGAGGCCGGAGGAGAAGGTGGCGGTCAGATTGTCGCCGCCGGATTCCACCAGGATCAGATCCAGCGGCGGATTCGCCTCGATCAGGTCGTCGATGGCGTCCAGGTTCGCGGTGATGTCGTCCCGGATGGCAGTGTGCGGGCAGCCGCCGGTCTGCACCGCGGCGATCCGCTGGTCCGGGAGCACCGCGTGCCGGCGTAGGAAGTCGGCATCCTCGGTGGTGTAGATGTCGTTGGTGAGCACTGCCAGGGACAGCTCGTCGCGCAGCTGCCGGCACAGCGCCGCCACCAGGGCCGTCTTGCCCGAGCCGACGGGGCCGCCGATGCCGATGCGCAGCGGTTCGCCGGGGGTGCGCTGCCGCTTCGGCCGGTCGTGGCTGTGGTCGTGCGGTTCACCGTCGATGAGATGCGGGGGCAAGGGGGATCCTTTCGGTTCAGGAGACGAACAGGGGCATGTCGCGGTCGAGATGGCGTTCGGCCAGCACGTCCTGCAGCGGGTCGGACAGCGCCGCGAGCTCGCGGGTCGCGGTGGCGGCCGTGTCGTCGCACAGTTCGGCCAGGCGCAGCGTCACCTCGGCCACGGCGGCCGGGTCGAGGGCGAGCAGGCGTTGTGCCGCGGTCGCAGCACCCGTCAGCGTGGTGTAGACGACCACACCCGCGAGGTCTTCGGGATCGGTCCCGCAGTGCGCGCCGACCGCACCGAAGATCGTGGACAGATGCGGCCGCCGCCCGAGTGAGCGCCAGTCCTGCCCGGGCCACAGGTGTTTGGCGAGTCGAAGCAGACCGCGCCCCTGCTGCCGGGATGCGGTGCGGGCGGCCGGTGCCGGGGTCCGGGCGTCGGCTTCGTCCTCGGCCGCCGCGACGGTGAGCTCGCCCGCGCATACAGCTGCCGCGAGGGAGGCCGTCACCAGTCCGGTGGTGGCGATCCGGCGCCGCAGGTAGGACTCCACGCCGACAACGTCGGAGACCAGGCCGGAGCTGATCGCTTCTTCCATCCCGCCGGAGTGCACATGCCCGCCGATCGGCAGCCGCGAATCGGCGAGCGCCAGCAAGGTGGCCAGGCCCGCCGGCTTCCGATACTGCATCCGACGATCCTATGGGGCGGCCCGCACCGACGCACAGCGCACCCGGGTGCGGACAACCTCCGACCGCCGTCGACCTGCGGCCGAACCACCGGGCGGTCGCCGACTTCACAGACCGGCCGACCGGGAACGAGCCGGGCGGCAGCGCCAGGGTGGGCCCGCCGCAACACGGCCGGCAACCGAAGCCGGTGCACCACCGGACGACATCAGCCGGCGAGCACCCCTCGGCGGCGACTTTGCTCGGCCTCGATCCCGACCTGCGCTGTTCGCACAGAATCGGCAGAGATACACCCAGGATCGGCGGTCTCGCGTCGCTTCTGTGCGAACAGCCCAGACCTCGGCACGGCACAGCCACCGAACCGGAAGCAATACCGGGCCGGACCGGCCCAGCGTCCGGGTCCGGCCGCCGGGCAGTGCCCACCGGCCGGGTTCGCCTCCTGCTGTCCAGGTCGCGGCCGGGTGGCCGCCCGGTGCGCGGGTCCCGGCCAGGCCCTCCCACTGCCCGTCCCCCGGGACGGGTCGCCTCCCACGCCCAGGCCCCGGCCGGGCCGCCTCCTCGGGTCCGGGTTCCGGCCGGCTCACCTCCCCGGGTCCGGGTCCCAGCCGGGGCCTCCTCCCCCGGCCCAGCTCCCGGCCAGGAGCCGCTACCGGGTGTCGACCGGCTCGCGGATCGGGTCGACCGGTGCCCCGGGAACCGGGTCCCGGTGGTCGCCACCGCGCGGTGCGAACCAGGCGAGGGCGGCCACGGCCAGCAGGATGAGGCCGCCGACCGCCATGGCGACATGCATTCCGGTGACGAAGGAGCCCTGAGCTGCCGCGATCAGTTCGGTATCGGTACCGGCGTGCGCGACGGTTTCGCCGAGGGTGGCGCCGTAGTCGCCACCGGTGCGGAACACCAGGGTCGCGAGCGAACCGAGCAGGGCCAGGCCGAGGGCGTTGCCGAGTTCGAAGCTCGTCTCCGAGATGCCCGCGGCCGATCCGGCGCGTTCCGCGGGCACCGATGCGACGGCGACTTCGGACACCAGGGTGAACGAGATGCCGTAGCCGACGCCGGCCAGCGCCGAACCGGTCAGGTACCAGGCCAGTCCACCGTCGACGCCGAGCCCGAGCAGCATCAGGTTGCCGACACCCGACAGCGCCAGAGCCAGGGCGAAGGCCCGCCGGACACCGAGTGCCGCACCGAATCGGGCCCCGCCGATGGAGGAAGCGAACAACGTCGCAGCCATCGGAATACCGAGGAACGCGGCCTGCAGCGCATCACGACCGGTGACGGTCTGCAGATAGATACTGGTCAGATAGCCCACCGCGGCCAGGGACATGCTCCCGGCGGTACTCGCCCCGATCGCAGTGCGGAACATCGGCCGGGCGAACAGGCTCAGATCCATCAGCGGCGTGCTCAGCTGCCGCTGCCGTCGGACGAACAGCACCAGGCCGAGCACACCGAGCAGCGTGATGCCCGCGGTGAGCGGGTCGTAGCCGTCGGCCGCGAAGTGCTGGATGCCGTAGATCACCGGCAGGATGCCGCCGATCGACAGGAGTACGCTGACCAGGTCCAGGGGCCCGAGTTCGGCGGAGCGGTGTTCGGGGACCAGCACCGGCGCGGCGAGCAACAGCACCAGCAGTACCGGGATGTTGATCAGGAACACCGCACCCCACCAGAAGTGGTGCAGCAGTATGCCGCCGATGATCGGGCCGAGCGCGGCACCGCCGGCGAAGAACGCGGTCCAGATGCCGATGGCCACGCCTCGTTTGCGCATGTCCGGGAACAGGGCCGACAGTAGCGCCAGACTGGACGGCAGCAGCGTCGCGCCACCGATACCCATCAGCGCACGGGCGGCGATCAGCACCGCGGAGCTCGGCGCGAACGCGGCCAGCACCGAGGCGATGCCGAATACGGTGGCCCCGATCAGCAGGATGCGCCGGCGGCCGATCCGGTCACCGAGGTTGCCCATGGTGATGAGCAGGCCGGCGAGCATGAACCCGTAGATGTCGAGGATCCAGAGCTGCTGGGCGGCGGATGGGTCCAGGTCCGCGGTGAGCCTCGGCATCGCGAGGAACAGCACCGAGATGTCCATCGACACCAGCAGGACCGGCAGCACCAGCACGCCGAGGCCCCACCAGGCGCGGTTGCTCGTCGCCGGGGTGACCGACCCGAGGTTCGTCATTGTTCCCTCTCCAGACATGAATGCGTACACCGTACGCATCGGACGATGGGTACAGTGTACGCAATCGGTCTCCGAACGGGAAGCGAGTCATAGGATGACTGAGACGAAGGCCACCGCAGCCGTGGACAAGCCGGAAAAACTGACACGAGCGGCGATCATCGACGCCGCCATCGTGATCGCCGATGCCGACGGGCTCGGCGCCCTGTCGATGCGGCGGATCGCCGACCGGCTCGGCGTCGGTGCAATGTCGCTGTACCGGCACGTCGCCGGCAAGGACGAGCTGATCGCGGCGATGACCGACGAGGTGGCCGGGCGCTACCCCTACCCGGACCCGACCGGCCGGGGGTGGACCTGGCGCGATCGGGTGCGCATCGCCGCCGAGATCGACTGGCACCTGTATCGGCAGCACCCGTGGGTGCTGTTCGCCTTTGCCACCCCGCGCTACAGCTTCGGCCCGCAGAGCATCGCCTGCCTGGCCTGGCTCGTCGAAGGCTTACGGGAACTCGGGGTGACCACCCGGGAGGCCACCGCCATGGCCTTCACCGTATGGAATCACATCTCCGGCGCCACCCTCCCCGATGTCAGCGGCGCACTGCTCGGCCACTCCCCGGCCGACGACACCAACGGCCTGCGCGACATTCTGGACGGACGGTGGCAGCACCCCGTCCCGCCGGCGCTCACCGAACTCGACGGCGCCGGCACCACCGGCCTCACCTCCGAAGAACTGCTGTTCCAGGGGATCGACGCCCTGTGCGACGGTTTCGCCGCCCGCGCCGGGCTGTAGCGGACAACCGGCCCGGCACGGGCCCCGCGCCGGCGGCGACAGCCGGTTCAGTCGGTATCGGCCCGCCAGGCGCCGAGACCGACGAGGTTCAGCACCAGTGCGGCGATGTTCCAGGCATCGTCGACACCTCGGTGATGCCGCCCCTCCAGCGGTAGCTCGGCGATCTGGAGTGCACCGGCCATCCCCTGCGGCCGGCGCAGCCGGTACGCCTCCGCGAACAGACGTTTGGCATTGGTGTGCGCTCCGCCGAACGGGTAGCCGACACCGGTTGCCCGGCACTGGGCGCGGAACTGCTTGCGGTCGTAATCACCCCAGCTCGCCCACGGCCGCCCGACGGCGTCCTGCTCGGCGACCAGCCACCGGCAGGCCGTGGCGAAATCGACGCCGGTCTCGACCTGTTCCGGCGTGAGCCCGGTCAGTTCGGTGCAGAACTCACCGACCGCGGAACGAGCCGGGCGGACCAGGATGCCGTGCCGGCCCAGCCGGGTCCGCGCCTCGAGATCGACGACGGTCAGCCCGATCTCGATGATCTCACTCACCTGACCCGGTGGCGGTTCACCGCGCCAGCAGGTCGCCTCGATATCGACCACATTGAGCAGTCCGGACGGTTCGGTCATAGCCCGAAGCTACGGCGATCCGCTCCGCCCTGCCACAACCGGCATTTTACTAATGACATTCATTTCCATTAAGGTGGAATCCGGTCGATTCGGACTGTGGGTCCGACGGCCATCTGCCCGGCAATTCGCTTGCCGCGGCGCACTGTTCACTTCGATGAGGGTGTGAGAGATGATGTCGTTCCCAGGCCGCCGAAACCTCGGCGCCGCCGTCCTTGCCACCGCCGCGCTGGGCATGGTCACCGCCGGACCGGTGCACGCGGATACCGCCGTACCCCTCCCGGACGGCCAGCGGCACGGCCCCGGGGTGACGATCACCCACACCGGCGGTAGCGCGCTCATCTCGCCCTCCCTGGCGGCGAACGGCACCGGACGCGTGGCCTGGGTCTCCGGCCGGGCGACCGCCGAGGTCCTCGCCACCCCGGCCGGTGAATCGCGGCCACAGAGCGGCGCAACCGGGGACCCGGGCACCAACAACTCGTCCACGGCCGGCCGGTCCCGGATCAACACCGGATACCTGGTCGGCTGCCAGGTATCGCTCGCCGACGATGCCTTCTCGGCGGGCGTCGACGTCGGGGTGAGCACCAGCGGTGCGTCCGCGGGCAGTGCCGTCGGCGTGCGGCTCGGGCCGGGCGAAGTGAAGTTCGTCGGCATCGGCGGTCGCAACATCACCGAACCAGGCACGTACACGGTCCAGTACCGCGACATCGAACTGCAGGTCCAGGGGTGCGCCGGGTACGCCCAGGCCCGCTCCTACACCGTCGTCGAGATCGTCGGCGACCACTACTCCAAGACCTCCCTCTACGGGATGCCGTTCAGCATCGGCTGAACCGGTCACCCTCCCCCGCTGTGCATTCCGTCCGACCCCGTGAGGTACCGAACATGAACCACCCCGTCACCGTGCCCTGCCTGGCCGTCGCCGCCGCACTCACCCTGGCCCCCGCCGGCATCGCGCACGCCGACACCGTCGTCCCGCTGCCGGGCGGGTCGATCACCGAGACCCTGGCCGACGGCACGGTCGTCACTGTCGAACTGACCGGCGAATCGGCCACCATCAGCCCATCGATGGGCGCCACCCCCGTGCACCGCAATGCCTGGGTCTCCGGCAGCGCCCGGGTCCGCCTCACCGGCCCCGGCGCCGACGGCGGCTCCATCACACCCGGCTACATCGTCGGCTGCCAGGTGAACATCAGCGGCGGCGGCATGTCCGGCGGTCTGTCGGGCAAAGCCGGCCAGAACAGCGGTACGGCCGCCGCAGACGGCGGCGCGAATCTGAGTCTCGGCCCGGGGCAGGCCACTTCGTTCCATCTCCTGGACTTGGAGAAGCCCGACGGCTACGGCGCCGAGTCGCACAAGAAAGCCAACTCGTTCGAGGGCACCAGCGGCTCGGTGACCTGGGCCGACAGCACCATCGGCCTGTCCGGCTGCGCCGGCTACGCGCAGGCCCGTGCCTTCGTCACCGTCAAGGTCAGCACCGACACCGTGACCGGCAAGGTCACCCTCTGGGGACAGCCGTTCAGCATCGGCTGACCGCCCGACGGCACTGCCCTTCCCCCAACCTATCGGCCAGGAGGTCGTGTGGCACACCTGCTCATGCTCGAGAGCTGGGTCGGCTCGATGAGCACCCTGCTGCCCCGGGCGATCGCCGCCCGGGGTGCTCGATTCACCCTCGTCACCAGGGATCTCACCCACTATCTGCGGTCCGGCGGCAGCACGCATCCGCTGCTCGCCGCGACGAATATCGTCACCGCCGAAACCAACGACGAACCGGAACTGCTGCCGATCGTCCGGAAGCTGCACGCCGCCTTCGGTTTCGACGGGGTGATCTCCTCCTGCGACTACTACCTGCCGGCGGTCGCAACGATCGCCGCCGACCTCGACCTGCCCGGTCCCGGCCGTGACCCGATCCGGACGACCTGCGACAAGGCCCGCACCAGGCAGGCCGCCGCCGCAGCCGGCGTACCGCAGCCCCGGTTCGGCTTGGCGGCCGGCGCCACCGAAGCGCTCGCGCACGCCGCCCGGATCGGCTATCCGGTGGTGGTCAAACCGGTGGACCTGTGCGGCGGCATG
Organism: Nocardia sp. KT25-26; assembly: GCF_056627695.1. Taxonomy (NCBI): domain Bacteria; kingdom Bacillati; phylum Actinomycetota; class Actinomycetes; order Mycobacteriales; family Nocardiaceae; genus Nocardia; species Nocardia sp. KT25-26. The sequence goes on along the minus strand of NZ_CM152813.1, from coordinate 2,541,022 downwards.
TTCGTGCGCCGGGCCGCGGATGCCCAGCAACTCCGGGCAGCATTGCGTGACATCGCCGAGTTCCCGGTCAATGCCCGTGGGCAGCGGCGCCGACCCGAGGTCCTCGTGGAGGAGTGTTTGCAGGGCACGGAATTCAGTGTCGAAGCGGTGACCACCGGCGGCCGGACCACCGTCGTCGGCTGCACCGACAAGCGGGTGATCGGCGAAACGCACTTCATCGAGGCCGGGCACATGTTCCCGGCCGCCCTGGACGCCCGGTCCACGGCCTCGCTCACCGAGGTCGCGGTCGCCGCGATCACCGCGCTCGGACTCGACGAAGTGGTCACCCATACCGAGATCATGCTCACCGCCGACGGGCCACGGCTGATCGAAGTGAACCCACGACCCGGCGGGAACCGGATCACCGAACTCGTTCGCCGGGTCACCGGCATCGACCTGCCGGGCACCGCCGTCGACCTCGCGCTCGGCCGCGCCCCGGTGCCGGCCCGCGCCGAGACCGGAGTCGGCAGCGCTGCCGTCGCTTTCGCGGTGCCGGACCGCGACGGGGTGCTCACCGGTGTGACGGGTGCGCAACGCTGGTCCGACGATCCCCGGATCGCCGACTACGATTTACCGTCCCCCGGCCGGGTGCTGCAACCGGCCCGGAACAACAACTCCTACCTGGGGCACGTTCTCGTCACCCATCCCGAACCCGGCGCCGCCGGGGACCTCGCCGCCGACCTGATCGCCGGGCTGCGGTTCCAGGTCTCTGACGAGGAAGCCGCATGAGGCCGGCGCTCCCCTCGGCACCGGACAGGACTTCCGGTGCCGGGACACAACATTGCGTCGGAGCCGATCCGATTCGCCCGGCCGATTCGGCCGACCTGGCCGAACGTGCCGCAGCCGGGGCACTCGGCCCCGCCCCGGACAGGATGAAGGTCTCGAACGCCTTCCTCACCGCCTACGGGACGCGGCACCACGGACAGCGCACCGGCTACCGCAATCTCGTGCTCGGTATCCGCGTGGGAGCGGCCGTCGGATCCTGTGCGATCGAACCGGCCGAAGCCGACGCCTTCGCCGATATCATCGACGAATGTGTCGGCGCCACGGTGGCCGACCTGCTCGGGCACCCACGTGGCGCGGTGCGGATCGCCGCACTGGACGCCTACCTGATGCAGCAGGCACCGCATCCGGCGGCGGGCGGCCATCGCGCCACCCCGGTCCGGCTGACCGGCGGTGATTCGGGGGCGAAATCCCGGCAGCGCGCCCGGTCGGTCGTGGCCCTGCTACCGGCCCCGGTGCACCGGGTCGCGGTGGTCGGGGTGGTCGATTCGCTGCTGGCCGCGCTCCGTGATCGTGGCACCGGCTACCTGCCCTGCGATCTGCTCGGCGGTGTGACCCGGTGGCAGGAGCCGGTGCACACCGATGCCCAGGCCGCGCTCGCCGACTGTGATGCCCTGCTGGTGACCGGAATGACGCTGGGCAACGGCAGTTTCGACGGACTGCTGGCCACCGCCCGCGACCGGAGAATTCCGGCGGTGGCGTTCGCCCAGACCGGCAGCGCAGTCCTGCCCTGGCTACTCGGCCGAGCCGGACTCACCGCGGTATCCGCCGAGCCGTATCCGTTCTTCTCCCTGCACGGCGAGTCGAGCACGCTGTACCACTATCGAGCACCCCGGGAGGAGATATGACGCCCCGGACGGCGCCGGCACCGATCGGCGACCTCATCGGCAACACTCCGCTGGCCCGGATCAGCGTCGGCGACGCCGGGTACTGGGCCAAGATCGAGGCGAGTGGGTTCGGTGGTATGAAGGCTCGCGCCGCCGCCGGGATGCTCACCGCCGCCGCGGCGCGCGGCGACCTCGCCCCGGGCGCACCCGTGATCGAATCCACCAGCGGTACTTTGGGACTGGGTTTGACCATCACTGCTCGAGCGCTCGGGCATCCGGTGATCCTCGTCGTAGACGACGAACTCGAACCCGAGATGCGCACCCTGCTCTGCGCCTACGGGGCACGTCTCGAGGTCGTCGAACATCCGGATCCGGTCGGCGGCTGGCAACGCGCCCGGCTCGACCGCCTGTCCACGCTGCTCGCCGGCACACCCGGCGCCTACTGGCCACGTCAGTACGACAATCCGGACAACGCCGCAGGGTATGCGGGGATGGCGGCGGAGATCCTGAACCGGCTGTCCCGGGTCGACATCCTCGTCGCCAGCGTCGGTTCCGGCGGACACTGCGCGGGGCTGGCCCGGGTGTTGCGGCGCCAGTGGCCGCAACTGCGGGTGATCGGGGTGGACGCGGTGGGCTCCCGGATCTTTGGGCAGCCCGACCGGCCCCGGCTGATGCGCGGACTCGGCAGCAGCATCCTGCCGCGCAACGTGGTCTACGCCGACTACGACGAGGTGCATTGGGTGGGTGCGGCCGAAGCGGTCGCGGCCTGCCGCCGGCTCGCCGCGGCCGCCGCGCCCACCGGCGGGTGGAGCACCGGCGCCGCCGCCCTCGTTGCCGGCTGGGCGGCCACCCGCGAACCGGACGCGCAGGTGCTCACCGTGTTCCCGGATGGGCCGCATCGCTATCTACGCACCGTATTCGACGACACCTGGTGCCACGATCGCGGACTGCTCACCGCACCGGCACGCGAACCACAACTGCTCGACGACCCCGAAGGCCGTGAGGTGCACGGCTGGGCGCGCTGCACCGTCGTCCGTGATCCTGCCCGACGAGAGGGCCCGGTATGCGCACCGTAGCCTCGTTCCGCAGCTTCCCACTGCCGGTTCGCCTGCTGCTGATCAACCATTTCGCCGGCGGCGTCGGGTTCTACCTGCTGATTCCGTTCCTGGCCGACTATCTGCTGACCGATATCGGGCTCACCGCCGCGGTGGTGGGCGTGGTGCTCAGCATCCGCAATCTCGGCCAGCAAGGGCTGTTCCTGGTCGGCGGGGTACTCGCCGACCGGCTCGGGGCACGCGGCGTGATCGTCGTCGGGCTGGCCGTGCGGGCCGCCGGGTTCGCCTTGTTCGCCCTCGGCGATTCGGTCCCGGTGGTGCTGGCCGCAGCCGCGCTCACTGGATTCGCCGGGGCACTGTTCAATCCGGCGGTGCGGGCCTATCTCGCGCACGCCGCCGCGCCCCGGACCGCCGAGGCGTTCGCCCTGTTCAACGTCGCCGCGAACCTGGGGTCCGCGCTGGGTCCGATCCTCGGCACCGTGCTGGTGGCCATCGGGTTCCGGATGACCGCGGTGGTGGCGGCGGCGATCTTCGCCGGGCTCGCACTGATCCAGTTCCTGCTGCTTCCGGCCCGCGAAGTGACCCGCACCGGGGCCGGAGTGGGCACCGATATCGCGCGGCTGGTGCGCGACCGGCGATTCCACGCCTTCGTCCTGGCGCTGGCGCCGCTGCTCGCCCTGCAGATGCAGCTCTACTTCCTGTTCACCTTGCAGATCCAGCAGCTCGCCGGTGGGTACGGCGCGGCGGCGGTGGCGGCCATGTTCGTCACCGAGACGATCGGCTTCCTACTCCTGCAGGTCCGCATCACCGCAGTCGCGAGCCGCCGCACCGATCGTGGTCCGGCACTGATCCTCGGGCCGGCGCTGGCAGGTGCCGCCTTCCTGATTCCACCGCTCACCGCACCGCTGGCGACGCTCGCGGATCCCGGTTCACCTGCCGCGACCGCGATCCGGGTGCTGCCGGTCCTCGCCGCCACGGTGGTGCTGGCGATCGGGACGATGACGGCGCAGCCGTTCGTCAACGAGGCCGTGCCACGGTTCGGCGGACCGCACCTCACCGGCACCTACTACGGCGGTTTCTATCTCGTCGCCGGGCTCACCACGGTCGGGCTCACCGTGGCAGCCGGCGCGATCGTCGATCACACCGGGCGGCTGTCCTGGGCACCGGCGCTGCTGTGCGCCGCGGTCGGTTTCGCTGCGGCGGGTGCGGTCGCGGTCCTGCACCGGCGCGGCCTCCTGCCGGGCCCGGCCGATACCGAGGACCGGGCCGCACCGGCCGCACGCGGACGGAGACAGCCATGAGAACGGGACTCGGCACCGCCTTCGGCAGCTGCGGAGAACTCCTGCAGGGCGTACTGCCCGACCGGCGGGACTTCCTCGTCACCTGCCCCATCCGGCACGGCGCCACCGTGGTGTTCGATCCCGGGCCGGGCCACCGGATCCGGGTGATCCCGGCGCACAAGACCAAGGCGCGGCGCCTGGCCGAAGCCATGCTCGACGGGGCGTGCGGGGGCCTGCTGACCGTCCACAGCGAATTGGCCGAGGGAAAAGGCCTCGCCAGTTCCACCGCGGACCTGGTGGCCACCGCGCGGGCCGTCGCCGACGCGGCGGGCCGCCCGATCACCGCCGCGGAGATCGAGGACGAACTGCGCCGGATCGAGCCGTCCGATGGCGTCATGTACCCGGATGCGGTGGCGTTCTGCCATCGCGAGGTGCGGTTGCTGGACCGGCTCGGCTCCCTCCCGCCGATGACGATCGTGCTGGGCGACGAGGGCGGCAGCGTCGACACGGTCGATTTCAACCGGCTGCACAAGCCCTTCGACGCTGTGGATCGCGTCGAGTACGCTCGGCTGCTGGACCGGCTGCGGACCGCGATCGCACTGGGCGACAGCGCCGGGATCGGTGCGGTGGCCACCCGCAGCGCGGAACTGAACTCGGTACTGCGGCCACGACCGCATCTACCGGCGGTGCGTGCCGCAGTGAACGAACTCGGCGCAGCAGGTGTGCTGGTCGCGCACAGCGGCACCACCACGGGCATCCTGCTGGACGACCGGGATCCGGAATACTCCGCCAAACTCGCCGCGGCCCATGCCGCCGTCGCGACCTTCGCCCAGTCGGTCAGTGTCCTGCGCACCCGGACCACCGCAGGTGCGGGTCCGCGTCCCGGCCCGGCGCGGCCCGCCGGTGGATCCGTTCGATCCGGTGTCCGCGCACCGGCCGCACTCGCCGCTCGCCGGGAGGAACGCCGGACGACGGCGGCCGACCGCCCCACGCCGACCCGTCGGGACGCCGACCCGGCCGGAACTCCCCGAACCGCATCGGGACCGCCGGGACTGCCTGCGGTCACCGGCGCTCCGGCTGCCGCCGACGCCGCACCACCGCCGGAGGTCCGCCGATGATTGCCGTCGACGACGTCTCCGTCGGATACGGGGGCGAGCTGGTGCTGTCCGGGATCGGCCTGACCGTGCGGGCGGGTGAAACTCTCGGACTGATCGGCCCGAACGGATCCGGGAAGTCGACACTGCTGCGGGTGATCCATCGGGCACTCACCCCGGTCACCGGGTCGGTGTCGATCGACGGCACCCCGGTGTCGGCGCTGCGCGGCCGGCAGCGCGCCGCCCGGCTCGCAGTGGTCACCCAGGAAACTCCCGCCGACACCCCGATCACGGTCACCGATATGGTGCTGCTCGGCCGCGCGCCCTGGGCCGGTGCATTCCAAGGGTATTCGCGCACCGACCGGATGCTCGCGGCCGCCGCACTGCACCGGGTCGGCGCCCGGGACCTGGCCGACCGCGATTTCGCCTCGCTGTCCGGCGGTGAGCGGCAGCGGGTGCTGATCGCCCGGGCGCTCACCCAGCAGGCCGACCATCTGCTGCTGGACGAACCCACCAACCATCTGGACGTGCACTATCAGCACGAACTCCTGGGGCTGGTACGGGAACTCACCGTCACCACGGTGGTCGTTCTGCACGAGCTGAACCTCGCCGCCCGGTACTGCGACCGCTTGGTGCTGCTGCACGGCGGCCGCGTCGCCGCGGCCGGACCGGTCGCTGAAGTGCTCACTCCCGAGATCCTCGAACCCGTCTATCGGGTGCGCGTGCAGCGCGCCACCGTCTTCGGCGCCACCCAGTTGCTGTTCGGGCCGCAATCGGACCGCACCGGCGACCGGTCCGATGAAACGGAAACCTACGCATGACACTCGACATCCCCAACGGCAGCGCTGCAGCCGCACCCGACGATCTGGACCGCGACCGGCACCGCCGAACCGGCTTGTACTGGACCGCAGCGCTGACCGCCGGCACGCTCCTGGTCGTCGTGGTCGCCGCCGGGATCGGGCCGGTCGGGGTGCCGCCCGGTACGGTGGCCCGCATCGTCGCCCACCACACGACGGGGCTGCCTGCGGTGGGTGACTGGACGACTGCGCAGGACGCCATCGTCTGGCAGGTCCGGGCGCCCCGGGTGCTGCTCGGTGCGCTCACCGGCGCGGCGCTGGCCGTCGCCGGCGCGGTGCTGCAGACCGTGATCCGCAATGTCCTGGCCGATCCGCACATTCTCGGCGTCACCTCCGGAGCCTCCACCGGCGCCGCCGCCTATCTGCTGTTCGCCGTCACCACCGCCGCGTCGGCGGCCGCACTCACGGTGTCGGCCTTCCTCGGAGCGGCCGCCGCCACCGCGTTGCTGTTCGCCGTCGCCCGGATCAACGGTCGGATGACCGCACTGCGGATGCTGCTGGCCGGGGTGACCGTCGGGTACGTGTTCTCGGCGGCGACCAGCTTCCTGGTCTTCGCCTCCGATTCGCCCGAAGGTGCCCGCGCCGTGATGTTCTGGCTGCTGGGGTCGCTGGGTGCGGCGCGTTGGAGCGCGGTCGCCACCACCGCGGTCGTGGTTCTGGTGTGCCTGATCGCGCTGCTGGCGATGGCGACCCGGTTCGACACCCTCGCCGCCGGCGACGATACGGCCCGCACACTCGGTTTCGCACCGGGGCGGGTGCGCCTGGTCGCGCTGGTGCTGGTCGCTCTCGTGGTCGGGACGGTGATCTCGGTGGCCGGGGCGATCGGCTTCGTCGGCCTGGTGGTGCCGCATGTGGCCCGGCTCGCCGTCGGCACCGGGCATCGGCGGCTGTTGCCCGTCGCGGCGCTGCTCGGCGCGATCTTCCTGGTCGTCGCGGATGCCTTCGCCCGCACCGTGTTCGCCCCCACCGACCTGCCGCTGGGGATCGTCACCGCCGCGGTGGGCGCTCCCCTGCTGCTCGTCCTCGTGCGCCGCTACCGCAGCGGCGCCGAATAGCTCCATCGATGAGAGGAACCCATGTCCATCCGATTCTCCCGGCTGTTCGTCCTGCCCGTGACCGCGCTGGCGGCCGGCGCGCTGACGGCCTGCGGCACCGCCGATTCCGACGCCGACACCGCTGCGGCCGCACCGGGCTTTCCGTTGACGGTCGACAGCTGCGGCCGTTCGGTGACCTTCACCGAACCACCGCAGCGCGCGCTCACCGCCGGTTCGGTGGCTGCGCCGATCATCGCCGCCGCCGGTGCCGGTGACCGGGTGGTCACCCGCAGCTACGAGGCCTCCCCGTTCCCGGGTGAGTACGGCGACGACCTGGCCGGCGCCGAACAGGTCTCGCCCACTGCGGAACTGAACCGGGAGGAGATCATCGCCCGCAGTCCGGACGTGGTCGTCACCTTCGCCTCGACCACCGTCGACCACGCCGACCTGGCCGCCGTCGGGATCCAGCAGCTGGTTACCCGCGGCTACTGCCCCGACGCCCAGGGCAGCTTCGAGGACGTGTTCGCCGACGTCGAACTCTACGGACGGCTGTTCGGCACCGCGGACGCCGCCCGCGTCGAGGTGCAGTCGCTCCGGGAACGGGTCACCGCCGTAGGCGAGGCCGCCGGTGTCCGGCGGCGCGCCGCCACCCTGATCCTTTCCCCGGACGGCAGCACCCTGAAGGCCTACGGCACCGCAAGCACCGCCCACCACCAACTACAGGCACTCGGCCTGGACAACGTTTTCGGCGACCAGGAACAGCGGTTGCTGGAAATCAACGCCGAGGAACTGATCGCCCGCGATCCGGAGGTGATCGTCCTGCTGCTGCAACGGGAACAGACCCCCGAGGAAACCACCAAGGCCCTGGCGCGGCGGCCCGGTCTGGCCGAGGTGTCCGCGATCGCGGACGAACGTGTCATCGCCGTCCCGTTCGGCTACGCCGGACCGAGTCCGGTCGCCGTCGAGGGCCTGGAGTTGCTGCAGGAAGAACTGACCGGATTGCCCCGATGACCGCCGGTCAGTTCACCACCGCGTAGGCGAAGCCGTCCCAGCCCTTGGCACCCACGGTCTGGACGACCGTGGCGTCCAGGGCCGGTTCGGCGGCGAGCATCTCGACGAGGTCGCGGCCCGCGCGGGCGGCCGGGTCGTCGGTCCGTTCGTCGGCGAGGGCGCCGGCACGCACCACGTTGTCGACGATGATCACCGAGCCCGGGCGGGTCAGGCGCAGCGCCCACTGCACGTAGTGGCTGTTGTTCACCTTGTCGGCGTCGATGAACACCAGGTCGAACGGTTCGCCTGCGTCCTCGGCGACCTGCGGCAGGGTGTCCAGCGCCGCACCGACCCGGATCTCGACCCGGTCCCCCACACCGGCCCGGTCCAGATTGGCCCGGGCCACCTGCGCATGCCGAGGTTCGAATTCCAGGGTCACCACCCGGCCGGCCGGGCCCACCGCCCGGGCCAGCCATTCGGTGCTGTACCCGCCGAGGGTGCCGATCTCCAGTACCCGGCGGGCGCCGGCCGTCCGGGCCAGGAGGTTGAGAAACTTGCCCTGAGGTGCAGACACGTCGATCGCAGGCAGCCCGGCCGCCGTATTGGCGGCCAGCGCGTCGGCACCTTCCGAACCGATCAGGGTGTCCACCAGATAGTGGTCGACCTCGGCCCACTCGTCGCTCGTCATGTCTGCAGTGTGCCACCGCACCCGCCCCGGTGAGTGTGCCGTCGCCCGGCGGGTTGTCCCACCACCGGGCCGCGGCCGATGCGACACTGACGCCGCGGTACCGCGGGTGCCGGCGACATCGACGAGGTCCCACCAGGTCAGGAGGCCACGATGCGGGCAGTGGTGATGGAACGTTTCGGTGAACCGGCGGAGGTGCTCCGGCCGGGCGAGCGACCGGTCCCCGAGCCGGGTCCGGGCGAGGTGCGGATCGCTACGGCGTTGTCGCCGATCCACAATCACGATCTGGCGATCGTGCGCGGCGTGTACGGGTTCCGTCCGGAGCTGCCTGCGGTGCCGGGCACCGAGGCGTCGGGGACGATCGATGCCGTCGGGGCCGGAGTCACCGGGGTCGCCGTCGGCGATCGCGTCGCGGTGTCGGGCGCCCGCAGTACCTGGGCCGACAGCTTTCTCGCCCGCGCCGATCAAGTGGTGCCGATCCCGGCGACGGTGCCGGACGAGGTGGCCTGCCAGCTGCTCGCGATGCCACTGTCCACGCTCATGCTGCTGGACGAACTCGGAGTGGGCCGCGGCGAGTGGATCGTGGTGAACGCCGCCGACGGTGCGGTGGGCCGCCTGCTGAACCTGTTCGCGGCGCGGCGCGGCGTCCAAGTGCTCAGCCTGGTCCGCCGGGCCGATTCCGTTCGTGCGCTCCATGATCTGGGGTTCGGCCCGGTGCTGGACACCTCGGCCGAGGACTGGCCGGACCGGGCCGCCGAAGCCACCGGCGGCGCGCCGATCGTGCGGGCGGTCGACCAGGTCGCCGGCAGCGCCGCCGGTGATCTGCTGCGCCTGCTCGCCCCGCGCGGCCAGCTGATCAGCTTCGGCGCGATGTCCGGTGCGCCACTGCGGCTCGACAGCGGCGCCGTCATTTTCAAACAGGCCGTCGTCCGTGGCTTCTGGGGCCAGCAGCACGCCGCCGAACTCGATGCGAACACCCGGCGTGCGCTCATCACCGAACTGGTCGGCCTGGCCGCCGACGGCACCCTGCGCCCCGCAGTCGCCGCCGAATATCCGTTCGACCGGATCGCCGAGGCTGTGACGGCCGCCGAAACATCCGGTCGGACCGGAAAAGTCCTCATCACGGCGGGCGCCCGCTGAACCCTGGCAGCGCCACCCTCCGCCACCGCGCAGCACCACCCTCCGCCACCGCGCAGCACCACCCTCCGCCACCGCGCAGCACCACCCTCCGCCACCGCGCAGCACCACCCTCCGCCACCGCGCAGCACCACCCTCCGCCACCGCGCAGCACCACCCTCCGCCACCGCGCAGCACCACCCTCCGCCACCGCGCAGCACCACCCTCCGCCACCGCGCAGCACCACCCTCCGCCACCGCGCAGCACCACCCTCCGCCACCGCGCAGCACCACCCTCCGCCACCGCGCAGCACCACCCTCCGCCACCGCGCGGGCGTGACCGCCCGCAGCTCGGCTGCACCCTAGTGGCTTTCGTCGACGGACGGCGTCGGTCGGCGCCCCGAATGCCGCGGCCACCAGTACGGGTGCCCGCACGCTCAGCTCCACCGCGGCGGTCCAGGCGGCCCGGCTGATACGTCGGTCCGCCTGCCTGACCCAGTGCGCGGCTCAGGCGGTCGCCACCGTTGTTTCGATCTCGGTGGCCTTGCCGATCACCGACATCGCTTGCTTCATCAGGGCCTGCAGGCCGACAATCTGATCGGCCATCTCCATCAGGGTCTGTGAGACCGACATGGTGGCAGTCGAGATGCCGAACACCGCCCGGGCGATCAGCGCGGGTGTGGCGGTGCCCGCGGAGGCGATCAACAGGGCCGTTATCTCGGCAAGGATGCCCGCGAGATTGGTGAGGATGTCGGTGACCACCGTGCGCACCGATTCGACGATGCCCGCGAGCCCCTCGTTCACCTTGCTGAGCACATCGGCGAGCCCGGCCTGTTCGGTGACCTGGCCTATCAATTCGTCGGCGCGCCCTCGGTAGGCCGAGGCGGTCGCGCCGAGCCAGTCGGCCGTCTCGCTGTACACCGCGTCGCGCCACGCCTTCGCGCAGTCGTCCAGCGCCTCGGAGATCTTGGTCCAGGAGTCCGAGTAGGCTTTGACCATATCCGGGTTGCCGGTCAACGAGTCGAGGGTCTTGCGCAGCGGTTCGACGTGTTCGAGCATCCACGACATCAGCTGGCTGCCGAGGAGATTGAACGGATCGAACTTGGCCAGCGGCACGCCCTTGGCGATCGCCAGCCCCATCTTCCCGGCGTCGACCACCGCCGAACCGGCCGACCACGCGTCCTTCACCGCGCTGTACCGGTCCTGCATCGAACCGTCCCCGCCGAAGGCCTTGCCCAGCCCCATCGCGGCCTCGTAGCCGTCGCCGGCGAGGGTGCCCTTCAGGATTCCGGCATCGGGGTCGTTCTTCTCGTCGCCGCCGGACGGCACGCCCACATTGCGCAGGAACGGGATACCGTCCTCGGTGTAGTACTCGTCGCGGTGGTCGACCCCGTCCTCGAGCAGGTCGTTGCCTTCGGGCCGGGCGGCATCGTCGAAGGCCATCACGCCACCCCGTCCACATCGGCGACCCGGTCCCGGATCGCGCCGGCCCAGCCGGTATCGCGATCGGCGAAGGCCGCCGCCACCTTCCGCAGGTTGCCGGGCAGCGGTTCGGTGATGGCGGACAGCGACGTCAGATCGGCGGTGATCCGGTCGTGCAGGTCACCGAGGGTGGCATTCGCGTAGGGGCGCACGATGGTGCCGTAGCCGTCGTCGGCCCCCGCGAGGTAGGCGGCCGCCTCCGTCGCGTCCGCCAGGTCCTCGAGTGCCTTCGCCACCGCGGTGGCGTGTGCCGCCACCTGCTCGGGATCGACGTTCACCGTGTCGGGATTCCCCATGCGCCTGTGCCCTTCCCATCGTGCCGGATGCCCGCGGCCGATCGCCGCGCCCTCGTAAGAACTGACGCACCGCAGCGCCGTCCGGTTCCATCGGATCCGGGCGACCTGCTCAGAACAGGAAGTAGCGCTGCGCCATCGGCAGTTCCGTCGCCGGGTCCTCCGCCCAGACCTCGCCGTCGATCCGGACGGTGAAGGTGTCCGGGTCCACTTCGATCTGCGGCATGGCGTCGTTGTGCGGCATATCGGCCTTGCCGATGCGGCGCACGTTCTTCGCCGGCACCAGTTTCCGGCGCACGTCGAGGCGGTCGGCGAGACCGTCGGCGATCGCGTGTTCGGAGACGAAGTGCACGGAGGTCGCGGCCGCGGCGGGCGCTGCGGCTCCGAACATGGGCCGGGGCAGCACCGGCTGCGGGGTGGGAATCGAGGCGTTGGCGTCCCCCATCGCGGCCCAGGCGATCATGCCGCCCTTGAGCACGGCATGCGGGCGGACCCCGAAGAACGCCGGATCCCACAGCACCAGATCGGCCAGTTTGCCGACCTCCACCGAGCCGACCTCGGCGTCCAGGCCGTGCGCCACCGCCGGACAGATCGTGTACTTCGCGATGTAGCGCTGTACGCGAGCATTGTCGGCGGCGCCGTCGCCGGGCAGTGCGCCACGGCGGCGTTTCATCATGTGCGCCGTCTGCCAGGTACGCATCACCACCTCACCGATGCGGCCCATCGCCTGGGAATCGCTGCCGATCATCGAGATGGCGCCCAGATCGTGCAGCAGGTCTTCGGCGGCGATGGTGGACGGGCGGATGCGGGATTCGGCGAAGGCCAGATCCTCGGGGATCGACGGGCTCAGGTGATGGCAGACCATGAGCATGTCGAGGTGCTCGTCGAGGGTGTTCACGGTGTGCGGCCGGGTCGGGTTCGTGGAACTCGGCAGCACATTCGGGTACGAGGCCACCGTGATGATGTCGGGCGCATGCCCGCCACCGGCGCCTTCGGTGTGGTAGGCGTGGATGCCGCGGCCGGCGATGGCGGCCAGGGTGTCCTCGACGAATCCCGCCTCGTTGAGGGTGTCCGAATGCAGCGCGACCTGGGCGCCCGAGGCGTCGGCGACAGTGAGGCAGGCGTCGATCGCCGCCGGGGTCGAGCCCCAGTCCTCGTGCAGCTTGAGCCCGGCCGCGCCGCCGCGCAGCTGCTCCCACATGGCGTCGGCGCCGACCGTGTTGCCCTTCCCGAGCAGCACGATGTTCATCGGCCAGTGGTCCAGGGCCTCCAGGGTGCGGGCCAGATGCCACGGTCCCGGGGTCACCGTGGTCGCCTTGCTGCCCTCGGCCGGGCCGGTGCCGCCGCCGATCAGCGTGGTGATGCCGCTGCCGATCGCTTCGTCCAGCAGCTGCGGGCAGATGAAGTGGACGTGGCAGTCGATGGCGCCGGCGGTGAGGATCCGCCCGTTACCGGCGATGATCTCGGTGCCCGGGCCGACCACCAGATCCGGATGGACACCGGACATCGTGTCGGGGTTGCCGGCCTTGCCGATCGCGCAGATCCGGCCGTCCCGGATCCCGACATCGGCCTTGATGATGCCCCAGTGGTCGACGATCACCACGCCGGTGATCACGGTGTCCGGGGTGCCGTCGGCGCGGGAGGCCCGCGACTGGCCCATGGATTCGCGCAGTACCTTGCCGCCGCCGAACACCGCCTCGTCACCGGCCCGGCCGGGGCCACCGCTGCGGTCCTCGGTGATCTCGATCAGCAGGTCGGTGTCGGCCAGCCGGATGCGGTCACCGGTGGTGGGCCCGAACAGCTCGGCATAACGGGCACGGGATAGTTCGCTCACGATGTCCTCTCGGCGCGGGCGGCGGGCAGGCGGAATATCGGCCGCATCGGGCTAGTGCTCATCGAGCAGGCCGGGCGGTGTGCGGCCGATGCCGTAGACCGCGCGGGCACCGCCCAGCGGGACCAGTCCGACCCGCTGCGGCAGCCCCGGTTCGAATCGGACCGCCGTGCCCGCCGGCACGTCCAGGCGATGCCCGTGCGCGGCGGCCCGGTCGAATTCCAGGGCGGCGTTCGCCTGTGGAAAATGCACGTGGCTGCCCACCTGCACGGGCCGGTCACCGGTGTTCACGACGTCGAGTTCGATCCGCTCCGCACCGGCGTTCAATTCGATGGTGCCTTCGGCACACAGGATTTCCCCGGGAATCACGACGGTCCTATCCGATCGGGTGGTGCACGGTGACGAGCTTGGTGCCGTCCGGGAAGGTGGCCTCCACCTGGACGTCGTGGATCATCTCGGGGATGCCGTCCAGGACATCGTCACGACCGAGTACGGTGCGGCCGGACGCCATCAGCTCGGCCACCGTCCGCCCGTCCCGCGCTCCTTCCAGGACGTGGTCGGTGATGACGGCCACCGCCTCCGGATGGTTGAGTTTCAGGCCGCGGGCCTGCCGGCGGCGGGCCAGCTCGGCCGCATAACTCAGCATCAGCCGTTCCTGCTCGTGCGGCGACAGGCGCATGTGGCTCCTCGATGACGGACAACGGACGATCAGGCGAACATTCTGGCACGATCGCCCCACCTGCGCCCGCCGGCGGGGCGGCTCCCGCTGCCGGACGCCTCAGCTCCGCGGCCGTAGATTCTGTAGCCGCACCTGTCCGCGGGCGACGGTACGGCCCTGCGCATCGGTGATCACCACCTGCCACAGCTGCTGGGTGCCGCCGCGATGGATCGGGGTGGCCTCCCCGGTCAGTACGCCGTCGCTGACTGCGCGCAGGAAATCGGTGTTGTTGTTGACACCGACCACGGCGCCGCGCTCGCCGAACCAGATGCCGCCGCCCACACTGGCCAGGGTTTCGATGACGGTGCAGTACACGCCGCCGTTCTGGATCCCGGCGGGCTGGAACAGCTGCGGCCGCACTTCCCACTCTCCGCGGACCCGGTCCGGGCCGACCTCGGTGTAGCGCAGCCCGATCAGATCGGTGAAGGTGCCCTTGCTGGCCTCGGTCATCAGCTCGGGGGTCATGTCTGCCAGGGACAGCGTCGATTCGCTCATGGGTCCGGTCTACACCACCACCCGGACGAGGCGGCGGGCCCCACCCGGAGGTGGAGCCCGCCGCGGCATGGGATCGAGGGGTCGACTGCAGCCCTCAGGACCTCGTCCCGATCCGAACGCCGCAGTCAGAATAGGTCAGGCTTACCTAAGCTGTCAAGGTTCGGTGGGTTCGTGTTCGCGGAGGGCCCGGAGCCGCTGCAGAGCCGGGGTCGCCGCGCAGCCACCGAGTTCCAGCGCTCGCCGCCCGGCCCGATCCGCCGCCCGATCCTCGCCCAGGCTCCCGAACACCAGGGCGGCCTGGGCCAGGGCGTCCGCAGCGGACAGCCGATCGCCGAAGGCCTCGAACCGATGCGCGGCCGCCACCACTCCGGCACCGTCCCGGGCCGCCCATGCCTCGGCATGCGCCGCCACCGCCTCCGGCCTGGGGCCGTCCACGCATACCGCGAGCTCGCGGAGTCGCACCGCACCATCGACCACGCCCAGCCGGACCGCCGCGTGCCGGGTCACCACTTCCACAGCCGGTTGATCCAGCGCACCTGCGGCTTCGGTCGCGCGATCGACGAGGGCCATCGCGCTGTCGTGGTCCCCACGGGCGGCGGCGGTCCATGCCTCGCTCAACAGCCGTTCCGGTTCGAGGAACAGGAAGCCGGGGTGCCGGATCCGCTCCAGCTCCGCGCAGACGCCAGGCTCCACCGGGCGGCCGACCAGCGCCGAGGCGGTGACCAACTCCTGCAGACCGATCGCCCGCCACCCGCCGCGGCCGTGTTCGTCCGCCATCGCGGTCAGTCCGGCAGCCAGCTCCGAAACAGCCGCGTCGAGGTCACCGGCTCCGACCTCGAGGTGCCCGCGAATCACCGACAGCAGCGCCACCGACCGTTCGGACGGCGGTGCTTCCGCGCAGGCGCCCACCATCTTGTCGACCAGTGCCGCCGCCCGGGACAGATAGCCCGCCCACCGCAGCGCGCACAGCAGATAGTGCACCGATTCGAAGACGAGGAAAGCAGCTTCGAAGGACCGGTGCAGTCGGCGGCAGCCGGCCTCGGCCAGATCGAGAACGGAGTCGGCCTCGCCGGTCAGGGATCGGCCGAGCAGCAGACCCCAGGTAGCCATGAGCGCCGGTAGATCCGGCAGGTCCGCGGTGGCCAGCGCCTGCTCGGCCACCTCGGCGCCCCGGGCCGGAGAGCCACGCCCCGCCAGATAGATGCTGTACCAGGCGTCGAGCGCGGCGTGCTGGGCGGGACCGACCCGGTCGCGCGCCGCCGCGACGACCGCGGCCGCCTGTACCGGATCCGCGAGTTCCCACAGGTTGACCGATGCCCGCACGATCGCGAGCTGGGCGCGCTCCACCTCGTGCCCGGCGTCCTTCAGTGCAGCACCGATCACCCGGTCGGCGTCCGCGCCGCGACCCTGCAGGCCGAGGGCGATCACCTGCACCAGCCGGGCATCGCTGCCGAATCCCGCGACCGCCCCGGCCAGCCGTTCGGCCAGCCGCATATCGAAACGCCGGCCGGCTCGGCGGGCCGCTTCCACGAACAGTTCGGGGTCCGGCGGCAGGTCCGACTCCAGATGCAGCACCGCCCGCCGGATCAGCTCCTCCCCGGATTCGTGCCCGGCGAGCACACCGGCCGCCTCGGCGAGTTGCCCGCGCAGCGAGCGGGCGCGCACCGCCCCCAGCTGCGCGCGCCGGACCTCACCGAACAGTGGATGGGCCAGCGTGATCCAGGTGCGGGCGGACCGTTCCGAAACCTCGATGAGGCCCGCGGCCTCGGCAGCCTCGACCGTCCTGGACCCGACCACCCGGCACAGCACCCGCAGATCGATCGGCTCACACAGCGCCAGCAGGTCGACGATATCGGCCTCCCGCTCGACACGGGTACCGAGTTGCTCGGCGACCAGCGTCCGCAACTCCGCGACTCGGAGATCGGGGAAACCGGCTGCTTCGCTTTCCAGCACGTGCCGCAGCAGCATCGGATTGCCGTGGGAACAGGACCGGATCCGGTTCACGAACCCGGGTTCGGCCGCCCGATTCGTGGTCGCGGCGATCACCTGTCCGATATCGGCGTCGGTCAAGGCCGGGACCTCGACCAGGTGCAGCGCACCGGCTCGGATCGACATGCCCACCCCGTCCGGCGCCCGCTCGCCGGTACGCATCGTGAACACCGCATCGACCCGGCCACGGGCCACCAGCTGATGAACCACGAAGGCGCTCAACGTGTCCAGCAGGTGCGCATCGTCGACGATCAGCAGCGGCCGACCGGCCGGACCGGGTGCGCCCAGCACATCCAGCGCCGCCCGGACCACCTGCGCGACATCCCCGCCCACCTCCGGCATCACCGCGACCAGCGCGCCGAACGGAATCTGCCGGCCGCCCGGTGAGCCGCCGATCCAGCACACCCGGGTGCCCGCTGCATACGCCCGTTCCGCCAGGGCGCGGGCCAGCCGGGTCTTCCCCATGCCGGCCGGCCCTTTCAACACCACACCGCCTGCCTCGACCGCGGCGGCGCAGCTGCGCAACAGCTGCTCCCGGCCGACGAAGGGCCACGGCACGCGCGGCGCCGGCGGTAGCTGCGAATCGGTGCTCACCCGCCCCGCCGACGCCTTCGGCGCCGGTGGCGTCCGGGTCGCCGGTGGCTCCCCCATCGCCCGCTTACGCAATGCCTCCAGCATCTGGCGATCCGGACCGGTATAGGACGGTCCGGCGCCGCTCGCCCGCCGCCGGGCCCGGGTGATCAGATGGTCCACCAGCCGCCGGAAGCTCGCCGCGGACTTCGGCACCCGCACCAACTCCACCTCGCGGACCGGCAGCCACCCCCGCACCGTCTCTGCGGCCAGCCCCGGCACCTCGGTACAGATCCGCCCCGCCGACGGCGCCCCGGCCGCCTCGTACAACCGACGGAATTCCCGGACGTATTCCGCACGGGCCCCCGGCTCGCGACCCTCGTCGCTCATCATCTTCCTCCCCCTCGACGCGGCAACACCCTGCCCCGCACCGAGACCCGGTGTACCGACACGACCCCGCCCACCGGCCGAACCGTCTTCGACCCACCTGCCACCATTTTACGACAGGCGCCCACGGGCGACGCCGGACTCACAGTTCATCGATGGTCACCAGTCCGTCCCGGACGGCAGCGTCCATCCCCCGCCACAGTGTGCTCGCCGAGCGCCCGGAACACCATCGCCATACGAGTTCGCGGCTCACTCGAGCGGGTCGTCCGGCATGTCGAAAGGCGCATCGCTACCCGCCCGGCGGGTCGCCGCACCACGCATCTCGGCTGCCACGGCCCGCTCCAGGTTCTCCGACAGGACGAAGAATCCCCGATCGGTGAGCAGCCGGTGGGCATCGTTGCGCCGGTAGCTGCCGGGCACCATTGCGCCGGCGTCGAGTTCCACTGCGCCGATGATGTCCTCGGGTGGCACCCGGTCGGGCGGTGCCTGGGTGCGGCCGTCGACGATGTACAGCCAACCCTGCTGTCCGGCTGCGGCGCGCTGCGCGCGCGGATCGGTGTGGATCTCGCCGGCGATCACCCGGTGCATCATGTCGACGAACCGGCCGTTCTCGATGAGATCGTCCGGGACGATCCGGTATCCGGCGCCGCATTCGGCTATCGGCCTGCGCAGCCGCCCGTAGATCGCTTCGGTCGGGATTCCGTAGGCGGCTGCCCATTCTTTCGTCACCGGCGACAGTACGTCGTACTTCGCCGACCCGAAATCCATCGAGAAGATGTTCACCGTACGAACGGGCCTTCGTCGCCGCTCCGGCCGGGACACCGCATCGGGGTGTGCGGTCATGGTTCACCACCTTCCGATCGGACCACCACCCGGGGTGGCCCGACAACGCTTTCCCACTGTGCCGGTGGGGCGAACTGCCGCGCCATCACCGGATCCCGCTACGGGCCGGAACCTGGGGCTTCGTTCAGCCATCGACCCCGACTCGGGTCCGACTCGGGTGTCCGGCGACCCCTGCGGGTAGCCCGGTGTCGGCACCACCGGCTGACATCGACGGCACGGTGTGCCATGCTGGCCCGCGGGGGTGGATCCGATACCCCTGGCATGTCATGTAGGGGAAAGATGTTGAAACGAAGCACTATTGCCGTGGCCGCTGTGGCTGCAATCGCTCTGGTCGGTGGCTGTGATGGCGAAGAGGGTACGAACGATTCCGCACAGCCGAGCCCGACCATCGCCTCGAGCGCGCCGTCGGTGCCGCCCCCGCCGCCGGCGCCGCTGCAGAACCGGCGCGCCGAGAACGGCGAGATCGTGCAGCAGAGCGGCCTGGTCGGCAACGGGACGCTCGATATCGACAACGGCAACGACGCCGACTACGCGGTGATGGTGACCAACGGTGATCCGCAGTCGCCGCAGGCGACGATCTATGTGCGCGGAAATTCGCAGGCCACCCTGTCCGGCATCAGTGGCACGTACTACGTCTACATGAAGACCGGGACGGACTGGGACAGCGCGACACTCGGGTTCACCCGGGACGAGAGTTACCAGAAGTTCGACGAATCGTTCGACGACAATTCCGCCTGGGAGATCACCCTGCGGCCGTCCATCGGCGGAAACGCCAGTACGAGCGACGCACCGGCCTTCTGACGGTCCCCGAGCCGTGCTCGTCGGGCCGGGCAGGACACCGACCGGTCCGACAGGCGCGGCGCCCGTCATCGGCAAGGCGGACAGCTCGCCTGTCCTCGGCGCCATGCCGGATGGTCGGCCGGCCGCGACGAGTGCGGTGGTCTCCGGGTTCCGAGACCCGCCGCAGCGGGCACCGCGATTCGCCGGGCGCGGCCGACCCACGCGGATGCGACCGATCGACACTCCGGTGTAGTCGCCCCGGCGTACCGACCACGACCACCCGTTCACCGAAGGCTGCGTGCGCCGGGATGTCGCTCACAGGCGGACGGATTCGACCCGAGTGCCCGGATCATCGAGCGGATCCGCTGCCCATCGGCACCACCCCAGCCCCAGCGCGACGCGGACGCCGCCTGCCGTGGCCGGTGCTCCGGCGCTGTCCAGTGCGGCGACCAGCTCACCACGCAGGCGGTATCTCCGTACGATTCCCATCCTCGCCCGCCGTACCTCACCGAACAGTGGGTGCGTCAGGAGGATCCGGAGCTCTTCCCCCAGCCGGGCAGCTCGGATCAACCCGGCCTTTTCGGCCGCCTCCACCGAGCGTGCTCCGACAATGCCCTGGAGCACACCGAGCTCCAGCGGCTCGGCCAACGTCACGAGATCTACGGTGTCCGATACCGATTCGTCCAGCACGCCCATCTGTTCGGCAACCAGGTCGAGCAGGACCGCGGGTACCGCAGGCACATCGCCCGGGTTCGGAGGCACCGCTTCGACCAGGTGGCGCACGAAGGCCGGGTTGCCACGCGAAAGGCCCCAGATCCGCTGGGCCTCGGCTGGTTCGAGGTGCCGCCTGAGCGCTTCCGCAGCGACTGCTTCGGTGCCGGGCCGGGTGAGTGCTGGAAGCTCGATCCGGGTGGCCCCGCCCCGCAGCGCCTCCGGCAGCAGTTCCCCGCTCGGCACGGTCACTACCACTGCCGCTCGCCGCAGCGAAGCCAGTTGCTGCACCACGTATGCGCTGGACGAATCAAGCAAGTGCGCATCGTCGACGACCAGCAGTGGCCGGCCGGAACCTCCCGAGGCACCGAGCAGGTCCATTGCTTCGCGGAGACGGTGTGCTCGCGCTGCCGAGCTCGCAGAGCGCATGCCGGCCAGTACGCCGAGCGGAATCTGCTGCCCGCCGGGGCCGGCACTGATCCAGCGAACCGCAGTTCCGGCGCACTGGGCCCGATCGGCCAACGCGCGCGCCATCCGGGTCCGCCCCGACCCGGGCGCACCGGTCAAGACCACCGCCGCACCGTCCAGGGCACGCTCCGCCAGGTCGAGCAGCGGGTGACGTTCGACGAACGGCCAGGTGTCGCGCTGTACCGGCGGCCGCATCGCCGTATCGGCCGATCGCAGCGACCGCCCGTGCGGGATCGGCTGTACATCCGCCCGTGCCCTCGTCCGCAGGGCTCCCCAGTCCAGCCGGGCCAGCGCATCGACCTGTCCCCGGCCGCGACGTCGCGCACGGTGGATCAAGTACCGAATCAACCGATCGAACGCGGCGGCCGAACGAGGAACCCGGACATCCGTATCACCCGCAGCAGGAAGCCAGCCGTGCACCGTTCCCGCGGCCACACCGGGCAACTCGGCACTGACCCGATCGGGCGAAGGTGTTCCCGCCGCAACGTAGAGCTCCCGCAGCATGCGGACGTATTCGGCCCGGGCCCTCGAGACCCGGCAATCCTCGATCATGATCGCCTCCCCGAACGAGTATGCATCTGCAAGCACATCTGCAAGGCCGCTATGCTTGCGTGAACCACAGTGTGGCAGGCGAAACCACCTGCCGCCATGGTGTGTTCAGGGGACAGCTATCCACCGCTGCAGACCGGTTGACGGCCCGAGGCTACGACGCGGGTGACCGGACACGGGAAGACATCGAACGACACCCCAGGCCCACAGCCGGAGACCGGAGTTCGCCGGCCCATTCCGTCGGCCCTGACAGACCCGCTCGGCGGCGCCCGAAACCGAACGTACGAGCCGCACCGCTCGACCGAGTTATTCGCCTACCGGCCGATACCGCTCCACCCAGAACTTCGCCCGGGGGTCGCGCAATGCGGGCCGCACCCCGTGCCAGAGGAACGGCCCCGGGAAGCCGTCGATGATGTGGGCCAGCTGGGGCCGATCCGCCCGCAGCCAGTTGGCGAAGAAGCCGTACCCGGCGGTGCGGTGGTCGTCGCCGGGTGGGACGCGGCAGATGATCACGACTTCCTTGCGTTCGCCGAAGCACAGCAGCAGGTCGTCGGGGCGGCTGCGCCGGAGCAGGTGATAGGCGTTGGGGTCGCCGGTGTGGGCTTCGGGGCGGTTCATGCACCAGAAGACGAGATCGCAATCGCGCGCCTCGTCGAAGGTGGCGAAGGAGCCGTCGGCGTATTTGATGTCGTGATGCAGCGGGTCACCCCAGGGTTCGACGACCCAGAGGGCGGTCCATCGGCCGCCCATCGCCTCCCACCGGTTCGGGGCCGGGGTCATTCCCCGGCCGCCCGGCCGAACTCGCCGACGACGACCTGAGCGCGGCGGACGGGGCGGTCGTGCAGGAAGTATCCGGGCCGATGCTGTTCGAGGACCCGGTCGTGGTGCTGGGAGGTGGTGACGGCGAGGCGGTCGATGATGTCGTGCCGGTTCGGGTCGAAGGTCTCGGAGAGGGTGCGCATCTCCTGGACGCCGTAGCGGCCGAGGATGCGGATGATCTCGAAGGCGACCTTGTCGAGGTCGGCGTGCGGCTGCCCGGTGCGGTTCTCGAGCTGCACGTCGATGCGGTCGACCAGTTCGAGGAGTTCGCGGACGAGCGGCGCCAGGAACTGGTCGGCCAGGTCGGTGCGGGCGAAGGCGAGCTGGTCACACAGTTCGGCGTGGATCCGCCGGGTCGCACGGTTGTACATCAGCTGCGCCCGGAACAGCGAGCGCAGCTCACCGACCTCGTGGGTCAGGGCGGAGAGGTCGCCGGGCGGGGCGGAGTGGGCGGCTACGGGATCGGCCATAGGAGCACTTCTTTCGCTCACTGAGCCCTCCCGGATGGCCTGCGATCCGGCCGCCGTCGGCGGGACGGCGGCAGCGGGTGCGCCGTGCCACCCGGGAAGGTTCACTGCAGGGGCTGCGTTCCACCCGAGGTCCGGGTGCTGCCCCTACTGTGCCCGCGCGGATCGGTGCGATACCGGATCGGCGCACCGGAGGATTGCGCCCGACCTGCACTTCCCGTGCCGATTTCGACCCCGAGTCGGCACCGAGTCGGGACTCGGGCGGCGGTGTGTTCGCCGGCGCCGCTACCCCACCACGCAGGTCTTGCGCCGGACCGACAGCCCCCGCTCCTCGAAACCGGCCAGCAGCAGCTGGCCACGCCGCTCTCCCGCGTCCCGGTCGGTCCGGGCCAATTCCGGGACGTAGGTGGCCGCGCCGACCACGGATTCGCCGACGAGCGCCCAGAAGCGCCGCGGCGTCAGCCCGGCGCAGCGGCCGAGAATGCCCTGCACCGGAACCAGGGCTTCGATGCACCGATGCGCGAGCCACACCGCCATCGCTTGTTCACCGGGCAGCACCGCGACACCGGAGGCACCGGCCGCGGCATCACCGGCGACGACGCGGATGGTGGTGTCGGTGAGCCCGGCCCAGTCGATACCGCCGTCGTTGTCGTGGTGCACCCACAGATTGCCGGGTCCGGGGTCCCAGGCGCGGGCGTCGGCGACGAACAGTGCCGTCACGCGGCCGACGACGGCGTGGATCAGCGCCGTGGCGACCACTTCCGCGGCGATGTCGTCGCGGATCATCTCCTCGGCGTGCCGGCGGTACATGATTTCGACCCGGCCCTCGCGCAGCCCCTGCGGCAATTGCCACCAGCGGCGTTTGCCCTGCTCGGCCATCGCGGCGACAGCGTAGACGCGGGGATGTTCGGGCTGCAGGGCCCGCAGGCGGGCGCAGCTCCGGTCGAATATCCCCGCGGCGTTGCGGGACACGGCGACGACTGGCTCGGACATCGGACCTCCTGGACAGTGGGTTCCCGGTACCGGGTCCTACGAAAGATAGGTTAGCCTTACCAGACCTGACAAGTCGGGTTCGGGTATACACAGGTGTCCGGATATCCAGCAGGAGAAGTTCAGCGTCGTGACCCACCCAGGCACCGGCGGGCCCCGCCACCCGAATTCCGCGGGCCCCGCAGTCCGCGTCCGCACCCCGGGTCCGTCCGGGGTGACCCGCCGCCGACGGCTCGGGTTGCTCCTGCTGCTCGCCGTTCTCGCGGTCACCGTGATCGCCGGGATCGCGGTCGGCGCGCGCTCGATATCGCCCGGCACCATCTTCGGTGCGCTCGAACACGCGCTCACCTGCGCGAACGGACCGTTCCAGTGTTCGGCGGCATCCACCGACGAGGAGATCGTGCGGGAACTGCGCCTCCCCCGCACCGCGCTGGCCGTGCTGACCGGCGCGGCCCTGGCGATGGCCGGCGCCCTGATTCAGGGCTACACCCGCAACCCGCTCGCCGATGCGGGCCTGCTCGGGCTGAATGCCGGTGCGGCGTTCTGCGCGGCCCTCGGCGCCTATCTGTTCTCGCTCAGCGCGCCGAATCAGTACATCTGGTTCGCGTTCGCCGGCGCGACCCTCGCCGCGCTCGTGGTGTTCGGGGCGTCCTCGGTCGGCGGCGGCAAGGCGGGACCGTTGAGCCTGGTCCTCGCCGGGGCGGCGGTGACCGCGTTCCTCACTGCGTTGACCAATGCGATCGTGCTGCTGGATGCGACGGCCTTGGACACCTACCGATTCTGGGTGGTCGGCACTGTCGCGGGCCGCGACGCCGAGGTGTTCTGGCAGGTGCTGCCGTTCCTACTGGCCGGGATCGGGCTCGCCGTGGCGGCCGCGCCGTCGCTGAATCTGCTGAGCCTCGGTGATCAGGTGGCCCGCGGACTGGGGGTCGATGTGGTGCGCGCGCGGGTCCTCGGCCTGGCCGCGGTGGTCCTGCTGTGCGGAGCGGCGACCGCCGCGATCGGTCCGGTCGCCTTTCTCGGCCTGATCGTGCCGCATATCGCCCGGGTGATCACCGGGCCCGACCATCGGTGGCTGATTCCCTATTCCGGACTGCTCGGCGCGATCCTGCTGGTCACCGCGGACGTCCTCGGCCGGGTCGTCGCCCGGCCCGGGGAACTCCAGGTCGGGGTGGTGCTCGCGGCGATCGGCGCCCCGTTCTTCATCGCGCTGGTCCGGCGCAAGAGGCTGGTGAACCTGTGACGACAACCGGAACCACCACCGACGCCCGCACGGTCCTGCGCCGGCATCGGCGGGCCGTGCGCCTGGGCCCGGTCTCGATGGTGCTGCGCCCCGCCATGGCGGCGATCGTCCTCGCCCTGGCCGCGGCGGTCTTCGGGCTGTTCTGCCTGGACATCGCAGTCGGCGAGGTACATATCCCGATCGGGCGGGTGCTCGATGTGCTCGGTGGCGGCGGCAGCCGCGCGCAGCGCTTCATCGTCCTCGATTCCCGGCTGCCCCGGGCGCAGACCGCGGTGGTGGTCGGCGCCGCCCTCGGTCTGGCCGGGGCGCTCATGCAGTCGATACTGCACAATCCGCTGGCCAGCCCGGACGTGATCGGTGTGACCACCGGTGCGGGCCTCGGCGCGGTCACCGTGCTGGTCGGTACCGGTGGCGCCACCACCGGCTGGCTCGCGACCGTCGGGACACCGCTCGCCGCGCTGGCGGGCGGTCTGCTGACGGCCGCCGCGATCTATCTGCTGGCCTGGGGCCGCGGCTCGGCCGGGGAACGCGGGGTCACCGGCCTGCGGCTGGTGTTGATCGGCATCGGCCTGAATGCGGTCCTGGTCGCCCTGACCACCTGGCAGCTGGCCCGGGCCAGCCTCGACGACGCGGCCCGGGCGCAACTGTGGCTCAGCGGCTCGCTCGATTCCGCGGACCCGGCCCGACTGTTCCCGGTACTGCTGGCACTGGCCGCGGTGGCGGTGATCGCGCTGGTCTCGGCACGCACCCTGGCCGCGCTGCGCCTGGGCGAGGAGTCGACCCGGGTGCTGGGGGTCCGGATCCAGACCCAGCAGGCGCTGCTGATCGGCGCCTCGGTGGTCGCGGCCTCGATCGCCACGGCCGCCGTCGGCCCGATCGCCTTCGTCGGGCTGGCAGCACCCCAGATCGCGCGGATGCTGCTGCGTTCGGCGGGCGAACCGCTGATCGGGTCGGCGCTCGTCGGCGCGGCCCTGGTGGTCGGCGCCGATGTGGTGGCCCGCACCGTGCTCCCGGTCGACCTGCCGGTCGGCCTGGTCACCGCCGCCTTCGGCGGACCGTTCCTGCTCTATCTGCTCGTGCGCATCAACCGGAAGGCGACCGTCTCATGACCGGCCCCACCCATCGGCTCGCCGCCGAGAACGTCACGCTCGGCTACGGCGAGCGGGTGATCGTCGACGATCTCAGCATCGATATCGCGCCCGGTGTCGTCACCACCGTCATCGGCCCCAACGGCTGCGGCAAGTCGACGCTGCTGCGGTCGCTCGGCCGGCTGCTGCGCCCCCGGAACGGCCGGGTGGTGCTGGACGGCAAGGCCATCGCCACCATGAAGACCAAAGAGGTGGCCCGGGTGATCGGCATGCTGCCGCAGACTCCGGTGGCCCCGGAAGGGCTGACCGTCGCCGATCTGGTGGCCCGTGGGCGGCATCCACATCAGTCCTGGCTGAACCAGTGGTCCGGCGACGACGAGGCGGAGGTGGCGGCCGCACTCGCGCAGACCGGGATCGGCGACCTCGCCGACCGCACCCTCGACGAACTGTCCGGCGGCCAGCGGCAGCGCGCGTGGATCTCGATGGCCCTGGCCCAGGGCACCGACATCCTGCTCCTGGACGAACCGACCACGTACCTGGACCTGGCGCACTCCCTCGAAGTGCTGGACCTGGTGGACCGGCTGCACGCCGAATTCGGCCGCACCGTCGTGATGGTTCTGCACGATCTGAACCTCGCGATCCGCTACAGCGATGAGCTGATCGTCATGTCCGCCGGCCGGATCGTGGCGCGCGGCCGGCCCGCCGACATCGTCACCGCGGACCTGTTGCGCGAGGTGTTCGGCCTGGAAGCGTCGGTCCTGACCGACCCGGTGTCCGACCGGCCGATGATCGTGCCGATCGGCACCCGGCATGTCCGCGGCGCGGCCGGATATGACGAATGACACACAGCTATCACCCAGTTACGACGACCTGTAGTACGCATCCGCGTCGTTGAACCCGTAAAATCGGGGAATGGCAGGACTCGGCGAACTCGAAAAAGCGGTCATGGACCAGTTGTGGTCGGCCGGCGAACCACAGACGGTGCGGCAGGTCCACGAGGCCCTCGCCGCCCGGCGCGAGCTCGCCTACACCACCGTCATGACCGTGCTGCAGCGGCTGGCGAAGAAGAACCTGGTGGTCCAGCGCCGCGACGACCGTGCACACCGGTACGTCCCGGTGCACAGCCGCGACGAACTCGTCGCCAGCCTGATGGTCGACGCTCTGCAGCAGGCGGATGCGGCGGGTAGCCGGGCCGCCGCGCTCGTGCACTTCGTGGAACAGGTCGGCAAGGACGAAGCCGATGCCCTGCGAGAGGCCCTCGCCAAGCTCGAGGCGACCGAGGACAGTTAGACTCGGCGACCGGGCGCACAGTGCCGTGCCTGTCCCGAACCGTCAACGCAGTGAGCAGAGTCGATGAACGCAACCGCAGCGGTATTCGCCGGTCTCGCCTTGTTACTCGCGGGACCTGTTCCCGCGCTGCTCAGCCGTGCCAAGTGGGTGTACCGCACCCCCCGCGCGGCCCTGGTGCTGTGGCAGGCGATCGCCCTCGCCGCCGTCCTGAGCGCCTTCGGTTCCGGCCTGGCCATCGCGAGCCTGCTGCTGGTCCCCGGCCCCGACGGACGCCCCACCACCTCACCCACCGATGAGATCGATGTCCTGGGCCTGCCGCTGTGGCTGGTCTACGTCACGGTGTTCGCCCTCACCCTGCTCATCGGCGCCCGGCTGATGTTCTCGATCGTTCGGGTCGGTGTGCACACCCGCCGCCGCCGGGCCCGGCACCGCATGCTGGTCGACCTGCTCGATCAGAGCGGCCCCGAACGGCGGGCCGCCGATATCCGGGTGCTGGCCGCCGCCGAGCCGATCGCCTATTGCCTGCCCGGCCTGCGCCAGCGGGTGGTGCTCAGCGAAGGCACCCTCACCAATCTCGCCGACGCCGAGATCACCGCGATCGTCAGCCATGAACGTTCCCATCTGCGTGCGCGGCACGACCTGGTCCTCGAGGCGTTCACCGCGGTGCACGAAGCCTTTCCGCGGGTGGTGCGCAGCAAGGCCGCACTGGGTTCGGTGAAGCTGCTCATCGAGCTGCTCGCCGACGATTCCGCGGTCAAGGTCACCGGACCGGCTCCGCTCGGCCGGGCCCTGGTGGCCTGCGCCAAATCCACTGCGCCGCAGGGCGCCCTCGCGGCCGGTGGTCCGACCACGCTGATCCGGATCCAGCGCCTGGCCGGACCGAGCGGCGATATGCGGATCGCGGCCGCCGCCTACCTCGGTTCCGCCGCGATCCTGGTGGTCCCGACCCTGGCGGTCGCCGTCCCGTGGCTGGTCGAACTGGAGCGGTTGCTGCGCAGCTGACCTCGGTGGCACCCGGCCGCGAGCAGGGCGATTCCCGTCTGTCACCAACGACGCGTATCCTGGAGCATCGGCCCGGCTCCCAGGGGCCGCACCAGATTTTCCAGCTCGCGACCGGCATCTCGCGGCCCGCGAGGAGAGCACATCGCGGCTGCACAGCCCGCGAACTCTCGCGATCGACGTCTCCACCGGCACGGTGACGGCGCACGATCCGCGGCTCCGACGAAAGGCCCCCGTGTCCACCTCCACCGAATCCCCGGCTGCGCCCGGCTTCGCCGATCTCGGCCTGCCGACCCCGATGGTGCAGACGCTGCACCGGCAGGGTATCGCCAGCCCGTTCCCGATCCAGGCCGCCACCGTGCCCGACGCACTGGCCGGCCGCGATGTACTGGGCCGCGGCCCCACCGGTTCCGGCAAGACCCTGGCATTCGGCCTGCCGATGCTGGCCCGGCTCGCCGGCGCCCCCTCGGCCCCGCGCCGGCCACGCGGCCTGGTCCTGGTGCCGACCCGGGAACTGGCCGCCCAGATCGAACGCGCCCTCGACGAACCCGCCCTCTCGCTCGGGCTGCGCATCGCCTCGGTGGTCGGCGGCGCCCCGATCAAACGGCAGGCCGACCGGCTGCAGCGCGGCGTCGACCTGCTCATCGCCACCCCCGGCCGCCTCGACGACCTGATCGCGCAGGGTTCGGCCGACCTGTCCGATGTGCAGATCACCGCCCTCGACGAGGCCGACCACATGGCCGATATGGGCTTCCTTCCGCAGGTCACCCGGCTCCTCGACCGGACTCCCGCCGACGGGCAGCGCCTGCTGTTCTCCGCGACCCTCGACGGCGAGGTCGACAAGCTGGTCAAGCGCTACCTGCGCAACCCGGTGACCCATTCCACCGCACCCCCGGCCGCCGCGGTCAGCACGATGTCACACCACCTGCTGTACGTGCCGGACAAACCGGCCAAACGTGCCGTGGTCACCGAGATCGCCGCTCGGGACGGGCTGACCATCCTGTTCGTGCGCACCAAGCACGGCGCGGACCGGCTGGCCAAACAACTGCGTAAGGCCGGTGTCGCCGCGGGCGCGCTGCACGGCGGCAAAGCCCAGAACAACCGCACCCGCACCCTCGCAGCCTTCGCCGACGGTTCGGTGCCGGTGCTCGTCACCACCGACGTCGCCGCGCGGGGCATCCACGTCGACGGGATCTCCCTGGTGGTGCACGTGGATCCACCGGCCGAGCACAAGGCGTACCTGCACCGGGCGGGCCGGACCGCGCGCGCCGGTGAGGACGGTGTGGTCGTCACGATGGTCACCGCGGAGGAGCGCAAGGATGTCGCCGCGATGACCCGCAAGGCGGGTGTCCGTACCGACGGCATCGAGGTGCGGCCGGGTGACCGCCGGCTGATCGAGATCACCGGCGCCCGCCGGCCCAGTGGCGTACCGGTGCCGACACCGGGTGCACCGGAGCCGGCCACCGCGACGGGGCGGACGAGCGGAGCCGGCCGCACCTCGGAGGGCCCCGGCCGCGGACGCAACCGGGGCGCCGGGACGAGCCGGGACGGCGGCAGCACGCGCACCGGTGGCCGGTCGCGGCAGGCCACCCGCGCCGACGACCGGGCCGGTAGCACAGGAAGGCCGGCAGCCGGGGGCACCCGCCAGACGGCGGGACGGTCCGGCCGCAAGTCCACCGCCGACCGGACCAACGGTGGGGCGCGGTCCGCTGCCCGCTCCGACGGCGGCCGGAACGGCACGGATCCGGTGACGCGCACCGCCGAAACCGGCGGCCGCACGCCGACCACCGGCTCCAATCGAGCCCGACACGCCGGTACATCGCACGACACACCGAAGAATTTCCGACGGAGATCGGGCCGTCCGGCCGGTCCCGTACAGCGACGCAACCGCTCGGCAAACTGACGCCGGCCGGATCCGGCCGGGCGGGACGGGAACACCGAACCTCCGCCTGGCCGGCCGCCGGCATCGCCCGCACCACCGGCACCCACCCGCGCGCCGGCACACCGGCACGCCGCCGGTCGGAGCGGTCTGCCCGCCCGAGAAACGGCGAACGGGCCTACCTGCCGGATCTCATCAGGGAGAATGGGCCCTCGGTGACCGGCACCACCCTGCACCCGCCCCGTGCTACCGGCACCCACACCGCAGGAGACCGGCGGCGCACCGCTCCCGGCGACAGCCGGCCCCCGGCCCACGCGTGGACGCCGGCGGCGCCGACCGCCCCACCCGCAGGATCGGCCGCGACTTCCAGCACAGCCGGGCCCGCGCCGCTACCATGGCCGGAGTGCGATTTCTTCCCGGACATCAGCCGCCCTACGACCTCACCTACGACGACATCTTCCTGGTCCCGAACCACACCGATGTCGCCTCCCGTTTCGACGTGGACCTGTCCACCGTCGACGGCTCCGGGACCACCATCCCGATCGTGGTGGCGAACATGACCGCGGTGGCCGGCCGCCGGATGGCCGAAACGGTCGCGCGGCGCGGCGGGATCGTGGTGCTGCCGCAGGATCTGCCCCTCGATGCGGCGGCCGAGACCATCTCCTTCGTCAAGAGCCGATCCCTGACAGCCGACACTCCGGTCACCCTGGCACCGGAGCGGTCGGTGTCGGAGGCCCTCGCGCTGATCCACAAACGCGCCCACGGCGCCGTGGTGATGATCGACGACGCCGGTCGGCCGGCCGGGCTGGTGACCGAAACCGCCTGCGCCGATGTGGACCGCTTCGCCCGGGTCCGGGATGTCGCCGACCAGGACTTCGTCCAGGCACCGGTGGACACCTCGCCGCGGGAGGTATTCGACCTGCTGGAGAGCCGGCATGCCGGGCTCGCCGTGCTCACCGCACCCGACGGCAGTCTGGCCGGGGTGATGACCCGCACCGGCGCCGTCCGGGCCGGTATCTACTCCCCCGCCGTCGACACCGCCGGCCGGCTCCGGGTCGCCGCCGCCGTCGGCATCAACGGTGATGTGGCCGCCAAGGCGAAATCCCTCGCCGACGCCGGCGCCGACGTCCTGGTGATCGACACCGCGCACGGACACCAGGCCAAGATGCTCGAGGCGCTGCGGGCCGTCGCCGACCTCGGCCTCGGAGTACCCCTGGCCGCCGGCAACGTCGTCTCCGCCGCCGGTACCCGGGACCTGGTCGATGCCGGTGCCACCATCGTCAAGGTCGGTGTCGGCCCCGGCGCCATGTGCACCACCCGGATGATGACCGGAGTCGGTCGGCCGCAGTTCTCCGCCGTCGCCGAATGCGCCGCGGCCGCGCGGGAACTCGGTGTCCATGTATGGGCCGACGGCGGGGTGCGGCATCCCCGCGACGTGGCGCTGGCCCTGGCGGCCGGTGCATCGAACGTGATGATCGGTTCCTGGTTCGCCGGCACCTACGAATCACCGGGTGATCTGCGCGTCGACCGCGACGGCAACGCATACAAGGAGAGCTTCGGCATGGCCTCCAAGCGGGCAGTCGCCGCGCGCACCGCCGCCGACCGCGGCTTCGACCGGGCACGCAAGGCCCTGTTCGAGGAGGGGATCTCCAGCTCGCGGATGCGCCTGGATCCGGAGCGGCCCGGTGTCGAGGACCTCATCGACCACATCTGCTCCGGGGTGCGCAGTGCCTGCACCTATGCCGGCGCCCGCACCCTGCCGCAGTTCCACGACGACGCCGTTCTGGGCGTGCAGTCGGCGGCCGGCTTCGCCGAAGGGCGGCCGCTGCCCAGCGGCTGGTGACGTTGTGACCAGCGGCACCGCGCCCAGGCGTGGCGGGCGCGGTGCGGCGGGGGCTCGGGTAGCATGAAGTTCGCCGACCCGGTCGGCAGCATTTTTCCCCCGCGAAAGGATCCAGTTGTCACCCGCGTCCGAGGGCGCCGTTCAGGAGGGCTCCTCTATTCAGCCGGGTGATCGACCCGGCCGCTCCCCATCGCCCCCGTTCCGCTGTTCCGCGGGCCCGGCTGCCGCTCTGTGCAGGTGGTGCTGACGATGTCGGTACTGTTCACCGTGCTCAGCCTGATCGGATTCGTTGCGCTGACCGCTGGTACCGCACTGTTCGTCGCCGCCGAGTTCTCCCTGACCGCACTCGAACGCAGCACCGTCGAGGCGCAGGCCCGCGACGGTGACCGGCGTTCGCGCATGGTTCGCCAGGCGCATCGAACCCTGTCCTTCCAGCTGTCCGGCGCCCAGTTGGGCATCACCATCACCACGCTGATCACCGGTTTCATTGCCGAACCGGTGCTGGCCCGGCTGCTCGATCCGCTGTTCTCGGCGGTCGGTCTCGGCGACAGCGCCGCGCGCTGGCTGTCGCTCGCGATGGCCCTGGTACTCGCCACCTCACTGTCGATGGTCTACGGCGAGCTGGTGCCGAAGAATATCGCCATCGCCACCCCGATGGCCACCGCCCGCGCCACCGCAGGACCGATGGTGGCCTTCTCCGCAATCTTCCGCTGGCTGATCCGGTTCCTCAACGGCTCCGCCAACTGGCTGGTGCGCCGGTTCGGAATCGAACCCGCCGAGGAGCTGCGTTCGGCCCGGTCCCCGCAAGAGCTCGGTTCGCTGGTACGCACCTCCGCCCAGCGCGGCGCCCTGGATCAGCCGACCGCCCAGGTGATGGACCGGTCGCTGCGCTTCGGTGAACGCAGCGCCGAGGATCTGATGACCCCGCGGGTTACCATCGAATCCCTGGACAAGAACGACACCATCACCGACCTGCTGGACGCCGCCGCCCGCACCGGCTACTCCCGGTTCCCGGTGGTGGACGGCGATCTGGACAACGCCCTCGGTGTCGTCCACGTCAAACAGGCCTTCACCCATCCGGCCCAGTTCCGTGGCCGGACCCCGCTGAGCATGCTGGCCCGGCCGGTCCCGATCGTACCCGCCAGCCTCGACGGCGACGAGGTCCTCGAACGAGTCCGCGCACACGGCATGCAGGTGGCCTTGGTCGTCGACGAGTACGGCGGCACCGCCGGCATGCTCTCCATGGAGGACCTGATCGAGGAGATCCTCGGCGATGTGCGTGACGAGCACGACGAGGAGGAACGCGACGTCCGCCGCGTCGCCGACGGCTGGGACTGCTCCGGACTGCTGCGGATCGACGAGGTGTCGCAGGCGACCGGCTACGACGCACCCGAAGGCGAGTACGAAACGCTCGGCGGCCTGGTGCTGAACCGGCTCGGCCGGATCCCGCAGGCCGGTG
The DNA here is from genome assembly GCF_056627695.1 of Nocardia sp. KT25-26. NCBI lineage: Bacteria > Bacillati > Actinomycetota > Actinomycetes > Mycobacteriales > Nocardiaceae > Nocardia > Nocardia sp. KT25-26. The sequence goes on along the minus strand of NZ_CM152813.1, from coordinate 2,508,070 downwards.
AGACCGTGGTGCTGCCCGATTCGCGCGGCCTCCAGCCGCACGGTGAGCACACCGGCGGCTGGCTGGCCCGGATCGAACGCATGGACGGCCGCCGCATCGACCGGGTACGCCTCGTTCCGGTGGAACCCGACGTCCTGGCCGCGCACCTCGGCGCCGAGAAGGAGCACGACCATGGGTGATCTGTTCGCGGTCGTGCTGACCGTCGCACTGCTCGCCGGTAACGCCTTCTTCGTCGGCGCCGAGTTCGCGTTGATCTCGGCCCGCCGCGACCGCCTGGAGGCCCTCGCCGCACAGGGCAAGCGGCAGGCGCACACCGTGATCCGGGCCGGCGAGAACCTGTCGATGATGCTGGCGGCGGCCCAGCTCGGCATCACGATCTGCTCGATTCTGCTCGGCCGGGTCGGTGAACCCGCGATCGCGCATCTGCTGGAGAAGCCGTTCGAGCAGGTCGGGATGCCGGAGCAGCTACTACATCCGGTCTCCTTCACCCTCGCCCTGACCATCGTGGTGATCCTGCACATCCTGCTCGGCGAGATGGTCCCGAAGAACATCGCCCTGGCCGGCCCGGAACGGTCCGCGCTGCTGTTGGTGCCACTGCATCTGGTGTGGCTGCGGATGGCCCGGCCGCTCATCGCGATCTACAACGCCCTCGCGAACCTGACCCTGCGGATGCTGCGGATCGAGCCCAAGGACGAACTCGACGCCACCGTGTCGACGGTGGAATTGGCCGAGATGATCGGCGAATCCCGTTCCGAAGGCCTCCTCGACGCGGAGGAACACCGCCGGCTCACCCAGGCGCTGGGCACCTCGGAACGCAGCGTCGCCGATGTGATGGTGCCGCTGTCGGCCACCCGATCGGTGCCGCTGCGCGGGGACGGCACCACCCTCGGCGATATCGAATCCGCCGTGACCGAGACCGGCTACTCCCGGTACCCGGTCCGGGCCCACGACGGCTCCCTGGTCGGATATCTGCACGTCAAGGACGTCCTGGACAAGGTCGCCGACGAAACGGCCGGCCCGGCCACCCCCATCCCGCGCACCGATATCCGCCCGCTGCCGACCGTCGGCACCCGGACCACCCTCTACGAGGCCCTCGCCCGGCTCCGCCGCACCAGCAGCCATCTCGGCCGGGTGGTCGACAACCGCGGCAACACCGTGGGGATCGTCGCGCTCGAGGACCTGGTGGAAGAGTTCGTCGGGACCGTGCGCGACGGAACTCATCGGATCGCGGAATGACCCGAGACACCGCACGGTGCACTGGGGTCATTCCGGCCGGAATCGACTTCGGTCCCTACGACGACCCCGCCGAACCGGTCGACGGCCGGCCGGGTGAGGGGTTGTTCGACCGGTACCAGACATGCAGGTCCCACAGGCGGGTCCTGGGATTCCACACGCATTTGTATGTGTTGGCGCGATACTGCGGCCAGTAACTGTTGAAGTTGTAGCCGTAGTGGTGGCATTGCGATTGAGTGGGATAACCCTGCACGAATGCCGCCGCAGCGGTTCCCGCCCCCAGCGCGGCACCTCCCGCGAGAACAACAGTGGAGAGCAATCCGGTAGCCAGGGCCTTCTTCCCGAACATGAAAAACCTCCCGATGGCGGAATACCGGCTGTCATCAGCCGTTGTCTCAGAATCGGCACCCACCACCCACCGGTCAATCAATTGCGGTGGCGTATCCCACCTTTACGCAGATCAGCACACTGAACCACCGCCCGACTCGGGTGCGACTCGGCGGATGTGGCGCCTTCAGGCACTCGGCCGTCCCTCGCGCGCGTGGGCACACCGTGACAGCGGAAGTTGCGTGGTAGGCCGAACCGCTGTCGTCGCGAACATCCCGGTTTCCGAGTTCCCGACCGACTACTCGGACACCTTTCACCCGCCGTGCAACCTCCCCAACGCTCGGTCCAGCGGTGAGAGTAGACAACACGACCGGAAGCCGCTGCCCGGCCGGGACGGATACCGTTTTCGCCATGAACGATGTTCGGGGGAGGATCGAGGACGTAACGTGGGTGCGGGACAATGGCCCCGTGCCCGCGCAAGACGACCTCGACAATGCCATCGACCTGCGGATACTCCCGCAGGACGAGTGGCGGGCCGCGGCGGCGGCTCATCGCGACCGGGTCGACGAATCGATCGGCCCGTATCTGGCGCGGCGGCGGGCCGGGGCCACGCATCCGGTCGTGGACTTCCTGTTCACCTACTACGGCCACAAGCCCGCGCAACTACGCCGGTGGCATCCCGGGTTCGGGATCGGACTCCGCGGGGCACGGGAGTACACCGAAGCCCGCGGCTATCTGCGCCTGCCCGGCGATGACGAGGTGTGCACGGCGGATCCGGCGTATCTGGCGAAGCGAGCCGACACCCTGTCTTTCGTGGCCGATCTGCTGGCCGCCACCGCCGCCCGCCCGGCGCAGCTGTCCTGTTTCGGCCTGCACGAATGGGCGATGGTGTACCGCACGGACGAGGTCCGGCACCGACAGGTGCCGCTGCGGCTCGGCGGTGCCGGCACCGATGCGGTGGTGGAGTCGATGTCGCTGCGCTGCACCCACTTCGACGCCTTTCGGTTCTTCACTCCGGACGCCGTCGGCCGCAACGCCGAACCGCTCACCCGGGCCGATCAGATGCGCCGTGAACAGCCCGGCTGCCTGCACGCCAACATGGATTTGTACAAGTGGGCGTTCAAGCTGTCCCCGCTGGTGTCCTCGACGTTGCTGCTGGACTGTTTCGAACTCGCCACTGCAGCGCGTGAACTCGATATGCGGGCCAGTCCGTACGACCTGGCGGATTACGGGTACCTTCCGATACCGATCGAAACCCCGGCCGGCCGTGCCGACTATGTACGCGCGCAGGCCGAGCTGGCCGACCGGGCCGCCGAACTGCGGGCCGCTCTGCAGCTGGCCTGTCGGTCACTGCTGGCAACGCACCGTACCGGACGGGCCCGGTGACATGTTCCGAATACGACAGTGCATCTGGATGCGCGGTAGTGCACCGCCGGTGATGCACTACCGCGCATTCGGATGCACTCCCCGCGCGTCGACGCCGGCGGGCGGGCCGCGGTGGGTGGACGCGTGATGCGTTGTGCGCTGGTCGCCGATGTTCATCTCGGGGCACCGATACAGGGGCTGCCGGAGTATCCCGGCGGTCCGCGGATAGACGCCTCGGAGGCCGCGTATGCGGCATTCGAGGCTTTGCGTGCGCGTCTGCTGGCCGCTCGCTACGACCTCGTACTCCTGGCCGGGGATCTGTTCGACCGCGAAGTGCCCACCGAGCGGGCCCGGCGGTCCGCACAACACGCCTTCGATGCGCTGCACGCGGCGGGGACCCGGGTTGCCCTGCTGTGGGGCAACCACGACGTGCAGTCCCCGCTGCCCGGACGGCTACGCCTGCCGGGCAGCGTGCTCGTCGCGCCACCCGAGGCCGCGACGACCTGGACCCCGTGGCCGGGATTGGCGATCCACGCACAATCCATCAGCGATCCGGACGAACGGTCCGACCTGATCGCCGGGTATCCGCCGCCGGTGGCCGGTGCGGTCAACATCGGCATGGCACACACCAGCGGCACCGGCCGATACAGCCGCCGCGCCTGCGCGCCCACCACCGACGCCACCCTGGCCGCCCGGGATTACGACTTCTGGGCGCTCGGGCACGTGCATCGCCGCCTGGTGCTACCGCAGGTGCGAGCTGCCTATCCGGGCAGCCCGCATCCGGCCCGGATCGACGAGATCGGACCGCGTGGCTACCTGGAATTCGACCTCTCCATCCCGATATCTGTGCGTCCGGTCGACACGGCACCGGTGATCCGGGAGACGCTCCGGGCCGACGACATCACCACGATCGCCGACCGCTTCGCCGCATGCCGCACCACCGCCCGCACGGTCGTCTGGCAGCTGGACGGCCCACCGGACCTGCTGCCCGCCGCCCGCGACGCCGCCCGCGCCTATCCCGGATTCGCCGTCGCCGGACCGGCTGCGAACGACTGAACCGCAGGTCGGCCAGGCCACGGTGGCGGCGACGGCCACCAGGCGCCCTGCTCGAGCCGGCGACAGCCCCACCGCGCTCGGAGCAGGCACCGGACGCTCGCTGCTGCACACTGACTGCATGGACGTTTCGGACCGGGTGCTGGTGGTGGATGCGGCCAATGTGATCGGGTCCCGTCCCGACGGCTGGTGGCGCGACCGCGCCGGTGCGGCGCGCCGGTTGCTCGGTGAACTGACGGTGCTGCCCGCGCGGCTCCCCGGAACCACCGTCATCGTCGTGCTCGAGGGCGCCATGCGGATCGGCGATGCAGCGGCCGTGGTAGATCGGCTCCGGGTGGTCGAGGCGCCACGCTCCGGTGATGATGCGATCGTTGCCGTGGTGGCGGCCGAGACCGACGCGAACGACGTGACGGTGGTGACCGCCGACCGGGAGCTGCGGACCAGGGTCGCCGCACTCGGCGCCGATTCCGTCGGTCCCGGCCACCTCTGGCAGCTGCTCCGCTGAGACACCACCGGCAGCGCACCGATGGAACTTTGTTGCGACTCCCGCACCGGGGTTGCGCACACCAGGTGAGCACAACGTGATCGCGGCGCAATTGGGCAGAAAATCCGGGGCAATCGGAGCTGCCCATGATGGACCGGATTGTCGGTGAGCGGTGACGGACGGGATATGGCGTGAACGCAGCAGCGGGCGTGGTGACTGGGCGAGCGGCATGCGGTATGGGAGTCGCGCGCACCGCGATCCGGGCCGGACTGGACCCGCTCCCGGTGGCGGAACGCGCCGCGACCGAGGCGCTGGGTGCCACGCTGGCCGAACCGCTCACCACCCGGACGCCGCTGCCGCGGGTGGACACCGCCGCCATGGACGGCTATGCCGTCGCCGGGCCCGGGCCCTGGTGGACGGTGCATCCCAGGGTGCACCGGGCCGGTTCCGGGAGCGTTCCGGCGCTGGCGGCCGGAGAGGCGGTGCGAATCACCACCGGTGCCGCGGTACCGCCCGGCACCACGGCCACGGTGCGCGACGAATACGTCACCACCGCGCTGGTCTCCGGCCGCACCACGGTGACCCGCACCGCCGGTGCACCGGTCCGGGACGACACCCGGCGCCGGGGGGAGCACTGGTCGGACGGCGCCGTACTCGCCGCGGCCGGTTCCCGGGTGTCGGCGGCGGTGCTGTCGGCGGCGATGAGCGCCGAGGCCGAAACCATCGCGGTGCGCGGACCGCTGTCGGCAGATGTGGTCATGACCGGCACCGAGATCCGGGCGGTGGGCCCGCTGCGGGCCGGCGAGACCCGTGATTCGCTGGGCCCGGTCCTGGGCGAGTTCCTGCGGTCCTGCGATATCCGCTGCGCCGGGGTGTGGCATCTGGACGACGGGCACGATCTGATGCGTTCCTGGCTCGAACTGAAGTCCCGGGCCGAACTGGTGGTGATGGTGGGCGCCACCGGAAAGGGCGCGGCCGACCACCTGCGCACTCTGCTCGCCGAGTTGCACGCGGAGACCATCGTCGACCGCACCAGCCTGCGCCCGGGCGGTTCCACCCTGGTTGCCCGGCTCCGCGACGGCCGGGTCCTGCTCGGACTGCCGGGCAACCCGTTCGCCGCGGTCGCCGCTCTGCTGGCCCTGGGCCCCGCCGTCGTCGACGCCCTCACCGACCGCACCCCGGCGGACACCCTCTGGGGCCGCATCTCCGACGCCGCGGCGTTCGACGCCGAGGCCACCCGGATCATCCCGGTCCGGCAACTGCCCGGCGGGGTCTGGCGCAGCACCGGACCCGCCCACACTCCGCATCTGGCCGCCCTCGTCGGCGCCCAGGCCCTCGCGGTACTCCCGCCCGGCACCGGGCGCGGCACCCTGGTCGAGATCCTCCCGCTCCCCCACTGACGTCACCGCCGGTCACCCGGACCGGCATCGCACCCCTTGTTGCGCTCAACGCGCCTTCTGTCGACTGCGGTAGGCACGCATGGACACCTGCGAACCGCAGCCGGGACTGCAGTAGGCCGCCGACGAGTTTCGGGTGTGGTCGTAGAAACCCAAGTGGCAGGGCGGGTTTCGGCAAGCTTTGAGCCGCGCCCAGCCGTCCTGCCGAGCCAGTTCGTCCGCCGCCGCCAGCAGCGTTCCCAGCACACCCGCGACACCGTCCTGGGTCGCGACGAGACTGCTGCCCGCCGTGGTGATCACCGGGATCAGCGGATGGATCGCGCCGGCTCGTCGGAGCGACCGTTCCGCCGCGGCGACCGAATCAGCCGAATTCGGCACACCTCCCGCATGCGCGAGCAGCACAGTCACCAGCGCGTCCCTGAGCTCGCGGGAATTCGCCACGTCGGCCTCGGTGATCGGTGTCCCGGCCGGGGCCAGGCCGCGCTCGGTCAACCAACCGGCCATGGCGGGTGGGTCGGCGAGGCGTTCCGGGCGTCCGTCGATCGGGCGCGTGTTGACGAAGTCGAGCAGTAGTTCCGCGCTCGGCGTGGGGTCGAGCGGACTGCGCGATGCCCTGCCAGTGGTCACACCCATACCAGATACGGTACGTCACCTTGCAATCACCTTTTGCCAACAACTGAACAGGCTGATTTGAGTTGTAGGTTGCGTGCTAACCGTTTACGCTCACAACCATGACAGAGAGTCGCACTACCCCTGAAACCTCCCGCACCTGGTTCGTCACCGGTGGATCCTCGGGCATCGGACGCGAGGTGACGCTCGCCGCACTCGGCCGCGGAGATCGCGTCGCGGTCACCGCCCGGCGCATGGACGATCTCGCCGATCTGCACGACCGATACCCCGACCACCTCCTCGCCCTATCCGTCGACGTCCGCGACCCGGACACCGTGAACGCCGCGGTCGACCGGACCGTCGCCCGATTCGGCGGAATCGATATCGTCGCCAACAACGCTGGCTACGGACTGTTCGGCGCGGTGGAAGAGGCCACCGACGCTCAGGCCCGGGCCGTCTTCGATACGAACGTCTTCGGTGTGCTCAACGTGCTGCGCGCCACGCTGCCGGTGCTGCGCAAACAGGGGTCCGGCCACATCCTGCAGGGCTCATCCATCTACGGACAGCTCGCGGTCCCGGGCGTCGGGCTGCTGGCCGCCACCAAGCACGCCGTCGAAGGAATGTCCGAGGCACTGTTCGCGGAGCTCGCCCCGCTGGGCATCGCGGTCACCGTCATCGAGCCCGGCTTCACCGCCACCCGATTCCTCGCCAACCTCGAATTCGCCGAGCCGGCCGAGGACTACGACGGCACGGTGCGGGCCGTGCAGAATTCGCTGGGTGAACTTCCTGCGGACGCGTTCTGTGACCCGGCCCGCGCGGCGCGGGCAATCCTGACCGCCGTCGATTCGGCAACTCCGCCGCGCCGCCTGGCACTGGGCAAACAAGCCGAGACCGAGCTGCGTGCCGCACTGACGGACCGGCTGCAGGACCTGGACCGATGGGCGGAGGTGACCGTGAGCGTGGACGCCTGAACCCGACCGCGGGCACGCCCGAAAACAGCGAACGGCCCGGCACCCACACGGGTACCGGGCCGGTCGAGGTGGCGGATCAGCCGCGGGCGGGCGGCTGCCAGGGGTTCTGGCCGTACGGGTCGGGCTGCTGCTGCGGCATCCCGGGGTGCTGCGGCTGAACCGGCGGACGGGCCGACAGCTGCTGCGGCGGCATCGGCGGTTGCGGAGCCGGCGGGGCGGGTGGCGCGGCCGGCTGCTCCGCGGGCTCGGGTGCGGCCGCGGGCTTCGGAGCCGACAGCGGGCTGTCCACCGGTTTCCGGGCAGTCGCCTCGGCGGCCGCGACCGCCTCCTGGATCGCCGGGTCCGAGGACGTCTCGAACCAGTCGGCGACATCGGAATCGTCGGTCACATCGGCCGGCGGGGTGTCCTCCGTCGACGGCTCGTACCGGAACACACCGTCCTCGCCCTGGGTGCCGAAATTCTTCGCGAACCCCTCGAGGGCCTTACCGAAATCACTGGGCACCAGCCACACCTTGTTGGCATCGCCACGGGCCACCATCGGCAGCGTCTGCATGTACTGGTACGCCAGCAGTTCCGGCGTGGGCTTGCCGGACTTGATTGCGGCGAAGACCTTTTCGATCGCCTTCGCCTGGCCCTGCGCCTGCAGATAGGAGGCGGCCCGCTCACCCTGCGCCCGCAGGATGCGGCTCTGCCGCTCACCTTCTGCGGACAGAATCGCCGACTGCTTACCACCCTCGGCGGCCAGGATCTGCGACTGCTTCGCACCCTCGGCCGTCTTGATCTGCGATTCGCGGTTGCCCTCGGCCGTGAGGATCATCGCCCGCTTCTCACGGTCGGCCTTCATCTGCTTCTCCATCGATTCCTGGATCGACGGCGGCGGATCGATCGCCTTGAGCTCGACGCGGGCCACGCGCAGGCCCCACCGGCCGGTGGCCTCGTCGAGTACGCCGCGCAGCTGGCTGTTGATCTGGTCCCGGGAGGTGAGGGTGTCCTCCAGGGTCATCCCGCCGACCACATTGCGCAGCGTGGTGACGGTGAGCTGCTCCACCGCGGCGATGTAGTTGCTGATCTCGTACACCGCCGCCTGTGGGTTGGTGACCTGGAAGTACACCACGGAGTCGATCTGCAGCGTCAGGTTGTCCTGGGTGATCACCGGCTGCGGCGGGAAGGACACCACCCGCTCACGCAGGTCCACCTTCGCCCGGATGGTGTCGGCGAACGGCACCAGGAAGGTCAGCTGGCCCGACACCGTCCGCTGATAGCGGCCGAGCCGCTCGATCACCGCGGCCTCGGCCTGCGGTATCAGGGCGACGGATTTGAACATCACCACCACGACCAGCAGTATCAGAACTGCGGCCACGATCCCTGCGATCATCAGGGTCCTTTCCATACGACGACGGTCGCGCCGTCGATCTTCATCACGTACACGGTGACGCCCGGTTCGTACACCTCGGTCGGGTCCAGCGGGCGTGCGGTCCAGACCTCACCGTCGAGCTTGACCTGGCCGGCGTGCTCGGACACCGGCTCCAGCACCAGGGCCGATTTCCCCGGCAGTGCATCGACATTCGTCGCGACCGCGGGCGGCGTGCCGAAGCGGCGGCGCAGCACCGGCCGAACCCCGAGCAGCAGCACCACCGAGATCAACCCGAACACGATGGCATCCCCCGCGATCGACAGGTCGGTCAACGCGCTGACCCCGGCCGTGCCGAGTGCCGCTGCCCCCAGCATCAGCAGCGTGAGGTCTCCGACGAGCATTTCGGCGGCCGCGAGCAGGATACCCGCGACGAGCCAGAGTATTGCGGCCACGACGTCCACTCTAGTCGGCCCCGGCCGGTCGCGCGGGACCACGGGAATTCGGCGAGGCAGGCCGTGGACGAACCGATTCCGGGTCCGACGCGCGGTGCGCCGCCCACCCGCGACGCCGGTGCTCGCCGATATGCTCGCACGGGTGAGTGCGCGTGACATGTACGGCGGTGACATCTTCTCCGGCCACACCCGGAAACAGCGCAAGGCCGTTCCCCGGGTGAGCGCCGACCGCGATCTGGTCGTCGAGGACGCCGCGAGCGGGTTCTGCGGTGCGGTCGTGGGTTTCGACCGTAGTTACGACGGCGACTTCGTGAAGCTGGAGGATGCGCGCGGCGCGGTGCGCTTGTTCGCGATGCGGGAGGCCGCATTCCTCATCGACGGCCGCCCGGTCACCCTCACCCGCCCGGCGGCTCCGGCCGCGAAACGCCCCGTCCGATCTGCTTCCGGGTCCACCCGGGTGGCGGGGCTGCGGGCCCGGGTGGCGCGCAGTAGCCGCATCTGGGTCGAAGGCGTCCACGATGCCGCCCTGGTGGAGCGGGTCTGGGGGCACGATCTTCGGGTCGAGGGTGTGGTGGTGGAGCATCTGGAGGGCCTGGACAATCTCGCGGCCCGGCTCACCGAATTCGGTCCCGGGCCGGGCGCCCGGGTCGGGGTGCTGGTCGATCATCTCGTCACCGGGTCGAAGGAGGACCGGCTCACCACCGGGCTGGGGCAGCATGTCCTCGTCACCGGTCACCCGTATATCGACGTGTGGCAGGCGGTACGCCCCGCCGCGGTCGGGATCGACGCCTGGCCGGAGGTGCCGCGCGGCGAGGACTGGAAAACCGGTATCTGCCGCCGGCTCGGCTGGGGCACCCCGCAGGACGGGTGGCGCCGGGTGTACGAGGCGGTGACCAGTTTCCGCGATCTGGAGGCGCCGCTCATCGGCGCCGTGGAACGGCTGATCGATTTCGTCACCGAGCCCGAGGGGTAGCAACCGCTGCCCGCAAACTCCGTGCAGCCTTTACAGTTGGTAATTATGTGCTCCCCCAGTGCCACGTTGACGGTGTGGGCCGGCTCCTGGCTCACCGGGTCCAGCGCGCCCGACGACGTGCTGGAGGCCTTGCACGCCTGGGCGCCGCGGCACACCATCGCCGCGGGTGATCCGGCGGCGGGCGCCCGCACCGATCTGCCGTGGTCGTCACGCACCCCGGAACCGGGCACCGGCGTGATGCCGTTGCTCAAGCTGATCCGGGAGGCGATGGCCCCCGAGGGAGCACAGTTGCGCCTGGTACTGCCGGTGCCGGGTGATGTGCGAGGGCTGCCGACCGGGACCGCCTTCGCGGCCGATGCCGTGGACGCCGAGGAGGGGTTGCTGATCGGGGTACCGGGCGCCGAGGGCACCGGCCTGATCCCGCAGTGGGCCGACGACGAGACATTGCAGTGGACCGTCTACAGCACGATCGTCCCGGTGCCGGTCACCGACGATATGCCGCTCGGCGAGGCGGAATACGCGATGCGCGAAGCGGTCCGGGATGCCGCGGACGCGCTGATGCAGTTGCACACCAGCACTCTGGGCGCGACCGATTCCGATCCGCGGGAGCAGATCGAGGCCCAGCTGGCAGCGTATTCCCGGCATGCGTACCCGGAGTCGACTCCGTTGCGCGCCAAGCGAATCCTCGACACCGCCGACCATGTCGCGGCCATCCTCACGGTCGCCGAACACGAACCGGCCGCCGCACCCACCTCGGCCTCGGCGGCGGGCGCCCACGAAGCCCTGCTGCGCCCGCTGTGGAACGCCATCCGGTCCGCCCGCCTCGTCGCGATACACGCCGCCGCGCAGCCGAGCTACGACCGCTGACGGCAGTGCCGATGTCGGCCGACCGGCGCGGTGCGCCGAGAATCAGGTTTCAGCTGCGGGCGGGCCGCCGGGCCGGGGCACAGCATTCCGGCGCGCAGATCGCACCGTCGACGGTGCAGCCGTAGCCCGGCACCTCGCCGAGTTCACGAACCGGGCCGCCGCCGATCTGCTCCTGCACCAGTTCCACCACCATCCGCGCGAATCGGGGGTCGGTGCCGGGGGTGGCGGCACGGGCGAAGGCCATACCGAGTTCGTCGGCGCGGGCCCGGGCCTCGTTGTCGAGATCCCAGATCACCTCGAGGTGGTCGGAGACGAACCCGACCGGGCAGACCACCACCGCATCGGTTCCGGCCTCGGCCAGCGCGTCGAGATGGTCGACGATGTCCGGCTCCAGCCACGGCACTTGTGGCGGGCCGGAGCGAGACTGCCACACCACGTCGTAGTCGGTGAATCCGGTGGCGGCGGCGCACAATCGGGCCGCTTCGGCGACCTGCCGGCTGTACAGCCGGCCACCGTCGGCGGGCGGGCCGGCGGCAGTGTCCGCGGCCAGCGGGATCGAATGCGCGGTGCAGACGAGGCGGGCCCGATCCCGCCGGTCGGCGGGCAGCTGGGCCAGCGCGGCGCGGATCGCGTCGGCGAACGATTCGATCAGCAGCGGGTGATCGAAGTACTGGCGCAGTTTGGTCAGTTCCGGGGCTCCGTCGACTGCCGCCCGGGCGCGGGCGATGTCCTCGTCGTATTGGCGGCACCCGGAGTAGCCGCCCCAGGCCGAGGTGGGGAACACCAGCGCCGACCGGACCCCGTCGGCGGCCATCCCGGCGACGGTGTCCTCGACCATCGGATGCCAGTTCCGGTTGCCGAAATAGACCGGCAGGTCGAGGCCGGCATCGGCCAGGTCGGCTTCGATGGCGCCGATCAGTTTCCGGTTCAGCGCGTTGATCGGTGAGACCCCGCCGAAATGCAGATAGTGCTGCGCCACCTCGGCCAGCCGTTCCCGGGGCACCCCGCGGCCCCGAGTGACGTTCTCCAGAAACGGGAGCACGTCGTCGGGGCCTTCGGGGCCGCCGAAGGACAGCAGCAACAGCGCATCGGTCCCACCGGGCACGGCGGATGCCTCCTTCGTCACGGAATCGGCTGCAGCACAGCGGTAACCCGGGTCAGTCGACCGCGGCGAAGTTCTCCGGGAACCACATGTTGTGGCTGGCACCGCCGTCGGCGTAGATGATCGAACCGGTGGTGGCGGGCAGGAAGTCGGACAGCACCGCCGCCACGGTCATGCCGACCGCGCGCGGGTTGTCGACGTCCCAGCCGATCGGCGACGCGCCGTCCCAGTACTCGTTGAGCTGGTTGAGCTTCTTCGCATCGTCGGTGGCAGTGCCGGCGATCGCCTTGGCGGCGAGGGTCTTGATCGGACCGGCCGCCACCAGGTTGGACCGCACCTTCTTGGCCTCGCCCGCTTCCCGGGCCACGAACCGATTCACCGATTCGAGTGCGGCCTTCGCGACGCCCATCCAGTTGTAGTAGGGCATCGCGGTGCGCGGATCGAAGTCCATCCCGACGATCGAACCGCCCTCGTTCATCACGGGCAGCACGGCGCGCGCCAGCGCGGCGTAGCTCCACGCCGAGATCTCGAACGCCTTCGACGCGTCCGCGCCCGGGCCCTCCAGGAACGGCTTGGCCTCGGGGCCCATCAGGGTCGGCGGCGCATACGCGATCGAATGCACCACGCCGTCGACGCCCTCGGGAGCCAGTTCCCGGATCTTGTCGGCGAGGGCGCCCAGATCGTCCTCGTCGGTGATGTCGAGGCCGATGGCCGGCGGCACCTCCTGCGGCAGCCGCTTGGCGATGCGGTCGATCAGCCGCAGTCGCTGCGGAATCCCGGTGATGATCACCTTCGCGCCCTGCTCCTGCGCGACCGCGGCCGCGCTGAACGCGATCGACGCATCGGTGATGATGCCGGTGACCAGAATGGTCTTGCCTTCGAGCAGTCCGCCCATGAGTACTCGGTTCTCCTGATGTCTAGTCGCGTGACGAGCCGGTGCGGCTCAGTGCCCCATACCCATGCCGCCGTCGACGGGGATGACCGCGCCGGAAACATACCGGGAATCTTCGGAGGCGAGGAAACTGACCACGGCGGCAACCTCTTCCGGGGCGCCGAGCCGCTGCAGCGGGATGAACTTCTTGGCGGTGTCGCGCATGTCCTCGGGCAGTTCGGCGGTCATATCGGTCTCGATGAAACCGGGCGCCACCACGTTGGCGGTGATCGAACGGGAGCCGAGCTCGCGGGTGATGGAGCGAGCCATGCCGATCACCCCGGCCTTGGATGCGGCGTAGTTGATCTGGCCCGGTCCGCCCCCGAGGCCGACCACCGAGCCGAGGAAGATCATCCGGCCCCAGCGGGCGCGCAGCATCGCCCGATTCGCACGCTTGGCGCATCGGAACGCGCCGGTGAGGTTGGCATCGAGCACCCGCTCGAACTGCTCCTCGGTCATCCGCATCAGCAGGGTGTCGTCGGTGATACCGGCATTGGCGACCAGCACCTCGACCGGCCCCTGGTGCTCTTCGACTTCTTTGAAGGCCCGGTCCACCGATTCGCTGTCGGTGACATCGCACTTCACTCCGAACAGGCCGTCGGGCACGCCCGAACCGCGATGGGTGACCGCCACCTTGTGGCCGTCCGCGAGCAGGCGCTGAGCGACCGCGAGCCCGATACCGCGGTTACCACCGGTCACCAGAACCGACCGGGATGTGATGTTCGACATACGTTTCAACCTATCTGTTCGTATTCGGGTCGTGTGCGCTGGGGTCGCGCCCCGGGCACGGGTCGACCGGCAGCGGCCGCGGGTCAGGGCAGGCGTTGACGATAGAGCAGGCTCGCCACCACACCGCCCGCCACCGCCAGCAGGCCGAGCAGCAGCCAGGGCCGGCTGGCATCACCACGGGTGGTCTCGTAGCCGATCTGCTCTTCGAGGGTGTCGTAGACCTGAGTCAGTTCCTCCAGCGAGGACGCGGTGTAGAACTCGCCACCGGAGAGCCGGGCGATCTCCTGCAGCGACTCGTTGTCCACCGGCACCGGAATCCGCTGGCTCTCGCCGGTATCGGGATTCTCGATCTCGACGGCGCCCCAGTCGGTACCGAACGAGATGGTCGATACCGGCACGCCCTCGTTCTTCGCCTGCCGGGCGGCGGTGTAGGCGTGCCGGGGGTTGTCGACGTCGTCCTCGTCCGGAACGGTCTGCTTACCGTCCGACATCAGCACGATGCGCGCCGGTGGCGGCGCCTCGCCGCCACCGAGTACCGATCCCAGGGTCTCGATGGACTGCAGTGCGGTCAGGATGCCCTCACCGGTGGCGGTGCGCTCGGCGAGCTGGATGTTGCCGATCGCCGCCTTGACCGCTTCCCGGTTGGTGGTCGGCGAAACCATCACCGACGCGGTGCCCGCGAAGGTCACGAAACCCAGGTTGATCCCGGGCGTGAGGCCGTCGACGAAGTTCTTGCCGGCCTGTTGCGCGACCTGCAGCCGACCCGGCGCCACATCGGTGGCCTCCATGGACAGCGACACATCCATCACCAGCACCACCGTCGCCCGGTTGCGCGGCACCTTCTGCACCGCGGTCGGGCCGGCGGCCGCCACGGTGAGCAACACCAGACCCACCAGGATCAGGGCGATCGGGATGTGCCGGGTGGGACGGGGCCCGCTCGGCGCCACCTTCTCCAGCACCGCCATATTGCTGAATCGCAGCATCTGCCGGTGCCGGGCCCGCTGCACCAGGATGTATCCGAGCAGAATCAGGCCGACGACCAGCAGGAATGCGAGCCAGGCAGCTGCGGTGAAATGCGAAATACTCACTGACGAGGAACCCGCCCGGTCGGGGCGCCGAAGCTGTGGCGCCGGGTGGACACGAACCGGACCACATCCGCGATCCAGTCCCGGTCGGTCTGCAGGCTCAGCACCGGCGCGCCGCAGCTGCGCAGCGCCTGCTCCACTTCCTGCCGGTGCTGCCGTGCGGCGACGGCATAGTCGCTGCGCAGCGTCGAGGTCACGCTGAACTCCCGGGTCCGGCCGGACTCCGGATCGTGCAGCACCACATCGCCGACGTCCGGCAGGGTGAGGTCGCGCGGGTCGAGGACCTCCACGGCGAGCAGATCGTGCCGCGCCGAGATCGCGCGCAGGGAACGCTGCCAGTCGATATCGCCGAGGAAGTCGCTGATCACGACGGCCAGGCCGCGTTTGCGCTGCGGGCGGCGCAGCGATTCGATTCCGGCGCGCAGGTCGCCGCGGACGCCGTCGCGGGCATGCGGGGTGGTGGCGATACCCCGCAACAGCGCATGAGCGTGGGTACGGCCGCTGCGGGCCGGAATCCGGATCAGATCCTGGCCGGTGGCGACGACCGCGCCGATCCGGTTGCCGCCGCCGGCGGTCAGGTGGGTGATGGCGGCCGCCGCGGCGATCGCCAGATCGCGTTTCCGGCAGCCGCCGCTGCCGAAGTCCAGGCTGGCGGACAGGTCGACCACCAGCCAGGTCTCCAGCTCCCGGTCGGCGATCATCTGCCGCACGTGCGGGTGAGTGGTGCGGGCGGTGACCGACCAGTCCATCTGCCGGACGTCGTCACCCGGCTGGTACAGCCGGGCCTCACCGGGTTCGGACCCCGGGCCCGGAATCAGGCCCAGGTGGTCGCCGTGCAGCACACCGTCGAGCCGCCGGCGCACGGTCAGTTCCAGGGTCTTCAGCGCGGCCGCCAGCCGCGGATCGGACAGGTCGCCCGACCGGAACGACGGCGGCGCGTGCGGGGCGGTGGGCGTTCCGGCAGCCGGTTCGGCGGGCCCGCTCACTTGGGTGCGACGTTGCCGGCGGGCTGGGACTGCTGCCCGTTCACTGGCTGGGCCGCGGGCGGGGGCGGCGCCTGGCCACCGGCGGCGACCGCCTGCGGCGCGACCTGCGGCATGCCGACCGTCTGCAGCACCCGCTTGATCACGTCCTCGGGGGTGACCTCGTCGGCGAGTGCGTCGTAGGACAGCACCAGCCGGTGCCGCAGCACGTCCGGCATCACCTCGATCACATCCTGGGGCACCACGTAGTCGCGGCCGCGGATCAGGGCGACCGCGCGCGCGGCGGCGATGATGCCGAGGCTGGCGCGCGGCGATGCGCCATAGGAGATCCAGCCGGCGACGTCGTTCATCCCGAACTCCAGCGGCGTCCGGGTCGCGGCGATCACCCGGACGACATAGTCGACGAGCGCATGGTGCACGAAGGTGTTCGCGGCCAGCTTCTGCAGCCGGATGACGTCCTCGGGGCCGAGGATCTGTTTCGGTTCCGGCGGGGTGACCCCCATCCGGTAGATGATCTCGCGCTCCTCCTCCACCGACGGGTAGTCGACGACCACCTTGAACAGGAAGCGGTCGCGCTGCGCCTCCGGCAACGGGTACACGCCTTCGCTCTCGATCGGGTTCTGGGTCGCCATCACCAGGAACGGATCGGGCATCGGATAGGTCTTGCCGCCTATCGACACCTTCCGCTCGGCCATCACCTCGAGCAGCGCGGACTGGACCTTGGCCGGCGCCCGGTTGATCTCGTCGGCGAGCACGAAGTTGGCGACCACGGGACCCAGTTCGGTATCGAATTCTTCGCGGCCCTGCCGGTAGATGCGGGTACCGATCAGGTCGGTCGGCACCAGGTCCGGGGTGAACTGGACACGAGAGAACGAGCCGCCCACCACCTGGGCGAAGGTCTCCACCGCGAGGGTCTTCGCGATGCCGGGCACACCTTCGAGCAGAACGTGTCCCTTGGCGAGCACTCCGACCAGCAGCCGCTCGACGAGCCGGTCCTGTCCGACGATGACCCGCTTGACCTCGTAGATCGCCTTCTCGAGGGTCTGCACGTCTCGCTCCAGGGTGTCGGACGCGGCAGGTCCGGCGTTCTTCGCCAGATCCGCCCCGCTCACACCGTCCGTCGAAGTCACCAACATCCCCGCTTTCGCCTCGGTCCTGTGCGTGTGGCCACAACTATTCCAGGTATCGGCCCGGCGCGCTGCAACCGGCCGGGACCTTCTCGGCCGATCATCGCCTTCGTCGCCCAATGTAGTGGCCGATCCCGGCCCGTGGCGGCGGCCGGCGGATACCGGGTGCGGGCGGTGCGCCGGATCAGGTGACGATCCGGACCGCATAGGGCATGATCCCACCCAGCCGGACCGGCGAAACCTTCACCACATCACCGGATTCCGGCGCCTCGATCATGGTCCCGTCGCCCAGGTAGAGGGCCACGTGCTGACTGCCGCCGGGGCCCCAGAACAGCATGTCGCCGCGCTGGCGCTCGGCGACCGGCACCCGGGTTCCGGCGTTGTACTGATAGCCGCTGTAGTGCGGCAGCGAGACACCGATGCCGGCGAAGGCGTACATCATCAGCCCGGAACAGTCGTAGCCGACCTTGTCGTAATCGCCGTGCCGGTCGGCGACGCCGCCGTCGCGGATCCCCAGGGTCGGCCCCTCTTCGTTGCCGCCGCCCCAGGCATAGTCCACACCGAGCTGCGACATCGCCCGGTCCACCACGATCTCGATCGCCTCGGCGCCGGTGACCTGAGGAGTCGTCGTGCGCGGCGGCGATGACCGGGGCCGGGACGACCGTGGCCCGGACTCCAGCTGGGTGTGCGGGCGCTGCCCTTCGGCCAGCGCCGCGGCCCGGTCGCGGGCGGCCTGGTCGGCGGCGACCCGGGCGGCCGCTGCCTGCGCCGCGGCGATCAGCGCCTCACGTTCGGCGCTGCGCTCCCATTCGATATAGGCGGCCCGCTGCCCGGCCAGCCCCGAGACGTTCGCCCGGGCGGCGTCCAGCGCGGCCTGAGCGCCGGCCCGTTCCCGGTGCAGCGCCGCACGCTCGCCGGCCTGGGCATCGTAGGCGGCCCGGGCGGCCCTGACCGCCTCCTCGGCGGTCGCGCGGCGGTGTTGCGCCGCCTCCGCCGCGGCTTCGGCCTCGGCTCGGGCCTGCCGCGCGGCCGAGTGCCGGTTGGCCTGCTCGATCTGGGCCCGTCGCAGTTCGTCGAGGACGGCACGCTGATGTTTCGACACCATGGTCAGCACCTGCGCCCGGTCCCGGGCGAGACCGGGCGATCCGGAGGCCAGGTAGGTGAACACCGAACTGGTCACCGGCTGCACATAGGCCTGGACGGCGACCGAGTCGGAATCGTCCCGGGCCCGCCGCACCTGTTCGCCGGCCGCGGCCAGCTGTTCCGCGGTTCCGGTGACCGCCGCGGCGGCGGCATCGGCGGCGGCCCGGGCATCCTGAAGATCGACCAGGGCTCGATTGACCGCTTCACGTTTCCGCGCAACGACGCCGTCGAGAACCTGCAGCTGCTGGTCGGCCTCGGCGATGCGGTTGATCAGCGCGCCCACGGCACCGATTCGGGCATCGACTTCCGCGTCGGCACGCGAGATCTCGGCGTCGTCCGGGTTCGGCGGTGGCGGCGGCACGGCGCCGGCGCTCCCCGCCACCAGCACCGCCGACAGCAGCAAACCGGTGGCGATCGGCAGCCACCGCACCCTGCGTCCGATCCGGTTCCCGCGCATCGCACCTCCCCGGGCTCGATTCGTTCGTCGCCGCGCACGGCGCCGGACGCATCCACACCTGCACCGGAGGTCGACAGACGACCCTTGCGCCCCGCTGTCCCCGAACGCGATCACAGGAACCGTACGACACATGAGTCACACAACGGAACATCCGCCACGGAATCACATACGGGTAATTCGGCGATAGCCGAGCATTTGCCTATCAGCGGACAGGTTTCCACCGAACAAAACAGACCGAACGTTCGATTACATGGGGCGCGGTGTGATCACAGTGCGCGCGATCACCGGCCGGCGGTCGCTGTGGCCGTCTCCTCCGAGCCCCGGCGCACCTTCACCAGGTACAGCCCGGCAATCACCGCCACCGTCAACACCAGCACCCCCAGCGCGATCGCCGTCCACGGAAACGGCTCCGGCTGTTCCAGTCGATCGACGAACGCCTGCGTCGCCACCTCCGGCTGGTTCCCCCGGTATTTGGCAGCGTCCTCGGCCCACTCCAGGTGCACTCGACTGATGGAGTCACTGTAGGTTCCGATCCAGTCGTCACTGAGGACGGCGACGGTCTCCCCCGATTGTTTCCCGAGATCGGTGGCCAGATCCCGTAGGCTGGATTCATGGCCTGGGTTGCCGGGAACAACGACGACTTCGAGTGGAATTCCCTCCGACCGCGCCTCCCCGACGATCGCCGCCAGCTCGGACTGGTCCGCACCCTCCGGCGCTGCGACATGATTGTCGGCGAGGTCGGCGCGAATACCGGCCAGATCGGTATTCGGCGGCAACTCGGTGGCCATCGGCGCAAAAGAGAGCAAACCAGTCATCTTTCATCCGGGCAGTCAACTGTGCTGGGTGAGCGCCACAACGAACCCCGACACGCTCGACAGGCACAGTACGCGACGATCGGGCACAGTGGGCAGCGGCGGCACGCCGATCATCCGGCCGCCGCCCCGCACCTATCATAGGACAAGCGTACTGTTAGGCTCATGCGGCGAGGATGCCGGTACCGCAGGGTACCGGAGCCCCTCCGAAGACTCGAGCCGCCGGCACAGCCCCGCCGACGGCCCACCCACCACAGACGAGTGGAGCTGACGTGACGACAAGCATCGATACCTTCGGCGCCAAGGGCACCCTGGACGTCGGAAGCAACTCCTACGAGATCTTCCGGCTCTCGGCCGTGCCCGGCACCGAGAAACTCCCCTACGCACTGAAGGTCCTCGCGGAGAACCTGCTCCGCACCGAGGACGGCGCCAACATCACCGCCGACCACATCCGCGCCATCGCGAACTGGGATCCCTCCGCACAGCCCAACGTGGAGATCCAGTTCACCCCGGCCCGCGTGATCATGCAGGACTTCACCGGTGTGCCCTGTGTCGTCGACCTCGCCACCATGCGCGAAGCCGTCACCACCCTCGGCGGCGACCCGAACAAGGTCAACCCGCTGTCGCCGGCCGATATGGTCATCGACCACTCCGTCATCCTCGACGTGTTCGGCCGCGCCGACGCCCTGGAGCGCAACGTCGACCTCGAATACCAGCGCAACGGCGAGCGCTACCAGTTCCTGCGCTGGGGCCAGGGAGCCTTCGACGACTTCAAGGTCGTCCCGCCCGGTATGGGCATCGTGCACCAGGTCAACATCGAGTACCTGGCCCCGACCGTGATGGTCCGCAACGGCCAGGCCTACCCGGACACCTGCGTCGGCACCGACTCGCACACCACCATGGTCAACGGCCTGGGCGTGCTGGGCTGGGGCGTCGGCGGTATCGAGGCGGAGGCCGCCATGCTGGGCCAGCCGGTCTCCATGCTGATCCCGCGCGTCGTCGGCTTCAAGCTGACCGGTGAGATCCAGCCCGGCGTCACCGCCACCGACGTCGTGCTCACCGTCACCGACATGCTGCGCAAGCACGGTGTGGTCGGCAAGTTCGTCGAGTTCTACGGCGCCGGCGTCGCCGAGGTCCCGCTCGCCAACCGCGCCACCCTCGGCAACATGAGCCCCGAGTTCGGCTCCACCGCCGCGATCTTCCCGATCGACGGCGAGACCATCAACTACCTGCGCCTCACCGGCCGCAGCGACGAGCAGCTCGCGCTAGTCGAGGCGTACGCCAAGGAGCAGGGCATGTGGCACGACCCGGCCCATGAGCCCGCCTACTCCGAGTACCTCGAGCTGGACCTGTCCACCGTGGTGCCCTCCATCGCCGGCCCGAAGCGCCCGCAGGACCGCATCCTGCTCAGCGAGTCGAAGGTGGCCTTCCGCAAGGACATCCACAACTACGTCGAAGAGCAGATGCCGACGGCGCACACCCAGCTCGACGAGGCGATCGAGGAGTCCTTCCCGGCTTCCGATCCGGCCGAGCTGTCCTTCGCCGACGACGGTGCTGTCGAGGTCCAGTCCGCCGCCAACGGCGCCCACGGCCGGCCGTCCAAGCCGGTCAAGGTGGTCTCCGAGGAGCGCGGCGAGTTCATTCTCGACCACGGTGCGGTCGCGGTGGCGGGTATCACCTCCTGCACCAACACCTCCAACCCGTCCGTGATGCTCGGCGCCGCCCTGCTCGCCCGCAACGCCGTCGAGAAGGGCCTGTCCACCAAGCCGTGGGTCAAGACCAACATGGCGCCCGGCTCGCAGGTCGTCTCCGACTACTACGAGAAGGCCGGCCTGTGGCCGTACCTGGAGAAGCTGGGGTTCTACCTGGGTGGCTTCGGCTGCACCACCTGCATCGGCAACACCGGTCCGCTGCCGGAGGAGATCTCCCAGGCGGTCAACGACAACGACCTGACCGTCACCGCGGTGCTCTCCGGCAACCGTAACTTCGAGGGCCGCATCTCCCCCGATGTGAAGATGAACTACCTGGCCTCGCCGCCGCTGGTGATCGCCTACGCCCTGGCCGGCACCATGGACTTCGACTTCGAGACCGACCCGCTCGGCCAGGACACCGAAGGCAACGACGTGTTCCTGCGCGACATCTGGCCGTCGCCCCAGGAGATCGACGACACCATCAAGTCCGCGATCAGCCAGGACATGTTCCGCAAGTCCTACGCCGACGTCTTCAAGGGCGACGAGCGCTGGCAGGGTCTGGACACCCCGGAGGGTGACACCTTCGCCTGGGACGAGAACTCCACCTACGTCCGCAAGGCCCCGTACTTCGACGGCATGACCATGGAGCCGGCCCCGGTCGAGGACATCAAGGGCGCCCGGGTGCTGGCGCTGCTGGGCGATTCGGTCACCACCGACCACATCAGCCCGGCCGGCCCGATCAAGCCCGGCACCCCGGCCGCGCAGTACCTCGACTCGCACGGCGTGGCCCGCAAGGACTACAACTCGCTCGGGTCGCGGCGCGGCAACCACGAGGTGATGATCCGCGGCACCTTCGCCAATATCCGCCTGCGCAACCAGCTCCTCGACGACGTCTCCGGCGGCTACACCCGCGACTTCACCCAGGAGGGCGGCCCGCAGTCGTTCATCTACGACGCCTCGCAGAACTACCAGAAGGCCGGCATCCCGCTGGTCGTGCTGGGCGGCAAGGAGTACGGCTCCGGCTCCTCGCGTGACTGGGCGGCCAAGGGCACCCGCCTGCTCGGCGTCAAGGCGGTCATCACCGAATCCTTCGAGCGCATCCACCGCTCGAACCTGATCGGTATGGGCGTCATCCCGCTGCAGTTCCCCGAAGGCGAGTCGGCGAAGTCGCTGGGCCTGACCGGCACCGAGACCTTCGACATCGAGGGCATCACGCAGCTCAACGAGGGCGTGACCCCGCGGACCCTGAAGGTCACCGCCACCAAGGAAGACGGCGAAAAGATCACCTTCGACGCGGTCGTCCGCATCGACACCCCCGGTGAGGCGGACTACTACCGTAACGGCGGCATCCTGCAGTACGTCCTCCGCAACATGATCTCGGCCTGACGGCTGTGTCCGATGGCCGACCTCCGGTCGGCGTGCGGACCGGGCCCTATTAACCCCTCGAATCGGCCCTCGAGACTCGCGCCTGCGGCGCATGCGCTTCGAGGGCCGATTCGAGGGGCGGGCCCGGTCGTCGCTCGTAAGACTCGCTCCGTGCGGGGTTGCGGGTGGCGCGGAGGCCGCGGCTGCTACATGGTGTGAGCCGAACGGCTGAGGCCCGGTCCCTCGGGTCCGCACACCGGATATCCCGCCCCGGCCTCGGCCGGGGCGGGTTCGGCCTATCCACAACTTCCCCTTTTCATCTCCCCCGTGGAGGAATACATGCCCAAGGTCAGCGACGATCATCTCGCCGCCCGGCGCAGCCAGATCCTCGACGGGGCGCGGCGGTGCTTCGCCGAATACGGTTACGAAGGCGCGACCGTGCGCCGCCTGGAGGAGGCCATCGGCCTGTCCCGGGGCGCCATCTTCCACCACTTCCGGGACAAGGACGCCCTGTTCCTCGCCCTCGCCCAGGAGGACGCCGAGCGGATGGCCGATGTCGCGGCCACCCAGGGTCTGGTGCAGGTGATGCGGGATATGCTCGCCCGCCCGGACGAATTCAACTGGCTCGGCACCCGCCTCGAAATCGCCCGGCGGCTGCGGACCGACCCGGATTTCCGCGCCGGCTGGACGCAGCGTTCCGCCGAGCTCACCGCCGCCACCTTGGCGCGGCTGGAACGACGTAAGGCCGCCGGGGCGCTGCGCGACGATGTGCCGACCGATGTCATTCTCGGCTACCTGGACCTGGTGTTGGACGGGCTCATCGCCCGGATCGCGTCCGGCCACGCCGGTGACAACCTCTCCGCCGTCCTGGACCTGGTCGAATCCTCCGTGCGGCCGTCCGGCTGAGCCGCGAATCCGGTGCACACCCGGTGGCCGGACCGTACGCTGCAAGCAGGGTGTGCGTGCCCGGTCCGGCGCGCTACCCGGGCCGGCGAACGGTGAACCCCAGGAGGCAGCCCATGGACAGCGCCCTGATCCGTGACCCCCGCACCGCCGAAACCCTCGGCACCGACTCCGCCACGGTGCGGCTGCTCGCCGATGCGAGCGATACCGCCGGGGCCGCGAGCACCCTGGAGGTCACCCTCACCGCTGGGGCAGACGGCGCTGCACCGCACTATCACACCCGGTCCGAGGAACTGTTCTACATCGCCGAGGGAGAACTGCAGGTGCTCACCGGCGACCGGATCCGGACCGTCGCGCAGGGCGGCTCGGTGGTGATACCCCGCCGGATGCCGCACGCCTTCGGCGCCGGACCCGATACCGGCGTACGCCTGTTCATCGCCCTGGTGCCGGGCATCGAACGCTTCGAATACTTCCGGCTGCTGGACCGGCTCGCCCACGGCACCGCCGATCTCGCCGAACTCGCCGCCCGCCAGGACGAATTCGACAACCATTTCGTCGACGCCCCGCAATGGTGGCAGCAGCGGCAGGCCCAGCGAACGACACCCCCGGCCGAGACATAGCAGCCCGGCAGCGACTGTGGCCGATCTGGCATCCCGCCGGGGAACATCGTGGGCGGACACCGCGGTTATACGCTGTATGACCTTTTCCGTTCCGGTGCTCGTCCGCGGATACGAGCTCGACACCCAAGGCCATCTCAACCACGCCGTGTACCACCAGTACGGCGAGCATGCCCGCTGGGAGCTGCTGCGGGCAGCGGGAATCGGCCAGGACAAGTTCCTCGCCAGTGGTATCGGCGCCGTCGTCCTCGAGTCCACGATCAAGTACAAGCGAGAACTGCGTGGGGGCGACGAGGTGACCGTCACCAGCGAGTTGTCCTTCGAGGAGGGCTCGAAGGTATTCCGGTTCCACCATCGAATCGTCAAACTCGACGGCACGATCGCCGCCGAGATCTCGGTGACCGCGGGTGCCATGGACCTCACCGAACGCAAGCTGATCGCCGATCCCGCCGGTCACTTCCGTGGCCTCGCCGAGAACCCCGAGGTACTCGGCCTCTGATCCGGCGACACGCGCGAGGTACCGGCCGGCAATCCGGCCGCGAGTGCCCGCCCGGCCACCCGACGGCAGTTAGCTGATGGATTGCTATACCTGCTCGTCGGGTGGCCGCCGATTACCGACCGGCGAGGACGCTGCCGCCCCGCTCCGTGGTTTGCCGACGGCCCGGAAATCTTCCGATCCGGACCGGCAGCAGCCGTATTCGCGTTATGATCCTCTGCAGTTTCGGGGGTTCTGGCAAATTGCGAGCGAAACGAGACGGAGGCAGCAACACCATGACCGATGCCACCCACCGCCCCGGCACCGCGGCCACCTACGATCGCGGTCCGGCCCTACGTGGCCAGCTCGTCGCCGAATCCGAGCGAGCCATCCGGGTGCGCGTCGGCGACGGCGTGTGGACCTTCGACCGCCGAGATGTCCTGCGGGTCACCGATGCCGACTCGAGCGGCGGAGGTGCTCCAGCCGACACCGAGCGGCCCCGCCTCGATTCTGCAGCGACAGAGCGAGGGAGCGCAGCGACTGAGCGGCGGAGTGAAGAATCGAGGCTCCCCGGGGGCCGCGACTCGAGCAGCGGAGCTGCTCCATTCGACACTGCTCCATCCAACACAGTGCTGGTGGATATCCGGCCCGGCGCCACCGCCGATTTCACCCGGAGGTTGCGCGTCGATCTCGTCGACCGCCCGATCACCCTGGCAGCCGCACCGTCGCCGGCCTTCGGTGACGAACAGCTGCAGCAGCTGACCCGGACCTGGGCCGCACGCCTGCGCATCGCCGAACGGGACAACCCCACCGGCGCCACCTACACTTTCGCGCACACCCGGTCGCTGAACGGCAGCGACGACGGGATCAACTGCGACAGCCTCGACTGAGCCGCGGACCCATGACGGCGGGGCCCACCGGTTCGGTGTTGATCATCTCCGAATCCGACGATCTGCACAGCGATGCGATGACCGCCACGCTGCGGGAATGGCACGGGCTCACCCCGATTCGCCTCGACCTGCGGGACTTCCCCACCGAATCGGGCAGCTTCCGACTCGACCGCGGTGGTACCAACCGGTCCCTGTCCCACCTCTACGGCCTCGACGACGTCGGCTCGGTGTGGTGGCGCCGCCCGCATCCCTGCCGGGTGCCCGCCGGTGTCCGGGCCGCCGACGACGAGTTCCGGCAGGCCGAATGCGACGGATTCCTACAGGGGATGCTCTGGTCGATTCCCGCGTTCTGGGTGAACGACCCGGCCGCCGAACGCACCGCCGCCCGCAAGATCGTCCAGCTCGACACCGCGCTCCGGGCCGGATTCGCGGTACCGGAGACCCTGATCACCAACGACCCGGACGAGGCGCGCAGCTTCATCGAATCGCGCACCGGCCCGGTCGTCTACAAACGCACCGGGACCGGCCGCGCCGAATTCTCCGAGACCCGGGTCATCACCCGGCCCGAGCTGCCTCAGCTGGCCGGGATCCGTTCGGCGCCCACCACATTCCAGGACTACGTGTCCGCCGAATGCGATCTGCGGGTGGTCTGGGTGAACGGCGTCGAGTGGACCGTCCGGATCGACTCGCAGGCCGGGGCCGGCCGGGTCGATTCGCGGCTGGACACCTCGGTCGACTTCACCGCCGACCAGCTGCCCGCATCGGTGAGCAAAGCGCTCACCACCCTGATGGGGGCACTCGGCCTGGCGTTCGGCGTGATCGACCTGCGGCTCGGGCGCGACGGCGAGTACTACTTCCTCGAAGTCAACCCACAGGGCCAGTTCGCCTACCTGGAGATCAAGACCGGACTGCCGCTGTTCCTCAGCCTGGGTAACCTGCTCGCCCACGGCGACGGAACCGTGCCCGGATATTGAGCACGGCCCCGGCAGCGGACCCGATCAGTCCGCCGGATTCTTCCGGCGATTCGCGCCGCCACGGCCGCGTAACTGGACGTGCGACTCGACCAGCACGTTGTGGATGAACCCGTAGGACCGGCCGGTGGAACGAGCCAGCGAACGGATGCTGGCCCCGGCCTCGTATTGTTTCTTCAACTGCGATTGCAGGCGGTCCCGCGTCTTTCCGGTGACCCGCGTGCCCTTGCCCAGCGTGGTCTTTCCCGACCCCGCCGTGCCTGCGGCCTTGGCCGACCTGCCGGCCTGCTTGGACTGTCCGCTCATGCCTGCACCTCGCTGGCGCTCGGCTCCGGCCTGTGCGCCGGGGCGACTGTGCCGATCGTTCGCTCGCTTCGCTCGCTCATGGCGTCCTCCGAGTCGGGAGAGCAGCTCATTCCAGGCTAAACACTCCACACCCGGTGATCAACGCGTCGGCAGCGATCAGCCCGTCAAGCCAGCTGGATCAGATCCAGATAGTCCTGCGACCAATGATCCTCGGTGCCGTCGGGCAGCAGGATCACCCGTTCCGGGTTCAGCGCCTCCGCCGCGCCCGGATCGTGGGTCACCAGCACCACCGCACCCGCATAGGTGCGCAACGCGTCCAGAACCTGTTCCCGCGACACCGGATCCAGGTTGTTCGTCGGCTCGTCGAGCAGCAGCACATTCGCCGCCGAGGACACCAGGCCCGCCAGCGCCAGCCGGGTCTTCTCACCACCGGACAGGGTGCCCGCCGGCTGCTCCAGCTGCGGCCCGGTGAACATGAACGCGCCGAGCAGCCCACGCAGATCCTGCTCACCGGCATCCGGCGCCGCATGCCGGATGTTCTCCCACACACTCGCGGTGTCGTCGAGCGTGTCGTGCTCCTGGGCGAAGTACCCGACCTTCAGCCCGTGCCCCGGCACCAGCTCACCAGCGGTCGGCTGTTCCGCTCCGGCCAGCAGCCGCAGCAGCGTCGTCTTACCGGCACCGTTGAGTCCGAGCACCACCACCCGGCTGCCGCGGTCGATGGCCAGATCCACGCCGGTGAAGATCTCCAGCGAGCCGTAGAGCTTGCTGAGGTTCTTCGCCATCAGCGGGGTCTTGCCGCACGGCGCGGGCTCCGGGAACTTGATCCGGGCCGCCTTGTCCGCCACCCGCACCTCGTCGAGTTCGGCCATCAACCGGTCGGCCCGCTTCGCCATGTTCTGTGCGGCAGTCGCCTTGGTGGCCTTCGCCCCGAGCTTCGCGGCCTGGGCACGCAGGGCGGACGCCTTCTTCTCGGCGTTGGCGCGCTCCCGGCGGCGGCGCTGCTCATCGGTAGCGCGGGCGTCCAGATACTTCGTCCAGCCCATGTTGTAGACGTCGGCCTCACCGCGGACCGCGTCCAGGAACCAGACCTTGTTCACCACCGCGTCCAGCAGTTCGACATCGTGGCTGATCACGATCAGGCCGCCGTCGTGGTTCTGCAGGAAGCCACGCAGCCAGGTGATCGAATCGGCGTCGAGGTGGTTCGTCGGTTCGTCCAGCAGCAGGATCCGGTCGGAACGGCCACCGCTGCCGTCTGACGCCGAGAACAGAATCCGCGCCAGCTCGATCCGGCGGCGCTGGCCACCCGACAGGGTGCGCAGCGACTGACCGAGCACCCGGTCCGGCAGCCCCAGGCTGTGGCAGATCCGGGCCGCCTCACTCTCGGCGACATATCCGCCCAGGGCCGAGAACCGATCCTCCAGCCGGCCGTACTTGCGGACCGCACGATCCCGTTCGGCATCGTCGGCGACCTCCGCCATCAACGCCTGCTGCTTCTCCATGTCCCGGATCAACGTGTCCAGGCCACGCGCCGACAGCACCCGGTCGCGGGCGATCACATCCAGATCGCCTTCCTTCGGGTCCTGCGGCAGATAGCCGATCTCGGTCGAGCGGGTGATCCTGCCCGCGTACGGCTCACCCTCACCGGCCAGGATGCGCAGCGTGGTGGTCTTCCCGGCGCCGTTGCGACCGACCAGGCCGATCCGGTCGCCGGACTGCACCCGCAGCGCCGAACCCGGTGCGGTCAGCAGGGTGCGGACTCCGGCCCGAACCTCCAGGTCGGTCGCGGTGATCACAGCTCTCTCCTCGCAGTTCGGCAGCTAGAGTTCGTCGGATCGCGGCAAGCCATCGCCACGGCACGCTGACAGCGGCCGATCCGGGCGGGCGCACGAAGCACCCAGTCTACCGGCCGGCACCCTCGGGCGGACGCCGGGCGCGGAGATCGGAGCGGTTGTGCTCATCACAGGGCCCGCCGCGCCGACCGGCATACTCACTCCGGCCCCGCCCCGGCCTCCCGGTTCTGCACGACAAACCACCCGGTCCCGTTAGCCTCGTCACATGAGCATCGATTTGAAGGGCCGGACCGCGCTGGTGACCGGAGCCAGCCGGGGAATCGGCAAGGCCGTCGCCGCGGAACTGGCCGCCCACGGCGCGAACGTCCTGATCACCGCCCGGAAGCCGGAACCGCTGGCCGAAGCGGAACGGGAACTCAACGCCCTGGGACACCCCGGCACGGTGCGGTCGCTGGCCGGCAACGCCGGAGACGCCGACGCCCGTTCGGCCGCCGCCGAACGCGCCGTCACCGAATTCGGTTCGCTCGACATCCTGATCAACAACACCGGAATCAACCCGGTCTTCGGGGCCCTGATGGACGCCGACCTCGACGGCGTACGCAAGATCTTCGACGTCAACGTCGTCGCCGCCCTCGGCTACGTACAGCAGGCACACCGGGTATGGATGCGCGAGCACGGCGGCGCGATCGTCAACGTGGCCAGCGTCGCGGGACTGCGGTCCACCGGGGTGATCTCCGCATACGGTGCGTCGAAAGCGGCGCTGATCCGGCTCACCGAGGAACTGGCCTGGCAGCTCGGCCCGGCCATCCGGGTGAACGCCGTGGCCCCCGGCGTGGTGAAGACCAAGTTCGCCGACGCGCTGTACTCCGCCGACGAGGAGGCCACCGCGAACACCTACCCGATGAAGCGGCTCGGCACCCCCGAGGACGTGGCAGCACTGATCGGATTCCTGGTATCCGACCAGGCATCCTGGATCACCGGCGAAACCGTCCGCGTGGACGGCGGCCTCCTCGCCACCGGCGGGATCTGAGTTGGATGGAGCAGCTCCGCTGCTCGAGTCGCGGCCCCCAGGGGGCCTCTCCGGGGAAGAAATCCCCGGAGCGGCCCCGGTTCGCCAGTTCTCTGTAGACCCTGTTCAGGTCTCCGTCGGATCTAACGCACGCCCAGTGGGTCTCGTACTTCGACGTGTTCGGCGCCGACACCACCGCCGCCCGACCCGCCTTCGTCGAGGCCGAACCGGTCGTGCAGGCGGCGCAGTGGTTCGGGGGCGTACCAGTTCCAGTCGCCGAGCACCTTCATCGCCGCCGGCAGCAGCAGGCCGCGGACCAGGGTGGCGTCCACCAGGACGGCCAGCGGCAGGCCGATGCCGAAGGCCTTCATGAAGCTGATGTCGGACACCAGGAACCCGAGGAACACCAGCGAGATCAGCACCGCGGCGGCGGTGACGATCCGGCCGATCCGCTCCAGGCCCAGCGCCACCGCGGTCTCGGTCTTGCCGGTCCGGTCGTACTCCTCGCGGATCCGGGACAGCAGGAACACCTGATAGTCCATCGCGAGCCCGAAGGCGACGCCGAACAGCATCACCGGAACGGTCGCCGGGAGGGTGCCGGTCACGGTGAAGCCGAGCAGTCCGGACAGGTTGCCGTCCTGGAAGATCCACACCAGGGCGCCGAAGGTCGCGGTCAGGCTCAGGGCACTGAGGACCACCGCCAGCAACGGCAGCACCACGCTGCCGGTGAGCAGGAACAGCACCACCAGCATGGCCACGATCACGTACCCCAGCGCCCAGGGCAGTGCATCGCTGATCGCGTCGATCGCATCGACATTGGCCGCGGCGACCCCGCCGACGAGCACCTCGGACGGCGCCGGTACCGCCCGCACATCCATGGCGACCTGTTCCAGTGCGGCCGCATCCCCGGTATCCGGAACGATCGCCAGGTACGCGGCATCGGTGGCGCGGAATCCCTCGTGCGCCGGCGACGCCGGCAACACTTGCCCGCCCTGCGCGTAGCTGCCGGTGGCCGTGTCCACCCGCCGCACATTCGGCACATCGGAGAGATCGCGGGCGTAGCCGGACAGGGCGGCGGCGCTGTAGGCGCTGTCCGGCAGCACCGCGACCAGGACGTTCTGGTCGCTGTCCGCGAAGTCGCGCTGGATGGTCTCGGTGACCTGGCGGTTGTTCATCGACTCCGGCAGTGCCCGCTCATCCGGGAAACCCAGTTCCAGGCGGAGGAACGGCAGGCCGAGGACCAGCAGCAGGGCGGTCACGGCCAGGCCGATCGGCACCGGCCGGTGCATCACCGCGACGGCGAGCCGATGCCAGAAGCCTTCACCGGGCGCCGGGCGGGGCGCCCGCAGGAACCAGCCCAGCCTGCCCTTGTCGATCCGGGTGCCGAGCAGCAGCAAGGTCGCCGGCAGCACGGTGAGCGAGACCAGCGCGGCGACCGCGGCGACCGCGAGTCCGGCATATCCCATCGAGCGAACCGCGAGCAGCGGGAAGAACAACAGGCCCGACAGCGCGACGGCGACCGTGACCGCGGAGAACGCGACGGTGCGCCCGGCGGTCTGCATGGTGATCGCCACCGCCCGTGCGGGCGCCGAGCCGGCCACCAGCTCATCGCGGTAGCGGTTGATGATCAGCAGGCTGTAGTCGATGGCCAGGCCGATACCCAGCAGGCTGGCCACGTTCGTGGCGGTGGCCGCCAGATCCGCGAACAGGGTGAGCAGCCACAGCACGCCCATCGTGAGCAGCACGGTGCAGGCCGCCACCACCAGCGGCAGGCTGGCCGCCACCAGGCCGCCGAAGACGAACAGCAGCGCCAGCAGGGTGATCGGGAACGCGATGGATTCGCCCAGCACCGCGTCCTTCGC
This sequence comes from Nocardia sp. KT25-26, assembly GCF_056627695.1. NCBI lineage: Bacteria > Bacillati > Actinomycetota > Actinomycetes > Mycobacteriales > Nocardiaceae > Nocardia > Nocardia sp. KT25-26. The sequence goes on along the minus strand of NZ_CM152813.1, from coordinate 2,476,734 downwards.
GCTCTGTTCCACGGTTTCGTGCAGCAGCATCGCGTATCCGCCGACCCGGATGTCCAGGAGGCCGCGGGTGCCGGCGAACTCCTCGGAGATCTCGCCGACCCGCTCGTCGACGTCGCGTTCGCTGCCCGGCAGTGAGGCGATGATCAGCGCCTGCTTGCCGTCGACACTGCGCAGCGCGGGCAGCTGGTGTGTCCAGTAGGACTGCACATCGGCGACGCCGTCGGTGCCGGCGAGGTCCTCGGTGAGTTCGGTGCCCGCGGTGACGATGTCCTCGTCGTCGACCGATCCGTCGGTGCGGGCCAGCAGCACCAGGTTCGGCGGGGCCTGCCCGAAATCCTCCCGCAGCACATCGATCGCCCGGCTCGATTCGCTGCCCGGATCGGTGTATCCGCCGCCGTCGACCCGGTCGAACAGCGTGGAACTCATCACCGCGAACGCCAGCGTGAGTACCGCGAAGATCCCGAGCACCCAGCGGCTGCGCCGCTTGGTGTATTCCACCACCAGTTTTCCCCTCACTCGACCACGAACGCACCGGATGATCCATCGCGGCACCGATTTTCACCGGCTCCGGCGCGTGGCGATCCTAACAATTGCGGCCGCTTCGCTGTACCCGGCGAAGCGGGCGATCCCCCGGCTACCGTCCGGCGATCCCGGCCGAGGCGGCGACGACCGCAGGACGTAACCGCCCGGGCAGTCCGGCGAACACTGCGGCCATGGCCAAGGCCGTGCCCGCAGGATCGGATCGGCCGGACAGGTAGGCCCGTTGCCGGTCCGGCGGCAGGGTGAAGAAGGCTTCGAAGAATTCCGGTATCCGCTCCGGTGGCAGCGCCAGCAGCGTGCGCAGCCCGGCCGACCGCAGCGCGTGCACGGCGCGCACCCGCGCCGCCCCCGTCCGGTCACCGGCCGCCGCGGCATCGGCAGCCGACAGTGCGGCTGCCACGCTGTAGCCGGTGGCGGGATGGGTCATACCCGCTGCCGCGCCGAACCGGTGGCGGCCGGGGCGGCCGCCCTGGACCGGGAACCGGACCCGCTCCACCGGCTCGGTGCCGGCGCATGCGATACCGCGTTCCCGCAACCGGTGTTCGAGTCGGGTGCGCAGCAGATCCGGGCCGAGAGCCGGTCGGCCGGCCAGACAGGTTTCCTCCAGCAGCATCGTGTCCGGCCCCAGCGGAATCCGGTACAGGAACGACGGGGGCGCCGCGGTGGGGGCACCGTTGTCACGCCGCCAGTCCATGAACAGCGTCTCCGGATCCGGGCCCAGGGCTTCGCGATCGACGACGACACCGTAGGCGGTCTGTTCGGCCCACCGGGACGACCGGGGCACACCGCGCGCATCGACGATCCGCGGCGCCGACAGGGTCCGGCCGGACGCGCAGTGCACCTGCCCGGCCCGATGCTCGATGGCCAGCACCCGATCGGCGTGCACCACAGCGCCGTCCAGGCTCAGCGTCTCCTGCAGCGCCGGGGTGTCGAAGACCAGGTAGCGCCGTTCGATCCGGTGCCGGGTGAGCGCCCACACCGCCGGCCGGTCGGCGGTCGCCGCCACCACCCGCTCGGGCAGCCAGTCGGGGAGCTCGTCCGCCCAGCCCCCGTAGGTCGCGCCCCACCGCCGATCCGGCCGCGGATCCACCCCCGCGACCCGCAGCCCCCGAGCCAGCGCCCGACACACCAGCGCCCGCCCCGCCGGCCCCAGCCCGCATACGATCAGATCGGCATCCACCCACCGATTCCAGCAGGCCCGTCCCCCGTCCGACACCACCCACCCCGGCATTCCGCGACCCGGGTCCGGGCACGGGCCGACCGATCGTCGCGCAATCGTGCCGCAATCTCCGGTGCAACCCCGCCGCGGCGGCCGGGTCATTCGCCGCGGTGGCGCTGGTGGCGGCGGCGCCGGTAGAAGACTTCCTCCAGGGAGACGGGGGCCAGGGCCTCGGTGAGGCGGGTCAGGCGGGTGTCGTAGCGGTGGCCGTGGATGTAGCGGTGCACGCCCGCGCGGCGTTCGGGGGGCAGGTCCGCCCAGACGGCGGCGATCCGGTCCTGTATCTCGGCGTCGGATTCGGCGATCAGCTGCAGCAGGGCGGGCCAGCAGTCCGAGTCGGTGGCGTAGGCGGGCAGCGACGCCACCGAACTCCGGGGCAGATCGGCCAGCATTCGGGCGATCCCGGCCCGGGCGGTCGCGGTCAGCCGCACGGACAGGGTGAACAGGCCGCGCCAGGCGTCCGGGTCGTCGGAAACGGACAGCGGCCGCACGAGTGCGGCCAGGATCCCGGGGTCGGCGAACACCGGATTTCCGGCCAGCGCCCACAGCGCGAACGGCGACAACCGGCCGAGCACGATCAGTAGTTCCGGTACCGCCTGCACCGAGACGGCGGTGACGACGAACCCGGCGACCGCCGGCATCGGACCGTGCCCGAAGAAGAGGTCACCGACCGCCTCCACCATGTCCGGTTCGAATCGGCAGAACACGGCCAGCATGGCGTGCTGCAGGGCCGGTGAGCCCGCCAGCACCGTCTGCATCATCCGGGGCACCCGCTGCCGGGGCCCGGCCAGCAACTGCCGGACGATGGCACTGAGCTTGTCGGCCGAATAGGCATACGCGGCGGTGAAGATCAGGCCCGCATCGTCGTAGACGAGATGTTCGAGGGCCTCGATCATCGCCGGGGTGGCGCTGGACAGGAACCCGGCCGCGGTGACGTGGTCGCCGCGGCGCAAGATCTCGTTCAGGATCCGCATCAGCGGTTCGGGCGGGGCGACCTCGGCCAGCTCCGCGATCACGGCCGGGTCGAGATAGGGCGCGCAATCGGCGGCGTAGCGGACATCGAGCATGGCCAGCGCTTCGGCCGCCTTCGCCGGATGATCCACGCCCAGCGCACCGGCCAGCCGCCCGGCGGCGATCGGCGGCATCAACCGCTGGACCAGGGGGATACCGATGCTCAGCGGAACGATCGGCACCAGCATGCTGGCACGGCGGAATGTCTCGGTGTGCTGGTCGAACAGCACCCGCGTCATCCGGTCCTGCAGCTGCCGCAGGCTACCGGCGCCGAACCGGGCGAGCGGTTCCAGCTGTGCGGGCGGCACCTGCAGGGTGCGGGCCAGCACCACCAGCTGGGTACGGGTGATCAGCTCCGATTCAGCCATGGGTGGCGCGGCCGCCGAACATGATCTTGCGTGTCACCGCGCGCAACGGCCGCGGCAGGGCCCCGAGCGTGACGTCGATCGACCGGTCCAGGGTGGCGGCCTCCCGGACCCGGACGGCCCGGAACAGCATCAGCAGATCCCGCGCCTCCGCCTCGGTGAGCCGATCGACGACGTCCACCGGTCCCCCGAGCTCGCGAACCAGGTCACGACGGGACGTCATGGCTCCTCCTTTCGAAACCACGACCCTGGCGCACCCCACCCCGCCCGTCCAGCGTTCCGGCGATCTTTGTGGTGCGCGACGACCGGGCACTGCCGCAGCTCGTGCAGACCTCCAGGTACACCGGCACGGATCCGGGCCGCGACATGCTGCCGACACTCACAGAACCCCTGGTCGGAGGATACTTCCCAGCGGAACGGACGCCGGAACAGTACCCTCGGCGCATGAGGTCGATCTGGAAGGGCTCGATCGCATTCGGGCTGGTGAACGTCCCGGTCAAGGTGTACACCGCGACCGAGGACCACGACATCCGGTTCCACCAGGTGCACGGCGTGGACGGTGGCCGGATCAAATACGACCGCGTCTGCCAGGTCTGTGGCAAATCGGTGCAGTTCGCCGATATCGACAAGGCCTACATCTCCCCGGACGGTGACCAGGTGGTGCTCACCGACGAGGATTTCGCACGGCTGCCGGCGGCGGAGAAGCACGAGATCCCGGTCCTGGAGTTCGTACCGGCCGAACAGATCGACCCGCTCCTGTTCGAACGCAGCTACTACCTGGAGCCGGATTCCACGACCCCGAAGGCCTACGTCCTGCTGGCGGCGACCCTGGAGCGCATCGACAAGGTGGCGCTGGTGCATTTCACGCTGCGGCAGAAGACCCGGCTGGCGGCGCTGCGGGTGCACGACGGCGTGCTGGTGCTGCAGACCCTGCTGTGGCCGGACGAGGTACGCACCGTCGATTTCCCGGTGCTCGACGATGCGGCCGCACCGCGGTCCCAGGAGCTGGCCATGGCCGAAACCCTGGTGGATTCGATGTCGGGCGATTTCGATCCGGCCGAGTACACCGACGAATACCAGATCGAACTGCGCAAACTGCTCGACGAGGCGATCGCGGCCGGCACCGGCAAGGTCGAGGCCCGGGCCGCCGAACCGGTCGAACAGCCCGACGCCGATGTGGTCGATCTGGTGGCCGCGCTGCAACGCAGCCTGGCGGCCGGGGGCCGGCGGGGCACCGGAGAACAACCGGACGCCGAGCCGGAACCGAAGAAGGCGGCCCAGGCGTTGACCGCCGGGAAGAAGTCGGCTGCGAAGAAGGCGCCCGCGAAGAAATCCCCGGCGAAGAAGGCGGCCGGCCGCAAGGGCGCATGAGCGACCGGCCGGGCCCGCTCATCCGGCCGGGAAGTGCGCGTGCAGGTAGTTCTCGAAACGCGCGTCGACGTCGGCGGCGGTGAGGCCGAAGTCGTCGAGGGTGTACTTGTGCGCCGGCCGCGCCGCGCCCGTGGTCGATTCGCCGTGCAGGCGGGTCATCGCATCCCGTGCGGCCTCGGTGAGCGGGATGCCGAATCGGCGATAGATCTGTTCGACGGTGCCGATCGGGTCGGCGACGAAGTCGTCGTACTGCACATCGCAGAACCGCGCCGGATCGTGCCCGGCCCGGTCGTCCAGGAACTGCTGGGCGCCACGGGCCCACAGGTCCAGCTGTGCTCGGCCCAGTACCGGCCCCCGGAAGGTGTCCGACCAACCGGCCGCGGCCTGCTCGTTGAGGCTGCACACCGAGGCGACGACCGTGCGCGGGGCCCGGTGCATCTGGATCACCAGGGCGTCCGGATACACCTCGAGCAGTGCGTTCAGGCCGAACAGATGGCTCGGGTTCTTCAGCACCCAGCGCCGATCGGCGTCGGGCAGGCCGATCAACTGCAGGTTGCGGCGATGCCGCCGGTAGGCCGGTGTCCAGTCGCGGCTCCGCAGCCATGCGGAATAGCTCGGCAAGTGGGCCAGGCATTCGTAGGAATGCGACATCAGCGACTGCCGGGTGAGCTGCCAGCACTCCTCCACCTGGTCGGCCGAGATGTGGTGGACGCCCATGAATTCCGGATGTTCGATGTGATGCTGGGCGAAGCCCGCCTGGATCCGCTGGTACACCGGATTGTCCGGCCAGCTCGCGCGGGGCGGGCGGGGCTGCGGCATCTCGGTCAGCCACATCTCGAGGCCCTGATGCGCGGGATCGGCGGTCAGCAGCCGATGTACCGCCGTGGTCCCGGACCGGGGCAGTCCGGTGACGAAGATCGGCCGGCGGATCGGCACCTCGGCGGATTCGGGATGCTGCCGCCAGGCCGCCTCGCTCAGCAACCGGGCGATCAGCGCGCCGCGGACGAACGCCCGGTTGACCTTGTTCCCGAACGGGGTGAGGTCGGCTTCCCGGGCGTAGGAGTCGAGCAGTACCGCGAGACCCTCCCGGTACTCGTCGGTGCCGAAGTCGTCGAGCCCGACCACCTTCGTCGCCGAATTGTGCAGGTCGTCGACGGTGCCGACGCTGTCTCTGCCGATCATCGTTCTCCTCAGTTGTGGTATTCGCCGCAGTTGACATCCAGGCAGGCCCCGGTGATCGCCCGGGCCAGCGAGGACGCGAAGAACACGACCGCATCGGCGATCTCGTCGGGTTCGGGCAGCCGGCGCAGGTCGATGCCGGCGGCGGTCTCGGCGTAGATCTCGTCGGGTTCGACCCCGCGTTGTTTCGCGAGGTAGCCGAAGTACCACTTCAGGTTGTCCGCCCAGATATAGCCCGGCGCCACCGAATTGACCCGGATGCCCTGGGGGCCGAGTTCGGTGGCCAGGCTCTGCGCCAGCGCGAGCAGGCTCGCTTTGGCCATCTTGTACGGCCCGAAGGTTCGCCGGGAGTGGTGCAGCACCGCGGAATTGATCATCACCACCGAACCGCCGGTTTCGGCCAGCGCCGGAACGAACAGCCGGGTCAGGCGCAGCGCCGCGAGGACGTTCGTTTCGAAACCGGCCCGCACCGCATCGAGGTCCACCTCGGCCAGATCCACGATCGGCGGGATCGCGAAGGCGTTGTGCACCAGCGTGTCCACCCGGCCGAACTCGTCGCGCGCCCGCCGGACCAGGTGCGCGGCCGCCTCCGGATCGTCGATATCGGTGGGTACCGTGACCGCGCGCCGGCCCAGCCCGGTGATCTCCTCGGCCACCTCGGTCAGCCGCTGTTCGGTGCGGGCCGCCAGCACCAGATCCGCCCCGGCCTTCGCGCACTGCACGGCAATGCTGCGGCCCAGGCCGGGACCGACCCCGGACACCACAACGACCTTGTCCTGCAACACCATCAGCCGAGCATCCTCTCCGCCGTCGCCGCCTGCCGGGCGGCGATCCGCTCCCGCCATTGTTCGGGGGTCACCGTGGCGCCGTCGTGGTACGGCAGCCGGTCCGGCAGCTCCGCGAACGGCACCACCTCGACCTCCGGCCCGTCGGCGGCGGTGAGCGCACCGTCGAGCCGTTGCCAGCGGAACTGCAGGTAGCCGCGTGCATGCCCGGTGCATTCGATCCAGTTGGCCAGCCCGGGGTTCCGTTCGGCGACGACCAGGCGGATCATCCCGTCCGGATCGACGTGTGCCTGATCGGCGGTGAGGCTGGTCTGATGATTGGCGTAGTCCAGCGAGAGGTACCACATGCTGCCGAGCTGGAAACCCTGGTAGGGGGCGCCGGACTTCGGCACGGTGATGATCATCGCCTGGTCGTCGGCGAGCTCGTAGTGACCGGCCGAGGAGAACTGGGTGGTGAGCCCACCCGGGGTGCTGCGCGGTTCGGTCATGGTGTTGACCGGGAGGTTCAGGTAGTACCACTGCGGAAACGCCAGGAAGGTCTGCAGTCGGGACAGCAGCATTTTTCCGGCCACGCCGTATCGCTTGGTCAGCAGGTCCAGCGTCGGCCGCGGTGGCGCCGCACCGGCCCGGTCGGCCCGGCGGATCCGCAGGGTGCCGGGCTGTTCGGCCGACCAGTCGCCGAAGACTTCCCGGATCACCAGCATCGCCGAATCGGGCGCCAGGGTGATGTAGTCCGGGCCGGCCGGTCCGGGACCGAACCGGACCTCGAACGTCCCGTCGGCGGCGATGTCGATGGCCCGGTCGTCGAATGCGGTGCGGCTGTCCGGCACATCGACGGGCGAATAATCACCATTGAGGACCTGGAAACTCAGATCCCGGGTGGTGCCGCGAGTTCCGGTCACCACGTATTCGGCGTCGGGCCGCAGATAGGCGTGGAAATACAGGGTGTCCGGATTATCCAGACCCATTTTCGTATAGGGGCCGGTCGAGCGAACGAAGAACGGGAAGTCACGTTCATAGGCCCAGGCCATCTGGAGCGCGGCGCGAATACTTCCGGCGAGATAGTCGTATCCCTCGATCAGGTCCTGTTCGGTCCGAATATGCGGAGCATCGGTGATGATCTTCTCCGCGGCGGCTATGGCGTCTGCGAACGGCTGGGTCAGCAACACATTCTCCGGTGGTCCATATATGTACCGCTCTGGTACATTCCTTGTGAGCCGAGAGTAGAACACGTTTCAGGAGTGGTCAATGGTCGAACGGCGATCCGCACCCACCCGCCGGGTGGTGCAGGTACTGGACTTCTTCGTCACCGAACGGGGCCGCCGGGTCGGCCTCTCGGAGCTGGCCCGCACCCTCGAGCTGGCCAAACCCACCACCCTCGGCATCCTGACCGAGCTCACCGAAGGCGGCTATCTGGTGCGCGATCCGCGCACCCGGACCTACGGCCCCGGCCCGGCACTGATCGCCGCCGGCCGGGTCGCCCAGGACGGATTCGCCGCCGCCGGCGCGGCACACCCGGAGCTGAACCGGCTCAGCGACACCTACCGCACCACCTGCACCGCTTCCGCCCTGGTGGACGGGCAGATCATCGTGCTGGAGAGCACCGGGCCGGGCCTGGTCCGGGTCGGCGCCACCTACCACTTCGCCCCGCCGGTCGGCCTGATGTACGTACTCTGGGACACCCCCCGGGCATTCGACGCCTGGCTGGCCACGCCGCCGACGGTGCCGCTGCAACAGGACGAGGCGCGACTGCGGCGCATCGTCGCCGAATGCCGGCAGCGCGGCTACCTGGTGGAATCCCTCACCGCGGCAGGCCGGCGCCTGTACGCCCTGCTGGCAGGCATGGCCGGGCGGGAACTCCCCGACGAACTGCGCGAGGTGGTCGCCGAACTGGTCACCAGCCTGGGCGAGCGGGTGTATCTCGACACCGATCTGCGCCCCCGCCAACAGCATCCCGTGAGCCTGCTGGCGGCGCCGACCTTCGACGCCGACGGCCGGCAGCACCTGGTGCTCACCATGTACGTCGGCACATCGATCACCGGCGCCGAGATCGCCCGCCGCGGTGCGGCACTCGTCGCCGCCGCCGATGCCGTCACCGCGGCCACCGGCGGCAGGAAACCGTTGACCAATCACAGCAACGTGTTCTAATTTTGATTCGTGAGCCAGTACGCGAAGTCGGCGGCGAACACCTACGAGCTCTCCCATACCGAGGCGCTCGAGGCCGAGTCTGCACACATTTTCCGAGAAGTCGCGGCAACCTTCGAAAGGCCGGTACTACTCTTCTCCGGCGGTAAGGATTCCGCAGTCATGCTGCACCTTGCAGCGAAATCTTTCTGGCCGGCACCACTACCTTTCCCGGTGCTGCACATCGATACCGGACACAATTTCGACGAAGTGATCGAATACCGCGACAACACCGTGGACCGGCTCGGGCTCCGGTTGCTCGTGGGCCGGGTCCAGGACGATATCGATGCCGGCCGGGTCACCGAGCCCACCGGGCCGCGGGCCACCAGGAACCGGCTCCAGACCACCACGCTGTTGCGATCCCTACGGGAAGGCCGCTTCGACGCGGTGTTCGGCGGCGCCCGGCGCGACGAGGAGAAGGCCCGTGCCAAGGAGCGGGTGTTCAGTTTCCGGGACGAGCACGGGCAGTGGGACCCGCGCCGGCAGCGCCCCGAACTGTGGAACCTCTACAACGGACGGCACCGCGCCGGTGAGCACATCCGGGTGTTCCCGCTGTCGAACTGGACCGAACTCGACATCTGGAACTACATCGCCACGGAGAACGTCGAACTGCCGCCGCTCTACTACGCGCATCGGCGTCCGGTGGTGCAGCGGGACGGAATGCTCCTGGCGCACACCCGTTTCCTGGAGCTCCTGGACGGCGAAGATCCCTACGAAGCGACGGTCCGGTTCCGCACCGTCGGCGACGCCACCTGCACCGGCTGTATCGAGTCCACCGCGGCCACGCCGGCCGAGGTGGTGACCGAGGTCGCCACCGCCCGGGTGACCGAACGCGGCGCCACCCGCGCCGACGACCGGGTGTCCGAGGCCGGAATGGAAGACCGCAAGCGAGAGGGCTACTTCTGATGACGACCTTGCTGCGCCTGGCGACCGCCGGCAGCGTCGACGACGGGAAGTCGACCCTGATCGGCCGGCTGCTCTTCGACTCCAAGACATTGTTCACCGACCAATTGGATGCCGTCGCACGCACCAGCCGCGACCGCGGGGCCGACCAACCCGACCTCGCGCTGCTCACCGACGGCCTGCGCGCCGAACGCGAACAGGGCATCACGATCGACGTCGCCCACCGCTATTTCACCACCCCGCGACGCAAATTCATCATCGCCGACACCCCCGGCCATATCCAGTACACCCGCAACATGGTCACCGGAGCCTCCACCGCCGACCTGGCGCTGGTCCTGGTCGACGCACGTGCCGGTGTCGTCGAACAGACCCGCCGGCACGCCTTCCTGGCGAGCCTGCTCGGCATCGGGCACCTGGTGCTCTGCGTGAACAAGATGGACCTGGTCGACTGGTCGGCCCGGCGATTCGCCGAGATCCGGGACGAATTCAGCGGTTTCGCCGCCAAACTGGAGATTCCCGATCTCGCCTTCATCCCGGTGTCGGCGCTGCACGGCGACAATATCGTGCACCGCAGCACCGCCATGCCCTGGTACGAAGGCACGCCCCTGCTGCACCACCTGGAGGAGGTGCATATCGCCTCGGACCGCAATCTGATCGATGCCCGCCTGCCGGTGCAGTATGTGATCCGCAGCGGGGCCCGGGATTTCCGCGGCTATGCGGGCACCGTGGCCGGTGGCGTGTTCAAACCGGGCGACGAGGTCACGGTGCTGCCGGCCGGGCGGACCACCTCGGTCCGGGCGATCTGGGGTCCCGGTGGCGTGCCGATCGCGGAAGCGTTCCCGCCGCAGGCGGTCACCGTCCAACTGGCCGACGAGATCGACATCGCCCGGGGCGACCTGATCTGCCGACCGGCGAATCGGCCGCACACCGGTACCGAACTCGATGCCATGCTGTGCTGGTTCGCCGACGATTCGGTGCTCTCCCCCGGCACCCGCTACACGCTCCGGCACACCACCCGTTCGGTACCGGCGCAGGTTCGTTCGCTCGACTATCGCCTGGACGTGAACACCCTGCACCGCGACGAACAGGCGGAGACGCTGTCGCTCAACGAGATCGGCCGGATCCGGCTGAACACCCGGCAGCCGCTGCTGTTCGACGCCTACCGGCGCAATCGCACCACCGGCAGCTTCCTGCTGATCGACGATGCGACCGGCGACACCGTCGGCGCCGGAATGATCACCGGCCCGAGCCTGCCGCCCACCCAGGTGGTGTGGCACGGCACCGCGGTCGGACGATCCGAACGTGCCACCCGCGGCGCGACGGTGTGGCTGACCGGGCTGTCCGGTTCCGGGAAATCGACGGTGGCGGTGGAACTCGAACGCCGGCTGGTGGCGGCGGGGCGGCCGGCCTTCCTGCTCGACGGCGACAATCTGCGGCACGGCCTCAATGCCGACCTCGGCTTCTCGGCCGCGGACCGGACCGAGAACATCCGCCGGGTCGGTGAGGTGGCGCGGCTGTTCGCCGAGGCCGGTGTCGTCGCGATCGTCTCGCTGATCAGCCCGTACCGGGCCGACCGGGACCGGGCCCGAGCCGCCCATGCGACGGCGGGCATCGACTTCCTGGAGGTCTTCGTGGACACTCCCCTGCAGGTGTGTGAGGCGCGCGACCCCAAGGGGTTGTACGCGAAGGCCCGGGCCGGCGAGATCCGCGAGTTCACCGGGGTCGATGCACCCTACGAGCATCCACTCACCCCGGGGCTGGTGCTGCGCCCCGGCGACGGCGACCCGGCGGTCATGGCGGACACCGTCATCGAAACCCTCACCGAACGGGAACAACGGGCCGACCCCGGCAGGTAGTGGTCGCGTGCTGCTGGCACCGATCACAACTGCGGCGGCGATCCACTATGCGCTGCGTGAGGGAACACCGACGGCGCCCGGACGGATTGCGGAGGCGCACTACTCTCGGCACGATTCGGGCGGAATCACTGCCCCGAACCGGAATTCGTCCGGCCCCGGCGGCGGCTACCCGTACCCGTACCACCGGCGAGAACGCTCGCTTCGGAGCCGGCGGACAGGGAGGCATCCTCATGTCGGATATCGGAATCGACGGTACGCCCGCAGCGGTGGGCATCCGATGACGGCCACCGATCCGGCGGACGCCCCCGGAACCACCGCCGATGCGGCGGACCGATCCGAACGGGGGGTCGGCCCCGCCGCGTGGCTCGCCTTCACCGGCTGCATGATCAGCGTCTTCATGCAGATGATCGACGTCACGATCATCAATACCGCGCTGCCGCCGATCACCGTCGATCTGGCTGCCTCCCCGGCTCAGCAGCTGCTGTGGGTCGCGGGCTTCTCGGTCGCGTTCGCCTGCACGCTGCTGCCCGCCGCCCGCCTGGGTGAGACGGCGGGCCGCCGGACCGTGTTCCTCGGCGCGGTGGTGGCGTTCACCGCCGCATCGCTGTGGTGCGGTGCGGCGTCCGGGGCGACCGAACTCGTCGTCGCCCGGGTGGTGCAGGGCGCCGCCGGGGCCGGGATGGCCGCCCAGACGATCGGCATCCTCACCGCGCTCTTCCCGCGCCGATGGCATGCCGAGGTGTTCGCCGTGTACGGCGCGATGGCGGGCCTGGCCGGGCTGGCCGGGCCGATCCTGGGCGGGCTGCTGGTGACCGTGGATCCGTTCGGTCTCGGCTGGCATGCCATCTTCTGGATGAACCTGCCGCTGGGGCTGATCGCCTTCGCCCTGGCCTGGCGGTTCCTGCACGTCGGTCGGCCCGAGCACCGAGCCCGGCCCGATCCCGCCGGTACGGTGCTGTCCGCGCTCACCCTGTTCGCGCTGCTCGCCGCCCTCGCCGCGGTACAGGAACGGGGGTGGCAGCCGGTGCCGGTGGCGGCGGTGTTCGGGGCACTCGCGGTGGGGGCGCTGTTCCTCGCCCAGCAACGGCGTCTGGCACGCCGGGGTGGCGATCCGCTGGTGCGCTTGGACGTGTTCACCGATCGGGCCTTCGCCGTCGGCTCGCTGCTGGTGGCGTTGTTCTTCGGACTGTTCACCACCTTCGTGTTCGGGATCTCGATCCTGCTGCAGGAGACGCTCGGCTTCACTGCGCTGCGGACCGGGATGCTGATGACGCCCTTCGCCTGCGGGGCGGCGGCCGGTGCGCTGCTGTCGCCGATACTCATCCGGCGCTGGGGTGCCCGAATGCTCGCGGTCGCGATCGCGGGGTTCGGCGGCTGTGTCGCGATCGGGGCCGGCTACCTGTACCTGGTGGACGGCGCGATCTCGGTGCCGCTGGCGGTCGGCCCGGTGTTCGTCGCCGGCACCACCGTCGGGGTGTTCGCCGTTCAGGTGCAGCCGTTGATGCTGGCCGCCCTGGACCGGCGCCGGCTCGACGCCACGTCCGGCCTGCTGCCCACCGTCGAACAGGTCGGCAGCGGCGTCGGCCTCGCCGTACTCAGCGCCACCTTCTTCCGCGCCCACACGCTGACCGGGGCGATCGCCTTGTTCGCCGCGATCGCCGTGGTCGCGCTCGGCATGGGGGTGCTGGCGCGCGCACTGCCCGAGCCACCACCGCTCACCGAACCCGTGATACCGCGGTAGCTGCCCGCCGACCGGCGGGTGCGCCGGAGCCCGCGGTCACGGCCGCATGGCCGCGCGGGCCACCGGCCAGAACTCCTGCAGGTCCTGTCCCCAGTAACCCCACGAATGGGTTCCGGACGGCCGGAAGTGGAAGGTGGCCGGAATGTCCAGGGCGGCGAAACGGGCCTGCATCTCCCGGGTACAGGCGACCGCCAGCGCGTCCACCAGGCCGCCGATCACCAGTTGATCGGCCAGCTTCAGCGCGTTGTTGCCGATTCCGGGCCCGTTCAGGGTGTCCAGCGGTCCGGGCAGGCCGTTGCCGGTGGTGATGTGCAGGACGGTGCCGCGCAGCCGCTCGGCGTGCCGGAAGATGTCGTTGGCGGCCCAGTCCGGGTCGCCGGGCGGGCCCCACATGTTCAGCGGATTGCCCCCGCGGTTGGCCACGATCGAGTTGATCATCAACTGGCCCAGTGGATCGTCGGTGCGGACGCATCCGCTGAAGGCTCCGACGGCATCGAAGTGGCCCGGTGCCGCGATCGCCAGCCGCAGCACCGAGGACGCGGCCATCGACAGCCCGGCGATGGATTGCCGGCCGGTGCCGTGGAATGCGGCATCGATCAGCGGCGGCAGTTCGCCGGTCAGGAAGGTCACCCAGCGATTGCGGCCCTTGACCGGGTCGTCGCGCTGCCAGTCGGCGTAGAAGGTGCCGTCCCCTCCGATCGGCATGACCGTCGTCACCTGCTCGCCGGACAGCACATCCAGCGCCCGGGTCTTCGTGAACCAGTTGCTGCCCTCGGCCCAATCGAGGGTGTCGGTGCCCCCGTCGACGCCGTTGATCAGATAAAGCACGTCGGCGGGTGCCGTCGGATCCGCGGCCGGTGCCACCGCGACGGTGATCGGCCGGTCCATCGCCGCCGAATACACGGTGAGGTCGACCACCCGCTCCCGGGCGACCGCGGCCAGCAGCCGGGAGCCACCGGGTTCCGACGGCGCGGCGGCGGCCACTCGGTCCGCCACCGCCGCCGTACTGCCGGGTGCGGGACTCGCCATCGCACCACCGGGCATCATTGCCACCGTGGTCAGTGCGGCGACGAGCAGTCCGCGCACTGCCGCACCCGGCATCGGCCACCTCCTTCCCGGAATCGTGCAGGCCGCCAGGCTAAGTCCGGCACAGCACGCGCCATCGCGCTTTTACGGGAGGTCTGGGCACGGTCCTCGAACCGGCCCCATCCGGCTGGTACCGGCCACAAGGGTGCGCAGGCGAATCGCCGGAACTTCTGCAGAACCGGCAACGTCGGCGCCGACGGTCTCTAGAGTGAGCTGGTGCTCATCTTCTGCCCTGCTCACCACTCCGGGATTCGTCATGGCCACCAAGCCCGATAAGCAGCGCAAACGCCCGACACAGAACAGGGCGAAAGAGACGCGCGCTCATATTCTCGCGACAGCCGCTCACCTTTTCGGCACCCGGGGCATCGGCAACACCTCGACCAACCGGATCGCCGAGGAAGCCGAGATCAGCATCGGCACGCTCTACCGGTACTTCAACGACCGCGACGAAATCGTCAAGGAACTGACCGACGGCCTTTTTCTGCAGGTCGAACAGCGCTACAGCGATCTGCTGAAGGTCGCGCCCACGATGTCCACCCGGGATGCAGTCGCCCAGGTGATCCATACGGCCGTGGAGATCCTGGTCGCCAACGCCGATCTGGTCCGGGCGCTGGTGGCCGACCTGCACTTCTACGGCAGCGGGATCCCGGAATTCGAGCCCAGGCTGCGCTTCCTGATCCGCATCTATCTCATCCACCTGCTCGACGCGGGCACCGAGGCCGATGTCGACACCATGGCGTTCATCCTGCTCAACGCCGGTTTTGCGACCGCATTGCGCTCGGTGGAGATGGAGGAGGAAGGCCTCGACCGCAACTACGTGATCGAACAAACGGCCGACATGATCGGCGCCTGGATCGACAAGGTCGCCGGCGAGTCCGTTCCCGGATCCAGGTAGCCGCACACAGAACTCGGGCCGGCCGCGACGCTGCCCGACCGCCCCTTGCGACGGAGCGGAACTCGTGAAAACGCCGGCCCGGCCCCGAGGGGTGCCGGGCCGGCCGGAGATTCCCGGGTGCTAGACGGTGAAGCCGAGGGCGCGCAACTGTTCGCGCCCGTCCTCGGTGATCTTGTCCGGACCCCACGGCGGCATCCAGACCCAGTTGATCTTCAGGTCCTCGACCAGACCGGCCCGCACCAGGGCATTCCGGGACTGGTCCTCGATCACGTCGGTGAGCGGGCAGGCCGCCGAGGTGAGGGTCATGTCCAAAATGGCGACGTTGTCGTCGTCCACGCTGATCCCGTACACGAGACCCAGGTCGACTACGTTGATCCCCAACTCGGGGTCGACCACGTCGCGCATGGCCTCCTCGATGTCCTCCAGGTGCTGCGCCTGCTCGGGCGTCGGCTCGGCCGGCGCGGCGGCCGACTGCTCGTCGGCCGTGGTGGTGGTTTCCTCGCTCATCAGCTCTCCCCGTTTCCCATGGCACGATCACCGGCAATCTGCACGACCGCGTCCTTGAACGCCATCCAGCCCAGCAACGCGCATTTCACCCGGGCCGGATACTTGGCGACGCCGGCCAGGGCGATGCCGTCCCCGATGACGTCCTCGTCACCCTCGACGGTACCGCGGCTGGTGATCATCTCGTCGTACGAGTCGACCACCTTCAGCGCCTGCTGCACCGGCAGACCGATCACCTGATCGGTCAGGATCGAGGTGGCGGCCTGGCTGATCGAACAGCCCTGGCCGTCGTAGGACACATCGGCGACCGCACCGTCGGCGCCGATGTGCACCCGCAGGGTCACCTCGTCACCGCAGGTCGGGTTGACGTGGTGCACCTCGGCGCCGAACGGTTCGCGCAGTCCGCGGTGGTGCGGGTGCTTGTAGTGGTCCAGGATCACTTCCTGGTACATCTGCTCCATACGCATGGCGCTACGACAACTCTCCTCTGGAGTCGACACCGAAGAAAGACTGGGCCCGGCGCACCGCGGCGACCAGCGCATCCACCTCGTCGACGGTGTTGTAGACGGCGAAGGAGGCGCGGGCGGTCGCGGCGATCCCGAACCGCCGGTGCAGCGGCCAGGCGCAGTGATGGCCGACGCGGATCGCCACGCCCTCGTCGTCGAGGATCTGGCCGACATCGTGGGCGTGCACACCGTCCACCACGAACGACACGGCACCACCGCGGTCGGTGCCTTCGGTGGGGCCGACGATCCGGACCCCGTCGATCGCACCGAGCCCGGCGAGCGCGGCCTCGACCAGGGTGTGCTCGTGCGCTGCCACCGCATCCATACCGATCCGGTCCAAGTACCGCACCGCGGCACCGAGGCCGACCACCTGCGAGGTCATCGGCACGCCGGCCTCGAACCGCTGCGGCGGCGGGGCGTAGGTACTGCGGTCCATGAACACGGTCTCGATCATGGAGCCACCGGTGATGAACGGCGGTGTCTCCTCGAGCAGCGCCCGCTTGCCGTAGAGGACGCCGACGCCGGACGGTCCGAGCATCTTGTGCCCGGAGAACGCCGCGAAGTCCACATCCAGCTCGCGGAAGTTCACCGGCATGTGCGGTACCGACTGGCAGGCGTCGAGGACCACCAGCGCACCGACCTCCCGGGCCCGGCGCACCAGCTCGGCCACCGGAGCGATGGCCCCGGTCACGTTGGACTGGTGGGTGAACGCCACGACCTTGGTCGCCGGGGTCAGTTCGAGCGAGTCCAGGTCGATGCGCCCAGAGTCGGTGACGCCGTACCACTTCAGGGTGGCCCCGGTGCGGCGGGCCAGTTCCTGCCAGGGCACCAGATTGGCGTGGTGCTCGAGCTCGGTGATCACGATCTCGTCGCCGGGGCCGACCCGATGCGGGAAGCGGTCGTCGCCGAACGCATTGGTGACCAGGTTCAGCGATTCGGTCGCGTTCTTGCCGAACACGATCTCCCCGGCATCGACCCCCACGAACCGGGCGATCTCGGCGCGCGCGTCCTCGTAGGCGTCGGTGGCCTCCTCGGCCAGCTGGTGTGCACCCCGATGCACGGCGGAGTTGCTGTGCAGCAGGAACTCCCGCTCGGCATCGAGCACCTGTACCGGACGCTGCGAGGTCGCCCCGGAATCCAGGTACACGAGCGGCTTACCGTCCCGGACCGTGCGGTTCAGGATCGGGAAATCGGCGCGGACCCGGGCCACGTCGACGGTACGGACAGGTGCAGCGGTCATCTCAGGCTCCCGCGGCGGCGGTGAACCGGACGTAACCGTTCTCCTCGAGCTCGTCGGCCAGCTCCGGGCCGCCTTCCTCGACGATCCGGCCGCCCACGAACACGTGCACATAGTCCGGCTCGATGTAGCGCAGGATCCGGGTGTAGTGGGTGATCAGCAGGACGCCGCCGTCCTCCCGCTCCGAGTACCGGTTGACGCCTTCGGAGACGACTCGCAGCGCGTCGACGTCCAGGCCGGAGTCGGTCTCGTCGAGCACGGCGATCTTCGGCTTCAGCAGGCCGAGCTGCAGGATCTCGTGCCGCTTCTTCTCACCGCCGGAGAAGCCCTCGTTCACGCTGCGGTCGGCGAAGGCGGAATCGATCTCGAGTTCCTTCATCGACTCCTTCACCTCCTTGACCCAGTGCCGCAGCTTCGGGGCCTCGCCACGCACCGCGGTGGCGGCGGTGCGCAGGAAGTTCGACATCGACACACCCGGCACCTCGACCGGGTACTGCATGGCCAGGAACAGCCCGGCCCGGGCCCGCTCGTCGACCGACATCTCCAGGACGTCCTCGCCGTCGAGGGTGATCGTGCCCTGCGTGACGATGTACTTGGGGTGGCCGGCGATCACGTAGGACAGCGTCGACTTGCCGGAACCGTTCGGGCCCATGATCGCGTGCGTCTCGCCCGACTTCACCGTCAGGTTCACACCGTTGAGGATCTTGATCGGCTCGCCGGACTCGTCCGGGTTGGCGACCTCGGCGTGCAGGTCCTTGATTTCCAGGGTGGTCATCGAATCGAATTCCTTTACGGGAGTGAAAGTCTGAGGTCAGGCACCGATGGCGGCGAGCTCGGTCTCGACGGCCGCGTCGAGGCGCTCGCGGATCTCGGGCACCGCGATCTTCTGGATGATCTCGTGGAAGAACCCGCGCACCACGAGCCGGCGGGCGGCATCTTCCGGAATACCGCGCGCCCGCAGGTAGAACAGCTGTTCGTCGTCGAACCGGCCGGTCGCGCTGGCGTGGCCGGCGCCGGCGATCTCGCCGGTCTCGATCTCCAGGTTCGGCACCGAATCGGCACGGGCGCCGTCGGTGAGCACCAGGTTGCGGTTCACCTCGAAGGTGTCGGTGCCCTCGGCCGCGGCGCGAATCAGCACATCGCCCACCCAGACGGTGCGGGCGTCGCCCTTCGGCGACTTCGGATCGCCCTGCAGTGCACCCTTGTACAGCACATTGGACTTGCAGTGCGGTACCGAGTGGTCGACCAGCAGCCGCTGCTCGAAGTGCTGACCGGCGTCGGCGAAGTAGAGGCCGAGCAGTTCGGCGTCGCCACCGGGGCCCGAGTAGCGCACGGTGCCGGTCAGGCGCACCAGGTCGCCACCGAGGGTGACCGCGGTGTGCCGCACCGTGGCGTCCCGGCCCAGCCGCAGGTGATGGGCGGTGGCGTGTACGGCGTCGTCGGCCCAGTCCTGCACCGCGACAACGGTCAGCTTCGCACTGTCCCCCAGTACGAACTCGACGTTCTCGGCGTAGGTTCCGCTGCCACGCTGGTCGATCACCACGGTGGCGACGGCGAAGGCCCCGACCCGGATCTGCAGATGCCCGTAGGCGGTGTGCCCGGCACCCGGGCCGGTGATGCGCACCGTGACCGGATCGCCGACCTCGGTCTCGGCACCCACCGACACCACGGTGGCCTGCTCGAATCCGGAGTAGGCCTGGGCGGCGACCCGGTCGGTCGGGATCCCGGCCTCGCCGAGGCGGGCATCGTCGCGGCCGACGGTCTCCACGGTGACACCGGCTACCGGGGCGACCTCGACGGCGGCGGCACCGTCGCGCACCGCAGATCCGTCGTGCAGGCCGCGCAACCGACGCAGCGGGGTGAACCGCCACGCCTCGTCCCGGCCCGAGGGCACCTCGAAAGCATCCACGTCGAACGAGGCGAACACCTCGCCCTTGTTCACAGCGGGAGTACGAGCCTCGGCGGCAGCAGCAACATTGTCGACAGCCATCAGCCGACGGCTCCTTCCATCTGCAGTTCGATCAGGCGGTTCAGTTCCAGGGCGTATTCCATCGGGAGTTCCTTGGCGATCGGCTCCACGAAGCCGCGGACCACCATCGCCATCGCCTCGTCCTCGGTGAGACCACGGCTCATCAGGTAGAACAGCTGGTCCTCGGAGACCTTCGAGACCGTCGCCTCGTGGCCCATGGTCACGTCGTCCTCACGGATGTCGACGTAGGGGTAGGTGTCGGACCGGCTGACGGTGTCCACCAGCAGCGCATCGCACTTGACGGTCGACTTCGACCCGTGCGAGCCCTTGTTCACCTGGACCAGGCCGCGGTAGGAAGCCCGGCCACCGCCGCGCGCCACCGACTTCGACACGATGGTCGAGGAGGTGTGCGGCGCCAGGTGCAGCATCTTCGCACCGGTGTCCTGGTGCTGGCCCTCACCGGCGAACGCGATGGAGAGCACCTCACCCTTGGCGTGCTCACCGGTCATCCAGACCGCCGGGTACTTCATGGTGACCTTGGAGCCGATATTGCCGTCGATCCACTCCATGGTCGCGCCCTCTTCGGCCTTGGCCCGCTTGGTGACCAGGTTGTAGACGTTGTTCGACCAGTTCTGGATGGTGGTGTAGCGGCAGCGGCCGCCCTTCTTGACGATGATCTCGACGACAGCCGAGTGCAGCGAGTCGGACTTGTAGATCGGCGCGGTGCAGCCCTCGACGTAGTGCACATAGGCACCCTCGTCGACGATGATCAGGGTCCGCTCGAACTGGCCCATGTTCTCGGTGTTGATCCGGAAGTAGGCCTGCAGCGGAATGTCGACGTGCACGCCCGGCGGCACGTAGATGAACGAGCCACCCGACCAGACAGCGGTGTTCAGCGCGGAGAACTTGTTGTCACCGGCGGGAATCACAGTGCCGAAGTACTTCTGGAAGATCTCCGGGTGCTCCTTGAGCCCGGTGTCGGTGTCCAGGAAGATCACGCCCTGGGCCTCCAGATCCTCGCGGATCTGGTGGTACACGACCTCCGACTCGTACTGGGCGGCGACACCGGCGACCAGGCGCTGCTTCTCCGCCTCCGGGATACCCAGCTTGTCGTAGGTGTTCTTGATGTCCTCGGGCAGGTCTTCCCAGCTCTCGGCCTGCTTCTCGGTCGAGCGCACGAAGTACTTGATGTTGTCGAAGTCGATTCCGTCCAGGTTCGAGCCCCAGTGCGGCATCGGCTTGCGGTCGAAGATGCGCAGCGCCTTGAGGCGCTGATCGAGCATCCAGTCCGGTTCGCTCTTCTTCGCCGAGATGTCGCGCACCACGTCCTCGGACAGGCCGCGCTGCGCACTGGCGCCGGCCGAGTCCGAGTCGGCCCAGCCGTACTCGTATCTGCCCAGGGAGTCGATGGTCTCTTCCTGGGTCAGTGGCGCTGGAGCGACGGAGCCTGCTTCGGTGGTCGTCATTCGGCACTCCTTCCGGAGTCGTTCGTTCGAGCCGCCGCGGGCTGTGCGGCGGCCGGGGTGGAAGCTGACGGGTGGTCGGGGCGGACGGTCGGGTCGGGCAGCAGCAGCGGAACGTGGGTGGTGCAGGCGCAATCGCCGTTGGCGATCGTCGCAAGCCGCTGCACATGCGTGCCGAGCAGGTCCCGGAACGCGGTCAGTTCGGCCTCGCACAGTTCCGGAAATTCTTCCGCCACGTGCGCGACCGGGCAGTGGTGCTGGCAGATCTGCACACCGTTGCCGACCTCGCGGGTGGTGGCCGCGAAGCCGGCGTCGGAGAACGCCGCGGCGATCTCGTCCACCTTGGCCGACAGCGCCGGTGCGGTGTGCTCGGCCACCGGCGCGACGTCGCCCAGTACGGTCTCGGCCCGCCGGCGGGCGAATTCGGTGACCGCCCGCTGGCCGCCGATCTCGCGGAGCTGCCGGATGGCGGCTCCGGCCAGGTCGTCGTAGGCGTGCCCGAGCCGGCCGCGCCCGGCGGCGGTCAGCTGATACTGCTTGGCGGGCCGGCCCCGACCCTTCTGCTGCCACGGCGCCGACCGACTCGCCCGGGCCTCTCCGGAATCGATCAGCGCATCCAGATGCCGCCGGACACCGGCCGGAGCCAGGCCCAGCCGGGTACCGATCGCGGTCGCCGTGATCGGCCCCTCTTCCAGCAGCAGTTGCACGATCGCCGCCCGGGTCTGCCCTTCGTGCCCACCCGGAGTCTGCACAGCACCGACCGCGGCACCGGCCTTGCGCCCGGCCCCTTCGGTCTCCTCCGGCAAACCCACGGTTTTCACAACATCAGTGTGGCGGAATTACTTCCCGAAATCTAATAAGGGTGCCCTGACCAGCCCCGGCGTGACCTGCGGCGAATCCGCGAACCCCCAGGACAAAGCACCCGCGCCGACCGTCACCCCCGGTCCGGCGGTGACCCATCGCACACCGAGGGTCGTTCCGGTGTCGTGCGGTCCGGGACATCCAGCACGATCACCGGATCGAACCCCTCCCCGATCGCGCCGGTCGACCGACGCATCCGCTGCTGCTGGACATGCTCGGCGACGTGCTGCTGCGCCGGTTGGAACAACTGCTCCACCTGCCCCAGCGCACTCGCTCCCGCGCTCACGGGCGGGCGACGGCGCCAGTGGACCCAGCCCCGCCGCTCGGCCCACACGCCGATCCGGTCCAGCGCGAACCCGGCCGCCACCAGCGCCGCGAGCCAGATCATCGATGCCATCACGCCTCTTCCGTCGTGTGGTCTCCCGTTCCACCGTAGGTGCCCGTCGGAGCGCCCGATAGGCTTCGGGTTCGTGGCGGTACTGGAAGGCGCGCGGCGCAGGGTGATCGGCGTGGGACGTCGGGTTCTCGGCGTGGACCCGCCGACAGCCGATCATTCCGTCGCCGTACTGCATCGTGACGAGGCGCCGGTGCCCGGGCTGGATCGCAAGGATCTCGTCCAATTGGACCGGATCCGACTGATGGGCGCCACCGGCGCGGTACTGATGGCCATCGCCGCGCTGGGGATCGGCGCGCAGCCGGTGCATCAGAACCCGGTCTCCGGGATGCGGGTGTTCGGCATCTTCGCCCGGGCGCACACCGGCTCGCTGGCGATGTGCATGTTCGGGACCGTCCTGGTGATCGGCGCCTGGCTGCTGCTGGGCCGGTTCGCCGTCGGCGGCCTGTCCGGCGCGCCGCGCCGGCGACTGACCAGGGTCCAGCTGGACCGCACCCTGCTGCTGTGGATCATCCCGCTCAGCGTCGCACCGCCGATGTTCAGCAACGACGTCTACTCGTATCTGGCGCAGAGCGAGATCGCCGCCCGCGGCACCGATCCGTACGCCGAGGGCCCGGTGGCCGGGCTCGGTATCGACAATGTGCTCACCAACAACGTGCCGACCATCTGGCGCGATACCCCGGCACCGTACGGGCCGCTGTTCCTGTGGGCCGGGCGCTGGATCGCCGAGCTGACCGGTGAGAACATCATCGCCGGGGTCTGGGTGCACCGGATGCTGGCACTCGCCGGGGTGGCCCTGATGGTGTGGGCGCTGCCCCGCCTGTCGGTGCGCTGCGGTGTCGCCCCGGTCAGCGCGCTGTGGCTGGGCGCCGCCAACCCACTGGTGCTGTTCCACCTCGTGGGCGGTGTGCACAACGATGCCCTGATGCTCGGCCTGATGCTGGCGGGGCTGGAATTCTGCCTGCGAGCCATCTACGGCGAGGGCGGCGGCAGCGACCGGCTGAACGCGGTGCGGCCCCCGTTCGACGCGCGGGCCTGGCGGCTACTCCTCGGCGGGGCCGTACTGATCACCCTGTCGTCCTCGATCAAGTTCACCTCGATCCTGGCCCTCGGCTTCGTCGGCATGGCCCTCGCCCGCCGCTGGGGCGGCACGCTCTGGGCCGTCACCCGATCCGCGCTGCTGCTGGGCGTGGTCGCGCTCACGGTGACCGTCGTGGTCAGCACCCTCAGCGGTCTCGGATTCGGCTGGCTCTACACGCTCAACACCGCGAGCGCGGTGCGCAGCTGGATGTCGCTGCCCACGGTGCTCGGCATCATCACCGGTTTCGGCGGTGTGCTGCTGGGGCTCGGCGACCACACCACCGCCCTGTTGAGCATCACCCGGCCGATCGCCGGGCTCGCCGCCGGGTTCATCGCGCTGCGCATGCTGGTGGCGACCGGGATCGGGCGCCTGCATCCGGTGGGCGCGCTCGGTGTCTCGCTCGCCGCGATCGTGCTGCTCTTCCCGGTGGTGCAGCCCTGGTACCTGCTGTGGGCGATCGTCCCACTGGCGGCCTGGGCCACCCAGCCGGTGTTCCGGGTCCCGGCGGTGGCGTTCTCTGCGGTGGTATCGCTGCTGGTGATGCCCCGGGGTGCGGAGTTCCAGGTGTTCCAGATCGTCGGCGCCGCCGTGGCCGCCGGGGTCTGCTTCGCCGTGTTCTATGCCCTCACCCGGACCCGGCTGCCCTGGCGGGCCGAAACGGGGGTGTCGGCTGGGTCACAGGGGGGCACGACCTACGGTGGCACCGTGAGGGAGCGCAGTGAGCGAACCGCGGGCACGGCGCCCCGTGGCCACGACGGAGCCGAACGCAGCGGAGCGCAGACGTGAACGTCCCCACCGGCCCCGCCGTCCGGGTCGACGGCGTGGTCAAGCGTTACGGCACGACGACCGCGGTCGACGGGATCACCTTCGATGTCGAACGTGCCCAGGTGCTCGCCCTGCTCGGCCCCAACGGTGCCGGCAAGACGACGACCGTGGAGATGTGTGAGGGCTTCGTCCGGCCCGAATCGGGCACCGTCCGGATCCTCGGGCTGGATCCGATCGCCGACTCCGAGCGGCTGCGCCCGCTGATCGGCGTCATGCTGCAGGGCGGTGGCGCCTATCCCGGTGCCCGCGCCGGGGAGATGCTCGACCTGGTCGCTTCCTATTCGGCCGATCCCCTGGAGCCCGGCTGGCTGCTGGACACTCTCGGTCTCAGCGATGTGCGCCGGACCCCGTACCGGCGGCTGTCCGGCGGTCAGCAGCAGCGGCTGGCGCTGGCCTGCGCGCTGGTGGGGCGCCCGGAAATCGTCTTCCTCGACGAGCCGACCGCCGGTCTGGACGCCCAGGCCCGGCTGATCGTATGGGAGCTGATCGACGCCCTGCGCCGCGACGGCGTCACCGTCGTACTCACCACCCACCTGATGGACGAGGCCGAGCAACTCGCCGACCATCTGGTGATCATCGACCATGGGCAGGTGGTCGCCGCGGGAACCCCGGCCGAGGTCACCGCGCACGGCGCGGCCGGCCAGCTGCGGTTCAGCGCGCCGCCGAAGCTCGACCTCACGCTGCTCGCCGCCGCGCTGCCGGAAGGGTTCGCACCCCACGAGACCACTCCCGGCACCTACCTCGTAGCGGGTGAGATCACCCCGCAGGTGCTGGCCACGGTCACCGCATGGTGTGCCCGGATGGACGTACTCGCCACCGATATCCGGATCGACCAGCGGCGCCTGGAAGAAGTGTTCCTCGAGCTGACCGGACGGGATCTGCGCACATGACCGGCGATCTGACCACCAACCGGTTCACCCCGGGCACCTTCACCCCGCGGCCGCGACCGGCGGGCCGGGCCGCGATGCTGTCGGCCCAGACCCGCCTGGAGCTGGTGCTGCTGCTGCGCAACGGCGAACAGCTGCTGCTCACGATGTTCATTCCGATCACCCTGCTGATCGGGCTCACCCTACTGCCGTTCGGGGATCTCGGCACCGACCGGGTGGACACGGTGGTCCCGGCGGTGATGATGACCGCGATCATGTCGACGGCATTCACCGGACAGGCGATCGCGGTCGGTTTCGACCGGCGTTACGGCGCGCTGAAACGGCTCGGTGCCACCCCGCTGCCCCGGTGGGGCATCATCGCCGGCAAATCGGGTGCGGTGTGCCTGGTAGTGGTCGCCCAAGCGCTGTTGCTCGGTGTGATCGGTGTCGCGCTCGGCTGGCGCCCTGGGCCGGGTGGCCTGCTGCTCGGCGCCCTGGTGATCGCACTGGGCACCGCGGCCTTCGCGGCCATGGGACTGCTGCTGGGCGGCACCCTCAAGGCCGAGGTGGTGCTCGCACTGGCCAATATTCTGTGGTTCGTGATGCTGGGTGTGGCCAGCCTGGTCTTCGTCGGGGACGACCTGCCGGGCGCGGTGGCGACCGGAGCCCAGCTGGTGCCGTCTGCGGCGCTGACCGTGGCCCTGGAGGACGCCCTGGCCGGGGCGGTCGACTGGTTCGGGGTGGTGGTCCTGGCGGCCTGGGGTACCGGATGCGGCTGGCTGGCGACCCGGTACTTCCGGTTCACCTGAGCCCCGGCTGCCACCACGCGCGGTCGGCTTCCCGCCGAGCAGGCCGGCGCACTCCGCCCGCCGGCCCCTGGGCCGAGCCACGACGGCGTGTAGTAGACCGCCTGCAGGGGCCGGACCGGCGGCGGCTACCATCGGAGCGTGCTGTATCGCGCCTTCCTGCGACTCGTCGATCGCCTCCCGCTGCCCTCGCTGCGCACGCAGCGGCTGATCGCGCTGGCGGTGATCCTGTCGCAGGCCGGTATCTCGGTCACCGGCGCGATCGTCCGCGTCACCGCCTCCGGGCTCGGCTGCCCTACCTGGCCGCAGTGCTTCCCGGGCAGCTTCACCCCGGTCGGCGTATCCGAGGTCGCGGTGCTGCACCAGGCCGTGGAATTCGGTAACCGGCTGCTCACCTTCGTCGTGACCCTGTGCGCGGGGCTGGTGGTCCTCGCCGTCACCCGGGCCCGACGGCGGCGCGAGGTCCTGGCCTATGCCTGGCTGATGCCGGGCGGAACCGTGCTGCAGGCGGTGATCGGCGGCCTGACCGTGCTGTCCGGGCTGCTGTGGTGGACCGTCGCGGTGCATCTGCTGGTCTCGATGGTGATGGTGTGGCTCGCGGTCCTGCTCTACGCGAAGATCGATCAGCCCGACGACGGCGTGCCGGTCGATCAGGTGCCTGCCCCGCTCCGCTGGTTGACCGCATTCAGCGGGGTCGCCCTGGCCGCCGTCCTGATCGCCGGCACCCTGGTGACCGGCGCCGGACCGCACGCCGGTGACAAGAGCATCGACCGCCCGGTGGAACGGCTGCAGGTGGAGATCGTCACTCTGGTGCACCTGCATTCCCAGCTGCTCGTCGGTTACCTGGCGCTGCTCGTCGGCCTCGCCTTCGGCCTGTTCGCGGTCGGCATCACCCCCGCCATCCGCAGACGCCTGTTCTGGCTGCTCGGCCTCGTCTGCGCCCAGGGCCTGGTCGGCGTCGTGCAGTACTTCACCGACGTCCCAGCAGCCCTGGTCGCGATCCACGTCGCCGGCGCCGCCGCGTGTACTGCCGGCACTGCCGCGCTCTGGGCGAGCCTGCGCACCCGCGAACCGGTCCCGGCACCTGCCACCGGATCGGCCACGGCCGCACCCGCCGATCATCCTGGTCAGAGTACTGGTCGCAATTATGACCGACTGATACCCTGAGGCATATGGAGATCATCCCCATCACCGAGGCCAAGACGCGCATAGCCGAACTCGCGGACCGCGTGGCACGCGAACACGATCACTTCACGATCACGCGCAACGGCCGGGCCGATGTGATGCTGATTTCCGTCGCCGAGTACGAATCCATGCAGGAGACATTGGAGATCCTGAGCGACAGCGACACCATGTCCGACCTGCGGCACTCCGCGGAAGAATTCGCCGCTGGCGACACCTTCGACGCCGACGATGTCCTCGCCGAACTGAAGAAGCAGCGCCGCGGTGCAGCATGACCGATCCCGCCGAACCCTACTCGGTGATCATGTCGGCTCAGGCTCGCCGCAACATCCATGAGAATCTGCCCTCCGATGTCGCATTTGCCGCCATGGAGACCATCAGGGGACCGATCGCAACCAACCCACGTCGAGTAGGCAAGCCCCTGGACGAGCCATTCGACGGATTCTATTCCGCACGACGGGGCACTTACCGGATCGTGTACCGCATCAACGAGGATAAGCGCACCGTCGAAATCCACTCGATTCGCCACAGACGAGACGCCTACCGGCCGTAGGGATGCAGAACCGGCAGCTCCAGCCGGAGGACGCCCCCGGACGACGAACGCCGCACCCCGGCGGAGTGCGGCGTTCACATGGAGCGAGCCTACTCCCCCGCGATCTTCCAGTTGCGGGCCTTGGGGAAGCGCTTCTGTTTGGCGATCCAGCCGGCCATCTTCCACCAGTGTTTCTGCGCAGGGGTGACCACGGAGGTGAGTTCGCGCGACCATTCGTCGGATTCGGTGAGACCGTCGACGGCTTCGACCAGGGCCTTGGCGGTATCCATATCGTCGACCACTCGATCGCCGAGGATGCCGTCGGATCCGACCAGGGTCACGCGGACACCGGTCTCGCCGATGGTCTGCAGAACGGCCGTCGCGGCACCGCCGTGGGCGGCGACGAAGCTCTTCACCGAATCGACCAGCGGACCGGCCGGCTTCACTGCGGCGGGGGCGGCTGTTGCACTCATGAACGAGGAGTTTACCGATGGGTAGATTCCCGGCCAAGACCAGGACCGGGTGTAGAAAGTGATGTCATGCATGCGATCGAGGTTTCCGAGCACGGCGGTCCCGATGTCCTGACCTACACCGAACGCCCCGATCCGGTCCCCGGACCGGGACAGTTGCTGGTCCGGACGGAGGCGATCGGCGTCAACTTCATCGATACGTACTTCCGCACCGGCACCTACCCGCAGCCGACGCCGTACGTACCCGGCTCGGAAGGCACCGGTGTGGTGGTCGGCGCCGGACCCGAGGTCACCGGGTTCGCCGTCGGCGACCGGGTGGCCTGGGCGGCCGCACCCGGCAGCTACGCCGAACTGGTTGCGGTGGACGCGGCCGTCGCCGTCGCGGTGCCCGACGGTGTCGAGGCGCCGGTGGCTGCCGCCGCACTGCTGCAGGGCATGACGGCGCACTATCTGACCGAATCGATCCATCGGCCGCAGCCCGGCGAGACCGTGCTGGTCCATGCGGGCGCCGGCGGTGTCGGACTGCTCCTGACGCAGATGGCGGTACGGCACGGCGCCCGCGTGATCACCACGGTGTCCACGGAAGCCAAAGCGGCGCTCTCGCGCGATGCGGGCGCCGCCGAGGTGCTGTTCTACGGCGACGACCTGGCCGGGCGCGTCCGGGCCCTCACCGACGGCGCGGGCGTAGCGGCCGTGTACGACGGCGTCGGCGCCGCGACCTTCGACGCGAGCCTGGACTCGCTGCGGGTGCGGGGCATGCTGGCCCTGTTCGGGGCGGCGAGCGGCCCGGTACCCCCGTTCGACCCGCAGCGACTCAACCGGGCCGGTTCGGTGTTCCTGACCCGCCCCACGCTCGGCGACTACACCCGGGACCGGACCGAACTCACCTGGCGAGCCGGGGACGTGTTCGCCGGCCTCGCGGACGGCACGCTGACCCTGCGGGTCGGCGCCACCTACCCGCTGGCCGACGCCGCCCAAGCACATCGCGATCTGGAGGGCCGCCGCACGACCGGCTCGATCGTATTGATCCCCTGACCCGTCCCGGCGCCTGCTTCGGGGTGCCGGTCATGCCGCCACAGCCCATCGCCCCCGGAGACCGGGTCGCGGACCGGAGAGAAACAGAGGTACCTGATCGAAACGCCCGCCGATGAGCGCCGACCAGTGGATCCGACTGATCGGTCCACGATTTGTCGCTCATAGGCGGGAACCTACGTAACCGGTCACCGGGTGTTCTCGCCACCCGGGCGACCCCGGATCTACAGGCCGAAGAAGCTGCCGACGGTGTCCCAGCCGAGCACCGAGTCCACCGCGAGACCGCAGAACACCACGGCGAGGTAGTTGTTCGACTGCAGGAACAAGCGCAGCGGTTTCACCGACTCGCCGCGGCGCACGCCGCTGTAGAGCTGGTGCGCCATGAGCAGGAACCAGGCGCCGGCCACCACGGCGACCGCGGCGTACACGACACCGGCCGCCGGTACCAGGGCGAGGGTGGCCAGCACCGTGAGCCAGGTGTAGATCACGATCTGCTTGGTGACCGCCTCCTCGGTGGCCACCACCGGCAGCATCGGCACCCCGGCCGCGCGGTAGTCCTCCTTGTAGCGCATGGCCAGCGCCCAGGTGTGCGGCGGCGTCCAGAAGAAGATCACCAGGAACAGCACCACGGCGGGCCAGCCGACCGTCCCGGTCACCGCCGACCAGCCGACCAGCGCGGGCATGCAGCCTGCGGCGCCGCCCCACACCACGTTCTGCGCGGTCCGGCGCTTGAGGCCTTTGGTGTAGACGAAGACGTAGAACAGGATGGTCGCGACCACCAGTACGCCGCTGAGCAGGTTGGCCTGCCACCACAGCCAGGCGAACGACGCCATCCCGAGCAGCACACCGAATACGAACGCATGCGAGGTCGGCACCGCGTCCCGGGCCAGCGGCCGCTTGGCGGTCCGCTTCATGACCTTGTCGATATCGGCGTCCGCGACGCAGTTGAGGGTGTTGGCGCTGGCGGCACCCATCCAGCCACCGAACAGTGTCGCCAGGATCAGCCAGATGTCGATACTGTCCTGCGATCGGCCGGCCAGCAGCATCGTGGGGATGGTGGCAACCAGCAGCAGTTCGATCACGCGCGGCTTGGTCAGCGCAATGTAGGCCAGCGGACGCCGGGACAACCGGCGGACCAGGCCGGCCGGTTCCGTACCCGCCCGGGAGCCCTCCTCCGGCGCGGCGCCGACCCCGGCAGATCCCGAGGACAGACCGTGCGCGCTGCCACTTCCCGGCTGATGACCGATCGGCACTGTTTCTCCTCGCACGCTGTGCATCGCATCCGGCATTGGAACGAGCAGCGCGCGGCTGCGGCGCGGCCACTACTACACACGATGGTAGACCCATGCCCGCCCGCTCCCGAACCGGCCTCGGCTGCGGTGGGAGGCATCACATCCGGCGCCCCGGGTGAATCCGGTCCGTCGCGGCCGTGAACCGGGGCGGACCGGAAGGTGTCCGGACCGGACCGCCGGCGGGCACCGGATCGGTCGCGATTTCGACTCACAGCCAGGGTTCACGCCTGCCCGCGTATCGGCCCATCTAGGGTGGAGACGTACATCGGTACGTCCCCCTCTGCACTGCGGTGCCTCCCGTGTGCCGCCAGTGGCCCGCCGTCGACGACGAAACTATGTCAGGAGAACCACGGTCGTGTCAGTCACAGACGACATCCGCGCGCTCACTCAGCCGAACCACCCCAGCGACTGGACGGACCTGGACACCAAGGCCGTCGACACCGCCCGGATCCTGGCCGCGGATGCGGTGCAGAACGCCGGCAACGGCCACCCCGGCACCGCGATGAGCCTCGCCCCGCTGGCCTACACCCTGTTCCAGCGCACGATGCGGCACGACCCCAGCGATCCGCACTGGGTCGGCCGGGACCGGTTCGTGCTGTCCTGCGGCCATTCCAGCCTCACCCTGTACGTGCAGCTCTACCTGGCCGGTTTCGGCCTGGAGCTGACCGACCTCGAGCATCTGCGCAAATGGGGCTCGCTGACCCCGGGGCACCCGGAGTTCCGGCACACCGACGGCGTCGAGATCACCACCGGACCGCTCGGCCAGGGCCTGGCGTCCGCGGTGGGCATGGCGATGGCGGCCCGCCGGGAGCGTGGCCTGTTCGATCCGGACGCAGCGCCCGGCGAGAGCCCGTTCGACCACTTCATCTATGTCGTCGCCTCCGACGGTGACCTGGAAGAGGGCGTCACCTCCGAGGCGTCGTCGCTGGCCGGTACCCAGCAGCTGGGCAACCTGGTGGTGATCTACGACGACAACAAGATCTCCATCGAGGACGACACCACCATCGCGTTCACCGAGGACGTTGCCGCACGCTACGAGTCCTACGGCTGGCATGTGCAGACCGTGCAGGGCGGCGAGGACGTCGTGGCCATCGAGGCCGCGCTCGCGGCGGCCAAGGCCGAGACCGGCAAGCCGTCCATCATCGTGCTGCGCACCGTCATCGGCTACCCGGCGCCGAACAAGATGAACACCGGCGCCTCGCACGGCGCGGCCCTGGGCACCGACGAGGTCGCGGGCGCGAAGAAGGCCCTGGGCTTCGACCCGGACAAGAGCTTCGACGTGGACCCGGCGGTACTCGCGCACGCCCGCAAGGCCGTCGAGCGCGGCGCGGCCGCGCACGCCGCCTGGCAGCAGCAGTTCGACGAATGGGCCACCGCCCACCCGGACAACAAGGAATTGTTCGACCGGCTCGAACAGCGGCGCCTGCCCGAGGGCTGGACCACCGACCTGCCGGCCTTCGAGGCGGGCGCCGAGGTCGCCACCCGTAAGGCGTCCGGCAAGGTGCTGGCCGCGCTGGCCGATGTGCTGCCGGAACTGTGGGGCGGTTCCGCCGACCTCGCCGAGTCCAACAACACCACCATGCCCGGCCAGCCCAGCTTCGGGCCGGAAGCCATCTCGACCGGTATGTGGAAGGCCCAGCCGTACGGCCGCACCCTGCACTTCGGTGTCCGCGAGCACGCCATGGGCGCGGCGCTCAACGGTATCGCCCTGCACGGCCCGACCCGCCCGTACGGTGGCACCTTCCTGGTGTTCAGCGACTACATGCGCCCGGCGGTCCGACTGGCCGCATTGATGCGGCTGCCGGTCCTGTACGTCTGGACGCACGATTCGATCGGCCTCGGCGAGGACGGCCCGACCCATCAGCCGATCGAGCACCTGGCCGCACTGCGGGCCATCCCGGGCCTGAACGTCGTCCGTCCCGGCGACGCCAACGAGACCATGTATGCCTGGCGCACCATCCTGGAGCGGGATTCCAGCGAACACACCTCGCACTTCTCGGTGTCCGAGCCCCCGCATCAGGACGGCCCGTCCGCACTGGCACTGACCCGGCAGAACCTGCCGGTCCTGGCGGGCACCAGCTACGAGGGCGTCGCCAAGGGTGGCTACATCCTGGCCGAGGCGTCCACCGGCACCCCGGACGTCATCCTGATCGCGACCGGTTCGGAACTGCAGCTCGCCGTCGCCGCTCGCACTACGCTGGAGGAGCAGGGCATCGGAGCCCGCGTGGTGTCGATGCCCTGTGTGGAGTGGTTCGACGCTCAGGACCAGGCCTACCGGGACGAGGTGCTGCCGCCGGCGGTCCGCGCCCGGGTCGCGGTGGAAGCCGGGATCGCGATGCCGTGGTACCGGTTCGTCGGCGATGCCGGCGAGATCGTGTCCATCGAGCACTTCGGCGCCTCCGCGGACTACAAGACCCTGTTCCGTGAGTTCGGCATCACCGCCGAGGCAGTGACGGACGCCGCGCGGCGTTCGCTCGACAAGGTGAAGGGATAACCCATGGCACAGAACGAGAAGCTCGCCGCGCTCTCCGCCGCGGGCGTATCGGTGTGGCTCGACGATCTGTCGCGCGAGCGCATCGAGTCGGGCAACCTGGCCGAGCTGATCGCCACCTGCAGCGTCGTCGGGGTCACCACCAACCCGACGATCTTCCAGGGTGCGCTCAGCAAGGGACATTCCTACGACACCCAGGTGACCGAGCTCGCCGCCCGCGGTGCCGATGCGGATGCGGCGATCCGCACCATCACCACCGACGACGTCCGCGCGGCCTGTGATGTGCTGGCGCCGGTGTTCGAGGAGACCGGCGGCGTGGACGGCCGGGTATCGATCGAGGTCGATCCGCGACTGGCGTTCGACGCCGATGCCACCGTCGCGCAGGCGGTCGAACTGTGGAAGATCGTCGACCGGCCCAATCTGTTCATCAAGATCCCGGCCACCGAGGCCGGCCTGCCCGCGATCACCGCTGTGATCGCGGAGGGGATCAGCGTGAACGTGACGCTGATCTTCTCGGTGCAGCGGTACCGGTCGGTGATGGGCGCCTACCTGGACGGATTGCGCAAGGCCAAGGTCGCCGGGCACGATCCGGCGAGGATCCATTCGGTCGCGTCGTTCTTCGTCTCCCGGGTCGACACCGAGATCGACAAGCGGCTCGAAGCCGTGGGCACCCCCGAGGCGCTTGCGCTGCGCGGCAAGGCCGGTGTCGCCAACGCGCGCTTGGCGTACGCCGAGTACCAGGACGTGTTCGACGGTGGCAACCACACCTCGACGTACAACCATCTCGCCGCCGTCGGCGCGAACCGGCAGCGGCCGCTGTGGGCGTCGACCGGGGTGAAGAATCCGGACTACCCGGACACCCTGTACGTCACCGAGCTGGTCGGGCCGAACACGGTGAACACCCTGCCGGAGAAGACCCTGCAGGCCTTCGCCGACCACGGCGAACTGCGCGGCGACACGGTCTCCGGCGATGCTGTGGCGGCCGCCCAGGTGTTCAGCGACCTGGCCGCCGTCGGGATCGATCTCGACGACGTGTTCGCCCAGCTGGAGCGGGAGGGGGTGGACAAGTTCGAGACCTCCTGGAACGAACTGCTCACCGCCACCACGGCCGCCCTGGACAACGCGGCGGGACGCTGATCGATGGCCGGCACCGCAGCAGCGGTTCACGGACTGCAGCGCAACCCGCTGCGCGATGAACGGGACAAGCGCGTCCCGTTCATCGCCGGACCGTGCAGCATGGTGATCTTCGGAGTCACCGGCGACCTGTCCCGGAAGAAGCTGTTGCCGGCCATCTACGACCTGGCGAACCAGGGGCTGCTGCCCCCTGGTTTCGCCCTGGTCGGGTTCGCCCGGCGCGACTACGCCTCGGAGCAGTTCGCGCAGCTCGCCTTGGAATCGGTGCGGCAGCACGCCCGGACCCCGTTCCGGCAGGAGGTCTGGGATCACCTCGCCGAGGGATTCCGTTTCGTCCCGGGCAGTTTCGACGACGACGCCGCGTTCGACACCCTGGTCGACACCCTCACCACCCTGGATGCCGAACGGGGCACCGGCGGAAACCACGCCTTCTACCTGTCGATTCCGCCGAAGATGTTCCCCACCGTGCTGGACCAGCTGTCCCGGCACGGGCTGGCCGAACCCCCCGCCGCGGACGGCAGCGGCCCACGGCCGTGGCGGCGCGTGGTGGTGGAGAAGCCGTTCGGCCACGATCTGGACAGCGCCCGCGAGCTCAACGCGCTGGTGAACCGGGTCTTTCCCGAAGAGTCGGTGTTCCGCATCGACCACTACCTGGGCAAGGAGACGGTGCAGAACATCCTGGCCCTGCGGTTCGCGAACGAACTGTACGACCCGATCTGGAATGCCAACTACGTCGACCACGTCCAGATCACCATGGCCGAGGACATCGGGCTCGGTGGCCGCGCCGGATATTACGACGGGATCGGTGCGGCACGCGACGTCATCCAGAACCATCTGCTGCAACTGCTCGCGCTGACCGCCATGGAGGAGCCGATCTCTTTCGAACCGGATCAGCTGCAGGCCGAGAAGATCAAGGTGCTCTCGGCGACCAAACTCGTCGAACCGCTCGACGAGACCACAGCCCGGGGGCAGTACACCGAGGGCTGGCAGGGCAGCGAGCACGTGGCGGGGCTGCTGGAGGAAGACGGTTTCGACCCGGAATCCCGGACCGAGACCTACGCCGCCATCAGCCTGCACGTCGACACCCGCCGATGGGCGGGCGTGCCGTTCTATCTGCGCACCGGAAAGCGGCTGGGCCGGCGGGTCACCGAGATCGCCGTGGTGTTCAAGCGGGCACCGCACCTGCCCTTCGATCGCACCATGACCGAGGAGCTCGGCCAGAATGCCCTCGTCATCCGGGTGCAGCCCGATGAGGGCATCACCATCCGGTTCGGCTCGAAGGTGCCGGGATCGGGTATGGAAGTGCGCGATGTCAACATGGATTTCAGCTACGGCGAAGCGTTCACCGAGTCCTCCCCGGAGGCCTACGAACGCCTGATCCTGGACGTACTGCTCGGGGTGCCGTCCCTGTTCCCGGTGAACGCGGAGGTCGAATTGTCCTGGCGGATCCTCGATCCGGTGCTGGCGCACTGGGCCGAGCACGGCAAACCGGAACCCTATGCCGCGGGCACCTGGGGCCCCGGCAGCGCCGACGAGATGCTCGCCCGCACCGGGCGGGAATGGCGGCGGCCGTGATCGTCGACATCCCGGACACCACCACCGGTGAGGTCAGCAAGCGGATGGTGCAGCTGGCCGAACGCAACGGGGTCATCGCCCAGGGCCGAGTGCTCACCCTGGTGGTGTGCACCCTGGACAGCTCCGAGGCCGAGGACGCCATCGATGCTGCCAACGACGCCAGCCACGAACATCCGTGCCGGGTGATCGTCCTGGCACGGGGTGACCGGGAGGCCCCGACCCGGCTCGACGCGCAGATCCGGGTCGGCGGCGACGCCGGTACCGGTGAGGTGATCGTGCTGCGGCTGCAGGGCCGGTTGATCAGCCACGAGAGCAGCGTGGTGACCCCCTTCCTGCTGCCGGACACCCCCGTGGTGGCTTGGTGGCCGCGCGGCGCACCGGAGGACCCGGCCCAGGACTCGGTGGGGCGGCTGGCCCGCCGCCGGATCACCGATGCCACCTTCGCACCGGACCCGCAGGCCACCATCCGGCGCCGTCGGCAGTCCTACTCCCCCGGCGATACCGATCTGGCCTGGAGCCGGGTCACCTACTGGCGCGCGTTGCTCGCCGCGGCACTGGACGAGCCGCCCTACGATGCGGTGACCGGCGCAACCGTTTCCGGTCTCGCCACCGAACCGGCCCTGGACATCCTGGCCGGTTGGCTGGCGGCCCGGCTCGGCTGCCCGGTGACCCGCAGCACCGGCGAACTCCGCGTCGAACTGCATCGCGGCACCGGTTCCATCGCCATCTCCCGACCGCAACTAGGAAGGACAGCGACGTTCACCCGCACCGGCGATCCCGACCAGCGTGTCGCGCTGGCCCGCCGGGAAACACGCGACTGTCTCGCCGAGGAACTGCGGCGCCTGGACGCCGACGAGATCTACGCCGAGGCGCTCGCCGGAATAGAAAAGGTGACCTATGAGTGAGCGAATCGACGTGCACAACCACCTCGGCACCGAGTTTCCCGGCAACACCGTCGAAGTCCATGCCGATGCCGATGCGGTCGCCGATGCCGCCGCGGCCCGGTTCGTCGGTGTCGTGGTCGCCGCGCAGGCCGAACGCGGCAGCGCCGCGGTGGTGTTGACCGGCGGCAGCGACGGTATCCGCCTGCTCGACCGGGTCCGCCGCGCGCCCGGCTCGATCGACTGGTCCGCCCTGGACGTGTTCTGGGGTGACGAACGGTATGTGCCGGTCAACGATCCCGACCGCAACGAACTCCAGGCCCGGGAAGCGCTGCTGGACCACGTCCCGCTCGACCCGGCCCGGGTGTTCCCGATGGCGCCCTCCGACAACGAATACGGTTCGCCCGAGGAAGCGGCCGCCGCCTACTCGGCCACCGTGCACCGGTATCTCGCCGAGCACGGTGCCTTCGACCTGCACCTGCTCGGTATGGGCGGCGAAGGCCACATCAACTCCCTGTTCCCACATTCGGCCGCCGTCCGGGAAACGCACGAACTGGTCGTCTCGGTGCACAACTCCCCCAAGCCGCCGCCGGTCCGGGTGACCCTCACCCTCCCCGCGGTCCACCGCGCCCGGCACGTGGCTCTCGTGGTGAGCAGCGCCGACAAGGCCGATGCCGTCGCCGCCGCCGTCAACGGGGCGAGCCCCGACGAGGTCCCCGCCGCCGGCGCCCGCGGCAGCGAATCCACCACGTGGGTCCTCGCCGAACCGGCGGCCGAGAAACTGCGCTGAGACAGCCGCGGCGCGGTTTCCGGGCCCCGGCAACACGCACTATCGGCGGCGCGGCAGCCTGCTCTGCAATTCGGCGAAGGTCACCGCGAGACTCACCGGGTTCGTCAGCACGAGCGCATCGGTGTGGGTGTGCCGGGTGACATACCTGCGACCCGACCAGTCGAGGCGGCACTCCTCGATCTCGGTGATCTGCTGCCAATCCTTGTCGAAATGCACGATCAGGTACACCGGGATCCCCGCCCGCGCGTACAACTGACGTTTGATGCCGATATCGGCGTCGACGGTGCCTTCCGATGTCACCTCGACGACCAGCAGTGTCTGTCCGGCCACGGTCTGCACGTCGTAACCACCGTCGCTGCAGTCCCGGAGCACTACGTCCGGGTAGCGTGCGCGCAGACGCCGCGTCGGGTCCTCTGTTTCGGCATCGGCCAGGCGCATCGGTGTGTCGCTGTGCACCTCACGGCACGGACCGTCCGGATCGACTGCGTACTCGAGAGCTGCCGCAAGTCGCCGAACCACGAGATCGTGTTCCGGTGACTGTGCCATGCACTCCACCAGAACGCCATCGTGGATTTCGCCGAAGTCTTCCGGTGGCCCTGCCAGGAACTCCTCGACCGTGACGATACGAACGGGCGAGTTGTGCGGTACGGACATGGCTACCACCCTAAGCCCGTCCGTTCCCGATGCGGTGGCCATCGGCCGCCGCGAAACAGGCTCCACTCGACTTCGTGGATGCACCCCGCAGCATTGGCGTGGCACGACCCCACGATCCAGGCGGCATCCTACGATCGAGAACAGGAGGCGCGATGGCGGCGGGACCGACAGGGGATCGCAGGACGGATCTCGACGAACGATTCCGGCACAGCGTGGCCGTGCTGCCGGTGTCGGCGGGGGACGCCGACACGGCGACAGGACTGGACCGGGCCACCGCGCTCGAGCTGTTCGAATCCCAGGTGATCAGCCGGCAGCTGGATTCGGCGGCGCGGCGCCTCGGGGCGGCGCAACGGGGGTTCTACAGCATCGGGTCGGCCGGGCACGAAGGAAACGCGGCGGTGGCGGCGGCACTGCGGGTGGATGATCCGGCGCTGCTGCACTATCGATCCGGGGCGTTCTTCGTACAACGGATGCGGCGGGTACCGGGGGCCGACCCGGTACGCGATGTACTGCTCGGCGTGGTGGCTGCGGCGGCGGATCCGCTGTGCGGTGGGCGGCACAAGGTGTTCGGGAGCAAGGCGGCGGCGATCATTCCGCAGACATCGACCATCGCCTCACATCTGCCCCGGGCGGTGGGGCTGGCGTTCGCGTTGGACCGGGGGACGCGGCTCGGTGTACCCCGCGAATGGCCCGCGGACGCGATCGTGGTGTGCAGTTTCGGTGATGCCTCGGCAAACCATTCCACCGCGGCGGGGGCGATCAATGCCGCGGTGCATACCGCGCACCAGGGCATCGGGATGCCGATCCTGTTCGTCTGCGAGGACAACGGCCTCGGGATCAGTGTCCCCACTCCCCCGGACTGGATCGCCGCAGCCTACGGTACCCGCACCGGCCTGCACTACCTCGCCGCCGACGGCTGCGACCTCCCCGAAACCTTTCACGCCGCCCGGAAAGCCGCCGACCGGTGCCGCGCCGACCGTGCGCCGGTCTTTCTGCACCTGCGCACCGTGCGCCTACTCGGCCACGCCGGCTCCGATGTCGAATCCGCCTACCGCCGCCCGGCGGACATCGCCGCCGACTCGGCCCACGACCCGCTGCTGAACACCGCTCGCCATCTGGTAGGCGCCGGCTTCGCCACTCCGAGGGAACTACTCACCCGTTACGACGACATCGCCGACCGGGTTGCCCATATCGCCGCCGACGTCGCAGGCGCACCGTCCCTCGGTTCCGCCGCCGAGGTGTGCGCACCGCTGGCCCCGTACCACCCGCAGCGAATCGCCGACGATGCCCGTGGCCAGGCCGCGGGCGTGCGCCCCGAGGCGTCGTTGCGGCTGACACTCGCCCAGTCCATCGGCCATACATTGGGCGAGTTGCTCACCGCCACTCCTGACCTCCTGGTCTTCGGTGAAGATGTCGGACGCAAGGGCGGTGTGTATGGGGTGACCAAGGGGCTGCAGGCGCAATTCGGGGCGCGACGGGTGTTCGACACGCTCCTCGACGAACAGAGCATTCTCGGTACCGCGCTGGGGGCGGGCCTTGCCGGGTTCCTGCCGATACCGGAGATCCAATATCTGGCGTATGTGCACAATGCCGCCGATCAGCTGCGCGGCGAGGCCTCGACCCTGTCGTTCTTCTCGAACGGACAGTTCCGCAACCCCGTGGTCGTGCGGATTGCCGGGCTGGCCTATCAGCGGGGCTTCGGCGGGCACTTCCACAACGACAATTCCGTTGCGGCCCTGCGCGATATCCCCGGGCTGGTGCTGGCCGTACCGGCGCGCGCCGACGACGCACCCGGGATGTTGCGGACCTGCGTCGCGGCGGCCCGGGTGGACGGCCGGGTGTGCGTGTTCCTGGAACCGATCGCCCTGTACCACACCAGGGATCTCCATCCGGGCGATGATGCCTGGCGCGCTTCGCCCACCGCGGAGCACATCCCGATCGGCAGCGCCCGGGTGTACGGCGACGGGACCGATCTCACCATCGTCACCTTCGGCAACGGCGTACCGATGAGCCTGCGCGCCGCAGACCGGTTGGCGGGCGAGGGTATTCACGCTCGGGTACTGGACCTGCGCTGGCTCGCGCCGCTGCCCGTCGAGGATCTGCTGCGGAATGCCGAGGCGACCGGCGTGGTCCTGGTCGCCGACGAATCCCGGCGCACCGGCGGGGTCGCCGAATCGGTGATCGCCACCCTCGTCGATGCCGGATATTCGGGCCGGACGGGCCGGGTGACGAGCGCGGACAGTTTCGTTCCGCTCGGCCCGTCCGCGGCTGCCGTGCTGCTGGCCGAGTCCGATATCGAAGCGGCCGCCCGAGCACTGCTGACCTGAGACGGTACCGATCATCCGGGTGGCCCCGGCCGTTCGGACACCGATCATCACGGGTTCGGTGTCGTGACCTCCCGCCGGTCCGCGCCGAGATCGCGCAGGCTGCCGAGCAGGAAATCGTTCACCTGCTCCGGGCGTTCCAGCTGCACCAGGTGGCCGGCTCCGGCCACCTGCGTCACCGTCCGCAGCTCGGGCACATGCGCCCGCAGCACGGCCAGGGGATCCCGGCCGCTGAACCCTTCCATATCCGGATCGTTCTCGCCGTACCCGAAGTACACCGGGACCGGGACGGTGGCCCCGGCGTACTCGGCGGTGAGCTCCCAGTTGCGGTCGAGGGCTCGATACCAGTTCAGGCCGCCGGTGAAGCCGGTGCGTTCGAACTCACCGGCGAGGGTGTCGAATTCCTCGGTGGACAGCCACGTCCAGGGCAGCGGTGGCGCCTCGGGCAGGGCGTCCAGATAGCTGATACCCGGTGGATTCCGCCAGGTATCCAGGTAGTGGTAGTCGCCGCTGAGGGCATAGTAGACGCGGGACAGGAATTCGCGGGGCCGGGCGGCGAGTGCGGCATCGGCGACGCCGGGTTCCTGGAAGTACTGCAGATGCAGGAAATGCTGCTCCGCCATCCGGGCCCACAGCTGCGACGGCGGGCGCGGCGGCCGTGGGGTGAACGGGTTGTTCAGCACGACCAGGCCGCGAACCCGTTCCGGCGCCCGCAGCGCCAGCTCCCACAGCAGGGCCGCACCGAAATCGAGTCCGACGAACACGGCCTGCTCCGCGCCGATATCGTCGAGCAGGGTGAGCAGATCACCGATCACGGCTCGGTTCGTGTAGGCGTCCACATCGTCGGGGATATCGGTGCGGCCGTACCCGCGCATATCCGGTGCCAGGGCCCGGAACCCGGCGCCGGCCACCGCCGCCATCTGCCGATGCCAGACGAACCAGGTGTGCGGAAATCCGTGGCAGAACACCACCGGATCCCCCTGCCCCTGATCGGCGACGTGCATCCGCACGCCGTCGGTCGTGACGAACCGATGCACTACATCCACGACAACCTCCAAATACTAGAACGTGTTGCAGGTTTCACGGTAATGTCCCGGGACTGTGAGCGGAATACCCCCAGAACTCGACGGCAGGGTCGCGGTGGTCACGGGAGCCGGCCGCGGCATCGGCAAAGGCATCGCACTGGAACTCGGCGCCGCAGGAGCCACGGTGTACGTCACCGGGCGGTCGACCACGCCGGACCGTCTCCCGGGCACGGTCCGGGAGACGGCCGCGCAGATCGACGAGCTCGGCGGCACCGGCATTGCATACGTCTGCGATCACCGCGACGACGCTGCGGTGGCGGCTCTGTTCGACCGGGTGCGCACCGAACAGGGCCGCCTGGACGTGCTGGTGAACAATGTCTACAACTCCCCCGCGGCCGCCCGCTGGCTGGGCAAACCGTTCTGGGAAGTGCCGCCCGCGGCATGGGACGAGACCTTCGATGTCGGTGTCCGGTCGCACTATGCGGCCGGTGTGTACGCGGCAGCGCTGCTGCGCGAATCGGGTGGTCTGATCGTCAACATCTCCTCCCCCGGTGCGCAACGCTATTCACACAATGCCGTCTACGGTGTCGCCAAGGCCGCACTGGATCGACTGACCGCCGATATGGCCCACGACCTGGCCGATTCCGGCGTCACCGTCGTATCGCTGTGGCCGGGCATCGTGAACACCGAACTGCTGCAGCTGATTCCCGCCGACGCCGACGGCAAGCGGCGGGTCACGCTGCCGGGCGAGGGCACCTTCGACCTCGATGCCGCCGAGACACCGCGATTCCCCGGGCGTGCCGTCGCTGCGCTGGCCGTCGACGCCGACCGACTGCAGCGCACCGGCAAGGCATGGCGGGTGGCCGACCTCGCCGATGCCTACGGCTTCACCGATATCGACGGCCGGGTACCCCGCGTCGACTGACGCTGCGATTCCGGTTACGCGGCGATCGGCGGCATTCCGTCACGAGAACCTGTTTCAGTTCGGTAGCGTGCGCAGCCATGATCAGCACCGTCGTCTGGGGTACCGGAAACGTCGGCCGGGCGGCGATCCGCGCCGTGGCAGCGCACCCCGCACTCGAGCTCACCGCTGTGCTCGTCCACCATCCCGGTAAGGTCGGCCGGGATGCCGGTGAGCTCGCCGACCTGGGACACGAACTCGGTGTCGCGGCGACCGCCGAGATCGAGGCGGTGCTGGCCGCCGGTCCGGCCGCCGTGGTGTACGCGGCCACCGGCGATACCCGCCCGGAGGCGGCGCTCGCCGACATCTGCCGGGCGATCCGCGCCGGCGCCGTCGTCGTGAGCCCCGCGTTGTACCCCCTGTACGACCCGCCCGGCGCACCCCCCGAACTGCGCGATCCGGTGCTGGCTGCGATCGCCGAAGGCGGCGGCTCACTGTTCGCCTCCGGTGTAGATCCCGGTTGGGGCAACGATGTGCTGCCGCTGCTGCTCAGCGGCCTCGGTACGACGGTCGAGGCGAT
Source organism: Nocardia sp. KT25-26 (assembly GCF_056627695.1). Taxonomy (NCBI): domain Bacteria; kingdom Bacillati; phylum Actinomycetota; class Actinomycetes; order Mycobacteriales; family Nocardiaceae; genus Nocardia; species Nocardia sp. KT25-26. Next base: position 2,434,224 of record NZ_CM152813.1, on the reverse strand, counting down.
CCGCTGCCAGGAGATCTTCGACTACTCGACCTACGATCAGCCCGATTCGGTTCGGGACCTGGTCGGCATGGGCCGGCCGATGGACTATCTGCCCCCGATGATCGCGCCGTCGATCCCGACGATGGTGTGGGGTGGCCAGGTGCGGATGATCGCGCGAGCGCTGGGTGCCGAACTGGACGAGATCCGGGAGACCTGCGATCGCCGGGCGCTGGCGGCGACCGTCCGCACCACCGGCATGGGCGACTTCGCGGCCGGTACCCAGGGCGCGGTGCGGTTCGAGGTACAGGGCATCGTCGGCGGTGTACCGCGGATCGTCATCGAACACGTCACCCGCATCGACCCGGACTGCGCACCGGACTGGCCGACCCCGCCGGACGGTGGCGCGGGCGTGCACCGCGTGATCCTCGAAGGGCGGCCCCGGATCGAGGTCTGTGTCGAGGCGACCGACGAGGGCGGCAACCGGGCCGCGGGCGGCAATGCGACCGCGGTGGGCCGCCTCGTCGGGGCGATCGGGTGGCTCATCGACGCCGAACCGGGTCTCTACGACGCACTCGACGTGCCGCTGCGTCCGGCAGTCGGCATCTGGGGATCGCCCCGACCAGCAGAAGGGACCACGACATGATCATCGACATTCCCGAGGACAAGGATCCGATCGGCTACGTGTGGGGCGAACTGGTGCCCGGCATCGGGATCGCCGCCGCACAGTTCTCGCTGTCGGTCTACGAACATTCGACGATCGACCTGCGCGCATTCGAGGCGGCCCGGTTACGCATCGCCCAGATCAACGGATGCCTCTTCTGCCAGGACTGGCGCACCGAACGCGACGGATCGAAGGTCGAGGACGGGTTCGACGAGGCGGTGGCGAACTGGCGTGGCACGGACGCCTTCGACGAACGTACCCGGCTCGCGGCCGAGTACGCCGAACGCTATGCACTCGACCATCACGGGCTCGACGACGCGTTCTGGGCGCGAATGTTCGCGCACTACAGCCAGGCCGAGGTGGTGGAGCTGTCGATGAGCATCGGATCGTGGCTGGCCTTCGGCCGCCTCAACCACGTCCTCGGGCTGGACGGCGCGTGCCGGCTGCCCGGGCACTGACGAAGGTCAGGAGAACTTGATCTCCAGGCCGATGCCGAGAATGGCGATCAACCAGACGATACCGGTGAAGATGGTGATGCGGTCGAGGTTCTTCTCGACGACGGTGGAGCCGGACAGGCTCGACTGCATACCGCCACCGAACAGGCTGGACAGGCCTCCGCCCTTGGCGCGGTGCAGCAGCACCAGCAGCACCAGCAGCACGCTGGTGACAATCAGGAGGACATCCAGGAACATCCGCATGCCGACCATCCTATGGGTTGGGCACCGCCGTGGTCTAACCGGGCTCGACTGCGACCAGATGGGTCACCGTCACCGCCCCATCGGAGAATTTCACCACCGCGGACTCGATCTCCCGGTCCCGCGCGGTCAGCCGGACCTGATGCTGGTGCATATGTTCGGCCCAGGAGCGCACCACGAAGGCCTCGACGAACCGGTCGACCGCGCCGACATCGCGGTAGAGCCGCCACTCCATCGCGCCGGTGCGCTGCCGCGACCGGCCGACCAGTGCCATGGCCGCGGTGAATTCGGGAAGATCGTCCGGCGCCACCCGGTAGGTGCGCAGTACCAGTACCGGGCCGTCTGCCGGATCCGGTTCGACGGCCAACTGCGGCTCGGGCCAGAAGATCGCCGGAGACAGGTCGATCTCCTCGACGTTGTGCCGGATCGGCAACCATCCGGTCGAGATCGCGCAGCCGACCAACAGCACCGCGGCGATCAGCAGGGCGGTCGCCGGTCCGGTCGCCCCGGCGACCAGACCCCAGACCAGGGCGCCGAGCGCCTGGCACCCCATGAAGACCAGCAGATAGACCGACATCCCGCGAGCCCGCACCCAGCCGGGCAGCAGCAACTGCACCGTGGCGTTCATAGTGGACATCGCCAGCATCCAGGCCGTTCCCGAGGCGACCAGCAGGATCAGCACGACCGCCAGGTACGGCGCCAGTGCGGCACCGACCGAACCGGCCGCGAAAACCACCGCGGCGAGCGCCAGCCGCTGGGTGGGCGTGAACCGGTTCCGCAGCCTGGCGAGCCCGAACGCGCCGGCGACCGCACCGAGCCCGAGTGCCCCCAGCATCAGCCCGTATCCGTCGGCCGCCAGCCCGAGCCGATCGTGCGCGACGACCGGCAGCAGCGCCCACACCGCACTCGCGGGGCCGACGAACAGGATCACCCGCATCAGCACCCGGCGGATGGCCGGGGCGGCACGGATGAACCGGGTGCCCGCCTGCAGTGCGGCCAGGGGCCGTTCCGAGGGCAGGTCGGTGTCGTGCGCCGGACGCCGCCAGACCGCCAGCACCGCGACGATGCCGCCGAACGACACCGCGTTCAGTGCGAACACCAGCGTCGGCCCGGACAACGAGACCAGGACACCGGCCAGCGCCGGTCCGACCGCCCGGCCGACATTGAAGGCCATACTGCCCAGTGCGGCGGCGGAGGGGATCTGTTCCCGGGGTACCAGTTCCGGCTGGATCGCCTGCCAGGCCGGTGCGGTCAGGGCCTGGCCGCAGCCCAGCAGGAACAGCAGGGTCAGCAGTACCGCCGGGGTGGTGTGCCCGGTCGCGGTGAGCAGGGCCAGCACCGCTGCAACGACCGCCATCGCGGACTGGGCTGCGAGTAACAGCCGGCGCCGATCCACCAGGTCGGCGAGGACACCGGACGGGATGGCCAGCAGCATCACCGGCAGGCTCAGCGCCGTCTGCACCAAGGAAACCAGGGTGGCCGCATTCGGCTCGTCCACCAGCAGCCACTGTGCGCCGACCATCTGCATCCAGGTGCCGAGGTTGGAAGCCAGTTGCGTGATCCACAGCGCCCGATAGATCCGGGAATGCAACGGCGCCCAGGTGGAGATCGGAGTGCTCGCCTGCGCGGTGCTCATCGCAGCCGAGCATAGCGCCGGTGCGGCACGCCACCGGCCGCGGCAGCCCGGTAGCCGGGAGCGCACGCCGTACCATCGGCGGCATGCTTACCGATCTCCTGCGCAGGTCCCCGGTCCGCGCCGCGCCGTTCCTGCTGGTCCCGGCGGTACTCGCCGCGGCCCTGTCGGCGTGTTCCGGCGACGGCGACGACGGGAGTACCCCCTCGGCGACCCCGGTGGGGCACACCTATCTGTCCACCGCCGTCGAGGGTGGGCAGATCCCGGGCGGCGGACCGATGACGCTGATCTTCACCGAGGACCGGATCAGCGCGAATTCCGGCTGCAACACCGGAACCGGCCCCGTCGACTTCACCGACGGCGTGCTGCATGTGGAGGCGCTGGCGACCACCCTGATGGGCTGCCCGGGTGACCGCGCGCAGGCCGACGCCTGGCAGGAGGAGTTCCTCACTTCGGAACCCACCTGGCAGCTCGACGGCGACGACCTCACCCTCAGCAACGACACCATGACGGTGCGGCTCACCGACAAGAAGGTGGTGATGCCGGACAAGCCGCTGACCGGCACCTCCTGGGTGGTGACCGAGTTGATCACCGACCAGGCCCGCACCCGTTCACAGCTGCTGACCGAGGTGTCCCCGAACCTGACCATCGGCGCGGACGGCTCGCTCACCGGCTTCACCGGCTGCAACCAGATGGGTGGCACCGCCGAGCTCGCCGATTCACCCGACGGACCCCGGGTGACGTTCACCGCGACCACCACGAAGATGGCCTGCCCGGAGGACGTCATGGCGATCGAGCAGACGGTGCTGCGCACGCTGGACGGCACCGCTACCGCACTGGTCGATGCCGACACCCTCACCCTGCGCAACGACAACGGCACCGGGCTCACCCTGCAGGCCGAATAACCGGACGCACCCGGAATACGGACGGGCCGCCGCACCGAATGCTCGGTGCGGCGGCCCGTTGTTCCGGAGAGCTACCTCAGGGCAGCGGCCCACCGGCCGCGATCGCGGACAGGGTGGCGAACTCGTCGCCCTTGAGCGAGGCCCCGCCGACCAGCGCGCCGTCGATATCGGCCTGGCCGACCAATTCACCGACGTTCTTGGCATTCACCGAACCGCCGTAGAGCACCCGCACACCGGCGGCGACCTCCGGGGAGGCCAGCTCGGCGAGCTCGGCGCGGATGGCACCGCACACCTGCTGGGCATCGGCCGGGGTGGCGACCTTGCCGGTGCCGATCGCCCACACCGGCTCGTAGGCGATCACCACCTTCGCGATCTCCTCGGCCGTCAGGCCCTTCAGCGAACCACGCAACTGCTCGAGGTTGTACTCGACGTGGGTACCGGCCTCCCGGACGTTGAGCCCTTCGCCGATGCACACGATCGGGGTGATCTCGTGCTTCAGCGCCTGCTTGGCCTTGGCCAGCACGGTGGCGTCGTCCTCGTTGTGGTACTGCCGCCGCTCCGAATGCCCCACCACGGCGAAGCTGCAGCCCAGCTTGGCGAGCATGGCCGCGCTGACCTCACCGGTGTAGGCACCCTGGTCGTGCACCGAGACGTCCTGCGCGCCGAGGGTCAGCAACAGTTTGTCCCCGTCGATCAGCGACTGGACGCTGCGCAGATCGGTGAACGGCGGGATCACCGCCACGTCGACCTTCGCGAAGTACTTCTCGGGCAGCGCGAACGCCACCTTCTGCACCAGCGCGATGGCCTCGAGGTGGTTCATGTTCATCTTCCAGTTGCCGGCGATGAGCGGCTTCCGGGGCGATGACTGTGTCACGATCGGATCATCCTTCCAGGACCGAGATACCCGGCAGCTCTTTGCCCTCCAGGTATTCCAGCGACGCGCCGCCACCGGTGGAGATGTGCGAGAAACCGTCCTCGGGCAGGCCGAGCGTGCGGACGGCGGCCGCCGAATCGCCACCACCGACGACGGTGAACGCACCCTTCCCGGTGGCGGTCACGATGGCCTCGGCCACCGCCCGGGTACCGCCGGCGAATTTCTCGAACTCGAACACGCCCATCGGCCCGTTCCAGAACACCGTCTTCGCCTCGGTGAGCAGCGCACCGAACCGGTCCGCCGCGGCCGGGCCGATGTCCAGGCCCATCCAGCCGTCCGGAATGGCGTCGGCCGCGACGACCTGTGTCTCGGCGTCCGCGGCGAACTTGTCGGCCACCACGATGTCGCGGGGCAGGTGGATCACATCGGCGTAGCGCTCCAGCAGGTCCTTGCAGGTGTCGATCATCTCTTCCTGCAGCAGCGACGACCCGACCGGGACGCCCTGGGAGGCGAGGAAGGTGAAGCACATGCCGCCGCCGATCACCAGGGTGTCGACCTTGGGGGCGAGTGCCTCGATGACGGCCAGCTTGTCGGAGACCTTGGAACCACCGAGCACCACCGCATAGGGCCGCTCCGGGTCCCGGGTCAGCTTCTGCAGCACCTCGACCTCGGCCGCGACCAGCGTGCCCGCGTAATGCGGCAGCAGCTTCGCCACGTCGTACACCGAGGCCTGCTTGCGGTGCACCACACCGAAGCCGTCCGAGACGAAGGCACCGTCGTCGCCGACCAGTTCCTGGTAGCCGGCCGCGAGTGCGGCCCGCTCGGCGTCGTCCTTGCTGGTCTCACGCGGATCGAACCGCACGTTCTCCAGCAGCAGCACATCACCGTCGGTGAGCCCCTCGGACCGGGACAGTGCATCGTAGCCGACGACGTCACCGGCCAGCTGCACATTACGGCCGAGCAGTTCGCCCAGCTTCGCCGCAACCGGCGCGAGCGACAGCTTCGGGTCCGGTTCACCCTTCGGCCTGCCCAGGTGTGCCATCACGACCACCTTGGCACCGGCCTCGACCAGCGCGGAGATGGTCGGCACCGAGGCGATGATGCGGCCGGGATCGGTGATGTCGCCGTTCTCGTCGAGGGGGACGTTGAGGTCGGAACGCACCAGCACGCCCCGGCCCTCGACGCCCTCGTTCAGCAGATCCTGAAGTGTCTGAACGGTCATCGGATCAGAGCGACTTGCCGACGAGGCCGACCAGATCGGCGAGGCGGTTGGAGTAGCCCCACTCGTTGTCGTACCAGGACACCACCTTGACCTCGTTGCCGATGACCTTGGTCAGCGGTGCATCGTAGATCGAGGAGTGCGGGTCGGTGACGATATCGCTGGAGACGATCGGGTCGGTGTTGTACTTGAGGATGCCCTTCATCGGGCCCTCGGCGGCCGCCTTCATCGCCGCGTTCACCTCGTCGAGGGTGGCCGTCTTCGCCAGGTTGGCGGTCAGGTCGGTGACCGAACCGGTCGGCACCGGGACCCGCAGCGCGTAACCGTCCAGCTTGCCGAGCAGCTCCGGCAGCACCAGGCCGATCGCCTTGGCGGCACCGGTGCCGGTGGGCACGATGTTCAGGGCGGCGGCGCGGGCGCGGCGCAGATCCTTGTGCGGCGCGTCCTGCAGGTTCTGGTCCTGGGTGTAGGCGTGCACGGTGGTCATCAGACCCTCGACGATGCCGAATTCGTCGTTGAGCACCTTGGCGATCGGGCCGAGGCAGTTGGTGGTGCACGAGGCGTTCGAGATGATGTTCTGGCTGCCGTCGTACTTGTCGTCGTTGACACCCATCACGATGGTGATGTCCTCGCCCTTGGCCGGCGCGGAGATGATCACCTTCTTGGCGCCCGCGGCCAGGTGCCCCTTCGCCTTGGTCGCGTCGGTGAAGATGCCGGTCGACTCGACCACGATGTCGACGCCCAGGTCGCCCCACGGCAGGGCCGCCGGGCCCTCCTTGATGGCGAGCGCCTTGATCGGCTGGTCGCCGACGACGATGGTGTCGCCCTCGACGCGCACATCCTTCGGCAGCCGGCCGAGGATCGAGTCGTACTTGAGCAGAGTGGCGAGCGTATCGATGTCGGTGAGGTCGTTGACCGCGACGATCTCGATATCGGTGGTGCCGGCCGCCTTCAGCGCCTCCACCGCCCGGAAGAAGTTTCGTCCGATACGACCGAAGCCGTTGATGCCTACCCGGACAGTCACGTTATCGCTCCTCAGCTTTCCAGCGGATTCATTCCGACGGCACCCACATTAATCGCAAGCCGTCACCTCACCGACAACGGCCACCCCCTGTGAGTCACCCGGCTGTACACCTCCCCGGCAGCCAGGGTACCCGGCCGGAATCGCCCGGAGCGCCGGTTTCCTCACGCTTCGTCGAGCAATTCCGCGGTGACCGCGGACTCGGTGTCCGGGATGCCCTGGTCCTTGGCCCGCCGGTCGGCCATGGACAGCAGCCGGCGGATGCGCCCGGCGACGGCGTCCTTGGTCATCGGCGGCTCGGCGAGCTGACCGAGCTCTTCCAGGGAGGCCTGGCGGTGCTGCACCCGCAGCCGGCCGGCGGCCGCCAGATGGTCGGGTACCTCGTCGCCCAGGATCTGCAGGGCCCGCTCCACGCGCGCGGCGGCGGCGACGGCCGCCCGGGCGGAACGGCGCAGGTTGGCGTCGTCGAAGTTGGCGAGCCTGTTGGCGGTGGCCCGCACCTCCCGGCGCATCCGGCGTTCCTCCCAGGTGAGGCGGGTGTCCTGGGCGCCCATCCGGGTCAGCAGCGCGCCGATCGCCTCACCGTCGCGGACCACCACCCGGTCGGTGCCACGCACCTCGCGAGCCTTCGCGGTGATGCCGAGCCGGCGGGCGGCGCCGACCAGCGCGAGCGCCGCCTCGGGGCCCGGGCAGCTGACCTCCAGCGCCGAGGAACGTCCCGGCTCGGTCAGCGAGCCGTGCGCGAGAAATGCACCGCGCCAGGCGGCCTCGGCGTCGGTGATGGTGCCGCCGACGACCTGCGCGGGCAAGCCGCGGACCGGCCGCCCACGGACATCCAGGAGCCCGGTCTGCCGGGCGAGCGCTTCACCCTCCTTGGATACCCGGACCACATACCGGGACGTCTTGCGCAGTCCGCCGGCGCCGAGCACATGCACATCGGATCCGTAGCCGTACAGTTCGAAGATCTCCCGGCGCAGCCGCCGCGCGATGGAACCCATGTCCACCTCGGCCTCGACGATCACCCGGCCACCGACGATGTGCAGGCCACCGGCAAACCGCAGCAACGCCGACAGCTCCGCCTTGCGGGAGCTGACCTGCGACACCACCAGCCTGCTCAGTTCGTCCTTCACTTCGGCTGTCATCGCCACGAGACGCGCTCCTTTCCACCCAACCCGGAACGCACATCCTGGCCCATGTGCCGTCCCTCGACTCGAAGCCCCGCCGACTGCGGCTCGGGCTCCCGGATCAGCTGATCCAGTGCGGCAGCAAGCTTTCCGGGATGATGCCGGTCCGTACCCGGTTCGGCGACATCGCAGAAGGTTACCCGTGCCCGCAACTGTTCCGCAGCTCTCGCCACGTGTTCGCGCTGTCTGCCCTCCGGTACGGAGGCGGAATCCACCAGCACCTGATCGACAGCGAAATCCGGTGCGTGCTGGGACAATACATGCAGGTGACGCTCGGCGGAAAAGCCCGCCGTCTCGCCCGGCTCGGCAGCCAGATTGAGCACCAGGATCTTACGGGCCCGGGCGTAGGTGAGCGACTCGCACAGCCGGGGCACCAGCACATGCGGGATCACACTGGTGAACCACGAACCCGGTCCGAGCACCACCACATCGGCGTGTTCGACCGCCGCGGTGGCGGCCGGCGCCGCGGGCGGGTCGGCAGGCAGCAGCCGCACCCGGCGGACCTTCCCTGGCGTGGTGGCCACCGCGACCTGGCCACGGATGCACCGGCTCACCCGGGGGTCCGCCTCCAGGCCCGCCACATCGGCCTCGATATCCAGCGGTATCGGGGCCATCGGCAGCACCCGGCCGGTGATCCGCAGGATCCGGCCCAGCTCCGCCAGGGCGGCCACCTGGTCGCCGAGCACCTCGGTGAGACCCGCGAGCATCAGATTGCCCACCGAATGACCGGCCAGCGCACCGCTGCCGCCGAACCGGTGCTGCACGGTCCGGGTCCAGACGTCCTCATCGTCGGCGGCCAATGCGGCGAGGGCCATCCGCAGGTCGCCGGGCGGTACCGCGCCCAGCTCGGCCCGCAACCGGCCCGAGGACCCGCCGTCGTCGGCGACCGTGACGACCGCAGTGATCCGGCGAGTCAGCCGCCGCAGTGCGGTCAGCGTCGCGTACAAACCGTGCCCGCCGCCCATGGCCACCACCGCGGGCTCGGCTTCCCAGCCCGTCACTCGCGCCCCAGATCCCGGTGCACCACCCGGACCACATCGACCGATTCCCCGGCGTCGGCACCGAGCAGATCGCCGAGCGCCTCGGCGATCGCCACACTGCGGTGCCGTCCACCGGTGCACCCCACTGCCACCGTCATGTATCGCTTCCCCTCTTGGCGGTATCCGGCCGTGGTCAGGTCCACCAGATGACGGCAGGTACGCAGGTAGTCCCGCGCGCCCGGCTGCGCCAGCACGTAGTCGCTGACCTCCGATTCGCATCCGGTGTGTTCCCGGAGCTCCGGTACCCAATGCGGATTGGGTAGGAAACGCACATCCAACATCATGTCGGCGTCGAGCGGAACCCCGTATTTGAATCCGAACGATTGCACGGTCAGCTGCAGGGCCGCCGGAGCACCGCCGCCGTACGCTTCCTCCAGCTTGCGGTGCAGCTGGTGGATGGACAGCTCGGTGGTGTCGATGACCAGATCGGCAGCGGCTTTGACCGACGCGAGCCGGACCCGTTCGGCGGCCAGCCCGGCCGACAGCGTGCCGTCACTGCTCTCGCTCTGCAACGGATGCCGCCGGCGGGCGAACCCGAACCGGCGGATCAGCACATCGTCGGAGGCCTCCAGGAACAGCACCCGGGTGCGGACCCCGCGTTCGCGCAGCTCCTCGGTGACCCCGGAGAGGTCGCCGGTGAAGAACCGGCTCCGCACATCCATCACCAGCGCGAGGCGCCGGATCGGCGGCTCGGTGCCGGCGCCCAGTTCGACCATCCGGCCGATCAGTTCGGGGGGCAGGTTGTCGGTCACGTACCAGCCGAGATCTTCGAGTACGCGCGCCGCGGTACCGCGGCCCGCACCGGACAGGCCGGTCACGACGACGACCTCCACCGGCTGCTGCGCCCCCGCATCACTGCGCTCGGCAGCAGCGTGTCCCCGGGCGCCGCCCAGGCTGTTCGATTCGACTCTTCTCATGTCCTACCGGATCCGTTTCCGAGTGCCCTTCCGATCATGAACTACCGGGCCCGCGTTCGGGCGCCGACACACAACGTACGCCACGGCGAATATCTCGGCCGGGCGGTCGACATGCCGTCACCGGCGGCGCCGCCGGACCGGGGTCACCGTTCGTTCAGCGCCGCGAGGACCGCCTTCGCCGTGGTGACTCCGATACCCGGTACCTGGGTGATCTCGTCCACGCTGGCCTTGCGCAGCCGGGCCACCGATCCGAAATGGGTCACCAGGGCGGTGCGCCGGGTCTCGCCGAGCCCCTTGACCGCATCGAGCGCCGAGGTCGTCATCCGGCGGGAGCGCTTGCTGCGATGGAAGGTGATGGCGAACCGATGGGCCTCGTCCCGCACCCGTTGCAGCAGGAACAGCGCCTCACTGTTGCGGGGCAGGATGACCGGATCCGGCTCCCCCGGCACCCACACCTCCTCGAGCCGTTTGGCCAGGCCCACGACCGCGACGTCGGTGATACCGAGCTCGTCCAGCACCGCGGCCGCGGCCGCCACCTGCGGAGCACCGCCGTCGACGACGTAGAGGTTCGGCGGGTAGGCGAACCGCCGGGGCCGGCCGGTCGCCGGGTCGATTCCGGGCCGCGACCCGGGCTCGTCGGTGTCGGCGGCCGCAGTGTCGTCGCCGGCCTGCCCTCGCTCGCGGGCCAGCCGGGCGAAGCGGCGGCGGGTGACCTCGGCGATGCTGGCCACATCATCGGAGCGGCCGTCGCCGGCGGCCTCCTTGATTCCGTAGTGCCGGTAGTCCGATTTCCGGGGCAGCCCGTCCTCGAACACCACCAGGGAGGCGACGACATCGGTGCCCTGGACATGGCTGATGTCGACACATTCGATCCGCAGTGGGGCACTGTCGAGCTCCAGGGCGTCCTGGATGTCCTGCAGGGCTTGCGATCTCGAGGTGAGATCGCCGGCGCGCTTCAGCTTGTACTGGGCGAGAGCCTCCTGCGCATTGCGCTGCACCGTTTCGGCGAGGGCCTTCTTGTCGCCGCGCTGCGGTACCCGCAGCGACACCGCCGAACCACGCAGCCGGGACAGCCACTGCTGGATCTCGTCGGCGTCTTCGGGCAACACCGGAACCAGCACCTCCCGCGGCACCACGGCCCCCGTTTCCGCGGCCCCGCCCTGTTCGGCGACCGCCACCTGTTCGCCGTAGAACTGGGTGAGGAACTGTTCCACCAGTGCCGCGGTCTCGCCGGTTCCCGATCCGGCGTCGACGGCGTCACCGGATTTGTCCACCACCCAGCCGCGCTGGCCACGGACGCGGCCGTCCCGGACGTGGAAGATCTGCACCGCGACCTGCAGATCGTCGGTCGCGAAGGCGATCACGTCGGCATCGGCGCCGGTCCCGAGCACCACCGCCTGCTTCTCCAGGGCCCGACGCAGCGCCTGGACGTCGTCACGCAGCCGGGCCGCGGTCTCGAAATCCAGCTCGTCGGCGGCCTCCTGCATTCGCCGCTCCAGCGACCGGACCATGGCGTCGGTCCGCCCGGACAGGAAGTCGCAGAACTCGTCCACGATCTCCCGGTGCTCGTCCGCGCCGACCCGGCCGACACAGGGCGCCGAGCACTTGTCGATATAGCCGAGCAGGCAGGGCCGGCCCATCTGGTTGTGCCGTTTGAACACGCCGTTCGAGCAGGTCCGGGCCGGGAATACGCGGAGCAGCAGATCCAGGGTCTCCCGGATCGCCCACGCGTGTGCGTAGGGCCCGAAGTACCGGACGCCCTTCTTCCGGGCGCCCCGGTAGACGAACAGTCGCGGATATTCCTCGTTCAGCGTGACGGCCAGCACCGGGTACGACTTGTCGTCGCGGTAGCGGACGTTGAACCGCGGGTCGAACTCCTTGATCCAGTTGTACTCGAGCTGCAGCGCCTCCACCTCGGTGGACACCACCGTCCACTCGACACTCGCCGCCGTCGTCACCATCTGCCGGGTCCGCGGATGCAGCCCGGCGACATCCGCGAAGTACGAGTTCAGCCGGCTGCGCAGGCTCTTCGCCTTACCGACATAGATGACCCGCCCGTGCGCATCCCGGAACTTGTACACGCCGGGTTCGACAGGGATGGTGCCCGGCTTCGGCCGGTACGTCGCGGGATCTGCCACGGGTCCAGCCTATCGACGGCAACCGACAGGCGATGCGCCGAGCACCCGGTACCAGCACCCGCGCGACAGTCTTGACCTGGCACTATCCTCAGCACCGGGCCGCCTCACCCCTCGGCATCGCGCCACTGAGCCACCCATGCCTCGTCCCGAATCTCGTCCCAGGACCGCCCCAACGCCGAACGTCAGTGCCAGTAGACCGACGGCCGAGCCGCACCGATTGCGCACAGTACGATTTACCGGCAAACCTGCCCACAACCCCAGCACTCGTACTGCTCGCTCACTTCCTGCCATTTCCCGGGTCCGTCGTGCCCTATCAACGACCGCAAGACCGACAGTCGGACCCGCCAGCTACGTCGCTGTCGCAGCGGCGAATCCGGGATCGACCTTCACGATGAGGTAGAGCTCATCGTCGACAACATCCCAGTCACCCAGCCTGTCTCGCATCTTGAGCAGAAACACAGCGGCTGCCATTCCGAGCGGCAAGGTTCCCGGGAAGAATCCCCACACAAGTGCAACGGGTGCCCCGACATCGACTCCCGCCCACGCCAGGACGGTCACGGCCGCCAGAGCGATGAAGTTGATCGCCATCACGGCTGCCAGCAGCAGCGCAGCGCGACGAAGCCATCGCCCTGTCCACTCACACCGTGCACACACCGGCCAAGCACCCACCACGATCGTCGACATCGGTGGACTATGACGGGCGAAGAACCCACTGACCCCCCACCCGTGCGACCGCGGATGTTTCGGTGTGTCATGGAACCATGTTCGGAACGCCTGCCGGTGTACAGCTGGCCAGCCATGCCGACTGCATACATCCGGTAGGCGATCGGCGATCTCGAGTTCCAGCGGCTCAACCGTTCGGAACCGGCTCTTCTGGTACAGAAGCCGAGTACGTGGGAGAGGGTCCTCGCAGTGCCGAAGACTGATCTTGGCGATTGTACGCGTATTCACGGGGACTCACACCAGCCAGCCGCGCTGGTTCCGCTCTTGAAAGTACCGATCGTCTTCGTCTTCGTCATCGATCGGCGTAACAACCTGCTCACGGTTCGGTTTTCGGGTACCGGACAACACGTGCCCCATCGCGCGACTGCTGGATCCAGCATCATTCAACCCACCAGAAGGTCTACTCGAAGAGTCCGAATTATTGGCAGTCCCATCACCGACGTCCACTTTACCGGAATCAACGAATTCGCCACTGCGGTATCGAGCAATAATCTCCTCACCCTGTGCAGCAAGGCGACTCATCTCCTCCGGTGTTCTAGATGCCAAATCAGCAGAAATCTGCGGAAGCATGTTGTCACTCAGACGCACAAAGCTGTCACTTTTGGCCAAATCACGGAGAGTGCCTTTGCCGTTTAGAATGTCCCCTATCTGACGTTGCAAATCAGCGTCTACCATCGGGCTCCCGATCAGCGTCTTCAGCGCTTTGGCCAAATGGCGTGACACCCCGACGTCTCCGTTTACAGTGTCGAGCATCGGCTCTTCCTTGCGTTCCATTACCACACTCCAGGGTGATCGTAAGTGGATCGAGGTAGTTCGGGGATCGCCGATGCCTCGAGCGCCGCGTGCATGCCCGCGCTGATCAGTCCCAGTACTGCCTCACTACCGTTCGCTATGTGTCCAAGGTTCCCGATGAGTTCCACCACCTTAGACGCCATCAAGGCCGCAATTGCCGCTGCAGCAGCCTCCAACGCCACAGCAACACCCACACCGACACCCGAGGACGCCGCAGCCTTTGCCGCTAGAAATTCCACGAGCCACTGGATCGCCAAGTCACCGAGGTATTGCACCAGATCCGCAATGCCGTTTGCCATGCCATATGAGGCGAGTGCATAGCCTTCGATCTCGTTGGCCACATTTTCCATGGCCTCCTTCTGACCTTCCAGCGCACTACACAGGGTAGAAAAGTAAGCACGCGCAGCCTCCGCTGCATTCCCTTGCCACGACTCGCTGGAACGTCCCATCGCCGCTTCTATAGCAGCCTGGTACGCAGTGTTGTATTCAGACAGTTTCCGGATTGCATCGCCTGACTTTTGCAGCGCCACCCAGTCCCCCGAAAGATGATTTGTAATCGTTCCAATGCAATTGAATCCCTCGCCTCCCATAAATGGAGCCGTGGCCATTGAAATCAAATTGTTCAAGTGGTAAGTCAAACTGACCCCATTACCACTGAGAACCAACTCAACATAGTCGTGCACCGGGTCAGAGTATTCCGGTTCCGCAAGCTTCTCTACCGGATACTCACTCAACGCGCTCACTCTTCAACACCTTCATAACCAGCATCCAGCGCCTTGGCCCAGTCATAATCTGTTGTCCGATACATCTTCGCGGCATTCGTCAGCTCCAGCTGAGAATCATCTGTTACTCGCCCCAGCCTCTCATAGTTGGCCACCAGATCGTCACACGCCTTCTGAAGCTGATCCAGCACGGGGGACAGAATTATCCCCCCGTGCTCCTGAACTTCTACCCACTCTTTAGCGTAGTTGACAGCCTGGATGTTGTCTTCGGAAAGCTTCCATAAGATTCGAGCGGCAGAATCAATGTCGTCCGGCTCAACTTTGAATTCTTCAGTCATCCAATCATTCCTCAACCCGCAGTTCGGGGGGTGGGCTCGGCAATCTCTTCTCTGCCTCGACCAAGCCAATCGCCGAAACCAGTCGTGAAAGACTCGGTCGTGGCCGGGCGGAAGGTAACCGCGTCGGAAGTGCAGCGTTCGGTGCAGCGGCCGTCCTCGGTGGAGTCGTAACACTGGGTGACCGACCGGGCGGCGCGTTGGTGTCGAGGGGGCCTATCAGCCGCCCCGACTGTGCTTCCAGCAGATTCGCCATCGGACAAGGTGTCCCGGCCCCGCCCTGATCATCCCCGGTCATACTTGCATTCCCTCCCTGGTCCAACGCGCATCAGCGTATCAACTACACGCCGTCCGGAACGGACGGCACCACTTGGTCAGTCGAATTGCGCACCAGTTCGCAGCTGTCAAGGTGTCCGGTCTCACGGTTCGATGGCGGGTTGCCGGCCCGCCCTACACAGGCAAACTCGAACCGGCCGAAGCGCCACCCGGTCTTCGCCCCGAGGGACCGTGTGTACGACTCGCCGACGGCACCGCGCCAATGGCCGACGAGTATGCTGCCCGGCGTGCCGACCTCATGGCGATGTGGCGTCAGCTCGGCAAAGGCCGCCTGGGTGAAGTTCAGCCGCTTCCGCTCCTCTGCCGTTCTTCCTTCAGGCACATCTCATGGAGCGCTTCGGCTCGTGGAATCGCTCTCCGATACCCGGCGTTCCACTCTCCGGTCTTGTCGCCACCGACCAGCAGGATCGCCGACCGCCAAGGATCGAAGGCATACAGATCCGGATCATCGTTCAAGGCCAGGACGCAACTCTTTGAGGTGGGCCACTGGGTGGGGTCAGGACCCTGTCCGGCCGGTTCCATTCTCCCGCGGCGGCGCATACTTCGCCCCCAGCTCCCGCAACCGGTCGATCCCCTGCACCGCGTGCAGTTTGTCATTGGCTCGCAGGGCGAGGATGGGTACGTAGTCGTCGTCGACGAGTTCGAGACGGGCCCAGGCCTTGCGGTCCGGAAAGGAGACGCCACGGATGGTGTCCCAGGCGAATTCGCGGTCGCCGAGGATGTTGCGGACGGTGACACCGGAGCGGCCGGCGCGCAGCCGGGGGCGGGTGAGCAGCAGGACAGCGGCGGCGCCGAGCACGCCGATGCCGACCATGGCAATCTGGTCGGCCATCCGGAAGTTCACTCCCGAATCACCGATGCGCAGGACGACCGCGCCGAGACAGAAGACGACGAGCACCAGGACGGCCACCGCGCGGGCGGTCCACACCGAACGCCGGGGCCGTACCTCCAGTTCCCACCCCTGGTCCGCGGGTTCCCCGGCGTCGCGCCGCCACATCCGTACCACCGGCATGGTCAGGCCGATGCGGACCGGAGCGAGCGCAGGGTGAGTGCGGCGTCCAGCGCGGCGGCACAGGCCTGCTCGCCCTTGTCCTCGGCGGAACCGGGTAGCCCGGCCCGGTCCCGCGCCTGTTCTTCGGTGTTCGTGGTGAGCACCCCGTTGGTGACGGGGGTCGCGGCGTCCAGCGAGACCCGGGTCAGCCCGGCCGTGACGGCATCGCACACGTACTCGAAGTGCGGTGTGCCGCCACGGATCACCACACCGAGCGCGACGACCGCATCATGGGTGCGGGCTAATTCCTGGGCCACCACCGGCAGCTCCATCGCACCGGCGCAGCGCACCACCGTCACGTTCGCCACGCCGGCGTCCTTCGCGACCCGTTCGGCGTTGGCGACCAGGGTGTCGCAGATCTCGGTGTGCCAGCGCGAGGCCACGATTCCGAGCCGCAGATCGCGGGCGTCGGACAGGGCGAAGGTCGGTACCCCGGTACCGCTCATCAGTAGGTCACCTTTCGAGGGATCGGTACGGGCCGGTTCACTGGGCGGTCTCGCCGAGGTCGAGATCGAGATCGTCGAGACCGACCAGGTCGTGCCCCATCCGGTCCCGCTTGGTGCGCAGGTAGTGCAGGTTCTCGGCGTTGGCCCGCAGCGGCATCGGCACTCGATCGGTGATCCGCAGCCCGTAGCCGTCCAGGCCGACCCGCTTGGCCGGGTTGTTGGTCAGCAGCCGCATCGACCGGATGCCCAGATCGACCAGGATCTGCGCACCGGTGCCGTAGTCGCGGGCGTCGGCGGGCAGGCCCAGGTCGAGATTCGCGTCGACGGTGTCGCGGCCGGAGTCCTGCAGCTGGTAGGCCTGCAATTTGTGCATCAGGCCGATGCCGCGGCCCTCGTGCCCGCGCATGTACAGCACGACACCGCGGCCTTCGCGATCCACCATGTCCAGGGCGGCGTCCAGTTGCGGGCCGCAGTCGCAGCGCAGCGACCCGAACACGTCACCGGTCAGGCATTCGGAATGCACCCGGACCAGCACGTCCTCGCCGTCGCCGATATCGCCCCGGACCAGCGCCACATGCTCGGCCTCGTCGAAGATGCTCTGGTAGCCGACCGCCTTGAAGTCGCCGTGCGTGGTCGGGATCCGGGCCTCGGCGACCCGCTCGACGTGCTTCTCGTGCTTACGCCGCCAGGCGATCATATCGGCGATGGAGATCATCGCGAGCTCGTGTTCGTCGGCGAACACCCGCAGCTCGTCGGTGCGGGCCATATGCCCGTCGTCCTTCTGGCTGACGATCTCGCAGATCACGCCGGCCGGCCGCAGCCCGGCCATCCGGGCCAGGTCGACGGCGGCCTCGGTGTGCCCGGGCCGGCGCAGTACACCACCGTCCTTCGCGCGCAGCGGGACCACGTGCCCCGGCCGGGTGAAGTCGCCGGCCGCGGCCGCGGAATCGGCCAGCAGGCGCATGGTGGTGGCCCGGTCGGCACCGGAGATGCCGGTGGTGATGCCTTCGCGGGCGTCCACCGAGACCGTGTAGGCGGTGCCGTGCTTGTCCTGATTCATCGCGTAGGCCGGGGGCAGGCCGAGCCGGTCGCAGTCGTCGCCGGTGAGCGGGACACAGATGTAGCCGGAGGTGTACCGGATCATGAAGGCGACCAGCTCCGGGGTCGCCTTCTCGGCCGCGAAGATGAGGTCGCCCTCGTTCTCCCGGTCCTCGTCGTCGACCACGACAACCGCTTTACCGGCGGCGATGTCGGCGACCGCACGCTCGATACTGTCCAACCTGGTCACGTCAGCTTGCTCCATCTGAGATATCGGTGCACATCTACCCTACGGCTTGCCGGGACGGACGGCCGCGCCGCCACCCCGCCGGCCGGCACGGCGTCAACCGCGCTGCTGCAGGCGCTCGACGTACTTGGCGATCACGTCGGCTTCGAGATTGACGCGGCGGCCGACCGGTGCCGTCCCGAGCACGGTGAGGGCGAGCGTCGTCGGGATAAGGGACACCTCGAACCAGTCGCGCGTTCCATCGGCGGCGGGTTCCTCGGTGCGGCCCAGCCCGGAGACGGTCAGCGACACCCCGTCGACGGTGATCGATCCCTTCTCCACCACATATCTGGCGAGTGCGTCCGGCAACGAGATCCGGACGATCTCCCAGTTCTCCGACGGGGTGCGGGCGAGAACGGTGCCGGTGCCGTCGACGTGGCCCTGCACCAGGTGGCCGCCGAGGCGGCTGTCCAGGGCTGCGGCGCGTTCGAGATTCACCCGGGATCCGGGGCCCAGGCCGCCGATGCTGGATCGGTCCAGGGTTTCGGCCATCACGTCGACGGTGAAGCAGTCCCCGTCGACGACGTCGACGACGGTCAGGCACACGCCGTTCACGGCGATCGAATCACCGTGCCGGGCATCGGAGGTCACGGTGGCGCCGCGGATGGTCAACCGGGCGGCGTCGGCCAGCTCCTCGGCCGCGACGATCTCGCCCAGTTCCTCGACGATGCCTGTGAACATGCCCGACTCCCTCGTCCTCGCGTCGTGTCTTCCGGCTTGCGGAACAGCCCGGACCCGGTGGCTATTCCCGGCGATTCCCGCACTGTGGCGCCGGATCCGAGGCAACCCTAGCCGCGCGGCACCGGGTGGTGATCGCCGGTGTCCGGACGGTGGACCGTTTGCGGTGGGCCGCGGTACGGGTCGGCGCGTTCTACCCATCCGGATCGACCGTCAATCCGAATCGCCGAAACTCACTGTTGCGAACGCTTGCGTTGCGTCGAATATCGACGCAATATTGTTATGTCGCCGATTCCCACCGTTCGGTCACCGAGTCCGGATCGTTGCCGCCGGACCCGCAGCGAACTGTTCGAAGACGACATGTTTCGTCCCGGAGCGAACCCGCCCCGGGTGCTGGGCCCAGGTCAAGTCCATCACCGTCAGGAAGACATCACTGTGGGTCGATCAGAGTTCGAGACAATCGGGGGTGCCGCGTGACCACACTGCTCGAATCCGCACTCGAGCGGCAGTGCGCCCGGTACCGGCAGGAGTGCCGGCTCCCGGCGACCGTCGAAGCCGAATCGCGCCGCATCATGCTGCAGATCGGCGCCCACCACGGCGCCGTGACCATGCCGGACCGGCTCGGCGAGCAGGTTCAGCACCGGCTGCTCCAGGCCGGTATCGCCGGTCCGGTCCTGGCCCATCCGCGGGCCGCGAGCTGGACCTTCCTCACCGGCCCCTACCGGCCCGACACCGTATCGGTGGCTGCGGCGGCCGAACTGTTCCGGCTCTACGCCACGGTGGCTGCCAACGGCAGCCGGATCGTGCTGCCGTCCGCGGACGACGAGCGCACCGGTTACCGCACCTGGGTGCAGCCGCCGGAGCGGGCCACCGATCGGCCACCACTGTCCGCGGTGATCGAGGCGACTCGCACCCTCGGCTCCGGCGACCGCCGCCGTCCGTAACCGATCAGCGGTGCCATACCGCCGCGGCCTGATGCCGCAGCCGCTGCACCGTGGCGCCGCGATCCTCGGTGTTGTACACCGCCGACCCGGCCACGAAGCAATCGATTCCGGCCTCGGCGGCCTGCTCGATCGTGTCCGCATTGATCCCGCCGTCGATCTCCACGACCAGGCGCAGCTCCCCGGCATCGACGAGGCGGCGGACCACCCGCGCCTTCTCCAGCACGTTCGGGATGAACGACTGGCCGCCGAATCCGGGTTCCACGCTCATCACCAGCAGGGTGTCGAATTCGCGCAGGATCTCCAGGTACGGCTCGATCGGGGTGTTCGGTTTGACCGACAGCCCGGCCTTGCCACCCGCTGCCCGGATGTCCTTGGCCACCGCAATCGGATCGTCGGTCGCCTCGGCATGGAAGGTGACGTTGTAGGCGCCCGCTTCGGCGTAGCCGGGTGCCCACCGGCCCGGGTCATCGATCATCAGATGGCAATCGAGAGGGATGTCGGTCGCCTTCAGCAGGCTCTCCACCACGGGGAGCCCCAGCGTGAGATTCGGCACGAAATGGGCGTCCATCACGTCCACATGCAGCCAGTCGGAACCCTCGACGGCGGCGGCCTCCTCGGCCAGGTGAGCGAAGTCTGCGGACAGGATGGACGGGGCGATCATCGGCTGGGCCGGGCGGGTGAACGTCGGAGTGGACACAGCGTGGCAGTGTAGCGACAAAGCTGATTCCCCCGCCCGGATGTGGGTAGCCTGCATAGCGTGACCAACATTTCGGCGGAACAGGGGCTGCGCAGCACCCCGGTGGAGATTCGTGTGGCCGCATCCGTGACCCAGCTGCCGATCGTGCGCGGGCTCGCCGAAACCTTGGTCCTGCTCAGCGAATTCACCCTCGACGAGGTGGCCGACACCCGGCTGGCGGTCGACGAGGTGTGCTCCACCATCGTGGGCATCGCCGCCCCGGACTCCATGCTCACCTGCCGGTTCGTCGTCGGGGACACCGAACTGGAGGTCGAGGTCGACGGTGTCGCCGGCCGCGCGGGACTGCCCGACCAGCACAGCTTCGGCTGGCATGTGCTGCGCACCCTCACCGATGAGGTCACCGCCCGCCAGGACGGTTTCGACGCAGCGACTTCCGGATATCCGACGACAGTGCGGTTCCGTCGGGTCCGGGGGAAAGCGGAGTGACCGAGGACCGCACCGCACCGACCGCGAAGGCCGAGCCGACGCCGGTGCCCGGCTACGACGATGTCGGTGAGCTCTTCGAACGGCTGGCGGCCACCGCACCGGGCAGCGCCGAGCACGCCGCCGCCCGGGACCGGCTGATCAACCGGTGCATTCCGCTCGCCGACCACATCGCGCGCAAGTTCAGCGGCCGGGGCGAACCGTACGACGACCTCACCCAGGTGGCCCGGGTAGGCCTGGTACACGCGGTCGACCGGTTCGACGTGAGCCGCGGCTCCAATTTCCTGTCCTTCGCCGTACCCACGATCATGGGTGAGGTCCGCCGCTATTTCCGGGACAACACCTGGGCGATGCGGGTGCCGCGGCGGGTGAAGGAGACGCATCTGCGGATCGGCGCCGCCGTCGACTCACTGTCGCAGACGCTGGGTCGCTCCCCCACCGCCAAGGAGATCGCCGCCGAACTGGGCGTCGAACCCGATGAGGTCACCCAGGCGGTGATCGCCGGAAACGCCTATCAGCCCGGTTCCATCGATGCCGCCACCATCGGCCGCGACACCGATGCCTCGCTGCTGGACACCCTCGGCGAGGAGGAGACCCAGTTCGATCGGGTCGAGGAGTACATCGCGGTGCGCCCGCTGCTGGCCGGCCTCCCCGAACGGGAACGCCGGATCCTCACCATGCGTTTCTTCGAATCGATGACCCAGACCCAGATCGCCCAGCGCCTGGGCATCTCCCAGATGCACGTCTCCCGGATTCTCGCGAAAACCCTCGCCCGGCTGCGCGAGCAATCCGGCCGGGAGTGATCCGGTGCGAGGTGGCGGCGATCAACCGGCCTCGGCGGCCGGACGGGAATCCGGGTACCAGAGGAACTGGATCCGCTCCATCACCTTGCTGCGCTGCGTGTTGTGGAACGCGGCGACGAGCCAGGTGCCGTCCTCGCGGACCAGCGTGTAGGACTGGACCTTCCCAGGTGATTCGGGCGGCTCGCCCTCGTAGGTGTCGCCCCGGGTGATCAGCACCGCCACGTCGTCGGTGACGAATCGAAGGTTCAGGTACCGGGAGGCCAGCCGGGTCCCGCCGAGCGGCCCGTCGAACAGGGCGCGGTGACCGGCGACGATGTCGTCGCGGCCGGTGTAGTAGGTGCCGACCCAGGTGGCATAGGTGGCGTCCTCGGTGAACAGAGCACCGTAGGTGTCGGCGTCGTTGTCGCCCCAGGCGGCCTCGAGCCCCGCCATGGTCGCGCAGACGCCCGCCACCGCACGATCATCGGGCGCACCGCCGCCGGGACCGGCCGCCGGGACCTGCGCACAGGCAGTGACCCCGGTTTCACTGACCGTCGAGGTGGCATTCAGCCAGGCGTACACACCGCCACCGGCGAGCCCGAGTAGTCCGACCCCCGCCGCGACCAGGTACGGCCAGCGGCGACGCCGCGGTCTGACATCGGCCGGTTCGTGTCCGGCAGGCGAGTTCTGATTCCCTTTTATTTGCATGTGTGCAATGATTGCACTCATGCAGGATTCTGGCAAGGAACCCGAGGCCACCATCACGCCGGCCGTGTATCGGCGCTACCTCGCCGCCGTGGTGCAGTTCCATCTCGCGGCAGCCGAAGCGTGCGGGCTCGGCGTGACCGACTACCAGGCAGCCAGCCTGCTGGCGGTCGACGGGCCGATGACGACGGGACAGCTCGCGAGCCGGCTCGGCCTGTCCCCGAGCGCGACGACACGCGCCGTCGATCGATTGACGGCAGCCGATCTGGCCGAGCGCATTCCCGATCCGGCGGATCGCCGCCGGGTACTGGTCCGGCACACCGGCCGTGAACCCGCGGGATTGGACCGAATCCTCGCGACGGTGCAGGCGCCGATCGCCGCCACCATCGGCGCGCTGACGGCGGACCAGCAGACCGGGCTGGCCACCTACTTCGAGGACGCCGCCACCGCCTACAGCCACGCTACCCAGACCATGAGCGAACGCTGATCCGTAGCGCTCCCGCGGCGCGATCGGGTGCCACGCTCACCACCGGCACAACGGCCCGGCAAGGTCGGTGCATCTCCGATTCCGACCGTGTACCGGAACTGCCGTAGCAGCCGACAACACCGCAGGTAGCCGCCACCGTGAGCTGGATCGCGAGCCGCGCACCGGCGACGGTCGTCCACGTCCGAGTCCTTTGTGCCGGGTCCGGTCAGCCCGGCACGCCGCCGGAGCGGGATCGCCGTAGGCCGGCAGGCGCGCGCAGCCACCAGGCGGCGTCGAGCAGTTCGGTCAGCTGCACCGGATCCACCAGCGCCAGGTCGACGAGGACGAACGGGTGGCCGTCGTAATGCGGTGTGGTGTAGAACGCCGGATCACCGGAGGCCAGCAGTGCCTGTTTCTCGGTCATCTCGCACAGCATGGCGAGGCCGCCGTCGGCCTCGGTGCGCAGCCGGGCGAACCCCTTGCCGCCCACCTTCAGTCCCGGAGTCCGCCACCAGGTGCTCGTCTCGACGCCGGGCAGCCGCTGCGCTGCCGCCACGACCTCGTCCCATGTCATCGCCATGGTTCGAGTGTGCCCGGAACTCGGCAGGTGCCGCTTGGACGAATGGCACCTGCCGACCGCTCTCGGACGGAGCCGACCCGACCGGCCGGGGCACGGGCCGGGGTCGGCATGGCGTGCGAACCCGGCCGCGCCGCGGATGCTGTTCCGGGACCGGGCCGGGTCAATCGACGGGCTTGCGCAGGGCCGCCAGGAACATGGCGTCGGTGCCGTGCCGGTGCGGCCACAGTTGCGCACCGGGACCGTCGCCGAGATCGGTGACGCCGGGCAGGTACTCGCGGGTGTCGAGCTGGATCGCGCCGGTGCGGCGCACCAGGTCGGCCACCACGGCCACGGTTTCCGGCAGATGCGGTGAACAGGTGGAGTACAGCACCACGCCGCCGGGCCGCACCAGATCCCATGCCGCGGTCAGCAGTTCACGTTGCAGCGTGACCAGATCGGCGACGTCGGCCGGGGTGCGGCGCCAGCGTGCTTCCGGGCGGCGGCGCAGCGCCCCCAGACCCGTGCAGGGTGCATCCACGAGGATCCGGTCGTAGCCGGGGGTGAGTCCACTGTCTCGGCCGTCGGCGACGTGCACATGCACCGGCAGATCGGTGGTCGCCTTCCGGACCAGGTCGGCGCGGTGCTCGGCCGGCTCGACCGCATCCACGTCGAAGCGGTCGATCGCGGCCAGCGCGCCGAGCAGAGCGGCCTTGCCGCCGGGGCCGGCGCACAGGTCGAGCCAGCGGCCGCCGTCCGCACCTTCCAGCGGGGCGCGGGTGAGTGCGACCGCGACGAGCTGGCTGCCCTCGTCCTGCACCGCGGCCATGCCCTCGCGGACCGGTTCGAACTGTCCCGGGTCGCCCCCGTCCAGGTGTACCGCGTACGGCGACAGCCGACCCTCGGTACCCCCCGTGAGCAGGGCCAGCTCCTCGGCGGTCATCTCGCCGGGGCGCGCTACCAGGTGCACCGCCGGGCGTTCGTCGTCGGCGGCGAGCAGATCACCCAGTTCCCCGGCGCGGGCGCCGAGCGCATCGGCGAAGGCCTGCGCAATCCAGACGGGGTGAGCATATTCGAAGGCGAGCCGGCCGACCGGATCGGCCGGGGCGAGTTCGGCCACCCAGTCTGCCGTATCGCGGGCGCCGGCCCGACGCAGTACCGCGTTCACGAACCCGGCGCGGCCGGTGCCCGCTTCGGCACGGGCCAGCTCGACGGCGGTATCGACCGCCGCATGGGCGCCGGTGCGGGTGCGCAGCAGCTGGTAGACACCCAGCCGCAGAATGTCCAGCAGCGGGCCGTCGATCTCGTCGACCGGGCGCTTCGCACAGTGCGCGATCACCGCGTCCAGTTGCCCCTGTGCCCGGCAGGCGCCATAGGTCAATTCCGTGGCGAATGCGGCATCCCGGCCCTCGAGCCGGCGCTCCCGCAGTAGGGCGGGCAGGACCAGGTTGGCGTAGGCGTCGCGCTCCCGCACTGCCCGCAGCACCTCGAGGGCGACCTCACGCGCCGGGTCCACGATGCCGCGCGGCACGCCGGTCTCCGTGCGGTCGGGCCGGTGTTTTCCGGCTGCGCCGCGGGTATCGCGACCGGTGTCCGACCGGCCGCGCCGGGAAGGTCCGGCGGGCTCTCGGTCCGCCGAACGGTTCGGCCGGCCGGGGCGGTGGCCGGCGGAGCCGTGACGACGATCGGGACCGACTCCCTCCGCGCCACCGCGCGGGTTGCCGGGGCGAGCAGGCCGGGTGCGCCCGGTTTCCGAACGTTCGGGACGACCGGTATCGGGACGTCCTCGGCGCCCGGCACCGGCACCCTGGGCCGGCCGAGGGCGGTTGCGGGACTGCGCATCAGTGTCTCGGGACTGCGGGCCGTCATCCGGGTATCTACCGCCGCGCCGCGAATCGAAGCCCGGACGTTGCGATGTCCGGCCGGTGCGATCGGACGCCGCAGCACGGCGGGGCCCGCCGGCGGCGCCGGACCGGTTCGTCCGGTCGATGTCGCGTCGGTCGGCACTGCGCCCGGCGCCCGTGGACCGGCTGCCGCCGGTGTCCGTCCCGCTGTGGGCGCGCCGTTCGCGGGGATTCGGGTCCCGGTCCGACCCGCCGGCCCCCGACCCGGCCCGTCCGCCGCGGCCGCCCTCGAGCCGGCCGGACCCGCTGCGGGCGCGCCGTTCACGGGGATTCGGGTCCCGGTCCGACCGGACGGCACGCGACCCGGTTCGTCCGCGGCCGCCCTCGGCCCGGCCGGGTTCGCCGCGACCGGACTCGCCACGGCCGGGTTCGCCGGATCGGGCACCACGCCGCCGGGCGGCCCAGCCGCCGTCGATATCGGCTTCCCGTTCCCCGTCCGGTGCCGCCTTCCCAGAGCGCTTCTTCGCGGCCCGCGCCGCCCAGCCGCCGTCGACGGTCTTGGGGTCGATCCTGCCGGTGCGCCGGTCGTCCGCGCGGCTCATCCGGCCACCGTGCCCTCGGCCAGGCGGGCGCCGCGGGCCCAGTCCAGGGCGGCCATCATCCGTTTACCGGGTGGTTGCACCTGCCCCAGCCGGACCGCAGTGGTGGCAGTCCCGACGAACACGCCGGATTTGCGCACCTCCACCGCCCGCACCGGCAGTTCGTCCGGCACCATTTCGACCGGCCCGAGTTTCACCCGGACACCGTTGATCTCGGTCCAGGCGCCGGGCGCGGGCGTGACGGACCGGATACGGCGCTGGATCGCCAGGGCGGGCTGATCGAACCGGACGTGTCCGGCGGCGACGGTCACCTTCGGTGCATAGGAGACACCGTCGGTGGACTGCGGCACTGCCTGCAGCGACCCGTCGGCGACCCCGTCCAGGGTCTTCTCCAGCAGCACCGCACCGGATTCGGCGAGCCGGCCCAGCAGTTCACCGGCGGTGTCGGTGACCGCAATCGGCTCGGTGACCACCCCGTACACCGGCCCGGTGTCCAGCCCCGCCTCGATCCGGAAGGTGGAGGCGCCGGTCATCTCGTCACCGGCGTCGATGGCGGCCTGCACCGGCGCCGCCCCGCGCCAGGCGGGCAGCAGCGAGAAGTGCAGGTTGATCCATCCGTGCCGGGGGATGTCGAGCAGTTCCTGTGGCAACAGCGCACCGTAGGCGACGACCGGGCAGCAATCGGGTGCGAGTTCGGTGAAGGCCGCGACGAACTCCGGGTCGGCGGGGCGCCGGGGCGTCAGCACCGGGATGCCGTGCGCATCGGCCAGTTCACCCACCGGCGAGCGACGCACCTTGCGACCGCGGCCGGCCACCGCATCCGGGCGGGTGACCACGGCGACGACCTCATGGGCCGCGCTGTCGATCAACCGCTGCAGCGACGGTACGGCCGGTTCCGGGGTGCCGGCGAAGACGAGCCGCATCAGCGCACCCCCTCGTTCTCGGCGCCACGCGAGGAGCGCACGGTGATCCCGGCGGTGAACCAGTCCGACTCCCGGATGGTCCGCATCGCCGCCTTCCGGTCGGCCGGGTCGAGCCGGTCCAGGAACAGCACCCCGTCGAGGTGATCGGTCTCGTGCTGGACGCACCGGGCGAACAGTTCGTCGGCCTCGAATTCGACTGCGGCGCCGAACCGGTCGTTGCCGCGAACGCGGACCCGCAGCGCGCGGCGGACATCGTGGCGCACCCCCGGAATCGACAGGCAGCCTTCCGCTCCGATCTGTTCCTCGTCCCCGACGACCTCGAACACCGGGTTCACGACGTGCCCCGGACCGTCGCCGACGTCGTAGACGAAGACCCGCAGGCCGACGCCGATCTGCGGGGCCGCCATCCCGACACCGTCGTCGTCGTACATGGTGTCGGTGAGGTCGTCGACCAACTGCCCGAGTTCGGCGTCGAACACGGTGACCTCATCCGCGCGGGAACGCAGGATCGGGTCGCCGAACAGGCGAACGGGCTGAATGGTCACGGCGGCTCCCGGAAGACAGATCGTAAGAATGCGGACCTCTCATTCTAGGAGGCGCCGATCCACCGGGTGCGGTCAGGAGTTTCCGGCGATGATCACCTGCGGAATTCCGGTGCCCAGCGGTACCGGACGGCACACCGGCTCCGGCGCACCCGCCGGGTCGAGCACCTGGTGCAGCAATTGCTGCACGAACGGGTCGTACACCATCTGGAAGTGCCCGGTCAGGTCCTCCGGGCACAGGTCCTGCAGGACCAGATTCTGTGCGCCCGGGCCGTGCAGGGCGATGTTCTCGAACGGCTGGATCATCTCGTCGAGCCGGCTGCCGATGGTGGTGTATTCGGGACCGGGCACGGTATCGCCGCCCGCGTTGAGTTCCACCATGAACGGTTCCCCTTCCCCCTGCTGCACCGCGGCCGTGGAGGTGACCTTGGCCGCGATCTCCAGGGCGCCCGGCACCGCCTGCGCGACCGGAACCAGGCCGTACATCACACCGCCGTAGCTCGGCGACGCGATACCGACCCACCGATGCACCTTCGGGGCGCCGCCGAGCTTGTTCACCCAGAATCGGCTGACCGAGGCGCCCTGCGAGAACCCGACCAGGTCAATCCGGTCCGCACCGGTGGTCGCCAGCACCCGGTCCACGAAGGCACCGACCTGGTGGGGGCTCTGCCAGATGTCCTCGGTACCGAAGGTGTCCGCGCCCGGAGCGCCCCCGTAGTTCGGCGCGAACACACAGAACCCCGCCGCGGCGAGCTGCGGCCCGATGGCCGACCAGTCGGAGTACGCACTCGAATCGGTGCCGTGCACCAGCACCACCGGATACGGATGGTCGGCGGCCGGCCGACACCCGAAGTCGTTGACCCCCTGCGGCACTGCGTCCGGATGTGCCTTACGGTAGCGGGCAGCAGCCAGATGATCGGACTGCGGCGGCCCCGGCTCCATCGGTACTTCGGCATGCGACACCGTCGCCGGCTGCGCCGCGACCCCCGGAGCCCCCACCGCCACCGGCCCGCACACCGCCACCGCCCCGAGCAACCCGGCCAGTACCATCCGACCGAATTGTGAAGTTCCCCTACCCGACATACCCCGTGGTTGTCCCATTACCCAATCATGGACCCAAACCGCCCCGATCGCACGCCGCCGCAGGGTGTTTCGCGACGGGAGTCACATTTGCGAGGTTCGAGCTCTGCCGGAACCCCGCCCGCTACGAGGCGTCGGGAGCCGGTTCGTCGCCCGGCAGATCGTCCTCGGCCAGGATGCGGTAGAGCGAGCGCCGGGTCTCGGTGAGCACCTCGGCCGCACGGGCCGCCTGTTCCGGGGTGCCGACGGCGGCGACCTGCCCGGCCGCGCCCATCACCTGGCCGACCAGTCCGCGCAGGTCCATGGCCTGTGCACCGACGTCGTGCCGCACCTCCGCCCAGGGGTCACCCAGATCGGCGCGATGCTCGGTGACGTATTTCGCCCCTTCGTCGGTGAGCCGCGCCGTCTTACGCCCGGCCACCTTCTCGATCGCCACAAGGCCTTCGTCCTCCAACTGGGCCAGCGCCGGATAGATGGATCCGGGACTCGGCCGCCAGACATCCTCGCTGCGTTCCCGAATCTGCTGGATCAGCTCGTACCCGTGCATCGGCCGCTCGGTGAGCAACAGCAGCACCGCTGCCCGCACATCACCGCGCCGGCCGCGACCACCGCGCCCGCGCCCCCGGCCGAACTGCGGACCGAACCCCGGACCGAAACCGGGCCCGAACTCCGGCCCGTGCCCCCGCCGGCCACCCCGGCGGAACTGCCGCCGATCCGACCCCTCACCGCCGTGCCACGGCCCGTGCCCGGGCCCGAACTCTCGATGTCTCATGTCATGCATAGCTGCCTCCTCGGCATACTCTCGTTCAATCGGACACTATCGACGATATATCGACAATAGGCCGACGGCAAGGGTGAACCGAGACACAGCCGACCCGGAACCGACCATGAGGTCCGCTCCGCACGACAGAAACGGAATCACCGTCCGGATCGGTGACGCACCGGCCGACGCCAACCCACTCGAACGAATCATCGAGGTACGCAAGGCACTCCGCCGGCCGTACGCGGCCAATAGGACGATACGACCACGGCGAGGTGCTCGACTCCCACCCGACCGCAATCGGTACCGCCGAAAAGCGCTGCGCGAAGTCGGCGGCAGATGGAACTCCCGGCTGGTCAGCCGATATCGACCGGGTCGATCTGCACGCGGAGGGGGGCGTCGGACCGTTGGGTGCTGCGGACCGCTTGGGCGGCGGTGAGGGCGGCGGACAGTTCGGCCCCGGTGCGGCGGGGGACCCGCAGCAGCATGCGTTCGACTTCGGCGGGGGTTTCGGTGTCGGCGGCGAAGGGTTTGCGGGCGCCGGCGGGGAGGGGGACGGGGCCGAGCAGGTCGGTGCCGGCGGGAAGGTCGGCGGCGGCGAGGAGGTCGGCGATGGAGTCGGTGGTGCCGTCGACGGCAGCGAGACGCACCACCGGCGGGAAGCCGACCTCGGCGCGGGCGGCCAGTTCGGCGGCGGCATGGCCGACGGGGTCCCAGCGCACCAGGGCCTGTACGGTCGGCAGGCCCGGTTCCGCCATCACCACCACGGTGCCGCGGGCGCGGACCAGGGCGGCCGCGGCCATCCAGCGGCGTAATGCTTCCTCGGCGGCGCGCAGGTCGGCGCGGCCCAGCAGGGCCCAGCCGTCGAGCAGCAGCGCCACCCCGTAACCGCCGGGGACGGTGGGTTCGGCGCCGACGGTCGCGACCACCACCTGCGGGCCGGGTTCGACCGCATCCAGGACCGTTCCCCCACCGGACCCCCGGATCGGTACCCCGGGAAAGGCGCGGCCGAGTTCCTCGGCGGTCCGGGCGGCACCGATCACCACGGCTCGCAGGGCGCGGCCCCCACAGGACGGGCACCGATAGGCCGCCTCGGTGCGGCCACACCATCGGCAGTGTGGGCTGGCCGGTTGCCCGTCGGCGCCGCCGTCGGGCAGGGCGAGGGGGCCGTTGCACTGTCGGCACCGGGCCGGGGTACGGCATTTCGCGCAGGACAGGGCCGGGACGTAGCCGCGCCGCGGTACCTGCACCAGTACCGGTGCGCCCTCACGCAGGGCCGCCCGGGCCGCACCGAACGCCACACCGGGGATCCGGACGGCCTTGGCGACCGGGTCGCGTTCCAGGGCGAAATCGCTGTCGCCGGGGGCACTGATCCGCGGGCACGCCTCACGCAGCACGGCACGGGGGGCGACGAGGTCGTGGATCCAGCCCGATTCGACAGCGGCCTGGATCTCGGCGGTGCGGGCGAATCCACCGGCCACGAACGCACATCCGGTCTCGTGCGCCCGCAGCATGGCGACTTCGCGGGCGTGCGGATACGGCGCCCGCGGTTCGGCGTAGGTGCCGTCACCGTCGTCCCAGATGACGATCAGCCCCAGATCGTGAGCCGGAGTGAACACCGCGTTCCGGGTACCGACCACCACCCGGGCCTGGCCGCGCAGAACCGCCAGCCAGCGCCGGTACCGCGCCGCCGGACCCAGCCCGGCAGACAGTCCCACCGCCGAATCCCCCACCAGGCGAACACATTCCGCGAGCAACCGGTCGAGGTCGCGTTGATCCGGCACGATCAGCACGGCGCTGCGGCCGGCGGCCACCGCGCTCGCCGCGAGCTCGGCCAGCCGTGCCGCCCAGTCCTCACCGGGTAGCGCCTGCCAGGCGGCGCGGGCGGCCCGGCCGGTGCGCACCGCATCGAGGAAGGCGCCACCGTGCACATATCGTTCCCACGGGCCCGGGTCGATCGCGGCCTCAGTACGGGTGTCGCCGGCTGATGCGCCCATTGCGGCTCCGGGGACGGCAGCAGACGCTCCTGCGACTCTGTCGAGAGGTGGCCCCTCCCCCTCGGTGGCGGCCGGTTCGATGCCACTGCCCTCGGGAGCCGAGCCGGCGGGGCCAGGCGGCTCGGCGGCAGACAGCGTCGGCCCGTCCTCGGCGGCGGTGGGCGATATCGGCTCCGTCGGACTGCGCTCGGCCGCGGCTGCGTCCCCGGTCGACGCCGTCACCGGCGCCGACTTCTTCCCACCGTTCTCGGTACGCGCGTGCCGCGGCGGAATCGCCAGGCGCAGCACGTCGGCGCGGGTGCCGGCGTAGCGGGCGGCGACGGTGCCGACCAAGCGCAGGATCTCCGGGGTGAGCACGCGCTCCGGGGAGACGACGCGTTCCAGTTTCACCAGTTTGCCGGTGTGTTCGGTGCGGGGCAGCCGGGCCAGCAGGTAGCCGTCGACGAGACGGCCGGCGAACCGGACCCGCACCCGGACCCCGGGCCGGGCGACGGCATCGAGGTCGGGCGGGACCAGATAGTCGAAATCCCGGTCGAGATGCGCCGGGGTGAGCAGCGGCAGCACCCGGGCGATGGGCTCGGCGAGCCCCGCCTCCGGAACGCCCGACACCCCCGGGGACGCAGGGTTCCCGGGGGTGTCGGAACGGGGCTCGGCCATACGAGCGGCCGGCCTACAGGCCGGCGGCGGCGCGCAGCTTCTCCGCGCGGTCGGTGTGCTCCCACGGCAGGTCGATATCGGTGCGGCCGAAGTGCCCGTAGGCCGCGGTCGGCGCGTAGATCGGGCGCAGCAGGTCCAGATCGCGGATGATCGCGCCCGGACGCAGGTCGAACACCTCGTTGATCGCGGCGGAGATCTTGGCCGGATCGGCCTGCTCGGTGCCGAAGGTCTCCACGAACAGGCCCACCGGAGCGGCCTTGCCGATCGCGTAGGCCACCTGGACCTCGACCCGCTCGGCGAGCCCGGCCGCCACCACGTTCTTCGCGACCCAGCGCATCGCGTACGCGGCGGACCGGTCCACCTTGGACGGGTCCTTGCCGGAGAAGGCGCCGCCACCGTGCCGGGCCATCCCGCCGTAGGTGTCGACGATGATCTTGCGGCCGGTCAGGCCGGCGTCGCCCATCGGGCCACCGAGGACGAACTTGCCGGTCGGGTTGACCAGCAGCCGCACCTCCGAGGTGTCCAGGGTCGGAATGTCGAGGTCGGCCAGCACCGCGTCGACGACCTTCTCCCGGATGTCCGGTGCGAGCAGGTTGTCCAGGTCGATATCGGCGGCGTGCTGGGTGGACAACACCACGGTGTCCAACCGAACCGCGCGGTCACCCTCGTATTCGATGGTGACCTGAGTCTTGCCGTCCGGACGCAGATACGGCAGCACCCCGGTCTTGCGGACCTCGGTGAGCTTGCGGGACAGCCGGTGCGCCAGCGCGATCGGCAGCGGCATCAACTCGGGGGTGTCGGTGGTGGCGTACCCGAACATCAGGCCCTGGTCACCGGCGCCCTGCCGTTCGATGTCGTCGTCGGAGCCGCCGACGCGGGCCTCGTGGGAAGTGTCGACCCCCTGCGCGATATCGGGCGACTGCGCGCCGATCGCGATGTTCACCCCGCACGAGTTGCCGTCGAACCCCTTGGCCGACGAGTCGTAGCCGATCTCGAGTACCTTCTCGCGGACGATCTTCGGGATGTCCGCGTAGGCGGAGGTGGTCACCTCGCCCGCCACATGGACCTGACCGGTCGTGACCAGAGTCTCGACCGCGACCCGGCTGGCCGGATCCTGGGCCAGCAGGGCATCGAGGACGGAATCGCTGATCGCATCACAGATCTTGTCCGGATGACCTTCGGTCACGGACTCGCTGGTGAATAGACGACTGCCGGACGTGCGCACAGTTCTTCCCTCTCCCTCGACGGGTTACTCGGTTCGGCTTGCGACAGTAACTTCTCGGCGCTACTGCGTAACCCTGCATTCCAGCCTAGGCCAAACCACCGACGTCTTGGTCCGAGTAGGACCGGTCCGTCCCGGTTTGTTCACCGCCATGTGCCCACCACGCCGACTACCCTTCGAAGTGCTCGGCGTGTTGCGCCGCAACGGTTCTCGGCGCCGGCGGGTCAGCGCAGCAGCGGTACCAGAGCATCGAGCACGCGGCTGGCCAGCAGCGCCTTCGACCCATGGTCCAGGGCCTGCTCGGTGCCGTCCGCACCGAGCAGCCAGCCGTCGTTGGTGTCCACCTCGAACGCCTTGCCCTCACCCACGGCGTTGACCACGAGCAGATCGCAGCCCTTGCGGGCCAGTTTGGCCCGCGCATGGGTGAGCACGTCACCGCTCTCGTCACCGGTTTCGGCGGCGAATCCGACGATGGTGGTACCGGGCAGCCGGCCGTCCCGGCGGTCCTGGACCAGGCCGGCGAGGATGTCGGGGTTCTTGGTCAGCGGGATGACATCCGGTTCCCCGGCGCCCTTCTTGATCTTCGCGGCCGCCACCTGGGTGGGCCGGAAGTCGGCGACCGCCGCGGCCATGATCACCGCGTCGGCGCCGGTCGCATGCTTGTCCACCGCCGTCTGCAGCTGTTCGGCGGTGGTGATGTGCACCAGGTCCACCGCCGCCGGCGCGGCCATCTCGATGGTGTTGCCCGCGATCAGGGTCACCTGGGCTCCGCGCTGGGCGGCCACCCGGGCCAGCGCGTAGCCCTGCTTACCGGAGCTGCGGTTCCCGAGGAAACGCACCGGATCCAGGGGTTCCCGGGTGCCGCCGGCGGTGATCACCACGCGACGGCCTTCCAGATCGCGCGGGATGGCGTCGTCGCGCTCCAGCAGCAGCGAGGCGAGGCCGAAGATCTCCTCCGGCTCCGGCAACCGGCCGGGGCCGGTGTCGGTGCCGGTCAGCCGGCCCGAGGCGGGTTCCATCACGTGGGCGCCGTGTGCGCGCAGGGTGGCCACATTGGCCACCGTCGCCGGATGCTCCCACATCTCGGTGTGCATCGCGGGCGCGAAGAGCACCGGACATCGGGCGGTCAGCAAGGTCCCGGTGAGCAGATCGTCGGCCCGGCCGCTCGCGGCCCGCGCCATCAGATCCGCGGTCGCCGGTGCGACGACGACCAGATCGGCTTCCTGCCCCAGCCGCACATGCGGTACTTCGGGCACATCGGCGAATACGCCGGTGTGCACCGGCTGCCCGGACAGCGCCTCGAAGGTCGCCTTGCCGACGAACTGCAACGCCGATTCGGTGGGGATCACCCGCACCTGATGGCCGGTCTCGGTGAACCGGCGCACCAGGGCGCAGGCCTTGTACGCGGCGATGCCTCCGCCGACGCCGACGACGATCCGCATGGTGTCTACGCCTCCGGGCTCTTCACTGTCGCTCGGGTGACCGGGCTCACTCGCCCTCGGTGTGCTCGAGCAGATCGGAGTGGATCTCGCGCATCGCCACCGACAGCGGCTTCTCCTGCAGACCCGGCTCGACCAGCGGGCCGACGTACTCCAGGATGCCGTCGCCGAGCTGGTTGTAGTAGTCGTTGATCTGCCGGGCCCGCTTGGCCGCGTAGATGACCAGCGCATACTTCGACGAGGTGCGCTCGAGCAGCTCGTCGATCGGCGGGTTGGTCAGACCGACCGGGGTGTCGTAGGCCGGGGCGGTCCGGATGTCCGTACTCACTAGGGGGCTCTCCTGCGAATCGAGGGTCACGAATTCGAATTTGTGCTAGCGAACAACGATACCAACTGCTCGCAGGCGGCCGTCACCTCGTCGTTCACGATCACCGTGTCGAACTCGTCACGGGCCGCCAGTTCGACCCGGGCGGTCGCCAGCCGTCGTTCGATCACTTCGGGTGATTCGGTTCCCCGCGACCGCAGTCGCGCGACCAGCTCGTCCCAGCTGGGCGGTGCCAGGAACACCAGGCGCGCTTCGGGCATCGCCTTGCGCACCGAGCGCGCACCTTCCAGGTCCACCTCGACGAGCACCGGGAGTCCGGCGTCGAGGGCCTCGCGCACCGGCGCGGCAGGGGTCCCCGACCGCTGCAGGCCGCCGTGGATGTCCGCCCACTCGAGCAGTTCACCGGCCTCGATCATGCCGTCGAACTGTTCCCGGGTGACGAACCGGTAGTCCCGGCCGTCGACTTCCCCGGGCCGCGGGGCCCGGGTCGTCGCCGACACGCTGAAGACCAGTTCCGGCAGGCGTTCCCGCAGGCACTGTACGACCGTGGACTTACCCACGGCCGAGGGGCCGACCAGTACAACCAGCCGACCCTTCCGCGTGTGTTCGATCACCTGGTGGGTCAGGCGTCGAAGTCGAAGCGGGCGAGCAGCGCCTTGCGCTGCCGGTCGCCGAGCCCCCGGAGTCGCCGCGTGGGGGCGATCTCGAGCTCGGTCATGATCTCTGCCGCCTTGACCTTGCCCACCTTCGGCAGAGCTTCCAGCAGAGCCGACACCTTCATCTTGCCGAGGATCTCGTCGGTCTCGGCATCGGTGAGGACCTGCTTCAGGTTGGTGCCGCCACGCTTCAGGCGCTCCTTGAGCTCTGCCCGAGCACGGCGCGCGGCAGCCGCCTTCTCCAGAGCAGCGGCGCGCTGCTCGTCAGTCAGCTGGGGAAGGGCCACGGTTCCTCCGTCTCATCGTTCATTGCTAGATCTACCGCCGGTTTCCCGGTCGGTCTGTGCGACCGTACCCACGACGCCCGGCGATTGCGAACCCGACCCCCAGGTCAGGGGCATGATTCCGGATGCCGTATAGGCGCGTGGAGGCAGATGCTCAGCCCCTCCGGCGCCACCCTCCGCGATCCTACGCCACCCCCGAAAAACAGCCTCTCACCAGGCAGTATTCGATCTTGCTCCAGGTTTGCGAAATGATTGCGGGGCGGCGGGGCCGAGGCACGGCAAACACGCACACTTCCGACCAGCAGCTTTTCCAAAATTTCCAGCGTGTCGCCGGGCACGCACCTTCCGTGTCGCCGGTCGATGCGGTTCATCCACGCTCACCTTCCCGGCGCAGGTACGCCAGTATCGCCAGCACCCGGCGGTTGTGCGCGCCGCTCGACGGCAGGTCGAGTTTCGTGAAGATCGCGTTGATGTGCTTCTCCACTGCGCTGCGGGTGATGTACAGCGCGGCGCAGATCGCGCTGTTGCTCGAGCCCTGGGCCATCAGTTCCAGTACGGCCCGCTCGCGCTCGGTCAACCGGTCCAGCGGCGAGTCGGCGCGGGTGTGCGCCAGCAGCTGCCGGACCACTTCCGGATCGAAGGCGGTACCGCCGGTGCCCACCCGCTCGACTGCGTCCAGGAACGAGCCGATCGCCGCGACACGGTCCTTCAGCAGGTATCCGACCCCGCCGGTCCCGGTGAGGAACTCCGCAGCATGGCGCCGCTCGACGTACTGGGAGAGCACCAGCACCCCGATATCCGGCCGGGTCCGCCGGATCTCCAGGGCGGCGCGGATACCTTCGTCTATGTGATCCGGCGGCATCCGGACATCGGCGATCACCAGCTGTGGCGGCCGTGCCGCCACAGCGGCCAGCAGTTCGGTCGCATTGCCCACTGCATCGAGGACCTGATGACCTTCGGCGGCCAGCAGTTGTCCCAGGCTCTCGCGTAGCAGCGTCGAGTCCTCGGCCAGCGTTATTCGCACGGAACCTCCACGGTGACGAGTGTCGGACCACCCGGCGGGCTGTCCACCATCACGGTGCCATCGAGCGCGGAGACTCGGGTGGCGAGCCCGGCCAGCCCGTGGCCGGCGGGGTCTGCGCCGCCGGCGCCGTCATCGTGGATACGCAGGCGCACCGCCGGCCCGTGCCGGTCCACCTGCACGGTGATCCGCTCGGCGCCGGCATGCTTGATCACGTTGGTGACGGCCTCGCTGGCGGCGAAGTAGCAGGCCGATTCGACCGGCCGGGGCGGCCGGCGGGGCAGGTCGTAGCGCAGCCGAGCCGGCAACGGTGTGCGGTCGAGCAGTGCCTCCAGTGTGTCGCGCAGACCGTCTCGGTCCAGCATCGCCGGGTAGATCCGCCAGGACACGTCCCGGAGTTCGCCGAGCAGCAGTGCGGTCTCCTCGACCGCCTGCCGATGCAGGCTCGCCCGCCCATCCGGATCCTCCTCCCGGTCGATCCGGCCCAGCAGGATCGACAGCGCGACGACTCGCTGTTGCACCCCGTCGTGCAGATCTCGTTCGATCCGGCGCCGTTCCTCGTCGACCGCGGCCACCACGTCCGCTCGGGCCGAGGTCAATTCGCGGACCCGGCGGTCGAGCTCACCGGCGCCGGGCCTGGCACACCGTCCCCACCACCACAGTTCCACCCGTACCGCGCCGACCAGGCCGAGTAAGCCCAGGATGCCTGCTACCGACCCCGGCACGGTAAGGATCGCCACCGTGGTCCACGTGATCTGGCCAGGTTCGGAGGCGTCGACGATCGGCACGGCTGCACCGGTCGCCGCACCGTAGACCAGCGCGCAGGCGATCACTGCGGCGCCGCCGAGCAGCACCAGGATCGTCGCTGTGAGCACGCCGATCAGCACCCGGCCCGCGAGATAGCCTGCCACCCGGCCTGCGGCCGGGGCTCCCGGATCGAGGCCGGTCGACAGCCAGGTCAGCCGGCGGCCCGCCACTCCGACCAGCCGCTGGGCAGGCAACGGCGCGACCCGGGCGGTCAGGGCGCCGATCAAGTCGGCCGGCACGGTGACGACGCCGAGGAGGCACCCTGCCACCGGGCGGGCGATGGGCGCCACGCCCGAGAACCAACCCGAGGACGTCACGACGGCATTGTGCCTTGTCGGCGCGCTGCTCCGGGCCGCAGCCGCCGGATCAGAAACCAACCGGCCGCGAGCAGAACCACCATGATGACCACTTTCTGCAGCAGCCCGGCGTAGCTCTCCACCAGATGCCAGTTGGCGCCGAGCGAATATCCCGCCAGCACGAACACGGTGTTCCAGAGGAAGCTACCGGTGGCGGTGAGCACCGTGAACCGCATGATCGGCATCCGCTCCACCCCGGCCGGAATCGAGATCAAGCTGCGGAAGATCGGCAGCATTCGCCCGAAGAACACCGCCTTGTCCCCGTGGCGGGCGAACCACGCCTCCGTGCGATCGAAGTCGGATACCCGCAGCAGCGGCAGGGCGGCCACGATCCGTCGCAGCCGGGACCGCCCGAACCCCGCACCCAGCGCGTAGAGCGCGAGCGCCCCGACGACCGACCCCAGAGTCGTCCAGAGCAGGACCTCGGCGAGGCTCATCCGCCCGTCACTCGCGGCGAAGCCGGCCAGCGGCAAGATCACCTCGCTCGGCAACGGGGGAAACAGGTTTTCGCAGGCGATGGCGATGCCCGCGCCGAGGCCACCGAGTCGATCCATCAGGTCCACTGCCCACCCGGCGACACCGGTGAGTTCGGATTCCGTTGCCGTCGCAGTGACGGCACCTTGTGCACTGTTCATGGCATCGACGCTAGGAATCGGCGGGAGTCCGCACAGTGCTGCCGACCCTCCGGTTTCGGCGGTCCGGCCACCGGTCCCGTACTGCGGTTTTCCGCACCCGGCGCCTCGGGTGCGCACCCTCGTGGACACCGCCGCCGGCCGCCTAGCGTCACCGCTGTGACCGAGAATGCACCACCGGCGCGAACTCGCCGGGACAAGTTCGCGCGGGCGGTGTTCGTCCTCACCGCCACCACGATCGTCGCCGCCGGGATCGCAGCAACAGGGCTGATCGCAGCCCGGGACCGGGTGCTGTCGGACACCGTGCAGCTCGTCGGCACCGGGACCGGAACCGACATCGTTGCGCGCGTCTCCGACGGTTCCGCCCACCGGGATTTCGCCGCGGCCGGTGGCCCACGTCCGCAGGCGGCGCTCGGGCCGCACACGCGGTTCCGGGTCGGGTCGATCACGAAGACCTTCGTCGCCACGGTAGTGCTGCAACTCGTCGACGAGGGCCGGATCCGGCTCGACGCCCCGATCGCAGAGCAGCTTCCGGACCGGATACCGGGCGGCGACACGATCACGGTGCGGCAGCTGCTGAACCACACCAGCGGCCTGTACGACTACATGAAGGAGCCGGGCCGGTCCACGAACCGATGGCGCGGCGCGGACCGGTTCGACTCCTTCGCGCCGCGCGAACTCCTGACGACGGCGTTCGCGCACGAGCCGTATTTCGTTCCGGGCACCCGGTTCCGCTACTCCAACACCAACTACATCGTGCTCGGGCTGCTGATCGAGCACGTGACGGGTCGCCGGTACGGCGACGAAATCCGCAACCGCATCCTCGTCCCACTGCGCCTGACCGGCACGACGCTCCCCGGCGACGATCCAGCGGTCCCCGGACCGGCTCTGACCGCCTACGTCGACGTGGGCGCCGGAGGCACCACCGACGTCACGGTGATGAACCCGTCCCTGGACTGGGCCGCCGGAGAGATGATCTCCACGACCGCAGACCTGGACGCCTTCTTCGACGCCCTGCTGTCGGGCCGGCTGACCAGCCCGTGGGCGCTGGACGAGATGAAACGGACCGTGCCGATGGGGATGGGATTCGGTTACGGGCTCGGCCTGCAGCGATTCGATCCGCCGTGTGGCCCCCCGGTGTGGGGCCACGGCGGCGAGCTGCTCGGCTATGTCAGCTACGCCTGGCGGTCCGCCGAGGGCCGATCGCTGACGATGGCGATCGGCTCGGCGGACTCGTCGGATCTGCTGCCGCTGCTCGCCACGATCACCGCCACGTACTGCCTGACCTGACCCGTTGCGGCCCGAAGCGATCACAGCCCAGTGGTCACATCCCGGCAGGCCGGTCCTGCAGGAAGGCGAACTGCTCCTGCAGGCGTTCCGTCGCGGCCCGTAGCGCATCCACCGACCGACCGGAACGCAGTACCTCACGGGATACGTTGGGCACGACCGCAGCGAGCTGCTCGGCGGACACCAGAGCACGGATGGTTTCCGGTCCGCCACCCTGAGCGCCGACACCCGGCATCAGGATCGGGCCGTTCAGGCCGGACAGGTCGGGCCCTTCGGTAAGGGTGGCGCCGACGACCACACCGACCGAGCCGAAGGAGGCACCGGTATTGCGGGCCGCGGCCTCGTCCACCATCCGTTGGGCGATGGTGCGCCCGTCGGGCCCGGTGATCCGCTGCAGCTCCGCCCCCTCCGGATTGGAGGTGGCGGCGAGCACGAACAGGCCGCGATGATTCGCCTCGGCGAGGTCCAGGGCCGGCGCCAGGGCACCGAAGCCCAGGTACGGCGAGACGGTGACGGCATCCGAACCGAGCGGACCGTCCCCGAGCCAGGCCCGGGCATAGGCGTCCATGGTGGAACCGATATCGCCGCGTTTGGCGTCGGCCAGCACCAGGGTGCCGGAGGCGCGCAGCACCTCGATGGTGCGCTCCAGCACCGCCAGACCCGCCGACCCGTAGGTTTCGAAGAACGCCACCTGCGGCTTCACCAGTGCGACGCGGCCGTCGAAGGCCTCCACGCAGATCTCCGCGAATGCCTCCAGTCCGTCGGCGTCCTCGGGGAGCCCCCACGCCTGCAGTAGACCCGGATGCGGGTCGATCCCGACACACACCGGCCCGTGCCGGTGCATCGCGTGCTGCAACCGCTGCCCGAACGGTTTCATCGTCTCGTCCTCCGTCGCCGTCCGCCGACCGCCGGGGCCGCCCGCACCGTCGAGCGCAGGCGGCCCGGCTGCGTCAGCCACGCAGCACCGTGTGCAGTTCCTGCAGGGACCGCACGCCGATGCCGCCGCGGATGGTGGCCTCGATGCCCTGCACCGCGGCCGCCGCACCCTGCACCGTGGTGATGCACGGGATGCTGACGCTCACCGCGGCGGCGCGGATCTCGTAGCCGTCGATGCGCGGGCCGGAGTTGCCGTACGGGGTGTTGAACACCACGTCGACCTCGCCGTCGCGGATCTGGTCCACGATGGAGGCCTCCGGCATACCGGTCTCCGGGTCCACGGTCTCCGGGTCGGAGTGCTTGCGCACCTGCTCGCACGGAATACCGTTGCGGCGCAACGTTTCCGCCGTACCGACGGTGGCCAGGATCCGGAAGCCGAGATCGTGCAACCGCTTGATCGGGAACACCATGGCCCGCTTGTCCCGGTTCGCCACCGAAACGAACACGGTGCCCTCGGTCGGCAGCATGCCGTAGGCCGCAGCCTGGCTCTTGGCGAACGCGGTACCGAAGTCCGCGTCGATACCCATCACCTCGCCGGTGGACTTCATCTCCGGCGAGAGCAGCGAATCGACACCGCTGCCGTCGGCGCGCCGGAACCGGTGGAAGGGCAGCACGGCCTCCTTCACTGCGACCGGGGCATCGAACGGCACATGACCGCCGTCGCCGGTCTCCGGCAGCAGACCCTCCTTACGCAGTTCGGCGATGGTGGCGCCGAGCATGATCCGGGCGCAGGCCTTGGCCAGCGGCACGCCGGTGGCCTTGGACACGAACGGCACGGTACGGCTGGCCCGCGGGTTGGCCTCGAGCACGTAGAGCACATCGTCCTTGAGCGCGTACTGCACATTCAGCAGACCCTGGACGCCGATGCCCTTGGCCAGGGCGACCGTCGAACGGCGGACCGCCTCGATATCGCTGCGGCCGAGGGTGATCGGCGGCAGTGCACAGGCCGAGTCGCCGGAGTGGATGCCGGCCTCCTCGATGTGCTCCATGACGCCGCCCAGGTACACCTCGTCGCCGTCGCACAGGGCGTCGACGTCGATCTCGATGGCGTCTTCCAGGAACCGGTCCACCAGCACCGGGTGCTCCGGGTTCAGTTCGGTGGCGCGGGAGATGTAGCCCTGGAGGGCCTGCTCGTCGTAGACGATCTCCATCCCGCGCCCGCCCAGCACGTAGGACGGCCGCACCAGCACCGGATACCCGATCCCGGCGGCGATCTGCTTGGCCTGTTCGACGGTGGTCGCGGTGCCGTACTTCGGCGCGGGCAGCCCGGCGGCGACCAGCACGTCGCCGAATTCGCCGCGGTCCTCGGCCAGGTCGATGGCGGCGGCGGAGGTGCCCACCACCGGGACACCGGCCTCGGTGAGCCGCTGCGCCAGGCCCAGCGGGGTCTGGCCGCCGAGCTGCACGATCACGCCGGCGACGGTGCCGGACTCCGATTCGGCGTGGTACACCTCCAGCACGTCTTCGAAGGTCAGCGGTTCGAAGTAGAGCCGGTCGGCGGTGTCGTAGTCGGTGGAGACGGTCTCCGGGTTGCAGTTGACCATCACCGTCTCGTAGCCGGCCTGCGACAGCGTCTGCGCCGCGTGCACGCACGAGTAGTCGAACTCGATGCCCTGACCGATCCGGTTCGGACCGGACCCCAGGATGATCACCTTGTCGCGCTCGCGCTGCGGCGCCACCTCGGATTCGGCCGCCGGATCCAGCTCGTAGGACGAGTAGTGGTACGGCGTCTTCGCCTCGAACTCGGCGGCGCAGGTGTCCACGGTCTTGAACACCGGGCGCACGCCGAGCCGCTGCCGCAGTTCCCGCACCCCGGCCTCACCGGCCAGTTCGGGCCGCAGCGCCGCGATCTGGCGGTCGGACAGGCCGTAGTGCTTGGCCCGGCGCAGCAGGTCGGCATCCATCACCGGCGCGTCCAGGACTTCCTGCCGGAGCGCGACCAGACCGGCCACCTCGGCCACGAACCACGGGTCCACACCGGAGGCCTCGGCCACCTCGGCGATGCTCGCGCCGTACCGCAGTGCCCGTTCGACCTGGTAGATCCGGCCCTCGGTGGGGACGCGCAGATCGGCCAGGATCGCGTCGATCGCGGCCCGCACCGAGGCCGGGTCGGCCGGGTCGGCGGGCGCCCACGGGCCGTCGGCTGCGGTCCAGAAGCCGGTCGCCTTGGTTTCCAGGGAACGCAGCACCTTGCCGAGCGCCTCGGTGAAGTTGCGGCCCAGCGACATCGCCTCGCCGACCGACTTCATGGTGGTGGTGAGGGTGTCGTCGGCGCCCGGGAACTTCTCGAACGCGAACCGCGGCGCCTTGACCACCACGTAGTCCAGGGTCGGCTCGAAGCAGGCCGGGGTCTCTCCGGTGATGTCGTTGATGATCTCGTCGAGGCTGTAACCGATGGCCAGTTTCGCCGCGATCTTGGCGATCGGGAACCCGGTGGCCTTGGAGGCCAGCGCCGAGGAACGCGAGACCCGCGGATTCATCTCGATGACGATGAGCCGGCCGTTCTCCGGGTTCACCGCGAACTGGATGTTGCAGCCACCGGTGTCGACGCCTACCTCCCGCAGGATGGCGATGCCGAGGTCGCGCAGGTTCTGGTACTCGCGGTCGGTGAGCGTCATGGCCGGGGCGACCGTCATCGAGTCGCCGGTGTGCACGCCCATCGGGTCGACGTTCTCGATCGAGCAGACCACCACGACGTTGTCGCGGCCGTCCCGCATCAGCTCGAGCTCGTATTCCTTCCAGCCGAGGATGGACTCCTCGATCAGCACGTTCGCGGTCGGCGAGGCGGCCAGCCCGCCGC
The DNA here is from genome assembly GCF_056627695.1 of Nocardia sp. KT25-26. Taxonomy (NCBI): domain Bacteria; kingdom Bacillati; phylum Actinomycetota; class Actinomycetes; order Mycobacteriales; family Nocardiaceae; genus Nocardia; species Nocardia sp. KT25-26. The sequence continues at coordinate 2,390,751 of NZ_CM152813.1, read as the reverse complement.
CGGCGATCCGATCGAGATCCTCGTCGTTGTAGGCCATGCCCGAGCCGAGCCCGCCCATGGTGAACGAGGGCCGGACCACGACCGGGAAGCCGAGCTCGTCGACTGTTTCGCGCACCTCGTCCATGGTGTAGCAGACCTTGGAGCGGGCGCTCTCGCCGCCGACCTTCGCGACGATGTCCTTGAACTTCTGCCGGTCCTCACCGCGCTGGATGGCGTCGAAGTCGGCGCCGATCAGTTCGACACCGTACTTCTCCAGCACCCCGTTCTCGTGCAGGGCGACCGCAGTGTTCAGCGCGGTCTGCCCGCCCAGGGTGGCCAGGATCGCGTCGGGGCGTTCCTTGGCGATCACCTTCTCGACGAACTCCGGGGTGATCGGCTCGACATAGGTGGAGTCGGCGAACTCCGGGTCGGTCATGATCGTCGCCGGGTTGGAGTTCACCAGCGAGACCCGCAGGCCCTCGGACTTCAGCACCCGGCACGCCTGGGTGCCGGAGTAGTCGAATTCGCAGGCCTGGCCGATCACGATCGGCCCGGAGCCGATCACCAGGATGTGGTTCAGATCTTCGCGACGTGGCATGGATCAGACTCCTTTCCGCTGCGCGGCGGCATTGTTCGGCTGCTGCGCAGCGGAGCCGCTGTGCATGAGGCCGGCGAACCGGTCGAAGAGATACGCGGCATCGTGCGGGCCCGCCGCTGCCTCGGGGTGGTACTGCACGGAGAACGCGCGCCCGTCGAGCAGCCGCACACCCTCCACGGTGCCGTCGTTGGCGCACACGTGGCTGACCTCGGCCTTGCCGAACGGGGTGTCGAACCGCTGGCCCCGCTCCCCTTCCAGGGCGAAGCCGTGGTTCTGCGCGGTGATCGAGATCCGGCCGGTCTCGTGTTCGACGACCGGAATGTTGATGCCCCGGTGGCCGAACTTCATCTTGTAGGTCTCGAGTCCCAGCGCCCGGCCCAGGATCTGGTTGCCGAAGCAGATGCCGAACATCGGCAGCCCCTCGCCGAGAATGCCCTGGGTGAGGGCGACCGCGCCGTCCTGGGTAGCCGGGTCACCGGGACCGTTGGACAGGAACACCCCGTCCGGGTTCAGCGCCAGGATCTGGTCCAGGGTGGTGTTCGCGGGTACCACATGGGTGCGGATACCGCGTTCGGCGAACATCCGCGGAGTGTTGGTCTTGATGCCCAGATCGACCGCGACCACGGTGAAGCGCGGATCGCCGTCGGGTTCGACCGTGTACAGGCCGTCGGTGCTGACCTCGTCGGCCAGGTCGGCGCCCAGCATGGCGGGCTGCCCGTTCACCCGGGCCACCAGGTCGGCCTCGGCTGCCAGGGCGGGCCCGGAGAAGATCCCGGCCTTCATCGAACCCCGGCTGCGCAGATGCCGGACCACCGCGCGGGTGTCGATACCGGCGATGCCGACCACGTCCTGCCGCTGCAGTTCCTCCGGCAGGGTGCGGGTGCTGCGCCAGTTCGAGGCGATCGGCGAGGCATCGCGCACCGCGTAGCCGGCGACCCAGATCCGGGCCGACTCGTCGTCCTCGTCGTTCCAGCCGGTGTTGCCGATCTGCGGGGCGGTCGCCACCACGATCTGCCGGTTGTAACTCGGGTCGGTGAGGGTTTCCTGGTACCCGGTCATCGCGGTGCAGAACACCGCCTCACCGAGGGTCTCCCCGACGGCGCCGAACGCCGCACCGCGGAACACCCGGCCGTCTTCCAGTACCAGTGCGGCGGGCACCCGCCCGCCGGCGGACATCGTATCGCCGCTCATTCGTCTTCTCCCGTCTTCGCCCAGGCCTGGGCTGTCCATGCCGGGTACACCGTCTTGTCGTCACCCCGGAATCCGGTATCGATCTCGGTTCCGGTCGGTAGTGTCCAGCGAATCACCAGCACACCATTCTCCGTCATCACTTTGCCCGCGTGTCCGCGTTCGGTCCGGACCGCGGTGATGGATTCGCCGGGAATCCAGATCGGGCTCTCACCCGTCCGCTCCAGCAGGATGCCGCGCTCGAAGCGGGTCAGTTCGGCCTGCGAGCGAAATCCCAGCCCGCCGGCCAGCACCCGCTCCTGCCAGCTGGGCGCGAAGGTGCTGCCCAGATACAGGCCCGTGGTCGGCTCCAGTAACTGAGCGCCGAGCTCGGCCGGGACCGCCGGCAGGGCGCCGACCCGAGCCTGCTGCCGGGCCGTCCGCTTCCGCCACGCCCGGTACATCAACCAGACGCTCAGCAGGAAGATCACCAGAAACCCGACCACCCAGAGCGTTCTCTCCACTTGCGGACCTCTCTCTATCGAGGCGTGCCCGGGCACCCGCGGCCCGGGTTCACGCCGTCCCCACCGCAGCGCCCTCCCGGGCGGTCACCCGGCCGCGCAGCACCGTGGCGGTGACGCGGGCCGGGAAGGTCATGTCCTCGAACGGGGTGTTGTCCGAAATGCTCGCCAGATCGGCGCCGCGCACCGTCCACGTCGCATCCGGATCGACGAGGGCCAGATTGGCCGGTTCGCCCACCGCGATCGGACGGCCGTGCCCGTCGAGGCCGACGATTTCGGCCGGGCGTTCGCTCATCACCCGGGCCACCCCGCGCCAGTCCAGCAAACCGGGCCGCACCATGGTCTCGACCACGATCGACAGAGCCGTCTCCAGGCCGAGCATGCCGGGGCGGGCCTGCGCGAACTCACAGCACTTGTCCTGTTCGGCATGTGGTGCGTGGTCGGTCGCCACACAGTCGACGATGCCCTCGGCCAGCGCACGGCGCAGCGCCTGGGCGTCGGAGGTCTCCCGCAGCGGCGGATTCACCTTGTTCACCGCGTCGTAGGTCTCCAGCCGGGAATCGTCGAGCAGCAGATGATGCGGCGTCACCTCGGCGGTGATCGAAATCCCCTGCGCCTTGGCCCACTTCACCAACTCCACGGTGCCGGCCGTGGAGGCGTGGCAGATGTGTACCCGCGACCCGGCGTCCCGCGCCAGCAGGGCATCGCGCGCCACGATCGACTCCTCGGCGGCCCGCGGCCAGCCGGCCAGGCCCAGCCGCGCAGCGGTGGGACCCTCGTGCGCGACCGCACCCTTCGTCAGCCGCGGTTCCTCGGCATGCTGGGCGATCAGCACATCGAGCGACTTCGCGTACTCCAGCGCGCGGCGCATGATCAGCGGGTCGTACACGCAGTGACCGTCGTCGGAGAACATCCGCACCGCACCGGCACCGGCGGCCATGGTGCCCATTTCGGCGAGCTGCTCACCCCGCAGCCCGACCGTCACCGCACCCACCGGGTACACATCGACCAGGCCCACTTCCTGGCCGCGGCGCCACACATGGTCGGTGACGACCACCGAATCGGCGACCGGGTTCGTGTTGGCCATCGCGAACACCGCGGTGTAACCGCCCAGTGCGGCGGCCTCGGAACCGGTCTCGATGGTCTCGGTGTCCTCGCGTCCGGGTTCGCGCAGGTGGGTGTGCAGGTCGACGAACCCGGGCAGCAGCACCTGGCCGGCGCCGTCGACCGTCTCGGCTGCCGCCGCGGACAGCCCGGTGCCGATCTCGGCGATCACGCCGTCACGTACCAGCACATCGCACGGCTCGCCCTCGCCGTACGGCCGGACGTTCGTGATCAGCAGGTCAGGCGTGGTCATGCGGCCACCTCCGTGCCCACCAGCAGCCGGAACAGCACGGCCATTCGCATGTGTACTCCGTTCGTCACCTGTTGCAGGACCGCCGTCTGCGACGAGTCGGCCACCGCCGACGCGATCTCCATCCCGCGCAGCATCGGGCCGGGATGCAGCACCACCGCGTTCTCGCCGAGCAGCGCCTGGCGGCGTTCGGACAGTCCGTAGTTCACCGCGTACTCCCGCGGCGACGGGAAGAATCCGCCGTTCATCCGCTCGGCCTGCACCCGCAGCATCATCACCGCATCGGCGCCGGGCAGTTCCGCGTCCAGGGAGTGCGAGATCCGCGCGGGCCACTGCTCGACCCCGACCGGCAGCAGCGTATGCGGTGCGACCAGCACCACCTCGGCACCCAGCGTGTTCAGCAGGAAGACATTGGACCGGGCGACCCGGCTGTGCAGGATGTCGCCGACGATCACGACCCGCTTGCCCTCGATATCGCCGAGGCGCTGCCGCAGGGTCAGGGCATCGAGCAGCGCCTGGGTCGGATGCTGGTGGGTGCCGTCACCGGCGTTGATGATCGCCGGGGCGGCGCGGTCCTCGGCGCGCGCCCATTGTTCCATCCACCGGGCGATCTGGTGCGCCGCTCCGGATGCCGGGTGCCGCACGATCAGCGCGTCCGCGCCGGCGGCGTGCAGGGTCAGCGCGGTGTCCCGCAGCGATTCGCCCTTGGCCACCGAGGAGCTGGACGCACTCACATTGATCACATCGGCGCTCATCCACTTCCCGGCCACCTCGAACGAGACCCGGGTGCGGGTGGAGTTCTCGAAAAACACCGTCATGACGGTGCGCCCGCGCAGGGTCGGGAGCTTCTTGACTTCCCGGCCCAGCAGGGCCTGCTCGAAGCGCTGTGCCTCGTCGAGGAGTTCGGTCGCGGTGCCGCGGTCCAGGTCGGTCACCGTCAGCAGATTCTTCATGCCTGCTGCTCCTCCTGATGCAGGTAGACCCCGTCGCGGCCGTCGTGCTCGGTGAGCAGCACCGAGATGTCCTCGCTGCGGGCGGTCGGCACGTTCTTGCCGACGTAGTCGGCGCGGATCGGCAGCTCCCGATGGCCGCGGTCGACCAGCACCGCCAGCTGCACCGCCCGGGGTCGGCCCAGGTCGCGCAACCCGTCCAGTGCGGACCGGACGGTGCGCCCGGAGAACAGCACGTCGTCGACCAGGACGACGAGGGCGTCCTCGATACCGCCTTCGGGGACCGAGGTGCGCTCCAGCGGCCGATGCGGCCGGCTGCGCAGGTCGTCGCGGTAGAGGGTGATGTCGAGGGAGCCGAGCGCCGGGCGGACGCCGGCGAATTCCTCGATCTTCTCGGTGAGCCGCGCCGCGAGGGTGGTGCCGCGGGTGGGGATACCGACCAGCACGACTCGGGGTTCCCCGGCGTCGATCGCCGTCTTCTCGATGATCTGGTGCGCCATCCGCGCGATCGTGCGCTGCACGTCCGACGGCGAGAGCAGCTCGCGACCGGCAGCCACCCATTCCGGGGTGTGCCGCGGCGATGTTTCGCCCACGCCGGGTCCGGCCGCCCATTCTCCGGGCACAGCCATGCCGACCTCCTTCCCCGCCTCACCGGACGGTCCGTTAAAGGATGTCTTGTCGCCTTGCAGCCTAACAGCGCGCGAGACCGCCTCTGACCAGGTAGGGCGCATTTCCCAGGTCAGCATGGCCGACTGTGAGCACCGCCACGGACGACGGGTGCCCGCCCGCCGCCGGGGTCCGGATCACAGCGCACCGATCAGCGCATCGGCCCGGTCCCGGCCCACCCGTCACCGCATCGATGAATCCGTTTCTGTCACTTGAAAATTGCGTTCCGGATAGACTCGAAGCGGCTTGTCGGGACAGCGAGTGGGGTGGTTGCTGTGCTTTCGAACACCGATCGGCAGATTCGGCAGCAGCGTGCCGAGCACGCACTGAGCGCGGCGACCGAGGGGCTGCCGGGACGGCATCTCGCGGTATTCACCGGGCTGTTGATCGAACAGACGCCGCGTTGGCGGCTGCTGGTACCTCGCCGCCCCACCTCCGCCGGGCGCATCGACGGCCTGCTGATCGGGCCGGGCGGCGTCTTCGCGCTGGCCTTCGTGACCGGGTTACCCGGTGAACTCGATCTGCGCCGGCTGCGCGCCGACGCCGAACACACCCTGGCCGACATCCGGTCCGCCGCCGGGCAGGCCTTCGTCGGCGCCACGGTCGAACTCACCGTGATCACCCCACCACACCGGCCCGAATCCGGCGACGGCCGCTACCGGCAGGTCGACGATCTCACCTGCCGCACCCTGTTCGAGCGGCGAAACCTGCTGTCCCGCGATCTCATCGACCTGATCGCCGACCAGGTCGTTCAGCGGGACGGAAATCTCGTCCGCGTATCGCCGCCGGTGGTCGCACCCGCACCGCCCGCCCCCGAGCTCCTGTCGGTGGCCGAACTGCACGACGACCAGTTCGACGAGGCGCTGGGCCGCCCCTTCCCCAGCTGGCTCACTTTCCTGGACCCGGCGCAGCAGGAGAAGGTCTCGCGTAACTACAACGGACCTGCCCGGATCGCCGGACCGGCAGGGACCGGAAAGACAGTGCTCGCCCTGCACCGAATGGCCTACCGGGCCCGGCGGACCACCGGACCGCTGCTGTTCACGACGTTCGTGAAGAACCTGCCGAAGGTCCACGAAGCGTCTTTCGCACAGCTGGCACCGGCCGCCGCACATCGGGCGACATTCTGCTCACTGCACTCCTGGGCCCGTGAATTCCTGATCGAACGTGGCTATCCCGTGCCCGGGACCTCGACGATCACCGACACCATCTTCAACCGCGCCTGGGCCTGGGCCAGACGCGAAACCGCGCTGCCGGGGATCGTGCCCGAGCGGAACTACTGGCGCGAAGAGCTCGACCGGGTGATCAAGGGACGCGGCCTCGGGCTGAATGACCTCGACCGGTATCAGGCGCTGGACCGTGTCGGCCGCCGAGTCCGGCTCCGACGAGGCACCGACCGACTCGAGATGTGGCGGCTCTACCACCGCTACGAAACGCTCCGCCGTACAAAGCACGTCATCGACCTCAACGACATCATCTCGACCGCCCTGGCCGAATTGCGCAACCGGCCGCGGGACCGCCCGTACGCCATGGTCGTCGTCGACGAAGTCCAGGATCTGTCGGTACAGGGGCTGCGGCTCGCACACGCATTGACCGGGGACAACCCGAATGCACTCCTGCTGGTCGGCGATGTCCAGCAACGTATCTACGCCGGTGGCTGGGCGTGGCGCGAAGCCGGAATCGACTTGCGAGGCCGCAGCGAAACCCTGCAGAAGAACTACCGCAATCGGCGCGCCGTCCTCGACCTGGCAGTGACACTGCCGGGGGCGAAGATGGTGAGCAGCCTCGACCCCGAGGACCGCTTCACGCTGGAATCCGCCGAACAAGCCCTTCCCGGAGGTTATGCCGAGCGCTGGCAAGGAACCGGAGCAGCGCTCGGCGAGCAGTTGATCGCCCAGTTGGCGCGCATCGCCGAGCGGGACATACCGGCTGCCGATACGGCCATCATCACCGTCGGTTCCACCCACCGGATCGCTACTGTCCTGCGCGACGCCGGCATCCCCTTCGAAGACCTCGAGCACTACACCGGCCCTCAGGACAGCAAACACGTCAAGCTCGGCACCGTCTACCGCGCCAAAGGCCTGGATTTCCGTGCCGTCCTGCACCCGTTCTTCGAGCCCCGCCCACCCGTGACCGACGCCGAACGAGAACGCTACGACCTGGACCTGCGCAGCCAGTTCGTCGCCGTCACGCGAGCCCGCGACTACGTGTGGCTCGGCATCGTCGACAGCGACGAGCCACCGGCCCCGGCGGGGCGGTAGCACGGTTCCGGACCTGTGGTCAGCGGCACCATCCTCGCGCTGACCATGGCGATGGCCGGTCGCGCCGTCTACTGCGACGAACTGACCGGTACCGGCGTATCCACTCTGCGCGAACGGCTGTAGTACCGGCAGTGGCCGATCCGGGCAGTGGCTGCCCTGACGGCCGTCCGACAGCAGGCACCGGTCCGCGGAACCGACTCCCCCTATCGAACACATATTCGATAGGGGGCGTATGCTCGGGCTCATGTCGATACCGCTGCAGGGATCACTGCTCGACGAGCTGACCGAACCCGGCAGCGAGATCGGGCTGCGGCCGCTGGCCGGGTTGCGCCGCACCGTGCTGAGTCACGGCGCGTGGGTGGACGTCCTCCCGGGCTGGCTGACCGGCGCAGAGACGCTGTTCCGCCGGCTCGCGGACGAGGTGCCGTGGCGGGCCGAGCGGCGGCGGATGTACGACCGGATGGTCGATGTACCCCGGCTGGTCTGTTTCTATCCGGACGGCACATCACTGCCCGATCAGCGCCTGACCGCGGCCCGGAACGCCCTGAGCACCCACTATGCCGAGGAGCTCGGTGAGGAGTTCCGCACGGCCGGGCTGTGCTACTACCGCGACGGCCGCGACAGCGTCGCCTGGCACGGCGACACCATCGGCCGGGGCGCCACCTGCGACACCATGGTGGCGATCGTCTCGATCGGCGCACCCCGCGGGCTGTTGCTCCGCCCCCGCGGCGGAGGCCCGAGCCGCCGTTTCGAGCTGGGGCACGGTGACCTCCTGGTGATGGGCGGCTCGTGCCAGCGCACATGGGAACATGCCGTCCCCAAGACACGCAGGCCGGCCGGGCCGAGGATCAGTATCCAGTTCCGCCCACCCGGTGTGCGCTGAACACGACGCGTAGCCGGTCGGATACCGGCACCGGTAGCCGATCCGATACGCACACCCGGGGACCGGCAACTCGAGACCTCGGCTAATCCGTTGTTCGGCAAGGGAATCGGACTGCCATCTGCAGCCACGTACCGGTATCATGGTGAGGGTTTGCCCGGGTACGCAGGGGGTCGGTCGTGATCGTCGTCATTGCAGACGAATCGGTGCTGGGCAGCGCGGGGCGCGTCGTTGCCGACGCGCTACGCGACTGGGGTACCGATATCGGCGGGGTGGCGATCTTCGGTTGCCGCATCGCCGATCCGGAGGGCGAGGGCCGGGTGGTCGATGCGATCGTCTGCACCCCCGAGCGGGTGACGGTACTGGCGGTCGCCGAGTTCGCGGAACCACAGCGGGGCCGGTTGCACACGCCGACGGCACAGCCCTGGCAGGTAGCGGACGCACCGGCAGCCGTCGAATCGTCCGAGACGGCGCCGAATCCCTATGTGCAGGTGCACCGATCGGCGGCGGCGGTCCGGCACGCGCTCGGCGAGACGGTGGCGATCGGTGCGGTGATCGCATTGTTCACACCCCCTACGGCCGACCTGACGCACCCCACCCGGGTCGGCGGCGACTGCCGACTGGTGACCATCACCGAACGTCGCACGGGCAGTCTGCGCGCCCTGTTCCACAACGCCCTGGCCCGGGAGACCCGGCTCGACGTCCGCACGATGTGGGACATCTGCCGGACGCTGAAGGTGCCGGGACTGTGGCCGGACCGGAATTCTCTGGTGGAACAGGGTTTCCGTGACACATCGGGCGGCGAATCCGAACGCTCCTTCACCGCGGCCAGCCCGGCCGACACCGCGATGACGGTCCGGCACGAGATCCCGCCGTTCCTCGCGGCACTCGACCGACTCGGCAGCACCCCGCCGATGGCACCCGATCCTGCAACGGCATCGGGCGCCGCACCACCCGAGCGAACACCCGAGCCTCCCCCGCCGCCCGACAACAGCTCTTCCGGGCCGGACAACGCCGTACCGGTCCTCCCGCCTACCGCTCCCGGCGAGCCGGCCACCGAACCACAACCAACCGAATCCGACCCCGTCGATCCCGCCGGGTCCGGTGCCCCGCCTGTTGGGTACACCGAGCTTCAGATCGCGGTGGCCGGTGATTCCGATACCGGCTCCGACCCGACCGAGGACCGGCGGTCGAACCGACAGAGCACCGGCATGCCCGTCGCACCGACCCCGCAATGGCCTTCGGCTCCGACAGGCGACGCCGAGCACTCCGACCGCAGCCCCGAACCGGCCACGCCGCCGACGCGCAACCCCGATCACGGTGCCCCGACAGACGAACCGTCGGCCGCACAGTACGCCGCCGATCGTCCGGCACCGCAACGCACCGGAGCCACACCACCCGGGGGTCGTGTCGACGTGGGCCGGCCGACACCTTCGGAGGCGTTTCATACCGCCGGGCCCACGTCTACGACCGAATACACCGACCCCGGCCCGGACACCATCGAAGCCGCGACGATCGACCACGATGTACCGACCGCCATGTCCGCAGCAGCGCCGATCGCCGAGTCGTATCCACGTCCGCACCCGGCCGCACCCGCCGATAGCGGGTACATCGCACCCCGCCACGAACCCCGCTATCTGGGCGCCCACCGGGCACCGGGCGCGCCACCGGAGCCGCCGACGCTATTCGAACGATGGCAGCAGTGGCGAAGAAACCGAACGCACCGGCCGGTGGTACCACGGCGACTGCGCGAACACATCGGCCCCGGCCTGGGCCTGGTACTGGTCCTCGGCATGTTCGCCGCCGGCTTCTTCGCGTTGACCGCCTGGCATGCCCAGCGTTTCGATATCGGCGACTACGACGCGATGTGTTCCGGGCCCCGCGGTTTCGCGCAGGCCGCCGAGTTCGCGGATGCCGGTCCGCGGCCGGTGTTTCTGTCCGGTGGCTTGGCCGGGCTGGTCCCGCACGAGACCCCGGCCTGGCGGCCCACCGACCCGGCAGCGGTCCAGCTGGTGGCCTGTGTCGAACGCACCGAACTGGGCCCCCTGGAACGCACCTGTACCTATCCACCGTCCTCCGACCACCCGGCGGGCCGGACGGTGAACCTGTTCCGCACGGCCTATGCGCTGCACGTGTACGAGGCGCGCACCGGCCGGGAAGTGGCCGCAGCCGATCTGATCGGCGAGCGGTACGCAGCCGGCCCCGGACAGGCCGATCCCGATCCGTGCCGGGCCGCAGCCGCCGCGCCGGACGATCTGGGCCGCCGATCGAGCAGGCCGTCCACAGACCAGGTCGCCGGGGTGCTCGACCCCCTGGTGGCCGACGGCACCGTGCGACGGTAGCCACCCCGTAGGATCCGATCTCGTGACCAGAACTGGAATACGTTGGAATGCAATACGTTTCATAGCCACTCTGGCCGGGGTGGTGCTGTGCGCCGGGGTGGTGGCCGGATGCTCGGGGGATTCCCGGAGCAGTGCCGGTGACTGTGGTTTCCTCCGCGACCACCCCCATCGTCCGGGCGAGTTGTGGGAAGCGCGCGGCTGTGCCGACCCGGAGGCCGTCCTCGTCGTCGTCCGGGACTCGCAGACCGAGAAATGCTGGCCGGACAGCTATTCCCGATCCACCTACAAGAAGAACGGCCGCCGCGGCCACCGCGACACGTACTACCGCTGTTATCAGCTCAACGCCCGGACCGGGGACTGCATCAACGACCCGACACTGCGGTACGCCCATTTCCCCCGGCTGCGGAAGGTCGCTTGTTCGACAAAGGGCGCCTGGCGGGTCACCGATCGGGTCGACCGATACGACCGCGCGGCGTGCGGACCGGGCGCCGACAGCGCCTCCCTCGGTGGCGGGATCATCGGCAACACGCTGTATCTCGCACAGCGCCGCCCGGATGTCACGTTCTGTTTCGAACGCACCTGAGTCCCGGGCCACGGCTGTCCTCGGGTTCCGGTGCGGACCACGAGGACAACCGGCCGGTTCAGGCGGTAACGGTGATCTCCCACTCGTGGACGACGAGCTCGGCCGAACCGGTGGTGTACAACGGATCCGCGTGTGCGAGTTCCCGCGCCGTGGCCAGATCGTCGGCCCGTATCACGTAGGCGCCACCGGTGCTGTCGGTGTACCGGCCGCTCTCCACCAGCAGGCCCTGCTCGAGAAGTTCGTCGAGATAGTCGCGGTGCGGCTGGGCGACGCCCGGATCGTAGTCCGGGGTCCGGGTGGCCAGCACCAGATATTTGATGCCGGCCATCTCAGTCCTCCGATTCCGGCCGCGGTGCCCGGGTGGCCGCGGCGGCGGCCCGCACCTGCGGCGCCACCTGCACGACCTGGCCGAGCACCCCGTTGACGAACGACGGCGAATCGTCGGTGGACAACTCCTTCGCCAGCTCCACTGCCTCGTCCACGGCGACGACCGGTGGCACATCGTTGGCGTGGAACAGCTCCCACACCGCCACCCGCAGGATCGCGCGGTCCACCGCGGGCAGCCGGGACAACGTCCAGTCCTGCAGATACGACTCGATGGTGCCGTCCACCCGGTCCAGATCGTCCGCGACGCCCTCCACCAGGGTGTGCGTGTAGGCGTGCACGGGCGCCACCGCCTGGTCGCGGGTGGCCAGGTCGGCACGCTCGCTCAGCAGGTCGGCGGGGTCGACATCGCGCGCCTCGGCCTCGAACAGCAGGTCCACGGCCCGGCGGCGTGCCTTGTGGCGGGTACCGAGCTTCTTGTACCCGCTCTTCTTGTCGGTCGGCTGATCGGGCACCGGATCAGGCGTTGACGCGGCCGAGGTAGCTGCCGTCGCGCGAGTCGATGCGCAGCTTGTCCCCGGTGTTGATGAACAGCGGCACCTGCACCTCGGCCCCGGTCTCCAGGGTGGCGGGCTTGGTGCCACCGGTGGAGCGGTCGCCCTGCAGGCCGATGTCGGTGTGCTTGACGATGAGCTCGATCGAGACCGGGAGCTCGACGTAGAGCGGTGCACCCTCGTGCATGGAAACCTGGACGGTCATGTTCTCCAGCAGGAAGCGGGCGCCCGCACCGATGGTGGCCTCGGGGATGGAGATCTGGTCGAAGGTCTCCCCGTCCATGAAGACGTAGTCGGTGCCGTCGTGGTACAGGTAGGTCATATCGCGGCGGTCGACCAGGGCGATCTCCACCTTGACGCCGGCGTTGAAGGTCTTGTCGACGACCTTGCCGGACACGACGTTCTTCAGCTTGGTCCGCACGAAGGCAGGGCCTTTACCCGGCTTGACGTGCTGGAATTCGACGATCTGCTGAAGCTGACCGTCGATCTTCAGCACGAGGCCGTTCTTGAAGTCGCTGGTGTCCGCCACTGTCCTCGGATCTCCTAGTTTCGGTTACTGCAGTTCCGCCCGCTCCGGCGTCATTCGACGACGGTCAGGTCCTTGCCGGTGAGGGTGAGCAACTCCGGGCCCCCTTCGCGCACCACGAGCGTGTCCTCGATCCGGACCCCGCCGCGGCCGGGAAGATACACACCTGGTTCGACGGTCACCGCCACGCCAGCAAGCAGTGTACCGGTTGCGTTCCGGGCGACTCCGGGTGCTTCGTGGATCTGCAGTCCGACGCCGTGCCCGAGGCCGTGCACGAACTGCGGGCCGTACCCCGCGTCCTCGATGACGGTGCGCGAGGCAGCGTCGACCTGGGCGGTCTTCACGCCCGGAGCCAGGGCCTGGCGACCGGCCGTCTGCGAACGCTGCACCAGGTCGTAGATCTCCTGCTGCCAGTCCGCCGGCGGTCCCAGGACGAACGTGCGGGTCATATCGGAGTGGTAGCCGTCCACCACCGCACCGAAGTCGATCTTCACCAGATCGCCGGCGGCCAGCACCGCACCGGTCGGCCGGTGGTGCGGGACCGCCGAGTTCGCGCCGGCGGCGACGATGGTCTCGAAGGCGACCGCATCGGCGCCGTGCTCGAACATCGCCCATTCGAGATCCCGGGCCACCTGACGTTCGGTGCGCCCGGGCCGCAGCGCGCCCCGCTCCAGCAGAGTCCGCAATCCGGCATCACCGGCCGCGCAGGCGGCGCGCAGCCGATCCACCTCGTAGGCGTCCTTGACCATCCGCAGTTGCTCCACCAGCCCGGCGGTGGATTCCAATTGCAGCCCGGTGCGCTGATCCCGGAACGCCTCGAGCTGCGCGACGGTGAGGACCCGGCTCTCGAAGCCGACCCGGCCCAGCTGCCACTCGCCGGCCAGCTCCAGAATCCGAGCCGCGGTGGCCCGGGAGATCTCGGCACGCAGGTCCGGAACCTGAACGGCGACCTGCGCCGAATACCGGCCGTCGGTCCCGATGACCGTGCGGTCCTCGGCGCCGCGCATATCCCACGAGTGCACCAGCAGGACCGCGTTCGAACCGGTGAAGCCGGTCAGGTACCGGATGTTCACCAGGTCCGTGACCAGCAGCGCATCCACCCCGTTCTCGACCAGCAGGCTGCGCAACGCGCCACGTCGCGCGGGGTAGTCGGGGCGGAGCGGCCCGGGGCCCCTGGACTGTCCGGAACTACTCGGCCGGCCGGAACGCTGATCAGCACACATGCTCCAACGCTACCGCCGGATGACGGCCCGGCCATAGCCGAAACGCAGGTGAAAGACCGGGCATCCACATTCCGGCGAGTCATCCACATTCGCCGCTGTGCGGCGGATCCACGGCCCGGATCGGCCCAGACTGAGGCCATGACCTCCGTCGCCCTCGCCCTCTTCGCCGGCTGGTGCCTGCTGTGCAGCGCCTTCGACTTCCAGCGGCGCCGGCTGCCGAATCCGCTGACGGCCGCCGGTGCCGCCGGGGTGCTCGGATTCGCGCTGGGCACCGGCCGGCCGGTCCCGGCGCTGCTCGGGGCCGCCCTGCTCACCGGCTGCTACCTGGTCGTGCACCTGCTACAGCCGGCCGCGTTGGGTGCCGGCGACGTGAAGTTGGCCGCCGGACTCGGCGGCGCGGCGGCCCTGGCCGGACCCCAGGCCTGGGTGTGGGCCGCGGTGGCGGCACCCACCGGGACCGCCCTGGCCGGGCTCGTGCTGCTGATCCGAACCCGCGCCGGCCCCGGGGGACGTGCACTGCCACACGGTCCGGCGATGTGCGCGGCGACACTCGCCGCGGTCCTCGCAGCATGACGATGCAGGCAGGTGCCGCCGCCCGATCGGACGGCGGGAGAGCCGTCCGGACACCGCCCCGGCGGGCCGCGTGCCCGCACACCCGTGCCGACATGGAAGGATATGGGGTGTGTTGCGCTGGATAACTGCCGGAGAATCCCATGGTCCCGCTCTAGTCGCCCTCCTCGAAGGGATGGTGGCCGGTGTCGAGGTGACATCGGAGGAGATCTCCGCGCAGCTCGCGCGCCGCAGGCTCGGCTACGGGCGCGGCGCCCGGATGAAGTTCGAAGCCGACAAGGTGACCATGATCGGCGGGGTCCGGCACGGGCGCACCATGGGTGGCCCGGTCGCGATCGAGATCGCCAACTCGGAATGGCCCAAGTGGACCGAGGTGATGTCCGCCGACCCGGTCGACGAGGCGGCCCTGGCCGGGATGGCCCGGAACGCACCGCTGACCCGGCCGCGGCCCGGCCACGCCGACTACTCCGGGATGCTCAAGTACGGATTCGACGATGCCCGGCCGGTGCTGGAGCGCGCCAGCGCCCGGGAGACCGCAGCCCGGGTCGCCGCGGGCACCGTGGCACGCAACTTCCTGCGCCAGGCCTTCGGTGTCGAGGTCGTCTCGCATGTGGTGTCGATCGGCGCCGCCGCCAACGAAACGGGCGTCACGCCGACGGCAGCAGACCTCGCCGCCGTGGACGCCAGCCCGGTCCGGGCCTTCGACACGGCGGCCGAGCAGGCGATGATCGCCGAGATCGAGGCGGCGAAGAAGGACGGCGACACCCTGGGTGGTGTGGTCGAAGTGGTCGTCGAAGGCCTGCCGGTCGGCCTCGGTTCCTTCACCAGCGGTGCGGACCGGCTCGATTCCCGGCTGGCCGGTGCACTGATGGGCATCCAGGCAATCAAGGGCGTCGAGGTCGGCGACGGTTTCGAGACGGCGCGGCGGCGCGGCAGCCAGGCGCACGACGAGATGCGGCCCGGTCCCGACGGCGTACTGCGTTCCACCAACCGGGCCGGGGGCCTGGAGGGTGGAATGACCAATGGTGAGGCGTTGCGGGTCCGGGCCGCCATGAAGCCGATCTCCACCGTGCCGCGGGCGCTGAGCACCGTCGACATGTCCAGCGGTGCGGAAGCCGTGGCGATCCACCAGCGGTCGGACGTCTGCGCGGTGCCCGCCGCGGGCGTGGTCGCGGAGTCCATGGTCGCGCTGGTCGTGGCGCAGGCGGCGCTGGAGAAGTTCGGCGGCGATTCGCTGGCCGAGACGATCGCCAATATCGACGGGTACCGGGAACGGATCAACGCGCGACCGCACCTGCCGGCAGCCCAGCCACCGGCATGAGCGGTCCGGACCCGGCCGCGGGAGGTTCTGCCGGCGGCCCGGCGGGGCCGCCGCAGCCCCGGTTGGTGCTGGTCGGACCGCCCGGTGCCGGGAAGTCGACGATCGGGCGCAAGCTCGCGCGCGAACTGGGCGTCGCACTTCTCGACACCGATGCGGGCATCGAGGAACAGACCGGACGGTCGATTCCGGAGATCTTCGCGGCCGACGGCGAAGCCGGCTTCCGGGCGATCGAGGAACAGGTGGTCCGGGACGCGGTCCGGGACCACCCGGGTGTCGTGTCGCTGGGCGGCGGTGCGGTGCTGTCGGCGAACACACGTACCCTGCTCCGGGACCGGACCGTGGTGTACCTGGAGATCAGCGTGGCCGAAGGGCTGCGACGCACCGGGGCGAGCAACAACCGGCCGCTGCTCGCCGGCGACGACCCCGGTGCCAAATACCGGGAGCTGATGCGGATCCGGCGGCCGCTGTACCGCGAGGTCGCCACCGTGCGGGTCCGTACCGACGGCCGGAGCCCCGGGCGGGTGGTACGCACGATTCTGGCCGAACTCGGCCTGGCCTCGGTGCGGACCGCGGCCGAGCAATCCGGCAGCACCCGGGCCGCGGTGAAATCGACCGCCGCGCAACCGGGCTCCGGCAGCAACCGATCCCGCGCCCGCCGTCGGTCCCGGGCCCGCGCTGCCGCTCGCCGGGCCCGGGCCGCAGCGCAGAGCGCTGCGCAGCCGGAACAGCAAGCAGGCCGCGATACCACCGAGACCGAGCAGCCGACCGGCGGCAAACCCGCCGGCACACGCAGTCGGCGCGCCCGGGGGCGGCGCGGCGGCAGCCGACGCCGGGTGCCCGGGGCGGAGACCGCTACGCCACCGCCGACCGGCGGCGAGGCCACCGGTGAGCAGACCTCGGCCAACGGCGGCAACAGCGGAGCCGGTGCCCGGTCGCGCCGGGCCCGAGCACGGCGGGCCCGCGCCCGCGCCCGTGCACGTACCACGCAGATCGACCAGAAAGATTCGGAGCATCGCACGTGACTGAGCCGACCACGATCCAGGTCCGCACCGCCGACCCGTACCCGGTGATCATCGGCCGGGGCCTGCTCGGCGATCTCGTCGAATCCGTCACCGGTAAGGGCGGTGTGCGCACGGTGGCGATCTTCCACCAGCCACCGCTCGCCGAGACGGCCGAGGCGGTGCGGGCCGCGATCGCCGACACCGGGGTCGACGCCCACCGCATCGAGATCCCGGACGCCGAGGCCGGTAAGGAACTTCCGGTCGCCGGCTTCTGCTGGGAGGTCCTCGGACGGATCGGCCTGACCCGCAATGATGTGGTCGTCAGCCTCGGCGGCGGCGCGGCGACCGACCTCGCCGGGTTCGTCGCGGCCACCTGGATGCGCGGTGTCCGGATCGTGCACGTTCCGACCACGCTGCTGGCGATGGTCGACGCCGCGGTGGGCGGCAAGACCGGGATCAACACCGACGCCGGTAAGAACCTCGTCGGATGCTTCCACGAACCGGCCGCGGTGCTGGTGGACCTGGCCACGCTGGAAACCGTGCCACGCAACGAGATCGTCGCCGGGATGGCCGAGATCATCAAGGCCGGCTTCATCGCCGACCCGGTGATCCTCGATCTGATCGAACGCGATCCGGAAGCGGCCCTGGACCCGGCCGGTGACGTCCTGCCGGAACTGATCCGCCGGTCGATCCAGGTGAAGGCCGATGTGGTGGCGGCCGACCTCAAGGAGTCGAGCCTGCGCGAAATCCTCAACTACGGCCACACTCTGGGCCACGCCATCGAGCGCCGGGAACGCTACCGCTGGCGGCACGGCGCCGCGGTGTCGGTCGGCCTGGTGTTCGCCGCGGAACTGGGCCGCCTGGCGGGCCGCCTCGACGACGCCACGGCGGACCGCCACCGCAGCGTGCTGGCCGCTGTCGGCCTGCCCACCGGCTACGACGCCGCTGCTCTCCCCCAGCTGCTGGAGACGATGCAGACCGACAAGAAGTCCCGGTCCGGCATGCTCCGCTTCGTCGTTCTCGACGGGCTGGCCAAGCCGGGCCGGCTGGAAGGTCCGGACCCGTCCCTGCTGGCCGCCGCCTACTCGGCGATCGCCCGGGACGAATCCCCCACCGACGGGGCGATTCTGCTCTGATCCCGGGCTGTTCCCGGACGCCGATGCCGACCCCGGCGGGATGCCGCGCCGGGTCGAGCCGTCCGGTTGCCGGTCCTCCCGGGCGCCGCCAGGATGGGCAGGTAACGCCTATCCCCGGAGGTCTCCGTGCTGCTCATCCTCGCCAGAGTGCTGGCCGTACCGGTCAGCGCCTGGCTGATCGCCGCGCTGCTGCTCGATGCCGACTACCGCTCCGACAACATCTTCGCGCTACCGGACGCGGCATTCTCGCTGCTGCTCCTGGTCGCCGCCGCACTGCCGGCCCGATGGGCCGTTCCGGCCCTCACCACCGGCTACGTGTTCGGCTCCGGCGTCATCACGGTCGCGGCCTTGAACCGTTTCGACCAGGACCAGCCCGCCCAGGGAATCCTCAACCTGTCGATCGCGGCGGTCTACCTGCTGGTCGCCGCCCTGCTCATGCGCCGCCTGGGCGACCGGACCCCCTGCCACGCCTGATTCTGCGGCCGCGTACGTCGAATGACGTACGCGGCCCGCGCCTCTCGACGGACGCCGGCCGGCGGCGGCGCACCTACCGTCGGCGATATGCAGATGCACCGGCTCCGTTCCCTCGTCCCGATCGGTTACGCCTGGATCGCCATCGTCGCGTTCGGCGGTATCGCGGTGGAGACGATCGTCATCTATCCGAATGTCTTCCACGATGTTCCGGCCTCGCTCACCGAAGCATCGAACTTCTTCGACGTGACCGGCCCCGCCGATCTGTTCCCACCGCTCGGGGCGGCCACCGTCCTCACCGGGCTGGCCGCTGTCGTGGCCGCGTGGCGACACCGTAGCGCCCGGTGGTTGCTGTTGGGCAGTCTCGCGACGCTGGTGTTCGGCGAGTTCCTGTTCTCGGTGCTGTACTTCTGGCCGCGTAACGAGATCATGTTCGACGAAGGGGTCGCGGTGCATTCGGCCGAGACCCTGCAGCGGGCCGCCGACCAGTTCGAGCGCGGGCACTGGGGACGGCTGGCGATGAGCGGGGTCACCGCGGTGCTGGCGTTCACCGCCGTGCTCCGCCTGCAGCAGTCCGTGGCGGCCCGGCGATGACCGGGACGGGCGCGCTGCGGCGCACCACCGGTCTGTCGGTGCCGGAGCTCGTCGGCCTGGCGGCGCTGGGTGTGCCGCGGGTGGTCGCGCACGATCTGGACCTGGTGGGGCCCACCGCCAACACTGCACTGGTGTTCGCGCCGCCGGCGATCTGGCTCGGATACGTGCTGGTGCGGCGGATTCCACGACCGCTGGCCGCGCTCGTCGCGGTGGGTGTCTGCTACGGGATTCTGCTCGCCCTCACCCATCAGCTGCTGTGGGACACCGCTTTCGACGGCCGGCCGCCCCGGCTGGGTGGCGCCCTCGACGGTGCCCTGCCGCACGGCGCGGAACTGGTGGTGTTGCGCGGTGCTTCCGTGATCAGCAGCCTGATCACCGGCACACTGGTGGGCGGGGTCGCCGGCGCGGTCGCCACGGCAGTGCGCCGGATCCCACCGATCCGCCGATGACCGGCGGTCCACGGAGCCGAACGGAGGCGGGTGTGTCGAATCGGCAGGCACCGGCCGGATCCGGCCGGACCGACCTGATTCTTGCCGTCGTCGTGCTCGTCGCCGTCGGCGCTGCGATCACCGCCGATGTCGGTGGTGCGGGCGCCGGTCAGCTGCCCCTGGCCTATGCATATGCGCTGTTCTTCGCCGGTGTGCTGCTGTTCCGGCGGCGGTGGCCGGTGGGGGTCCTCATTGCCTCGGTGTTCGCCCTGTTCGGGTACTACATGATGGATCTGCCGCCGATCGGGCCGGCGCTCCCGGTCGCGGCCGCGCTGTTCTCGGCCGCCGAAGCGGGCCGGCTGCGCTGGGCCGTGGGCGTGGCGTCGGCACTGCTGGTCGTGTCGACGGCGGTGCGCGTGGGCGAGGGCGACGACACCGGTTTCGTCCTCGGGCTGGAGCTGCCCACCTCGGCGGCCTTGATGACCGCGGTGATCGCGCTCGGTGACGGTCTGCGGGCGCGCCGTGGCCGACAGGCCGAGTTCGATGCCCGGACGGCCGCTGTGGCCGCCGCCCACGAACGCGAGGCCGAATACCGGGTCGAGGAACAACGCACCCGGCTGGCCCGGGAACTGCACGACCTGCTCGCCCACACCGTGTCGGTGATCGCGTTGCACACCGATGTGGCACGGGAGGCCCTGCACGACGATCCGGCGACGGCCGAACGGTCACTGCAGGCCGCCCGCACCGCCTGCCGGGCGGCCACCGGGGAGCTGCGCGCCACCCTGGACGCCCTGCGGGACCCCGAAGCAGTCGGCGCCCCGGTACTCCGGCCGGCCCGGATCGAGGAGCTCGCCGAGCTCACCCGGGCCGCGGGAATCACGGTGGCGGTGTCCGGCGCGACCGAGATCGGCGGGCTGCCGGCCGTGGTCGGATCTACCGTGTACCGGGTGATCCAGGAGGCATTGAGCAATGTCCGCCGCCACGCCCGGGCCGATTCGGTCCGGGTCGATCTGGTGCGGGCGGGGTCCGATCTCGTCGTCCGAATCGCCGACGACGGTCGTGGACCGGCCGGCGGGACCGGCTGGGGCATCATGGGCATGCGGGAGCAGGTGGCGCTGCTGGGCGGGCGGCTGGCCGCGGGCCCCCGCGCGGAAGGAGGCTTCGAGGTGACGGCACGGATACCGGTTCCGGAGACGGCATGATCCGGGTGGTGCTGGCCGACGACCAGCACCTGATCCGGGAGGGCCTGCAGGCGCTGCTGTCCCGCGCCGCCGATATCGAGGTCGTCGGCGCGGCCGGCACCGGCTCGGCCGCGGTCGACGTCGTCACCGCCACCCGGCCGGATGTGGTGCTGATGGACATCCGGATGCCCGACGGCGACGGGTTGGCCGCCACCCGGCGGATCACCACCCGGCCGGAACTGCAGGACGTGCACGTCGTGGTGCTCACGACGTTCGACACCGACGACAACCTCTTCGATGCACTGCGGGCGGGTGCGGCCGGATTCCTGTTGAAGGACACCGATCCGGACGAGCTGCGCGCCGCCGTGCGCACCGTGGCTCGCGGCGATGCACTGCTGTCCCCCGCCGTCACCCGCCGGGTGATGCGGGCGGCCGCCGCGGGGCCGCATCCGCGGGCCACCGAGTTGCTCGGGCGTCTCACCGGGCGGGAGCGGGAGGTGCTGGCCCAGGTCGGTGCAGCGCGGTCGAATGCCGAGATCGCCGCCGTCCTGCAGATGAGCCCGGCCACCGCGCGGACCCATGTGGGACGGCTGCTGCACAAACTCGACGCCCGCGATCGGGCCCAGCTGGTGGTGCTGGCCTACGAGACGGGGCTGGTCACCCCGGGCAGCGGCTGATCCGATACGGCCGATGCGACGGCCGATCAGGCCGGTGCGGGAGCCGGCTCGGTGGCGGGTTCGGGTATCTCGCCGCGGCCTCGGGACCGGCGACGGCTCAATGCCGCACCGGCCAGCGCCGGCAGGAATACCAGCAGGACGACGAACGAGGCGGATGCGGTCGCTTCGAACAACAGCGGATTGTCGCCGAGGTCGGTACCGGGTAGCCGGTCGACACCCCAGGCCAGCAGTCCGCTGCCGACACCCGCGGCGACGGCAGCGGTGAGCCAGCGCAGTGTGGTGTCCGGACCGGGATCGCGGCGGCCGTCCAGCCACCCCCAGGCGGCCGCGGCACCCACGACCGTCAGCAGGCACAGCGCGCGCATCCACCAGCCCTGCGTCGGCCACACTCCGGCGGCGAAGCCCAGCACCACCCGCAGACCGACCACCAGGACACCGAGGCCCAGGGCCCGCAACAGCCACGCATGCATGCCGGTCACTCTAACGGCCCCGGAACCGAACTGAAACACGTATCAGAAAATCGGCTGCGGCCGGACCGGACCGCGATCACGCGTCCGGCAGCGATTCGGCCAGCGCCGCCGCCATCGCGGCCCGCGGCGCCGGTCGCCCGGTGAACAGTTCGACCTGACCGTAGGCCTGGTTCAGCAGCATCTGCAGTCCACCGACCACCGTGTGCCCGGCCCGGGTCACCGCCTCGGCCAGCGGGGTCGGCCACGGGTCGTAGATCGCATCGAGTACCACCGGCGCGGCGGCCACCGCGTCGGCGACGATCGCGGCCGCAGCCGGGGGAACCGTACTCACCACGGCACCGGCCCGGGCACACACTTCGGCGATGGCGGCGGCGTCGAAGCCCGTCGTCGACACGGCCATACCGAGGCGCTCGGCCAGATCGAGTGCGCCGCGGGCCCGCCCGGCATCCCGCGCGACCACGGTCACCGACTCCGCGCCCAGTTCCGCCAGCGCCAGCAGTGCGGGCCGAGCGGTGCCACCAGCGCCCAGCACGACCCCCTCGGTCACCCGGTCCACCCCGCCGCCCCGCAGCGCACCGAGCACCCCGTCCACATCGGTGCAGTCCGCCAGCCAGCCCGCGTCCGTGCGCACCAGGGTGTTGGCCGAGCCGACCAGTACCGCCCGATCGGTCCGGATGTCCGCACGGGCCAGCGCGGCTTCTTTGCCCGGCATGGTCACCGACAGCCCGATCCACTCCGGTCCGAGCCCGTCGACCAGGCCGGGCAGCCGTTCGGCCGAGCATTCGATGCGCTCGTAGCTCCAGTCCAGCCCGAGCGCGTGGTAGGCGGCCAGATGCAGCTGCGGTGACCGGGAATGCGCGATCGGTTCACCCAGCACCGCCGCCTTGCGCCGGTCAGCCACCGTAGTTCCGGCCGCTGTCGAGGATGCCGCTCTGCTGCGCCTGGGCGACCAGGCCCAGGTGCTCGGAGTAGTTGTCGGTGAACAGGGTGGTCCCCTCCTTGTCGACGGTGACGAAGTACAGCCACGGCCCCGGTTCCGGATTCTCCATCGCCCGCAGCGCGTTCAGCGAGGGTGCGGCGATCGGGGTGCGGGGCAGTCCGTACATCGCGTAGGTGTTCCAGGCGGTTTCCCGGGCGCGGTCGGCATCGGTGGTCGCCACCTCGGTGTGGTCCAGTGTGTAGTTCACGGTCGAGTCGAACTGCAGCATCTGGCCGACCTCCAGCCGGTTCACGATCACCCGGGCGACCCTGCTCATATCGTCGGGCTTGGCCTCGCGTTCCACCAGTGACGCGGCGATCAACGTCTCGTACGGCGTCAGACCGGTATCGCCGCCGGATTCCAGCAGGCCGGTGGACTCGTAGCTCTGCACGCTCGCCGTGACGAGTTGACGCAAGATCTGCTCGGGTGTCCCGCTCGGATCGAAATCCCAGGTCCCGGCGGCGATCAGACCTTCCAGCTGCCGATTCCGGTCCGGGCAGTCCTGCACGCCCTGCACGGCCCAGTCGGGTACCCCGAGCGCAGCCAGATCCAGGCTCGCCCCGGCCGCGTCGAGCTCTTCGTAGGTGACACACCGCTGATCGGCGCCGGTGCCGATACAGCTGGCGTCGGCGATCTTCCGATAGATGCCGTCGTACCGCCCGCCGGTACTCACATCGAACTTGTCGTGCAGCAACCGGCCCTCGGAGACGGTCACATTGCCGACCCGCGCATCACCACCGACCAGCGCCGCGACCGCATCGGCCGCGGGGCTGCCCGCACCGATCGCGTAGTAGCCGGGCTGCACACTGCTCATCGCCTCGTTCTGCAGGGCGGCCTGGTAGAACGCAGCGGAGCTGGCCACCACGCCCTGTTCGGCCATGGTGTCGGCGATCTCGGTGGCGGTCTCCCCGGACAGCACCTCGACCACGACGGGCGGGCCGGGCGGGCCGGCGAAGTCCTCGGGCGGGGCCAGGCGGCCCATCAGCTTGTAGCCGGTGAAGGCGGTAGCGGCGACGAACAGCACCATGAGGGCGGCACCCACCAGCCACAGCACCCGGCGACGGCGTTTCCGTTCGGCCGCGCGCCGGGAGGCGATCCGGGAGCGCTTGCCCCGCCGCGATGCCGCCGGGCGCTCCGGCGAACCGCTCCGTCCGCGACCGGTGCGGGACCGTGGCCGGGCGCGACCCGCCGGCGCCGGACGTCGCGGCTCGGGTGCGGCATAACCGCCCGGGAAGTCGGCCTCGTCGTAGCCGGCGTCCCCGTAGGTCTCGTCGTCGTAGCGGGGAATGACGGTGGTGTCGTCGTCGTAGTTGTCCGCGGCGGCCCAGGTGTCACCGCCACGACGCGGGTACCGACGCTCGGCCTCTTTCTGCCGGTAGCGTTCCTCGGCCCGCGCCCACCGGTCACTCATCCGCGACCCTCCGAGGTGTCCGAGGTTTCCGCCGTGCCTTCCGGCACCGAGTCGTTCAACACCGCACTCCGCTCGTCCAACCATCCTTGCAGGATCGATACGGCCGCAGCCTGATCGATCACCCGGCGCTGACCGCGGGCTCGAACTCCACTCTCGCGCAGCGCACGTGCAGCAGACACCGTAGTCAAACGTTCGTCGGAAAGGCGCACCGGAACCGGTCCGATCACCTTCCGCAAACGCCGGGCGAACGAGGTGGCCATGGCAGCAGACGTGCCGCTTTCCCCGCGCAATGTCCGAGGCAGGCCGACGATCACCTCGACTGCCTCGTACTCGCGCACAATTTCGGCAATCCTGGCGATGTCCGGGCCCGGGCCGGGTTGCCGGGACCTGGATTTCGCGGAGGCCCGGGCCACCGTCTCCACCGGAGTGGCGAGAATACCGTCGGGATCGCTCGCCGCGACCCCGATCCGCACGCTCCCGACGTCGATCCCGATCCGCCGCCCCCGGCCGGGGTCGGCGGCCGGATCGGGCCGCTCGGGGGTGGCGTCCGGTTCCTCCGGTCCGGCCATCAGCCGGCCAGTTCGGCCACCCGGGCCCGGACCGCCGCCAGCGCGGCCGGGATTCCGGCGGGATCCGACCCGGACCCCTGCGCCATCTCCGGCTTGCCGCCACCGCGGCCGGAGATGCTCGGGCCGAAACTGCCGACCAGGTCGCCGGACCGGATGCCGAGATCCTGCGCGGCCTTGTTCACCGTTACCACGAACGGCACCTTGCCGTCGGTGTTGCCGAGCAGCACCACGATCGCGGGATCACTGCCCAGCCGGCCGCGGACATCGGTGGCCAGGGTGCGCAGATCACCGGCGCCGACCCCTTCCGGGGCAGCCGCGGCGACGAGACGGACCGCACCGGTCCGCTCGGCCTGTTCGGCCAGGGCGCCCGCCGAGGCCAACACAGCGGCCACCTTGGTGCGTTCCAGCTCCTTCTCGGCGGTCTTGAGCCGGTCGACGAGCTGCTCGACGCGCCCCGGCACCTCGTCGGAGGGCACCTTGAGCGCCGAGGCGACACCGGCCAGCAGCGCCCGCTCCTTGGCCAGGTACTTGTAGGAGTCCAGGCCGACGAAGGCCTCGACGCGGCGCACACCGGAACCGACCGACGATTCGCCGAGCACCGTGATCGGCCCGATCTGCGAGGAATGCTCGACATGGGTGCCGCCGCACAGTTCCATCGAGAACGGGCCGCCGATCTCCACGACCCGCACCTCGTCGCCGTAGTTCTCCCCGAACAGCGCCATGGCGCCCATTTCCTTGGCCCGGGTCAGGTCGGTGACGAAGGTGTTGACCGGGAAGTCCGCGCCGACGGCATCGTTGGAGACCGCCTCGATATCGGCCTTCTGCGCCTCGGTGAGCGCACCCTGCCAGTTGAAGTCGAAGCGCAGGTAGCCGGGCTTGTTCAGCGAACCCGCCTGCACCGCGTTCGGCCCCAGCACCTGCCGGAGCGCGGCGTGCACCATATGTGTACCGGAATGGCCCTGGGTGGCGCCGCGCCGCCAGGCCGGGTCGGCCTGGGCGAGCACCACATCGCCCTCGGTGATCTGTCCCTGTTCGACGGTCGCCTTGTGCACCCAGAGTTTCTTGGCGATCTTCTGGACGTCGCCGACCGCCACTTTCAGCCCGGTGGCGGTGATGCTGCCGCGATCGGCGATCTGCCCACCGGCCTCGGCGTAGAGCGGGCTGCGATCGAGGATCACCTCGACATCCTGTCCGGCCGAGGCGGCCGGCACCCGGACTCCGTCGGCGATCAGCGCCAGCACCCGCGCTTCGGAGGTGAGCTCGTCGAAACCGGTGAACTCGGTGGCACCGGCATCGACCAGTTCCTTGTAGATCGACAGGTCGGCGTGCGCATGCTTGCGCGCGGCGGCGTCGTCCTTGGCCCGCTGCCGCTGCTCGGCCATCAGGGACCGGAAGCCCTCCTCGTCGACCGAGAGCCCGGCCTCCGCGGCCATCTCCAGGGTCAGATCGATCGGGAAACCGTACGTGTCGTGCAGGGTGAACGCATCCGAGCCCGCGATGGTGCTGCCACCCTGCGCCTTCACCGCGGTGGCGGTGTTGTCGAACAGGGCCGAGCCGGTGTTCAGCGTCTTCAGGAACGCGGTCTCCTCACCGACCGCCACCGTCTCGATGCGGGCGAAATCGGTGGCCAGCTCCGGATAGGACGGCGACATCAGTTCGCTGACGACCTTCATCAGCTCGGCCATCACCGGCTGGTCGGCCCCGAGCAGCCGCGCGGAACGCACGATCCGGCGCAGCAGCCGGCGCAGCACGTAGCCGCGGCCGTCGTTGCCGGGGTTCACCCCGTCGGCGATCAGCATCGAACCGGTGCGGGCGTGGTCGGCGATGACGCGGAAGCGCACATCGTCGGCGTGCCGGACGCCGTAGGTCCGGCCGGTCAGCTCCTCGGCCTTGTCGATGATCGGACGCAGCAGGTCGGTTTCGTAGACGTTGTCCACGCCCTGCAGCAGCATCGCGACCCGTTCGACACCCATACCGGTGTCGATGTTCTTCTTCGGCAGCGAACCGACCGGCGGATGCCCCAGCTTCGGGCTCAGCTCACCGCGGATGTCCTGCATGAAGACCAGGTTCCAGATCTCGAGGTAGCGGTCCTCGTCGGCTACCGGGCCGCCCTCGCGGCCGTATTCGGGACCACGGTCGTAGTAGATCTCCGAGCACGGACCGCCGGGCCCGGGCACACCCATGTCCCAGTAGTTGTCCTTGCCGTCCCGGAACTGGATCCGTTCCCGCGGGATGCCCGCGACCCGGTGCCAGATCTCGGCGGCCTCCGGGTCGTTCTCGTAGGCGGTCACCCAGATGCGTTCGGGGTCGAAACCGAAGCCACCCTCCTCCTGGGGCGTGCTGATCAGCTCCCAGGCGAAGGTGATGGCGCCTTCCTTGAAGTAGTCCCCGAAGGAGAAGTTGCCCGCCATCTGGAAGAAGGTGTTGTGCCGGGTGGTGACACCGACCTCTTCGATATCGCCGGTACGGACACACTTCTGCACGCTGGTCGCGCGCGCGTACGGCGGCGCCTCCTGGCCCAGGAAATACGGCTTGAACTGCACCATTCCTGCGTTGACGAACAGCAGGTTGGGGTCGGCCAGAATCAACGAGGCACTCGGTACCTCGGTGTGTCCGGCACGGACGAAATGGTCCAGGAATCGCCGTCTGATCTCGTGGGTCTGCACGTTTATCCAGCCTACCGGGCGCTGCGCGGCGCCGCCCCATCGCCCGGGGTGGTGACGGCCACCGACCGGTACGCCGCGGCGAACCGCCCGTCAGCCGCCGCGGACGATCCGCCGCAATTTGTCCACCCGGGGGCCGATCTCCCGCTCGTGACCGTGGTCGGTGGCCCGGTAGTAGTCGGTACCGACGAGGTCGTCGGGCGGATACTGCTGGGCCAGCACGCCGTCGCGGGCATCGTGCGGATACCGGTATCCCTGGGCGTTGCCCAGCGCCGCGGCACCCCCGTAGTGCCCGTCGCGCAGATGCGGCGGCACCGGACCGGCCTTTCCGGCCGCGACATCGGCCATCGCGGCGCCGATCGCGGCGACCACCGCACCCGATTTCGGGGCCGTGGCGAGATGGATCGTGGCCTGGGCGAGGGCCAGCCGCGCTTCGGGGAGCCCGACCAGCTGGACCACCTGGGCGGCGGCCGTGGCGGTCTGCAGTGCGGTCGGATCCGCCATGCCGATGTCCTCGCTGGCGTGGATCATCAGCCGGCGGGCGATGAAGCGGGGATCCTCGCCGGCGGTGAGCATCCGCGCCAGGTAGTGCAGCGCGGCGTCGACATCCGAACCGCGGATCGATTTGATGAACGCGCTGATCACGTCGTAGTGCTGGTCACCGGCGCGGTCGTAGCGCACGGCGGCCCGGTCGACGCTGGCCTCGACCAGGGCCAGATCGATCGCGCCGTCCGGCGCGGATTCCGCGGAGGCCTCGAGGGCGGTCAACGCGCGCCGGGCATCCCCGCCGGCGATCCGGACCAGGTGTTCGAGTGCCTCCTCGGTGACCGTGCACCGGCCCGCCAGGCCGCGGGAGTCGGTGATCGCCCGGTCCAGCACCTCGCGGATCTCGGCGGAACCCAGCGGTTGCAGCTGCAGCACCAGCGAGCGCGACAGCAGCGGGGACACCACCGAGAACGACGGGTTCTCCGTCGTGGCGCCGACCAGCAGGACGATCCGGTTCTCCACCGCGGCCAGCAGGGCGTCCTGCTGAGTCCTGGAGAACCGGTGCACCTCGTCGATGAACAGCACGGTCTGCTCCCCCGCCGTGAGCCGGCGCCGGGCCACATCGATGACCGCACGCACCTCCTTCACACCCGCCGACAATGCCGACAACGCCTCGAAGCGGCGGCCGGTGGCCTGGGAGAGCAACGAGGCGAGGGTGGTCTTCCCGGTCCCCGGCGGGCCGTACAGCAGTACCGACGCCGCACCGGAACCCTCCACCAGGCGGCGCAGCGGGGAACCCGGCCCCAGCAGATGCTGCTGGCCGATCACCTCGTCCAGGGTGCGTGGGCGCATCCGCACGGCCAGCGGGGCACCGGCGTCGCGCCGCACCACCGCGTCCGCGCCGTGTCCGGGCGCAGACGTCTCCCCCGGCACGTCGAACAGGCTCTCATTCACTCGCTGCAGGGTACCGAGCCGCACCGACACTGCGCGGACCACCGCCATCCGGCGCACCCGGTTCGCGCCACCCGACTGCCACCGGCGTGCGGAGCCGCGGCACGTGTCCCTCGGGCCTCGCCCGTCGTGCGCCCGATTCGGCCGGCACGGTGCCGCTCGGCCCGCGCGACGCGCCGTCCGCCCGAGTTGCGTCACGCCGACGGATCGGCTGGGATCGACGATCGTGGCCGAGAACGTGCATCATCCCGGTTCCGCCGGATTCGCCCGCCGCACGCTGTTCCGCGGCGGTACCGCTGCGGCGGTCGCGGCGACCCTGCTCCCCGCAGCGACCGCCGGCGCCGCCGGACCGGTGTTCCGGCACGGTGTGGCCTCCGGTGACCCGTTGCCGGACGCCGTCGTGCTGTGGACCCGGATCACCGTCGCCGACGAGGCGGGCCCCGGATCCGGACGCGGCGCACCGGCGACCGTGCAGTGGGAGATCGCCGACGACGAGAACTTCGCCGCCCTCGCCGCGGCCGGCACCACAACCGCCGCCGCCGAGACCGACCACACCGTGAAAGTCGACGTCACCGGGCTCGCCCCCGGGCAGCACTACTTCTACCGGTTCCGGGCCCTGGGCCAGACCTCACCGACCGGCCGGACCCGCACTGCACCCGCGCCGGACACGAACCCGGAACGGCTCCGGTTCGGGGTGGTCTCCTGCGCCAACTGGGAAGCGGGCTACTTCGGTGCCTACCGTCACCTCGCCGCGCGCGGCGACCTGGACGGCGTCGTCCATCTCGGCGACTACCTCTACGAATACGGCCGCGGTGAGTACGGCGGCCGCACCGGCACCGTCCGCGCGCACGAACCCGCCCACGACATCGTCACCCTCGCGGACTACCGGATCCGGCACGGCCAGTACAAGACCGACGCGGACCTGCAGGCCCTGCACGCGGCGGCCCCGTTCATCTGCACCTGGGACGACCACGAATCGGCCGACAACTCCTGGCGGGACGGCGCCCAGAACCACGATCCGGCGACCCAGGGCCCGTGGCAGGCGCGCAAGGCCGCATCCACCCGGGCGTACCTGGAATGGATGCCGGTCCGTGCCACCCGCACCGACGGCAGCGTGCAGATCTATCGACGGTTGCGGTTCGGCACCCTTGCCGAACTGTCCATGCTGGATCTGCGCAGCTACCGCGATGAGGAGGCAGGTCCGGTGGCCGGCTGGCGGCACGCCGACGACCCGGCCCGCAGCATCACCGGCCGGGCTCAGCTCGACTGGCTCACCGCCGGCCTGACCTCCGCACCCACCCGATGGAAGCTGATCGGCAACCCGGTCATGATCGCCCCACTCGTCTTCCCGCCCCTGGAGCCGGCGACGACCACCGCGATCACCACGGCGCTCGGCATTCCGCACGGCGGTCTCACCGTCAACGGTGACCAGTGGGACGGATACACGGCCGACCGCGACGCCCTGTTCCGCACCATCACCGACCGCGGCGTCACCGATGTCGTGTTCCTGACCGGCGACATCCACACGTCCTGGGCCGCCGACCTGCCGGTGGATGCGGCGAACTACCCGGGCGGGCCGACCGCGGGCGCCGAATTCGTGGTCCCGTCGGTCACCTCGTCGAGTGTCGGTGATCTGCTGCAGGTGCCACCGCGCACCGCCTCGGTCCCGGTCGAGCAGGCGATCCGCGCGGCCAATCATCATCTCCGCTATACCGAGCTGGATTCGCACGGCTACGGCGTCTTCGACGTCACCACCGAACAGGCCCAGATGGACTGGTTCTACCTCACCGATGTCACCGACCCGGCCGGCGGTGTCCGGCACGGCGCCTCGTTCGCCGTGCCGGCCGGCGGCCGGATCGAACCGCGGAACAGCCCGATGAGCTGAACCGGCACCCGGTCAGTCGGCCCAGCGCTCCTCGAGCGTCGCCGACACCCGTTCCGCGAAATCGCCGACGGTGTCGTCGCCGATCACCCGGGCATCCTCGGCGAGCGCTGCCCAGCGGTTGATCAGGGCGGCCGACCGCGGTACGGACAGCCCGTGTTCCCGGGCGGTCGCGATCCGCGAGTGGTCGGCCGGCAGGAACCAGAAGGTCGACAGCCAGACCCAGATCAGCCGGGCTTCCAGGATGCGGTCGGCGAGCACGTCGTCGTCGGCCAGCCACGGCCAGACACCGACCACCTCGGCGCGCCAGGCGTGCACCATCTGCCGGGCCCGGTCCCGGGACAGCTCCATATCGCACAGGCAGCCCGGGAACGACACCAGCGCGTACGCGACGTCGAGGGTCGCGTCCCGGAAACCGCCCCACTCGTAGTCCAGGAACCGGGCGCCCTCGTCGTTGAGGATCACGTTGTCCGGGCACAGGTCGGACGGGCTGAAGGCCCGCTGCCGGCCGCCGGTGAACAACCGGTTGCCGTGCACGATGCGTTCGGCGATCTCACCCGGCACATCGATGCCCAGTTCCCGTTCCAGCATGCCCGGCACATCGGCGATCGCGGCCTGCGCCTGCTGGGCGATACCGTCGACGCGATGCGCGGAGTCGACCCGGCGCAGCAACGCGACGAAATCCTCTTCCCGCCCCACAGTGGCCGCATGCATGCGGCCGAGTGCCTGAGCGAAGGCCATCTGGGCGTTGCGGCCGGCCGGTTCGGCCCGCGAGGCGAGCACCGTCGTCATCCGGGTGTTCTCCCCCAGGTCCGACAGCACCAGCAGCCGGTCCGGCAGGCTGTGCGCGACGAGGTAGGCGCCGGGACGCTGATCACGGCTCAGTGCGGTGGTGAACTGGTAGGACACCGCCTCGCGCAGGAATGCCGAGTCGATGCTGGCGACACCCGGCGCCATACCACCGGTGCGGCGGTCCTGGGCAGCGCCGCGCACCTGTTTCACGATCAGCGTGCGCGGCAACGAATAGGTGTTCTCCGCGACACGCACCCGTAGGACGGTCGTCCTACCACTGCCGCTGAGTTCCATCGGATCGCTCAGCTTCACCGGAGCACCCATTCGCTTTGTGAGCAACTGTTGTGCTGCGGACACGACGTCGGCGGCGCGTTCGGCCAATAGTGCGGTCATCGCCTCTCAAGCTACTCGGTCCGGGTCACTTCTAGCGAGCGGTTACACAACCTTTCCGCGTCGCCCGGCGTGTTGAGGACCCGATGGTGCACACGGTCGCCGTCCGCTTGACACCGCGGGCCGGTGTCGGGTTTTCTCGTCGTCAACTGCTGTGCGCCACACCGCAAACCAGTTGAGTCGAAAGGTCTACCACAGTGACCGACACACCGTCTGCCGCATCGAGCGATTCACCTGGCGAGCACCCGGCCCCGGGCGGCGGCCGACCTCCCGCCACCCCACCGGGCCAGCAGAAAGGCCCGGATCCGGCCGCCGGTGGCGACGCCGGCGGGCCGCCCCGGCACGGTTTGCCCGGTGCCGCGGGGTACCCGCAGTTCGACGGCCCGGGCGCCGCGCAGTACGGCTCCGAGCCGGTGGCCCCGCCACCGCCGCTGCCGGGCCCCGCGGCCCCCCAGCCCGGCTACGGCCCCCCCGGCACCGGACCCGGTATCCCGCCGGTACCCCCACCACCCGGAGCCACCCCCGCCGGCGGCGTGTCGGCGATGCCGGTCGGCCCCGACGGTACGCTCGACGTCGGCCGCTGCCTGAGCTACGGATGGGAGCGGTTCCGCGCCAACCCGCTGGCCTGGCTGGGTGTCACCGCGATCGGGTTCCTGCTCTACCTGACCTACGTGCTCGCGGTCCGCGTATTCGAGCCCACCTCGCTGTTCTCGGTGCTGATGCTGTTCCTGGTGGTGATGACCGCGGTCTGGCTGCTGCAGGCGGCGTTGCTGCGCGGTGCGCTGTACGAAACCGACGGCACGCCACCCGCATTCGGGGCCTTCTTCCGGTTCGTGAATGCCGGCAATGTGCTGCTCACCGCCTTGCTCGCGTTCGCACTCACTCTGATCGCCTCGCTGTTGTGCCTGCTGCCGGGCCTGGTGGTCGGCTTCTTCTGCATGTTCGCCATCCCGTTCGTCATCGATCAGGACATGGGCCCGTTCGAGGCGATCAAGGCGAGCGTGCAACTGGTGCTGGCCAACATCTGGCAGGTGCTGCTGCTGGCCCTGGCGGTGCTGCTGCTCACTTTCGTCGGCGCCCTGCTGTGCGGACTGGGGCTGTTCGTGGCCGCACCGGTGTGCACGATCGCGGTGACCGTCGCCTACCGCACCCTCACCGGCGGTCTCGTCGCACCGGTATGAACGGACGTTTCACTGCCAGCCGGTGTCGCTGCGGGTGCGCCGGGCGGCAGCGATACACACCGAGCAGTACCACCCCGGCGACCACGATGCCGACCAGGTTGACCGCCAACTGCCCGAGGGAGCCTGCCGCGACCCGCCACTCGCCCAGGGTGGCCGCGACGACGGCATAACCGGCGGCAGGCACCGTGGTCACCGAGATGAACACGCCGATCAGGGCCGCGGATTTGGCGGTCACCAGCGACAGCATCCCGGCAGTACCGGCCAGCAGCGCCACGATCAGCGAGAACGGGCCGACCTGATAGATGAAGTCCACCCGGTCGGCGTCGCGGACCTGCTCGACCGTCACCCAGCCGAACATTTCCCAGGCCGTCACGCTCACCAGCGTCACCGCCAGCGCAATCGGAAAGGCCACCAGCAGTGCGGTGACCGACCGCCGCGCCAGCCGGAAATCCCGGGTCACGAGCCCGACGGCAAGGGCTGCCAGCGGACCGAATTCCGGGCCGACGACCATGGCGCCGACAATGGTGACCGGCGAATTCGTTGCCACACCGATCGCCGACAGCAGGCAGGCGATGGTCAGATAGGTGACGAACCCGAC
Organism: Nocardia sp. KT25-26; assembly: GCF_056627695.1. Lineage (NCBI taxonomy): Bacteria > Bacillati > Actinomycetota > Actinomycetes > Mycobacteriales > Nocardiaceae > Nocardia > Nocardia sp. KT25-26. The sequence goes on along the minus strand of NZ_CM152813.1, from coordinate 2,357,075 downwards.
GCCGAGAGTGGACTCCTCGTGCGTTTCGGCCAGCAGTTGTTGCCACACCACCGCGTCGTCCTCATCGCCCGTCGCCTGCCGGGCGGCTCGGTCGGCGCTGTCGGAGAACACCGTCTGCACCGGTTGCAGGGTGATCGCGCCGCCGTGCCGGATGCCGAGCCGCTCCAGGCCGTCGAGCACCGGGTCGGCGGATTCGCGGACGATATCGGCCTGCACCAGATCCCCGGGTGGTTCACAGGCAGCACCGGCATCGATCGTGAGGTGCGTGACTCCGGCCGCGGAGGTGAGCAGCTGCCGCACCGCTTCGGTCCGGGTGGCCGGACTGATCACCCGCAGATGCAGCACGGCCCCGCCACCTCCTGTCCGGTCCGCTCACCGGCCGTGAACGGGAAACAACCCGAAGGTAGCGGGGCCGGCCCCGGTCCGGCGGTATATCCGCCGGGGTGTGTCTACTGCTGCGGCGTGGCGTCGATACCCGACTCCTTGCGCTGCTGGGCGGTGATCGGCGCCGGCGCATCGGTGAGCGGGTCGACGCCGCCACCGGTCTTCGGGAAGGCGATCACCTCACGGATGGAGTCCTCGCCCGCCAGCAGCGCGGTGATCCGGTCCCAGCCGAACGCGATACCGCCGTGCGGCGGCGCGCCGTAGGCGAAGGCGTCCAGCAGGAAGCCGAACTTCTCCTGCGCCTCGTCGTGCCCGATGCCCATCACCTCGAACACCCGCTCCTGGACATCGCGGCGGTGGATGCGGATGCTGCCGCCGCCGATCTCGTTGCCGTTGCAGACGATGTCGTAGGCGTAGGCCAGGGCGGAACCCGGATCGGTGTCGAAGCTGTCCAGGCATTCCGGCTTCGGTGAGGTGAAGGCGTGATGCACTGCGGTCCAGGCGGAATGGCCCAGCGCGACATCGCCCTCGGCGGTGGCCTCCTCGACCGGCTCGAACATCGGGGCGTCGACGATCCAGACGAACGCCCAGGCGTTCTCGTCGATCAGGTCGCATTTGCGGGCGATCTCGCCGCGCGCCGCACCGAGCAGCGCCCGGGTCGACTTCACTGCACCGGCACCGAAGAAGATGCAATCGCCGGGCTCGGCGCCGACCTGCTCGGCCAGCCCCTTGCGTTCCTGTTCGCTCAGGTTCTTCGCCACCGGGCCACCGAGCGTGCCGTCCTCCTGGACCAGCACGTAGGCAAGGCCCTTGGAACCACGCTGCTTGGCCCATTCCTGCCAGGCGTCGAGCTGGCGGCGCGGCTGGCTCGCGCCGCCGGGCATCACGACCGCACCCACGTACGGCGCCTGGAACACCCGGAACGGAGTGTCCTTGAAGTAATCGGTCAGCTCGGTGATCTCCACCCCGAACCGCAGATCCGGCTTGTCGGAGCCGAACCGGCGCATCGCCTCCGCGTAGGTCATATGCGGGATCGGCGTCGGGATCTCGTAGCCCACCAGGCGCCACAGCGCGACCAGGATGTCCTCGGCCAGTAGGATCACGTCCTCCTGGCGCACGAAGCTCATCTCGATGTCGAGCTGGGTGAACTCCGGCTGCCGGTCGGCGCGGAAGTCCTCGTCCCGGTAGCAGCGCGCAATCTGGAAGTAGCGCTCGATACCGCCGACCATGAGCAGCTGCTTGAACAGCTGCGGGCTCTGCGGCAGCGCATAGAAGTTCCCGGGCTGCAGCCGGGCCGGCACCAGGAAGTCGCGGGCACCCTCCGGGGTGGAGCGGGTCATCGTGGGAGTCTCCACCTCCACGAAATCGTGCCGGGCGAGCACATCGCGGGCCGCGGCGTTGACCTTGGACCGCAGCCGGATGGCGTGCCCCGGGCCCTCCCGGCGCAGGTCCAGGTAGCGGTACTTGAGGCGGATCTCGTCGCCGGGCTGCTCGTCGAGCTGGAACGGCAGCGGCGCGCTCTCGTTCAGCACCACGAGCTCGCTGGTGTTCACCTCGATCTGCCCGGTGGGCAGTTCCGGGTTCTCGTTGCCGTCCGGGCGCTGCTCCACCACGCCGGTGACCTGCACACAGAACTCGGCCCGCAGCCGATGCGCCTGTTCGGCGGCCTCGCCCTCGCGGAACACCACCTGCGAGACTCCGGAGGCATCCCGCAGATCGATGAATATCACGCCACCGTGGTCGCGCCGCCGGGCCACCCAGCCGGTGAGGGTGACGGTCTGACCGGCGTGCTCGCTTCGCAGCGAACCAGCCAAGTGGGTGCGCAGCACTGACGATTCCTTTCGACGAGTCGCACACCGGCTCCGATGACCGGGTGCCGCTCCATCGTAGTGATCGCGTGCGCGGATCCGGAACCGGGTTTACCGTGGCCCGGCTGCGACACCCGGCCGGGGAGCAGGCGCGGCGCGGCCGGACATGTCAAGCTTGTCCCGCTCGGACGCGGGGCGCGGCACGGCCGTGCGGCGGACGCGGACGAGCGTGGCGGCGGAGATGGTCGGCGGGCCGGGAACGAGACGGGAACGAAGACGATGACCTTCAACGAGGGGATGCAGTTCGATCCGGGCCGGGCCTCGTCCGGCGGCGGAATGGGCGGCAAGGTCGCCGTCGGCGGCGGCCTGGGCGGGCTGCTCATCGCGGTGGTCGTGGTGCTGCTCGGCGGCGACCCGACCGGCCTGGTCGGTGGCTCCGGCGGCCCGGGCACAGTGGGCGGGGGTGCGGTCGACACCGCGCACTGCACCACCGCCGAGGCGGCGAACACCTATGTCGAATGCCGGGTGATCGCCACCATGCACAGCCTGGATTCGGTCTGGGCCGTCCAGCTGCCCGAACAGACCGGTACGACCTATGCCGAACCAGGCCTCACGTTGTTCTCCGGCGGGGTGTCGACCGGCGGCTGCGGCAATGCGACCAGTGCGGTCGGCCCGTTCTACTGCCCGCGGGACCGGACCGCGTACTTCGACACCAGTTTCTTCCAGGATCTCGTCGACCGATTCGGCTCCAGCGGTGGGCCGCTCGCCCAGGAGTACGTGGTCGCCCACGAGGTCGGCCATCACCTGCAGACCCAACTGGGCGATATCAGCCGGGCACAGCAGGACCCGCGCGGCCCCGAATCCGGCGCGGTGCGCACCGAACTGCAGGCCGACTGCTACGCCGGGGTCTGGGCACACTACGCCGACGAACAACCCGCGCCGGGCAGCGACCGCCCGTTCCTCGCGCCGCTGTCGGAGTCCGATATCCGGGACGCGCTCTCGGCTGCTTCGGCGGTCGGCGACGACCGGATCCAGCAGTCCGCGCAGGGCCGGGTGAACCCGGAAGCCTGGACCCACGGATCCTCGGAACAGCGGCAGAAGTGGTTCCTGACCGGCTACCGCACCGGATCGGTGGCCGCCTGCGACACCTACTCGGCACCCGATCTGAACAATCCGGCCGGCCTACGCTGACCGCGATGTGCCGGTCCGCCGGCCGCCCGACCGTTGCCCCCGATCCGAGGAATCCGATGCGATCACCCCTGCCGGCCCTGCTCGCCTGCGCCGTCGTACTGCCCGCGACCCTGGCCGGCGGTACCGCACAGTCCGAGCCGGCGGACCTGCCGCTGTTCACGCTGACCACCTTCCCCGGCGGCTGGCAGCAGCGCACCGACCTGCGGCCGGTGCTGCAGGTCTATCCCGACGGCACCGCCGTGTACCGGCCCGATGCCGCCGATGCGGACCGGAAGCCGGACCGGGCGCCCGAGGAGATCGCCGGAACCGTTCCCGGCAAGGTGCTGACGGCAGCCCGCAAGGAAACGAAAGCGCTCGCCGACGCCGACCTCGGGCTGCCGTCACGCACCGGCGAGGGCGCCCGGCTCATCGACCTGATGGGCGCCGACCCCGCCGCCGATGTCCACCTGATCATGTACGGGCCGGACGAGGTCGCCGGCCTGAGCGAGGACCAGCAGGAGCACCGGGAACGCTTCACCGACCTGTACCGGCAGCTGGTCGACGGGTTCGAGGAGGACGGCTGACGCATCAGCTCGGATAGAGCAGCCGGTAGGCCTGTGCCGCGGCCTCGGCCTGGGTGTCGCGCTGCGCCACCGCCCAGCCGCGGGTGGCCCGGTCGATCGCCGGGGTCGTCCAGCCGTGTCCGTCCTCGTCACTGATGTGGACCAGCAGCGTGTCGCGGTCGTGTTCGATCCGAGCGCGATGGGCCGGATTGCCTTCCTCGTGCAGGCCGCGTACGGGCCGGCCGGGTTCCGGTTCCGGGGCCACGAACGATGTCCACCGTCCACGCCGGGCCCGCGGCCGGGCAATGGACCGCTGGTTGTCGTCCATTCCCTCATGATGCGCCCGGCCCGGCGATCGGTGGGTCAGCCGAACAAAGCGAGCTGCCGATCCAGCGCAGCCGTGCGGAGCGGACCGGGTGCCGACGGTACGGCGGGCCGGCCGCGCAGGCCGAACTCGTCGAGCAGCGGGTCGACCCGTTCCCGCAGCCAGGCCGCGTATTCGGGTGCGACGTTCGGTCCGTGGCCGTAGATCCGGCGATAGCGGCGCAGCAGCGCCGGGTGTTCGGCGCCGAGCCAGGTCAGGAACCAGCCGCGGGTACTGCCCCGCAGATGCATCGGGAAAGCCACCGCACTCGTGGCGCCGGCCGCCGCGATATCGCCGAACAGTCCGGTCAGGTGTGCGCGGCCGTCGGTGAGGCACGGGATCACCGGTGCGACCATCACATGAACGTCGAATCCCGCGTCGGCCAGGGCGCGGACCAGCGCCAGGCGCGAGCCCGGCGGCGGGGTTCCGGGTTCCAGGCTGCGGTGCAGCTCCGGGTCGGCGATCGCGATGGATACCGCGAGCCGGACCGGCACCTGCCGGGCGGCCGCCGTGAGCAGGGGCAGATCCCGGCGCAGCAGCGGCCCCTTGGTGAGGATCGAGAAGCCCGTCCCCGATTCCGCGAGTGCGGCGATGATGCCGGGCATCAGCCGGTACCGCCCCTCTGCCCGCTGATACGGATCGGTGTTGGTACCGAGCGCGACCGGTTCACGGCGCCAGGATCGCCGTGCCAGCTCCCGGCGCAGTACCGCGGCAACATTGGTCTTCACCACGATTCGGGAATCGAAATCGGCACCGGCGTCGAGTCCCAGATATTCGTGGCTGCCGCGTGCGAAACAGTAGCGGCAAGCATGGGTACAGCCCCGCATCGGGTTGACCGTCCAGCGAAACGGCAGCCCCGAACCCTCGGGGACCCGATTGAGGGCGCTCTTGCACAGCACCTCGTGGAAGGTGATCCCGTCGAACTCCGGGGTACGGACCGTGCGGACCAGCCCGGCCCGCTCCAGGCCGGGCAGGGCTCCGTCGTCGGCATCCAGGGCCTGGTTCCGCCACCGCACCCCATCAGTCGAACATGCGTTCGAACAGGTGTCAAGCAGCCGGGCAGTGCAGCACGGTCACGCGGGCACCGGCTCGAGCAGGAAGTCGACGAGCTCGGTGATCGAACGGTCCACCGGACGGGGCCGGTAGCCGAGTTCGCGTTCGGCCTTGCCGTGATCGACTTCCGGAGCCGAGATCAGGGCACCGAGCGCGGCCTTGGACAGCGCATCCACGCCGAATCGCCGGCCGACCGGCTCCAGCACCGGCAACATCGCCCCGATCACCTTGGGCGGGATCGCGAACCGGGCGCCACGTACACCCGCATGTTCGGCCGCCCGCCGACACAGGTCCAGCATCGGCGTCATGGTGCCGCCCAGCAGATAGTTCTCCCCGGTGCGACCGTGTTCGGCGGCCAGGATCAGCCCGGCGGCCACATCACGCACATCGACGAGGTCGAAGCCACCGCCGATGGTGATCGGCACCCGCCCCTTGGCGCAGTCGGCGACCGTGCGGTTGATCCGGGACAGCCGACCACGCAGGTCGACCGGACCGAAGACACCGGTGGGATTGCAGATCACCGCGTCCAGACCGCGCTCGACGACCGTGCGCAACTCCTGCTCCCCCGCCCATTTGGACCGGTCGTAGACGGGCAGCGACGGATCGTCGGAGCGGCGGGCGTTCTCGTCGATCCGGCCGCCGCTGCGGTACTGGTCGAAGGCATGGATCGAACTGGTGTGCACGAACCGGCGCACCCCGGCGGCCAGGGCGGCCTCCGCGGCGATCCGCACCCCCTCGGTGTTCACCCGCCAGGCCACATCGTTGTGCTCGGCCAGGGTGATCAGCGCCACCAGGTGGAATACCACCTCGGCACCGGCGAACGCGGTACGCATGCCGTCCGAATCGAGGACGTCGCCCTCGACCCAGGTGACCCCGGGCTCGTCGGCCACCCCGGGGCGCACCCGGTCGACGGCGACGACCTCGTGGCCCTCCATGAGCAGCGCGGGGATCAGATTGGTTCCGAGGTAGCCGGCGGCGCCGGTCACTGCGACCTTCATGACCCGAGAATATAGAACATGTTCTAGTTTGTCGCGCATTCGGCCCGGGTCGGTCCCGGGCGCTCGAAAGCGTCGGAGTGGTCGGCTATATTTAGCGCGTGCACGGACTGCGCACCCGCGACGGGAGTTTCGCGGCTGCCGGTGTGCACACGTCACCGTTCACAACGATTGGGGGGCCACTCGATGAGTGATCATCTCCGGGCAGATCCCGCGGCGATCGCCGCACTCGGCTCGACGAACGGCGGGGTCGCGGCCGAGATCGCCGGAGTCGCGAATCTCGACGTCGTCGGCAACATCACCGCCATGACGCCGGTGTTCGGCCTGATCGGCGCCGACTATCTACTGTCGTTCGCGGCCGCGCAGGTGCTGCAGGCCAAGGATATGAACGACCTGTCCGCCCGGTACGCGAAACTCTCCGAGGGGGCGTTCGCGGCGGCCAGCAGGTACGAGGTGGAGGACGTCGCCTTCGCCGGCGATATCGCCGCCAAGGCGGCCGAGATCACCGGGGGTGCGGTGTGAGGCCGATCGACTCGGGAGATCTCGGCGTCATCGCGCCGCCCGCGGCCGCACAACCGGCCGCCGACGCACCCCTTTCCGGTGCGGCTCCGGCCGATACCGAGCTCGCGCAGCAGGCGATCATCGATGTCCCGCTGATGCAGCTCCCCGAGGACGTGGAGCCGGCCGAGGCCCCGGAACTGGTCTTCGCGCGCAAGGCCACCGAGGATCAGCAGCCCGGGCTCGCCGGGTCACCGGCCGGGCTCGGTGGGCTCGGCGGTGGCGCCCCGGAGGACCCGCTGGGCGGCCTCCCGGCACCCGACGGAGTCCTGGACTCGGCAGGTGACGCACTGCACGGCGCCATCGCACCGGCACTGGACGGGGCGCAGGGAGTCCTCGACGGCGCCCGTCAAGCAACCGACGGACTGCTCGGCGGTGCCGGCGGCGGAACGGCTGCGGCCGCCGGTGCCGCGCCCGCATCGGCTCCGGCGGCACCGATGCTGCCGGAACTCCCCGAACTTCCTGCCGACCCGGTGGCCGCACTGCTCAGCGGCGCGGCGGTACCCGGACTGCCGGGTGTCGATGTCCTGCTGCAACCGATCCTGGAGCTGCTCAACAGCTTCGGCACCGGGGTGCTGGGTGCGCTCGATCCCACGGCGATCCTGAGCCATGCCTCGGGGGTGATCGATATGGCGATGACCGTCGCCGAGGGCGGCATCCAGACGGCGATGCAGTCCTGGGAAGGCGCCGCCGCCGACGCCGCACAGGAGGAGAGCCGGCAGACCCGGGTACAGGGCGAGGAAACCAGTCAGCGTGGTGTCGACATCGCCGAGATCACTCAGCGGGCCGCCGCGGTCGTCCAGCAGGGCAATCTGCAGCTGGCCGGGATCGCGACCTCGTTCGCCACGCAGGCCGTGGCCATGGCTCCGGCGATCATGCTGCCGCCGACCCAGGTCGCGCTCATGACCTCCGCGACCGAACATCTCGGCCAGGGTGTGTCCGTCGTCAACGCCACCCGTGGCTCGCTGGCCGGGCACACCGCCGAGCTGAACGGCGCCGTCGGGCAGCTCCTCGGCCAGAGCGGTCTACCGGCACCGCAGGAAGTGGCCCAGGCGGCTGCACAGAACATCGGCGAACCGGTGCTGGCGCAGGCAAAGGAGATGATGTCCGGTGACGGCACCGGCACCTCGACCTCCCCGGCCGGTCTGAACACCTCCCCCGCCGGGGTCGGTACCACGACCACGCCCGCGGGCCTGGGGCCCCTCGGTACCCCCGGCGGGCCGAGCGGGCTCGGCAGCCCCGGCGGGCTCGGCTCGCCGGGTGGCGGATCGCCGGGCATCGGTACACCCGGTCTGTCGGGTACCGGCGCACCGGGCGTCCCGGGTGCGGGCTCCTCGATGCCGGGCGGCCCGGGGGGCGCACCGATGATGCGCGGCGGGATGCCGATGGGCACCACTCCCGCCGGGGTCGGCGGACCCGGCGGCTATATGGGCGGCGGCCCGGGTGCGGCCGGCGCCGGCCAGCGCGGCAACAACGACGAGGAACATGCCCGCTCGGTGCAACCGCACCAGAACCGCACCGGAGAGAACGATCTCACCGGCCCGCTCGGTGAGGCGACCCCGGATGTCATCGGCACCACACCCAATGATGAGCTGCGCGACGAGAGCGACCGTTTCTGAACGGCCCTGATACGAAGATCGGCCCCGGCCCGCTGCAGCGGCCCGGGGCCGATTCGCTTTTCGATCCCTCGCGGTGCGTACTCAGGCCAGCCCGGCGACGTCGCTGTCGGTCAGCACCACCGGTGACACCGCATCCCGCGAACGCGCCTGCTGTACGGCGCGGTACAGCGGTCGTTCGGCCAGTCCGGCGTCCCGCGCCTCCGCCCGCAACTGCTGCACCAGCACCTCCGACAGCACCGCCGCCGCGGCGAGCTGCCCGGCGGCCAGCGCATCGGCGAGCCGGCGCAGGCCGAGTGGATGCAGCTCCCGGCCGCTGCCACTGTCGGTGTACATGGCCACCGGGACCAGCCGGGTCCGCCCGTCGCCGGAGCCGCCGGTCAGCCGCAGCACCACCCGGCTCAACCGCCCCGGGAACACCAGCAATTCGGCGCCGGCCACCGCCGCCACGTCGAGAGTGTGCTCACCGAAGACGGTGCGCGCATGCAATGTGGTCCCGCGCAGCCACAACCGGCGGCGCCGGACCGCGATCGTGTACAGCACGGTCGGCAGCCCGACCACGACTCCGATGCTCAGTGCGGCCCACCAGCTCAGCCACAACGCGGCCAGCAGCCCGGCCGCGATACCGATTCCGGCCGCGATACCGGCGACCCGGCGCAGCACCGGAGCGAACGTCTCCGGCGCCACCAGGTCGATCCCGACGTCGGCCGGCGGCTCCGGCCTGCCCTGCTCCACGTCCACCGTTCCCTCTCTGCCCGGATCGGCGCGGACTCGCGCCGATAGGCTCCCTCAGGCGTCCAGTTCGGTGCGCAGGACGCCGACGACCTCACCGAGCGGCAGCTGCCGCTGATCGCCGGTCGACATGTCCTTGACGCCGATGGTGTGCTCGGCCAGGTCGCGGTCGCCGAGGACCAGGGTGAAACGGGCGCCGGAACGATCCGCCGCCTTCATCGCCCCCTTCACGCCCCGGCCGCCGTAGGCCAGATCGACCCGGACACCCGCCGCCCGCAGCTGCCCGGCCAGCACCACCAGGTGCTGTTTCGCCGCGTCCCCGAGCGGAACCCCGAACACCTGGCAGCGGGCCGGGTCGGCGGCCGTGCGCCCCTCCTTCTGCAGCGCGAGTACCGTCCGGTCGACGCCGATGCCGAACCCGATCCCGGACAGCGCCTGGCCACCCAGCTCCGCCATCAGGCCGTCGTAGCGGCCGCCGCCGCCGATCCCGGACTGCGCACCCAGTCCGTCGTGCACGAATTCGAAGGTGGTCTTGGTGTAGTAGTCGAGGCCGCGCACCATGCGCGGGTTCACCACATACGGCACGCCGAGCGCGTCGAGGTGGCCCAGCACCTGCTCGAAGTGCGTTTTGGCCGATTCGGACAGGTGGTCGATCATCAACGGCGCGTCCGCGGTCAGCTCGCGCACCTCCGGCCGCTTGTCGTCGAGCACGCGCAGCGGGTTGATCCGGGCCCGGCGCTGGGTTTCGGCGTCCAGGGGCAGTTTCAGCAGGAAGTCCTGCAGCAGCTCCCGGTACTGCGGCCGACAGGTCTCGTCGCCGAGCGAGGTGATCTCCAGCCGGAACCCGTCCAGGCCGAGGCCGCGGAACCCGGCGTCGGCGATCGCGATGACCTCGGCGTCCAGCGCCGGGTCGTCGACGCCGATCGCTTCCACCCCGACCTGCTGCAACTGCCGGTAGCGACCGGCCTGCGGGCGTTCGTACCGGAAGAACGGCCCGGCGTAGCTGAGTTTGATCGGCAGCTGACCGCTCTTGTCCAGGCCGTGCTGGATGACCGCGCGCATCACCCCCGCGGTGCCTTCCGGCCGCAGGGTGAAGCTCTCACCGTTGCGATCGGCGAAGGTCCACATCTCCTTGCTCACCACATCGGTGGATTCGCCCACCCCGCGGGCGAACAGCGCGGTGGATTCGAAGACCGGCAGCTCGATATGCCCGTACCCGGCGGTTCGGGCGGCGCGGATCAGGCCGTCGCGCACCGCGACGAACTCGGCCGAGCCGGGGGGCACATAGTCCGGGACCCCTTTCGGGGCGGTGAAGCTGCTCGTCTTGGTCACGATCATCCAGTTTCCCCCACCGGGGCACGCCGAGTCCAACCGGTATCCCCTGTCCCCCGGATCGGCTTCCGCATCGACGCCGCGGCTGCCGCGGTCCGCACAGTAGCCTCCAGGGATGGCACACTCGGTGCCGGACAGTTTCGACACGGGAGGATTCTGGAGTGCCGACCAACGAGCAGCGGCGGGCAGCGGCGAAACGCAAGCTGGAACGCCGGCTGGAGAAGCGGGCCGAACAGGAGCGTAAGCGCAAGCGCCTCACGATCGCCGGTTCGGCACTCGGGGTCGTGGTCGTCGCCGCCGCGATCGCCGGGGTGTACTTCCTGACCGAGGGCCGGGAATCCGAATCCACAACGGCGACGCCGTCCACCACCAGCCCGGTCGAGGAAGCCGAGCTCACCGCCGCGGGCGCACCCGTGGCGGTCCCGAAGCCCGCCACCGTCGACTGCACCTACAACGTGAGCGGTGAGCCGTCGAAACCGGTGAACCCGCCCGGCCGGACCCAGGTACCCAGCGGGCCGGACGCCGCACCTGCCACGGTCACCCTGGAGACCGGCGAGGGCGCGATCGGCCTGACCCTGAACAATGCCGAATCGCCCTGCACCGTGAACAGTTTCGTCAGCCTGGCCGAACAGGGCTTCTTCGACGACACCAGCTGTCACCGCCTGGTCGCCGGTCCCGGGATGTCGATCCTGCAGTGTGGTGATCCCACGGCCACCGGCACCGGCGGCCCCGGCTACAGCTTTGCGGACGAGTACCCCAAGGACCAGTACGCCGCCGACGATCCGGCGGTCGACGAGCCGATCAACTACGAGCGCGGCATCGTCGCAATGGCGAACTCCGGCCCCGACACCAACGGCAGCCAGTTCTTCCTGGTCTTCGGCGACACCACGCTGCCGCCGCAGTACACCATTTTCGGCACCATCGACGAGGCCGGCCTCGGCGTTCTGGACAAGGTCGGCGCCGCCGGTGTCGATCCGGCCGATCCGCAGGGCATGGCACCGGCTCTTCCGGTCGAGATCACCGCGGCCCGGGTGGGCTGATCCGGTGGTCCCGGTCCCCCGCGGGCCGGGACCACCCACCACGGAGACCGGCCCGCGGACAAACGCGACGTTGCGCGCACATCGGAGTAATCTCGAACCGAGCAACCACTGCGGCATCGGGGAGCACTCATGGCAGAACTCGACGACATCGGCAGCGAAACCGCCAACCTGGCGCGGACCATGCTGCAGATGGCGACCCTGGTCGCCTTGAAGTCACGGGAACGCGGCCAGAAGGAAGCCGAGATGCGGGCCAAGGTCGTGGAGGCGCAACGGAAAGAAGCGCGCGAGCAACAGGTCCGCGAAGCCCGGCAATCCAAGTCCAAGGACCCGCGGAACGCCGAATTGGGCCGGATGATGTCGGACCCGGTACCGACCGCGTCCGGGACCGGAAAATCCCGAGAACAGCGCGGAATCAGCCTCACCAAGGATCCGTCCTCGCCGTTCGCCGCGGGTGGCGGGGTCGCGACGGCGGTCAAGACCGAGGCGCCGGCGATGCGCTACGACTCGCCGGAGCGCCGGTCCGCGATCGCCGCCCATCTGGCCCGCGCCGGGGTCACGCCCGAACTCACCTCGGTCCGGATGCTGATGGAGATGGGCCAGGGACTGCCGGCCGAAGAAGCAGCGCGGGCAAAGGAAGCCGCCGAGCGGGCCGTGAAGAGCCGTGGCCGCGGTATCGACGGGCGCGGCCAGGAACGCAGCCGCTGAGCCGGGCCGACCGATCGGCGGCCCGGCTCACGGTCAGTCGACTTCGAGGATTCGCTCGAGGAAGACGGGTTCGGGCTCACGGACCGGTAGCGGGTCGAGCATCGACTTGTGCCCGTTCCGGACACTGCAGTACTTGAACGGCCCCCGCGGATCGAACAGTTTCGCCATATGCGGATCGGCGTGGTCGAGGAACCACACGCTCAGTCCGGTCGCACTGTCCATCCGGAGGTGCTGCCAGGCCCGCCACAGGGCATCGAGCCGGGCAACCGCCTCCGGATGCCGCCACCATTCCGGGCACCACACGGTGTCGCTGAGATCGGTCACCTGCCGGCGATACAGTTGCACCAGGTACTTCTCGACGAAGTCGACAACCGATTCGATCTGCGTCGGGTCGGTGACGGGCTGATGGTCCCGATCGTCATGGTCGGTCACAGCGGCTCAACCTCCTCTACGTGCCCGGGACCGGCCGCGGGCGGTTCGGTACGCGGGGCGATGACGGATACCCCGATCAGATCGTCGACCCGGGTCTTGCGGGTCGGGTCGTTGTTCTCGATGGACCGCTGGACGCGGTCCTTGTAGGCGGTCTCCCACCACGGCACCGTCCGGACCAGCACGGCGGGCTGCCCGGAAGTGAACACCACGGCGCGGCCCCGCGGCAGCGTCGCCAGGGCCTGCGCGGTGAACGTCTTGGACGACCCCAGCGACCGCGAGTAGCTCTTACCCCCCGACGATTCGGACACCGACGAGGACACCACATCGTATTCGCCGATGGCCTCGGAGCGATCCCGCAGGAACGCCATATCGTCGACGCCGCTGCCCAGCACCTTGATATTGGCCGCCGACCACAGCGCGCTCATCCCGTCCTCGCCCCAGCACCGGGCGCCCTGTGCCCAGGACTGCAGCACCGTCATCACCACGATGCCGCGGGATCCGAAGTGGCTGTACTGCTTGGGCAGATCCTTCCAGCGCACCACATTGGCGGCCTCGTCGAGCACGGCCAGCAGCGGCAACGGCAACCGCCCGCCCGTGGACATCGACGCCTTGCGCATGGCGACGTCGATGACCGCTTCGGTGAGCGCGCTGACCAGTGGCGCCGCCGAACCGCGACCTTCCAAGGACAGGCAGTACAGCGTGCCCTTGCGGTCCAGGAACTCCATCTCGTCGAACTGGAGCCGGGAGTTGTGCTCGTCCGGGGTGATCCAGGGATGCACATTGGACAGCTGCAAGCAGCGCACCATCTTCTTGGCGGTGCCGAAGATGCCGCTGCGGGTGCGTTCGTCGGCGTTGTACTGCATGGCGAGGCCGGAGGCCACCATGTCGTACTTGCCTTTGCTGGTGCCGGGCAGCCGCACCGCACGCAGCAGTTCGACGGGCTCCTGGTCCTGTGGATTGGTCACCCACTCCCACACCTGGGTGATCGGCTTCCCCGCGACCGCCGCGGCGAGGAACAGACCGGCGAGCAGGTCCTCGGCCTCGGGATCGAAGAAGGAGTCCGTCTTGGCGTCCCCGGTGTTGTCGGCGTCGGCGAAATGCCCGGCCAACCGCGCCGCCCGCATCTCACAGCCGTCGAGCCGCGGGTCGACCCAGCCCAGCGGATCCCAGTACCACCGCGGATGTTCCCCGGCCACCTGCTGCGGATCGAACACGAAGGTCGGACTGCCCTTGGCCTCCTGCACATCCCGGGTCGCGTCGACCACGTCCCGCTTGTTCGAGGTGGTCAGCACCGGACCGACCGCGGTGAGGATCGCCGGGATCACCCGGGAGGTCGACTTGCCCTGGCGCGGCCCCCAGATGTCGAGGTGCAGATCCTCGTAGGAGCCGTACAGCATGATGCCGTCGGCGACGCCGACACCGATCGGGACGCCGGGCGACATGCCGTCCCCCAGTTTCAGCCCGAGCTGTCCGGCTTTCTCGCCGGCGCCGGCGGCGGTGAGCGCCGAGATGGCGCCCCCGCTGCCCATATGGTCGGCCTTGTCGTCGATCGACAGCCGGCCCTTGAGCTTGGCCACCTGTCGGCGCCGCCGGATCAGCAAGGCGGACACCACGATCAGCACCGCGGCCAGGATGATCACGGTGGCACCGCTGGGCCAGTGCAGTTCGCCGCGGACGAAGCCGACGACTATCGCGATCGGGTTGATCGGCATGTCCTGCGGTACCACCGCGAACGAGTTCCCGACGTGCAGCGCCACCCATGTCAACGCGAGCATTGCGAACCCGATGCCGATCGCCCACAGGCCGATATCCGGGCCGACCGCGGCCGGGTCCTTCACCTTCTTCTTCGCCACCTGCGCCTCCTGTGTGGACGTCGATCGTTGGGGACGGGTCTGCTCAACGGAATCCGTCGAGCCGCCAGCCGTCCGGGGTGTGCACCACGGTCGCGATGACCGTGCTGGGGTTCAGTGGCACGCGCCGGCCGTCCGGGTACACCACGGTCTGTTCGACACCGATCTTGTACTGCGCGACCTCGGCGCCGGGGGCGGTTTCCGGCTGCTCCCCCGCCGCGAACGTGAACGCTTCGACCTCCGCGCCGTTGCGGGCCCAGTCCGCCCACTGCAGCGACGCCCCGGGACCACCGGCCTCGGACGATTCGTCGACGACCCGGATCAGACTCGGACCCAGCCATTTCCGGGCCCGCTCCAGGGAATCGCCGGGCTGCTCCGTCGCCGGGGTCCAGGTGAAGACCTCGCGGATCGCGGCGACTGCCACCCCGTCCGGGGTCGTCGGGTCCGGCGCCGGCGCCGCCTCCAGCTGCCGGACGGTACTCGGCGCCGTCGGCAGTGCCCCGCCGGATTCCGGGCCACCACCGCAACCGGTCAGCACGATCGCACCGACCGTCACCGCACCGACCGCGTACCACGAGGCCGACCTCCCTCGATCGTCCGCCGCATCCGAAACCCTGTTCCTCCAGGTTATCCACCGGTGCGGCCGCCGTCGCCGGATCACAGCACCCTCCTCGCTCGTGCGTCGCCGGGGACCGGGACCTGCTGCACCCCACCACCCGCGCCAGTGCGCGCCGGAACCGCCTGGATCATCGTCCCGTCTCCGGCGTGGATGCCCACGACGGCCGGACCGCGCGGACCGAAATCGCTGAACACCAGGTCACCGGCCGCAGCCCGGCCGATCGGCACCTCGATCCCGGCCTCCCATTGCTGTTCGGCGGTCCGCGGCAGGTCGATCTCACCGGACGAGGCGCGGAACACCGCCGCGGCGGTCAGCCCCGCGGCGTCGAACCCGCCGTCGGTCGGCCCCTGCGGACCACCGCCGCCCCATACATACGGGGTACCCAGCCAATCGCGGGCTGCCGCAGCGATCTGGCTGCCGTCCGCCCCGTCGGCCTCCGGAACGAACCGGCCCTGGGCGCCGGGCGCGCGGTAGCGCGGCTCCATCGCCAGGATGTTCGCCACATAGGGCCGGGTCTCGGAGTAGTGCGCGGCGTACTGGTTCGGCATCCCACCGGAGGCCAGCACCGCTCCTTCGCCCGCGTTGTAGGCCGCGAGGGTCAGGGCGGTGGGATCACCGGAGACCCGCCCCTGTTCGATCCAGCCGGCGACCTTCGCGGCGATGGCGCACATATAGCGGGCCTGGCCGATGATGGCGTCGCCGTCGTCCCATACGCTGGCGGTGCCGTTGCCGTCGGCGTCGATGACATAGGGCCGGCCGTCGGCCGGATCGATGCTCGCGGCGGTGCCCGGCAGGAACTGGGCCAGGCCCTGGGCCCCGGCGGGTGAGGTGAGCCCGCGCCGGAATCCGGACTCCTGCCTGCCCTGCGCGGCGAGCAGGGACGAGGTGATCTCGGGGCAGACGGTTCCCGCGCGGCGGTACCAGATCTCGAGTTCGGGCGGCACCGTACCGTCGGCGAGCGCACCACCGGCACTGCCGAAACCGCGGACGCATCGCGGGTCCGACGAGAAGGCCCGGGCGCCGCCCACATCCGGGGTCGGTGCGCCGTCCAGCCACGGCAGCGGGTCGATCTGGCGGCCACCGGTGAACCGCCCGCCGGGGACGATCTCGAAATGCAGGTGCGGACCGGTGGACTGGCCGGCCGAACCGACGGTGCCGATCGGCTGGCCGGCCCGCACCTGCTGACCGGCCCGCACCCGGACGCCGTGCTCCCACATGTGCCCGTACACCGCGGAGAAGGCCCGGCCGTTCACGTCCACCGAATCGACGACGATCCAGTTCCCGAAACCGGAGGCCGGACCGGCCGCCACGACCCGGCCGTCGGACACCGAGTAGATGGTGGTGCCGTCGGCGGCCGCGAAGTCGACCCCGAGGTGCCGTCCGCCGCGGGTGCCGAAGCCGTCGGAGACGGTGAAGGTGCCCGCCTCGAGCGGCAGCGTCCGTTCGATCGGCCCGGTACCGGCCGCCAGCGACGGATTCGCCGAGATCTCCGGCGCCGGCGCGTCGGCGGCGGCCCGGTCCCCCGGCGCGTAGCCGCCCAGCGGCGGCAGGGTCGGCGGTGGCGCATCGAAGATATCGGTGTCCGTACACGATTCGTCCACGGACGGGAGCACCACGACCACGACCAATGCCAGCAACCCCAGCGTCACCGTGAGCGCCAGGGTGAGTAGCGACCGGGCCGTCACCGGACTCCCTTCACGTCCGGCGCCGGGCGTCGTTGAGGGTGTCCGCGAGAGTCCGGTTCATCTCGGCTGCGGCGGCCAGTTGTTCCTGGAGCACGGCCACCTTGCGGCGCAGGGCCGCGGCATCCATCCGGTCCAGGCTGGGGCCCTCGGCGGCCCGCACCCAATTGCGTACGGAGTTGGTGTGCACCCCGATCTGCTCGGCCACCACCCGGCACGCCTCGGATTCGCTGCGCAGCTTCCCGGCGAGGGCCAGCACCTGTTCGACCGCGGCCCGGCGCACCTCGGGCGAGACCTTCCGGTAGGGCCGGTGCGGCATCATCGGCGCCACCTCCCGGTCGAGGATCCCGGCGGTGTGCTCATGATCCGCTCCCGTCGGCACCGGCCGGTTCCCCGGCGGCCGTCGCCGGGCCGGTGAACTCGCTGAACCGCTGATTCGTCTCGTGGATGCCACTTTCCCTCTCGGACAAGGTGAACTCCATGTGGAACGGGATCCCGGGCCGGCGGTCCTCACCGATCTTGAGCAGGAACTTGCCGGTGCCGGGCGGCGCCGGGCGCTGCTGACCGGGCCGCAGGGCCTCACCGGTGAGTGCCTGCGGCGCCGACCAGCTGGTGACCATTTCCTGCTCGGCGGAGGTGAACGGCACCGTACTGTCGAGCCGGTTGATCTCCTCGGCGGGCAGTGCCCCGAAGATCTTGGCGCGGGCCCGTTCCAGGAAGCCGAGCGCCTTGGCGATCGCCGCATCCGAGCCCAGTGCCTGCAGGTCCTTGATGGTGTGGCTGATCATGATCAGAGCGGTCGCGATGGATCGCTGCAGGCGGGTCAGTTCGTTGACCCGGTCGACCATGAAGTCACCCAGCCCGAGCACCTGCCACAGCTCGTCCATCACCACCTGGAAGTAGCGTTGCGGCCCCAATTCGGCATCGGCGAGCACATGTGCCGCTTCCACGGACGCGAAACCGTCGGCCCAGCAGGCGAGCATCACCGCGGCCTTGAGTTTCTTGTCGCCGGAGGGCACATGCGATACGTCGATGCACACGGCGACGGAGTCGGTGTCGATGGGCACTGTCGTCTGCCCGTTGAACACCGCACCGAACGGTCCCTGGGTCAGCGCGCGCAGCGATCGGCGCAGTTCCTTGATCGCCAGCTGGTATTCGGTTTCGTCGTCGGCGCCGGCATCCAGCATGAGCTCGTCGCCACCGGCGACGATCACCTCGAGCAGATCGGCCATGATCGGCGGCCGGTCCGGAGTGAACCCCCGGTCCGGCAGGTAGAGAATCCGCAGCGCGGTGGCGATCAGCGTCTCCTCGAAGTCGCGGACCCGTTCGCCGCGTACCAGTTCCACCAGCCCGGCGATCAGGGTGACCTGCCGGGCCCGCAGGTCCTGCAGCACCTGTTGCTGCAGGGCGGGCAGATGGTCGAGGCGGGGCACGACGGCACCGAGCACTCCGGCAGCCAGGGGGTTGAGCTTGCCGTGCCCGTAGCCGAGATCGATCACCTGCCCGCCGACGAGTTCCACCAGTTGCCGGTAGTCGGGTTTGACGTCGGCCAGCATCAACGGGGTGATGCCCTGGGCAACGCCGCCGAGCACGATCCGGCGGACCAGTGACGATTTGCCGAAACCGTTGAGCCCGAGGACGAACAGGCTGGGTGCGGTAATGAAGCTGCCCCGCATGAACCAGTTCATCGGGTCGAAGCAGACCGGGGCGCCGGTGTGCAGATGCGATCCCAGCGGGGTCCCGATCAACGGTGCACCGGCTCCGACCGACCAGGGCCACAGGCCCGCGACCTGGGCGGTGGTGGCCCGGTACTCGACCGGCCGCCCGACGACGTTCATCCGTCCGCCACCCGGTCCCGCGTACCCGAGGTCGGTGAGTTCGGCGGTGGTGCGGTCGAAACCGTCCTCGACCACTGCCTGCACCCGGGATTCGGCATTGCGCCGCCGCAGGTCGTCGGTGTGCAGCCGGAACGTGGCCCAGGCCGCCCGCAATCCGGACTGCTCCCGGGCGATCTGCTCGTAGCGGCTGCGCTCGGCCGGCTCCAGCAGCCGGGGCCCGGACCGGGTCTGCCGGGCAGCGGGTTTCGGTGCCCGCGCTGCCGCACCGGTACCCATCGCCCGGTCGGCGGCGGTATCGGCCCGGGCGGCGCGGGGTGGTCTGCGATTCCCGGCCGGGCGTGGTTTTCCGGCCTTCGGCCGATCCGGCCCGTCCCCGCGGACCCGGCGTTCCCCTTCCCGGGGCGCGCCGCTGCGCTCGCCGCGGTCCGGGCGGCGGCGTGGTGCATGTTCGCCGCGGCCCCGGTCGGGCGGTGCCGCCGCGGCGCGGGTCCGGCGGTCGTTGTCCCGGGGCGTACGGCGCTCCCGCTCGGTGCGCTTGTCCAGGCCGACGCGTTCGTCGCCGCTCACGCGCGCCGAACTCCGCACCGGCCGGGGCTCCCGTTCCCCCCGGATCCGGGGCGGGCGGTGCACCGGAACCAGATCGAGTTCGGGCAGCAGCGGATCGGCGTCGTCGCCGGTGGTGCGGTCACGTCCCATGATTGCCTCATCCCGCCAGTGCCTTCGGCACCGTCGCGTGTTCCGGCAGGATGACACCGCAGCCCAGTGAGGCGGCGAAGGCCGCCGACTGGTAGCGGTAGCATCGCCGGATCTTCAACCGTGCCTGCGTGGACAGATCCCGGGTGATCGCCTCGATCCGCGGCGTGTCACCACGCAGCGGCTCGGTGATGGTCACCAATGCTCCGAACCGGGTCACGCCGTGGCCCCGGGCCTGCTCCTCGCGGGCCTGCTGGGTGGCGCCGACCCGGAGGGTGGCCGCCGCGGAGACCACGCCCCGCTCGCTCTGCTGCGCGACCAGGGCGTTCTTGAAGTCGTCGTCGACGATCTCGGCGGCGTCGGCTGCCGAATGCGGCCGGTACACGATGGCGATCCGCTTGCGCGGCACTTCGGGATTCGGTGCCAGCAGCCGCTGCAGCACCCGTTCGTCGACGGCGCCCTCCGGTGCCGCGTCCATCTCCCAGGTGACCGACCGGGCGCCGTCGTGGATCAGGTGATCCCATTTCTCGTCGTAGGAGACCGGACCGGCGTCGTCCCAGCCCAGCCCGTGCCCGGTGGGCTCCCCGGCAGCAACCTCCAGGTCGGCCTGGGCCGCCGGATCGTAACTGCGCCGGATGAACGAGATCACCTCGTCGGCCGACATCGGCTGGGCGCGCACCCCGGCCTCCGCGAGCGCGGCACAGATCCCGGGCAGCCGCCGGCCGATCTCGACGGCTTCCTCGGCCGGGTTCTTGCGCCGTTCCGCGGTGGTCGCCTTGAACGTGATCGCCACCCGGGGCAGCAATTGGACCCGTTCCTGGGGCAATTCGGTGGCCAGTTCGTACATCACTTGCTGGGCCAGGTCCGGCGCCTCGGGGCGGGTGATGGTGGAGACCTCGGTGAGCAGCCGGTTTCCGGTCTCGGGCACCGTATCGATCACCGGGACGACGGCGACGATATCGCTGGTCTGGCCGACCGACGCCAGGAAGGTGCCCCAGGCGGCGACCCAGCGATCGATCACCGGCTGGTCCACCGCCTCGTGTCCCTGTGGCCAGGCCCGCAGCACCACGGTGTACTGGGAGAAGGCCGGCAGGTGGATCATCCCGAAGTGGAATCCACCGGCGTCGACACCCTCGTAGAGCTTCGACGGCGCCAGCAGGCCGGGCAGTTTGGTGAAACCACCGGGGATCCGGGAGAACCGGCCGCCCCGGTACACATGCTCGCCGCGACTCCGGGAGCGCATCCAGTTGAACATCATCAGTCCCGTCTCGTATCCCGAACGGCCACCCGTACGCCACACCAGCGGCAGCATCACCAGCACTCCGACGCCGCCGACGACCAGCCCCCAGGTGAACCCGCCGACCATGGCACAGATCAGCGCCGTGATCACCACGACGAAGCCGATGACCGTCTCTTCCCAGCGCAGGCCGAACAGACCTGCGCTGCGCGGCTTCTGCCACAGTCCGTACGAGCGCCGCTCGTAGGTATCGGTCGGTGTCGTCATCGCGGAATCGTGCTCCTCCCGAGATCGGGCGCCCGGTTGGCCCACCGGTCACCCGCGAGGTCCCCGGCCGCCTGATCGGTTCGGTTCGCGGTATCGGCCGCGGCCCGGGCCGCGCCCACGCGCCCTGCTGCGCGCGCCGCACCGGAGGGTACCGCCGCAGCGCCGCCGCCCCGTGGCGCACCGCCGGGCCCGCCGCCCCGCGGCGACGGCGGCGTACCACCGCCGCGTGGCCCGGCCGAGCCCCCGGGTGGGCGTGGCGGGCGGGGACCGGATCCGGTCGCCGCGACATGCCCGGCCTTACCCGGCCCGGCAGCGGCGGCCCGGGCGCTCACCGCCTTCGTCCCGACCGCGCCCAGGGCCATCGCGCCGACCGCGGTGCCACCGGCCATCACCAGACCGGAGCCGCCGGTACCGACGGTGGCGACGGCCGGTGCAACCATCCGCATCAGGGCGGGGAGCACGAACGCGACGCTGCACATCAGCACCAGGGCGACCAGCATCCGCTGGGCTTCCTCGGCGGCGGGCAGGCCTCCGGCCGGGGTGAGGTTGTCGACATGCCCGGCGGTGGTGAACGCGATCATGTAGACGATCGCAGCCACCGGTTTCCACAGCATGAACGCGATGATCCAGCCGACCAGCTTCTGATAGGACTGCTTGCCGGTACCGGTCGCCGAGGCGGCCGCGGCCAGTGGCAGCACGCCGGCGGCGACCACCAGCAGGCCCTGACGCACGATCGCGAGGACGATCTGGGCGAGCGCACCCAGCATGCCCACGATGGCGATGATCAGCACCAGCCCCGGTGAGAATGCCTGCAGTTTGCTGGTTTTCACCAGTAGTTCGGCCATGTCCTTGGCGTTGCCGCCGGTGGCGTCGGTGATGATCCACTCGGAGAACCGGTCCGAGGCCCGGGTACCGGCGACGATCACCGCACCGAGCATCCAGGAACTGAAGACGACTCGCGCGAACATCCGGAACGATTCGGCCGCCTCACTCATGGCGGCCCCGCGTCTGGCCTCGGCCAATCGGGCACCGGTGATGATCACCGAGGCGATCAGCAACAGGATCTGGACCTGATAGGTGTAGTCGTTGATCGTGGTGAACAACGCGCCGGAATCGCTGACCACCTCGTTGGGCACCTTCATCCAGAAGGTCAGCGCGAGGATCAGTGCCTCGCCGAGGCCCTTCATCAGCGAGTCCACCACGCTGCCGAAGGTCGAGTCCCAGGCCTTGTCCTTGACCGCCTCGGCCGCCTGGTCCGGATGCGCTGCGGCGTTGCCCGCCTTGCACACCGCGGATGCGGCATCGCCGAGCGAGACCCCGGGGATGGCTACGCTGTCGAGCGTGTCGTGCAGTTCGTTGCACGCTTCGTCGAACCCGTAGGTCTGGCCGTAGGCAACGGTCGGCGTCGCGATCATGACGGTGAAGATCACCGCGAGGATCGTGACGAGCCGCTGCAGCATCGTCTGAGTCGTCTGCACCGTCAGGCCCCTTCGATGGTTCGCAGGTATCACCATGTCGTCCACCCCGCTAGGGATTCCACGTACTCGGTCTGCGCATTGTTCGAGGTGGTCGGCTTGAGCCGCCAATCCCCGGATTCCCACACCATGATCAGCCGCATCGCGGCATAGAGCTGCTGCCCGTCGACCACCGGGCCGCGCGAGGCCAGCCGCACGATCGCCATATCGTCGGCGTAGTCGTCGATCTTGAAGCCGTCCGGAGCGACCAGATACCGGGTCACCCGCTCCGGCTGCTGCTCCGGCAGCCGGTCGCTGCCGAGCGCCCGGTCGTAGGCGACGAGCTGCGCCGGCGTGCTGTCGACCTGGTTCACGTACAGGTCGCGATCGGCCGGTCGGGCGTTGAGTCGGTAGGTGATCTGTGCGGCGGCCAGCGCCGCGCCCTGCGGCGTGTGGGCATAGCCCACGGCCAGGCCGTCCTCGATCCGGGCCGGGCCGTCCGAGGTGGAGAACGGCACCGAGGCACCGTACACCCGTTGCCAGCCGTACGGATCCGTGGTCCCGGCGGGCGCCCCGGTCAGCCAGTCCGGATCGGCCGGAGTCCGCTGCAGTTCCGGATCCTGTTCCAGCGGTTGGCCGGCCGGGTTGTTCGGGATGTCCACCCGGCGGCCGAACAGATCGACCTCCGCATCGGCGAAGCCGGTACCACCGGCCGCCTGAGGTGGCGGCGGAGCCGTCGCCACCGCAGGACCGTCCCCCGCAGTGAAGTAGACGATCGCGCCCCCGACCAGGATCAATGTCAGCAGGGCCCCGGATGCGATCATGCCGAAGGAGACGCGATCGCGCGCGGCCGACTCCTTCTCGCTCACTTCGGTGCCTCCAATATCACGATGTCGGGTGGTAGTTCGTCGACCGCGGCCACCGGCCGCAGGTCCGAGTCCGGCGCCGGCAGGCGTAATCGCCAGTCGGAGCCGAACCACTGGACCGTGGTGTGGTTCACCGCGCGAGAGCCGTCCGAATACTCGGTGTAGACGTCCACCTCGGATTGCTCATCGGTGTAGCCGGTTACCAGGTAGCCCAGCAGGCGGGGTGCGTACTCGTCGGCGGCGGGGCCGGTGATGGACAGCTGCACCCGGTTCACTGCCCAGCGGTCCCGGGCCGGGCCGGGCACCACTTCCCGGTTGACCACGGTCGACCATTCGTCGTCCGGTGCGACCGACAGCCGGATGGAATGGGTCACCGCGGCCAGGCCCGCGCCCCGCGGGGAGTGTTCGAATCCGGTGGCCGCACCGTCGGAGACCGAACCCGGCCCCTGGTCGGCGCGCGGCAGCGCGATGCCCTGGTAGCTGTCCCAGCGCACGCCGGTCGGCGCATCGGACAGGCCGGGACCGGGATCGTCGGACCCGCAGGCCGCAAGCACCAGGGCCGCGACACCGGTCGCCGCGACACCGATGACCGGCCGGGATCTGGTCACTGTGGAGTTCATCGCCCGATGGCCGTCCGCCGGCTCACGCGGGCAGGATCGCCAGCGCGATCCCCGATGCGGTGCTGGCGACGATCGCCCCCAGCAGGCTCATCATGATTCCGTGTGAGGAGTCGTTCACCGCCAGATCGTCGCGGAAGGCGAGCCAGAACCGTCCCGCTGCCACCAGCATCCAGGCCAGGCAGGACAGCAGCACGAACCACAGCAGCCAGTTCAGCAGTTGCATGAGCGGCTCCAGCACCTCGGCCGGCATCTGCTTGTAGGCCAGGGCGGTTCCAGCGGACAGGGTGGACATCTGCAACCTCACGTTCCGATGACGGCGTTCATGATGGTTCCGGCGCTGGTCGCGACGACACCACCGATCATCGCCCCGGCGACCATCTTCGGCGATTCGAGACCGCCGCCGGTCCACTTCTCCCAGGCGAACTTGCCCCCCGCATAGGTGATGCCGACGATGCCGGACAGCAGTACGAACCAGGTCAGGTACCGCACCAGCTGCAGGATCTTCTCCGAACCCGGAGGCGCCTCGGGCGTCGGATTACCGACTTGGGCCAGGACAGCGCTCGCCGAGTCCTGTACGGCGACGAGAATCATGCTCATCGGGGTGCCTCTCTCCCGTTCGAAGGTGTTGTCCCGCAATCACTGTCGAGCCGAAGATCACTTGTACACCAGCTGCGCCGATGGTGCATCATCCACCACCTGCCCCGGCAGCGGAGTCACCGGACAGCGCCGCACGCACGGCGGCCACCAGTTCGGTACCGAGCTCACCGATTTCGGGCGGAACCTGGTCGAGCGGGTCCACCCGCCGCTTCCGCGGTGCGGTGTCGATCCCGGGCGACCACACCGGCAACTGCTCGGCTTCCACCAGGGTCCACTCCTCGAACCACGGGACCCGCCATACCTGGCCGGCGAGCACACCGACCACATCCCGGTAGCGCCGGATCTCGGCGGGCACGCGGCCCGGCCGCGCCGCCACCGTCACCAGACCCAGTACGTCGGTGCCGGTTCCGGCCAGTCCGGCATGGTGCTGCCGCAGCAGATCGTGGGCGCAGGTCAGACCGGAGATCGTCTCGCGCGCCACCAGCACGACGAACGGCGACTCGCCGTCGAATCCGCCCGGCCAGCGCCGTTGCGAATCCGCCGCCGGGGCAAGCACATGCGCCAGCGTGCTGGCGCCGGCACCACCGTGCACACCGAGCAACCAGAACAGGGGCGCACGCCCGATTCCCGGGATGGGATGTTTCCAGATCGGCGCCTGCCGGGATTCCGGTGGCGCGATCACGCCCGCCGGTGCGGGATCTGATTCACGACGACGATGCAGTTTCATGGCTGCCGTCATGATGCCACCCCGGCGAGCAGGCTCCCATATGCCGAGCGTGTGGCCTGCGTCAAATCGACATGCCGGACGAGTTCGCCACGGGCCAGATGCGGATCGTAGGGAATCTCCTCGATTCCACGCACCCAGCCGGCCAGGTGTTCCCGCAGGTGCCCGGCCACCCGATCGTCGCCGTCCGGATGCTGATGCGACACCACGATGGTGGTGTCGCCCACGATGCTGTCCTCGGCGTCGCCGTACTGATCGTCGAGCCATTCGAGGGTCAGCCGCAACCGGTTCGCCGCGTCGACACGTGCCGGGATCGCCAGCACGAGAGCGATCTCACCGTCGTCGAGCAGGGGACGCAACTGCCGGCCGGCGATCGGGTGTCCGCCGTCGTACACCGCGGTGTACCCGCTGCCGGACAGTGCCCGCGCCACCGTGAGATAGGTGGCCCGGCGGCGCAACGGTGCGGCATCGCGCCACAACAGCCCGTAGCCCGAGGTCGACCGGGACAGACCGGCGGCGACCGGCGCGGGCCGGTCACCGCCGCGGCCGTACAACCATGATTGCAGGCTCACCGGGTGCAGATGCTTGTCCGCACCGCGCAGGGCGAGATCGCTACCCGCCGCGGTGGCGTCCACGGCGACGGTCTCGGCGCCGGTGTCGGCCAGCTCGGCGGCCAGGCCGAGGACCGTGGTGGTCGTCCCGGCCCCACCGCAACCACCGACGACCAGGATCGAGCGCCGGCGCGGCCCGGCACCGTCCTCGTCGGCGCCTCGGCGCAGCCGGACCACCGGTGCCGGTGCGGCGTCCGGTCCGCCCGCCGGGTCCGCGTCGTCCGGCGTCTCGTCGAGCCAGCGGCTCCAATCCTCTGCCATCGCTTCTGCTCTCCTCTATCCCGCCGCGATGCCCGTGATGAGCGTGCGCTCGCCCAACCGCGCCGTCCGCACGGTCTGCGTGTTGTAGGTGGCCGGCGCGTCCGCGGGGCGGAATTCGGTGACCTCGACCGCGTAGCGGTCCGCGGCCATCGTGGTGATCAGCACGCAATGCGTGGTGCCCACCGGGATGGAGTCGATCCCGCGCTGGATGATCTCGGCCGGTGCGACCGCGGCATCGGGAGTGACCACCGCCCGCGCCTGGACGGCCGAACGCGTGACGTAGTAGGCGTATTGGAAGGCCAGCACCACATCCGGCCCTGACGCGGTACTCCCGGGCTCGGCGCTGCGGACGACGGTGGCGGTCCGCTCGGTCGGGCAGGACCGGTCGTAGGCGGCGGGCCGGCTGCCGGCGGCGGGTAGTGCCGAGTCGGCCGGCCGGGCGTCCGGACCGGCCAGCAGAAAGACCACCCCGGCCGCGGCGAGGACGAGCACCAGCACACATCCGCCGAGCACGAGCCACATCCGGCGACGCGGGACCGGACGGATCGGTCCGGAGGGCGCCAGCCGCGGCGCCGCCTCGACCCCTTCGGTACCGGACCACGGAAACTCGACCAGCTCCGCTTCGTGGGCGGAATCCGGTGGTTCACCGGTCACCCAATCCGACCACCCGCCGGTGTACTGACTGTGCCGCACCGGCAACTCCGCCAGGGGCTCGGGGGCACGGGGCGCGGCCTCGGCCGCGGGCGAATATCGAGCCGGACCGTCGTCCTCACCGGCCGGTGCGGACTCCGTCGTGTCCGGGCGGTCCGGGGCGGGGGCGCCGTCGGCCGGCTCCAGCGCGGCGTACCAGCGCGACAGTTCATTGTACGACTTCAACATTCCCCCCTCTCCGCAACGCCGGGCGCATGGATTCGCATCGTCTCGACCTCTGTTTCTCGGACCTGTCGGAAGAGTCAGTTCTCGGTGAACGAGTACGTGGTGGCTTCGGGTGGCCCTGTGGGCGGAGTATCGGTAGGCGGAGTAGATGTCACGCCTCCGGATGAGGCGCCATCGGCTCCTGTCCCGAAGGGAAATTGTCCCGTACCGGACGGCTCGGACGTCGGCGACGCGCCGGGACCCGGACCGAAGATTCCGGGATCGGGTCGATCGGATCCGCCGGCCGGGGGCGCACCGGCACCGAACTCCGCCGCCAGGTCCCGGGACAGGGCGGCGAACCAGTCCGCCACGAATCGTGTCGGTGCGTCGCCTTCGGCGGTGATCGTGGCGTTGGCGTAGGCCTGGTGCCTGGAGACGGTGTCCCAGTAACGAACCCAGGTGGTGATGTCCAGCAGTTCCCGGTTGTCGGTGACGTTGCGGAGCACTTCGTGGTAGGCCTGTTCGACGAGCCGGAACCCGGTGGTCGGCGGCACCAACTGCGGAATCGCACCCGCCAGCTTCGTGCCCAGCAGGGCGATACCCGCGGCCGGATTCGCCAGGGTGGCGGTGGCCAGTTCGGCGATCGCCACCGGATTCAGCACGGTACGGACGACGGTCTCGACGGCATTGAGGCCGATCGTGCCCACCTTCAACAGGGCGGCCACGGCGTCGTTCGCCTGCAGCGGCGTCCGCGGATCGGAGGCCTCGGCCAGGCGTTGCGAGATCGATTTCCGCGGCGCCAGCGACAGATCGGCCGGTGTGGTGCCGGTGATGTCCTCGTTCACCACGGCAGTGGCTGTTTTGATGGAGGTGAAGGCGAGCGCCTGGGCGATCGATCGGAGCGAGCCGATCGGGTCACCACCGGACAGCTGCACCTGCCCCACCAGGTTGGCGACGGCCTGCAGGATCGGCGCTCCCGCCGGTGCATCGCAGGCGAGATCGCCGGCTGCGCAGAAGCTGGCCACCCGGCCGGTCAGCGCACCGAAGTTCTCGGCCCGGTCCCGTTCGGGTGCGATTCCGCCGCCCGGTGCGGCGGTGCGCGACAGCACCTGGACGCCGCCGATCTCGGCACCCGAGGTGCCGGGCGCCGGTTCGGGTTCCACCAGGCCCGGCGCGCCCGGGAACAGCGGCGCACCCGGCGTGCGGGTGGGATCGCCGAACAGGGCGACCGCGGCCACTCGATCGGGCGGCAGCACACCGACTCCGGCGCCGACCTCCTGTGCGAAGAGCGAGGCGATATGCGCCCCCTGCGAATAACCGGCGACCGCGATCCGGCTGTCCGGGCAGCGCTGCCCCACCGTCCCGGCCATCTCGCGTAGCCGCTCCAAGCCGCCGCGCACGGATTCCGCGTACGGTGCCGCACCGCCCGGCACCGCACCACCGAATCCGGCCTCGTAGGGCACATAGGCGCGGGCGACGAGTCCCGGTTCCGGCGCGCGGGCGAGCATCGGACCGAAGACGGTCGACAGCATCCCGGTGTCGGTGGTCGGCGCGGTGCCCGGCGAGGATTCCCCGGTGCCCTGGATACCCAGTGCGTACAGGGCCGGGCAGGTGTCGATTCCGAGCCGGGCGCCGGCCGGCGCCGGCTGCGCCGTGGCGGTCGCGCTCGCGGTGACGACGGTCGCGACCGAGACGGTGAACGCGAACAGCGTTCCCGTCGGCCTTCCCATGCACCGTGCCATAGCGATCCGCAATCAGTCGGAGGTGTCGAACGTGATCCGAGGAGCGTTGAAACGCCATAAACCGTAACAGAATCCGGCTATCACAGGGGATCGGCGAAGCCGCCTCCCACCGCCCCGGCACTGCCCTCGCACTGCACCACAGCAAATCTCGCCGCACTCGGCAAACCCCCGGCGAAGTCCGGGCGGTACATCTTCCGAACGCGCCGAGCACCCGGAGCGACAGAACGTCGGCGAACCGGGTCACGGATCCGCCGCAGCCCGGCGGGATCCGGCCACGCCGCATCGAGGACGGCTCCGACCGGCCGATGCGGCGTGAGTTCCCGTCCGGACGAACTCAGGCGGCGGAGGTCACCCGGTACACGTCGTAGACGCCCTCCACGTTCCGGACCACGTTCAGCAGGTGCCCGAGATGTTTGGGATCGCCCATCTCGAAGGTGAACTTGCTGATCGCCACCCGGTCTCCGTGGGTGGCCACCGAGGCGGACAGGATGTTCACCTTCTCGTCGGCGAGGACCTTGGTGACATCGGACAGCAGCCGGGTCCGGTCGAGCGCCTCGATCTGGATGGCCACCAGGAAGATCGACGACGGTGACGGCGCCCATTCGACATCGATGATGCGCTCGGCCTGTTCCCGCAGCGAACCCGCATTGGTGCAGTCGGTCCGGTGCACGCTCACCGCACCGCCGCGGGTCACGAAGCCCATGATCTCGTCACCGGGCACCGGAGTGCAGCATTTGGCCAGTTTGGCGACCGTTCCCGAGGCACCCGGAATGAGCACCCCGGCGTCGCCGGTGACCCGCTGCCGCGCCGGTGTGGTCGACGGGGTGGACCGCTCGGCGAGTTCGTTCTCGACGTCGCCGATACCGCCGAGCTGCGCCATCAGCCGCTGCACCACGTGATGCGCGGACACCTGGTGCTCGCCGACCGCGGTGTACAGCGCGGAGATGTCGCTGTAGTGCAGTTCGTGCGCCACCGCGGTCATCGCGTCCACGTTCATCAGCCGCTGCAGCGGCAGCCCGACCCGGCGGACCTCCTTGGAGATCTCCTCTTTGCCGTTCTCCAGCGCCTCTTCCCGGCGTTCCTTGGCAAACCACTGGCGAATCTTGGCCTTGGCACGCGGAGACACCACGAACTTCTGCCAGTCCCGGCTCGGCCCGGCGTTCTGCGCCTTGGAGGTGAACACCTCCACGACCTCACCGTTCTCCAGCTGGCGTTCGAGCGCCACCAGGCGGCCGTTCACCCGGGCACCGATGCACTTGTGCCCGACCTCGGTATGCACCGCATAGGCGAAATCGACCGGCGTCGACTTCTGCGGCAGCGTGATCACATCGCCCTTCGGAGTGAACACGAAGATCTCCGGCGACTTCAGGTCGAACCGCAGCGACTCCAGGAACTCCGCCGGGTCCGCGGCCTCGCGCTGCCAGTCCAGCAGTTGCCGCATCCAGGCCATATCGTCGACCTCGGTCGCGTCACCGGAGTGTTTGCCCTTGGTCTCCTTGTAACGCCAGTGCGCCGCGATGCCGAACTCGGCCGTGTGGTGCATGGCGTGGGTGCGGATCTGGATTTCCAGTGGCTTGCCGTCCGGGCCGACGACCGTGGTGTGCAGCGACTGGTACACGCCGTACCGCGGTTGCGCGATGTAGTCCTTGAACCGGCCCGCCATCGGCTGCCACAACGAGTGCACCACGCCGACCGCCGCATAGCAGTCCCGCACCTCGTCGCACAGGATGCGCATACCGACCAGATCGTGGATGTCGTCGAAGTCCTTACCCTTGACGATCATCTTCTGGTAGATCGACCAGTAGTGCTTCGGCCGGCCCTCGACCACCGCATCGATCCGGCTGGCGGCGAGGGTGTTGATGATCTCCTGGCGGACCTTGGTCAGGTAGGTGTCGCGCGAGGGCGCCCGGTCGGCGACCAGGCGCACGATCTCGTCGTACTTCTTGGGGTGCAGGATGGCGAAGGCCAGATCCTCCAGCTCCCATTTCACCGTGGCCATGCCGAGGCGGTGCGCGAGCGGCGCGATCACCTCGAGGGTCTCCTTGGCCTTCTTCGCCTGCTTCTCCGGCGGCAGGAAGCGCATCGTGCGCATGTTGTGCAGCCGGTCGGCGACCTTGATCACCAGGACCCGCGGGTCCCGGGCCATGGCGATGATCATCTTGCGGATGGTCTCCGCCTCGGCGGCCGAACCGAGGTTCACCTTGTCCAGTTTGGTGACGCCGTCGACCAGGTGCGCGACCTCCTGGCCGAACTCCTCGGTGAGTTGTTCCAGGGTGTAGCCGGTGTCCTCGACCGTGTCGTGCAACAGGGCGGCCACCAGCGTGGTGGTGTCCATACCGAGCTCGGCCAGGATGTTGGCGACGGCCAGCGGGTGGGTGATGTAGGGGTCACCGGACTTGCGGAACTGTTTCGCATGCCGTTCGTCGGCAACGTCGAACGCCCGCTGCAGCAGGGCCAGGTTCGCCTTGGGATACAGGTCCCGGTGCACCGTGGCGAGCGGCTCGAGGACCGGTTTCACCGCGGCGATCCCGCGCTGGCCGGTCATCCGCCGGGCCAGCCGAGCTCGGACCCGCCGCGACGCCGACGACGGCACCGCGGGCGCCGACTGCCGGGCCTTGCTCGCCGCCGCGACCTGCGCCGGGGTCGGCACCTTCCGCGGTTCCTGGGCGGGTTTCGCCGTCGCGTCCGCACCGCCGGCCGGTGAGGCGTCGGCCGACCTCTTTCCGACCTCTGCCTCGCCCAGCTGTCGAGTCATGCCACCGCCTCTCCACGCGCACTCGGGCCCAGCGGGCCGACTGCTGTAACCACCCGGACCACCTACTTTAGTCCTCATGCCGACCGGACCGCTGCGATCCTGCCGGAGCCGGCCGGTACCGGCGGTCGTCAGACCCGCACGATCGATGTCAGCGGGTAGTCGCCCTGGTGTTCGCGCCCGTTCAGGAACTCCAGTTCCAGCACCACACCGGCCGCGACGACCTCGGCGCCGACGCCACGGAAGAGCTCCGCGGCCGCGGCGAGGGTGCCACCGGTGGCGAGCACATCGTCGAGCAGCAGGATCCGGCGGCCCTGCAGGTCGACGCCGTCGGCCGGAATCTCCAGGGCCGCCGACCCGTATTCGAGCTGGTATTCGCGGGAGACGACGGGTGGCGGCAGCTTGCCCGCCTTGCGGATGGCCAGCACACCGGTGCCGAGGGTGGCCGCGACGCCGGCGCCGAGCAGGAAGCCGCGGGCATCTACCCCGGCCACCAGGTCGGCGTCCGGGGCGCCGGCCGCCAGGCAGTCGACCACGCTCCGGAAGCCGGCGGCGTCGGCGAACACCGGGGTCAGATCGGCGAACCGGACACCGGGGGTCGGGAAGTCGTCGTGCCAGCGGGTCAGCCGCCGCACGGCGTCGGCGGCCCGCAGGTGCCGGTCGGCCTCGGTTTCCGCGGGCTCCGCTGCCGCGTGCTTGCTCATCGGCTCCTCTTCCCTCGGGTCGTTCCGGGTGCGCCGGTCACCGTTGCAGCACCCAGCGGTCCATATTCCAGCCGGTCCCCCCGCGGGTGGGGTTCGCCACACCGCCGCGCAGACCGTCGCCGAAGGCGATGGTGCGCGGGTTCGCGAACAGCGGAACGGCGGGCAGATCGGCCCACAGCAGGTTCTCCGCCTCGGTGAGCAGGCCGAGCGCCGGCGCGGGATTGCCGTCACCGGCCAGCTGTGCGGCGATATCGTCGAAGCGGCCGTTGCCGTAGCCGCCGATGTTCAGGCCGTTGCCGGTGCGCAACGCCGCGAAGGCGACGGTCTGCGACCGGGAACCGGACGGTCCCGGGGCCGCCCCGGTTCCGCCGAGCACGGCGTCGACCGCGCCGTCCCGTAGCGAGGTGGCCACGAAGTCGGGGGAACCGGCGTCGACGACGGTGATACCGGCTGCACGGCAGGCGTCGGCGATGGCCGCGACGGTGGCAGCGCGCCGGGCGTCGGGCGCCGCATAGCCGATCCGGACCGTCGGTGCGTCGAGGTCCGCCGCCGCCAGGGTGGCCTCCGCGGCGGCCGGGTCGGCGGTGGCGAACTGCCCGGCGGCGCCGGTCACCGACGGGTAGTAGAGCGAGTCCTGCGCGACGACGTGCGCGTTCAACGGTCCGGCACCGAGCCCCGCTTCGGGCGGTTCGGGGACGGCGCCGACGGAGTCGAACAGCGCCTGCCGCGGCACGCACTGTGCGAAGGCCCGCCGGGCCTCGACCGAGCCGAAGACGCCGCCGGTGGCCAGGATCAGTTGTTCGGCGCCGCGACCGGGCACCGTCTGCACGGAGAAGCCGCTCAGGTCCAGGTCGGGAAGGGCGCCGGTACCGATGTCGACGACGCCGACCGCGTTCTCCCCCAGCTTCGCGGCCAGGTCGGTGCCCTTCGGCCACACCACGATCCGGCCGGTCTCCGGCTCGGTGCCCCACCATTCGTCGTTCGCGACCAGCACGAGGCCGTCGTCTTCGGTGAACGACTCGATCCGGTACGGGCCCGAGGACGGGAAGTTCGCCAGATCCGATTCACCCGGCGTGAGGTTCCATCCGGAGTTCCAGAACTCGGCGAGCCGGCGGATCGCTTCCATATCCCCGGACTCGACCGCGGTCACCACGTCGGGCACACCCGCCGCCGCGGCGGCGATATGGGCCGGCATCAGCTCGCCCGCCGCGAACAGGGTCTGCCAGGGCAGGTAGCGACGGTCCGGCCGGAACACCACGGTGGCGTCCTTGGAGCCGGGTTCGCATTCCACCCGCTCGATATCGGCGTAGCCGTCGGTCCGGGCGGCGTCGAACAGCGGCGCGAACCGTCCCGACTGCGCGGCCCAGGCCAGCACCAGATCGTCGCAGGAGGTGGGGACCCCGTCGGAGTAGGTGCCGTCGGGATGGAACCGGTACTGGATGGTCTGGGCCTCCCCCGGCACCTCCTTCGCGGTTCCGACGTCGGTGTCGGCGATCTGCTGGCCTTCCGGCCCGGTGTAGAAGAACCCGGTGAGTACCCGGGGGAACACCGTCGCGGCACCGGTCACCGCGCCGAGCGTGCTGCCACCGTTGTAACTGGCGACCGGCACGTCCACGGCGTACCCGATCGACGGCACCCGGGTGGAACCGGAGCAGCCGACGACCAGCCCGGCCGCCAGCACGCCCGCGGTGAGCAGGGCCGCCGGCCGGCCGAACCGCTGCCGCATCGAACGCATGCGCATACCACGAACCCCCTGCCGATGGATCAGTGCCGTCCTCGCTGCCGCTTACCGGTGGGGCGCGCTCCGGGGCGTGGCGCGGCGCCCGGCTCCGGACGCGGCCCGGCGGGCCGGCGGGCGGCGCCGGCCGGCTGCGGGGCCCCGGCCGGCCGGGACGCAGCGCGCGCCCGTTTGGCGTGCACCTTCTCGGTGTGCTTGCCGACCGGTCCCCACCGCTCCTTGATCGAGACCAGCAGCGGCGTCGCGAAGAAGATCGACGAGTAGGTACCCACGATCAGGCCGACCAGCTGCACCAGCGCCAGGTCCTTCAGGGTGCCGACGCCCAGCATCCACACCGCGATGATCATCAGGCCCAGGATCGGCAGGATGCCGATCAGCGTGGTGTTGATCGAACGCATGATGGTCTGGTTGACCGCGAGGTTGGCCTGTTCGGCGTAGGTACGCCGGTGCACCTCCAGGACCCCGCGGGTGTTCTCCTCGACCTTGTCGAACACGACGACCGAGTCGTACAGCGAGAAGCCGAGGATGGTGAGCATGCCGATCACGGTGGCGGGGCTGACCTCGAAGCCGACCAGTGCGTACACCCCGGCGGTCACCGTCAGGTCGAAGGCCAGCGCCGCCAGTGCCGCAATCGCCATGTGCAGCTCGAACCGGATCGCGATGTAGACCGCCACCAGCACCAGGAACACCACCAGCGCGATCAGCGCCTTCTGGGTAATCTGGCTGCCCCAGGTCTCGCTGACGTCGGAGAAGCTGATCGCGGCGAGACTTGGTACCCCGTTCTCGTCCTCGGGCTGGAAGCGTTCCAGGATCTCGCTGCCCAGCTGCTCGACCTGGGTCTGGTCGAGGGCCTCGGAGCGGATGAGCAGCGTGCTCGACTCACCCCGGCCGACTGTCTGCACCGACTCCGGTTCGGTACCGAGTGCGGCCGCGTAGGCCTGCTCGGCCTGTTCGACGGTCGCCGATCCGGCCGGGAACTGGATCTGCGAACCGCCCTCGAAATCGATGCCGAAGTTGAAGCCGCGCAGCAGCATGCCGGCGATCGCGATCAGCACGATCGTCGCGGTGATCGCGTACCACTTACGGCGTTTGCCGATGACATTCAGCGCACCGGTGCCGGTGTAGAGCCGGTTGAGGAAGCCGTGTCTCGGCGGTGGGGCGGCGGCGACGTCGGATGTCTTCGTCAGCGACGGGTTGGGGTTGCTCATCGCGTCATGCCTTTCCGACCGCGGCGGCCGCCGCGCTCCGCTCCCGGGCGACCTGCTGGATCGCGCCGAGGCCGTTGACCGAGGGTTTGGCCCAGAACGGCGTCCGGGCCACCATCAGCAGCAGCGGCGCCGTGACCAGGAACACCACCACCACATCGAGCACCGTGGTGAGTCCCAGGGTGAACGCGAAGCCCTTCACCTGGCCGACCGCCAGCATGTACAGCACGACCGAGGCGATCAGGCTCACCGTGTTGCCGGACAGAATGGTGCGCCGGGCGCGTTGCCAGCCGCGCGGAACGGCCGACCGGAAGCTGCGGCCTTCGCGTATCTCGTCCTTGATCCGTTCGAAGAACACCACGAACGAGTCCGCGGTCATCCCGATGCCGATGATCAGGCCGGCGATACCGGCCAGGTCCAGGGTGAAGCCGATCCAGCGGCCGAGCAGCACCATGATCCCGTAGACCGCGAAACCGGCGGCGACCAGGGACAGGCCGGTGATCAACCCCAGCAATCGGTAGTAGCTCAGGCAGTACAGCAACACCACGAGCAGGCCGACCGCACCGGCGAACAGGCCCGCCTTCAGCGAGGACAGGCCCAGGGTCGCCGAGACCGTCTCGGCCTCGGACACCTCGAAGGACAGGGGCAGCGAACCGTACTTGAGCGTATTGGCCAGTTCCCGGGCCGAGTCGGCGGTGAACGAACCCGAGATCGCGGTGCGGCCGCCCAGCTGCGGGCCCTCGTTGACCACCGGTGCGCTGACGACCTGGGAATCGAGCACGAAGGCGACCTGACGGTTCAGGTATTCGCCGGTCAGATCCGCCCACTGGTCGGTGCCGGTGGACTTGAACTCGAGGCTGACCTCCTGGCGGGAGGTCTGCGGATTGAGGCCGGAGGTGGCGTCCTTGATCTCCTGGCCGTCGATGCGGGCCGCATCGAGCAGATAGACCCGGGTGCCGTCGGTGGAGCAGGTGACCAGGGGCTTGTCCGGATCGTCGTTGCCGGCCAGCGGGTCGGCGCCGGTGCAGTCCATCGCCGCCAGGGCCGCCTGCTGGGCCGCCGGGTCGGTACTCTGCCGCTGTTCCTTGGCCTCGGCGATCTCGCGCTGCGCCTGTTCCTGCGGGGTCTCGGCGGCGTCCGGGGCCGGTTCCTCCGGGGTGGTCGGTGCCTGGGCCGGGAACACTCGCTGCTGTGGTGCCGGCGCGACCGGCGCCTCGGGCGCGGCCGGAGCCTCCGGAGCCGCGGACTCGGCGGGGGGCGGCTCGGCCGCGGGCGTCTCCGCCGGAGGTGCCGCCGGGGCCTCGGCGGGCGGCGCCGGCGCCTCCGGGGTGGCCGTCTCCGGTGCTCCCGGAACCGCCACCGGCCGTTCCTCGAGGACGGGGCGGATGTAGAGCCGCGCGGTGGTCGCGAGGGTGCGGGCCTGCTGCCCATCGGTGCCGGGCACGGTGATGACGAGGTTGTCGCCGTCGATGATCACCTCGGAACCGGAGACACCCAGGCCGTTGACCCGGCTCTCGATGATCTGCTGCGCCTTCTCCAGGCTGTCCTGGCTGGGCTGATTACCGTCGGGCGTGCGCGCGGTGAGCGTCACGCGGGTGCCGCCCTGCAGGTCGATGCCGAGTTTCGGCGTCGGTTCGCGGTCACCGGTGAAGAACACCAGCGCATAGATCACGGCCAGCAGCGCGGCGAAGACACCGAGCAGCCGGAACGGATGCGCCGATCCCTGAGAAGGTGGCACAGTACGTCATCTCCTGGAAGGTCGAATGGAATCGAGGGACACCGGCGCCGGCGGCACAGCAGCGCCCGGCGCCGTGCGGTGTGCCCGCACGGCGCAGGATGAGACCGGTCAGTCCTTGGTGAGCCGGGTCTCGGTCTGTTCGGCGGTCTCCTCGGCACCCGCGGGGGCCTCGGCGCTGTTCGCGCTGCCGGCCTCCTCGACGGCGGTGTCCTCGGCACGCACCTCACGGATCGCCTGACGCAGCCACGTGGTGACGACGTCCTCGGCGATCTCCAGATCCACGGTGTCCTCGTCCAGCTCGACCACGGTCGCATACAGACCGGAGGTGGTGACCACCTGATCGCCGACCTTCAGGCTGTCCTGCATGACCGAGATCTTCTCGGCCTCGCGCTTCTGTTTGCGGATACCGAGGAACATCGGCACGAGCAGGGCCAGGATCAGCAGCGGAAACAGGAAGTCCATCGTCGAAGTCAGTCCCTAGTGTGAGTGTTCTGGTAGGTGATGTACACGGTTACGCCTGACAGTCTGCCAGCTCCGCGCGGCGGCGACACACCGGACACCCTGCCCGGAGCCGTGGCGGACCGCCATCGGGTGGCGGCGCCCGGCCGGCGGCACCGCCACCGTACCGATCTCCGCGAACGCAGGCGTTCGAACGCCCGGCACCCGCGGCCCGGCCCAGTGCCCCGGACGATGGACTTCGGGCCACGGCCGACGCCGGGAGCGACTCGGCCGCGGCAGTCACCTCGCAGGGTGTGGGCCCCGACCGGTTACCGTCCTCGACCTCCGCGGTCCACCGTCGGCGCCCGGAGCCCGGACAACCGGCTCGGGCTGGTCACGCCGCACCGTAGATGTAGTCGTCCAGCGGGAAGGCGACCGCCTCGCGGTGGGCATTGACGGTGCTGGTGGGGCGCAGCAGGGCCGCTTCACCGTGCTGGTTGAAATAGTAGCTGCGGGCCGTGGCGCAGTCGCCGCCGTAGAACACCGAGTCGTCGAGCTTCTCGGTGACCCGGTCCAGGAACTCGGCATTCGCCTGTTCGGTCACCTCGAAGACCTGTTCTCCCCGCCGGAACAGCTCGCCGAACAGCCGGCCCATATGCTTCATCTGCGCCTCGATGGTGGTGAAGTAGGACAGGCCGCTGTAGGAGTACGGGCTGTTCAGGCTCAGGAAGTTGGGGAACTTCGGCACCGTGATTCCCTCGTAGGCCTGGAACCGGTTCTCCCGCCAGAACTTCCCCAGGTTCACCCCGTCCCGGCCGATGATTTCGATCGCCGGGAAGTTGACGTCCCAGAGATTGAACCCGGTGGCCAGGATCAGCGTGTCGATCTCGGTCCGGGTGCCGTCCTCGGTGACGATCGCATCCGATTCGAGGTGGTCGATGGAGTTCGTCTCCAGGTGCACATGGTCGGCGCCGAGGGCCCGGAAGTAGGTGTTGGAGAAGGTCGGGCGTTTGCAGCCGAAGTCGTAGTGCGGGGTCAGCTTCGCACGCAGTTCGGGATCGGGAACCTGGGCCCGCAGGTGCGCCTTCGCCACCAGCGCTGCCGCCCGGTTGAGCACCTTGGCCTGCCGATAGTGCAGCACGCCGGCCACCATCACCGCCTCCAGCAGACCGGTGTTCACCAGCCGGGCGGCCTGCTGCGTCAGCGGCACCCGCGCGAACAGTTCCTGCACGGCTGCCGGGATCGGCAGATCCACCTTCGGCACCACCCAGATCGGGGTGCGCTGGAACACGGTCAGCGCCTCGACCTCGCGGGCCACCTCCGGGATCAGCTGCACCGCGGTGGCGCCGGTGCCGATGATGGCGGCCTTGCGTCCGGTGAGGTCGAAGTCGTCGTCCCAGGCGGTGGTGTGGATGATCTTGCCCGCGAACGAGTCGATGCCCGGGAAGGGCGGGGTGTAGGGCTGGGACAGGAATCCCGTCGCGGTCAGCAGATACCGGCCGGTCACGGTGGTCCCGTCGGCCAGGGCCACCTCCCAGTACTGCTCGTCGGGATTCCACCACGCCCCGGACACTACGGTGCCGAAGCGCATCCGCCGCCGCAGGTCGTATTTGTCCGCGACGTGCTCGGCATAGCGCTTCAACTCGGCGCCGGGCGCGAACAGCCGGCTCCAGTGCGGGTTCGGCTCGAACGAATACGAGTAGGTGACCGAGGCGATGTCGACCGCCAGGCCCGGGTAGTGGTTCACATGCCAGGTGCCGCCCAGATCGTCCTCCCGTTCCAGGATGACGAAATTGCGCAGACCGAGCCGGTCCAGTTCGATGGCCGCTCCCATGCCACCGAACCCCGCACCGACCACTACCGCATCGAATCGAGGTGCCACGTCGAACCTCCAGCTCAACAGAAGATCAAACCGGAATGACATATCATTCCGCTACGGACGACCGTATCATCGGGCACGTGACGAAGCCATCCACGCAGCCATCCATGCCGCCGGCCACCCGGACCGAGCAGCGCAAGGCCGAGTTGCGCAGGGAGATCATCGACACGGCGTTCGCGTGTTTCGCCCGGAAGGGCTACCACGCGACCGGGATCGCCGATATCGCGGCCGAACTGGGAATCGGCCACGGCACGTTCTACCGGTACTTCGCCAACAAGCGCGACATCATCGACCATGTCGTCGACGACCTGACCGCACGCATCGTCGCCGAGCTGAGCACCGAGAACGCACCGGACGCAGCCGCCACCCTCGACGACTACCGGGCCCAGCTCGACCGGATCGGGGCCGCGCTCGACCGGATCCTGCTGGACGACCCGCGGATCCCGCAGCTGCTGCTCTTCCACGCCACCGGGATCGACCACGAACTCACCACCCGGCTGTACGGGCTCCTGGACACCGCGGATGCACTCACCACCGCCTACCTGGAGCACGGGGTGGAGCGGGGCTACCTGCGACCGGACCTGGACACCGCAGGCACCGCGCGCGCTGTCACCGGCATGCTGCTGGCCGGCGTCCTGCACGGTATGCGCGACCCGGATCCGGCCGGTCTGGCCCGGTACAACATGTCGGTGCGCCGGTTGCTGATCGACGGTGTGCGGAAAAACGACCAACCGGGCGGCGGCAGCGGCGGTTCCTGACAGAATGACGCACGTGACCCCCGACGACGTGAGCCGCACCCACTTCGCCATGCCATCGATCGGACACCGCGGCTACCATGCCGATGAGGTCGACGCCTTTCTCGAGCTCGTCACGGCCACCCTGCAGGGCCGGGGTGCGCTCACCGCAGACGACATCCGCCAGGTGCATTTCGGCGCGCCCCGCTTCGGCGGCCGCGGATACCAGGCCGACCAGGTCGACGATTTCCTGGACCGCGTCCGGGTGGAGCTCGAGCATCGCCAGAAGGGCGCGGCCCCGGTACCCGCCGCACCCGCCGACAACCGGCCCGCCGAGCTGCTGAGCCCCGACGATGTGCACCGGGTCCGGTTCAGCCGGGCCGGGCTGGAACTGCGCGGCTATCACACCGACGAGGTCGATGCGTTCCTGGATCTGGTGGCCGCGACGCTGGTGCACGACGGACCGGGCAGCCTCACCGTCGCCGATGTGCGGTCGGTCCGGTTCACCGAGGCGCGGCTGGGCACCCGCGGGTACTCCCGCGACGAAGTGGATGCCTTCCTCGACCTGGTGGTCACCGCGCTGGAGCAGGCCGGCCGCGCCTGAGCCCCGATCAGCCCTGGATGCTGTGCAGTTCGGCCTGATACCGGTCGTCCGGGAACACGAATCTACGGAACGCCCAGAACCGGAAGACCATCGCCAGCAGCACTCCGAGAATCTGGCCGGTGACGAAGTTGGCCACCGCCTGCACCACCGGATCGACATGGGGAACCCGCAGGTTCAGTACATACAGCGAAACCGCCTGCGGAATCATCGTCACCCCGATACCGAGCGCGCTGATCAGGAAGAACAGCGCCGCCTCGTGGTGCCGGGCGCGACCACCGCGGGTGCGGAACGACCACTCCCGGTTGAGGATGTAGGAGGCGATGGTCGCGATCAGCGCCCCGAGCAGCCGGGCCGTCAGCGGCTTCTCCCCCAGTACGGTCAGCTTCACCGCGTACACGACGCCGGTGTCGATGAACCAGGTGATGCCACCGACCGTCGCGAACTTCAGCATTTCCCGATGCCGGATCAGAACGGAACGCAACGGCTCCGGAACCGTTTCCAGCACACGTGCGATCACCATCCTGCCGACTGTAATCCAGCGCGCCGATATCCGATTCCGGGCGCGCCGCCGGCGAACCGGGCCACCACCGGCCGGACCGGCCAGGGCTACGGACGCACCCCCTTCGCGCGAACCGCCCACCCGGCAGCGGTATCGGTGGGCACCGGACGAACGTTCGTCGGAGGTCACCGGCCCGCACGCCGCCGGCTACCGGGCCCCGGGACGGCCACAGTCCGGAACCCGCCGACGCTCGCTCCGGAGACCGAACCACGTCACGACGAACACGCCCGGCGGTCGCCGCGGCACCGTTCCGATACTGCGCCATTCGCCCACAATCGAGCCGGTACCACGCCGAACGGCCGGTTCGGCGACGGTTGTGTGCGGATGGCGCAAATCTGGGTACTGCAAGCGAGTCGATACCGCACCGGCCCCGGCGGCCGGGCCCGCAGGGAGGTCGGCGCGGTCAGTTGTCGAACAGGTCCAGGGACGGTTGTCCGCGGCCGCGCACTTCGATCGCGCCGACCACCAGGTCCGGCGGCGGGACCAGGCCCAGATGTTCCCAGGCCGCGGCGGTCGCCACCCGGCCCCGGGGCGTGCGCGCGACCAGACCGGCGCGCACCAGGAAGGGCTCGCAGACCTCTTCCACCGTCGTGGATTCCTCTCCGACCGCGACGGCCAGGGTGGATACGCCGACGGGTCCGCCGCCGAAGCTGCGGACCAGGGCGCCGAGTACTGACCGGTCGAGCCGGTCGAGCCCGAGGACGTCGACGTCGTACACCTCGAGCGCCGCCTGGGCGACCGGGCGGGTGATGGTGCCGTCGGAGCGGACCTCGGCATAGTCGCGGACCCGGCGCAGCAGGCGGTTCGCGATTCGCGGGGTACCACGCGAGCGGCCCGCGATCTCGGCGGCCGCGTCCGGTTCGATCGGCACGCCGAGGATCCCGGCGGAACGCTGCAGGATATGCAGCAGCTCCGCCGGTTCGTAGAAGTCCATATGACCGGTGAAGCCGAACCGATCGCGCAGCGGCCCGGTCAGCGAACCGGACCGGGTGGTGGCGCCGACCAGGGTGAACGGTGCGATGTCCAGGGGGATCGAGGTAGCGCCGGGCCCCTTCCCGACCACGACGTCGACCCGGAAGTCCTCCATCGCCAGGTACAGCATCTCCTCGGCGGGGCGGGCCATCCGGTGGATCTCGTCGATGAACAGCACATCGCCTTCGACCAGATTGGACAGCATGGCCGCTAGGTCACCGGCCCGTTCCAGTGCGGGGCCGGAGGTGATCCGCAGTGCGGTCCCGAGTTCGGCGGCGATGATCATCGCCATACTGGTCTTGCCCAGCCCCGGCGGCCCGGACAGCAGCACATGATCCGGGGTGGCGCCGCGTTGCCGGGCACCGTGCAGGACCAGGGCCAGCTGCTCACGCACCCGCGGCTGCCCGATGAAATCGGCGAGGGACCGCGGCCGCAGGCCCGCCTCGGCGTCGCCGTCGGACGGCAGGGCGTGCGCGTCGACCGGGGAGGTCTCCGGGTCGAATTCGGGGTCCATCGGCTACCGGTTCTTCCCCAGCAGGCCGAGGGCCGCGCGCAGTGCGGTGGAGGTCCCGGTCTGCGGCTGATCGGCGAGGACCGCATCGACGGCCGGTTCGGCGGCCTTCGCCGGGAAACCGAGCCCGATCAGCGCCTCGACGACCTGTTCCCGCACCGGCGTCGCGGGCGCCGGGGTGGCGCCGGGCGGACCGGCGGGCACCGGCACCTGGTTCACCTTGTCCCGGAGCTCCACGACCATGCGTTCGGCGCCGCGTTTGCCGATACCCGGCACCCGGGTCAGCGCCGCGACATTGCTCTCGGCGAGTGCCTTGCGCAGCGCCTCGGGTTCGAGCACCGCCAGCACCGCCATGGCCAGCCGCGGCCCGACCCCGGACACCGTCTGCAGCAGGCCGAACAGCTCCCGCGCCTCGGTGTCGGCGAACCCGTACAGCGTCATCGAGTCCTCGCGCACGATCATCGCCGTGTACAGCCGGACCTCGTCGCCGCGGGTGAGCCCGGCCAGCGTCGCCGGGGTCGCATTGAGCCGGTAGCCGACTCCGGCCGCCTCCACCACCACATGGTCGAGTGCGATCTCGAGCACCTCACCGCGTACCGACGCGATCACCCGCCTACCACCTTTCGTCCGCCGGACCGGCGCTGTTCGGCCAGCCGCTGCTCGTACCGCCGGCGCACCGCCTCGGCCTGGGCCTCGGCCCGGGCCATCCGTTTCAGCAGCGGCGCCCGCCAACAATGACAGATGGCCAGCGCCAGCGCATCGGCCGCATCCGCCGGTTTCGGCGCCACCTGCAGTCCCAGGATCCGGGTGACCATGGCCGTCACCTGGGCCTTGTCCGCGGTTCCGTTGCCGGTGACGGCGGCCTTGACCTCGCTCGGGGTGTGGAAGGCGACCTCGATACCGCGCCGGGCGGCCGCCAGTGCGATCACCCCACCGGCCTGCGCGGTCCCCATCGCGGTCCGCACATTGTGCTGCGCGAAGACCCGTTCGATCGCCACCGCCTCCGGGCGGTGCACGTCCATCCATTCCTCGGCGGCGTCGGCGACCCGCACCAGCCGGTG
Organism: Nocardia sp. KT25-26; assembly: GCF_056627695.1. Taxonomy (NCBI): domain Bacteria; kingdom Bacillati; phylum Actinomycetota; class Actinomycetes; order Mycobacteriales; family Nocardiaceae; genus Nocardia; species Nocardia sp. KT25-26. The sequence continues at coordinate 2,313,512 of NZ_CM152813.1, read as the reverse complement.
CGCGAGTTCGGCATCCGCCGGTGTCCGCACCACGCCGACATCGAGGGCGACCACCCGCCGACCCGGCCCGCTGTCGACCATGCTCAGGCCGCACCGGGTGAGTCCCGGGTCGACACCCATCACCCGCACCGGCACTCCTCCCCTCGGGACACGAACAGTTGTTCGATACTCTAGTGCACGGAATCCGGCCCATCCCACCACGACACGGCCGCGTGGCGATCTCGCCAGCCGCCCGCCGGGGCCCCTACCATCGGAACATGAGCACTGCAACGAAGGCTGTCCTGGAGGGCGGGCCGCAGAGCTTGCCCGAGCGCATCGTCGCGATCACCCCGCCGGGCACCGAGCTGAAGATCCCGTTCCGCGGCGGCTACGAACACTTCAAGTCCACGCAGCGCGAGCAGGACACCCCCGAGGGCCGCCTGCCCGTCTACGAATGGTGGGAGCGCACCGAGATCGCCGAGTGACAGCGCACGGTCCGGCAGCCGACCGCCCTCTACCTCCGGCGGTGAACACCCCGGGGCCGCCACCACCCGCGCCGAGTGCCCCAGCGCAGCCTGAGCCCCTGGAACAACGCAGAGCGCCACGGGTAATGTGCACCCGTCGCTCTAGGTATTCGGCAACGAACGGCCGTATCAGTATCGAATCCAGCCGGCCGGTGACGCCCGAGTGTTCGTGGCCTCGGACCGGCCACCGTGGTCGATACCCGGCGCGCTACAGACAAGCCTCGAACGCGGCGTACGCCGCCCGGTCGAACAGCACGAACCGCACCTGCCGCACCGAGATGGCGGTGGTACGCACCGACTCGACGGCTATCCGTGCCCCGTCGTCCATCGGCCAGCCGTAGATCCCGGTCGAGATGGCCGGAAAGGCGACCGTGCCCGCACCGAGTTCATCGGCCACCCGCAGCGACTCGCGGTAGCAGGAGGCCAGCTGCCCGGACCGATCCACGCCCGCCGACCAGACCGGACCGACCGTGTGGATCACCCACCGCGCCGGCAACCGCCCCGCCGTCGTCGCCACCGCCTGCCCGGTCGGCAACCCGCCGGAAAGCGGCCCGGCACGCAACTCCCGGCACGCGGCCAGGACCTCCGGCCCGCCCCGCCGGTGAATCGCCCCGTCCACGCCCCCGCCGCCGAGCAGCGACGAATTCGCAGCATTCACGATCGCATCGACCACCTGCTCGGTGATGTCGCCGTGCACCAGCTCGATCGAGGTCATGACCGAATTCTGCCATTCTTCGCCAACGGTCCTCATCCGATTTCCCAGCGCACCGGATCGTTCGGGACGAGCGGCGAGATCAGGCCCGTCCGCCCGCTGAGGTCCAGGTCACCTTGCCGCGAGCCGCTCGGAACGAGGGGCTCGCGGCGGGCTAACCTTTCGATCATGGCGACAATCGAGGAGGCGCTCGAGATCGAGCGGATGGACCGGAACATCTTTCGCGGCGCCGTCACCGAATCCCAGCTGCCGCGGACGTTCGGGGGCCAGGTCGCCGGTCAGGCGCTGGTGTCGGCGGTGCGTACCGTCGACCCGAAGTTCCAGGTGCATTCACTGCACGGGTACTTCCTGCGGCCCGGCAATCCGCACGAGCGGACCGTCTATCTGGTGGAGCGGATCCGGGACGGGCGTTCGTTCTGCACCCGCCGGGTGGTCGGCATCCAGGACGGTGTGGAGATCTTCATGATGTCGGCGTCGTTCCATGTCGGCGACGAAGGTCCGCAGCACCAGGACATCATGCCGGTGGTCGAGGCGCCCGACGAACTGCCCGACGCCAGCACCACGATGAGCCCGGAACGCCTGTGGGCGATGCGGGAATGGGAGCACTGGGACATCCGGACGGTGCCGCAGAGTCAGGTCACCGAACGGGAAGGCGTGGTCTGCGCCCAGCAGGTGTGGTTCCGGTACCGGCACCCGCTGCCCGACGACCCGCTGTTCCACGTCTGCACCCTGGCCTATATGAGCGATATGACCCTGCTCGGCTCGTCCAAGGTGATCCATCCCGACACGCCCACCCAGGACGCCTCGCTCGACCACGCCATGTGGTTCATGCGCCCGTTCCGGGCCGACGACTGGCTGCTCTACGACCAGTCCTCGCCGTCGGCCGGACGGGGCCGCGCGCTCACCCAGGGCAAGATCTGGGACCGTGAGGGCAACCTGGTCGCCATGGTGATGCAGGAAGGCCTCATCCGGACCCTGCGCGCGGAATGACCGGTCGGCACGTGAGCCGGGGCACATCGCCCACGTCCGTAGGCTCGGACGCTGTGAACGCCATCGACGCCACCGCGGACTCCCTTCGCCCGACCATCGGTGTGCTCGCCCTGCAGGGCGACGTGCGCGAGCATGCGGCAGCGCTGCGCCGCTGCGGCGCCGAACCGGTGCTGGTGCGCCGGGAGAGCGAACTGGCCGCCGTGGACGGACTGATCCTGCCCGGCGGGGAATCGACCGCGATCAGCAATCTGCTGGTGACCTTCGGCCTGCTGGAACCGTTGCGGGCGCGACTGCGGGCGGGCCTGCCGGCCTACGGCTCCTGCGCCGGGATGATCCTGCTCGCCGACGAGGTGCTCGACACCCGCCCCGATGCCGAGCACCTGTCCGGCATCGACATGACGGTGCGGCGCAATGCCTTCGGCCGCCAGGTCGATTCCTTCGAAACCGATCTGGAGTTCGCCGGGATCGACGACGGCCCGGTGCGGGCGGTATTCATCCGGGCGCCGTGGGTGGAACGGGCCGGCGACGACGTGCAGGTGCTGGCCCGGGTGCCGGCCGGTCCCGCCGCCGGGCGGATCGTCGCGGTGCGGCAGGGCAACGTCCTGGCCACGTCCTTCCATCCGGAAGTCACCGGGGATCTGCGGGTGCACCGGATGTTCGTCGATGTCGTCCGGCACGCCCCGGCCACGGCCTGATCGGACCGACCGGAACGCCGGTGCACCCGGACCCTCGGCGCGGCGCTCGGGCGGCCGAGTAGGCTCTATCCCGTTGTCCACCCGGGCAGACGTGCCACCGACTGGAGGAAGTAGGGAATGAGCGGCCACTCCAAATGGGCCACCACCAAGCACAAGAAAGCCGCGATCGATGCCAAGCGAGGCAAGCTCTTCGCGAAGCTGATCAAGAACATCGAGGTGGCGGCCCGGACCGGCGGTGGCGATCCCGAAGGCAACCCGACGCTGTACGACGCCATCCAGAAGGCGAAGAAGTCGTCGGTCCCCAACGACAACATCGAACGGGCCCGCAAGCGCGGCGGCGGTGAAGAAGCCGGCGGCGCCGACTGGCAGACCATCATGTACGAGGGCTACGGGCCCAACGGTGTCGCGGTCCTGATCGAATGCCTCACCGACAACCGAAACCGGGCCGCCGGTGAGGTCCGGGTGGCGATGACCCGCAACGGCGGGAACATGGCCGACCCGGGTTCGGTCGCCTACCTGTTCCACCGCAAGGGTGTGGTGACCCTCGAGAAGAACGGCCTGTCCGAGGACGATGTCCTGATGGCCGTCCTCGACGCCGGTGCCGAAGAGGTCAACGACCTCGGCGACATGTGGGAGGTCATCAGCGAACCCGGCGACCTGGTCGCGGTACGCACCGCGCTGCAGGCCGCCGATATCGACTACGACTCCGCCGAGTCCGGCTTCCAGCCGTCGGTCGAGGTCGCCGTCGACATCGATGGCGCCCGCAAGATCCTCAAGCTGGTCGATGCGCTGGAGGACAGCGACGACGTGCAGAACGTCTACACCAACGTCGACATCAGCGACGACGTCGCCGCCCAGCTCGACGACTGACGTTTCATACGGATATGCCCCGGACTCGTATCGGGTCCGGGGCAATCCGCATCACGCCGGGGTCAGGCGGGGGCGCAGGCCACCGACTCTTCGCCGAGGTTGGTGAGCATGGTGCAGGCCCAGTCCTTCTGGACCTTCCACACCCCGTCCTCGGCGACGAAGGGGACGTCGACGACGTTGGTGGCCTGGCCGGGGATGGTGAAGTCGGCCTTGGCGCTGACGGCGTCACCGAATGCGGTGACGTCGGTGACCACGACCTGCACGCCGGCGTCCTGGGCGGCTACGGCGAGCCGGTTGGGCAGTTCCGGGTCGGCTTCGCCGCCCTGGACGAAGTTCAGCTTCTCCTCGTTGGGCACCGACGGATCCAGCGCCTGGGTCAGCTGCGCGTTCAGCTCCTCCACCGTCGGCACCGGCGGCAGCTCCGCGGCCGCCTCGGCCGTCGTCGTCGCCTCCGCGGCAGCACTGGTCGTGGTGGCGGGCTCCGAACCACCCTCGTCGTCGCTGCCGCATGCGGTCAGCCCCAGTGCTGCCACCACGGCCACACCCGCCACCACGACTCGTCCGGTCCTGCGAAGTTTCATCCACTCGTCCTTTTCGTCGGTTCGGTGACGCCGATGCCACCGCTGCAGGCACGCTACCCAGTCATCTCGAGGAAACTCTGAGAAAACGATCATGCCGGCCGTCGCTGTTTGCGGAACGCCCGCCGGTGCGGTTGTTTCGTACCGCCCTGGCCACGGGTCGCACCGGCTCGGCGAACAGAGACCCTCCGGTACGCGGCGCACCGGGCCTACCAGCCGCGTTCGGCCAGCCGGTGTGGCTGTGGGATCACGGGGCGGACGAGGTTGCAGGAGGCAAGAGGCTGCGCGGGCAAGTCGTTGATCAGGCCGAATCCCATGCAGACGACGCGTCACCTGCTCGACGCGTCGATGAGCCCTTGGAGAGCGCTCCTGGTCGTCGTGAGCTCGGCGATGCGCCCGTCGTAGACCTGGAGGTGCTCGACCAGCATCGGCACCGCGCACGGCTCGAGCCGATCGGTGTCGTGGATGCAGTCGAGGAGCTCACGGACGGCCACGACAGGCAGTCCGGCTGCGAGCAGCCGTCGGATGGCCCGGACCTGGTCGACGACGGACGGGTCGAACAAGCGCTGGCCCGTGGAGGAGCGCTCCGCGGCGATGAGCCCTTGGTTCTCGTAGTGCCGCAGCATCCTCGGCGTCGTGAACGTGAGGGCCGCGAGATCACCGACCCGCAGCACGTCCCCCACAGTCGCGCGGCTTGCCCTTGACACTGGTGTCAACTCCTACGGTCGATCGCATGACCACTTCGATCACTCATCTCAATGGTAGGCATGCCGAGGTAGCCGACCTCGCGCCGCTGGCATTCGCAGGGTTCGCCCACTTCACCGCGATGCAGGTCCGCGACCGCCGTGTGCGGGGCTTGGACCTGCACCTGACCCGTCTGCGCGAGGCCAGCGATGAGCTCTTCGGCCGGCACCTACCCGAAGAGACAATCCTCGAGCAGATGCGCGGCGTGCTTGCGGACGCGCCGCCGGACGTGTCCTTGACCTGCTTCGTCACCTCACGGCCGGGAGAATTCACACCGGCCGACGACGACGTCGACCTCGACGTGCTGATCAAGGTCACCGATCCGGCAACGCCGCCCGTCGGCCCCCTCTCACTCGACCTCGTCGAGCACGAGCGGCATCTTCCCCGCGTCAAGCACGTCGGCGAGGTGTCCAAGACACTCCTGCTCCGGCGCGCGAACGCCGGCGGCTTCGACGATGCCGCGTTCACCGACCGATCTGGGAGATTGAGCGAAGCGACGATCTGGAACCTGGCCTTCTGGGATGGGCAGTCGGTGATCTGGCCGCGAGCCGAGGTCCTGCCGGGCGTGACGATGCAGATCCTCGCCCGTCGGCTCGAACCGCTCGGAGTCCCTCAGCGGACAGCGGAGATCCGCCCGAGCGACCTTGACGAACGTCTGACGGCAGCGGTGATGAACTCGTGGTCACCCGGCATCCCGGTCGCCCGGATCGGGGACCGGAGGCTGCGACAGGATCAGGAGTTCATCAGGATCCTTCGTGCCGCGTACGACGAGGAGCCCCCGGTGGCCGTTCCGAAGGACTCCCATGCCGAACATCGGTGACGTGGGCTCGAATCGGCTCGTATACGAGCCGTCACCAGCCGCGTTCGGCCAGCCGGTGCGGCTGCGGGATCTCCTCGACGTTGATGCCGACCATGGCCTCACCCAGGCCGCGAGACACCTTGGCGAGCACATCGGGGTCGTCGTGGAAGGTGGTGGCCTTGACGATGGCGGAGGCGCGCTGGGCCGGGTTGCCGGACTTGAAGATGCCGGAGCCGACGAACACGCCCTCGGCGCCGAGCTGCATCATCATCGCGGCGTCGGCGGGGGTGGCGATACCACCGGCGGTGAACAGCACCACCGGCAGCTTGCCGGTCTGCGCGATTTCCCGGACCAGTTCGTAGGGTGCCTGCAGTTCCTTGGCCGCGACGTAGAGTTCGTCCTCGGCCAGGGCGCCGAGCTGCCGGATCTCCTGCCGGATCTTGCGCATATGGGTGGTGGCGTTGGAGACGTCGCCGGTGCCGGCCTCACCCTTGGACCGGATCATCGCCGCGCCCTCGGTGATGCGGCGCAGCGCCTCGCCCAGGTTGGTGGCACCGCAGACGAACGGCACGGTGAAGTTCCACTTGTCGATGTGGTTGGTGTAGTCGGCCGGGGTGAGCACCTCGGACTCGTCGATGTAGTCGACCCCGAGGCTCTGCAGAACCTGGGCCTCCACGAAGTGGCCGATCCGGGCCTTGGCCATCACCGGGATGGACACGGCGTTGATGATGCCGTCGATCATGTCCGGATCGCTCATCCGGGACACGCCGCCCTGGGCGCGGATATCTGCGGGGACCCGTTCCAGGGCCATGACTGCCACGGCGCCCGCGTCCTCGGCGATCTTCGCCTGCTCCGGAGTGACCACGTCCATGATCACACCGCCCTTCAGCATCTCCGCCATGCCGCGCTTGACGCGGGCGGTGCCGACAGTGTTGGTGGTCTCGGGGGTGGTCACGGTCAACTCCTGAGTCGTGAGCGCGGCACCGGTGAGGGTGCGCCCGCATCGCTGGATGTGGAAACGTAGGCGATTCTAGGCGCGCCCGGACCAGGGGTTGATAGCCAGTTGCCCGGCACTGGCCTGCCACTTCACCGGTGGACCGGTTCCGGCACCGGATCGGCCGCCCCGGTCGGCGAAACCGCTTCCCGGAAGCCGAACCGGCGGTGGAATCGGCGCAGCGGGGCGGGCGCCCACCAGTTGGCGTGTCCGGCCAACCGCATCAGCGCGGGCACCAGGATGCCCCGGACGACGGTGGCGTCCAGGACGACGGTGATCGCCATGCCGATGCCGAGCTGCTGCAGGAACACCACCTCGCTGGTGGCGTACACCGCGAACGAGACGGCCAGGATCGCGGCGGCCGCGGTGATCAGCGGTGCACTGCGGGCGATGCCCCGGGCGACCGAGCCGGTCGGATCGCCGGTGCGGTCGTAGTCCTCCTTGATCCGGGCCAGCAGGAATACCTCGTAGTCCATCGACAGCCCGTAGGCGATGCAGAACATCAGGATCGGAATGCTGGGTTCGATGGTGCCGGTCGGGGTGAAGCCGAGCAGATCGGCCAGCGCACCGTTCTGGAAGCCGAGCACGAGCACGCCGAACATGACGGTCATCGACAGCAGGTTCAGGACGGCGGCCTTCACCGGCGCCAGCACGCTGCCGGTCATCAGGAACAGCACCGCCCAGGTGACGATCATGATCAGCGCCGCGACCAGCGGCAGCCGGTCCAGCACCCCGTCGCGGTAGTCGGCCAGCTCCGCCGGATACCCGCCGACCAGCACGTCGAACGGTGCTGCGACGGCGCGGACGTCGCGGACCAGCCCGCCGGGATCGTCCGCCAGCCGGTCACCGGTCGGCACCACGTGCAACCAGGCACCGTCCCCGTTGTGATAACGCTCGGCACCGCCCGCAGCGGCCCCGGCGAGTGCTCCGTGGGCGTAGGTCCCGGTGGCCGTGTCGACCCGGAGCACGCCGGGCAGGGCGGACAGCTCCGTCGCGTAGCCCGGCAGTGCCTGCAGGTCGGCCGCCGGCGCCACCACTTGCAGGGCGTCGGCCTCTTCGGTGACGAACTCGGCGCGGATGGTGTCGTACATCGCCCGGACCGGCTGCTCGGAGCGCAGCACGCGGTCGTCGGGTGCACCGAAGTCCACTGCTGCCGCCGGCGCCGCCAGCGCCACCAGGATCAGTGCCGCGATGCCGCCGTAACGCAGCGGCTGCCGCTGGACCCGGCCGACCGTGCGGTACCAGAGGCCGGTGTCGGGCGTACGTCCGGGCCGGGCGGGCATCATCCGGCGGCCGAGCAGGGTGAGTGCCGCCGGCAGCACCACGACCGCGCCGAGTACTGCCACCAGAGCGACCGCGATGCCGGCGTAGGCGAACGACGCCAGGAACGGGAACGGAAATGCCAGCAGCACCGCCAGCGACGCCGCGACCGTCGCCGCACTGAAGGCGACGGTTCGTCCGGCGGACGGGATCGACCGGCGCACCGCCGCGGCGACATCACCACCGGCCGCGAGTTCCTCCCGGAACCGGTGGATCAGGAACAGGCAGTAGTCGACGCCGAGGCCGATCCCCATGACCAGCGCGATATTGGCCGCGAACGTGGAGACGTCGGTGAACTCGGTGACCACCCGCAGCAGTGCCAGGGTGCCGAGTACACAGAAGATCCCGATGCCGACCGTGACTGCCGCCGCGGCGGCCCGGCGCAGCACCAGCCACAGCAGCAGGAAGACCACCGGCAGGATCAGCAGTTCGGCGCGCAGGAAATCGGTGGCGGCCTGCTCGGCGACATCGCGGAACACCTCGTCACCGCCGCCGAGGGTCACCTCGATCGGCGCCGGCCGGTCCGCGTCGATGATCTCGGCCTCGATTCCGGGCAGCACCCGGCCGCGCACATGATCGGCGTCGCCGGGCACCCAGGCCAGGATCAGGGCGTGGTCACCATCGACCGAGGCGAGGGTCCCGGGAGCGTCGCCACCCCAGTAGGACCGGACATCACCGACTCCGGGGAAGGCGGCCAGTTCCGCAGTGAGCTGCCGCCCGGCGGCGGCCACCGCCGAGCTGTCCACATCGCCGTCGCGCGCCGTGACCAGCACCGCGACATTGGGACTGCCGGTGTCGAAGCCTGCAGCGAGTTCGGCTCGGGCCGAAGTGGATTCGGCATCGGGGTGTTCGAATCGGTTCAGCGACAGGGCGTCGAGGGCGCCGGCGGCCAGCAGGACGAATCCGATGGCGACGGCCAGCGCGGCGCCGAGAATCGCGCGTGGATGGCGGGTGATGGTGCGTCCGAGCACAGGGGGTCCTCTGTGGGGGTGCAGAATATTCGAGTAATGACTCGCGTTCGATCCGAGAATACGAGTAACTGCTCGCATTAGCAACAGGAGAGCCATGCCCGAAGTACGCCGGCAGGAACGCGGCCGCCGCCGCATCGAGCAGATCCTGCGTGCCGCCGCCGAGGTCTTCGCCGATCGCGGCTACGAAGGGGCCACCACCAACGCCATCGCCGCAGCGGCGGACATCTCCCCTGGTTCGCTCTATCAGTACTTCCGGAACAAGGACGAGGTGGCGGCCGCGCTGGCAGAGTTCTACCGCGACCAGCTGGTCCGCTTCCGGGGCGAGCTACCGGGCGCCGGATCCGGCACGGGGCGCGATCTCGACGAATTGCTGACCGAACTGCTCGGACCGCTGGTGGAGTTCAACCTGGCCCATCCCGGCTTCAAGGCACTGTTCGCCCGCACCGATATGCCACCGACCCTGCGCGCCGCCGTCGCCCCCGCCCACCAGGCGATCCACCGCCAGGCGGCGGCGCTGATCGGGTCGGTGCTGCCGGAACTGGGCGAGGACACCGAACAGGCCACCACCGTGGCGGTCCAGCTGGTCCGCGGCATGATGCCGCTGATCGTCGATGCCGAGCCCGCCGCCCGCCCGGCCATGGTGTCCGAGCTGCGCACGGTGCTGCACGCCTACCTCACGGCGCGCGCGCATCGCTGACCCGTCGCCGGGCATCTCACCCCGCAATCCCCAGGCAACTTCAGGCTAGGCTAACCTCACCGAATGCAGTCAAGAAAGCCCCGACTCCGCGCCGCCGGCCTGCTCGCCGCGGCCCTGACCGCCTGTGCCGTCGTCTCCGCCTGTAGCGCCGAGACCGGCACCGACCCGGCCGGCGCGGCGGGCCACCCGGTCGAACATGCGCGTGGCACCGCCGAGGTACCCGCCGATCCGCAACGCGTCGTCGTCCTCGAGCCGGTCCAGCTCGACACCGCGGTCGCCCTCGGCGTGACACCGGTCGGCACCGCCGTCCTCAGCGAGAAGTCGGGCGTTCCGGCCTATCTCGGCGATGAAGCGGCCGGGATCGAGATGGTCGGCACGGTGCCCGAGCCCAATGTGGAAAAGATCGCCGCACTGCGCCCGGATCTGATTCTGGGCACCGAATCGCGTCATTCGGCACTCTACGAGCAGCTCGACGAGATCGCTCCGACGGTGTTCATGGCGTCCCAGGCCGACCCGTGGCAGGAGAATGTCGAACTGGTCGGGCAGGCACTGAACCGTTCCGGCGAGGCCGAACGCCTGCTGTCGGAGTACCGGGATCGCTGCGACTCGATCGCCGAGACCTACGAACTGTCGGGCACCACCGCCCAGCTGATCCGGCCCCGCGATGTCCGGCTGACGCTGTACGGGCCGACCTCGTTCGCCGGCAGCACCCTCGAATGCGCCGGATTCACCACACCGCAGCGTGACTGGGAGGGTTCGATCTCGGTCGACCTCTCCCCCGAACGGGTCGCGGAAGCGCAGGCCGACTACGTATTCGTCACCAGCACCGATCCGTCGGACGCCAGCACCTCGCCCGCCGCGGTGCGGGACAACCCGCAGATGTTCCCGAACGTCCATCTGGTGGACCGCTCGTACTGGATCACCGGTGTCGGCCCGCTCGGCGGACAGGCCGTGCTCGACGATATCGAGCGCATCGTCGCCGATCGCTGACCCGTGCCGCTCCTCGCCCGCCGCCGGCCGGCACCGACCCGGGACGTCCCCGTGGCACCCGGGGTCCGGGCGCGCGCCGGTGGCCTGCTCGCCATCGCGGCCGCCCTCGCCGTCGCGATCGTGCTGTCGTTGCTGATCGGCGCGAATCCGATCCCACCGGATGAGGTCCTGGACGCCCTGTTCGGGGGCGGTACCCGGGAAACCCGGTACATCGTGTGGGATCAGCGCGTGCCGCGCACCGTGGCCGGACTGCTGGTCGGTGCGGCGCTGGGCGTGGCGGGCGCGCTGATCCAGGCGTTCACCCGCAATCCGCTGGCCGACCCCGGCATTCTCGGCGTCAATGCGGGTGCCGCCTTCTTCGTGGCGGTCGGGGTCGCGTTCTTCGGGCTGCGCGAGATCCTGTCCTACACCTGGCTCGCCTTCGCGGGTGCGCTGGTGATGACGTTCGTGGTGTATGCGATCGGCGCATCGGGGCGCGGGCCCGCCGACCCGGTGCGGCTCACCCTGGCCGGAGTCGCGATGGGGGCCGTCCTGTCCGGCCTCACCACCGGATTGACCCTGACCGACCCCGACGCATTCGACGAGATGCGCGGCTGGCAGGCGGGCAGCCTGCTGGGGCGCGGTTTCGACGTCCTCGTCCCGGTGCTGCCGTTCGTCGCAGTGGGTATCGCCCTGGCGCTGGCGGTCGCAGCGGCGCTGAACTCGGTGGCACTGGGCGAGGACCTCGCCCGCGCCCAGGGTGTACCGGTGGGCCGGGTGCGGCTGCTGGTACTCGCCGCGGTCACCCTGCTGGCCGGTGCGGCCACCGCGGTCGCCGGCCCGATCTCGTTCGTCGGCCTGATGATCCCGCACGTGCTGCGCTGGACGCTCGGCCCCGACCAGCGGCTGATCGTCACGGCCTCGATCGTCGCGGCACCGGTGCTGCTGCTCGGCGCCGACATCATCGGCCGGATCAGTGTGCTGCCCAGCGAGATGCCCGCCGGGGTGGTCACCGCGTTCGTGGGCGCACCGATCCTGATCGTCCTGGTCCGGCGGCGGAAGGCGAGTACGTTGTGACCGAATCCACCCCGGCGGTCCGGTTCGCCTACCGCCGCCTCGTCGTCGGCACCGACCGACACCACCTGGTGCTGCGGGTGCGCACCCTGGTGATGCTGCTCGGCGCGGCCGCGGTGCTGCTCGCGCTGGTGGTCGCCGCGCTGATCAACGGCGATTTCCCGCTCACCGTGCACGAGGTCGTCGCGGTCGTCCAGGGCTCCGAAACGGGCCTGGCCCGCACCGTGGTGCTGGAGTGGCGGCTGCCCCGGGTCCTCGCGGCGCTGCTCTTCGGGGCCGCCCTGGGTGTCTCGGGGGCGATCTTCCAGACACTCACCCGTAATCCGCTCGCCAGCCCGGATATCGTCGGGCTGTCGCACGGCGCCTTCACCGGCATGCTGCTGACGCTGCTCGCGGTGGGCGGCGCCTGGCAGTGGCGGACGGCGGGCGCGGTCGTCGGCGGTGTGGCCGCTGCCCTGGTGATCTACCTGCTGGCCTATCGCGGCGGTCTGCAGGGCTTCCGGTTCATCGTGGTCGGCATTGCGATATCGGCCATGCTGGCTTCGATCAACACCTGGGTGTTACTCCAGGTGGAGCTCGAAACCGCGTTGTTCGCCTCGGCCTGGGGCGCGGGCACCCTCAACGGCATCACCGAAGACCTGGTAGCCGGGGCAGCGGTCTGCCTGGCCGCCGGATTCGCCGCGACCGCGGCACTGGCACCGAAGCTGCGCCAGCTCGATCTGGGGGACGACCTGGCCGCTGCACTCGGCGTCCGGCTGGGCCGGGTCCGGCTCGCGGCGGTCGTGATCGGTGTGGCGCTGGTCTGCATCACCACGGCCGTCACCGGTCCGATCGCCTTCGTCGCGCTGGCCGCACCGCAGATCGCGCGCCGCCTGGCCCGCACCCCCCATCTGCCGCTGACGGTGTCGGCGGCGATCGGTGCGGTGGTACTGCTCGGTGCGGATCTGATCGCCCAGCACCTCGTCCCCGTCACCGTGCCCGCCGGTGTCGTCACCGTCGTCGTCGGCGGCGGCTACCTGGTGGGGCTGCTCGTCCACGAAATCCGTACCAGGACCTAGAGAGACCACCGATGACCAGCACCGGCCGTCCCCCGCTCGCCGCCGTCGATGTGACGCTGCGCTACGACCGCACCACCATCGCCGACCATCTCAGTGTCGACATCCCGGATGGGTCGTTGACCGTCGTGATCGGACCCAACGCCTGCGGCAAATCCACACTGCTGCGCGCGCTCGCCGGCCTGCTCGGCCCGGCCGCCGGACGGATCGTGCTGGACGGTAAGGACATCGCGAGCTATCCGGCCAAGGCGGTGGCCCGCCGGCTGGGCCTGCTGCCGCAGAGTTCGACCGCCCCGGACGGCATCACCGTCGCCGAACTGGTGGCGCGCGGCCGCTTCCCGCACCAGAGGTTCCTCCGGCAGTGGTCGGCGGCGGACGAGGCGGCCGTGGCCGACGCGCTGCGCGCCACCGGAACCGCCGAACTGTCCACCCGGCGGGTGGACGAGCTGTCCGGTGGGCAACGCCAGCGGGTGTGGATCGCGATGGTGCTGGCGCAGCAGACTCCCCTGGTCCTGCTGGACGAGCCGACCACCTTCCTCGACATCGCCCATCAGATCGAGGTGCTCAACCTGCTGCACGACCTGCAGCGACAGGGGCGCACCGTGGTGGCCGTACTGCACGATCTGAACCACGCCGCCCGCTATGCCACGCATATGATCGCGATGAAGGGTGGCCAGGTGGTCGCCCAGGGGCCGCCGGGCGAGGTGGTGACCGCCGACCTGGTGGCCACCACCTTCGATCTGCCGAACACGGTGATCGAGGATCCGCTGACCGGCACGCCCCTGGTCGTCCCGGCCGACACCAGGCGGCCACTCGGCGAGGTGACCCACCCCTGATCCTCCAGTAAAGTGAGGCTTGCCTATATTCGATCGAGAGGTGCTCAGATGGCACGACCGCGCATCACCCTGACCGTCCAGCGCACCGAATGGCTGACACCGCATCTCGTCCGGGTGCACCTCGGCGGCCCCGGCTACGCGGATTTCCGGCCCACCGAGTTCACCGATTCCTATGTGAAGCTGGTCTTCCCGCAGGGCGCCGACGAGGTCCGCCGCACCTACACCGTGCGTTCGGTGGACCCGGCTGCCGGGGAGATCGCGGTGGACTTCGTCCATCACGGCAGCGAGGGGGTGGCGGGCCCGTGGGCCGCCGCAGCCCGGCCCGGCGCCACCGTCGATCTCCAGGGCCCCGCGGGCGCGTACGCACCGCGCCCCGACGCCGACTGGCACCTGCTGGCCGGTGACGAGGCGGCGCTGCCCGCGATCGCGGTGGCGCTGGAGCGCATGCCCGCCGATGCGGTGGGACAGGCATTCGTCGAGGTCGAGTCCACCCGCGACGAACTCGAACTGGCCCACCCGCCCGGCGTGACCCTGACCTGGGTACACCGCGGCGACCGCCGGCCCGGCCTCGCCCTGGCCGAGGCGGTGCGGGCTGCGGAGTGGGCACCCGGACAGGTCCAGGTCTTCATCCACGGTGAGGCGCAGACGGTGATGCACGATCTGCGGCGCTACATCCGCCGGGAACGGGGCGTCGATGCCGAATGGGCGGCCTCGATCTCTGGTTATTGGCGAGATGGGCGCACCGAGGAGGGCTTCCGGCAGTGGCGGGCCGACCTGGTCGCCGCCGAGGCCGCCACCAACTGAAACGACCGAAACCCTGCCGGTACCCGACGAGGCGGTACCGGCAGGGTTTCGTGCTGCGCGGGTCGCTCAGCCGAGGCTGAACGGCTGACCCCACAGGGTCACCGCGGTGACACCGAAGTCACCGCGCACCTTGACGATGACGAACGAGCGCGCCTGGGCGTAGCCGCCGCAGCCGTTGACCGCAAGGGTGGTATCGGCCCAGCTGACACTGCCGTTGCCCTGGAAACCGTTGGCGCTGCTGTGCGTCTCTTCGCCGTAGGCATTGGCCTTCTCCAGGTCCAGGATCATATGCCGGGCGGTCTGCCCGGGCCCCAGCGTCAGGTTGCCGTTGGCACCGGCGGACGCCGAGGTCTTCTCACCGTCCCAGCTGGTGCTGCCCTGGACATTGCCACCCGTGCCGGCGCCGCTGATGTTCACCTGGCAGCCGACGATGTAGCCGGGCGCGAGCTTGGCGCGCACGTTCTCGGAGCCGGGGCCGGTGATATCGGCCTGCGCGCTACCGGAGACCCAGGCGTTGCGGTGCACCGGGGTCGCACCCATCGACGGGCTGATCGTGGCCGATTCGCCGACGATCCGCACGGTCAGCTGAGCACCGTTGGGCAGGGTGCGGTTCATCTCACCGCCGGGCAGCGGCACAAAGGTGTCCGCATGCGCGGCACCGGTGGACAGCAGGCCGACGGCCGCCGCGGCAGCGGCGCCGAGCCCGGCCAGGCGCGACAGGTTCTTGCGATTGATCATGTTGTTCCCTCGTAGTCGATTCGCTTCAGCGAGTGGAGATATGGCGAGATCGCGCGTCAGCCGATGCTGAACGGCTGCCCGTAGAGGGTCGTCTTGGTGTAGTGATCGCCGATGATCTCGAGGTTGGTGTAGGCCCGCGCCTGGGCGTAGCCGCCGCAGCCTTGGATGGCGATCTCGAGGTCCTGGTAGTCGATCGTGTAGGTGCCGGGCTTCTCGATGTCGACCCGCTCGACGCCGACCCACTTCACCTCGCCCGGGCCCAGTTTCAGGCCGATCGAACCACCGGCATTCACCCCGGTGGTGCTCACCCCGGCCGAGGCGCCGGCAGAGATCGCATTGTCGGCGATGCTGACCTGGCAGCCGACGATGTAACCGTGGTTGAGCTGGGAGGCGCCGTGGGTGGAGGAGTTGTTGCTCCCCGGACGCCCGCTCGGGCCGACATGCTCGGCCGCATCGCCTTCCGGAGTCGCGGTCACGTCGGCAACCACCGTGCCCGACACCCACACGACCCGGCCGGCTCCGTTCGCCGCCAGCGACGGCGAGATCAGCGCGCTCTCCCCGGTACGGGAAATGGCGGCGCCCGGCGCCTCCTTGTGTCCGTCCGGCAACGGCACGAACGTATCGGCATTGGCCGCGCCAGGGGCGAAGAAACCGGCCGCTGCCACGGCGGCGGCGGTCACGGCGGCGGCCCGGATGCCGTAGCTCGTGCCGGCACTGCGGTGATCCCTCATCTGTGTCCTCACTTGCTCTGCGGTCGCGCGCACCCGGTACAAGGCACGCGAAGACATGGTGATAGCCGAATGCTGTTGCCGCACAGGCCAACCCATATCCAAAGGGTAGCCTAACCTAAGTAGTTGCTCAGGTGTTACTCAGGTGTCATCGATGTGGGGTAGGTCACTGCCGCCAGTTGATCGAGCAGGTCATCGGTCGTTGCGACCGCACCGCAGCGCCGGGCGGTGTAGTTCAGGGCCATCACATGCTCGTCACGGCTGAAATCGGCGGTGGCATCGAGCGCCAGAAAGGGCCGGACGTCGCTCATGAATGCCTCGGCCGCACTGAGCATGCAGCCCATATGGGTGTAGACGCCGGTCACCACCAGCTGATCGCGGCCGTGATAACCGAGCAGTTCGCGCAGATCGGTGCGCTGGAAGGCGGAGTACCGCCATTTGGTGACCTGGATGTCCTCGGGCTCCGGAGCCAGTTCGGCGATGATCTCGGTGTCCGGGCCCTGCGCCATCCCGCTACCCCAGAAGTCAGCCAGAATGCCGCGCCGGGAGGGGTGCTGATTGCCGGGCTGGGCAGTGTAGATCACCGGGATCCCCAGTTCCCGGCAGCGATTCCGGAGCCGGATCGTATTCGCGATCGCGGACCGGGCCGGGTCACGGCCGGTATCGTAGGCCGACAGGAAATAGCGCTGCATATCGTGGATCAGCAGCGCCGCGCGCCCGGATTCCAGGGTCCAGGACACCTGCTCGGCGGTCACTTCGTCCGCGATGGGCATCGAGTACGGTGCGATCGGCGGAATAGCCATTCAGTTCTCCGAATCGGGTCGAGTCATACGGTCGCCACGGGCAGCTCGGCGATACCGAGCGGCCGCAGGATGCGCTGCAGCTTCGCGGTGGTCTCGGCCAGTTCCGCGGCCGGATCGGAGGCGGCGACGATGCCGCCGCCGGCATGTGCCACCAGCGTCGTACCGTCGGCGGCGAGTTCGCCGCATCGGATACTCACCATCCATTCGCCGTTGCCGTCGGCGTCACACCAGCCGACCGCACCGGCATAGAAACCCCGTTCGCCCTCGAGTTCGGCGATCAGCCGGGCGGCCGCCGGGGTGGGGGTACCGCAGACGGCCGGGGTCGGATGCAGGGCGGCAGCCAGCTCCAGCGCCGACGGCCCGTGCCCGGACACCCGGGCGGTGATCGGCGTGCCGAGGTGCCACATCTGCGGTGTGCCGGTCAGCTCGGGGCCGGCCGGCGTGACGACATCGGCGCACCGGTCCCGGAGCACGCCGCCGACCTGATCGACCACGTAGTGGTGCTCGGTCAGGTCCTTCACCGAGGCCAGCAACCGTTGTGCGGCCTGCCGGTCGGATTCCTCGTCGGCACCGCGCCGGGCCGACCCGGCCAGCGGATGGCTCGATACGGCGGTGCCGTGGCGCCGGACCAGAACCTCCGGGCTGGCCCCCACCAGGTGCCGCCCCTGCCGTTCGCCTCCGGCGGCCGACAGGTCGACCAGGAATCCGTTGCCGACCGGATCGGTCGACACCAGCAGGTTCAGCAGGTCGGCGGGCCGGACGGGCCGCCCGGCCCGGGCCCGGATCGCCCGGGCCAGCACCACTTTCCGGATCGGGTGGGCCGGATCGCCCAGCAGTTCCACCGCTGCGGCGACCCGGCGGGCGTGCTCATCGGGTGCCGGGACGGCGGCGTCGATCTCGACCGGCGGCAGTGCCGGTTGCGCCGGGCGCCACCGCCGGTCCGATAGTGCCAACGAGTCCGGCGCCCACAGGGCCGCCGGCGCACCCGCCGCGAACGGCAGGGCGCCGACGATATGCCGGACCCGGCCGCTGCGCAGTGCGGCCACTGCCGCTGCGGCGGAACGGAATACCGGGCCACCGCCGGTTGCGGAGACGGTGCCGTGCGGACGGGCCAGCACAAAGGCGGCCTCCGCGAGGTCTGCAGCTGCTTCGGAAATGGTGATCATCCTCCCGGGTCACATGTCGAGCGTGGCGCCGCCGTCCACCCGCAGGTCGTGCATGGTGATGTGGCGGGCGTCGTCGGATACCAGAAACCGGACCGCCGCGGCGATCTCGGCGGGGGTGGCAATGCGCTGCAGGGGGATCCCGAGCCGATACGCGGCGGGATCGCCCGCGATCAGCGCGGCCCGGGCGGCCGGATCGAGATCGGTGCCGGCTCCCGCGGTGGCGTACATGCCGCGCAGCATCGCGGTGTCCGTCGATCCGGGCGAGACCAGATTCACCCGCACCCCGTGCGGCGCGACCTCCAGGGCCAGCGACCGGGTGAACGCGGCCGCGGCGGCTTTCGCGGCACCGTAGGCGGCCATGCCGAGTCGCGGGGTGGCAGCGGCATTGGACGAGACGACGACGATCGCGCCTCGACCGGCCGTCACCATGTCCGCGGCGGCGCGCTGGGTGACGTGCACGGTGCCGGTCGCATTCACCGCCAGGCACCGCTCCCAGTCGGGTGCGGTGGTGGCCAACGCGGTGGCGGCGTGCACGACACCGGCGGTGTGCACCAGTACATCGGGTGCGCCGAACTCGGCGGTGAACCGGTCGAAGGCGGCGCCGACGGCCTCCCGATCGGCCACATCGACCACCTCGGAGCGCACCGATCCGGTTGTCCCGGTAGCGATATCGTGCGCAACCCGATGAACCTGCGGGTCCAGGTCCCACAACGCCACCGCGCCGGCGTCGGCGGACAGCGCCGCGGCGACGGCTGCGCCGATCCCACCGGCGGCTCCGGTGACGACGATTGTCCGCGGCACTGAATCGGTCATGAACATGAGGTTAGCCTAACCTGATAGAAACGGGTGGGCCATCCGGCCCGATGCCCCCGCCGGTCCCCCGCGACCGCGCCGATTTCCCGAAATGAGGTGGCCGACAATGTCATCGAACACACTCCCCGGCTTCGTACCCTGGCCCGAGACAGCCGCCCGGTACTACCGGGACCGGCAGTGCTGGACCGGACAGACCTTCGGCGAGCTGCTCGACGAACGGGTCCGCACCGGCGCCGACCGGATCGCCGTGGTCGACGACACGCACCGCTGGACCTACGCCGAACTCGACACGCGCTCCCGGTCCCTGGCGGCCGGTCTGCGCCGGCTCGGAATCGGCCGGCACGACCGGGTTCTCGTACAACTGCCGAACCGTGCCGAATTCGTCGAGGTGATCTTCGCGCTGTTCCGGATCGGCGCCCTCCCGGTGTTCTGCCTGCCGGCCCACCGGCAGGCAGAACTGCTGCCGATCGCGCGGGCCGCGGCGGCCACCGCCATGATCACCGTGGGCCGGCATCAGCGGTTCGACTATGCCGCCCTCGCGGATTCGATCCGGCAGCAGACGAATTCGCTGCAGCATGTCCTGCTGGTCACCGACGCCGATGCGGCGGACCTGCCCGCCGGTGCGCGGAACCTCGGCGAATTCCGCGACCCGCCCGGCGAACTCCCCGTCGTCGATGCCGGTGCGGTGGCGTTCCTGCAGCTGTCCGGCGGGAGCACGGGCATCCCCAAGCTGATCGCCCGGACGCACGACGACTACCTGTACAGCGTGCGGCGCAGTGCGGAGATCTGTGCACTCGGTCCCGAATCCGTCTATCTCGCCGCCCTGCCGGTGGCGCACAACTTCCCGATGAGCTCGCCCGGCATCCTCGGCGTCCTGTGGGCCGGCGGCACGGTGGCCCTGATCGGCGATCCCACCCCGGCGTCCGCATTCCGGGCGATCGAACGTTTCGGCGTGACCATCACCGGGCTGGTGCCGCCGCTGGCCCGGCTGTGGGTCGAACGCGCCGAAGCCGGTGGTACACCGGACCTGTCCAGCCTGCAGGTGGTGCAGGTGGGCGGCGCCCGCTGCCCGGAGGAACTGGCCCACCGGGTCGGCCCCGCGCTCGGCGTCACGCTGCAGCAGGTGTTCGGCATGGCCGAGGGCCTCGTCTGCTACACGCGGCTCGACGATCCGATCGATGTCGTGGTGGCCTCCCAAGGACGGCCGATGTCCGAACACGACCGGATCGCGGTGGTCGACGACGCCGGAAACGCGGTGCCCGCCGGAACGGATGGGAACCTGATCACACAGGGCCCGTACACGATTCGGGGCTACTACGACAACCCCGGCGCCGATGAGCGCAGTTTCACCACCGACGGGTGGTACCGCACCGGCGATGTGGTGCGCATCCGGCCGGACGGCAATCTGTCGGTCCGCGGCCGGGCCGGGGACTGGGTGAACCGGGGCGGCGAGAAGGTCTCCGCCGAGGAGCTCGAAGCCCAGTTGCTCGACCATCCGGGCATCCGGGACGTGGTGATCATCGGGACGCCGGATCCGGTGCTGGGACAGCGGATCTGCGCCATCGTGCAACCGATGGACCCGGCCGAACCGCCCACGCTGGGCACCGTCCGGTCGTTCGTGCGGGCCGGCGGCCTGGCGGCCTGGAAGATGCCGGATGCGGTGGTCGTGGTCGAGGAGTTCCCGGCGACGGGGGTCGGCAAGACCAGCCGCCGGGAGTTGCGCCGGCAACTCGCCGACCGCGCGCCGGTCAGCTGACCGGCCGGGCGGCGCGGTCGTGGCCGCGCCGCCCGGCCGGCTGTTGCGGCCCGCCACGGCGAGTCACGCCGCCAGCACATCGAGCCAGGACCCGAGCACCGGATCCGCGGCGAGCGTGGGGAAGTCGATCTGTTCGTGGCCCGCACTGCGCCACTTCTCCACCAGCGTCATGATGCGGACCGAATCCAGCCCGGCATCGAGCAGGTCGGTGTCGACGGTCAGTTCGTCCGGACGCACCCCCAGGGTGGCCGCGATATCGGCGACGATCTGTTCCCGCAGCGTCTCGGCCGGCCGATCACCGTTCGTTTCCATGGTTCTCACTCCTCACGATCGAAATCGGCGATGCCGCGCTTCCAGTACCCGGCGATCGTGCTGTCCTCGCGCCCGACCCCGAGCTCGGTACGGACCCAACGGCGCAGCGGCCGCAGCACCCCGGCCTCCGCCGCCATCCAGACGTAGACGCGGCGCCCTTCGGACACCGATACGCTGCGGACCGCCTTCTCCAGTGCGTCACCGGTTCCGGGGGCGGCGTCACCCCGATGCACCCATCGCACGGCCATACCGGGCGGGGCGTCGATGTCGATCTGCTGTCCGGCATCGGTCACCTCGACGAAGGCCCAGCCGGAGGCATTGCGGGGCAGCCGCTCCAGCCACCGGGCGATCGCGGGCAGGGCCGTGATGTCGCCGGCGAACAGATAGTCGTCGTACCCGTCCGGCACGACGATCCCGCCGGGCGGGCCGGCGATGTGGATCCGGGTGCCGGGCACCGCCTCGCGCGCCCAGTCGGAGGCGAGTCCACCGGGGTGGATCGCGAAGTCGATATCCAGCTCCGGCTCGGGCTCGGCGACATAGCGGCGCACGGTGTACTCCCGCGACACCGGCCGGGGGTTGCCCCACTCCAGGGACAGCCCGTCCGGGCGCGGCAACCGGAGTATCCCGTCGCCGTCCGGGAAGATCAGCCGTACATGTTCGTCCGGCACATAGCTGTGGAACCCGGCCAGTTCCGGGCCGCCGAAGGTGATTCGCAGCAGTCCGGCGCCGACCGGCACACTGCGCAGCACCGTCACCTCGCGCAGGCCGATCGGATAGCCGACCTTGGCACCGTGGGAACCGGCCAGCACCTCGGCGATGTTCTCGGCGTAGGCAGCTCGATCGGTCACATTTCCTCCTTTCCGTGCGGGACACCGGCCACCGCGACGGTGATGCCGCCGACGACCAGCACCGTGAGCCCGTACCCGACCAAGGCGGTCGCGGGCGTGAACAGGTGACCGGCGAGCCCGGCCACCATCGAGCCGATCGCGGTGCCGGTCACCGCCTGCACCATCAGCAGGCCCGACATCCGGCCGCGCATCTGCTCCGGCGCCTGCTGTTGCAGGACCGTGTACCGCAGCACCGTGTTCACCGCCCGGCCGAGGCCGAATCCGGCGAGGCCGAGGAAGACCACCGCGGTATAGGGCGCCAGCCCGGCCACCACCACACCCACCGGCATGACCACCAGCGAACCCAGCAGCGCCCGGCCCGGCCGGCGGGTGCGGCCGATCCATCCGCTGGTGAGCGAGCCGAGCACCGCCCCGGCACCCGGCGCGGCGTACAGCAGCCCCAGGGTGGTCGGTCCGGCGCCGAGTTCGGTCTCGGCGAAAGCGGGCAACAGCACCAACGGGCCGCTGACCAGCATCGCCACCAGTCCGACGAGCAGCACCGAGCGAATGGCCCGATGCCGCACCGCGAATCCGATGCCGGCGCCGAGCTCGCGCAGCGGGTGGCCCACCACCCGTTCCGGGGGTGGCTGTGGCCCGACCGCCCGGATGAGCGTCACCGTGGCGGCGGTCGCGCCCGCGGCGACGAAGTAGGCGGCCCCGACCCCGGTTTCGGCGATCAGCAGCCCGGCCAGGGCCGGGGTGATCATGGTGCCCAGATCGGAGGTCAGCGTGACCAGGGCGCCGGCCGCGGCCAGCTTCTCCCGGCCGACCAGCTTCGGCACCAGCGCCATCAACGCCGAGCCGCTGACCCCACCGGCCAGGCCGTCCACCGCGGCGGCCAGGTAGATCACCGTGATCACCGGCTCGGCGGCCAGCGCGTTCACACCCAGGACCAGGAAGCCCGCGCCCGCCGCCGACCGGGACCACTGGATGACCGTCCGCCGGTCGTACCGATCGGCGATCACCCCGCCGCCGAGGCTTCCCGCGAACAGGGCGATCGCCGTCGTCGTGGTGACCCCCGCAACGTGCAGCGACGATCCGGTCAGCTGATAGACCTGGACCGGAAGCGCCACCATCAGCAGGCCGATGCCCAGTACGGAGATCAGCCGGGCCGCGAAGAGGCACCGGAAGCCCCGGCTCTCCCGCAACGGCGAGACGTCGACCAGCACGCCGGCGGCAGCGGTCACCGGAACTGCTCTTCGACCAGGTCGAGGGTGTCCATCACGCCGCGGTAGTCCGGACGGTAGCTGGTGGCCGGGAATTCGTAGGCGTCACCCGATTCGAACGCCGGCAGCTGCCGGTACATCGGGTCCTCGGCGAGTTCGGCGACCGAGCGGCCGTCGTTGAGCGGGATCACCACGACCACCGGGGCGTCCACGACGGTCGGCAGCAGTTCCGGGCTGAACCGGGCCCAGTCGGCGGCCTCGGGCCGCTCCGGATTGCCGGCCTTGGCCAGCACATCGCGGTCGGCTTCGAAGCCCACCTCCGCCAGCAGTTCCGGCAGCACCGCGTCCGGCATGATCACCGTGGGCTTGTTGTCCTTACGCGACTGCAGATAGGTCACCGGCCCGTCCGGAGCATCGATCGCGGCCGCGACCTCGTCGATCCGGGTCTCGTAGGCATCGAGCATCGGCTGCACCCGGTCGGATTCGCCGACGATGTCGGCGACCAGGCGCAGCTGGTCCTGCCAGTCGGTCATCTCGGCCGGGACCAGCACGGTCGGGGCGATCGCGGCGAGCTGGTCGTAGGCGTCGATGGACTGCTGGGCGGTGAAGCCCTGGCCGCCGCCGATGATCAGGTCCGGCTGCTGGGCGGCGACGAACTCGAGGTTCACGCTCTCGCCGGTGGGCAGCGCCTCGGTGCCCTGTTCCTCGGCGTCGGCGGACCAGGCCGGTGGGAAGTCCCCCGTGCGGTTGCTGACCCCGAGCACGCGCGGATCGACAGCGGCCACCGGCACATCCAGGTCGTAGAGGTAGCCGGCCAGCGCACCGTTGAGAACCACCACCCGTTCCGGCTCGGCGGGCACGGTGACGGTGGCGTCGCCGGCCGTCACCTGCCGGGTCCGGTCGGTGGTGTCGGCATCGGAATCGGAACTGCAGCCGACCAGGGCGGCGGGCAGCAAGGTCAGCAGGGCGGCGGTGGTGCGCAGGCGTCCCGCGGTTCGATACAGGGGCATGGGGGTGTTTCTTCTCTTTCTCTTCGGGGAAAAGTCAGGACTGCAGCGCCGGATCGGCGTCGAGCAACGCCGCGACCTCGGCCCAGCCGGCCGGGGAGACGATCTCGAAGTGTGAATACGGCAGGCGCCGGACCACGAGATCGACCCCGGCGCTGCGCCAGCCGGACAGCTGCGCCTCGACCCGGTCGGGCGCGGTGCCCGGATCGGCCACGTACAGCGCCATCGGACCGGCGTGCTCCGGGACGGCCGAGGCCGGAACCAGTCCCAGCGAATCGGTGGCGGCGGCCCGCATGGCCGCGGCCAGATCCGGTGCGTCCTCGGGGAGTTCGGGCAGCATCCGGTCGAGTTCGGCCGGGTCGTCGAGGGCGCGGGCCGCCTGTTCGGTGAGGTTCGGCAGCGGATGCGAGTCGATCAGTCCGAGATAGGCGATCGGTTCCCCGGCCGCGGCCAGTGCGGCCGCCACTGCGTGCACGATGTTCCCGCCGAGCGAATAGCCGAGCAGATGGTAGGGGCCGTGCGGCTGGATCCGCCGGATGGTGGCCAGATAGTGCCGGGCGAGGTCGTCCAGGGTGGCCGCGCCGACGGCTGTCCCGGTCAGGGCCGGTTGCTGCAGGCCCACGATCGGCCGGTCCGCGCGCAGTATCCGGGCCAGCGGGGCGAACTGCCAGGCTGTGCCGCCGACCGGGTGGACACAGAACAGCGGCAGTCCCGCACCGGCGGATCGCAGTTCGAGAACGTGGTCGAGCCGCCGCCCCAGCATCGTGTCGTCGGCGGCCGGCGCCGCTGTCCGGCCGGCGATCCGGCCGGCCAGGGCGCGCGGGGTGGGTGCCTCGAACACGTCGTCGAGCACGGTGTTGTGACCGGACCGGCGCAACCGGCCGGTCAGCCGCACCGCACTGAGCGAATGCCCACCGGCGGCGAAGAAGTCGTCATCGACACCGATGGCATCGATCGAGAGCACCTCGCACATGGCGGTGCGGATCGCGGTCACCGACACCGGGTCCGGATCGACCGGGGCGGTCGGCACGGAGCCCGGCACGGAGCCACCCGAAGTCACCGCCCCGGCACGGTCACCGCCCGGCACGGAACCCGTACCCGGCCCCGGCCCCGGCCGACCGGTCATCCGAGCCGATTCCGGCGTGTCTGCGGGGACGGCATCGACGAGCGTGCCCGATCGGCCATCGGGAGCAGTGCCCACGATGCCGGTACCCGGAGACACCCCGACGGCCGCCGGCGTCGCACCCGCCGATTCCGCCGGATCACCACCGTGCCCCGCGGCTGTTCCCCCCGGTGCCGCCGGACGGGTACCGGAATCCGTTCGACCGCACGTCGGCCCCGCGATCCCGCTGCGGGCAGGCGCAACCGGCTGCACGGCAACCGGTTCCGCGACGATTTCGTCGTGGCCGGGTGCCGGTGCGGGGAGGGCGGCGCGGTCGATCTTGTCGCTGGCGGTGCGCGGGACCTCGTCGAGCACGACGAACGCGGCCGGGACCATGTAGGCGGGCAGGATGTCCCGGAGCCGGGCGCGCACCGCCGCGATGTCGATGTGGGCGTCCGCACCGGGAACCAGGTAGGCGACCAGGCGCTGGTCACCCGGGGTGTCCTCGCGCAGCAGCACCACCGCGGCGGCGATGCCGGCGCAGCCCAGTACGGCGGATTCGATATCGCCCAGTTCGATCCGCTGGCCCCGCAGTTTCACCTGGCTGTCGGTGCGCCCGAGGTACTCCAGTTCGCCCTGTGCACCCCACTTCACCAGATCACCGGTGCGGTACATGCGTGCACCGCCGCCGGCCGGGTCGGCGACGAAAGCCGCAGCGGTCAGCTCGGGCCGGGCCAGATAGCCACGCGCCAGCTGGGTTCCGGTCAGGTACAGCTCACCGATCTCCCCGGAGGTCACCGGGCGCAGCCGCTCGTCGAGTACCCGGACCCCGGCACCGGTGGCGGCCCGCCCGATCGGCACCGAAACGGTGTCGGCGGCGGTGGTCTCGTGCCAGGTGATGCAGACCGCGGCTTCGGTCGGCCCGTAGAGGTTGTTCACCTGGGCGCCGGTGCGCTCGCGCAGCTGCCGCGCGGTGTCCGGCGGCAGGGGTTCCCCGCCGGTGAACACACAGCGCAGGTCGTGGTATCCGTCGAGATCGCCCTCCTCGACGAGCACGGTGAGCATCGACGAGGTCATCTGGGCGGCGGTCACCCGCTCGGCCCGCATCAGCTCCGCCTGGTAGTACGGGTCGCGATGCCCGTTGCGGCGCGCGACAACGATGCGGGCACCGGCCTGCACCGGCAGGAACTGTTCCAGCAGTGCGGCATCGAAGGTCGCGGGTGTCCGGTACAGCATGCTGTCCCCGGGGCCGAACCGGTGCCGGCGCTGCAGCCATTCGAAGGTGTTCACGATCGCCGCGTGGGTGACCGCCACGCCCTTGGGTGTCCCGGTGGAGCCGGAGGTGAACAGCAGATAGGCGGCGTGTTCGGGCCGCAACGGCGCCGTCCGGTCGGCGTCGGTGACCGGCGCCGCCGAGAAACGGTCCGGCTCCGGTCCGACGACCAGGACGGCCGCCCGATCGGTGCGGAACCCGTCCGCCTCGGTGGTGAGCACGAGTGCCGGTGCGGCGGTGTCCAGGATCTGCTCGATCCGCTGCCGGGGCTGGCCGGGGTCGATCGGCAGGTAGACGCCGCCGGACCGGACCACCGCATGTGCAGCGACCAGCAGTTCGATACTGCGGTCCATGGCAACGGCCACCACGGTTTCGGGGCCGATCCCCTGCCCGATCAACCGGCGGGCGAGCCGGTGGACGCGGGCGTCGAAATCGCCGTGGGTGAGGGTTCGTTCGCCCGCGGTGACCGCCGGGGCCGCCGGATCGACCGGATCCGCCGTCCGCCACGTCGCCAGGGTGTCACCGCAGGTGCCCGGGCGGCCGGGCACCTCGATCGGCGAGTCGCCGTCCCGGGTGAGCGCGGTGAGCACCTCGGCCAGCCGGGTCGCCATCCGCCCGGCGGCGGATGCCGGGACGGCGGCCGGATCGTGGTGCAGCAGCACGTGCAGCTGCTCCCCCGGCCAGGCGGTCACCGTGACCGGATAGTGGGTGCGGCTGTGCACCACCACGTCAGCGACTCGGGGAGCGGGGGAATCCTCCTCGGCGGCAGGTGGTTTCGGAAAGTTTTCGACCACGACCAGCGAATCGGACAACCTGCCGAGACCGGCGGCCCGTTCGACGGTCGCCAGATCCAGATACCCGTGTGCCTGCAACTCGAAGCACTGCTGCTGGAATTCGGGGAGCTGGTCGGGCAGCGGCCGCTGCGGATCCAGCTGCATCCGGACCGGCACCGTATTGCTGAACAGCCCCACGGTGCGGACGGCACCGGGCAGCTCGGCCGGGCGGCCGGAGATCACGGTCCCGAAAACCACATCGGTGCGGCCCAGTTCGCCCGCCAGCACCGCCGCCCAGGCACCCTGGACCAGCGTGCTGACCGTGACTCCGTACCGGCGGCCGACGGCCGCGACCGCGGTGGCCGCGTCCGCCGGCAGCGGTACGGCCAGCTCGGTCACCGGCGCGCGACGACCGGCCAGGCCGAGCAGCGACGGCGCCGCCAGACCGTGCAGATAGCGCCGCCACCGGTCGGCGTCGGCCGCGGCGTTCCGGGCGGCCAGCCAGCCGAGGTAGTCGGCGTATCGACCGGGCTCGGGCAGTTCGGCGTCGGCCCCGGCGTACCGGGCGAGGGTCTCGCGCAGCATGATCGGCACCGACCAGCCGTCGGCGAGCAGATGGTGAGCGGCCAGCACCAGCCAGTGCACGGTGTCGGTGATGCGCAGCAGCAGCACCCGCAGCAGCGGCGGTTCGGCGATGTCGAACGGCTCGGCCCGCAGCGCGGCCTCTCGTTCCGCGGCCGCCGTTTCGGCGGCGCCGGGCCGGGTGGCACGCAGGTCGACGACGTCCCAGGCGGCGGCCGGCGTGCGCGGAACGATCTGCACCGGCCGGTCCAGGTCCTCGTAGCGGAAGGCCGCACCCAGGTTCGGGTGCCGCGCCAGCATGTGGTCGAAGGCCGCCCGGAGCCGGTCGGGGTCGACCGGGCCGTGCAGGACGAACCGTGCGGTCATGGTGTACACGTCGGCGGCACCGTCGCGCAATGCATGGAACAGCAACCCCTCCTGCAACGGGGACAGCGGCAGGATGTCGGCGATCGGCCCGTACCGTGCGCTCAGCCGGTCGAGCAGTTCCGGGGGAACCGAGATCGCAGTGCCGGCAGCGGCGCCACCCGCGGCAGCGGGTGTACCGGCGGCAGCCGAGGCCGCCGCGGCGAGCTCGGCGAACGGGCGCCGGGTCAGCAGGTCCTGCGGGGTGAGGATCAGCCCCTGCTCGCGCAGCGTGCTGCTGACAGCGATGGCCGTGATGCTGTCCCCGCCGGCCCCGAAGAAGTCCTCGTCGACGCTCATCGCATCGTGTCCCAGCGCCGCCGCCACCGCCGCGCACACCGCCCGCTCGGCCGGAGTCTCCGGCGGCCGGCCCGCGGCCGCCGATTCCGGGTCCGGCAGTGCGACACGGTCGAGCTTGCCGTTGACGGTGTAGGGCAGTTCCGGGATCGAGACCAGCCGCGCGGGCACCATATGGTCGGGCACCCGATCGGCCAGCCGCGTCCGGAGCTCCGCGAAACCGGTCGAATCACCGGCCGCGGGCACCACATAGCCGATGAGCACGGCGCGCCCGGCGATCTCCCGGATATCCGCTGCCGCGGCCTGTACCTGCGGCAGGGCGGTGAGCGCCGCGGACACCTCGCCGAGTTCGACCCGGTGTCCGCGGATCTTGACCTGGTTGTCGACCCGGCCCTCGTATCGGTAGCCGAGGCCGGGGATCCAGCGTGCCCGATCGCCGGTCCGATACATCCGGGCTCCGGGCGGGCCGTAGGGGTCGGCGACGAATCGGTCCGCGGTGCCGGCCGGGCGGTCCCGATAGCCGCGCGCCAGCTGCGGGCCGGCCAGATGGAGTTCACCGATCTCACCGTCGGCCACCGGCTGCAGCCCGTTGTCGAGCAGGTAGACCCGGGTCCCCGGCAGCGGATGCCCGATCCCGGGCTCGGCCCCCGCCACCGGTGCGGCGACGGCATCGACACAGGCCTCGGTCGGACCGTACAGGTTCATCGCAGCTATGCCGGTGTCGCGTATGCGATCCCACAGATCCGGTGGGCAGGCCTCGCCACCCAGTGCCAGCAGCTGCGGTGCGACCCCGGCCAGACCGTGATCGAGCAGCCCCGCGACGAAGCCGGGTGTGCCGTCGACGATATCGATGCGGTCCCGGGCGAACGCGGCCACCAGGGCGGCCGGATCACGGCGGATCGTGCTGTCGTACAAGTGCACGCGGTGCCCGTCCAGCAGCCACAGCACCGGGTCCAGGGCGGCGTCGAAGGCGAACGACGTGGTGTGGGCGACCCGCACCGCCCGGCTGCCGGCGCGCTCCCGCGCCGTGGCATACATGCCGTCCCGGTGTGCGGCCCGCAGCCCGGCCAGGGCACCGTGCGCCACCAGGACGCCCTTGGGCCGGCCTGTCGAACCCGATGTGTAGATCAGATAGGCGCCGTGGTCGGCGCCTATCTGGGCGGGCCCGACCGCCGGACCGTCGGCGGGTTCGTCCGGTGCCGCGGTCGCCGGATCCAGCACCGGCACACCGAGAGCCGCACCCGACTCCGGGTCGCCGAGCACCAGGCCCGGTGCGGCATCGTCGATCATGCCCCGCAGCCGGGTGACCGGATGTTCCGGGTCCAGTGGCAGTACCACCCCACCGGCTCGCCATACCGCGAACAGCGCGACAACGAGCTCCGCGCAGCGGGGTAAGGCAAGACCGACCACCACCTCGGGGCCGACACCGTGCGCGCGCAGCCGGTCGGCCAGCCGGTCCACCTGCCGGCCGAAATCGCCGGCCGTGATCGGCCCGTTCCCGGTGTCGAGGACGATCGCATCCGGGCGGTCGGCGACCAACCGGTCCAGTGCCTGCGGCACGAGTTCCGGGACGGCGGTGCGCGACTGCCCGGCCCGTTGCTCGAGCAGGCCGCGCCGGGTTCCGGCGTCGAGCAGTTCGAGCGCCCCGACCGGTGGCCGCGTCGCACCGGTGAAGGCCTCGAGGGCCCGAACCAGGCCGTCGATCCGCCGGTATACCGTTGCGGCGGCGTTGGTGCGGGCATCGGCTTCGAAGCCGAGCAGGACGGTCCCGTCGGGTTGCGGCGTGACGGTGAGCCCGAGATCCTCCGGTGGCCCGCCGGCCACATTGCGCAGCACACCGCGGGCACCGTCGAAATCGAGGGCGAAATCGAACACCTTCAGATTCACGCCGACGCCGTGCAGCAAGGCACCGGCATCGTTGCCCCGGCAGTCCTTGGCCAGATCGTCACCGCTGTAGCGCTGGTGTGCCCGGATCTCCGCGAGGGTGGCGGCCACCCGGGGGCCCAGGGTGTCGAGCCGGTCGTCGGCGTGTACCCGGACCCGCAGCGGCAGCACGTTCACCGCCATCGCCGGGGTACGCAGGGCGGCCCGGCCGACCCGGCCCATCAGCAGCATGGACAGCACCACATCGCCGGTGCCGAGGCAGCGGCTCAGGAAGGCGGCGAACCCGGCGACCAGGGCATCGGCCCAGGTGATACCGCACTGCTGCGCGGATTCCCGCAGCGCGGCGAGGGCTTCACCGGATACCACCGCCTCGGCCCGGATCGTGCGTTCCACCGCGCCACCGACGTGGGTACCCCGCCCGTCCAGGGTCGGCCACGGGGTGAGTTGGGCCCGCCAGAATTCCCGGTCCTGCTCGAACGCTGCGCTCGCCCGGTAGTCCCGCTCCTCGTCGATCAGCGCGGCGATCGGGCCGAAGCGGGCCTTCGGCGCCGCGGTCCCGCGGCGCAGGGCCGTGTAGTGCGCGGCGACGCGCCGTGACAGCAGTGCCGCACTGTATCCGTCGACGATGAGGTGGTGGTAGAGCTGCACACACCAGATCTCGCAGTCGGTCAGCCGGACCAGGGTGTAGTTGTACAGCTGCCGATCGGTCATCGTCCGGCAGTATTCGGCCGCGCGATGCCGCTCGGCCGCGACCGCCTCGTGGGCCAGCGCCCGTGGGTCGGCGGCGGCCCGCAGATCCACCTCCGGCCGCAGCCGCGCCGGTTCGGCGACCACGAATTGCCTGGGGCCGTCGGCGGTGTCGCGGAACCGTAGGCGCATGTTCTCCGCCTCGGCCACCGTGCGCCGGATCGCCTCGGCCAGCAGTTCGACGTCGATCGGCCGGTCGCCGGTGATCTCGAGCACCTCACCGACCAGGTAGCGGCCGGATTCCGGATCGAAACGCTGGGCGTTCCAGATGCCGAGCTGCGGTCCCGTCAGCGGAAGCAACCGGTCGCCGCCTGCCGAATTCGCCGGCTCCCCTGGCAACACTGCAGCTCCCTTCCCTCACAACAACTTCCAAGAAGGAAGGTTAGCCTATCTTTACTTATCGGGAAACAGCTCCGTCCGGGAACGTGTCGGCCGTCACAATGACTGGCGCACACCCTGCTGTGCCGACGGAACCACCAGCGGCGTACCGGTTTCCGGGTCGTCGACGATCCGGCAGTCCAGTTCGAACACCTCGCGCACCAGGTCGGCGGTGACGATCCGACCCGGCGCACCGGCGGCCACCACCCGCCCGTCCCGCATCGCGATCAGGTGATCGGCGTACCGGAAGGCATGATTCAGGTCGTGCAGGACCGCGACGACGGTGCGGCCGGAGTCCCGGTTCAGCGATCGGCACAGATCCAGCAACTGGATCTGATGGGCGATATCGAGGTAGGTGGTCGGTTCGTCCAGCAGCACCACGGGCGTATCCTGCGCGAGCACCATGGCCACCCAGACCCGTTGCCGCTGACCGCCGGACAGTTCGGTGACCGGGCGGGCCGACAGTTCGGCCACCCCGGTGGCGGCCATGGCCGCGGCCACCGCCTCCGCATCGGCCTGCGACCACTGCCGCAACAGCGATTGATGCGGATACCGTCCGCGAGCCACGAGATCCGCGACCCGGATACCGTCCGGGGCGAGGGAGGACTGCGGGAGCAACCCCACCTGCCGGGCCACTTCTTTGGCCGGGTAGGCGGTGATCGGCTTCCCGTCCAGCAGCACCGAACCCGATTCCGGGGCCAGCAGCCGCGCCAGCGCGCGCAGCAGGGTGGACTTGCCGCAGGCGTTCGGGCCGATGATCACGGTGAACGCACCGTCCGGAATGTCCACCGAGAGCTGGTCGCTGATGGTGCGTCCCCGGTAACCCAGGCGCACCCGGTCCGCCCGCAGCCGGGTCGGCTGTGCCGCTTCGTCACTCATCGTGTCATCCCCTTCGAGCTTCGGCGACCAGCAGGTACGCCAGGTAGATACCGCCGATCGAGACGGTGACGACCCCGACCGGCAGCGCGGTCGGCGCGAACAGCCGCTGGGCGAGCCAATCGCAGAGCAGCAACAGCACGGCGCCCATCGCGGCGGCCGGCGCGAGCGCGATCGACGGTGTCCGGGCCAGGCGCTTCGCCAGCTGCGGTGCGGCGAGGGCGACGAAGGCGATCGGTCCGGCGACCGCGGTCGCGACCGCGGTGAGGGCCACGCTCAGCACGATCAGCACCGGCCGGGCCCGGCCGACGGACAGCCCGGCCGCCCGCGCCGCGTCGTCGCCGAGTTCCATCATCTGCAGCCGCGGCGCCGCGGGCAGGCAGCAGCCGGCCAGCACCGCGAGGATCAGTACCGTCGGCAGCACCTGCGCCCAGGTCACGCCGCTGAGCGAACCCATCCCCCAGGCCGCGGCCGACATCGCGGCATTCAGTTCGGCGCGCAGGATCAGCCAGGTGTTGACCGAGGCGAGCATGGCGCTGACCCCGATTCCCACGATGATCAGCCGGAATCCGGTGACACCGCGGCGAAACGCCAGCAGCTGGATCGCGAGGGCCGCACCGAGCCCGCCGATCAGCGCGCCCGCGGCGATCGCGGTGGGGCTGCCGCCGGTGATCAGCATGACCACCAGGGCGCCGGTGTAGGCGCCGGTGTTGAACCCGATGATGTCGGGGCTGCCCAGCGGATTACGGGTCACCGACTGCAGAATCGCCCCGCTGACACCGAGCGCCGCGCCCAGCGCGGCAGCCAGCACCACCCGGGGGAAGCGCCACTCCCACACGACGACCCGTTCGAAGGAATCGTCGGCCACGAACAGCGCGCGCACCACCCGGTCGGCGGCCACCGGGTAGTCGCCGGAGCCGAGCGCCAGCACCGCCAGCACGGCGGTCAGCCCGAGCAGCACCGCGCAGACGACAACCGTCCGCATCCCGGCCCGCGCGGTGACGGTCCCGGTCCGGGACCGCAGCACCAGGGTCCGGCGACCGAAGTCGATATCCGGGGTCATGCGGCCACCGCCCGGGAGCGCTGGGCCAGCCAGATCAGCGCCGGCGCACCGAGGAAGGCGGCCACCAGCCCGGCGGCCACCTCGTCGGGCCACAGGATCAACCGGCCCAGCACGTCCGCTGCCAGCACCAGGCTCGGTGCCAGCAACAACGAATATCCGACGATCCAGCGCTGATCGGGTCCGACGATCCAGCGCGCGATATGCGGCACCGCCAGCCCGACGAAGGTGATCGGCCCGACGGCGGCGGTGGCACTGCCGCACAGCAGGGTCAGTGCGCCGACAGTGAGCAGCCGGGTGCGGCCCACCGACACCCCGAGCGCACGGGCGAGGTCGTCGCCCAGTGCGACCGCATTCAAGGACCGCGAGGCGATCACCGCGGCGATCACCCCCGCCACGACGAACGGCGCGATCCCGGCGATGACGTCGTAGCCGCGGTCGGTCAGCGATCCGGCATCCCAATTCCGCATCTCGTCGAAGGCGTTCGGGTTCAGCAGGATCAGTCCCTTGGTGAGCCCGGACAGCACCGCGGTGACCGCCACCCCGGCCAGGGTGAGCCGGATCGGATCCGTACCACCGCGGCCGGCGGTGCCCAGCCGGTAGACCACCAGCGACACCACGGCCGCACCGGCGAAACCGAACCACACGTAGGAGGTGACCGCGGTGACCCCGAGGAAGGCCACCGCCAGTGCGATGGCGAAGGCCGCCCCGGCATTGACGCCGAGTAGCCCCGGGTCCGCGAGAGGGTTGCGAGTCAGGCCCTGCATCAGGCATCCCGCGACCCCGAGGGCCATCCCGGCGAGCAGGCCCAGCAGCGTGCGTGGAACCCGATACTCGGTCACGATCACCTCGACCGTGGGCCGGCCGGCGCCGCGCAGCGCCGCCCAGACCTCGCCGACCGGCAATGCTTTCGCACCCACCAGCACACTCAGCGCGATCACGCCCGCGAGCAGGGCGGCCGTCAGCAACCATCCGGCCCAGCGCCGCCACGCCTGCGCCTCGTCCATCGGATTCCGCCTCCACACCCCGAACCGGCGCTCAGGGATCGGCGCCGACCGAATTCACTACCTAGATCAACTAAGCCTAGGCTTACCTTATCACATCTGGACAGCCGGGCTACCCGAACTGCTCCTCGACCAGATCCAGGGTGTTCATGACGCCGCGGTAGTCCGGCCGGTAGCTGGTTGCCGGGAGCTGATAGGCGTTACCCGAGCGGAAGGCCGGAAGCTGCTGGTACATCGGATCTTCGGCGAGCTCCTCGACCGAGGGGGCGTCGTTGAGCGGAATCACCACGACATTGGGCGCGTCGACGACGGTCGACAGCAGCTCCGGACTGAAGGTCGCCCAGTCCGCCGACTGCGGCCGCTCCGGATTGCCCGCCTTGGCCAGGACATCGGGATCGGCCTCGAAACCGAGTTCGGCGAGCAGCCGGGGCAATACCGCATCCGGCGCCAGGATCGTCGTCACATCGTCCTCGCGGGACTGGAAATAGGTGACCGCACCGACCGGGGGTTCGATCGCCGCGCGGACCTCGGCCAGCCGGTCCCGATAGGCGTCGAGCATCGGCTGCACCTGACCCGACTCGCCGACCACGTCGGCGATGAGCCGCAACTGATCCTGCCATTCGGTCATCTCGGCCGGCACCAGCACGGTCGGGGCGATCGCGGCGAGCTGGTCGTAGTTGTCGACCGACAGCTTCCCGGGATAGCCCTGGCCGCCACCGATGATCAGGTCCGGCTGCTGCGCGGCCACGAACTCCAGGTTGAGCGCATCACCGAGCGGCAGCGTCACGGTGCCCTGCTCCTGCGCGTCGGCGGCCCACACCGGCGGGAAGCCACCGGTCACATCGTTGACCCCCATCAGCCGCGGATCGACCGCCGCCACCGGCGCATCCAGGTCGTACAGATACCCGGCGAGCGAACCGTTGAGCACGACGATCCGCTCCGGGTCCGCCGGGACCGTCACCGAGGCGCCACGCACCTGTACCTCGCGAGTCTGCGCTGCCACGTCACGCTCCGACGAGTCACCGCAACCCACGAGCCCGGCCGGCACCAGGATCGACGCCGCGAGAACAGCACCCAGCCGCCCGATCCGGCGCCGCGGTACGGCACGCACTCCACCTCGGCCCCTACTCGACAACACAACACTTCCCTTCCATCAGGTTAGATGACCCTAACCTAATTTCCAGCGGGAAGTGTTCGCTACGTCGCCGGTTCCGCCGCGGCTCGCGGCATCAGCGGATGGAGCGGACCTCCGGTTCACCGGCGCCGGAGGCCGCCGCGGCAGCCTCCGGCAGCAACTGGTCGAGGTGATACGGATATACGGCTGCACCGGCGGATTCCAGCTCGGCGACATCGGCGGGAGTACACCAGCGGCACTCGGTGACGGTGCGGCGTTCCAGCGCATTCGGGGCCGCCGGATTCGGATCGAAGCCCGGCAC
Source organism: Nocardia sp. KT25-26 (assembly GCF_056627695.1). Lineage (NCBI taxonomy): Bacteria > Bacillati > Actinomycetota > Actinomycetes > Mycobacteriales > Nocardiaceae > Nocardia > Nocardia sp. KT25-26. Next base: position 2,277,711 of record NZ_CM152813.1, on the reverse strand, counting down.
CCGCAGGGCGAAGAACAACTCCTCGGCGCGGATCAGCTCGCCGTTGTACGGGAAGACGGCCACCCGCCGCCAGATCGGGCCGTGCAGCGCGTCCGGTTCGGCTCGCAGGCCGGTCTCCTCCCACAGTTCGCGCACCGCGGCGGCCCGCAGGCCCTCCCCCGGTTCCACACCGCCGCCGACGGTGAACCAGAACGGCACGTCCGGATGCTGCGGATCGCTGCCACGCAGCAGTAGCACCCGGTCCTGCGCGTCGAGCAGGACCACCCGGGCGCTGGTGCGGGTGCTGTCGACCGGCAGGCCCGTAGTCGCCGACGGAGTGGTCCGCTCGGTGATCTCGAAGTATGTCGGCAGCGGTGCGGTACCACCCAGATGCAGCCAGCGCACCGGCCGCCGGGTCCGCAACGCCAAAGTGTCGCGGACGGCATCGTTGTGGAACCGGCGCGCGATGAGCACCCGCGCCTCGGCATCGGCCAGCTCGGCCACCAGCTGCGGGCGCAGCTGCTCGATATCGATCGTGGACAGCGCCGCCGACAGCTGGTTCTCGGCGGTCTCCCGCCCACCGCGGTCGGCGCGTTCGGCGTGGTCGGCCAGGCTCGACAGCCGTTGCGCCTGTTCGGCGCGGGCACTGTCCGATACCGGCCCGGCGATCGCGATCGCCACCGCCCGGGCCACCACGGCCCGCCGGGCCAGTGCGGCATCCAGGGCCTGCCAGGACTGGTCGGAGCGCACATGCAGCCGGTCGAGGCGGTTCGCCGTCGAATAGGCCCACACACCCAGCGCCAGGACGACCGCCGCGATCAGGGTGAGGACGAGAACGGTGGTGGCGGAGAAGGTGATCATCCGGCGGCCCGCACTCTGCTGTCGCCGACGGTGACCGTTTCGTACACCCGCAGGATCTGCTCGGCCACCACCGGCCAGTCGTATTCGGCGACCACTCGGGCACCGGTGTGCACCAGGGTCCGCCGGTGGTCGTCGTCGGTCAACAGCCGGTCGACTGCGGCGGCCAGGGCCGCCGAATCCTCGATCGGCACCAGCACCCCGGCGGTGCCGTCACGCAGCACCCGGCGGAACGCGTCGAGTTCACTGGCCACCACCGGGGTTCCGGCGGCCATCGCCTCGAGCAGGATGATGCCGAAACTCTCGCCCCCCAGGTTGGGCGCGACGTACACGTCGGCGCTGCGCATCGCGGAGGCCTTCTCGGCGTCGGTGACCTGGCCCAGGAACCGCAGATGCCCGGCCAGCGGCCCGGCCTCCCGGCGAAGCCGCTCCTCGTCACCGCGGCCGACGATCAGCACCTCCAGATCCGGATGCCGCGCGGCGAGCTCCGGTAGGGCGCCCAGCAACACGGCCATCCCCTTGCGAGGTTCGTCGTACCGGCCCAGGAACAGGACGGTGCGACCCGGCCGCGGATATCCGGACAGCATCGGCGCGCGTGCGAACGCGGGCACATCCACGCCGTTCGGGATCTCCACGGCATCCGAACCCAGCGCCTCGACCTGCCAGCGCCGCGCCAGCTCGGACACGGCGATCCGGCCGGCGATCTTCTCGTGGTAGGGCCGCAGCACCCCCTGGAAGGTGCTCAGCACCAGCGATCGGGTGGTGGAGGTGTGGAACGTCGCGACGATCGGGCCGTCGGCGATCTTGAGCGCCAGCATGGACAGGCTCGGCGCATTCGGTTCGTGGATGTGCAGCACATCGAAATCGCCCGCCTCGATCCAGCGCCGGATCCGGGTGTAGGCGGTGGGACCGAACGACAGCCGAGCCACCGAGCCGTTGTAGGGGATCGCGACGGCCCGGCCCGCGGAGACCACGAAGTCCGGCAGCGGGGTGTCGTCACCCGCCGGGGCGAGCACGCTCACCTTGTGCCCGCGTTCCAGAAACACCCGGGCCAGCTCGACCACATGCGCCTGCACCCCGCCGGGCACGTCGAACGAGTACGGGCACACCATGCCGATCTTCATCGGATCCCGCCTCCGGGCGTCATCGAGAACCGCCTCCTGCCTGTGTCGCAGCGATCCGGGCCAGACGTTGCGGCGACAGATCGCCGGCCCACAGCGGTTGCAGCATGTGCCAGTCGGCGGGATGCGCGGCGATGTTCTCGGCGAACCGGTCGGCGAGGGCCTGGGTGGCCGCCGCGACGCCGCCGGAGACATCCAGGGGTGCATCGGTCTGCAGACCCCAGCCTTCGGTGCCGTCGGCCTCGGTGGTGAACCAGGCGTGCACCGGCATCAGCGCCGCCCCGGTCTCGACGGCCAGTTTCGCGGCACCCGCCGGCATCCAGGTCTGTTCCCCGAAGAAGGTCACCGGTACGCCCTTGCCGGTCAGATCGCGTTCCCCCATCAGGCAGACGATCTTGTTCTGCCGCAGCCGGTCCGCGAGCTGCCCGAAGGGCGGCTGTTCTCCGCCGGTGAGCGGGAACACCTCGAAGCCGAGGCTCTCCCGGTAGGCGACGAACCGTTCGAACAGCGATTCCGGGCGCAGCCGTTCCGCCACGGTCGCGAACGAGCCGTAGTGCTGTACCAGCCAGACACCGGCCATATCCCAGTTTCCCGAATGCGGCAGCACGAACACCACCCCCCGGCCCCGGTCGAGGGCGGCATCGAGGTGTTCGAGCCCTTGCACCGGATAGTCGACGGCGGCATGGTCCATTCCGGGGAGCCGGAAGGCCTCCCGCCAGTAGCGGGCGTAGGAACGCAGGCTCGCGCGGATCAGGTCGTCGGGCACCTCGGCGGGCGCGACACCGAGTACCCGGGCCAGATTGCGGCGCAGCTGCTCGGGGCCGCCGTTGCGGGCACCGCGGTCGGCGCCGAGTTCGAACAGCCGGCGCGCGGTCCGGTCCGGCAGGGCCCGCACCACCCGCCACCCGGCCGCGTAGCCCCAGTCGGTGAGCCGTTCGCCGACCGTCACGACGCCGGCTCCGGCGGCTGCGGCCGCACCGGTGGGATCACCTCGCGCGCCCCCGGCGAGTTGCGCACCGCCAGTACCCGCTGGAACACGGTGACGATGCTCAGTGCGGCCAGCAGCCACATGGCCACGTAGACCGACCAGGTGAGCCAGTCCAGGCCCCAGTAGCCACCGATGCCGGTGAGTCCGGCCCCGACCAGCACGATCACCAGTCGGTCCGGCCGTTCGATCAGGCCGCCGTCGGCGGTGAGGCCGCTGGCCTCGGCACGCGCCTTGGCATACGAGATCACCTGCGAGGTGACCAGCACGATCAAGGTTGCCAGCAGCAGCGATTTGCTGTTCTCGTGGTACACGGCCCACCAGGCCAGGCCCGCGAAGATGGCGCCGTCGGCCACCCGGTCGCAGGTGGCATCGAGCACCGCACCGTATTTGGTGCCGCCCCCGCGCGCCCGGGCCATCGCGCCGTCGAGCATGTCGAACATCACGAACAGCCAGATCACCATCGTGCCCCAGAACAGGTGCCCCGACGGGAACAGCGTCACCGCGGCGGCGATGGTCGCGGCGGTGCCGATCAGAGTCATGGCGTCCGGGGTGAGGCCGGTGCCGACCAGGGCCCGGCCCAGCGGTGCGGTCGCTTTCGCGAACGTGGCCCGGCCGAAGATGCTGAGCACTTACTCGTCCTTCCAGGCTTCCGCCAGTAGCGCCCGGGTCTCGCGCAGCAGCTGCGGCATCACCTTCACGCCGCCGACCACGGTGATGAAGTTCGCGTCGCCGCCCCAACGCGGCACGATGTGCTGGTGCAGGTGGTCGGCCAGCGAACCACCGGCCACGCCGCCGAGATTCAGCCCGACATTGAACCCGTGCGGCTGGGACACCCGCTTCATCACCGTGATCGCACGCTGGGTGAACGCCATCAGTTCGGCGCTCTCCTCCGGGGTGAGGTCCTCCAGATCGGCGACGCGCCGATACGGCACCACCATCATGTGCCCCGGGTTGTACGGGTACAGGTTGAGCACCGCGTACACATGTTCACCCCGGGCGATGATCAGGCCGTCCTCGTCCGACATCTTCGGGATGTCGGTGAACGGGTGCCCGGTGGCGTCCTTCGGCTTCACCGCCCCGGTGATGTACGACATCCGGTACGGCGTCCAGATCCGCTGCAGCCGGTCCGGATCACCGGCCCCGGCGTCGGTGATGGTGCCGTCGTTCGTCTCCGGAACTGCGCCCTCGCTCATCCCCGCGCCTCCGCGGTGACCACCTCGAACCCGTCCGCGGTCGGGGAGGCGTTGTTCCGGTGCCGGATCCAGTGCTCGACGGTGGCGACGGCATCGTCGACCGGTACCCCGTTGACCTGGGTGCCGTCCCGGAACCGGAAGCTCACCGCACCGGCCTCGACGTCGCGCTCACCGGCCAGCAGCATGAACGGCACCTTCTGCATGGTCTGGTTACGGATCTTCTTCTGCATCCGGTCGTCACTGCGGTCCACCTCGGCGCGGATGCCGAGATCCTGCAACCGCTCGACCACCTTGTCCAGGTGCTCGGCGAAGGTGTCCGCGACCGGGATGCCCACCACCTGTACCGGCGCCAGCCAGGCCGGGAAGGCGCCGGCATAGTGTTCGGTGAGCACGCCGAAGAACCGTTCGATGGAGCCGAACAGCGCGCGGTGGATCATCACCGGCCGCTGCTTGGTGCCGTCGGGGCCGGTGTATTCCAGATCGAACCGTTCGGGCAGGTTGAAGTCGAGCTGGATGGTCGACATCTGCCAGGTGCGGCCCAGCGCGTCCTTGGCCTGCACCGAGATCTTCGGGCCGTAGAACGCGGCGCCGCCGGGGTCGGGCACCAGCTCCAGGCCGGAGGCGCCGGCCACCTTCGAGAGGGTCTCGGTGGCTTCCTCCCAGATCTCGTCGGAGCCGACGTACTTCTTCGGGTCCTTGGTGGACAGCTCCAGGTAGAAGTCGTCGAGGCCGTAGTCCTTCAGCAGCGAGAGCACGAAGTTCAGCGTGTCGGTGAGCTCCGCATGCATCTGCTCCTTGGTGCAGTAGATGTGCGCATCATCCTGGGTCATCCCCCGCACCCGGGTGAGACCGTGCACCACGCCGGACTTCTCGTACCGGTACACCGATCCGAACTCGAACAGCCGCAGCGGCAGTTCCCGGTAGGACCGGCCGCGGGAGCGGAAGATCAGGTTGTGCATCGGGCAGTTCATCGGCTTGACGTAATAGTCCTGACCGGGCTTGCGCACGGTGCCGTCGTCGTTGTACTCGGCATCCAGGTGCATGGCCGGGAACATGCCGTCGCGGTACCAGTCCAGATGGCCGGAGACCTCGAACAGGTGCCCCTTGGTGATGTGCGGGGTGTTGACGAACTCGTACCCGGCGGCGATGTGCCGCCGCCGCGAGTACTCCTCCAGTTCCTTGCGGATGATGCCGCCCTTGGGATGGAACACCGGCAGCCCGGAGCCCAGCTCCTCCGGGAAACTGAACAGGTCCAGTTCCAGGCCGAGCTTGCGGTGGTCGCGTTTCTCCGCTTCGGCCAGCAGGTGCAGGTATTCGTCCAGCGCTTCCTTGGACTCCCAGGCGGTGCCGTAGATCCGCTGCAGGTCCTCGCGATCCTGGTCACCGCGCCAGTACGCGGCCGAGCTGCGGGTGAGCTTGAAGGCCGGGATGAATTTGGTGGTCGGGATGTGCGGGCCGCGGCACAGATCGCCCCAGACGCGTTCCCCGGTGCGCGGGTCGAGGTTGTCGTAGATGGTGAGCTCGTTACCGCCGACCTCCATGATCTCCGGGTCGTCGATACCCGACTTGTCGGAGATCAGTTCCAGTTTGAACGGCTCACCGGCCAGTTCCGCGCGGGCGTCCTCGATCTCCACCACCCGGCGGTCGAACCGCTGCGCGCCCTTGACGATCTTCTTCATCCGGGACTCCAGCTTGGCCAGGTCCTCGGGGGTGAACGGCCGGTCCACCCGGAAGTCGTAGTAGAAGCCGTCCTTGATCGGTGGGCCGATGCCCAGTTTCGCTTCGGGGAACTCCTGCTGCACCGCCTGGGCCAGGACATGCGCCGCGGAATGCCGGATCACACTGCGCCCGGCCTCGGTATCGGCGGCGACCGGCTCGACCTCGGCATCGGTCTCCGGGATCCAGGACAGATCCTTGAGGTCGCCCTGCGCATCACGCACGACCACGATCGTCTCCGGCCCCTTGACCGGCAGCCCCGCTTCGCGCACCGCGGCGCCCGCAGTGGTCCCGGCCGGCACTCGGACGAGGGCGACAGGACGTGGGGGTGCTGAGGTGGTCACAGCGGCGCTCTCCTTAGCGACTTCTTGCGGGCGGGTTCCCGCGCCCTGCAGGGCGGGTATCCCTGCCGGTACGGGCCGGGAACTGTCCCGGCCGCGACCATGCTATCGGGCGCGCCGCCCGGACGCCGAGACGACCTCGGCGCGCTCGTCCCGCGGGCCCGCCGCCCGGGCCCGCGGCACGTCCCGCCGCCCGGCTAGAGCTCGCCCCGCGCGGTCGCCGCCAGCAGGGCCGCCCGTTCGGCGGCGGGCCGCTTCGGGCAGCTGGTGCACATCCGGCAACCGGGTACCTCGAACACCAGGCAGCAGGAGATCCGTTTGACGAAGGTACGGCCACCGGCCTCGACGTATCGGGGTGCCGGAAGGCGGTCCCCGATCAGGCCGGCCAGCCGGGGCCCGGCCTCGGGGACACCGGCGTCCAGAGCACGGTTGCCGATCGCGTCGGCGACGATCGCCCACAGCGCCGGGATTCCGGCCCCGGACACGGTCGCGACCTGGGCTATCGCCGCGGCCAGACCGGTGCGCAGCGCGGCCGCCGCAGCCGCCGGCCCGGCGGCCACGGGGGCCTCGGCGCAGTCGATCCGTTCCACCCCGCCGTCGGGGCGCACCGCGCAGGTGATGTCGGGCGGCTCCGGCACCGGGACGGGGCGTCCGGCGGCGTGTGCCGTCACCACGGGCTGCACCAGCGCCGAGGCGACCATGCACCACCACAGGGTGCCGCCGACCCGGCGGGAGTCGGTCCCCCATGCGCGGCTCATCTCGGCGATCCGGGCCGAAACCCACTGCGGATCCGCCAGCATCGTGCCCGGCACCGTTTCCGGCCCGGCGGGGGTGTTCACGACATCAGGGGACTGTGTAACCACGGCCAATCGACTCCGATCCACCCGGCGACCATTCCGTACGTGCCCAGCAGCCACAGTGTGACGACGACCAGGGCCGCGGTGCCCAGCGCGCCGGCGGCCTTGACCAGCAGCCCCTGCCGCCGATACCAGCCCATCACCACGTCGTATCGGCCGCGTACCCAATGCAGGGTCCGGTGCGCCCAGACGAATTCGGTGGCCAGGATGCCGAATCCGGCGAACACCAGCGCCCAGCCGGGTCCCGGATACGGGATGGTGACGATACCGACCACGAGCACCACGCCCCCGACCAGCGCCACGCCGATCCGGTAGGCGAGCTCGAGCGTAGGGCGTCGGGATACGCCGGCCCGGAAGGCGCGCCAGCGCGACGGCGCCGGTTCCGGCGACGGGTCGGTGGTCTCGACCGAATACCCGGCGCGGGACCCGCCCGCCGCGCCGGGATCGACTCCTGCACTCAGCGCTGCACTCCCTACCCTCCGGCACCGTCCGGTGCCCGGTGTCCTTCGGCATCCATCCTACGGACCTCCGGCGGCGGCGGGCCGCGGCACGGTTACCCTCCGGTCACACCGGTTCCGGGGTGGGCCGGGCCGTCGGGGCCGGCACACCGGTGCGGGCCCCGGCGGAACCGGTGTCGTCGAGTTCGGCGATGCCGTCGGTGCGCACCTCGATCAACCGCGCGGTGGCCAGATCGAAGAACAGGCCGCGGACCGCGACACCACGCTCCGCGACGCCCCGGCGTACCGCCGGGTAGTCACCCAGTTCCTGCAACTGCAGCGCGACGTTGACCATCCCCAGCTGGTCCACCGGCCCGAAGCCGGCCCGGGCGGCGGCGTCGGCGACCGGATGCCCGGCCCGGAAGGCGGCCAGTGCGGGCCGGGCGTGGGCGAGCCAGTCGTCCAGCCCCGGCCCGGCCGTCCGCTGCCCGTACAGCGCCTCCATCGCCCCGCAGCCGGAATGCCCGCACACCGCCACCGTGCGCACGTCCAGGGTCTCCAGGGCGTAGACCAGCGCGGCCTCGACCGAGACGTCCTGGCCGCCGACCGGGGCCAGATTGCCGACGTTGCGGACCGTGAACAGGTCGCCCGGCCCGCTGTGCGTGATGACGTTCGGCACGATCCGGGCATCGGCACAGGTGAGGAAGAAGGTGTCGGCATCCGGCCGGTCGCGGAGACCGTCGAGATGCGGGCGCATCAGATGCGCGGGCCCGCGGTGATAGGCCGAGATGCCGGCCACGATCGGGTCCACCGGCCGGGCGCTGCGCCGCCAGGGGCCGATCACCTCGTCGAGGACAGCGCGGGCGTGGCCGCGTTTCGGCGGTCCCGCCGCCGCATGCGCCATCCGCGCCGCACCCATCTCCACGAAATCCACCTCGGTGCCCTGGGCCCGGCGGTGCGCCGCCCAGTCGCCGATCAGTTCACAGGCGGCGTGGTCGAGGAAATCCACCGTCATCTCGACCGTGACATCGACCCCGGCCGGCACCTTCGCCAGCTCCGCGGACAGTTTCGGCAGCGCCAGGAAGGTACAGCAGCCATCGATGTGCACCCGCCAGTGCCCGTCGGCCGCCATCGACTGGACCGATACCCGCACCAACCGCCAGAGCAGTACGGCGAATGCCGTGACCAGGCCCAGCAGCACTCCCTCCAGCAGGTTGGCCAGCACCACGCCCAGCACCGTCACCAGGTACACCAGCAGATCGCCGGTCCGCTTGGCCCGTTTGATGTGCGCCAGCTTCACCAGCTGGATCCCGATCACGATGAGCAGGCCGGCCAGGGCGGCCTTCGGAATCTGCTGCACCAGCCCGACGAGAGCCACCGAGAACAACAGGATCCAGACACCGTGCAGTACCCCCGACGCCCGGCTGCGGGCACCGGCCCGGACGTTGGTGGCGCTGCGCACGATCACACCGGTGACCGGCATCCCGCCCGCCAGACCGGACAGGATGTTGGCACTGCCCTGACCGATCAGTTCGCGATCCAGATCCGTTCGGCGGCCACCGCTCATCTTGTCCACCGCGACCGCCGACAGCAGGCTCTCGACGCTGGCGATCAGCGCGATCGTCAACACCGCCAGCGCCACCGTCGTCCAGCTCGCCGCCGGGAACTCCGGTAGCTGCACCGCGTCGAACAGCGATCCGTGCAGAACGATTCGCTCGGCATCGGTTCCGAAGACGATCGCGACGACGGTGCCGAACAGAACGGCGACCAGCGGGGCCGGCACCACCCGGATCCGGGCCGGCATATACCGCCAGCCCAGCAGGATCGCGATCACCAGGACACCCACCACCAGTCCGCCGCCGTGCGGTGCGCGGATCGCCTCCGGCAACTCCGTGACATTGCGCAGCGCCGAGCTGTAGGCGGTGCCGCCGAGCAACACCAGCAGTTGCTGCAGCGCGATGGTGATGCCGATCCCGGCCAGCATGGCGTGCACGACGACCGGCGCGACGGCCAGCGCCGCCCGGGCGATCCGGCTGAGCCCGAACACCACCTGCAGCACACCCGCCGCAGCCACCACGAAACAGGTTCCACGCCAGCCGAACTGGTGAATCGTTTCGGCGACCACCACGGTGAGACCGGCGGCCGGACCACTCACCTGCAGCACCGAACCGCCGAGCAGGCCGGCCACGATTCCGCCGATCACCGCGGCGATCAAGCCGGCGGCCACCGGCGCACCGGAGGCCACGGCGATCCCGATGGACAGCGGCAGCGCTACCAGGAACACCACGATCGAGGCCGGAAGATCATGGCGCAGCACAGATTTCCACCGGCCCACGGCGGGGTCGGGGACAGTTTCGGTATTCATGATTCTCCTTCGCCGCCGAATGGGCGGAACCCTCGGCGCGATCTGCGGGAAGGCCGGAACACGGCCGGACAGCTGAGATCCGAACGACAGCGCGGTGGTCAGTGCACGGCGCGAGGGCCCGAGCGGGCACGAGAACAGCGGACGACGCCCCGCGGCGGAACCGGCGACGGCACGACGGACGGGGTACGACGAGGGTGACGCGGGGACCGGGCGGCAAAATCGGTGTCGGTGAACATATTTCTCCTTCGCCGGGCGCGCGTGGCGTCCCGGTTCATCGGGCGAACATGTACAGGCATCGAGCACGGGTGGCGCGGCGTTCGGCACCACCTCATGGAGCGGCGACCCCGGTGACGTGAAGGTCCCCCCAATGGTAAAGACTTCCCCAAGCGCGCGAAAAGGATCTGCGGCGACCCCGGACATCCTGGAACCAAACCGTGACATTCGTCACTCGGCATGGATGTGTTGTGGCCCGGGGTTCCACTCAGCAGAATTCGGAGTTCCCGACGGCTCGGGCAGCCGTCACGATGAGCGCCCGACCACCGCCGACGGAACGGACGCTCCCGGATGACTGCTGTCACCACGCACTCGGATTCGGCACTGCGACGCCGCGTGGCGATCTCGAGCCTGCTCGGCACCGCGATCGAGTACTACGATTTCCTGCTCTACAGCACGATGACCGCCTTGGTGTTCGACAAGGTGTTCTTCCCGGACTCCGATCCGGCCCTGGCAACGGTCGCCGCGTTCGGCACGCTGGCCGCCGGATACGTGGCCCGGCCGATCGGCGGGGTGGTGTTCGGCCACTTCGGCGACCGGATCGGGCGCAAGTCGATGCTCATCCTCACCATGGCGCTGATGGGGGTGTCCAGCCTGCTCATCGGCTTCCTGCCGACCTATCCGGCGGTCGGGATCCTCGCGCCGATCCTGCTGGTGATCCTGCGAGTGGTGCAGGGCGTGGCGCTCGGCGGCGAATGGGGCGGTGCCACCCTGATGGTGACCGAACACGCGGAGCCGGGGCGGCGCGGTTTCTGGAACGGCATCATGCAGATGGGCTCGCCGATCGGCTCCCTGCTGTCCACCGCGGTGGTGGCCGTCGTGGCCACCCTGCCGGAGGCGGAGCTGATGGCGTGGGGCTGGCGGATCCCGTTCCTGGCCAGTGTGCTGCTGCTGGCCGCCGGCCTGTACCTGCGGCTCGGAGTCACCGAGAGCCCGGTCTTCCGGGAGGCCGCCGACGACCACCCGGCACCGCGTATCCCGTTCCTGGCCATCCTGCGCCGGCCCGCCACCCTGCTGCTGGCCTGCGGTATCGGCATCGGCCCGTTCGCGCTCACCGCGCTGATCAGTACCTTCATGATCAGCTACGCCACATCGATCGGCTACGACCGTTCCGCGGCGGTGACCGGACTGCTGTTCACCTCGGGCACTGCACTGGTGTGCATCCCGCTGTTCTCGGCATTGTCCGACCGGACCGGCCGCCGGCCGGTCGTCCTGGCCGGGGCCGTGGGGATCGTGCTGCTGGCCTGGCCGATCTACGCGCTGGTGGATTCGGGGTCGGTGCCGCTGCTGTATCTGGCCATGATGGCCGGCCAGGTGGTGCAGTCGGCGATGTTCGCCCCGCTGGGGGCGCTGCTGTCGGAGATGTTCGGCACCTCGGTCCGCTACACCGGCGCCTCGATGGGATATCAGCTGGCTGCCCTGACCGGGGCGGGCTTCACTCCGCTGCTGGCCAGCACCCTGCAGGTGGCCGGACCGTCCAGCACCCCGTTGGTCGTGCTGGCGGTGTGCTGTGGTCTGGTGACCGTCCTGTGCGTCTCCCGGGTCCGGGAGACCCGGGGCTCCGACCTGCGCGTGGCAGGTTAGCGGCACATCCGGCGAGACCGGTGGGCGGGGTGTCAGTGCCGGGTGGCGCGCCGGGCTGCCACCCGCGCCCAGATCTCCGGATCGGTACGGGGACCGCCGGGTGTCGCGGCACCGTACCGAGCGATCTCGGCATCGAGGTCGAGGGGCGCGGTGAAAGCGGCACCGGGATGCAGCGCCTCTTCGACCCGTTCGTCGGGTACCAGCCAGGTGATCTCGAATTCGATACCGTCGGGGTCGCGGCCGTACAGGGCCTTGGTGGCGGCATGGTCGGCGGCACCGGTCAGCGCGCCCGCCCGGTGCAGGCGTTCCTGCAGCGACGCGAGATCGGACAATGTGTCGACCTCCCAGGCGACGTGGTACAGCCCGACCGACCCGCGTCCGGAGGTGCGGCCGCGGGTTTCGAACAACCCGAGGTCGTGATCGTTGGCCGATCCGGCATGCCGCAGGAACGCCGCCCCGGGGAAGCTCTCCGGAAGCCGCCGGAAGTCGAGCACATCCTCGTAGAACGCAAGACTGCGGTGCAGATCGGCGACGTACAGGACGATGTGGTTGATCCCCCGCATACCCATTCGGCCTCCTCGATCATCTCTCCGGCCCCGTGACGACGAAGACGGGTAGCGGTATCACCGCTACCCGTCCATCCTGACCGCTACAGCGCCCCGGAGTTCCGGCCTGTCCCGGAGACCGGACCCCGGCTGTCTCGGGCACCCGGAAGGCGTTCCGACCGCCGCGGCGACGACACCGAGCCGGGGCGGTCAGCCCGGAGGGGATCCGGATCTCCCCCGTCGGCCACCCGGTGCCGCACGACTACGCGGGTGCGGCCGCATGCCGGGCCGCGATATAGCCGTAGACCAGTCCCTGGCCGATCGTGGCGCCGGCACCGGGATAGGTGGCGCCGAACGCGTTGGCCGCGGTGTTGCCGATGGCGTACAGACCGGCGACGGCGCTGCCGTCCTCGCGCAGAACCCGAGCGTGCTCGTCGGCGACGACACCGCCGCAGGTGCCGAGATCGCTCAGCACCATCTCGACCGCATAGAAGGGGCCCTTCTGCAGCGGTGCCAGATTCGGGTTCGGCGTGACGGTCGGGTCACCGTAGTACCGGTCGTAGGCACTCTCACCCCGGCCGAATTCCTGGTCCACCCCGGTTTCGGCGTATCCGTCGAAGGTGCGGAAGGTGTCGGCGAGGGCCTCCTCCGGGACGCCCATGGACCGGGCCAGCGCGGCGGGATCATCGGCCCGGTGCGCGATTCCGGCCTCGTACCATGCCTCGGGCAACGGCTGGCGCGGATAGACCTGGCCCGCCATGGTGTAGCTGTTGCGGTAGCGCTGGTCGAACACCAGCCACATCTTCTCCACGGCGTCGCCCTGCCGTTCGCGGGCCAGCAGGGCCTGCCCGAAGGACATGTAGTCCACCGATTCGTTGATGAAGCGCCGGCCCGTGTGGTCGACCACGAACGACCCCGGCAGCGACCGTTCCGCGAGCATCACCATGGGCGCACCGTCCGGCAGTGCGGCGAAGGCGGGGAACCACCAGGCCTGATCCATCGATGCGGTGCCGGCGCCGAGTTCCTGTGCGGCGGTGATGGCGTCGCCGGTGTTGCCTTCCGCACCCAGGCTGGTGCCCGCGGTCAGCCGCGCCGACTGGAACTTGTGCCGGGCCGCCAGATCGTGGTCGAAGCCGCCGGCGGCCAGCACCACACCGCGCCGCGCGGTGACGGTCACCTCGCGGCCGTCCTGCCGCAGCACCGCTCCGGTGACCCGGTCCCCGTCGGTGCGCAGCCGCACCAGACTCGTCTCGGTCCACACCGGGATACCGGCCTGCAGGATCCCGGCGAACAGGCCCGCGGCGAGGGCCTGGCCACCGGCCATGTATTCGCGGCCGATCAGCATGCCGCCGATGCCCAGGGCGGCGCGGCGCACGATGCGCGACATCGCCTTCAGCGGTTTCCGGGCGAGCAGGTTCATCCACTTGTAGTCGGCGCCGGTGACCGGCATCGGTACCGGGGCCGCCATGACGCCCGGCCGCAGCCGCGGGCGCTCCTCGCCCAGAACGGAGGCGTCGAACGGGCGGCATTCACAGGTGCGCCCTTCGGCACTACCGCCCGGTTCCTCCGGGTGGTAGTCCGAATACCCCTGCGCCCAGAAGAACTTCATCGGGGTGGTCCGCTGCAGCATCGCCACCGCGGCCGGGCCGTTGCCGAGGAAGGCGGCACCGCGTTCGGGGGGCGCCGACTCCCCCACCACCGCTCGGACGTAGCGGGCCGCATCGTCGCGGGCCGTGGTATCGGTCTCCGGCAGAATCGAGCTGCCGGGGATCCAGAAGGCGCCGCCGGACCGGGCGGTCGAGCCGCCGACATAGCGGGTCTTCTCGACCACCAGGCTCGACAGCCCCTGTTCGTGGGCCGCGAGCGCCGCGGCCATCCCCGTGCCCGCTCCGACAACGAGCAGGTCGACAGTGATGTCGTAGGCGGTCGCAGTGGGCGGCATCGGCTTGTTCACCATGGTTCGGGCTTCCACTTTCGTGCGGGACGGGTGTCGACGTAACCTACGTCCGCCCGCTCGGCCGGCCGCCCTCGTTGTCCGCTGAGCGGGAGTCCCCGAACCGGGCCCGGCACCCGTACGCCGAGTCCCGGCACCCCGCCCGCTCTTCGGGCCTGCCGCGTCGCCGGTCACCGCAGCAGCTCACTTCCGGCCCGGTGATCTGCGGACCTGTGGCACTTCCGGACAGTCGGGGACCGGCGAACACTGGGTCCGGCGAGCAGGGCGAGGACAAGGAGACCGGCGTGACGCTCATCGACCACATCCCGGCGGCAGCACGCAGCGGCGGCGATGTCACCATCCCCGCGGGCAGCAACGACCTGGCCGGGCGCCTCCATCAACCACCGGAGCCGCACGGAATGGTCGTGGTGGCCCACGGCAGCGGCAGCACGCGCAGAACCGCGCGCAACCGGATCCTGACCACCGCGCTGGCTGCGCACGGCCTGGCAACGCTGACCGTGGATCTCCTGACTCCGGCCGAGAGCGAGGACCTGAACACGGTGTTCGACGTCGAACTGCTCGGCAAGCGGCTCGGCGAGGTCCGGGCCTGGCTGGCGGCGTCGGCCTGCCGGGACCAGCCGGTCGGCTACTTCGGCATCGGTTCCGACGCACCGGTGGCACTGTGGGCGGCGGCCGCACCGGCCGCACCGGTGCGCACGGTGGTGGTGCGCGGCGCCCGGCCGGATCTGGCGGGTGAGCGGCTGCACCAGCTGTCGACCCCGGCCCTGTTCCTGATCGGCGGCGGTGATTCCCGGGTGCGCCGACACAACCGGATGGCTGCCCAGCAGCTGACCTGCCGTTCCCGGCTCACCGAACTGCAGCCCCCGGGGCACCGCCTCGATGCGGCCCGGGTGGCCCGCTGGACCGCGTACCTGGCGGCGATGTGGTTCACCGAGTTCCTGAGCGCGGCGCCGGCGCCCAGGCACCGGCACACCCGGCATCTGCCCACCGCGGCCCGATAAGGAGAGAAAACAGCTATGCCCGACACCGGACACCGGCCCTGCAGGTGTAGTCAGGCCGGTGCGGATCCGGTGTCGGACAGTCCAGTGGCGGGCTCGGGTCACGCCGAGGGGCGCGAGACTCGTGGCGCCCGAGCGCCGACCGGCGCTGTCAGCGCGGGTCGTAGGTCAGGCAGCGGGCCGCATGTTCGCCGGTGCCCGGACCGACCCGGATCTCGCTGGCAGTGCACTCCAGATCCCGGTTGTGCACGCAGTCGGCGCGCTGGCAGGCACCCACCATGCTGGTGACCGTGTCCAGTCCGCCCTTCACCGACAGCGGGACGAATGTCGCGCAATCGGCGCTGCCGTTGCTGCCGGCGACATTGATCGCGTAGGCATGGCAGCCGTCGTGGTTGTAGGAACAGTTGTCGACCGCACACTCGGTGACATGCGGCATTTCCACAGTCGTCATACCGAACCTCCGAACAGTTCGAAAGGTGATGTCGTGCGGGGTCAACTGTAGAACCGCAAGATCGCGGTGAACAGCCAGGTCAGCCTGCCCTAACCGGCCGATCTCGCATCACGGAATCACCGGTCGGGCGGGTGCGGGGCGGTCACTCGTCGCGCCGACGGAACGCGAGCCATCCCACGGCGACGGCCGCTGCCGCCCAGGCCGCGGTGACGGTCAGGCCGGTCCAGGCCCCGAGGGTGCCGGCGGGTGCGGATACCAGGATCTGACGGCCCGCCCGGTCCGGCAGGAATTCGGCGAAGCTCCCGTTGTCACCGGAGACATCACCGAGGACGAACGACAGCAACAGCACCGCCGGGACCAGGACGCCGATGGTGATCGCCGCGCTGCGCAGCAGGGTGGCGATCCCGGCGGCGAGCAGCGCCATCAGCATCAGATAGATCGCACAGCCGATCATTGCGCTCCAGACGGCCGGATCGTCGAGATCGAGCGCACCGGCACCGATGATCGGCTGTCCGGCGAACACGCAGATCGCTCCGATGACCAGGCCCACCGCGAACGTCCATGCGGCGATCACCGTCAGGTTCGCGGTGTAGAGCAGGCCACGCCGCGGGACGGCAGCCAGCCACACCCGCATGCCGTTGTCCCGGTAGGGACCGGCGGCGCAGGCGGCACCGAAGGCGAGGGCGACGACCTGCCCGAAGTTGATGCCGTAGAACGACAACAGCAGCGGATCGAATTCCGGCGTGCCCCGCCGCTCCGCCGCGAGCGCTCCACTGCCGACCAGGGAGAACGCCACCGTCACCGCGAACATCAGCACCAGGATCGCGTTCAGGGAGGGCAGGGAACGGGCTTTGATCCATTCCGAAGCCAGAACGGGCGCGAATGTCATGTCAGGCTCCCTCGGTCGTGGGGTTTGCGGTCACGTACTCGCTTCGGCCCGCGGTGGAGGCGAGATAGGCCTGTTCGAGCGATGGATGGTCCTCGGTCAGTTCCAGAATCGGAACACCTTCCCTGGCGAGCAGCGGACCGATCCGTTCGACGGGTTGCCCGGGCACGAACCATCGGTCACCTTCCTCGACCGGCTCGAAACCGGCGGCGGTCAGGACCGTGTGCAGCCGCGCGCCGTCCGTGGTGCGGATCCGCACCCGCCCGCGGCCGTACTCGGCGAGGAAGCTCGCCAGATCGGTATCGGCGAGCACCCGCCCCCGGGCGAGAACCAGCAGGTGGTCGGCGAAGGTGGCCGTTTCGGCCATCAGGTGGCTGGAGACCAGGACGGTCCGCCCCTCGGCGGCCAGCCGCCGCAGAGTCCCCCGGAGCCAGATGATCCCCTCGGGATCGAGCCCGTTCGACGGCTCGTCGAACATGACGACCGGCGGATCACCGAGCAGCGCCGCCGCGATGCCGAGCCGCTGACGCATACCGAGGGAGAAGGTCCGGGCCCGCCGCCCGGCCACCCCGCCGAGCCCCACCTCGTCGAGTACCTCCGCCACCCGGCGGGCCGGGATGCCGTTGCCGGCGGCGAGCGCCAGCAGATGGTTACGCGCGGTCCGGCCCGGGTGCGCTGCCGCGGCGTCCAGCAGCGAGCCGACGGTGTGCAGTGGGCGTGCGCACTCGGTGAACGGCCGCCCACCGACGGTCGCGACACCGCAGGTCGGCCGGTCCAGGCCGAGGATCAATCGCATCGTCGTCGATTTGCCCGCACCGTTGGGGCCGAGAAAACCTGTGACCCGCCCGGGACGTACGGAGAAGGTGAGCCCGTCCACCGCCCTGGTCCTGCCGTAGACCTTGCCGAGATCGCGCACTTCGATAGTCGTCATGACCCGACTGTCGCCCGAGGCGGGCCGGAAATCCTCCCCGGCGAGTGGGCAGCTGCTCCCCCGTGCGGGGGACCCGGGTCCGGTGCGCGTCCTGGCACCATGAGTGCGTGACCCGTTCCCTGCTCCGGCCGTTGATCCGCCCGGTGACGTATACGCGCGGTCTGCATCTGAGTCTGCCGCTGGCTCCCGTCGCGGTGTGGTTGTTCATCGATATGGACCGGCCGTGGGTGACCTGCCTGCTCGCCGTGCCGATCGGCTCGATCCCGGGGATGCGGCTGGCCGAGGCGGTACAGGCTCAGCTTTTCCTCACGCCCCGAGAGCGGGGCGCTGCGGATGCCTCGATTGCCGTGGCCCCATCGGCCGGCTGGACGGACCGGTGGCGGACCGTGCTGTGGCTGGAGATCCGGCTGGTGCTGTGCGGGGTGCTGCTGGCGGTCGCCGTACCGGCGATCACGCTGTGCGCCGATCTCGTCCGGATGGCAACGGGTATGCCACAGCGGCCCGAGGCACTCCTGCAGGCGGCGAATCCACACTGGTGGTATATCTTTGCGGCGCTGCTGCCGATACTTGTGTTGCTGTACACCGTGGTCTGGCTGGGCGAACTGGTCACCGCCTGCGCACGATGGCTGCTCGGCCCCTCGGCGGCGGCCCGGCTGCAGGCACTGGAAGAACGCACCGAACGGCTGGTGGAGAACAACCGCATCGCCCGCGAACTGCACGATTCCATCGGACATTCCCTGACCACGATGGTGCTGCAGGCCGGCGCCGCCCGCACCACCGGTGACCAGGAGTTCACCGGTGCAGCGCTGGCGGCCGTCGAGGAGACCGGCCGGGCGGCGCTGGCGGATCTGGAGCGGGTACTGCGGGTACTGCGGGACCCGGCGACGCCGGTAGACCAGCGGCCGACACTGGCGGATGCCGCGGACCTGTTCGCCTCGGCGCGGTCGGCGGGCGCGGCGGTCGATGTGACACTGTCCGGTTCCGTCGACCGGTTCCCGGGTCCGGTCTCCCGTGAGGGCTACCGGATCCTGCAGGAGGCGTTGACCAACGTGCTGCGGCATGCCGGCGCGGTGCCGGTGCGGGTCCGGATGGCGGCTCATCCGGACCGGCTGGAGCTCGAGGTGTCGAATCCGCTGCCGCCCGCCGGTCACCGGGACGGCCGTGATCACGCACGCAGCGGGGACGGCAGTGGGCTGCGGGGGATGCGGGAACGGGCCGCATTGCTCGGCGGCCGGGCCCGGGCGGGCGCGGTGGGTGACGAATGGCAGGTCCGGGTCGATCTGCCCGTCGACGGGGTCCCGCGGTGACCGTCACGGTGCTGTTGGTCGACGACGAACCGCTGGCGCGGGCGGGTCTGCGCGCCATCCTCGACGCCCAGGACGGGATCACCGTCGTCGGCGAGGCCGCCGACGGGGTCGCGGTGGTGCCGGAGGTGAAACGGCTGCGCCCCGATGTGGTCGCGATGGACGTCCGGATGCCGCTGCTGGACGGTATCGAGGCGACCCGCGCCGTGCTGCGGGCCGTGCCGGCCCCGCCGAAGATCCTGATCGTCACCACATTCGAGAACGACGACTACGTCTACGAAGCGCTGCGGGCGGGTGCCGACGGATTCCTGCTCAAGCGGGCCCGGCCCGGCGAGATCGCGAATGCGGTCCGTACGGTCGCCGAAGGCGACTCCCTGTTGTACCCGGCGGCGGTGCGCGCGCTGGCCGCCGGCCGGGACAACGACCGGGCCCGCGGAATTCTGGCCCGAGCCGCACTCACCCGTCGGGAGTCGTCGGTGCTCCGGCTGATGACCCGCGGCCTGTCCAACGCCGAGATCGCCGCAGAACTGTATGTGGGTCCGGAGACCGTGAAGACCCACGTCAGTTCGATTCTGGGGAAGCTCGGCGCCCGGGACCGCACCCAGGCGGTGATCGTCGCCTACGAATCCGGATTCGTGTGACCGTGGCTCAGGCGAGCTGCAAGGTGGTCATGCAGGTCGGGTCGTCCGCCGACGTCGACAGCGGAACGGTGCCCGTCCGGCCACCGGATTCGACGGTGAGCTCCGCGTCGATACCGCGCGGCAGCCAGAGGCCGACGAACCCGTTGTCGTAGGTCTGCCGCATTTCGTCGAGCACCGTTGCGCCGGTGGCGGTATCGGTGACGACGACCCGGACGTCGGCGTCGGCGAGTTCGCCGCGGCAGGTGGTGAGGCTGTGGAAGAAGCAGTCGTGGGTGCGGTTCACGTACGGCGCCACCGAGACGTAGAACTCGTCCGCCGGCATCGGCAGTACCGCTTCGCGGTCGCGGTCGTCGGTGACGACCACCTCGTCCGGACGCACCGAGGCGATCAGGTCGGCCGGGCGGTCCGCGACCGGCATGGTGTCGAGCCGCTCGATGAGTTCCCGCGCGCCGAGACCGTCCAGATCGCGTTCGGCGAGGATCGTCTCCTCCGGCACCACGGGGCGGGGTTCCGGTGCCGCCGAGGAGCAGCCGACGAGGACGGCGCCGGCGACCACGGCGCCCGCGAGAGCGGCCGTCAGCCGGCCACGGGTTCCGGAACGGGAAGGCGATGTCATGTACTGACCTTTCGTGGAGTCGGGGGCGAGACGGTGGTGCCGGACGCCTCGGCGGCGCCCCGGCTCAGGTGTCGGACGACGACGTCGGGCCGCAGGTCGAGCCGCCGCAGCAGCTGTGCGTTCAACGCCACCACCACGGTCGACAAGGACATCAGGATCGCGCCGACCGACATCGGCAGCACGAAGCCGATCGGGGCGAGCACACCCGCGGCGAGCGGCACCGAGATCAGGTTGTATCCGGCCGCCCACCACAGGTTCTGCTTCATCTTGCGATAGGTGGCCCGGGACAGTTCGATCACCGACAGCACCGAGCGCGGATCGTCACTGGCGAGGATGACTCCCGCTGAGGCGATGGCCACGTCGGTGCCCGCACCGATCGCGATGCCGACGTCGGCCTGGGCGAGTGCGGGCGCATCGTTCACACCGTCGCCGACCATGGCAACCCTGCGTCCCTCGGACTGCAGCTGCTGCACCTTCGACGCCTTGTCCTCGGGCCGGACCCCGGCGAAGAACCGGGCGATGCCGAGTTCGGCCGCGACCGAGGCGGCGACGGCCTCGGCGTCACCGGTGATCATCACGACCTCGATGCCCTGGGCGTGCAGTGCGCGCACGGCATCGTGGGATTCGGGCCGCACCTCGTCGGCCAGCCGCAGTGCACCCGCCACCCGTCCGTCGACCAGCACATGCAGGATGATCGCCCCCTCCGCCCGCCAGTCGGCGGCGATCGGCAGCTCCGTGACGCTCTCCTGGTCCAGCAGCCGGGGCCCGCCGACCTGGACGGTGCGGCCGTCGACCGTGGCCCGGACGCCCACGGCCGGGGACGAGGAGAAGTCGGCGGCCGCCGGGATCCGGAGATCTCGCTGCTCGGCGGCGTGCACGATGGCCCGGGCGAGGGGATGTTCCGAATCGGTCTCCGCGGCCGCCGCGGCCGCCAGCACCGTGTCGACGTCGGTGTCGGCGGCGGGTTCGACGGCGGTGACGGCCGGGGTGCCCTTGGTCAGGGTGCCGGTCTTGTCGAACAGCACGCTGTCGACGGTCCGCATGGTTTCCAGGGCGAGCCGGTCCTTCACCAGCACCCCGGCGCGGGCGGCGCGTTCGGTCGCGATCGACACCACGAGCGGGATGGCCAGGCCCAGTGCGTGCGGGCAGGCGATGACCAGCACTGTGATCGTGCGGACCACGGCCTCGTCGGGATTGCCGACCAGCGACCACACCACCGCCGTGACGACGGCGGCACCGAGCGCGAACCAGAACAGCCAGCCCGCCGCCCGATCGGCGATCCGTTGCGCCCGCGACGACGAGGACTGCGCCTGCTCGACCAGCTGCTGGATCCCGGCCAGTGCCGTATCCGCACCGACCGCCGTGACCTCGGTGCGCAGGCCGGAGTCGGTGACCACGGTGCCGGCGACCACCCGGTCGCCCACGCTGCGCTGTACCGGCCGGGATTCGCCGGTGATCATCGATTCGTCGACACTGGCCGAACCCTGCAGCACCTTGCCGTCGGCGGGCACCCGGCCGCCGGGCCGGACGATCACGACGTCGCCGACCCTCAGTTCGGCCGGGGCCACGGTGACGGTGGTGTCGCCGTCCACGCGTTCGGCTTCGTCGGGCATCAGGGCGGCCAGGGAGTCCAGGGCGGAGGTCGTCTGTGCCAGCGACCGCATCTCCACCCAGTGCCCGAGCAGCATGATGACGATCAGCAGCGCCAGTTCCCACCAGAAGTCCAGCTCGCTGTCGAGCAGGCCGACACTCGCGCCCAGCGAGGCGAGGAAGGCGACCGTGATCGCGAGACCGATCAACAGCATCATCCCGGGAGTGCGGGCCTTGATCTCGTCGATCGCACCGGTCAGGAACGGGGCGCCGCCCCAGAAGTACATCACGGTGCCGAGCACCGGCGAGATCCAGTGCATCCCGTCGGGGACGGTGTAGCCGATGAGGGTGCCGAACATCGGCGAGAAGGCCACCACCGGAATCGCAACGACGAGCATGATCCAGAACAGGCGCCGGAACCTGGCGACGTGGTCGCCGTGTCCACCGTGACCGCCGTGGGCGGCGTGCCCGTCGTGGCCACCCCGACTGCCGTGGTGCTGCTCGGGTGCGGCCACCCCGTGACCACCGGCGTGCGCATCGTGGCCGGGCTCCGCGCGAGGACCGGCGGGCGCCCCGGCCGCGGGCGTGGCCGGTTCGCCGTGTCCGCGATGAACCGGGTGCCCGGCTTCGGAATCGGGATTGCGCCGCGCATGACTGTCGCCCATACCTGCACCTCACTCCCGCCTGGACATCCGGCGCGAACACCGCTCGGGCTCCCACCGCCGGATGCCACCGACTATCGGACTGCCCGAACTATACCCCTGGCGGGTATGGGCGTCCAGGCGGGTCCGTAGCCCGGCGCGCCGGACCGGATCAGACCGACGGTGCCACGAAGAGGTAGCTCTTCTCCTCGACCCGCCGGCGGATCCGCCAGCTGCCGGACACCCGGGTGAAGGTGTCGAGGTACCACAGCCCGGCCAGCATCATCCGCTGCGTACCGTCCGCATCGGCGACCACCATCGGGTTGTGACACATGGTGCGACCGGTCGCCTCCTCCCCGTCCACGACGATCGAGGAATTGCTGATCAGGTGCTGGAATGCGGTGAAGTTCGGCATGGTCGCAGCGAGGAAATCCTTGATCTCGGCCGGTCCGCCACTCGGCCCGCCCATGGCGGAGTAGTCGATTTCGGCGTCCTCGGTGAAGATCTCGTCGAGGAGGTCCCATTGCCCGGTATCGATCGCGTGCGAATACCGCACCATCAGGTCCTCGATCTCGAGCCGGTCCGAAATCTGCTGCAGGGACAGCATTGCGCCTCCTCGCTCGGGCGACCGGGACCGGGCCGCGCCGACGTTGCGAACCCGACTCCGGCCGGTGGACGAGAACCTGTTATAGCAGCATTCGGAGGCCGGATCTCAGTCTTCGGCGAGCAGCACCCGGACGTCGATATTCCCGCGGACCGCATTCGAGTAGGGGCACACCCGGTGCGCGGCATCGGCCAGCTCCCGCGCCCGCTCCGGAGCCAGGTGCGGCAGCGAGACCTCGAGAGTGACGGTGAGCGCGAAACCACCCGCGGCGTCGGGCCCGATCCCCACCTTCGCACCGACGGCCGAGTCGGCGATATCGGCCTTCTCCCGGCCGCCGACCAGCCGCAACGCCGAATGGAAGCAGGCCGCGTACCCGGCGGCGAAGAGCTGCTCGGGGTTGGTGCCCTCGCCGGAGCCACCCATCTCCTTCGGGACGGACAGGTGGGCATCCACCTTGCCGTCGGCGGTCCGGGTCCGTCCGTTGCGCCCGTCGCCGGTCGCCAGGGCCTCGGCGGTGTACAGCACGCTCATCTCAGTTCTCCTTCTCGGTGTTCAACGCCCGGGTGATCCGCCGCAGCGTGGTGCGCAATGCGGCGAGGTCGTCCGCCGACAGGCCGGTGGCCTCGGCGATCTGCGCCGGAATCTCGCAGGCCCGGTCGTACAGCCGGTGGCCGTTCTCGGTCAGCCGGATCTCGACCCGCCGCTCATCGGTGACCGACCGGCGCCGCTCCACCAGACCCGCCGCCGCAAGTCGCTTCAGCAGCGGCGACAGCGTGCCGGAGTCGAGCGCCAGTTCCGCACACAGGTCTCCGACGGTCCGGCCGTCCCGCTCCCACAGCACCAGCATCACCAGATACTGCGGATAGGTCAGACCCATGGCCGCAAGCTTCGGCCGGTAGGTCGCCGTCATCGCCCGCGTCGCCGCGTAGAGCGGGAAGCAGACCTGCCGTTCGAGCGCCATCGGGTCGGTCATATCGATAAACGTAGCCCTCAATCAAGTTGTGCACAACCAAACGTGGCACACCACACCACGGAGGCCCGACTCGGGAGATCAGGCGGTTTCGAGGAGTACTCGGTACGCCGGTGGCAGTTCGTCGCCGGTGAGCGACGCCTGTGCCATGCTGCGCGCCGGTATCGAGATCGACCGACCCGCGCACGCGTCACACCCGGCACAACAACACGTTCTACAGTGTCGCAATGGGAAGCAATCAACGCGCGCAGATCGTGATGTCCGACGAGGAGATCACCCGATTCCTGGCGACCAGCCGGATCGCCACCCTCGCCACCCTCGGCCGCACCGGCATGCCACATCTGACCGCGATGTGGTTCGCGATTCTGGACGGCGAGATCTGGTTCGAGACCAAGGCGAAATCCCAGAAAGCCGTCAACCTGCGCCGCGATCCGCGGGTGACGGTCCTGGTGGAGGCGGGCGACACCTACGACCAGCTGCGCGGCGTATCCATCGAGGGCCGGGCCGAAGTGATCGACGACGCCGACGCCCTGTTCGCCGTCGGCGTGAACGTCTGGGAACGCTACACCGGCCCCTACACCACCGAGATGCGCCCCGCTGTGGAACAGATGCTGCACAAACGCGTCGCCGTGCGGGTGGTTCCCGAACGGGTACGCAGCTGGGACCACCGCAAATTGGGCCTGCCCGCCATACCACTCGGCGGCACCACCGCAGACGGCCCGCCGGCCTAGCCGACGGCACGGTATTCAACATCACCCGGGAGTTCTACGGTACGAGCGAGCAACGATCGCAGAGCGCAGATACCACAGTCCGGAGGTATCTGCGGGATCGAATCCGGTGAGCTGGGCGACGCGTTTGATTCGATAGTCGACCGTATTGGTGTGGACGTTCAGTTTTTCGGCCGTGCGACGCCGGTTCAAATTCGTTCCGATGTGCTCGAGCAGCGTCTCCATGAATTCCGGATGACCATCCAACGGATTCAGCAACCTGCCGAGAAACTCCCGGCCGGGCCCGGGGCGGGTCAATTGATATTCGAGTGCGAGATTGTCGAAATGATACAGACCGGGACCGAACCGTAGCCGGGCGACGATGTCGAGGAGCTCGTGCACCCGTTTCGCGGCGGCGCCGACTTCGGCGGTCGGGGCATGCGCCACGGTCGCCGTCACCGGAACACCGGCATGTTCGGACAGGGATTCGATCAGTTTCTCCGGCTGCCCGTCGAGGGCACCCGCCGGGATCAGGAGGGTGCCTCCGGCAACGCTCAGCAAGGCGAGAGCCCGGCCGGCGCACCGGTCGGCGAGCGCCGCCTGGAGTCGCCGCAGCTTGCGGCGTGCCACGACCTGCCCGTCCAGCAGGGGATGCGATTCATCGGGATGCTCCGGCAGGACGATAGCCAGGACGTCGTATGCGTCGGCGACCTCGATCCCCACCTCCCGGGCCATCGCCGACGTGGGATGACCGGCCAGCAATGCGGATGTCAGGGTGTGCACCGCGGTGTGGTGTTCGTCGGCGACACCGTACAGCTCCTTGACATAGGCACGCGACACCGTCACATCGATGAGGTCCAGGGTGTCCAGCAACCGACGGGACAGCGACCGCAAGACATCGAAGTCCGAGGCCGTGGCACGATCGAGCACCAGGTCGAAGCCGATCTTGAAGCCCTCGTGGATCGCTCGCTGGATGGAGTCGATCGGAATGCCCTCGCGCGCCCACCCTGCTGCGGCCCGCTCGAGCGGGCCGATCCGGGCCGGCACCTCCTCGCCGTCGAGCATGTCGACCGCCAACTCGAGGCACAGCCGCGTAACCCGGGTGATATCACCACGAAGAGCGTCGCCGGGCAATGTGCCGCAGGCAGCGACGTTCTCGGCGAAGTGCCCCACCATCCGGCGAGCCAGCTTGCGTACATCCGCCAGGGCAGCCGCGGCCCGCTGCCCGGACACGGTGAATTCCGGGCGGAGTTCGGTGGCGCTGTCCGGCATCATTCTTCCTTCCCGACGACTGGGCATGCCTACGGGGCCGGCCCGTCGACACGGAATGCCCGGAGCCGACCGGGCCGGCTCCGGGCACACAACCAACGGTCAGAGACAGAAGCTGAGCTCGACCGGACCCACCGGAATCGGCAGGCACACCTCCACCGAACCAGCGATCGGCGAGGCTTCCGGGGCAGCCGGGGCGGCCGATGCGGCACCGGCGCCGAGGGCGGTGAACGACAGCGCCACCGCGGTCACGGCGAACGGACGGAAATACCTGGAGTTCATACAGTCATCCTCGAAGTGAAATGTGATCGGTCCCAGGATCGGGACGGATCACATCAGAACACGCGTCGAACAATGAATCAACACCAATGGAAAAATTCCAACCGGGCCAGATGGAATCGGGAGGTATTCCGGTCGAGAGTTCGCCCTGCTCAAGGTATTACGATCCGATAACTACGCCACGATGGCCACCTTTCGAATTACGGTTCACACATCGCCGATCCGATCCATGATCCCGACGGTTGTGAACATGTACATGCCACGTTCGAGCCATTTGTTATACGGCTGACAATTCCATCACAGAATATCGTCGGCGGCAATTACGACGAATTAAGGTCACGGGAAATGTCTTCGGATAATTCGAGGAATCGGAAACTCAGGTATGCGCAACCTCGTGGAGGCCGGTACGGGCAGTAGCCGGTGGGATACCGGCGAGACCGTAGCGGTCGGCTGCTGTGATGCGGCTCGCAGCTACTCCGCTGATCGGCTGTGCCCGACGGCCGTAGGTTCTCCACGCCGGACACGCAGGAGATCGGCCGCCTTCTCGCCGATGACCACCGCCGGGGCGTGGGTGTGGCCGCGGATGATGGTCGGCATCACCGAGGCATCGGCCACACGCAGGCCTTCGACACCGCGGACCTTCAGTTCGGGGGTGACGACGCTGGCGGGGTCGGTGCCCATCCGGCAGGTGGTGGTCGGGTGGTAGAGGGTGTGTGAGTGCCAGGTGAGGGCGTCGGCGAGGGTTTCCTCGACCGTCGGCTGTTCGCGTTTCGGCTGCAGGAACCGGCCGATCCGGGAGCCGAGCGGCTCCGCGGTCACGATGCGGTGAGCGATGCGCAGGCCGGCCAGCATTGCGGCGCGGTCGGCGCCGTCGGGATCGGACAGGTACCGGGGGTCGATGAGTACCTTGGCGGTGGGGTCGGCGGAGGCCAGGGTGACGGTGCCGCGGCTGCGCGGCTGGAGCAGGATCGGACCCAGCGCGATGCCGTGGCCGGGTGCTACGCCGATTCCCTCGTCGTAGAACGGCGCAGGACCGAAGATGATCTCGAGATCCGGCAATTCGAGTTCGGGCGTGCTCCGCACGAAGCCGTACGCCTCGCCGACATTCGACGTGAGCATGCCCTGGCGCCGGAGGAGATAGTTGAGCAGCTGCACCGGCTTCTCTGCGGCGAACAGCGTGTCGGTGTCGACGGCGAAGCCGAGCAACGAGATCAGGTGGTCGGTGAGATTGCGGCCGACCTCGGGGAGGTGATGCACGACCGGAATGCCGTGGCGGCGAAGTTCTTCCTGATCACCGATGCCGGACAGTTGCAGCAGCTGGGGACTGTTGATCGCCCCGCCGCACAGCACGACCTCGTTGCGGGCACGCACGGTGTGTGTGGTGCCACCCTTGCGGTATTCGACGCCGACGGCTCGACTGCCCTCGAACAGTACCCGCGTCGCCTGGGCACCGGTGAGCACCGTGAGGTTCGCACGCTTGCGCGCGGGTTTCAGGTACGCGTCGGCGGTACTCCAGCGGGCACCACGCTTCTGGCACACCATGGTCTGCGAGAAGCCCTCCGGCTCCGACAGATTGGCACGTTCCCGGTGGAAGCCCGCGTGTTCGGCCGCGGCGAGGAAGTCGTCGGTCCAGCGGCGGGCGCTGCGCTGATGCGAGATCCGCAGCGGACCGGAACGGCCTTCGTCGGGCTCGGCGGCGTCCTCGACCGACTCGATGCGCCGGAAGTACTCGACGACGTTTGCGAACGACCAGCCGTCCCCGGCGGCGCGGGCCCAGGCGTCGTAGTCGGCGGCGAAACCGCGGACCCACATCATGGCGTTCATCGACGAGGAACCACCGAGCATTTTGCCGCGCGGCCAGAAGATCTCGCGGTCGCCGAGTTCGGGCTGCGGGGTGGTGAGATAGTTCCAGTCGAGCTCGGTCTGGAACAGCTTGGAAAACGCCGCCGGAATGTGGACGGCCCGGTTCTTGTCCTCGGGCCCGGCTTCCAGCGCGATGACGCTGGTGCCGGAACGCTCACTGAGCCGCGCGGCCAGCACTGCGCCAGCGGAGCCGGTGCCGACGACGACGTAGTCGGCGATGCTGTCGTTCATCTGTATCTCCCAGGGGTTCGGGCTCAGCCGCGCAGGGCCGAAGCGAAGATCGCGGGCAGGCGCAGCCAACCGGGGTCGGCGCCGAAGCCGGCGAGCAGCCTGCCGGTGCTCGCGGCGGTCTTGTTGCCGACGAACCACGGTGGTTTCGGTGAAATCGCGAACTCGCCGTGCAGCAGCGACCGCGGTGCGGGACGGAACGGGCCGCGCACCACGGTGCGCTCCACTCGGTCGATCAGCCAGGCGTTGTGCACGACGCCGATGCCGCTCTCGACATCCGCTGGGGTGTGCCCGGGATAGGCGCCCCACGACGCGGTCGGGGTCAGGTAGCCGACACCGGTCCAGGCGTTGATCGCCACCGTGCCGTAGCGCAGGTTCTCGATCAGGTCGTCGAACGCCGGGCCGAGCTCGGCGATCGTGCTCGGCGCGGCGATGATGTTGACACCGAGGGTCCCGGCGAACGCCTCGTTGGCGGTGGTGGCCGCCGCGCCGGCGAAGTCCGCGCCGGTTCCGGGCAGTTCCACCACGCCGAGCACCGGCGCGAAGTACTCCTCGGCCAGCAGCGGTTCGGCCGGGGACGGTGCGATGCCGGTGACCAGCAGCCGCTCACCGCCCGGTCCGAGGCGCTCGGCCTGCGGATAGGCATCACCGGCCCGCGCCACCCGATCGTCGCTGCCGGGATAGTAGGCGCGGCGGGCGGGCGCCTGCGCGAATGCGGTGCGCAGAGCGGCGAGGAACTCCTGCTTCTGCGGCCAGTCGGCGGAGATGATCAGGGCTTGGGCGGCGACGCAGTTGTAGCCCCCGTTGTGCAGCCGCTGGGTCGCGACATGCTCGGCCTGGAAGGCGATGTCGGCGGGGCTCCACTCGCCGGGCAGCACGATCGTCGGTGACACACCGCCGAGTTCGCTGGTGACCGGCTTGGTCAGCTTCGGTGTGCCCGCCATTTTCCGCTCGGCCGCCTCGTCCCCGGTACCCCAGACGATCGCGTCGTGGGTGCGGGCACTGCCGGTCATGTGCACGTGGTCGACCAGGTCGTGCCCGACCAGGTAGCCACCCACCTCGGCGCCGCCGGTGAGCAGCCGCACCGCACCGACCTCCACCAGCGGGGCCAGAATCTCGGTCAGCACCGGCAGCAGCGGATCGGTGATCGGATTGAGTTTGAGCGCGACGACCCGGTTGTGGGCGATCAGCTCGTAGAGCACATCGAGGGGCGCGATCGAGGTGATGTTGCCCGCGCCCAGCACCGCGCTGATGCCGTAGGTCCGGCTCGGTTCCCGTTGCGCCAGACCGGCATTCGCTTTGGCCGCGGCACTGCTCACGCCGCGCTGCAGCCACACCTCGGCACTGAACCCGTTGAGCAGCAGCATGTCGAACGGGTTCGCCGGCAGCACATCGACGGTCACCCGGTCGCCCGCGGTGCCGAATCCGGCCTTGCCGAGCGGACTCTCGCCTCGCTCCAACACCTCGAGCGTCGCGGAAAGCGCACCGAGTCCGGCCGCCAGCACATAGGGGCCGGAGATCCACTCCTCCCCCACCAGCGGCGACGACGGCGCGAGCCCCTTGATCCCGATGGCGGCGTCCACCCACTCCTGAGCGTGCTGCCCGGTGAGCTCGCGAACCCGGTCCAGCAGTGCCCGCCTGCCGGACAGCGGGATGGCCGCCCACCTGCGCTCACCCTCGGCGAGCTCGGCCAACGCATCATCGACCGCGGTATGCGCGGGCGGGGCCTTCTTGGTCACCACGTTCGATCCTCCACAACTGCCGGAACGGTCCGCGTCCGTATCGCGGACGCTTGGATCGATTCTGTCGCGTAGATCACACCGGACACCATGTGCCCAAGTTGCGGATTGCCCCCGCACCAAATTGTGCTCAAGCACAAAGCGGAGCGACCCTTGGTTACATCGGAGAAGGGGTCCACTGAGCAATCTCCCAGACCTGGTGGATCCTCGAAAGCCATCACAGATTCACTGGTGTGCCCGCGCACAAAGCATAGGTGGCATGACTCACGTCCGTGGCCTACGCTGTGGTGGTGACCGCCTTGTCGACGACGACCACCTCGGACCCACCCACCGGACCCGCCTCGGGTCTGCTCGACACGGTCGAGGCGATGGCCACCGAATTGGCCGCCCGCATCGCCGACGCGGACCGCTCCTACGCCGATCCGAACCTGCTCACCGCCGAGGAGCTCCGGCAGGCGTGCCTGTCCAACCTCACCGCGATCATCAGCGCACTCGCCGGCACCGAGCCGGCCCGACTGCAGCCCGCATACGCGGTCGGGCGGCTCAAGGCCGAGCGCGGAGTCCCGATCGCCGCCCTGCTCCACGCCTTCCGACTCGGGGGCCGGTTGATCTGGGAAGAACTCACCGCCCGGTCGAACGGGCCGGGCGATCCGCGGCTGCATGCGCTCGCCACCGAGCTGTGGGAACTGATCGACACCTTCTCCGATACGGCCGTCGAGTCCTATCGCGAGACCGAGATCCTGCTCGCGCAGATCGATGCGCAGGCCCAGAACCGGCTGATCCGTACGCTTTTCGATGATCACACCGATAACCCTGTCCGCACGCTGACCGCATTGCGAATGCTCGGGCTCCCCGAGTCCGGCACGTTCACCGTCGTGTCGATCGAGCCCACCGAACCGGGCACCACACTGCCCAGCATCTTGACCGGCGCCCTCGTCGACCTCGGCGTCCGATCGGTGTGGGATTCGCAGATCGACTCCCACACCGGGCTGCTGTCCGCGGCCGCACCGACGGCGATCGAACGCGCCGGCACCGAGCTCGGCACGCTCATCGACGGACGGATCGGCCTGAGCGCCACCTTCACCGGTCCGGCCGCCATCCCCGGCGCACTGACCGAGGCCCGCCTCGCCGCCCGCAGCGCGCGACCGAGCGCGCGCACCGTCGTCCGATTCGGAAGCGAACCCCTCGCACACCTGCTCGTCACGGTTCCCGAAGCCGCCCGCCGCGCCGCCCACCAGATCCTCGGCCCCGTCCTCCGGCTGCCCGCAGCCGAACGCGCGGACCTGATCGCGGCACTCGACGCCTGGTACCGCTGCCACGGGTCCACCGCCACGGCCGCCGAGGAGCTGCACTGCCACCGCAACACCGTGCGCTACCGCCTGCGCAAGATCCGCGACCTCACCGGCCGCGACACGGCCGACCCGGCCCAGTCCGCAGAACTACACCTGGCGCTGCAAGCCGTCACCCTACTCAACCCCTGACGCCCGACCACGAGGCTCCCGGTGGAGTCCTGCTGACGCCGAGGTCGCGGCCCGGGCCATGCGTCGAATCCGGGACTACCTGGTACGCCACCCCGACGAGGAGACGATCACCGTCGGCCGGGAGACCGGCAGCGAGAACGCCCTGATCGTGCCCCGGAACGTAGTCGACCTGCTCGCCTTCATCCTGGCCGAGGCCGCCGGCGGACGCGGGGTCACCATCGTGCCCTCCGACGCAGAGCTCACTACCCAGCAGGCAGCCGACCTCCTCAATGTCTCCCGCCCACACCTCGTAAGCCTCCTGGAAGCCGGCGAGATCCCCTTCCGGTTCGTCGGAACCCACCGGCGGGTCCGTTTCGACGACCTCCGCGAGTACCAACGCCGCCTCGAGGAGTCAGGCCGCGCCGCCGCGGACGACCTCGCCGCACTCGGCCAGGATCTCGGCATCTGATATGGCCTTCCTGGAACCGAGCATGACAGCACGCGATGCCGGCGCACGGACCCAGCAGCCCACGGCGGACAGCGAGTCCTACCGGAACGGCTTGAGAAGGTTCCTCGCAGGTAGCGACGAGAAGGCCCGAACCCATACCTACCTCGACTCGGTGGTGCATGAGCTGCCGACACGGCGCGTTCTGCTCGACATCGGCCCAGCAGAAGGCACGACACCGCGCCACCTCAGCCCGTTCTTCGAACGCACCGTCTGCATCGAACCCAGCGCACCGATGCGCCGACAGCTACAGCGCACCTGCCCCGCCGCCCACATCGTGGCCGAACCGGTACTGGAGGCGAATCCGGGAACGCCCGCCGACCTGGTACTGCTGTCGCACATCCTGTACTACATTCCGCGGACGGAATGGGTCGCCACCGTGGAACGCACCATGAACTGGGTCACACCAGGCGGCACCGCCCTCATCCTCCTCCAAGACCCCGACAACGCGTGCATGCGAATGGTCCACCACTTCACCGGCGCCCGCTTCGACCTCCGGGAACTCGCCGACGAACTCACCACCACGCCCCTGCCCTACGACGCCACACCGACCCTCGACACCATCGCGGCGACCTACCGCAGCGCCGATCTCGACGAAGCCGTCGATGCCGCGATGTTTCACCTCATGTTGCCCTCAACCGATCTCCCGTCACGCGAAATGGTCACCACCTACGTCCACCACCATTTCGCCGATACCGCAGAACATTTCACCATCCCCCACGAACAGCTCTCGCTGCGCATCCAACGGCCCCTGGCCGGCTGCGATGCACAGTGAAGCTCGCTATCGACGTCGGTCGGCCACCGTCTGCGGGCGGTCGCGCCGTGGGGATCAGGCCGGATGCCCGTCGGTTTCGGTGCATGAATCCGGAGTGCTCGCGCCAGATCTTCCCCGAACAGGCTCCGAGCCCGGCCGAACGGCATCCTGCGGTGAGGAAAGTCGACGGTGGCCAGTTCCTCCGACACCTTCCACAGCCGACGGGCCGCCTCGACGTCGCGCGCTGTCGCGGATCGGCCGACGAGCCGAGGGCGCCTCCCCTTCAGAAGCCCGCCCGGACCGACGTACGCGTCCGGCGGTACATCGGCCACTACGACGAACACG
The DNA here is from genome assembly GCF_056627695.1 of Nocardia sp. KT25-26. NCBI lineage: Bacteria > Bacillati > Actinomycetota > Actinomycetes > Mycobacteriales > Nocardiaceae > Nocardia > Nocardia sp. KT25-26. Next base: position 2,244,719 of record NZ_CM152813.1, on the reverse strand, counting down.
GCCACCGCCTCGTCGCTCTGCGCGAGCAGATCCACCAGCGTCCGCTGGATCCGATCCCGCAGTCGTGACCGGCCCTCGAACCGCAGCAGGTTCGTTGCCGCCATCCTGGTTGGGCCGCGACGGCTTTCACGGGCGAGTTCGCAGTGAACAAACGGTTGGCGAGTGTGGACTGCCCGTAGGCCGCCATCGCCCGGCACGGCTTGCGTCCCAACCCATTCCGCCCCATCGAACCCACGGCTGGCTTCGTACCCTCTGCGTGCCCCTGACACCGGCACGCAGAGGCCGACAGGGTCGGGATCGACTCCAACCCGGACACACGTCCAGCTATAGCAGGAACATACAAATACCCCCTGACCTGAAAGGTCAGGGGGCATTCCAGTGGTCCCAGCTGGGATCGAACCAGCGACCTTCCGCGTGTGAGGCGGACGCTCTCCCGCTGAGCTATGAGACCGGAGTCACTCGTCCGGGCGATTCGGGTGCCGCTCGAACGAGATGGAACATTAGCACGAAGGGCCGGGAGGATGCCAAATCCGCATGTCAACAAGGTGATCGACGATCTTGGTCGGACGAGCTTCGACAGACTCGTTCGGCCGCTGAGGCACCCGGGACACGCACCCGCTACGGCGTGGCCGCGCCCGTTCACCCGAGCGGACATCCTGCCGATCGGGCACCGAACCTGCGCACGGAGCCGAACGAGCCACCGCAGGGGCGACGACGCACCCCGCCCGTCGACAGCACACCTGCTCGAATTACATTGCTGTAGTCCGTATTGACCCCCATCTACCAGGCGATTTGTAGGTTCTGCCACCCGTCGGCTAATGTTTTGTCTCGCACCACGGAGGACAGCGAAGCCGCCAAGGCGGAGCGGGACTACGAGGGCGAATGCGGATGTAGCGCAGCTGGTAGCGCATCACCTTGCCAAGGTGAGGGTCGCGGGTTCGAATCCCGTCATCCGCTCGAGAGGTAGGTTAGGCACTATGCCATCCTCCTTTGCGCGGTGGAGTGGCCGAGTGGTGAGGCAACGGCCTGCAAAGCCGTGCACACGGGTTCGATTCCCGTCTCCACCTCGCGCGATTAGCTCAGCGGGAGAGCGCTTCCCTGACACGGAAGAGGTCACTGGTTCAATCCCAGTATCGCGCACCACCAAACCCCGGTTCAGATCCTGATCTGAACCGGGGTTCGTCGTATGCGCTGCACGGTGCGATCCGGCAGGCGCCGGCCCCTGCTCCGGAACGCGAGCGCGGTTTTCGCTCGGGGATCGGTGTTCCGATCGGTCGGCCTCATTGACTAGTTTGATCTGGACCGACCGATCGAGGGGTGTGTGTTGCCGCAGCGAAAGACACCGCATCGGCCCGCGGCGCACCGGCACCACCAGGGGGCGTGATGAAACAGATCCTGCTGTCGGCAGGAATTGCGATGCTCGTTTCGGTCGCGGTGACCCCGGCCCTGATCCGCTCCCTCGCCCGGGCGGAATTCGCCCGCGAGATCCGGATCGACGGACAGGCCGGGCCGACGGCACCGCACGCCAAACCGACGCTGGGTGGCCTGGCCATCGGGGCCGGGGTCTGGGGCGGCTATCTGGGTGCCCACCTGATCGGCCTGCGCTGGGATGTGCCCGGACCGAGCGCCTCCGGCATCCTGGTCCTCGCGCTGGCGACCGCGCTCGGGCTGGTCGGGTTCCTGGACGATTCGATCAAGATCCGGCACCATCGCATTCTCGGGCTCAGCGCCACCGCCAAGTACCTCGGCCAGATCGGTGCGGCAGCGGTGTTCGCTGTCCTCGCGCTCCGGTTCCCCGGCGCGACCGGCCTCACTCCGGCGGGGCCGAACCTGTCCTATGTCCGGGACAACCCGGTCATCACCTTCGGTGCCCTGTTCTTCGTCGCTTTCGTGTGCGTGCTGGTGGTGGGCTGGTCGAGTGCGGTCCACCTGGCCGACGGGCTGGACGGCCTGGCCACCGGCGCGATGGGCCTGGTGCTGGGCGCCTATGTGGTGATCACGCTCTGGCAGTACGAGAACTCGTGCGAACTCGAACCCAGCCGCGGCTGCTATGCCGTCCGCGATCCGCTGGATCTGGCGATGATCAGTGCGGCCGCCGCCGGTGCCTGCATCGGATTCCTGTGGTGGAACGCGGCTCCGGCCCGGATCTCGCTCGGCGACACCGGCGCCCTCGGCCTGGGCGGGCTGCTGGCCGGGCTCTCGATCACCAGCCGCACCGAACTGCTGGCGCTGGTGGTCGGGGCCCTGTTCGTCGCCGAACTCGCCTCGGTGCTGCTGCAGATCGTGGTGTTCCGCACGACGCACAGCCGGTTGTTCCGGATGGCCCCGTTCCATCACCATTTCGAACTCGGCGACTGGCCGGAATCCACGGTGGTCGTCCGGTTCTGGCTGCTCGCCGGTATCGCGGCGGCGGCCGGGCTCGCCCTGTTCTACAGCGAGTATCTGACCTGGACCTGAGCGGGCCGGCGATGTCGGCGGGCCGGGCTACCCTGGGCCGGTGAACACCGACATCGACGCCGAGATGTCCTTCGATCTGCTGGAACTCGACGACCTGGTCGCCGAGCTGGCCATCGCGCACGCCGAGCGCAGCGCGCGGGACGCCCGGATCGTCACGTTACGCCTCGGGCTCGGCGGTGACCGGCCGGAAACCCTCACCCGCATCGGGGCCCGCTACGACCTGGCCCGCGACCGGGTGCGCCAGCTGTACACCCGGGCCGCCGGGCAGATCATCCGTGCCGCCCACCGCAGCGGAGCCCCGGCCGCCGCGATATGCGCCGGACGCTACCCCGCCGACGCGGGCGACCGCCGGTTGCTGCGGACCCTGCTGGCCGAAACGTATGCCACCGACACCGATCTGGTCGCCACCGAATGGTCGTATCTCAAACTGCGGCTGGCCGGCCACGACCCGACCAACGCGAAGCGGGTCGCGGGCTACGTGATGCAGTCGATCCTGGGCTGGCAGAAGAAGACCGGCAGCCGCCTGGCGAAGCTGGATCCCGGCGCACCGCCCGCCGGCGACCCAGTACAGCCGGACACGCCGATCGCCTGGGAGGCCACCACCGGCCCACCGGCGGGCGCGACGCCGGACGCGCTGCCCACCGTCTCGGCCCGGGTGCTCGATGCCGACGATGCCGCGCGGCCCCGCTTCTATCTGGCCAAGGCCGGGCGTGAGGTGCGGGTCGATTCGGCGATGCAGGCCCGGCTGCTGGCGCTGCTGGATGCCGATCCCACCGTAGCGGCCTATCAGCCGGAACCGGTGGCGCTCACCTACTGGTTCCACGATCCGACGGCGGCGCCGGGGACCGCCGCCGCGGACAGCGGCGAGGATTGTGTCCACTATCCGGCTGCGGCCGCCCGCCTGCACGACGGGCGCACTGTCCTGATCGACGTCGTCCCGCCGGGACGGCTGGCCCTGCACCGAACCCGCCGCATCGCCGCGCTCGGCCGGCAACGCGCCGAGGCGGCGGGATGGGGCTGGCTCCAGCTACCCGGCGGACCCGGGCTACCACCCGCCGGGCAGGTGGATCCGGCCGTCGTCGAACGGCTGACCGCCGCCGTCGCCGACGGTGGCGCCGACCGGAACACCGTGGCACACCTGCGCATCGACACCGGCCTGAGCCTGCCCGAACTGGCCGCGCTGGTGATCCGGCACGGCTGGCGCTGGGACACCGCGCCGATGCGGATCAGCGCAGCACCATAGCCCCGAGCAGGAACGTGACGACCAGCAGCATGGCGAAGCAGGTGAGCCACTGCCACTGATTGATCACCTTGTCCATCCGGGTGATCGTCGCCCGCAGCCCGGCCTCGAGCCGCTGCTGCTCGGCCAGCTCGTTACGCGCCCCGGCGAGGGCGATGTCCTGCGCATCGGCGGCATCCCCGGCCCGATCGAGGCGGTGATGCATCTTCATGATCCGGCGCTGCCGCTCGCGGACCTGCTGCCGCGACACCGCCAGCTCGACCCGCTGATCCCGCAGCTCCCGGCGCTGGTTCTCGATCAGCGCCGCCTGCGTCCTGGTGTGCTGTTCCCAGACACTCACCTCGGCCCACCCTCCTGTCCGTGTATCGCGATGTCCCCAGGCGATGTCCTCGGAAACCCAGCCCGCCAGGAACTCACTCAGTGGCATCCCGGCGGGCGCGGTGGCCGCGAATCCGGAGGCACCGGCGGTCAGCATGCCCTGGCCGATCCGGTAGTCCCCGCCCTCCACCGCGAAGTCGGCGACCCCGAGTGCCGGGACATGCGGCACCCAGAATCCGGGCGGGCACAGCCAGAGCACATCGTCGACCCCCGCTGCCAGCAACCGATTGCGATGTTCGCGCGCGGAGGTGATGTCCAGGGCACCGCTGCGCACCTCGACCGCGTAGCGCCGCCCCTTCCGCTCCCAGGCGATGTCCACCGGAATTCCGGCGATCCGGGTGTCCACCTGGGCGTCCTCGGCACCGGCGGCCCGCAGTCGCCCGCACACCCACTGTTCGAAGCGCTGGACGTGCCACTGTCGCGCGACGCATTCGGGGCATCGGCACCCGTACCCCGCCGGGGCCGGCGCCGACCGGCGGGGCCCATCGGAAATGCCCAGTTCATCGAGCAGCGCACGACGCCCACACACCACGGCCTGCCCGCGCTGAACGGTCCCTCGTTGCCTCGTCGTCGTTCTCACGCCACCACTCCCACCGGGTCCGCTGCGGCCACTTGCACCCGCACCTGGTTTCCAGGGTGTCCTAGCCGGACCCGGCCCGCCAGCCCTCATCCAGAGCGTCACCGACCCGTGATCGTCGCCACACTCTCGACTTTGCCGTCATAGCAGGGGATTTCGCGGCGAGGTCGGTATGCGGGACTCGGCCGACCTTGATCATTTCGATACAGACGCCGGGGTGCGAGTCCGGGCCGGAGCGAGACGGATTGCCGTACGCGGCAGGGTGGATATGATCGCTGCGGTCACATGCGGATGCGCCACGGCACGACGGGAAGAGGAATATCGGATGGACCACACCGAGCACGCCGACCAGTCGATCGCCGCGATGTTGTCGACGATCGCGGCATCGCTACGCGAGGTCGGTGACAAGCTCGATGTCGTCGCGCAGCGAGTGTCCGCCGGTGCCGAACCGGTCCGGCACCGGACCGAGCCCACCGGTGCGGACCGCATCGCCGAACTGGAGGCGTGGGCTTTCCGTGCCACGCAGGACATCTCCCGGTTCGGCACCCGGCTGGAGCGCGTCGAGGCCGCGGTGGACTCGACACCGCCCCCGGCCGAGGTCGCGGCGCCGCGATCGCGCCGCGCGGCTCGTGAATCGGCCGCTGCGCACTTCCCTCCGGTCCCGGACGCCGCCGGACCGCCCGGCGGCACCGCCGGCTCCGCGGAGGAGCCCGTAGCGACCGGCGGGCACAGCGACGATTCGGCTGCGGCCCGCACCCGGCCGCCCGGCATCCGGTCGGTACCCGAGCGACTCCGTGATGCCGCCGGCCGCCCGGGTTCCCGGGCGGCCCGCCGCCGGGCCGCCGACGCTGCCGCCGAGGCCGCTGCTGCCGGTCGGCCGGCCGATGGCCCGGCCGCCGACGGTGATCGAGGGACAGGTACCCCGCCGGCCACCGACCGAGGCGCCACCGGCCGTCCGGCCGGCACCGGGCCGGCAGCGGACCGCACGAGCGAATCACCGAGCAGGGCTGCTGCCGGAGCAGCCGATTCTGCGAAGAATTCGACATCCGGCACCCGCAACGGGCACACCGTGCCGGATGACGCCGCCACTCCGGTACTGCGCCCGCATCGCAACGGGAAGTCGGTGCCGGGCGCACCGCAGCGCCGCATCGGCGACGAATCACGGTCGGCCAGCGGCTCCTCGGCAACCACGGCCGGACTGACCGAGGGCGCCGCCTCGGCCGCACCGTCGCGCCACGACCGCGAGTCCGCCGGCACACCATCGGCGCGCAACACCGGTGCCGACGCCGTCACGTCATCCGGCAACGCCGATACGGACCCTGCGGCACCTTCGCACGACAACCACGCCGCCACCTCGTCACGCAACCACCACGCAGCTCCCGCCGACTCCGCGCACACCGACCGCCCGAACCCCGCCGACTCGCGCGACAACCACGCGAACCCTGCTACGCCATTGCACAACGGGCAGTCGGACGCCACCCCGGCATCCCATGACGACCGTGCGCACGCCACTCCGCCCCGTACCGGCCACGAATCCCCGGCAGCGGACACCGGCAGCGGCCGTGGGATCGACGGCCACGAGAGCACCGGCGGGATCGGCACCGTCGACAGTGCCGCCGGATCCCAGCCGGAACGCAACGGCAGGGAATCGTCGCGGACGCGCCCACTGTCCGGCCACACAGCCCCGTCCCGCCCCGCGCACCGGGACGAGCAGTTCCTCGCGGCCTTCGGGCCGCCGGTCCCCAACACCCACCCCGACGCATCCCCGAAGAGCACCGAGGATGCCGCGGGCACCGGCCCGGCGGACGGGACGGACCCGGACACCGACGAGCATCGGATCGTCGATCCCGCCACCCCGGAGGTACCCACGGCCACGGATGCGGCGGGCATCACCGTGACCGGCACCTACCGTGCCTTCGATATCGAACGCGCCCATGTCGACAAGCTCCAGGCCATGCTCGACGAACTCAAGCGCACGGCCGGCGGAACCCCGCCGCCCCGCCGCAAGCCCGGCACCGGCGACTAGCCGGAAATGCACTGCGCACCGGTGGTGGCCGTGGTGACGCCGGTCGGGCCTCGGCGGTCCGCCCGGGTCCGGCGCTACCGATCCACGCCGGGCGCGGCCGGAGCCTGCGGCACCGCGGCAGCCGGGGCGGCCGGACCACGTACAGCCGACAGGGCGTCGAGAACGGGGCGGTAGTCGTCCGGACGGATCGGCCGGAACCACTGTGCGGTGCGGGTCCGCCACGGCAGGGCGGTGCCGAGATCGGCGAGCAGTTCGTCGGCCGCCGCCGGCGGGAACGGTGCGGCGGCGCAACCGTGGCGGTCGATCTCCTCGTTCATCCGGGCGGCCGGTGGCACCACCAACTGTCCGGTGAGCAGGGCCGCCGTCCAGTGCGCGGCCAGTTCGGCGAACAGGGGTCCGACACCGGAGGGGCCGGTGCCGGCGAAGGTCAGGTTCGGCACATCGATCGGCAGAATGTCGCGATACAGCCGGACGGCGCCCTGGTCGTCGGCGAGCCGCCGTTGCACGTAGGGGGTCAGATAAGGCACCCGCCGCTCGTATCCGGTAGCGCAGACGACGATATCGGCCAGCAGCAGGGTGCCGTCGGTGAGCCGGACTGCAGGTCCCTGTCGGCCTCCGATCAGTTCGGCGATCTCGGTGTCCCGATGGACGACGATCCGCCCCGCCTCGATCTCCTCGGTGAACCCGTCCGGCGCCGGAACCAGCGCATCGGCCACCTGGTCCTCGAGCCGCCCCGCCGGGACCAGATCGAGTTCACGCAACCGCAGCGTCCGCAGCACCCGTTCCTCCAGCAGGTCCAGGTTCGCCCGCTGCATCGCCGAGCTGCGCAGCCAGCGGTGCACCCGGCCGGATTGTTCGGGTCCGAGATGGGCCGCCCCGAACCGGCTGAGCGCGACCCGTTCGTAGCCGGGACCCCGGCTCAACCGGCGTGGCAGCTGCCAGTGCAGCCGGCGCGCGACGACCGCCGTCTCGTCGGCGAGTGGCGCGACGGCCGTGGCCACCGCACCCGCGGACTGCCCGTAGCCGACCACGACCACCGACTTCTCCTGCGCATCGGCCGGATCGCGGAACTCCGAGACGTGGCACAGCTGCCCGCCCGCCGCCCGGAACGCGGCCGTACCGGCGAACTCCGGCAGCACCGGTTCGGCGCAGACCCCGCCGGCGACGATCAGGTGGTCGCAGGAGGTGCGGTGCACGCCCGCGCCGTCCCGCACTTCCAGCAGCCAGCCGCTGTCCACCGGATCGGCGGCCAGCACCTCGGTGCCGAGGCGCAGGTTCGGTTCCAGTCCCATTTCCCGGGCGTATCCGGCCAGGTATTCCTGGACCTGCTGACCGTCCGGCACCGCCTTCCGATCGCCCGGCATCGGACGGTCGGTGAAGCGGTAACTGTTCCGGCCCGCGCGGGGCCGCAGGCCGGGGATCCGGCGATCGGCAGCCCACATTCCGCCCACCTCGGTGGCCCGATCGAACACCTCGACCGGAAAACCGGCACTGCTCAACACCTTCGCGCAGGCCAAGCCCGCGATACCCGCACCGACGATTCCGATGCGGCTTCCGCTCGTCATGGCCATGGAGGGTACTCGAGGAGGCCCACCCGATGCCACCGCGCCGCCGCCGCTGCATGCTGTACTGGAGTCATGACAACACCACCGGTGGTCGTCGACCGTGCGGGGCTCTGGGACGCCGAGGAACTCAGCGATGTCGCGGCGGCCACTTTCCCGCTGGCCTGTCCCCCGGGGTCCGGGCCCGACGACATCGCGGTGTTCATCGAGGACGCCCTGTCGAGCGCCCGATTCGGCGAATACCTCAGCGATCCCGACCGCACCGTGCTGAAGGCGGTCGCGGGTGACGACATCGTCGGCTTCGCGATGCTGGTCGCCGCCGAACCCGCCGAACCCGATGTCGCCGCGATGATCGCCGAGCGCCCGGTGGTCGAACTCAGCAAGCTCTACGTACTACCCGGGCAGCACGGCACGGGGGCGGCCACCGCGCTGATGACCACCGCCCTGGAGCTGGCCCGCGCCGGCGGCGCCGCAGGTGTCTGGCTGGGGGTGAACCAGCACAACGTGCGGGCGCAGCGGTTCTACGCCAAGCACGGATTCGTCGTGGTGGGCACCCGGAAGTTCACCGTGGGCAGCGAACTGCACGACGATTACGTGCTCCTGCACCGCTGCTGAACAGGGCCGCCTCCGGCCCACCGGAATCAGGCGGTGGCGGCCTGGAATCGCGACAGCGCGAGCAGCCGCGAGATCGCCCGCAGATACTTCTTGCGGTACCCGCCGGCCAGCATCTCCTCGGAGAAGATCTCGTCGAGCTTCGCGCCCGATACGGTCACCGGGATCCCCGCGTCGTAGAGCCGGTCGGCGAGCACCACGATCCGCAGCGCCACGGCCTGATCGGTCGCCGGATGCACCCCGCCGATGTAGACGGCGGATACGCCGTCGATCAGGGCGCCGTATTTGGACGGGTGCAGCGTGCTCAGGTGGGCCAGCAGCTCGTCGTAGTCGTCCAGGGTGGAACCCGGGGTCTCGGCAGCGCGGGCGGCGAGTTCCTCCGGTGCGGCCGGTTCGGGCGCCGGCGGCAGGTCCCGGTGCCGGTAGTCGGGCCCGTCGACCCGCACCGGCTCGAAGATCGAGCCCAGCTTCTTGATCTCCCGCAGGAAGTCCTGCGCAGCGAACCGGCCCTCACCGAGCTGTCCGGGCAGCGTGTTCGAGGTGGCCGCGATCGAGACACCGGCACCGGCCAGCTCGGTGAGCAACCGCGAGACCAGCATGGTGTCGCCCGGGTCGTCCAGCTCGAACTCGTCGATGCAGAGCACGCTGTTGTCCGACAGCCGGTCCAGGGCATTGTTGAAGCCCAGCGCACCGACCAGGTTGGTCAGCTCGCCGAAGGTACCGAACGATCTGCTGCCCGGCGCACTGTGGAAGATCGAGGCCAGCAGGTGGGTCTTGCCGACACCGAATCCGCCGTCGAGGTAGAGCCCGGCGCCGGAGACCGGCTTCTTCTTGCCGAACAGGCTCTTCTTGTTCGCGGCCTTGTGGATCTTCGCCACCCGGCCGGCGAAGTCCTCGGCAGCGCGGACCGCCGCGGCCTGGCTGGGTTCGTTCGGATCCGGGATGTAGGAGGCGAAACTCACCTCGTCGAACATCGGCGGAGGCACCATCTGCGCGACGAGCTGGTCCGCCGGGACCTCCGGCCGACGATCGACGAGGCGTTCTTGCATGAACAAAGCGTACGGACGTGTTGGAATGGTCTTCCGTGCAGAGTATGCAGAATGTGACCCAGCTCGCAGCCCTGGACGACGACGCCCTGGCCCGGGCCTACGGCTACCCGCGCCACCTGGACAGTCCGTGGATCCGGGCCAATTTCGTCACCAGCGTCGACGGTGCCGCCACCAGCGGCGGCACCTCCGGCGGCCTGGGCACCCCGGCGGACCGCCGGGTGTTCACGCTGCTGCGGGAACTGGCCGATGTGATCCTGGTGGGCGCCGGCACGGTCCGGGCGGAGAACTACGGCGGCGCCGGAACCGATCCGGACCGGCGGCGTGCGCATTTCCGGCACGGTGTCGGTGGTTCGGCAGACGGCACACCACCCCCGATCGCGGTGGTGACCGCCTCGGCGTCGATCGCACCCGATTCCCGGTTGTGCACCGAATCCGAGACACCGCCACTGATCCTCACCACGGAGAGCGCCCCCCGGGACCGGGTGGCCGCCCTGACCGACGCAGGTGCCCGGGTGGTCGAAGTGGGCACGGCCGCGGTCACCCCGGCGGCGTTGCGCGGCGCCCTGGCCGACCAGGGGCTGTACCGGGTGCTGTGCGAAGGCGGGCCGCATCTGTTCGGCCAGCTGGCCGAGGCGGGGCTGGTCGACGAGCTCTGCCATACGACGGCACCGGTACTGACCGGCGGCACCGGTGGCCGGATCGCGCTGTCGGCGACCGAGTTCCGGGCCCGGATGCGCCCTGCGCAGCTGTTCGGCGACCCGGACGGCACCCTGCTGGCCCTGTGGCGGGCCGCCCCGGACCCGGCAACCGGACCGGACGGATCGGGCCGGGCCTAGAGTGGTGCGCATGCGGTGGACTCGGGGTGCGGCAGCTGCCGCGACACTGTCGATTTTGCTCGCCGGTTGCGGGGCGGGCCCGTCGGATCGCCCCGGGGTGGCCGTCGAACAGCCACACGACGACGCACCGGGCACCACCGCGGTCACCGACCGCGAGCCCCCGGCCGCCGAGACACCGGAGGCCGACCTGGCCTGGCAGGACTGCACGGCCGACACCCTGGCCGCCGCCGGCCTCGGACCGGGCCCCGACGGCCTGGTGCTGGAGTGCGCCGACTTCCGGACCCCGATCGACGCAGCGGGCGCCATCATCGGCACCTTCCGCACCGGTGCGCTGCGGGCCCGGCTGCCGCAGACGCCGGACGAGGCCGCGCCGCTGGTCCTGACCTCGGGCTCGGACCGATCCTCCACCGAGACGCTGGCGGCGCTGGCGGCCGGCGGCAACTCGACCCTGCTCGCCGCGCAGCCGGTGGTGGCCGTCGACCGGCGTGGGATCGGCAGCTCACAACCGGTCGACTGCATCCCGCCGGAGCTGCGCAGCGATCTGGAGTTCGGCAGCGACCCGCTCGCCGCGGCCGCCGAATTCAGCAAGGAAGCGACGATCGCCTGCCGCGACTTCCTGCAGCCCTACGACAACACCTTCGACGCCGGGCATGCCGCGGACGACATCGAGCAGCTGCGTAAACAGTGGCAGGTGGAGCGGATCAATCTGCTCGGCACCGGCAACGGTGCCCAGGTCGCGCTCGGCTATGCCCGCCGCTACGGCGATCACCTCGCCCGGCTGGTCCTGGATTCCCCGGAGCCGATCGCCCCGGACGCTGCCACCCGGATCGAGGACCGGGTCCGCGGCGCCGAAGCCGCGGCCACCGCATTCGCGCAACGGTGCCGGGCCCTGGGCTGCGCGCTCGGCGACGATCCACGGGCAGCGATCATCGACCTGGTGCGACGGGCAGAGCGGGGCGAGTTGTCCGGGATCACCGCACTCGAGCTGCACACGGCGCTGACCGGCTTCCTCGGTGACCCGCGGCAGGTCCGGCCGGAGCAGATCACCGAACTGGCCGACACCCTCGCCGCCGCGGGGCAGGGCCGGCCCACCGCCCTGCGGGCACTGGCCGACCGGGAAGCCGGCCGGATCGCCACCGACGGTCAGTTCGTCAACCGTTGCACCGACCATCGCCAGGCCCCCAGCGCCGCCCGTGCCCGGGAACTGACCGACGAATGGTCGCAGAAGTACCCGATCTTCGGCGCCGCGAACGTGACGGTGATGATGACCTGCGCCGCCTGGCCGGTCACGCCAGAACCGCCCGCGCCGGAGGATCTGGAGCTGCCGGTACTGGTACTGACCGGCGCCGCCGACCCGGTGGCCGGCGAAAATGTGGCGTCGATCACCGGCGCCCTGGGGGTCGCCGGTGCCACCCATGCCACCATGACCTGGCAGGGCTGGGGGCATCCGAGCCTGACCCACTCCGGCTGCGCCCAGCAGGTGGCAGTGGACTACCTCGCCGATGCGGCCCTGCCCGCCGACGGTGGCGCCTGCCCCGCCTAGCCCGATCGGCACCACCTGATCAGCACCGTCCCGGTGGACCGGTGCGGCACGCTGAGGCGGACCGGCCGCACCACCGGGCACCTTTCCGGTGTACCGTGCCCCAGTGTTGTTCCGACAGCTCGAGCCCCGTACCGCTCGCACCACCGCCCAGGTGATCAAGTTCGCATTGTGGCCGCTCGCGATCATGACTGTGCTGAACCGGGTCGTCATCAAGGCTGTCAACGGGTTCATCACCGACGACTTCAAACCGGTCTACGAGGCCTCGCTGGCATTCCTGAACGGACTGCCCGTGTACACGGCGAACTTCGACCACGTCGACCCGCACTACCTGTACTCCCCGGGCGGCACCCTGCTCAATGCTCCCCTGGCGTTGATCGACCCGGAGAAGTCCCGGTGGTGCTTCATCCTGCTCAACGCGGCGGCGATCCTGCTCGCCTGGTACCTGCTGTTGCGCCTGTTCAACTACACGGTGGACTCGGTGGCCGCACCGGCACTGCTGCTGGCGATGTTCGTCTCCGAATCGGTCACCAACACGCTGATCTTCACCAATGTGAACGGCTGCATCCTGCTGGCCGAACTGGTCTTCCTGCATCTGCTGCTGGCCCGGCGCGATCTGTGGGCGGGCGTTGCGCTGGGGCTGAGCATCACGGTGAAACCGACCCTGGCACCGCTGTTGCTGGTGGCCGCGGCCCGGCGGCAGTGGAAGGTGTTCGTCACCGCGCTGGGCGTACCCGTGGTGCTCAACGCCATCGCCTGGCCGCTGGTCGTGGACCCGATGGACTATTTCCGCCGCACCCTGCCCTACATCTCCGAGACCCGGGACTACTTCAACAGTTCGATCGGCGGCAACGCCGCCTACTACGGTCTGCCCGACTGGCTGACCTGGGTGATCCAGTTCGCCATGGCGGCAGTCGTCGCGATCTCGCTGTGGCTGCTGTACCGGTACTACCGCCACGACGAGCTGTTCTTCGTGACCACCGCCTCCGGGGTACTGCTGACCGGGTCCTGGCTGCTGTCCTCGCTGGGCCAGATGTACTACTCGATGCTGCTGATCCCGTTCCTGATGTCGGTGGTGCTGCGCAATTCGGTGCTGCGCAACTGGCCGGCGTGGCTGGCGGTGTTCGGTTTCATGTCCTACGACAAGTGGCTGTCCTACCGCTGGGTCGAGGAGGGGCGGGCCCTGGAGTATCTGCGGGTCACCTTCGGCTGGGGACTGCTGCTGGTGGTCGTGTTCTGTGTGCTCGGCGACCGGTACCTGGCGGCGCGCCGGACAGGCCGGCTGCCACGACTCGACCCGGACTGGATGGCCACGGCACCGGATCCGCGCGGCCCGGCCGAGCTCGAATCTCCCGCCGAGCCGAAACCGGACCGGGCCGACGACCTCGGGGAGCCCGCGGCAGCCCGGTGATCGGCCGCGCAGGTATTAGCGTGGAGGCATGAGTTCCGACGCCGAGGACACCCCCCGCATCACGCTCACGCCGCAGCAGTGGCGGGCGAAGTTGAGCCCGCAGGAGTATGCGGTGCTGCGCGAGGCCGCCACCGAACCCCCGTTCACCGGGGAATACACCGATACCGAGACCGAAGGCGTCTACACCTGCCGCGGATGCGGCGCCGAGCTGTTCCGCAGCACCGAGAAGTTCGCCTCGCACTGCGGGTGGCCGTCGTTCTTCGACCCGGCCGAGTCCGGCGCCGTGCTGCTGCGCCCGGACGATTCGCTGGGCATGCGCCGGGTCGAGGTGCTGTGCGCGCAGTGCCACAGCCACCTCGGCCACGTCTTCGAAGGTGAGGGCTATCCCACGCCGACCGATCAGCGGTACTGCATCAATTCGATCGCGCTGCAGCTGCACCCCTCGGACAGCGCGGCACGGGACGACGCGTGAAGCCGCCGTCACCATAACCCCCGGTACGCCGGCTGCGCATGCCCCCGATTCCTGGGGCATCCGCAGCCGGTGGGCCCATCGGGCGGTATTCGATCAGGGCAGGGCCTCGATCAGCGCCGCAACCTCCACCCGGGGCCCGGTGAAGAACGGCACCTCCTCGCGCACGTGCAGCCGTGCCTCGGTGGCCCGCAGGTCGCGCATGAGGTCGACGATGCGGTGCAGTTCGGGGGCCTCGAAGGCGAGGATCCACTCGTAGTCACCCAGGGCGAACGACGACACCGTGTTGGCGCGGACATCCGGGTAGGTGCGGGCCGCCTTGCCGTGGTCGGCGAGCATCTTGCGCCGCTCGTCGTCGGGCAGCAGATACCACTCGTAGGACCGCACGAACGGGTAGACGCAGATGTAGTTCCCCGGGGCCTCCCCGGCCAGGAAGGCCGGGATGTGGCTCTTGTTGAACTCCGCCGGCCGGTGCAGGGCGACATTGCTCCAGACCGGCGCGCTCGCCCGGCCGAGCGCGGTGGTGCGCCGGAAGTCCGAGTACACCGCCTGCAGATCCTCCACTCGCTCGGCATGCGTCCAGATCATGAAGTCGGCGTCGGCCCGCAGGCCGGCGACATCGTAGAGCCCGCGCACCACCACACCGCGATCTTCGAGACCGTCGAAGAAGGCCTGCGCCTCCTCGATCGCCGCAGTCCGATCCTCCCCCAGCGCGCCCGGCTGTACCTGGAACACCGAGAACATCAGGTAGCGGATGGTGGAGTTGAGTGCTTCGTAATCGAGTCGCGCCATGGCCACCATCGTGCCACGGCGGCCGGGCGGCACCGCCGCCGAGACGGTGGGTCACCGTCCGGCCGGCACCTCGAGCGCCGCCGCGATCCGGTCGGCCGCCGCGGTGGCCGCGGCCAGGCAGGCCGGGACGCCGACGCCGTGCAGATAGGAACCGGCCAGGGCGACAGTGCCGAGTTCGGCGACGGTGCGTTCCAGTTCGGCGATCCGGTCCAGGTGGCCCGGCGCGTACTGCGGCAGCCCGCCCGGCCAGCGCTGGACGATCGCGGCGGACGGCACGATATCGACGCCGGTGACGGTGGCCAGATCGGTGACCGCGGCGTCGATCAGTTCCGCATCGGGCCAGGACAGCGGCGCGGGGTCGGCGAACCGGCCGAAGGAGGCCCGCACCACCGCCGACGGCCGCTCGGCCAGATGCGGCCATTTGCGGCTGGACAGCGTGAATGCCTTGGCGCGCAACGGTTCCCCGGTGGCCACCAGAATTCCCGAGTTGTCCGGAAGGTCCGTGTCCCGGGGCAGTTCGAGGGCGACCAGTGCCGAGGACGACACCTCGATCCCGGCCGCGAGGTCGGCGGCCGGGGCGGTGACCGGCCGCAGCAGCCGGGCCGTCACCGGGGCCGGCGCGGCCAGCACCACCGCGTCGACGGCGCCGAGCGGATCCACCACCCAGCCGCGGCCGGACCGGGCCAGCCGGGTCACCGGGGTGTCGGGAACGATCCGCGCCCGGGACTGCTCGCGCAGGGCGCGCAGCAGCACGCCGTAGCCGTCGCGGAGGCCGCCGAAGACGGGTGCGGTGCTCGGTGGCGGCAGCGCGCGGGCGACCGCATCGGTCAGGCCGGTGGCACCGGCGTCCAGGGCGGCGGCCAGCCCGGGCAGTGCCGCGCGCACCCCGATCGTGCGGGAGCTGCCCGCATAGACGCCGCCCAGCAGTGGATCCACACTG
Source organism: Nocardia sp. KT25-26 (assembly GCF_056627695.1). Classification (NCBI taxonomy): domain Bacteria; kingdom Bacillati; phylum Actinomycetota; class Actinomycetes; order Mycobacteriales; family Nocardiaceae; genus Nocardia; species Nocardia sp. KT25-26. The sequence continues at coordinate 2,228,830 of NZ_CM152813.1, read as the reverse complement.
CGTTCGGCGACCTGCGGGCCGAACCGGTCGGCCACCAGCGTGTACACGTCGATATCCGTGCCCGGCCGCCACTGCCACGGCCGCTGCGGTTCGGCGGCGACCTGCGCGACGGTGGCCTCGTCGACCAGACCGCGCAGCGATTCCGCCGCCGACGGAATCCCCATCAATGTCCGGTCCGGGAGCGGGTGCGCCGCCGCCTGCGACCAGATCAGCGGCCGCCGGCCCGCCGGGCGCACCAGTTGCCCGGCGAGCCCCAGTTCGTCCAGCAGCGCGGGTACTTCGGGGCGGCGGCCGACGAAGGCCTCCGCGCCGAGATCCAGCGGGCCACCGGCGAGTTCCCCGGTGTGGAGCACCCCGCCGGAGCGGCCGGTCCGCTCCAGGATCACCAGATCGGCACCCGCGCCCAGCCGTTGCCGCAACCGATAGGCCGCCATCAGCCCGCTGATTCCGCCCCCGACCACCGCGATTCGCATGCCTCGACGGTACCGGTACGCGGACCACCTCCCGGCCACCTGCGGCGCAGCTCACGCCCCGCGGTGCCGCCGACAGCAGGCGCAGGTCCCGGCCGCCCGGTGGCCGGGCAATTACAGCGAATGCACCAGCTCGACCAGGGCGGTGAGCGCGCCCGGATCGGTATCGGGCAGGACGCCGTGCCCCAGGTTGAAGATGTGCCCGGCGGCCCCCATGGTGATCGCCTCGTCGGCTTCCCGCACGATCCGCCCGGCCTCGGTTTCGATCGCGTCCGCCCCGGCGAACAGAATCGCCGGATCCAGATTGCCCTGCAGCGCCTTTCCGGCACCGACGCGGCGGACCGCCTCGGTCAACGGCACCCGCCAGTCGACGCCCACCACATCGGCCCCGGCCTCCCCCATGGCGCCGAGCAGCTCCCCGGTCCCGACCCCGAAGTGGATGCGCGGCACGCCCGCCGCCGCGATCTCGGCGAACACCCGCTCCGAATGCGGCAGCACATAGCGGCGGTAGTCGGCCAGCGACAGGGCACCGGCCCAGGAGTCGAACAGTTGCACCGCGTCGACGCCCGCCGCGAGCTGCGTCTGCAGGAAGGCCACGGTGATATCGCTCAGCACACCCATCAGCTCGTGCCAGGTCGCCGGATCGGCGTGCATCATCGCCTTGGTCCGTTCGTGATTCCGGCTCGGCCCGCCTTCGACCAGGTAGGACGCCAGGGTGAACGGCGCACCGCCGAAACCGATCAGCGGTGTATCCCCCAGCTCGTCGGTGAGCAGGCCGACGGCCTCCGCGACCGCGCCGACCTCCTCGGGCCGCAGCCGCGGCAGCGCCCGCACATCGGCCGGTGTCCGTACCGGATTCGCCACCACCGGACCGGTGCCGGGCACGATGTCGAGGTCGATACCGGCGGCCTTGAGCGGGACCACGATGTCGGAGAACAGGATGGCCGCATCCACGCCGTGCCGCCGGACCGGTTGCATGGTGATCTCGCACACCAGCTCCGGATCGAAACACGACTCGAGCATGCCGATACCGGCCCGCACCCGGCGATATTCGGGGAGTGACCGTCCGGCCTGACGCATGAACCACACCGGCCGCCGGCTGGGCGTCGCACCGGTGGCGGCAGCGAGGAAGGGGGCATCGGTCAACCGGCGGCGGGTATGTGTGCTCATCGGCCCTATCGTATGCGGATGACGCCGGCCGCCCGTCACCCCGCCTCGGCCGACCTGGTGCCGATCAGTACCTCCGATTCGACGAGACCCTCGTCGTCGGGCGCGGCACCGGCTCCGAAGACCCGTTGTGCCTGTCGCCGCCGCAGATCCCGGTGGACTGCCGCGGGCACGTCGTATCCGTGGGCCCGCTGCGCTTCCCGCGGCGTCATGATGGTGTCGGACCGGGCCGGTATCCCCAGGAACACCGGCCCGACGACCTCGGTGGTGGACGGCGCCAGGAATTCGGCGCTGCGCACCGTGAGCCAGGTGCTGCCGGCCACGATGCGCAGCAGGATCCGGCTCGCCGTCCGGACGGCGGCATCGGTGAACCGGGACTGCCGCAGTCCGAACATGCTGCGGATGTGGTGCGCCGGTCAGCTCGGCTCGGGGACCAGTGCCTCGGTGAGGACCGGCACCGCGAGTTCGCGCTGCCAGGGCCGGGCACCCCCGGCGGTGAGGACCGCCCGGATCCGGGCGGACAGTTCGTCCGGGGTGCCGACGTCGCGATAGTCGGGCAGCCCGTCCCAGCACAACCGCCGAACCAGTTCGGGGGTCAGCAGGTTCTCCACCGGGACCGAGTGGGCCTGCGACAACTCTCCCATCGCACCGCGGGCCCGGGACAGGCGCGCAGCGGCCTCCGGGTCGCGGCGTTCCCACCGGTTCACCGGCGGGGGGCCGTGATAGGGCAGGGTCAGCGGCGGCAGATCGGCGTCGGGCAGCGTGCGGCCACGTTCCACCGCGCCGAGCCACTCCCGGGAATAACGGCGTTGCCGCGGGCCACCGAAGACGGGCAGGTTGCGCAGCGCGGCGATGGACCGGGGCACCGCACCCGCGGCGGCGACGATCGCAGAGTCCGGCAGGATCCGGGCCGGAGCGACATCGCGGGCCCGGGCCAGCGCATCCCGGGTCTGCCACAGTTCCCGCACGATCGCCAGCTGACGAGGCCGGCGCAGGGTGTGGATCCCGGAGGTGCGCCGCCACCGATCCGGTTTCGGCTCGGGCGGCGGCATCGTCCGGACGTGCTCGAATTCCTCGACGGCCCACTCCATCTTGCCCTGCGCGGTGAGATCGGCGGCGACCCGGTCACGCAGTTCCAGCAGCAGTTCCACGTCCAGGGCGGCGTAATTGAGCCAGTCGTCCGGCAGCGGCCGGGTGGACCAGTCGGCGGCGCCGTGGCCCTTCTTGAGGGAACGGCCCAGCAGGTTCTCCACCATCGCGGCCAGCCCGACCCGCTCGTACCCGGCCAGCCGGCCGCCGAGCTCGGTATCGAACAACCGCGCGGGAGCGAGGCCGAGCTCGGCCAGGCCGGGCAGATCCTGATCAGCCGAGTGCAACACCCATTCCAGACCGTTGATCGCTTCGGCCAGCGGGGCGAGTTCTTCGGTGATCGGCACCGGGTCGACCAGGAAGGTCCCCGCCTCGGCACGACGCAGCTGGATCAGATAGGCCCGCGCCGAGTACCGGAAACCGGAGGCCCGTTCGGCGTCCACGGCCAGCGGGCCGGTCCCGGCGGCGATCCGGGCAGCCGCATCGGCTACCTCCCCGGCCGTGGCCAGCACCGGGGGAACTCCCTCGGCAGGGACGAGCAGCGGCTCCGCTGCGGTGGGTTCCTCGGCGACCGACATAGCCCTGAACTCTACGTGGCGGTCACATGTGTTCGTCGCCGGTATAGGACTCCGGCCGCAAATGTGTCACACCGGCCGGCGGCAACCCCGCCGCATAGGCCAGCACTTCGCAAAAGGCCTCCACATGCCCGGACATCTCCAGGTTCATCGCCGTCCAGGAGGCCCGCAGCTCCAACTGATGGGCACGCGGCGGCCCGGCGATATCGCCGTAGCGCACCGAACTCGTCGCGGTCACGGTGCCACCCAGCGCGGTGAACGGTTCGCGGCGGGCCTCCAGCGCATCGACCAACCAACTCCAGGCCACCTCGGGGAGCAGCGGATCCGCGGCCAGGGCGCCGTCGATATCGGCCTGGATGTAGGCCACCAAGCGGAACACACCGTGCCAGGCATCGTCACCGTCCGGATCGTGCAGCAGGATCAGCCGCCCGAAGGCGTCGCCCTCGGAGTCGATCGGGACCACCGCGGTGTCGGTGTGGGTGACCTCCGCACCGAGCGCGTACGAGTACGGCGCCAGCCGTTGCGGGGGCCGGATCGGTGCGAGCTCGATCCGGGGGTGCACGGATGCGGTGCCCATCGCAGCGACCGCCGCGCGAAAGTCTGCGGGCTCCGGGTCCGTTCCCCCGGTCGCTGCGGCGCCGTCACGGAAATCGAGCGGTGTCACATCATCGACGGTAGCCCGTCGGCGCGCACCGCGGGCGGAGGCGCGCCGCCCGGATCCGGGCCGGGTCACCGGCCGGTCGAATTCGGCGGCGATTGTCGTTTTCGACTGTGCCCTAACGAGATCGACGTCCGGTCCGCTACCGGAACGTCAGCGCGCGGCCAGCCAACCGGTGATGCGCTGGGCGATCGCCTCCGGAGTGAGTCCGAGTTCGTCGAGTACCTCGCCGCGCGCAGCATGGTCCAGGAACTGCTGCGGGATCCCCAGATCACGGGCCGGCACATCCACCCCGGCATCCCGCAGCCGAGCCGATACACAGGATCCGATCCCACCGTGCAGGCCGCCGTCCTCGACGGTGACCACGAGGCGGTAGTTCTCGGCCAGTTTGACGAGGGTGTCGGAGACCGGCAGCACCCAGCGCGGGTCCACCACGGTGGCGGTGATCCCGGCCGCGGCCAGCAAACCGGCCGCGTCGAGCGCGGTCTGCGCAAACGGGCCGACCGCGACCAGCAGGACATCGCCGTGCCGGTGCTCGACCGGACCGTCGGCCTCCGCCGGATGCAGCACGTCCACATCGCCGACCCGCGTCACGGCGGCGATATCGCTGCCGACCGCCCCCTTGGGGAACCGCAGCACGGTCGGGCCGTCGGTCACCGACAGCGCCTCGTCCAATTCCGCGGCGAGCGTGCTGCCGTCCCGGGGTGCCGCCACCCGGATGCCGGGCACGATCCCGAGCAGCGACATGTCCCACATGCCGTTGTGGCTGGCCCCGTCCGGCCCGGTGACTCCGGCGCGGTCCAGCACCACGGTGACCGGCAGCTTCAGCAGGGCGACATCCATCAACAGCTGATCGAAGGCCCGGTTCAAGAAGGTCGAGTAGATCGCCACCACCGGATGCAAGCCGCCCAGGGCCAGACCGGCCGCAGAGGTCATCGCATGCTGTTCGGCGATGCCCACATCGAACATCCGGTCCGGGAACCGCTCCCCGAACGCGGACAGCCCGGTCGGGCCGGGCATGGCCGCAGTGATCGCGACGATGTCCTCGCGAGCGCTCGCCTGTTCGATCAACTGCTCGGAGAACACGGCCGTCCAGCCACGCGCCTTCTTACCGGCGAGCGGCTTGCCGGTCAGCGGGTCGATCGGATCGCAGGCGTGCATCTGATCGGCGACGTGGTTCTCCGCGTGCTCGTAGCCGCGCCCCTTCTGCGTCACCGCATGCACCACCACCGGGCCGCCGAAGTCCTTGGCCCGGCGCAGCGCCGCCTCCAGGGCGACGATGTCGTGACCGTCGACCGGGCCGACGTACTTCAGGCCCAGATCGCCGAACAACTCCTGCGGACTGACCGCGTCCTTGATCCCGGCCTTCACCGCATGGACCATCGAATAGGCCGAATCCCCCACGGCGGGAATACTCTTCAGGATCCGTTTGCCGGCGTCCAGGGCGTGTTCGTACACCGGCTGGGTGCGCAGCGCCGTCAGCCGGTCGGCCAGCCCGCCGATGGTCGGTGCGTAGGAGCGGCCGTTGTCGTTGACCACGATCACCACCGGCCGATCCGGTGCCGCCGCGATGTTGTTGAGCGCCTCCCAGCACATGCCCCCGGTGAGCGCGCCGTCGCCGACCACCGCGACCACGTGCCGATCCCGGCCGGTCAGCGCGAACGCCTTGGCCAGACCGTCGGCATAGGACAGCGAGGCCGAGGCGTGCGAGGACTCCACCCAGTCGTGCTCGCTCTCGGCCCGGCTCGGATACCCGGACAGGCCGTCGCGTCGCCGCAGTGTGTCGAAGCGGTCCTTGCGTCCGGTCAGGATCTTGTGCACATAGGCCTGGTGGCCGGTGTCGAAGATCAACGGATCGGCCGGCGAGTCGAAGATGCGATGCAGTGCGATGGTCAGTTCCACCACACCCAGGTTCGGCCCGAGGTGCCCGCCGGTCGCCGCCACCTTCGACACCAGGAAATCCCGGATCTCGGTCGCCAGTTCCTGCAGTTGCGGCACGCTCAGCCGGCGCAGATCTTCGGGGGAATCCACCCGCGACAGCACTCCCACCTGAACTCGCTCCCTCCGGGATTCGACGCTGATCCGACCAGTCTACGGAGCCGTTCCGAGCGCTCTGCGACCCCCGCGACCCCGACCTGCGCACCAGGGACGGTTCATGTGAGTAGTGTCGCCCCCATGACCTCGGCCACCACCGTCACCGTCCTGGGGCACGGCGTGGCCCGTGCCGTCCCCGACCTGCTGGTCCTGACGCTCTCGGTGGAGTGCCGGGCCGCCTCGGTGATCCAGGCGTACCGGCGGGCCGGCACGCGGGTCGGCGCGGTGATCGCCGCACTGCGCGGGCGTGGCGTCGCCGAACACGGCATCACAACCGCCGGGCTGTCGGTACGGGCCGAGACCAGCTATCGGGAACACCGCGGACCCGAGATCGTCGCCTATGTCGCCGCCTCGTCGCTGACGGTGACGCTGCCCGCCGGACCGGGCGAACCCACCGACAACGACCCGGCGGCCGTCATCGCGGCAGCCGTGGACGCGGGTGGCGACGATGTCCGCCTGGACGGTCTGACCCGGACCTTCGCCGACCCCGGTGCCCTGCTCACCCGGGCCCGGGACCACGCCTGGGACGATGCTCTCGCCCGGGCCCGGCAGTACGCCGGCCGGGCCGGCGCCACCGTCGGCCGGGTCGTGGAGATCACCGAGGCGACGCCTCCGCCACCGGTGCCGATGGCCCGCACGGTCGCCGCCGCGGCCGAAAGCTTCGGCGCGCCGCCGGTACCGATGGAACTCGGCCTCGGCGAACTCGCCGCCGATCTCCGGGTGACCTGGGAACTCACCTGATCGAACCGCGCAGGGTCCCGCGCGGACCTGGGTGTGCCACACCCAGGACGGCCGGTCACCGCCCGAACAGGGCCAGGTGGCAATGCCCGATCCGGCACGACGATGGACCGGTCCCCTCCGAAAGGACCAGCCATGTGGATCCGTACCCGCCGGTTCGCCGGCATCACCGCCACCGCCGTCGTACTCATCGCGCTCGCACCGGCCGCGGCCCGCGCCGAACCGATCGATCACTACGTCCTCCCCGGTGACCGCGCCTTCCCCAGCGGTCTGGCGCTGGACACCGAGACCGGCACCTTCTTCGTCGGCAGCGCCGCCGACGGTGCGCTCTACCGTGGGCATCTGGACCGGCGGGAGATCGAGCTGTGGTCCCCCGATCGGACCGACGGCCGCACCGCCACGTCCGGGATGACCATGGATGCCGCCGGTCGGCTGTTCGTGAACGGTGGCAGTTCCGGCACCGTCCGCATCTACGAGCCGGACACCGCCACCCTGCTGGCCGAACTGCGCGGGGTGCCCGACGGTTTCGTGAACGAGGTCACCATCGCCGAGGACGGCACCGCCTACGCCACGGACTCGTTCCGTCCGGTCGTCTACCGGATCACCGAACGGGCCGGCTCCTGGGAGATGGTGCCGTGGCTCGATGTCGCCGGTACCGCCGTCGACTGGGTGGCCGGGGAACACAACCTCAACGGCATTCTGGCGGTCGGGCCGCACCTGCTCGCGGTGCAGAGCAACACGGGCCGGCTGTGGCGCATCGATCGGCACAGCGGCGACGTCGTCGAGGTCGATCTCGGCGGCGACACGCTGCCGAGCGCCGATGCGCTGGTGTCCGGCGCCGGACATCGGATCTACGTCACCCAGGGCAACCTGTTCGACACGGCGGACACCGAACCCCGCGTCGCGGTACTGGATCTGAACGCGGAGCTCACCCACGGCCGGATCGTGGACAGCATCATCGCGCCCGGCGGATTCCGGCACCCCAGCCAGGCGGCACGCACCGGCGACGGCCGGCTGCTGGTGGTGAACAGCCAGTACAACCGGCTGGTGTCGGGGCAGGCCCCGGACCTGCCGTTCACCGTCTCCAGTGTGGACCTGCCCGGCTCCGATCGAGCATCCGGACGGTAGCCGGTCACTCCGCTACGACACACCGCAGGACATCGGGAACATCGGTCATCAGGCCGGCCACCCCGAGCGCGATCAGCCGGCGCATGGCGGCCGGTTCGTCGACCACGTAGCCGTAGACCTCGAGCCCACGGGACCGAGCCGCCGCGAGGAAGTCGGCGTCGATGTCTTCCTGGCCCCGACAGCGCGCGCAGAGCGTCACCGAGGGTGGGAACAGGCTCGTCCCGGAACCGGGGGCCGAACCAGGAGCCGGCATCCAGTTCCCGGATCTCGGCGAGGGTGAAGTCGGCCACCTGCCAGGGCGCCCGATCGGGGAAACGTTGCTCGGCATCGGTGGTCCGGGTCAGTGTCTCGTCGCGGACCAGGACCAGTTCGTCGTCGGCGGTGCGCCGCACGTCCAGCTCCACCATGCTCGCCCCCTGGGCAACCGCGAGTTCGACGGCGGCCAGGGTGTTCTCGGGGGCCTGTGCCGCGCCGCCGCGGTGCGCCACGACGGCCACCGTATCGAGTGGTTCCGCCGCCACCGGAGCGCCGGACGCCCCGGCCACCGCGAGAAACGCGGCCACCACGGCGGCGCTGCGGCGCGGGCCCGGCATCGTCACCGTGCGCCTCACAGCGAGGTGGTGAGGCCGCCGTCGACGAGGATCGACGTACCGGTCATATAGGCGAAGTCGTCGGACGCCATCGCCAGCGCCGCCGCGGCCATGTCCTCCGGTTCGCCGACCCGGCGGATCGCCGGCAGATTGTCCCGGCCCCACTGCCGCTTGTACGCCGCCCAGTCGCGGCCCGGATCCGCCGGCTGCACCGCCCGCCACAGCCGGGTGTCCACCGCGCCCGGCGCCAGCACGTTCACCCGGATCCCCTGCTCGGCGTAGTCCAGGCTCGCCGCTTCCGCCAGCGCCAGCACGGCCCGTTTGGTGCTGGCATAGGCTGCGCCACCGGGCCGGGTCGAAGTCTGGTGCAGCGATCCGGTGATGATGACGACTCCCCCACCACGTTCCAGCAGGTACGGAATCTGATACTTCATCGCGAGATACACACCGCGAATATTGGTGTTCTGCATATCGTCCCAGTCCTGCGGCTCGGTCTCGTGCAACGGCCGGAACCAGTTGATCCCGGCGTTGTCGAACGCCACATCGAGGCCCCCGTACCGCCCGGCGATCTCGTCGGTGAACGCAGCGACCTGTTCGGCGGACCGGACATCGGCCTGCACATAGGTCGCCTCCCCGCCGGCCGCGCGGATCTCCTCCTCGACCCGGGCACCCTGCTCGGCGCGCCGGCCGCAGAACCCGACCTGCGCACCCTCGCGTGCGAACGCGATCGCCGCGGCCCGGCCGATGCCCGAAGTCGCACCCGTGATGATGACCACCTTGTCGGCGAAACGCCCGGGGCGGTCGATGTTCGCATCTGCCACCGCCCAGCCACCGGCGGCGCCCGCCAGACCGGTACCCGCCGCCGCGGCGCCGTAGAGCATTGCCCGGCGGCTCAGCACCACCCGTTCGCCGGTTCCGTCGTCGGTCACATCAACCTCCCGTTGGATCTCACCCCGCCCGGAGCGGCGGTGGTGACCCCATCGTGGCGGCGCCGGGGCGGCCGGCGGGAGGGCGAGCGCGCGCGGGGACGGCCGAGCCCGGGTCCGGCACCACCACCCACGCAGCCGGAATCAGGAACTCGGTTCCAGCAGTGCCAGGCACTCCACATGGTGGGTGCCAGGGAAGGCGTCGAAAGCGCGCAACTCGGTGAGCCGGTAGCCACCCTCCTGATACAGCGCGAGATCGCGGGCGAAGGATGCGGGGTCGCAGCCGATGTGCACGATCCGGCGCGGCCGGGTGGCGGTGACGGCCCCGGCAACCGCTTTGCCGACGCCCGCGCGCGGTGGATCGAGCACCACCACCGCCGGGGCCGCCCCGGAGTGGGATCGCACCCAGCGGTCCACCCGGTCGCGATGCAGCTGCACCGCGGACAGATCGGCCAGGGCGGCCGACCCCGCCGTCACCGCGGCGCGGTCCGATTCGACGGCCTCGACCCGGCCCGCAGGCCCGACGCTCTCGGCCAGCCGCGCCGCGAAGACCCCCGCACCGCTGTAGAGATCCCAGCCGAGGTCGCCGGGTGCGGTCCCGGACCAATCGGCGACCACCTGCGAATAACATTCCGCGGCACACCGATGGGCCTGCCAGAACCCGGTCGCCGGCAGCTCCCAGCGCCGCCCGGAAACGTATTCCACCGCCCGGCCGGTGCCGTCGACGACACGTTCGGCGCGGGCAGCATGTGCGGCCGCCTTGCGGGACGCGGCGGCGGCCCGGCGATTCGCGCCGCGACCCCGGCCGGGCCCCCGGCCCCGTACCGAGACGGCGGCCGGGGGCGCGAGTTCCACGAGATGCCGGATACCGACGCCGTCCACGGCGACCACCAGGTCGGCCCCCGGGGTCCACTGCCGGTCGGCGATCCCGGCCACGGCTCCGGCCACCGGCTGCGGACAACGCAGGTCGGCGAGCACCTCCGTGCTGCGATACCGGTGCACACCCGCCCGGCCATCGGCCCCCACCGGCAGTCGCAACCGAGTCCGCCAGCCGACGGTGCCCGACGACCCGGGCAGCGGTTCGACCGTGACCGGCACCTCCAGCCGGGCGATGCGGCGCAACTGTTCGGCCACCACGCTCGCCTTCAGCTCGCGCTGGGCGGGCGCCGTGGCGAAGGAGAAATCGCAGCAACCCGCACCACCGGGACCGGACACCGGGCACGTCGCAGGCACCCGATCGGCGGCGGCGGTCAAGATCTCGACCGCCTCGGCCCGGCAGAACGAGCCCCCGTGGTCCTCGGTCACCCGGGCGCGGACCAGTTCACCCGGCAGACCGTGCCGGACGAACAGCACCCGGCCCTCGTGCCGGGCCACACAGAACCCGCCGTGGCCCGGTGCCCCCAGCCGGACCGTGAATTCCTGCCCCACCCACTCGGTCATCGCCGGACCCCGGCGGCCGTCATCGATATCGACACCGGTGCCAGCATAGGTTGCCGCCTCCGGCCCACCGGGATCAGGCGGTGTCCGATCAGGCGGCGGCCTGCAGCTGGGCCCGCAGCTTGTTCAGCGCCCGGTGCTGCATCACCCGCACCACGCCCGGGCTGGTGCCGATCGCCTCGGCGGTCTGTGCCGCGCTCCAGCCGAGCACGATCCGCATGACCAGGACCTCGCGATGGGTGGGGGCCAGCACGGACATCAGCTCGTGGGTGGCGCGGCGGCTCTCGTCGGCGAGTGCCCATTCCTCCGGGCCGGCAACCGGGCTGACGGCATCGGGCAGGTCCGCCATCGGGTAGGCGGAGTGGCGGCCACGCCGGAAGGCATCCGATACCTTGTTCGCCGCGATGCCGTAGACGAAGGCGAGGAATGACTTGCCCTGATCGCGGTAACGACCGACGGCGTTGACGGTCGCCAGCAGCACCTCCTGCACCACGTCGTCGGCAGTGACGGTCAGGTGCGCGGTGTTGCCGAGCCGGGCCAGGCAGTACCTGCGGACCAGCGGGTGCACCAGACGCACGATCTCGGCGACGGCCTCCCGATCACCGGCAGCGGCCGGGGCGATCAGGGCGTCCAGCTGCTCGGCGAGCCGACGGCTCTCGGACTGCTGCGCCTCGACCGCACGGCCGGACGAATTCGTACTGGTGGTGCGGTGGGGGCGATGCTCGGTAGCCAAGGTCCGAGTCCTTTCACGAGCAGTGCATTTCCGGTATGCACTGATCGTGCGCCGGTCCGGCGGGCCGAACCAGACACCCCAGGGTGAGTACTACCCCACCCCTGCGCCCCCGGTACCGGGGGCATCGCCCGCCGCAGCGGGTTTCGCGGCGGCCGAACCCGGCAGATGGCCTGCCCGGCGGACTGCCCACACCGTGACCGCCAAAGCGACGGCGGTGAGCGGCCAGCCCATCGCGATCCGGGCGACGGCCAGCCAGCCCGTGTGGTCGGTGTCGTAGAGCTCCGACTGCACCAGGTAACGGGCCCCGAACACCAGCGCCCAGGCGGCGGTGGCGGCATCGTAGAGCCGGACGGCTCGCCGGTCCGACCGCCACCCGGTGCCGTGCCCGTTCAACGCGCCCCAGATCACCCCGACCAGCGGCCACCGCAGCAGCATCGACAGCAGGAAGGCCCCCGCATAGACGAGGCTGGTGTAGATACCGAACAGGAAATATCCCTTGGCCTCACCCACCCGGTAGGCGATGAACGCGCAGATGCCCACACCGATGAACCCGGAGATGGCGGGCTGGATCGGATCGCGGCGCACCAGCCGCAGCACGAGGACTCCGGCCGCGACGGCCAGCGCCGCCCAGATCGCCGCCGTCAGGCCGGCCAGGGCGTTCACCGGGACGAAGACCACGACCGGCACGGTGGAGTAGATCAGGCCGCTGATACCGCCCATCTGCTCCAGCAGTGTCTGCTGGGTGCGGGCGGCCGCGGGCGACTCGGCGGCGGCCTCGGGTTCCGGCACCGTCAGCCGCTCGGTGGGATCGGGATCGACCGGGACCGGCCGGGAGGAGGAGTCGGGGCCGGGGTGATCGTCATGGCTCGAGGGCATCCGTCAGCAGTTTCCGCGCAGTTCGTCGAGGTGGTGGTTACCCCGCCACTGTAGAGGGGAACAACCGGTGCGCGCACAGCGGCACGGGTGGATCGCTAGGCTCGCATGCGATGTTCGATTCAGTCACACCGACCACGGTGGTGGCCCTGCCCGGCACCGGTTCCGATGCCGAGTTCGCCGCCCAGGCGTTCGGATCCGCGGCCGCCGCGTACCGGGCGGACCTGATCGCGGTCCCGCCGAATCCGCGGGCCGTGATCGCGAGCTACACCGCCGCGCTCGATGCGGCCGCCCGGCGCGGTCCGGTTCTCGCCGCCGGAATCTCGCTCGGCGCGGCCGTCGCCGTCGAATGGGCGGCAGCGAACCCGGGGGCGGCGGCCGGGGTGATCGCCGCGCTTCCGGCGTGGACCGGCCCCGGCCGGGACGGATGTCCGGCCGCCCTGAGTGCGTCGGTCACCGCCACCCAGCTTCGAGCCGACGGGCTGGCGCCGGTGGTGGCCCGGATGCAGGCCGACAGCCCGGCCTGGCTGGCCGCCGCCCTGACCCGGTCCTGGCAGGGACAATGGCCGGACCTGCCGGCAGCCCTCGACGAAGCCGCCGGCTACGACTGGCCCACCCCGGAGCTACTCGCCGCGGTCGACACCCCGGTGGCAGTCGTGGGTGCCGTCGACGATCCGGTACATCCGATCACCGTCGCCCGGCAGTGGACCGCGGCGCTCCCCGACGGCCGGCTACACACCCTGACGCTGGCCGAACTGGGCGCCGACCCGGCGGTGCTGGGGCGCGCGGGATCCGCCGCCCTGGGTGCCGGTGATCCTCCCCCTGCACTGGTTCTGCCGGCCGGCTGACCGGCCGGCCGGCTGACCGGCCGGCCGGCTGACCGGCCGGCCGGCTCGGTCGACACCCGTCGACCGGGCGGGCCGCCGGGCCACGGCCGCACCCGACGTGCACCGACCGGGTGATGCGCGGCTCCGGGTGATCGGTCACTGCGGCCGGCTCCCGGACCTTGTCCCGTGCCGGTTACGCCCGACCCGAAGAGCGCATCGGCCCACCAGCGCAGCGCGAGCATGGCCGAACCGACCGGTAGCGGGATGCCATGGCCGACCGGATCGACCTCACCATCGTCGCCCCGGCGCCGGCGCCGGCCGTGGTGCCCCGGCGCCGTGGCGGCCGATCAGTTGCGGCCGAGCTGCTGCATGGCCGAACCGCCTGCGCTGCGACGCGGCTGTTCGGGCATCGGCTGCGGAGTGGGGGGCGGCGGGGCGGCCTGCTGCGCAGCCGCCGCCTGTGCCTGCGCCTGCTGTGCCTGCGCCTGCTGCTGATGGGCGGCGGCGAGCTGTTCGGCGAGCTGTCCCGGCAGCACCACCGGCAGCGGATCGCGTACCGGCAGCGGATCGGTACCACGGCGCACCACGGTGTCGCCCAGGACCGCGCGGGCCGCGGTCACCAGCGGAGTGCCGTCCGCGGCGGCGCCGGACGGCCCGGCCGCGACCAGCCGGACCATCCACCGTGGCCCGTCGACACCGATGAAACGCAGGTCCGCGCCGGGGGTGACGGCCAGCAGTTCCCGGCCCCACGGGCCGTTCTCCACCGATACGGTGGCGCCGTCACCCCGCAGCGATTCCGCCAGGTCAGCGGCCACGGTGCGCCACTGCCCGCCCGATCGGGGCGCGGCGTAGGCCGCCACTGTCAGCCGGCCGTGCTCGGTGGCGAGGTGCACCGCCTGCGGTGTGCCGTCCTGGGCGAGTTCGACCTGCAGCTGTCCGCCCTGCGGCACCGGGATGATGACCGAACCGAGGTCGAGGCGCTGTTCGGCGATCTGCGCCAGCCGCTCGGATACGTCGTCGTAGTCGTAAGGACCGGAGCGGGGCAGCCCTGCGGCATCGGCCGGGTGCGCGCCGGGCGCCGGTTCGGCGGCACGGCCGCCGGTCTCGTCGTACGCCCCGTCGTCGTAGTGGTCGAACTCGTCGTAGCCGTCGTATTCCGCGGCATCGTATTCGGCGCCGCCGTACTCGCCGACCGCGAACTCGTCGGTCCGGTAGTCGTCCTCGCTCCTGGACCGCTTCTTCTTCCCGAACAGAGCCATCACGCCTCCTCGTCCACCAGCGCACCGGTCAGCATCGCGTGCCCGCCACTGGACCCGTGACCACCGGCACCCCGGGAGGTCTCGTCGAGGTCGTCGACCTCGGTGAATTCCACCAGCTCCACCCGCTGCACCAGCAGCTGGGCGATCCGGTCGCCGCGACGCAGTTCGATACCGGTGCGCGGATCGTGGTTGATCAGGCAGACCTTGATCTCACCGCGGTACCCGGCGTCGACCGTGCCCGGCGCGTTCACCACCGACAGACCGGCCTTGGCCGCCAGCCCGGACCGCGGGTGGATCAGGCCGACCGTGCCGATCGGCAGCGCCACCGCGATCCCGGTCCCCACCAGCGCCCGCTCCCCGGGCTCGAGCACGACATCGGAGGTCGTGCACAGATCGACACCCGCATCGCCTCGATGGGCGCGCGCGGGAACGGGGATGCCGGGATCCAGCCGCAGCAACGGTATCGGTGAAAGTGCGTTCACAGTGCTCGAGCCTACGCGGTCGCCGCCACCCCTTCTCGTCACCCGGCCTGCGGGCATGACTTAGGGTTGAGTCGTGCCCGACCTGCCCCATCCCCCCGCACCCGAGGCGCCGGAGCGTCCCCTGCACCGGCCGCACGCCTACCGCGAACGCCTATGGGTGCCGCTGTGGTGGTGGCCGGTCGGATTCGCCATCGCCGGGCTGCTGGCCGCCGAGATCCATATGGGCGCGCCCGGGCTGCGCGCCTGGCTGCCCTACGTGCTGCTGGCACCGATCCCGGTGTGGGTCCTGCTGTGGCTGAGCCGGCACCGGCTGGAGGTCGCCGTCGACGCCGACGGCACACCGGAACTGCGGGTGGACCGCGCTCATCTACCGGTGAACTTCGTCGCCCGGGCCGCCGCCGTGCCGTCGACCGCGAAGAGCGCGGCACTGGGCCGCCAGCTCGATCCGGCCGCCTACGTCCAGCACCGCGCCTGGGTCGGCACGATGGTGCTGCTCGTACTGGACGATCCGGACGATCCCACCCCGTACTGGCTGGTGAGCACCCGGCGACCCGACCGGGTCCTGGCAGCACTCGGTCTGTCCACCGACTGATCCCGGTGGGCCGGAGGCGGCGAAACGCCGGCAGGCCAACGCAGGCCCTCGGGGGTCAGTCGCATCGAGTACCGACTGATCCCGGTGGGCCGGTGTCATGATCGGTTATGCGGCACAGTCCATGCAGATCATCTGGCCGCCCTTCTCGCTGGCCAGTCGACTGCGGTGGTGCACGAGGAAACAGCTCGAGCAGGTGAACTCGTCCGCCTGCTTCGGTACGACCTTCACGGTCAGCACTTCCTCGGACAGATCCGCGCCGGGAAGCTCGAACGACTCCGCGGTGTCGGATTCGTCGACATCAACCACGGCGGACTGCGCCTCGTTGCGACGGGCCTTCAGCTCCTCCAGCGAGTCCTCCGACACGTCGTCGGATTCGGTCCGCCGCGGTGCGTCATAGTCGGTTGCCATGTCGTCTTCCCCTCAGTCCTTACTCCGTATATCCCGGATCGGTGCCTGCCCCGCGCCCGAAGAGCCGCGCGGCCGGTACCGCCCCGCCGGTGGTGCACGTCACGCGTACACCGTTCACCTATCGGCAGCGATCGGGTCCGATCACCATCGACAGCGTTCGGTAAACGCAGGACATGCCCTTGTTGTTCCCGCGACCGGGCACCGGATCACCGGTGAATTTTCGATCTGGGCGGGCAGACAATAGCGGACGATCCGGCAAAAGTCGCAATCAAAACACATCCGAGTCGAAACCGACGGTGAATCGACACCTGCTGCGGACGCGCCGAGACCTCGCGCACCCGCGCAGCCGCGGACTTTCGTAGAGTAGCCAGGTGGTTTCACTGATCACCGAAGGCAGGGCGACCGATCGCTCCGGAAGGCCGTTCCAGCGGCGACGTCCCGAACTGTGGCTGAGCCTGATCGTGGCGCTGTCGCTGATCACCGTGTTCGTCTGGGTCTCCGCATTCCGGACCCACGAGGAGAACAACGAGCCCATGGCGTGCAACGCGCCCACTGCTCCTACCGAAGCCGGCGCGCCGGAGCCGGCTCCGCTCGGTGACCGGGTGAGCCATGCGCGGCTGCGCGATGTGAGCCCCGCTCCGCTGGCCGAGGCGCGGGTCCGGGTGCTCAACGCGAACGGCAAGAGCGGACAGGCCGGGCATATCGCCTCCGAACTCGGTGACCTGGGTTTCGCGAGCGCACCGGATGTCCAGGTGGGTAACGATCCGGTCTACGTCGAGGGTGATCTCGATTGCACCGGCCAGATCCGGTTCGGCGACGAAGGCCGCTCGGCCGCGGCCTCGGTGCAGCTGGTCGCCCCCTGCGCTGAGCTGATCGAGGACGACCGCACCGACGATTCGGTGGACCTGGTCCTCGGTACGGTGTTCGGCGAGTCGATCCGGCCCAGCCCCGATGCCGAAGCCGTGCTGGATTCGCTGCGCAACCCGGCCCCCGGAACCGGCGCCACCTCCGCTATCGACCCGGACCTGCTGGCTGCCGCCCGGCAGGCCCGGTGCTGAGGATCACGCCTCGGGGAGCGCGGCGGCGGCTCCGGTCCGGTCGAGCAGCCGTTCGAATTCCCCGGCCACCCCGGGCGCGGCGGCCACGGTCAGGCAGCCGGCTGCCCCGGTGGTGGTGATCGAGGGCACCCGGACGACCGCGCCCGCCTCGGCGGCGATCAACGCACCGGCCGCCCAGTCCCAGGCGTTGAGCCCGTGCTCGTAGAAGGCGTCCAGCCGACCGGCGGCCACCAGGCACAGGTCGGCGGCGGCCGCGCCCAGCCGGCGGATGTCGCGGACCTCCGGCAGAATCCGCCCGACCAGCTCGGCCTGCCGGGCGCGGCGCTCCCGCCCGTAGGCGAACCCGGTGCCCACCAGCGCCAGCTCCACCGATTCGGCCCGGCTGCAGGCCAGCTCGCGGGTCCCGCCGTGGGCCTGCATCCGCGCCCCGCCGCCGCGGGCAGCGCTGTAGGTGACCTCCGCGGCCACATCGACTACGGCGCCGGCCACCGGATGGCCGGAGCGCACCGCGGCCACCGAGACCGCGTAGCCGGGCAGGCCGTACAGGAAATTCACGGTGCCGTCGATCGGATCGACGACCCAGGTGACGGTGTCCGCTGTCGCACCGGCGGCGTCGCCGCCGCCCTCCTCGCCGAGAACGGCGTCACCGGGGCGGCGGCGCGCGAGCAACTCCCGGATCAACTGCTCGGACTCGGTGTCGACGACGGTCACCGGATCGGTCGGATGCCCCTTCGTGCGGACCTCGCCGGCGGCCGGGCCGGCGGTGTCGAAGACCTCGCGCCGCCGGGTCCGGACCAGCTCGGCCGCGACTTCGGCCAGCTCGACGGCGATCGAACGGAGGTCGTCTTCGTCACCGTGCACGGTGACGGCGGAGGCGGAAACCGTGGATTCTGGCACCCGCCCATCGCACCACAGATCGTGCCGCTGCGCACCGCCGCCACCGGGCCGCCGGTGCCGCGGCGACACCGGCACCGGTTTAGTCTTGTCGATCACAACGGCCGGTACGCAGAACGAGGGGTTGACCATGTCCGCTCGGGGGCACGCATTCGGAATCGATATCGGGGGCAGCGGCGTGAAAGGCGCCGCCGTGGACCTGGCCACCGGGGAACTGCTGCACGAGCGGATCAAGATCCCCACGCCGCGGCCGGCCACCCCGAAGGCCGTCGCCGATGCAGTGGCCGAACTCGTCGCTACGGCGGGCTGGACCGGCCCGGTCGGCCTCACCATGCCGTGTGTGGTCCTGGACGGCTACGCCCGCACCGCCGCCAACATCGACAAGGGCTGGATCGGGACCGACACCCGCGGGCTGTTCTCCGACGCATTGGACGGCCGGGCCGTCACCGTCCTCAACGATGCGGACGCCGCAGGCCTGGCCGAGGATCGGTACGGCGCCGCCCGGGACCTGCGCGGCCTGGTGCTGATGCTCACCTTCGGCACCGGGATCGGCTCGGCGCTGCTGATGCACGGCACCCTGGTCCCGAATTCGGAACTCGGCCATCTGACGATCGACGGGATCGAGGCCGAGCACCGGGCGGCGGCCTCGGTGAAGGATCGCCGCGCCATGAGTTACCAGGAGTGGGCGGCCGAGGTGAGCACCGTACTTACGGTCCTGGAGAACCTGTTCTGGCCGACCGTGGTGGTCGCCGGTGGCGGCATCAGCCGTGATGCGGCCCAATGGATTCCGCTGCTCACCAACCGCACCCCGGTGGTACCGGCGGAGTTGCGGAACACCGCCGGGATCGTCGGCGCCGCGATGGCCGTCGATGCGGGCATCGCGCCCTGATCCCGGCACGGCGACCGGCCCGAACACGCGGTACCGAAGCCGAGGTGATCGGACACTGCGTGGGTACCCTGGTGGGATCGTTACAATGGAACACGTCCGGCGGCGAGCCGGTGAACCGACACCCGCCTCCGGCCGGGCACGCGATTCGCGTCCGGCCGGGCACCCCGACCACCGGAACCGGCCGGTCGACCCCGTCGGCAGTTCGCCGGCGACACCCCGACAGACCGCTCCGCCGGAAGACCACTCTGGCGTGACGCCGCACGAGACAGTCACGAAAGGGCGTACGTGGTAGCCACGAATACCCGTCAGACCGCCGACTCGGCCGACGCCGACTCCGCAGCAGCCACACCGGCAAAGAAGGTGGCTCGTAAGGCCCCTGCCAAGAAGGCGGCCGCGAAGAAGACTGCGGCGAAGAAGACTGCTGCCAAGAAGGCTCCGGCAAAGAAGGCGGCCAAGAAGACCACTGCCAAGAAGGCGGCGGCCAAGAAGGCCACGGCCGCCGCGGGTGGTGGTGCGGACAAGCTCGACGAAGAATCGATGGAGGTCGCCGACCTCGGCGACCTGGAGGTGTCCGAAGCCGACCTCGCCGAGACCGACGAGGCGGCCACCGAGGAGCCGTCGGCGGCCGACAAGGCCTCCGGCGACTTCGTCTGGGACGAGGAGGAATCCGAGGCCCTGCGGCAGGCCCGCAAGGACGCCGAACTCACCGCCTCCGCCGACTCGGTGCGCGCCTATCTCAAGCAGATCGGCAAGGTGGCGCTGCTCAACGCCGAGGAGGAGGTCGAACTCGCCAAGCGGATCGAGGCCGGCCTGTACGCGGTGGAGAAAATGCGCGAGTTCGCCGAGCAGGGCGAGAAACTGCCGGTCACCACCCGGCGCGATTTCAACTGGATCATCCGCGACGGCAATCGCGCGAAGAACCACCTGCTCGAAGCGAACCTGCGTCTGGTGGTCTCCCTCGCCAAGCGCTACACCGGCCGCGGTATGGCCTTCCTCGATCTGATCCAGGAAGGCAACCTGGGCCTGATCCGCGCGGTGGAGAAGTTCGACTACACCAAGGGCTACAAGTTCTCCACCTACGCCACCTGGTGGATCCGGCAGGCGATCACCCGCGCGATGGCCGACCAGGCCCGCACCATCCGCATCCCGGTGCACATGGTCGAGGTGATCAACAAGCTCGGCCGCATCCAGCGTGAGCTGCTCCAGGACCTGGGCCGCGAGCCCACCCCGGAGGAGCTCGCCAAGGAAATGGACATCACGCCGGAGAAGGTGCTCGAGATCCAGCAGTACGCTCGCGAGCCGATCTCGCTGGACCAGACCATCGGCGACGAGGGCGACAGCCAGCTCGGCGATTTCATCGAGGACTCCGAGGCCGTCGTCGCGGTGGACGCGGTCAGTTTCACGCTGCTGCAGGACCAGCTGCAGTCGGTGCTGGAAACGCTGTCCGAGCGAGAGGCGGGCGTGGTCCGGCTGCGCTTCGGCCTCACCGACGGCCAGCCGCGCACCCTCGACGAGATCGGCCAGGTCTACGGCGTCACGCGGGAACGTATCCGCCAGATCGAGTCCAAGACCATGAGCAAGCTGCGGCATCCGAGCCGCTCGCAGGTACTGCGCGACTACCTGGACTGACCTGCACGCCCAGGTACCGGCCCGGTCCCGCCATGCGCGGGGCCGGGCCGTTTTCGTTGCCGCTCCGGCGAACAGCAATCGAACAGCAACTGCACAGTGATCGAATACACAGGACACGATGCGGAGAAGTGTGCTTCAGATTTGCTCCGGCCGCGTAAGGTCACCGGTGCTCAACAGGTTCTACCGTCGCCGGCCGCGGTACCGCATCGAAAGTCTTGCTCGGCGTGCTCGAAATCCATCACTTCAGTTACGGGTGGCTCACACCTGTCCTCGCCTACTTCATGTCCGTCACCGGCTGCCTGCTCGGCCTGCAATGTGCGGCCCGCGCCCGGGCCGGTACCCAGGGCCGGATCGGCTGGCTGATCGGTGCCGCCGTCGCCATCGGCGGCACCGGAATCTGGGTCATGCACTTCATCGCGATGCTCGGCTTCTCCATCCGTGGCGCCGAGATCCGGTACAACATTCCGCTCACGCTGCTCAGCGCGATCACCGCGATGGTGGTCGTCGGCATCGGCCTGTATCTCGTCGATCGTCCGCAACCGACGCTGGCCTCGCTGGTCTCGGCCGGAGCGATCACCGGACTCGGCGTGGGCACCATGCACTACCTGGGCATGTACGCGATGCGGACCTCGGCGCGGATCGACTACGACCCGGGTCTGGTGCTGCTGTCGCTGGTTATCGCGGTCGTGGCCTCCGTTGTGGCGCTGTGGTTCTCACTGCGCACCGATCGGCTGCTCACCATCGCGGGTGCCGCGCTGACCATGGGTGTGGCCGTCTGCGGTATGCACTACACCGGGATGGCCGCGATGCGAGCCCACTCCGGACACGCAGCGCAGGCGCCGGGTGGCGCGGACGCCATGCAACTGCTGGCGCCACTCATCGGCGGCTGCAGTGTGGTGACGATGCTCGTGCTGATCAGCGTCAGCCTGACCGAGGTCGAGGGCCCCGCCACCCGGCCCCGGATGCTGCTGCACGCCCGGCATCGGGCCGGCCGCGCCACGGATGCGGCCCCGGCGGCACCCGGGCACGTCGCTACCGTGCCCGCTACCGGCACGCCGAGCACGGCAGCCGATCCGGAGCCCGGCCGGCCACCCGTACCGGCGGCCGTACCGACCCGGGTATCCCCCCAGCCACCGCTGGATACCACCACCACCGGATCCTGGCCCAGACTGCCCATCACGTAGCGGATCCGGTCACCCGGTCGCGGCACGGCCGCGCTCCGGGAACCGGACGAGAACCGGCTCGACGACGCGGGCGGCAATCGGGCCGATGATCGCCATCAACAGCACATACGCCGACGCCAGCGCGGCCAGTTCCCCGTCCACCCGGCCGTAACCTACCGCCAAACCCGCGATGACGATGGAGAATTCGCCACGGGCCACCAGCGCGGCCCCGGCCCGGGCCCGGCCGCCGCGGCGGATCCCCTGCCGCCCGGCGGCCCACCAGCCGACGGCCACCTTGGTGACCGTGGTGACCACCGCGAGCACGATCGCCCACCCCAGCACCGGCGGAATGGCGGTGGGGTCGGTGGTGATTCCGAAGGCGACGAAGAACAGGGCGGCGAACAGATCCCGCAGCGGTTCCAGCACCTTCACCGCCTCGCTCGCCGTGGATCCGGAGATCGCGATCCCCAGTAGGAAAGCCCCGACGGCGGCGGAGATGTTGAGCATCGAGGCCAGCCCGGCGACCAGGAGTGCCGCACCCAGCAACTGCAGCAGGAACACCTCACGGTCCGAACTGTCCAGGATCGCCGAGATCGCCCGTCCGTACCGGAGGGCGGCCACCAGCACCACCGAGATCGCCAGCAGCGCCACCGCCAGCGACACCAGTCCCTGCAGCAGACTCAGGCCGGCCAGCAGCATCACCAGAATCGGCAGATATCCCGCCATCGCCAGATCCTCGAACACCAGGATCGACAACACGACCGGGGTTTCCCGGTTACCCAGCCGGCCCAGATCGTCGAGTACTTTCGCCACGATCCCCGAGGACGAGATATAGGTCACCCCGCCCAGTACCACCGCTCCCATCGGCCCCCAGCCGAGCAACAGCGCCACCAGCACCCCGGGCGCCGCATTGGCCACGATGTCCAGCAGTCCGGCCGGCCAGGACCGGCGCATCCCCGTCATCAGTTCGGGAGCGGTGTACTCCAGCCCCAGCAGCAACAGCAGCAGCACCACACCGATCTCACCGGCGAGGTGCCCGAACTCCTCGGAGGCCTCGAGTTCGACCAGACCGCCTTCGCCGAGCGCCAGACCGCCCAGCAGGTACAGCGGGATCGGCGACATCCCCATCCGGCCCGCCACCCGCCCGCACAGCCCCAGCGCGAAAAGGAGCGCGCCGAGCTCGAGCAGTGCGAGCGCGGTGGCGGTCACCGGGATCTCAGCCGTTGACGAGGAGCTTCGCGGCGGCGTCCAATCCTTCCGGCGTGCCGACCACCACGAGCAGATCACCCACGGTGAAGGTGAAATCCGGGCCCGGTGACGGATTCAGCTGGCCGGCACGCATCACGGCGACGATCGAGGCCTTGGTGCGCGTACGCATCGCGGTCTCGCCGAGGGTTCGGCTCGCGTACGGCGAATCCTCGCCGATCGCCAGCTGTCGCGTGGTGATACCGGGTAGATCACGGTGGTCGTCGTTGAGTCTGGCGACCAGCTGCGGTGCGCCCAGCAGATTCGCCAGGACCGCGGCTTCATCGGTGGACAGGGGGATCTGAGCCGCACAGGCATCGGGGTCTTCGAGCTTCGACACGATCAGGTCGATATCGCCGTCGCGGTGGGCGACCACCCCGATCCGGCGTCCCGATCGGACCTCGAAATCTTTACGCACCCCGATCCCCGGTAGTGCGGTGACATCGACGTTCACACTTCCAGCCTAACCGCCGGTCCACCGGCGATGTGCGCCGCGCCACTTCCGCACGTCCAACGAGGCCTGTCGGCCACCGAAACCCCTGATCACGCGGACAATGGTGCGAAGGTGCCGTCGGTCCCCGGCCGGTAGTCCTGTACGGCCACCACCGCCGCCACCGGCAGTGGCCCGTACAGATGCGGGAACAGCTGTCCCGGCGCGGGCGGCACCCCCGGTTCCCAGCGCAGCGGTGCGGTCAGCCGACCCGGGTCGACGTGCAGGAGTACCAGATCGCAGCGCCCGGCGAAGAGCAGATTCGCCGGGATGTGCACCTGGCCCGGCTCGGACAGGTGCACGAAACCGTGTTCCGGCAACGATTCGGGCCGCAGCGAGCCGGCGACCTGCGCCGTTCGCCACTGCTCGGCAGAACACAGGTGAACAAGGGTGTGAGCGGGGTGTGACACGGGTAATCTCCCAGTGGACAACATTGTTCGGACGGGCGGCGGATCCGGCACCGGTATCGTGCGGCTCCCTCGGCATCGCTGCGCCGGACGGGCCTCGTTTCGGTCCCACCGTAACGAGCAACCCCCCAGCGAGCGACACGATAGTGAGTGACGGCTCCTCAGGAGGTGAGAGTGCAGGCGGAACGGAGGTGACCGGCCGATGACCGCAGATCGTCCTACGACGTTCGCCCACAGCGAAACCGCAGGTCGTGTTAGCGAGAACACAAAGATTCGGATCCGGGAACAAAGCCTGAACGCCGAACGTCTGACAGAGTAGTCGTACCACTGCTGGGAAGTAGCGGAGCGAGTCCCGCGGAGTAACCACGGGGCCCCACACCAGGTGAACGGCCACAGCGGCCGGTGAGCCAGGACGGAGGAGTCATGCCAGGAACCCTGACCAGCACCCCACTGACCGCGGTCGATCGTTGCGACCGGTGCGGGGCGGCTGCCCGAGTGCGTGCCGTACTTCCCGCCGGTGGCGAGTTGCTCTTCTGCCAGCATCACGCGAACGAACACATGGATCGCCTGCGCGAACTCGAAGCCGAGATCGACACGGAATCGGCGCCCGCGCTCTGACCACTCCTCGCGTCCGACACAACAGCATCCGATAACCGAATCCCCGACGGCGGGCGACCCACAGGTCGTCCGCCGTCGGCGTCCCGCCGGACGGAATCAGTCCGTCGCCCGGCCCGCCGCATCCGGCCTGTTCTCCAGGATGCCGTCCAGCAGCCGGGCCAGGCCGTAGTCGAATGCACCCTCCGGGTCACCGGGCGCCTGATACCGCTCCCCCACCCGGGCACCCACCCGGCTCGCCAGGGGAAACTCCGCGGCGGGCATGAGGTCGGTGAGCTGCGGACCGTACACGGCCCACCAGTCGGCATCGGTCGTCTCGGCCGTGGCGCGCGTGGCCGCCACCACGGTGCGGGCGTTACCGGTGGCGAATTCCGTCAGCACCGTGACCACCCGATCCATCAGGACGTCCGGTAGTCCGGTACCCGCCAGGGCGGCCAACTGCCGTTCGTAGCGGCGCATCCGGCCCGGGCCCAGCACCTGCCGCCACGACGACACCTCCAGCAGCCACGGATGGGCGATCAGCTCGGTCCGCACCCCGACCGCGATGGCGGCCATCCGCTCCCGTACCGGCGCATCCGCCGGGATCGGCGCATCGGCGGCAGCCACCGCATCGACCATCAGGGCGAGCAGGATGTCCTTGCTCGGGACATACGTGTACAGGCTCATCGGCCGCAGGCCCAGCTCGCCGGCCACCGTCCGGATCGACACCCGATCGATCCCCTCGCGGTCGGCCAGGCCCACGGCAGCCGCGACCACCTCGTCGACACTGAGCGCCGGCTTCGGCCCCCGGCTGCCGGACGGGAGCGGCCGTTCGTGCCGCCACAGCAGCTCCAGCAGGCGCCGCGCCCGGCCGGCGTCGGTGTTCGTGCTCACATGCCTCCTCGGAAGAAACGCGGTACGTTGTACGTTGTTTTCGATACCACGTACAGCATACGAGGAAACCGGGAGTCCACGCTGCCCAGCACACAGGCCACCTACCTGCCCGACCGGCACATGTTCGCACTCTGGACCTGGACCGGACACGCCGTCGGCACACCACCCACCGGGCCGGGCCGATACGCTACCCTGCCCCTGGCCGTACCGACCGCCACCACCGGGGAGATCGCCGTCACAGAGGTCGACTGCCTGGTCGTCTCCCCCGATGAACTCGCCACTGCACCGGCCGGAGCGACACCGGGTGGCTCACTCGAGGCATGGCGATCCGCCCTGTCCGGCTCCGACATCGACCAGGTGCTCCCGGCCGCCGCGCACGCCGTACCCGACGCCGCCGGGACATCGATCGTCTCGGCGGACCGGGCCCTGCGAACGCTGCGCGACACCCGCGCGGTCGCCACCGAACTCGCGACGAAGCTGACCGCCGAGCTGCGGCCCTATCAGGCCCGCGGGGTCGGCTGGCTACACGAAACGGTCGCCGCCCACGGCGGGGCGGTGCTGGCCGACGAGATGGGGCTCGGCAAGACATTGCAGGCCATCGGATTCATGGCCGGCCGGACCGACGGCGCCCAGCTCGTGATCTGCCCGACCTCACTGGTCGGCAACTGGGTACACGAGATCCACCGATTCGCCCCGGAACTGCGGCCCATCGTCTGGCGGGGACCGCGCGGTGCGTCCGAATCGGCCGAGCCGGGCACCGTTGTCGTCACCGGGTACCCGATGTTGCGGCTGCACGGCGCGGCGCTGGCCGAGATCGGATGGCAGACCGCCGTCTTCGACGAGGCGCAGGCGTTGAAGAACCCACGGACACAGGTGGCGAAGGCGGCCCGGGCGCTCCCTGCTCGGGCGACCGTGGCGTTGACCGGGACCCCGGTGGAGAATCACCTGGAGGAGCTGTGGGCGTTGCTGAATCTGACCGCACCGCGACTCTTCGGACACCGCACCCAGTTCCGGCGCCGGTTCGCCCGGCCGATCCACGAGGGATCGACGGCTGCGGCCACCCGTCTGCGCGACGCCGTCGAACCGGTGCTCCTGGCCCGGAAGAAGGCCCAGGTCGCCGCGACACTACCGGCCAAGATCCGAACCGACCTGCTGTGCGACCCGACCGAGGAACAGCAGCAGCTCTACGACCGGCTGCTCGACCGAGCCGTGGCGGACGGGTTCGGCAGCGGCGTCCAGCGGCACGGCCGGGTCCTGGCCGCACTCACCGCGTTGAAGAAGGCCTGTAACCATCCGGGACTGGTCACCGGTGACCTCACCGAACTCTCCGGCCGTTCCGGCAAACTCGACCTGTGCACCGATATCGTCGCATCGAACCTGGCGGCCGACGCGCCGACGCTGATCTTCACGCAGTACCGGGAGACGGGTGACCTGCTGGTCCGCCAGCTGGCCGAACAGTTCGGGATCCGGGCGCCGTTCTTCCACGGCGGCCTGTCCCAGGCCGAACGCGCCGCCATCGTCACCGGGTTCCAATCCGGCGATACGCCACCGCTGTTGGTGCTCAGCCTGCGGGCAGCCGGGACCGGACTCACGCTGACCCGAGCGGCCGATGTGATCCACTTCGACCGCTGGTGGAACCCGGCGGTGGAGGCGCAGGCATCGGATCGGGTGCATCGGATCGGGCAGACCCGCACCGTCACCGTCACCACATTGACCTCGGCCGGCACCGTCGAGGAGCACATCGCCGGTATGCACGACCGGAAGTCGGCCCTCACCGATCTCGGCGACAGTGCCGGTATCGAGGCGCTGGCCCGGCTCGACGACGACCAGCTGATCGAGATCCTGCGCCGCAAACGGGAGGAGGAACGTGCCTGATTCACCGGACCGCGAATTCGGCTACACCGCATGGGGGATGGACTGGGTGCGGCTGGCCGAACCACTCCGGCAGACCCGGCCGGAACCGCTGCTGCCACGCGCTCGCAGCATCGCCCGCAACGACGGAGTCCAGGCAGCCGTCGAGGACCGGATCGTCCGCGCGCACCTCCATCGGGGTGGTCAGGCCTCGGTGACCCACCTCGAACTCGCGCCGCTCACCCGCACCCGGATCGCGGCCGTGCGGGAGGTCATCGGCGATCCGGTGGCCTACACCGACGACGACCGCGCAGCGCTGCGCGCGGCCGGTATCGACATCGCGCCGGTGCTCGCGGGCACCGACTGTTCCTGTCCGGCACGAAGAACGCGATGTCTGCACGTGCTGGCGACCTACTACACCGTGGCCCGGATGGTGGACGAACGCCCCCGCCTCGCACTCGAACTACAGGGCTACTTCCAGGCCGCACCGTCCGATGCGGCGGATTCCGCCGAACCACCACGCTGGGTGCCGATCAGCGCGCTCGACCCGGCGGACTACTTCGGTGCCGACCCTGCCGGGCGAGTCACGCCCGTGGCCCGAGCCACCGGGACCGGCCCACGGTAGCCGGGGCGGGTCACCGGCGGCGCAGGGTGGCGATCCGCTCGCTGAGCTGATCGGCGGAGGCGAGTGCGGTCGGCGGGCCGCCGCATTCCCGGCGCAGCTCACCGTGGATCACCCCGTGCGGTTTGCCGGTGCGGTGGTGGTGCATGGCGACCAGGCTGTTCAGTTCCCGGCGCAGCTCGGCCAGCCGGTCGGCGGTCGCCACCCGCTCGGCCGCGGCGGCCACCTGCGGGGCCGGTACCGCGGCCGCCGCCGCGGCGCTGCGCTCGGTGACCTGCTTGGTCTGCCGTTCGCGGAGCAGGGTGCGCATCTGCTCGGCATCGAGCAGGCCCGGGATGCCCAGATAGTCGGCTTCCTCGGCACTGCCGGCCACGGTGGCGGTGCCGAAGGTGTCACCGTCGTAGATCACCTGATCGAGTTCGGCGTCCGCGGCGAGCGCGACGAACTTCTTCTCCTCCTCACCGGGCTCGTCCTGCTGCTTGTTCGCCTCGGTGAGCAGCTCGTCGTCGAGGCCGTTCTTCTCCCGGTGCGGTTTGCCGATGACGTGATCGCGCTGCAGTTCCAGTTGCGCCGCCAAGTCCAGCAGCACCGGCACCGACGGCAGGAACACGCTCGCCGACTCCCCCGGGCGGCGCGCACGGACGAACCGGCCGATGGCCTGAGCGAAATACAGCGGCGTCGAGGCGCTGGTCGCGTACACGCCGACCGCCAGCCGGGGCACGTCCACCCCCTCGGACACCATGCGCACCGCCACCATCCACGGCTGGGTGCTGCGGCTGAACTCGGCAATCCGCTGCGAGGAGGTGGGATCGTCGGAGAGCACCAGGGCCGGACGTTCGCCGCTGATATGGGTCAGCAGCTCGGCATAGTCGCGGGCCCGTTCCTGATCGGTCGCGATCACCAGGCCGCCCGCGTCCGGCATACCGGACGAGCGCAGCTGCCGGAGGCGGGTGTCCGCGGCATACAGCACCTTCGAGATCCAGTCGCCGGCCGGATCCAGCGCCGTGCGCCAGGCCCGGGCGGTCTGTTCGGCGTTCAGCGGCTCCCCCAGCCGGGCGGTGTGCTCCTCGCCCGCCGAATCCCGCCAGTGCGCGTCCCCGGAATAGGCCAGGAACACCACCGGCCGGACGACCCCGTCGGCCAGTGCCTCGGCGTAGCCGTAACTGTGGTCGGCCCGGGACCGGGGCAGCCCGGCCTCGTCGGGTTCGTAGGTGACGAACGGGATCTTCGAGTCGTCGCTGCGGAACGGGGTGCCGGTCAGCGCGAGCCGGCGGGTGGCGTCACCGAAGGCCTCCTCGGTGGCCTCACCCCAGCTCTTGGCGTCACCCGCGTGATGGATCTCGTCGAGGATCACCAAGGTGCGGCGGTTCTCCGTGCGCACCCGGTGCCGGGTCGGATGTGCGGCGACCTGCGCGTAAGTCACGACCACGCCGTGGTAGTCGCCCGAGGTGCCACCGGTGCTGTTGGAGAACCGGGAGTCCAGAGCGATCCCCGTCCGCGCGGCGGATTCGGCCCACTGGTGTTTGAGGTGTTCGGTCGGCGCGACCACCGTCACCTGATCGACGGTGCGGTCGGCCAGCAACTCTGCGGCAATCCGCAGGGCGAAGGTGGTCTTACCGGCACCCGGCGTGGCCACCGCGAGGAAGTCGCGGGGCTTGGTGGCCAGGTACTTGGTCAGCGCCCGGCGCTGCCATGTCCGGAGGGCTCCGCCTGCTGCCTGCTTCGCCGTTCCGCCCGGCGTGCCCGCATCTCCCGCCACCGCGGCGCCTCCCGACCCACTCACGCAGAAGACAGTAGCGGCCCGGCCCCGCCCGCCGCCACTGTCCCCGATGTGTCGCGTCGCCGTGTCCGGACCGCGGTCCCCGACCGGCAACGCCGCCGCGGGCCGGGCCACCGGCGGCGGGCGAACCGGCCGGACCGGCCGTTTCCGCTCGCTGCCACCCCCGGCGGCAGCCGGACACACCGACCGGCCGGCGACGGACCGGCTATCCTGCTGCGGGATGCTGAAAGGCAGCATGTGTGAGAAACCGAACAGCCCAGCGGACGCCGGGCAACCACCCCGGGCCGGTACCGAACGCACCGGCCCGGCGGTCGACGACGCCCCGGCCCGTTCGGCCGCGGCCGAGGGCGGGCCGATGCGCCGCGCCCGCCACACCGTGAGCACGGCTCGCCGGCTGCTCTGGCGAGTCGCCGTGAAGAGCTGGGACGACTCGATCTTCTCGAAATCCGCATCGGCGGCCTTCTGGCAGACCCTGTCGCTGCCGCCGCTCCTGCTCGCCCTGCTCGGCAGCCTCGGCTATGTGGGCGGCTGGTTCGGCCCGGACACCGTCGCGATCGTGGAATCGAAGATCATCACGTTCAGCCGGGAACTGTTCAGCCCCCAGGTGGTCAGCGATCTGATCGAGCCGACCGTCGACGACGTCCTGGGCCGGGGCCGCGGTGCGGTGGTCTCGTTCGGATTCGTGCTCACCCTGTGGGCCGGCTCGTCGGCCATGTCGACCTTCGTCGACGCCATCGTCGACGCCCACGATCAGCAGGACGCCCGGCATCCGGTGTGGCAGCGAATCTTCGCCCTGCTGCTGTACGTGCAGTTCCTGGTGGCGGCCGTGTTCATCCTGCCGGTCGTGGCGCTCGGCCCGGACCTGATCGGCCGGGTGCTGCCCGACGAATGGCGAGAACCCGGACTCCGGTTGATCGACGGCTTCTACTACCCGATCACCGGGCTGCTGCTGATCGGCGCCCTGACCACGCTGTACAAGGTGGCACTGCACCGCTGGCTGCCCTGGCATCGGCTGTTCCTCGGCGCACTGGTGGCCGGGGCGTTCTTCATGGCGGCCAGTGTGCTGCTGCGCCGCTATCTGGCCACGATCACCGCCACCGGGGTGAGCTACGGCGCACTGGCCACGCCGATCGCGTTCCTGCTCTTCACCTATTTCCTCGGCTTCGCGGTGATCCTGGGCGCCGAGTTCAACGCAGCCGTCCAGGAATTCTGGCCGGCCCGCAGCACCCGCATCGACCAGGTCAAGCACTGGCTGAGCAGTCAGGTCCGCGGCATGCCGCCGTACGACGACCGCACGGCGCTCGCCACCGAGACCGCGGACGCCGTCGCCGAACCGGCTCAGTCGCCCTTGCGCAAACCCTCGTAGACCTTCTTGCACTCCGGGCACACCGGAGAACCGGGCTTCGGGGAACGGGTCACCGGGAACACCTCGCCACACAGGGCGACCACCACGGTGCCCATCACGGCGCTCTCGGCGATCCGGTCCTTCTTCACGTAGTGGAAGAACTTGGGGACGTCGTCGCCGGTCGTCTCGTCGGTGTCGGTGTCCGGGCGGACCAGAGTGTCTGTACTCACGCCCTCCATGATGCCCCATCGGCGCACGGACGCGCACGGCATGTCCCGGGGACGGACCGGCCGCGCCGGGGTCCGGGGTGTGCGCTCGCCCGCCCCGAGTGGGAGACTCGAAGTATGCAGCAGTACGGCGACATCCCCGGCGCCGACGAGCCCACCGGTCCAGAATCCGAAGTGGTCATGCCCGTCTCCGCAACGCGTTCGCAAGGCTACTTCCCGGGTAGTGACCACCGACACCCCGCCCTGATCACCGAGGCGGCCCCGTCCCTCGACGATCAGCACCGTGCCCGGGTCCGGCGGTACATGATCATCATGGGCTTCCGGATCCCCTGCCTGGTCTTGGCCGCGATCGCCTACGCGGCCCTGGGCAACCCCCTGATCGCGATCCTGATCATCGCCGCCTCGGTGCCGTTGCCCTGGATCGCGGTGCTCATCGCCAACGACCGGCCACCCCGCAGCAAGGACGAACCCTCCCGATGGGACGGCCGGCGCAACCAGGTCGCCCTGGAGTCCGGAAACCACCGCGCCGTCGAGGGCTGACCCGCCTCCGGCCCGCCGGGCAGGCGCGGGTGGCAGAGTGATCGGGTGCCTACGAACGCTGCGACATCCACCGGTTCACCGCTGGCCGCGCTGTGCCCGGACCTGCGAAGCGCCCTGATCCGGGCCGGCTACGACGCCGATACCCTCCCGGCGGCGCTGGGCCCCGAAGCCCACGGCGCCCTGGCCCGGTCCGAACCGGTTCCGGTGCGGCGCGCGGCCCGGACCGCCGGGCCGCTGGGCACCCTGGTGCGGCTGTTCCTGCTGGGCGACGCACTGCCCGAGACCGAGGTGGGCACAGCCCTGGCGCCCGTCCGGACCGACGACGCCGTCGCGGCGGGCCTGCTGGAACGATCCGGTGACCGGGTCCGGGCAGCACTGGACCTGCGACCACTGGACGCCGGGGCGGGTACCCGCTGGATCCTGTCCGATCCGGACGAATCGATGCGCCGGCGCACCATCGGCGCCGACCATGTGCTCGGCGTCGGCCATGCCTCCCTGTCGCTGCTGCGCGCCACCCCGGCCACCCCGGCCGGCACCGTCCTGGACCTGGGTACCGGATGCGGGGTCCAGGCGATCCACGCGGCCGAGTACGGACAGCGGGTGACCGGCACCGATGTGAACCGGCGGGCGCTATGGCTGGCCGAGGCCAACGCGGCACTCAACGAGCTCGATATCGAACTGCTCGAGGGCTCGTGGTTCGAGCCGGTCGCCGGGCGCCGGTTCGACCGGGTGGTGGCCAACCCGCCGTTCGTGGTCGGACCGGCCCGGGTCGAGCACATCTATCGGGACTCCGGGCTGGCGCTCGACGGCGCCAGCGAGCTCGTCGTGTCCCGGGCGCCGGAGTTCCTCGCGCCCGGCGGCACCGCCGCGATGCTGGCCGCCTGGGTGCATGCGGCCGACCGGGACTGGCGGGCCCGGGTGGCGTCCTGGCTGCCCGCGCACGGTATCGACGCATGGGTGGTGCAGCGCGATATCGCCGACCCCGCCCTCTACGTCGGCACCTGGCTCCGCGACGCCGGACTGGATCCGCGCGACCCGGCCGCACAGGACCGGGCCGAACGGTGGCTCGATGCCTTCGCCGACGCAGAGGTCGAGGGGATCGGCTTCGGCTTCGTCTATCTGCAGGCGATCGACGGCCCGACCGAACTGCTGGCGGAGGATCTCACGCACGAGTTCACGGATCCGCTCGGCGACGAGGCGATCGAATACTTCCGTCGCTCGCGCTGGCTGCGGGCGGCCGCCGCCGACCCCGGCCTGGCATGGAACTCGCGGTTCCGGCCGCGGGCGACCACCGCACTGGAACGGGTGTATCTGCCGAGTGCGGACGGCTGGGATCGGCAGGTCACCCGGATGCACCGCGGTGACGGCCCCCGGTGGCAGCACGAAGTGGACGAATCGACTGCGGCCCTGGTCGCCGGAATGAGACCGGACGGTCTGACGTTGTACGAACTGATCGAGTTGCTCGCCCTCGCCGACGGCGCACCCGAGGCCGGTCCGGAGTTCGCCGCGGATGCCCTGTCGGTGGTGAGCGCACTGGTCCGGCACGGACTGGTCGAGCCGGTTCCGCAGTAGCGATCCGGCGTCGCCTTCTCAGGAACTTCTCAGAAGCACCGCACAAAAACCGCAGCTCAGAGCGGTTTACCGGATCGCGGAACGGGAACTTTCCTACTGTCGGGCCCGTTGATCGGAGTGAGACACCACCGACAGGAGGCAAGTCATGACAAGCCCCGCCACAACTCGTGTGCGCGCCACCGATTCCGATCTCGACGCCCAGAGCCCCGCCGCCGACCTGGTACGTGTGTACCTCAACGGGATCGGCCGTACCGCGCTGCTCACGGCCGCCGACGAGGTGGAACTGGCGAAGCGCATCGAGGCGGGCCTGTATGCGCAGCATCTGCTGGAGACCGGTAAGCGGCTCTCCGCGGCTCGCAAGCGCGATCTGGCGGTCATCGTCCGGGAGGGCCGCTCCGCGCGGTCACATCTGCTCGAGGCCAACCTGCGCCTGGTCGTCTCCCTCGCCAAGCGCTACACCGGTCGCGGTATGCCGCTGCTGGACCTGATCCAGGAGGGCAACCTGGGCCTGATCCGCGCCATGGAGAAGTTCGACTACGCCAAGGGCTTCAAGTTCTCCACCTATGCCACCTGGTGGATCCGACAGGCCATCACCCGCGGTATGGCCGATCAGAGCCGCACCATCCGGCTCCCGGTGCACCTCGTCGAGCAGGTCAACAAGCTGGCCCGGATCAAGCGGGAACTGCACCAGCAGCTCGGCCGGGAAGCGACCGATGCCGAACTGGCCGCCGAGTCCGGTATCCCGGTCGAGAAGATCGCCGATCTGCTCGACCACAGCCGGGACCCGGTGAGCCTGGACATGCCGGTCGGCAACGACGAGGAAGCCCCGCTGGGCGATTTCATCGAGGACTCCGAGGCCACCTCGGCCGAGACCGCCGTCATCGCCGGACTGCTGCACCACGATGTGCGTAGCGTGCTGGCAACCCTCGACGAGCGGGAACAGCAGGTCATCCGGTTGCGTTTCGGCCTGGACGACGGGCAGCCGCGCACCCTGGACCAGATCGGCAAGCTGTTCGGCCTGTCCCGCGAGCGGGTCCGGCAGATCGAGCGTGAAGTGATGTCCAAGCTGCGCAAGGGCGAGCGAGCGGACCGGCTGCGGGCCTACGCCGGCGCCTGAGCGCATCCGACCCGGTGATCGCCAGCGGCGGTCACCTCCGACGCCGACCGGTGTCCGCGCGACCGGCCCCCTCCCGAGTCGCGCGAACCGGTCGGCGTTCGGTATTTGCGGACCGTCAACCGGTAGACGGCGACCCTCCGACAGTGACACCCAGCCGGCGCGGCCCGGTGTCGAAGCGGGTCGGTTCGGGCCCGATCCGCGCCCGGGCATACAGAATCGATGCCGAATCGGCTGCCGCCAGAACCGGGTCACAGGACAGTTCCCGGATCAGCGGCAGATCGTCGAACAGCGCCGAGATCCGCTCGGCCAGCTCGATCAGGGCCGCCCGCGACGAGGGCTGCCCGCCGGATTCCGGTGCGCCGGGCAGCAGTGGCGCTGCCCGTGGCGCACCGATCAGCTCGGCGGCTTCGTCCGCGGTCAGCGGCAGCGCCCGGTAGGCCCGATCACCGAGCAGCTCGATGATGGTTCCGGACAGACCGAAGCCGATCACCGACCCGAATGCCGGGTCGTCGGTGACCCGCAGCACACATCCGACGCCTTTCGGTGCCATTCGCTGAATGTGCAGCACCGGATCACCGCAGACCCGGACCAGATCCGAATACGCCTGCCGGACGGCTTCGGGATGCCACAGGTCCAGCCGCACCCCGACCAGATCGGGACGCCGTCGCCACAGCTCGCCGGTGGCCTTCGCCGCGACCGGATACCCGAGCTCGGCGGCGGCGACGACGGCGGCCTCGACGTCACCGACCTCCCGGAACTCGACGACATCGATGCCGTAGCACCCCAGAAGGCGTACGGTCTCCAGGTCGGTCAGCCAGCGCGGCCCGGACTCGGCAAGCCATTCGTGCACCAGCCGCCCTGCCCGCGCGGCGTCGATTCCGGGCGGCCGGACGATTGGTGAGACCGGCCGTTCCCGCCAGCGCGCGTACCGATGCACCCGGCCCAGAGCTCGGGCGGCCCGCTCGGGGTCCGGGTAGGACGGGACGGAGCCACGCGCCGGCGACCCGGCCCCGGGCACCGCGAGGTCGCCGGGTATGCCGGCCTCGGCGACGAAGGTCGTCACGATCGGTTTCCCGGCACGCGCCGCACTCGCCGCCGCCCGAAGTGCCGCGGCGAATCCGCTCATCGGCTGCGGTACCGGCGGGGCGACGACCACCAGCAGCGCGTCGATTGCGTCGTCGTGCAGTGCTGCCGCGACCGCCTCGCGGTAGTCGGCCGGAGTCGCCTGCGGCCCGAGATCCACCGGTGCCGCCGGCACGGGCGCGAGCTCCCCCGGACCGGCGTGTTCGGTGGGCCGAGCCCCGGGGCCGCGTCCGACGGCGCCGGGCCGGCGGACCACCAGCCCTTCGGCCCGCGCGGCATCCACAGCCAGCCAGTTGAGGGCCGCGCTGTCCCCGATCACCGCCACCCGAGGGCCGGCCGGCAGTGGCTGATGGGCCAGTAACGCCGCACAGTCGAACAACTCGGAGATCGAGTCGACCTGCACGATTCCGGACTGGGCGAACAGATCACGCACGATGCTGCGGTCGAGGTCGCCGGCAGGCCGGTCACCGGCCGCGGCCCGGCCGCTGCTCACCGCGACGATCGGCGTGCGCCGGGCCACCCGCCGGGCCAGTCGCGAGAATTTGCGCGGATTCCCGAAACTCTCCAGATAGAGCAGGATCACCTCGGTATCGGCGGCCGCATCCCAATACTGCAGGAGGTCGTTGCCGGATACATCGGCCCGGTTCCCGGCCGAGACGAAGGCGGACAGACCGAGGTTGCGGGCCGCGGCTTCTCCCAGGATCGCCACCCCGAGCGGCCCGGACTGGCAGAAGAACCCGATCCGGCCGCGCCCCGGCAGCACCGGCGCCAGCGTGGCGTTCAGTCCGACGGCCGGGTCGGTGTTCGCAATTCCCAGCGCATTCGGCCCGACCACCCGCATGCCGTGGCCGCGAGCCATCGCAATCAGTTCCTGTTCGGCGGCGAGCCCGGCCGGTCCGGTCTCGCCGAATCCTGCGGTGAGGACGACCAGCCCGCGTACCCCTTTGGCGAGGCAGTCGTCCATCACCGAACCGATCGCCGGCGGCGGCACGGCAACCACCGCCAGGTCCACCGGGTCCGGAATATCCCGGACCGTCGGATAGGCGCGAACGCCACGCATCGACCGATGGCCCGGGTTGACCGGGAAGACCGGCCCGGTGAAGCCACCGGCCAGCAGATTCGCCAGCACCGCCCCGCCGACCCGGCCGGTGTCCGGGGTCGCGCCGATCACCGCCACCGAGTCCGGGGCCAGCAGATTGCCGACGCTGCGGGCCTCCGAGGCCGCCTCCCGGGCCTGCCGCACCGAGAGCAACGCCTCGCTCGGGTCGATGGCGAATTCCAGATGCAGTTCGGCACCGTCCCGGCTGCGCTGCACCTGATAGCCGGCCTCCCGGAACACCATCACCATGGTGGTGTTCTCGGCCAACACCTCGGCCACGAAAGTGGCGATATCGTTCTCGGCCGCCGCACCCGCCAGATGTTCGAGCAGCACCGAGCCCAGGCCCCGCCCCTGGTGCTCGTCGGCCACGACGAACGCGACCTCGGCCGAACGCGGTCCGGGCCGGTCCAGCAGTTCGTATCGGCCGACACCGATGATGTCGCCACCCAGCAACGCGACCAGGCCGACCCGGTCCCGATGGTCGACATGGGTGGTGCGGTAGAGGTCCTTCGGGGTGATCCGTGGATACGGACCGAAATACCGCAGGTAACGAGTGCGTTCGGACAGCCCGGCGTGGAACTGCTGCAGCGCATCCGCATCCGCCGGGGTGATCGGCCGCAACCGCACCACCCGCCCGTCCGAGGCCAGGACATCGGCGAACCAGTGCTGCGGCGGTTCGGGTGGATCCGCCGGGCAGTCCGGGGTGTCGGGGAGTCCGGGTTCAGTCACGGGGATCCTCCGGGTCCAGGCCGAGCAGGCCGAAGCTCGCCCGGCGGGTGGCCAGCACCGCAGTGTCGATGGCGCGTTCGGCCGCCACCTCGGCCGGATCCCCGATGTCCGGCGTCCCGCCCGGCCCGTCCCATGCCCGGTAGCCGACCTCGCCACCGTCCCCCATCGTCTCCGGCATCCGGACCCGGGGTGCCGCCCGCCGTACCTGCGCGGCCCAGTCCGCCGGGATCGCGGTGTCCGGCGGCAGCGGCCGGTCCAGGGCCACGGCCAGCAGATGCGTCCAGGCCCGCGGGACGACTCGGACCACGCCGTATCCGCCGCCGCCGACGGCCAGCCAGCGTCCCTCGGCATACCGGTCGGCGAGCTCGCGCATCGCGAGGAAGGCCGCCCGCTGTCCATCGACGGTCAGTTCCAGGTCGGCGAGCGGATCCTCCCGGTGGGTGTCGACACCACATTGACCGACCACGATCTGCGGCCGGAAGGCGGCGACCGCACCCGGGACGACGGCGTGGAATCCGCGCAGCCACTGGGCATCCCGGGTGCCCGGCAGAACCGGCAGGTTCACCGCGGTCCCCTCGGCGGCCCCGACGCCGGTCTCGGCCGGCCACCCGGTGCCGGGCCACAGGGTCGCCGGATGCTGATGGATCGACACGGTCAGCACCCGGGGATCGGCGTAGAAAGCGGCCTGCACACCGTCGCCGTGGTGCACATCGATATCCAGGTAGGCGATCCGGTCGAAGCCGTGGTCGAGCAACCAGGAGATCGCGATGGCAGCGTCGTTGTAGATGCAGAATCCGGATGCCGCGCCGGCCATCGCATGATGCATCCCGCCACCGATGCTCACCGCGCGCCGGGTCCGGCCCGCCGCGATCTCCCGGGCGGCGGCCAGCGTGCCGCCGACCACGGTCGAGGCCGCCTCGTGCATCTGCGGGAACACCGGGTTGTCCGCCGTACCCAGGCCGGATGCCGGATCGACCGGCGCCCCGGGGCTCGCCCGCTCGACGGCCGATACATAACCGGGCGTATGCACCCGGAGCAGGTCCGCCCGTTCGGCCGCGGCGGGCGCCAGTACCTCGATCCCGTCGAGCACGCCCAGGCTGCGCGCCAGCGCCATGGTGTACTGCAGTCGCGCCGGTTTCATCGGATGCTCGGGCGTCCACGCATAGTCGAGAAACCGATCGGACCACACCACGGTGCCCGGCACCGGGCTGCGCGACGGGATGCTCATGAACGCCACGCTACTGGGAAGCTGCACCACCCGGTCGGCGTTGACATGCACTAGAAATATCTCCGGTGACGTCCACCGTACGTCGCCGGGCGCCGTATCCACACGCCGCGCGCGCCGACACGCCCTCGGTGGTGGCAGGTGCGGCACCCGGACGACCCGCTGCGCCCGGGTAGAATCATGCCGACGAAGGGGTATGAACACGTGAAGGATCTGGTCGATACCACGGAGATGTACCTCCGTACCATCTACGACCTCGAGGAAGAGGGCGTGGTGCCCCTGCGCGCGCGGATCGCCGAGCGCCTGGAGCAGAGCGGCCCGACGGTCAGTCAGACGGTGGCCCGGATGGAGCGCGACGGACTGCTTCGGGTCGCGGGCGACCGGCACCTGGAGCTGACCGACAAGGGCCGTGCGATGGCCGTCGCGGTGATGCGCAAACACCGCCTGGCCGAACGGCTGCTCGTCGATGTCATCGGCCTCGACTGGCAGAACGTGCACGCCGAGGCCTGCCGCTGGGAGCATGTGATGAGCGAGGAGGTGGAGCGCCGCCTGGTCGAGGTGCTCAACCGGCCCACCACGTCGCCGTACGGCAACCCGATTCCGGGCCTGGACGAGCTCGGAGTCACCGATACCAGTGATGCCGACGAACCGCTGGTGCGGCTGTCCGAGTTGCCGCCCGGCGGCGCGCATGCCGTGGTGGTGCGGCGGCTGGCCGAGCACATCCAGACCGACCCCGAGGTGATCGGCCGGCTCCGGGAGGCCGGTGTGGTCCCCGATGCCCGCGTGACCGTGGAGACCCGGCCGGGCGCGGTGGTCATCACGGTGCCCGGGCATTCGGGGTTCGAATTGTCCGACGAGATGGCGCATGCCGTCCAGGTGAAGCCGGTCTGATCGATGAAACTCATGGTGACCGGAGGAGCCGGCTACGTGGGCGGTGTTTGTGCCGCCGTCCTGCTCGAACAGGGGCACGAGGTCGTCGTCGTCGATGATCTGTCCACCGGCAACGCGGACGGGGTGCCCGACGGTGCGCGCTTCGTGCGCGGCGATGTCGCAACCGCGGCGCCGGAACTGCTGCACGCCGAATCGTTCGACGGCGTCCTGCATTTCGCGGCCCAGTCGCTGGTGGGCGAGTCGGTGCAGCAGCCGGACAAGTACTGGCACGGCAATGTGGTCAAGACCCTGGCCCTGCTGGATGCGATGCGGGCCACCGGAACCACGCGCCTGGTGTTCTCCTCCACGGCTGCGGTCTACGGCGAACCCGAACAGGTGCCGATCACCGAGGATGCGCCGACCCGGCCGACCAATCCGTACGGCTCGAGCAAGCTGGCGATCGACCACGCGATCACGGCGTACGCGGATGCCTACGGCCTGGCCGCCACCAGCCTGCGGTATTTCAATGTCGCCGGCGCCTATGCCGGTCTCGGGGAGAACCGGGTGGTGGAAACGCATCTCATCCCCCTGGTCCTGCAGGTGGCACTGGGCCACCGGGAGTCCATCTCGGTGTTCGGCACCGATTGGCCGACCCCCGACGGCACCGCGGTACGTGACTACATCCATATCCGCGACCTCGCTCAGGCCCATCTGCTCGCCCTGTCCTCGGCCGCGCCCGGCACCCATCGGATCTTCAATCTCGGTAGCGGAACCGGGTTCTCGGTGCGTGAAGTCATCTCGGCCTGTGAGCGGGTCACCGGCGCACCGATCGCAGCACAGGACGCGCCCCGGCGGGCCGGCGATCCCGCCGTCCTCATCGCATCCAGCGAACGTGCGATCGATGAGCTCGGCTGGCGGCCCGAGCACACCGATCTCGACGGCATCGTTTCCGATGCCTGGAAGTTCATCGGTTCGCTCGGCGATCGCGCACACAGTGCCTGAACGCTGCCGGACCGCCGGAGTACCCGGCCGGTCACGGCGTCATCGGGCCGAAGTCGACACCGAGGTCGGCCGCCAGCATGTGGCCGACCTCGGCGATCCGCCGCAGCTGTTCAGGGCGCATCCCGGTCTGCAGGGCGGTTTCCAATAGTCGCGACATCGGGTGCCCGGGCTCGGAATCGACCGCAATCTCGATCGCGATCCCGGCGAACGGGCCGTCGCCGCGCAAATAGGCACTGAACGCCAGCAACGCCGCCGCCTCCGCCCGGTCCGCACCGGCCGTTGCCCGGACCAGCTGCACCCAGAGCTGTTCAGCGGGCGCCGCATGGTCACTCGCCGCCAGCCCGAACAAAGCGTCCCGCAGTACCCGATCCCGCAGCATCGCGGCCAGCCGGGCCAGCTCCCGCGCCTGCCCGGGTACCCCGGATTCGGTATCCGCCACCTGCGTCGCCACCCATTCCAGGCTGCGCCGGTGGAAATCCGCCGCCGCGCCCCTACGAGCGGCCGCAGCCCGTTCGCTGCGGTACCGCTCCCGGGCCGCTCCCGCGGCCCGAGCCACCTCGGCGCACAGTCCCGGATCGGGAGCCACCAGATCGGTCAGTTCGGTGCGGCTGCCACGGATCGGCCGACCCTCCAGGACATGCGACAACGCCACCGGGGAACCCGCCGGATCGGGCAGTGTCCCGGCGCCCGATCCGAGCACGCTGTGATAGTGCGCTCCGGCGGCGATGGCGGGGACCGCCCAGGCACCGCCAACTCCGATTCCGTACTCCGCCAGCCCGTCCGCAAGCGCACCGACCGATCCGGCCGCGTCGACGGGCCGGCCGCCGACCACGACCAGCAGCACCTCGGCAGTCCGTTCCCGGGCGCAGATCGAGCCGACACACTCCGCCAGCCGCTGCCGGCCGGCCGGGGCCGCCGCACCGTCGAGGTCGAATCGGACGACGGCGTCGATCAGGGCGGTGTCGGTCGAGCCGGGCCCGCGGGCCGGTCCGAGCAGCGCCACCACCACGGAGCGTTCCGGAACGAAGCCCAGCATCGCCGGGAGCGCGACGATCAGTGCGCCCGGGTCGCCGATCTGCACCGGTGGTGCCTCCCGGAGCCGGGCGGGGTAGCCGGGGCCGCGTTCGGCACACGACGGCGGCCCGGCATCCGCGGCCGCCGGAGCCGGCCGTCGGGACACCGGCCCGGAGCAGTACCGGCCGAGGGTGGCACCGTCGGGCGGACGGTGCCGGGCTGCGGACGTGGCGGTGGTCGGATCGGGAGATGGCGTCATGGCTCCAGCGTGCCGCCGGGCGCCACCCGGAGGATCCTGCGCGACCTGCGGATTCCGGAAACCTGTGGACGAACGGCCGGGCTGTGGACGGCCGGCCCCGGATCGGTCCGGCGGCGCGGCACGGTGTCACCACCGGCTGCTAGAGTGCCGCGCTCACCCGGCGCGAACGGCCGCCACGGCGTCGGCGAACAGTGCCGCGACCGCCCCGGCGTCCGGTTCCGTGGCCCCGAAGGTCATCGCGGTGACGGTGATCCGGACATCCCCGACCTGCCCCGTAGCCGACCGCATCGTCCGGTTCGTGCCCGGCACGGCGGCACCCTCCGGTTCGACCGTCCGGACGGTCGCGATCACCGCGTCGGCCCCGGCCACTCGCGGTGCGGCCACCTCTCGCGTACCGACCGTAACCGCCGCGCCCGGGCCGCGTACCTGCAGCCGGGCACACTGTCGCAGGTGTGCCCGCAGCTCGGCCAGGGGTTCGCGGGTGCGCACCAACGCGACCGTGAGGGTCGTCCGGTCGGCGTCGTCGGTACCGACCATGACGGCCGGAACCGACGGGTCCGGATCGGATGGGCGGCAGCCGGCCGGCACGACCTCGTCGCCGGCACCGGCGCCCGCGAGATCGGTCACCGCCGCCCGCGCTGCGGGTGGCGGCAGCACCACGGGCGGGTACCGCGAGGGGAACGCCGACGCAGCCGGCAGCAGGTCGGCCAGCGCTCCCGGGATGTGCGACACCGTGCCGCGATTCTCGGCGACCGGAGTGCCGGCCACGGTGTTCGTGCACGCGGACACGCCGACGGCGCCGCACACCAGCACCGAAACGCCCAGGCGGCCGATCCGCGCCCGCAGGCGGTAGCTGCTCACTCCCCTACTGTGCCAAACTCACTGCGGCCTTCTCGGCGCCGCCACGCCGCAGACGACCCGGCGGGAATGCCGGCGCCGGAGCCGCTGTTGCTCCTGCGGACGGCCGATGGCCGGCAGGCGTGTGCGAGTCACCGGCGGCCATGGGAGACAATGGGAGGTGGCCGGGTCCGCTCGCCGCGACAGCCGGCGGACGGCGCAGGAAGGAGTACGCGATGGAGCGCGAGTCGCGCATGTACGAACTGGAGTTCCCCGCTCCGCAGCTGTCGGGCACCGACGGCGCGGGCCCCGTGCTGGTGCACGGCCTGGAGGGGTTCACCGATGCCGGCCATGCCGTGCGGCTGGCGACCACGCACCTGCGGGAGAGCCTGGAATCGGAACTGGTCGCCTCGTTCGATGTCGACGAGCTGCTGGACTACCGCTCGCGGCGGCCGATGATGACCTTCGACACCGACCGTTTCGCCGCCTACACCGAGCCCGAGTTGAATCTGTGGGCGCTGCGCGATACCGCCGGTACCCCGTTCCTGCTGCTGGCCGGGCTGGAACCGGATCTGCGCTGGGAGAAGTTCACCACTGCCATGCGGCTGCTGGCCGAACAGCTCGGGGTGCGGCGCAGCATCGGACTGTCCGCCATCCCGATGGCGATCCCGCACACCCGGCCGCTCGGAGTGACCGCGCACGCCTCGGACCGGGAACTCATCGGCGACCATCAGCGCTGGCCCGGTGAACTGCAGGTACCGGGCAGCGC
Organism: Nocardia sp. KT25-26; assembly: GCF_056627695.1. NCBI lineage: Bacteria > Bacillati > Actinomycetota > Actinomycetes > Mycobacteriales > Nocardiaceae > Nocardia > Nocardia sp. KT25-26. The sequence goes on along the minus strand of NZ_CM152813.1, from coordinate 2,185,580 downwards.
CTCGTCGCTGCTGGAGTTCCGGCTGGCCCAGCACGGGCACGAATCCCTCGGATTCTCGGTGCACGTACCGCACTACCTCGCCCAGACCGACTATCCCGAGGCGGCCCAGACCTTGCTGGAGAACGTGGCCGACAATGCCGGTCTGGAGATCCCGCTGGCCGCGCTCGGGTCCGCGGCGGCCCGGGTCCGCGAGCAGGTCAACGAGCACATCGCCGGGAACAGCGAGGTCGAATCGGTCGTGCAGGCGCTGGAACGGCAGTACGACAGCTTCGTGACCGCCCAGGAGCGGCAGTCGGGCCTGCTCGCCGGCGAGACCGAACTCCCCAGTGGTGACGAGCTCGGCGCGGAGTTCGAGCGGTTCCTGGCCGAACAGGGCGGCTACGACGACGACCCCGGTAACCCGCCGGTCTAGGCCGCCGGCGTCGCACTAGGGTGGTCGGAGTGGATCTGACCGACCTGCTGGACATCCCCGGCACCGACGCCGACGCACTGTACGACTCCTTCGGCAGGTGGGCGGAGAGCCAGGGGACGCCGCTGTACCCGGCGCAGGACGAGGCCCTGATGGAGCTGGCCGGCGGCGCGAACGTCATCCTGTCCACCCCGACCGGGTCCGGGAAGTCCCTGGTGGCGGTCGGCGCGCACCTGTTCGCGATGACACAGGGGCAGCGCAGTTACTACACCGCCCCGATCAAGGCACTGGTCAGCGAGAAGTTCTTCGCCCTGTGCGAGGTCTTCGGCGCCGACAACGTCGGGATGGTGACCGGCGACGCGGCGGTGAACCCCGAGGCCCCCATCATCTGCGCCACCGCGGAAATCCTGGCGAATCTGGCGCTGCGGCAGGGCGCCGACGCCGAGGTCGGGCAGGTGGTGATGGACGAGTTCCACTTCTACGCCGATCCGGACCGGGGCTGGGCCTGGCAGGTGCCCCTGCTGGAGCTGCCGAAAGCACAGTTCCTGCTCATGTCGGCCACGCTCGGTGAGGTCGACTTCTTCGCCGCGGACCTGCGCCGGCGCACCGGCCGGGAGACCGCGGTGGTATCGGGTACCGAACGCCCGGTCCCGTTGCACTTCTCCTATGTACGTACCCCGATCACCGAAACGCTGACCGAACTGGTGACCACGCATCAGGCACCGGTCTATGTCGTGCACTTCACCCAGGCCGCGGCGCTGGAACGCGCGCAGGCGCTGACCAGCGTCAACTTCGCCACCCGCGCCGAGAAGGATGCCATTGCCGCGGCGATCGGCAATTTCCGGTTCGCGGCCGGCTTCGGCAAGACGCTGTCGCGGCTGCTGCGGCACGGGATCGGCGTCCACCATGCCGGAATGCTGCCGAAATACCGCCGCCTGGTGGAGAAGCTGGCGCAGGACGGACTGCTCAAGGTGGTCTGCGGTACCGACACGCTCGGTGTCGGGATCAACGTGCCGATCCGGACCGTGCTGCTGACCGGCCTGACCAAGTTCGACGGGGTACGGACCCGGCGGCTCAAGGCCCGCGAGTTCCATCAGATCGCCGGCCGGGCCGGCCGGGCCGGGTTCGACACCATGGGCACCGTGGTGGTCCAGGCGCCCGAACACGAGGTCGAGAACGCCCGGCTGCTGGCGAAGGCCGGCGACGACCCCAAGAAGCTGCGGAAGGTGCAGCGCCGCAAACCTCCCGAGGGCTTCGTGTCCTGGAGTGAGGACACCTTCGACCGGCTGGTGACGGCCGCACCGGAGCCGATGGTGTCCCGGTTCGCCGTCACCAATGCCATGTTGCTGAACGTGATCGCCCGGCCCGGCAACTGTTTCGACGCGATGCGCAACCTGTTGGAGAACAATCACGAACCGCGGCCGGCGCAGCGCCGACATATCCTACGCGCCGTCCGCCTCTACCGCGCGCTGCGCGATGCCGGGGTGGTGCAGCAGCTGCCGGAGCCGGACGAACAGGGCCGCTATGCCAGGCTCACGGTCGATCTGCAGCGTGATTTCGCGCTCGACCAGCCGCTGTCGCCGTTCGCGCTCGCCGCATTCGAACTGCTGGACCGGGACAGTCCGACCTACACCCTCGATGTCGTGTCCCTGATCGAGGCGACCCTGGAGGATCCGCGGCAGCTGCTGATGGCTCAGCAGCATCGCGCCCGCGGCGAGGCGGTCGCGGAGATGAAGGCGGACGGAATCGACTACGAGGAGCGAATGGAGCTCCTGGAGGAGGTCACCTGGCCGAAACCGCTTGCCGAGCTGATCGAACCGGCCTTCGAGACCTACCGGAGCGGGCATCCGTGGGTCTCGGAGTTCGCACCGTCACCGAAGTCGGTGGTGCGGGATCTGGTCGAGCGGGCGATGACGTTCGCCGAACTGATCTCGTACTACGAGCTGGCCCGGTCCGAGGGGGTGGTACTGCGCTACCTCGCCGACGCCTACCGGGCACTGCGGCGCACCGTCCCGGACGCCGCCCGTACCGAGGAGCTCGACGATCTCACCGAATGGCTGGGTGAACTGGTGCGTCAGGTGGATTCGAGCCTGCTCGACGAGTGGGAGCAGCTCACCTCGCCCGGTGCTGCTGCCGATGCCGAACAGGTGGCCTTCGGCGCCGAGGCGGTCCGGCCGATCTCGGCGAACGAACGCGCATTCCGGGTGATGGTCCGCAATGCGATGTTCCGGCGGGTGGAGCTCGCCTCGCGGCGCCGGTTCGCCGAACTGGCGGAGCTGAGCCCCGGTCCGGAATGGGAGAACGAACTCGCCGGTTATTTCGCCGAGTACGACGAAATCGGCACCGGTCCCGATGCCCGCGGTCCGCAGCTGTTCCGGATCCGGCAACGCCCCGGAGCCTGGGAGATCCGCCAGGTACTCGACGATCCGGCCGGCGATCACGGCTGGGCCTTCGAGGCGGTCGTGGATCTTGCCGAATCCGATGCGGCCGGCGACGTGGTGTTCGACGAGTTCACCGTGGCAGCCGGCTAGGGCGGGCGCGGTATGGCGGAGTTCACCGGCTGGCATGTGCTGGCCGAGTTCGGTGGTGTCGATGCACAACTGTGCGACGATGCGGCCCGGCTGGAAGCGGCGTTGCGGGAGTCGTTGACCGCCGCGGGTGCCACGGTCTGCGAGATCGTGCACAAGAAGTTCGCTCCGCAGGGGGTGACGGTCCTGGCCCTGCTCGCCGAATCGCATGCCTCGATCCACACCTATCCGGAGTCCGGGGAACTGTTCATCGACGTGTTCACCTGCGGCGCCATCGGTCCGGGTGCCGAACGGGCGGTGGGACTACTGCGCGACCGGCTCGCTCCGGCCAGCGTCTCGACCCGCGTCATCCGGCGCGGACACGGCGCCTGACTCGCAACGGCGATATCGCCCGGTTCAGAACGGACGCTTCGACCGGATGATCGCGGCCAGGTATTCGTAGTCCTCGGCCCGGGCCGAGGAGGAGCGGAACACCAGGCCGATGGTCCGGCCGGGCGCCGGTGCGGTGAACCGGGCGGTGTCCAGGGTGCCGCGGGCGGTTTCGGCGGCCACCGCCATCTCCGGGATGAGCGTGACCCCGAGACCACCGGCCACGCACTGCACCACGGTGGCCAGCGAGGCGGCGCGGGTGTCGCCGACCGTACCCGGATGCACCTCGGCGGTGCGGCACAGTTCCAGGGTCTGGTCCCGGAGGCAGTGACCTTCGTCCAGTAGCAGCAGCGGCAGTTCCGCCAGCACCCCCGGCCCGAGATCGGTGCGCCCGGCCGATTCGTGTCCGCGCGGTGTCACCAGCACGAATTCCTCTGTATAGACCGGAATCTCGGTCATCCCGGGCGTTTCACTGGGTAAGGCCATCAGGGCGGCGTCGAGGATGCCGGTGCGCAGCCCCTCCAGCAGCCGGGCGGTCTGGTCCTCCACCACCTGGGGCAGCAGGGCGGGCAGCTTGCGGCGTAACTCCGGCAACAGCTGTGGTAGTACGTACGGGGCGACGGTCGGGATGATGCCCAGGCGCAGGGCACCACCGAGCCCGTCACCGGTGGCCGAGGCGACGAACCGATCAGCGGCCTCCAGGGTGGCCTTCGCCTGCGGCAGCAGCCGCATCCCCGCGGCGGTCACCAGCACCCGGCGGGTGCTGCGTTCGATCAGCTGTAGCCCCAGACCGTTTTCGAGGGCTGCCAGGGCCTGCGATAACGTGGGCTGGCTCACATTGAGCCGGGCGGCCGCGGTGCCGAAATGCCGGTACTCCGCGATCGCCACGAAGGCACGCAGCTGCGACAGGGTCGGCTGATAAGTCTGATCAGTCACGCCTATCAGTGTAGTGCGTGCAATCACCTTTACCTTTAAGTACGCTGTCGGCAAGATCAGTGTCGAGCTCCGCGACGAGCGCGACCCACCACGGATGAGGAGATGAGCATGGCCCTGCTGACCATCGGCGACCAGTTCCCGGCATACAACCTCAAGGCGGTCATCGGAGGTGACCTGTCGAAGGTCGACGCTCAGCAGCCCGACGATTACTTCACCCAGATCACCAGCGACGACCACGCCGGCAAGTGGCGCATCGTCTTCTTCTGGCCCAAGGACTTCACCTTCGTCTGCCCGACCGAGATCGCCGCATTCGGCAAGCTGAACGAGGAGTTCGCCGATCGGGACGCCCAGGTGCTCGGCGCCTCCGTCGACAACGAGTTCGTGCACTTCCAGTGGCGGGCCCAGCACGAGGACCTGAAGACCCTGCCGTTCCCGATGCTCTCCGACATCAAGCGGGAACTGGCCACCGCGACCGGTGTGCTCAACGCCGACGGTGTCGCGGATCGGGCCACCTTCATCGTCGACCCGAACAACGAGATCCAGTTCGTCTCGGTGACCGCCGGTTCCGTGGGCCGCAATGTCGACGAGGTGCTGCGCGTGCTGGACGCGCTGCAGTCCGACGAACTGTGCGCCTGCAACTGGAAGAAGGGCGACCCGACCATCGACGCAGGCGAACTGCTCTCCGCCAGCGTCTGATTCCCGCGAAACCCCCGAAAGCCCCACTCCCCCACCGCCACAGCGGCCGATTCACCACGAGGTAACCCCATCATGAGCGTCGAGACCCTGAAGAACTCCCTGCCCGAGTACGCCAAGGACCTCAAGCTCAATCTGTCATCGATCAGCCGCAGCACCGTGCTCAACGAGCAGCAGCTGTGGGGCACCCTGCTGGCCGCCGCGGCCGCGACCCGTTCGGCGATCACCCTGCGGGAGATCGCCGACGAGGCCGCGGACACCCTCTCGGCCGAGGCCTACAACGCCGCGCTCGGCGCCGCCTCGATCATGGGTATGAACAACGTGTTCTACCGCGGGAAGGCCTTCCTCGGTGGCCGCTACGACGATCTGCGGGCCGGCCTGCGCATGCAGATCATCGGCAACCCGGGAGTGGACAAGGCAGATTTCGAACTGTGGTCGTTCGCGGTGTCCTCGATCAACGGGTGCCAGCACTGCCTGGAGGCCCACGAGCACACCCTCCGCGAGGCCGGTGTGTCGCGCGAGGTGATCTTCGAATCGCTGCGCGTGGCCGCCATCGTCGCGGGCGTCGGCCAGGCCGTCCAGTCCACCGAGGCACTCGCCCCGGCCGGCGTGTGACACCGGAGGCGCACTCGACGGCCCCGTCCGCTTCGGACGGGGCCGTCGTCGTCGCCGGGCCCGACCTCCGCGGCTCGGCTCCCGACCGCCGGTACGCTCGTCGATATGGACGCACACGAGGTTCCCGAATCCGATGCGACGCAGGTCGAGGTCGTGCGCGTATTCACCGATGCGGCGGGCCGGGGCGGTAACCAGCTCGGAATCGCCCGGGCCGCCGACGTCGCCGCCCTCGACAAACAGGAACTGGCCGCCCGGCTCGGCTACAGCGAGACCGCGGTCGTCGACGGTCCCCGGCAGGGCACCGCCCGGCTGCGGATCTTCACCCCGACCGTCGAGCTGCCGTTCGCCGGCCACCCCACCGTCGGCACCGCCTGGTGGCTACGGACCCAGGGACTCGCCGTCGATGTGCTGGATGTCCCGGCCGGTCCGGTCGCGGTCGAGCAGAACGGCGGCCTGACCTGGATCCAGGCCCGGGCCGAATGGGCACCCGACTTCGAATTCCATCAGCTCGCCGACCTCGACGCGCTGCAGGCGCTGCGCGCCGACGATTTCACCGCCGGCCGGCACTATTTCTGGACCTGGTCCGACGAATCCCGGGGTGCGGTGCGCACCCGGATGTTCGCACCCGAATTCGGCATCGCCGAGGACGAAGCCACCGGAGCCGCGGCGGTCGCGCTCACCGCCAAACTGCGGCGCAGCCTGGTGGTCACCCAGGGCAGCGGTGCCCAGATCTTCACGGAATGGGATTCCGACGGCTGGGTCCGCCTCGGCGGCCGGGTCGCCGAGGACCACGTCGTCGACCTCTGATTCGCCGGGGCGTGGACGTACCGGAACGGTCAGCTCACCCCGAACCGCCGCAGCCAGGGCGGTGTGGCCTGCCACCGCCCGGCGCGTCCGGCCGGTGGCGCCGTGAGATCTGCGAGGATCCGGGCCTCGAGATGCCGCGGTGGGGTACGGCGGTCCCGGAATGCCGCAGCGGCCAGGGTCTCCCGAGCCCACTCGACCCGACCCGCGAAGGCCGCGCGGGCCTGCGGTGCGGCACGGGCCACTTTGCCGTCGATATGGTGCCGCTCCAGTTCCGCCACGGCGTCGAGGGCATAGGGTGCCGCCAGTGCCACCAGCTGCCCGTCCGGTAGCGGCGCCGCAAGCCCGGGCGGCGCCGGCGCGAGCTGATCGACGGCCTCGTGCAGCAGCCGGGTCACCACCGGGACCCGGGCCTGCAGCGTCCGAGCCAGACTGCGATAGGTGTATCCGCCGTAGTACGCCAACACGAAGGCCTCGCCATGCGCACCGAGCGGCTCGGCGAACCCCAGCCGGGCCGATTCGATCGCCCAGGAGGCACCCCTCATCGGGGTGACATCGCCCCGATGCACCCGTTGCACCGCACATCGGTGCACCTGCGCCAGTAGCCGGGCCGCAGCGCCCGACGACGTGACCGGCGCCTGCCCACAGGTGCGCAGCAGACACCCGTAGCCCTCCCGAACCGCCTCTTCCGCCGGTCCTCGGCGGCGCAGCACCCGTACCGCCACCCCGAAGGCCGCCGAGCCCGTCGCCCGGTAGAAGCGCCGCAGCGATTCCGCATCCCCGCTGCGCGGCACAGCGACACCACCTCGGGCCGCCGACGAATTCCTCTGGCGCATAAGGGCAATTCGCTGCCGCTACACCCGGCGGATCGGTTGTCAGCGCAAGACCGCGGCCGCCAGCATCGCGGCCATCCCGAGATCCATCACCAGATGCGGTACCACCGCGACCGGAATGTCGTACGGCCACGACCGCCGCGCACCGGGGTGGCCGACCGGATGACCGATCCGATGCCACCACAGACCACGCCCCGCGGCGGACAGCAGCGCGATCGCATCCAGCAGGAACAATGCGGCCAGCCCGGCGAGCACCGGCGCCGGCGGACCCGCCCCGGCGCCGGTGTGCGCGCCGTGCCCGGACATCGCGAACAGCATCACCGCGGCGGCCGACAGGTGATAGCCCAGTGCCGCGGACTGGTCGGCCGCCGGACCCGGCGCCCGCGCCGTCTGCAGCCACTGCACCACCCGGCCCGCCAGCAGTCCGGCGAAGACCACCGTCATAGCGGTCAGCACCCCCCGCATCGCGTGTGGATGCAGGACCGGCACCAGCATCGCAATCATCACCAAGCACATCAGCAGGTGCGCCGCATCGGATTCGTGCCCACCCGAGGCCGGGCGGCGCAGCCGGGCGGCGACCAGCACCGCCGCCACGACGAAAGCCGCCAGCGCCGCACCCCGCAGCGCACCGTCGTAGTTTCCGGCCACACCCCACCTCCGCGTGCCGCACCGGCTTCCATCGTCGCAATCGGCCCCGGGCGCCGGGACGACTTCCGCTGCACCACCGCTGCCCCGCCACCGCCTCCGGCCCGTCGGGCAGGCACGGCTACCCTGGTATACGCAATGACGAGCACAGCCCGCCCCGCGACCCGCGAGCTGCGCCGGCGTCTGGCGGACCTGTCTCTGCGGGACGAGCAGCGGCTACGCCGCACACTCGATCGCGCCCGCAGCGACGACGATCTGGCCGCGCTGGACGCCGAGATCGCCGCCGCGGAAACCCGCATCCGAACCCGCCGTGCCGCCGCACCGGCCACCATCCGCTATCCGGAACAACTTCCGGTCACCGCACGGCGTGCCGATATCGCCGCGGCCATCCGGGACAACCAGGTGGTCATCGTCGCCGGCGAGACCGGGTCGGGGAAGACTACCCAGATCCCCAAGATCTGCCTGGAGCTGGGGCGCGGCGTGCGCGGCACGATCGGACACACCCAGCCGCGCCGGCTGGCGGCCCGGACCGTCGCCGAACGCATCGCCGAAGAACTCGGCACCGAACTGGGTGATGTCGTCGGCTACACGGTCCGGTTCACCGACCGGGCCGCGGAGCACACCCTGGTCAAACTGATGACCGACGGGATCCTGCTGGCCGAGATCCAGCGCGACCGGATGCTGCGGCGCTACGACACGATCATCATCGACGAGGCACACGAGCGCAGCCTCAATATCGACTTCCTGCTCGGGTATCTGAAGCAGTTGCTGCCCCGGCGGCCGGACCTCAAGGTGATCATCACCTCGGCGACCATCGACCCGGAACTGTTCGCCCGGCATTTCGCCGACGCCGCCGGTACCCCGGCACCGATCGTCGAGGTGTCCGGCCGGTCGTATCCGGTGGAGATCCGGTACCGGCCGCTGGCCCTCGAACTGTCCGCAGAGGACTCCGACGACGGCGAGGACACCGTGGTCGTCGACCGGGACCCGGTGGATGCCATCGGCGATGCGGTCACCGAACTGTTCGCCGAAGGCGACGGCGACGTCCTGGTGTTCCTGTCCGGTGAACGCGAGATCCGCGACACCGCCGACGCCCTGCGCGATCTGAAGCTGCCGCGCACCGAGATCCTGCCGCTGTACGCCCGGTTGTCCACCGCCGAACAGCACCGAGTGTTCGCACCGCACACCGGGCGCCGGGTGGTGCTGGCCACCAATGTCGCGGAGACCTCGCTGACGGTGCCCGGAATCCGGTATGTGATCGATCCGGGGACCGCACGGATCTCCCGCTATTCGATGCGCACCAAGGTGCAGCGGCTGCCGATCGAACCGGTGTCGCAGGCCTCGGCGCGGCAGCGGGCCGGCCGCTGCGGCCGGGTCGCCGACGGCATCTGCATTCGGCTGTACTCCGAGGACGATTTCGAGGCCCGGCCCGCCTTCACCGATCCGGAGATTCTGCGCACCAATCTCGCCGCGGTCATCCTGCAGATGACCGCGCTCGGGCTGGGCGATATCGAGGGGTTCCCGTTCGTCGAGGCGCCGGATGCCCGGGCGGTCCGGGACGGGATCGCGCTGCTCACCGAACTCGGCGCACTGGCCGCAGGGGCCGCCTCCGGGCGTCCGGCCGCGAAGCTCACGCTGACCCGGGTCGGCCGGGATATGGCGCAACTGCCGGTCGACCCGCGGATGGCCCGGATGCTGGTGCAGGCACATCAGGACGGCTGCCTGGCCGAAGTGCTGATCATCGTCGCCGCGCTGTCCATCCAGGATGTCCGCGAACGTCCCGCCGACCATCAGCAGGCCGCCGACGAGCAGCACACCCGGTTCACCGTGGCCGGCTCGGACTTTCTGTCCTATCTGAAACTCTGGAACTACCTGACCGAGCAGCGCCGGTCGCTGTCGGCCAACCGGTTCCGGCGGATGTGCCGCGACGAGTTCCTGCACTATCTGCGGATCCGGGAATGGCAGGACCTGCACGGCCAGCTGCGCACGATCGCCCGCGGAATGGGCTGGTCCACCGGGTCACGCAGCGCTGCGCCGGCCCCGGACACCGACGGCGCCGATCCGGCTCCCTGGCCGGTCACCGCCATCCACCAGGCGCTGCTGTCCGGGATGCTCTCGCATATCGGCGTGCGCGAGGGCGATTCCCGTGAATTCCTCGGTGCGCGTAATGCCAAGTTCATGGTGTTCCCGGGTTCCGCGCTGGCGAAGAAGCCACCTCGGTGGGTGATGGCCGCCGAGCTGGTCGAGACCTCGCGGCTGTGGGGCCGGATCACCGCGCGGATCGAGCCCGAATGGGCCGAGCGGCTCGCCGGCGACCTGGTGAAACGCACCTATTCCGAACCGCACTGGTCGACCAAGCGCGGCTGTGCCCGTGCCTACGAACGGGTCACGCTGTACGGCGTACCGTTGGTCACCGGCCGGCCGGTGGACTACGGCCGGATCGATCCCGAGGTGTCCCGGGAGCTGTTCATCCGGCATGCGCTCGTCCAGGGCGAGTGGCAGACCCGGCACGAATTCTTCGCCCGGAACCGGGCGCTGCTCGACGATGTCGGCGACCTGGAGCATCGGGCCCGCCGGCGCGACATCCTCGTCGACGACGACGTGCTGTTCGATTTCTACGATCGGCGCATCCCGGCCGAGGTGGTCTCCGCCCGGCATTTCGACGGCTGGTGGCGCCGGGCCCGGCGGACCGACCCCGAACTGCTGGACTTCACCCCGGACACGGTCGTCAATGCCGATGCGGCCGCACTGGATCCGACCGATTTCCCGGATGCGTGGCGGCAGGGTGAGCTGAGTCTGCCGTTGACCTACCAGTTCGAGCCGGGCCACGACGACGACGGCGTGACGGTGCGCATCCCCGTCGAGCAGCTGGCCCATGTCCGCCCGATCGGCTTCGACTGGCTGGTCCCCGGTATGCGGGCCGAGCTGGCTGCCGCCTACATCAAGACCCTGCCGAAAGCGCTGCGGCGCACGGTGGTTCCGGCACCCGATTTCGCGGCCGCCGCGCTGGGCGCGCTCACCCCGCGCGCCGAACCGTTACGGACCGGGCTGGCGCGCGAACTGTCCAGGCTGGGTTCGGTGACGGTGCGGCCCGCCGATCTGTCGCCGGAATCGCTGCCCGAACATCTGCGGATGACCTTCGCCGCCGTCGACCGGGACGGCCGGGTCCTGGACCGCAGCAAGAACTTGTCGGAGTTGAAGAAGCGGCTCTCCGAAGAGGTTTCGGCATCCGTCGCCCGAGTTGCGCGCGGCGCCGAGCGGGCCCCGGCGACGGTGTGGACCAGCGAATCGCTCGGCACCGTGCCGGACCGGGTGCGCCGCACCGTCGCCGGTCAGACGGTGACCGGATACCCCGCGCTGGTGCCCGAGGCCACGGGCGTGGCCGTCCGGGTGCTCAGTTCCGCGGCCGAACAGGCGGCCGCGATGCGCACCGGTGTCCGTACGCTGCTACTGGGTGCGATTCCCACGGCACAACGCAGCGTCACCGCGGGCCTGGCCCCCGGCGACCGGCTGATGCTCAGCACGAATCCGGACGGTTCCCTGGAGGCGTTGATCGAGGACTGCCGGGTCGCCGCCGTCGATGTGCTGCTGGCGAAACACGGCGGCCCGGTCCGCACCCCGGAGGCGTTCGACGAGCTGGTCGCCCGGATCCGCCCGGAGCTGACCGATGCGGTGGCGCAGCTGCTGCGCACCACGGTTCCGGTGCTGCGCGCCGCCCAGGAGGTACGCAGTGCCCTGGCCGACACCCGGGAACGCGATATCGCCGACGATGTCGCCGAACAACTCGACGACCTGCTCTTCCCCGGTTTCGTCGCGGAGACCGGCGGGGCGCGTCTGCGCGAGCTGCCGCGGTATCTGCGGGCCGCGACGCTCCGGCTGCAGGCGCTACCCGGCTCGGCGGCCCGGGACCGGCAGGGCATGGCACAGCTGGATACCGTGTTGTCCGGCTACGCCCGGCTCCTGGACCGGCTACCGGAGAACCGGCGCAGTGCCCCGGATATCACGGCCGTCTGGTGGATGATCGAGGAGTTCCGGGTCAGCCTGTTCGCCCAGCAGGTCGGCACCCCGTATCCGGTCTCGGCCAAGCGGATCGAGAAGGCGATCGCCTCGATCCGGCGGTGATCACTCGGCCGTAGCCGCTGCCGCCCGGGCCCGCCGCATCTGCTGGATCTCCCGCTCGAAATCGTCGGCGCTGGTGAACGACCGGTACACCGAGGCGAACCGGAGATAGGCGACTTCATCCAGATCGCGCAGTGGCCCGAGGATCGCCAAGCCCACCTCGTGACTGGGTACCTCGGGAGATCCTTTGGCCCGCACCGCATCCTCCACCTGCTGCGCGAGCATGTTCAGCGCATCGTCGTCGACCTCCCGCCCCTGGCAGGCCCGCCGGACACCGCGAATCACCTTCTCCCGGCTGAACGGCTCGGTGACTCCACTGCGTTTCACCACCGACAGCACCGCTGTTTCGACGGTGGTGAACCGGCGCGCACAGCTGGGGCAGGAGCGCCGGCGGCGGATGGCCGTGCCTTCCTCGACCTCGCGCGAATCGACCACTCGCGAGTCGGGGTGTCGGCAGTACGGGCAGTGCATCCAGGGGTTCCTTCGTCGATGCGAGCACTCGGGTCCGCCTCGGCAGCCGGTTGTCCACACCGATCCGGCGAGCACGGGTCCTTGGGTAGCTGACAGGATACCCGGCGGGCCGGGGACACCGGGTGGTCGGCTTCCGGTCAGGCCGGTGCCACCCGCCACTGGGTGGTCAGATCGGCGACCAGGACCGGCCAGCGGGCCAGCAGCCGGCCGCGGGCCAGCTTGGCCGGGAACGGTTCGGCGTACAGTGCGGCGGCCCGGGCCTCGTCGGTGACGAGGTCGAGGTGCCGGGGCAGCAGATCGCCGGTGATGTAGCGCCAGCGGCTGTCCCGGTCCGCCCAGTTGAAGTCCGGCAGCGGCGCCCGCAGCGACCACCGCTGGGCACCGGCCCGGGTTTCGATCTCCAGGGGCGCGAACACGCCCGGCGCCCGGGTCCCGGGCACATCCGGTTTACCGCCGACCGTGGTGACATAGGCCAGCACCCGCCCCCGGCCGTTCCGCGCCGCCGCGGTGGCGTCCCATTGGTCGGCGACGATCCGGTTCTGTTCCCGATCGGTCATCCGGAACAGGGCGTCGGCGCGGCCGGCGGCGGTTCCGCTGTCGATCCCGGCCCAGGCGGCCCGCAGGTTGTCGTCGATGACCCCGGCGGCGTGCAGTTCGTCGATCCCTGCCATACCGCGGTCCAGATAGGCCTCGTGGGTCGGTACCAGGTCGGTGAAGATGTGCCGCTGCATGATCATCAGCCGCACCTGGTACCAGGCCACATCGGCCGGGGTCAGCCGTGGCCCCAGCGCGGCGAGCCGGGCCGGGTCCGAGGGCAGGGCGTCGGTGAGGTCCGGTGGCACGGCACCGATCAGGTCGGCCACCGCTGTACCGAGGCCGTGGATGCCCGGTAGCGCGATCACCGCGGCGACGTCGTCGAGATCGAAGAAGCCGGAGGCGAAGGAACCGCCGGCGATTCCGGCCAGACCGGCCCAGTAGAACCCGGGGTGGGTGCGGGCGAGCCGGAAGTAGTTGACATAGACCTGGGTGAAGGTGTCGGCATTGGCCGCCGCACCCCGCTGCGGGTCCCAGCCGGTGAGGTCGATACCGGCCCGGTCGGTCGCCACCACCAGCCAGTACTGGTGCAGCAGCGTCGCGTACCGCTGCGGCGCGATCCCGGCGGCCCGGGCCCGTTCCAGCGCGGCGCGCAGTTCCGGTTCCGTGAGCGGCAGGTCGGGGTGCAGGCCACCGCCGTGCTCCCCGTCGGCATTGGGCGCAGGAAGATCGAGATAGGCCGGTTCTGCGCGTCCGGTCTCCGGGCCCGGCGCCGCCAGCGCACGAGGCCCGCCGGGCAGCAAGATCATCAGGATCGCCAGTACTGCCACCGCATATCGCCGCACCACAGGTCTCCGTCCTGCCGAGTTGTCGCGCGTGTGCCGGGAATCGGCCGAAGCCGCCGGCATCGGAACGCCCCGGCGGCCGCGCCGATGCGATCCGGACGCCTCACGCTAGCAACACGTTTCACTTCTCGGTGGCGTTTCGCGGACGTCAGCGACGGGCGTGCGCGGCGTCGCCGGACAGCAGTTCCGGCCGCAGCGGCACCATCGGCACCGCGGCGCGTTCGGATACTGCCGCCGGACCGGTGCCGTAGGTTTCGGCGGGCCGACCGGCGCGCAGCTGGGCGAGGCCGAACAACAACACCACGATCAGCGCCGTCACCACCGCGGTGACGGCCACCGCCGCCAACCCGACCTGGGCTCGCTCGGCCCGGTTCAGTGGATGCCGCCCGTGGGTGGTTCGCAGGGCCGGGGTGTACATCCGGCCCTGATAGAGACCGGCCCCGGAGACTGGCCCGCGACGCCGGGCGAGCTCGCCACCGGGCCGCCGACCGGGCCCGCGGCCAGCCGGATGCCGCCCCGGCTCGGGCCGCTGGACGGGCGGTGCGGGCGCCGGCCTGGGGACCGTGGCGAACGCGCGGTCGAGTTCATCTCCCTCGATGCCGACAGCGAGCCGAGGACGGGGCGCAGGGAATCGGGTGGGCCTGGTCGCGACACTCATCGAACAACCTCCGGTGCGGATTCGAACATCTGTGCGACGAACTGACGTTCGATTTCTACCACGGCTGCGCGCCGCTGTCAGCGCGAAACGCCCGACATACCTCGAACACGTGTTTGATACTGGGCCCGGGTCGGACTAGATTCGAATCAGCGGGACCGGCGTGCCACGCGACGGACGCTGCGAAATCGACCAGTGGAAAGGCGGATACGGTGACCCAGACGGACGACACGGCCGACACGCGCGAGGTCGGCGGCGCCGCATCGGGAACCGGCGCAGATCTCACGGCACGGCAGCGCAAAGTGCTGGAGGTCATCCGGCATTCGGTGACCGAGCGCGGCTACCCGCCGAGCATCCGGGAGATCGGCGATGCCGTCGGGCTCACGTCCACCTCGTCGGTGGCGCACCAGCTGCGCACGCTGGAACGCAAGGGCTACCTGCGCCGCGACCCGAACCGGCCACGCGCGGTGAACGTCCGGGGACTGGACGAAGCGGTGCAGTCGGTCACCGGGCTCCGGGCGGTTGCCCCGGCGGAGGCGATCGACGGCGAACGCCCCACCCCGACCTTCGTGCCGGTCCTGGGCCGGATCGCGGCCGGTGGGCCGATCCTGGCCGAACAGGCCGTCGAAGAGGTCTTCCCGCTACCCCGGGAGCTGGTCGGCGACGGTTCGCTGTTCCTGCTCAAGGTGGTCGGCCAGTCCATGGTGGACGCCGCGATCTGCGATGGGGACTGGGTGGTCGTCCGGCAGCAGAACGTCGCCGAGAACGGTGACATCGTGGCGGCCATGCTGGACGGCGAGGCTACGGTGAAGACGTTCAAGCGCGTCGGCCGCGATGTCTGGCTGCTACCGCACAACCCGCATTTCGACCCCATCCCCGGTAACGACGCGCAAATCCTCGGCAAGGTCGTCACGGTCATCCGCAAGGTGTGACACCGGAGGCGTCACCACCAGCCGGTGGCGGCGCCGATCTGCCGGCCCAGCGCCGGCGCCAGCGACCGCGAGTAGCTCGCCGACAGATGGTGGTGATCGCGGTAGATGAGGATATTGCCCTCCACGACCATGCACCGCTCCGGACGGCACACGGCATCGGACAGGTCCAGCGCCACCATGTTCGGGAACTGGGCAATGGCGTCGAGCGCCGGATTCACCGGATCCAGCGCCTCGTCCCGGTCGAGTCCGCAACTGTAGGAGGTCCCCCGGTAGGCGAGACAGTCGGTGGCTCGATAGAGCACACCGTTGCGGCGCGGCCAGGGCGTGTCCCGCACCGCCAGTACGTGCTGTCCCTGCTCGGCGAGGACCGCCCAGACCTCCGGGTACTCCGGGGGCAGATGGTCGCCGACGCTGTCCAGCGTCGGCCGGGTGGCGGTGGTGAACACCCAGTCCGGCCGATCCACCGCCATCCGGTCCAGGACGTCCTCGGTCCAGGCCCGGCAGCCCGGAAACGGGAACTCCGCATAGGACGGTTCGTCCACCAGCACCAACGGGCAGCCCTCCTTCAGGAAGGTCACCACCCGGAAGCCGTGCTGCTCGCCCAGCACGCGCAGGGCGGGCAGCCAGTGTTCGGAGTGCGACCCGCCCACCAGCGCGATCGACCGCTCGGCGACGACATCGCCGTAGGTACACACCCGCACCGTCCGGTCGGCCGTGATGCACCCGTCGAAGGTCGGCGCCGGTGCATCCATGGCACCTTCGAACACCGTCGGCCGCATCGGCTCATCCGGCCCGGAAGCACCGGCGAACAGGGCCGCGGCACCCGGATACCGATCGGCAGCCAGGATCTCCGGCGGGCGGGCCGGGTTCGCCCGCACCACCAGCTGCCAGCCGATACCTGCGGCCAGCACGGCCACACCCGTGGTCACCGCCACGATGCCGGCGCCCCGCCGGTATCCGGGCGAAGCGACCACACCGGTCGCCCTGCCACCGGTCCGCAGCGGCAGTTCGACATACCGCTCGGTGAGCAGCGCCGCCGCCACCGAGATCGCCAGCACCGCCAGCCCGCCGGTCACCCCGGCGTCCCGGCGCCCGGTCTCGGCCAGAAAGAAGATGAGCACCGGCCAATGCCACAGGTAGAGCGAATACCCCATCGCCCCGATCCGGGTCGGCAGCCGGCCCGCCAGCATCCGGCTCACCCGCGGACGCTCCCCGGACGCGACATTCAGCCCGGCAAGTATCAGCGCCACCGCCGCACCGACCGGATACAGTGCCGCGGGGCCGGGGAAGCTACGCACCCCATCGATGAGCAGACCGCAGGTCAGCAGCATCGCCAACCCGGCGACCGCCAGGATCGGACGCAGGACGGCCGGTACCCGGATCCACGGCGCAGCCACCGCCAGCAGGGCGCCCGCCAGCAACTCCCACATCCGCGCACCGGTGTCGTAGTAGTTCCACGACTGGTGTTCCGACGTCCCGATCGCCGCATACCAGAAGGAGGCGAGCGCCGCCGCCGCGATCACCGCGAAGATCACCGTGCGGCTGCGCCCCCACCGGACCAGCAGCGCGATCACGAGCAACACGGCCAGATAGAACTGCCCCTGCACCGACATCGACCACAGGTGCTGCAGCGGACTGACCGCCGGATTCGGCGCGTTGTAATCCAGCGCCGCCTCGGCGAGATACCAGTTCTGCCCGTACAGCAGCGAGGCCGTCAGCTGGCCGGAGAGGTCGCCCCACTGGGTGTACGGCCGCAGCAGCACGGTGGCCACCGCGACCGCGGCCAGCACGGTCACCATCGCCGGCAGCAACCGCCGGGCCGTCCGCTTGCCGATGTCGAACAGTCCGCGTGCCGAGGTGACATCCCGGCGCAGCACCATGCCGGTGAAGAAGAAGCCGGACAGCACCAGGAAGATGTCGACACCGCCGGAGACCCGGCCCATCCAGATGTGGAAAACGACGACCAGGGCCAAGGCCAGACCGCGGACCCCGTCGAGATCCTCGCGATAGGCCGTCTTCACCGCCGCCGGTCGAACACCGACGCGTCCCTCATCGTGCACCATCGATCTCCCACAGCCGAACCGGCACCTGCCTCCTGCCGGCGCGATGTCGCCCCGACCTCCCGGTACATCTGCCGATACGATGCCCGACGAGCACACCGCGAAGCAAACCCGCCGCGACCACGAGGGTCATTCGCGACGCAAGCAGCACCCCGCTCGGCGCCGGTGGCACCGGTCCGGCCGCCCGGCGCCGACGCACCGGACGGCTGCGCTCATCGACCGGTGAACCGCGCCGCCCGGCGCAGCAGTGAGGCACCCAGCCGGGCGGGATTACGCACCTCGGCAACCGCCGCCGCGGCGGCCGACCCCAGGCGACCGGTGAGCGTGCGACCGGAATCGCGGTCCCGTTCGGCGAACAGGAACCGCAGTTCCTCCTCCAACTGCTTGCGCACCACGTCCTGCAGCTCCCCGGCCGCGGCGGCACGGTCGGTGGCATCGCGCCACGGCGCCGGATCGATCGGGGCACCGAAGGAGAAGTAGAACCGCTCCGGTCGCGGCAGCGGGGTCGGGCCGACACCGCGCAGCAACGGCGGGGTGAGTTCGGTATTGATCCCGCAGGTCCGCACCAGCCAGCGCAGCGGGCTCATCACCGGGTGCTGACCGTCGAAGACGATGTCGTAGGCGTCGTCGATGCCGATCATCGCGACCGGCACGATCGGCGCGCCGGCCTCGATCGCCATCTGCGCGAACCCGGTGCGGCCGTCCCATTTGAGAACGTACTTCTCGCCCTTGCGGCGGATCGCCTCCCGGCCGCCGCCCGGGAACACCGCCACCGCCTCGCCGCGGCGCAGCAAGGCCAGACAGTTCGAGCGGGTCCCCCGGACCACGCCGTACCGGTGCAGGATGTCGCGTACCCCGGGCACCATCAGCACGTGTTCGGCCAGTCCCCGGACCAGCCGGCCCCGGGCCCGCAGCACCTCCGGCAGCAGCAACGGTGCGTCGATGCCACCCATCAGATTGTGGTTCGCGACCAGGAGCACCGGCCCATGCTCGGGAATGTTGTCCATGCCGAAGAAGCGTGGGCTCGCCCACGCCCGGATCGGCGCCAGCAGCGCATCGAGCGCGCGCAATTCCAGTTCGTTCGGCCGAGCGGTCAGCGGCGCCCCATCGCTGAGCGCTGTGTGGGATCGAGCGACTCCGTCGCTCGAGTCGCGGCCCCTAGGGGGCCTCGAGTTTTCCTTCCTGCGCTCAGTCGCTTCGCTCCCTCGCTCCGTCAGTCCAAAATCGAGGCGGGGCCGCTCGGTGTTGGATGGAGCAGCTCCGCTGCTCGAGTCGCGACCCCTGGGGTGCCTCGATTTTTCCTTCCTCCGCTCAGTCGCTTCGCTCCCTCGCTCCGTCAGTCCAAAATCGAGGCGGGGCCGCTCCATGGTGGACGGGGCGGCCGCATCGCTCGGGCCACGACTCCGGTTGTCGTCGGACAAGTCACCCTCCCTGCTGTCTCCGAACGACCATAGCGCAGCGAAATCATCTGAGCCGCATTCACGTTCGGATCCGGCCCGCAGCAACAAACCAGCAGCCGCCGCTAACCGGCGACGGCACCGGCATGCGCATAGTCGGCCAGTGCCGCGGCCAGGGCATGCGGGACGCGGGCGTGCACCCGGGTGCCGCCCTCGGTGTGCTCCGTGGCCAGGATCCGGCCGTCGGCATGGATCCGGGACAGCAGATCGCCGCGGGTATAGGGCAGCAGCACCGAGATGTCGACGTCGAGGTCGCCGAGCAACTCCGCCAGGCGCAGCTGCAGATCCTCGATACCGGTACCGGTGTGCGCGGAGACGAACGAGGCGTCCGGCAGCAGACCGCGCAACCGGGTCAGTTCCACCGGCGGCACCGCATCGACCTTGTTGACCACGAGCAGTTCCGGCGGTGCGACCACGTCCTGCTCCTTGACCACATCGGTGATCACTTCCCGCACCGCGGTGATCTGTTCCACCGGCAGTGGATCCGAACCGTCCACGACATGCAGCAACAGGTCAGCACCGGTGACCTCTTCGAGGGTCGACCGGAATGCCTCGACCAGCTGCGTCGGCAGATGCCGCACGAAACCGACGGTATCGGTGAACACGACCTCGCGGCCGTCGTCCAGGGTGGCCCGGCGGGTGGTCGGATCCAGAGTGGCGAACAGGGCGTCCTGGACCAGCACCCCGGAGCCGGTGAGCGCGTTCATCAGGCTGGACTTGCCGGCGTTGGTGTAACCGACGATGGCCACCGACGGAATACCCGAGCCGCTGCGCCGCGCGCGCATGGTGTCCCGGGCAGTCTTCATCTCCCGGATCTCGCGCCGCAATTTCGCCATCCGTTCCCGGATCCGCCGGCGGTCGGTTTCGATCTTGGTCTCACCGGGACCACGCAGGCCCACGCCGCCGTTGCTACCGGCCCGGCCACCGGCCTGCCGGGACATCGATTCACCCCAGCCACGCAACCGCGGCAGCATGTACTCCATCTGGGCCAGCGCCACCTGGGCCTTGCCTTCCCGGGAGGTGGCATGCTGGGCGAAGATGTCCAGGATCAACGCCGTACGGTCGATCACCTTGACCTTGACCACCTTCTCCAGGGCGGTCAGCTGCGCGGGCGTGAGTTCACCGTCGCAGATCACGGTGTCGGCACCGGTCGCATGCACCACATCACGCAGTTCGTCGGCCTTGCCGGAGCCGATGTAGGTGGCCGGATCGGGCCGGTCCCGCCGCTGGATCAGGCCTTCCAGGACCTCCGAACCGGCGGTCTCGGCGAGGGCGGCCAGTTCGCTCATGCTGGCCTCGGCCTGCGCGACGGTTCCGCTGGTCCAGACACCGACCAGGACCACCCGCTCGAGGCGTAGCTGCCGGTATTCGACCTCGGTGATGTCGGTGAGCTCGGTGGACAGCCCCGCCACCCGGCGCAGTGAACTGCGCTCGGCGAGCTGTAGTTCACCGACTGTCGGGTCGGTCGGTTCGGGCTGGGACCAGCCGGGGCGTTCCGCGCGCGCGGAATATCGGGACAGGGCCGCGGCCACGTCCCCGGTGTTGTCACCGCCGTCGCCCGATCCGGCATCGCCGGCCGGCTGTTCGGGGTCCGACGGGGTGAACTCGAAGGTCTCTGAAGTGCTCATACACCATCCATGCTGCCACGTCGCCGGCCCGGACGGCATCCGATTATTCCGGAGCCGCCCACCACGAGCCCGCGATCCGACCGGTGGCGACCAGAATCGAAGGGCCGCGCAGCCGGGCCCGGCCGGCATCCAGCCGGACCGTGACCGCACCGCCGGGTACCCGCACGGTCACTTCGCCGGTATCGCGGCCGATCGACATTCCGGCCCCGGCCAGGGCCGCCGCCGCGGCCGCTACGGTGCCGGTGCCGCACGACCGGGTCTCGCCGACGCCCCGCTCGTAGACCCGCATGTCCACGCTGTGGTCCGGGCCGAGCGCGGTCAGGATCTCCACGTTCACCCCGTGCGGGAACAGGTCCGGGTCGTAGCCCGGCGCGGCGCCCAGGTCCAGGGCGGCCAGGGCGGCCGGCGTGAGAGCAGGATCGGCGCAGGCCAGATGGGGATTGCCGACATCGATCCCGATCCCGGGCAGCGGACGGCCCGCCACGGTGGCGGTGGACGGGCCCAGCTCCCGGACCATACCCATGTCCACCGTCACCTCACCGGCCACCGGTCCGGCGGTGTGCACGGTCACCGGGCGGGCACCGGCGCGGCTGCCGACCACGAACTCGGGGTCGGCAGCCGCGCCGGAGGCGACCAGGTAGTGGGCGAACACCCGGACCCCGTTGCCACACATTTCGGCGATCGAACCGTCCGCATTGCGGTAGTCCATGAACCAGTCGTCGGCGGTCACCCCCGCGGGCAGGGCCTCGAGGACCCCGGCCGCCTGCAGTGCACCGGCCCGGGCCACCCGGAGCACCCCGTCGGCGCCGAGTCCGCGGCGGCGGTCGCACAGCGCCGCCACCCGGGCTTCGGTGAGCTCCAGGCGGACGTCCGGGTCCGGAAGCACCACGAAATCGTTCTGGGTGCCGTGACCCTTCGTGTAGTCGACGCCTTCGGCGTAGTCGATATCGGACACGCCGTTCATTGTGCCGCCACCGGAGGAACCGCCGGGACACCACCCGGCCTCACCACCGGCCGCCGCCGGTGAAGGTGCGGCGCTGGCGCGAGATCTCGTAGAGCGCCACTGCGGCCGCCGACGGGGCACCGAGCGAACTCGCGCTGCCGCCCATCGGAATCGACACCAGGTCGTCGCAGGCCGCCAGCCAGGCCGCGCTGAGGCCGCTGGTCTCGTTCCCGATCACCAGGACGGTCGCCTCGGTGAGATCGTTGTCGAAGATCGCGCCGGTGCCGTTCTCATCGGTTCCGACGATCCGGGTCGGGATACCGCGGGCACATTGCCGATCCCGGAACTCGGCGACCTGAGCGGGCCCGGCGGCCCGCAGCACCGGCACCGCGAACAGCGATCCGGTGGAGGCGCGCACCGCCTGCGGATCGAACTGATCGGCCCCGTGGCCGGTCACCACCACTGCCGCGGCGCCGAACGCATCGGCCGAGCGGATCAGGGTGCCCAGGTTGCCCGGCGAGTTCGGCCGGTCGAACACCACGACCACGGGCGGGTGCTCACCGGGCTCACCCGGCGCGAACTCGCCGAGCTCGGGTTGCTGTGCTTTCGCGACGGCGATCAGTTCCGGGGCGCCACCGGACTTCTCGCCCAGTTCGGCCATGAGCTCAGGCACCAGGCCGACCTGCGGTACCTGTGCGCGATCGAGGATCTCCCGGGCCCAGTCGGAGAGTTCACCGAGCCGGTAGAGCAGGGTGTCCAGCGGCCACTCGCAGGCGAGGGCCTGATCGATCGGGCGCACCCCCTGCACCAGGAACCGGCCGTCCCGATTCCGTTTCGTCCGGTTGTTCAGATAGGCCTGCCACACCTGCACATCGGCATTGCGGGTGCTCACGCGTCGGGTCACTCGGTGATTCCGTCCTGTTCGTCGTGGGATCGAGGATTCGCTATCGCGGTGCCACCCGGAGCCGGTCCAGGGCGGTCTGCACCAGGTCCGGATCGGCACCGTCGAACCAGGTCACCCGGGTGTCGCGGCGGAACCAGGACCGCTGCCGCCGCACGTACCGGCGGGTGCCGATGAACGTGCGCTCGCGCGCGTGGTCGAGACCGTACTCGCCGTCCAGGTAGGCCAGCACCTGTGCGTAGCCGATGGCCCGCCGGGCCGTCTGCCCCGCCCGCAGGCCCCGCTCGACCAGTCCGTGGACCTCGTCCACCAGACCGGTGTCGAACATCGCCTCGGTGCGCCGGGCGATGCGTGCGTCCAGGTCGGCCGTGTCCCGGTCGACACCCAGGATCACCGTGTCCCACCGGGGGGTGCCGATGACCGGCGCGGACGCCGCGAACGGCCGGCCGGTGAGTTCGACGACCTCCAGCGCGCGGACCAGCCGCCGGCCATCGGTGGGCAGGATCGTCGCCGCCGCCGCGGGATCGGCTGCGGTGAGGGCAGCATGCACCGCCGCCACTCCCTGTTCGGCCAGCACCGTCTCCCATTTCGCCCGCACCGCCGGATCGGTGGCCGGGAACGACCAGTCGTCCAGCAGCGACTGCACGTACATCATCGAGCCCCCGACGATCACCGGTGTCCGGCCGCGGGCGCGGATCGCATCGACCACCGCGACGGCGGATTGCTGGTAGGCCGCCACCGTCGCGGTCTCGGTGACCTCGAGGACGTCGAGGAGGTGGTGCGGGATGCCGCGCCGCTGCGACGGGGCCAGTTTCGCGGTACCGATGTCCATTCCCCGGTACAGCTGCATGGCGTCGATGTTGACGATCTCGCCGTCGAGCCGCTGCGCCAGCTCCAGGGCGAGGTCCGATTTGCCGGTCGCGGTGGGCCCGAGCACGGCCACCGGTCGTGGGGCCGGGCCCGTCACGTCCGCTCCGCCGAGGTACGGGCGGCGGGGCGCCACAGCCCGACGTAGTAGCCGACCCCGTACGGGGCATCCAGGTATCCGGTCCGTACCTCCGGGTCGGCGTCGTCGACGGCGAACAGTCCGGCGAGCGCCTGATAGGCCGCCCGGCCGTCGAGCCGGATCCGGGCGCACAGCCCGGGGTCCAGCGCGGCCGTCGCGGTCCGGGAACCGGTCTGCAGTGCCCGGTCCAGCTCCTGCTGGACCGGGGCGGCGGCGTCGTCGAGATACCCGGGTGCGGCGGACGACAAGGTCGCGGCCCCGTCTGCCACCACCAGCACCCCCCGCGGGACGGCGTCGCGGTCCGATTCGGTGCGCAGGTCGGCCCCGAACGCCAGGCAATCCGCCACCGGGGTATCCGGGGCCAGCAATCTGGCCTCGGCGGTGGCCGCGGGCGCGGCCCGGCCGCGCAACCAGCCTGCGACCAGTACCGGCAGCGGCACGTCCGCTCTGGGCGGTGCGGACGGCACAGCGGACCGCTGCGCTGGCTCGGGGGCCAGGCGCACCGCGACATCGGCTCCGAAACCGCGGAAGGTGCCTACCGTGCCGGGCCCGAAACGAGCGGCCCGGTCCGCGACGCCGACGACCGTCCACTGCGCGGCCTCCGCCCCGAGTTCGGCGACGGCCGCCAGCACGGCGGCCCGCAGCTGCGCCACCGGTTCCGCCTCGACACGACCGCACAGTTCGGGCACCAGGACGGGCGGCGATGGCACCAGGGCCGCTAGCGAGAACACATCGTCAACCGTAGCGACGCGCGGCGCCGCCCTCCGCAGCGACGCCCGGCCACCGCACCGGCGCGTGTGTCCGGCGCCTCGTTCCGGCCCGCGATTGGTAGTGTTTGCACCAGTGACACCCCAGGTCGGACGAGGCGTACCGATCCGGCACCGCCGCGATCCGATCGGCAGCAACGATGGCCGCGGACGCCGGAACCGGGTTCAATGGGTGGTGCCAGGGCGTAACCAGGCAGCCGTGACGCGCGGCAGGGACGGAGAGCAATGACCGACAGCAACGGATCCGCAAAGGACACTCCCGGCACCTCCCCACGACCGTCCGCCGCCCCGAAACCGGGTCGGCCGAAACCCGCCCCGCAGGGCTCCGGCAAACCGAAACCGCACGCGATCAAGCAGGCCCCCGGTGAGGATCATCCGCACCCGGTGGTGGTGCCCACCGTCACGGATCCGAGCAAATGGGGCCGCGTCGATGCCGACGGCACCGCCTGGGTGAAAACCGCCGAGGGGGAACGCATCGTCGGTTCCTGGCAGGCCGGTGACGCCGCCGAGGGACTGGCGCATTTCGGCCGCCGCTTCGACGACCTGGCCACCGAGGTGGCGTTGCTGGAGGCCCGGCTCGCCGCCGGCACCGATGCCCGCAAGACCAAGGCCGCAGCGCTGGCGCTGGCCGAATCGCTGCCGACGGCGGCGGTGATCGGCGACATCGACGGCCTGGCGCGCCGCCTGCAGGCGATCACCGAGCATTCCGAGGAAGCCGCGGCGCACGCCAAGGAGGAGAAGGAACGCACCCGGCACGAGCACACCGAGCGCAAGGAAGCGCTGTGCGCCGAGGCCGAACAGATCGCCGCCGAGTCCACCCAGTGGAAGGCGGCCGGCGATCGGCTGCGCGAGATCCTCGACGAGTGGAAGACGATCCGCGGTGTGGACCGCAAGGTCGACGACGCGCTGTGGCGCCGCTACTCCAAGGCCCGCGAATCGTTCAACCGGCGGCGCGGTGCCCACTTCGCCGAGCTCGACCGGGAGCGCGCCGCCGCGAAGGCCCGCAAGGAAGAGCTCTGCGTGCGGGCCGAGGAGATGTCGGATTCCACCGACTGGGGCCCGACCGCCGCCCTGTTCCGCGAGATGCTCGCCGAATGGAAGGCGGCCGGGCGCGCACCCCGCGAGGCCGACGAAGCACTGTGGCGCCGCTTCAAGAGCGCCCAGGACGTGTTCTTCGGGGCACGCAATGCCGCGGCGTCCGAGCGGGATGCGGAGTTCGAGGAGAACGCCGCGGCCAAGGAGGAGCTGCTCGCGCGCTACACCCATATCGATCCCGCGAAAGACCTGGACGCCGCCCGCAGTGCGCTGCGGGAACTGCAGGACAAGTGGGATGCCATCGGCAAGGTA
The DNA here is from genome assembly GCF_056627695.1 of Nocardia sp. KT25-26. Classification (NCBI taxonomy): domain Bacteria; kingdom Bacillati; phylum Actinomycetota; class Actinomycetes; order Mycobacteriales; family Nocardiaceae; genus Nocardia; species Nocardia sp. KT25-26. The sequence goes on along the minus strand of NZ_CM152813.1, from coordinate 2,160,083 downwards.
CCGCGGTCACGGATGCAGGACCTCGAAGGCCGGCTGCGGGCGATCGAGAAGCGGGTCCGGGAGGCCGCCGACGACAAGTGGCGCCGTACCGATCCGGAGGCGATCGCCCGGGCTGCCCAGTTCCGCGAACGGGTCGCCCAGTTCGAGGAACAGGCCGAGAAGGCCACCGCGGCCGGTAAGACCCGGGATGCCGAGAAGGCCCTGGAGCAGGCCCGGCAGTGGCGGGAATGGGCCGAGGCGGCCGAAGGCGCGGTCAGCAACCGCTGAGCGCGCCGTTCGCTCATTCGTCGCCGGTGAGCCGCCGGCGGTCGCGTTGCTCCGCGGCCGCCGCGGCATTGCGCCGCTGTTCCTCGGCGGCCAGCTGCAGTGCGGTGCGGCTCCACACCACCCGCACCCAGTGGAAGGTCAGCACCATCACCGCGAGGGTGCCGAAGATCAGCCCGATGCCGGGGCCGGCGCCGACATAGTTGTCCAGCCCCGGGGTCTGCCGGTGCCAGATGGACAGCACCCCGAAGACGGCGGCCACCGCGGTTCCGGCCACCGCGGTCCAGGCCAGGAACCAGCGTCGCGTCATCAGGGCCAGCAGCGAGAACCCGATCCCGAAGACCGCGACGAACCAGACGAAGATCCGCGAGGGCAGGCCGATGTGTTCGAGGCCGGCTGCCTCGGTGTTCAACAGGACATCGAAGCCACGGGCGGTGCCGGCATGCGGCAGGATCAACGAGACCAGCAGGGCGAAAACGGCCCCGGCGACCACCATGGCACGCATACCGGGATCGATCTCTCCCGCGATCCGCCGTTCCACCGCATCGAGGTCGTCGCGGAACTGCTCGAATTCCACGTCTTCGGGCGCGGTGCCGCCGCGCCCTGCCTCACCCTTGCCCTGCTGCACCGGGTTCACCGAGTCCTCGCTCCCGTCGGCGGTCACATCCTGTCCGGCATCTACTGTGCCATCGTCGCCCGCGGCGCCCGCAGTCGACCCACTACCACGCGTAGTAGGAGACTCGTCGGCGGGCTCGGGCTCGTCGGGTTCGGGGGTGTTCATTGCCCGCAGCCGGTCGCGCAGCCCGCGTCGGCCGCCGGAGCCGGTTCGGGTGCGCCGATCCGCGGCAACCCGAGTCCGACACCGATCGGCGCGGTCTTCGGGGTGATGCCGCGCTCGTGCGCATCACCGGCCCGGGTGCGCCGGTGCGTCTTGACCGCACCGTCGGCGATCAGATGGTGCGGCGCCGCCGCCGTGATGTCGACGGTGACCAGGTCGCCGGGGCGCACCGGTTCGGCGGTCCCCTCGGGGCGGAAGTGCACGAGGCGGCCGTCCCGCGCCCGGCCACTCATCCGGGCGGTTGCGGCGTTCTTCTTGCCCGCACCGTCGGCGACCAGGAGCTCCACCTCGGTGCCGACGAGATCGCGATTCGCCTGCAGCGACACCTCCTCCTGCAACGCGATCAGCCGGTCGTAGCGCTCCTGCACCACCGCTTTGGGCAGCTGGTCGGGCAGCACGGCCGCCGGAGTTCCGGGACGCTTCGAGTACTGGAAGGTGAACGCGCTGGTGAAGCGCGCCTGCCGGACGACGTCCAGGGTTTCCTGGAAGTCCTCCTCCGTTTCGCCCGGGAACCCGACGATGATGTCGGTGGTGATCGCGGCATGCGGCATCGCGGCCCGCACCTTGTCGATGATGCCCAGATAGCGGGATTTGCGGTAGGAGCGCCGCATCGCCTTGAGCACCCGGTCCGAACCGGACTGCAGCGGCATGTGCAGCTGCGGGCAGACGTTCGGCGTCTGCGCCATCGCCTCGATCACGTCATCGGTGAACTCGGCGGGATGCGGCGAGGTGAACCGCACCCGCTCCAAACCCTCGATCCCGCCACAGGCGCGCAGCAGCTTCGCGAAGGCGCCGCGGTCCCGATCCTCGTCCGGATCGGCGAAGTTCACCCCGTAGGAGTTGACGTTCTGGCCGAGCAGGGTCACCTCCACGACGCCCTGGTCGACCAGGGCCTGAACCTCGGCGAGGACATCACCGGGCCGCCGGTCCACCTCCTTGCCGCGCAGCGACGGCACGATGCAGAACGTGCAGGTGTTGTTGCAGCCCACCGAGATCGACACCCAGCCGGCATAGGCGGACTCGCGCTTGGCCGGCAGCGTCGACGGGAAGGCTTCCAGCGAGTCGAGGATCTCGACCTGGGCCTCCTCGTTGTGCCGGGCCCGCTCCAGCAGCACCGGCAGCGAGCCGATGTTGTGCGTACCGAACACCACGTCCACCCACGGCGCCTTGCGGACCACCGTGTCCCGGTCCTTCTGTGCCAGGCAGCCGCCGACGGCGATCTGCATGCCCGGCCGGTCCGCCTTGATCGGCGCCAGATGCCCGAGGGTGCCGTAGAGCTTGTTGTCGGCGTTCTCCCGCACCGCGCAGGTGTTGAACACCACCAGGTCGGCGGGTGTGCCGGACGCTGCCTTCACATAGCCCGCGTCCTCGAGCAGGCCGGACAAACGTTCGGAATCGTGCACGTTCATCTGGCAACCGAAGGTGCGGACTTCGTAGCTGCGGGTGTGCTCACCGCGCTGACCGTTCGAATCCACCCGTCCAGGGTACGGCTCGGGCCGGCGCCGGCCGCAGCCGCCCGGGGTGCCGCGACGAGATAGCGAGAGGTTACAGGCGTGTGACGGATCGCCGATCATGCCTGCCGGGGTGCCGGGAAGGAAGCGCGATCCCGGCTCTTCCCCTTAGAGTCTTCAACCATGACCGAGCCCGCGGATGCCGGCGCCGCCGCTGCGGCCGCCGCCGTACCACCGATGATCTCGATACAGCACGTGGACAAGCACTTCGGCCCGTTGCACGTGCTGCGCGATATCGACCTGGAGATCCCGGCCGGGCAGGTGGCGATCGTGCTCGGCCCCTCCGGCTCCGGGAAATCCACGCTGTGCCGCACGATCAACCGCTTGGAGACGATCGATTCCGGATCGATCGCGGTCGACGGGGTCCTGCTGCCCGCGGAGGGCCGGGCACTGGCCGAACTCCGGGCCGATGTGGGCATGGTGTTCCAGTCGTTCAACCTGTTCGCCCATATGACCATCCTGGACAACGTGATGCTGGCACCGGTCAAGGTCCGCAAACTGGCCAAACCGCAGGCCCGGGAGAAGGCACTCGCCCTGCTGGATCGGGTCGGCATCTCCGATCAGGCCGGCAAGTACCCGGCGCAACTGTCCGGCGGCCAGCAGCAGCGCGTCGCGATCGCCCGGGCGCTCGCCATGGATCCGAAGGTGATGCTCTTCGACGAGCCGACCTCGGCGCTCGACCCGGAGATGGTCAACGAGGTGCTGGAAGTGATGGTGTCGCTGGCCAAGGAGGGCATGACCATGATGGTCGTCACCCACGAGATGGGTTTCGCCCGCCGGGCCGCGGACCGGGTGCTGTTCATGGCCGACGGCGGCATCGTCGAGGACGCCACCCCGGACGAATTCTTCACGGCACCGAAGTCCGACCGGGCCAAGGATTTCCTGAGCAAGATTCTGAGCCACTGAGTGAACCGGTCACCACGAGAGGGAGAAGGAAACTCGATGAGGATCAACCATGCGATCCGCCTCGGCGTCGGGGCGGCCGCTGCGGCACTGACCGTCGCCACCGTCGCCGCCTGCGGCGGCGGGGACGACAAGACGGCCCTGGAGCACGCCGAGGAGGGCACGCTCACCATCGGCATCAAATACGATCAGCCGGGTCTGGGCCTGCGCACCAAGGACGGCGCCTACACCGGCTTCGACGTCGAGGTGGCCGAGTACGTGGCGGACAAGCTCGGGGTGGCACCGGACGGCATCACCTTCCGGGAGGCGCCGTCGGCCCAGCGCGAGACGCTGATCGAGAACGGGCAGGTCGATTTCGTCGTCGCCACCTATTCGATCACCGATCAGCGCAAGGAGCGGGTCGACTTCGCCGGGCCGTACTACGTGGCCGGGCAGTCGCTGCTGGTGCGGTCCGACAACAACGACATCACCGGACCGGACGATATCGCCGGAAAGAAGGTGTGCTCGGTGTCGGGTTCCACCCCGGCGAAGAACATCGAGGAGAACTTCCCGGACACCCAACTGCAGACCTACGACACCTACTCGCTGTGTCTCGAGGGCCTGGACAGCGGCGCGATCGATGCGGTGACCACCGACGACATCATCCTCGCCGGCTACGCCTCGCAGTCGCCGGGCGCCTACAAGGTGGTCGGTGAGCCGTTCACCGAGGAGAACTACGGCATCGGCCTGAAGAAGGGCGACGACGAACTGCGCGGCCGGGTCAACGACGCCATCGAGGAGATGATCGCCGACGGCAGCTGGGACCGGGCGTTCCAGGAGACCGTCGGTGAGGCCGCCAGCTACGAGACGCCGGAAGGCCCCTCCGTCGACCGGTACTGACGCAACTCCGCATTCCGATACCGCACCACCCCGCCGCACGATGGCCACGGCCCGGCGGCGGGGTGGCCCGGTGATCCGTCCGCTCCGTTACTTCTCCTCGAAAGGCCTGGCGTGTTCGATCTGCTCTCTCGGTACGACACCGAGCTCGTCGACGCGTTCTGGGTGACCATCCAGCTCACCGTCCTGTCGGCGATCGGGGCCCTGATCCTGGGCACCGTCACCGCGGCGATGCGGGTGTCCCCGGTCCCGGTGGCCCGCTGGGTCGGCGCGGCGTACGTCAACATCTTCCGCAACACCCCGCTGACCCTGATCCTGCTGTTCTGTTCACTCGGCGTCTCCACCCAGCTCGGCCTGGTACTGGCGGCCGAGGGGCCGGACTCGCTGGCGCAGAACAACTTCCGCTGGGCCGTGATCGGCCTGAGCGTCTACACCGGCGCATTCGTGTGCGAATCGCTGCGCGCCGGCATCAACACCGTCCCGCTCGGACAGTCCGAAGCCGGCCGCTCGCTCGGTTTCGGATTCACCCAGAACCTGCGCTACATCGTGCTGCCGCAGGCCTTCCGGGCCGTGATCGCACCGCTGGGCAGTGTCCTGATCGCGTTGACGAAGAATTCCACGGTCGCTTCCGCCATCGGGGTGGCGGAGGCCTCGCTGCTGATGAAGGACATGCTGGAGGTCGAGGCGGCGCTGATCCCGATCGGTGCGGTGTTCGCGCTCGGCTTCGTGGTGCTGACCCTGCCGACCGGATTCCTGTTCGGATACCTTGCCCGTCGATTCGAGGTGGCCCGTTGAAAAGCTCGGCATCGGTTCTCTTCGACGCGCCCGGCCCCCGCGCCCGGGTACGCAACGCCGTCTATTCCGTGATCGTGGTGGCCGCGGTGGCGGCCGCCGTCTGGTTCGTCTACCGCGGATTCGCCGACAAGGGCCAGTTCGAGGCGGACAAGTGGACACCGTTCCTGGACCCGGACATCTGGACCACCTACCTGCTGCCGGGCCTGCAGGGCACTCTCCTGGCGGCGGCGCTGTCGATCGTATTCGCCCTGGTGCTCGGCACGATCTTCGGCATCGCCCGGCTCTCCGAGCACCGCTGGGTGCGATGGGTGGCGGGCGCGGTGGTGGAGTTCGCCCGCGCAGTGCCCGTGCTGATCCTGATGATCTTCCTGTTCGCGGTGTTCTCCACCTATCAGGTCGTGCAGCCGGAATACCTGTCGCTGGCCGCAGTGGTGACCGCGCTGACCATCTACAACGGTTCGGTGATCGCCGAGATCGTCCGGGCCGGGATCCGGTCGCTGCCGCAGGGCCAGACCGAGGCTGCCTACGCGCTCGGCCTGCGCAAGGGCCAGCTGATGCGCCTGATCCTGCTGCCGCAGTCGATCACCCTGATGCTGCCGGCGCTGATCTCACAGATGGTCGTGGCACTGAAGGACTCCGCGCTCGGCTATGTCATCACTTATGAGGAGATCGTCCGCAACGGTATGCAACTGGGCGCGGCCGAGCGGAACACGATTCCGGCGCTGCTGGTGGTCGCCGTCATCGTGATCGCGCTCAATATGGCCCTGTCGGAACTCGCCACCCGGGTCGAACGCCGGATCCGGACCCGGCGCAAGGGTGGTGCCCCGGTACCGGCCGAATCGGTGGACATCGACGCAGCACCCGGGGTGGATATCACCAAGTCACCCTGATCGCCCGGCCGCTATGCCGAATAGGTGTAGAACCCGGCGCCGGTGGCCACACCCAGCTTGCCCTGGTCGATGTAGTTCGTCTTCAGCCACTCCGCGAGATGCTGTTCGTCGGGCCCGCCGTGCACGAGGATGTTGTACGGGGTGGTCAGGCCGATGATGTCGAGCAACTGGAACGGACCCATCGGCGCGCCGGTGGAGATCCGCCAGGTCTCGTCGACGGCCGGCGGCTCGGCATAACCGCCGGCCGCCAGGCCCATGGCCGCGTTGAGGAACGGCACCAGCAGCGAGTTCAACACGTACCCGGCCTTCTCCTTGTGCAGTTCGATCGGCACCATGCCGATCTGCTTCGCGAACGCCACCACGGCGGCGAACACGGCCGGGTCGGTCCGGTCGGTGCCCATCACCTCGGCGATGTTGAACTGCCAGATCTTGTTGGCGAAATGCAGGGCCAGGAACCGGTCCGGGCGTCCGGTGGCGTCGGCGATATCGCTGGGCAGCAGCGTCGACGAGTTCGTCGCGAACACCGTGCGCTCGGGCGCCAGCTCGCCGAGGCGGCGATACACGTCCCGTTTCAGCTCGAGCACCTCGGGCACTGCCTCGATCACCAGATCGGCATCGGCGACCGCGGCCGCCAGATCACTGGTCGAGGTGATCGACGCGGTCGCGGCGGCCACCTTCGCACCGTCGGCGCCGGGCACTTCCTTCCGATAGGTGCGTTCGAGGTCGGCGAACCGCTCCCGGCCCGCCGCGACGGCCGCCTCGTCGATGTCGTAGGAGGTCACCGCGAATCCGCTGTAGGCGCTCTGATAGGTGATCTGCGAGCCGAGTACACCGGCTCCCAGGACCGTGACGTTCCGGAACTGCATGGTCATGGCGCTCCTCGGTCGTCTCCCGCGGCCACCCGTGGTGCCGGATGCCCACCGTCGGCGCGCCGCCGCACCATCATCCTCCCGAGCCCCGGGGACCGGCCGAATCTGCGGATCGACTGCGCGTCGGGCTCAGCGGGCGGTGACGAACCCCTCCTCGACCAGCCAGTCACGGGCGACCTCGGCCGGTTCACCACCTTCCACATCGACCTGCCGGTTCATCGCCGTGATGGTCTCGTTGGTGAGCAGCTCCGAGATCGGGGCGAGCACCTCGGCGATCTGCGGATGCGCCTCGGCGAAATCGGCCCGCATCACCACGGCGGCGTTGTATTTCGGGAAGAACGACCGGTCGTCGGCCAGCAGCAGCAGGTCCAGCGCCGGGATCCGGCCGTCGGTGGCGGCCACCGAACCGAAGCGGCATTCGGTCGCATCGGCGACCGCCTGATAGACGAGTGCATCCTGGACGATCCGGGTGGTGACGGCACCGGCGTCGAAGCCGTAGGCCTCGGCCAGGCCCGGAAAGCCGTCCCGGCGCACGCTGAACTCGGTGCCCATACAGGTGGCGGCAGCCGCCGGGTCCTCGGCGAGGAGGGCGGCGTAGTCGGAGATGGTGCGCACCCCGGTCTGTTCGGCGGTCCGGCGGCTCGTCGCGATCGCATAGGTGTTGTTCATCGGTGCCAGGGCCGTCCACAGCATGCCGTGTTCGGCCCGGTCGGCGGCGCGCACCGCCTCGAACTGCTCGAGTTCGTCCGGAATCGGAGTTTCGTTGCCGAGATAGTTCACCCAGCCGGTGCCGGTGTAGTCGTAGGCGATATCGACCTGGCCGTGCAGCTGCGCGTCCCGCAGGCTGTTGGAGCCCTGGATGTTGGTGAGATCGCGGACCTCGGCGCCGGCCGCCGTCAGCGCGAACTCGATCAGGTAGCCGAGGATGTTCTGTTCGGTGAAGTCCTTGGAACCGACCGTGACCGTGACGCCGTCGAGTTCCGGCAGCGGGCGGATGCTGCCGGGGCCGACCCGCAGCGGCACCGCCGAGCCGGAGTGCAGACCGCAGCCGGCGAGCAGCAGTGCCAGCACGATCAGCAGCGGTGCGCCGGCCTTTCGTATCGCAGCGACGTGGGTCATCGCAGCCCCCTCGGCCCGAGGTAGCGTTCCGCCAGCGCGCCCAGCCAGTCCACCAGCAGCGCCAGCGCCACCGCGAGGACCGCACCCACCACCAGGGTGACGTTGTCGCGCAGCTTGTATCCGGTGTCGATCAGGATGCCCAGCCCACCCGCACTGACCAGGAACGCCAGGGTCGCGGTGCCGACGGCCAGCACCAGCGCCGTCCGCAGCCCGGCCAGGATGTAGGGCACGGCGAGCGGAAACTCGATGCGACGCAGCACCGTCGCCGCCGGCATGCCCTGGCCGCGCCCGGCATCGATCACCGCCGGATCCACCTGCTGGTATCCGAGGATGGTGTTGCGCAGCACCGGCAGCAGCGAATAGAACGCGATGGGCAGCACGCCGATCCAGAAACCGGTGCGGTGGGTGATCAGAAAGAACAGGATGATCAGGCCGATCGCCGGTGCCGCCGCTCCGACATTGGCGATGCCCAGGAATACCGGCGCCAGCCGCCGATACCGCGGCCGGCTGAGCAGGGTGCCCAGCGGCACCGCCACGGCCACCACGATCAGCACCACGGCCGCGGTGATCCGGATGTGCTGCCAGGTGGCCTCGGCGATGGCGGACGGGCTGAGGCTGGCCTCCTGGGTTGCGGTCAGCTCCCGGCTCAATGCCCAGATCAGCACTCCGGCGGTGAGCACCAGTACCACGGCCGGCTGGATCAGCAGGCGTAGATGTTCGGCCCGCCACAGGGTCGTTCCGGTGGTGCGGCCCGCGGTCGCCGGGGCGGTCACGACTCGGCCCCCGGGCGGTCACCACCGGGTGCGGTGTCCGATTCCCCGGTGGTTGCCGGATCCGGCGTCCGCTTCGGCTGCTGCGTGGCCGGTGGTGCGGTGTCGGCAGGCGGTGGGGCATCGGGCGAAGCGACGTCCGGCGGTGTGGCCGACGTGCCGGAGCTCGGGCCGGGCGGTTCGGGCGGGCTGGTGTGCAGATCACGTTCGGCGGCCAGATGACCGATCAGCGTGTCCACGGTGACCACACCGGCGTAGGCGCCGTGCGCATCGGTGACCACGGCCGTCCCGGACGGATCGGTGAGCAGGGTGGCCAGGGCGTCCTGCAGGCTGGCGTCCCGGGAGACCGCGGCGCCGACCGGACTGCCGACGGTGCGCAGTGTCTTGGCTCCGGAGAAATCGTCGAGGCCGACCCGGCGCAGTGGACGGCGCTGCTCGTCCACGATCAGCCCCCAGGGCGCCCGGCGTTCCCGCAATGCTGCCGCCAGTTCCGCCGCGGGCGCCGACGCCGTCGCCACCGGTACCTCTCCGAGTACCACATCGCCGATTCCGGTGAGCGTGAGCTGCTGGAGGGCGGCATTGCGGCCGGTGAAACCGGCGACGGTGCTGTCGGCCGGATTCGCCAGGATCGCTGCCGGGGTGTCGTACTGCAGAATCGCCGATCGGTCACCGAGCACGGCGATCCGGTCACCCAGCTTCACCGCCTCCGCGAAGTCGTGTGTGACGAACACGATGGTCTTGCCGAGATCGGCCTGCAGCCGGAGCAGCTCGTCCTGCAGTGCGGCCCGGGTGATCGGGTCGACGGCGCCGAACGGTTCGTCCATCAGCAGCACCGGCGGATCGGCCGCCAGGGCCCGGGCGACGCCGACCCGCTGCTGCTGGCCACCGGACAGCTGGCGCGGGAACCGGTGCCGGTAGATGTCCGGTTCCAGCCCGACCAGGGCGAGCATCTCGTCGGTGCGGGCCGCGATCCGGGCACGGTCCCAGCCGAGCAACCCCGGCACGGTCGCCACATTCTTCGCGACGGTGAGATGCGGGAACAGCCCGGCCTGCTGGATCGAATATCCGATGCCGCGGCGCAGCTCGTCCGGGTCCACGGCCGTGACATCGCGGCCGCCGATGGTGATGGTCCCCGAGGTCGGCTCGATCAGCCGGTTGATCATCCGCATCGTGGTGGTCTTGCCGCAGCCCGAGGGCCCGACGAGCACCACGATCTCCCCGGCCGGGATCGTCATCGATACGTTGTCCACGGCCGGCTGCGCCTGCCCCGGATACCATTTGGTCACCCCGTCGAGCACGATCTCCGCCCCGGAGACGGCGGCCGACGATGAACTGGTCGCGATGTCGCTCAACGGATCCCCTTCGAGGTCGTGAATCGTCCGAGGAGGGCCAGCGCGGCATCCAGCAGCAGCGCCAGGATGATCACCAGCACCGTGCCGGTCAGCGCCTGCGGTAGCGCATTCGGGCTGCCCACCCGGGCCAGGCCGGACAGGATGACATTGCCCAGGCCGGGCCCCTTGGCGTAGGCGGCCAGCGCCAGGATGCCCATGATCATCTGGGCGCTGATCCGCACCCCGGCCAGAATCGCTGGCCAAGCCAGCGGCAGTTCCACCGCGGCGAGCACCCGGAGACGGTTCATGCCCACGCCCCGGGCCGCGTCGACCACGGCCGGGTCGACTGCGCCCAGCCCGACGATGGTGTTCCGCAGGATGGGCAGCAGCGCGTAGATCACCAGCGCGGTCACCGTGGGCCCCACCCCCAGGCCCAGCACCGGGATCAGCAAGCCCAGCAGCGCGAACGACGGCACCGTGAGCACGGCGCTCGCTGCCGCGGTGGCCGCCGCCGAACCGAAGGGACTGCGGTAGACCAGCACGCCGATCAGCACCGCGATCAGGGTGGCGATGACCAGCGATTGCACCACGGCGGAGACATGCAGATACGAATCCACCGCGAGCTGCTCGCGGCGGGTCACCAGGTAGTTCCACAGGGCGTCCAGTGCCACACCTCCCCGACCGGTGTCGTCGCGGGCCAGTGTCGCACGAATCCGCCTGCGGCACAGGGATTCGTCCGGCGCGCTGAGCACCCGGCCGCCGGTCCCGCCGCGCCGACCGGGACATTCGGCCGTCCCGCCGCCGCCCGGCGTGTCCCGGCACAGGTGTTTGACTCGAACACCTGTTCGGCTAATGTGGGCCGCGGAAGTTGTCGGTGCCGGGCTCTAATGTGGGCGCCAACCAAGGAACAACCAGACCCGTCGAAAAGGGGAACCGGACATGGCACCACAGGTCCACGACCGCGACAAGGCCCTCGAGCTGGCCCTCGCGCAGGTGGAGAAGAGCTTCGGCAAGGGCGCGGTCATGCGCCTCGGCGAGGAGTCCCGCCAGCCCGTGTCGGCCATTCCGACCGGGTCCGTCGCGCTGGATGTCGCCCTCGGCATCGGCGGGCTGCCGCGCGGCCGCATCGTCGAAATCTACGGCCCGGAATCGTCGGGTAAGACCACCGTCGCCCTGCACGCCGTCGCCAATGCGCAGGCCGCCGGCGGTGTCGCGGCGTTCATCGACGCCGAGCACGCCCTCGACCCCGAGTACGCCCGCAAACTCGGCGTCGACACCGATGCCCTGCTGGTCTCCCAGCCCGATACCGGTGAACAGGCCCTGGAGATCGCCGATATGCTGGTGCGCTCCGGCGCCATCGACATCATCGTCGTCGACTCCGTCGCCGCCCTGGTCCCCCGCGCCGAGATCGAGGGCGAAATGGGCGACAGCCACGTCGGCCTGCAGGCCCGCCTGATGAGCCAGGCATTGCGCAAGATGACGAGTGCGCTGAGCAATTCCGGCACCACCGCAATTTTTATCAATCAGCTCCGGGAAAAAATCGGGGTCATGTTCGGAAGTCCTGAAACGACGACGGGTGGTAAAGCGCTCAAGTTCTATGCTTCCGTCCGTTTGGATGTGCGGAGAATTGAAACCCTCAAAGACGGAAGCGACGCCGTAGGAAACCGAACCCGCGTAAAGATCGTTAAAAACAAGTGCCTCGCCGAAGGGTCGAGAATCACCGATCCAGTCACCGGAATCACACATCGGATCGAGGACGTAGTCGACAATCGCCTCCCGATCCACGTAGCCGCCGCCGACAAGAACGGAATCCTCCACTCTCGCCGAGTGGTCTCCTGGTTCGACCAGGGCGAACAAGAAGTGATCGGCCTGCGCATCGCCGGTGACACCACACTGTGGGCCACGCCGGACCACAAGATCCTGACCGAACACGGCTGGCAGCAGGCCGGAACCCTCCGCGCCGGTGACCGCGTCGCGCAGCCGCGCCGCTTCGGTGGTTTCGGTGATGCCCAACCGGTGCCCGCAGATCACGCCCGCCTCCTCGGCTACCTGATCGGCGACGGCTACGTCGGCGGCAAGACCCCGATCAACTTCATAAATGTGGAACCGGATCTGCTGGAGGATGTTGCACAGATTTCGGGAACCCTCGGCTGTGCAGCCCATCCACAAGGCCGGCTTTCCCTCGCCCTCTCTCACCGGCCCGGTGAGAAGAACGGCGTACTCGAATTGTGCCGCCGAATGGGAATTCATGGCAAGCTCGCCTGGGAGAAGACCATTCCGGAGGCATTCTTCGACGAGGAGACCTCCGCTGAGGTCATCGGTAACCTCCTGTTCGGCCTCCTCGAGTCCGATGGCTGGGTAAGCCGGGAGCAGACCGGCGCCCTGCGCGTGGGCCACACCACGACCTCGGAACAGCTCGCGCACCAGATTCACTGGCTGCTGCTGCGGTTCGGAATCGTCAGCACGGTGCGCAACTACGATCCGACAGGGAAGCGGCCGAGCTTGGTCAATGGACGGCGAGTCCAGTCCAAGCGTCAGGTGTTCGAGGTCCGCATTTCCGGTATGGACAATGTGGTCGCCTACGCTAACGCAGTTCCCATGTGGGGTCCGCGTGGTCAGGTGCTCGTCAAGGCCATCGAGGAGATGCAGGGACGACGCCGCGGCTCGCAGGCGGTATACCTCTCGGCGGACGTTTTCGGCGCAGTGCTCAACTACCTCGAAGAGCGAGGCGTCACCCCGCATGAGGCGGCGGCGATAATCGGAGCCGGGGCCGGGAACCCACGAGGCGGCATGAAGCAGGTACTCGGCGCGAGCCGGCTTCGTCGTGACCGAGTGCAAAAACTCGCCGATGCGCTCGACGACGAGTTCCTGCACGGCGTCTTGGCGGAAGAGGTGCGCTACAGCCCGATTCGCGAGATCCTCCCGGCCAAGCATGTTCGTACCTTCGATGTCGAAGTCGAAGAGCTGCACAACCTCGTCGCCGAAGACGTTGTCGTGCACAACTGCGCCCCGCCGTTCAAGCAGGCCGAGTTCGACATTCTCTATGGTCACGGCATTTCCAAGGAGGGCTCGCTCATCGATATGGGTGTCGAGCACGGCTTCGTCCGCAAGTCCGGCTCCTGGTACACCTACGAGGGCGATCAGCTGGGGCAGGGCAAGGAGAACGCCCGGAAGTTCCTGCTGGAGAACACCGATATCCGCGACGAGATCGAGAAGAAGATCAAGGAGAAGCTCGGGATCGGCGCGGATGTGACCGCCGAAGACGAGGTGCCGGCCGATTTCTGAGCCGGAAGCCCCGGAACCGGATCACTCCGGGTTCCCACGCGGCCGCGCCTCGGCCCGAGGCGCGCGCCGTACCTCCCCGGACCGGCCGGCCGACCCGGTTGCCGATATGCGCCGGCAACTGGAGCAACGCGGCATCACGGTTCCCGGGGAGCTCTCGACCACCGGATCCCCGCCTGCCCGGCGGGATCCGGATCCCGTTCGCGTGACCGAAGGTGGTTCGGCCGGCGCGAACATCCTGGAGCCCCGGCCGGGTGCCCGCGATCCGCAGCGCGGCCGCCCGGCCGGGACCTCCCGGCGCCGGAAAGAACGCCGCCGGGCACCGGAGGAAGCCGGATCGGTGCCCGGTACCGCCGACCCTGCGTCCGACAGTTCTCGGCGGGAACGCCGCGGCACGTCCGGGGCCGGAACGGTCGAACAGGCCAAGGACGTCTGCCTGCGCCTGCTCACCGTCCGCGCCCGAAGCCGCGCCGAACTGGACCGTCGCCTCACCGACCGCGGTTTCGACCCCACGATCATCACTCGCGCCCTGGACCGCCTCACCGAGGTGGGCCTGGTCGACGATGCCGCCTTCGCCGATCAGTGGGTACATTCCCGGCACACCTACTCCGGCCGCGGCCGCAAAACCCTGCAGCGGGAACTGCGCGACAAGGGCATCGCCCCCGACCTGATCGAGACCGCTCTCTCCCGGATCACCGACGCCGACGAGGAGTTCCGCGCCCGCGACCTGGTCCGCCGCAAACTGGCCGGCCTCCCCGCCGACCTCGACCGCGACCGCGCCCTGCGCCGCCTCGTCGCCATGCTGGCCCGCCGCGGCTACGACCAGTCCACCGCATTCGCCGCGGTAACCACCGAACTCGCCGCCGCACCCCAGGTCCCGCCCCCGGCCCCGGATCGCCCCATCCGCGGCAGCGCATCGACGGCCCAGGAATCCCCGAACCCCACCCGGCGGCCGGGCCTCACCGAAGATGCGGCCACCGACCTCGTCCGCCGCAAACTACGCACCTTGCCGACCGGCCTCGACCGCACGGCAACCCTCCGCCGCCTGACCGGCCTGCTCACCCGCCGCGGCTTTCCTCCGGCCGCCGCACACGCACTGGTCACCGCCGAACTCCCCGATCCGGCACCGGATTCCGACACCACCCCGGCAGACAGCGCAACCCGGCCCGCACCGGCCCGCCCCGACCGCTCCCCCGAAGTCGCCGCCGACCTGGTCCGCCGCAAACTCCGCACCCTGCCGCCGGGCCTACCCCGCCCCACAGCCATCCGCCGCCTCACCGGCATGCTGGCCCGCCGCGGCTACGATCCGGCCACCGCGTATTCCGTCGTCGAAACAGAACTCGCCGCAGCCCGCGGTGCCGAAGAACCTGCGGCATCGGCACCGCATGAGTCGTCCACCCCTGGTGACCGGTCCGCCACGATCACCGACGACGCTGCCGTAGCCCTGATCCGCCGCAAGATCCGGACGCTACCCACCGACATCGACCGCATCACCACGCTACGACGCCTGACCGGCCTCCTGACCCGACGCGGCTGCCCGCCCGGCGACGCACTCACGATCGTGACCACCGAACTGGACCGAAGATGACGACCGCGACACGACCGGATGCGAGTACGCGCGGCAAACCGGAATCCATCCACCGCGGGCTGCTCAATTGGTCAGAGCTACTCCATCACACCGATTCCGGCCTCCAGATAGCTCAGTGTGCCGTCACTTCGCGCCCGGCGCGCTGCCGCGATGCGGCGAGTCAGCACCGCCGGCAGCCGGTTCGCTGAGAACTCCACACCATCACTGCCGCACAGCATGCCGCCGACCGGCGACGGCCAGCACAGGAACGATTGCGAGGGAGATCGCGGCACCCAGGAGCGCGAGCCCCGGATAATCGGTGGCGGCGACGACCATGCCGGAGCCCAGGCCGCCGCCCGCGCCGGCGAGCGCGATGCACAGGTCTACGGTGCCCTGGGTGCGGGCGCGGGTGGCCGGTGGCACCGTTTCGGTGAGCATGGTGGTTCCGGAGATCAGGCCGAGGTTCCAGCCGAGGCCGAGCAGGCCGAGCGCCACGGCCAGGGCGGCGACCGAGGACGGCGGAGCGAGTGCGGCGGCGCCCCCTGCCGCGACGAGGGTGGCGGCCGCGGCGACGCCGACGCGGCCCGCGCCGAAACGGTCGACGAGGGCGCCGGAGAGCAGTGAGGGCAGGTACATGCCAGCGACGTGGACGGCGATCACGAGTCCGGCGGCGCCGACGGTGTGGCCGTGCTGCTGCATGTGGATCGGGGTCATCGTCATGACGGCGACCATCACCAACTGCGTCAGCACCATCACGGTGGCGCCGAGCACAACCGGCGCCGACCAGGTTCCGGTGGCCGACGGTGTGTAGGTGTCGCCGGTGGGTTCGGTGTCCGGGGCCACCGGATGGGTCTGGGCCACCTGCAGCGGATCGGGTCGCAGCAGCACCCACAGCACCAGTCCGGCCAGCCCGTAGGCCAGGCCGGAGAGCACGAACGGCCCCGATAGTTCCGGGATACCCCAGGACCGGGCCAGGTCCGACATCGGGGTCACCAGGTTCGGTCCGGCCACCGCGCCGACGGTCGTCGCGACCAGGACGGTGCTGATGGCGCGGGCCCGATGGGCGGGTCGGGCGAGGTCGGCACCGGCATAGCGGGCCTGCAGACTGGTGGCGGTGCCCGCACCGTAGACCAGGAACGAGGCGAACAGCAGGGCGACATTGTCGACGACCGCGGCGACGACCACGCCGAAGCTGCCCGACGCTCCGGTCAGATAACCCAGCGCGAGCCCGGTGCGCCGCCCCGCCCTGCTGGAGATCCGTCCGACCGTCACCGCCGCGGCGGCCGATCCGATGGTGAACAGGGCACTCGGCAATCCGGCCAGTCCGGTGGAGCCGAGCATGTCCTGCGCCAGCAGGGCGCCGACGGTGATTCCGGCGGCCAGCCCGGCGCCGGACAGGATCTGCGCGGCGACCAGCACCCGCAGGGTACGGCGCTGTACGCGGGCCAGGTCCGATGACAGGGCGACGGTGGTGCTCATGGTGCTCGTTTCTGTACGCGGACCCGGCCGCGTATCGATCGCCGACGGCGCGTTGCGGCCGCCGCGGTTCCGGTCACGCGAAATTCGGATCGGCGGTCTCGACGGGTAGCTCGGCCAGACGCCACTCCAGCATGCCGTCGTGCAGGCGAACGGCTCGACGACCGTGGCCGTCGAGCAGCCGCACCGCGTCGTAGGCGAGCGCGCAGTATTCGCCGCGGCAGTAGACCACGATGTCGGTCTCGGCGGGCAGCTCGCCGACTCGGTCGGCCAGTTCGGCAACCGGGATAGACACGGCACCGGGGATGTGCCCGGCCCGGTACTCCTCGACGGGGCGCACATCGAGCACGACGATCTCGCCCGCCTTGCTCCGCGCGATCAGCTCCTCGCGGGTGAACTCGGCGTCGGCGGCCGGCCCCAGGTATGCCTCGCGGGCGGGCCCGACCGCAGCCTGATGGGTCTCGGCAACCCTGCGCAGCAGGACCAGCAGCTCGGCGACGTCGTCCCCGGCGAGCCGATAATGGATCCGGACACCCTCGCGGCGGGTCGCGACGAATCCGGCCTGTTTGAGCGTCTGCAGATGCGCCGAGGCGGTGGTGAGGTTCAGGCCTGCGGCTTTCGCCAGTGCTTCCACCGTTCGCTCCCCCTGGGCCAGGAGGTCGAGCAGTTCGAGACGCTTCCCGCTGCTCAGCGCTTTCCCGCTGACGGCAAAGCTGTCGTAGAGCGCCGACTTGGCGACCCGTTTCCCCGCAGCCATCTTCTCCTCCGATCATCCGGGACGGCGTAACCACCCTCTTGATAATCCATCTTCCCATGGAATACTATCAGACATTATTCCATGGTTTATTGGATTATCTACCTACGCAGGAGCACGTCATGCCGACCGACCTCTCGCTGATCCCCGTCGTCGACGAGGGACTGGGGCAATTCGACCTATCTGCTGGACCTCGGCGACGGCCGCGCCATGGTGCTCGACCCCGAACGCGACCTGCGCGAGGTCCGCGCCGAAGCGGGGCGGCGGGGTCTGCACATCGCGTATGCGGTGGAGACCCACCTGCACGCCGATTTCATCTCCGGCGTGCGCGATCTCGCCGAGACCGAGGGAGCCACCGTGCTCGCGCCCGATGTCGGCCCGCGAGACTTCCCGGTGACCGCACTACGCGACACCGACCGGATCGAACTCGGCCCGTTCATCCTCGAAGCACTGTTCACACCCGGACATTCCCCGGAGCATCTGTCGTATCTGCTGTACGACGACACCCGGCTCCTCGGGGTGTTCACCGGCGGATCGCTGATGGTCGGTACCGCCGGCCGCACCGATCTCGTATCGGCCGAGCAGACCGTGCCGCTGGCATGCGCCCAATATCATTCGCTGCAGCGCTTGATGCAGCTCCCCGACGACACTCCGGTCTGGCCCACCCATGGCGCCGGGTCGTTCTGTTCGTCCGCGCCGGAGGGTGAGCGGGTCAGCACGATCGGCAGGGAGCGGGCCACCAATCCGCTACTGCAGGTCGACGGTGAAGACGCATTCGTGACGGCACTGCTCGCCTCGCTCGGTACCTTCCCCGACTACTTCCTGCGGCTGGCCGAGATCAACCACCGGGGACCGTCGGTCCGCACCCCGGAGCTGCCGGAGCTGACCGGCGCCCGGGTGGCGGACCTCGTCGCAGCGGGCGCACAGATCGTGGATGTCCGCGAACCGGCCGCTTTCGCCGCCGGACACATCCCCGGCGCGCTCTCGATCACCTTGCGCCCGGTCTTCGCCACCTGGCTCGGCTGGCTCACTGATCCGAACCGACCGATCGTGATCGTGCGTGACCCCGCCCAGAGCGCCGACGATATCGCCTGGGCGGCAGCGAAAGTGGGAGTGGACCTGCTCGCCGGGGAACTGGCCGGCGGTATCACCGGCTGGACCGGCCGGATCGATGCGGCATCGGTTCGCCTGGTGCCGGCCGCAGCCCTGACCGGCCGCCCGCAGCGCACCGTGCTCGACATCCGGCAACGCAACGAGTTCGCCACCGGCCACGTGCCGGGCGCCCGGCATACCGAATTGGGCGCCCTGCCGGTCGAAGTGCCCGAGCTGCCGGACGGTCCGGTCCTGGTGCTGTGCGGGCACGGCGAACGGGCCATGAGCGCGGCCGGGTTCCTGGCCCGTGCCGGGCACACCGATATCGACGTACTGGACGGCGGCCCGGCCGACTACGCCCACGCCACCGGCACACAGTTGGTGCGCGAGCGATGACGCTGCGCACCACCACCCGCCCACCGGTTCTCGGGCTGCGGGCGAATCTCGCACAGTTCACGTTGCTGGTCGCGGTGAATGCACTGGTCGGCGGCATGGTCGGCCAGCAGCAGACGGTACTTCCGCTGCTGGCAGAAGCGGAGTTCGGCCTCACCGGCTACACCTACATCTTCACCTACGTAGCCGCCTTCGGCATCACCAAGGCGGTCGCCAACTACGTCGCGGGCACCTTCGCCGACCGGTACGGGCGCAAACCGGTGCTGCTGATCGGCTGGCTGCTGGCCCTGCCGGTGCCGGTGATGTTGATCGCGGCGCCCGGCTGGGGCTGGGTGGTGGCGGCCAATGTTCTCCTGGGTGCCAACCAGGGGTTGACCTGGTCGACCACCGTGGTCATGAAAATCGATCTCGTCGGCCCGGCGCGGCGCGGGCTCGCCATGGGTCTGAACGAAGCGGCCGGGTACGGCGCCGTCGCGGTCAGTTCGCTGGTGGCGGGCTACCTGGCCGAGCAGTACGGACTGCGACCGGCGCCGTTCCTGCTCGGCCTCGCCTACGCCGCACTCGCACTGCTGATCTCCGGCGTATTCGTCCGGGAGACACGGGACCACGCGCTGCTGGAAGCCCGGCAGCACCCGCCCGGACCCGCCCGGTTGCACGCCGACCTCACCGACCGGCAGATCGCGATCCGGACCAGCCTGACCGAACCGGCACTGTCCTCGGCCAGCCAGGCCGGGCTGGTCAACAACCTCAACTTCGGTCTCGCCTGGGGACTGTTCCCGTTGCTGTTCGCGACGGCCGATCTGTCGGTCGGCCGGATCGGTTTCCTGTTCGCCCTCTACCCCGGTGTCTGGGGCATCGGGCAGTTGGTCACCGGCGCCCTGTCGGACCGGATCGGACGCAAACGGCTGATCGTCGGCGGGATGGCGGTCCAGGCGGCGGCACTCGCGGTGATCGCTGCATCGCACGACTTTCCCGGGTGGGCCGCCGGCACCATCCTGCTCGGACTCGGCACCGCGATGGTGTATCCCACCCTGCTGGCCGTCATCGGTGACGTCGCCCACCCGGCCTGGCGCGGCCGCTCCGTCGGCGTCTACCGGGTCTGGCGGGACCTCGGCTACGCGGTCGGCGCGGTACTCGGTGGCCTTGTCGCGGATAGCCTGGGCCTGACCGCCGCCGTCTGGGCGGCCGTGGCGGTCAGCGCCATCTCGGCCGCCGCCGTCGCATTCCGGATGTACGAGACACACCGACCGGAAGCGCGCTGACTCCGGGGCAACCGCGGTAGCACCGGCAGCAGAGCAGCGGCGTCCGGGACGCGGTGGTTGCTGCCCGGCGGCGGGCCGCCTCCCCCGTTTCCCGCGGATCGGTCGACCACCGGCCGCCGGCCCGCTCGGGCCCGACCCCTCCAACAGGCATCGGGCCCGACTCGGGTATGCCGCGGGACGCAGCGGTGCGGATCGCTACTGCTGCGGCAGCGGGGTTTCGTCGCCGTCCGGGCGGGGACCGTGGATGCGGCGCTCCGACTCGTCGATCGGGACGTCGTTGATGCTGGCCTCCCGGCGGGACATCCGGCCGTCCGGCGCGAACTCCCACTGTTCGTTGCCGTAGCTGCGCCACCACCGCCCGGTGTCGTCGTGCCATTCGTATTGGAACCGGACGGCGATGCGGTTGTCGTGGAAGGCCCACAGGTCCTTACGCAGGGCGTAACCGTTTTCCTTCGCCCACTTCCGGGTGAGGAAGTCGACGATGGCGGCGCGACCGGTGAAGAACTCGTCGCGGTTTCGCCAGACCGAGTCCTCGGTGTAGGCGGCGGCGACGCGTTCGGGGTCGCGGGTGTTCCAGGCATGTTCGGCGGCACGCACTTTGGCGCGGGCCGAGTCGGCGTCGAAGGGTGGCAGTGGTGGTCGCATGGTGGTCGGTCCTTTCGAATAGGTTCAGATTGCGGGGTTGGCCGGGGAGAGTTCGGCCGGCCCCCAGCGCAGCACCGCGGCGTCGGTGGTCGCCCGTACTTCGGTGATGTCGAAGATGACGGCGCACTGGCCGGCGGTGCCGAAATGTGCCGGGTCCCAGTCCAGCCGGGCGGTGCCGGTGAGTTGCAGGGTGGTTCCGGTCCGCCAGTCCGGGATCAGGAGACCACACCGCGGGTCGGTGTGGATATTGCCGAGGGTCTGGAACATCGAGTTTCCCTGATAGTCCGGCCAGCGCAACCGGGTCGGCGACAACACTTCCAGGAAGCCCGGATTGCCACCGCGATGGGATGCGTCGGCGCCGGCCTCGGCGATCGTTGCGATGAAGAAGGTGTCGGCCGCGGCCACGGCCGCCTGTTCGGCCGGGTCGAGTGCGACGCCGTGCCGCACCGCCGGCGTGCGGGCCGCGGCCCACTCGTCGATCTCGCGCCGGGAGATGTACTTCGGGCAGTTCGAATACACCTGGTCGACGGTGAGGTGGATGCCGTCGTCGGTCGGTGTCGACCGCCCGTTGACCCGCATTCGCCGCCGGCGTTGCGGTTGCAGGGCGATCATGCCGACCGGGGCCGCCTCGGCCAGCACCTCCGCCAGCGGGTCGGCGGCC
Source organism: Nocardia sp. KT25-26 (assembly GCF_056627695.1). Taxonomy (NCBI): domain Bacteria; kingdom Bacillati; phylum Actinomycetota; class Actinomycetes; order Mycobacteriales; family Nocardiaceae; genus Nocardia; species Nocardia sp. KT25-26. The sequence goes on along the minus strand of NZ_CM152813.1, from coordinate 2,138,785 downwards.
GCGGGCCGGGCCGCCACCTCGATGGTGCGGGTGCCGGTCACCCGGGCGAAACCGGGCAGGCCGACGAGCTGACTCGCCCACACCTGCCCCGCCCGGTCGGCCGCACCGAGCACCAGCATCGGCTGTGCCGCGAGGAAGGCCGCGGCGGGGGCGGGGATCTCGGCCCGGATGGACCGCCCGACCCGCGCGGCAATCTCCGCCTGACCCATCCGTTGCTGCACTGCGAGTTCACCGGCATGGAACACAGCCACCGCGACCTCCTCGTCTCGTCGTTTTCCGTTGTCTCCTGCTCAGAAGAAGCCGCAGGTGGGGGCGGAACCACTGGGCGCCGGTGCGGTCTCGGCACCACTGGGTGCGTACACCTCGAGCCGGATGCCGTCCGGGTCGGCGAAGAAGATGCCGCCGGAGGCCGCGCCCTCGCCGTGGGCCACGACCCCGTCGTGGGCGAATTCCACCTGCAGCTCCTTCAGGACCGACTCCACCGCCCGCACTTCGTCCACGGTGTCGACCTGGAACGAAAGATGATGCAGGCCCGGAGTCTTCGGCGAGAATGCGCCGTCGCTCTGCTGCCACAGGGTGATCCGGAGCTCACCGTCGGCACCGAGGAATGCGAACCGCTGCTCCCCTTCGGTACTGGCGCCGAGCTGCTCGAAACCCAGTGCTCGCCGGTAGAACTCGACCGAACGGGTGAGATCGGTGACATTGAGCCCGATGTGCCCGGGAGCCGGCTGCGGTGCGGTCATGGTGTCCTCCTCGTCGTCCAACCGGCTATTCCGGTTGACTGGTTAGTAGATTGCCATCCCGCACGACCGTCGTCAACCCTCTAAATGAATTTACCCGGTTAGAATGGAGACCCGTCCCGGAAACACCTGATCGGAGGTGGTTAACCTCAGCTATGGCCGATCCCCGTCCCCACCTCGGCGAACCCCTCGCCCTGGACCTGCTCAACACGCGATGGAACTCCGGCGGCATCCGAGACCTGCTCGGTGATGTGGCCGGCCTGCGCATCTGGCTGGATACGAACGGACTCACCGACCGCGCCGAGGTGAGCCCGGCCACCCTGGCCGCGCTGCGCACCGCCCGCGACGCCATCTACGACGTGGTCACCCACCTGGACGGCGATGCCCTCAGCATCGACCCCGCCCGGGCCCAGGCCCTGGACGCCGTCCTCGCGGAGGGCCGGATCCGCCGCGCGCTCACCACCGCCGGTCCGGTCGACATCCCCGAAGCCGATCCGACCCGGCTACCGGGCTGGCTGGCCGCCGCGGACCTGCTCGACCTGCTCGAACGCTCCCCCGGCCGGATCCGCCAGTGCGCACATCCGGAATGCGTGCTGTTCTTCTACGACACGTCCAAGAACGGGGCGCGCCGCTGGCATTCGATGGCCAGCTGTGGCAACCGGACCAAGGCCGCCCGCCACTACGCGCTGCATCAGAACAGTTCGTCGAGCAGCCGGTAGTACGCCAACCGGTCCGGATCGGGCCGGAACGGCCCGTAGGCCGCGTAGCAGGCGGCCACCTCGGCCGCCCCGAACTCCTCCCGCAGCTCCCGCTCCGCCAGCGCGAGATCACGATGCCGGTCCCCGACACCCAGCGCACCGGTGTCGAGCAGGCGACCGTCGACGAGCACATTCGCCGGGGTGAAATCACCGTGGGTGACCACCGGATCCGTCGGCACCGGCGGGTGCTCGAGCAGTCGTTCCAGGATCTCGTCCGGGGTCAGGTGCCGATGGTCGGCATCGAAGTCGCCGGTATCCACGAGCCCCTCGAGGACACGGCGCCGGGCCCGGCGCAGCAGCACCTCCGGCCCGGCGTCGAACGGGCAGTCCGCGACCGGCAGCGCATGCAGCCGGCGCAGCACACCGCCCAGTACTGTGCCCGGCGAAGCACCGGGTGCCGCCGCCAGGCTGGGGACCCCGGCATCGGCGAGCAGCAGCATCTCCTCGCCCGGCCGGGTCACCGCGGCGACGATGTCGGGAACCGCGATACCGTGGTCCCGTAACCAGCTCGACCGGTGGTATTCGGCGGCAGCCACCGGACCGGTCTTGCACCAGTACCGGTCGCCGATCCGCACGACACCACCGCTGCGGCCCTCGTGTGCGGTGGACCAGACCGCGTCGGCGTCCACGTACGCGGCGATCTCGGGGGGCAGCGGCCGCGCCGGGCCGGGCAGTTGCCGCAGCGCGGTCCACGAGGATTCGATCAGTTCGGCGTCGCCTTCGGCGACCCGGTTCCGCAGCGCCTCGATCAGCAGCGGCCGCGCCTCGTCGGGGCGGTGCTGCTCGGCCAGCGCCCGGCCGAGTTGCTGGGCGGCGAACGACACCAGTTCGGGATCGGTGTCCCGGGCGGCGGCCAGCGCCCGCCGGTACAGCGTCTCGGCGGCCTCGAAATCGCCCTGGGCGTGATACACCTCGGCGAGGTTGATCCACACCGAGATCCGGCGCTGCTCGGTGTCGACGAGTTCGAGCGCGTGATCCAGGCTGTCGAGGGCCTCGGCGTAGCGGCCGAGCAGCATCAGCTCGACCCCGTGCCGCCGGTGCCCGGTGAACCCGTGCGGTGCCACGGCGGCGACCCGCGCGGCGAGTGCCTGCGCGAACGGTCCGGCCGCCGTGACGGTCATCGCCGGCTCACCATCGGATTCGGGGGACGTCGAACTCGGCGCACAGCGCGCGCCACACCTCCCGGGGATCGGTCCCCGCTTCGATCGCCGCCGCACCGGTACGTCCGCCCAGTGCCCGGCTCACGTGATCGACCAGCAGCGCATCCGCGCGAGCCGGGCCGAACTCGGTGTGCATCAGCTCTCGGAACTCGGTCAACCGCACGCCGCCAGAATACTCGCGTCCCGCGGGCCCGCACAGGGGCCGGGCGTCAGCGGACCGGGACCGACGTCGCCGCACCGTGGCAGATCGCGACCGGATCGGCCACCTCCCGCGCTCCGGCGGCCGCCCGCCGCGCTGCCGCGGTGTACCCGGAATCGGCGAGCACCGTCTGTACCGCGGTCCGCACGGCCTCCTCGGTCAGTGGCCGCACCAGCAGGGAACTCCCTTGCCGCACTGCACGATTGGCCAGTTCCCATTGGTCACCGCCACCCGGGACGGTCACCACCGGAACTCCGGAGCCCAGGGCCTTCGCCAGCAGTCCGTGCCCGCCGCCGCCGATCACCAGGTCCGCGTGTCCGAGCAGTTCGTCCTGCCGGCCCAGGCCCGCCACCGCCCAGGGCGGCAGGTCGGCGGGCGGGGCGTCGAGCATCGAGATCGCCACCCGCACGCCCGCCCCGTCCAGGGCGTTCAGGACGGTGTCCACCATCCCGTGCACCCCGGTATGGGCGGTCGACGGAGCCACGACGACGAGCGGATCGTCGCCGGGTGGCGGGACGAGCACGGCATCGGTGGGCTCCCACAGCAGCGGCCCGACCACATGGGTGTTGTCCGGCCAGTCGGGACGCGGCACCTCCAGGGCGGGCAAGGTGGCGATCAAGCGCGCGGCGGGCCCCGGATCGGCCGCGGGCAGGCCGATACCGGAACGGGCGGCGGACCGTTGCCGCTCCCCGATCCGTACCGCCCGTGCGGTCATTGCCCGCAGGGTGTGATCGCGCAACCGGCCCCGCCAGCCACGACCGGGAGCGAGGCCGCTGCCGATCGGCGGCAGCCCCCTGGACGGCCGGTACAGCGGATGCGGCGACAGCTCCACCCACGGCACCCCGAGTTTTTCGGCGGCCATCCCGCCCCCCGCGGTGAGCACATCGGAGACGACCAGTTCCGGCAGCATCGCCCCCAGGTCCGGCAGGATCTCGGTGGCGATGTGGGCGGCCCGCTGATGGATACGCTGCCCGGCGTCGGCATCGTCGTCCACCGGGCGCGGGGCCAGGCCCTTGAGTCGCCGCACCCCGATTCCGGCGTCCCGCGCGGCGTCGATCCAGCGCGGCCCGGTGAACAGCACCGGTTCGTCACCCGCATCCCGCAACCGCAGGCACAGTGCGATCGCGGGGAAGGCATGCCCGGGGTCCGGACCGGCAACCACGGCTATTCGCATGCGCCCCAGGGTGCCACATCCGCCGATTCGGGCGGCAGTGCCGCCGCGGGTTCAGCCGCCGAAGGTGAACAGCTCGAAGCCGACGGCGTGCTCGGCCGGGAAGTCCCCCTTGGGGCCACAGGTCATCTCGATGATCGCCGCCACCTGCCGCTCCACCGGTTCGTCCGGGGCCAGCACCTCCAGGTACCGGCGGTGTGCGGTCAGCGAGGCCCGGGCGGCATCGAGGGTGTCACCCACATCGACGGCGTGGTCGGCGACCGGCCCGGCGACGGCCGCCCACCGGGCGTTCCACGGGGACAGATCGGCGATCTCCGGGAAGATCCACTCGTTGCCCGCATCGGAGACCGCGTCCAGCGCGGCCCGCCCGACGGCACGATGATCGGCGCTGTTGACCATCCCGGGTGCCCAGGTGTCCCCGAAGTTGAACAGCACCACCATCTCCGGCCGGTGCCGCCGGATGGCCGCGGCCAGATCGCGGCGCAACTCCAGTGTCGGCTCGAGGCGACCGTCCGGATACCCGAGGAACTCCACCTGTCCGACCCCGACCGCCTCGGACGCCGCGATCTGCTCGGCCTCGCGCAGCGGGCCCGATTCGGCCGGCGACAGCCCGGCGATGCCCGCCTCACCGCGGGTGGCCAGCACATACCTGATGTCCTTGCCCTGCCCGGTCCAGCGGGCCACGGCCGCCGCGGTGCCGTACTCGATGTCGTCGGGATGCGCGACGATCACCAGGCCGCGCTGCCAGTCCTCGGGAAGTGGTTGCACAGGCTCATCCTAAGCGGCACAGCCGGTTACAGCTTGCTGACATCGGATTTGTCGCCGGACCCCGTCACCGCCTTGTACAGCAGGTACAGGCCGAAACCGATGGCGGCGACCACCAGGATCGGCATCAGGCCCTTGACGATCGCGCTGAGGATCGTCAAAGCGATCCACGCGACGACCACGATGCCGATGATCTTCCACACCATTGCCGGACTCCTTCGTCGATGTCCCGAACCACCGACCGGTGATCCGCAACCTCCACACTGCCGGACAAGTCGCCGGAAATCACCAGGTCACAAGCGATATCCGGGAAAGATCAGGGTTGTCCCCCACCTCGCTGGGCGGCCGCGGGTTCGGTAGGAGCCGGGACGCGTTCGGCGATCTCGGCCAGCGCCTGCGCCCACCCGTCGAGGCGGTCCGCGGCGTCGCGCAGCTCACCGACGATGCTCTCGAACCGGAAGGCGACCACCGCATCGTCGGGCACCGTGAGCACCCGCGCCGCCGCGGCCACCAGCTGTTCGTATTCGGCGACACCGGCCTCCAGCCGATCGAGGGACCGGCCGATACCCGCGGTCATGGCGGCGACCGCACCGCCGTCGGCGCCGGCGACGAGCGCCGCCGCCTGTTCCATCGTCACGATATCGGCGGCCAGCGCGTGCAGCGCCGCCGCACCGGATGCCGAGGTCTCGGTCAGATCCGTCAGATCGGCCTCGGGCAGGCGCCCGGTCCGGGTGATCTGGCCGGTCAGCTCCCGCAGGGCGCGTTCGGCCCGGATGAGCCGCTGAACCGGCCGACGCGCCACTGACCGCAGGCCGGGCGCCTTCCGGGGCACCAACGGCACCGTCTGCTGCGCCGCATTGCGCAGCCGCAGATAGCGGCGGGTACTCATCGCGGCCCCGGAGACCAGCGCAACGGCACCACCACCCACCGCGACAACCGCCCAGGCCGGTGCCGACACCACCACCAGACCGACCGCGCCGACCGTGGTGATCCCGGACGCGGTGCCCAGGCGGATGCTGCGGCGCCGGGCCCGGCGCCGTTTGCGCCGCTCCCGTTCGGCCGGGTCGGACCATTTCCGCACCGCGGCCAGCGCGTGCAAACCGGCGTCGCGTAGTGCGACCGGTAGCCCACCCGGGACCGGTGCGGGTATTCCGGCCCCCACCGGAGGTGTCTCCTGGGGCACGGTCGACTTCGGGAGCTCTGCAGCTGTCTCCGGCAGCGACGCCGGGTGGACCGACGGCGGCTCCTCGTGGGCGGGCGGCCCAGGCCGCGCCTGCGCGGGGCCGTCCGGTGGAACGGCGCGTCCTGCAGGTGGGGCCTGACCCGGCGGTATCGGCTCGGCGGGAGCCGGGGCCGACCCGATGTCCGGCGAGGTCGGCACCCGACGCCTGCGCAGGCGTCCTCGGCCGGTAGCAGCCGCGGTGTCCGCAGGGTCGGCATCGGCGGGTACGGCGGCGACTCGGCGAGGGATGCGAGGGGCTCGTCCGGCGGCGTCGGCGGCGGACACCCGGCCGGTGCCGGGCTCGTAGGGCGCTGCGGGGCCGATTCGGCCGGAGTCCGGCGGCGTCGCGAGCGCGGCGGCGCGACCGGTGGCGCCGGATGCGGCCGGCGGCGTCGGTCCGGTAGTTCCGGTGGCCTCCGGCACTGTGGACGCCGGTGCCGTGGCATCGGCAGGTGGGATGTCGTTTCGGCGTCGGAAAAGCCGCGCTCGACCGGTTGCTGGGCCGGCGGCGGACGCCTGGCGGGCCCGGGGTTCGGCGAGCGCCGCAGCGTCGACCCGGCCGGAATCCGGTGGTGCTGCCGAATCGGCTCCGCCACCGGTGGCGGAGGGAGCGGTGGCCGCCGATTCCGACGGGGGCGGGCCGGCCGGTGCGCCGGTCTGCGGCGGTGTGGCCGGGCGCAGCCGCGCTGCGTCCCGGATCCGGCTGATTCGGCTACCGCTCATCATGTCCTTCCCTCGGCCGACCGGTGACGGCCGGACCGAGCCGGTCGGGTGGGCAGCGCGAACCCGCCGCCACCCGCGACCGGTTCTCCTACTGCTGGGCGGCCTGCCCCTTGTCGATCTGCGGGGCCTGCGCCGGGTTCGCCTGGGGCGCACCGGTATTGCCGGTGGGCAGCGCATCGCCACGCATGGATGCGCGGATCTGCTCGAGCCGGCTGTGTCCGGCCATCTGGATGCTGGCCTGCTGCACATCCATCATCCGGCCCTGCACGGAGTTCTGGGCGAGCTCGGCCGAACCCAGCGCGGTGGCGTACCGGCGTTCGATCTTGTCCCGGACCGCGTCCAGGCTCGGGGTGGTCCCCGGCGCGGCGAGGGTGGAGTCCATCTGGTGCAGCGACGCGGACACCTGCTCCTGCATCTTGGCCTGCTCCAGCTGGCTGAGCAGCTTGGTGCGCTCGGCGACCTTCTGCTGCAACACCATGGCGTTCTGCTCGACCGCCTTCTTGGCCTGCGCGGCGGCCTGCAGCGACTGGTCGTGCAGCACCTTCAGATCCTCCACCGACTGTTCGGCGGTGACCAGCTGCGCCGCGAACGCCTCGGCGGCGTTGGTGTACTGGATCGCCTTCTCGGTGTCACCGGCCGCGCTCGCCTGGTCGGCCAGGGCGACCGCCTGCCGTGCGTTCGCATTGAGTTTCTCGACCTCGTCGAGCTGGCGGTTCAGCTTCATCTCGAGCTGCCGCTGGTTACCGATCACCGACGCCGCCTGCTGCGACAGCGCCTGATGCTGGTGCTGCGCCTCTTCGATGGCCTGCTGGATCTGCACCTTCGGATCAGCGTGCTCCTCGATCTTGGAATCGAAGAGGGCCATCATGTACTTCCAGGCCTTGACGAACGGATTAGCCATCGATTGATCCCGCCTCCATCTGATGCGCCGGCTCGGCGCTGCTGGTGATACGCGTTCGCGTACCCGATATGTGCTTGTCCTTCACCTGCGGCAACCGGACCCGGCTGGCTGCGGGTCCGCTTCGACGCCTAACAGAAATCTAGTCGTTTCGGCGGCCGATCCGCAGCCCGTCACCGGATCGACACTCCGGGCCCACCGCATCACCCGCCTTTGACCAGCACCAGCGTGTCGGTACGGGGGGCCGGGATCACAATCCTCGTGCCGGAGGCAAGATCGATTGCCGCGGCCTCCTCGGCCGCCGGTTCCGCCCCGGCCGGCACCGCCGGACCCACCGGCTCGGGCACGGCCCCGGCATCGGCCGCCGCAATGACCGTGCTCACATCCCAGAGCACCCGCGACAGCGGAATGTCCAGGGCGGTGCAGATCGCGGCCAGCAATTCGCTGGAGGCCTCCTTGCGGCCGCGCTCCACTTCCGACAGGTACCCGAGGCTGACCCGCGCGGCGGTCGACACCTCACGCAATGTGCGGTCCTGAGCGAGGCGCGCGCGCCGCAGACTGTCCCCGATTGCCTCTCGCAGCAGCGTCATGGCGTTCTCCTCACGCTCGTATCACCGCCGCATGCGACGGTCACCTCTGTCCGGCACAACGCGGGACCCCTATCGGATGGTTCCCGACGCCGGTCCCACGCACCTCCACTGTTCCGCCGCGACACTCAGCGCACCCGGTCTCCCGGGGACGTTACACAGCGGAGCAGCTCCTGTACCGCATCTCGCACCGCTCCGATCCGGATCGCCCAGCGATCACCGGACAAGGTCAATCGTAGGACCTCGGTGTGCTGCGCACCGGCCAAGCCGAGGTATACGGTCCCGACCGGGTGCCCGTCGGCCGGGTCCGGGCCTGCCACACCAGTGAGGCCGATGCCCCAGTCGGCCCCGCACCGGTCCCGGGCGCCGACGGCCAGCTGCTGTGCGGCGCCGGCCGAGACCGGCCCGGATTCGGCCAGCAGTTCGGGCCCGACACCGGCCAGCGTCTCCTTGAGGTCGGTGGCATAGACGATCAGTCCGCCGCGCAGCACCGTGCTCGCCCCGGGAACACCCGCGATGGTCGCCGCGAGCAGGCCGGCGGTCAGCGATTCCGCGGTCGCGACGGTGGCACCCGCGGCGTCCAGCGCGGCCACCAGCTCGCCCGCCGGGGCCGCCGCGACCAGTGGGTCCCTCACGTGCGGTGCTCGCCTCGGGACCGGCCACCCGCGATCCACACCCGGGCGGCCTGACCGACATAGTCCAGGCCGGTCAGCACGGTCAGCGCCACCGCGGCGTACATCAGCACCATCCCGGCCGTCGCGAAACCGCCGGACAGCGGCAGCAACAGCAACGCGATCGCCACCGATTGCACCAGCGTCTTGAGTTTGCCGCCCCGGCCGGCCGGGATGACTCCGCGCCGGACCACGATCAGCCGCAGCAGGGTGACCCCGGCCTCCCGGCCGCAGATCACCAGGGTGATCCACCAGGGCAGATCCCCCAGAACGGACAGCCCGATCAGCGCCGCACCGATCAGCGCCTTGTCGGCGATCGGGTCGGCCAGCTTGCCGAAGTCGGTGACCAGCCCGTATTTGCGGGCCAGTTGCCCGTCGAAGCGGTCGGTGATGGCGGCGAGGCCGAACAGTGCGGCGGCCGCGATCCGCCACCCGGTGTCGTGCCCGCCCGCGGTGAACAGCGCCAGCACGAACAGCGGGACCAGCACGATCCGCAGCACGGTGAGCACATTGGCGATGTTCAGCACCGGTACCGGCTTGTCGGCGCGCGCCGCGCGGTCCGGTCCGGCGCCGGCCGGTACCGCCCGCAAGGGCGGCGCCGGCGGGCCGGCCCACCCGTGGCCCGACTCCTCCGGTTGCACGCTCATCCCGTCACCCCGCCGGTCGGAGCAACTCCGCAGCTCGAGCCGTACGCGACGGTATGCTGCACCGATTCCGGTACGGCCGGCGCGCGGCGGGGGCGGGAGTGGCTGGTCTGGGGCACGCTGTCCAGACTATCGGGTGGCGGGCCGACTACTGTGCACCCCATGACCTCTCGGGGACCACTAGGTGGTTCGACCAGCGATACCAACCCCTGCGCAGCGGAATCGGCGGCCGGCGGGCCGGCCGTGGTGCGCCGGGCGCGCACCTCCGATGTTCCCGAGATCAAGCGCCTGATCGACGTCTACGCCGGCCGGATCCTGCTGGAGAAGAACCTGGTCACCCTGTACGAGGCGATCCAGGAGTTCTGGGTGGCCGAATTGGACGGCCGGGTGGTCGGCTGCGGGGCACTGCACGTGTTGTGGGCCGATCTCGGCGAGGTACGCACGGTCGCGGTCGATCCGGCCGTCAAGGGGCGCGGGGTCGGCGGCCTGGTGGTGACCAAGCTGATCGAGGTGGCGCGCGAGCTGCAGCTGCAGCGGTTGTTCGTGCTGACCTTCGAGGTCGATTTCTTCACCCGGCACGGATTCGCCGAGATCGACGGCACCCCGGTGACCGCGGAGGTCTACGCCGAGATGTGCCGTTCCTACGACACCGGCGTCGCCGAGTTCCTCGACCTCAGCTATGTGAAACCCAACACGCTCGGCAACACCCGTATGCTTCTCGAGCTGTGAGCATCTTCGCAGTCCACTACACCTACTCCGCCGCGACCGTCCCGGCCCGCGACGAGCTGCGGCCCCGGCACCGTGCCTGGCTCGCCGCGCTCGCCGAGGCCGGCACGGTGCTCAGTTGCGGGCCCTACCCGGACGGGTCGGGCGCCCTGCTGCTGTTCCGCTGCGCCGATGCGGCGGCCCTGCGGGAGCTGCTGGGCGCCGACCCGTTCGCCGACGCCGGCCTGATCGACGAGGTCCGGCTCGTCGAATGGCAGCCGGTGTTCGGCGCGTTCAGCTCCTGACCCTGGTCTTCATCAGGCTGGCCACGGTGGCGACGGCCAGCACGCCGAAGATCACCCCGAGCGACACCCCCGTGGAGATCTCCGGCACGGTCACATGCTCACCGCCGTTGACGAACGGCAGGGTGTTCTCGTGCAGGGCGTGCAGCACCAGCTTGACGCCGATGAACGCCAGGATCGCGGCGAGACCGTAGGACAGGTACACCAGCCGGTCGAGCAGGCCGCCGATCAGGAAGTACAGCTGCCGCAGCCCCATCAGGGCGAAGGCATTGGCGGTGAACACCAGGTACGGCTCCTCGGTGAGACCGTAGATCGCCGGGATCGAGTCGAGCGCGAAGAGCAGATCGGCGAAGCCGATGGCCAGCAGGGCGAGCAGCAGCGGGGTGACGACCCGGCGGCCCGACACCCGGGTGATCAGTTTGTCGCCGTCGTAGCTGTCGGTGGTCGGCAGCACCTTCTTGGCCAGTGCCGTGATCCGGCTGTCGCGTTGCTGTTCGTGCTCGGCCTCGTGGCCGCTCTCGCGCAGCAGTTTCACCGCGGTGTAGATCAGGAACAGCCCGAACAGGTAGAAGACCCAGCTGAACGCGGCGATCGCGGCGGCACCGACGGCGATGAACGCACCGCGCATCACCAGGGCGAGCACGATGCCGATCAGCAGCACCTTCTGCTGATAGATCCGCGGCACCGCGAAACTGGACATGATGATCAGGAAGACGAACAGGTTGTCCACCGAGAGGGCCTTCTCGGTGACGAACCCGGCGTAGTACTCGCCGGCGTACCGGCCGCCCCACTGCCAGGCAACGAAGCCGCCGAAGGCGATCGCCAGCCCGATGTAGAACGCCGACCACACCGCCGATTCCCGGAAGGTCGGCTCGTGCGGTGTCCGCACATGAGCGAAGAAGTCGAAGACGAACAAGCCGAGAACCACGACCACGGTGATCGCCCAGACGGCGGCAGTCACATCCATGCCGACCATTCTGCCGGGTGGCTCAGCCGGACTCGGTGTCCGCCTCGTCACCACCGCCGCGAATCGACATCAGCAGGCCGTCCAGTTCGTCCGGCTTGATCAGCACATCGCGCGCCTTGGACCCTTCGCTGGGCCCCACCACCCCGCGGGTCTCCATCAGATCCATCAGCCGTCCCGCCTTGGCGAATCCGACCCGCAGCTTGCGCTGCAACATCGATGTCGAACCGAACTGCGAACTCACCACCAGCTCCACGGCCTGCAGGAAGACGTCCAGGTCGTCGCCGATATCCGGGTCGACATCCTTCTTCTCGCCCGCCTTCGCCGCGGTGACGCCCTCGGTGTACTCGGGCTCGGCCTGGTTCTTGGTGAAATCGACGACCGCCTGGATCTCCTCGTCACTGATGAACGCGCCCTGCATCCGGATCGGTTTGCCGGCGCCCATCGGCAGGAACAGGCCGTCGCCCATGCCGATCAGCTTCTCCGCACCCGGCTGGTCCAGGATGACCCGGGAATCGGTGAGCGAGGAGGTGGCGAAGGCCAGCCGGGACGGCACGTTGGTCTTGATCAGACCGGTCACCACATCGACCGAGGGCCGCTGGGTGGCCAGCACCAGATGGATTCCGGCGGCGCGGGCCTTCTGGGTGATCCGCACGATCGCATCCTCGACGTCGCGTGGTGCGGTCATCATCAGATCGGCGAGCTCGTCGACGATGGCCAGGATGTAGGGGTACGGCCGGTACACCCGTTCGCTGCCCAGCGGCGCGGTGATCTGGCCGGACTTCACCTTCTTGTTGAAATCGTCGATATGCCGGACCCGGCTGGCCTGCATGTCCTGGTACCGCTGCTCCATCTCCTCGACCAACCAGGCCAGTGCGGCGGCCGCCTTCTTGGGCTGGGTGATGATCGGGGTGATCAGGTGCGGAATGCCCTCGTACGGGGTCAACTCCACCATCTTCGGGTCGATCAGGATCATCCGGACCTCGTCCGGGGTGGCCCGCTGCAGCAACGAGACCAGCATCGAGTTGACGAAACTCGACTTACCGGAGCCGGTCGAACCGGCGACCAGCAGGTGCGGCATCTTGGCCAGATTGGCCGAGACGAACTCGCCTTCGATGTTCTTGCCCAGCCCGATGACCAGCGGGTGGTGATCGTTGCGGGTGGTGGGTGCCTTCAGCACGTCGGCGAGCCGGACCATCTCCCGGTCCGAGTTGGGCACCTCGATCCCGACCGCGGACTTGCCCGGAATCGGCGCCAGCAGGCGCACATTCTCGGTCGCCACCGCATAGGCGATGTTGCGGGCCAGGGCGGTGATCTTCTCGACCTTCACACCGGGGCCGAGCTCCACCTCGTAGCGGGTGACGGTCGGGCCGCGGACGAAACCGGTGACCGCGGCATCGATCTTGAACTGCACCAGCACCTCGGTGATCGCCTCGATCATCGATTCGTTGGCCGCGGAACGCTTCTTCGGCGGGTCTCCGTCGAGCAGCAGGTTCAACGGCGGCAGCGTGTAGTCGCCGTCCACCACCCGATCGGTGACGAACTCCGGTTCCGGCGGCGGGGGCGGTGTCTGATCGGCCACCGCCGGCTTGGGCCGGCGGGTCCGGGCCGGTTTCGGTGCCGGTGGCTCCGGCGCCGCGTCCGCAGCAATCGGTTTCGCTTCCCGCAGCGGCGGTTCGCCCAGCGATTCGGTCACCGCATCGGAACCCTCGAAATCGCCGGCCGGGTAGTTCTCGCCCGGGGTCCGCTTGCGCCGGCGCGCCGAGGGCCGGTGCAGCGGGAAACCGTCGGCGTCGTAGTTCGCCGGGTCGTAGTCGCCGGGCTCCGCCTCGCCCAGCCCGAAGTAGTCGCGCAGCCGTTCGGGTACCTCCCGGACGGTCGTCCCGGTCAGCAGCAATACCCCGAACAGCAGCGCCAGCAGCAGGATCGGCATCGCCAGCCACGGCGTCAGACCCTCGCCGAGCGGTCCGCCGATCGCGTAGCCGAGAGCGCCGGCCGCCCGGGACCGGCCGTGCGCATCGACCGGCGAACCGGCGGCCAGATGCCACAGCCCGAGCGCGGACAGCCCGACCAGCAGACCGCCCAGCACCAGCCGGGGCCGGATCTCGGGGTGCGGTTCGCTACGCATCAGCACCACCGCGATCGCCACGAACAGCAGCGGCGCCACTGCCGAGGCCGAACCCGCGACGGCCCGGAACACTGTTTCCAGCCAGTTCCCGATCGGCCCGCCGGCCGACAACCAGACCGCGGCGGCAATCACCGCGCTGAGCCCGATCAACGCGAGGGCGATGCCGTCGCGCCGGTGACCGTGCTCGATCTCGCCTGCCCGGCTCAACGCGCGCGTGGTGGCGCCGACACCCCGGGCCATCACTGTCCATCCGTTGCCGACCCCCCGGCCGAGTGCCGCCAGTGCGGGAGCGCCGGAACCGGCGGTGCCGGCCCGGCGGCGGGTGGTCGTGGCGCGGGGTCTGCGCCCCGCCGACGCGCGCGAACCCGCGGAACGAGACCGTGCCGGTGCCGCCCTCCCCCGCGTCGATCCCGCGCGCGCACGTGAGGTCGTTGTGCTGCGGGACTTACCTGCCATAGCCCTCAGGCTAGCCGCTGCCGTCCCATCCGGACCATCCGCAACACTGGCACCGGCACATTTCCGGACAATTGCCCAGCTCGGCCGGGGCCCGGTCCGGCGCCGGAACTTGCGAAATCCTTAGCGAATCCCTGTCATCGGCCCGGCCGGTGCCCGGAACGGCTGGCCTCGGAGCCTCGGGGCGGTTAGGTTGTCATCCGGTCCATCGGGTCGTGGACCTGTGAATGATGAAGGGGAAGTATTTCCGTGAAGCGAATTCTCGCCGGCGCAGCGGTCGTCACCGCCGCCGTGGGCACACTCGTATCGGCGCAGATGGCGCCCGCCCAAGCCCAGTACGGCAACTATTACGGCGCGATCGCGGTGTCGGTGAGCACCGGCGTCTACGCGTTCTCGTACAACTACGACAGCTACGCCGAGGCCGAAGCCGCCTCCGTGTCCACCTGTATCGAACACGGCGGGGGGATGGACTGCGACGCCAAGGTCTCCTGGCGTAACGGCTGTGGCGCACTTGCCGTTTCGTCCAACTGGTACAGCTACGGGACCGGGCCGACGCTGTCGTCGGCCAAGCGGCGGGCCCTCAACGAGAACCCGGGCTCGGCCTATATCGAGCACTGGAACTGCACCCGCGGCTACTCGCTGTGATCTCGACACCGGAACAGGGGACTTTCGTGAAGAACCGTTCGTTCAAGACCATCGCCGCCGTCGTGATGGCGACGGCCGCGCTGGGTATCACCGCGTGCAGCTCCGAGGAGAGCTCCTCGGCCGCCGAGGAGACCACCACGGCCACCGAGAACGCCTTCGAGGCGGGTACGGACACCGACGGCAAGGAGGAGGGCGTCCCGGTGGCCGAAACTCCGGCACCGGACCTGCCCAAGCCGACCCCCGAGGAGCTCAACGAGCGCATCAACCGGGCGCTGGCCGGTGAGCTCAGCGACGAGGAGAAGCTGACCTACATCGAGGACGCCGACCGCGATCCGGAACTGGTCGACAAGTTCGTCGCCGCCGCCAACGAGAACGACGTCACCGTCACCATCGTCTCGGTCGGCGAACCGCAGGACGGCGCCCTGACCGCCGATGCCGACGTCACCATCGGCGGTACCCCGGTCGACGACGCCACGGTGGAGTTCGTCGCCCAGGGCACGGACTGGAAGGTCTCGCACCGGTTCGCCTGCAATATCGTCGAGTCCGCCGAACTGGATTCCGCGGCCTGCCAGGCCGACGCGGAGAACTGACGCGAAGGCATGAGAACGACGGCGGCCGCCGGGTGTGCCACCCGGCGGCCGTCGCTGCGTATGTGACTAGACCTCCATGACCGTCGGCACGATCATCGGCCGGCGTCGGTAGGTGTCGGCGACCCAGCGGCCGACCACCCGGCGGACGCCCTGGGCGATCCGGTGGGCATCGGTGACTCCTTCACCGGCGAGCCGCAGCAGTTCGCTCTCCACCAGTTCGGAGGCACCGGCCAGCGCGTTCGGGTCGTCGGAGAAGCCGCGGCCGTTCAGTTCCGGGGTGCTCACCGCCTTACCGGTGGTGGCATCGACCACCACGGTGATCGAGATGAAGCCGCCTTCACCGAGTACGAGGCGGTCCGAGAGGGTCGATTCGCCGACATCGCCGACGGACAGGCCGTCCACGTAGACGTGTCCGACCGGCATCCGGCCGGTGATCGAGGCGATACCGTCGACCAGGTCGACGACCACGCCGTCCTCGGCCAGCACCACCCGGTCCTCGGGGACGCCGGTGGCCACCGCCAGGGCGGCGTTGGCACGCAGATGCCGCCACTCGCCGTGCACCGGCATGGCGTTGGTCGGGCGCACCGCGTTGTACAGGTACAGCAGCTCACCAGCGGAGGCGTGCCCGGAGACGTGCACCTTCGCGTTCTGCTGGGTGATCACGGTGGCGCCGAGCCGGGCCAGGCCGTTGACCACGGTGAACACCGAGGTCTCGTTGCCCGGGATCAGCGAGGACGCCAGTACCACGAGATCATCGGACCGGATGGTGATCTGGCGGTGGTCGCCCCGCGCCATCCGGGACAGCGCCGACAGCGGCTCGCCCTGCGACCCGGTGGAGATCAGCACCAGCCGGTCCCCCGGCAAGCCGGCCGCCGCATCGAGGTCGACGACCATCCCGTCCGGCACGGTCAGATAGCCGAGGTCCTGGGCGATCTGCATATTGCGCACCATGGACCGGCCGACGAAGCAGATTCGCCGGTTGTATTTCTGCGCGACGTCGACGACCTGCTGGATGCGGTGCACATGGCTGGCGAACGACGCCACGATCACCCGGTTGCGCGCCTTGCCGATGACATTGTCGAGCACGCCACCGATCTCCCGCTCCGGGGTGACGAAACCAGGCACTTCGGCGTTGGTGGAGTCCACCAGGAACAGGTCCACCCCCTCGTCGCCGAGGCGGGAGAACCCGGCCAGGTCGGTCAGGCGGCCGTCCAGAGGCAGCTGATCCAGCTTGATGTCACCGGTGTGCAGGACGACGCCGGCGGGCGTGCGGATGCCGACTGCGAGCGCATCCGGGATGGAGTGGTTGACGGCGAAGAACTCGCACTCGAACGGCCCGTGGGCAACCGTGTCCCCCTCGGCGACCTGGTGTAGTTTCGGCTGCAGCCGGTGCTCGCGGCATTTCGCCGCGACCAGGGCGAGGGTGAACTTGGCGCCGATCACCGGGATGTCCGAACGCATCCGCAGCAGGAAGGGCAGCGCACCGATATGGTCCTCGTGGCCGTGGGTCAGCACGATGGCGACCACATCGGCCATCCGATCCTCGATCGGCCGGAAGTCGGGCAGGATCAGATCGACGCCGGGCTGCTGGTCCTCCGGGAACAGCACACCGCAGTCGACGATCAGCAGTTTTCCGCCGAACTCGAAGACGGTCATGTTGCGGCCGATTTCGCCGATACCGCCGAGGGCGAACACCCGCAACCCCTGGGCGGGCAGCTTCGGCGGCGCACCGAGCCGGTCCTGCGGCGCCGGCTCGCGCGGTTCGGCAGGCCCGGAATCCCGCCCGCGGCCACCGCGACCGCGGCCACCGGAGGACCGGCCTTTGCTCTTCTTCGCACCGGCGCGGCGGCCACCGGTGGCGGCGGCCGGCTCCGGCGCACCGGCGGACTTCGCCTGCGGCACTGCCTCGGTCCCGGCTTCGGCCGCGGCGACCAGCGCCGCTTCCTCGGCGATCTCCGCCGGTGGCTCGGGCGCCGACGCCGGAACGGGGGCCGGGGCGGGCGCACCGGCCGGGCGCGAGGCGGCCCGGCGGCGGGGACGGCGAGCAGGTTCGGTCACGAGAGAACTCCCACGGTTTGCATATCGATGGCCAGCTGATCCAGCTGTGCCTGGTTGGGCATCAGCTGGGGCAGCCGGGGTTCGCCCACGTCGATTCCGAGCAGGCGCAGGCCGGCCTTGCTCAGCGCGACACCGCCGAGATGCGCCATGGCGGCGTACAACGGGATCAGGCTGACATTGATCCGGCGGGCGGTGAGCACATCACCGGCGGCGTAGGCGTCGTACATGGCGCGCAGGTGCTCGGGTACGAGGTGCCCGATGACGCTGATGAAGCCGGTGGCGCCCAGTGACAGCCACGGCAGGTTCAGCGCGTCGTCGCCGGAGTAGAAGGCCAGGCCGCTGGTGGCGATCAGGTCCGCGCCGGCGCCGAGATCGCCCTTGGCGTCCTTGACCGCCACGATGTTCGGGTGCTCGGCGAGCCGACGCAGCGTCTCGGTGGCAATCGGCACCACCGAGCGGGGCGGGATGTCGTAGAGGGTGATCGGCAGGCAGGTGGCATCGGCCACCGCGGTGAAGTGCGCGTACAGCCCGTCCTGGGTGGGCCGGGAGTAGTACGGGGTGACGACGAGCAGCCCGTGCGCACCGGCGCGCTCGGCGGCGCGGGCCAGTTCGATGGAGTGGGCGGTGTCGTAGGTCCCCGCCCCCGCGATCACGGTGGCGCGGTCACCCACCGCATCGACGACGGCCCGGAGCAGGTCGGACTTCTCGGCCTCGGTGGTGGTGGGCGATTCCCCGGTGGTACCGGAGATCGCCAGCAGGTCGACGCCACGGTCGACCAGATGGGCCGCGAGCGCGACGCCGGTATCGACATCGAGCTTGCCCTCGGCGCTGAAGGGGGTCACCATCGCGACACCTACCGTGCCGGACGCGCGCAGCACCGTTGGCGTCGATTCACCGTTCGTCATGGTCAGAAAGGCTACCCGGTCGGCCCGGCGGTCTCGACACCCCAGCAGCCGATCCGCGAACGCCCCCGGGCTACGACGGCGTAACCGACATCCGAATGACGTCACAAACTCCTTGTTGGATGTCAGATAAGACGTCACACTGATGTCATGGATTTGAATACGCACACCGCCCGGCTGCGCGAGGATCTGATCGCCGCTGCCGCCCTGGGTGACGAGAAAACGCAGGCCACCGCCGCCGCCCTGGCCGCGGCCGTCGAGAACTCCAGCCGCCTGGTGCTGCTGTCGGCCCTGGCCGAACTGGCCGCCGAGATCAGTGCCGAACTCGGCGACCGCACCATCCGGGTCCGTCTGGACGGAACCGAGGCCGTAGCCGACGTGTCGGAGAACACGCCTCCGCCCGGTGCACACCAGCCGACCTTCGAGGAGATGAGCGGGGACATCAGCCGGGTCACCCTGCGGCTGGTCGAACAGCTCAAATCCCGCGCCGAGGAGGCGGCGGCACAGAGCGGCCAGTCGCTGAACTCCTGGCTCGCCGGCGCCGTGTCGGGGGCACTGCGCGACCAGACCCACGGCCGGTGAGCCCGATGTTCCGGATCGCCGCCTAGCTCGAGGTCCGCACCGTCCCGTCCACATCGATCTCGGTGCGCCGGTCGCGGTCGGGAGCCGCGGCGAGCACCGTGGCCACCCACCGGCGCCCGGCCGGCAACACCCGGACGGTGACCGTGCCGGCGGTTGCGGCGAGCAGTTCGCCGGCGGCCACCGCCAGGACCCGGTGGCGCACCCGCTCCGGCACTCCGGCGAAGCCGCCGTCGTCGAGGAGGACCACGTCGACACCGCGGGACCGGGCGCGGCGGGCCGCATTGCCGACCGCTTCGGTCGCCAGGTCGGGGGCGCGCAGGCCGTCGCGGAGTTCGGCTTCCAGCAGCCGGCAGTGATCGCGTTCGACCGGGGTGAGCGGCGCACCGGTCGCGACGCGGCGCAGCATCGGCCGGGCCGCCCGATCCAGCCGGGCCAGCTGCCGGTCGCGTTCGGCGTGTTGGGCCTGCAGGCTCGCCGCCGCGGCGGCCCGCCGGATGGATTCGTCCCGCAGTATCCGCAGCGACCGCTGAGTGGGCCGCAGGATCGCGACGAACAGCGAGACCGCCGCCACCGTGGCGATCGGCGCCACGCCCATCAGCAGGGAACCGGTCGGCCAGTCGTGCCGAGTGCCCACGGCGAGCACCACCCCGTAGGTACCGAGCACGCCCAGCCACGCCGGGCCGACCCGGCCCCGCAGCGTCGACGCGGCCAGCAGATAGGACGCGGCGTAGCTGGTCCACAGATTGCTGGTGGTACCGGTGGCCGCCACACCCGGCACCGTCAGCAGGGCCGCCGCCGGTGCCGCCCCGACCACGAACAACGTGGCAGGCCAAGGCAGCGGTTCGGTCTTCGTGGTCAGCACCACCAGGCCGGCCAGCAGCATCAGGGTGGTGGCCGCCAGGGTCGGCAGCGTGGGCGCCAGGCCGAAGTTGCGCACCATGTACAGCAAGACGGTCGTCTCGAAGACCAGGACGAAGAACCAGGCGGTCCCCTCCCGCAACCCCAGCAGATCCCGGACACCGAGTTCGGCCTCCGGCTCCGTGGCTCCGCTCACGCCGTGCGCCTGCCCGGTCGACCCCGGCTCGGCACCGGGACCGGACGATGCCGGCGCCACCCACCTGGCCGGTCCTGTCTCGCCCCGACCGGCTACCGGCGGCCCGCTCCCGGCGGAGCCCGGCGTGGCCGCACCACTTGCCACCGGCACCACAACCGACGCAGGACCCGGCATGTCCCCACCGCCCGCCACTGGCACTACGGACACGGCAGATCCCGGCACGGCCCCACCCTCCGCCACCGGCACCACAGCCGAGCCAGGCCCCGAGGTGACCGCACCAGCCGCCACCGGCATCACGGACGACGCAGAGCTCGGCACGGCGGCAGTCCAGTGCAGGGTGACCCGGGTGCCGCGACCGGGTGCGGATTCCACGGTGGCCTTCCCGCCGGGTACCCGCGCGGTCCGGCCGAGGATGCTGGTCGCAATGCCCATCCGGGTGGCCGGGACCGCTTCCGGGTCGAAACCCACCCCGTCGTCGGCGAGGACGACGGACAGCGCCGCCGGGCCGGCCTGCAGGCAGAGGGTCCGCCGGGTGGTGCGGCCCGCATGGCGGACGCTGTTGCGTACCGCTTCGGCCAGGGCGGCCGCCAGAGCCGTCACGACGTCGCCGGGAATCCGCAGCCCGGCACCGGCCGGGTCGAGCCGTATCGTGACGGCGACCTCGCGATCCACGGCCAGGGCGGTCGTCCGAAGTCGGTCGAGCACGGTTTCGGCGTCCGGCGCCCGAGTCGGCGCGGCAGCACCCGAGTCCCCGGCCGTCTCCGGCGCGGTCTCGTCCAGTTGTTCCAGGGTGCGTACCGCCTGATCGCGGACCACCGGTGACACCGTCGCCGAGCGGGACGCATCCAGCAGTGTCGACAGCACGGCGTCGTGGATCAGCCCCGCGAAACGAGCCCCTTCCCGGTCCCGGGCGGCCGCCGCCGCGGTCGCAGCGGCCCGCACCCGGCCACGGGCCGCTGCGGTATCGGCCCGGCCCGCCACGGCCCGGGCGTACACCACGCTCCAGAGGAACAGTGCGCCGAGCCCGAGCATCCGCGCGATGTCCCCGAGCAGGGTGAGGACCGAATCCTTCGGCATCTCCATCCGGTCGGCGATGGACGCGGCGATGGCGATCACCACCAGGTAGCCGACCGCGGTACGTACCTGCCAGGCCATTCCGGCCGCGAGCACGCCGAGAACCGCCGATCGGTACGGCCAGGACGACACCGCACCCGGGTCGACACCGTCCGCAGTGACTGCGAACAGCACCGTCGCCGCCAGCAGGCTGCCCGCGGCCAGGCCCGCCGCCCGCGGAATCCGACCCGGCCGCGCGAGCGCGGACACCAGCGCCAGCGCGACGAACGGCGTAAAGGCCAGCACCACCAGCGCCACCTGGATCGGCCGATCGGACCGGATCGCCTGCTGGGACACTGCGGGCCACTGCATCGCCAGCAGCAGCACGGCGCCGATGCCGACCGAGAGCCCGAACCGCCGCCGGATCTGGTCGGTCGCCGCGGTGGACAGCGCGGGGGCCGGATCCGGGTCACCGGGGGCCATCAGCGGCCCGGTCGCTCCGGCACCGGGAGCCAGCCGTCCTCGACGGCCCGTTTGTACAGGTCGGTCTTGGTCGGCGCCGGACGGCCGGCATCGGCGTATTTCTGCCGGATCCGGCTGAGATAGTCGTTGACCGTCTGTTCCGACAGCCCGGTCAACCGCGCGACCCGCGACGCCTTCTCCCCCGATGCGTACAGCGTGAGTACCTCTTCCTGCCGCGGGCTGAGTCCGACATCGGACAACTGCGGGTCGCCGTCGATGGCGGCGGCCCAGTCGGTCGTGACCACCTGTTCACCACCGGCGGCCCGGCGGACCGCGGACACCACCGTCGCGACCGGTTCGGATTTGCGGACCACGCCGAGCACACCGGCCCGGGCGGCCGAGCGCACCAGGAACGGATTGTCGGCGCCGGTGAACACCAGCACCTCGGCCCCGCGTTCCCGCAGTGCACGCACATTGTCCTGGGGCGCGGACCCGTCGGCCAGCCGCAGATCCAGCACCACCAGGTCGAGATCTTCGGCCCGATCGGCCAATTCGGCGACAGTACCGGCGGTGCACACCAGTTCCAGATCGGGTTCGGGCGCCAGCATCGCCGCCAGCCCCAGCGCCACCGATTCGTGATCTTCGACGAGCCCGATCCGCCGGGCCCGCCCTAGCTGCTCTCCCATGATTCCCTTCGCGCCGTTCCCCGCCGGGCTATCGCACCCGCCACCGGGAGTATTACCCCATGAGACCGGCCGCAACAGTCGCGCCGAGCTCCCAGCACCGTTCCAGGTCGGCCTTCGTCGGCGGCCCCTGGACGAGCACCGGCTGCGCCGCCGGCACCCAGCCCATGCCGGTGGTGATGCTCCCGACCGCCCGCTCGGCCCCCTCGGTGCCTTCGTTTCCGTGGATGTAGACGCCGTACGGCCGGCCCCGGGTGCTGTCCAGGCACGGGTAGTACAGCAGGTCGAAGGCGTGTTTGAGGGCACCGGACATGTAGCCGAGGTTCGCCGGGGTGCCGAGCAGGTAGCCGTCCGCTTCGAGGGCGTCTGTGGCGGTGACCGCCAGCGCGGCGCGCCGGACCACCTCGACACCCTCGATCTCCGGATCGGTGGCCCCGGCGAGCACCGCCTCGAACATGGCCTGCAGATGCGGTGACGGAGTGTGATGAACGATCAGCAACCGAGCCATATCCGGAGGGTATCCGGTCAGCGGTCCTGCTTCTCGAGTTCCACCGCTCGGCGCATCGTTTCGCGGGCGCGGGACCGATCTCCCGCATAGTCGTAGGCACGGGCCAGCCGGTACCAGACCCGCCAGTCGTCGGGGTCCGCCTCGCATTCCGCCTTGACCTGGAGGAACAGTTCGTCGGCGGCGGCCCGTTCGATCCGGCCGGAGGGCCGGCGCGGCAGCTGCGACACATCCAGTTCCCGGCCGTCGGCGCCGATCCGGCGGGCCAGCCGCTGGTGATCGAAGGCGGCCCGCAGTGTCGCCCAGACCACCCACAGTCCGATCAGCGGCAGGATCAGCACGCCGACGCCGATACCGATCCCGGCGACGTCACCGGAACCGATCAGGGCGAAGGCGATCCGGCCGAGCAGGGCGAAGTAGAACCCCAGCGCCAGCACCAGGGCCGCCACCATGGCGACGATCCGCAGCGACCGGTTGCCCGAATCGTCGGCGGCGGCGCTCACAGATCCAGGAAGGGGTCGAGCCCGACGGTGAGCCCGGGCCGGTTCGCGATCTCCCGCACCCCCAGCAGCACGCCGGGGGCGAACGACGACCGGTCGATGGAGTCGTGCCGGATGGTCAGGGTCTCTCCCTGGGTGCCGAACAGCACCTCCTGGTGGGCGACCAGGCCGGCGAGGCGTACCGAGTGCACCCGCACCCCGTCCACATCGGCGCCGCGCGCGCCCGGCAGTTCGGTGGTGGTCGCATCGGGACTGCGGTCCACCCCGGCCTGTTCCCGGGCGGCGGCGATCAGGCCCGCGGTGCGGTAGGCGGTGCCCGACGGCGCGTCCGCCTTGTTCGGGTGATGCAGTTCGACCACCTCGACCGATTCGAAGAACCGGGCGGCCTGCTCGGCGAAGCGCATGGACAGCACCGCGCCGATCGCGAAGTTGGGCGCGATCAGCACGCCGGTCTCCGGCCGGTCGGCCAGCCAGGTGCGGACCCGGTCCAGCCGCTCCCGGTCGAACCCGGTGGTGCCGACCACGGCGTGGATGCCGTTGCCGATCAGGAACTCCAGGTTCGGCATCACCACATCGGGGTGGGTGAAGTCGACCACCACCTGGGTGCCGGTTTCGGTGAAGGTCTCCAGGGCATCACCCTTGTCGACCTCGGCGACCAGGTCCAGATCCGGTGCGGCCTGCACCGCAGCGCAGATGGCCTGCCCGACTTTTCCGCGTGCACCCAGCACTCCGACCCGTGTGGTCACCGCACCTCCTCGTTCGTCCTGCAATGCCTGCCAGCCTATCGGCCGCGGAATGCCCGAGGCCGGGCGGCTCGGCTCCGGCCGTCCTCAGTCGAACACGATCACCTGACGCAGGGCCCGGCCTGCGGCGAGGTGATCCATGGCGGCATTGACGTCGTCCAAGCCGATCCGGGCGGAGATCAGTTTGTCCACCGGGAGGCGGCCGGCGCGCCACATGGCCACGTACTGCGGGATGTCCCGGGCGGGTACCGCCGAACCCAGGTAGCTGCCGACGATGCTGCGGCCCTGGGCGACCAGGCCGAGCGGTGAGATGGTGGCGAGGGCATCCGGTGCGGGCAATCCGACGGTGACCGTGGTGCCGCCGGGCGCCGTAGCGGCAACGGCGGTCTCGAAGGCGCGAACGTTGCCGGCCGCCTCCACCACGATATCGGCGACCACGCCCTGGTCGGCGAGCTCCTGCGGCCGGTACACCCGGTCGGCGCCCAGCTCCTTCGCGGTGTCCAGTTTGTCGGCGACGGTGTCGACCGCGATCACCTCGCCGGCCCCCAACGAGACGGCGACCAGTACGGCGGCCATCCCGACACCGCCGAGACCGACCACCATCACCCGGTCGCCCGGGCGGGGGCGGGCGGCGTTGAGCAGCGCGCCGCCGCCGGTCAGGACCGCGCAGCCGAGGACCGCAGCCACCTCCGGCGGGACGTCGTCGTCGACCGGCACCGCCGAGCGGCGGTCGACCACGGCGTGCGTGGCGAATCCGGAGACCCCGAGATGGTGGTGCACATCGGCACCGGCCCGCTGCAGTCGACGCCCGCCGCCGAGCAGCTCACCGGCATTGTTGGCGACACTGCCGGGGGTGCACGGCGTGCGACCCTCGCTCGCGCAGCCGGGGCAGTCTCCGCAGCGGGGCAGGAAGGTCATCACCACGCGCTGCCCGACGGCGATGTCGTCGACCCCGGCACCGACCGCGGTCACCCGCCCGGCCGCCTCGTGCCCGAGCAGCATCGGCACCGGTCGTACCCGGTTGCCGTCGACCACCGACAGGTCGGAATGGCACAGTCCGGCCGCCTCCATCCGCACCAGCAGCTCACCGGGCCCGGGCTCGCCGAGTTCGAGGTCGCACACGGTGATGGGGTGGGAATCGGCGAAGGGTGCGGGCGCAGCGATCCGTTCCAGCACGGCTCCACGAATCCTCATGACCGCCGAGGTTACCGCCGCGCACCGCCCGGGGTAGCGGGTCGGCTCGATCAGCCGGTCCCCGGTCCGGCCCGGTTGGCCGCGGCGACCACCGAATCCAGCAGGCCCGGCAGCGCTTCGGCCAGTGCCTCGGTGCGCAGTCGCTGATGGATCAACCCGTCGATGGCCAGACGTTCGATGACGCCGGCCTCGCGCAGGATCTTGAAGTGGTGGGCCGCGGTCGATTTGTTGATGCCCGCGTAGAGACGGGCGCACCGCAGTGGTCCGCCCGCATTGCCGAGCCGGCGCACCATCTCCAGCCGCACCGGGTCCTGCAGCGCGGCGAGCACCTCCGGCAGTGCGGCCACGGGCGCCGCGGCCGGTTCGACTGCTGTGTTCTCGGTCATGATCTTCCTCACCCGTGTTTGATGATCATCGAACCATGCGGTTATCGTCGAACCAGGTTCGATCATCATCAAACTTACCTGATCGGGGTGTTCATGACAGCGACAGTGGCGGCCGCCCCCGATACCGGAACCGGACAGTCGTGGGCCTATGGCCTGGTACTCGCCGCAACCGGGGTGGCGCTCGGCGTCTCGGGTGTACCGGCACCCTTGTACGGCGTCTACGAACAGGAGTGGCATTTCACGCCGCTCACCACGACGCTGGTGTTCGCCGTCTACGCGATCACCGCCCTCGGCGCGGTGCTGATCTCCGGGCGGGTTTCCGATGTCGTCGGCCGCAAACCGGTGTTACTCGGCGCGTTCGCGACCATGATCGCGGGACTGCTGGTGTTCGTACTGGCCGACTCGGCACCGATGCTGTTGCTGGCTCGGGCGCTGCACGGGTTCGCCGTGGGCGCCACCGTCGTGGCCGGCGCGGCCGCACTGCTGGATCTGCGCCCGCACCGCGGCGCCCGCTCGGGACAGCTCACCGGGGTGGCCTTCAATGTCGGTATGGCGGTGGCGATTCTCGGGTCGGCACTGCTGGCGCAGTACGCCCCGGCCCCGCTGCGCACCCCGTATGTGGTGATCAGCATCGTGTGCCTGCTCGTCGCAGCGGGCGTGCTGGCGCTGCGGGAACCGCATACGGGCCGGCAACCCGGCCGGATCCGGATCGCCCGCCCGTCGGTGCCGCACGAGATCCGCGGCGATTTCTGGTTCTCCGCAATCGGCGTGATGGCTGCCTGGTCGGTGCTCGGCGTGCTGCTGTCGTTGTACCCCTCCCTCGCCGCCCGCCAGACCGGCATCCACAACCTGGTTTTCGGCGGTGCAGTGGTGGCCGCCACCGCGCTGTCGGGTGCGCTGGCGCAGTTGTTCGCCACCGATATTCCGGCACGGCGCGCCGCGATCATCGGCGATATCGGCATGGCGGCGACGCTGGTGGCCACCCTGCCCGCACTGGGAACGCACAACTGGGTGGTCGTGCTCGGCGTCGGTGTGCTGCTGGGTACCACCTTCGGCCTGGGCTTCGGTGGCTCGCTGCGACACCTGTCGAATGTGGTGCCCGGGCACCGGCGGGGTGAAACCATGTCCGCCTACTACCTGCTCGCCTACTCGGCGATGGCGGTGCCCACCGTGCTGGCGGGCTGGGCCGCCACCACCTGGGGACTGCACACCGTGTTCCCGTGGTTCGTCGCGGCGGTCGCGGTCGCTTGCCTGGTGGCCGCCGGGCTCGGCGTCCGCCGCGGCCGACTCGATGCGGCCCGGGCGTCGGCCGACTGATCTCATCGAAGTGTCGGCACGCCGTAGCGACGTGATCGCGTCCGAAGTTGCGATCGCGGACCGGCTTCCGGGTGGCCCGGGCAACGACCGCCCGGTTACCATGCAGCGCATGCGTGCCGCCGATTCTGCTGTGACCCTGCTGCGCGGTCGACCGATACGGACCCTGGCCGGGGTGGTGGCCGGCGCCGCGGTCGCAGCCGCGGCGGTGTGGGGGCTGCGCGGGAGCCCGGTTGTCGACGCCGAGCTGCAGACCGATCGGGTCGTGCTGCTGGCCGTAGCGGCAGTCGCCGGGGCGGCTCTCGCCCTGCTGGTGCTGCGCCGGCAACGCGACGGCGAACAACGGCGATTCACCGAGGTTTTCGGTGCAGCGGCCCGGCAGCTCGGTGACGAGGATGTCGCGATCCGGATGGCCGGGGTGTACGCCATGGCCGGGGTCGCCGACGAGTTCACCGCACCGCAGCGGCGGCAGCAGTGCGTCGACGTGCTGTGCGGCTATCTGCGCCTGCCGTACGAACCCGACGAGGGTGGCAATCACCTGGTGTCCAGCACCGAGACCGGCAGCACCGACGGGCGCACCGTGGCTCGCACCTACCGGTTCCGCCAGGACGATCGGGAGGTGCGGCGCGCGATCGTCTCGGTGATCGCGGACCGGCTGCGCCCCGGCGCACCGGTGTCCTGGTCGGACCGCGACTTCGACTTCCATCGGGCGGTGCTGGAACGGGCCGATTTCCGCGGCGCGGTTTTCACCGGCCGCCGGATCGACTTCCGCGGCACCATGTTCGCCGGCCGCACCACCTTCGACGGCGCCCGGTTCACCGGCGGGCAGGTCAGCTTCCGGGAAGCGGTCTTCGGCAACGGCCCGGTCAGTTTCGACGGTGCCGTGTTCGGCACCGGCCGAGGCGCCGGCGTCGAATTCGACCGCGCTGTGTTCGACCGTTCGGCCTCATTCGATCAGGCACGGTTCACCGGTGCCCGGGCCAGCTTCGTCGGGTGCCGGTTCGCCGGTGCCCGCACGGCGTTCCGGGCCGCCCGGTTCCGGGCCACCGAAACCGGATTCGATCGAGCCGGATTCGAAGGCGACCGGGTCGATTTCGCCGGTGCGAAATTCGCCGGGCGCCGGATCGGTTTCGCGGGCGCCGGATTCGACGTGGCCTCGGTGGATTTCGCCGACACGATATTCGGCGAGACGCGGCGTCTCCGTGGCAGCACCACCGAAGCCGATTTCAGCGGCGTCGAACTGCACACCAAGGCCGATTTCGCCCGCGCCGGTTTCGCCGCCCGCAGCACCGATTTCACCGACGCCGACTTCTTCGGCGAGATCTCCTTCACCGAGGCCCGGTTTCCCGGCGAACGCATCGATTTCGCCGCGCCCCGCGCCTGGGTAGGCGTAACGGTCGACTGGGCGGACGACCCTTCCCGCAAACCCGAAGCGGTCCACCCACAGACCTGGCCGCCCGAACCGGCAACCCCGGAACCCGCCCCGGTGAGTTGAGCCGAATCCCAGCCGTCCTGGTCATCGCCGCCCGCAGCAGCCAGGGCCACCGATAGCTAGCCGACCAGTTTGCGGACGGCGGCGGGGAGGTCGCGGGTGCGGCGGTAGGGGCCGGCGACGCAGGCGCCGTAGGGGCGGGCGAAAAGGGTGCGGGCGATGGCGTTCACATCGTCGACGGTGACGGCGTCGATGCGGTCGAGGGTTTCGGTGACGGTGCGGTGGTTGCCGTAGCTGAGTTCGCTGCGGCCGATGCGGTTCATCCGGGAGGCCGAATCCTCCAGGCCGAGGACGAGTCCGCCGCGCAGCGAACCCTTGGCGCGGGCGCATTCGGCTTCGGTGACGCCGTCGGCGGCGATCTCGGCGAGCACCCCGTGGGCCAGATCGGTGACCTGGCCGAGGTTCTCCGGATGACATCCGAGGTACACCGAGAAGGCACCGGTGTCGGCGAAGGTGTCGACGCTGGAGTACACCGAGTACGCCAGGCCGCGCTCCTCCCGGATTCGCTGGAACAGCCGGGAACTCAGGCCGCCGCCGATGACGGTGTTGAGCACCGACAGCGGCCAGCGCCGTTCACCCTCGTGCCGGCCGAAGGCGCGCACGCCGAACACCACATGGGCCTGTTCGCTGTCCCGGTGGATACGCACCAGTTCCGGGGCGCCACGCGGCCGGAAGGAGCCTTCCCGGCGCGGTGCCGGTGCGGCGGACAGGTCGAGCCGGTGCCCGAAGGCCCGGTGCGCCGTCTCGACGACGGCGTCGTGGTCGATATTGCCGGCAACGGCGAGGACCATCCGGTCCGGCCGGTACCGGCGCTGATGGAAACCGCGCAGCTGTGCGGCCTGCATGGCTTCGATGGATTCGACGGACCCGATCACCGGCCGGCCGATCGGGTGGTCGCCGAACATGGCGGTGAGGAACGCATCGCCGACGAGGTCCTCGGGGTCGTCGTCGCGCATCGCGATCTCTTCCAGCACCACCTGCCGTTCGACGTCGACGTCCACCGCCCGACAGAGACCGTTCAGCACCACGTCGGCGACCAGGTCCACGGCCAGCGGCAGGTCCTCGTCGATCACGTGGGCGTAGTAACAGGTCTGTTCCTTGGCGGTGAATGCGTTGAGTTCCCCACCGACAGCGTCCATCGCCTCGGCGATATCCAGCGCCGAACGCGTCGGCGTCGCTTTGAACAGCAGGTGTTCGAGGAAATGTGCGGCACCGGCGACGGTCGGCCCCTCGTCGCGTGAGCCGACGCCCACCCAGACGCCGACGGACGCGGAGCGCACGCCGGGCAGGCGTTCGGTGACCACGCGCAACCCGCCCGGCAGGACGGTGCGGCGGACCCCGCCGTCGGCGGACACGGTGGTGGTCTGGGTGATCTGCTCGGTCAACTGTGGCTCGTTCACGTCGGCTGCGATTCTATGCTGACGGACCCTGTTGCGGGCAGCCGGGGGCGGGGTGCCCGCAACGGCACACCGGCCTGCGCCTGGGTCACCCGGTTCCGGCGGGCCGGACACTACTACAGAAACCGCCCGCCTATGAGCGACAGACCACCGGATTCGAGTCCGGCACGCTCGGTTGTCGCTCATAGGCGGGCGGTTCGGATCAGTACTCCCGGCCGGAGTCGACGCGCGAGTTCCGCTCGAGTTCTGCACCGATCTGGGCGAGGGCGGCGTCACCGGTCATCGTCCAGTGCGTCGCCGCGATGCGATGGCGGTGCACGGTGCCGGTGACGGCCGAGACCCAGGTGCCGGCACCCCGATCGTCGGCGGGGTCGTCGTCCGCGGCAGCGAAATAGAGCAGGTCACCGCGGAAGACACCGGGCCGGTGCCGGTCGAGCATCCGCATGGAGGCGTCGGCGGCATCGACGATCCGGGTGATCCGGTCGCGGTCCAGGTCGGCGAGCGGCCCGCCGAGCTCGGCCGCGGCGGCGGCGAGCCGCTCCGGGTCGAAAGCGGCGGCGGGGTCGTCGGCGAACCCGCCGAGCAGGTCCCCGACCGTCGGTTCGGCGGCATCTTCCGGAGCGTCGCCCAGCCAGCTGTCCAGCATGGCCAGCTGCGCGATCTCGGCGCCGTCTGCCTGTAGACGGACGGCTACCTCGTGCGCGAGCACACCACCGAGCGACCAGCCGAGCAGGTGGTACGGACCGTCCGGCTGCACCGAGCGGATGGCCGCCACATATCGCTCGGCCCAGTCGGCGATCTCGGCCGGCAACGGCTCGTCGGCGGTCAGTGCCGGTGATTGCAGCCCGTAGACGGGGCGCTGCGGGTCGAGGTGCCGGGTGAGCCCGGCGAACGCCCAGGACAGGCCGCCGACCGGGTGGATGCAGAACAGCGGCGCCCCGGTGCCACCGCGGCGCAACGGCAGCAGGACCGCGAAGGCGTCGTCGGTATCGGCGGCGCCCCGCAGCCGGGCGGCCAGGGCGGCCGGGGTCGGGTCGGTGAACAGCCAGGCCACCGGGACCGGCACGCCGGTGGCGGCGGCCAGCCTGGCGGCGAGCTGTACCGCCGTGAGGGAGTTGCCGCCCAGTTCGAAGAAGCTGTCGTCGACTCCTACCCGCTCCCGGTCCAGGACGCGGGCGAATTCGGCCGTGACGATGCGTTCGTCCGCGGTGACCGGCGCCCGATAGGCCGCGGCCCGCAGCTGCGGCCGGGGCAGCGCAGTGCGGTCGAGCTTGCCGGAGGCGTTCACCGGGAATTCGTCCAGGACCAGGATCACCGCCGGCACCAGGTGGCCCGGTAGCACTGCGGCCAGCGCGGACCGCAGCCCCGCGGGGTCCAGCACCACATCCGCCGCGGGGACGACGTAGCCGGCCAGCCGGTCCGCATCCGGTCCGGTGATCACCGCGGCAGCAGCCTGCGCGACGCCCGCTTCCGCGGCCAGCGCCGCTTCGACCTCGCCGAGTTCGAGCCGCTGGCCGTTGAGTTTGACCTGCAGGTCGGCCCGGCCCAGGTAGTCCAGGGAGCCGCCTCTGGTCCGGCGCACCAGATCTCCCGTCCGGTACATCCGGGCACCGGAGCCGCCGGTGAACGGGTCGGCCGGGAACCGTTCCGCGGTCTGCCCGGCCCGGTCGAGGTAACCGCGGGCCGGCTGCACGCCACCCACATAGAGTTCGCCGACCACGCCGGGCGGTACCGGCCGCAGCCGGGCGTCCAGGACGTACAGCGTGGTCCCGGCGACCGGCGCGCCGAGCGGCACCGTAGTGGTGTCGTCGAAATCGACGGTGTGCGTACTGACCTGGACAGTCGTCTCGGTGGGTCCGTACAGGTTCACCACCTCGGCGCCGGTCAGTTTCCGGACCCGCTGGGCGAGAGCGGCGGACAGGACCTCGCCACCGGCGCAGATCCGCTGCAGTGCCCCGGCCGGTGCGCCGGCCTCGAGCGCGTTGGCGTAGGCGGCCAGCACGGTCGGCGCGAACTGCACGGTGTCGACCTGGTGGTCGGCGATCAGCCGCGCCAGGTAGCCGGGGTCGCCGTGCCCGCCGGGCCGGGCCAGCACCAGCCGGGCACCGGTACGCGAGGGCAGCAGCAGTTCCCAGATCGAGGCATCGAAGGTCACCGGCGTCTTGTGCAGCAGCACGCTGTCCGGCCCGCAGCCGAAATGCTGTGCCAGCCAGTCCAGCTGGTTGACGACGGCACGGTGTTCGACGGCCACACCCTTCGGTTCGCCGGTGGAGCCGGAGGTGAAGATCACGTAGGCGGTGTTGCCGGGGCGCAGCGGGCGCCGACGGTCGGCGTCGGTCACCGGACCGTCCGGATAGCCGGACAGGTCGAGGGTGTCGATCGCGACGATCGGAGTGCCGGTCGCGGGCAGCGCCGGCAGATCGGCCGCGGTGGTGAGGATCCGCAGCGGCCGGGCCTGCCGGAGGATCCGGCCGATCCGCTCGGCCGGATGGTCGGGATCGACGGGAACGTAGACGCCGCCGGCGGCCAGCACCGCATGTACTGCCACGAGCAGCTCCGGTGATCGAGCGGCGGCGACCGCGACCGGGGTCTCCGGGCCGACACCCTGGGCGATGAGGAACCGCGCCAGCCGGTGCACCCGACCGGCGAAGGCGCCGTAGCCGAGTTCTGCACCGTCGGCGCCGACCAGGGCGACGGCGTCCGGGGTGGCGGCGGCCTGCCGGTCGAAGGCAGCCGGGAGCACATCGGCCGGGCCGGCCGGATCGGGTCCGGTGAGCGGACCGGCCTGCCGATCCGCCCGGGTGCGCAGTTCGATATCGCCGAGCGGCCGGGTCGGGTCGGCAGCGACTTCGGTGAGCAGGCGAACGTACGCGTCGGCGATCCAGCTCGCGGTACCCGCATCGAACAGGTCGGTGGCATAGGTCATGGTGACCGTGCGGTCGCCGTCGCCGGTCTCGGTGACGACGAAGTCGAGGTCGAAGCGGGCGACTGCGGCATCGGTGTCGATCGGGGTCACGGTGAGCCCCGGAACGGTGACCGCGCCCGGTGCCCGGCCCAGATTCTGGAAGGCCAGCAGCACCTGGAACAGCGGGGTGTGCGCACCGGACCGGGCCGGGTCCAGCTCGTCGACGAGACGTTCGAAGGGGACGTCGGCGTGGTCGAAGGCCGCAAGATCGGTGCCGCGGGCCTCGGCCAGCAGACCGGTGAACCCGGTGGCGGGGTCGACCCGGGTGCGCAGCACCAGCGTGTTGACGAACATGCCGACCAGGTCGTCGAGGGCGGCGGCACCGCGGCCGGCGACCGGGGTGCCGATCGCGATGTCGCGGTCACCGGAGAGCCGGGCGAGCAGGGCCGCCAGGGCGGCGTGCGCCACCATGAACTCGGTGGCCTGGTGGGCCCGGGCCAGCTCGCCGACCTGCTGCCAGATCCGGTGCGGCACCGTGGCGGTCACCGCGGCGCCGTGCTGGGTGGCAACCGGCGGCCGGGGCCGGTCGAACGGCAGTTCCAGGGGCCCGCCCGGGTCCGCGAGTTGTCCGCGCCAGTAGGTGAGCTGCCGGGCGAGCGGTGACTGCGGGTCGTCGGCGGCGCCGAGGGTGTCCCGCTGCCACAGGGTGTAGTCGGCGTACTGCACCTCGAGCGGCGCCCAGCCGGGTGCCGCACCGTCGTGCCGGGCCGCATAGGCCACCGCGACATCGCGCAGCAGCGGGCCCATCGAGAAGCCGTCGGCGGCGATGTGATGCACAACCACCACCAGCACCAGGTCCTCGCCGGAGGCCAGCAGCCGGACCCGGACCGGCGGTGCCGCCGTGAGGTCGAATCCGGCGGACACCAGGGCCGAGACCCGCTCGTCCAGGACCGCGGGCTCGACACGCTCGGGTGCCGGCGGCGTCGCGGCCGACACCGTCGAGGCGGCACCATCGGACCAGACGGCCGGCACCGTGTGTTCGGTGGACCGGATCTGCTGGAAGCCGATGCCGTCGTCGGCCGGGTAGGCGGTGCGCAGCACTTCGTGCCGGTCCAGGACGTCGGTGACGGCGGCGGTCAGGGCGGCCACGTCGACGGCGCCGGAGAGCCGGACGACGAGCGGGATGTTGTAGGCAGCCGAATCGGGTGCGATC
Source organism: Nocardia sp. KT25-26 (assembly GCF_056627695.1). Taxonomy (NCBI): domain Bacteria; kingdom Bacillati; phylum Actinomycetota; class Actinomycetes; order Mycobacteriales; family Nocardiaceae; genus Nocardia; species Nocardia sp. KT25-26. Next base: position 2,105,017 of record NZ_CM152813.1, on the reverse strand, counting down.
CGGTTGAGCAGCCACATCCGCTGCTGGGCGGCCGACAACGGAATCCGTTCGGGGCGTGGCCCGGCGGTCAGCGCGCGGCCGGTACCGGCACCGGCCAGCGGTGCGACCGCGGCGGCGAGCGCCTCGACGTTGCTCGCCTCGAACAGCAACCGCACCGGGATCCGGGTGGCCAGGGCGGCACCCAGCCGGGCGGCGGCCCGGGTGGCGATCAGGGAGTTGCCGCCGAGCTCGAAGAAGTCGTCGTCCAGACCGACGCGTTCCTGTTCCAGGACGTCGGCGAACACCGTGGCGACAGCCCGCTGTTCCGGGGTGCCCGGAGTGCGGAACGCCCGGGCCCGGAATTCCGGTGCCGGCAGCGCCTTCCGGTCGAGTTTTCCGGAGGCGTTGAGCGGCAGCGCATTCAGGACCATGATCTCGGACGGAATCATGTAGCCCGGCAGCACCCGACCGGCGGCTGCCCGCAGATCGGCGGAGTCCGGTTCCGCGTCCGGTACCGGAACCACGTACCCGACCAGCCGGTCCCCAGAGGCGGTGGCGACGACGGCCGCGGCGGCCTGCCCCACCGCCGGGTCGGACAGCAGCGCGGCCTCGATATCGCCGAGCTCGATGCGCTGGCCCCGGAATTTCACCTGGAAGTCCCGGCGCTCGACATAGACGAGCACACCGTCCCGGTGCCATCGCACCAGATCACCGGTGCGGTACATGCGGGCACCCGCACCCTCGGAAACCCGGGCGAACGGGTCGGCCACGAACCGGTCGGCGGACAGATCCGGGCGTCCCAGATAGCCGCGGGCCAGCTGGTCGCCGGCGAGATACAGCTCGCCCGTGACCCCCGGCGGAACCGGCCGCAATCGATCGTCGAGGACGTACACCCGGCAGTTCCACGCGGGGCGGCCGATCGGCACCGAACCGACTGGGACTCCGGCCGCTGCAGCCGATCCGCGCCCGGCAGGAACCCCGGACCGCTGCGGGCCGGGTCGCCGGTCACCCCGGCCGACCGTGGCCGACGCCGACATGGTGTCGGCCGGGTCCATTCCGTCCACCGGCCAGGCCGTCACGGAGACGGCGGCTTCGGTGGGCCCGTACAGGTTTTGTACCTCGGCAGCGCTGATCGCGCGGAATGCGGCGACGGTGTCCGGGGTGAGCGCCTCGCCGATGACCAGCACCGAGCGCAGGCTCGCCAACCGGGTGTGGTCGGCGTGCGCGGCGAATACGGCCAGCATGGATGGCACGAAGTCGGCGATGGTGACACCGGTGTCGGCGATCAGCGTGGCGAGGTACTCCGGATCGCGATGCCCGTCCGGGTCCGCGAGCACCAGAGTGGCACCGGCGGCGAGGGGCGCGAAGAATCCCCAGACCGACAGGTCGAAGCCGGCCGCGGACTTCTGCAGGTACGCGTCCGCCGGACCGATGGCGTATCGGTCGGTCAGCCAGGCGATCTGATTGGCGACGGCGGCATGGCTCATGGCCACACCTTTGGGCCGGCCGGTGGAGCCGGAGGTGAACAGCGTGTAGGCGAGGTGTTGCCCGCACAGCGGTGCCCGTAGTTCCGCGTCGGTCACCGGGGCACCGGAGAAGCCGCTCGGATCCAGGGTGTCGACGGCGTACACCGCGACGTCGGTCGGCGGGGTGAACCCGTCCCGGACGGCGGTGAGCACACAGTGCGGCCGGGCTGTTTCGAGCACCTGGACGATCCGGTCGGCCGGGTGATCGGGGTCGATCGGCACATAGGTGCCACCGGCGGTGAGGATCGCGTACATGCCGACGACGAGGTCGATCGAACGCCGGACGGCCAGGCCGACCGGAACATCCGGTCCGACTCCGGCGGCGATCAGCTGCCGGGCGAGGCGGTTCACCCGGGCGTCGAGTTCGCCGTAGCTGAGGGTGGTGCCGCCGAAGACCACGGCGGGCGCAGCAGGGCGTTGCCGGACCTGTTCCCGGAACGGGTCCAGCAGCAGCGTCTCCCGGCCGGCCGGCCGGGTGGTGTCGTTCCAGCTGTCCAGGATCCGGTTGCGTTCGGCCGCGGTGAGGATGTCGAACCGGTCCACCGGAGTGCCGGGGGCGGCAGCGATCTCGGCGAGCAGCCGTTGCAGCCGGTCGGCCACCGCCGCGGCGGTTTCGGGGTCGAAGACGTCGCGGGCGTAGGTGAGTACACCGCTGATACCCGCGGGTACGGCCCGGTCGGCATCGCTGTCGCGGTAGCGGTCGCCCACGATGAGGTGCAGATCGAACTGCGACAGTTCCTCGCCGGTGTCGAGTCCGGTGACGGTGACACCGGGCAGTTCGAGTTCGGCGCGTTCGAAGTTCTGGAACGAGAAGCCGACCTGGAACAGCGGGTGCCGGGCGGTGGAGCGGGCCGGGTCGAGCACCTCCACCAGGCGTTCGAACGGCACGTCGGCGTGGGCGAAGGCGGCCAGGTCGCTCGCCCGCTGCCGGGCCAGCAGCTGCCGGAACGTCTCGCCCGGCAGCAGCCGGGTACGGAACACCAGGGTATTGACGAACATGCCGACCAGGTCGTCGAGTTCGGCGGCGCCGCGCCCGGCGACCGGCGTGCCGACGGTGACGTCATCGCTGCCGGACAGCCGGCCCAGCAGGGCGGCGAAGGCGGTGTGCACCACCATGAACAGGGTGGCTCCGCTCGCGCGGGCCAGCTCGGCGAGCCGGGCGTGGGTCGCCGCGTCGATCTCGACCTCGACGGTGCCACCGGCCAGGGTGCGCACGGCCGGACGAGGCCGGTCCAGGGGCAGGTCCAGCTGATCGGGCAGGCCGGCCAGTTCGGCCCGCCAGAAGCCGATCTGACGGGCGGCGCGGGAGGCCGGGTCGGCTTCGTCGCCGAGCAGTTCCCGCTGCCACAGCGCATAGTCGGCGTACTGCACCGGCAGCGGTGCCCAGTCCGGCGCGCCGCCGGACTGCCGCGCCAGGTACGCGGTCATCAGGTCACGGACCAGCGGCGGCATCGAGGACCCGTCCCCGCTGATGTGGTGCAGCACCGCGGCGAGCACCTGTTCGTCCGGGGTGATCCGGTACAGCACCACCCGCCACGGGACCGCCGCGGTCACGTCGAAGGTGGTCGCGGTCAGGTCGACGATGTCGGCGCGCACCGCATCGGGGGTGCTGTCCCGGATCTCCAGGCGCACACCGGTGTCCGCGACGGGCCGGACCACCTGTACCGGCCCCTCGGGGGTCTCCGGATAGTAGGTGCGCAGCACTTCGTGCCGGGCGATCAGATCGTCGACCGCCGCGCTGAGCGCCGCGACGTCCACCGCCCCGGACAGCCGGACCGCGACGGGCACGTTGTAGCCGGTGGATTCGGGGTCGAACCGGTTCAGGAACCACATCCGCTGCTGTGCGGGCGACAGCGGTAGCCGGTCGGGCCGGGGTCCGGCGGCCAACGGCAGCCGGGACGCCGAATCCGCGCCGTCGAGCGCGGCCGCCAGATCGGCGACGACGGGCGTGTCGAACAGCTGCGCGAGCCGAACCTGCCGGTCCAGGGCGGCACCGAGGCGGGCGGTCACCCGGGTGGCGACCAGGGAGTTGCCGCCGAGACCGAAGAAGTCGTCGTCGAGCCCGACCCGGTCCACCCCGAGCACATCGGAGATCACCTCCGCCACCAGGAGCTCGGTGCGGGTGCTCGGTGCCCGGTACTCCCGGGCGGCGCGGTCCGGTGCAGGCAGCGCCCGCCGGTCCAGCTTCCCGGACGCGTTCACCGGCAGTTCGTCCAGCACCACGTACACGGCCGGCACCATGTATCCGGGTAGCGACCGGGAAGCGGCCGCGGCGACGGCAGCGGTGTCGAGCGCATTCGCACTCACTCCCGCCGACTCGGCGGGCACCAGGTAGGCCGCCAGGTAGTCGCCGGTGCCGTCGTCGCGCACGGTGACCACGGCCCGCTCCACCTCGGCGCAGGTACTCAGGACGGTCTCGATCTCGCCGAGTTCGATCCGCAGACCACGCAGTTTCACCTGGAAGTCGGTGCGGCCCAGATACTCCAGTTCTCCGGCGCGGGTCCACTGCACCAGATCCCCGGTGCGGTACATGCGGGCGCCGGACGGTCCGGCCGGGTCGGCGACGAAACGGTCTGCGGTCAGGTCGGCGCGGCCCTGATAGCCGCGGGCCAGCTGGATTCCGGCCAGGTACAACTCCCCCGGCACCCCGGCCGGGACGGGCCGCAGCCGGGCGTCGAGCACCCGCAGCCCGGTATTGGCGACCGGGCGGCCGATCGGCACGGTGACCGTGTCGGCGTCGGTCACCTCGTGGAAGGTGACGTCGACGGCGGCCTCGGTGGGGCCGTACAGGTTGTGCACTCGAACCGCGGGCAGCAGGGCCCGCAGCCGTTGCGCATCGGCGGCCGGCAAGGCCTCACCGGAGGCGAAGACGTGGCGCAGGGTCGTGCAGTGTGCGGCGGCTGGTTCGGCGAGGAAGGCGCCCAGCATGGCCGGGACGAAATGGGCGACGGTGACCCGCGAGCAGCCGAACACCTCGGCCAGATACCGCGGGTCGCGGTGCCCGTCGGGCCTGGCGATGGCCAGGGTGGCACCGACCTGCAACGGCCAGAACAGTTCCCAGACGGAGACGTCGAAGGTGATCGGCGTCTTCTGCAGCACCACATCGACCGGGGTGAGCCGGTACTCGCGCTGCATCCACTCCAGGCGATTCACGATGGCGCCGTGGGTGACCGCCACCCCCTTGGGGCGGCCGGTGGAACCGGAGGTGAACAGCACGTAGGCGAGGTCGTCCGAGCGCAGCGGCCGACGCCGCTCGACGTCGGTGACCGGGCTGTCCGAGTGACCGGACAGATCGAGGGCGGCCGGATCGACCACCGGCACCGTGGCGGTGGGGAAATCGGGCCGGGCCAGCACGCACACCGGCCGCGCGGTGTCGAGGACGTGGGTGATCCGCTCGGCCGGGTGATCCGGGTCCAGCGGCAGATAGGCGGCGCCCGCCGCCTGGACCGCGTAGACGGCGACGAGCATGTCGATCCCGCGCCGCAATCCGACCCCGACCACGGTGTCCGGACCGGCCCCGGCAGCGATCAGGTACCGGGCGAGCCGGTGCACATCACCGGCGAACTCCTCGTAGCCGATCGATTCGCCCTCGAAATCGAGCGCGGTGGCATCCGGGGTCCGGGCGGCCTGTGCCTCGAACAGCGAGACCAGCGTCGCCGCCGAATCATGGTCGGCAGCGGTGGCGTTCCACTCGTCCAGCGCCGCATGTTCGGCGGCACCGAGCAGGTCGAGGTCGCCGACCGCGATACGGTCGTCGGCGGTCACGGCGGCCAGCACCCGCAGGAACCGGTCGCCGAGCGCGGTGACAGTGGCGGCGTCGAACAGGTCGGTGGCATACCGGAACCGGCCGTGCAGCACCGGTTCCCCACTGGGCCCGGTGGCTTCGCCGACCGCCAGCGACAGGTCGAATTGGGTCGCGGTGGCGGGCAGCGGATGTTCGGAAACGGTGAGCCCGGGCAGGTCGAGGCGGGTGCCGTCGCGATGTTCGAACGCCAGCATCACCTGGACCAGTGGCGAGTACGCCGTCGAACGCACCGGGTCGATCGCCTCGACGAGGCGTTCGAACGGCAGCTCGCCGTGCGCGAAGGCACGCAGGTCCCGGTCGCGGACGTCGGCGAGCAGGGTGGCGAAGTTCGCGGCCGGGTCGACCGGGGTGCGCAACACCAGGGTGTTGACGAACATGCCGACCAGATCGTCGAGAGCGGCGTCGGCGCGTCCGGCGACCGGGGTGCCGACGGCGATATCGGAGCCGGCGCCGCTGCGGGCCAGCAGCACCGCGAACGCGGCGTGCACGACCATGAACACCGAGGTGTTGTGCCGCCGGGCGAGTTCCTCGATACCGGTGACCACCGCAGCGGGGACCTCGAAGCCCGTGGCAGCACCGGCGCCGGTGCGCTGTACCGGCCGGGGCCGGTCGGCCGGAAGTTCCAGCACCGGAGCGAGCCCCGCGAGTTCACGCCGCCAGTGCTCCAGCCGCCGGGACAGCAGCGATTCCGGATCGGCGACGTCGCCGAGCGTCTCGAGCTGCCACAGGGTGTAATCGGGATACTGCACCGGGAGCGGCTGCCAGGCCGGGCGATGGCCGTCCCGGCGGGCGGTGTAGGCGGTGATCAGGTCACGAGCCAGGGGGCCGGTGGAGACGCCGTCGGCGGCGATGTGGTGCAGGGTCAGGACGAGTACATGGTCGCGCGGAGTGATTCGGATCAGCGCGATACGCAGCGGCGGCCGGGCGGTCAGGTCGAATCCGGGCGCCACGATCGCGTGCACCGCAGCGTCCAGTTCCATGGCGTGCTGTGGCACGGAATCGTCTTGCGGTGCGGTGGAACCGTCGTCGGCTCCCGGCCGCTGGTTGCGGTCCGGGCTCGCTGCGTCCGGAGTCCGGTCACCGAGGGCGTGCACCTGCAGGTCGGGCAGTGCCTGCTCGGCCGGCAGGACGACCTGGACGGGACCGCTGCCGTCGTCGGGATACACGGTGCGCAGCGCCTCGTGCCGTTCCAGCACATCGGCGACCGCACCGCGGATCGCGGGCAGGTCCAGATCTCCGGACAGCCGGAGCGCCACCGGCAGGTGGTAACCGGCCGAGTCCGGATCCAGCCGGTTGAGCAGCCACATCCGCGTCTGGGCGGGCGACAGCGGAATCCGGGAAGGCCGCGGAACCACCGGACGCAGCACGGATTCCACCGCAGTGGAGTCGGCGCGGCCGGCTCGGGCCGCCAGCGCGGCGACGGTCGGCGCCTCGAACACGTCCCGCACGTCGAGGGTGGCGCCGAGGACCCCGGCGGCCCGCGCGACGAGGCGCATCGCCAGCAGGGAATGCCCGCCGAGGGCGAAGAAGTCGTCGTCCGCACCGACCCGGTGCACGCCGAGCAGGTCCGCGAACACCGCCGCCAGGGCGGCTTCGGCACCTGGGCAGGGTTCCCGGTAGGTACGGGCCGCCGACAGTTCCGGCACCGGCAGCGCCTTGCGATCGAGCTTGCCGGAAGCGTTGAGCGGCATCGTATCCAGCACCACCAGGTGCGCCGGCACCATGTAGGCGGGCACCCGGTCGGCGACGTGGGCCCGGACGGCTTCCGGGTCGGCGGTACCGGCCAGGTACCCGACCAGGCAGTCGCGGCCGTCGGCGTCGGTGGCGGTCCGCACGGCGGCGTGGCTCACGCCCGGGGCGGAGCCGAGCGCGGCCTCGATCTCGCCGAGTTCGATCCGCAGCCCGCGCAGCTTCACCTGGAAGTCGGTGCGGCCGAGGAACACCAGTTCACCGTCGGTGTTCCAGCGCACCCGGTCGCCGGTGCGGTACATACGGGCACCGACGCGGCCGGGGGCGAACGGGTCGGCGACGAACCGTTCGGCGGTCAGGTCCGGCCGGGTGAGGTAGCCGCGGGCCAGCTGGGCGCCCGCCAGATACAGCTCGCCGGGCGTGCCGACCGGCACCGGATGCAGCCGGTCGTCGAGCACATAGGCACGGGTGTTCCAGCCGGGCCGCCCGATCGGCACATCCACCGCTTCCACCGGCGGCCGCAGCGGCCGGAAGGTGGTGCAGATCGCGGCCTCGGTGGGGCCGTAGGTGTTGTAGGCGCGGCCGTCCGGCAGCACCTCCGCCACCGCCGCGGCCAGCGCGGGCGGCAGTTCCTCGCCGCCGATGTGCAGCATCCGCACGCCGGTCAGGCTGTCGGACAGTCCTTCGGCGAACAGGGCGGCGAGCACCGAGGGGACGAACTCGGCCAGCGAGATACGCTCCGCACGCAACGTCCGCGCCAGATAGGCCAGGTCCAGGTGGCCGTCGGGGCGGGCCAGGACGACGGTCGCCCCGACCAGCGACGGCAGCAGCAATTCCCACAGCGACACATCGAAAGTCAGTGGTGCGCGCTGCAGCACCCGGTCGGCCGCGGTGATCCCGAAATCACCGCGCAACCAGCAGAACTCGTTGACCACGGCCCGGTGGGTGACCACCACGCCCTTGGGGGTGCCGGTGGATCCAGAGGTGAACAGCACGTAGGCCGGCTGGTCCGGGTGCAGCGGGGCGAGGCGCTCGGCGTCCGTCAGCGGGTCCGTGGCGACGGCGGTGCCGTCGCGTTCGAGCTCGTCCAGGGTCAGCATCGGCACCCCGTTGCGGGAGGCCGCGGCGTAGTGCACCGACGCGGTACCGGATTCGATCACCTCCGGCAGTGCGGCCAGGGCGCCCGGATCCGCGGTCAGGATCAGCCGGGGCGCGGCGGTCGCCAGGACCGACCGGATCCGCTCGACCGGGTGCGCCGGGTCGATGGGTAGGTAGACCCCACCGGCCTGCAGTACGGCGTGCACGGCGACCATCAGGTCGAGGCTGCGCGGCAGCGCCACCGCGACCGGGGTTTCCGGGCCGACTCCGCAGGCGATCAGCTGCCGCGCCATCCGGTTCACGCGCACCGCGAGCTCGCCGTAGGTGAGTTCGGCGCCGTCGAAACGCGCCGCCACCGCCCCGGGCGCCCGCACCGCCGCGGCGGGGACGAACGCCGCCAGATGCGGTGTGCCGATGCCGAGCTCGGCCAGGTCGGCGGCGATACCGACGTCGGTTCCGTGCCGCAGCGCCAGCAGCTCCAGCCGGTCGGCGGGGTCGAGCAGCGGCAGGTCGCCGACCGGCAGGTCGGGCGCGTCGAGTGCGGCACGCAGGACCCGTTCCAGGGTGCCGAAGATCTGCTCGACCGTGCCGGGGTCGAACAGGTCGGTGGCGTACCGCAGTTCGGTGTGCAGGCCGGCGGGCGCACCGGCGTCGTCGAACCGATCGACGAAGGTGAAGTCCAGGTCGCCGTCGATCGGCGCCTCGGGTAGTTCCTGAGCCGCCACCGTCAGACCGGGCAGCTCGAAGCGGTCGGCACGCTGGTTCTGCAGCGCCAGCGACACCTGATACAGCGGTGCATAGGCCTGGGAACGGACCGGGTTGACCGCATCGACGAGGCTCTCGAACGGAACATCGGCGTTCTCGAAGGCGTCCAGATCGCCGGCGCGCACCGCGGCGAGCAGGTCGGTGAAGGAGCCGGCCGGGTCGACCTCGGTGCGCAGCACCAGGGTGTTGACGAACATGCCGACGAGGTCGTCGAGTTCACGGTACCCGCGCCCGGCGACCGGGCTGCCGACGACGATATCGGTTTCGGCGGACACCCGGGCGAGGGTCACCGCCAGCGCCGCATGCAGCACCATGAACGGAGTCGCGCGATGCTCGCGCGCGAAGGTTTCGACGGCCCGGTGCAGGCCGGCATCCCATTCGCCACGGATCGTCGCACCGCGGCCGGAGGCGACCTGCGGACGACGGCGGTCGGTCGGCAGGGCGAGCACATCGGGTACGCCCGCCAGCCGGTCGGTCCAGTAGGCGAGCTGGCGGCCCATCGGAGCGTCGGCATCGTCGGCGCTGCCCAGCCCGTCGACCTGCCACAGCGCATAGTCGGCGTACTGCAGGGCGGGCGCCGGCGCGGTGTCGGTATGTCCCGCGCACCGGGCGGCGTACGCGGTCACCAGGTCGCGGGTCAACGGCGCCATGGACCAGCCGTCGACGGCGATGTGATGCACGACCAGCACCAGCACGTGTTCGGCCTCGGCAATGCTGTGGGCGGCGCCTGACTCGGCACCGTCCCGATCGTGCTCGGCGGAGACGCCCCCGCTGCCGGGACCGTCGGCGACCCGTAGCAGGACGGCGCGGACGGGAACCTCGGCGGTCAGGTCGAACCCGCCGGTGAGTGCCTCCGCGACGGTCGCGGTGATCGCGTCCGGAGCCACCGGGACCGGGGTGAGGGCGGGAACGAACGGGGCACCGACTCGCTGTTCGGGGATTCCGTCGTGTTCCGGGTAGGTGGTGCGCAGGATCTCGTGGCGGGCGATCAGGTCGCCGAGGGCGCCCCGGAGGGCATCGATATCGAGTTCGCCGGTGAGCCGGAGGGCGACCGGGATGTGATAGGCGGCCGAATCCGGTTCGAAACGGTTGAGGAACCACATTCGCTGCTGCGCCGGGGAGAGCGGGATGCGGTCCGGGCGCGGCCCCGCGACCGGACCGCGCCGGGCGCCGGCACCGGACCCGATGTCCAGCCGGGCGGCGAGACCGGTCACGCTGCCCGCCTCGAACAGCAGCCGCACCGGCACCCGGGTCTCCAGGGCGGCACCGAGCCGGGAGGCCACCTGGGTGGCGGTGAGCGAGTTGCCGCCGAGGGCGAAGAAGTCGTCGTCGGCGCCGACCCGGTCGATGCCGAGCACCTCGCCGAAGACCTGGGCGACCCGGGCTTCGGCCGCGGTCTCCGGTGCCCGGTAGGTGATTTCGGGCAGTTCCGGTGCGGGCAGCGCGCGGCGGTCCAGTTTGCCTGCAGCGGTCACCGGGAGATAGTCGAGGAACATATAGGCGCTGGGCACCATGTAGGACGGCAGCGCGGCGGCCACGGCGGCATCCAGGTCGGCCGGTGCCGCGGAACCGGTCAGGTAGGCGACGAGCCGGTCGGCGCGTCCGTCGGCGCGGTGCACCAGAACGGCGGCGCGGCCCACCCCGGGTACCGAGGTGAGAGCGGCCTCGATCTCGGCGGGCTCGATCCGCAGGCCACGCAGTTTGACCTGGAAGTCGGTGCGGCCCAGATAGTGCAGCCGGGCGGTGCCGTCCGGGTCGCGCCGCCAGGTGACCAGGTCGCCGGTCCGATACAGACGTTCCCCGGTTGCGGCCGCGCCGGAAGCAAAGGGGCTCGCCACGAACCGTTCGGCCGTGGCGGCGGGACGGCCGTGATAGCCGCGGGCCAGCTGGGCACCGGCGACGTACAGCTCGCCGGGCACACCGTCCGGGACCGGCTGCAGGCGGGAATCGAGGACGTACACCCGGTTCCCGGCGACCGGGGTGCCGATCGGTACACCGGCACCCGGCTCGGCACCGGCCTCGGCGGTGGTGACCTGAATCGTGGTTTCCGTCGGGCCGTACAGGTTGATCACCCGGGTACCGGTGCGGGTGTGCGCCTGCCGGGCGAGGGCACCGTTGAGCGCCTCGCCGCCCGCGAACAGCAGCCGCAGCGAATCGCACTCCGCGAATGCCGGTTCGGCGACCACCGCGGCGAGCACCGACGGCACGAACTGCGCGACGGTCACCCGGTGCCGGGCCATCACCGCGGCCAGATAGCCGGGATCCCGATGCCCCTCGGCGGTGGCGAGCACCAGCCGGGCGCCGGTGTGCAACGGCCACAACAGTTCCCACACCGACGCATCGAAGGTGTGCGGCGTCTTCTGCAGCACCACATCGGATCCGGTGAGCGGATACTGCTGCTGCAGGCGGCGCAGATGGTGCGCGACGGCGGAATGGGAGACGGTCACGCCCTTCGGGCGGCCGGTGGAGCCGGAGGTGTACAGCACATACGCCGGGTGTTCCGGCCGCAGCGGCCGCACCCGGTCGGCATCGGTGATCGGCGCCGAATCGGCCGCCGTCGCGGGGGCGCTCACCGGCCCAGGCCCCGGAGCGACACCCCCGACCGTCTCGCTCGTCGCACCCGCGGTCGACGGATCGCCCCAGTGGGGGTGCACCACGGGCGTCGCGCCCGCATCGAACTCCACGTCCGGCGCCGTCAGCACACACACCGGTGCCGTCTCGTCGAGGACGTACCGGGTGCGCTCGGCCGGGTGGTCCGGGTCCAGCGGTACGTACCCGGCCCCGGCCGCGAGCACCGCGTGGAGGGCGACGAGCTGTTCGAGCCCGCGCGGCATCGCGACCGCCACGAAATCCTCGGGCCCGGCGCCGAGCGCGATCAACTGCCGCGCGACCGCCACCACGCGGGCCCCGAACTCGGCATAGGTGAGACCGGGCGCTTCGGTCCCGTCGACCACGACGGCCACCGCCACCGGGGTGGCCGCCACCTGCCCGTTCAACAACATGTCGAGTGTCTCCCCGACCCCGGCTCCGTGCACACCCTCATGTACCGCGGCCGAGGCAGGTGGCACGGCCGCGCCGGCGGTGTCGTCGACCCGCCTACGCTCAGCTCCCGAGTCCGGCTGTCCGGCACCACCGGATCGTGCCGAGTTCTCCGGCACGAGTTCCGGTAGCGCTGCCGGAACCACCGGTGCACCGTCGATGAACGCGACATCGCCCGGAACCCGCCGATCCGACGGCATCGCGATGGGATCACCGGTGGACCGGGCGGCATCTGCACCGGCGTCCGCGCATTCCTCGGATGTTGATCGGACCTGCCCGAGCGCATCGACCTCGGTTGTGGCCCGGTTGTTTCGGTTGTCCAGCAGCTCGGTGAGCTCGTCGCGGTCCAGCAGGGTGATATCGCCGACCGGCCGGGTCGGGTCGGCGAGGACGCCGTCGAGCAGGCGGTGCAGGCGGGTGGCGAACCCGGCGACGGTGGCCGGGTCGAACAGGTCGGTGGCGTAGCGGAAAGCGCCGGACATACCTGCGGGCGCGCCGGATTCGTCCCGATGTTCGGTGAGGGTGAGTTCCAGGTCGAACTTGGCGATCCCGGTCGGCAGGTCCAGGGCAGCGACCGTCAGCCCGGGCAACTGCCCGGCCCGCGGGGTGTGCTCGTTCACCGACAGCATCACCTGGAACAGCGGGTTCCGAGCGGTGGAGCGCAGCGGGTCGAGGGCCTCGACAAGACGTTCGAACGGCACTTCGGCGTGACCGTAGGCAGCGAGGTCGACAGCGCGGACCCGGGCCAGCAGGTCGGTGAACGACAGCGCCGGGTCGACCTCGGTGCGCAACACCAGGGTGTTCACGAACATGCCCACCAGGTCGTCCAGCTCGGCCTCGCCCCGGCCGGCGACCGGAGTGCCGACGGCGATGTCGGTGGTCGCGGACAGCCGGGCCAGCAGCACCGCGAAGACGGCATGCGCGGCCATGAATACAGTGACACCGTGGGCTCGGGCCAGTTCGGCGAGCGCGGTATGGGTAGCGGCGTCCAGCCCGAGGGGATGCGCCGCGCCGCGGCGGGAGGCGACGGCCGGGCGGGGACGGTCGGCCGGCAACTCCAGCTGTTCGGGCAGTCCCGCCAGGGTCTGCCGCCAGAAGGCGAGCTGCCGCGTCCCGAGGGCTTCGGGATCGTCGGCGACACCGAGCAGTTCGTGCTGCCACAGCGCGTAGTCGGCATACTGCACCGGCAGCGGCGCCCAGGCGGGCTCCCCGCCCTCGGTGCGTGCCGCATAGGCCGACAGCACATCGCGGGTCAGCGGCCCCATCGAGAATCCGTCGGCGGCGATATGGTGCACCACGACCAGCAGGATGTGGTCGGCGTCGCCCATGCGCAGCAGGGCGACCCGCACCGGCAGGTCGGTGGTGAGATCGAATCCGGTCCCGGCGATCTCGGCGAGACGGCGGGTGTAGTCCGACGCAGTGGTCGTGCCGGTTACGAGGTCCACTGTGGTCCCGGCGGGCCGGATGTCGGCGACGGCACGGCCGTCCTGTTCCGGATACCGGGTGCGTAGTACCTCGTGCCGGTCGAGTACGTCGGCGATCGCCTGCCGCAGCGCGGTGGTGTCCAGGGCGCCGGTGAGGCGCACGGCGATCGGGATGTTGTCGGCAGCCGATTCGGGATCGAAACGGTTCAGGAACCACATCCGCTGCTGGGCCGGGGACAGCGGTAGCCGCTCCGGCCGGGGACCGGCGGTGAGCGGAATCCGGTCGCCGGCACCGCGCAGCCGGTCGGCCGCCGCGGCCAGCCCGGCGACGGTGCCGGTTTCGAACAGTTGCCGCACCGGCACCCGGGTGTCCAGGGCGCCGCCGACCCGTGCGGTCACCCGGGTGGCCAGCAGCGAGGTGCCGCCCAGGTCGAAGAAGTCGTCGTCGAGCCCGGCCCGCGGCACCCCGAGCACCTCGGCGAACGCTGCGGCCACGATCTGTTCCGGCACGGTGCGCGGTGCCCGGTAGGCGGCGCCCGCGAACACCGGTGCGGGCAGGGCGGCCCGGTCCAGTTTGCCGACCGGGGTGAGTGGCACCTCGTCCAGAACGACAACGGCTGCGGGAACCATATGCGGCGGCAGCGATTCGGCCGCATGATCGAGGAGTTCATCCGAATCGAGGCCGACACCCGCGACCGGCACCGCATAGGAGACCAGCACGGTCGCACCGGATTCGGTGCGGTGCCCGACGGTCGCGGCGTAGTCGACGCCCGGATGGTTCAGCAGGACGGCGTCGACCTCCCCCGGTTCGATCCGCAGGCCCCGGATCTTGATCTGGAAATCGTTGCGGCCCAGGTATTCCACCTCGAGGCGGCCGCCGGCGCCACGGACCCACCGCACAGTGTCGCCGGTGCGGTACATCCGTTCCCCCGGCGCGAACGGGTCGGCCACGAATCGGCCCGCGGTGAGCCCGGGGCGACGGTGGTAGCCGCGCGCGAGCTGCGGTCCGGCGATGTAGAGCTCGCCGACCACACCCACCGGTACCGGCTGCAGCCGGTCGTCCAGGATCAGCTCGGTGGTCCCGGCGACCGGCGCGCCCAGGGTGATCGGGCCACGGCCGTCCAGCGGCGCTCCGATACTGGTGACGATGGTGGTTTCGGTGGGACCGTAGGCATTGCGGAAGGTCAGCCCGGGCACCGCGGCCACCCAGCGCTGCACCAGTTCACCGGGCAGCGGTTCGCCGCCGGTGACGATCAGCCGCACGCTGTCCAACCCGTCCGGCGCGACGGTGGCCAGCGCGGACGGTGTGATGATCACATGGGTGACCCGTTCGGCGCGGATCAGTTCGGCCAGTTCGGCGCCGCCGAACACTCCCGGCGGCGCGATCACCATGCCGGCGCCCGCGGTGACCGCCAGCAGGAGTTCGGCCACCGCGATATCGAACGACGGCGAGGCCACATGCAGGACGCGGGCATCGGGCGCCGGCAGGTAGCAGGCGGCCTGCGCGGGCAGATACGCCGAGACCGCGGCATGCGGTACCACCACGCCCTTGGGAAGCCCGGTGGTGCCGGAGGTGTAGATGGCGTAGGCCGGGTCGAGCCGATGCGGCACCGGCCGGACCGAGCTGTGCTGCGGGGCGGGCGCGGCCGGATCGTCGAGGACCAGCCAGGGCAGTGTGTCCGGCAGCCCGGCGCGGACCGCCGCGGTGGTGAGTCCGGCGACGGCGCCGGAATCGGCGAGCATATGCGCGATCCGGTCGGCCGGATAGGCCGGATCCACCGGCAGGAACCCGGCGCCGCTCCGCAGCACCGCCCAGACGGCGATCACGGATTCGGCCGACCTCGGAATACCGACCGCGACCAGATCGCCCGGCCCGGCGCCGTAGCCGCGCAGCCGGGCGGCCAGCTCGTGTGCGGCGGTATCGAGTTCGGCATAGGTGAGAATGCGGTCGCCGTCACGTACCGCCACCGCATCCGGGACGGCGGCGGCGCGGTCGAGGACCTGCGGCAGTAGCGGCGCGGGGGCGAGTTCGCCGCCGGTGCGGCCGGTCAGCACAGTGAACTCGTCGTCCAGCAGCAGCGGCAGATCACCGACGCAGGTGTGCGGTGCGGCGGCCACCCCGGCCAGCAGGGTGCTGAAGCGGCGGACCAGGGTCGCGACCGTCGAAGCGTCGAAGAGATCGGTGGCGTAGGAGAATTCGCCGATCAGACCACCGTCGACGGTGCTGCGCAGGGTGATCGACAGATCGAACTTCTCGACGTCGTAGCGTAGTTCGACGGCGTCCGCCCGCAGCCCGGGTAGTTCGAATTCGGTGTGCGGCAGGTTCTGCAGTGACAGCGCCACCTGGAACAGCGGATGCCGGGCGGCCGACCGGGCCGGGGCGAGCACCTCCACCAGACGTTCGAACGGCAATGTGGTGTGGTCGAAGGCGGCCAGGTCACCAGCGCGGACCCGGGTCAGCAGGTCGGTGAACGGTTCGGCGGTGCCCACCGCGGTGCGCAGGACCACGGTGTTGACGAACATGCCGATCACATCGTCCAGCGCGGCCTCGCCGCGGCCGGCGACCGGGCTGCCGATCGCGATGTCGTCGCTGCCGGACAGCCGCGCCAGCAGCACCGACAGGGCGGCGTGCAGCACCATGAACCTGGTCGCCCCCACGGTGGCGGCGACGGCGTCGAGCTCGGCGACCACGCGGGCCGGGAGTTCGATCGGCTCGGTGCGGCCGCGCAGGCTCGCGCCGGCCGGCCGGGGCCGGTCGGTCGGCAACGCCGACTCCTCGGGCAGCCCGGCGAGGGTGGTGCGCCAGAAGTCGATATCGCGTGCCGCCCGCGACTGCGGATCGGCCTCGTCGCCGAGCAGGTTCCGCTGCCAGATCGCGAAATCGGCATACTGCACCGGCAACGGTTCCCATTCGGGAGCAGCCCCCTGGACGCGAGCGGCGTACGCCGCCATCACATCGCGCATGAGGGGGCCGGCCGACCAGCCGTCGCCGGCGATGTGATGCATCGTGAGCACCAGGATGTGGTCGTCGCCGACCGCATAGAGTCGCATCCGCAGCGGTGGCGCGACGGTGACGTCGAAGCCCCGCAGGATCTCCCCGGCCAGCTCCTCCGGCAACCGCTGAGCTGTCACCGGTTCCGGGCGCAGCAGCCGTTCCGCCTCCCGCACCCATTCCACGGATGTCCCGGCGGCGCCGAGATCACCCGGCGCCGAGGCATGGCGAATCGATTCGAGAGCTGCGCCGACATCGAGGATCTCCTGGCTGCCGACGCCGCCGATCTCCGGATAGCGGGTGCGCAGCACCTCGTGCCGGTGCAGCAGGTCGGCCACTGCGGCCGCCAGTGCCGTTCGGTCCAGCTCGCCGGTCAGCCGCACCGCCATCGGAATGTTGTAGGCGCCGGTGGCCGGGTCGAAGCGGTTCAGGAACCACATCCGCTGCTGGGCGAGCGAAAGCGGCACCGGGGTCGGCCGCGGACCGGCGACCAGCGCCGGGCGCTCGTCCCGGGTACCACCGTCGATCAGCCGGGCCAGCACCGCCACGGTCGGGTTGTCGAAGAAGTCCCGGACATCGATGCGCACCCCGAACGAACTCTGCAGCCGCGCGATGGCCCGGGTGGCGATCAGCGAATTGCCACCGAGCCGGAAGAAGTCGTCGTCCGCCCCGACCCGGTCCACTCCGAGGAGCTCGGCGAACAGCCCGGCGACGGCCCGTTCGGTACCGGTGACCGGTTCCCGGAACTCGGCGGTAGCCACCTGGAAATTTGGTTCCGGCAGCGCCTTGCGATCGAGTTTGCCGCTGGCGTTGACCGGCATCCGGTCCAGTTGGATCAGCAGCGCCGGCACCATGTAGTCGGGCATCGCGGCCCGGGCGTGCGCGGTGAGTTCGTCGTGATCCAGTTCGGCGCCGTCGACGCTGACCACATACCCGACGAGGGCCTCGCCCGCGGTATGCCGGTGCAGCAGCACCGCCGCATTGCCGACGTTCGGATGTCCGGCCAGCACCGCCTCGATCTCGCCGAGTTCGATCCGCAGGCCGCGCAGCTTGACCTGGAAGTCGGTGCGGCCCAGGTACTCCAGTTCCCCGTCCGGGAGCTGCCGGACCAGATCACCGGTCCGGTACATCCGGGCACCGGGCGCCTCGTACGGATTCGCGACGAACCGGTCGGCGGTGAGCCCCGGCCGGGTGACATAGCCGCGGGCGAGCTGTACCCCCGACAGATACAGCTCACCCACGACACCACGCGGCACCTCGTCGAGGAATTCGTCGAGCACCAGCAGGCCGGTGTCGTCGGCCGGGCCGCCGATCGGCACCGAGGTCTCGTCGGCGGCGGTCACCCGGTGCGCGGTGACGTCCACGGCCGCCTCGGTGGGACCGTACAGGTTGTGCAACTCGGTGCCGGACAGGGCGCGCAGCCGGGCGGCCGTCGCGGCGGGCAGCGCCTCACCGGAAGCGAACACCATGCGCAGCGACGACAGGTCGAACGGCTCCGCCGCCTCGGCCAGTTCGGCAGTGAACGCGGCCAGCATGGCGGGCACGAAATGGGTGACGGTGACGCCCTGCGCCGCGATCAGTTCGGCGAGGTAGCGCGGATCACCGTGCCGCCCGGGCTCGGCGATCACCAGCTGCGCACCCGCCTGCAACGGCCAGAACAGTTCCCATACCGACACGTCGAAGGTGTACGGCGTCTTCTGCAGCACCACATCGGTCTCGATCAGGCCGTAGCGGCGCTGCCGCCACGCCAGATTCGCGACGATGGCCCGGTGGGTGACCGCCACGCCCTTGGGCCGGCCCGTAGAACCGGAGGTGAAGATGACGTAGGCGGTGTTGTCCGCGGTGATCGCCGCCGCCGGGATCGCGGCCGGTACCGCGGTCCAGTCGATATCGTCGGTGCGCAGGACCGGGGTGCCAGGTAGGTCCGGTTCGTCGGCGGCCCGGGTGACCACGACGACCGGATCGGCGACGCCGAGGACGTACCGCAGCCGCTCGACCGGGTGGTCCGGGTCCAGGGGGACGTAGGCGCCGCCGGCCCGCACGATGGCGTGCACCGCGACGAGCAGTTCGGTGCTGCGGCGCATGGCCAGGCCGACGAGGGACTCCGGCCCTACACCCAGCTCGCGCAGGCGGGTGGCCAGTACGGCGACCCGGGCGTCGAGTTCGGCGTAGGTCAGCGTTTCGGTGCCGAACCGGACGGCGACCCGGTCGGGCGTGCGGGCCAGCTGTTCGGCGAAGCGTTCCGGCAGGGTCGGTTCTGCCGCCGTGGCAGCGATACCCAGGACCGACATGGCGTCATCGAGCAGTCCGGTCAGCAGCCGGCCGAATGCACCGTCGGCGGCCTCGACCAGCTGCGGGACCAGCTCGGCCAGCACCACCGAGGCCAGCGACTGCGGGTCCAGGGCGCCACCGGTGAGTTCCGCGGTCTCGGTCAGCTTCGCGTCGAGTTCGGCGTAGGACACCGCTGCCCCGTCGAAGTCCACCGCGATCCGGGCCGGATCGACGGCCGCGACTGTCGCGACCAGACCTGCCAGCTGCTCGATCTCCGCGCACGCCGGACTGGTGTCGGTCATCGCTCACTGCCTTCCCTTGCCCCGGCTGCGGAACCACCGCACCGCCGGGCAGAACCTCTGAACGGCCGAATGCGGCCGTGAACTGAACTCCCCCGTTCGGGATTCAGTGCGATCGGCTATGACTCGACCCGCACGATCCCGCCTTACGAAGTGAAACCCGCTACCTCTCGGCTATCTCCGTTCTCCATCGCCTACCCGGCACCCACGACCCGTCCTGGCCAGACGTCCGAAGCGTAGGCGTTTCGATAATAAAACGGAGAGATTTTCGGCATTTTGTCGGGCCGATGTCCAGTTCGGCCACGCCGCTGCCATGCGGTGGACAGCACCGAACCCGCCAACCGTCGATCCGACCCGGCGGCGGCCACACCCGCTGTTCGCACTGTGGCCGACGACACTAGGGAACGAAACGTTGCATCACCGTTGCATGTGGCACGAGGCTGCACAACGCGGATCCGGACAGGGGTCCGGCTCGACGTCGGCGACCCCGATCGCCGCGGTACTCCCACGCTCGAACCCGGCGAATCGGTTGTGACGACAGTGACACATGTGGTGAACTCCGGTCCATGACCGAGAACGTGACCGTCACCCGCGAGATCTCCGCCCCGCCCGAAGCGGTGTACGCCGCGGTCGCGGACGTGACCCGGATGGGTGAATGGTCCGAGGAATGCTATGCCTGCGAGTGGCACGAAGGCTTCGACGGCCCGGCCGTCGGCGCCACCTTCGACGGCCACAACCGCAACGGCGAGCACGAATGGACAACCCAGGGCAAGATCACCGAAGCCGACCCGGGCCGCGCCTTCACCTTCGAATGCTCGATGCGCGGTGTCCACTTCTCCACCTGGGGCTACCTGTTCGAACCCACCGACACCGGCTGCCGGGTCACCGAGTGGAGCCAGGACCTGCGCTCCGACCGCGCATTGGAGTTCAGCAAGAAGATCTCCGGCGTAGCCGACCGGGCAGCCCGTAACCAGACGACCATCAGCAACACCCTGGAACGCCTGGCCACCGCGCTGGAGAATACGGGCGCCGTCGAGTCCCGCTGACGAATCGGCCGACTGCACGGCGAATAGCTCGAGCCGGTCGACCGGACGGATGCGTATTCGACCTCGGCTGCCGCGCGATACCGACCGGGGCCGGGCAAAGCTCCCGGCATTGTCAGCGACGGTTACCAGTCTGCGGCAGCCCCGGGTCCGGTCGGTTCGGCGGAGTAAGACGTGTGTCGAAACGTGTGCCGGCGAGAGCGAGTTCGTCGAATGCCTGTTTCGACGTGCAGGATGCGCGCGGTGGCGGAGTCACCCCGGGGCTCGGGTCGTTTCGGTCTACCGAGACCGGCTCGGTAGGAGGCGAGCCGGTCGCTCCACTCCTGTCGCCGCAGTCACTGGCATCCGAGGTCTTTCGCCAGCCGCCTCATGTCCACCTCGACCACCTCAGCGGTCTCGAGCTGAGCGATTCCCTGCGCCAGACGTGCCGCATTCGCGGGAGATCGCATCAGGTACAAGGTCTCCTGCTCCTCACCAGCGGACATGCTGGTCATCTGCAGCTCCTCTCCCGGACTGCTCGATAGTACGGGATATCGGCACGGAGATGTCGACTCATCCGAGCGACGACGAGCCCCGACCCTCCGAATGGAGAGCCGGGGCTCGTCGAGTCGAACGGGGCCTGCGGCCGATTACTCGGCGGCGGTCTCCTCGGCCGGGGCCTCGGCGCCTTCGGCGCTCTCCTCCTCGACCGGGATCAGCGAGATCTTGCCGCGGTTGTCGATATCGGCAATCTCTACGCGCAGCTTGTCGCCGACGTTGACGACGTCCTCGACCTTGGCGACGCGCTTGCCGTTGCCCAGCTTGGAGATGTGCACCAGGCCGTCGCGGCCGGGAAGCAGGGAGACGAAGGCGCCGAAGGCGGTGGTCTTGACGACCGTGCCGAGGAAGCGCTCGCCGACCTTGGGCAGCTGCGGGTTGGCGATCGCGTTGATGGCGTCGATCGCGGCCTGCGCGGACGGGCCGTCGGTGGCGCCGACGAACACGGTGCCGTCGTCCTCGATGGAGATGTTGGCGCCGGTGTCCTCGGTGATCTGGTTGATCATCTTGCCCTTGGGCCCGATGACCTCGCCGATCTTGTCGACCGGGATCTTGATCGCGGTGACGCGCGGGGCGTAGGGGCTCATCTCGTCCGGGGTGGCGATGGCCTCGGCCATCACGTCCAGGATGGTGGTGCGGGCGTCGTGCGCCTGGTTCAGCGCACCGGCCAGCACCTTCGAGGGGATGCCGTCGAGCTTGGTGTCCAGCTGCAGCGCGGTCACGAACTCGCGGGTGCCGGCAACCTTGAAGTCCATGTCACCGAAGGCGTCCTCGGCACCGAGGATGTCGGTGAGCGCGACGTAGCGCACCTCTTCGTTGCCGTTGTCGTCGGTGACGGTGTCCGACACCAGGCCCATGGCGATACCGGCGACCGGCGCCTTCAGCGGCACACCGGCGTTCAGCAGCGACAGAGTGGAGGCACACACCGAGCCCATCGAGGTGGACCCGTTGGAGCCCAGCGCCTCGGAGACCTGGCGGATGGCGTAGGGGAACTCCTCCTGGCTGGGCAGCACCGGCACCAGGGCCCGCTCGGCGAGCGCGCCGTGGCCGATCTCGCGCCGCTTCGGCGAGCCGACGCGGCCGGTCTCACCGGTGGAGAACGGCGGGAAGTTGTAGTGGTGCATGTAGCGCTTGCTGGTCTCCGGGCCGAGCGAATCGACCTGCTGCGCCATCTTCACCATGTCCAGGGTGGTGACACCCAGGATCTGGGTCTCGCCGCGCTCGAACAGGGCCGAACCGTGCGCCCGCGGGATCACCGCGACCTCGGCGGACAGCGCGCGGATATCGGCCAGGCCGCGGCCGTCGATGCGGAAGCCGTCGGTGAGGATGCGCTGCCGGACCAGCTTCTTGGTGACCGAACGGAACGCCGCGCCGATCTCCTTCTCGCGGCCCTCGAAGTCCTCGCCGATGCTGGTGAGCACGGCGGCCTTGATCTCGTCGATCTTCTCGTCGCGCTCCTGCTTGCCGGCGATGCTGAGCGCCTCGTTCAGCTCCCGCTTCGCGGTGCCCTCGACGGCCTGGTACACGTCGGCCTCGTAGGGCGGGAAGAGCGGGAACTCCTCGGTCGGCTTGGCGGCCAGCTCGGCCAGGTCGGCCTGGGCGCGGCAGAGCCGGGCGATGAACGGCTTGGCGGCCTCCAGGCCCTCCGCGACGACGGTCTCGGTGGGGGCCTGCTCGCCCTCGCCGACGAGTTCGATCACGTTCTCGGTGGCCTCGGCCTCGACCATCATGATCGCGACGTCACCGCTGTCGACGACCCGGCCGGCGACGACCATGTCGAATACGGCCTTCTCCAGCTGCTCGACGGTCGGGAAGGCGACCCACTGCCCCTCGATCAGCGCCACCCGGACACCGCCGACCGGGCCGGAGAACGGCAGGCCGGAGATCTGGGTGGAGGCGGAGGCGGCGTTGATCGCCACCACGTCATAGAGATCCTTGGGGTCCAGGCTCTGCACGGTGACCACGACCTGCACCTCGTTGCGCAGGCCGTCGACGAAGGACGGGCGCAGCGGGCGGTCGATCAGCCGGCAGGTCAGGATGGCGTCGGTGGAGGGACGGCCCTCGCGGCGGAAGAACGAGCCGGGGATCCGGCCCGCGGCGTACATCCGCTCCTCGACGTCCACGGTGAGCGGGAAGAAGTCGAACTGCTCCTTCGGGTGCTTACCGGCGGTGGTCGCCGACAGCAGCATGGTTTCGTCGTCCAGGTAGGCGACCACGGCACCGGCGGCCTGCTTGGCCAGGCGACCCGTCTCGAAGCGGACGGTGCGGGTACCGAAATCACCGTTGTCGATCAGCGCGACCGACTCGAACACACCGGGCTCGACCTCCACGGCCGAGGACTTGCGTTCCGTTGCCTGCGTCATTTTCTTCTCTCAACCTCTCGTCTCGCCGGTCCGGCCGTCGCGCGGCGATGCAACAGCATCACCGGCAGGCGCGGGCGCACCGGCTTTCGTCGTCAGCCGTACCGGGCACGGACGCGCGGCAGCCTCCCGCTGCGACACGCAACACCCGGCCGTATCCCGTCGGAAGCGGCGACGCGGAGGCGGTCATCGATCGAAGCCCACCGGCGGTGCACCGTGCACCGGCCGAAAGGCCACTACCGAAGACCGACGCCACGCGGTCGGGCGCATACGGCTGTACTCGTTGGAACGTACCGCCACCCCGTTGGGCGCGCATACGGAAATCGCCAACATCGGCGATTGTACGTCTCCCCCATCCCCCTGTTTCGACCGCCCGCCACACAGTGCGTGTCGAAGCGGATCCCCCGATACCTTCGTGGGGCGGGCCCGGCGGGCCCGCCCCACGAAAAGCGATGTTACCGCCGCAACCCGAGGCGCTCGATGAGCGAACGGTAGCGGTTGATGTCCTTGTCCTGCAGGTACTTCGACAGCCGCTTGCGACGACCGATCAGCGCCATCAGGCCGTGGCGGGTGTGGTGGTCGTGCTTGTGCTGCTTCAGGTGCTCGGTGATGTCGGCGATCCGCTTGGACAGCAGCGCGATCTGGGCCTCCGGGGAACCGGTGTCCGTCTCGTGCAGGCCGTACTCGGCCAGGATCGTCTTCTTCTGCTCGGTGGTCAGCGCCACAGGGCATCGCTCCTTGTTTCTCAGTCCGCGCTCGGAAGTCCGGTTACCCGGGGCGGGCGCTGCCGCGGACCGCAGCAAACCCGAGGATCCACTGTACCGGTCGGGTTCCCCGAGCGAACGCCGGGTCAGTCGGTGTCCATGCGACCGACCTCCGAGGGCCTACGTGGCCACGCTCCGCTCCCGCCTCCGGCCCACCGGAGTCAGTCGTCGAGACCGGTGAGCACCTTGCGGGCGGCCTCCACGTCGCGGCCCATCGCTTCGACCAGCTCGTCGACGGATTCGAACCGGCGCATGCCGCGCAGGTGTTCCACGAAGTCCACGGCCACGTGCCGGCCGTACAGGTCGGCCTCGCCGTCGATGACGTAGGCCTCCACGGTGCGCGCCCGGCCGGAGAAGGTCGGGTTGGTGCCGACCGAGATAGCAGCCATGGCGCGTTGGCCAGGGGTGACGGTGCCGATGGTGGGGCCGGGGTCGAGCACGGTGAACCAACCGGCGTAGACGCCGTCGGCCGGGATGGCGGCATGCATCGGCGGCGCCACGTTGGCGGTGGGGAAGCCGAGGTCGCGGCCGCGGCCGTCCCCGTGCACGACGACCCCTTCGACCCGGTGCGGGCGTCCCAGCGCTTCGGCGGCGGCGGCCATGTCCCCGGCGTCGACGCAGGCGCGGATGTAGGTGGAGGAGAAGGTGACGGCGTGTTCGCCCAGCAGGGTGACGCCGTCGACGGCGAACCCGAACCGGCCGCCGAGTTCGCGCATGGTGTCGACGGTGCCGGCCGCCTTCTTGCCGAAGGTGAAGTTGTCACCGACCACGACCTCGGCGACGTGCAGCCGGTCCACGAGCAGGTCGTGCACGTATTCGGTCGGGGTCAGCTTCATGAATTCCTGGGTGAACGGCATGACGCAGAAGACATCGATGCCGAGTTCCTCGGCGAGCTCCGCGCGCCGGGTGAGGGTACTCAGCTGGGCCGGATGGGAACCGGGCCGCACCACTTCCATCGGGTGCGGGTCGAAGGTCATCAGCACCGAGGGGATCCCGCGCCGTTTCGCCGCGTCGACTGCGCGGCCGATCAGCTGCGCATGACCGCGATGTACACCGTCGAATACTCCGATCGTGAGGACGCAGCGCCCCCAGTCCGCGGGCACCTCGTCGAGACTTCGCCACCTCTGCACAGCACGCAGCGTAGCCAAGTGAGGTCGCGAACAGTATTCCGGTGGGCCGATGTCACATCCGGCTTGCGATCGGGCAACCGCTCGGTGAATCCGGGGACAGGCCCGGCACCGCGATGTGTGCTCGGGCCCCGGCTTGCCTAAGCTCGGGGTGTGCCCGGTAAACGAGACATCGCCACCCGACGCGAGTTGGCGGCCACCAGCGGACCGGTGGATTCCCCCGGCGCCACTGCGACGATGGCGCCGGAGCTCTCCTCGGTGGCACAGGACTACCTCAAGGTGATCTGGACCGCGCAGGAGTGGTCGCAGGAGAAGGTGTCGACGAAGTTGCTCGCCGAACGGATCGGCGTATCGGCGTCGACGGTGTCCGAGGCGGTCCGCAAGCTGGCCGATCAGGGCCTGGTGGAACACGCCCGGTACGGCTCGATCACGCTGACCGAGCACGGCCGCCGCGCTGCGGTGGCGATGGTGCGCCGGCATCGGCTGATCGAGACGTTCCTGGTCAACGAGCTCGGCTACGGCTGGGACGAGGTGCACGACGAGGCCGAGATCCTCGAACATGCGGTCTCGGATCTGCTGATGTCGCGGATCGACGCCAAGCTCGGCCACCCGGACCGGGACCCGCACGGTGACCCGATCCCGTCGGCCGACGGCGCGGTCCCCACTCCCCCGGCCCGCCAGCTCAGTGATTTCGGGGCCGGTGAATCCGGCCGGGTGGCCCGGATCTCCGACTCCGATCCGGCGATGTTGCGTTACTTCGACGAGGTGGGCATCGCACTGGACACCCCCATCACGGTCGAAGAGCGTCGCGATTTCGCCGGGACCATCGCGATCCGGATCGGTGGCGGCGCGGCCACGGTGGATCTGGGCGACCCGGCCGCCGAGGCCATCTGGCTCACCACGTAGCTCTGGGCACGGCCGACCGGCCACCCGGATCGCGGCGGAGTCACCCGGCCGCCGCGAGGAGTGCGGCCCGGGTCGCCGCATCGGCCGGGAAGAAGGTCTCGATGGCGATCTCGTCGAGCGTCACATCGCGGGGCGACCCGAAGACGGTCACCGAATACAGCAGTGACAGCGGCCCGACGGGGGTGTCCAGCTGGAACGGGGTGACCAGGCCGGCGCCGTCGGCGTCGTAGCCGCCCGCCGGGGCCGGGTAGCTCTCCAGCTCCGCGAGCAGTTCGGCCAGCCCGGTGTCGTTCGTCCGCGCCAATTGCCGCCGGACCCGGCGCAGCGTGAGCCGGCGCCACTGCCCGTGGTTGCGGATGCTGCCGGACAGGCCGTCGGGATGCAGGGTGGCGCGCAGCATGTTCGTCCGCGGTTCGCGGAGCCGATCCGGCAGATCGACCAGGAATCGGGACATCGCCGCATTGGCGGCGAGCAGGTCCCATCGGGCGTCGACCACCACCGCCGGATTCGGTTCCAGACCGGTCAGCACCGCCGTCACCGCCGTGCGGACCTCCCCGAGTTCGGCGAGCGGCCGCTCCCGGTGCGGCGGTGCGAAACCCGCCGCCAGATAGAGCCGGTTGCGGTCCCGGAGCGGGACGTCCAGTTCGTCGCACAGCCGCGCCAGCATCTCCCGGCTCGGCCGGGACCGGCCGGTTTCGATGAAGCTCAGATGCCGGGCCGAGACCTCGGCGGCCAGAGACAGATCCAGCTGGGTCCGGCGGCGGCGCTCCCGCCAGTGCCGCACCAGGGTGCCCACCGCTTGTTCCGTGCCCATGGCTCCACGCTAGCGGCTGCCGTCTTACCTGCGAGGTAATCGACTCCGCGCGAACCGGTCCCCATGATCGAGGGCAGGGCGGGTGTCGCTCCGCCCGGTATCGAGGCAAGAGAGGTTCCCATGTTCCTGGTCGAGATTTCCCATCCGGCGGGTGCGCTCACCGACGCCGATCGGTCGACGATCGCCGGCGCCGTCACCCGCGGACTGACCGCCGGCGGTCACGCACCCGAGGCGACGATGCGCCGGGCCCGCCGGATGATCCACATCGGTTTCCGGGAGCTGGCCGGCTGGCATACCGGGGACGGCCCGGTGGCCGCCGGCACCGCCCCGCCGATCGTCGCGACGGTGACGATTCCCGAGGACTGGGCCGCGGAGACCGCCGAGCACATGATCGGCGTCGTGCGCGCCGCCATCCGCCGCACAGATCGCATCCACGGGTGGGAACGCGACTGCGGCGACCTGTGGGTGAATGTCGTCGGTGTCCCCGACGGACGGATCGGGCTGGACGGCAAGGCGACCGACAGCACCGGCGTCGTGGCCCGGATGACCGAGGAGTTCCGGGCGCAACTCGACGCGGGCGTGCCCGGCACCGTACCGCCGGGCAAGCTCCTCGACCCGGTGTGCGGCATGCTGGTCACTCCCGGCGAGCATGCGATCACGCTGGAGCACGACGGCGCGACCGTCGGTTTCTGCGCGAAGGGCTGCCGGGACGTCTATGCGCGCGAGCACAACCTGGTAGCGGGGTGATCGGGCAGGGTCAGGCGCGTGCGAAACGCAGTGTCTCCCCGGCGGCGCCCCGGCGCCACAGGTCGTTGCAGGCGGCGGCCAGTTCGGGCAGGCCGTCGGTGATCGTGGCGAACACATTGCCGGGCACCCAGCCCAGGTCGCCGTTGATCAGCAGGTTGTTGCGGTCGTAGAACAGGGCCAGATCGGTGGCGCCCTGAGCGTGGTGGGCCGCGGACCCGGTTTCGTAGCCGTAGGCCGGATTGCCGATCTCCCACGGCTCGAAGTCGAACAGGCAGACATCGCCGGGGATCGGGGTCACGGTCGGGTTCTCCCGGTGCGGGGCCGGGAGTCGCGGCACCAGCGTGTAGATCTCGTTGCGGGCGTATTTGGCGTGGAACACCTCCCCGGCCTGCGGCAGCGCGTCCCAGACCGCCGCACAGGTGCCCGGTGCGAGGTCGTCCAGCAGGCGGGCCCGCGCGGTCACCCCGGCGCGGTCGAGCGTGATCGTCAGGTAGCGGGCCATACGGTGTTCTCCTGAATGGGTCCGCCCGGCGCGGGGCGCGCCGGGCGGACACGGTGGTCAGAGTTCGGCGAGCACCTCGCGCCAGATGGCGAGGGCTTCGTCGACCTGTTCGGCGGTCACGATCAACGGCGGGATCATCCGGACCACGTTCATATGGGCGCCACAGGTCAGCAGCAGCAGCCCCTTCGCCGCCGCGAGCCGCTGCGCAGCGGTCGCGGTCGCGGTGTCCGGTTCCCCGGCCGCGGTGGTGAATTCGGCGCCGACCAGCAGGCCGAGGCCGCGGACGTCGCCGATCGGAGCGGTCGCGCTCGCCCGCATTCCGGACAGCAACTGCGTGCCCCGGGCGGCGGCATTGGCGACGAGGCCTTCCTTCTCGATCACCGCCAGGGTGGCCACCGCGGCGGCACAGGCCACGGCATTGCCGCCGTAGGTGCCGCCCTGCGAACCGGGCCAGGCCTTCGCCATCAGGTCGTGCCCGGCAGCGATCCCGGACAGCGGGAATCCGCTGGCCAGGCCCTTGGCGATGGTGATGATGTCGGGCCGCACCGCGAAGTGCTGATGCCCGAAGAACTCACCGGTCCGGCCGAAACCGGTCTGGATCTCGTCGAAGATCAGCAGGATGCCGTGCCGGTCGGCTCGTTCCCGCAGGCCTTGGAAGAACTCGGTGTTGCCCGGGATGTAGCCGCCCTCGCCGAGGACCGGTTCCACCAGCATCGCCGCGGTCTCGCCGGGTGTGGTGCGGGTGGCGAAGATGTAGTCCAGTTCGCGCAGTGCGAATGCGGTCGCCTCGGCCTCCGTCCAGCCGTACCGGTACGCGGTGGGGAACGGGGCGATGTGCACCCCGGACATCAGCGGGCTGAATCCGGCGGAGAACCGGGTGCCGGAGGTGGTCATACTGGCCGCCGCCACGGTGCGCCCGTGGAAGCCGCCTTCGAAGACGATGATGTTCGGCCGACCGGTGGCCTGGCGGGCCAGGCGCAGGGATGCCTCGACCGCCTCGCTGCCCGAATTGGCGAAGAACAGCGCATCGAGGCCGGCCGGCAGCACGGTCCCGAGCCGGTCCACCAGTTCCAGCAACGGCCGGTGCATGACGGTGGTGTACTGGCCGTGGATCAGGCTCGCCACCTGTGCCTGCGCTGCCGCGACCACCTCCGGATGGCAGTGGCCGGTGCTGGTGACGCCGATACCGGCGGTGAAGTCCAGATAGCGGCGGCCGTCGGTGCCGTACAGATAGCACCCGCGGCCGTGGTCGACCGTGACGGGGGTGGCCTGCTTCAGGACGGGAGACAACTCGGTCATGGTGCGCCTGTCTTTCTACGGGCGGACGGAAAGTGCCGGGCGGGCGAGAGTGTCTATTGTCGGATTGTCGACAATATGCATAACATGGCGGTGCGGCGCGCGGCAATGTTTCGCCGCCGCATCCCGCAGCGACCACGAGGGGCTCGTCATCATGCTCACCGATTCAGCGCGCAGCAGCACCGACTCCGCCGTGCAGGCGGTGATCGATACCGTCCCCACCGGCCTGTTCATCGGTGGGCAGTGGCGATCGGCCGCCGGCGGCGCCACCTTCGCCGTCGAGGACCCGGCCACCGAACTACCCCTCTGCGAGGTGGCGAATGCGACCGCCGACGACGGCCTGGCCGCACTCGCGGCCGCCGCAGCGGCCCAGCGGGACTGGGCGGCCACCCCGGCCCGGCAGCGCAGCGACATCCTGGCCCGCGTGCACCGGGCCCTCCTCGAAGACGTCGACCGGCTGGCCCTGCTGATGACCGCCGAAATGGGGAAACCGCTGGCCGAGGCGCGCGGCGAGATCGCCTACGCCGCCGAGTTCTTCCGCTGGTTCGCCGAGGAAGCCGTCCGGATCGGCGGCGACTATCGCCCGGCGCCCGCCGGTGGGTCCCGGTTCGTGGTCACCGAACAGCCGGTCGGCCCGAGCCTGCTGATCACCCCGTGGAACTTCCCGATGGCGATGGGCACCCGCAAGATCGGCCCGGCCCTGGCCGCCGGCTGCACCTGCGTGGTGAAACCCGCCGCCCAGACGCCGCTGTCGATGCTGGCGCTGGTCGAACACCTGGACCGGGCGGGAGTTCCGCCGGGCGTGGTCAATATCGTCACCACCACCGACCCGGGCGGGGTGACCGCGCCGATGATCGCCGACCCGCGGTCCCGGAAGCTGTCGTTCACCGGATCCACCGCCGTCGGCAAGGTGCTCCTGGAACAGTGCGCCCGCACCGTCATGCGCACGTCGATGGAACTCGGCGGCAATGCGCCGTTCCTGGTGTTCGCCGACGCCGATCTCGACGCCGCGGTCGACGGCGCGGTGGCCGCCAAGATGCGCAATATCGGCCAGGCCTGCACCGCCGCCAACCGCTTCCTCGTGCAGCGCGAGATCGCCGGCGAATTCGCCGACCGGCTCACCGAGCGGCTCGCGGCCCTGCCGATGGGCCCCGGCACCGAACCCGATGTCGTGGTCGGCCCGCTGATCGACGACGCCGCCGTGGCGAAGGTGGACCGCCTGGTCACCGATGCCGTGCAGCGCGGCGCGACAGTCCGGCTCGGCGGCTCCCCGGTGTCCGGTACCGGCCACTTCTATCCGGCCACGGTGCTGACCGGCGTACCCGGCGACGCCGAGATGTGCCACACCGAGATCTTCGGCCCGGTCGCCGCGATCGGCACCTTCGACACCGAGGCGGAAGCGATCGCCCGCGCCGACGACACCCCCTACGGCCTGGTGTCCTACGTCTACACCGAGAACCTGCGGCGCGGCCTGCGCGTCTGCGAGGCCCTGGAAACCGGCATGGTCGGGCTCAACCAGGGTGTGGTGTCCAACCCCGCCGCACCGTTCGGTGGTGTGAAGGAATCCGGGCTCGGCCGGGAAGGCGGCCGCACCGGCATCGAGGAATTCCTGGAGACCAAGTACATCGGAGTGGCCCTGTGAACGAGCGGTACCGGATCGCGACGATCCCCGGTGACGGTATCGGCGTCGATGTCACCACCGAAGCGGTCCGCGTACTGGACGCGGCACTGCCCGGAGTCGCGTGGACCGAGTTCGACTGGTCGTGTGAGAACTATCTGCGCACCGGTGCCATGATGCCGCCGGACGGCCCCGACCGGCTCGCCGGTTTCGATGCGATCCTGCTCGGCGCCGTCGGCTTCCCCGGCGTCGCCGACCACATCTCGCTGTGGGGCCTGCTGATCCCGCTGCGCCGCGCCTTCGGGCAGTACGTGAACCTGCGGCCCGCCCGACTGCTGCCCGGGATCACCTCGCCGCTGCGGGAACGGTCCGCCGCCGACCTCGACATCCTGATCGTGCGGGAGAACTCCGAAGGCGAGTACTCCGAGATCGGCGGCATCCACAATCCGGGCCGCCCGGACGAATTCGTCCTGCAGGAGTCGGTATTCACCCGCCTCGGCTGCGAACGCATCATCCGCTACGCCTTCGACCGAGCCCGCGAACGCCGCGGCCGAGTATGCTCGGCCACCAAATCCAACGGCCTGATCCATTCGATGCCGTACTGGGACAAGGTGTTCGACGAGGTCGCCGCCGACTACCCGGATGTGCAGACCCGACAGATGCATGTCGATGCCCTCGCCGCCGAAATCGTCCTGCACCCCGACCGCCTCGACGTGATCGTCGGCTCCAACCTGTTCGGCGACATCCTCTCCGACCTGGCCGCCGCCGTCACCGGCGGCCTCGGCCTCGCCCCCTCCGGCAATATCGACCCCACCGGAACCCACCCCTCGATGTTCGAAGCCGTCCACGGCAGCGCCCCCGACATCGCCGGGCAGGGGATCGCCAACCCGATCGCCCAAATCCTCGCCGGCGCCATGATGCTGCACCATCTGGGTGAAACCGAGGCCGCGAGCCGGATCGAGACGGCGGTCGATGCCGTGCTCGCCGAAGGTGCGGTTCGCACTCCGGATCTCGGCGGCACCGCGACGACGGCGGACCTGGGCGGCGCCGTAGCCGAACGGGTTTCCGGTCACACCTGACGGTTCCCGATCAACACAAGGCCCACGAAACACGCCACCCCATCTCTCAGTTCCGCAACCGACCGGAATCTACGGTGCAGACTCGAACATCCCTGTACACGATATTATCTGCGGGATCCAGGACCCTGGACCTCGTGGTGATTGTGACAGGCCGATTCCATGTCCTGAGCAGTCGGCCGCCACCCTCTGCAATGGACAGGTCCATCCTCACCTCGAATCCTTGCTCTCTCCATTCGGGCCACCCTTGCGTGACAGCCTCCGTGGCCGCTTCCCCGGAAACTTCACTATTCCAATAGCGCATATGTTCTCTCGGATTCTATACGAGGAAGCCCGGTTCGGAGCATGCCGACCGAGCCTCTGATTTGTCTTCAGTTGTCGCCGATTCCAGTTCGGTCAGACTGGGCGAAGTTCTTCGATTGACTTTTCCAATTCAGCGGGCCGAACCTGCCACCGATCGGAGTCGTCGAACTCGAAGTCGAACTCGACTGCCATCGAAGTTCGTTCGACCTGAATTCTGCATGCCAGCCACCGGGGCTCGCCACCGGCCGCCATCACACTTTGCAGAGCAGCGATAGCCTCGATCAATTTCGGGTTCTCTGGTATTTCAGCTCGCCAACCTCCGTCTTCTAGATAGGCGTATCCGAAGACGGATGTCGAAATGTCGATTCGACACACGAGGGTCAGAGAATCCCAACTGGTGTCCCTATAGCTATCATCGAGGATAATCATATCCCTGATGATGGAGTGGAGTTCACTGGCATTTTCATAGCCAGAAGAGGGTGCTTGCATTCCCGCGCCTTTCTCTATTCATCCTGCACGCAACTAACTACTGGAATACTCGATTAAATCTTCGATTGCTCGCCGAAACCAGCTCCAAAAACTGTCATAGCTTTCACGAGATTCCCAGCCAGGGCTGGCGAAATCGTGAATAACTACAACACCCTGCTTCCCCAGTTCCCAGCATGCAACGTCATCATTATCAATACGCTGTGCAAATGGCACCAGTGTGCGATCCGGATACCTCTCAGATATGCCGACGTAGTTTAATTCCAACAATTCTCCGCCGATAATCTCCCATGGTTCCAGGTCTATTAGACCAAGTTCCACAGTGTGTAGAAATTCTCGAGGATACTCGAAGCCTTCCGGTAGGACTGATTTATCTAGCAGCTGAAGCAATTAGTCGCCTTTCCATCCAATGATGTCAGAACCGTTCGGGTGCAGCCTCCTGTATGCGCCACCCTGTGTAGCAATTCTATTTTCCAGTGCTTCTCCCCATGTTTTGGGCAATCTCCCCTTGTTTGGACCGCGTTTGGATCGGAACCGCTTTGCGATTGCAGGTGGTATGTGGTCGTCGTACGTGTGGAGCCGCGCCAGGATGGGAGTGTCGGTGTACCTTGCCGCCAGTAGTCTAGTGTTGTCAATCGATGTAAGCGCACCATCAGCCGCTATGACCACATCTATAGGATCTCCTATCCAGCCGCTTTCTCTCATGCTGTCAATTATCTCGGCTGCCTCGGTTACCGAATTCTGACTATAGCGCACGGAGTGTGGATCGAACTCGCGCGGCCTGCCATTTCCGGCATGCGCCGTGGGACGACGTCCCGGTGGGCCGATATCGGATCCACTCGAGGTTCGACCTGTGCTCCCGCCGCCAGGGGCTATTGTGTCTCTAGGGTGCCGCCTGGCCGGTGCGGGTGGACTCCCTGCGTTGTTCTGTAGGCTGGATCGGGTATTTGGTCTGTGCCCCCCGGCTGATACGAGTGCGTCTGTCCTGCTTTCGAGGAAGACGAAGTGTTCGATCTCTGCGACGAGGTCATGGGCGGCGTGGCCAATTGCGGTTTCGTTGGTGAGGATGTGGTTGATGGGCAGCCCGGTGCCGGGGTGCTGATAGATCTGCTGTGGAATTCCTTTCTGGGATGCCGGGAGCTGGTTTCCGGTGGGGCGTCCTGTAGCCGGGCGGGAAACTCCTGGGATGGAGACGTGGGGTGCGGGTAGCGTGTTCGGTGCGACGCGAGGGTCGGGGCCTGGTAGTCGTGGCGGCCGTGCACCGGTGGTTGGTCGACTCGGGGTGGCGGACTGGGTGGGGGTGGTCGATGGGTGGTTGGCGGCGGCGCGGGTGATCCTGTTCTCGATGTAGTGGGTGGTGTTGTCGACGGCTTCTTGTGCGGTGGAGCTGTTACGTAGGCTTCTCCAGAGGTCGGGTGCGGTTCTGGCGATCTTGTCGAGAAGTCCGGACTTGGTGATGGCGGTCGCGCCGGGTATCGCGGTGAGTCCGAGGTCTGCTGCGGCCAGCGCGATGCCCACGGTCGAGTGGTCGCCTTCGCCGTGTGCGGCTTCCCAGAGGGTGATGGCTGCCCCGACCGGAGTGAGGTCGAGAATCAGGCCGGGGGTGTCGTTGCGGAAGTCGTTGAAGGTGTATTTGTCGGGGTTCTGTGCTGTGGCCTCCTCATGGCGCAGCCGGAGTTCGGATTTCAGTGATCCGGGGTGCGGGATGCGCGGCGGGGGTGCGGCGGGGGAATCGAGGTAGGTTTCGTGTTCGTCACGCCACTGGACGAACTCGGCGATTGCTTCACCGCGCCAAGGGATTCCTGCTTGCCGTAGCAGTCTGATGGCGTTGATCTGCCGTGCTCGGAACTCGTCTTCGTAGGCCGATTCGAGGTCGTCGCGCCTGGTGTCACCGTTGTAGAGGTCGGTCGCGTACGTCAGGGCGTTGCGTTGTTCCTCCACGGTGAACAGGTGCGCGTCGAGCCGCGCGAGTGCCTGCTCGTAAGCAGCTTGTTGCGCGGCTTCTCGCCGTGGGTCGGGTGGCCCGAACTGGCCGGGTGCCAGCGAGGACGGCCCGGCGTTGATGGTGGCGAGGTCCGCTTCGAGATGCTGGTTCGTGTAGATCTCGTCGGTGAGAAAGATGTCCTGGGGGTCGGTGATCACGTCCGGCACCGACGACTGCGTTGCCGTCACCTCGGCTTCGGCTGTCATCGTGTTCTCCGCCGGTTGCTCGTTCCCGTTGCCCGGGTTCTCCGAGTCGGCAGGGCCACCGGTTCCGGTGTCGGTGAGCAGTACGTGCATCGGTGCCGGGATCTGGGCCGGGTAGTGAGTCACCGCCTGCGGGAGTGTGTCGTAGACGGCGGGGTCGAGGTCGAACAGCTGTGGTAGCGGGCTCGTCGTGGCCGGTGGGGCGGTTTCCTCGGTATCGGGGTCCGGGATGTCGGCTGTTCCGGAGGTTCCCGGTGCCGGGTTCGGTGCCGGTGTGTGGGTGGGGGCCTCGGTTGGGGTCCGGTCGCCGGGGGTCGTGGCGCCGGGTCCGGCGGGGGTGGTGCCGGGCGGGGCGGGTTGATCGGTTTCGGTGTTGCGTTCGGCCCGTTTGTCGGTTCCTCGACCTTGGTGTCGTCCCGGTGTCGAGGTGTCCGGTAGGGGTGGTGGGGTCGGTGCGGGTGCGGTCGGGGCGACCGAGTCGTCGTTGGGTTCGTCGCCGCGGTCGTGCTGCCAGGTGCCGGGGCCGCCGTGGATCGGGTCGGCTTCGGGTGGTTCGTCGAGGTCGCGGACGGTGGCGTACCAGTTCGGGTCCAGTGCCAGGACTTCCGCGATCGCGGCGTCCTGCTGGTCGAACGGCAGGGTGTCCTGGATCCGCCAGATGCGTTCCAGGATCCCCGCAGAGGTTTCGCCGGTCTGGTTCCAGAACGTGTATTCCCGTCGCGGGCGGTACAGCAGCGGACTGAAGTCCAGGTTCGCCGTCCACTCCGAGACCTTCCGCATTTCCTCCATGAAGTCGTCGTTCATTTCGGGAAACTCCTTGAACAGCACGAAACCCGCGACGTCCGGACTCCGTTGCGGGAGTCGGGACCTCGCGGGTTTCGTGCGGGGTGTTGTGTCAGCGGTCGAACACGGGCGACCGCAGCATCGATCTGTCGAACAAGGGCCGAACAGAGTGGCCCTCGAGGTCATTTCCGGTGAGCCGGCATCAGCTACCCCCTCCGTGTCGGCATGCAGGGACGACGAATCCCCGAGCCTCGAGGCTCGGGGATTCGTTATCGGACAGTGGAACTCACTGCCTCAAATGTCATGCCGGAACAGGGGCCCTGGCCAGGTTTCCACTGGGAGCCGGGGTCCGGATCGGGGCAAACTGCCACCACCGGGCACATCTACCGGATGCGGGCAGAGAACTCCCCCGCTGACGTCATACTCGCACTCCACACGCGAGATGTCAACGGAGGCAGCAGAAATCGAAAGACAACGCAGGTAGAAGGGTTGACGATCGTCGGGTCGATACAGTCGCAGCGGGGGTCTACCGGTAGCACGTAAGCCGGCGGAAGAAGACCGGAGAGGACCGAACGACTGCTCGAACGGCCACACTCCGCCAGTCAGCAACTATCCGGCACACGACATGAGCACACGACCTCGTGGGATCACGAGACGACCACACCGATCTTCTCGATCGCAGGCGCGGAGCCACCGACCACGAAACACGACGGGACCGGCCGGCGACACCCGACGAGTGACATCCAGCCCTGGGGCCAATAGGGGCCTGGTCCCATTCCACAGGCGCCGAGGCGACTACTACTCGGCCAGCACCTGTTCCGCATACCGCGCCACCGCCAAGACCAGATCGTCGGAGTGGCGCGGACCGATGATCTGCAGCCCGACCGGGAGTCCGGCCGAGGTGGTGCCGGCGGGCAGGGATATCGCGGGTTGCTGGGTGAGGTTGAACGGATAAGTGAACGGGGTCCACTGTGGCCAGCTGGTCAGTCCGCTGTCCGGGGGCACGTCGTGGCCGGCGGGGAAGGCGGGGATCGGCATGGTGGGGGTGATCAGCACATCGTAGGCGCGGTGGAAGGCGCCCATGGTGATGCCGAGTTCGGCGGCGACTTCGCGGGCGACGAGGAAGTCCACGGCGCCGACGGTGTCGCCGCGGTCCCAGACCTCGCCGAGGCCGGGGTCGACTCGGCCGCGGGTGCCGGGCGGGAACTTCCGCAGCATCGCGGCGGCACCGGCGGCCCACAGCAGTTCGAAGGGTTCCAGGGGGTCCTCGAAGCCCGGGTCGGCGGGGTTGACCTCGAGCCCGGCGGCGGCGAGCCGGTCGACGGCGGCGGCGACCACGGCGGCCACCTCCGGATCGACGTCCACATAGCCGAGATTCGGTGACCAGGCCGCCCGGATGCCGCGGACGTCGCGCTGCATCTGGCCGCGGAAGGTGGCCATCGGCGGGGCGAGCGCGCTCGGGTCCCGGTGGTCGGGCAGCGACAGGATGTCCATCAGCAGCGCGGCGTCCTCCACCGTCCGGGCGAGCGGGCCGGCGTGCGCCAGCGGGCCGAACGGGCTGGCGGGGAACAGCGGGATGCGGCCGTGCGTCGGTTTGAATCCGACCACCCCGCAGAACGATGCCGGGATCCGGACGCTTCCGCCGCCGTCGGTGCCGACCGATACCGGGCCCATCCCGGCGGCCACCGCCGCGGCGCTGCCGCCCGACGATCCGCCCGCGGTCAGCGCCGGGTCGACCGGATTGCGGGTGATCCCGGTGAGCGGGCTGTCGGTGGTGGCCTTCCAGGCGATCTCGGGAGTGGTGGTCTTACCGACCAGCACCATGCCGTCCTCGCGCATCCGAGCGGTCACCGGGCTGTCCAGCAGCCACGGCCCGGCCGGGTCGACGGAGGTGGAACCGCGCCGGGTGGGCCAGCCTTCGGTCCAGAACACGTCTTTGATCGAGGCGGGCACCCCGTCGAGGAGGCCGCGGGCGTGTCCGGACTGCCAGCGCGCCTCGGATTCCTTGGCCTGCACCAGCGCCCGTTCCGGGTCGACGACGCAGTAGGCGTTGACCTCGGTGTCCCGGGCCGCGATCGCCGCCAGGGTGGCCTCGGTGGCCTCGACCGGGGAGAGCACCCCGGCGGCATAGGCCGTCACGAGTTCCACGGCCGTCATCGCCACCGGATCGGTGGGGCGGTCGATATCGGGGTAGCTCATCTGTGACGACCCTCCTTCAGCCGGGCACGTACCCCAGCGTCTTGTCGACGACATCGACCAGCGGACGACCATCCATCCACCGGTCGAAGTTCTCGGCGAATACGTTGACGAGCTCGGTGCGCCAGCCGAAGAAGTCACCGGAATTATGTGGTGTGAGGTGCACATTCGGCATATCCCAGAGCGGGTGCTCCGGCGGGAGCGGTTCCGGGTCCACCACATCCAGCGCGGCGCCGGCCAGGGTGCCGGCGGCGAGCGCGGTGACGAGGTCGTCGGTAACCACGAGTTCCCCGCGGCCGACGTTGACAAACCTGGCGTGCGGCTTCATCGCCGCGAACGCGCGGGCGTCGAACATCCCGCGGGTCTCCGGGGTGAGCGGGGCGATCGCCACGACGTAGTCCGCGGTAGGCAGTTCGGCGGCCAGATCGGTGCCGACCGTGCCGAAATCCGGGTCCTCGGTGCGGGCCCGGCGCCCCAGGCCGCGCACCCGCATTCCGGCCGCGGACAGCAGCCGCGCGATGGCGCGGCCGATGCCGCCGGTGCCGACGACGAGGACCTCCGCGCCGGCGATCCGCTCGGACTCCCGATGCTGCCAGCGATGCTGCTGCTGCAACCGCAGCGAGCCGGACAGGTCCTTGGCGAAGGTGAGGATCTGGCCGAGGACGTATTCGGCGATGGCCCGGTCGAAGACGCCGCGGGTGTTGGTGACCACGACATCGGAGGCCAGCAGCTCCGGGAACATCACCGCATCCACCCCGGTGGAGCCCATATGCAGCCAGCGCAGCCGGTCGGCCGCGGGCCACGCGCCGGGTACCGCGGCGGTGGTGAAATCATGGACGTACAGCACGTCGGCGCCCGGCAATGCCGCGGCAAGACCTGCTGAATCGGTGTATCGCACGGACGCTCGGGCCTCGACCCGGGCCATGACATCCGGGTCGGGCACGCTCTCGCCGTGCACCACAGTGACGACCGGACCCATTTTCACATTGACACGGTACGATCACATCGTATGATTGTCAACAATCCGAAAGGAGCGGGCGTCATGGTGACCGGCACGTTCGGCGTCATGGTGAACGAGACGTTCGGAGGTCTTTCCGGCTGAGCGCGAGAGGGGCCGCAGTGGACACTGCTTCTGCCGACTTCGAAGGCCCCGTCGCGCAACGCGGTATCGGGATCATCGCCCCGTTCGACCTCGCGCTCGAACGGGAACTCTGGCGCTGGGCTCCCCTGGAGGTGAGCCTGCACCTGGCGCGCACCCCGTACGAACCGGTGCCGGTATCGATCCAGATGGCCGAGCTGGTCTCCAATCCGGCCCATCTCACCGCCGCTACCCGGGACGTATTGCACGTGGAGCCGGAAGTGGTTGCCTACCTGTGTAATTCCGGTAGTTTCATTCACGGCCTGGAATACGAGCGCAAGCTGCGCGAGATCATCTGCCGCGCCGGCGCACCGCATGCGGTCACCACCTCCGGAGCGCTGGTGGAGGCGGTGGAGCATCTGGACATCTCCCGGATGTCGGTGATCACACCGTATGACGAGGTGCTCACCGGGAAGCTGCACGACTTCCTGGCCGAAGCGCACTGCACGGTGGTCCGGTCCGACCATCTCGGCCTGGGCGGTGGCATCTGGAAGGTCAGCTACCGCACGGTGGCCGAACGGATCGTCGCCGCGGACGATCCCGCGGCCGAAGCCATCTTCGTCAGCTGCACCAATCTGCCCACCTACGACATCATCGAACCGCTGGAGAAAACCCTCGGAAAGCCCGTTCTCACCGCGAATCAGCTGACCATGTGGGCCTGCCTCGGCCGGATGAAACTGCCGATGATGGGGCCCGGACGCTGGCTGCTCGACGTCTTCTGACCCCGCCGAACCGACGAAAGGATCACCATGCCGGCACCGACCGCCGGGTTCATCTACCCGGACCATGCCGCCGAGGACGACTACCCGCGCGCCGCGGCCGCTCTGGGTGTCCGCCTGCCGGTCGCGCACATCTACGGCACCGACCTGCACGCCGTTCCCGAACTCCTCGATCTGGGCAGTCCGGAGAAGCTGCGGCGGGGCGCGGAACTGCTGGCACCGGAACACCCGGATGCCGTCGTCTGGGCGTGCACCTCGGGCAGTTTCGTCTACGGGCCCGACGGTGCCCGCGAGCAGGTCCGGGCGCTCGCCGCGGCGGCCGAGGTACCGGCATCCAGCACCAGCTTCGCCTTCGTCGAGGCCGCCCGGCAGCTCGGCATCGAGACCGTCGCCGTCCTGGCCAGCTATCCCGACGATGTGGCGAAGCTGTTCGTCGAGTTCCTCGCCGACGCCGGGATCGAGGTGGTGCACCTGTCCAGCGCCGGCATCGACACGGCCGCCGAGGTCGGCACGCTGACCGAGGAACAGGTACTGGCGCTGGCCGTCGCGAACGACCACGACGACGCGCAGGCACTGCTGATTCCCGACACCGCCATGCACACCCTCGCCGTCCTCCCCCGCCTGGAGCAGGAGCTGGGCAAGCCGGTCCTCACCGCCAACCAGGTCACCATCTGGGAGGGGTTGCGGCTGTGCGGCGGCCCGACCACCGGTGCCGGACTGGGCGCCTTGTTCAGAGAGAGGTCCGGAAATGACCGACGTTGAATTCGAACCGGTCAACCGGCGTTCCACCGCGGAACTTATCGCCGACCGGCTGCGCGACGCCGTGATGCGCGGCGCCCTCGCCCCCGGCGCGCAGCTCGGCGAGATGGAGCTGGCCACGCAGTTCGGCGTGTCCCGGGGTCCGGTGCGGGAGGCGATGCAGCGGCTGGTCTCGGAAGGGCTGCTGGTGAGCATCCGCAATCGCGGGATCTTCGTCATCGACCTCGCCCTCGACGACCTGATCGACATCTACCGGGCCCGGGCGGCCTTGGAGCGGGGTGCGCTGGCCCTGATCCTCGACGACCGGCGCGAGATCGCCTACCGCGCCCTGGAACCGAGCGTCACGGCGATGGTCGAGCACGCCGCACGGGGCGACGCCGACGCGGTGACCGAGGCCGATCAGGATTTCCATACCGCGCTCGTCGAGAGCGCCGGGAGTTCGCGGCTGGTGCGGGCGGCACGCACCCTGCTGATCGAAACCAGGATGTGTCTGGGCGCCCTGCAGACCACCTATCCGGATCTGGCCGAGCAGGCCCGGGAGCACATCGAGCTACGCGAGGCGATCGCCACCGCACCCGCAGCGCATGCGGAGAAGCTGCTCACCGACCATATGGCCGATGCCGTGCGACGGTTGCAGCACCGCTATGCCGACGAAGCCTGAGCGGCGTCACCGGCCCATCGAGTCGAGCAGCACGGCGAACTCCTCCGGCGACAGGTAGCCGTCCCGGTCCCGGTCGGCCGCCGCCAGCAGTGCGGCCGCGGGCACATCGATCCCGCCGCCCCCGACATGCCGGATCATGGTCGCCAGCTCCGCCACCGAGATCCGCCCCGCCCCGTTGACATCGAACACCGGGAAGACCGGCTCGGGGCCGACCGGCGGTTCCACCCCGGCGGCGCCGGTCGCCGCCATCAGCTGCTCGATCGATGTCTGCCCCATCGATGCCATTGCCGACCACCTCGCTTCCGGCCGCCCTCGGCCCACCCCTTCACACACGTCTCCCCCACTGTACGGATCCGACCTGCCGCATCGCGACCTGAGCCGGTGTCGGTCCCGCCACCGGAGTCAGTCGTCGAAGCCCGGCGGCCGCACCACC
This sequence comes from Nocardia sp. KT25-26, assembly GCF_056627695.1. NCBI lineage: Bacteria > Bacillati > Actinomycetota > Actinomycetes > Mycobacteriales > Nocardiaceae > Nocardia > Nocardia sp. KT25-26. Next base: position 2,063,675 of record NZ_CM152813.1, on the reverse strand, counting down.
ATGACGGAGGCGGCGCGGCGCCCGCTCTCCTGAAGTAGCGCAATGGCCCGGCCGTCCGGGTCCACGGCCGCGTAGACCCCGGTGCGGCCGACCGGGTCGAGCCAGCGGCCGTTGCGCAGATCGTCGGCCTGGGCCGCGGAGATCTCCCGCTCCGGGAAGGCGGTTCGCACCGCCTCGTCGATGGTGAGGCTCAGCAGCGGCCGGTCCGCCTCGGCGGCCTCGGACAGCTCGTCGAGGGTGCGCGCGTGTTCCAGCGTGAACGGACCCACCCGGGTGCGCCGCAATGCCGTCAAATGCCCACCGACACCCAGCGCGGCGCCCAGATCCCGGGCCAATGCCCGGATATAGGTGCCGGAAGAGCATTCGACGACGACGTCGAGGTCGACGAACCGCTCCGTGCCCTCGGTCGAACCGGCCCGGTCGGCACCGCCGGTCGAACCGGCCCGATCGACACCGATGTCCCGGCGGGCCAGCACCTCGAACCGCGAAACCGTCACCGGCCGGGCGGCCAGGTCGACCTCGGCACCGGCGCGGGCCCGGGCGTAGGCGCGTTCACCGTTGACCTTGATCGCACTCACGGTGGCGGGGACCTGCTGGATGTCGCCGGTCAGGTCGGCGACGGCCGCGCCGATCGCGGCATCGGTCACCCCGACGGCCGGAGTGGTCGAGGTGACCTCACCCTCCGCGTCGTCGGTGACCGTGGTCCGGCCCAGCCGGATGGTGGCGGTGTAGGCCTTGGTGGTCAGGGTGAGCAGGCCCAGCAGTTTGGTGGCTCGTTCGACGCCGAGCACCAGCACGCCGGTCGCCATCGGGTCCAGGGTGCCCGCATGCCCGACCTTCCGGGTCTGCAGCAGCCGGCGGCCGCGGGCCACCACATCGTGGCTGGTCCAGCCGCCGTCCTTGTCGACGATCACCAACCCGCCGAGCGGACCCACCGGTGATACTCGCTTGCCCGCCATCAGACGTGCGCGATCGCGGTCAGGATCAGCTCGTCGCCGATCGTCCAGCGGCCGTCGAAGGAGGTCAGCGGGGCACCGCCGTCCCCGGTCTGTCCCGGGACCAGCAGTTCGCTGTGGAAGGTGCCGGAGGCGGTGGTCCCGGTCCGGTCGGTGATCTCGAAGGTGATGTGGGCGTCCTCGAAGCCGAGCCACCGGCCGGTCAGCGGGAACCAGGCCTTGTAGGTGGCTTCCTTGGCGCAGAACAGCAGCCGGTCCAGGTGCAGGCCGGCGGCCGGGGCACCGGCGAGCCAGTCCCGTTCGGCGACCAGGCTGACCGAGTCCAGCACGCCCTCGGGTAGCGGTCCGTGCGGTTCCGCGTCGATCCCGACCGAGCGGAACCGCAGGGCATGCCCCAAGGCGGCGGCGCGATACCCATCGCAGTGGGTGAGGCTGCCGACCACACCGCGCGGCCACACCGGCGCACCCCGTTCGCCCTTGCCGATCGCCACCGGCGGCTCACCCAGCTGCTGCAGCGCCAGCCGGGCACAGTGCCGGGCGCCGATGAAGTCGCGCCGCCGCTTCTCGACCGACTTCGCGATCAGGTGCTCCTCGGCCGGGTGCGGCTTCAGATCCTCCGGATACTCCAGCAGCTCGGCCGCGGCGATCCCGGCCGGCAGGATGTCGTTGATCACGGGTCGATTCTCTCGTATCGGTCTCGGCGGCGGCCAATCGCCGGTTCAGACCCCGCGGCGCTGCGCCGCCTTCCTCCGCATCTCCGCGGCGGCGGCCGCCATCTCCGGGGTCACCCGGAAATGACCGCCCCATTCGTTGAGGGTGCCGGGCGGGTACTCCGGGGCGGGCAGGATCTGGCGCAGCAGCCGGTCCGGCAGGCCACGGCGCTGCCATTCCCGCGGATAGCCGAGCGAGACCTCCTCGAAGCGGACTCCGTCGTAGTGGGTGGTGCGGGGAATGTGCAGATGGCCGTACACCGAGCACACCACGTTGTAGCGGGTGTGCCAGTCGGCGGTCTTCTCGGTACCGCACCACAGTGCGAACTCGGGGTAGAACAGCACATCCGTGGGCTGCCGGACCAGTGGGAAGTGGTTGATCAGAACCACCGGGGTGTCCTCCGGCAGCGCGTCCAGGCGGCGCCGGGTGACCTGCAGGCGCGCATCGCACCAGGCGTCGCGGGTGAGGTAGGGGTCGGGCGAGAGCAGGAATTCGTCGGTGGCGACCACATTGCGTTCCCGGGCCACGGCCAGCCCCTCGGCCTTGGTCGAGGTGCCTTCCGGCAGCCACGAATAGTCGTAGAGCAGGAACATCGGCGCGAGGGTCACCCGGCCGCCGTGTTGTTCCGCACCGGGGCCGGTCCACACCGGAAAGGGGTCCTCGGGAGTCACGACATCCAGATCCCGGCAGATCGACACCAGGTAGTCGTACCGCGCGGCGCCGCGCATCTGGACCGGATCCTTCGCGGTGGTCCACAGTTCGTGGTTGCCGGGGACCCAGATCACCTTGGCGAACCGGCGGCGCAGCAGGTCCAGCGCCCAGCGCACATCGTCGGAACGTTCGGCGACATCACCGGCGACGATCAGCCAGTCCTCGGGGGAATCCGGCTGGATCCGCTCCACCACGGGCCGGTTGCCCTGATGTCCGACGTGCACATCGCTGACCGCCATCAACTTCGGGTTCACCACACCCACATTGGCATATCGCCGGCCGTGCCGCCGCACCCGCACCGCCGGGCGGGTATCTCATACCGCGGTGCGCGGGATCTCGGTGCCGGTCCGCGCCCATCGGCCCGACCGGGCGCGCAGCCCGACGGCGAGCAGGCGACCGAGCATGAACAGCACCAGCCCGGTCCAGATCCCCGCCACACCACGGTCGAAGGCCAGCGACAACCAGATGGCCGGCAGGAAGCCGAGCAGCGCCGCGGCCAGGGTCGTGGTGCGCAGGTAGGCGGCATCCCCGGCGCCCAGCAGCACCCCGTCCAGGCCGAAGACCACGCCCGCGACCGGGATCATCGCCACGAAGAACCACCAGATCACCCGGGCCCGGTCCAGTACCTCGGGATCGTCGGTGAACAATGCCGGGATCACGCCGGCGCCGAGCGCGAACACCGCCGCGAGGCCGAGCGCGAAGATCGCCGACCATTTGGTCACCCGGGCCGCCAGGCCACGGGCACCCCGGGCATCACCGGCGCCGAGGGCCGCGCCCACCAGGGTCTGCGCGGCGATCGCCAGCGAGTCCAGTACCAGGGCGAGGAAGTTCCACAGCTGCAGCACCAGCTGGTGCGCGGCCACCGAAGCAGCGCCGAACCGGGCCGCGACCGCCGCCGCCGAGACGAAGCAGAGCTGGAACGACAGGCTGCGCACGATCAGGTCCCGGCCCAGTACCAGCTGGGCCCGCATCACTGCCGGCTGCGGCCGCAGCGGCACCCGCGCCCGGACCAGCGCGGCCACGAACAGCGCCCCGGTCACCGACTGACCCACCAGGTTGGCGACCGCCGACCCGGCCAGCTCCAGCCGGGGTGCGCCCAGCCAGCCGTACACCAGCACCGGGCACAGCACGGCCGACAGTCCGAGTCCGGCGACCACGTAGGTCAGCGGGCGACGCACGTCCTGGATACCGCGCAACCAGCCGTTACCGGCCATCGAGAGCAGGATCAGCGGCACCCCGAACAGCGCGATCCGGACCCAGCCGAGCGCTTCCCGGGCGATCTGCCCGTCACCGGCGAGGGCGTGGCACAACGGCCCGGCGAACGCCTGGGTGACGCCGAGAATCAGCAGCCCGACCCCGAGCGCCACCCAGGAGGCCTGCACCCCCTCGGCCACTGCGCCGCGCTCGTCACCGGCGCCGTGCCGCCGGGCCGCCCGGGCGGTGGTGCCGTAGGACAGGAAGGTGAGCTGCGCGGACACCGTCGTCAGCAGCACGCCGCCGACGGCCAGGCCGGCCAGGGCGAGCGCGCCGAGCCGGCCCACCACGGCGAGATCGAACAGCAGATACAACGGTTCGGCGATCAGGACACCGAGGGTCGGCACCGCGATGCCGAGGATCCGGCGCGGGCCCGCCTCGAGCTCCACCGTCGCCACCGCACCTCCTGTACCGCCGTCGTCCCGCCGATCCTGGCATACGGCACCGACACCGCCGCGCGGCGGCTCAGTCCAGCGCCACCAGCAGCGCGGCGGCGACCTCGTCGGGAGTACCGGAGATGGTGTAGCCGGCGGCGAAACGATGGCCACCGCCACCGAATCCGGCCGCCACGGCCGCCACGTCGACACCGTCGGCCGCACCGGGTGCGGAATCCCGGGAGCGCAGCGACACGGTCCAGCGGCCGGGGCGGTTCCGGCATTCCTTGAACACCGCGGCGATCCCGGCCTCTTTCGTCGTCCGGACCACATCGACGATGCTCTCCACCTCCTCCGGGCCCACCTCGGCGGAATCGGCGCTGCGGACCAGCGCATAGACCAGGCCCACGCCGCCCGCGCCCGGCACCAGCCGTGCGGTGCGCAGGACCGTGGCCAGCATCGGCAGCCAGGCGAACGGATGGGTGTCCAGCAGGACCCGGGTGATCTCCGGGCCGTCGATACCGGTGGCCAGCAGGCGTTCGGCCAGCGCATGGCAGCCGGGCCGGGACCAGCGGAACGAGCCGGTGTCGGTGACCAGGCCGGCGAACAGGCAGTGCGCGATCCCGGCATCGATCGGCTCGCCCCAGGCGTCGAGCAGCCGGGTGATCAGCACCGTCGTCGAGGCCGCCGACTCGTCCACCAGATCGATCGTGCCGAAGCCGCCGTTGGCGCGATGGTGATCGATCACCAGGGTGGTCGCGGCGCCGGGCAGCCGGTCGGCCAGGCCGCCCAGCCGCCCGGCGCTACCGCAGTCGACCGCCACCAGCAGGTCGGTCTCCCGCGCCAGCCGGTCCGGCGGGACCAGGTGGTGCTGTCCGGGCAGGCTGCGCAGCGGCACCGGCAGCTCGGCCGGATCGGCGAACGAGACCTGTACCGGCACGCCCCGGCGGTCCAGCACCTGCGCCAGCGCCAGCCCGCTGCCGATGGTGTCGGCGTCGGGCTGCACATGGCAGACGATGCTGACCGACCGGGCCCGCGCCAGCGCGGCCACCGCGGCGCCGAGGCGGTCGTCCGGAAGCATGGTGATCTACTGCTCGGTTTCCTCGTCGCGATCGGACTTGTACGGATCCGACTCCCCGGCGTGGGTGGCACCGGACGCGACCTTGGCCACCTCGTCGTCGGACGCCCGGGCCCGGGCGAGCAACTCCTCCATCTGCCGGGCCGCATCCGGCACCGTGTCCAGGACGAACGACAGCGTCGGGGTGAACTTCACCCCGGTGCCGGCGCCCACCTTCGACCGCAGCACTCCCCTGGCCTTGGCCAGCCCGGCGGCCGCGGCCTCGTAGTCCGGTTCGGTATCCAGGGTTTCCCCCATCACCGTGTAGTACACCGTGGCTTCGCGCAGATCGCCGGTCACCTTCGCATCGGTGACGGTGACGAACCGCAGCCGCGGATCCTTGATCTCGTGTTCGATCGCGGTGGCCACGATCGAGGAGATCCGTTTGGCGAGCCGGCGGGCCCTGGCCTGATCCACCATGGTCAACCCTCCTTCGGCATTCAGTCTTCGGGTCCGAAGATGCGGCGGCGTACTGCCAGCAACTCTAACTCCGGACGAGCGGCCACGTGCCGCTCACAACGATCCAGCACCTCGGTGAGATGCCCCATATCACCGCTCACCACGGCCACGCCGACCGAGGAACGACGATGCAGATCCTGATCGCCCGCCTCCGCAGCGGACACACCGAAGCGCTGGAGTTCGGCGATCACCGGCCGGATCGCGGACCGCTTCTGTTTGAGGGAGCGGACATCACCGAGCAGCAGATCGAACTCGAGGGCACCGACGTACATCTGGGAACTCTTTTCCGCACACAGTGAGCACGCCGGACCCGCGGTGCGGGCCTGGCGTGCTCAGCGGTGCTCGTTTTTCGGCCGACTGTCAGTCGCGCGGCTTCTCGCGCAGCTCGTAGGCCTCGATGATGTCGCCTTCCTTGATATCGCTGTAGGTGACGGTCATACCGCACTCGAAGCCTTCGCGGACCTCGGTGACATCGTCCTTCTCCCGCTTCAGCGAGGAGATCGTCATGTTCTCCGAGATCACCACGTTGTCGCGGAGCAGCCGGGCCTTGGCGTTGCGCTTGACCGTGCCCGACAGGACCATACAACCCGCGATGTTGCCGACCTTGGAGGAGCGGAACATCTGCCGGATCTCGGCGCGGCCCAGGTCGACCTCTTCGTAGATCGGCTTGAGCATGCCCTTGAGGGCCTTCTCGATCTCGTCGATGGCCTGGTAGATCACCGAGTAGTAGCGGATGTCGACGCCCTCGCGGTTGGCCAGCTCGGTCGCCTTGCCCTCGGCCCGGACGTTGAACCCGATGATGATCGCGTTCGACGCCGACGCCAGGTTGACGTTGGTCTCGGTGACGCCGCCGACACCGCGGTCGATGACCCGCAGCCGCACCTCGTCGTCGATCTCGATCCCGAGCAGGGCCTCTTCGAGGGCCTCGACGGTACCGGAGTTGTCGCCCTTGAGGATCAGGTTGAGCTCCGAGGTCTCCTTCAGCGCGGCATCCAGATCTTCCAGGCTGATCCGCTTGCGGCTGCGCGCCGCCAGGGCGTTGCGCTTGCGGGCATTACGCCGGTCGGCGATCTGGCGAGCGATCCGGTCCTCGTCGACGACGAGCAGGTTGTCACCGGCGCCGGGCACCGAGGTGAAGCCGACGACCTGCACCGGCCGCGAGGGCAGCGCCTCGGTGACGTCCTCACCGTGCTCGTCGACCATCCGCCGGACCCGGCCGTAGGCGTCGCCCGCCACGATCGAGTCACCGACCCGCAGCGTGCCGCGCTGGATGAGCACGGTCGCCACGGGACCACGGCCGCGGTCCAGGTGCGCCTCGATGGCGACACCCTGGGCGTCCATGTCCGGGTTGGCGCGCAGGTCCAGGGCCGCATCGGCGGTCAGCAGCACCGCTTCGAGCAGCTTGTCGATGTTGAGCCCCGGCTTGGCGGCCACGTCGACGAACATGGTCTCGCCGCCGTATTCCTCGGCGACCAGGCCGTACTCGGTGAGCTGCTGGCGCACCTTCTGCGGGTTGGCGCCTTCCTTGTCGATCTTGTTGACCGCGACCACGATCGGCACCTCGGCCGCCTGGGCGTGGTTGATCGCCTCGATCGTCTGCGGCATCACGCCGTCGTCGGCCGCGACCACCAGGATGGCGATATCGGTGGCCTTCGCACCGCGGGCACGCATGGCGGTGAACGCCTCGTGACCCGGGGTGTCGATGAAGGTGATCAGCCGGTCCTCGCCGTCCAGGTCGGTGAGGACCTGGTAGGCGCCGATGTGCTGGGTGATGCCACCGGCCTCGCCCTCGGCGACGTCGGACTTGCGGATCACGTCCAGCAGCTTCGTCTTACCGTGGTCGACGTGACCCATGACGGTCACCACCGGCGGCCGCGCCTGCAGATCGGAATCGTCGCCCTCGTCCTCGCCGTAGGTGAGGTCGAAGCTCTCCAGCAGCTCGCGATCCTCGTCCTCCGGGCTGACGACCTGCACGACGTAGTTCATCTCGCTGCCGAGCAGCTCGAGCGTCTCATCGTTCACCGACTGGGTCGCGGTGACCATTTCGCCGAGGTTGAACAGCGCCTGGACCAGCGAGGCCGGGTTGGCGTTGATCTTGTCGGCGAAGTCCGAGAGGGACGCGCCGCGGGCGAGCCGGATGGTCTCGCCGTTACCGCGTGGCAGCCGCACACCGCCGACGGCGGGCGCCTGCATGTTCTCGTACTCGGCGCGCTTCGCCCGCTTCGACTTGCGGCCACGACGCGGGGCGCCACCGGGACGGCCGAAGGCGCCGGCGGCACCGCCGCGGCCACCGGGACCGCCGGGACGACCGCCGCCACCGGGACGACCGCGGAAGCCGCCGCCCGCGGGTGCGCCGCCACCGCCACCGCGGTAACCGCCACCACCGGCACCGGGGCGGCCACCGCCGCCACCGGGACGGCCCGGTCGGCCGCCGGCCTGGTTCGGCCGGGAGGAGCGAGCGGGCATGGCGCCGGGGCTGGGCCGCGGCGGCATCGAGTTCGGGCTCGGCCGGGGACCGCCGGGACGGGCGGTGCCGCCGCCCTGCGCGGCGGCCGGACGCGGACCGCCCTGGGCGGGACCGGGGCGGGGACCACCCTGGGCCGGACCCGGACGCGGACCACCCTGGGCGGGACCGGGACGGGGACCGCCCTGGGCGCCGGGGCGCGGACCGGGGCGGGCGCCGCCCTGGGCCGGACCGGGGCGCGGACCGGACTGCGGCCGCGGCCGGTCACGATCCGGGGCGGAGGTGAACGGGTTGTTGCCGACGCGCGGCGGCTTGGGACCGGGCTTGGGCCCCGGACGCGGACCACCCTGCGCGGGCTGGCCGGGCCGCGGTGCGCTCTGGCCGGGCTTCGCCGCGGGCCGTTCCTGGCCGGGCTTCGCCGCCGGTGCCGAGGCAGCCGGCTGCGCCGGGCCGGGCTTCGCCGCGGGACCCGGCTTGGCCGCCGCCGGGCCCGGCTTCGCGGGGGCGGGACGCGGGGCGGACTGTTCCTTCGGCGCTGCGGCGGTGGCCGGGCCGGGCTTGGGGCCCGGGCGCGGGCCGGCCGGGGTGGGCTTCGCGGCGGGACGGGCCGCCGACTTGTCGCCGTTCGCGGGCGCGGATTTCGCCGCGAAGGATTCGCGCAGCCGGCGCGCGACGGGGGCTTCCACCGTCGACGACGCAGACTTCACGAACTCGCCTTGCTCCTTGAGCGTTGCGAGTAGTTGCTTGCTCGTGACACCGAGTTCTTTCGCCAACTCGTGCACGCGGGCCTTGCCTGCCACTGCTCTCCTCACTGAGAGGCCGAGCAGCGCCGGCGTTCCGGGGAACGACGGCCCGCACGACCTCGGGTTATCTCCGATGGACGTTCATCGTCGGGGCTTCACGGTGTGCTCATGAGTGCTCGTGCCTGTTCTCGAGGTACTGCTCCAGGGCTGAGATATCCAGATGTCCGGACACTCGTAGGGCTCTGCCGAATGCTCGGCGCCGCTCTGCAGTGCGCATACAGACCGAAACGGGGTGCACCCAGGCACCCCGTCCGGGAAGTCTGCGCAGCGGATCGGGCAGGATTGCAGAACCCTGGGCCACGATACGCAACAGATCGGCGGCCGGCGCACGCTCTCGACATCCGAGACAAGTCCGTATGGGGCCGTCCCGAAAGCGTCGCGCGTGCCGAACCTCTCCCCACTCTACCGGTGACCCGCCCGATTCGCCGAACCCCTCCCCCCCGGAAGTTGTCGAGATGTTCAACTCCGCTGGGCCTCGGTCCGCATTCCGCCGTCCGCGCCGGGTGCCGCATCGCTGCGGATATCGATCCGCCAGCCGGTCAGCCGCGCAGCCAGCCGGGCATTCTGCCCCTCTTTGCCGATGGCCAGGGAGAGCTGGAAGTCCGGCACGATCACCCGGGCGGCATGCGCATCCGGGTCCACGATGGTGACCGAGACCACTTTGGACGGCGACAGGGCGTTACCGACGAAGGTCGCCGGATCCTCGGCGTAGTCGATGATATCGATCTTCTCGCCGGCCAGCTCGCTCATCACATTGCGGACCCGCTGGCCCATCGGGCCGATGCAGGCACCCTTGGCGTTGACCCCCGGCACCGTCGAACGCACCGCGATCTTGGACCGGTGCCCGGCCTCCCGGGCCACGGCCACGATCTCCACCGAACCGTCCGCGATCTCGGGTACCTCGAGGGCGAACAACCGGCGAACCAGGTTCGGGTGCGTCCGCGACAACGTGATCTGCGGGCCGCGGGCCCCGCGGGAGACACCGACTACGTAACACTTGATCCGGTCGCCGTGCTCGTAGGTCTCGCCCGGCACCTGCTCGGCGGGGGGTAGCAGCCCCTCGGCGCCGGTGGCATCGCTGCCGATCCGCACCACGACGGTTCCGCGCGCGTTCGCCCGGGCGTCCCGCTGCACGACACCGCCGACGATATCGCCCTCGTGCGTGGAGAACTCACCGAACGATTTCTCGTTCTCCGCGTCCCGCAGCCGCTGCAGCACCACCTGCCGGGCGGTGGTCGCCGCGATCCGGCCGAAGCCCTCGGGGGTGTCGTCCCATTCGGAGATCACGTTGCCGTCCGCGTCGGTCTCGCGCGCCAGCACCCGGACCACACCGGTCTTCTGATTGATATCGATCCGCGCGTCGGGCTGATGTCCGTCGGTGTGCTTGTAGGCCGTGAGCAGCGCCGACTCGATCGCCGAGATCACGGTCTCGATCGAGATCCCCTTGTCGGCGACGATCGCGCGCAGGGCTTCGATTTCGATGTTCATTCCACGACCCCTTCGGTCTGCGCCTCTGACGCGGTATCGGACTGTGCGGACTTGCCCTCGGTCCCGGGCTGTGGACGTCCGGAGGCCACGCCACCGGCGAGTTCGAGTTCGGTATCACCGGGTGCGGAGAACTCCACCTGGACCACGGCGGAATCGATATCGGCGAGCGGTACGTGCACCCGGTGCGGCCGGGCCCGCCCGCCCAGCACCAGCGCGACCGTGCCGTCGGTGCCGAGGGCACCGACCCGGGCGTCGAACGCGGACCGCCCGTTGCGCTCGGGTGAATCGGCTCCGGACCGCAGCCGGATGCGGACCTTGCGTCCCTGCGCCCGGCGCCAATGCCGTTCGGCGGTCAGCGGCCGGTCGATGCCCGGGGTGGTCACTTCCAGGAGGTACGGCCGCTCGCCGAATTCACCGGTCTCGTCGAGCAGCTCCGACAGGTCGTTGCTCAGCTCGGCGAGCTCGTCGAGGTCCGAACCGGCGTCGCTGTCCACGGTCACGGTCAGCCGAGCTCCGGCGTCCGGGTTGCGACCGGCGGACGTGATCGCCACGCCCTCGAGGTCGAATCCCCGGCGGGCTACGAGCTCGGCGACGAGCCGGCTCACCCCTTCCTCGGTCGGCATCGGCATGTGGGCAGCTCCTGGTTCAGTTGTGACGCGGTCTCGAATGCGGCGCGGGTCGGAATTTTCTACGCCGAGGGTCTAGCGTAACGCGCCCCGAGAGTGTAATGGACCGGCGACCGCCCGCTGCGCAGCGGGCGGTCACAACGGGAGTGTCGGCACTCGGACCACCGCCGACACCACCGGAGTGGAACGCCGGTGCCGCCGTGCGGATCTGGCACGATGGGCGACGTGCCTGTGCCCCGCCGAACCTTTTTCGCACTCACCGGCAGCGCGGCCGCGCTTGCGGTGGCCACCACTGCCGGTTGCGCCGACGACACCGTCCACGACCCGGATCCGCTGGCCGTTCCGGAGCTGCGGGCCCGTGCCGACGCCGAGGCCGCAACCGCGGCGATCGCCACCGCGCCCGCTTACAGCCAGGCACTCACCACCATCGCCACCGAACGCCGCGCCCACGCCGATGCGCTGCGCGCCGAGATCGAGCGCGTCATCGGTGTCTACGGCGACGGGACGACCCCGGAGCACCGCACCCGGGCCCCGGCCGTGCCCCCGGATGCCGGCGGCCCGGCTGCGCCCGGCGACGCGGCCCCGACCTCGGTTGCCACTCCGGCCCCGACCGGGCTCGCCGACATACGGGACCGCCTGACCGAGTCGCAACGCACCGCGGCCGAGCTGGCTGCGGGCCAGAGCGGCTATCGAGCCGGGCTGCTCGCCTCGATAGCCGCCGCGTGCGCCGCTGAGGTGGAGGTCTTGCTCGCCTGATCCGAGCATCGCCGCGCCCATGCCCTGTCCCCCACACGCCGCTGCGCACGCACCGCACGGCGCGCAGCACACCGCACGGCACCCACCACGACGCGAACCCCGCCAGCACCACACACGACAGCAACACCACGACCCACAGCTCCGCCGGCACCACCCACGACAGCAGAACCACGACCACAGATCCGCCGGCGGCACACCGGACACCGCGAGCACGGTGCGCAGCAGACACACCACCAGGACCGAGGGAGGCCTACTCGATGACCGATTCGGAACAGCAGGCACTGCAGGATGCGCTGGCTGCCGAGTATGCCGCCGTATACGCCTACGGCGTGGTCGCCGCGTATGCGAATCCGGAGCGCGACCGGATGGTTGCGGAGTTCGCCGCCGCGCACCGGGCCCGGCGGGACGCCCTGATCGACGCACTGACCGCAGCCGGCGCGCAGGTACCGGCCCCGGATGCCGCCTACGTACCGCCGATCGAGGTCACCGACCAGATCCCGGCGGCGGAGCTGGCCGTGCTCGCGGAACAGGACACCGCCGTCGCCTGGCGGGCCGCAGCCGAACAGGCCACCACGAGGCAGACCCGCGCCGACGCGACCGAGGCGCTCACCGCCGCTGCCGTCCGCACGGCCACCTGGCAGCAGCTCCTGGGCGCGACTCCGGCCACCGTCGCCTTCCCGGGGACTCCGGCGAGTTGAGGATCGACCTCCGGGGTACCTATTCGTAAACCGCTGTCCGGGATTCGGTTGCGCTATGCGTTGACGTCCATCCTGTTCCGGTCGGGCGCGCCGAGGTCGGTCAGGGCCGCATTTCGTAGGCGCCGTCGTAGGCCTCGACCTGGGACCAGACCCGATCGAAGCGGTCGGAATCGGCGGCCGGGGTGCGCAGGGCCGCGACAGCCCAGTCCCGCTGGGCCTCGGTGACCGACGGCTTGCCCAGCAGGTCGGTGGCGTGCGAGTTGAAGTCGCGGATCTGGAAGTCGAAGATCGAGTCCAGCAGATCCCGGTCCAGGCCGGTGAGTTCGGCCTGCTCGAGGATCAGCTGGCCGTACACGACCAGTGAGAACAGGTGGCCGACGGTGAGCATGAAGTCGAGATCGCGCTGCTGATCGGCATCGGGCGCCGCGGTGAGCAGCAGTGTCCGCAGTGCCTGGGCCTGTTCGTAGAAGCGAGCGACGTTCGGCAGCTCGGTGAGCTGCTCGTAGGGCCGGGTCCAGTCGGCGAACTGCACCTTGCTCGCGCCGCGAGCGGGACCCTGACGCCAGAAGAACTCCTCGTCGCCGGCTTCCAGGCGAGTACCGATCTCCGGGTACTCCGCCGGGTTCAGCAGGTAGTTCGGCATGAACTTCAGGATCTGGCCGACATTCACATGCACGGTGCCTTCGAGCCGGGGCAGGTGGTTGATCAGCCTGGACGCCTCGGTGAAGTAGGTGTTCTTCTCGAAGCCCTTCGCGGCCACCACATCGAGCAGCAGGGTCATCACGACCTCACCCTCGGAGGTGACCTTCGATTTGGTCATCGGGTTGAACAGCAGATAGCGGCGGTCCTCGAGCGAGGCACTGCGGAAGTAGTCGGTGGCGCGGTCGCTGAACAGCTTCATCGCGACCAGGCGGCTGTAGGCGTCGACGAAATTGCGGCGGACATGCCCGAAGTCGGTGACCGGGTTGCCGTACAGGATTCGATTGTTCGCGTGTGTGATCGCCTCGTAGAAGGAGTGCTCGCACATGCCGATGCTGCCGTGGCAGAGATTGAACTTGCCGACGTTGACCGTGTTCAGCGCGACGGAGAAGCCCTCCGGGCCCTCGTGCAGCAGGTCCTCGGCGCGCACCGGGTAGTCGTCGAGGCGGAAGTGGCTGACGAACATCTGCCCGTGCAGCACGTTGCCGATCAGCCGGTAGTTCTCGTGCCGGCTGTCGGCGGCGAACCAGACGTAACCGTCGGCCCCGGCCACATCGTCGCGGCGGCCGAACACCGATACCATCGACGCGACATTGCCGTTGCCGATGTAGTACTTCTCCCCGCTCGCCCGGAACAGAATTCCCGCCTCGGCGTCGGCGCTACCCGGCTCGCTCGGTGTGAGGACCAGGTCGGTGCTGTAGATATCCGCGCCGTGGGTGCGCTCGGACAGGGCGAAGGCCATCACCTGGCCGGCATCCAGATCGGCGGCGGCGCGCCGCTTGGCCGCCTCGTTGTCGCTCTGCCAGATGGGGCCCAGGCCGAGGATCGTCACCTGCTCCGCGTACCAGTACGCGAGACCGTAGAAGCCCAGGATCTCCGACAGCACGACATTGCGGGCGGCGTCCCAGCGCTTGTTCTCGTCACCGTCGGCATACGCGGCCGGGGTGAGGAAGGTCGCGAACAGCTTCTCCTTCGCGGCGAAGTCGAGGAAATCCGCGGTCCACACCGCCTGCTGGTCGTCGTCGAGCAGGCGCTGCTTACCCCGCGTTTCGAACCACTCGATGGTGGCCTTCAGCAGCCGGCGCGTCTCTGCGTCGAAATGCTGCGGATCGTAGGTGGCGGGGTTGAACAGCAGACCATTCGTCATACCCCCGAACCTAGCAGTGCCCGGGCCGGTATCAACGCGCGAATCCCCCTTCTACCTGCAGCTTTCCGCTACGTAACCGTAGGTTGCCAGGCGGCGGTGGGTGCGCGCGGCCGCGCCGGCGCACACCCACCCGGGCTCAGGCGCCGCGTACCCGCGCCACCACGGCGTCGACGGCATCCGCCGCCGGGAGTTCCTCGGCCGTGCCGGTGATCCGGTTGCGCAGCTCCACCTTGCCCTCGGCCCAGCCGCGGCCGATCACCAGGATCCAGGGCATCCCGAGCAGCTCGGCATCCTTGAACTTGACGCCCGGCGAGGCGGTGCGGTCGTCGAAGAGCACCTCCAGACCGTGGGCGTCGAGGCCGGCGACGACCTCCTCCGCGCCGGACCGGGCCGCCGCGTCCTTGTTCGCGATGACGACGTGCACATCGAACGGCGCAGCGGTGGCAGACCAGCGCAGCCCCTTCTCGTCGTGGCTCTGTTCGGCCAGCACGGCGACCAGCCGGGACACGCCGATGCCGTAGGAGCCCATGGTCAGGCGGACCGGTTTGCCGTTCTCACCGAGCACGTCCACATCGAATGCATCGGTGTACTTGCGGCCCAGCTGGAAGATGTGGCCGATCTCGATCCCGCGGGCGGACACCAGTGCGCCGGCGCCGTCCGGGGAGGGGTCGCCGTCACGGACCTCGGCGGCCTCGACGGTGCCGTCCGGGGTGAAGTCCCGGCCGGCCACCAGGCCCACGACGTGCCGACCGGGTTCGTCCGCACCGGTGATCCAGGTCGTGCCGGTGACCACCCGGGGATCGACCAGGTACCGGATCCCGTTCGCCTGCAGCGCCTTCGGTCCGATGTACCCCTTGACCAGGAACGGGTTCGCGGCGAAATCGGCGTCCGTGAGCAACTCCACCTCGGCCGGTTCCATCGCGGCGCCGAGGCGCTTGTCGTCGACCTCCCGGTCACCGGGGATGCCGATGCCGACGATCTCGGACTTGCCGTCCGGGTGGTGCAGCTTCACCAGCACGTTCTTGAGTGTGTCGGCCGCCGTCACCGGCCGCCCGTACTGTTCGGCGATACCGGCGCCGTTGGCCCAGTCGACCAGCGTCGCGATCGTCGGCGTGTCCGGTGTGTCGTGCACGACGGCCTCGCGGCGGCCCTCGATCGGCAGTTCCGCCGGTGCCGGGGTGACCACGGCCTCGACATTGGCGGCATAGCCGGATTCGGCGCAGCGCACGTAGGTGTCCTCACCCACCTCGCTTTCGGCGAGGAACTCCTCGGAGGCACTGCCGCCCATCGCCCCGGAGGTGGCGGCGACGATCACGTAGCGCACCCCGAGCCGATCGAAGATGCGCTGATAGGCCTGCCGGTGTGCGTCGTAGCTGGCCTTCAGGCCGTCGTCGTCGAGGTCGAACGAGTAGGAGTCCTTCATCACGAACTCGCGGCCACGCAGGATGCCGGCACGCGGACGTTCCTCATCGCGGTACTTGTTCTGGATCTGGTACAGGGTGACCGGCAGATCCTTGTACGAGTTGTATTCGCCCTTGACGGTCAGCGCGAACAGCTCTTCGTGGGTGGGGCCGAGCAGATAGTCGGCGCCCTTGCGGTCCTGCAGCCGGAACAGCGCATCGCCGTACTCGGTCCACCGGTTGGTCGCCTCGTACGGCTCCCGGGGCAGCAGCACCGGCAGCGAGATCTCCTGGGCTCCGATGCCGTCCATCTCCTGCCGCACCACCTCCTCGACCCGGCGCAGCGTCCGCAGGCCCAGCGGCAGCCAGGAGTAGACGCCCGGGGCGACCCGGCGGATGTAGCCGGCGCGGACCAGCAACTTGTGGCTGGGCACCTCGGCGTCGGCGGGATCGTCGCGCAGTGTGCGCAGGAACAGTCGGGAGAGGCGGGTGATCACGGATGCACAGGGTAGTCGCTGGTCCGGCGGCGGTCGCAACGGATTACCGTTGACGCTCGTGCTGGTGCTGTTGCCTCCCTCCGAAACCAAGTCCGACGGCGGATCGGGCGCTCCGCTCGAACTCGCCGATCTGGCGATGCCGCAGCTCACGCCGGTGCGCGACAAGTTGATCAGCGAACTGATCACCCTCGCCGGTGATTCGGGAGCCAGCCGGGCCGCGCTCGGGCTGGGCAAGAGTGCGGATGCCGAGATCGCCCGCAATGCCGCACTGCGCACCGCACCTACCCGGCCGGCGTTGGAGCGCTACACCGGCGTGCTGTACGACGCCTTGGACGCGAAGTCGTTCACCCGGGCCCAGCGGGCCAAGGCGCATGCCCGGATCGGCATCGGCTCGGCACTGTTCGGGGCGGTCCGGGCCGGTGACGCCATCCCCGCCTACCGGCTCTCGGGCGGTTCGAAACTGCCGGGACTGCCCACCCTGTCGGCCCTGTGGCGCGAGGTACTGCCCGATGCGCTGGTCGCGGAGGCGGGCGGCGATCTCGTCGTCGACCTCCGTTCCGGCGTATACCAGCAACTGGGCCGAGTGCCGGGCGCGATCACCGCCAACGTCCTCACCGAGCACCCCGACGGTTCCCGCACCGTGGTGAGTCATTTCAACAAACACCACAAGGGCCTGCTGGCCCGGGCCCTGGTGCTCACCCGGGCCGACCCCTCGGATATCCGCGGCGTCGCCCGCGTGGCCTCCAAGGCCGGTCTGCGCACCGAGATCGCCTCCCCTGCCGAACTGCTGATCCTCACCTGATTCAGCCCTGCTGGGCCGCCTTCTCGGCGTCCTGTGCCTCGGCGAGCTGCGCCGGGGTGAATCGCAGGGTCAGGGCGACCAGGCAGGCCAGCACGGCGAGCAGGGCACAGACGAACAGCACCAGGGTGTACCCGCTGTTGAGGGCATCGATCTGCGGCGTCGTCAGGTCGTCGGTGACCTGATCGGTGCCGCCCAGCGACAGGGTGCGCGACGCCGCGATCGGGGCGAGCAGGCCGATGGCCATCGGCGTGGCCAGGTTCATGAACATCTGCCCGACCGCGGCCAACGGGCCGATATCGGCGGGCGGAACCCCGACCAGCACGCACAGCGGAGCCAGCACCATGGCCACACCGACGCCGAAGCCGATCACCAGCAGCAGCGGCAGCAGGGTGGACAGGTAGGTGACGTGCCGATCCAGCGTGGAACCGAACAACAGCCCGGCGGCGAGCACCACCGCGGCACCGGAGAGCAACCAGCGCGGTGCGACCACCAGCGCCGCCTTGGAGGCCGCAGCACCGCCGACGCCGATACCGATGGTGAACGGAATGGAGGCGATACCGGCCTGCAGCGGTGAGTAGCCGAGCACGTTCTGCAGCAGCTGGGCGACGAAGAAGGTCATCGCGCCCAGGACGCCGCCGGCCAGGAAGATCAGGGCGAAGGTGGCCACCCGGTCCCGGCTGTCGAACAGCGACCACGGCAGCAGCGGGTCGCGGGCGTTGCGTTCGGCGAGGACGAACACCACCAGCAGCACGACACCGGCGGCCAGCGCCCCGATGATGACCGGGCTGGTCCAGCCGAACGCCGGGCCCTCGGTGGCACCGAACACGATGGTGGCACAGGCCAGCGTGCCGAGCACCGCGCCGCGCACGTCCAGGGGTACCCGCTGCGGAGTGGTGTCGACGAGCTTGTACACCGCGCCCAGCACGATCAGCGTACCGATCGGGACATTGATCAGGAAGATCCACCGCCAGGACAGTTCGGTCAGCGCGCCACCGATCACCAGACCGCCCACGGAGCCGAAGCCGACCATCGATCCGACGATGGCAACAGCCTGATTGCGCGCGGGGCCGGGCGCAAAGGTCGTCGCCACCAGCGCGAAGGCGGTCGGCGCCGCGATCGCCGCACCGGCGCCCTGGAAGGCCCGGGCCACCAGCAGCATCCCCGCGCCGGTGGCCAGCCCGCAGGCCAGGGAGGCGGCCGTGAACAGCGAGACACCGGCGATCAGCATCCGTTTGCGGCCGAAGACGTCACCGAGTCGGCCGCCGAGCAGCATCAGCCCGGCGAAGGTCAGTCCGTACGCGGTGACGGTCCACGCCCCGCCGGCACTGGACAGGCCCAGGTCGTCGCGCAGCCGGGGCAGTGCGAAGATCACCACCGTGCCGTCCAGGACCACCATGAACTGGAGGCCGCTCAGGACCAGGATCGCGAGCCCGAAGGCCCGCTGCTTCACCGGATACTGCATCGTCGCAGCGGGATTATCGAGCACCCGGTCACTGTAGCGGGGCCACCGGGCGCGGTCGCCCTGCGCGGTGGCTCAGCCGGCGGTACCGGGTTCCGGAGTCTCCGCGGAGAAGCCCGCGGTGGGGCCGATGACGATGATCGCCGGTGGCCGGATCCCCTCGCTGCGGACCCGTTCGGCGACGGTGCCCAGGTCCGCGCGCAACACCCGCTGGCCGCGCAGGGTGCCCTCCTGGACGACGGTGGCCGGGGTGTCGGCCGGGCGGCCGCCGGCCAGCAGCGCCTCGGCGAACCGGTCGATGCGTTCCACCGCCATCATCAGCACCAGGGTGCCGCGCAGCCGGGCCAGCGCGGGCCAATCGACCAGCGAATCCGGATGGTCGGGGGCGACGTGCCCGCTGACCACGACGAATTCATGGGTGACCCCGCGGTGGGTCACCGGGATCCCGGCGGCGCCGGGCACCGAGATCGGGCTGGTGACACCCGGCACCACGGTCACCGGCACCCCCGCAGCGGCGCAGGCCTCCACTTCCTCGAATCCGCGACCGAACACGTAGGGGTCGCCGCCCTTGAGCCGCACGACGAACTTGCCGGCCTTCGCGTTGTCGATCAGGGCCGTGTTGATCGCCTCCTGGGCCATGGCGCGGCCGTACGGAATCTTGGCCGCATCGATGACCTCGACGTGCGGACCGAGCTCCGCGAGCAGTTCCGGCGGTGCGAGCCGGTCGGCGACGACGACGTCGGCGCGGGCGAGCAGCCGCCGGCCGCGCACGGTGATCAGATCGGGATCGCCCGGACCGCCGCCGACGAGCGCGACCCCGGGCGCCGGTGGCGCCGTATCGTCGGTCACCGTCCCCGATTGCAGGGCTTCCAGCAGCGCGTTGCGCACCGCAGCCGAGCGCTTGTGCCGGCCACCCGCCAGGACACCGACCGTCAGCCCGTCGTAGCGGGCGGTCGCCGGCGTCACCGCCGACCCGAGCCGGGCGGTGTCGGCGCGCACGCAGAAGATACGGCGCCGGTCCGCCTCCGCGACCACCGCGGCGTTCGTCTCCGGTTCGTCCGTGCAGGCCATGGCGTACCAGGCGCCGTCCAGATCGCCGTCCGCATAGGCGCGCAGGGTCACGCTCAGCTGTCCGGCCGTGGCCATCCCCTCGACGGCCGGCGTCACCGTCCGGCTGATCACGTGCACATCCGCCCCGGAAGCGACGAGCAGACCCAGCCGGCGCTGCGCGACGGTGCCGCCCCCGATCACGACCACACGGCGGCCGTGCAGATCGAGCCCGACCAGGTAGTTCGGGTCACCGGTGGATGCGGCGGCGGAGATGTCAGACGTGTTCGGCACGGTATGCGAGCCTACGACCTCGGATCCGGGACAGCACATCCGGTTCGCCACCGGTGCGACGACCCGCATGCCCGGTGGGTGTGGCATGTCCGGATCGGTGTTCCGCGCGCCTGCGCCGGGAGCGGGCAGATCCCCGGCATCCTGGTGGCTGTTCGACCGCCGATGAATCGGCGGAGCGAGTGCCGTCTGTACCGATGGGGCCGGGGCGGGCGTGCACTGCCGATCCGGATCCCACCACCAGTTCGACCGGCGGACCGCCCCTCAGGTCCGCCGGATCCCAATTTTTCGAGGAGGAGCGCTCGTGCAATCCGTCAATCCGTACCTGATGTTCAACGGCAACGCCGAGGAGGCGTTCACCTTCTATCAGTCCGTGTTCGGCACCCGGATGGAGCTGATCCGGTTCGCCGATATGGGCGATACCGGCGGTCTGCCGGCCGAGGCAGCGAACCTGGTCGCCCACGTCGCCCTGCCGCTGCCGAGCAGCGAACAGCTGCTGATGGGCTCGGACTGCCCGCCCGGAAACACCGTGGAGGTGACCGACCGGCCGAACTTCAATGTCTGCCTGGAGACGAGCGACACCGCGGAGGCCGAGCGGGTCTTCACCGCGCTGGCCGACGGCGGCCAGGTGACCATGCCGCTCGGCAAAACCGAATGGGCTGAAGTGTTCGGCATGGCCACCGACAAGTTCGGCATCTCGTGGATGGTCAACCACAGCGCGACCGAGAGCTGACCGGCGGTCAGGGCAGCGCCGGAGCCTGCTGCACCCAGTGGAACCGATCGCCCCGCAGTGGGAAGGCACTCAGGTCCTGCTGCCTCAGGGTGATCCGGACCGGGGCGCCGCGCCAGGTTCCGGCCAGTTCCAAGCGATCCGGCGCCGGGAGCCGATAGTCGAATTCGGCTATCGGCGCCGGGATGAGCGGCCCGGTCAGCACGAGGCGCGCTGCGGCGGTGTCCACTTCGGCTGCGGCATGTTGGAAACCGCCATCCATCCCCTGCACCGAGGTGATTCGCTTGTCGACGACCAGGCGTTGCCAGCGCTCGTCGTCGGTGGTCAGCGGAGGCAGGGGACGGCCGTCGAGTTCGAAGTGTTCGACATGCCAGATTCCGTACAGCGCAGGCTGCGGGGATCGGGCTGCGGAGTTCTGCCACGTGATCCAGGAATCCACGGCATAGCCGGTTGCCAACCAGAGCCCCAGGACGAGCTGGATCAGTACTGCGGTCCGGTTCGACCTGGGCGAGTCGAACAGCGGCATCGGCTCGTGCGCGGCGACGGGCCGGTCGAGCACCAGCAGGTCGATCAACCGGCGCGCATGTGGGGACAGCACGACCAGTGACAACATCAACAGATGGAACGAGCCGATCTTCACCGGTACGTCGTAGGTCATATTCAGCACGAAGACCTGCGCCATGCTGATCAGGCTCAACATCCCGCCGAGGAGCGCAGTCCGGGGCGCGAACAACAGCAAGCCCGCGAGTACCTCTGCTGCACCGAGCAGCATCTCGTATGTCGGCGACGCACCTACCTGGTTCCACAGCAGGCTCATCGGGCTGCGCTCGCCGAGAGGCTGCAGCAGCGTGACCAATGCCGGTTCGCCCATCTGGTTCGGGATGAGCTTCACCCATCCGTAGAGCAACATCTGTCCGCCCAGCACGATCCGGGTGCCGGTGATCAGCCATGCGGCTGCCCGAGGGTAGGCCCGCCGTCGGGCACACAGCGTCCAGATCGCCGCCGACACCGCCGCAGCCACCAGCAGGCAGAACAGGAGCACCCAGTGCACTGCCTGGTCCCCACTGGCGGTCTGTTGATAGCCGGTGTCGATGCCGAAGACATGCTCACCGACCCAGCCCGTTACCGGAGCCACCGCATCCAGCTGCCATGTGTTCACCGACGACGGCAGCAACTGCTTCAACGGACCGGCGACCGAGAACAGGACCTGTGCGGTGGTGAGGCAGTACAGCACCAGATAGATGGTCAGGAAACGAAACCCGTACAGCGTCGGCGGGGACCAGTTGGGCCGCGGCTCTTCCTCGACCGCCGCCGACTCGGCTGCGTAGCTCTCCAACGAAATAGACACGACCGCCCCACTAGTCCACCGAACAGATTCGTTCGTGAACCTAGCCGACAGAACGCCGGTCCGCATGCCGGAATCAGCCCCCAATACCTTGGGCAGGCTATCACCTATTCTGCTGCCCAACAGGGCATTTATCGAATCTCCCCCCGGTGCGCGTGTCCGATGTCACGACACGAGCCCATCGGCGTGATCAGTGACCCGCCGCACCCGTTCCCGCACCGAATCCCGTGCCCGCGAAGCTAATCGGATGATCCGATGCCCCGCATCGGACAAGCCCCGATAACGGCCGGTGTCAACCCTGAATCCCGATGAGCGAGGGTTGTTCACCGGGCAGCCGACGGGTCCGGTACCTGGTGGACGAAACAGCAATTGCGTTTCCCACAGCCGAAGGACCACCAGATGACCGACGCCGACCCCGATCCGACCGAGCAGCAGTCGCTGACCGTCAGCGAACGCGATCACGATGCGCTCGCCCGGCAGCTCGCGACCTGGTTGCGGGACCGGCTGGAGGCCGACTCGGAGCCGCGGATCTCGAACCTGAGCACACCCGCGTCCGGCGGCATGTCGAGCACCACCGTCCTGTTCGAGGCCGAATGGACCGCCGGCGGTATGGCGCAGCGCAACGAGTTCGTGATGCGGATGGCCCCCGAGGACGCCTCGTTCCCGGTCTTCCGGGACTACGACCTGCCCCTGCAGTACGCGGTGATGGCGGGGGTTGCCGAAGCAACCGACGTGGCGGTCCCCCGGCTGCGCTGGCTGGAGGCCGATCCCGCGGCGCTGGGCGCCCCGTTCTTCGTGATGGACCGGGTGGACGGCCGGGTACCGGCCGACAATCCGCCGTACGTGTTCTTCGGCTGGTTGTTCGACGCCACCGTGGCCGAACGCGCCCGGGTCGCCGACGCGACGGTCGACGTGATCGCCCGGGTCCATGCCATCGACACCCCGGCGGCCCGTTTTCCGCAGCTCGACGGCGCCGGCAGCGCGCTGCGCCGGCATTTCGAGGCGCAGCGGTCCTGGTACCGCTGGGCTCTGGCCGACGACGGCCTCGACATCCCGTTGATCGAGCGCAGTTTCGACTGGCTCGAACAGCACTGGCCGGCCGATCCGCGGCCGGAGGTGCTCAACTGGGGTGACGCCCGCCCGGGCAACATCATCTTCGACGAGTTCACCCCGGCGGCCGTACTGGACTGGGAGATGGCCACGCTCGGCCCCCGAGAGCTGGATCTGGGCTGGCTGATCTTCATCCACCGCTTCTTCCAGGATCTGGCCACCCGGTTCGACCAGCCCGGGCTGCCGGACTTCCTGCGCCGGGATGCGGTGATCGCGAAGTACCGGGAGCTGACCGGGCACGAACCGCGCGACCTGGATTTCTACATCGTCTACGCGGCCCTGCGGCATGCCATCGTGATGGCCCGGATCAAGCGCCGGATGATCCACTTCGGCGAGGACACCGAGCCCGCGGAACGGGACGACTACGTGATGCACCGGACGAGCCTGGAGAAGCTGCTCGACGGAACCTACCGATGGGACTGAGATGAACAGCACGATGCCCGTACCGCTGGACGAGTACCCGATCCACCAGACCCCGCTGTCGATGGCCCGGGTGGTCACCAGCGACCGCAACTTCTACGACCGCTACTACTTCAACGGTTTCGATCGCACCGGGGACACGATGCTGATCTCCGGGTTCGGTGTCTACCCGAACCTCGGGGTGATCGACGGATTCGCAGCCGTCCGTACCGGCGACACCCTCCGTTCGGTGCGGTTCTCCGATGCGCTCGGCGACCGCGGCCTGGACCGGCAGCAGGTCGGCGGCTACCGGCTCGAAGTACTCGAGCCGTTGCAGCAGCTGCGGGTGGTGATCGAGCACGACGACCTGTCGGCCGATCTCACCTGGACCGGCGCACACCCGGCGGTGCAGGAACAGCCGCACCTGATCCTGACCGGCGGCCGGCCGATCATCGAGGCCTCCCGGTTCGCCCAGGTCGGTTCCTGGGCGGGCACCCTGCAGGTCGACGGCCGCGATATCCCGGTCGACCCGGAACACTGGGCCGGGACCCGGGACCGGTCCTGGGGAATCCGCCCGGTCGGCGAGGCCGAACCGGCCGGGCGCGCGGCGAGCGAACCGTCCGGTGGATTCTGGTGGCTGTACGTACCGCTGCGGTTCGACGACTACGCGATCGTGCTGATCGTGCAGGAGGAGCCCGACGGCACCCGGACACTGAACAACGCGGTCCGCATCTGGCACGACGGCCGCAAGGAACAGCTCGGCTGGCCCCGGATCGAGTTCAGCTATCGCAGCGGCACCCGGCATCCACTGGGCGCCCGGATCGCATGCACCACACCGGACGGCAAGCCGCTGGAGATCACCGTGCAGACGCGGACCGGGATCCCGCTGCACGTCGGCTGCGGGTACAGCCCGGACCCGGATTGGTCGCACGGCCGCTGGATGGGCCCGGCATGGTCGTTGTCGAGCAGCTACGACCTCACCGACCCCGCGGTGGCGGGCCGGGCGCCCTACGGGGTCACCGATCACGTGGCGTCCGCACGCTGTGGCGACGACGAGGGCTGGGGCCTGTTCGAACACGCCTCGCTGGGCCGGCACGACCCGACCGGATTCGCCGACTGGAGCTCGGTGGCTCCCTGAGCCGGGACCGGCCGGGTCTCGGCCCGGCCGGTCACCACCAGCCGGTGAGCGGCCCCAGCTCGCCACCCAGCGCACCGGCCAGGGTGCGCGAATAGCTGCGGCTCAGATGGTGCGCATCGTGGTAGACGAGCACATTGCCCTCCACCACCGCGCACACCCGGGGCCGGCACAGGGCATCGGACAGCTCGATCGGATGCACGTTCGGGTACCCGGCGGCCGGTTCCAATGCCGGGTTGACCGGGCTGAATGCGTGACTACGCGGGATACCGCAACTGACCGGTCCGCCCCCCGCCGCCAGGCAGTCGACACCCTCGTACCATTCGCCTTCCTCGTCGCGCAGCCACGGCGTGTCCCGCAGCAGTGCCACGTTCAAGCCGTAATCGGACAGCGCCGCCCAGACATTGACGAAATCCTGCGGGGTGTAGTCGCCGCCGGTGGGGGTCGGACGGGTGCCGATGGTGAACACCCAGTCCGGCTGCTCCTGCCCGATGTATTCGATGGCGTCGCGAGCCCAGCCCTGGCAGTCGGTTTCGGTGGCGGGGTCCCGCGGCTCGCTGGGCAAGGTGAGCGGGCAGCCCATCTTCAGCACCACCAGGATCCGGAACGGATACTCTTCGGCCAGTACCTGCAGCGCGGGCACCCAGTGCTCGGCGTGTGAACTTCCCACCACCGCGAGCGTGCGTTCGGCATCGGGATCACCGTAGACGCAGGTGACTACCTCCCGGGTGTTCCAGTCCGCGATACACCCGTCGACAGTCGGCGGTGGCAGTTCCTTCGCGGCCTCCAGCAGGGACGGCCGCATCGGGGCCGCCGGCACGGGCGCGCCGGAGACCAGCGCCTCGGCACCGGGATACCGATCGACCTCGAGTGGCTGCACCGGCCCCTGCCGGGCCTGCGCGGTACCCAGCTGCCAGGACGTCGCGGTCCCGGCGACGGCGACGGTCACCACCGCGACCAGCACGCCCGCCGTGCGCCGGTAGGCCCGTGTCCCGGTGAAGCGGCCTCGCCCGGAGGCGGGCCGGGCCGCCGACCGCAGCCGCAGCGGCTCCTCCACCAGCCGATGCGTCAGATAGGCCAGAACCAGCGAGGCGGCGATGACCGCGGCGCCGTCGAGTAGCCCGGCCGTATCGATGCCACGCTCGCCCAGATAGAAGATCAGCAGCGGCCAATGCCACAGGTACAGCGCATAACCGAGGTCGCCGAGCCGTACCAGCGGCGGTGACGCCAGCCAGCGGTTGACGGCCGGGCGGGCGGCACCGGGCAACCCCTGCCCGGCCAGGATGATCGCGGCGGCCGCACCCACCGGCAGCAGGGCGACCGGCCCGGGGAACTGCGCGGCGCCGTCGACCAGCCATCCGCCGGCCACCACCACCGCCAGTCCGAAGATCGCCAGGCCGGCCCGCACCAGGCGGGGCAGCGCCCCCCAGGTGACCATGCCGAGCAGGGCACCCGCCAGCAGCTCCCAGGCCCGCGCGAAGCTGTCGTAGTAGTTCCAGCTCTGCTGGGTGCCCACGCCGTGCGCGGCGTAGGCGAACGACGCCGCGGCCAACGCGGTGAACACGACCGCGAGCACCGGACGCAGGGCCCCCGAACGGCGGAACCCGCGGCACAGCCAGGCAATGCTGCCGACGAGCAGGACCGCGACGACGTAGTACTGCCCCTGCACCGACATCGACCACAGATGCTGCAACGGGCTCACCGACGGGTCGGCGGCCAAGTAGTCGGCGGCCGAGGTGGCCAGCTGCCAGTTCTGGTAGTAGAACAGCGATGCCAGGGTCTGGGCGAACAGATCCGACCACTGGGTGAACGGCCGGGTGAGCACGGTCGCGACGACCACGGCACCGAGCACGACCACCAGCGCGGGCAGCAGCCGGCGGGCGGTGCGCCGGAAGGTGTAGCCCGGCCGCACCGCGCCGGTCGCCTCCGCCCGCCGCAGCAGTGAGCCGGTGAAGAAGAACCCGGAGAGCACCAGGAAGATGTCGACGCCACCGGATACCCGGCCCCACCAGATGTGGAAGACCACGACGAGGGCGATCGCGATGCCGCGCAGCCCGTCCAGATCTCGGCGGTAGGAGTTCGTTCCGTTCGGCGCGGCCGGGGCGTTCGGCACGGGCGCCACCGGCGCGTCCATTCGGTTCACCACCGGACGGCCCCGTGGCGATGCTTATACAGGAACCGACCCGATGACGACCACAACAACACGGCATTTTTCTACCACACGGGCCCCGAAATGCTCGCTGCGATGCAGTGAAACCGGGCGCCGCGGACCGTCATTCGGCCGGGCAGCAGCGCGCCACGGCCACGACCACCCCGCCGATGACGCACTTGTCCCTGGTCAGCGGGCCGCCGGCGGCCCGCCGCGCCGCGGCCTCGGCCACGCTGGGCGTACCGACGGCGGCCGCCACCCGGCGGCTCGGGTACGCGGTGGGCACCTCGGCGAGCTCGGTGGCCGAGAAGCCGAGCAACGGCACCGCGAGCGTGGCCGCCGCCGACCGCAGTCCCGGATCGATGGCCCGGCGGTCCAACGTGGCCAGACCGGCGATCGGGTCGTCACCGGCCACGGCCCGGACTGCGGCCACGATCCGGTCCGCCGGGGTGCCGGGCCGGGTTCCGACTCCGACGATCACTCGGTCGCTCATACCCCCGCCGGATCGCCCGCGGCGCCCCGGGACCGTCCGGCTGCGGCGAATTCCGCGGCCGCCCGCACGAATCGCGCCACGGCCGCCGGATTCCCGGCGGGGTGGGTGTGCAGGTAGGAGGCGTGTACCCGGTGCACGAGTGCGCCCTCCCGGGCCGGTTCCGCAGACCGGCGGCCCCAGGCCGGGACTAGTCCGTCGGCCCGGACCAGCCGGGTGCGGTGGAACTCGTGGCCGCGGACCCGCTCCCCGGCCCGCCACAGCGCCGAATCCGCGAGCGCCACCGCATCGCGATAGCCGAGGGTCAGGCGTGGGCCGAATTCGGCGTCGGCGGGCAGCACACCGGCCATCGGATGCCCGTCCAGGCGCCGGGTCAGATACAGCAGCCCGGCGCATTCGGCATGCACGGGCAGACCACCTGCGGCGGCCGCCGCCACCGCGGTGCGCAGGGCCGTGTTCTCCGACAGCTCACCGGCATGTTCTTCCGGAAAACCACCGGGCAGCACCAGGCCCGCGGTGTCCTGGGGCAGCGGATCGTGCAGCGGATCGAAAACCGCCACCCGTGCCCCGGCGGCCTGCAACAGCTCCCGATGCTCGGTGTAGCCGAAGGTGAAGGCCGGACCACCGGCCATCGCCACGACCGGGCCGGGCCCGGCCGGGACGCCCGGTTCGGCGGTTGCGGCGATCTCCGCGGCGGGATCCCAGCTCGGCGTTCCCGGCGGGGCCGCCGGCCGGTGGAACTGCTCGGCGAGGGCGACGAACGCCCGCAGATCCACATGGGCGGCCACCAATTCGGTCATCGCATCGACGGCGGCGGTCGCGGCCGAGCCGTGCTCCGCCGCCGGGATCAGCCCGAGGTGGCGGGAGGGCACCGCGGAATCCGCCATCCGGGGCAGCGCTCCCAGTACCGGCAGGCCGACCCGGTCGCAGGCCGCGCGCAGCACCTGCTCGTGCCGGGGACTGCCCACCCGGTTCAGGATCACCCCGCCCAGCCGGACACCGGCGTCGAATGTCGCGAAGCCGTGTAGCACCGCCGCCAGGCTCTGGCTGTGTCCACGGGCATCGACCACCAGGACGACGGGCGCGCCGAGCAGAGTCGCGATCTGCGCGGTGGACCCCTCGGCGACCGGGTCGGTGCGCTGCTCGTCGATGCGCCCGTCGAACAGGCCCATCACCCCCTCGACGACCGCGATATCGCAGCCCCGGGCGCCGTGCCCGAACAGCGGCCGCACCCGGTCCGCGCCGACGAGTACGGAATCGAGATTGCGGCCCGGCCGGCCGGCGGCCAGGCCGTGATAGCCGGGGTCGATGTAGTCCGGGCCGACCTTGTACGGCGCGACCCGGTGCCCGGCCCGGCGCAGCGCCCCGATCAAGCCGGTCGCCAGGGTCGTCTTACCGCTGCCGGAAGCCGGAGCGGCGATCACCACCGCCGGAATACTCACCACTCGATACCGCGCTGGCCCTTGCGCCCGGCATCCATCGGATGTTTCACCTTGGTCATCTCGGTGACCAGGTCGGCTGCTTCGATCAGGGCGGCCGGGGCGTCCCGGCCGGTGATCACCACATGCTGGTTCCCGGGGCGGGCGGTGAGGGTGGCGACCACCTCGTCGACATCCACCCAGCCCCATTTGAGCGGGTAGGTGAACTCGTCGAGGACGTAGAACCGGTGGGTCTCGGCGGCGAGCCGGCGGGCGATCTCCTGCCAACCGGCCAGCGCCGCCGCGGCATGGTCCTCTTCGGTGCCCTGTTTCCGGGCCCAGGACCAGCCCTCCCCCATCTTGTGCCATTCGACCGCGCCACCGGTGCCGTCCTGTTCGTGCCGGGCCCCGAGTGCGCGGAAGGCCGCCTCCTCACCCACCTTCCACTTGGCGCTCTTCACGAACTGGAACACGGCGACATCGAAGCCCTGGTTCCAGGCACGCAGCGCCATCCCGAAAGCCGCCGTGGACTTGCCCTTTCCGGGGCCGGTGTGCACGGCCAGCACCGGCTGGTTGCGGCGCTGCCGGGTGGTGAGGCCGTCGTCGGGCACGGTGACAGGGACACCCTTGGGCATCGGAATTCCTTTCGGGCGGGGCCGCTCCGGTAGATCCGGCGGGCACGGGTTTGCAGATGGTGGGCGACGGGTCAGGCGGCTCGGGGTGCCGGGCGGGTACCGGTGTTGCCGAGGACCGCATCGGCAACCGCCTCACCGGTGAGTTCGGCCAGCCGCAGGCATCCGGCCCGCAGCTCCCGGGCCAGCTCGGCGGCCAACCCCAGCCGGACCATGCCGCGTTCGCAGTCGATCACCATGGCGGTGTGTCCCTCCGCGGCGAACCGGCGGGCGGCGGTGCGGGCCCGCGGCAGCGGATCGGTTCCGCCGGTGGCGCGACCGTCGGTGAGCAGCACCAGCATCGGGCGGCGCCGCGGATCCCGGACGCGCTCCCGATGTACCACCTCCCGGGCTTTCACCAGGCCGGCGGCCAGCGGCGTCTTGCCGCCGGTACGCAGGTCGGCCAGCCGACGCACCGCGATGTCGACCGAGGACGTCGGTGGCAGCACCAGTTCGGCGTCCCGGCCGCGGACGCTGATCACCGCGACCTTGTCCCGGCGCTGATAGGCATCGCGCAGCAGCGCCACCACCGCACCGGTCACCGCGGTGAGCCGGTCCCGGGCGGCCATCGAACCGGAGGCATCGACCACGAACACGATCAGGTTGCCCTCCCGGCCCTCCCGGTACGCGCCGCGCAGATCGCCGGGCAACAGGGCGAGCGGACCGCTGCGCCGGCCGCGGGCGTGCTGCTGCGGCGCCGCGGCGAAGACGGTTCCGAGCAGATGCAGCCCGGCGGCCGGGTCACCGTCGGGACGCACCACCCGCCCGGTCCGGGTGCGGGCCCGGGAGCGGCGCCCCGGCGCACCCTCGCCGACGCCGGGCACCTCCCAGCGCGGCGCCCGAGCCGTCGACGCCTGAACCGGCGGCACTCGGCCGGGGCCGGGCGGCGCACCACCCGGTCCGCCGGAACCACCGCCGTCGGGACCGTCCGGACCACCGTCGTCCGGGCCTTCGGGGCCACCGGGATCGGGGGCGGCAGCAGAGCCGTCGTCGGGTCCGGCAGCAGGCGCCTCGGCGGCGGAATCGGTTTCGGCATCCGAATCGGCAGGTGGCGGGTCCGCCGGCGCCGGATCATCGGGCTCGATGTCCCGGTCGGCCTCCGCGGCGGCGGACTCCATGGCCTCGTCGAGTTGCTCTTCGCTGATGCCCGGCTCGTCGAACGGATCGCGGCGGCGCCGGTGCGGCAGGGCGAGTTCGGCCGCCACCCGGACATCGGCCGCGGTGACGGCCGGGGCGCCGCGCCAGGCGGCGTGGGCCGCGGCGGTGCGGGCCACCACCAGGTCCGCACGCATGCCGTCGACATCGAATGCTGCGCACAGGGCGGCGATCCGGCGCAGCTCGACGTCGTCGAGGGCAATCTCGCCGAGGCGATCCCGGGCCGCGCGGATCCGCTGCGCCACCTCCTGGTCGGCCTCGTGGTACGCGGCCGCGAACCCCGCGGGGTCGGCTTCGTAGTCCAGCCGGCGCCGCACCACCGCCATCCGCACATCCACCTCCCGGGAGGCGGCCACATCGACGGTCAGGCCGAACCGGTCCAGCAGCTGCGGACGCAGCTCGCCCTCTTCCGGGTTCATGGTGCCGACCAGCACGAAGCGCGCCGGGTAGGCGTGCGACACCCCGTCGCGTTCCACGTGCACCCGGCCCATGGCGGCCGCGTCCAGCAGCACGTCGACGAGGTGGTCGTGCAACAGGTTGACCTCGTCGACGTAGAGCACGCCGTGGTGCGCCGCGGCGAGCAGCCCGGGCCGGAAGGCCTGCTGCCCGTCCTGGAGCACCCGCTCCAGATCCAGTGAACCGACGACCCGGTCCTCGGTGGCACCGACCGGCAACTCCACCAGCCGGGCCGGCCGCGAGCCGGATTCGTCGATGATCGGCGGCAGCAGCTGAGCCAGGGCCCGCACCACGGTCGACTTCGCGGTGCCCTTCTCGCCGCGCACCAGCACCCCGCCGATACCCGGATGCACCGCGGACAGGATCAGCGCCAGCTGCAGCTGTTCCTGTCCGACAACGGCCGAGAACGGGAAACCGGCCTCGAGTGGTGCCCGGACGCTCGACTCGGACGATGCGGTGGATTCGTGGACGGTTCGGACATCAGGCACGACCCCAACTCTAGAGTCGCCCGGACCGGCTGCCGCACGCGGCCCGGATCACCCTCGCTTCATCGGGATGTGCGGGATTCCGTCCTCGACGAACTCCGCACCGTCCGGCTCGAAGCCGTGTTTCGCGTACAGGTCGACCAGATAGGTCTGGGCAGCGAGCCGCACCGTCGCCGGGCCGGTCTCGGCGAGCGCCGCCTGCAGCAGCCGGGTGGTGTAGCCGTGACCGCGGGCCGGTTTCGCGGTACACAACCGGCCCAGCCGGAAGCTCTTCACACCGTCGTGATGCTCTTCGAGCAGCCGCAGCGTGGCGATGACCTCACCCTCGTCGTCGAGCCAGATGTGCCGGGTCTCCGGCAGCAGGTCCAGTCCGTCCAACTCCGGGTAGGCACATCCCTGCTCGACCACGAATACTTCGACGCGAAGCTGCAACAGCTGGTAGAGGGTGGCGGTGTCGAGATCCGCCGCCCACGACCGTTTGAGTGCGACCGTTGACATCATCGCGTCTTGCTATCACACCTCGGCGAGACTCGCGACCCCGACACGTTCCGCAGTGCCGCCACCGGTGGTGAGGTTCAGCGACTTGTTCGTCCAGTCCCACACCTCCTGGAACAGCCCCTGGTCCTCGGACAGCTTCACCCCGAGCGACGGGATCATCTCGCGCAGTTTCGGCGTCCAGTCCTGGTACTCGCGCGGGAAGCAACGCTGCAGCACATCCAGCATCGCGGTGACACAGGTGGAGGCACCCGGGGAGGCCCCGAGCAGGCCGGCGATGCTGCCGTCACCGGCGGAGATCACCGCGGTGCCGAACTCGAGCACCCCGCCGACGCCCTTCTTCCGGATCACCTGCACGCGCTGACCGGCCGTGATGAGCTCCCAGTCGCGTCCCTCGGCGCGCGGCATGAACTCCTCGAGCGTCTGCACCTTGCCGGTCTGCGACTTCAGCAGTTCGGAGACCAGGTACTTGGTCAGCCCCATCTCGGTCAGGCCGACCCCGACCAGCGAGCCGATGTTGTTCGGCTTGATCGACTTGAACAGGTCGGCATTCGAGCCGTCCTTGAGGAACTTGGGGGTCCAGCCCGCATAGGGGCCGAACAGCAGGCCCGCCTCACCGCCGATGACCCGGGTGTCCAGATGCGGTACCGACATCGGCGGGGCACCGACGGCGGCCTTGCCGTAGACCTTGGCCTCGTGCTGTGCGATCAGTTCCGGGTTGGTGCAGCGCAGGAACTGGCCACTGACCGGGAACCCGCCGAAACCCTTGGCCTCGGAGATGCCGGACTTCTGCAGCAGCGGCAGCGCGCCACCACCGGCGCCGACGAAGACGAACTTCGCGACGATGGTGCGGTCCCGGCGGGTGCGCAGGTTGCGGACGGTCACCTTCCAGCTGCCGTCGGACTGCTTGTCCAGGTCCCGCACCTCGTGCCCGAAGGCGATCTCACCACCGGTCGCGCCGATATGCGCCAGCAGCTGCCGGGTGAGCGCACCGAAATCGATATCGGTGCCGCCGTCGGTCCAGTTCAGCGCGATCGGGTCGGCGAAGTCCCGACCCTTGGCCATCAGCGGCAGCCGCTCGGCGAACACCGCGGGATCGTCGATGTACTCCATCCCGCGGAACAGCGGATGCGGTGCCAGGGCCTCGTACCGCTTGCGCAGGTACTCGGCATTGTCGGCCCCGTGCACGAAGCTGACATGCGGGATCGGGTTGATGAAGCGCGACGGATCGCCGAGCACGCCGGTGTCCACCGCGTGGGCCCAGAACTGCCGGGACACCTGAAACCGCTCGTTGATGTCGATCGCCTTGGTGACGTCGACGGAACCGTCGGCGTTCTGCGGGCTGTAGTTCAGCTCGCACAGCGCCGAATGGCCGGTGCCGGCGTTGTTCCACGGATCGCTGCTCTCCGCGGCGGCGGCATCGAGACGTTCGAACATCGCGATCGACCACTCCGGCTGCAGCTGCCGCAGCAGCGCGCCGAGGGTTGCGCTCATGATGCCTGCACCGATGAGTACTACATCGGTCTTTTCGGTCTGGGCAGCGTTCGACACGGGTTGATCGACTTCCTTGTCCTTCTGCGCGGTCCACCATCCGGTGCACCGCCTGGGCGCGGGCGCTTGTCGGTTGTGTGACGACGCCTGGCGCGGCGCCGTCGTGACACGGCGGATGTAGGTTACCCGTCGTTCACCTAACGCCAATTGTGCACCTCGGGTAGCACCGGGGCGGCAACCAACCTGCCGAATGTGACAAAAAACCATCGGCCGAGTTCGGCGGCGGAGACGAACCCGCACTCCTGCGGGACCGCCCACCAGCAGGATAGATTGACCACCGTGACCGAAGACACCACCACGACCGCCGGCACCGACACCGAATGGCGGCCCGACGTCCTGGGCGCCGGATACGAACAGCGCACCCTGCCTCTGGGGCCCGATCCGGACGGTGAGGGCGAGGTCGTCGCCACGCTGGTCCGCTACACCCCGCCCGACGGCCCACCGGCCACCGGCCGTCCGGTGATCTGGGTACACGGCTTCACCGACTACTTCTTCCAGCGCCACGTCGCCGAGCACTTCGCGGCGCGGGGGCAGGCGTTCTACGCGCTCGATCTGCGCAAATGCGGCCGCTCCCGGCGGCCCGGGCAGAGTGCCCACTTCGTCACCGATCTGGCGCTCTACGATGCCGACCTGGACGAGGCACTGCGCATCGTGCGTGCCGAAACCGGCCGCGATGTGCTGTTCCTCGCCCATTCCACCGGCGGGCTGGTCGTTTCGCTGTGGCTGGATCGCCGCGGCAGCGACGGTGTGGCCGGGGTGATCCTCAACGGGCCGTGGCTGGACCTGCAGGGCCCCGCCTACTACCGCTCGGTGCTCACCCCGATCCTGGACGTGGTCGGCCGGTTCCGCCGTTTCACGGCGCTGCCCGGCAACGAACTCACCTCCTACGGCGACAGCATCCACATCAGCCGGTCCGGCGAATGGGAGTACGACCTGGAGTGGAAGCCGCTGGGCGGGTTCCCGCTGCGGCTGGGCTGGCTCCGGGCGATCCGACGCGGACAGGCCCAGCTGCACCGGGGTCTGTCGATCGGGGTGCCGGCGCTGGTGTTGCGTTCGGCGCGGAGCCGTTTCGCGCGGGAGTACAGCCCGGCCGTGGACAGCGCCGACGCGGTGGTCGATGTGCGGCACATCCAGCGCTGGGGCGGCTGCCTGGGCGAGCGCACCGAGATCGTGCCGATCGAGGGCGCGCGCCACGACCTGTTCCTGTCCACCGCACCGGTCCGCGCGCAGGTGTTCGCCGAGACCGATGCGTGGCTGGACCGGCTACCAGAGGCTGGTGCGTAGCACGATCTCCGAAGCCATCTCCGGCGCCGCCTCGGCGGCGATATCGGCCACCTCCAGGCCGACCACCCGGAATTCGCCGTAGACCAGTGGCCGGCTGCCGTCGGCCACCTCGGGCGGTACGGATTTCCCGGTCAGCAGGGTCACCGGCAACTGCATGGCCGGGCAGTCCGGATCGAGCACCGTGCCCTCGGCATCCGGTGCCGCCGGATGGCCACGATCGGCGACGACCAGGCTGGTGTAGCGGCCGAACGGACCGGCGCAGGCCTGCCACGCCAGGGTCGCCCCGGCGCCGCGACCGGCGACGTTGGCATAGGGCACCCCGACCCGGTCGAGCAGTTCACCGACACCGGCCGGGGTCAGGCCGTCGATGGTCTCCGGTACCACGGTCCGCAGGTCGGAGGTGTGCAGCCGGGCACATACGGCGTCGAACACGTCGGCCGGGTCGCCGAGGTCCGGCAGCAGCAGCACGGTGTGCCGCGAGTCCGGGCCGTCGACCCGTACGGTCCGGGTCCGATCCCCCACAGTGATCTGCCGAGCTTCCATGGCGCCCCACGGTACCGGGTCGGTTCGCCGCGGGTGCGCCGTGTGGGACACCCCACCCGGCGGTGCGGGTGAGGTCGCCCGACCCTGGACGGTGAGGCCGCTCACGCCGTGGGCCGAGGGGTCAGAGTGCCGGTCCCTTCCACGTCGACAGGACCGGCAGGTCGACCGGCGCCCCCCAGGCGATCAGCTTCTCCACCATCGCGATATCGAGGTGGCGTTCGACGAGATCGGCCAGTAGATCCAGCTGGGCCTCCCGGACGTCGGCGACCGAGGTATCCGGGGCGACGGTGAAACCGGTGCGCCCGGCCCGGTCGGCGACCTCGGTGAGCCAGGCCCGGCGGAAATCGTCCGACTCCAGCAACCCGTGTACGTGGGTTCCCCAGATCCCTTCGCGGACACTACCTTCCGGAACACCTTCGATGTCGAGCCAGGCGGGATCACCGCTGCGCCGGACCCGGCCGTGGTGGATCTCGTACCCGGACAGGCGATATCCGCCGTGCCCGCCGGTCACCCGCCGGGCGATCTTGGCGTCGGCGAATTCGACGTCCAGATCCAGCAATCCGAGCCCCGGAAGCCTGCCGGTGCCGGATTCGACGGTGTCGGTGATCTTTTCACCGAGCATCTGATAGCCACCGCAGACGGCCAGGATCGGCCGGCCGGCCGCGGCCCGGGCCTGCACTGCGGCAGCCAGTCCGGTCTCGTGCAACCACAACAGGTCGGCGACGGTGGCCTTGCTGCCGGGCAGCACCACCAGATCGGCATCCTCGATCCCGGCCGGATCGGCGGCCCAGCGCACCGCCACCCCGGGTTCACAGGCCAGCGCTTCGACATCGGTCGAGTTGGAGATGCGCGGCAGCCGGATCGCGGCGACCCGCAGTCGCTCCCGCCCGTACGGTGCGGTCGGACGACCCACCGGGGTGTCCGCGACCGTGCCCAGGGAATCCTCCGCGTCCAGCCACAGCTCCTCGGTGAACGGCACGACACCGAGGGTGGGCCGCCCGGTCGACTCGGCGAGCCGGACCAGGCCGGGTTGCAGCAGCCCGGGGTCGCCGCGGAATTTGTTCACCACGAATCCGGCGATCAGCCGCTGGTCCTCGGGTTCCAGGACGGCCAGGGTGCCGAACAGATGGGCCAGCACCCCGCCCCGGTCGATATCCCCGACGACCAGAACCGGCAGGTTCGCGGCCCGGGCCAGGCCCATGTTCGCGAGATCGGTGGACCGTAGGTTGATCTCCGCGGGCGAGCCGGCGCCCTCGCAGATCACCACATCGAATTCGGCGCGCAGCGCGGCCAGTTCGGCCGCCACCAGCTGCCGCAGCCGATCCCGGTGCGTGACATAGTCGCCCGCGCCGACCTCGCCGCGGACCTGCCCGCGCACCACCAGCTGGGAACGGCGATCGCTGCCGGGTTTGAGCAGCACCGGGTTGAACCGCACGCTGGGTTCGAGCCCGCAGGCGCGCGCCTGCAGCGCCTGGGCCCGCCCGATCTCGCCGCCGTCCAGGGTGACCACGGAATTGTTCGACATGTTCTGCGCCTTGAACGGCGCCACCCGGACACCCCGGCGGGCCAGCATCCGGCAGATTCCGGCGACCAGGACGCTCTTGCCCGCATCCGAGGTCGTCCCGGCCACCAGCAGCGCTCCCCCGGCGCCACCGCCCCGCGGCCGGTCGCGTGCGGGGGCGGGGTCCGGGACCCCGCCCAGGGGGCCGAGCGGCGGCAACCCTCGTTGCTCCCGCTGCCACTCGACGATCAGCCGCCGGTCGGCGGCGGACAGGTCGGAAAGGTCGCGCGTGCCTCGGTGCGGCCGGTGCGGGGGCTCGGATCCCGCTCCCGGAGACATCTCACTCACGGCAGCGTCAGGATGTCCGCACCGGTGTCGGTGACGACGAGCGTATGTTCGAACTGGGCGGTCCACTTGCGGTCCTTGGTGACCACCGTCCAGCCGTCGTCCCAGATCTCGTAGTCGATGCCACCGAGGTTGATCATCGGCTCGATGGTGAAGGTCATCCCCGGCTCGATCACGGTATCCACGGAGGGCTGGTCGTAGTGCAGGATCACCAGGCCGCTGTGGAAGGTGGGGCCGACTCCGTGACCGGTGAAGTCACGGACCACGCCGTAGCCGAAGCGATTCGCGTAGGACTCGATCACCCGGCCGATGACATTGAGCGCCCGGCCCGGCTTGACCGCCTTGATCGCCCGGCGGGTGGCCTCCTCGGTGCGTTCGACGAGCAGCCGCACCTCCTCGTCGACGTCACCGGCCAGGAAGGTCTTGTTGGTGTCGCCGTGCACGCCGTCGATATAGGCGGTGACATCGATATTGACGATGTCACCGTCGCGTACCACGGTCGAGTCCGGGATGCCGTGGCAGATCACCTCGTTCAGCGAGGTACAACAGGACTTGGGGAAGCCCTTGTAGCCGAGGGTGGACGGGTACGCACCGTGGTCGCACATGTACTCGTGCGCGATCCGGTCCAGCTCGTCGGTGGTGACGCCGGGTGCCACCGCCTTACCGGCCTCTTCCAGCGCCCGGGCGGCGATCCGGCCTGCGACCCGCATCTTCTCGATCGTCTCCGGCGTCTGGACCCAGGGCTCACGCCCCTCGTTCACGGTGTCCTTCCACGCGTACTCCGGTCGCTCGATGCTGCGGGGTACCTCCCGGGTCGGAGACTGGACGCCGGGGACGAGGGGTTCACGGGTGCGCACGGACATGGGGTCCAGACTATCCGTCCCGGGCCGACCGGGGACGGCGAGCCTGCGACGGCGGGCGCTCGCTCGGTCATCGACGTCCGGCGCCGGATCTCGCCGCAGTCCCGTTCGTGACGCAGGTAATGTCGTCGGCACATACCTGCCGTTGATGTCACGGGCACATACCTGCCGCCGAATGGGACCCCGGAGTTTCGATGACGACCGACGCCTTCTTCCGGCCCGGACCGGACCCCGCTTCCGAGCTGAT
Source organism: Nocardia sp. KT25-26 (assembly GCF_056627695.1). Lineage (NCBI taxonomy): Bacteria > Bacillati > Actinomycetota > Actinomycetes > Mycobacteriales > Nocardiaceae > Nocardia > Nocardia sp. KT25-26. Next base: position 2,025,547 of record NZ_CM152813.1, on the reverse strand, counting down.
TCCCGGACCACGGGCCGGCAGCGGCTGGGGCGCCGACCAGCTGCGGGGCATGGCGGTCAGCGGGGCGCTCGCCCGGGCGGCCGAGCAGGCGGCGGCCGGGCTCGGCCGGCCGGAACTGCGCCCGGTGCGGTGGACCCTGGACATGTTCCGACCGGCCCGGATGCGGAACTGCCGGCTGACCACCACGGTGGTCCGGGAGAGCCGGCGGCTGGTGCTGATCGATGCGGTCCTGGAACAGAAGGACGGGCCGGTGGCCCGCGCCTCGGCACTGTGGCTGCTGGCCGGCGAGACGCCCGCCGGGAACGTCTGGTCCGGCGAGTCGTCGCCGCCACACCCACCGGCCCCCGGGATGCCGATGGTGCCCGGCCACGATCGGCTCTATTTCAGTGAGCACACCGGGTGGGGCGATGCCGACCGGGCCCGCGGCGACGGGCGCAAGCAGATCTGGCAGCAGCCGATCCAGGTTGTCGCCGGCGAGCCGATCACCCCGTTCCAGCTGGTCGCGAGCACCGCGGACGTGATGAACCTGGTGGCCAACTACGGTGACCGCGGCCTGGAGTTCATCAACCCGGATGTCACCCTGTCCCTGGTGCGGCTCCCACAGGATCTGGAGGTGGGCCTGTCGGCCACCGGCCGGATCGACCGGGACGGACTCTCGATCGGCACCGGCGTCGTCTTCGATCGGGCCGGGGTGCTCGGCTCGGCCACCGTCAGCGGACTGGCGAATGCCCGGAACCCCCTGCATCCGCGTTCCTACGCCACCGAACCGGCCCAGCCGTCGCCGACCCGATAGCCGCGGCGGATCGCCCGGATCAGCTCGCCGCGGCGGGCTGGAACAGCTCCACGAAATTGCCGGCCGGATCCTGCAGCAGAATCTGCTGTCCGCCCGGGCCGCTGACGATGTCGTTGCGGAACGGCACTCCGGCGGATCGCAGGCGGGCCACGTCGGCGGCGATATCGTCCACCACCAGCTGCAGCCGGTTCCAGCCGCCCGGTTCCGGGACGGCGCCGTCGGGCATCGGCCGCCCGGCCGAGCTCTTCGGCCCGGCCAGCAGCAGCTGCAACGGCCCGCGGATCACCGCGGCGAACGCCGGCGCCGCATCGAAATCGACGGTGAAACCGAGCTGGGTGGTGTAGAAGTCGACGGCGGTACGAACATCGTCGACGAGATAGCGAACCCGAGCGAGTTCGGTGGGTGCGGTGGTGGTCATGACGACTCTCCCTCCATGGTGCACGGCAGCGGTAGCTGTCCGATTCTGGTGTCGAGTTCCGCAGCGATCCGCTGGAACTCGGGGTATCCGGCCCGATCGGCGGCCGGGTTCGGCAGGCTCCAATGGGTCAGCACCGCGGAGCCGTGGTCCCAGGCGACCTCACGAACCTTGTCGCACAGGGTGATCACCTGATCGAAACGGCGGTCGCCGAGCGCGGTGAGCGATCGGGGCGGCCGGATGTCGAGGTCGATCCCGAAGTCCTCGTGCAGGACCCGGACGGCATTCGGATGGATCCGGGCGGCCGGGTGACTGCCCGCACTGGCCACGGACACCGTGGGGGCACGGTGCCGCAGCAGCGCCTCGGCCATCGGCGAGCGGGCACTGTTCCCGGTACACAGGAACAGCACCGAGGTGCCCACCGGCCAGCTGCGTCGCGCCGGATCGGGCCCCAGCGCGGCGGCCGCCGCACCGAAGGCCGTGGCGCACCGCGCCGGATCCAGGTGGTAATAGGCATCGCGGCCGTCGTAGCTACTGCGCCGCGAGGTGACCAGACCGGCCGACCGCAGCAGCCGCAGGTGATACGACACCAGATTCTGCGGCTCGTCCACCACATCGACCAGCTCCCGCACCCGCCGATCCCCGGCGGCGAGCTCGGTCATCAGCGCCCAGCGCAGCGGGTGGGCAGCCATGCGCACCACCAGTGGGACGTTCGCTCGATCCGAAACCGACACACCTCGATATTACATCAAAATGAATTGATATAATACCCTTCGTGGTCGGCGGGCACGGCTTCCACTCCGCGAATGGGTTGCCGGGCGACTCCGAGCGTCAGCGGATACCGAGATGGGCACATGCCTGACGGGCAGCTCGGTATCCGCACATCCCGTGCGTCCCGGGCCCCGGAGGCGTAGCAGCCGAGCACAGGTACATGCCCGGGACTCCCACCGAGTACGGGTGCACCGTGGTGCGCGGGCCGAAGACGAGCTGGCGCACATCCTTCGCACCGGTGACGATGTCGCCGCCGACATAGTTCGGGTTGTAGACAGACATCTCGGTAGTGGTACGCACGACGTGGCCGATGATGCGGTCCCGGAAGCCGGGGGCGAACTGTTCGATGCGGGCGATGATCGCCTCGGTGGCATCACCGGGGTAGCCGTGCGGCACATGGGCGTAGGAATACACGGGGTGGATGTCGCCGACCGACCGGCCGGGGTCGGCGAGGTACTGCTGGCCGAGCAGGACGAAGGGCCGCTCCGGCAGCCGGCCGGCCTGGATGTCCCGTTCAGCGGCGGCGATCTCGGCAAAGCTGCCGCCCAGATGGACGGTGCCGGCCCGGCCGGAATGCGGGTCGGCCCAGGGCACCCCGCCCTCGACCGCGAAGTCGACCTTGAACGCGCCGGGGCCGTGCCGGAACCGGCGATAGGCGCGGGCGATGCGGCCGGGCAGCCGGTCACCGAGGATGTCGGACACCGCACCCGGTGCCAGGTCGAAGATCGTGACGTCGGCGGGCGGCAACTCGGCCACGGACCGGACGTACACGCCGGTCTCCACCTTGCCACCCAGGTCGCCGAGCAGCGCCGCGAGGGCGTCGGTGATCGACTGCGTTCCGCCGGCCGCCACCGGCCAGCCGTGCCGATGTCCGGCCGTGATGATGCCCATCCCGATGGCGGAGGTCATCGGGTGGTGCAGGGGCCGGAAGGCATGCGCCGCGACACCACCGAACAGTGCGCGCCCCGCCTCGGTGCGAAACCACCGGGACAGGACCGAGGCGGGCAGGGCGGTCGGTGCTCCGAACCGGGCCAGGGTCAGCGGATGCCGCGGGATCCGCAACAGCGGCCCCATGATGTCCTCGGCCAGGGTGTCGAAGCGGGCCGCCGGTCCGGCGAAGGCCGCCCGCCACCGCGAACCGTCGGAGCCCAGACCGGCCGCGGTTTCCTCGACCGAGCGGTGCAGCACCCCCGCCCGGCCGCCCGGCAGCGGATGGGTGCAATCGATCTCCGGCCACCGCCACTGCAGCCCGTAGCGGTCCAGGCCGTACCCGGTGAGGAACCGGGACCCGACCGCCATCGGATGGATGGCCGCACAGTGATCGTGCAGCAGTCCGGGCACGATCGCCGCACCGGAGCGCGCCCCACCACCGATTTCGTCCGCCGCCTCCAGGACCGTCACCTGCACGCCCTCGGCGGCCAGCGTGACGGCGGCGGCGAGTCCGTTCGGCCCGGACCCCACGACGACTGCGGTACTCATCAGCTGACTCCTCATTCCCCTTCGATGGTGCGGTGCGGCCGCCCTCCGTCGCCATGGTGTCCGGGCCAGCCCCCGGCCGATCGCTGCGGCGCTGCAGCCGACCGGCCGGGAGATTCATGCCCGTACGCCGGAATCGTCCGGGTGGGCCTGCGACGTGCCGAGGTCCGCGGGCGCCGGGCGGGTCCAGGTGACCTGCAGCGGGATCGGCCCGTTGGGCAGCCACGGCTGTTCGGCGACTGCGTCGGCGACCTTCCAGGTGCCCCGTTCGATCACCCCGACCGCGGGGTCGACCAGCCGGTAACGCTGGATACCGCTGCCGAAGGCTTCCGATTCCACCCAGGCGATCAGCACCTCTCCCGGTTCGAACCGGGCCTCGTCCTGCACGGCCGCGATCAGGTCCTCGTTGTGCAGATGCCCGTCGCCGAAGTTGAACCCGATCAGCGAGTTGCACAAGAACTCCGCTTCCCGCACGGTGCGGGTGTCGACATCGGGCAGCCGGGCGATCAGCAGCGAGAACAGGCCGCGGGCCTGGCTGTGCATGGTGCGCCAGCCGATGGTGCGCTGCAGGTTCACCTCGGCCCAGTTCGGCTCGAATCCGAATTCCACGAACTGGTCGATCTGGTTCTTCGCCGATCGGGTCACCCGGTCCAGCTTCGCTTCGGCGCCGGGAGCGAACGCCCACACCGCCGAGGCCCAGTTGCCGGCGTACTGCCGCATGGAAGGCAGGAACGACACCTTGTCCGGGCGCAGATTGCCCAGCACCGGATAGAACAGCAGCGCTGCCGCGATCGACACCGCCAGCCAGGCCGGCGACATGTCCCATACGGCGTAGCCCTCCCAGGCCGGGAAGCCGAGGAAGAGGAACACCGTGGCGTAGGCGAACAGGATGTTCCATTCCAGCGGCACGGCGAGCGGGAAGGTCGAGGTGATGAACAGGTGGAAGACCACCATCACGATGACACCCAGCCCGGTCAGCCACGGGTTCGGGGAGAACAGCAGCACCAGCGGAGTCACGATCTCGACGGTGGTCCCGCCGACATGGGCCATGACATCGGCCAGCCGGGAGGGTCGCAGGTCCCGCGGGAAATCGCGGTAGTGTGCGCGCTTGATCGCCTTGAACGGCATCGACGGGCTGTTGCTCACCATCGGCGGCACCACGTTCGAGAAGTGCTTGCCGAACTTGGAGAACCCGGCGCCGACCCACACCACCACGATCAGCAGTTTGAGCGCGATGATCATGTTGACGAACGGCAGCGCCGCGAAGAAGATCAGCGCCGGCAGGTACTGCTCACCACGGGCGGCGAGGAAGATCGTCTTGTCCCGCAGGCCGTTCAGGATCAGTAGCACGATCGGGGCGATCAACACGGCGGGACTCACCAGCCCGGAGACATTGTCCGGCAGGGCCGCGGCGAGGGCGTCGGTCGTCACACCGGGCCGCACGAGTGCGACGACCAGGCTCGTCAGCAGGGCGAGGTAGAGCGCGATATCGAACCAGGTCCGCCGGTTCCCCGCGGTGCCCGGCACCCACTTCCACGGCCGCAGGCGGATCGTTGCAGGCCTGGCCCAGAACAGGATCCCACCGGTCATCGGCTTGACCTTGCCCGCCAGCGGCCCCCAGGACCCGGCTATGCCGATGGCTTCGAGCAGCACGGTCCACAGGATCAGCTTCTGGTACACGACCGGCTGGTTCCACCATTCGGCCACCTGCCAGAAGGGGGGCAGCCCGGAGGTCAGCGTTGCCACCGTGACACCGCCGATGGCGTACAGCACGATCAGTTTGATGATGTAGACGCAATGCACCATCCTCGGCGAACCGAAGCCGTTCTCGGCCCAGTCGGTGGCCAGGATGCGCATCCGCTCCATGAGCGGCTGCCGCAGGAACTCGTCCGGGTCTACGGCCGGCAGATCAGGTTTCGTGAAACCCATGATTTCGACTCCTTCTGCTATCGACCGGCGCCGCGGACCAGACGCCGCAGGGCCGGCTTGTCGAGCTTTCCGACGGCATTGACGGGCAACTCGTCGAGAACCGTGACCTCGACGGGCACCTTGTACCGGGACAGGGCGGCCCGCAGATGGCCGAGCACCCGCTCGGTATCCACCTCGGTCCCGGAATGGGGTGCGACGTAGAGCACGGGCACCTCGCCGTACCTCGGATCGGCGCGGCCGACCACCGCCGCAGTAGCGATCTCGGGCAGCTGGTAGACGACCGATTCGAGCTCTTTCGGGTAGATGTTCTCGCCGCCGCGGATGATCATGTCCTTGGCGCGGTCCACCAGCACCAGATAGCCGTACTCGTCGAACCGGCCGATGTCGCCGGTGTGCAGCCAGCCCTCGACGACCGTCCGTTCGGTCTCAACCGGCCGGTTCAGGTAGCCGCGCATGACGTTCGGGCCCGAAATGATGACCTCACCGGCCGCGCCGGGATCGACGTCGGCCCCGTTGGAGTCGACGATCCGGATCCGCTGACCGGGTAACGGCAGCCCGACGGTGCCGGGCCGCCGTTCGCCGTACAGCGGATTCACCGTGCTGGCGCAGGTTCCCTCGGACAGTCCGTAGCCCTCGACGATCGGGATCCCGTAGCGGGATTCGAACTTCGCCAGCAGTTCCACGCTGGCCGGCGCCGCGCCACAGATGGCGAACCGGACCTGCGAGGTGTCCGGTTGCCCGGTGTCGGGTAGGTCGGCGAGCATCGTGTAGATGGTCGGGACCGCAGAGAAGTAGGTGGCCCCGCTTTCGGCCAGCCGGTCGAAGAATTCCTTCGCATCGAACCGGCCCGCGATGCAGGTACTGCCACCGGCCAGCAGCGGCGACAGGGTGCCGATGACGATCCCGTTGACATGGAACAGCGGCAGCACCAGCAGGCTGCGGTCCGCCGGGCCGAGCGAGAAGGCGCCGATCACCATGGCACACATGGCATTCAGGTTCGCGTGCGCGAGCATCACGCCCTTCGGGCGGCCGGTGGTGCCGCTGGTGTAGATCACCAGCGCCAGGTCGTCCTCGGTACCGGCGTGCACCTCGGTGTGCCCGGGCATGGCCGTGAGCCGGTCGACCGGCAGCACCACCGCGGCGGGCACCTGGTAGGCCGGTGGCTCGACGACGACCAGAACGTCGGCGCCCGCGTCGTCGATCTGGTAGCCGACCTCCTCGGCCACCATCGCCGGATTCAGCGGGGTCACCGCCGCGCCCAGTCGCCAGGCGGCGAACAGGGTGACGACCAGGCCGGCCGTGTTCGGCAGCATCACGGCCACGACGTCACCCGGGCCGACCCCGTGCGCGTGCAGCGTCCCGGCGGCCCGGCCGACAGCCGCCAGGAATCCGGCATTGTCGTATGCGATCTCGTCGTCGGCCACGGCCGGGCCGGTCGGATCGTGCGCGGCCCGGCGATCGGGCAACAGAGCGAGGGTCATGATCACTCCTGGCGGTACTCATAAGGACTGATTCCCGACGGTACGGAGATGAGACCTCGATCACACCGTCGCGCGACGATGAAGCTCGGCGCCCCGCTTGTCTCCCCGGGACAACTCGCCGATTGCGGCGCAGCATTCACCCCACCGCCCGGTCACGGCGTTCTACTGTTGGGCATGCCCACCGCAGCCGAACCGCCGGCCGTCGGCCCGAACGCCGCCGTCGCCGTGGAACGCCTCGCCGGACGGCTCGACGAGGTCAGCCGCACGATCCAGGTGCATCTGTTGGCCGAGATCGAGGATCTGCGCGGCGATGCCCAGTTGCGTGAGTTGCTGCGCGACAGCGTCGAAGGAAATGTCGATACGATCTTCTCCGCGATTCAGCACGACATCCCGATAGAGAACGTGGAGCCGCCGACCGCGGCGCTCGAATACGCCCGGCGCCTCGCCCAGCACGGCATCGCGCCCAACGCCCTGGTCCGCGCCTACCGGCTCGGCCAACAGAAGCTGCTCGGCATCGTGTCCGAGGAGGTCCGGGCGCTGCAGCTGACGCCGCAGGTACAGCTGGACGTTTTCGAGCAGATCACCACCATCACCTTCGGCTACATCGACTGGATCTCCCAGCAGGTCGTCGCGACCTATCAGAACGAACGTGACCACTGGCTGGAGAACCGCAACAGCACCCGCGCGGTCCGGGTGCGCGAACTGCTCGAGGGCGCAGCCGTCGATACCGACGCGGTGAGCGAGGCCATCCGGTATCCGCTGCACCGCACCCACCTGGGTCTGGTGCTCTGGGTGCCCGACGGCGGCGACGAGCTGGCCCGGCTGGAACGGTTCGTCCGGGAACTGGCTGCGGGCGTCGATGCGCTGGGGCCCGGGCTGTTCGTCGCGGCGGACCGGCTCACCGGCTGGGGCTGGCTGCCGCTCGGCGCGGCGGCGGCATCGTCCATCGTCGAGCGCGTCCGCGCCTTCGCCGACGCGCACCCGGAGGCACCGCGACTGGCATCGGGTATTCCGGCGCCGGGGACTGCGGGTTTCCGCTCCTCGCACCGGCAGGCGGTCCGGGCCCGTGAGGTCGCGCTGGCGGCGGGCCCGGCCGGTGCCCGGGTAACGGCTGCGAGCGACCCCGGGCTGGCTGCGGCCGCGCTGCTCGGTCGCGACCTGGACGAGGCACGCGAATGGGTGCAGCGGGTCCTCGGACCGCTGGCCGCCGACAACGAACACGATGCGCGGCTGCGCGAGACGCTGCGGGTCTTCCTCGGCGCCGGTGCCAGCCACAAGGCCGCGGCGGCCGCACTGAATCTGCATGCCAACTCGGTGAAGTACCGGGTCAACCGGGCGGTCGAACGGCGCGGCCGGCCGATCGCCGAGGACCGCCTCGACGTCGAGATGGCCCTGCTGCTCTGCCACTGGTTCGACGCTGCGGTGCTCCGCCCAGAGGCCCGATGATCGCGCCGTTCGGCCGGGTGGTGCGGCTGTCGCATGTGCACGACCCCGCCACCACGCCGATCTACCCCGGCGACCCCGCCTTCCGCACCGACACCGTGGCAACCGTCGCCGCGGACGGCTACTACCTGCGGTGCGTCACCCAGGGCGAGCACACCGGCACCCACTGGGGTGCGCCGATCCATTTCGATCCGGACGGGCTCGCCGCCGACGAACTCGAGACGGACGATCTGCTGCTGCCCGCCGTAAAAATCGATGTGCGCGAAAGCTGCGCATCCGACCGCGACTTCGCGATCACGGCGGCGCTGCTGCGGGATTGGGAGACCCGACACGGCCGGATCCCCGCGCAGGCCGCGATCGTTGCGTGGACCGGCTGGGATGCCAAATGGGGCAGCCCCGAGTTCGCGGGCACCGGCGCCGCAGCCGGACATCAGCCCGGGTTCGCGGTGGACGCCGTCGAATGGCTGCTGGACACCGGGCGGCTCGGCCGGCGCGGCGCCCTCGGTATCGACACGTTCGGACCCGACATCGGCACCGACGACAGCTATGCCGTATCCCGGCTGCTGTACCGCGAGCACCGCATCAGCCTGGAATGCCTGGCCCACCTGGCCGATCTCCCGGTGACCGGGGCCTGGGTGCTGGCCGGCGGGGCGATCCACCGTGGCGGCTCCGGGTCACCCGCAACGGTTTTCGCGATCATTCCGTGAACCCGCCACCGCCGGCCCGCCCAGCCGCGCTCCGGCACGGCGTCAACGATCGCCCGCCCGCAGGGTAGCCGGTCCACGACGAACCCGACCCCTGCGTCGGCCTGCACGCCGTCGGCCCATCGCAGTGCGAGCACATCTGCCCCAGCTGCGGCACAGCGGCGGTAGGAACCGGCGGCCCCAGGAATCAGCGGCGCCATGGTGAGGTCAGGCCCGGGAAGGCTGCGATGACGGCCGGTGGTCGAGTCGACCGGACCACCCACACAGTTCCCCTAGCGTAGGGCGGCGCGGCCACGCACCCGGCCGAGAACCAGCAGCGCCACCAGGGTGAACACCACCAGCACGGTGGTGCCGGCGGCCGCATCGAACACCTCGCCACGGTCGGTCTGGGCGAAGATGCTCACCGGCAAGGTTTTCCAGCTCGCCGGATACACCATGACGGTGGCGCCCAGCTCCCCCATCGACAGCGCGATCGACAGCCCGGCGGCGGCGCCCAGCGCGGGCAGCAGCAGCGGCAGCGTCACCCGGCAGAGCACCCGTACCGGGCCGGCACCCAGGGATTCGGCGACCAGATGATACGCCGGATCCAGGCGGTCCAGCGCCGCCGAAACGGAGCTGTAGGAATAGGCCAGCACCAGCACGGTGTGCGCCAGGATCACGATCCATTTCGTGCCGCCCAGCAGCAGGGGCCGCTCGTTGAAGGCGATCAGCACGCCGAGGCCGATCGCGACCGACGGCACCGCCACCGGCAGATGGAACACCGCATCGGTGACGCGGCGCAGCCAACCCGGCGCGTCCCGGACTGCCAGGGCGGCCCAGGTGCCCAGGACCAGGGACAGTGCCCCGGCCAGCAATGCGGTCTGCAGGCTCACCGACAGGCTCGCCGCCTGCTGCCCTTCGAGTGCCTGCCCCAGGTTCGCGAAGCCGAGGTCCGAGGGCAGCGGGCCGGTCCAGCTGCCGGCCAGCGCCGCCGCCAGCACGGTGACGATCGGCGCACCGAACACCACCGATACGGTCAGCGCGAAGGCCGTGAGTACGGCGGCCCGGCCGCCTCGGGTCCACAGCAGCATCGTCACTCCTTTCGGGTGGCCCGGGTCAGCCGGGCGGTGATCAGCCGGAATCCGGCGTACAGGGTCAGCGACAGCAGCACCTGCACGGTCGCCAGCACGGCCGCACCGGGCAGGTCGAAGGTGACGATGCCGCGGGTGTAGATCATGGCGGGCAGCGTGATCACCCCCTTGGCGCCGGTGAACAGGACGATGCCGAATTCGTTGAGGGTCAGCAGCAGCACCAGGCTGCCGCCGGCGGCCAGCGCCGGCCACGCCTCGGGCAGCACCACCTGCCGCAGTACCCGCCACGGCGAGGCGCCCAGGCTCGCCGCCACATCCAGTTGTTCCCGGGGCACCTGCGCGAAGGCCGCCAGCAGGGGCCGCACCACGAACGGGGTGAAGAAGGTGATCTCGGCCAGGATCACTCCCAGCGGCGTGGTCAGGAAGTCCAGCACCGGCTCGGTCCCGCCGGTCAATCGGTTGATCAGCGCGTTCACCGCACCGGCGGTGCCGTAGAGGAAGGTGAATGCCAGGGTGATCAGGAACGACGGCAGCGTCAGGACCGTATCGATCAGCCGGCCGACCACCGCCGAACCCGGAAACGGCACGAAAGCCAGCACCACCGCGAGAAAGGTGCCGAGTACCAGGCAGCCCGCGGTGGCCGAGACGGCGATCGACACCGTGCGCCACAGGGCATCCCGGAACGCCTCGGACCCGAGCACGGCCGCCCAGGTCCCGGTGCCGCGACCGTCCGGTGTCACCGTGGACTCGGCCAGCATCCGGAGCACCGGATACCCGGCGATCAGCAGCACGATCAGTACCGGCGGCGCGGCCCACAGCACCGGTCCCCAGCGCCGGACCGGCGCGGCGTGGTCTGCGACGGCCGGGGCAGCCGCCTCTGTTGCGGTGCTCATCATCGCCTCCGGCACAGGTCGCTACCCGACGTCGGTTGCGGACTCTGGGCCGGAGCCCTCGCGGCTCGCTCGCCCGGCACCGCACACAGCGGGACCGGACCGGCCGCACGCGATATGGCCCACCGCATTCGGCGCCGCCCCTGATGGGCCGGTGCACCGGACGACAGCGCCGGGGCGTGACGAAGCCGGGCCGGCGGCTGCCCGGTAGCCGGGCACCACGCCGCCGCGGTGACCCGGTGGCGATCCGGATGCCGCGCCCTCATCGGACCGGCTCCTTCGGTTCCGCGCCACCGGCCGTGGTCAGCGGGGGCGGGACCAGAACCCCGGCGGGATCGGGGAAGCGCACACCCACCCGGTCGCCGGTTTCGGCCGCATGGTGCCCGGCGACCTCGACGGTCAGCGGCTCGGCCCAGCCGGGCACGGCGACCCGTACCCGGGTGCCGGCACCCCGCCACATGCTCGATTCGACGACGCCCGAAACCACCTCCCGATCACCCGGCGCGCCGAGGGTGAGGGCGTGCGGGCGCACACACAGCAGCGCATCGGCGCCGGACGCCCATTCCGGGCGGCCGACACCGGGTTCGGGGGCCCGGGCACGCAGGGTGTGCTCGCCCACCGTCACCAGGGCCGCGCCCCCGGAGACCCGTTCGATTCGGCAGCCGAGGAGGTTGGCCCCGCCGAGGAAGGCAGCGGTGAACTCCGAAGGGGGCCGCTGCCACAGGTTCTCGGCCGTGTCCAGATCCACCAGGCGGGCCTCGCGCAGCACCGCAATCCGGTCGGCGAGCGCGAGCGCCTCGGTCTGGTCGTGGGTCACGTACAGCATCGCGGTATCGGGCAGGGCGCGCCGCAGCTGCTGCAGTTCACCGAGCATCGATTGCCGCAGTTGCGCATCCAGGGCCGCGAGGGGTTCGTCGAGCAGCAGCACCTTCGGCCGGATCGCGAGTGCCCGGGCGATCGCGACCCGCTGCTGCTGGCCGCCGGAGAGCTCCCGCGGCAACCGGGCGGCGTACCCGGCCATCCCGACCATATCGAGTGCCTCGCTCACCCGCGGCCCTACTTCGCTGCGGCGGACCCGCTGAGCGCGGAGCCCGAACGCCACATTGGCCTGCACGGTCATATGCGGGAACAGCGCATACGACTGCACCACCACCCCGATACCGCGGCGGGCCGGCGACCAGCCGGTCACATCACGCCCGCCCAGGCGCACCGCCCCGGAGCTCGGCCGGACGAAACCGGCCAGTGCCTTCAACGCGGTCGATTTGCCGGAGCCGCTGGGCCCCAGCAGCGCCACCGTCTCCCCCGCCGCGACCCGCAGCGAGAAGTCGGCGAGCGCCACGGCCGCGCTGCGGCCGCGCCCGTAACGGACCCCGACCCGGTCGAACACGATGGCCGGGTCCGCACCGGCCGGTGCCGCGGTATCGGTGCGACCGGCCACCCGGCCGGTCCGGAGCTCTCCGGTGGACATCGGTTCTCCCCTCGCCCGCCGCCGTCAGCCGCCGATGGCCCGCTGGTAGGCGGCGATATCGGCATCCAGGTCGGCCAGCACGGCGTCCCAGTCCACCGGCAGGACGGTGACCCCCTCGAGCACGGCGGCGGTCTCGGCCGTCTCGCGCAGCTCGGCCAGCGCCGGGATGGCGGATGCCTCGGTGGCGATGCTGCGCTGCGACTCCTCGCCGAGCAGGAACTCCATCAGCTCGATACCGGCATCCCGGTTCGGCGCCCCCTTCGCCAGTCCCATCGTGTAGGGGATGGCGATGGTGGCGCGCTGTCCGTCGGCGTCGGCCGGGAAGAACAGGTCGAACTCCGAACCCTGCTGCGCGATGGTGTTCAGGTTCATCTGCACGTCCCCGTTGGCGATCAGCAGTTCACCCTTGTCGACCTTGGCCTGCAGTTTGCCGGTGGACGAGGACGGGCCGACATTGTTGGCCTGCAGCCGGGCCAGGTAGTCGAGCGCACCCTGCTTACCGAGCTGCTGCTGCAACAGGAGCAGGACCGCGGTGCCGTCACCGGCCTGGCCGGGCGTGGAGTACTGGAGTTTGCCCCGGTATTCGGGGTCGAGCAGGTCGTCCCAGGTCATCCCGGTGGTATCCACGGCCGGGTTGGCGATGAAACACAGGTAGTTGTTGGCCAGCGGCAGGTAGCGGCCGGCCGGGTCCAGGTCGGCGGCGGGGAGGGCGGTGGTGTCGATTCCGGACGGTTCCAGCAGATCCGATGCGGCGGCCTGTTGGATGAACGGCGGCAGAGTGACCAGCACATCGGCCTGCGGGTTGGACTGCTCCTTGTCCACCCGGTTGACCACTTCCCCGGAACCGGCTTCGACGAGGTCGACGGCGATACCGGTGGCCTCCTCGAAGGCGGCGAACCGGGTCTCGTACCAGCTGCCCAGCCCGTCGGCGGAGTACACGGTGACGGTTTCGCCGTCGGACGATCCGGCGCCGGTACCGCCGCAGGCGGCGGTGAAGGCGACGGCGGTCGCGGCGGCCAGCATGATCGCGGTCCGGGACAGGCCGCGGCCGAATACATTCGAATTACGCATGATTACTGCAACTTTCGGATGGATCTGCGGATGAGTCGAAGGGACGGGGATCGTAGGGGCACGGCCCGCCGCGGGCGGCGGGTTCAGGGGCCGGTGCCGAGCACCAGGTCCGGGAAGTCGGCGACCGAACCGACGATGTGGCCGGCTCCGGCCGCACGCAGGCGATCTTCGCGGTGCGCACCGGTCAGCGTCCCGACGACCAGGCCCGCGCCCGCGGCCCGCCCGGTGGCGATATCGCTGGTGGTGTCGCCGAGTACGGCGATCCGGTGCACCGCATCGGCCTGCAGCCGCAGGCCGGCGGTGAGCACCAGATCGGGATACGGTCGCCCGCGCCCGGCCTCGGCCGGGCACAGGGTCAGGTCGGCGAGGCCGGCCCAGCCCAGCGCCGCCAGCAGCCGGTCCTGGGTGGCGCGGCTGAACCCGGTGGTGAGCGCCACCCGGACCCCACTGCCGCGCAGAGTCCGGATCGCTTCGGCCGCACCGGGAATCGGGGCCACCCCGACCTCGTCGACGAGCTCGGCGTAGGCGGTTTCGAAGGCACGATTGGCCACCGCGGCCCGGTCCGGGTCCCCGAACAGGGCGGTGAAGACCTCGATCTTGGACTGCCCCATCGTGTCGAGCACATACCGGCGGGCCCGGTCGCGACGGGGTCCGTCCGCCGGTAGCCCGGCGGCAGTGGCCGCCGTGTCGAAGGCGGCGACCACCAGGCCGTCGTCGGCGACGGTGGTACCGGCCATATCGAGGACGGCGACTTGTACGGGTTCGGACACGGTATTCCTCACAGGTTCAGCAGGTCTGCGGTATCGGCGCCGATGGCCGGGCCGAGGGTCATACCGCGACCACCCGGGCCGGTCACGACCCAGACGTGGGTATCGGCCCGGACCCGGGTGACAACGGCCGCCGGATCGGTGGACTGGCTGTACACCCCGGCCCAGCGCCGGACCACCGGCGGCAACCGCCGGCCGAGGAATTGCTCGGTGACCGCGGTCAGATGCGCGTACGGGGCCTCGTCGACATCGAAGGCAAACGGCTCGGTGTACTCGTGGGTGTCGCCGATGGTCAGGCCGCCGTCCAGCCGCTGCACGCACAGCAGCTGCATATGATGTTCGGCCGCGGTCGCGGACTGCGCCTGTTCGGCGGCGAGGGCGGTCAGCGCGGACCCGGCGTAGCCGGGGTAGTAGCGGAAGCTGTCGGCATCGGCGATCGCGGTGGTCAGCGCTTCCCCGAGCGGCGCGGTCTGCATCATCTGCAGCCGGACCCGCCGGACCGGCAGTTGCCCGGCCAGTTCCCGGGTCAGCCCGCCGTGCGCGGCGCCGGGGCAGTGCACGACCAGATCGGCCTCGTGCCGGGCCCCCCGGTCGTCCAGCACGGCCGCACCCGTTCCGGTATCGGTGACGCTGCGGGCCTCGGTGCCCGCGTGGAAGGTGTAGCGGCCGGTGCCGGTCAGATACGAGCGCAGTGCGGGCAGCGCCTGCCGGGACTCGACCGCCGCATCGGTGCGGCAGTGCAGCCCGGCCAGGAAGGTGCCGCGCAGCGCCGGATTCACGGCCCGTACCCGATCGGGTTCGAGCAGTTCGAATCCGCGGACTCCGGCAGTCGGCGCCGCGGCGGCGGCCTCGGCCACCGCCAGCTCCGCCGGGGTGCGCAGCACGGTGATCGAGCCGGCCGGGCGGAATCCGATCCCCGGGACGCGCCCGCCGATCTCCTCCCACAGCTGCCGGGACCGCACCGTGGTGTCCAATTCGGCCTCGGCCCGGCCCGATACCCAGACCAATCCGAAGTTCCGCACGGTGGCGCCGCGCGCCTCCGGCTCCCGTTCCAGCTGCACCACATGGTGACCGCGCTCGACCGCCGCCCACGCATGGGCGGTGCCGAGGATGCCACCTCCGATGACGACCAATCGCATGCCGATAGGGTGACAAATGGTCTAGACCTATCGGTGTGCCACGTGCGAACACCAGGTTAAGAATTGGTATAGACCAAAAACCGGTAGGCTGGTGGGTATGGAATCCCTGGGGGTCGAGCCGAAACTGCCGAAGTCCTACCTGGTGCGCACCGGAATCGAAGAGATCCTGGACACCCTCGCCGAGGGCGACCCGGTACCCGCCGAACGAGAACTGGCCGCCCGTTTCGAGGTGGCACGCGAAACCGTGCGCCAGGCACTGCGCGACCTGCTGGTCGCCGGGCGGATTCGCCGGCAGGGCCGGGGCACCGTGGTGTCGCGGCCCAAGATGATCCAGCCGCTGTCGCTGCGCTCCTACACGGAGGGCGCCCTGGCACTGGGCCGTACCCCCGGGCGGCGGCTGGTCGACTGGCAGGACGAGCCGGCGGATGCCGGCACCGCCCGCGATCTCGGTATCGCACCGGGAACCACGGTCATGCACCTGGAACGGGTGCTGCTCGCCGACGGCGAACGCGTCGGACTGGAGAGCACCTTCCTACCCCTGCCCGAATTCGCTTGGCTGCGCGCGGACTACGACCCCACCACCTCGCTGTACGCCGCATTCCGGGCACACGGCGTCATTCTCGGCCGGGCCCGGGAACGGATCGAGACCGTCCTGGCCGGGCCGCGGGAGGCCCAGCTCCTGGAATGCAGTACTGCGCTGCCGATGCTGCTGCTGCACCGTCGCAGTGTGAACTCCGCCGGTCTGCCGGTCGAACGCGTGCGGTCGCTGTACCGCGGCGACCGCATCGCCTTCGAAGCCGGTCTGAGCAGTTAACGTTCGGGCAGCCGGCGCCGACCACCGGCCACATCGGTGACCAGATCGGTGTAGCCGTCCACCAGTTCGGCGAGCTGATACCAGTGCTTATGGGTGTTGTCACTACGCACCCCGTCGACGTCGATCGCCTGGTTCGCCTCGACCCAGCTCCGCGCCATCCGGTCCACGACCGCACCGAGGCTTTCGGTGTGCATGGCCGCACCGGCGCGATGCAAGGGCATCTCCTGGATCACCCAGTCGTTGATGTCGTCGACGAGTTCACCTCGACGGCAGTCGATCTCGGCTTGCAAAGCGGCATCGCGAAGATGCGCCCGGCGCTCGTGCAGTTCGGCCAGCGCATGCGCCGACCGCAGCAGTTCCCGATCCTGGAAACGGCGCCCCTGAAATGCACACAACAACTGTGGAGCGGTCGGCAGCAGCACCCCTACTGCGACCGGCGCGCTCATCGCCACACCCCGAATACACCCGACACCAACGAATTAGCTACCGACATTTGGCTCTCGATTCGGTTTACGGTCATCTGTTCGGTTGTTCGCCTCGAAGGCTATCTGGATCATGCGCTTCCATGTGGCAGAACGCAAGATTGCGACCTCAACTCTGAGTAAACCCGGGCTGACAACCGCGACAGGCGAACCCGTCCCCGTCGCACATCCCGGACTAGTAACCTCGGAGACCACCGCCGCTTCGAAGGGGTCGACATGGCAGGTAAGCGCACCGTCATCACCGTCCGGCTGCGCCGGCTCGCAGCCGTGCTCGCCGAGCTGCGCGAAAACGCTCAGCTCAGCAAGGAGGAGGTGAGCGCGCACACCGGGATCAACGTCACCACGCTGTACCGGATCGAATCCGCTCAGGCGCGGCCGCAACGCCGCACCCTGGCGGCGATGCTGGACCTCTACGATGTGGACCCGGCCCAGCGCGACGAGGCGTTCCGGCTGCTGACCGATGCCCAGAAACCCGGCATGTCCCGCGACTACGAAGGCGCGGTCTCCGAGGTCTACGCCGCCTTCATCAACTTCGAGTCCGAGGCGTTGTCGGCGCGGCAGTACCAGACCTCCACCATCCCCGGGCTGCTGCAGACCTACGAATACGCCGCCGCGGTGATCGAGACCTATATGCCCCGACTGGACGATGCCACCATGGCGAATCGGGCCAAGGCCCGGATGGATCGCGCGGTGCACGTATCCAAGGAGAAGGACCCCCTCGAGCTGTGGGTCGTGATGGACGAGGCCGCCATCCGCCGGGTGGTCGGCGGACCGGCGGTGATGGCCGGGCAGCTGGATCGGCTCCTGCAGGAAACCAAGCGTAAGAACGTGATCCTGCAGATCCTGCCGTTCGACGCCGGTGCCCACCCGGGGATGGCGGGCGCGTTCACCCTGCTGGACTTCCACGACCCGGCCGATCCCGAACTGGTGTATGTGGAAAGCCTCGGCCAGGACCGGCTCATCGAGGGGCACCACGAGATCCGACGATTCGGCGTGATCTTCGATCAGTTGCGGGCCATGGCGCTGAGCCCGCGCGATTCCGCCGCCTTGCTGACCGAGGCCCGCGCCGCCCTGGACAGCGACTGACGCCCGCCGCGACCACACTTCGGGGGCCGCGGCGGATCGCTCAGATTCCGCGGAACGCGCCGAACAGGCCGCCCTCGCCCTCGTCGGGCCCGGCGGTGAAGTACAGCGCATCGCCGTCACCGGCGGTGTCCCCGTTGCCGAACATCAAGGCACGCAGGCCCGCCACCTCGACCGGCCGCCCGTCCGCATCCCGCAGATAGTCGACGAACCGGCCGGTGGTGTCGTCGTAGGCCGCCACGCGGCCGAGCCCACCGGAATTGCCCACCAGCAGTTTCCCGGCCAGCGGGCCGAACGTGGAGGGCGCCAGCACCACACCCCAGGGTGCGTTGAGCCGGCCGTCGTCGTTCAGGATCCGCACCAGCTTGCCGGAGGCATCGAACTCGACCACCTTGCCGCGGTCGGGCCGGCCGCTCGTGCGACGCTCGGCGTCGGAGTCCAGGGCATCGACCGCCCCCGACTCGAACTCCGGTTCGGAGCCGTCCGTCTTTTCGTCTCCGTCGCTGTCGGCCGTACCGCCCGATGCGCCGCCGGACCGGTCCTCCGTGCCGGAGGCATCCGAATCCCGCTTCGACTCTTCCGATTCCGCTGCGCCGGAGCGCTGCCCGGACGCCGGGGTGGTCGGCGCATAACTGACGAACACCCGCCCGTCGGCGGTGGTCACGTTGTACGGTGCGAGGTCGCCCGGCATCGTGGTGCGGCCGAGTTCCGGCTCGGCCGGGTCGATCGGCTCGCCGGTGGCGAACGGATTGGCGAATCCGTCCGTCGGGACCTGCCGCCAGTCCTCGTCGAAGGTCCGCAACTTCGGTTCGGCCCCGAAGTCGGCGACCAGCAGCGCCGAACCGGACGGGTGCAGGGCCGCGCCGGTGAAGGACATGCCGTCCTTCTCCCCGTCGAACATCTGGTTGGTCGCGCCGTTACGGCGGACGGTGGCGCCGTCCGGCGCCCGGTCGGTCCAGGCGGCGATCCGCCCGGAGTCGGTGACCATGATGAACCGCGCCGCGCCGCCCAGCGGCACCGGCTGCTCCCCCACGAGCACCCACTGATCGCGCACCACGAAGGCGTCGTCCCCGACGGGAGCCGGATTCGCCACCACATCCGTGGTCTTGCCTGCACTGTCGTCGGAGAATTCCGAATCCGTACCAGGCACCGTGACCGCGGTGAGCTCGTCTCGGCTCACCGAACGCAGGTCCGGATCGCTCGACTCGGACACATCGCCGAGGAACTGGAATGCGGCACCCCCGGCGCCCACCCAGAAATGTCCCCCGGCGGGCCGGTCGGCCAGCCCCCAGGCGTTGACGAGGTCTTCCTCGATGATCCGGGCGTTGCGGTCGGCATCGTCGGCGACCAGGTCCACCCGGCCGTACCGGTTGCCGTCGAGAGCGGGCGCCTCGTCCACTGCCGACTCCGCCGTCGAGCAGGCTGCGGCCAGGCCGAGCGCCGCGGTGAGCACCACGACGCGAATACCCCGCACATGTCCGTTCAACAGTCCATCCTTTCCGACACAACCGGTTGCGCGGTGTCACCCTAACGTGCTGCCGCCGACGGCGTGTCGTGTACACCGGACCCGGCCGGGGACTAGGCTGTCGGCGTGCTCGATCGCCAGCAGCCCGTCCCGCCCGACCCGGCCGAACCTCATCCGGGGATCGCGACGCTCGCACCGCTGCTGGGCACCTGGCGCGGCCGCGGGCACGGCGAATACCCGACCATCGAATCCTTCGACTACCTGGAGGAAGTGCAGTTCGGCCACCTCGGCCGGCCGTTCCTCACCTACCGGCAGCGCACCCGCGCCGCGGACGACGGCCGCGGACTCCATGCCGAAACCGGCTACCTGCGCTGCCCCGCGGCCGGGCGGGTCGAATTGATCCTGGCGCATCCCACCGGAATCACCGAGATCTGCGAGGGCACCGCCGAAACGGACGGTGCCGATCTGCTGCTGGACTTCACCAGCACCTCGGTGGGACTGAGCAGCACCGCCAAGCCGGTCCTCGCCACCGGCCGATCGTTTCGGCTACACGGGGACGAGCTCACCTATACGGTGCGGATGGCCGCGGTCGGCGAACCGCTGACCCACCACCTCGCCGCGTCCCTGCATCGCGCCTGAATCACCCTCGGCGGCCGGTACGTGGGCCTGGTCACTACAGCCTTGTCCGATGTCCCACCCGCGTCGTAGCGTGCACAGCACAGCTATTTTTCAGCTAACTTTCGAGCGGTACGACGAGGGAGACGACCATGAAGCGCTACACCCTGATCCTCGCCACCGCGGGCATGGTCATCGGCGGTGCCGCAGCGGTCGACCTGCTCGACAGCGACCCGACGGCCGCCGCACCGAGCATTCGATCGACCGATTCACAGCTCGCACCGCCCGGGTCGGCCGACCCGGAAAATCAGTAGCCGGTCGGTAGCGCGGTGATCATATCCCGGGTCACGGCGACGGCATTGTCGGAACTGCCGCCGCGGACGACGAGCGTGGCGAATGCCATATCACCGCGATACCCGACGAACCAGGCGTGCGAACCGCCCGCCACCTCGGACTCCCCGGTCTTGCCGTACACCTCGCCTTGATCGGCGATCCGTTCCGCCGTGCCGCCGGTGACCACCTTGCGCATCATCGTCCGCAGGCCGGCGATGACGTCCGGGTCGACCGCCGGCCGCTCGCCGGTGATCTCGGTGGGGCGGCCGTCGAGCAGCCACGGCACCGGTGCCCGGCCGGCGGCCACGGTCGCCGCCATCACCGCCATGCCGAACGGACTGGCCACCACCTTGCCCTGGCCGATCCCGTCCTCGGCGCGCTGGACCGGGTCCGCGGCCGGTGGCACCGACCCGGACCAGATCGGCAGGCCAGGTACGGAATAGTCCGGGCCGATCCCGAACCGGGCGGCCGCCCGGTGCAGCGCATCGTCGTCCAGCCGGCTGGCCAGCTTCGCGAAGGACGTGTTGCAGGAGCGCTCGTAGGCGGTGGCCATCGGCACGTCCCCCACGGTGAACAGGTTGTAGTTGGGAATCGTCCGTTCCCCGATGACGATCCGGCTGGGACAGGGCAGCACGGTATCCGGGGTCGCGATACCGGCGCGCATGGCGGCCGCGGCGGTCACCGTCTTGAAGATCGACCCCGGCGGATACTGGCCGATGGTCGCCACCGGCCCGTCCCGGTCGGCGGCCTCGTTCTGCGCCACCGCGAGAATCGCCCCGGTCGAAGGCTGCAGCACCACCATCATCGCCTGCTCCTCGCGCAGGTCCACAGCCCGTTGCGCAGCGTTCTGCACGAACCGATCGATGCTCAGTGCGAACGATGGGGCCGGTTGGGCCGGAACTTCGTGCAGCACACCGGTGTCGGCGCCGTTCGCATTCTGCGTCACCACACTCCAGCCCGCCTGCCCGTCCACCTCCTCGATCACGGTCTTGCGCACCTGGGTGAGCAGATCCGGTGCGAAGTGCCGATCGGTCGGCATCAGATCCCATTCCTGGGTGAGGGTCACCCCGGGCAGGCCGACCAGGCGGTAGCCGGCCCGCGCCGTCTCGGCTTCGTTGAGCACGATCACCGAATAGCCGTCCGGATACCGGCGGGCCGAGGCGAGAATTTGCGAGGCGGTCAGCTCCGGCTCGAGATCGCGCAACGCCGCGGCCAGCGTTCCGGCCACCCGGGCCGGATCCGGCGCCTCGGCGAGCGTGAACCGGACCCGGGTCACCGTGCCCGGCACCAGCACATCGCTCCCGGCCGATTCGTTCACCCGGGCCTGCGCAGCGGGCATCCGGCGCAGCTGCAGGGTCTGGGTGTCGCCGAGGCGCGGATGGATCACCGACGAGGTCCAGCGCACCTTCCAGGTCCCGCCGCTGCGCGCCAGCTGCAGCTCCCCGGAATAGGACCAGACCCGCCGCTTGGACAGGGTCCACTCGTACCGGTAGTCGACGGTCGCGGTGGGGCCGTCGATCCGCACCTCCCCCGTGCGCGCCTGCAGCCCTGCCACCTGCAACTGCGCCCAGGCCGAATCGAGTGCTTCGCGCGCCCGGTCCGGATCGGTGGTCCGGGCCGCGGCAGCCGCCAGATCGTTCCGGGCGAGGGCCGCAAGGAATGCCTGAGCGGCCGGCGCCGGTCCGTCCGCACCGGGCGAGCAGGCCGTTCCGACGGCCGCCAGTACCGTGACGACGAGGGAGATCAGCAGTATCCGGGTCCGCATCGGGAGTCGATGCTAGCCGCAACCGGCCCGCAACCAGGGCATCGACGCCGCGTGCCGCTCAATCCACCAGCACGGTGGCGAAGGTGGCGATCTGCTGGAACCCGACCCGGCAGTAGGCCCGCCGGGCGATCAGGTTGTAGTCGTTGACGTACAGGCTGGCGGTACGCCCCGAGGCGACCACCGCGTTCACCACCGCCGCGGTGCCGCGGGTCCCGATCCCGGCGCCGCGGTGCTCGGGATGCACCCACACGCCCTGGATCTGGCCGGTGCGCCGGGACAGCGAGCCGATCTCGGCCTTGAACACCACCTCACCGTCTTCGAACCGGGCCCAGGCCCGTCCGGCATCGATCAGGCTGCGGATGCGGCGCCGGTAGCTGCGGCCACCGTCACCGGCCCGTGGGTCCACCCCGACTTCCTCGATGAACATCGCGATCGCGGCCTGCAGATACCGGTCCAGTTCGTCGGGACGCACCCGCCGCACCATGTGGTCGGCGCGGGCCAGCGCCGGCCCGGTGATCGCCAACAGCGGCTGGGTGTCCCGCACTTCGCGTTCCGGACCCCAGCGGGCGGCCAGCAGTTCCCACAGCGGCAGCGCCAGCTCGCGGCGGCCGACCACCGACGAGCACACCCGCGGCCGGCGAGCCGCCCGGTCCGCGAACGCTCGCATGGCGGTGCGGTCGCCGCGCAGCGGCACCAGGTTCGCACCGGAGAAGCACAGCGAATTCGCGGGGCCGCCGCGGCTCCAGAGCTCACCGGCTCCGGTCCGGGCGCCGATGCCGAACTCCTGAACCCGCGCGGCGATCATGCAGGTCGCCACCGGGTCGTCGTCGAGGACCCGCAGCACCTGCGCCAGATCACGGCTCACCAGCGGACGCGCGGGAGCGGTCTCGGACCGTCGCGTCGGCTCCAGCAGACTCCGCACTCTGCCAGCCTGCCACGAAATCGGCCGATCCGGTACGGCTACGCCGGAAACCGTATCCGACCTGGATCGGATCAGCCGACGGTGACCTCCGGCGCACCGGCACCGGCTGCTTCGCCCATCTCGTCGGCGATCCGCATGGCTTCTTCGATCAGCGTCTCGACGATCTGCGCCTCCGGCACGGTCTTGATGACCTCACCCTTGACGAAGATCTGCCCCTTGCCGTTGCCGGAGGCCACGCCGAGATCGGCTTCCCGGGCCTCACCCGGACCGTTGACGACACAACCCATCACCGCGACCCGCAGCGGCACCTCCAGTCCGTCCAGACCGGCGGTGACCTCGTTGGCGAGCGTGTACACGTCCACCTGGGCGCGGCCACAGGACGGACAGGACACGATCTCCAGTTTGCGCGGGCGCAGGTTCAACGACTGCAGGATCTGCCCGCCGACCTTGACCTCCTCGGCAGGCGGCGCCGACAGCGAAACCCGGATGGTGTCGCCGATGCCCTCCGACAGCAGCGCACCGAACGCGGTGGCCGACTTGATGGTGCCCTGGAAGGCGGGGCCGGCCTCGGTGACGCCCAGATGCAGCGGATAGTCGCACTGCGCGGCGAGCTGCCGGTAGGCCTCGACCATCACGACCGGGTCGTTGTGCTTGACCGAGATCTTGATATCGCCGAAGCCGTGCTCCTCGAACAGGCTCGCCTCCCACAGCGCCGACTCGACCAGCGCCTCCGGGGTGGCCTTGCCGTACTTCTGCATCATCCGCTTGTCCAGCGACCCCGCGTTGACGCCGATGCGGATCGGGATTCCGGCAGCACCGGCCGCCTTCGCGACCTCGGCGACCCGGCCGTCGAACTCCTTGATGTTGCCCGGGTTCACCCGGACCGCCGCGCAGCCGGCGTCGATCGCAGCAAAGATGTAGCGCGGCTGGAAGTGGATATCGGCGATCACCGGGATCTGCGACTTCTTCGCGATCATCGGCAGGGCGTCCGCGTCTTCCTGGCGCGGGCAGGCCACCCGGACGATATCGCAGCCGGAAGCGGTCAGCTCGGCGATCTGCTGCAGCGTCGCGTTCACATCGTGGGTCTTGGTGGTGGTCATCGACTGGACCGAGATCGGATGCTCGCTGCCGACCCCGACCCCGCCCACCATCAGCTGGCGGGTCTTGCGCCTGGGTGCGAGAACGGCCGCGGGAGCCGCCGGCATCCCCAATCCGACTGTGCTGGTCACTTCGGCTGCCTCTTCCTACCTGTCGCTGGTTGCGGACCGTTCACCGCAAGCTTAGTCGCGCCGGGTGCGGGGCCGCTCTGTGAGGGGCGCCATGGGCCGGGGACGGCCGACCTGAGCCACGGCTGCGCGAGGGCGGTGGCGGTGGCGGAACCGCACGGCTCACTTCGGCAGCTGGATCGGGTTCACGATATCGGCGGCAAGGGTCAGCAACATGTATGCACCACCGATGACCACGAACACGTAGGTGATCGGCAGCAGTTTCAGATAGTCGACCGGACCGCCCGGGGCCAGGCCCCGCCAGGACCGGATGATGTTGCGCACCTTCTCGTACAGCACCACCGCGATATGCCCGCCGTCCAGCGGCAGCAGCGGCAGCAGGTTGAAGGCGCCGAGGAAGAAGTTCAGCCCGGCCAGCACCATGATGAAGACGTGCCACCAGCCGCGTTCGGCGGTTTCGCCGCCGATGCGGCTGGCGCCGTAGACGCTGACCGGGGTCTCCTCGTCGCGCTCACCGCCGGTGACCGCGTCCCAGAGCGCCACCACCTTCTGCGGCATCTTCAGCAGCGCCTCGAAGGTGTCCACGAACATGTTGCCGGTGAACACCGCCGCGGCCGGGATCGCGGTGAGCGGGTTGTAGGTGGTCGGGCCGAAGAAGTTCTGTGCCACCCCGACGACGGCGACCTTCTCGCCGGGGCTGCCGTCGCTCGGGTACCGCATCACCCGCTCCGGAGTGACCGCGACATCGATGGTCTCGCCGTCGCGTTCGATCGTGTACTCGAAGGTTCCGGTCTGCTTCTGGGTTTCCTCGACGAATTCGTCCCAGGTGTCCACCGGCACCCCGGCCACCGCGGTCACCAGGTCGCCGCGCTCCAGTCCGGCCTGCTGGGCCGGCCCGGTACCGGTGCATCGCTGCACCGTTCGGTCGGGATTCTGCTGAGCCACACACCCCATCGACCCCAGCGAGGTCTCCGGCGGCTGCGTCATGCTCGGCAGCCCCCAGGTCACCGCCAGCACCACGATCAACAGGAACCCGAGCAGGAAGTTCATGGCGATCCCGCCGAACATCACCAGCAGCCGCTTCCAGGTGGCCTGCCGGTACATCGCCCGGTCCAGATCCCGCGGATCGAGTTCGTCGAGCGCGGTCATTCCGGCGATATCGCAGAAGCCGCCGAGCGGCAGCGCCTTGACCCCGTATTCGGTCTCACCGCGGCGGAAGGAGAAGATCTTCGGCCCGAACCCGATGAAGTAGCGGCGCACCTTCATGCCGGTGGCCTGCGCCGCCCACATGTGACCGCATTCGTGCAGGGCGATCGAAACCGTGATTCCGAGGGCGAACAGCACGAACCCCAGCGCGAATACCATCTGCTCCCTCGACGTATCGGTCTCCGTGACGGACGGCCGGACGACGGCCGCAGCATGCTCGCCGGCGCCGGGCGCACCCGGCCGCGAGGACCCCGCCCACTGTAGCGGGGCCGGCGGCCCCGGGTGGCGAGCAGGGCGTACGCCCGCCGCCTGCGGCGGCTCAGCCCTGTGCGACCAGCTTCCCGGCGTACTCGCGGGCCCAGCGGTCGGCCGCGAGCACCTCGGCGAGATCCTGCGGTTCGGCCGTCCAGCGGTCCGCGGCGTCGACGGCCCGCGCGACAGTGGCCACGATCTGTGGGAACCGGATGGCGCCGTCGAGGAAGGCCTGCACCGCGACCTCGTTGGCCGCGTTGTAGACGGCCGTCACGCTGCCGCCCGCGGTTCCGGCCCGGCGGGCCAGCTGCACGGCCGGGAACACCGCATCGTCGACGGGTTCGAAGGTCCAGGTGGCGGCGGTGCCGAAATCGCAGGCCGCGGCCGCACCCGGCACCCGGTCCGGCCAGCCCAGGGCGAGGGCGATCGGCAGTTTCATATCCGGCGGGCTGGCCTGGGCGAGGGTCGAACCGTCGGTGAAGGTGACCATCGAATGCACGATCGACTGCGGGTGCACCGTCACGTCGATGCGGTCGTAGGGGACGCCGAACAACAGATGGGTCTCGATGAGTTCCAGGCCCTTGTTCACCAGCGACGCCGAGTTCAGCGTGTTCATCAGGCCCATCGACCAGGTGGGATGTGCTTTCGCCTCGTCCGGCTGCACCGAGTCCAGCATCTCGGTGGTCCAGCCGCGGAACGGCCCGCCCGAGGCGGTGAGCACCAGGCGGTCCACCTCCGCGGCCCGGCCCCCGCGCAGGCACTGGGCCAGCGCCGAATGCTCCGAATCGACGGGCACGATCTGGCCGGGGGCGGCGGCACGGGTCACCAGCGATCCGCCCGCGACCAGCGATTCCTTGTTCGCCAGCGCGAGCCGGGTGCCCTGTTCCAGGGTGGCCAGGGTCGGCTCCAGGCCGAGCGAGCCGACCAGGGCATTGAGCACCACGTCCGCTTCGGTGCGTCGCACCAGTTCGGTGACGGCGTCCGGGCCGCCCAGCTCGATGTCCAGGGCGGTTGCGGCGGCCGGATCGGCGACGGCGACGTTCGTGGTGCCGGTCGCCGCCATCTGGGCGGCGAGCAACTCCGGGTTCCCGCCGCGCGCGGCCAGCCCGACGACCTCGAAGCGGTCGGGGTTGGCGGCGATCACGTCGAGCGCCTGGGTGCCGATGGAACCGGTGCTGCCCAGCAGCAGCACCCTGCTCCTGGTGGCGGGGGCGGACGGGACGGCTTCGGGCGTCGTTGCGGGGTGGGACACGCGCCCATTGTGGCAGGGGCTGCTGGCTACGACGAACAGTCGTATGCCACGATATGGCGGAAAGTCGAACCGAGACCCTAGGAGCGATCGTGGCCGCCACGGACCTCGAACCCGCCACCGCCGAACGCGGCGTCGTCACCAGCGTGGACCCCGCCGAGGTACCGTCCGCCGCCTGGGGCTGGAGCGGCGAGTCGCGCAAGACCTTCCGCATCGCGGGCTGGATCGTCGCGCTGATCCTGCTGGCCATGCTGTTCGGCAACCACGGCGGCAACGTGGAGAACATCTACCTCGTCGGCTTCGCCCTCGGCATCGCCGCCATCATGGTGTACGACACGATCTACCGGCGTAAGCCGCGGTAATCCCGCTCTTCACCGCCGGTATCGCAACATCGTTGCGGTGCCGGCTTTCGCTTTTGCGCGTGCCGGCGAGCGGGCTCGGTTGTCATGCGCGCGCCGCAGATCAACGAGTGTGCGTGTCCCGGTACTCGCTGGGGGTCATCCCGACCTCATCTCGAAACACCCGGTAGAACTGCCGTTCCGAGGAGAATCCACTTCCGAACGCAACTGCGGCCGGCGACGAAGTCCGGTCGCGGAGCAGCAGCCGCCTGCTGTGACGCACTCGCATCCTGCGCAACGTCATCGTGAAGGTGGCCCCCGACGCCTGGAAGATTCGAGACAGGGTACGACGGGACACTCCACAGGAAAACGCAACTTCGGCGAAGGTCAGCTCCGGTTCGGTGCAGTGCTTGCGCATGTATGCCAGCGCATGTTCGTGGCCGAGGGTTTCGGCTGCCGAATCGGTCGGCGACTGTCCCGCCGCCACAAGCACCAACGCTGTCAACAGATCCAACGCGGCGGACGCCAGTGCGTCTGCCTCGGCCGGCGACTGCTGCTGAACCCGGGCCAGGTTGCGGAAGAACGCCGATCCTGCGGCAGCGGCGCCATCAGCGGGCAGTCCGACTCCGGCCGGCAACTCCAACCGACTCAACCCCGGCTGCCGGCGCAGTGTCCGCACCGGAACCTGCACCGATACGAGACTCCAAGGGGCTCGATCCGGCCAGTCATAGGGCGTGGAGGTGTCCACGAACGTCATCTCGCCGGGCGCAATCAACGTCGACCGGCCGGCATGGTTCAGGTGCTGCGCTCCGCCGCCGGTCAATATGATCGCGGTCAGGTATTCGCCGTCAGAGCGGTCGATGTGCCTGCGGGTCCGGCGAAACCGCTGGTTCCGGCCCGCCAGACTCGCCAGCCGGAAATCCTCCTCTCCGGCCAGTGAGCCGCTGCAGACTCGGCCGTAGAACGGCAGCTCCGGGTCCGATTTCACGGAGAGCGGAGCATAGGTTTCTTCCATCGATGTCTGCCAGAGATCGAAGTCCTCGCCACGACCGCTCGCCGACGACAGCTCCAAGAATCTGTCGATCGCCATACCTCACCCCCGTGTAGCCATGCCGTCGAACCCACAGCCACCCCGGTGCCGGGAACACAGCATTCCGACCAACCGATGGTAGCGGCGACCGGCCCCGGCTGGAAGCCGACTGTGATGCGACCGCCGCCGACGGCACACCGGGCGATCGGCGCCGAAGTCGACCGATCAGTCCGTGTCCGATTCGTTACCCACCCGACCCGGGGCGTAGTTTCACCACCCATGCCACCGGAACGGTCGAACCACCACGACGCCTACTTCCGGCACATCATGTCCCGCTCCCCCGACGCCGCCGGCGAACTCCGCGCCGCACTACCGGCACACCTGGTCGCCCGCATCGACTGGACCACCCTGGAACTGCAACCCGGCAGCTTCGTCGACCCCGACCTGCGCTGCCGCTACAGCGACATCCTCTACCGCACCCGACTCGACGACCACGACGCCCTCATCTACCTACTCATCGAACACCAATCCAGCAGCGACCACTTCATGGCACTACGCCTGCTGGAATACATCGTCCGCATCTGGACCCGGCACCGCGACCACGGCACAACCACCACCCTGCCCGCCGTCATCCCCCTCGTCGTACACAGCAACGGCACCCGCTGGACCGCACCCACCACACTCGGCGACCTCCTCGACCTCCCACCCCACGACCGCACCCTGCTCCAGCCTCACCTCCCCGACTTCACCTACCTCCTCGACGACATCGCCGCCCTCGACCTGGACACCCTCCGCCACCGCGACCTCACCCCCGCCACCCGGGTCATGCTGATCCTGCACAAGATCACCCCCGGCAACACCCACCTCACCGGCGACCTGCACACCCTCCTCGACGACCTCACCGCCCTGGAAACCGGCCCACGCGACGACCTCCACACCGCCATCTCCTATATCCTGAAAGCCGGGGAAAACGGCTTCGCAGACCTGCAACCGATACTCGAACAACTCGGCCCCCGCACCAAGGAGGCAATCGTGACCACAGCCGAACAACTCCGCGCCGAAGGCAAAGCCCGCGGCGAAGCACTCGGTGAGGCTCGTGGTGAAGCCCGAGCACGCATGGAGACACTGCTCGATCTGCTGGCTGTGAAGTTCGGGACGCTACCCGCCTACGTGACCGCCACCGTTCAAACCGGGAACACCGCACAGCTGCGGGCCTGGGCTCTCCGCGTGATCACCGCCGACACCCTCGACGACGTCTTCGCCTGAACCCGGACCGACCGCTCAAAAGGTTTCGCCCGTGACCGCAACCGCCTACGCCATCCGCAAAGTCGAGCACGACGCCCGCCTCGCCCGGTGGCGCGATCGACTCGACGCAGTCCAGCTGCACCACGAACAAGCCGACGGGCATGCGTGCGTTATCTGCGGCCGGTCCTGGCTCATTGACCCTGTCGCTGCGGTGCCAGTCGGCTATGGACCGATCGGGCAGTTGTTCGCCTGCCGTCCATGCGACACCGAATGACCCGCGGTAATCCTGCGCTTCCGCCCCCATCAGGTTCGCTTCGGGTCAGTTGTCAGGAACCAGGCCGTCCAGCCATCACCCGAGACCGAAAACTCGGATACAGCGGGGGCGACTTGACGTCGGTGGAATCACCGTAGATCTCACCAACTGGTTCTGTCGGGGTCGCCGTCGATCATAGGTTCTTCCGCATCGAGCAACGCTTGCTCGAGCTGGTCCTCGGTCAGGTTTTCGCCGGGGTTCAGGTGTCACCAGTTCCTCCTTCTGAGCGATGGAGGAGCCCCCGAAGGATCCCTGACCGATCCACAGCCCACCTGCCAGCCGGATACCCCGGATCCGCATCCGTCCCCAACGACCCCACGGTCATTCGTCGTTGCGTGTTGCCGTCTGGGTACCGCCGAAGAAGGCTTGGTCGCCTTCCTGAAGGTCAATATTGTCGCCAGCCCGAGCATCCCGCACGAACTCCTCCAGACTAGCCGGCTTACCCGGATCGATGGCGGGTTCTTCCAGGTCAGTAGGTTCGCTGTCATCGTCGTGCTGGTTGTCGACCGGGCTCGGCTGATCGTGCATGTGAACTGCCTCGTTTCCTGTTGGAGGGGAATCCGAGGGTGGGTCATCTCGGATTAGCAAGCCGACAGCAACGGCCGTCGTAACCGCCAGCGCCGCAGCCCCCAGACCGGTCACAGCCATACGACGCATGTGAACTCCCTCCTTGGTCGCCGACATACGTCATCATAGTTCGGCCTCTACTACCACGTCAGGGCACCGGCGGGAGGGCACCACCTTGAGCATCCACAGTGAAGGGGTCTTGGTCGATAACCCGGTTTTGTCCGTAGAAGGATCCGAGCAAGCTGCCCGACGTGGAGTTCTGGCCAGCATCGATCATGCAGACGCTATAGCCTGTTGGCCCACTATCGGATCCAAGGTCAGGGACATGACACTCCGGATTGAACGTTCTGCCGCCACCGCCCGAGCTTGCTGCACCCTCCGTCGTCGATGCAAACGGATACTCGTCGCACGAGCGCCCCTCGATGCGCCGGCCATCTCGAATCGCGCCACGCCGAGGGCAAGCAGTCTGCCGGTTGATGTCGCGGGTGACAGGATCTGCCTGTCGGTGCAACGGCGTACCGACGCCCGGCAAACCGGATCCAATCGCAGCCTGAACGTGCCCGGTCTGCTCACTGGTGTCAGCACGTAGCTTGAACTCCGGAGTGGCCGGCGCTACAACGCACCCCTGCTGGTAACTACCCTGTGAGTTCTTCATCGTAGTATCACACCGGAACATATTGGCCGTGATATTGGCCTTCGTCGAGTCCGAGACTTTCGGGTCATTATTGCCGAAATACCATTCGAGTTTCATCGATCGCGCCGCCGAGATTCGGTCGGCCATATCCTGCTCTGTCCATTTCACCACAAAAACCTTGGTAGACCCCGGAGTCACGACCGAACCATTATCGGGTCCGTCGACGCTGACCTGATCGGACCCGAATCCGACGTATGTGGGATTTAGATAGAATGTCGGAATTCCAAAACTACCACTAAAGGAGCCGAAAGTAATCCGAAATTCCTGATTCATCTCCCCAGTTCGGTGCGACGAAAGAATTCCCGTCTTGATGTTCAACTTCAAGGTCCCAAGATACGCACCGGTAGTACTGAATAGTTCAAGCCCAGAGTTAAATACCGTACAAGCATTTTTTCTCGTCCACTTCCATTTACCATCCCACGCCGCCGTGGTACATGATCCGGGTATGAAGTAGGCGTGTGTGTCCGGTCCTTCAATAATAGGATTCTCTCCACCCGGCGGCATACTACCGCCTTCCTCGGGAACGGGACACGAACGATCGCTCTCGCAACTATCGTAGTCAACTGCAGTCGCGCCAGAACCCTCGCTACCCTGCGCACCTAGGGCTGAATCATCTGCGAATTCGGCCCAAGTGTTCGGTCGACCGCTGTCGACCACGGGCTCTTCATCCTCAACTTGCGGCGTTACTCCAGCAGCCGATTCCGTAGGCCACCCCATGGTGCCGAACTGAAATTCTTGCTGCGATGCGGATCCGACCGACTGGTGGTCGGCTATCGGATAGCCGTATGGGCCTGCTTCAAAACCCGACTGCTGCCATTTCGCCAGCAATCCACCGGTAACGGGGTGCGCCCCATAAGCATCGGTCCAGTATATGACGCCGTTGTCAAACCGGTTGAACCTTCCTAGCCCGTCAGGTGTAACCATTTCATCACTGATCGGATAGCCGAGCGTTCCAGTTTCCCACCCGGTCTCTCCCCACTTGTCGCGAATGGCCCCCGTTACATAATAGGCTTCGTTTGTCTTCCAGTAGATCGTGCCACCGTCAAAGTATTGTCGGCGTCCAATTCCGTCCGGATTCACCAGCTCATCACTGGTTGGATAGCCAAGCACTCCAGACTCCCAGCCGTTTCGCTGCCACGCAGCAAAAAAGTGGTTCACCACAGGGTGTGCGCCGCCCCAGGACGACCAGTAGATTGGGCCGTTCTGGAATACTGACCTCTTGCCCACACCGTCCGGGTTCGTGAGTTCGTCGGTCGTCGGATACAGCAGGAAGCTGTTTGGCCCACCGAGGGAGTCGTACTTATCGCGGATCGCGCCGCACACGTAGTACGGGGCCGGCCAGTACACCGAGCAACCCTCACCAGCGATGAAGGCGGTGGTGTCAGCCGGGGCAGGACGGCGGCCGCCGTTCGCCTTCAGTTCAGCCTCCAAGACTTCGGCGCGGTCGGCATCCTCCTTGGTGAACCCCTCAGGGATCTCTTCTCGATCCGAGCGCATCTTGCCCGGGATGACACGGGAATTCGGATTCTCGGTGGGCTTCCAGGTGCCGGGGTTCGACTTCGGCGGCCGAGCTGGCTTTGACCTCGACGTGGGGACGTTCGTCGTGGTCGAGGAGTGTTCGGGCCGGCTGGTCGGAGCCGGTTTCGGGGTCGAGGCTGCGGTGCGCGATGGGGTCGAGGTTGTACTTCGAGGTCGTGGTGCGGTGGTCGACGATCGCTGTGGTGTCGATGAGGAGGGCGCCGTCGTCGTCGTCGCGTGCGGGGCACTCGGACTTACTGGTGCGGTGGGATCCGCGACGCCAATGCCGGCACCGCCGGTCCCGGTGATCGCGAGCACTGCCACCGCGGCTATGACCACCGGTGCACGGAATGCTGTGGATCGCCTGCCGCTATGTCGATGCGGACGCACAAACCCCTCCTGTCGTCGGCTTCAGATGCCGTTGTCCCGCCGTGTTTCCCCCAGAAATCAGGTCACTCGACCAGGCTGGAGAATTTATAGAAAATATCCTCGAAATATTTCCTACGACACGCCGAGGAGCGAGTATCCGCTACGACCAGGGGTGTTGCCAACTCGCCATAGGTAGTCGCAGGGTTCAAGCGCGGGTGTGCCCAGGGTGAGCGACGCGCAGGCAAAACGTGACTAGGCGGCTGAATCGGTCCCGCTGTCCCGGCTGAAACCCGATAGGATCCGGCTACGCCGGACAGGTGGGTCGTGCCTGCCCCGGCGCGCTGCCCCGCTCACCAAATCGCGACTACTGCCGGATTGCGGGATCACGCTGTGTCCGCGGCAATCCCCCCGCTTGCCGGCCGAGGATTCATCTCGCGCCGCACTACCGCCTGGGAGGCCACATCCCGGGACCGGAGCTGGGCCGGCACCCCGAGCGGCCGCCGAGTGCTCGACGTACCCGAACGGTCGATACCGGAGACGGCACGGTGAGTGCCACGGGGGTTGTCGGGCTCGCAGTCGCTACCGGACTACCACTGCTTGTCGCGGCTGCCGCCATCTGGTGGCCGCACCGCGAGGGCGGTACCTACGACGATGAGGGGAGGTGAAATCTGTGAATCGTGGCCCCGACGGCCAGTTGCGGGTCAGAGTGATCAGGCCGATGGAAGGTTCATTGGCCGGGTGGGCGATGGCGAGGGCGGTGAGGAAGGCATGGGCGACCATCGCCAGCAGGGTCCAGCGGTGCCAGGAGCGCCAGCCCCGCACTTGGTGCTGGTCGAGCCCGGTCAGCGTTTTGGCGGTTTGGAAGTTCTCCTCCGTCGACCAGCGGCGTCCGGCCACCTTCACCAGTCGTGCCAGCGGCACCGGTGCGGGGTTCCAGCAGCGGTAGAAGGCCTGTTCACCGGTGTTCCGGTTGCGGCGGATCATCAGCCAGCGGCATCCGGGCACGTCCTTGTCGTCCTCGGTGCCGATCTCTATCCAGACCCAGTCGTAGACGCGTCGGCCTTTGGCTCCGTCACCGGCCGACAGCGGCTGCCATGCCCGTTTCGGAACTGTCGCGGCCAGGACATCGGCACGGACCCTGCCGGTCGCGGTCATGACTCGGTGGTCACAACTGACCGCGAAAACATAACCAGTGCCGTGTGTTTCGAGTGCCGAACGGAGTTTCGGGTCACCTCCGTAGACCTCGTCGCCGGTCACCCACCGCGCCGGAACACCGGCGTCGAGAGCGTCGATGATCAGACGCTTGGCCAGGGCCGGCTTGGTAGCGAAGCCCACCTCGTCGGGCACACCGGCCCGCTGGCAGCGCTGCCGGTCGGTGGTCCACGATTTCGGCAGGTAGAGGGCCCGGTCGAGGAAGGCAAGCCCCGTAGCGGTGGCGTAGGTGAGATACACCGCGACCTGACTGTTCTCGATCCTGCCGGCGGTGCCGGTGTACTGACGCTGGACACCGACGGTGCGGTGCCCCTTCTTCAGGTCGCCGGTCTCGTCGACCACGAGCGTGGCATCGGCCTCGCCCAGATGCTCGACCACATAGTCACGCAGGTCATCACGCAATCCGCCCTCATCGATGACCGCTGAGGCGAGTAGATGCTGCATCGCGTCCGGGGAGCGATCACCAGCGTGTTCGGCCAGTGTCCAGCAGTTCTTGTTGGGCACTTCCGACATCATCGCCTCCAGCATCCGCGCCGCGGTCCGGCGGGTCTCCACCCGCGCGAACCGGCCGCCGACCCGGCCAGCCAACTCGTCGAACTCCCGTCGCCAGCGATCAGGCGCTACGCTGTGACCCGCGGCCACCGCCAATTCAGTTGTGTTCCACACAAATACGACATGATCACGCGGTGGCCGCTCCACGTCCAGCCCGCTGACCAGCAGCATCACAGATCAGAACGAGTAATCTCACCACCGGCCAGCTGCGCTTTCCACTTGGCTGCTTCGATATAATCGCCAATCCCGGCGTCTTCGGAATCGTATTCGAATGTATCATCCTTCGGTAACTCCGGTTTGTTCGGAGGTCCGAGATGATAGCCTTCCCGTGGGTCTACCGCACCGGGTTGACCATAAATAGGCGAATCGAGCCCATCAGTAGCTGAAGCTTCGGATTCAGCAAATGAGTCGAGCCCATCGGATGCGCTCCGCAACAATTCAGCCGAGCTGCTTGCGACTCTTGCTGCATCTTGCAGCAAGCCGAGCAGTGCGAGGGAGTGGTTCCCGGCTTCAGCCATGTACTCGAAACCGGCTCGTATTCCTGCCGGAGTACCCCGCGCCGGGCCGAGAGCCTGGATCTTCGTAGTCGCACTGACAATACCGCGATCATCTACGTCGAACCCAAGCGCAACTATACTGTCCCGCTTGCCGATAACCCGGGTCTGCGCATCCGAGAGGTCGGTCTGGGACGCCGTCAACTGCGCGGCGAGGTCGTCGATGCGGGTACAGATACCCGTTCCGGTCGCACATTCTGCCCAAACGCGATTCGCTGCGGCATCAGAACCCGCGCCAGTCCAGGTGTGGGCCATCGCTTCCTGGTGATTCCGCATCGC
Organism: Nocardia sp. KT25-26; assembly: GCF_056627695.1. NCBI lineage: Bacteria > Bacillati > Actinomycetota > Actinomycetes > Mycobacteriales > Nocardiaceae > Nocardia > Nocardia sp. KT25-26. The sequence goes on along the minus strand of NZ_CM152813.1, from coordinate 1,990,047 downwards.
CTCGACCTGGTCACGCACCGCTGTAGTGGCGGCTACCAGTTGAGCTCCTGCGTACCCGAGCAGTTCTACGTTCCACAGTTCGACCTCCGACAACCGCAGAGATTGCCTCGTCACGACGGCACCTCCATCGCCGCCAAGGCCTTGGCGAAGTCACTGTCGGTGACCTCATAGGCATCGCCCGCTCCACGGGCGATTGAGGCCATCGCCACAGGCCTGGCCGCGAACATTCCGATCGACCGACGCACCGTGTCCTGGACGCCAGCCAGTACGGCGCCGATATCGGTGCCCGGAACCGCTGCCTCAGTGCCACCTGACTCCGGTGGCACCACTTCCACCGTCAAGTCCTCGAGAATTCCGGAAGTACGTTCAAGCCACTGTGCCCACGCACGTCAACGACATGGAAGCCCCCTTCAAAACATCCGAGGTGCCATCGACCACCTCAGCGGACCTGACTATAGCTGAGAGTCGCTGATGGCATCCACGGCGCCAACGCTGCCTCCGCAAACAACGACCCGCCCGAAAAGCGACAACTTGGTCTCACCTCTTGGTGCGGCCCGAACCACCACAGGGACCAGCCGAATCGCACCGGCCCTCCCCAACTTCACCGACGACGCCGGCGACCCGATCCCGAGCGTCCGGACCGGCCGGTGTCGGCACCGCGAGCCCGGCCTCCGGCCGCTTTGCCCCGTGCCGGTTTCCCGGCCGCAGCCCCTTTGCCACCCGCACGCCCGGACTGCGACTTCTGCTTCGCGCCGGGGGGCGAAATTCGCTGCGAGCCGCTGCCCCGGGAACTGTTCGCGGAGCGGCCCCGCACGATCCCGATGAACTCCTGCACCAGGTCATTCGGTTCGCCGGCCGGCCAAGCGAGGGCGATCTCGGTCTCCGGGACGTCGTGCAGCGGGCGGTGCACGAGGTCGCGGCGGTGATGCAGGCGGGCGATCGACTGCGGGACGACGGCGAACCCGCCGACGGCGGCGACCAGGGCCAGGGTGTCGGCGGCCGTGTCGAGGTCGGCTGCGTCCTGTTCGCGCTCGCCGGTGAGATCGCCGGAGCCCACCTCGTCGAACAGGGCGGCCGGATGGTCCTTCTGGACCACGGCGACGGGGCGTTCCCGGTAGAGCGGGATCGCGTTCAGCCCGTCCCGGTCGATCGGGAGCCGGACGAAACACATGTCCACCCGGGCCTCCCGCAGTGCGGTCTCCTGGTCGGCCTGCGCCACGCCGGTCAGTTCCAGCGGGACCTCGGGGAACCGATCCGCCCACACCCGCGCCCATTTGGACACGGTCACACCGGGGACGAAACCGACGCGCAGCCCCGGCTCACCGGCGACGGACTGCTCCTGGTCGGCCCGCGCCGCGGCGAGCAGCACGGCGCGGGCGCGCACCAGCAGGGCCTCGCCCTCGGCGGTCAGCCGAGTCGGCGCGGCGCCCGGAACGAACAGCCGGACGCCCAGTTCGTCCTCCAGTTCACGAACGGTGTGGCTCAACCGTTGCCGGGAGATCCGCAGCGCAGCCGCTGCCCTGGCGAAATGCAACTCCTCGGCGACGGCGACGAACCGGCGCAACCGGTCCGCTTCGAGACGTTCCGCCACCGCCGGATCGAAGTCGTTCATTCGGACCAGCCTATGGGACGCCCGCGGCGCATCCACCGTGTGCATCGGGCATGCTCTATGCATCCTACAAATGATATGTACGATACATATCGTTAGCCATGCTCATGGATGGAGGCGTTCGTGCCCACCCCCACCCGCACAGTCCGTTCCGGACCGCTGCTGGCCACCCTGGCCGCCGGCGGGATCGTCGCGGCGCTCATGCAGACCCTGGTGGTCCCGCTCCTCGGGACGCTGCCCGATCTGCTGGACACCAGCCCCTCGAACGCCACCTGGGTGGTCACCGTGACCCTGCTCGCCGGTGCCGTCACCACCCCCGTGGCCGGCCGGCTCGGCGATATGTACGGCAAACGCCCGGTGCTGCTGGCCTCGATCGTGCCGTTGGTGGCGGGTTCGGTGGTGTGCGCCCTGGCCACCACGGTGACGCCGATGATCGTCGGCCGCGGCCTGCAGGGGATGGGCATCGGCATCATCCCGCTCGGCATCAGCGTGCTGCGCGACCTGCTCCCGCCGGCGAAGCTGCCGTCGGGGATCGCCCTGATCAGTTCGTCCCTGGGCATCGGCGGCGCGCTGGGCCTGCCGGTCGCCGCGGCGGTGGTGCAACAGACCGACTGGCATGTGCTGTTCTGGGCCACGGCCGTGGTCGCGGCACTGGTCGGCCTGGCATTGTTCCTGGTCGTACCGGAGGGCCCACCTCCCGGACCGGTGGGCCGGTTCGATGTGGCCGGCTCGGCCGGACTGGGCGTGGCGCTGGTCTGCCTGTTGCTGGCCGTCTCCAAGGGCGCCGACTGGGGCTGGACCAGCGGCTCGATTCTGACCTTGCTGACCGGCGCGGTGATCGCGACCGCCGCCTGGGTGTGGTGGGAGTTGCGCACCACACACCCGCTGGTCGATCTGCGGGTGACGGCACGGCCGCCGGTGCTGCTGACCAACGCGGCGTCGGTGGTGGTGGCGGTCGCCATGTACGCCCAATCGCTGATCGTGCCGCAACTACTGCAGCTGCCCGCCGCCACCGGGTACGGCCTGGGCCAATCCATGTTGGCGATGGGACTGTGGATGGCCCCGGCCGGATTGACGATGATGCTCGTCTCCCCGGTGGGGGCCCGGCTCACCACCCGCCGCGGACCGAAGACGACCCTGATCACCGGCTGCCTGATCATCGCGCTGGGCTACGGTTCGGCCATGCTGCTGATAGGCAGCACCTGGGGCCTGTTGATCGTCACGGTCGTGATCGGTGCCGGTGTCGGATTCGCCTACGGCGCGATGCCCGCGCTGATCATGGCCTCGGTTCCGCAGTCGGAAACGGCAGCCGCCAACAGCTTCAACGCCCTGATGCGCTCGATCGGCACCTCGGTGTCCGCTGCGGTGATGGGCGCGGTCCTCACCCAGATGAGCGTGACGGCCGCCGGGTACACCATCCCCACCGAAAGCGGCTTCCGCACCGGCCTGCTGATCGGCGCCGGGGTCGCGGTGCTCGGTGCTGCGCTCGCAACGGCAATTCCGGCGGGCCGCGCGCCCATCGCCCCGGCGGACCGGCACCCCGCCCCGGAACCGGCCCGCGCCTGATCCCGGAACCGGGCCCGATCAGCCGGTCGCGCCCGCGGGATCGGCCTCGGCCGAGCGCGGCCACGCCCGGCCGTGCCGGCGCTCGATATCGATGTTGAATCGGCGCAGGTAGTCGGCGAAGGCCGCGACGTCCTCGGGGGACCAGTCCGCCAGGATCGCCTCCAGCGCGGCGAGATTCTCGGTGCGTTCCAGGTCGAGCCGGCGCTGCCCCTCGGCGCTGATCCGGAATTTGCGTGCCATCCCGCCCGCCGGGTCGGGAATACGTTCGACCAGCCCGGACCGCAGCATGGCGGCGGTCTGCCGGTTGATGGTGGAGGTGTCCAGCGCCATCGCATCGCTGAGCTGGCCGATCGACATCGGGCCTTCGGCGCGTAGCCGGCGCAGCAGGAAGAAGGCGCTGCGGTCCAGTTTCCGTCCCACGCCGTGCGGTGCGCGCGGTATCACGCTGTAGCGCCCGAGAAGCATCGTCTCGAATTCGATCAAGTGCGTCGGCTTGTCCATGAATCCTCTGCCGGAGTACCCGCGGCCGCCCGGAATCCCGGCGACGGGCAGCCGCCACCGGCGCGCCGGAGCCATACCAACAATGTGCAGCTTACATATTCTATGCGCAGTACATATTAGACCCGGGTGACCTCCACCTCCCCCTGCATCGACCCCTACCCCCCATACGTACTATCGGGTCCATGACCACGCACCGGCACCCGACGCTGATCTGCGCAGTGCTGGTGATTCTGGGCATCGCGATCATGCATCTGCCGGCGATTCTCGGCCCGGCCGCCGCCCAGGCTACGCCGGACGACTCGCGGACGGCGGCCATGTCCGCTACCACCACGGACGACCAGCAGCCGTGGCTCAGCGGCCGGTGCGACCACGGCGGAGACAGTATCGATTCCCATCCGTGCGAGCCGATCCCCCGGAACACCGTCCCGGGCGCCCGGCCGGAACCCGCGGCCGGTCGGCCGGCAGCGCTGCCGATACCGGTCACCGTCCACCGGCACCCCGGCTACGGGCGCAGTCCGCCGTGGCTCGGTCCGTCCCTGGCACAGCTGTCGATTCTGCGGGTGTGACCGGCGCACCCATCCGGCCCGACGGCCGGGATGGGCCACCGGCACACCTCCGGCGCCTCGCGCCGACCCATCGACTCCGAAAGAGCTGACCCATGCCCGAAACACCGCGGACTTCCAGCGCCCTGTCCCGGCGCACCTTCCTCGCCGCCACCCTGGCCGGCGGTGTCGTACTGACCGCCTGCAGTCGCGCCCGCAGCACCACCGCCGGCAGCACGGCCATCGATCCCGCAGCCATCGAGGCGGCCGAAGCCGCCCGGCCGCACACCGGGCGCACCGTCGCCGCCACCCTCCGGCCCGGTCCCGCCGATATCGACCTCGGCGGCATCACCACCCGCACCTTCGCCTACGGCGACACCGTCCCCGGCCCGCTGCTGCGCGCGAATGTCGGCGACGAACTGGCGGTGACGGTGACCAACGGCCTCGACCACCCGACGTCGATGCACTGGCACGGGATCGCCCTGCGCAACGATATGGACGGCGCCGCCCCCGCCACCCCGGACATTCCGGCCGGTGCGGAGTTCACCTACCGGTTCTCGGTGCCGCACGCCGGCACCTACTGGGCCCATCCGCACACCGGTATGGACACCGATTTCGGCCTGTACCTGCCGTTGATCGTGGACGACCCGAACGAGCCGGGCGACTACGACACCGAATGGATCGTGGTCCTCGACGATTGGACCCATGGCGTGGGGCCGAGCCCCCGCGAGATCCTCGACGAACTGCGCAGCGGGTCCGGTATGGGCCACGGCGACATGTCCGGCGGACACGGGATGCACGCCGGCCCGGGCAGCGACCTGCTCGGCGGCGATGCGGGCGATGTCGACTACCCGTACTACCTGGTCAACGGCCGGATCCCGGAGGCGCCGACGACCTTCCGGGCCGAGCCCGGGCAGCGGATCCGGCTGCGCATCGTCAACGCCGGGGCCGATACCGCGTTCCGGATCGCGCTCGCCGGTCATCGGATGACCGTGACGCACACCGACGGGTTCCCGGTGCAGCCGGTCCAGGTGGACGGGCTGCTGGTGGGCATGGGCGAACGGTACGACGTGATCGTCACTGCGGGCGACGGGGTGTTCCCCTTGGTCGCGGCCGCCGAGGGCAAGGAAGGAGTCGCCCGGGCGCTGCTGCGGACCGCCGGCGGCGAGGCCCCCGGCCCGGAGTTCCGGCCCGCGGAGCTGACCGGCCGGATCGGCACCGTCGACCGGTTCACCCCCGCCCCGGAGGTCGAACTGGCCGCCGCGACGCCCGATGTCCGGCTCGACGCCGACCTCACCGGCGGGATGGCGAAGTACGACTGGGGCATCAACGGGGTGCCGTATGCGCAGGCCACGCCGCTGACCGTGGCGCCCGGCATGCGGGCCCGGATCACCTTCCGGAACCGGACGATGATGTGGCATCCGATGCATCTGCACGGGCACACCTTCCAGGTCGTCCGGCCGGACGGCAGCGCCGGACCCCGCAAGGACACCGTGGTGGTGCTCCCCATGTCGAGTGTCGAGGTGGACCTGGTCACCGACAATCCGGGCGCGTGGATGGTGCACTGTCACAACGGGTATCACATGGATGCCGGGATGATGACCCGGCTCGACTACACCGCCTGACCCGACGGAGGCGGCACCGGCGGGCGGCAGCCCGGCGCGGAACCTCACCCCGAACGTGTGAGGTGCGCCGACGCCGGGCGCCCTTACCTTCCCGGTATGGGCCCGGTGATCGGAGATCTGCTTCCCTTGGCGGCCGGGATCGCGCTTTCGCCGATCCCGGTCGTTGCCGTGATCCTGATGCTGTTGTCCCGCAATGCCGGCGGCACCAGCACCGGGTTCGCCCTCGGCTGGACCGCCGGCATCCTGCTGGCCACCGGGGTATTCGCGCTGCTGTCCGGCGGCCTGACCGGATCGTCGGGCCACGGCTCGTCACCCGCGGTGGGCTGGGCGGAGCTGCTCCTGGGGGCGGCGCTGCTGGTGCTCGCGGTACGCCAGTGGCGGGCCCGCGCCGACACCACCACACCGGCCTGGATGGCGGCGATCGACGATTTCACCGTGTCGAAGGCCGCCGGCCTCGGCTTCCTACTGTCGGCGGTGAATCCGAAGAACCTGCTGCTGTGCGTATCGGCCGGTGTCGCACTCGGCACCGCCGATGCCTCGTCGGGCGCGGCGATCGGCGCCCTGGTGATCTTCGGCTGCCTGGCCGCCGCAAGCGTCGTCGTCCCGGTGATCGGATACCACCTGGCGCAGGAGCGGCTGCGGCCGGGGCTGGACAGCCTGAAGGACTGGCTGCAGACCAACAATCACATGGTGATGACGATCGTGCTGCTGGTGATGGGTGCGGCCGTCCTCGGGAAGGGATTGAACGCGCTATGACCGAATCCGCCCGTCCCCGAACGCACCGCACCCGGCTGTTGCTGCCTTCGCTTCCGGACGGGTACCACCGGAAGTGGTTGCGCGCGGATGTCCTGGCCGGGCTGACGGTGTGGGCGGTACTGGTGCCGGAGGCGCTCGCCTACGCCACCATCGCCGGGGTGCCGCCGGTGGTCGGGTTGTACGCCGCGGTGCCCGCCCTGATTCTGTACGCCCTGCTGGGTAGCTCCCGGCATCTGGTGGTCGGCCCGATGGCGGCCACCGCTGCGCTGTCCGCGGCCGTCGTGGCACCGATGGCCGGCGGTGACACCGGTCGGTTCGTGGCGCTGAGCGCTGCCCTCGCCCTGATCACGGGGCTGGTCGCGGTGGCCGCGGGGCTGCTGCGGCTGGGTTTCCTGGCCCAGTTCATCTCCGAACCGGTACTGAAGGGTTTCATCGTCGGGCTGGCCCTGACCATCGCCGCCGGCCAGCTCCCGAAACTGATCGGCGTGCCGAAAACCGACGGCGAGTTCTTCGAGCAGATGTGGGGGCTGTTCCGACAGCTCGGCGACATCCATTGGCTCACCACCGTACTGGGCGTCGCCGCGCTGGCCGTGGTTCTCGGCGCGCGCCGATGGCTGCCCCGGGTTCCCGGATCCCTCGTTGCGGTCCTGGCCGGGATCGCAATCGTCGCCGTCGGCGATCTGGACGATCGGGGTGTGGCGATCGTCGGCCATATCGACTCCGGGCTGCCGGAATTCGGACTCCCCGGCGGGCTGTCCTTCGGCGACTATCTGCACCTGCTCGGCCCAGCGGCCGGCGTGATGCTGATCGGCTTCGTGGAGGGGCTGGGGGCGGCGAAGACCTATGCCTCCCGCAACGGCTACCGCATCGATCCCGATCGGGAACTGTCCGGGCTGGGTGCGGCGAATCTCGGCGCCGGATTGAGCTCGGGCATGGTGGTCAACGGCAGCCTGTCGAAAACCGCCGTCAACGGCGGGGCGGGAGCGAAGACGCAGGTCAGTGGGCTCATCGTCGCCGGTTTGACGGTCCTGACGCTCCTGCTGCTCACCGGGCTGTTCGAGCAGTTGCCGGATGCCGTGCTGGCGGCGGTGGTGATCGCCGCCGTCGTAGAACTGATCGACTTCGCCGCCCTGCGCGAGCTGTACCGGGTGTGGACGGCCCGGCTGGGCAGCATCTACGGTCTCGCCGCACGTGCCGACTTCGGTGCCGCCATGGCGGCGATGCTCGGCGTGCTCGTCTTCGGCACCCTCCCGGGGCTGGCCATCGGCGTCGTGATCTCCATCCTGTTGCTCCTGTATCGGGTCACCCGGCCGAACGTCACCACGCTGACCCGCCGGGGCCAGGCCTGGGTGGACCTGCACCGGCACCCCGGCCCGGCCACCCGGCCGGAACTGCTGGTCGTCCGGGCCGAGGCCGGATTGTTCTTCGCCAACGCCGAATACGTGTCCCAGCGGATCACCGATCTGATCGGGGACCGCACCCGGGTCGTGGTACTCGACGCCGGTACCTCCCCCACCATCGACGTGACCGCGAGCCGGATGCTCGGCGAACTGCATCGCGCGCTGGCCCGGCGCCGGATCGACTTCCGGCTCGCCCACGACCTCGGCCAGGTCCGGGATACCCTGCGCCGGGTGGACCACGGCGTGCTGCCGTTCCCCGTGTACCCGACCGTCGATGCCGCGGTCGCCGATGTCGATCCCGCCGGGTAGCTGCCCCGGCGCGGGATCACCCGCATCGGGTGAAGCCGCCGCCCTGCTGCCGCGCGTAGCGTCGGCTCCGGCGCCCCAGCAGGGGCGGCGGTTTCCGGCTGACAGGATCGGGGTGCACCATGACGACATCGCTCGACTTCGACGACCGGCAGGACTTCGAGGACGCCGACCGGGGTTTCATCGCGGCCCTCGAGCCCGCGGTGATCACCGCGGCCGACGGCCGGGTGGTGTGGGACGGCGACGCATACGACTTCCTCGGTGGCTCCTGCCCGCCCACCGTGAACCCGAGTCTGTGGCGGCAGGGGCAGTTGGCGTCCAAGCAGGGCCTCTACGAGGTGGCCGAGGGTATCTACCAGGTGCGCAACCTGGACCTGTCCAATATGACTCTGGTCGAAGGTGAGCGCGGGGTGATCGTCATCGACCCGCTGATCTCGGTGGAGAACGCGGCGGCCGCCCTCGCCCTGTACCGGGCACACCGCGGTGACCGGCCGGTCACCGGGTTGATCTACACCCATTCGCACGCCGACCATTTCGGCGGCGCCCGCGGGGTGCTGCCGCACGGCCACGACCCGGTCCCGATCCTGGCCCCCACCGGATTCCTCGAACACGCCGTCAGCGAGAACGTGTACGCAGGCAATGCGATGACCCGCCGCGCGATCTACATGTACGGAGCAGGCCTGCCGAAGGCCGCCGACGGCCAGGTCGGCTGCGGGCTCGGCATGACCACCTCGACCGGTGGCATCAGCCTGATCCCGCCGACCGTCGACATCACCCACACCGGCCAGGAAGAAGTCGTCGACGGGGTGCGGATCGTCTTCCAGCTCACCCCGGGAACCGAGGCACCGGCCGAGATGAACTTCCTGTTCCCGGACCGTCGCGCACTGTGCATGGCGGAGAACGCCACCCACAACATGCACAATGTGCTGACCCTGCGCGGCGCCCTGGTCCGCGACACCCGTATCTGGGCCCGCTACCTCGACGAGGCGATCGCGATGTTCGCCGACCGCGCCGATGTGGCCTTCGCCTCGCATCACTGGCCCACCTGGGGCCGGGAGCGCTGGTGCGACTGGCTGGCCGCCCAGCGCGATATGTACTCCTACATGCACGATCAGACCCTGCGGCTGACCAACCGAGGGCTCAACGGCGCCGAGGCCGCCGAGGAACTGGAACTGCCGCCATCGCTCGACGGTGTCTGGGCCGATCGCGGCTACTACGGTTCACTGAGCCACAACGTGAAGGCCATCTATCAGCGCTACCTCGGCTGGTTCGACGGCAACCCGGCCCACCTGTGGGAGCATCCGCCGGTCGAGACGGCACAGCGGTACGCGGCCGACTACGGCGGTGTCGACGCGCTGGTGGCCAAGGGCCGCGAATACCACGAGGCCGGTGACCTCCGGTTCGCCGCCACCCTGCTCAACCATGCCGTGTTCGCCGATCCGGACCACGTCGGAGCGAAACAGGCACTGGCGCAGGTGTACCGGGAACTCGGCTTCGGTGCCGAGAACGGCCCGTGGCGCAATTTCTTCCTGGTCGGTGCCCAGGAGTTGCAGGAGGGCGTCTCGCGCACCGAGCTCGACACCAACAATCCCGAGGTGCTGGCGGCCCTCACCACCGAGATGCTGTTCGATTCGCTGGCCGTCCGGATCGACGGCCCCCGTGCCGCCGAACACGACCTGCGCATCGACTGGGACCTGACCGACGAGAACCGGGTGGTCCGGCTGCTGCTCTCGCGCGGCGCGGTCACCCATCGCAGCCCGACCGAACAGGCGCCGCTGCGCGGCAGCGCCGACCTCACCGTGCATCTGACCCGCCCGCAACTGCTGGAGGCACTCTCCGGCAAGGGGATCGACGATCTGCCGGCCGAGGGCGACCGCAGCGTCCTCACCACCTTCCTCGGCCTGCTCGAGACTCCCGACCCGTTCTTCCCGATCGTCACCCCGTGAGCGGGCACGCGAGTGAACCGACGACACAGCACACCTCGGGCACGCGCCCGGGGCGGCTCAGCCGGCGCGCACCACCGTGGCGAGCAGCGGCCGCCGCCGCAACCGTTCATCGATCACCCGGGCGATCTGCGCGACCGCCCGGGGTTCGGTCATCTCCAGGTGGGTCACGTCGATGCCGACGTCCACGATGCGGCCCCGCACCACCGGTTCCCAGCCGCGGTGGCCCAGCGCGTCGGGGCGCCGGTCGGCGGTCGCGGTGAAGTACAGGACATCCCCGTCCAGCACCGGCGGCCGCCAGCTACCGGCTGCTCGGATCGACCGGTTGTACGCCCCCGCCATACGTTCCAGCACCCCGGCGTCGATGCCGAGCCCGTCGCCCAGGTGCTGCCGGATCGCGGCGGCGGCCTCCTCGGCGGTGGCGTCCGGGCGGACGAAATCGATGCCCAATACCGGGCCGAGGTTGCTGACCAGCTCACCGACCGAGACATCGGGGACCGCTGCAGCGTCGATACCGTCCACTTCGGCATCGAGCAGAGCGAGCAATGCGACCTCCGCGCCGGCGGCCCGCAGCACGACGGCCACGGCATGGGCGAGCACACCGCCGAGTGACCAGCCGAGCAGATGGTACGGGCCGTCGGGCTGGACGGCCCGGATCTCCCGGACGTAGCGTTCGGCGAGCTCGCCGATCGTTTCGGGCCCGGGGTCCTCACCGGCGAGTTGCGGTGCCTGAATCCCGTAGATCGGGCGATCGGCGGCGAGGTGTTCGCCGAAGGTGCGGTAGCACCAGGCCAGTCCCGACGCCGGATGGATGCAGAACAGCGGCGGCTGCTGCCCGCCGGCGCGCAACGGCACCACGACATCCAGACCGAGAGCGGTGTACTCGGAGTCGTCGCCGTTGTCGGAGCGCAGGCCGGTTTCGATCCGCTTGGCGAGCTCGGCAGGCTGTGCGTCCGACATCATCCAGCTCACCGGCACGGAATAGCCGAGCCCCTTCTTCAGCTCGCTCACCACATGCACCGCACTCAGCGAATTGCCGCCCAAGGCGAAGAAATCGTCGTCGGCCCCGACCCGGTCCCGGCCGAGCACCCGGCCGAACACCTCGGCGACCAGCTCCTCCAGCTCGGACGCCGGCGCCCGGTATTCCCGCGCCACCGCGGCGGGTACCGGCAACCGGCCACGATCCAGCTTGCCGGACGGGGTGTGCGGGACGCTGTCGAGCACCATGAGCGCGGGCGGCACCATGTAGTCGGGCAGTACCGCGGCCGCGTAGTCGCGGACCGCCTCGACATCCACGGTGGCACCCGCGGCCGGTACCAGGTAGCCGACCAGCTGTTCGGCCGATCCCGCGGCGTGGGTGGCCACGATCGCCCGGGCGACGGTGGCATGCTCGGCGAGCACGGTCTCGATCTCGCCGAGCTCGATGCGCAGCCCCCGCATCTTCACCTGGTGGTCGGTGCGGCCGAGATATTCCAGCTCACCGTCGGCGGTCCAGCGGACCAGGTCGCCGGTCCGGTACAGGCGGCCACCGGTGTCGTACGGGTCGGCGACGAATCGTTCGGCGGTGAGCGCCGGGCGCGCCCGGTAGCCGCGGGCCACCTGCGGCCCCGCCAGATACAGCTCACCGGCCACCCCCGGCGGCACCGGGCACAACCGGGTGTCGAGCACATAGGCGCGCGCATTCCATACCGGCGTCCCCATCGGGACGTTCGCGATCGCATCGGGCACCGCACGCGCGGTGGCGTGCAGAGTGAACTCGGTCGGCCCGTACAGGTTGTGCAGTTCGACCCCGGGCAGCGTGCGCCGCACCGCGGCCAGGACATCCGCCCCGAATGCCTCACCGGCGACCAGCAGGGCACGCAGGGCGGCCGGGGCAGTGCCGGGTGCGGCGTGCACGAACGCGGCCAGCATGGAGGGGACGAAGGACGTGACGGTGACCTGCTCGGCGTCGATGATCTCGGCGAGGTAGGCCGGATCGGCGTGCCCGCCGGGATCGGCGATCACCAGCCGTGCCCCGACGGCGGTGGTGGCGAACAGTTCCCAGACCGAGACGTCGAAGGTGGCCGGGGTCTTCTGCAACACCACATCAGCGGCGGTCAGCCCGAAGGCGTCGGTCAGCCAGCGCAGCTGATTCACCACCGATCGGTGTTCCACGGTGACCCCCTTGGGCCGTCCGGTGGACCCCGAGGTGAACAGTACGTACGCGGTGTTGTGTGGCCGCAGCGGCGCGATCCGGTCGGCATCGGTGACCGGGGTCGCCGCGAAGCCGGACAGATCCAGCCCGGCCAGCGAATCGAGCACCACCACCGGATCGGCGATGCGCAGCACATAGTCGATCCGGTCGTCGGGATGGTCCGGATCGACCGGAACATAGCCGCCGCCCGCCGCGTGCACCGCGTACATGGCGACCACCTGATCGACCGAACGCCGCATCCGCAGCGCCACCAGTGCGTCCGGGCCGACACCCCGGGTGATCAGCCACCGGGCCAGCCGGTACACCCGGGCCGCGAACTCGGCATAGGTCACCGATTCCGCACCGGCCACCACCGCCGGACGGGCGGCGAACTCGGTTGCGGCCGTGGCGAACATCGAGGCGAGTGTTTCGCCGGGTGGCAGCGGGTGGTTCGTCGCGTTCCAGCGCACCAGCACGTTGTCGCGCTCCTCGGCGTCCAGGAGATCGACCTCGTGTACCGGCTGCGCCGGATCGGCGACCACGGCTTCGAGCAGCCAGAGCAAACGTTCCACCACGGAGGCGACAGTGGCCGGATCGAACAGATCGGCCGCATACCCGACGACGCCGCGGATCCCGGCGGGGGCACCGGTGGTGTCGTAGGAATCCGACAGGGTCACCTGCAGATCGAACAGCGAGGTACCGGTTTCGGTGGGTACCTGGGTGACCGACAGGCCCGGCAGCTCGAACTCGGCCGACGCCTGGTTCTGGAAGGCCAGCATCACCTGGAAGATCGGGTGGTGCGCGGTGGACCGGACCGGGTTCAGTTCCTCGACCAGCCGCTCGAACGGGACATCGGCGTGCCCGAACGCGGCCAGGTCGGTGCGGCGGACCTGTTCGAGCAGCTGGCTGAACGACATTCCGCCGGCCACCTCGGTGCGCAGCACCAGGGTGTTGACGAACATGCCCACCAGATCGTCGAGTTCGGGTTCGCCGCGGCCGGCGTACGGGGTGCCGATGGCCAGATCGCCGGTGTCGGCGAGCCGGGCCAGCACGGCCGCCAGGGCCGCATGCACCACCATGAACAAGGTGGCCTCGTGGCTGCGAGCCACCCCGGCCAGGCCGGCATGCAGGTCGGCGTCGATCGTGATCGGGACGCTCGCACCGGCATAGGACTGCACCGGCGGCCGCGGCCGGTCGGTCGGCAGGGTGAGCAACGCCGGCAGGCCGGACAGCTGCGCCGTCCAGTAATCGATCTGCCGGCTCAGCAGGGAGTCCGGATCGTCGTCGCTGCCCAGTACCGTGCGCTGCCAGATCGCGTAGTCCGCGTACTGGACGGGCAGGGCCGGCCGGCTGGGTTCGGTGCCGTGCAGCCGCATCGCGTACGCCGTCATCAGATCCCGGGCGAGCGGTCCCATCGACGACCCGTCCCCGGCGATATGGTGCACCACGCCGGCCAGCACCGATTCGCCCGGGCCCAGATCGAATACCCGCACCCGGAACGGTACTTCGGCGGTCAGATCGAACGGCGCTGCGGCGCAGGCGGCAACAGCCGCGGTCAGCTCCGGTTCGGTGACCGCGGTGACCTCCAGCCGGGGCAGTGCCTCGGCCGCGGGCACGATCACCTGCACCGGCGCACCGGCCACGGCCGGGTACATGGTCCGCAGCACCTCGTGCCGCGCGACCACGTCGATGATCGCCGCCCGCAAGGCGTCCACCTCCAGGCGCCCGGACAGGCGCAGCACGATCGGAATGTTGTAGGCCGCCGAGGCCGGTTCGAACCGGTTCAGGAACCACATCCGCTGCTGCGCCGACGACAGCGGAATGCGGTCCGGCCGCGCCTGAGCGGTCAGCGGCGCCCGCCCGGTTCCGGTATGCGATTCGGCTCGCGCCGCCAGCCGGGCCACGCCGGGTGCCTCGAAGATCAGCGAGACCGGGATGCGAGTGTCCAGCGCGGCGCCCAGCCGGGCGGCGACCCGGGTGGCGGACAGGCTGTTACCGCCCAGGTCGAAGAACCCGTCGTCGGCGCCCAGCGCGCGATCGATGCCCAGCACCTCGGCGAACACCGCTGCCACGATCTCCTCCACGGGCGAGGCGGGTGCCCGGAACGGGCGCGCCCGGAACACCGGTTCGGGCAGGGCCGACCGGTCGAGTTTGCCGTTCGGGGAGAGCGGGATCTCGTCGAGAATCATCACCACCGCCGGCACCATGTACCCGGGCAGTACCGCCGCCAGCGCCGAACGCAGCTGCTCCCCCGACACCCGGGCACCGGCCGCGGCAACGACATAGGACACCAGCAGCGTCGGCCCGTCGCCGTCGGCGCGCGGTACGGTCGCCGCGAAACGCACATCCGCGCGGGCGCCCAGTACCGCGTCGATCTCGCCCAGCTCCACCCGGTAGCCACGGACCTTCACCTGGAAGTCCTTGCGCCCCACGAACTCCAGTTCTCCGTCGGTATTCCACCGGACCACATCACCGGTGCGGTACATCCGGTCGCCCGGTGCGCCGACCGGACAGGCCACGAACCGCGCCGCGGTCAACCCCAGCCGGTGGGCGTACCCGCGCGCAACCGCCGCGCCCGCCAGATACAGTTCGCCCGCCACGCCGATCGGCGCCGGCTGCAACCGGTCGTCCAGTACCAGGGCCTGCAGGCCGGGGAGCGGGGTGCCGATCGACACCCGCTCGTCGGGAGCGATCCCACCGGTTGCGGTGGCGAGGATGGTGGTCTCGGTCGGGCCGTACAGCACCCCGAACTCCCGCCGGCCCGCGGTATCGGTACCCGACCAGCGCGTGACCAGATCGGCCGGCACCGCCTCGCCGCCGGACCGCACCACCCGCAGTTCGTCCAGCCCGGCCGGGTCGACGGAGGCCAGGGCCGCGGGGGTCACGAACGCATGGGTGATCCGCCGGTCCCGCAGGAACTCGGCCAGTTCGTCACCGCCGAACAGTCCGGCCGGCGCCACCACCGAGGCCGCCGCACCGCTGACCGCCCACAGGATCTCCAGCAGTGAGGCGTCGAAGGACGGTGAGGCGAACTGCAGCACCCGGGCGTCCGGCCCGAGGGTGGGGTCGGCCCGGTGCGCGGCGACGAAATCGGTGACCCCGGTGTGCGTGACGACCACGCCCTTCGGTATCCCGGTCGAGCCGGAGGTGAAGATCATGTACGCCACGTCCGTACCGCGCAGTGGCCGCCGCCGGTCGGCATCGGTGACCGCGGTCCCGGGCATCTCGGCGAGCCGGGCGGCATCCGCTCCGTCGTCGAGCACGAACCAGTCCACCGCCCCGGGCAGGGCGGATCGGGCGTCCGATACCGTGACCCCCAGTACGGCACCGGATTCCGACACCATCTGCCGGATCCGCCCGGCCGGGTAGGCCGGATCCACCGGCACGAACCCGGCACCCGATTTGACCACGGCCCACCAGGCCACCACGGCGGCCACCGACCGGGGGGCGGCCACCAGCACCAGCTCCTCGGGTCCGGCACCGCGCCGGATCAGCCAGTGGGCCAGCCGATTCGACCGTTCGTCGAGTTCGGCGTAGGACAGCTCCACCGGGCCCGCCAGCACTGCCGGTCCGGCACCGTTGCGCTGCACCGCATCGTCGAGCACCTCCGGCAGCAGCTGTGGAAGCGGTGCCCGGCCGGTCGGCCGGGTCCCGATCCGTGACACCAGGTCGGCCCGTTCCGCGGGAGACAGCCAGTCCAGGTCGCCGACGGCGCGGGCGGGATCGTCGGCGACGGCCCGCAGCACCCGGACCAGGCGCTGCCCGAAGCCCGCGGCGGTGTTCTCGTCGAACAGGTCCCGCGCATAGGTCAGGACGCCGGAGATGCCCTGTGCGGCACCGTCGGCGGCATAGCTGTCCGATATCGCGAACTGGAGGTCGAATTGGCACATCCCGGTGTCCGCATCGGCCCGGGACACCACCACATCGGGCAGTTCCACCTCCACCGGCGCCAGGTTCTGGAAGGCCAGTGCCACCTGGAACACCGGATGCTGCGCCGCGGACCGTTCCGGATCCAGCTCCTCCACCACCCGTTCGAACGGCACATCGGCGTGGTCGAAGGCCTGCAGGTCGGTGTCCCGGGTGCGGGCCAGCAGATCCTCGAACGACTCGCCGGCGGCCACCCGGGTGCGCAGGGCGAGGGTGTTCACCAGCATCCCCACCAGATCGTCGAGTCCCGGTTCGCCCCGGCCCGCGACCGGGGTGCCCACCACCACATCCGGAGTGCCGGACAGCCGGGTCAGGACCACGGCCAGCGCCGCGTGCAGCACCATGAACAGCGAGGTCCCCCGGGACCGGCCCAGCGCCACCAGCCGGGCATGCAGTTCCGGCTCGATGTCCAGCGGTACCCGGCCGCCTGCCAGGGAGGCCACCGCGGGCCGGGGCCGGTCGGCCGGCAACTCCAGCCGGTCCGGCGCATCGGCCAGCGTCGTCCGCCAGAAGTCCAGTTGCCCGGCGAGCAGCGAGTCCGGGTCGTCCGCCGCGCCCAGCACCTCCCGCTGCCAGAGTGTGTAGTCGGCGTACTGCACCGGCAGCGGGTCCCATCCGGGCGCCTGCCCGGTCATCCGGGCCGCGTACGCCGCCACCACGTCGCGGGCCAGCGGCGCCATCGAGAACCCGTCGCCGGAGATGTGGTGCACCACCAGCGCGAGCAGGTACTCGGCCGCACCGGCGTCGAACAACCCGATCCGCACCGGGACCTGCTCGGTGACATCGAAACCACGGCAGACGAATTCGGCCACCGCCGCGTCGACGGTCCCCGCCCCGGCCGGGATCCGTTCCAGGGCCACCCCGGATTCGGGAACGGCCAGCACCTGCTGGCGTGGTTCACCGGCCGTTTCCGGATAGACGGTGCGCAGCACCTCGTGCCGGGCGATCACGTCCTGCAGGGCGGCGGCCAGTGCGTCGATATCCAGCCGGCCGGACAACCGCAGCAGTACCGGGATGTTGTACGCGGCCGAACCCGTTTCGAATCGGTTCAGGAACCACATTCGCTGCTGGGCGGGCGACAGCGGTACGACCTCCGGCCGCACCCCCGCGGTCAGGGCCACCCGGCGAGTGCCGCGCAGATCCTGAACCCACGCCGCCAGCGCCGCGACGACCGGCGCTTCGAATACCGCACGCACCGGGACCCGTGCATTCAGCGCCGCGCCGATTCGCGCCGCCACCAGGGCGGCACTGAGCGAATCGCCGCCGAGCGCGAAGAAGTCGTCATCGGCCCCCACGGCGAAGCCGTCCCGAGCCACACCGGCGAAGCCGTCACCATCGGCACCCACCCGATGTTCGCCGAGTACCTCTTCGTAGGCCCGGGCGACCACCCCTTCCAACCACGAGGCCGGCGCCCGGTAGGCGGCCACCACACGATCCGGTTCCGGCAGCCGGTCACGATCGAGCTTGCCGTTCGCGGTCAGCGGGACCTCGGCGAGCACCACCACCGCCGCCGGCACCAGATACGACGGCAGCATCTCGGCCAGCACTGTCCGCAGCTGCGTACCGGAGACCTGCATCCCCGCTTCCGGCACCACATAGGACACCAGGGCCGGTGGCTCACCCCGCGGTACCGTCACCGCGAAGGCCACCTCGCGGCGCGCGCCGAGGACCGCGTCGATCTCACCGGGCTCCACCCGCAGACCGCGCACTTTCACCTGGAAGTCGTTGCGGCCCAGGAATTCCAGGCATCCGTCGGCATTCCAGCGGACCATGTCACCGGTCCGGTACATCCGGGTTCCCGGCGGGCCGAACGGGCAAGCAACGAATCGTGCCGCGCCGGTCCCGGCCCGGTGCGCATAGCCACGCGCCGGGCCGGTGCCGAACAGGTACAGCTCGCCGGCGACACCGGCGGGCACCGGCCGCAGCCAGGTGTCGAGGACCACGGCCGCGACCGGACCCACCGGGCGGCCGATGGTGATCGGCGTGCCGGGTGCGAGGGGCGTGCTGCCGGTAGCCCAGATGGTGCATTCGCTCGGTCCGTAGAGGTCGACCATGATGCGGCCGGGCGCCCAGCGCTCGACCAGTTCCCGGCCGACCGGCTCCCCGGCCGTCGCCAGCAGCCGCAATCCGTCGAGCCCGTCCGGCGGGACGGTGGCCAGTGCCGACGGCGTGATCACGGTGTGTGTGACCCGTTCGCGCCGCAGCAGATCCGCCAGTTCGGGGCCGCCGTACACATCGGGCGGCGCGACCACCAGCCGGCCGCCGGAACCGTGCGCCATCAGCAGTTCGAAGAGCGAGGCGTCGAAACTCGGTGCGGCGACCTGCAGGACCGCCGACGTGTGGTCCACCCCGAGCATCCGGCGCTGCGCCGCGACCACGGCGGGCAGGCCGCGGTGGGTCACCTGCACTCCCTTCGGCGTCCCGGTGGATCCCGAGGTGTAGATCAGGTACGCAAGCTGATCGGGCCGGATCGGTGCACCGCGCTCGGCGTCGGTCACCGGCGCCACCGACGCGGAATCGAGCGCATAGAGCGGGGCCGGTTCGTCGACGAGCTGCCAGTCCACGGCGTCCGGGAGCTGGCCCCGCACGGCGGCGGTGGTCACCCCGAGCGCCGCCTGCGAATCGGCCAGCAGGAATTCGATCCGGCCCGACGGCAGTTTCGGATCGACGGGCAGGAATGCGGCACCGGTCTTGCCGATCGCCCAGATCGTCACCACCGCGGCCAGCGAGCGCGGCAGCGCCACCGCGACGACGTCCTCCGGCCCGATGCCGCGGTGCAGCAGCAGCCGGGCCAGCCGGTTGGACAGCGCGTCGAGGCGCCGGTAGGTCACGGTGGCGTCGGCACAAACCGCCGCGACCGCATCGGGCGCCGCGGCGGCCGATGCCGCCAGGATCCGGTCCAGCGTCGCCGGAATCCCACCGGCCGGGTACCGGGCGGGCCGGACCGGCTCCTGTCCGTCGCCGATCGCCAGCCCCGCGGGGCACAGCTGCGGATCGGCCGCGATCCGGTGCAGGAGTTCCAGGAACCGATCCAGGATCCGGTGGGCCTGCGGGTGGGTGAACTCGTCGGTGAAGAACCGCAGCGTGATCTGCAGCCCCGGCTCCGCGCCCGCCCCCGGGTACTGCGGTGCGACCACCAGGCTCAGCGGATACGGGGTGGCGTCGGATCCGGTGACCTCGGTGACCCGGAGCCCGGCGGATTCCACATGCTGCTGCAGTGCCGCCCGGTCGACCGGGAACGATTGGAAGGCCACCGCGGTATCGAAGAGTTCGGGCACTCCCACCGCCCGATGGATGTCGGCCAGCCCGAGATGGTGGTGGTCCAGCGTGTTCGCGTGCTGCTGCTGGATCCGGGTCAGCAACTCGCACAGCGGTTCGCCGGGCCGCAGTCGCACCCGCACCGGAATCGTGTTGAGGAACATCCCCAGGGTGCGGTCCACCCCGGGCAGTTCGGGCGGGCGGCCGGAGACCGCGGACCCGAACAGTACATCGGTCTCGCCGGTCAGTATCCGCAGGTTCAGCGCCCAGGCCGCGGCGACCGCCGTGTTGAGGGTGACGGCGGCGTCGGCGGTCACGGCGCGCAACGCCGCCAGGCCGGATGCGGGTAGCTCCGCGGTGATCTCCCCGGTGACCGGCCGCGCCGGACGGGCGCCGCGGGCGACCCGGGTCGGCCCGTCGATGCCGGCACAGACCTGCCGCCACGCGGCCGTCGCCGCGGCCCGATCGCGCCGGGCCGACCAGTCCAGGAAGTCCCGAAAGGACGGCGCGGGAACCCGCAGTTGCGGATCGGCGGGTGCGGCGTACGCGGTCAGCAGCTCGCGCATCAGCAGCGGCATCGACCAGCCGTCCAGGAGGATGTGGTGATTCGTGATCAACAGCCGGAACTCCTGCGGTGCCGACCGGATCAGGGTGAACCGGATCAGTGGCGGTGCGGACAGGTCGAACCCGGCGGCGACGTCCGCCGCGGCCAGCTGCGCTACATCCGGCTCCGGCACCGGGCCGGCCGCACCGGTTCGATCGATCTCGGAGAACACCACGTCGACATGGTCGAGCACCACCTGGCAGGGCCCGGCCGCCGTGTCGACGAGCGCGGCCCGCAGCACATCGTGCCGGTCGAGCACTGTCTGCGCGGCCCGGCGCAGCCGGTCGGCGTCGACACTGCCGGACAGCCCGATCACCGACTGCACGGTGTACCCGTCGGCGGAGCCGTCGGTGTAGGCCGCGTGGAAGTGGATGCCCGACTGCATCGGGGCGAGCGGCCAGACATCGATGAGGCCCGGATACCGGGTGCGGAGCCGGTCGATATCGGCAGCGCGCAGGTCGACGAGCCGAAACTCGGTGGCCGGTTGCGGTGGTCGGGACATCTCCGGCGATCGGGATGATTCCGACACCGGGCCCGCCGGCAGTTCGCCCGCTGCCGCCTCCCCTCGGGCGGCGGCAGCCACCGCGGCCACGGTCTTGCCTTCGAAGACATCACGCGGGGTGAGGTACAGCCCGGCAGCGCGCGCCCGGGCCACCAGCCGCATGGAGACGATGCTGTCGCCGCCGAGGGCGAAGAAGTTGCTGTCCGCCCAGACCCGGTCCACCCCGAGGACCTCCGCGAACAGCTTCGCGAGCAGTCGTTCGCGGCTGGTGGCCGGGGCCCGGCCGCCGCGGTCCGCGGGCCGGAAGATCAGTCGCCGCAACGCCTGCCGGTCGATTTTGCCCGCCGGCGTCCGGGGCAGCGCAGCCAGTTCGACGACGGCCGCCGGCGTGAGATGGCCGGGGACCGACGCAGTCAGATCGGCGCGCAGCCGTTCGGCATCCACGGTCGTCTCGGGAGCGGCGACGACGTAGGACACCAGGATCGGCTCCCCGGCCGGGCCGGGCTGGGCGACCGTCGCGGCCTGCGCCACCTCCGGGTGGCGCAGCAGGTGGGCGTCGACCTCACCCGGTTCGATGCGCTGGCCGTGGATCTTGACCTGCTGATCGGCGCGGCCCAGGTACTCGAGTTCCGGTCCGGTCCCGGTCCGCACCCAGCGGACCAGGTCGCCGGTGCGATACATCCGATCACCGGCCGGCGATCCGGGGTTCGCGACGAACCGGGCCGCCGTGACCGCCGGGCGGTCCGCATAGCCCTGGGCGAGGCTGTTCCCGCCGATGTACAACTCGCCGACCACCCCGGCCGGTACCGGCCGCAGCCAGTGATCGAGCACCGCCACCGAGGTACCGCGGATCGGGCCGCCGATGGTGACCGGGGTCTCGGGCCGCAGCCGGTCGGTCCCGGTGGCCCAGATCGTGCACTCGGTCGGGCCGTAGTGGTTCATCAGCCGGCGGCCCGGGGCCCAGCGCGCCACCAGATCCGCGCCGGTGGCTTCGCCGACCACGGCGAGCGTGGTCAGCGCGGGCAGGCCCGCGGGGTCCATCGTGGCCAGCGCGGACGGCGTGATGATCGCGTGGGTCACCTGCGCCGCGCGCAGCAGGTTCTCCAGGTCGGGGCCACCGTAGACATGCGGCGGCGCCACTACCAGACAGGCCCCGGCGGCGTGGGCCAGCAGCAGTTCGGACAGGCAGGCGTCGAAGCCCGGGGAAGCGACCTGCAGGACCGCCGCGCCGGGGCCGGCGGCGAAGGACTCCGCCTGGGCGGCCACCAGATCGCCGAGCCCGCGATGACCGACCCGCACCGCTTTCGGCCGGCCGGTCGATCCCGAGGTGTAGATCAGGTACGCCGGGTCGTCGAGCGCCGGAAGACGCTGTGCGGCCGGTGGGCTCGTCACCGGGACCGGTTCCGCGCCCGGCACCACCCACTCCGAGCCGCCCGGCAGCCGGACCGCGACGTCGGCGGTCGTCACGCCCAGCGCGGCACCGGAATCGGCCAGCAGCTCGGCCAGCCGCCGGGTGGGATTGCCGGGGTCCAGGGGCAGCACGGCGGCACCCGTCCCGGCCACCGCCCAGATCGCCACGATCAGTTCCAGTGACCGCGGCACCACCACCGCGACGAGCTCGCCCGGCCGGGCACCGCGGCCGGCCAGCACCCGCGTCAGATCGGTGGCCCGGCGGGCCAGCTCCCGGTAGGTCAGGCTGGTGGCGCCGAACCGGACGGCGACGGCCGCCGGGCGGGCGGCGGCGGTCGCGGACAGAATCTCGGGCAGGGTGCGGGGCGGCGTTGCGGCCGGGCCGTGCACGGCGAGCAACTCGTCCCGTTGTGCCGGGGGGTGCGCGGACACGGCGGCGACCGCACCGTGCGGATCGGCCACGAGCTGCCGGAGGATGCGTTCGAAGCGGTCCAGCAGCTCCCGCGCCTCCCGGTCGCCGAAGCGATCGGTGGCGAAACGCAGGGCCACCGTGTAGGTGTCGCCGGTGCCCGGCTCGGCGGCCGCGCCAGGACTCGGCCGCGGCGGCGTCACCTGCAGGCTGAGCGGATACGGCGTGGCGTCGGTGGCGGTGATTTCGCGCAGCCGTAGCCCGGCCCGGCCCAGGTGGTGGGCCAGTCCGTCCCGATCCAGCGGATAGGATTCGAGCACCGTGACGGTGTCGAACAGCTCCCCGACCCCGGCCGCCCGCTGCAACTCGGCCAGGCCGATATGCTGCTGGTCCAGCATCGCGACCTGCTCGGACTGCACCCGGACGAGCAGGTCGAGCACCGATTCGCCCGGGTTGGCCCGGACCCGGACCGGCAGGGTGTTGACGCACAGTCCGACCAGGTGCTCGATACCGGGGAGTTCCGGCGGCCGGATCGACACCGTATTGCCGAAGACCACGTCCGAACGGCCGGACAACACGGTGAGCAGCAGGGCCCAGGCCGTCTGCACCGTGGTGTTGGCTGTGATCCCGTACGACCGCCCGAGATCGCGGATCGCCGCCGTGGTCGCACTATCCAGCTGCCGGGTGACCTCGCCGCTCTGCGCGGCGACGGTGCGATCGGGTTCACCGGTGACCAGCGTGGGCTCCTCGATTCCGGCGAGCGCCGCCTGCCAGGCCGCGGCCGCGGCCGACCGGTCCCGGGTGTGCAACCAGTGCAGGTAGTCCCGGTACGAATGGGCCGGGGCGAGTTCGGTGGCCTCCCCGTCGGACAGGTACAGGTCGAGCAACTGTTGCACCAGCAGCGGCATCGACCAGCCGTCGAGCACGATGTGGTGGTTGGTGATCAGCAGCCGGAACTCGTCGGGGCCGGTGTGCACCAGCCGGAAACGCACCAGCGGCGGCTGCGTCACGTCGAACGGCGCGCAGGCCGCTGTCGCCAGCCGCTGCAGTTCCCGGTCCCGGGCCGCGGGGTCGGCGATCCCGCTGATATCCGACTGGTGCCAGTCCACCGGGGCCTGGCCGAGCACGATCTGGTGCGGCCCGTCGACGCCGGAGACGAATGCGGTGCGCAGACTGTCGTGCCGGTCGATGAGCGCCTGCGCGGCGCGTTGCATCCGGTCCGGCCGGACCGCACCGGACAAGGTCAGCCGGGCCTGCACCGTGTACCCGTCGGCGGCGTCGGCGGCGTAGTTCGCATGGAACAGCAGTCCGGCCTGCAGCGCCGTGAGCGGCCACACGTCGGTCATCGCCGGGTATTCCTGCTGCCAGCGGTCCAGATCGGCCTGGGTGACGGCGGTGAGCGCGAAATCGGACGGGGTGAAGCCGCCGGCCGCATCCCGCCGGAGATGGCCGGCCAATGCGTGCAGGGCGAGCAACCACAACCCGGCGAGTTCGTCGACGGCCTCGGCGTCGAGCACACCGGTGGCGAAATCCCAGGTCGCTTCGAGCTCCGGCCCGTCGGCGCCCGGCTCGACCAGGGCGTTGATATCGAGTACCGCGGGCAGCGCCATCTGCGGATCGCTGGTCGCGGTGAGGGCCGACCGGCCGGTGGCCGGTGCCCAGGGGCCGGCGTGTGTGCCGGTCCGGCCCAGATAGTTGAAGCTGATCTGCGGTTCCGGGAAGGCGCCGAGTTCGGCGGCGCCCACCGGGTCCAGATAGCGCAGCACACCGTAGCCGATGCCGCGGTCCGGTACGGCGCGCAGCTGCTCCTTCGTCTGCCGGATCGCCCGGGTCGTGGCGGCACCTCCGGCGAACGCTTCGTCGATATCGGTGTCGGTCATATCGATCCGGACCGGGAACCGCGCCGTGAACCAGCCCACCGTGCTGCTCAGATCCGCTCCCGCAACGGCTTGCTCCACCCGGCCGTGCCCTTCCAGTGCCACCAGCTCGCTGCCGTCCGCGGTACCTCGACGCCGCCGCCACTGACCGAGCGCGAGTACCAGCGCGGTCAGCAACCCGTCGTTGGGATTGCCGTGGAAACGTTCCGGCAGCAGGGTCACGACGGCCTCGGTGACATCGGCCGGGATCCGGAGCCGGATCCGCCCGGCCGTGGCGACGGTGTCGTGTTCCGGATCCAGGCGCCGCGATCCGAGCAGCCGCTCGCCCGGCGCCAGCACGGCCCGCCATCGGGACAGTTCGGCGGCCCGGCGCTGCGGCGCCTGCTCGGCCAGCCCGTGCGCCCAGTGACGTACCGACGTTCCGGGCGGGTCGGCTGCCGGTTCGGCGCCCGTGGCGCGCCGAGACCACGCCGTGCCGAGATCGGTCAGCAGGATCCGCCAGGACACGGCATCGACGGCCAGGTGATGGATCACCAGCCACAGCAGCCCCGGCTCGGCGCCGCCGGAGATCCGGACCAGCCGGATCAGCACTCCGCGGCGCGGGTCCAGCCGATCGGCTGCCGCCTGCAGGTGTTCGTTCACCACCTCCGGATCCTGCGGATCTGCGCAGACCTCCACCACGACATCGGCAGCCGAGACCGCGCCGGGCGGCCGGACTTCCAGATCGAAGCCACCGGAATCACCGGCGCGCAGGACCGCCCGGAGCATGGGGTGACGGTCGAGCAGATGCTGGGTGACCGCCACCAGCCCGGCCCGATCGATGCCGTCCGGTAACCGCACCAGCGCGGCCTGGGCGAACCGATCGAACCGGCCGCGGTCCACCATGGCGTGCATGATCGGGGTCAGCGGTAGCGCACCGATACCACCGCCGGGTAGTTCGGCCGGCCGGGTATTCTCCGCCACATCCGTGGCGACCGCCGCGAGACCGGCGACCGTCTTGTGGTCGAACACCTCCCGGGTCGAGAACACCAGCCCGGCCGACTTCGCCCGGGCCACCAGCTGAATCGACAGGATGCTGTCCCCGCCGAGGGCGAAGAAGCTGTCCTCGGCGCCGGGTGCCGGTACCCCGAGCACCTCGGCGAACAGCTCCGCGACCAGTCGCTCCCGCGCCGTGCGGGCCGGTCGGCCGGTCACCGGACCGGTGAAGTCCGGTTCGGGCAGCGCCGAGCGATCCAGCTTGCCGAAGGCATTGAGCGGCAACGTATCCAAAGGCACGACCACCGACGGAACCAGGTGTGCGGGCAGTGCTCCGGCGGCGAAGCGCTGCAGTTCGCCCGGATCGATCCGGCGGCCCCGGATCGGCACCACGTAGGTCGCCAGGACGGTCGTCCCGGCCTTGTTCCGCACCGGTACGGTCACCGACCGGTCGACGGCCTCGTGCCCGGCCAGGGCGGTATCGATCTCCCCGGGCTCGATCCGATAGCCGCGGATCTTGATCTGGAAATCACTGCGGCCCACGAACTCCAGCTCGGAGTCGGCGGGGTCACCGACCCAGCGGACGATATCGCCGGTCCGGTACATCCGGTCGCCCGCACGGCCGTGCGGATCGGCGACGAACCGCGCGGCGGTCTCACCGAACCGGCCCGCGTAACCCCGGGCCACGCCGGGACCGGTCAGATACAGCTCACCCGGCGTGCCGACCGGGACCGGGTGCAGCCGCCGGTCCAGCACCACCGCCGCCGCGCCCCGCACCGGCGTCCCGATCCGGGCACCGCACCCCGGCTGCAGGCGCGCCCCGGCCACGGTGATCGTGGTCTCGGTGGGGCCGTATTCGTTGTGCAGTATCGACTGCTGCGCCCACCGCCGGATGACACCCGGGGCGCAGACATCGCCGCCCACCGCCACCACCCGCACCGACGGCACCGCTCGGGGATCCACGGTGGCCAGCATGGCGGGAGTGAGCGTGAGATGGCTGACCCGAGCGTCGGCGAGCACCCGGGCCAGCGGTTCGCCGCCGATCACCTCCGGGGGCACGACCACCAGGGTGGCCCCGTTGGCGAAGCAGATCAGGAACTGTTCCATCGCGGCGTCGAAGCTCGGGGAAAGCGCATAGGACACCCGCGATTCCGGGTCCACGCCGTAGGCGGCGGTACGGTCGGCGATCAGGTTCGCGAGTCCGGCATGGGTGATCTGGACTCCCTTCGGCGTGCCCGTCGACCCGGAGGTGTAGGTGAGATAGGCGAGGTGCGCCGATCGCAGTGGCCGAATCCGGTCCCGGTCGGACACCGGACCCGCAGGCAGGCTTGCGATCTCGGCCCGGCGGGCCGGCTCGTCGAGCAGCACCGGCGACAGCTGCCGAGGCAGTCTGTCGCGCCGCGCCGCGACCGAAATCACCGCTGCCGCATCGCTGTCGGCGAGGATGTGGGCAATGCGCTCGGCCGGATAGTCCGGGTCCACCTGGACGATCGCGGCGCCGGTGGCGGCGACCGCCCACGCCGCGAGCACCGATTCGTACGAACGCCGCAGCACGATCGCCACCGCCGTACCCGGCCCGCAGCCGAGGGCGATCAGATGCCGGGCCCACCGGCCGGACTCGTCGGCGAGTTCACCGTAGGTGACCGTCCGCCCCGCCGTGTACACCGCAGCCGCGGTCCGGTGCCGCCGGGCACCGTCGCTCAGGATGTCCGGCAGCGTGCGGGTGGTGGTCGCGCCGCGCCCCCGCACCGGCACCAGCGCAGTCCGTTCCGATTCGGTGAGCAACGGAATTTCATCCACCCGGTTTTCCGGCGATCCGGCCAGAAAATCGTGCAGGAAATTCAGGAAGCGGCGATGATGTCCACCCAATTCGGCGGGGGTGTAAACGTTCGGATTGCCTTGAAAATCGATATGTGTGCTGCGTTTGCCGGCACCCGGATAGATATTGACGAACAGATCCGCGGTAGGGCCGGAAGTCAATACGTGCAGGGTCCCGATGGTCCCACCCAGAACGACTTCGTTCTCCACCATCATGAGATTCACGGCGGGACCGAACGAGGCCGTTTCGTCCCGGGCGATGCCCATATCCCGAAAGATGTCCTCCTGCCGGTAGCGCTGCCGCCGCAGCGCACCGGTCAGCTCGCCCTGGGTGGCATCGATCAGTGCGCCGACGCCGCGGCCGGTGACCGCTACGCGCAGCGGCACCACGTTCGCGATCATCCCGCCGGAGCGGCGCAGCACCGCGGAGTGCCGCCCGGAGACCGGCAGGCTCAGCAGCACCTCGTCACTTCCGGTCATCCGGGCCAGATAGGCGGCGAAGGCCGCCACCGCGATCGGTGTCACGCTGGTGCCGCGGTCGGCCACCGTCCGGTCCAGCAGCGCAGCCGTATCGTCCGGCAGGGCCTCGCTGATCAATTCCGGGTGCACGGTCGGCTTGCCGACCCGCCCGCCGAGGCTCACCACCGGCGGAGCGCCGGCCAGGTGCTCGGTCCAGTAGCTGCGGTCGTTGTGGAACCGTTCCGACTCCCGGTACCCGAGGTCCTGTTCGACGATCCGGCCGAGATCTGCCGCCTTCGACGCCGGCGGCCGCTCCCCGGCGATCCAGGAGTTGTACAACTCGGTCATCCGGTGCAGCACCGTGACCGCGGCGAATCCGTCCAGCGCGATGTGGTGGGCACGCTGGTACCACAGGTAGTGGTCCGGTCCGACGCAGAAGATGATGCTGGTCATCAGGCGTTCGCGCAGCAGGTCCAGCGGTGCGGAGTAGTCGTCGACCATCATCCGATGGGCGGTTCCGACCGGGTCCGGCTCGGACCGCAGATCCAGGACCGAAACAGCCGGCACCAGGTCGGGGTCGACGATCTGCCGGGGTTCGCCGTCCACCTCGAGCAACCGCAGATAGCCCGAGCCGAATTCGAGGGCCGCGGTCCGGCAGGCCTCGGCGAGCAGGTCCGGTTCCAGGGCGCCGTGCACGTCGACGTACTGCGCCACCGAGATCGGCGACGAACCGGCGAGGTGCTGGGCGAACCAGATGCCGCGCTGGGCCGCGGTCAGCGGAAGCACCGCGGACGACTCCGGGGCCCGGTCGACACACTCCGCACCGATGTCGAGGTGGTCGCTGGGTTCGATCATCGCTGACCTCCATGGATACGTCGTGGCCGGATCCGGAGGAAGCCTCGGGCCGCCTGGACCCCCGTGGCCCGTCGATCAGTCCACTCCGAAAGATACGCAGAGGTTTACGAAGGAACGCAGCAGAATGTCCGCGAGGCGACACACTCCGGATGGGGCGGGTTCGGCAGGCGCGCCGCGAATGTTGCCGATTCGTTGATTGCCCGCCGGCTGCCCGGGTGCTTACTATCGTTGTGGCTTTGAGTCGTTCGTCCAGAAGAACTCGCGGTAGCGTAGGAACAGCCCACAGAACGGCTCATGGAACAACGGGACAAAACAGACATTTTCTCGGCAGGTCGGGGTGCGGAGAAAAGCAACATCATACGTTCGGACCGCGAAGGCGGGGCGTGGCGATTTCGACGAGGCAACTGCGGCGTCCACCCTCTCCGGCCCTCTGCACGACGGTGGAAATCGAATGACACCTCATTGTGACCGCTCTCCCACCGGCTCCGGCGGGCCCCTGCGTTTCCCCTGCGACACCTCGAGCGGCCGTTCGCCCACCGGTTCGCCCCACCCCCTGACCGGGGCGGGAGCCAGGACCCGGCGACGACGGGCACCCGCCTGATTCACGCCCGCCCGCGCTGCCGGTCCGACCGGCCCGCACGGTCCGGGGGGGATTCCCGGCCGAGCTCAGCGTCTCGGCATCCGCTGCCCACCGGGCGACACCCGGTCCGTCGGCGTGCCGGTATACCCACAATCGCCCCGAAACAGAAGAAGTGAACGACGATGTCGACCATTCGAACCGCTCCGGCCTACGAGGACCCGGCCGCTCTGCTCGCCGCCGCGGCCCCGGCCGAAGCCACCGCCCGGCATGCTGCCTGGGTGGCCCGGTACGTGGGTCGTGGCCGCACCGCGCTCGGCCCCGACGATGTCGCCGCCCTGGCCGGGTCGTTGCAGCCCAGGCTGTTCGAGCGCGGTGCCGCCCTCTTCGCCGAAGGCACACCGGCCGTGGGCGTTTGGATCGTCCGGCACGGCCGGATCGAACTGTCGAAGAGCGCGGGACGACCGCGCCGGGCGGTGGCCGGCGTGCTGCGCCCCGGCGATGTCATCGGCGATGTCGAATGTCTCCTCGATGTGGCCATGCCCTATACCGGACATGCCCTCGACGATGTCATGGCCCTGGTCCTGCCGCTGCGCGACTTCGAAGCGCTGCTGGTCGACAGCCTGCCGCTGGCCCGGCGCTGGCTGGCCAGCGTCGCCCAGCGGCTCGCCGCGAGCCAGCACCGGATGGTCACGATGCTGGGCCGCTCACTGACCGTCCAGGTGGCCCAACTGCTCCTGGACGAAGCAGTGGACGGCACCGTACCGCTGACCCAGCGGACCCTGGCTGCAATGCTCGGCGTCCAGCGCCAATCGCTGAACAAGATCCTGAAGGATTTCGAACGGCAGGGCTGGATCACCGTCGGCTACGCCACCGTCATCCTGCGGGAACCCGCGCAGTTGCGGGCGACCGCGGCCTGACCGCCGCCGTCACTCCTCGGCGGCGAGCTGCCCGCAGGCCGCCGCGATCTCCTGCCCCCGGGTATCGCGCACCGTACACGGCACCCCCTGGGCATTCACCCGCCGCACGAACTCCCGTTCGACCGGCTTCGGACTGGCATCCCACTTGCTACCCGGCGTCGGATTCAACGGAATCACGTTCACATGCACCCGCGACCCCAGCGCCTTGTGCAGCTTCTCACCGAGCATGTCGGCCCGCCACGGCTGATCGTTGATGTCGCGGATCAGGGCATACTCGATCGAAACACGACGACCGGACCGGTCCGCGTAGTAGCGCGCGGCGTCGAGCACCTCCGACACCGGCCACCGGTTGTTCACCGGAACCAAGGTGTCGCGTAGTTCGTCGTCGGGAGTGTGCAGTGAGACTGCCAGGGTGACCGACAGGTCCTCGTCGGCCAACTTGCGGATGGCAGGAGCGAGGCCGACGGTGGACACCACCACATTGCGCTGCGAGATCCCGAACCCGTCCGGCGCCGGCGCCGTGATCCGGCGGACTGCGCTCACCACCCGCTTGTAGTTGGCCAGCGGCTCCCCCATCCCCATGAACACGATATTGGACAGCCGGCCCGGGCCGCCGTGCACCGCGCCGTCGCGCAGCGCGGCCGCCGCCGCGCGCACCTGGTCGACGATCTCCGCGGTGGACAGGTTTCGGTCGAGCCCGCCCTGGCCGGTCGCGCAGAACGGGCAGGCCATCCCGCAGCCGGCCTGGCTGGAGATGCACAGGGTGTTGCGGTCGGCGTACCGCATCAGCACACTCTCCAGCAGCGTGCCGTCACCGGCCCGCCACAGAGTTTTGCGGGTGTCGCCGTCGTCGCAAGTGATATGCCGGACCACGTCGAGCAGCGGGGGGAACAGTGCGCTGCCGATCTGCTCCCGGACCGCGGCCGGCAGATCGGTCATCTGCTCCGGGTCGGCCTGCAACCGGGCGTAGTACTGCCGGGCCAGCTGATCCGCCCGGAACTTGGGCAGCCCCAGCTCCTGCACCGCCTCGCGACGCTGATCGGCATCCAGGTCGGCGAGATGCCGCGGCGGCATACCACGGCGGGGGGCATCGAAGACGAGGGGCAGGGAGGCCATAATTCGTCCATTCTCCCAAACACCGTCCGTTCCGCCGCGCCCGCCCCGGATCGCGAAGCCACAGCGCGCCGATCCCGGCCCGGAACGCCGGTATCGGCGATGATCGAAGGATGGCGCACAACCCCGAACACACACCCGATCCGGGCAATGCGGCCGATCCCGCGAAGCCGACCCCGCCGACCGGCGAACCGGATGCCACCGCCCCGGCCCGGCCCGGTAAGACCGCGCTGCCGAAATCGCGCACCGGCTACACCTGGACGGCGCTGCTCGCCGCCGCGATCATCGGCATCGTCCTGCTGGTCTTCATCATCCAGAATCTGGATCAGGTGGAAGTCGAGCTGCTGTTCTGGAGTCTGTCGCTGCCGCTCGGAGTCACCGTGCTGCTGTCGGTGATCGCCGGTGCCCTGGTGATGGGGCTGGTCGGCGGGGTCCGGATCCTGCAGCTGCGCCGCGCTGCCAAGAAGCACTGACGGCGGCGCCCGCGCTCACAGCAGCGCGCTGAGCACCAGCCAGGAGACGAATGCCGACGGCAACATGGAATCCAGCCGGTCCATGATGCCGCCGTGCCCCGGCAGCAGCGTTCCCATGTCCTTGATGCCGAGTTCCCGCTTGATCTGCGATTCGATCAGATCGCCACCGGTGGCCACCAGCACCAGCCCGATACCGAGCACGACACCGATCATCGAGTTCGCTTCCAGCAGGAGCGTGACGGTCAGCAGGCCACCGATCACGCTGAACACCAGGGAACCGAAGAACCCCTCCCAGGACTTCTTCGGGCTGATCGCGGGCACCATCGGATGCCGGCCGAACAACACCCCGGCCACGTAGCCGCCGACGTCCGAGCACACCACCAGGATCATGAAGGTGAGCACCCGCAGGTTGCCGTCCGGTTCCAGGAGCAGCAGGGTCGCGAACGACGCCAGCAGCGGAATCCAGGACAGGGTGAACAGCGTGATGGCGGTATCCCGCAGGAAGTTGCGCGGCGCCGTGCGCAGGCCGTGGTCGAACAGCCGCCACACCATGCACGCCAGCGCCGTCGCGGCGAAAGCGCCGAGCACGCCACTCGCACCGAACGGCCAGCCCAGCCAGAACACCGCCTGGCCACCCGCGATCAGCGGAATCCGCGGCACCAGCACGTCGGCCTCGCGGAGCCGCTTGGCCACCTCCCAGGTGGCCACCCCGACCGCGACCCCGGCGACGCCGATGAACACCTTCGGCACGAACAGCAGGATCGCGATCAGGGACAGACCCAGGCCCAGCCCGACCGCCAGCGCAGCCGGCAGATTCCGACCGGCCCGCGAGGTCCGTTGCGGCTCGGACTGCTGCGGCACCGGCTGGGCAGCATCGGCCGATGCACCAGCGTCAACGGCTGGTTCCGGCTCCGGTGCCGCACCGGTGGCGGCGGCGTTCTCGGCCACGATTGTCCCGTCGCTCAACTCGTCGCTTCCGTTATCCCCCGCCCGAGCGGGACGACCCGACTTCCCCGCTCAGACCTCGAGCAGTTCCGATTCCTTGTGCTTGACCAGCTCGTCCACCTGCCCGACGTACTTGGCCGTGGTCTTGTCCAGTTCCTTCTCGGCCCGGCCGACCTCGTCCTCACCGGCCTCGCCGTCCTTCTGGATGCGGGACAGCTCGTCCATCGCCTTGCGCCGGACGTTGCGGATCGAGACCTTGGCGTCCTCGCCCTTGCTCTTGGCCTGCTTGACCAGTTCGCGGCGGCGTTCCTCGGTCAGCTGCGGGATGGTGATCCGCAGGATGTCACCGTTGTTGGTGGGGTTCACCCCCAGATCGGAGTTGCGGATCGCGGTCTCGATCGGCCCCAGCTGTGCCTGTTCGTAGGGCTTCACCACCACCATGCGCGGCTCGGGCACCGTGATGCTGGACATCTGGGTGATCGGCGTCGGCGACCCGTAATAGTCCACCACCACTCGGGAGAACATGCCCGGGTTGGCGCGACCGGTCCGGATGGATCCGAGATCGTCCTTCGCCACCGAGACAGCCTTCTCCATCTTCTCCTCGGCGTCGAAGAGCGCTTCTTCAATCACGACCGTTTCCTCCACTGCGTCGTCATCGTCATGATCCGCGGATGCGGGGTCAGGACCGAACCAATGTGCCGATGCTGTCACCGGCGACCGCTCGGGCGATATTGCCCTTGGTCAACAGATTGAACACCAGAATCGGCATCTGGTTGTCCATACACAGGCTGAAGGCCGTCGCATCGGCCACCTTCAGCCCGCGTTCGATGACCTCCTTGTGGCTGATCTCGGCGAACATGTTCGCATCCGGAACCTCCCGCGGGTCCGCATCGAACACGCCGTCGACCGCCTTGGCCAGCAGCACCACGTCGGCGCCGATCTCCAGTGCGCGCTGCGCGGCCGTGGTGTCGGTGGAGAAGTACGGCATGCCCATACCCGCACCGAAGATGACCACCCGGCCCTTTTCCAGGTGCCGTTTGGCCCGCAACGGCAGGTACGGTTCCGCGACCTGCCCCATCGTGATGGCCGTCTGCACCCGGGTGTCGATGCCCTGCTTCTGCAGGAAATCCTGCAGGGCCAGGCTGTTCATCACGGTGCCCAGCATGCCCATGTAGTCCGAGCGGGCGCGTTCCATACCGCGCTCCTCGAGTTCCGCACCGCGGAAGAAGTTGCCGCCGCCGATCACCACGGCCACCTGGGCGCCGGTCGCGACCACCTCGGCGATCTGCTCGGCCACCGCCTCCACCACGTCCGGGTCCAGTCCGACACCACCCCCGCCGAACATCTCGCCGCCGAGTTTCAGCAGCACCCGGCGATATCCTGGGCGATCGTTACCCGGGTCGGTCATCGGTGTCGGTCTCCTTCTCCCTGGTGATGGACTCGTCGCCGCACACACGCGCCGCGAAGCGTATTCCATCCTGCCTTATCCGGATTCCGGAGCGGTACAAGACCCCCGGGTGCCGGTTTCGGATCCGCGCCGGGCCGGCCCGGAACAGCCGTGGGCCCCGTGCAGTGCACGGGGCCCACGGTCCGATCGGTGCCGGATCAGGCCTGGCCGACCTCGAAGCGGGCGAAGCGGGTGACGGTGACACCGGCCTCGTCCAGCAGCGCCTTGACGGTCTTCTTGGAGTCGGTGACCGACGGCTGCTCCAGCAGGACGACATCCTTGAAGAAGCCGTTCAGGCGGCCCTCGGTGATCTTCGCCAGGGCGGCCTCGGGCTTGCCTTCCTCGCGGGCGGTCTGCTCGGCGATGCGACGCTCGTTCTCCACGATGTCGGCCGGCACCTCGTCCCGGGTGACGTACTTGGCCTTCAGCGCGGCGACCTGCATGGCGGCAGCGCGGGCGGCCTCGGCGGCGGCGTCACCGGAACCGGTGTACTCGACCAGCACACCGACGGCCGGCGGCAGATCGGAGGCACGCTTGTGCAGGTAGGTGGCCACCGGGGCGTCGAGGGAGACCACCCGGCGCAGCTCCAGCTTCTCACCGATCTTCGCGGCCAGGGCCTGCAGCGCATCGTCGACGGTCGAGTCGTTCAGCTTCAGCGCCTTCAGCGCGTCCAGATCGGCCGGCTTCGCGGCGGCGGCCGCGGTGGCGATCGCCTCGGCCAGCTCCTGGAACTCGGCGTTCTTGGCGACGAAGTCGGTCTCGGAGTTGATCTCGACCATCACGCCGTCCTTGGCGACGACCAGGCCCTCGGCGGTGGTGCGCTCGGCACGCTTGCCGACATCCTTGGCGCCCTTGATGCGCAGCGCCTCGACGGCCTTGTCGAAGTCGCCGTCGTTCTCGGCGAGGGCGTTCTTGCAGGCCATCATGCCGGATCCGGTCAGCTCCCGGAGCCGCTTCACGTCAGCAGCGGTGTAGTTCGCCATCGGTGGCGAGCCTCCTGTGTTATCGGAGCGCTGGCGCGCTCGTGTTCTCGGCCATCGGCCCTACTGGGGTATCTCGGGTTTACACCACCTTGCCGACCGCGCCTGAACTCAGACGGGCCGGCAAGGTGAACGGTGAGCTACCGAACGACTCAGAAGTCGGCCGGGGTGTGCGCCGCGGGCGCTTCCTTGACCTCGGCCTCGGCCGCGGTCTCGACCGCCGGCTCGGCGTTCGGGTTCGCCTGGGCCAGCAGCTCCTGCTCCCACTCGGGCAGCGGCTCGTCGGCGCCGGCCTCCGGCTTCACATCGCCGGCGGCCCGGCCCGCGCGGGCCTGCACACCCTCGGCCACCGCGGAGGCGACGACCTTGGTCAGCAGGGCGGCGGAGCGGATCGCGTCGTCGTTGCCCGGGATCGGGTAGTCGACCAGGTCGGGATCGCAGTTGGTGTCCAGGATCGCGATGACCGGGATGTTGAGCTTGCGCGCCTCGCCGACGGCGATGTGCTCCTTGTTGGTGTCGACGACCCACACGGCCGAGGGCACCTTGGCCATATCGCGGATGCCGCCGAGGGTGCGCTCCAGCTTGTTCATCTCACGCGTGAGCATGAGGATTTCCTTCTTGGTGCGACCCTCGAAACCGCCGGTCTGCTCCATCGCCTCGAGCTCCTTGAGGCGCTGCAGGCGCTTGTGCACGGTCTGGAAGTTGGTCAGCATGCCACCCAGCCAGCGCTGGTTGACGTAGGGCATCCCCACCCGGGTCGCCTCGGCCGCGATCGACTCCTGGGCCTGCTTCTTGGTACCGACGAAGAGGACGGTGCCACCGTGGGCGACGGTCTCCTTGACGAACTCGTAGGCCTTGTCGATGTAGGTCAGCGTCTGCTGCAGGTCGATGATGTAGATGCCGTTGCGGTCGGTGAAGATGAACCGCTTCATCTTCGGGTTCCAGCGCCGGGTCTGGTGTCCGAAGTGTGCGCCGCTGTCGAGCAGCTGCTTCATGGTTACGACAGCCATGGCTCTCGTATCTCGCTTTCGTTGCCGGTTGTCGCGATCGATCGGCGATCGATCGCCCTGGCGCCACCGAAACCGCCGGACCCGGTTCGGACCGGGACCAGCCGACGATTTCCACTTCCGCCGCTGGAACCTCGCCCGGGCGGAAACACCCGGAGGGCGTACCTGCTGTGCGAGCAGCGCCCAGACATACGGATCGGGTGGCGCGCGAAGTCGATTTCCGCCGGGCACCGAACACGTTCGGCCACGTCCCGGACAAAAACCGCCTGCCCAGTTTACGCGCCCGCGCACCGGGTGCGAAATCAGCCCGGCGCAACCCCACCCCACCGGCTTGTGGCCAGCTCGGTGTTCACATGCTGGAACCTTGTCCCCAATCGGCCCCGACCGGTCCGGCCGGGCCGCCCCGCCGAGCAGAGTGGAGCCATGTCCACGCCGCCGCCGTGTCCGGTCCCGATCCCGCCGCGGGACCGGGCGCCCAGCGGGTCGCACCCCGGCCTGCACAACCTCACTGCTGCCACCGGCTCACCGCCGGAGAGTGCTCCCACCGCACGCATGCCCGAGCGCGGATGCCGCGAGTCCGCCGAAGGATCCCGTCGCCACGCCCCCACCGCTACGCCCGGCTCCCAACCGCCGAACGATGCTCGCGCCGCTCCGAGACGCGAGCGCGAGTGCAACCAGTCCGCCGGAGGACCGGGTCACCACACCCCCGCCACAGCGCCCAGCTCACCGCCGGACCGTGCTCTCACCGCACGCATGCCAGGGCACGGGTGCCGCGAGTCCGCCGGAGAATCCCGTCGCCACGCCCCCACCGCTACGCCCGGATACCAGCTGCCGAACGGCGCTCACACCACCCCGGGACCCGGGCGCAAGTACCGCACGTCCGCCGGAGGACCCGGTCACCACACCCCCGCTACGCCCGGCTCCCAACCGCCGAACGATGCTCGCGCCGCTCCGAGACGCGGGCTCGGGTGCCGCAAGTGGGCCGGTGGATCCCATGGTGGCGGCGCTCGACCGGTCCAGGGACGGCACCGGCCGGGCACCACCGGACCGGGCGGTTCGGGGCATCGTGGACGCGACCGGCCGGGGGCGAGGGTGGCGCTGGCAGCAGTGCTCGTCGCCGCCGGGGCGGCAAGCGGGCTCGGGGCGGGGCCGGTGCACGCTGAACCGGGCCCGGAGTCCCGGAGCCGGGCCGGTCCTTACGTGTGGCCGCTACGACCGCACCCGCCGGTGACTCGGCGTTTCGACGGGCCGGTGCACGACTGGTTGCCGGGTCATCGCGGTGTCGATCTGGCAGGGGCGCCGGGGCAGCCGGTGCTGGCCGCCGGTGCCGGGATCGTCGTCTTCGCCGGAATGGTCGCGGGGAAGCCGGTCGTCTCGATCCGCCATTCGGGTGGACTGCGCACCACCTACGAGCCGGTCCGGTCGGAGCTCGCCGCCGGTCGCCGGGTGGCGCGGGGCACCCCCATCGGGGTCCTCGAAGCGGGCCACCCCGGTTGTCCCCGTGCCGCATGTCTGCACTGGGGTGCCCGCCGGGAGGCGTCGCGCCGCAATCACCGGGAGTACATCGATCCGCTGGGCCTGCTGTACCGGTATCCGCTTCGGCTGAAACCACTGCGCCGCAGCCGGCGGGCGAATGACGGCGCCGGATCTATCGTGCGGTGACCACCAGGATCGCGAGGAGCCCGGCCAGGATCACCACCGCAGCCGTCGCGGTCACTGCGGTACCACTGTGGCCCCAGTGACCGTGCCGAAGCGATCGCCCCCGGAGCCAGCCCAGCACGGACAACAGAATGCTCACCACCGCAGCCGCGGCCGTCGCCGCGAAGGCCGCACCACCACCGAGCAGCAAGGCATGGTTGCCGAAGAGCAGGGCACACAGCGCCGCCGCCAGCGCGGTGCGGCGCCATGCCAGG
Source organism: Nocardia sp. KT25-26 (assembly GCF_056627695.1). NCBI lineage: Bacteria > Bacillati > Actinomycetota > Actinomycetes > Mycobacteriales > Nocardiaceae > Nocardia > Nocardia sp. KT25-26. The sequence goes on along the minus strand of NZ_CM152813.1, from coordinate 1,952,157 downwards.
GCCGTGCGTTCGGCGACCAGCATCGCCGGCCCCGGGCCCGCAGACGGCCCCGGGCCCGCAGCCCCGGAATCACGCACGGAGGCACCTCACAATCCACGGCTCCCGCGTGTACGAGGCCTGCCGTGCCGGTCGGCTCGTTCGCCCACTCGCCTCACGGCTCACCGCCCTGGCTCCCGAAGCACCGGGACCACCTACCCGGCAGACGTGCCGGCTACCCACGTCGGGATATCCGGATACCCGGCCGGCGCACCCGAACCCTTGACCGACCCGCCGTCCCCCGGCGCACTCGAGCACGCGGCCAGCCCGCTGTCCCCCGACACACCCGAACACCCGACCGACCCACCGTCCCCCGACACACCCGAGCACGCGGCCAGCCCACTGTCCCCCGACACACCCGAACACCCGACCGACCTGCTGTCCGCCGATGTCGAGTGACAGGCTCGGCTCGCTCCCCGGTCGCGCCTTCGATGACCTCCGGCGCCCCGGTGTCGGCGCACCGGACGGCACCGATCCACTCGCGGACTCGTTCACTGCAGCAGGACCGGGATCGCCGCGAGTACCGCGACCACTGCGATGCCGATGGCCAGCAGCGGGACCAGCACGGTGCCGGGCAACGGTTCGCCGCGCCGCATCGCGGTGCCGGTGCGGCGCCAGTGGGCATAGGCACCGCCTGCCACCACCAGCGCCAGTACCAGGCAGACCAGCGTGATGATCCGGTGGAATCGGGGCAGCAGATCCGGGTCGACCAGCGTGTAGACCGCTACACCACCGGCCAGCAGCCCGAGCGCAGTTCGGATCCAGGCCAGAAAGGTGCGTTCGTTGGCGAGCGTGAAACGGTAGTCGATTTCCTGTTCACCGGATTCGGCATCGTCCCCGGGTCCATCCACGAAGTCCTCCCGATTTCCCGCAGCTGCCCGTGGCCGACGAGAACACCCCCGCCGGGTCACGGTCCGCACTCGACCGACCGAGCCGATGATACGGCCGAACCGCCCCAGCGGACCGGACCGCCACCTGCCCCCGACGGGTGCACCCACCGCCACCCGTGCCGCCGGTGTCCGGGTCCGGGAACGGCGGACCGGAATGCCGGGATACGTGATCAGGCGCGCGGATGTGCCTGGTCGTGGACTCGCTTCAGGCGTTCGGCGGAGACGTGGGTATAGAGCTGGGTGGTGGCCAGGCTGGCGTGCCCCAGCAGCTCCTGCACGACGCGAAGGTCGGCGCCGCCTTCCAGCAGGTGGGTGGCGGCGGTGTGCCGCAGCCCGTGCGGCCCCATGTCCGGGGCGCCGGGAATCGCCGACACCGCATCGTGCACCACGGTGCGGGCCTGCCGAGGGTCGAGCCGCCGGCCGCGGCGCCCGAGCAACAATGCGGGCCCGGAGGTCTCGGTGGCGACGGCGGGCCGTCCCCGCCGCAGCCAGGCCTCCAGGGCGGTGTCGGCCGGAACACCGAACGGCGTCACCCGCTGTGTGTTCCCCTTCCCGAGGACCCGCAGCACCCGGCGCTCCCGGTCCAGATCCTCGAGGTCGAGTCCGCACAGCTCACTCACCCGGATACCGGTGGCGTACAACAGCTCCACAATCAGCCGGTCGCGCAGCGCAATCGGATCCTCCTGGGCCGCCCCGGATTCCGCGGCCGCCATAACCGACGAAGCCTGGCTGCGGGCGAGTACCGACGGCAGCGTTCGATGCGCCTTCGGCGCCCGCAGGCGGGCGCCCGAATCGGCGGTGAGCCGGCCGGTTTCGGTCAGCCAGGCGGTGAAGGTACGCACCGCCGAGGCGCGCCGGGCCAGCGTGGTCCGCGCCATTCCGGCATCCGCCTGCTGTGCCAGCCAGGACCGCAGCAACGGCAGGTCGAGTTCACCGATCGCGGCATCCGGAGTTTGCCGGTACAGCTGTTCGAGCAGTGCCCGCACGTCGCCGAGGTAGGCCCGCACGGTGTGTTCCGAACGGTTCTGCCCGTAGCGCAGCTGTCGGCCGAATTCGCGCAACAACGCTTCCAGATCCTCCGGCAAGTCCCGCATCTGTCCACCGTTGCGGGCGCGCGCGGTCGGCGCAAGCCCACGCGCCGCGACGGACCACCACCGGCCACGACCCGACCGGGCGCCACCGCCGCGCCGGCCGGGCCGAACCCGGCACCGGATCGCCGGCCGGAACGGATCGGGCGCGCTCGCGCTGCGCCCGATCCGGCAGCACCGGCGCGGATCAGGCCCGGGTAGAGAGGGCGGGTGCCAGCGCCCGGAGCGTGCCGGCCACATCGTCGCCGAGAGCCTGAACGGCGACATGGTCGGCGCCGCGGTGCAGATGCTCCTGCAAACCTGCCGCCACCTCGGTGACCGACCCGTGCCGGGCGAGCTCGTCGATGATCCGGTCACTGCCCGGAGCCGCGATATCGGCGTCGGTGAAGCCGAGCCGGCGCAGGTTGGCGACGTAGTTCGCCAGCTGTAGGTACATCCCGACCACGGCGCGGCCGGTGGTGCGGGCCCGTTCGGGATCCTCATCGAGCACGACCTTCTGCTCGACGGCCAGCAGTGCATCCGGACCGAGGATCTCGCGCGCTGTCGCGGTATGGTCCGGCGTCCCGAGATACGGCAGCGCCCCCGCCGTGCGATCCCGGGCCAGCCGCAGCACGCGCGGCCCCAGCGCCGCGAGTGCCCGCCGGTCCTGCGGGACTCCCGCGGCGTCGAGCTCGTCCAGGTACTCCACCAGCGCGTCGTACGGCGTGCGGTAGGTGCCGTCGATCTCCGGGTGTCCGGCACCGATACCGAGCAGGAATCGGCCGGGGAACCGGGCCTCGATCCGGTGGAACGATTCGGCCAGTTCCTTCGCCGGTGCCGACCAGATGTTCACGATGCTGGTCGCCACCGTGACGCTCTCGGTGGCCGCCAGCAGCTCCGCCACTCCCGGTAGCTGCGCCGGCGGTGAACCGCCGATCCAGAGCGTGCCGAACCCGAGCGCCTCGAGTTCCTGTGCGTCCTGAGGCGTGAAAGGCTTGCCCGCCCGCCAGATGCCGTACCGTCCGAGTCCATCGATCGCCATATCCGGTGCCAACTCCACGATGCCGGAGGCTATTCCGGACGCATCCGGAACCAGCCGCGGTCGTCGCAGCCGGCCAGCCCGGCCAGCTCCAGCGCGGGCAGCGCCACCCGGACCGCCGCCGGCGTCAAACCGGTTGCCGTGGCGAGCGCCCGCGGCAGCAACGCGCCGGAGACCGGCAGCGCCGCATAGACCTCGGCCTCGTCATCGGACAGCCGCTCGGCCACCTCCGGAACCGGTGCACCGGATACCGCCAACCGCAGTGGCCCGACCGCCTCGAGCACCTCCGAAGCATCGGTCACCAGGGTGGCCTCGCCCTCGCGGATCATCCGGTGACATCCGACGGAGGCCGCCGAACCCACCGATCCCGGTACGGCCAGGGCGGGACGCCCCTGCCGGCGTGCCCACTTCACCGTGTTCCGGGCACCGCTGCGCCGCCCCGCCTCGACCACCAGCACCCCGTCCGCGAGGGCGGCGATCAGCCGGTTGCGCGCCAGGAAGCGGTGCTTGTGCGCTACTGCACCGGGCGGATACTCGCTCACCACCAGTCCGGTGTCGGCGATGGCGTCGAGCAGCCGATGATGCTGCGCCGGGTACGGGCGATCGAGCCCGCAGGCCAGTACGGCGATCGTCGGGCCACCGACACCCAGGGCGGCACGATGCGCGGCGCCGTCGATCCCGAACGCCGCCCCGGAGACGATCGTCCAACCGTGCGCCGCGAGCTCCCCGACGACCTCCCCGACCACCTGCTCCCCGTATCCGGTACTGCACCGGGCGCCCACCACCGCGACCGCCCGCTCGGTGAGCTGGGCGAGCGACCCCGGGCCACGCACCCACAACGCCAGCGGTACCCCACCGTCACCGTCGCGCCCCGGTGCCAGCTGTTCCAGACCGAGCAGCCGCCAGGCCGGCCACTCCGGATCATCCGGAGTCACCAACCGGCCACCCAGCTCGGCCAGCACCGCCAGGTCACGAGCCGCCACATCGACACCGCGCCCGGCACCGGTGGCCGACCGCAGCGGTTCCGGCAGCGCACACTCCCGAACCGCGCGAGCGGCTTCCAGCACGCCCACCCGCTCGATCAGCGCCGACAGCGGTGCACAGGGCGCCTGTACCACCCGGGACAGATAGGCCCAGGCCAGCCGGCGCTCATCGCCGGCACCGATCGGCACGACCGGTTCGGGCGCACCGAGCCCCACCCCGTTCATGAGCGCACCTCGCCGGTGCCCGACGATCGCGGGCACCCGGTGCCGGGTGATCCCGGTTCCCGCATCTGCGCGCTCATGCCGCACTCCGCTGCCGGAAGTTCAAGGCCGCCAGCACGTCCCGGACCGACGGCTGCTCCGCTCCGCGCAGGTCGCAGACCGTCCAGGCCACCCGGACCGCTCGATCGGCGCCCCGCGCCGACATCTGCCCGGTCCGCAGCGCGGCTTCGATCGGGGCCACCGCATCGACCGGAAGCCGGAAACGCTGCCGCAGCACATGCCCGGGTACTTCGGCATTGCTGGTCCACCCGAAGTCCCGCCACCGCTGCGCCGCCGCCTCCCGGGCGCGGGCCACCCGCTCGCGTACCGCAGCACTGGACTCCGGAGTGTCGGCATCGAACGCCGCGCCCCGGTGTCCGTGCATCCGGACCCAGATATCGATCCGATCGAGCAGCGGCCCGGACAGTTTGCCCAGATAGCGCCGCCGGGCGAGCGGGGCGCAGATGCAGTCCACGTCCCGCGCGGGCGCACAGGGACAGGGGTTCGCCGCCAGCACCAGCTGGAACCGGGCCGGATACCGGGCGACGCCGTCGCGGCGGGCGATCCGCACCTCGCCTTCCTCCAACGGTGTCCGCATGGCCTCCAGCACCTTCGTTCCGATCTCGGCGCATTCGTCGAGGAACAGCACACCGCGGTGGGCTCGGCTCACCGCACCGGGGCGGGCCAGTCCGGAGCCGCCGCCGATCATGGCGGTGGCCGAGGTCGAATGATGCGGGGCCACGAACGGCGGCACGGTGATCAGCGGTTCGCCGGCGGACAGGGTGCCCGCCATCGAATGGATCGCGGTGACCTCCAGCGCCTCGGGCGCGGTCAACGGCGGCAGCAGGCTGGGCAGGCGCTGGGCCAGCATCGTCTTGCCGATTCCGGGCGGTCCGGTGAGCAGCAGATGGTGTCCGCCGGCCGCCGCAACCTCGAGCGCCCACCGTGCCTCGTCCTGGCCGACCACCTCGCTCAGATCACCGGCGGTCACCGGTGCGCCGACCACCCGGCCGGCCGGTTCGATCAGCCCGCCCGCACCCCGCAACCAGGACACGGTCGCGCGCAGATCGGATGCGCCGAGCACCTCGATCCCGTCGACGAGCCCGGCCTCCTCGACCGCTTCGGCGGGGACCACCACCGTGCCGATCCCCGCGGTCCGGGCGGCGAGCACCGCGGGCAATACCCCGCGGACCCGCCGCACCCGACCGTCGAGCGCGAGCTCCCCGAGCAGTACCGCACCCGCCGCACGGTCGCCGGGGACGGCGCCCGAGGCGTGCAGCACCGCAACGGCGAGCGCCAGGTCGTATACGCTGCCCACCTTCGGCAGGGTGGCCGGGGACAGGGCGAGGGTGACGCGGCCGTCCGGCCATTTCTCGCCGGAGTTGGCCACAGCCGACCGGACCCGGTTGCGGGATTCCTGCAGGGCGGTGTCGGGCAGCCCGACCAGGTTCACCGACGGCAGTCCCTGCCCGATATCGGCCTCGATCTCGACGATCTGCCCGTCCACCCCGGCCACTGCGACCGACAGTGCTCGTCCGAGCGCCATCTCAGAACACCGCCCGCAGGTGATCGATCACCGGCCGATGCCCGCGCTGCACCAGCACCGAGACCACATCGAACCGGACCCGCCGCCACGGTGCTTCCTGTTCGGCCAGCCACAGCAGGGCCAGCCGGCGGATCCGCTGCTGCTTGTCGAAGGTCACCGCCTCGGCCGGCGAGCCGAATCGGGTCCCGGACCGGGTCTTCACCTCGACGAAGGCTGTCACACCGGGTTCGGTGGCGATCAGGTCGAGCTCCCCGTACCGGCATCGCCAGTTGCGGGCGAGAATATCCATCCCGCCGTCGCGCAGATACTGCGCGGCCAGCTGTTCTCCGTATGCGCCGAGCGCCCGTTTATCCGTCACCGCCCCAGCGTCGCCCGGCCGGTTTCGGCACCGGCCGCGGTGACCTGGGCAGACAACGAACCTGTGGACAACTCATCGACTGTGGAGAACTCGGTGTCGCGGCGGGGTGCGCCGGCCGGTCATTCCGGCAGGCGCAGATCCGGCTTCTCCAGTTCCTCGATGTTCACATCTTTGAACGTGATCACCCGGACGTGCTTGACGAAGCGAGCCGGTCGGTACATGTCCCACACCCAGGCATCGCTCATCCGCACCTCGAAGTACACCTCGCCGTCGGCGTTCTGCGGGCGCAGTTCCACCGAATTGGCCAGGTAGAACCGTCGTTCGGTCTCGACCACGTACGAGAACTGACCGACGATGTCCTTGTACTCGCGGTACAGGGACAGCTCCATCTCGGTTTCGTACCTCTCGAGGTCCTCGGCACTCATCGGGTGGGACGTCCTCCTTCTCGCGATGCTGCGTGCTGTGCTGCCATCATCGCGCATGCGCGACGTCGGTGGCCAACCGGCCACCCGCCGCGACCTCCAGTTCCCGCACATTACGCCAGGAACGACGATGTTCGCTGGAGGGGCCGAGCGCGGTGAGCGCCGCGGTGTGCTCGGCGGTGTTGTAGCCCTTGTGGGCGGCGAACCCGTATCCGGGCAGTTCGGCGTCGAGGGCCACCATCATCCGGTCGCGGGTCACTTTGGCAAGAATACTGGCCGCTGCGATACATGCCGCCGCACCGTCTCCCCCGATCACCGGCAGCGACGGCACCGGCAGCCCCGGCACCCGGAAGCCGTCGGTGAGCACGTACCCGGGCGTGGAACCCAGACCGGCGACCGCACGACGCATGCCTTCGATATTGGCGACATGGATCCCGATCGCATCGATCTCCCAGGCCGGCACCACGACCACCTGCCAGGCCAGGGCGAGCCGGGTGATCACCGGGTACAGCTGCTCCCGGGCCGACTCGGTGAGCCGTTTGGAGTCGTCCAGTCCCGCCAGGGCGGTCTGCGCCCGCGGTGCAAGGATGCACGCCGCCACCACCAGCGGTCCGGCACACGGCCCGCGGCCCGCCTCGTCCACTCCGGCCACCGGCCCGAGACCGCTCCGGATCAATGCCGATTCCAGGGTGCGCAGGCCACCGGCCCGGCGCATCGCCACCCGCGGCGGCCAGTTCGTCCGCTCTCGCCCCACCGTACGATTATCCCAGCCGCCGGTGGTCAGTTCTGCTGCGGGTCCTGCGAGGGGACCGTGCCCCACCGGCTGGGCGGCCAGATCTTGACCACGGTCTTGCCGCGCACATTCTCCACCGGCACGGTGCCCTGCAGTTCGTCGCCCACATGGGCCCGGGAATCGGCCGATTCGTTGCGGTTGTCACCCATCACCCACAGGTTGCCCTCCGGCACCGTCACCGGGCCGAAGACCCGGCCCGCCGGATACGGCGCATTGGGCCGATCTGTGTACCAGGGGTAGTCCTTCTTGATGTACGGCTCGTCCAACGGTTTGCCGTCCACCATGACCCGGCCCTGATCGTCACAGCACTGCACCGTCTGACCACCGACCGCGATCACTCGCTTCACCAGATCGTTCTCGTCCGGCGGCACCAGGCCGAAGAAGGACAGGAAATTCTGCGCACCGCGCACCACGGTGTTGTCCGAGCGGATCGAGCGATAGTGTCCGTTCCACGAATCCGGGCCCACGAACACGACGACATCCCCCGGTTCCGGTTCACCGGCGTAATAGCTGATCTTCTGCACGTAGATCCGGTCGCCGATCAGCAGCGTATCCTCCATCGACTGCGACGGAATCACGTACGGGCGGCCCACGAAAGTAACCATCACCGCCGCGATCACCGCGGCGATCACGATGAGGATCGGCAGCTCCTGCCAGAACGGCCGCTGCTTCTTCCCGCCACGGCCCCGGCCGTGCTCGTCGTCCGGACCCGACATCCTCACCGACTCACTTTCGTCTGCCACGCCGAACAGAGTAGCCCGGCACACCGACCGAGGTCGGGTACCGGGCTACCAGCCGAAGTCCGCGTCGAGAAAGCCGCGCGGGCAGAGCTCAGCGCTTCTCCTTGATCTTGGCGGCCTTGCCGCGCAGATCGCGCAGGTAGTACAGCTTGGCGCGACGCACATCACCGCGGGTCACCACATCGATGTGATCGATGTTGGGGCTGTGCACCGGGAAGGTGCGCTCCACACCGACGCCGAACGACACCTTGCGCACGGTGAAGGTCTCGCGGATGCCGCCACCCTGACGCCGGATCACGACGCCCTTGAAGACCTGGATGCGCTCCTTGGAGCCCTCGATGACCTTCACGTGCACGTTCAGCGTGTCACCCGGGCCGAACTCGGGGACATCGCTGCGCAGCGACTTCTCGTCGACGAAGTCAAGGGTGTTCATTTTCCGTCCTTATGGATTCATGGCGAGAACAGAGGAACCTGGCGGCATTCGCATGCTCGGACCGGTTCGTGCTCCGAACAAGAGCTGCACCCGGAACCATCCGCCCAGGGCAACCGGATCATTGTGCCAGAGGACGGCCGGGCCGCGGAAATCGGGCGCCCCTCACCGGGGACTCCCGTGCCGGGGATGCCGGTGCGGCGCGGGCGGCGCCGCGACCACCCGCCGGGAAAGCTCCGCCTCGGCAGCGGTACGGACGTGTTCGGCATCCGGCTTTCCCGCCACCAGATCCTGCACCAGGATCTTGGCGCGGACCACCGGGCGCCGGTACCGGCGCTCGCGCACCATGGCACGCTGCATCAGCCGCCGCCGCTCCGCGTAGCGCCATCGGGCCCAGGGTGCCCCCGGCCGGCTCAACCGGACCGCACCGACCAGCAGCAGCGGCGGAAAGAACATGCCGAAGAGCCCGGTCCAGATCTTGCCCTTCGCGATCACCACTGCGGCCAGCAGCAGGTTGATCCCGGCGAAGACCACCGCGAGGATGTGCCCGCCGGTCCCGATCGAGGAGCGGAAATCGTTGATGTCCAGCAGCGACAGCGGATGGAATCCCAGCAGCAGCAGTCCGGTGACGGCGATCGCCACGAACACCGCATCCACCGAGGTACGCCCCTGTTCCTCCCAGTAGACATCGCGCAGGTAGTAGATGAGCGCGAATTCGTCGAGCACCAGGGCCGCACCGATGCCGAATGCGGTGGCCAGCGCAGCCAGGAGCGGCCGGCTGCCGGTCTCCGCCAGCGCCACCAGGCCCAGGCCGGCGCCCAGCACCAGGATCACCCCGAACACCATGTGGTGGATGTGCACGTCTCCGGCCCGGAGGTTGCCCGGCCACCAGCGCACCTTCGCCCGGATCAGCCGCACGCTCACCCGGATGAACAGGAATCCGAGGATGAAGCCGAGCAGGAAACACAGCAGCGGCAGGCGGCCGTGCGCGATCACATCGTCTTCGAGCCATCGACGCACGTCCACCCCCGTCAACTGGTTGCCGGATCCGTGGCGACCCGGGTCGGGCGGCCGGGTTCAGCCCCGGTAGCCCGCCCGGCGCAGCGCATCGGCCATCGAGCCGGTCGGCTCCGGTTGCGAGCGGCGCCGACCGCCGCCCTTACCACCCTGGCCACCGTTTCCACCCTTACCACCGCGAGCCCGGTTGCCGCTCTGGCCACCGCCGGAGCGCTCGCCACCGGAACGCTTCGGGCGGGAACCGCCGGTAGCCGGTTTGCCGGGTTCGTCGTCCAGCCGCAGGGTCAGCCCGATCCGCTGCCGGGCCACGTCGACTTCGAGGACCTTGACCTTCACCACGTCACCGGACTTCACCACTTCACGCGGGTCCTTGACGAAATTGTGCGACATCGCCGAGACGTGGACCAGACCGTCCTGATGCACCCCGACGTCGACGAACGCGCCGAACGCCGCGACATTGGTGACGACGCCCTCCAGCACCATCCCCGGAGACAGGTCGGCCACCTTCTCCACACCGGCGGCGAATTCGGCCGTCTTGAACTCCGGTCGCGGGTCCCGGCCGGGCTTCTCCAGTTCGGCGATGATGTCGGTGACGGTCGGCACGCCGAAGGTGTCGTCGGTGAAATCGGCCGGTCGCAATGCCCGCAGCACCGAGGTATTGCCGATGACGTCGGCGACGGCGCTGCCCGTGGCGTCCAGAATCCGCCGCACCACCGGATAGGCCTCCGGGTGCACGGCCGAGGAATCGAGCGGATCCTCGCCCTCCCGGATGCGCAGGAAGCCCGCACACTGTTCGAACGCCTTCGGCCCGAGCCGGGGCACATCGAGGAGCGCCGTACGGCTGCGGAACGGGCCGTTCCCGTCCCGGTGCGCGACGATGCTCTCGGCGACCGATGCGGAGATGCCGGACACCCGGGACAGCAACGGCACCGACGCGGTGTTCACATCCACGCCGACGGCGTTCACCGCATCTTCGACCACGGCGCCCAGCGACCGCGCCAGGAGTGTTTCGGACACATCGTGCTGGTACTGGCCGACACCGATCGACTTGGGCTCGATCTTGACCAGCTCGGCGAGGGGATCCTGCAGCCGGCGGGCGATGGATACCGCACCACGCAGCGAGACATCCATATCGGGCAGTTCCTGGGAGGCGTACGCCGAGGCCGAGTACACCGACGCGCCCGCTTCCGACACCATCACCTTCGTCGGCGGCCGGAGGCCCTCCGGGGCCGCCTTGCCGATCCGGGTGATCAGTTCGGCGGCCAGGGAGTCGGTCTCGCGAGAGGCGGTGCCGTTGCCGATGGCGATGAGCTCCACACCGAACCGGGCGACCAGCGCGCCCAGCGTCGCCAGGGACTTCTCGGTCTGCCCCTGCGGCTTGTGCGGGTAGATCACCTCGGTCGCGACGACCTTGCCGGTGGCATCGACCACGGCCACCTTCACTCCGGTGCGGTAGCCGGGATCGAGGCCCATGGTGGCGCGGGTCCCCGCGGGAGCGGCCAGCAGCAGATCGCGCAGGTTGGCGGCGAAGACGTCGACGGCATCGCGTTCGGCGGATTGCCGCAACCGCATCCGGGTGTCGATCCCCAGGCTCACCTGCAGTTTGGTCCGCCACGCCCAGCGGACGGTGTCCAGCAGCCAGCCGTCGGCGGGGCGGCCCCGGTCGGCGATGCCGAACCGGTTCGCGATCCGGCCCTCGTAGACGGTCCGTTCACCGGGTTCGGGTTCGTCCGCATCCGGCTCCAGGTGCAGGGTGAGCACCTCTTCCTTCTCGCCGCGCAGCAGCGCCAGGATCCGGTGCGAGGGCAGGTCGGTGAATTGTTCGGCGAAGTCGAAGTAATCGGCGAACTTGGCGCCCGCCTCCTCCTTGCCCGCGCGAACGGTGGCGGTCACCCGGCCCCGGTTCCACATCAGTTCCCGGAGTTCACCGACCAGGTCGGCGTCCTCGGCGAAACGTTCCACCAGGATGGCGCGGGCACCGTCGAGCTGCTCGGTACTGTATCCGGCCGGATCGGTGGCCGGATCCCCGATCAGGGCGTCGGCGACCGGCTCGTGGCCGGCCTCCCGGGCGATCTGCGCCTTGGTGCGCCGCTTCGGCTTGTACGGGAGATAGATGTCCTCCAGCCGGGCCTTGGTGTCGGCGAGCAGGATCTGCCGGTGCAGTTCCTCGTCGAGCTTGCCCTGGCCCCGGATCGACTCGAGGACGGTGCCCCGGCGCTCGTCGAGTTCGCGCAGATACGAAAGCCGTTCCTCCAGACGGCGCAGCTGGGCGTCGTCGAGACCGCCGGTGACCTCCTTGCGGTACCGGGCGATGAACGGCACCGTGGACCCGCCGTCGAGCAGTTCCACCGCGGCACGTACCTGACTCTCCCGCACCTCCAGTTCTTCGGCGATCCGCGCGCCGACGCCGGCGAGCGCAGCAGGGGCGGAGGTGCTGTCGGGCGAAGTGCCGTTCGACTCCGAACGGGCGATCTCGGGCGCTGTCGTCACGACAGCAAACCCTAGCGCGGCATCCGGCGGCATCGCATCCAGGTGCGCAGGCCGATCCTCCGCGAGTCATTCGCTTTGGGAAAATCGGCTTGGAGTACCCGGATATCGTTGCGACAAAACATGCTCCGGGTCGTTCCGGCCCGGTAGTTTCGGGGGCGTGACAGAACCGTTTCAACTGGCCGGCCTCTCGCTGGACTGCGACGACCCGGAGGCGCTCGCCCGTTTCTACCTCGGCCTGCTGGGCGGCCGGGTGCTGTGGAGCGACGAGCGGGGCATCGGTATCCAGCTGCCGTCGGGGCTGAGCCTGGCAGCCCAGCGGGTCGAGAACTACCTGCCCCCGCAGTGGCCCGGCACCTCGGTGGTTCATCTGGACCTGGCCGCCGATGCCGACCTGAACATGGCCGAGCAGCATGCCCTCGCCATCGGCGCCAAACCGGCTCCGGTGCAGCCGGATCCCCGGTGGCGGGTGCTGCTCGACCCGGCCGGTCACCCGTTCTGCATCACCGTGCGTTCACCGCGGCTGCTCTGATCCGCGGCGGCCGCCCCGATGACGCCGGGCGGCCGCTGCCGCAGCAGATACCGCTGCACCTTCCCGCTCGGGGTCTTGGGCAGGTCGGTCACGAAGTGCACCCGGCGTGGATAGGCGTGGGCGGCGAACTCGTCCTTCACCAACTGCTGCAGCCGGGCGGCCAGCTCTGCATCCCCGGTGATGCCGGACCGGGGCACCACGAATGCCTCGAGCACCTCACCGCGCAGTTCGTCGGGCCGTCCCACCACCGCGGCCTCCGCGACGTGTTCGTGCCGCACCAGCACGCTCTCCACCTCGAACGGGCCGATCCGATAGCCGGCCATGATGATCACATCGTCGTCGCGTGCCGAGAAGTGGAAGTAGCCGTCGGCGTCGCGGGAACCCGTATCGCCGGTCAGGTACCAGCGGCCGTCCGCGGTGAACCGCTGCGCCGTGCGGTCCGGTGCGTCGAGGTAGCCGAGGAACCACAGCAGCGGGCTGCGTTCGGTGTCGATGGCGACCCGGCCGACCGCACCCGGCGCCGCCTCGGTATCGGACTGCTCCGCCAGCACCCCACAGCTCCAGCCCGGCAACGGCCGGCCCATCGACCCGATCGGCGCGGTGGCCGCCGCGTCGTACCAGGCGTGGCAGATGACCATCCCGTGTTCGGTCTGCCCGTAGTGGTCCCGCACCGGTACCCCGAGCACCGTGGCCGACCATTCGACGACCTCGGGCGTCAGTGGCTCCCCCGCGGACGAGGCCCGGCGCACCGCGATCCCCTCCGGCACCGCGGTATCGGCAGCACGCAACGCCCGGTACACGGTCGGCGCGGCCGCGAAATTGGTGACACCGAACTCGCTCAGCACCCGCCAGGTCAACTCCGGCGAGAAGCCGGCGTGCACCAGCAGACTGCGGGTCCCGGACGCGAGTGGGCTCAGGATCGCGTAGTAGAGCCCGTAGGCCCAGCCGGGGTCCGCCGCGTTCCAGTAGACGTCGTCCGGGCGGACGTCCAGCGCGAACTCCTGATACGCATGGAAGGAGGCCAGCGCCCGCACCGGAATCGGCACCCCCTTCGGGGCACCCGTGGTTCCGCTGGTGAACAGCTGGACCAGCAGGCCGTCGCCGCCGACCACGGCGGCGGGAGCACAGCGCTCGGCAACCGAGTGGCCGGCCAGCAACTCGTCGAGATACAGCACGGCGCGGCCGGCGTCCACCGGCGTGCGCGACCCGCCCCGGGCGACGATCAGCTGCGCACCGAGGGCGGCCGGGACGTCGTCGCCCGGGGCCAGCTTCGCCGCCTGATCGGCATCGGCAACCACCGCCGCGACCCGGCCGGCGGTCAGCCGGAACGCGATCGCGGGTGGGGCGAACGCGGTGAACAACGGAACGTGGACGGCCCCGCGCCGCCAGATACCGAGCAGGGTGACGATCAGATCCACCGACTTGCCCATCAGGGTCGCGACCCGGTCGCCGGGTCCGATGCCGAGCTCGGCCAGCGCCGCCGCGCAACGGCGGGACCGGTCCCGCAACTCGCCGTAGGTGAGGTCACGGGCACTCAGATCGGGTTCGATCACGGTGAACGCCACCTGCTCGGCGGGGTGCCGATCGCAGAGCAGTTCGGCGGCGCACGCCTCGGGTCCGTCGTAGGCCGCGAGCAGTTCGGACACCCGCTCGGACAGGTCGGTGTTCATGGCAGCTCTCCTCATCGGTGATCCGGGCCACTCGGCACCACCTAGAATGTGGGTCAGCTCACGTTCACCACTACCCCCGAAATGGGGTGATCCCGATGACCACGGCTGCACTGCTGCGGCCGCGCGACGGTGATGCGCTGCGCGCCGAGATCCGCTGGGTGGCCCGCCGGGCCGGGGTCCCCGTGGTCTTCGGCGGCCAGGTGCACGACGACACGCTGCTGCTCACCGAGTTCGCCGGTACCGTGACCAACCGGCTGCGTGGCCTGCCGGTGCTGCGTTCGTCCGGTCTGGGTGGCCGGGTGATGGCCATGGGCCGGCCCGCCGCGGTCTCCGACTATCGGCGCGCCGAAACCATCACCCACCATTACGACGGTCCGGTCACCGGTGAAGGTATTCGTTCGGTGCTGGCCGTTCCGGTGGTCGTGGCGGACCGGGCCCGCGCGGTGCTGTACGCCGCGAATCGCCGCGGCGGCCCGTTCGGCGACCGCACCGTGGAACTGGTCGTCCAGGCGGGACAGCGGCTGGCCACCGAGATCGCGGTCCGCGACGAGGTGGATCGTCGGTTGCAACTGCTGGACCGTGCGGCACCACCGGTCCCCGGCACCACGGCGTCCGTCACCGAGGAACTGCGCGGCCTCCATGCCGACCTGCGGGAGCTGGCCACCTCCGCCGACGGCGCCGTCCGGGACCGGTTGGATGCGGTGTGCGAGCGGCTGACCCGCATCACGGCCGGCGACAGCGATCCCGGTGGCCCGCAACTGTCCCGTCGCGAGCTCGATGTCCTGGCCCAGATCGCGCTCGGCTGCAGCAATCGGGAAGCCGCACACCGGCTGTCGCTCGGCCAGGAGACGGTCAAGAGCTATCTGCGGCAGGCGATGCACAAACTCGATGCCCGGTCGCGGCACCAGGCGGTGGTGACGGCCCGCCGGTACGGGCTGCTGCCTTAGACTCCGGCGATGGCCATGTTTCGGATCGCCGGAATCTCGCTCGACAGCGCCGATCCCGATGTCCTCGCCGACTTCTATCTGCAACTTCTCGGCGGCCGCCTGCTGTGGCGCAAGCACCGCAGTGTCGGAATCCGCACCGAAACCGGCCAGGCGATCTTCGCGCACCGGGTCGCCGACCACACCCCGCCGGACTGGCCGGGCGCCTCGATAGTGCATCTGGATCTGGCGGTCACCGACCAGGCCGAACTCGCCGAGGCGGTGCGCCGCGCCATCGATCTCGGTGCCACTCTCGCCCCGGAACACTCCGGCGGGGACATCTTCCGAGTCCTGTTGGACCCGGCCGGGCACCCGTTCTGTATCACCACGGCACGTATCCCGGAGTGACCCGGCCGGACGCTCGGCTAGTCTGGTGGCAGCAGGTCCGGTCGGCGTTCCCGGGTCCGGGCGAGCGCCTGTTCGTGCCGCCAGGCATCGACCTTGGCGTGATCACCGGAGAGCAGGATCGGTGGGACGTCGAGACCACGCCAGCTCACCGGCCGGGTGTAGCTGGGTCCCTCCAGCAATCCGTCGGAGAACGAATCCTGTTCGTGGGACTGCTGATTGCCCAGGACGCCGGGCAGCAGCCGGACCACCGCCTCGGTCATCACCAGGACGGCGGCCTCCCCGCCGATCAGCACATAGTCACCGATGCTGACCTCCTCGACCCGCACCCGGCGGGCCGCATCGTCGAACACCCGCTGATCGATCCCCTCGTAGCGGCCGCAGGCGAAGACGAGGTGCGATTCGGCCGCCCAGCGCCGCGCGGTGGCCTGGGTGAACGGGGCGCCGGCCGGGGTGGGTACGACGAGCAGCGCGTCATCGGGGCAGACTGCATCGAGCGCATCACCCCAGACGGTCGGCTTCATCACCATGCCTGGGCCGCCACCGTAGGGCGAATCGTCCACCGACTTGTGCACATCGTGCGTCCACTGCCGCAGATCGTGGACGCCGACGGAGATCAGCCCCTTGTCGATGGCCTTGCCGAGCAGCGCCGTCCGCAACGGTTCCAGATACTCCGGAAAGATGGTGACGACGTCCAGTTTCATCATGCGACTCCGCATTTCCGCATCCCGCCGGTCCCGGCCGTGCGGCTCACTCCGGATCCAGCAGGCCCTCGGGCGGATCGATTTCGAGGTAGCCACCGCTGATCGATACCGTCGGCACGATCGCGGTGACGAACGGGACCAGGATCTCGCGGCGATCCGCCGCGGCCCGGACCGACAGCAGTTCCCCGGCCGCCGAATGCAGCACCTCGGTGACGGTTCCGATCTCGGTGCCGTCGGGCAGCCGGACCTGCAGGCCCTCCAGTTCGTGATCGTAGAACTCGTCCGGATCCGCCGAAGGCGGCAGCTCGGCACTGTCGATCACGAACAGCATGCCGCGCAGCGCATCGGCAGCGGTCCGGTCCGCGACGCCGGACAGGAACACCAGGAGCCGGCCCGAGTGTTCCCGGACCGACTCCACGGTGTAGTCACGCGTCTGCGTCGCCCGGGGCATCCGGCCGCGCAGGGGCGCACCCGGCACGAACCGGAGTTCCGGTTCGTCGGTGCGCACCTCGACGACGAGTTCGCCGCGCACCCCGTGCGATTTGGCGACCCGTCCTACGACGAGTTCCATCTATTGATCGGTGTCGACCACGTCGACCCGGATGCCACGGCCTCCGATGCCGGCGACCAGGGTGCGCAGCGCGGTGGCGGTACGGCCACCACGGCCGATCACCTTGCCCAGATCGTCGGGGTGGACGTGCACCTCGACTGTCCGGCCACGCCGGCCGGTCAGCAGCTCCACCCGGACATCATCGGGGTTGGCGACGATGCCGCGGACCAGGTGGTCGACGGCATCGGCGACGACGGCGCTCATATTATTCCGCAGCCTCGGCGCCGGCCTCGGTCTCGGCGGCCTCGTCCTTCTTGGCGGCCTTCTTCTTCGGCGTGACGGCCTCGGCGACCGGCTCGTTGTCGGCGGCGGCCAGCGCGGCGTTGAACAGCTCCAGCTTGGACGGCTTCGCGGCCTTCACCTTCAGGGTGCCCTCGGTGCCCGGCAGGCCCTTGAACTTCTGCCAGTCGCCGGTGATCTCCAGCAGTCGCTTCACCGGCTCGGTCGGCTGCGCGCCGACACCCAGCCAGTACTGCGCCCGCTCGGAGTCGATCTCGATCAGCGAGGGCTCTTCCTTCGGCTGGTACTTGCCGATGGTCTCGATGGCCCGGCCGTCCCGGCGGGTGCGGGCGTCCGCGACGATGACGCGGTACTGCGGGTTGCGGATCTTGCCCAGGCGGGTGAGCTTGATTTTGACAGCCATGTGCTATCTGCCTCTTTCGGGTAGTTGGTCACCACGCGATTCGGCGACCCGCCTGGTCGGCGAGCCCGGTTTCGCGTTTGAAGTGCGTGACCGCCGCGCGGTACGGAACCGGAGACGGGCTGACACTGTCCTCGACGAGGACGGTGATCCATTCTGCCAGACGGGCCGGCCACCGCCGAAATCGGTCCGTCCCGCCCCTTCGGGCCCGCCCCGGCCGGCGGGGGGCGGTAGGCTGCAGACGAAGCCGTCCGACGTGGGAGGTTGCTGTGCATCTGCGCGGTGTGGTGCTGCCCGACGACGTGGAACGCGACCTCTGGGTCGTCGACGGCGTGGTGACCTTCGAGCCCGTGGCCGGGTCCGACACCCTGTGCCGGACCGGCTGGATCGTCCCGGGCCTGGTCGATGCGCACTGCCATGTCGGCATCCACTACGGCGGCGGGCACGAGACCCGGGACGGCGCCGTCGAACAGGCCGAGACCGAGCGGGCCGCCGGAGCACTGTTGCTGCGTGACGCCGGCTCCCCGATCGATACCCGGTTCATCGACGACCGCGCCGATCTGCCCCGGATCATCCGCGCCGGCCGCCATATCGCGCGACCCCGACGCTACATCCGGGAACTCGGTATCGAACTGGACGACGAGCGGGATCTGCCCGATATCGTGGCCGAACAGGCCCGGCGCGGCGACGGCTGGGTGAAGATCGTCGGCGACTGGATCGATCGCTCCGTCGGCGATCTGGCGCCGCTGTGGAGCGATACCGTGCTGAAGGCCGCCATCGACGCCGCCCATGCCAACGGGGCCCGGGTCACCGCGCACGTCTTCGGCGAGGATGCGCTGCCCGGCCTGCTCGGCGCGGGAATCGACTGCATCGAGCACGGCACCGGCCTCACCGACGACACCATCGAGCAGATGCTCGAACACGGCACCGCCCTGGTGCCGACCCTGATCAACATCGACACGTTCCCGTCGATCGCCGACAGTGCGGGGAAGTACCCGCGCTATGCCGCGCATATGCGCGATCTGCACCGCCGGGTGCGCGACACCGTGGGCCGGGCCCACGACGCCGGGGTCCCGGTCTATGCGGGCACCGACGCCGGCGGCTCCATCCGGCACGGGCGGATCGCGGACGAGATCGCAGCCCTGCACGGCGCGGGCCTGTCCGCGCACGAGGCGCTGGGCGCCGCATCCTGGTCCGCCCGGCGATGGCTGGGGCGCCCCGGTGTCGAGGAGGGCGCCCCGGCCGATTTCGTCGTCTACGCCGAGGATCCGCGCCGATCGCCGCGAGCCCTGAACCATCCGCAGTACGTGGTGCTGCGCGGGGCCGTCGTGGAAAAGGGCGACCCGGTCGTCGGCCACCGGTAGACCGCTACGTCATTTCCCCTTCGGGAACTTCAGCTGCGACAAATCGATGCCGTCCAGGCCGGGCGGCAGCTGATCGAGGCCGGGAGGCATATTCGACAGGTCCGGCATGCCGCCGCCGGGCAGCTGCGGCATCCCTGCGGGCATCCCGGGCATTCCGCCGCGCATCTTCGGCGGGGTGGGACCGCGTCCCTTCTTGCCCTTCTTGCCTTTGCGCTTGTTCTTGCCGCGGCCACCGCCGGCACCGGGCATCCCCATCTGCCGACCCATGCTGGCCATCATCTTCCGGGCCTCGAAGAACCGGTCGACCAGCTGGTTGACGTCGGAGACCTGGACACCGGAACCGTTGGCGATCCGCAGCCGCCGGGACGCATTGATGATCTTCGGATTGTCCCGTTCGGCCGGGGTCATACCGCGGATGATGGCCTGTACCCGGTCGAGCTGCTTGTCGTCGACCTGGGCGAGCACATCCTTCATCTGACCGGCACCCGGCAGCATGCCCAGCAGGTTGCCGATCGGGCCCATCTTGCGGATGGCCAGCATCTGCTCGAGGAAGTCCTCCAGGGTGAGCTCACCGCTGCCGATCTTGCGGGCCGTGGCCTCGGCCTGCTCGGCGTCGTAGACCTGCTCGGCCTGCTCGATCAGGGTGAGCACATCACCCATGCCGAGGATCCGGCTCGCCATCCGATCCGGGTGGAAGACGTCGAAGTCCTCCAGCTTCTCACCGCTGGAGGCGAACATGATCGGCGAACCGGTGACGTTACGCACCGACAGCGCGGCGCCACCGCGCGCATCACCGTCGAGCTTGGTCAGCACCACACCCGTGAAGCCGACACCGTCGCGGAACGCCTCCGCCGTGCTCACCGCGTCCTGGCCGATCATGGCGTCGAGGACGAACAGCGTCTCGTCCGGCTGCACCGCATCGCGGATCCCGGCGGCCTGTTCCATCAGCTCGGCGTCGATACCCAACCGGCCCGCGGTGTCGACGATCACCACGTCGTACTGCTTGGCCCGGGCCTCCTCGACACCGTCGCGCGCCACCCGCACCGGATCGGCCGCGGTGATCCCGAGCGGGTTCTCGCCGCCGCCCACCGAGGTACCCGGATGGGGCGCGAACACCGGCACCTCGGCCCGGTCGCCGACCACCTGCAACTGGGTCACCGCGCCGGGGCGCTGCAGGTCACAGGCCACCAGCAGCGGCTGATGGCCCTGCCCCTTCAACCACCGGGCCAGCTTGCCGGCCAGGGTCGTTTTACCGGCACCCTGCAGACCGGCCAGCATGATCACCGTCGGCGGGTTCTTGGCCAGGTTCAGCCGGCGGGTCTCGCCACCGAGGATGCCGACGAGCTCCTCGTTGACGATCTTGACCACCTGCTGGGCCGGATTCAACGCGGCGGAGACCTCGGCGCCCTTGGCCCGCTCCTTGATCCGGGCGATGAAGCCGCGCACCACGGGCAGCGCCACATCGGCCTCGAGCAGGGCCAGCCGGATCTCGCGAGCGGTGGCGTCGATGTCGGCCGGTGACAGTCGCCCCTTACCGCGCAGATCCGAGAGGGCACCGGTAAGCCGGTCGGACAGGGATTCGAACACCGATCGCGCTCCTGATCTGAAAGGGACGTCTGTTGCCTCCCCCAGGGTAATGGGATCCGTCCCGGCCGGAGCGGTCAGGTCGGCTGCCTGGGTGCCGAAGCGGTCGCTGCGAGACAGGCCGCCTCGTTGGCGGTGAGCCCGAGAACCCAGGCGGGCTCGTCCAATCCGCCGAGCTCGGTGGCGCCCGCCGCCCCCAGCCGCCCGACGGCCGCGGCCACCGTCATCGCCGCCACCGCCTGGGAACCGGTCAGGGTGCGGCCCGGCAGCCAGGAGACCACCCAGCCGTCCCCGCCGACGCACCGTGCCACGTGCGCCGTGTCGTCACTGGTCATCAGCGATGCGGCGACCACCTGGATGGACATGGCACTGCTCCCCTCATGTGGGTGCACACCGGTCCAGGTGATCGTACGGTCCGTACCGGCCGGTCTCGCGGTACGCAGCGACATTGCGAGCAATCCGATAGCAAGCTGTGTCCCGACGGGTCAGGAGTCCTCCGGTGGTGGAGGTGGCGCCGGATGCGGAACCACTTCCAGGACGGCGCGTTCCAGCTTCTCCCGACGCGCGGCATCACCGGATCCCGGCAGATCCAGGCAGAACACGTCGACGACCGCGGCACCCATGGTGACCGCCTTGGCCCAGCGGACATCGGCGTTCTGCGCGGCGAACACCCCGGCCAGCCTGCTGAGCAGGCCGATCCGGTCCTCGGTGCGCACTTCCAGCAGCGTCCGGTCGCCGTCCGGGGCCGTCGACCACAGCACCCGCGGCGGTGCCTGGGCATCGCGGGGCCCGGCGGCGCGTTCCCGCTCGGCCAGGGCCGCCGCCAGGTCGAGATCCCCGGCCGAGGCCCGGATCAGTTCCTGACGCAGCAGTCCCGGATCCGGTGGCGCACCGAACGGCGGCGTGACCAGGAAGGTGTTGATCGCTGCGGTACCGGCACTGCCCAGCGATGCGGCCAGCACCCGCAGCGAATGCAGGGCCAGCACCCCGGCGGCGTCGGCCAGCATGCCCGGCCGGTCCGGGCCGATCACGGTGAGCCGGTACGAGTGTTTGCTCTCCCCCGGCGCCAGCTCGACGTGCACACCGCCGGTTTCGGCCTTCGCCACCAGTTCCGGCGGGATCTCGACCGGCCCCGGCAGCGGATGCCCGGCCATCACCAGCCGGCACCGTCGCACCAGGTCGCCGATCAATGCGGCCTTCCAGTCGCCCCAGACGCCCGGGCCGGTGGCCAGCGAATCCGCTTCGGCCAGGGTGTGCAGCAGCTCCAGCCGGGTCAGGTCACCGTCGAGGGCATCGACGACGTACCGAATGGTGGCCGGGTCACCGAGGTCGCGGCGCATCGCCGTATCGGGGAGCAGCAGATGGTGTCGGACCACGGCGGCGAGGATCTCGACATCCGCCGGTGGGAGCCCCAGCCGCCGCCCGATGTGGGTGGCCAGCTCGGCGCCGACCACGCTGTGGTCACCGGCCCGACCCTTCCCGAGGTCGTGCAGCAGCGCGCCGAGCGCGAGCAGATCGGGGCGCGACACCCGGGTGCTGCGTGCCGCAGCCTGGACGACTGCCTCGATCAGATGCCGGTCGACGGTCCAGGTGTGCACGGCATCGCGCGGCGGCAGATCGCGCACCGCACCCCACTCGGGGAACAGCCGGCCCCACAACCCGGTCCGGTCCAGTGCCTCGACCGCATCGATGGTGTTGCGGCCGGCGCCGAGCAGGACCAGCAGATCGTTGCGGGCGTCCTGCGGCCAGGGTTCCCGCAGCTCGGGGGCATCGTCGGAGAGCCGGTTCAAGGTGGTCGCCGAGATGGGCAGACCGGTCCGGGCCGACGCCGCCGCCACCCGCAGGATCAGCCCCGGATCCCGTTGCGGCCGGGCGTCGCGGGCCAGCACCACTTCGCCGGAGTGCTCGACCACCCCCTCATCGAGTGGTCGCCGCACCGGGCGGCGGCGCAACCGGGCCAGCCCGCGCCGGGGCAGTGCGTTGGCAGCCGTCCGCAGGCCGACATCGACCGAGTAGCTCACGGTGCGAGCCGAATCGCTCAGGGTGCGGGCCAGATCGAACCGGTCGCCGATGCGCAGCGCCGCTCCGATCTCGTCGGCGTCCTGGGCGCGCAACTGGTCCCGGGCCCGCCCGGCCACCCGGTGCAGTTCGGTGCGCACGTCCAGCAGCCGCCGATGTGCCTGTTCGACACCGCCGCCCGGAACATCGGGCCCGAGGCCCGGCATCGCATCGGTGAGCTGGGCCACTGCGAGCGCGTCCAGCAGTTGCAGATCGCGCAACCCGCCCCGGCCGTTCTTCAGATCCGGTTCGGCCCGGTGGGCGATCTGCCCGCTGCGCTGCCAGCGGGCCTGCGCCTGGGCGATCAGTTCGTCGAAGCGGGACCGGATTCCGGTGCGCCATTCCCGGCGGACACCACCGATCAGCAGCCCGGTCAGATCCTCGTCACCGACGATGTGCCGGGCCTCCAGCATCCCGAACGCGGCGATCAGATCCGTCGAGGCGACCTGCAGTGCCTGGGGCACCGTGCGGACACTGTGGTCGAGCTTGATGTGCGCATCCCACAGCGGATACCAGAGCCGGTCGGCCACCTCCGCCACCCGGTCCGGATCGACATCGTCGTGCAGCAGCACCAGATCCAGGTCCGAATAAGGCAGCATCTCGCGACGGCCGAGGCCCCCGACGGCGACCAGTGCCAGCCCGCTGTCGGCGGTGATCCCGACGTCGTGCCCCTTGGTCGTCAGCCACAGGTCGAACAGGTCGACCAGGGCATCGCGCAGGCCCTGCGCATCCAGGCGGGGATTCCGCGGCCCGGCGCCGGCGAGCAAGTGCTCCCGCGCCCGGACCAGATCGGCCGCGCCGTTGTTCTGTATACCGCCCACTACCCCACCGCCTGTGCCGGGGCGTCCGGGTGCCCCCGAGCCGCCCGCTACCGCCGGTGGCCTCGTCCGGCGCCGGTCTCCCGACACCGAACGAGGCCACCGTTCGAACCGATTACAGTGCGTCGCTGCCGCGCTCCCCGGTACGAACCCGGATGATGGATTCGACCGGGGTCACCCAGACCTTGCCGTCACCGATCTTGCCGGTGCGCGAGGCCTCGACGATCACCTCGACGACCTTGTCCACCGACGCATCGTCGACGACGACCTCGACACGCACCTTGGGGACGAAGTCCACCGAGTACTCCGCGCCGCGGTAGACCTCGGTGTGGCCCTTCTGCCGTCCGTACCCCTGGACCTCGCTGACCGTCATACCGAACACGCCGGCCTGTTCCAGCCCGGTCTTGACGTCCTCCAGCGTGAACGGTTTGACGATTGCGGTAATGAGTTTCATGCCTCATGCCTCCTTGACGGCAGTTCGCGCCGTGCCACCCACAGCAGCAAAATCGTATGCCGTCTCCGCGTGTTCGGACTCGTCCATGCCGACAGATTCCTCTTCGGCACCCGCCCGCAGGCCGATGGTGTACTTCAACGCCAGCGCGATGACACCGGCCACGACCAGCGAGTAGGCCAGTACGGCCACCGCGCCGACGGTCTGCTTCCAGACCAGGTCGAAACCGCCGCCGTAGAACAGGCCGTCCGCGGCGGTCGGCGCGGTCGCGGTGCCGACGAAACCGATCATCACGGTGCCGATCAGGCCACCGACCAGGTGGACGCCGACCACATCGAGCGAATCGTCGTAGCCGAAGCGGAACTTCAGGCCGACCGCCAGCGCGCAGACCGCGCCGGCGACGATGCCGATGAGCAGGGCGCCGAGCACGTTGACCGAGGCACAGGCCGGGGTGATCGCGACCAGACCGGCGACGATTCCCGAGGCCGCACCGAGCGAGGTGGGCTTGCCGTCACGGATCTTCTCCACCAGCAGCCAGGCGAGCATCGCGGCGCCGGTGGCGACGACGGTGGTGACGAACGCGGCGGCAGCGGTGCCGTTCGCACCCAGCGCCGAACCGGCGTTGAAGCCGAACCAGCCGAACCACAGCAGGCCGGCACCGAGCATCACGAACGGCAGGTTGTGCGGCCGGAACGGCGTCTTGGGCCAACCGTTGCGCTTACCGAGCACCAGCACGAGCGCCAGGGCCGCGGCACCGGCGTTGATGTGCACCGCGGTGCCACCGGCGAAGTCGATCGCCTCGATCTTGCTGAAGATCCAGCCACCGCCCCAGACCCAGTGCGCGACCGGGAAGTACACCAGCGTCACCCAGACGGCGGAGAAGACCAGCCAGGCGGTGAACTTCATCCGGTCGGCGACGGCACCCGAGATCAGAGCCACGGTGATGATCGCGAACATCAGCTGGAACGCCACGAACACCAGGGTCGGAACGGTACCGGTCAGCGGGACCTCACCGGAGTCGAAACCGGCGAACAACGTCTGGAGCCCGAAGAACTCGGCCGGGTCACCGATCAGGCTCGCCTTGTCGGTACCGAAAGCCATCGAGTAGCCGTACAGCACCCAGAGCACCGTGACCACACCCATGGCGCTGATACTCATCATGATCATGTTCAGCACGTTCTTGCCACGGACCATACCGCCGTAGAAGAACGCGAGCCCGGGGGTCATCAGCAGCACGAGGGCCGCGCTCGTCAGAATCCAGGCCGTGTCACCTGTGTCGGGTACGCCCATATCGGCACCCGCCAGGAGTACGGGATTCACCACCTTTAGTCCTCCTCATCTCGAGCCCCGCCGAGTACGACGAAGGGCCTGCACAGAAGGGTCCTCACTTGGTGTTTCATGCGGAGAGCTGCGGTGTTTCACCTGCGTGAACGGATGCCCCCGTCGTGTTGCCAGTAGGTTTCGCCGGCCGCACGACGGGGGTTCCGCTCACTGTGAGGTTAGTGGTGATGTGCGCGCGACCTGCGATTCGCCGCGCTGATTCGCGGATCTAGCCGAGCAGTGCGTCGACGAAGGCGCCGGGCTCGAAGGGCGCCAGATCGTCGGCGCCCTCGCCGAGGCCGACCAGCTTCACCGGAACACCGAGCTCGTGCTGGACCTGGAAGACGATGCCACCCTTGGCGGTGCCGTCCAGTTTGGTGAGCACCACCCCGGTGATGTCCACGACATCGGCGAACACCCGGGCCTGCATCAGCCCGTTCTGGCCGACGGTCGCATCGAGCACCAGCAGGACCTCGTCGACACCGGCGGAGTCGACACCGGCCAGGGCCTTCTTCTCGACGACCCGCTTGACCTTGCCGAGCTCGTCCATCAGGCCGGTCTTGGTGTGCAACCGGCCGGCGGTATCGACGAGCACCGTGTCGACGCCGCGGTCGATTCCGGCGCTGACCGCATCGAAGGCCACCGCGGCGGGGTCGGCGCCCTCCTTGCCCCGGACCGTTTCGGCACCGACTCGTTCGCCCCAGGTCTGCAACTGATCGGCCGCGGCGGCCCGGAAGGTGTCGGCCGCGCCGAGCAGCACCCGGCGCCCGTCGGCGACCAGCACCCGGGCCAGTTTGCCCGTCGTGGTGGTCTTGCCGGTGCCGTTGACCCCGACCACCAGCAGGATGGACGGATGATCCGGATGCGGCAGGGCGTGGATGGACCGGTCCAGCTCCGGGCGCAGCGCCTCGACCAGTACGTCGCGCAGTACCGCGCGGGCCTCGTCCGGGGTCCGGACGCTGCGTGCGGCCATTTCCTCGCGGAGCCGTTCCACGATGGCCATGGTGCCGGCGGTGCCGATATCGGCCAGCACCAGCGTGTCCTCGATCTCCTCCCACGAATCCTCGTCGAGATCGCCGCCGCCCAGCAGGCCCAGCAGGCTCTTGCCGACCGCATTCTGCGACCGGGACAGCCGGCCGCGGAGCCGTTCCAGGCGGCCGCTGGTGGGCTCGATCTCCTCGATCTCGGTGGTGGCGGTCTCGGTGGCGGGCTCGGCGGGAGCCGTCGCCGCGGCGGCCGGCTCGGCAGTCTCGGTGCTGTCGGCCGTCTCGGTGGTCTCGGCGGGTTCGGGGGTCTCGGCGGGTTCGGTGGTGCCGGCCGATTCGGTGGTGTCAGGAGCAGCGCCCGCTTCGGCCGGGGCGGTGTCGGCTGCCGGGGCGACGGTGTCGGCCGATTCGGTGCCGACCGCGGCTTCGGCGGCCGGTGCGGCCCCGGCGACGGTCCCGGAGCCGTCGGTCGCGGCCTGCTCGTCGGCGCCGGGCGCCGGTTCGACCGTGGTGTCGGTGGTGTCGGGTTCACGAGTCGCGGTATCGCCCGCCACATCGGCGTCCGGGAGCGGGACGTCGGTGATGCTGCGCCGCGGTGCATCGCGCGGGACGGCGGCGTCGTCACCGACGTGCGGCTGTCCCTCGGTATCGGTGCGTTCGGGCAACGGCTCCGGGCGTGTCGCCGTTGCCGCGCCCCCCTGGCTGAAACTGAATCCGCCGGCGGCGGAATACCCACCGGATCGGTCGGTCACCTCCTTGTCCGGTTCGGGCGGCGCCAGCGAAATACGCCGCCGCTTGTACAGGACGAAACCCGACACGAAGGCCACCACCAGGACGGCAGCGATCGCGGCGATAAGGATCCACGCTTGCGAACTCACACCCGGAGTCTAGGGCGTGTGCCCGGGCCGGTTCCGGCACGTCCCCGCCGCGGGTCGGCGCAGCGCGGACCGCGCCAACACCATCGGCTGACAAAACACGCAAGATCCGGCCCCGGACCAATAGGATCGACGGGGTGACCGATCGAAACGTGCTTGGGGGACCGCTGGAAGAGTGCGGCACCGATCCGCTCACCGGCTTCTACCGGGACGGCTGCTGCAGCACCGGCCCGGAGGATCTCGGCAGCCACACGGTGTGCACCGTCGTCACCGCCGAGTTCCTGGAGCATCAGGCCTCCATCGGCAACGATCTCAGTACGCCCCGTCCGGAGAACAACTTCCCGGGACTGCAACCGGGCGACCGGTGGTGTGTGGTGGCGGTGCGGTGGTTGCACGCCCACGAGGACGGCGTCGCCGCCCCCGTGGTGCTTGCCGCGACGCATGAGGATGCCCTGGAGGTGATCTCGATGGACATCCTGCGCAAGTACGCCGTCGATGTCCCGGACGACGTCAGCGATCTGCTCTGAGCCGGCCGAGTGCGTAGCCGCACAGCAACCCGATCCCACCCGCCACCAGAGCGGCGCAGCCGCTCCATCCAACACGGAGCGGCCCCCTAGGGGCCGCGACTCGAGCAGCGGAGCTGCTCAATTCAACGCAGCGCGCCGTCGTAGTCGGGGAATTTGAAGGCGCGTTCGGCATGTCCGCCGGTGAGGTCGCTGGTGTTGTTGCCGATATTGGCGACGATCGTGTACCCGTCGGCCTCGAGCTCGGCGCGTTCGGCGGTCTTGTACGCGGCCAGGCCGGCGTCCCCGGCAGACAGGGTGGTCGGCGCGGAGCCGGACAGGCCGTCGACCGGATAGCCGACCGCGTCGAGATTCATCCTGGTGTAGATGTTCAGCAGGGCGGGCCTCCCGGTCACGAAGAAGATGGCGGCACCGTTGCTCTTCGCCCAGGTGGCCAGCTCGAGCACCGGCGGGATCGCCGGAACCACGATTCCGGCGTTGTAGTCGGTCTCCAGCGTGGTGTTGTCGATATCGAAGACGAGAGCCGGCGCGGTGGCGCCGGGCAGCCTGGTCTCGAGGTAGCTGCGGGCCGCTGCGACGACCTGTTCGATCTCGGCGATCCACTCGCTGTAGGGCGGCAGCTCGCCGGCGGACAGCGACGACGAACCGGAACCGGACAGTGACGAGGAGCCGGAACCGCCGGACAACGAGGACGAACCCGACCCCGGTGCGGCGACGGCGGCGGGCGCAAGGAGGGCGAGGGCGAGACCCGCGGCGGCCGCGGTGACAAGTGTTCTCATGCCTCCGGCAGGTTAATCACCCACACCCCTGCGGCAACGAGTTACAGAAAAACCGATGTTTCGGTCTCATTGAGCAGGACCGGCGGCCGTGGCCGCTTCCGGCTCGGCCTCCGGTGCGGTAGCGACGTTCTGGCCACGCAGCCGCTGCGAGATCACCTGGGTGATGCCATCGCCGCGCATGCTCACCCCGTAGAGTGCATCGGCGATTTCCATGGTCGGCTTCTGGTGGGTGATGACGATCAGCTGACTCTTCTCCCGCAGCTGTTCGAACAGCCCGATCAGCCGCCGCAGGTTGGTGTCGTCCAGGGCGGCCTCCACCTCGTCCATGACATAGAACGGTGAGGGGCGGGCCCGGAAGATCGACACCAGCAGCGCCACCGCGGTCAGCGACTTCTCGCCGCCGGAGAGCAGCGACAGTCGTTTGACCTTCTTACCGGGCGGCCGGGCCTCCACCTCGATTCCGGTGGTGAGCATGTCGGACGGGTCGGTGAGCACCAGCCGGCCCTCGCCGCCGGGGAACAGTTTCGCGAAGACCTCGACGAACTCGCGCTCGACGTCGGCATAGGCCTCGGTGAACACCTGCAGAATGCGCGCATCGACCTCGGCGACCACATCCAGGAGGTCCTGGCGGGCCTGCTTGACGTCCTCGAGCTGCGTCGCGAGGAAGTTGTAGCGTTCCTCGAGCGCCGCAAACTCCTCCAGGGCCAGCGGATTGACCTTGCCGAGCGTGGCCAGGTCCTTCTGTGCCCGTTTGGCACGGCGCTCCTGGGTGGCTCGGTCGTAGGGCATCGGCTGCGGTTCGCTGACCTGCTCGCCGCGTTCCCGGGCCTGTTCGTACTCCTGGATCTCCAGGGCGGTCGGCGGCAGCGGCACCTCCGGGCCGTATTCGGCGATCAGATCGTCGAGCGCGATCCCGAACTGCTCGGAGATGGTGGCCTCCAGCTGCTCGATCCGCAGGGTGGCTTCCGCCTTGGCGACCTCGTCCCGGTGCACCGCATCGGTGAGTGAGCCCAGCTGGGCGTTCAGTGCGCGCACTCGTTCCTTGATCCGGTCGACCTCCGCGGCGCATTCGGTCCGCCGGCGGACCAGTTCGTCACGCCGCCCCTCGGCGACGGCGACCACCTGCTCCAGCTCGGCCGCGATCCGGGCGCCCGATTCGGCGACTGCGGCTGCCACGGCGGCGGCGCGGCGGCGGGCCGCCTGCGCCCGCTCGGCCCGGGCGCGGGCCTCCCGTTCGGCCCGCGCGGCGCGGCGCAGCCCGTCGGCCTTACCGCGCACCGATTCCGCCCGCTCCTCGGCGGTCCGGACCGCCAGCCGGGCCTCGACTTCCATCGTGCGGGCCTCGGCCAGCGCGGCCGCGGCCTCCTCTCGTTCCAGCCCGGCGGCCTCGGTACCGGCGGCGCCGTAGCCGGTGTCGGCCGACGCCTCTTCGGTTTCGACATGCCGGAGCCGGTCCTCCAGTTCGGCCAGTTCGGCCAGCGCCGCTTCCCTGGTCGATTCGGCCTCACCGCGCTGCGCGATCAGGCGGTCGTGTTCGGCCTGCCCACCGCGCGCAGTCTGCCCCAGCCGTGCCAGGCGGTCGTAGACGGCCAGCAGCGCCTGATCGGATTCGTGCAGGGCCAGCAGGGCATGGTCGACGGCCTCTTTCCGGTCGGCCTGCTCCTCGAGGGCACCGGCCAGCGCCGCCTCGAGTTCCGCGCCGTGCCGCTGCGCCTCGGCCAGGTCGGCGGTGGCCGTATCGATTTCGGCCTGGATCTCCAGCTGGCTGGGCCGCCGGTCGGCGCCGCCGATCATCCAGCCGGTGCCGGCCAGGTCGCCGTCGCGGGTCACCACCCGCAGTTCCGGCCGCGCGGCGACGAGGTCGGCGGCGGCCGCGAGATCCGCGACGACCGCGACACCGGCGGTGAGCGCGGCGACGGCGGCCGACACCGAGTCCGGGCAGTCCACCACGTCGGCCAGCCAGCACGCGGAATCGGGCAGCGCCCCGGCCGGTTCCGGCACCCGGCCGGCGGTCCGGAACACCAGCGCCGCCCGGCCACCGTCCCCCGCACGCAGGGCCGCCACGGCGGTCTGCGCGATCTCGTCGGATTCGGCGGCCAGCGCATCGGCCAGCGGTCCCAGAGTGGCGGCCGCAGCCGCCTCGAAGCCGCTGTGCACGCGCAGCAGGCCCGACAGCGGACCGAGCAATCCGGTGATCTCGCGTTCGGTGAGCCAGGCGGCCCCGTCCTTCCGGGACAGGTTCATGCCCAACGCATCGATGCGCGCCGACAGCGAGGCGATCCGCTTGTTCGCATCACGATCCTGCGCGCGCAGTTCGGCCACCCGCCGATCGGCCGATTCCAGGGCGGCGACCGCATGCTCGTGCTGGGCGTCGAGACCGGCCTCGCCGGCTTCGAGTTCGCTCAGTTCTTCCTGCACGGTGTCGAACTCGGCCTGTGCGTCCTCGCTGCGGTGCCGGGATTCGGCGATCTGGACCGAGACCCGGGCGATCTCGGCGTCCACCGACTGAGTCCGGGTGCGCAGCGTGTCCACCTGACCGGACAACCGGGCCAGGCCCTCGCGCCGGTCGGCAATTGCCCGCACGGCGGCCAGATGCGCCTGTTCGGCCGCCTGCGCCGCATGCTCGCGTTCGGCCAGGGCATCGCGGGCGGCTTCCAGGGTCTCGGCGGCGATCTCCACGGCTTCGGCCAGCTCGGCTTCTTCGGCGGCCACCCGGTCGGCCTCGGCCTCCAGCTGGTCGGGATCGCGGCCGGTCCCGGCCGGTGCCTCGGTGTCCAGATGCCGGGCCCGGTCGCCCGCGATCCGGGTGGTCGCATTGACCCGCTCGACCAGGGCGGAGAGCTGGAACCAGGTCTGCCCGGCCGCCTCGGCTCCCGGGGTCAGCTGGGCCAGGCGATGCTCCTGCTGGGCGAGCGCGGCCGAGGCGGCATCCAGTTCGGCCTGCACGGTGATCTGCTGCTCACGCGCATAGGCCTCCTTGTTCTGCCGGCTGGACAGCTCCTCGCGCCGGGTCACCAGGTCGTCGGCCGCCAACCGGAGCCGGGCGTCGCGCAGGTCGGCCTGCACCGTCTGGGCCCGGCGGGCCACCTCTGCCTGCCGACCCAGCGGCTTGAGCTGGCGGCGCAGCTCCGTGGTGAGGTCGGTGAGGCGGGCCAGGTTGGCCTGCATCGCGTCGAGCTTGCGGACCGCCTTCTCCTTGCGGCGGCGATGTTTGAGCACGCCGGCGGCTTCCTCGATGAAGGCCCGCCGGTCCTCGGGCCGGGATTCCAGGATCGCGGCGAGCTGACCCTGGCCGACGATGACGTGCATCTCGCGGCCGATACCGGAGTCGCTGAGCAGCTCCTGGACGTCCATCAGCCGGCAGGAACTGCCGTTGATCTCGTATTCACCGGCGCCGTCGCGGAACATCCGCCGGGTGACCGACACCTCGGAGTACTCGATCGGCAGGGCACCGTCGGAGTTGTCGATGGTCAACGTCACCTCGGCGCGGCCGAGCGGTGGCCGCCCGGAGGTCCCGGCGAAGATGACGTCCTGCATCTTTCCGCCGCGCAGCGCTTTGGCGCCCTGTTCGCCCATCACCCAGGTGAGCGCGTCGACGACGTTGGATTTGCCGGAACCGTTGGGACCGACCACACAGGTGATCCCCGGTTCGAAGCGCAGCGTCGTCGCGGACGCGAAGGACTTGAAGCCCTTCAACGTCAGGCTCTTCAGGTGCAATCCGGCGGCCCTTTCTGCGCGGTGCGCCCCGTACTCCCGGGTGGGACCAGGGTAACGAGTCGCGTACGGCCGCCCCGTACGGCCCGCCGCACCGCGTCAGCCGGTCCGGCGCGCCGAGCGGCACCGGCCGGATTCGACGCCGGAGATCGCCCGGAACGCCAGCACCGCTCCCCAGGGCCCGATGACCCACATCGGCCAGAAGTAGGTGAGTTCTCCCACCGACAGCGAGATCATGCCCCAGATGAGCAGCACCAGCGCACTGACGCCGAGCCATGCACCGCCCTCGATCCGCTGCCACACCGGGACCCGGCGGGACCGGGACACCCGGACGGGCGCGGGCGGCGGCGCAGGCAGATCGGCCAGGACCTGCTGCACCTCGGCGCCGGTGACCGAGGCGTACACCCGCGCCACCCGCTCGTCGTATTCGGCCAGGTCGAGGCGTCCGTCGGCCAGATGCCGGCCGAGCAGTGCGGCGATCTCGCCGCGCTCGGCATCGGAGATTCGGGTCGCGGGTGCGATGTTCACGGCGGACATCCTTCCGAACTCGGCCACACTCCACATTGGAGGGTTTCCTCCAGGATTCTCCCTCCAATGTGGAATGTCAAGGGTTGTCCGCCGTGCAGCTCAGCGTTCGTCGAAACCGGTCAGATCGCCCCGCGGCTCCGCCCAGCTCTCGACGACCAGATCCACCCGGCCCGGAGTGCCACCGGAACGCAGCAGCCCGAGCAGCATCTCCACCGCCGGCCGGGGCCCCTCGGCCACCACGTGCACCCGGCCGTCGCTGCTGTTGCGCGCATAGCCGGCCAGACCCAGCTCCAGGGCCCGCGACCGGGTCCACCACCGGAACCCGACGCCCTGCACGTATCCGTGCACCCAGGCGCTCAACCGGACCGGCGGGTCCTCGGCGTCCGGCATCAGGCGTCCACGTCGAAGGACAAGTTCACCTTGCTGCCCGCCTTCAGGGTCCGGCCCACCGTGCACACCCGGTCCACCGCCCGCTGCACAGTCACCAGCAGCCGTTCCCGCGCGGCCTCGTCGAGTTCGGACAGGTCGAGTTCCAGCACCTCGTCGAGCTGCGGGTACACCTCGTTCTCCCGGTCCGCATCACCGGAGACCCGCACGGTGGCGTCGAAGTTGTCGCCCAGCCGCCGGGACAGCGGCAGATCCGCACTGAGCCCCGTGCACGCCGCGAGGGCGATCTTGAGCAGCTCACCGGGTGTGAAGGCGCCCGGAACGCCCTGCGATGCGATCAGCACCTCGGCGCCGCGCGAACTGCGCCCGGTGTAGGCCCGGGTACCGGTGCGCTCCACCCACAGCTCCGTCGGCTGGGGCGCATCGGAGCCGGCATCGGGCGTGGTACTGGAAACAGCGGTCTGATCAGCCATGGGGGAAATCCTGCCATCCTCGTCGGAAACGCCTCACGGCCGGCAACGCACACCGGCGCGGCGGCATTCCCCGAGTGACCGGAAATGCTCCGATGCAGACCCCGGCCGCACCGCACCGGGTCAGTGCGTGCGCTGCCGCTCCCGCGCGCTGCGCACCGGAACCACCACCGGGACCCGGCGGGCCCGGGGCGCATCCACCATGTTGCCGAGGACGCGGATGAACAGCAGAGCGGCGACGAACGCGCTCAGAATTGCCGGGGTGATCACCGACACCGGAATTCCTTTCCATCGGAATTGTCCGAACCTCGCTCCAGAGGCCCGAAATCATTGCGAATCAATATGTTCGACCGGTTCGCCCGCCGGACGGCGCGACGTTCCGGACGGCGATGCTAGTCCGGCCCGGACGCATGTGCAGCGATACGGTGGGCGTGTTTCGGCGCGGATCCGGACGCGCCGACGACACGCCGGGCTCACCGCACCGGAACGGCGGCGGGAAATCCCGCCGCCGGTCAATCCGTGATCAACTCCCAATCCGGCGGCAGTTCACCGGACAGCACCTCGGTTCCGCGCACCGACAGATCCACCGTGACCGGGCCGAGCCGGAATTCCGAGAGCACCACGGTCCCCCATTCCTTGGGCACCTGGGGGCGCAGCACCAGCCGGCGGGCCGGCACATCGGGTTCCAGCCCGAGGAAGGACCGGACCAGCAGCAGCGGCGCGGCGCTGGCCCACGCCTGCGGTGAGCAGGAGGTGGGGTACGGCACCGGCGCGGCGAACCGGGCCCGCGGGAACCCGCAGAACAGCTCGGGCAGCCGGCCGTCGAAGGCCTGCGCCGCGTCCAGGAGTCCGCCGGCCAGCCGCGTCGCCAGGGCGACCGCTCCCGGGATGTGCCGGTACCGCATCAGCCCGGCGACCGCGATGGCCGTATCGTGCGGCCACACCGAACCGTTGTGGTAGCTCATCGGGTTGTACGCGCCCATCGAAGCGGCCAGCGTGCGCAAACCGAAACCGGAGTCCATCTCCGCCGAGGCCAGCTGCTGGATCAGGGCTTCGGCGTGTTCGTCGGTGGCGATTCCGGACCACAGGCAGTGGGCGGTATTGCTGGTCAATGCATCGACCTGGCGTTTACCACCGTCCAACGCCACGGCGTACCAGCCGCGTTCGGGAATCCAGAACTGCTCGGCGAACTTGGCCCGCAGTTCGGCGGCCCGCTCGGTCAGCCGCTGCGCGGTCTGCATATCCTCGAAGGCGGCGGCCAGTTCGGCCCGCGCCAGCAGCGCCGCGTAGACGTAGCCCTGCACCTCGCACAGAGCAATCGGCGTACGCGCGAGCGCCCCTGCGGCATCGTTGATTCCGTCGAAACTGTCCTTCCAGCCCTGATTCACCAGGCCCCGGTCGGTCGCCCGCTGGTATTCGACGAACCCGTCGCCGTCGCGGTCGCCGAAATCGGTGATCCAGGACAGCGCCGCATCGGCGGCCGGCAGCAGGGCCGCAATCGCATTGGGATCGGCGCCCCAGCGCAGGCATTCGGCCATCAGCATCAGGAACAGCGGAGTGGCATCCGCGGTCCCGTAGTAGATCTGGCCGCCCAGGACCTGCCCGACCGCCGGCCCGCGCCGCATCTCGTGCATGATCCGGCCGGGCTGCTCGTCCACCAGCGGGTCCACGGTCTGGCCCTGCAGTTCGGCGAGCTGCTGCAGGGTGCCCAGCGCCAGGTCGACCTCCAGCGGCAACGACATCCACGAGGTGAGCAGCGAGTCCCGTCCGAACAGGGTCATGAACCAGGGCGCCCCGGCGGCGACGAACGGGCGGCCGGTGCCGTTGTCGTTGTGGATCTGCAGCGCGCCCAGGTCGCTCTCGGTCCGCCGCAGCACCCGGGTGAGCCGCCGCGAATCGGTGGTGATGTCGGTGGCGGTGGCCCGCCACGCCTGAATCTTGCGCACCGGTTCGCTGGCCCGGTACCGCTCCCCCGGGGTGCCCTGCGTCTGCGGACGCTGAGCGGCACCCGCGGGCTGTGCGGTGATCTCGGTCTGCCAGCGGCCGCCCGCGGGCACCACTACTCGCCAGATCATGGTCCCCGGCAGCAGCATCGGCTCCATCGTGGAGGTGAGCGCGAGGCCCCGGGACAGATCGCCGCGATCGTGCAGCAGCAGTTCCCCGTCGGAGGTGGTCATCTCGGCCCGGCGGGCGCCGGCCCGGCCCTCCTTCACCGAGAACAGGTCGACGAAATCGGCGTCGACATGCAGTTCCAGGACCACCGCGGTGGCTTCCCGCCCCATGTTCTCCAGGCTGATCAGCTCGTGCATACCGTCGGCGACCAAGCGGTTGCGGACCACCAGCAGGGTGCTGTCGGCCAGCCCCGCCTGGGGCGGGCGCCGCAGGACGAACCGCGCGGCGAATGCCTCCGGGCTCAGCACCGACAGCGGCTCCGGCGGTTTCCCGTCCACCAGCAGTTCCCAACGGGACAGCACCCGGGCGTCCCGGAAGAACAGCCCGTGCGGCCGGCCCGGCGTGACATCGCCGAGCCGGTCGGACAGGCAGAAGGTGGCACCTTCGACGAGGGTGACCGAATCGCCGCCGAGCCCGGCGGGTTCACCGGCATTCAGCGGATCGGGCGGACCGCAACCCTCGACGCTCATACGCGACCGCCGGCCACCGCGCCGACCGGTGCCACGGTCCGGGAGGCCAGCACCCGCCGGTACACCTGTTCGTAGCCCCGGCCGAGCGTGTCGGCGCCGAAGTGCGACACCACATGCGACCGGCAGGCAACCGGGTCCAGTTGCCGGACGTCCTCGATCGCGCCGGGCAGTTCGTCGGGGTCGTCACAGATCCGGCCGGTGACACCGTCGACCACGACCTCGCTCACCGCCCCGCCACGCAAGGCCACGACCGGCGTCCCGCACACCATCGCCTCGATCATCACCATGCCGAACGGCTCCTCCCATCGGATGGGGAACAGCAGACACCGGGCTCCGGCAAGTAGTTTACGCTTCGCAGCGTAGTCGGCGAGACCGAAAACGTGATCGTCCGGGGTGAGCCGGGGCGCCACGTACTCGTCGAAGTACGCCTGCTCCGGTGGCTCGCTGCACTTTCCGGCCAGGATGAGCGGAATACCCGCCGCATGCGCCGCATCCAGGGCGAGATGCGGGCCCTTGTCCATCGTGAACCGGCCGAGGAACAGCGCGTAGTCCCCCTTGGCGGGCTGGAACGGAAAAGTGTCCACCCGCAGCGCGTTGTGTACCCGTCCGGCCCACGGCAGTTCGGGCGCCAGTTCCCGTTGCCGGTCGCTGATCGCGACCAGCGAGACGTCGTCGCCGAGTTCGCTGTAGTACGTGTAGCACTCGTCCTGCACCGGACCGTGCACGGTCACCACGGTCGGCACCCCGAGCGTGCTCAGGGCCGGTGCGTTGAGCGGACCGGCGAAGGTGTGATCGTGCACCAGATCGATACCGTCGGTCAGCGCGAGCTGCTCGACCGCCCGACGCACCTTCAATGCGTGCATCACCTCGGGAAACGGCTCGCCCAGTCGTTCCGGTACCGGACGGTCCCACAGCGGCAGGAATTCGCCGCGGGTACCCGGCTCGCCGGCGCCGAGTAGGGTGACCCGGTGCCCCCGGTCGACCAGGGCATCCACCAGATCGGCGACGACCGCCTCGACACCGCCGTAGGCCTTGGGCGGCACATCGAAATACGGCGGGACAACCATGGCGATCCGCAGTGGATCGCCCGGAACAGCATCGGTAAAACGATCGAAAGCAGGCGAAACTGCCGGCGGCATTGCCGGCAACTGTGTGCTCATGACCTTCCTTCCACAGGACACAACCTCGTGCAGCACTTGCAACACACCCGGCGCCGGGACTTGCTCGCCGGATGCCGAACAAGATGGCCGCCTCGGCGGGGGTGGAGCGAGAACTACACCGCCGTCCATCGGGCTCGGTCGGCCTGGCCACCGGGGGCGCCGGGATTCGCGTCGGACCGGCATCGGAACCCCGGTGATCAGGGGGGCCGGTACGGACGGTACCCGCCTACCGGTGCGTAAACCAGTAGGTTGCTGCAAATCCCGCGTTTCGACACAAAGTCGGCAACCACTCATTTCGCATTCACCGGTTCGGCGCAGGTGAAAACGATGTACACCGGCCGGTATCCGCACCGAAGCGGGTGAACCGACTCGGGCAGCCCGGGTGCCGGGCGATTGCCGACCCGCTCAGGGTGCACCCGTACACCGCTGCCGGGACTCGATATCGGTACACGGGCTGTTCCCGAATTCACGCAGAACCGCCCGCCCGGCACCGTCGGCCAGATAGGCCAGGAACCCGGCCGCCAGTGAATCGCCCGGCAGATCCGCGGCGCTGTAGACGTATTCGATACCCCAGAACGGGTACCCCTGGGCACGTACCGCATCGATCGTCGCGGGTGCGCCGTCGATCGAGACCCGGGCCACCCCGGGTGCTTCGATCCGTTCCGCGCCCGCTGCGTCCAGATAGCCGATCGCCCCGGGGATGCCCGAGACGGCACCGACCATGTCCTCGGTCACGCTCACCTCACAGGCCCCCGAACGACGTTCGGCCGCCGTTCGAACGGCGGTACAGCTGACGAACCGCCGCACCGGCGGTGGCTGCGTCAGCAATCGGGTCTCGAATACCCGGCGGGTCCCCGAACCGGGCGTCCGGTCGACCAGCACCACCGGCAGATCGGCACCGCCGAGCGCCTGCCAGTTGGTGATCCGACCCTCGTACAGGTCCCGGATCTGTTCCGCGGTCAGGTCGGTCACCCCGGCCCGGGAATTGACGATCATCGAGAACACCGAGACCGCGATCGGCCGCTCGGCCAGGTGGGCGTACCCCGATCCCTTGTCGCCGTCGGCGATCGCGAGCACATCGGCGGACGGGCCCGACTCGGCCAGTTCGTCCAGCCCCCGCCCCGACCCTTCGAAGTGGAAGGTGAATGCCGCTCCGGCGCATTCCTTCTCGTAGGTCTGCGCAGCCCGGGTCACCGCCGGTGCGAGCGCGGTCGACCCGGTCAGCGTCACCCGGCCGGTCCGGCAGCCCAGCGCCGACGACCGATCGAACTGCGCGAACAGCAGTTGCGCCGCCACCACGGCCACCAGGAACAGGCTGATCGCGAGCAGCACCCGGGTGGCCCGCGAACTGCTGCTGGCGGTGCGCACGATCCGACCCGCCCGGATCCCGCCTTGGAGCACCGGTTCCGGGTAGCCACCGGAGCCGGTGGTGCGCTGCAGGATCGCCAGCACCTTGTAGTGCTCGTTGCGGTTCAACGGCACCTTCGGCAGCTCGATCACCCCGTCGGCGGCGGCCGAATCCAATCCGGGCGCAATCCCCGACTGCGGTCCGAGGTGGTCGGCCAGTCCGGGTGCGCTGAGCTCGGTCACCGCCATCCCGATCACCCGGCGACGCGGGAAATGCAGGTGCACACCGACGTCCGACGTGGGGGCGGTGTAGTCGCACGCCTCGATCGCCACCGGCCCGCTGTTCTCGATCCGAACCAGGACGACGGACAGATCCTGCAGCGGCGGCCCGGCACCGTCGGTGTCCGGCCGGAGCTGGGTCAGCACGCCCGGATGAACCGATTCGATTTCGCCGGTGACCGGGGTGTCCATCTGCACCCGGAAGCCCAGCCGACGCCGTCCCGACAGCACGAACTCCCACAGAAAGGCCAGCAGCGGCACCAGAATGCCGAACAGGCCCAGCACCGTATCGAGTTGCAGACCGCCCACCGTTCCCCCGTGCTCGCACTACTCGTCCGGCGCGTACCGCCCGGACCACTCAGTCTTGCGTGACAACGGCTTCGCGGGACAGCACCGCGACGAGAGTTGGACAGATGTTCACCCGGCGCTGCCCGGGCCGGGTGCGTCGGTCCAGGCGAGCAGCTCGGACAGCGGCCAGGTATCGATCACCGATTCGGCGCGGACACCGTGCGCCTGCGCCCGGGCGCAGCCGTAGCCCTGCCAGTCCAGTTGCCCGGGTGCGTGCGCATCGGTATCGATGCTGAACAGGCAGCCCAGCTCCACCGCCAGGTCCAGCAGCCGCCCCGGTGGATCGCGGCGCTCCGGGCGGCAGTTGATCTCCACCGCCGTGTGGTACCGGCGGCAGGCCTCGAAGACGACCTCGGCATCGAAACTCGACTCCGGCCGGGTACCCCGGGCCCCCTCGACCAGGCGGCCGGTGCAGTGGCCGAGGATGTCCACCGCCGGATTCGCCGCCGCACGCACCATTCGGCGGGTCATTGTGTCCCGGTCGTCGCGCAGCCGGGAGTGCACGCTCGCCACGACGATATCCAGTTCGGCGAGCAACTCCGGATCCTGATCCAGCGACCCGTCGTCGAGGATGTCCACCTCGATGCCGGTCAGAATGCGCAGCGGTGCCGGTCCGGCGTTCAGCTCCGCGACCACCGCGAGCTGCCGGCGCAACCGCTGCGCGGACAATCCGTTCGCCACGCGCAACCGGGGTGAGTGATCGGTCAGCGCGCAGTATTCGTGCCCGAGTGCCGCGGCGACCGCCATCATCTCGGCGATCGGCGAACCACCGTCGGACCAGTCCGAATGGGTGTGCAGATCGCCGCGCAACTGCTGCCGCAGCGCCGCCCCCGCCGGCTCGATCGGCCGCGCCGCGGCCCGCAGCTCCGCCAGATAGGCGGGCACAGCACCGGCTTCGGCCTGTTCGATCACCGCTGCCGTCTTGGGGCCGATACCGGCCAGCTGCTGCCAGCTCCGGGCCCGGGCCCGGTCCGCCCGTTCGGCGGCCGAGAGCCCCGCCACGACGTCCGCGGCCCGCCGGTATGCGCGCACCCGGTGGGTCTCGGCGTGATCCCGTTCCAGCCAGAATCCGATCTCGCGCAGGGCGGCGACGGCGTCCGGGGCCGCCGCCGCACTCGTCTCCGCGGACTCGTCCGGCACGGCGCTACCGGACCCGGCCGTACTTCAGGAAGGCCACCCCGTCGTTGAACACCCGGCTGGTGATCACCCGGAACCGTTCCGGCTCCGGCAGTGGCGTACCACCACCGAACAGCGGCCGGCCGCGGCCCAGCACGATCGGATACAACTCGAGAAAGATCCGGTCGATCTCCGGCAGCAGTGACTGCGCCAGCTCGCCACCGCCGCACAGCCAGATACCCAGGCCCGGGGCCAGCTTGAGTTCGCGGACCGCCGCGACCGGGTCGGTGGCGATCAGTTCCACCCCGGGCGCCGGCGGGTCCGGCAGGGTCGTGGAGACGACGAACTGCCGCAGGTGCTCGTACGGACTCGCGGTGCCGGTCCGTACGCCGAAGTCGTAGGTTTTCCGGCCCATCAGCACGGTGTCGAAGGTGGTGTTGCCCAAGGTCGCGCCGCGGGCCTGGCGCACCTTCGTCGGCAACCGCTCCGGGTACTGGGACACGATGGCCGGCCAATGGTCACCACCCACCGGGAAGAAGTCCGGCGAACCGTCCTCGGTGGCGATGAAACCATCGATGGTCGACGCTACGAAGTAGGTGAGCTTGCGCATCGGTTCCTCCTACCGAAGACGGTAGCGCGAACCGGACGATCCCAGTAGGCCATAGACTCGCAGGCATGGCTGGAGCGTTGTGTCCGGGTTCCTTCGACCCGGTGACCAATGGACATATCGACGTGTTCACCCGGGCTGCCGCGCAGTTCGACGAAGTCGTCGTGACCGTGATGATCAACCCGAAGAAGCAGGGCATGTTCACCGTCGACGAGCGGATGGAACTGCTGCGGGAGGCGACCGCGCACCTCGGGAACGTCCGGGTGGAATCCTGGCAGGGCCTGCTGGTCGACTTCGCCCGGGAACAGGGGCTCACGGCCATCGTCAAGGGTCTACGCGATGCGGGTGATTTCGGCTACGAGATGCAGATGGCGCAGATGAACCACAAGCTGGCCGGCGTCGACACCTTCTTCATCGCGACCAACCCGGCCCTGAGCTATCTGTCCAGCTCGCTGGTCAAGGAGGTGGCCGCGTACGGCGGCGATGTCAGCGACATGCTGCCACCGGCGGTGCACAAGCGACTGCTGGAGCGACTGGCCCAGCGCTGACGTACCGGCTTGCTCAGAACACCCAGCCACGGAGGGCGAGGAAACGCATCCCGCCCACCGCGGCGGTGATGGCGACGACCGCGGCGGCCTGGGCCATTCCGCCCAGGCCCGGCGCCCAGAAGCCGAGGGCAGCCAGTGCGACGGTGGTGATGATCAGCCCGAGAGCGGCCAGTCCGCCGCCCTCCCATTGTGCGGTGAACCAGCCCACCCGCTCGGCGGCGTGGAAGGTGAGCCGGCGGTGGAGTTCGTTGGCGAGCACGGTGCTGACGATCGACCCGGCGATATTCGCGGTCAGCGGGCCGATACCGAGCAGCGCGAAGAACAACAGGACATAGGTGATGTTGCTGAATCCGCCGACCAGGGCGAACCGGATCAGCTGCGGCAGTGCCCGGTCACCCCGGAGATAGCTCAGCAGTGCCGTCCGGCGCAGGCACCGCGACTGCTCCACCGGCTCCGCGGTCGCTGTCCGTACCGGTGCCATGGGCGGGTACCACGCGGCGAACGTGGCCGTACCCGGCAGCACCCAGGTGGTGGGCGGTTCCGTCACCGTCATCGTCGTTCCGATCGCCGAGCACTTCTCGAACCGGCGGCGCTGCCGGCCTCGCTGCTCGATGATACAAGAAGTGGAGGAGCCTTCTCCATTTGATTGGGGTGCGATCTGGGCCACTGTGCCCGACACACGGGCGGACTCCGGGACCGGCGTGGCGGGCGTACCGGTAGTAGTTTTGCCCTGAGGCCGCAGGAGGGTTGTGAGTATGTATCGCGTATTCGAAGCGCTCGACGAACTGGTCGCCATCGTCGAGGAGGCACGGGGCATCCCGCCGACGCGCGGCTGCATCGTGCCCCGCGGCGACGTCCTGGAACTGCTGGACGACGTCCGCGATGCCCTGCCCGGGGAACTGGACGACGCCCAGGACGTGCTCGACCACCGGGACAAGATCGTCTCCGACGCCCGGCACGGCGCCGAGAGCACGATCGGCGCCGCCGACACACAGGCCCGCGAGACCGTCGAAACCGCCCGCGCCGAGGCCGACCGGATCCTGTCCGAGGCCAAAGCACATGCCGATCGGATGGTCGCCGAGGCCACCGCACATGCCGACCGGCTGGTCGACGACGCCGAAGCGGAGGCCGAGCGGACGGTCGCCGAGGGCAAGGCCGAGTACGAGGACCTGACCGGCCGGGCCCGGGCCGAGGCCGACCGCACGATCGCGGCGGGCCGGGAATCCTACGAACGGTCGGTCGCCGACGGCAAGGCCGAGCAGACCCGGCTGGTGGAGCAGACCGAGGTGGTCCGCGCCGCGCACGCCGAATCCGCCCGGGTGATCGACGCCGCCGAGGCCGAATCCGCCCGGTTGCGGGCCGAATGCGACGAGTACGTCGACGACCGGATGGCCGAGTTCGGCGATCGGCTCACCGAACTGGAGGAGACGCTCAGCAGCACCCGGCGCACGGTCAGCCGCGGCCGGGCACATCTGCGGGGCGCCGGGTTCGGCGACTACCGGGCCGACCCGCGCGGCGCCTGAGCCGGCGGCGGCACCGTGATCGCCCGGCGATTTTGGCATCGCCGGGGTCGTTCGCGTACCGTGGAATGGTTGCCCAATCAGCTTCGATCCAGACTTTTTCGGGAGTGAGTTCGTGATGTCCGCCGGTTCCGGATCGCGTTCCCGTCCGGCGTCCCGCCGGACGCCGGACGCAGGCTTCGTGCTGGACACCCGCAGCCTCGGCCGCCGGCCGGGGACCATGCAGGAACTGCACCGCACGGTCAGCACGGACAACCGGATAGGTCTCGATCTGGTCGCCATCCCGGCCGGGTCCGACGTGGAACTGGATCTGCAACTGCAGGCGGTGTCCGAAGGCGTGCTGGTCACCGGCACCGTCTCGGCGCCGGCCGCCGGGGAGTGCTCCCGCTGCCTGGAGACGTTCACCGATTCGGTGGTACTGCCGCTGACCGAACTGTTCGCCTACCCGGACAGCACGACCGAGCAGACGACCTCCGAGGACGAGATCTATCGGATGGGCGACGACCTGATCGACCTGGAACCGCTGATCGTCGATGCCATCGGCCTCGAGCTGCCGTTGCAGCCGGTGTGCACTCCGGATTGTCCGGGCCTGTGCCCGGAATGCGGCGTGCGGATGGCGATTGCAGGTCCCGATCATGAGCATGAGATACTGGACCCCCGCTGGGCCGGGCTGGCGAAGTTCGCCACCGAAACGCCCGGCAGCGGCAGCCCCGACGAGGGTGCCGCATCCACCGACCGTTCCGCCGAAGTGGCAAGCGAAAAGACAGAGGAGAAGTAGTCGTGGCCGTTCCCAAGCGCCGGATGTCCCGTTCCAACACCAGGTCGCGGCGCAGCCAGTGGAAGGCCACCGCGCCGACCCTGATCACCTGCCCGAACCGTGCCTGCGGTGAGAAGACCCTGCCGCATATCGCGTGCCCGTCCTGCGGCACCTACAAGGGCCGCCAGGTCACCGCTGCGGTCTGATCGTT
The DNA here is from genome assembly GCF_056627695.1 of Nocardia sp. KT25-26. Lineage (NCBI taxonomy): Bacteria > Bacillati > Actinomycetota > Actinomycetes > Mycobacteriales > Nocardiaceae > Nocardia > Nocardia sp. KT25-26. The sequence goes on along the minus strand of NZ_CM152813.1, from coordinate 1,908,211 downwards.
CGCGACGTGACTGCCGGTAACAAAGACGGAGTCGAGCACGACGCGAGTTCCACCGACGGGGTCCCGTCGGACAACGCGAGTCTGCTCGAGGCCCTCGGTGTCGACGTACGACCGGAGCTGCTGCGCCTGGCGCTGACGCACCGGTCGTACGCGTACGAGCACGGCGGCCTGCCCACCAACGAGCGGTTGGAGTTCCTGGGCGACTCCGTGCTCGGTCTCAGCATCACCGAGCGGCTCTATCAGGAGCACCCGGACAAGTCCGAGGGCGAACTCGCCAAACTGCGTGCCAGCGTGGTCAACATGCACGCGCTCGCCGAGGTGGCCCGCGGGCTGGGCGAAGGCGGCCTGGGCACGCACCTGCTGCTGGGCAAGGGTGAGGAACTTACCGGCGGTCGCAACAAGCCCAGCATCCTCGCCGACGGCATGGAATCGCTGCTCGGCGCGGTGCACCTGGAGCACGGTATCGACGTGGCCCGCAGTGTGGTGCTGCGACTGTTCGCCGAACTGCTGGAACGCGGGCCGCGCATGGGCGCCGGCCTGGACTTCAAGACCAGCCTGCAAGAACTCACCGCCGAACGTGGTCTCGGGGTGCCCAGTTACGACATCACGTCCACCGGGCCCGACCACGACAAGGAATTCACCGCGACCACCATGATCGGTGGCCGCGGCTACGGTCAGGGTGTCGGCCGTTCCAAGAAGGAAGCCGAGCAGAAGGCAGCGGGCGCCGCATACCGGGCACTCACCGAAGAAGCCTGATCCGTCGTGCCGGAGCTCCCCGAGGTCGAAGTGGTGCGGCGCGGCCTGGCCCGGCATGCGGTCGGCCGGACCATCGATGCGGTCACCGTCACGCATCCACGCTCGGTACGCCGGCATCTCGCCGGGGGCGCCGACCTGGCCGATCGCCTGACCGGGCGACGGATCGAGTCGGCGCAGCGACGCGGCAAATATCTCTGGCTGACCTTCGACGACCCGGCGACCGCGCTCGTCGTGCATCTCGGCATGAGTGGCCAGATGCTGGTCCGGCCCGCCGACGCACCGGTCGAGAAGCACGCCCATATCCGGGCCCGGCTGGGCGACGACACCGAGCTGCGGTTCGTCGACCAGCGCACCTTCGGCGGCTGGTCGCTGGCCGATCTGGTCCCCGTGCACGGCACCGAGGTGCCCGACAGCGTCGCCCATATCGCCCGTGATCCACTCGATCCGGCATTCGACACCGAGGCCGCGGTCGCCGCGATTCGGTCCCGCAACTCCGAGATCAAACGCGTTCTGCTGGATCAGGCCGTGATCTCCGGCATCGGCAACATCTACGCCGACGAAGCTCTGTGGCGTGCCCGCCTGCACGGCACCCGCCCGGCCGCCCGATTGAGCCGCCCGGTGCTACGCTCGCTCCTCGCCGAGGTCGCCGCCGTCATGACCGATGCCCTCGCGGCCGGCGGCACTTCCTTCGACGCCCTCTACGTCGACGTCAACGGCGATTCCGGCTATTTCGAACGTTCCCTCGCCGTCTACGGCCGCGAACACGAACCCTGCCTGCACTGCGGGGCACCCATCCGGCGGGAGAAGTTCATGAACCGCTCGTCGTTCTCCTGCCCGAGGTGCCAGCGGCCACCCCGCTGAACCGGTCCCCGATCCGGGATGCGGTACCGGATGACACCCGGTCGAGAGCTCAACCGGCGGCGTTGCAGGTCTGGAACCGGCACAGCAGGTCGCCGAGGAACTCGGCGGAGCCGGTGGTGACCGGCTGCTCCCAGAACGCCTGCCAGAAGTCGGCCCACGCCTCGGTGGACCCGCTCGCCACCTCGACCGCCGGTGTCCCGACCGGATCCGCGGCGGCCACTGCGCCGTGCCCGCAAGCCAGCGCCCCCGCTACTGCCGTCACCACCAGAAACCGCTTCATTTCGCCTCCACTTGCCGGTCGTGGTCGGGTTCGATGCTAGGAAGGCCCACCGAGCCCGGCAACCCACGGATTGTCGGGGCAGCCGACCGCGACACGGAAGCCGACGGGTGGCCGGGCAACCGGTGGACAACCGGATCGATAGAGTGGCAGGCATGGACAGGCCCGATCCGAATTCTCCGCCGACCTACGATGAAGCGCTGCGGATCGCGCGCGACTTGGCCCAGGATCCCCGGACGCTCGTCCCCTACCGCAACCACCGGCTCGAGAATGCCCGCTACGGAGCGGGATTCGCCTTCGCGCAGCGGGTGGTGACCGACGTCGGCGAGGTCGACGGCTACGTGCTGGTGACCACAACCCGGCGCGGCAGCGGTCTGTTGTTCGACCGGCGACCGACCATGGAGTCGGTGATCGCAGAGCATCTGGCCGACGCCGAACACATCCACCGGACGATCCTCGACGAGGACCTGTCGGAAGCACACCGGCTGGCGCTGGCGGCCTACGATGCCGGGCATACGCACATCGGCGCGCTACCTGGCAGGCAGCCGACGGATGCCGAGACGACCGACTATGCCGAGTTTCTCCTGTTGATGCTGCACCGTTTCCGCCTCTCCGGCCGGTCGGGTCGCGGCATTCTCGCCGACAACGATTCCCTGCTACAGGACCGAGTCCCCGGGCGGCGTTATACCCAGCCCTGCCCCGTATGCGGCGGTGCGTCCGTCTACTCCGCCCGATCCCCCCGCGCGGTCTGTGGCCGCTGCTCGACACGCACCACCGACCGCGCCGGCCGGCACATCGTCGGCTACAACACCCACCTGAGTGGTGGCATGGTCGCTTACTACTCCGACACGCTCGACCGCGACCACCGCCGTGGCCCCGCACCGGAGGAGTGCGTCGAGGTCACCCGGTCCGGTGTGTGCTACATCGACGGCCACCCGGTGACCATGCAGGAAGGGCATTTCGGTGGCATCGTCTTCGAGGCAGCCGCCGGCCGACCGGTGATCGAAGCGGTCAGATCGGGCCGGTGAATTCGGCAGATTCGAGCCGGGTCTCCCCGTACCGGCGCGACTTCGCCGGCGAGAACACTTCGGGCCAGGTGATTTCGGCCGACCGGACCGACCGCTCCACGACGATCAGCGCGTCCTCGGCGAGCCAGCCGTGTTCGAGCAGCGCGGCGATATCGGCGGTCACCGCGGCGGTGTCCAGATCGTAGGGCGGGTCGGCGAAGACGATGTCGAAGCGGCCGGCGCCACCCTGGGTGAGCACCGCGGCGACCGCGCCGACTCGGAGTTCGGCGCCGGGAACGCCGAGTTCGGCGATATTGGCGCGCAGCACGGCCGCCGCTTTCCGGTCGGATTCGACCAGCAGGGCATGATCTGCGCCCCGGGAGAGCGCTTCCAGTCCCAAGGCCCCCGACCCGGCATAGAGGTCCAGCACTCGGGCGCCGTCCAGGTCGATCCGCGCCTCGAGGCTGCTGAACAACGCTTCCCGCACCCGGTCGGAAGTGGGCCGGGTGCCGGCGGGCGGCACCCGCAGGCGCCGCCCCCCGGCCCGTCCGGCGACGATGCGCGTCATTCGGATTCGCGCACGGTCAATTCGATCAGCAGATCGCCGCCCTCGACCTGCTGCACCTGGCCGATAGCGATGCGGCGGACGACTCCGGCCCGGGGTGCGGTGATGGCCGCTTCCATCTTCATGGCCTCGATGGTGCCGACGGTGTCACCGGCCGAGACCGTGTCGCCTTCGGACACGCCGAGGGTGACCACACCGGCGAACGGGGCAGCGATATGGCCGGGGTTGGTCTTGTCGGCCTTCTCGGCCACCGGGACCTCGGAGGCGACGGACCGGTCCCGCACCGCGATCGGACGCAGCTGCCCGTTGAGGATGCACATGACGGTGCGCATCCCCCGGTCGTCGGGTTCGGAGATGGCTTCCAGGCCGATCAACAGCGTGACGCCCTTCTCCAGCTGCACCCGGTGTTCCTCGCCGTATCGCAGGCCGTAGAAGAACTGGTTCGCCGACAGCCCGGTGGTGTCGCCGTACTTGTCCCGATGCGCGAGGAATTCCGCCGTCGGGCCGGGGAACAGCAGCCGGTTCAGGGTGCCGCGGCGTTCCGCGGAGGTCCCGGCCAGTCCGGCCTCGTCGGTGGGCGTCAGCGGCGTCTCCGGCCGCGGTTCGGCACGACCGGCCAGGGCCCGGCTGCGGAACGGTTCCGGCCAGCCACCGGCAGGGGTGCCGAGTTCACCGCGCAGGAATCCGATCACCGAGTCGGGGATGTCGTAACGGCCGGGATCGGCGGCGAACTCGTCCACCGAGACACCGCTGCCGACCAGCGACAACGCCAGGTCACCGACGACCTTCGAGGACGGGGTCACCTTGATCAGCCGACCCAGCAGCCGATCCGCGGCCGCATACTTGGCCTCGACCTCTTCGAACCGGTCACCGAGGCCGAGCGCGATGGCCTGCTGCCGCAGGTTCGACAGCTGCCCGCCGGGGATCTCGTGGGTGTACACCCGGCCGGTCGGCGCGGGCAGGCCGGATTCGAACGGCGCGTACACCTTGCGCAGCGCCTCCCAGTACGGCTCCAGATCGCAGACGTTCTGCAGATTCAGCCCGGTGTCGCGCTCGGTGTGCGCGGCCGCGGCCACGATCGCCGACAGCGCGGGCTGGCTGGTGGTGCCGGCCATCGCGGCGCTGGCGCCGTCGACCGCATCGGCGCCCGCCTGCCAGGCCGCCAGGTACGTCGCGAGCTGCCCGCCCGGAGTGTCGTGGGTGTGCACATGCACCGGCAGGTCGAAGTTGCTGCGCAACGCCGTGACCAGCTTCACCGCCGCCGGGGCGCGCAGCAGCCCGGCCATGTCCTTGATGGCGAGCACGTGCGCACCGGCGTCGACGATCTGCTCGGCCAGCTTCAGGTAGTAGTCGAGGGTGTAGAGCTCCTCGTCCGGGTTGCACAGATCGCCGGTGTAACTCAGTGCGACCTCGGCGACCGCGGTCCCGGTCTCTCGGACGGCGTCGATGGCCGGCCGCATCTGGTCGACATTGTTGAGCGCATCGAAGATCCGGAAGATGTCGATTCCGGTGTCGGCCGCCTCGGACACGAAGGCGCGGGTGACCCGCTCCGGGTACGGGGTGTAGCCGACGGTGTTGCGGCCCCGCAGCAGCATCTGCAGGCAGATGTTCGGGACCGCTTCGCGCAATGCCGCGAGGCGCTCCCACGGATCCTCGTACAGGAACCGCAGCGCCACATCGTAGGTCGCGCCACCCCAGGCCTCGATCGACAGCAGTTCGGGGGTCAGCCGCGCAACGTGCCCGGCGACGTCCAGCAGTCCGTTGGTCCGCACCCGGGTGGCCAGCAGCGACTGGTGGGCGTCCCGGAAGGTGGTGTCGGTGACCCCGACCGCGTCCTGTTCGCGCAGCGCCCGCGAAAAGCCCTCCGGACCGAGGGTCAGCAGCCGCTGCCGCGACCCGTCCGGCGGCGGCACCGTCAGGTCGATGGCGGGCAGCTTGTCGTGCGGGTACACCGCCGTCGGCCGCGGCCCGTGCGGCTTGTTGACGGTGATATCGGCGAGATAGTTCAGGATCTTGGTACCGCGGTCGGCGGGCTCACGCGGTGTCAGCAGCTGCGGCCGTTCGTCGATGAACGAGGTGGTCACCCGGCCGGCCCGGAAATCCGGGTCGTCGAGCACGGCGAGCAGGAACGGGATGTTGGTGGTGACGCCGCGGATCCGGAACTCGGCCAGCGCGCGGCGCGCCCGCCCGGCCGCCGCGGTGAAGTCGCGGCCCCGGCAGGTCAGCTTCACCAGCATCGAATCGAAGTAGGCACCGATCTCCGCGCCCAGGTTGGCGCCGCCGTCCAGGCGGATCCCGGCACCACCCGGGGTGCGGTAGGCGGTGATCCGGCCGGTGTCCGGGCGGAACCCGTTGGCCGGGTCCTCGGTGGTGATCCGGCATTGCAGCGCAGCACCGTGGATGGACACCGCGTCCTGGCTCAGCCCCAGGTCGGACAGGGTCTCCCCCGCGGCGATCCGCAGCTGCGACTGCACCAGGTCGACATCGGTGATCTCCTCGGTCACCGTGTGCTCGACCTGGATGCGCGGGTTCATCTCGATGAAGACGTGGTTGCCGCGTTCATCGAGGAGGAACTCGACGGTGCCGGCATTGCTGTAACCGATCTGCCGGGCGAAGGCGACGGCGTCGGCACAGATCCGTTCCCGCAGCTCCGGGTCCAGATTCGGTGCCGGAGCCAGCTCGATCACCTTCTGATGCCGCCGCTGCAGCGAGCAGTCCCGCTCGAACAGATGCATCACATTGCCCTGCTGGTCGGCCAGGATCTGCACCTCGATATGCCGCGGGTTGACCACGGCCTGCTCGAGGAACACCGTCGGATCGCCGAACGCCGACTCGGCCTCCCGGGAGGCGGCCTCGATCGCCTCACGCAGTTGATCCGGCTCGGCGACCCGCCGCATCCCGCGGCCGCCGCCACCGGCCACCGCCTTGACGAAGACCGGGTACTCGAATTCCTGGGCGGCGGCCAGCAGCGCATCGATATCGGCGCTCGGTTCGCTGGACTTCAGCACCGGCAGCCCGGCCGCCTTCGCCGCGGCGATGGCGGTGGCCTTGTTACCGGCCATCTCCAGCACTTCGGCGGACGGGCCGATGAAGGTGATGCCTTCCCGGGCACACGCCGCCGCCAGGTCCGGGTTCTCCGACAGGAAGCCGTAGCCCGGGTAGATGGCATCGGCACCCGCCGACTTCGCGGCGTCGATGACGGCGTCGATCGACAGATACGCCCGGACCGGGTGCCCCTCCTCACCGATCTGGTAGGCCTCGGCGGCCTTCAGCCGGTGGACGGAGTTGCGGTCCTCGTGCGGAAACACCGCGACCGTTCCGATGCCCAGTTCGTAGGCAGCCCGGAAGGCCCGGATGGCGATCTCGCCGCGGTTGGCGACCAAGACTTTCGAGAACATTGATTCAACGTACATGGCCCTGTCCGAGGATCCGACAGCGAAGGGTGGTTCGCAGCAATCTTCACAGGATCCGCCGCCGACCTGCGAAGTTGTGTTCACTCAGCGGTCACATCTCACGGCCGGCCGACGCCCGTGGTGCGGGCAGGCGCGACATTACTCCCCCGGGAGGACCTATGCTGGAGTACGCAGCTGGTTCGCCGGTGCGGTGGAAGAGATGGAGCCCCGTCCTCCCGCACCGGGTCGAAGCCCGCGCCCCTCGGGGCCCGGGTGAGAGGGAACCCGGTGGGAATCCGGGACTGTCCCGCAGCGGTATGCAGGAACGACCGCCGTCATGAGCACTGGGCCCGGCGCCCGGGAAGCGACGGCCAGTAGGTCGGCCGATCCGGCCGGTGCCCGCGAGTCCGAAGACCTGCCCGCTGTGCCGGATACGCCGTATCCGGCGGCCACCGCCTCGTGGATCGGGCGCGCGGACCATCGGAACCGTCGTATCGGGCTCCTGCTGCCGGCAGCACGGATCCCTGCCGCGGCGCTCCCGTGTGCCCTCGCCCGGTAATGGCCGTGGCCATCCGCACTGCATTGGGAGAGATTCCGTGACCGTTTCCCGAACCCCGTTCACCGCGACCGTGCTCGGCCTGCCCCGGGTGGGGCCGAACCGGGAGCTCAAGCGCGCCACCGAGGCCTACTGGGCCGGCCGCGTCGATGCCGAGTACCTGCACACCGTGGCCCGCGACCTGCGCCGCAGCCAGCTCGGCGCGGCCACCGCCGCCGGCCTGGACTCGGTGCCGGTGGGCACCTTCTCCTACTACGACCAGGTCCTCGACACCGCCGTAATGCTCGGCGCACTGCCCCGGCGAGTCACCGACATCGCCGACCCGCTGGACCGGTACTTCGCCGCCGCCCGCGGCAACGACACCGTGCCACCCCTGGAAATGACCAAATGGTTCGACACCAACTACCACTACCTGGTGCCGGAGCTGACGGCCGACACCACCTTCACCCTGCAGCCGGACAAGCTGCTGGCCGAGTTCGCCGAGGCGGCCGAACTCGGGGTGCCCGCCCGGCCGGTGGTGATCGGGCCGGTGACGTTCCTGAAGCTGGCCAAGCACGCCACCGGCGAGCCGCTGGACCGGCTGGCCGAGCTGCTGCCGCTGTACGAGGACCTGCTGGGCCGGCTCGCCGCGGCCGGTGCCGGCTGGGTACAGATCGACGAGCCGATCCTGGCGACCGATCTGACTGCGACGGAGCTCGCCCGGGTCGTCGAGGCCTACCGTCGCCTGTCGGCGGCCGGGCAACGACCGGCGATCCTGGTGGCGACCTACTTCGGACATCTCGACGCCGCGCTGCCCGCGCTCGCCGAGACCGATATCGACGGCATCGCGCTGGACTTCACCGCGGGCACCCGGGTCGAGGACGTCGCCGTGGTCCCGGCACTGGCGGACAAGCTGCTGGTCGCGGGCGTGGTGGACGGACGCAATGTCTGGCGCACCGACCCGGACCGCGCCCTGAGCACCCTGGGCACGCTGCTGGGCAGCGCCGGTGCGGTGGCCGTTGCCTGTTCCTGCTCGCTGCTGCACGTCCCGTATTCGCTGGCCCCCGAGCAGGCTCTCGACGAACAACTGCGCAGCCGGCTGGCCTTCGGCGCCGAGAAGATCGCCGAGGTCCGGCTGCTGGCCACGGCACTGCGCGACGGCACCGAGGCGGTGGCCGAGGAACTCGCCGCGGCCCGCACCGCACTGGCGGCGCGCCGGACCGACACCCGGCTGTACAACACCGCCGTGCGGAATCGGCTGGCCGCACTGGGCCCGGCCGAGGTGACCCGGGCCCCCGCCGACGAGCGCCGCGCCCTGCAGCGTGCGGAGTTGGACCTGCCGCCCTTGCCGACCACCACCATCGGCTCCTATCCGCAGACCGCCGCGATCCGGCGGGCCCGGGCCGCACTGCGCTCCGGCGCGATCGACCGGGACGAGTACCAGCGGCGGATGCGGGCGGAGATCGATGCGGTGATCGCACTGCAGGAGGAGCTCGGCCTGGATGTGCTGGTGCACGGTGAGCCCGAGCGCAACGACATGGTGCAGTACTTCGCGGACCTGCTGGACGGATTCGCCACGACCACGGCCGGCTGGGTGCAGTCCTACGGCACCCGCTGCGTCCGGCCGCCGATCCTGTTCGGTGACGTCTCCCGGCCCGCCCCGATGACGGTGGACTGGATCGGCTATGCCCGCTCGCGGACCGGCAAACCGGTCAAGGGCATGCTGACCGGCCCGGTGACCATGCTGGCGTGGTCGTTCGTCCGGGACGACCAGCCACCGGCCGAATCGGCGCGGCAGGTCGCGCTCGCCATCCGCGACGAAACCGTCGACCTGGAGGCCGACGGTGTCCGGATCATCCAGGTGGACGAACCGGCGCTGCGTGAACTGCTGCCGCTGCGGGCCGCCGAGCAGGCCGGGTACCTGGACTGGTCGGTGGCCGCGTTCCGGCTGGCCACCTCCGGCGTCGCCGACACCACCCAGGTGCACACCCACCTGTGCTACTCGGAGTTCGGTGCGGTCATCGACGCGATCGCCGAGCTGGATGCCGATGTCACCTCGATCGAGGCGGCCCGTTCGCGTATGGAGGTGCTGGACGATCTGACCGCGGCCGGTTTCGACCTCGGTATCGGCCCCGGCGTGTACGACATCCACTCCCCCCGGGTGCCGTCGGTCGAGGAGATCACCACCTCGCTGCGGGCGGCATTGAAGGCCGTTCCCGCGGAACGACTCTGGGTGAACCCCGACTGTGGGCTGAAGACCCGTGGTCTCCTGGAGGTCCAGGAATCGTTGCGCAACCTGGTCGCCGCGGCGCGGGCGCTGCGCTGACCGGACGGCTGCCGGCGTGCGGTATGCGCAGCGCACGCCGGCAGCCGCGCGAATCCGGTCGGCCCGGATTCGCACCATACGCACGGCACCGGCACCGCAGAACATGTTGTGGTTTCCGGTGTTAAGCCGATCCGACGCACCGATGTGCGAACATTGCGAACCCCGGCAGCTAGGATCTGCCGGGTGCGCAAGATGTATGCGGGCGCCCGGCTGCGCCGACTGCGCGAAGAACGACGGATGACGCAGGCAGCCCTCGCCAAATCCCTCGACCTGTCTCCCAGCTACCTCAACCAGCTCGAACGCGACCAGCGGCCGCTGACGATACCGGTGTTGCTGAAACTGAACTCCACCTTCGATCTGGACGTCCAGTTCTTCGCCGCCGATTCCGACGCCCGCCTGGTCTCCGATCTGCACGAGGCCCTGGTGGAGTCCGCCGCCGGTGGCGATACCGCACCGCTGACCGAGGTCGAGGAACTGGCGACCCGGCTACCCGAGGTCGCCCGCATCGTCATCGCGATGAACCGGCGCCTGCGGGCCGCGACCGACCAGCTCGATCTGCTGTCGGCCCGGGTGGACACGCCGGACACTCAGCCGGGCGACCCGATGCCCTACGAGGACGTCCGGGACTTCTTCTACGACCACCGCAACCACATCTCGACCCTGGATCACGCCGCGGAACGCCTGTTCGAGGAATCCGGCCTGACGATCGGCTCCCTGGACCGCCAGCTCGCCCGGGTCGCCGAGGAGCGGGCCGGCGTCACCGTGCTGGTCCGCGGCGACGGCGCCGACCCGCGGATCCCGAAGCGGCACTACGACCCCGAGACCCGGACCCTGACCCTGGCCCGCCGGCTGCGGCCCGGGCAGCGGGCCTTCCAGATCGCCACCACACTCGGACTGTTGTTGTTCGACAAGCAGATCGACGAGGTGTTGAACGAATCCCGATCGCTCACCGACGAATCCCGGGCACTCGCACGCATCGGGCTGGCCAACTACTTCGCCGGTGCCCTGGTCCTCCCGTACGGCCGCTTTCTGCGGTCCGCCGAGGAACTGCGCTACGACATCGACCTGCTCGGCCTGCGTTTCGAGGTGGGCTTCGAGACGGTCTGCCACCGCCTCAGCACCCTGCAACGGCAAGGGCAGCGGGGGGTTCCGTTCTTCCTGGTCCGCACCGACCGGGCCGGCAACATCTCGAAACGGCAGTCGGCGACGGCCTTCCACTTCTCCCGGGTCGGCGGCAGCTGCCCGCTGTGGGTCGTGCACGACGCCTTCGCGCAGCCCGGGCGGATCCTCACCCAGATCGCCGAGATGCCCGACGGCCGCCGGTATCTCTGGATCGCCCGCACCACCGCGGCCACCCCGCAGCGTTTCGGTGCGGCCACCAAGGAGTTCGCGATCGGGCTCGGCTGCGATATCGAATACGCCGACCGGCTCACCTATTCCGCCGGTCTGGCCACCCATGACGAGAACACCGCGGTGCCGATCGGCGCCGGCTGCAAGGTGTGCGAACGCGACAACTGCCGGCAGCGTGCCTTCCCGCAGATCGGCCGGCCGCTCGCGATCGCCGAGCACACCGGTACCGATCTCCCCTATCCGCGACTGCCGAACTGATCTGCCGGGCCCGGGCGGCTCACGACTTGGCCAGATACTCCAGGCGTTCGGAATCGACGGCGGCGTGCATCATCCGGGCCAACCCGGGATGCCGGGCCAACCCGGGATCGTCCGCGACCACCCGGCGCGCGCAGTCCTGGGCGGCGGAGATGACCTCCAGGTCGTCGAGCAACGACAGCAGCCGCAACGAACTGGCGGTCCCGGACTGGGCGGCACCGAGCACATCGCCCTCGCGCCGCTGCCGCAGATCCAGCACGGCAAGCTCGAATCCGTCGGTGGTACCGGCCACCGCCTCGAGCCGCGCCATCGAGGTGCCGCCCGGCGCCGCATCGGTGATCAGCAGGCACAGCCCGGGATGTTGCCCGCGGCCGACCCGGCCGCGCAGCTGATGCAGCTGGCTGACCCCGAACCGGTCGGCATCGACGATCGCCATGACCGTTGCGTTCGGCACGTCGACACCGACCTCGACGACGGTGGTGCACACCAGCACGTCCAGCTCGCCGTCGTTGAAGGCCCGCATCACCCGGTCCTTCTCTTCGGTGGGTAGCCGGCCGTGCAGCAGGCCGACCCGGACCCCGGCCAGCGGTCCGGCGCCGAGCGTCTCGAACATGTCCACCGCCGCCTGGGTGGTGGGCCCGGCCGATTCCGCTTCCTTCGCCGCGGATTTCTCGGGGTCGTCACCGATCCGGGAGCACACCACATAGGCCTGCCGACCGGCCGCCACCTCCTCGACGATCCGTTCCCAGGCCCGGTCCACCCATTTCGGGTGCAGTTTGCGCGGGACCACCCGAGATTCGATCGGCGAGCGGCCGCGGGGCAGCTGCGTCAGCGTGGAGGTCTCCAGATCACCCAGCGTGGTCATGGCGATGGTGCGCGGAATCGGTGTCGCGGTCATCACCAGCAGATGTGGGCTGTTCCCGGCAGCTGCCTTGGCGCGCAGCGCATCCCGCTGCTCCACCCCGAACCGGTGCTGTTCGTCGACGATCACCATGCCCAGGTCGAAGAAGTCGACCGCATCCTGGATCAATGCATGGGTGCCGATCACGATGCCGGCATTGCCGGTCACCACCTCCAGCAGCGCCGCTTTCTTCTCCCGGGCCGACATCGACCCGGTGACCAGCACCACCCCGGTCGCGGCCTCGGCGGCGCCGAGTTCACCGGCCGTACCGAGATCACCCAGCATCGCCCGCAACGACCGGTAGTGCTGGGCGGCGAGCACTTCGGTGGGCGCCAGCAGGGCACACTGCTGCCCCGCGTCGACCACCTGCAGCATCGCGTGCAGTGCCACGATGGTCTTACCGGAGCCGACCTCGCCCTGCAGCAGCCGATGCATCGGGTGGGTGCGGGCCAGGTCGGCGGAGATCTCCCCGATCACTTCCTGCTGCCCCTCGGTCAGCTCGAACGGCAACCGTTTGTCGAATGCGGCGGCGATTCCGTCGGTGCGGGGCGGACAGGACTTCGCGGTACGGCCCCGGGCCTCGTTGCGGCGGTCGGCGAGTACCAACTGCAGGGCCAGGGCCTCGTCGAATCGCAGCCGGTCCCGGGCTCGTTCGATATCGCTGCGATGTTCCGGGAGATGGATCAACCGCAGGGCATCGGACAGGCCGAGCAGGTCCCGGTCCGCACCGATCTCCTCCGGCAGCGGGTCCTCGATCGGGTCCAGCTGGTCGAGCACCTGCCGGATGCAGGCCAGCAGGTCCCAGCTCTGCACCTTGGCGGTCGCGGGGTACACCGGGACGAATTCGCGTTCGAAGAACGAGCTGTCCACTCCCCCGCCGTCCTTCGCGCTCCGGGCCAGTCCGCGCAGAGCCCCGCTGCCGCGCACCGTGGTCAGCTCGTCCACCCCCGCATCGGCGTTCTCGGGCAGGATCAGATAGTCCGGATGCGACAGGTTCCACCGGTCCGGGCGCCACCAGTGCACGGTCCCCGACATCATCACCCGGAATCCGGTCCGCACCAGATAGCTCACCTTCTCCCCGTGGAAGAAGGTCGCCTCCACGGGACGGTCGGCCCCGGTGTCGAGCTGCACCTTCAGCAGCTTGCCGCGGCGGCTGCGCATCGGCCGCAGCTCGGTCTTCGCGACCCGCCCGATCACCGTGATGTGCGCGCCCTCCTCGGGCAGCTCCTCGGTGAGCGGCTGCCCCTGGGTGGCGTACCGAGCCGGATAGTGCCGCAACAGATCTTCGACGGTGTGCATGTCGAAGGCATCGGCCAGCGGCCGGGCCGCCTTGGCTCCCAGCAGGTGGTCGAGCCGATCACCGAGCGCCGCCATGTTCTACTCAACCCCTATCTGGACCAGATCCGCCTGCTGCCCACCGGAATACACCACCACTTCGACACCGGGAAACCCGGCCACCACATGCTCGGCCAGGGCTGCCCCCAGCTCGTCCGGCGCCGCGGCGCCGAGCAGGAACGTCACCAGTTCGCCACCGAGCCCGAGCATCCGCTCCAGCAGCGTGCGGCCGGCGCCGGCCGCATCCGGGCCGATCACCACGACATCGTGGCCCACCAGGCCGAGTCCTTCGCCGGGTTCGCAGGTGCCGACCATGGTCAGGGCCCGTTCCGGCGCCACCCGCAGCGATCCCCATCGGGTGGAGGCCGCCGCCTCCGACATGGCGAACACATCGTCGGCGGCCACCCGGCCGCGATCGTGCACCGCCAGCGCGGCCAGTCCCTGCACCATGGAGCCGCTCGGCAGCAGCTGCACATCGCGGGAACCGTCACGCGCGGCCATCCCGACCGCCACCAGTTCGTGTGCGGGCAGCGCTCCGTTGGCCAGCACCAGCACCTCCCGGTGCGGCATCCGCCGGATGGCGGCCAGCATCGTCCCGGGGTCACCGGCGCCGTCCACCCGCAGCACCTCGGCCCCACCCGCCGCGAACAACTCCGCGGCACCCGGGCCGTCCGCGACCGCCAGCACCCCACGACCACCGTCCGGGCCCCCGGCCCGGTGCGCCTCCGTACGCAACGGATCCGCCGGTGGCGGCCCGCCGGCGGGAACGGCAGCCGCACCGTCCGGTTCCGGGAGTCCACCGGCACCGGCGACCGCCCGGTCCGCCGCCCCGATGGGGGCACCGATCGGGCCCGGACCGTGCGACCCCGACGCACTCGGCGGTGCGCCGGTGGCACCGGAAGCCGCTCCGGCCGGCGGCGAGGCCGGGGCGCAACCTGGTGCGGCCGGGCCGAGCAGTTCGATCCGGATGCCGCGGACGGTCCCGGTGACCAGCCCGGCCTCGATCGCGGCACCGGCGTCGGCACAGTGCACATGGGCCGACCAGCCGCCCGCGCCGTCGGCCACCACGACAACGGAGTCGCCGAGTGCGGCGAGGCGGTCGCGCAGGACCGCCGCGGCAGCGGGTTCGACACCGGTCAGCCGGTACATCACCTCGAAGTGGTCGGCCGGGGCCGCGGCGTGCGGTGTCCGGGCCTCGAGCACCGTTCGGGCCGGGCGGTAGTGCGGCCGCGTAGCGGCGATACCACCGCAGGCGGACACCAGTGCATCGAGGAGTACCAGCAGGCCGCGGGCACCGGCATCGACCACACCGGCCTCGGTGAGCGCGCCGAGCTGGGTTCGGGTGGCATCCAGCGCGGCGGCGGCAGCGTCGGCGGCGGCGACGGCCACCGGGCGCAGGTCGGCCCCGGACACCTCGGCCGCCGCGGCGGCCGCCCGGTCGAGCACCGTGAGCATCGTTCCCTCGACCGGGGTGCTCAATGCCGTCCGCATCCGCTCGGCCGCCCGGCGCAACCCGTCCCGCAGCACCGGCGCGGTCACGACATCACCCACCCCCGCCACGAGCGCCACCCCGGCCCCGGCGCGCCCTGCCGGACCGCCCTCCGCACCGTGCGGTCCCGCGGCGGTGAGCGCTTCCGCCAGTCCGCGCAGTACCTGGGAGAGCAGGATCCCGGAATTGCCCCGGGCGCCCGCGACCGCGCCCCGGACCAGTGCCTCGGCGACGGTGTGCGCCGTGGCGCCCGGCGCCCGGTGCACCGACTGCTCGGCGGCGGCCAGCGCCGCCCGCATGGTGGCGGCCAGGTTGGTGCCGGTATCGGCATCGGCGACCGGGAACACATTCAGCGCATCGATCTCGGCGCGCCGCCGCTCCAGCCCGGCCAGACAGGTTCGCGCCCAGTTCAGCAATGCCGCGCCGTCGAGCTCTGCACGCACCCCGGACACCGTCACCTCGCTCACCGTTCGCCTCGGCCGTCGACCCCGGATCTCCTGCTGGTCACCGGTCCCCGCCAGGTTAGCGGGCCGCGCCGACACGCGTATCGTGAGCGAGGCGCGGCCACCGTAGGGACACCGGTTTGGACCAACGCGGCCCGGCCGGTTACTCTTGCAGGGTTGCCTCGGCAGCCGGGTCCCCGGATTGCGCTGCGCGCTGGATGCGCCGGCCGACTCAGTCGGCGAGGCATAGACGACATCAGTTTCCGGATCCCCCGGTACCGGCCGCGTCGTACGCGCCCGGCCGTGTGGTCCGCATATGACATGAAGGAGCTCGCGACTATGGCTGCCGTCTGCGACGTCTGCGCCAAGGGCCCCGGTTTCGGGAAGTCGGTCTCGCACTCGCACCGGCGTACCAACCGTCGCTGGAACCCGAACATCCAGACCGTGCGTGCGCAGGTTGCCCCGGGCAACACCCGCCGGATGAACGTGTGCACCTCCTGCCTGAAGGCGGGCAAGGTCGTCCGCGGCTGATTCCGGTATCCGTTCGACGACGGCATTCCGGCACCGTTCCCCGGTGCACCGGTATGCCGTCGT
Organism: Nocardia sp. KT25-26; assembly: GCF_056627695.1. Classification (NCBI taxonomy): domain Bacteria; kingdom Bacillati; phylum Actinomycetota; class Actinomycetes; order Mycobacteriales; family Nocardiaceae; genus Nocardia; species Nocardia sp. KT25-26. The sequence continues at coordinate 1,892,125 of NZ_CM152813.1, read as the reverse complement.
TGTCGTATGTCCGGACCGGCCGTGACCGGGCCACCACCGGCTCCGCCACCCCCGATTCCGTTGCCGGCGGAGCTGGTACCGGCGCTGGCCGCCTGTCATATCGCCTGCTGGCGTGAGGCCTATGCCGGACTGGTTCCCGAGCATGTGCTGGCGGCCTTCGACCATGCCCAGCTGACCCGGCGCTGGGAACACCGCCGCCGCACCGGTGCGGACCTGATCCGGGTATGCCGGCTGGACACCGAGGTGATCGGGTTCACCGCGGCCCATCCGCTGCCCGGCCGGGTGGAGCTGCGGGCCCTCTATATCCGGGCCGCCTGGTACGGCACCGGTCTCGCCGATGCACTGCTCCGCTCCGTCCTGCCACCGGACCGGCCGGCCACGCTCTGGGTGATGCGCGACAACGCCCGGGCCCAGGCCTTCTATCGGCGGCACGGCCTGCGGGCCACCGACGACCACCGCATCGACCCGGTCACCTTGCTGACCGAAGTCCGGTGGCAGCGCGACCCGGCGTTAGAGTGCAGCCCATGAACGACACCGCACCCTATGTTTCGCACGCCGACGGCGTCCTGCAGCTCACCATCGCCACCGCGGCCCACGGCACCTCGCTGGATTTCGCCGGGGTCGCCGCAGCGACCGCAGCACTGCGGGAGGCCGATGACGAGGTCGGTGCGGTGCTACTCACCGGCTCCGGGGCGAATTTCTGCGCGGGCGGCAATGTCCGCGCCTTCGCCGACGCCCCCGACCGGGCCGCCTGTCTGCACGATCTGGCCACCGAACTGCACGACTTCGTCCGGGCGCTGGCCGCGGCACCGGTGCCGGTGGTCGCCGCCGTGCACGGCTGGGCGGCCGGGGCCGGAATGAGCCTGGTGTGTGCGGCCGATATCGCGATCGGCGGCACGTCGACGAAACTGCGTCCGGCCTACCCGGGCATCGGGTTCAGCCCGGACGGCGGCATGTCCTGGACGCTGCCGCGTATCGTCGGGCTGTCCCGGGCCCGCGAAATCCTGCTCACCGATGCGGTCATCGATGCCGAGCAGGCGGTCCGGCTCGGCCTGCTCAGCCGGACCGTCGCCGATGCCGAGGTCGCCGCCGAGGCCCGGCGGGTGGCCGCAGCACTGGTGGACGGCCCCCGCGCCACCTACACCGCGATGCGGACCCTGCTGGCCGCCTCCCCCACGGCCACCCTCGACGAACAACTCGACCGGGAACGCGACGGCATCAGCGCTGCCGCCGCGAGCCCGACCGGAGTCGAAGGCGTGGACGCCTTCCTCGGTAAGCGCAAGCCCGACTATCGCGGGCTCGTCTGATCCGTCGCTTCGCCGAGAAGCTGCTCGATCAGATGCAGTCGGCGCCGAGGGCGCTGAAGGTGTTCTGCAGCAGGCAGGTCACCGAGGCGTTCACGCCGGACGAGAGGGTGGAGGAGCCGGTCGAGGTCCATTCTTCACCGATCGGCGCCGCGGTGGCGGGCGCCGGGGTGGCGGCCGGCTCCAGCGGCAGCGGTGCGGCCGACGCGGTGGCGGCGGCTCCGGTCATTCCGGCGGCGACGGCCGCGCCGGCCACTGCTACCCGGAGGGTGGTGCGGTTCATGCAGGGTACTCCTTTACTTTCCGGTTCGGCGCCGATCAGGGGAGACGCCAGTCGACGGGCTCGGCGCCCAGCTCGTCGAGCAGTTCGTTGGCCCGGGAGAACGGGCGGGACCCGAAGAAGCCGCGCGAGGCCGACAGCGGCGACGGGTGCGCGGATTCGATGCTGGGCACCTCGGCCTGCTGCAGCATCGGTTTCAATCCGGCGGCGTCACGACCCCACAGGATCGCGACGAGCGGCTCGTCCCGGGCGACCAGCGCCCGGATGGCCTGCTCGGTGACCGCTTCCCAGCCCTTGCCACGATGCGAGGCAGGATTGCCCGGGGAGACGGTGAGCACTCGGTTCAGCAGCAGGACGCCCTGGTCCGACCAGGGGCTGAGGTCGCCGCAGCGCGGCGTATCGTGGCCGAGGTCCTTGCTGTACTCGGCGAAGATGTTGGACAGGCTGCGTGGCACCGGCGAAACCTCCGGCGCGACCGAGAAACTCAGCCCCATCGCATGTCCGGGGGTCGGATAGGGATCCTGGCCGACGATCAGCACGCGCACGGCGTCGAACGGCCGCTGGAAGGCTCGTAGCACGTTGTCCCCGGCGGGGAGATAGCCACGCCCCGCAGCATTCTCGGACCGCAGGAACTCGCCCATCTCGCTGATCCGGCCGGCCACCGGTTCCAGTGCCCGGGCCCAGCCCGGATCGATGATCTCCGACAGTGGTTTGGCGCCCATGACCGGACAACCTATCGCGCTGTGCTGCGGAACGATTCCCAGCCCCCGGCTGCCGGCGGCAGCTGTCCGTCGACGGTGACTCCGGCGCCGTCGGTGACGGTGCCGACCGCGGTCCATCCGGTCGGCAGCGCAGTGCCGGCGGGCCAGGTGCCGGCGAAGGCATGATCCTCCCCGCCGGTGAGCGTCCACTCCGTCACATCCCCATCCAACCACTCGGCCAGCCGGGTCAGTTCGGGATCGGCCACACTGCGCGCCGATATGTCGATACCGACCGCCGAGGCGCGGGCCAGATGTCCCAGATCGGCCACCAGCCCGTCGGAGACGTCGGTGAGCGCCGTCGGCCCGGCGCCCGGCGCATCCGACAGGGTATCCAGCACTGCCCGATACGGCGGCCGTGGCGCCCGATGCGCGGCCACCGCGGCGGCGAACCGCGGGTCCGCCGGATCGGCGCCGCCCGCCAGCACGGCCAGGCCGGCGGCCGACCAGCCGAGCCGGCCCGCGACCGCCACGATCTCGCCCGGCCGGGCACCGCTGCGGGTACGCGGCGGCCGGCCGGCCAGATCGCCGAATGCGGAGACCGAGAGCACCATCCGGTCCGCCGACACCAGGTCGCCACCGGCGATCGAACCGCCCGCCCGGTCCGCCTCGTCCCGCATTCCCTCGTACAGGGCGGTGACGAAGTTCACCGGGGTGTCGGCCGGGCAACCCAGGGCCACCACGAAACCGGTGGGGCGGGCACCCATCGCGACCACATCGGCCGCGTTCTGGGCGATCGCTTTGCGGCCGATCTCCCGCGGCGGCGACCAGTCCCGGCGGAAGTGCCGGCCCTCGACGAGCATGTCGGTGGTCACCGTGAACCGGCCGTCCGGGGCGGCCAGGACGGCGGCATCGTCACCGGGCCCGAGCAGCACCTCCGGTCCGGTCGGGCGACCGGCGGTGACGAGGTCGATCAGGGCGAACTCGCCGAGGTCGCGCACGGTGGCCCCGGCGGCCGGCGTGGTCTCGCTGATGGCTGGTGCTCCTCTCGGCGACGGGCAGGCAGGATGAAATGCCTGCGACGGTACCCTTTCGACGGGGCGCACGCAGCGGCGCCGACCGAAGCGGAAAGGACGACGTAGTCATGGCGGCGGATTCGACGGATCAGGACACCGCGGATGGGGGCACACCCGATCCGGCACCGGAGCCGGTCGCACCGGCCGGGCATTCGCCGGCGCTGATCGCCACCGTGATCGCACTGCCGGTGGTGCTCGTGGTCGGCGTGCTGGTCGCGGCAGTGCTGATCGCCCGGGCACCGGTCGAACACGAGCCCTTGGCGCTCGGCCCGGTCCCGGCGCCGGCGGCGGACGGCCCGGCCTGCACGGCGTTGCTGCCCGAATTGCCCACCGAACTCGGTGACTACACCGAAGCCGAGCTGATGGAACCGGCCCCGCCGGCCACCCGGGCATGGCAGCCCGACGATGCCGGCGAGCCGATCGTGCTGCGCTGCGGCCTGGACCGCCCCCTGGAGTTCGACCGGGCCGCGGCGCTGCAGGTGGTCGACGACGTGCAGTGGTTCCAGGTGCGCGACGACGTCGCGAAGACCTCGACCTGGTTCGCCGTGGACCGGGAGACCTATATCGCCGTCACCGTCCCGGACGGCGCCGGGGCGACCCCGATGCAGGAGCTGTCCGCGGCCATCGCGGCGACCCTGCCGGCGCAGGAGCCCGAGCCCGGGCCGATTCCGAACTGACAGCACCGGCCGATCCGACCGGCGGGCGGTCAGCGCAGGCCGGTGCCGCGGGCCAGCGCCGTGTCGATCAAGGTGGCCACCAACGTCGCGTAATCGATGCCGGTGGCCTCCCACATCCGCGGATACTGGGAGATCGGCGTGAACCCGGGCATGGTGTTGATCTCGTTGATCACCGGGCCATCGGCGGTGACGAAGAAATCGACCCGCGCCAGCCCCTGGCAGTCCAGCGCCCGGAACGCGGCGACGGACAGCTCCCGCAGCCGGTCGGCCACCTCGTCGTCGAGCTTGGCGGGGACGTCGAATTCGCAGACGTCGTCGAGATACTTCGTGTCGAAGTCGTAGAACTCGGGGGCGCTGGTATCGGCTTCGGGCATCCGGATCTCCGACACCGCGCTCGCCTGCACCCGGCCGTCCGGGAATTCCAGCACCCCGCATTCCACTTCGCGGCCGACGATCGCGGCCTCGACGATCACCTTCGGGTCGTGGCGCCGGGCGGTGGCGATCGCCTCGTCCAGGCCCGCCCAGTCGGTGACCTTGGTGATCCCGATCGAGGAGCCGCCGCGTGCGGGTTTCACGAACGCGGGCAGTCCGATCCGGTCCCGCTCGGCATCGGTGAGGCCGGCCGTGCCGGGACGCAGCACCACCTGCCGGCCCACCGGAAGCCCCTCCGCGGCCAGCAGCTTCTTGGTGAACTCCTTGTCCATCCCGGCGGCACTGGCCAGGACACCGGGCCCGACGTAGGGCACTCCGGCCAGCTCGAGCATGCCCTGCAGGGTGCCGTCCTCCCCGAACGGCCCGTGCAGGATCGGGAAGACCACGTCGACCTGCCCGAGGGGGGTGCCGGGTTCGTCCAGCGCGACCAGCGTTCCCGAGCGGCCGGGATCGGCGGCCAGGGTGAGCGCCGTACCGGTACCGTCCACCGCCGGCCGGGCGCCGTGGCCCAGTTCGAGTTCGGCGACCCGGTCTCCGGCCAGCACCCAGCTGCCCTGTTCGGTGATTCCGATCGGCACGACTTCGTAGCGCTGCGGATCCAGGTTGCGCAGCACGCTGGCCGCCGAGACACACGACACGGCGTGCTCGTTGCTGCGTCCGCCGAACACCACAGCCACCTTGATCCGGTTCGTCATGTCCGGAACCGTACCCGGCAGCGCGGCGGACCATGCCTGCCGCCCTGGACGAGTTATTCCGGTTTGATCCGCCGGCCGAGCAGGCTGCCCACCGCCTCGGACACCGACAGGCCCTCGTGGCAGACCCGGTGCACCGCATCGGTCAGCGGCATCTCCACCTCGTGTGCCGCCGCCAGCGCCCGGATCGATGTGCACGACTTCACACCCTCGGCCACCTGGCCATGGGTGGCCTCCTGCGCGGCCTGCATGGACCCGCCGGCGCCCAGGACCTGGCCGAAACTGCGGTTGCGCGACAGGGGTGAGGTGCAGGTGGCGACCAGGTCACCGACACCGGCCAGACCGGCCAGGGTCACCGGCTGTGCCCCCAGCGCCACACCGAGGCGGATGATCTCGGCCAGGCCGCGGGTGATCAGGCTGGCGATCGAATTGTCGCCCAGCCCCATCCCGGCCGCGATACCGCAGGCCAGCGCGATCACGTTCTTACAGGCTCCACCGATTTCACAGCCGACCACATCGGTATTCGTGTACGGCCGGAAGTATCCGGTGGCCACGGCATGCTGGACCGCCTCGGCACGGGCGGTGTCCGGGCAGGCAACGACCGTGGCGGCGGGCTGGCGGGCCGCGATCTCCCCCGCGAGATTCGGCCCGGACAACACGGCGATCCGCGCCGGGTCGGCGCCGGTGACCTCCGCGATCACCTGGCTCATCCGCAGCAGCGTGCCGGTCTCGATCCCCTTCGCCAGGCTGAGCAGCGTGGCCTCGGGGTCGATATCGGCGCTCCACCGTTCGAGATTGGCGCGCAGCGACTGCGCGGGCACGGCCAGCACCACGATGTCCGCCCCCGCCAGCGCGGCCGCGGGATCCGTGGTCGCGGCGACCGGTGGCAACTGCACGTCGGGCAGATACGCCGGGTTGCGATGCCCGGTGGCCAGTGCCTGCGCCACCTCGGCCCGTCGAGCCCAGATGGTGACGTCGGTTCCCGCTTCTGCCAACACCTTCGCGAACGCGGTGCCCCACGACCCCGCGCCCAATACTGCCGCCCTCGCCATGGGCCCAATATGCCATGGAAGGATCTACAGGTATGCGATCGCACACCGTGCACGCCGTGATCGCGGTGAAACACCTCGATCGGGCCAAGAGCCGGCTCGCCGGTCCGCTGTCCGAGCAGCAGCGGGCCGATCTGGTCCTGGCCATGCTGACCGATACCGTCACGGCGGCACTGGACACCGCGGAGCTGGCGTCGGTCACCGTTGTCACCCCGGATCCCCGGGCCGCGGCCCGGGTCCGCGCACTGGGCGCCCGGGTCCTGCCCGAACCCCTCTCCGACGCCGGGACCGACGGGCTGAACACCGCGCTCACCGCGGCAGCCACGGCGGTCCGGGACCGGCACGGTCCGTGCCGGTTGCTGGCACTGCAGGCAGATCTGCCCGCGCTGCGCCCCGCCGAGCTGTCCGGTCTGCTGACCACGGTGCCGTCCGGCACCCGCGCCGTGGTGCCCGACCACACCTGGATCGGCACCACCGCATTGCTGTCCGGTGCTCCGGACGACGAGCTGCGCCCGCGCTTCGGCGCCGATTCCGCCCGGAGCCACCGTGCCGACGGCGCGCTGCCGGTTGCCGGGCCGTGGCCGGGGCTCCGGCACGACGTCGACACCCCGGCCGATCTGGCCGCGGTCGCGGAACTCGGTCCCGGCGCGGCCACCCGTGTGCTCCTGACCGAATCCCTGTTGACCGGCCGCACCGCCGAGCCGCCGCCGCCCACTGCCCGGACCGTGTGCTGACCGGCCCCGACGTGGCGAGTCCCACGTCACGTCGGGGCCGCGTCGCAATGCACACCGGCCGGTCGGTGAGGGATGATGGTTGTCGTGAGCGATACGGAGACCGTCAAGCAGCAGTTGCTTCCACCCCCGCCCGCTGCCGCGGAACCGGCGTCCGCAGACGGCAGCACCCCGAAGTTGCCCCGGGATCGCTACCTCAACCGCGAAATGAGCTGGCTCGACTTCAACGCCCGGGTGCTGGCGCTCGCCGAGGACGAGTCCGCGCCGCTGCTGGAGCGCGCCAAGTTCCTGGCGATCTTCGCTTCCAACCTCGACGAGTTCTACATGGTCCGGGTGGCCGGGTTGAAACGCCGCGCCGAGACCGGGCTCTCGGTCCGCTCCGCTGATGGCCGGTCCCCGTCCGAACAGCTGGAGCTGATCACCGCCCGGGCCCAGGAACTGGCCGAGCGGCACGCCCGGGTGTTCCTCGACTCGGTGAGCCCCGCCCTGACCGACGAGGGCATCGACATCATCGAATGGTCCGATCTCGACGATGCCGAACAGCGGCGGCTGTCCGGGTACTTCCAGGATCAGGTGTTCCCGGTGCTGACCCCGCTCGCGGTGGACCCCGCGCACCCGTTTCCCTACATCAGCGGGCTGAGCCTGAATCTGGCCGTCACCGTGCAGGACACCATCACCGGCGCCGAGCACTTCGCCCGGGTGAAGGTGCCCGACAATGTGGACCGGTTCGTCCGGCTCAAGCGCAGCGACTCCGCGTCCACGCTGGCGGCGTTCGTTCCGATGGAGGAATTGATCGCCGCGCACCTGGATCTGCTCTTCCCCGGGATGACCGTGGTGGAACACCATTCGTTCCGCATCACCCGGAACGCGGATTTCGAGGTCGACGAGGACCGCGACGAGGACCTGCTGCAGGCGATGGAGCGCGAACTCGCCCGGCGTCGCTTCGGTAAGCCGGTCCGGCTGGAAGTCTCCGACGACATGACCGAGCACATGCTCGATCTGCTGCTGCGCGAACTGGAGGTCGACCCGGCCGATGTGATTCAGGTACCCGGCCTGCTGGACCTGTCCTGTCTGTGGCAGGTGTACGGCGTGGACCGGCCCAATCTCAAGGACGAGCCCTACGTTCCGGCCACTCCGCCGGCCTTCGGGGAACGGGAGACCCCGCGCAATGTCTTCGCCGCGCTACGCGAGGGCGATGTGCTGGTGCACCACCCGTACGATTCGTTCTCCACCACCGTGCAGCGATTCATCGAACAGGCCGCCGCCGACCCGCAGGTGCTGGCCATCAAGCAGACGCTGTACCGCACCTCCGGTGATTCACCGATCGTCAACGCGCTCATCGATGCCGCCGAAGCCGGTAAGCAGGTGGTCGCGCTCGTGGAGATCAAGGCCCGCTTCGACGAGCAGGCCAACATCAAATGGGCCCGGGCACTGGAACAGGCCGGCGTGCATGTGGTGTACGGCCTGATCGGATTGAAGACCCACTGCAAGACCTGCCTGGTGGTCCGGCGGGAGGGGTCGACGATCCGGCGGTACTGCCATATCGGCACCGGCAACTACAACCCGAAGACGGCCCGGTTGTACGAGGACATCGGCCTGTTGACGGCGGCCCCGGAGATCGGCGCGGACCTGACCGATCTGTTCAACTCGCTCACCGGTTACTCCCGCAAGGAGAGCTACCGCAATCTGCTGGTCGCGCCGCTGGGCGTGCGGGACGGCATCATCGAACGGATCGATCGGGAGATCGAGCTGGCCCGGCAGGGCCACGACGCCCGGATCCGGCTGAAGGCCAACGCCATCGTCGACGAGCAGATCATCGATGCGCTGTACCACGCCTCCCGGGCCGGGGTGCCGGTGCAGATCGTGGTCCGCGGGATCTGCGGTCTGCGCCCTGGCGTGCCGGGGATGAGCGACAACATCGAGGTGCGGTCGATCCTCGGCCGGTTCCTGGAACACTCCCGGGTGCTGAACTTCCGGGCGCAGGACGAGTACTGGATCGGCAGTGCCGACATGATGCACCGCAATCTGGACCGCCGGGTGGAGGTGATGGCTCAGGTCCGGGACCCGCGGCTGTGCCGCGAGCTGGACGTGGTCTTCGATTCCGCGCTGGATCCGATGACCCGGTCCTTCGTGCTCGGCGCGGACGGCCGCTGGCAGGCCTGGCCCAGCAATTCCGAATCCGGCAAGGTTCGCGACCACCAGCAGTATCTGATGCGGTTGCGCCGGCCGAAGGAATCGTGAGCACCCCCGGCGAGCAGGCAGGCGGCAGCACAGTGCGAGATCCCCGGGTCCATCCGAATATCCATGCCGCGGGTGCGGTGCTGTGGCGCCCCGCCCCCGGCTCCGCTTCCGGCATCGAGATCGCCGTGATCCACCGGCCGAAGTACCAGGATTGGTCGCTGCCCAAGGGCAAGCTCGACCCCGGGGAGAGTCCCGTGGTCGCGGCGGTGCGCGAGGTCGGCGAGGAGACCGGGGTGGCCTGCCGGCTGGGGCGGTACCTGGGGCATGTCACCTACCCGATTCCGGGGCACCGCAAGCTGAAGCGGGTGGACTATTGGGCGGCCCGCTCGGTCGATGGTGAATTCACCGCCAACGCCGAGGTCGACGAGCTGATCTGGTGCCCGCTGGAGGAGGTGATGGACGCGCTGTCGTATCCGATGGACCGGCAGATCGTGCGCAGTTTCAGCAGGCTCCCCGCGGATACCGACACCTTGCTGCTGGTTCGGTGCGGTAAGGCGGGCCGGCGGCCGCATTCGGACGGTGCCGACGATCGGCCGCTCGACGCGGCGGGCCGCCGCCAAGCTGCCGCCCTCGTCCCGAATCTGCTGGCATTCGGCGCCTCCGAGGTGCATTCCGCGGATCCGCTGCGCTGTATCCAGACTGTTACCCCGCTCGCCGAACACCTCGGTTCGGCAATCCAGCCCGAGCCGTTGTTTTCCGAAACGAGCTATTCGAACGCGAAAATGCAAGCGCGAGAACGAATCAGATCGCTGGTTCGCAAGAATGCGATTCCGGTGATGTGCGCGCGGGGCAGCGAGATCGCCGACCTACTGGCGGCCTGGGCGGATCGGGACGGACTGTCCCTGCCCGCGGCGCGGAACCGTAAGGGCAGTGTCTGGGCGTTGTCGTTCACCGACGACCGATTGGTCGCCGCAGATCATTTGGACCGGTCGTTCTCGACCGGCATCGTGCGGTCGACCCAACCTTGAAGACGACTCGGCCGTCGAAGGCGGCCCGAGCAGCGACACGGCCCCGGAGGCCAACCCCCGGGGCCGTGCTCGGATCCGCTGCTCACGTCGGCGTCACCTGCTCCGCCGAGTGGCCTTCTTGGCGGCGGTCTTCTTGGCCGGAGCCTTCTTGGCAGCCGTCTTCTTGGCCGGAGCCTTCTTCGCGGCTGTCTTCTTGGCCGGAGCCTTCTTCGCGGCCGTCTTCTTGACCGCTGTGGTCTTCTTCGCGGCTGTCTTCTTGGCCGCCGTGGTCTTCTTCGCCGCGGTCGTCTTCTTCGCCGCCGTCTTCTTGGCGGGCGCCTTGGTCGCGGCCTTCCTGGCGGTGGTCTTGGCCGGAGCCTTGGTCGCCGTGCTCTTCTTGGCCGCTGCCTTCTTCGCGGCGGTCTTCTTGGCGGCCGCCTTCTTGGCCGCTGTCTTGGTGGCTGTCGACTTCTTCGCCGAGATCGGCGGGTTGACGCCGCGTTTGACTGCCGGGCCGGTCGCGGCCAGCTTCTGCTTACCCGCGATGACGGCCTTGAACTGCGCACCCGGGCGGAAAGCCGGCACCGAAGTCGCTTTGACCTTGACCGTTTCGCCCGTACGCGGGTTGCGTGCCACGCGCGGTGCGCGCTTACGCTGCTCGAAGACACCGAATCCGGTGATGGTTACGCTCTGACCCTTGTGTACGGCGCGGACGATGGTGTCGACCACGTGCTCGACTGCCGCGGTGGCCGTACGCCTGTCCGTACCCAACTTTTCGGTCAGAACGTCGATCAGTTCCGCCTTGTTCATTGAATCCTCCGCAGACTAATGGCCCGTCGTCGGACCGACTAGGTACCACGGTAAACCCAGATTGTGCAAGAGTCTATGTGCCACGCCAAAATTCATGTGGTGTAGCACACGACCAGCTACCGCCTGCGGAGGACTCCAGCTAACCGGATCCGGTGATTACGCTTGCGAATTAGACTCCGGGAGCGTGACCGGTTTCCATGCCGGCCTTGCCTTTTCGAACTCGGCGATCGTGTCGCTACGCCGCAGCGTGAGCCCGATGTCGTCCAAACCCTCCAGCAGACGCCACCGGGTGTAGTCGTCAATATCGAACGGCAACACGACGGTTCCCGCCGTCACAGTGCGCTCGGTCAGGTCGACCACCAATTCCAGACCCGGCTGTTCCTCCAGGAGCTTCCACAACATTTCGACATCGTTCTGTGACATCTGCGCGGCCAGTAGCCCGCCCTTACCGGCATTACCCCGGAAGATGTCGGCGAAACGGGCGGAGATGACCACTCGAAAGCCGTAGTCCGACAGCGCCCACACCGCGTGTTCCCGCGAGGAACCGGTGCCGAAATCCGGTCCGGCGACCAGGACGGAACCGCGGCTGTACGGCTCGGTGTTCAGAATGAAGTCCGGATCGGTACGCCAGCCGGCGAACAGCCCGTCCTCGAATCCGGTCCGGGTAACCCGCTTGAGGTACACGGCCGGGATGATCTGATCGGTATCGACATTGGATCGGCGCAGCGGTACCCCGATGCCCTTGTGAACGGTGAAGGCGTCCATCTGATTCTCCTTCGATGAAGTGCGTGGCTCCGGCGGCGGCCGGTATCAGGCCAGATCCGCGGGCGAGGACAGCGTGCCGCGCACCGCAGTGGCCGCGGCGACGGCCGGGGACACCAGATGGGTACGCCCGCCCTTGCCCTGGCGGCCTTCGAAATTACGGTTCGATGTCGATGCGCAGCGCTGCCCCGGGGACAGCTGATCGGGATTCATCCCCAGGCACATCGAACAGCCCGCCTGCCGCCACTGGGCGCCCGCCGCGGTGAAAATCTCCCCGAGCCCCTCTTTTTCCGCCTGCGCCCGCACCCGCATCGAGCCCGGCACGATCAGCATCTGCACGCCGTCGGCGACCCGGCGCCCGGACAGCACGTCGGCGACGGCCCGCAGATCCTCGATCCGGCCGTTGGTGCAGGACCCCACGAACACCGTGTCCACCACCACGTCCCGCAGCGGCATACCCGCTTCCAGGCCCATGTAGTCCAGCGCCTTGGCGGCGGCCTCCCGCTCGGTCTCGTCGCTCATCTGCGCCGGATCCGGCACATTCGCGCCCAGCGGCGCACCCTGCCCCGGGTTGGTGCCCCAGGTGACGAACGGGGTCAGAGTGCTCGCATCGATGTGCACCTCGGCGTCGAACTGTGCACCCTCGTCGGTCTTCAACGCATTCCAGGCCTGTACCGCGGCATCCCAGTCGGCGCCCTGCGGCGCATGCGGACGCCCCTTCAGGAACTCGTAGGTCACCTCGTCGGGCGCGATCATGCCGGCCCTGGCGCCGGCCTCGATGGACATGTTGCAGATGGTCATCCGGGCTTCCATCGACAACTGCTCGATGGCCGAGCCCCGGTATTCCAGGACATACCCCTGCCCGCCACCGGTGCCGATCTGGGCAATCACCGCCAGGATCAGGTCCTTGCTGGTGACGCCGGGCGGCAGTGCCCCGTCGACATTGATCGCCATGGTCTTGAACGGGCGCAGCGACAGGGTCTGGGTGGCCAGCACATGCTCGACCTCGCTGGTGCCGATACCCATTGCCAGCGCGCCGAACGCGCCGTGGGTCGAGGTGTGACTGTCCCCGCACACCACGGTCGTTCCCGGCTGAGTCAGGCCCAACTGCGGCCCCACCACGTGCACGATGCCCTGGTCCAGATCACCCATCGGGTGCAGGCGCACGCCGAATTCCGCGCAGTTGCGCCGCAGGGTCTCCACCTGGGTGCGCGAGACGGGGTCCGCGATCGGCTTGTCGATGTCGACGGTCGGAACGTTGTGGTCCTCGGTCGCGATGGTGAGGTCGGGGCGGCGCACCGGCCGGCCGGCCGCGCGGAGGCCGTCGAACGCCTGCGGACTGGTCACCTCGTGCACCAGATGCAGGTCGATGTAGATCAGGTCGGGTTCGCGGGCGGCACCTTCGCCCGCGCCACGGGCGACGACATGCTCCTCCCACACCTTCTCGGCCAGTGTGCGTGCGCGCTCGGCCATCTTGGCTCACCTTTCGACGACGTCCGGCGCATCGACGGGGCTGTGTGCGTCGCGCGCCGGAATCCTTCTCGGCATCGTGCTTGTTGGAATCTCATAATTTGAGACGTTAGTATCGTTCTATGAGACAGCATAGCGGTATCGGCGTCCTCGACAAAGCCATGGTCGTGCTGTACGCCGTCGCCGACGAGCCGTGCGGACTGAACGAGCTGTGCACCCGCACCGGCCTGCCCCGGGCGACCGCCCACCGCCTGGCCGTCGGCCTGGAGACACACCGGTTGCTCGCCCGGGACGGCAACGGGCTCTGGCGCCCCGGGCCGGCCCTCGCCGAACTGGCCGCCGGCGCCGCGGATCCGCTCACCGAATCCGCGGCGGCCGTGCTGCCCCGGCTGCGCGAGATCACCGGGGAAAGCGTGCAGCTGTACTGCCCGGACGGGCAGCATCGGATCTGTGTGGCGGCCCTGGAACCGCCGGCCGGCCTGCGCGACACCGTGCCCATCGGTTCCCGGCTGCCGATGACCGCGGGCTCCGCGGCAAAGGTACTGCTCGCCTGGGCCGAGCCGGAGCTGCAGCGTTCGGTACTGGCCGAGGCCGTGTTCGGGGAACGGGCCCTCGCCGAGACCCGGCGGCGCGGCTGGGCACAGAGTGCGGCCGAACGAGCCTCCGGTGTCGCCAGCGTATCGGCACCGGTCCGGGACGGTTCGGGCGGCGTAGTGGCCGCCATCTCGGTATCCGGCCCCATCGACCGGATGGGCCGCCGTCCCGGTGCCCGGTGGGCGGCGGATCTGGTGGCGGCGGCCGAGGCCTTGCACAAGCGGCTGTGACACCGCCGGAGACGACGAAACCCCGGTCGAAGGTCGACCGGGGTTTCGTACGTGGTAGTCCCGACGGGATTTGAACCCGCGCTACCGCCTTGAGAGGGCGGCGTCCTAGGCCGCTAGACGACGGGACCAGGACGATCTCACCAGAGGTGGGATCTTGCTGGGGTACCAGGACTCGAACCTAGAACAACTGAACCAGAATCAGCCGTGTTGCCAATTACACCATACCCCAATGACCGAGGATCACGCGCCTACTGCACCGAATGGCCTTCGGTGCCGGGCTCCGTGTTCCGCGCCGAGAAGAAGATTACCAAACACCATGGGGTAAACTACAAATCGGCAGGTCAGAGCATGTTTTACCGCCCGTGACCCACGGTCGGACGATCATTGGGCCGGTGGCTGCCAGCCCTGCGCGGCCCGCAACCGGGCGAGCGAGAGCTCCCGGCCCAGCAGTTCCATCGACTCGTACAGCGGCGGGCTGATGTGCGATCCGGTCAGCGCCACCCGGACCGGTGCGAACGCCTTGCGCGGTTTCAGCCCGAGATCGTCGATGAGCGCCTTCTTCAGCGCCTCCTCGAGCGCCGTCGCCGACCACTCCGGCAGCGGCTCCACGGCCGCCAGAGCGGCATCGAGCACCGGTTCGGCCGCCTCGCCGAGGTTCTTCCGGCCGGCGGCCGCGTCGATGGTGAACTCCGCGGGGGCGACGAACAGGAAACGCAGCAGATCCCACGCGTCCGACAGCACCACGATCCGGGTCTGCACCAATTCGGCAGCCGCCAGGAAAGTCTTCTCGTCCACTTCGGCGCCGATATGCCCGTGTTCGGTCAGGAACTCCCGCAGCCGATGACCGAAATCACCCGGCTCCAGCAGCCGGATCTGCTCGGCGTTGATCGCGTCGGCCTTCTTCTGGTCGAAACGGGCCGGATTCGAATTCACCTTGGTGATATCGAACGCCGTCACCATCTCCGCCATCGAGAACACATCCCGGTCCTCGGAGATGCTCCAGCCGAGCAGCGCCAGATAATTCAGCAAACCCTCAGGAATGAACCCGCGGTCCCGGTGGACGAACAGATTCGACTCCGGGTCACGCTTGGAGAGTTTCTTGTTCCCCTGCCCCATCACGAACGGCAGGTGACCGAACTCCGGAGTGAAATCGGCCACGCCGATCCGCTGCAATGCGGCATACAGCGCGAGCTGCCGCGGCGTCGAGGACAGCAAATCCTCACCACGCAGTACGTGGGTGATCCGCATGGTGGCGTCGTCGACCGGATTCACCAGGGTGTAGAGCGGGTCACCCGAACCGCGGGTGAGCGCGAAGTCCGGCACCGTGCCGGCCTTGAAGGTGGTCTCACCGCGCACCAGATCGTGCCACGACAGATCCGAATCGGGCATCCGCAGCCGGACCACCGCGGGCCGGCCCTCGGCCTTGTACGCCGCGATCTGCTCGGGGGTCAGGTCCCGATCGAAATTGTCGTACCCGAGCTTCGGATCCCGGCCCGCCGCCCGATGCCGCTCCTCGACCTCGGCCGGTGTGGAAAACGATTCATAGGCCTCACCGGCCGCCAGCAAACGCCGGACCACGTCGAGATGCAGTTCCCGGCGCTGCGACTGCCGGTACGGTTCGTAGGGCCCGCCCACCTCCGGTCCCTCGTCCCAGGTCAGCCCGAGCCAGCGCAGCGAATCCAGAATGGCACGGTAGGAATCCTCGGAATCCCTTGCCGCATCGGTATCTTCGATTCGGAAGACGAAAGTGCCCCCGTGGTGACGGGCGAAGGCCCAGTTGAACAGGGCCGTGCGGATCAAGCCGACATGCGGCGTACCGGTCGGCGACGGGCAGAATCGGACCCGTACTTCAGTCATGACTCTCTCTCGATCAGCGTTTGGCGGCAACAGGATTGGTGAGGGTGCCGATCCCCTCGACGGTGACGGACACCTGCTGGCCGTCCCGGACCGCACCGACCCCTTCGGGGGTGCCGGTCAGAATCACGTCACCGGGCAGCAGGGTCATCACCTTACTGACCCATTCGATCAACTCCGGAATATCGTGCAGCAGCAGCGATGTGCGGCTGCGCTGCCGTACCTCGCCGTCGACCTCGGTCACGAGCTCGACATCGGCCGGGTCGAGGTTCGTCTCGATCCAGGGGCCCAGCGGGCAGAAGGTGTCGTAGCCCTTGGCGCGGGTCCACTGACCGTCGATCTGCTGCTGATCGCGAGCCGTGACATCGTTGGCCACCGTGTAGCCGAGGATCACATCGGCGGCGCGAGCGGCGGGCACGTCCTTACAGGGCCGGCCGATCACCACCGCCAACTCGCCCTCGTAGTCGACGCGCTCGGAGTTCGGCGGCAGCACGATCGGCAGGTTCGGCCCGACGATGGCAGTGTTCGGCTTCATGAAGATCACCGGGTCGGCCGGCGCCTCGCCACCCATCTCGGCCGCATGCGCGGCATAGTTCTTGCCGACGCAGACGACCTTGCTGGCCAGGATCGGGGCCAGCAACCGGACATCGGCCAGCGACCAGCTCCGGCCGGTGAACGTCGGCGTGCCGAACGGGTGCTCGGCGATCTCCTTGGCGACGGCGGCGTCGCCGTCCCCCTCGACAGCGACGAACGCGACTCCTTCGGGACTGGCTACTCGACCTAGGCGCATGCGCAGAAGTCTATCGACCACCGGCGGGCTCCCCTGCACCGCCGCACGCCCGCGTCCACACTGCGTGCGGCGTGCGGCGTGCCGGTCGGCGACATCGACCCCCGCACCTATCGGAACACTTCTCGACCTTCGACGGCCACCGGCTGATCATCCCACCCCTGGGCACCGCGGTAGACACGTGCGCGACCGGATCCCGGTGTGAGCCATCGGACAGCCGGTGGACCGCAGCGGGCGCACCGAGACGGTGTACGGTTGGCACCGCAGTTCATTTTTTGAGACACAATTCTCATTATTTGAGATGGGATGGGTGATGAAAGCCGTAGCCACGGTGCCCGACAGTCGACGCTGGACAATGCTCGCGCTCGGGGTATTCGCCCAGACCTCCAGCTCCACCTTCATCCATGGCACCCCGTTCCTGTTGCCCGCCCTGCTCGCCCAGAACCTGCCACTGCCGACGGCGGGCGCACTGGTCGCCCTGCCCACGGTCGGCCTGGTGTGCACACTGATCGCCTGGGGGTATCTGGTCGACCGAGTCGGTGAGCGGGCTGCGCTGGTCGCGGGACCGGCATTGATGTTCGTCGCCGGCTGCGGCGCCGCAGTAGCGACCGACCGGGTGTTGTTCGGCGTTCTGTTGTTCCTCGGTGGAATCGGCGCCGCAAGTTCCAACGGCGCCAGCGGACGAGTGATCGTCGGCTGGTTCCCGCCGGATCGGCGCGGCCTGGCAATGGGGATCCGGCAGACGGCACAGCCACTGGGCGTAGCGGTCGGCGCACTGGCCGTCCCGCAGATCGCCGATCGGTTCGGCGTCGGGGCCGCCCTGCTGGTGCCGGCGATCATGGCCGGAGTCGCCGCACTGGGATGCCTGTTCGGAATCGTCGATCCGCCGCGGCCGAAGACGCTGTCCGCCGACCGGATCAATCCGTACCGCACTCATTCGACCCTGTGGCGCATTCACGCCGTGTCGGTGCTGCTGGTGGTGCCGCAAGGGGTGGTGTGGACCTTCGCACTGCTGTGGCTGCATCAGGACCTGGGCTGGTCGCTGGCGGCTGCCGCAGCATTGGTCACCGGAACCCAATTGCTCGGCGCGGCCGGGCGGATCGGGGCCGGAGCCTGGTCGGACCGGGTGGGCAGCCGGCTGGGCCCGCTACGCACCGTCGCAATCGCCGCGGTGATCAGCACGGCCGCTCTGTCCGTCACCGCCTGGACGCACTGGTGGTGGCTGGCCGTGCCGCTGCTCATCGCCGTCTCGGTGATCAGCGTCTCCGACAACGGCCTGGCATTCACCGCCGTCGCCGAGATCGCCGGGCCGTTCTGGAGCGGCCGCGGACTCGGAATCCAGAACACCGGGCAGAACCTGGTGTTGGCGGCGATTCCCCCGGTGTTCGGCGCACTGATCGAGGGTGCCGGTTTCCCACCTGCCTACGCGCTGGCAGCGTTGGCCGCGCTCGCGGCGGTCCCGCTGGTCCCTGCCCCGGCTGCGGGACGCAGCGAAACCGGCGGTGGGCTCGACCGGCCGGACGCCCGGCATCCCGCCCGGACCAGGAAAGCGCAGACGAGTACCGAGCGATAGACACCGGTACCACCCAGTGGATACGGCGAAGGCCCGCCCGGAAATCCGGGCGGGCCTCATCGGTACGCGGCCCGGTGTCACCGGTCGCGCAGACCGGAATCAGACGATGGCGGCGATCCGGTCGCCGACCTCCACCGTGGACGCCGCACCGGTGCGGGCGGCGAGGTCCTTGGCCACCGCCGACTCCACCCGGGCGGCGGCTTCGGTGTTGCCGAGGTGGTTCAACAGCAGCGACAGCGACAGGATGGCAGCCGTCGGATCGGCCTTGGACTGTCCGGCGATATCGGGGGCGCTGCCGTGCACCGGCTCGAACATGCTCGGATTGGTGCCCGAGGCGTCGATGTTCCCGGAGGCGGCCAGGCCGATACCACCGCTGACGGCGGCGGCCAGATCCGTGATGATGTCGCCGAACAGGTTGTCGGTGACGATCACGTCGAAACGGCCCGGGTCGTTGACCATGTGGATGGTGGCCGCATCGATGTGCTGGTAGCTCGTGGTGACCTCGGGGAACTCCGCACCGACCTCGTCGACGGTGCGCTGCCACAGCGAGCCGGCGAAGGTGAGCACGTTGGTCTTGTGCACCAGGGTCAGGTTTTTGCGCCGGGCCTGGGCGGCCGCGAAGGCATAACGCACGACGCGTTCGATACCGAACCGGGTGTTGGTGGACACCTCGGTGGCGACCTCATGCGGGGTCTGCACCCGGATCGCGCCGCCGGTTCCGGTGTAGGGCCCTTCGGTACCTTCGCGGACCACGACGAAGTCGATCTCCGGGTCGCCGGCGAGTGGGCTGGTGACACCCGGGAACAGCTTGGAGGGGCGCAGGTTCACGTGGTGATCCAGCGCGAACCGGGTCTTCAGCAGCAGGCCGCGCTCCAGCACGCCACTGGGCACCGACGGGTCACCGATCGCGCCGAGCAGGATGGCGTCGTGCTGCTTCAGCTCCGGCAGCACCGATTCGGGCAGGATCTCGCCGGTGCGGTGGTACCGCTTCGCACCCAGGTCGTATTCGGTGGTCTCGACGCCCGGAACCACCACATCGAGCACCTTGAGTGCCTCGGCGATGACCTCGGGACCGATGCCGTCGCCCGGGATGACAGCGAGTTTCATGAAAGCAATGCTCCGATCGGATAGAAGCGCGCGGGAACACGGCAACGATAGCGGGTGCCGGAATCAGGGCCTCAACCAGGGCGAACTCGTCCCGCGCAGTGGGAACCGCAAGCTTACGCATGCTCGGGATCGACGAACTACTGCGCCGGGGACGGACGATCCAGGCGATCAAGCGCTATCGGCAACTGAACCCGGGAACCGGTCTCGCCGAAGCCAAGAGCGCGGTCGACGCTCGGGAAGACCGCATCGGCTGACCGGTCGGCCGGTCGCAGTGCCCCGGCCGTGCTCATACTGCCCGGCACAACCGCCCACACAGACCGATCCCCCGGTCCCGATGTCGGGAGCCGGGGGATCGGCGTTTTCGAGTACGGCGGAGCCGATCAGCTCAGATCGACCAGCGCAACCTTGCCGGCACCGACCGCCTCGGCGATGGCGGACTGCACCTCGGCGGGCACCGGCTTGTTGACCCGCAGGATCACGGTGGCACCTTCGGTGTCGACGTCCTGGCTCAGCTGTGCGGCCAGGATGTCGATCTCGGCGGTACCGAGCGCGGTGCCGATCTTGCCCAGTGCGCCCGGCTTGTCGCCGTAGTTGAGCACGGCCAGGTTCAAGCCCTCGGCGCGCATATCGTAGTTGCGGCCGTTGACGTTGACGATCTTCTCCACCAGCTGCGGCTCGGTGAGGGTGCCGGCCACGTTCAGGGTGCGGCCGTCGCCGAACACCGCCCGCAGGTCCACCATGCTGCGGTGGTTCGGGCTCTCGGTGGCGGTGCTCACGTCGGCGGTGATCCCGCGCTCCTCGGCCAGCGCCGGCGCGTTCACGAAGGTGACCTGGTCCTCGACCAGCGCGGAGAAGATGCCGCGCAGCGCCGACAGCTTCAGCACCGACACGTCCTGGGCCGCCAACTCGCCACGCACCTGCACGTCCAGGCTGACCGGCAGCTCATCGGCCACCGCGCCGAGCAGCGCACCCTGCTTGCGGACGACCTCGAGCCACGGAGCGACGTCGTCGTTCACCGGGCCACCGGCCACGTTCACCGCGGACGGGACGAACTCACCGGCCAGGGCCAGCAGCACCGACTCGGCGACATCGGTGCCGGCCCGGTCCTGTGCCTCACCGGTGGAAGCACCCAGGTGCGGGGTGACGACGACCTGCGGCAGCTCGAACAGCGGGCTGTCGGTGCACGGCTCGGTCTCGAACACGTCGAAACCGGCGCCGGCGACGTGACCGGAGGTGATGGCGTCGGCGAGGGCCTGCTCGTCGATCAGGCCACCGCGGGCGGCGTTGACGATCACGACGCCCTTCTTGGTCAGCTTCAGCTTCTCGGCCGACAGCAGGCCCTTGGTCTCCGGCGTCTTGGGCAGGTGCACGGAGATGAAGTCGGCGCGCTCGAGTACCTCGTCCAGGCTCATCAGCTCGATGCCCAGCTGGGCGGCGCGGGCCGGCGAGACGTAGGGGTCGTAGGCGACGATCTTGGTCTCGAATGCGGCCAGGCGGGCGGCGAACAGCTGGCCGATGCGGCCGAGGCCGATCACACCGACGGTCTTGTCGAAGATCTCGACGCCCTTGAACTTGCTGCGCTGCCAGGTGTGCTCCCGCAGCGTGGCGTCGGCGGCCGGGATCTGCCGGGCGGTCGACAGCAGCAGCGACACCGCGTGCTCGGCAGCACTGTGGATGTTGGAGGTCGGCGCGTTCACGACCATCACGCCACGCTCGGTGGCGGCGGGTACGTCGACGTTGTCGAGGCCGACGCCGGCCCGGCCGATGATCTTCAGCTTCTTGCCCGCGTCGAGCACCTCGGCGTCGACGGTGGTCGCCGAACGCACCAGCAGCGCGTCGGCCTCGGGCACGGCGGCGAGCAGGGCCGGGCGGTCGGGGCCGTCGACCCAGCGAACCTCGACGCCGTCACCGAGCGCATCGACGGTCGACTGGGCGAGCTTGTCGGCGATCAGGACAACGGGACGGCCTGCTTGGCTCACTGTGGGGACTCCTGGAAAGAGAAGGTTCGACGTTTCGGCAGACAGCTTAGTCGGGCCTGCCTGCGCTGTGGTGACCGGCCGGTAGACACCCCGCTCCGGCGGCGAAACGACGTCGGGACCGGCGTGCGGTCCGGGACCGGAACAACACAACAGGCCCGGCACCCGAATCGGGCACAGAGCCTGTTGTACCTGGGGTAGATGAACTCAGCCGGCCGACCCGGTGAACAGCTCGATAAGGGCGTCCACGGCGCCGATTCCGGTGTCGAAAGCTGCACTCCCCACATCCAGGAAAGAGCTTCCGGTACCGAGTAGCAGTTCGAGAAGGTCACTTGACATATCGCTACCTCATTCTTCCGGTGTCTTCGGTCAGGGCCGTTGGGGACGTTAGCCGCCGAGTCAATTCCGGAAAAGACTTGACATAGCCTGATTCGGCATTCTCAGACAGATTGCCACGCCTGCCATATAACACCGTCGAACACACCGCAAGAGGTTGCAAGAAATGCTGCATCTAGCTGGGATGCCACTGGTCAGAACGGTTCGATACGTCAACCATGGTCACCCGCAGGCAACAATTACTGATAATTTGCTATGAACTCAACATCAGTCACATCAGCAACACCGGACACGCCCTGGGTCCCACACCCTGCGGGCTGTGGGACCCCGACGGCTACCGCGCGCAGCCGTGGGCGTAGCCCGTGGTGAATCAGGCGCCGAAGGAGCCGGTCCACAGGGTGTTCGCGATGCCGTGCAGCGCGGCCGAAAGGGTGTCGAGAGCAACCCCGATGGAGGCACTGCCGGCGTCGATGATGATGGGAAGCATGGGGTACATCCTTTTCGTCGATCTTGTCCAGTGGTAACTGGTCGGACGTCCGGAATATCGTTCGGGATTCGCCGGGGTTACAGAAAAGCATCATTTCGTGATGGGGGTTACACGGAGCATTCGTGCGCTATGCCGATATCGATGTGCGTGTTACACAACGACACCCCTTTTCGGGTACCGCTGGAACACCGGCCGACTCGCCCCACCCCGGAAACCACTCGGGGCCCCGCACCGTATGGTGCGGGGCCCCGAGGGAGTCAGCCGAGATCAGAGCACGGTGACATCCTGGGCCTGCGGGCCCTTCTGTCCCTGACCGATCTCGAACTCCACGCGCTGACCCTCATCGAGGGAGCGGAAGCCGCTGCCGTTCACAGCCGAGTAGTGCACGAAGACGTCGGGGCCGCCGCCGTCCTGGGCGATGAAGCCGAAGCCCTTCTCGCTGTTGAACCACTTCACAATGCCTTGAGCCATCTCAAACCTTCTGTAGACGAGCCAGGTCCTAATAGTCCGGTCCCGGTCTCGTTGTTCAACGATGCCACGTCTTCGGGAATTCCTCCACATCGATTCCCGGCCACTGTGAGGCATCCGACCCCGCTTCCGGCCGGCCGAACCGGTCACCCTGCCGAATATCCCGCTCACCGGGAGGTGTGCCGGGAGGATGCCCGTCCGGTTGCCCATCGGCTGCCGGGCCCGCAGATACCCAGCGGCACACCGGCTTCCACCGCATCGCGACGACGCCCGGACACCGGTGGCGAGCGACCGCGTCAGGTCGGCTATACATTTTGCCGGATTCATCTGCGGCAAATTATCTACCAGCGTAATTTCCGTGACTGTGCGGGGGAACACACCCGCGGAGTCGTCTGCTAGGAGCCACACCGTGCTGGAGATCAACCACTTCACCTATGGCTGGATCACCCCGGCCGTCGCCTACGTGATGTCCGTGATGGGGTCGATGCTGGCACTACGTTTCATGGTTCGCTCGCGCAGCAGTGCCGGGCACGGCGGCTGGATCGCGGCGGCCGCCATCGCACTCGGCGGCACCGGTATCTGGGTCATGCATTTCATAGCAATGCTCGGCTTCTCCGTGCCCGGGGTGACGGTCCGCTACGACGTCCCCGTGACCGTGCTCAGCGCCCTGATCGCGATGGGCGTGGTCTGGCTCGGCCTGTCCATCGTCGCGCGCAGCGGCTGGGACGCCGCAGCGCTGCCGGTCGGCGGCGGGATCACCGGGCTTGGTGTGGCAGCCATGCACTACGCGGGCATGTATGCGATGAAGACCGACGTCGCCATGAGCTACGACCCCTTACTGGTCGCCGTATCGGTGGCCATCGCCGTGATAGCGGCCATCGCGGCGCTCTGGTTCGCACAGAATGTCCGCAGCCTGCTGCGCACCTTCCTCGCCGCCCTCGCGATGGGCGCGGCCGTCTGCAGCATGCACTACGTGGGAATGTTCAGCATGAGCGCGCACGGCGGGACCCATCTGGAAGCGCACGGCGCCTCCGCGAGCCAGCTGCTCACTCCGCTGCTGATCGGGATCAGCATGGTGACCTTGATCCTGCTGATGCAGGTCGGCATCACCGATCCGGACGACACCAATCAGGCCCGCCCGCTCACCGGCCAGCGGGCCAGCCGCTACTGGCCCGGCCGCCCGTCCTGACCGGGACTACCGGCGCCGGACGTCGAGCGCTTCGGGACCGCGCCGGGTGTCGGCGACATCGAATTCGACCCGCTGACCGGTGTCCAGCGAGCGGAAACCCTCCCCTTCGACTTCGGTGTACTCGACGAAAACATCCGGACCGCCCTCATCGGGAGCGATGAAGCCGAACCCCTTCTCGCTGTCGAACCAGCGGACCGCACCGCAAGCCATTGCGCACCCACCTCTTTCACACCACCACGAGCCGATGCCCGCTCAGTTCATGGTGCCACGGCGCAGCCCGCACCGGACAGGTGACGACGGCGCTACGGTGAACGGCGGAGCCGTATCGTCACATCCATCCATCGCCATCCGTTCACGGGAGGTCAGCACATGCCGCAGCGCGTACGGGGCGTCATCGCCCGGTCGAAGGGGGCACCCGTCGAGGTCACCGACATCGTGATCCCCGAACCCGGCCCCGGTGAGGTCGTCGTCTCGGTCGCCGCCTGCGGCGTCTGCCACACCGATCTCACCTACCGGGAGGGCGGCATCAACGACGAGTTCCCGTTCCTGCTCGGCCACGAGGCCGCCGGCACCGTCGAATCCGTCGGCCCCGGGGTGGAATCGGTCGCCCCGGGCGATTTCGTGATCCTGAACTGGCGGGCGGTGTGCGGGCAGTGCCGCGCCTGCCGCCGGGGGCGGCCGCAGTACTGCTTCGACACCTTCAACGCCGCGCAGCCGATGACCCTGCCCGACGGCACCGAACTCACTCCGGCGCTCGGGATCGGCGCCTTCGCCGATAAGACCCTGGTCCATGCCGGCCAGTGCACGAAAGTCGACCCGGACGCCGATCCCGCGGTCGCCGGGCTGCTCGGCTGCGGTGTGATGGCCGGGCTCGGTGCCGCCGTCAACACCGGCAACGTCACCCGCGACGATTCGGTCGCCGTCATCGGTTGCGGCGGTGTCGGGGCGGCCGCAGTCGCCGGTGCCCGGCTGGTCGGCGCCCGCCGAATCATCGCGATCGACCGCGACGAACGGAAACTCGCCTGGGCCACCGAGCTCGGCGCCACCCATACGATCGATGCCTCGGGCACCGATCCCGTCGCCGCCGTGCAGGATCTCACCGACGGCTTCGGTGCCGACGTCGTGATCGATGCCGTCGGCCGGCCCGAGACCTGGAAGCAGGCCTTCTACGCCCGCGACCTCGCCGGAACGGTCGTCCTGGTCGGCGTACCGACACCGGACATGCGCCTGGAGATGCCGCTGCTGGACTTCTTCTCGCACGGCGGCGCTCTGAAGTCGTCCTGGTACGGCGACTGCCTGCCCGAACGCGACTTCCCGGTGTTGATCGATCTGTATCGGCAGGGGCGGCTGCCGCTGGAGAAATTCGTGACCGAGCGGATTGGCATCGACGACGTCGAAGGCGCCTTCGAGACCATGCACCGCGGCGAGGTGCTGCGTTCGGTGGTGATCCTGTGACCCTGCGCATCGACCGGGTCGTCACCTCGGGCACCTTCGCCCTCGACGGCGGCACCTGGGACGTGGACAACAACATCTGGCTCGTCGGCGACGACCACGAGGTCGTGGTGATCGACGCCGCGCACCGGGCCGCGCCGATCGTCGACGCCGTCGCCGGGCGACATGTGGTGACGGTCGTCTGCACCCACGGACACAACGATCACATCACCGTGGCACCCGAGCTGTCCCGCACGCTCGATGCCCCGATCATGATGCATCCCGGCGACGACATGCTGTGGCAGCAGACCCACCCCGGTGTCCCGTACCGGCCACTCGAGGACCACCAGCGCATCCTGGTGGCCGGCACCGAACTCGAGCTGATCAACACCCCGGGCCACTCCCCCGGCTCGTCCTGCCTGTATCTCCCGGAAGCGGGCGCCCTGTTCTCCGGGGACACCCTGTTCTCCGGTGGCCCCGGCGCCACCGGCCGTTCCTACTCCGACTTCCCCACCATCATCGGGTCGTTGCGAGATCGGCTGTTCGGCCTGCCGGGCGAGACGAACGTGTACACCGGGCACGGTGACGCGACGTCGATCGGGGCCGAAGCGCCGCATCTGGAGGAGTGGGTGGCGCGGGGGTACTGAGGAATCCGCGCACCGAGGGCGGACCGTCGGGCCGCGGCCACCGGGTCCGAGGAAACGAGCGGCGCCGGGAGGTGAGTCATCTGCGCGGCCTCGGTGGATTCGCCTGCCGAGTGCGGTGGCGCTGACGCACGGCGCGGCGGGGAGCACGCATGCCGTGCTGCCGTGCGGCCGGCGTTAGGCCCGCTTCGGCCAGGAGTTCACGACGGCGGGCCGTGCCTACACAGCACGGTTCGCGAAACCTGAGGGCGCCCTCCATCGCCCACAGCATCTCCGGGTCGAGACCCCGCACCCCGGCCGCCTGCATCCGCCGGTACGCCTCCGCCGGCCCCACTCGGGCCAGATCATCGAGCGTGGCCACCTCGGCACCGGCCAACATGGCCGCCGCAGCGGCGCCGAGTTCCCACCGGAATCCGTGCCGAACCCGAACCTTCAGATGCGCATCGCCCCTGACCTGTTCGGATTCCGCCCAGACGGCACACCGCAACATCTGGGGGTCCTCCGGCACGGCGGCGCGGGCCATGACCCGGGTACGGGCCTGTTCCGCCACACCCACCATGGACCGGAAGCGCTCGAATATCTGGATCTCGCCGTCGTATCCGTGCTCGTACGGGCCGAGATAGGCGTAGTCGCTGCCGCAGTTGCCCGTCGTCCGGAGCTCGGCGGCGGACAGCGCCCAGGCCCGAGCCTCGTCGGGTGAGCCCGGAGCCAGCACCAGCAGGCCGCGGCGACGCGCGATGCTGCCCGACTCCGGTCGGTGCCGGTAGTTCTCCCACCGACTCTCCGATGCCCCGGATTCGAGGAGCCGATCCAATCCGAACGTGCGCCATCGCACGGTGCCGCACAACCGGGCTCGACGTAGGCCCTTGCCGAGTGTTCCGGCCACCCGGTCGGTGACCGGAGTGCACCAACCGGGTGCCAGGACGATGGGATCGGCCGGATCGGCGTCGAACGGCGTAGGTGTGAGAAATCGCCGGTCGATGACCACAACCGTGCCCGGGCGAGCCTGGTAGGACAACCCCCACAGCAGCCGGGCCAGCAACCGGGCGCCGTGCTCGTCCGACAGCACATGCCAGGTGTCGTGGAATCTGTTCGTGCTGAACCGGGCACGCGTGCCGGGACGCAACGTGAGCACGGTATCCACCGGACCCGAGCGGACCCGGTGCCGATGCAGTTTGAGCCCGTCGGCGACGGTGCGGGCGGTAGCCGGGCGCTGCTGTTTCATCCCGATGATGACGCCACACCGGTCCACCTGAGTTCAACCGATTTTCGGGTCACTGGGGCGCCGATCGGCGAGCCGCATCACCCACCGGTACATCTCATCACCCGGCCCCAGCGCGTCACGGACCTCCTGCCGAACGAGCCTGCCGAACGCTGCCTTCAGGACGTCGTACGACCCGAGATAAGCCCACTCCCACAGCATGCTGTCGAAGTTGTACGCGGTCATCAAACGGTCGATCCGGAACCGGATCTCCTCGACCTCGTCCGGGGAGAGGCCGGCCTGTATGCGCAGCCGATCGATCGTTGCCACCCGGTCCTGCGGTGTGATCTCGGTGTCGAGGAAGGGCTCCAGCAGATCTCCCCACACGTCCGGGCGCTCGACTCGGAGGATCTCCTCCCGGAGACAGAACTCACGGAGCTCCTCGGCAGCACCGGCAGGTACGAACAACGTCTCACCGGATGTCAGTCGCACCTCGGGCGGCAAACACCGCCAGTCGACATCCCGCACATCGGCGACCGGGACCCGACCTGATGGGTGAACGCTCGCGAAAGGAATGTCATAGTCGGCGAACTCGATCCACCCGTTGCCGAACCGGACGTTCATCCGGGGAGGGTAACACCCGGGGTTTCATGAGAATGCGAAGGCTGGGCGGCGACCGATCGGACCATGAATACGATTGCTACTGGTTCACGTGACTGACCGTCTGTTTGCCGATCGACACTCGGGCGGATGGATTCTCCCGACACGCCGGTGCCCGCGATGAGCTCACAAGTCTTTGGGCCGCAGCGGGTTACCTCTTCTTTGTGTCGCACCTCCGAAGTACGATGGGAACATGAGTTCGAGCCCGTCCTTCACCCGACCCGAGGTCGCCGGTCAGTTGCTGACCGCGGCATCGGAGTGGCTCGAACGTCCGCTCACCCCGTTGTCCGATGACGAAATTCTGTGCCTGCTGCGCGATATCGAACAGTCCACCCGAATCCTCACTGCCGTGGGCCACCGGCTGATCATCGAGGCCGGCGATCGAGCGCTGCATTCCTCGGCTCGCACCGGGACCGGCACCGTCAAACGGCTGTTGGTCGAAACGCTGCGCCTGTCGGCTGCCGAGGCCGGCCGCCGGATCGCCGCAGCACACCAACTCGGGTCCTGGCACGATATGGCCGGCGAACCGACGCTGCCCCGGCATCCACACACCGCCGCCGCACAGGCAGCAGGAGAGATCTCGGCGGAACATGCCCGGGAGGTCGCCGCAGTACTGAAGCGCGTCCCCGGCTCCACACAGAACCCGGAATTCGAAGCCGCCGAACAGATTCTCGCCGACTACGCCCGCGAAGGAACACCCGAAGGCGTGAAGAAGGTCGGCGAGGCGATCCTCGCCCATGTGAACCCCGACGGCCGCAACACCGACGACAACGATCGCAAGCGCATGCGCGGCCTGTGGATCGGCGCCCAACGTGCCGACGGAATGACGCCGGTCCGTGGTGAGCTCACACCCACCCTCCGTGCCCTCATCGACCCGGTTCTCGACAAATTCGGCCGCCCGGGCACCAACAATCCCGACGACCCGGATTCGATCACCGGAACAGCAGACCGAACAGATCCGGCATCCTTGTCGGCTGCCGCCGCACGCGACACCCGCACCGCAACCCAGCGCAACCACGACGCGCTCCAGGCACTTCTCGAGCACGGCGTGAACCCGGCCCGGCTCGGCAGCTCGCGAGGACTTCCGGTCACCACGATCCTCACCATGAACGTCGAACAGGTCGAACACTCGGCCGGCGTCGCAACCACGGCCACCGGCGGCACCGTCCCGCTGCCCGAAGCCTTGAAACTGGCCGAACGCTCGCGCCCCTACCTGGCAGTGTTCGACCAGCACGGCCTACCGCTGCACCTCGGCCGTACCCGCCGCCTGGCCACGCCCGCCCAACGTCTCGCCCTCACCGCCTGGCTACACGGCTGCTCCCGCCCCGGTTGCGACACCCCGGCGTCCCGCTGCGCCGTCCACCACGTATCCGACTGGGCTACCGGCGGCCCCACCGACCTGAACAACCTCACCCTGGCCTGCGACCACTGCCACAGCCTGATCAACGACAGCACCACCGGCTGGCGCACCACACCGACTCGACCCCGTTCGAAACACCCCGGCCGCACCGCCTGGATTCCTCCAGCACACATCGACCCCACCCGGACGCCCAGGGTCAACCACCGGCATCACGCCGGCGAGCTGCTGACGCAGGCCATCTCGCGGATCCGGGCCGGGGATGAAGGGGAGGCCCAGCGCCGAATCGTGCGCCGAGGCAGAAGTCATGGGGAGTCCACGAGGCCCGATACGGACGGTCACCCAACCGTCCCGTAGTTGTCCGGCTCGACCGCTACAGTTGCCCGAGATCGGGTATGAGAAGGGGGATCAGGATGGGCTATCAGGGCAACCGGGGGGGTTCAACGGACCGCTACCACCCCGTGAGCCGGGCGCACCCGTGCCCCGACAACCCGATCCGGGGACCGCCGTAGCCGGGCCACCGATAGTCACAGCGACGCTGATTGCGTGGCCTTCCACTGCCCGGTGGATCCGGGCCGGTGGTAGTCGGTTCGATGTACCACCCGGTTCATCTGTGGTTCCCGGTCCCAATCGCTACGTAGGCTACGGTCCGATCAGGTAGCCGCAAACGGACCGATAGCCGTCCGGGCGAACACCCTGTCCACCTGTGCAGTGACATCGGTATCCCCACCTGTCGCGCCGGGCTCAGCGGTCAGCACACCCACGACCGCCTCCCGCGCAACCTCACTCAATTCCTCGTCGAGGGAGTCTTCATCGAGTGCCTCGAACACCACGAAGGGCGCAAGACGCAGCAGCCGCTTGAGGAAATCCCGAAGAACATGGCGCTGCGGCAGGCCCGTAAGGTCCATCCCGTTCCACACCCGCAGGATCGCCTTGATGAGGTGCGGACTACCGCCCAGGGCGACACGACGGGCATAGATCTGGTCGAACGCAGCCTCGCCGAGGATGTGCAGCGCCGCGTACGGGTCCGGGTCTCCCACCGAACACACGAGCTGGGCTCGCCACCACATCCTGCCGAATACGTGGCGGGTGAGGTCGGTGCCGAGCACTCGGTCTCCCGGCGGGTCCGGATACCGCCAGTTGGCGATGTCGGGCATCAATACCAGGGCCAGAAACGCCCACACGTCTCCTGACGCAGCCTCGGCCGGGGTGATCCGCATATCGCGATGCAAGAGCACCGCCAGACGCAGGTCGAACGCGGTCTTGTCCGCTACTGCAGGCGGACTCGGAAACCCGTATTCGGTGGCGAGATCCAGGACCGATTCACGCAACACCTGTAAACGATCCGCACCGATTCGAGTTCCACCGGTAGCCGAGAACACTGCTGCGTCATCGGTTGCGGCCCAGTTGCGGAGTAGGTCCTCCGCGCCCAGCGGCCGATACTCGGCTGCGAGAGTTTTTGCTCGCCCGGCCAACAACCTCGGATAGAGCAGGCTCACAGGACCCCCTCGAAGATCTTCACCGCCGCCTGCAGTTCGGAGGCGAACACCGCAGGAGATTCCGCCGCTCGAAGTCGAACATCCTGGATCGATCGTCCGGGAAACAACCGTTCGAACAGCTCCTGAAGCGTGGACCCCAACGACTCATCGATGAAGATCGCATCGTCGGCGAACTCGTCTATGCGCAGTGCATGATCGACCATGATACGTGCCACATCTGCATACAGCACCGAGAGCACCAGATGGTCCTGCGGAAGCGGCCGGCCGGCACGCTGTAACGCATCCGCGACAGCTGGCTTCTTCTCATTCACGAGCAGCAGCATCGACCCCATCGTGGCAGCATCCAAATTGGTTCCGATCTCGAGGTGCCATGCGGCTGCTTCGGGGATTACGGTGTTGGCGAAATCGACCACGGCAATCGGGAACTGAGGGGCATCGCCCTGGAGCCGGATGCTGTCTCGATCACTCCACAGCACGGAGCCGCCGCGACGTGCCGCAACAGGACGGTCGGTTCCTCGCCGACGGCGGGTCAGTACGAGCGAGGTGTCGAGCAGGAGGGTGCCGCCGAGATCTGCTCCCGACAGTTCGACATCGACCCTGACTCTTCCGTCCGGTGGTACCACCACCCGTGCGGCCGCGCCCCGTAGATTCGACCCGGTCGACGTCCACACGGCAGCAAGGGTGAGATCGGTATTGTCAGCGAGAGTCGCTTCGCTGCGTACCCGCACGAGATCGATGTCGAATTCCCGCCGCAGCCTGACATCTGTCTGATAATCCCAGTGTGGGTATGCCTCCGGTAGAGGTAGCTCATCGTCACCGATCACGAGCTTCCACTCGCCGGCTCGGATCGCCTCTGCAGACGGCTGCTTGTACGGGAGTACGCGGTGCGCCATCACCCCACCGCCTCAGTGAACAGCACGATGTCGGTCATAGTGTCGGCGGCAGGTTTGACCACTGCCCGCCACACCTTCCCGTCGCCACCTTCGATGACGAAGGTCGGCGCTTGATGGAGAGTGCCGTCCGGTGCCTGCCATCCGACCAAACCCGGCACATCGGCGCCGGATGGTGGATCCATTTCCAGACCGCCGTCCGAGGCCAGCGCCACCGCCACATCAGCGCTCACTCGTTGAGGAATTCCGGCAGGCAACGTGAACCGCTGCACTACGACAGCATTGCCCCAAAGGTCCTCGGGCTCGGGATTGCCTACATAGTCGACCCTGGGCCTCGGTTTGCGGGGTTGTGGCGCACTACCGTTCGAACCGCCCACAGCGCCGGAATCGCCCGTCTTGGTAGCTTCCTCGGAAGCGATTCTCCTACCACTGGGACGTCGCTTCGGCCGACCACGTTTAGGAGCGGCGGTATCGCCGGGACGACCGTATTCGGTGGCCGACCCGATCCCCCAGGCGCCGCCGACCAGCGGAGAGAGTCGATCGCTGGCTGCGCCGAGAGAGACGTTCGCAACTTCCGCGTTCCCACGTCCACGCAATTCGAGTGCCTGGTCGACGACCTCCTTCATGCGAGTGAAGGTGACCCGCACATGCGAACTGGCCGGGTGGTCGAGTGACTCCGGGTTCCAGCTGTCGTGTGTCGGAGGTTCGGCACCGGCGTAGGTCTCGTCCATCGATGCGTCGGCACGAAAAACGCCCGCATACGACATGATCTCGCTGGGCGGCCGGCGGCCGGCCCAATAGGTGACTACCAGCTCCGCAGGCCGCATCAGGCAGATGTGGTGCGCCATGCCGCCATCGAAGCCGGCCATCTCTGCCGCATGACTCGGCGCGAACGGGCTCGCCACCGTGCTGGTGAATCCCAACCTACCGAGCAGCTTCTTCTCTCGACCGTAGCGGAGTTCCTTCGCGTCATCACCGACCATCTGCTCATAGGCGGATACGAACAGTGCCAAGGGTTTGATCTCGATAGGCTCCGGAACCGGATAGCTTATTCCGTCACACGTCACCGCGAACTTCATCGGGAGTGAACCACTCGCGTCCGGAATCATCTTCGGCCACAGTTGGTAGGTCATCGTCTCGGCCAGGTACTCCGCTGCTGCAGCCGGCTCCCAGTCACCCAGATCAGGATCCACGATCACGACAGTCGTTCCGGTCTCCTCCGCGCCGAAAGGGCGCAGCCCCAACCGGGCCGCCATCGCATCTGCTGCCACGCCCACCAACGGTTCGATCACCGTCCCAGAATTGTCACCCCACCAGTGGCGTCCGGTGAACCTCTGCATCCCGTCCGGGCCAGGGGCGTCATAGCTGTTCCAGAGCGCTGCCCCCATCAAACGGGTCTCGAAGCGTCCCTCGAACCGGCATCGAGTGTGGACGAGGATCGTTCCGGCCTTCGACATGAGGTAGAGGATCCCCTTGCCGAATCCGTAGGTACCGCCGCCGAGTTTCTGGTCTCGAGGTTCACCGATGTTGCGAAGGAAGGCCACGAAGTCGCGTCCCCGGTCGGTGACCACATCGGCCCTCGTAGGTCCGCCGAGGCCGCGAGTGTTTCGATCGGAGACAGCAAGAACCCGAATCGTTGACCGCTGCAGCGTCTCGCGCAACGGCAACTGTTGTCGGGTGGGCGCCTTGCGGAGCACGTGATCACGCCACGCAGGCGCATCGGCAGCACTCACCGTCGTCAAGTCGAGACGGAAGTCGACTGTGGTGCCGTCCGATATGCGAGCGTCCCAACTATTCTGGGCCGCTTCGCGAACGAGAATCGTCATATGGTCCAGAGCAGGCTTTCCGAGCTGGTTGCGGATGCCCTCCGCGGCACTCGCACCTTCCGGGGGAAAGGGTTGAGACACCCACGCCGGACCCGTCACACCGCCTCCTCGATGAGTTCTCGCAGCCGTTCCTCCACGTCGATGTCGGTGATCGGACTAGGACTGTTACCACCGAGATCGATCGTGTAGTCGACCTCGGCGACGTTCGTAGCGATGCCGGCTGCCGCAAGATCGATGGTCGTCAACCGCGGGAACGCAACGTCGACCGAATACCACCGTTCCTCCACCACAGCGAACGAGGATGCTTGATAGTTGTCCCGGTCCGCCATCCGGAAACCGGCCGCGGCCAGGCGATCCAATACCGCACTCTCGTCGTCGGCCAAGGAAAGCACAGCACCGACCAGATCCAGCAGCCCGATTCCGTTCCGTTCTCTGCTCGTCAGCCGCAGCCACACCAGCTCGAGCCGGCCGTCCAGTGGAGCCTCCAACTGGTCGAGACCATGTATCCGCACCTTGCGGCCCTCGGTGGCAGTGGACGCCTTCACCTCGATGGCCACGCACTCGTTGGCGAAGTCATGCCGGTGCCCACTGGGTCCGGTCCACAGCCGATAGGCACTGCTGTCGCGTTCAAGTAGCCTGCGCAGCACGAGCAATTCACCGAACAGCCCCGCCTGACGGGCAGGACCCAACGGTGGCCCAGGGTTCAGACACAGAGCCCGCCAGCGATCAAGCACCGAGTTGAGCACCTTCAGCGGGATATCTCGGAGTTGTTCGACGGTATGCAGCACGTCTGCGCAGAGGTGGGCGAAGATGTCGTCGAGGTCTCGGCGCAGGCACACCAGGTCCGCATACATTCGCTGCCCGGAATCGCCCTCCAGCGGACGTTTCCGTAGACGAAGAACCGGACCGTCCAGTCCACTCCGGACGAGCTGGCTGTTCGTCATGGGGACCAAGAGTCGGCGGTTGCCATCGCAATCGATCCCTGTCAGCAGCGGCCCCAGGGCAGTGTGTACCGGCAGTGGTGCAACGGCAAGGGCCGATTCACTGCGTGGTGGGCGGGTGGCCAGGGCCGTCCACTGCTCGACGAATATCCGAGAGAGCGTCACGCGTCGTCCGCCTCGAGCGCGGTGAGGTCCTCCTCCTCGATATCGATGCCGGACAAATCGGCCGACACGTACCCGGTTTCCCACACCACCTGCGTGTCGGTGTCCTGCGGTGCTGGGAACACCAGACCGACACCGATCACGTGTTCAGGCGCATCCAGTTTCAGGCGCTTGGATTTCTGTCCCTGGACGGGCTCCGATACTCGGTCGATCGGATACAGCACGAGCAGGCCCGCGTCGGGCATCTGAGATTTCCGAGCCTGCTTGATCTCGTCCTCTGTCCACGCCCCCGTGTCACCGGTGAGATCTACGGCGGCGTCACGCCGGCTCATCAGCGTCTTGATGTCGACGAAACCGGGGTCGGTGGTGTTCAGCCGGGAGCGGACGACCCGGCCGACTGTCACGCCTGGAGCGAACGTGAAATCTCCGACATCGGATCCGACTGGGTTGCCGACGATCGCGACGTTCCAGCGACGGAGCGTCCCCGAGTTCCGGATCCGCTTCTCGATATAGGCCGCCATCAGCCCGCCGTCACACTCCTGCGACTTTTCGTGGAACTGGTAGTTGCGAAGGAACTCGACGACGTCAGAGGCGGCAACGTCGCGGATGACGTACCGTCCTGCAGCGGCACGCTCATCCACATTGCCCTGGGCAACGGCTTGCGCCACCAGCTTGCAAGCGGCCGTCTGGTTGTTCCGAAGCCATTCACCGTCGGTCCGAAAGTACCGCGTCTGCACCCGCAGCCCGCCGTACGCTGCCGCGGCAGTGACCGCGTCCTTCATTTTGGCCGCAGCTGTCACCCGCAATGCGGGGTGGGTGCGCAATCGAACGGCGAACTCGAGCGGGGTCTTCCCCTCGGTCATGTACACGTCGATGTCCCGGCGCATCTCCGTCTCGACGGTCGCAAGGTGCCGGAACCACTCCTCCAGTTCGGCAGTCATCCAGATCCGCGGCAGATCTGCATACCCGTGCCGGTAACCGAACCACCGCCCCATCTGCAACAACGTGTCGTACGTGGAGACCGATCGCACAAAGTAGCTGACGGCCAACCCCTCCAGCGTGAGTCCCCTCGACAGCGTGTTACCACCGACTGCAATCGCAACCACCGGGCCGTTCTCGTAGTCCAGTCGGTCCACACTCTCCGAGTTGTCCATGATCACCCGACAATCCCGAAGCACACCGGGCAACTCCCCCAGCAGTTGATCGAACTCAACCGGTACTTCCCCGAACTCGCCGGCAGGCACCCGGGCGGTTTCGCTCTCCCAGATCTCACGAAGCTCCGAGCGCAGTAACCGATCATCCGAACCGGCCAGAGTCTTCTGTTTGAGCGCTGTGAGCGGCTGGTAGAAGCTGTTGTGGACCGCGGTCCGAACACTGGTATGAATCAGCATCGTGCTGTGGGGGTTGCCGGTGCCCCGCACCCGACGCGCCGCCGTACTCAACCAGAAGTACAGCACCGACCGGCGCATCGTGT
Organism: Nocardia sp. KT25-26; assembly: GCF_056627695.1. Classification (NCBI taxonomy): domain Bacteria; kingdom Bacillati; phylum Actinomycetota; class Actinomycetes; order Mycobacteriales; family Nocardiaceae; genus Nocardia; species Nocardia sp. KT25-26. The sequence goes on along the minus strand of NZ_CM152813.1, from coordinate 1,856,270 downwards.
CGGTGATCTTCGGAAGGAAGTCTTCGGCGTCCTCCTTACCGGCCGGCCGCACCATCGCCACGTCGTCGTCCGGGACAGTGCGGATCATGTCGTAGCCGTCATCCACCTCTGTGGGATCCTCGCCATCCAGCGCGTAGCGGCCGAACAGGACCTCAGTTCCGAAGTGCCCGTCAGGTTTGGGCAGGTTGACGACGAAGTTCTCCGGATACAGGTCGTCAGCAGCAGGGTCGATCAGCAGGTTCGCGAACGGCGATGCCGTGTATCCGACGTAGGCCGACTTGGGCAGCGAGCCCAGCACGCCCCGGATCAGCGGATTGATCGACTTCGTAGCCACAGTCGCCTGGTCGGCTTCGTCGTCGATGATCAACGCAGGGCAGTCTGCGAGGTAGTCCGACGCGTCACCCAGCCACTTCACCAATTTGCGCAGGACAGTGGCGTTCTTCTTGACCACGCACAGCACGTGGGTCTTGTTCGCCTTACCGAAGAACCCGGCAGGGTTCGCAGTCGGATTGAAGTCCTGGTCCAGGTCGGTGATCTGCGACCACATGCTCGGGTTCGGCTCGACCAACTGCTGGATCAGGCGTGCCTGCGTCTGCCGGCGCAGCCCGTTGTGGATACCGGCCAGCACGATGAACAGCTTGTACCCACGGTCAGCAGCCTTCGCCATCACGGCCGTGAAGTTGGTGGTCTTCCCCGACTGCACGTAGCCGACCACCAACCCGCGAGTCGAGAACTCGGTCTCGCGTGGATGCCGGAGCAACGAAACGATGCGCGTGGACGAGTCGTCCAAACTGCTCACCGCACCATCCTCCCAACCCCGTTTTCCCAGGTCATCCACGAGTGAAGGCCACAGCTTGTCGCCCGGATGCGGGCCTGCGTACCAGGTCTCGAAGTTGTCCAGGACCACCGACTGCGGATCCCGCATCTCGGTGATCTGCAGCTTCTCCTGCTCGAATCGCTCCAGGATCCGTTTGACCACGTCGGGCGGGGCGAACAGTGACAGCTTCTTGATCGCCTCGGATGGCACATCCACGTCCAGGTAGGTCTTGAACGCCTCGTACTGCTGGTCGATCAGATCCACGCTCACTGCGTCTCTCCCGCTGTCTGCCGATACTCGCATCGTTGTTGGAGGCCACCCCCCCACGTACATCACCAACAGTAGACGGAACCGCCCGCTATCGATGTGGTTACGGGGAACGTCTCTGATCGCGGTCCTTCAATCCCATGCGCCGCCACTGGGCAGCGATTCTCAGGCCGGTACAGAACCCTGCCGTTGAATCAATCGCTCGGCGAAATTGTCGGCATCAGCCCACGAGCTACGCACCACTCGATTCAGCTCCTCGACATCCGGTCGAGATCCGAACAGGGCTTGCGCCAGCACATGCACACCCAACCTCGGCGGAATAGCGTTACCGATCTGTTGTGCGACGTCTCTTCCTGACCAGGGAAAATCATGCGGAAAGGTTTGCAGAATACCCGCATCGCGCTCATTCAAGTGGCGAATATAGGTCTCGTCCCGGTCAGCTTCGACGAGCCGGTTGCGCGATACCTTTCCCGTCACTGTATAGGCCGGCTCATGGTGCTGACGACGGCCACGGGCTTTGGGGTCCCCGCCCGTGCCATAGTTCGACACCACCGTGAACGGACGACTCAGTTGGAGCGCGTCCCCCATGGACACGTAGTCTCGGCGTTCATCGCCAATCATCGATAGGGCATGATCCCGTTGGCGGGTTGACGTATGCCGGAATGCCTTGTGCGTGGGCTCCGGCAGGTCAACTGAGCCTCCCAGCCTCGCGATCAAGATTGCGCGTCGGCGGGTTTGCGGAACGCCGAACTCTTCGGCACGAAGTACTGTCACCTTCGCCTGATACCCCTCGGCTTCCAGCACTTCTTTTACAGCATCCCAGACCGGTCGAACTGCGGGGACCTGTTCCAGCACAACTGCCCGATACGGTCTTCCCAGCCTCACCGCCTCCAGAACCCACTTCAGAGGCTCCACCACCAGGCCGGTTCGCTCGTCGTCGAGCTCCTGCAAGTCGGCGGCTACTGTCGCATCTCGCGCACCCATCCGCTTAACCATGTCACGGACCCGGTCTAGGGCCTCCCTACCTGCTCCAGCACCAGCCACCGAGAACGTCTGGCATGGCGGTCCTCCTACCAGCACATTCGCAGTCGGGAAGTGTTCGGGACCGCGGTCTGTAACGCTGGCGTGCTCGGTCTTGAGACCAGCCGCATCCCTTGTTGCCACAGCCTCGTCGTCCAACTCGATCCCGGTTGCGGGGACGCCCAACCACCTTGCCGCCACATCCAGCCCACCAGGCCCGGCAAACAGGTCGACTATCTCGTACGGCATGTCGACGGCAGAATCAACTGGCATGTTGTGAATACTACGGCCTGTCGGATCGAACGTCGGCGGTTCCCTTGACCTCCGGTCTCCGAGTCAGGGCAACGGTCCGACAGTGTCGCATGCTGGAGTGCACACACCTGCCTGCTACAGTGAATTACTGTGGTCTACAGCACCATTCGAACTCGACACAGCCCGACCAGCCTGCAGCCCGGCATACGTCGTCGCCCCAGATCGTGGGCACACCTGTGATCGAGCCACACGACATCCGACCCAGCTGCATGGCTTCCAGCCCCGCAGCTCCCGACCCCAGAAATCCCACGGAAGACGAGTGCATACACCATTGACCACAGACGATCTCATACTGACATTCGACCCTCAAACAGTTGACCACCTCGGCGCTCGGATGTATTCCCACCTTCCGAATGCACTCGCAGAACTTATCGCAAACGCGTACGATGCAGATGCAACCGAAATAGAAGTATTCATCGATGGATCGACATCCGTGCGCGTCAAGGACAATGGCCATGGCATGACCCGGACAGACGTGTCGGAAAAGTATCTACACATAGGACGAAACCGTAGGAGAACCGAGGCATCGAATTTCACTGAGAGCGGCCGTAGACGAGTCTCCGGAAAAAAGGGGCTCGGCAAACTTGCCCTGTTTGGAATAGGGAAGAATATATGCCTGACCACAACTCGAGCCAACTCGACATCCGCCGTACGGATAGAGATGTCCTACGACGACATGATGAACGCGAGCGGTACATACTCTCCCAAGGAGAGCACGCTGTCAGTAACCAAAGCAAGCCATGGAACGACCGTCGAACTAACCGAACTTAAGAGAAAGACCGCAATCGACGCCAGGAGCCTGGCGTCCAGTTTGGCGCGGCTATTCAACTATGCCGACTCCGACTTCCGCATAACCGTCATCCCTGCCGTCGGAGATCCCGTTTTAGTGAGCCCCGAATTGCGGCTCAATTCAATAGACCAAGAGTTCTCCTGGAGCCTCCCCGAATTCCTGTCCGACGATGATGATCTCCTCCTAAAAAAAGGGATCACGGGCCGAATTGTGTCTGCAAGAAAGCCTTTGACTTCAACGATGCGAGGAGTCACCCTCTACGCCAATGGCCGGATGGTGAATGAGCCAGAATTCTTCGGAAATTCCGAATCGAGCTACGCATACTCGTATTTGACTGGAAGCATCGTCGTCGACTTTATCGACGCCTCGAACGAAGACGTCATAGCCACGGACCGCAGGTCCCTCGACTGGGAAACCGAGGTTGCTACGTCACTGCGGCACGCTCTTCGAAACCTACTTAGCAGGCTCGTACAGGATTGGCGAAGCAAACGCTCGGAGGCCAACCGATCAGAACGCGAGAGCAAGCTCGGAATGTCAACAGACTCCTGGGTGGATTCCGTCAAGCCGAAACGCGATCGAGAGAACCTACGTAGGATGGTTGATGACATCACCTCCGACCAGTTGGACTTAACTGCAGCACAGCAGTTCGAACTACTGAAGGATCTAAATAAGCTGGCCCCAGAGAATGCCGAATACGTCTGGCGAAACATCCACCCAGAGATTCGCGATGCCACCGAGGATGCGTACAGGCGAGGCGCCTACTTCCAGGTACTTCAAGAAGCCATAAAGAGATACATCAGCATATCAAGAGAGAAATCTGGCGTAAATTCCGATGAAGCATGGGACGTTGTCAACGGTGCATTCGGTGCGACAAAAGGTCGACTATCGGTTTTCGCCCGGTACGCCAAACTCGGAATGTTCACCAAGAAATCGATCAACAACATCGAGAATGGACAGAAAGAGCTTTCAATAGGGATAGTTCAAGCCTTTAGAAACCCACTGGCACACGAAGAGGTTGAAGCACTCCAGAAATGCGGCGCATTCACGTTTCAAGACTGCCTCGATGCTTTGAGTCTCGTTTCCCACCTCACCAGGCGCCTCGATGATGCTCAGCTGCGGGCGCAAGAAACCCAATAGGACTTACCGACCTCACACCGGCAACAACCGCCCCACAACCTCCCCCAACTGCCGCACGTTCCGGCACTCGTGCATGTCGACAACCTCCGCGTACACCTCCGCCGCCGAATCCCCGGTCGCCCAGGAGCGGGCCGGTTCCGGGTTCAGCCAGTAGCCCTGTTTGACGCGCTCGAGCATCGTTTCCAGGGCGGCGAGGTTGGGGTCGGTGCGGTTGGTGCGGGCGTCGCCGAGGATCAGCAGGGAGGTGCGTGGGCCGAGGGCATCCAGGTACGAGTCCACGAAGCCTTGGAGTACTTCGCCGTAGTTGCTGCTGCCGAAGCGGGCCACCGTGGATTCGCGGACGATGCGGGCGGCGAGCCCGCCGGTCGGCGGTTCCCCCGGGGTGAAGAAGTCGGTGATTTCGGCGCAGTTGTCGACGAATCCGAAGCTGCGGACGCGGCTGAACTGGTCCTGCAGGGCCTGGACCAGTTGCAGGGTGAATTCGGCGAAACCGCTGACGGATCCGGAGAGGTCAGCCAGGACTACGAGGTCGGGGCGGCCGTGGCGGCGGGCACGCAGGACCGGGTCGACGGGAACGCCGCCGGTGGCCATGGAGCGGCGGAGGGTGCGGCGCAGGTCGATCCGGCCGCGGACGGCCTTGCGGCGGCGCACGGCGAGGCGGGTGGCGAGTTTGCGGGCCAGGGGGTGGACGAGGCGGCGCATCTCGGCGAGGTCCTGTTCCCGGGCTCCGAGGAAGTCGACTGCGTCGCTGCTGGTTTCGACGCCACGGCGGGCGATGTAGTCGGTGCCGCGGAGATCGGCGGAGCGCAGGCGGGCCTCGGTCTGCACCTGAGAGCGGAAGCGATCGACGCGGCGGCGGGCCTCGAGGGTGTGCACTGCGGTGTCGAATTGTCCGGTGCCGCCCATGGTCTGGGCGACCTGCTCGGAGATTTCGTCCGGGCGTATCGATTTCATCGTGAGGTAGGAGGACCAACCGGCACCGGAGGCAGTGGTGACCCGGCCGGCGCTCTCGCCGGCGCCACCGTAGGCGCCGAAGGTGTCGAGGGCCTCGCGGGCGAGTTCGGCGGTGTCGGTGCCTTGGACGAGGGCGGCAGTCAACCGTTCCTGAAGGGCTGCGGTGTCGGCGGCGGGTCCGGCCGGCGGGGTGGTGACGCCCAGGAAGTACAGGTCGAAGAGCTGGTCGAAGACAGTGCGCTGGCCGTTGCGTCGCAGCAGGCAGGCGGCGAGCCCGCTGCGGAGCTGCTCGGCGCGGGCGGCGGGCAACCGAGCACGCTCGGCCCGGGGCGCCCGGTAGAAGTCGACACCGCCGAGGAGTACCAGTGCCCGACCGGCATCGACGGTTTCACTGGGGCCGGCATGGATGCCGTGCTCACGCAGCAGAGTGACGAAGCCGACCAGGCGGTCAGCGGTAGTGCCGGTCGTGGCTTCGGCGCTCATTGCCGTACCCCTTCGAGCGGGTGGCCGCCGCGGGGCCGACGGTAGTCGGTGGTCATCGCGCTTCCACCGATTCGTCGTCGAGGGCCAGCCGCTCGCTCGCGATCCGATGATCCGACTGGTATTTCAACAGCACGCCCAGCGTGGACCGCACCACGGTGCCGGTCAGGCGCCGAGTGCCCAGCGCGACCAGGGTGCGAGCCCAGTCGACGGTCTCCGCGACCGACGGGGCCTTGCGCAACGGCAACTGCCGGAGTGCGCCGACGGTGCCGACCACCGATTCGGTGAGTTCGGCGGCCAACTCGGGCACCTGCATCCGCAGGATCGCGGTTTCGAGTTCCCGGCTCGGATAGTCGATGTGCAGGTAGAGGCAGCGCCGTTTCAGTGCCTCGGACAGGTCGCGGTTCGCGTTGGAGGTCAGCACGACGAAGGGGCGGCGGACGGCGGCGACGGTGCCCAGTTCGGGAATGCTGACCTGGAAGTCGCCGAGCACCTCCAGCAGCAGGCCCTCGAGTTCGACATCGGCTTTGTCGAGCTCGTCGATGAGCAGGACGGCAGGACCGGTGCTGCGGATCGCGGCGAGCAGCGGCCGAGCGAGCAGGAACTCCTCGGTGAAGACGTGGTCGCGGGTGCCGGCCCAGTCGGACTCGGTGGCCGCGGTGATGCGCAGCAGCTGTTTGGCATGGTTCCACTCGTAGAGCGCACGAGCTTCGTCGATGCCCTCGTAGCACTGCAGGCGAATCAGTTCGGCCGTGGCGGTGGCGGCCACCGCCTTCGCGAGCTCGGTCTTTCCGACGCCGGCGGGCCCCTCGATCAGCAGCGGTTTACCGAGCCGGTCGGCGAGGAACACCGCGGTGGCGACGTCGGTCGACGGCAGATACCCGGCATCGGTCAACTGCCGGGTCACCGCGTCCACCGACGAATAGAAGTTACTCATCGGTAGCCATTGTAGGCGGCATTCGAACCACCCATCTTCCCCGAGAACGGACTCGGGGTCGTCCCGGAGGGAAAACTCGTACCCAGGGTCGAAAAAACCCGCACATCCCCGGTCCGGTGTGTATTTTTCGCCACATCGGAGAGAGAGTGGATGGTGTCAGTCCCTACCAGGGAAAGGATTCACAATGTTCTCCCCCACCTCCACTGCGAGCCGGCGGAAACTGGCTCGTCTCGCTGTGGCAGGCACGCTCACCGTCGTCCCCCTCGCCGCAGTCACGGCACCGGCGACAGCGGATGCGGTGTCTCCGGGCGCTGCCGTGGTGGACGTCCGACACGGCCACGGGCACGGCCACGGTTACGATCATCGCGATCGCTGCGATCGCTACGACCACCGCGGCGGCTACCACGACCGGTGGAACGATCACCGCAACGACTGCCGGCCGGGCCACGACCGCGGCCACGGGCACGGCCACCACCACTACTGGTGGAGCCCATGGTTCCCGCACGGATTCGGCAGCTTCTGATCTGCCGGACCGCCTCATCCGATTCAGTGAACCGGCTCTCCGGCCGGGCGCCGGTTCACTACCGACCCTGGGCTCAGTACGGATGCTCGGCGACCTGGATCCGGCCCGCCTCGGCAGCCGCCGCCAGGGCCTGCCGATCCGCCAGGGTCTGGTCCGCGTAGGCCACCGCCCACTCCCCCATCGCCCGATCGAACACGTCCTTCTTGCCGAGGTATGCGCTGATGGCGACCCGGTCGCCGGAACGGGCGTGCGCCTCGGCCAGCACCCCACCGCACAATGCGGCGTACTCGGCAAGTTCGCTGTGCGTCATCGCGTCGACGTCGGCCGAACCCTTCATATCCCGCAGCTGACGCCAGTGGAAGTAGTGCCCGGCGGGGCCGGTCGCCCAACCGAGAAAGATATCGCTGGTAGTTTGCATCAGCCGCTGCCCGACGACGACGCGATGCCCCTGATGGTGGTACCGGCTGGGTTTGAGATGCTCGGCCAGCACCGATTCCTGCGCCTCCTTGACCTGGAGGAACAGTGGTGCGCCCGATTCCTCGTCCATCATCAGCACGATGAAGCAGCGGGTTCCGACGCTGCCGACACCGACCACCTTCATCGCCATGTCGACGAGCCGATAGCGGTTCAGCAACACCCGGCGCTCGTCCGGCAGGCTGCGCCGGTAGTCGGCGAACACGTGCTCGGTATCGGTCTGGTCGGCATTCTCGATCGGCACCAGCAGGGGCGGCTGGCTCTTGATCCGCGGTACGCCGTCGGCATCGGGTTCGGTGAGCTTGCGCAACGCCTGCAGGCTGGTGCGTTTGCGGGCACCTTCGATGCTCTTCTCGACCTGTTTGCGGTGTTTCGGCTTCTTGACCAGCTCGGCCACCCGGTCCGCGTCGACGTGCATGTACCAGACGGTGAGGCTGTCGGTTCCGGCCATCTGCGCCATGGTCTCGCGGTAGGCGCGGGCCGCGGATCGGGCGGCGTCCACCACCCGGTCGTGCGGGCACCCGTTGTCGCGGGCCGCGACGGCGACGCTGGCGGTGAGGCGTTTGACGTCCCATTCGAACGGGCCGGGCAGGGTTTCGTCGAAGTCGTTCAGGTCGAACACCAGATTGCGTTCGGGTGAGGCGTACAGGCCGAAGTTCGACAGGTGCGCATCGCCGCACAGTTGCACCTCCAGCCCGGTGTTCGGGCCGGCGGCGAGATCGGCGGCCATGATCGCCGGGGCGCCGCGCAGGAAGGAGAACGGGTTGTGCAGCATCCGGGCATACCGGATCGGGATCAGCGACGACACCCGCGTCTGCGCCTGCCGTTCCAGGATCGCTACCGGGTCGGTACGGTCCGGGCCGGCCGCCCACGTCCCGAGTTCGCTGCGGGAGACGCGGTTGCGCGCGGCCTTGCCCTCGGCGCGGGCGTCCCGGACGATATCGGCGGCGCGCACCCGGGACGTGGTGGCTCTGTTCATCGAGCAAGTGTCGCGCCGCCGGAGCCGACCGGCAAGGAACGGCGCGCCGGATACCGGGTCACCAACCGCGGCGACGCCATTCCGGCAGCGCCGGGCGTTCGGTGCCGAGGGTGGTGTCGTCGCCGTGGCCCGGGTATACGGCGGTGTCGTCGGGATAGCGGTCGAACAATTCGGTCGTGACATCGTGGTAGAGCGAGTCGAAATCGGCGGCGGTCGCCGTCTTGCCGACACCGCCCGGGAACAGGCTGTCTCCGGTGAACAGATGGGTGCGCCCGGCGGCATCGGTCAGGGCGAGCGCCACCGATCCCGGGGTGTGGCCGCGCAGGTGGATCACCGCGAACGACAGGGCGCCGATCGCGATGGTGTCGCCATGGGCCAGCAACCGGTCGGGGGTGACCGGCAGTGGTTCGGCATCGAGTTCGTGCGCGGCCGTGGCGATGCCGAGCCCCGCCACCTCCGGCAGCGCCCACCAGTGGTCGATGTGCTGATGGGTCGTGACGATGAGCTGCACCTGCCCGGGTGCTTCCTGGGCGATCAGCTCGCGCAGCCGCGGCGCATCGTTGGCGGCATCGATGAGCAGGGCCGCGCCGGTGCCGGTGTCCTGTACGAGGTAGCAGTTGTTGTCGACGCCGCCGACCGACATCTTGATGATCCGGGCACCCGGCACATCACGCTGCTGGGCGGCCTGTCCCGCGGATACGTGGCCGGTGTAGGGCTGGTCGATCGTGATCACGCGCCGATCGTAGCCAGCCGGTATTCGCGGTCCCACCGGACCGTCCGGGGTGTCCGGTAGTCTCGCCGGTGCCCCGCACAGCCGATGGCTCAGAGGATTTCCGCCGCATGACGTCGTTCACCGACACCGAGATCAGCGCGACCGCGGTCGCGGTCGCCCATTTCCGAGCCTTGGAGAGCAGCCGCGACGACGCACTGTTCGAGGACCGGTACGCCGCATCGTTCGTAGCGGCCTCCGGTCTGCCGCTGGGCAGTATCGGCCTGACGGAGGTGACCGCCGGGCGAGTATACGAATCGGTGGCGGTGCGCACGCACTGGCTGGATACCGCGGTACTGGATGCGGTCTCGGCCGGATGCCGGCAGGTGGTGTTGCTCGGGGCGGGCCTCGACACCCGTGCTCTGCGGCTCGACGTGCCGCCCGATACCCGTTTCTTCGAAGTCGATCTGCCGAAGGTGCTGTCCTTCAAACGCACAGTCCTCGCGGATCAGGTGCCGGCAGGCACCGGGAACTGCACCGACGTGCCCGCCGACCTCACCGATCCCGGCTGGTCGGATCGGCTCCTGGCCGCGGGCTTCGATCGCACCGCGCCGACGGTCTGGGTGGCCGAGGGGCTGCTGATCTATTTCGATGCGCCGACCAACGACCGGCTGATCACGGCACTCACCCAACTGTCGGCGCCGGGCAGTCGGTTCCTGTGCGGGCACTTCGGCACCGGCGCCCTGACCGAGGCACAGACCCGGGAGATGACCGAGCGAACCACCTCCGCCGGTTACGGTTTCCGATCGCATATCGCGGACCCGGCCGCCTGGCTGGCGCCGTGGGGGTGGTCGGTCGACGCCACGACGATCAAGGCGCACGGCGGCACGCTCGGCCGGGAACTGCCCTATGCCGAACAGCCCGGTCAGGAGATCGCCTGGCTGATCGCGGGGGAACGAACTCCCGTGTAGTGCGCGTGGTCGGCGAGTTCGATCCGCAGCCGATAGGCGGCGGCCGAGGAACGGGACGCCGCCCAGCAGACCCGCCGGGTCGGACGGAATTCGAAGCTGCGATCCAGCACCACATCCGGATGCTGGGCCCGAGCCCGGTTCCAGGTCTCCCCGTACCGGCGCAGCAGCCGATATCGGCGGACCCGGTCCCCCAGCACATGCCAGGCGTAGATCGCGGCGGAAACACCGGCCGAGGCGACCGCACAGAGCCCGAGCGCCAGCGAGATCACCTCCGCATTGCGGTGCCAGTAGTTGTCGATTCCGCGGTACTGCAGGACCAGATTGGTCACCTTGAACGCGCAGTACAGCAGGCCGAGGACGGCGGCGCCGGCGATACCGCCCAGCGCCCAGGCGAAGGGACCGCGCCGGACCCAGCAGAGTTCGCGCAGCACATATCCGGCACCGACGCCGGTGGCGACGGCCAGCGGCGTCAGATAGGTCGCCCAGTAACCGAGCACCGGTCCGGTCACCGCGAACTGGTTGCTCATATACGAGGTCGGGATCTCGGCCATCGGTGTCCGCAGGAACGTGCCGAGCATCGCTGCGACGATGACGGCGCCCGCAGCCAGTTGTGTCCTGACTCGGATGTCGCGGCCGGTGATGTAGGCGCACAGACCCAGAATCGGCAGCGCGGCCAGCGCTCCGAACGTCATCCCGGCCAGCGACATGATGTTGGTGACGCCGGTCCAGCGAGCCAGCACCGGATTGATCATCTCGTCGGTCACCACCCGGATCCGGCACAGTTTCGCGAGCCCCAGCAGCAACAGCAGTTGGGTGAGCGGATTGTCGAGCCCGGTCGAGCGGCCCCGGGGCGTCGTGGCGGTGCGGATCCGCTGCCCGGCCAGGACCAGCAGCAGCACGGGCACCACGGCGGTGACGGCGACACTCACACCGACCACCCGAAGACCCCGGCGGCCCGTTCCAGCATCCGGCGACGGCGGGGATCGATCGGCCGGTCCGGAAGCAGCGGCTTGTCCAGTTCGGCCGCCGCCTCCATCAGCAAGGTGGCGAACCATTCGGCCTGCCGTTCGACCGGTGTGTCGAAATTGCTGCGCAGGCAGGCCTGCTGCCGGAGCAGCCGCTCGACGACGGCCACCGGAATGTCCGGTGCCGTGCGCGAGTAGTACCCGAGCCGCTCCTCGGGTGCGATCTCGTGGCCCAGCACGATATGCCCGATCTCGTGTGCGACGATCCCGTCGCGCTGAATCGGTGGCACCCCGGCCCGGTATCGGACGAGATCCTTCTCCGGCAACGGAATCCAGATTCCGGAGAAGTCGTTGCCCTCGTATTCACCCAGCCCGGCGACGATTTCGATCGGCCGGTCCCGGCGCAGGCTCAGCTCGGCCACGAAATCCGCCATCGACCAGGGGCGGCGCAGTGGCATACCGGCGACGGCCCGTTGCGCTACGGCCCGGTCCGGATCGTCGTCACCGGTCGAGAGCTTCAAGGTATTCCGTCAATTCCCGCACCGCGCCGTCGTCGAGCGAATCCGAACTCGGGCGCAGTGCCAGGAAGGGTATCCGGCGGTCGCGCTGGACGAGCAGCAACCGCAGCTGCAGGTAGGTGCTGTAGTAGGCCGCCGGGTCGTCGGCGAGGAAGCCCGCCGGCATATCGAAGAACCGGGCGAGTGCGGCGAGCAGCGGGTCCCGCACCGGGCCGGCCCCGCTACTGCGCAACACCGAGATCTCCTCGGTGGTCACCGGGCTGCCGAGCGTCTCGGAGAGCGCTGCGGCCACGGCGGCAGTGGTGATTTCGGCACCGTCCGGGTCGATCATGGTGGCGAACAGCAGGTTCACCCGATCCTCCAGCGGGACGATGCGGCCGGTGGTGCTCAACGATCTTCTCCCTCGGACAAGCGGATCCGTTCCACCTTAGCCCGGCGGCGCCGGCTGAACCGGTCCACCCGGCCGGGTTCGAGGTCGCCCGCCCGGCCCGCGAGCCAGCGCCGGTACAGCTGCTCCTCCCGCTCGCTGCCGTCCGCTGCCGGTTCGGCCGCCAGCAGTGCGCCGATCAGTCGTTCGATCCGGTCCGGCAACCGGTTCCCGGGGCCGCCCGCCCGCTCGAGCACCTCGGTGGCCTGTGCCGCGGCCAGCCGGCCCACTGCGGTACCGAGTTGTTCGCGGACCTCTCGGGCCGCCACCGCGACCGGTTCGGGAAGGTCGGTGCGTTCACACAGCTGGAAACATCGGTCGGCCGCAGCGATCAGACTGTCCACCACATCGATATCGACCTCGATCCGCCGGAAGCCCAGCGGGTCGGGCAGCGGCCCCGGCGCCTGGGCGCCGGCCGGCTCGACGACAGCGGCCGTGGGTGCACCGCCGCGCAGCGCCGTACCCGAACTGCCCGGTGTCCAGCGCAACCCGACGTCCAGCAACTGCTGGGTGCGGTGGCTGGGCGGCGCGGTATCCGAGGCCGGGTTCTCGATGCGGGCCAGGGTGGCGACCGACGGCCCGCCCGCGGAGTGGACCTGTTTCCTGGTCAGGCCCAGCCGGTCCCGCCGTTCGGCGACGATCGCGCCGAAGCGCTTCTGCTGATCCCACGTCACCACGATCGGAACCCTATTCCACCGGGCGCCCGATCCGGTCCGTTCGTCCGGAAGTTTCGCCGCCGAGGACAACTCACAGACCAATCATGAACATCGATCCAGCAGATCATGCCGCCACCATCATCACATCTCGATATCATGTGAGTCTCATGATAGTTTCATGATCTCCGGATGGCATCCCCCTGGAACTCACGGTGCTGCCCACCGGACGAACAGTGCCGCCGGTGCACCGATCCGATCGTGAGGGGGCGGATCGGCGTACCCGGCCAGCACTGCCGATCTCCTCGTGCCCCGGACACACCTGTGGCCCGCTGATGCGCATCGGCGGGCCACAGGGTTTCGAACAGACGAACGACTCAGGCGGTCTCGGTGATCGGGCGATCGACCCAGCTCATCAGGCCGCGCAGCTTGGCGCCGGTGACCTCGATCGGGTGCTCGGCGTTCTGCTTGCGCAGACCCTCGAGCTCCTTGTTACCGCCCTCGACATTGGCGACCAGGCGCTTCACGAAGGTGCCGTCCTGGATGTCGGCGAGGATGGCCTTCATCCGCTCCTTGGTACCGGCGTCGATGACGCGCGGACCGGACAGGTAGCCACCGAACTCGGCGGTGTCGGAGACGGAGTAGTTCATCCGGGCGATGCCGCCCTCGTACATGAGGTCGACGATCAGCTTCAGCTCGTGCAGCACCTCGAAGTAGGCCATCTCCGGGGCGTAGCCGGCCTCGACCATGACCTCGAAACCGGTCTTGACCAGCTCTTCGGTGCCACCGCAGAGCACGGCCTGCTCACCGAACAGGTCGGTCTCGGTCTCTTCCTTGAAGGTGGTCTTGATGACGCCGGCACGGGTGCCGCCGATGCCCTTGGCGTAGGACAGCGCCAGCGCCTGGCCCTCACCCTTCGGATCCTGCTCGACCGCGATCAGGGCGGGCACGCCCTTGCCGTCGGAGAACTGCCGGCGCACCAAGTGGCCGGGGCCCTTCGGCGCGACCATCGCGACGGTGACATTCGCCGGCGGCTTGATCAGGCCGAAGTGGATGTTGAGGCCGTGGCCGAAGAACAGCGCATCGCCGTCCTTCAGGTTCGGCTCGATGTCATTGGTGAAGATCGACGCCTGCGCGGTGTCGGGGGCCAGCACCATGATCACGTCGGCCCACTCGGCGACCTCGGCGGGGGTGCCGACGGTCAGCCCGGCCTCCTCGGCCTTCGGCCGCGACTTGGAGCCCTCGGCGAGGCCGACGCGCACGTCGACGCCGGAGTCACGCAGGCTCAGCGAGTGCGCGTGGCCCTGGCTGCCGTAGCCGATCACGGCGACCTTGCGACCCTGGATGATCGACAGGTCGGCGTCGTCGTCGTAGAACATCTCGACTGCCACTTGGTTGGTCCCTTCGGCTCATCCCCGGCGGACCCGGGGACGCATGCTCTCGCATGCGGTTTCTGTAGAAAATTCGGTCTTCCCCCGCGCGGACGGGGCTCGAGCGGGCCGACCGCCGATCGCGGCCAGGATATCCGACCGCGACCGGCGCGATGTCAGCGCGTCGCGGTGATCGACTTCGGGCCGCGGCCGACGGCGACCACACCCGACTGCACGATCTCGCGGACCCCGTACGGCTCGAGCATCCGCAGCAGCGCATCGAGCTTGGAACGGGTCCCGGTGGCCTCGACGGTCAGCGCATCCGGGGACACGTCGATCACCTTGGCGCGGAACAACTGCACCGCCTCGATCACCTGGGTGCGCACACTGGCGTCGGCGCGCACCTTCACCAGGATCAGCTCGCGGGCCACCGACGCCTCGGCGTCCTGCTCGACGATCTTGATGACGTTCACCAGCTTGTTGAGCTGCTTGGTGACCTGTTCGAGGGGAAGATCGTCGACGGTGACGACGATCGTCATCCGGGAGATCTCCGGCACCTCGGTGCCGCCCACGGCCAGGGATTCGATATTGAACCCGCGCCGGGAGAACAGGCTGGCGACCCGGGCCAGCACGCCCGGCTTGTCCTCCACCAGCACGCTGAGTGTGTGGGTGCTCATGCCTCGGTTCCCTCGTTCTGCTCGTCGGCCTGCGGCGCGGCCGCTGTGTCCGACTGCGGCGCGGCCGCGTCGACATGCGTCATCGCCTCGTGGATCACGGCCGGCTCGGACACCTGCTCGTCCTCGTCGAACAGCGGCCGGATCCCGCGGGCGAACATGATCTCGTCGTTACCGGTGCCGGCTGCGACCATCGGCCACACCTGGGCATCCTTGCCGACGATGAAGTCGATCACGACCGGGCGGTCGGTGATCTCCTGGGCCCGGCGGATGGCCGGTTCGACCTCTTCCTCGGACTCCACCCGGATGCCGACGCAGCCCAGCGCCTCGGCCAGCTGGACGAAATCGGGGATCCGCAGGGTGTGCGTACCGAGGTCGGTGTTGGAGTAGCGCTCCTCGTAGAACAGCGTCTGCCACTGCCGGACCATGCCGAGGTTGCCGTTGTTGATCAGGGCGACCTTGATCGGCACACCCTCGACGGCGCAGGTGGCCAGCTCCTGGTTGGTCATCTGGAAGCAGCCGTCGCCGTCGACCGCCCAGACCTCCTTGTCGGGCGCACCCATCTTGGCGCCCATGGCCGCCGGCACGGCGTAGCCCATGGTGCCGAGACCACCCGAGTTCAGCCAGGTGCGCGGCTTCTCGTAGTGGATGAACTGCGCGGCCCACATCTGGTGCTGGCCGACGCCGGCGCAGTAGATGGCGTCCGGTCCGGCGAGCCGGCCGAGCGCCTCGATGACGAACTCCGGCGAGAGCGAACCGTCGCTGGGCGGCGTCCAGCCCAGCGGGTAGGCCTTGCGGATCCCGTCCAAGTAGCTCCACCACTCGTCCAGCGACAGCAGCGGGGTGGCCGCCGGTCGGCCGGCCGCCGCCGGATCCGCCCGCAGCGTCTCGATCAGTTCCTCGATGACCTCGCGGGCGTCCCCGACGATCGGGACGTCGGCATGCCGGTTCTTGCCGATCTCGGCGGGGTCGATATCGGCGTGGATCACCTTTGCGTCCGGGGCGAACGAATCCAGCTTGCCGGTCACCCGGTCGTCGAACCGGGCGCCCAGGGTGATCAGCAGATCGGACTTCTGCAGGGCGGCGACCGCGCCGACGGTGCCGTGCATACCGGGCATGCCCATGTTCAGCGGGTGGCTGTCCGGGAAGGCACCCCGGGCCATCAGCGTGGTGACGACCGGGATCCCGGTGAGCTCGGCAAGCGCCAGCAGGGCGGCGGAGGCCTCCGCCTTGATCACGCCGCCGCCGACGTAGAGGACCGGGGCCTCGGCCTCCATGATCATCCGGGCGGCCTCGCGCACCTGCTTGCCGTGCGGCTTGGTCACCGGCCGGTAACCGGGCAGCCGCATCTCCGGCGGCCAACTGAAGGTGGTGTCGGCCTGCAGCGCGTCCTTGGTGATGTCGACGAGCACGGCGCCGGGCCGGCCGGAGGCCGCCAGGTGGAATGCCTCGGCCAGGATGCGCGGGATATCGATCGGGTCGCTGACCAGGAAGTTGTGCTTGGTGATCGGCATGGTGATGCCGGAGATGTCGGCTTCCTGGAAGGCGTCGGTGCCGACCAGCGAGGCCATCACCTGACCGGTGATCGCCACCAACGGGACCGAGTCCATCTGCGCGTCGGCGATCGGGGTCACCAGGTTGGTGGCGCCGGGGCCGGAGGTCGCCATGCACACGCCGACCTTGCCGGTGGCCTGGGCGTAGCCGGTGGCGGCGTGTCCGGCGCCCTGCTCGTGCCGCACCAGCACGTGCCGGACCTTCGGCGAATCGAACAGCGGGTCGTACACCGGAAGAATCGCGCCGCCGGGAATGCCGAATACGGTGTCGGCGCCGAGCTCCTCGAGGGAGCGGACGACCGACTGGGCGCCGGTCATGCGCTCGGGCGCAACCTGGCGCTGGGTGCCGGCGGCCGGGCTACCGGCCTGCTGATTCGCCGAAGGCGCGGGCCTGCGGGCCGAGGGCCCGGGCCGTGCGGTTGGTGCACTCACCGTCTTCGTTCCTTCTCTTGTCGTTCCGACCTCGGCCGATGCCTCGGCCGAGGACCTCGGCCGGCGGGCCGACGGGCACAGTCAACACTTGTTCTCTCGATACGCGGTGTCGTCCGACTCACCCGGTTCCGGTGTTTTCACCCGAACACAAAAAAGCCCCCGACAGCGCTTGGCTGTTCGAGGGTGGCGCGTCGCAACGCGAGCTGACGTATTCGACTCAGGCAGTCGGGCTCAACGCTGGACGCGCCGGCCGAGTACGAGCATCTCGGTCTTTGAAAAGACACTGTGGTTCACGAGCCAGACGATATTCGCCTGCGAACCGCAGAGTCAAACCTGTGAGTCCTTACGTCCCATTATGTGGGACAGCAGGGCGTGCTTGTGTCCGTTCACCTGGATGCGAGGATGGTGGTGTGTCATCACCGCATCAGTCCGTGCCACCGTCTGAATCGTCCCACACCGCTGCGGCGGGAGCCGATACGGGTGGCCCGTCGCGCCCGGTCGGCGGCATTCGCGCGTTGCGCGGCCCCCGGGGAGCAGCCATCGCCGCGGTGCTGCTCGCCTACCTCGCATTCGTCGTGGTCGGCACGATCGAGGACTGGTCGCTGGGCATGCGCATCGGCCTGCTGATCCCGGCCCTGGTGATCGTGTGGCTGATCTGGCCGGCCCGGGCCGCCACCCCGACTCCCGGTGTCCAGGTCATCGGCATCACCCGGCTCGCCTATCTGGGCGTGGTGATCCTGTCGTTCTGCGTGTTCTTCGCCTTCGTGGGCGCCCCGGCCTGGCTGTGGTGGCTGCTGGTGCTGCCGGTCCTCGCCGCGTACTGGGTGACCCGGACACACACCACCGTCTCCGCGGCGGGTCTGGACCTGAGCACGGTGTTCGGTCGGCGGCATCTGGACTGGTCGCAGGTGCGGGGCATCCGCATCCCGAAGCGGGGCTACGTCCGGGTCCATCTCGCCGACGACTCCGAAACCGCCCTGCCCGCGGTCGGCTACGACCGGCTGCGGGAACTCGTGGCGGCCTCCGACGGCCGGCTGCCGGACGTCTTCGCAGCCGCAGCCGAGGCGGAAGCCGCCGCGGCAGCAGCCGACGACGCGACCGCGGCGGCCACCGGCGACGCAGCCGACAACGGCACCGCTGCCTCGGACAGCGACACCACCGCCCCGGACGACGGCGAGCCGACCGGCCGCCCCTGAGCCCGCGCCACGGGACAGCATCACCTCAGCCGTCATCGGCCTCCGGCTGCGCTGCCCGACACCGGCACCGGCCGCCTGCCCGCCCGTCGTTCCCGGCTGCTGCCGTCCACAGTCCGACACCACGGCGCGCGACCCGGCCGGACGACGACCCGCCGACCGGGGGATACGCACACTGCCGATGCGTATCCCGTCACATCCCGGTGCCGCGGCGGGCTCGCGCCGGGTACGCTCGGTGGTGGCCGATCACTTGTCGGCCGCTTCGATGCTTCACGGCCTGCCGACCATCCGGGCCGCACGCGCGCCGACGGCACCACCGCGGCGACGCCCGTTCGAATCCCGTACTCTGTGCCGCCGCCGACCGGCGGTGGCGCCGTCGCCCCACCGGAGTACCGTGGATTGACCACCACGTTGCGGCATCCGCAGCTCAGCCCACCCGCTGCACACGCCGTGGCGCGGCCCGAACCACGTGATCCGGCCCCGACCCAGGAAGCAAGGAAGCTCAGCCAATGCCACCGCTTCGCTCACGAACGACCACCATCGGCCGCAACGCCGCCGGTGCCCGCGCCCTCTGGCGCGCCACCGGGATGACCGACACCGATTTCGGCAAGCCGATCGTGGCGATCGCGAACTCCTACACCCAGTTCGTGCCCGGGCATGTCCACCTGAAGAACGTCGGCGAGATCGTCGCCGACGCGGTGCGCGCCGCCGGCGGCGTGCCGCGTGAGTTCCACACCATCGCGGTCGACGACGGTATCGCGATGGGCCACGGCGGCATGCTGTACTCGCTGCCCTCCCGCGAGATCATCGCCGACTCGGTCGAGTACATGGCCAACGCACACACTGCCGACGCGCTGGTGTGCATCTCCAACTGCGACAAGATCACCCCGGGCATGCTCAACGCCGCGATGCGGCTCAACATCCCGGCCGTGTTCGTCTCCGGCGGTCCGATGGAGGCCGGTAAGGCGGTCGTGGTCGACGGTGTCGCGCAGGCTCCGACCGACCTGATCACCGCGATTTCGGCCAGCGCCAACCAGGCCGTTTCCGAGGACGGGCTCAGCGAGGTCGAACGTTCCGCCTGCCCGACCTGCGGTTCGTGTTCCGGTATGTTCACCGCCAACTCGATGAACTGCCTCACCGAGGCCCTCGGGCTGGCACTGCCCGGCAACGGCTCCACCCTGGCCACCCATGCGGCTCGCCGGGCGCTGTTCGAGAAGGCCGGTTCGGTGATCGTCGACATCGCCAACCGCTGGTACCGCGAGGACGACGCCTCGGTGCTGCCGCGCAATGTCGCCGACGCCAAGGCCTTCCGCAATGCGATGGCGCTCGATGTCGCGATGGGCGGCTCCACCAACACCGTGCTGCACACCCTCGCCGCCGCGCAGGAGGGCGAGGTCGACTTCGATCTGCACACGATCGAGGAGACCAGCCGCCGGGTGCCCACGCTGTCCAAGGTGTCGCCGAACTCCGACTACCACATGGAGGACGTGCACCGCGCCGGTGGCATCCCGGCCATCCTGGGCGAACTGCGCCGGGCCGGTCTGCTGGAAACCGACGTCAGCACGGTGCACACCCGCAGCTTCGACGAATGGCTCGACGACTGGGACATCCGTTCCGGGAAGGCGAGCGAGGAGGCGATCGAACTCTTCCACGCCGCCCCCGGCGGGGTGCGCACCACCGAGCCGTTCTCCACCGAGAACCGCTGGAGTTCGCTGGACACCGATGCGGCCGGCGGCTGCATCCGCGATATCGAGCACGCCTACACCAAGGAGGGCGGCCTGGTCGTCCTGCGCGGCAACCTGGCCGAGGACGGCGCCGTGCTCAAGACCGCCGGTATCGACGAGGAGCTGTTCAGCTTCGAAGGCCCCGCCGTGGTGGTGGAATCGCAGGAGGAGGCCGTCTCGGTGATCCTCGGCAAGAAGATCCAGCCGGGTGATGTCATCGTGGTCCGCTACGAGGGGCCCGCGGGCGGGCCCGGTATGCAGGAGATGCTGCATCCGACGGCCTTCCTGAAGGGCGCCGGGCTCGGCAAGGAATGCGCGCTGATCACCGACGGCCGGTTCTCCGGCGGCACCTCGGGCCTGTCCATCGGCCACATCTCCCCGGAGGCGGCCTCCGGCGGGGTCATCGGGCTGGTGGAGAACGGCGACCGGATCCGCATCGATGTCACCACCCGGGCGCTCGAACTGCTGGTCGACGACGCCGTGCTGGCCGAGCGCCGGGCCAAGATGGAGGCCGCCGAACGCCCGTGGCAGCCGGCGCACCGGGACCGTCCGGTCACCACCGCCCTGCGTGCCTACGCCGCGATGGCCACCTCGGCCGACAAGGGCGCCGTCCGGCACGTGAAGTAGCCGAGCACCCGGATACCGCGAGGGCCCGCCGTCCATCGGACGGCGGGCCCTCGGCGTTCCGGCCGGTTCAGTCGAACGGGCCGATCCCGGTGAACGGGTTGCCCCCGTGCAGATACCAGTAGGTGCCCACCGCGGCGGCGATCGCCAGCAGCAGCACCCCGAACGACCCCCACGCGGGGCGGGTGGCCCAGCCACGGTTGCGGTCCAGCGACCAGCGGCCCGGGCCGGTCACGATGATGATCGCGGCGGCACCGGCGAGAATGCTCTCCAGTTCGACACCGGTCGGGGTCCCCGCGTTGTACTGGAAGCCGGGCAGCATGCCCTGTTTCCAGGCCCAGGCGTCGAGCATGGTCGCCAGGATGGCACCGGCGGCCAACGGCGTGGCCAGGCCGAACACCAGCAGCACACCGCCGCCCAGTTCGCCCGCGATCACCAGGGCGGTCGCCACCGACGGATGGTCCCAGCCACCGGATTCCATCATGTCCCGGGTGCCGTCCAGGCCGGGGCCGTGGAACCATCCGGTCAGCTTCTGCAGGCCGTGATAGATGAATGTCCCACCGACCAGCAGCCGCAGCAGGAAGAGCCCGAAATCGACAGTGCCGCGCCGCGATTCCCGGGCCAGACGCCGCCGCCGTGCCGATTCGGTGGCGGAGGGCTGGGCCGGTGGGATGCTGGCGTAGGCATACGCGGGTTCGGGCTCCGACGCCGCGCCCGTGAGCCCCGGCACCTCGCCGTGGTCCGGGTCCAGGCCGAGCTCTTCGTCGGTACGGGGCACATCCGCAGCCGGACTCGGGGTCGTCGGCCGGTCGGCGCCTGCGGACGGTTCCGCCCCCTTGGACAGGTCCGGCTGCTCGCCGCCGGGTCCCCCGGCCCCGCTCGGCTCCTGTGGTTCGTTCGGCTTGTCGGTCACAAACCATCACCTTAAGTCGCCGCGCCGGACGCCGCGGAACTTCGCCGATCCGGGCGTGTTGACAGCACCGAGCGCGGCCCCGGAGCGGCGCGCGTGACCGGATTTCCGTAACGTCTGTGCCATGAGTTCGGTTATCGCGGGCCGTGTCGCATTGGCGTTGCTGGTCGGTTCCAGTCTGGTGCTGACGGGATGCGCCCGGTTCGACGATTCGGCGTCGAGCCCGTTCACCCCGGAGCCGACCATGCCGGGCGCCGGTATCGATCCGGAGCAGCCGGACGAGCCGGAGGAGGATCCGGTACCGCGGCCGGAAGGCCCGTGTATCGATCCGGACCCGAATGTGATCGGTACCTGCCTGGACTCGGCGGCCGGGCTGGTGACCGACGCCGTGGGCGCGCTGGTCGCCGAACGCCGCACCGGCCGAGTACTGCAGGTTGTTCCGGTCGATTCCAGTCAGCCACAGCCGCCGCCGGTCGAGATCGCCCGGCTGGAGGTGGACGGCAGCGGCGACGGCGGAATCCACGATCTGGCCCTGTCGCCTTCGTTCCTGGAGGACGGGCTGATGTACGCCTACATCACCACCGCATCGGACAACCGTGTGGTGCGCTTCGCCAAGGGGAGCACGCCGAAACCGATCCTCACCGGCATCCCGAAGGGCGCCGGCGGGAACCGGGGCGCGCTGGAGTGGCTGTCCGAGACCGAACTACTGGTGCTCACCGGCAATGCAGGTGATCCCGCGGCCGCCGGCGACCCCGCCTCCACCGCCGGTAAGGTGCTGCGTCTCGAATCGCCCGCCCCCGGCGCGAACAACCCCGAACCGATGCTCTCCGGGATCGGAACCGCCGGGGACATCTGCGCCGACGGCGCCGGCGGCATGTGGGTGACCGACCGAACCGCGGCCGAGGACCGGCTGCAGCATCTGAGCGCCGACGGCATCGCCGTCGTCTCCTGGACCTGGCCGGACCGCCCCGGAGTCGGTGGGTGTTCGGCGACGGGCGACGGTGTCGCGGTCGCCCTGTCCGACGGTGCCGCGCTGGCCGCCATGGGCGCGGACCCGGACACCTTCGCGGTCACCGCCGAGCCGATCCTGGTGGCACAGGGCCGTTACGGCAAGCTGCTCGGCGCCACCGGAGCACCCGACGGCAGCATCTGGGTGACCACGGTCAACAAAACCGACGGCGAGCCGGGACCGTTCGACGATCGTGTCGTCCGAATCCCGCCCCCGAGCGCCGGCGCCGGTGGCGGCCCCGACTGATCGACCCGACGCTGACGGTAGCCGGTGCCGAACGCACCGGCTTACCGGGCGGTCAGGCGCAGGCTTCCAGCACCAGTTCACGCACCCGGGCCGCATCGGCCTGGCCACGGGTCGCCTTCATGACATCGCCGACGATCTTGCCCGCGGCCTGCACCTTGCCGGCCCGGATCTTGTCGGCGATATCCGGATTCGCCGCGAGGGCCTTGTCCACCTCGGCCTGCAGCGCCGAATCGTCGCTGACCATGCCGAGTCCCTTGGCCTCGACGATCGCGGCCGGTTCGCCCTCGCCCGCCAGCACGAAGTCGACGACCTGCTTGGCCACCTTGTTGTTGACCTTCTTGGCCTGAACCAGGCCGATCACCTCGGCCACCTGCCCGGGCGTGATCGACAGCTCCGCGAGTTCCACCTCGCGCTCCTTGGCCTTCTCGGTCAGGTAGGCGACCCACCAGGACCGGGCCTCGTCGGCCGGGGCACCGGCCTCGACGGTCGCCAGGATCAGATCGAGCGCGCCCGCGTTCACCAGGTCGCGCATCACCTCGTCGGACACCCCCCAGTCCGCCTGGATCCGCTGCCGGACCAGCCACGGGTACTCCGGAATGGTGTCGCGCAGCTCGGCCACCCGCTCGGCGGACGGGGCGACCGGTTCCAGGTCGGGCTCCGGGAAGTAGCGGTAGTCCTCCGCGGTCTCCTTCCGGCGGCCCGGCGATGTGGTGCCGTCGGCTTCGTGGAAGTGCCGGGTCTCCTGGATGATCTCGCCGCCCTCGGCGAGTACCGCGGCCTGCCGGCGCATCTCGAACCGGACGGCCACCTCGACGCTGCGCAGCGAGTTGACGTTCTTGGTCTCGGTGCGGGTACCGAATTCCTTCGCACCGATCGGCATCAGCGAGACGTTGGCGTCGCAGCGCAGCGAACCCTGTTCCATCTTCACGTCCGAGACCTGCAGCGACCGCAACACCTCGCGCAGCGCCGTCACATAGGCCCGGGCCACCTCCGGAGCGCGGTCCCCGGCACCGGTGATCGGCTTGGTCACGATCTCGATGAGCGGTACGCCGGCGCGGTTGTAGTCCAGCAGCGAATGGCTGGCGCCGTGGATGCGTCCGGTGGCACCACCGACATGCAGCGATTTGCCGGTGTCCTCCTCCATATGCGCGCGCTCGATCTCCACCCGGAAGGTGGTGCCGTCGTCGAGCGGCACATCGAGGTAGCCCTCCGTGGCGATCGGCTCGTCGTACTGGCTGATCTGGTAGTTCTTCGGCTGGTCCGGGTAGAAGTAGTTCTTCCGGGCGAACCGGCCCCACGGGGTGATCGAGCAGTTCAGCGCCAGACCGATCCGGATGGCCGATTCGACTGCCTGCTCGTTCACCACCGGCAGCGAGCCGGGCAGGCCCAGGCACACCGGGCAGACCTGGGTGTTCGGTTCGGCGCCGAACTCGGTGGGGCAACCGCAGAACATCTTGGTCGCCGTGGACAACTCGACGTGGACCTCCATGCCGAGCACCGGCTCGTACCGGGAGATGACATCGGCGTAATCCATCAACTCGACCGTGGCTGCACTCATGGGGAACAGTCTATGAGTGCGCCCGGGCCGGGTCGTCACGGGCGTCACTACTGCGGGGGCACCCGTTCGGTGAGCCACTCGGTCACGTAGTCGAGCACCTCCGGGTCGATGGTCGTCTCGATGGTCGCGTACTCACTGGGATTGCCGGTCTCCGAAGGCTGCATGAGGTGGTTCAGGCCCGGGAAGGTGTGCACCGTGGCATCGCCGTTGCCGGCCAGCAGATCGCGCATCGGCTGCTCGTTCTGGCTCGCGAGCACCTGCTGATCGGTGCCGCCGAAGAACGCCAGCACCGGAACCTGCAGCGCGGTCAGCGCCGGTGCCGGATCGTAGGTCACGAACGAGGCCATATACGGGGTGTTGAACGCCGCCACAGCCTCGGCCGGGGCGCGCTCGTCCTCCGGCAGCGATTCGTTGTGCTGCCGGGAGAATTCCAGGGCGCCTTCGGAATCGCCCTCGTTCAGCAACCGGGACCATTCGGTGACGTAGTCCACCTGCTCGTCGATCTCCGCCTGGGTGGCGCCCTGGCCGGCCATGATCGCCTTGTTCTGCTCGATGAGCACCTCGGCGCCGGGCACCGACGGCCCGGCCATCAGGATGGCGAAGGCGATATCGGCATCCGGCTGCGCCGCCACCATCGGGGCGAGGTAGCCGCCCTCGCTGTGGCCGAACAGGCCGACCTGCTCGGCATCCACCTCCGGCTGCTTGCGCAGGAAGTCCAGACCGGCCACCACATCGCCGGCGAGATCGGCATAGGTCGATTCGTCCAGTACACCGCCGGTGCCGCCGACGCCGCGGTCGTCGACCCGCAGCACCGCGTAACCGGCCCGGGTGAGGGTATCGGCGATCAGCAGGAACGGGCGATGCCCCATCAGTTCCTCGTTGCGGTCCTGCGGCCCGCTGCCGGTGATCAGCAGGACACCGGGGTACGGGCCGTCCCCCTCGGGATGGGTGAGCGTCCCGGCGATGGTCAGGTCGCCGTTCTCGTAGGTCACCTCCTCGGCGGCATAGGGGAACGGCGGCTGCGGATCCTGCGGGCGGGTCGCGGTGGTCGGCTCGCCACGGGTCAGGGTGAGCGGCACGCTCTGCCCGGACTGGGTCCAGTCGCCGACGATCTCCTCGCCGTCCAGGCGCCCGGCGAAGGCCGGCTCCCCGGGCACGTCGGGCAGGGCGAAGGCTACCTCCTCGGCGTCGGTGCGCACCTCGGAAAGTGGCATATCGGCCACGCCCTGCTCCGGGATATCGATGGTGGCCGAACCGTCCTCCGCGAAGGTCACGCCCACCTCGATCGGATGCCCGGGGACCTCGACCGGGCCGTGCCACTGCCCGGACACGGTGCCGGGGGTGCCGGAGCCACCGCCGTCGTCGGACGAGCAGCCGACCACCAGTGCCAGCACTACGAACAGAACCGAAACCACCCCACGTGCGGTGCGCATGCGATCCACGGTACCGCGCGGCCGGGCTCCGGGGTGGCGCCGCGACGGTTCAGCCGAAGAACAGTTCGGCCTCCCGATACCGTTCGGCAGGTACCCGTTTCAGCTGCTTGGTCGCCTCCGCCAGCGGGACGAGCCCGATCGTGGTGCCGTGCAGGGCGACCATCTGCCCGAAATGACCGGCATGTACGGATTCGGCGGCGTGCAGGCCGAAGCGGGTCGCGAGCACCCGGTCCACCGGAGTCGGGTTGCCGCCCCGCTGGACGTGGCCGAGCACCGTGGTGCGCACCTCCTTGCCGATCCGGCGCTCGATCTCGGCACCCAACTGCTGGGCGACGCCGGTGAACCGCTCGTGCCCGAATTCGTCGATACCACCCTCGCGCAGGGCGAAGCCGGAATCCGGTGCCGGATGCGATCCCTCGGCGACCACACAGATGAAATGCTTGTCGCCGCGCTGGAATCGGCGCTTGATCATCGTGCACACCTCGGCGACATCGAACGGCTCTTCCGGTATGAGGGTGAGGTGTGCCCCGGCGGCGATACCGCAGTTCATCGCGATCCAGCCGGCATGCCGGCCCATCACCTCCACCAGCATCACCCGCTGATGGGATTCGGCGGTGGTGTGCAGCCGGTCGATGGCCTCGGTGGCAATGGACACGGCGGTGTCGTGCCCGAACGTCACGTCCGTGCAATCGATGTCGTTGTCGATCGTCTTCGGCACCCCGACGACCGGCACGCCTTCCTCGGCGAGCCAGCTGGCGGCCGTGAGCGTGCCCTCACCGCCGATCGGGATGAGCGCTTCGATGCCGTTGTCGTCCAAGGTCTGCTTGATCCGGCCGAGCCCGGCGCGCAGCACGTCGGGGTTGGTGCGGGCGGTTCCGAGCATCGTGCCGCCCTTGTTCAGCAGCCGGTCGGTGCGGTCGTCGTTGTGGATGACGATGCGGCGGTCCTCCAATAGGCCGCGCCAGCCGTCCTGGAATCCGACGACCGCGTCCCCGTAGCGGCCGCTCGCCGTGCGAACGACCGCGCGGATCACCGCGTTCAGTCCAGGACAGTCCCCGCCTCCGGTCAGAACTCCGATGCGCATGGCGCATATCTTGCCCCGTCGGCCGGGGATCGGCATCCCCACCCCGCTCGGTGCGGCGGTCATGCGCCGCAGCGGCCGCCGATCAGCTCCTCGGTGTGCTCGGCGAGCAGCGTAGTCAACCGATCCAGCATCTGCATTCCGTCGTCGAACAGGCCCGAATCCGGTTCCGCGGCGAAGGCCACCGCCACCTGCCCGGTCGGGGTGTCGAGCAGACCGAACTGCCGGACCAGGTAGTTCCCGGCCGGATCCGGCCCCCAGCCGCCCTTGAACTCGGCGGCGTCGAAGGCGCCCAGGCCCCAACGATGGCTGGGCACGATCTGTGCCATCAGCTGGGTGACCTGATTGCTCTGCGCCAGGCACGGCAGGTTGGCGGCGAACCGCACCTGGTCGGCGAGGGCCCATTCGGCCTGGCCGAAGGCCGTATACCCGGAGCGGGTCCGATTCGGCGGCACCATGGTCACGGCGTCGCCGCCCTCGCGCAGCACACCCTCGACGGCTGCGGCCGCCTCGGTGCCCGAGCCGAGTTCCGCCCACAGGGTTTCGGCCGCGGTGTTGTCGGAGGAGGTGATCGCCGCCGACATCACGTACTCGCTGCCGACCCCAGCCCGGGCGGCGGCGACGATCATCGGTACCTTGATCGTCGACCAGGCCGGACCGGAGGTCCAGTCGCCGAACGTGACCATCTGCTCGCCGCCGACCGGCATGATCGCCAGCCCGGCCCGCCCGGCCAGCGACGGCGCCAGCTCGGCATAGTCGGCCTCCAAGCTGCCCGGTACCGCAAGCGATACCGTTTGTGGTTCGGTGGCGACCGCGGCCGCCGGTACCGAACTGCTTTCCGGCGGGGCCGGTGATTCCCCCTCCCCGGCACACCCGGCCAGGACCAGCAGTGCTGCCAGTACCCCCGCGCTTCGGATCTTCGATTTACGGAACAGCTCAGTAGACATAAACAATCGCGTTCTCGCCGCCGGTGCAAGTGACCAGGCCACCGTCGGCTGTGCATTCCATCGAGTAGGCCCGGCCGGTCACCGGGCTGGTTGCCTCGACGACCTGCGGGCCGCCGGAAGCTGTTGTACCGTCCGCGAGATATGCGTCCCGGACGGCCTGGGCGAAACCGCAGCTGGTGACCGTGGTCCCGGCCGCCGATCGGCTGCCCGCCGCACCGGTTTCGCTGTCACACGGCTCGGCGGCGGCAGGCAGGGTTGCCGGTTCGGCGGTTGTCGTCGGTGTGGCGGTGGTGGTACGGGGCGGTGGTGCACTGGTCGGCCCGGCCGAGGTCGGCATCGGCGGAGCCGTCGACGTCGTCGCAGCGGCCGCCGTGTTCGACGTGTCCTCGCCGCCGCTGCCGCCGAGGACCAGCCAGCCCACCACCGCACCGAGGCTGAGCACCACGATCGCGCCGACGCCGATCAATACCGGCAGCAGTGCCGAGCGTCTCCGCGCGGGAGGTTCGGCGTAGCCGGGGTCCGCACCGTAGGCGCCGGGCGCGCCGAACCCGGGGTTCTCGTCGTAACCGAACCGGTCGGCGTCATCGGCCCGGTCGGCATAGCCGGACTGGTCGTCGTATCCGGGTTGCGCGCCGAAACCGCCGTGCGCACCGTACTCGGGGTGTCCGCCGAAGCCGGGGTCTCCGCCGAATCCCGGCTGGTTACCGTAACCGGCAGGCCCGCCGAAACCGAACCCGTCGGCCGAACCCGGCTGTGCCCCCTGGCCGCCCCGATCGTCGTGCTCGGCGTAATTGCCGAAACCGGGGTGCTCGCCGTAGCCGGGGTTTCCGCCGAAACCGGGCGGTTCACCGTGATCGGTCCGGCCGGCGGCCCCGGCGAGGACAGTCGGGTCCCCGAAGCCTGCCGCATCACCGAAATCGGCATCGCGGTCTGCCGGGTAGCCGGGTGCGCTGTTCGTCCCCGATCGGCCGTCCGGCCCCTGGACCCCGTCGTAGGCGGCATCCCCGCCGGGATCCGCACCTGCGAACGACCCCGGCCGGCCGAACGGACCGTCGTAGCCGGGCCCGCCCGGCGGCGGCCCGGCGCCTTCCCGGAATCCGGAGTCCGGGCCGAAGTCCGGCCCCGACGGCCCATCGGCCCCGTAGCGCCTGGTAGCTGCCGAAAGCGGCACGCCCTCGTCGGGCCCGAACTGCTGGGCCTGCCCGGCCGAAGCGGACCCGCCGGGACCGGCCGGGAACTGCCCGGAATCAGGGCCGAAGTCCGGCCCCGACGGCCCGTCTGGCCCATAGCGCCCGGTCGCCGCCGAAAAAGGCACGCCCTCGTCCGGCCGGAACTGCTGGGTCCGCTCAGCCGGAGCGAGCCCGCCGGGACCCGCCGGGAACTGCCCGGAATCAGGGGCGGTTTCGGTGGCGAACTGCGCACCGGCAGCGGCAGCCGGACCGAATCCGACCTCACCTCCGGGGGCGTCCCGGTATCCGGGAGGCGGCGGGTCGCCTACAGGCTCGGGGCCGAGCCGACCGCGGGCAGGCAGATAACGGGTGGACTCAGCGGCAGGCAGCGACACCTCACCCGTACCGAGCCGCGGATCGCCGGCGGGGCCGAAATATCGTGTCGTCTCCGCGGCGCCGCCGGGTCCGGCCTGGCCATCCACCGGTCCGGCACCGCCACCGGCCGGTCCGGCCTCGGT
This sequence comes from Nocardia sp. KT25-26, assembly GCF_056627695.1. NCBI lineage: Bacteria > Bacillati > Actinomycetota > Actinomycetes > Mycobacteriales > Nocardiaceae > Nocardia > Nocardia sp. KT25-26. The sequence goes on along the minus strand of NZ_CM152813.1, from coordinate 1,826,896 downwards.
GCCCGGCACCCCGGGGCGGTCGCCGGGGGTTCCGGGGCCGAATCGATGGGTTGCCGGGGGCGCGCCGGGAGCGGGCAGGGCGGGGCGGGGTGCACCGAGTCGTTCCGGGGCCGGGGGCCGGGGAACGCTCCCCGGCCCCGGCAGGGGGACCTCACCGGTGCCGGGACGTGGTTCGCGAGCACCGGGCGGAACCGGGCCCGATACGGCGGGCATCGATCCGGTGCCGGGCCGATCCGGTCCCGGCTGCGGCGGTGGTGCGCCGCCGGCACCCGGAAGCCGCGCCGGCGGAGCGGAAGCAGCAGGCGGGACCTGTGGGTTCTCTCCGCTGGGTGGCTGGTCGTCGCCGTAGAGATGCGCATCGGGGAACGGCCGGGCCTTCGGCAGGCCGTCCGCGGGCGTGTAGGGGGCGCGAGTGGGCTGCTCACCGGTGTCGGAGGCGTACGGGGTCAGATGTACATCGGAGAGGCGCACTTCCGCAGGGCCGCCCGGCTGGATCACCGCCGGGACGGCGTACTCGCCGGTGCCCTCCGCGGGCGGCACCCGATGGAAGCCGGTGGTCTCCGCACCGGGTTCCCGGTTCTCCGGAGCCCGGACGACCAGGGTCGGATGCGCCCCGGTCGTGTCACCCTTGGAACGGGCGGTCTCCACCCCGCCGGTCGCGGATACCGCGCCGACGATCTTCACCTCACCGGTGGCCGGTCCCGCAGCCGCCGCAAGGTCCGGCGGGGCCGGGCGGGGCGGAGCGGATGGTGCCGGATTCGCGGGGGGCGGCGGCGCAGCAGGTGGCACGGCCGGAAACGATCCGGTGGCGGTCACCGCCGGGAAGGTTCCGGACACGTCGGCCTGCCCTGATGCCGGATCCCGGGCAGTCCGCGATCCACCGGTGGCCGCGGCGATCAGCGCGGCCCGCGCCGCCCGGGCCAGCGCGGTGGCATTCGGGTAGCGCTCGTCGGGATTCTTGGCCATCCCGTGGGCGATCACGTCGTCCAGTTCGGCCGGGACGCCGGGGCGCACGACGCTCGGCCGCGGCGGCGGCTCGGACAGGTGCGAACGGATCAGCACACCGGTGCCGGTGGCCGGGTACGGCGCGGTGCCGGTGAGGCATTCGTGCAGCACACAGGCCAGCGAGTAGATGTCTGCGCGGCCGGTGATCGGCCCGGTGTCGAACCGTTCCGGCGCCATGTAGGTGTAGGAACCGACCGCCACCCCCAGCTGGGTCACGGCGGTGTCGCCCTCGGTGTGGGCGATACCGAAGTCGGCCAGGTAGGCGAAATCGGCGGGTGTGACCAGGATGTTCGCCGGTTTGACGTCCCGGTGGACCAGCCCGCCGGCGTGCGCGGCGTCCAGCGCGGCGGCGATCTGTTCGACGATGCCGACGGCCCGTTCCGGGCTCAGGTACCCGCGCTCGACCAGCAGCGCCCGCAGATCGGTGCCCGGAACCAGGCGCATATCGATGAACAGCACCCCATCGATCACGCCCCAGTCGTGGATCGGGATCACATGTGGTTCGGCCAGCCGCGCCGCGGCCTGCGACTCCCGACGGAACCGGACCTGGTAGGCCGGATCCTCGGCCAGTTCGGGGGCGAGCAGTTTGAGCGCGACCATCCGGTCCTTGACCGTGTCGTAGGCCTGGTAGACCTCGCCCATTCCCCCTTTGCCCAGCAGCGACCGCAACTCGTACGGGCCGAACGTCTGTCCGGTCCGTGAATCAGATGCCTCCACCAGCGTCTGCCTCCCACATATCCAGCACGCGCGAAGCCTGCCTGTCAGAAGGAGGATTCTCCCGGTGCGACGACACCGTGGTCAAACGCGAACACGATAGCCGCCGCCCGGTCACGCAGGTCGAGCTTGCCGAAAATGTGTCCTACATGGCTTTTCACCGTGACCTCGGAGATACCGAGTTCCTCGGCGATCTCGCCGTTGATCCGGCCCCGGCCGATCAATTCGAGCACTTCGTACTCGCGCGCGGTCAGATCGCCGAGCCGGCGATCTGCGGCCCGCCCGTTCGGCCGGACGGTGCGATAGGCGCTCAGCACCCGGCCGGTGACGGCGGGGTCGAGCCAGGCACCGCCGGCGGCGACGGTGCGGACCGCGCGGATCAGATCCTCGGCCGGCGAATCCTTCAGCAGAAACCCGGCCGCGCCGGCCCGCAGCGCGCCGGACAGCAGCTGGTCGTCGTCGAAGGTGGTCAGGACGAGCACCGGTGGGGCATCGGTGCGGGTGCGCAGCATCCGAGTGGCGTCGATGCCGCCCATCCGTTTCATCCGCAGGTCCATCAACACGATGTCGGGTCGCCGGGCGGCGACCGCGGCGGCCACTTCGTCGCCGTCGGCACATTCGGCGACCACGAAGCCGTCCCGGCGGCGCAGGATCCGGCGCAGGCCACCCCGCACCAGTTCCTGGTCGTCCACCACGAGAACCTCGACGGTGTCAGCGTTCGTCGGTGATGTCACCGTCTCCCCCTCCGTTGCTGCGATCACGGCCCGGCAGCAGCGCCGAGAGCTTCGGGCACGGCCCGGACCTGGCCAGCGGGATGCCCACCCGGACAGCCCAGCCGTCATCGTAGAGTCCGGCGCCGATCCGGCCGCCGAGCAGTTCGGCACGCTGCCGCATCCCGGACAGCCCCATACCCGAACCCCGTTCGGCGGTGAACCCGGCCGGCAGGGTGTTGTGCACTATCAGCCGGACCATCTCGATATCGACCTCGAGGCGCATCCGGACGTCCGCACCCGGCGCGTGTTTGGCGATATTGGCCAGCGATTCCTGACCGATCCGGTACATGGCGTGCCCGACCGCGCCGGAGACGGCCGACAGGTCACCGGAGGTCGTGTAGTCGACGGGCATCCCGGCCCGCCGGAAGTCGTCGACGAGGTCGTCCAGGTCGCCGACACCGGGTTCCGGGCGTGGATCGGTCGGCCCGGAATCGAGCAGCCCCACGGTGCGGCGGATATCGGCCATCGCCTGCCGCCCGAGCCGTTCGGCGTCGATGAGCGCATCGACGGCCTCGTCCACATCCCGGTCGGTCTGCAGAGTGTGCCGGGCGGCGGTCAGGTGCAGCAGGGTCACGCTGAGGGAGTGGGCGATCACGTCGTGCACCTCCCGCGCGATCCGGCGCCGCTCCTCCGCCGCCGCACGGTCGGCGCGGATGCCCTGGTTTTCCCGTTCCTGGTACAGGAACCGCCGCTGGTACTGCAGGATCAGCCCGACCATGGTCCCCAACGCCACGCCGATCGCATACATGGGCATGCCCTCGAGCCGGCCGCTGTCCGGCATCCACGGCATGTTCCCGGCCAGGTCGAAGGCGATCAGTTCGGCGATGGCCAGTACCGCGAATCCCAGGCCGACCCGAGGTGAGGAGATCGCCGCTACCTCACCGGCCACGACCACCAGGACGAACGGGGCGAAGTCGGTCGGCACCGGCTGGAGCAGGAACAACGCACAGGACAGCAGTCCGAGCGCCTGGATCAGCGCCGGCGAAGGCTTCACGTCGAAGAAGGCGAACAACGGGACCTGCGCGAAGGCAGCCAGCATCGCGAGCAGCGGGAGCACGGTCGGGAAGTAGTCGTGCCGCTGGATGACCGCGGCGGTGGTCACCACCAGCAGGGCGGCATCGGCGATCAGCACCACGAACGGCGGATAGTCGTACGGCAACGACGCGAGCCGGTCCGCGGCGGCCTCGACCGGATGCCGCAGCAGTGTGGTCAGCCGATCACGCATGCCGCGCAGCCGGGGACGCTCCCGCACCGACTCCGGGGCGGACTGGATCACATCCATGATGTCCAGGCTAATCACCCGACCGGGCCCGGACATCGTGCCGGAAACGGGCGACGGCTCCTACCACGGTCGGAGCCCGAATCGGGTCCGCGGCACGACGACGCCGGCCCGCTGCGTCCGTAGCGTCGATCACACGTTGCCGACACCGGAAGGCAGACCCATGACCTGGAACGATCTGCATCGACGCACCGAAATCGTGCACCTGGTGCTGCGCCGAGCGGCCGCCGACCCGGCCGACCCCGAGCTGTTCACCGGGATCCCCGACCTCGACCGGCACTTCGGCGGCGTCCGCGGACTCCTCGACGCCCTCGCGTATCGCTGGGCGAATCATCTACGGACCAAGCTCGAATTCGCCGAGATCGCCGGGAACACGCCTGTCGAGGCGTATCTGGAGCTCGCCGCCGAACAACCCGCACTACGGGCGGTGCTCGACACCTGGGCCCACCGGCGCACCCCCGACGACCGGCCCGCCTTCGCCCGCTGATTCCACGACCGTCCGTCTTCGATCGGAGCGCTCATGCCCGAACCCACACCACCCGTCCCGATGCTGGAACTCACCGATGTGGTCAAGGAGTACCGCGTCGGCGAGCAGCCGGTCCGCGCCCTCGACTCGGTGAGCCTGCGCGTCGAAACGGGCCAGTTCACCTCGATCATCGGCCCGTCCGGTTCCGGCAAGAGCACCCTGCTGCATCTGCTCGGCGCCCTGGACCGGCCCGATTCCGGAGCGATCCGGTTCCGCGGAGAAGAGATCGGGCACCTGGACGAGGAGCAGCAGTCGGCCTTCCGATTGCAGCGGGTCGGTTTCGTCTTCCAGTTCTTCAATCTGCTGCCCACCCTCTCGGCCTGGGAGAACGTGGCGGTACCCAAGCTCCTCGACGGCACCGGCCTGCGCCGGGCCCGGCCCCGCGCCCTGGAACTGCTGGATCTGGTGGGACTGGCCGACCGCGCCGGACACCGGCCCGCGGAACTGTCCGGCGGGCAGATGCAACGGGTCGCGGTGGCACGGGCACTGATCATGGACCCGCCGCTGATCCTGGCCGACGAGCCGACCGGCAATCTCGATTCGGCAACGGGCGCGGCGATTCTGGAACTGCTGGGACGGATCCCCGAATCCGGACGTTCGGTGGTGATGGTCACCCACGACATGAACGCGGTGGCGCACTGCGATCGGGTGGTCACCTTGCGCGACGGCCGGATCGGCGCCGACGACCGCGTGGAGTCGGTGGTCTGAGTGGGCACTCTCCTGCGAACGTGTGCCGCCTTCCGGGATCGGCTGTGGCTGTTCAATCTGGGTGAGCTGGCGCGGCATCCGGGCCGGACCGGCATGTCGGTGGCGGTCATGGCGGTTTCGGCGACCCTGCTGGTGGCCGTGCTCAGTATTTCCGGTTCGGTCACCGGATCCGTCGACCGGCTGACCGCGGGCCTCAGCGGCGCAGCCGAACTCGAGGTCTCCGGAATCGCCGACTCCGGTTTCGACGCCGATCTGCTCCCGGCGATCACCGCGGCCCCCGGGGTGGCGACCGCCGCGCCGATGCTGCGCGCGCAGCTGGGGTCCGGCGCCGACCGGGCGCTACTGATCGGCGCGGACCTGCGGGCCGCGGCGCTGGGCGGCGATCTGGCCGAACCGCTGTCGGAGCAGACCGGCGCCCTGATGACGGTGCCGAACGGCGTTCTCGTCGGCGCCGCCATGGGCTACACCGAGGGTGACCGGTTTCCACTCGGTTCCGGCACGGTGACGGTGGCCGCGGTGATCTCCGCCGAGGTGTCCGATCGGCTCAACGGCGGCCATATCGTGATCGCACCGCTCGGCACCGCCCAGCACTTGACCGACCGGGTCGGACGGCTGGATTCGGTGCAGATCGTGCCCGAACCGGGTACCGAACCGAGCCGGTTGCGGGCGGATCTCACCGAGATCGTCGACGGGCGAGCGGTGGTCGCCGAACCGAGCCTGCGGACCGCCCAGGCGAGCGGCGCGATCCAGCTGGTGCGGTATTCGACGCTGATGTCGTCGGCCGCCGCGCTGATCGTTTCCGGTTTCCTGATCTACAACGCGATGAGTATGGCGGTGGCGCAACGCCGACCGACCCTGTCGCTGCTGCGGGCGCTGGGCGGCCGACGCGGCCCGCTGGTCCGCGGACTGCTGGCCGAGGCAGCGGTGGTTTCGCTGGCCGGTGCCGCGATCGGCGCGCTGCTCGGGATCGCGGCCGGCCGGCTGGCGATCGGCCGGCTGCCGGCGGCGATCGTGCAATCGGTGGAATCCCGGACCGAGTTCCTGGTGCCCGGGTATGCGATTCCGGTGGCGGTGGCGGCGTGCCTGGTCGCCGGAGTCGGCGCGGCGGCGCTGGCGGCGCGCCAGGTGTACAAGGTGGCGCCGGTGGAGGCCCTCGCGCCGGTGGAGGTGGCCGATATCCACACGGCGAATCCGCGGCTGCGATGGGTGGCCTTCGGGGGTGGTGTGCTGGTGGCCGGGCTGGCCGTCGCGGTCGCGGTAGCCGATCTGGGCCGATTGTCCCTGGCCGCCATCTCGTTGTCGTTCACCGCCGCGGTGCTGTGCTGTTTCGCTGCGACCGGCCCGATCGTGCGGGCGGCGGCGGGGATCGCCCGGACCCTCGGCGCCGCAGGCGTTCTGGGCGCGACCACGCTCGAACGGGCGCCCCGGCGCGTATGGGCGACCACGATGACGGTGATGATCGGAGTCGCCGCCACCGTCGCGGTCGGCGGCGCCTCGCAGAACATGGTGGGTTCGGCCACCGAATCATTTCGGGACCTGGGCGAATCGGACCTGTACGTCAGCACCGCGCCGGTGGAGCAGTTCCCGACCGGACCCGTACTACCGGCCTCTGTCCGGGATACGGTCGCCGAGGTTCCCGGTGTCGCGGATGTGCAACCGGGGCAAATGGCCTTCGCAACGGTCGGCGCGGGACGGGTGATGGTGCAGGGCTACCCACCGGATCGGGGCAATGCCCGGCTCGGCGCCGTCGACAGCGCGGTGCTGGATCGGATGGCCCGCGGCGCGGGCGTGGTGGTGAGCCGGGACGTGGCGCGCACGCTGGACGTCGAGGTCGGCGACACCCTGCGCCTGCCCACCCCCAGCGGGGTGCAGGAAACCGAAGTCCTGCAGGTCATACCGTATTTCACGGCGGTGGCCGGGGTCCTGATGATGAATCTGGACCAGATGCGGCAGTGGTATCAGCGTCCCGGTGAGACGATCCTGTCCGTCGTGTTCGAACCCGGCGCCGACCCCGATGCAGTCCAGGCAGCGGTGCGGGCCGCCGTACCGGAGCAGCTGTACGTGGACACCGGGACACAGATGGTTGCGGCGATCTCGGCGAGTGTGCAGCAGGGGGCCGCGATGAGCCAGTCGATCCTGTGGATCGTGGTGCTGGTCGCCACGGTCGCACTGTTGAACACGCTGATGCTGTCGGTGCTCGAACGCCGCCGCGAACTCGGCGTGCTGCGCGCGATGGGCACCAGCCGGAAGGTGCTGCTGCGTTCGGTACTGGCCGAAGCCGCCGGAATCGGGGTCACCGGTGCGACACTCGGGCTGTTCGTCGGTGTGGCGGTGCAGTACCTCGCCACCCTGGCGATGGGGCATGCGATGACCATCGACATCCTGTACCGGCCCAGCCCGATCGTGATCGGTTACGCCGCCGTCGCCACCACCCTGGCCCTGGCGGGCGCGGTGCCACCGGCATTGCGGGCCGCCCGGATGCCGATCATCGCGGCGCTGGCGGCGGACTGAGCGGCGCAGCGGCAAGTTCAGCCGATGATCACCACGACCACCGCGATCGCCACGGCCAGTACGCCCAGCACCCCGAACAACGCCCAGCCGAGGCCCCGCAGCACCCCACGGGACCGAGGTGCTTCGGCGGGCAGCTGCGGCGCAACCACCGGCCCGCCGAGCGGCGCCGCCTCCGCACCGGAACCGGGTGCGGGTGCGAGACCGGGTGCGAGTACGGAACCGGGGGCGGGTGCGAGACCGGGTGCGGATGCGGAACCGGGTGCAGATGCGGCGGACCTCGGGCCCCCGGCACCCGCAACCGGGTGGCCTGCCGGGCCCGCTCCAGCCCGCCGCGTCCCGGCGCCGTTCGGGTCCGGGACCACGTTCGCCACCACCTCGGTAGGCGCAGTGGCCCCGTGACCCGCCGCGCCGGTCGGCGGATCGCCGGCCGAATTTCCGGGCTGCGCATCGAGTTCCGTGTCTGCCACCACCCGCGGCGCCGCACCGGAATCGGTAGCAACGGGATCCACCGGGTGCCCGGAGCCCGATGCCGCATCGGACGTCGCCACGGCCGGGGACCCGTCCGTGTCGACCGGCAATTCGGCGGCGACCGGCAATTCGGCGGCGACCGGCAATTCGGCGGCGGCACCATCCGCCGAACCACCCGGCACGACAACGGATCCACCGGCCGACGGCGAAGCCGTCGACGTGGCGGGTAGCGGTTCTCCGCCGGCAGCCGCAGCCGGTGGTTCACCCGGTGGTGGAACGGACCCGAATGAGGCCACCGCGAAGCGCACCGTCTCGGGCGGGCCCGCATCCGGTACCGGCCCGGGCGCAACGACGGCTCCCGGTGACGCCACCCCGGGCGAGCAGGCCTCGGGCGGCACCACCTCGGGCGAGCCGGGAGACGACGCCTCGGGCGAGCTCGAACCGGGCGAGACAACGGCAGGTGGGGCACCCCGGGTTCCGGGCGACACAGGTGGGTGAGCCCCAGGGGAAGCCACCGCCGACGAGGCCGCCCCGGGTGGTGGCACCGCCCCAGAGGAAGCCACTCCCTCCGACACCGCCCCGGCCGGGGGCACCTCCTCAGCACCAGCCCCGGATGACGCCACCCCAGATACCGACGCAACAGGTGGCACCGCCCCGGAGCCAGCCACTCCCCCCGACACCGCCCCGGCCGGGGGCGCCACCTCGGCGCCGGCCCCGGATGACGCCACCCCGGATACCGACGCTACGGGTGGCACCGCCCCGGAGGGAGCCCCCCGGGCCGCGGGTGCCCAAGGGGGAGCCGCGGGCGGCACGGCTGCCCCGGGTGGTGGCACCATCCCGGCGGGGCCGGCCGCAGGTGCGGCCACTCCGGGTGGGACAGCCGCAGGGGGTACCACCGGTGCGGCCATCGGATAGGGCGGCGCCGGGAGCTGCGGCGCCGGGGCCGCGGCGACGGCTCGGCGGGCTGCCGCGGCGAAGGCGGCGCAGGAGACGTAGCGGGCCCGGGGGTCCTTGGCCATGGCGGTGGCCAGCACCGCATCCAGCGCCGGCGGCAGGCCGGCTCGGCGGAGGGCCAGAGGTGGGGGCAGCAGATACAGGGTGCCGCGGATGATCTCGTTCGGGTCGGGATGGTCGAAGGGCGCGACGCCGGTGAGCATCCAGTACAGGGCGCAGCCCAGCGCGTACTGGTCGCATCGGTGGTCCAGGTCCCCGCCCAGCATCTGTTCGGGAGCGGCGAAGGCGAGGGTCGCGGTGAACATGCCCTGCTGGGTGAGCCGGGTGGATTCGGCGCGCAGCCGGGCGATCCCGAAGTCGGTCAGGAACACCCGCTCGCCCTGCCCACCGGCCGACCGGGCGAGCAGGATGTTGCCCGGTTTGACGTCTCGGTGCAGCACCCCCTGGCTGTGCGCGTAGTCGAGGGCGTCGGCGACCCCGGCGACGACCTGCACGGACCGTTCCGGCGGCACCGTGAACGGATCCACCGAGGCGGCGTCCACCCCGTCGACGTATTGCATGCTGATCCACAGCTGCTCGTCCTCGGTGCCCCGGTCGTACACCGTGACGATGCCGGGATGGTCCAGCCGGGCGGCCAGGTCGGCCTCCCGTTCGAAGCGGGCCCGAACCCGGGTGTCGGCGGACAGATCCCGGTTCAGCAGCTTCAACGCCGTCAGCCGCTCCAGCCGCGGCTGCCGCGCCAGGTAGACGGTGCCCATCCCGCCGCGGCCGAGCATCCGCTCGATGGTGAACCCGGCGAATTCATCACCCTCGGAAAGCAAGTGGACCCCCAATTCGATTCCGGCACCGCATCCGACGGGGCAGCGTACCCACCGCACCGCCGATTGTCGGCTCAGCCGGGCGTGACCAGGCCGGATTCATAGGCCAGCACCACCGCCTGGGCTCGATCCCGCAGCCCGAGTTTGCCGAACACCTTGGACACGTGCGTTTTCACCGTCTGCTCGGCAACATAGAGGGCCTCGGCGATCTCGGTGTTCGACATCCCGGTCGCGACCAGTTCCAGCACTTCCCGTTCCCGCGGGGTGAGCGCGGCCAGCGCCGGATCGGGGGTGGCCCGCACCGAGGCGCGGCGGCGGGTGACGTCGGCGATCAGCCGCCGCGTGATGGTGGGTGCGAGCAGCGCCTGCCCGTCGGCCACCACCCGGACGGCCCGCACCAGTTCGTCGGCGGGCGCGTCCTTGAGCAGGAACCCGCTGGCGCCGACACTCAGCGCCTCGTACACGTAGTCGTCGATGTCGAAGGTGGTCAGCATCAGCACCCGCACCGGCGGATCGAAGCGGCGGGCCAGGATAGCCCGGGCGGCGTCGAGACCGTTCATCTCGGGCATCCGCACATCCATCAGCACCACATCCGGCCGCAACCGCTCCGCCTCGGCGACCGCGGCCGCACCATCGGCGGCATCGCCGAGCACGCTGATATCGGGCTGGGCCGCCAGTAGTGCGCCGAAACCCTGCCGCACCATCGCCTGGTCGTCGGCGATCAGAACCGTCACTGCCACACCGGTCACCTTAATGGAGTTCCGGTCGGGCACCGGCTCACTGCAACGACACCGGCGCCACCGGCCCACCGGCGGATGCGTGCGCCGGCAGCCGGGCATGCACCTCGAACCCGCCGTCGGCGCGCGGACCGGCGGTCAGTTCGCCGCCGGCCGCCTCGGCGCGGGTCCGCATCCCGGCGATGCCGTGTCCTCCGCCGCCGCCCGGCGCCGCTGCCGTACCGGCCGCGGGGCCGTTGCCGATGCCGACCCGGACCTCCGGGCCACAGACGATCCGGACGTCGACGGCGGCGCCGGGTGCATGCCGGGCGGCATTCGCCAGCGATTCCTGCACGATGCGATACAGCGCCAGCCCGGCGACCTCGCCCACCGTCGCGAGATCCCCGTCCACCGTCCATTCGATGGTCGTGCCGGCCCGGCGGGCGCCGTCGCACAGGGCGGGTACGTCGGCGGCCCGCGGCTGCGGCGCATGCTCCGGCAGCTGCCCGTCGCTGCGCAGCACCCCGAGCAGGCTGCGGATTTCGTCGAGTGCGGTGCGGGCGGTGGCCCCGATCGAATCGAATTCGGCATGCGCAGCCGGCGGCAGGTCGGTGATCCGATAGGGGGCGGTCTGGGCCTGCACCACCACCAGCGACATGTGGTGGGCGACCACATCGTGCAGATCACGGGCGATCCGGGCCTTCTCCTCCAGGATCGCGCGCCGTGCCCGTTCCACTTCGTTCTGTTCGGCCTGACGTTCCAGCTGCCGCCGCGAGGAGGTGAGGCTGCGCAGCAGATACCCGAACAGCAGCAGGGCGCCGAAACCGATCCCCCAGCCCCATACCGGCCCCTCCGCGGATCCGGGCATCGTGGTGCCGAACAGCAGGGAGGTTGCGGCCCACACCACGACCAGCAGCGGCACCGGCGCGGTCAGCCCGACAGCGAACACCAGCACGAACAGCACGATCACGTGCACCACCTGGAACGGCACGTCATCGGTGGGCTGGTTCTGGATCGCCACCGCGATCAGCAGGGCGCTGCCCGCCGAGATCGCCCAGCCCAGCGCCGGGTTGATCCGCACCAGCAGGATCGGCAGCGCCGCCAGGCCGGCCAGGAACGGGGCCAGCGGCGCCGGGACGACATGGGTGACGTGCAACGTCGGCCATGCGATCGACAGCAGGATCAGTGCCACGGCGACGAGGCCCACATCGGCCCACAGGCCGGCGTTGCGGAGTGAAGGTGGCCGGAGTTCGGTCATGGTGCCAGCCTAGGAACCCGCCGGCGCGCACCACCTCATACCCGAGGGCGAGATCGCACCCCCTACTGTGGGGTGGTCCTGCGGCCCGCACCCCACCGGGATCCGGTCCCGGGACGCTTCCGGAGACCGATGTCGGTGGTCCGGCCGTCTCGTTACCTTCGGAGCCCATGAGAGCAGCGTTTCGCCCCGCCCGGCACGGCAGCCGGGCCCTGTGTGCCACCGGACTCGCGACCGCCGCCGCAGTGGTGATGACCGCGGCGCCCAGTGCCGCCGGCACCACCCCCGGCGCCCCGGAGGACGCACAGTCTGCGGCCGTCGTGCGGGCCCTGACCGACGACCGGGTCGACGATCCGGCCGTGGTGCCCTGGGACTTCGGCTACCGGTTCGGCTACGCCCCGGTGCTGTCCGGCGGCATGCTGGTGAACCCGGACGGCGGGTGTTCCTCACCGGTGACGCTGCCGGAGGAATTCGATGCCGCGTGCCGAGCCCACGATTTCGGCTACGACATGCTGCGGTATGCGGAACGCCAGGATCGTCCGCTGGGCCCATGGGCGCGGCGAGCCCTCGACGACACTCTCAGCCGGCGCATGCACGGCGCCTGTGACGGCCGTGCCGACGACTTCTCCCGGGCCCGCTGCACGGTCGTCGCCGATCTGGCCTTCGCCGCGGTCGATATGAACTCGCGCCGCCAGGACCATGCGGCGCCGGTGGTGGAGAATCTGTTCGCCGAGACCGATCCGGCCGACCGGCCGAACCTGTGGCCGCTGGCCAAATCGCTGCTGGGCCTGTTCGCGCTGGTCGCGGCCTGCGCGGTGATCATCGACGCGATCCGGGCCCGCGGACGGCGGGCGGGACGGTAACGTGCCCTGGTGGCTCTGGAGATCAACAGCACGGTCGATATCGACGCCCCCGCCGAACGGGTGTGGGAAGTTCTCACCGATTTCGACCGCTACGGTGAATGGAATCCGTTCGTAGTCGAATGCGCGAGCACCCTGGAACCGGGTGACCCGATCGACATGCAGGTGAAGCTGGGCGCGCGGGTGCGCCGGCAGCGGGAATGGATTCGCTCGACGACACCCGGGCAGGGTTTCAGTTACACGATGCGCCCGGCACCGCTCGGCGCCCTGCACAGCCTGCGCAGCCACCGGCTGACGCCCCTGGACGGGAACCGCACCCGCTACGAGTCGGAATTCACCCTGGCCGGTTGGCTGAGCCCGGTCGTGACCGCGGTCCTCGGTGGTCCGCTGCGTTCCGGGTTCGCCGCGATGACCGCGGCACTCGCCGAGCGGGCCGCCCGCTGACCCGGTCCCGGGGCGTGACCGCGCCCCGGGACCCGCATCGACTCAGCGGCCGGGGATCGTCGGCAGCGGGCCGCGAGCGACCTCGTAGGCCGCGCCCACGCGGTACAGCCGGTCGTCGGCCAGCGCCGGGGCCATGATCTGCAGGCCGACCGGCAGGTCGTCGTCGGCACTGAGCCCCGACGGGACCGACATTCCGCAGTGCCCGGCCAGGTTGGTGGGCAGCGTGCACAGGTCGGACAGGTACATGGCCAGCGGGTCGTCGACCTTCTCGCCCAGCTTCCACGGCGTGAACGGGCTGGTCGGCGAGATCAGCACATCCACCTGCTCGTAGGCGGCGGCGAAGTCGCGGGCGATCAGGGTGCGCACCTTCAGCGCCTGCCCGTAGTAGGCGTCGTAATAGCCGGCCGACAGCGCGTAGGTACCGATCATGATGCGGCGCTTGACCTCCGGACCGAAACCGGCCTCGCGGGTCAGCGACATCACCTGGTCGGCGCTGTGACTGCCGTCGTCGCCGGCGCGCAGGCCGTACCGCATGGCATCGAACCGGGCCAGGTTGGACGACACTTCCGACGGCATCACCAGGTAGTAGGCGGACAGCGCGTACTCGAAGTTCGGGCAGGACACTTCGATCACCTCGGCGCCCAGTTCCTTCAGGGTGGCCACCGCGGCCGCGAAGGAGTTCAGCACGCCGGGCTGGTAGCTGTCCGAGTTCAGCTCCTTGACCACGCCGATCTTCATGCCGCGCAGGTCACCGGCCGCACCCTGCCGGGCGGCCGCGGCCACCGGCGGGACCGGCACATCGCGCGATGTGGAATCCTGCGGGTCGTAACCGGCGATCACCTCGTGCAGCATGGCGGTGTCGAGCACGGTGCGCCCGCACGGACCGCCCTGGTCCAGCGAGGAGGCGCAGGCCACCAGGCCGTACCGGGACACCGTGCCGTAGGTGGGCTTGGTGCCGACGGTGGCGGTGACCGCGGCCGGCTGCCGGATCGAGCCACCGGTGTCGGTGCCGATGGCCAGCGGCGCCTGATAGGACGCCAGCGCGGCCGCCGAACCGCCGCCGGACCCGCCGGGGACCCGCGAGGTGTCCCACGGGTTGCGGGTCGGCCCGTAGGCGGAGTTCTCGGTGGACGAGCCCATCGCGAACTCGTCCATGTTGGTCTTGCCGAGGATCGGGATTCCGGCGGCCCGCAGCCGGGTGGTCACCGTGGCGTCGTACGGCGACATCCAGCCCTCGAGGATCTTCGAGGCGCAGGTGGTCGGCATGTCCGTGGTGGTGAACACGTCCTTGAGCGCCAGCGGCACGCCCGCGAGCGGCGAAACCGGTGCTTCCCCGGCGTCCAGCGCGGCGTCGACCACGGCGGCCGCGGCCAGCGCCTCGTCGGCGGCCACGTGCAGGTAGGCGTTCAGCTCGCCGTCGACCTTCTCGATCTGCTCCAGGTGCGCGCGGGTGACCTCCTGCGAGGACACCTCCCGGGAGTGGATCTTGGCCGCCAGGTCCATCGCCGACAGGGTGATCAGTTCGTTCACGGTGCTCATTCCCCTTCACCGAGGATCTGCGGGACGACGAAACGCTGCTCCTCCACCGCGGGCGCCTGGTCCAGCGCCTGCTCGGGAGTGAGCCCCGGCACCACGACGTCCGGCCGGGTCACGTTGGTCGCCGGATTCGGCGAGGCGGTCGCGGGAACGTCGGCGGCGGCGACCTCGGAGATGGTCCGCACGTGGCTCAGGATCGAATCCAGCTGGCCGGCGAACTGATCCAGTTCGGCATCGGTCAGCGCGAGCCGGGACAGCCGGGCGAGGTGAGCTACCTCGTCGCGGGAGATGGCGGGCACCGCGGAACCCCTTTCGCCTTCGGTGGCAGGAACACAGATGAACGTGCACAGCCTAAGCTCGGACTCGATAACCGGCGCACCGGGGTGTAACTATCGGCTGACCGGGTATCCGATTCTCAGCTTCGCCCCGACTAGGAAAGGAACGCACGTGTCATTCCTGCTCCGCGTGCAACTTCCGGATCGCCCGGGAAGCCTCGGTGCCCTCGCAGTAGCCCTCGGCACCGTCGACGCGGACATCCTGTCGCTGGACGTGGTGGAGCGCGGCGCCGGTTTCGCGGTGGACGATCTGGTGGTGGAGGTCCCGACCGGGGCCCTGCCGGACACGCTGATCACCGCGGCCGAATCGATCACCGATGTGCGGGTCGATTCGATCCGGCCGTACTCCGGCGTACTGGACACGCACCGCGAGCTCGAACTGATCGACCAGGTGGCCAGTGCCCGCGACGACCGGCTGCAGGTCCTGGTGGACGGCGTACCGCGGGTGCTGCGGGTCGGCTGGTCCACCGTCATCGGGATGGACGGCGAGGCCACCTTCCGGGTCGTCGGCAGCCCGAGCGCACCGGAGACGCAGGCCGGTTCGGCACCGTGGATGCCGCTGCAGAAGCCGTCCGCGCTGGACGGTGACGCCGAATGGGTTCCGCAACTGTGGCGCGATATGGACACCACGCTCGCCGCCGCCCCGCTCGGCGACTCCGGCCGGGCCCTGTTGCTGGGCCGGCCCGGCGGCCCCGAGTTCCGTCCCTCCGAGGTGGCCCGCCTCGGCTACCTCGCCGGCATCGTCGCCACCGTCCTGGGTTGAGCCGGACGCCGGTCGCCTGCTCAGCGGTCGATCGGGGCCTCCGGAAGGCCGTATCGCAGCACGCTGAGCTGCAGGCCGTTGCCGGGTGACCAGGCCCGTTCCGGGACCGGGAGGAAACCGAGCCGATCGTAGATGCGGCGGGCGTCGGCCATCGCAGGCATGGTGGTCAGGACCACGGCGCGGTACTCGCCTGCGCGGGCCTCGTCCAGGACGGTGCGGACCAGCGTTGTCCCCGCACCGAGGCCGCGGGCGGATTTCGCGACTGCCAGCATCCGGAACTCGAGTTCACCGGGCCGGGCGATCTCGGCGTACGGGGTGCCGGGACGGGCGACGGTGAGCGACCCGACGATCCGGTCCTCGTGCACGGCGACCAGGATCTCGGCCGCCGCGGCACGGTGCGCGACATCGGCGAGTTCGTGCACATAGGGGTCGGCGGCGGGAACATAGCCTTCGCCGACGTAGACCGCCACCGTCAGCTCGGCGACGGCGTCGTACTCGTCCGGGCAGGCCGGACGGATCTGCACTGTTTCGGTGACCTCCACCGGATCCATGGTGCCATCGGCCGGGGTGGCCGATCCGCGGTCAGGAGCTCAGGTAGGGGCGCAGGCCGGGGTGGTCGGGCTGCCAGCGTTTCGGCGAACCGGCCGGGTAGACGGCGGTGAGCAGGTCACCCACCATCGGCCATTGACCGGCATCCCACGCGAACCGGCGGTACACCACGGTGCCCGGTTCCGAGGGCCCGCTCAACGTGCCGGTGATGGTGACGTATTGCACTCCGGTCGCCGCCGGCCGCGGACTCACCCCGGTCACCTGCAACGTTCCGTATTCGACCGGCTTCGGCCGCCGCCCGAAGAAGGAGCCGCCGGACGAACGGTCCCCCTCCTTCCCGAACTCCACCGGCGCCGCACCGGCTCCGGGCGCGCCGTTCCGCGGCCCGGACCCTCTGCCCCGGGTGTAGGCCAGCGCGAGCGCCGCCAGCGCCACGGCCACCATGAGCAGAATTCCCAGCTCGAACATGTCTCCATGCTAGTTCGGCCGCCGGGACGGCGGTGCCGCAGCTTCGGGCCGTCAGCTGGGGGTGAGCTCGCTGATGCCGTGTTCGCTGCGGCGCAGCTGCCAGACCGCGGTGCGGGTGCGTTGCGAGCGGCCGTTGTTGCGGTCGATCAGCCCACGGGAGGCGGTGGTGAACAGCAGTTGGGCGCCGTGCGCGTTGGTTTCCGGGTTCTGGAACAGCTGGACCAGGCGGTCGGTCTCCTCCACGGCCAGACCGGCGCCGATATCGTCGATGGCGAGCACCTGGCCGGTGTCCAGGGCTTCCAGCATGGCGGGCAGCAGGCGCAACAGGGACAGTGTCGCGGTCGACTCGTCGGCGAGTTCGAACGGCACATCGATGCCCTCGTGCAGCAACTCCACGCCGGGCCCGCGCCGCTCGGCCATCCGGCTGTAGAGGGCGTCGCGGGCCGAGCGCAGGTTGGTCAGTTCACGCTCGAGCAGGATCGGCTCCGACTCCGGCGCCGAGGTCGCGGCCGGTACCAGCTGGGCACTCAGATCGGCGATCTCGGCATCGAGTTCGCGCAGGTAGTCGGCATACATCGGGTCCGGCTCGGCGACCAGCAGATCGGTGATCCCCAGATCGGCGGTGCGCAGCAGAGTGAGCAGCCGGACGGCGTTGTCGGGCGAACGCGAGATGTGGCTGCCCAGGTCGTGTGCGATCGCGGGCACCGATACCGGGCCGTGCTGGACGCGCAGCATCGACGAGAACCACCGGTACGCCGGTACCAGGGCCTCCGCGTAGAGCTGTCCGGCGAGGCTGAGCAGCAGGGCGTTGGGCCGGACCAGCGGCACCAGGGCGGAGATGCCGTAGCGGGCGGCCTCGAACATCGGGCCGACCTTGACCTGTTCCCCGTTGCGCTCGAACACGATCCGTTTCCGTGACCGCGGATGCGTGTACAGCCATTCCGCCAGGACGTCGGCATTGTCCAGCCGGAATCCGTAGGTGTAGGGCACGCCTTCGGCGACGAAGGACACCACGAACTCGGAAGGCCGGTCGGCGAATCCGAGATGCGGCCGGCGGACCGGACCGGCGTACGGGTCCCAGCCGGTCACCGAATGCAATACCGCATCGCGCATCTGGGCCAGTGCATCGATCAGGCTGGTCTTACCGGCCGCCGCGGCGCCGTGGACCGCGGTCACCGGGACCGCGATCGGGCCGCTGCTCCCCCGGCTCAACCGGACCTGCTGCCCCTGAGCGAGGGATCCGTGATTGGTCACCTGAAAACTACGCAGCATCCGCAACACTCTCGTCGATGGTCCACTCTCCGGCCATTCGCGGCCCGCCCCGAGCCAAGCACATCGCCGCACCATCGCGCACCGGCAGCCCCACGGTCACCGGCCCGGTTCGCCCGACCCCCTGTACGGGCGAACCGAACCTCGCGGTAGCTCATCCGAGGAGGACCAGGCATGGTTTCCGACGGGCGGACCGACCCGGAATCGGATCCCGAGAGCGGACCACCCTTCGCCGTCCGGCTGCGTTTCCTGTTCGACACCGTCCACCCCGGGGTCGCGGACCGTACAGCCAGACCGAGATCGTCGATCTGATCCGGGCCGCCGGCGGCCGGATGACCACCGGCTACATGTCCCAGCTGCTGTCCGGGAAGCGCCGCGCTCCGACACTGCCGACGCTCACCGATATCGCCACGGTGTTCCGCGTCCCCATCGACTACTTCGGCCCCGCCGAGTCCTACCGGGAGATCCGGAAACACACCGAATGGATGGCCGCCGCCCGGGACAGCGGCGCGGAGACGATGTCGGCCCGCAGCTACGACCCGCCCCGGGTGTTCCGCGCCGGATTCCGCGAACTGCGCCGCACCGGCCGGGACTCCGAGTGACCGCGGTCAGTAGGTGAGCAGGTAGGCCGCCGCCACGGCCGCGCCCAGGAAGGCACCGACGGTCACCTGCGCCCGGGTGTGGTCGCCGAGCCTGACCCGCGACCAGCCGATCACCGCGGTCACCGGCAGCGCCGCCAGCACCCACGGCGAGATGACAAACGCCAGCAGAACCGTGGTACCGCCGGACACCGCGGCATGGACGCTGACCTTCCAGCCTCCGAGCATCGTCACGATGCCCACCGCGGTCAGCACGGCCAGCCCGGCCACGGTCCAGGCGATCAGCTCGCCGGGGGCACCCTGCACCACCTGGATGACGAGCCCGGCGGCAACGACGGCCAGGATCGCCGGAATCACCCAGTGCCGGTCACCCGACTACCTCCGGTTGCCTCTCTCGATATGCCTGCCCGACCCGCACCGCCCAGCGCCGGTCCGATCCGGCCCCCGGCATCGCCGACCTGATCCGTTCCGTGGACAGCGCCGGATGCCGCCCGCCACCTGCGAGCCACTCCGCCACCGCGGCGGCCACCGCATCATCGGCCAGTACCGCGCCGGGTGTCGCGTCCAGCGCCTCGGCTTCCGAACTCAGCGCATCCAGCAGTTCGGTGATGCGGTCACCGGTCCGCTCCTCCGCACTACTGCCCCGCCGGGACTGCCGTCGCACGCCCGGTCGGCGCGCCACCAACTCGGTGTGCAGCGGGGTGATGGTCCGGATCGCCCGCCGCGCCCGGATCCAGGACACCACCGGAGAAAGCATCATCCCGACGAAGATCGCCAGGACGCCGGCCGCGGAGACGGCCCGGGTGATCTCGAACACCACGCCCGCCGGGCCGCTTCCGCCGTAGCGGGTCGCGACGAAATACCCCAGGCGCAGCCACGCCCAGACCGTCGCGGCCGCGAGCCCGGCCGCCAGCAGAGCCAGGCTCCATCCCGCGACGGAACGCAGATCCGCTGCCCGCCCGGCCATCACCATCAGGATCGGGCACAGCAGGGCCGGAAACAACGCGCCGGCGATGCCCGCCTCGGCGTATCCGGGCAGATGACCGTAGGCGCGGTCGAAATCGAATCCCCCGGCGGCCTGCGGTACCGGCTCGGCCGAGCCGAAGATCACCAGTGCGGCCAGCGAACCGAGGATCGCGACCGTGCCCAGGGCCACCGCGCCGCGCCGGATGCGGGCCGGGTCACCGGTGATGGCGAGGGTCAGCACCCCGGGGGCCGCCGCCATCAGGTTGAACAACACCATGCGCAGCGCGGTCGAGAAGTTCGGGACGGGCGCCGGATGCTGTACGACGGTTTCGACCACCGGGATGTTCAGCGTCAGATGCACGGCCACGATGCCCAGGGCGACCGTGGGGCTCCCCAGGATCCGGCCGCGCGACCGCCACCAGCGCCGGGCCCGCTATGGCCGATTTCGTGGGCGACGGTGCGATCCCTGAACCGCGTCACCCAACCACAGCCGGCGCCGTTCGTCGCCGTCGTGCCTACCCGGCACCGGCCGCCGCAGCGGGTGCCGCCGGACTCGGCCGCTCCCGGCTTCGCCGACCGCCGATCCACGGTGCGACGTGCGTCGATACATATGCCGGAGTTGTCGGTGGGCTCGACTAATCTTCGTGGGGTGAGTGAGAGCGAAACGGTGGCGACCGCCGAAGAGCGACAGCTGTGGCAACAGCTCGCGGACGAGGTGCGCGAACATCAGTTCCGTTACTACGTGCGCGACGCCCCCACCATCTCGGACGCCGATTTCGACGCCCTGCTGCAACGACTGCAGCAGCTCGAGGAGCAGTTTCCGGAGCTGCGTACCCCGGACTCACCGACCCAGCTGGTGGGCGGCGGGTTCGCCACCGAATTCGGTGCGGTGGATCACCTGGAGCGGATGCTCTCGCTGGACAACGTGTTCGACTACGACGAACTGCGGGCCTGGGCTGCCCGGGTGGTGGCCGAGGCCGGATCCGATCTGCACTATCTGTGCGAACTGAAGATCGACGGCGTCGCCCTGAACCTGGTGTACGAGAACGGCCGCCTCGTCCGCGGCGCGACCCGGGGCGACGGCCGCACCGGCGAGGACGTCACCCTCAATGCCCGCACCATCAGCGATGTGCCCACCACACTCACCGCCGACGACGAGTTCCCCATCCCGGAACTACTCGAGGTGCGTGGTGAGGTGTACTTCCGGCTGGCGGATTTCGAGACCCTGAACGCCGCGATGGTCGCGGAGGGCAAGCCGCCGTACGCGAATCCGCGCAACACGGCGGCGGGCTCGCTGCGCCAGAAGGATCCGGCGGTCACCGCCCGGCGCAATCTGCACATGATCTGCCACGGACTGGGCCGAACCGTCGGGTTCGAACCGGCCACTCAGCACGACGTCTACCGGGCGCTCGCCGCCTGGGGACTGCCGGTGTCCGACCATACCCTGCGGGTACAGGGCATCGACGCGGTCATCGAACGCATCGCACACTGGGGCGAACGCCGGCACGATATCGACCACGAGATCGACGGCCAGGTGATCAAAGTGGACGAGCGGTCGCTGCAGCGCCGGCTCGGGTCCACCTCCCGGGCGCCGCGCTGGGCGATCGCCTACAAGTACCCGCCCGAGGAGGCGATCACCCGGCTGCGCAATATCGAGGTCAATGTGGGCCGCACCGGCCGGGTGACGCCGTTCGCGGTGATGGAGCCGGTCACGGTGGCCGGTTCCACTGTCGCCATGGCGACCCTGCACAACGCCTCGGAGGTGCAGCGCAAGGGCGTGCTGATCGGCGATATGGTCACCATCCGCAAGGCCGGTGACGTGATCCCCGAAGTTCTCGGACCGGTGGTGGACTCCCGCACCGGCACCGAGCGGGAATTCGTGATGCCGACCCACTGCCCGTCCTGCGGCACCGAACTCGCCCCGGCGAAAGAGGGCGACGCCGACATCCGCTGCCCGAACCAGCAGCACTGTCCCGCCCAGCTGCGCGAGCGGGTGTTCCACCTGTCCGGTCGCGGCGCGTTCGATATCGAGGCCCTCGGCGACAAAGCCGCGGTGGCGCTGCTGGATTCGTCGGTGATCACCGACGAAGGCGACCTGTTCGACCTCGACGAGGCACAGCTGGCGAAGGTGCCGTTGTTCACCAAACAAGACGGCGCGCTGTCGGCGAACGCCCTCCGGCTGCTGGAGAACCTGCAGTCCGCGAAGGACAAGCCACTGTGGCGGGTGCTGGTCGCACTGTCGATCCGGCACGTGGGGCCGACGGCGGCGCGGGCGCTGGCCACCGAATTCGGCAGCCTGGACCGGATCGAGGCGGCGACGGTCGAGGAACTCGCCGCGGTCGACGGGGTCGGCCCGACCATTGCCGCCGCGGTCGCCGAATGGTTCACCGTCGACTGGCACCGGGTGATCGTCAACAAGTGGCGGGCCGCCGGAGTACGGATGGCCGACGAACGCGACGAATCGATCGAGCGCACCCTCACCGGTCTGTCGATCGTCGTCACCGGCTCCCTGCAGGACTTCACCCGGGACGGCGCCAAGGAGGCGATCCTGGTGCGCGGCGGTAAGGCCGCCGGCTCGGTGTCGAAGAAGACGGCGTTCGTCGTGGTCGGCGACTCCCCCGGTTCGAAGGCCGACAAGGCCGAGCAGCTGGGCGTGCCGATCCTGGACGAAGCGGGATTCCATGCATTGCTGGCCGGCGGACCCGATGCGGTCTCGGCACCGGATACCGCCGAGACCGAGGAGTAACTCGCCCACCCTGCCACCCCGATGCGGGCGCGGCTGATGCGGTACCGCACCGAGGTGCGGAGCACACCGGTGCCGACCGTCCGACGCAGCCAGGATCGCGCTGCGCCGTCGGCCTGGAAGCGAAGGCCGCTGCGGAACGTTCGGCCTGCGCGCAGGTGAGGTCGCTCTCGATCGGCGGTTCGGTGCAACGGTGGCGGTGCGTGTCGGGTGATACCGCATCCGGAACACTCCACCGAACCGCTCGGCGGTGGCCGGATCCCGGTGAGCGCGCCGGTCCGAGACTCCGGGACCACGAGAGGGCCCAGTGCGGACCGGTAAGACCGGATGCGGTAGCAGCCACACGCGGTTGCCACCGCGCGGCCCCGGCGCCGCAGATTCCGGCATCGAATCACGCTGCCGGGAGCGACTCCGCATCCTTGCCGAATGCACGAGCGACATTGCGGGCGAAGGGCAGCGCGGTGCAGAGGGCGGCCGGCCGGATACGGCATCTGCACCACGGCACCGAAGCCGACGAGCCAGGCCGACCGGCAGTTCGGCGCAGGGCCGCTCCGAGCAGATGCCGCCGCGGCTCTGCGCATTGGAACGCGGCGCCGAATCACGCTGCCGGGAGCGACTCCGGTTCCTCGCGGTAGGCGCGGGCGATGTCGCGGCCGAGGGCCAGCGCGGTGCGGGCCCAACCGGCCGAGGCGGTGGCCAGGCCGCAGGCCGGGGATACGAGGACCTGGTCGGTGAGGGTTTTCCGGGGGAAGCCGAGCCGGTCGATGAGACGGACGCCGACGGCGGCCAGATCACGCCAGGTCGGCTGCTGTTGCGGTGCGGTCGTCGGAACCAGTCCGAGGACGAGTCGTTTTCCGGTGTCGAGCAGTTCGCCGAGTTGGTCGAGGTCGTCGGCGGTGGTGAGGGTGGCGGGGTCGACGGCGATCGCAGCGGCAGCCGTCCGGCGCAGGGTGCCGAGTGCGGGCCGGGTCGCGCAGCTGTGCAGCAGGACCGGGGCGGCGACGGCGGCCATCACCCGATCCAGTACGGCACGGGCTTCCGGTTCCGGTAGCGCCCGCACCGGATTCAGCACGCTCACCCCGCGCAGGGAGCCGTCCAGGACGGCAGTGAGCCGGGGTTCGTCGAGTTGCAGGAGGACCTCGGCGCCGAGCCGCCGCCGCACTTCGGCCACGTGCCGGACGAGTCCCTCGGCCAGTGAGTCGGCCACGTCGCGGAGCGCACCCGGGTCGGTGAGCGCGCGATGCCCGTTCGGCAGTTCCAGTTCCGCGGCCAGGGTGAGCGGCCCGGCGGCCTGAACCTTCACCGGCCGCCGGCTACCGATCGAACCGGCCTTCTCCCAGGCTTCTTCGAGGGCATCCAGATCGAACCGGAGCAGGTCACCGGCCCGGCGATGCACGGCGCCCGGCCCGGCCGCGAGCCGGTAGCCACGTACCGAGGTGTCGATCGGCAGGTCCACCAGCAGGGCGGCGCAGCGTCCGATCATGTCGGCGCCGAGCCCCCGCCCGGGCAGCTCCACCAGATGCGGCAGCTCCGGCAGCTCACCGAGCACGGTGGCGGCCGCCTCCCGCGGATCCGTTCCGGGCCACGACCCCAGCGCCGTCGCGCTACCGGCCGGAAACACCCTCGCCGACCTGCCCGCCTCGATCTCCACCACCTGCGCCGCCACCTCTTTCCGCGCCACCCGGCCCACACCGAACAGTCCGTCCCAGCGTAGGGACGCCGGTACCCCGGCCCGCAACGGACCCTGCTCCGACGTCCGGGCCGGGATGCCGGCGACACCGCACAGGTGGTCCGACCGTCTGCGACGAACGGCGCGGTGCGGCGACGGGTTCCACCGCCGCACCGTGCTCAGCGCAGTTCGTCCGGCAGCAACAGGTCGGCTGTCCGGACTAGGTCGGCGAGGTAGGTGGCCGCGTCGGTGGCTCCGGCGAGACCGGCCGCCTGGCCGGACCAGAGGTTGACCAGGCCCTGCTCACCGGTTTCGGCGGCACGGCGCCGGATGGGCATCATCAAGGCGTTCTGTACCGGGTAGGCAGGCACGGAGGATTCGTGCTCGGCCATCTCCCGGATGAAGCGGTTGACGATGCCGCGGGCGGGCCGGCCGGAGAACAGACGGGTCAGGACGGTGACCCGGGCCGCCGGGCTGCGCAGCACGTCCCGGTGTGCCGATGATGCGTTGGACTGCGTGGTAGCCAGGAACCCGGTGCCGATCTGCACGGCGTCGGCACCGAGCAGCCGGGCCGCGGCCACCCCGCGCCCATCGGCGATACCACCGGCCGCGACCACCGGTATCCGAACGGCGTCGGCCACCTGCGGTACCAATGAGAATGTCCCGACCAGGGATTCGGCCACCGGCCGCAGGAAGGCACCGCGGTGGCCGCCCGCATCGGTTCCGGAGGCGACGACGGCATCCATGCCGGCCGCCTCGATCGCTTCGGCTTCCTCGACGGTGGTGGCGGTGCCGACCGTGACGATTCCGGCCGCCCTGGCGCGGTCCAGGAAGTCGGCGTCGGGGATCCCCATGACGAAACTCGCCACCGGCGGCGCCGCCGCCAGCACGGCGTCGAGCTGTTCCCGGTAGTCCGGTCGCGGCACGGACTCCGGTGGCACGACGCCGAGTTCGCGGTAGAACGGCCGCAGTCGCCGCACATCCGCCGCCGCGATGTCGGCCGGTTCCGCTGGTTGCGGCACCCACAGGTTCACCGCGAACGGCTGCCGGGTGGCGGCACGGAGTTCCGCCACCAGCGTGTGGATCTGCGGCCCGGTGAGCGTGTGCGCACCGAACGATCCGAGCCCACCCGCACCGGACACCGTCGCGGCCAGTTCGACCGAGGACAGGCCACCCCCGAACGGCCCCTGCACGATCGGATGCTCGATCCCGGTCAGCCGGCAGAAGCGGTTCACGACGCCGCCACCTGCCGGCCACGCGCCATGGTGAGCGCCAGGTCGGCCACCCGGCGGCCCAGGTGGGTGGCGGTGGCCAGATCGGCCGCCGCCGGCGCTCGTTCCGGTCCCACATCGGAGGGCGATTGGGCCATGGCGCCGAGGAATCCACCGAGCCGGTTCAGCCCGTCCGGCGCCCCGTGTTCGGTGTAGAGCCAGGTCGGCGGCAGATCCAGGTTGACCCAGGTCATCCCGTGCTGAGCGGCGAAGACCGCCAGGGAGACAAGGGCATTGAGCTTGTCTCCGTTGACTCCGGCCGAGTTGGTGAAGCCGGCGGCGAGCTTGCCACGCCAGCCCTGTTCCGCCCAGATGGCGGAACTCGCTTCGGCGAACTGCTGGAAGACCGCGGCGGGGCTGCCCATATAGGTCGGAGTGCCGAACACGATGGCGTCGGCGGCCCCGAGGGCGCGCCACAGCTCGTCGTCGAGCCGGTCGACGGGATACAGCCCCGCGGTCCCGATCTCCCGGACGCCGGCGGCGACCGCCTCGGCCTGCCGGGCGGTATGCCCGTATCCGCTGTGGTAAGCGATGGCAACGGTGATGTCGTGCATCTGCAATCCTTTCTAGACGGGAACGACTGCTCGATGCGGCGTGCGAGCTGATCCACACCCACGGCTACCGCAGCGTGGGTGTCGCCGAGATCTGCACTCGGGCCGATGTCCGAAAGGGCAGCTTCTACCACTTCTTCGAATCGAAGCAGGCGTTGACCGACGAGGTGGTGGCAGCGCACTGGCGGTCACAACGCCCCGAGTGGTTGCATGCGCGTGACGGCGCCGGCGAACCACTGCTCCGGCTGCGCGACCTGCTGGCGACCCAAGCGCAGGCGCAGCGCGCCGACCTCGCCGAAACGGGCGCCATCCGGGGCTGCCTGCTCGCCAACCTCGGGCTCGAGCTCGGCGATTCGGAACCACAGATCCGGGATCGGGTCCGGGCGATCTTCGCCGAACAGGCCGAGATCGTCACCGATATCGCTGCCCAGGCGGGACCGGACGTGGGCCACGATATCGGCCGTTCGGTACTGGCACTGCTCGAGGGGACCGTGTTACTGGCCAAGGTCACCGGCGATGCCGCCGTGCTCGACCAGCTGTGGCCCCGCACCGAACAGCTGCTGGGGATGTCGGCTACGCCCGCCTGAGGCGGCTACCCGGTCAGGCCTCGGTACCGCTGATGGTGCCGCTGCCGATCACCCGGTCGCCGTCCGCGTCGGGCACGTACAGCACGATGGCCTGGCCGCGGGCGACGCCGGTGAGCGGTTCACGCAGCCGGGCGATGAGCCCGGTACCGGACGGTTCGGCGACGGCCGGTGCGGTGCCGCCGTGCGCGCGGACCTGCACGATGCACTCGATCGGACCTTCCGGAGCAACACCCGAGGTCCAGATCGCCCGGTCGGCGGTGACGGTGCCGACCTCGAGCTCTTCGGCCGAACCGACCCGCACGGTCCCGGAGTCCGGATCGATTCCGGTGACGTAGCGCGGCTTTCCGTCCGCGGCAGGCCGGGTCAGACCCAGACCCTTGCGCTGCCCGATGGTGAATCCGTGCACGCCCTCGTGCTCGCCGAGCACCGTGCCGTCGGAGTCGACCAGCGCACCCGGCCGGATTCCGATCTTCGCGCCGAGGAACGCCCGGGTGTCACCGGTGGGGATGAAACAGATGTCATGGCTGTCCGGCTTGTCCGCCACCGCCAGGCCGCGTTCGGCGGCTTCGGCCCGGATCTGCGGTTTCGGCGTATCGCCCACCGGGAACATGGCCCGGCCCAGCTGTTCGGCGGTGAGCACGGCCAGCACATAGGACTGGTCCTTGTCGGCGTCGACGGCGCGGCGCAGCACCCCGTCCTGCAGCCGCGCGTAGTGCCCGGTGGCCACCGCGTCGAAGCCGAGCGCGACGGCCCGTTCGGCCAGCGCGGAGAACTTGATCTTCTCGTTACACCGCAGGCACGGGTTCGGGGTCTCCCCGGCGGCATAGGCGGCGACGAAGTCGTCGATCACATCCTCTTTGAACCGCTCGGCGAAATCCCAGACGTAGAACGGGATCCCGAGCACGTCCGCGGCCCGCCGGGCATCGCCGGCGTCCTCCTTGGAGCAGCAGCCCCGGGAACCGGTCCGCAGCGTACCGGGCGCCTCGGAGAGGGCCAGGTGCACACCGACCACCTCGTGCCCGGCTGCCACGGCCCGCGCCGCGGCCACCGCCGAGTCGACACCACCGCTCATCGCGGCCAGAACCTTCATCGTGCACCTCCCAAGGCATCGGCCAGGCCCGCGGCCGTGGCGCGTTCGACCACCTGCGGCAGCACGGCCAGCACCGCATCCACGTCGGCGCGGGTCGTGGTGTGGCCGAGCGAGAACCGTAGTGAGCCGCGCGCCTGCCGGGCGGCGACGCCCATCGCGATCAGTACATGGCTCGGTGCGGCCACCCCGGCGGTGCAGGCCGAACCGGTCGAGCATTCGATACCGGCGGCGTCGAGCAGCATCAGCAGGGAGTCGCCCTCGCAGCCGGGGAACGTGAAATGTGCATTGCCGGGCAGCCGGCGTTCGTCGTGCGGACCGTTGAGCACCGCGTCCGGGACCAGGTCCCGCACCCCGGCGATCAGATCGTCGCGCAGGGTGCGCAGGGCGGCCGACCGTACCGGCAGATCCTGCACGGTGAACCGCAGTGCGGCGGCGAGCCCGATCGCGGCCGCCACATCCGAGGTCCCCGACCGCAGGTCCCGTTCGTGACCACCCCCGTGCAGCAGCGGCTCGCAGGCCACCTGCCGGCCCAGCAGCAGCACGCCGATTCCGTGTGGTCCGCCGACCTTGTGCCCGGCGATGCTCGCGGCGGCGAGGCCGCTGGCCGCGAAATCGATCGGCAGCCCGGCGGCGGCCTGGACCGCATCGGAGTGCATCGGCACCCCGAACTCCTCCGCGATCGTGGCTAGCTCGGTGATCGGCTGGATGGTGCCGACCTCGTTGTTCGCCCACATCACGGTGACCAGGGCCGTCTCGTCGGCGTGTTCGGCCAACGCCGCCCGCAGGGTCTGCGGCGCGACGATGCCGGCGGGATCGACCGGCAGCCAGGTCACCTGCGCACCCTCGTGCCGCTGCAGCCATTCGACCGCATCCAGCACGGCGTGGTGCTCGACCGCGCTGCTCAGGATCCGGGTGCGCTTCAGGTCCTGCCCACGGCGCGCCCAGTAGATGCCCTTGACTGCCAGATTGTCGCTCTCGGTCCCGCCGGAGGTGAAGATCACCTCCGAGGGCCGGGCGCCGAGATCCGCCGCGATCGATTCACGGGCCTCCTCCAGGCGCCGCCGGGCCGCCCGTCCGGCCCCGTGCAGCGAGGAAGCGTTGCCGACCTGCCCCAGCGCAGCCGTCATCGCCTCGACGGCGGCGGGCAGCATCGGAGTGGTGGCCGCGTGATCGAGGTAGACCGTCTGGGCACCACTGACCGCACCCGGGATAGCCGACTTCATGACCGATCCAGCCTATCCGACCGTTGACCTGCGCATCTGCGGGGCATCCTCCATACGTGCGACGACTCGTCCACGATGCGCAACCCGCAGGCCACCGCCGGGTATTCCCGGACCGTGGTCAGAAGCTGCCCCCACCTCCGCCGCCACCGGAGTCCGTGCCACCGGAACCGCCACCGCCGCCGTCGTGCCCGCCCAGGTCGAAGGACGGATCACTGCCCGTGCGGGAATCGCTGCGGGTGATGACGTCGGCCGACCCCGTGTTCCGTCCCGAACCACGCCCGCGCCGCGCGCCGCCGCCCCGGTTCTGCCGCTGTTCCTCGACCCGGCGCCGGGCTCGCTCGGCCGCCCGGCGTTCATCCCATCCGACGGCGGCGATCGCTGCCCCACCGAAGACGGCCATGGCCGCGACCGCCCACAGGGCGAACGTTGTCGTCGAAACGTCGAACAGAACGAAGCCCAGGACCATCGCGGCCAGATACAGGACAGCGACCACGGCGACGTACATGAACACCCCCTGCGTCGGTATCGGCAGCCTATCGGGCGGGACCGACCCTCGCGGCGATCCCGGCATGCCGGACCGAGACGTCCGCCGGGTGCGGCACGGCGACCGCGGGGTCCTGGACCCGGGTGCTGCCCGCAGTGATCCATTCGCCGGAGCCGTCGGACCCGCCGCGCACCGCCTGCTCGCATCGGCGGGCCAGATCGCGGCGATCGGTGCCGGCGGGCTGCTGCGGAGCCAGCACCACCTCGGCGGTGAGTCCCTTGCTGCGCAGCACCCGGCGGGCCGAGTCGAGGAAGGTGTCGTCGCCGATGAAGCCGGCGACGGTGGTCCGGTCGCCGCGCCCGTCGAGGTAGCTCAGCCGGACCGGCTGGACCGGAGTGCCCGCATCGATGGCCGACTGGAACATCGCCGGGCGCAGCCGCCCGTACGCCCGGCCACACCAGGTGGTGCCCTCCGGGAAGGCCACCATCCGGTCACCGTCCCGCAGCCGCCGGGCGACCTGGCCGACGACCCCGGGCAGCTCGCGCAGACGCGCCCGGTCGATCGGGACGACGCGGGTCAGTTCGGCGAGCCGGCCGAGCACCGGCCAATCGATCATGTCCGCCCGGGCCACGAAGCTGACCGGCTGCACCGCGGCGAGTACCACGATGTCGGTCCAGCCGATATGGCCCGCAACGACCAGTACTCCGGTTCCGGAGGCCGCGAAGCCCTTCGGGGTGGCCCCTGTGTCCGGTGTGCGGTTGTCGACGATGCGCAACCGGATACCCAGGCAGCCCAGCACGGTGCGGGCATAGCGGCGCCGCATCCCCTCCCGACGGGACCTCGGGGTGACGACGGTACAGACCGGGAAGGCCAGGACCAGACCGGCGACACCGGCGATCCGGCCCAGCATCCGGGCCGAGCTCACCCGGTCGGTCGATTCGACGCAGCCGGGTCCACAGGGGCTCGACGGCATCCAGGCGTGGGTTCGTTCGTCCAGGGGTGCGGGCGGGGCGTCGAACATCGGGTCACTTTCCGTCGAGCGTGGCGGCTGCGCTCTGCAAGCGGTCCAGATAGCGGGTGTTGACGGTGTCCAGCCCGAGCAAGGCGACGAAATCGGCGACCGCGAAATCCGGGTCGTGCGCGGGTTCGCCGCAGATCTGCGCATTGAGCCGCAGGTAGCCGCGCAGCAGCGGCGGCAGCTTCGGCCGGTTCGGCGGGGTCAGCTCGTCGAGCGAGCGACCGCCCACCGACACCGGGCGGTACGGCCGGACTCGCTGGTCGTCGTCGACGGCGTGCTTGCGCAGCAGCAGATCCCGCACGCCGCGAACATTGACGCCGGGCTCGTCGGCCGGGTCGTCCTGCATCGGGACCGACACGCAGCCCATCACCCACTCGTAGCCGGTGAGCTGGATGTAGTGCAGGATCCCGGCCCACATCAGCGTCAGTACCGAACCGTTGCGATGTTCGGGAACCACGCAGGCGCGGCCCATTTCGACGATCCGGCGGCCGTGCGGGTCGAGCGCGGTCAGCTCGAATTCGGTGGCCGTGTAGTAGCCGCCGGCGGCGGCGACCTTGTCGGGCGGCAGCATTCGGTAGCAGCCGACGAACTGTTCGGTCTCCTCGTCCCGGACCAGCAGGTGATCACAGTGTTCGTCGAATCGGTCGGCGTCGAGGCCGGTTCCGTTGTCCGGCATCCGGAATCCGGGTTCACCGGCGAACACGCCGAAGCGGAGCCGCTGCGCGGCCTCCCGGTGTTCGGCATCGGACTCCACGATCAGCGAGTACCGCGACTTCGCCACCCCGGCGTCCGTCGGTCGCGCCGGCGCGGTCAACACGGACGAAATTGTCATACGGCTGATGAAGCCAGCCGGACACGGCATCGGAGCGACCGCGAAGTGTCGCGGCGATGCCGGTTCGGTGAACGAGACGGAAGTCACACTCCGCGTTCACGAAACCGCTGCGTATCGTTCGCCATCGCCTTGCCCGCCGGCCGAATCCGTTGTCGAACGTCGATCCTTCCGCCTCGTCGCGCCGCGGCGGCCACGACAGCAAACGGCCGGACCGAGTGCTGGTCGCAGCTCGGTCCGGCCGGTCGGCAGCAGTTCAAGAGGTCGCGTCGGCAAGCTCGCGCCGTCCGCCCGGCACCTGATCTGCGGGCGCGCGGGTGCCGTCGTCGCTGTCCGACGCCCGGGTGCTGTCGACGGGCGCCTCGGTCCGCGCCTCCGCGAAACCGGGCCGTCCGGTGCCGATGAAGGCCACCAGCCACGAGGCCACCGCGGCGAACCGGTTCCGGAAGCCGACCAGGTACATCAGGTGCACCGCCAGCCACATCGCCCAGGCGATCGGGCCCTGGAAGGTGACCTTCTCGGTGAGCTTCACGACGGCGCTGAAGCGGCTGATCACCGCCATGCTGCCTTTGTCCCAGTATTCGAACGCGGTACCGGCGGGAAGCTCGCCGCGGATGATGTCGGCCGCGTGCCGCCCCTCCTGCATCGCGACCGGCGACTGGCCCGGGTAGCCGTTGAGCGAGGTCATATCGCCGATGGCGAAGATATCGGCGTGCCCGCCGACGGTGAGGTCCGGGTTGATCAGCAGCCGGCCGGCCCGATCGGTTTCCGCGCCGGTCGCTTCGGCGAGCTGCTGTGCGAAATCGCCGGCCTGCACGCCGGCCGACCAGATGACCGTCTCGGCGGCGATGCCACGCTCGATCCCGTCCGCGTCGCGCACGGTGACCTTGCCCTCGTCGATATCGGTGACGAAGGTTCCGAGCAGTACTTCGACACCGCTGCCGGTGAGCGAACGCTTCGCATACTCCGACAGTCCGCCGCCGAACGGCGGCAGCACCGCGCCCGCACCCTCCACCAGGGTCACCGACACCTCCTGATGGAAATGCCGCTTGGCCAGTTCGGTGATCTGCCCGGCGACCTCCACGCCGGTGGCGCCGGCGCCGACTACGACGAAGCTCAGCAGACGGCGGCGCGTCGCCTCGTCGGCGTGTTCGGCCGCCGCGAAGACCTGGGCGATGCGGTCGCGTAGTCGTTCGGCATCGTCGATGGTCTTCAGCGAGAACGTCTTGTCGGCGAAGTCGTCGCGACCGAAATACGACTGGCTGGCCCCGGTGGCCGCGATCAGCGAGCCGTAGCGGATCCGGCGGGGGCCGTCGGCGGTGTCGTAGGTCAGTACCGCAGCGCCGGCATCGATATCGACGACCTTGCCGAGCCGGACATCGGCGCCCGGGTGGCGGCGCAGCACACCCGCGATCGGCGGCGCGATCTCCTGCGGCTCCAGCACGCCGGTGGCGACCTGGTACAGCAGCGGCTGGAACAGATGCTCGGGGGTGCTCGAGATCAAAACGTAATCGATACCCGACTTCGACAGCTGCTTCGCGGCGGCCAGACCGCCGAAGCCCGAACCGACGATGACGACGTCCGCATGTTCCATGACCGTGTACTCCAAGATCGGATTTTGTCCTTCTGTCATGAGTAAACGCGATGCGGAATACAGATGTTTCCCCAGCGGGGGCGCATAATGAAGATGACTCTTATCTGGATTATCGATGAATATGGGAGGACCTGCGATGGAGCTGCGTCAGCTCACATACTTCGTGGCCGTCTGTGAGGAGCTCAGTTTCAGCCGGGCCGCCAGCCACTGCTTCATCTCCCAGTCCGCGATCAGCCACCAGATCGCGAGACTGGAACGTGACCTCGGGGTACAGCTGTTCGAACGCACCACCCGGGCCGTCGTCCCCACCGACGCTACGATGCGACTGCTCCCGCTCGCCAAGCAGATGCTGAGCCTGGAGTCCGCGATCCGCGCCGCCGTGCGGGCGACCGGGCCACGGATCCGGCTGGCCGCCAACATGTCGTTCGCCGCCCGCTCGCTGTCCGCCATCGCCGCCGCCCGCGCGGCACATCCGGAGGCGGAGATCGAGTACGTGATCAAGCCGTTCCGGCAGCGCATCACCGCCGTCGCCGACGGAGACTGCGATCTGGCGCTGATCCGGGGCAGCGTGGACCAGCCCGGTGTCGCGGTGGAGCAACTGTGGGTGGAGGACCTGGTGATCGCCACCTCCAGCACGCACCCGCTGGCCGACCGCACCGAAGTCACCCTCGGCGAACTCAGCAGCTACCCGCTGCTGCTGCCACCGGAGTCCGAGCAGGTCCTGCTGCACAATGTAATCCGCGCGGCCTTCGCCGATCTGCCGGCGGGCCCGACTTTCGGCCCGCCGATCCCACCGGACCACACCGCCACCATGGAGCTGCTCAACCGGCCGGACGCGTGGACGCTGCTGTATGCCGGTAGTTCCACCGAGGGGCTGTCCACCCTGGAACTCGCCGAACACCGGCTCCGGATTCCGGTGTCGGCGGTACTGCGCGACGACACCCGCCGCTCCCCCATCGTCGCGACGCTGCTGGCGTCGCTGCATCAGTGACGGCGGGCCGATAATCCACCCGGCCCGGTGTTCTCAACGGCGCTGTCGGCGCAGCTCCGTGCGGTACCGCAGCCAGTGACCGGTGCTCGGCCAGGATGCGCACGCCGCGGCGGTCAGCGGGACCAGGACCATGATGACGGTGAGAACCAGAACCGAGGCTTCGGCGCCGGAGGTGGCGTTGACTGCGGTCGCCACCAATCCACCCGCGACGATCAGACCGTCGCCGACGACAGCCAGTGCCCGGCCGAATCGACGGCCCGACACCCGCGCCAGACCACCGCCGAGGGTCAATGACATCGGGACGAAGAACAGGGCGAATACCAGCGCAGTCTGCAGGAGGTAGCCCTCGACGCCCGCGGATCGAGTGTTCGACTCGAAATTGGTCACCGCGGTCCCCATCCCGATGGCGAGGACCAGCAGCAGGACCAGCCCGATCAGCATCGATACGACGCCCGCGATTCCCGCCGTCACCGGTGACGGCGGACGCGCGAAGCCCGGCGACGGGCGCGGCGGCACGCCACCCGGGGCAGCCACCGGCGCATGGGCGACGTCGGCCGCAGGCGGGTGCGGGGACCACGGCTGAGGCGACGGAGCCACCGGCACCGGATGGCCCGGCGAGGACACCGGCCATCCCCCGGTGCCCGGAACAGCCGCGTGCGGCGAGCCGACCGGGGCGGCAGGACCGGCGACCAGCGTGGGGTCCGACCGATGCACCGGCGCCGGAATGTGCTTCCCCTCCAGCGCGTTCCGCAGCGCATCGGTGAACTCCGTGCAGCTGCCGAAACGGTCGTCGCGGTGTTTCGCCATCGCCCGTTCCAGGACGGTATCGGCCGTCGGCGGCAGGTCGGGTCGCGCGGTGCTGACCCGCGGCACCGGGAGGGACAGATGGCCCATCACCACCTGACCGGGGTTCGTCGCTTCGTACGGCGGGTGTCCGGCGAGTATCGAGAACACGGTGCAGGCCAGCGAGTACTGGTCGCTGCGGTGGTCGACCACCTCGCCCGACAGCTGTTCCGGGGAACCGTAGGCGAGCGTGGCGGTGAAGGTTCCGGTGGCGGTGAGCCCGTTGTTCGTACCGTCGGTGAGCCGGGCGATCCCGAAATCGGTCAGCACTGCCCGGCTGTCGCGGCCGGCATCGGCGTCGGCGATGAGGATGTTGCCGGGTTTGACATCCCGGTGCAGCACACTCCGGCTGTGCGCGAAGTCCAGCGCTGCCGCAGTGCCGCCGAGCAGCCCGGCCACCGCTGTCGCCGGATGCGCCCGGGCATTCCAGCGGGCCGCATCGGTGCCGCGCACGTACTGCATGGCGATCCACAGGTGTCCTTCGTCGGCACCACGGTCGAATACCCCTACGATCCCCGGGTGTTCCAGCCGGGCAACCACATCCGCCTCGAGCTCGAACCGGCGGATCGACTCGGGGTCGGTGGAGACCTCCCGGTTCAGCAGTTTCAGTGCGACGCTGCGGGGCAGCCGCGGATGCCGGGCCAGATACACCGTGCCCATCCCGCCTTGCCCCAGTACGCTTTCCAGCTGATAGCCGGCGAATGCCGCGCCCACCCCCAACAAGACCGAACCTTCCGACCGACGATGCCAACCGGGTCGTACGGTATCGCATCGAGTCTCCGCTTCCCCGTGGATGCAGAGACCGGCCCCGCCTGTGCCCTCGGTCCGGCGCGAACCCCACCGGGTCCGGCCCGCAACCCGATGGTGAGCCATGACAACGCAAGTCGGTAGGTGCAGTCACCGAGTTCACGACGGGGTCCCGAGCACCTGCGGAACCGGACACGCGCAGGGTGCGGCTATCGTCGTACCGGTCAGCCGAAGTATGAAGGGGGCGACCGTGTCCGGTGACGACATCCGTACACGCAACGACGCGTTGCGCAACGAGGTGGATGGGCTACTGGCCGGGCTGGACCGGCAGCGACGCGAGCTCGCGGACGCGCAGGCCCGGCTGGCCGAATCCCGGGTGACCGTCTGGTCCCCGGACAATCTGGTGAAGGTCGTCGCCGGGCCGGATGGCGTGCCCGCCGAAGTCGCGCTGGACCCGGCAGCGTTCAAACGGGCGACGCCGGAGACCCTGTCCCGTTCGATCACCGCCGCCGTGCAGGAGGCCGCGCGGGCAGCGAGTGCGGCCGCGGAACAGGCCATGGCGCCGCTGCTCGCCTCCGCGGGTGACCTGCCGGACCTTCCGGATCTGGTGCCCGGGGCACCGAGCATCCGGGAACTGCTCTCCGCGGCCTCCGGCACCCCGGATTCCGGCGCCCCCGATGCCGCGACGCCGCCGGACGAACCACCGCGCCGGCTGACCGAAGAGGAAGAAGACGAATACTTCCGCAATCGGTCCTATCTCCGCTGATATCCAGCTGTTTCGTATATCGAAGGTTTCCGGATGAGTAGCTTGCAGGTCGACCCGGCTGTCTTGCGCAGCACCAGCGGGTCCTTCGCCAGTGTGTCCACGTCGGTCGCCGCGGCGCTGACCGAACTGCAATCGGCCATCGAAGCCGAGGGCGAATGCTGGGGCAACGACGAGATCGGCGAGTCCTTCGCCGAGTCCTACACGCCCGGTGTCGGTGACGGCTCCACCGGAATCGGCGCCCTCGCCACCGTGTTGGAGAAGCTCGGCGAGGGCGTGGTCACCATCGCCGCCGCGTTCGAGGATCTCGACGAGGAACGCGCCGGCGAACTCAGCGGTCTGGACATCTAGCCGAACGGACGGGGCGGGACGAACCGGTGGGCATCGAAATCCCTGGCGAACTGCAGTGGGTGGCCAAATGGGTGTGCGGAGCGGGTGACTGGCCCGAAGGCGACGAGACCGCCATGCGGCGGCTCGCCGACGCCTGGACCTCGACCGCGAACACCCTGAACGACCTCGGCCCGGACGCCGAGGCGGTGATGAACCAGGCCCTGTCGGCACTGTCCGAAGGGGAAACCCACACCGCCATGGCCGATCTCTGGAAGAAGATCGGCGGCGACGACGCCTCCTGGGACGCACTGGTGCAGTGGTGCGAACAGCAGGCCGATGCGCTGGAAGGCGGCGCCAACGATATCGAGCACACCAAGCTCGTCATCATCGCCACGCTGGTCATTACCGCCGCCGAATTGGCCGCTGCCATCGCCACCTCCTGGACCGGGGTCGGCGCGGCAGCGGGTGTCGCGGCCCGGGCCGCGGCACAGATCACCGTGCGCATGGTGATCAAACAGCTCATCTCCCGGATGCTCTCCCGGGCGGCCTTGAAGGCCGCGGGCCGGGCGGCGCTCAAAGGCGCCGTGGAGGGAGTGATCGAGGAAGCCGGAATCGACTTGGGCGCCCGCGTCATCCAGGTGGTGCGCGGCGACCGGACCTTCGGGGAGGACTTCGGCTGGGACGACGCCCGCAACGCCGCCATCGGTGGCGCCGCCGGTGGCGCGGCCGGTGGCGCACTGGGTGCCGGCCGGGCCGGGGACAGCGCCGGTACCGAACTCGGCAGCCGTGCCGCGAACGCCGCCCAGGATCTGGGCACCGAGGTGGTGTCCGACGCCGCCGCACAGGCCGCAGTGGCCGCCGTCGACGAGGAGACCGACTTCGATATCAGCGAGGTCCTCTCACCGGATGGCCTGGCCAGCTCCACCGTGGCCGCGGCGGCCGGCGCCGGACCGTCGAACACGCCCCCGGATGCGGGCACCGGCGCGCCGGATACGTCCGGGGACGGTTCGTCGGGTGACAGCTCGTCGGGTGACGGCCCGTCCGGAAACGACGGTCCGGCAGGTGAGCAGGACACCGGCGACGATCAACCGCCACCGTCGGGCGACTCCACGGCCGATGATCAACCGGCATCGAACCCCGATGCACCGGACGACCCGTCGGCGTCATCGAACACCGGTGGGCCCGATGAAGGGCCGGGCGCCGACGGCGAGCCGGCGCGAACATCTCCTGCCGGTGCGGGCGACCAGTCGCCCAGTGCCGGTGGTGCCCCGGGCTCCAGCGCGCCGAACCCCGCCGGTAGTCCGACCGAGCCGAGTTCGAGTCCCGCGGGAACCCCCGGCAGCGAGCCGGCCGAACCATCCACCGCGCCCGCGAGCGCTCAGGCTCCGGCAGACACCCCCGCACCGGCCACTGACTCGAGCAGTCCGGCGACCGAAACCACCACCGCCGAGCCGCCCGCCGAAGGCCCCGCGGAGTCCTCGGACACCGAACCGACCGAACCCGCGGCGACCCCTGCGAACGGTCAGAACCCGGCAGACGCCTCCGTGGGGCACCCCGACGCCGACGACGATCCGGCACCCGTTGAAACCGAGAGCCCAGCGGGTAACCCCGGCACCGGCACCGATCCGAGCAGCCCCGGGACAGCTCCCGCCGGTACCGGAGCGCCCGGCGGCACGCTTGCAGACGAAGATGTTGCGGCCACCGACACCGCCGCCCCTTCCGGGGACACAACCGACTCGAACTCCCCGGGCGATCCGAATCCGACCTCGCCCGATCCCGGCACATCGTCCACGGATGCGGATCCGAGCACCACGACCGGCGACAGCGATGACTCCGGGCCCGGCGGCCTCGACAACACCTCACCGGATTCCGATCCCGACAGCCCCGGTCAGCCCGGTGTCACCACGAACGATTCCGGCACCGGGGCACCACACGGCGATACCGATCGCCCCGAGTCGGCCGCCCCCACCGGACCCGGTTCCCCGGCCCCGACAGCGGGCTCCGAGCCACCCGCTTCGACGAGGCCGGGCGACGACCCGACGAGTCCCGCCGCGGACGTGCCCGACGGGGCAGCCGATCTCGACAATGCTCCCCCCGCAACCCCTGCTGCGGGTGCACCGCAAGCGGCCACC
The DNA here is from genome assembly GCF_056627695.1 of Nocardia sp. KT25-26. Lineage (NCBI taxonomy): Bacteria > Bacillati > Actinomycetota > Actinomycetes > Mycobacteriales > Nocardiaceae > Nocardia > Nocardia sp. KT25-26. The sequence continues at coordinate 1,788,515 of NZ_CM152813.1, read as the reverse complement.
CCGGCAGGCGAGCCCGCGTCCCGAGACCAGGGGTCCACGCAGGCCCCGGGCACGGCACCGTCCACCACGGGAACCGGTTCGCCCGCTCCGGCCGGTGCCGGCACGAACACGCAATCGTCGGAGACCGGTTCCCCGCGGCAACCCGGCGTGACAACGGAACCGGCCGGCGAACGACCCGGCCAGCCAGGCGTCACCACCCCGGCAACCGGCAGCGAGCGATCGCAGCAGGCCGAGACCGGGACCGGCAACGACCGCCACCGGGCGGCCACCGAATCGCCGAGCGAAGTGGACCGGCAGGCCGCCCGCCCCGCCGGCGAGTCCCCGGTCTCCGACGATGTCGTGACCAGCAGGCCCGCGGAAACCGACCCGCCGTCCGACGACGATGCCCAGGCGCGGCGGGACTCCGATACTCCGGAACCGCACCGCGGCACTCCCCGATCGACCGACAACACCACGCCGCCGGACGCCGATCCGAGCGGTCAGCCGGGGGTCACCACGAGCCCGAACGAATCCGCACGTCCGCAGGGGATTCGCGAGGACGCGACCACCCCCGAACGAACCGACGACACCCCCGGCCAACCGGGCGTCACCACGCCCGCCACCGAATCCGAACGCCCCCACAGCACTCACGACAACGCGACCACCTCCGAACCATCCGACGACACCACCGCCCAGCCGGGAGTCACCACCGAGACCGATGATCCGTCCGGCCCGGCGCCGCGGGATGGAGCCCCGGAATCAGGTCCCGACGCCGAGCGGGAACCGACGTCTCCGCCGGCTTCATCGCCGCCCGCACCCGATGCCCCCACCGATCCGGCGCCCGCTTCGCCGGGATCGGACAACCCCCAAGCACCCCGATGGGCGCACCAGAACCCGGATTTCACCCGCGACCTCGCCACTCCACCGTGGGCCCGGCCTGCGGATGGCGAGCCACCCAGTACCACTGCGGCAGCGAGCGCCCCCGCGGCACCGGTCACCACACCACCGGACGCGCCGGGTAACACCACCACCGCCGCACCCGGAAACCCCCCGGCCGCGACCGGCCCGGCCCCCAGCACGTCCAGCCCGATCACCGGCGCCCCGAACCCCGGAGGAGTCCCGAACGGCACACCGGGTCACCAGGCACCAGCCGCCCAGGCGCCCGGCACTCGCACCCCGCCCGCCGGTCCCGCCAACACCCCGCCACCCACGCAACAGGCCCCCGGCACTTCGGCACCCGCCACCGGTACGCCGCCACCGGCCCAACAGTCCTCCGGCCCCTCGACTCCCCCCAGCGGAACCCCGCCGAATCGTCCCGGGCGGCAGGCCCCGACCGATACCGCGACGACCTCGGAATCCGGCCCCCGCTGGGCTCACCAAGATCCGACCGGACACCTACGCGCCAGCACCCCACCGTGGGCGGAACTCACCGACAATAACCGGTCCACGCCGCCGGCGCACCACGACAACGGACACCCCCGACCGACCTCACCTCCGCCCAGCGCGGAATCTCCGGCGCGCCCCCAGGACACCCGGAACCCCGGCACCGTCCCGGTTCCGTCCGATCAGCAGCAGCCCACACCCGCTCACCCGCAACCTGCACCCCGTCACCCGCAACCCGCCCTCGACAACAGACACGCCACCCCTGATCACCAGTCGGTGCCCCCGCCGGGACGACAGGTCGCCCCCAACCAACCGCAGGCTGCCCCACACCGACCACCTGTCACTCCCGACCAACCACAGAACACCTCACACCAACCGCAAGTCACCCCCCACCAGCCACAGAACGCCCCACACCCCGTCACCCACGACCGCCACCCAGCCGCCCCACACCACCCGCAGTCCGCTCCACCTCCGCCGCAGCAGCCGCAGATCCCGGAACCACCGGATCCCCGGCTGGCCCGATCCAGTAACGACAACCGCACCCGTCTGCGCAACCGCAGACCACAGCAGACCAACCTTGTCCGCAACGAGCGCACCGGCCGCGCCTACCAGTGGGAACAGCACGACAACCGCGTGGACCCACCCGTATCGGTCGTCCGCCTCAACGTCCACATCCCACCGCACGTGCCCCCGCACATCCGCGCCCAGATCGAACAACACCTCGCCTGGATCACCGACACCACTCTGAACCCCTATCCACCCAACCGCCTCGAATCCGGCGACCCCCTCACCATCGACACCGTCCCCACCCCGGACCTCACCCAGTCCCACCTCGTCATCGACCCCGCCCAGATCACCAACCCCCAGCAACTCGAATCGGCGATCCGCCACCACCTCGGTGTCGACCCCACCCCCGGCCGGCCGCTCACCCGCGACGATCTGCGCCAACTCAGTAACGACGTCGCCACCGCCAATACTCCTCAGCCGTTCGGCAGCCCGGGCGCGCTACGCAATCCGGACGAGTTCCGGCAAACCCCTGAGCAGGCCGAATCGCAACGGAACTTGGCGGACTCGGTTCGCGACGGCAACCGATTCCAGGCCGGAATCGACCCTCGGGATCATCCTGTCGCGGACTTGATCAATCCGCAGGACGGCGATCCCACCAGCGGCCGATACAACAACTGTGTCGATGCTGCGCTCTCTGCCCTCTCCACCTTCTTCGGCCGCCCCGAAGCCGCCATGGCGCGCCGGGATCCCGACGGGGGCGAAGGAATGGAGCGTGCCCAGCAATGGCTCGGCGGCACCCCCATCGAACGCTACTGCCATCCCGGCCAACCCGTAGCCCCGGCGTTCCGAGCGCTACACGATCGAGTCTCCGCCCTCGGCCCCGGTTCCGCCGCCTACGTGTCGACGGGCTGGCCGGCGTACGACCCACAAACGGGCCACCCCATCCTGGACAGCAACGGCAACCCCGTGCGAGGCTCCGGACACGCCACCGTGATCGTTTTCCCACCGGGGGCCGACGGCCCGGTGTGGTGGGACCCGCAGTCGGGGCATACCTCCAGCACGCCACCGGCCTACTTGGTTACCGACGCCGTCGACCTACGCGCCATCCCGATCCCGGCGCCAGGAGGATCACCACATGACCCGGCTACCACCGCTGCACACACCCCAGCAGGCCACGGCGTACCTCCAAGAGGCCCTGAACACGACGCAGGGGTTCCTGCTGGCGGAGACCGACCTGGCGTGGATCGGTCAGCGCTACGCGACACGGGAGGACCTCCGAATCATCGAGGAGAACCCCGGCCAGGATCCGGGCCCGCTGAAAACCCACGCAATCGACAAGGCGACCGGCAAGGTATACCTGGTCGAACCGTTCCCCCCGCCGGTCCACAAGACGAGAGGTCTGATCGACCAGCGCATCAAGGAACACCGACCGATCGGGAAACAGGTTTACCCGAAGACCTGACCGATCCGGATCGAAACGGGATCCCGAGCCGAGGTAGCGGCCCAGAGCCCACTTCAAAGCTCAACCGACAAGGCTCCGCGCAACCGAATGTGGGCGGCGACAGTGATACCGGCTTGCCTTCCGACGAAAACGGCGCAGACTTCCACGCCACGGGTTCCCCGACCATAAGACCCGTGCTCGACGGACCCGGTCCCGACATCGATGCACAGTTGACGGATTCTCCCGGCAGTCAAGAGACCGCCGACTACCGAAATGTACCCGTTTTCACGGCATTGCCGATCGACGCTCCCGAAGTCGCCAATCTTGTTGAGCTACAGAGACAGGCCCGACGCGGAGCAAGAGTCGGGTGGAGAACAATGGGCGGGGCTCTAGAGTTCACAATAGCTGGACACACTGAATCGTTCGCAGGGTTCAGCGGAACAGCCGATGTGGCACGCAACGCCCCCCGAGGGACCGACCTACCACCTATCGCACCGCCGGCTGAACACAATGCAATCACACCGAACATACCTGAATCCATGCAGAGGCAAAACGATGCAGAAAACAACCTGGTAGAATATCTTCACACCTGGATAATATCGATACATCCCCCGAACGAGAACGGAATAAACGACATTGAAGGGCATGTGCGAATTTTCTCCGAACAAGAGCCTTGCGATTCATGTGCCGCAACAATCTTTGCCTTCCAGGGGATGTATCCAAATATCGAAATTGAAGTAAACTTCATCCTCCCCTACCCGCCCGTTCAGCGGAATCGCCCCACTCTTTAGTGATAGGAGAAGGATCTTGAACTACTCAGCCGACGTTGCCGATCCGCTGATCGAATCAGGACTGGTTGACGCAGATTCAATCAAAGGCTGCACCGACAGGGAAATCCTGTCTCTGTTGGCAGCACAACAGGTAGGCTGCATCCCTAGGTCCTACCGCGAGTTCTTGATGTTCGGAGGTCGAGATCCATACTGGCTCAGCCGGGACGGCGAGTGGGATTATGACTGGCTCATCGACGCCAAGGACACAGTGCGCGAGATCGTCGAGGACGACTACCAGGAGAATTTCTCCCCGTTTACAGATGCATTCATCTTTCAAACACACCAGGGGTATATGTTCTATTTCTTTGCGCCTGACGACCTCGCCGAGATCGACCCCCACTTTTGGATATACACCGCAAAGCGACCACTGAAACGAAGTTCAACAAGTTTTTCGGGCTGGATACAAACACTGGCGGATCAACTTCCGCAAATCGTCGAAATGAGAGACCGGCTGACCCGAAACGGCCAGTAGTTGCCACCACTCCTCCATTTTCGTAGTCCAGGTTCGGGAACTCGATCAAATTGCATGGACCATGCGAAGACCGCGACGCCACTGCCGTAACCGAAGAGTGGGATTCCGTTGTGGGTGATAATCAACCCAAGGAAGCCCTTAATGGCGATTCGAAATTGTTCGAACCAGACTGCCGGCTCCCGAGATGTGGATCCGAGTACATTCTTGTGGATATCGAGGATCTCACCGAGGCCGATCACCGGGCCTCCGATCGCCCAGTCATTCCAAGATATCAATAATCGCATCGCTGCGATGGGACCGGGTTCCGCGGCACCTGTCGTGAAAAATTGGTCTCCAGTGCCTGGACCGACTTGAAAGCTTGAGTCACCGGTCAGCCACGCAACCGTTATCGTCTACCCACCGGGCGCGGATGACCCCGTTTGGTGGGACCCGCAATCCGGTGCGACATCGAGTACCCCACCTGCATGGATGGTCGACCACAGCGATGGTCTCTGGTCGATCCCGGTGACGCCACCAACAGGAGAAAAAAGTGCCCCCACAACAACCGCTGGAAACCCGAGCGGAAGTCCTCGAATACCTCGATTCGATATTCCGGAATCACCGGACGTACGAAATGGCAGAGACAGAACACGCCTGGATCGTCCAGCCGCATCCGACTCGAGTGGAACTCGATCAATTCCACAAGGGGCAACCGAACCCGGCCCACCGCCCGAACCTTCCCAGACTGGGCTCTCCCGTGACGACATACGCCGTCCACAAACAGACGGGCACGATCTACGCGATCGGCAACAAGCCCCCGGAGTACCACGCTAGCTTCTACGACCGGTACCTCAGCGAGGGCAGATCTCCGGGCACGCAGATCTACCCACCACCACCCCTGACCTGGCACATTCAGATCGACCTGATCCGAGAGACCGACACGGAAGCGGAATACCGAATCCAGGCAACGTCCCTGACCAACCCACCCCAGGAACCAATCGACCAACATCTGACCCTGCTCACCTCGACCAGCGCCCCACCGACCGACCCGACCACCGGGCAGCCGACGGAACTCTGGCCGAGCCACCCAGCAGCGATACACGCGATGGGACTCGTCTCCAGCCACCACCACAGAACCCGAACCTGGCCGGAAACCGCAACAGCGGAGATCTGAACGAGGACGTCGCAAACGTACCGGAAATCCATCAGTCGGCCTTTGCGTGGCATTGTGCAGAATTGAACTGCATCAGCCAAGCACTGGAGGCCGGATATACACTGGCGGATTGCCGAGGAGCACTCAGCTCGGCAGCAATGATTCGCGGGTTCAACTCGACTCAACATGGCAGATGGCGCGAACCATGCCGCGGCGACAAATACTTGCTCGGCCTACTCGGAATTCAACGGTTGGATATTCTGATGACTGATGCTACATGGCCCGCCGGGTTAACAAACGACGCCCTGTCACGTTCGGGTTGGAAACCGGGACGACGGGTCGATATGCAACAACAGGTCCATGATCTGCAGGCGCAAGGGTTCTTTATGTCCCAGAAGTCCATCGATGTTCTCAATGAGTTCGGGATGCTGACGGTACGCCCTATCAAGAATAGCGAAACAAAGTGGCTTTCCGACCCAATCGAGTTCGACCCCTTCGACTACTTCGATGGCTCCCGTGACGGGTACACGACGATCGAAGAAGCTCTCGGGAGCCGAGTGTCCCCGATCGCATCTTCGATAGGATTGATCGGAATACTACTCCTGGAGGACGGCAGAATGATCGGTGATACTCCACCCGGAATCGCCCTCTACGGCAATACTTTCAATGAAGGCATCGATTTGATCATCAACGGACATCGCCGACCCGAATTGATTCTCGAGCACCAGGAAGACACCTGATTCGGAAACAAATGGGCCATTGAGCCTTTCCGTGTAGGCATCCTCCCGCCGTCGTGACCAGCGGACACGCCGGAGCCCGTTGGGCCACAACATGAAAACGCGAAGCCCCTGGTAGAAGTGGTCTCAACCACGATCCCAACTCCAAAGAGACTCAAGTGCGACATACACAGCGGTCCTACCGGTCGCCGACGCCACCGTCGACAGGCTCGCCAGCCTGCTCGACACCGAACGCCTACGCCGCAGAACCAGACCCGCGTGGCATAGCAGAACGGTGAACCCCATGCTCCGAATTCAGATAGACGACCTAACCGAAGCAGATTACTGGGAGAAGCGCGACTTCTACTACCAAGGAGAACCGTTCACTGGAGAAGCAGTTGAAATCACACCAGATGGAACAATAACTGAGCTCACCACATACCGCGACGGAATACAGAATGGCCCTGAACTCGAGTGGTACCCGGATGGCACGCCTAGGAGCCACAGAGAATACAAGGACGGCGACCCCGTAGGAGAATGGCGAGAGTGGCACCCGAACGGGTCGCTCGCAACACTTGGGAGATACGGAAACCTAGGTGATATCAGGTGGCAAAAGAAGTGGGACCAAGACGGCCACCTCACACTCAAGACTCATTTTGCGCCCGATACATAGAGCCCGAATCACCCGTTTCTGCGCGGACGAAGTTCGAGTGAGCCAACCTATTGTGACCGACTGAAGTGATCGCAGTTGCCCCCATTCTCGACAGACTCGACATCGAACCCGCAGGAGAGTGATCCTTGGGTACATCAGATAGGTTGACCGATCCCGAAATCGAACAATGGCTATGCACAATTCAGGAGTATCAGCAGGGACAGGAAGTTACCTCGAGGTGACCGACATTCCCGAAGCCGGCGTGTTGACCGTTGAATGCGGGACAGGGTGCACCATTTATCGACAGCGATACACACCCTCGTCTCGGTAGCGCTGATTGCGCAACACGAGAACTTGGCGAGTTCGTAGCCAACCCTCATCATCGGGCACGGAGCAGTTTCATTCTGGCGGCCAGAGTCGTTGTCGCGCTGCGTGATCGATGGCGGGTTCAACCTGCCAAAGGGCGAAGCCCCTGGTAGGCCACCTTCTCCGGTTGGATACGGGACTCGGCTAAGCAACTGCCCCGAGTGATCGCCCTACGCAACCGCGTGCGTCGAAGCAGGAAGATTGCCCACGCTACGCCAGCGCTACTCGGCAGATCCACAGGCACAGTCACGGCAGATCCACAACGCACCTCTCGGCAGATCCACATCCCACAGGTACCGTCATGCGGGTTCCTGGATGATCCGCGGACCCGCGCATCGGGCGAGGTCGATCCGGTCGGATTCCTCGATGCAGGGGAACGGTTCCATGCCGGCTACATTCTGTACTGCGGTGCTCAGCAGCTGCCGTTCGGTGACGGCTTGTCGGCCGTGCCGATCAGTGCCCCTGTGGACGACACCGGCCGCCTGACCGGCTACTACACCGGCCAGGCGACAGATCCGCAGGCCTGCACCCCAGAGGTCCCTCAGCGCTGCAACCGGTACACCGATTCCAGGTGGCCGAGCTTGTGCGGGTTCCCGACCACGTACAGCCGGCTGATCCGGCCGTCTTCGATCAGCGCGCTCACCGCGGCGGACTGGTCGCCGATGTCGATTCGGATGCCGGGCATGCCGTTGATCCAGCTGGGTGTCATCGTGAAGCCCGGCAGGCCGGAACCATGGGCCAGCAGATTGGCGACCGAGCGGAAGCCGACGATGGGCTTGCGGGCAGCCCGGACGTATCCGCCACCGTCGGCTACCAGGACGACATCGGGTGCGAGGATTTCCGCCAGGCCCTGGATGTCTCCGGTGGACAAGGTGGCAATGAACTTTTCGACGACGGCCTGCTGTTCGGCACGGTCCACCTGCCGCCGCGGTCTACGAGCCGCGACGTGTGCGCGGGCGCGGTGGGCGATCTGCCGCACGGCGGCCGGCGTCTTCCCGACGACCTCGGCGATCTCCGGGAACGGCAGTTCGAACACCTCGTGCAGGACGAAGACGGCCCGCTCGGCGGGACCGAGGGTTTCCAGCACGGTCAGCATGGCGATGGAGACGTTCTCGGCGAGTTCGGCGTCGTCGGCGACGTCGGGTGCGGTGAGCAATGGCTCGGGCAGCCATTCGCCGATGTAGTCCTCGCGGCGCCGGGCCAGGGTGCGTAGCCGGTTCAGCGACAGGCGGGTGGCGATCCGGACCAGATAGGCGCGCGGGTCACGCACCTCGGCACGATCCACGTCCACCCACCGCAACCAGGTCTCCTGGACGATGTCCTCGGCGTCGGCGGCAGAGCCGAGCATTTCGTAGGCGACGGTGAACAGCAGGCTGCGGTGCGTGACGAACGGGTCGTCGGTCATTTCTCGGACGCTACCGCGAGCGGCGGGAGATGGCACGCGGCCGAATACCCCTGCGATTCGATCCCGAAGGCGACATTGGTGCGGGTCATGAAATTGGCCAGCCCGATCCACGAGCCCAGTTCCACCACGGCCGCCGGCCCCAGTGCGCCGAGCAGTCGATCGGATAGTTCATCGGTGACGGTCGGCGGGGTGTCCGTCATGGCTTCGGCATACTCCATGACGTCGCGTTCCAGCGGGGTGAAGACGTCCGACTGCCGCCATCGCGGTACTTCGCGGGCTTTGCCGAGGTCGAGGCCCTCATTGCGGGCTCGGAAGTAGGCGAAGTCGAGGCAGAAGCTGCAGCCGACCTTGGCGGCGACGGCCATATGCGCGAACGATTTCAGGTTCTCGTCACACCCGTCCCACTTCTCGATCTGCCGGCTCAGCTTCATGCCGAAGGACATCACCTGCCGGTTGTGCCACATCACCCCGAGGCCGTCGGGTACATCGCCGAGCATCTTGCGGGCGAACCGTTTGACGATCGAACCGTAGACGCCGGTGATCTCCGCGGGCGGGATTCTCGGATTGCCGGTCATCGCTCCTCCTGCCGGTTGTTGCTTTCGGCATGAAGACACCGGCCGGGTGCGGAGTGTGACAGGGCGCCCGTACCCCCCTTCGGACCCGCTACGGCGCATCGGGTGGTCGAGAGCTACGCCGGAACACGAGTCCACGTGACGATGCAGCCGCACACGGCCACCGCCGACTACGCCGCGCGGCACCGATCCGGTCCCCTTGACCGACCGACGCGCCGAGCCCGGATCGCGCGGAGTGGGTCCAGGTCTCTCCAATACCGCGGGCGACGTCAGTTGCCGGGACCGGGGAACGGCGGGAGTGCGGCGAAATTCGGATCCAGCTGCGCGGTGCGCAGCACCGCGGTGAGCATGCGCCGGACCCGGGAGAGCGGGTGGTCCGGGAACTGCTGATCCCACCGGGAATCGTCGGCCACGTTGTAGGGCAGGCGGGCGCGGATCTCCGGGGCGTACGGATGCGGCGGGTACATGGCGTCGAGACCGACCGACGCACCCACGGTGGCCTCCCGCACCCCGGTGGCACCGCGTTCGGGACAGACGATCGTGAGATTTGCACTGCAGGTCGCCCTGGGCACCGTCACCGTCGCGACGAAGACGAGGCCGTGTTCGGCGCCGGGTATCGGCAGCTTCTCGATCCGGACCAGCGCGGGCCGACCGGCCACCGGTTCGACATGTGCTTCGACCAGCCCGCCGTCGGCCGCCCGGTGTTCGGTGAGCCGGTGCCGCAGCGCCGGCAGATCGGTCAGCGCCGCCGGCAGGTCCGGAACCATATCGATGAAGCGGAGCTGCACCATATCGCCGGTGTCCGGATCCTGCCAGGTGGCCGGGTCGGTCTGCACCAGGCCGGTGGTGTCGAAAGAGATTGGCACGCCTCGAGCCTAGCGCCGGACCACCCGCACATCCCCGACGGTCGACGAACCACCCGAAGCTACCGGCGGGCCGGTGGATCGAGGCTCTCGAACATCCGCTCGCTGCTTTCGTGACCGTAGCCGGCCGCCACCTGCCGGTCGACCAGGTTCCGCACCGGATCGATGACGTCCAGGCCGACACCGGCGTCGCGGCTGGCCGAGACGATGGCGTCGACCGCGGCTTTGGTGAAGGTCAGGGGCTGGAAAGGCACGGAGTAGTCGCCGCTGTCGATCTGTGCACCTGCTTGGGGGAGCGTATCGAGGATCGCCCCGAGCCAGGCGGCGGTCCGGGTACCGAATTCGGTGGCCGTCATACCGGCCGAGCGGACCATGGCGGCACCGTGATAGAAGCCCGAGAACATGACGTACATCGACGACAACAGGGCGAAGTCGACCAGGGAGGCCTGACCGGCGTCGGAACCGAAATACTCCACGGATCCCAGCACTTCGAGAGCACCACGGTGTCGCTCGAACACCTCGGCCGCACCGCTGTAGAGCAGCGCGGCACCGGGCTGCCCGATCATCGGCGGTGTGGCCATGATGCCGCCGTCGAGGTACGCGATGCCGTGTCCGGCAGCCCATTCGGCGAGCTCGCGGGCTCCGGCGGGTTCGGTGCTGGTCAGGTTCACCAGGTCCCGGGTGGCGAGCAGATCGGTCACGGGATCGAGAGTTTCGTGGACCGAAGCATGATCGAACAGGCACGCGACGACCAGGTCACCGGCCGCGACGGCTGCTTCGACCGACGTCGCGCCGGTCGCCCCGGCCGCGATCAGCTCGGCGTCCTTCCCCGGTGTCCGGTTCCAGACGGTGGTGGGATACCCGGCCTTCACGAACGCTGCGGCCAGCGCGCGCCCCATCGCACCCAGTCCGAGCACGGTCACCGAGGTCTTTGCGGATTCCGCCATTGCGGGCTCAACTCCTTAGCGGGAAGCGGTCTTTGCAGCGCATCTCGGATGCGCTACGAACGACACTGCTCCCATACCGCTGCACCGACAAGTACCTACTATTTTGTCTGGTACCTACCGAAATGTATGTATCCAGGCAGTGAGGTCGAGATATGAGCGAGAAGAGATCCGGACCATACTTCTGCGGAATCGATGCCGCGATGGACATCGTCGGCGGCAAGTGGAAATCGCTGATCCTGTGGGAACTGCACGAGAAGGGCACCCGCCGCTTCGGCGAACTGAAGCGCGGCCTGCCCGGCGTCTCGGAGAAGATGCTGATCCAGCAGCTGCGGGAGCTGGCCGAGGACGGCATCGTGCACCGCGAGGTCTACCGGGAGGTGCCACCCCGGGTGGAGTACTCGCTCACCGCGGACGGCGAAGCCCTCAACACCGCCCTGGAGCCCCTCGGCCGCTGGGGTCTCGACCGTATCGATCGCATCGCCGCCGAGCGGATCCACGTGCAGTCCTGAGGCGGACAACGATGCGGCCGGCCACTGCCGTGGCGATCAGAAGTCCAGGGCCGACCAGGGAATCTCGATCGAGAAGGGATATGGGAAGGAAATGCCCGAGACAGTACCCGGAGTCCATTGCCCGGCCATCAGATAGTTCGCCGAACGCAGTGGCCGTACCCCCGGCGGCAGATCGGCATGGCCCACTTCGAGGATGTACACGCGGATCGCGCCGATTCCGGTGAGGTCGTGCAACAAGTCGACCTCCCAGTAGGAGGGGATGCCCGCTCCGGCGTACCGTGCCTTCTTCGCCTCGACGTCGGCCAGGGTGTTCGACGGCGACAACACCTCACCGACCAGGACTGTGTCGGCGGCGCGCACATCGGAACCAGCGGGAAGGCAACGGTGCACCAGGAAGTCCGGGGTCACGAAGTCGGACTTGCCCGTATGACCGAAGAAGATATCGGTCTCGAAATTCACCCGCCAGCATCGTTGCGGACTCGACGACATGTCACCACGAGCACAACGCTCGATCTCATGAGTCAGACGTCGCATCGCCATCTGATGCTCCCCCGGCCCTCGCCGTAGCCACACCACCCGCCCATCCCACAGCTCGATCTGCTCGGCGATCTCCTCGGGCAGCTGCGCCAACTCCTCCCAGGTCATCGACGCGGGAAGATCAGGACGATCTACGCTCGAGCTGCTCGGCACGGCCACGCGCTCATGCTACCGGGCGCAGGACGAATCCCCCTGCGTCCGCAGTCCTGCACCCCTGGCCTGGGGACGCCGAACCCGGATGACTCATCTACGCGAGATCTGCCGATTGGGTTAGCCAATTATTTGCCATGCGCCGGATTGTAACGATAGCCTGATCTATTCAGATGTGCCATATATCACACCATAAGGAGGTGGACGGCATGTTCGTGGAGTTCCTGGAGCTGGTATGGCAGTTCCTTACCGACCTGTTCGTCGGCTGAACCGAGTAGCTCCGGAGTGACTGTCGGCTTCGCACCTACGATGCCGACAGTCACGCATGTTCCGACGCACACGCCGCATCCGCAGAGATCCCACCACCGAGCCGCACGTTCGGCGCGACATGTACCCGTTCGATCCGGGATCAGAATGCCAGCGTCGACCAGGGAATCTCGATCGAGAACGGGTAAGGGAACGACACACCGTCGCTCGTGGCGGGGGACCACTGGCCGACCAACAGGTAATTCACTCGGCGCAGCGGCCGCACGCCGACCGGCAGTTCGCCGTGCCCCTCCTCCAGCACATAGATCCGGAGTGCCCCGATGCCGGTCAGCTCGCTGTTGAGATCGACTTCCCAGTACGAGGGGATGCCGGCACTCGCATATCGCGCCTTCTTTGCCTCGATATCGGGATGGGAATTCGACGGTGAAAGTACCTCACCGACCAGAACTGTATCGGCGGCGCGAACATCGGCCCCGGCGGGAAGACACCGGTGGACAAGGAAGTCCGGTGTCACGAAGTCCGATTTCCCGGTGTGTCCGAGGAAGATGTTCGTCTCCAGCTCCGCTCGCCAGCAACGTTCCGGATGGGCAGACATGTCGGCACGGGTGCATCGTTCGAGTTCGTTGGTGAGTCGCCGGAACGCGGTTTGGTGTTCCTTGGGCCCTCTCCGTAGCCACACCACGCGCTCATCCCACAGCTCGATTTGTGCAGCGATCTCCTCGGGCAACATTTCGAGCTCCTCCCAGGTCATCGACTCGGGAAGATCAGGACGCTCGGTGCTCGGCACGCGCGGCATGGCCATGGGCCCATGCTACTCATCGGGTCCTGTTGCCCCCGCAAACGAACAGCCCCGGCCGGAGGAATCCGACCGGGGCTGCCGATGAACTGCCGCGCGAAAGCGATATCAGCCCTTGTGCGCCTTGACCGCCTCGGTCAGCTGCGGGGCGACGTTGAACAGGTCGCCCACGATGCCGTAGTCGGCGATCTCGAAGATCGGCGCCTCTTCGTCCTTGTTGACGGCGACGATGGTCTTCGAGGTCTGCATGCCGGCCCGGTGCTGGATCGCGCCGGAGATGCCCAGGGCGACGTACAGCTGCGGGGAGACCGTCTTACCGGTCTGGCCGACCTGGAACTGACCCGGGTAGTAGCCGGAGTCGACCGCGGCACGCGAGGCACCGACGGCGGCACCGAGCGAATCCGCGAGGGCCTCGACCACCGCGAAGTTGTCGGCGGAGCCGACACCACGGCCACCGGACACGACGATGCCGGCCTCGGTGAGCTCCGGACGGTCGCCGCCGACGACCGGCTCCCGCTCGGTCACCTTGACGACGCCCTCTTCCTGGGCGGGCACGGCGACGGAGACCTGCTCGCCGGCACCGGCCTGGGCGACGGCCTCGACCGAACCCGGGCGCACCGAGATCACCGGCACGTCGCCGGTGGCCTTGGCGTCGACGGTGAACGCGCCACCGAAGATGGAGTGCACGACGGAACCGTCACCGTTGACGCCGATGACGTCGACGAGCAGGCCGGAGCCGATGCGGGCGGCGAGGCGGCCCGACACCTCCTTGCCCTCGGCGGAGGCGGCGACCAGCACGGCGGCCGGACCGGCGGTCTCGACCAGGCCGGCGAGCACGTCGACCTTCGGGGTGACCAGGAAGCCGTCGACCTCGTCGCCCTCGGCGACGTAGATCTTCTCGGCGCCGGCTGCGGCCAGCGCGTCGGCCAGCTTGGCGCCGGTGCCGGCCGGGCCGGTCACGACGGCGGCGGGCTCGCCCAGGGCGCGGGCGGCGGTGAGCAGTTCGGTGCTGACCTTCTTGACCGCACCGTCGGCGTGCTCGACGAGCACAAGTACTTCAGCCATTGTTCTTTCTCCTCGGGAAGTCTCGGGTGGGCCGGATCAGATGATCTTCTGACCGATGAGGTACTGAGCGATCTGGTTGCCGCCCTCGCCCTCGTCCGCGATCTTCTCGCCGGCGGTGCGGGCCGGCTTCGGGGTGGACGCGGTCACCTGGGTGCCCGCGTTGGCGACACCCACGGTCGACGGGTCGATGCCCAGGTCGGCCAGGGTGAAGACGGTGACTTCCTTCTTCTTGGCGGCCATGATGCCCTTGAAGGAGGGGAAGCGCGGTTCGTTGATCTTCTCGTTGACCGAGACGATCGCGGGGAGGGCAGCCTCCAGCTTGAACACGCCCTCTTCGGTCTCACGCTCGCCGGTGATCTTCTCGCCGTCGACGGTGAGCTTGCGCAGGTGGGTCAGCTGCGGGATGCCCAGGTACTCGGCGATGATGGCCGGGACGGCACCGGCGCGGCCATCGGTGGACTCGTTGCCGGCGATGACCAGCTCGACACCCTCGACCTGGCCCAGCGCGCCGGCCAGCACCCAGGCGGTCTGCACGGCGTCGGAGCCGTGGATCGCCGGGTCGTTGATGTGGATGGCCTTGTCGGCGCCCATGGACAGGGCCTTGCGGATGGCCTCGTTGGCCCGATCCGGACCGGCGGCCAGCACGGTGACCTCGCCGCCCTGCGCTTCCTTGATCAGCAGCGCTTCCTCGACGGCGCGCTCGTTGATCTCGTCGAGGACGGCGTCCGCTGCCTCACGGTCGAGAGTGAAATCACCATCGGAGAGCTTGCGCTCGGACCAGGTGTCGGGAACCTGCTTGATGAGTACGACGATGTTCGGCATCGGTCTTCGTCGACCTCCTTCTGGGTGCACATTGGGGTGGCCGCACTGGCTGGGCCGTACGTCCGTGTAGATGCTCAGTGCGAGACAGTACCCTACCTTAAGTTACTGGTGGGTAACTTACCTCATCGAGCCCCGTCCGCCAAGGGTGCCACTATCCTGCCCGCCCGGGGAACCGGTCCCTGACGTGCACCAGGACCACCGGTACCAGTAACGTCGGACCAATGAGTGAGGCTGTGATCCCCGCCGCATCTGCGAGCACCACCGGCACCGAGCCCTCGCCGCCGCGAGCGGGTGAGCCCTTGCCGTTGACCGGTGAACGCACGGTGCCGGGTATCACCGAGGAGAACTACTGGTTCCGGCGCCACGAGATCGCCTATGCCCGGCTACGGGAACGCTGCACCGGCAGCACGGTCCTGGAGGCCGGTGCCGGTGAGGGATACGGCGCGGACATGATCGCCGACGTCGCCGACCGGGTGATCGGTCTCGACTACGATGCCACCGCCGTTGCGCACATCCGCACCCGGTACCCGCGGGTGGAGATGCTGGAAGGCAATCTCGCCGCGCTCCCGCTCGACGACGCCTCGGTCGATGTGGTGGTGAACTTCCAGGTCATCGAACACCTCTGGGACCAGGCGCAATTCCTGCGCGAATGCCTGCGGGTGCTGCGGCCGGGCGGACAGCTGCTGATCAGCACGCCGAACCGGATCACCTTCTCCCCCGGCCGGGACACACCGCTCAACCCGTTCCACACCCGTGAGCTCAACGCCGCCGAACTCACCGAACTGCTGACGGATTCGGGTTTCACCGTCACCGAGATGCTCGGGGTGCACCACGGCCCGCGGCTGCGCGAACTCGACGCCAAGCACGGCGGATCGTTCATCGACGCCCAGATCGAGCGGGCCCTGGCCGGACAACCGTGGCCGGCCGACCTGACCGCCGACGTCGCGGCGGTGACCGCCGACGATTTCGAGCTGTACGCCGACGATATCGATGCCAGCCTGGACCTGGTCGCCATCGCGGAAAAGCGGTGACCGTGCCCGATTCCGCGTCCCCGGTCCCCGGCCAGTTCACCCTGGTCCTGCATTCACATCTGCCCTGGCTGGCCCACCACGGCCGCTGGCCGGTGGGCGAGGAATGGCTCTACCAATCCTGGGCGGCCTCTTATCTTCCCGTCGTCGAGGTGCTGCGCACCCTTGCCGCAGAAGGCCGTTCACACCTGCTCACGCTCGGGATCACGCCGGTGCTGGCGGCCCAGCTCGACGATGCGCACTGCCTATCGGGAATGCATCACTGGCTGGGCAACTGGCAGCTGCGCGCCGACGAGGCCGCGAAGAACGGCAATGTCGCACTGGGCCGACACGAACACCGGCTCGCCGCCGCCGCCCTCGCGGAGTTCGAACAGCACTGGCGGCACGGCAGCAGCCCGGTGTGGCGCGACCTCATCGACGCCGAAGCGATCGAACTGCTCGGCGGCCCCCTGGCACACCCCTTCCAGCCGCTGCTGGATGCCCGCCTGCGGCGGTTCCAGCTCGCCGAAGGACTCGCCGACGCCCAGCTCCGCTGGGGCCACACCCCATCCGGAATCTGGGCACCCGAATGCGGTTACACCCCGGGCATGGAACACGACTACGCCGACGCCGGTGTGACTCATTTCATGGTCGACGGGCCGTCGCTGCACGGCGATACCGGCCTCGGGCGCCCGGTCCGCGATTCCGACGTCGTCGCCTTCGGCCGCGATCTCCAGGTGAGCTACCGGGTGTGGTCGCCGAAGTCCGGCTATCCGGGGCACGGCGCCTACCGCGACTTCCACCACTACGACCACGCAACCGGTTTGAAGCCGGCCCGGGTCACCGGCAAGACGGTCGCCGGGCCGGACAAGGCGCCCTACGACCCCGCACTGGCGGCCGCCGCGGTGACCCGCGATGTCGACGACTTCGTCGCCACCGTACGCAACCGGTTGATCGAGGAATCCGAACGGATCGGCCGGCCCGCCCTCGTGGTGGCCGCCTTCGACACCGAACTGTTCGGGCACTGGTGGCACGAGGGTCCGCAGTGGCTGGCCCAGGTGTTGCGGGCACTGCCCGAGGCGGGCGTCACCGTCGGCACCCTCGCCGATGCCCGGACCCGCGGTTATGTGGGGGAACCGGTGCAGCTCACCGACTCGTCGTGGGGATCCGGTAAGGACTGGCGGGTGTGGGCCGGCGACCAGGTGGCCGACCTGGTGGAACTGAACGCCGATGTGGTCCGGCTGGCCCTGGACACCCTGGACAAGATGCGGGCCGGGGCCGGTGCGCAGACGCGCCGCGATCCGATCGCCGACCAGTTGCTCCGAGAAGCGATCCTGACCGTTTCGAGCGATTGGGCATTCATGGTCAGCAAGGACTCGGCGGCCGGTTACGCTCGAGACCGAGCCCATGAGCACGCACATGCGGTGCGTGAGATCGCGGCCGCGGTCGGCGCCGGTCAACTCGGCAAGGCGCACCGGCTGGCGGCAGGATGGAAGACGGCCGACGGCCTCTTCCCGGGCTTGGACGCCCGGCGTTGCGGCACTGCCGCATCGGCCGCAGCAGAAGGACACGCATGAAGATTTTGATGGTGTCGTGGGAGTACCCGCCGGTGGTGGTCGGCGGACTCGGCCGGCACGTCCATCACCTGGCGGTCGAACTCGCCGCCGCCGGCCACGAGGTGGTGGTGCTCTCCCGTCGCCCGACGGGTACCGACGCGACCACCCACCCCACCCATTCCCATATCGCCGAGGGCGTTCTGGTGGTCGCGGTCGCCGAGGATCCGCCGATGTTCGACTTCGGTGAGGACATGCTCGCCTGGACCCTCGCGATGGGGCACGCCATGGTCCGGGCCGGCGTCGCCCTGCACAAACCGGGCGTCGGCGAGGGCTGGACCCCGGATGTGGTGCATGCGCACGATTGGCTGGTCGCGCACCCGGCGATCGCGCTCGCCGAGTACTACGACGTGCCGCTGGTATCGACCATCCACGCCACCGAGGCCGGCCGGCACAGCGGCTGGGTCGCCGGCAAGGTGAACAAGCAGGTGCATTCGGTCGAGTGGTGGCTGGCCAACGAATCCGATGCCCTGATCACCTGCTCCACCGCGATGCAGGAAGAGGTCGAACGGCTCTACGGTCCGGACCTGGTACCGGTCTCGGTGATCCGCAACGGTATCGATGTGGGTGCCTGGACCTTCCGACGCCGCGCGCCGCGCTCCGGGCCGCCGCGGCTGTTGTACGTGGGCCGGCTCGAATACGAGAAGGGGGTGCAGGATGCGATCGCGGCGCTGCCGCGGATCCGCCGCGCACACCCGGGAACCACACTGACCGTCGCCGGTGCCGGCACCCAGGTCGACTGGCTGCGCGACCGGGCCCGCGGGCACCGGGTGCTGCGGGCGGTGCATTTCGTCGGGATGCTCGGGCACGAGGAGTTGCTGGGCTGGCTGCACGGCGCCGATGCGATCGTGCTGCCCAGCCGCTACGAACCGTTCGGCATCGTGGCACTGGAGGCCGCCGCTGCCGGTGTCCCGCTGGTCACCTCGAAAGCCGGCGGCCTCGGTGAGGCGGTGGTGGACGGCGTGACCGGCGCCTCGTTCGCACCGGCCGATGTGGACGGCCTGGTCGACGCGGTGCGCACGGTCCTCGACGATCCCGCGGCCGCGCAGGAGCGGGCCTACGCCGCCCGGGAACGGCTCACCGCCGATTTCTCCTGGGATGTGGTGGCCGCCGAGACCGCACAGGTGTACTCGGCCGCCAAACGGCGGGTCCGTAACCCGCTGGGCCGTCCGATCATCGTGGAGCGGCCGCTGCCGGAGCGAGACCCGAAATAGCGGATCAGGCGGTTTCCGATGCGCCTGACCCGCGAAGGGTTCGGGACGCCGGCAGGCCCTCCGCTACCGCCTCCGGCCCACCGCGATCAGGCGGGGGCGAAGGCGAAGATCTCGCCCGCCCGGGTGGCGACCAGCACCTCGCCTTCGGCGCTCACCGCCGTACCGGTGGTGGTGCCGGTGGCGCCGGACAGCACATCCGAGTCCACCGTGCGGCCGGTGTCGGTGTCGAAGGTGATCAGGTTCAGTCCGTCGCCGATCGCCGCCACCGTGTAGCCGATGCCGCCGGCCGTCTGCACCGGCTGCCCGCGCAGCGCCAGATCCTTTCGTTCCCATACGAGTTCGGCGCGGTCACCGTGGTCCTGCACCGCGGTCAGGTGCCCGTCGTCCCCGGCCGGGACGACCAGACCATCGGGCGACACCGACAACGCGCCGCTCGGGGCCCAGCCCAGGTCCTGCACCCATCGGGTGGCGCCGTCGGTGGCGTCCACTGCGATCAGCCGGCCCGAATTGTCACCGACGTAGACGGTGCCGCCGTCCGCGGACAGGGCAGGGCTGGTGGCGCTGCCCTCGGTCAGCATGTCCGCGCTCCACAGGTCCCGGACCTCGCCGTCCCGGTACTCCATCGCCACCAGGGCGGCGGACGGTTCGCCCGGGCGCCACACGGTGAGGTAGAACCGGCCCGTCTCCGGGTCCAGTGCAGTCACGTTCGCCACGGCGCAATCGGGGCCACCGGTGCGGCAGTCGGTCAGCCCGGCGCCCGCAGCGGGACGGGTCAGGTTCGGGTACTCCAGGAAGTCCGGTTCGCCGAGCAGCTGCCGGGTCGGGACCAGGCGTTTACCGGTCTGCCGGTCGAGCACGTCCAACTGACCGGACTGGGTGATCGACAGCACCCGGCTGTCCGGCGTGAACTGCAGCGATACCGGCACACCGGCCACCGGAACCCGCCAACGTGGCTGCCCCAGGTAGTTGAACGAGTTCACGGCGCCGTCGTCGCCGACGTAGACGTTGGTGGTGCCGTCGACCAGGGTGGGCGAATCGATGGCCGAGGGGCCGAGGGGGTTGCAGAAGCGTTTGCGGCCGGTCGGCAGCGTGAAGGAGAAGATCGCGCAGTTCTCGATCGCGGTGGTGACGAACAGCTGCCCCTCGGGCCCCACCGTCACCGGGCGGGCGACGGGACCGCCCAGCGGGCGCGACCAGGCCGGGGTCAGCTCCGCGGATCCGGCGACCGGGCTGGTGCCGCTGTTCCGGGAATCGTGGTACACGGCAGGCCATCCCGTACCGGTGCCGGCGGTGATGTCGTCGACATCGGTACCGCAGCCCGCGACGGCGAGGACTCCGGCGGCCGCGAGCATCGCGGCGGCGGCCCGGCTCCGGGTCGGCTCGGTTCCCACCTGCTTGTCTCCCCTCGGCGCTGTCGTCGATCCGGCCGCCGGACGGCCGGCTGCCGATGCTGGAACGCAACACTAATCTGCGCACCCCGGCCGGGTCGGCGCGGGTGGCCGAGATCGCGTTCCGGGTGCGGGTGCGCAGGGCCCGCGAGCACGCGGGTGTCCTACGATCCTCGTACGATGTAGCTGCCGCGCAGCACACCGATGTCAACCCGCCGAACACACCTGGAGTACTTCGTGACGAGTATGTGGGGCGCACCGATGCGCACACGCTGGCAGGGATCGCGGCGCCGGGACCCGCAGCAGGCGCGGTTCCTGACCCGGGCCTCGCTGCGCTGGGTACTCGCCAATCGCGCCTACACCCCCTGGTATCTGGTCCGGTACTACCGGCTGCTCAAGTTCCGGCTCACGAACCCGCACATCGTGCTTCGCGGGATGGTGTTCCTGGGCAAGAACGTGGAGATCCACGCGACGCCCGGACTGTCCCGGATGGAGATCGGCCGCTGGGTGCATATCGGCGACGGCAACGCGCTGCGCTGTCACGAGGGATCACTGCGGATCGGCGACAAGGTGGTGTTCGGCAAGGACAACGTCGTCAACACCTACCTCGACATCGAGATCGGCGCGTCGACCCTGGTCGCCGACTGGTGCTACATCTGCGACTTCGACCACAAGATGGACGACATCACCATGCCGATCAAGGACCAGGGCATCGTCAAGAGCCCGGTCCGGATCGGCCCGGACACCTGGATCGCGGCAAAGGTGAGCGTGCTGCGTGACACCCGTATCGGGCGTGGCTGTGTGCTCGGTGCGCATGCTGTGGTGCGCGGCGACATACCGGACTTCAGCATCGCCGTCGGCGCCCCCGCGAAGGTGGTCAAGAACCGCAAGGAGGCGTGGGAGGCCGGTGCCGAGGAGCGTGCCGCCTATATCGCCGCGCTGGAGGACATCGAGCGCAAGAAGCACGGGGTCCCGCAGGGCTGATCCGGCCGGAAGTGAGGCCGATGTCGGTGCGCTCGGCTAGTTTCGGCACATGACCGGTAATCAGGCAGACCCGACCACATACGCCGCATTGCTGCGCGGCATCATGCCGAGCAATCCGAATATGGCCAACGACAAGCTGCGCGGCGTGTTCAGCGGGCTCGGATTCACCGGTGTGGCATCGGTACTGGCCAGCGGCAACATCGTCTTCCGCACGACGGACTCGGATGTGCCGATGCTGGAGGACCGCGTCCAGGAGGCACTGCAGGCCGAGCTGGGCATCGGCGGCGGTACCATCGTGCGCACCGAGCGGCAGTTGCGCGACCTGCTCGATTCCGACCCGTTTCCCGGCCTCACCCACGGCCGCGGCAGCTACCTCGTCGCCACCTTCTTCAAATCCCCCGACGCCGACCCCGAGCTTCCCGATTTCGACGACCCGCTGGTCCGGGTGGTGGGATTCGATCCGGCCGCCCGCGCCCTGCTCGCCGTCATCGACAACAGCACGCCGCGCACCTCCGACTTCATGGCCTGGTTGGACAAGAAGTACGGCAAGGACATCACCACCCGCACCTGGCTGACGGTGCAGCGGATCGTGAAGAAGATGCCGGGATGAGCCGCGCGGTCGAGCGGTTCCGCTGATTCAGTACCGAAGCACTGGCCATCCGGCGGGTGTGCTCGACACCTGCACTTACCTCGACCTACCCGATCTGCACGTCGATGCACTTCCGGAGCAGCCCGAGATCGGCGTCGGCCGAGCAGCGGCAATCAGCGTGCCTCGGTCACCACCTCCGAGCGGGCAGGTACCGGATCTGCGGTCCGCTGCGGCACCGTGCAGGTCGCCGCCACGGCCAGTCCGGCCACCACGAAACAGACCAGCGTGTACCACAGGTTTCCGATGGGATCGCCCGCCGCGGTGACTCCGTCGGTCGCGGCGAAGTAGTCGGGTAGCGCGGTGATCCACAGCAGCGCCATGACGGCGAGGTAGACGAGCGCGTACAGCTGGACGAATCGGTTCGAGTAGTTCGCGGTGTCGGGCTGCGGGCCACGCTGCCGTCGCCACTGCTGCACCAGCACGACCGCCGCCACGCCGCTCATGATCGCCAGCTCGGCCGCGTAGACGACACCGCGCACGGTATCGCTGCTCATGCCGATCACCGTGGCCGGTAGCGGCAGCAGGAAGGTGCCGACCGAGGCGAGCAACCCGATCACGACGGTGCGCCATACCAGTTCGAGCCCGGTGAAGTCGCGACCCGCATCGACCTGCCGGCCGACGAAGTACTGCACACAGAAGGCCAGCGACATCGGCCAGAGGGCGGCGAAGACCACGACACTGCCCCACGGCACCGAATCGAACATCGGCTGGTTGATCGGATTGTCCAGCGACCATTCCCACCAGCGCAGCTGCGGGCCGAGGTGGTCGAAGATCTCGTAGAAGGCGTGGTGCACGAACCCGACGCAGGCGGCGCCGACCAGCACCCCGTAGCGGCGGAAGACGCCGAGCATCCGCACGATTCCGAAGGCCATGGTGGCCATCAGCGGGTAGATGGCGACGATGTACAGCGGCAGCCTGCCCCACAGGAATTCCACCGTGAACAGGTTGTGCGCGAACATCGTGTCGACGTGTTCATCGATGCCGAAGGCGGCCGGGAAGTACAGCGGCGGTTCGATCACGAACAGATAGGCGGTGGCCCCGAACCAGAGCACCAGGTCGGTCGGGTCACCGTGTCGGCGCAGCCGCAGCACCGCGAAGATCAGCGCGAGCACCGCGCCGGTGACGATGGTGACCTCGAGAACCGGCAAGGTCCAGTTCTCCAGGGCGAAGGGATTGCGGAACTCGACGAGGCCGCCTGCCTCGGCGCAGGTGAACCCGAGCCGGTCGGCGAGTTCGGCGAAGGTGGTGGCGCAGTCACTCATCGGGGCTCCTACGACACGGCTTCGGCGGTGTACCAGCGGGTCACGTCGTAACCGGCGTCGTACCGCTCGAACCAAACACCTGCGAGATCGGGCAGGTGCTCGTGCGCCGGGTTGTGCCGGGGCAGCTGGCTGCGGACGACGCCGGCCAGCGCCACCAACTGCTCACGCAGCGGCAGGTCGTCGAAGGCCCGGGGGCTGGTGCCGTTCTGCACCGGGGTCAGGAACGGCAGCCGGCGGCGCAGCATCTGCCGGAAGCGATATCTGGCGAACATCGACAAGGCGTCGACCTGCCGGTCGGCCAGCGGGACATGCTTGTTGAAGCCGGCGCAGGCGATTTCGATGACACTCAGGACGTGCCGGAAGATCGACGGGGCCACTCGCATCCGGTAGAGGTCGCTGCCCACCACGGAGTCGAAGATGATGAGCGCGGAGCTGCGATGCTCCACCTCTTCCACGAAATGCCAGATGAACAGCGAGGCGACCCGGTCGTCGCCCGGCCGGAACAGCCCGGCCTCGTTGTCCAGCATCAGCTTGAACACTGGGGTGAAGGTGGCTTCGAGATCGGCGGTGTAGGCCAGCCGGTACTTCAGCGGGGTGTTCGCGGTGATCCGGTCGAATTCGGCGATCACCTCGTCGAAGGTTTCCTGCAAGCCCGGGTAGCGGCGGATCAGTGCGCGCACATGCTGGCGGTGTGCCGCCGAGTGCTGGCCTTCCTGGCGCATGAACGCATCCGCTTCCTCGGCCACTTCCGGGTCGGTGATCAGCGGTTTCGTCTGCAGGATCATCTTCACGATCATCTTCTCGAATCCGATCGCCAGGAACGAGACGGCATTGGCCATGGACGAGAAGGCCGGATTCTCCGGATTCCACAGAAAGGGGACGTCGTAGTTGTCGAACGCGAAATCCATTTTGCGGACATGAAGTTCGGTCATCTGAAGGACACCTCGTTTCGGACGGTGGCCGATCGGCCCGCCCTGGGTTGCATGCGCGACTAAAGCAACCATACACACAACGACGCAAATGTATGATTGCTTTCGGGGATCACTTCCGATCCGGACCGCCCGAGCGCCCGCACCGCCGCAGCCGGTCACTGTGCTAGCGTCCGGACGGTGGCGCGTAGACGTGGGTGGGGCGGACGGCCGCCGGCCGACGACGAGGAAGCCCGGCAGCGGATCATCGATACCGCGGTGGAACTGATCGGGCGGACCGGATCCGCGATCGGCATAGCCGACGTCGCCGAATCGCTCGGGGTGATCCGGCAGACCGTGTACCGCTATTTCCCGAGCGCCGATGCGCTGATGACAGCGGCCGCCATCGCCTCGGTCGACGGTTTCCTCGACCGGCTCGCCGACCATGTCCGCGGCCTGACCGACCCGGCCGTGGCGATGACCGAAGCCGTCGTCTTCACGCTGACCGAAGTCCGCCGCATCCCGCACCTGGGCATCCTGCTGTCCAGCAGCTATTCGACCTCGCACGCCGACAGCCTCACCTCCACCGAGGCGCAGGCCTTCGGCATGACGATGATCCGCCGCTTCGACGTCGACTGGGCGCGGCACGGCTACGACGAACCCGCGCTGCGCGAACTCGTCGAGTACACCCTGCGCACGATGCAGTCGTTCTTCCTCTCCCCCGGCGACCCGCCCCGCACCGACGACGAACTCCGCCGCTACCTGACCCGCTGGCTGGGCACCGCCATCGCCGCCCAGCGGTGAGCGGCCGCCGGGCGAATACGAGCAACCGGCGGCCGGCCGGCGCCGGATCCGTCGTTCCCCGAGGTCGGAGCCGGATACTACGGCCCGAGTCGGCCGGCCGAAATGCGAGTTGTCGGCGGCCTCCGGCGGCCACAGGCTGAAGGCATGGAAACCCCGCGCATCGTCGACTACTCCGATTTCCTGCCGCCCTCCCATCGGCACCGCCCGATCGCCGAACCGGAATCCACCTGGTGGCGCCACCACGACCGGCGGGTACATGTCGCCCGGGCCCGGGTACCGGAGGCCCAGGTGCGGGTGGTCGCGATCCACGGCGCCGGCGGACATTCCGGGTTGCTGTGGCCGGCGCTGGGCAGGGCAGCAGCCGAAGGGATCGCCGAGGTAGCGGCCCCGGATCTGCCCCTGTACGGCCTTACCGTCGAGCCGAGGCCCCGCGCGGTGCGCTACGCCGACTGGGTGGACCTGGTCACGGATTTCGTCACGGCCGAAGCGGCGCTGGACGACCGCCCGCTCCTGCTTTTCGGCGCCAGCATCGGCGGGATACTCGCCTACGAAGCGGCGGCTCGCGGAGCACCGGTCGATCACCTGGTCACCACCTGCCTACCGGACCCGGCCGACCCCGAAGCCCGCCGCGCCATGGCCAGGTTCCCGGCCACCGCTGCTGTCCCCGGCCCGATCCGGCGCGCCGTGGGGCGGATGCTGGGCGATGTCCGGATCCCGATCCGGTGGCTGGTGGACATGCAGAACATGAGCTTGCAGCCCGAGGTGTCGCAGGCCTGTGCCACCGATCCGCTGGGTGGTGGTGTCCGGGTGCCGATCGGCCTGTTGACCGGCCTGCTCGATTTCCGGCACACCGCACCGGAGACGTTCCGGGCCGCGCCGGTCACCTTGCTGCATCCGGCCGAGGACCGCTGGACGCCGCCGGCGATCAGTATCCGGTTCCTGGACCGGATTCCCGCACCCACCCGGCTGGTACTCCTCGAAGGCTGCGGACACTTTCCGTTGGAGCTGCCCGGGCTGGACCGGTTCGAGGACGCACTCCGGGAGGTGGTGGCCGGCCTATCGGCCGGGCGCTGATCCGGCGGGCTCCGGAACCAGCGACGAGACCATCGCCAGCAGCGGCTCCACCTGCATGCCGTGCCGGGCGAGGACCCGATGCACCTGAACGTCCACCGCGTGCACGATGGTGCGCGCGGTGAACTCGGGGTCGGGGCCACCGCGGCGGCAGCGGACCAGATGCCAGGCCACCTCCGCGACCATCAGCTCCTCCAACCCTTCGATTGCGGCGATCTCGACGACGGAACGGGGTGTGACCCGGTGCAGTAGTGCGTGCAGGGCCGGCCGGTCACTGTGCAGTTCCACTACCACGTCAAGCATCCGGCGCATCGTCTCCTCGAACGGCGGCTGTTCGGAGCGCAGCTCGGCGCCCACCGACCGGAGCCGCTGTTCACCTTCCGCGAGGTGCCGGCCGGCCAGGGCGAACAGGAGCGCATGCTTGTTCGGGAAGTACTGGTACAGCGTCCCGATGGAGACCCCGGCGCGGCGCGCGATGTCATTGGTCGTCGCGGCCGGTCCGCGCTTCTCGAAGACCTGGGCGGCGCCTTCCAGCAGCACATCCACGGTGAACCGCGACCGCTGCTGCCGCGGGCGCTTTCGCGGCCGGTCCGGGGCATCACCCATCTCGCCAGGATACGGCGCCGGCCGATTCAGAGCGTCGGATTCGGCGCGTGGGCAGTGCAGAGGAAGGCGGTGGCGGTGCGGCCGATGCGGGTGAGGATCAGGGTGTAGGGGGTGGTGCCGCGGGGTTTGAGGCGTTTGCGGAGCAGATCCGGGTCGGTGTCGACGCCGCGGATCAGGATCTCCAGCGGGCCGCAGTCGCGGGCGGCCAGTTCGCGGCGCAAAGTCTTCTCCCGGAACTCCAGGCGCTCGACGATGCGGAACCCGCGGACACCGACGGGGACGGTGTCGCCGGTGAGATAGGCGATCTGCGGGTCGAGCTGCCACAGCCCGTGCCTCGCCGCGTAGTGACGGACCAGCCCCGCGCGGACCACAGCGCCGTCCGGGTCGATGATCCAGTCGCCCGGCGCGCGGTCGGGGATGTCGTCCGGGTCGGCGTCGGTAAGTGTCTCGTGCCCGCCACCGCTGGTGAGAACGGTGGCGCGGCGGGTGATGTCCGGCTCACACAGGCCCGGAGACCACAGGCAGGCTTCGCGGACAGCGCCGTCGAGAGAGACCACCTCGATCTCGCCGAACCAGCCGAGACGGGCGAAATCCAGGCCGGGCGCGCATTTCACCGCCAAGTCCCGGCCGGTGTATGCATCGAGCAGATCAGGCAGCGGCGGGAGCAGTTTCGCCGGGTCGTGGGTGCGTTTGCCATCGGCACGACGAGCCGGGTCGGCGATGATCACCGTGTCCCGGGAGGTTGGGACGGTGGCATCGGCCACCGCCAGCAGTACCGGAGCGGCGCCCACGGCGGCTTCGAGATCCCCAGACGCCGGTTGTGTGCCCGCAGCCTCAGCAGTCGTACCGAGCCTTCCTTCGGGGTGGCGCAGCGCCCCGGCACCATCACGCCCGCCCGAACGGTGGCCGTGCCGATCTGGGAGCGCCCAGTGCGTTTCGATCCCGGGTTCCGGGTCGGCGGCCGACAACGGCGCTCCGGTACCGATACGCGAGGCCCGGTCCGTTCCGGCCCCCGATCCGGCAGTGCGACCCGGTACGTCGACGCCGAGCCGGTACCACGCCGCGCCCAGATTGTGCGCCGCCATGGCGAGCCGGACCTCGTCGAGGTCGCTGCCGACGACGGCCGGGCACACCCTGGCCAGTTCGGTCAGTTCGGCGCCGATCGAGCAGGTGACATCGTGGACGGCGCGGCCGGCCAGGCGTGCGGCCCGGTGCCGAGCGACGAGCGTCGGGGTGGCCTGCTGCAGCGCATCGTCGGTGAACAGCCAGCGGGCGGCACCGTCGAGCTTGGCGGCCGCCCGGCGGCGCAACCGGACGGTTTCGACCAGGGCCGCCGCGGCATCACCGTGGTCGCGCCGCACCCGAGCCAGGTCGCTCAGGTGACTGGCCGGGGTGAGCGCCAGCCGATCCACCTCGGCCAGTGCGGCGGCACCCGCCGCACTGCCGAGGTAGCCGACGTCGGCCCGGTCGAACCGGTAGCCCACCTACTTCGCGGCGGCGGCCGGCTTCACGCCGGTGATCATCGCGTTGTAGAAGAACTGGCGCGGCACCACATGGCGCAGCACCTTCTCGTCCAGCCGGCTCAGCCCGAGCCACGCCTTGTACTGGGCCATCCGGTAGCCCCAGGTGAGCTTCTCATCGGGCACGGCGGCCTCGAAGGTGCGCACCGGCCAGCCCCACAGGGCGGCGGCGAACTCCTCGGTGGTGGCCTGCGCATCGATCGCACCGGCACGGCGGGCGATCGCCTCGAGTTCGGAAGGATCGAAGGTGTGCAGATCGACGACGGCCTCCAGGGCGGCGGCGCGGGACGACTCGTCGAGTTCGGTCTGCGGGCGGCGCCAGCCGTTGAGGAACGGCAAGCGAGTCACCTCGGTGGTGACCTTCCAGGTGATCTGGCCCAGTTTGCGGGCGTAGAAGTTGCCGACCGTGGTCGGCTCACCGGCGAAGACGAACCGGCCGCCGGGCTTGAGTACCCGCAGGCACTCCTTCAACGCCAGTTCGACGTCGGGAATGTGGTGCAGCACGGCGTGGCCGACCACCAGATCGAAGGTGTCGTCGTCGTACGGGATGGTTTCGGCGTCGGCGACCCGGCCGTCGACGTCCAGGCCCAGGTTCTCGGCATTGCGCAGCGCGACCTTCACCATGCCCGGCGACAGGTCGGTGACCGACCCCTTCTTCGCCACCCCGCCCTGCATCAGGTTCAGCAGGAAGAAGCCGGTACCGCAGCCCAGCTCCAGGGCCCGCTCGTACGGCAGCGGAGCCGGACCGACCGCGGCGTCGAACCGGCCGCGGGCGTACTCGATACAGCGCTCGTCATAGGAGATCGACCACTTGTCGTCGTAGGTCTCGGCTTCCCAGTCGTGGTACAGGACCTGGGCGAGCTTGGTGTCCTTGAGTGCTGCTTCGACCTCGGCCTCGGTGGCATGCGGGTGCGGCGCCGGGTCATCGGGGTGGACCGTCATGGAAGGGTAGCCTAGCTGCCGCCTCCACTGCGGTGCACTGCCGGTCGTGAACTGCGCCGCACCGGACCTGCTATCCGCATCGTGCATCGTTGTGCGCGGTCGTGCATCGCCGGCGGTGCACGACCGCGCACTTCGATGCACGACCGCGCGGACCGCCGGCCACAGCGGCCGGGGCCGGGGTCAGTGGCCGGTGAAAGTGGCGGTGGCCGGGCCGTCGGTGGCGTAGGTACGGGTGCCGGTGCGGGTGTCCGCGGTGTCGAACAGGGCCGGCCATTCGGTGGCGGCGCGGCTGTGGCCGTGCGGGCCGGCTTCGAAGACGGCCTTGGCGGCGGCCAGCGCTCGGGGGGCGGAGGTGATGAACTGTTCGGCCCAGCGGTGCGCGGCAGCGAGAACATCGTCGGGCGCGACCACCTCGTCGGCCAGCCCGAGCGCCTTCGCCTCGTCCGGCTCCACGAATCGGCCGGTGTACACCAGATCCTTGGCGGCGGCCGGGCCGATCAGCAGGGCGAGGCGGCGGATGCCGGACAGCGGGATGAGGCCGGCATCGATCTGCGGCAGGCCGAGCTTGACGTTGTCACCGATGATCCGCCGGTCCGCACCGAGAGCCAGTTCCAGACCGGCGCCCAACGCGTATCCGGTGATGGCGGCGACGGTGGGCTGCGGTACCCGGGTCAGGCAACCGAGCGCCGCCTGCAGGTCCACCACCCGGGCCGCGGCCTGTTCGGCATCCAGGGTGGCCAGTTCCCGCATCTCGTCGCCCGCGCTGAAGATCCGGGCGTCGCCGGCAACGATCAGTGCCGCGACCCCGGGATCGGCGGCCACGGTTGCGGCCGCCGCGGCCACCTCGCGGGCCAGCTGGGTGTCGACCAGGTTCAGCGGCGGGCGGTCCATGCGCAGAACCGCCACACCGCGGGTGTTCGGCTCCGGCAGCTCCAACGTCACGTATTCGGCCATACCGGCAACCTACCGGCCGCCGGATCCCGGCCCGCGCCCACGATCCGGATTGCCTTGCCGACGCGCTGCGACCGGCCGCCCTGCCCGCGGCAGCGGGCTCAGGCTGTCGTGCCGTCGGCAGCCGACGTGCTGCGGGGCTCCCGCCCCGCCCGGTGGCTCGACTGCAGCTCCACGGGGTTCGGCAGATCGGCGAAGTAGCGTTCGTGGCCGGGGAAGTCCGACAGCGGCAGCCCGCCGCCGCCGAGCTGCGGCATGATCGGCGTGATCGCCGGTTCGGCGGCGAGGATCGCTGCGGTGTCGGAGTAGGCGCCGAGCGCGTCGAGCTGCGACCAGGTGGGCGGCAAGAGGATGTCATCACCGGCCCGCCAGCGATCCAGCGCGGCGGCGGCAGTGCGCCAGTGCACTTCGGCGGCTTCCGACGTGGCCCCGTCGGCACGCTGTCCCTCGGGCAGAACCGCCACGAAGAAGTGCGTGTCGTAGCGGCGCGGTTCGGCCTCGGGGGTGATCCAGTTGGCCCAGGGGCGCAGCAGATCGGCGCGCAGCACCAGGTTCTCCTCGGCGAGGAACCGAGCCAGGGACAGTTCGCGATTCTCCAGCGCGCGGCGCGCATCCCGGTAGGCGGTGGTGTCGGCGACGACGGAGTCTGCGGTCGGCCCGGCCAGCAGGACCCCGCATTCCTCGAAGGTCTCCCGGACGGCGGCCGCGACCAATGCCTGGGCCCGCTCGGCGGTCGTTGCAAACCGATCGGCCCACCACTGTGGCTGCGGCCCCGCCCAGCGCAGCTCCGCGGTCCCGTCGGCCGGGTCGACACCGCCGCCGGGGAATACGGTCATCCCGGCGGCGAAGGCCATTGCACCCACTCGGCGCTGCAGGAACACTTCGGGGCCGGCGGCGCTGTCCCGCACCAGCATCACCGTCGAGGCGTCCCGAGCCGGCACGATCGACGACGATACTTCGCCAGGCGAACGATCATCGGTCATGTCGGCACCCTAACGCCATTCCGGCCGAGCGCAAGACCTGCTTCCCGGAATCGGGTCCGGGAGAATCAGCGGGAGCGGTGGCTGCCCGCCCGGCGGGCGCGGCGGGCGAAGTACCGGCCGTCGACGCGATCCAGGGCGATCTGCTGCCGGAATGCCTTGCTGAGGTTCTCGGCGGTCAACACGTCGTCCAGCAGCCCCTGGGCGACGACGGCGCCTTCGTCGAGCAGCAGACCGTGGGTGAAGCCGGGCGGGATCTCCTCGACATGGTGGGTGACCAGGACGGTGGCCGGGGCGTCCGGGTCGGCGGCGAGATCGCCCAGGCGTTCCACCAGTTCCTCCCGGCCGCCCAGGTCCAGGCCGGCGGCGGGCTCGTCGAGCAGCAGCAGTTCCGGGTCGGTCATCAGGGCGCGGGCGATCAGCACTCGTTTGCGCTCGCCCTCGGACAGCGTTCCGTAGGCCCGCTCGGACAGATGTTCGGCACCGAGGGTTTCGAGCATGTCCACGGCCCGATCGGTGTCGATGCTGTCGTAGCGCTCGCGCCAGCGGCCCAAGACGGCATATCCGGCGGAGACCACCAGATCGGCGACCTTCTCGTCCGGCGGGATCCGGGCGGCCACCGCCGCCGAGGACAGGCCGATCCGCGGACGCAGTTCATTGACGTCGACCCGGCCCATTTTCTCGCCCAGCAGGTAGGCGGTGCCGGTGGTCGGATGGACCTCCGCGGCGGCCAGCCGCAACAGTGAGGTCTTGCCGGCGCCGTTGGGGCCCAGCACGACCCAGCGTTCGTCGAGTTCCACCTGCCAGCTCACCGGGCCGACGAGCGTGTTGCCCGAGCGGCGGATGCTGACATCGGTGAAGTCCAGGAGCAGATCGGGATCGGGTTGCGACACGCGATCCATCTTGGCCCACCGAGGGCCGCGGCGGAACGACCGGGGGCCGGTCCGATCATGGTGATCCGGGTCACGTACGGAGTGGGCGTCCGATAACCGGCACCAGGGCCGGGCTATCCGGCCGGCGGCACCGCGATGACGGTCATGGAACCCGGCGCCACTTCGGTGAAACCGGCATCGCGAACCGCGACGGCCCGACCGGACGCGACCTCCCCGGTCAGCCGCGACCAGGACGCGGTATCGGCATCGCGAACCTCGCAGCGGTAACCGGTACGAGCCCAGGCGAAGGCGGCTTCTGCCGACAGGGCCCCGGCCAGCAGCATGCTCGCATGGCCGACCTGGGCGGCGGCTTTCCCGACCGACATGGCCAGTTCGGCATTCACCCACAGCACCGGCAGGGCGGGATCGGGCGAGCCGGGATCGTCGGCGGCGAGTTCGGTGCCGTTGATCTGCAACTTGCGAATCCGCGGGTCG
The DNA here is from genome assembly GCF_056627695.1 of Nocardia sp. KT25-26. Lineage (NCBI taxonomy): Bacteria > Bacillati > Actinomycetota > Actinomycetes > Mycobacteriales > Nocardiaceae > Nocardia > Nocardia sp. KT25-26. The sequence goes on along the minus strand of NZ_CM152813.1, from coordinate 1,755,838 downwards.
ATCGCGCCGACCGGTCCGGGCACCAGGGCACGGGCCTGTGCGCCGGCCGCCGTCACCGTGAGGCCGTCGACGTCCTGGGCTGCGGTCCACTGGGCACCACGGGCCCGTCGCGCCACCTTCCGGATCCGGGAACGCTTCCACGCCAGATACCGTGCCGCCCACTCGCCGTCCGGCCCGGACCGCGGATCGAGGCATACCGCGACTGCGGCCGCCGCAGCAGCCGCCAGCAAGGCGCTCCGCGCCGGCGGGTCGGCCTTCGGGATGTGCAGCACCATCTGCATCGCCTGCACCTGCGCCGGATCGTCCGGATCGCCGCTGCCGCCGTATCCCGCTGCCAGCTCGGCATGCCGCACCCGGAAACCGTCGAAGTCCAGCTCACGCCCGCGCGCCGGATCTCCGATATCCGCCTGAACGTCCACTCCCACTCTCCGCTCGCCGATCTCCCGGACCAGGCTACGGCCACCGCGCCCGGCATCGTTCGCCGTGTCGCCCCACGACCTCGACGCGACCGGCACGATCAGGGTTCGCACTGCTCGGTCACCCGCTCGGCGGCCCGCAGGGTCGCCGACCACACCGGCCGGGCCCGGTTCGCCGACGTCCGGGAAGTCCGCACCGTCCGGGCACATACGGCCGTGACGTGGTCCGGTAAGACCGGTCCGCCGGCCCGGCACGGTGACCTCGATCGACGGCAACCCGGCCGGATCCGGCTCCGGCGCTACCAGCGGGGCGAGTCCGGCTGAGCGGCCCGCTCTCGCTCAGTGGTTCAGCGGCACCCGACGCAGCAGTCCGTCCCGGGCATCCGCGGCCTCCACTTCGGCGCGGGTGACGCCCAGGATGAACAGGACGGCATCGAGGTAGGGGTGCGAGAGGGCGGCGTCGGCGACTTCACGCAGGGCGGGTTTGGCGTTGAACGCGATGCCCAGACCGGCCGCGTTGAGCATGTCGATATCGTTGGCGCCGTCGCCGACGGCGACGGTCTGTTCCATCGGCACCCCGGCTTCGGCGGCGAACTTGCGCAATGCGGTCGCTTTGAATGCCCGGTCGACGACCTCGCCGATCACCCGCCCGGTCAGCTTGCCATCGACCACCTCGAGGGTGTTGGCCTGCACGAAGTCCAGTTCCAGTTCATGTGCGAGCGGTTCGATGACCTGCCGGAAGCCGCCGGAAACCACGCCGCAGCGGAAGCCGAGCCGGCGCAGCGTCCGGATCGTGGTGCGGGCACCGGGGGTGAGTTCGATCCGGTCGGCGACCTCGGCGATCACCGATTCGTCCAGACCGGCCAGGGTGGCCACCCGCTGCCGCAGCGATTCGGCGAAGTCGATCTCGCCGCGCATCGCCGCCTCGGTGACCTCGCGGACCTGGTCCTCCACCCCGGCGTGGGCGGCGAGCATCTCGATCACCTCACCCTGAATCAGGGTCGAGTCGACGTCGAACACGATCAGCCGCTTCGCGCGCCGCGCCAGCCCGGCCCGCTCGACCGCGACATCGACCTGTTCGGCGACCGCGACATCGGCCAGCGCGGTGCGCAGCGCCGAATCGGTCTCGGTGCCCTCATCACGCGCCGAGACCAGCAGCTCCATCCCGGTGACCGGATAGTCGGCGATACCGCGAATGGAGTCGATATTGGCACCCAGGGTGGCCAGCTGCCGCGAGATGGCACTGAAGGCGTGCGCGGTGACCGGCTCCCCCAGCACCACGACGGCGTGGGTGGATTCGGGCTGTTTGCCGATCTGCGCGTCCACCGAGACATCGACCTGCATGCCGACGGTGTTCATCGCTTCTTCCAGCTCGTCCTGCAGCGCTTCGGCGTCGTTCGGGCACGACACCAGCACACCGAGGGTGAGCCGGCCGCGGATCACCACCTGCTCCACATCCAGCAGGCTCACCTGATGTCGCGACAGCGCGGTCAGCAGGACCGAGGTCACTCCGGGCCGGTCGGGTCCGGTGACGGTGACGAGAACTGTGGTGTCGGCCAACTCGGTCTGCTCCAGTGTCGGTTCGCCCGCCGCCGGGCGATCTGCTCGGTTACCCACAAACAAAGTGTGCACCTGCTGGGACAGCAGGTGCACACTCGTTGTCTCAGGTCAGCCTACTCGCTGACCGGTTACTTGCTGCCGGCGAGTTCGCCCTCGCTGACATGGCTCGCGTGCTTACCCGAACCCCAGCCGACGTGCGCCTCGGCCCGCATCCGCTCCACCATGTGCGGGTAGTGCAGCTCGAATGCCGGGCGCTCGGACCGGATCCGCGGCAGTTCGTAGAAGTTGTGCCGCGGCGGCGGGCAGGTGGTGGCCCACTCCAGGGAGTTGCCGTAACCCCACGGATCGTCGACGGTCACGACCTCGCCGTAGCGGTAGCTCTTGAAGACGTTCCAGATGAACGGCAGCATCGAGGCGCCCAGGATGAACGCGCCGATCGTGGAGATCGTGTTCAGCGCGGTGAACCCGTCGGTGGGCAGGTAGTCGGCGTAACGCCGCGGCATGCCCTCGGAGCCCAGCCAGTGCTGCACCAGGAAGGTGGTGTGGAAGCCGACGAAGGTGGCCCAGAAGTGCCACTTGGCCAGGCGCTCGTCGCACATGCGGCCGGTGATCTTCGGGAACCAGAAGTAGATGCCGGCGAAGGTGGCGAACACGATGGTGCCGAACAGCACGTAGTGGAAGTGCGCCACGACGAAGTACGAGTCGGTGACGTGGAAGTCCAGCGGCGGGCTGGCCAGGATGACACCGGACAGGCCACCGAAGAGGAAGGTCACCAGGAAGCCGATGGACCACAGCATCGGCGATTCGAAGGTCAGCTGACCACGCCACATGGTGCCGATCCAGTTGAAGAACTTCACGCCGGTGGGCACCGCGATCAGGAAGGTCATGAACGAGAAGTACGGCAGCAGCACGGCACCGGTCGCGTACATGTGGTGCGCCCACACGGCGATGGAGAGGGCGGCGATACCGAGAGTCGCGTAGACCAGCGTGGTGTAACCGAAGATCGGCTTACGGCTGAAGACCGGGAAGATCTCGGAGACGATGCCGAAGAACGGCAGCGCGATGATGTACACCTCGGGGTGGCCGAAGAACCAGAACAGGTGCTGGTAGAGCAGGATGCCGCCGGTGGCCGGATCGTAGATGTGGCCACCGAGGTGGCGGTCGTAGGCCAGACCGAACAGCGCCGCGGTCAGCAGTGGGAACGCCAGCAGCACCAGCACGCTGGTGACGGCGATGTTCCAGGTGAAGATCGGCATCCGGAACATGGTCATACCGGGAGCTCGCAGGCAGACCACGGTGGTCAGCATGTTCACGCCACCGAGGATGGTGCCCAGACCGGAGACGGCCAGACCCAGAATCCACAGGTCGGTGCCGACGCCCGGCGAATGCAGGATGTCGGTGAGCGGCACGTAGGCCGTCCAGCCGAAGTCGGCCGCGCCACCCGGGGTGACGAAGCCAGCCGTCGCCATCGTGCCGCCGAACAGGTACAGCCAGTAGCTGAACGCGTTCAGCCGGGGGAACGCCACGTCGGGCGCGCCGATCTGCAGCGGCAGGATGATGTTGGCGAAGCCGAACACGATCGCCGTCGCATAGAACAGCAGCATGATCGTGCCGTGCATGGTGAACAGCTGGTTGAACTGCTCGGGCGAGAGGAACTGCAGCCCCGGCCGCGCCAGCTCGGCGCGCATCAGCAGCGCCATCAGACCGCCGACCATGAAGAAGCTGATCGCCGTCACCAGGTACATGGTGCCGAGCACCTTGGGGTCGGTGGTGGTGACAGCCTTGTAGAGGAACGAGCCCTTCGGCCCGGTCCGAGCCGGATACGGTCGAGTCGCTTCCAACTGAGGGACTGGCCTGGGCTCTACCGCAGTCACTGATCCTCCTGAAGATGCCTGTACGTCACACCGCAGGCTCCGCAGTCCGGTGAATCCATCAGACGACGGTGTGCATGCGCTGAGAGAATCGTAAACGGTTCCCGCTCAGCACTCCGCGCGGGTCCTACTCTGTGTCGTATTCGTCGCCGTCGTAGATCCTCCTCCGCAGGTCGCAGACGTGCAACCACTTCCGGGCGGTGAGATCGCGATTCACCGCCGCCGACCCGGGCGGGCGAGCGGGCGCCCGGCGGCGACGTCCAGGTAGCGGAACATCCGACCGTGCGGCGCGATACCTGTGCGCCGATCCCGGCGTGTCGGCGCGGCACCGGCGTCCCCTGATACGACGCCGCGCCCCGGGCAGTAGTCTCGTCCCCATGCCGGTGAGCGCCCGAGTACGCACCCGATTCCGCCGCCCCGCCGCCCGATTCGGCCGCCCGACGCGGCGCGGCCCCGCCCTGGTCGGCGTGCTGGCCACCGCCGCCGTGGTGGTGGCCGGCTGTGGCGAGCCCGCCGAAGAAGTCAGCACGATCGTGCGCACCACCACCAATATCGCCGGCGCCGGCGTGGTCGGCGCCGGACGCGACACCACCACCGCCTGCCCCCTGCCCACCCCGGCCGATCCGGGTGCCCGCGACACCCGCCGGGTCACCCATGCCGCCGGTGTGACCGAGGTACCCGCCGACCCGAAACGCATCGTGGTGCTCACCGGCGCGGCTCTCGACGCGACCTGCGCACTGGGCCTGTGGGAACGGGTGGTGGGCGCGACCACCCTGCCCGGCCCCCGGCCCCAGCCGATGTATCTGGGCACCGGAGTTCTGGAAGTGCCCGGGGTGGGACAGCCCGGCGCGCCGGACCCGGCGCTGATCGCCGAACTCGACCCCGATCTGATCCTCGGAGATGTCGCCCCCGACGGCGGCTACGACACGTTGTCCGAGATCGCGCCGACCGTGCTCGTCGGCGACAGCGGCAGCTGGCAGTCCGATTTCGTCGCCTACGCCGCGGGGCTGGGCCGGACCGCGGCCGCCGAGGCCGCCCTCGACGACTATCTCGCCGATGCGGACGAACTGGGCGAACAGACCTTCGCCCGGCAGTCACAGGCCTCGGTCATCCGCTTCACCGCGGACACCACCCGCATCCAGGGCACGGATACCTTCGCGGCCCAGGTGCTCGCCGATATCGGCGTCCAGCGGCCCACCGCACAGCGCGGCGAATCCTTCGAGCTCGACCCGGCCGAGCTGGCCACCCAGGCCGAGGGAGACATCATCTACGTCCTGTTCGCCGGACCGGACGGCGAGCAGCGCGGCACCGAGCTGTTGCAGAGCGACGACTGGAAGGAGCTCGGCGCCGCCACCGACCGCCGGGTCTTCGCCGTCGACGACGCGGTGTGGCACGGGCACGGCCTGACCGCGGCACGCGCTGTGCTCACCGATATCGGCGACAGCCTCAACGGGTACGTCACCGACTGATGACCGCGGCCTGGATTCAGTCCCGGCCGCGGCGCGACAAACGGTGCGCGATCACCCAGGTTCCACCGATCACCAGCAGCGCGAACACCGCCAGCACCACCCCCTGGGCGACCAGCAGCACCAGCCGGTCCCGCAGCGGCATCGTGCCGGCCAGCGCGATGTTCAGTGAGCCCACCGCGAACGCGATCATGGCGGCGAACAATGCCACCATCTCGATCGCCCGCACCACCGAGTTGCGCACGGTCGCCGCGAGTGCATCGATCTCGCGTTCGTGGCGTTCGATGCGTTCCCGCGCCAGGGTCGTATCGCGCGCTTGCTGCGCCGCATGCTCGATCGCGGACCGGCGGTTCAGGTACTGGTCCTGGAACAACTCGTGCTGTACCCGGGCGCCGGTCGCGGGCAGCAGCCGGAGCGCGTTGTCGATGCTCTCCTTCGCCTCCGCATAGTCGCCGCGGTAATAGAGACCGGCGGCCAGGCGGGCGTGGAAGATGTGGTCTCCGGGATACTCGGCCAGCGCCTCCCGGCTGTGTTCACACAACTTCTCACCGCGGCGCCGGGACGGCGCGCTGACATCGAGCGCGTGCAGGGCGATATCGGTCGCCGCATAGGTCCGGTCGGGGTCCTGCCACACCCGGTCGAACAGGCGATACCCGTAGTCGTCGGTGAACCGGGTGCTGCCTGCGGCGGCATAGGCCTGTAGTGCCACGAAGGCCGGGCCGGCACGCCCCGGCCCGACGGCCAGGGCCAGCGGTGACGACTCCAGGAATCGGTGCAGCTCGTCGAACCAGAAATTGGCCCGCAGTTTCCCGGCGTGGTACAGGGTGGCGAAATAGGCTCGGGTGCAGGAACTGTCGTCGTGTTCGACGATATCGACCGTGGCGTCGGCGATCTCGGCGGCGGATTCCACCGAGGCCCGGGTGACGAACGCATAGCCGAATGCCCACTTCTCCCGGATCTTTTCGCGCAGTTCGGGGTCGACGTGCTCCTGGATCCAGCCGGCGCAGTCGACGGCGGTGGCCAGGGTCGGTTCGGCGACGAAATTCAGTTTCCAGAACAGGTCGGCGCAGATGAGTTGCGCATCGCCGGCGAAGTCCACCGATTCGACCCGGAACTGCGGTTCCACCCCGGCATCGAAGTAGTGCTGCGCCAGGCGCCCGCATTCGCGGTCCAGCTCCCGGGAGTCCGCGGCCGCCAGCCCCGCCAGCGCGGTCTCCATCATGCTGTGGTCCATGCTGTTCCCCTGCCTCCCAACAGTATCCGCACCACGGCGGCATGATCGATCTCACTGATTACCACAGCGCACGGCACCCGTCGAGATGGCAGACTCGGCGAGCATGGCGATAGCGGTGATCACGGCGGTACACGCCGGATACGCCCGCTATCTGCCCGCCGCCTGGCGCTCCCTGCAGGCACAGACCTGCTCCGACTGGGTGTGGTATCTGCAGATCGACGGCCCCGTCTCGCCCGCAGTGCTCAGCGCGCTGGCCGAATGCGGCGCCACCGACGATCCGCGGCTGCGGCCGGCCGGCAACGGAAGCCGGGAGGGCCCGGCGAACACCCGCAATGTCGCGCTGGGCCGGTCGGTCGAGCCACTCGTGCAGAACCTGGACGCCGACGACGAACTCGAACCCACCGCCCTCGCCTCCCTCCGGGAAGCACTGCACACCCATCCGGACGCCGGATTCGCGGTCGGGCCGGCACGCGATCTGCTGGCCTCCGGCACGCTCGTCGATTTCCCGATCGACTTCGCCACGGGGCTGCTCCCCCGCGGCGCCCTGCTCGACGCCTGGGTGACCGAGCCCGGTCACTACCAGCTGCCCGTGCACCCCGCCGGGATCCTGTGGCGCCGGGAACTGCTGATCACCGCGGGCGGCTGGGCGGCGATGCAGGGAATGGAGGACACGGCACTGCTGATGTCGGCCGGTGCGCTCGCGCCCGGCGTCGTCGTCGCGGAGCCGACTCTGCGCTACCGGCGGCACCGGATGCAGCGGTCCACCAGAACCTCCGGCTTCGAAGGGGGGGGGGATCAGATTTCGATGGTGCGCGAGCGAGCGATCACGCTGCTCGCCGGTCCGCCCTGGCGCCCGGCACGGCCTACTGCGACCGCCTATCTGCGGGCCTCGTCGATGTCCAGTTTGTCGGCGAACAGCTGACGCTGCACGTACCACCCGGCGACGGACAGCGCCACCCAGGCGGTGGTGGCGGCGAGCTGCCCCCACCCGTTGTCGGGGTGGCGCAGGTAGTCCAGAGCGTCGATCATCCGGCCCAGTCCGGTCAGGATCATCGAGGCGCCGCCGATCGAGGTGAGCCACAGCAGGGCCCGGGAACGGTATTTATCGGCCAGATAGGCGCCCGCGGCCCCGAACGCGAGGAGCACGATCATACTCAGGGCCCAGCTGCGGTCGCCCGGCTGCAGCAGCGCCGAGACCTGGACGCCGATCATCGCGCCGGTCAGGCCGCCGAGTAGGTAGGCGGCGAACCGGAACACCAGCTTCGCGGCCACCCACGCCGAGATCGCGCCGATCGCGCCGAACAGCAGCAGCGTGGCGAACGAGGCGCCGAACAGATCGGGGATCATCCAGCCCAGGCCGAAGCCGATGGCGAGCACCCCGAGGTTCACCGACCGGATGCCGTAGAAGCACAGCAGCACGCCGATCGCCACTACCAGTCCCGCACCGACCTGAATCATGCGCGATCCCTCCGACCGTGATCCGGGACTCCACCATACGGCGGGATCGCCCGGTCATCGCGGAACCGCACCGGGCGTGGTGGCCCGCGGCCGGCATCCGGGAAAACTCCAGCGATATCCATTTCGAGGTGTTCGATTCGCCGGAAGCCGCGGTCGCCGGTTCGGATGCCCGGCTGACCTCGCAGATCGCCCTGCCGCAGGAAGTGTGCGAGGCGGTGTACCCTACGACCCGGGATACGCGCAGAGCCCGGCGAACCTGGCCGGTGTGTCGTTGACCTCGGACAATGTCTTCGGGGACGGCTGGGACGCCGAGTTGGCGACGGTGTCGGGCACACCGGCCGGCGGACTCACTGTCGCGCTGACCATCGGCGTCGCCGAGCAGTCGCAGAACCAGCAGCCGGGTGGCGGCCTGCCGCCGGGCGGACCCGGGGGCGGTCCGCCGCCGGGACGCTGACCCGGCGGCGCAGCAGCATCAGAACTCCCAGTCCTCGTCTTCGGTGTTGACCGCCTTGCCGATCACGTAGCTCGACCCCGAACCGGAGAAGAAATCGTGGTTCTCGTCGGCATTCGGGGACAGCGCGGACAGGATGGCCGGGTTCACCTCGCACTCGTCCTTCGGGAACAGGCCTTCGTAGCCGAGGTTCATCAGCGCCTTGTTGGCGTTGTACCGCAGGAACTTCTTGACGTCCTCGGTGAGGCCGACTTCGTCGTAGAGGTCCTGGGTGTAGTCCACCTCGTTGTCGTAGAGCTCGAACAGCAGCTCGAAGGTGTAGTTCTTCAGCTCGTCGCGTTCGGCCTGGGTGATCTGCTCGAGGCCCTTCTGGTACTTGTAGCCGATGTAGTAGCCGTGCACCGCCTCGTCGCGGATGATCAGCCGGATCATGTCGGCGGTGTTGGTGAGCTTGGCCCGCGAGGACCAGTGCATCGGCAGGTAGAAACCCGAGTAGAACAGGAAGCTCTCCAGCAGCGTGGAGGCGACCTTGCGCTTCAGCGGATCCTCGCCGTTGTAGTAGGACAGCACGATCTCGGCCTTGCGCTGGAGGTTGCGGTTCTCCTCCGACCAGCGGAACGCCTCGTCGATCTCCTTCGTCGAGCACAGCGTGGAGAAGATCGAGCTGTAGCTCTTGGCGTGCACCGACTCCATGAACGCGATGTTGGTGTACACCGCCTGCTCGTGCGGGGTGAGCGCATCCGGGATGAGGCTCACCGCGCCGACGGTGCCCTGGATCGTGTCCAGCAGCGTCAGGCCGGTGAACACCCGCATGGTCAGCTGCTTCTCATCGGCGGTGAGGGTGTTCCACGAGGGGATGTCGTTGGAGACCGGCACCTTCTCCGGCAACCAGAAGTTGCCGGTCAGCCGATCCCAGACCTCGGCGTCCTTCTCGTCGGGCACCCGATTCCAGTTGATCGCACTTGCCCGATCGATCAGTTTCATCCTCGCCTCACACCTTTCCGACGACACCACTCGATGACCCTCGCCATCCACCATGAACACTACACCTAGTGTGGCATAGTTCCATCAACCACAAGAAGTTGTGTTGCACTGGATTCCAGTGCCGGAGTGAACTCCGGGGGAACCCGCGCGGACCCATTGTGCGCCACCGGCAGCAACCGGCCCGCATCGCCCACACCGCGTGTTCTCGACCTCTCGTTCCGGCCGACACGGCATCACCGGGAGCCCACCCGCGTCGGGCAACGGCGCCGGGGTTCCCGGCCGACGCGGCCGCCGACACGAACGCCCGGCCGGGCGGTGGCGCTCGGCCGGGCGTTTCGATTCGTGCGAAGGGCCGATCAGTCCTCCGGCGACTCCGGCTTCCGACGGATCAGCATGATCGAGGCGAACAAGCCGCCCCAGACGACGACGATCGACACGATCAGCATGACGATTGCGCTGGTGGACATCAGGCCTGCACCTCCTTGGCGACCGACACCGGTTCGCCGGCCTCGGCATCCTTGTCGTCGGCTTCGGTTTCACCGGGGGCTGCCCCGGGGTTGCGCCACGGGAGCAGCGCCATCAGCACCCCGAAGACGATGGCGCCACCGGCTACTGCCCACCCGGCGGCGAGCAGGTACGAGGTGTCGTAGCCCCCGTAGTTCTCCGCCGCCTCCTGGCGCAGGCTGTCCACCACCATCCAGGTGAGCACGATCGGGGACACCAGCCCCATCAGGATCAGCCACACCGGCCCGACCCGCAGGCTGGCGAACCGGTCCGTGTAGGCCTTCATCACGTTCAGCTTGCTGAGCACGCCGCCGACGACCAGCACCGCCACCAGGGCGGCGATCACGATGCCGTACTGGTTGATGAAGTGGTCCGAAACGTCGAGCAGGTACAGGCCGTTGCGGGTGGGGAACAGTCCGATCGAGACGGCGGCGATCGCACCACCGACGATCAGTACGGCAGGCACCCGCGCCAGCCCGAATCGGTCCTGCACGGAGGCGATGACCACCTGAACGATGCTGATCAGCGAGGACAATCCGGCCAGGACCAGGCAGCCGAAGAACAGCACACCGAACCATGCTGCCCCGGTTGTCAATTCGGAGACGATGGTCGGGAAGACCACGAAGGCGAGGCCGACGCCGCTCGCCGATACGTCGCTCACCGCCACGCTGGTCTGATGCGCCATGAAGCCCAGCGTGGCGAAGACGCCGATGCCGGCGAGGATTTCGAAGGAGCTGTTGGCGAAACCGGCGACCAGGGCCGACCCGGTCAGATCCGACTTCCGGCGAAGATACGATGCGTAGGTGATCATGATGCCGAAACCGACGGACAGCGAGAAGAAGATCTGTCCGTAGGCGGCGATCCATACGGTTCCGTCACTGATGCTGGACCAGTCCGGGGTGAAGAAGGCGTTCAGGCCGTCGGCGGCACCGGGCAGGAAGAGTGCACGGACCACCAGAATCAGGAACAGCACCACCAGCAGCGGGATGAAGATCTTGTTCGCGATCTCGATACCGCGCCGGACCCCGAGCGCCAGCACGACCAGGGTCACCAGCCAGACCGCCACGAGCGGCCACAACACCCCCGGTACGAACGGCGCCGCGAAGCCGGGTGTGTCGGCGCGGTTCAGGAAATCGCTCATCAGGAACGTCTCCGGGTCGTCGCCCCACTGCTGCCCGACGGAGAACCCCATGTACCGGATCGCCCAGGCGATGATCACCGCGTAGTACACCGAGATCACGAAGCAGATCGCCACCTGCCACCAGCCGATCGATTCGGCGCCGCGGCCCATCCGGCGGAAGGCCAGCGGCGGTGAGCCACGCCATTTGTGGCCGACGGTGTATTCGAAGATCAGCAGCGGGATTCCTGCAGTGAGCAGGGCCACCAGATACGGCACCAGGAAGGCACCGCCACCGTTCTCATAGGCGACATAAGGAAAGCGCCAGATATTGCCGAGTCCGACGGCGGAGCCGATGGCCGCGAGGAGGAACCCCGCTCTGGTCGCCCACTGTTCCCGGGGTTGTGCGTGCATCAGCACCCTCCGTTCGCGGCTGGGTAGATCTTGGTCGAGCGCGAAGGATACTAGTTTAAGGGCCGGTGTCCGGCCGGTTGCCTTGATCGAGTTTCGGTGTGGTGAACAATCAGCAGCAGGTTCGAAGAAGCAGCAGAGTCGAAGTAGTGGAGGGAGGCGCGATGTTACGAGCGCTGGCTCTGATCGCTGTGGCGCTGACCGCCGCCGGGTGCGGCGGTGGCGATTCGGCGGATCCGGCGGCTTCTGCGCCGCCCACCCCGCCCGCCGAATTCTGGTCGCAGCCGCCGGACGACGCCGCCGCACAGGCCGCGGCAGCCCAGGCGGCCCGGCAGATCGACAGTTGCGCCCTGCTGCCCCGGGACGTCCTGGACGAGCTGGGCGAGGTGCGCAGCGTGACCGTCGGGCTGTACAGCTGTACCGCACTGATCGGTCCGGACGGCGAGGATGCCACCCGGTTGTCCTGGTCGACGGCCGTGCTTCCCGAACTCACCCCGCACGCCTGGGGCCGCGACGTCCCGGTCGGCGATGTCGCGCTGCGTATCGTCCCGGATCGCGCCGACGGCAGCGGCCGGGCCTGCGGCCTGACCGCCCGGTTCCCGGCCGGTGTCGCGATCTATCTGGGCGATACGACCCCAGTGGGCACCGATCCGTGCGTCGTCGGCGAGGAGCTGATGCCCGGCATGCTGGATCGGTGGCGCGCCGCACCCCCGCAGGGCACCTCACCCGACACGCCGGAGACCGTACTGCTCGGCGCCGATCCGTGCGCCGTGCGCGACCGGCTGCCCGATACCCTGGACTCCGGCGATATCCGCATGACGACCTGCAAATTCGACTATCGCGGCGAGGACGTCACAGTCACCTACGATTACCGGATCCCCGATTCGCTCACCGCCCGCGCCGCGCCACTGGAGCTCGACGACCGCACGGTGTACCGGTCGGTGTCGGTGTTCGACGAGTCCATCCCGATCTATTCGGCCGCCGTCGGCCCGGAACTACCCGCCGGGTCCACTGCCTTCGGGCCGCGGGTGCCGGTGGTGGAGGTGGCGGCCCGCAGCGACGAGGTCACCCGGGAGGTGGCGGCGGCAGTACTGGGACTGTTCCCGGCGTGAGCCGGATCAGATGCCCAGCACCAGTTTCGCGGTGGTGAAGTAGATGATCAGCCCGGTGGCGTCCACCAGGGTGGTGACCATCGGGGCGGAGACCACCGCGGGGTCGATGCCGAGCCGCTTGGCGAGCAGCGGCATGGTACCGCCGATGGTCGCAGCCCAGCCGCAGATCAGCACGAGGGTGATCCCGACGACCGCGGCCAGTCCGGGACCGACGAACAGGGCCCCGATCACCACGCCCGCACCCGCCAGCATGCCGCCCAGCAGCAGTCCCACCCGGCATTCCCGCCAGATCACCTTCAACAGGTCCGATCCGCGTACCTCGCCGACCGCCAGTGCCCGCACACACGCGGTGGCCGCCTGGGCACCGGCATTGCCACCGGCCCCGATCAGCAGCGGGATGAACAGGGCCAGCGAGGCGGCCTGTTCCAGGGTGCCCTCGAAATATCCGGTGACGCTGACGGTCAGGGTCGCCGCCACCAGCAGCAGCAACAGCCACAGCGCCCGGTAGCGGGCCAGCTGGAACACCCCGGCCGCCATGTAGTGGCCGGTCCACGGTGCCGCACCGGCCTGTTTGGCGACGTCCTCACTGTCGGCGGCTTCGACGACCTCCATCGCATCGTCGATGGTGAGCAGGCCGACGAGCCGATTCTCGCTGTCCACGACCGGCAGGTCGATGGCGTTGATATCGCGCATCAACCGGGCGGCCTTCTCGGCGGAATCGGTGGCCCGCACCGAGGTGGGCTCGGTGACGACGAGTTCGGCAACCGGGGCATCCGGCTCGTGCAGCACCAGTTCCCGCAGTTCGGCGATCCCGATCAGCCGCCGGCCGCAATCGACGACCGGCAGGGTGTAGACGGTCTCGGCGTTGCCGCCCTTGGCCCGCACCGTCTGCAGCGCCTGGGCGACGGTCAGATCATCCGGCAGCGCAACGACTTCCGGCGTCATGTAGCGGCCCACCGAGCCCTCGGGGTAGCCGAGCAGTGCGGCGGTCATCCGCCGCTCCCGCGGGCTCAGCCCGGCCAGCACCTTCTTGGCGACCTTGGCCGGTGCTTCGCGCAGCATCCGGGCCCGGTCGTCGGGGTCCATGCCCTCGACGAGTTCGCGGAAGCTCTGGTCGCGCAGTCCGGCCAGGATCTGCTGCTGGTCCACCGGTTCCAGCTCTTCGAACACCGTGAGCGCCCGGTCCTTGTCGAGCAGCCGGAACACCACGCCGGCCTGCACGGCATCCATCCGGGCCAGGGCATCGGCGATGATGTGCGGGGGACGGTTGTCCAGCCAGTGCAGCGCGGCGTCCACCCGGTGGGTTTCGACGATGTCGCGCACCGATTCGGCGAGCACCTCGAGCGCTTCGGCGGCGCCGGCGTCGGCGACCTCGTCCACCACGGACGGCACCGGCTCCGGCGCAGGTACCGGTGCGGCTGGTTCGGGGGGTACGGATTCCGGCGCCCCGGCCGGGCGCACGTCGATCAGGTCGGTCTGCGACATGGGAAGTCCTCACGCAACGGCAGCCGGACCGCCGGAGACGACGGGCCGTACTGCGAGGTGGTTCGAGAATGCGGCACTCACCGCGGGCGTCCACCACCACGTGACTGTCACGCCGGACGAATCACCGACCGGGACAAACTATCGACAGACGAAGGGGGCGACGCCGCGCGGCCTTCGACTGGGAGGTTCGCTGCGCATACAACACCACCTCCTGGTCGCCGCTGCCGGACCCTCGCCCGCACAGAATTCCGCATGCGCACGCTGCGTGCACACCTTCCGAACCGAAGGATACATCCGCAGGCATCAGGTTTCACCTCGGTACCGCCGTACCACACCGTGACCGTCGCCACCGCCGCACCCCGGTGGGACACCGGACACACTCGAAACCCCGGCAGATGCTTGCCGGGCGGGTGCTGCCGGGGAACAGTTGACCGGGCGCCGACGATGCGCGGCGCCCCGCAGGACGACTCCAGGAGGATTTCGGTGCAGTTCGGCATCTTCGTTCCCCAGGGCTGGCGGCTCGACCTCGCCGGCATCGATCCCGCACGGCAGTGGACGGTGCTGCGCGACCTGGTGCGGCGCGTCGACGCCGGTACCGACTGGACATCGATCTGGGTCTACGACCATTTCCACACCACCCCCGCGGCCACCGCGGAGGCCACCCATGAAGCCTGGACACTGATGTCGGCGTTCGCGGCGGTGACCGACCGGGTGCGCCTCGGCCAGATGTGCACCGCGATGAGCTACCGGAACCCGGCCTACCTGGCCAAGGTCGCTGCCACCGTCGACATCGTATCCGGCGGCCGGGTCGAGATGGGGATCGGCGCCGGCTGGTACGAACACGAGTGGCGGGCCTACGGTTACGGCTTTCCCCCGGCCCGGGAGCGGCTGGAGCGGCTGGACGAGGGCGTCCGGATCATACGCCGGGCCTGGCAGGACGGGACGGTCACGTTCGACGGCACGCACTACCGGGTGGACGGCGCGATCGTGCAACCACTCCCCCTGCAGAACGGAGGTATCCCGATCTGGATCGCCGGTGGCGGCGAGAAGCGGACCCTGCGGATCGCCGCCGAACACGCGAACTACACCAACTTCGGCGCCGATCCCGAGGAGTTCGCCCGCAAATCCGCTGTGCTGCAGCAGCATTGCCGCGAGGTGGGCACCGATTTCGCGGCGATCACCCGCAGCGCCAATGTCGATGTGCTACTCGGTGACACCGAGCGGGAGGTCCGCGACCGGATCGCGGCCGTGGTCGACCGGCTGACACCGCTCGTAGGCGCCGACCGGGCCCGGGGGTACGTCGACCAGGAGGTCGCGAACAGCCCAGGCGTCGGCACCCCGGACCGGGTCGCGGAGAACCTGTCCCGGCTGGGGGAGCTCGGGCTCGGCTACACCATCTGTTACTTCCCCGAAGCGGCCTACGACCTCACCGGCGTGGAACTGTTCGAACGCAAGGTCATTCCGGCGCTCCACTGACCGCCGGACCGTCCGGCGGCAGTTCCCCGGTGTGCACCATGAGGTTCGAGCGCCACGGTGGGTGCAGCCGGCCGCAGGCACCCCTACAGCCGCCGGCCAATTCACCGGGCTGCCACCCGCGCATACGGTGCGCCGGATGCCTGCCTGATCAGGCCAGCGACAGGAACAGCTTCTCGAGCTTCTTGGTGTCGACGCTGTCCGGGCCGTCGGCGGCGATGCAGTGCTGCAGCCCGGTCGCGACGAGCGCGTAACCGCTGCGGCTGAGCGCCTTGTTCACCGCGGCGAGCTGGGTGAGCACGTCCTCGCATTCCGCCCCGTCCTCGAGCATCCGGATGACGGTGGCGAGATGCCCGTGCGCCCGCTTCATCCGCGTGACGACGGCTTTGACTTCGTCCTGTTCGAGCTGCACTGACGTCGACTCCTCTTACTACTCACCGGTGGCATCTATTCGCGCACCGCGGCGCCGGACACGGCGTCCAGCATTCCGACCAGCCGCTCACGCGCCTCGGCGGCCACCGCATCGAGCGCCGGCTCGCCGGTGAACTCCGGCATCACCCCGGGATCCAGGATCTCCACGGCGGTCGACCCCGGTCCGGCACTCGACACGACGACGTTACACGGCAGCAGAGCCGCGACACGAGGGTCGATCCCGAGCGCCCGATGCGCGAGCTCCGGCCGGCACGCACCCAGGATGATCCTGGGCGCGACATCGACACCGAGCTTGGCTTTCAGTGTCGCCGCGACATCGATCTCGGTGAGCACCCCGAAGCCGGCGACGGCCAGCTCTGCCCGCACTCGTTCCAGCACTTCCGCATAGGTCCCGTCGACGGTCGTCGCCACGGTGAACCCGGTTTCGGTGACCTCGGCCATGTCTGCCTCCTTCTACTCCACCATCGTTGCACAACCCCCTGGGGGGATGCTAGCTTCGGCACCAGCATACATCCCCCCAGGGGGTTACGAAAGGTAGGTGCGAGGTGCACGAGACCGGTGATGACACAACGGCCGGACCACTCGGCCGGCTCGGCCGGTGGGTGGTCTCCCACGGCCGGATGGTGACGGCAGCCTGGGTGCTGGCCATCGTCGGACTGGGCGTGTTCGCCCCCTTCGTCGAACACAACCTGTCCGGCGCGGGCTGGCAGGCCGACGGCTCCCAGTCGGTGCAGGTACGCGAGCTCGCTCAGGAACATTTCGGCGGCAATGCCGGACATGCGCTCCAGGTGGTCGTGCACAGCGATTCGGGTCCGGTGACCGAGGGCGCCAGGCGCCAGGTCCTGGACCGGATCCAGGAGGTGCTGGCCGCTGAGCCCCGTCTCGGCGAGGTGGTTCCCCCGATGCCGGGCGCAACACTGAGCCCCGACGGCGGCACCGCCGTCGTGCTGGCCGGGGCCGGTGTCGGCCCGGACGAGATGGTGCGGGTGGCCACCGACCTGAAGGACGAACTCGGCGCACTGTCGACCTCGGACGTGCAGGTGAACCCGACCGGGTCATCGATGCTGTGGTCGGATTTCAACGCCGCCAACCTGGAGGCGATGCTCACCTCGGAGATGATCTCCTGGCCGGTGACCCTCGCCATCCTGGTGCTGGCCTTCGGTGCGCTCGTCGCGGCCGGACTGCCGCTGCTGCTCACCCTCGCCGGACTGATCGCATCGGCGGGTTCGCTGGTGCTGATCAACGAACTGGTTCCGGTGTCGATCTGGGCGATGAATTTCGCCATGATGTTCTCGCTCGCCCTGGGCATCGACTACGCCCTGTTCATGGTGGTGCGCTACCGGGCGGCCCGGATGGGACAGGGCCGGTCCCGCACCGCTGCCGTCGCCGAAACGATGGACACCGCAGGCAAGGCGGTATTGCTTTCGGGCGCCACGGTGCTGGTTTCCCTGTCGGCGGTGATGCTGGTGCCCTCGCCGTCGTTCCGGTCGATGGCCGGCGGCATCATGCTGTCGGTCGTCTTCGTCCTCGCCGCCACCCTGACCCTGCTGCCGCTGGTCCTGCACCGGCTCGACCACCGGATCAACCGGCTGGCGCTGCCCTGGGTGCGCACCGGCGACCACCGGTCGCCCCGCTTCGCCCGCTGGGGCGACCGGCTGTGGCGGCAGCCGCTGCGCTGGGGCCTGCCCGTGCTGGTACTGCTCATCGCACTCGCCGCTCCCCTACTCGGCGCGAAGACCTCGATGCCGTCGATCAAAGTGCTCCCAGAAGACGCCGACGCCCGAGTCGGCTACGACCTGGTCCAGGAGGCCTTCGGCCCCGGCGCCCCCGGCGCCCTGCAGATCGTCGTACCCACCGGTGAGGTCGCCGCAGCCGAACACACCCTGCGCGCCGATCCGGGACTGGCCGCCGTACTTCCGGCCGCCGCACCCAACGACGGCAGCGCACTACGGATGATCCAGGCGATCCCGGAGGTCGATCCCTCCGATCCAGAACTGGTGTCGACCGTCGACCGGCTCCGCGCCGAACTGCCGTCCGACGCATTGGTCGGCGGCGCCGCGGTGGAGAACATCGATCTGAAGAAACAGCTCGACCGGTCCACCCCGCTGGTGATCGCGGTGATCACCGTGCTCGGCTTCGCACTGCTGCTGATCGCACTGCGCGCCCCACTGATCGCCTTCCTCGGCGCCTTGGCGGGACTGTTGTCGACCGCCGCAGCATTCGGCGTCGCGCGGCTGATCTTCCAGGAAGGTTTCGCAACCGGGCTGCTCGGATTCGAATCCCAGGGCTTCCTGGACGCCTGGGCACCGGTGTTCTTCTTCGCGATGATCTTCGCCATCGCCATGGACTACACCGTGTTCCTGCTGGCCTCGGCCAAGGAACACTGGGAACGCACCGGCGACGCCCGCGCAGCCATGGTCGGCGCGGTCGCCCACTCCGGCCGGGTGATCTTCGCCGCGGGCGGTGTGATGGTCGCGGTGTTCTTCACCTTCGCCCTCTCCGGCCCGCTACCGCCGAAGGAGATGGGCGTGATCCTCGGTATCGCTGTACTGCTGGACGCGTTCCTGGTCCGCCTGGTCTTGCTTCCGGTGCTGTTGCGGGTCACCGGCGCCGCGGCCTGGGCCTGCCCCCGATGGCTGCAGCGGGTGCTTCCGGAAATCAGCTTCGCACATGAACGGCGGGAACCACCGGCGGGCCGCGCCCCGTCCCGCAGTACCGACCACGGCGCCGCACTCACGCTGAACAGGTAGCTGTCCCAGCGGAAGCGCAGTTGAACGGGTCGGCACGGCCGCACTGAACGAATTCCTCGGCTGGAGTGCATAACCGATGGTGCCGATGCACGCGCAGGGCGGACCCGGCAGCCGCCGGCTCGAAAAGCTGATCTGCCGGCGAGCAGCCCCTGGGATGCGGCGTCCTGTCGGCAGATACACATACGCCCGCCTCGGAGCGAGGATCGACCCGATCGAGGGCCGAGATTTCGCTCGGAGGCGGGCAGTTCACGACACCCGCTGACCCGGGTGGGGCGCTACCACCTCACCCGGGACCCGGCGGGCGCCGACCTCACAACATACAGCTGACGCAACCCTCCACCTCGGTGCCTTCCAACGCCATCTGCCGCAACCGGATGTAGTACAAGGTCTTGATTCCCTTGCGCCAGGCGTAGATCTGCGCCTTGTTCAGGTCGCGGGTGGTGGCGGTGTCCTTGAAGAAGAGGGTCAGCGACAGGCCCTGGTCCACGTGCTGGGTGGCGGCGGCGTAGGTGTCGATGATCTTCTCGTAGCCGATGTCGTAGGCGTCCTCGTAGTAGTCGAGGTTGTCGTTGTCCATATAGGGCGCCGGGTAGTAGACGCGGCCGATCTTGCCTTCCTTGCGGATTTCGATCTTCGACGCCACCGGGTGGATGGAGCTGGTGGAGTGGTTGATGTAGGAGATCGAGCCGGTGGGCGGCACTGCCTGCAGGTTCTGGTTGTAGAGGCCGTATTCCATGACCGAGGCCTTCAGGTCCTGCCAGTCGGCCTGGGTGGGGATGTGCACGCCGGCGTCGGCGAACAGCTGCCGCACCCGGTCGGTCTTCGGCTCCCACGCCTGATCGGTGTACTTGTCGAAGTATTCGCCACTGGCGTACTTGGATTCGGGGAACCCGCCGAACCAGGAACCCCGCTCCTTCGCGATCCGGTTCGACGCCCGGATAGCGTGATACACCACGGTGTAGAAGTAGATGTTGGTGAAGTCGATGCCCTCTTCGGACCCGTACCGGACCCGTTCGCGGGCCAGGTAGCCGTGCAGGTTCATCTGCCCGAGTCCGATGGCGTGCGAGGAGTTGTTGCCCTGTTCGATCGAGGGCACCGAGTAGATGTGGGTCTGGTCCGACACCGCGGTCAGCGCCCGGATGGCCACCTCGATGGTCTGCCCGAAGTCGGGGGAATCCATCGTCTTGGCGATATTGAGCGAACCGAGGTTGCAGGAGATGTCCTTGCCGACCTTCGCGTAGGACAGGTCGTCGTTGAACTCCGAGGCGGTGGAGACCTGCAGGATCTCCGAGCACAGGTTCGAATGGGTGATCTTGCCGGCGATCGGGTTGGACCGGTTCACCGTGTCCTCGTACATGATGTACGGGTAGCCGGATTCGAACTGCAGCTCGGCGATGGTCTGGAAGAACTCGCGCGCCTTGATCTTCGACTTGCGGATCCGCCGGTCGTCGACCATCTCGTAGTATTTCTCGGTGACGTCGATATCGGCGAACGGCTTGCCGTAGATGCGTTCCACGTCGTACGGCGAGAACAGGTACATGTCCTCGTTCTTCTTCGCCAGTTCGAAGGTGATGTCGGGGATCACCACACCCAGCGAGAGGGTCTTGATGCGGATCTTCTCGTCCGCGTTCTCCCGCTTGGTGTCCAGGAAGCGGTAGATATCGGGATGGTGCGCATGCAGATACACCGCGCCGGCACCCTGCCGCGCCCCGAGCTGGTTCGCGTAGGAGAACGAGTCCTCCAGCAGCTTCATGATCGGGATGACACCGGAGGACTGGTTCTCGATCTTCTTGATCGGGGCACCGTGCTCGCGAATGTTGCTCAGCAACAGCGCGACACCGCCGCCACGCTTGGACAATTGCAAAGCGGAATTAATGGAACGCCCAATGGATTCCATATTATCCTCTATTCGCAAAAGAAAACAGCTCACCGGCTCACCGCGCTGTTTCTTTCCGGAATTCAGAAATGTCGGCGTTGCCGGCTGGAAGCGGCCGTCGATGATCTCCTCGACCAGCTGCCGGGCCAGGATCTCGTCGCCGTCGGCGAGGGTCAGCGCAACCATGCAGACGCGGTCCTCGAACCGTTCCAGGTAGCGCTTACCGTCGAAGGTCTTGAGGGTGTAGGAGGTGTAGTACTTGAACGCGCCGAGGAAGGTGGGGAACCGGAACTTCTTGGCGTAGGCCTGCTGGAACAGGCTCTTGATGAACTCCCGGCTGTACTGCTCGAGCACCTCGGACTCGTAGTAGTTCTCCTCGACCAGGTAGTCGAGCTTCTCGTCCAGGTTGTGGAAGAAGACGGTGTTCTGGTTGACGTGCTGCAGGAAGTACTGGTGGGCGGCTTCCCGGTCCTTGTCGAACTGGATCTCCCCGTTCGGGCCGTACAAGTTCAGCATCGCGTTGAGCGCGTGGTAGTCGAGGGCTTCCCCACCCTCGACGCCGCGAGCCGGCGGCTGCTCTAGGCGAGCTGTCTTTCCGGCCGGTGCTGTCGTTGCTGTTGCCAAAACAATCCCAATCCCTCTCGGACGCGCACGACGTCCTCAGCGGTTCCCATGAGTTCGAAGCGATACAGGTAGGGCACCCCGCACTTGCGCGAGATCACCTCACCCGCATAGCAGAAGGTCTCCCCGAAGTTCGTGTTGCCGGCCGCGATCACACCGCGCAGCAGGGCACGGTTGTGCGGGTCGTTGAGGAACTTCGCGACCTGCCGCGGGACGAAGGCCTTGTCGGGCCGGTCCGCGGCGCCGCCGTGCTGCCGACTGCCCAGCACGTGCCGGCCACCCCCATAGGTGGGGCAGATCAGCACGTAGGGCTCGTCGACCCGCAGCGAGTCGGCGGTGTGCAGTGGTATGCGTGTGGCCGGTAGTCCCAGCTTCTCGACGAAGCGGTGGGTGTTCTCCGACGCACTGGAGAAGTAGACAAGGCCCCCCGCTTCCTGATCGGTTGTTCGGGGGGACATGTCACCTCCCGAGGTCAAGCCGCGGCGACGGCGAGAGCTTTGATGCGATCCGGGCGGAAGCCCGACCAGTGGTCATCGCCGGCCACCACGACCGGCGCCTGGAGGTAGCCCAGGGCCATGACATAGTCGCGCGCCTCGGCGTCGGTGGAGATGTCGACCACCTGGTAGTCGACGCCCACCTTGTCGAGGGCCTTGTAGGTGGCGTTGCACTGGACGCAAGCGGGCTTGGTGTACACGGTGATGGTCATCGAGTTCCCTCCTGGTGATCCGTATGCAGTGCACGGTCCTACGTCAACTGCGCAAACTCCTGGATCGGCCACGGAAACCCCTGTTCGCACCCCTTCCCGGCGGGCCCGAACGGCGCTGACTCCGTATCGCGTTCCAGTACCGAAGACACTACACCTAGTGGCCGACAGAATCACCCAACACGAGATGTTGCGAGTCACAAAGATGGAATTCCGCGGAGGTAAGTCCCAGGACGCTCGATTCCGCCCCAGCTCACGACGTGTCACAGATCACTATGAACCCCAGAGCGAGCGTCCAGCAAACCCATGCCGACACGCCGGGCGGCACCGTGGCGGCGCGTCGCACGGACCCCCACGAGCACAGCGAAAGGGCGCCGCATCCTTCCGGACGCGGCGCCCCTTCGGCACCTGTCGACTCTACTCCCACGGTTCGGTCCGGCGGGCGACAGGCCCTGCCGTCTTCACCCCGGAGCGGTCAGGCGGTGGTCACACCTTCCCGGGCGGCGACGAGGAGTTCGTGCACAGCCCCACCGAGCTGGGTCAGCGCCTCGGCATCCTCGCGCGGATGGGTCTCGCCGAACCGCTCGCCGATCCCGCCGAACCGCGCGCCGGCCGCCGCCACGACGGCACCGCCCGCCACGCCGACGGCCTTCACTGCATCGCCGTGCGACCATTCGGCGGCCCGCGGGCTGATCGACGCACTGATCACGCCGACCGACTTGCCGCGGATGGCACCCGCGCCGTACGGGCGCGAGATCCAGTCGATCGCATTCTTCAGGACAGCGGGCAGCGTGCCGTTGTATTCCGGGGTCACCAGCAGCAGGCCGTCCACCTCGGCCACGGCGGCCCGCAGCGCCTCGGCGGCCGCCGGCACGGAACCGGGGACGTCGATGTCCTCGTTGTAGAAGGGAATGTCCCCGAGACCTTCGTAGATGCGGAGTTCGGCGCCCTCGGGAGCGGTCTGCACCGCAGCCTCGGCGAGCTGCCGGTTGATCGAGGCGGCACGCAGGCTACCGACGAGAACGAGGATGCGGGTCTGGCTCATGGCGACTCCTGGTGTACTCAGTGGGGTGTCCGAAGTTTCATCAGACAATAACCGGACCGCAGTCCGAATACTTCCCTCGGAGCCCGCGTGAACCCTGTGACCTCCCCCACGCCATCGGCCGACGAACCGAGTCCGCCGATCCTGCCCGGTCCCGGCACCTCGCTGATCCCGGTCGACGAGCCGGTCGAGCGGGCCGATGCGGCACGCAACCGCAAGCTGCTGCTCGACGCCGCCCAGCAGCTGGTGCGCGAACAGGGCGCCGACAATCTGACCATGGATGCGCTGGCCCGCCGGGCCGGCGTCGGCAAGGGCACGGTGTTCCGCCGTTTCGGCACCCGGACCGGGCTGATGCTGGCGCTGCTCGACCACTCCGAGCGCAAGTTCCAGGCCGCATTCATGTTCGGCCCGCCGCCGCTGGGCCCGGGCGCACCGGCGGTCGAGCGGCTGGTGGCGTACGGCCGCGCCCGGCTGCTCGACATCGAGGTGGAGGGCGATCTGCACCGGGCCGCGGAACTCGGCGAAGGCCGCTACAGCGGTGACCCGTACGCCCTGCAGAAGGCACATCTGATGATGCTGCTGCGAGCCGCCGACGTCCCCGTCGATACCGGACTGCTGGCCGATACGCTGCTGGCCACCCTCGGGGCCGGACTTGTCACCCATCAACAGCACGTCCTCGGCTACAGCCGGGACCGGATCGGCGACAACTGGGAGTACCTGGTGCGGTCCCTGGTGCCGTCGGCCGCGAGCTCGGCGACAGCACCGACATCGGAGCGGCCGCCGCAGTAGAGTGGACCGCCATGGGGACGCTGCGGGAACAGATCATCGCCGAACTCGGCGTGCAGTCCGATATCGAGCCGAAAGCGGAGGTCCGGCGCCGGGTCGACTTCCTGAAGGACTACCTGCAGGCCACACCTGCGAAGGGCTTCGTCCTCGGGATCAGCGGCGGCCAGGACAGCGCCCTCACCGGGCGGCTGTGCCAGCTCGCCGCCGAGGAGCTGCGCACCGAAGGCCACGACACCGAATTCCTGGCCGTCCGGCTGCCCTACGGTGTCCAGGCCGACGAGCACGATGCGCAGGTCGCCCTGAAGTTCATTCAGCCGGACCGGTCCGTGGTGGTCAATGTGCGGCCCGGTGCGAATGCGGTGGCCGACGAGGTCGCCCGGGCGGCCGGGCGGGCCCGGCTGCGTGATTTCGTCCGCGGCAACATCAAGGCCCGCGAACGCATGGTCGTCCAGTACGCCCTGGCCGGCGAGGAGAACCTGCTCGTCGTCGGCACCGACCATGCCGCCGAGGCGGTCACCGGCTTCTTCACCAAGTTCGGTGACGGCGGTGTCGACCTGACCCCGCTGACCGGTCTCACCAAGCGCCAGGGCGCCGCCCTGCTGCAGGAACTCGGCGCACCGGCGAGCATCTGGTCGAAGGTCCCGACGGCCGATCTGGAGGACGACCGCCCCGCCCTCCCGGACGAGGAGGCCCTGGGCCTGCGCTACACCGAAATCGACGACTATCTCGAGGGCAGGCCGGTCACCGACGCGGTGACCGAGCGGATCGAGCGGATCTACACCAACACCCGGCACAAGCGCACCGTCCCGGTGACGCCGCTGGACACCTGGTGGCGGTGACCGGTCAGCCGCCGGCGAACGGTGGGAGGACGTCGACCCGGTCGGTCAGGCGCGTGGCCGGGTCGCGGGTGAGTTCGTCACCGACCAGGTAGGCGCAGACACTCAGCATCTTGTCCAGGTCGGTGCCGTAGGTGCCGGTCAGGGCGGCTCGCAGGTCGGCGACCGTCGCCTCGGGCGGCAGTTCGAGTGATTCGGCAGTCTTGCCGACGGCGTCGGCGATGGCGGCGAAATAGCGGACCTCAACCACCGATGGCTCCCATCGTCCGTTGCGGGGGCACGAAGTCGGCGGCGTCGATGCCGTGGCCCGCCCACTTCTGCCACATCGCACCACGCCAGATCTCGGCGAGTTCGTCGTCGTCGGCGCCGGAGCGCAGGGCGGTACGTACGTCGAACTCCTGATCGCTGAACAGGCAGGAGCGCAGCATGCCGTCGGCGGTCAGCCGAGTGCGGTCGCAGTCGGCACAGAACTTCCGGGTGACAGTCGCGATGATGCCGACGGTGCCCGGGCCACCGTCGACGAGCCATTTCTCCGCGGGCGCCGCGGGATCGGCGCGACCGATCGGGGTGAGGTCGAAACGGGTGCCGAGCACGTCGAGAAGTTCAGCGGCGGTGACCATCTGATTGCGGGCCCATTCGTGGTCGGCATCCAGCGGCATCTCTTCGATGAACCGCAGTTCGCAGTCCTCGTCGAGACACCAGCGCAGCAGATCCGGTGCACCGTCGAGGTTTTCGCGCATCAGCACCGCGTTGACCTTCATCGGCGCCAGCCCGGCCCGGCGGGCGGCCCGGATTCCGGCCAGCACCGAATCGAGGCGGTCGCGGCGGGTGAGTTTCGCGAAACCGAGCCGGTCCACGGTGTCGAGTGAAACATTGACGCGGCCCAGTCCGGCGTCGACCAGCCCGCGGGCCCGGTGTTCCAGGCCGATCCCGTTGGTGGTCATGGCCAGGGGCACCTCGGGCACCCGCTCGTGACAGCCGGCGATGATCTGTTCCAGGTCGCGGCGCATCAGCGGTTCACCGCCGGTGAACCGGACCTCGCGGATCCCGAGCTCACGCACGGCGAGAGCGACCAGCCGGGCGATTTCCGCGGCGGAGAGCAGTTCGTCGCGCGGAATGGCGGGCAGCCCCTCCTCGGGCATGCAGTAAGTACAGCGCAGCGAACACTTCTCGGTGATCGACACTCGCAGGTCCCGCGCGACCCGGCCGAACCGGTCCACCAGCAGCGGAGTTTCGGGACGACCCGCCGAATCGGGTCGCCCGGACCGTACGGCGGGAATCCCCATATCGACGAGCGTCATCCGTCCATTATGCCTCGTATCCACCTCACTGCACGGCGGGCCGGGCGGTGAGAAAATGCCGGGTGCGAGCACGCACCGGGCACGCGGCACGGCCTAGGCTGGTCGCATGAGTTCCCGCTCCGGCGGACCCCCGGTCCGTAGCGTCGACGACTACCGCGACACCGTCGCCCACCTGCTGCGCCCGCTGGCGGCGCGCACCGCGGTGCCGGCACCGCCGGCCGAAGCGCTCGGCCGCACCCTGGCCGAGGATGTCGCAGCCCCGATCGACCTGCCGGTGTTCCGGAATTCCGCCATGGACGGCTATGCGGTCCGGGCCGCCGACGTCGCGACCGTTCCGGCTCGATTGCCGGTCGCCGGGGTGGTGCCCGCGGGCGCTCCGGGCGAGGCGCCGTTGCCGGTCGGCGCCGCCTGGAAGGTGATGACCGGCGCTCCGATTCCGCCGGGTGCGGATTGCGTGGTACCGGTCGAAGACGTCCGGGCCGAGGGCACCGATATCGTCGTGGAGCGTGGACGCTCCGCCGGGGAGTTCGTCCGGGAGCCGGGAACCGATGTGCGGGCCGGCGCACCGCTGGCGGCGGCCGGAACGGTACTGGCCCCGCGGCACATCGCCGCGCTCGCCGCGGTGGGCCTGCCCGAGATCCCGGTGCGGCCGACGGTGCGGGCCGCGGTGATCACCACCGGGGACGAGCTGATGCCGCCGGGTACCCGGCTGGCGCCCGGCCAGATCTACGACTCGAACGGGATCGCGCTGGCCGCCGCGCTGCGGGCCGATGCCGTCTCCGTGGTCGAGGTGCTGCACAGCAGCGACGACCCCGGCGAATTCGAGAACCTGCTGAAGACCGCCACCGGCGCCGCCGATGTGGTGTTCACCTCAGGCGGCGTCTCGCAGGGCGATTTCGAGGTGGTAAAGGATGTGCTGCGCCCGCTCGGCGGCACCTTCGGGCCGGTGGCGGTGCAGCCGGGCGGGCCGCAGGGTTACACGGTGCTGCACGGGGTGCCGATTCTGAGCTTCCCCGGTAACCCGGTCAGCACGGTGGTGTCCTATCTGGTGTTC
Source organism: Nocardia sp. KT25-26 (assembly GCF_056627695.1). Taxonomy (NCBI): domain Bacteria; kingdom Bacillati; phylum Actinomycetota; class Actinomycetes; order Mycobacteriales; family Nocardiaceae; genus Nocardia; species Nocardia sp. KT25-26. Next base: position 1,728,895 of record NZ_CM152813.1, on the reverse strand, counting down.
GCCCGGCCGTCTCTGCGCGAACTGGCGGGCCTGCCACCCGCCCGGCGCTGGGAGTTGCCGCTGCAGGAGCCCGTGCGTTCCCCGGCCGGGCGTCGGCAGTTCCTCCGCGGGCGGCTGGTCGGCGAACCGGACCGGCCCGAGGCCGTCGACCTGGTGTCCGGCCCCGGTTCCCATCTCATCGCGGCAATGGCCCAGGCGGATGTGTTGATCGACATACCCGCCGAGGTCACCGAACTGCCGGCCGAATCGACTGTGCGAGTGTGGTCGCTGTGAACGAACTGTCCCATGTCGACCGGGAAGGTCGCGCCCGCATGGTCGATGTGAGCGCCAAGAGCGATACCGCCCGGATCGCGGTCGCCGCCGGCGAGCTGCAGACGACCGCCGAGGTGGTGGCGCTGGTCCGGGCCGACGACATGCCGAAGGCGGATGTGCTGTCCACGGCGCGGCTGGCCGGAATCGGCGGCGCCAAACGCACCTCCGAACTGATTCCGCTGTGCCACCAGCTGGCGTTGTCGTCGGTGAAGGTGGAGTTCGGGTTCACCGCGGACACCATCACCATCGAGGCCACCGCGAAGACCAAGGGGCCGACCGGCGTAGAGATGGAGGCGCTCACCGCGGTGGCGGTGGCCGGTCTCACTCTGCACGACATGGTCAAGGCCGTGGATCCGGCCGCCACCTTGAACGGTGTCCGGCTGCTCACCAAAGAGGGTGGTAAGCGCGGACATTGGGTTCGGCCGACGGCCGGCGCGGGCATGCACCCGGCGGCGGCCCAGACCGCGCCCGACCGGTTCGACGCCGATGCGACCCGGTCGGCCGTCGTTCTGGTTGCCTCCACCCGGGCCGCGGCCGGCACCCGGGCCGACACCACCGGCCCGAAACTTGCCGAATGGCTGGCCCGGGAAGGGTTCTCGGTGCGCGGACCACTCGTCTACGCCGATGCCGACATTGCGGCCGGGCTGGCCGATGCGCTCGGCACGCAGCCCGATCTGGTGATCACCACCGGTGGCACCGGCGCTGCGCCTGCCGACAGTACACCCGAGGCCACCCTGGCGATTCTCGACCGGGAACTGCCCGGTGTCGCGGAAGCGATCCGGCAGCGGGGCACCGCGAAATTCCCGCTCGCGGCGCTGTCCCGGGGCGTCGCCGGCCTGGCCGGGCGCTCGGTGATCGTGAACCTGCCCGGCTCCCCCGGCGGGGTGAAGGACGGCATCGCCGTACTGGAACCGCTGCTGGACCATCTGCTCGCCCAAGTTTCCGGAGGCGGACACCATGACTGACAACTCGCTCGTCCGGCTCACCGCGATCAGCGAACATCCGCTCGAACCGGCTGCCGCCGAAGCCGCGGTCACCGGGGCGGAACACGGCGCGGTGGTGGTGTTCACCGGCAAGGTGCGCAACCACGATGGTGGCCAGCAGGTTTCGGCACTGGAGTACTCGGCGCACCCGCAGGCGGACCGGTTCCTGCGGGACTGCTGCGCCGAGGTGGCCGCGGCGGCCGGTCTGCCGGTCGCCGCCGTGCACCGGATCGGATCGCTGACGGTCGGCGATCTCGCGATCGTGGTGGCGGTCGCGGCGCCGCACCGCGCCGAAGCGTTCACGACCTGCGCCGAGCTGGTCGACCGGATCAAACACGAGGTGCCGATCTGGAAGCGGCAACTGTTCGCCGACGGCATGTCGGAGTGGGTCAACGCCTGCGGCTGAACCGCAGCTCAGTGCGCGACATACCGCCACACGCTGAGCATCGACTGTTCGTCGAGGGGATCGGGACCGGCGTGGACGGTCTCGCGTAGCCGGTCGTAGGCGGCGTCGGTGTCCAGGCCGGTACCGATCAGGACGAGATCGGAGGTGCGGGCCGCACCCCGGGACCAGGTACCCGGTGTCACCTCGATATGCCGACCGACCAGGTGGAACACGAATTTGCGCTGCTCACCGGAGACGCCGAACCCGGCGACTCCCTTGGCGCGGAACACGCCGGGCGGCGGGTCCTCCAGGAAACCGATCAGGGCGCGCGGATCGAGGGGTTGTTCGGTGCTGAACGACACCGAGGTGTATTCGTCGTGCAGGTGCCGGTGGTCCGGGGCGGAGTGGTCGTGGTCCTGTTCGCGCAGCAGTTCGTCGAAGCTGAGCTGCCGCGCGCCCGGGGTCCGGTCCCGCGGCGGTTCGTCGAACAGCAGGGCCGGGTCGACCCGGCCGTGCGTGGTCGCATGCACCGGGACCTGGCCGGCGTGCGCGACGATCCGGGTGCACAGTCGGGCGAGTTGCTCCGGGGACACCCGATCGGCCTTGTTGAGCACCACCAGGTCGGCGAGCTGCAGATGCGACCACAGTTCCGGATGCCGGTCACCGGTCTCCGGGAACTGTTCGGCGTCGACGACCTCGATCAGGCCGCCGTAGCGGATCCGGGGATTGTCACTGCCGACCACCATCCGAATGAGGTTGCGCGGTTCGGCCAGCCCGCTGGCCTCCACCACGATCACATCGACACCGCTGCGCGGCTGGGACAGCCGGGCGAACAGGTCGTCGAGTTCGCTGACATCGACCGCGCAGCACACGCATCCGTTACCCAGCGACACCATGGCGTCGACCTGACCGGCCACCAGCATCGAGTCGATGTTCACCGCCCCGAAGTCGTTCACCACGACACCGATCCGGGTGCCGCGCTCGTCGTGCAGCAGGTGATTGAGCAGGGTCGTCTTCCCCGACCCGAGATATCCGGCGACGATCACAACTGGAATCACCCGACCATTCTGCGGCATCCGGCCGACACCGTTCCCGCCCCGTGAGCCCCGGGTGAGCGCCGCCACCGGGAACCGAGCTGCGTGGTTGCGCTCCGCTACCGCCTCCGGCCCACCGGGATCAGTCGGTGTTCGATGCGACTGACCCCCGAGGGCCTGCGTGGTTACGCTCCGCTACCGCCTCCGGCCCACCGGGATCAGTCGGTGTTCGATGCGACTGACCCCCGAGGGCCTGCGTGGTTACGCTCCGCTACCGCCTCCGGCCCACCGGGATCAGTCGGTGACGGCGGTGAACAGCACGCCGGCCAGGGCGTAGGCGAGGTCGATCAGCTCACCGGTGATCTGGGAGTCGTCCATGCCGAGCGAACCGGCCAGCGGGATCAGAAGTTCCACCACCCGCATGATCGGGCCGCCGAGGTCGCTCACTCCCGAACCGCTGTCGGCCTCCGGTGCCTCGGCCTCCGGCTGCGGCACGACCGGCGCGGTTCGTGGCTGTGGCACAGGCCGCTCCGGCACCTCCGACTGCGGCGCGGGGTCCGCCCCCCCACCGGGCGGCCGCAGACTCGCCGGTTCCGGCCGCACCTCGTCCGGCGAGGGAATGCGCACCGGTGGCGGCCCGGACCGTCCCGGCACCGAAGAACCCAGCTCGAACGGCACCTCCGAAGACCCGGCCCCGACATCACCCTGCCCCACACCCTCATCACCGGCCACCTCGGCCGGGACCGACGAACCCAGCGAGAACGGCGCTTCCGACGATCCGCCTGCCACGCCCGGCTCCGCGGCCCGGTCACCGGCATCGGCCACCTCGGCCGGCACGGATGAGCCCAGAGAGAACGGCACGTCCCCCGATCCCGTTTCGCCCGACCCGGACGGCACCTGCTCCGCAGCAGCACCCTCCGACTCCGCCGGCACCGAAGACCCCAGCTCGAACGGCACCTCCGAAGACCCGGCCCCGACATCACCCTGCTTCGCACCCTCGTCACCGGACACTTCGGCCGGGACCGACGATCCCAGCGAAACCGACGGATCTCCCGACCCGGACGGCGCCTGCTCCGCAGCAGCACCCTCCGGCTCCGCCGGGACCGACGACCCCAGCGAGAACGGGGCCTCCGATGATCCGGTCGCCGCGTCGTCCGACGGTGCGGCCGCGAGCGCCGGTGGCTCGGTCCCGGCCGCGGGGCGTCGGTCGGACCGGGTGCTGGAGTCCGGTGATGCTGCAGGTGGCACGGCTGCTGGTGGTGCGGGCTCCGTCTCGTCCCGAACGACGATCGGGGTAGCGGGCAGGGGATCTGCTCCGGTGGCAGGACGGTCGGGTCCGCCGGGTGAGGGTGCAGTGCCCTGGGCAGGTTCTCGTGCCTCGCCCTCCGGGGTGACATCGCCTACCGGGGCAGCCGCTTCGGGCTCGGTGCCGGCGGAGTCCGCAGGTGCGACACCGGGTGCCGGGGCGGGACCGCCGGGCGCATCCACCGCGCCGGGCGCCGGAACCGCCGAGGCACCGGGCGGCTCGACAAGGGGCGACTCCGGTTCCGCCGGGGGCACCGGGTCCGCAACCGGAGGAGCCGGATCCGGCGCGGCTTCCGGGGTGGCCGGGGTTTCGCCGCCGGACGCGGGCAGCGGGGCGGGCGCGGGCTCCGGGACGGCGGGCTCCGGTGTCCGCTCACCGGCGGGGGCCGGGATCGGGGCGACGGCCCGGTCCACCGTATCCGGGATCGGGACGTCGAGGAGGTAGCCGGCGATGCCGGTGGTGATTGCGACGGCGTGCCGCAGCTGTCCTTCCGGGGACACCAGCAGCGCGGCGTCCTCGGGGTTGGCGCCGTTGCCCATTTCCACGAACACCAGCGGCACGGTGGTCAGGGCGGGGCCGGCGATGTCCGTGCGGGTCAGAATCCCGTCCGGGCCGGCGTAGGGGGCGGGCGGGATGTCGGCGGCACGGTAGGCCGCCCGCATGGTCTCGGTGGCGGCCCGCCCGGCAACCGACTGCGCCAGGTCGGCGGCGGGGTCCGGCAGGGGCAATTCGGGCACGATGAGGTGGAAGCCCCGGTGCTCCGGTGGCGCACTGTCGGCGTGGATGCTCACCGCGAGGGATGCCCCGGACCGTCCGGCGGCGCGGGCGCGTTCGTCGATGCAGCCGCCCCAGCCGGTGTCGTCGGTCCGGCTGAGCACCACGCGGGCGCCGAGGTCTTCCAGCGCGGTCCGCACCAGCTGCGTGACCTGCCAGTTGACGGTGTGCTCGGGCACGCCGTCGACCGTGGTCATCCCGGTGGTCTGGCAGTCCTTGGTGCCACCGCGGCCGTTGTCCACCTGTCGGGTGAGGTCCTCGTTGTGCTCGGTGCCCTGGTGGCCGGGATCGAGGAAGACGGTGAAGCCGGCGAGCCGGGCCGTATCGGTTTCGGCCGGTGCGGTCTCGCCGTGTGCGGCGGGTGCCACGGCGGCGGCGAGTACCAGCGCGAACGTGGCGGCACAGGCGGATCCGAAGCCGGTGGTTCTGGTGATCATCGGTTTCATGTCGGTCGGCATTCCGGGAGACGGAACGCCCCTCCCTTCCCAGTGGTAACACCAAACCCAGTGGTTCACTGTTGCCCCAGAAGAAAGCACAGAGCAAGCACAGTTATCGAACTGTGACAACCGATAGTCAATGGTCAGACGCCCAGTACGGACATCCGGACCGGAATCAGGCAACCTCCGGCAACCGGCGCAGCGACCGCAGGGCGTAGTGCACCCGGGTCTTCACCGTGCCCACCGGGACCCCGAAGTCGGCCGCCACCTCCCGGTACCCACGATCGCGCAGGATCACCTCCACCACGGCGGCCCGCTGCGGCGGCGGCAGCCGGTCGAGCAACTGGGTGATCAACATCCCGTCCACCAGCCCGTCCACGAAGTCCGGGCTGCTGCACCGATGCGCCTCCGCTTCCCCGGCCTCATCCCAGCCGACCGCCACCGGCCGGATCGCCCGGGCCCGGTGGGTATCGATTAGGACATTGCGCTCGATGGCGAGCAGCCAGGTCCGTAGCGCGCCACGGTCCGCGTCGAAGGTGGCGCAGGCCCGCCAGGCCCGCAACAGGGTCTCCTGCACGACCTGTTCGGCTGCGCCAGCATCGCCCAGTCCGCGCAGCGCCCGCCAGTAGAGCAGCCGATGCTCGGATTCCAGCACCGCTGCGAGGCCGGCTCGCGTGCACAGCCCGGCACACCGGGCACCACAGGCATTGTCACGTCGATCGATTCTGCGAACTTCTCCCATACTCGGATATCGCAGCACCCGATGTGAATGACATCACATCGAGTGAATTCACATCGAAACACGCCGATTCACCGCAGCGCCCCCACCGACGGGGCGACTGCGCAAGAATCGGGAGCCGAGGAGTTGGGCGGCCGTTGTCGACCGGGCCGCCGTCGACACATTGGACATCCACGCATACCCGACCGACGCACAGATCCCGGTCGACGAGGCCGAAGCGGGCCACGTCGCCGATCGGCAACTGCCGCCGCCCACCCCCGGCACCGAACGGCGAATCCTCGAGTTCGACGACGGTTTCGCGGTGTTCGCGGTACCCGCACCGGCACCGGGCGAGGCCGTCCCGCCACATCCGCGACCGGTCGGCGGTTCGGTGTATGTGATCGACCGCGCCACCGGTGCGATATCCCTCTGGCCGACCTACCCCTACGAACTGATCGCGCTGCAGTACGCCTGCAGTCGTCTGGTCATCGCCGACCGGTGGCCGGACGAGGACGAGATGGCTGAATTGAATACATAGCGATTCGTGCATACCATGGCGGCGGTTCTACGAGAGAGGTGAAGCCATGGGTGCCCGACATTCGCACGATCACACGCATACCCACGCGGTGAGCGCCGACAGCGACCGGCGCTGGCTGGCCGGTGCGCTGGCCGTGATCGTGGCGTTCCTGATCGGCGAGGTGATCGTCGGGCTGATCGCCGGATCGCTGGCGCTGCTCTCCGATGCCGCGCATATGACCACCGATGCCGCGGCGATCGCGCTGGCCCTGGCCGCGATCCGGTTGGCCGCCCGGCCGGCGGCGGGCCGGATGACCTTCGGCTGGAAGCGCGTGGAGATCCTGTCCGCCCAGGCCAACGGCCTGACCCTGCTGCTGCTCGCGGCCTGGCTGACCTACGAGGCGATCCGCCGGATGTTCGCCCCGCCGGACGTGCACGGGCTGCCGGTGCTGATCACCGCGCTGGCCGGGGTCGCGGTCAACCTGCTGGCCACCTGGATGATCAGCCGGGCCGACCGATCCAGCCTCAACGTCGAAGGCGCCTTCCAGCACATCCTCAACGACCTGTTCGCCTTCATCGCCACCGCGGTCGCCGGTCTGGTGATCATGCTGACCGGGTGGGCCCGGGCCGATGTGATCGCCACCCTGATCGTGGTGGCCCTGATGACCAAGGCGGGCGTCGGCCTGATCCGGGCCTCCAGCCGGATCTTCCTGGAGGCGGCGCCGGAATATCTGGACCCCGAGCAGGTGGGCCGCGATATGGCCGCGCGCGACGGTGTCACCGAGGTACACGACCTGCACATCTGGGAGATCACCTCGGGCTCGCCGGCACTGTCGGCCCACGTGCTGGTGGAGTCCGGTTTCGACTGCCACGCGGTACGTGAAGACGTCTCCGCGATGCTGTCCCGCGACCACCACATCGAGCACGTCACCCTGCAGGTGGACCACGCCAACCCGGAGGTCCTCCAGGTCGGCGCACCACCGCGGGAACGTCACTGCGCCGACAACGGCGAACCGGCGCCCGGCGCAACCTACCGGCCCTCGGAAGCCACGACCTGATCCCGACGGTGCCGAAAACACCGATGGCCATCCCAGTGCACGGGGGACCTCCGCGCAGTAGGTAGCGGTCCCCCGTGCCCGACGACAGGACCACCGCCGAATACCGGACACCCGCCTCGGGGCCGAGCCGCACCCAGCCGATCACGGTCGCACCAGTAGAACCGCGCGTCGTCGAAGCCGGCCGTGAGGCCCGCATCCACAGCGTCGACGAGCGGATCTCCGGCGCGACTACGCCCGGCTGATCGTCACGGTCGGCGGCGGCCGAACAGCATCCGGGCGCTCAGGGCGGCGAACCGGAGATGGTCCGGCCAGGTCTGCGGACTCCGGGCCAGTGAGTCGACCGTCTCGACGCCACCGGTGACCGGCCGCCCGGCGAACCGGTCGGCGAGCCAGGCGACCGAGCGCGGCGCGGCCAGGAACTCCAGCGGCAGATGCGAACCGCGGCGGACCCGCACGTACTGCACCCGGGCGCCCGCGGCCAGATACCGCCGGACATGGGCATCGACATCGGCCACCGCGATCACCTCATCGGCGATGCTCTGCACCACCAGCATCGGCATCGCCGGTGCCCGCCTGCCCGGTTCGATATCGGCCAGCACCCGCCGCAGCACCGGCTGGGCGAGCAGATCCGGCAGGCCGTCGCGCAGATGCCGATGGATGTCCCGGCGTGCGAACCGTCCCAGCAGGGCGAAGGTGCTGCGGCGTTCGGTCTCGGCGAGCCATCCCCGATAGCGCTCGTCGAGCGAACTGCCCAGCAGCTCCGCCAGCTCCGGATAGGCGCGGCAGAGGCCGGCGGTGAACACGGCCGCGAAACCCGCGAACATGCCGCCGTTCAACCGGGTGAAGGCGGCCGCCGGATCCCCGACCGGAGCCCCGGCGACGGCGCCGACCACGGTCAGCTCGGGCGCGTATTCGGCCGCCAGCTCGGCGGTCCACGCCGTCGCCAGTCCGCCGCCGGAGTACCCCCACAACCCGACCGGCGTGTCCGGCCGCAGCCCGGTCTCGGCGTGGTTCAGGCAGGCGCGGATCCCGTCGAGGGCCCGGTAGCCGGGCTCCCGGGCCACACCGAACCGGCCGTCCATGCCTTCGTGATCGGGTATCGACACCGCCCAGCCCTGCTGCAGCGCCAGGGCGATGATCGGCAGTTCCAGCACCGCGATGGCGCCCGGCGCCCAGGTGCCGCGGCGCAGCGCATACGAGGGAAAACACTTCGCCGCGACGGCGTCGATGGCGCATTGGAACGACACCAGCTGTCGCCCGGCCACCGGCGCCGGGCCGGGCGGCAGCAGCACGGTGGTCAGGGCGACCTCGGGCACGCCGTCGAGGTCGCAGGTCCGGTAGAGCAGTTGCCAGGCGGTGACGTCCTGCCGGATCAGGCCGAACAGGGCGATCTCGACCCGCCGAGCCCGGAAGACGGTGCCCGGTGCGGCCGCGGCCAGGTCGTCGGGAACGGCACAGAACGGATCCTGCCCGGGCAGCAGCGGGGTGGTTCCCCCGGACGACGACTGCACCCGGGGGAACGATTCGACGGCGGTACTCGTCACAGGCGGCCGCTTCCGCCGATGAACCACGGGTTGAACGTGCAGTCCAGTTGCGGATGCGCGGCCGGATCCAGGGCACGCAGCGCAATCGAGGCCGCGCGCGGCGAATACATCATCGTCAGGTGATCCGACAGGTCCTGTTCACAGCCCGCCTGCAGGGTGATGTTGTCGACCGGGGCGTCCGGGCCCGGTCGCAGGAAGGTCCAGTCGTAGGGGTTGGTCACCTCGTCGTAGCGGGTGCCGACCGCGGTGTACTCGACGCCGGGCAGGGTGTCGCCGCCGGCATTGAGCGGCCCGTAGAACGGTGATCCGACGGCCTGCTCGATATTCGATTCGCCGACGATCGGCCGATAGAAGCCGAGGATGTCGATGCCCAGGTTGTTGATCATCCGGCCCAGCGTCGCCATACCCATCAGCGAGGTGCCGTGATGGGTGGCGCCGAAGGTGATGAGCTTGCCGACCTTGCCGTGACCGCCCTCGAACTTCATGTACTGACGAGCGATCGTGCCGCCCTGCGAGTGGCCGATGATGTCGACCTGCTCGGCACCGGTGGCGGCCAGCACCCGGTCCACGAACACCGCCACCTGCCGGGCGGATTCGGCCATCGGCCCGACACCGTAGCGGCCCGGCAGGATCGCACCGAGGCCACCGCCCTCGAGCAGGCCGGAGCGCCCGTAGTTCAGCGCGAACACGCAGCGGCCGGTGTCGGCCACCTTCGGGGCGAGATAGGAGAAGGTGTCGTAGGCGTTGAGCCAGGTGCCGTGCAGCAGCACCACCGGACGGGCCTGTGCGGAGGCCGGTGCGCAGTCCCACCGGTTGGTGGCCGGCGGTGCGATATCGGGATGCAGCAGCCCGTAGGCGAAAGCGGCCAGCGGAGCGCTCTGGGTCGGCCCCTCGCCGACGGTGTCGGTGGCCCGGCTGGACACCGACGATCCGGCGGAACTGCCGGATCCGCTGCCCGAGGCACTCCCGGTTGCGGCGATGGTGGTGGGCCGGCCCTGCGGGGTCATCGGCGCGGCGGCGTCGAAATAGGCGGCCAGCGATTCGAGGGTCGGCTCCAGCGGCGGCTCGGCCTGCGCCGGGGTGGCACCGAACGCCACCGTGGCGGTCAGTGCCGCGGCCAGCGCCGACCCGCGCAGCGCGCGCCGCAGCATGTGCGTCGTTGCAGACATGGGTTCACTTCCTGTTCGTGCCGCCGAGGATCCGGAGGCACTGATCAGCGAATGTATGACCCCCGACACACCCCCGTCACTGCACAGGCGACCGAGAATTCCGAGCAGACTTCGTCGCCCGCGACAAGATCTGTCACGATCGACTGCAGGACACCTATGGCGGCCTGTCGTACGGCACAATCGGCCTCATGCTCGTCGATAGTCCTGCGTCGTCCACTGCCCTCACGACCCGCCTGCTCTCCCGGTGGAACCAGATCGCCGAGCGCATCCTGGCCGAAGGCCTCGACAGCGCCGCACCGGCCGAACTACCCGACGGGCACTTCAACGCCGAGGTGCTGCCGACGATCTACGCCTGTGGCCGCGCGGTCCTGGAGGCCATCGCCGCCGACCGGGAGTTCACTCGCGCCGAGATCGCCGCTTTCGTCGCCCCGGTCGCCGAACGCCACGCCGAGGACCGGCTGCCGCTGCCGATGCTGATCGGCGCGATCCACGGTTCCGCCCAGGCGGTGCTGGCCGAGGCCGCGGCGTTGGCGACCCCGGCGGAGATGAGCGATCTGGTCGTCGTGGGCAGCCGGCTGCTCGATCTGCTGATGTACATCAACCTCACCGTGGTGGAGAGCTACACCGAGGTGGAGAAGTCGATCTACCACGCCGAGCGCGAGGCCCGCCGGGAACTGTGTTCGGCCCTGGTGCGCGGTGTTCCGGCGGAGGAACTGGCGGCGCGGGCCGATACGGTGCTCGCCGAGCACTACACCGTGCTGGCGGTGCATCTGCACGAGCCACCACGGCCGGCGAGTGCCGAGAACATGCTCACCCGCCGCCGGATCCGGGTACTGCAGCATGCCTTGGACGAGCTCACCGGCACCACCACCCCGGCCACCTTCGACGGCCGGACCGGTATCGCCCTGATCACCGAACTACCCGCCTCATCGGACAGCGACGAACGCCGGTTCGCGGCCCTGGCCGAGCAGCTCGGCGAGAAGTTCGGCGCACCGGTACATCTGGCCGAATTCCCGGCCGTCGCCCGCGCGGATATTCCGGCAGCCGCCGGTGATGCGCTCGAGGTGGCGGAGCTGGCACGGATGCTCGGCCGGCCGGGCGGCAGCTACCGGCTCGACGATCTGCTGCTGGAATACCAGCTCACCCGGCCGGGACCGGCGCGAGATCGCCTGGCACAGCGCATCACTCCGCTGTTGAACAGTCCGCATCTGATCGAGGCGCTGCAGGCCCATCTGCGATTCGGCGCCGACCGGAAAACGGCATCGAAGCGAATTCACGTGCACCCCAACACCTACAGCTACCGACTGCGTCGCATTGCCGAACTGACCGGCCTGGACCCGGCGGAACCGCGGGACTCGCGGATGCTGGCGGCCACTCTCACCCTGCATAGGCTGGATTCGCACGCGACTTCGTAACCACTGATCCATCGATAGCTACGAAATTGCCCGGCATCCGACCTTTCGGTCGAATACCGGGCAATGCGTTTCCCGACAGGGAAAGTCTTACAGGTAGGCACCACAGACGGGCCAGGCACCGGCACCCTGGCCGGCGAGCACGTTCTCGGCCACCCGGATCTGCTCGGCCTTGCTGGCGTTGTGCGCGTAGCCGGTACCGCCGTAGGCCTCCCAGGTGCTCTGCGAGAACTGCAGGCCGCCGTAGTAGCCGTTACCGGTGTTGATGGCCCAGTTGCCACCGCTCTCGCACTGTGCAACGGCATCCCAGTTGTTGGCCGAGGCGGTCGCGGTGGTCAGACCGGCCGGGACGGCAACCATGGCGCCGGCGACGGCGGCGAATCCGAGAGCACGGGTGATCTTGCGGTTGAAAGACATAGGATTTCCTGCCTGCGCCCACCGGCTCGGCGATTCCGCCGGGCCCCTGCCCCCAGTTCTGTCGGGGTAACCCGGAATCGCGGGGCAGGGTTGCCGGCGTTCAGCGATTCGGGCTCGACCCGGGATTGCCCGAGCCGGATCCGAATGTAGCCAGAAAGTCGCCGATGGTCACGTGGCGATAACGGCACGGATACGGAACGGCCTCGCCTGCTGAATTCGGACATCCACCCGCTCAGCACGGGAAACCCCGGAAACACATTCGCGTAGTTATCCGAGCGTTATGTGTTATAGCTCACGGGAAAAATGTGACCCGGCACACGTTTTGAATGGGGCCCGGGCGGGGTAATCATTCCCGGATCAGGCGATGTTCCTTGGCCACCGCCACGGCCGCAGCCCGGGTCTCGACCCCCAGCTTGGCGTAGATCCGGCCGAGATGGGTCTTCACCGTGGCCTCGCTGATGTGCAGTGCCCGGGCGATCTCCCGGTTCCCCAGGCCGCGCGCGAGCTGCGCGAGGATATCCAGCTCGCGCGGGGTCAGGTCGCGCTGCGGATTCCGCAGGCGGGCCAGCACCCGGTCCGCCACCGGAGCCGACAGTGTGGTGCGGCCCTGCGCGGCGGCGTGCACGGCCGCGAACAGTTCTTCGGGGCGCTCAGCTTTGAGCAGGTATCCGGTCGCACCGGCGTCGATCGCCCGGCTGACGTCGGCATCGGTGTCGTAGGTGGTCAGCACCAGAACGTGCGGTACCGGTGGCTCCGCCGAGGTGATCTGCCGGGTGGCGACCACCCCGTCCGGTTCGGCACCGAGCTGCAGGTCCATCAGGACCACATCCGGCCGCAGGCGCCGGGCCAGCGCCACCGCCGCGGCGCCGTCCGCGGCCTCCCCCACCACCTCGATATCGGGCGCGCTGTCCAGCAGGGCACGCAGCCCCGCCCGCACCACCGCGTGGTCGTCGCAGATCACCAGGCGCACGGATGCGGTCACGGTTCCTCCATCGGGACGGCGGCGGAGAGCACCGTGCCCTCGCCGGGAGCGGACTCCAGGGTGCAGACACCACCGAGTTGACGCACGCGCGCCCGGATCGCCGGTAGGCCGTGCCCGTGCCCCGACGCAGCGGCACCGGCGTGGCCGGGGTCGAATCCGCGGCCGTCGTCGGCGATATCGAGCACCACCTGATCGCCGAGAAAGCTCAGCGTCACCGTGGCGTGAGCGGCTCCGGCATGCTGCACCACATTGGCCCGGGCGCCCTGGGCGATCCGCAGCAGTGCGGCCGCCGGCCGCTCCGGCAACGGCACCGGGACGCCTTCGACATGGCATCGCACCACCAGCCGGTCGGAACTCGTCCGATCGGCCAGTGCCGCGAGCGCGCCCGGCAGGGAGCCGCTGTCCACCAGATCGGCGGGCGCCAGATCCTGCACGAACCGGCGCGCCTCGGTGAGATCCCGGGCCGCGGCCGCGGTGGCGGTGTGCAGATGGTCGCGGGCCCGGACCGGATCACTGTCCCAGAGCCGGTCAGCCGCCTGCAGCAGCATCTGCTGACTCGACAACCCCTGAGCCAGGGTGTCGTGGATTTCCATCGCGAGCCGCTGCCGTTCGGCCAGCATGCCTTCGCGGCGTTCGGTAGCGGCCAGTTCCCGGCGGGTGCGCCGCAGGTCGTCGATCAACGCCGCCTGCTGTTCGGCCTGCCGGCGCATGGCCACGAACAGGGCGGTGGTCACCGCGGCCACGGCCGGCGGCGCCAGCAGCAGATTGGGGTCGGCCCAGCCGGCCAGCCGGATCTGGGCGAACACGACCAGCGCGGTCAGTGCGGCCACCAGCGCCACGGCGACCCGCTCCGGCAGGATGCGCAGCCCGGTGTAGACCAGCGGCACCGCACACCAGGCGAAGCTCGGCGCCAGCAACACCAACGCCGCCCACGCGGCGACCAGCAGCGCGAACCACGGTACGGACCGGGGGCGCCACCCCTCACTCACCGCATACAGCACCGCCGCCGCCAGGGACAGCCCCAGCACCGCCGGGAGCAGGGCACTGTCCGGGTGCCGCAGCACGAACCGCAGCAGCGAGGCCGCCAGCAGCACGTAGAAGGCACTGTGCACGATGACCGCGAGCAGCCGGGCGCCGTCACGGGACTCGGCGGCATCCGCCACGGCGACCACCTCCTCGGACCTCTCGCCGCCCCCCATTTTCCCCGACCGCCGGGCGCCGGAATCATCCGATCGGACGACACGCCGGTCCCCCGGACGCGCCCGCGGATCGACCCGGTTCGCCGATGCCGCCGGACCCGCATCGCCACAGGATGGAGACAGATCAACCGAGCAACAGGAGCACAGATCATGGCACTCAGCACCCGCACCCGGCTGGCCGTCGGCACCGCCGCCACCGCAGTCGTCGCCGGCGTCGTCGGCGCGGTCACCGTCCAGGCCGACGAACCGAACCCGGCCACCCGCACCCCGGTCGTCGCAGACCTGGCCGATGATCAGCTGCAGCACAGTACGCATCTCACGGCGGCGGCGGCGAACACCGCCGCGCAGGCGGCATTCGACGCCGCGGCCGCGGAGAATCAGCGGATCAGTGTCGCGGTGGTGGACCGCAACGGCAACACCGTGCTGCTGTTGCGCGGCGACGGCGCCGGGCCGCAGTCGTTCGAATCCGCCGAACGCAAGGCGTTCACCGCGGTGTCGTGGAATGCGCCGACCGCACAGCTGACCGGGCGGCTCGACAGCGCCCCGCAACTCGCCGACATCCCCGGCACCCTGTTCCTGGGCGGCGGCGTCCCGATCACCGCCGACGGCGCCCCGATCGCCGGAATCGGTGTCGCGGGTGCGCCCAGCGGCAGCCTGGACGAGAAGTTCGCGCAGGCCGGCATCGCCGCCCTGAACCAGAGCTGATTCCTCCGGTGCACCGGCCGTGACCAGACGTTTTGGTCGATCGACTGCGAGTCGGCTATGGTATGTCGGCGCTGTTCATCACGGTGGACCGCAGTTCGAGGCCCCGTCGTCTAGCGGCCTAGGACGCCGCCCTCTCAAGGCGGTAGCGCGGGTTCAAATCCCGTCGGGGCTACTACAAAAGCTCCCGGCCGATCCGTCGGCCGGGAGCTTTCGTCGTCTCAGCGACGCGTCACGGTCGTGGGCAGCGAAGCGAAACCCCGGTTGTTCGAGGAATGGATCCGCACCGCATTCGCCGCGTCGATCTCGTAGTCGGCGACCGCCGCGACGATCTCCTGCAGGGCCACCCGCAGTTCCAGCTGGGCGAGATTGTGGCCCAGGCAGTGGTGCCGGCCGCTGCCGTAGACCAGCGAGCCGGCCGGGTCCCGGTCGAGATCGAACACCTCGGGCCGGTCGAACACGTCCGGGTCCCGATTGGCCGATCCGGTGAGCAGCAGCATCCGTGCACCGGCCGGAATGTCGACATCGTGCAGCCGCACCGGTGCGGTGCTGGTCCGCAGATGCGCCTGGGTGGCCGGGTCGTAGCGCATGGATTCGGTGATCCAGTCGTCGATGCGGCCGTCGGCGAAGACGGCGCGGCGGGCGTCCGGGTGTTGCGCCGCCGTGTGCCAGGCATTGCCCAGCGTCAGCATCACGGTCTCGATTCCGGCGCCGACCAGCAGAATCAGTACCCCGACGATCTCCTCCGGGGTGAGCCGGTCGTCACCGTCGGCGGCGTCGAGCAGCCCGGAGAGCAGATCGTCGGTGCGATGCTGCGCCCGTTCCATCGTCAGCTCGGTGTAGTAGCCGACCAGGGCGCCGATGGCCTGCATGGCTTCCGGGCTCAGGTCGGTGGACTCGGCGTCGGTGTACATGATCTGCATACCCAGTTTGCGGACCAGGTCCCGATCCGCCTCCGGCACACCGACCAGTTCGGAGATCACCTCGGTCGGGAACGGCCCGGCGAACTCCGACATCAGATCGAAACTGCCCCGGTCCAGCAGCGGGGCCAGCTGGGCGCGGGCGATCTCGCGCAACCGGGGCTCCAGCTCCTGCACCCGCCGCTGAGTGAAGGCCCGCACCACCAGTTCACGCATCCGGGTGTGCTTCGGCGGATCCATGGCGACGAAGGAGAAGAACTTCTCGGCCTGCGGCCCCCAGAACGCGGGTTCCATCCGCAACCCGTTGACACTGGAGTAGTGTTCCCAGTCACGCAGGGCAGCGAGCACATCGGCGTGCCGCGACAGCGCCCAGAAGTCGTCGGCTTCGTTGCGGTAGACCGGGGCCTCGCTGCGCAACCTGGCATAGTAGGGGTACGGATCGGCCTGGACATCGAAGTCGTAGGGGCTGTACTGCAACGGCATGAAGGACCTTCCGCGAGGTGCGGCGCCGGCGGTGCCGGGGCCGGGCTGTCAACAGCAAACAGTAGTCGGAAAAGGAAGGGGCGCGATGGAGTTCGACACCAGTAAGCCTCATCCGGCCCGTCGCTACGACTACTGGCTCGGTGGCAGCGCCCACTTCGCCGCCGACCGCAAATCCGCCGACCAGGTGGCGGCCGCGTTCCCCTCGGTCCGGCTCGCCGCGCTGGAGAATCGCAACTTCCTGCGCCGCGCGGTGACCTACCTGGCCGGCGATGCCGGTATCCGGCAGTTCCTGGATATCGGGGCGGGACTGCCGACCGCCGGAAACGTGCACGAGATCGCCCAGCGCATCGCCCCCGAGAGCCGGGTCGTCTACGTGGACAACGACCCGATCGTGCTCTCGCACGCGCAGACCCTGCTGGACAGCGACCCGGCCGGTGCCACTGCCTATCTCGAGGCCGATATCCGGGATCCGGAGTCCATCCTGGGCCATCCGGAACTCGCCGGCGTGCTCGATCTCGGGCAACCGGTCGCGTTGATGCTGGTCGCCGTGCTGCACTTCCTGCCCGACGCCGAGCACCCGTACGAGCTGGTGCGGCGGCTGCGCGACGCGTTGCCCTCCGGCAGCTACGTCACCATCAGCCATGCCACCAACGACCACCTCGATCCGGAGGACCTGGCCGACAGCATCGTGGCCAATCAGCGCAGCGGGGTGCCGTTCCAGTTGCGCTCCAGCGTCGAGTTCGGCAAGTTCTTCGACGGTCTCGAGCTGGTAGAACCCGGGGTCACCTCGGTGATCGATTGGCGCCCCACCGAGTGGCGCGCCCATCCGCGCGCCGAGGCGGTATCGATGCTGTGCGGGATGGCGCGGGTTCCCTGACGGCTCAGCCGTGCAGCGCCTGCGTCGTCGCGGCATCGGCCGGATAGAACGCCTCGAGATGCAGTTCGTCGATGGTCACATCGGTTGCCGATGTCACCGAGGCCACGATGCTGAAGAACGACAGGTCACGATCGCCGACGCGCAACTGCAGCGGTAACACCACATCGGTGCGGGCCGGGGTTCCGGCATCACCACCGGGATAGTCGCGCAGTTCCGCGAGCAGCGCGCGCAATCCGGGGTCCCCGGTGCGGTCGAGCCGATGCCGCACCTGGCTGAGCAGATGTGCCCGCCATTGCCCCAGATTGCGGATCCGTGGTGCCAGACCGCGGGGGTGCAGTGAGATGCGTAGTGCGTTCACCGGTGGTTCCAGTAGCTCGGGGGCACATTCGGCGAGCAGCAGGTCGGTGGCCGCATTGCTGTCGACCACGTCCCAGCAGCGGTCCAGCACCAGTGCCGGATGCGGCAGCTGGGCATCCAGCAGGCTCCGGAACGCATCGCTGACCGCGCGCAGCTCGGGCGCGGCCAGATCCCGCCGCCCGTAGCGGGGCGCGAACCCCGCCGACAGCAGCAACTCGTTGCGTTCCCGCAGCGGCACATCCAGGTGGCCGGCCAGCCGGTCGATCATCTCCCGCGTCGGTTTGGACCGGCCGGTCTCGACGAAACTGAGGTGCCGCGTGGAGATCTCGGCTTGTGAGGCCAGCTGCAGCTGGCTCATCCGCCGGCGTTCCCGCCAGCTACGCAGCAGGGGTCCGATCGAAGGTTCGGCGGTGGTGGTCACGGCTCGAGCGTATCCAGCACCTCCGGACCGGGCGCGGCAGTTTCGGCGGCGCGAGCGAACCGGCGGCCACGGACGCCGATCAGCTCGCGCAACTCCGCGGGCGCGACGACCACGAAATCGGCGTCCACCGCGCCGAGAGCCAGGACAGCCCAGTCGAGTGAATCGGTACGCAGCTGCATCCGGCTCCGGCCGGGACCGAGTTCGGTCACAGTGCACCAGCGGCCGATTCGGTGGCCGACGATCGCGGCCGGAGCGTCGATCACGGCATCCACCGCATACCGATCGCGGACGGTTCCGATGCCGCGGCGGACGAAAGCCGCCGCATCCGCGTCGGGCAGGTCCCGCGGGCGGAACCGGCTGCCGGTGCGCGCCGGCCGGTCCAGCCGATCCAGCCGGAAGGTGCGCCAATCGTGCCGGGTGAGGTCGTAGGCCACCAGGTACCAGCGGCGGCCGAGTGAGACCAGCCGGTGCGGCTCCACCTCGCGGTCGCTGGTGCGGCCGTCCGCTGCGGCATAGCCGAATCGGATCCTCTCGTCGTCCCGGCAGGCCAGGGCGATATCGGTGAGGTACGCCGGGTCGACACCGGGGACCGGCGGGCCGCCCCATCCGGTCGGCACGGTCATCGCCCGCAGGGCGTCCACCCGGCGCCGCAGTCTCGGCGGCAGCACCTGCACCACCTTGGCCAGCACCCGGACCGAAGGTTCCGCCAGTCCCTCTACTGCGCCCTGGGACGCCGCCTGCAGGCAGACGGTGAGCGCGACCGCTTCTTCGTCGTCGACCACCAGCGGCGGTAGTGCGGCCCCGGCGGCGAGCTGGTATCCCCCGTCGACACCGCGGCGGGCGTCCACGGGATAGCCCAGCTCCCGCAACCGATCCACATCGCGGCGCAGGGTCCGCGCGGACACCTCCAGACGGTCGGCGAGTTCGCCGCCGGGCCAGAAACGGTGGGTCTGCAACAGCGAGAGCAAGCGCAGCATTCGGGAACTGGTGTCGGCCATATTTTCATTCTGGCCGCAATTGCGGACGAAAACTGACCGTTTGTGTTTCTAACGTAGTTCTCGACCCGCCGGAGACGGCAACCGGGCAGAGGACACACGACGAAGGGAACACCGATGACGAGCACCGCAACCGAGACCACCGTGACCGGCGAGCGCGCGGACCTGCTGGCGGCCCTGGCACAACACCGGCACTTCCTGCGTTTCACCACCCGGGATCTCACCGATGAACAGGCCGCGGCCACCCCGTCCGCCAGTGAGCTCTGCCTCGGCGGGCTGATCAAGCACGTTGCCGCGGTGGAGCGGAACTGGGCCCGATTCATCACCGAGGGTCCGTCTGCGATGCACAACTTCGAGGAGATGACCGAGGCCGATTTCGCGGCTCGGGCCGATCAGTTCCGGCTGCTGCCGGGTGAGACGCTCGCCGGGGTCCTGGCCGACTACGCCGAGGTCGCCCGGCGCACCGACGAACTGGTGACCGAGCTGCCCGATCTCGATGCCGACCACCCGTTGCCGGCCGCGCCGTGGTTCGAACCGGGCGCGCGCTGGAGCGCTCGCCGGGTTCTGCTGCACATCATCGCCGAGACGGCCCAGCACGCCGGCCACGCCGACATCATCCGGGAGACCCTGGACGGGGCGAAGTCGATGGGCTGAACCCGGCAGCTCAGCCGATGCCGGTCGAGATGTCGACGACCACCTGCTCCTCGGTGACCTCACGGACGGTCACCGAGGCGCCGTCGGCGGGCTGGGTCTCGCCGACCGTCGTGGTCATCTCCTGTCCGCCGACCCGCAGCGTGACCCGGTCGCCGTCGACCGCGACCAACTCCAGGTCGATACCGAGGACCTGGGCGTTCGCGCTCACGCCGCGTTCGAAGGTGACCGTGCACCCGCTCACCTGGCACTCGGTTCGGGTACCCAGCCCTTCCACAGTGCACGCGGTACCGAAAACCGCGGTGAGGGCCAGAAGAACCGATACTGCTGATCGCCGAGCGTGCACGACGACCACTGTAGCGGGCTCGACACCGGTCGGCCGTCGCGCGCGGTGCGGGTGATCAGCCCACGGTCCGGCCACCCGCCCGGTCCGGCCCCGGTGTCCGGCAAGCGAACCTGGTGCGCGCATGCGCCTTTCCCCTGGTCGACAGGGTGAACATGACAGACTGACCGCCATCGGTAACAACTTCGACGACACCGGTCTCGGGCACGCTGAGATCAGCTCTCAGTTCCTTCACAGACGCTACGATAAGAATGTGACCCGACCGTAGACCGCGCGGCGTCAGCTTACGCTGTGTGAAACGCTGCCGATAGGACTGTTGATCGTGGTACGCCCTGCCCCGAATCGGACTCGGGTTGCCCCCGTGACTCCTCGGACCACCGAGAAGTCGGGCATTCGGCCACCGCCCCCGCCGACGCGCAGCGTTTCACTGCGCTGGCGGGTTACCCTGCTGGCCGCCTCCGTGGTAGCGATTGCCGTCGCGATGACGTCCATAGCAGCCTATGCACTTGTTGCTCGCGCATTGCACGACAGAGTCGATACCCAACTACAAGCACGTGCGGACGAGCTGATCAACCAGAACGTCGACAGCGTGAACATCCAATACATCATCGCTGCGACGGCGTTCTCGAACAACATCAGCGTGGCCCTGATCTTCCGAGACGGAAGATACTACGTGCCCCCTCAGCCGATGACCCCGGCAATCGGCGAGCCGGAGATGGCTGTCGCCGAAGGGGACCGACTGTCCTCCTTGCGAACTGTGCAGAACCAGCGGGTCCTGGCCGCTAGAACAAACTCGGGTGCAACGCTGGTTGTTTCCCAGAACCTGAGCCCCACAAGGCAAGTCCTCAATCAACTGTCGTGGGTCCTGTTCGCGATCGGAGCGTGCGGCGTAGTCTTGGGCGGCGCCTTCGGCGCGACAGTGGCGCGCACCGGGCTACGTCCGGTCAGTCGGCTCACCGCTGCGACTGAGCGCATCGCCCGCACCGACGATCTCACACCGATTCCGGTGACCGGCGATGACGAGCTCGCCCGGCTGACCGAGAGTTTCAATGCGATGCTACGGACGCTGACCGAGTCTCGCGACCAGCAGCGCCGCTTGGTGGCCGATGCCGGGCACGAGTTGCGCACGCCACTGACCTCATTGCGCACCAATCTGGAACTTTTGATAGCTGCCAGCCGTCCAGGCGCGTCCCTGATTTCGACCGAGGACATGGCGGATCTTCGTGCCGATGTGGTTGCACAGATCGAGGAATTGTCCACACTCGTCGGCAATCTGGTCGACCTCGCCCGCGAAACTGCACCGGAGTCGGACTTCGATGTGATCGACCTGCGCGAGGTGGTAGAGCGCGCCCTGGATCGAGTGAGGCGGCGCAGCCGGGCCGAGTTCTCGATCGATCTACGCCCGTGGTTCCTGCACGGGAGTGGTTCCGACCTGGAACGCGCGATCCTCAATATCCTCGACAATGCCTCGAAGTGGAGCCCCGCCGGGGCACAAGTCACGGTAGCCATGCGCATTACCGAGGCGGGGCTGCTCGAACTCGACATCGCTGACGCCGGCCCGGGAATTCCTCCAGGCGAACGGGAGTTGGTGTTCGAACGCTTTTATCGGATGACCGCGTCTCGATCGATGCCAGGGTCCGGTCTCGGGCTGGCCATCGCCCGACAAGCGATCACCAAACACGGCGGGACCATCGCCGTCGACAGCTCGGAACAAGGCGGCACGCTGATCAGGATCACAGTACCGGGCGAGCCGGGCTGACAGATACCCCTGCGCTTCGCCGGCCTGCAGTGCCCAGCACCGGCAGACCGACGAACCCCGCGTGGGTCAGTAGGGAAGCGCCGCGCGCTTCACCCAGTAGGCATGTGTTTGGTTGGTCTGCAAGCAAATCCACTGCTCGCCGTCGTGAAAGGCCACCTCTCCGGCGTTCTGCGGACTACAGGGCTTCGCCGGTTCGGCCTGGGCAGGTGCGGCGAACAACACCGCACCGATCGCCGCCGAGACGAGCGGGGCAGCCACACGGATGGATCTCATTATTCCCTCCCAATACTGTTGAACATTCCGCCACAGGCCGAAGCGAGGCCCCGGAAACGAACTCCCGAAGTACGAGTAGACCGATACGGCACACCACATCGGGTGGAATGATCAGCCCAGCATTTGATGGGCAATAGAACCAACCCCCAAGGCAGCCTATACCCAGATCCGCCCCCGTCATATTCGCCGCTGAACGGCACTGCGACGCACTCTACGCTAGCACGACAAATGCTGCACAGCAACAGTTTTCACGTTCACTCGACAACCCGGAACACGCTGCCATCGGCGACCGCAGCTCCGCGTGCGGTGCGGGTGATCAACCTGCGGCGTGGCTATCCCCCTCGGTCCGGCTCCGGTGTCCGGCCAGTGATTCGATCACCGCGCCTGCTACGACAGCGTGTCCTGCCTTGGTGAGATGGATCCGGTCGGCGCTGAGCCAGCTCGGCCGCAGCCGGGCGGGGTGGTCCCAGAATTCGGTGAGCACGGCATCGTGCCGGGCCGCCACGCGGCGGACGATATCGGCGAAGGCGACGAACCGGGGCCGGAAGTTGCGCAGCCGGTCCGGAAAAGCATCGGCGAGCGTGAACATCGACAGCTGGGCACCGGAAACCCGTACTGCCGAGCACAGTTCGTCGAGCCGCCGTTCGACTTCGTCGAGCTCGATTCCGGCGAACAGATCGTTGCCGCCACAGCTCACGTGGATCAGGTCCGGCCGGAACGCCAGCACCGTCTCGACCTGTTCGGCGTGCACCTGTTCGACGGTGGCACCAAGCCGGCCGGTGTTGAGGTAAGCGGCTGCCGGGTGCGCCGACTGCAGCGCGGCGCCGAGCCGGTCGGCCCAGGGCATATCCGCGTAGCCGGGCCACGGGTCGCCCGTGCCTTCGGCCGTCGAATCGCCGAGGACGGCCAGGCGCCGCCACGGGACGTCGGCGAGCAAGGCACGCGCCTCGGTGTCCGGCAGGCACATCGGGTCGTTCATCTCAGTGATCTCGGGTGCGGTGGATACGTCGTGATCGGCCATGGCCGGCCTCCTGGAGTCAAATACGAACGAACGGTCGTCTAGTTAACGTACGACCGTTCGTTCGCATTGGCAACCGCGCCGTGGAACAATGAGTGGGTGGCCGATATGACACAGCCCCGGGACGGACGTCTGGCCAGGGGCGACCGCACCCGGAACGCCATTGCCCGGCATGCCGTCGATGTCGCGTCGGTGGAAGGACTGACCGGCCTGAGCCTCGGCCGGCTGGCCACCGATCTGGGCGTGAGCAAGAGCGGAATCGCCACGCTCTTCGGCACCAAGGAGAAGCTGCAGCTGGCCGCCGTCGCCGCGGCCCGGCAGGTCTTCATCGATCACGTCATCGCACCGGCGCAGGCCGAACCGCGCGGCGGCGCACGCCTGACGGCACTGATCGACCACTGGTTCGACTACATCACCGCGCCGGTCCTGCCGGGCGGCTGCTTCCGTGTCGCGAGTACCGCCGAATTCGACAGCCGGCCCGGGCCGGTACACGATGCTGTCGCCGCCGATCGCGCAGACTGGTTCGCCCTGCTGGAGCGGGAGATCCGGGCCGCACAGGATCAGGGCGCCGTCGCAGCGCACGATCCGCACCGGCTGGCCTTCCAGCTGGACGCACTCGTCGCGGCGGCCAATACGGCGCTGCGGCTCGGCGACGAATCGGCCGGCCGGACCGCCCGGGAGCTGATCGATCGCCTGCTGGCACCCGATCCCGAAACGACCGCGGCCCGGCCGACGCACGGGACGTCGGCCGGGCCGCGGGATATCGCTTGATCAGGCGGGCAGTTCCAGCCCGGCCGCCAGGGTGGGCCAGGAGTTGATCAGGGCGTCCAGCCAGTAACCCCAGGAGTGGGTACCGGTGGGCGGAAAGTCGTAGGTGGCCGGAATGCCCAGTTCGTTCAGCTTGGCCTGCAGGTTGTGGCTGCAGTAGTTGGTGGCGGCCTCGATCACGCCGCCGATCACGATCTGGTTGGCCAGACCGTAGGCGCCGGGCAGCGCGTACGGGCCGTTCAGGGTGTCGTACGGACCGGGCAGGCCGGAGCCGTTGGAGATGAACAGATGCATGCCGCGCAACTTCTCGGCATGCACGTACGGATCGTTGGCGGCCCACATCGGATCGCCTTGCGGCCCGTACATGTTCTCGGTGTCACCACCACCCCAGGTTTCGACGGCCAGGTTGACGAACTGATAGCCGATCGGGTCGCTGATCTGGGCACAGCCGCTGTACGCGGCGGCAGCCTGGTACAGGCCGGGCGCCGAGATCGGCACCTGCAGCACCGTGGTACCCGAGGTGGACAGGCCGGCGATGGCATTGCGGCCGGTGGTGCCGAGCGCACCGTCGATCAGCGGCGGCAGTTCCTCGGTGAGGAAGGTCTCCCACTTGTTCACGCCGAGTACCGGATCCGGGGCTCGCCAGTCGGCGTAGTAGCTCCAGGCGCCGCCGATCGGCTGCACCACGTTGACGTTCTTGGTGCCCAGGAATTCCAGCGCGGCCGGCGTCCGGGTGTCCCAGTTGGCGGTTCCCTCACCACCGTCGGCACCGTTGAGCAGGTACAGCGTCGGCTGCGGCACCGACGGATCGGCCGGCCGCTGCACCTCGACGGGCACCACGGTGTCCATCGACGCCGAGTACACATTCAACACCAGATTGCGCGGCCCGGCGACGGAGAAATCGGTGATCCGGGAGCCGTTGGGCGCCTGTGGGCTCGCGAGCAGCGCACCGCCGGCAATGATCGGATCGCCCGGCTGGGCCGTGGCAACCGGCGGCATCACCCCGGCCGCCACCGCGATACACGCCGCCGCGACGGCGGACGACAGAATCCGGATCCCCGCTCGATAACCCACGTCCACTCCCGATCGTTCGGTGTCAGATGCGCGTACGTCCTGGTTCCAGCCGATGGCACTCTAACCCGCACCGGGCTCTGTACCTGCATTCGGGCGGGCGGTGTCGGCCGAATCGTTGCCGGAAGCACCGAATGCCCGCAGGGCGGCGGCGACCAGCGCATCCGCGAATGCCCGGTCGAGCGGGCCGGACCGCAGCAACCATCGCTGCGTGATCGGCGCATAGAGCATCTCGACCAGCAGCCCCAGATCGGCATCGGCCGATAGCTGCCCGGCCTCCTGCGCACTGCGCAGGCGATCCAGTTTCGCCTGCCGGATCGGCGCCTCCAGCCGCTCCCGGTAGGCGGCCGCCAGCTCGGGATCGTTGATGATCTCGGCGTTGAGTGCCCGCAGCGGCGCCTCGAACGCCGGATCGGCGAATTCGGCGACGGTGGCGCGCAGCACCAGACGCAGGTCGGCGGCGAGATCGCCGGTATCGGGCAGCGCCACCACGCCGTCGTTCCCCTCGCTCAGCGCCACCAGCGCATCGAGCACGACCGCACCCTTCGACGGCCACCAGCGGTAGATGGTCTGCTTGCCGACCTTCGCCCGGGCCGCAATGGCCTCGATGGACAGTTTCGGGTAGCCGATCTCGGCGATCAACTCCCGGGTCGCCGCCAGGATGGCCGTCCGGGACCGGGCACTGCGGCGGGACGGATCCGGTGTGGTTCGCGCGGAATTCGATGTCGACATGCCACCAGCCTATAGCGAAACGAGACGGTCCGTCTTGACAGGCACGGCACTCCGATTCATACTCGGATCCGTTCCGAGACGAACCGTCTCGTCTCTACAAACTCGAGGAGATTCCATGCGACACGAATCCGGCAACCCCCGCACCTGGTTCATCACCGGTGCCTCCCGCGGCCTCGGCCGCGCCTTCACCGAGGCCGCCCTCACCGCAGGCGACCGGGTGGTCGGCGTCGCCCGGGATGTCTCCCCGCTCGACGAGCTGGTGACCATCCACGGCGGCAACCTGGTGACCTTCGACATGGACGTCGCCGATCGGGCCGCCGTCTTCGCCGGGGTGCAACGCGCCCATCGAGCATTCGGCAGGCTCGACGTCGTCGTCAACAATGCGGGCGGTTCCCTGCTCGGCATGATCGAGGAGATCACCGAGGAACAGGCCCGAACCCACCTGGACACCAACTTCTTCGGCGCCCTGTGGGTTGCCCAGGCCGTGGTGCCGCTACTGCGCGAACAGGGCGGCGGACACCTGCTGCAGGTCGCCACGATGAGCATGAGCGGCGGTTTCGCCGCCACCGGCCTCTACGGAGCCGGCAAGGCGGCACTCGCCTCGATGAGCGAAGCGCTGGCCATGGAGGTCGCCGACTTCGGCATCAACGTCACCACCCTGCATCCCGGCGGCTATGCCACGGATCTGTTCACCCGCGGACTCACCATGGCTGATCGAAACCCCGCGTACCAGGAGGTGTGGGAATGGCTCGACACGGTGTTCGGTGAATCCGTCGATGCCGATCCGGTCGCCGCGGCCGCCGCGGTCGTCGACCTCGTCGACCGGTCCGACCCGCCCCGGCGGCTGATTCTCGGCGATGCCGCCTACGACATGGTCGAACAGATGTCGCAGATCCAGCGGGCCGAGATCGCCCAGTGGGAGCAGCTGAGCCGGTCCGCCGGCTGAGTACGGGTCCGGCGGCTCACTCCGAGTCGCCGGACCCGGCGGCGCCGCGCCGCTCGTGCCAGCGGTCGAACAGCACCGGGAGTTCGGCGGCGAAGAAGTCGAAGAAGTCACCCATTTCGGCGAGCCGCCGACCGGCCGGACTGTCCGCACCCACGATTCCGACACCTTCGGCGGCCGTCTCCGACCACATCTTCAGCATCCGGTCCCGCTTCAGGAAGCTGGCGTACCAGAGATCGTCGTAGAGCCGATAGGAGTCGCGCCGCTGTCCCGGGCGGCGATACTTCGAGACCAGGCCGACCTGGTCGAGATAGCGCACCGCACCGGACACCGCGGCCGGACTGATCGACAATGCCTCGGCGATCTCCCGGGCCGTCATACTGGCCTCATCGGCCATCATCAGCGCAGCGAACACCCGGGCGGGCATCCGCGGCCAGCCCATCTCGGTGAGGCCGAGCGCCAGTTTCTCCACGAAATGCGCGCCTGCATCCTCCGCCGTCACCGCTGTCTCTCCTCACTCACCAAAGCCGGTCACCGCACTTGGTCGTCGGCGCCGAACAGTTCCCGGCGACGCTGCTGCCACCGTCGCATCGTTGCCGGGAGTTCGGCGCGCATGAACCGGTAGTACTCCAGGGTCTCGCGCACCCGCCGCCCGCCCGGCCGGGCATGATCGAGGAGTTCGACCCCCTCGGTGAGAAAACGTACCGAACGATCCAGCGTCTCCCCGCGCTGCATGGTGATCGCGTACCAGACGTCGTCGTCGTAGACCCGGTAGGTGTCCTGCCGGGCGCCGGGTTCCCGTTCCCGGCCGAGCAGGCCGATCCGGACCAGATGCCGCACGGCACCCGAGATGGCGGCGGCACTGACCCGCAACCCGTTCGCCAGCTCCTGGGCGGTGTACCGCTCGGCATCGTCGGCCAGAACGAACGCGAACACCCGGGCCGACATCCGGGGCATCCCGGCGTCGGTCAGGAGCAGGGCGAACTGCTCCACGAACTGCAGCACGGCCTCTTCCTGCTGCTCGCCCGGCTGATACTCGCCCGGCTGGTATTCGTCCGGCACTGCCGTCACGACCTCCTCCTGATGCGACTCCGTCGAGGTAGCTACATCATAGCCTTCAAAACATTCACAAATTTGTGAAATCTATGTACGCTCGGTTCATGGACAACGCCATCACCATCTCCGGACTGCACAAGTCCTTCGGTCCCACCAAGGCGCTCGACGGCCTGGACCTCGAGGTCGCCCGCGGTGAGGTGCACGGGTTCCTCGGGCCCAACGGCGCCGGCAAGACCACCACGATCCGGGTGCTGCTCGGCCTGCTCCGCGCCGATCAGGGCTCGGTGAGCCTGCTCGGCGGCGACCCGTGGGCCGATGCGGTCGCCCTGCACCGCAAGCTCGCCTACGTACCCGGCGATGTGGAGCTGTGGCCCAACCTCACCGGCGGCGAGGCGATCGACCTGTTCGGCCGGCTGCGGGGCGGGCTCGACGAGACCCGCCGGGACGATCTGATCGAACGCTTCGACCTCGACCCCACCAAGAAGGGCCGGACCTACTCGAAGGGCAACCGGCAGAAGGTCGCCCTGATCGCGGCCCTGGCCGCCGACGTGGAGCTGTTCCTGCTCGACGAGCCGACCGCGGGCCTGGATCCGCTGATGGAAGTGGTGTTCCAGGACGTGGTCGCCGAGGCCAAGGCGGCCGGTGCCACCGTGCTGCTGTCCAGCCACATCCTGGCCCAGGTGGAAAAACTCGCCGATCGGGTCAGCATCGTCCGGCTCGGCCGCACCGTCCAGTCCGGGACCCTGACCGAGATGCGGCATCTCACCCGGACCAGTGTCGAAGCGGTCACCGCCGAACCGGTGTCCGGACTCGCCGATATCGCCGGGGTGCACCATGTGAGCACCGAGGACGGCCGGATCAGATTCGATGTGGACGGGGCGGCCCTGGATGCCGCGGTGGCCCGGCTCAGTGCCGCCGGCATCCGTTCGCTGACCAGCCATCCGCCGACGCTCGAGGAGCTCATGCTCCGGCACTACGGCGACGAGCTCGCCGGTGAGAACGACGACGCGGAAGTGAGCGTGCGATGACCACCGCAACCGCCGACGTGACCACCCGGCCCACCGCAACCCACCGGGCGAATGCCCTGGCCGGCACCGGCACCCTGATCCGCTTCATCCTCCGCCGCGACCGGATCAAACTGCCCGCCTGGATCCTGGGCATCACCGTGATGGGCCTGTACTACGCCACCGCCCTACCGCAGGTGTACAAGACGCAGGAGGACCTGCGCGCCGTCGGCCAGTTCGCCGAGGGCACGATGGGTGCGC
The DNA here is from genome assembly GCF_056627695.1 of Nocardia sp. KT25-26. Classification (NCBI taxonomy): domain Bacteria; kingdom Bacillati; phylum Actinomycetota; class Actinomycetes; order Mycobacteriales; family Nocardiaceae; genus Nocardia; species Nocardia sp. KT25-26. The sequence goes on along the minus strand of NZ_CM152813.1, from coordinate 1,700,015 downwards.
TGATCTCGGGTCCCGGGTACGGATTGGCCGATCCCACCCTGGAATCGGTGATCGTCGCCGTATACGGCCTGTACTTCCTGCTGCTGGCCGCGCTGATGAACATCCTGCTGGTCTCCCGGCACACCCGGCTGGAGGAACAGACCGGCCGGGCCGAGCTGGTCCGTGCCGATGTGGTCGGCCGCTACGCGCAGCTGACCGCGACCCTGGTCGTCGCCGTAGCGGCGAATGTGGTGCTCTCCCTGTTCATCGCGGGCAGTTTCGGGCTCGCCGACCTGGACACCGGCGATGCCCTGCTGTTCGGTGCCGGCGTCGGTGCGGTCGGGCTGGTCTTCGCCGGCATCACCTCGGTGACGGTGCAGATCACCGAATACTCCCGGGCCGCTTCCGGATTGGCCGGAGTCGTGCTGGGCATCGCCTACGTCGTCCGGGCCGCGGGCGATTCGATCCGCGAGGGCGGCAGTGCGCTGTCCTGGTTCTCGCCGCTGGCCTGGTCCCAGCAGACCCGCGCCTACGTGGATCCGCGGTGGTGGCCGCTGGCGCTGTCGCTGCTGCTCGCCGCCGCGACCATGGCACTCGGCTACGTCCTGTCCACCCACCGCGATTTCGGGGCCGGTCTGGTCGCGGCGCGCCGGGGCAGTCCGCGCGCCGCGAACTGGCTGAGCTCGCCGCTCGCGCTGGCCTTCCGGCTGCAGCGGTCCAGCCTCATCGGCTGGGGCACCGCGCTGGCCGCAGCCGGCCTGCTGTACGGCGGGCTCACCAAGACGCTGGTGGATTCGTTCCAGGATCTGCCCGACAACGTGGTGGATGTGATGGGTGGCGACGCCGACCGGATGTTGGACGGCTACCTCGGCACCATGGGGCTGTTCGACGCCTTGCTGGTGGTGATCTTCGTGATCCTCGGCGTCCAGTCGCTGCGCGGTGAGGAGTCGAAGGGGCATGCCGAACCGGTGCTCGCGACGGCCACCGGGCGCTGGGGCTGGTTCGGCAGCTGGATCGCGGTGCTGGCGGGCGGCGCTGTCGCGCTGCTGCTGGTGTCCGGCGCGGCGCTCGGCGGGGCGGCGGCCGTCTCGGTCGGCGACGCCGGGTACTTCGGCAAGACGATCGGTGCGCACCTGGCGTATCTCCCGGCCGTGCTGGTGATCCTGGGAATCGCGGCGCTGCTTTTCGGGGCGGTGCCCCGGGCGATCGGCGCCACCTGGGCACTGTTCGGGTTCGCGATGATCCTCGGATTCTTCGGTCCGATCATGGACCTGCCCCAGTGGGTGATGGACCTGTCGCCCTTCGAGCACATCGCCACCCTGCCGCTGGAGACGATGACCTGGGCTCCCGTGGTAGTGCTGACCGGGCTGGCGGCCGCGCTCGTCGGCGCCGGCGGCTATGCCTTCCGCAACCGTGAACTCGAGATGAAATAGGCCTTCGGACCCGCGACGGTGCGCCACCGGGCCCCGGTGGCGCACCGCTTCGCATCGGCAACGGACGGGCCGCGCGCACGGTGATCGCAATCAGCCGGGGGCGGCGCGGATTTGTGAACCACACCGAGATCGCTGCCGCAGAAGCGGCCGACTGTGCTCCGTCACTAGTGTCCCGGCACAGTATCGACCGGCTGTCGGGGTGCCGGATCGGTACCACCCGTCCCTGCCATGCCGACGCGTCGTGCGTCGCCGCACCGAAGGAAATACCGTTGTCCCGACCTTGGGTCAGGGTCTGCACCCTGCTCGCCTGCCTGCTGGCCACCGGCCTGACCGCCCCGGCCACCACTGCCGAACCGGCCTACCCGACACCCGATCCCGATCCGTTCTTCCACGCCCCGGCCGACCTCGCCGAGTTGGACCCGGGCGATGTGGTGCGAGCCCGGCCGATCGACACGCTCCCCTATGTCGGCACCACCGGCTGGCAGATCGCATTCCGCTCCACCGATTCCGGCGGTGACCCGATCATGGGCACCACCACCGTCCTGCTGCCCGTCGGAGTCGAGAACCCACCACTGGTCTCCTATCAGGCACTCATCAATTCCCTGGGCACCCGGTGCAATCCGTCCCGGGCCCTGTTCAACGGCGAACTCCAGGATGCGGCCGGGGTGATGCTGCCGGTGGGCCGGGGCTGGGCGGTCTCGGTACCGGACTATTGGGGACCGCATGTCGCCTACGGCGCGGGCCGGCTCGGCGGGATGGTCACGCTCGACAGTGTGCGTGCCGTCCAGCAGGTCGCCGAGCTCGGACTCGCCGACGCACCCGTCGTGCTGGCCGGATACTCCGGCGGCGCCATCGCGACGTCCTGGGCCGGTGCGCTGCAGCCGGACTACGCGCCCGAACTGTCCCTGGCGGGTGTGGTCGCGGGCGGCATCCCGGCCGATCTGGAGCAGATGGCCCGGGGCCTCGGATTCGGGCATCATCCCGGGTTCGGTCTCGCCTTCGCCGCCGCCATGGGGCTGGAACGGGAATACCCGGAGCGGCTGCCCATCTCGGCACAACTCAACGACGAGGGGCGATGGTTCCGGGACTTCACCAAGGACGGCTGCCGCCGGTTCCTGCTGTTCCACGGCGTCGCCCGGAACGCCGAACAGCTGGCAGCCAGCAAGGACCTGATGAACAGTCCGGAGACCCTGGCCGTGCTACGTGAGAACAGCCTGCGTTATGCCGAGGCGGTGCCGACGGCGCCGGTGTACATCTGGCAGGGGGTGTACGACACCCTGACCCCGTTCGATGCGGTCGCCGATGTCGTCGAGCGGTACTGCGCCGCCGGCGCGCCGGTCACCTTCGCCCACTACGACATCTCCGAACACTTCACCGCCGCAGCCGCCGGCTTCCCGGCCGCCTGGGACTTCGTGGAGGACCGCTTCCGCGGTGCACCGGTGACCGGCAACTGTTGACGTCCCGGCTCGGTCAACCGCCGGGCCGGACCAGCTCGCCGAGCTGCTGTTCGAGACGATCCAGCGCGTCTCGGACGGCATCGAGCTGAGCCTCCAGTTCGGCCACCTGTGCCTCGTCGACGGCCGGCGCCCGCGGTTGCGGTACGGGGGCGGCGGGCTCGGGCCGCTCCTCCGTCGGCGGGGCCTCGGCCGGGCTGCCGCCCGGTGCGGTCGCCAGATCACCGGTCTCGGGGCCGAAGACCTGGTCGAGCGCCTCGGCGAGGGTGGGTGCATAGCCCACCCGCACGCCGCCGGTACCGGGTTCGCGGTAGCTGACCAGCACGCGGGCCAGCTGCGGGAAGGTCGACCCGTCCGGCGTGGTCGAGATCCGTTCGGTGAACAGCGGTTCCACGTACAGCACGCCGCCCGCGGCAATGGGCAGGGTGAGCAGGTTTCCGTACTGGATCCGGTTGGAGCGCTCCAGCAGCGTGCGCTCGGAGGCCACCCGGGTATCGGAGATGATCGAGTTCTGGATCTGCTGCGGCCCCTGGGTCAGCGTGTCGGTCGGCAGTTCCAGGATGGTGAATCGGCCGTACCCCTCCGGATCGGAGCGCACCGAGATGTACGCCGAGAGGAATTCGCGGTTGTACCCCACCATCGCACCGGCGAGCCGGAACGACGGCTCGGCGGTCTCCTCGTCGCCGAACAGGACGTAGAACGGCGCCTGATGCGGATTGACGTCCACGGTCGGATCGCTGGGCACCGACCAGAAGGCGTTGGTGGTGAAGAACTCCCGCGGATCGTCCACGTGATAGCGGGCCAGCATCTCCCGCTGCACCACGAACATGTCCTCCGGATAGCGGAAGTGCGCCCGCAGGTCGTCACCGATCGCGGACTCCGGCTCGACCGTGCCGGGGAATACCCGCATCCAGGTCGACAGCACCGGGTCCGCGGTATCGACCTGGTACAGGGTGACGGTGCCGTCGTAGGCGTCGACCGTGGCCTTCACCGAATTCCGCAGGTAGGAGATCTCCGCCGGGGTACGCAGGCCGGTCTCGGCGCCCGGCTCCAGTGCCTCCAGCGAGCTCCGTGCCGCGTACGGGTAGCCGTCGACGGTGGTGTAGGCATCCACGATCCACACGATCCGCCCGTCCACCACGGCCGGGTACGGATTGTTGTCCGGAGTCAGCCACGGTGCGACACGCTCGACCCGGTCTCTCGGGTCGCGGTGGAAGAGGATCTTCGAATCGGATCCGATCGCCTTGGAGAACAAGATGTTGCGTTCGGCGTAGTAGGCCGCGAACGCGACCCGGTTCGGCCAGCTGCCGATCGGGACGCCACCCGCGCCGTCATAGGTGTATTTGGTTGCGTCCGTGTCGTACTCGCGCGGTTGGCTGCCGCCGCCCACGATGGCGTAGTCCGGATCGGCCTGCGCGATCACCTCGCCGTAGTAGACCCGGGGCTGATCGACCGGGATCACCTGTTCCCCACCCTGGGAAGCGATATCGCTGACCGCATAGATCGGATAGCCGCTGTTGCTCGCGGCGGAATCACCGACGGCGTCGCGTACCGCGGCGTTCACCCGGTTCGCCGGTGCGGCGACGAAACCGTTGCCGTGGGTGTACACGGTATGCCGGTTCACCCAGTGCCGCTGATTGCCGGTCAGCGCGCTCGGCGTCAGCTCCCGGACGGCCACCACGTAGTCGCGTAGCTCGCCGTCGATGGTGTAGCGGTCCAGGTCCAGATCGTTCGGGAAGGTGAAGAAGTTCTTCAGCTGTTGCTGCTGGGTGAACGTGCGCGACAGCACGTTCGGATCGAGCAGGCGGACGTTCTCGATGGTGGTGACGTCGGCCGGGATCTCGGGTGGCGGACGGGTGCCGACTCCGGGATACGGGACGTACTCGACCCGATCCGGTCCGATCGCATACGCCTGCCGGGTCGCCGCGATATTGCGCTCGATATAGGGGCTTTCCATATCGGCGGCGTTCGGCCGCACCGAGAACTGCTCGACCGCCCACGGCCACACCGCGCCGACCAGGATCGACGACAGCAGGAGCAGAACACAGGCCAGCGCCGGGATCCGCAGGTCCCGCAGCACCACCACGGAGAAGACGGCGGCGGCACAGATCAGGGCGATCGCGAACAGGATCAGCCGGGCCGGCAGCACCGCGTTGATATCGGTGTACCCGGCCCCGGCGAAGGTGGGTTCGTGGCTCCGGCTCGACATCAGCGCATACCGGTCGAACCAGTAGGCCACCGCTTTCAGCAGGATGAACAGCCCGAGCAGGACGGCCAGCTGGACCCGGGCCGAGCGGGTGATTCCGGTGGTCTCCCCGGTGAGCCGGATCCCGCCGAACAGGTAGTGGGTGGCCAGCGCGGCGAGGAAGGCCAGCACCACCGCGACGAACAACCAGCTCAGCACGAGACGGTAGAAGGGCAGGTCGAAGACGTAGAAGCCGACATCGAGCCCGAATTCCGGATCCCGGACACCGAACGAGCTACCGTGCCGGAACAGCTGAACGGTCTCCCACCGCGACTGCCCGGCCAGACCGCAGATGAGCCCCAGACCGCCGGCGATCCCGAGCCCGAACAGCAGCGGCCGCCGGATCACCACCCGCCGATACACGGCCAGCGGATCCGGGGTCGCGGAGGCGGCGTAGAACATCGGGCGGGCCCGGTAGGCCAGCCACAGCGCCGCGAACAGGGCGGCCCCGATGAACGCCGCGATCACCAGGAACAGGGTGACCCTGGTCAGCAGCACGGTGAGCCAGACGCTGCGGTACCCGACTTCACCGAACCACAGCCAGTTGACGTAGGTGCCGACCAGTCGGGGAATCACCAGCAGTGCGACGAGCAGTACCACCCCGGCGGTCAACAGGATCCGGGTACCGCGCGGCAGTTGTCGCAGGCCTAGGCCGCTGGGTGTACTCATCAGCCACTCCCGCGGGCCTGCCGATCCGGCGGTGGGCGGCCGACCGGCCCGTACGGTCCGATTCTACCGGCTGAGCCGCCGTATCGATCGGAGTCGGTGCGGAGCTGCCGGTACCCGCAGTGCGGGTGGACTTCCCCCGAACAGAACAGTCCCCGGTAGTCTCCGCCGGTTTCCGAAGTCCGGTCGTCGCCGCGACTCCGGTCTCCGACTGGCTTGCCGGGGGCCTGGCCGGATCCTGGTCGATCGTCTCCGCATCGTCGAACGTCTCCGCCGATTCGTGACCATCTTCCGGTGTTTCCGGTGTATCGATTAGCTTCCTCCGATTTTCGCGACAGTCAAGTCCTTGCCGCCGGAAAATTACCGAATCCGGCCGGGGTGCCGCGCCGCCGGATCAGCCGGTGAACACGGTGCGGACCGTCACGCAGGAGCTACCCTGCCGCAGATAGCGGTCGGCCGGTGGTGGCCGGAAATCCGGCAGGGCGCATTCCGGGAGCCACGTGGTGTCGACGGCCTGCAGTTCCACCGGCCCCGGCGCGGTGACCAGCTCGATCTCCAGCCCCTCCGGCGGCGGCGCATGGAAGTGGAAACCACCTGCCGGAACCGGAGTCAGTTCCCGGCCCGCCACCCGCAGCGATTCGATCGGCCCGGCGTAGCGCAGGCCCAGGCCGGTGGTGGCGCGGTGCGAGCGCAACCGCAGCCGCAGCGTGCGCTTACCGGATTCGGTGACGTCGGCGACGACCTCGGCGGTGGGCGCCGCGAGATCGGCCACCGCGGCCGGTCCCCCGGCAGTGAACTCGGTCGAGACGATGTCGAATACCGGATCGACGCCGGTATCCGCGATGTAGGTCTCGGTCCAGCTGTCCAGGGCCTGCCGGGTGAGCCACTGCGCCGTGCCCCGGTCGGCGTCGAGCGCGTAGGTCAGCTGGGTGGGTGCGGGATGCCGGTCGTCGAACCCGGACACCGCCAGCCCGGCCGCCACCAGAACTGCGGCCAGCGCGCCCGCGGCCACCGGGACCAGGTAGCCACGCCGGGCGGGCCATACCTGGGCGAGGGTCAGCAGCAGCGGTGCGCCGAGCAGGACGAGCACCGGGGCGGCCAGCCATTGCGCCGCCGACAATCCGGTCTGCAACCCCACCCACAGCGTTCCGCCCATGAAGATCGCCGATGGCAGGGCGGCGATCGTCAGCACCGGGAGTTGCCACGGCCGGGGCACCAGGAAGGTGGCCAGGACTCCGAGCACCGCGGCGGCGACCGGAATCACCAGCAGCACGGCCGCCGCGGGCAGTGCCGCCGTGAACACCACGCAGACCAGCGTGAGCGCGCCGAGCAGTCCGGTCGCGGTGGCGGTGCCACCGAACCAGCGCCGCGCCGCGCCGTACCAGCCGAGCAGCACGGCCGCCGACACCAGGACCACGGCCAGCTGGAACAGCTGCGGCCCATACGGGTCCACGTACTCGAGGGACCGGTACTCGGGCCGGAGCAGTTGCAGCACCGGCCACAGCAGGTACGCCGCCCCCATCGCGATCGGCACACCGGCCAGATAGCTCGCGCCCGCGCCGACCACCGGCCACAGCCGCAGTTCACCGGACCGCCGCAGCCATCCGAGCACGCCGCCGAGGGCGAGCACGGTCAGCACCGTGAGCAGGACGACCGGCCAGGTCGGCCAGACCACCAGGCCGACGAAGGGCACCGGGAAGTAGGCGCGGTCCGACCCGCCGGGGACCGTGCTCAGGTCCTGCCGCCCGAAGGCACGGGCCTGGGCCAGGGTGTTGTCGCCCATATCCTGCACGACGGCGAGATCCACGTGCGCCGGATCGTCCATCGGGTTGTGGTAGTAGGCCGAATCGGCGGCGAACGCCCAGTCGATGACCTGCAGCCCACCCGGTTCGAACGACGCGAAGTCGGTATTGCTGGTGGTGGATTCGCCCGCCAGGCCGGTGGTCAGCGAGTCGGTGTTCGGGTTCGGTACCGCACCGGCGACCACTCGGATCAGGCCCTCGTCCGGGTGGGTGAGCCGCCACAGCAGCGGCGGTCCTCCCGCGCCGCGCGCCTCGTGATTGATCACCACCCCGGGCGATTCCGCCGCACCGGCCGCGACGAACGCCTCCGCACCGAGCAGCCCCACCTCTTCGGCGTCGGTGAGCAGTACGACGATGTCGTTGCGCAGCCGGTCGCCGCTCTCGACCAGCGCCCGCGCCGTTTCCAGCACGGCGGCGACACCCACTCCGTCGTCGTTGGCACCCGGGCCCGACGGCACCGAGTCGTAGTGCGCGGTCAGGTACACGGTGCCGGTCGAATCGTGCCCCGGCAGCCGGGCCACGATGTTGTCGGTCCAGGCCATCCCGACCACACTCCGGTCGAACCCGGCCGGGGTCCGCCCGACGCCACGCCGGATCTCGGTGTCCAGACCGAGCCCGCGCAGGCGCTCGACGAGCAGATCCCGCACCCGGGCATGCTCCGCGCTGCCGATCGGATGCGGGCGCTGGGCGATCGCCTCGACCACCCCGAAGGCTCGTTCGGCGGAGAACTCCTCGGCCGGCGCCGCGGAGTCCCGATGCCCGTGCGGCTGCTGTTGCGCGGCCGTCACCACGGTCACCAGCAGCAACAGCACGAACGCACACATTCCCGCAACCCGTGCCCCCATGATCATGATCGTAAACGAGCGGCACCGGCACGCACAGCCCCGGAAACCGGGGGTTTGCCGGTAGCGTGCCGGCCATGAGGGACAGCCTGGCCGGTGCGGGGATCAGTGACTGCGTGGCGGCCGGGCACTCCGATTGCCTGCCGGGGTTCGGCGCGTTCGTGGCGGTACTGCTGATCGGCTCGGTCGCGGTGCTGTTGTGGTTCGGGTCCGCCGCCACGGCCACCGTGGCGATCGTGTTCTCGGGGGCCCGGGCATGGCAGCGGGTGGGCTGGACCGCTCTGGTGTGGCTGATTCCGTTCGCCGGGGTACTCGCCTGGTGGTACGCGAACCGGGCGCGCGGCCGGAACGGCGGTGGCGACCCGGTGCAGAACCGGTAGCCTGCAGCCTATGCGTCACGGGTGCACACCGGTTCGATTTCTCACTGCCGCCGGGCTTTCGGTGGCCCTGCTGTCCGGCTGTTCGAGTACGGTCTCCGGCACGGCCGTCGCCGGCGAAGAACCGTCCGCTGCCGCGACCAGCAGCGCTCCGGCCGATCCGGAGCCGACCACTCCGGATCCGGACCCCACGACCGGTGCGCCCACTCCCGAGGCCGATGAGGAACCCGCCGCCCCAGAGTTCGCGGCGATCGCGGGTACCTGGGAGGGTTCCTACACGTGCACCCAGGGCGAGACCGGCCTGACCCTCACCGTGGACCCGGCCGGCGGTACGGTGTTCGAGTTCTATCCACTGCCTAGCAATCCGGCCGCCCGCTCCGGAAGTTTCACGATGCAGGCCGAGTTCGACGGTGCCGCACTGCAGTTCGTGCAGCAGGAGTGGCTGGAACAACCCGGCACCTATGTGATGGTCGACCTCACCGCCACCGAGTACGACGATACCGTCATCCGGGGCTCGGTCTCCGATCCCGGCTGCACCACGTTCTCGGTGACCCGCGACCGGACCTGATCGGCACGGCTGGCATCAGTGGCGCCGGTGACGCATGATTGTCGTCGAATGATCCTGCGCTGTAGCTGACTTCGCGAGAGAGACATGGTTCGACTGCAACGGGCTGTCCGGCCGATCGGCCCCCGGGCCACCACATCCCGGAACACGATCGTCACCACCACTGCACGCCGACCGCCCGTACCCGGACCTGTGCTCCAGCCGGTCCGGGCGACCGCCCCGCCGCTCGGCGCCCCGCCGGCGGACGCCCCCGGCGCCGACGTCCGGCTGGAACAGCTGCAGACCGTCCAGCAGTTCGCGCAGACCACCCAGGCCGTATTCGACCTGCCCCGTGAGCTCGACCGGGCCCGGCCCCGGGCAGCTACCGCCCGGCGGCGCGGCACGACGGTGCCGGCCGTACTGTGCTGGCTGGTCATCGGTTCGGGCCTGCTGATGGCCGCGGGTTCGTTCGCCGAAACGACCTCCGGCGGGGTACTCACCGGGCTTACCATCGCCGCAGGTGGCGGCTTCGCCGACTATCTGCGCCGGATCTGCGGTACTCCGCAGCTCTCCCCTTCGGTCCCCGAGCACCAGGTATCACGATGACCGACCCCGCATTGCCGGAAACCGCCGAGCTGATCCGGCGCAGCGCCGAGGACCCGCTGCACGAGTACACCGTCGGGGCCGGATCGGGGTATGCCCTGTCGCCCACGGAGCTGCCCCACGGAACCTTCGGATTCGGGCCGTACTTCGACGAGGACGACTGAGCCTGCGGGGCCGCCGTCACTCGCCGCTAAGGGCCATGTGCGGGACGGGCACCGATCCGGGTACCCGGCTGCCCGATCGGCGGGACAGCCGATCGGCACGCCGCTCGCCTGCTCCGGCCGGTCACAGCACACACCGGCCGGGCTGACAGCCCCCGCCGATCGGCCGGAGGATGCGGCCGGAAGGAGGTACCGACCGCAGGCGACCACGGCGACGATGAGTGCATGGCCGAGGACATCACCGAGAACGCCCCTGCGGACCCGCCCGAATCGACACCGCCCGCCCGCCGGTCCCGCCGCGCCTTCATCGGCATGGCGGCGGCCACCACCGGTGCGGCCGCGGCCACCGCCGCCATCACCGTGCCACCGCTGCTGCATTCGCCCACGACCGCCCCGGCACCCGCCGGTGTCCCCGGTGCGCGGTTCGCCGACAAGGTCGTCCTGGTCACCGGTGGCACCTCCGGTATCGGCGAGGCGGCCACCCGGATCTTCGCCGCCGAAGGCGCCACCGTCGTGTTCTGCGGCCGCCGCGAACCCCTCGGCCGCGAGGTCGCGGAATCCATCGGAGACAACGCGCACTATCTCCCGGCGGATGTGCGGGTACCGGAGCAGGTGGAAAAGCTGGTGGCGGAGGTGGATCGGCGGTTCGGGCGACTCGATGTCGCGTTCAACAACGCCGGAATCCGGATCACCGGCAGCGCGCACGAGCTGTCCGTCGACCAATGGGACGATATCGCGCACACGAACACCCGCGGCGTCTTCCTGTGCACCAAATACGAGATCCCACTGATGCTGCGTTCCGGCGGCGGGGTGATCCTGTGCACCACCTCGGAGTCGCGCGCCCCGGACGGGTTCGCCTATTCGGCATCGAAGCAGGCGATCAAGGGCATGGTCGATGCGATGTCGGTCGATTACGGCACCCGCGGCATCCGGATCAATGCCATCGCACCCGGCACCACCGACACCGCCCTGGTGCGGCCGGGCGGTATGCCGGACCCGGTCTGGGACCGGTTCCGGGACGCCTGGGGGCTGATGAACGTCCCCGGGCTGGAACGGATGGCCGAGCCTGCCGAGATCGCCCGGGCCGCGGTGTCGTTGTGCACCGACGAGTTCGCGTTCATGACCGGGTCGACCGTGCTGGTCGCCGGCGGACCGTTCGGCGGTTCCCGGATGCAGCTGCCGCTGCCCCCCGTGTTCACCGGCTGAGTGCCGGTACCCTCGCATCATGTCGACAGCTGTCCGGCTCCTCGCTGTTCCGGTCGGCCTCGGATATGTCCTGTTGCTGTCCGGGAGCGGCTGGGATCTGCTGTTCGCCGCCGCCGGTGGTGCCGCACTCGCCGCCGGTGCCCGATGGCCGATGAGCGTACTGGCCGCCGAGGCGCTGCTGCTCGTCGGTGCGCACACCGTGGGCACGGTATCCGGGGTGGGGATCAAGGTCTATGCGGCGATCGCGCTGTTCGAGGTCGCCGTCCGGTGCCGGTCCGCGGCCCGGATCGCGGCGGCCGCAGCACTGTGCGGCGTCTATGCCGGCATCGACCTGCTGACCGTTACTTCCGCGGAGATCCCCCTGGCCTATCGGCTGGGGCTGCTGGTGGCACTGCCCTGGCTGGCGGGAGCCTACGTCGAATCCCTGCATCGGCGCGCCGAACAGGCCGAACGCAATGCCGAACTGAGTGCCGACACCGCCCGCCGCGAGGAACGGGCCGCCATGGCCCGCGATCTGCACGATATCGTCGCGCATCACGTCTCGGCCATCCTGGTGCGTGCCGGAATGGCCCGGCACGTACCCGATCTGCCGCCCGCCGATACTCGGGCGCTGCTCGACGACATCCACGGCACCGCCGAATCGGCCCTCACCGACCTGCATTCCCTGCTGTACGTCCTGCGCGACGAACAGACACCGGCGATTGCCGGACTACTCGATGCCGCCCTGGACACCGCGGCCCGGGCGGGCATGCAGGTCCGGGCCGAAATCGACCCCGGACTCCGTGGCCTGGACGGCGCCCGCGGCGCCGCCCTGGCCCGGACGCTGCAGGAGGCCGTGACCAACGCGGTGAAACACTCCGGCACCGGCGCGCAACTGACGGTCACCGCCCGGTTCGCTCCCGGCGGCGCGGTCGATCTCACCATCGTCAACGACAGCCTGCGTACCGGCGTGACGGCCGGCGGATACGGCCTGGCCGGGATGCGGGAACGGCTGGAGTCGGTCGGCGGCCGGCTCGACTACGGGCCGTTCGGTGACGGCTGGCGACTCCGTGCCGCCCTGCCCGCAGGCGGTGCCGGATGATCTCGGTCCTGCTCGTCGACGATCAACAGCTGGTGCGGGCGGGTATCCGGATGCTGTGCGGCACCGCCGCGGACATCACCGTCTCGGGCGAGGCGGGCACCGGCGCCGAAGCGGTGCGGGCCGTGCGGGACATGCGGCCCGATGTGGTGCTGATGGATCTGCACATGCCGGGTATGGACGGTATCGAGGCCACCCGCCGGATCGCCGGGGCGACGCCGGACACCCGCGTCGTCGTCCTGACCACCTTCGCCGACGACGACCATCTCTATCCGGCGCTGCAGGCCGGCGCCTGCGGCTTCCTCGCGAAGGACACCGGCCCCGACCGGCTGCTGAGTGCGATTCGAGCCGCCGTCGCCGGCGAGAGCCCGTTCAGCCCGGAGGTACTGCACCGACTGGTGCATCGGGCTGTCTCGGGCACCCCGGCGGCGGATTCGGTCCGGCTGACCGACCGGGAACGGGAGGTGACCACCCTGGTCGGCGCCGGGCTGTCCAATCAGGAGATCGCCGACCGGCTGCATCTGGGCATCACGACGGTGAAATCGTATGTGGCGGCGGCGATGACCCGCACCGGGGCGGCCAATCGGGTCCTGCTGGCCGTCTACGCGGTCCGGCACGGGCTGGCCTGAGCACGGTCAGAACTCGACCCCCAGGATCGGCGGGGCCAGGGTGAACATGGCGAGGGTGATCAGCACCATGCCGATGACGTTCAGCACCAGTCCAGCCCGGATCATCTGGCCGATCCGGACGTGCCCGGAACCGAACACCACCGCATTCGGCGGCGTTGCCACCGGCAGCATGAATGCGGAGGTGGCGGCCAGGGCCACAGGTACGGCCAGCACCATCGGATCCAGGCCGAGACCGCCGGCCACGCCGATGATGATCGGCAGGAAGGTCGCGGTAGTGGCGGTATTGCTGGTTAGTTCGGTGAGCAACAGCACCAGTCCGGCGACCGCAGCGACCAGCACCACCACCGGCAGCGTGCCCAGTTCTGCCACGCCGTCACCGATCCATTCGCCCAGCCCGGTCACCCGGATCTGGTTGGCCAGCGACAGGCCACCGCCGAACAGCAGCAGGATTCCCCAGGGAATACCTTTGGCGGTCTCCCAGTCCAATACCCGTTCACCGTTTCCGACCGGGATGATGAACAGTGCGATCGCCATGGTCATCGCGATCACCTCGTCACCCACCCGGGTCAGCAGCGGGATCGCCTCGCGCAGCGCATCCACGCCGTCGGAGCCGAACAGGGTCGGGACGAGGATCCAGGCCAGCGCCGTCACCACGAAGACCGCCAGTACGGTGCGTTCACCACGCGACATCGGCCCCAGGTCCCGTCGCTGCCCTTCGATGGCCTCCCGGCCACCCGGAATCTCCGGTAGCCGCGGCGGGAAGACCAGCCGGGTCAGCGCGAGCCAGGCCAGCACCAGGAACACCACCGCAATGGGCAGGCCGAACAGCATCCAGCGGCCGAAGGAGATGTGGATACCCTCTGCGGCCAGATTGGCGACCAGCAGGCCGTTGGGCGGGGTGCCGATGACCGTGCTCAGCGAGCCGATGGAGGCCGCGTAGGCGATTCCCAGCATCAGGGCGGTCGCGAAGTTGGGGTCGGCTTCGCTGCCGCCGAGCCGGGTGGTCAGCAGCACCACCGAGACGCCGATCGGCAGCATCATGACGGCGGTCGCGGTATTGCTCACCCACATCGACACGAAGGCGGTGGCCAGCATGAACCCGGCGATCAGGCGCACCGGGCGGGTGCCGACCATGGTTATGGTGCGCAACGCGATCCGGCGGTGCAGCCCCCACCGCACCATGGCCGCGGCGAGCAGGAAGCCGCCGAGGAACAGGAAGATGATCTTGTTGGCGTAGGGTGCCGCGGCGCCCAGCAGCGCACCGGTGGTCAGGTCCGCATCGTCCGGATCCAGTGCCGCGGTCCCGATCGGCGCCACGTTCAGCACCGGGAAGGCGACCAGCGGAACGAGGGCCGTCGCCGGCAGCGGAATCGCCTCGGTCATCCACCAGATCGCCATCAGCGTGGCGACCGCGGCCGTGGACCGGGCAGCAGTGTCCAGGTTGTCCGGCAGTACCCAGTACACGATCACCGCGAGCAGCACACCGAGCCCGAGTCCGATCCACCGGCGCGTCGCCGACCGATCGGGCTCCGGCCCGGCCCCCGCGGATTCGGCCGATGAGGAAGAAGCAGTCGACTGTGACATGGGACACCTTTCCACGCACTACTGCGCGACGGTACCGCCCCGGCCCACCGCCGGTCCCCGAAATCCGCTACGCCGCGCCGGAATCGAAACCGGCCCGGCCCACCGCGGGTCAGTCCAGTACAGCCGTGGCTTCCACTTCGACCAGCAGATCCGGCTCACCCAGCGCGGAAACCCCCAGCAGGGTAATGGGTTTCACCGGATCGACACCGAGCTTCGCCGCCGCCCTGGCCACCCCTTCGCCGAGTAATGGGAACTTCTCCCCGCTCCAGTCGACGACGTACACGGTCAACTTGGCCACATCGTCGAACGAACCGCCGACCTCGGCGAGCGCCCGGCCGATGTTCAGATACGCCTGCTCGACCTGCGCCGCAAAATCCCCCGCCCCCACCGGATTACCTTCGGCGTCCCGAGCGACCTGCCCCGCCAGGAACACCAGCCGCGACCCCTGCGCGATCGACAACTGCCGGTAGACCTCCGGTTTCGGCAGCCCGTCGGGATTCACCAACTGCACGACCATGACATTCACTCCCACCTGTCGGCTACGTAGGCATAACATAACAGTGATATGTAATCTGACGCCATGGCACGCAGCAAAGACCCGGCCGTCCGCACCGCCCTGATCGACCGGGCCGCACAGATGCTGCGAAACCGCGAACCGATCACCCTGCGGTCCCTGGTCGCCGGCACCGGCGTATCCACCATGGCGGTCTACACCTATTTCGGTGGCCTGCCCGGCCTGTGGTCGGCGCTGCGCCAGGAGGGGTTCGTCCGGCTGGCCGCCGAACTGGCGACAGTGCCGGTCACCGACGACCCGGTCCACGACCTCGCCGCCCTGGGTGCCGCCTACCTGCGCACCGCCGTCGCCAACCCGGACATCTACCGGGTGATGTTCGACGCCGGTTTCGACCTGCCCGATCCGGCCGCCGCGGACGCCACCCTGCAATACCTGGTGACCGCCGTCGAGCGGGCCACATCGGCCGGCCGGTTCCATCCGGACACCGACGCCCTCGACCTGGCCACCCAGGGCTGGCTGGCCGGGCACGGCGCCGCAGCACTGATCACCACCGGACCGCTTCCGGCGGACGCGGCCGACCATGTCGTGGCGATACTCACCGCGCTCTACATCCGCAACGGCGACGCACCGGACCGCTGCCACCGGTCCGTGACGGCAGGCTGGCAGAGCAGCCGCATCGACCGACCGGGCACGGCGCCACAGCACTGATCACCACCGGACCGCACCCGGCGGACCACGTCGTAGCGATACTCACCGCGCTCTACAACCACAACAGGAACGCACCGGACCGCTACCACCGATCCGTAACGGCAGACCGGCAGAGCAACCGGACCAACCGACCGGACACAGCGCCGCAACACTGCTCACCACCGGACCGCCGGCAGACGCAGCGACCACCTGTCCCGATTCTCACCGCGCCCTACAACCACAACAGGAACGCACCGGACCGCTACCACCGATCCGTAACGGCAGACCGGCAGAGCAACCGGACCAACCGACCGGACACAGCGCCACAGCACTGATCACCACCGGACCGCCGGCAGACGCGGCCGACCACGTCGTAGCGATTCCGGCCGCCCTCGACATCCGCAGCGGGGATACCCGAGCATGCCACCGTTCGGCCCGGACCGGATGACACAACATCGAATCCGCTGGGCCGAGCACTCGCGAGGGTAGAACATCACCTCGCCGACAGCGCCCCACGCCGATGCCGCACCGGCACTCGCCCCGCCCGCGCGATCTTCCCGAGGACAGGACCGGCCACCCACAGCGCAATGCCGATGTACAGCACCTGCTCCGGGAGCCGAAACCAGAGCGGGGTCGGCGCTTCCCCGTCGAAGGGAACATTCTCCAGTGCCGCATAGATATTCGCGGGAGTCATGGCGACCAGCAGGGCAGCGAGTCCGACGCCGGCGATCGGCCGGGTCGCAGCGATCACCAATCCGACCGCCCCAGCCAGTTCCAGCACGCCGGTGAGGTAGACCATCACCCCCGGCGCAGGCACGAACGGCGGGACCATCGCCACCAGGTCCGCATGCCCCGGCATCACCTCGACGGACTCCGGCATGAAGTGCGCCAGACCGGTCATCGTGAACATGAAGGCGAGTCCGTGCGCCGCACTCACCCGCCAGGTGGCGAACCGGCCGACACCGAGCAGCCCGAACACCCGGCAGACGACAGTGGACACGATGAACAGCAAAACGGTAGTGAACACGACACGTCTCCCGACTGATTGTTATCAGTGACTTACCACTTCATAGTTACGCATCCGCTGATAACAAGTCAACCTTGCATCGAGACGTGCGGTCGTGCATCGCCCGTGATGCACGACCGCACATACCGATGCAAGGTGAGCCGGTTATCCACAGGCGCAGCGGTGAGGGTGGCGGCGGGGGGCGGGGCCAGGGGAGGGTTGTGGGATGGAGTGCGAGGTCACGAGGCTGTCCGAGGCGTTGCGGATCGGAGTCACCCATAACGAGGTGCGGCGTGGGGTTGCGCGCGGGCAGTTGCACCGGCTGTGTCCTGGACGATATGTCCGCGCCGAGGCTTTCGAGAAGCTCGCGCCGGATCGGCAGCATCTGGTTCGCGCTGTCGCAACCATGTCCACGGTGGATCCGGCATCGGCGCTGAGTCATGTCTCTGCCGCGGTGGCACATGAGCTGCCGATCTGGGGTATCGACCTTTCCCGTATCCACATCACCCGTCTGGGAACGACGACTCGCGCCACGCGCACCACACAGTTCTACAATCATCCGCTCGACGAGCGGGACATCGAGCCGCTGGCAGGAGTGCGGGTCACCGGATTGGCGCGGACGCTGGCGGATCTGGCCCGCAGCGTCGGGTTCGAGCAGTTCGTGGTCGCCGGGGATGCTGCGGCACGCCGAATCGACATCGAACCGGTTATCGCCCGCACCACCGGCCGACCGGGCGCCGCGGCTGCGCGTCGAGCCCTCCGGTTTCTCGACCCCGGCAGCGAAAGCCCTGGCGAGTCACGTAGCCGGGTCGCGCTGGCATCCGCCGGATTTCCCCGGCCGGAACTACAGACCGAGATATTCGCCTACGACGGGCAATGGCTCGCCCGGGTCGACTTCTGCTGGCCGGACTACGGCGTGATCGGCGAATTCGACGGCTTGGTCAAGTACCGGAAGTTCGCCGGCCCAGGCAGATCGGCCGAAGACGTCGTCATCGCGGAGAAGCACCGCGAAGACGCCCTCCGCGCGGCCGGCTGGACCGTCCTCCGATGGACGTGGCATGACCTGAACCACCCGGCCCGCCTGCAATCCCGCCTCGCCCGAGCATTCGATTCTCCCGGCACGCCCCCCTCCCCCATCCACCTCGCCTGACACCTTGCATCGGTTTGCGCTACCTTGCATCCCCGGCGATGCACGACCGCACAAACCGATGCAAGGTAGCCGAAAAGAAGTGGCGGGGCTCAGGAGTCGGTCGCTAACGTCCGGGGTGCGGTCGAACGAGGGGCGCACCGGAATCTCCGGATCGTGTTCCCCGTGTCGGTTCGGCCGCACGCCTGGTACCAGATACCCCGATGGGGTGTGCTGGGGGTTCGAATCCCTCGACGGTGCCGCCCGCTCGGCCACCAGCGGCCGATGCGGCCCTGCGGGTCCACCGGCTGCGGCCGGGAGTACCCCCGCCGCGTCGACCGGGCCGGGCGGGCGGCATACGCCAACCGGGCGAGCAACGACCACGGTCGGCGCGACGACACGGGAAAGGAGTGGGACATGTACACGACGGTCATGGACTGGCAGCGCACGCTGCTCTACCGCGACGGCATTCTGGATCGAGTTCTGGAACCGGGCCGGCACAAGTACGACGCGCGGCGCTGCACGTTGGTCGAGGTCGACATGCGCCCACGGCTGTTGCACGTCACCGGCCAGGAACTGCTGACCGCGGACGGATTGTCACTGCGGGTCAGCTACGCCGCGACCTGGCGGGTGGCCGACCCGGTGGCCTTCACCACCGGCGCCCAGCGCCCGGATGCGGTGCTCTACGCCGCGATCCAGGACGCCGCACGCACCACCGTAGCCGCCCACTCACTGGACGAACTGATCACCGACCGCACTCTCCTGGTCGGCCGCAACGACGATATCGCCACCGCGGTGGCGGATCTCGGCATCCGAATCGAGAGCGTGCGGGCTCGCGATCTGATGCTGCCCGGTGAGCTCCGCAAGGCCGCATTGGAGACGATGCTGGCCCGGGAACGCGGTCGCGCCGAACTCGAGCGCGCCCGGTCCGAAGCGGCGGCCCTGCGTTCGCTGGCCAACACCGCCCGCCTGCTGGAGCAGCACCCGGCACTGCTGCAGCTGCGCACCCTGCAGGTGGCGAGCACGCCCGGCACCCGCGTGGTGCTGGGCCCATGCGACGCCGCCTGAACCAGCCACGCCGCGCCGGTCACCGGCGGTGCCCGTAAACCGGCACCCCCGGCGACCGGCAAACGGCACGACCGGTACTCCCGGCAACCGACACCCCCGGCCCCCCTGCACTCCCGGCAACCGACAGCAATCAGCACCTCCAGCAACCGGCACCACCAGCAACCGGCACCACCAGCACGACATGCACTCCCGGCAACCGGCACCCCCGGCGACCGGCAAACGGCACAACCGGCACCCCCGGCGACCGGCACCCCCCGGCAACCAACACCCCCGGCCCCCTGCGCTCCCGGCAACCGGCGGCAAAACCGGCGGCAATCAGCCCCCCCGGCACGACCGGCAACCGGCACCCCCACGACCGGCGCCCCGGCGATCCACGCAAACGGCAACCGGCAACCGGCGACAACCGGCACCCCCACGACCGGCAACCGGCACCCCCGGCACCCCACGACAGGGCTCGACCGGCGCACCCGGCGCCCCGACACAACCAGCACCCCCGACAACCGGCACCATCAGTACGACCTGCACCCCCGACAACCGGCACCACCGGCACCCCGCGCTCCCGGCGACCGGCGCCCCCGGCAACCGGCATCGGCGCGACCAGTACGACCGGCACTCTGGCCCGACCGGCAACCAGCGGCAACCAGCGCGACCAACACCCCGACACGACCCGCACGACCCGCACGACCCGCACGACCCGCACGACCCGCACGACCCGCACGACCCGCACGACCCGCACGACCCGCACGACCCGCACGACCCGCACGGACCATGGTCACCGGCCCGATGACCGTCGGGGGCTTCCGCCCGCAGCGAATGCCAGGAATGATCGATGCTGCAGGAACTGGACCGTTCCGGGTGAGACGAGCACTTCCACCAGCTTCTCGGACGCCGGATCCAGGAGGCGTGCGATGCTCGAACATACTCGGCGAACACTGCGGACCGCGGTTGTTCTCACGTTCCTGCTGAGCTTCGCCTTGCTCGGTGCGGAGTCCGGGGCGCAGGGTGCAAGCCGGATCACGGTGATCGAGAAGGAACACTCGATCACCGTTTCCCGGACCAACGTTCCGGCCGGCACCTACACCCTGGATGTCCGGAACAACGGCAAGCGGCGCCACGACCTGGTCGTGGCGGGCCCGGGCGTCGATACCCGGACACCTGCGCTCGCTCCCGGCGCCCGCACCGAACTCCAGGTGACGCTCCGGCGCGATACCTATGCGCTGTGGTGTTCCATCGACGATCACCAGCGCCGCGGCATGCGGGCGGCCATCTCGGTCAACTGAGCCCGGTCGCATTCGCCGCGCATCAGCGCGTCGGTCACGGTCACGGCCGATCTCGGGAGACTCGGGTGCCCGGTGCGGCGTGCTCATCATCCCGGCGGGTCGTGAACTTGGCCCGGTATCGGCGCGGCGAAATCCCCGTCTCCTGGACGAACGCCGCCCGGAAGGTGACCGGAGAACCGAAGCCGACCTCGGCAGCGATCCGATCCACCGTGTGATCGGTGGTCTCCAGCAGTTCCCGAGCGGCCGCGATCCGTTCGGCGGTCACCCAGCGCATCGGTGTCGCCCCGACGTCGTGCGCGAACCACCGGGCGAGCGTGCGCGGGGACACGCCGGCCACCCGGGCGAGTTCGGCGAGCGTGACCGGCCGATGCCGTTGTTCGCGCAGCCAGGTGCGCAGTTCGTCCAGCCAGCCCGCCGCCTGCTCGAGCGGTTCGGCTTGGACGTATTGCGCCTGGTCGCCGTCCCGGTGCGCGGCGACCACCAGGTAGCGGGCGATGGTGTTCGCCACCCGCTCGCCGAAATCCTGCCGGATCAGGTACAGGCACAGGTCGAGTCCCGCCGCCGAGCCCGCGCTGGTGTGGATGTTGTCGTCGACGATGTAGATGGCCCGTGCGTCGACGTCGATCCGGGGATAACTGCGGGCCAGCAGCGAGGCATGGCGCCAGTGGGTGGTGGCCCGGCGGCCGTCCAGCAGCCCGGCCTCGGCCAGCGCGAACGTCCCGGTGCACAGGGAGACGATGCGGGCGCCCCGGGCGGCCGCGCTGCACAACTCACGCACCAGCCGTGCTCCGATCGGACGGCCGGGCGGTACCGCCGGCACCAGTACGGTTTCCGCCTCGGCCAGGGCATCGATCGGGGACTGCGGACGCAGCACCGCGCCGGTATTCGTCCGGACCCCGCGCAAGTCACCACACAGTGTCACGTCGTAGAGCGGCCCGGCCGCCGGGTCCCAGTCGAAGCCGAGTGCCTCCAGCGGCATGCCGATCTCGAACAGAGTCATACCGTCGACCAGCGGAACCGCGACCGTGGGCCGAGGCGGGGAAATTCTGCGCTGCGACATGGTGGCAAAATCCAATCAGTTCGTGTCGATTCTGCCACTTTCCACCGGTGAAGGCCACTGCAACCCTGAAGACATGTCCGTAGTGATGCTGAACCTCCCGGCCACCGACACAATTCACTCCCGCCGAGGACGCTTCCCGACCCGAGCCCACCGACTCACCATGGCATTCCTCGATTTCGCACGCCGCGTCACGGCCGCCGTCGACGCCTCGTCCCGGATCCGGCACGGAATCGACGTACCCGACGGTCATCCGGCCCGAGCACCGGAAGACCGCCCGGCGCCGATGCCCGGACCCCTGCATATCGTGCGCCACTGAGGCCGGTCAGCAGGACACCTGCACCGCCGCGCCTGCCGCGAAGGAAATGTGCACGTGGTCGTAGTGATTGGCGGTCGGACTACCCCGGTCCTCCATATACGACCACCCGTTTCCGTCGTTGTAGCGCTGTTGCCAGATCACATACGTCACCCCGAAGCGTTCCTTGTTCGCCAGTACGAAATCGGCGATCGCATCGCCACGCGCGGCGTCGGGAGTCATGAGATCGAGGGCCAGGCCGGCACCGTGGTCACCGGAATGCCGGCCGACCGCGCCACCGATATCCCCGATTCCGAAGGTTTTCGCGAGCAGGTTCCCGACCTGTGCCACATGCGGTTGCGCGCCGTCGAGTTCGGTGGAACAGGGAATCAGGGCTTTCATCGCCGACATCGTCGACATCGCCTCTATTTCGGCCGGTAGCGCCGGAGCGATCGGCGGCGCCGATTCGGGTTCGGCGGTGGATTCGGCCTCCACAGTCACCGAGGTCGATGCATCGACCGCAACCGACTCGGCAGCCGGGCTGGCCCGGACCGCAGTCCACAGCACGGCCGCCACGGCGACGGCGATACCGCACACCACGAGCGCGACACGCTTCCACACCGGGGTGCGCTTTCGATGTTGACCAGGCATTATGTCGGCCACCGGATATCAGTTGAGAACAGGTCACCGATACATTACGAAATGATCTCGGAAATGTCACCTCGACACGCCGGTTTCTTTCCCGCCGCCACCACATCCCAACCGGCGGCACGGGATGCTGATACCCCGGGCGCGCCATAGTGACACCGGATACATTTCCGTGCAACGCATTTCGATTGCCGAACCCCGCAATCACTCCGTCCGGGCCATCCGGAGGCAACGCCACGGATCTGCCGGACACCCGGAATCGGATCCGCCGCCCGAGTTGCATCCCCGCCCGCCGACAGGCCGACCATGTCCCGACTTCTGCGGCGAGGACATCGATACGCAGGGCGATCACCGCCGCGATACCCCGCCACTCCGGAGCGGATCACGAAAGCCCGATATCGACCTTGGAACATTCCAGTCCCGTTCACCCACCGGTAACTGAATCTCTCCACACCGTTCAGTCCCCCACCCCACGCTGATCGGGTCCCAGCAAGATCAGTTCCAGAAGCGAGAACCAAAGAGCGTCACGGCGTTCGACGCCTCGAGCAGGAGGCGACCGGGCGCCGAACTCCGGCTTTCTCCGGAACGCTGCTGCTGAACCTTCGGCTGGACATGGGAAAAACCTGATGAGGAGATTTACTGTGAAGGACACCACTCGTCGTGGTCGTGGCGTCGTCGGCAAGGCAGCGGTCGCCGCTGCGCTGGCGCTCGGTGTGATCGGCGGAACCGCCACCGCGAACGCCGAAACCATCGACAGCACCGCCAACATCGTCGATCGGGACGGCCTGACCGTCGAGGCCATCCAGAAGGACACCTCGATCCAGTTCGTGCCGCCGCTCGACGGCAACCCGCTGACCCGTGAGTGGTTCCACGACGGCACCGCCGCGTGGCAGATCTCGGGCGACGGCGCCGAGGACTGGGAAGGCGAGATCTGCATCGGCTACCAGGTCGGCTACCCCGCCAGCTTCGACGGCAAGCTGACCTTCAGCTGGTCCACCCCCTCGCTGGAGATCGAGACCGACAACGCCACCGTCGGCGACCTGCTCCCGCAGGCCGGCGTCGAGATGGAGGTCGGCTTCGGTCCGGGCATCGAGGAAGTCGAGGCGGCCTGCGGCGAGATCAGCGGCGAGGACGGCTTCATCAAGATGCACGGCTTCCACGGCACCGTCACCGGTGTGGTCGGCCCGACCAACATCCGCCCCTACGTCACCGTCACCAGCGCCAACGGTGACTCGGTGAGCACCTACGGCCAGCCGTGGACTCTCTGATTCCATAGCAGCCGCAATCGGGGCCCATCGCATTCGCGATGGGCCCCGATTCCATTCCGGGCACAGTCGATGCACGCGGCGAACACTACGCCGACGGTCGCCTCGACGCGTGCGGGCGACGTTCCCACCGCCGGGAAGCCGGGCCCGTTAACCTCGGATGAGGCCCGTGCCGTCGGTCGATCCGGCCACTGCGCGGTATCCGACAACCACTACCGGAATCCGAGGAAGGAAACCCCATGGGCGTATCGCTGGCCAAGGGCGGCAATGTGTCGCTGTCGAAGCAGGCCCCGAATCTGACCGCGGTCTCGGTCGGCCTGGGCTGGGATGTGCGGGCCACCACGGGTGTCGATTTCGATCTCGATGCCAGCGCGTTGGCGACCGGCCCGGACCAGAAGGTGCTCTCGGATGGGCATTTCGTGTTCTACAACAACCTCCGGTCGCCGGAGGGCACCATCGAACACACGGGCGACAATCTCACCGGCGAAGGTGAAGGCGACGACGAGGTGATCAATGTCGACCTGGCCAATACTCCAGCCACGGTCACCAACATCTTCTTCCCGGTCTCGATCCATGACGCCGAGAGCCGCCAGCAGTCGTTCGGGCAGGTGCGCAATGCGTTCATCCGGGTGGTGGACCGGTCGACGGGCACCGAACTCGCCCGGTACGACCTGACCGAGGACGCCTCCACCGAAACCGCCATGGTGTTCGGCGAGCTCTACCGCAACGGCGCCGAATGGAAGTTCCGCGCCATCGGCCAGGGATACGCGTCCGGGCTGGCAGGCATCGCCCGCGACTACGGCGTGAACGTCTGAACCGAGTCTTGCACCACAGCGGCCCCGACAACGTCACCATCGTCGTTGCGGAGGTCGGCACCGGGCACTGACCGAAGCCCGAACGGCCGGAACCGAGCCGGGCCGTCGGTCCGGCCGAGATCGACTTTGTCGAGCCCGGATATCGACGCAGCGACCGGCCGTGGTCGGCCCGCCGCCCGCTCCACCGCGCCGGAACCGGTCGGGGCTTTGCACCCGAATGTCCGGCTCGGCAGAGCACCGGTCGCTATTCTCTGGTGACGAATCAGGAACCGGGCCGGCGGACAGCGGCGCCGATCCGGAGCGCGGCGCCCGTGCCGTCACCGGCGCCTGGCAGGTCGGTGGAAGGATTTCGAGATGAACTCCCTGCTGTTGCTGGTGATCGGCCTCGCGATATTCGCGGCAGGCTACCTGGTCTATTCGAAGTTCCTCGCGATGCGGACCTACCGGCTCGACCCGGCCTATGTCACTCCCGGACACGAACTGCACGACGGTGTCGACTACGTGCCCACCAACAAGTACGTGCTGTGGGGGCACCACTTCACGTCGGTGGCGGGGGCGGCACCGATCGTCGGTCCGGCGATCGCAGTGATCTGGGGCTGGTTGCCGGCCTTCCTCTGGGTCACGCTGGGCACGGTGTTCTTCGCCGGTATGCACGATCTCGGCTCCCTGTGGGCCTCGGCACGCAACCGGGGTCAATCGATGGGCACGCTGTCGGGCCGCTATATCGGTACCCGGGGTCGCAACCTGTTCCTGGTCGTGATCTTCCTGCTGCTGCTGATGGTGATCGCGGCGTTCGCCGTGGTCATCAAGAATCTGCTGATCAGCACGCCGAGCGCGGTGATCCCGGCATGGGGCGCGATCGTGGTCGCACTGATCATCGGGCAGATGATCTACCGGTGGCGGATCAACCTCGCGGTCACCACCGTTCTCGGGGTCACCGCCCTGTACGGGTTGATCCTGCTCGGCGACCGTTACCCGGTCGAGCTGCCGGACTCGGTCCTCGGAATGTCCCCCGCGACGTTCTGGATCGTCGCGCTGTTCGCCTACGCCGGAATCGCGTCGATGCTGCCGGTGTGGGTGCTGCTGCAGCCCCGCGACTACATCAACGGCGTGCAACTCTTCATCGGTCTCGGCATCCTGTACGGCGCCGTCCTGGTGAGCGCCCCGAAAATCGTCGCACCGGCATACAACACCGCCCTGCCCGAGGGCACCCCAAGCCTGGTGCCGATGCTGTTCGTGACGATCGCCTGCGGCGCCATCTCCGGATTCCACGGCATGGTGTCCTCCGGAACCTCGTCCAAGCAGCTGGACGCCGAACCCGATGCTCGTTTCGTCGGCTACTTCGGCGCGGTCGGCGAAGGGCTGCTGGCGCTGGGCGCGATCATCGCCGCCACTGCCGGGTTCCGCACGGTGGCGGACTGGGAGGCGGTCTACACCGCCTACGGCCAGGGCGGGGTCAGCGCTTTCGTGGAGGGCGGGGCGACGATCGTGGGCGCCGGGCTCGGACTGCCGGCGTCACTGAGCGCCACGGTCCTGGCCACGATGGCGGTACTGTTCGCCGCCACCACCATGGATACCGGAGTCCGGTTGCAGCGCTTCGTGGTCCAGGAGGCCGGTGGCCTACTCGGTTTCGGCATCGGCAAGGGTCTCGCCACCGCGATCGTGCTCGCCGTCGCCCTCGGCCTGACCTTCAGCCAGGGCGCCGGCGGCGCCGGCGGCATGCGCATCTGGCCACTGTTCGGCACCACCAACCAACTGCTGGCCTCGCTGACCCTGTTGATCGTCGCGGTGATCCTGCTCCGCAAGGGCCGCAACCCCCTACCCGCCCTCATCCCCCTCGTACTGGTCTTCACGATGTCCTTCTGGGCCGCCCTGATCCAGCTCGGCGACCTATACGACGCGAGAGACTGGTTGCTGCTCGTCCTCGACATCATCATCGTCGTCGCCGCCCTCTGGGTCGCTTTCGAAGCAGTCCTGGCCATGCGCCGCGCCTACTCCGAACCACCGGAACCCGAGGATGCCGATCTGATCCGGGCCGACGAGGCCGGCTGAGCGTGCGCAACCTCGACCCCCACGTCGAAGCCACCATCCAGCGGCGTGCCACACGTCAAGGCCGTTCTATGGAAGCCGAAGTTCGCGACACATCGAGCCGTGCCGCGGATGAAGACGATGCACCCGGCGCCCCGAACCCCTTGTCCGGGGCAGCCCTGCCGGCACGCCTCACAACCTCCGGCGGGGCGTACGGGCCGGGGGACCATCGGCGACCGACGAAGCAGCGGTCTCGCCGATAAGCTCAACATCATGCCGGGCGAGCGTGACGAGACAAAACGGTATCCTTCCTACTTCCGAGGTGGTCGACGCGCCGACCCAGAAGTCTGGCCCGTCTGGGATCGGGTGCGCGCCGGCCTCGTCCTGGGACAGCGATTGACCGGTACCGTCGCTCGAATCCTGCGGCCGGGCACGATCGGCATCTTCATAGATCTCGGCCTCCCCATCGGTGGGTTCGTCGACGTCCTGCTGCTTCCCCACGACGCCGACAGCTGGCCCGCCGAGGGAACCGTCACGGACTTCCTCGTCTGGTGGATGGACCCGGAGGTCACCCAGATCCGCCTGGTCCCGGCCGAGTCGCGCTTCCGGCGTGCGGATTTCGCCACCTGGAGCCTCACCCATGCACCCACCGGCGATCCCAGGGTTCTCGAATCGTTCCGATTCGACCCATGAGCCGGCACAGCAGATTCGGGTCAGCGGGACCACAAACCCGTGAGCCGGGGGGAGGGCTCGTTTGCGGGACCGAAACACCCTGGAATCGATCTGACTTGTGTTAATTTCACTTTCCTGCAGGGCATCCCGCCCCAGTGAAAGGATCATCATGACAACACCCCGAACACGCGGCGGCCGGCTCGGCATGGCCGCAGCTGCCGGCTTCGGCGCAACCCTGCTCCTGACCGCCCCACAGGCAGCAGCGGCCTACCCCGCCGTGACCATGCCCGACGAGTCCAACCCCAAGGTCGGCTGCAGTTACACGCTCACCAGCGGGGACCTGCTCGGCGGCGCCAGCAGTTCACACAAGGACGTCCCGGTCACCTTCCTCGACAACGGCGTCGCGTTCGCCACCGACAACACCGGCGCCGGCCTGATCCCCGAACCCGCCAGGGTGTCGTGGACCCCCGAGACCACCGGTGAGCACGTACTCACCGCCTTCTACGACGACGACCAGTGGCTGACCCCGCTGACCGTCCAGGTTGCCGCAACCCCCGCCACCGGCAGCTTCGGCTGCCCACTGCCGAGCATCTCCGGGTAGCGACGGCCAGGGCCGGGCACAGGGCCCCGGATACAGAAAAGGACCGGCTGGAAACCGGTCCTTCTTCGGAATAACTGAGTGGAGCTAAGGGGACTCGAACCCCTGACCCCCACACTGCCAGTGTGGTGCGCTACCAGCTGCGCCATAGCCCCGTATTCACTTGCTTGCTGCCCGCTCTCGCCGACTGCCTGAATGAAGTTACACCATGCTTCTGACCGTTTCCAAATC
Organism: Nocardia sp. KT25-26; assembly: GCF_056627695.1. NCBI lineage: Bacteria > Bacillati > Actinomycetota > Actinomycetes > Mycobacteriales > Nocardiaceae > Nocardia > Nocardia sp. KT25-26. The sequence goes on along the minus strand of NZ_CM152813.1, from coordinate 1,672,122 downwards.
CGCTGGTCATCGGGCAGAAACCCGGGTTTCGGGGAGGTGTCGGCGCGGGTGTTGCCCTGGGCATGCGGCCGGGGTGGGGTCTAGAATGTGCCGAACCTCACCTCAGCCGCATCAGCGGCATCAGGAGACGGCGTTCACCACCCAGTTCTCGTCGTTCACATCGATGCGGGTGTCGCCGTCGAATACCGAGGGGGTGGCGGCGCGGCCTTCCAGCCGGCGGTCGAGGTCGTCGAGGTTGGCGGCGGTGTCCCGGGCGGCGGCTGCCTGCTGGTCGCCTTCGGTGATGCAGGCGGTGGCGTCGGCGTTGCCGGTTTCTTCGGCGAGGGCGGCGAGCCCGTCGTTGCCGAGGTCGTCGCCGTCTTCGGCGGGCTGCCGTTCGGTGAACAGCGCATCGTGGAAGGCGGCGTAGCCGGGTCCGGAACCGGTATCGGCGACGCAGTAGAGGGCGGCGACGGCCCGGGTGGAGTAGTCGCCGCTGCCGGAGCGCTCGTCCAGGAAAGCCAGCATGTGGTACCGGACGGCGAGGGCGCCCTCGTCGAGTTGCTGGGCGATCTCCTGGCCGTACAGGCGTTCCAGGGATCCGCAGGCCGGGCACAACGGATCCTCGTAGATGTCCAGGGTGGTGCCGGCGTCCTCGCGGCCCAGCCGGACGACTCCGTCGGATACCGACACCTGCACGGCCGGGTCGTGTGCGGGGCCGTAGCCGTCGTTGCGAACGGCCGGCTCGTCGGCTCCCCAGCGGAATGCGGCGAAGACGATCAGCGCGACGATGACGAGGGCCAGCCCACCGAGGGCGTAGGTGGTCGTGTTCGACATCGGGCGCGGCGTGTACTTCGGGCTGCTGTTCACGTATCCACTCTGCCCGATGCGGTCGCCGCAGGCTACGAGCCCCCGCCGGAGCCGGTCGGCACCGGTTCGGAGGTGGTGTGCCGCAACCGCGACGGTTCGGGGGTGACGATCCAGACGACGGCGGCGAAGCCGAGCAGCGCTCCGGTCAGGCCCAGGCCGACGCCGAAGGACACGTGTTCGGCGATCCAGCCGACGGCGATCGGGCCGATGACCGCGCCCAGGTCGGAAGCCATCTGGAATCCGGCCAGGACCGGACCGCCCCGGGCCCGGGAGCCGATCACGTCGGCGACGGCGGCCTGTTCGGACGGCATGAACATGCCCGATCCGAGCCCGGCGACGAAGGAGGCCACCAACAGCAGTGGCAGGTTCGGCGCGATCCCGAGCGCGGCGGTGCCCAGCGCACAGACCAGGGTGCCGAACACCAGGAACGGCTTGCGCCCGTACCGGTCCGACAGCCGCCCGGCGAGATAGAGCACTGCCGCGTTACCGGCGGCGTAGGCGGTCAATGCCACCCCGGCCATGCCCGGTTCCTGGCCGAGGGCTTCGACGACGAGCAACGGCACCAGCGCCATCCGGACACCGAAGGCCGCGGCGCCGTTGGCGAAGTTGGTCAGCAGCACCGCGCGGTAGACGGGTTCGGCCAGCCCCTGCCGGAAGGTCAGGGCGGGCAGGTCGGACTGGTCGGCCGGTGCGGCGAGCTCGGAATTCCGGAGCCCGAAATAGACGATCCCACACACCACCAGCAGCGCGGCGGCGTAGATGAGGAAGGGCGCGCGCAGCCCGAGACCGGCGAGGGCGCCACCGAGCAACGGCCCGCCGAGGGAGCCGATCAGGAAGCTGGACGAGTACAAACCGGATACCCGGCCGCGCTGGGCGGGCGGCGCCAGCCGAATGACCAGCGCCATCGACGATACGGTGAACATGGTCGAGCCGATCCCACCGGCCGACCGCAGGACCAGCAGCTGCCAGAACGTCTGCGCGAACGCGCTGGCACCGGTGGACACCGCAACCACCAGAATCCCGGTGAGATACACCCACCGCTCCCCCAGGACCTGCACCAGACGGCCACTGGCCGGGGCGAACACCAGCCGCATCAGCGCGAAGGCGCTGACGATCGCGGAGGCCGCGGCCATGCCGACGCCGAAGCTGCGCGCGAACTGCGGCAGTACCGGTGAGACGATGCCGAAGCCGAGCGCGATGACGAACGCGCCGGCGATCAGGACCCCGATCTCGGCGGGTAGTTTTTCCTGCCTCTTCACTCCAGGGCCTTGTTCACCATCTCCTCCGCGGCCGCCTGCACCCGGGTCAGGTGTTCGGCGCCGTGGAACGACTCGGCGTAGATCTTGTACTTGTCCTCGGTGCCGGACGGGCGGGCGGCGAACCAGGCGTTCTCGGTGGTCACCTTGAGCCCGCCGAGCGCGGCGCCGTTGCCGTTGGCCTTGGTGAGGATTCCGGTGATCGGTTCTCCGGCCACCTCGGTGCCGGTGATCGCCTCGGGACCGATCCGGGCCAGCCGGGACTTCTGCTGCGCGGTGGCGGCGGCATCGATGCGGGCGTAGGCGGGGCTGCCGTACCGGCGTTCCAGCTCGATATAGCGCGCGGTCGGGGTCTGGCCGGTGACCGCCGCGATCTCGGCGGCCAGCAGAGCCATCAGGATGCCGTCCTTGTCGGTGGTCCACACGGTGCCGTCCATCCGCAGGAAGGAGGCGCCCGCGCTCTCTTCACCGCCGAAAGCGAGGCTGCCGCTGAACAATCCGGGGACGAACCATTTGAACCCGACCGGCACCTCGAACACGTGCCGACCGAGCACGCTCACCACCCGGTCGATCATCGACGAGGTGACCACGGTCTTGCCGATCTTGGTCAGCGCGTCCCACCACATCCGGTTGGCCACCAGGTATTCGATGGCGACGGCGAGGAAGTGGTTGGGGTTCATCAGACCACCGTCGGGGGTGACGATGCCGTGCCGGTCGGCGTCGGCGTCGTTGCCGGTGGAGATGTCGTAGTCGTCCTTGATGCCGACCAGCGGGGTCATCGCGTGCGGTGAGGACGGATCCATCCGGATCCGGCCGTCGCTGTCCAGGGTCATGAACCGCCAGGTCGGGTCGACGAACGGGTTCACCACCTCGAGGTCGAGGTCGTAGCGCTGCCCGATCTCCTCCCAGTAGTCGACGCTGGCGCCGCCCATCGGGTCGGCACCCAGGCGAATTCCCGCGCCGCGGATGGCATCCAGGTTGAGCACACTGGGCAGGTCGCCGACGTAGTGATCCAGATAGTCGTAGCGTTCGACGGCGGTGTCCAGGGCCCGGCGCAACGGGATCCGCTTCACCCCGGCGAGGCCGCCGGCGAGCAGTTCGTTCGCCCGGGAGGCGATCGCGTCGGTGGCGCCGGTGTCGGCCGGGCCGCCGTGCGGCGGATTGTATTTGATGCCGCCGTCGCGGGGCGGATTGTGCGAGGGGGTGACGACGATACCGTCGGCCTGCGGGCGGCCGGCGTCCCGGTTGTGCCGCAGCACAGCGTGACTGAGCGCCGGGGTCGGGGTGTAGCCGTCCCGGGCGTCGATCATCGCGACGATGCCGTTACCGGCCAGCACCTCCAGTGCAGTGGTCCAGGCCGGTTCGGACAGCGCGTGGGTGTCGCGGGCGAGATACACCGGCCCGGTGATGCCGCGGGTGGCCCGGTATTCGACGATCGCCTGGGTGATCGCGAGGATGTGCGCTTCGTTGAACGTCGCATCGAGGCTGGAGCCGCGGTGCCCCGAGGTGCCGAACGCCACCCGCTGCGTCCGGTCCTCGGGATCGGGGGTGAGCCGGTAGTAGGCGGTCACCAGGTGGGCGATGTCCTCGAGATCGGTCGCGCGGGCGGGCCGCCCGGCACGCTCGTGTGCCATGGTCGCGTTCCCCTTCCGGGAGATGCTCGTCATCAGGATCATGCGCACAACCACTGGGCGAGCGAGGCCGCTGCGTAGACGGCAGCGAGGCTGGTCGCCAGGCTCAGCACGATATTGGCCGCCGCATACGCGTAGGCACCGTCGGTCACCAGGCGGAGCGTCTCGTAGCCGAACGTGCTGAACGTGGTGAACGCGCCGCAGAAGCCGGCTCCCGCACCGGCCAGCAGCCAGCTACCGGTACCGGCCCCGATCAGTCCACCGAGCACGGCGGAACCGACGATGTTGACGGTGAGCGTGCCCAACGGCAGGACGGAGTCGAACCGCGCCGACACGGCACGGTCCACGAGATATCTGGCCGGGCCACCGAGCATGCCACCGGCCACGACCGCCAGCACTGTCATTGCGCGACCTCCACGTCCGGTACCCAGGTCCGCACGGGCGACAGCGTCACCGTCACCCCGTCGAACAGTTCCCCGGACTCCGCGACGAATTCCTGCAGCCGGGCCTCGTCGTCGACGATCATCACCAGCATCGGCAGATGTTCGGCGAGGTCGAGCAGCCGGGTGGTGTGGATCCGGGAGGAGGCACCGTAGCCCTCGACACCGCGCCAGACGCTGGCACCGGCCAGTCCGGCATCCCGGGCGCGGCGCACGATCTCGTGATAGCGCGGGGTGTGGCCGATCCGTTCCTCGGCGTCGAGCATGGCCGTCAGCCGGGCCGCGGGTCGCCAGTGGCCTGCCGTCATCACGTGACCCCCTTCTGTGGTCGCTTGCGTCGCCGCCGCCGCGACTCGCGGCCCCGCAGGCCGCTCGTCCAACGTGCCAGGGTAGTCCCGAACAACACTGCCGCGAGCGCCGCCGCCATCGTCCCGGCCAGATAGGCGAGGGCCGTCGTCCCGGCGCCCTGCTCGAAAAGCGCACGAACTTCCAGGCTATACGTGGAGAAGGTGGTGAACCCACCCAGCACCCCCACGCCCAGGAACGGCCGCACCAACCGCGGGGCGACCCAGACCTCGGTGACGACCACCATCAGGATGCCGATTGCGAAGCACCCGGCGACGTTCGCCACAAAGGTCGCCCAGGGCAACCCGCCGGGCGAATGCGGCCAGGCCAGCGCGAGACCGTACCGGGCCAGCGCACCCAGCCCGCCACCGACCGAGACCGCGGCGACAACCGCCGGTTCCACCGCCGAGCGGCCGGTCCGCGATGCCATCCGGCGTCCTCCTGCCGAGCCGACTGTCACCGGCCCCATGCTATCGGCCGGCCACAGCCTGATCCCGGCGGGCCGGAGGCGGCAGCGAAGCGTGACCACGGAGGCACTCGGGGGTCAGGCCCTCCAATACAGCCTGATCCCGGCGGGCCGGAGGCGGCAGCGGAGGGCCTGCCGACGTCCCGAACCCTCGGCGGTCGAGCCATCCGACACAGCCTGACCCCGGCAGGCCGAAGGCGGCAGCGAAGCGGGCACCGACGAACCGGCCGGGACCGATCGGTCCCGGCCGGTGATGCCGTGCGGATGGTCAGTGCGCCAGCACCGGCTCACCTTCGGCGGACGCAGGCACCTTGTTCGGCATCATTGCCGCGATGATCACCGCGCCGGTGACGAAGATGGCCGTCGCCCACCAGAAACTGGTGGTGTAGCTGGAGATCGCGGCCTCGGCCATGGTCAGCGGCCCCGGGGCGTGGCCGGCCACATAGTCGGTCATCGCCGAGGCGGCGATGGTGCTCAGCAGTGCCGTGCCGATGGATCCGCCGACCTGCTGGCTGGTGTTGACCATCGCCGAGGCCACTCCGGCGTCCTCGTGCTGTACCGCGGCGGTGGCGCTCTGGAACGCGGTGGCCATCGCACCGCCGAGACCGAGGCCGAGGATCACCAGGCCGGGCAGGATGTGCGTGGCGTAGCCGGTGTCCAGGCCGATCCGGGTCAGCGAGGCCATCCCGGCGGCTGCGATCAGGAAGCCGCCGCTGATCACGACCTTGGGACCGAACCGCGGCAGCAGCATCGAGGGCGTCGTGGTCGAGGAGGCGATCATGCCGGCCACCATCGGCAGGAAGGCGACACCGGTCGTGATCGGCGAGTAGCCGAGCGTCAGCTGCATGTAGTAGGTGAGGAACAGGAAGATCGCGAACATGCCGATGCCCATGACGAACACGGTCAGGTAGGCGCCGGACCGGGTCCGATCGGACAGGATTCGCAGAGGCAGCAGTGGGTTCGCGACCCGGCTCTCCAACCAGACGAACACGGCCAGCAGGGCCACGCCGCCGAACAGGAATGCGAGGGTCGCACTGTTGCCCCAGCCGTCGGATTCGGCGTGCGAGAAGCCGTACACGATGGCGAACAGACCGGCGGTGACCACCGCGGTACCGGGCAGGTCGAGTTTCGGCCGGGCAGCGACGTTGTGCTTGGCCAGCAGTGCCAGCGCCCCGACGAGGGCGACAGCGGCGAAGATCAGGTTCACATACATCGCCCAGCGCCACGACGCCCATTCGGTCAGCACGCCGCCGAGTAGCAGGCCGATCGCACCGCCGGTCCCGGCGACGGCGCCGAAGATGCCGAATGCCTTGGCCCGCTCACCCGGTTCGGTGAACGTGACGGTCAGCAGCGACAGCGCGGCGGGGGCCAGCAGCGCGCCGAACACACCCTGACCGACTCGGGCGGCGACCAGCATCTCGAAGCTGGCGGCGGCCCCGCCGACGGCCGAGGCCACGGCGAAACCGACCAGACCGACGACGAAGGTGTTGCGCCGGCCGAACATATCGCTGAGCCGGCCGCCGAGCAGCAGCAGGCTGCCGAAGGCCAGGGCATAGCCGGTGATCACCCACTGCCGATCGGCATCGCCGAAGCCGAGATCCTGCTGGGCGGCGGGTAGCGCGATATTCACGATGGTCGCGTCGAGCACCACCATCAGCTGGGCGATCCCGAGGACCGCGAGGACCCACCAGCGCAGGGCGTGCGATCCGCGCCGCCCGGAGTCGGCGGCGGGGTCCGCCGCCTTTTCGATGATCGAAGTCATTTGTCCCCTCGGGTCCGGTCGAAGAATCGGAGGACGTTCCTCCACTTGTCTCGTCCCCCACATTAACGGAGGAATGTCCTCCGGATAATCCCCGAATTGGTAGGATGTTGCTGTGAATCAGGCCACGACCAGCGCTCCGCCCCGCCGCCTCCGCGCCGACGCGGTACGCAATCAGCAACGGATCGTCGCCGCCGCCCAGGAACTCTTCGCAGCTCACGGACTGGAGATCACCCTCGACGACGTCGCCGAACGCGCGGGCGTCGGCGTCGGCACGGTGTACCGCCGCTTCTCGAACAAGCGTGAGCTCATCACCGAGGTCTTCGAGCAGCACCTCTGCGAGTTCACCGAGGCTGCCGAACGCAGCCTCGAACACCCGGACCCATGGTCGGGTCTCGTCGGACTGTTCGAATACGCCTGCCGTCACCTGGCCACAAATCGCGGCTTCAGCGATGTCCTGCTGGAGCTGGAGGGCGATCCGGCCCGCTTCGTCGAACTCCGCGACCGGCTGCGGCCCGCCGTCGATGCGGTCGTACAACGTGCGATCGACGCCGGCGCGCTCGCCCCCGACGTCACCATGGTCGATTTCTTCGCCCTGATCCACATGGTCGACGCCCTGGCCGAATTCGCCCACCCGGTGAACACCGAGGTATGGCGCCGATACATGGCGATTGCCCTCAACGGCATCCGCAGCGACACCACACCGCGCGTCCCACTGGCCGTACCCCCGCTCACCGACGACGAGGTGGAGCACGCCAAAGAGGCCACCTGCATGGGCCGGCGGCGCTGAACCCGAGATAGCAAAAACCGGATGCCAGTAGCGCCCGTCACAGTGCTTCGCCTAATGTTGGACACATGACCAAGAGCGATTGGGTGAACTGGGCCGGCGATCAGGCCTGCACACCCGCCGGCCATACCGCACCACAGCACCTCGACGACCTCGCCGCCACCGTGACCCGGGCCGCCGCGGCCGGGCACACCGTCCGGGTCGTCGGGGCCGGCCACTCGTTCACCGATGCCGTCCTCACCGACGGCGCCCTGGTCGACCTGCGGCGGCTGAACCGCGTACTCGACGTCGACAGCGAGCGGGGGCTGGTCCGGGTGGAGGCCGGTATCACGCTGCACGACGCCAGCGCCGCCCTGCACCCGCACGGCCTGGCCTTCCCGAACCTGGGCGATATCGACGTCCAGACCGTTGCCGGGGCGACGGCCACCGGCACCCACGGCACCGGCGCCGCACTGCCGAACATCTCCGCCGCGCTGCACTCGATCGAACTCATGCGGGCCGACGGCAGCCGCGTCGAGGTGAACGCCGAGACCGATCCGGACGCCTGGCGGGCCGCGCGGGTGAGCCTAGGAGCGCTCGGCATCGTGACTGTCGTCACTCTCCAACTGGTCCCCTCGTTCGTGCTGCGGAGCGTGGAATGCCCGATCCCGCTCGACGAGGTGCTCGGCGACCTGGACCACCATGTCGACGGCAACGACCATTTCGAGTTCTTCCTCTTCGCCCACAGCGGTGTGGCCATGACCAAGGCCAACAACCGGACCTCGGCGCCCGAGGAACCCCGCGGCCGGATCTCGGCCTGGCTCGACGACGTGCTGCTGTCGAACCACGCCTTCGACACCATGTGCCGGGTCGGCCGGCGCACCCCGGCCGCCATCCCCTGGGTGCATCGCGCCGCGGCCCGCGCCGGCAGTCACCGGCAGGGCGTGGACCGGTCGTACCGCGTATTCGCCAGCCCGCGACTGATCCGGTTCACCGAGATGGAGTACGCGATCCCGCGGGCGCATGCCGCCGCGGCGGTCGCCGAGATCGCCGAGATCACGCGGCGTTTCGACACACCGATGCCGATCGAGGTGCGCTGGGTCGCCGGTGACGACGCCTTTCTCTCCCCCGCCGGCGGCCGGGACACCTGCTACATCGCCGTGCACCAGTACCGGGGCATGGCGTGGGAACCGTATTTCCGGGCCTGCGAGGCCGTCTTCGACCACTACGGCGGCCGGCCGCATTGGGGCAAGCGCCACTTCCAGACCGCGGACACGCTGCGCGGCCGCTACCCCGAATGGGACCGGTTCCAGGAGGTGCGGCGACGGTTCGACCCGGACGGGGTGTTCGCGAACGACTATGTGACCAGAGTGCTCGGAGCCGCCGCACCACAGCGGGCGTCCGATACCGCCTGATCGCGGACAACCACGGACAACCGGATAGCCGGTATCCCGGCTCGGGCCGCACGATCCCGGCCGGTGATGTCAAGATGGGGTGGCGATACCCGGTGCGCGGCAACATACTTCATCCCGTTGCCGGGTCGTTGTCGAGATTCTGCCGTTCCACCGAAAGGGCGCCCATGGCCCACACACCCCGGGTGTTGTTCGTCAGCCCGCACGACGCAGGCGGATCACAGATGGCCGCCGGCTTCCTGGCCGCGCTGGCCGAGGGCCGGATCACCGCCCGCACAGCAGGTCCGGAACCGGCCGCGGCCGTCGATCCGGCCGCAGTGACGGCAATGGCCGAAGTCGGCATCGATATCTCCGGCGCGACCCCCACCGCGCTGACCGACGACGCCGTCGGGGTGGCCGATATGGTGGTCACCCTCGGCGGCGGCGAGATCTGCCCGTACTTCCCGGGCATCACCTACCGCGACTGGGTGGTGCCGGAACCGACCGAACCCTCCCCCGACCTGACCCGCGCGCATCGCGACCACCTGCGGATCCTGGTGGAGAACCTCATCGCCGAACTGGTACCGGTGCCGACCCGCTGACCCGGCGGACCTCAGGCCCCACCGCAACGCCGGCGCGTCCCGCCACCTTGCATCGATCTGTGCGGTCGTGCATCACCGGCGGTGCACGACCGCGCAGATCGATGCAAGGTGCTTCGGATCGACCGTGGTGCGGGCGTCGAACACGGGGATCTGCGGAATCGAGCCACGCCCGTAGACCGGTGCCGGTAGCGTCGAATCGGCCCGGGTGGGCCGCCCGCTTTCCCTGTGGGTAGGTCCGCACGTGCGGAGAGAGGAAGCATCGTGCCGCAGGACTACCCCGACCTTGTTGCCGCCGTGAACGCTGCTCTGGCCGAAACCGTTCCGGCGGCGGCCCGGATGGGTGTGCGGGCCGTCGAAGTGGCATACGGCCGGGCCGTCGCCACCGTCCCGCAGGAAGGGAACGGCAACCATTTCGGCGCCGTCTACGCCGGTGTCCAGTTCACCGTCGCCGAGGTGCTGGGTGGCGCGATCACCTACGGCACCTTCGATACGACGGCCTTCTACCCGCTGGTGAAATCGTTCGAGATCACCTTCCGCCGGATGGCCCGCAGCGATCTCCGCGCCACGGCCGAACTGGCCGAGGCGGAGATCATCCGGGTTGCCGCAGAGGCCGCCGCCGTCGGTAAGGCCGACTTCGAACTGTCGGCGGTCGTCACCGACTCGGACGAGGAGACGGTGGCCAGCACTCGCGGTATCTACCAGCTGCGATCCTTCGGCCGCTGAGTCGCGGCGATACCGGCTTCCACCAGCCTGCCGATATTTCGGAACGTCTCGGATTCGGGCGTCCCGGTGCTGCAGGCATGGCGGAACTGTCCGATTCGTTCAAGACTGCGTGGCCATCCGCTCCCTGCTGTGACGGTATGACACCGACTCTCGACGTGATCGAAATCGTCGTCGCCGATATGGCTGCGGCGGTCCGCTTCTATCAGCGGCTCGGCCTGCGTTTTCCCGACGGCGCCGACACCGCGCCGCATGCCGAGGCGGAGCTGGGCGGTGGTGTTCGGCTCGCCCTCGATCCGGAGGCCGCCCTCGCTTCCTTCGAACCCGACTGGCAGCCGCCGGTCGGGCCGGGCCGGGTGAAGATCGCCTTCCGCTGCGCCGACCCGGAGGAGGTGGACCGGATCTACCGCGACCTGGTCGCCGAGGGGTACCGGGGTGAGCGGGAACCGTGGGATGCCTTCTGGGGCCAGCGCTATGCGGTGATCGCCGATCCGGACGGCAATGGGGTGGATCTGTACGCTCCGCTGCCGGAGGGTGCCGTGGCCGCCGGGAGCGCATAGCCCGCCGGCTCAGCGGCGGAGCACTTTCCCGAACGGCATGCCGGTCAGCGCCCGCGCCTCCCTGGCGAGGTGCGGCTGGTCGGCGTAACCGGCGGTCACCGCGATCTCCGCCGCCGGACGCCCCGTCGCGGCCAGTACCAAGGCATGCTGCAGACGCAGGATCCGGGCCAGGGTCTTCGGGCCGTATCCGAAGGCGATCAGCGAGCGCCGGTGCAGTGCCCGGACGCCGATCCCGGTCTCGGCGGCAGTGGCGGCCACCGATCGGCCGGCCGCGGCATCACGGACCAACTGCCGGATCAGCGGATCGGGCCGGTCGGCATCGGCGGCGCAGGCCAGCGCGATCTGTTCCAGCGCACCGCACCGGTCGGCCGCGTCACCGACCCGATCGGTCCAGATGCGGCCTACTCGGTCGCCGAACAGGCCACCGAGATCGACGCGGGTGTTCCGCAGCTCGATCGCTGCCACGCCGAACAGTGCCGGAGCCGCACCGGGCGGGAACCGGATCCCGGCGATCCGGGTTCCCGGTTCGGTCGTCGCGGCGAATGCGTGGGTATCGGGCCCGGCCATGACCAGGCCGTCACCGACCCACACCAGGTCCATACAACCGTCCGGGAGCACCGTCGCCGGTTCGCCGGTCGAGGTGTAGGACCACAGCACGGCACCCGGATACCGCGCCGGACGCTCCCGGTAGCCGGTCACGGCCGCGGCCCCGGCAGGTGGGCTGGACCGAACGCCATCGGACCTTCCTCCTCGCGTCCCGTTGTTCGATATCGACCACCGCCGGCCGATATCGGGCAACTCCATCTTGCCGCGCCCGTGCCGGATCCGTACCGGGCCCCGGCATACGCTCGACCACCGCCGCCGGCCGGCGCCCCACCTCGTCGATTCCGGATCCGGGACCCGAACTCGGGTGGACAATAGGTCAGGCCACACTCGACCGCCGACGCGCCGATCTGCAGTTCCCGGAATCACGGGCCGCCCCGGCAGTCCCGAGCGCAGCGGCCGACCATCGGGCAAGGGAGGCAACCCATGACCAGTGCCGACGGCAGTGCACCCGCAACCGCCGAAGCCACGCTCGCCGGGCTGGCGGTACTCATCGGAGAATGGCAGGTCACCAGTCCCGACTTCCCCGGGCCACCTGGCCACAGTGTGTTCGAGTGGGCTGTGGACGGCGCGTACCTATTGGCCCGGGATACCGCGCCCGAACCGGCCCCGAGCGGCACCTGGCTCTTCGGCGGCGACGACACCGATCCCCTGCTCACCGTCCTGTACCACGACTCGAGGGGCGTTTCCCGGGTGTACCGCAGTGCCTTCGGCAACAGCACCTGGCGGATCTGGCGGTATGCACCGGGCTTCTCGCAACGTTTCACCGCAACCCTGGACGAGACCGGCACCACCATGCACGGAACCTGGGAGTACTCCGCCGACGCCGCCGTCTGGGAACGCGATCTCGAGCTCGCCTACACCCGGATCACCCGCGGCGAACCACGGCCCGGACCGACCCGGCCGTAGCCCGGACCGATACTCCCGCTCCTGCCCCGGCACCGGCCTGCAGCGTCCGGTGGCGAGCCTGCCGACCCGGCTCGGACCGGCCTGCGAGGATGACCGGCATGGGCTCTGAGCGTTCGGAGGCGCAACGGTTACGCGACATCGTCATGATCCGCCGCGTCCGCGACCGGATCGATCGTGAGTACGCGAGCCCGCTGAATGTCACGGAACTGGCCCGTGGGGCACACATGTCGGTGGGGCACCTGTGTCGCGAATTCCGCCGGGTCTACGGTGAACCGCCGTATCAATATCTGATGACCCGGCGGATCGAACGGGCGATGACCCTGCTGCGCCGCGGCGACCTCAGCGTCACCGAGGTGTGTTACGCCGTGGGCTCCTCCTCACTCGGCACGTTCAGTACGAAGTTCACCGAACTGGTGGGTGTGCCGCCGAGCGTCTATCGCCGCGATCACTCGCGAGCCGCAGCGGGGATTCCGCCGTGTCTGGCCAAGCAGGTGACCAGACCGATCAAGAATCGAGAAGCGCGCGACCGATAGCCCTGGCTAGCGTGGCCGACATGACGCTGATCATCAACTACGCCTTCCTTCCGCACACCGACCCCGAGGCCGCACTGAACTTCTACCGCGACATCCTGGGCTTCGAAGTCCGCAAGGATGTCGGCTACGAGGACATGCGGTGGATCACGGTCGGCCCGGTCGACCAGCCCGCAACGTCCATCGTGCTGCATCCACCGGCTGTCGACCCGGGCATCACCGATGCGGAGCGGCGCACCATCCTGGAGCTCATCGCCAAGGGCGTCTACACCGCCGTCACGCTGGCCAGCGACGACCTGGACGGGCTGTTCGACCGCGTCCAGGCCGCCGGCGCCGACGTGGTCCAAGAACCCACCGACCAGGACTACGGGGTGCGCGACTGCGCCTTCCGCGATCCCGCCGGGAACCTCATCCGGATCAACCAGCTGACCTGAACGAACCGGCCCGCCCGAGCGAAAGGAGTCCTCCGATGGCCCTCACTGTCGACCTGATCACCCTCGGCGTACCCCGAGTGGAAGTCGCACACGCTTTCTACACATCCGCCTTCTCGACTGTCTCGGCCGAGAGCGGCGATACCTCGCCCGTGGACCTGTTCGGCACCGGGAAGCTCGCGGTCCGCCCGATCGAGGCGGCCGGCACCGATACTGCCGGCGACCCGGGAACCCCGGCCTTCCCCGGTTTCCTGCTGGCCGCCATCGTCGATCAGCCCAGCGAAGTCCGAGCCCTCGTCGAAACCGCCATCGGCCACGGGGCGAAGCTGATCAAGCCGCCGAAGAAGCAGTTCTTCGGCGATTTCAGCGCCGTCTATCGCGCACCGGACGGGGCGGTCTGGAAGGTGTCGGCTGCCTCGCGAAAGGACACCCGCACCGTCTCCGGGCCGCCGAAACCGACCGAGACGGCGATCTTCCTCGGTGTGAGCGCACCGAAGACCACCAAGGTGTTCTACGAGGCGCTGGGCATGCGCAGCGACCACGACTACGGCGACAAATTCGTCGATTTCACCATCGCCAACGGTGACTGCCGGCTCGGCCTGCTGCCCCGCAAAGCCCTCGCCAAGGACGCCGGTATCGCCGACCGGCGCGGTGACACTCCCTCGCTCGTGCTCACCCATCTCGCTGCTTCCGAGCACGATGTCGATGCTTTGCTCGCCGCTGCCGAAAAGGCCGGCGCCCCCGTCACCGCACCCACCCGTACCGACCGAGACGGCTACGCCGGACACTTCACCGACCCGGACGGCTACCGATGGACCGTTTCCGTGGCCGGCTGAACCGGCTGTCGCGAATTGCGTGACGGAAGCCGGGTGACGGACACGGCCACAGAGCAATGCCGGGGCGTGCGGGACTCAGGTGGATCGATGGGTATCGGGGAGGTCCCCCACTGCGGGGCCGGGGATTCGCCGGACCCGAATCCTGCGGTGTAGACGCACCTTTCGTTCATGGCTTCGTTTTCGCGATGGCGCCGCGTGATAGTGCTCGGCGTCGCGGCACTGCTCGGCTGTGGTGGGATCACTTCCTGCGCACGACCGGCGGAGTCGTCGCAGGTGCAACGGCTGCGTCAGGACGTCGAGGCGATCCGCGCGATCGGCATCAGCGGTGTACAGGCCCGCGTCGTCGCCGCGGACGGGGAGCAGTTCGCCGTCGCGGAACGGGTGGCGGGCGCGCTGATCGACCACGCGCTGTGCGCCGGGTGAAGCCGTGCAGACCCTTGAACGGTGAGAACTCACCCGCAACAGTGGGCACGGTCCGGGGCAGAAACGACCACGGACAGGGACCCGGAGGTGGGGTCCGGGGGCGGAGCCTGCCGGGCAGGCGTGGGGGGTTGCACCCCCGCAAGACACGCGGAACGAGAAACGGCGAGTGCTCTTCACGAGCACTCGCCGTCCATCGAGTGGAGCTGCCGGGAATCGAACCCGGGTCCTCCGCCGTGTCACCAGGACTTCTCCGTGTGCAGTCCGCTGTGTCTCTGCTCGGATCTCTCGGTCACGCGAACAAGCCGAGATGACGATCCCAGTCGCTGTTTGTTGTCCCGCCCGACTCCGCGACCGAGGCGGACGGTTAGCCCTCTAGCTGATGCCGGCACCGGGACCGAGGGCATATCCCGGGCCGACAGAGACGCTTCGCTCAGGCGGCGAGAGCGTACTCGCGCTGATGAGAATCGGCGCTTAATTGGTTACAGCGACGCTTACGGTGGTCTCCTGCCTGCACCGACACGCTTCTCCTGACTCGACGTACGCAGTCGAAACCGTTCAGCCCCGTACGCACCCGCACTCTGCGGGCTTGTCATATTAACACCTACCGGGCAGCGATTCATTCCCGTTTCCGGACATGTCCCGGTGTCAACGACGCGACCGTCCAGCGACCTCTTCCGTTGCGGTGCCGGCGGTGCAGGCAGCGCCGCCGCACATGCCCGATACCTGGTGATCTTCTTCCGTAACCCCGGTCACTGCTTGTAGTGTTCCGGTACGGCCCGAGCAGATTTCGCGTGACCCGCTCGCCGCCGGACCTAGGAGCAACTTCATGGCATTCACCCTTCGGCGCGCATCGATCCGGTGCGCGGCGGTCCTGTTCGCGGTCGGCCTGGTGACCGCGGCCTGCACCTCGGACCCGGCCGAAGAGGTCGGCCCCGGGGTCAGCAGCACCCCCTGCCCGAACTCGCCGCATCAGGACCGGGGCTGCATCTACCTGGGTGTGCTGTCCGATCTGGCCGACGGCCCGTTCACCCCGCTCGGCACCGCGATGCACGAAGGCCAGGTGGCGTTCTGGAATGCGGTGAACGAGGCTGGCGGCATCGGCGGCTACGACGTCGACATCACCACCTACGCCCGCAATACCGCCTACGACCCGCGCCGGCACCGCAGCGAATATCTCGATATCGAACCGCATGTGCTGGCGCTGGCGATGAGCCTGGGTACCGCGCAGACGGTGGCGCTGTTCAACCGGATGGACGCCGACGACATGGTGAGCACGGCCGGCACCCAGTGGTCGGGATGGGGCTACCGGGATGCGGACCGGAACCTGATGCTCGATGTCGGCTATTCCTACTGCACGGAAGCCGTCATGAGCCTGGACTGGTTCACCGAGAACCATTACGCCCCACAGCGCATCGGGGTCGTTGCCTACCGGGGCAACTACGGCGGCGACTACGCCGCCGGGGTGCTGAAATGGGCGCTGGCCAACGAGACCTCGATCGCGGCCCGGGTGGACACCGGCCCCAACGCGGTCGTCGGCAATCAGGACGGCCCGGTCCGGGACCTGCTGGCCGCCGACCCGGATCTGGTGATGCTGGCCACCGGCCCCGTCGAGAACGCCGAAATCGTCGCGAAGCTGGTCGCCTCCGGGTATCAGGGCCGGTTCCTGGGTTCACTACCTACCTGGAACGAGGCACTGCTGCAGAGCCCCGCCGCCGACATGCTCACCGAGCTGTACAACTACACCACGCCGGCCGACTCCTGGACCGGCGACTCCGAAGGCGCCGAACATGCCCGGGCGGCGCGCAGCACTCCCCCGGACAATTTCGGCTACAACCTGGGCTGGGCGATCAGCTATCCGATGCGGTCCCTCCTGACCGAGGCCGCAGCCACCGGCGAACTGACCCGGCCCGGCCTGCGTGCGGTGCTGAACGGCCTGACGGCGGATGGTGAAGGCATGGTGGCGATTCCGCCGTACGGCCCGGCGGAACCGGACCTCGCCGCGCAGTGGACGGTGATCAGCGCCCCGGACCCGGATGCCCCGCTGGGCGCCCGCACGATCCGGGACGACTATCGCGGAACCACCCTGGCCGGGCTGA
Organism: Nocardia sp. KT25-26; assembly: GCF_056627695.1. NCBI lineage: Bacteria > Bacillati > Actinomycetota > Actinomycetes > Mycobacteriales > Nocardiaceae > Nocardia > Nocardia sp. KT25-26. The sequence goes on along the minus strand of NZ_CM152813.1, from coordinate 1,655,509 downwards.
ACCTGCGTGAGCCGTGCACCCGGATCTGATGCCGGCCCGCTGTCAACTGTGCGACCGCACAGCGAATCTCGGCACCGTCGGCCGGCACGACAAACTTTCTGCCCGGATTGCCCGGGGCTACCGCGAAATTCCTCCGACACTGCGAACCTGCGAGTAACGTCCCGCGCGGCCGGAACATCACCAGCACGACCGCTCGCTGGCCGGAGCGAGGAGCAACACCATGGCAGCAACCCACCGTCGCGGGTCGGCCCGGTTCGCGGCGATCCCACTACTCGTGACGGCCCTGCTGGCCTCCGCCTGCAGCGCCGGGGCGGGCACCGAGCCGGCGCCCGGGGTCTCCGCCGATCCCTGCCCGGACAGTTCGAATCCGGACAACGGCTGCATCTATCTGGGGGTGCTGGCCGATATCGCGGACGGCCCGTTCGCCGCGCTGGGTGCGTCGATGGTGGACGGCGTCCGATCGTTCTGGCGGACGGTGAACCGGTCGGGCGGCATCGCCGGCTACGACATCGACGTGACCACCTACACCCGCAACACCGCCTCCGATCCCCGGCGGCATCGCACCGAATACCGCGATATCGAACCGCAGGTGCTGGCGCTGGGCATGAGCCTGGGGACCCCGCAGACCGCGGCCCTGCTCGCCGAGATGGACGCCGACGACATGGTCGCCGTATCGGGCACCCAGTGGTCGGGCTGGGGATACCGCGACACCGATCACAACCTGCTGCTCAACGTCGGCTACTCGTACTGCACCGAGGCCATGATGGCCCTGGACTGGTTCGCCGAGAACCACTTCCACCCGCAGCGCATCGCGGTGGTCGCGTTCCGGGGCGACTACGGCGGTGACTATGCGGCCGGCGCACTGCAGTGGGCACTGCTCAACGACGCCGTGATCAGCGCCCGGCCGAGCACCGGCCCGAATGCGGTGGTCGGTAGTCAGGACGAACCGGTGCGGGAGATCCTGGCCGCCGCACCCGATGTGGTGCTGCTGGCCACCGGACCGAGCGAGGCGGCCGAAATCGTCGCCGGCGCGGTGGCCGGCGGCTATCAGGGCCGGTTCCTCGGGTCGGTGCCGACGTGGAATTCGGCGCTGCTGCAGACTCCGGCCGCATCGGTGCTGGCCGAGCGCTACAACTACACCACGCCGGTGGATCCGTGGGACGGCATCTCGCAGGGTGCGGTCCGCGCCCGCACGGCCATCGACGGGCTGCCGGACAACTACGGCTACAACCTCGGCTGGGCGGTGTCCTATCCGATGAAGGCGCTGCTGACGGCGGCCGCGACCACCGGTGCACCGACCCGGCCGGGACTGCGCGCGGTGCTGGAGAACCTCACCGTCGACAGCGAGGACATGGTCGCGATCTCCCCGTTCGGCCCGGCCGGGCCGGATCCGGACCGGCAGTGGGCGGTGGTGCGCGCTCCGGACCCGAATGCACCTTTGGGCGCCCGCACGGTGCAGGGCGGATATCACGGCACCACGATCGATCGATTCACCTCGAACGAGCCCTGTTCCGGTGCCTGACCGCGTCAGCCCGCAGCGATCAGGGCCACCGCCACCAGTGCGGCGGCGAGGCCGGCCTGCTGGGCGCCGTTGACCCGCTCGCGCAGGAGCACCATGGCCAGCAGCACGGTGGCCGCCGGATAGAGCGAGCCGAGCACGCTCACCACCGACAGCATGGAGCCGTCGAAGGCGTACAGCATGGCGGCATTGGCGAGCACATCCAGCGCGCCGACGGCCAGCGCCAGCCGCAACGGCGTACCCCGCAGCCCGCGGAACTGTCCGGCGGGCACCGCGCACAGCCACAGCACCACCGTCGCCGCGACCCGCTGTCCGAGCAGTGGCCAGACACCGGCGGAGGTACCGGCCTGGTGCAGGAAACAGAAAGTGAGCCCGAAGGCCACCCCGGAACCGATGGTCAGCAGGGCGACCGAGCGGGAGAACCGGCGGACCGGTGCGACCGGGTCGGCCACCGCGACCGAACCGGTCCCCGGGCCGGGCACCACCGCACCGGATCCCGGACCGGACACCACTACCCCGCATCTCTGGCTCTGTACCACCGCGCCGGATCCCGGACTGGGTGCCGCCGATCCGCTCGGCGGCGGTGTCTCGCGGCTGACCAAGGCCACCGCCACCAGGGCCAGGCCGATCCCGAGCAGGGCGAGCATTGTCGGCCGTTCGCCGGCGAATACACCGAGCAGCACCGGGATCCCGGCCACCAGCACCGCGGTCACCGGTGACACCACCGACATCGGGCCGTCGGCGAGCGCAGCGTAGAACCACCACACCGCGAGTCCGCTGGCCACGCCGGCGGCCAGCCCCCAGGCCATCGCCGCCGGGTCCGGCTGTCCCCCGATCAGCGGGGCGACCAGCAGCACCAGCAGTACCGAGAACGGGTAGGCGACGACCACCACCCGCAACGCGCTCACCCGGCGCGCGGCGACGCCACCGAAGAAGTCGCTGACTCCGTATCCTGCCGCCGCGACGAGCGCCAGCAGTACCGGAATCACCGCATGCCTTTGATCCGCCGCCCCAGCTCGCGGGTGACCTCACGCTCGGCGGTACGGCGCGCGATGTCCTGACGCTTGTCGTAGTCCTGTTTGCCCTTGGCCAGCGCCAGTTCGACCTTCACCTTGCCGTCGGAGAAGTACATCGACAGCGGCACCAGCGTCTGGTTGCCCTCACGCGATTTGCCGACCAGGCGTTCGATCTCGCGACGGTGCAGCAGCAGCTTGCGCACCCGGCGCGGGGAGTGGTTGGTCCAGGTGCCGTGGCTGAACTCCGGGATGTGCAGCCCGCGCAGCCACACCTCGCCGTTGTCCACCGTCGCGAAGGCGTCGACCAGGGAGGCCTTGCCGTCGCGCAGGCTCTTGACCTCGGTACCGACCAGCGCGATACCCGCCTCGAACGTCTCGAGGATGGTGTAGTTGTGCCGCGCCCGGCGGTTGGTCGCGATGACCTTGCGCCCCTTTTCCTTCATGCCCCAACCTTAGAGCGACCGGGCAACCGGATTATTCCCAGGTCGGGCCTCGGTCGCCGACTCGGTCGAGTCGTCCTCCGCCCGCATCGGGTCCAGGGTCGGATCGATATCGATGGTGGTGCGCAACGGCCGGTTGGGCAGCAGCAGCGTCGCCACCACCGCGACCACGGCCGCGGCAGCCGCGATCAGGAAGATCCGCCCGGTGGCGTCGCCGTAGGCGGCCCGCACGATGGTGGCGATCGGCGCGGGCAGTGCGTCGAGATCGAGGTTGCTGCCCCCGGATGCCTCGGGGTGGATACCCAGCCGGGCGAAGCCTGCCGCGGACAGCTCGCCGACCCGGGTGGCCAGCACCGAACCCAGTACGGAGACACCGATGGCACCACCGAAGGTGCGGAAGAACGCGACGCTGCTGGACGCGGCGCCGATGTTGTGCACGCTCACGGTGTTCTGCACGGCCAGCACCAGGTTCTGCATCAGCATGCCGACCCCCAGGCCGACCAGCACGATGTAGCCGGCGACCAGCCACAGGTTCGTCGCATGGTCGATGGTGGACAGCAGCGCGAAACCGAAGACCAGCACCGCCGCCCCGGTGACGACGAAGCCTTTCCACTTGCCGAACCGGGTGATCAGCTGTCCCGAACCGACGGAGGCGATCAACATGCCGGCCACCATCGGAATGGTCAGCACCCCGGCCACGGTCGGCGAGTAACCGCGCGCGGTCTGGAAGTACTGGCCGAGGAAGGTGGTGGCTCCGAACAGGCCGATCCCGACGGCGACGGAAGCGATGATCGCCAGGCCGGTGGTGCGTTCGGTGACGATCGGCAGCGGCACGATCGGCGACTTCGCCCGCGATTCCACCCACAGCGTCGCGATCAGCAGCAGCACACCGGTTCCGACATACAGCGCCGATTCGCGGGAGAACCACTCGTAGTGTCCGGCCTTCCCGGCGAAGGACACCCAGATCAGCAGAATCGAGACCCCTGCGGTCAGCAGGACGGCGCCGAGCCAGTCGATGGAGACGTCCTCGGCGCGTTCGGTCGGCAGCCGCAGGGTCCGGTGCAGCAGCACCAGCGCGATCACTGCCAGGGGCACGCAGACGAAGAAGCACCAGCGCCAGCCCAGCGGGCTGTCCACGATCACGCCACCGAGAATCGGACCGCCGGACATCGAGACGGCCATGGTGGCGCCCATGTACCCGGAGTACCGTCCGCGCTCCCGCGGTGCGACGATACTGCCGATGATCGCGACGGCCAGGGCGGTCAGCCCGCCCATGCCGAGGCCCTGCACGACCCGGGCAACCAGCAGCACGGGGACCGAATGGGCGAAACCGGCGATCACCGAGCCGATCACGAAGATCACGATCGCGGACTGGACCAGGGTCTTCTTGTTGAACAGGTCGGCCAGTTTGCCCCAGATCGGGGTGGAGGCGGCATTGGCCAGCAGTGCGGTGGTGATGACCCACGCGTACGCGGTCTGGGAGCCCTGCAGATCGCCGATGATCGTCGGCAGGGCGGTCGCCACGATGGTGGTGCTGAGCAGCGCCGTGAACAGCGCCGCCAGCAGGCCGGTCATCGCTTCGAGGATTTCGCGGTGGGACATGGCGTACGGATCCCGCTGGGTCACCGCCTCGGTTGAACTCGTCATCTGTTTCCGACTTCCTCTGCCTGATCTGCCGTGGTGACACGGTGCGGGTCTGTGCGGATGTGTGCGGTCAGCGCGTCGCGGAGCCTGCCGACGACGACGCAGGCCTGTGCCGCCTCGGCTTCGTCCCAGTCGGCGAGTGCGGCCTGCAGCCGGTGCGCCCGGGCGGTGCGGACCCCGCGCAGCAGGTCCCGGCCTTCGTCGGTGATCTGCAGCAGGGTGGCCCGCCCGTCGGCGGGGTCGGACCGGCGGCCCAGGTAGCCCGCGGTCACCAGTTCGGCGACGTGCCGGCTCAGCGCCGAAGCGCTGATGCACAGCCGAGCGGCCAGGTCGACCTGCCGGGTCGGTCCCGCGTCCTCGAGCGCCACCAGGACGGCGATGCCGCCGGGCAGCAGTCGGCCGTCGTCCGGATGCGCGACGGCGGTCCGGATCGCCCGGCCCATCAGGAAGAGTTCGCTGGTCAGATCTCGAGCTGTAGCGGGTGACACGGCCATCCCGACTCCCAACACCATCCGATAGATAATTGCTTGCGCTAATCAAGTTATATTAGTTGCTTGCGCGAATCAACTAAATATCGGTGAGAGGTCGCCGACAGCCGGGCGGCGGTCGAGTCAGGGCAGCACGAAGTACAACAGCGCGGCAGCCACGAAGATCAACAGCAGGAGCAGCGTCGACGGGCGCAGATGCCGGTGCACCCGCCGACGACGACGCCGGCCCACCCCCAGCCAGCTCACATCGACGACCGGTTCGGGCGCCCGGCGGGTCGGCCGCGCATCGGCGTCCTCGGCCTCCTCCGGGCGTTCGAACTCGTCGTCGTCGCCGTTGCCCATGCCGATCACGCTATCGGCCACGACCGCCACTTGCCCGGTGGGCGATCGGCGCGTAATCGTTCCGGTATCGGCTCAGTTCTGGGCCAGTACGGCGAGCACCTGTTCACCGTAGCGGGCGAGCTTGTTCTCCCCGACACCACCGACCGCACCGAGTTCGGCCAGGGTGGCCGGTTTCCGGGACACGATCTCGCGCAGGGTCGCGTCGTGGAACACCACGTAGGCGGGCACGCCCTGTTCCTTGGCGGCACCGGCCCGCCAGCTGCGCAGGCTCTCGAACACCGGCACATCCTCGACTGCCAGGTCCGCCGCGGCCTTGGCCGCGGGTGCCGACCGCCGCGCCGGTACCACCCGCTCGGGCTCCTTGCGCAGCGGCACCGTGCGGCCCTCGAAGAGCACCTCGTTGCTCGCCTCGGTCAGGGCGAGCACGCCGTACTCCCCTTCGACGGCGAGCAGACCGCAGGCCAGCAGCTGGCGGACCACACCGCGCCATTCGGTATCCCGCAGATCGGCGCCGACCCCGAACACGCTGAGCTCGTCGTGGCGATGCTGGGTGATCTTGGCGTTGCGCTTGCCGAGCAGGATATCGATGACCTGGCCGGCACCGAACGACTGTCCGCGTTCTCGCTTCAACCGCAGCACCGCCGAGAGCAGCTTCTGCGCGGCCACCGTGCCGTCCCAGGTCTGCGGCGGGTTCAGGCAGACATCGCAGTTGCCGCACGGCTGCGCGGTCTCCCCGAAATACGCCAGCAGTTGCGCCCGCCGGCAGCTGACCGCCTCGCACAGCGCGAGCATGGCGTCCAGATGCAGTTGCAGCTGCCGACGGTGTGCTGCATCACCGTCGCCGGAGTCGATCAGCTTGCGCTGCTGCACCACGTCGGCGAGGCCGTAGACCATCCACGCGGTGGAGTCCAGGCCGTCGCGGCCGGCGCGACCGGTCTCCTGGTAGTAGCCCTCCACGGATTTCGGCAGGTCGAGATGGGCGACGAAGCGGACATCGGGTTTGTCGATTCCCATCCCGAAGGCGATGGTGGCGACCACCACCAGGCCGTCCTCCCGCAGGAAGCGGGCCTGATGATCGGCGCGGGTCCGGTTGTCCAGACCGGCGTGGTACGGGACGGCGCGTACCCCGTTCTCGTTCAGCATCGCCGCGGTCTTCTCGACCGAGTTCCGGGACAGGCAGTAGACGATGCCCGCATCACCGGCGTGCTCGGTGCGGATGAACTCCAGCAGTTGCCGATCGGCCCGGTTCTTGGGCTCGATCCGGTACCGGATGTTGGGCCGGTCGAAACTGGCCACGAACCGCTGTGCGGAGCCGAGGTCGAGGCGTTCGATTATCTCGTCGCGGGTTCTGGCGGTGGCGGTCGCGGTGAGTGCGATACGCGGCACCTCGGGCCAGCGCTGGTGCAGCACCGACAGCTGCAGGTAGTCGGGCCGGAAGTCGTGACCCCATTGCGAGACGCAGTGCGCCTCGTCGATCGCGAAGAGCGCGACCTGCCCCTGCGCCAGCAGTTGCGCGGTCGATTCCAGGCGCAGCCGCTCGGGGGCGAGATAGAGCAGATCGAGCTCACCGGCTCGGAACTGGGCTTCCACGGTGCGGCGTTCGTCCGGCGACTGGGTCGAGTTCAGGAATCCGGCGCGCACCCCGAGCGCGCTCAGGGCATCCACCTGGTCCTGCATGAGCGCGATCAGCGGCGAGATCACCACACCGGCGCCGGGCCGCACCAGGGCCGGGATCTGATAGCAGAGCGACTTCCCGCCGCCGGTGGGCATGAGCACCAGGGCATCACCGCCGCCGACCAGGTGGTCCACGATCGCCGCCTGATCGCCCCGGAAACTGTCGTAGCCGAACACCCGCTGCAGCACTTCCAGGGGGTCGGCGCCGGTGTATCCGGCGGCGCCTGCCCGGCCGGGTTGCGCGGCGGGTAGGTCGTCGAAGTGGAAGTCCTCCTCGGGGCCCGCCAGGTCCGCCTCGCAGAGATAGGCACCGCCGTCGTCAGGTTCGGGGAAGTCGGGATCGCGCACCCGGCCATCCTACGAGCGCCGCCGCGACCGCACGCGCCCGAAGCGCAGCCCGATCCGGGCCACAGCCGAAGCTGCGCACCTGTGCACAACCACCGTCCGACGCCTCGTTCGGCCCGGCCGACCTGTGCGGCCGGGCACCGAACGAACCGGCCGAAGCCTTCGACCGGCTATTTCACCGGCTGCAGGCGGGCCAGCACCGCATCGTGCAGCAGGCCGTTGGTGGCCAGGGCGTCGCCACCGTGCGGGCCCGGGCGGCCGTCCAGGGCGGTGAACACGCCACCGGCCTCCCGGACCAGGATGTCCAGCGGCGCCAGGTCCCACAGCGACACCTCGGGTTCGGTGGCGATATCCACCGCGCCCTCGGCGAGCAGGCAGTAGTTGAAGAAGTCGCCGTAGCCGCGGACCCGCCAGACCTCGTCGGTGAGGTCGATCAGCTGATCACGCAGACCGCGATCACGCCAGCCGGACAGGCTCGAGATGGCCAGGCTCGCCGATTCCGGATCGCCGACCGCCGATACCGAGATCGGCTTCGGGGCACCGGGGTGGACCTGGGTCCACGCGCCCGACCCGGCCGCCGCCCACCAGCGCCGCCCCAGCGCGGGCGCAGCGACCACGCCCACCATGGGCACCCCGTCGTCGAGCAGGGCGATCAGGCTGGCCCAGACCGGAACACCGCGGACGAAATTCTTGGTGCCGTCGATCGGGTCCACCACCCACTGCCGCCCGGTGAACTCGGCCGCACCACCGAACTCCTCCCCCAGCACGGCATCGTCCGGCCGTTCGTCGGCGAGCAGCCGGCGCAGCTCCCGCTCCACCGCCAGATCGGCGTCGGAGACCGGCGTGAGGTCGGGTTTCGCATCGACCTTCAGGTCGAGGGCGCCGAAGCGCGCCCGGGTGATCGCATCGGCCGCATCGGCCAGCCGCAGCGCGAGTTCCAGATCGGAAGAGTAGGCAGCCACACCGAAAACTCTAGTCCGCGACCCGGTGGCACGGACCGGGCCACCCCGCCGGGCGGAAACCCGGGCGGCGCGGCTCCCGGCAGCACGAAACCGCCCGGACCACCGAAGTGGCCCGGGCGGTCACCGGCGCTACCGCGACCTACTTCAGCTCGGCCGAGGTCTTGCCCAGTACCCGGCGGGCCACGATGAGCTGCTGGATCTGCTGGGTGCCCTCGAAGATGTCGAGGATCTTCGAATCGCGGCCCCACTTCTCCAGCAGCAGACGCTGCGAATAGCCCAGCGAACCGGCCAGTTCGACCGCCTTGAGCGAGACATCGGTGCCGGTGCGGCCGGCCTTCGCCTTGGACATCGACGCTTCCAGGGAGTTCGGCTTCTTGTTGTCCGCCATCCAGGCCGCCCGCAGGGCGAGCAGGTAGGCGGCCTCGTAATCGGCCTCCATCCGCAGGAATTCGGCCGCGGCCGCATGCTGATTCATCGCCGGGGTGTCGTAGGAGATCTCCACACCGGCCTCGGTGAGTACGGTGCGCAGTTCCTCGAGCGCGGCGCGAGCGACACCGATCGCCATCGCGGCCACCAGCGGACGGGTGTTGTCGAAGGTCTGCATGACCCCGGCGAAACCCTTCTCCACGTTCACTTCCGCGCTGCCGAGGATATTGTCCTTCGGGATCCGGCAGTCCTCGAGCAGCAGCACGGCGGTATCGGAGGCCTTGATGCCGAGCTTGTGCTCGAGGCGGGCCACCGACAGGCCCGGTGCGTCCCGGGGCACCACGAACGACTTGATCGCCGCGCGGCCCAGGCTCTTGTCGACGGTCGCCCACACCACGATGTGGGTGGACCGCTCACCGGCGGTGACGAAGATCTTCTCGCCGTTGAGCACCCATTCGTCGCCGTCCAGCACGGCGGTGGTGGATACGGCGGCCGAGTCCGATCCGAAGGCCGGCTCGGTGATCGCCATCGAGGCCCACACCTTGCCGAACCGGGCCAGCTGCTCGTCGGTGGCGACCGCCGCGATGGCGGCATTGCCCAGGCCCTGGTAAGGGATGGTCAGCATCAGGCCGACATCGCCCCAGGACGTTTCCAGGGCGTTGAGCAGCGCCGACATATTGCCGCCGTTGGCGTTGGTGACGATATCGGTGGACAGTTCCTCGTCACCGCGGCCACCGGCGGCGCCGCCGATCTTCTGGGTGCCGGAATCGGCGAGGCCCTCCACCATGGCGGCCATGGTGTCCAGCTCGACCGGGTACTCGTGTTCGGCCAGGTCGTACTTGCGCGAGATCGGGCGGAAGATCTGCGAGGCGACCTGGTGGGCCTGGTTGGCGCTGGCCCGCAGCTTCTTGGGGAGTTCGAGGTTGATCATGTCTGGGGTCTCCTGGAAGAAGTCGGACTCAGATGAGGACGATGCCCTCGGCGACGCCGATGGCCCGCAGATCGCGGTACCAGCGCTCGACCGGGTGTTCCTTGGTGAAGCCGTGGCCGCCGAGCAGCTGGACGCCGTCCAGGCCGATCTGCATGCCCTTGTCGGTGGCCAGCTTGCGGGCCAGCGCGGCCTCCCGCGCGAAGGACAGGCCCTGCTCGGCCCGCGACGCGCCGCGCAGGGTGACCAGGCGCATGCCGTCGAGCTCGATCGCGATGTTGGCGACCATGAAGGCGACCGCCTGCCGGTGCGAGATCGGCTCGCCGAACGCCTCACGCTCGTTCACGTAGGGCACCACGTAGTCGAGCACGGCCTGGCCGGTACCGGCGGCCAGGGACGCCCAGCCGAGCCGGGCCAGATGCACCGCGTCGGCGTAGTCCTGCGCCCGGGACGTGCCGTCACCGTCGCCGAGGACGGCATCGGCGCCGATGGCGACGTCCTCCAGGATCAGCCGGCCCAGACCCGCGGCGCGCAGCCCCATGCTCGGGTCGGCCTCCACCACCAGGCCCGGGTTGTCGGATTCCACGATGAACAGCGCCGGACGGCCGTCGAGTTCGGCGGCGATCAGGAACAGTTCGGCGTCGGCGGCGGCCGGGACGAGGCTCTTCACACCGTTGAGCCGGTATCCGCTCGGCGAGCGGGTGGCCTTGGTCTGCAGGGCGAACGGATCGAACAGGGCACGCGGTTCGGCGATCACCACCGAAGCCTGCGGCACGTTCTCGCCGGTGAAGGCCGGGAGGTAGGTCTGCTGCTGGGCGTCGGTGCCCCACTGGGACAACGCGACCGCGACACCGCTGGGCGCCAGGATCGGCAGCGCCAGGCCCATATCGCCGTGCGCGAGCGCCTCGGCGACCATGGAGTTGGTGACGGCGCCGCGCTCGGCGGCGGCGCCCTCGAGCTCCTCGGGCACATTGATCAGCGTGATACCCAGCTCGGCGGCACGCTCGAGCAGATCCTTCGGCGCGGCGGCCTCGGCGTCGGCGTCGTGGGCGGCCGGGCGCAGGATCTCGGCGGCGAACTCCTTCACCGTCTCGGTGATCATCTGCTGTTCGTCGGTGGGGGTGAGGTCGAAGTAGTCCTTGGTCTTGGCCTCGTTGTCGACCAGACGCTTGGGCTTACCGCCACCACCGACCTTGCCGAATGCCCGGGTGGCCGCGCCGAGGGTACGGAAGCCGGTCTTGGTGCCCTCGTAGGTGACGCGTTCGACGGGCTTGCGCAGATTGTACTTGTCCGCCAGCTCCGACCCCGTGAAGGTGGTCAGGGCACGCATCGCGGTGCCCATCCAGTCGCGCTTGGGCCGGCTCAGGCCCACCGCGCTGTCCGAACCGGTCGGACGCCGCTTCGTCGCGCTGTCTCGAGTGCTCATCATCACCTGGTTTCCTCGATGGTCGGGCCGTCCGTGCCGAGGCCCTATCTTACTCCGCAGTAAGAATATCTTACTGCGGAGTAAGAAGCGCGTCCATCGTCGGTTACCGGCTACTCCCGCACGTAGTAGCGCAGCGTCAGATAGGCGGTGATCCCGGCGAACACGACGCCCACCGGCGCGATGGTCAGCGCCACCACCGCGATATCGTCGCCGGTGATCCGGGGGAACACGTTACTGTCGAACAGCGGACCGAGGGCCCGATCGATCACCAGCGGCCGGGCGAGGACCAGGCCGAGTACCGCCAGCACCGCACCGGCCGCCGCGGCGAGCACCGCTTCCAGCAGGAACGGCAGCTGCGTGTACCACCGGGTCGCGCCGACCAGGCGCATGATGCCGACCTCGGTGCGTCTGGTGAACGCGGCGATCTGCACCATGTTCAGCACCAGCAGCATCGCAGCCAGGGCCATCACCAGCGCCAGCCCGAAGGCACCGTTGCGGAGCCCATCGAAGAGGCTGACCAGCCGGTCGACGAACTCCTTGTCGTTGTCGATGATCTGCACGCCCTCGCGGGTCGCGAAGGTGTCGTAGATGTGCTGGTACTGATCGGCGTCGGTCATCTTCACCCGCAGCGAGGCCGGTAGCGGACTCTGCTCGATGGCCGCGACCATCTCCGGATAGTCGGCGAACAGTTCCTTGGCCTCGGCCAGGCCGTCGGCGCGGCTGACGTACTGCACGCTCTCCACCCCGGACGTCTGCTTCATATCGGTCAGCAACGATGCACAGGGTTCGGCCGCACAGTCCGGATCGGTTTCGGAGATGTTCTCGTCGAGATAGAACCGCACCTCGAGCCGGTCGATGAAGAAGTTCTCGGTCTTGTCGGCCATCCGGACCGACAGCAGCCCGCCGCCGAGCATCACCAGCGAGACCGCGGTGGTCAGGACCATCGCGATCGTCATGGTGATGTTGCGGCGCAGGCCGTCGCCGACCTCCTGGAACAGGAAACTCAGTCGCATTATCGCCCCACCCCGTAGACACCGGTCGCTTCGTCGCGGACGAGCCGGCCGCGGTCCAGCTCCACCACCCGGCGCCGCATCGCATCGACGATGTGGTTGTCGTGGGTGGCCATCAGCACCGTAGTGCCGGTCCGGTTGATCCGCTCCAGCAGCGCCATGATGTCGGCGCTGGTGTCCGGATCCAGATTGCCGGTCGGCTCGTCGGCCAGCAACACCAATGGGCGGTTCACGAAGGCACGCGCGATCGCCACCCGCTGCTGCTCACCACCGGACAGTTCGGAGGGCAGCCGCCCACCCTTACCGGCCAGGCCGACCATGTCCAGCACTTCCGGCACGGTGCGCTCGATGAACTGCCGGCGCTTGCCGATCACCTCGAGTGCGAACGCCACGTTCTGTTCCACGGTCTTCTGCTGCAGCAGCCGGAAATCCTGGAATACACAGCCGATTCGCTGCCGCAGTTTCGGCACCTTGCGCCCCGGCAGCCGGTCCACCCGGAAATCGGCGACGCGGATCTCACCGGCCGAAGGCTTCTCCTCCTTGAGCAGCAGTCGCAGGAAGGTCGACTTTCCCGATCCGGACGGTCCGATGATGAAGACGAACTCGCCCTTGTCCACATCGACGGAGATCCCGTCCAGCGCGGGACGCGTCGAGGAGTCATACGACTTACTGACGTTCCGCATGGTGATCACGGAAAGCCAGTCTAGCCAGCAACCGGACCGCGGCGGCGGGAGCGAGCACGCCGCGGGGCAGGTTCACTGCCCGGTGTCGGGGTTGTTCCAGGTCGGTACGGCGTTCAGCAGGGATGCCGGCGCGGTCTGCTCGGCGTTCTCGGGCTTCACCATGACGTACAGGGCGAATGTGGCCACCCAGGCGGCGAGCAGTGCGGCGGTCGACTTACGGAGATTCGGCTTGCGCAGTTTCACTGAGACCTTCCCGACGCAGGGCCGCCGCGACCCGGGTACGCAGTTCGCGTTTGACGTCGAACTGCTTACCCGGCAACGTTCTGGCAACCAGGCGGATATTCATCTGATCGAGGCCGAGATCCTCGATTCCCATCACTGTCGGCTCGTCGAGCAGCAGCGTTTTCAACCGGCGGTCCTGATAGGCCTTCGCGCATACGTCGTGCAGGATCTCGTTGATCTTGTTCACGTCGGCCGTGGCGGCCACCGGCACATCCACCGCGGCCCGGGCCCAGTCCTTGGACAGGTTGACGACCTTCACGATCTGGCCGTTCGGAACCGTGATCACCTCGCCGTCGGAATTGCGCAGCGTGGTGATCCGCAGGGTGACGTCCTCGACGGTGCCCTCGGCCGGTTCCGCGGAGCCGAGTACCGCGATCTCGACCACATCACCGAATCCATACTGACGTTCGGTGATCAGGAAGAATCCGGCCAGGATGTCCTGGACGATGCGCTGTGCGCCGAAACCCAGGGCCGCACCGAGTACCGCGGCCGGCGCCACCAGACCACCGACCCGGAAACCCAGCCGGTCCAGCACCTCCATGCCGACCAGCACGTAGACGATGCTGAGCAGCACCCAGGAGATCACCTGGGCCAGCGAATGCCGGTGTTTGGCGGCCTCGGTCCGGACCAGTGAATCGCTGGACCGGAAGCCACGGTCGATCCGGCCGGTGATCCGGTCCCGGACGAACGTCACGAACCGGGCGAACAGCACGGTGCCGACGATCAGCAGCACGATTTCCAGGCCACTGGAGCGCAGCCAAGTGGTGAACTCCGCGCCGGAACCGGCCGCCAGGAGGTCGTTCACTGTCTCACCTTCAATTGTTCAACGCCGGAGCCGGGCGCCGGGACCGTCAGACCTCGGCCTGTTCGCGCATCCGCCACCGGATACCGGATTCGATGAAACCGTCGATATCACCGTCGAGCACCGCGGTCGGGTTGTTCACCTCGTGGTTTGTGCGCAGATCCTTGACCATCTGGTACGGGTGCAGCACATAGGAACGCATCTGGTTGCCCCAGGACGCACCTTCGGTGGTCTTGAGCGCATCCATCTGGGCGCGTTCCTCCTGGCGCTTGCGTTCCAGCAGCTTGGCCTGCAGCACGCGCATCGCCGCGATCTTGTTCTGCAGCTGCGACTTCTCGTTCTGACAGGTCACCACGATGCCGGTCGGGATGTGTGTCAGGCGCACCGCCGAGTCGGTGGTGTTGACGCTCTGCCCACCGGGCCCGGAGGAGCGGTACACGTCGACCCGGACGTCGGACTCCGCGATATCGATGTGGTCGGTGGTCTCCACCACCGGCAGCACCTCGACCTCGGCGAACGAGGTCTGCCGCCGGCCCTGGTTGTCGAACGGGCTGATCCGGACCAGGCGGTGCGTGCCCATCTCCACCGAGAGGGTGCCGTAGGCGTACGGGGTCTTCACCGCGAAGGTGGCGCTCTTGATGCCGGCTTCCTCGGCGTAGGAGGTGTCGTAGATCTCGACGGTGTACTTGTGCCGCTCCGCCCACCGCACGTACATACGCATCAGCATCTGGGCCCAGTCCGCGGCATCCACGCCACCGGCACCGGAGCGGATGTTGACCAGCGCATCACGCTGGTCGTATTCACCGGAGAGCAGCGTGCGCACCTCCATCGCCTCGACATCGGCGCGCAGCGCAACCCGCTCGGCGTCGGCGTCGGCGAGCGCCTCGGCCGCCGAGTCGCCCTCCTCGGCCTCGGCGAGCTCGTAGAGCACCGGCATGTCCTCGAGCCGTTGCCGGAGCGCCTCGACCCGCCGAAGCTCACCCTGGGAGTGCGAGAGCTCGCTGGTCACCTTCTGGGCGTGTTCCTGGTCGTTCCAGAGCTCGGGGTCGGCGGCCTGATGCTCCAGCTCGTCGATGCGGCGGCGCAGTTCCTCGATATCGAGAACCGACTCGACCGTCTTGAGAGTGGTGTCGAGTTCGGCCAGATCAGCGGAGACGTCAGGATGCACGATGCCCAAGGCTACCGGATTCCGGCGGCCCGCCGCGCCGGTGGTGCAGTGGACGCCCGGCGGCCGGATCCGGCCCTCAGCTCGCGATCGAGCGCAGGCCGCCCGGGCGGCGGCCGACCACGCGATCCAGGGCCGCGGCGGTCGCGTCGTCGGCCGGCAGCAGGACATACAACGACTGGTCGTCGTCGACCGACAGGTCCAGCGTCTCGTAGGCCAGGCGCAGATTCCCCGCCTCCGGATGAACCAGTCGGGTGACCCCACCGGAGGGCGGCAACCCGGGTAGCCGCTCGAGACGGTCGGTGAACGCCCGGCCTGCGGTCACGGTCAGCTCGTCGACCAGCGCCGCCACGATCGGATCGGCCCGGAACGGGCCCTGTTTGAGCGCAGCCACCAGCTTGTCGGCGGCCGCATCCCAATCCGGGTAGATCTCCCGGGCACCCGGATGCCCGAACACGAAACGGGCGATGTTGGCCGGTTCCTCCTGATCGAACAGGCCGGCATCGCGATACAGCCGCCGGTATCCGGACGTACAGGCCAGCACCTCGGTGAACCGGTTGGTGATCGCGGCGGGCGCCGGATCCAGATGGTCGAGAATGGCCCGGACGGTCGGCCGGACCGTGCGATTCGGTGCGAACTCCCCCTTACAGGAGTAGCCCGCACTACCCTTGGTGAGCCGGTACAGGTGCACCCGCTCCCGCGGGCGCAGCTGCAGCACATCCGCGAGCGCGGACAGCACCGATGCCGACGGATGCCGGTCCCGGCCCTGCTCCAGCCGGATGAGGTACTCGACGCTCACCCCGGCCAGCATCGCGACCTCCGCCCGGCGCAGCCCCGGGGTGCGCCGGCGCGGACCGGCAGGCAGCCCGGCATCGGCAGGTGAGACCGCCTCGCGCCGATTCCGCAGGAACAGTCCGAGCTCGTTCTCACTCATCACCACACCGACGCTACTCACCCGGACCCCGGCCAGGGTGCCCCTGCCACTACCACCCTCCGGGCGACCTTGCTGGGTCGGAGAGGTTGGTCAGGTCACGCGGTAAGCGGCAGAAGCAGATGTTCATTGACAGCAATCGCACCGAGCGGTGGCCTGCGAACGACTGTTGATGCGTTGTGTCCAAGCAGCTTTCAGCTAGGGAGATCCCGCGAAGTGCGTCGACACCAACTCCATCGCCAAAGTTCGCGTCATTGGCTACCTTCAGCTCCATGATCTATCCAGGCGAGGATTCGGCCTCGCGAGTGGCGCTGCTAGTCGACATTGCGCATGCAGACTGGATGCAGGACTGGCCAAACGAGGTGTCCGATCCCGAACGGCTCGATGAATTCGTTTGCCTGCTGCTCGCGAACAAGACCGACTGGGAGCTGAGTTTCTGGTTGCTGGATCTGGTCCTCCAGTCTGCCGAGGAGGATCTGCTCATCACGGCGGCACAGGACGATAAGCCGGAACGAACCGAGCCGTTGGTAGACGCTCTGGTCGCGGTATGGAAAGCCACGCAGGCACCAGGAATCGCGCAGCGGCTCGAGTACTGGGCGTGCCCGGAGGCCTCGGCTCCCGAAGAGATGTTCTTTGTAAGCCCACTGGTACGGGAAGCCTGTCGCAGGTCGGTACACCGCATCGGCAACACATAATCGGCATGAGCGTGTGTCGGCCGGGCCGCCTCCAGGAGCACACGCAACCGAGCGGTATACGGCAATTAAGGATGTTTCGTGGGCGGTCATCTATGCGAAACGCATGACGCGGTCACTGGTACCAGTCGTCGCCCTCCGCACCAGCCCGCCGTTGCAGGTAGTCGGTCAACGAACTGGCGACAAACTTGCGGTCATCGGACTCGTGATCCCACACATACACCCCGGTGTCATGTCCAGATGGCAGCCGGACGAAGCAAAACTGGTCCCCACCGCCGTTGTCGCCAAAGAACATCAGCCGGTCGAAGGACATGTACAGCTCGGCGAATTCGGAGTCGCGTCGGAACTCGATGTTCTGATCGATGATCTCCTGAGCCGACCACACCACCCCGGACCCCCACTCGGCCTGCGCACCGTTCGTGTGCCGCAGCAGATCCCGCAATTCGATCGGCACCGGCTGACCGAGTTGCCGCTCGATCTGATCGATCTCGGCGTCGGAAGCCGGTGGTTCGAATTCGGCATCTGCATAAAGTCCGGCGATCAGGTCCTTCCACATGTGCCAGATCCTGCCACGAGGCGAACACAATCAGTGATGGCTCTTACGGCCTCGAACTCGCATCGCAGGGGGATTCGTCCAGGTGCAGCTCTTTCGGCACTAAAGGATGCGCAGACGGACTACGTGGTCGCGCATCCGATCCGCGTTGGCAGGCTCATGCTGTCTCCCCGTTGCCCGGACTTCGAGGAGTGTGTAACCGACATCTCACCCCGGCCAGCATCGCGACCTCCGCCCGGCGCAGCCCCGGGGTGCGCCGGCGCGGACCGGCAGGCAGCCCGGCATCGGCAGGTGAGACCGCCTCGCGCCGATTCCGCAGGAACAGTCCGAGCTCGTTCTCACTCATCACCACACCGACGCTACTCACCCGGACCCCGGCCAGGGTGCCCCTGCCACTACCACCCTCCGGGCGGCCTCCCTGACGCAGCTCCGGCGGTCGATGCTCGATGCCATGAACGAAACCTCCATGACCGAGACCCCGATGCAACTGGCCGTTGTCACCGGCAGCGTCCGCGAGGGCCGCTTCGGCCCGGTAGTCACCTCCTGGTTCACCGAGCAGGCGCGGGCCCACGGCATCTTCGATATCGACGTGATCGACCTGGCCGACGCCGAGCTGCCGTTGGCGCTGCCCGCTGTCCCGCCGGCCATGGACCCCGACCCGCCGCGCCCGGCGGGCATGGCCGACCTCACCCAGCGGCTGTCGGAGGCCGACGCATTCGTCGTCGTCACCCCCGACTACAACCGCAGCTACCCTGCCGCACTGAAGGCCGCCATCGATTGGCATTTCACCCAGTGGCAGTCGAAGGCCGTCGGCTTCGTCGGTTACGGCGGCGGTACCGGCGGCCTGCTCGCCATCGAACACCTGCGGCAGGTGTTCACCGAGCTCGACGCGCACACCGTCCGTGAGTATGTCGGCTTCCCGCGCTACTACCTGTTGTTCGACGAGGCCGGGAGACTGCGGGAACCGGCGGAGCCGATCGAACAGGCGCGGATCATGCTGGACCGATTGCAGTGGTGGGCAGGCGCGTTGCGCGCGGCCCGCGCAACGGTGGTGGCTGCCTGACCCGAACCACCCGGACTCGGCGGCAACTCCGACTCTCCACTCAGCCCGCGGGTCGGCTGCGCCCGGCAGGACCGCAGCCGTGTCCCGAGCGCCACCTGTTCGCGTCGAACGCACCGTCTCGGTCGGACCGGTATGTCACCAGCGCCTGCATTCGCCACTTCGCACCGCCACGAGCTGCCCAATACGGCAGACTGGCCGGTCAGCAGGCGGTTCCATCGGGGCCCGACCGGGCGAGTGAGGAAAGACGATGACAGACGGACCCCGTCGTACGGCGGTGTTGTTCACCGCGATGCTGTCGGCCGGCCTGATCGGATCAGGGCCCACGACGGCGTCCCCGGATCCGGGTTCGTGCACGCCCTGGGCCACCGAGACGGTGGCCCAGGGGTTCGGGCCGCTGGAGAACCTTGCCTTCACCGGCGACGGCGGCATGTTGCTGTCCGAGATGAGCCTGTCCGGCGACGGCGCGCTCCGCCGGCTGACACCGGACGGAGAACGTGGCACGGTGACACCGGTCGACGGGCCGGGCGGGATCGTGGTCGACGGGCCGACGGCCTATCTCAATACCGGCAACACTTTCGTCTCCGGTGTCACCGGTGGCCGCCACGGCACGATCACCGCGGTCGACCTGCCGAGTGCGACAACCCGTGTGGTCGCCGAAGGACTGCCGATGCCGAACGGGCTGGCCCGGCTCGGCGACGGATCGTTCGTCGTCAGCAACGACATCCGGGGCGGGCTGCACCGAGCCACGGCGGACGGCACCGTGGCGCCCTACGGGCCGCCCGGACTGGCATCCCCCAACGGACTGGCCTACGACGACGCGACCCACCGCTTGTACGTCGCCCAGACCTTCGTGGAACCGACCACGATCACCGTCCTGGACATCGATCGGCCCGAGGTGGCGGCCGCCACCCTGGAACTGCCCGGTTTCGGGCCGCTGAACAGCGCCGATGACATCGCGATCGGGCCGGGCGGCTCGCTCTATGTCGCGCTCAACGGGCTCGGGCAGGTGCACCGCGTCGACCCCGCCGACGGCAGGACCTGCCCGGTCGCCACCGGCCTGCCACTCACCAGTTCGGTGCGTTTCGGCGGCGTCGGCTGGGATCCGCAGTCGTTGTATGCCACGAGTTTCCTCGGCACCGTGGTCCGCATCATGCCTCCGCCGGCAACGTGACACCCGGATCGGATCGCCCGACAGGACTTGTGTGGGACTCGGAGTCTCATTAATCTCGGGGGTGGCTTCAAAGAGAAGGAGACACCGATGACGCTGTCCGCCGCCGCCCCCATCGACGCCGCGACCGCGGCGTACCACGACGCACTCCAGGGACTGTCCGAGGCGTCGGTCCATCGGCATTTCGACCCGTTCGTGGATATCGACTGGGATGCCCCCGAGAACGCGATCACCCCGGACGATCCGCGCTGGATCCTGCCCGTGGAGGACCCGCTGGGCCGGCACCCCTGGTATCAGGCGCAGCCGGTGGAGCGGCAGATCGAGATCGGCATGTGGCGTCAGGCCGGGATCGCCAAGGTCGGCCTGAACTTCGAGCAGTTGCTGATCCGGGCGCTCACGCTGTACGCGTTCAACCTCGACAACAACGACCCCGAGTTCCGCTACGTGACGCACGAGGTCGCCGAGGAATGCAACCACACCATGATGTTCCAGGAGATGATCGACCGGATCGGTCACCGGGACGTCGTGGGCATGGGCCCGATCGACCGCCTCCTTGGCGCCGTCTTCATCACCCCGTCGGTGAAGTTCTTCCCGGAACTGTTCTTCACCATGGTGCTCGGCGGCGAGGAGCCGATCGACCACATGCAGAAGGAGATCCTGCGCGGCAGCGCGAACCTGCACCCGATCATGCAGCGGGTGATGGCGATCCATGTGGCCGAGGAGGCCCGGCACATCTCGTTCGCGCACCAGAAGCTGATGCAGAACGTTCCGAAGATGCATCCGGCCACCCGGTTCGCCCTGTCCCTGCTGTTCCCGTTCACGATGCGGGTGATGGCGGACATGATCATGTCGCCGCCGAAGGAGTTCCTCGAGCGCTTCGACATCCCGAAGTCGGTGATCCGGGATCTGTACTGGCGGCAGCCGGAATCGCAGGCCACGCTGCGCAACATTTTCGGCGATGTGCGGGCCCTGGCCGAGCACACCGGGCTGATGAACCCGGTGTCGAAGCTGACCTGGCGGGCATTCGGCATCGCCGGTAAGGCGACGCGGTATCGGAGCGAACCGGTGCGGGCCGCGGCGTGAACGTGCGAAACGACACCGCGGCGTGAACGCGCGAAACGACACCGCGGCGTGAACGCGCGAGAACGCACTGCGGCACAGGTCGTGCTGTACAGCGCGGTGTACAGTGGGATATGGCCGACTACGAGACTGTTCCGTTGACCGAGTTGCGCGGACAGCTCGGCAACGTCATGGGTGAGGTTGCCGCCACCGGGCGGCCGGTGATCGTGACACGGGAGGGGAAGGAACTGGTGGCAGTGGTTCCCGCGGAAGTGCTCCGGCATGCGGCGCTGCCGCCGGCCTACTTCGACGATTCGCTGCGCCGGGAGATCCTGGGCGGGCTCGACGAACGGATCAACCGGCATCCGGAATCCGAGGTCGCGGCCGTCCAGGATCGCCTCGAGCAGGTGATGGCGGCTCTCGACAACGCCGCTGCGGGCACCGCGTGAAGCGTGCGCCGCGGCGCCGGGAGCCTTCGGCGTGAGCGTCGCCGACCACACCGCACTCACCTCACTGGCCCGATCCCCACTGTTCGGGCAGGTGATCATGCGCCAGTTCACCCAGCAGCGCCGGATCATGGTGGTCCCCAGCGTCAGCCTGATGGCGGCCATGCGGGCGGTCGACAACATCGATGAGCTCGGCCGGCTCCTGGACAACCGGGTGGCGGTGCGCTGGGCCGAACTCGATGCGCCGACCGCGATCCGCGTCGGCACCGGGGTACCGATGGCCGACGATCACACCGATTGGCCTCTGGTCGCTCCGGTGGTGTGGACCGCGCAGAACCTCGATATGCCGGTCCTGACCGCCAATCCCGAGCTGTATCGCGGGTACAAGGTCGCCATCGCGCCGATGCCGTGACCAGGGGCCGGTCCGGCCCCGCCCGTTCGTCCCGGGTACCGTGCACGCTCGAGCCATCGTGACCCGGCTCACAGCCGAAGAGTTCCGACAGCAGTACCAGGGAAACGCGAGGAGATCTGGTTATGCAGTGTTCGACTTCCGTGCGCCGTCCGGCCTTCCTGCGCCGGCTCACCACCGCGATCGCGGCCACCGCCGCCGCGACGCTCGTCTTCGCCGGCCCCGCGGCCGCCCAACCGGACACCGCGGCCACGGTGGACGTCGCCGACGCCATCACCCAGCTGCGCGGTTCGGTGGCCGACGATCCGGCCGCCCTGGATGCCCTGGACGAGCTCGACGCGATCATCGACTCGGGCACGATCGAGGCCGCACTCCCGGCCCAGCCCTTCCAGGTCCCGGCCACCTCGGATATCGGCCGCGGTGACGGCCCGGGCATGTACGGTTCCGGGATCGCACTCGATGTGGACGGTTTCCGGATGGGCTTCTTCGGCGGTCCCGGCACCATCTCCCCCTTCCAGGGTGAGGCGAAGCTGGAGGTCATGTGGCTGAACCTGGCCAACGGCCGCAGCGGTACGGCGGTGCTGGACCAGCACGAGGACATCGCTGTGGACACCACCATCCGCTCGCAGGTCCTCGATCCCGGACCCGGCCTGGTGGTGGCGGCGGTGTACGGCAACCTGTGGCACCGGTGGCCGGTGCCGGTCTCCGACGATCATCCCGACGGCTACCAGTACGCGCTGGGCACCATCCAGCAGCCGTCGTTCGGTGCCGTACAGAGCTGACACTCGGATCCGAGGGCGCCGTGGCCGGAAACCCTCCGGCCACGGCGCTGTTGTGAAGTGACACCAATCCGGGATAACTGTCTGAGACGAGGGTCCCAGAAAGTCATTCTGCTTGCTACTGTGGGCGACAGCACTGGATCTCGAAGAAGCGGTCCGCCCATCCACGGATGGGACCGGTCTGCCGGAAGGCTGTCGATGTCTCTGTCTCTCTCCGTGATCGGCGACGGCGCGCGCCGGGCCGGCGACATGGCGCTCAGCGTCAACGTCATGCGCAAGCGCAAGCTGTTCGATCCGCTGCGCCCCGACCACGCCGTGCGGTCCGCGTACAACGTTCTGAAATTCGGCCCGTTCGCCGGGGTCGTCATGCATGCCGCGCAGACCCGCCCCGAGGCCGGTGCCATCGTCGACGAACAGGGCGAACTCACCTTCGGGGAACTGGACCGGCAAGCCAACGCCTTCGCCCGTGGCCTGCAGGCACAAGGACTCGGCCAAGGTGATGTGGTGGCGGTGCTGGCCCGCGACCATCGCGGCATGGTGCTCAGCCTGCTGGCGACCGGCAAGCTCGGCGTCCGAGCAGTGCTGATGAACACCGGGTTCGCCAAACCGCAGTTCGCCGACGTCGCGGCCCGCGAGAAGGTCAAGGCGGTGTTGCACGACAGCGAGTTCGTCGAGCTGATGAGCGCTATCCCCGCCGAGATCCCGCGCATTCTCACCTGGGTGGACGAAGACGACGAAGTCGATCCCGAACTCCCGACGGTCGCGTCGCTGTCGCAGGGCCGGTCCGGTGCGCCGCTGCCGGCGCCCGCGAAGCCCGGCGGCATGGTCATCCTCACCAGCGGCACCACCGGCACCCCCAAGGGCGCCCCGCGCGACCGGGTGAGCCCGTTCAATTCGGCGCAGTTCCTCGACCGGGTGCCGCTGCCCGCCAACGGCACCATGATCATGGCGGCCCCGATCTTCCACGGCACCGGCCTGTCCCAGTTCACCCTGGGGCTGGCGCTGGGCAACCGGGTGATCTTCCAACAACGCCGCTTCGACCCGGAGCGAACCCTCGCCAATATCGCCGAGCACCGGGCCGACTCGCTGGTGGTGGTGCCCACCATGCTGCAGCGCATCCTGGACCTCGACGAGCAGGTGCTCGCGAAATACGACCCACGCACCATCCGGGTGATCTTCGCGGCCGGTTCGGCGATCCCACCGGATGTGGTCAACCGGACCCTGGACTACTTCGGCGACAGCCTCTACAACCTGTACGGGTCCACCGAATGCGCGGTGATGACCGTTGCGACCCCCGCCGATATGCGTAAGGCACCGACCACGGCGGGTCGCCCGCCGCTCGGGATCAAGATCGCGCTGCTGGACGAGAACCGTAAGCCGATCACGGAACCGAACGTCACCGGGACGATCTTCGTCGACAACGGCTTCGCCTTCTCCGGTTACACCGACGGCCGCACCAAGGAGATCGTCGACGGCATGATGTCCAGCGGCGACGTCGGGCATTTCGACGAGAACGGGCTGCTGTTCATCGACGGCCGCGACGACGACATGATCGTCTCCGGCGGGGAGAACGTCTTCCCCTTGGAGGTGGAGAACCTGATCTCCGGACGGCCCGATGTGTTCGAGGCCGCCGTGGTCGGGGTGGACGACCGCACGTTCGGCAAGCGGTTGCGGGCCATCGTGGTGCCGGGCCCCGAATCCAAGCGGGACCCGCAGGAGATCAAGGACTTCGTGAAGGAGAACCTGGCCCGGTACAAGGTGCCGCGCGAGGTGATCTTCCTGGACGAACTGCCCCGCAACGCCACCGGAAAGCTGCTGCGCAAACCGCTGATGGAGATGCCGTACGAGGGCGAGTGACCGTCGGCGGAGCCGAGTACGACTCGGCTATGATCGCCCGGTGAGCATCCAGTTCGTCCCGGCCCGCCCGCCGGTCCGCACCGCGATCGCGCGGTTGCGGGGTGCGGCGGCCGGGACGTTCTCGGGTGCCCTGTCCGTCGCCGCACACGGCTGGGCCTCCGACGGTACGGCTCCGTCCGGCACCTCGATGGCGCTGCTGATCACCACCGCGACCGCCGTCGGTGCCGTCGTCGCCGGTGCGCGGCCGCTGCGCACCACGACGGTCGGGTTGATCGGCGCACTCGTCGCGGGCCAGCTGCTCGGACACATCGCCATGGGCTGGGGCTCCGGTCATCTGCAGCACGGCGACCTGCAGATGACCCCCGGCATGATCACTGCGCATATCGCCGCGGCCGTCGCCGCGGCGATCGTCGTGCTGGGGGCCGAAGCCACCTACCGCATCGGCTGTGCCGCACTCACCCGTGCCCTGCCGTTCGGATTCCGCCACACCATCGCTCCCGAGCCCGCACCACTGCGGTCGCTGTACCGGGCCGACATCGTCCTGCGCATCCTGGCCGGTACACCGGCGCAGACCCGCGGACCACCACTCGCTCTCGGCTGCTGATTCCATACCGATACACCCGAATCCCGGGCCCACCGCATGCCGCGGAGGCTGCGGGCCATCCGGCACACGGGGGTTCCGGCGGCGTTCGGACGTGTCCGCGAACCGGTCCACTCGGACGAGACGCCGTGAGCATGTCCCGCACCGTGCTGCGCAGTCCACTCACGTCGTGCGGCTGCCGGGCTCACGCCGTCGTGCAGCCGGCCCGCCCGAACCCGGAGCGCCCGACCGATGCCCGATACGAATGCCGTCCGCCCGCGGACACCGTGATCGTGCGGGTAGCACGTGCCGGGGCCCAGGGCACCGGCACGGTCCGCACGCACCGAACCGCGGCTCGGCGTCCGCCACCCGGAGCACGGCCGGGTAGCCGCGCAGTTCGCACGTCCCCGACAAGTGCCCGACCGGGCGCACGCGGTCCCGGCATCGCGCATCGCCCTGGAGCCGTGCCGTGCGTGCGGGGGAACGTGCCGCGCGACACCGTGAACCAGGGTGACGACGCAGCACCGGGGTGTATCGGGTGTTCGACCCGACCGAGAACGAAAGAACATGACACTCACCGACAACGATCCCGGTACCGACAAGCGTTCGGCCCCCGGATCGACCGCACCCGCCCGCACCCGGACGGGTGTGTACCTCCTCGGGCTGCGCCTGCACTTCTACGCAGGCATCTTCGTGGCCCCGTTCCTGCTGATCGCCGCGGTCACCGGCGCTCTCTACGCGATCTCTCCGACCCTGGAATCCATCGTTTCCCGCGACCTGCTCTCGGTGACCGATTCCGGTCCCCAGCGACCATTGGCCGAACAGGTCGATGCGGCGGTCGCAGCACGGCCCGACCTCGAACTGACGGCCGTGGCGCCGGCCCCCGAGCCCGGGCAGACCACCCGGGTCATCTTCGACGATCCGACGCTCGGTGACTCCCAGCGGCACGCCGTCTTCGTGAACCCGCACACCGCCGAACCCGTCGGCGAGGCCATGGTCTACGGCAGCGGCGGCGCGCTGCCGCTGCGGGCCTGGCTCAGCGAACTGCACCGCAGTCTGCATCTCGGCGATTTCGGCCGCCTCTACAGCGAGCTGGCCGCGTCCTGGCTGTGGGTGATCGCCTTGTTCGGGGTGGGCCTGTGGCTGTACCGGGTGCGCCGCCGCCCTGACCGGAAGTCGGCCCGGTGGCTGGTGACCCCGGATCTGTCGAATCCCGCCCGGCGCAAGATGAACTGGCACGCCACGGCGGGCGTGTGGATCCTGCCGATCCTGCTGCTGCTCTCGGTGACCGGGATGACCTGGTCGACCTATGCCGGCGAGAACATCGGCGAGTTGCGGCGGGAACTGAGCTGGACCACCCCCAAGGTGGACACCGGCACCGTGGGACGGCCCGGCCCGGCCACCGGCGCGCATGAGGGGCACGCCGGCGGATCCGATGCGGCGGCCACCGGGACCGCGGTCGACGGAGCCACCGTGGAACGGGTGTACGAGGCGGCCCGTGCCGCGGGGATCACCCGCGGCGTCGAGATCACGGTGCCCGCCGAATCCGGCACCGCGTACGTCGTGAAACAGCGGCGGATGCCGGGAACCTATACCGCCGATTCGGTGGCCGTGGACGGTGCGACCGGGGCCGTCACCGCCCGGCTCGACTTCGCCGATTGGCCGTTGATGGCCAAGCTGACCAACTGGGGTATCGCCTTCCACATGGGCCTGTTGTTCGGTCTGCCCAACCAGTTGCTGCTGCTCGCCGCGATGGTCGCGCTGACGGCCGTCATCGTGCTCGGCTACCTGATGTGGTGGCGCCGCCGCCCCACCCGCGATCCGCGCCGCTACGCAGCCGGAAAACCGCCGAAACGCGGCGGACTCCGCCGCACCCCGTGGTCGATCGTCGTCCCGCTGGCCATTGCCGCCATGGTGATCGGCTGGTTCGCACCGCTGATCGGCCTGCCGCTCCTGGCATTCCTCGCCGTGGACGCGGTCGCGGGCCGCATCCGGCGCGGCCGGGCCGCCACCAGGTGACGTTGCCGGAGTAAGGATGACCGCCCGGGCCGGGTGCGCACAGCATCGGGCCCGGCCGGGAGCGGTACCGGATCGGCTCCCGCCTCTAGAACCCGAGCAGCCCGCCGGTCGCGGCTCGACATTCCCGCCTGCTGCTTCCGGTCGAGCGGCACCTGAGGTACCGAGGCACCTTCGCCGCCGCAGTCCGGGTCAAGCGATGCGGCGGGCGCCGGCGCCCGCCGACACCGGAAAGACGCTGGGGGCGGCAAGGCCACGGACCTGGAAGGCGCGCAGGATCTGGTCGGTTACCCGCTCGCGGTGGATCTCCTCGATCAAGGCAATGGCGCTACCGCCGAAACCACCGCCGACCATGCGTGCGCCGTGCGCTCCGGCGGTCACTGCCGCGCTCACCGCCAGGTCCAGTGCGCCCGTGGATACGGCGAAGTCGTCCCGCAGCGAGGCGTGCGATGCCGAGAGCAGCGCCCCGATCCGCCGCGGGTCGGTACCGGTCCGCAGCACCGCCGCCGCGGCCAGCACCCGCGCGTTCTCGGTGACCACATGCCGGGCGCGGCGGCGCAGCACCGGATCCCGCACCCCGGCCACCCGGCGGGCCGCACCGGCCGCCGCAGTACGCACGCTGCCGGGTGCGGTCGCCGGTCCGGAGGGCTCGTCGGCACCCGGATCGGTCAGTTCGCGCAATGATGCGATACCGAGTTCGGCTGCCGCCGCGGCGCATTCGGTCCGGCGCTGCGCGTACCGGCCGTCGGCGAGGTCGTGCGGTTCGCCGGTATCCACCACCAGCAGCTGCAGACCGTACCGGGACAGGTCGAACGGAATCAGGGCGTGTTCCCGGCTCCAGCCCGCATCGGCCGCGTATGCCCGGAAGTCGAGCAGCAGAGCGTGCCCGGCGGTGCACAGCACCGAGGCGCACTGGTCGAGCACGCCGGTCGGCACCCCACCGGAACCGTGTTCGGCCAGCCGGGCGATCTCGACGAGTTCCCGATCGGTCAGCTGCGGAGCGCACAGATCGCGCAGTGCCACCGCAACCACGCAACACAATGCGGCCGAACTCGACAATCCCGCGCCGATCGGCACCGCGCCGTCGATTTCCAGCGTGACCCCTGGCACCGGGAAGCCGCGGCGGTGGAATTCCTGCGCCACCCCGAACGGATAGCGCGCCCAATCGCCGGCCGCCCGGCGGGTCGGTCCGGCCGCGGCGACCGGGGCCGGACTCGCCAGGGACAGCTCCGCGACCCGGCCGGGGCGCTGCCGGGAAACTGCCCGGATCCAGCCGTCCCGGCCGGGAGCCACCGTGCACTCGACGGCATGCGGGATTGCGATCGGTAATGCAAAGCCGTCGTTGTAGTCGGTGTGTTCACCGATCACGTTCACCCGGCCGGGTGCGGACCACCGTTGCATCGCCGAACACCTCCCTCGAAATCCCCACCCTACGCAGGGGCGCCGGCCACCGGATCCCGGCAACGGCGGACATTCGCGATATTTCGTGACATGATCGAATGAGTTGGACAGGTTTTTTGGTGCCGGACGCCTGCGACCGGTTGGGAATTCTGCTCGGACAACAATACTCGGTGGGGTATCCCTGCGACGGCGCCGGTGAATACAGCACCGAGGGGGGCTGATGAAGATCGGCGACAGCGGGCCGGGTACCCGACGCGCCGGCCGCTGGCATGTCCCGATCCTGGTCACCGGACTGTGCGCCGCCGGTCTGCAGCTACTCATCGCCTCCCCGGCGGTCTCTTTCGTCCTGTTGACGACCACCGTGCTGGCCGCGCTGATAATGGTGTATGCCGGGGTGGCCCGGTACCGGCCGGCGCACGCACTGCCCTGGTACCTGCTCGGCATCTCGATGCTGCTGTTCGCGGCCGGCAGCACGCTCTGGGAATACGGCCGCCGCGACTCCACCGCAACGGTGGAACTGCTGGTGCTCGCCGGCTACGCGACCCTGACTCCGGCCGCCGTCGGCTGGATGCGGCCCCGGCGGCTCGGCAACGGTTTCGACCTGCTGCTCGACACCGCCCTGATCGGGCTCAGCGCCCTCCTGGCCAGCTGGACCTTTCTCGTGGCACCGATCCTGCAGGCCGATCCGGGCACCGCCGATCTGGCCCTGGCCGCCGTGTACCCGGTGATCGACGCAGTGCTGCTGATCGTGCTCACGCACTCCCTGGCCACCACCTCGGGCGGGATCCCTGCCCTGCGGCTGCTGCACGCGGCCCTCGTCGCAGTCCTCATCAGCGGGATCGGTGAGAGCCTCGCGCTCGCCGGACTGATCCCGGTCCCGCCGGAACTGTTGCTCACCCTGCGGCAACTGGCCTATCTGCTGGCCGGCGTCGCCGCACTGCATCCCAGCATGGCCGCACTGGGCGAACCCCGGCCGATCCACCCCAGCCGTTCCCGGCAGCGGGCCTGCGCCATCGCGGTCGGACTGGTGGTCGCCTCGCTGACGACCACGATCGGCACCGACCCGGGGCCGCTGGACCGCATCGTCATCTGTAGTCTGCTCGCCCTCCTGCTCATCGGGGTGCTGCTGCGCAGCGAACGAGCCATCGCCCGCAGTGAACGCAGTGAACGCCGCGCCCGCTACCGCGCCGACCACGATATGCACACCGGACTGCTGAACCGGGCCGCACTGCTGCGTGCCCCGGGCAACCACCGCCACGACTGGGCGGACTCCCCGATCAGCCTGCTGTTCATCGATCTCGACGGTTTCAAGACGGTCAACGACAGCTACGGCCATGCCGTCGGCGACGAACTGATCGCCAACGCCGCCTGCCGGATCCGGCGCACCGTCGCCCGCGGCACCATCGTCGCCCGATACGGCGGTGACGAATTCGTGATCCTGGCGCCCGCCACCCGCGCGGAGGCCATGGTGCTGGCGGAACGCCTGCTCGGCGCCTTCGTCCGGCCCTTCGAACTGAGCAGCGGCGAAATACCCATCACCGCCAGCATCGGCATCGCGTGCGCTCCACACCACCGGGAATCCAGCGTCTACGACCTGCTGCGGGCCGCCGACGCCGCGATGTACCACGCGAAGGAGTACAGCCTCGGGTTCACCTGCTACGACGATCTCCGGAGCCCCGAGGCCACCGGCCGGCCCCGGCGCCGGTGGGCCGGCCAGACCGAACCGGCGGTCCGGCCGGCCTGACCGATATCCGCCTCAGACGCTCAATTCGTCCAGTAACCGACGGGCCTGATCGAGCTCGGCCTGCAACTGCTCCACCTTGGCCCGCTGGGCGCCGCGCGCCGCCTCCAGGATCCCGGCCACCACCTCGGCCACCTCCGGATGCAGCAGTTCGGCGGCCTTGGCCACCGCGGTACTCGGCACCGCCACTGCCCGCACCGTGCGCTTCTTTCCGTTCACCACATCGACGGTCCATTCACCGTCCGCGCTGCCGGTGAGGGTGACGGTCACTTCGGCGGCGGCCTTCGACTTCCGGGCCGTGGTCGCCTTGGCCGGCTTCGCGGCCGGCGGGGTGGCGGGCTTACCCGAGTCCGCCGCCTGCGCCGCGGGCGCCGGCCGCGCACGATCCGCGCCGGCCGGTTTCGCCGCGGCGGCCGGCGCCGGCACGGAGTTGGGCGGAGTCGACGACTGGGTCACGGTGGATCCCCTCCTGCTCGATTCGGACTGCTGTTGCGGCTTGCTCCGCGCTGCGGCGGCTCCGGCGTTCACGGTAGACCCGCGCGCCGGTTTGGTCAGCGTCACCTCGGACGGCCCGAACGACAGGACGTCCTTCGAACCGGTCGGACGTACCTGCAGGAAATCACCGTCCGCAGGGTCGCCGACCGCCACCACCTTGCCGGAACGACCCTCGGTGACTCCGACCGCCGCCGCGGTGAACCACACCATCGGCGGCCGGCCGGCCTCGATCTCACCGGTGATCTGCTGGATCTCGTTCTCGGACAATGATGCTGGGGCGGATTTGGCAGAGCGGGAGGCGGACATGACAGAACTCCGGGGTCGGGTACTACAGCGGCGCCCACGATGATGCACCATCCCACCGACACGATGGGACGGAGCTGTGTCCGCCCGCCCGGATCAGGGCCGGCTCGGCCGACCGGCGGTGCTCGGCCGGATGTTCTCCCGGACCGCCGCCACATCGCGATATCCGTTGACCGCCATCAGCAGATCCGCCTCGGCGGCGAACATCCGCAGCACATGGACCAGGCCGCGAACCCCGCCGAGCGCCAGGCCGTACACGTACGGGCGGCCCAGGCCGACCATGGTGGCGCCCAGCCCGAGCGCTTTCACCACATCCGACCCCGACCGCACGCCGGAGTCGAACAGCACCGGCACCCGGTCGGCACAGGCCGCCACCACCTCCGGCAACGTCTCCAGGGCGCTGAGCCCGCCGTTGGCCTGCCGCCCACCGTGATTGGAGCAGTAGATACCGTCGACACCGTGGTCGATCGCGCGCCGGGCATCCTCCGGGTGCGAGATGCCCTTCAGGATGATCGGCAGCTCGGTGAGACCACGCAGCCAGTCCAGGTCGGCCCAGGTGAGCGAATTACCGAAGGTGGCAATCCAGTTCAGCACCACCAGTTTCGGATCGTCGGAGCCGACCATCGCCCGGAACACCGGGTCGCTCGTATAGTTCTTCAACACATGGCCGCGCAGTTGCGGAAAATTGCCGGTGGACAGATCGCGGGGCCGCCAGCCGGGCACCCAGGTGTCCAGCGTGACGGTGATTCCGGCATATCCGGCCGCTTCGGCGCGGTGCACCAGGCTCTCGGCCAGCTCGCGGTTCTTCGGAGTGTAGAGCTGGAAGAAGGCGGGCGTTTCCCCGGCGTGCGGGCGCACCTCCTCCAGCGGGTCCTCCATCAGAGTCGAATACATCGCGGGCACACCGGTTTCCGCCGACGCCCGGGCCACCGCAACATCACCGTGGTGATCGCCGGTGACCAGGCCGATCACCCCGACCGGCGCCATGAACAACGGGCTCGCGAAGGTGTGGCCGAACGCGGATACCGACAGCTCGCGTTCGGTGGCGCCCACCAGCATCCGCGGCACCAGCCCCCAGTCCGCGAAGGCCTCGGCGTTGCGGCGCTGCGTGAGTTCGTCACCGGCCCCACCAGCGATGTAGAAGTGCAGGCCGTCCGGAAGTGCGGCGGCGGCCTTGGCCTCCAGGGCGGCGTAGTCCATCGGGAACTCGGGCAGGTTCCCGCCCAGCGCGGCCAGGTAGATCTCGTTCTGATAGTCGGCGAACTGACTCATCCCCACAGCGTTCCATGCGCGCCGGGGCGCGATGTGACCGATGCCGCTGTAATGTGCGTCATACTCGGTGGTATAGAACGACCGACGGCCGCAGCATCCCGCGCGGCCGTCGTCGCCGTCGCAAGCCGGTGCAGCACCGCACCGTGGCTGAACCTGTTCGGAGAATGTGAGTGCCCCTGCTGTGAACCTCGTCGATCACTCGGTCGCACCCGTCGACCCGGATGTCCGTATCGCCTCGGCCGTCGCCGATCCGGACGTCCGTCATCTACTCGAGCTGGCACTCGGCCTCTCGACGGAGTCCATGGACCTGCTGACCTCGGTCACCGACCGCCTCCGGGCCGCCGAGGGCGCCCTGCCCGACCCGCTGACCGCCGACCTCGACTGACCGGCCGGCCCCGACACCACACCGTTCCACGCACGCCGGACACCCCTAGGTAGCGATTCTGCATCGATGTGTTCCGGCGCACATTTATGTCTTGACATGGCCACACAAACGGGCATAAAACAACATGAACACAGAATTCGCGGCAGGAGGAACGGATGTACGCCGAGGAACGCCAGCAGGCCATCGCGGCACTGGCCGGGGAGCGCGGCCGGGTCTCGGTCGCCGAACTCGCCGACCGCTACGACGTCACCACCGAGACCGTGCGCCGCGATCTGGCGGCACTGGACCGGGCGGGACTGATCCGGCGGGTACACGGCGGCGCCGTTCCCGCCGGCGCGCTCACCACCTTCGAGCTGGGCACCGGCGAACGAGAACAGAGCCGGGGCGCCGAGAAGGACCGGATCGCCGCGGTCGCCCGGACCTATCTGCCCCCGGCCGGCGGCAGCGTCGTCTTCGATGCCGGCACCACCACCGGCCGGGTGGCAGCCGGGGTCGGCGACCGCGAGCTCGTCGCCGTCACCAACTCGCTGCCGATCGCGACCCGCCTCACCGGTTTCACCGGGGTGCAGGTCCAGCTGCTCGGCGGCCGGGTCCGCGGTGTCACCCAGGCCGCTGTCGGCGCCGACACCGTGCGCAGCCTCGGTGAGCTGCGGGTGGACGTCGCCTTCATCGGCACCAATGCGCTGACCGTCCGGCACGGCCTGTCCACGCCCGACCCGGAGGAGGCGGCGGTGAAGCGGGCCATGATCGCGGCCGCCAACCAGGTCGTCGTGGTCACCGACGCCACCAAGATCGGCCGGGAGGATTTCGTCCGGTTCGGCAGCTGTTCCGATATCGATGTCCTGATCACCGATACCGACCTCGCCGAACCGGTGCAGACCGAACTCGGCGACGCGGGCCTCGAGGTGGTGGCGGCATGATCGTCACGCTCACTGCCAACCCCGGTATCGACCGCACCATCGCACTCGGCGAACCGCTGCGGCGCGGCGCCGTCCAGCGGGCCACCACCGTGATCTCCCATCCGGGCGGTAAGGGCGTCAACGTGTCCCGGGTGGTCGCGGCCGCCGGCGCCGACACGGTAGCGGTGCTGCCGACCGGCCCGGACGATCCGGTCGCCGCGGCGCTCGACGAGTTGTCGATCGCCTGTGCCGCGGTCGAAGTGGACGCGGCGCCCCGGACCAATCTGACACTCGCCGAACCCGACGGCACCACCACCAAGATCAACGAACCCGGCCGCCCGCAATCCGCGGCCACCCGGGCCGAGCTGGCCGCCCGGCTGGAAACCCTCGCCTCCCGGGCAGACTGGATCGTCCTGTCCGGGTCCCTGCCGCCCGGCGCACCGGTGGACTGGTACGCCGAGCTGGTCACCCGGCTACCGGGTGCCCGCATCGCCGTCGATACCTCCGACGCTGCATTGCGGGCATTGGCCGGCCGCTTTCCGGCGGCCGCTCCGGCGCTGTTGAAGCCCAACGCCGAGGAGCTGGCCCAGCTCACCGGAGTTCCCCTGGCCGAGCCGGCCGACCCTGCTCGCGCGGCGGCCGCCGCCGCGGGCCTGCTCACGCGGGGAGTCCAGGCGGTCCTGGCCACCCTGGGCGCCG
Source organism: Nocardia sp. KT25-26 (assembly GCF_056627695.1). Lineage (NCBI taxonomy): Bacteria > Bacillati > Actinomycetota > Actinomycetes > Mycobacteriales > Nocardiaceae > Nocardia > Nocardia sp. KT25-26. The sequence continues at coordinate 1,621,609 of NZ_CM152813.1, read as the reverse complement.
CCGGTGCCGTCCTGGTCACCGCCGAGGGCGCCTGGGTCGCCGCGGCGCCGGCCGTGACCGCCCGCAGCACCGTCGGCGCGGGTGATGCCGCGCTGGCCGGATATCTGCTCGCCGATATCGCCGGCGCCGGCCCCGCGGAACGGCTGCGTGCCGCGGTCGCCTACGGCAGCGCCGCGACCGCGCTGCCCGGAACCGAGCTCCCGGCACCGCAGCACGTCGACCGCGCCGCGGTCACCGTCACCACGCTGCCGATCCCGGCCGCGACCGCCGACCGCTGAAAGTCACCGCCATGTCCGAATCGACACCGATCATCACCACGGATCTGATCACCCTGGACGCCGACCTCGGCACCGACCCGCAGCAGGTGATCACCGCCCTCGCCACCCGGCTCGCCGCGGCCGGCCGCAGCACCGATGCCGAAGCGGTCGCCGCGGCCGCGCTCGCCCGGGAGGCGCAGTCTGCGACCGGGCTGCCCGGCGGTATCGCCATCCCGCACTGCCGGGTACCGCAAGTCACCACGCCCTCGCTCGGCTTCGCGCGGCTGCGGCCCGCGGTGCCTTTCGGCGCCGCCGACGGCCCGGCCGATCTGGTGTTCCTGATCGCCGCACCGGAAGGAGCGGGAGCCGAGCATATGAAGGTGCTCTCCAGCCTGGCGCGCGCCCTGGTCCGGCCCGATTTCGTCGAAGCGCTGCGCACCGCACCGACCGCCGCGGCCGTGGTCGAACTCGTCGACGGCGTGATCGGCGGGCCCAGCGCTCCCGGGCCACCGTCCAGCACCGAACCACCACCGGCCGAGCCGGATTCCGGTCCCGGTACCGAGCCCTCGGCGGCGACCGCCGCACCGGAGCCGCCGGAACCGGCCGCACGCACCATTGTCGCCGTCACCGCCTGTCCCACCGGAATCGCGCACACCTACATGGCGGCCGACGCCCTCGTCGCCGCGGGCGACCGCGCCGGAGTGCAGGTTCTCGTCGAAACCCAGGGATCCAGCGGCGGCACCGCACTGGCCGCCGAGGCGATCGCTCGGGCGGAGGCGGTCGTGTTCGCCACCGATGTCGGGGTGCAGGGCCGGGAACGGTTCGCCGGGAAGCCGCTGGTCGAATCGGGAGTCAAACGGGCCATCAACGAACCCGACGCCATGGTCGCCGAGGCCGTCCGGGCGGCCGCGGACCCGGACGCCGCCACGGTGGGGGGCGACGCCCCGGCGGCCGCCGGGCCACGGCCCACCGCCGGGCGGTTGGGCTGGGGCACCCGGCTGCGGCAGATTCTGCTGACCGGGGTCAGCTACATGATCCCGTTCGTGGCCGCCGGTGGCCTGCTCATCGCGCTGGGCTTCCTGTTCGCCGGCTACGAGATCGGCGACGGCGATACCGCGAAGAACATCGTGCTGAACAATTCCATCACCGATCTCCCGACCGGCGGTTTCACCACCTACCTGGGTGCCGTGCTGTTTCAGCTGGGTGCGCTGGCCTTCGGGTTCCTGGTTCCGGCGCTGGCCGGCTATATCGCCTTCGCCATCGCCGACCGGCCCGGGCTGGCACCTGGCTTCACGGCCGGTGCAGTCGCGGTGTTCGTCGGCGCCGGATTCCTCGGCGGCCTGGTCGGCGGCCTGATCGCCGGCTTCGCGGCGCTGTGGGTCGGCCGGCTGCCCGTGCCGCCGTGGGCGCGGGGTCTGATGCCGGTGGTGGTCATCCCGCTGGGCGCGTCGCTGATCGTCGGCGTCGCCATGTTCGTCCTGCTCGGCAAACCCCTGGCCGCGGTCACCGAGGCCCTGACCGAGTGGCTGGGCGGCCTGTCCGGCGGTTCGGCCGTCGCGCTCGGCGTGATCCTCGGGCTGATGATGTGCTTCGACCTGGGTGGACCGGTGAACAAGGCGGCCTACGCCTTCGCCGTGGCCGGTCTGTCGGTCAGCGATCCGGCCACCCTGAAGGTGATGGCCGCGGTGATGGCGGCCGGGATGGTGCCGCCGCTGGCGATGGCGCTGTCCACCACGGTCCGTCCCGGCCTCTACACCCCGGCGGAACGGGAGAACGGCAAGGCCGCCTGGCTGCTGGGAGCGTCGTTCATCTCCGAGGGCGCCATCCCGTTCGCCGCCGCCGATCCGGTCCGGGTACTGCCGTCGATGATGGCCGGTGGCGCCGTCACCGGCGGTCTGGTGATGGCCACCGGGGTCACCCTCAGCGCCCCGCACGGCGGCATCTTCGTGTTCTTCGCCATCGGCGGCCTGGCCTGGTTCGTAGCGGCCCTCGCGGCGGGCACGCTGGTCGCCGCACTGTGCGTCACGCTCGCCAAACAGTTCCTGCGGCCGCGTGTCCCGGCTCCGGCCGAGGTACTCACCACCGTCTGACGACTCCCGAATACCGACCCGTCCCCGAAAACGAAGGAGCATCCCATGCCGAGCACCACCGTCACCGTCGGTTCCTCGATCGGCCTGCACGCCCGGCCCGCCGCCCTGATTGCCGAAGCCGTCGCCGCGGCCGGCCATCCGGTCACTCTGGCCACCGCCGGGGGCGACCCGGTCGATGCCGGTTCGGCGCTGATGATCATGGCCCTCGGCGCCACGCAGGGCGCCGAGGTGGTGGTCAGCTGCGACGATCAGGCCACCCTGGACAAGATCGCCGGAATGGTGGCCAGCGATCTGGACGCATGAACGTGCCGCGGACCATTGCTGACAGCCAGGTAACCAGCCGGTAACCGACGTTTACCCGGGGCGTGCGAGGATCTCCTGCGCACGCCCCGAGTCATCGATGGAAGCAGGGTTCCTTGTCCGCGTTTCTGGAAACACTGAACAGCTACGTCTGGAGCGATGCCCTGGTCTATCTGTGCCTGGCCGCCGGACTGTACTTCTCGATCCGATCCCGGTTCGTGCAGATCCGTCAGGTACCGGAGATGGTCCGGTTGATGTTCCGCGGGCAGAAATCCGCGGCCGGAGTCTCGTCCTTCCAGGCACTCTCCATGTCCTTGTCCGGCCGGGTCGGCACCGGAAATATCGCCGGCGTGGCCACCGCCATCGCGTTCGGTGGTCCGGGTGCCTTGTTCTGGATGTGGATCGTCGCATTCCTGGGCGCCTCCACCTCGTTCGTGGAATGCACCCTCGGGCAGATCTACAAGACCCGCGATCCGCTGTCCGGCGAATACCGCGGCGGCCCGGCGTACTACTTGGCCCGGGCGAAATCGCATACCGCGGCAGCACCGGCGTTCAAGGTGTACGGATTCGTGTTCGCGGCGGTGACGGTTCTGGCATGCGGTGTGCTGTTGCCCAGCGTGCAGGCCAATTCGATGGCGGCCGCGATGGACCAGGCATGGGGCATCGCACCATGGGTGGTCGCGGTCGGCGCGGTGATCCTGCTGGCCTTCGTGATCATCGGCGGTGTCAAACGCATCGCCTCTTTCGCCGCAGTGGTGGTGCCGTTCATGGCGGTGATCTACATTGCGCTGGCACTGATCATCGTGGTGCTCAACGCCGCCGAGATCCCCGCTGTACTGAGCACGATCTTCGCCAGTGCATTCGGCACCGACGCTGCGTTCGGCGCCATCGTCGGGGCGGCGGTGATGTGGGGCGTGAAACGCGGCATCTATTCCAACGAAGCGGGACAAGGCACCGGACCGCACGCCGCAGCCGCCGCCGAGGTGTCACATCCGGCGAAACAGGGGCTGGTGCAGGCGTTCGCGGTCTATATCGACACGTTGTTCATCTGCACGGCAACCGGATTGGTGATTCTGTCCACCGGCGCCTACCGGGTGTTCGAGGGCGAGAGCGCCGACGGGCGGGTCCTGTCCGACGGGGGCGTGCTCGCCACGGGCACCGAGCCCGGTCCGGCCTTCGCGCAAGCCGGTATCGATACCCTGTGGCAGGGCATGGGCGCCGGTTTCATCGCCGTTTCGCTGGCGTTCTTCTGCATCACCACGATCATCGCCTACTACTACATGGCGGAAACCAACCTCCGATTCGTCGTCGGCAGGTACGCCCGGGTATCGGTACCGGTGCTGCGGGGCACCGTCGGTTCCAACACCACTCTGGTGCTGCAGGCGGCAATCCTGGTCTCGGTGGTCGTCGGCACCGTCTCCACCGCCACCGATGCCTGGGCGCTCGGTGACCTGGGCGTCGGCCTGATGGCCTGGCTGAACATCGTCGGCATCATCATCCTGCAACGGCCGGCTTTCCTCGCCCTCCGCGATTACGAGCGGCAGCGCAAACAGGGCAAGGATCCGGTGTTCGACCCGGCGCCCCTCGATATCGCGGGCGCCGATTTCTGGGAGACCTACGAGCCGACCGGTGAACGGGACCGCGCCGGCAGCTCCACCTGACCGGGTCCGGCGGCCGGCTACTGTTCGTCGAGCAGGTGCCGGGGCGCGGACTGACGCCAGGAGTCGAGCACGATGGCCGTCATCTCGTCGGCATCGTCGAGGCGGCCCAGCCGGACCCGGACCCAGGCGTTGGCCGCTTCGTGGTCGGCGATCCAGAACTTGTGCGGTTCGGCGAGCACCAGTTCGTCGCGTTCGACGATCGGGCAGCGCACCGCCATCGACGTCTCTTCCTCGGGCAGCGTGAGGAACAGTTTCCCGGCGACCCGGAAGATCGGCATCCCCCAGGTGAACCGTTCGGTGGTCTCGGGTAACGACAGGGCGAAAGCTCGGACTTCCTCACCGGTGGAACTCATGGTCGACGATCCTGCCAGGCGATACCGACACCCGACCGGCCACATCGCTGCACTACAGTGGCCCGCGTCGACGGCCCGCCGGCCGTCGGGCCATTCGATCGATCGGCGGAAGGAACCCCGGTGGACAACGGTGCGAATCTGGGGCGGCGCGAATTCCTGGCCGCCACCACCGGGCTGGCCCTGGGCACCACGCTGGTCGGATTGTCACCGGCACAGGCGGTGCCGGTCGCCGAGGGCATCGAGAAGTTCCCCTTCCCCGGCAGCCGGTCACTGCGGGTCCTGGTGACCGGCGATGCCGGTACCGGCACCCGCACCCAGTGGGCAGTGGCCGATGCGGCGCGCGAATTCCACGCCCGGGAACCGTTCTCGATGGCGATCGGGCTGGGCGACAACATCTACGAGCACGGCCCCGACAGCGGCACCGACCCGCAGTTCGCCGCGAAGTTCGAGGACCCCAACACCGGCCTGGACTTCCCGTGGGCGATGGTGCTCGGCAATCACGACACGAGTTCGGTGTTCCCGGGCGACGGCGGCTGGCTGCTGCGCGGTAACCACGAGGTCGAATACCACGCGCACTCGGCGCGCTGGTGGATGCCGAGCCGGTATTACTCGGTGCGCGTCCCCGAACGGAATCCGGTGGTCGAGTTCTTCGTACTCGACATCAATCCGCTCGCCGCCTATATCCCGCCGTTGCTCAATCCCTATTGGGCCGTGGACGGCGAATACATGTCGGCCCAGCGGGCCTGGCTGGATCGCGCCATCGCCGAATCCCCGGCCCAGTGGAAGATCGCCTGCACCCATCAGCCGTATCTGAGCAATGGGCCGCACGGCGACGCCGGCAACTATGACGGGCTGCCGATCCCGCCGCTCAACGGGGTGCATGCGAAGCAGTTCTTCGAAGACCATGTGGTCGGCAAGGTGCAGCTGCTGCTCTCCGGGCACGACCACAACCTGCAGGTCCTGGAACCCACCGCGGAGTCCAAGGGGACCCGCCAGCTCGTCAGCGGTGCCGCCGCGAAGACCTCCGGCGGTAAGCGGGCGGGCGAGCGCGCCGCCCGCTACGAGAACTACGACGATCTCGGGTTCCTGGTGCTCGACCTCTCCCCCGCCGCGATCGATCTGCGTGCCGTCACGGTCGATCTCGAAACCGGCGCCTCGACAACGACTTTCCGGCATCGCCTGGCCTGACGTCGAATGCGGGTGCGCGAGCCGGTCCCGGGACCGCAGCGAGCCACTTGCAGACGGCTGCTCGACCTCAACCGAGCACAGGTGCCGGACAGACGCAGAAGCTGTGGCAGACCCGGTCCCGGATGATCACCTCGGGACATTCGGGATCGAACCACCGGTCCACCCGGGCCCAGTGGATCGGGTGCATCAGATAGGGACCGGTCAGGCCGTCGAGATCGGCGAATTCCTGTTCGAAGACATGCGTCCACCGGGAGGCTCCGGCGGCGCGGGTCACCCGGCTCAACTGCCAGGCCCGGATGGCCGGGATATGCCGGGGCATGGCGAGCAGGTCGGCCTCGAATCGGTCCAGCACCGCCCGGGGCGTACCCGGTTCCACCCGCAGCAGAAGCACCCGGTAGACCGAGCCCGGGGTGCGGGGCTCCGCCGGACCATCTGCCGTGCCTCGATATTCGGCGAGGTCCACGCGGGCCGGGGCGAACTCCCGCAGCAGCTCGTCGACCTCACGGGCGACCGCCCGCCACAGCTGCTCGCTGTCGAACTGCCAGTGCACCAGCACATCGCCGCCGTTGCGGACACCCGGCAGGGTCGGCTCGATCAGCGCCCGGCGGGCCGAGGTCGTCGCGGCCAGGGCACGCAGCTCGCGGATCGGTGCACCGCGACCGGCTCCCGGCGGTAGATGCACCAGTTGGGTGGCCTTATACATCGGCAAGCCCGTCGACGTCCTGCGCGGCCGCGGCCGTGCTGCGATCCCGCTCGACCACGAGCTCGTCGATCGCATCCCACCACTGCCCGATTGCCGGGTCCGGCCGGCCTTTCCAGGTCATCTCCCACCAGCCGCGGGCGCCGGCGACGACCCAGGTGGCGCATACCGTGTTCGACTCGTCGGCCAGCCACAGCGGCGGGCTCACCACGATCCGATCGAGCACCATGCCGCGCTCCCGGGCGCCGGGCGCGTACTCGGCGAGATAGCGGTCGACGAATTCGCGGGCCCGGCCGGGCGCGGTGACCACCCGGTCGATCACGTAGACCTCGGTCTGTCCCATGCGGCGAAGGTAGGCGGCCCGGGCGGTTCGGCGCAGCGGCATCGTCCACTCACCGGGAGGACCCGATTCCCGGCGAGCCGCGCGGAATCCACCATGGCCGGACACGCCGCGACGTCTGCGAGGAGGCATCCGCAGTGACCGTTCAGACCGTGCCGGGTGACGGCGCCGAACCGACCCTGGATCCCGAGGTGGCGACGATGCTCGCCACCCTCGACGCCGGCTTCCCGGACGTGACGACGATGTCGGCGCCCGAACTGCGCGCGGCCATCCGGGCCCGGCGGGCACCGCTGCAGCGGCAGCCGGATATGCACCGGGTGCTCGACCGGACCGTCGCCGGGCCGGGTGGCGAACTGCCGGTGCGCATCTACCGTCCGCATCACGACGCCGCCGCACTACCCGTGGTGGTGTTCGCGCACGGCGGTGGTTTCGTGTTCTGCGATCTGGACAGTCACGACGAGTTCTGCCGGTCGATGGCGGCCGGGGTCGGCGCCGTGGTGATCTCGGTCGACTACCGGCTCGCCCCCGAACACCGGGCCCCGGCCGCCCACGACGACATGTACGCCGCGGTGCAGTGGGCCGCCGAACACGCCGGCGATTACGGGGGCGACCCGGCCCGGATCGCCGTCGCCGGGGACAGCGCGGGCGGCAACCTCGCCGCCACCGTCGCCGTCGCCGTCCGCGACCGCAACGGCCCCGCCCTCGCCGCGCAGATGCTGTTCTATCCGGTGATCGACGACGATTTCGACACCGAGTCCTACCGCCGTTTCGGCACCGGCTATTACAACACCACCAAGGCGATGCGGTGGTACTGGCAACAGTACGCCCCGACCGGCACCGACGACCCCCGCCTGGTGCCGACCCGCTCCCCCGCGCTGACCGGCCTCCCGCCCGCCGTGGTGATCACTGCCGAACTGGACCCGCCCTGCAGCTCCGGCGACGCCTACGCCGACCGCCTCGCCGCCGCCGGTGTCCCCGTCCGGCACCGCCGCTACGACGGTTTGTTCCACGGATTCCTCACCATCCCCGCCCTGTCCGCCACCGTGGCCGCGCGTGCCGAGATCTGGACGATGATGCGTGACGTGCTGGACGAGCCGGCCGAAGACTGACCCGCCTCGGCCGCAGTGGCCGAGACGAGGAGGCGGCGCCTAGCGGTGCACCGCCTCCTCGGCACCGTCCTTCATCCTTGCCAGGGTTCCGCTCATCATCGCCGGCATGGTGTGCCGGACATAGGCGGCAACGACCGGGCGCAGCAGCGGATCGGTGGGGCGAAACCGGTAGACCCACTCGATCCGGGTCGAATCGCCTTGTTCGGAGTACTCGAAACCTGCTATGGCGTAGGCGATCACAGCCCGTTGCACCGGGTCGGTGAATCCCCAGATCTGGTAGCGGAACTCGGCGTCTGTGTCGACCAGTACTTCCTCGGCCAGATAGTGGCCACTGTCCAACCGCACCCGCCGCCGATCGCCGGTGCGGTCACCGGCCGGATCCCAGTCGCCACGAAGACTCTCCGTTGCGACCACGGTCGGCCCGAAACCGGTGTTCTGCACCAGATCGGCCAGTCCCAGCTCCGGCCGATTCACCCAGGCGAGGAACTCATGGCGCGGTACGTCGACGACCACGGTTTCGGCGTGTTCGACGTATCCGCCGATGGCCGGTTCCGGCCGCGGCTCAGTGTAGGCGGGCGGAGTCGGCGCCGCCTGGGCACTGCCCGGAATCAGCAATGTGGCAACCGCACCCACCGCGGCGCCGATAGCTCGAATGGACACCATATCCGAATCCTGACCTTAGGTTGACGTTGTCAACTAAACGATAGGCAGCCCGGTTGACGCCGTCAACCTCGGGTGCGATAGATTGCCCGGAATGCAGACGACGCGTGAGCGACTCATCGAGGTGGCAGCCCAGCTCATCGACGAGGGCGGACCGGCAGCGGTCACCTTGCGTGAAGTCGGCGCCCGAGCGGGACTTTCCCACAATGCGCCGTACAAGCACTTCACGGACAAGCGCGACCTACTGGCGGCGGTCGCCGCCGCACACCTGACCACCCTCGCCGAACTGATCGATACCGCCGCAGCGGCGCGGGACGTGGGAATCGACAAGGTGCGCGCCGCCGGGGCCGGCTACCTACACTGGGCACAACAACACCCAGCCCGGTTCGACCTCACCTTCGGCCGATGGGAACCCGACGACCATGCCGAACTCGATGCCGCGGCCACCGCCGCTCGTCGGGCCATGCACGACTGCGTCACCGCAGCCACCACCGACGGCACCCTCCCGGGCAACCCCGACCGAATTCTCCCGCTGATCTGGTCCCTCGGACACGGACTGACCGCCCTGGACCTGTCCGGACACCTCCGCAAGGACGGCACCGAGCCGACACCGGAGCAGCTGATGACCGAGCTACTCGACCTACTGGAAGCACAGCGTGGGTGATCGGAAATCGGAGACGAAGTCTTCACAGGGGCACCAGTCCGCAACCCACTCCGAACGCAAACAACAGTGGCCCCGGAGGATTCTCCGGGGCCACTGTTTCAGTAGCGGGGACAGGATTCGAACCTGCGACCTCTGGGTTATGAGCCCAGCGAGCTACCGAGCTGCTCCACCCCGCGTCGGTGAACACAACATTACACACGGATGTGCAGATCCGCCAAATCACCTGGTCAACAGCGCTTCATGGCACCCATGGGGCGATTCGGGGGCACGGAATCACCCGACCCAGGCCGAGTGTGTGTGATGTACAGCACATTTGATCCGGCAAGTGGGCGGGATCATGCGGCGAGAATTTCGTCTCGGGTCACTCGATATCTCGAATAGACGCCGTAAAGTGCGCGCGATCACAATTTACCGGTGACGTCCGACACAGAATAGGTAAATTACACGAGAGTGTTTTACATACATTAACCATTCCAGAGCTGCTCAAACATCGAAATCGGGAAAATCTCTGCCACAGCCGGGTCCTGTTATCAAGACGTGATCGGTCGAGATCTGTTCGTTACCGTCGAATCGAGCCCGAAACAACCAGTGACGGGCACCGGCACGCATCGCCGCACGCCGACAGCCCTGTCCCGCGATGCCTGCCAGACCCCGACTACCTGGGGGCAGGGACGCGCACCGGATCGGTCGCGCCGGCGGACGCAGGGAGGGATACCCACATGAGCAAGAACCGGAAGTTCAGCACCCGCGCCCTCGGCTTCGCCGCCATGACCGGCGCCCTTGTTGCCGTCCCGTTCGCCGTCAGCGGCACCGCCTCGGCCGCACCCACCCACGACTGGGACGGTGTCGCCCAGTGCGAGAGCGGTGGCAACTGGGGCATCAACACCGGCAACGGCTACTACGGTGGCCTGCAGTTCTCGCACAGCACCTGGCAGGCGAACGGCGGCACCGGCTACGCGCACAACGCCAGCAAGGCCGAGCAGATCCGGGTGGCCGAGAACGTCCTCGCCACCCAGGGCGTCGGCGCCTGGCCGACCTGCGGCCAGTACCTGCGGGACGGCGTCTCCGAGCCGGCCCCAGCCCCGGTGGAGACCCCCGAGATCGAGGCCGTCACCCCCGACCTGCCGGTAGAGGTCCCGGTCGAGCTGCCCGCCGAGGTTCCGGCCGAGGTGACCGCCGCCGTCGAGCAGGCCACCGCCACCGGCGCCGACCTCGCCGACCAGCTCGGCTACGGCGACCAGTACCGGGCCTTCCTGGAAGACAACGCCCCGCTGCTGATCGCCCTCGGCGGCTGAGCCAGGGCCTGCACGAACACGGCGCTGCCACCCGGACCCGGGTGGCAGCGCCGTCTGCTCGATTCCTCAGGCTTCGTCGTCACCCCGGGGCGGCTCCGGTGCGTCCTTGTCCATGCCACCGCGCGCCTGTTCCCGCTCCCGCGCCTCGGTTTCGGCCAGCTGAGCGAGCGGGTCGTCGAAGGCGCCGGTGCCGCCGCCGATGACGGAGTCGATGAAGCCGGCGGGGGCGTCGATGTCGTTGGTGTCGGGAAGCAGGTCCGGATGGGCCCAGACGCCGTCACGTTTCGCCGCGCCGGCATCGGTGGTCAGCCGCCGCCACAGGGTGGCGGCCTCGCGGACCTTACGCGGGCGCAGTTCCAGGCCGACCAGGGTGGCGAAGGTCTGCTCGGCAGGGCCGCCGGTGGCGCGGCGGCGGCGCAGGGTCTCCGACAGTGCGCCGGCGCCGGGCAGCCGGTCGCCGACCGCATCGGCGACGACCACTTCGACCCAGCCCTCGATCAGCGCCAGCAGGGTCTCCAGCCGCTCCAGTGCCTGCTTCTGTTCGGGCGTGGTCTGCGGTTCGAAGGTGTGCTGCCCGAGCAGTTCCTCCAGCTTCGAGGGGTCGGTCAGGGACATCGGGTCGATGTTCTGCGCGGCCTCCTCCAGCCCGGACAGGTCCATCTTGATGCCGCGCGCATAATCCTCGACCGCACCGAGCACCTGCTGGCGCAGCCACGGCACATGGGCGAACAGCCGCTGATGGGCGGCTTCCCGGGCGGCGAGGAACACCATGATCTCGCTCTCCGGCTGCTCCAGACCCTCGCTGAATGCGGAGATCGCGGTCGGCAGCAGCGCTGCGGTGCCCTCCGGCCCCAGCGGCAGGCCGATATCGGTGGAGGTCAGCACTTCCTTGGCGAGCTGGCCGAGCGCCTGGCCGAGCTGCGAACCGAAGGCGAACCCACCCATCTGGCTCAGCATGCCCATCATCGGGCCGGCGAACTGTTTGGCTTCTTCCGGCAGCTGCGCGGTCCACATCCCGGAGATCTGCTGGGCCACCGGATCACACAGGCGCTGCCAGGTCGGCAGGGTCTGTTCGATCCAGTCGTTGGCGGTCCAGGTCACCGTGCGGGTGGCACCGGCCGGCAACACGGTGGCCTCGTCCAGCCACAGTTCGGCCAGATGGGCGGCATCGGTCACGGCGCCGGTGGTGCTCGCCGGAATCGGCTCGACGGTGGATCCGAGCTGCTGGCGGGCCAGCCGTTTGGCGACGTCGTAGTTCACCGGGCCGGACTGCCCCGACCCCGGCGTCCCCATTCCGCTGAGCATCTGGCCGAGCGAGGTCAGCATCTGCCCCAGCTGGGCCGGGTCGAACCCGCCGCCGCCCATGGCGAAACCGAACGGATCCCCGCCGCCGGGGCCGTTGGTACCGCCACCGGAGCCGCTGGCCTCACCGCGACGGGAGTTGTCGTCGTCGTCGCGATTCGAGAAGCCGAAGGGGTGGTCGCTCATACTCCCTACGTTACGCGGACCCGGGACGCACCGATGTTCGCGTATCGCGAAACGCGGTCGCCACCGCCCCGCCCCGCAGCCATGCACTACTGCCCTGCCCGGGGCCATACACCACCGCCCCGCCCGGGCCGTGCCCCTTCCCGGCCGGGTACCGGCCGCATCGCTACTGTGGGCCGGGTGAATCGTCGGATCCTCACCCTGATCGTCGCCCTGGTTCCCGTGCTGGTGCTCGGGGTGGTCGGCAGCGCCGTGACCGTGCCGTTCGTCGCCCTCGGCCCCGGCCCCACCGTCAACACCCTCGGCGAGGTCGACGGCGAACAGGTGGTCGAGGTCACCGGCACCGAGGTGGATCCGACCACCGGCAACCTGAACATGACCACGGTCTCGGTCCGGGACGGATTGAACCTGTTCGAGGCGTTCGGTTTCTGGCTCAGCGGCGAACACGGCCTGGTCCCGCGGTCCGAGGTGTACCCGCCCGGGCTCTCCCGGGAGGAGGTCGACCGGTCCAATCAGGCGGAGTTCGCCAACTCCGAATACAACGCCGAGATCGCCGCGCTGCGCCAGCTGAACCTGCCCACGGCGGTGCTGGCCCGCGCGGTAGCCGAGGACGGGCCGTCGCACGGGGTCCTGGAACCCGGCGACGAGCTGACCAGTATCGACGGCGAGCCGATCGGCAGCACCCAGGACGTGATCACGCTGGTGTCGCAGCAGTCGCCCGGAACCACCGTCACGGTGGGATACCGGCGCGGCGACCGCGATGCGACCGGCGAGGTCACCCTCGGTGAGCGGGCCGACGAGGAGGGCGCCGGATCGCTCGGGATCTCGGTCGGAGAAGGGGCCCGGCCGCCGATGCAGATCGACTTCAACCTCGCCGATATCGGCGGGCCCTCGGCCGGGCTGATGTTCAGCCTCGCCGTCATCGACAAGCTGTCCCCGGGCGAACTGGACGGCGGCCGGTTCGTCGCCGGCACCGGCAGCATCGACGATGCGGGCGAGGTCGGTCCGATCGGCGGCATCCAGTACAAGATGATCGCCGCCCGCGAGGCCGGTGCCGAGACCTTCCTGGTCCCGGCGGCCAACTGCAACGAGGCGCGGCAGCGGGTGCCGGACGGGCTGCGCCTGGTCAAGGTGGAGACGCTGGCCGGTGCGGTGGAATCGCTGGAGGAATTGAACGACGGCCGCGAGCCCGTGAGCTGTGGGTGACTATTCCAGGGTGTGCCGCAACGCGGCGATCAGGTCCTCCCCGAGGTTCGGGTAGGTCCGCAGGTCCGGCTCGGCGAATGCGTCGGCGTCCTCGGCGGGCCGTAGATGCAGCAGGCACAGTGCCGGACCGTCGCGCAGCACGCCGGTGATCATCCGGGCGTCGCGCCGTTCGGGGTGGGCGTGCGCGGCGGCCCGGCCGGCCGCATCGGCGGCCTCGGCGTCGGCCAGCAACGGCACCAGCGCATCGTCGAGCGTGCCCTCGGCGGACGGCGGCAGCACCACGATCTCCTGCACCAGGACACAGCCCTGCACGGCGGGCGGCCAGCTGGTGGTGGCGAGGAATTCGTCCAGGGCCATCGACCCGCCGGTGACGTCGTCCGGGAAGGACTCCTGCGCGATCGGGGTCAGTTCGGCACCGTCGTCGAGCTGATCCTGCAGCGACGGTTCGGCGGCGACCAGGTCGGCGGTGGGGACCAGTGCGAACATCTGCGGCGGCTGACCCCAGCCGTCGGCGTCGGCGAACTCGACGATCTCCCGGACGCACCGGGCCAGAACCACTTCGTTGTGCTGCTCCGTCTCCACCCGTTCATCAAATCAAATCGAGCCCTGCCGCCTGCACGGTGTCCGATTTCCGTAGAGTGGGCCGCAGCACGAACGAGGCGGCCCGGTGCGGCCGCCCACACCAATCGGACTGCGGTGGCCGGGTCGCACACCCGGCACGGCCACCGCCGGACCCTCGGGAGATGGCATCGTGGGCATGCGGCCCTCCACCGGCTTACCGACGTTGTCCCGACGCAGCCGCGTGCTGCTGGTGACGGCGACCGTACTCGCGGCCCTGCTGTTGTTCGGACCGCGCATCGTCGAGACCTATACCAACTGGTTGTGGTTCGGCGAGGTCGGCTATCGCAGCGTGTACTACGGGGTGCTGCGGACCCGGGTACTGCTGTTCCTCGCCGTCGCGGTCCTGGTCGGGCTGATCGTCTGGGGCGCCCTGCTGCTGGCCTACCGGTCCCGCCCGGTGTTCGTCCCGACCGCGGGGCCGAACGATCCGGTCGCGCGCTACCGCACCACGGTGATGGCGCGGCTGCGCTGGTTCGGCATCGGTATCCCGGTCCTGCTGGGCGTGCTGTCCGGTCTGGTCGCGCAGTCGAACTGGGCGACGGTGCAGCTGTTCCTCAACGGCGGCGACTTCGGCCGCGAGGATCCGCAGTTCCACCTCGACATCGGGTTCTACGCCTTCAAGCTGCCGTTCTACCAGTTCGTGCTGAACTGGTTGTTCGTCGCGGTGGTGATCGCGTTCTTCGCGAACCTGGTGACGCACTACATCTTCGGCGGGGTTCGGCTGGCGGGCCGGGAAGGCGCCCTGACCCGGGCGGCCCGGGTACAGCTGGCGATCCTGGCCGGCACCTTCATTCTGCTCAAGGCGGTCGCCTACTGGTTCGACCGGTACGACCTGCTGTCGAGCACCCGGAAGGAACCGATCTTCGCGGGTGCCTCCTACACCGATATCAACGCGGTGCTGCCGGCGAAACTGATCCTGCTGGCGATCGCGGTGATCTGCGCGATCGCGTTCTTCGCCGGTATCGTGCTGCGCGATCTGCGGGTGCCGGCGATGGCGGCGGCGCTGCTGCTGCTCTCCTCGCTGCTGGTCGGCGCGGTGTGGCCGATGGTGGTGGAGCAGTTCACCGTCCGCCCGAACGCGGCCGAGAAGGAAAGCGAGTACATCGAGCGCAATATCGCGGCTACCCGGGAGGCCTTCGGGATCACCGACGACAAGATCGAGTACCAGGACTACCCGGGTAAGGGCACCACCAGCCCGCTGGACGTGCCTGCGGACGCCGCCACCATCGGCAATGCCCGGCTGCTCGACCCGAACATCCTGTCGCCGACGTTCACCCAGCTCAAGCAGCTGAAGAACTTCTACGGCTTCCCCGAGGCCCTCGATATCGATCGGTACGACATCAACGGCCAGGTGCAGGACTACATCGTCGCGGCCCGCGAACTCAACCCGGCGGCGCTGAGTGAGAACCAGCGGGACTGGATCAACCGGCACACCGTCTACACCCACGGCAACGGCTTCGTCGCGGCACCGGCCAACCGGGTCAACAAGCCGCAGTCGGACAACCCCGACGACGCCGGTGGCGGTAGCGATTCGGGCTATCCGATCTTCATCGACAGCGACCTGTTCACCGAGCCGGTACACGAGGAGATGGAGCTCGATCAGCCCCGGATCTACTACGGCGAGCTGATTTCGCGGACCGACCCCGATTACGCGATCGTCGGCGGCACCGAGGGTGAGGCACCGCGCGAGTACGACTCGGACACCGAGAACTACACCTACACCGGTTCCGGCGGCGTTCCGATCGGGAACCCGATCAACAAGCTGGCCTTCGCGGCGAAGTACGCCGAGCGCAACATCCTGTTCTCCTCGGCGGTCGGTGAGGACTCGAAGATCATCTTCAAGCGCGACCCGCGCGAACGGGTGCAGGCGGTGGCGCCGTGGCTGACCACCGACGGCAACACCTACCCCGCGGTGGTCGACGGCCGGATGGTCTGGATCGTCGATGCCTACACCACCCTGGACAAGTATCCGTACGCCCAGTCGACCTCGCTGGAGGGTGCGGTCGAGGACAGCATCGATCAGCGGACCGGGCGGCTGCTGCCGAAGAAGGAAGTGGCCTACATCAGCAATTCGGTGAAGGCCACCGTCGACGCCTACGACGGCACCGTGACGCTGTACGAGGTCGATCCGAGCGATCCGGTGCTGCAGGCGTGGCGCGGGGTGTTCCCGGACGCGGTGCAGCCGGAGAGCGCCATCTCCGAGGATCTGCGGGCCCACTTCCGCTACCCGGAGGACCTGTTCAAGGTCCAGCGCGAAATGCTCGCCAAGTACCACGTGGACAACCCGCGGGAGTTCTTCACCAACAACGCCTTCTGGTCGGTGCCCAGTGATCCGACGATCGAGGCCGCGGGTGACTTCAATCAGCCGCCGTACTACGTGCTGCTCGGCGACCAGGACACCGGCGAGCCGGTGTTCAACCTGACCAGCGCCATGGTCGGGTTCAACCGCGAATTCCTGTCGGCCTACATCTCGGTGCGGTCCGACCCGGAGGGCTACGGCAAGTTCACGATCCTGCAGTTGCCCACCGATACGCAGACGCTGGGCCCACAGCAGACGCAGAACCGGTTGATCGCGGCACCCCGGGTCTCACAGGAACGCACCCTGCTGTCGAACTCCAACAAGATCAGATACGGCAATCTGCTCACCATGCCGGTCGCCGAGGGCGGCATCCTGTACGTGGAGCCGTACTACAACGAACGCAACACCGGGGCCAACAGCTCCTCGTTCCCGCAGCTGCTGCGGGTGCTGGTGAGTTACCGGGATGCGGACGGCACCGTGAAGGTCGGCTACGCCTCGACCTTTGCCGAGGCGCTGGATCAGGTACTGCCCGGCGCCGGTTCGCTGGCCACCCCATCCGGCGGTGTCCCGGAGAGCAAGCCGGACCCGGATGCCGCGCCGCCGGCGGAGGGCACCGGCACCGAGACCGAACCGGACACCGGTAGCAGCACGCCGCCGGCGGACGGTTCGACGACGCCGGCCCCGAACCGGGATGCTGCCGCGGCCGAGGTGACCGCGAAGATCGAAGCGGTCCGCTCCGCGATGCGCAGCGGCGACTTCGAGGAATACGGCAGGGCCCTCGCGGAACTGGACGAGGCGATGGCCGAGTTCCAGAACTCCGGTAACTGAGCCCGGCTCGCGCACGAACGGCGCTGTCATCGCCCGCGATGGCAGCGCCGTTTCACATTCACCGGCCGTGGCGGCGGCCTGTGGATAACTCCCGCTTCGTGAGGTTCGCCGGTCCCGGCCGGCGCGCATACTGCTGCCCATGACATCCACCACACGGGCGCTGCGCGGACCGCAACTGGATCCGCGGGTGACGACGCTGGTCCGGCCGTCGGGGACGGTGCAGCTCGGCTGGGATCCGGAGCGGGCGCTGTTACTGGAGCGCACCGGGCTGGACACCGGGACCGTGCTGGCGTTCCTGCGGCTGCTGGACGGATTGCAGTCCCGGCCGCAGATCATCTGGCGCGCCGGCGAGTTCGGCATCGCGCCGGAACGCACGGTGCAGCTGCTGGCCGAGATCGAGCGCGCCGGGCTGCTGCGCCGACCACAGCCACGACTGGGCCGGGTCCGTACCGTCCGGGTGCACGGGCTGGGCCCGATCGCCGATGCGGTGTGCTCGGGCCTGCGTCACCTCGGGGTCCGGCCGACCCGTTCACGCGAGTACCGGCCGGGAACGCCACCGAGCCCGCGCGGCTGCGATCTGATGGTGCTCACCGACGCCCTGGTGGTGGACCCGCAGCTGGCGGTCGACCTGGTCCTGCAGCGGATCCCGCATCTGCAGGTGCGGCTCCGGGACGGCCACGGGGTGGTCGGCCCACTGGTGCTGCCCGGCCGCACCAGCTGCCTGCGCTGCGCCGACCTCACCCGCGCCGAGACCGACGGCGACTGGCCGCACCTGGCGGCCCAGCTGCTCGGCCGGATCGGTCACGCCTCCCCCGCCGGGATCGCCGCCACCGCGGCGCTGGCCCTGGGCGAACTGGAGACGGTCCTCGCCTGCACGACCGCGCTCACCCCGAACACCCTGGACGCGACGATGGAGCTGGACCTGGACTCGCACCGGGTCTGGCGCCGCGGCTGGCCGCCGCACCGCGACTGCGGCTGCCGGGCGATCGAGTAGGTCGCGACTCGAGCGACGTAGTCGCTCCATCCCACACCGAGCGGCCCCGCCTCGATTTTGGACTGACGGAGCGAAGGAGCGAAGCGACTGAGCGGAGGAGGGAAAAATCGAGGCCCCCTAGGGGCCGCGACTCGAGCAGCGGAGCTGCTCCATCCAACACAGAGCTGCTCCATCCAACGCCGTACTGCATGATGGGCGGGTGGCACCACTCGACCTCACCACCGCTCTCGATCCGGAACAGACCGCGGCGGTACGGGCGCCGCGGGGGCCGGTGTGCGTGCTGGCGGGGGCCGGTACCGGCAAGACCCGGACCATCACCCACCGGATCGCGCATCTGATCGCCGACGGCCACATCAAGGCCGACCAGGTGCTGGCGGTGACCTTCACCGCACGGGCCGCCGGGGAACTACGCAGCCGGTTGCGCGGACTCGGGCTCGGTGGCGACGCGGGCAAGGTGCAGGCCCGGACCTTCCACGCGGCGGCGCTGCGGCAGCTGCGGTATTTCTGGCCGCAGGTGGTCGGCGAGGTCCCGTGGCGCCTGCTGGACCGCAAGTTCCCAGTGGTGGCCCACGCCGCACAACAGGCCGGAGTCGGTGCAGGCACCGAGATGGTGCGCGATCTGCTCGGTGAGATCGAATGGGCGAAATCCACCCTGATCGCCCCGGAGGACTATCCGGCCGCCGCGGCCCGGCACCATCGCGACACACCGGTCGATCCGGTCCGGATGGCGCAGGTCTACGCCGGCTACGAACAGGCCAAGACGAGCGCGGACGGGCTGCTGCTGGACTTCGACGATCTGCTGTTGCACACTGCCGCCGCGCTGGAGGATTTCCCGGCGGTCGCCGACGAGTTCCGCGGCCGATACCGCAGCTTCGTGGTGGACGAGTACCAGGATGTGACACCGCTGCAGCAGCGGGTGCTGAATGCCTGGCTGGGCGATCGCGACGATCTGACCGTCGTCGGCGATGCGAACCAGACGATCTACTCCTTCACCGGCGCCACGCCCACGTTCCTGCTGGATTTCTCCCGCCGGTTCCCCGAGGGCACGGTGGTCCGGCTGGAGCGCGACTACCGGTCGACACCGCAGGTGGTGTCGCTGGCCAACCGGGTGATCGGAGCGGCCCGGGGCCGGATCGCGGGCACCCGGCTGCAGCTGGTCGGCCAGCGTCCGGACGGTCCGGAACCGGTGTTCGCCGAACATCCGGACGTCCCGGCCGAGGCGGCGGCGGTGGCGGCCCGGATCGCGAAGCTGATCGCCGCGGGCACTCCCGCGGCCGAGATCGCCGTGCTGTACCGGATCAACGCCCAGTCCGAACCCTACGAACAGGCCTTGACCGACCGGGGGATCGCCTTCCAGGTGCGCGGCGGCGAAGGCTTCTACCAGCGGCCGGAGATCCGGCAGGCGATACAGGCCCTGCACCGGCTGGCCGACCGTGACGATCTGCCGGATACCGCCGGGCGAGGCGCCGATCTGGTCACCCTGGTGCGGGCGGCACTTGCCCCGGTCGGGTTGACCGCGGAGGAACCGGCCGGTGCCCAGGCCCGGGAGCGTTGGTCGGCGCTGCTGGCCCTGGTGCAGCTCACCGAGGAACTGGTGCGCCACGACGATTCCCTCGAACTGCCCGGTCTGCTCCGGGAGCTGGCCACCCGGGCCGAGGCGAAACATCCGCCGACGGTCGACGGGGTCACGCTGGCCTCGCTGCATGCCGCCAAGGGCCTGGAATGGGATGCGGTTTTCCTGGTGGGGGTCAGTGACGGCACGCTGCCGATCGCGCATGTGCTGTCCGGGGACGGGTCGGTCGCCGACCCGGCGGCCCTGGAGGAGGAGCGGCGGCTGCTGTATGTCGGGGTCACCCGGGCCCGCGAGTACCTGTCGCTGTCCTGGGCGCTGGCCCGCAACGAGGGCGGCAGGCGGACCCGCCGCCGGTCCCGCTTCCTCACCGGCCTGGTGCCCGACGATTCGCCGGCGTCCCGGATCGCGGCGCCGCCGAGCGGGCCGGTCGGTACCCGGCCGCTGTGCCGGGTCTGCGCGAAACCTCTGATCGGCACCTACGCCACCATGCTCGGCCGCTGCCGGCGGTGCCCGGCCGATCTCGACGCGGCGCTGCTGACAGCCCTGCAGGAGTGGCGCACCGAGAAATCCGAGGAGCTGCAGCGGCCGGGCTTCGTGATCTTCACCGACACCACGCTCACCGCGATCGCCGAACAGCGCCCCACCGACGATGCGGGCCTGGGTGCCATCGCCGGTGTCGGCCCGAAGAAGATCGAGCAGTACGGCGCCGAGGTGCTGGCGATCGTGGCCTCGCGGCTGCGGGCAACCGACGGCTGACCGCTACCGCGCAACCGTGCTCGAGATCGCAAAACCGCAGGTAGAAAATAGGTTGTCGACTCGTTGATCTTTGCCTACTGTGGATGACACGCACCGCGAGTTATCACGGCGCGCGTATCTGTCAGCACACGAGTTCAGGAGGGAGGCACATCTGATGAACAGCATCACCGATCGTTTCGACGTGGTCGCTGAAGCCGTCTCGGCGATGGCTGCCTCCCGGGGGATCCTCGCACCGCAGGGGATCAAAGGTTCGGGCGTCGATGCGAATTGCCGCCAGGACCGGCCCGTGGTGGGTTGGCTGCCCGGTTATGCACCGGCAGCGACTGCCGGAACCGAGCGCATCGCCATGCCGGTGCATCTCGGCAACACCCGCCTCCGCGTCCGTCCCGCGACCGTGTACAGGTCTCGACTCAGATGTCGAGCTAGGTAACTCCTCCTAGCACTCCTGGCCACGGATCGCCTCAGCGAAACCGTGGCCATTTTTTTGGGCTCCGCAGCCTCTGGCACCGGTCTCGCCATTCAACGAAACGACCGCTGCATATGAAGCTGAAGGAGAACGACGTGTTCACCGCCCAGGAATGGCCGCAGGCCACTGCTGACGTGACACACCGAACCGTGGCACCCGCTCCCCGCCCCGCCGGGACGCTGCCGTGCCGGGCCGGGGACCCCGATCTGTGGTTCGCGGAGAGCCCGGCCCAGCTGGAGGAGGCCAAGTCGCTGTGCGCGGCCTGCCCGATCCGGCAGGGCTGCCTGAGCGCCGCCATCGACCGGCAGGAGCCGTGGGGCGTGTGGGGCGGTGAGATCTTCGACAAGGGGGTCGTGATCGCCCGCAAGCGTCCCCGGGGCCGGCCGCGGAAGGTTCCGGCCTGTGTCTGATCCGGCGCCGGACGAGCCGCGCACCGAGTAACGGTGCGCGGCTCGTCCGCGTGGTTCACCGGCTCCGCGTTGGTTCAGGCGCAATCGGATTCGTCGCGGAATCCGGGCAGCCAGGTGCCGACCAACCGCATGAACCCGAGTTCGGCGTCGAGTTGGGCGAGAATTCCCACCGAACCGCCCAGCACCCGGAAGATCATCACGTAGTCGGGCGGAAGTTGCAGTGCACGGGCCGTTTTCATCTCCGCGCTGTTGAAATCGGTGCCGGTGGCGGCCACCCGCTGCATCCACCGGCGAGTGAAGTGGAACGTATCGGTGCGGATCGGGTCGGTGTAGGGCCGCAGGTAGGCCGCTATCTCGGCGGCGGTAACGGTGCGGCCGGGCACCACCCAGCCGTTCTCGTGCATCATCTCGGTGAGCGCGGACATGTCGTCGGCCACCGCGAGCGCCAGCATCCGGCCGAGTTCGGTGGGGAATCCGCCGGGCAGCGGGGCGCAGGATCCGAAGTCCAGCACCGCCAGCCGCCCGTCGCCCAGCACCAGGAAGTTCCCCGGGTGCGGGTCCGAGTGCAGCAGGCCGACGGTCTCCGGCGAGGCGAAGTGGAAGGAGCCGAGCAGTTCGGCGACTCGGTTGCGCTGCGCCCGGGTGGCCTCCGGGTCCTCGGCACCGGCCCGGATGATCGCCGAGAGCGGGGTGCCGTCGAGCCATTCGGTGACGATCACCTTGGGCGCGGCGGCCACCACCTTCGGGATCGCGATCTGCGGATGCCCGTCGAATGCGGATGCGAAGGCTCGCTGGTTGGCGGCCTCGTTGCGATAGTCCAGTTCTTCCTCGGTGCGCTCGGTGATCTCCGCGAGCACCGGCTTCACATCGGCACCGCCGAGCGCGGACGACATCACACCGGCCATCCGGGACAGCGTCTTGAGATCCGCGCGCAGCGCCTCGTCGGCACCTGGATACTGCACCTTCACCGCCACCGGCCGGCCGTCCGACCACACCGCCCGGTGCACCTGACCGATGCTGGCCGAGGCGGCCGGCTCGTCGTCGAAGGAGTGGAACCGATCCCGCCACCTGGTCCCGAGCTGCTGATCGAGTACCCGGTGCACCGTTTCGATCGGCATCGGCGGCGCACCGGCCTGCAGTTTGGTCAGCGCCTCGCGATAGTGCTCGCCGAACTCCTCGGGGACCGCGGCCTCCATCACGCTCAGGGCCTGGCCGAACTTCATCGCACCGCCCTTCAGTTCGCCGAGGACGGCGAACAACTGTTCGGCGGCCTTCTGGTTCAGCTGGGCATTGATCTCCCGCTTGTCACCACCGGCGATCTTCCTGCCGAAACCCACGGCAGCTCGCCCGGCGATGCCGAGGGGAATCTTGGCCAGCTTGGCATTGCGGCTGGCGGAACGGCGCACGATCTCGGACACCCACCCATCATGCCGAGGAAGGCGGGTGGCTGCCAGGAGAATTCTGCCACCCCGGAACACTGCGGTGGCACCGCGCGTTGCATCTGCCGTGACTGATACGACTCCCGATCTGACCATGTACTCGACCACCTGGTGCGGCTACTGCCGCCGGCTCAAGACCCAACTGGACGAGGCGGGCATCACCTACAGCGAGATCGATATCGAGCAGGACCCCGCCTCCGCGGAGTTCGTGGGCAGCGTCAACGGCGGCAACCATGTGGTCCCGACGGTGCGGTTCGCCGACGGCTCCACCGCGACCAACCCGAGCCTCGCCGAGGTCAAGAAGGCGCTCGCCGCCCAGGGCTGATCAGTCGCCGTCCGGCCGGGCCCAGGCCTCGATGATGGACCGGGCGATCGAGATGGATCCGGGGACCAGCAGCCGGGCGCCGCTGTCCCGGGTCGACCAGTCCCCGGTGGCCAGTGCCGCCCGTACTTCGGCGCGGGTGAACCAGTGCGCCTCGGCGATCTCCCCGTCCGCGAAGACCAGCGGCTGCGCCGGATCGGCGACGGCCGCGAACCCGACCATCAGCGACCGCGGGAACGGCCACGGCTGGCTGCCCAGGTAGTGGATATCGGCTACGTCGACACCCACTTCCTCGCGGATCTCCCGGGCGACGCAGTGTTCGAGGGATTCACCGGCCTCCACGAACCCGGCCAGCAGCGAGAACAGTGTCGGCGGCCAGGTGTGCTGCCGGGCGAGCAGCACCCGGCTGTCGTCGGTGGCCGGGCCGCCGTCGTGCACCAGGCAGATGACGGCCGGGTCGATCCGCGGGAATTCCTCGATACCGCCGCCGGTCAGCCTGGACCAGCCGCCCCGGCCGGGCATGGTGCGGGTGCCGTCGGCGCCGTGGAATGCGGCCCGGTCATGCCAGTTCAGCAGGGCGTAGGCGGTGGCGAGCAGGTCGGCGGTGAAGTCGTCGACCTGCTCGCCCAGCGCACGCAGGTCACGTAGTTCACCGGCCAGGTCCGGATCGCGCACGGCCCACAGGTGCCGGCCCTCGGCGACACCCAGGAAGACCGCCTCGTCGGTGGGCTGCGGTGCCAGGTCGGTGGCCGCGTCCAGAGTCACGGCGGTGCCGGAGAGGCGCACCTTGCCGCGCGGATCGACGCGCAGCAGCCGGGCTTTCGCCCAGCCGTCCCGCAGCGCCACCGGGTCGGTCCGCACCTCCTCGGCCCGGTCGATGACGACACGCGAGAGCAGGGGCACATCCTTCAGCCGAAACGACACACCTCGAGCCTAACCAACCGCGGGTCCGGGCGCGCAGGTCATTTCTCGATGCGGCGGATGTAGAGCAGTTCGTCACCGGGAGCCAGCACCTCGACCCGGGCGTCGCCGAGCCGGATCAGATCACCGGCCCGGACCACGGCGATCACCAGGTCCCGCAGGGCGCGCGGGGAACAGCCGACCTCGTCGGAGCGGACTTTCCGTTCGGTGACGGCGAAACCGTGCTGCGGGCTGAGCAGATCCTCCATCACCTCGGCCACATTCGGTGTGGTGGTGGCGATGCCGAGCAGCCGGCCCGCGGTCTCCGAGGACACCACCACCGAGTCCGCGCCGGACTGCCGCAGCAGGTGCACGTTCTCGGATTCCCGGATCGCGGCGACGATCTTGGCGTCCTTGTTCAGTTCCCGCGCGGTGAGGGTGACCAGTACCGCGGTGTCGTCCCGGTTGGCGGCCACCAGGATCGCCGCGGCCCGCGGCACCCCGGCCAGGCGCAGCACATCGGCCCGGGTGGCCGAGCCGTGCACGGTGACCAGGCCGGCGTGTTCGGCCGCCTCCAGGGCATCGGTATCGGTGTCGACCACCACGATCTCGCCCTGCAGGGTGCCGTCACCGATCATCGCGTCGATCGCGCTGCGTCCCTTCGTGCCGTATCCCACGACGACGGTGTGGTCGCGCACCTTGGCCCTCCATCGCTGAATCTTGAATGTCTGCCGGGATCGTTCGGTGAGCACGGACAGGGTGGTGCCGACCAGCACGATCAGGAACAGGATGCGCAGCGGCGTGATGACGATGACATTGAGCAGCCGTGCTGTCGGCGTCACCGGGGCGATGTCGCCGTATCCGGTGGTGGACAGCGACACCGTCGAGTAGTACAGCGCGTCCAGATAGGTCAGCGTGCCGTCCACGTTGTCGGTGTAGCCGTCCCGGCCGATGTACACCACGAGCGAGGAGGCGAACAGCAGGAACGCCGCGAACAGGACCCGACGGCTCAGCGAGATCCATGGGCTGACCTGGCTCTCCGGAATCCGGAGGATGCCGACCAGCGAAAAGTCCGGCTGCTTGGACAGTTCGATCGCACGGCGACCGCGGACATCGCGAATGGCCCGCTTCCAGACGGCCTCACCACCGTCGTCGTCTTCCTCCGGCACGGAACGAGAGCCTACTCGGACAACGCAGTTCGGTGGTTCGGCGACACCGGGTCACGGCGCCGCCGGGCCCGCGTCGGCCGCCGAATCGCGGAGCAGTTCGGCCAGTTCCCCGGGCCCGGCGAGGTGTTCGGGCGCGATGGTGCGGCCGCTGCGGACGTAGTGGAACGCCGCACCGACCCGGCCCAGCAGGTCTGCTTCGGGCGTGCCGGTGCGAACCGCCATCAGCCGTGCCCAGGCCAACCGGTAGACGGCCAGCTGCATGGCGACCGCGGGTTCATCGGCCGGACCGGGTTCGGCGCCGGTCTTCCAGTCGACGACGATCCAGCCGCCGCCGGGCTCGGCGAACACCGCATCCATCCGGCCCCGGATCACGGTGCCCGCGATCGAGGTCTCGAACGGCACCTCCACCTCCACCGGACTGCGCTGCGCCCAGCGGGATCGGCGGAACGCGTCCTGCATCCGGGCCAGCTCCAGGTCCGCGCCGGCCGGTTCGGCGGGCCGATCGTCGGCGCCGGGCAGATCGTCGAGCCCGAACAGTTCCTCGGTGGCGAACCAGGACTGCACCCAGGCGTGGAAGGCGGTGCCGCGGCGGGCCATCGGGTTCGGCGGATACGGCAGCGGGCGGCGCAGCCGGGCGGCCAGCCGGTTCGGGTCGGCGCGCAGTTCGACCAGGGCGGTGGCCGGCAGCCGGGCCGGTAGTGGCACCTGCCGGTCGGCGACCTGTTCGGCGGTGAACTCGGCGAGCAGGGCGTCGACGTCGGCCGCCCAGCCGTCCGGGTCCGCGGCGTCGGGATCGGTGTCGCCCACCCGATGGGCGGCGAGGGCGTCCCGCACCAGCCGGGCGCCTTCCTCGATCGGGTCGCGGCGGTCGCCGAGCGGATCGCGCGGCCATTCGGCGGTGGCCGGGTGGTCGGCGAACGGGTTCGGGGTGCCGGGCTCGGGCGGGTCGTCCCAGCGGGCGATGTCCGCGGCGCCGAACGCGGGGCCGGTGTCGTCCCGGACCGCCCGGACCAGCTCGAGCAGGAACTCCGACGGACCCTTCGGGGTCGACCCGGTTTCGGCCCAGTGGTGGCCGGAGACCAGCAGTACCCGTTCGGTCCGGGTGAGGGCGACATAGAACAGCCGGCGTTCTTCGTCGAGCCGGCGCCGGTCCAGGGCCTTCTTGTGGTCCTTGACGGCCGCTTCGAGTTCGGCGCGGTCGGTGGCTTCGGTGACGTCGAGGACGGGGACACCGTCGCCGGCGCCGGGCCGGGCCCGGTCGCCACGCAATGTGGTAGGCAGTTCCGCCAGGGCCCCGAGCCAGGATCCGGCCGCGGTGCCGGACGGAAACACCTTCGCGGACAGGTGCGGGACCGCCACCACCTCCCATTCGAGGCCCTTGGCGGCATGCACGGTCAGTACCTGGACCCGGTCCCGCGCCACCTCGACTTCACCGGGTTCCAGGCCGTTCTCCACGGATTCGGCCGCGGTGAGGAAGGCCAGCAGGCCGCTCAACGTGGCGCCGGCGCCGGCGGCATAGCCGGCGACCACCTCGGCGAAGGCATCCAGGTGTTCCCGGCCGGCACCGGCCCCGGACATGGCCCGGCGCGCCTGGGTCTCGATACCGACACCGATGGTGCGTTCCACATCGGCGACGAGCTCCACCAGGGGCTGGCCGCTGCGTTCCCGCAGCACGGCGAGCTCGGCACCGAGCGCCTCGATCCGGCGGAACCCCGCCTCGGAATACTGCTCCGGCGGGCCCGGATCGGCGATCGCATCGGCCAGGCCGGCCCGTTCGGCCGGCTCGGGCGCCACCGCCCGCAGGGCCGCGGCGAGCCCGGCGGCGTCGGTGATCGGGGCACCGTCGCCGTCCAACCGGCCGATCGAGAGGGTGCGAGAGCGGCGGGCCAGCGCGGCCAGGTCGGTCACCCCGAGCTGCCAGCGGGCACCGGTGAGGATCCGCACGGCGGCGCTACCGGCGGCGGGGTCGGCGATCAGCCGCAAGGTGGCGACCACATCGGCGACCTCCGGGGTGGCGAGCAGGCCGCCCAGCCCGACGATCTCCACCGGCAGGCCCTGTTCGCGCAGCGCCTCGGCCAGCGGGGCGGCGTCGGCATTGCGGCGGATCAGCACCGCCGAGGTCGGCGGCGGCACCTCCGCTGCCCGGCATCGCGCCCATTCGCCCGCGATCCGGGCGGCGACCCAGTCCCGTTCTTCGGCAACGGTTCCGGTGAGTGCGATGGCGACCGGGCCGGAGTCGGCGCCGGGCCGGGCACGGAGTGCGTCCACAGTCGCCCCGCCGGCGGCGCGGGCGTGCTGCCGCAGCGGTTCGGCGACCAGATTCGCCAGTGCGAGGGCCTGCGGCGGATTACGCCAGCTCGTGAGCAGCGGCAACACCGGCGCCGGACGTCCCGGTGCGACCGGGAAGTCGGTGGTGAACCGCGGCAGATTCGCCGCCGACGCACCCCGCCAGCCGTAGATGGACTGCATCGGATCACCGACCGCGGTCACCGCCAACCGTCGTGCCGGTGATGCCCCGCCGGACCACCCCGCCCCCCGCTCGCTCGGCCCCGCCTCCCGCGGCGGGCGGGCAGCACGCGATTCCCCGAGCAGGTCGCCACCCGACTCCCAGGCCACACCGACCGAGGTCTCCCCCACCGACCCGTCAGCACCACCCGAACCGGGCGACCCGTCGGCGCCACCCGAACCGGGCGACCCGTCGGCGCCACCCGAACCAGGCAACCCGTCGGCGCCACCCGAACCGGGCCACGCGCCGTCATCACCCGGACCACGCAACATGTCAGCACCGCTCGACCTGGGCAGCATTTCGGCACCGGCGGAACCGTGGCGCACGTCGACCGGATCCACGCCCGCTGTCCCGTCGGCACGCAGCGGCTCGGCGCCGGTTTCGGTGGTGGTGTGCGTCGCATGGGTGGCGCCGACGGCGGCGGGGTCACCGAACAGGGCGGCGAGCAGGACGCGCTGCGCGTGTCCGGTGTCCTGGTATTCGTCGAGCAGGACCAGGCCGAAGCGAGTCCGTTCGGCGGCGGCGACCTCGGGGTGTTCCACGGCCAGCCGGGCGGCCAGGGACATCTGGGCGCCGAAGTCGAGGGCGCCGCGCCGGTGCAGTTCTTCGGCGAGGCGGCGGACCAGCGGCAGCAGCGCGACGCGTTCCCGCTGGGCTTCCACGACTTTGCGCAGGTAGCTGCTCGGACCGCCCCGCTGCCGGGGGCCGGGCGGCAGGGTGTAGACGAGTTTCTCCAGCTCGGAATGGGCTTCGGCGAGCTGGTCGGCGTCCACCAGGTGCTCGGCGAGCTGACCGGACAGTGCCAGCACCGCCTCGGTCACCGAGACCGGCGTCCGGTCGGTGTCCAGATCGCCGTCCCAGGACCGCACCACTTCGTGCGCGAGCTGCCAGAGCTGGGTCTGGGTGAGCAGGGTGGCGGTCGGTTCCACCGGCAGCAGCAGGCCGTGCGCGGTCAGCAGCCGCCCGGCGTAGGAGTGGTAGGTACTGATCTCCGGTTCGGCCGCGGTCAGCTGGGTCCGCAGTTCCCCGCTCGGATCCAGATCGCGGAGCAGCCGCGAGCCCGCCAGGCGGGCCAGCCGGGTGCGGATCCGCGTGGTGAGCTGCTGTGCGGCCTTGCGGGTGAACGTCAGCCCGAGCACTTGTTCCGGCAGCACCAGGCGGTTGGCGACCATCCAGACCACCCGGGCGGCCATGGTCTCGGTCTTACCGGCGCCGGCGCCGGCGACGACCAGCGTGGGGCCGGGTGGTGCGGCGATCACGGCCGCCTGTTCATCGGTGGGTGTCGGCAGTCCCAGGGCGTCGGCCACCTGTTCCGGAGTGACGCGCGGCCCCGGGGTCGGCGCGCTCACTCGTCGGTCACCTGCCGTCCGGTGTCCTGGACCGGGCAGCTGCCCGCGACCGAGCAGTGCCGGCAGCCCTCGTTGCGCATGGCCAGGAAGCCGGGGCCGCGGGTCGCGGCGGCAGCATCGTGCACGGTGTCGCGCCAGCGATCGAGTTCCTCGCCCGCCAGCGCCGGCTGCACCCGCTCGGTGGCGCCGGTGCCGGTGTTCGGCTTCGCCACATAAACCAGCCGCGCCCCACCGGGTTCGGTCCCGGTCGCACCGTCGAGGCCGCCGCTCGCGGCGAGCACCTGATAGGTCGCCAGCTGGGCGTGCTCGGCGGCCTGATCCTTGGTGATCGGATTCTTGCCGGTCTTGACATCGACGATCACGAAGCGGCCCTGGGCATCCCGTTCCAGCCGGTCGATCCGGCCACGGATCCGGACCGGGCGAGCATCGTCGTCCCGGGCGGGCAGCACCGTGTGCACCGGCACCTCGACCCCGGCCTGGGTCAGTTCCGAGCGGGTGTTACGCACCCAGTGCAGGAAGGTTTCCAGCATCTTCTCGGTGCGGCGCAGCTCCTGCCGGGAATGCCAGCCGTTTCCCGGATCCACCGCCGCCCAGGCACGATCCAGCGCCGTGCGCACCTGCGCCTCCGGCACCTGCCCGGCGAGGGCCTGGATCAGCGTGTGCACGAGATTGCCCTGGACGGCATGCCGGTTGTCACCGTCGGTGCCCCCGTTGCGTTCCAGTGCCCAGCGCAGTGGGCAGGTGCGCAGCTGGTCGACGGTGGACGGGGACAGGTCGACGGGACTGTCGTCGTCGGGCCACAGTTCGGCGGCGCTGCTGGAGCGGGCCGTGCCGTACCAGTCGTCCGGGTCGGTGCCGGGTACCCCGGCGTCGGCGAGCCGGGCGAGTTGCCCGGCGGCGCGCTGCCGGCGCTCCGGATCGGCACCGGGATCGCAGACGACCCCGCGCAGTTCGGCGACCAGTGCATGCATCACCAACGCCCGGCCGGGGTCGGCGACCGGGAGGGTGGCATCCGTGCCGGCGAGTTCGTCGTGACCGAGCAGCTCGGTGAGGAACCGGGAGGGCACCAGATCGCGGTCCCCGGAGGCCGATTCGACGGCGGTGACCAGCAGCGACCGCCGGGCCCGGCTGCAGGCCACCAGCAGCAGCCGGCGTTCCTCGGCGAGGATCGGCGCCGTCCGGCTCACGGTGGGCCGGCCGGGCTCGGCGCCGGACCCGGCCGGATCGGGGCCCGCCCCGCTCGCCACGTCGATCAGGTCCTCGGTGTGCAGCAGGGTGCCGCGCTGCCGCGGATCGGGCCAGATGCCTTCCTGTACGGCGGCCACCGCGACGACATCCCATTCCCGGCCGGCGGCGGCGTGGGCGCTGAGCAGCGACACCGCTTCCGGGTCGCCGTCCGACGGTGCCGCGGAGTGGGGAATCTCCTGGTGCGTGAGGTATTCGACGAAACCTTCCAGGCCGGCCCGGGGCAGCCGGTCGACGTAGCCGGCTGCGGCGTCGAATAGCTCGACCGCCGCATCCAGGTCCCGGTCGGCCTGCATCCCGGCCGCACCGCCACGCCGGGACTGGTTGAACCAGCGTCGTTCCAGCCGGGACGAGGTCCACAGCCGCCACAGCACCTCCTCCAGGCCGCCACCCTCGGCCCGGGTGCGGCGGGCCCGGTCCAGCGCGGTCCGCACCCGGCGCAGCGGTGCGGCCTCCACTTCGGTGAGGCCGTCGACGACGGCCGGTTCCCCCAGCCCGACCAGCAGGTCGCGCAGCACCTCGGCGGTGGACTGGTCGATCAGGGCGGGCCGTTCCGGGCCGGGCCGGGGCCGCTGCGGCACCGGTTCGGCGGACAGCGGTGCCGGTTCCCGGTCGAGTGCGTCGAGCAGGTCCGGGGGTTCGAATTCGGGCGGCTCCGGTTCTCGGTCGTCGAACAGCGGATCCGGGACCCGGATCGGTTCGTCCGAGTCCGGTGCGCTGTCGCCGGGCGGATCGCCCGGCTGCTGCAGCGCCCACAGCGAGAACTGGTCCGCATCCGCCGGATCGTCGAAGGGATCGTCGGCGGTCCGGTTCCGGCGCCGCTCGACCTCGAGCACACTGCGCCGGATCCCGCGGCGCAGCCGGCGCAGGGCGATCTGGTCCGCGCCGCCCAGCGGACCACCGAGCAGATCCAGCGCATCGTCCGGGGAGAACATGGCGTCGACGGCTCGCCGGGAGCCGGGGCGGGCCGGGTCGGCGGCGAGCAGCGCCCGCAGGCACAGCAGCATCCAGGCGGCACCGCGCCGCCGGGCCAGCGGTTCGGTGACCGCGGGGCGGCGGACCGGGACACCGGCAGCGTGCAGGGCGCGCCGCAGTGGGGCCAGTGACAACGGAACCGAGCGCATGAGTACCGCCATCTGCGACCACGGCACGCCGTCGGTCAGGTGCGCCCGGCGCAGATGGTCGGCGATGAGGGCGGCTTCCTTGGCCGGGGTGGCCAGCACCCGGACCCGGACGGCGTCGCCGGGCCCGGGGTCCGGTAGCCGGGCGGGCAGCACCCGGTGCGGCGGATGCCCGGGTAGCCGGGCCGCGATCCGGGCGGTGGCCAGCCGGAGCGGGGCACTGCTGCGATGGTTGTCGCGCAATACGATGCGCCGGTCCGCCGGGGCGCCGGGGTCGTCGACGAACGCCGGATCCGCTCCGCGGAACGCGAAGACGCTCTGATCCGCGTCGCCTGCGATCACCGTGCTCGCCGCACCGCCGCCGACCGCGCGGATCAGAGCGGCCGCCTGCGGATCCAGGTGCTGCGCATCGTCGACGAGCAGGCACCGGATCCGGGCTCGCTCGGCCGCGAGCAGACCGGGATCGGCGGTGAACGCGTCCAGGGCGGCACCGATCAGCTCGGCCGCGTCCAGGGCAGGTGCGCTGGCCTCGGGTGCGGCCACCCCGACGGACCAGCGCAGCAGCATCGCCTGTTCGTACCGTTCGAAGAAGCGGCCGGCCGCCACCCAGGCGTCGTTACCGTATTCGGTGCCCAACCGGATCAGGTCCTCCGGGCCCAGTCCTCGTTCGGTGGCCCGGGCCATCAGATCACGCAGCTGTTCGGCGAACCCGGCCAATGCCAGGGCCGGCTGCAGCCGGCTCGGCCAGTACGCGGGGCCACCCGCCTCGATATCGGCGAGTTCGCCGCGCAGCATCTCCCGGACCGCGGCATCCTGTTCCGCACCGGTGAGCAGCCGCGGCGGTGGATTGCCGTGCGCGGCGGCGTGCCGTCGCAGCACCGAGAAGGCATAGGAGTGGACGGTCCGGACGATCGGTTCCCGGGAGGCTGCAGGGACGGTCGATCCGACCGGGTCGGTGGGACCGGCGGGTCCGGCCGAGCCGACGAGACCAGCGGACGGGTCCGAACCGGCAGCAGCGGCCGGACCGGGGTCGGCGGAGCCCCCATCGCCGCAGGTAGTCGATCCGGGAGAACTGGCGCGGGTGGCCCGGTCGGCAACGTCCAGCAAGCCGACCAGATCCGCGGGGTCGGCAGAGCCGGCGGAGGTGGCCCCGCCGGCGGAGGCTGCGGCGGCTCCGTCCGCGTCGTGGGGCGGGGCGGTGTCCCCGGGTCGGCGCAGCGGGTCGAGAAGGTCGGGTGCGGCCAGGCGCAGGGTGATGGCGTCGCGGAGGTCGTCGGCGGCCCGTTTGGCGTGGGTGAGCACGAGGACGGATTCCGGGTCGGCGCCGGTGGCCAACCGGGCGGCGGCGAGGTCGACCAGCAGGGCGGTCTTGCCGGTACCGGGGCCGCCGAGCACCTGCCACGGATACCAGCCCGGCCGCGGGACGCCGGCCTGCTCGGCGAATACGCGGCGAACAGCATCGCCCCAGGCGCGCGGCCGGGGCGACGGCGTTCTTCGGCGTACCAGCCGCACCGAGCTATCCGATCGCACCACGCGGGCTATTGCAACAGACCGCACCGACACCGGTACACCCCGGTCACCGGCCACGGCCCGCCCGGTGGCGCCGCCGGACGGGATCGGGACAATGACAGGCGTGTCGTCTCTTCACGTCCACCACTTCGGCCCCACGGATGGACCGGTCGTCCTGGCCCTGCACGGGCTCACCGGGCACGGCAAACGGTGGCAGCCGCTGGCCGCCGGGCAGCTGCCGGACGTCCGGGTCATCGCACCGGACCTGCGCGGCCACGGGCGCTCGACCGCACTCCCACCGTGGGATTTCGAGACCGTCGTCACCGATCTCGCGGACCTGCTCGCAGCCGAGCGCACCGGGCCGGTGGTCGTCGTCGGGCATTCCTTCGGCGGTGCGGCCGCAGTGCATCTGGCCCGGCGGCACCCGGATCTGGTGCGCGCGCTGGTGCTGCTCGACCCCGCGATAGCGGTGCCCGCACCGCGGATCGCCGAGATCGCCCGGGCGAATCTGGCTTCGCCGGACTACACCGATGTGGCCGAGGCGCGCGCCGACAAGCAGGCCAGCGGCTGGGGCCCGGCCGAGGTGGCCGCCGACATCCTGGAGCAGGAACTGGCCGACCATCTGGTCCCGGCGCCCGGCGGCCGGGTCGGCTGGCGGATCGATCAACCGGCGGTCACCTCGTACTGGGGCCAGCTGGCCCGGGAGCATGTGCTGCCGCCGCCCGGTTTGCGCACCCTGCTGGTCCAAGCGGGCCGGGTACAGCCGCCGTTCGTGAACCCGGATTTCCGGGCCGCCCTCGCCGCGCACCTGGGTGATCGGCTGACCGCGTACGACTGGGACTGCGACCACATGATCGCCCAGGCCCGACCGGAACAGACCGCGGCACTGGTCCGGACGGTGCTCCCGTGACCGCCACCACCGACGCCCAGATCGAACGGGTCCGCGCCCTGGTCGCGACTCTGCCACCGGGCCGGGTCACCACCTACGGCGACCTGGCGGCCGCGGCCGGACTGTCCTCACCCCGCACCGTCGGCTGGATCATGCGCACCGACTCCGGAGACCTGCCCTGGCACCGCGTGGTGCCCGCCTCCGGCCGCCCGGCACCGCACCTCGCCCACCGTCAGCTGGCCCGGCTGGCCGCGGAAGGCACCCCGATCACCGGGGACCGCATCGACCTGAACTCCGCCCGCATCGATCTGACCGACGTCTGAAGCACACCGATCGCCGAGGCCTCCTGCCGCACCGGCGCTCCGCCCCGGCCGATCAGCCGGGCGACGGTTGCGCATCGGGGGCCGCCCGGAGCGGCGGTCTTCGCGGCCGTCGCATACTGCGTCTGTCCCCACGCTCGGTCTGTCCCACGCTACGTCTACAGCTGTCTACACCTTCGCGGCGGCATACCATGAGTGCGACGAAGGCTGCAACACTGACGATGCCCCGTCGAGACGATCACCAGCCGAGTGAGGAACCGATGACAGCTGACCCGACTCCGGCGGGCGACGCTCCGGGCCCACGCCGGCCGGTGCCGCCCCCCGAGGGCTACACCGCAAACGATCTCGACCGCTTGCCCGATCTTCCATCACACACCGAGCTGATCGACGGGAGCCTCGTCAACGCGCGCCCACAGATGATGTTCCACATGCGAGTCATCGGGTTCCTGACGCACCACCTCAGGTATCAGGTTCCGGCGGACCTGGAAGTGTGCCGCGAGATGACAGTGACTCTGGGACCTCGCCAACGACCCGAGCCCGATGTCATGGTCGTGGACACCGCCGCAGACACCGGACTCGAACAAACTACGTACCACCCCGAAGACGTCGTGCTCACGATCGAGGTGGTCTCTCCTGATTCCGTCGAGCGTGACCGCAGACGAAAGCCGACTCTCTACGCTGAGGCGGGCATCCCACATTTCTGGCGGATCGAAAACGCCGATGGTCGTGCGGTGGCCTACGTGTACGAACTCGACCCGGCAACCGAGCAGTACGCGCTGACCGGCATCCACCACGAACGGCTTCAACTGAATGTTCCGTTCCCGATCGACCTCGATCTCGCGCGGGCGACCGAACGGATGCCGCGAAAGTCGTAGACGGCTCGATAGCCCGGGCATGGCAATGCTCGGACACCGACCCGGGCTACTAGCATCATCGGCATGTCGCCGACAACGCCTGCGCCGATGAGCAGTGTCGATGCGGTGGTCCTCGCCGGTGGGCGGGCCAGCCGGATGGGCGGAGTGGACAAACCGGGGGTGCTGGTCGGGGGGCGTTCGATGCTGGCGGCCGCGTTGGCCGCGGTGCACGGCTGTGCCCGCACGGTGGTGGTCGGCCCGCATCGGCCGGAACTCGCGGCGACGATCCGGCAGACCCGGGAGGTGCCGCCCGGGTCCGGGCCGGTGGCCGCGATCGGCGCCGCGCTGGCCGCCCTGCCCCCGGAGGACGCCGCCGACCTGGTCGCGGTGCTGGCAGCCGATCTGCCGTTCCTGACCACCGAGACGGTGCGGGATCTGCTGGAGCGAGCCGAGGCGTCCGACGCCGAAGCGGTTTTCGCCGCGGACGATGCCGGTCGCCCGCAATACCTGGTCGGGCTCTGGCGGCGCAATGCCCTGGAGACCGCCCTGTCCCGGCTGGACACCCTGGTGAACCAGCCGATGAAGGCGGTGGTACCTACCGAGATCGAGCTGGTGCACACCGCCGGAATCGCCGATTGCGATACCGCCGAGGAGGTGGATGCGGCCCGGCTGGCCGCGATCGGCCGCGCCGAACCCCTGGAACTCGACCGGGCCCGGCAACTGCTCACCACCGAGTTGACCCCGCTGACCGCCTACCCGGCGGCGCTCCGCGAGGTACCCGGAGCCGCACTGGCCGACGAAGCGGTCGCCGCCGCACCGCTGCCCCGGTTCGACATCTCGGCGATGGACGGTTATGCGGTGTGCGGCACCGGTCCGTGGCGGCTGCGCCGCGATGTCGGGTTCGCCGGCGGTGCCCGGCCGATGGGGTTGCTGCCCGGCGAGGCGGTGCGGATCGCAACCGGCGCCCAGACGCCCGACGGCACCACCCGGGTACTGCGCGACGAATTCGCCCTGGTCGCCGACGGTGAGCTCGCCCTGCGACCGGATTCCCCGGAGCGCGACGATATTCGGCGTCGCGCCGAGGAGCGGGCAGTCGGCGACCGGATCGCGCCCGCGGGTGCGCCGGTGACGATGGCGCTGATCTCGGCGGCGGCGAGCGTCGAGGTCACCGACGGCCGGGTCCGCGGCCCGGTGCGGGCCCGGATCGTGATGACCGGCGACGAGATCCGCAGCGAGGGCCCACTGCAGGCGGGGCAGACCCGGGATTCGATCGGCCCGGTGCTCCCGGACCTGCTGGCGTACTGCGGGGTACGCACCGTCGATCGGGTTCACCTACGCGACACCCCACACGGTTTCGACGATGCGCTGGCCGCGACTGCCGATATCGACCTGCTGGTCGTCGTCGGCGCGACCGGTGGTGGAGCGGCGGACCAGTTGCGCAGCGCCGTAGCCCGCGTCGGCGCCCGGGTCCCGGTCCCGCGACTCCGGGTCCGGCCGGGCGGCTCCACCCTGGTCGCCGAACTGCCAGGGGGTACCACGGTTCTGGGGCTACCCGGAAACCCGTTGGCGGCGGTCTCCGTGCTGCGCGTTCTCGCCCCGGCCGTCGTGGCCGGGCGTACCGGGGCCGAGCCGCGACCACCGTTGCGCGGCCCGCTGCACAATGCGGCGGCGGTCAGTGGCCCGGTGCCACGCATCGTGCCGGCCCGCAATGTGCACGAGGGCGGTTGGATCGGCGCCGCGCATCTGCACACCGCCCATCTGGCGGCGCTGATCGACCACGACGGCCTGGTGATCGTCCCGCCCGGCGCCGAGGACGGGCAGCCGGTGGAATTCCTGCCGATGCCGCACTGATCGAGACAACCCGGCACCTGCACCGGCCGGCTCGCTGCCGATCGGCTCGAAGCGCGTCAGGCGCGGGCCGCCATGGTCACCGGGACACTGCGCACCCCGAACCGCCCCGGCTCCGTCTCGGCGAAGACCCGGCGCGCGTGCCGGGCCACCGGGCTGGTGGACCAGGGCGCCAGTGCGGTCGCGAACATCAGTTCGCACCAGGACAATGCCGGGGTCTCCCCCGACGCCAGGGTCGCGATCAGCGACATCTCCAGGTCGTGTTCCTGCCAGGCGGCGATCAGCCAGGCGGCATCGAGGCGGCCGAGGAATTCCTCGGCGTCCTCCGGGACACCGACCGGGGTGTCGACGGCGAGATGAACGACGGCGGCCACGGCATGCCGCATCTTCGCGTCCAGGGCGACGGCATCGTCGAGCAGCAGCGCCTCGAGCGCGGCTCGGAGTTCGACGCGAGAATCGGAGTCGGCGGGCGGCGGGGAATCGGGATGACGGAACATGACGACGGTTTCCTTCCGTTCGAATTCGATTGAGCGGCCCCCGGCGATCGGACGCAGTGGTGCGGTGATCACCGGTGCGGCACGCTCCAGCAGGCCGGGCAGTGGGTCACCGGACCAGTCCAGCCGTCCGGGCCCCCGGCACCAGTCCGCTGCCGGGTTATCGGGCGCGACATAGGTCTCCAGGGCGAGGTCCGCCATGGCGGCGACGCAGGCCAGGGTCACGATGTCCAGACCCGGTTCCGCTACGGCCAGATGCAGAGTGGCCGCGGCCACCCCGGATCGGCTCCGGACCCGCCCCGCCAGCCGGATCGCCCGGACCGCGGCGGCCATCGCGGCGGCGCCGGCATCGCCGCGTGGATGATCGGGGTCGTCGTCCAGGAACGGCCCGTACCAGAGGGCCTGGCCTTCGTCGGCATCACAGATCGCGAAGGTCCCCGATATGCCGTCACCGGCGGCGGCCAGATGAATATGCGAACCCGCGTGTTCTTCCACCCTCATCGATCCCTCCCGCTCCGCTGCTCGGCAGCGTGTCGTTCCCCGGCCGGCCACTGTGGCCAGTTCTCATCAAACGTCGTGGAATACCCATGTGTCCACCGGTGTATTACATTCCGGCGGGCCCTTTCGGGCGCTTGCACCGGCCGGTGAGCGCCCTCGCAGGACCGGACTCACGACAGGGTGTGCAAAGCTGACCCGGGCGGTGAATTCCGTTGCGTACCGTCGAAACATGCCCTTCGTTGAATCGAATTCGGTGAACGTGCATTTCCGCACCGGCGGTGTTTCCGGCACCACATTGCTGCTCGCCCATGGATTTCTGATGGACGAAAGTATGTTCGACCCGATCCGCCGGCGCCTGGCGCCCTACGATATCGACGTCGTCAGCTGGGATGCCCGTGGCCACGGCCGGACCCGGGGCGTATCGGAAAACCCGTTCGACTATTGGGATCTGGCCCGGGACGCGGTGGCGATCCTGGATGCGCTCGGGGTGGAACGAGCCGTCGTCGGCGGTATGAGCCAGGGCGGTTACATCGCTTTGCGCACCGCGCTGCTGGCGCCCGAACGGGTCGCCGGAATCGCACTGTTGAATACCGAGGCGCGCGCCTGCACCACCGATGATCTCTCGTACTATCGCAGTTTCTTCGATGCCTGGTGCGGAACCGAACCGATCCGCCCGCTGGCCGAATCACTGGCCCCGAACCTGGTGGGCGGACCGGACGCCGATGCCTGGCAGTGGTGGATCAGCCGCTGGGTCACCGGCGACCGCCGGGCCCTGCGCGCCGCCGGGCAATGCCTGATGAACCGGGATTCGGTGACCGATCGGCTCGGCGAGATCACCGCACCCGCACTCGTCCTGCGGGGCGAACACGACCACAACTCCACCCCGGACAAATGCCGGGAGCTGGTCGAGGGCCTGCCCGGCGCCACCGGATACACGACGGTGGCCGGCGCCGGCCACGGGGCCGCCTGGACCCACCCACGCGAGGTCGCGGCGGCCCTGGCCGACCTGGTGTCCTGCGCCGATCGGGTTCACCCGGTCCCGGCGGGCTCGTGATGGCGGACCGCCGGACCGTCGTCGTCGCCACGGATGCCGAGATAGAACTGGATCCGGCCGGGGTGCGCCGTGCTGTCGAGCCGGAACAGCTGGACGTCCAGGGTGTAGCAGACGCCGGTGTCCAGCTCACGCAACCGCATCCGCGACTCGTCGCGCTCGTAGGCCGCGGCGCCGTCGTTCCAGATCCGGCTGAACTCGCTGTACTCACCGAGCTCGTCCAGCAGCTCCTGCACCCACGGTGCGGCGCCCTCCCGGCCGATCAGCCCGCGCAGCCAGTGCACGGTGAGCGCAGCCTCGCGTTCCCATTCCAGCATCACCTTGCGCGACGAGGGCTCGGCGAAGAACCAGCGCAGAATATTGCCGCAGGAAACCAGCCCGGGAAAGGCTCGGTCATAGGAATCGTTGCAGGCCAATACATTCCATCGAATGTCCAGAAACGCCGCGGGATTGACGCCCTGCAGTTCGAGCGAATGCCGCATTTCCGACGTCAGCCCGGCCTGCAACTCGGCGACCGACGGAAAGTCCAGATCGGGCAGGCCGGCGAGGTCGTAGAGATGCCGACGCTCCACCTCGGTGAGGGGCTGGATCCGGCCCAGGTATTCGACCAGCGCGTCGAGCACCGATTGAGTCGGATGGTCCCTGTTCCCACCTTCGAGGTGGGTGATGTAACTCGAACTGACACCGGCCGCGAAGGCAAGTTTCTCCCGGGAGATCCCACGGTCGTCCCGCAAGCGGCGCAGCACCCCACCGAGCGTCGGTGGTTTCGGTCTCGACGGCACGAACATTCACTCCCCTGATCGTCAGGGTCGACCATCGGCCGGCGCAGTTCCTCCATCGGTCCGGGATACCCCCGCGCCGGCCACATCGACCTTCCCAGCGAGCCCAATACTCGGACACGAACTCGGCCATAACCAACATACAAACCCGAAAGATACCGTTTCTTTACTGTTCTACCTGCGAAGCAAATCAGCAGCAACCGGGCAGTGGCGCTCACTTTCCACCCAAGGAACATTATGTACGGAAATCCCGGGTTCCACCGCCGAACGGTAGTAATCTGACCGAAGGTGTGTGCCTACCGCGGCGACACCCGGCGAGTGAGCGCGGCCACATCCCGCCGCAGATCGGGCCGGACGGCCGTGTAAACAAATGTAAATCGCGTGAGAACCACTGGTTTCCGAAGCTTCACGAGCGACCCCCACCCGCCTCCCGCAACCACCCGCCGATCGCCCTCGCGGGGACATATCCGCAGGTAGCGGCGTATACGAAGAGCGGTGTCGACACACCCGACGTGACCACAGCATTGCGGCCACCTCACATCTCACCTCCCCCCGCGGCGCGTTGTGAGAGAATCGTTTTGCCGCGGGTCGACGTCTCCCTACAGTTTGAAACCATCAGCCCGGTTGCACAGCTAGAAGGGGGCGTCGTGGTCAATACACGCGCACACAGTCCGGCCCCGATCGATTCGGTCCGGTCGTCGGTATCGGCCGGCGATGCCCTGCTGCGCATGGGCAAGTACTTCCAGCGCGGTGAGGTCTCCCCGGACCAGCGGTCGGTGTACCGCACCGGCGGCCGCGACGCCGACGAGTTCTACCGGGACCGCTGGTCCCACGACAAAGTGGTGCGCTCCACGCACGGCGTCAACTGCACCGGCTCGTGTTCCTGGAAGATCTACGTCAAGGACGGCGTGATCACCTGGGAATCTCAGCAGACCGACTACCCCTCGGTCGGCTCGGACAAGCCGGAATACGAACCGCGCGGCTGCCCGCGTGGTGCCTCGTTCTCCTGGTACACCTACTCCCCCGCCCGGGTCCGCTACCCGTACGTACGCGGCACGCTGCTGGAGTTCTATCGGGCCGCCAAGACCCGGCTCAAGGATCCGGTCCTGGCCTGGGAATCGATCGTCGAGGACCCCGAGCAGGCGCGCGCCTACAAGGCGGCCCGCGGTAAGGGCGGGTTCGTCCGCGCCGAATGGTGGGAGGCCGCCGAGATCGCCGCCGCCGCGCATGTGTACACGATCAAGAAGTACGGCCCCGACCGAGTCGCCGGGTTCTCGCCGATCCCGGCGATGTCGATGGTCAGCCACGCCACCGGCGCCCGCTTCGTCTCGCTGCTCGGCGGCTACATGCTGTCCTTCTACGACTGGTACGCCGATCTGCCGGTCGCCTCGCCGCAGGTGTTCGGCGATCAGACCGACGTGCCGGAATCGGCCGACTGGTTCGATGCCGGCTACCTGATCATGTGGGGCTCCAACGTCCCGGTCACCCGCACCCCGGATGCGCACTACATGACCGAGGCGCGCTACCGCGGGCAGAAGGTCGTGGTCGTCTCCCCCGACTATGCGGACAACACCAAATTCGCCGACGAATGGGTGCCGGCCCGCCCCGGCACCGATGCCGCACTGGCGATGGCCATGGGCCATGTGGTGCTGCGGGAATTCTTCGTCGAACGGCAGACCCCGCAGTTCCTCGACTACATCACCCGCTACACCGACCTGCCGTATCTGATCCGGCTCGACGACGCCCCGGACGGCGACGGCACCGTGCCCGGCAAATTCCTCACCGCCGCCGACCTCGGGCAGAGCGGGGAGGGCACCGAGCACATGCCGGTGCTGCTGGACCAGGCCGGTGATCCGGTGGCGCCGAACGGTTCGCTCGGCCACCGGTTCACCGAATCCGGCGCCGGCAAATGGAATCTCGACCTGGAGGGCGTCGACCCGCTGCTCACCCTGCACGGGCACGCCGCCGATGCGGCCGAGATCCGGCTGCCCCGGTTCGACGACGGTTCCGCGGCCGAGATCCGCCGCGGCGTGCCCACCCGGACCGTGGCCGGTCACCGGGTCACCACCGTGTTCGATCTGCTGCTG
This sequence comes from Nocardia sp. KT25-26, assembly GCF_056627695.1. Classification (NCBI taxonomy): domain Bacteria; kingdom Bacillati; phylum Actinomycetota; class Actinomycetes; order Mycobacteriales; family Nocardiaceae; genus Nocardia; species Nocardia sp. KT25-26. The sequence continues at coordinate 1,579,974 of NZ_CM152813.1, read as the reverse complement.
GCCCAGTACGGTGTCGGCCGCGACGGACTGCCCGGGCAGTGGGCGAGCGGCTACGACGACGCCGACTCGCCGTACACCCCGGCCTGGCAGGAGGCCATCACCGGCGTTCCGGCCGTGCAGGCGGCCCGGATCGCCCGCGAATTCGCCGACAATGCCGAACGTTCCGGCGGCCGCTCGATGATCCTGATGGGCGCCGGTACCAACCATTGGTTCCACTCCGACCAGATCTACCGCGCCTTCTTCACCCTGACCCTGCTGACCGGCTGCCAGGGCGTCAACGGCGGCGGCTGGGCCCACTACGTCGGCCAGGAGAAGTGCCGCCCGGTGACCGGCTGGGCGACGCTGTCCTCGGCCTCGGACTGGCAGCGCCCGCCCCGGCAGATGCAGGGCACCGTGTTCTGGTATCTGACCAACGACCAGTGGCGCTACGACCCGTTCACCTCCGAATCGTTCGCCTCGCCGCTGGGCGAGGGCCGCTTCGCCGGGCGCACCGCGGCCGACAACATCGCCCTGGCCAGCCGGCTGGGCTGGATGCCCAGCTATCCGACGTTCGACCGCAATCCCCTGGATCTCGCCGACGAGGCCGAGGCCGCGGACAAGGCGCCCGCCGAGCACATCGTCGACGAACTGAAGGCCGGGAACCTGCGTTTCGCCTGCGAGGATCCGGACGCCCCGGAGAACTTCCCGCGGGTGCTGACGGTGTGGCGGGCCAACCTGCTCGGCTCCTCCGGCAAGGGCAACGAGTACTTCCAGAAGCATCTGCTCGGCGCCGGCTCCAATCTGCAGACCACCGACGCCACCGGTGTCCGCCCGCAGGAAGTGGTGTGGCGCGAGGAGGGCGCCACCGGAAAGCTCGATCTGCTGCTGGCCCTGGATTTCCGGATGACCAGCACCACGCTGTTCGCCGATATCGTGTTGCCCGCCGCCACCTGGTACGAGAAGCACGATCTGTCCTCCACCGATATGCACCCGTTCGTGCACGCCTTCTCCCCGGCCATTTCGCCGCCCTGGGAGGCCAAGACCGACTTCGAGGCGTTCCACCGGATCGCCCGCGGGTTCTCCTGGCTGGCCGAGAAACACCTCGGCACCCGACGCGATATCGTCGCCGTCCCGCTGCAACACGATTCGCCCGATGCCATGGCCCAGGCCGGTGGCCGGGTGCTGGACTGGAAAGCCGGTGAATGCGAGCCGATCCCCGGTAAGACCATGCCCAAGCTGGCGGTGGTCGAACGCGACTACACCGCGATCGCGGAGAAGATGGCCGCGCTGGGCCCGCTGGTCGATTCGCTGGGTGTGACCACCAAGGGCGTCACGACACATCCGAACGCCGAGGTGGAATACCTGTCCGGCCAGAACGGCACCGTCGTCTCCGGTGCGGCGCAGGGCCGGCCGTCGCTGGCCAAGGACACCTACGCCGCCGAGGCCATTCTCGCGCTGTCCGGCACCACCAACGGCCGACTGGCCGTGGAGGGATTCGAGGCCCTGGAACGGCGCACCGGCACCGAACTGGCCGACCTGGCCGCCGAACACGAGGGCAAGCGGATCTCCTTCGCCGACACCCAGGCCCGGCCGGTCCCGGTGATCACCTCACCGGAATGGTCCGGTAGCGAAACCGGCGGGCGACGGTACTCGCCGTTCACCATCAATGTCGAACGGCTCAAGCCCTGGCATACGCTCACCGGCCGCCAGCACTTCTACCTCGACCACGACTGGATGATCGAACTCGGCGAACAGCTGCCGATCTTCCGACCACCACTCGATATGACCGCACTGTTCAGCGAACCCGGGATCGGCAACGTCGCCGACGGCGGGGTGACCGTGCGCTACCTGACCCCGCATTCGAAGTGGTCGATCCACTCCGCCTACCAGGACAACCTGCACATGCTGACGCTCTCGCGCGGCGGGCAGACGATCTGGATGTCGGACAAGGACGCCGCCAAAATCGGGGTGGCCGACAACGACTGGATCGAGGCGATCAACCGCAACGGCATCGTGGTGGCCCGCGCGATCGTCTCGCACCGGATGCCCGAGGGCACGGTGTTCATGTACCACGCGCAGGACCGCGCCGTGGATGTCCCGCGGATCGAAGGAACCGACAAGACCAACGGGGCGAAGGGCAAGCGTGGCGGTATCCACAATGCGCTGACCCGGGTGCTGATCAAGCCCTCGCACCTGATCGGCGGCTACGCCCAGCAGGCCTTCGCCCTCAACTACCACGGTCCCACCGGCAACCAGCGCGACGAGGTCACGACCATCCGCCGCCGATCGCAGGAAGTGGAGTACTGACATGCGTGTCATGGCACAGCTCGCCATGGTGATGAACCTGGACAAGTGCATCGGCTGCCACACCTGCAGCGTCACCTGTAAACAGGCCTGGACCAACCGTGGTGGCACCGAATACGTCTGGTTCAACAACGTGGAGACCCGGCCCGGCCAGGGCTACCCGCGGCAGTACCAGGACCAGGAGAAATGGAAGGGTGGCTGGACGCTGAACAAGCGCGGCAAGCTCACCCTGAAGTCCGGGTCACGGTTCAAGCGGCTGATGAACATCTTCGCCAACCCGGACCTGCCCACGGTCGACGACTACTACGAGCCGTGGAGCTACGACTACGACAACCTGCTCTCTTCGCCGCCGTCGGACACCACTCCGGTGGCGCGGCCGAAATCGCTGATCACCGGCGAGGACACCAAGGTCACCTGGGGCGCCAACTGGGACGACGACCTCGGCTCCGGCCCCGAGCAGGTCGGCAAGGACCCGCTGCTGGGCAAGCTGTCCGACCAGGTGAAGCTCGAATTCGAGCAGACCTTCATGTTCTATCTGCCGCGTATCTGCGAGCACTGCCTGAACCCGTCGTGCGGCGCGTCCTGCCCGTCCGGCGCGATCTACAAGCGGGCCGAGGACGGCATCGTGCTGGTCGACCAGGACAAATGCCGCGGCTGGCGGCAGTGCATCACCGGCTGCCCGTACAAGAAGATCTACTTCAACCACAAGACGGGTAAGGCCGAGAAGTGCACCTTCTGTTACCCGCGCGTGGAGGTCGGCATCCCGACCGTGTGCTCGGAGACCTGCGTCGGCCGGCTGCGCTATATCGGCGTGATGCTCTACGACGCCGACAAGGTGCTCGAGGCCGCATCGGTGAAAGACGACAAGGACCTGTACCCGTCGCAACTGGACGTTTTCCTGAACCCACACGATCCGCGCGTGGTCGCCGAGGCCGAGCGGGCCGGTATCTCGCCGGAATGGATCCAGGCCGCCCAGGATTCGCCGGTGTACAAGCTGATCGTGGACTACCAGATCGCGCTGCCGCTGCATCCGGAGTACCGCACCATGCCGATGGTCTGGTACGTGCCGCCGCTGTCGCCGGTGGTGGATGTGCTCAGCGAGACCGGCCACGACGGCGAGGACGCCGACAACCTCTTCGGCGCGATCGACGCGCTGCGGATTCCGGTGGAATACCTGGCCGAACTGTTCACCGCCGGGGAGATCGGGCCGGTGCGGGCCGCGCTGCAGCGGCTGGCCGGGATGCGCTCGTTCATGCGCTCGGTGAACCTCGGTGAGGAACCGAATCACGGTATCGCTCCGGCGATCCGCCTCGAGCCGGAGGAGATCGAGGCAATGTACCGGCTGCTGGCCATCGCCAAATACGAACACCGGTACGTGATCCCGAGCGGTGCCACATCGCGGGCCCACGAACTGGATTCGCTGGCCACCGGGTGCAGCCTGGACGTCGACGGCGGGCCGGGGATGACCGCCTTCGACCAGATGGTGGAGAAGTTCGAACTCACCGACACCAATGCCGCTGCCCCGGAGGAGAAGTCGACGCGGATCAACCTGCTCGACTGGGACGGGCGCAGCACCGAGGGACTGGTTCCGACCGCGAGCGGCAATGGCGCCGACGGAAACGGACACAACGGAACCACCGCCGGTGCCGGCAACGGCGCTGTCACCGGCACCACCTCCGGCGAGCCGGACGTGGAACCGGCCCTGACCGCGACCACGAGGAAAGGTGGCGATCGATGAGCGCCTGCCGCCGCGCGGCTCGTCGGCAGGCCGACGCCGCGCTGCCTTCCGACCCGCCGCCCGGGACGAGTCGGAGCAGGCTGCTGCTCGATCGGCCGACCGCGCTCGGCGGCCCGGCCGTTGCCGACGCCGCCGTCCGGTCGGTGCCCCGGTCCGGGCGCCCGGACGCGACGGCGCCGGGAGCGCGCAGCCGTGCGGGTGTATCGGCTCGGTCGACGCGGACGGCGATCCGCACCGCACCGGCCGCGCGGCACGGAGGTTCACGATGGGCCTGTTGAATATCCGCCGGCGCCCCGAACCACAGGTCACCATGGCCGAGCAGGATCGGCGCATCGTCTGGCGGCTGGCGGCACTGCTGCTCGACTATCCGGCCGAATCGAGTCTCGCCCTGCTGGACCAGGTGGCGGCGGCCGCGGCCGACCTGCCCGAATCGGTGCAGCAGGATCTCGCGAGCACGATCGAGTACCTGCGGACCGGTTCGCCGATCGCCTTGGCCCAGCGATACGTCGAGACGTTCGATATGCGCCGGCGGGCCAGCCTGCACCTGACCTTCTACGCCTACGGCGACACCCGTAAACGCGGGATGGCGCTGCTGCGGTTCAAACACGCCTACCGGCATGCGGGGGTGGAACTCGGCGACGAGGAGCTGCCCGACCATCTGCCGGTGCTGCTGGAGTTCGCCGCCACCGTCGACCCGGTGGGCGGGGAACGACTGCTCGGCGAGCACGTCCCGGTCCTGGAGCTGCTGCGGCTGTCCCTCGCCGACAACGATTCACCCTATTCCGGGGTGCTCGCGGCCGTACTGGCCACGCTGCCCCCGGTGACCACCGCCGATCGGCGACGGATCGCCGAACTCGCCGCTGCCGGTCCACCCGAGGAGGAGGTCGGTCTCGACCCCTTCGCCATGGACCCCTCGCTGTTCGACGCCACGGAAGGCCGCCGATGATGAACGTCAGTATCCCCGTCCCGCAGGAATTGTGGCTGATCCTGCCGTATATCGCGTTCACCTCGTTCGTGCTCGGCCACATCTGGCGGTACCGGTTCGATCAGTTCGGCTGGACCACCCGCTCCTCGCAGATCTACGAGAGCCGGCTGCTGCGCCTGGGCAGCCCGCTGTTCCATTTCGGCATGCTCGGCGTCGTCGGCGGACACGTGGTCGGCCTGTTGATCCCGGAGTCCTGGACCGCCGCGATCGGCATCTCCGAGCATGCCTACCACCTGTTCGCCGTCGGAATGGGTTCGGTGGCCGGGCTGATGGTGGTCGCCGGGGTGGCGATCCTGTGCTGGCGCCGGATCAGTGTGCCGTCGGTGCGCAAGGCGACCAGCCGCAATGATCTGCTGATGTACACCCTGCTGTCGGCGGCGCTGCTGACCGGGCTGCTCAACACCTGGGGCGGAAACCTGTTCTTCGGCACCTACAACTACCGCGAATCCGTCTCGCCGTGGTTCCGCAGCCTGTTCAGCCTGTCCCCGCAGCCCGAACTGATGGTCGGCGTGCCCTGGATGTTCCAGCTGCACGGCCTGGTCGTGCTGGTCCTGGTCGGCCTCTGGCCCTACACCCGCCTGGTGCACGCCTTCAGCGCCCCGGTCGGCTATTTCACCCGCCCCTACATCGTCTACCGCAGCAAGGAACTCGACACCACCGACAAGCGCCGCTTCGCCCGCGCCTGGGATCAGCCGGTCACACCGGAACGCTGGGGCTGAACGCGGCTCCGCCACTACCAGTGGATCGCAGGCTCGCGGAATTCCGCGCTATCACAGCAGGCCGAAGACACGGGCGCGGGCGATGGCGTCAGCGCGGGCGTTGACGCCGAGCTTGTGGTAGATACCGCGCAGGTGGGTCTTCACGGTGTTGATCGAGACACCGAGGTCCTCGGCGATATGGCCGGTGGTCATTCCGGAGGGAAGCTGGCGGAGCACGCTGATCTCGGTGGTGGTGAGCGGTGGGATCCGGTCGGCGGCGACGGTATGGGCCCGCGAGCGGATCTCGGCGACGAAACCGTCGTGACGGCCGAACCGGCCCACTCGGCGGTCCAGCAGGTCGACGGCGCCGGGCACGTCCAGGAAGGGACGGATCAGCCGTTCCCCGGCCGCCCGGACGAGGGCGCGGTCCAGTGCGGTACGGGCGCGGTCGGTGCGATCCAGCCGGTCCGCCGCCACGGCGACGAGCAGGTCCGCGTACACCGCGGTCACCGGATGGATGGCGTGTGAATCGCGAGCCAGCGGCGCAAGCAGATCCACGGTCGTCGCCGAGCGCCGGTGCTGTTCGGCGAGCGCCGCCCGGGCGACGGCCAGCTCCGGTGCCGCGACCGCGGCGGCCCGCGCCCGGATCACCAGCTGTTCGGCCTCGGCGACGGCGCGGATCCGTAGCAACCGCCACACCGCCTGCACCATCAGCAACCCGCGCACCGGCTCCAGCCGGGACTCCTCCAGCAGGCGGTTCAGCATCGCGCAGATCGAATCCACCGCCAGTTCGGGCCGCAACAGTTCGGTGAGCACGGCGGCCTGCCGGTCCGGTACGGCACTGCGCCACGCTGCGGCGGCCGCCACGATGCCGTGGTCGAGGTCGGGTGCCGCACCGCGCAGATAGCTCGCCTGCGTCTGCATGAGCTCCGCACCGAAGGATTCGAGGGTCGCCGGTGCCCGGTCGACCGCGGCCGCGTACTCGGCCATCTCGCCGATCCGCCCGGCCGTGCCCGCCGCGGCGGCCAGGGCTAGCTGCCCCCGAGCCGCCAGCCGCGGCAACCCGGCTTGCTCGGCGAGCGCCCGGGCCCGGCCCAGCCCGGCCATCCCGGCGGCGAAGTACCCGCGCTGCACCTGCCCGACGGCAAACCAGAAGGCCAGGCAGCAGTCCAGCTCGGTGGCCCCGGTGGCCGGCGCCGCGGCGGTGGTGACCGGATCGGTGGGCGTCGATTCGCCGCTGGCCACCGCCACGGCGATGGCGGCCGCCGTAGCGAGCCCGGCGATCCGATCCGGGGGCACCAGGTCCGAGCGGTGCTCGGGTGACCGGCCGGCGATCGATGTCTGTGCTGCCGCCAGATAGGCCTCCGCGGCCCGGATGTCGCGGCGTTCCACGGCCGTCAGCACCCGCAGCAGAGCGACGAACGGATCGTCCGCCAGCCCCGGGACCCGGTCGACGGCCGCCAGCAGCCTCGGCCCGGTACCGGTCAGGACCAGCCGCAGCCCGTGGTCCCGGACGAAGGCACCCAGCCGGGCCGGCGCCGGCCCGGGTTCCGCGAGCAGATGTTCGAGGGCGCCGGCGGGGCGGCCGGTGCCGATGAACCAGTCGGCGGCCTGCCGGTGCAGCGCAGCGCGGCGCTCCGGGGCGCTGCGGCTGAGTTCGGCCAGCAGATAGGTCCGCAGCATCGGGTGGCAGGAGAACCACGGGCGGCCGTCCCGGACCACCGACTGCATGGGGAAGTTGGTCCGGATCAGCTCGTCCAGGATCGCCGGTGCCGCCGGTCCGGCCAGTTCGGCGGCGAGTTCGGGGCACAGCCGGTCGGCGACCGCGGTGTCGACCAGGAACCGGCGGGTGGTGGCGGGCAGTGCCTCGAGCAGCTCGGCGACCAGGAAGTCGGTCACCGCATGCGGGGCGTGTGCCAGCCCGGCCAGCGCCGCCGGGCGGTTGTCGTCGTGGGTGGCGAGATAGATCGCGGCGATCCGGACCAGTGCGGCCCATCCCTGCGTGAGATCGAGGACGCGGTCCTGTTCGGCGTGGGTCAGTCGGCAGTCGTGCTGTGCGAACAGCTCGGCGATCCGGGGCGCATCCAGGGCCAGCTCCCGGGCCCGGATCCGGTACAGCCGGCCGGTCAGTTCCAGCAGATGCCAGTGCAGCGGCGGGTCGTACCGGCCGGCGAGCACCACGGTCCGGCCCGCCGGTAGCCCCGTGAGCAGATGTTCCAGCCCGGCCAGGATCAGCGGATCGCTGATCGCCTGGGCATTGTCGAGGATCAGGACCGTCGGCGCCGCCCGTTCGGACAGTGCCGCCAGCAGCCGGGCCGGTGGGCCGGTCGGTGGTTGTGGCTCGGCACCGTCGGGGTCGGCAACACGCACCGACAGGTGCTCGGCGAGCGCCGCCCAGAAATCGCCGCCGGTGACCGCCTCGGGCACCGTGTACCAGCCCACCGTGCCGCGAGGCAGCCGCCGGGCCCAGTCCGCCAGCAGGACCGTCTTGCCGGTGCCGGCCGGCCCGGTCACCAGTACGGTATCGCCCGCACCTGCCGCCCACGCCGCATCGAGCACCTGCTGCGCCGCCGGCTGCCGCACCGGCTCGATATGGGTATCCGGCACCCCACCACAGTGTTCCCGCACCTCGACCGCCGGCTCCGACATCACACGCCACCCCGACTCCCTGGACTGGCCGGCCTGCGGGCCGGTACTGCGGGTACACCTGGCCTACTCAGGGGAAATGGTAGTGAACCGGGACTCTCCGGACGACCGCCGAACGGGTCCGTGTCGGCATCCTGTCCAGTACCGGTGCGGCTGGGTGCGGGGCAGGACGCCGCTGATCAATCCCCGCGATACAGCCGTTCCAGGCCGATCAGCTCCACATCGGCGCGAACCCGGTCGGTGCGCTCGAGTTCCGGCGTGAAATCGTGGCCGGTGAACAACAACAGTTTCGTATCGTGCGAGGCTCGTGGGTCACGCTGCGCCAACAGCTCCCGAATCCGGTCGAGGCGATTCAGATGACTGTCACCGACGATCGCATGGCTCTTGGCTTCACCGATGGCAAGAATCCGTTCGGCACCGGCTCGATCGCGTCCGACGACGACCACGTCGAGCTGGTGACCGGTCTTGGCCACCGGATCCGGGAGTACGCCGGATTGCACCCGAATCCGCTGCCCGCCCAAGGTTCCGGGTGATGCGTGCCACCGACTCCAGGTTCTGGCGAGGTGTTCGAAGTGCGGACCGAGGATGTGACAGCTGAATGCGCCCAGCGACCGTTCCCACACGTCGTCGGCGTGGCCGGGCCGCTCGAGATCACTCCACTCGGGGCGCATGATGGAGTGGTAGAACGCCAGCAACGGCTCGGTGATCCGGTAGCTGGAGCGTCGACTGTGGAAAGCATCCTGCTCACGAACGATCATGCCGACGTCCTCCAGGACGGTCAGTGGATGGCCGAGGTCCGTGGACTTGCGGCCCAGGAAGCTCGCGATCCCGCCGCGGGTGTTGTTTCCCTCGGCTATCGCGGCGAGAACTCCGTGGTAGAGAGCCGTATCCCGCAGCTCCGACTCCTCGGCCAGCAGAAACCGTGCCTCGCGAAACAACGGCCTCGCCGAGTTCAGCACATTGCGTACCACCCATGGGCCGAAGTCGTCCAGGTCGGCCGGTGTGTCACCGAGGGTGTATTCGCGGCGGTACGCCGGCGTGCCGCCGACTACCGCGTTGACCCGGAAGGCCAGCTCGAGGTCATCGATCTCCCAGAACTCGCGCGCCAGACGATAGTCGAGCGTCGGAACGATCAGCTCGAGACTTGCCCGCCCGCGTAGCGGCGCGCTCCCCACCAACAGCTTGTTCATGAACGACTGCGCCGAACCACACAGCAACAGCCGCACCGGTGTCGCGCGACGTCGGCCGGAGGGGTCGAAGGCACGTTGGATCAGCGACGGCAGCTCGGGTGATGCCTTCGCCAGGTATGGGAACTCATCGATGACTACTGGGACCGGATGCCCCTCGCCGGCGATGGCCATCAGCGTTTCGATCGCTGCCGGCCAGCCGTCGAACCTGCGTGGAACCGGCTCGCCCAGATAGTGCGACAGGGCGGTGCCGAACTGATGCAGCGACTCTTTTTCGGTTGCCTCCGTCGCTGCGAAGTAGAACCCCCCTGTTGCCTCGCATACCGCATCGAGCAGGAAGGTCTTGCCCTGCCGGCGCCGCCCCGAAACGATACCGAGGGCCGGCCCAGGGCCCGGATGGGTGGCGAAGCGAGTCAGTTCGGACCACTCGTGATCACGATCGAACATGGTTGTCGGCTTCTGCATGGATTCAATTATAATCGTACTTATTATAGATTGACTTATTATTTACCACTGAGGCAGGTGGTGCAGGGACCGGCAGGCGAACGCCGCCTACGGAGTCCTACGAAGGCGGTCAGTCGGGGAGGCGGTCCATTCCGATCAGGGTGAGGCCGAGGACGTCGATGCGGGCCAGGACTCCGCGGATGGCGGTGTGGTCGGCCATGGTGCCGAACAGGGTGGTCGAGCCGGGGGCCGAGCGGTCGCTGCGGGTCAGTTCCGGGAAGGCCGCGAGCGCGCGTTCGGTCAGCTCGCCTTCGACGACGAACCGGTACCGCATCGGCGCTGCCATCGTGTTCGTCCTCCTGCGGAGTTCGGGGCCCGGTACCGCCATCATCGGCCGCCGGTATCGGGCCACGCCTCATCCGCGGAGGGTGAAGTGCAGCCCGATCAGGGCTGCGGCGGGTACGTCGGATACGGCTGGTAGCCGGGTGGCGGTGCGGGCGCGAAGTAGGGTGCCGACTGCTTGTGCCACAACGCGACGACCGCTGCCAGGCCGATGGCGATCAGGACGATACTGAAGATCATCGACAACGTCGTGACCGCACCCTCGACCAGGCTCGCGCCGGCCAGGCTCACCACGAACAACAGCAGGTTGATTCCGAAGAACACGGTTCCGGTGATCCGGGCCCAGTTCTTCCCGGCACGATTCGCGAATGCCATCCACACCCACAACCCGGCCTGGACCAGCGAGATGAAGACGCCGACGCCGATGCTCCCGTAGACCATGGCATCCAGCTGGGATTCGGTGAACACCTCATCGGTGTCGGCCTGCAACTGTTCGCGGATATCGTCGAACTCGGCGAAGCCGACCAACGTCCCGAGAATCGTGAATACCGCACCGGCGAGCATCAGGTAGAACGCCACCATCACGGTCTGCGGAATCTCCCGCGGCACCGCCTGCGGCACCGGGTTCCACGCCGGATACGGTTCGGGGCCGCCACCGGGGGCGGCACCAGGCGCACCACCGGGATACGGCTCGGGCGCGCCGGGATACTCGCTCGCACCGGCTCCGGACCAGCCTGTGGGCCCGTCACCCGGATACGGCTGCGGCCCGCCACCCGGATTCTGCGGATCACCCGGCTCCGGCCATCCACCCGGCTTGTTGTCGGACACGATGCGCCCCCTTCTGTTCGAAACCTCGACTTCCAGCCTAAAGCGTGTCGAACCACCTCGCCGCGGCCGGTGGATACCGCCCTTCCGGGCGTCGCCGGGTTCGCGCCGCCGATCCGGCCGGTAGCCCGTTCCCGTGTCCGGAATCCACCACACGACATCACCGGCAGCTGCTCCATGCAACACCACTGTCGACAGCACCTCCGGTCGAAGCGGCGAACGCCGCTCCCGCCGGACCAGGGGCCACCGGCTACCCATCGGGACAACCGCCGAACCGGGGACTACGGGCTGTCTCGTCGGCACCCAGCCGACTGCCGGAACCCGAGCACACCGGCCCCGGCGACTATTTCGGCGGCAGTGTCGCCACGTAGCCGGTCCCCCGCCGAACCCAGATGCGCAGCGCTTCCTCGTCGTCCAGCCGGTCCGCGGGGACCAGGAGCCAGCCGCGGAGTTCGCGCCCGCGCATCACCATCGGCTCGGCCTCGCCCGCGGCGAGTAGCTCTTCACCGGCATCCGGGTCCACCCGGACCATCAGCCCGTCCCGGCGGCTCACCGCCACCGCCATATGCCCGTCGATCAGAAACGCCAGACCGCCGAACATCCGCTTCTCCACCGGGAAGGACCCGGCCGGCAGCGCCGCCCGGACCCGGTCCGCGAGATCCTCGTCGAACGCCATGAAACCATTGTGTCCGGTCGGCGGCGCGTGATGTTCTGCGGAGGTGAAAATCCTCGAACGCATCCTGGCCGCCGGTGCGGCGGCCGTGGTCCTGTCCGGCGCCGCCGCGTGCGGCAGCGCTTCGGATTCGGCGACGACCACGACCGGCGCCACCACCCCGGCGACGGCCGATCTCTCGGCCTCGTTCGCCGACCTGGAACGCGAATACGACGCCCGCCTGGGCGTTTTCGCCATCGACACCGGTACCGGCGCCACGGTGGCATATCGAGCCGACGAACGGTTCGCGATGGCCTCCACCTTCAAGGGACTCGCCTGCGGCGCGCTGCTGCGCGACCATCCGCTGTCCACCGGCTATTTCGATCGGGTGATTCACTACCCGGCAACGGATCTGGTCGAGTATTCGCCGGTGACCGAGCAGCATGTCACAGATGGCATGACCGTCACCGAACTGTGCGACGCCGCCATCACGGTGTCCGACAACACCGCGGGCAACCAGCTGCTGAAACTGCTCGGCGGCCCGGCCGGATTCACCGAATTCCTGCGTTCGATCGGCGATGACACCTCGCGGCTGGACCGCTGGGAGACCGAACTGAACTCGGCGATTCCGGGCGACGAGCGCGATACCACCACCCCCGAGGCGCTCGCCACCGACTATCGGACCCTGGTCACCGGGGACGTGCTCGGCGATGCCGAACGCGAACAACTGACCACCTGGCTGGTCGGCAACCGGACCGGCGACGCCCGCATCCGGGCGGGCCTGCCCGACGACTGGCGGGTCGGCGACAAAACCGGCACCCCCGCCTACGGATCCGCACTGGATGTCGCGGTGACCTGGCCGCCGGGCCGAGATCCACTGGTACTCGCGGTGCTGTCCTCGAAATCCGAACCGGACGCCGAACCCAGCAACGACCTGATCGCCGCAGCCACCCGGCTCACCGTCGGCGAACTCGACTGACGCCGGTTCGAGCCGACGACCGAGAAGCCGGCTGCCGTATTCCGACACTTACGTCCGGCGGATCCCGATTCGGGCCCCTATCGGACGAAAGTGTCGGGAATCGGCACTCGCCGGCCACCTGTCAGCCGCCGCATCATCCGCTCCGCGGGCAGACCACCGGCGCCCACTCACCCCCAGCCGTGCGCAGCAGTCGCCACACCACCGCAACTCACGCACCGGGCCGACCAGCCTGCCTCGGAACGCTCCGTGGATGCGCGTCCGCCGAGCCACCGCGACTCGGCAGGTTCGACCGGGCCGGACTCCCTCCCGGCTCGGCGCGGCCGAACAGCCTGCCGCGGAGCCATCCCAGCCAGCGGCTCCACGGCCACGGACAGTGGCCCGATCAGCCGGGGCACTCGAAGTACCAGATACTCCGCACTGCATCCGCCACACCACCACAACTCGAGCGCCGGGCCGACCGGCATACCTCGGAACGCTCCGTGGATGCGCTTCCACCACGACACCGCGACTGGCGGCGTTCGACCACTCCGCGGCTCAAAGGGGATACGCCACCCCGCGGCCGGACGCCGTGGCTCAGCCGCAGGCGGAGGGCACCAATTCGCGGACGGCGGCGCGGTAGCGGTCGACGATCAGCCGGACCACGGCCGGATGTACGCCGAGAGGTTCGGCCACTCCGTCGGCCCCGGCATCGTACAGGCGCTGGTGGAACAGGCCGTGGGCGAGCAGATAGGAGGCGATGAACACCCGCTCGGCGCCGGATTCGCGGAGCCGGGTGACCACCTCGGGCACCTTCGGGGCGCCGGTTGCGACGTAGCCGATTTCCACACGGGTACCGAGGCGTTCGGCGAGCAGTCCGGCGGCCCGGCGCACATCGCTACGCGCCCGGGCATCCGACGAACCGGCGGCGGCGAACACGACGGCGTCGCCCGGCCGCCAGCCGGCCGCCCGCAGCCGCACCGCCAGCACGTCGGCAAGAGCGAGATCCGGTCCCATGGCCGGCGTCACCGCCACCGCGGGGTGGTCGCTCTCGGCGACCTCGCGCGGCACATCCTGATACACGTGGTAGCCGGAGGCCAGGAATGCCGGGACCAGGACGGCCGCACCGGATTCGGTGGACAGGTCACGCAGCACCTCGGACGGCGAGGGGCCGAGAACATCGACGAAGGCAGTACGCAGCACCGGATTCGGTGCCGAACCCGCACCGGCCGGCGCCGCGGCCCCCAGCTCCGCGGCGACGGCTTCGGCGAGCGCCGCGATCATCTCGACGCCACGGGTGCTCCGGGTGCCGTGCGCCACCAACACCAGGGCCGGATCGCCCGGCCGCGCGGCGTTCACCACGCCCCCATCGGCTGGGCGTATCGCGGCGCCCGGGCCGGGGCACCCAGCCCGGCCGCGTGCGGCGGCTGCACCGGCGGCCGCGGCGACGAATCGTTGCATTCGGCGGCATCCAGGGCCAGCCGGTAGCCGCGCTTGACGACGGTCTGGATCGTCTTGGGGGCACCGAGCCCGGCCCGCAGCCGGGCGATCGCCGTCTCCACGGCATGGGTGTCGTCACCGCCGCCGGGCAGCGCCGCCAGCAGGTCCTCCCGGGACACCACCCGGCCGGGCTGCCGGGCGAGCGAACGCATCAGCGCCATCGGCGCGGGCGCCAGCTGCCGCACTTCCCCGTCCACGACGACGCAACCGCCGCGCACACTGATCTGGTGGCCGGCCGCATGAATCCGGTTCGCGCGCCGCGGCAGTTCCTCGGCGACATGGCGGGCCAGCGCACCCAGCCGGGCCCGGCCCGGCATGGTCGTAGGCACCCCGAGTTCCTCCAGCGGGGCCGCGGTGATCGGGCCCACGCACGCAGCCAGTACCCGCCCGCGCAGCGCCTGCAGCACCGTCTCCAGTAGACCGGTCTCCTTGGCCCGCATCAGCAGCGAGGCCACCGCGGGTGCGCTGGTGAAGGTGACACAGTCCAGGCTGCCGGAGATGATCGAGTCGATCATCTGGTCCATCGGCGCCCGGTCGGCCGGCGGCTCCCACCGGTACACCGGCACCGGAACCACATCGGCACCGGCGCAGCGCAGCACCTCGCAGAAATCCGGAACGGGTTCCCATTCGGTGGTCGCGCCGTGCAGCTGCACCGCGATCCGCACGCCCTCGACGCCCTCCGCGAGCAGGTGATCGAGCACCTCCGCCGACGATTCCGAGGCCGGCGACCATTCCTCGCGCAGCTCCGCCGCGCGGATGGCGCCCTTGGCCTTCGGCCCGCGGGCGAGGGTTCGGGTTCCGGCGAGGGTGTTGCGCAGGTCCTCGGCCAGGCCCCAACCCTCGGCCGCCTCCATCCAGCCGCGGAAGCCGATCCCGGTGGTCGCCACGGTGATCTGCGGCGGATCGGCGATCAGCTGTTCGGTCACCCGGGCCAGTTCGGTGTCGTCGGCGAGCGGGATGATCCGGATCGCCGGGGCGGAAACCACCGTTGCGCCGCGGCGCTGCAGGATGGTGGCGAATTCCTCGGCCCGCCGCGCGGCGGTGACACCGATGGTGAAACCGGCCAGGCAGGCGCCGATGTGGTCGGGAGTACTCGTGGGGTCAGTTCTCATGAATTCAGCCATCCGAGTCGAGAGCCGAAACCGGCTCGTTGCTGATCGCGACGATGCCGTCGGCGACGCGCACGCCGTAGACCGGTAGTGCCACCGAGTCGTCGTCCAGGCAGCGACCGTCGATCAGCGAGAACGGCTGCTTCAACAGTGGCGACGCCACGATCGGGACGCCACCGCGGTCACCGACGATGCCGCGGGACATGACCGCCGCCCGCCCGAACGGGTCGATATTGCCGACCGCGGCCAGGGTGCCGTCGGCCAGCAGGAACAACGCTGCCTGGCGGCCGCCGCGCAGCAGGACCGCGACACCGCGGCCGGGGATCAAATGGTCGAGCCGGCAGGCCTGCGTCCAGCCGGTGGCCGTCTCCGGGGTGATGCTGGGTGTATCGACAACGGTCATCGGTTCCTCCTCCGAACGCCTTACTCATTGGTACCGGCGCCCTGTTTCCGCTCGGTTAAGCCCCTATTTCTCATGCGTGCGCGTGGTGGATCCCACAGTGGCGGTCACGCTCCGCTACCGCCTCCGGGCATGGTGGGCACGCTGTGTCCGATGCGGCGCACCCACCACGCCCTCCGTGGTCACGCTCCGCTACCGCCTCCGGGCATGGTGGGCACGCCGAGCAACACCGGCACCTTGCGTTCCCCGCTGTCGTCGAAGTTGATGGTCGGATCGGCTTCGTCAGGGGCATTGACGAAGGACACGAACCGGGAGAGCTTCTCCTCATCCTCGAGCACCGCGGCCCATTCGTCGCGGTAACCCTCGACATGTTTGGCCATAGCGGCCTCCAGGTCGGCGGCGATGCCGAGGCTGTCGTCGCAGACGACGGCCTTCAGGTAGTCCATGCCGCCCTCCAGGGCCTCCTGCCAGGGCGCGGTGCGCTGCAGCCGGTCGGCGGTGCGGATGTAGAACATCAGGTACCGGTCGATGTACTTGATCAACGTCTCGTCGTCGAGCTCGCCGGCCAGCAGCACCGCATGCTTCGGGGTGAGGCCGCCGTTACCGCCGACGTAGAGGTTCCAGCCGTTCTCGGTGGCGATCACGCCGACGTCCTTGCCCCGCGCCTCGGCGCATTCGCGGGCGCAACCGGAGACGGCCAGCTTGAGCTTGTGCGGGGAACGCAGGCCCCGGTAGCGCTTCTCCAGCAGTACGGCCATCCCGACCGAATCTTGCTGGCCGTACCGGCACCAGGTGGAACCGACACAGCTCTTCACCGTGCGCAGCGACTTGCCGTAGGCGTGCCCGGATTCCATGCCGGCGTCGACCAGGCGCTGCCAGATCTGCGGCAGCTGCTCGACCCGGGCACCGAACATGTCGATCCGCTGCCCGCCGGTGACCTTGACGTAGAGCCCGAATTCCTTGGCCACCTCACCGATGGTGATCAGCTGCTCGGCGGTGACCTCACCGCCGGGCATCCGCGGCACCACCGAGTAGGTGCCGTTCTTCTGCAGGTTGGCCAGGAAGTGGTCGTTGGTGTCCTGCAGGGCGGCCTGTTCGCCGTCCAGGATGTGGTCGCTGGAGGTGGAGGCCAGGATCGAGGCGACGGTGGGCTTGCAGATGTCACAGCCCAGGCCGGTGCCGTACTTGGCGATCAGCTCGGAGAAGGTCCGGATTCCGGTCACCGCGACGATGTCGAACAGTTCGGCACGCGACTGCTCGAAGTGCTCGCACAGCGCCTTGGACATCTCCACACCGGACTGCTCGAGCAGCTTCTTGATCATCGGCACACAGCCACCACAGCTGGTGCCGGCGTTGGTGCAGCTCTTGACGCCTGCGATATCGCAGGCGCCGTCCTCGATGGCCCCGCAGATCGCGCCCTTGCTGACGTTGTTGCAGGAACAGATCTGCGCATCGTCGGGCAGCGCGTCGGCACCCAGTTCGGCACCGGCCGGTGAGATCAGCGCCGCGGGCTCGGCCGGCAGCGGGCTGCCGACCAGCGGGCGCAGTGCCGCGTACTGGCTGGCGTCGCCGACCAGGATGCCGCCCAGCAGGGTCTGGGCGTCGTCGGAGATGACCAGCTTGGCGTAGGTGCCCTTGGCGGCGTCGTGCAGCACCACCGACAGCGCACCGTCGGTGCTGCCGTGCGCATCGCCGAAGGAGGCGACGTCGACGCCCATCAGCTTCAGTTTGGTGGACATGTCCGCGCCCGGGAATTCGCCGCTGCCGCCGAGCAGCCGGTCGGCGACGATCTCGGCGGTGGTGTAGCCGGGAGCGACCAGGCCGTAGCAGACACCTTCCACGGCGGCGCATTCACCGATCGCGTAGATATCCGGGTCGGAGGTCTGCATGCCCAGGTCGGTGAGGATGCCACCGCGCTCGCCGACCGCCAGGCCCGCTTCCTTCGCCACCGCATCGTGCGGGCGGATACCGGCCGAGAAGACCACCAGCGAGGCCTCCAGCTCGGATTCGTCGGACAGGGTCAGCTTGACCTTGCCGCCGGTCTCGGTGACCTGTTCGATCTTCGCGGTGCCGACTCCGGTGTGCACGGTCAGGCCGATTTCGGTGACCAGCTTCTCCAGGATCGCGCCGCCGCCGTCGTCGACCTGGGCCGGCATCAGCCGGTTGTTGTATTCGACGACATGCGGGGTCATCCCCAGCTGCTGCAGCGCCTTGGCGGCCTCGAGGCCGAGCAGACCACCACCGATGACGACACCGTGCGCGCCCGGTCCCGCCGCCTCGGCCGCCGCCCGGATGCCGTCGAGGTCGTCGATGGTGCGGTAGACGAAGCATTCCGGCAGATCGTGGCCCGGTACCGGCGGGACGAACGCGTAGGAACCGGTCGCCATCACCAGCGCGTCGTAGCCGATCACCTCGCCGGAGCGGGTGGTGACGGTCTTCGCGGCGCGGTCGATGGTCTCACCGCGCTGGCCGAGCCGCAGGTCGACGAGGTCGTCGCCGTCGTAGCGGTTGCCGGGCAGGGCGAGCTGTTCGGAATCCCAGCTGCCCACATAGGACGACAGGCCGACCCGGTCGTAGGCGGGCAGGGCTTCCTCGGACAGCACGACGATCTGCCACTGGCCGGCTTCGTCCCGAGAGCGCAGTGCCTCGACGAAGCGGTGTCCGACCATCCCGTGGCCGACGACCACGACGGTCTTGCGATCGCTGGGTGCGACGGTGGGGTTCATTTCGATGACCTCCTGGAACGGTGCGGGCGTCAGGCGCCGGCCGACGGGCCGCGGTAGGACGACGGGCGGGAGGAGCGGGCTGCCTCCTCCGCCTCGAGGACGAAGCTCTCGGCTTCCACCACGACGTCGCTGTCGGCTGCGGTGGAATCGGAACGGCTGGAAGTGGCGCCGGCCGGGACGGCAGCGGTGGGCCGGCGCAGGAACACCAGGTAGGTGACCGAAGCGCAGATCACGTAGAAGGCGAGGAATACCCAGAATGCGGTGGTGGCCGACTGCGTGGTCGAGTACGAGGTCTTCAGCGCCATGTTGATACCGACGCCGCCGAGGGTGCCGGCCGCACCGACGAAGCCCATCAGTGCACCGGAGGTGTTACGCGACCAGGCGGCCTGTTCGGCCGGGGTCCCGGCGCGGCTCCTGGACTTGGCGTCGAACACCGACGGGATGATCTTGGTGACCGCCCCGTTGCCGAAGCCGGAGAGCAGGAACAGCGCGATGAAACCGGCGACCAGCAGGGCCATCACCCCACCGTCGGCGACCCCGCCGTTACGGTCGGCCAGCGAGCTGGCCGCGATCACCAGCCCCGCGGCGCCCATCATGGCGAAGAACGTCCCGACGGTGACCTTGCTGCCCCCGATCCGGTCGGCGAGCTTACCGCCGTAGGGGCGCGACAGCGATCCCAGCAGCGGGCCGAGGAAGGCGATCTGCGCCGCGTGCAGCGAAGCCTGGACCGCGGTGTCGCCACCGGCAGCGAAGCTGATCTTCAGGACCTGGGCGAAGGCGAAGCTGTAGCCGATGAACGAACCGAAGGTGCCGATGTAGAGGAAGGCGATCGCCCAGGACTGCGGGATCTTCAGCGCCTCCCGCATCGACGACATGTCGGCCTGCTGGTTCTTCAGGTTGTCCATGTACAGCGCGGCGCCGATGCCGGTCAGCACGATGAACACCAGGTAGACCAGGCAGATGATCGAGGCGTAGTCGGGGCCGAGGGTGGCCAGCACCAGCAGGCCGATCAGCTGGATCACCGGTACGCCGATGTTGCCGCCGCCGGCGTTGACCCCGAGCGCCCAGCCTTTGAGCCGCTGCGGATAGAAGGCGTTGATGTTGGTCATCGACGAGGCGAAGTTGCCGCCGCCGATACCCGCGAACGCCGCGATGATCAGGAAGGTGGTGTAGGAGGTGCCCGGCTGGTTGATGAAGTACAGCGCCAGCAGGGTGGGCACCAGCAGCATGGCGGCGCTGATGATGGTCCAGTTGCGCCCGCCGAACTTCGCGGTGGCCACGGTGTAGGGGATCCGCAGGAAGCCACCGGTCAGCGTGGACACCGCGACCAGGAAGAACTTGCCTCCGGCGTCGATGTGGAACTGGTCGTACGGCATGAACAGCACCATGACCGACCAGATGGACCAGACCGAGAAACCGACGTGCTCGGCGATGACCGACCAGATCAGGTTGCGCTTGGCGACATCCTTGCCACCGGCTTCCCAGGCCGCGACATCTTCGGCGTCCCAGTGCTCGATGTCGTGGTTTCGCTTCAGCGTGCTCAAGTAGGGCCTCCCAACAATGCGTTGGCCCTACGGTAGGAAATCGGTATTGCCGGAATGCTGCCGAAAATGTCGCGCGAATCAACGGTTTCTCACCCGGTCGCGAATATCGGCGTGAGATGTTTCGGGCATGTGACACGACGGTTTCCGCACATGTCGAAACGGCTGGATGCCCGAAGAGTCGGCGGTGAGATTCGGGTCGGGAGACAGCATTGCCCGGATCTCACCGCCGCGCAACTCGAGCGGAGAGAAATTCCGGCACCGGAGGCGACGGGAAGGCGGCCGGTCCTATTCGAGGGTGTCCTCGAGGGTCCGCGGCTTGCAGGCCTGCCAGGCACCCAGCAGCAGGACGCCGATCGCGACGGTGAGCATCCCGAACGGCGCGAGCCATTCGCCGGTGGCGGTGTGCAGCATGCCGAACAGCACCGGACCGATGCAGGCGACGGCGTAGCCGACGCCCTGGGTGAACCCGGACAGCGCCGCCGAACCCTGCGGGGTGCGGGTGCGGTAGTTGATCAGCGTCAGCGCCATCGGGAAGGTGCTCGGCCCGAGCCCCAGCAGCACCACCCACAGCACCGGCGCACTCATCGGCGCGAGCAGCAGGCCGGCGAAGGCGGTCAGGAACAGCGCCGCACAGCCCACCACCACCGGGAACGGATTGCGCAACCGGGAGACGATGCTGGGCGCGCTGAGCGCGGCCACCAGCCCGAGCAGCGAGAACAGGCCGACCATCGCGCCACCGAAGGTATCGCCGGCACCCGCGTCGGCGAACACGGCCGGCAGCCAGGCGAACAGGGAGTAGGTGATCAGTGAGGTCATCCCGAACATCCCGGCCATCCCCCAGGCCAGCGGCGACCGGGTGATCGGGCGGGCCGGCGCGGCGGCCGGCGCGGCCGCGACCTCGGGCTCCCCGCTCCGGGAGCCCGGCCGGTCACGGAGCACACCCAGCCAGGGCAGTGCCGCAGCGAAGCCGATCAATGCCCAGACACCGAGCGAGACCCGCCAGCCGTGGCTGTCGGCGAGCGGCACCGCGGTGAAAGCGGGCACCACCGTGCCCAGCTGGACCATCACGATGTAGAGCGAGCTGACCACCGCGAGCCGGTCCGGGAAATAGCGCTTGACCAGCGGCGGAATCACCACATTGCCGATGCCCATCCCCACCAGGGCCACCGCGGAGAAGCCCAGCAGCTCACCGGTGCCGGCGACGAAGGCGCGGGCCAGGATTCCGGTTCCGGCCAGCAGCATGGCGACCAGGGCGGTGGGCTCCAGGCCGATCCGGCGCACCAGCAGCGGGGTGAGCAGGCCGGACAGCGCGAACATCGCGGTCGGGATCATGCCGAACACGCCGATGACGGCCGTACCGTAGCCCAGTTCGGCACCGATGCGGTCGGCCAGCGGGCTGAAGGAGGTGACCGCGACGCGCAGCGTCAGTGCCGACAGCACGATCGCCGAGAGGACGAGCAGCCGCCCTTCCAGGCGGGCCCGGGCCGACATCGGCGGGTTGGCAGGCAGGCCGGTGCCGGCCGGAGCGCGGGTGGTTTCGGGGTCGGAGAGGGTCGCGGTCACCCGGAAATCATAGGATGACCCAATCATCTGGGCAATGGGATTGTGAGCAGCGGTACCCTGTTGCTCGTGCAACCCGTCCGGCGAACCAGCCTCATCGCCCAGGTCACCGAGCAGCTTCGGGCCGAAATCCGGTCCGGCCGTTGGCCTGTCGGCAGGCGAATCCCCACCGAACCCGAACTGACCGAGCTCACCGGCACCGGCCGCAACACCGTCCGGGAGGCGGTCCAAGCCCTGGTCCACGCCGGGATGCTGGAACGCCGCCAGGGCTCGGGCACCTATGTGATCGCCACCTCCGAGGTCGGCGGCACCCTGGCCAAATACTTCGCCGACGCGGAAGAGCGCGATGTGCTCGAACTGCGCCAGGCACTCGACACCACGGCCGCCGGCCTGGCCGCGCAGCGCCGCGACGACACCGATGTGGCCAATCTGCGCCGGCTGCTGGCCGAACGCAGCAACCGCCGCTGGGACATCCCCGATCCCGCCGCGATCGCGGCCGACGTCGAACTGCATCGGGCCGTGGTGGTCGCCAGCCACAACGCCGTATATCTGGAGTTCTACGATTCGCTGCTACCGGCGATCGAACATGTCATCCGGGCACGAACCAGCAAATCCGACGATTCCTATGACGCCGAACACACGGAATTGGTCCAGGCGGTGATCGACGGCGATCCAGAACGCGCCATGCAGGCCACCCGGTGTTTCCTCGGCTCCCTCATCGCAGAGTATCCCGACGCTCGCTGAAATCACCATCGGATTTTTTCCGTGTGAGGCGATTTTCCCTCGAACGTCATCGCGGGCCATCGGCAGGCAACAACCGGCTCATACGGTTGTCCCGACCGTAAGTCAGCGGTTCGACGCCCGTTCGACGAAGTGCATCCGCACCCGGAATCGACGGGCCGTACGGGCCAGATCGAGAGGAAGCCGATGACCGCAGCAGCTGCCACCGGCCAGCAGACCGAGACACCGGCCGATGCCCCGGCGTTCGAGTTCCGCAGACGCGGACGCTGGCTCACCGACTGGAGACCGGACGATCCGCAGTTCTGGGCGAACGGCGGCGAGAAGACCGCCAAGAAGAACCTGGCCTTCTCGGTGTTCGCCGAGAACCTCGGGTTCAGCGTGTGGGTCATCTGGGGCTCCATCGTCACCACCATGGGACTGGCCGGCTTCCCCTTCCTGGCGGGCCTCGGAGACGGCGACCCGGCCGCCATCAGCAACGCCCTGTTGCTCACCTCCACCCCGACCCTGGTCGGCGCCGCGCTGCGGGTGCCGTACACCTTCGCCATCCCCAAATGGGGCGGCCGGGCGTTCACCATGTTCAGCGCCGGCCTGCTGCTGGTACCCACCCTCGGCACCGCGTTCTTCGTGAATCAGCCGGACACTCCGATGTGGGTGTTCCTGCTGCTGGCCGCGCTCGCCGGTGTCGGTGGCGGCAACTTCTCGTCCTCGATGGCGAACATCTCGTTCTTCTTCCCGGAGGGCAAGAAGGGCACCGCGCTCGGGATCAACGCGGCCGGCGGTAACCTCGGCGTCTCGCAGACCCAGCTGATCGCACCGCTGATGATCACCGTCGGCACCGCCATCCTGGCCAAGGATCCGGCCGGGTACCGGCTCGGCATCACCCTGGCGGTGCTGGTGTGGGTGCCGTTCATCATCCTGGGTGTGCTCGGTGCGATGCGGTACATGGACAGCATTGCCAGCGCCAAGTCCGACGGGAAATCCTACAAGCTGGCCCTGACCAACCGGCACACCTGGATCGTGGCGTTCCTCTACATCGGCACGTTCGGTTCCTTCATCGGCTTCTCCTTCGCCTTCCCCACCCTGATCAAGGCCAACTTCCCCGAGCTCACCGAGATCGGCTGGATCACCGCGCTCGGCAACCTCGCCTTCCTCGGTGCGTTCGTCGGATCCTTCTCCCGCCCGTTCGGCGGCTGGCTGGCCGACAAGATCGGCAGCGGCGCCAAGATCACCACCTACGTGTTCGTTTCGATGGCCGGTGCGGTCGCGCTGATCATGGCGGCCCTGCAACTGCACAGCTTCCCGCTGTACCTGGTGACCTTCCTGGGCCTGTTCGTGCTCACCGGGGTCGGCAACGGCTCCTGCTACCGGATGATCCCGATGATCTTCGCCGCCGAAGGCAAGCAGGCCGCCGTCGCGAACGGCCTGGATGCGGCCCAGGCGGTCGAATCGGCCAAGCGGCAGGCCGGTGCGGCGATCGGCGTGATCGGTTCGGTCGGCGCCTTCGGCGGCTTCCTGCTGCAGCAGGCACTGCGGTTGTCCAATACCAACTTCGGCTCGATGACGCCGGCCTTCTGGGGCTACGCCGCGCTGTTCCTGGTGATGGCCGGGGCCACCTGGTGGTGCTACCTGCGGTCCAGCTTCGCGGTGTCGCGGGTCCCGTCGCTGGCCTACGCCAGCGTCTGATTCCCCTGCCCGGACGGCGCCGGGGCCGGATCGATCGGATCCGGCCCCGGCGCCGTTGCGATACCCGGCCGGTTCACAAGACCAGCCGGACCATATCCGCGGTACGGGCCAGCCCCGGGAACGCCTCCGGCGTGGACCGGGGATGCAGCGCGTGCACCGCCAGCCGGAACAGTAGCGCCCGCAACAGCATCTGCGGCCACTCCGGCAGCGACGCCCAGCGTTCCAGCAGACCGTCGTCGGCACCGCCCCAGGACAGGGCATCCACCACGATCACCCCGGCCGCCCAGGTCGCCGGCCGCCAATACGGAGTGATGTCGGTGAGTCCGGGGGTGTGCGGGCCGGCGAACAGCACGGTGCCGAACAGATCACCGTGCACCAGCTGGGCGGGGGCCTGCACCGCCCGGCGCAGCGTGGACAGCTGGCCGATCAATTCCAGGCTGCGCGCGGCATCGGGCGAGGCCGCCGAGGGCAGTCCGCCCGCCCGCAGGCTGCGCAACGGCATCGGCTCCCAGGCCGCCCGGTCCGCGGCCACGAACACATCCACATCCACCCACGGCGCCACCGGCGGCTGGGAAAGGAATCGCGGCCGTTCCAGCCGCGCCGTCGCCTGATGCAGCCGCAACGATACCGAGACCACCTCGTCGTGCCGGGCCTCCGGGGCGCCCTCCAGATAGGTGTCGGCACGCCACCCGGATACCACATACCGGCCGTCGGTCGCCCGCACCGGCCGCGCCAGCCGCAGCCCGTCCACCGTCAGCGTCTCCCGGACCTTCGCCGACCACGCGGCCCGCGCATGATCGGCCACCGGGCTGAGCACCACATCGCCCAGCCGCCAGCCGCCGTCCCAGTCCCCCAGCGACACCGGCGTCACTTCGCGCAGACCGAATGTGGCACGCACATGTTCGGGAGGTTCCACAGAAGTCACGGGGCGTACGTTATCGCGCACCCATCCGGGCGCCGGACACGCCGCGCCGGTCAGAGACGGGTTCGAGACCGCCCCGGGCCCCGCCGGGAAGGCCGGTGGGCCGTCCCGGGATCAGGGGGTCGGGTGCAGCGGAACGTGCTTCAGGCCGCCCCAGGCCAGTGCGACAGTGGTGTCCACGGCTTCGTCCTTCGGGATCGGCCGCGCCGCCTCCAGCCAGTAGCGGGCGGTGAACTGGCTGGCGCCGACCAGCCCGACGGCCAGGATCCGGGCCCGGTAGGGGTCCAGCCCGGAATCGTGCGCCACCAGGTCGTACACGGCGTCCACACAGGCCTCGGTGGCCTGCTCCACCCGGCGCTGCACCTGCGGTTCGCTGGTCAGGTCGGATTCGAAGACCAGCCGGAAGCCCTGCATCTCGTTGTCGACGAAGTCGAAGTACGCGGCCACCGCGGCCCGGACCCGCTGCCGGTTGTCGGTGGTGGACCGCAGCGCCTGCCGCACGCTGGCGACCAGCATGTCGACGTAGTTCTGCAGGACCGCCAGGTACAGCTCCAGCTTGCTCGTGAAGTGCTGGTACAGCACCGGCTTGCTGACCCCGGCCACCTGGGAGATCTCATCCATCCCGGCGGCGTGGTAACCCCGCTGCACGAACACCTCGCTGGCCGCGGCCAGCAGCTGCTGGCGGCGCTCATCCCGGGGAAGCCGGGTGCCGCGGCGGGCCGGAGCCTCGGTCGTCGATCTGCGGGACGTGATTCGGTCCACGAGGTCAGTCATTTCGGCTCTCTCGGTCGGTTCCACAGGACGCGGAGGTGTGCGCACAGGGTCCGGCCCACGATACCCGCAGGCCGGGTTTCCCGGTGGTTCACCCGCAAACTGTACTACCAGCCGGCTGGACCTCCCCGGGCGTTGCAATCCCATGACCGGGAAGTCGCCGAGAACCCGTGTGGGCGCTCGACGACCTCGGTGTGAGAATCTGATCAATGTGACCGACCGCCCGGGACGACCATTCGGCGGCGGGCGCGATGACGCTCGCCCCGGCACCGCCGACTCGATCGGTGCCGCATCGGCGGACTCGTCGGGCACCGCCGAGCCCTCGGCCACCGGCCCGAAAGAGCTCCAGGTCTACGACCCGCTGGGCCTGTACCAGCCCGCGAACCGATCCCGGCAGCCGTTGCGGGCCCGCTGGGATCCGACCGCCGGCGATGATCGTCCGCGGAGCCCGCGCCCGCCGCGCGATACCCGCAAGCAGAGCGCCCTGGGCCGGTTCGTGTCCACCTACGGCTGGCGGGCCTACGCACTGCCGGTCCTGGTCGCGGTGACCGTCTTCGTCGCCGTCGACGCGGTGCGCAGCACCGGCACCGCCGAGCCGCCCGCCCCGGGGTTCGGGGAGTTCAGCCCGGACGTCGCCGCGAGCGGCGTCATCGGCGCCCCGCCGGGTGACGGCGAATTCCCCGCCGACCTGCCGACCGGCATGCTGCCCGAGGGCGGCCCCTTCACCCGCACCGGTGAGGGCAGCTATCACGTCGTCCCGGGCGAATCGGAGGTCGGCGCCGGAGCCGACCGGATGTTCCGCTACACAGTCGAGATCGAGGACGGCGTCGACACCACCGGCTACGGCGGTGACGAGGCAGTGGCCCGGATGGTCGAGTCGACCCTGGCCAATCCCAAGAGCTGGGCACACGACCGGGCCTTCGGCTTCCGCCGGGTGGATTCCGGCGACCCGGATTTCCGGGTGACGCTCACCTCCCGGGACACCACCCGCGATGCGTGCGGTTTCGAGATCCCGATCGACTCGTCCTGCTACAACGCGGGCCTGGACCGGGTGGTGCTCTCCGAGGCCCGCTGGGTACGCGGCGCGCTGGCCTTCGACGGCGATATCGGCTCCTATCGGCAGTATCTGATCAACCACGAGATCGGCCATGCGATCGGCTACCACCAGCATCAACCGTGCGAGTCCGACGGCGGGCTGGCGCCGGTGATGATGCAGCAGACCTTCGGCACCGACAACGATGTGATCGCCGCCCTGGACCCGCACGGTGTGGTGCCGGAGGACGGTAAGAGCTGCCGGTTCAACCCCTGGCCGTACCCGCGTGGTTGAGCATGCGCGACCATGGAGGGGAAGAACGGCGCGGCCGGCAGTGTTGACCTGACACGAGATCGGCCAATCGATGCGAGGAGTTGAGGACGTGTCAGCAACAGGGTCGCTGCCGCCGCTGGTCGAGCCGGCGGCGGAGCTAACCCGGGACGAGGTCGCCCGCTACAGCCGGCATCTGATCATCCCCGATGTGGGTGTCGACGGTCAGAAGCGGCTGAAGAATGCGAAGATCCTGGTGATCGGGGCCGGTGGGCTCGGGTCGCCGGCGCTGCTGTACCTGGCGGCGGCGGGTGTCGGCACGCTGGGCATCGTGGAATTCGACGAGGTCGACGCCTCGAATCTGCAGCGCCAGGTCATCCACGGGCAATCCGATATCGGCAAGTCCAAGGCCGACAGCGCCCGCGAATCCATCCTGGAGATCAATTCGGGCATCGACGTGCGGCTGCACAAGTTCCGGCTGGAGCCGGACAATGCGGTGGAGCTGTTCGAGCAGTACGACCTGATCCTCGACGGTACCGACAACTTCGCCACCCGTTACCTGGTCAACGATGCGGCGGTGCTGGCGCACAAGCCGTACGTATGGGGCTCGATCTACCGTTTCGAGGGCCAGGCGTCGGTGTTCTGGGAGGACGCCCCCGACGGCCGCGGGCTCAACTATCGCGACCTGTACCCCGAGGCGCCGCCGCCCGGGATGGTGCCCTCCTGCGCCGAGGGCGGCGTGCTCGGCGTGCTGTGCGCCTCGATCGGCTCGATCATGGTGACCGAGGCGATCAAGCTGATCACCGGGATCGGCGACCCACTGCTGGGCCGGCTGATGGTGTACGACGCACTGGATATGACCTACCGGACGATCAAGCTGCGCCGGGACCCGGAGCGGCAGCCGATCACCGAGCTGATCGACTACGAAGCGTTCTGCGGCGTGGTCTCCGAGGAAGGGCAGGCCGCGGCGGCCGGGTCCACCATCACCGCGCGTGAGCTCAAGGAGCTGATCGACGGTGGTAAGGATGTCGAGATCATCGACGTGCGCGAACCGGTGGAATGGGACATCGTGCACATCGATGGCGCCCGGCTGATCCCGAAGGATCGGATCCTGTCCGGCGAAGCTCTCGCCGAGCTGCCGCAGAACAAGCCGATCGTGCTGCACTGCAAGACCGGTATCCGGTCCGCGGAGGCCCTCGCCGCACTCAAGCGCGCCGGTTTCGCCGACGCCACCCACCTGCAGGGCGGCGTGGTCGCCTGGGCCAACCAGATCGACCCGAGCCTGCCGGTGTACTGAGAAGAGACCGCAAAGGAATGCGGTCGACTGAGCAAGGACCCCGCACCGTTCAAGTGCGGGGTCCTTTTGCCGCAAATGAACCGCCCCTCCGCTCCCGACGCAACCCCGTCGGGAGCGAGTCTTACGAGCGACGACCAGGCCCGCCCCTCGAATCAGCCCTCGAAGCGCATGCGCCGAAGGCGCGAGTCTCGAGGGCTGATTCGAGGGGTTAATAGGGCCTGGTCCGCACCCGAGCGGAGCTCGGCCATCAGACACCGCCCGCACGCCGAGCGGAGCTCGGCCAATTACACAGCGGCGAAGCCGACTTTGCCGCCGGTCGGCGAGCCGATCTCCACATACGCGACCTTGGCGGCCTGGATCAGGAATTTGCGACCCTTCTCGTCGGCCAGCGCGACCACGCCGCTGGCACCGGTCAGCGCTTCGGACACCAACTCCTCGACCTCCGCCGGGGTCTGCGAGCTGTTGATCACGAGCTCACGCGGGCTATCCGAGATACCGATCTTGACCTCCACGGCCAACCTCCGAACGTAAAGAGTCCACTGCTGTCGCAGTCCAGGCTAATGGAGGTGCCCCCGGCGACGACCGGCACTACCTGCGCTGTGAGCGAACAACCGGATCACAGGCCCAGCCGGCTCATCCGTTCGGCATGGCTGGCCTGCATCCGGTCGAAAAGGGTCGCGATTCCGTTGAGGTCGCCGGTGGCGGTGAGGACCAGTTCGGCCAGCTCGTCGCGCTGGGCGATCACGTACTGTGCCTGGGTGATCGCCTCGCCGAGCAGGCGCCGGCCCCACAGGGTGAGCCGGTCGCGTTCCGAGCGGCTGGCCGCCACGGCGGTGCGCACCTCTTCGACGACGAACTGGGAGTGCCCGGTCTCGGCGAGGACGTCGCGGACCACTTCCCCGGCCTCGGCCGGTAGGACGCCCGCGATCTCGGAGTAGAAGTCGGCGGCCAGGCCGTCGCCGACATAGAACTTCACCATCGACTCCAGCCAGGTGGAGGGGTCGGTGGAGGCGTGGTAGGAGTCGAGCGCATCGCGGTACCGGCCCATCGCGGCCTCGATATCGACGCTCTGCTCGGCCAGTGCGGTCTCCAGGCGCTGGTAGTGGTCCAATTCGGCGGCCGCCATCTTGGCCACCGCGATCCGGCCGTGCAGCGACGGCGCCAGCGCCGCCTCCTCGGCCAGCCGGTAGAACGCCGACAGTTCGCCGTAGGCCAGTACGGCGAACAACTCGGTGACCCCGGGATGGTCCGCGGCGAGCACCGCGGTTTCGGAGGCGGACGGACTCGGCACGGCAGAGGTCTGAGCTCCCATGAAACCCAGCTTAGAGGTTGCCGCGGCGTGCGGCGCCGGACACCTCGCCGGGCCGGGACGCGACCCGGCGGTGTGGCCGGTCAGGCCCGCTCGGCGAGGAATTTGTCCAGATGCACCCAGGTCGTCTCCCGGGCGCCGGGCCCGGCGACGATGCCGAGGTGGCTGCCCGGCACGGTCTCGTACTGCACCGGGGCGGCGGTCAGGGTGCGCAGCCCGCCCGCGACCGCCTTCGCCGGCGCGATCACATCCGAGCTGCCGCCGATCAACAGCACCGGCGCGGTCACATCGGCCAGATCCACCCAGCGGTCGCGCAGCTGCAGCCCGCCGCGGCCGATGTCGTTGGCCAGCATCAAACGGCCCCACACCTGGCCGTAGAAGCGACCCGGATATCCGGGCATCGCCGCCATGAATCGGTCGATGGATTCCATCCGGGCAAGGGTTTCGGTGCGGGCGATATTTCCGACGACGAACAGCGGCCGGGTGAGTTCCCGGTCGAAGGACGCGATCCGATATCCGATCCGGGTGAGCGGGGCGGGAATACCGCCCGCGGCCCGCACGGCGGCGGTGGTGACCCGGCCACCGGTCAGTTTCGCGACGCTGCGCAATTGCGGGACACCGATCATCCGGTCGTAATCGAGCGGCGCCCCCAGACCGGTGATCGAGCGAATCGGCAGTTCGCGGTGGGCGGCCGCGGTGAGCAGTGCGAATACCCCGCCGATGGACCAGCCGATCAGGTCGACCGGGGCACCGCCGCGATCGGCGCTGGTGCGCAGAATCGCCTCGGGGATAATTTCGTCGATCCAGTCCTCGAAGCCCATCCCGCGGTCGGCGAATTCGATCTCGCCGTAATCGACCAGATAGGGCGCGCGGCCGGATTCGAGTAGATGCCGGGCCAGGCTCTGGTCCGGGCGCAGGTCGAAACAGGTGGCCGGCGCCGCCAGCGGTGGCACCAGCAGCACCGGCTCCGCGGCCGAGGCCGCACCGTCGTAGCGGCTCAGCACCCGGTGTGGCTCGTCGTACAGCACGGTCGACGGCGTGCGATCGGGCGATTCGATGCCGTCGCCGAAGGTCAGCGCCCACGCATTGCGCACGGCGGTGGTCACGGTCCCGGTGATACTCACGGCAGCCAGGATCTCATACCTGGTACTCGGAGTACCAGTGACCTCTCCTCGTTCTGCCCCGACCCCGGCAGTGACCTTCGCCACGCCGACCCCCTCCGACGCTTCGGCCAATTCGACTGCCCGGCACCACCTCCGAGGTGCGAGTTTCCGATGCCGGCGGATTCGGCACGACATTTTCCGCAACCGGAATTAGAGCGGGGAACAATATCACGCTACAATCACCGTGGACAACGATGATTTCGCCGGATCGGCAGCGCCGACACCGGGTGGTCCGACACCGTACCCGAGTACGCGAGACATCACCGGCGGCCGGGCAGATCCGGTGAACGAATCGCCGGCGTCCATGGAAATGTGCGCGCACCGAATCCGCAGAGCCCGTGCGCCGCGCCGAGGTCCACCGTGGTGGCCGCCGAAATTCGGTGGCCCGGTCGGCATCCGGCGCCGGCCGGGCGGAACGACACAGGCGGATGTGTGGTCGTCGCGGGCCGGCCGGCCCGCCCCACCTCGTGCGCGCGGTGCGATGACGAGGAAAGGCACGAGCCCTGAGCAAGATCACCGTTGAACCGGAACCCGGCGTGACCGATACGCTGATGACGGCCGAACTGGACGAAACCCATACCGCTCCGACATTCACGGAATTGGGTGTCCGCCCCGAAATTGTCCGAGCGCTCGGCGAGATCGGTATCGAGCGCACCTTCGCAATTCAGGAACTGACCCTGCCGCTGGCCCTGGGCGGCGAGGACCTGATCGGCCAGGCCCGCACCGGCATGGGCAAGACCTTCGGATTCGGTGTGCCGCTGCTGCACCGGATCGCCACCAGCGACAGTGGCACCACCCCGCTGGACGGCACCCCGCGCGCGCTGGTGATCGTGCCGACCCGGGAACTCTGCCTGCAGGTCACGCAGGACCTGGAGAACGCGAGCAAGTACCTGCGCAACCACCAGGGTCCGCTGCAGGTGACCTCGATCTACGGCGGCCGCCCCTACGAGACGCAGATCGAGGCGCTGCGCACCGGCGTCGACGTGGTGGTCGGTACCCCGGGCCGGCTGCTCGACCTGGCGAACCAGGGACATCTGATCCTCGGCAAGATCGGGGTACTGGTCCTCGACGAGGCCGACGAGATGCTCGATCTGGGCTTCCTGCCGGATATCGAGCGGATTCTCAACATGGTGCCCGACGCCCGCCAGACGATGCTCTTCTCGGCCACCATGCCGGGTCCGATCATCACCCTGGCCCGCACCTTCCTCACCCGGCCCACGCATATCCGGGCCGAGGAACCCAGTGATTCCGCGGTGCACGACCGCACCGAGCAGTTCGTCTACCGGGCGCATGCGCTGGACAAGAGCGAACTGATCGCCCGGGTGCTGCAGGCCGAGAGCCGCGGCGCGACCATGATCTTCACCCGCACCAAGCGCACCGCGCAGAAGGTCGCCGACGATCTGGCCGATCGCGGGTTCGCCGTCGGCGCCGTACACGGCGACCTGGGCCAGGTGGCCCGCGAGAAGGCGCTCGACAGGTTCCGCAAGGGCACCGTCGACGTGCTGGTCGCCACCGATGTCGCGGCCCGCGGCATCGACATCGACGACGTCACCCACGTGATCAACTACCAGTGCCCGGAGGACGAGAAGACCTACGTGCACCGGATCGGCCGGACCGGCCGCGCGGGCCGCACCGGTGTCGCGATCACCCTGATCGACTGGGACGAACTGCACCGCTGGGAACTGATCAATTCCGCGCTGGGGCTGGGAATTCCGGAGCCGGTGGAAACGTACTCGCGGTCCCCGCACCTGTACACCGAGCTCGGCATCCCGGAGGGCGTGAGCGGTGTGGTCCGCAAGCGCAGCCGCGCCCGTGACGACGACGCCCAGGTGGTGGAACGCCCCGCCCGCAGCCCGCGCACGCGCAAACGGCGCCGCACCCGCGGCGGCAAGCCGGTGGACGCCACCGCCGATCGGGCGACAGAATCGACCGGCGGCACCGAAACCGAGGCCGGTTCGCCCGAAGGCAGCACCGGTACCGAGTCGGCCGAGCAGCCGGCCCGTCGCCGGCGCCGGCGACGCAAGCCGACCGGGACCCCCGAAAACGGCTCCGCCGCGGAAACCTCGGCCGACGAACCGGCCGGGACCGGCCCCGCCGCGGCACCGGCCGCCGACGAAGACGATCCCGCCGGCGCCCGCCCGGCCCGCCGGCGCCGCCGGCGCCGCAAGCCCGCCGCCGACTCCGCGACCGCCGACGCCGGCGCGTCCGCCGAGCCGGCTCCCGCGGACGCATAACCGGCACTCCCCTACGTACGCTGCCCCGTGCACCGCATGCTGCGGTGCACGGGGCAGCGTGCTGTACAGCCGTAGGTTGTCGTCAGATCGGGCAGGGTACGGCGTCGGTTGCGATATTGAGGGTGCACTTGATGACACCCGCGCCGAGGTCGATGACCTCGGTGACCAGCCCGCCGCCGAACTCCTCGGCCTTCTCGGCCTGCTCGTTCTTCGGTTCCTCGTGGGTGGCCGGCGCATCGGTGCCGGGACCGTCGAACGGGTAGCTGGGTGAGTCGATGCCGGGTGCGGGTGGTTCGGCCGAAACAGCGCCGACGGGCAGCAGCGCTGCGGCGGCGACGGCCAGGACGGCGATCCCGGTGCGTGGCGACACGATGCATCACATCCTCGATCGAACGGACGATTTCGGACGCGGATGACAAATCGACCGCGTCGTCCGGAAATTCGCTGCGGATGCCCGGTCCGGATGGGTGTCCCCGCGGGTGTGCGTACGAAACGGTGCAAGCACCCGCTCCCGCGCCCCACGGAGACCGGGCGGTGTCGGCGGCCCCGGCGCGCGAGCGCTGCGCAATCACGACGTGACGGACCTCCAGGCAATCCGGGTCACCCGGCGACGACATCGCCGAGTGCGGATCATGCAGTGACCGGAGCGACAACGGCCTCGGTGGCGCGGACCAGGTCTGCCGGGGCCAGCTCGATCTCCAGACCACGCTTCCCGGCGCTGCACAGGATCCGGTCCCAGTTCAGCGCCGAGGAGTCGACCACGGTACGCAACCGTTTGCGCTGCCCCAGCGGGGAGACACCACCCAGGACGTAACCGGTGCTGCGTTCGGCCCGGGCCCGGTCGGCCATGGTCGCCTTCGGCGCGGCCAGCGCGGCCGCGGCGGCCTTCAGCGACAGTTTCGCCGGGACCGGCAATACGGCGACGGCCAGGCTGCCCGTGGACAGCTCCACGACGAGAGTCTTGAAGATCTGTTCCGCGGTCACCCCCAGATCCGCGCCGAGCGCGTCGACGGCCTCCGCACCATAGGAATCCGCACGCGGATCATGCGGATAACTGTGCACTCGGTGCGCGATGCCCGCAGTCTGCAGCGCCTTGATCGCCGGGGTAGATGCCGATGCCATGCGGACACGCTAGCCAGGTGGGTACCGATCGGGACAGTGGATATCCGCCTCCGGCCCACCGGGAACAGGCAGCACCCGATCGGACTGTCCCCCGAGGGCCTCTCGGGACGCCGGCAGGCCCTACCGCCTCCGGCCCACCGGGAACAGTCCGTACCCCGATCGGGTTGTAGCGAGAGCACGGCCACGTCAGCGATATCGAAGGAGGAGCCGGTGACCGTACTGCTCGAGGAACGTCCGGTGGCCTCCGGTGCCGCAACCGCGGCACCCGCGCCATCGGACCGGCGATTCCGTCGCCGTCCCACCGAGCCGGTAGCCTCGACGGGAACGGCTACCGAAGGGATTGGTGTGACGAGCGACGAGGACGCGGGAAGCGGCGGGTCCGGCACCGTGGCCGACGATGCCGAGCTGGCGGCCCGGTTCGAGCGCGATGCGCTGCCGCTGCTGGACCAGCTCTACGGCGCGGCGCTGCGGATGACCAGGAACCCGGCCGATGCCGAGGACCTGGTGCAGGAGACCTATGTCAAGGCGTTCCAGGGATTCAAGTCCTTCAAGGAAGGCACCAACCTGCGTGCCTGGCTGTACCGCATCCTGACCAACACCTACATCAACTCCTATCGCAAGAAGCAGCGCCAGCCGGCCCAGTATCCGACCGACGAGATCACCGACTGGCAGCTGGCCGCCACCGCCGAGCACTCCTCTCAGGGGCTGCGTTCGGCCGAGGTCGAGGCCCTGGATGCACTGCCGGACGACGAGATCAAGGCCGCACTGCAACAGCTGCCGGAGGAGTTCCGGATGGCGGTGTACTACGCCGATGTCGAAGGCTTCCCGTACAAGGAAATCGCCGACATCATGGGCACCCCGATCGGTACCGTGATGTCCCGGCTGCACCGCGGCCGCAAACAGTTGAAGGGTCTGCTCGCCGATGTGGCGCGGGACCGTGGATTCGATCGTGGGGCACGCCAGGAGGTCCAGCAGTGAGTGAGCGCGACCCCGACATGGAGATGGACTGCACGGCCGTCCTGGCCGATGTGTGGCTGATGCTCGACGGCGAATGCGATGAGGCCACCCGGGCCCGGCTGCAGGAGCATATGGACCACTGCAGCCCTTGTATCGAGGCCTATGGCATCGAGGAGAAGATCAAGAGCCTGCTCAGCCGCAAATGCGGCGGCGAGCACGCCCCGGACAGCCTGCGGGAACGGCTCACCATGGAGATCCGCCGCTCGGTGACGGTCACCCGGATCGAGCGCACCGACGGCTGACCGGCGTCGGCCACCGCAACAGCACAGTCCCGAAACGACAGCAGCACGCCCAGTCACCGAGGTGAGGGCGTGCTGCTGTCGTTTGTGCCGACGGGCTGCCGTCGGCAGCGCTCAGGCGTTGGGCCGCTTGCCGTGGTTGGCGGCGTTGCCCTTACGGCTGCGCTTCTTGCGTCCTCGCTTACCCATGGGTCTGCTCCCTTCTGCGGGTTCTCCCCACCTGCATGGGGAGCACAATCTGGTCGTCGGCCATTGTTCCATGTGTGGTTGGCTGTAGCTCCGGCGCATGCGTGATACAGCCGGATGCGTAATGACAGCCGGATGCGGTACGACGGACGAGGAGCAGGGTGTCATGCCTGAGGAAGTGCGCGCGGAGATGGTGTCGACCGTGCTGACGGTCGATGTGGCGGTCGGTCAGCAGGTCGAGATGGACCAGGCGCTGGTATTGCTGGAATCGATGAAGATGGAGATCCCGGTGCTGGCCGAGACCGCCGGTGAGGTCACCGAGGTGGCGGTGGCACCGGGGCAGGTGCTGCAGCAGGGCGATCTGATCGCCGTGATCTCGTAGCGCAGACGGAACCTGATCGAAAACGGTGGTGGATCGAAAGCAGCGGTGGATCTGACGTGGCAACACTGAGCGAGCTCCTGGCCGAGCACACCGACCTCCCGGGCGTGGCCGTCGATCATCTGCAGCGGGTGGTGGGTGATTGGCAGTTGCTGGCCGATCTGTCCTTCGCCGATCTGCTGCTGTGGGTCGGCGCGGGACCGGTGGCAGACGGTGCGGATGTGGTCTGCGTGGCGCAGATCCGGCCCACCACGGCACCGACCGTGCACCCCGAGGACGAGGTGGGCTCGACCGCGTCCCGGGCCGAGTACCCGCAGGTGTTCGATGCCCTGTGCCGCGGCGAGGTGGTGCGTACCGATACCGAGGTGGATGTGGACGGCGTCTACCACCCGCACCCCGGAGTCGCGATCCGGGAGGCCATTCCGGTGCGGTGCGGCGACGATGTGATCGCGGTGCTGAGCCGTGACACCGATGTACAGCGGTCCAAGGTGCGCAGCAGCCTGGAGACCGCGTACGTGGCCTGTGCCGATGATCTGTGCCAGATGATCGCCGACGGCACCTTCCCGACACCGGAGGACCGCGCGGCGACCCATTCCAGCCCCCGGGCCGGTGACGGCTTCATCCGTCTCGACACCGACGGCGCCGTCGTCTACGCCAGCCCGAACGCGGTATCGGCCTATCACCGGATGGGCCTGCAGGCCGATCTGCTGGGCCAGGACCTGGCGGTCACCACCCGTTCCCTGATCACCGATCCGTTCGACGCTCAGGAAGTGGTCGCCGATATCCAGGCCGCCCTGGCCGGCCGGACCGGCCGGCGAATGGAGGTCGAGGCCCGCGGCGCGACCGTGCTGCTGCGGACGCTGGTGTTGCGCCCGAAGGGTGAGCTGGCCGGCCCGGCCGTGCTGGTGCGCGATGTCACCGAGGTCAAGCGCCGCGACCGGGCGCTGCTGAGCAAGGACGCCACGATCCGGGAGATCCACCACCGGGTGAAGAACAACCTGCAGACCGTGGCCGCGCTGCTGCGCCTGCAGGCTCGCCGGACCGAGAATTCCGAGGCGCGCGGCGCCCTCACCGAATCGGTCCGCCGGGTCACCTCGATCGCCTCGGTGCACGAGATGTTGTCGATGTCGGTGGACGAACAGGTCGATCTCGACGAAGTGGTGGATCGGCTGCTGCCGATCATGGCCGATGTGGCCACCGTGCACACCGCCCGGATCCAGGTGCGGCGGGCCGGATCGCTCGGGGTGTTCTCCGCGGAGCGGGCGACACCGCTGGTGATGGTGCTGACCGAACTGGTCCAGAACGCCATCGAGCACGCCTTCGATGCCGGTCAGCAGGGCACCGTCACCATCCGCTCGGAACGATCGGCCCGCTGGCTCGACGTCATCATCAGCGATGACGGCCGGGGGCTGCCGGAGGGCTTCAGCCTGTCCGGTTCCGATCGGTTGGGGCTGCAGATCGTGCGCACCCTGGTGACGGCCGAACTGGGCGGTTCCATCGGATTGCATCCCGGGGCGGATATCGGGACCGATGCGGTGCTGCGTGTTCCGCTCGGGCGGCGCAACGCGCGCTGAGCGGCGCGCCGAGGCACGAAAAAACCCGGCACCGCGGGTGCCGGGTTCGGGCTGTGTTACCGAGGGCCGCGCGCGGCGGCCCGGGTAACACCGCGGAGTGCGTCAGACTCCGGTGCGAGTGCGGGTGCGCGCGTTGCGACGCTTGAGCGCACGCCGCTCGTCCTCGCTCATACCGCCCCAGACGCCGGCGTCCTGTCCGGAACTCAGGGCCCACGACAGGCAATCGGCGGTGACGGGGCAGCGGGCGCAGACCAGCTTGGCATCGGCGATCTGCGCGAGCGCAGGACCACTGTTACCCACCGGGAAGAACAGCTCGGGGTCCTCATCGCGACAGATGGCCTTGTGGCGCCAGTCCATTCCTCTGCTCCTTTGCTGGGCACCCCGAAGGGCACCGATCGTTGGTGGCTCGTTCACTTGTGCGACTCGAATGTTTCCGCACGGTTGCTTGTGAATGCTTTCACGAACACCGTAGATGTCAATAGGTATCCGGTGCACCGTGGGGAAGCTCACGCTCTGAAGGGCCCCGGGAGGGGGACCTGCTCGGTCCTTTCTACTCGCTCTCCCCGGTTTTTGCAGCGCAACACGGATTTTTTCATCCGTGTTCGCTGATCAGGACGGCT
This sequence comes from Nocardia sp. KT25-26, assembly GCF_056627695.1. NCBI lineage: Bacteria > Bacillati > Actinomycetota > Actinomycetes > Mycobacteriales > Nocardiaceae > Nocardia > Nocardia sp. KT25-26. Next base: position 1,541,820 of record NZ_CM152813.1, on the reverse strand, counting down.
TGGGAGCCACCACATCCAGCACTCCGGGTACCGCTGTGAAATCCACCATGTTGCGTTTGCCGAGGAAGTCGCCATCGATTTGCAGGCCGATCGGCGTATCCGACTCGATCCGCACCGAAGATGTGTCGTCCGTGCGAAACAAATTGCGCGACTTGGGATCTCCGTCGGCGGCCAGGAGCTGGCGGGCCAGTCGCGCGGTGGTGGTCAATGACATCGAGCGGACCGCGAACACCCCGAGTCCGGTCTCGAAGCAGGTGCCCGGATTGGTGCGAATGGGGCGATCTTCCAGATAGGTCCAGGGGCTGGAATTCGTGATGAAGGCGTAATGCACCGAGTCCACCGGATCATGTCCGGGAACTTCTACCCGTACGGTTGGTTCTTTTCTCCGGGCGCGGAAGAACTGCCGCACCGTGGTCGCCAGATAGCGGGCCGGGGTCGCGGTGCGGCCCTTCGCGCGGGCGGCGTCGATGGCCTCGCACACGTCCGCGTCCAGGCCGACACCCGCGCTGAAGGTGAACCAGCGATCGTCGGCGACGCCGAGCCCGATCCGCCGATCCGCATCCAGGCCGAGCAGATCGATCAGCTGGTTGGTTGCGGTCACCGGTTCCGGGGAGATGCCGAGCGCCCGGGCGAAGACGTTCGCCGAACCACCCGGGATGACGCCGAGCCGGGGCAGCCAGACCTGGTCGTCACCCACCTGGGGCAGCGGCAGGAACCCGTTGATCGTCTCGTTCACCGTCCCGTCGCCGCCGTGCACCACGATCAGGTCCATGCCCTGGGTGGACGCCCACTGCGCCAGCTCGGCCGCATGACCGCGATGCTGGGTGTGCGCCACGGTCAGCTGGGTGCGGCTCTCCAGCGCATGCGCGAGCAGATCCCGGGTGGCCGGGGTGGTCGAGGTGGCATTCGGATTGACGATCAGCAACGTCCGCACCCGACCGAGCCTATCCGGCCCGGCCGCGGGACGGCTTCCAGCGTGCGGCCGCCGACGGCGGCGCGCCCCGAACCCGGCACGGCCCAAGCGCGACGCCGCAGTCCCATCCGGCGCATCCGTGTCCGGTTCGCCGTTCGCCGCGTCATCGTCGCCGATACCACGCGGTAGCGGCCGTGCCGGGCGACGAGCCGAGCCCGGATGCATCCGGCCGGACGCCGACATCGGGCCTTGTAGGCTGGGCGAGTGGCAGAGCTGGGCAAGTCGGACATCGAGAGCGGCGCGCAGGGCGAGCGGGTGCCCGCGACGATCCGCGCGGCCGGTGCCCTGGTCGCGCTCGAGGGCGCCGCCGGGGTCATCACGGCGATCGTGTTGATCGTGCGCGGACTGACGGGCAGCGACCAGTCGGTGGCCAGCGGCTACGGCACCGCCGCCTGGTTCGGTTTCTTCGGCGGTGCGGTACTGGCCGCGGGCATCGCCCTGCTGGCCGGTCGGCGCTGGGGGCGTGCGATCGCATTGATCGCCCAGGTGCTGCTGCTTCCGGTCACCTGGGCATTGCTCACCGATTCACATCAGCCCGCATTCGGCATCCTGCTCGGCGTCGTCGTACTCGGTGCACTGGTGGCGCTGTTCCTGCCGGCATCCACGCACTGGCTGGCCCAGGAATACGGCGACCCCGACGGCGACTGAACCGGCGGCACACCCGCGCTCCGCGGCCGACGGTGCGCCGCGTATCAGGTGGGCGCCCGGAGTGCGGCGCGGCAGCGGTGATCGGCGGCGCGGGTGGTTTCGGGCTGACGGTAGTGCGGGGTGAGGGCCAGGACCTGTTCGCAGGCGGTATCCAGGTCGATCAGGTGACCCACCGAGACGAACAGTGGTTTGACTCCGTCGCGGGTGCGCAGCGCGCGGCCGACCGGCTCGCCGTCGATGGTGACTTCGGTGGCGTCGCCGCGGTGCGGGCCCGGTTCGCGGTGCTCGCCCCAGACCGATTTCGCCACTCCGACGGTCGGTACCCCGGTGAGCAGTCCGATGTGACAGGCCAGCCCGAACCGCCGCGGATGCGCACGTCCCTGCGCGTCGCACACCAGCAGATCCGGTGTCCGGGTGAGGCCCGCGAGCGCGGCCACCGTGGTCGGCAGTTCCCGGAAGGCCAGCAGGCCGGGCACATAGGGGAAATCGGTGCTCCCGTGCACGGTCGCCTCGTCGAGCACCTCGAACGTGTCCGCGTCCAGGACGACGGCGGTCGTGGCCACCCGGCCGTCCTCGGCGTAGGCGGAGTCGACACCGGCGACGGTCCGGAACACCGGCGGGCCGGGGAGCCGTTCGCAGACCGACGGCCGCAGCGCGTCCTGCAGGGCAGTGGCCTCGGCGGCCGTTTCGGGCCACGGCCCGTGGTCGGCGATCCGCACTAGCGTGCCGCCAGTTCGGCCAGTGCCTTACCGGACAGGCGGTAGCCGAGCCAGTCGTGCTGAGCCTCGGCGCCCAGCGATTCGTAGAACTCGATGGACGGCCGGTTCCAGGTGAGCACCGACCAGGCGACCCGGCTGTAGCCCCGTTCGACGGCGACCGCGGCCAGCGCAGCGATCAGCGCCTTACCGGCGCCCCGGCCCCGGGCCTCCGGTCGCACGTACAGATCCTCCAGGTGGATCCCGTGCACACCGTCCCAGGTGGAGAAGTTGCGAAACCAGATCGCGCAGCCGACGATCTCGGCACCGGCGGCAGCGACATGGGCGAAGACCGCCGGCTCCGGGCCGAACAACGCCCGCTCCAGCTGCCCGGCGGTGAGCGTGCACTCGTCCCGGGCCCGCTCGTATTCGGCGAGGTCGTAGACCAGCTCCACCAGGGCGGGGACGTCGGCCGCCGTTGCGGGCCGGGTGGTGATCGCGCTCATCCGGCCACCAGATTGTGGGCGCGGACGGTATGTGCGTCGTGGTCGAAGCCGAGCACGCTCACGGCACCGGTGGACATGGCGAACCGCCGGCCCTCCCGGACCGCGAATTCGGCCCAGCGTGCGATCAGGACCCGGGAGAAGTGGCCGTGCCCGACCAGCACCACATCACGTACCGCCAGGTCGGCCGCGGCACGGGCGAGGACCCGGTCGGCGCGGGCCCCGACCTCGTCGGCGGTTTCGCCGCCGGGACAACTGCCCGTCCACACCGTCCAGCCGGGCACCTGCTCCCGGATCTGGGCGGTGGTGAGGCCCTCGTAGTCGCCGTAATCCCACTCCGCCAGGTCGGCGTCGACCGTCGCGGCCGGCAGGCCCGCCAGCTCCGCGGTGCGCCGTGCTCGTTCCCGCGGGCTGGTCAGCACCAGGGGCTCCCGCAGCCGCAGCCCGGTCAGCACCTCGCGGGCGGCCTTCGCCTGCTCTTCACCGTGTTCGGTCAGGGGGAGGTCGGTGCGCCCGGTGTGCTTGCGCCGCCGCGACCATTCGGTCTCGCCGTGCCGCAGCAGCACCACCCGGGATTCGGAGAGATCGGACATGATCACATCATGACAGCGCGTACACGCGATTGTCGCGTCGCTCCAGCACCGTGCTGCCGAGCACCGCGGTCGAGATCGGACCGCCGTGATAGTCGGCGCGCTGCACCGGAATCCGGCGCTGCGAGGTGCCGGAGCCGGGGTCGACGACCAGCACTCCATCGGCGACCGGGACCAGCAGCTGTTCCGCCATTGCTGCGGGCGTGCCGAGCACGTCCGGAATCAGCCACCGCGGAGCGAGGGTCTTCGGCGCGAGCGCGATCAGGCTGTCGCCGGTGAACAGGTACTGGACGGTGCCGATCCGGGTGACGGCGGCATCGTCGGACAACGGTGCGGTCAGCTCGTGCGTTTCCAGCAGTTCGACGGTGCTGTCGTAAGTGACCAGCCGGGGGCCCGCATCACCCGCGGCCGGCAGGTACACCATGGTCCGCTCGTCGGCGACGGTCAGTACCCGCGCTCCGGGCGCCGCGGCACCGGCCTCGGTGAGCACCCGAGACCCGTCCTCCTCCGGCACTCGGTAGTCCTCCGGCGCCGGATCCTGCACGGTGAGCCGGGCCGCCGGTTCGTCCGGGCAGCGCTCCAGCACCGCCAGCCGGGACGCCGATGAGGTCGCCGAGCGCAGCGTACAGCCACTGCGCGGCTGGGCATCGGAGATCTCCGGTGCGTTCACATACCCGTATTCGATGGTGCGCACCAGGTCCGAACGCCACATCTCCAACCGATCCGAACCCAGCGCCAGCAGATAGGTGCCATCCCCGGTCAGCCGGATCTCCCGGTCCATATAGCTGCTGCGGGCGGTCCGGCGTTCGCCGGTATCGGCGGCCAGCATCACCGTCTGACTGCAGCCGCGCTGATCCCGGTAGGTGGCGATCACCGCGCCGTACTGGGCGGCCAGTCCGCACAACGGCATATCCCGCCGATACCACCAGAGCTGTTCCCCGGTGCGCGGATCCCGGCCGCTGACCGTGCCACCGTCCCCCGTGACCACCACCGGGCCGGCCACCAGCGCCCGGTTGCTCGCCCCGTCGGCAGCGTGCCAGCGTTCCTGCAGGGCCACTGGCACCTCGGTGGCCGGGGTGGCCGTCGGCACCGGCTCCGCCGCCGGCACGGAATCCGTTCCGGTGATGTCGCTGCGCGCCCAGACCAGGATCGCCGCCACCAGGACGGTGACGGCGATCGCCACTGCGGCAATGATGTCGGCGCGGGTCCGCCGCTCCGGTGCGAGCACATCAAGGACTGTATCGGTATCCGATGGTCGTGGCTGCGCCCGTCCTCGAACGGGGTGGCGAAGCGGATTCCGCACGTTCGGATGCCATCGCAGACCTACTCGGGGCGATCGACGACCGGCAGGTCATCCACCCAGGTCAGGCCGAAACCGTTACCGCGAGGGAGGCCGGCGATCGGGATGCCGCCCTGGGGCACCGACAGCTCCGATCGGGTGGACGCGGGTCGGATACGATAGCCGGGAACGATGACGGAGCGGGCCGGTACAGCACGGCCCGGAAGGGGTGATCCCCGGTGGGGGAAATGGTTCAGGCCGACATCGATGCGCTACGAACGCTGGCCGGCACACTGAGCAGCAAGGCCGACGAGATCAATACGGTCATGGACCCGGTACGCGCCGGGTTGGAAGCGGTGGTGATGCCCGGTGCCGGGCTCGACGACCTCATCGGCCGGATCGGCGCGAAGCTGGGCGCCAACATCGGTGAACACGCCACGAATGTGCGCAATATGAGTGTGGGCGCCGCGAATGCTGCGAACACCTACGAAGAGGTCGATCAAGCGTTCAAGGGGCAGCTCGACGGCCTGACCGAGGCCATCGAATGACCGAGCTGCCGACGATCTCGCAGGTACGGTCCTGGCAGCCGGCCCTTGGGGCGTGACCGCCGCGACGCTGGCCGAGCCGGGGAAGCTTGCCCTGATGCCGTTCGAACCCGAAGATGTGCAGCCGCACTCGCCGTTGAAGCTCGACACGATCGATTCCGGGCCCGGGACCGTTCAGCAGGACGGTGTTTTCAGTCCCACCGACTGGGGAACACAGGAACACCGCAAGTACTTCATGCTGCAGACGCTCGCCAACGAAGGAATCATCGATATCAATGAGGTGCCGGAGATGTATCGCGACGGCGACCGGTTCAAGACGTACTCCGATTACCAGAACGATCGACCAGAAGTGCCTGAGAGCATAAAGAACGAAGCAGAACGGGATATCAACGAATTAATCATCAACGCCGGGGTGGACGGGGCGGCCCTGGATAGATATCTGGCTGGTGCTAGCACCGGAGAACCCGAGCTGCAGCCGGTTATCGAAGAGCACGGGAGAGATACTCACAAATATGTTCCCACACCAGAAGCATCGAACTCCCCCGACAACCGATGGCCGGTGATCCTGTGAACAAGAAGCTCCGAACCACCCTGGGTGGAGTCGCCCTGACTACGGCGTTGACCACCGCCTGCACCGGTAGCCCCACCACCGAGACCCCAGCCCTGAGCGGCGCCGCACCAACGCCCAGTACACCGCCCGGGCTGGTTGCACCGCCGGAAGTTCGGAACGCATCCACCGTATGGTCTGCTGAACCCGGGGTCGACCTGTTGTCGCCCGAAGCGGCACTCGCCCGCGCGGCCAGCGAATCCGAATCCATCGGCGGCGCCGCAGGCCCGGAACACACTTACCTCGGATACATGGACGCCCTCCATTTCAGCGACGACCGGCAGTTCATCGACACTTCCAACCGGAAGACGGTCATCGGAACGATCGACAAACGCATCATGAACATCTACCCCATAGAGAACGGATTCGTCGCAAACCTCTGCATCACCTCCGTTCAACTGTACGAAGTAGACGGTGACAAATACATCGATCGGGCACGGGTAGCGCCAGCCGAAGGAATCCGAAGTGATATCCGATTCACACGAGTAGACGTCCACCCCGACGACATGCCGGAGACAACCACCTTCCCCATCTCCCCTGTGGAGTCCCACTGGCCGGTGCCGAACCACAATTTGTTCGTCGGCTGGCAAGTCGACCACTTCACCGACGCTGAGATCGGCACACCCGAATTTCGGGACCCGACACTGCGGTGCTCCCCCTGGGCGACCAGCCTCTACCCCGACGCCCCCACCGAGAACCCGCGAACCGTCACCGAAACGCCCCCACCGATTCGCCCCGCCTACCCCGGCTGGCCCGAAAACGAAACACCGGCGACCGAAACGCCGGCCCCCACCGCCACAACACCGACCCCGACCACTCCCCGCTGATCAGGACCACAGCATGACCGACCCGAACGAGGAACTCGCCGCCAAATTCAGCCGGATCGAACACTCGGTCAACCAGATCCGCGCACATGTGGATGCGCACGGCGTCGTCGTGGAAACCGATGGTTGTGGCCGACTGACCCAGCTCCGGCTCAGTTCGGCGGCGTTCGCACACGGCCCCGACGGTTTGGCCGATCTGCTCATGCGCGCATACCAGCATGTCGCTGAGCAGGCGACCGCTCAGGCGGTCCAGGTGCGCAGCGAACTCTACGACGACCCGAAGGTGAATCGGCTCGCCGCGCTCGCGGACAGCGAACTCGACGGACGGAATCAGGCGGTGAATCAGACCGTTCCAGCGCAGCATGCGGCGGAACCGGGCGCCACCACCACGTCGTCTACGGGATGGACCGGCGGATATCCGCAGTACGAGGCCCCCGACCCGATGCCGACGTACGCTCCGCCGACGGAGCCGGGATATGCCGGACAGGCACCGCCCGAAGGGTCCCCCGAATGGCAGGCGTATCGCATCGCCCAGTCGCGAGCGGCGCGGGAACGGGCCCAGGCTGCGGCCTTTCAGGAACAGGCTCGGCAGTGGGAGGACGAAGACGCCCGTAATCGGCGCATCTGGTAGAGGTCCCTGCGGCGTACGCTGCCGACTGCGCTATTCGCACACAAGCATGCTCGTTCCTGCAGAAACGGGGCCCACGCATGGTGCAACAGCTCGAAAAGCGCCGATCTGGGTCGATCCTGTGCGAATAGCGCAACTCCGCCCGCTGGTACCGGGCAACCGGGCGAATCTCACCCGGAGCACGCGCCTACTGCGACAAGCAACGCGGTCCCCGGCACGAACCGCAGTGCCGAGCACCCTGTCTCAGTCGGTTTCGGGGGTGATGAGTTCGGTGAGTGCCCGGAGCAGGGACCGTTTGCCGAGGGGTTCGATGTGCAGGTCGTTGTAGGTGCGGTAGGTGCGGTAGCGGCCGTCGTCGGTGACGTCGAGCCAGCTGAGGTGGCGGACGGCGTGCGGGCGGGCTTCGTGCAGGCCGTGGCGGGCTTCGATATGACCGGCGCTGGTGTGTGGTGCGGTGAGGATGCGCATCATGCGGGCGGTGGTGCTGGCCGGTGGGCGTTGCCAGGATTCGAAGTAGGCGGTGATGCGGTCGGTGTCCTCGATCAGGTGGGCTTCCCGGCCGGCAGGGACATCGCCAAGGAAGGCGGCGAAAGCGCGGGCGACGGTGGGTGCGGCGACCGCGTGGATGTCGATACCACCCGCGGTGGCGGGATCGGGGTCGGGTCGCTGCCGGATGACCACGCCGCGGTGTCCGGTGGTGGCGGCGTAGGCGCGCACCGGGGTGCCGTGGGTGTGGTAGAGCGCGAACGACGATGCCGGGTCGGCTGCCTTCCGCAGCAGCCGAGTCAGTTGCGGGTCGTGGCCGGGTGGCCATTTACGCAGGGTTTCCTCGGCTATTGCGTCGTATTCGTCCTGCCAGCGCACGGTCGACCGCATGGTGAGCGGGAATGGGCAGCGGTCGGAACCGCCGGTTTCGGCGCGCCAGATGTGGATGAACTGGTCGCTGGTGAAACTCCAGTCCACGTCCTCACCGCCACCTGTGCGACTCGTCCGGCCCAGGTCGCCGACCGGAAGGCGGCCTGCCACCGATCGGTTCGTCGCGGGCGGCATCGGTTGTGGTTGCGGGGATGTCGGCGCCGATGGCCTGCGGTACCTGCGGCTGGTCGGGGCCGGCCAGTTCTTCGTAGACGCGCCGGAGGTAGTCGGGGCTGGTGCGTTCGGATTCGTCGTCGGACCTGCCACCGCGGGCGGCCGGCGGCATCATGCCCGGCATGCCCCGGCCCATGCCGGTGCCGCCGCCCGGGCGGGCCGTGCCCGCGGCGGGGCCGGTACCGGCGGCCAACGGCATCCCCGGGACACTGCGGCCCGCACCCGGTACTCCCGGTGCGCCCGAGCCTGGCGCGCCGAGCCCGGGTGTTCCGGCGCCGGGTGCTCCGGACCCCGGTGCGCCCGGACCGCCCGGGCTGCTCGGGCCGCCGGGTGCACCCGGCAGGCCGGAGCCGGGCACGGCCGGACCGCCGGTGGGCGTCGTAGCGGCCGGGGTGGTGGAGGCGGGCTCGGTATCGTTCTCCGCGGCAGTCGAATCCGACCCGGGACCACCCGTCGGGTCACCGGCTCCCGGTTCACCTGTTCCGGGATCATCGGCTCCCGGGTCGCCTGCGCCGGGTGCACCATCGTCCGGATCGTCGACGCCTGCGGCGGAACCATCGCCCGGCGCACCCGGACCGCCGGAACCGGCTGGGCTGCCACCGTTTCCGAGGCTCGGGTCCTCACCTTCGCCGGGAATCGCGGGAGCCACGAAGGCGGGCACCCCGGAACCGGCCGGGTTGTAGGTCGGCTTGTAGGCCGTGTTCATCGCCTCGACCGCCTGCTGACGCAGCTCCTCCTTCTGCTGCTCGTACATCGATCGGCTGCTCGGGTTGGTGGTATCGAGGGCCACAACCATCGGCGCCGGAATCACGCCGTCGTCACCGGCGCCGGGTGCGGGCGCCACCGGCGGCGGTGGAACGGTTTTCCGGACGACCTCGGAACCGTATGCCGCGGCCTTCACCCGATACCCGGTCACCTTGATCGTTTCGTGGGTGTCACCGGCGTCGGTCAGGAACCGCTTACCCGCAGCCTCACCGGCCGCGGCGAACGCACCGTCCAGATCCGATGCCGCCCGCCCGGTCTGGATCATCAGCCCGGTCACCGCCCCCGAGATCGCCGCCGCCAGATCCACCCAGGAATCACCGAACTGGTGCATCACACCCGGCTGCATCCCCTGATCCACCCCGGCCCAGACCTCCTCGTGACTGATCCCCTCGAACGCTTCCATCCGCTCGATATAGTCCGGATCGGTTCCCCCGTGGCTGATCCACTCCTGATACTGCTCCGAACCCGACTGCGCCTGCCGGCCGCGGGCCATCGCCCGGCCGACCGACGGATCGATATTCGGCAGCAGAGGCAGTTCGCCATCGGCCATCGGATTCCCCCTTGGTCAGTTGTCTTCGCCGATCGAGCGTTCGATGATGGCAGCGGATTCCATGATGTTCCCGCACGGGTCGACGTCTTCGGCCACAGTCATCCCGCGGAGACTTTGCGACACGTAGACAACTCCCACCTCGGTGCGCATATGCACAGTGCACGAGTCCTTGCCGTTGGCGATGCCATCCGGATTCTGCCCCGTCGCGGCCTGGCGGCCGTTCACCGTCGTCGGCTCCAGCCACGAACCACTCTTGCGCTGGTCTTCCTCCCAGGTGATGTTCCCAGAGAGTATGCGCAAGGTCATCTGGTCCGTATTTGCGTGACAGATGAGGAATGTGTACTCCGCTACCAGGTCTTCACCGCGTTTACGGGTGTCGGGCGGGAACCCGGCAGCGAGCAGGTCTTCGTCACTGACCCAGGTACAAGGATCGAACACTACATGCGGCCGTCCCCCTGCCCGGGTGTACTCGTTGTCCTGGTCCGGCGGCTGCACCGCAGGATCGGTCACCGTCGGCCGCGCCGCCTTCGTCGACGACACCGCCGACGACTCGACACTGGACACAACCGACGACTCCGCCGGACCGGATGCATCGGCTGAGCAGCCGACAACAGCAGCGACCAGCAGAACGCTGGACGCAATCCACACTGCTCTCATACTTCCATTCCCTCCTGAGATTTCCGCAGCGCTTCTGCGTTCAACGTGTCCGCTTCCTCGAGCAGTTGCCCCGCCCGCAGATACCCCGCCGCCATCCGCATCGCCGCAGTCTTCAACGACAGCAGCACATCACCCAGTTCGACGGCCTTCCGTGCGAACCCGTTCTGCAACTGCTGCGCCGAATCGAACGGACCGAAACCCCGGATGTCCTCCAAGTCGCGGGCCTTATCGATCCACTCATCACACTGATCAGCGAACCGCTGATACGCCGCAACCACGTCACGAGCCGCGTCCGGCTCCAACCGCAGTTCCCCGGACGTGGCGGCCCGCCACAGATCATCCGCAGCCTGCTGTCCGACAGTCATCGCGCCCCCTTCCCCCGCGCTGATTCGGCGCCCACCGTACCAGAACGGCACGACACGGAACCGGCCCGAAGTTCCCGCCCGGCGCCCCGGCTCGGACGGTGGGGGCAGCTACCGAATCCGTGCGTACCGTGGCAGCAGGCTCCGGCCCAGACCACTCCCCACCGCATGATCGGCGGCCGACAGTCGCCGCATCGGACTCGGCGTCAGGCCGAGCTCGGGAGGCAACGCCGGCGGACGGAGTCAGTGCTACTTTCTGGCCGAAAAGTAGCACCAAATGCGCCCAGTGCTACTGAAGTATCACTGCACCAACTCCGGAGCCGGGAAGAAACCGATCCGGATGTAGTGCTCGAAATAGCGGCTGATCACTCCGGCGTCGACCGGGTCGAAGGCGATCGGGCGGCCACCGGCCAGGGTTTCGTCGGCGGCGCCAGAGTCGTAGCGGCTCGGGTCGGCGACGGCGGCGTAGTTGTGGCTGAGGGCGGCGGCGCGGCCCAGTGCCGGATCGGCGTCGGCGCCCTGTTCGGCGGCCTCGGTCAAGGCCTCGGCGAAATCCAGCAGACCGACGTATTCGAACGAATAGTCGCGGCGGGCGATCTCGTCGGCGATCAGCTGCAGTGGTACGTCCGCACCGGACAGCCGGAAGATCGTCCCGAGCGCACCCTCGGCCCGGGACTGCGTGACGATTCCCGCGGCCACCCGGTTCACCGGCGCCATCGGTACACCGATGGCGCGGATATCCGGCGCCATGCCGAGCACGAGCATCGCGCGCAGCATCGTCCACCAGGCGTCCTCGGTGGGCGCGGCGCCGGTCGCGGTATCGCCGGTGATCAGGCCGGGCCGGTAGACGGCGATCGGGACGCCGCGCTCGATAGCGGTCAGCACCAGTTGTTCGGCCACCCATTTCGTCATGGCGTATCCCGGCAGCCCGGCCGGCACTCCGTTGTCCTGCACGGTTCCGGCGAGCACCGACAGGGTGGACACATAGTGGATCGGGGTCAGGCGCGTGGTGGTGGCGAGCCGGAGCACTTCGACGGTGCCGCCGACATTGGCCGTCCGCATCCGCCCGTAGGGCTCGAGATGGTTGACCTGGGCCCCGTTGTGGTAGATCGCATCCACCTGTCCGGCCAGTTCCGTGAAGCGCTGCGCACCGAGACCGAGCAGCGGCCGGGACAGGTCGCCGGGCACCCCGACGATCCGGTCGGTGTGCCCGGTGAGCTCGACACCGAACCGATCGGCCGAATCCAGGATCCGCGCCAGCGCCTTGTCCGGGTCGGCGGCGCGGACCAGGCAGTGGATGCGGGCGTCGGTCTGTTCGAGCAGCTCGCGCAGCAGGAATCCGCCGAGGAATCCGGTGGCGCCGGTCAGCAGGATCTCGCGGGGCGCACCGGGCGCCGGGCCGGGCAGGCCGTCGGTGGTGACGGCCGGGTCGAGTACCGCATCGGCCGCGGGATCCGGTCCGGCGGCCGCCACCGAGGTTTCGTCGCGCACCGCCGCCGCCAGTTCGGCCACCTGCGGATAGCCGAACAGCAGCCGCAGCGCCACGTCGGTGCCGAGCCGTTCGGTCAGCGCGGCCCGCACCCGGATCGCCGACAGTGAGGTACCGCCGAGCACGAAGAAGTCGTCGTCGCGGCCGACCCGGTCCAGCTCGAGGACCTCGGCGAACACTTCGGCGACCGCGATTTCGTCGGCGGTCTCCGGCGCCCGGTATTCGCGCCGTTCGACCTCCGGCGCGGGCAGGGCCGCCCGGTCCAGTTTGCCGGTGGCGCCGAGCGGGAAATCGTCGAGCACCAGCAGCCGCGCAGGCACCATATACGGCGGCAGCAGCTCCCGGGCGGCGCCGAGCACTTCCTCGGGCACGACAGCGCTGCCCGCCGTCGCCAGTACGTAGCCGACCAGCTGTTCCTGCCGGACCGCGACCGCGGCGCCGGCCACCGCCGGATGTGCCCGCAGTGCGGCCTCCACTTCTCCCGGTTCGATCCGCAGGCCGTGCAGCTTCAGCTGGACGTCGGTGCGGCCGAGATAGGTCAGGTCACCGGTCGGCAATCGGCGGACCAGGTCGCCGGTGCGATACATCCGCTCGCCGGCCGGGCCGTACGGGTCGGCGACGAAGCGGTCCGTCGTGCGGCCGGGCGCCCCCAGGTAGCCGCGGGCCAGCTGCGGGCCGGCCAGGTACAGCTCGCCGGGCGTTCCGTCGGGCACCGGGTGCAGCCGGGCGTCCAGCACGTAGGCCCGGCTGTTCCAATGCGGCCGGCCGATCGGTACCACGGCATCACCGATATCGGTGACATCGGCGCTGGTGATCGAGACCGTTGCCTCGGTCGGCCCGTACATGTTGTGCAACCGGCCGTCGGTGGCCGCGGCGAACCGTTCGACGGTGGCGTTGGGCAGCGGTTCGCCGCCCACCCAGACCGAGCGGATCGAGGCCAGCGCCCCGGTCGGGGCGGCATCCAGGAGCAGTTGCAGCACCGAGGGCACGATGGTGGTGCCGGTGACGCGGTGCCGGGCGATCAGATCCGCCAGGTACCAGGGGTCGGTGAGCCCGTCCGCGGTGGCGACGATCATCCGCGCGCCCACCCGCAGGGGGGTCGCGAAGCCGATCAGCGAGGCGTCGAAGGCGTAGGGGATCGACTGCAGCACGGTGTCGGCGGCGGTTACGTCGTAGTCGGCCGCCAGATAGGCGGTCTGGTTGACGATCGCCGCATGCGGGACGCCGACGCCCTTGGGTTTGCCGGTGGAACCGGAGGTGAAGATGACATACGCCAGGTCGGCGGGACGCAACGGCCGGTGTCGGTCGGTGTCGGTCACCGGCCCGGCCGGGAAGGGCGTCAGGGCACCCGATTCCGCGATCAGATCGAGGAACAGCACCGGCAGGGTGTCCGTCGGGGCGGTGACCGCGTCCCGGGTGCTGGTCAGCAGGCAGACCGGCGCGGCGACCGAGACGATATCGGCGCGGCGTTCGGCCGGCTGGTCCGGATCCAGCGGCACATAGGCGCCACCGGCGGCGAGGACCGCGTACATGCCGACGACGAGGTCGATCGACGGGCGGATCGCCAGCCCGACCGTGGTGCCGGGGCCGACACCGGTGGCGATCAGCAGCCGGGCCAGCCGGTTCACCCGGTCGGCCAGCTCACCGTAGGTGACGGTGTCCTCGACACAGGTCACGGCCGGAGCTCCAGGACGGAGGGTGACCTGGTGGTTGAAGGCATCCGGCAGCGTCCGTTCCGGCACCGGCACGGTATCGCCGGCGACGCCGGGTCGACGCTGTTCCGCCGCGGTGAGCACCGGCAGATCTCCGACCGCGCGATGCGGGTCGGCGGCCACCGCGGTCAGCACCGCGACCAGGCGCTCGCCCAGCGCTTGCATGGTGGTCTCGTCGAAGAGGCCGGTCGCATAACGCCAGGAACAGTGCAGCCCGTCGGCATCCGGCGCCGGGACCACGGTCAGCTGCAGATCCACCGGGGCGACCTCGTCACCCGAATCGACCGGGGTCACGGTCAGACCGGGCAACCGGAACGGTTCGCCACCGAAGTTCTGGAAGGACAGCGCCACCTGATACAGCGGATGGTGCGCCGGATTGCGCGGCGGGTCCAGTTCGGCGACCAACCGTTCGAACGGCACGTCGGCGTTCGCGAACGCGGCCATATCGGTGTCGCGGACCTGTTCGAGCAGGCCGCGGAACGACTGCCCGGCGTCGACCCGGGCGCGCAGCACCAGGGTGTTGACGAACATGCCGACCAGATCGTCGAGTTCGGGCTCACCGCGACCGGCCACCGCCGCGCCCACCGACACGTCGGCCGTACCGGCGAGACGGGCCAGCAGCACGCTCAATGCCGCGCGCACCACCATGAACAACGAGGCACCGTGGGCGCGGCCCAGCTCCTCGAGCGCCCGGTGCAACTCGGCGCCGGCCGTGAAATGCCATGCGGCACCGGCGTGTTCGGCCACCTGAGGCCGGGGCCGGTCGGTCGGGAGTTCGAGCAGCGCGGGCGCACCGGCGAGCTGCTCCCGCCAGTACCCGAGCTGGATGGCCAGCAGCGAGTCCGGATCGTCTGCCGCGCCCAGCACTTCACGCTGCCACAGGGTGTAGTCGGCATACTGCACCGGCAGCGGTGCCCACTGCGGTGCCGCACCCGCCGTGCGGGCGGCGTAGGCGGTCATCAGATCGCGGGTCAGCGGCGCCAGGGAGAACCCGTCGGCGGCGATATGGTGCACGACCACGGCGAGCACATGGTCGTCTGCACCGAGCCGCAGTAACCGGGCCCGCAGCGGGACCTCGGTAGTGAGGTCGAAACCGGCCCCGGCAAGAGACCGCAGTTCCGCAGTCAGCCGATCGTCGGGCCCGCTCACATCGATCTCGGCCAGTCGCGGCCAGGCGGCCGGGTCGGCGAGCACTTCCTGGTAGCCCTCGCCCTCGTGCTCCGGATAGATCGTGCGCAGCACCTCGTGGCGACCCAGCACATCGGTCAGGGCCGCGGCCAGGGTTGCGGTGTCGAGGGATCCGGTCAGCCGCAGCGCGATCGGGATGTTGTAGGCGTTCGAGGCCGGATCCAGGCGAGCCAGGAACCACATCCGCTGCTGGGCCGTCGACAGCGGCACCCGCGCACCCCGTTCCCGGGCGGTCAGCGGGATCCGGCCGGTGCCGGTGGCGGTGAGCGCGTCGACCGCGGCGGCCAGCTCGGCCACCGTGCTGTTGTCGAACACGGTGCGGGCCGGTACCCGGGTGTCGGCGAGGGCGCCGAGGTGACCGGCCACCCGGGTGGCGAGCAGCGAATTACCGCCGAGATCGAAGAAGTCGTCGTCGCGCCCGACCCGCTCGGTGCCGAGCAGGTCGGCGAACACCGCGGCCACCGCCCGTTCGGTGGCGGTCCGCGGGGCGGTGAACTCCCGCGCGGCGATCTCCGGTTCCGGCAACGCGGCGCGGTCGAGCTTGCCGACCGGCGTCAGCGGCAGCTCGTCGATCACCACGATCGCAGTGGGTACCGCATGCCGCGGCAGCCGCGCGGCGGCACGCTCGGTCAGGGCCGCCGGGTCGGGTCGGGCCGGGCCGGCCGGGACTACGTAGGCCACCAGGGCGGCTTCGCCACTGGGCAGCGTGCGCAGCTGGGTGACGGCGTAACCGACCGACTCGTCGGCGGACAGCACCGCGTCCACCTCACCGAGTTCGATCCGGAAACCGCGCAGCTTGACCTGGGTGTCGGTGCGGCCGAGGAACACCAGTTCCGGTGTCCCGGCGGCATTGCGGTCCCATTGCACGAGGTCGCCGGTGCGATAGACACGGCCGCCGCCGGTCGGGTCGGCGACGAACCGGGCGGCGGTCAGGCCCGGGCGGTCGTGATACCCGCGGGCCAGTCCCGGACCGGCCAGGTACAGCTCACCGGGTACCCGGTCCGGGACCGGGCGCAGCCGGTGATCGAGGACCAGTGCCGTCATCCCGGGAATCGGCTCACCGATGGTGATGAGGTCACCGACCTGAAGCGGCGCACCGATGGTGGTGACGATGGTGGTTTCGGTGGGCCCGTACACATTGAAGAACGAGCGGGTCCCGGACCACCGCTGCAGCAGTTCCGGCGGGCACGCTTCGCCACCGACCGCCAGGAAGCGCAGATCCGGCAGCCCGGCCGGGTCGATCCCGGCCAGCGCCGCCGGGGTGATGAACACATGCGTCACCCGTTCGGTACGCAGCAGTTCGGCCAGTTCCGCGCCGCCGTAGCAGTCGGGCGGGGCGATCACCATGGTGGCGCCGGGCCCGATCGCGAACAGCAGTTCCATGATGCTGGCGTCGAAACTGGGCGAAGCGAAGTGCAGGGTGCGCGCCGCGGCGGTGATCGAATACCGCCGTACCTGCTCCGCGCACAGTCCGGCCAGCCCGGTGTGGGTGACGGCCACGCCCTTCGGTACCCCCGTGGAGCCGGAGGTGTAGATGATGTAGGCGAGGTCCGCCGGGTGCAGCCGCCGGGTCCGGTCGGCACCGCTGATCGGTTCGTCCGAGGTCGCCGCCAGCTCTGCCGCGCATTCCGCGGAGTCGAGGACCAGCCAGTCCGGCCCGGTGCCGAGCCGTTGCGCCACCGCATCGTGGGCGATCCCGAAGCGCGCCCCGGAGTCGGCGAGCATATGGGCGACCCGCTCGGCCGGATAGCGTGGATCCACCGGAACGAACGCGGCACCGGTCTTGGCCACCGCCCACAGCGCGATCATCGCCTCGGCGGACCGCGGCAGGGCCAGCGCGACCCGGTCACCCGGGCCGATCCCCCGGCCGATCAGCAGCCGGGCCAGCCGGGAGGACTGCCGGTCGACGTCGGCGTAGGTGAAGGATTCGCCTTCGAACCGGAGCGCGACACCCGCCGGCTCGCGCTCCACCGCATCGGCGAGCAAGCGCGGTAAGGTGGGCGACGAGACCCGCCGGGCACGTGGTTTCGGACGTCGGCGTCGGCTCGTATGGTCCTCTGGCACCGTAGGTTTGCTCCCCTGGTAAGCGATCGCCACCGGGGACAGCCCCGACTGCCACCGCACCGCACTGGAGCTCTGCGGCGATCTTTCGTTCGTTTGGTTCCCGGACAAGATACTCCCGGCGACGACACCGCGGTAAACAATCGGCTACCTACGGGAAAATCCCGTCGAGTACGTACCGCACGGTCTTTCGCCGCTGCTGCCGAGGCGCTACAGCAATGTCGGCTGTCCCGGGGCCGCCGCCGGTGGTTCCAGCAATTCCGGGCCGTTGTTGCGCACATTGTTGACCAGCGTCGATACCGGACGTGCCACGATATGCGCCACCGCCGTGGCCTCCGGCACCGCCAGCAGCTCGGCCGGTGCCGGATGGTCCGGGTCCAGCCAGGCGTCCCAGTGCTGTTTCGGCATCGGCAGCGGCATCCGGTCGTGGATGTGGGTCAGCTCGCCGACGGCGTCGGTGGTGAGCACGGTGCAGGACAGCAGCGGTTCCGCCGCCGGCTGCGCACGGTCGCGCCACACCGACCACAGGCCCGCCATGTACAACCGATCCCCCGACTCGTCGGACATGTAATAGGGCTGCTTGACGGCCTTGCCCGGCCCGGTCGCCGGCTCGACGAGCCATTCGTACCAGCCGTCCATCGGGACCAGGCACCGCCGATGCTGCACCGCATCCCGGAACGCCGGTGACGTCGCGGCCTTGTCCGCCCGCGCATTGAACAGCGGCTTGCCTTTGGCCGGGACACCTGGTTCGGCCGCCTTCGCCCAGACCGGGATCAGCCCCCAGCGCATCCGGCGGATCCGCAGGGCGGGGTCGTCGTCGGGACGGTCGTGGTCGTGCCGTTCCACCACGGTCAGCACCTGGGTGGTGGGGGCGACGTTGTAACTGACGGTATCCAGGTCCGGGGCGCCGGTCTCGTCGACGGCATCCAGCTCGGCCGCCAGCCGGGCCGGGTTCGTGGTGGTCGCGTAGCGTCCGCACATAGCTCCATGGTGACATCACCCACCGACAGCCGCGTGCGGTAATTCCACACCACCCGCGTGTCCGGGACACCGATGCGCCAAGATGGACGGGTGAGCTTCTGGCCAGCGCCCCACGTCGATGCCCCCGTCCGTGCAACCGTGACCCTGCCCGGTTCCAAATCCATCACCAACCGGGCGCTGATCCTGGCCGCCCTCGCGGACGGCCCGTCCACCGTCACCGGTGCGCTGCGCAGCCGGGACACCGATCTGATGATCGCCGGACTGCGCGCGCTGGGCGCCGGCATCACCGGCACCGGCGAAACCCTCGAGGTCACCCCGGGCCCCCTGCACGGCGGCGCGATCGACTGCGGCCTGGCCGGCACGGTGATGCGGTTCGTGCCGCCGATCGCCGCCCTGGCCACCGGCGATATCGCCTTCGACGGCGACCCGCACGCCCGCACCCGGCCGCTGCGCACCGTCCTGGACGCGCTGCGCGGGCTGGGCGCCGATATCGACGGCGATGCCCTGCCCTTCGTGGTGCACGGCCGGGGTGGCCTGCGCGGCGGTGCGGTCACCATCGACGCGTCCGGTTCCTCGCAGTTCGTATCCGGACTGCTGCTCTCCGCGGCCCGGTTCACCGAGGGCCTGACGGTCGAGCACAGCGGTTCCCGGCTGCCCTCCATGCCGCATATCGAGATGACCGTCGAGATGCTGCGACGCGCCGACGTCCGGGTCGAAGCGCCGGACGACCGCCGCGCCGCACAGACCTGGCGGGTCGAACCGGGGCCGATCCGCGCGGTCGACTGGGAAGTCGAACCGGACCTGTCCAATGCCACCCCGTTCCTGGCGGCCGCGGCGGTCACCGGCGGCCAGGTGCGCATTCCGCACTGGCCCCGCGGCACCACCCAGCCCGGTGACGTCATCCGGGAGATCCTGGTGCGGATGGGTGCCGAGGCCCGCATCTTCGACGGCGTCCTGACCGTCACCGGACCGGACCGGCTGGCCGGAATCGATATCGACCTGCACGATGTCGGTGAGCTGACCCCGACCGTCGCAGCCCTGGCCGCGCTGGCCGAATCGCCGTCGTCGCTGCGCGGCATCGCCCACCTGCGCGGCCACGAAACCGACCGGCTGGCAGCACTGTCGACGGAGATCAATCGGCTCGGCGGCAAGGTCACCGAGACCGAGGACGGTCTGGAGATCACCCCGGCCCCACTGCAGGGCGGTCCGTGGCATTCCTACGCCGACCACCGGATGGCCACCGCGGGCGCCATCCTCGGACTGCGGGTGCCCGGCGTGTCGATCGAGGACATCGGCACCACCGCCAAGACCCTGCCCACCTTCGTGCCGCTGTGGGAGCAGATGCTCGCCGGCGACCCGGCCGAGGAGGAGACCCGCTGAGCCGGCGAGGCCGGTCCGCGGCCAGCTACGACGAATCCGACGTCCGGGTCCGCCCCGGCCGCTCGTCGCGCCCCCGCACCAAGACCCGGCCGGATCATCGGGACGCCCGGCCGGCCATGGTGGTCGCGGTGGACCGGGGCCGCTGGGGTTGCGTCCTCGACGGCGACCCGGAGCGCCACGTCGTCGCGATGCGGGCCCGTGAACTCGGCCGGACACCGATCGTGGTCGGCGACCGGGTGGACCTGGTCGGCGATCTGTCCGGCCGACCGGACACCCTGGCCCGCATCGTGCGGGTGGCCGAACGCAGTACCGTACTGCGCCGCACGGCCGACGACACCGACCCGTACGAGCGGGTAGTGGTCGCCAACGCCGAACAGCTGTGCATCGTGGTGGCCCTGGCCGATCCGCCACCGCGCACCGGGTTCGTCGAACGCGCCATGGTCGCTGCCTACGCCGGCGGCCTGCGCCCGGTGCTGGTGCTCACCAAACACGACCTCGCGGCCGATTCTGCCTTCGCCGACGCCTTCGACGACCTGGATCTGACAATCGTCTATGCGGGGATCGACGATCCGCTGGAACCGATCCTGGCACTGGCCGAGAGCCGGCTCACCGCGCTCATCGGTCACTCCGGAGTGGGCAAGTCCACCCTGGTGAACCGCCTCGTCCCGGAGGCGGACCGGGCGGTCGGCGAGGTGTCCGGGGTCGGTAAGGGCAAGCACACCTCGACCCAGTCGGTGGCGTTACCGCTGCGCGACGGGGGCTGGGTGGTGGACACCCCGGGTGTGCGCTCCTTCGGGCTCGCGCACATCACCCCCGACGACGTGATCACCGCTTTCACCGATCTGGCCGAGGCCAGCGCCGACTGTCCGCGCGGCTGCACCCATCTGGGCCCGCCCGCGGATCCGGAATGCGCACTCGACGACCTGCCGGGAAAGGAACGGCGGGTGGCGGCGATCCGGCAATTGCTCACCGCATTGAATTCCAACGAGTCCTGGTGAACTCCTGCCGGAGCGGCGCGAATCACCCGAAACCACCCGAACCAACCGGATTCCAACACAATTGTGTTGCGTTCCGGGCGAGTTCACATCATGAGGTGGCCGCCGACAACCTCCGGCCCGTAACGTGTCCGCCATGAAGCCACCGGCGATCGGCTATCTGCGCCGCGACATCTCGGGTTCCGCACAGTCCTGGGACGAAACACAGGTCCGCTCCCTGGCCGACCGGCTGGGCTACCGGCTCACCAAGACCGTGGTCTTCAGCGAGCGTACCGATCGCCCGATCCGCCGACTACTCGAGGTGGTGGCGACGACCGGCGCGACCGCGGTGGTCACGCCGGACCTCACCCATCTCGGTGACCATCTGCCCGACTCGCTCACCTCGGTGTGCCAGGTCGTCACCGTCACCCCGGAGACGGTGCACGGCCCGTCCGCCGCCGATATGTCCGCCTGAGTCCCGGGCCGCGTGGCTATTCGGGCAGCACACCGCCCGCGTGATACTTCGATGCGGGGCTCCACAGGAAGAAGCTGTCGATCCCGTTGGCGGCAGCCCCATCGATCTGCGCCTTCACTTCGGCATCACCGTAGGGGTGGCCGAGACTGAAGTCCTGCAGCCAGGGCACGACTCCGGCCCCCGCGGCCTTCGTCTGCTTCAGGAAGTCGACCAGCGACCGTGAGACGATCTCGTACGGCATCGCATTCGGATTCGGCACCCCGTACTCGCCGGGATTCCAATGCGAGGGATACACCATCGGCGCAACGTAATCGACGTACTTCGACATCTCCGGAATGTCCTGGGCGATCTGTTCGGGCCGGGTGGAGGCGATGCCGTAGACCGCGGCGCTCAGAAAGGCACCGGCCTCGTGCACCGGACCGGAACTCTCCCGGAGGAATCCGACCACCGCCTCGGTCGGCGTACCCTGCATTCCCGCGAAGTGCAGCGTGCTGAGCGGCCCGTCCGGACGCCGCACATAGTCGTACATGACCCCGTCGAAGCCCAGTTCGGCCGCCTCCACCGCGAGATCGATGTTGTACCGGCGCACCTCGGCGTTGCCGACATTGGTGAACGCGATCGCACCGTAGTGGCTGGAGTACGGACCACCGCCGGGGCTCTGCACCACCCAGTCCTGCCGTCCGTTGTGCCAAGCCCATTCGGCCATCGTCGGGTCCCGGAATGCGACGATCCGGCCGACCACCCGGACGTCCATATCGTGCAGTGTATGCAGCGCCTTGCGCGCATCGTAGGTCTCGGTCGCCGCGCCGGATTCCTGGGCCAGCGGTACCTGCGAGTCGTAGCCGATGACACCGTCCTCGTCCTTGATGTCGAGCTGCACGGTATCGATGCGGCCGTCCCGGATCATCTGCAGCACGCCCTCCCGGAGTCCGTCGTGCGACCAGGCATGCGCGGTCACGTGTACCGCCCGGATCCGCGGCACCTCGACGAGGGTCGGGACCGGAACACTGATCTCGTTGCCCGCGGCATCGACCGCCAGCACCACCAGGCCGGTGTTCGCATTCGGCAGCTCCACCTCGAAGGCCCCGTCGGCGCCGACGTCCACGGAATCCTCGCCGATGGTGACCGATTCGGCACCACGGACGGTGCCGCGCACGGTGACCGGCTCCCGGTACGAGGTGACCGGCTCGATCGGTTCGAGTTCCACCGTCGGTGCTTCGGTGTCGACGGTGAATCGCGCCGTCGCACCCGGACCCCGGCGGATGAAGGAGAGGAATCCGTCGGCCGGCACCTCCGCGACCAGTGTGTGCTCACCGTCGGGGAGGTCGCCGGGCCGGTACACCACCGCATCGCCGACCACCTCGGCCGGTACCGGGTTCCCGTCCAGGGTCAATTCCACTGCGGCCGGATCGTGAACGCCTGCGGGGATGCGCAGTTCCAGGGCTTCGAGATCGCCGTCGGCGAGCAGATCGCCCGGCAGACCGGTGATCTCCATACCGCGTGGCTCGGCCCGCACCGTCCCGGTGATCGCGGCCCCCACCAGGACACATACCACCGAGAGTACGGCCAGCACCACCCCGCGACGGCGGCGCACCAGCTGGGACGGATTCGACGGGAGCCACTTCATCACGCACACACCAACTTCCACAACGAACTCGTGCCCAACTATCCCCACCCGAGGCGCTCCGGCGTCGGCTATCGCCGAAGACCGAACACAACTCGTTATCACCGGCGTACTCTCGAGTCGATGGGGAGAGCTTCGACCATCAGTGCCCGAATCGTTTTGTCCGCTACCGCATTGGCGCTCGCCTCGTGCAGCGCCACGGCCTCCGAACCGGATGCGGAACCGCCGCCACCTCCGATGACCACCACGGCCCCGCCGCCGGACCCGGCATCCGTCGGCGCGAACGAGCTGGGCATGGTGCCGGTACTCATGTACCACCAGTTCCCGGCCGAACCGGCCGGCGAATACGACCAGACGCTGGGCGAATTCCGTGCCGAACTGGACCGCCTGTACCGCGAGGGGTACCGGCCGGTCCGCGCGATCGACTACGTCTCCGGGAAGATCGACCTACCGGCGGGCACCCATCCGGTGGTGCTCACCTTCGACGACTCCACCGTCAGCCAGATAGCGATCACTCCCGATGGCGAACCCGCCGCGGATACGGCGATCGGCGTACTGGAGGCGTTCGCGGCCGAACACCCGGACTTCCCGGCGACGGCGACGTTCTACGTCAACAACGACCCGTTCGGTGGTGACGAGCAGGCCATCCCGTGGCTGCTCGACAACGGCTACGAGGTGGGTGCGCACACCGCGAGCCATGCCAACCTGGCCTCGCTCGACAGCACCGGGGTACAACGCGAGATGGTGGAGAACATCCGGGCGATCGATGCGGCCGACGAAACCGCCGACGTCCGCACCCTCGCCCTGCCGCTGGGCATCTCACCGGCGGATCCGGTGCTGGCCACCGCCGGCAGTTGGGACGGCACCGACTATGCGTTCGACGGCGTCATGCTGGTCGGCGCGAATCCGGCACCCTCCCCGTTCGCCGCGCTCGATCCGGCCGCGATCCCACGCATCCGCTCCGGGATGGGCGAGGTCCCGTTCGATTCGAACCACTGGCTGGACTGGCTGGAAGACAATCCCGACCAGCGCTACACCGCCGACGGCGACCCGGCGGCCATCTCCTATCCGGCCACGGCCACCGAGGAACCGGACGAACGATGGGCCGACCGCGCCGCCCCGTACTGATCCGCGGATCCGATCTCAGCGCCGCCGCTTGCCCTTGGACTGTGTACGCCCGGCCGCCCGGCGTTCCCGGCGGGTCGCACCCTTACCGGCGGGCTCGCGCTCGTCGGCGCCGTATTCCTGTGCACCGCTGTGGGTCTGCGCGCGACCGTTCTCGGCGGGACCGGAGAAGGCCAGACCGGCGGGCGACGGTGCCGGCTGCTCGATGCCCTTGGCCAGCAGCGCGGGCGGCGCCTGCTGGCCGGCGGGCGGCGTGGCACCGACCGGGGAACGCAGTCCGGCGCTCACCGAAACACCCTGCGGCTGCGGTTGCTGCACCTCCACCTGGACGTTGAACAGGTAGCCGACCGACTCCTCCTTCAGGCCCTCGAGCATCGCCGAGAACATGTCGAAGCCCTCCCGCTGGTATTCGACCAGCGGATCGCGCTGCGCCATCGCCCGCAGGCCGATGCCCTCCTTGAGATAGTCCATCTCGTAGAGGTGTTCGCGCCACTTCCGGTCCAGCACGGCCAGCAGCACCTGCCGTTCCAGGGTGCGCATGGTGCCCTCGCCGGCCATCCCGTCGATCTCGGCTTCCCGCTTGCGGTAGGCGTCGTGCGCATCGTCGAGAATCGCTTGCCGCAGTTCGTCGCGGGTAAGGTCACCGGCCTCGCCGGTCCGGACTTCACCGGTGAGTTCCTTGTAGTCCAGGCTGATCGGGTACAGCGACTTCAACGCGGTCCACAGCTGTTCCAGGTCCCAGTCCTCGACATAGCCCTCGGCGGTGGCGCCGTCCACATAGGCGGTGACCACGTCGGTCAGCATGTTGAGAACCTGGCCCTCCATGTTCTCGCCACGCAGGATCCGGTTGCGCTCGGAGTAGATGACCGTGCGCTGCTGGTTCATCACCTCGTCGTACTTGAGCACGTTCTTGCGGATCTCGAAGTTCTGCTGCTCGACCTGGGTCTGCGCGCTCTTGACGGCCTTGGAGACCATCCGGGCCTCGATCGGCACATCCTCGGGCAGGTTCAGCCGGTTCATGATCGATTCCAGTGCCGCACCGTTGAACCGGCGCATCAGCTCGTCGCCCAGCGACAGGTAGAACCGGGATTCACCGGGATCGCCCTGGCGGCCGGAACGGCCGCGCAGCTGGTTATCGATACGCCGCGATTCGTGCCGGGAGGTGCCCAGCACGTAGAGGCCGCCGGCCTCGCGCACCGCATCGGCATCGGCCTCGGTCTGCGCCTTGACCTTCTCCAGGGTCGCCGACCAGGCGGCCTCGTATTCCTCGGGCGTGTTCACCGGATCGAGGCCCTGCTTACGCAGCGCCAGGTCGGCGATGATGTCGGGGTTGCCGCCGAGCACGATGTCGGTACCGCGGCCGGCCATATTGGTGGCCACCGTCACGGCGCCGGGACGACCGGCCTGGGCGATGATCTCGGCTTCCTTGTCGTGGAACTTCGCGTTCAGCACGCTGTGCGCGACACCACGCTTGGTGAACTGCTTGGACAGGTACTCCGAGCGTTCCACGCTGGTGGTGCCGATCAGCACCGGCTGGCCCTTCTCGTGCCGCTCGACGACATCGTCGACGACGGCATTGAACTTGGACTCCTCCGACTTGTAGATCAGGTCGGACTGGTCCAGCCGGATCATCGGCTTGTTCGTCGGGATCGGGACGACTCCGAGGTTGTAGATGGAATGCAGCTCGGCCGCCTCGGTCTCGGCGGTACCGGTCATCCCGGACAGCTTGTCGTAGAGGCGGAAGTAGTTCTGCAGCGTGATCGTCGCGAGGGTCTGGTTCTCCGGCTGGATCTCGACCTTCTCCTTGGCCTCGATCGCCTGGTGCATACCCTCGTTGTAGCGTCGGCCGACCAGAATCCGGCCGGTGAACTCGTCGACGATGATCACTTCACCGTCGCGGACGATGTAGTCCTTGTCGCGGGTGTAGAGCTCCTTGGCCTTGATGGCGTTGTTCAGGTAACTCACCAGCGGCGAATTGGCCTGCTCGTAGAGGTTGTCGATGCCCAGCTGGTCCTCGACGAACTCGACACCGGCCTCGTGCACACCGATGGTGCGCTTCTTGATGTCGACCTCGTAGTGCACATCCTTCTTCAGCAGCGGCGCGATCCGCGCGAACTCGATGTACCACTTCGACGGCGAATCGGCCGGGCCGGAGATGATCAGCGGCGTCCGGGCCTCGTCGATCAGGATCGAGTCGACTTCGTCGACCACGGCGAAGTTGTGCCCACGCTGCACCAGATCGTCCAGCGAGTGCGTCATGTTGTCGCGCAGGTAGTCGAACCCGAACTCGTTGTTGGTGCCGTAGGTGATGTCGGCCTGGTATGCCTCGCGGCGCTGCGCCGGAGTCATCCCGCCGAGAATCGCACCGACCTCCAGGCCGAGGAACCGGTGCACCCGGCCCATCCACTCGGCATCACGCTTGGCCAGATAGTCGTTGACGGTGACGACGTGCACGCCGTCGCCGGACAGGGCATTCAGATAGGCCGGCAGCACACAGGTGAGCGTCTTGCCCTCACCGGTCTTCATC
This sequence comes from Nocardia sp. KT25-26, assembly GCF_056627695.1. Classification (NCBI taxonomy): domain Bacteria; kingdom Bacillati; phylum Actinomycetota; class Actinomycetes; order Mycobacteriales; family Nocardiaceae; genus Nocardia; species Nocardia sp. KT25-26. Next base: position 1,515,569 of record NZ_CM152813.1, on the reverse strand, counting down.
TCGGAGATGTTGCCCAGGTGCAGCGAGGCACCGCCCATGATCTGCACCTTGTAGTGCTTCTGATCGAGCACTCGCCAGGAGGCCTCGCGGGCGGTTGCGAAGGCTTCCAGGAGCAGATCGTCGAGTGTCTCGCCGTCGGCCAGGCGCTGCCGGAACTCGTCGGTCTTGGCCTGCAGCTGGGCATCGGTCAGCGCCTCGTATTCGGGCCCGAGCTCGATGACCGCGTCGGCGAGGTGGGACAGCCGCTTCACCGTGCGACCCTCACCAATCCGTAGCAACCTCGTCAGTGTCAGCGCAGGCACGGCTCTCGTCAGTCCTCTGGTCGGCGGTGTGGTCGTCTTCCCCCACGGCGCCCGCACACCGGGGTACGGGGTCGTAGCAGGGCCCATGGTAGTCCGGCGCCGCGCAGCGGGCCGGTGGCGGCGGTGGCAGCGCCGTCCGGGCCCACGGTACCCGCCCGGCGGGCTACCTGCCCACCCCACGTCGTTCCGGCATCCGCGCTGGTCAGTCACGGTCCCGCCGGGCCGGACCGGTGATCCCGCCCCGGCACCGGATCCGGTCCGGTGCCGTACGATGTACTCGTTGCGCCGCGGCAGCATCGGATCAGCGGCAGCGAAGGAGACCACAGGCGCGTGATCACGAGGTTGACGCCGCAGGATGCGTCGTTCTATCGGCTGGAGTCGAGCAGCAACCCGATGCACATCGGCTCCCTCGCGATCCTGACGAACACCGAGCCGGCCGGCCCGGACGGGCCGGCGCCGATCCTGAACTACGAACGGCTGCTCGACCTGGTGGAGTCCCGGTTGTCGCTGGTGCCCCGGTATCGCCGCAAGGTGCGGGAGATCCCACTGGCCCTGGGCCGGCCGGTCTGGGTGGAGGACGCCCGTTTCGACATCAGCTATCACATCCGCCGCTCGGCCCTGCCCGCACCGGGCAGCGACGAACAGCTCTACGACCTGGTCGCCCGGCTCGCCTCCCGCCCGCTCGACCCGGGCCGGCCACTGTGGGAGATGTATCTGATCGAGGGCCTGTCCGGTGGCCGCTGTGCGATCTTCACCAAATCGCATTCCGCACTCGTCGACGGCGACACCGCCCTGGAGATCGGGCACGTCATCCTGGACACCAGTCCGTCACCACGCCCGCTCGCCGACGATGCCTGGCGCGCCCCGCGGGAGCCGACCGAAGTGGAACTCTTCGCCGGCGCGCTCTCCCGGCTGGCCGGGCAACCCCGGGAAGCCCTCGAGGTGTTCCGGGACGCCGGATCCAGCGCCTTCGGTGTGGTGCGCGCCACCGGAATGGCCGTCGACGCCGCCGTCTCGGCGGTCCGGGCCGCCGCATCCCGCGCCCCGGCCAGCCCGCTGAACACCCGCACCTCGCGCAGCCGCCGGTTCGATGTGGTCCGCACCGAGCTGGAGGACTACCGCCGGATCCGGCAGCAGATGGACTGTTCGATCAACGATGTGGTGCTCGCGGTGGTGACCGGCGCGCTGCGCAACTGGCTGCTCTCCCGCAACGAGGCGCTGGTGGAGGTCAGCACGCTGCGGGCGGTGGTGCCGATGTCGGTGTACGTCGACGACCCGGGCGACCGGCCGGCACCGGCCAGCGAGGTGTCGTCGTTCCTGGTGGATCTGCCGGTCGGCGAACCCAATCCGGTGATCCGGTTGTCGCATATCGCGCACGCCACCGAGGCGGCCGGGCGCACCCGGCGTGGTGTGCGGGCCCGCACCCTGGTGCATCTGGCCGGGTTCGCGCCCGCCAGCCTGCACGCGATGAGTGTGCGCGCGGCTAGTACCTTCGCAGAGAAGACGTTCAATCTGGTCGTCACGAACGCACCGGGACCGCAGACCGGGATGTACATCGGCGGCGCCCGGATGGTCGAGATGTTTCCGGTGTCGCCGCTGCTGTGCCATCAGACTCTGAGCGTCGGCATCACCTCCTACGACGGACAGGTCTTCTACGGCCTGAATGCCGACCGGGACGCGATGACCGATCTCGAGGTGCTGGCCGCCTCGGTGCACGAATCGATGGAGGAGTTGCTCGGTGCCTGTATCTGAGGACACGCTGCGGGTCTACGTTCCGGCGACCGTGCCGATGCTGCAACAGCTGCTGACCGACCGAGAGCTGTTCCCGGTCGGCGGCACGGCGTTCGCGGTCACCCCGGCGCTGCGCGAGGCGTACGCCTCCGGCGACGACGACGAACTGGCCGAGGTCGCCATGGGCGAGGCGGCGCGTGCCGCGCTGCGACTGCTGGCGGTGGACCGCGACGACACGGACGCCGGTTCCGGCGGCCCGGTCTACCGGCGGGCCGTGATCGCCGCCGACGTCACCGGCGCGAAACTGCGCCCCGATCTCGACGACGCCGTGGTGAAGGTGTCTGCGCCGATCCCGCTGGACCGGATCGCCTCCGTGCACGTCGACCTCGCCGAGGCCGAACCGGCGGTGGCCAAGGCCGTCGACGTCGTCGATGCCGCCGACCTCGGCGACGAGGACGCCGAGTTCGTCCTCGGTGACGCCGAAGACCACCAGCTGGCCTGGTACGCCACCCAGGAGCTCCCGTTCCTGATCGAACTGCTTTGAATCACACAAGGTTTCGTTAAGTCCCTGCCCCGATTCTGGAGTCGTCGCCGATCCGGCGGATCCGAGGAACGAGGGGAGATTCGATGAGGACCCGACGAGCCACCCGAACGATGCTGGTCACGCTGGCGGCAGCGATCCTGACCACCATGGGGGCCGGGCAGGCGAACGCCGGCTGGTCGTACAGCGGCTGGCGGCACGTCTGGAACTGCAGCGGAACGCTCGGCAATATGGGCACCTTCTACGCCGACACCTATCAGTGGGTGAACATCCGCAACTCCCGGCTGGTCGGCGAGGAACACTCCTTCCACTTCACCGGCGCACTCGACGGGTACGAGGGTGCTCGCCGGCTCGCCGTCGAGAAGGCGTTCGTCATCTACCGGCACGGCATGCTCGACATCGCCGCGCCGTTCCGGAACGTCCGTGACTACGGGACCTACCCGTGGGTGCGCGACAACCGGGATATCGGCACGCCGGACGGCCGGTGGGTGCAACTGTGCGGGCCCGGCAGCCACACGCTGATGCAGGCCCCGACCGAGGGGCTGGCCGAACTGCCCGAACCCTGATCTCGGGCGGTGCTGCCGGAAAACCTACGATGCCGTAACCTGGCGACGAGCGATCCGCCACACCGGCGGCGGGCGGGCAGGACACAGGAGAGCACGGCAGCAATGGTTCTGAACAAATTCCGGGAGTGGCTGGAGGCGCCGGCGGCGTCGGTCGGGGAACGCGGGGGGCGGCTCAACGTGCTGCGCGGCGCCGTGGCCCGGGCCACCACTCCGCTGCTGCCGGACGATTACCTGCACCTGGTCAATCCACTCTGGTCGGCCCGGGAACTGCGCGGCCGGGTCGTCGAGGTCCGCAAGGAGACGGCGGACTCGGCGACGCTGGTCATCGAACCCGGCTGGGGTTTCGACTTCCGGTACCGGCCCGGCCAGTACATCGGGATCGGGGTGCTCATCGACGGCCGCTGGACCTGGCGATCGTACTCGCTGACCTGCCCGCCGGACTGGACCGGTGAACGCGGCAAGCGGCTCATCTCGATCGCGGTCAAGGCGATGCCGGAGGGGCTGCTGTCCAGCCACCTGGTCAACGGTGTCGCACCGGGCACGGTGATCCGGCTGGCCGAGCCGCAGGGCGGTTTCGTGCTGCCGGAGCCGCCACCGGCCGAGATGCTGTTCCTCACCGCGGGCAGCGGTATCACCCCGGTGATGTCGATGCTGCGGACGATGGACCGCCGCGGCGCGGTCCCGGATGTGGTGCACATCCACTCCGCACGCACCGCCGACGATGTGATGTTCGGCGCGGAGCTGCAGGACCTGCACGACCGGCACCCGAGCTTCCGGGCACATCTGCATCTCACCGGCGAGCAGGGCAAGTTCGATCTCACCCGCCTCGACGAGCTCTACCCGGACTGGCGCAACCGCGAGACCTGGGCCTGTGGCCCGGCGGCCATGCTGGACGAGATCGAACAGCAGTGGAAGGCCGCCGGCATCTCCGACAAGCTGCACGTCGAACGATTCGAGGTGGAACGCTCGGCGATCGGCGAAGGGGGCACGGTCACCTTCGGCCGGACCGGCCGCAGCGTCGAGGCCGATGGTGCCACCACCCTGCTGGAGGCCGGCGAATCGGTCGGTGTGCAGCTGCCGTTCGGCTGCCGGATGGGCATCTGCCAAACCTGTGTCGTCACACTGTCTTCCGGTCATGCCCGGGACCTGCGCAACGGCGAGGAACGCCGCGAGGGCGACAAGGTGCAGACCTGTATCTCCGCCGCCGCCGGCGACTGCACACTCGACCTGTAGCTGCGGTGCGTTCGGGCGGCGGCACCAGCGGGTATCCTCGGGATCAGACAGCGATCGGCCCATTCCAGGGCGCCGACACCGGGCTGCGAACAGGGCAGTGACGCTGCTCGATCCCACATGGAGCGGCCCCGCCTCGATTTTGGACTGACGGAGCGAAGGAGCGCAGCGACTGAGCGAAGGAAGGAAAAATCGAGGCACCGAAGGGGCCGCGACTCGAGCAGCGGAGCTGCTCCAGCTAACACCGAAAGGACCCCGGTGGCCATCACCGACATCAAGGCCTTCGCCCACCTCACCGAAGCCGATATCGAGACCCTCGGGCAGGAACTCGACGCCATCCGCCGCTCGGTGGAGACTTCGCGCGGCGAACGGGACGCCCGGTATATCAGGCACACCATCGCCGCCCAGCGCGGATTGGAGGCCGCCGGGCGCGCGATGCTGTTCGCGAGCCGCAATCGGTGGGCCTGGCTCACCGGTACGGCACTGCTGTCGGTCGCCAAGATCATCGAGAACATGGAGATCGGGCACAACGTCAGCCACGGGCAGTGGGACTGGATGAACGATCCGGAGATCCACTCCACCACCTGGGAGTGGGATATGACCGGCCCCTCGGCGCAGTGGCGGCGCGCGCACAACTATTCGCACCACACGTACACCAACGTGCTCGGCAAGGACGAAGACCTCGGTTTCGGCATCCTGCGGATGACCCGGGACGAGCAGTGGCGTCCGCTGCATCTGGCCCAGCCCTTCGCCAATCTGCTCCTGGCAGCCACCTTCGAATGGGGCATCGCGCTGCACGACTGGGCCATCGAGAAGGAATTGTCCGGGATACCCCGCCGTCAGTGGGACTCGGCCCCGAACCGGGAGTTCGCCCGCAAGATCGGCCGCCAGGTGACCAAGGACTTCGTGGTGTATCCGGCACTGACCGGCCCGGCCTGGCGGTCTACGCTGAAGGCCAACGCCACTGCGAATCTGGTCCGGAACCTGTGGGCCTATGCGGTCATCTTCTGCGGGCACTTCCCCGACGGTGCGGAGAAGTTCACCGTCTCCCAGCTCGACGGCGAGACCCGCGGCGAGTGGTACCTGCGGCAGATGCTGGGCAGCGCCAATTTCCGGGCCGGGCCGGCGATGGCTTTCATGAGCGGGAACCTGTGCTACCAGATCGAGCACCACCTGTTCCCCGATCTGCCGAGCAATCGCTATGCCGAGATCTCCGCGCAGGTTCGCGAACTCTGCGACAAGTACGACCTCCCGTACACCACCGGCTCGCTGGGCCGCCAGTACCTGCTGGCATTCCGCACCATCCACAAACTGGCGCTGCCGGACCGTTTCCTGCGCCGCACCGCACACGACGCCCCGGAGACCTCCTCGGAGCACAAGTTCGCCGGCATCTCCGTGCCCGGCGCGGACTGGCTGCGGGTGGATCCGGTGACCGGCGGCCGGCGCGGGCTGCGTTCGGCCCTGCGCGAGGCGAAGGTGGCCTTGAAGGAGAAGGCCCGGCACGAGAAAGAGGTGCTTCGCGAAGCGAAGCGCTCCCTCGCCGACCGGCAGCGCGCACAGCGACGACGCCGCCCCTGGCGCAAAACAGACGAATCGACCTAAATAGCAACAGTCGGACACACTCTGCAATAGGGTGAAGGTCACACCTTTTGGGAGAAATCACCAACCTACGGTCTCGTAACTTACGGTACTGTAACCGCCATGGCGATTTCGGATGTCAAGGAGTACGCGCACCTCACGGCGGCAGACGTGGAGGCGCTGGGCGCAGAGTTCGACGCGATCCGGCGCGAGATCGAATCGTCCCGTGGTGAAGCCGATGCGCGCTACATCCGGAACGTGATCCGGCTGCAGCGAGTCCTGGAGATCAGCGGCCGCACCGTCCTGTTCGCGAGTTTCCTGCCGCCGGCCTGGCTGGCCGGGGTGGCCCTGCTCGGCAGCGCCAAGATCATCGAGAACATGGAGATCGGGCACAATGTGATGCACGGGCAGTGGGACTGGATGAACGATCCGGAGATCCACTCCACCACCTGGGAATGGGACAACGTCGGCCCCTCCGAGCATTGGAAGATCACCCACAACTTCCTGCACCACAAGTACACCAACGTGCTCGGCATGGACGACGACATCGGCTACGGCCTGCTGCGCGTCACCCGGGACCAGCGCTGGATCCCGTTCTACCTGGGCAACCCGATCTACAACCTGCTGCTGCAGATGTTCTTCGAATACGGCGTCGCCATCCAGCACCTGGAGCTGGGCAAGGTGGCCAAGAAGAAGTGGCCCAAGGACAGCCCCGAATGGCAGCAGTTCGACGCGGACCGCAAGGTGGTCCTGAAGAAGGTCGGCAAGCAGGTCGCCAAGGACTACCTACTGTTCCCGCTGCTGACCGGCCCCGCGTTCGTCAGCACGCTGACCGCCAACCTGGCCGCCAATGTGGTGCGCAATGTCTGGACCAACGCCGTCATCTTCTGCGGGCACTTCCCCGACGGTGCGGAGAAGTTCACCAAGGCCGATATCGACAACGAGACCCAGGGCGAGTGGTACCTGCGGCAGATGCTCGGCAGCGCCAACATCAGCGGCGGGCCGATACTGCACTTCATGTCCGGCAACCTCAGCCACCAGATCGAACACCACCTGTTCCCCGACCTGCCGAGCAACCGGCTGGCCAAGATCGCGGTGCGGGTGCGCGAACTGTGCGACAAATACGACCTGCCCTACACCACCGGCTCGCTGCCGGTGCAGTACTTCAAGTCGTGGCGCACGATCCTCAAGCTGTCGCTGCCGAACAAATACCTGCGGGCGACCACCGACGACGCCCCGGAAACCAAATCCGAGCGCAGGTTCGGCGGCAAGGCCAGCGTCGACCCGGTGACCGGCAAACGCCGTGGCCTCCGTACCGCCCTGAAAGTGTTGAATTGAGAGATGTCGGTCCGGGGGTTCTCCGGGCGCGGGTCCGCGGTGCGGCCGCACCTGGTTGACTGGACACCGTGAGCGGTGACGAGAACCTGAGCGTGTACGACGCGATCCGGCTTCGACGCGATGTGCGGGCCGAGTTCACCGGGGAGGTGATCGGCGACGACACCCTCCGGCGGATTCTGGCCGCCGCGCATCGCGCCCCGAGCGTCGGCAATTCGCAGCCGTGGGACTTCATCGTCGTCCGCGACCGGTCCACGCTCGAACGGTTCGCCGAGCACGTGGCCGGACGGCGCCGGGAGTTCCACGATTCGCTGCCGCCGGAGCGGGCCGCCACCTTCGCCCCGATCAAGATCGAGGGCATCGCCGAGAGCGGCACCGGAGTCGTGGTCACCCACGACGACACCCGCGGCGGGCCGCAGGTACTGGGCCGGGCGACGGTGCCGGAGACCGGGGTCTACTCGACGGTCCTGGCGATCCAGAATCTGTGGCTGGCCGCCACCGCCGAACGGATCGGGGTCGGCTGGGTATCGTTCTACGACCCGCAGTTCCTCACCGACCTGGTCGGGCTGCCGACCGGGATTCGGCCGGTCGCCTGGCTGTGTATCGGCCCGGTGGACGAATTCCAGCAGGTACCCGACCTGGAACGGTTCGGTTGGCGCGACCGCCGGCCGCTGGAGGACGCCGTGCACCGGGAAACCTTCGGCGGGTGATCGCCGAGACCGGGCGCTCCGGGCGGGGGCACTCGCCCGGAGCGAGCCCGGCAGATCAGGCCAGCCGGATCAGTCCGTAGTCGAAGGCGTGGCGGCGGTACACCACCGACGGGCGATCGGATTCCTTGTCGTGGAACAGGAAGAAGTCGTGCCCGACCAGTTCCATCTGGTAGAGCGCGTCGTCGACGGTCATCGGCGTCGCCGAGTGCACCTTGGTACGCACGATATGGCCCGGGCCCTCGACCTCGGTGTCGACACCGTCGTGGTCGTGGGCGACACCGTCCCGCTGGAACAGTGAGTCGTCGATCAGGTCGGCGGTGGCCTCGGCGACCGAGATCGGCCGCTTGTCGCCGTAGTGCACGATCCGGCGTTTGTCCTTGGCCCGCCGCAGTCTCGTCTCCAGCTTCTGGACCGCCGACTCGAGCGCCGCGTAGAAGCTGTCGGCGCAGGCCTCGGCCCGGACGACGGGCCCGCGGCCGCGTGCGGTGATCTCCAGGCGCTGGCAGGCCTTGCGCTGACGCCGGTTGCGTTCGTGGAACAACTCCACGTCGAACATGTAGATGGATGGGTCGAACCGTTCGAGCCGGGAGAGCTTCTCCGCGACATGGATTCGGAAGTGGTCCGGAACCTCGACGTTGCGTCCCGAGACCACTACCTCGGCTCGTATCACCCGGTTCCGGCCTTCGTCGGCGGATTCGGGGGCACCGGTATCCAGTGCCAGGGACCCTGCGTCGTTCACTGATGCCCGTGAAGAAGTCGTCACGCGTACCTCCCGGATATGGCTGCACGCGCCGAATCGTGTGCAGCGGGATTGAGCTGTGCCGATCGAGAACCGCATCGTCTCGGTCCCGAGAAATCGGCACCAGATGTCCGAGGCGCCACCTCCAAACTCTGTGTCTGGTGTGTGCTCGCGACGGTAGTACGCCACCGGCCGCTCCGCCACTGTTCACGCAAATTTTCGCCAGTCAAGCCGCACACGTCACCAAAACGGCCACCGGAAACAGTCCGAACTGCACCAGGGTCGCCACCGCGGCGGCTGCCGTGGCCCCGGTGGTCAGAACATCGTCCAGCACGACGACCTGCGCAGACGTGCCGTCTGCGACCGCCGGAAGGCCGGCCGGACGCACCCGGACGGCGCCGTGCAGATTGGCCCGCCGCTGCCCGGGCGTCAGCCCTACCGAGTCCCGGACACCCCACCGCATCCGCAGCACCTCGGCCACGCGGCAATCGGGCAGCGAATCGGCGGCCGCCCGGGCCGCCGCAGCGACCGGATCGCCGCCGCGCCGGCGCGCCGCCCCGGCCCGGGTGGGTGCCGGTATCAGCAGCAGTGGCCGGTCCGGGTCACGCAGCCGGCCCAAGGCCTTGCCCAGGGCGGCGCCCAGCGGTACCGCCAGATCGCGGCGGCCGTGTTCCTTCGCCGCCAGTACCGCCCGCCGCGCCGGCCCCGCATACGGGCCCAGTGCCCAGCACGGCACTCCGGGGTCGGTCCGCGGCCGCACCCGGATCGGCCCGGACCTCAGCACCGCGGCACACCGGGCGCACCAGGGCGTCCCGGCGGCCCCGCAGCCGCCGCACCGACAGGGCACCAGCAGCTCCGGAACCAGCCGATCCGCACCGGGCGTCATCGCGCGAGTATCGCAGCGCGGACCGACATCACCCGGTCGGTGCGTCAGCCCGGCAGCACCGGGACCGTCGTGTCACCACCCAGTTCGGGCACCTCGCGCCACAGCCCGTCGGACGGCATCGATTCGGTGCCCTGCAACTGCAGGACGGCCCGCGAATCCCCCACGTACTGCGCCGCCGGAGAGGCCGCGATCACCCGTACCGGCGGAGTCAGGTTCCGCGACGACACCGAGGCCGGTTCGGAGCCGTCGATCGAAACGGTCTTCACCGGCTCGATATCGCCCTCCCGGGCCAGGATCAGCGAGTCACCATCGAGCCAGCTGATCGAGACCACCGGGGTGCTCAGGCCGATGGCCACCGGCACCGGGTGGGTGAGCGCGATCCCGCCGTCGGACCGGCGCTCGATCAGGGCGACATAGACCTTGCCGTCGGCGATCAAGGCGGCTCGTACCCCGGTGCGCGAGACCCGGACCTCCGTGATCGGGCCGCGCATCGGCGGAACGTCCCCGTCGACCAGCGCCGACACGTCCACCTCCTGCACCGAGACATTTCCGGTGGCCCGGTCGTTGACTGCCCGGATCATCCGCTCGCCGTCGACGACGGTCCAGGCGGCGGTGCCGTCGGCGGTCCAGGAGGGGCGCGCGATCGTGGTGCCGGTCGCCACCGGGAAAGCCTCCCCGCCGTAGGTGCCGATCATCAGCGTCCGGGGCGGATCCGGGGGCGGCCGCCGGGTGTCCACCACGGCGGCCACGAACTGACCGTCCGGGGACATACCCGCCGACTGGAGGTTGTCCACTCGGCCGAAGTAGCCACCCACATTCCGCAGGCCGTCCTGGGTGACCTGCACCAGCGCACCGTCCCGCAGCGCGTGCAGCCCGACCCGGTTCCGGCCGGGCGCGGCCGGGCTGAACCGTTCCACATCGGCCACCGACCAGGCCTCGGGATGCTCCGGGTCCAGTGGCGCACCGTCGGCGAGCAGCTCGTACGGGCCGAGGATCTCGGCGGCGGCCAGCGTCAGCACCACCTGGGCCGCGAACAGCTCCCGTTCCCGCAGACCCAGGCCGCCGGCACCGGTGAAGTCGATCCGGACGCCGCCGAGACCGACGCCCACCTCACCCGGTTCGCCGTCGGCCCGGGTGATCGGTTCACGGACCGCGACCGGCGCGGCCAGTTCGTTGTGCACCACCGAGGCGATCGCGGCCTGCGGGCCGGCACCCAGCATGGCGATCAGCCGGTCGGTCAGCTGCGGTTTCGGCGCCGCCACCCAGCGCGGGTCCGGCACCATGATCGAATTGCCGGGGTCGACGAAGAACAGCTGCTGCTGTTCATACGTCTTGCGGAAAGCCGACGAATCGGTGACCACGCCGTCCGGCAGCTCGTCGATCCGCCATTCCCCGCCCACTTTCACCATCTGGATCTTGTTCTCCAGCGGAGCGGTGTCGGTGGCGACGCGATACGACCCGTCCGGGTTCAGCTCACCCATTCGCCGGGCGCGGATCACATAGGTGATCTCGTCGCCGTCGCGGGCCTCACGCAGGGTGTCCGGGCGTTCCACGATCGTCAGCACACCGGTGTCGTCCCAATCGGCCGAGGCCGCGGGGGTCAGGTACTGCCGCGCCGCCTCGTGACTGTTGGCCGGATCGGCGCTCGCCTGCAGGAAATCGCGGAGCAGCAGGTCCGGATCGCGGCCCTGGATCGGCGGGGCGGGACCGGTGTTCGCCGGTTCCTGGGCGATGGTCCCCAGGGCCTGTGGTGCCGAGGACTCGGGCAGGCTGGCGCAGCCGGTCAGCACCAGCAGCCCGATCAGGAGCAGGGCCGGCCAGGCGCGGCCGAGGCGGCGCGGTCGCGTCGGTTTCCCCATCACTGTGTGTCTCCGGATTCGGTGGTACGGCCGGGGTCGCTGGTCCCCGCCGCCGAGGCGTCGGCCCGGGCGCGTGGCACGGGCGTGGTGTCGACACCGTCGTCGGCGGGATCGCCCGGCGAATCCGCCGGAGCAGCCTCCGTGTCGCCCGTCCGGAGGGCGTCCGTGTCCTCGGCCGGGTGGTCCGGCTGATCGGATTCCTCGGCAGTGGGCGGGGCGGGTGGCAGCTCGGCCACCGACCGTGCCGCCGGCTCCAATGCCAGCGGGCTGGGCCCCATCTTCGCACCGCGCACCATCGGAACGGTCAACCGGAAACAGGAACCCACACCGGGCTCACCCCAGGCATCCAGCTTACCTTCGTGCAGGTTGGCGTCCTCGACACTGATCGACAGGCCCAGTCCGGTACCGCCGGAACGGCGCACCCGGGAGGAGTCGGCCCGCCAGAACCGGTTGAACACCAGCTTCTCTTCGCCGGGACGCAGGCCGACCCCCTGGTCGCGCACCACAGTGGCCACCGCATTCGTCTCGGTGTCGCCGCGCATCCGGATCAGCACCGGCTTGCCCTCGCTGTGGTCGATCGCATTGGCGAGCAGATTGCGCAGCACCCGTTCGACTCGGCGGGGATCGACTTCGGCGACCACCGGCTCCTCGGGCAGGTCGGCGATCACCTCGACACCGGCGTCCTTGGCCAGGTGCCGCACGGTGGACAGGGCGGCCCGCGCACACATCCGCATGTCCAGGGACTCCACCTGCAGTTCGGCGACACCCGCATCGTGCCGGCTGATCTCCAGGAGATCGTTGAGCAGGCTCTCGAACCGGTCCAGCTCGTTGACCAGCAGCTCGGCGCTGCGCGCCATCGCCGGGTCCAGCTCGTCGCTGGACCCGTGGATCAGGTCGGCCGCCATCCGGACGGTGGTCAGCGGGGTACGCAGCTCGTGGCTGACGTCGGAGGTGAACCGGCGCTGCAGGTTGCCGAACTCCTCGAGCTGGGTGATCTGGTTCGACAGGCTCTCGGCCATCTCGTTGAACGCCTGTGCCAGTCGGGCCATATCGTCCTCGCCGCGGACCAGCATGCGTTCCTTGAGCCGGCCGTCGGCGAATCGGCCCGCGATCCGCGCCGCCGACCGGATCGGCAGCACCACCTGCCGGGTCACCAGCGCGGTGATCGCGGCCAGCAGCACGAGCAGCACCACCCCACCGATCAACATGGTGCCGCGCATCAGCGCCAGGCTGCTCTCCTCGCTGGCCAGCGGGAAGATCAGGTAGATCTCCAGGGTCGGCAGTTCCGAGCTCGGGCTGCCGATGATCAGCGCCCGGCCGCGATAGCCGTCCGGGTCGGCCACCGTGGTGAACTGATACGAGACCTGGTTGCGCTGGACGAAGCGGCGCAGCTCGTCGGGCACCTCCTGCATCGGGCCGGAGGTGAGTGCCTGTGGCGGCGTACCGGTGACCAGGGAGAGCGCCGAATCGAAACTGCCGGCGGCACCGGTCGAGCGTCCGGTGCCGCCCCGGTCGGACAGAGCGTTGCGGGCATCGTCGAGCTCCTGCTGCGGGCGGCTGCTGCCGTAGACGCCGGAGAGCTGACCTTCCACGGTGTGCCGGGCCCGATCCATCTCCTCGACGGCCGCGTTGATCTTGGCCTCGAGGAGCCGGTCGGTGATCTGACCGGTCAGCACGACCCCGAGGATCGTGATCACGATCAGGGAGAGGGTCACCGTCGAGACGATGACCCGCAGCTGCAGCGACCGGCGCCAGAGGTGTCCCAGCGCGGTCCCGATGGCCTGGAACCAGGCCACGACCGGGGCCAGCAGTCGCTGCAGCCGAGTGACCGCAGCACCGATCACGGTGGTCCGGCCTTGTAGCCGACCCCACGAACGGTCAGCACGATCTCGGGGTTCTCCGGATCCTTCTCGACCTTGGCGCGCAGGCGCTGCACATGCACGTTGACCAGGCGGGTGTCGGCGGCGTGCCGGTAACCCCACACCTGCTCGAGCAGAACCTCACGGGTGAAGACCTGGCGCGGTTTCCGGGCCAGCGCCACCAGCAGATCGAACTCCAGTGGGGTGAGCGAGATCTGTTCGCCGCCACGGGTCACCTTGTGCGCGGGCACATCGATGACGATATCGGCGATCGAGAGCATCTCGGCCGGCTCGTCCTCGGTCCGGCGCAGCCGGGCGCGCACCCGGGCGACCAGTTCCTTCGGCTTGAACGGCTTGACGATGTAGTCGTCGGCACCGGATTCCAGGCCGAGGACCACGTCGACGGTGTCGGTCTTGGCGGTGAGCATCACAATCGGCACCCCGGAGTCGGCCCGCAACACCCGGCACACATCGATGCCGTTCATCCCGGGCAGCATCAGGTCCAGCAGCACCAGGTCGGGGCGGATCTCCCGTACCGCCGACAGGGCCTGGGTACCGTCGCCGACCACATGCGGGTCGAACCCTTCCCCGCGCAGGACGATCGTGAGCATCTCGGCGAGTGCCATATCGTCGTCGACGACCAGAATCTTCGGCTTCATATCCCTATGTTGTCATCTCCGGTGCCAGGAGCGGGCCGCCACGCCACTAATCGTGTCGGTCACCCGCATATCCAACCTTATCCACCAACGATTTCGGTACAGCGCGCGACCAGCCCGGCGGGATCGTCATCGGATCGGAATATCTGCCACGGCCCGTACCAGTCCCGGTCGGCCAACTGACGATATACCGCGCCGGTGCGATCCTGCAGTCCGGCGTCGCGCTCGTAGGCATCCAGGGCCCGGGCCGAGTCCAGCTCGCCCCGGCGGCGCGCCCGTTCGGCGGCCAGCTCGGTCGGCACGTCGAGCAGCACAGTCAGTTGCGGCTCGGGAAGATTCAGTCGGCCGAACTCCAGATCGCCCACCCAGCCGACGATTTCACCGTCGGCGTCCTCTTTCAGCCGGGCCGCGGAGTAGGCCGCATTGGAGGCGACGTACCGATCCAGCAGCACGATGTCGTTGGCGTCCAACAGGTTCGACAGCTCGGCGACGGCGTCGGCACGATCCAGTGCGAACAACACCGCCATCGCGCTCACCGATTCGGCGAGATCGCCATGCGCGCCGCGCAGCGCCTCCGCCGCCAGATCGGCATGGACGGACCGCCCGTACCCGGGGAACGCGAGCGTGCCGACCCGGAGTCCGGCGCGGACCAGTTCGGCACACACCCGCTCGATCAGCGTCCGTTTTCCGGCGCCGTCGAGACCCTCGATCGCCACGAGTACACCCATGCCGAGCAGATTACCCGGCGCTCGATACGCCCCCGAGATCCGGAGGAAAACCCACCCGGAGATCATCTGAAGTGTTCTCATTTCACCAGGCCCCGACAATTCGGGTCTCGCCATGACATGCGGTGCCGGGGACCGCGATACCCCGCACCTGCGGGACACCGGGATCACCGGCTCGCCGGTTCCGCCGAGCTGCTGCCCTGCACCGGTCCGGAGGCTGCGATGCCGCTCCTGCAGCGCCCATCGGCCGACCGGCTGACACGGGAATCATGTCGGCCGAGTAGAACGCCCGGAATGCCCGAGTAATTCGGGGCTGGTCCCGGCCGGCCGCACCGGGCATCGTCGTGCCGGACCGAGAACAGAACTTTTTCCTGACCCCTTGGAGGACTACCGCATGTTCGACCGCTCGACCGTCGTCGCCGGAATGGCCGGCCTGGCCCTGAGCATCGCCCCCGCGACCGCCGCGGCGGCCCCGCTCCCCCTGGAGCCGATGGCCCCCGATGCGAACGAGGTCGCCACCGGTGACGCCGCATTCGGCTCCGGCGATGTGACGATCCCGCTCCCCCTGACCTCGGGCAGTTCGGAGGCACTCGCAGTCCTGATCACCGGGCTGAGCACCCTCAGCGGACCGCAGAACTGCGACCCGCTGCCCGCCTGCGGCTGACCACGCGACCGCCTCCGCACACAGAAGGATTCATCTTGTACCCGTCACGTACCGCTCTCGGCGGCATTCTCCTCGGTATCGCCCTCGCCGGCGCAGGTACCGCCTCGGCGACGGCGCTGCCACCGCAACCGGCAACCCCGGCCACGATCGCCCCCGCCGACCGGATCGCCGGATCGGGCAGCGCCGCGGCGAACTTCCTGGACAGTATCGACGACATCATCCACTGCGGGTCGGCGGTCTGCCCGCCCGAATACAACGGCGGTAGCGCAGGCAATCTGCTCGGCACGCTGTCCGCGGAGAACCCGGCTGCCGCACCGGTCGATACCACCGTCGAGCCTCGGACCATCTGGCTTCCGCTCGCGTTGTAACACTTCGCATTTCACTGTCGACATGTTGCGTGAACACCACTGTTCACATAGTTTCCGGCAGGAGTACGACATGTCGATCACGCACACCCTGCGATACACCGCTGTCGCCGTCTGTGTCGGCGCCGGCCTCGCCGCCGCCGCCGGCACCGCGGCCGCCGCACCGCTGCCCATCGAACCGATGACGCCGGCGACCGACACGCCCACCGCGCCGATCGCCGGTTCCGGCAGCGCTGTCGTCGGTCTACTCGACTCCCTGGAGCAGCTCATGACCTGTGCCTCCTGCGCCGACTACGACGGAGGCAGTGCGGGCAAACTGCTCAGCACGATGTCGGCGGAGAGCCCAGCGGCCGCGCCTGTCACGGCGTAGGCCCCCGGAACGCAGGCCCCCGGAATGCCGCGAGGGCCCGCAGACCATCGGTTGATGGTTCGCGGGCCCTCGCGGACCGTTCGGCTCAGTAGCGGTAGTGGTCCGGCTTGTACGGGCCCTCCACATCCACGCCGATGTACTCGGCCTGGTCCTTGCTGAGCTTGGTGAGGGTGCCGCCCAGGGCCTCCACGTGGATCCGGGCGACCTTCTCGTCGAGATGCTTGGGCAGGCGGTACACCTCGTTGTCGTACTCCTCCGGCTTGGTCCACAGTTCGATCTGTGCGATGACCTGGTTGGAGAAGCTGTTCGACATGACGAACGACGGATGACCGGTCGCGTTGCCGAGGTTGAGCAGCCGGCCCTCGGACAGCACGATGATCGACTTACCCGAATCGCCGAAGCTCCACAGGTCGACCTGCGGCTTGATCGTGGTGCGGACCGCACCGGAACGCTCCAGGGCGGCCATATCGATCTCGTTGTCGAAGTGGCCGATATTGCCCAGGATGGCCTGATCCTTCATCGCCTTCATATGGTCGAGGGTGATGATGTCCTTGTTACCGGTCGAGGTGATCACGATATCGGCCTCGCCGATCGCCTGCTCCACGGTGACGACGTCGTAGCCGTCCATCAGCGCCTGCAGCGCGTTGATCGGGTCGATCTCGGTGACCTGGACCCTGGCGCCCTGACCGGCCAGGGACTCCGCGCAGCCCTTGCCGACATCGCCGTAGCCGCAGATCAGCACCTTCTTGCCGCCGATCAGCACATCGGTACCGCGGTTGATGCCGTCGATCAGCGAATGCCGGGTGCCGTACTTGTTGTCGAACTTCGACTTGGTGACCGAGTCGTTGACGTTGATCGCCGGGAAGGCCAGCTCACCAGCCGCGGCGAACTGATACAGCCGAAGCACACCGGTGGTGGTCTCCTCGGTGACACCACGCACCGCGGAGGCGATCTCGGTCCACTTGCCGCGATCGGTCTCGAACCGTTCGCGCAGCAGGTTCAGGAACACCTTGTACTCGGCCGGATGATCGGCCTCTTCGGGCGGCACCACACCGGCCTTCTCGAACTGGGCGCCACGCAGCACCAGCATGGTGGCGTCGCCACCGTCGTCGAGGATCATGTTGGCGGGCTCACCGGGCCAGGTCAGCATCTGCTCGGCCGCCCACCAGTACTCCTCCAGAGTCTCGCCCTTCCAGGCGAAGACCGGCACACCCTTGGGCTCGTCCACCGTGCCGTGCGGGCCGACGACCACGGCCGCCGCGGCATGATCCTGGGTGGAGAAGATGTTGCACGAGGCCCAGCGCACCTGCGCACCGAGCGCCACCAGGGTCTCGATCAGCACCGCGGTCTGCACGGTCATATGCAACGAACCCGAGATCCGCGCCCCCTTCAGGGGCAGCACATCCGCGTATTCGCGGCGCAGCTCCATCAGGCCGGGCATCTCGTGCTCGGCCAGCCGGATCTCCTTACGGCCGAACTCGGCGAGCGACAGGTCGGCGATCTTGTAATCGATACCGTTGCGCACGTCGGCGGTCATACCCCCTGCGGAAGAGTCGGTACGGGCGGGAACTTCTGAGGTCGTCATCAGCCTCTCCTGGTCGGTCGGTACCGTGGCCAGGCTACCGCCTATCCGTGCCGTGGGCGGCCAGGATCCGGTCCCGCTTCCCGGGGGCGATATTGGCCCGGCCGATATCGCCGCCGTAGTGCGCCAGCACCCGGGGATCCATCACCGCACGCCAGAGCGGCGGACATCCGGCGAGCAAGATCATCGTGGCGTAACCCGCGGGCAGCTGCGGAGATTCGTCACAGCTGCGCAGCGTCTGGTACCGCCGGCCGGGGTTCGCGTGATGGTCGCTGTGCCGCTGCAGGTGGAACATGAAGATATTGGTCACCAGATGGTCGCTGTTCCAGCTGTCCCGCGGTGAGCAGCGTTCGTAGCGGCCGCTCGGGCGCTTACCGCGCAGCAGGCCGTAGTGCTCGATGTAGTTGACCGTCTCCAGCAGCCAGACCCCGATCGCCGCCTGCAGCAGCAGCCACGGCAGCACGGTCGGCCCGAAGACCACCGTCAGCCCGCCGAACAGCACCATCGTCATGGCCCAGGCCTGCAGGATCTGGTTGTGCGGGCTCCACCAGCCGCGGCGCTGCCGGGCCAGCCGGTCCCGTTCCAGGCCGACGGCCGAACGCAGACCGCCGCAGATGCTGCGTGGCAGGAAGGCCCACAACGACTCCCCGAAGCGGGCGCTGGCGGGGTCTTCCGGGGTGGCCACCCGGGCGTGGTGGCCACGGTTGTGCTCGACGAAGAAGTGCCCGTAGGC
Source organism: Nocardia sp. KT25-26 (assembly GCF_056627695.1). Classification (NCBI taxonomy): domain Bacteria; kingdom Bacillati; phylum Actinomycetota; class Actinomycetes; order Mycobacteriales; family Nocardiaceae; genus Nocardia; species Nocardia sp. KT25-26. The sequence goes on along the minus strand of NZ_CM152813.1, from coordinate 1,497,138 downwards.
GGTCTGGGCGAGGGCGATCTTCGCCAGCCATCGTTCCAGCCGTTCGGAACGGTGTCCGAGTTCGTGGGCGGCGTTGATGCCGATGCCGGAGGCCAGGCCGACGCTGGTGGCCAGGCCGATCTTGTCCAGCAGCGACAGCTCCGGCCCGGTCCACAGGTAGGCGCCGAGGATCAGCCCGGCCAGCAGGACCGGCAGGAACAGGTAGGTGCACCAGCGGTAGTACCGGTCGTTCGAGAGGGCCTCGTAGTCCTCGTCGCGGGGGTTGCTTCCATCTTGCCCGATCACCCAGTCCAGCACCGGAATGGCGACCAGCACGATGATCGGGCCGATCCACCAGAAGACCACCTGACCGGTGTGCAGGACCAGCTGTGAGGGCAGCAGGGCGCATCCGGGCGCGATCAGTCCCAGCACCCATAAATACCGCTTCGGGTCACGAGAACCTGACGGATTGCCAACCGTTTGCACGCATGCTCCGCTGTGAAAAAACTACGAGTCCAACGACTACCCATAGTGACAGAGGCGATACGCGTTACACATTGCCACGTCGGAGAACGTGTCGATCATTACATCTATAACACCGCGTTATTCCGATGTTATGCGAGCGTTACCCATTTGCGACCCGTACTCGACCACCGGAAGTTGTGACGACAGCCACCCTCATTCCCAGCCATCCGGCAAACGTTGCCCGCGGGCCGCCACGATCGCCTCCACATAGGGACTGAGCAAGGCACTGACCTCCGCCGGCGCATCCCGGTCCGGCAGCGGCGGGTTCGGGATGTAGCTCAACGCGATCCGGACCAGGGCGTGGGCCAGGACATCGGCCTCGGTGTCGGTGGCGTTCACCCAGCTGTGCTGGAACACCGCACCGAGCCGCTCGGTCGCATGATCCAGCAGCGGCCCGGCGTCGAGGGTGATCAGGCGCAGCAGATCGGGCTTCATCTCACCGGCCAGCAGGGAGCGCACCAGCGGGTCCGCGCCCGCCTCGACGAAGAACCGGTCCATCCCGACTCGGAAGGCCGCCCGGGCATCGCCGACGTTCTCGTCGATCGCACCGCGCACCTGCGCCACCAGGCCGTCGGCCAGCCGCAACGCATAGGCCTGCGCCAGGCCGGCCCGCGAACCGAACTCGTTGTACAGGGTCTGCCGGCTGACTCCCGCCCGGGACGCCACATCACCGAGCGTGATCTTGGACCAGTCACGCTCGGTGAGCAGCTCGCGCATCCCGTCCAGAACCGAGGTGCGCAGCAGATCTCGCGCCGCCTCCTGATACGGAATTCTGGCTCCGGTGCGCGGCATACCCGCGACCCTGTCACGGGCGGAAGTCATGAGTCAAAATCTCACGAACGTTCGATCTCGACCATGAAGAAGTCGGCCTTGGCGGCCCCGCAGTCCGGGCAGGACCAGTCGTCCGGGATGTCCTCCCAGCGGGTACCCGGGGCGATCCCGTCGTCCGGCCAGCCCTCGGCCTCGTCGTACTCGAATCCGCACTGGATGCACTGGTAGAGCTTGAATTCCTTCATTTCGACACTCCCATGGCCTCGAAGTCGATCTTCTCGCGGACGCCGCAGTCGGGGCAGCACCAGTCGTCGGGTACCACATCCCACGGCGTACCGGCGGGGAATCCCTCGTGCGGGGCGCCGGTGGCCTCGTCGTAGACGTAGTCGCACACCGGGCAACGGAACCTGCTCATGCGCCCGCCCCCTGTTCGCCGGTGCCGTACCGCGCCAGCACCTTGTCCCGTTTACCCGGCTGGATATTGGCCCGGGTGATATCACCGTCGTAGTGCGCGAGCACCCGCTTGTCCATCACCTTGCGCCAGATCGGCGGGAAGTAGCCGAGCAGGATCATGCTGGCGTAGCCGCTCGGCAGGTTCGGTGCGCCGTCCCAGCTGCGCAGCGTCTGGTAGCGCCGTGTCGGATAGGCGTGATGGTCGCTGTGCCGCTGCAGGTGGTACAGGAAGACGTTGGTGACGATGTGATCGCTGTTCCAGCTGTGCATCGGCGCCGGCCGCTCGTAGCGGCCCCGTACGGTCTTCTGCCGCACCAGCCCGTAGTGCTCCAGGTAGTTGACCGATTCGAGCAGTCCGAACCCGAACACTGCCTGCAGCACCAGATAGGGCAGCACCCCGATCCCGAACACGGCGATCAGCACCGCGTACAGCGCCACCGACATGGCCCAGGCATTGAGCACGTCGTTGCGCCACGTCCAGGGGCTCTTGTCCATCCGGGCCAGGCGGGTCTTCTCCAGGTGCCACGCCGAGCGCAGGCTGCCCCAGACGGTGCGCGGCAGGAAGGCCCAGAAGGTCTCCCCGACCCGCGAACTCGCCGGGTCCTCGGGCGTCGCGACCCGCACATGATGGCCGCGGTTGTGCTCGATGTAGAAGTGCCCATAGAAGGACTGCGCCAGGGCGATCCGGGCCAGCCACCGTTCCAGGTCGACCTTCTTGTGCCCGAGTTCGTGCGCGGTGTTGATGCCGACGCCGCCGATGATCCCGACCGTGATGAACAGGCCGATCTTGTCGACCAGCAACAGACCGCCGTCGATTCCCAGCCAGCTCAGGTCGCTCGCGGTGATCAGGTAGCACGCGAAGATCAGCGAGGCGTATTGGAAGGGCAGGTAGAGGTAGGTGAGGTAACGGTAGTACCGGTCGTTCTCCAGGTACTCCATCACCTCGTCCGGCGGGTTGGACCCGTCCGGGCCGAACAGCACATCGGCCGCCGGAATCACCAGATACAGCAGGATCGGCCCGAGCCAGAACGGGACGTGGGCCAAGCCGGTCCAGCCGAGCTCGTTCAGCCCCCAGATCAGCGGGATCCCGATGGTGAACAGGCCGGTGGGTACGAACAGCCCCCACAGCCACAGATAGCGTTTCGGATCCCGCCAGGCAGGCGCCTGGATCCGCTCGTCCGACGGTTTGGCATCGGTCGACATCATCGTCTCCAATCCGAGTTGCACATCTCACACCTGTGATGTGCACTACTACTCGAACTTGACGATATGACGAGGTTTGTCCGATGTCTAGACAAATCCACAAATTTGTAAAGTCGAGACGTTCGGGCGGACACAGGTGGAGATACGGCAACGGCCGCGCCCGAACGGGGCGCGGCCGTCACCTGTGCTGCGGATCGACGGCTATCCGGCCGGGGCCGGGACCAGCGGAACATCCGCATCCGCCGGGAGTGCATCGACGGGCCACCAGCGCAGGTCGGTGGACTCGTCGCTACGCACCGGTACCGCACCGGGCGGGGCCACGATCTCGAAGAGCAGGTCCAGATGTCGCGTCGGGACACCCAGCGAGCAGGTGATCGGATGGGCGTGCGCGCCGTACAACCCGGGAGTCAGCCGCAGCTCGGCGATCCCGGACTCCTCCACCGCTTCCCGCAGTGCCGCATCGGACACCGTCTCGTCGGCCTCCTCGCAGTGCCCGCCCAGCTGGATCCAGCGCCCGACCCGCGGATGCAGCGTCAGCAGCACCTCGCGGCGATCGTGCGAGAAGACAACCGCCGAAGCCGTGATGTGCCCGGGCTCGCACGCCCGCAGACAGCCCAGCGGCGCCGCACCGAGGAAGGCGAGCATCGCCTCCCGGATCGAGGCGTCGGCGCCGGACACCGGCGACCATTCGGTGAGCAGCCGCGTCGCCGATTGGTGCAGGGACGCCGCGCTCACAGTTCGACCAGCCCGGTCCCGGCGTCGGACACCGGCCGCGGTCCGGCCGGTTCCGGCGGATGCCCCACCGCGATCGCGCCGAGCGGGTGCCAGTCCGGCTCCAGGCCGAGCACCTCGCGGGTCTCGGCCGGCGCGAAGATCGTCGAGCCGATCCAGCAGCTACCCAGCCCCTCGGTGGCCAGCGCCACCAGCAACCCCTGGACGGCGGCGCCGACGGCCACGGTGAACATCGTCGACTCGGCGGCGCGGCGACGCTCGTCGGGATAGTCGTGCGCCCCGTCGGGCACGCAGAACGGGATGATCATCTCCGGCGCGTCGAACAGGATGCGACCGCGGGCGAGCCGCCGCTGCACCCGTTCCGCGGACAGCCCGTCCGCCCGCAGATCGGCCGCCCACCGATCGGCCATGGTCTCCAGCAGCTGTTTACGCAACCCGGGTTTACGTACCCAGACGAAGCGGACCGGCCGGGTGTGATGCGGCGCCGGTGCGGTGAGTGCGACCGCCACCGCCCGCCGCACCTGCTCCGGGTCCACCGGTTCACCGGTGAACTGCCGGACCGACCGGCGCAGCAGCACCGCTTCCCGGCGGCCCCGCTCGATCGCCTCGGCGGTGCCGAGCCAGAACAGGTCGTCGGTGCCACCGCGGAGCAGATCGCTCGCCGCCGAGCCGTCGTCGGTGGTCGGCAGGCCGCGCACCACGGCCACCGGCACCCCGCCGAGCTTGCCCTTCACCAGATCGGCGGCTGCGGCGAGTTCATCGGCAACGGCCACTTGGGTGACGTACAGTTCGTTGCCCTGCGCATCGACGCCGCCCGCATAGTTGTGCAGTACCCGCAGCCCCGCCGACCCGATCGCCGCATCGATCTGCCCGTTGCGCCAGGCGCGGCCCATCGTGTCGGTGACGACCACGGCCACGTCCACGCCCAGCCGTTCGGCCAGTGCCGAGCGCAACCCGCGCGCGCTCGCATCGGGATCCTCCGGCAACAACACCAACTCACCCTCGGCGACATTGGACCCGTCCACCCCGGAAGCCGCCTGTACGATGCCCAGCCGGTTCTCGGTGATCAGGGTGCGTCCCTTGCGGGCGAGCACCCGGACGGCCTCGGCGTCCACCAGCCGCCGCCGGGCGGCGTCCCGTTCGTCCGGGTCGCTCGGCGCGGGCACGATACGGCCCTCCACCTTGGACACGATCTTGCTGGTGACGACGACGATATCGCCGTCGGCCAGCCACGGCGCGGCCTCGGCCAGCCGGGCGGCCAGGTCGTCGCCGGGCCGGAACTCGGGCAGTCCGGTGACCGGCCGGATCTGCAGTTCCGCAGCGGCGTGGTCGGTCACCGGCGACTCCTCGGTCATACCGCCACCCCCGCCAGTTCCAGTGCGGCCCGGACCATTTCGGCGGTGGCGGCCGGATCGGTCATCAACAGCGGCACGCTGCGCACCGCAACGCCGTCGATTTCGGCGGAATCGGTGCTGTGCACCAGCCAGCCGTCCAGGATGCCGGTACCGGACCGGGCACCGTAGTGCCGCCCGATCGATTCGGCACCGGTCGGCACGCCGATCACCGACAGGCACTCGTCCGCCATGCCCCGCAACGGCTTTCCGTCGATCACCGGGGACAGGCCGATCACCTTCGCGGTGGTGGTGCGGAGCGCGCCCCGGATACCCGGCACCGCGAGCAGCGCCCCGATGCTCACGACCGGGTTCGACGGTGCCAGCAACACCGCATCCGCTTCGGCAATGGCTTCGGTCACGCCCGGAGCGGGCTTCGCGTCATCGGCTCCGACGTTGACGAAACCGTGAGTAGAAATGTCGGCCCGATACCGTACCCACCATTCCTGGAAATGAATCGCGCGACGTTCGCCCGGTTCGTTGTTTTCGTCGCCGGAGGGCGGGGTATCACTCACTACGACGTGGGTTTCACACCGGTCGTCGGTGACCGGCAGCAGCCGCACTCCGGGCTGCCACCGGTTGCACAGCGCCTCGGTCACCGCGGACAACGGATAGCCGGCGTTGAGCATCTCGGTGCGGATCAGATGGGTGGCGATGTCCCGGTCGCCCAGGCCGAACCAATCGGGTTGCGCGCGGTAGGCGGCCAGCTCCTCCTTGGCGTGCCAGGTCTCGCCGGTACGGCCCCAGCCTCGCTCGGGGTCGATGCCGCCGCCGAGGGTGTACATGCAGGTATCCAGGTCCGGGCAGATGCGCAGGCCGTGCATCCAGACGTCGTCGCCGACGTTGACGATCGCCGTGATCTCGGCGTCGGGCAGCAGCTCCCGCACGCCCTGCAGGAAACGGGCGCCGCCGACGCCACCGACGAGCACGGCGATCCGGGGTGCGCGCACCGCGTCGCTCGCCGCGTGCGGTGCCGTCTCGGGGTCTTGTGAAGTCACGACTCGACAGCCTAGGCGGTCCGGATGACGCGTCCGTTTCACAACGAATTTGCTGGTCATTTGCCACATAGTGGTAACAAGATCAACACGGAATGCGGTTGCGGATAGTAACGGAACGGCGACATCGGCTTGACCACCGGCAAGTCCGGCGTGTCTAATCACAGACATGTCATTCCGGCCCGTGCGAGAGAGCGAGGCGCGGGGGCGTTTGCGAGAGGTGTTCGCTACCGGTGATGACAGGCTCGGGGATGCCCGCGAGACAACGTCGCGGGGTAGGGCCGTCGGTGTGCGTGTTGGTCCGACGGAAAGAATCATTCTGCGCTAACACACAGTGAGGAGGCGGAGCGATGGCCAACGATTTGGTCGCCGACTGTGCTGACCACAGCCGGCCGGAACCGGACGAGGCAAGTGAATCCGCGACACCTCGGCTGAGCCTGGTTGCGTCGGGCTTCGACGAACTTTTCGATTCCATCGAGGAGCAGTGGCAGGAACGTGCCCTGTGCGCACAGACCGATCCGGAGGCGTTCTTCCCCGAGAAGGGCGGCTCGACCCGCGAGGCGAAACGGATCTGCATGGGCTGCGAGGTCCGGGACAAGTGCCTGGAATACGCCCTTGCCCACGATGAGCGCTTCGGCATCTGGGGCGGGCTCTCGGAGCGGGAGCGCCGCCGGCTCAAGCGCGGCATCAGCTGAGTTCGGTTCGACAGTAGACTCCGGGCCTGCCCCGGAGCACCGCTGACCGCGGCACCGGCGCCTCGTGCGTCCGGCACGGTCGGCGGCGGCTCCGGGCACACCCGGAGCCGGACGCGCGACCTCCCGGTCGGAGAGCGGCTCGACGGGCACCGGATGCACTCGAGACTGGAGGCTGATATGCGAGGTGCGCGCTGATGGCGCGGTCCCGGCGACCCCCGACCGCGCGCTCGATCCATCGCCGCGGCCGCGGCGTCCGGGGGCCGGTGCTGCCCCCGACGGTGCCCGCATGGCGGACCCGCGGGCAGAAGTTCGACCGGCTGGTCCTGGAGGCCTTCGCACCGCTGGACACCCGCTGGCACGATCGGCTGACCAAATTGGACATCGCCGTCGACGACGTCCCGAAGATCCGGCCGATCGACCCCGATTCGGTCACCTGGCCGGACGAAGTGGTTGCCGACGGGCCGGTGCCACTGTCCCGTCTGGTACCGGCCGGTATCGACCGGCACGGCGCGGCCACCCGGGCCCGGGTGGTGCTGTTCCGCAAGCCACTGGAATTACGTGCCGCGGATCCCGACGATCTGGTGGACCTGCTCCGCGAGGTGCTCGTCCAGCAGGTCGCGACCTATCTCGGCGTCGACCCGGGCCTGATCGATCCCGACTTCGAATAGCCGTTTCGCCCGATCCGCCGCGTGTCCGTGCCCCGGCGGGCCGGTTCGGGGGTTACCCTCGTCGTCGTGATTCCCATGCGTCGCTGCTGCCGACCCGGCTGCAAGAACCCGGCCGTTGCGACGCTCACCTATGTGTACTCGGACTCCACGGCGGTCGTCGGCCCGCTTGCCACGGTCGCGGAACCACACTCCTGGGACCTCTGCGAGACCCACGCCTCCCGGATCACCGCACCGAAGGGCTGGGAGATGGTCCGGCACGAGGGCAGCTTCGCCGCGGGCAATCCGGACGACGATCTGACTGCGCTCGCCGAGGCGGTACGGGAGGCCGGACTACGCAGGCGCCCACCGGAACACGACCAAACCACCTACCGGGACCACCCGGCTCCCCCACCCCGCCCGGGCCGCACCGGCCGCACCGGCCGCCGGGGCCACCTGCGGGTGCTGCCCGACCCTCCGAACTGAGCTGCCGTGCACACCCCACTAGGGTGGTGGCCATGACGACAGTCGCGCGCTCTGCCGAATTCGTGAACGCGGTGATCAAGGCATACGACGTACGTGGCGTCGTCGGAGAACAGATCGACGCGGACTTCGTCGCGGATGTCGGCGCCTCGTTCGCCCGCCTGATGCGGGCCGAGGGCGCCGGCCGGATCGTGATCGGCCACGATATGCGCGAATCCTCACCCGACCTGTCCGCCGCGTTCGCGGCCGGTGTGCAGGCCCAGGGTCTGGACGTGGTGCACATCGGCCTGGCCTCGACCGATCAGCTGTACTTCGCCTCCGGCACGCTCGGCTGCCCGGGCGCGATGTTCACCGCGAGCCACAACCCGGCCCGGTACAACGGCATCAAGCTGTGCCGGGCGCATGCCCTGCCGGTCGGCCAGGACACCGGACTCGCCACGATCGCGGCCGAGGTGGCCGCCGGGGTGCCGAGCTTCGACGGTGCGCCCGGCACCCGCACCGATACCGACCTGCTCGACGACTATGCGGGCTTCCTGCGGTCGCTGGTCCGGCTGGCCGACATCCGACCGCTGACCATCGCGGTCGACGCCGGAAACGGCATGGGCGGGCACACCGTGCCGGCGGTGCTCGGCTCGTTGCCGCAGGTGACCGTCGTGCCGCTGTACTTCGAGCTCGACGGCAGTTTCCCGAACCACGAGGCCAACCCACTGGATCCGAAGAACCTGGTGGATTTGCAGGAGCTGGTCCGCCGCAGCGGCGCCGACATCGGCCTGGCCTTCGACGGGGACGCCGACCGCTGCTTCGTCGTCGACGAGCGCGGTGAACCGGTTTCCCCGTCCGCGATCACCGCCCTGGTCGCGGAGCGGGAACTGGCCAAGGAACCCGGCGCCACCGTCATCCACAACCTGATCACCTCACGTGCCGTGCCGGAACTGGTCGCCGAACTCGGCGGCACCCCGGTGCGCACCCGGGTCGGGCATTCGTTCATCAAGGCCGAGATGGCCGCCACCGGCGCCGTATTCGGCGGAGAGCACTCCGCGCACTACTACTTCCGGGACTTCTGGGGCGCCGATTCCGGCATGCTGGCCGCGCTGCACGTGCTGGCCGCGCTCGGCGAGGGCGAACGGCCGGTCTCGGAGCTGATGTCCGCCTACGCCGGCTATGCCGCCTCCGGGGAGATCAATTCGACAGTCGCCGATGCCGCCGAACGCACCGATGCCGTGCTGGCCGCCTTCGCCGACCGGGCCCGGTCCGTGGACCGCTTGGACGGGGTGACCGTCGACCTGGCCGACGGCGCCTGGTTCAACCTGCGCGCCTCCAACACCGAGCCGCTGTTGCGGCTGAACGTCGAAGCCCGATCGCAGGACGATGTAAACGCACTCGTGACCGAGATCCTCGGCATCGTGCGCGGCTGAGCTGGGATAGTGGAAGCAGCAGATGCGGAACCGCCGGTCTGTGGAACCACTCCGACGAGCACCGCCGGCACGGCGCCGCACCGGGATGGCAAGCATCCGGTTCCGGTGACTGGAATAGTGGAATCACAGACCTCGGATTCGCCGGCCCGGCCGGGTGGTCCGGGCCGACGACTCAGCGCGATGAGGGGAGGTGAGCAGCGATGATCGCTGACACACCGGTGATGGACCTCGATGATGTCGCCTCGCTGGAAGCCGCCGACAGTGGTGGCGTGCTGCGCTCGGCAGCCTCCGCGGGGGCCCAGGTTCGCGCTACCGCGGCCGCGGTCGACGAACAGCTCCTGGCCCGGCTCGACGATCTGCAGCCCCGCAGCCTGGTCCTGGTCACCGGATCCGGCCGGGCGGCCCGCGCCGCCGATCTGCTGATCGCCGCGCTCGGCGCGGACGCCGGACTCCCCCTGGTCACCGCCGTCACGCTGCCGCCGTGGGTCGGCGCCCTGGACGTGGTGCTGGTGGCCGGCGACGATGCCGGCGACCCCCGCCTGGTCGAAGCGGTCGACCGGGCCCTGCGCCGCGGCGCCGAGGTGGTGGTCGCCGCGCCGAACGAAGGGCCGATGCGTACCGCCGCGGCCGGCCGTGCCGCCGTGCTGGAACCGCGGATCCCGGTACTCGACCACAACCGGTTGCTGCGCTATCTGGCCATCGGGCTCGCGGTGGTGCGCGCGCTCGACCCACAGCGCAGCGGGCAGTCGGTTCCGGAGCTGCACGAGCTCGCCGACACCCTCGACGCCGAGGCGCTCCGGGACGCACCGCAGCACGAGGTGTTCCACAACCCGGCCAAGACCCTGGCGGCCCGGATGCAGGGCCGGGCCGTGGTGCTGGCCGGCGATGATGCGGCAACGACCGAACTGGCCGCGCACGGTGCCGAGGTGATGCTGCTCGCCGCGGGCCGGACCGCCGGCGCCGCCACCCTGGCCGACGCCGTTGCAGCCCGGCCGGTCCTGGTGGCGACCGCCGGTTCGCCGCCGGGTTTCGATCCGCTGTTCCACGACGAGGAGCTCGACGGTCCCGCGCCCGTGGACCGCACCCGGGTATTCGCATTGAGCACCGACCCGGACCGGGCCGCCCTGCACCGCCGGCTGGCGGTGTTCGACGCCCCCGGCTCGGCCCCGGTGGACGCGGATCTGGTGCACGCCGACCCCGATGCGCTCACCGCGCCGCCGGAACCGGGTGACCCACCACCGGCCGCGAGCGACAGCACGGCGGCCGCGATGCCGCTGCTGACCCGGCTGGCGGTGCTCGCCCTGCGCCTCGAGATGACCGCGGCGTACCTGCGCCTGATCGGTTCACACGACCTGGGCGGCCCCGGTGCCGCCGCCCCGGACCGGTATCACGACGGGGGAAGCTACTAGTGCAGGAACTCGTTGGTGCGCTGCGTTCCTATGCCTGGGGGTCGCGCACCGCGCTCGCTCAGTTGTGCGGCCGGCCGGTTCCCTCGGCGCATCCGGAGGCCGAACTGTGGTTCGGTACCCATCCGGCCGATCCCGCGCACATCCGCAACGGCAACGGCACCCGCTCGCTGCTGGAGCTGGTCGAAACCGATCCGCAGGGTGAACTCGGCCCGGTGGCCGGCGCCTTCGACGGCCGGTTGCCGTTCCTGTTGAAGATCCTGGCCGCCGAGGAGCCGTTGTCGCTGCAGGCCCATCCGAGTGCCGCACAGGCCCGCACCGGGTTCGAACGGGAGAACCGGGCGGGGGTGCCGCTGGACTCGCCGCTGCGCAACTATCGCGACGAGAACCACAAGCCGGAACTGGTGGTCGCTCTGGACCGGTTCGAGGCGCTGGCCGGGTTCCGGGACCCGCAGCGCACGGTGCAGCTGCTCCGGGCCCTGGCCGTACCCGGCCTCGACTCCTACGCCGACCTGCTGGCCGCACAACCGGATTCGGCCGGCCTGCGCACCCTGTTCACCACCTGGATCACCCTGCCGCCGAATGCCCTGGGTGCGCTGCTGCCGACCGTGCTCGATGGATGCGTGCGCTACCTGTCCGAGCCGGGTGACCGCGAGTTCGGGGCCGAGGTTCGGACCGCCCTGGAACTCGCCGAAGCCTATCCGGGCGATGCGGGCGTGCTCGCCGCGCTGCTGCTCAACCGGCTCACCTTGGAGCCCGGCGACGGCCTGTTCCTGGCGGCCGGCAGCCTGCACGCCTATCTGCGCGGGGTCGGTGTGGAGATCATGGCCAACTCCGACAACGTGCTGCGCGGCGGCCTGACCCCGAAGCATGTCGACGTACCGGAATTGTTGCGGGTGCTGGACTTCGAACCCATCGAGCTGCCGGTGGTGCAGCCGCAGCCGGCCGGCGACGGTGCCGTCGACTATCCGACCCCGGCTCCCGAGTTCGCGTTGCGGCGGCACGAACTGGCGGCGGACGACGCGCCGGTGCCGCTCACCGCCGGCGGGCCCGGCATCGTGCTGTGCACCGCCGGCTCGGTCCGGTTGGTCCAGGGCGAGGCCGAGCTGATCCTGGCCCGGGGCGGCGCCGCCTGGATCTCCGCTGCCGACCGGTCGGTATCGGTGCAGGCGGTCGAGGGTGCGGCGCAACTGTTCTGCGCCTGCGTCGGCGCGCGCGGCTGAGCATTCACCCATCCGGTGCCTTAGAGTATGTCCGATCCGCGGGCGATTCGAGTCGGCCGCACAACACGAGCTCGTTGTGGCGAAAGGGCATTCGGATGTCTGCAGGTGGGGGCAGGAAGGCGATCATCGCGGCACTCGGCGCCAATGCGGGTATCGCGGTAGCGAAGTTCGTCGGCGCGGCGATCACCGGCTCCGCCTCGATGCTTGCCGAGGGCGTGCACTCGGTGGCCGATACCGCCAACCAGGGGCTGCTGCTGTTCGGCCAGAATCGCGCCGCCCGCGAGGCCGACGAGCTGCATCCGTTCGGTTACGGGCGCAGCCGGTACTTCTACTCGTTCGTGGTGGCCCTGGTGCTGTTCACGCTCGGCTCGGTGTACGCCCTCTACGAGGGCATCCACAAGATCCAGCATCCCGAGGAACTCACCTCACCGGCGGTGGCGCTGGTGATCCTCGGGATCGCGATCGCCCTGGAGACCTACAGCTTCCGGACGGCCGTGCACGAGTCCCGGCCGTTGAAGGGCTCGGCGAGCTGGTGGCGGTTCATCCGCAATTCGCGCAGCCCGGAACTGCCGGTGGTGCTGCTGGAGGACACCGGCGCCCTGATCGGCCTGGTGTTCGCGTTCACCGCGGTGCTGGCGACCGTGGTCACCGGCGACCCGATCTACGACGGCATCGGCACCCTCGCCATCGGTGTCCTGCTCGGCGTGATCGCGATCGTGCTGATCGTGGAGATGCAGAGCCTGCTGATCGGTGAGGGCGCCACCGCCGGGGAGGACGAACGGATCCGCACCGCCCTGGTGGACGGGACCGCGATCACCCGGGTCATCCACCTCAAGACCCAGTACCTGGGCCCGGAGGAGCTGCTGGTGGCCGCGAAGGTGGCGGTCGCGCCCGGCTCGACCATCACCGAGATCGCGGCAGCGATCGACGACGCCGAAGCCCGGGTCCGCGACTCCGTGCCCGCGGCCCGGATCATCTACCTCGAACCCGATCTGTACCGCGCCGAACAGCCGGCCTGACCGGCCGGTGACCGCCCGGCGAAACATCGCTCGCCGTCGGGCCGATACCCATTCCGAGAGTCGAAACAGCCAGTTCGGGCTGCGCTGCCGGCGGTCGGTGCGATCCGCCGCCGGCCTGTGCAACCGATTCCTCGAGACGGGAGCTCTTGTGTCACCGAACCGCACGATGTCACCGACCCGCAGGTTCTGCACCGCCGCCGTATCGGCAACCGCGACCGTCCTGGCCGTGGCCGGACTCGGGGTGGCCGGGGCGGCACCCGCCGCCGCAGCGCCGCCGTCGTCGACCGGGATGAGCTGCAGCAGCGCCAATCCGCTGCCGTGGGCGCCCGGGTTCACCTGGAACATCAATGCCGGCTCCGGCGCCAGCCTCCCGCCCGGCGGGGATGTGCTGGAGCCGTCGATTCTGCTGTCCGGCAACAACGAACTCCCGCCCCCGCCCAGCGGCCTGATTCCGTACCTCGGCACCGACTGGTACGGCACCCGGGTCCTGGTCGATTGGCACAACGAGACCACCGGCGCGACCGGACAGAGCATCAGTGACGAGGAGTTCCTGAAGCAGAAGCCGGGCATCCCGGTGAACCGCACCTGGACCGGAACCGGAACCGTCTCGTTCACGGTCACCGTGCAGACCGGCGCCGGCTGGTGGTTCGTGAACACCCAGAACGCGGTCTGCCAGGGCACGATCACGGTGCTCCCGGCCTGATCCCGGCGGGCCGGAGGCGGTAGCGGAGTGTAACCACGTAGGCCCTCGGGGGTCAGGCCCATCGGACACCACCTGATCCCGGCGGGCCGGAGGCGGTAGCGGACACCACCTGATCCCGGCATGGCCAGCGCGTCGCCTCCGGTGGGCCGGTAGGCGCGGGTAGGGTCGTCGCCCATGGCAGAGGGCGCGAGTCGCAAGGCGATCTTCGCGGCATTCGGCGCCGATCTGGGGATCGCCGTGGCCAAGTTCGCGGGCGCGGCGATCACCGGATCGTCGTCGATGCTGGCCGAGGCGGTTCATTCGGTCGCCGACACCGGCAACCAGCTGCTGCTGCTCATCGGTGGTGCGGCGGCGCACCGCAAACCCGACCGGTTGCATCCGTTCGGTCACGGCCGGAACCGGTACTTCTATTCGTTCGTGGTGGCGCTGGTGTTGTTCACCATGGGCTCGGTGTTCGCGATCTTCGAGGCGGTGCACAAGATCCAGCGGCCGCGGGAACTGGAGTCACCGGGTATCGCGGTGGCGATCCTGCTGGTGTCGATGGTGCTGGAGGCGTTCAGCCTGCGCACAGCCCGCCGCGAATCCGCCCCGTTGAAGGGCAAGGCCAGCTGGTGGCAGTTCATCCGCAGTTCCCGCAATCCGGAGCTGCCGGTGGTGCTGCTGGAGGACAGCGGCGCCCTGCTGGGCCTGCTGTTCGCATTCACCGGTGTCGGCATGACGATGCTGACGGGTGATCCGGTGTGGGACGGCATCGGAACCCTCGCAATCGGCCTGCTGCTGGGTGTCAATGCGCTGATCCTGATCGTGGAGACCAAGAGCCTGCTGATCGGGGAGGGCGCGACGGCGGCACAGGACACCGCGCTCCGGGCGGCGCTGACGGCCGACTCCCGGATCGAGGGGATTCCGCGGTTGCAGACCCAGTATCTGGGCCCGGAGGAACTATTGGTCAATGCGGTGGTCACGGTGCCCGCGACGGCGCCGATGACCGAGATCGCCGAAGTACTCACCGGCGCCGGGCAACGTATCCGGGCGGCGGTACCGATCGCCACCTCGGTCTACCTGCAGCCTGCGCCGGCCGAACCGGCCGATTCCGCACCGCGGCCGGATGACACCCCCACCGCTCACCGGTAGCGCACCGGCTCCCCACGGAGCAGCCCTGCCGGGTCGGTGCGGATGCCGAACCGGGTCCGCAGCACGTTCCCGGCCGCATGCATACCGCACATTCCGTGCACCCCGGGTCCCGGCGGCGTCGACGACGAGCACAGGTAGACACCCGGGACGGGCGTGGCATACGGGTCGATCCGCGCCACCGGCCGGAACAGGGTCTGCCGCAGGGTCATCGCCCCGGCCGAGATATCGCCGCCGACGTAGTTGGCATTGTGCACCGGCATCCGCGCGGCCGGGGTGACGTGGGTGGCCAGGATCAGGTCCCGGAAGCCCGGGGCGAAGCGCTCCACCTGGGCGATGATCGCACCGCTGATATCGCGCGGCGACCCGTTCGGGACGTGGGCATAGGTGTAGAAGGTGTGCCGACCGGCCGGGGCCCGGCCGGGGTCGACCACGCCGGGCTGGATCGCCAGCACGTACGGCCGCTCGGCGTAGCTGCCGGCGGCGACGCTGCGTTCGGCCTGCATCGCTTCGGCACGGGTGCCGATCAGGTGCAGCGTCCCGGCACGGTCGCAGCCGGGCGCTGCCCAGGGCACCGGGCCGGACAGTGCGAAGTCGACCTTGCAGGCGGCGGCGCCGTAACGGAACCGGGCCAGTTGCCGCCGGTACCGGGCGGGCAGCCGGTCACCGTAGATCCGGAGCAGTTCGGCCGGCGAGGTGTCGAACAGCACCGCACGCGGGCGCCCCAGTTCGGCCGGATCGTCGATCCGGTGACCGGTGACGATCTGCCCGCCGGCCCGGATCAGTTCGGTGGCGAGCGCATCCGCGATGGCCTGGCTGCCGCCGTGGGGGATCACCCAGCCGCCGGCGTGGGCAAGGGTCCCCAGCAGCAGTGCCGCGCCCACCGCGGGAAGCGCGCGCGGCGGGCGGATCGCGTGCGCCGCGACCCCGCTCAGCAGGGCCGGGGCGACCGGTTCCGTGAAACGCGCGTTCCACAGCGGTGAGCCCTGTTCGAGCATCCGGAGCCCGAACCGCAGGGCGGTCGGCAGGTCCCGGGGCGGCCGCCGCAGATCCGACATGGCCAGCGCGACGACCTCCGGCCACTGCTGGACCAGCGGCTCGAACAGGGCCCGCCAGGCCGGTCCGTCCCGGCCCAGATCCGCCACCGTGCGGTCCAGGTCCCGCCAGGCCAGCCCCGCCACCCCGCCGTCGAGCGGATGGGCATAGGACACCTCGGGCGCATGCAGTTCCACACCGTGCGCCGCGAGATCGAAGGCCCGGAAGAACGGGGCGGCCAGGGCCATCGGATGCGCACCGGCACAGATGTCGTGCTGGAAGCCCGGCAAGGTCGTCTCCGCGGTCCGGCAGCCGCCGCCGACACTCGGCTCCGCCTCGAACACCCGTACCGACAGCCCGGCCCGGGCGGCGACCACCGCCGCCGCCAGCCCGTTCGGCCCGGACCCGACCACCGCGACATCCGTCATCGCACCGAAGTCCCCTCTCCTGCGTTCTGCCCGCCACGCTACGCCTTCGGCAGCCGCCGAGTCGCCCGGCGCGGCTGAGGCGGTTCGCCGTGCGGGTCTCGGAACCACCCCGGCGGCGAGAGTAAGTTGAGAACGGACAACCGGCGGCCACCCGCGGCGACATCCGGCACCGCCGGGTGGCCTTTCGGCGATATCCGGGGACGACAGTGGAGGAAGACGTGCACCATCGGCGTCGTTCCCTGGCCGCGCAGGCCTTCGTCCGGCAGCTGATCCTGCTGGCCGTGATGATCGGTACCGGCACGGTGCTGGCGGTCATCGATGCGCAGCACAGCGGGGACGAGGCGACCACCCGGCAGGTGCGCGGAGTCGCGGTCGGGCTCGCCCAGGCGCCGTCGACGGCGCAGGCCGTCCGATCCCCGGATCCGACGGCGCTGCTGCAGCCGGTCGCCGAGCGGATCCGGGCCGATACCGGTGTGGACTTCGTCGTCGTGATGGCCCCGGACCGAACCCGGTACACCCATCCGCGGCCGGACCGGATCGGACGCCGCTTCATCGGGAACATCGAACCGGCGCTGGCCGGTGACACCTTCACCGAAACCTTCACCGGAACGCTGGGCCCCTCGATCCGCGCGGTGAGCCCGGTCCGGGCCGACGGCGAGGTGATCGCGCTGGTCTCGGCCGGGGTGACCCGTGCCCGGATCGGGCATCAGCTGGCCGAACAGCTTTCGCAGATTCTGGTGGTGGCGGCGGCCGGTCTGACCGTCGCCGCGGTGTCGTCGTTCCTGCTCAGCCGCCGGCTGCGCCGGCAGACCCACGGCTTGGCGCCCGACGAATTGCGGGTGCTCTACGAGCATCACGACGCGGTGCTGCATTCGATCCACGAGGGACTGCTGGTGTTCGGCAGCGAACCGGGACCGGCCGAGGTGGTCAACGACGAGGCGCGGCGGCTGCTCGAGCTGCCCGAGGGGCCGATCCACCGGTCCGATCTGCCGACCTCGTTGCGCCGGATCGGTTTCGGCGTGGTCCGCGACGAGATGCATGTCACCGGGGACCGGGTGCTGCTGGTCAACCAGGACATCGTCACCTGGGAGGGCCGCTCGATCGGTACAGTGCTGACGCTGCGCGACCGTACCGCGCTGCGCGAGGTGCTGGGTGAGCTGGATTCGATGCGCGGATTCGCCGAATCGCTGCGTGCCCAGGCGCACGAGTCCGCCAACCGGTTGCACACCGTGGTCACCATGGTGGAGCTGGGCCGGCCGGCGGAGGCGGTGGCCTTTGCCACCGCGGAGCTGCAGGTGTCGCAGACCCTGATCGACCGGTTGCTGGGCGATGTCGGCGACCCGGTGCCGGCCGCACTGTTGCTGGGCAAGATCGATCAGGCCGCCGAACAGGGGGTGGCGCTGCAGATCACCGAGGAGACCGCGCTGGATTCCACGGCGCCGTTGTCCCCGCACGAGACCGTGACCCTGATGGGGAATCTGGTGGACAATGCCATCGACGCCGTCGCCGGTACCGAACGCGCCTGGGTGACCGTCACGGTGCGCGGCGACGCGGCGGGCCTGATGGTGCGCGTCGCCGACAGCGGGCCCGGTATGTCCGAGGAGCTGTTCGTCCGGGCCGCCGAACGTGGGTACAGCACCAAATCCGACCACGCCGGTCTCGGGCTGGCGCTGGTGTACCGGGTGGTCACCCGGCACGGCGGCACCATCGCCACGACCACCACACCGGAGGCCGCCGTCACCGTCCGGATTCCGCCGGCCGCCACCGGCGCGCCGCAGGAAGGCAACCGAGCATGAAATCAGCAGTGATCCGGGTACTGATCGTCGAGGACGAGCCGCTCATCGCCGAAGCGCACCGGGCCTACACCGAGCGGCTGGACGGGTTCGAGGTGGCCGGCGTCGTGCACACCGGGCGGGGCGCGCTGGCCGCGGTCGACGCGGCGGCCGCCGACGGGGAACCGATCGATCTGGTGCTCCTCGATATCGGGCTTCCCGACATCAGCGGCCTGGAGGTGGCAGCGCGGATCGGCCCCGATGTGATCGCCATCAGCTCGGCCCGGGATCTGGCCCTGGTCCGTGCGGCCGTCGCGCACGGGGTGGTGCTGTATCTGCTCAAGCCGTTCACCTTCGCCGCCTTCCGGGATCGGCTGGAGCGATACCGGGAGTTCCGCACGGCGCTGCCGGCAGGTGAGGCGGCACTGTCCCAACACGATATCGACCGGGCCCTCAATGTGCTGCGGGCACCCGAACAGCGCGATACCGCGCCGAAGGGGGTGCTGCCGGATACGCTGACCCAGGTGTCGCGGGTGGTGCGCACCTCGGCCGTCGGCTCGACCGCCGCCGATGTCGCGACCGCGGTGGGCGTGTCTCGGATCACCGCCTGGCGCTATCTGGAACGCCTGGCCGACGACGGCCTGCTCGACCGGCACTCGGAATACGGCGGGGCGGGCCGCCCCCGGATCCGCTACCGGTGGCGCGACCGCTGACCGCTCAGCCCACCGGCTGTTCCGCCCGGGCGCGGCGGCCCAGCCGGATCGGCATCCGTTCGTAGCCGTGCAGGGTGAACAGCTGCCGTCGCTCGGGCGGCCCGGCCGGCTGCAGCTCGGGGAACCGCTCGAACAGGGCCCGCAGCGCGTAGGTGGCCTCCATCCGGGCCAGGCTGGCGCCGAGACAGGTGTGGATGCCGTTGCTGAAGCTCAGATGTTCCCGGGCATTCGGCCGGGCCACGTCGAATACGGCGGGATCGGGGAACACGGCCGGGTCGCGGTTGGCGCCCGCCAGCGAGAGGAGCACCAGTTGCTGGGCCGGTACCTCGACCTCGGCCAGGGTCACCGGGGTGGGCGCGACGCGGGCGGTCATCTGGACCGGCGGGTCGAAGCGCAGGATCTCCTCCACCGCATTCGGCCACAGCTCCGGTTCGGCCTGCAGCCGGGCCGCTTCCGCCGGATTGCCGAGCAGGGCGACGATACCGTTGCCGATCAGGTTGACCGTGGTCTCGAATCCGGCGCCCATCAGCAGGCCCGCGCTGGCCACCAGTTCGTCGGTGTCCAGCTCTCCCCCGGTGACCAGGGCGCTGAGGATATCGTCCCCGGGCGTCCGCCGCAGCTGCGCGATATGTGCGCGCAGATAGTCGTTCATGGCCTCGATCGCGCGCATGGCGCGGTCGAAGGTCCGGTGGTCGATCCCCACATCCAGCAGGGGCGTCACCGCATCACCCCAGCGTAGGAACAGCGGCCGGTCCCGCTCCGGGAAGCCGAGCATATCGGCGATGATCGCGATCGGAACCTGGGCGGCGAAATCGCCGACCAAGTCAGCGGTGCCGTCCTCCGGCAGGGCATCGAGCAGTTCGGTGGTCACCGACTCGACCCGATGGCGCAGCCTCGCGATGGCCCGCGGGGTGAATGCGGCCGACACCGGGCGCCGCATCCGGCTGTGCTCCGGTGGGTCCAGCATCAGCATCGAGGGCGGCTCGACCGGGTTCGGCGGCAGGACCACCCGCCGGGCGGGCCGCCGCAGCACCGCGGGCACCTCGGCGCCCACCGCCGGGCGGACTTCGAAGCGCTTGTCCCGCAGCACCGTCCGGACCACCGCATGTTCGAACGAGACGATGGCCAGCGGGGTCCGCTGCAGCCCGCCGGTGCCGCGCAGGGTTTCGATCAGCGGGTACGGATCGTGCAGCCCTTCCGGGCCGGCCACCAGCCGCGCGAACGGATCGCCCTGCCGGGCCCGGGCATGCAGGATCAGCCGGGACATCCCGTGCTCGCCCGCCCATCGCAACCAGTACTGCGGCTTCATGTTCCACCGACCTCCCGGAATCGCCCGTCTGTCCACGGTACGACGGATCGGCCGGTGGTGGAACGTGCTCGGGTCGGATTCGCTGCGCCCTACCGTGGTAGGAGGCCGGCTATCGGCGGACCGTGACCCGTTCGGCCGCCACCCGGCGCTGCACCTGTTCCGGATCGGGATTGGCCACCTGCACCAGCGAAGCCCCCGCGGCCAGGACCGCGAGATAGCCGTCGATCAGTTCCTCGGCCGTATCCCAGGGCCGGGTGGACAGCACCCGGTCACCGGCCGAGATGCCCTGCAGTTCGGCCGAGGCCCGGGCCGCGGCGAACACCTCCGGCACCGTGCGCCCTTCCAACGCAGCTCCGGTGCCGCCCGGGTGGAACTGATCGCCGTGCACACGCACCGCAGTGGCGAAGTCGGTGACGCCGACCGGGATATCCCGGACCGGCGACCCCATCGCGTCCAGCGAGAGCACCGCCACCTCGGCCACGCCGTCGGTGTCGTCGAGCCGGTCCGGGGTGCACAACGCGACTTCGGCATCGGGATCTGGGCTCAGCACCACCTCTGCTCCGGCCCACCAGCAGCCCAGCAGCACCGCCGCGGTCTGCCAGTGCGCGGACAGCAGCACCGCCACCCGGCCACCCGGGGTGAGGGCGAACTCGTCGCGGATCAGATTGGCGGTCTTGGCCGCCCAGTTGTCGAGGGTGAGCGCGGACAGTTCGATCCGGGCGCCCGTGGCGTCGTCGTACCAGGTGACCAGCGGGCCCGCCGGGTCGTTCGCGAGGATCGGTTCCAGCAGTACTTCGGTCAGGGTCGAGTTCGGTTCACGCATGGTTCAATTCACGCATTTCGGTCCGTTCTGGCCGGCATCGATGGGTGGGGCGGGGGGCACCGGTGTCCCGGTCGTGCCGGACGAACCGGAGAAGTCGAAGACTCCGTCGGCGTCCGAGCCCGGACCAGAATAGTCCCCCGCGAGGATCACGGTCACGGCGTCGGGAGCCAACGTGGCATCGGCCAGCACCGGCAGCCCACCGAGTTCCTCGGCAACCGCCCGGGCCTCGGCATCGTCCGGGTCGGCGGCGAGCACCCGGCTGGCGTGCACCGGCTCGCCGGAATAGTTCGCCACGATGCCTTCGCCGAAACCCTGTCCGGTCAGCACTCCGGAGACGGTGCCGGCCAGGCCCGGGACACCGCCGGCGTTGTACACGCTCACCGTCGCCGACGCCGGCCGCACCGCCGGTTCCGCCTCCTCGGCGGGCGGTTCGTCGCCGGTCAGACCGGCCACGTAGGCACGCACCTCCTGGCGGTCGACCCGGACCACCGATTCACCGTCGGCGGTCATGCTGTTCAGATCGGCCACCGGAATCGTCTCGAACCGGACCCGGCCACCCGACAGCTCCCGCAGTTGCTGCAGGAAGGCCAGCACGTCCCAGTCCTCGTCGAGCACCACGGTCCGGCCCACCGCATCACTGAGCTCGCGCAGCCGCCCCGGATTGCCCAGCGTCCCGGCACTGAGCGTCTGGCTCACCAGTTGTGCCATGAACACCTGCTGACGCACGATCCGGTCCAGATCGCCCCGGGGCAGCCCGTGCCGCTGCCGGACGAAGCTCAGCGCCTGCGGGCCGTCGAGCCGCTGCCGACCGGCCGGGAAGGACGCGCCGGAACGCCATTCGTCGACCGCTTCGTTCAGGCACACCTCGACACCGCCGACCGCATCGGTGAGCAGGACGAAACCGAGCAGGCTGACCTCGGCGTAGTGATCGACCCGGATCCCGGTCAGCTGCGACACCGAATCGACCAGGGCCTTACGGCCGGCCTGGGTGGATCGCCGCTCGGCCTCGTCCTCGGCGACCCCGTCGTCCAGCAGTTCCTGCTGTTCGGACATCTTCGTCGCGCCGTAGGCCGAGTTGATCTTGCCCTTCCCGAGCCCGGGGATGTCGACATAGGCATCCCGCGGAATCGAGATCGCGGTGGCCGAGCGGCCGTCGTCGGGGACCCGGATCAGCAGGATGGTGTCGGTATTGGTGCCGACCTCGTCGCCGGCGTGCAGCAGCGAGCGTTCGGCGCTGGTCAGCGGATTCCCGTGGGCGTCGGTGCGGCTGTCCACTCCCACCAGCAGTATGTCCACCGCGCCGTCGGCGCCACCGCCCAGCCCGAGGCCGGCGATCCGCTCGATACCCGAGATCAGCCCGTCGATGCTGTGCCAGGCGAAGCCGGTCACGATCAGCACGGCGACGGCAGCGATCGTGAGTACCGTGCGTATCGGGCTCCTCGGCTGTGCCACGGTCGCATCCTCTCCGATGAACGTCACTCCCCCGCCGGACCGTGCTCCCCGGTCCGGCAACCGTCGTTACCGTCCGGGGGCAGGCCCACTCGGCGGCACCGATGATCACAGGCTAACCAACAGTTACCCACGGCCGTCGAAACACCGATGTCCCGGCGTGCCAGACTGACCCGCGTGAACGGCGCACGCACCACCCCTGCCCGGTTGATCGTCACCGGTGCCCACGGCCGGCTCGGCCGGGCGGTCCGGCAGCTCGACCCCGGCGCCGAGGGATTCGGTCGCCGCGATCTCGATATCACCGACCGGGCCGCCGTCGACGGGATCCTGAGCCCGGGGGCGGTGCTGATCAATTGCGCCGCGTATACGGCGGTAGACGCCGCCGAATCGGATCCGGCGGGCGCCACGGCGGGCAACGCGACCGGCCCTGCGGTATTGGCCGCGGCCTGCGCGGCGGCCGGGGCCCGGCTGATCCATGTGTCCACCGACTATGTGTTCCCCGGCACCCGGTCGGACACACCCCGGCCGTACGAACCGGGCGATCCGACCG
Organism: Nocardia sp. KT25-26; assembly: GCF_056627695.1. NCBI lineage: Bacteria > Bacillati > Actinomycetota > Actinomycetes > Mycobacteriales > Nocardiaceae > Nocardia > Nocardia sp. KT25-26. The sequence goes on along the minus strand of NZ_CM152813.1, from coordinate 1,474,294 downwards.
GCCCGGCGACCGTCTACGGGCGCAGCAAACTCGCCGGTGAGCAGGCCGTCCTGGAATTGCACCCGGCGGCACAGGTGGTTCGCACGGCGTGGGTGTACGACGGCACCGCTGGCGACTTCGTGGGCACCATGCGGCAGCTGGAACACGACCGCGACACCGTCGACGTGGTCGACGACCAGGTGGGCTCGCCCACCTTCACCGCCGACCTCGCGGCCGCACTGCTCGAACTCGCGCACCGGCCGGATGCGCCTCGGATCCTGCACGCCACCAATTCCGGCACAGCCAGCTGGTTCGAGCTGGCCCGTGCAGTCTTCGCCGGCGTCGGCGCCGACCCGGACCGCGTCCGGCCCTGCTCATCGGCGCAGTTCCCGCGGCCCGCGCCCCGGCCCGCCTACTCCGCGCTGTCCCCGGCGGCTTGGAATGCCGCCGGGCTGACACCGTTGCGCCCCTGGCGGGCGGCCCTGGCCGAGGCGCTGGCCCGGACACCCGGCTGAGCCGGCGGCGGTAGGCTCGGCAGGGCAACCGCGCGGATCCGTGCCACCGGTGCCGACTTGCGGCGACCTCACCCGATGCGGTTCTATCTGCCCTGCGTGACATGGCGCGCACCATCGTCCGGACCGGGCGGTGAGTCCCACGGTGAACAGAGGAACTCGATGGCAGGCAATGCAGGCACCGACGCCGTGATCCTGGTCGGCGGCCAGGGGACCCGGCTGCGTCCGCTCACCCTCTCGGCTCCGAAACCGATGCTGCCGACGGCCGGGCTGCCCTTCCTGACCCACCTGCTGGCCCGGATCGCCGAGGCCGGCATCACCCATGTGGTCCTGGGCACGTCGTACAAGGCCGAGGTCTTCGAGGAACACTTCGGCGACGGGTCCGAACTGGGGCTGGAACTCGAGTACGTCACCGAGACGCAACCGCTGGGCACCGGCGGCGGCATCCGCAATGTGCTGCCCAAACTGCGTGCCGACAACGTGATGGTGTTCAACGGCGATGTGCTCGGCGGCACCGACCTGACCGCCATCCTGGACACCCACACCAGTAGCCACGCCGATGTCACCCTGCACCTGGTGCGGGTGGGCGATCCCCGGGCGTTCGGCTGTGTCCCGACCGACGAGGACGGCCGGGTGACGGCATTCCTGGAGAAGACCCAGGATCCGCCGACCGACCAGATCAATGCCGGCTGCTATGTGTTCCGTCGCGAATACATCGAGAAGATCCCGAGCGGACGGCCCGTTTCGGTGGAGCGCGAGGTGTTCCCGGCGCTGCTCACCGAGGGTGCGCGGCTGCAGGGGCATGTCGACAGCTCGTATTGGCGCGATATGGGCACCCCGGAGGATTTCGTGCGGGGTTCGGCCGATCTGGTCCGGGGCATCGCTCCGTCCCCGGCCCTACCCGGCCAGCGGGGTGAATCGCTGGTCCATCAAGGTGCCGGGATCGCGCCCGGGGCGCTGCTGATCGGCGGCACGGTGGTCGGCCGGGGCGCCGAGATCGGTGCGGGCGCCCGGCTGGACGGCGCGGTGATCTTCGACGGCGCCGTCGTAGAGGCCGGTGCGACCGTCGAACGTTCGATCGTAGGCTTCGGCGCCCGGATCGGCCCCCGCGCCCTGGTCCGCGACGGCGTGATCGGCGACGGCGCCCAGATCGGCGCCCGGTGCGAACTGCTCCGCGGCGCCCGGGTCTGGCCCGGTATCGAGATCCCCGACGGCGGGATCCGTTTCTCCACCGACGTGTAGCTCAGCCGAACCCGACCGCCTGGTCACCCCAGGCGGTGTAGAGCTCCCGGTCCGGGTCGTCGACCACCCGGTCGATGGCGTCGATAAGCAGGGTGGTGCGGCCCGCGGCGGGGTCGTAGGGCGGCCAGTGTTTGGAACCGTCCAGGGCAGCCGGTACGCCGTGCTCGGCGAAGGCCAGCCAGCGCCGCCGGATCCGGCCGGACACTTCGCTCGCGACCTTGCGGCCACCCAGCCAGAAGGTGGGGTCGTGATTCAGAGTGCCGAAATTGCCGAACACATACGGCAGTTCGGTGGCATGCCCGGCACCCACCCGGGCCGCGCGCAGCATCGGGGTGGCGTGGTCGAAGCGGTACACCCAGGTCGGTGAGTGCTGCGCGTGGCCGTCGGCCACCCAGTAGGCCGGCATCCGGAACGCGGCGTCGGTGGACATCGCCAGCGCGCCGCGGGTCTTGTCCAGATCCGGGTACGCCGAGGAGATCTCGGCGATCCGCTCCGGCGACATGTCCGGATGTGCTTCGGCCACATCCCGCAGCATGGTGTTCACCGCATCGGGAGTGACCGGCATGATCGGTGATTTGAACACCCGGAACAGCGACGCCTCGTCCCGGTTGGTGCCGATGATCAGCGGCACCCGGTGCGACCGGCCGCGCTGGAACCGATCGACCGGGTAGCCGGGCAGGATGTCGCCGTCGACGACCGGAGCCGCCGCCAGCCGGCCGGGTTCGTTCACCGGCACCTCGTCCAGCAGCACGGCGCCCACCTCCACCAGCCGTTCCAGGGGCAGGTCGAGCAGGCTGCCGGCGTCCTCGGGCGGCAGTTCGAGCAGTTCCAGGTATCGGCGGGCGACCGCGGCGGCCCGCTCCCGGCCGAAGACCGTGGTGGCCGGTGGGCTCTGCGCGATGGCCCGATGGAAGAGTCCCTCGGCCGGCGGCGAGGTCAGCAGGGCCGTCACGCAGCCTGCGCCGGACGACTCGCCGAAAATCGTGACGTTGGCGGGGTCACCGCCGAATGCGGCGATGTTGTCGCGCACCCATTCCAGCGCCGCGATCTGATCGCGCAGGCCCAGATTGGTGCCGAATTCCGGGCCGAGGCTGGACAGATCCAGGAACCCGAAGACGCCCAGCCGGTAGTTGACGGTCACGACCACGACATCGCCGTTCTCGGCCAGGCGCCGCCCGTCGTAGATGGGCTGTGCCGCGGTGCCCAGGCAGTAGGCGCCGCCGTGCAGCCAGACCAGCACCGGGCGCGGTGCGCGGCCGGTATCGGCGACCGGTGACCAGACGTCGAGCCACAGACAGTCCTCGCCCATCTGCAGGTCCGAGCCGACCGGCACCATCGCACCCATCGCCTGCGGCGCGATATCGCCCGGCACGACGCATTCGCGGACACCGTCCCACGGTTGCGGCGGCTCCGGCGGCGCGAACCGGCGAGCACCGGACGGTGCCGCGGCGTACGGGATGCTGCGCCACACCGCCACCGGGCCGTCCCAGGCTCCGGCCACCGTCCCAGCGCCGGTCCGCGCCACCGGATCGGCATCGGGTCCGGAAATCTCGGCCTCGGTCTCGACGTTCGTGCTCATCACGCACACCTCCCGCCCGTCCATCTGTTGCCGGCCTCTTCTTGCGAGGGTACGTCCGCACTCCGACGAAGATCGGCGACCGGCCGCCGGGAAGCCCCGGAAAACAGCTCCCCACCGGCGGAAACGGCGACGAGGGTGTGGATCGGCACACCGCCGCGCCGCCGGTCGTAGAATCGCGCGATGCCCAACTACGCATTCCGGTGCCGCGCCTGCGGCGACACCTTCGAAGTCAGCCGGCCGATGGCGCGGTCGAGCGATCCCGCCAGCTGCCCCGCCGGACACGACGACACGGTCAAGCTGCTCACCACCTTCGGCACCGTCGGCGGCGGTTCCGCGGCGCCCGCCCCGGCTCCCGGACCGGCGGGCGGATGCTGCGGCGGCGGGTGCTGCAGCTGATCGCAGTCCGGGGCCGGTCAGTCGCGCCGGTCGGCGTGCCCGAGGTCGCGGCCGGGGGCGACGCGGTCCCGCACCCGCTGCTTGAGGACCGTGATGTCGGGGAAGCCGCCGTCGGACTTGCGTTCCCACACCTCGTCGCCGTCGACCGTGATCCGGAACACGCCCCCGGTACCCGGGACCAGCGCCACCTCGCTCAGATCGGCGGCGAAGGTGCTCAGCAGTTCCTGCGCCATCCAGCTCGCCCGCAGCATCCAGCGGCACTGCGTGCAGTATTCGATCGCTACCCGTGCCATATCGTCAACCTACTGCTCCGGTCGATGCCGGGCCGGGCGGGTCAGGTGCCCAGCTCGCCATCGACGTAGGTCCAGGCGCCGTCGGTGCGGGTGAAGCGGGACGTCTCGTGCAACCGGCCGCGGCCGGATTCGGCACGGTAGTGCGCGACGAATTCGACGATGCCGGTGTCGTCGAACGGACCGCCGTGCTCGGTGCGCACGATCTCCAGGAACAGCCAGCGCAGGCCCGGGTCCAGGGACAATTCCGGCGGCCGGGTACGCGAATGCCAGGTCCGCAGCAGATAATCCACGTCACCCAGCGCGAATGCGGTGTATCGCGAACGCATCAGGGCCTCGGCGCTCGGCGCGGCGCGGCGGCCGGACAGCAACGGTCCGCAGCATTCCCCGAACGGTTCGCCGCGCCGGCACGGGCACGGTTTCTCGGCATCCATACCGACCATGCTGCCGCCACCGCGGCGACGGCACCTGGGCAGGGTGGCCGGTCAGACGCTTTCCAGTTCGGCGGCCAGTTCTGCGGTCTGCTGCCGCCACCGCCGCAACTCGACCACACCGGGTGCCAGTTCGTAGTCGTGGTGATGGGCGGCCCGGGACAGCGCCGCCCACAGCGCGGCCACCCGGGCCGCCGAATCCGCGCCCGCGTACAGCCGCAGGGCCAGCAGCTGGGTCCGCATCGGACAGCGCATCAGTTCCGGCGCCACCCGCGCCCAGTACCGGTCGACGCTCTGTTCCAGGGCCAGCCGGAGGATCCAGGCACCGGCCCGGGCCCATACCCCGTCGGCCGCGGGGACCGCGCCGCCGGTCAGCCGGTCCACCACCGCGAGCCGCTGCGCGACGGTCGGTCGCTGCGAACGCCGTTGCCGGATCCTGGTCCGCCGGGTCGTCATCGCCGTGCCCGCGCGGGACGAACCTCGGCGAGCCAATCGACGAACCGCTCGGTCTCGGTGATCAGGTCCCGCATCGGGCGGCGGATCGGCACATGTGCCCCGGCGGTCGCGTCCCGCAGCACATCGACCGGCCAGCGGCCCGCCAGCCTGGTCAGTTCCCGATTCAGGTCGTCCACCCGGCCACCGGGGCCGAGTACCACCAGCGCCACCATGGCACGGGTGGTGTGTGCGGCACCGATCCGGCGCTGTACCTGCAGGTGGTCCATCCCGGCGGCGAGCAGTTCGCGACGGGCCCGCGCCTGCGCCGCCGCCTCGATCGCCGAGCGGCAGCAGGTCGCCACCAGTTCGTCGGCGATCGCGGCCGGCAATTGCGGAGTACGCAGCAGCGAACGGGCGTCGTCGAAGTAGCGGCGGACCGGATCGCCCGCCACCCGGACCTGAACCACCGACCGTTCCCGGCGCTGCACCTCGAGCACCGTCGCGTCCAGATGCATCCGGCGTACCGCTTCGGCCAGCCGTTCGTCGTGGGTGAACACCACCACCTGGCGGGTCCGGGCCACCGCCGCGAGCACCCGGGCCAGACCGTCGACCTTCGCCGGATCCATCGCCTGCACCGGGTCGTCGATCATCACGAACCGGAACGGGCTCTGCGGCATGGTCGCCCGCGGCAGGAACAGCGACAGGCCGAGCGCATGCAGCTCACCCTGGCTCATCACGCCCAGCGCCGCACCGTCGACATCGTCCACGCTGACATCCAGCAGCACCCGGCGCGCCGTCCCGGCGCTGCCCTGCAACCGGATGCTTCCCAGATCGACGTTGCTCTGCTGCCGCAGGGTCCGCCAGACCCAGCGCGCGGTCTCGGCGACCGGCGCCAGCCGCTCCTCCCGCAGCTGTGCCGCCGCGTCCTTGAGCCAGTCGGCGGCCTGTCGGGCGGTCCGCAGCCGGTCGGCGTCCGCGGCGACCTCGCGGGCCTCGGCGAGCCAGCCGGTCAGCCGATCCGTGATCGGCTGCCGGAGCCGCCGGGATCGTTCCGTTTCGATCCGGGCGGCGCGTTGCACTGCCGCCAATTCGCCGGCCAGCGCGGCATACCGGGCGGGTATCAGGTCCGGGAGAGCGTGCGGCGTTGCGGTGGTCGCCGTCGTCACCCAGTCGGTCCAGGTCGTCCGCAGGTCACCGACGTCGACGGCGGTGACCGGGGCGGCGAGCGCCTCGGGAACCGCCTCGGCGAGCGCGCGCACCGCCGCCACCGCCTGCTCGAATTCGCTGCCGGCGGCGGCGAGCTCGGCCGAGCCGGCCCGGCGCTGTTCGATCTCCGCATCGGCCGACCGGGCCCATTCGGCGTCCAGCGCGCCCTGCCCGCAGACCGGGCACTGGCCGGCCGCCACGTGGGTGGCGTGCTCGCGGGCCCGTAACAGCAGCTGCAGCACCCGCAGATCGGATTCGGCGTCCGGATTCCGGCACCGTTCCAGCCGGCTCCCGGCCGTCCGCAGCCGCTCGACTGCCTGCTCGACGACACCGGCGGCCGGGACCGTGAGCTCGAGCAGGTCCCGGACGATCGGGGCCGCATCGGGGGCGGCGGCCAGCTCGGCGGCCAGGGTGTCGAGGTCCGGCCGGTCCCGGCGCAGCAGTTCGAGCATCGCGCCGAACCGATCGTCGCCCAGCCGTTCGAGCCGATCCACCAGCGCGAGCCGTTCGGTGCGGCAGTGCCGTACCGCGCGTTCCAATTCCAGACGCTGCAGACGCAGGCGTTCCTGCGCGGCCGCCAGCTCGTCGAGGCCGAGCAGCCGGTGCAGGGCGTCGAACAACTCGCTGGGCCGGCCGTCGACCAGCGCGCCGAGTTCGCTGTAGGACAGGAACGGCCGATACAGCTGCAGCTGGGGTTGCCACGGCTCCGGATCGAAGGGCTCCGGCGCCGCGGCGCCACGACGCCGGGTGCGGTGCGCATCGTCCAATCCGGCGTCGGCTGCCCACTCGGTGACCAGGGAAAGTCGCGATTCCGGACCGGAAACGAGTAGATCCACCTCGATTCGGGCGCCGGCGTCATCGTGGAGGTTCCGCCAGCCGCCGCGCCACGTCGCGGCGCGCCCGTCCCAGCGGTGGTTCCCGCCGGTCAGCACCAGCTCACCCGCCTCGGCGAAGCTCGACTTCCCACTGCCGTTGCGCCCCGTGACCAGGGTCAGCCCCGGGCCGGGCGGTAGGGACAGCCGGGCCTCGGGACCGATGCCACGGAACCCGCGCACCCGGATGGCGTCGAGGTAGATGTCGCCGGGAACAGTGTCGGTGGCCGGATCCGGATCGGCGGGAGACGAGTCGGCCGTCAGCGCCGCTCGTACCGCGGCGGCCACCGCGGCGTCGACAGCCGGGTCGGCCGTCAGCCGGTCGTCGAGCTGCGCGAATAAGGCGGGATCCGAAGCGGATTCGTCGGGGTCCGGCGACATTCGCGGCGGAACCACCGTATCGGCGGCCGGATCGGCAGGCATGGTGAGCGTCTCCCCCTGGCACCGGCACCGCACCCGGCCCGGTGTGATTCGTCGGCGAAAGCTGACTGCAGACGCTACCCGAATCTGCCCGCGGAATGGTATGGCCATCCGGACCCGGCGGTACCGATGACCACCCCTCGCCCACTCCGGCGGGCAGCTCGTGGTGGATTACACCCGGCAGGGTGGCTCGGTCGCGCCGAACAGAACAGAATGCCAGTAACGGACACAATGCACAACCCCCGGGGAGGACCGAATCCTGCTGTGCCCCAGAAAATTCAACCGGCCACGTCGGGGAATCGGGTAGCCGTGCATCCCAGGAGAAGCCCGGAACGACTCGGCCGGGAGCCGAGCAACCGAATCAGAAAGGAAGATCGCGACTCCCGAGCACCACATATCGAGCGACGAAGTCGCTCCGGAGCGGCCACGCCTCGATTTCGGAGCGAGGGGCGAGGGGGCGAAGCGACTGAGTGCAGGAAGGAAAAATCGAGGCCCCCGAAGGGGCCGCGACTCGAGCGACGGAGTCGCTCCATCCCACACCGAGCGGCCCCGCCTCGATTTTGGACTGACGGAGCGAAGGAGCGAAGCGACTGAGCGGAGGAGGGAAAAATCGAGGCCCCCCAGGGGCCGCGACTCGAGCAGCGGAGCTGCTCCATCCAGCACAGTGCTGCTCCATCCAACACTGTCGGTGGGGTGGGGTAGAACTTCGGGCGATACCGGATGTGGGTGCGGATGCACGATCGGTGGGGCACCGATGGCCGCCGAGAGAGGGGGGAAGATGGCCGCCGCAATGGCACCGTGGACCGAGGAGCAGGTGGCTGCATTGGCTCCGGATGCGAGTTCGCTGACCGCCGCGCGCAAGCTGGCCGGGCGCTGGCAGGAGACGGGTACCCGGGATACGGCGCTGTGGGGCCGGTGCCGGGGTAGCGGGGCGACACCGTATCGGACTGCTGTCGATCTGGCCGGGCCTGCGTACAAGTGTTCCTGTCCGAGCCGGAAGTTCCCGTGTAAACATGCCCTGGCGTTGCTGCTGGCCTGGTCGGACGGGGAGGTGCCGGCAGCCGACGAGGTTGCCGACCATGCGGCCGAATGGCTGGCGGGGCGGGCCGCGAAGGCGGCGGACCCGGCGCCGAAGAAGCGGGCGCCCACCAGTGCGGCGGCCATCGAGCGGCGCCGGGGTCGGGTGTCGGCCGGCCTCGCCGAGCTGGAGGTCTGGCTCGGTGACCGGATCCGGACCGGTTTCGGCAGTAGCGATCGCACCCCGGCGGCGCTGGAGGCGATGGCTGCCCGCATGGTGGATGCACAGGCGCCCGGGATCGCCGCGATACTGCGGCGGCTGGTACCGGCCGTGCACGGACAGGCGGAGTGGCCGCAGATCTTGTTGTGCGAGTTCGCGCGGCTGCGGTTGCTGATCACCGCCCATCGTGATCTCGACGCCCTGCCGGAGGAGCTGGCGGCGGCGGTGCGGGCGCATATCGGTTACCCGGCGTCCGGCGATGTGGTGGCCGATCGGCCGGGTGTCCGGGATCGGTGGCAGGTCCTCGGGCTCCGTATCGGGCTGGAGGACCGGGTGTACACCAGGCGGACCTGGTTGCGCGGGCGGACCACGGGGCGCTGGGCGGTGCTGGTGGAGCATTCGTTCGGCTCGCCGTCGTTCGCCGGTGCCGTTCCTGCACCGGGCTTTTCCTTCGAGGCCGCCCTGCATTTCCATCCGGGTGCGGCCGCGCTCCGGGCGCAGCGAGGCGCCGGGGACACCGCACCGGAGCCGTTCACCACGGTGTGCGGCGGCACGCAGACGATCGCCGCGGCCCGCCGCGATTACGCCGAGGCCCTGGGCGCTGATCCGTGGCTGCGGTCCTGGCCGGCGGTGCTGGCCGACGTGATTCCGGTTCCCGATGAATCCGGTTGGCAGCTGGCCGAATCCGACGGCACGGCGCTGCAGTTGCGGCGGGATGCGCAGCCCTGGCGGCTGGCCGCATTGTCCGGTGGCCATCCGGTGACGGTGTTCGGCCTGTGGACCGGCGAGGGGTTCGATCCGGTGTCGGTGCACACCGCCGGCACGGTGCACGGCTTGGGCACCGAGGAGCCCGGCGCGGCCCCGGTGGCAACGGAACCCGGGCTGGCCGACGCGGTCTCCACCGCCCTGCTCGGTACGGCCCGGCGCACACCGGAACCGTCCGCGGCACCGGCCCCGGTGACGGAGGTGCTGGCACAACGCTCGGGCCCGCCGGAGGACCTGCTGCTCGACAGTGTGGCTCTGCAGGATCTCTACCTGCGTGCCGGACGACCGGCCGGATCCGCGGTCCGCCCGGCCCCGGCCGGCGACGACCCGCGCCGGCAGCTTCCGCCGGCCGCCGCCGAACGGCTGGAGCGGATGCTGGCCGAGAAGTCGCCGTTCTTGAACGAATGGTTCGATGCGGCGGCCCCGGCCGATTTCCGCCTGCCCGACCATCTCTGCGCGGTAGCCCTGGCCGCCGCCCGTACCGGGACCGGCCGCGGTGCCGATCTGCTCCGGATGGCCGGACCGCGCGGTGCCTGGCTGGCCCGGTTCAACCCCGAATGGACCGGCCTCCTCGAACGCTTCCCGGCCTGCCCGGTAGGTCCCGAGTCCCGGGCGGATGCCGGACGGCCGGGCACAACACCGGCGGCGAGCGGCGGCCCGGAGGCAGCCGGTACACCTGACCCCGGCGAAACTGCCGAGGCGAACCGGCCCGAGGCGGACGACATCTGGTTGTTCGGCACCGCTGCGCAGCGCGAGGAGTGGCTGGCCCGGCTCCGCCGGGACGATCCGGTGACGGCGGGCACTGTTCTGGCGAATGCCTGGCGGACGGAATCCGGGCCGGGGAAGGCGGGACTGCTCGCAGTTCTGCGCGACGGGCTCGGTCCCGACGATGAGCCCCTGCTGGAGCGGGCCCTCGACGACCGGCGCGGCGATGTGCGCCGGACTGCCGTCGAATTGCTCGGGATGCTGCCCGCGTCGGCATTCGCCACCCGGATGACCGCCCGGGTGCGGGCCTGGCTGACCGCGGACCACCCGGCACCGGGCGAGCTGGACGAGGCAGGCCGCCGCGACGGGCTGGGTGACCGGGCCACGCACACCAGCTACCGGTGGGCGGGCGCACCGGATCCGGCGGCCGAACACGTCCGTCGCGCCGTGGCCGCGACCCCGCTCGGATTCTGGTGGGACGGCCCCGGTGCGGTTCCGGTGGGCGAGCTCGGCGAGCGGATCCCGAACCGGTTCCGGCAGCCGGTGTTCGACGGCTGGATGGATGCCACGGTTGCCCGTTCGGATGCCGGGTGGGCGCACGCCCTGTTCCATGCCGGCACCCCGACCGACCAGGCGATGCTGCGCCGCCGGGAGTTGTTCGCCCTGCTGCCCGAGGACGATCGGGTGACGCATCTGCTGCGGCTGGATTCCACCTGGCTGTCGGAACTGGAGGCCTTGTTACCGGCACTCGGGCATCCGTGGCCGGTTCCGGTCGGCCGGCATGTGCTGAAGCTGCTGCACGAACGCGCCCGCACCGCTGCCCGGCGCACCGCCACCTACGCCGCCCATCCGTACACCGAGCGTTCGCTGCTCACCGCGGCCTCGGTCCACCTGCCCGTCACCGAAGCGGCCGATGCCACCACGCTGGCCCGCACCTGTGGCGATCCCGCCTGGGAACAGGCGTTCACCACGATCGCCGACGACCTCACCTACCGCGCGAAGATGCTCGAGGAGCTGCAGTGACCACCACCGAAGCGACCACCGAAACCATGCCCGCCGGCACCGATGCGCTGCTGCGCCCGCATGCGGAACAGGCCTACGCCGGCGAACTCGCGGCGCTGGCCCGGCTGGACGACCGGCCGCGGCCGCCGTCCTGGCGGCTGTCCCCGTGGGCGGTGGTGACCTATCTGCTGGGCGGCACACTCGACGACGGGACCGTGATCACGCCCAAGTACGTCGGGCCGCGCCGGCTGATGGAGGTGGCGGTGGCGACACTGGCCACCGACCGGGCGCTGCTGCTGATCGGCGTACCGGGTACCGCCAAGACCTGGGTCTCCGAACATCTGGCCGCCGCCGTCTGCGGTTCCTCGACGCTGTTGGTGCAGGGCACCTCCGGGACCGGCGAGGAAGCGATCCGGTACGGCTGGAACTACGCCCGGCTGCTGGCCGAGGGCCCGAGTGAAAGTGCCCTGGTCGCATCGCCGGTGATGACCGCGATGCGCAGCGGGTCGGTGGCCCGGATCGAGGAGCTGACCCGCATTCCCAGTGATGTGCAGGACGCGCTGATCACGGTGCTTTCGGAGAAGACCCTGCCGGTGCCCGAGCTCGGGATGGAGGTGCAGGCCGCCAAGGGCTTCACGGTGATCGCCACCGCGAACGACCGGGATCGCGGCGTCAACGAGCTGTCCTCGGCTCTGCGCCGGCGCTTCAACACCGTGGTCCTGCCGTTGCCGGCCAGTGAGGAGGACGAGGTTTCGATCGTCACCCGGCGCGTCGAGCAGCTCGGTTCGGCACTGGAGCTGCCCACCGTGCCCGCGGCCGCGGAGGAGGTCCGCCGGGTGGTCCGGGTGTTCCGGGAACTGCGTTCCGGGCTGACCGCCGACGGGCGGACCAAACTCAAGTCACCGTCGGGCACCCTGTCCACCGCGGAGGCGATCTCGGTGATCACGAACGGAATCGCCTTGTCGGCGCATTTCGGCGACGGCGTGCTACGCGCCTCCGATATCGCCGGGGCGGTACTCGGGGCGGTGATCAAGGATCCCGCCGCCGATTCGGTGATCTGGACCGAGTACCTCGAGGCCGTGGTCCGGGAGCGGCCGGATTGGGCCGACTTCTACCGAGCCTGCCGCGAAATCGGCAACTGAACGAGCCGATTCCGCGAAAGGGGTATCCGGAATGCAGACTGCACAAGCGAATCCGGGCGAACCCGATACTCGGGTATTCGGTATCCGGCACCACGGTCCGGGTTCGGCGCGGTCGGTGCAGCAGGCACTGGCGGCGTATGCACCCGATGTCGTTCTGATCGAGGGACCGGCGGATGCCGATCCCTTGGTCGGTTTCGTCGCCGCCGACACCATGGCACCGCCGGTGGCCCTGCTCGCCTACGACCCGAACAGTCCTGCCCATGCGGCGTTCTGGCCGTTCGCCGCCTTCTCACCGGAATGGCAGGCGCTGCGGTACGGGGTGGAACACGGTGTGCCGGTGCGGTTCTGCGATCTCCCGGCGGCGAACTTGCTGGCCGCCGAAACCACGGGTGCGGCCGGAGTCGATCCGCTGGCCCTGCTCGCCGAGGCCGCCGGTTACGACGATCCGGAACGCTGGTGGGATGCCGTCGTCGAATCGGTTCCGGATGCCGAGGCGTTCGACGCGATCACCGAGGCCATGGCGGCACTGCGCGAATCCGGGCATCCGGACCTGGTGATCGACGAACATACGCTGCGCCGGGAGGCGCAGATGCGGCAGGTGATGCGCAAGGCCCGGAAAGAGGGTGCGCAGCGCCTCGCGGTGGTGTGCGGTGCCTGGCATGCGCCCGCGCTCACCGGCCCGCTCGGTCCGGCGGCGCCGGACCTGCGACTGCTCAAGGGAATGCCGAAGGTGAAGGCGGCCTCGACCTGGGTGCCCTGGACGCATTCCCGGCTGGCCGCCGGAACCGGCTACGGCGCCGGCGTCCAATCCCCCGGCTGGTACGAGCATCTGTTCACCAGCACCGAACAGCCCGTGGCGCATTGGCTGACCCGGGTGGCCGGAGTGCTGCGCGCCCGCGATCTACCGGTGTCGAGCGCACACATCATCGAAGCGGTGCGCCTCGCGGACACCCTCGCCGCACTGCGGGGCCGTCCGCTGGCCGGGTTGTCCGAGGTCACCGAGGCGGTGCGCTCGGTGCTGTGCGAGGGCGACGAGACGTGGGTGCGCTTCGTGATCGACGAACTGGTGGTCGGTGAATCGCTGGGCGCGGTCCCCGACGACACCCCGACGGTGCCGCTCGCCGCCGATCTGCGGGCCCGCAGCCGGACGCTGCGGCTGAAACAGGAACCCGCGGCGCGCGACCTCGACCTGGATCTGCGCAAGGAGCGCGAGGTCGAACGGTCCCGGCTGCTGCACCGCCTGCGCATCCTGGATATCGACTGGGGTATCCCGGCCGAGTCGCGATCCCGCAATTCCGGCACCTTCCGGGAGAGCTGGACGCTGCGCTGGGACCCCGAATACGCCGTCCGGCTGATCGAAGCGGCCCGCTGGGGCAGCACCGTCGAGTCCGCGGCCACCGCCCGGCTGCTCGCCGACACCGACGGATCCGACTGCACCGTCGGTGATCTGGCCGAGGCGCTGGAGACGGCGCTGCTCGCCGATCTGGGGGCGGCCGTACACGGCCCGACGGCCGATGCGGCGGCGACGGCCGGCGACCCGGCGCCCGGCGGTCTGATCGCCCGGCTGGGCGCGGCCGCCGCGCTCGACCACGACGTCACCCACCTACTGGCCGCCCTGCCCGCGCTGCTCGGCACGCTGCGTTACGGCGATGTGCGCGGCACCGACACCGCAGCCCTGGCGCATGTCGCCGATGGCCTGCTGGTCCGCATCTGTGCGGGGTTGCCGGCGGCGGTCACCGGACTGGACACCGAGGCCGCCGAGCAGTTGCGGGACCGGATCGAGGCCGCGCACCTGGCGATCGCCACCCGCGACGACGCCTGGGCCACGGGCGAATGGCATGCGGCCCTGCTGCGGCTCGCCGACCGATCCGATGTGCACGGCACCCTCTCCGGCCGCGCCGTCCGGCTGCTTGCCGACGCCGGCCGGCTCGACGACGCCGAGCAGGCCCGCCGGCTCACCCGTGCCCTGTCGGTCGGCAGTACCGCGGCGGCCAAGGCGGCCTGGATCGACGGTTTCCTCGGCGGCCGCGGACTGCTCCTGGTACACGACCGCACCCTGCTGCACGGCATCGACACCTGGCTGACCGGTCTGCCCGACGACCAGTTCACCGAAACACTCCCGTTGCTGCGGCGCACCTTCGGCTCGTTCGAAGCCGGTGAGCGGCGCGCCATCGGCGCGGCCCTGCGCCACCGGCGCGATCCCGCCACACCGGGCCCCGGCACCGGAACCGACGACGCGGCGCCCGATCCCGAACTCGGCCGGACCGCACTGCGGGCGGCCACCGCCGTCCTGGCGGCCGCCCGATGACCGCGCAACACCCGAGGAGGAGGCCGATATGACATCTGCGGCGAACGATGCGGCCCAGCGCCGCTGGCGGCTGGTCCTCGGCGGTGCGGCCGAGGAGTCACTGGGCGGGCCGGGCACACCCGAAGAACGGGCGATGGACCAGGCCCTGGAATCGCTGTACAACGCCGGTGCGGCGGGCCGGACCGGCAAACGGTCGGCGGGTCTGGGCGCTTCGGCACCGCGGGTGGCCCGCTGGCTGGGCGATATCCGCACCTATTTCCCGTCGTCGGTGGTGGAGGTGATGCAGCGGGACGCGGTGCAGCGGCTCGATCTCACCCAGCTGTTGCTGGAACCGGAGCTGCTCGAGTCGGTGGAACCGGATGTGCATCTGGTGGGCACCCTGCTGAGCCTGAACCGGGTGATGCCGGAGACCAGCAAGGCCACCGCCCGGATGGTGGTGGAGAAGGTGGTCCGGGAACTCGAGCGGCGCCTCGCCGATCGGACCGCGGCGGCGGTCACCGGTGCGCTCGACCGGTCGGCACGCACCCGGCGCCCCCGGCACCGGGATATCGATTGGGATCGCACCATCCGCGCCAACCTCGCCAATTATCTGCCCGAATACCGCACGGTGATCCCCGAACGATTGGTCGGGCACGGTCGCCGGAACCGGACGGTGCAGCGGGACGTGGTGCTCGCCATCGACCAGTCCGGATCGATGGCGGCCAGCGTCGTGTACGCCTCGGTATTCGGGGCGGTCCTCGCATCGATGCGGGCGCTGCGCACCTCCCTGGTCGTCTTCGACACCGAAGTCGTCGACCTCACCGACCGGCTGGACGACCCGGTGGACGTACTGTTCGGTACCCAGCTCGGCGGCGGCACCGATATCAACCGGGCCATCGCGTACTCCCAGTCGCTGATCACCCGCCCGACCGACAGCCTGTTCGTGTTGATCTCCGACCTCTACGAGGGCGGTATCCGCGCCGAGATGCTGCGCCGGATGCGCACCATGAAGGAGTCCGGTACGCAGGTGGTGGTGCTGCTCGCGCTGTCCGACGAGGGCGCCCCCGCCTACGACCACGAGAACGCCGCGGCCCTGGCCGCGCTCGGGATCCCGGCATTCGCCTGCACCCCCGACCGCTTCCCGGACCTGCTGGCCACCGCGCTGAGCCGCGGCGATCTGGTCCGCTGGGCAGGTGAGCTCACCACCGATCGGTGATCACCCAGATAGACCTGGACGACGATGCACTCGCGCGGGCCATGCAGCTGTCCGGCGCCAAGACGAAGAAGGAGGCGGTCAACTTCGCCTTGCGCTACTACGCCGAGCAGCAGGAGCGCGCCGCTCGAATGGGCACGCATTTCGCTCGCGCACGCAGCTGGGGCGCCATTGCGGACGCCGAGAGCCACCACCTCCAGGAGAAGCAGAACGCTCAGCGCGGTCCGGCGTGATCTATCTGCTCGATACCTCAGGCCTGCTCCGACTGCTCGGCGACCGGCGTTTGTGGACCTCATGGTCGGAGACCATCGCAGCCGGCGCCATCGGATCGTGCTTTCCACAACGCGCCGAGTTCCTGTACAGCGCCCGGAATACCGCCGAGTACGATGAGATCACCGAGATGTTCGACGATCTGTTCAGTGAGGTCGCAGTCCCGAAGCAGGCCGGCCGCTGGGTCGGCGCCACGCAATTCCGATTGGCGCGCGCAGGCGCCCACCGAAGCGCCTCAGCCGTCGACCTGATGATCGCCGCGACCGCCGCTCACCACGGGCTGACCGTACTGCACGACGATGCAGATTTCCGGACCATCGCCCGTCGATCTCCAGACCTGCGGGAGCATAACGTCCACGACTCCTGAGCAGCCCACCACCAACCGAGGACCGGCAGCCGAGCCCGGCACCGCATGCGAGCGGCGCCGGGCTTGCCGGTCACAGGTCGGCGATGGCGGCCAGAGGTGGGGTGCGCGCGGCCCGGATGGCCGGCCACAGGGCGGCGAGCACCCCGACCACGCCGGATCCGACCAGCATCAGCACCAGCTGGGTCCACGGGATGGCGATCTGGTCCAGCCCCAGATCCCGGAGGGTGCGCAGGAATCCGACACCGAGACCGACGCCCAGCAGCAGGCCGACGACTGCACCGAACACCGCGATCAGCATCGATTCCAGGTAGATGGTGCGGCGCACCTGGGCCCGCTGGGTGCCGACGGCCCGCAGCATGCCGATCTCCCGGCGCCGTTCCACCACCGACAGGGCGAGGGTGTTGATGATGCCGAGCACCGCGATCACCACGGCCAGGGCAAGCAGGCCGTACAGGATGGCCAGCAGCGTATCGATCTGGCGGCCCTGTTCGCCCTTGAATTCCTCCTGGTCCATCACCTGCACCACCACGAACTGTTCGGTGGCGTCCTCGAGCGTGGTCCGCAGGGCCGGCAGATCCGTTCCGGGCGCCGCGTCGACCAGGCCGAGGAAGTACATCCGCAGGTTGGCCGGCATCACCTCATCGGCGAATTCGGCCGAGAACACCATCGGGCCCATCAGCGGCGAATCGGCGTAGATCCCGGTGACGGTGAGCTGGTGCCCGACGTCGTCGAGACTGGTGACGGTGACCCGGTCACCGACCTGCCAGTCCCGCTCGTCCGCCCCGGTCTCCGACACCAGCAGCTCGTCGGCGCCGAGGCTGCTGCTGCCCGCCAGCAATTCGTAGTCGATCACCGAATCCAGCGGGCCGCCTTCCGGCGCCACGCCGTTGAGGGTGTCGTCACCGACCTGGACGGCCAGTCCACGGATGCCGACCACCGAGGTCACCTCCGGGAGTTCCCGCACCCGGTCGACCGCACCGATCGGGACGCCGGTGAACTGCGGGCCGCCGAGGATGTAGTCGGCCTGCACATCCTTGTCCACCAGCACGCTGACGCTCTCCTTGGCCGAGGCGCCGAGGATGGCGATCGCGGAGACCAGCATCAACCCGAGGGTGAGCGCGAAGGCGGTGGCCGCGGTGCGGCGCGGGTTCCGGGTCGCGTTGTTGCGGGCCATCTGCCCGATCGGGCCGAACGGCCGGGTCAGCACGCCGAGCGCCTGCACGACCGGCCGGGCCAGGGCCGGCGCGGCCGCCAGCACGGCGAACACCAGCGCCAGCGCACCGATGCCGACCGTGGCGGCGGCGTTGCCGCCGGTGCCCTGGGCGCCCAGCACCACCAGCACGACGCCGGCCACCGCCAGTACCGCACCGATCCAGGTGCGCAGCCGCAGTGAATCGCCGGTGCTGGCGAATTCCGCCCGCATCGCCTCCACCGGGGGGATCTGTGCGGCCCGCCGCGCGGGTGCGTAGGCACTGGCCACCGTGACCACCAGGCCGACCAGCAGCGCGACGATCGCGGTGCGCGGCCGGACCGCCAGGTCACCGGTCGGCAGGCCGACATCGAACGCATTGAGCAGCTTCGCCAGGCCGTAGGCCAGTCCGATACCGGCCGCGAAGCCGAGCACACTACCGGTCAGCCCGATGACGACGGCTTCGGACACAACGGAACGGCCCACCTGTTTGCGGCCGGCCCCGACGGCGCGCAGCAGTGCGAGTTCACGCAACCGCTGGGCGACGATCATCGAGAAGGTGTTGTAGATGATGAAGGTTCCGACGATCAGCGCGATGGCGCCGAACGCCAGCAGGAAGTAGTTGATGAAGTTCAGGGCCTCGGCTACCTGCGATTTCAGGTCCTCGCGGACTTCGTCGGCGTTCTGCACCTTGAATCCGGTCAGTTCGGCGGCCAGCTGGTCGCGCAGTTCGTCGGCGGTGCGATCCGGGGTGGCGGCGAGGTCGACGTAGGCGACATGCGCTCCGTCGGTGAACAGGTCGACGGCCTGCTCCTCGGGGAACAGCACGAACACCGCGCCACCGGTACCGGAGCCGGGGATGTCGTAGATGCCGGTCAGGGTGACCTCGAACGGCTCGTCCCCCCGGGCCGGGACAATCACCTTCGTCGTATCACCGACCTGCATCCCGGCGCGTTCGGCGCCACCCGCGTTGAGGGCGATCTCCCCGGGGCGCGACGGCGGCCCACCGGACAGGAAGGGTTGCGGGTCGGCCACCGCCCGCTCGGGCGGCAGATAGCCCTGGCCGAAGCTGGGTGCGCCGCCGGTCTGTACGGCCCGTTCGCCATCGGGTTCCAGCAGGACGACCGGCCCCATGGTGGCCGGCGCCACCCGGGCCACGCCGTCGGTCCGCTCCAGCGCGGACACGATATTGGTCGGCACGCCGAGCGACTGCTGCTCTTCGGGACTGACCCGCACATCCACGCCCTGCGCCTCGTTGGCGAAGATCCCGTCGAAGGTGCGCTGCAGCGTATCGGTGAAGACGAACGAACCGGAGATGAAGGCGGTGCCGAGGACCACGGAGAGCAGGGTCAGCGCGAGGCGGACCTTGTGCGCGGCCAGGTTGCGCATGGCCACCTTGCGCATCGGGTTACCGTTCACGCCGGGCTCTCCTGCGTCGCGGCACCGGTGGTGACGGTCTCCAGGGCCTTCATCCGGTCGAGCACCGAATCCTGGGTGGGATCGCGCAGTTCGTCGACGATGCGGCCGTCGGCGAGGAAGATCACCCGGTCGGCGTAGGACGCCGCGTGCGGTTCGTGGGTGACGATGACGACGGTCTGCCCGAACTCGTCGACGGCGGCGCGCAGGATCGCCAGCACCTCACCCGACGAGTGGGAATCGAGGTTGCCGGTCGGTTCGTCACCGAAGACGATCTCCGGGCGGCCGACCAGCGCCCGGGCACAGGCCACCCGCTGCTGCTGGCCGCCGGAGAGTTCGCTGGGCCGGTGATCGAGCCGGTCCCCCAGGCCGAGCCGCCCGATCACGGTGTCGAGCCAGTCCCGGTCCGGCCGGCGGCCGGCGATATCGAGCGGCAGGGTGATGTTCTCCAGCGCGGTCAGTGTGGGTACCAGGTTGAAGGCCTGGAAGACGAAGCCGATCCGGTCGCGCCGCAGCGCGGTCATCTGCTTGTCGGACAGCCCGGTGAGCTCGGTGCCGCCGATCCGCACCGCTCCCGAACTCGCCGAATCCAGACCGGCCAGGCAGTGCATGAGCGTCGATTTACCGGAGCCGGACGGACCCATGATCGCGGTGAACTCGCCCTTGGCGAACTCCACCGTCACCCGGTCCAGCGCGGTGACCCGGGTCTCCCCGGACCCGTAGATCTTGACCAGATCCGTGGCGCCTGCGGCGACGCCGGCGCCGGTCGGGTCGGGCGCATCCGCCGTCGGAGCCACATCCGCACCGGCGTCGGTAGCGGTTCGGTCTGCACGCGAAGTCATGCTGACCAGTCTGTCGCGTCACACCGCCCGGCGCCATCGGGAATCACCCTTACCCGGGAATCACCCATTCGAAGGAAGCCGCCTCGGACCGGGCGCCCTGGGCGGCCCTGGAGCGGTTCGGCTCGCCGAGCTCGGCGAGCAGCTGCTCGGCGGTGCTCACCAGCCCGGCCAACACCTCCGGGGTGAACCAGTCCGGACGGGTGGCGAACAGGATGTCCTCGGTGGCGGTGTTCCCGCTGGCGCCCGGCGCGAACGGGCAACCGCCCAGCCCGCCGAGCGCACCGTCCACCATGTCCGCCCCGGCGGCGACGGCTGCCAGGGTGTTCGCGACGCCCATCCCCCAGGTGTCGTGACCGTGGAAGACGATCCGCCGGGGTGGGGTGCGGTCCCGGACGGCGGCCACCAGGGCGCCGACCTGGCCGGGATGCGCCTGCCCGAGGGTGTCGGCCAGCACGATATCGGCCGCACCGGCGGTCCGCGGATCCGCGGCGATCGCCAGGACCCGTTCGGGGTCGACCGGGCCGAGGAACGGGCAGGTGAAGCTGGTCGCCAGGCACAGCTGGATGGTGCCGCCGGCCTGTTCGGTCAGCCGCACCGCCTCCGGCATCGCGGCCACCGAGTCCTCGGTGGTGCGGCCGATATTGGCCTTGTTGTGCGCATCGGAGGCCGAGAAGCAGTACTGGAAGTTGCGGGCACCGGCCGCGGCCGCCTTCTCGATATGCCGCGGGGTGGCCACCCACACCCAGCAACGCTGCAGTTCGGCCGGGGTCAGTGCCTCGATCAGCTCCAGCGACCCGGCCATCGGCGGCACCAGATCGGGCCGCGCCATCGACCCGATCTCCAGCGCGGGCACACCGAGCGCCAGCAGCCGTCGCACCAGGTCGACGCGTTCGTCGACCGGCAGGGTCCGGCCGGTCAGCTGCAGTCCGTCGCGCAGGGTGACATCGCGCAGCACCGGGGCCCGGACCGGAGTGGTCACCGCTGTTCCCGCGGCTGCTGCGGCACGCACATCACCCCGCCGCACGGCTTGTCGTTACCGCTGGCCGGCGTCGGATGCACGGTCGGCCGGGCATGGCCGGGCCGGCGCGACTCCCACGGGTCACGCACCGGTGGGCGCCGCCGCCCATGTACTCGCCTGGTCACGATCCCTCCAGCGCATCGATCTCGTCCTCGCTCATGCCCAGCAGATCGCCCAGCACCTCCCGGGTATGTTCCCCGAGATCCGGACCGATGTTACGGATGGGCAGCGACTGCCCGCCGATCACCGGCACGATGCCGGGGAAACCGACCTCCTTGGGCGCGGCTTCGCCGACGTCGACCGGGAACTGCTGGATCATGTTCCGGGCCCGGTACTGCTCGTCGGCGACGATATCGGCCGCGGTGTAGATCGGTCCGCAAGGGATCGCGGCATCCTCCAGCAGCCGCAGGGCCTCGTCGCGGGTGCGCTGTCCGGTCCACTCGGCGATGGCGGCGTCCAGCCGGTCCCGGTGCCGCCAGCGCCCGGCGTTGTCCTGCAACTCCGGGTCGTCGGCCAGATCCGGCCGGTCGATCACCTTCATATAGCGCTGGAAGATGGCGTCACCGTTGCCGCCGATGATGATGCTGGTGCCGTCCGAGCACGGGTAGGCGTTGCTGGGGGCGATGCCCTCCATCCGCCCGCCGACCCGCTGCCGGTTGATCCCGTAGGCCAGATAGTCGGGCACCAGCGATTCCATCACCGACAGGATCGACTCGTTGAGCGCCACATCCATCACCCGCTCGGCCTGCGGGATCGCCGCGCCGGTGCGTTCCCGGCGGAGCAGGGCCATCACGGTGCCGAAGGCCGCGTAGATCCCGGCGATGGAGTCGCCGATGGAGACACCCACCCGGACCGGCGGCCGGTCCGGGTCGCCGACCAGTTCCCGCAGCCCGCCCACGGCCTCCGCGACCGCGGCGAACCCGGGGCGGTCGGACAGCGGGCCGGTCTGGCCGTAGGCCGAGATCCGGGTGATCACCAAGTCCGGGTTGGCCTCGTCCAGGGCCGCCGGGCCCAGACCCCATTTCTCCAGCATGCCGGGCCGGAAGTTCTCCAGCAGCACATCGCAGTGCCGCAGCAGATCGAGCACCGCGGTCCGGCCCGCGTCGGTGCGCAGATCCAGGGTGATCGACTTCTTGTTGCGATTGACGGTGCGGTAGAGCATCGAGGTGTCGCCACCGTAGAGCCGCCAGTTGCGCAGCTCGTCGCCGGTGCCCGGCCGCTCCACCTTGATCACCTCGGCGCCGAAGTCGCCGAGGATGCGCCCGGCGGTCGGCGCCGCCACGTAGTTGCCCAGTTCGAGTACTCGGATGCCGTCCAGCGGCCGGATCGGCACGGTGTCACCCGACATGTTCACGCAGGTACGCCAGGTCGTCGGCGATACCGTCCGCCGGCGTCTCCAGGATCACCGGGGCATCGGCGGTGCGGCACACCTCGGCGAGCAGTTCCGGGTCGATGGTGCCGTCGGCGAAGTTGGCATGCCGGTCGGCGCCGGAATCGAACTCGTCGCGCGAGGAGTTCAGGTGCACCAGGTCGATCCGGCCGGTGATCGCCCGGATGCGCTCGACCACGCCGACCAGTTCCTCGCCACCCGCCCAGGCGTGGCAGGTGTCCAGGCAGAACCCGGCGCCGTAGTCGCCCACCGTGTCCCACAGCCGGGCGATCGAATCGAAATGCCGCGCCATCGCGTGGTTGCCGCCGGCGGTGTTCTCGATCAGGATCGGCACCGCGAAGCCGCCCTTGTCCTGCTGGCGCTGGAACAATTTGCCCCAGTTGACGATCCCGGCCTCGAGTTCGTCGTCGGAACGGACGTGCCCGCCGTGCACGACCAGGCCGAAGGCCCCCAGGTCGGCCGCCGCCCGAGCCTGCTGCGCCACCGCATTGCGCGAGGGCATCCGCAGCCGATTGTTCAGGCTGGCGACGTTGATCTGGTACGAGGAATGCACCACCACATCGATCGGGCTGGCCACGATCTGCTCCGCCCGCGGATGCGGCTGCGGTTTGTCCCAGCTCTGCGGGTCGATCACGAACATCTGGATGACGTCGGCGCCGAGTTTCTCACCGAAGCCTATCGGATCGCTGTCGGTCCGGACGTGTGCTCCAATGCGCATGCACCCACCCTAGTGACCGGGGCCGACAACGGGGGACCGACTGCTATGGTCGTGCGGGAATTCGTGGGAAGTGGAGCGGACATGCTGACCAACGGCGACACCTTCGCCGGGTACCGCATCGAGCGGGAGCTGGGCCGCGGCGGTATGGGGTCGGTGTATCTCGCCCGGCATCCACGGCTGCCCCGGATGACGGCGCTGAAGCTGCTCAATCCGGAGATGTTCTACGACAAGGAAGTGCGCGCCCGGTTCGAACGGGAGGCCAACCTGGTCGCACAGTTGGATCATCCGAACATCGTCGCCGTCTACGACCGCGGGCTCGAACACGAGCAGCTGTGGATATCGATGCAGTACGTCGACGGGATCGATGCCGGTTCGGTCGATCCGGCCACGCTGCCTCCGGACCGGGCCGTGCAGATCATCGCCGAGACCGCCGAGGCCCTCGACTATGCGCACAGCACCGGGGTGCTGCACCGGGATGTGAAACCCGCGAACATCCTGCTGGCCCGGGCCGGCGCGGGCCGCGGCGAGCGGGTGTTCCTCACCGACTTCGGGATCGCCCGGCTGCGCGACGACTCCGGCCATCTGACCCAGACCGGCACCTTCACCGCGACGCTGGCCTACGCCTCACCGGAACAACTGACCGGCGCGAAACTCGACCACCGGTCGGATCAGTATTCCTTGGCGTGCTCGTTGTTCTGGCTGTTCACCGGCCTGGGACCGTTCGCCGCGACCAATCCTGCCGCGGTGATCCAGGGGCACCTGCAGAAGCCGCCACCAGCCCTGAGTACCGTGCGCCCGGGGCTGGCGCCGGGGCTGGATGCCGTCTTGATCAAGGCGATGGCGAAGCGGCCCGACGATCGGTTCGGCTCCTGTGCCGAGTTCGCGGCGGCGGCGCGCACTGCCCTGGCTCCGGCCACGCCGAGCTCACCGTATCCGATGCCGGGTCCGCACAGCGCGCGGTATCCGATGCCGGGCAGCACCGGCCCGGCGCCGGTTCCGGGTGTTGCCGCCCCACCGGGAACGATGCCCGGATACCGCCCGCAGATGCCCGCCGCCCCGATGCCGCTCGCACCCCGCTATTCACCGGGCGGTCACCCCACTCCGCCACCCGCCGGCTTCGGCTATCGGCCGCCGGCCCCGCAGCCGGCGAATTCCAGCGGCCTGCTGGTGGTCGGCGTGGTCACCGCGATCGTCGCGATGCTGATCGTAATCGCCTTCCTGCTCTGAGGTACCGCCTGCTCGGCGGTACCCGGCACTGCGATACCACCGACCGGCTCAGCCGGTTTCGGACAGGGCGCCGTCGGCGCGCAGTTTCAGCAGGATCAGCCCGGAGGTACAGGCCAGGATCAGTCCGGCGACGGTGATCTCCACATGCAATCCGGCGATCCCCAGCCCCGCACCGACCAGCCCACCCAGGAAGAACAACCAGGCGAGGGCCCGCACCGTCAGGGCGAGAACGCGATTCTCCGGGCGGGCGAGCGGTGGAGTCGCCGGCTCGGCGGCCGCACCGCCGGTGGCGGCAGCACCGTCGCCGACACTCTCGTTGTCGGACGTCGGCTCCAGCGGAGTTGTCGAGTATGCTCCCATCACCCACTCCTCGATGACGCCGATCAGAGGTCCGATCCGCACCCGATTCCGGTGTCGGCTGTCGCTCACGATCGGGGTGTTCACCACCGTGTCGTCGGCGTCTCACACGTAACTTTGCTCACTCACGCTACGGCCCACGGACGTTCAGCGCCCACGACACGTGCCCACGACACGCAGACAGAGACCAATCCGATATGTGAAGTATCCCTATTTTAAAGACTCGGGCTAGCCCGATGCCCGGACCTCCACTAATGTGTTGCGGCGTCCGACGTGACGTGAAGCCCGGAGCGGCCGAGGAGAGTGCAGACCGATGGACAACCCCAGGGCCAAACTCACCGGTCCCGCCATCGCCGTCGGCGCGGTTTCGCTGGGACTCGTCGTGGTGGGCGCCTGCGGTGTCGGCCGGGACGATGTCTACGTGCCCCCGCCGCC
The DNA here is from genome assembly GCF_056627695.1 of Nocardia sp. KT25-26. Classification (NCBI taxonomy): domain Bacteria; kingdom Bacillati; phylum Actinomycetota; class Actinomycetes; order Mycobacteriales; family Nocardiaceae; genus Nocardia; species Nocardia sp. KT25-26. The sequence goes on along the minus strand of NZ_CM152813.1, from coordinate 1,449,352 downwards.
GTTGCGGGCCGATCTCGCCGCCGCCCCGCAGCCGACCACCGAATCCACGACCACGACCACGGCGCCGTACACCATTCCCCCGTCACCCACCTGGCGCGTCGCTCCCGAACGGGCGGTGCCGAAACCGTTCGTCCTGACCACCGAGCCCGCCGCCCCGACCACCACCGATCGCGACGACCCCGACGAGGATCGCGACGACGACCGCGGTGACGAGGACCGCGACGAGAACGACTCCGGGATCCGGCGCAACGACGCCGCCCCGCGGACCACGTCCGAGGCGCCGGAACCAACTCTGCGCCACGACCGCAGCTCCGGAACCGATCCGCACACCCCGGACCGGGCCACCGAACCGCCCGCGGACCGGACGCCCGCCGCCACCACATCCCGGCCTCCGGCGCCGACCACCACCGCCCGGTTCGACCCGTCTCCCCCGGACGACCGCGCACCCGCGCCCGCCGCGACACCGACGACCACCCCTGTCCCGTCGGCCCCGGACCGGCCCACCACCGGCCCGGCCCCGCAGCCCGCGCCGGCCGCCCTCCCTGCGACCGCTACCCCGCAGCCCGCCCCGTTCGACCACTCCGCTCCGGACGCGGCCGGCCCGACGCAGGCATCCGGCACGACGACAGCACCCGAAACAACACCGGCACCACCGACCGAGCACCTGGTCCCGGACTCCACCTCACCCGGACCGTTCGGCCCGCGCCCCCAACTACAGCCCACGACGACCACCGCCCCGGTTACCAGCGCGCCACCGGCAACCATCCACCTCCCACCGGAAACATCAGTGGCACCACCGACCGGGTACGCACCGTTCCCGGAGCCACGCCGATAGCCGGCCGGGCAGACACGCCCCGCCCCGATCACCGACCAGGTACCACCGAGCCACCGGCAACCATCCATCCCCACCGGAAACATCAGTGGCGCCACCGACCCGGTGCGCGCCGTCCCCGAGCCGCGCCGGTGGCCGAGCCCGGTGGACACGCCCCGACGTCGACCGCCGACCGGATGCCACCGGAAGCATCTGCCACGCGAGACGAGCTCGCACATGGCGTACCCGAGGCGAGGTGCATCCACCCGGCCCCGCTGTGCAGCGATATCTGCCCGCCCGGCGGCGCCAAGGCCCCGAGCAGCGCATCCGGTGGACCCCGAGACCGCTGACGAACACCTCCTCGAGCTGTTCACACCATCCGGATAGACGCAGCCGATGCCCGGGGCGGATAAGCCGGGTAGAACAGCTCGGCCGCTCGGGGCACGCAGCGGACTCGGTTGTGGTCCGAGTCCGGTTCCACCCGGCCCGAGCGGCTTCCGCCAAGGTGCTACAACTCGATCAGGTCGTAGTCGCCGACGCCGGCGCCGAGGATGCGCAGGTGTTCCAGGGTGCCGCCGAGGGTTTCACCGATCGCGGTCAGGCGGGCCACGTAGTGGCTCACCGGATACTCCGCGGTGACGCCGATACCGCCGTGCATCTGGACGGACTCCTGCCCGATGTGCCGGGCCGAGCGGGCCACCTGCAGCCGGGCCCGCGATGCCACGACCGGATCGTGGGCACCGTCGGCCAGGGATGCGGTGACGTAGAGGCTCATGCTGCGGGCCAGCTCGAGCGAGACATACATGTCCGCCGCCCGCTGGGTCAGTGTCTGGAACTTGGACAGGGTGACCCCGAACTGCTTGCGGGTCTTCAGATATTCGGTGGTCAGCTGCAGGGCGCTGGACATGGCGCCCAGCGATTCGGCACACAGTCCGGCCTGTGCGTAGCCGAGTGCCCGTGCGATCGAATCGGCGGCGTCCACATCGCCACCGAGCAGTTCCGCCGGGGCGTTCTCGAAGACGAACTGGGCGCCACGGCGGCCGTCGAAGGTCCGGTAGGGGGTGCGACGCACCCCGGCCCCCTCGGCGTCGACGAGGAACAGCCCGGCGCCGCCGCCGGGCAGCGCCGCGCTGACCACGAGTCGCTGGGCGCAGTCACCGTGCAGCACCGGGTTCTTCGTCCCGGTCAGCGTATAGCCGGTACCGGCCGCGGTGGCGGTCACCGTCAGCGTGGTATCCGGCCAGCGGATACCCGGTTCGGCGTGGGCGAAGGCGAACAAGGTCGCGCCCTCGGCGATCGGTGGCAGCTCCCGGCCGCGCTGCTCGGCGGTACCGGTCCCGGTGATCAGCGCCGCGGGCACGATCACCGCGTCGAGCAGCGGTTCCGGGGCGAGGGCCCGGCCCATCTCCTCCAGCACCACCATCGCCTCGACCGGGCCGGCGCCCGTGCCGCCGTCCTCCTCCGCGATGGTCAGCCCGAGCACACCCAGTTCGGCCAGCTGGGACCAGACCTCCCGGCTCCAGCCCGGCTCGGTGCCGGTGATCGCGACGCGCGATTCCGCGTCGTAGACCCGGGACAGCAGGGTCGCGACCGTGTCGCGCAACATGCTCTGTTCGTCGGTGAGATCGAAATCCATGTCAGCGCCTCACAATCCGAGGATCGTGGAGGCGATGATGGAGCGCTGGACCTCGCTCGAGCCTCCGTAGATGGTGGTCTTGCGGTAGTTGAGGTAGCCCGGGCCACTGCGTTGTGCCCAGCCAGGGGAGGCGATCGGCTCGGCACCTACCGGCAGCGCATCGGGCCCCGCGATATCGAGCAGCAACTCGGTGACGGCCTGCTGCAATTCCGAACCACGCAATTTCAGTACCGAAGACGCCGGATTCGGCTTCCCGTCGGCGGAGTTGGACACCACCCGCAGCTGGGTGAGTTCCAGGGCGAGCAACTCGTTCTCCAACTCGGCGACCCGCGCGGCGAAAATGGGATCCTCCAGCAAAGTGCCGTTGCCCGACCGGGTGGCGCGCGCATAATCCTTCGCCACCCCGAGTTTCACCTTGGTACGCCCGACCCCGGTGATTCCGGTGCGTTCGTTGCCGAGCAGGAATTTCGCATACGTCCAGCCGTGGTTCTCCTCGCCGACGAGCTGATCGGCGGGCACCCGGACGTCTTCGAAGAAGACCTCGTTCACCTCGTAGCTGCCGTCGATCAATTCGATCGGGCGCATGGTGACTCCGGGCGATTTCACGTCGAAGAGCAGAAACGAAATACCCGCCTGCTTCTTCGGCGCCGCCGGATCGGTACGGACCAGGCAGAAGATCCAGTCCGCGTGCTGGCCGAGCGTGGTCCAGATCTTCTGGCCGTTCACGATGTAGGAATCGCCGTCCCGGACGGCCGTCGTGCGCAGTGAGGCCAGGTCGGATCCGGCATCCGGTTCGGAGAAGCCCTGGCACCACCAGATGTCGAGGGCCGCGGTGGCCGGCAGGAATCGTTGTTTGAGTTCCTCGGATCCGAACTGCGCGATGACCGGGCCGACCATCTGGGCGTTGAAGGTGAGCGGCTCGGGGACCGAGGCCAACTGCATCTCGTCCTGCCAGATATGACGCTGCATCGGCGTCCAGTCCTTGCCGCCCCAGGCCACCGGCCAGTTCGGCACCGCCAGGCCGTGCTCGTTCAGGGTCCGGTGGGCGGTGACGATGTCCGCGCGGGACAGCTCGTGCCCGTACTTGACTCGATCCCGGATATCTGCCGGGATCTCGGTTCGATAGAAATGCCGCAGTTCGTCACGGAAAGCGGCTTCGTCCGGGGACAGCGCTAGTTTCATACCGGCCTCCCAGCAGGTCTCGTATGCTCCGTGGTGAAACCTACCCCCCGGTATTCACCGATGTCGACCATCGGGCGAACCGGCACCCGAAGTGTTCGACGCGCCGCCGGACGAACCGCCCGGCGCACGCCCCCCACCGGAAACGATCACCTGGTACGTTGCTGCACGGATCGAACCGGCGATTCGGCACGAGGAGTTATCAGGTGAACGGCAGAACCATCTCGAGCAGAGCCGCGGCGGCCGCAACCGGTGTCGGTGCGGCGATCGTATTCGCGAGCACGGCAGTATTCGCGGGCGCCGCGAACGCCGAGCCCGGACCGGCCGACGCCGCGCCGATCGAGCAGGGGCTGGCCCACCTCACCGAAATCGCCGACGACGATGCCGCCGCCGGAGTCCGGGCACTCCGGCAGTTCACCGATCTGGTCGGCCCGCGCGAGCTGGCGGATGTCGCCGCCGAGTTCACCCCGTTCGGCTATGCCGCGCCGACTTTCGGCTGCGGCAGCAACGGCCCGATCACCACGGTCGTCGCGGCCGGGGTCAGCGAATCCTCAGGACCTGCCTCGCATCGGGCCCTGGCACCCGGGGAACTCAGGTTCAGCGCCACCCCGGCGCATTCCGGTTCTCCGCTGTCCTCCGGGCTGGTCGTCGCCTGGGTGAATGTGAACACCGGCCGCAGCGGCATCGATATGCTCGACGACCGGACCGAGTACGACATGCCGAGCCTGTCCAAGACCGTGACGAGCGGGCCGGGCAATGTGATCGCCTCGATGTGGGGCACCATCGACTACCCGGGCGCACGGTGTGTGGTGACTCCGACCGTCGGCGCCTTCACGGTGGACGATCTCCCGGCAGCCGCACCCGCACCGGATGCACCGGAACCCGGCCACGCCCCGACCACCCCGGACACCGCAGCCGAGCCCACCCCGGACACCGCAGCCGAGCCCACCCCGGACACCGCAGCCGAGCCCACCCCGGACACCGCAGCCGAGCCCACCCCGGACGCCGCAGCCGAGCCCGCAACCGAAGCCGCACCCGAGTCGGCGCCCTGACCCGAGCCGACGCCCCGATCCCGCCGGGCGCCGAGGCGCAACGGCAGTAACCACGTTCCGGCACAGGCGGCAGTCCAGCTGCGGCGACACTCCGTTCGGCCCCGCGGCGAACTCCCGATCGGTGCTGGCTACAGTGTTGCCGTCGGGTGTCCTACGACACAGGAGGGCCGCGCTTGTTCTTGTCCGGTGATCGGGTGGTCTGCACCGTCGGCGATCTCGTGCGCGCGGCGCAGTGCGAGTTCGCCGTGCTGCGGGCCTTCGATGCCGCACTGAACGGGCAGGCGCCCGGCCCACCGGCCGAGCCCGGCCCACCGGACCGCGGCGCCCAACGGGCCCGGCTGCGCGAGCGATTCGGCGCCGAACTGGTCGAGGTCGACCCACCGGGACCGGAGTCCGATCCGCCTGCCGCACGGATCGCCGCACTGCAGGCGGCTCACGACCGGACCTTCGCGGCGCTTCGGACCGGAGCCGCCGTCGCCGGTCCGGTCTTCTTCGACGGGCAGATCGCGGCCACCGCCGACCTGTGCTGGGCCCCGCCCGGGACGAGCACGCGGTACTGGATCTCGGCCACCGAGCCCGGTCCGCGCCGTGCACCCGGACCTGCCGCGATCGCTGCCGCCGCCGGTGCGGAGATGATGGCGGCGGCCGGTATCCACACCGCACCGCTGGTGTCGGTGGACACCGGCGGCCAGGTCCGCACCCACGCCCTCTCGGATCTGCTCCCGGTGTACCGGGCCCGGCGGCAGCGAGTGGCCCGGATCCTCGACCAGCAGCTCACCGAACTGTTGCCGGTCCAATGGGGTGACCAGCGGTACCCCGCCTGCGGTCGGTGTCCGGAATGCCGGGCGGCACTGGTGTCGGCCCGCGATCTGCTGCTGGTGGCCGGGATGAGCGGAACCACCCGGGCGCGGCTGCGCGAGGCCGGGGTGTACACCGTGGACCGGCTCGCCGAACAGCAGGCGGCGGTGCCCGGCGTGGCCGCGCGCCGATTGACCATGCTGCGACGGCAGGCCCGGATCCAGTTGTCCCGGGACGGATCCGGGCGTCCGATCACATCGGTGGCCGATGCCCGTCCGCTGGCCGCACTGCCGGACCCGGCACCCGGCGATCTCGGCCTGGCGCTCACCGGACCGGCGAACGGACCGGTGCGACTGGAATATTCCGGTGCCTGCCTGGCCGGAAGTGCCCCCATCGATGCCGCGGAATCCCTCGACGACCTGCTCGGTCTCCTGGCACGACAGCGCCGCGCCCATCCGCGGATGCGGATCTACCACTACGGTGCCGCGGTCCGCACCGCGCTGCTGGACCGCAGCGGACGCTTCGGAATCGGTGCGGACATCCTCGACGAGCTGCTCGGCACCGCAACGCTGGTGGATCTGTCCCCGCTGGTCCGGATGGCGCTGTTGGTGGGTGTCGGCTGCTACGAACCGGACGGGTTGCGCCCGGTGCTGCCGGAGGCGGCGGCCGGCGACTCGGATGCGCGCACCGTCCTGCGGATCCGGGAGCTGCTGCTGCGATGCGCCCGGGAATCGGGTATCCGGCCCGGCGGTGCCCGGGCCCCGAGTCCCCCCGCCGTACGCCCGTCGTCACTGGAAGCCGCGCTGGCCGAGTTCGCCGACGCCGGCCGCGACGACACCGGGCGGCGCGGACCGGCCGCCCGGACCGCAGCCGTGACGGCGGCCGCGGTCGGCTATCACCGCCGCGAACAGCAGCCGCGCTGGTGGACACAGCTGGATCGGCTGAGCCGGCCGGTGGACGAATGGGCCGATGCACCCGGTGTCCTGGTCGCCGACTGGGGCGTCGTAGACACCAAATGGCATCGGGCACCGGGCCGGGAGACGATGCGGCGCTTCCTCACCCTCACCGGCCGCCTCGGCACCGGTACCGCCCTCACCCCGGGAACCGCGATGGTCGCCATCTACGATCGGCCGGTCAGCACCGGCCGGACCACGACACCGGGTGTCCGGGTCACCACCACGGCCACCGTGCTGGGCTGCGCGGTGGACGCGGACTTCGCCGATACCGTCCGGCTGGAGGAACAACTGCCGGACGGCGGCGCGCCCTACGACGAACTGCCGACCGCGGTCGCACCGGTACCGCCCGACTGGGATGCCACCCTGGCCCCCGCGGTGGCCTCCGCCGCCCAAGATCTGCTGATGACCCTGCCGCAGATCCCCGAGACGGCGGCTTTCGACCTGCTCGCCCGGCGCCCGCCCCGCCTGCACAGCGCCGCCGGGCTACCGCCCGCCGGGGCCGATTTCGCCGCGGCGATCGCCACTGCGGTCGCCGACCTGGACCACTCGTACCTCGCCGTGCAGGGTGCGCCCGGCACCGGTAAGACCGAAACCGTGGCCCGGGTGGTGGAACGCCTGGTGACCCGGCGTCGGTGGCGGATCGGCGTGGTGGCCCGGGAGCATGCCGTGGTGGAGCGGATCCTCGACACCCTGGTCGCGGTGGGGCTGTTGCCCGAACTCATCGCCAAACACGATGTCGTATCGGTGGCCCCGGAATGGTCGGCGATCGAGCCGCAGCGTTACCCGCGGTTTCTCGACAATGCGGTCAACGGCTGTGTGATCGGCGGCACCCGCGCCGATTTCGCCGATCCGGAGCTGGTCGAGCCGGACGCCCTCGACCTCCTGGTGGTGGCCGACGCCGGCAGCTGCCCGCTCGCGGATACCGTCGCAGTGGCGGCCGGCGCCCGCAACCTGCTGCTGCTCGGTGATCCGATTCCGGCGACCGCCGGCGCCCGCCATCCGGAACCGGTCGAGCAGGCAGTGCTGACCTGGCTGTGTGCGGACCGGGCCACGCTGCCGGCCCGCTTCGGCTACTTCCTCGACCGCACCTGGCGGATGCATCCACGGGTGTGCGAACCGGTGTCACGCAACTACTACGACCACCGGCTGCGCGCCAACACCACGGTGACGGCGAGCCGTACCCTGCACGGGGTGGCTCCCGGAATCGCCACCGTCCTGGTACCGCATCACGGTGATGCGATCGAATCCACCGCGGAGGCCCGGGAAGTGGTCCGCCAGGTGCGTGCGCTGCTCGGCCTGTCCTGGACCGGTGGTGCCCACACCAGGCGACTGCATCCGCACGACATCTTCGTCGTCGCGCCCTATACCGCGCAGGTGGCGCGGATCCGGACGCTGCTGGCCCGGGCCAAGATCGAGGATGTGCTGGTGGGCACGCCGGACCGGTTCCACGGCCGGGAGGCGGCGGTGGTACTGCTCTCGATGACCACCTCGACCCCGGCGGACGCACCGTACGGCATGCGGATGCTGCTGTCCCGCAAACTCGTCCACGCCACACTGTGCCGCGCCATGTGGCGGGCAGTGATCATCCGATCCCCGCTGCTGCTGGAGTATCTGCCCGACGACGAGACCGAGTTCCGGGAGCTGTCCGCCTTTCTCGGGCTGTGACGCGGCGCGGCGCAACGCCCGCCGCTGCGGGCACGGACCGGTCAGGACTGCCGGGCGAGTGCGTGGCTGCGCGCCGCCGCGACGAACAGCCGACGCAGCCGGGGCACCGCCGTTTCGACGGTGGCGGGTTCGATCACCACATCCCTATCGGTCTGCACCAGGTACCGCCCGTCCCCGGTGATATCGAGCCAGCACAGCACCCCCGCGTCGGCATCGTCGCCGTATGCGGTCACCAGGATCTGTCCCATCCCGGCCCGTGGCTGGTTGAGCAGCTTGCGGATCCGGGCCGCCGGCGCGGGGCCGGCCACCGGCAGGGTGACCATCGTGCGCGGATCCTCACCGACCCGGTCCCGCGGGGCGATCAACGGTTCCTGCCGACCGCCGCGCATCGCCGGGAGGGCGGTGAACAGCTGGGCGGCCAGCTGTTTCGTCCCGCAGACATGCAGTTCGACCGGGCCGCCGCGGTCCGGTTCCGGTCCCGGCTGCTGGGCGGCGAGGACGGCGACGTCACCGGATACCGCACCCAGCAGCCGGACCGGCGCGCCGCCGGACGCACCGAACACCTCGATCCGCAGTTCCGGACCGGCCAGGACCCGCAGGGCGGCCGCCAGGTCGGCATCGCACTGCGCGTCCCGCCACTGCTGCAGGTGCGGCTGCATCGCCGCACGTTCCCGGCTGGTGCGGGCGCTGGTCCGGACCGCCAGGGGTGCCGGGATCCGATCACCGACCGATTCGTGCCAGGCGAGCAGGAACCGGTCCGCGGTGAGGGTCCGGCTCACTCGCGTTCGGTCCATTCACCCAGGACCGGTGGTGTGGTCGGATCGATGCTGCCGACCAGTTCGTTCGGCTTGTCCGCCGGTTCGAGATAGGTCGGTTCGTCGTCGTCCAGATCGTCGAACAGGGCGTCGTTCTCGTCGTACTCGGTGTCCTCGGCCGGTTCGACCGGCCGGGTGTGCCGGGGGCCCGGTGCCGCGCGGGTGTTGTCGGAGGCCGCCAGCGCCCCACCCATCATGCCGCCCATCGCTCCGGCCGCCACCCCGCCGACCGCCTGCCCACCGGCGGCGGCCGCCCCGTCGGCAGCATGCGCCGATTCGCCGGACGGCGTGCCGGCGCCGGTCGTCGCTTCGGTGGCTGCCTCCGTCACCGGCAGGTCCGCCCCGACCGGCGCCGCCGCGGGTACCGTCCCGGCCGCCCCGTCGGCGTCGGTCCCGGTTCCGACGACACGTGTCGCCGCGCCCGGCGGCGTTTCGTGCTCGGCGACATCGGCCACTCCGGAGCCTGCGGCTGCCGGCCGGGTCGTGGGCGGGTCGTCCGAATCCCCAGCGGCTGGGGTTCCGGATGCGGCGCGATTCGGTGTCGGCGGACGGCGCCGGTCCTCGCCGGTCCGATCGGGGGACGGCAGCGTACCCGCCGGGGCCGATCCCGTGGCCGGCGGCGGGGCGGCCGACTGGCTCGGGGGAACCACCGGGGTGCCCGGAACGCCGGGGCCGCCTGCGGCGGGTGCTGTCGTGACCGGGTTGGCCGGTGCTGCAGGCGGTGCGGCGGCGGCCGCTACCACTGCGGCCGGTCCGGTGCCCGCGGGTGCGGTGGCGCTGTCGGTGGATTCGGAATCGCCCCCGTGCGGGCGCTCCGATTCGGCAGGCGCGCCCGGACCGGCTGCGGAGTCGGTGCCGTCCGGAGCGCCGGAACCGGACCGGACCCCGGCCGCAGGCGCGCCGAGGGCGTCGCCCACCGGCGCCGGACCATCGGATTCCGGTTCGGCGGCCACCCCGGCGGGGAAGGCCGGCACCTGCACCCCGGTGGCGAGCAGCGCATCGACATACACCGATTCCATCACCCGCACCGCATCCTGCCGGGCGTTCTCGGCGACACGCTGGCCGACGGCGTTGGCCGTGGCCTGCTGCGGATCCAGCAGTGCCGCATTCAGATCGGGCTGCGCCGGATCCGGCGCCCCGATTCCGGCGCGCACGGTTTCGGCGGCGTCGGCCGCCCGCCCGAGGCGCACCCCGACCTCGGCGAGCACCTCGGTCAGATCACGGCCGGCTCGTTCGAACTTGCGCATGGTGACGATCGCCCGGTTGGCGGCGGTGCCGCGCCAGCCGCCGGCCAGCGCGGCCACGATCTCACTGTGCGCCGTGGCGACGGCATCGCCGAACTCTTCGGCGGCGGCGGTCCAGCTGCGGCCACCTTCGGCGAGGACGCCCGGGGCGAGGGACTGCACCCCCTCGTGGATCTGCCGGTGGGTGAGATTGTCGAAGACCTCGACCTCGGATACGTAGTCCGGATCGGTGCGCGAATCAGCCATGGCTCGGCTCCGGCGTCGTCGATTCCACGGCGGCACCCAGGCCGGCGACCGCCCGGGCCAGATCGTCGTCGGCGTCCCGGTAGGCCCGGTCCGCGGCCCGCAGGGTGGCGGCCAGATCCCGTGCGGCGCGCGCATACTCCCGCAACCGGGCGACCGCCTCGGCGTTCTTGGTTTCGAATCCGCTGCGCAGCTGTGCGCCGGAATCGAAACCACCGAATCCGGGCAGGGTGCCCGCGGCGGCGAGCGCGCCCGCCTGGGTCTCGGCGGCAGTGGCGAGTTCCTCGTAGCGGTTCGCGCAGCGCTGCACCGTGTCGTCGGCGACCAGCACGCCGTCCAGCCACAGGCCGCCTTCGTCGACCGCGCGGCCCAGCGCTGCGGTATCCGGAATCCCGGTTCGGATGGGTTGCACCGGTCGTCCCCCTTCGTCGTCGCGGTCGGTGCCGCGGCACCGTCACTCCCCGTGCCGGGACGCCCAGGCCGCGATATCGGCGCTCACTCGCGGGTGCACCGGTTCGTGCAGCAGGTCGTGTCCGGCGTCGGTGTACTCACGTAAATCTACCGTCGGATTCCGCTGCGTCCAGAGCCGGACCGCATCGATCGGCGCACGCCGGTCGTCGACTCCGTGCACCACCAGGGTCGGTGGCAGGGCAACGGACTCGACGACGGGCTGCTCACCACCGGCGCACAGGACACGTTTCGGGGTGCCGCACAGAATCAGCCCGGCCGGACTCGCCGGTGACCGGGTGCGGAGCAGCTGCAGGGCCGTCGCCGCTCCCAGGGAATGCCCCATGAGCACCGGCGCCGGGGCGGTCACCTCGCCCAGCAGGGCGAGCGCATCGGAGGCCAGCTCGGCCACCGCACCCGGGCGTTCCGGGTCCCCTTCGCTCAGCCCCTGCCCGGCCGTGTCGAGGACCACCAGGCCCGGCCCGGCACGGTTGAGCGCCGTACCGAAACGGTGATAATGCCCGCTGTGCTGCCCTGTTCCGGGAAGCAGCACGATGGTGACGGCCGACGTACCCGGCCAGTGCCGATAGTGCAGCCTGCCGCGGCCACCGGTGAAGAACGGCACGGCGCAGCGTTCAGCTCCGCGGCTTGCGGCGATCGCCTCGATAGGGGCGGCCGAAGTCGCGGTCGCGGCGCGGGCCGCGGGTGTTCACCCGCTGCGACGGCGGCCCCTGGTCCAGCTGCAGCTGGATCAGCTGGCCACTGATCCGGGTGCGCCGCAGCGCCTCCAGGGTCTCGGGCGGCAGCTTCGCGGGCAGCTCGACGAGGCTGTGGTCGGGCCGGATACTGATATGCCCGAAGTCGCTGCGCCGCAGCCCACCTTCGTTGGCGATGGCGCCGACGATGGCGCCGGGTACCACGCGGTGCCGTTTGCCGACACTGATCCGGTAGGTGGCCAGGTCGCCTCCGCCGTCACTGCGCCGGAAGCCGCGGCGGCCACCGCCCTCGTCGTCGAATCGGCGCGGCGCCCGTTCCCGGCGCGGCCGTTCGGGCCGTTCCGGTTCCGGCTCGAGGTAGAAGTTGTCGCCGTCGTAGGAGCCGACGGCCAGCGCTGCGGCGATATCCACCAGCGGCGTGTTGTGCTCGCGCTCGTAGTCCTCGATCAGCTTGCGGAACAGCGGCAGATTGTCCGAGGACAGGTTCTCGGTGATCGCGTCACCGAACTTGGTGACCCGCTGGGCGTTGACGTCGTCGACGCTGGGCAGCTGCATCTCGGTGAGCGGATGCCGGGTGGCCCGCTCGATCGACTTGAGCAGATGCCGTTCCCGCGGCGCGACGAACAGCAGTGCCTGGCCCGACCGGCCCGCCCGGCCGGTCCGGCCGATGCGGTGCACATAGGACTCGGTGTCGTGCGGGATGTCGTAGTTGACCACATGCGAGATGCGTTCGACATCGAGTCCGCGGGCCGCCACATCGGTGGCGACCAGGATGTCCAAGGCACCGGACTTGAGCTGGCCGATGGTGCGCTCGCGTTGATTCTGGGCCACGTCGCCGTTGATCGCGGCTGCCGAGAACCCCCGCGCGCGCAGCTTCTCGGCCAGTTCTTCGGTGGCCTGCTTGGTGCGCACGAAGATGATCATCGCCTCGAAGTCCTCGACCTCGAGGATCCGGGTGAGCGCATCGAGCTTGCGGTGGTGCGACACCTGCACCCAGCGCTGGGTGATGTTGGTGTTGGTCTGCGTCTTCGCCTTGACCGTGATCTCGACCGGGTCGTGCAGGTACTGCTTGGAGATCTTGCGGATGGCGCCGGGCATGGTGGCCGAGAACAGCGCCACCTGCTTGTCGTCGGGGGTGTCGGCCAGAATCCGCTCGACATCCTCCTGGAAGCCCATCTTGAGCATCTCGTCGGCCTCGTCGAGCACCAGGTACTGCAGCTGCGACAGGTCGAGGGTGCCCTTCTCCAGATGATCGATCACCCGGCCCGGGGTACCGACCACGACGTGGGCGCCGCGGCGCAGCCCGGACAGCTGCACGCCGTAACTCTGCCCGCCGTAGATCGGCAGCACGTGCAGGCCGGGGATGTGCGCGGAGTACCGGCCGAAGGCCTCGGCGACCTGGATCGCCAGCTCCCGGGTGGGCGCCAGCACCAGGGCGCTCGGCGCCTTCCGGGAGGTGTCCAGCCCCATCAGGATCGGGATGGCGAAGGCCGCGGTCTTGCCGGTGCCGGTCTGGGCGAGGCCGACCACGTCGGCGCCGTCCAGCAGCGGCGGAATGGTCGCGGCCTGGATCGGCGACGGCGACTCGTAGCCGACATCGGCGATGGCCGCCAGGATGCGGTCATCGATGCCGAGCTCGGCGAAAGTCGGGTCGGCGGTATCCCTGTCGTCGTCGGCAGGAACGCTGTCGACCTGATTGGTACTCATTGACCAGGAGTTTACTGCCTGGCGGTAGCTGTCTCGACCACCGGGCCAATACGGTGAGACGTATGCAACTGGGGAGCCCTGCCGAGAATGGACCGCAGCCGTCCGCGCCGATCCCGGTCGCGGTGGTGCAATTCGCCCCGGCAACCGACCCCGGCGCCAATCTGGCGACGCTGCGGGACCGGGTCCGGGCGGCGGCCGATTCCGGCGCCCGGGTAGTGCTCGCACCCGAATACTCGATGTTTGCCGTCCGCCGGCTCGACGAACGCGTGGTCGCCGCCGCCGAGCCGCTGACCGGCCCGTTCGCCACCGGACTGGCCGAGATCGCGGCCGACACCGGCGTCCATCTGGTGGCGGGTGTGGTGGAGCGGACCGAGCCGGCCTCGGATCGGATCCACAACACCCTGGTCGCCTTCGACCCGGCCGGATCGATGCTCGCGAGGTACCGGAAGGTGCATCTCTACGATGCGTTCGGTTTCACCGAATCCGAGGTGGTCCGTCCCGGTCCGCTCGAGGCGCCGGTCACGTTCACCACCGGCGGTGTGACTTTCGGCATGCAGACCTGTTTCGATCTGCGTTTTCCCGAGGGGTTCCGGCGTGTCGCGGCCGCCGGTGCGCAGGTGCTGCTGGTGCCCGCCCAGTGGATCCCGGGCCCGGCGAAGGTCGCCCAGTGGACCACCCTGCTGCAGGCCCGGGCGATCGAGAACACCTGTTACGTGGTCGCCGCCGATCAGTGCGCCCCGCTCGGCGCCGGGCATTCGATGATCGTCGACCCGGCCGGAGCGGTGCTGGCCGGACTCGCCGACGCCCCGGGCGTGCTGACCGCCACGATCGACCCGGCCGAACTGGCCCGGGTGCGCAGCGCCAATCCCAGCCTGTCGCTACGCCGCTACGAAGTGACCGCGCCGTCGGAGTCCGGCTGATCCCGCCCCGGCGATCGACCGGTTCCCGCGGCCACCGACGCGTCCTACGCTGTGCCGCATGAGTGAAAACACCCCGACCCGGCTCGAACGCGAGTTCACCCCGTCCGGCGCCGAGATCGCCACGCTCACCGTGGATCATCCGCCGTTGAACCTCTTCGACCGGGCGATGCTGGACTCGCTGGCGGCCGATATCGCCGCGCTCACCGCGGAGCCGCCGCGGGTGGTGCTGTTCCGGGCCGCGGGCAAGGTGGTCTCCGGTGGTGTCGACGTCAACGTCTTCGACGGGCTGACCCCGGCGCAGGGCGCGGAGCTGTGGCGCGCACTGTTCGCGAAGATCATCCACCCGCTAGAGGCGCTGCCCTGCCCGGTGGTGTTCGCCGCCCACGGCCTCACCCTGACCGCGGCATTCGAGATCGCACTCGCCTGCGACCTGATCCTGGCCACCCCGTCCGCCAAATTCGGGCTGGTGGAGACGGTGGTCGGGTTGACGCCGTCGATGGGCGGACCGCAGCGGCTCGCCGAGCGGGCCGGTTCCGGCCGGGCCCGGGAATTCGTGATGACCGGCGACCTCTACGACGCGGCCACCATGGCCGAATGGGGGGTGGTCAATGGCGTGCACACCGATCTGGATGCCGCCGTCCAGGTGCTGATCCGGCGGCTCGCCGACGGACCCACCCGCGCCCATGCCGCCACCAAGCGGATCGTCGAGGCCTGGCGTTCCGGTGGCGTCGCGCACGCCGACTCGGTGACGCCCGAGGTGTCCGGGGAGCTGTTCGGAACCGAGGATCTGCGCGGGGCAGTGCGCAGCTTCCTGGTCGACGGCCCGGGGAAGGCGACCTACACCGGCCGGTGACAACCCCGAAACGGTCCGGCTCGAACCACCCCGCGAGTGTGATCTGCATCATATAGTCACAGGTGGGAGTGGTGTCGAACGTGAAGGACGGTGGCCCATGTGTCCGGAGGATCGGTCCGCAGGGGTCATCGTCGAGTTCCCGGCGCACCGCGCGGCCGGTGGCGAGGCCGCGCTGGCCCGGGCGGCCGACGGCGTGCTCCGCTACGGGAACCTGAGCCCGGCGCTGACCGAGCTGCTGGACCTGCGGGTACATGCCTTCACCACCAGGGAAGCGGTGGTCGAGGCCGGCGGGCCGCGGCTGACCTACCGGGAGCTGTGGCACAGCGCCGCCCGGATCGCCGGCGGCCTGCAGACCCACGGCATCGGCTTCGGCGACCGAGTGGCGGTGCATATGCCCACCGGGGCGCGCTGGGTGCAGGCCTTCCTCGGCGCCCTGCTCTCCGGTGCCGTTCCGGTGCTGGTCCCGGAGGGTCTGCCGGATGAGCGGGCGGCCGCCGTGCTGGCCGACAGCCGGGCCGATTTCGTACTCGGCCCGCAGGGCGCCCTGCCGGACGGCGCCGCCTTCATCGACGACGGTGCGGCACTGAGCGAGCTGGCTCTGCTCTGCTATACCGGCACCGCCACCGCCAAGGGCGTGGAGCTGACCAACGAAAACCTGCTGTCGGCGGTCCGCTCCGTCGCCGGAGCCCTGGACCTCCCCGCGGACGGCATGCGCAACCTGGTGCTGTTGCCGCTGGCCCATGCCAGTGGCTGTGTCGACCAACTGCTGGCCACCTTCGCAGTCGGGGGCACCGTGGTCCTGCCGGGTACCGGGCCGGGGCGTGCCGCCCGGATCGCCGGGCTCCTGGCCGGGGAACGCATCGACATGCTGGCGGCGACGCCCCGGATCTTCGCCGGCCTGCTCGACGAGTGGTCCGGCCGGGCGGAGTTCGGCTCCGTCACCCGGATCAGCAAGGCCGGTCATCGCTCCGAGCGGGCCGCGGCCGGAGCGCCCGCCGTGGCCGCCGCGCTGCGCGAGTGTTTTCCGCGGGCCCGGCAGTGGTCACTGTGGGGTGCGACCGAGACCAGCGGGATCGGCCTGGTGGTGGCCGACGATGCGAACGCGGTGGGCGCGGCGGCGCTGGGGTTCCCGTTCGGCGGCACCGAGCTGGCCCTGTCCGGCCCCGGCGCGGCCGACGGCTACGGCGAGCTCCTGTGCCGAGGCCCGAACGTCAGCCGCCGGTACTGGAACGACCCCGGCACCACGGCGGCCCGGTTCACCGGCACCTGGTTCCACACCGGCGACCAGGTACACATCGACCCGGACGGCTTGGTCCGCGATGCCCGATCGCCGGTCCGCCAGGTCAGCGGGTGGTGACCGACTCAGGCAGCGAGCAACCGGTTGCGTAGCCGGTCCCGAAGTTCGGCGGTCAACCCGACGGCGTCGAAATAGCCTTCGTGTCCGGCGTAGTCCTCGTGCACCGTCCGGGTGGCCGATTCCAGGTACTCCACATGAACACCGAGCAGATCCGGCGACAGCGAGGCGCCGGGCGAGAGCTTCGGTTCCAGCAGGGCACGCAACGGCACTACGGCATCGTTGCTGGTCATGAAGTCGGTGAGGATGTCGTCCTCGGTGACGCCGACCGCCCGCAGCAGCGTGGCGACCGCCCAGCCGGTGCGGTCCTTGCCGGCGGCGCAGTGCACCAGGACCGCCCCGCGGTCGGCCAGGATGGATGCGGCGATCGCGGCGATCGCCTGCCGGGCCTCGGGCAGCTTCGGGAAGTTGCGGTACACGGTCAGCATGTGCCGACGGGTCTTGTCGCTGTTCGGTTCGTGTGGCGGAGTGTCGATCATCCCCGCGTGGAACGGGTTGATGTGCAGCCGGACCGGCTCGGGGATCCGATCGGCGCCGATCCGGTCGATCTCGGCGGGGCCGCGCAGGTCGTGCACGTCCGCGATGCCGAGTTCGGCCAGCATGGCCAGGCCGGCCTCGTCGAGACCGCTGAGCTGAGCGGACCGCATCAGCACTCCGGGCCGGGTGCGGGCGCCGTCGACGGTACGCAGACCGCCGATATCGCGGAAGTTGAAGGTTCCCGAGAGCTGGTACTGATCGGCGGGCCGAAAAAGCGTCACTGATTCAGGCTAACCGCTCGAGAGTGGGACGGTGGTGTGGTTCTTGCCCTGGATTCCGTATGTCGTGTACCACACCGGAGGTCTCGGGTGGATAACAAAAACCGTCCTCAGGTATGGAAACGCCGAGAGTACCCGTTCCTGATGACGGAAAACCTTCTACCATCGAACGCCAGGGCGGCGTCCGACAGGAGCCGCGCCTCCCGCGCGGCAGCGGGAATCGAGGAACTTGCCGAGGAGTAGTTGTTGAGCGCACGTAGTGAAGCCGTTGCGGTGCGTCTGCGGCCGACCGTATGTACCGCGGTCGAGCAGGCGACCGAGGGATTGGACTGCACCGGCGTCCGGGCGCTACGGGTGCTCCTGCACGCCGGGCTGAGCGCCTATTGGCCGGTGATCAAGGGCACCCCCATGCGGCAGGTCGATGCCTACGAGGCCACCATCCGCACGCTGCGGCAGCGATGGGAATCCGATGGTCCGGCGGTCGCCGATCCGGACGCCGCCGCACTGTTCCGGGAAATGGACGAAGAGGCCAAGGTCTTCCTGGAACTGTGCGCGGAGCGGGCCGGCGCGCAGTGGTTGGAACCACTGGGGGCGGTCGCCGCGTATGTGGTGTCGATCCTGCAGGGCCTGGTATTGCGCTGGCTGGCCGACGGCGACGACGAGACCGCCCTCGTCGTACTCGACGACCTGGTCGGCTGCCTCGCGGCCCGTGCGGCCGACCGCTGAACCCAATACTGGACGACTGACCAAAACTCTGGTTCAGTAGTGTCGTGACCGAAGGCGATGTGACGGGTGCGACAACTCCCGAAGTCCTGCATGCCGCGACCGCCGACCTGGATCCGCCGCTGGCCGCGGTCGACCTGGCCGCCCTGCGCGCCAACGCCGCCGATCTGACCCGCCGCGCCGACGGCATCGCCATCCGGGTGGCCGCGAAATCGGTGCGCTGCCGGGAAGTGCTGGCCGAAGTGCTGGGCCCCGGCCTCACCGCCCGCGGCGGCTTCGCCGGAATCATGTCCTTCTCGCTGGCCGAATCGCTCTGGCTGGCCGAGCACGGCGCCCGCGACATTCTGCTCGGCTACCCCACCGTCGACCGGTCGGCGTTGGCCGAGCTGGCCGAACGCCCCGCCGCGCTCCGGGCGATCACCCTGATGATCGACGACGAGGCCCAGCTCGACCTGCTCCGGGCCGGCCTGGGCACCGACCGGGTCCGCCCCCGGGTGTGTCTGGACGTGGACGCCTCGCTGCGGGTCGGACCGCTGCACCTGGGAGTGCGGCGTTCGCCGATCCGCACCCCGGATCAGGCCGCCCGGCTGGCCCGGACCGCCCGCGACCGGGGGTTCGACGTAATCGGCGTAATGACCTATGAGGCACAGATCGCCGGTCTACCGGACAGCAATCCGGCGATCCGCCTGGTGAAACGGCTCTCCGCGGCCGAGATCGGCCGCCGGCGCACCGCGGTACTGGCGGCCGTGCGCTCGGAGACCGGGCCGCTGGAACTGGTGAACAGCGGCGGCACCGGATCGATCGAGGTCTCGGTCGCCGATCCGGATGTCACCGAGGTCACCGCCGGTTCCGGCCTGTATGTGCCGACCCTGTTCGACCACTACCGCAGCTTCACACCGCGCCCCGCCATGTACTTCGCCACGCCGGTGCTGCGCCGTCCCGCCCCGAATATCGCCACCGTCTTCGCCGGTGGCTACATCGCGTCCGGGCCGGCGGGTCCGAGCCGGGTCCCGCTGCCGGTCTGGCCCACGGGCCTGCGCCTGCTCGGTGCGGAGGGCGCCGGCGAGGTGCAGACACCGCTGGCCGGTGCGGCCGGACTCGAGATCGGCGACCGGGTGTGGTTCCGGCATGCCAAGGCCGGTGAATTGTGCGAGCGGTTCGACCGGCTGCATCTGGTCGACGAATCCGGCGACCGGCACACCGTCCCGACCTATCGCGGCGAAGGCCGGTGCTTCGGCTGATCCGGTTCCACCGGCGGCCGTAGCAGCGCAATGACCTCGTCGTCGTCGAGCTGATGGAAGTCCAGATAGGCACCGCCGACCCCGCCCAGCTCCCGGGGCACCCACGGGCAGACCACCTCGTCGCAGTCCGCCCGCACCCGTTCCATCGCCTCGGCCGACGACACCGGAACCGCCACCACTAGGTAGTCCGGCTGCTGCGCTCGTGCCACTCCGCAGGCGGCGGCAACGGTCGCGCCGGTGGCCATACCGTCGTCGACGATCACCACGGTGCGGCCGCGCAGCACCGGGGCGGGCGCGGTACCGCGCAGGATCCGGCGCCGCCGCTCCAGTTCGGCGCGTTCGGACCGTTCGATCTCCGCGATCTGATCGGCACCGATTCCGCCCCGGCCGAGCACATCCTCGTTCAGCACCCGGACACCGCCCTCACCGATGGCCCCCATGGCCAGCTCCGGCTGCCACGGCACGCCGAGCTTACGAACCAGCAGCACATCCAGCTCCCCGCCGAGCTCCGCCGCGACCGCCGCCGCGACCGGCACCCCGCCGCGCGGCAACCCCAGCACGAGCGGCCGGGTGCCGTGCAGGTACTCGAGTTCCGCGGCCAGCTCCCGCCCGGCGGCCGACCGGTTGGGGTAGTTCATCACCTCGAACGCTACGCCCGCCGTGCCCTGGGCGCGACCGGCTACGCTCGCCGTCTGCCAGAATCGACAACCATGACCGATCGGGCGAACGATGCGGCGGGCCGGCCCGGCACCTATGTCGAACCGGGCGAGTTCAAGCGCGATACGAACTACATAGAAACGCGGATCACCGCGGACGGTAGTTCGGGGTATCCCGTCGAACCGGGCCGATACCGGCTCGTCGCGGCCCGCGCCTGCCCGTGGGCCAACCGCACGCTGATCGTGCGGCGCCTCCTCGGGCTGGAAGGGGTGATCTCGCTCGGCCTGTGCGGTCCCACGCATGATGCGCGCAGCTGGACCTTCGATCTGGATCCCGGTGGTGTGGACCCGGTTCTGGGGATTCCGCGGCTGCGGGACGCCTATCTGGCCCGGTTCCCGGACTATCCGCGCGGTATCACGGTGCCCGCACTGGTCGATGTGCCGACCGGCCGGGTGGTCACC
The DNA here is from genome assembly GCF_056627695.1 of Nocardia sp. KT25-26. Taxonomy (NCBI): domain Bacteria; kingdom Bacillati; phylum Actinomycetota; class Actinomycetes; order Mycobacteriales; family Nocardiaceae; genus Nocardia; species Nocardia sp. KT25-26. Next base: position 1,429,119 of record NZ_CM152813.1, on the reverse strand, counting down.
AACGACTATGCGCAGATGACCCTGGATTTCTCCACCGAATGGGCCGCCTACCACCGGCCCGGTGCTCCGCAGCTGTATCCGGAGCCGTTGCGGGAGGAGATCGACGCGGTGAACCGGCGGGTGTTCACCGAGGTCAACAACGGCGTGTACCGCTGTGGGTTCGCCGGGGCCCAGGACGCCTACGACGCCGCCTACGACCGGTTGTTCACCGCACTCGACTGGCTGACCGAACGGCTGGCCGGGCAGCGTTATCTGGTCGGCGACACCATCACCGAAGCCGACGTCCGGCTGTTCACCACCTTGGTCCGCTTCGACCCCGTCTACCACGGCCACTTCAAATGCAACCGGTCGAAACTGACCGAGATGCCGGTGCTGTGGAACTACGCCCGCGACCTGTTCCGGACACCCGGCTTCGGCGACACCGTCGACTTCGGCCAGATCAAGGAGCACTACTACGTGGTGCACCGCGACATCAACCCGACCGGCATCGTCCCCTTGGGCCCGGACCTGAGCAACTGGCTCGAACCACACGACCGGGAACGGCTGGGCGGGCGCCCGTTCGGCGACGGCACCCCACCACCACCGCCCCCGGCTGCCGAACGGGTGCCGGCGTTCACCTGACTCGAACCGACCGCGTCGCGGTCACCGGCTCGGATCCGGCAATGGCACCCGCCCGCGCCCCGGAGGAGATGTGGATCAGGCAGCAGCCGTATGTTTCGGCCGCACCGCCGCCGATCCGATCAGCCCGGCCAACACTGCCACGGCCGCGATCACCCACCAGCCGCGCTGGAATGCGTGGAGCGACGCGTCGGGCCCGACCGGTGTTCCCAGCACGGCAACCAGAACCGCAACTCCGACCGCCGCGCCCACCTGGCGCGCCGTACTCAGCACGGCCGAGCCGGTGGCGAACTGCGCCGGTGGCAGTCCTGCGGTTCCGGCAGCAAAGCCGGTCGGCATGGTGAGTCCGACACCGACACCGGTCAGCAGCATGCCGCCCAGCATGCCGCCGACGTAATCGGGCTGCACCTCGATGGCCGCGGCCCACCACACGGTGCCGGCGGCGAAGGTGAGGCCGCCAACCGCCAGCACCGGCCCCGGACCCCAGCGGCTGATCAGCATGCCTGCGAGTACCGCCACGACCGGAACCACGAACGGCCCGGGTGCGATGGCGAAGCCGGTGCGCAGCGCCGACCATCCCCACACGTTCTGGGCCCACAGCACCGTCGACAGCAGCATCGCGGCGAACGCCACATTGAACAGCAAGGTATTGCCCAGCATCAACGAGAAGTTCGGCACCCGCAGCAGCGCGGGATCGATCACCGGACTGCGATGGCGGCGTGAGGAAGCCGCAAATGCAGCCGCGAGGACGGCTGTCAGTACGAGTCCGATGATCACCGGAGCCGATCCCCAGCCCCACTCCTCACCCTGCACCAACGTGAGGATCAACGCGGCAACGGAGCCGATGAGCAACAGCGCGCCGAGTCCGTCGGGCCACGGTCCGCCGTCGCCGGCCGGGGACGGCAGCATCCGGGCTCCGATCAGCAGAGCCACTACGCCGATCGGGACGTTCACCAGGAAAATCCACCGCCAGTCGAGTTCGACCAGCGCACCACCGACCACCGGGCCGAGTGCCGCACCCAGTCCACCGACCGCCACCCAGAGCCGCACCGCCACGGCCCGCCGTTCCGGCGGTGTCGCGGCGAGCAACAGGCCCAGTGAGGCCGGGGTGAGCGCGGCGGCACCGATCGCCTGCAGGATTCGGAAGCCCACCAGTGTCTCGGTGTTCCAGGCGAGTGCGCACAGCGCGGAACCGGTGACGAACAACGCCAACCCGAACAGGAACACCGGACGATTCCCGTTGCGGTCGCCGAGTCGGCCGGCCGGCACCAGCAGTGCGGCGAAGACGATGGCGTATGCGTTGAGCACCCAGGAGAGCCCGGCAATATCGACGCCCGCGAAGTCCACCGCGATGCTGGGCAGTGCCACGTTCACGATGAACAGGTCCAGGCTGGACAGCAGGACGCCGACCGCGACTACCGCCGGCACCACGCGATGATTCGTCGTCCCGGAATCGGGATCGACCACAACGTTGTTCGTATTCAGCATCGCTACCGCACCTCAGCCGTGCACCCGGCGAGTCTGCCTCGCCTGCAACAACAATCGGCCGGTCCGGTCACGGACCGTCGTATCGTCGACGGACCAGCCCTTTTCGGTCGCCACGTTCTCCGCCCGCACCAGCACCGGCTGCGGTGGTGCCGTTTCGGATGGTGCGTGCAGATGCGCGGTCAGCGTCACGGTCGGCACCGCGACCGGAGCGCGCAAGGTGGGGAAGACGGCCGGGGGCAGGGCGTCGGCGAGGATCAGCAGGCTCGCGGCACCGAGGTCGAACTCGGGCACCAGGGAGATCCAGGCGCACATCCAGGCATCGGTGGCGCCGGTCAGCGGCAGCGGGCCGGCGGCCGGGCGGATATCGAGATGGGCGCCGACGGGAACGATCTCCGGCGGCAGGGCGAAGGGCGCACAGTCCTCGGGCGCGGGGACATCGAGGGGGGCCCGATCGGATCGGCCGGCCACCTCGGTGTCGACGTCCAGTCCCAGCGTGATCGTTCCGGTGGCCACCGCATCGTCGTCCTGCGCCGCGGCCACCTCGACCACCGTCGTGCTTCGACCGACGGGGTGCACGGCCGCCCGGAAGTCGACCCGGCCGTTGCGCGGGCGGCCGACGAACCGGATATCGGCCGTCCGGACCCGGCCGGCCGCGGGTGCCGCCGCACCGGCGACTTCGGTGAGCAGGGCGCCGATCACGCCGCCGTGCGGGCCGGTCCAGCCGCGCCAGCTGTCGTCGACATCGGCCTGCCAGGCCAGGGGTCCGGTTTCGGCGAGAGCGAAACGGGCACCCACCGACCCTCGAGTGAGTTGCATCATGAAACTCACCGTAGAGCAAGTGAGTTTCTTCAAGCAACCGACTAGGCTGGATTCATGCGCCGAACCAGCTTCGAGGACATGAACTGCTCGATCGCGCAATGCCTGGAGGTGGTCGGCGACTGGTGGACGCTGCTGATCGTCCGGGACGCCCTCTTCGGCGTGACCCGGTTCGACGAGTTCCGCAACCGGCTCGGGATCGCACGCAACGTCCTCACGCAACGGCTGGACCACCTCGTCGACAGCGGTGTCCTCGCGAAGGTCGCATATCAGCAGGCCCCGGTGCGCTACGACTACCGGCCGACCGACAAGGGCCGCTCGCTGTGGCCGGTCCTGGCGGCCATGCGGCAGTGGGGTGACACCTGGGCCGCTCCGGACGGCCCACCCATCCAAGCGGTCCACACCACCTGCGGGCACCGCATGACCGTTGAACCGACCTGTTCGGAATGCGGGCAACGGTTGCACGGCCCGGACATTCGACCCGTCTTGGGGCCCGGGGCACATTCCCCCGACCTACTGCCGCCCCGACCGGCATGATCGGCCCTGCGCGCCGGTCCGCGCCGCGCCGGCACAGGTGACCACGGACACCGACCGGAACGAGCGGTGCGTCCGGTTCGTTGGCATGATGGGCTGTCAGGCTCAACAGCATGCGCGAGGAGGGACGGCACCGTGTTCGAAGGCGCGATCGAAAGAGCGGTGATCGATGCGCTCGATACCGGTTCCCGGCTGCAGGGGCCGGCGGTCACCAGGTATGTGGCCTGGTTGCGTCGGCGGCACCCCGGGGAGAGCCCGGCTCAGCTGGTCGAACGCCTCGAGCATCAGTACCTGCTGACGGTGACCGGCAGCGGGACGGCGGTCGGCGCGACCGCCGCGGTCCCGGGGGTCGGCACCCTCACCGCGCTCGCCGCGGTCAGCGCGGAGACCGCCTTCTTCATGGAGGCCTCGGCCCTGTTCACCCTGGCAGTCGCCGATATCCACGGCATCGCCCCGGAGGATGTCGAGAACCGGCGGGCGCTGGTGCTCTCGGTGGTCCTCGGCGACAGCGGCCGGGAGATCATCCGGAAGAACGTCGGCACCCCGGCCAAGAACTGGGCGACCGTATTCGCCGACAAGCTGCCCGGCGTGGTCGGGATCAACAGCGCCCTGATCAAGCGCTTCATCGCGCAGTACGTCAAGAAGCGGGCCGCCCTGATCGCGGGCAAGGTGCTCCCGGCCGGTATCGGCGCGGCCATCGGTGGGGCGGGTAACCGGGCGATCGGCCGCCGGACCATCGACAACGCCCGGAAGGCCTTCGGCCCGGCACCGACCACCTGGCCGGCAACACTGGTCATCGAAGCGGACCCGCTGCCGGCGCTGGAGTCGCTGCCGAATCCGGCCACCGAGCGATGACCGCCGCAGTGGCGGTACGCGGGCTGACCAAGCGTTTCGACCAGGTCACCGCGGTCCACGACATCTCGTTCACCGTCGCACCCGGGTCGACGACCGCCCTGGTCGGCCCGGCCGGGGCGGGTAAGTCCACGGTGTTGCGCACCGCGCTGGGGCTGCAGCGCCCGACCGCGGGCGCGGCCGAGCTCCCCGGCGGCCGCGGCCCCCGGCGAGTCGGCGCAGTGCTCACCCCACGCGGCCTGCATCCGGCCCGCAGTGTGCGCGGACAGCTCGGGATCCACGCCCCGCTCGCCGGTGTCCCGGCCGCCCGGGTGGCCGAGGTCCTCGAGCTGGCACAGCTCACCCCGGTCGCCGACGCACCGGTGGCCGATCTGACACCGGGCGGGCAGACCCGGCTGGCGCTGGCGACCGCCCTGCTCGCCGATCCACCGCTGCTCCTGGTCGACGACCCGTTCGCCGGCCCCTTCCCCGCCGACCACGCGGCCGTCGCCGCACTGCTGCGAGCACACCAGCGCCGCGGCGGCACCCTGCTGCTCGCGGCCGACAGCCTGGCCGCAGTGGTCCCGCTGGCCGACCAGCTGATCGTGCTCAGCGAGGGTGCGGCCGTCTGGCGGGGCAGCCCCGCCCGGCTGCGACGCGGCCATCCGGACCGGCTGCTGGTCGCCGCAACGCCGGCAGTCGCGCTGGCCACCGCGCTCGCGGCCCGCGGGTTCACCGATGCGGTGATGCGGCCGGACGGCCGACTGGCGGTGGCCGAGGCCACCGAGGCCGAGATCCGCGCCGCGGCCGCCGCCGCGCGGGCGCACGTACAGGCCGTCGTGGCCGACCCGATCCATCCGGATCGGGTGCTGGCCTCGCTGACCCGCCCCCGGCAGCGGCAGCCGACCTTTTCCCCGGCAGCGCCGGTCGCTCCTGTCCCACCGAACCCCGGAATGGCCCGATGATCACAGTGCTGCCCCCGGACCTGCTGCCCGCGCTGGATTCGGAATCCCGCAAGATCACCACGGTGCCGCCGTTGCGGCTGTTGCTGTCGGCGCCGATCGCCGTGGCGGTCGCGGCCACCCTGACCACGGCATTCACCTCCGGACCGTTCGACCCGGAGGCCGAACCGGCGACCGGCGCAGCCTCCATCGGCCTGTATCTGACGGTGCTGTCCGCGCTGGTGGTGGCCGTCGTGCTGGGCGCCGCCGGGACCGGTGGCGAGTCCCGCCGCGCGGAGCTGGCGGTCACCGCCCTGTTCGCACCGGACCGGGATCGGCTGGCAGCGGCGAAGTATCTGACGCTGGCGGCCTACGCGGCGGGCGCCGCGCTCGTCGCCGAACTGGTGTCGGTGGCCTTCCTGGTGGTCGCCGCCCGTGACAAGGCCGAGTTCGGCCTGACCCTGGTCGAGGTACTGGGCGCCGGCGTGCTCGCGGCGGCCGGCTGGGCGCTCATCGCGGCGGGCGTCGGCCTGCTCACCCGTTCGGCGGCCACCACGGTCACCCTGGTGCTCGGCTGGGCATTCGTCATCGAACCGCTGACCTGGCTGGTTGCCGACGGATTCGGGATCCCCGGCATCGTGACGGTACTGCCGGCCGCCGCCACGGTGGGCGCGGTGGCGGTCGGTTCGTTCGAGGACAGCGCGTTGTTCGCGCCTGCACCGGCCGCGCTGGTGGTACTGCTGCTGTGGGCTGCCGGGCTCGCCGCCGCCGGGTGGTGGGAGCTGCGGCGACGGGATCTGTAGCGGTCGGCGTGCCCGTTCGTTCCGAAACTTCCGACGGCTGGCTGCGCCGGCTATGGCTGGAGTGCCGCCGCGAACCGCGGCTGCTCGCCGGAATCGCGGCGGCCATCGTGGCCGGTGCCGTCGTCGAGATCGCGGCACCGCTGGCCGTCAAACGCGCCGTCGACGCGGCCGGTGTCGGGGACACCGGGGTGATCGGCAGCGCGGCGGCGGTGCTGGTGGCGCTGGCCGGCGCCCGGTTCCTGACCACCTTCGGGCGGCGGATGTGGGCCGGGCAGCTGTCGCTGGATGTGCAGCACCGGCTCCGGGTGCGGCTGCTGGATTCCCTGCATCGGCTCGACGGCGCCGGCCAGGATTCGCTCCGGACCGGTCAGGTGGTCTCCCGGTCGATCACCGATCTGCAGCTGGTGCAGGGACTGCTGGCGATGGCGCCGTGGTCCGGGCTGGCCGTGCTGCAGTTCGGATTGGCGGTCGCGGTGATGCTCTGGTTGAGTCCGCCTCTGGCCGCGGCGGCGCTGCTGGTGGCGCCCGCCATGGCGGTCACCGTGATCCGGATGCGGCCGCGCCTGTACGCGGCCACCTGGTCGGCGCAGCAGCGCGCGGCCGAGATCGCCGAACACGTCGAACAGTCCGTCACCGGCGTCCGGGTGGTGCAGGGCTTCGGGCAGCAGACCCGGATGGTGGACGAACTCGAGCAGCAGGGCCGCCGACTGTTCGCCGAACGGATGCGGGCGGCGAAGATCAATGCCCGGTTCACGCCGACGGTCTCGGTGCTGCCGCAGGCCGGGCTGGTCACGGTGATCGTCGCCGGCGGTATGCTCGCCCTGCACGGCGTGATCGGAATCGGCACCTTCCTCGCATTCACCGCCTATCTCGCCACAATGGCCGGCGCGGCCCGCTCGATCAGCGCGGTGGTGGTGATGGCGCAGCTGACCAAGGCCGCCGCCGACCGGGTGTTCGCCGTCATCGACGCCGGGCCGGCGGTCACCGATCCGCCGCATCCGGTGCCGCTCCCGGCGGGCCCCTTGGGTGTCGAGTTCAGCGCGGTGACCTTCGGTTTCGACCCGGATCGGCCGGTGTTGCAGAACCTCGACCTGCGGATCGCACCGGGCGAGACGGTCGCCGTCACCGGCCCCACCGGATCCGGGAAATCGACGCTGTCACTGCTGCTGCCCCGCTTCTACGCGCCGGAACACGGGCACATCCGGCTGATCTCGGACGACTCCGAGCCGGCGGCGGGCGTGGACCTGGCGGAGGCAGCGGCCGCCGAACTGCGCGCGGCGGTCGGCGTGGTCTTCGACGACCATTTCCTGTTCTCCGACACCATCGCCACCAATATCGCCCTGGGCCGACCCACCGCCACCGAGGCCGAGATCCGGGCGGCCGCCGTCGCCGCCGCGGCCGACGAATTCATCTCGGCGCTGCCGGGCGGCTACGACACCGTGGTCGGCGAGCGCGGCTTGACACTGTCCGGCGGCCAGCGCCAGCGACTGGCCCTGGCCCGGGTACTCCTGGCCCGGCCGCGGATCCTGGTGCTCGACGACGCCACCTCTGCCGTGGACCCGATCACCGAGGCGGAAATCTTCGACCGGCTCCCCGACTCGAGCCGCCGGACCACCATCATCCTGGCGCATCGCGAATCCACCCTGGCCCGCGCCGACCGAGTGATCCGGCTCCCCGGCCCGTCCCCGGTCACCGAACCCCGGATTCACCCCGACCACGAACCGCCGGCCGATTACCGGACGGACGCCGGACCCACACCACCCACCGGATACCACGCCGACTCCGACCCCACCCCCTCGGTCGGTCACCGGACAGGCTCCGGGCCCGGGCCCGCCCCGGCCACCACGGCACCTCGGGTCCGCCCCGACCCCGCGCCGCCGGCCGGACACCGGACAGATCCCGAGCCCACACCACCACGCGGGCACCACACCGACACCGACCCCACACCACCACGCGGGCACCACACCGACTCCGGCCCCACACGCTCGACCGGTCACCGGACATGCTCCGAACCTGGGCCCTTCCCGATCACCACGGCACCTCCGATCCGACCCGACCCTGCGCCGTCGACCGGCCACTGGGAGAGTGCCGGAACCGCGCTGCACCCAGGCTCTGTCGAGCAGCCCATCGGAACTGCCGGACCCCGACGTGAGGCCGGCCGGGACTCCGCACCGTCCGGACAGCTCGGCGACCGGCCATCCGAACCAGCGGCTCCGGCTGCGCCCTGGCAGCGCCGCACGGCCGGTCGCGGTGACCGGCTCGGTGCTGACGCACCACCCAGGACAGATTCGCCCACCACCCGGTCCGGCGCAGCGAACGAACTCACCGCGACCCCCGAACTGCTGCGGACCATCGCCGAACTGCCGCCGGCCACCGAACAGCCGCGGCTCGGTGGGGACCTGCGTGCGCCGGAACCGCGCTTCGGTCTCGCCCGGCTGCTCCGCCCGGTGCGGGCGCTGGTCGCGGTGGTCATGCTGCTGCTGGTCGCCGATGCGCTGGTCGGGATCGCGTTTCCGCCGCTGGTCCGCTACGCGATCGACGACGGCGTGGCCCGGGGCGACCCCGCGGTGCTGTGGCGGGCCGCCGCGTTGGGAACGGTGCTGGTGGTGGCGGCCTGGCTGATCGCCGCCGCATCCACCGTGCTCACCGCCCGCACCGGTGAGCGAGTGCTGTTCGGGCTGCGGATCCGCAGCTTCGCCCACCTGCAGCGGCAGGGCCTGGACTACTTCGAACGCGAGATGTCCGGCCGGATCATGACGCGGATGACCACCGACGTCGACGCACTGTCCACCTTCCTGCAGACCGGAGTCGCGACCAGCATGGTGGCGGCGCTGACCCTGGTCGGCATCGCCGTCGCGCTGGCGGTGATCGACCTGCCACTGGCCCTGGTGGTCGCGGCGACGCTGCCTCCGCTGCTGCTGGCCACCGCTCTGTTCCGCCGGGTGTCCGGCCGGGCGTACCGCATCTCCCGGGAGCGGGTGTCCACGGTCAACGCCGACTTCCAGGAGAACATCGCCGGGCTGCGTGCGGTCCAGGCCGCCGGCTACGAGCCCCTGGCCGCCCGCCGGTTCGCGGGCCACTCCCGGCGGTACCGCAACAGCCGGGTCCGGGCGCAACGGGCGCTGGCGATGTACTTCGCATTCGTCGGCGCCTGGGCCGATCTGGCGCTGGCCGCCGTGGTCTTCACCGGCGCCGGTGCCGTCGCGGCCGGGCACACCAGTACCGGTTCGCTGGTCGCCTTCATTCTCTATCTGGGTCTGCTGTTCGGCCCGATCCATCAGCTCTCCCAGGTGTTCGACGGCTATCAGCAGGCCCGGGTGGGCCTGCGCCGGATCGGCGAACTGCTGCGCACCCGTTCCTCGATCGCCCCGGACCCGGCGGCACCGGTCCGGGTGGCCGGCCGGTTGCGCGGCGAGGTGGTGTTCGACGGGGTGCGCTTCCACTACCCCGGCACCCGGAAGCCGGCTCTGGCCGGCATCGACCTGACCGTCCCGGCCGGCAGCACCCTGGCGTTGGTCGGGCCGACCGGGGCCGGCAAGTCGACGATCGTGAAGCTGCTGGCCCGCCTCTACGACCTCCCGGACGAACCCGGCGCGGGCACGATCCGGGTCGACGGTGTCGACATACGTAAATTTATGCTCACCGAGTATCGATCGCGGCTGGGAATTGTCCCCCAGGAAGCTCACCTCTTCACCGGTGACGTAGCGAGCAACATTGCATTCGGGCGACCGTTTGCGAGCGATCAGGAGATCGCCGAAGCCGCCCGAGCCGTCGGTGCCCAGGAAATGGTCGACGGTCTGCCCGAGAAAATGAACCAACCGGTCGGTGAACGTGGCCGCGGCCTGGCTGCCGGTCAACGTCAACTGCTCGCCCTCGCCCGCGCCGAACTCGTCGACCCGGATCTGCTGCTCCTCGACGAGGCCACCGCCACTCTGGACCCGGCCGCCGAGGCCGCGACCCTCGCCGCAAGTACCGCGCTGACCAGGGCGAGAACGACGATCCTGGTCGCGCATCGGCTGGCCACTGCCGCTCGCGCGGACCGTATCGCCGTGGTCGAGCACGGCCGCATCGTCGAACACGGAACCCATGCCGAACTCCTCGCAGCCGGCGGAAGTTATGCGCGCCTCTGGGCGAGCGCCGCGCGCAGCGAAGGAATAATCTCGATCGAGGACGAGTCGTCTCCTACCGGGTGGTGATCGATACGTGGTGGCGACTCGACTCCGGGGACAATCGACGACCGACGCACGCCGCCGACTCGGATGCGGGTCGTCACACCGGCGATTTGTCACTGGGCATATGCTCGGAGAGGGCGCATCGGCACGCATCCGCCGGGCCCCGGTGCCGGGCACGTCACAAACGTCGCAGCGCGAAGAACGAAATGAGGCGAACACCTGCTGTGAGCAGCTCAACTTCCCAGTTCGGACAGAACCAGTGGCTGGTCGACGAGATGTATCAGAAGTTCAAACAGGACCCATCCTCCGTCGACGAGAGTTGGCACGAGTTCCTCGCCGATTACTCCCCCGAGGCCAACGCCGAATCCGGTGACAGCCGGCCCGCCGCCGCACCCGCACCTGCCGCGGCGGCCCCGAAAGCTGCTCCCGCGCCAGCACCCGCCCCCGCTCCGGCGCCGCCGAAGCCCGCCGCCCCGGCGCCCGCCGCTCCGAAGCCGGCTGCCGCCGAGCAGGCACGCACCCCGAAGACCACCCCGGCGCCGGTGTCCAATGCCCCGGCCAAGGCCGCCAAGCCCGCCGCGGACGGCGACGAGTCCAAGGTGCTGCGCGGCCCGGCCGCCGCGATCGCCAAGAACATGTCGGCGTCGCTGACCATCCCCACCGCGACCTCGGTGCGCGCCATCCCGGCGAAGCTGATGATCGACAACCGGCTGGTGATCAACAACCACCTGGCCCGCACCCGCGGCGGCAAGATCTCGTTCACCCACCTGCTCGGCTACGCCATCGTGCAGGCGGTCAAGCAGTTCCCGAACATGAACCGGCATTTCGCCGAGGTGGACGGCAAGCCGAATGCGGTGACACCGGCACACACCAATCTGGGCCTGGCCATCGACCTGGCCGGTAAGGACGGCACTCGCTCGCTGGTCGTCGCGGCGATCAAGGGCTGCGAGGAGATGAGCTTCGGCCAGTTCCACAGCGCCTACGAGGACATCGTCCGCCGCGCCCGCGACGGCAAACTCGGCGCCGACGACTTCAGCGGCGTCACCATCTCGCTGACCAACCCCGGCACCATCGGCACCGTGCACTCGGTGCCGCGGCTGATGCCCGGCCAGGGCGCGATCATCGGCGCCGGCGCGATGGAGTACCCGGCCGAGTTCCAGGGCATGAGCGATGAGCGGATCGCCAATATCGGCGTCGGCAAGCTGATGACGCTGACCTCGACCTACGACCACCGCATCATCCAGGGTGCGGAGTCCGGCGACTTCCTGCGCACCATCCACCAGCTGCTGATCTCCGACGAGTTCTACGACGAGATCTTCCACGGCCTGGGTGTGCCGTACGAGCCGGTGCGCTGGCGCAAGGACATCTCCGAACGCGGCGTCGACAAGAGCGCCCGCGTGCTGGAGATGATCGCGGCCTACCGCAACCGCGGCCACCTGATGGCCGACACCGACCCGCTGCGCCTGGTCAAGGACAAGTTCCGCAGCCACCCCGACCTGGACGTCACCGAGCACGGGCTCACCCTCTGGGACCTGGACCGCACCTTCGACGTGGGCGGTTTCCACGGCCAGGAGCGGATGAAGCTGCGCGATGTGCTGTCCATCCTGCGGGACGCCTACTGCCGCCACGTCGGCGTCGAGTACACCCACATCCTCGACGTCGAACAGCTCAAGTGGATCCAGGAGCGCGTCGAGCAGAAGCATGTCAAGCCGACCGTCGCCCAGCAGAAGTACATCCTGAACCGGCTCAACGCCGCCGAGGCGTTCGAGACCTTCCTGCAGACCAAGTACGTCGGGCAGAAGCGCTTCTCGCTGGAGGGCGCCGAGGCGGTCATCCCGATGATGGACGCCGTGATCGACCAGGGCGCGGAGCATTCGCTCGACGAGGTCGTCATCGGCATGCCGCACCGCGGCCGACTCAACGTGCTCGCCAATATCGTCGGCAAGCCCTACTCGAAGATCTTCACCGAGTTCGAGGGCAACATGAACCCGGCCGCCACCCACGGCTCCGGTGACGTGAAGTACCACCTGGGTGCCGAGGGCCAGTACCTGCAGATGTTCGGCGACAACGAGACCAAGGTCTCGCTGACCGCCAACCCCTCGCACCTGGAGGCCGTCGACCCGGTCCTGGAGGGCCTGGTCCGCGCCAAGCAGGACCTGCTGAACAAGGGCGACGGCCCCGAGGGCTTCTCGGTGATGCCGCTGATGCTGCACGGTGACGCCGCATTCGCCGGCCAAGGCGTGGTCGCGGAGACGCTGAACCTGTCCGGGCTGCGCGGCTACCGGGTGGGCGGCACCATCCACATCGTGGTGAACAACCAGATCGGCTTCACCACCGCCCCGGAGAACAGCCGCTCCACCGAATACTCCACCGATATCGCGAAGTTCATCGGCGCCCCGATCTTCCATGTCAACGGCGACGACCCGGAGGCCTGCGACTGGGTGGCCCGGCTCGCCGTCGACTTCCGGCAGAAGTTCCGCAAGGACGTCGTCATCGACCTGATCTGCTACCGCCGCCGCGGGCACAACGAGGGCGACGACCCGTCGATGACCCAGCCGTACATGTACGACGTGATCGACACCAAGCGCTCGGTGCGCAAGGCCTACACCGAATCGCTGATCGGCCGCGGTGACATCTCCATGAAGGAGGCCGAAGACGCACTGCGCGACTACCAGGGTCAGCTGGAGCGGGTGTTCAACGAGGTCCGGGAGCTGGAGAAGTACCCGCCGGAGCCGTCGGAGTCGGTCGAGGACGACCAGAAGGTGCCGGCCACCGTGGCGACCGCGGTGGACAAGTCGGTGCTGCAGCGCATCGGCGACGCCTTCGCGAACGTCCCGGACGGTTTCAACACCCACCCGCGGGTCCGGCCGGTGCTGGAGAAGCGCCGGGAGATGGCCTACGAAGGCAAGGTGGACTGGGCGTTCGCCGAACTGCTTGCGTTCGGCACCCTGATCGACGAAGGCCACGACGTGCGCCTGACCGGCCAGGACTCCCGCCGCGGCACCTTCACCCAGCGGCATGCGGTGCTGATCGACCGCGTATCCGCCGAGGAGTACACCCCGCTGCACAACATCGGCTCGGAGAAGCCGGGCTGGTTCGCGGTGCACGACTCGGCGCTGAGCGAATTCGCCGCGGTCGGCTTCGAATACGGCTACTCGCTGGGCAACTCGAATGCGCTGGTGTTGTGGGAGGCGCAGTTCGGCGACTTCGTCAACGGCGCGCAGTCGATCATCGACGAGTTCATCTCCTCCGGTGAGGCGAAGTGGGGCCAGCTCTCCGATGTGGTGCTGCTGCTGCCGCACGGCCACGAGGGCCAGGGCCCGGACCACACCTCGGGGCGGATCGAGCGGTTCCTGCAGCTGTGTGCCGAGGGGTCGATGACCGTCGCGGTGCCGTCCACGCCGGCGAACTACTTCCATCTGCTGCGCCGGCACGCGCACGACGGCATCAAGCGCCCGCTGATCGTCTTCACCCCGAAGTCGATGCTGCGCAACAAGGCCGTGGTCTCCGATATCAAGGACTTCACCGAATCGAAGTTCCGGTCGGTGTTCGACGAGCCCACCTACGAGCAGGGCACCGGCGACACCGCGAAGGTCAAGCGGATCCTGCTGACCTCGGGCAAGCTCTACTACGAGCTGGCCGCGGAGAAGGCCAAGAACAACCGCGACGATATCGCCATCGTCCGGATCGAACAGCTCTACCCGATCCCGACCTTCCGCCTCAACGAGGCGCTGGCGAAGTACCCCAACGCGACCGATATCGCCTGGGTCCAGGAGGAACCGGCCAACCAGGGCGCCTGGCCGTTCTTCGGCCTCAACCTCCCCGAGGTACTGCCGGAGCGCCTCGGCAGGCTCCGCCGGATCTCCCGCCGCGCCATGTCGGCCCCGTCCTCGGGTTCATCCAAGGTGCACGCCGTGGAACAGGCCGAGATCGTCGGCGAGGCCTTCGAGCCCACCTCGTAGGCACCTCGGGCGTGCCCGGATCTTGCATCGAGATGCGCGGTAGTGCATCGCCGGCAGTGCACGACCGCGCATTTCGATGCAAGGTCTCGTTGCTCCGAGTCAGCGGGCCGGGTCGGTCACCTCGGGCGGCAACGATCCGTTCATCTGCACGCCGGATCCGGTCCAGTCGTAGGTGATCGAGACCGGGCCGCCCTGGGGGTTCGCGAAGGATTCGGGGCCGTTGCCGTCCCCGGCGAGCCAGCGGTAGTCGACGGTGACCGAATCGGCGTCCTGGCCGCTGACGTAGGTGAAGGCATACGGTTCGGAGGTCGCCGTGCCCAGGTAGCTGCCGTCGTGGAAGAACAGCACGTGGATCGGCGCACCCGCCGAATTGCCCCCGATCGCGCGCACCCACAGCAGCTCGCCGCAGGCGCCGGGCACATCCGGTGCCGCCTGCCCGGCCGCCCAGCCGGAGCCGAGTCCGGCCACCGCTCGCTGCACCCCGGGCGACTGCGGATCGATACACCGGCCCGGTCCGGCGATATCGCTGTTGTCTGCCGGTTCCGTCGTCCCCGGCTCCGGTGTCTCCGGTTCGGCGGTCGGTTCGCCCCCGGGTGCCGGTTCATCGGTGGGCTCGGCCGTCGGCTCGGCGGTCGGCACCGCAGTCGCCTCGGGAGCCGGAGTCACGCTCTGCGAAACAGTCGTCGCACCGCCGCCGGACGGCGCACCGTCCCCGGCCGGATCCTCGCAACCGGCGGCAGCCAGCGCCCCCACTGCAATCAACGCCCCGGCCCATGCTGCTCTACGCATGATCTCCTCCATCTGTTCCGTAGCTTCCCTCAGTCCATCGGCGACCGGCAGCCCCCGTTAGGCGTGAACCCGGTACTTGCACCCTAGGGTGGGCAAGATCGACACCTCCGGGAAGCGCAGCCACGCCCGAGCGGACTGCGCTGTTCGCACAGATAAAGGTGCCGGACCGGCAATTTCCGCGGTTTCGGATGCATTGGTGTGCGAATAGCGCAATCGGAACGGGCCCACCTGGAGACACCGGCAGCCGATCGACCGGCCCCAGACCCGGCGCGTGACCGGCAGACACTGGAGGATGTACGTCGACCGCTCGATCTCTAGCTACCCGCCCCCGACAGGACCACCGCCGGACGAGACGACCGGGCGAACGCATCCGGCAGCCGGGCCGGATCGTCGGCCCACAGGGTGACCGCCGTGGCGGTGTAGTCCCCGCGTCCGGTTGCAGGCATTTCCGCCGGCCGGGTCCAGCACTACTTCCCGACCAAGGAGGCGATGATGGAGTTCGCCATGAGCACCATCGCCGAACGGGTCACCGCCCGGGTGGCCGGGGTCGAGGATCAGGACGATCTGCATGCCCTGCTGGGCGCACTACTTCCGGCCGATGCCGCCTCCGCCGACGACGCCCGCAGCCTGATCGGTTACCTCGCCTTCGCTGCGACCCGGCCGCCGATCGCGGCCCGAATGGTCGCCGACAGTCGCGCATTCCGCGATCATCCGATCGCCCGGCAGGACCCCGATGCATCGGATCGGGCCCGCGCCGAGCGGTCGGCGAGTGACCTGCTGGCACTGCTCGACGGCCTCGGAATCCACGTGATCCTCTGTCAGCTCAGCCCACTCGAGGCCCGGGAAATCCTCGATGCCGCCATCACGCGTGCATCGGAAGCCGCCCAGCGCGAACGCCCATCGGACGCCGGCGACCAGCGATGACGAACCGGCCTACGCGGCACCGCCGCCCGGCGGCCGTCCGCGCGACGGGAGCGACTTCGGCCGCACCCGCCGCCGGGGACCTACTATCGCGACCATGACCGACATTCGCGAGATTCCACTGCAGACCCTCACCGAACAGCCGACCACGCTGGCCGCACTGGCCGGCGACGGACCCGCCCTGGTGGTCAACGTCGCCTCCCGCTGCGGGCTCACCCCGCAGTACACCGGGTTGGTGGAGTTGCAGCAGAAGTACGGCCCCAAGGGGTTCACGGTGGTCGGCGTGCCGTGCAACCAGTTCATGGGTCAGGAGCCCGGTAGTGCCGAGGAGATCCAGGAGTTCTGTTCCACCACCTACGGGGTGGACTTCCCGCTGCTCGCGAAGACCGATGTCAACGGCACGGATCGGCATCCGCTGTATTCCGAGCTGACGAACACCGCCGATGCCGACGGCTCGGCCGGCGATGTCCAGTGGAACTTCGAGAAGTTCCTGGTCGGCCGCGACGGCTCGGTCCTGGGCCGCTTCCGCCCCCGCACCGAGCCCGGCGACCCGGCGGTCACCGCGGCCATCGAAGCCGCCCTCTGATCCGGAGACGACAAGGCCCGGCGGTGCCGCGCACACCACCGGGCCCGACCCGAACCGCGACCGGTCAGTCGCTGGAGAGTGCCCCGAGGCCTCGGACCGAGGCGCCCGGTTTGGAAACCCCTGGGCGATATGTCACGATCTCCCGTTGCGCTGCCTGCGAATTGCTCGCGCGCACGCGTTGTTTCACGAACTTCGGGAGGAAAGACATGCGGGGAACTCGGACCACACTGCGGCGATTCGGGGCCGCGCCACTCGCCTTCGCCACCCTCGTGGCGGTGGCAGCCTGCGGCGACGGCGGCGACACCGTGGCCGATGGGTCGAACACCCTCGGCGACGGATCGAGCACTACCTCGACCAGCAGCGTGCGCAGCCTGGATCCGTGCGGTGTGCTCGGCGAGCACCTGCAGGAGTATGTGGATTTCCTGGGGTACGACGGGTTCCGGAAGGAACCCAACAGCCGCGGTGGCGAGTTGACCGGTGGGGTCCGGCCGTGCGCCGGCGACGTGATCTGGGCCGACGACGACAGCGGTGAGGACTACTCCGTCGACAAGCTCGACGGCGACATCTCGTTCGGACTCGCTTCGGCCTCGCAGGTCGGCGAACTCTACGCCGACCGGGAGTACCAGACCCCGACCGGTCGCTACGACCAGCAGATCCAGCTGCGCCGGAACCTGATCAAGGACGACGACGAGGATGTCGAGGACCGCCTCATCGAGGGCCCCTGGGACGAAGCGAAGTTCATCAAGGCCTATGTGGCCGGTCGGCTGATCTCGGTCTTCGTGCTCGACGAGCAACGCGATCTCATGATGGAGTTCGACGTCAACCTGGACAACGATTTCGTGCGCGAGGAGAAGCTCGAGGACGGCGAGATCGACTGGACGCTGGAACAGGCCCAGAACCACCTGATCGAGGTGACGGTGCCGAACGCCTACCGGGACGTCATCCAGGAACTCGACGGCCAGTAGACGCCCGGCCGCGGCGGACTTCGAGTCGACCCATCCGAAGCGGCCGACCCGAGGTCCGGACCACACCGGCCCGCCGCTACCGAACCGTTCGGCCGTTCGGCGAGGACCCCGGCGCACCACACCAGGGCGGTGCGCCGGTCGGCCTGCCCGCCCCGCCCGGCCCGCTACCCGTCCGCGGGCGAACCGGCAGGGCCGCGAACAGCCGGCGACGAGACCACGAAGGCGAACCACCGGACCATACGATTCGCCGGCAGCCCGCAGACTCCTACCCGACCGGCTCCCCGGCAGCCCGCAGGTCCCGATCCAGATCGGCCATGAGCAGGTCGACGTGCAGCTGCCGCCCAGCATTCGCACCCGCTGCCGCCGCATCGACCACTTGGGCGGACGGCTCTGCCGCGTTTCCGGCGATCCACACGCCCGGCACCTCGGTACGCCCGGCCGGGTCCGCCGGGAGATGCGTTCCGGCGCCGGACGGATGCGGTACCGCTGCCAGCCCGAGCGGGGCCAGGAAGTCGACCCGGGAGTTCATCCGGGTCGCCACCGCGAGCGCATCCCGGGCGACCACGGTTCCGTCGGCCAGCACGACGCCGACCTGCCCGGCATCGGCCGAGGTCACCTCTGCGACCACTCCGGAAACGACCCGGATGCCCCGGGCCGCCAGCTTCGCGGCGTCTTCGACGCCGAGCTCCTGCGCCCCGGCGAAGAACACGACATCGTCGCTGAGCTGCCGGAACAGCAGCGCCTGATGCACCGACATCGGGCTGCCGGACAGCACCCCGATCGCCCGGTCGCGCACCTCCCAGCCGTGGCAGAACGGGCAGTGCACCACCTGATGCCCCCACCGCTCGCGCACGCCCGGAATGTCGGGCAGTTCGTCGACCAGACCGGAGGCCACCAGCACCCGCCGGCCCCGCACCGTCCGCCCGTCGTCGAGGGCCATCCGGAAACCGTCGCCGTCGCGGGTCACCTCGGTCACCCGTCCGGTCTCGATCCGGCCACCGTAGCCGGTCACTTCGACCCGGCCGCGTTCCAGCAGGTCGCCCGGCGGTATGCCGTCGTGCCCGAGGAATCCGTGCACCCCGTCGGCCGGGGCGTTGCGCGGCGCACCGGAATCGATCACCAGAACCGACCGCCGCGAGCGGGCCAGCATCAGGGCCGCATTCAACCCGGCGGCACCGCCGCCGATAACCACCACGTCATAGCTGTTGTCCATGACTCCAACCATGCAGCCACCTCGGCCATATTGGCAAGCAACCTTGCCGCTATGGCAAAATATCCGCATGAGTGAGGACCAGGACCTGGACAGAACACTCGACGCGGTGGGCCCGCGGTTGCGAGCGCTGCGCAAACAACGGCAGATCACCCTCGCCGACCTGTCGGAGCAGACCGGCATCTCGGTGAGCACCCTGTCCCGGCTGGAATCCGGTGACCGCCGGCCCGCACTGGAACTGCTCCTCCCGCTGGCCAAGGCACACGGCGTCACCCTCGACGAACTGGTCGATGCCCCGGACACCGGCGACCCGCGGATCCACCTGCGCCCGATCACCATGCACGGGATGACCATGCTCCCGTTGACCCGCCGGGCCGGCGGCATCCAGGCCTACAAGATCGTCATCCCCGCCGGTGCGAAGACAGTGCCGGAACCGAAGGTGCACGAAGGCTACGAATGGCTCTACGTCCTCAACGGCCGCCTCCGGATGATCCTCGGCGAACACGACCTGATCCTCACCCCCGGCGAGGCCGCCGAGTTCGACACCCATGTGCCGCACTGGTTCGGCGCCGCCGACGACCGCCCGGTGGAGTTCCTCAGCCTGTTCGGCAAACAAGGTGAGCGCGCCCATATGCGGGCGCGCCCACGTTCGGCGACGGACTGAGCCCGGCCGCCGATCGCGACTGGCGTAATCCCATCTACGCACAGATCGCCGAGCGAACCGACCGCCGGTAGCACCGCGATGCCCGGCTTCGAATCGGCACACCGTTTCCGAAGCCGGGCCGGTCGCACATCGACCCTGCAGACCTGCGATCTGGCTGTGTTCGAGACCCCCCCGAGCTGCCTCGCGAGCCCGCAGGCGTTGCGTCACCGCCCAGTCGTCAGGCCACATCGCCGCCGAGTAACCGGGCCGCCAGGCCACGCCGCCGCCGAGTCGCCGGATCGTCAGGGCACCGGGGCACCCGACCGCCAGGACGTCCGGCTGCCGGGGCCCCGACTCGGCGGGGCGCCGGGATCAGTCGAGCGTGAAGGTGACCCGCCCGGCGTGGTGGCGCAGGTCCACCTCCTGCGGATAGACCTCCTCGAAGGTGTCGATCCAGGCCTCCACCCGGCCGATGCCGGGCGCCATACCGATGCCGACGATGAGTCCGTCGACCAGCCCGGTGAACTCGCCGTTCTCGTTCACGCCATGGGTTTGCCCACCGGTCAGTCCGGTGTCCAGGTTCCGCCACCGGACCGAGACTTTGTAGGAGCCGCAGTCGTTGCCGCGCTGGATGAGTTCGGGCCGCACCCCGAACGAACCGTCGCGGTCGACGTCGACAGCGGTCGCCTTGATCCGGGCGAAGCAGTAGTCGCCGGGAACGTCGGTCATCGTCGTGGTGAAGTCGGCGGGCAGATCGGCCACCCGGGCCTGTGCCGCACCGGCCAGGGCGGCCGGCACGGTTGCGGCCGCGGCCAGGGCGACCAGCATGCGGCGGGCGACGGTGCTTTTACGAACGAGGTTGTTTTCGATCATCATGTACTGACATGTCGCCCGCGACGGCCACCGTTAACGGCCCCCGGAAACTCGCGCGACCCGAGTCAGGCAGCGGACCCCTCGGCCAGCCCCTTCAACTGCCGCAGCGACGCAGCGATATTGCGCTCGTTGTGGGTCGCCCGGTCCCATACCCCGGTACTGAGCAGGCCGACCACCTTCATCCAGCCGGGCCGGCGGTCCCACATCTGCTCGGTGACCGCGCAACCGGCCGCATCCGGGGCGATGTCGTACTGCCACCGGCCGATCGGCACGCTGCCGAAGGAGACATCGAAGGCGAATCGGGAACCGACCTCCGCGTCGGTGACGGTGGAAACGGTGCTCCACTTGGCAATCCCGCGCCGGTTGACGCCCTTGAACCGGGCCCCGACAACAGCCGAGTCGGCACCGTCGAGCCAGCGGTTCGCCACGCATTCGGCGGTCCAGCGCGGCGACTCGGTGACATCGGCGATCAGTTCGTAGACCCGCTCGGCGGGTGCAGCGACCTCGGTGGTGCCGATCGCATCCGGTTTCGACATGGAACCCTCCCGTTCTCGTTCATATCCGGCAGCGCCGGTCAGCTCTGCAGTGCGGCGATCAGCGCCGGACTGAGCGCCAGCGCCGGTAGCGATTCGACCAGCAGGTCGACCAGTTCCGCACGGTCGATGGGCTTCTCGGCCATCCAGGTGAGAATCGTTTCCTCGACGAAGGCGATCCAGCCACGCACCGCGAGGGTGAGCCGGGCCAGGTCCGGGTCGTCGGCCGGCAGTGGCAACTCCTGCACGATCAGGTCGGCGATCGCGGCGCGGGTGCGGTCGACATGCCCGGCCACATCCGGGGCGGTACTGGCCGGACCGCGCAGCACCGATCGGTAGGACGCCGAATGGTTGCAGGCGTAGTCGACGAACCGCTCGATGGAGTCGCGCAGCATGTCGAACAGGGACAGTTCTCGGTTCGGTGTCACCGCCGCGAAGAACTCGTCCATCACATGCCGCGCGATGGCCTCGTGGAACTCCTGTTTGGAGGAGAAGTAGTGGAACAGCAGGCCGCGGGAGATCCCGGCCTGTTTGGCGATGTCGTCGACGGCGATGTCCTCCAGCGCCCGGTCGGCGAGCATCTCCGCGCCGAGGGTGATCAGCTGCAGCCGCCGCTCCTCGGGACTCAGCCGTATCCGCTTGGCCCCTGCCGTTGCTCTGCTTCGCACGCCCACCATCCTACTGAACCACATTCAATAGCTGTTGACTCCCGCTCAATAGGACCGTATTCTGCGTTACATGAGTCGCAAGGTTACAGACAAAGGTGTCGCTAACCGGACCGAGGCCGCTCCCCGCCACGTGAAGACCATCATCGTGGGCAGCGGATTCTCCGGTCTGGGCATGGCGATCCGGTTGAGCCAGCAGGGCGACAGCGAGTACCTGGTGCTCGAGCGTGGCAACGACGTCGGCGGCACCTGGCGGGACAACACCTACCCCGGCGCCGCCTGCGACGTGCCCTCGCACCTGTACTCCTACTCGTTCGCGCTGAACCCGAACTGGTCCCGGTCGTTCTCCCGGCAGCCGGAGATCCAGGCGTACATCAAGAGCGTCGCCGAGCAGCACGACGTGCTGGACAAGCACGTCTTCGACTGCGACGTCCTGGGGATGCGCTGGCACGACGACACCGCCCGGTGGGAGATCACCACCAGCCGCGGCGATTACACCGCCGACCGGGTCATCTCGGCCGTCGGCGCCCTCTGCGAGCCGAACTTGCCGGACATCAAGGGCATCAACGACTTCACCGGCGAGATCTTCCACACCGCGCGCTGGAACCACGATGTGGACCTGACCGGGAAGCGGGTCGCGGTGATCGGTACCGGCGCCTCGGCCATCCAGGTCGTCCCGGCAATCGCCGGCAAGGTCGCCCACCTGGATCTGTACCAGCGCACCGCACCGTGGCTGCTGCCCCGGATGGACCGGCCGTACCTGCTACCGGAGCGGCTGGCCTTCAAGTACCTCCCGGGCTTCCAGCGCCTGTCCCGCTCGGCCATCTACGCGGCGCGTGAGACCCAGGTCGTCGGGCTGGCCAAGGCGCCCGCGCTGATGAAGATCTTCGAGGGCCTGTCCCGGGCCAAGCTGCAGTTCGAGATCCGCGATCCGGAGCTGCGCAAGAAGGTCACCCCGAACTACCGGATCGGCTGCAAGCGCATGCTGATCTCCAACGAGTACTACCCGGCCCTGGACCGCGACAACGTCGACGTCGTCACCGACGGTATCGCCGAGATCCGCTCCGGCTCGATCGTCGCCCAGGACGGCACCGAACGCGAGATCGACGCCCTGATCGTCGCGACCGGCTTCCACGTCACCGATTCGCCGGTGTACGAGACGGTCACCGGCCGCACCGGGCAGACCCTGGCCGAGCAGTTCGACGAGGTCGGCCAGCAGGGCTACAAAGGCGCGGCGATCCGCAACTTCCCGAACATGTTCTTCATGCTCGGCCCGAACGTCGGCCTGGGCCACACCTCGATGGTGTTCATGATCGAATCGCAGATCAACTACATCGCCGACGCGCTGGCCACCATGGACCGGCAGGGCCTGCGCACCGTGGAGGTCCGCGAGGACGCGGTGCGCGAGTTCAACCGCGACCTGCAGAACAAGCTGGGCAAGGCGGTCTGGAGCACCGGCGGCTGCGCCAGCTGGTATCTGGACAAGCACGGCAACAACACCACGCTGTGGCCCGACTTCACCTTCGAATTCCGTAGGCTGACCAAGAAATTCGATGCGTCGGCCTACGACGTGAGCACCTCCTCCTCCGATGACTCCGACATGAAAGCGGTGGCAGCACAGTGAGCAATGATGCTTACTTCACGAACAAGGTTTGCGTGATCACCGGTGCCGGTTCCGGCATCGGCCGAGCGCTGGCCGAGAACCTGGCCCGGCGCGGCGCCAAGCTGGCGCTGTCCGATATCGACGCCGAGGGGCTCGCCGAGACCGCCCGCAGCTGTGAGGCGCTGGGCGCCCAGGTCAAATCCGATCGGCTCAATGTCGCCGAGCGCGAGGCCTTCCTGCTCTACGCCGATTCGGTGAAGCAGCACTTCGGTGTCGTGCACCAGGTCTACAACAACGCCGGTATCGCCTACCACGGCGACGTGATCAAGACCGATTTCAAGGACATCGAGCGGATCATGGACGTCGATTTCTGGGGCGTCGTGAACGGCACCAAGGCGTTCCTGCCGATGCTGGTCGAGTCCGGTGACGGCCACGTGGTCAACGTGTCCAGCCTGTTCGGCCTGGTCACCGTCCCCGGCCAGGCCGCGTACAACTCGGCGAAGTTCGCGGTCCGTGGCTTCACCGAGGCGCTGTACCAGGAGATGAAGGTCTCCGGCGCGCCGGTCAAGGTCACCTGTGTACACCCGGGTGGCATCAAGACTGCAGTCGCCCGCAATGCCACCTACGCGGAGGGCATCGACGGCGCGAACACCGCGACCCTGTTCGACAAGTACCTGGCGATCCACAGCCCGGAGATGGCCGCCCAGACCATCACCGAGGGGGTCCGCAAGGGCCGCGCCCGGGTGCTGATCGGCTGGGAGGCGAAATTGCTCGATGCGAGTGTGCGCGTGCTCGCTTCGGGGTACAACCGGATCTCGGCCGTGGTGAACGGCCGCTTCATGCCCCACTGAGCGACCCGGAGCCGACGATGAAGTCCCTTCGCGATCTGAAGATCCCGCTGCCGGTGGCGCGCGTAGTGCTGGACCCGCTGTTCCGGGTCTCGCTGAACGCGCGACTGCCGTGGCAGGTGCAGCGTTTCCTGATCGACAATGCCGCCCGGCTGCAGTACCTGCCCGAGGGCTCGGTCGTGCAGCAGCTGAACCTGGCCGGCCGACCGGCCGAGCGGGTGATCGTCAAGACCGCGATTCCGGGCTCGCGAACCAATGCGGTTCCGCCGGAACGCGCCGCCGGCGCCGTGCTCTACCTGCACGGCGGCGGCTACGCGGTCGGTTCGCTGGCCACCCATCGATCGCTGACGGCGTGGCTGGCCCGCGATACCGGCTGCGCGGTGTACGCGCTGGACTACCGGCTGGCTCCGGAACATCCGTATCCGGCCGGCCTCGACGATGCCGAGGCCGCGTTCTTCGATCTGGTCGACAATGTCGGCTACCGGCCCGACCAGGTCTGCATCGCCGGCGATTCGGCGGGCGGTGGCCTGTCACTCGCCCTGGCCCAGCGGCTGCGGGACCGGCACGGGGTCACCCCGGCCGCCCTGGGCCTGATCGCGCCCTGGTCGGATCCGACCGAGGTGCCGGCGAAGGAACGCGATCTGGTGATCAACCGGCCCTGGGCGATGAAGTGCGCGGCCGCCTATCTGGGCGACGCCGACCCGTCGGCGCCCGGTTACGCTCCCCTGGCGAGTAACCTCGCCGGGCTGCCACCGACCTATGTGCAGGTCGATGTCAGCGAACTTCTGCACCCACAGTGTGTGAAACTGGTCACAGCACTGCGGGCCGCCGGGGTGCACGTCCGTTTCTCCGAAACGCGCGGACTGTGGCATGTCGCGCAAATGCAGGCCGCACTGATCGACGCGGCGGCCGCGGCGGTCAGCGAACTCGCAGAATTCCTGCGAGAAGCGATCCAGCCGGTGTCGATCGACGACCTGCACTAGGCCTGGTCGCAGGCCGATTCGGGACCGTGATAACACGGACCGGGTCGAGGTGTCGTAGATTACTGGCGAGTAAAACCCACTGGAAGGGCACAGATGCGAGAGTTCGAAGTCCCGGCTTCCTACGCCATCCCGGACGATACGAACAATTCCGAGAACGTCTTCCGCTTCGCCGCGGAGACGCCGAACACCGTGTTGTTCAACGTTCCGAACGGCAACGGCGGCTGGAAGGACGTCACCGCGGCGGAGTTCGCGAAGGCCGTCACCGGCGTCGCCAAGGGCTTGATCGCCGCAGGCATCGAATTGGGTGATCGCGTCGCGATCATGTCGTCCACCCGCTACGAGTGGACGCTGCTGGACTTTGCGATCTGGGCTGCCGGTGGCGTCACCGTCGCGATCTACGACAGCTCGGCCGCCGAGCAGGCCAAGTGGATCCTGCAGGACTCCGAGACCAAGCTGCTGGTCGTCGAGAACGACAAGCACCGCGCCACGATCGAGGAGATCGACGCCGCTTCGCTACCGGCGCTGGCCGAGACGCTGCAGATCGACAAGGGCGCGATCGACCAGCTGGTCGAGCGTGGCGCCGAGCTCGACGATTCCGCCGTGCACGAGCGCCGCAAGCAGGTCGGCGCACACTCGCCGGCCACCCTGATCTACACCTCGGGCACCACCGGTAAGCCCAAGGGTGTTCAGCTGACCCACGCGAATCTGTACGCGGAGTCGCGTTCGGGCGGTATCGAGCTCAGCGCCTTCGTCACCGAGGGCCAGAAGACGCTGCTGTTCCTCCCGCTGGCGCATGTGTTCGCCCGCGCGGTTGCGCTGATCGCCTTCGATTCCAAGGTGACCATCCGCCACTCCTCGGACTGGACCACCCTGGTCGAGCAGTTCGGCGAGTTCAAGCCGGACTTCATTCTCTCGGTGCCGCGCGTATTCGAGAAGGTGTTCAACTCCGCCAAGCAGAAGGCGCACGACGGCGGCAAGGGCAAGGTCTTCGACGCCGCCGCCGAGACCGCCATCGCCTACAGCGAGGCGCTGGAGACCGGCAAGCCCGGTCTGCTGCTCCAGCTCAAGCACTTCGTCTTCGACAAGCTGGTGTACAGCAAGCTGCGGGCGGCCCTGGGTGGCCAGTGCGCGGCCGCCGTCTCCGGTGGTGGCCCGCTGGGTGCGCGGCTGGGCCACTTCTTCCGTGGCGTCGGCGTCACCATCTACGAAGGCTACGGTCTCACCGAGACCACCGCCGCGTTCACGGTGAACACCCCCCAGCACATCCGGGTCGGTTCCGTGGGTCGTCCGCTGCAGGGCCATGCTGCCAAGATCGCCGAGGACGGCGAGCTGCTGGTCAAGGGCTCGGTCGTGTTCGACGGCTACTGGGGTAACGCCGAGGCCACCGCCGAAGCGTTCGAGGACGGCTGGTTCAAGACCGGCGATCTGGGCGCCATCGACGCCGACGGCTTCGTCACCATCACCGGCCGTAAGAAGGAAATCCTGGTCACCGCGGGCGGTAAGAACGTCTCCCCGGCGATCCTGGAGGATTCGCTGCGGGCGCATCCGCTGATCAGCCAGGTGATGGTGGTCGGCGACGGCCAGCCGTTCATCGGTGCCCTGGTCACCCTGGATCCGGAGGCGCTGCCGGGCTGGCTGGAGCGCAAGGGCCTGCCGGCCGACACCGCGATCGAGAAGCTGGTCGAGAACGCCGATCTGGTCGCCGAGGTCGAGGCCGCGGTCGCGGAAACCAACAAGAAGGTGTCCAAGGCCGAGCAGATCAAGAAGACCCGCATCCTGACGGTGGACTGGACGCAGGAGGGTGGCGAGCTCACCCCGAAGATGTCGCTCAAGCGCGCCATCGTGATGAAGAAGTACGCCGGCGAGGTGGACAAGATCTACTCCTGACCGCACGTCGGTAACTCCCGGTTCCAGCGGCCGGCTGCCCTCGGGCAGCCGGCCGCTGTGCTGTCCGGGGTCACTTCGGCGGGCGATCGGCGCCGACCGGGAGACGTCACTGTTCGGTCATATCTGCGCCGCCCCGGCGGGGCTACGCTCGAGCCATGGTGGTTGCGCGGATGGCGGCCGGATTGTTCGCGGCGTTCCTGGTTCTCGGCGTGGCCGAATTGATCGCAGCGTTCACCGGCGCCGATTCCGCGCCGTTCTTCGCCCTCGGCAACGCCGTGATCGACCTGTCCCCGACGCCGCTGCGCGAGTGGGCGATCGAAACGTTCGGCACCGCCGACAAGGCCGTCCTGTTCGCCTGCCTCGGCGTCGTGGCGGTGGTTGTCGCGCTGCTCGCCGGCGCCGCCGAACGCACCGGCCGGCCCCTGGGCTCCGCCCTGTTCGCGGTGTTCGGCATCCTGACTGCCCTCGCCGGCGCCGGCTCCGTGACCTCCCCCACCGGTGCCCTCCCCGCACTGCTCGGCACCGCTGCCGGAATCGTCGCCCTCCGCGCCGTCATCCGGCGTATCGAGATCGCCGAACTTCGCCCGGCAGACCGCGCAGAAGTGTCCGCGAAGCCGGTAGCCACCCGCCCCGAACACGGATCCGCCGGTCCGGATGCCGAGGGGCGGACGCGGCGGGCGGTTCTCACGGGTCTCGGTGTAACCGGTGCGGCAGCGGTGGTGAGCGGACTGCTCGGGCGGGTACTGGGCTCCGCGCGCACCGATGTGAGTGGTGAGCGGGCGGCACTGAACCTGCCGACGGCCCTCACGCCGGCCCCGCCATTGCCGTCCGGCGCCGATCTCCGCGTTCCGGGTATCACCCCGTATCTCACCGGCAACCGCACCTTCTACCGGATCGATACGGCGCTCATTCCACCCCGACTGTCCACCGCGGACTGGTCACTGCGCATCCACGGCCTGGTCGAACGCGAGATCACCCTGGACTGGGCGGCGTTGACGGCGCGGGAGCCCGAGGAACATCCGATCACCCTGGCCTGTGTGTCGAACCCGATCGGTGGCGATCTGATCGGCAATGCCCGCTGGCTCGGCTACCGTCTGGACGAACTGCTCGCCCTGGCCGGTCCGCTGCCGGAGGCCGATATGGTGCTCTCCCGCAGCGTCGACGGGTGGACCGCCGGGTCGCCCCTGGCCACCCTCACCGACGGCCGCGACGCCCTGCTGGCCATCGGCATGAACGGGGAGCCGCTGCCCGTATCGCACGGCTACCCGGCCCGGCTCGTCGTCCCCGGCCTGTACGGCTACGTCTCCGCCACCAAATGGGTGACCGAACTGGAGATCACCCGGTTCGACCGCGCCGAGGCCTACTGGACCCGCCGCGGCTGGTCGGCCCGCGGCCCGATCAAGACCGGCACCCGGATAGATACGCCACGAGGTCGCGGCCGGATCCCGGCGGGCCCCACCCCGATCGCCGGTGTCGCCTGGGCCCAGCATCGCGGAATCCGCGCCGTGGAAGTACAGATCGACGACGGCGACTGGCAACCGGCCCGCCTGTCCACCGAGGTCTCCGTCGACACCTGGCGCCAATGGGTGCACGACTGGGACGCCACCCCCGGCACGCACACGATCCGCGCCCGCGCCACCGACGGCACCGGCACCACCCAGACCGCGATCGAACAGGACGTGATCCCGGACGGCGCCACCGGCTACCCGGCCGTCACCATCACCGTCGGCTGATCCGGCCGCCGCCCACGACCGAGTGTCAGGCCGCGGAACCGGCACGTTCCGGAGCCGCCGGGGGTCCCGCGGTCCGGGTGTGACTGACGAACATGGACGAGGCGAGCAGGCCGACCAGCAAGATCACTCCCGGTAGCAGCATGGATTGGGCGAGCGAGGTACTGAACTCTTCGAGCACCTGGGGTGGGATCGGGCCCTGCTCGGTGAGTCCCCCTTCGTGCACCGGGCCGGCGCCGAGACCGTTGGCACTCAGCCGGGCGGCGATGAGTGCGCTGATCGCGGCGCTGCCCAGCACCGAACCGACCTGCCGGGTGGTGTTGTAGACACCGGCACCGGCACCGGCCCGGGTGACCGGCAGGTTGTGGGTGGCGGTGGCGGCCAGCGGGGCCCAGATACAGGCATTGGCGATGCCGCTGATCATCGCGGCCGTCATGAACCAGATCAGCGGGCTGTCCGGGCGCATCAGTGCGGCGATCCAGAACACCGACAGCGAGAACAGCCCGAAGCCGATACTCGGGACCACCCGGGGCGGCAGCCGGTCGGCGAAACGGCCGACGAACGGAGCCAGCAGCCCGGTGGCGATCGCCATCGGCGCGAAGACCAGCGCCGATTTCGTCGGCGAGAGTTCCCGGACCGCCTGCAGATAGAAGTAGCCCGGCACCATCATCGCGGTCACCGTGGCACCCATTGCGGCGATGGCGATATTCGACCATGCGAAGTTGCGGTCCCGGAACAGGCGTAGCGGCACCAGCGGTTCACCGGTGTTGCGGGCCTGGTTGCGGACGAAGACGGCCAGCACCACGATCCCGGCAGCGATCATCGCCCAGATGCCCGCCGACCAGTCCTGGCTGTTGCCCTCCTGGATCCCGAACACCAGCGCGAACATGCCGACCGCGCTGAGCGCCACCCCCATCAGGTCGAATCGGTGCGAGCCGGTCGGCAGGGCGGGCACCAGCCATACCGCGAGCGCGAAGGCCACGATCCCGACCGGCACGTTGACGATGAAGATCCATTCCCAGCCCAGGCTGTCGACCAGGACACCGCCGAGAATCGGCCCGACCAGGGTGGCCAGCCCGGCCACCCCACCCCACAGCCCCATGGCGGCGCCGCGGCGGTCCGGCGGGAAGGTGCGGGTGATGACCGCCATCGTCTGCGGTGTCATCAGGGCGGCACCGAGGCCCTGCGCCGCCCGGGCCGCGATCAGCATTCCGATGGTTCCGGACAGTCCGCACCACAGCGAGGCACCGGTGAACACGGCCAGGCCCAGCAGATAGATGTACTTGGGGCCGAACCGGTCACCGAGCCGGCCGGCGATCAGCAGCGGAACCGCGTAGGTGAGCAGATAGGCGCTGGTCACCCAGATCACCGCGGAGATGTCGGCATCCAGATCGGCCATGATCGCCGGATTGGCGACCGCGACGATCGTCATATCCAGCAGGATCATGAAGAAGCCGACGACCAGCGCAATCAGCGCGAGCCACGGATTGCGTTCGGTTGTCGGGCGTTCGGTGATCAAGGAGGCTTCCTCTCGCCGGGCCGGGCATCTTTACCCAACCTAACAACCGGGTGCGACAGGTGCCGGGACCGAACCGGTCCGGCCGATCACAGATTGTGCGCGTCCAGCCAGCCTGCCGCCACGGCCGCCGGGTCGCGGCCCGAGCGCACGTCCTCCACCATCCCGAGCAATCCGTCGGTGGTCAACTCACCGGAAACATAGTTCAGCTTGCGGGCGGGCCACTCCGCGAGCTCACCCTTCCGATACACCGCCAGGATGTTCTGGGCGCGCACCGCGAATCCCGCGTCGTCGAGCGTGACCAGGCCCTCGGTGGCGGCCGCCGGCGGCGGTCCGGTGACGACACCGGCGGCGACCTCCCCGGCCAGCAGGGCCGCCCGCAGTTCCGCGGGCCCGGAATAGGGCACCACCGCCGCGAAATCGCAGCCCGCGATCGGCGGGGCGGCCGGTACGGGTGCGGCCAGCCCCGGCACCGCGGCCACCCCGGCGAGGAGTTTCCGGCAGCGCGGTACCAGCTCGGCCACCTCGGTCAACTGTGCCGAGGCCGCGTACTCGGCGGTGATCAGCACCCGGGCCCGCAGATCGGTGCCGTCGGCGGGGTCGGAAAGCACCAGCCCTTGCGGCGCGGAGCCGTTCACCGCCGGGTTCACCTCGGCCGGTGTACGCGCCTGCGAGGTCGAGTCCCAGCGGGTCAGCAGCGCTCCGGTGCGGGCACCGGTCACCCGGATCCGGCCGGAGTCCAGTGCGGCCTGTTGCGCCGCCGCCGTCCCGAGCCCGGCCAGCACGGTACTCGGCACCCCGGCCCTATCGAGGGCCTGCGCGTAGACGTGGGCCAGTACGAGCGATTCCACCGAATCGCCGGCACCGACCGCAGTCACCGGAACCGCGGGCTCGGCACCGCAGGACACCGTCAGGGCGGCGATTCCCGCCAGCAGCAGGGTGATCGGGCGGCGCCACCGCCCGCCCGGTACCGGCCCCGCACCTCTCCTCGCCATCGACGCGACACCAACTCCCTGAAATCCGCACGGCCTCCCGCCGAAAAACGCCGAGGCGGGCAGTATGAACACCGGAGAATGTACCGGTGGCCCCGCGGCCCGGCACATCGCATCGCCCGCACGCCGGAAGGACAGCTGTGACCAAGTCGAACGGAACCCACCGTCCCGCCCTGCGCCTGGCCCTGCGGGCGAGCGGAGTTCTCGCCACCGCCGTCGCTCTCGCCGCCGCCATGGTGGTCTCCGCCTGTGGCGACTCCGACCCGCTGGCCGCCGGGGGCGATTGCCGCAGCGACGAATTGATCGTCGGCTCGGCCGATTTCCCGGAATCGGAGACCGTGGCCAATATCTACACCGAGGTGCTGCGGATCAACGGATTCACCGTCGACACCAAGTTCAACATCGGCAGCCGGGAGGCCTACGTACCGGCCCTGCGTGAATGCGCCATCTCGGTGATCCCCGACTACACCGGAAACCTGCTGCAGTACCTGGAACCGGACGCCGAGGCCACCACCGCCGAACAGGTGCGCACCGCGCTGACCGATGCTCTCGGCGCCGAACTGGCCATCGCCACCCCCGCCCCCGGCCAGGACTCCGACGCCGTGGTCGTCACCCGGGCGACGGCGGATCGCTGGAATCTGAACACCATCGGCGATCTGGCTCCGCATTCGGCCGAGGTGAAGTTCGGCGCACCGGCGGAATTCCAGCAGCGTTCGGTCGGCCTGCCCGGGCTGAGCAGCACCTACGGCCTCGATATCGCCCCGGAGAACTTCGTGCCGATCGCCGACGGCGGCGGCCCCGCGACGGTGCGGGCCCTGGTGGAGGATCAGGTGCAGGCCGCCAACATCTTCACCACCTCGCCCGCGATCGCCGAACACGATCTGGTGGTCCTGGACGATCCGGGGCACAACTTCCCGGCCCAGAACGTGGTGCCGCTGTTCAATTCCGCAAAGCGCACCGACAAGGCGGTCGCGGTGCTCGACACCGTTTCCGCCGCGCTCACCACCGAGGAACTGACGGCACTGAACGTCGCGGTCTCCGGTGCGAGCAAGACCGAACCGCGACAGGCCGCCCTGGACTGGATCGCGGCCAAGGGCCTGGACACCCCGCTCGGCGCGAACTGACCGGAGGAGGTTCGCCGTGACGGCGATCGAATTCCACGGGGTCGGCATGCGCTACCCCGACGGCACCCGGGCGGTCACCGACCTGGATCTGCAGATCGAATCCGGCTCGTTCACCGTATTCGTCGGACCGTCCGGCTGCGGTAAGACGACCTCGATGCGGATGATCAACCGGATGGTCATCCCGACCAGCGGAACCGTCACCGTCGGCGGTGCGGATATCGCCGGTGTGGATGCCGTCCGGCTGCGCCGCGATATCGGCTATGTGATCCAGAGCGGCGGCCTGCTACCGCATCGCACCGTGCTCGACAACGTGGCGACCGTCCCGGTGCTGCGCGGGACACCGCGGCGCGCCGCCCGGGCGGCCGCATTGACGGTGCTCGACCGGGTGGGCCTGGATCGGGGGCTGGCCGGACGCTATCCGGCCCAGCTGTCCGGTGGGCAGCAGCAGCGGGTGGGTGTGGCCCGGGCACTGGCCGCCGATCCGCCGATCCTGTTGATGGACGAACCGTTCAGCGCCGTCGATCCCGTGGTGCGCGCCGACCTGCAACGCGAAATGCAGCGTCTGCAGGCCGAACTGCACAAGACCATCGTGTTCGTCACCCACGACATCGACGAGGCCGTCACCCTCGGCGACCGGATCGCCGTATTCGGCCCGGGCGGGGTACTGCAGCAATACGATCCGCCGCAGCGCCTGTTATCCGCTCCGGCAACCGATTTCGTCGCCGGGTTCGTCGGCCGGGACCGGGGTTACCGCAGTCTGTCGTTCCGCAGCGGTGCCGAGGTACCGGTACATCCGCTGCGCACCGCGCGTGCCGAGGAGATCACCGGAGCCGAATTCGACGGCGACGGCTGGCTGTTGCTGGTCGACTCCGCCGACCGGCCGCGCGGCTGGCTGGACCGCTCGGCGCTGGCCGACGTCCGCTCGGGCCGGTCCGCCGACGCGGTGGCTACCGCCGGTGGTTCCCTGTTCGGCCCCGACGACGACCTGCGGCAGGCCCTCGATGCGGCCATCTCCTCCCCCAGCGGCACCGGCGTGGCGGTCGATGCGGACGGTGCGGTCCGCGGCGGCATCCGCGCCGACGATGTCCTCACTGCACTCGCCGACCATCGCCGGGCGGACTCCGGGACATCGGCCCCGTGACCGGCCGACAGCTCGCCACTCCCGGCGACCCTCCGGCACACCGGCCCATCGGCGCAGGCCCGCCACAGAGCGATCGGTCCATCGGTGCGGCCCCAGCACAGAGCTGCCAGGGCACCAGCGCGACCCCGGCACAGAGCTTCGGGTTCATCGGAGGCCCGGTGTGAACTATCTGGTCGACAATTTCGCCGAGGTCATGGCGATCACCCGGACGCATCTGGTGCTGGCCCTGGTTCCCCTGGCGCTCGGACTGCTGATCGCGGTGCCGCTCGGCACCCTGGTGCGGCAGATGCCGTGGCTGCGCCGCACCACCACGGTTCTCGCCGGTGCGGCGTACACGATTCCGTCGCTGGCACTGTTCGTGATCATCCCCCCGCTGGTCGGGCTGAGCGCGATCGATCCGCTGAACGTGATCATCGCGCTCACCATCTACTCGGCGGCGCTGCTGGTCATCTCGGTCCCGGCGGCCTTGGACACCGTGCCCGCCGATGTGGTCGACGCCGCCGCGGCGATCGGGTTCGGACGGTTGCGCCGTACTCTCACCGTCGAACTGCCGCTGGCGATTCCGGTGTTCGTCGCGACGTTGCGGGTGGTGGTGGTCACCGATATCGCCATGGTGTCGGTGGGCGCGCTGATCGGTGTGGGCGGGCTCGGCAAGCTGTTCAAACAGGGCTATCAGCGCGACTATCCGGACGAGATCATCGCCGGGATCATCGTCACCCTGGTGCTGGCGTTGTTGTTCGACCGGATCGTCTACCTGCTGGGCCGGCTGGCCACCCCGTGGACGCGGGCCGACGCTCGCACGACGCCGGTGCGGAAGGCGGGCCGATCGTGAACGTCTTCGCCGATGCCTGGGCGTATCTCGCCGACCCGGCCAACTGGGGCGGACCGGCCGGAATCGGCGCCCGGCTACGCGAGCACCTCTGGTACACAGTGCTGGTGGTCACCGCCTCCGCGCTGCTCGCGGTGCCGCTCGGGCTGATCATCGGGCATCGCCGCCGGGGTGCCGCGCTGGTGGTCGGTTTCGCCAACGCGATGCGCGCCCTGCCGACCCTGGGCCTGCTGACCTTCCTGGTGCTACTGCTGGGTCTCGGCCTGATCCCGCCGCTGCTGGCCCTGCTCACCGTCGGCATCCCGCCGCTGCTGGCGGGCGCGTATTCGGGTGTGGCCAATGTGCGCGACGACGTCGTGGATGCTTCCCGTGCCATGGGGATGACCGAGGCCCAGGTGCTGCTGCGCGTCGAGGTGCCCAATGCCCTGCCGGTGCTGCTGAACGGTTTGCGGGCG
The DNA here is from genome assembly GCF_056627695.1 of Nocardia sp. KT25-26. Taxonomy (NCBI): domain Bacteria; kingdom Bacillati; phylum Actinomycetota; class Actinomycetes; order Mycobacteriales; family Nocardiaceae; genus Nocardia; species Nocardia sp. KT25-26. The sequence continues at coordinate 1,394,661 of NZ_CM152813.1, read as the reverse complement.
GCCACCCTGCAGGTGGTCGCCACCGCGACGATCGCCGCATACGTGAATCTCGGCGGGCTGGGGCGCTACATCTTCGACGGGATCGGGTTGTACCGGTACGACCTGGTGCTGGCCGGTGGCCTGCTGGTCGCGGCGCTCGCCCTGCTGCTGGACGGCCTGCTGGCGGGGCTGGTGTGGCTGAGCGTGCCCGGCACCGGGCGGCTGCGTCGCAGGCCGGCCGCGGTCCCGGCCGAGTGAGGAGAACCTCTACTACACGCCGTCGTATAGGCGTAGCATCGGTGCCACGGACGATTCGAAGGGGTGGACCGATGCGATTCTGGAACCGACTTCGGAGCTATACCGCGGCCCTGCGCCGGGCCCGCCGCAACCGTGCCGACTTGGCCGGTTGGCTGGCCCGCCGCCCGCAGATCGGGGCCGCGACGCTGATCTACGAGAAGATGCTGCTGCTCAGCAACCGGCTGGACCCGCGCCTCAAAGAACTGGCCGAGCTGAAGACGGCCGCCCTGGTGAACTGCGAATTCTGCCTGGATATCGGCTCGGCCCTGGCGGTGTCGAGCGGGCTCACCGAGCAGCAGATCCGGGACCTGCCCCGCTACCACGATTCCGCTGCGTATACCGACCTGGAGAAACTGGTCATCGAATTCGCCGAGGCGATGACGACCACCCCGGCCACCGGCCTGGACGAGATCCGCGCCGATCTGCTCACCCGGCTGTCCAAGGCCCAGCTCGCCGAGCTGGCCGCGAGCATTGCCTGGGAGAACCAGCGCGCCCGGTTGAATCAAAGCCTGGGGGTGCGACCGACCGGCATGTCGGACGGGGCGGTGTGCGCGCTACCGGAACGACCGGCGCAATAAATACCCGGGAACGCCTCGGCGCCCCCGTTCCGGGAACGGGGGCGCCGAGCGATATCCGAGCAGCCGGTCAGGCGACGCCTTCGGCGCGGGCGGTGGCCGCGACGGCTTCGGCGACGGCGGGGGCGACCCGCGGGTCCAGCGGGCTGGGGATGATCTTGTCCACCGACAGTTCATCGGCGACGACACCGAAGATGGCGTCGGCGGCGGCGACCTTCATGCCCTCGGTGATCCGCCGCGCGCCCGCGTCCAGGGCGCCCTTGAACACGCCGGGGAAGGCGAGCACGTTGTTGATCTGGTTCGGGAAGTCGCTGCGCCCGGTCGCCACGATCGCGGCGTACTTGCGCGCGGTGTCGGGGTGGATCTCCGGATCCGGGTTCGACATCGCGAACACGATCGCGTTCGGCGCCATCGACGCGATCAGTTCCTCGGCGATGGTGCCCGCCGACAGGCCCAGGAACACGTCGGCACCGGCCAGCGCCTCGGCCGCCCCACCGGTCACGTTGCGGGGATTGGTCCGGGCGGCCAGATCGGTCTTGACCTCGTTCAGATCGGCACGGTCGCTGCTGACGACGCCCTTGGAGTCGAGCACCACCACATCGGTGACCCCGGCAGCGAGCAGGATGTTGCTGCAGGCCACGCCCGCGGCACCGGCACCGGACACCACGACCTTCAACCCGGACATGTCCCGGCCCTGCTGGGCGGCCGCGCCCTTGAGCGCGGCCAGCACCACGATGGCGGTGCCGTGCTGATCGTCGTGCATCACCGGGCAGTCCAGGGCCTCCACGACCCGCTTCTCGATCTCGAAGCAGCGCGGGGCGGAGATGTCTTCCAGGTTGACCGCGCCGAAGCTGGGCCGCAGCCGGATCAGGGTCTCGACGATCTCGTCGACATCCTTGGTGTCGAGGACCAGCGGAATCGAATCCAGGCCGGCGAACTTCTTGAACAGCGCGGCCTTGCCCTCCATCACCGGCAGCGAGGCCCGCGGCCCGATATCACCGAGCCCGAGCACCGCGGTCCCGTCGCTGACCACCGCGACCAGCCGGTCGGTCCAGGTGTAGCGCTTGGCCAGAGCCTCGTCCTCAGCGATCGCGCGGCTGACCTGGGCCACGCCCGGCGTGTAGGCGATCGACAGATCCCGCTGCGTGTCCAGCGGCGCACTCAACTCGACCGACAGCTTGCCACCGAGGTGACCCGCGAAGATCTCGTCGGACGTGATCGCCGCGAGGCTCGCAGCATCATCGGCCTGGGGGGTCGCAGTGGCATTCGGTGCGTCAGTCACAGAGGACACGATTTCACTCCTGCTCGAGTCGGGCTCAACCGGGGGACGGTTACCGCCGGGTATTCGGAACTGGGGGCTTGTACGACGCTCATCGGGTGCGCTGACGGAAATGTTCCGGGCATGCGGGGAGAAGCTGCCGGAGGCGACGTTGCGGCACTGATCCGCCGAGCGGAACCGGACGGGTGGTCCGGAGGACAAACGGGGGATCCTCCGCCGCGACGGTGCGTCGCGCTCGGGTGGTCCCCAGGGTTCCCGAACCCGGCGGTGGCATGGGAACGGAATCCGCAATATTCTGCCAGCCCGACCGGCGAGTTGCCAAACCGGGTTCCACAGTGTGCGCGCCGCCTCATTCTCCGAGCGTAAGGCCGCGGAATTACCGCGACGTAAGCGGAAACTCGCTGTTCGGCCGAGCCCACCGGTGAGTTACCCCACCGGCGCGGGCTGCCGCACGGTGAGCCACCGGATCGGCACCGGGCGCACCCGGACCTCGTCGACTCTCTCGCAGCCGGACCCGCCGGTGCGCACCGGCGGCGCGGGCATCAATTCCACCATTGTGTCCACAGCAGAGCGGACGCCGAGACGAGGACAACCACGGGACCGACAAGAGCAGCAAGTCCCCGACGCTTATCCGAATAGATCTGTGCTGCCACGGCCAGGAAGGCGGCAGTGAGATGCCAGAGCAGCGATTCGGCCCCCGGTCCCGGAAAGTCGCGGCGCGCACCCAGCACGGCAACCACCGCGACCACCCCGCCGAGGACCACCAGCCCACCGGCGACCACGCCGCTCAGCGCGCGCAGTGCCGTCACCATCCGATCACCGGCACCCCGCCCGCCTTTCCGGCCAGGACCTCGAACTGTTCCACCGCGGTGGTCTCCGCGCCGAGCTCGATCGACTTGTTGGTGCCGTGATAATCCGAGGAGCCGGTCGCTACCAGGCCGGTATCGGCGGCGATCTCGCCGAGCAATTCCCGGTCGGCGGCGGTGTGGTCCGGGTGTTCGACCTCCAGCCCGGTCAGGCCCTGCCCGGCCAGCCGGTGGATTTCGTCCAGCGCCAGCAGTGCCCCGCGCTTGCGGGCCCGGGTGTGCGCGAGCACGCTCACCCCGCCGGCCGCGGCGATCATCGCCACGGCCCGGGACAGCGGGGTATCCGCCTTCGCCACGTAGTACGGGCTGTGCGCGGCCAGCAGGTCGGTGAACGCGGCATCGACGCTCGGCACCACCCCGGCCCGCACCAGCGCCCGGGCCAGATGCGGCCGACCGGCCGAGGGGCCCGCCGCCGCCAGCACCTCGTCGGCGTCGACCGGCAGTCCGTCGGCGGCCATCGCCTCCGCCATCGCCCGGAGCCGGCCGGTGCGCTCGGCGCGCAGCCGCTCGCGTTCCCGGGCGAATCCGGCATCGTCCGGATCGAACAGGTAGGCCAGCAGATGCACCGGCACCGGCCCGCCGTCCTCGCCCCGGCCGACACACGACATCTCCATGCCGCGGACCAGCGCCAACCCGGTGGGGCGGGCGGCCACCGCCTCGGCCCAGCCGGAGGTGGTGTCGTGGTCGGTGATCGCGACGACATCCAGCCCGGCGTCCGCGGCCCGGCGGACCAGCTCGGCCGGACTGTCGGTGCCGTCGGAGGCGGTGGAATGGGTATGCAGGTCGATGCGCACCCATCCAGTCTTACAGGCGGTCCGATACCCCATCCGGCTCACCACCGGTCCGCGGGTTACCCGCCGATCCGGCGGCACCGCCGTAGCATCGGCGTATGCCGTCGATGCCGCCGTTCCGGGGCGCCGCGAAACCGCCTCCCGAACGCCGGGCGATCCCGGTGCCGACCGCCCGCGCGATCGTGGACTGCGCGGTCTACGACAACGGCAGGCGGCTGCCGGGCCGGTTCACCCCCGCCGCGGCACTGGCCGAGGTGCGCTCCCGCAATTCCGGGTTCACCTGGGTCGGGCTGCACGATCCGGACGACCGGCAGATGGGCGAGATCGCCGAAATCTTCGGCCTGCATCCGCTGGCGGTCGAGGACGCCGTACACGGGCATCAACGCCCCAAGCTCGAACGCTACGACGACACGCTGTTCCTGGTGATGCGGACCGTCGCCTACCGGCCGCACGAGCGGATGACGGTCAGCGAGATCGTCGAGACCGGGGACATCATGGTGTTCCTGGGCGCGGATTTCGCGGTCGTCGTCCGGCACGGTGAACACACCCGGCTGACCGGTGTGCGGCATGCGCTCGAGCATCGCCCGGAACAGCTGGCGCTGGGCCCGGCCGCGGTACTGCACGCCGTGGCCGACCATGTGGTCGATTCCTACGTCGCGGTCGCCGAATCGGTGGACGAGGACGTCGACCTGATGGAGGAGACGGTGTTCACCCCGAGCGACCGGATGGATATCGGCCCGATCTATCAGCTCAAACACGAAGTGGTCGAGCTGAAGCGCGCCGTGGTGCCGCTGGGACTGCCCCTGCAGTACCTGACCGGAACCAAGGATCTGCCGATCCCCAAGGAGATCCGCCGCTATCTGCGCGATGTGGCCGATCACCACACCGCCGTCGCCGAGCACATCTCCTATTTCGACGAGACGCTGAGTTCGCTGGTCGGCGCGGCACTGGCGAAGATCAGCGTCCAGCAGAACACCGATATGCGCAAGATCTCCGCCTACGCGGCGATGGCCGCGGTACCGACCATGATCGCCGGGGTCTACGGGATGAACTTCGCGCACATGCCGGAACTGCAGTGGGTGTGGGGGTATCCGGCGGTGATCGGGCTCATGCTCGGTCTCTGCGGGCTGCTGTTCGTCACCTTCCGCCGCAACAACTGGTTGTAGGCCGACCCGCGGTCGGTACCGCGGCTACAGGTTCACCGCTTTGCGGTCCGGATCGCGCACATCGATCCCGGCCTCCGCCCAGGCGTCCCGCAGGGCCTGCGCCCCGCGCACCCGGACCCAGGCGGCCTCGGTCGCGGTCACCGGGGTCACCGCGAGGTACTGCACCGGTTCGGCCGGGTCCGGCAGCGGCACGGGCGTGATCTCGCCGGCCCCGAGCAGGACCGCGGTGAACGGTGCGCCCTGCCACAGCGGCTCACCCAGATCGATCAGCGCATCCTCCTGCAGCACCACGCCTTCCACCGCAGGGGCGGCCACCAGCACACCCAGCGATCGCACGATCCCGGCCTGTGCACCCAGGCCGGCCAGCAGCGTCAGCACCAGCTCGGCGCGCGGGCCGCGCACCGGATCGGCGTGTGCGTCACCGGGGTCACCCATCGGGTGCCGGCTACCACCCAGGGTCGCGTAGTGCACCGCACCGTCGCCCGGGATCCGCAGGATCTCGATCGGCTCCAAGCCCAGGAAGGTCACCGATGCGGCATCGACGGCCGCCCGCTCCACCCCGAAATGGTCCAGCACCGCCGTGCGGACCCGATCCACCACATCCATCGGTCACAGCGCCAATCGGGCCAGCATGTCGCGGGCCTGTTCGGCCGTCCGCGGGTCGCACAGGACGTCGTAGCGGCCGGCGACCAGCTGCATCGTCGAGGAGAAGTCGCGCTGCCCCTTGGTCATCGCATAGGGGATCGAGGTGGTGATCACGCCGAATACGATGCCACCCAGCAGACCGACCATCAGCGGCCCCAGCACGCCCCCGGTGGTGAACAGGCTCAACAACACACCGAGGAACAGGCCGAGCCAGGCTCCGGAGACAACTCCCCCGCCCAGCACCTTGCCCCAGGTCAGTCTGCCCAGCACCCGTTCTACCTGCATCAGATCCACGCCGACGATCGTCACGTTCTGTACCGGGAATTGCTTGTCGGCCAGGTAGTCGACAGCGCGCTGCGCCTCCGCATAGGTCGGATAGGAGCCGACCGGCCAGCCCGACGGCGGCGTCGGCAGCCCCTGCCGGCCCCGGCCCGAGTTGCCCATGGGATTCGTCATGGTTCCATTGTGCGCGAGGTCGGCACCATTCCGGCCGCGCGCCCCTTGTCCGCGATCACGCGCGCCATTTTCGCACTCGCCTCGTCGATCATCTCGTCACCGAGCATCACCGCACCCCGCGCGCCGCCGGCCGCCGAGGTGTGGAACTCGTAGGCCGCCAGGATCTCCTCGGCCCGGTCGTAGTCGGCCTGCCGCGGGCTGAAGATCTCGTTGGCGGCCTCGATCTGGGTCGGATGCAGCACCCACTTGCCGTCGAAGCCGAGTGCCGCGGTGCGCGCGGCCGCCCGGCGGAACCCGTCGAGATCGCGGATCTGCAGGTACGGTCCGTCGATCGCCTGCAGCCCGTGGGCGCGGGCGGTGAGCAGGATGGTCATCAGGATGTGGTGATACGCATCACCGGTGTCGTAGCCCTGCGGCTGCTCCCCCACCACCAGGGTGCGCATGTTGATGCTGGCCATGAAATCGGCGGGACCGAAGACCAGGGTCTGCACCCGGGGGCTGGCGGTGGCGATGTCGTCGATATTGCGCAGGCCGAGCGCATTCTCCAGCTGCGGCTCGATCCCGATCCGGCCGGGTTCCAGCCCGTTGGCCCGTTCGAGCTGGCTCAGCAGCAGGTCCAGTGCCCGTATCTGGCCGGCGTCGGTGACCTTCGGCAGCAGGATCGCGTCCAGCTCGGTCCCGGCGCCCTCCACCACGGTGATCACATCGGCGTAGGTCCACTGGGTCGTCCAGTCGTTCACCCGGACCACCCGCAGCTGCTCACCCCAGCCGGATTCGTGCAATGCGGCGACGATATTGGCGCGGGCGGCGGCCTTCGCGGCCGGCGCCACCGCATCCTCGAGATCGAGGAACACCGCATCGGCCGGCAACCCCTTGGCCTTGCCGATCATCCTGGGATTGCTGCCGGGTACGGCGAGCACCGAGCGACGAGGCTTCACGAGCTTCTCCTCTTGTTCCCTTAGCCTGGCAGTCATGGCAGCTACCAGGGTGTACGTGGCCAGGCTGGCGGGCCTGGCCGTGCTGGGCCCCGACGGGGAGTCTATCGGCCGGATCCGCGATGTCGTCGTGGCCGTCCGCGGCGAGCACCGGCAGCCCCGGGTGCACGGCCTGGTCGTCGAACTGCTCACGCGCCGCAGGATTTTCGTCCCGATGCTGCGGGTCACCGCGATCGAACCGGGGGTGGTAACCCTCGGCACCGGCACCGTCAGCCTGCGCCGGTTCACTCCTCGGCCCGATGAACTGCTGGCCCTGGCACAGATCCTGGACACCCGGGTCCGGGTGCACGATCCGGACCTGCCGGACCTGCTCGGCGTCGACGTGTACGTGGTGGATCTGCTCATCGAACAGACCCGCAGCCGGGACTGGCTGATCGCCCGGATCGCGGTGCGCGGCCATCGCCGTCTCGGCCGCCGGCGGGCCGTGCACGTGGTGGACTGGTCCCAGGTGAGCGGGCTGACCCAGGATCACCTGGAACGCACCGAACAGGACGTCGCCCAGCTGCTGACCCAGTTCGAGGGCCGCCGCCCCGCCGATGTCGCGCACAGCCTGCGGGAACTGCCGGAGAAGCGGCGGCTCGAGGTCGCCGAGGCCCTCGACGACGAACGACTCGCCGACGTCGTCCAGGAGCTGCCGGACGACGATCAGATCGACCTACTCGCCCACCTCGACGCCGGCCGGGCCGTGGATGTGCTGGAGGCGATGGACCCCGACGATGCCGCCGATCTGCTCGGCGAACTACCCGAGAACGAGAAGGAATCGCTGCTCGCGCTGATGGATCCGGAGGAGTCCGAACCGGTCCGCCGGCTGCTGGAGCATTCCCCCGACACCGCGGGCGGCCTGATGACGCCGGAACCGGTGATCCTCAGTCCGTCGACCACGGTCGCCGAGGCCCTCGCCCGGGTCCGCGACCCGGATCTGACGCCGGCGCTGGCGTCGATGGTCTTCGTGGTCCGCCCGCCGACCGCCACCCCGACCGGCCGGTACCTCGGCTGCGTGCACTTCCAGCGGCTGTTGCGCGAACCACCCGCGCACCTGGTCGGCGGACTCGTCGACGACGACCTGACTCCCCTGCAACCCGACCAGCCGTTGTCCGCGGTGACCAGGTACTTCGCCATCTACAATCTGGTCTGCGGCCCCGTGGTGGATGCCCGGAACCATCTGCTCGGCGCGGTCACCGTCGACGACGTCCTCGACCATCTGCTACCCGAGGACTGGCGGCACGACGAACTGTCCGGTGAGGGCCTGAGATGACCGACAAGAATCCGGCGCGGCAGCGCCTCGAAACACCCCGGGGCACCGGTTTCCGGGTCGACTGGGATCCGGAGCGGTTCGCCCGCAGCAGCGAACGGGTGGCCCGGTTCCTGGGCACCGGCCGTTATCTGGCGATCCAGACGGTCGTCGTCGTGGTGTGGATCGTGCTCAATGTCTTCGTGGTGGCGCTGCGGTGGGACCCGTACCCGTTCATCCTGCTCAACCTGGCCTTCTCCACCCAGGCGGCGTATGCGGCGCCACTGATCCTGCTGGCCCAGAACCGCCAGGACAACCGGGACAAGGTGTCCCTCGAGGAGGACCGGCTGCGCGCCGCCCAGACCAAGGCCGATACCGAGTTCCTGGCCCGAGAACTGGCCGCCCTGCGGCTGGCGGTCGGCGATGTGACCACCCGCGACTATCTGCGCCGCGAACTGGACGAGATCCGCGAGGTGCTGGACCGTATCGACACGGTAACGGCCGCCGGTGGCACGCCCGAGCAGGCACCGCCGAAGAAGGCCGGTCGCAAGAAAAGGTCCGGTCAGAAGGCGGGTGAGAACCCCATTTCGTCACCGGATACCGATCGATGACCGCAAATGCTCTACAACACCGTGACCGATGGGTAACCTGGATCACGTTGCCGAAGAGTGGGCCGGGCGGGGAATGGTCTCCGGCACCGCTGCTACGACGTAGAGGGTTGGTGTGGCCGAATGCGAATCTCAGCTCCGATAACGATGTCGGCCCTGGTCGTAGCCGGTCTGGTGGCGTCGGGGTCCGCGGTGCACACCGCCCCGGAGCGAACCACCCCCAAGGCACATCCCGCACGCCTGGCCGCCTCGGCGGCGACCGTGGACGATGCCGCCGAGGACCGGTCCGAGCAGCAGTCCCGGACCGTCGGCCTGCTCCCGGTCTCCCCGGAACGCCCGCGCACCCTCCGGGCCCTCGAACCGGCGTCCGGCGGCCTGCCCCCGTTCGCCGGGACGGTACCGCTGCACGAGATCACCCTGCCGGACACCGGCGGCACCCTGGGCATTCCGGAGATCGTGCTGGCTGCCTACCGCAATGCGGAACTGGCCCTGCAGTCCGCACAGCCCGGCTGCGGGCTCACCTGGAACCTGCTGGCCGGAATCGGCCGGATCGAGTCGGGGCACGCCAGTGGCGGGGCCACCGATTCGGCCGGGACCACCACCGACCCGATCTTCGGCCCCGCACTGGACGGCACGCTGCCCGGTAACGAGATCATCCCCGCCGCCGGCGGTGGCTTCGTGCGGGCCGTCGGCCCGATGCAGTTCCTGCCGAGCACCTGGAGCCGGTACTCCTCGGACGGTAACGGCGACGGGGTCGCCGATCCGCACAACGTGTTCGATGCCGCGCTGGGCGCGGGGAAGTACCTGTGCTCGGGCGGGATGGACCTGCGCGATGTCTCGCAGCGGTATCGCGCGGTGCTGCGCTACAACAATTCGATGTCCTACGCCGCGAACGTGCTGAGCTGGTCGGAGGCCTACCGCACCGGCGGGGCGCCGAAACCGGTGCCGGTGGCGCCGGACCTGGTGCCGCCCGGCAGTGCGCCGCTGCTGGCCGCGGCGCCGATGCAGGCCACCACCGGTAACCAGCCGGGAACCACCGCCGCACCACCCGGGACCGCCGCCGAGCTGCCGCCGGACACTCCGACGGTCACCACCCCGACCGAGGTGATGATCACGCTGCCCGGCCTGCCGCCGATCCCGTGCGGGATCTTCTGCCCGCCGCCCCCACCACCGCCGAATCCGTGTGTTGTGGAGGCGGTTCCGGCGCCGATGCCGAAACCCGCCGCCCCCGGGGCCGCTGCGCCGGAGCCCGCGGTGCCGGTCGAACAGCGGTTCGGCGCCGATCTCGCCGAACCGGCTGCGCCCGCAGCACCGGAACCGGCCTGCGCGCCGAAACCGGCCGAGGCGCCACCCGACGCACCGGGCGCCCCCGCACCGGCGGCACCGGCCGAACAGCTGCCGGTCCAGACCCCGGAACCGGGCGTGCCGGCACCGGAACCCGCCGCACCGGAACCGGCGCCGGCTCCCGTTCCCGCTCCCCCACCGCCGCCCGCGGTCACGCTGCCCGGCGGCGTGGTCATCCCATTGCCGGTGCTGCCTCCGGTCGGTTGAGACCGGCCCGATATCGACCCGAAAATTTCATCACGAAGGGGTAACGAAAAGGTCTCGGGTGCGGTAACCTGAACTCATCCAACATGGTTGAGGAGGTCACCGCACCGTGGGGCGTCACCGGAAACAGCCGACTGCGACCGATTACCGCAGCGCACACTATGCACCATCCGAACTCGTTTCCGCCGGTGTCGCCTGGGGCAGCGCCGACGACGCCGCCTGGCCGCCCACCGCGTTCGACGACGGCAACTACGGCTACCACCATCGCCACCCCGAACCGCCGCGCCCGTACCTCGCCCCGGTCGACCTGGCCGCCACCACCGATGCCGGATACCCCGCCGCACAACCGGACCCGGAACGAGCCGGGGCGCGCAACCCGGGCCGGCACCGGAAACAACCGGCCACCACCATCCGGCGCAGTTCCCTGCTCGCGCTGACCGGCCTGCTACCGGTGGGCCTGGTCGGGGTCACCGCCGCCGAGGCCGGGACCGCCGACACCCCGACCGCCCTGCTCGGCAACGAACTCCCGGGCGGCGACGACGAACTCGACCCCGGCGACGCGCCACAGCTCGCGGGCGCAGCACCGGCCGCAGCCGCCGACGACGCCGCACCGGATGCCACGATGCACGCCATGGCCCAGCAGTCCCCCGCGGTCGACCCCGAGGTGAAATCCGTTGCCCTGCCCGAGGGCCGGGAGATCGCCGGGATCCCGGACGGGCCGCTCGGCATGCCGGGCATCGCGATGGACGCCTATCGCACCGCCGAACGCACCCTCGCGGCCGAGAACCCGGGCTGCAACATGTCCTGGAACCTCCTCGCGGGGATCGGCCGGGTCGAATCCACCCACGCGTTCGGCAAAGCCGATGCCGACGGCAACCCGATCGACGCGGTGATGGGCCCGGTCCTGGACGGCAGCCTCGCCGGCAACCGGGTCATCCACGACTCCGACGGCGGCGCCCTGGACGGAATCGCCGGATACGACCGGGCCGTCGGCCCGATGCAGTTTCTGCCCGAGACATGGACGCACTACGCCGCCGACGGCAACGGGGACGGTGTGGCCGATCCGCAGAATCTCTACGACGCCTCCCTCACCGCGGGTCGGTACCTGTGCGACGGCGGCCTCGACATGCGTGACCTCGCCCAGCAGACCAAGGCGATCCTGCGCTACAACAACTCGATGGCCTACGTCGCCAATGTGATGGCCTGGGCCGGTTCGTACGCCGACGGGGTGGCTCCGCAGCCCGGGAACCTGCCGCGGATCTGACACCACTACCATCGGGCATATGCCAGTGGTAACGGAAGCGGACGTGCGGGCGGCGCTCGCGAAGGTCGACGACCCGGAGATCCGCAAGCCGATCACCGAGTTGGGCATGGTCAAGGACATCACCATCGCCGACAACGGCGATGTCCACGTCGACGTCTACCTGACCACCTCGGGATGCCCGCTGCGCACCGAGATCGTGCAGCGGGTGAGCACCGCCGTGGCCGATGTGACCGGCGTCGGCGCGGTCACCGTCGACCTCGACGTGATGAGCGACGAACAGCGCACCGAACTGCGCAAGCAGCTGCGCGGCGACTCCAGCGAGCCGGTCATCCCGTTCGCCCAGCCCGGGTCGCTGACCCGGGTGTACGCGGTGGCGTCCGGTAAGGGCGGTGTCGGCAAGTCCAGTGTCACCGCGAACCTGGCCGTCGCGATGGCCGAGCGCGGACTCTCGGTCGGTGTGCTCGACGCGGACATCTACGGACACTCGATCCCGCGGATGCTCGGCACCGACGCCCGGCCCACCCAGGTCGAGCGGATGATCATGCCGCCGATCGCACACGACGTGAAGATGATCTCGATCGCGCAGTTCACCCAGGGCAACACCCCGGTGGTGTGGCGCGGGCCGATGCTGCACCGGGCGCTGCAGCAGTTCCTGGCCGACGTGTTCTGGGGCGATCTGGACGTGCTGCTGCTGGACCTGCCGCCCGGCACCGGCGACGTCGCCATCTCCATCGCCCAGCTGATCCCGAACGCGGAGATCCTGGTGGTCACCACCCCGCAGCCGGCCGCCGCCGAGGTCGCCGAGCGGGCCGGGGCGATCGCGCTGCAGACCCGCCAGCGGATCGCCGGCGTGGTGGAGAACATGTCCTGGCTGGATCTGCCCGACGGCAACCGGATGGAGCTCTACGGCTCCGGCGGCGGCCAGGCGGTGGCCGATCGGCTCACCCAGGCGGTCGGCGCCACCGTGCCGCTGCTCGGCCAGGTACCGATCGAACAGGAGCTGCGCGAAGCGGGCGACGACGGCACGCCGCTGGTGCTGCGCGATCCGGACAGCCCGGCCGCCGTCGCACTGCGCGAAGTCGCCGAGAAGCTCTCGGTGCGCCGCCGCGGTCTGGCCGGTATGTCGCTCGGCATCGACACCACCCGCAACCTGTAGTACACCCCGGTAGCTGTCGGGGGCGGCTCGTAGGGTGTAGCTCATGCATACCCTGCTTCTCTACGTGGTCATCGTCGGACTGGTGGCTGCGGTGCTGTTCCTGATGGCGAGTGCGGTGTTCGGCCGGTCCGAGGAGCTGGGGCCGCTGCCCGGCGGCACCACCGCCACCGTGCTGCCCGCCCGCGGGGTCAGCGGGGCCGATGTGCGTTCGCTGAAGTTCCAGCAGGTGGTGCGGGGCTACAAGGCGGCCGAAGTGGACTGGGCGCTGGAGCGGCTGGCCACCCGGATCGATGAGCTGCAGGCCGAGCTGGCCCAGGCCCGCCGGGAGCACTCCGGCGTCGTGCCCGGCACCGGTCCGGGCCGGCGATGACCGGCCCCGAAGCCGGACCGGACGGGCGGCTGCGGTGCCCCTGGGCCACCGGACAGCTGTACCGGGACTACCACGACCGGGAATGGGGCCGCCCACTGCACGGCACCGATGCCATGTTCGAACGGATGAGCCTGGAGGCTTTCCAGTCCGGCCTTTCCTGGCTGACCATTCTGCGCAAGCGGCCGGCCTTCCGCGCGGCGTTCGCGGACTTCCGGATCGCCGCGGTCGCCGAATTCGGCACCGATGATGTGGACCGGCTGCTGGCCGACCCGGGGATCGTCCGAAATCGCGCCAAGATCGAGGCGGTGATCGCAAACGCCGTAGTTGCCCGCGACTGTGCCGTCGATCTGGACGAGCTGATCTGGTCGTTTGCGCCACCGCCGAGGCCGCGCCCGGAGTCGGCTGTCGACGTACCCGCGGTGACCAGTGAATCCACCGCTCTGGCAAAGGAATTGAAGCGTCGCGGGTTCCGGTTCGTCGGCCCGACGACGGCCTATGCGCTGATGCAGGCCACCGGAATGGTCGACGATCATCTGGCCGGTTGCTGGGTCAGTGCGGCCGGGTAGCCGACCGACTCCGCGGTTACATTTCGAAGTCAGATGTCCGGCCGGATCGGCGATAGGGAAGAATAGGGCCGGTGTGGCACACCGAACACCCGGTGCGCCCACCGGTTGGCGACAACCGGTAAGTCGAGAAAGAGTGCGCAGAACACCGCGCAGATCTGGAGGGAGCAGAGGATGGCGGCCATGAAGCCCCGTACCGGGGACGGTCCCCTCGAGGCAACCAAGGAAGGTCGTGGAATCGTCATGCGGGTTCCACTCGAGGGTGGCGGGCGTTTGGTCGTCGAACTCACACCGGACGAGGCTGCAGCACTCGGCGACGAGCTGAAGAGCGTCACCAGCTGACGGCGCTGACGGAAACGGCGGCACTCCTGGCCTGTCCGGAGTGCGGCCGCCCACTCGACGCCGACCCCGCCCGGCAGGCACTGCGGTGCGAACGCCGGCACAGCTTCGATATCGCCCGGCAGGGCTATGTCGGGCTGCTGACCGGTGCGGCGACGAAGATGACCGGCGACACGGCGGACATGCTGGATGCCCGGACCGCCTTCCAGCGCGCCGGCCATTTCGATCCGATCGCAATGGCCGCGGCCGGAGCCGCCGGGCCCGGACCGATGCTCGAGGTCGGTGCCGGGACCGGGTTTTATCTGGCGCGGGCCCTGGACGCCCAGCCCGCGGCCCGCGGCATCGCGCTCGACGTGGCCAAGCCCGCCGTGCGCCGGGCCGCCCGGGCCCATCCGCGCATGGCGGCCGTCCTCGCCGATGCCTGGCGGGGCCTGCCGATCCGGGGCGGCGTCCTGGGCACAGTGCTGTCGGTGTTCGCACCGCGCAACCCCGCCGAAGTCGCCCGAGTCCTGCGCCCCGACGGCCGGTTCGTGGTGGTCACCCCCACCGACCGGCATCTGGCCGAACTGATCGAACCGTTGGACATGATCCGGGTCGACCCGGACAAGGAGCAGCGGCTCGCCGCCACCCTGTCCGCCCGGTTCACCCGAATCGACCGCCAGGTGCTCGAGTATCCGATGCAGCTGACCCGGTCCGACATCACCGCAGTGGTGGCAATGGGCCCGTCTGCCTTCCACACGACCCCGGCCGACGACCCGCGCATCGACGCCCTCACGCGCTCCCCCGACAGTGCCACGCCTGCCCCCGACAGGGTTGCCCAGGCTCCCGGCAGTGCCACCCCGGCCTCCGGCAGTGCCACCGTCACCGCCTCGGTTACGGTCGCCACCTACGCACCGGCCTGATACCGACAGGCTGAGCACCGGCGGGCCCCGCACCGTCAGCGCACGGCACGCCGCTGCCGATCCGTGCGGGCCACCGGCTGCGACGGAACAGCCGGCGCACTTCGGCGATCGCCCCAGTTTGCCGCCGCTGCTTCCTGGGCCCCGACGACCGGAGATGCCAGCAGGGCTGCCAGTGTCACGTCACCGCCTCGACCACCGGTCCCCACCCATCCGCCCCGTCTGATCCCTTAGCTGGTAACCCCCGAGCGGATGACCCCACCCACCGCTGCTGGGCCCGCCTCGACCAGCGAGCCGGAGAGCCCTCCTTACCGACCGGGCCGGCCCGCCCCGCGCGTCGGCATCCGGACGTCGTGCCGCCGGCCCACCAGGACGACAGGGCCACCTCACCCGAGCGCTCGGCACGCGCGGACACCACGCCGCCGGCCCACCAGGACGAATGGGCCACCCGAGGGTCCGAACGCGTTACCCGGATCCGCCCCGTACTCGGTCGTACACGGCGACGGTCCGCTCCGCGACCTGTGCCCAGTCGAACTGTTCGACGGCGCGGCGACGGCCGGCCGCGCCGTAGGCGCGGGCTCGGGCGGGGTCACCTGCGATGGCCTCGACGGCGGCCGCGAGCCCGCGCTCGTAGTCGCGGGACGCCCCGGAATCGAAGTGCACCAGAGTGCCGGTCTCGCCGTCGGTCACCACCTCGGGGATGCCGCCGACGTCGGAGGCGATCACGGCCGTTCCACAGGCCATCGCCTCCAGGTTCACGATGCCCAGCGGTTCGTACACCGAGGGACAAATGAATACCGAGGCCGCCGCGAGCACCTGGCGCACCTGTTCGGTGGGCAGCATCTCCCGCACCCAGAACACATTGCCGCGGGTGGCCTGCAGTTCGTCGACCGCGGCCGCCACCTCGGCCGCGAGTTCCCGGGTGTCCGGTGCGCCGGCACACAGCACCAGCTGGATGTCCGGGTCGATATCGCGGGCCGCGGCCAGCAGATGCGCCACCCCCTTCTGGCGGGTGATCCGGCCGACGAAGGCGGCGATCGGCAGGTCGTCGCGCAGCCCCAGCCGGGCCGGTAACGGGTCCGCCCCCGGATCGGGCGGGCCGGGGTGCCAGACCTCGGCATCGATCCCGTTGTGCACCACATGGACCCGGCCCGGATCGATCCCGGGGTAGGCGTCCAGCACGTCCCGGCGCATCCCGGCGCTGACGGCGATCACCGCGGCGGCGTTCTCCATGGCATTGCGTTCGGACCAGGAGGACAACCGATACCCGCCGCCGAGCTGCTCCGCCTTCCACGGCCGCCGCGGCTCCAGTGAATGGGCGGTCAGAACATGCGGGATGCCGTACAGGTCGGCGGCGAGGTGCCCGGCCAGGCCGGTGTACCAGGTGTGCGAATGCACCACATCGCTCCCGGCGGTGGCATCGGCCATCCGCAGCTGGGCCGACATCATCTGCAGGGCCGGATTGGCCGCATAGAGCATGGGGTCGGCGCCGTGCACCACCGCACCGGTGCGCGGCACGCCCATGCAGTGCACGGTGACCTCACAATGCTTGCGTAACCGGCCGGTCAGTTCGGTGACATGCACGCCGGCACCGCCGTACACCTCGGGCGGGTATTCGCGGGTAAGCATGGCGACGCGCAAACTCACCGATACAACGTAGACGCATCCGCCGGTCCGGGCCACACCCGCGGTGCCCCGCCGAGTCGGCACGCCCTGCCGGGTACCACAGGCGGTATTTTGACAGGGTGAGGAGCCAGCCGCACGTACTCGGGATCGTGCTCGCCGGTGGCGAGGGCAAACGCCTCTTCCCGCTCACGGCCGACCGGGCCAAGCCGGCGGTGCCGTTCGGCGGGGCCTATCGCCTGATCGATTTCGTGCTCAGCAATCTGGTCAATGCCGGGTATCTGCGGCTGTGCGTGCTCACCCAGTACAAATCGCATTCGCTGGACCGGCACATCTCGCAGACCTGGCGACTGTCCGGTTTCACCGGTGAATACATCACGCCGGTTCCGGCACAGCAACGGCTCGGCCCACGCTGGTACACCGGCAGTGCCGATGCGATCATGCAATCGCTCAACCTGATCTACGACGAGGACCCCGATTACATCGTAGTGTTCGGCGCCGACCACGTCTATCGGATGGATCCCGAGCAGATGGTGGCCGACCACATCACCTCCGGCGCCGGTGTCACCGTCGCGGGTATCCGCGTTCCGCGCAGCGAGGCCGGCGGATTCGGCTGTATCGATTCCGACGAGTCCGGCCGGATCACCCAGTTCCTGGAGAAGCCCGCGCATCCGCCCGGGACGCCCGATGATCCGAACACCACCTTCGCGTCGATGGGCAACTACGTCTTCACCACCAAGGTGCTGGTGGACGCCATTCGCGCAGATGCGGAGAACTCCGATTCCGATCACGATATGGGCGGCGACATCATTCCGGCGCTGGTGGCCGCCGGTGAGGCCGCGGTGTACGACTTCGCCGACAACGATGTGCCCGGTGCCACGGAACGCGACCGCGGCTACTGGCGCGACGTCGGCACGATCGATGCGTTCTACGACGCGCACATGGATCTGGTGTCGATGCATCCGGTGTTCAACCTCTACAACAAGCATTGGCCGATCCGCGGTGCGGCGGAGAATCTGCCGCCGGCCAAGTTCGCCCACGGCGGGCTGGCGCAGGAGTCGATCGTGGGCGCCGGTTCCATCCTGTCCGCGGCCACCGTCCGCAATTCCGTTCTGAGCAGCAATGTCGTGATCGACGACGGTGCGACCGTCGAGGGCAGCGTGCTGATGCCCGGGGTGCGGGTCGGGCGCGGCGCGGTGGTACGGCACGCCATCCTGGACAAGAACGTCCTGGTCGGCGAGGGCGAGATCATCGGTGTGGACACCGAACGCGACCGGGAACGATTCGCGGTGAGCCACGGCGGCGTGGTGACGGTCGGCAAGGGGGTCTGGGTGTGAACCGCCGCCACACCCTATGTGATTTTCCACATAGCAATCAGCAGCGGGACGCGCACAGCAGTCCGTCGCCCACCGGGATGAGCACACTGGTCAGGTCCGGGTCCTCGGCCAGCGTCCGGGTCGCGGTGCGCACCGCGTGGGTGGCGGGGTCGCGCTGGGCCGGATCCGGCACCCGGCCGCCGAGCAGGGCATTGTGCAGCAGGATCGCGCCACCGGGACGCAGCAGCCGCACGGCCTCGGCCACGTATTCCGGGTGCTCGGTCGGCACCGCATCGACGAACACCAGGTCGTAGGCCTCGTCGGCGAGCCGCGGCAGCACGTCGAGGGCGCGGCCGTTGATCAACCGGGTCCGGGCCGGCGGGATCTCGGCCGCCCGGAACGCGTCCCGGGCGGCCCGCTGGTGTTCGGGTTCGGAATCGATGGTGGTCAGCGTGCCGTCCTCGCGCATGCCGTCCAGTAACCACAGTCCACTGATCCCGGCACCGGTGCCCACCTCCACCACCGCGCGGGCCTGCAGCATCTGCGCGAACATGCTGAGCAACGCCCCGACCGCGGACGGAATGGGAGCCGCGCCCAGCTCCACGGCGCGCTCCCGGGCACCGAGGAGCACTTCGTCCTCGACCACGGATTCTTCGACGTAGGCGCGGTTGCGCTCCCAGTTCAGTGCCACGGGGTTGGATGCCACGGGGTTCGATGCCACGGTTATGAGGCTAAGCCACCGGCCGCCTCCATGAGGTGACCGATTCTCAGGTGTCCCTCAGGATCTCCACACCCGGCACACACCGGCGCAGGAAATAGTAGGCACAACGCACGAGGAGCCGACCGCGGCGACCCGGAGCGGGAACAACGGCAAACCGATGCTTGTTGTCACCGGTGCACAGGTTCGCAGACCCGGACCCGGCCGGCTCCGCAGGTCGCGGTCCCGAGTAGGAGGTGTCCCCATCCAGATGGTCAAGGGAACGTCTGCATCGCGCCCATCCGACGCCGAGGACTCCGTCATCGCATCCGACTGCTCGGACCCCGCCGAACTCGCCGGTACCGCCGCCTTCGACGCGACCGGCGACCGCTCCGTGATGCCCTCCTGGGACGAACTGGTCCGCGAGCACGCCGACCGGGTCTACCGCCTGGCCTACCGGCTCTCCGGTAACGCCCAGGACGCCGAGGACCTCACCCAGGACACCTTCATCCGGGTGTTCCGCTCGCTGTCCAACTACCAGCCGGGCACCTTCGAGGGCTGGCTGCACCGGATCACCACCAACCTTTTCCTGGACATGGTCCGCCGCCGCAGCCGGATCCGGATGGAGGCGCTGCCCGAGGACTACGACCGGGTGCCCTCGTCCGGGCCCACTCCCGAGGACGTCTACCACGACGCCCGGCTCGATCCCGACCTGCAGTCGGCCCTGGATTCGCTGGCTCCCGAGTTCCGTGCGGCCGTCGTCCTCTGTGATATCGAGGGCCTGTCGTACGAGGAGATCGGCGCCACGCTGGGCGTGAAGATGGGCACCGTGCGCAGCCGCATCCATCGCGGGCGGCAAGCGCTGCGCGACTACCTTGCGCATAATGGAGTGCAGCAGCGGTTCGACGACGCGCTTCCGGCGTGAGTTCCGGCGAACCGCCGCGGCAATTCGCTCGGATGTCGGTCGGAAGGATGCACGCGGAAATGAGTGGCGACGCCAATGTGCCCGGTCGGTCCCCCCGGTTTCGCCCCACCGAACATCTGGCCACCGAGGCGGTAGCCGCGTATGTCGACGGCGAACTGCGGATGAACGCGTACCTGCGGGCCGCCGAGCATCTGGCCGCCTGCCCGGACTGCGCCGCCGAGGTCGACGCCCAGCAGCAGGCCCGGATCGCACTGCGGCATGCCGGGCAGGTCTCGGTCCCGCACAGCCTGCACGACAGCCTGACCCGGATTCCGCTCGCGGAGCTGCCGGGCATGCCCCGGCCCGGCGAACAACCGCGCCGCAACGAGGCCGTTCGCGGATTTCTGACGGATTCGTTCACCGTGGCCCGGTGGACCACCTGGTGGCGCAAGTAGAGTTTCCCGAGTGACCACCGAATCGACGAATTCCGGATCGGCCGACACCTCGGATTCGGCGGCCAACAGGGGGAACCTGCGGCCGCCGGACGCACCGGTGCTGGCGCCTCGTCCGGTGCACCGGCCGCATATCGACTCGCACACCGCGCGCGCCTTCCGCCGCCCGAAAGACCAGCGCGGTTCCTTCGCTCCGTACCAATCGCCGCAGGCCCCGCGCGACGCCGCCGAGGGCCTGGTCGCCAACCGGCCGCCGGACACGGTGCTGGCCGAGGCTTTCGGTCGGCCTGCCGGCTCGGACGAACTGCTGCAGCGGGAACCTGAGGCCGACGCCGATGCACCGGTCGCCGAACCGGCCGACCCGTGGCGGGACCCGACCGCGCCGGTGGCCCTCGGAAAGCCGGCGGTCGACACTCCGCTGCCCGCCCCGAAGCCTCCGGTGGACAAGCTCAGCACCCGCGAGGTGCTGTTCGGTGGGCGGGTGTCGCCCAAGGCGCTGGCGCTGCTGACCGCGATCGCGCTCGCCATCGGCCTGATCGGTGGTTTCGCGGGCCGCATCACCGCGGAGACCGCCTCGACACTGACCTCCCGCAAGGTAGCCCTGCAGCAGTCGGACGCGCCGGTCGGCGAGCACGGCCCGATCGCGGCGGTCGCCAATGCGGTGTTGCCGTCCGTGGTGTCGATCCAGGTGAGCGCTCAGGCCGGTGCGGGCACCGGGTCGGGTGTCGTACTGCACGAGGACGGCTACATCGTCACCAACAACCACGTGATCTCCCCGGCCGCCACCGACACCTCCGGCAACGCCAAGATCCGGGTGCAGTTCTCCGATCACACCCGGGTACCCGCCGAGATCGTCGGCCGCGACCAGAAGACCGATCTGGCCGTGCTGAAGGTCGATGTCGAGAACCTCACGGTGGCCCAGCTCGGGCAGTCCGACGATGTCCGGGTCGGCGACAGCGTGCTCGCCGTCGGCTCACCGCAAGGATTGAGCGAAACCGTCACCTCCGGGATCGTGTCGGCATTGCATCGCCCGGTTCCGTTGAAGGGGCAGGGCACCGACACCGATGCGGTGATCGATGCCGTCCAGACCGATGCGGCCATCAACCCCGGCAACTCCGGTGGCGCTCTGGTGGATGCCGAGGGCCGGGTGATCGGCATCAACACCGCCATCCGGAGCCAGACCGGTGGTTCCGACGGTCTGGGCTTCGCGATTCCGGTGGACCGGATGACCGAGGTGACCCAGGCACTGATCCGGGACGGGGAGGTGCATCATCCGACGATGGGTGCACGGACCCGGTCCACCACCGTCGGGAACGAGGCGCTCAGCGGCGCCGAGATCGCCGATGTGACGGCCGATGGCCCCGCAGCGGCAGCCGGCATTGTGGAAGGCGATGTAGTCATCCGGATCGGCGACCGTGCGGTCACCAGTGCCCCGGAGTTCACGGTGGCCGAGCAGATGCAGGAGATCGGACAGGAGACGATCGTGGTACTGATCCGGCAGGGTCGTCAGGTCGAGGTACCTGTCACCATGGCCTCCGACTGATTCCCGGGTAATCTGGTACCCGTGTTCAGCAACATCGGCTGGGGCGAGCTGATGGTCCTCCTCGTCGCCGCCCTCGTGATCCTCGGCCCGGAGCGGCTGCCCGGCGCCATCCGATGGACCACGCAGGCCCTGCGCCAGGTGCGCGACTACGCCACCGGCGCCACCTCGCAGCTGAAGCAGGAACTCGGACCCGAATTCGACGATCTGCGCAAGCCCCTCGCGGAACTGAACGAACTGCGCAGCATGAGCCCGCGCGCCGCGGTCACCAAGCACTTGCTGAACGGTGACGATTCGGTGCTGCGCGATCTGGAGAAGGCGGTGCCCGACAAGAAGGAACTGTTCGGCACCGCCAGCGGCATGCCGGACAGCGGCAGCACCCCGCCGACGCCGCGGCCGCTGCAGCCGAACGAGCGGCCCCCGATCGATTCGGATGCCACCTGACCCGGGATAACACACCGTATGGTCTGATTTGCCGGATGGTCGCCCACATCCCGCGTGAACCCCGGCCACCTCACCCGATCGCCAATTGCTGCGGACGGCACTCCGACTGCCGTTGCCGCACAGCACCGTTCGGCGTCAACCGGGATTTACACGGATTCCCGGTCAGGTGTCTAGACTTCGCACATGTCGGCCGATGACGTGGCGCGAGTCTTCGCGATCGAGGACAAGGTCGAGCGGCTCAAAGCGGCTACCGACGGGGTGGCGGCAGCGCAGCAGACCATCAACGAACTCACCCGGATCCGCCGCGCGGTGATCCGGGAACTACATGCCGAGGGCTGGACCTTTGCCCGGATCGGCGCCGCCGCCGGACTGTCCCGGGCCCGGATCCATCAGGTCAGCACCCAGGGCCCGGTCCCGGAAGGGCTGTTCTTCGGCCACGGGTCGCTCACCGTTGTCGCCCCGGAGGTCCGCGCCGGGCGCCTACTCGGCGCACCCGACCCGGCGGCCGCCCATCGACTCGCAGATCTGCTGCGCCAGCTGGGTTTCCCCGCGACGGTGGAAACCTTCCGCCCCGGACGGCCCATCGACCTGAATCGCAACGGCCTGGTGATCCTCGGCGGCCCCGAACTGTCGCCGACCCTGCGTCAGCTCAGCTCCGCCGACCCGCGCCTGCGGCGCACCGTCACCCGCAACGGCGACACCCGCCGCGGTATCGAGGATCGCGCCGCACGCCGGCTGTACCGGCCGACCGGCACCGACCCCCGGGATATCGCCTACCTGGCCCGGCTGCCCCGGCCGGACCGGCGCGGCACCGTCCTGCTCATCGACGGGCTGCGCCCGCCCGGCTCCCTGGGTGCCGTTCGTTTGCTGGCGACCCGGCTGTCCACCCTGCACGAACGGGCCGGCACCCACCCGTTCTCGGTCCTGATCGCGGTCCGATACGACCGAGCGACCGGAGAACCACTCGATGCCGACCTGCTCACTCCGATTTACCGGCACGAATCGGACCCGAGGTCTGCTCCCACTCGCGTTCGTATGTGACATGCCCATTTGTGACCCATACCTGTGATCTGAGTCACTACACTGTTATGGATGGCCACCCACGCCCGATGTCCGGGGTAGCCAGCGAGTAACCATTAGCAAGCAGGGTAGGTGAACTCCTGATGTTCTCGTCCTCGGGCGGCGACGCATGCCGGCTGCTCCCCACGTACTCCACCTCCACCGACGAACTGGACAACCGCCCTGAAATCGGCCTCACCACGCACCGGGTCACCTACAGCGACCGACTGAAGGTCTTCCTCGGACCGCACGAGGACATCGGCAGCTTCCTCCGCCCGATGCGCCGCATGGACGGCCACCACCGTTTCTCGCTGACCCTCACCCGGCTCCCCGAACCGGTTCCGGCGGACGAGATCACCACCACCATCGACTACACGCTGGGCACGAACGCCTTGCACTGCGCCGGTTCCGCCGACGCCATGCTGGTCCAGCTGCACACCACGGTGGACGGTGAACCGCACCACTACACGCTGGGCCGCCCCGGCGACCGCACCGGCCTGCCGACCGTCTTCCTGCCACACGGCGACCGGGACACCTACATCTACCCCGGCGAGGTCTTCGACTTCGGCGCCGCCGCCCGGGTCTTCCGCACCTACTTCGAAACCGGATCCGCCCCCGGTGATCTGCACCACCGCGAAATGTTCGTCTGAATTCCACCCGCCGTGCCACCGTCACCCGCAGGTCGCCCGCTGTTCAGACGTGTCCGGAAAACTACCGCCGGACAATGCTCCCCGTGGCCACCGGCCACCCGTACCGGCGGACGGTGATCCCATGCCCGCACCCCTGCCCCGGCGGACCGCCGGCAAGCGCGATACCGAACGGCGCGACGACGCCCGCCCACCCAAGGAACACATCGCCCGCGTAGCCGACGCCGTCCGCACCTGGGCCGAAGACCCGACCACCACCGGCGGACACCGGGACCGCTGACCGTTCGCCCGGCCGCATCGAATCCGACGGCACCACATTCACCGTCACCGTCGGGCGCACCGCTGAGTGCCCAGCCCGGACCTTGCATCGAATTGCGCGGTCGTGCACCACCGGCGATGCACGACCGCACTGTTCGATGCAAGGGGGCCGCACGAATGCTCCGGTCGGCTCGGGGCTGCTGCGGTCGGAAACTTCGAGGCCGAATCGAACCGGGCCGCCTTCGACCGGGATGCACCGGCTTCCCGGATCGGTCACCCCAGATGGCGGAGCGGCGTCCGAGCTCAGCCGCAATCGGCCGAACCGTGCTACGAGGTCGCGACAGCGACAAAACCACCACGGCCATCCGGGAGTCACCGCCGGTAGGTGGCTGTCACCACCGGACTCGTCGCCGCCCCGGCCGATGGTGTGGGCGAGCGATACGACGGTCGGCCCGCGGGCGAGCAAGCCGACCGGAGCCCACGGCGTGCGGATCACCGGGACGGGGCTGGGCGCCGTACCGGGAATCGTGCGCGGTGCCGCCGATGCGGGCCGGGTGGCGCCGCATACGCCATCCGCGTCGGCCTCGTACGCCGTGCGTATCGAGCGGCGTCCGAGATCAGCCTCGATCGGCCCCATCGTGCCGCGAGGTCGTGACAGCGCCGGGACGACCACGGGCATCCGGGAGTCACCGCTGGTAAGTGGCCGTCACCACCGGATTCTCGCCGCACTGCGACCTGTTCGATGCGCGACGACACCGAGTCCCGGGGCGCCCCGCCCGGGCGCGCCGTCGGCCCGGGCGGGGCGCCCCTCAGCCGAACTCGTCGCCGCCCCGGCCGATGGTGTGGGCGAACGATACGACGGTCGGACCACGACGAGGTGGCAGGTCGCGGCGCGCGTGCCGGTGGGGTACGTGAGTGAAGGCGGCGGTCATGGATAGGTGTGATCGGGGTGCGGGCGCGCAAGCCGAGCAGGGCCCACGGGGTGCGGATCACCAGGGTGAGGCTGGGCGCCGTACCGGGGGATCGTGCGCCGTGCCGCCGATGCGGGCCGGGGCGCCGCATACGCCATCCCGCCGGCCTCGTATGCCGCGCGTATCGAGCGGCGCGCTGGGGCCGGTTTACGCGGCCGGACCAAAGGTGATCGGCGGAATCGACCAACGGCGGGGTCGCGCCGCATACGCCATCCGCACCGGCTGCGCACGCCGCGCGTATCGAGCGGCGCACTGGGGCCGGTTTACGCGGCCGGACCAAAGGTGATCGGCGGAATCGACCAACGGCGGGGTCGCGCCGCATACGCCATCCCGCCGGCCTCGTATGCCGTGCGTATCGGGCGGCGCGCTGGGGCCGTTTTCGCGGCCGGACCAAAGGTGATCGGCGGGATCGACCAACGGCGGGTGGCGCCGCATACGCCATCCGCACCGGCTGCGCACGCCGCGCGTATCGGGCGGCGCGCTGGGGCCGGTTTACGCGGCCGGACCAGGGGTGTTCGGCGGGGTCGACCAACGGCGGGGTGGCGCGCTGCGGGCCGATCGGGGTCGGGGGTCTCTGGTAATCTGCCGGGCAGTCGAGCCGTCGGACCGAGGGGGGCGAATATGCGGATGAACGCTGTCGTACGGCTGGCCGGGGCGGTGATATCGGCCGGGCTGCTGGTGGCCGGGTGCGGGTCCGGGGGCGAATCGGAGGACTCGTCCGGGACGCCGACCAGTACGTTGACATCGACCGGGCTGGAGTTGAATGTGCCGGCCGGGTACGACCCCTGTGTGGATGTGCCGCAGGAGGTGCTGGATTCGGAGCAGCTCGTGAAGGCCCTCGCGGACAACACTGCGAATGCGGATGGTCCTGGTGGTACCAAGTGGCGTGGATGCGCCTGGGTTCAGCCGGATGGATACGCCGTATCTATCCGGGCAACCAACCTCACCATTCCATTCCTCCGCGAGCAGTGGAAGATCGATCAGCGCGAGTTCACCGTCGACGGACGCCCGGCAATTCTGGCTCGCCGTGACGAGAGCCGGGGAACCGAGATTTGTACGGTCAACGTCGAGATGCAAGGCGGAACTCTAGAATTCCAGCTGGACAACCCGCCGTCGAATGACAAGACCGGACATCTCGACACCTGCGACCTGGCGATACCACTCGCCGAAAAGGTCGTACCGACCATCCCAGCTGGTTTGTGAGCAACTACGGCTTCCACGTGAGTTGAAGGGGGACTACCTGTGACCGAGAAGACTCCGATGGCGAACCTGATAGCGGACGCCCAGGAGGGACGCTTGAGCGTGTCGATCGAGCCGGAAGACTTTGTCTACATCGACCGGGACTGCGAACGTTTCAAGACCCTGATCCGCAACCTGCAGCGGGAAGCTCAGGACATCTCCCAAATCGAAGCAGCCCAATGGGGTATCGGCGCCGACAACGAGCGCCTCACCTCCGCTCAGACCCTGGTCTCCCGGTTCCGGGAGAAGGCCAAGGGGTCCGACAACAGTGTCCACGCCGTGCTCGAGGAGCACTACCGGATCGTCGACGATATCCAGACCCTGCACAAGGTCATCATGCAGCGGTACCTGGATACCGATGCCGAATTCGCCGGTCGGGTGAATGCACTGCTGGCCCGGCTGCCGGAGTCGCCGACGCCGATCGATCCGTTGCTTTCCGAGCCGGGGGTCGGCCAGCCCGAACCGCTTTCGCAGGGATAACCCGATGGCCGAGTACGAGGATCCGCAGATCATCGATGGCGGGGAACGGCCGAAGAGTTTCAAGCATGTCGATATCAACAATTCGTTCGAACCGACCCAGCCGACCGAGTCCTGGGGAATTTCAGGGCGATACAGCGACCTGTCGGCGAACTGGGAAGCCGGGGTGGAAGTGTTCACCGCCAGTATCCGCAAGTCCATCGCCGGTGCCTGGTCCGGCGAGGCCGCCGACGCCTCGCTCGACGCGATCACTCGCTATGCCGAGGCCGCGCACGCGCTGACCGACCCGCTCACCGAACTCGGCAGCCGGGTGTTCGACGCCGCGAACGCCATTCAGGAGACGAAGAACCGGCTCCCGGAAGCGATCGAGGAACTACCCGGCTGGGATCCACGGTCGTGGAACATCATCGACGGCAGCCATTCGGGCAACAAGATCGAGGAGGCCCAGGAGGAAGCCCAGCAGGTGATGTCCGATCACTACGTGTCGCAGTTCATCGACTTCGACGAGAAAGTGCCGGTATTGCCGAAAGCGCTGGACCCGACCGCACCGTACGACATCGACGCACCGACCACCGGACGTCCGGTCGGCCCCGGTACCGATCCGGGCGACGGCGACGGTCCAGGCGGAACCGGGATCCCGAGCACCGGCGATACGACCGAGGATCCCGGGTCCGGCGGCCCGACCGAGGAGCCGGATTCCACCGACGACGACTCGACGGCGCAATCCCCGTGGGACGCCGAGCAGTCCACGGACCCGAGCAGCAGCACGGACGAGGACACTCCGGTGTCCACCACCCCGGCGAGTACCGACCCGGCCGGGATGCCCGGCACCCCGAGTTCGGGCACACCCGGCTCGGGAACCCCGGGCCCGGGTACTCCGGGCGGCCCCGGCGGCGGTGGCCCCGGTTCCGGTACGCCCGGTTCCGGCGCGCCCGGAGCCGGGATGCCCGGGGCCGGGATGCCCGGGGCCGGACGCAACGTGCCGGGCAGCCCCGGCGGCGGAACCCCGGTTACGGCCGCACCGGGCGGCACACGACCCGGCCGCGGCATGCCCGGGATGGGTGGCATGCCGATGGGTGCCGGTGCCCGCCCGGGCGGCCGGGACGAGGAAACGTCGCGGACGACCCCCGACTACCTGATCAACCAGGAGAACGCCGACGAGCTGATCGGCGACCTGCCCAAGACCCTGCCCGGCGGGCTGATCGGCGCCGACCCCGAGCCCGAGGACCACCGCTGATGCCGTCCTGGAAACTCGACACCGAAACCTTCGCCGCGCTCTGGTACAGCGACGCCGTCGACCGTTTCCCGCGGCCGCTGAAATACCTGAGCCGCTTCGCCTTCGAAGGCGAATTCGCCCGGTTCCGCACCGCGGTCCGGGCCGGCTACGACCGGGACGAACTCGAAGCCGTCGAGCTGGCCATGCACACCCTGGCGGCCTCGCAGGCGCGGATCGAGGTGTTCGGCGCCACCTGCCGGCACCATGCCAGCACCGGCCCCGGCGACATCAAGGAGTACCGCATCGTCGGTGCCCGCAATCTGCACCGGGCTGCGGTCGCCGTCCAGGGCGTCCGCGGTGACGAACACGGCGATATCCGCTTGGCCCTGCTGAAGGCCGACAGCCTGCCCGAAGCCGTGGCGCGGGCCGTCCCGGACTGCCGCCCCGGCACCGAACGCCCCGCCACCTTCGACCCCGCCGACCTCGAATCCCGGCGCGACGGCTACCTCGTCGATATCGCGCACAACACCCCGCGCGAACGCTACCGCCGCCTGGTCCACCGCCCCAGCGACGGCGCCGGTTCCGCCCGGCTGCTCATCGGCGCCCTGCACACCCGCCCCGACCCCGCCGCCCTGCTCCGCTGGTACGACATCACCGCCGACGGCCGCTACACCGAAACCCGCGGCACCCACATCAATGTCCGCCCCGCCACCCGCCCCGATCTCACCGACCGCTTCGGGAACTGGATGGACCGCGCCGCACGGCACCGCCACCAGACGCAGTCCGCCCGCTGGTAGCCCGGCGGCCCGCGCACTGCTGACTCCGCCCGAGCCACATCCGAAATCCACTCACTGCAACCAGATCCGGTGCGCGCCGGGCACGCACCATACGGTCGACCCTGCCTCCTGGCGCCCCAGCCCTCGACCGAACCCCATCCGGTCTGCCGGTGCCTTCCCGACTTGGGACAACGAGCTCGCCGCCCCGGACCGAGCCGCTTGTCCTCGCTCGAGGATTCATGTCCGGCACCGATCGGTTCGGATGTGCGAGACTCGGCCGGTTCAACCGAGACAAGCCACCCACTCCGATACCGCCGACCACCACCGAGCGCAGCACCAACACCGGGCATCCGCGCCATACGCCCGGACAGAGACAGCTGGCTCTCGGTCACCAGTCCCGTCCGCACCGGTGTGGACCACGGACCGGATGACCGCACCCGTGAGCGGGCAGAGCCACGAAGCCGAACCCCGGCGCCCAGCGGGCACCAGTTCCCGAACCGGGGCAATCCGTGCCATACGGCCGGGTCGTGGCCCACCGTTTCAGGCGGTGCGGACCAGAGCGCCCCTGGGACGAACCTGAGCTGCCGGCACCCGCCCGACAACGAGCAGGGCCGACGAAGCGGGACCCGTTTCCCGAAACGCCCACCTCCGAGCGACAAACCGGCGTCCTGGACGGCTGACCCGGTATTTGTCGCTCAGAGGTGGGCGGTTTACGAATAGGTACCCCGGAGGTCGGGGCCGTTTCTCAGGCAGCCACTTCGGCCGGTCGCAGGGTGGCCATGGGTGGCCGGTCCTCGAGCGAGATGTCGGTGCGGTGGGCGACGAATTCGCCGTCGACCAGGGGGAACTGGGTGAGGGCGGCGCCGGAGTCGGTGATTCCGCTGCGGCCCAGTGCGGTGCCCAGGATCTGGCGGCTCATCACGCCGAGGTCCGACAGCGGGCGGTTGCGGTGGGTGCGGACACCCAGGTTCACCTGGGTGATGGCGTGCATGCCGAGGCGGTCGTAGGTGTCCAGCAGCAGGCCGATCTCGACACCGTAGCCGGGGGCGAACGGGACCGCGGTGAGCAATTCCCGGGTCCCGGCGTATTCGCCGCCGAGCGGCTGCAGCACCTGGGCCAGCTCCGGACGCAGGGCGGCCAGCAGGGGGCGGGCGACGAGTTCGGTGACCCGGCCGCCGCCGTTGGCGTCCACCGCCTGCCCCTGCCGCAGCGGGCGCCGGTAGTAGGCCTTGGACAGGTGGGTGTCCGGGGTGGTCAGCAGCGGGCCGAGCAGTTTCGGCACGAACATCGGATCCGGATCGATGAGGTCGGAGTCGACGAAGGCGATCAGATCGCCGGTGGTGCAGGCCAGTGACCGCCACAGCACCTCGCCCTTGCCGGGGACGGGGTCGAGTTCGGGGACGGCCTCCTCGCGGGTGACCACCTCGGCGCCGGCGGCGCGGGCACGGGCGGCGGTGGCGTCGGTGGAACCGGAGTCGACGACGATGAGTTCGTCGACCAGGGTGCCCAGCAGTGGCCGGATGCTGGCGACGACGGCAGCGACGGTGGCTTCTTCGTTCAGGGCGGGCAGCACGACCGAGACGGTGCGGCCGGCTTTGGCGGCGACCAGGTCGGCGACCGGCCAGCCGGGATCGTCCCAGGTGTGTGTCAGTGCCCAGGCGGGCTCGCGGTGGTGGAATTTCATACCAGACCTCGCAGAGTTCGTGCGGGGGGCCGGATGCCCTGGATGGCGGCGATCATGTCCACGACCCGCCGGGTTTCGGCGACTTCGTGGACCCGGAATATCCGAGCTCCTGCGGCGGCCGACCAGGCGGTGGCCGCCAGGGTTCCCTCCAATCTCTCGGATAGTCCGACACCGAGTGTCTCCCCAATGAAATCCTTGTTGCTCAGCGCCATCAACAGGGGCCACCCGGTTTTTACAAGAACGTCCACTCTGCGCAACAACTCGAGCCCGTGATAGGTGTTCTTCCCGAAATCGTGTGTCGGGTCGATGATGATTCCGTCGGATCGCACCCCGGCCTCGGAAGCTTTCTCGGCCGCCGTGACGAGCGTGCCGGTCACCTCGGCGACCACATCGGCATAGCGCACCCGATGCGGCCGGGTGCGCGGCACCGCACCGCCGGTATGGCTGCACACGATGCCGGCACCGGTCTCGGCGGCGACGTGGACCAGGTCCGGATCGGCCCCCGCCCAGGTGTCGTTGATCAGGTCGGCGCCCTCGGCCACCGCGGCCCGCGCGACCCCGGCTCGCCAGGTGTCCACGCTGATCAGCAACTCGGGGTATTTGCCGCGGATGGCAGCCACGAACGGCACCACCCGTTCGGTCTCCTCCGCGGCGTCCACGGTGCGGCCGGGTCCGGCCTTCACACCCCCGATGTCCACCAGGTCGGCGCCCTCGTCGACGACCCGGGCCACCCGTTCCATGGCGGCCGTATCGCCGAACGTCGCCCCCCGGTCGTAGAAGGAATCCGGGGTGCGGTTGACGATCGCCATCACCAGCGCCCGGTCGTTGGGGACGGCACGACCGCACAGCGTGTCACCGGACGCAGGTCGAACCATGCACCCGACTCTACAGAGCGGGTCCGGTGCCCGAGATGTCCGTCTCGTCAGCGGGGACGCTTGCCGGCGGCCACCTCGTCCGGGTACTCAGGGTAGAACGGCACATAGCCTTCGTCCCGGGCCGAGAGGACGTACAACGGCGTCTCCTGGTCCGGCGTGAAGCCCTGTTTGCGCAGTTCCACCTTGCGGCTCTTGAAGGTGGAGGTGGTCTCCAGTTCGTCGACCACCCGGATGAACAGCGGGACGGCATAGAACGGGAGCCGGTCGCCGACGGCGGCGGCCAGTGCCCGGCCGTCGAATTCGTGACCGTCCCGCAGGGTGATCGCGGCCATCCCGGCCTTCCCGTCGGCGCCGGGGACCTCGACGCCGAAGACCACCGACTCGCGGACGTCCGGCGCCTGGTTCACCGCGGCCTCCACCTCGGTGGTGGCGACGTTCTCGCCCTTCCAGCGGAAGGTGTCGCCGAGCCGGTCGACGAAGGCGATGTGCCGGAACCGCTGGTCGCGGACGAGGTCGCCGGTATCGAACCAGCAGTCGCCGGATTTGAAGCCGTCGCGGACCAGTTTGGCTTCCGATGCCGCCTTGTCGGTGTAACCGTCGAAGGGCTGCCGGTCGGAGACCTTGGCCAGCAGCAGGCCGACACCGCCGGAACGCACCCGGCGCAGCTTCCCGTCGGGGCCGCGGCGCGGTTTGCCGGTGTCGTCGTCGTATTCGACGATGGCGTACGGCAGCGCGCCGACACCGGCCGTGCGGTCGACCCCGAAGGCGTTCACGAAGGCGAGGGGGGCTTCACTGGACCCGTAGAACTCCACGATCCGGTCGATCCGGAAACGGGTACGGAACTCGTCCCACAGGTCCGGGCGCAGGCCGTTGCCGACCACCAGCCGCACCCGATGTTCCCGTTCGACGGGGCGTTCCGGCTGGTTGAGCAGGTACCGGCAGAGTTCCCCGATGTAGATGAAGGCGGTGGCGTCCTCTCGGACGATTTCGTCCCAGAAGCCGGATGCGGAGAACTTGCGGCCGAGCACATAGGTGGCCTCGCCGGAGAGCACCGCGGATAGCGCGACCGTCAGAGCGTTGTTGTGATACAGCGGCAGGCAGCAGTACAGGGCATCGTCGCCGCGCAGCCGGATGCCGAGCCCACCGAGGCCGGACATGCTCTTGTTCCAGCGGTGATGGGTCATGACGCTGGCCTTCGGCATGCCGGTGGTGCCGGAGGTGAAGATCAGGAAGGCCCGCTCGCCCGCGGTCACCTCGGTGCACACCGGCGGGTCGGTGTCCGGCGCGGTGTGCGCCGCGGCCGCCAGTTCCTCGGCGGGCAACAGGTTCGCCGGCAGTTCCGGCAGCGAGTCGAGGGCCTCGCGGCATTCTTCGCCGACCACGTCGAGCACGCTGTCGAGCAGCCCGAAGCTGTGCGCCAGCACCTGATCACGCTGATGGTGGTTGAGCAGCCCGACGGTGCCGCCCAGCTTCAGCACGGCGAGCACGGTGAACAGTGTCTCCGGCCGGTTCGTCATCAGCACCCCGACCACCTGGCCGCGGGAGACGCCGCGCGCGGACAGCACCGCTGCGTACCGGTTCACCTCCCGGTTCGCCGCCCGATAGGTGTAGCTGCGGCCCTCGAACCGCAGGAACACCCGATCCGGATGCTTGTGTGCCGTGCGCTGGAAGTACTTGCCGATCGACACCTTGTCGGCGGGTTTGGCCAGCATGCCGACGGCATTGCGCAGCATCGACGGCGAATCGAGGGCCATCCCGGGCAGCGCCTTGGCCAGGTCGAACAGGCTCACGGAATTCTTGCTCACCGATCGGTCTCCTCGGATCGTGGGTCGGGTCGCTGCGCGGACCGGGACCGGCCGGACCGCTCGGTATCCGCGCCCGGTTGCAGGGCCGCGAACGCGGCGGGCACATCGGGCACCACGGTCAGGCGGTTCCAGGCACCCGCCGAAACCATCCTGCGGGCACGGAGTCCGTCGAGCCAGCCGAGCAATCCGGTGTAGTAGCCGTCATAGTCGAGCAGCACCACCGGTTTGCCGTGTTCACCAAGGTATCCGCCGGTCCAGGTCTCGAAGAACTCTTCCAGGGTGCCCGCGCCGCCGGGCAGGGTGAGGAAGGCGTCGGCGTGCTCGTCCATCAGCTGTTTGCGCTGCCGCATGGTGTCGGTGACGATCAGCTCGTCGGAGGCGATATCGGCGACCTCGGTGTGGATCAGGTGCTTCGGGATCACTCCGACGGTCGGGGCGCCACCGGCCCGGGCCGCGGTGGCGACGGCGCCCATCATCGACACGTGCCCACCGCCGGAGACCAACCGCCAGCCGCGCCGGGCGATCTCGCTGCCCACCCGGGCGGCGAGGGAGATCAGCTCGGGTTCGGTCGTCGAGGCCGAGCAGTACACGCACAGCGAGAACGGTGCGGTCACCATTCGTCCTCGGTGCCCAGCGTCTCCAGGTTGCTCTGCTCCTGGGCGGCCTGTCCGACGATCTCGACCACCTCGTCGATGCTGTCGGTGATGTGGATCAGATCCAGATCCCCCGGGGAGATCTTGCCGGAGGCGGCGAGCGAGTCGCGCAGCCACTGCACCAGTCCGGACCAGTAGTCGCGGCCGAACAGGATGATCGGGAACCGGGTGATCTTGCGGGTCTGCACCAGGGTGAGCGCTTCGAAGAGTTCGTCCAGGGTGCCGAACCCGCCGGGCAGACAGACGAAGGCCTGCGAGTACTTGACGAACATCGTCTTGCGGACGAAGAAGTACCGGAAGTTGATCCCCAGGTCCACCCAGTCGTTGAGCCCCTGCTCGAACGGCAGCTCGATACCCAGGCCGATCGAGTAGCCACCCGCCTCGGACGCGCCCCGGTTGGCGGCCTCCATCGCACCCGGCCCGCCGCCGGTGATCACCGCGAAACCGGCATCGGCCAGCGCCGCACCGATCGCCAGGCCGGTTCGGTACTCCGCGTCTTCCTCGCCGGTCCGGGCCGACCCGAACACGCTCACCGCATGCGGCACCTCGGCGAGGGCACCGAAACCCTCGACGAACTCGGCCTGGATGCGCAGCACCCGCCATGGGTCCGTATGCACCCAGTTGCTGTCGCCGCGCTGATCCAGCAGGTTGCGGTCGGCGGTCCGGCTGCCCGGTTTGCGGCTGCGGCGGAACATGATCGGCCCCCGGAACTTGGCGGTGTTCTTCGGTTTCTCGGCACCATCGTGAGCAGCGGACATGTGCTCAAACTACCGGGCGGAACCGACCGGCGAGACCCGGCCACGCCTGCCCTGCCCCGGGGCAGCCGGCTCAGCCCTGCGTGAGGTAGCTCCGCAGCATGGCGGTGACCGCGGTGATCTGGGCCAGCGGGACGTGCTCATCGCGCTTGTGGGCGAGGTTCGGGTCGCCGGGGCCGAAGTTCACGGCCGGGACGCCGCGGGCCGCGAAGCGGGAGACATCGGTCCAGCCGTATTTGGCGCGGACACCGCCACCGCCGTGCGAGTTCACCGAATCGATCAGGCCGCGCGCGGCGGGCGCGGCCAGCCCGGGCAGTGCGCCCGGCGCAGCATCGGTCACCTCGAAGCCGACATCGAGCCCGGCGAACACCTCGCGCACATGCTCGACCGCCTGCGCCACGGTGCGGTCCGGCGCGAACCGGAAGTTGACGTCCACCTCGGCGACATCGGGCACCACATTGCCTGCCACACCGCCGGAGATTCGGACCGCCGAGAGTCCCTCGCGGTACCCGCAGCCGTCGATGTCGACCGCACGCGCCCGGTACTCGGACAGCCGGGTCAGCACCGGCGCCAACCCGTGCACGGCATTGGTGCCGAGCCAGGACCGCGCCGAATGCGCCCGCACCCCGGTGCTGGTGAGCCGCACCCGGATGGTGCCCTGACAGCCGGCCTCGATCCACCCGCCGGACGGTTCGCCCAGAATCGCCAGATCGCCGTCGAGCCAGGCCGGCCGCTCCCGTTCGATCCGGGCCAGGCCGTTGAACTCGGCGGCGATCTCCTCGCAGTCGTAGAAGATCAGCGTGAGGTCGTGGGCCGGTTCGGCGATGGTGGCCGCCAGATGCAGGAACACCGCATCACCGGACTTCATGTCCACGGTGCCGCAGCCGTACAGCACGTCGGCATCGTTCTCGGTGGTGAACCTGCCCGGCACATTGTCGGCGATCGGCACGGTGTCCAGGTGCCCGGCCAGCACCACCCGGGTCGGCAGGCCACGGTCGGTGCGGGCCAGCACCACATTGCCGTCCCGGACGATCTCGAATTCGCTGGTCTGCTCCCGCAGCGCGGCTTCCACGGCATCGGTGATCACCACCTCGTCCCGCGACACACTGGGGATGTCGACGAGGGCGGCGGTCAACGCAATCGGGTCGGCGCGCAGATCGAGAGTCACCGGATCAGCGTAGGACCCCGGCCCCGCCGCGCGGTCTCCCGGGGGCGGACACAGTTCGCGGCGGCGAACAGGCAGAATGGGAGCCGTGAGCATTCAGGGAGCAACTGCAGTCGGCATCGCGAACGTGACCTCGGACGGCACGATTCTGGACACCTGGTACCCGAGCCCGGAACTGGGCGAATTCACCGAGACCGGTACCCAGGTCCTGACCGAGGCGCCCGCCGAGTTCGCGGCACTCACCGGGAAGGACGAAGCGCGCGGCGTCGAGGTGGTCGCGGTGCGCACCACCATCGCGGACCTGTCGGCCGCGCCGGTCGATGCCCACGACGTGTACCTGCGGCTGCATCTGCTCTCGCATCGCCTGGTTCAGCCGCACGGCCTCAGCCTGGAGGGCCAGTTCGGCCTGCTCAGCAATGTGGTGTGGACGAATCACGGGCCGTGCGCGGTGGCGGATTTCGAGTCGACCCGGTTGAAGCTGCGAGCCCGCGGTCCGGTGACGGTGTACAGCGTGGACAAGTTCCCGCGGATGGTCGACT
This sequence comes from Nocardia sp. KT25-26, assembly GCF_056627695.1. Lineage (NCBI taxonomy): Bacteria > Bacillati > Actinomycetota > Actinomycetes > Mycobacteriales > Nocardiaceae > Nocardia > Nocardia sp. KT25-26. The sequence continues at coordinate 1,358,539 of NZ_CM152813.1, read as the reverse complement.
ACGTGCTGCCCACCGGCGTGCGGATCGGTGACGCCGATCGGATCCGGCTCGGCGCGCACCTGGCCTCGGGCACCACGGTCATGCACGAAGGATTCGTGAACTTCAACGCCGGCACCCTGGGCAACTCGATGATCGAGGGCCGCATCTCGGCCGGTGTGGTGGTCGGCGACGGCTCCGACATCGGTGGCGGCGCCTCCACGATGGGCACCCTGTCGGGCGGCAACAAGACGATCATCTCGGTGGGCGAGCGTTCGCTGCTGGGCGCCAACTCCGGCCTGGGCATCCCGCTCGGCGACGACTGCGTCATCGAAGCCGGCCTGTACCTCACCGGCGGCAGCAAGATCACCCTGCCGGACGGCAAGACCGTCAAGGCCGCCGAACTGGCCGGGCAGAACAACCTGCTGTTCCGCCGCAACTCGACCACCGGCGCCATCGAGGTCGTCTCCCGCAAGGGCACCGGCATCGAACTCAACGCCGACCTGCACGCCAACGACTGACCGCCTGGTTCGAGGGGGGACACCCTCACATCAGGTGTTTGCGCAGTACCTCGAGGTGGGTCGGGCGGGCGGCCTGCAGCCGCTCCCGGCCCGCCTCGGTGAGCGCCAGGAAATTGGCGCGACGATCGTTCTCACAGGCCGCCCGCTGGACCAGGCCGGCCTTCTCCAACCGGGTCACCGTGCGCGACAGGGCGCTCTGACTCAGGTACATCTCGGCTTCGATGTCCTTCATCTTCACCTTCTCCACCTGGGCCTGACCGCAGCGGCCGCCCAGGACCTGCAGTAGTTCGAATTCGCTGAGCCCGAGCCGGTGCTGCGACTGCAGGGTGTTCTCCAGTTCGCAGGACGTGTCGTGGTAGAGGCGCAGGGTTTCGGACCACTTCGCACAGACATCGTTGTCGGAGTCGTGGTACATGATCCGAGGATAGCATGTCAAGTCATTTAATGCACCGTCATTACATGTGTTGACATTCAATGCATACGCATTTAAGTTACCTCTCGTGACCCTGACAGCATCCGCACCCGAGAACCCGACCGTCGCCACATCTGCCGAACAAACCGCAGGTCGTTGGGGGCCCAAGCTGTGGGCCATCCTGTTCGTCGCCGGACTGGCGATGTTCCTCGACGCCCTCGACGTCTCCATGGTCGGCGTGGCCCTGCCGTCCATCGGCGCAGATCTGGGCCTGGACACCGCCGCACTGCAGTGGATCGTGAACGGCTACATCCTCGGCTACGGCGGCCTGCTGCTGCTCGGTGGCCGGGCCGCCGATCTACTCGGCCGCCGGCAGGTGTTCCTCACCGCACTGGTGGTCTTCGGGATCGCCTCACTGGTCGGCGGACTCGTCGACTCCGGCGGCCTACTGATCGCGACCCGCATCATCAAGGGCGTCGCCGCCGCCTTCACCGCCCCGGCCGCCCTGTCGATCATCACCACCACCTTCAAGGAAGGCCCGGACCGCAACCGCGCCCTGTCGATCTTCACCATCTTCGGCGCCACCGGGTACGCCTCCGGCCTGATCATGTCCGGCCTGCTGACCGGGATCGATTGGCGGCTCACCTTCTACCTGCCGGTGGTCGTGGTCACCGGTGTGCTGATCACCGCCTGGTTCGTGGTGCCGCGCAATATCGAACGGGAAGAAGGCCGGATCGATCTCACCGGCGCCGTCCTGCTGACCGGTGGCATGCTCGCCGCCGTCTATACCATCGTCACCGCACCCGAGACCGGCTTCACCGCCACCGTCACCGCGACCGCACTGCTGGCCGTCGTGCTGCTGGGCACCTTCTTTGTGGTGGAGAACCGGGTGAGCCATCCGCTGGTGCGGCTGAGCATCTTCAAGGTGCGTTCGATCGTGCGGGCCAACCTGGCCGCGATGGCGATCTTCGGCTCCTACCTGAGCTTCCAGACCATCGTGTCGCTGTACCTGCAGAACACCATGGGCTGGGAACCGATGCAGCTGGCTCTGGCGCTGGCACCGACCGGCATCCTGGTGGCCATCGTCTCACCGATCGCCGGCCGGTTCATCGACCGCTTCGGCACCACCCCGATGATCGTCGCCGCGATGGGCTCGTTCGTCACCGGCTACCTGTGGTTCCTGGCCCGCGGCGGTAACCCGGAACCGGCCTACGTGCTGGACTACCTGCCCGCGTTCCTGCTGCTCGGCCTCGGCTTCGCACTGGGCTTCTCGGCCGTGATGGTGCAGGCCACCGAGGGCATCGCCGACCATGAGCAGGGCCTGGCGTCCGGCCTGGTGCAGACCTCGTTCCAAATCGGCGGCGCGGTGGTGCTGGCCGTGGTCACCGGACTGATCGGCGAGGTGACCTCGGACGGGATCGCCGGCTACCGGCCCGGCCTCTACCTGGTGACCGCGGTCGCGGTGGTCGGCCTGCTCGCCTCGGCCTCGGCCTTCCTGGCCCGCCGGCAGCCGCTCGCCGAAGCCGCCTGATACCGGGGTCGAAACACCCGCGAATGGGGTCGCCGTCCGGCGGCCCCATTCGCTGTACCACTCGGCGGCACCGGGTCGCGCCGTCGAATCAGGGCTGCACCGGCAGCTGCTTCTTCTGCACCTTGCCCATGGCATTGCGGGGCAGCGAGTCGACGATGCGCACCTCACGGGGCCGCTTGTGCACCGAGAGCTGGGTGGCGACGTGGTCGATCAGCCGCTCGGGCAAGTCGTCGCCGGACGTGTTCCGGGGCACCACGAAGGCGACGATGCGCTGGCCCAGATCGGCGTCCGGCAGGCCCGCCACGGCGACCTCGGCCACCTCCGGATGTCCGAGCAGCGCGGTTTCCACTTCGCCGGCCCCCACCCGGAATCCGCCGGTCTTGATCAGATCGACGGATTCGCGGCCGACGATACGGTGCTGCCCGTCCGGTTCGATCACGGCGACATCGCCGGTGACGAACCAGCCGTCCTCGGTCCAGCTCGCCGCGGTCGCCTCGGGCCGGTTCAGGTACCCGTCGAACAGCATCGGGCCGCGCACCTGCAGGCCGCCGATGCTCGTCCCGTCGTGCGGCACCTCCGCCCCGTTCTCGTCGCGCAGCCGGGTCTCGACGCCCGCCACCGGCAATCCGACCATGCCCGGCCGACGTTCCCCATCGGCTCGGGTGGACACGGTGATCATGGTTTCGCTCATCCCGTACCGCTCCACCGGCGGCGCGCCGGTCAGTTCGGCCAGCCGGTCGAACACCGGCACCGGCAGCGGGGCACTGCCGGAGACCAGCAGCCGGGCCCGCCGCAGTTCCCGGGCGGCGGCGGGGTCGTCGACGATCCGGGACCACACCGTCGGCACCCCGAAGTACAGGGTGCCGGGCGCCTCGGCATAGGCCTGCGGCGTCGGCCTACCGGTGTGGATCACCGGACTGCCGACCCGCAGCGGACCGAGGATGCCCAGGATCAAGCCGTGCACATGGAACAGCGGCAGCCCGTGGACCAGCACATCCGCCGCGGTCCAGGCCCAGGCGTCGGCGAGCGCATCCAGCCCGGCCGCGATCGCGCGCCGACTGAGCAGCACTCCCTTCGGTGAGCCGGTGGTACCCGAGGTGTACAGGATGAAAGCCGTGGCGGCGGAATCGGGTTCGGGATAGGTATGCCAGGAGCGGGCATGCCGGCGCACCGGCACCACCGGCAGGCCGGTGCCTTCCGGTGCGGCACCGAGCCAGGCCTGGGCGCCGGAATCGCGCAGGATGTGGTCGAGTTCGGCGCTACCGGAATCCGGTGGCACCGGCACCACGGTGACCCCGGCGATCAGGCAGCCGACCACCGCCAGCACCGTCGACACCGTCGGTTCGGCGAGCACGGCGACCCGGTCGGCGCGGGCGATCCGCTCGGCGACCGAGGTCGCGGCACCCAGAAGATCGCTGCGCGACAACGTGACCCCGTCGATGGTGACGGCGTCCGGGATATCGGCGCCGTTCGCGACGGCGATCGGGTTCAGCGAGGAGAGCAGCGGCTGACCGTACGGCATCCGTCCACGCTAGCCGGACGCGCGGACGCGATACCGCACCGGTCCGGCGCAGCGGGCGGAAGGGATTCCGGTGCCGGACCCGTTGACACCCCGCCGATGCAGTGAGAACTTTTATGTAGCACTATCTCAATGGCGAGACGGGACGGCGATGACCAGCTCTGCGAATGCCCGGTCCGGCGAGGCCGGGATCACCGACTTCGATATCCGCGACGATCTCAACGGTGCCGCCGCCTTCTTCGGCGCCACCGCCAATGTGATCATGCAGCTGAGCAACCCGCCGGTCGGGTACGGGGTCGCGGAATCCACCGTGCACAGCGGCAGCATCATGAAACACCCGGTCAAGCGCACCCGAACCACGCTCACCTACCTCTCGGTCGCGCTGCTGGGCGACGACACGGACCGGGCGGCGTTCCGGGCTGCGGTGGACAGCGTGCACAAGTTCGTCCGGTCCCGCCCCGACAGCCCGGTGAAGTACAACGCCTTCGATCCGCGCCTGCAGCTGTGGGTCGCCGCCTGCCTGTACTGGGGCACGGTCGACATCGTGACCCGGATGATGGGCCCGAACGACGACGCCACCGCCGATGCCTGGTACGCCTACGCCGCCCGGATGGGCACCACCCTCCAGGTACCGCCGGACCTGTGGCCGGCCGACCGCGCCGCCTTCGACGAGTACTGGGAAACCAACCTCGCGAAGGCGACCGTCGACCCGACCATCGCCGCCTACTTCGAGGCCCTGCTGGACCTGAAGATGGTGCGGCCACCGCTGCGGCAGCTGTTCGCCCCGTTTCACCGCTGGTTCACCACCGGCCTGCTCCCCGAACACCTCCGCGACGAACTCGGCCTCACCTGGACCGCCCGCGACGAACAGCGCCTGAACCGGCTGCTGCGCACCACCGGCCGCATATCCGGCGCACTCCCCCGCCCGATCCGCAGCTTCCCGTTCAACGCCCTGCTGCTGGACATGCGCCGCCGCCACCGCCGCGGCATCCCGCTGGTCTAGCCCATGTGCGGATACCGGTAGTCGGTCGGCGGGACGAAGGTCTCCTTGATGATCCGGGCGGCCACCCAGCGCAGCAGGTTCTGCGGCGACCCGGCCTTGTCGTCGGTGCCCGAGGCGCGGGCGCCGCCGAACGGCTGCTGACCGACGACCGCACCGGTGGGCTTGTCGTTGATGTAGAAGTTGCCCGCGGTGAAACGCAGGGCGGTGGCGGCCTGTTCGATCGCCTGCCGGTCCTCGGCGAACACCGCGCCGGTCAGGGCATACGGGGCCGCGGAATCCACCTCGGCCAGTACCGCGTCGAAGGCGCCGGGCATCGAATCGTCGTAGACGAACACCGACAGGATCGGAGCGAAGTATTCGGTGCGGAAGGCGTCGTCGTGCGGATCGTCGGCCAACAGCACCGTCGGGCGGACGAACCAGCCGACCGAATCGTCGCCGGTACCGCCGACCGGGATCTCCAGCCCGGCCGACCGGGCCCGCTCCAAGGCGGTCATCGCCTTGTCGTAGGCCCGCCGGTCGATCACGGCACCACCGAAGTTCGACAGATCGGCGATATCGCCGTAGCCGATGTTCTCGACCTGTCCGAGGAAGTCCTCCCGCATCCGCCGCCACAACGACCTGGGCAGATACGCCCTGGAAGCCGCCGAACACTTCTGTCCCTGGTATTCGTAGGCGCCCCGGATCATCGCCGTGCGCAATGCCGCCGGATCCGCCGACGGATGCGCCACGATGAAGTCCTTCCCGCCGGTCTCCCCGACCAGGCGGGGATAGCCGCGGTAGGTCTGCAGGTTGGTGCCGACCTCGCGCCACAGGTACTGGAACGTGCGGGTGGAGCCGGTGAAGTGGATACCGGCCAACCGCGGATCGGTGAGCGCGACCTCGGACAGTTCGACCCCGTCGCCGGTGAGCAGGTTGATCACCCCGGGCGGCAAACCGGCCGCCTCCAGCACCTGCAGCACGTAGTAGGCGGCCAGCGTCTGCGTCGGGGCCGGCTTCCAGATGACGGTATTGCCCATCAGGGCGGGCGCGGTCGGGAGGTTTCCGGCGATGGCGGTGAAGTTGAACGGAGTGATCGCGTAGACGAACCCCTCCAGCGGCCGGTAGTCGGCACGATTCCAAGCCCCCGCGCCGGAATTCGGTTGCTCGGCGAGGATGTCGCGGGCGTAGGCGACATTGAACCGCCAGAAGTCGATCAGCTCGCACGGCGCATCGATCTCGGCCTGCATCGCCGATTTCGACTGCCCCAGCATGGTCGCCGCGGCGACGGTCTCCCGCCACGGCCCCGACATCAGATCGGCCGCCCGCAACAGAATGGCGGCCCGGGCATCGAACGGCATCGCCCGCCATTCCGGCGCCGCGGCGGTCGCGGCATCGATCGCGGCCCGCGCCTCCTCATGCCCGGCATTCGCATAGGTGCCCAACACCAGTTCGTGCCGGTGCGGGGCGACGATCGAGCGCCGTTCCCCCGCCCCCACCCGATGCTTACCGCCGATCACCAGCGGAATATCGAGCGTCTCGGAACTCAGCTCGGCAAGTTTCTTCTCCAGCCGCCCCCGCTCCGGAGTACCCGGTGCATAGCTGTGCACCGGCTCGTTGACGGGTTTCGGCACAACCGTGACAGCATCCATACCCCAGGCTAGCGCTGAATCAGCGAGTCTCGGTTGCGCCGCCCGAGGCGAGTTGCACCGACAGCCCGACGGATGCCGACATCCACCCGTGGACACCCCCTGTGCCTGCGCCGGGCGTGGCGAGCGCCCGATTTCCGCGTGGCACCCGCCGAGCCGGTGCGCGACCTGGTCAGTCTGCCCGCAACCGCTCGGCAGCGGTCGCCACCCGCTCGTCGGTTGCGGTCAGCGCGATCCGGACGTGTTCCGGGGAGCGCGGGCCGTAGAAGTCGCCCGGAGCGGCCAGGATGCCCCGGTCGGCCAGCCGGTCGAGGGTGGCGCGGCAGCTCTCACCGCGGGTCACCCACAGGTACAGACCGGCTTCCGAATGGTCGATGCGGAAACCGGCGGCCAGCAGGGCCGAACGCAGGGTCTCGCGGCGGGCGCGGTACTTCTCCCGCTGGGCGTTCTCGTGCGCATCGTCACCGAGGGCCGCGGTCATGGCGGCCTGGATCGGCAGCGGCACCATCATGCCGGAGTGTTTGCGCACCGCCAGCAGTTCTGCCACCAGAGCGGGATCGCCGGTGACGAAACCGGCCCGGTAGCTGGCCAGATTCGATGTCTTGGACAGCGAATGGATGGCCAGCAGTCCGGTGTGATCGCCGCCGCAGACCTCCGGATCGAGAATCGAATGGGCCTTACCCTCCCAGGTCAGGCCCAGGTAGCACTCGTCGGAGGCGACGATCGCACCGCGTTCCCGGGCGAATGCGACCACCTTGCGCAGGTGGTCCACGCCGAGCACCTTGCCGGTCGGGTTGGACGGCGAGTTGATGTAGATCAACGCCGGGTTGACCGGGCCGATCTGGGTGAGCCCGTCGGCCCGCCACGGCTTCGCACCGGCCAGCAGGGCGCCGACCTCGTAGGTCGGGTACGCGATCTCGGGGATGACGACCGTATCGTCGGCGCCGATACCGAGCAGCCGGGGCAGTCCGGCGATCAGTTCCTTGGTGCCGATCACCGGCAGCACCGCCGCCGGATCGAGCCCGGTGACCCCGAACCGGCGCGCCATCGCCTCGACCGCGGCGGTGCGCAGCGCCGGAGTGCCGTGCGTGGTCGGGTACCCGGGTACCTCCGCGACCGATGCGAGCGCCTGCCGGATCAGCGGATCAACCGGATCGACCGGGGTCCCGACCGAAAGGTCCACGAGCCCCCCGGGATGCGCCGCCGCCTTCTCCTTGACCGCGGCGATGGTGTCCCAGGGGAACTCCGGCAGCAGACTGCTGACCCTCATTCGTCCGCCATCGGCGGCAGGCCCTTGATGAACGGCGGGTCGTAATCGACCTTGCCGACCTTGGTGGCGCCACCGGGCGAACCCAGCTCATCGAAGAAGTCGACGTTGGCGTTGATGTAACCGCTCCACTGGTCCGGGGTGTCGTCCTCGTAGAAGATCGCCTCCACCGGGCAGACCGGCTCACACGCACCACAGTCCACGCATTCGTCGGGTTGGATGTACAGCATGCGGCCACCCTCGTAGATGCAATCCACGGGGCATTCCTCGATGCACGCCTTGTCCTTCACGTCAACGCACGGTTCAGCGATGATGTACGGCACTGCCGTTCTCCTAGTCTGTCCTCACCTGCGGGTCACTCCGCCACTGAGAACCCTATCCCTCGATCCACGATACTCACAGGTCAGCCTGACCTAACCTGAAGCGCTCACCGGTAGCGGGCGATTCACCCGGTCCACTTCGGCGTACACCGTCGTACGTTCGGCGACCGGCCGGCCGATTCCGGCGGCGATCTCGGTCAGTTCCGCCACGGTTTTGGCGGAACCGTGCTGGGAGCCGGCCATCCGGGAGATGGTCTCCTCCATCAGCGTGCCACCCAGGTCGTTGGCACCACCGGTGAGCATCACCCGGGTGCCGGTGACGCCCAGTTTCACCCAGCTGGTCTGGATATTGGCGATCCGGCCGTGCAGCATGATCCGGGCCAGCGCATGGACGGCGCGATTGTCCCGATTGGTCGGCCCCGGCCGGGCCGCCCCGGCCAGGTACAACGGCGCGCTCTGGTGCACGAACGGCAGCGGCACGAACTCGGTGAAGCCGCCGGTGCGGTCCTGGATATCGCGCAGCACCCGCAGATGCCCGACCCAATGGCTCGGGTTGTCGACATGCCCGTACATCATCGTCGAACTGGACCGGATCCCCAGCTCGTGCGCGGTGGTGATCACCTCGATCCACGCCGCGGCGGGCAGTTTGCCCTTGGTCAGCACCCACCGCACCTCGTCGTCGAGGATCTCGGCCGCGGTACCCGGGATGGTGTCCAGCCCGGCCTCCCGCAACGCCGCCAGCCAGTCCCGGATGCTCTCCCCGCCGCGGGATGCCCCGTTGACCACTTCCATCGGGCTGAACGCGTGCACATGCATCGACGGCACCCGGCGCTTGACCGCCCGCACCAGATCGGCGTAGCCGGTGACCGGCAGATCCGGGTCGATACCGCCCTGCATGCACACCTCGGTGGCGCCGTCGACATGCGCCTCCCAGGCCCGGTCCGCGACCTCGTCGGTGCTCAGGGTGAAGGCGTCGGCGTCGCCCTTACGCTGGGCGAACGCGCAGAACCGGCAGCCGGTATAGCAGATATTGGTGAAGTTGATGTTCCGGTTCACCACGTAGGTGACCTCGTCGCCGACCGCATCCCGGCGCAGCGCATCGGCCAGGGCCGCCACCGCGTCCAGTTCGGCGCCGTCGGCAGTGGCCAGCGCCAGATACTGATCGTCGGTCAGCCCGGCCGGATCGCGCTCGGCGGCCCGTAGCGCGGCGGCCACATCGGCATCGAGCCGAGCGGGTGCCGCCGCCAGATCGCGCGCCTGTTCACGGACGGTGTCCCAGTCGCCGAAGGCACCCAGCAGGTCGTCACCGAGACCGGCATCGCTGCGGCTCACGGTGCGCCGCCCCTCTGTGTCGATCGCGGTATCCAGGTCCACCCGGCCCGCGGAATCCCAGGATTCGTCCGGTTCCTGCCAGGGCAGCCCGGCCGGGATCGCCTCCGGGCGGGCCAGCCCGGTCTCCGGATCGGTCAGGGCGGCGACGTGCGCACCGATCCGCGGGTCGGTCCACGGATTTCCGGCCTGCACATATTTGGGATGTGCGGAGGTGCGCTCGACCAGTTCGAAGCCGGCGGCGGCGGTGATCTCGCGCAGGGTGTCCAGATTCGGCCAGGGCCGTTCCGGATTGACATGGTCGGGCGTGACCGGGGAGACACCGCCCCAATCGTCGATGCCCGCATCGATGAGAGCTCGGCACTCGACGTGCGAGACCAGATTCGGCGGCGCCTGCACCGGCACATCGGGGCCGAGCAGCAGCCGGGTCACCGCGACAGTGGCGAGGAATTCGGCCATATCGGCATCCGGTGTGTCGCGCATCGCGGTATCGCCCTTGGCCCGGAAATTCTGCACGATCACTTCCTGGATGTGCCCGAACGCCTTGTGCTGCTTGCGAATGGCCATGATCGACTCGGCGCGCTCGGTGAGCGTCTCACCGATTCCGACCAGGATGCCGGTGGTGTAGGGCACCGAGAGCCGGCCGGCATCGGTGATGGCCCGCAAACGCACCTCCGGATCCTTGTCCGGGCTGCCGTAGTGACACTGTCCCTTCTCGGTGAACAGCCGCGCCGAGGTGGTCTCCAGCATCATCCCCATCGACTGGGCCACCGGCTTGAGCCGGGCGATCTCGGCCCAGCCGAGTACCCCCGGGTTCAGATGCGGCAGCAGCCCGGTCTCCTCCAGCACCAGGATCGAGACCGCACGCAGATAGTCCAGGGTGGAGTCGTAGCCGCGTTCGTCCAGCCACTGCGCGGCCTCGGGCCAGCGGTCCTCCGGCCGGTCGCCCAGCGTGAACAGCGCTTCTTTGCAGCCCAGCGCGGCGCCGCGGCGGGCGATGTCGAGCACCTCGTCCGGTTCCAGGAACATGCCGTGCCCCTCGGCACGCAACTTGCCCGGCACGGTCACGAAGGTGCAGTAGTGACAGCGGTCCCGGCACAAGCGCGTCAGCGGGATGAACACGTTGCGGGAGTAGCTGATCGTGCCGGGCCGCCCGGCCGAGGCGAGTCCGGCGTCGCGCACCCGGGCGGCACTGCGGCACAGGTCCGCCAGGTCGTCGCCGGTGGCGTGCAACAACACCGTCGCCTCGTCGACGTTGAGCGTGACCCCGTCCCGGGCCCGGCGCAGGGCCCGGCGCATCGCGGCAGGTGTCGGCGGCGGCAGCGGGACGCTCGGGTCAGGAAGGTGGGTCACCCCGTCGATCATGCGCTACTTACCTCCGCAATGTGCATCTCGGGTGGGTGGCGGCCGGGGACATCGCCGTCCCTCGCCCGCACAACCCGGCGTTGCGGCCACCGTATTCCCGACCGCGCCGCCTCGGCCACATCGGCGGCCGCAGCCTGCGATGTCGTGCAAGCATGGCGGTATGGCTCCCCCCGCTTCCATCATGTCCGAGCCCGCATGGCGGCCCAGTCCGAGGGCGAAACTGCTGTGGGCCGGTGAGAACGCCATCGGTGCGGTGTTCACGCTGGTCGCGGTCGCAGTATGGGCAGCCTTCGATGCCGAGCGGCGGGGCTGGCAGTTGGCCGCCTTCGGGCTGGTGCTGCTCGCAGCGCTCGTCGGCATCGTGGTGGTCCCGCTGTGGCGCTATGCCGTGCACCGCTGGGAGATCACCGATGAGGCCGTCTACACCCGGGTCGGCTGGTTCACCCAGGAGAGCCGGGTGGCGCCGATCTCGCGGGTGCAGACGGTCGACACCGAACGCGGACCGCTGGAGCGGCTGCTCGGCCTGGCCACCGTTACCGTGACCACCGCATCGTCGGCGGGCGCGGTCACCATCACCGCGCTGGATCTGCCGGTCGCCGAACAGACGGTGGCCCGGCTGTCCACGATCGCGGCCCGGCACCGGGGCGATGCGACATGACCGCGGATCCCACGGCACCGCCCGGCACCGAACTGCCCTGGCAGCGACTCGATCCACGCATGCTGCTGGTGTATCCGGTGGTCGAAGCGGTGAAGTTCATTCCGGTGCTGATCGCCACGGTGTTCGTCGGCGGCAGCAGCGGAAATCCGCTGGTGCCGATCATGGCGGTCGCCGGTGTGGTGGGCTATGCGCTGCTGCGCTGGGTGACCACCACCTACCGGATCGGCCCGACCGAGGTGGAGCTGCGCACCGGAGTACTGCAACGGCGGCGGCTCGCGGTGCCGCGCACCCGGATCCGGTCCGTCGACGTACAGGCCGATCTGCTGCACCGGGCGCTCGGCCTGGCGGTGGTGGTGATCGGCACCGGCCAGCAGGCCGGGAAGGGCGAAGGTTTCGAACTCGACGCACTGGACCGGGATCTGGTTCCGGCGTTGCGAACCGAACTGCTCGCACACACGCACGGCGGCCCGGCCGATGCCGGGGCCGGCACCGCGGAGTCCGGGGAACCGGTCCGCGGCCGCGAAATCGGGCACTGGGAACCGGGCTGGGTGCGCTACGCCCCGCTCTCGCTGACCGGGTTCGCGGTGGTGGCGCCGATCGTCGGTTTCGCTGCCCAGTTCTGGCTGGACGGTTCGATGTCGCTGACCGTCGGCCCGGGTATCGATTGGCCGCTGGTCCTCGGGGTCGGCGCCGGACTGGTCGCGGTGATCGCCGCGGTGGTCAGCCTGGCGGCCTGCGGTTACTACCTGGCCACCTATCACGGATTGCAGGTCCGCGACGACGGGCACACCCTGCAGGTCCGGCACGGCCTGTTCACCAGGCGGCAGATCACCGTAGATCTGGCCCGGTTCCGCGGTGCCACACTCAGCGAGCCCCTGCTGCTGCGCCTGGCCACAGCCGCCGAACTGGAGATGATCATGACCGGGGAGAACCCCCGGCAGAAGATTCTCCCGCAGGCACCGCGCAGCGCCGTCGAACGCACCCTCGGTGAACTCCTGGCCACCCGGCGCCGCCCCGGACCGGCGCAGCACATCGCCGCGGCGTTCGCGAGCGAGCCGCCCGGGTTGCCGAATACGGAATCGGAGCCCAGCGCTGGGCCCGGATCGGCCGGCCCCCCGATCACCGGCAGCATGCTCGGTACCGTCGACCTGGTCCGGCACGGCCCGATAGCCCGCCGCCGGCGCTACTTCCGGGCGTTGGCTCCGGTCGCAGTCGTGGCTGGGCTGCTCGTCGTCGGCGCGGCCGCAGGCCCGGCGGATTCGCCGTGGTGGTGGCTGATTCCGGTGGTTCTCACCGTGGCGATGGCCGCCCTGGCCGAGGACCGCTACCGGGGCCTGGGACACCGCGTGCTGTCCGGCGGCACCGGGCCCACCTGGCTGATCACCCGGCACGGCAGCCTGGACCGCAACCGGGACTGCCTGGAGGCACCGGGCATCATCGGCTGGACCGTCCGGCAGACGTTCTGGCAGCGCCGGGCCGGGCTGGCCACGCTGGTCGCCGCGACCGCCGCGGGAAAGAAGGCCTACCAGGTGGTGGATGTCCCGATCGGCCGAGCTTGGGACGTGATCGAGGAGGTCACACCGGGTCGAACCGGCCCCCGCTGAAATGTCGCGACGCACTGGCACGTCGGCCGATTTCGGTGTCGGCCGACCGTAATCGGGCGGACCCCTGCCCGAAACCCGCAGCCCAACTGCGGTTTCGTGGTCACCCGTCGGAAACTTTCTGTACCCCAACGGCATCGGCCTGCGTTGGTAGCCTGGAACGGTGATCACCCTCAAGAAAGAAGACGGCGCCAACGATCTCACCGGCGTCACGAAGATGAGTGTCGGCGTCAGCTGGGACCCCTCGGCCGGATCCAGCGGCGGCCTGCTGGGTATGGCCCGGCGCAAGAAGGGTGTCGATCTCGACCTGGTCGCCATCCTGATGCAGGGCGGTGACCCGGTGCGGTTCGCCGGACTCGACTCCCTGGACCCGCTCGGCAACGGTTCGGTCGTGCACTCCGGTGACGAGCAGACCGGCGCCGCCTCCGGCGACGACGAGACTGTCCACGTCACCTTCGCCGATGTGCCCGGCGGTATCGACTCGATCGTCTTCGTTGCGGCCGCGTTCAAGAAGGGTTCCTCGTTCGACAAGGCCAACAACGTCTCGTTCAAGATCTACGACGCCAGCGGGGGCGACACCCAGCAGGTCGCCGACATCTGGCCGTCGCTGCTGGGCTCGGACAATGCGAATGCGATCGCCCGGGCCTTCCGCAACGGCCCGTCCTGGCAGCTCGAGGTCCTGGACCGCAAGGGCAAGATCAAGCAGGGCGACAAGCAGGCGCTGCTGCGTTTCGCCCTCCAGTAACCGGCGCAGCCGCCCCGCCGGTACCCATCGGCGCGGCCGGGCGCACCGCCCTCGGTCTCAGTTGCGACCGGCCGCGGTACCCGGCCCGCCGAACATCTCCCCGTTCATCCGGTGGTACAGGTAGCCCAGCGGCGGCAGCAGGCCGCAGAACAACAGCAGCATGCTCGGCCAGTCACCGAGCAGCATCGAATCACCGCCCGGACCGGTACCGGCCAGGATCAGAAATCCCACGATCCACACGGCAATCGGGGCGAAATGCCATGCGGTGCGCGCGGTCACCGTAGTCATGCCGTACACCAAAGCGACATTGATCGGCGCCGCCAGCAGCGCACCGACCGGCATCGGCACCGAACCGAGGTACAGCGGCAGGTACAGGACCTCCAGCACCAGCGTCAGCACGGTGTCGAAGAGCAGCACCCCGATGGTCACCGGCCCCAGCAACGTCACCGCCGGTCCGGGCAGCCGCACCTTTCCTGCGTCCTCGTCGACGGCCGTCACCGAGACACCTCACCGGAACCGACCGTCACCCGCACTCGACCGCACATACCGCCGAGTCTAGGCGGCGGCGCCACAGGTCCGGCCGGGACCACCGGCGGCGGATTCAGTCCAGCCCGGCGAACAGATCGTGCTCCCGGCCGTCCGGACCGACCGGGCCCGGCACGCCACGGGCCAGCACGAAATGCTCGACCGGGAGGACAGGCTGGGCGATGTTGTTGGACAACGCGAACTCCCGGCCGCTCGGTGCGACCGACACCTGGGTCGCGTGGGCGCGCAGCGCCGCCCGCTTCGCCCCCAGCACATCGGACACATCGACGGCGGCGGTGACCGAAGCACTGGGCACACTCGCCAGTTCGCCGTTCGCCGGCAGCCGCCAACCGGCCGGCAGGGCACCGGGCAGGCCGTCGACGGTGCGCCGGGCCAGCGCCGCAGTGTGCGCGTTCAGCAGATCGGCGTCGGTGACGGTCCAGTAGTGCTTCGGGGTGTCCCACCCCTGTTCGGCCGCGGCGGCAACGGCCGCGGCGGTGATTTCGTAGGCGCGGATATGGTCCGGATGCCCGTAACCGCCCAGCGGGTCGTAGCCCACCACGACCCGCGGCCGCAGTTCCAGCAGCAGCGCGGTCAGTTCCGCCACCGCCGCCGGACCGGACCCGACGAAGGCCCGCGGATGCCCGGCAGCGGGGGTCCCGGCCATTCCGGAATCGCGCCACCGCCCGGCACCGCCGAGGAAACGGGGAGCACCGGCGTCCAATGCCTGCAGCGCGGCGGACAGTTCACCGATCCGGTAGCCGCCGAGCTGGTCGGCCCGGTCGGCCACCAGACCCGCCCATCGCTCGCCGATCACCTCACCCTCTTCACCGAGGGTGCAGGTCACCACCGTCACCGGGATACCGCGGCGCCGGTAGTGCGCGATCGTGCCACCGGTGGTGATGGATTCGTCGTCCGGGTGCGCATGCACCAGCACCAGCCCCCCGGTACTCACGGCAACTTCCGCCACTGCGCGGCATCACCGAAGATCCCGACCTGGATGGCGCCGCTCAGTGAGGCACCGTCGAGGCGTGGCCCGGCCGCGGCCACCACATTGTCCTGAACGATCGGCAGCACCGTCGCCATCTCCCACAGTTTCGGTTCGGCCCCGGCGAGTACCTCGCCCACCTCGTCGCCGCGCAGGGCCCGGTCGATCTCCGGCTGCAGTTCCGGATCGCAGACGCCACCCAGATTGCTGGGCGCGACCCGGTATCCCTCGACCAGCTCTTCGGCTTCGGGATCGTCGGGACCGACCACCGGCGGGCAGCCGTACCGCGAGTCGAGCACGGTGGCCGGATCGGCGCCGGCCAGTTCCCATCCGACGATCGCGTCGACGGTGCCCTCGACCAGTGCGGTTCCGTACAGATCGGTGCCGGGTATCTCGCGCACCGTGGCGTCGATCCCGGCGCTGCGCAGCTGGTCGGCCGCAGTGTGCGCCACCCCCAGCGTGGTTGCGTCACCGGCCACCGCACCGATCCGGACCGCCAGCACCTCACCGTCCCGGACCAGGGAGCGCGGCTGCGGGGCAGGCGAGGTCGGCGAATCGGCATTCTCCGCTTCCGGGGCCCGGCCGTAGCCGGCCTCGGCGAGCAGCTCGAAGGCGACATCCGGCGGCAACGGCGGCGGCGCGGTCGGCACATAGCCGGGGCTCGACGGTGCCAGCACCTGCGCCCGGGCCGGCTCCACCCAGCCACCGGACTGCACGCCCACCGTGGCCAGCAGGGCCGGATCCAGCAGGGCCAGCAGCGCCCGGCGCACCCGCACATCGGCGAGCGCATCGCTGCGGGCATTCAGGGTCAGTTGCATCTCCCGCGCCTGCGGCATGATCGCGGTCCGCATCGACGGGATCGCGCCGAGCTGGGCCTGGGTGGCGACGCCACCGTGCACCAGCGCCATCTGCGCATCCCCGGTACGCAGCGAATCGGCCAGCTGCGAGGTGGTCCCGCCGCGGCGCAACAGGATCTGGTCGGGTTCGGCCGGAGCGTCCCAGTACCGGTCGTTGCGTTCCAGCAGGATCTCTTCCCGGCCCCGATCGACGTTCTCGATCGCGAACGGGCCACCGGAGACCGGGATCTCACCGGTCAGCCCGTCGTCGAAACCGCCGGGGAGATCCTTCACCAGATGGGAGGGCAGCAGGTTGGTGAACAGCTGCCGCCAGGCCGGATACGGCTGGCGCATCACCACGGTGACGGTCTTGCCGCCGTCGGAGGACCCGACATCGGAGATCAGCCGATAACCCGCCGGATCTACGACACCGGGCCGGGCGATCATCTGTTCCCAGAGGAACCGGAAGTCCTCGGCGGCGATCGGCGCACCATCGGACCAGTTCGCCCGGTTCCGCAGCCGATAGGTGATGGTGAACGGCTCCTGCGCAGTCACCTCGGCGCTGTCGATCAACGCCGAATCCGGAACCCACTGCGCCACTCCGGGCTGAGCGGGGTCCGGCACCGGGCGGAACGGGCTCGGCAGCACCATCGAACTCACCGCGCTGGTCGCCGGCGACTGATCGGACCGCAGATGCGGATTGAATCCGATCCCGATGTCGTCGATCGCAACCACGACGGTGTTCTTCGTCGGCTGCGCCGGAGTGGTGCTCGGCGAATCCGTGCTCTCGATCGGTGGTGGCGGATCCGCCGTGCATCCGGCGAGCACCATCACCGATGCCGCCAAAGCCACCGCCGCGCGCAGTGTCTGACTGCGTCGGCTCCGCCGCCGCGGTGATCGGCCCCCGAAGCCTCGATTTTTCCCTCCTCCGTTCAGTCGCTTCGCTCCTTCACTCCGTCAGTCCAAAATCGAGGCGGGCCGATCACGTCCGCGGAACGTGACCGACCATCCTCCAGTATCAGCTCTGTCCGGCAGCCGCGCGATCCCGGGCCTTGCGCCGGGACAGCTCCCGCGCCCGCTCGTTGGCCGCCAGAGTCACCTTGCGGACCCGGACCACCTCCGGGGTCACCTCGACGCACTCGTCGGCGGCACAGAACTCCATGGCGCCTTCGAGGTCGAGCTGCAGCGGCTTGGCCAGCGTCTCGATCACGTCGGCGGTCGAGCTGCGCATATTGGTCAGCTTCTTCTCCCGGGTGACGTTGATATCGAGATCCTCGGCCCGCGGGTTGATCCCGACGACATGACCCTCGTAGGTCTCGGCGCCCGGCTCGACGAAGAACTGCCCGCGGTCGGCCAGCTGGATCATGGCGAACGGGGTGACCGAACCGGCCCGGTCCGACACCAGCGAACCGGTGTGCCGGGCCCGGATCTCACCGGCCCACGGCGCGTATCCGTGCGAAACGGCGTTGGCGATACCGGTGCCGCGGGTCTCGGTGAGGAAGTCGGTGCGGAAACCGATCAACCCGCGCGACGGCACGATGAACTCCATCCGCACCCAGCCGGCGGCGTGGTTGTTCATCTGCACCATCTTGCCCTTGCGGGCCGCCAGCAGCTGGGTGATGGCGCCCAGATACTCCTCCGGGCAGTCGATGGTGAGTTCCTCGAACGGCTCGTGCACCTTGCCGTCCACCTGCCGGGTGACCACCTGCGGCTTGCCGACGGTCAGTTCGAAACCCTCCCGGCGCATGGTCTCGACCAGGATCGCCAGGGCCAGCTCGCCGCGGCCCTGCACCTCCCAGGCGTCCGGCCGGCCGATGTCGAGCACCCGCAGCGACACGTTGCCGATCAGCTCGGAGTCCAGCCGGGACTTCAGCATCCGGGCGGTGAGCTTGTGCCCCTGCACCCGGCCGACCAGCGGCGAGGTGTTGGTGCCGATCACCACGGAGATGGCCGGCTCGTCCACGGTGATCCGCGGCAGCGCCACGGGTTCGTCCGGATCGGCCAGGGTGTCCCCGATCATGATCTCCGGGATGCCGGCGATCGCGACGATATCGCCCGCGACGGCGACCTCACCGGGCTGCCGCTCCACGCCGACGGTCTGCAGCAGCTCGGTGATCTTGACCTGCTTGACCCCGTCGGCGTGCATCCAGGCCACGTTCTGCCCCTTGCGCAACTCACCGTTGTGGATGCGGACCAGGGCCAGCCGGCCCAGGAAGGCGGAGGCGTCGAGGTTGGTGACATGGGCCTGCAGCGGCGCCGAGGCATCGCCCTTGGGTGCCGGGATGTTGTTCAGCAGCACGTCGAACAGTGCGTCGAGGTTCTCCGCATCGGGTGCGGAACCGTTCTCCGGCGCCTCGGTCGAGGCCTTGCCCTCGCGACCGGAGGCATACAGCACCGGCAGGTCGAGGGCCATCTCGGCGGCCTCGGCGGCCTCGTCGTCCAGGTCGGAGGCCAGATCGAGGAGCAGATCGTGGCTCTCTTCGACGACCTCGGCGATCCGGGCGTCGGGACGGTCGGTCTTGTTCACCACCAGGATCACCGGGAGCTTGGCGGCCAGCGCCTTGCGCAGCACGAACCGGGTCTGCGGCAACGGCCCTTCGGAGGCGTCGACCAGCAGCACGACACCGTCGACCATGGACAGGCCGCGTTCGACCTCACCGCCGAAGTCGGCGTGCCCGGGCGTGTCGATGACGTTGATGACGGTGACCGAACCATCCGGGTGATGCCGGTGCACGGCGGTGTTCTTGGCGAGAATGGTGATGCCCTTCTCGCGTTCCAGGTCACCGGAGTCCATCACCCGGTCGACCGGTTCGGCGCGCTCGGCAAAAGCGCCCGACTGACGCAGCATGGCGTCGACCAATGTCGTCTTGCCGTGGTCGACGTGGGCCACGATGGCGACGTTGCGAAAATCGCGTGCAGACGACACGCCTCAATCCTCCTGCTGTTGGTGTTGGTGGCGCGCCGTCCCCCATTGCGGCCGATTACACCGTACCGGTACCGGTCGGCAGACCTGGTACCAGGCGATGGACATCACTAGCGGTAAGGGTAAGCTAACTCGCGTGGGCAAGGTCAAGGCAAAGCAGGTCTCGGGCCTGAAGCCGAAGAAGAAGTGCTGTCGGAAGAAGACGCGCTGCCTGAAATGCCCCGTCGTGATCATGCGGATGAAGAAGGCCGAGGCGGCCGGAGCGTCCGGGAAGAAGCTGAAGAAAGCGTTGAAGGAAGCACGCGCAGCCTGACCCGGGACAGCCACGACGGAGCACCCGGGCAGGCGCGTCGATCACCGTCGAGAGGATCGTGGGCTCATGACCGACCTGCTGTCCGATTCCCAAATCACTGCCGCGCTGACCGACCTGCCCGACTGGTCCAGGTCCGGTGACGCGATCGTCCGGGACGTGCGCGCGCCCTCGTTCCCGGCCGGTATCGCACTCGTCGACCGGGTGGCGGTGGCCGCCGAGGCCGCCGGACATCACCCCGATATCGATATCCGCTGGCGCACCGTGCGGTTCTCGCTGACCACCCATTCGGCCGGCGGCCTCACCGAGAACGACTTCGCGCTCGCGCGCACCATCGATCAGCTGGCGATCTTCTGAACCTGCGGGCGCGCCGCCCGCAGCCGCCCCTGCCGGATCATCCAGCCGAACATCAGGAACACGCCGATCGCGTCCACGGCGCCCAGCCAGGACAGCAGCCACGGCCGCGGGATGGTCCAGATGGTCGGCTGGGCGAACGACAGCACCCAGGGGACCCCGACCAGGGTGGTCACCAGCCAGTAGCCGGCCAGCAGGCGGGCACCCAATGCCTCGCACATCGGGCCGTACAGCAGCCACAGCAGCACCGGCACCAGCCACACCCAGTGATGCGACCAGGAGATCGGCGAGATCATCAGGCCGAAGAGCTGGACCACCAGCAGTGTGCCCAGCCGGTCGTCGGGCTCCAGGGCCCGCCACGCGAACCAGGCCAGCACCGCCGTGACCAGCACCGCCACCAGCCAGATCGGCCCGGTCTGCACGTCGTATCCGAGGATCCGGCTGAGCGTGCCGCGCAGCGACTGATTCCACACCGAGCCGACCGGGCCGATCCGGTCGGCGTCACCGAGCAGGGTGCCGAAGTAGCGCCGGGTCTCGGCGGAATTGATCAGGAAGCTCACCGCCACGGTCAGCCCGAACACCGCCGCCGACCACGCCGCAGTGGCCCAGCGCCGCCGGGCCAGGAAGTACAGACCGGTGATCGCCGGGGTGAGTTTGATCCCGGCGATCACCCCGACCAGGGTGCCGGAGACCCACCAGCGGGCACTGCACACCGCGAGCATCGCCAGGAACACCAGGAAGACATTGACCTGTCCGTAGTCGATGGTGGTGCGCACCGGCTCGAGCCAGATCCCGACGGCGGTCCAGGCCACCGCGATCGCCGGCCAGTTCCCCTCCCGCACCTGCTGTGTGCCGAGCAACAACTCCAGGCCGATCCGGACCACGCCGTACAGTGCGGCCACCGTGGCCAGCATCCAGCCGACCGCCACCAGGGTGAACGGCAGGAAGTGCAGCGGGTAGAAGACGAGTGCGGCGAACGGCGGATAGGTGAACGGCAGCGGAAAGTCGGGAGTGACCTCCGCATAGGTGAAGTCGTAGAGCCGATCGGTGAGCAGCGATGCGGATCCGTCGACATACACGTGTAGGTCGACGACATTGAGCCCGTTCTCGGCGAACAGCATCCAGGCCAGCCGCACGAGCACCGAGAGCCCGAGCAGCAGCAGCGCCCATCGCAGGTATCGGTTCAATTCGCAGGCTTCCACTCGTGCGTCGGATCGGCGGCCCGGACAACTCTAGCCGCGCGCCGGAAACGCATCGGCACACCCCGACACCACCGATAACATTTGCATCAACATCCCCAGATGTCACAGCGGACCGGTCTACCTTCGGTGCACACCGATTCGTCCCGCGGCACAAGCAGGGCCGGGGCGGCTGTACAACCAGCCGATCTTGTCCCTAGAGTGGCCCCCGACATAGATGGGCTTGCACCCCTCGACCATATGCACTCCGAGGTTAAGGACGGCTAGACCAGTGCTTCGCACCCGAGGATCGCGGATCGTGACGACCGCAATCGCCACCGCGGCGGCTGCCGTGCTGGCCGCGCCGGCGACCACGGTCGCCGCACCGGCGCCCGCCCCCGAGGCCGCACCCATCAGCGTTCCGATGGTTCCCGAAGGCGTCCCGGTGGATGCGCTGGCCGCCTTCGCGCCCGCCGTCACCGGCCTCATCGCCGGCCCGGCCGATATCGCCGGCCCCGGCCCGCAGGCCGCCCTGCTCGATCAGGCCCGTACGCTGCTGGCGACGCTGAACCTGCCGCCGGAGATCGAGTCGACGCTGGAACGGATCATCACCTTCCTGGACGGCAGTGGCGGTGGCGGGCCGGAGATCCCCGAGGACGGCCCGGTGATCGCGCAGTTCCTGTACCCGACGATCGGCAAGGACTGCATCGGTGACGGATCCGATTCCGTCGGCACCGCGCTGGCCGTCCCCGGCCCCGCGCAGCTGCCACCGCCCGGCCCCGCCGCCGGTCAGGCCGGTTTCGTGTTCACCGCGCTGGGCACCGAGTCGCCGACCGCGGAACAGAACCCGCCGATGACCGTGCAGTGGCTGAACCTGGACAACCGCAGGTCCGCGGTGCAGACGCTGACCGACGAGGCCCGGATCAACCCGGACGGCCCGGCGACGCTGTCGGCCATCGCGGACACCGGCCCCGGCCGGGTGGTCGCCGTGATCGACGGCTCGCTGACCACGCAGCCCGAGGGTGAGGCCCCGCGGACCTGCTCCTTCATGCCGACGCTGGGATTCTTCACCGTGGCGTGACGCCGAATTCCGGCCGGATGTGGTAGACCGAGTACATGGCGACTGCCGAGGTGCACGTCCATGATTCGAGCCGCTCCGGCCGGGTGATTCGGAGTCGGCGATCCCGCCGGTCCATTCTGTCGATCCGGTCCGAGGGTTCCATTCTCTGCATCGGCTCCGCGTATTCGGTGCTGTCCATCGGCAGTGTCGGATCGGTACTGTCGATCGGATCGGTCGGCTCGTTCGGTTCCGCACTGTCGTCTGGGTCGTTCGTCAGCCTCGGTTCGGCTCTGTCCGGCCTGTCCCGCTGGTCACTGCTGTCCTGGCTCGGCGATCATGCGACCCCGGACGTCCGGCCCGAACTGCGCGTGGTGCCCGACGACGAACCGGAGCTCCGGGTCGCGCCGACCTGTCACTGCCAGACCTGAGCCGCCGCCGGACCGGTCACCACTGCCCGTATTCGGTGCGTAGCGCCGAGTTGAGATCGACACCGATACCGTCGATCGCGCGCTCGTCGATCTCGAACTGATGCAGATGGGCACTCGGGTGCACATAGCCTTCCGGGGTCCCCCAGTCGTGCTGCCAGAACCACGAACCCAGCCCGGCATCGATGGCCCGGTCGATGGTCGGAGTGTTCGCATAGACCCCGACGGCGGCCGCGCCCAGCACCGATTCCCAGCCCTGCAGGTAGGGCGCGATCATCGATTCGAAATCGGCAGCCGTGGGGTTGTCGTCGATCGAGGCGTAGATCGGCACCCCGTCCGGGCCGCCGGCGGCGCGGTGCAGTTCCAGCCCCCGTTCGGCATGCCGCTTGCCGGCTTCCAGGCCGCCCCGCCAGTCGGCGGTCGGCCCCTTGCCGAACTGGTAGTTGGACACGATGGTGAGCCCGGCCGCCTGCAGGGCATCGACCTCGGCCGCGCGCAACGGTTTACCGTGCATCCATTCCGCTCCCGGACGACGGTCCGAGACGTAGCGGATGACACCGATATGCCCGGCCGCGCGGATCGCCTCGGCGCTGGGCACCCCGGCGGAATAGTCGACCAATGTGCCCATCCCGGCGGCAGCAGCGGGACGAACCGCCGACAAGCCGGCGCCGACCGCGGCAGCCACTGCCGCACAACCGAAGAACCCCCGCCGGGACACCGAACCAGCATGCATCGTAGGCACTCCTTCGCGCTGGACAGCATGCCCGGCGCGCCAACCCCGAATCCGCACGCCGGGAGCCTCGAACAAGGCTCATTTCACCACAATCACACCGGAACCGCCAGGATCATCAGAACCATGATTCACATGCGTCACAGGGGCGGGCCCGGTCAGACGGAGCTCTTCCCATCGATTGCGGCGCCCACATCGATGGTGCGGCCGGTCGAATCGGCCAGTTCGGCGCCTACCACCGCGGCCACCTGGGCGACCACCTGTTTCCGGATTCCGGCGAGCACCGCGAGTGTCGCTGCCCGCATCCCCTTCGCGGTGAACTCCAGCTCGATGTCCTCCACCGCGGGCGGGCGCACATCGATCACGATCTGCAGCGGCTCGGCCGCCCGGGCCACCAGCAGCAGCGGAATCTGCAAGTCCGCGCGATAGTGGTTGGACTTGAGCACATCGACGGTGATGTCCAGGCCGACCGGCAGGGTCATATCGAAGGTGCGCAGCTCCGGCCGCCCGGGTGGCGCGGCCCGTTCGGTGACCCGCGGGTGCTCCAAGGCCCCACGCACCGTCACCTTCGCCGACCCGCGTGGCCCGGCGGCCATCGGGCCGACCTCGACCGGCTGCCCGGCCATCTGCCCGACCACGTCGTACACCCGCTCCCGGGTGACGATGGTGGTGAAGAAGCGCAGGCCGAAGGTGCGGTAGTCGATCCAGTCGAACACGGTGGCGTTGCGGTGCGGTGAGTCGTAGCCGTCCAGGATCGCCGCCACATCGAAGACCCGGGCGGCGCGGGCCTGCGGATCGGCGACGATCGCGTTGACCCGGCCGGCCACCTCCTTCTTGACCAGCCCGGCGATCGGGTCGAGCAGCATCTCCCAGGCCGCGTCGACGGCCTCGGCCCGCAGGGTGAAGCTCACGTCGCGGGCCGCCACCGGGGCCACATCGATCACGATCAGCAGCGGTTCCGCGGTGCGCGCATGCAGGGTCAGCCCGATATCGACGACCGCGGCCAGCTTCAGGCTCCGCCCGCCCAGTACCAGCTCGACCGCCAAGGTGAGCGGAACCCGCACCTGGAAGGTCAGATCGTCACCGGCACCCGGGCACGGGCGCACCGTCGGCGCACCGAGAGCACCTTCGGCGACGAAACTCGCCAGCCCCGCCGGGCCGATGGAGAACGGCCCGATCGTCACCCCACGACCCGCCATCCCCGCGACCGCGGTGGTAATCCGCTCCTCGTTCACCGCATGGGTGACGAACCGTTCACCGAAATCCGCATAGTCGATCCACACGGGTTCGCTGCGCATCTCTCCCTCACCTTCACCCGGACGGAACCACGGTACGCGACCCGGATGACATCCCCGCGCGGGCTCCTGCCCTGCCGATGAGGGGGAAGCAGGGCAGGAGCCGGATGCGGTGCTGCCGGGCACCGCAGCTCCATGGTACGGCTCCGCACCCGGATCCGCCCGGACGGATTCCCATGATCGTATGGGTCACAAGAGATTTCGGAAACGGACGCATTCGGGCCGGTCGGCCGGTGCGGTGTCCGGAGCCGGTTTGCGACACAGCCACCGGATGGACCCCTGCACCACCCGGGAGCCGGCGATCTCCGGCGGCACCCTCTCGCCACGCGCACCCACCGCCACACGGCGGGGGCCTCGTGTCGTCCCCTCCACCGAGCCCGCCATGGCGTGACCGCGCTATCGAACACTCCCAACTCCGGAACACCGCACCCGATCGGCGCGCATCGGTGCAGAATCTGCATCGATGACCTGTTCCGACGGCCGGGCACCTCCGCCCGGCTGCAAGCAGTTTTGCGAAACCTGCAGTGTCGGTCAAGCTAGACGACTGTCCCAATCTGTCCTACGAGCCAGGAAGGCCGCACACGTGCTCCGGCGGATGTCGATTGCCCAGTACCTCCAGGAACGCCGTTCGGCGGCGGGACTGACCCGCACTGCGCTGGGCAGCCGAGCCGGGATCTCCCCTTCCCTCATCCAGAAGATCGAACAGGGCACCCGGACGCCCACTCCCGAAGCGCTCGCAGCCTTGTTCGAGGCACTCGACGTGCCCCCGGTCTTCCGGGAGCACATCGTCTCGGCCACCCTGCCGTTCGGCTCGGCCACCTACGGCGACTATCTGCCCACCCGGCCGACCGAAGCCGAGTACGCATTCCTGCACGCCTACCCGCACCCGGCTGCCCTGCAACTGCGGCCCGCATTCGACGTCGTCGCGGCCAATGCCGCCTGGCGGGACGCCTTTCCCGGATTGACCCCGGGCGTGACGCTGCTGGAATGGCTGCTGCTGCACCCGGTGTCCCGCGAGATCGTGGTCGAATGGCGGCGGCAGACACATCTGACGATCTACGGCTTCCGGGTGATGGGCCCCGGGCTGATCGCCCCCGATCGGCTGGACGAACTGATCGACCGCTGCTCCCGGGCGCCCGAGTGGGACGAGATGTGGCACAACGAGGTGCCCGCCGCCGATCAGGACCACACCCTGATCCGTATCCGCGATCCGAAAACCGGCCGGCTGCAGCCGATGCAGATGCTCACCATGCGCTTCGACATGCCGCGGCGGGAATGGAACCTCACCACGTTGGCCCCGGCATTGACCGATACGAGCCTGTGGCCCGGGTCGGCGGACTAGGGTGACCGCCGTGGTCACCCGACGGTCTACCCACTCGAATCGGCGCACCTGGCTGCGGTACTTCCTCGGCGTATTCGGTCTGGTCCTGGCGTTGTGCTTCGGGGTCGCCGCCGCCCTCGTCGCCGAAACCGGGCAGCAGACCCTGCCACTGGTACTGGGTGCCCTCGCCGTGCTGTGTGTGCTGCCCGCGCTCGTGCAGGCGCTCGGGGAGCTGGGCGTCTACGTCCGGCTGGCGGCGCTGCTGGTCGCCGGGATCGTCCTGTTGCCGGTGCTGCTGGTCAGCGCGGACGCCCGCGACCGGGCGCACGATATCTGGGGCCGGATCTGGTCGTGAACGGACCGCCCGGACGGCATCTCGTCGATGTGCACATCCTCGTCACCGACGGTGACCGGCTGCTGCTGAGCCGCCGCGGCGGCGCCGACGAATTCACCGGACGCTGGCATCTGCCCGCGGGCAAACTCGAACCCGGCGAATCGCTGACCGCGGCCGCCGCCCGCGAAGCCCGGGAAGAGGTCGGCCTCACCATCGACCCGGCCGACCTCCGCGCCGTCCATCTCGCCCATGTCACCGGCTCCGGCCGGGAATCGCGCCTCGGCATCTTCTTCCACGCAACCCGTTGGCGGGGCGTGCCGGTGAACCGGGAACCCGACAAATGCCAGGCCGTCGCCTGGTTTCCGCTGACCGGGCTGCCCGACGACATCATCGAGTACGCGGCGCTCGGCATCACCGCGTTCCGCACCGGCGCCACCACCTCGTTCACCGAGTACGGGTGGCCCGATCCGGCACGGTGACCGACCAGCTGCGCGAGGCCCGGGCGCCGGGGAGCTCGACCGGCGGCACCGGCAAACCGATCAGTTTTCGAGAAGTTTTCACCGCGACCGCTCCCTAGTATGTGAAGTGTCCGAATTCCGAACGAAAGGCGCTCGCATGGCCGCCGAGACCAAGTCCGTGAAGTTCAGCGCAGAAGAGCGCGCTGCCATGAAGGAGCACGCCGAGGAGCTGAAGAAAGAGGCGCGCCGCGGTTCACGCGCCAAGAAGGACGGCACCGCCGACGTCCTCGCCAAAATCGCCGACATGCCGGAACCGGACCGCGCCCTGGCCACCCGGGTGCACGAACTCGTCACCGCCGCTGCCCCCGACCTCCAGGTCAAGACCTGGTACGGCATGCCCGCCTACGCCAAGGACGGCAAGGTCCTCTGCTTCTTCCAGTCCGCCGACAAATTCAAGGCCCGCTACGCGACCCTCGGCTTCAACGACACCGCCGCCCTCGACGACGGCACCATGTGGCCCACCGCCTTCGCCCTGACCGAACTGACCCCCGCGAACGAGCAGCTGATTACCGACCTGGTCACGCGCGCCGCGAGCTGAGCCCGGTCGGCGCGAGGGCCTCCTGGCCATGCATCATTTCGAGCGCTCGCTCTCGCGTGACCAGTCGCTCACGCCATCCAGCCAATACCGCATCCGCATAGTGTGGTGGTACCCGCAGGTGCTCGAAGTCGGGCTGCGGTGTCCATCCCACCGCCTGCAGCATCTCCGCATGGGTGGGTTTCGAAACCGCCTTCCAGCGCTCCACCATCGAGTGGTCGAGACGTCCGGCAACGGCTGCCTGACGGCCGGTCCGCTGCAACTCACCCGCGCAGGATCTTGTCCATCGCCTTCCCCTTGGCAAGCTCGTCGACCAGCTTGTCGAGGTAGCGAATCTGCTGCATCAGCGGATCCTCGATGTTCTCCACCCGAATACCGCATACCGTCCCGGTGATCAACTCGGCATTCGGGTTCAGCTCCGCCTGGGCGAAGAATTCCTCGAAGGTGGTGCCGGCCTCGAGGTGCGCAGCCAGCGCCGCCGCATCGAATCCGGTCAGCCACTCGATCACCTGGTCGAGCTCCGCCGTGGTGCGCCCCTTCTTCTCCACCTTCGTCACATAGTGCGGGTACACCGAAGCGAAGCTGGTGGTGAAGATCCGGCTCATGCGGTCCAGGCTAGCTTTGCGACCGGCAGATCCCGCCGAGAACGAACGCAGTTCGACGGTCGTAGTCGGCCCGGGACGGTCGGCTGCCGTACTTCAGGGCGAGGGCGTTGTCGAGGGTCAATGCCTGGAAGTCGCCGGGCGTGAATCCGTCGACCAGGACACCGGCGGCATGCCCTTCGGCTACCAGGTCGTCGTGGAAGGTTCCGCCGATCCGACACAGGGCCATGAGCTGCTCGGAGTCGGGGAACTCTTGCAGGAGGACGTCGTTGACCGCCGGTAGCCGGTACTGGAGATCCCGGATCGCGCCGACGTAGTAGCGGATTCGCTCGCGAACCTCGGGGATCGCCCGCGCATCGGCGATGACGCCGGCCAACTCGGCCGCGACGACATCGTCGATGACGGCGTCGATCAATCCGACCCTTCCGCCGAATCGGTTGAAGATCGTCGCCTTGCTCACCTGGGCCGCCGCAGCGACCTCCTCGAGCGGCACGGACAGGCCGTGCTCTCGGAAGACCTCCGCCGCGGCGAGACGAATCCGGTCCACGTTGCGGCGGGCGTCGGTGCGCAGTGTCGGCGAGGAGCGGGCCCCGGTCACCAGCAGCCTCCTTGCTCTACAAAAACTTGACCAACTGAGTCAACTTCCTGCACGATGGTAGCCGACAACAAGTTGACCAAGCGAGTCAACTTTTCCGCATCGGCCCTCACGTCGCCGAGCAGGTCTCTGACCAGCACACAACCATGGGCACCCCTACGAGAAGGACACCAGCATGATCATCGTGACCGGAGCAACCGGCGCTCTCAACGGAGCAACGGTCGACCACCTCCTGAAGCGGATGCCACCCGAACGAATCGGCGTCAGCGTCCGCAATCCCGAACGGGCGAAGCATCTGGCCGACCGCGGCGTCCGCGTGCGGCAGGGCAGCTACGACGAACCCGCCGCCCTGCGCCACTCGTTCGCCGGTGCCGAACAGGTACTGCTGGTCTCTTCCAACGACATCACCGCCGACGTCGTCACACAGCACCGGACAGCCATCGATGCAGCCGTCGACGCCGGGGCGCAACGGGTCCTGTACACCGGTGCTCACGGCACCGGCGTCGAGACGCCCTACCCGCCACTCGCCATCCACGCGGCAACCGAGGAGCATCTGGCCACGTCCGGAGTCGCCTGGACCTCGCTGCGCAACGGCTTCTACGGAGACCTCGGTCAGCTACTCGGCCCGTGGCAGACAACCGGCGCCATCGCCATGCCCGCCGACGGCCCGTTCTCCTGGGTCGATCGGCGTGATGCCGCGGAAGCTGCCGCAGCCGTCCTCACCGGCGGCTCCCCGTTCGAGGGCCCCGTCGACCTGACACTCCCGGCACCGGTCACCCTCGCGGACTTCGCCCACACGGCATCCGAGCTCACCGGCCGCCACATCGAGCGCATCGTCGTCGACGACGAGAAGTGGGTTGCCGACCAGGTGGCGGACGGCATTCCGGAACCGGCCGCCCGCTTCACCCTCTCGATGTTCCAGGCCACCCGGAGCGGCCATTTCGCGCAGCCCGGTCGCATGCTCGCGCAGCTCCTCGGACGCGAGCCACGCAGCCTCGCCGACCAGCTGGCAGATCGGATCGCCGATTGAATCGGCTGCCCGGCTACACGTTGAAGCGGAACTCGACCACGTCCCCATCGGCCATGACGTAGTCCTTCCCCTCCATCCGCACCTTCCCCGCGGACTTGGCGGCCGCCATCGACCCGGCTTCGACCAGATCGTCGTAGGAGACGACCTCGGCCTTGATGAACCCGCGTTCGAAATCGGTGTGGATGACGCCGGCGGCCTGGGGGGCGGTGTCGCCCTGATGGATGGTCCAGGCGCGGGCCTCCTTGGGGCCGGCGGTGAGGTAGGTCTGCAGGCCGAGGGTGTGGAAGCCGGCGCGGGCCAGGGCGTGCAGGCCGGGTTCGGTCTGGCCGATGGATTCGAGGAGCTCGAGGGCGGATTCGTCGTCGAGTTCGAGGAGTTCGGCTTCCACCTTGGCGTCCAGGAAGACGGCGTCGGCGGGGGCGACCGAGGCTTTCAGTTCGGCGACTTTGGCCTCGTCGGTGAGCACGGATTCGTCGGCGTTGAAGACGTAGAGGAAGGGTTTCGTCGTGAGCAGCGACATTTCCTTCAGCAGCTCGGTGTCGACGGCGTCACCGGCGGCGAACAGGGTGGTGCCGTTGTTGAGGATCTCCTGGGCGGCCTTGGCGGCATCGGCGACCGGCTTGCGGTCCTTCTTGACCTTGGCTTCCTTCTCCAGCCGCGGGACGGCCTTCTCCAAGGTCTGCAGGTCGGCGAGGATCAGCTCGGTCTCGATGACCTCGATATCGGAAGCCGGGTCGACCTGTCCGTCGACGTGCACCACATCGTCGTCGGCGAACACCCGCACCACCTGGCAGATGGCGTCGGCTTCGCGAATGTTGGCGAGGAACTTGTTACCCAGGCCGGCCCCCTCGGAGGCGCCCTTGACGATGCCGGCGATATCGACGAACGACACCGTCGCGGGCAGGATCCGTTCGGAACCGAAGATCTCGGCCAGCTTCGCCAGCCGGGGATCCGGCAGCGGCACCACGCCGACGTTGGGTTCGATGGTCGCGAACGGGTAGTTCGCGGCCAGCACGTCGTTGCGGGTCAGCGCGTTGAACAGCGTCGATTTTCCGACGTTGGGCAGGCCGACGATTCCGAGGGTGAGACTCACGAGTACGGAAGTCTACGCGGCGGCACAGGTCACGGAACGAGCACCACCTTGCCGAGGTTGCTCCGCTCGGCGAGCAGGGCGTGGGCCCGGGCGGCTTCGTCGAGCGGCAGTTCGGCATGCACCATCGGGCGCAGCAGGCCGGAGGCGAAGTACTGCCACAGTTCCTGCCGCCAGTGCTCGTACCGTTGCGGATCGGTCTGCGCGATGTGCTGCGCCTGGAAGCCGGTCACGGTCAAGGCGGCGGCGAGCAGCGCGTCGGTGGCGACCGCCCCGCCGCCCGCACCGTAGGCGACCAGCCGGCCGCCGGGCGCGACGGCCGTGGCCGCTGCGGTCAGCAGGTCACCGCCGCCCCCTTCGAGGCAGTAGTCGGCGGGCTTGCCCCAGGAGTCGCGGTCGTAGGTGACGGCCTCGTCGGCACCGAGTTCCCGCACGAAGTCGAGCTTCGCCGGATCGGATACCGCGCCGACCACCCAGGCGGCGCCCCGGATGCGGGCCAGCTGCACCGCGAGATGACCGACGCCTCCGGCGGCGGAGGTGATCAGGGCGATCTCGCCTTCGGCGGCCCGGGCGGCGTCGAGTGCACCGAGTGCCACCAGGCCGCTGTGCACCAGAGCGACGGCATCGACGGCGGCCGCACCGTCCGGGATCGGAGAGGCGACCTCGGCGGCGAGCAGGGCATACTCGGCGTACCCGGGGCCGGTGCACAGTCCGGTCACCCGGTATCCGGGCGCATAGGTCTCGACACCGTCACCGACCGCGACGACCTCACCGGCCACTTCACCGGCGAGCGGCGCGGCCGCACCGGATTCCCGGACCGCCCGGACGACCGGCCGGGTCACCCCGACGGCCTCCACCCGCACGAGCAGTTCGCCCGGGCCGGGGACCGGAACCTCCACCGACTCCGCCTCGAGCGCCGCGGCACCGCCCTGGTGCACGTATCGAACCCGCCGCATCACACCTCCATCGTTCTCGGAAGGCGCAAAGTTACCGCCCGGTAACCTCTTCTCACATCCCGAAGTCGGCACTTGTGCGCAATGTCACCAACCGGCCGAGGCGTGGTTCGGTGACAGTTCATCGGAGTTGCGGCGAAACGATCGTGGTTCATCCCGGTCGACCACGCCGAACTCGGGGATTCCGGGCGGCTCTGTCGTACCGTGGGGTCGATCACAGTCCCCTCCCTCGGAGCACCGCATGCTTTCTCGCCGTTTCACCTGGTCCGTCAGCGCCGGCACGGCGCTGCTGGCGACGGCCGCCCTGCTCGCACCGGTCGCGGCCGCGGCACCGCAATCCGGCTGCGCCGAACCGGCGCCGGGCGCCGCCCCCGAACGGCGGGCCGCCGAGACGGTCGGCATGGATCCGGCTGCGGTGGATGCCGCGGTCGCATTCGGTGCCCGGCACCTGGCCCATGCCGTGCAGATCTATCGGCACGGCTGCCTGGTCGGCGAGCACATTGCGACCGGGGAGCTGCCGATGCCGTTGGCCAGCGGCAGCAAGGGCGTGGCCGCGGTGGCGGTGGGCCGGGCGGTGACGCTCGGATACTTCGGGCTCGACGACCCGATCGGCGAGTTCTTCCCGTCGGCCGATGCCGAACACGCCCGGATCACCGTGCGTCAGATCCTGAATCAGACCAGCGGCCTGCACTTCACCTGGCCGGATGACATCGAAACCATCCTGGCCGGCGATTCGGTCCGGGACGCGCTGACCGCGCCCGTCGTCGCCGAACCGGGCACCACTTTCCTCTATGCCCAGAACGTGTTGGTGCTGCTGGCGGAGATCGTCGAGAAAACCACCGGAACCGATTTCCTGGATTTCGTCCAGCGTGAGGTGATGGCGCCGATCGGCATCGAGCGGAATGCCTGGCGATGGAATCGTGACGCCTCGGGCAATGCGATGGTCAGCGGCGGATTGTCGATGCGCGCGGGCGACCTGGCCCGAATCGGCCGGCTGCTGGTGCAGGACGGCCGGTGGGGTGAGCGCGCGCTGATCGATCCGGCCTACATCCGCGCCGGCACCACGCCCAGCGCCGCCAACGGTGGTTACGGATTCCTGTGGTGGCTCAATGCCGGCGGCAGCTACCGGGGCGTGGAGGTCCCGGCCGAACTGCACGACCGGCCGGTACTGCCCGGGCTGCCTGCCGACGCGTACGCCTTCTCCGGGGCCCTGGGCCAGTTCGCCGTGATGATCCCCAGCCTGGACATGGTGATCGTGCGGCTCGGTGTCCCGGATACGTTCGATCCGGCCGAGCCGACCAGCTTCCTGACCGGGACCAGCAACCCGCACAACGCCGAGCTGTTCAGTAAGGCGGCCGCCGCGGTCGTCGAAACCGGCGCACCCACCGGGTAACGTCGACGGCATGGCGCCCACCGCGGAGCAGGTGCGGGCCCGTCCCGCACCGGTCCTCGCCGGAATCGTGGACCACTACACCGGATACCGCCTGGCCGGGTACCCGCCCGGCCGGCATCGCGGGCTGCCGTCGCCGTATCTCACCTTCATCGTCTCGATCGGCCCCGCAATCGATGTCGTCGCCCAGACGGATCCGCGACAGTCACCCGATGCTTACCGGTGTGTGCTCAGCGGCCTGCAGGCGAGCCCGGCCACGATCCGGCACACCGGATTCCAGGAGGGTGTCGGGATCGGTCTGACGCCGCTCGGCTGCCGGGCACTGCTGGACGCACCGGCCGCCGCCCTGTGGAACACCTCGCTGGAATGCGCCGAACTGGCCGGGCCGATCGGCGACGAACTCTGGGAACGACTCCAGGGCCCGGCATCCTGGGCACGGCGCTTCGCCGTCTGCGACGAGATTCTGAGCCGGATCGTGCAGCCCGGGCCCGAAATCGCCCCCGAACTCACCGGCGCCTGGCGGACGGTGCTCGACAGCTCCGGCACGGTGACGGTCCGCGAGCTGACCGACCGGATCGGCTGGAGCCGACAGCACCTGACCCGGCGCTTCACCGCCGAATTCGGACTCGGCCCCAAACTCGCCGCCCGGATCGCCCGCTTCGACCGGGCGCGGCACATGCTGGCCGCCACCCCGCCCTTCGTCGGCATCGCCGAGGTGGCCGCGGCCTGCGGATACTACGACCAGGCCCATCTCGACCGGGATTTCGCCGAGCTGGCCGGCTGCCCGCCGAGCACCTGGCTGGCCGAGGAAGGTCCCGGCGGCCGTGACCGATCTGTTGTTCAAGATCGTTAACGGTTCCGCCCGCGCCCCGCGAAGGTCCTGACGACGAGCTGATTTCGTCTGCACCGCGACCGATTTCGCGCGCCGCGCGAGGGGAAGGACCATCATGCGCAATGTCCGTGCAGTATTCGTGATCGCCGCGGCGGCACTGAGCCTCACTGCAGCCTGCACAGATCCCGAGACCGAGCCGGCACCGGACGGGGGCTCCACGAACACCGTCGAGGCGGCCCCTACCGGGGCCTCGTCGGCGGCCGAGCAGCCGGCCACGGACCGGGCATCGGACGGCCCGGCACCCGACCGGTCCGCCGACAGCGGGGACCTGCCGATGATTCCGGTCACCATCCGAACCGAAACCACCACCCGGATGCCGGTACCGGGCGTGAGCGTGTTCGCCCGACGGTTCGCCGACTGCGACGGGACGAATCCACAGGCCGGCATCCCCGCCGGCGCCCTGCCGGTCGAGGACTTCGAGCTGCACACCGGGGACGACGGGCAGACCCACGAGACACTGCCGCGCGGCTGCTACGAGTACAGCATCACCGATTCGGCCGACGCTGTCCCCCTCCAGGTCTCGCTGCGCCGATTCTTCCTGTTCGATGATCCGGAGACCGTGGTGATCCAGTTCGAGCCCACCGAACCGCTGCCCGAGTCGTGTGCGACCGATACCGTCGTCGGCTCCCTCGATGTCGACGCCCATCTGGCTGCTACGCCTGCCCAGGTACGCGAATGCGACGGCGCCTGGGGCGTGATCAGCTGGCCCGAGTCGCCCGGCGACAATCAGCGCCTGATCCGCAACGACGGCAGCGACGACTGGGAGACCTACACGACCTTCCCGCACACGATCTGCTGGTCGGAGGCGGCCGCCGACGGCGTACCGGACAGGCTCACCAGGTACTTCGAGTCCTGCTGAATCGCCGACAGGTTCCATCCGTCCAAGACCGGCACGGCCGGACCGCGCAGGCTGGGTTCATGAGCGAAACAGTCGATGATCCCACTCGTATCAGCAATGCGGTCTGGCCGTGCCTGGCCTTCCGGGATGCGCACGCCGCGGTGCGATTTCTCACCGAGGCATTCGGCTTCGAACAGGCCGCGCTCTACACCCGAGACAGCGACCCGGCGATCGTGGAACACGGTCAGTTGAGCTGGCCGGCCGGCGGCGGGGTGATGTTCGGCTCGGCCGGTAAGGACGACGGCCCGTTCGGCAGCCGCATCCCCGGCAACGACTGCACCTACCTGGTGTGCGACGACCCCGACACCTTGCACACCCGCGCGGTCGCCGCCGGCGCACAGATCGTCACCGAACTGCGCGACGAGGACTACGGTTCGCGCGGTTTCACGGCCCGGGACCCCGAGGGCAACCTGTGGAGTTTCGGCACCTACCGGGGACAGTGAACAACCCCGCAGTCGTGTCCGATTTCCGCTAGCGGATGCGGTCGGCTGCTGCCATCGTGGACAGCGTGACCGCTTCCACCCTGGACTTCGACCGCTGCTACCGGGCCGTATCCACCCGTGACGCCCGCTTCGACGGACAGTTCTTCACCGCCGTGCGCACCACCGGCATCTACTGCCGGCCATCCTGCCCGGCCATCACCCCGAAGCGGGTCAACGTGACCTTCCTGCCGACGGCGGCGGCCGCCCAGCAGGCCGGGTATCGCGCCTGCCGGCGCTGCCTGCCGGATGCGACACCGGGTTCACCACTGTGGAACACCCGCGCCGACCTGGCCGCCCGCGCGATGCGCCTGATCGGTGACGGACTGGTGGAACGCGGCGGGGTCCCGGCACTGGCCTCCGGTCTCGGTTACTCCCAGCGCCAGCTGACCCGGGTACTCACCACCGAACTCGGCGCCGGCCCGCTGGCCCTGGCCCGGGCACACCGGGCACACACCGCCCGGTTGCTGATTCAGACCACCACGATGCCGATGTCCGATATCGCCTTCGCGGCCGGTTTCGCCAGCATCCGGCAGTTCAACGACACCGTGCGCGATGTCTTCGCCGTCAGCCCGAGCATCCTGCGTACCGAAGCCCGCCGGGCCCGCGGCGATACCGGGGCGCCCGCCGGCAACGGCGCCCTCACGCTGCGCCTGCCGTACCGCGAACCCCTGGACACCGCCTGGCTGGACTGGTTTCTCGGCGCACATGCGGTCCCCGGAATCGAGGTGGCCGACGATGCGGGATACGCCCGGAGCCTGCGCACCCCGCACGGATACGCGATCGCCCGGCTCGCCTTCGGCCCCGGCCATATCCGCGCCCAGCTGTCCCTGCACGATATGCGCGACCTCGCCCCCACGGTCGCCCGGCTGCGGCATCTGCTCGACCTCGACGCCGACCCGCACGGCATCGACGCAGCCCTCGACGACGCCCGGCCGGTCACCGGACCACCTCCGTTCACCCCCGGAATCCGGGTGCCCGGTGCGGTAGACGGTCCGGAGCTGCTGTTGCGCACCATGATCGGCCAGCAGATCTCGGTCGCGGCGGCCACCACACACACCGGCCGCCTGGTCGCCGAGCTCGGCGAACCGATTCCCGGCCCCATCCCCTACCTGTTCCCGACACCGGAGGTGATCGCCGAACGAGGTGCCGAAGTACTCACCGGCCCGGCCCGCCGGATCCGGGCAATCGTCGGGGCCGCGGCCGCCCTCGCCGGTGGTGAACTGGTCCTGCATCCGGGCCGGACCGCCGCCGAACTGCGCCGCGACCTGCTCGCCCTCGGCGGTGTCGGCCCGTGGACGGCCGACTACGTGACCATGCGGCTGCTCGCCGACCCGGACATCCTGCTCGGCACCGATCTGGTGGTCCGACGCGGTGCGGAACTGCTCGATATCGACCTCCGCGACGCCGGGCGCTGGGCGCCATGGCGCTCCTACCTGTCCATGCATCTGTGGAAGACCGCCATCGCGCACCGAGCCACCGGCTGATCCCACCCACCCCGACCGACCTGCGACGAAAGCGAATCCTCGTGTCCCGGAACGCCTCCTCCCCCACCGACCGCACTGCCGACACCGCGACGCTCGATACACCGATCGGCCCGTTCACCGCCGTGGTCGACGACGACGGCGTGGTTCTCGCCGCCGGCTGGACCGCCGATGCCGAAGAACTCCGCGGGCTGATCCATCCCGGCCTGCGCCCGGGCGGCCTGCGCGCCCGGGCCGAACTGGGCGCTGTCACGCGGGCCGTCCGCGACTACCACGCGGGTGTCCTCACCGCCATCGACGACATCCCGGTCCGGCAGCAGTCCGGCGAATTCCTCCGGCACGCCTGGGATGTGCTGCGCACCGTCCCGGCGGGCGCCCCGGTCACCTATACCGAATTCGCGGCCTCCGCCGGTCGCCCGGCCGCCACTCGCGCCGCCGCCAACGCCTGTGCCCGTAATGCCGCGGCCCTGTTCGTGCCGTGCCACCGGGTGCTGCGCATCGGCGGCAATCTGGGCGGGTTCCGCTGGGGGCTGGACGCGAAACGCTGGCTGCTCGAACACGAACGCGCCGCCTGAGCGGAACACCGGCTGATCGCGGTGGCCCGGAGGCGGAAGCGAAGCGTAACCACGCAGGGCCTCGCGGGTCAGCCCAATTCAACACCGGCTGATCGCGGTGGCCCGGAGGCGGGATTCACGCGACAGTGGCCTGCAGCCGGGAACCGTCCCGGCCGCGGACCACGTGCAAGCGACTCGGGATACGCTGCCGCATCTCGTCGACGTGGCTGACCACGCCGACCACCCGGCCGCCGGCCCGCAGTTCGTCGAGCACACCCATGACGGCGTCGAGGGTGTCACCGTCCAGGCTGCCGAAACCCTCGTCGATGAACAGGGTGTCCAGGACCAGGCCGCCGGTTTCGGCGGCGACGATATCGGCCAGACCGAGCGCCAATGCCAGGGATGCCATGAAAGTTTCGCCGCCCGAGAGGGTCTTGGCGGGGCGGATCGCGCCGGTGTAGTCGTCGCGGATGTCCAGGCCGAGCCCGCCGCGGCGGCCCCTGGGCCCGGCCCGGTCGGTGTGCACGAATTCGTAGCGGCCCTGCGACATCCGGCGCAGCCGGATCGACCCGGCCACCGCGACCTCTTCGAGCCGAGCCGCCAGCACGTACGAACGCAGCGACATCCGGCGGTTGTTCTCCCCGCGCCCGGCCACCACATCCGCGAGACCGGCCAGTTCGTCGAAGGACGACTGGATCGGCGCGATCCGCTCCACTTCGGCCCACAGTTGCGCGCCCAACTCCTCCAGCTGCCCGACCCGGGTGACCGCGGCCGAATGCGCCGCGACGGCGTCGTCCTGCGCCGCCCGGGCCGCGGCGTACTGCCGGTCGAGATCCGCGATATCGGCGACTTCGAGGTCGGCAGCCGCCCGGATATCCGGTTCGGCGAGCACCGCCTCGGCGTGCGCACGTTCCCGGTCGGCGTGGATGAGCTCCTGCTCGATGCGTTCCAGCTGGTCGGGACTGCGAACGACCTCCGCCACCAGTTCGGCGCATGCCTTCAGCAGCGCGATGTCCTGGTCCGGGGATTCGTTCCTGGTCCGGTCGGCGGGCTGCGGATCACCGGGCGCCGGGTCCCGGTCCACCACCGGCGCCGGCCCCGGCTCGGACTCCGGCTCCGGCTCCGGCTCCGGTTCGTGCCTCGACTCCGGCTCGGGCTCGGGCTCGGGCTCGGGCTCGAAGAGATCGAACAGCGTCGGCTCGGTATCCACGAGTGAGGCGGAAACCACGGCGGGGTCGACCGGCGCGGCATCCGCCCCGGTGCTCCGGCTCGTTCGCATGCCCGGTTCCTGCCCGGACTCGTTCGACGGACGACCGTCGATCCGGTCGGTCCCGACATCCGGCCCGGCGGATACCCGGGCCGGGATGGTGGCGGATTCGCGAGGGCCGGCGGCGTCTGATGCGGTTGTCGACCCATCCGGACTTCCGGAGGCCGATCGGCCCCGGGCGCCCGGGTCGCCGGCACCGGCAGCGTGGTCTGCGTCCGGACGTGTTGTCACCTGCGGGCGGCAGCGGTCCGCGAACCCGGCGGGGACGAAATCCGCGGCGTAGCTCCGGGCGGCGACCCGGTCGGCGGCGGCGCGGACCGCGGCGGCGGCCGAGTCCACCTCGGCGCGAGCGGTGCGCAGTGATTCGGCGGCTTCGATCAGGTTCCGCAATCGGGCAGCGCGGCGATCGACGGTTTGGTCGGCGCCGGCCGCCGCACGTAGTTTCACGGCGAGTTCGTCTCGGCGATCCGTTGCGTCGGCGATCCGAGCCGTGACCGTTCCGAGCCGGGTCTCGGTATCGCGGACCTGCTCGTGCAGCCGATCCTGCTCGGTGCGCAGCGCGGTCAGGGCCGTCGTCGCCGCGTCGTGGCGATCGGCGGTCTCCTGGGCATCGTCGACCCGGTCGGCGGCGGCCCCGACCTCGGCCGCGAGCTGCACCGGATCGGTATCGCCGCCCCGGGCGAGCAGCGCTTCGATCTCGCGTTCCAAGGCGTTGACCCGCTCACCGGCTCGATCCCGCGCTGCCTCGGCGGTCCGTTCGGCGGCCACCGCGGCCGCCTCGGCCTGCTCGGACACCGCGTCCTCGGTGGGCCGGGCCGGATGCGGATGCTCGGCCGATCCGCATACCGCGCACGGGGTCCCGCTC
Organism: Nocardia sp. KT25-26; assembly: GCF_056627695.1. Classification (NCBI taxonomy): domain Bacteria; kingdom Bacillati; phylum Actinomycetota; class Actinomycetes; order Mycobacteriales; family Nocardiaceae; genus Nocardia; species Nocardia sp. KT25-26. Next base: position 1,319,236 of record NZ_CM152813.1, on the reverse strand, counting down.
GCCAGCCGGCCGGCGAGTTCGGCGGCCATTCCGGCGAGCCGACGCTCCCGGAGGTCGAGCACGGTGTCCCGGGCGTCGTTGTAGGTGCCGCGGGCCGACTCGTAGGCCACTCGGGCGCGGTCGAGTCCGGTGCGGCTGCGCGACAGTTCGACCGCCGCCGCCGCGGCGTCCTGGAGCCGCCCGAGCTCCGCCCGCAGCCCCGGCAGGGCGGCGGCGGCCTCGTTGGTCTCCCGGACCCGGGTCTCGGCGGCCACCAGCGCATCGGGTAATTCGGCGGCCCGGGTCGTCAACTCCCGTGCGCGGGTGGTGAGCTCGTTTTCGGTGGCCCGGAGACCGGCCAGTTCGGTGTCCAGCTCGGTAACCGTCTCGGCGTCGGACCGTACCTCTCCCAGTGCGCCGAGTGCGGTTTGCCAGACCGCGGCCGCAGCAGCCGGATCGCCGTCGGTGACCACGGTGCTGCCGGACTCGTCACGGGACAACGGCAGTAGCTCGGCACCGGGCAGATCGGCCGCGGCCGCGTCGGCGAGCAATTGCGCCATCGCGGCGGCGTGCCGGTTTCGCCCGGCCTCGGCGCCCCGATAGGTGCGAACCACCGGGCGGGCCTCGTCCAGTGCCTGCACCACCGGCAGCGCCTGCCGGGCTCGGTCGAGCTCGGCGGCCATCCGTGCCCGCCGGTCGGCACCTGCGGCGAACTCGGCCAATTCCGCGCGCGCGGCCCGGCCACGCCGCTGCAGCTCCCCGATCCGCCGCTGCTCCTCGCCATGCCTGCGGATCTGCTCGGCCGTGCTCTTGCGGCTTTCGGCGATGCGCATCGCCTCGGCCAGCTCGGTTCGCGCGGTATCGAGCAACTCTTGCGACCACTGCACCGCTTCGGCCACTTCCACCGATTCGGTGGCGGTGACCCCGGCCGCCATCCCGATCCGGGTGATCAGCCGGTCGATCCCCTGTTTCCGCTCCGCCAGATCGGCCGCGGCGGATCGGCGCCGATCGGCCAGCCACTGTTCGGCGGTGCCGAATCGTTCGGTGTCGAAGAGCTTTTCCAGCAGCTTCTCGCGGTCCTCGTTGTCGGCCCGCAGGAATCGGGCGAAATCTCCCTGCGGCAGCAGGACCACCTGGAAGAACTGATCCGCACTCATTCCGAGCAGGCGCAGCACCTCGTCGCCGATATCGGTGATCCGGGCGAGGTTCTCACCCGAACCGTCCAGCCAGGTCAGCGTGGCCTTGGGCGGATCCACCCGGGTACCCGTCCCACGCAGCTTCGGCCGCTCGAACTCCGGAATCCTGGTCAACCGGATCCGCCGGCCGCCGACGGTGGCCTCCAGCGCCACTTTCGGGGGTGTCTGCGCGGGCGCATGGTCGGAGTGCAGCCGCTTGCTCTCCCCCCGGGCCCCCGGAACCCGGCCGTAGAGCGCGAAGGCGATCGCGTCGAGCACCGTGGTCTTGCCGGCGCCGGTGTGCCCGTGCAGTAGGAACAGCCCGTCGGCGCCGAGTTCGTCGAAATCGACGACGGTCGTATCGGCGAACGGCCCGAACGCGGTCATCTCCAGCCGGTGCAGCCTCATCCGGCCACATCCGCCGTGGACCGGGTCATGCGACCTCCCCTGGTTCGGTTCCGTATGCCGGAGCGTGCTCGTCCCGGCGCACCGCCACCGCCGCGGTCAGTGCCTGTTCCACCCAGTCGACCTCGGCGGCGCTGGGCGCACCACGCACATCGGTGAGGAAGCCCACCGCCACTTCGGCGTCGCGCCGCCCGTGCACGCGTTCGCGGTAGTGCAGTTCCGGGTTGCCGCCCGGCCGTTCCCATTCGACATGCACCGCATGCGGGAACCGATCCCGCAGCTTGCGCATCGGGTCCACGGGGCGGGCGTTGTCGGTCAGCGTCACGGAGACGTAATGCTGCTCGGCCTCGCTGTATTCGGCCGAGGTGAGCAGCTCGTCCAGGGTGCCGGTGAGCCGGCTCAGGCCGCGGGCGAGCGGGAGGTCGTGCCGGGTCACTCCGGCGAGCCCGGCGGCATCCAGATCGACGATCCACACGGCCTTGCGGTGGGAGCTCTCCGCGAACGAGTACGGCAGCGGCGAACCGGAGTACCGGACCGGCTCCGCCAGGGTCTGCGGCGAATGCAAGTGCCCCAGCGCCACATAGTCGATCCCGTCGAAGGCCCGCAGCGGCACCGTCTCCACGCCACCCACCGAGATGGACCGTTCCGATCCGGTCGCCTCCCCGCCGACCACGAACGCATGGGCCAGCACCACCGAGCGCACCCCGGACCGACCCGCCAGGTCCGCGCGGATCCGCGCCATGGCCGCGTCGAGGATTTCCGCATGCGACCGGGCCCGCGGCACCCCGAGCTCGGCGCGGGTGATCTCCGGTTCCAGGTAGGGGATGCCGTAGAACGCGACCGGACCGTGTTCGTCGGCACGCAGCACCGGCCGGTGCGCGTCGGCCACCCGGGTGCGCAGGTGCAGGCCACCGGCGGCGGCGAAATCGGCTCCCGCGCCCAATCGCACCGGCGAATCGTGGTTACCCGAGGTGACCACGAGTTCGGCGCCGGCCGCGCGGATCGCGGCCAGCCCGCGCTGACACACCGCGATCGCATCCGCGCTCGGGATGGATCGGTCGTAGACATCGCCCGGAACCACCACGGCGTCGACCGATTCCGCGGCGACCAGATCGGCGATCGCCGCAAGCACCCGCTCCTGATCGGCGAGCAGATCGACACCGTGGAAGGTGCGGCCGATATGCCAATCGGAGGTGTGCAGGATCCGCATGTCGCGAAACCGTAGGACACCGCACCGACAACTTTCAATATGCCGCGACGCGCCGGGCGTTGCCGGACGGTTGCGGACTTGTCGGTGCCGTCGGGCACCATCCGGACATGACCGCATCGACGCTCGTCGCGCTCCTGCTGGTGTTCGCCGCCGGGTTCGGTCTCGGCTGGCTCACCCATACCGCCCGCGGTGGTCACCGTGCCACGGCCGCCGAGGCGCGGCTGGCCGCCGCCCACGACAACGAGCGGTTGCTACGGCAATCGCTGCAGGCCGCGAACGACGACGCGGCCCGCCGGCACGCGCAGGCGGTCGGCGCCCTGGTCGATCCGCTGCGCGACGCAGTGGGTGCCCTGACCGAGAACCTGCGGAAGGTGGAGCATCAGCGAGTGGACGCCTATTCGAGCCTGCGGGAGCAGGTGGCGGGCATGCAGCACACCTCGCAGCAACTCGCCGGCCAGACCGGTCAGCTGGTCAGCGCGCTGCGGGCACCGCAGGTCCGGGGGCGGTGGGGTGAGATCCAGCTGGAACGCGTCGTGGAACTGGCCGGGATGAGCCGGCACTGTGATTTCGACACCCAGGTCACCCGGCGAGCCGGACTCGACGACGAACGGGTGGTCCGTCCGGATCTGGTGGTCCGGCTCGCCGGCGGCCGGCACATCGTCGTCGATGCCAAGGTGCCGTTCACCGCGTATCTGGAGGCGTGCACCACCGACCGGCCCGGTGCCCGGGCAGAGCTGCTCACCCGGCATGCCAAACACCTGCGCAGCCATATCGACCAGCTCGCCGACAAGTCCTACTGGACGGCGTTCGACCCCGCACCCGAGTTCGTGGTGCTGTTCGTGCCCGGCGACCCGTTCCTCGATGCGGCCCTCGGCACCGACCCGGATCTGCTGGAGTACGCCTTCGGCCGCAATGTCGTACTCGCCACGCCCACGACCCTCATCGCGTTGTTGCGGACGGTGGCCTTCGGCTGGCGGCAGGAGGCGTTGTCCCAGGATATGGCGACGGTCCGGCGGCTCGGCCAGGAGCTGTACAGCCGCCTCGGCAAGGTCGCCGGCCACCTGGACGAGCTCGGAACACACCTGAACCGGGCGGTGACGGCCTTCAATGCCACCGTGGGTTCCATGGAGTCCCGGTTGCTGGTCAGCGCCCGGCGGATGCACGAACTCGGCATCGGTGACCAGGACCTTCCATTGCTGCAGCCCGCCGACACCCGGCCCCGCTCGGTGGCCTTCGCCGAGGCCGAGGGCACCGGCTGAGCGGCGACCGGAGCCGGACGGGCCCGGCGATCGCACAGTCGGCCGGTCCGGACTTCGGACGTGCCCTGGCGCGCACGAAGCGGTAAGCCGGTTAATGTCATGGGGTGGCTGCTTCCCAACGTGCGCGATCCCGGGTCCCCGCGCCGCAACGTTCCATCCTGCCGACGGTGCCGGGCGTGTCCGCCGGCGTCGCCGTGCTGATCGCGGTCGGCGCCACACTGGTCGGTTTCCTGATCGACCTGGTCGGCGGGGAAACCGAGCCGACCGGAAGTTTCGACGCGTGCTACGTGCTGGGTTGTGTGCTGGCCGTGCTCGCGGTGCGCTATCGCGGCCTGTTCATCACGATGGTCCTGCCACCGCTGCTGTTGTTCGTCTCGGTCCCGGTGGTCTCGCAGATCCTCGACGGTGGTGGCTCGTCCTCGCTGAAGGATGTGCTTTTCACCCTGGCCATCCCGCTGGTTCAGCGGTTCCCGGTGATGTTGCTCGGCACCGTGCTGGCGCTGGCCATCGGCGGCATCCGGATCCTGCTGCACCGGAACGCGCCGGGTCCGGCAGCGGCGCTCGGTGCCGAGCCCGGCCGCAGCTCCCGGCGTCGGCGGCCCGATGGCGACGGCCGGACCGGAGGTGGCCGGACCAGGCCGTCTACCGCCCGGACCGGCCGCGGTGACGGTTCGGGCCGGGGGTCCGGCGGCGCCCGCGGGTTCGGGTCGGGTACCGGCCGCAGGTCCGGCACCGGCCGTGGATCGGGTACCGACCGGCCCGAGCGTGGTTCCGCCGGGAGCCGGGGGGCCGATCGTGGATCGGCTTCGGGACGGGGAGAGCGTTCGTCCAAGCGCGGGTCCGGCACCGGCCGGCAGCGAACCCCGGAGACGCCGACCGCCGGCCGAGGACGCCGCAGGGAATCCGACCCCCCGCCGAAGCAGCGGGGTTCCCAGCGGGGCAACACCCAACCGGCACGGCCACCCCGGCGCGGCGGCGCAGCCGTCGACGACCCGGCAACCGCTGTCGATATGAAGAGCCCGGCCCGCCGGAAGCCGGAACCGGCCCGTGGGCGCGAGCCACAGCCCGCCCCATCCGCCCGAAGCGGCGGCCGACGCGGCGAGCCCCCACCGCACCCGCAGCCCAATGTGCGTTACCGCGATCGCGACTCCGGCCGGACCCCGCGCCGACGCGGCGGCGCCTGAGCCGAACCATTCGAGAGCCGGGTGCCCGATCGAACCGCCCACCTATGAGCGACAACTCTGTGCAGGCCATCCCGGCAGGTGAGCTGTCGCTCATAGGTGGGCGGAAAAAACGGTAGTTCGGACCGGTGGCATGCTCGGTCTTCCTCGCCCGGCCGGTTGTCCACCCGGCATTGGCTGTCTCGGACCGACTGGCCGTCCCGTCCCTCCAACAGGCGCCTCGGGCCAGGGTCCACCGGGGCCGGGTTCAGCGGCGCGGTGTGCGCAGTTCCCTGGGCAGCGCGAAGACCAGGGTCTCGTTGGCGGTGGTCACCGACTGCACCTGGCCGAAGCCGTGCTCGGCGAGCAGTTCGAGGACCCCGGTCACCAGGATCTCGGGTACCGAGGCGCCGGAGGTGATGCCCACCGTCCGGACGCCGTCGAGCCAGGCGGGGTCCACTTCGCGGGCGTAGTCGACCAGGTGGGCGGCCTTCGCACCCGCACCCAGCGCCACTTCCACGAGCCGCACCGAGTTCGACGAGTTGCGCGAGCCGACCACGATCACCAGATCGCATTCCGGGGCCATCGCCTTGACCGCGACCTGCCGGTTCTGGGTGGCGTAGCAGATGTCGTCGCTCGGCGGGTCCTGCAACGCCGGGAACCGGTCCCGCAGCCGCTGCACGGTCTCCATCGTCTCGTCGACGCTGAGGGTGGTCTGCGACAGCCAGATCACCTTGTTCTCGTCGCGCACCACCACATCGTCGACGGCATCGGGGCCGTCCACCACCTGGACATGGCTGGGCGCCTCGCCCGAGGTGCCCTCCACTTCCTCGTGGCCGACATGTCCGATGAGCAGGATGTCGTAGTCGTCCCGGGCGAATCGCTTGGCTTCCTGGTGCACCTTGGTCACCAGCGGGCAGGTGGCGTCGATGGTGCGCAGGTTGCGGGCGGCGGCGGTCTCGTGCACGGCCGGCGCGACGCCGTGTGCGGAGAACACCACGAGTTCACCCTCGGGCACCTCGTCGGTTTCGTCGACGAAGATCACGCCACGCTCCCGCAGCGTCTCGACGACGTGCCGGTTGTGCACGATTTCCTTGCGGACGTAGATCGGTGCGCCGTGCTTCTCGAGTGCCTTCTCCACGGTTTCGACGGCCCGGTCGACACCGGCGCAGTAGCCACGCGGTTCGGCCAGCAGGACTCGCTTGCCACCGGCGGGCGACGAGCCGGCCGAACCGGCGATTCCGACGTTCAGGGGAATGGCCGAGGTCATGCCCCCACCTTACGTGCGCGGCCCGGCGGGCACCCGACCGGACGGGGCAGTTGGTCACATCCGGCCTTCGACGTCTTTGCAGAACACCGTGTATCGGGCAGGCTGAGACCCATGTTTCGACCTCCCTTCCTGGCCCGGGTCGCCGCCGGGGCAGCTGTCTATGCCATCGAAGAGACCCGGCGGCTGCCCACGGCGGCCGTGCATTTCCCGATCACCGCGATCAGCCGGGTGTTGCAGACCACCATGCACGTGCAGCAGTTCGTGACCAGCCTGGCGCTCAAGGGCGACGCGGTCTTCGAACGGATCGGCGGCACCGCGGACCAGCCGGAATGGGCAACCTTCGACGAGGATCTGCCCACCGAGCCGGTCACCGAGCGCCGGGTCAGCCGATTCGACCTGGTCGGCGCCGACACACCGGAACCCAGCAGCAACGGCAGCAGCAACGGTCGTGCCGCAGCCACGCTGGTGGCTGTCGAGACCGAGCGCGAGACCGAACCGGAACCCGAACCGGAGCCGGTCGGCGAGGTCATCGCGCCGGAGGTCGCCGTGCGCTACGACTACCCGAACATGACGCTCGCTCAGCTGCGCGCCCGGCTGCGGATGCTGACGGTCGAGGAGCTGCGCCAGCTGCTCGAGTTCGAGAAGCAGACCGGTGCGCGAGCGCCGTTCGTCACCATGCTGACCAACCGGATCGCCACCGTCACCGCCAAGCAGTAACTCGCCCTTCGACGGCCGGCCGCGCGGCAGCGCGGCCGGCCGTCGCCGTGTGAAGCATCTCGTGGTGCCCGGTTCTCGAATGTCGGTGGCACCACGTATACCTGTCCTATGACTCGCGACGGCAGCACCGAGCCCGGCGGCACCACCCCGCGCGCCGCGGCCAGTTCGCCCGAACAGCCGTGGCCGGTGCGGACGGTCGCGATCAAGGTCGCCCAGTGGATCGACCGGCTCGGCAGCATCTGGGTCGAGGGGCAGCTGACCCAGATCAACCAGCGGCCCGGCTCCCGCACGGCATTCCTGGTACTGCGCGATACGGCGGCGGACATGTCGCTGTCGGTGACCTGCGATCCGGAGCTGCTGCGACGTAGTCCGGTACCACTCACCGAAGGCAGCCGGGTGATCGTCTACGGCAAGCTTTCGTTCTTCACGGGGCGCGGCACGGTATCGCTGCGGATTACCGAGATCCGCGCGGTCGGAATCGGTGAACTCCTCGCCCGGATCGAACGGTTGAAGGCATTGCTGGGCGCGGAGGGGTTGTTCGACGAACGCCGCAAACGCCCGGTTCCGTTCCTGCCCGGCACGGTCGGCCTGATCACCGGCCGGGCCAGCGCCGCCGAACACGATGTGCTGACCGTCGCCCGCGACCGCTGGCCGGCAGTGCGTTTCGTGGTCCGCAACACTGCGGTCCAGGGCCCCACGGCGGTACCGCAGGTGGTGGCGGCGCTCGACGAACTCGACCGGGATCCACAGGTCGATGTGATCGTGCTGGCCCGCGGCGGCGGCAGTGTCGAGGACCTGCTGCCCTTCTCCGACGAGACGCTGTGCCGAGCGATCAGCGCCGCGACCACACCGGTGGTCAGCGCGATCGGCCACGAACCGGACAGTCCGCTCAGCGATCTGGTGGCCGATCTGCGGGCCGCGACACCGACCGACGCGGCCAAGCGGATCGTTCCCGACGCCGCCGCCGAACTCACCGGGGTGCGGGAACTGCGCGCGCGGTCCGCCGCGGCCCTGCGCGGCTGGGTGCAGCGGGAGACACACAGCCTCGCTCAGCTGCGGTCCCGCCCGGTACTAGCCGATCCGCTGCGTGAACTGGGGCACCGGCACGACGAGGTGGAACGGTTGCGCAGCACGGCTCGCCGCACCGTCGGGCATCTGGTGCAGGCCGAGACCACCACCACCCGGCACCTCCGCGAGAAGCTGACCGCGGTGGGCCCAGCCGCCACCATGGCCCGCGGCTACGCTGTCGTGCAGCGCGTCGAAGGCCACCAGCGGCACGTGATCCACTCGGTCGACGATGCCCCGCCGGGTAGCCAGCTGCGGATCCGGGTCGCCGACGGTGCCGTCACCGCGGCGGCGCTGGGTGTCCAGCGGATCGTCGGCGCGACCGCCGAATCCGACCGGAAGGGGAACTGAGCGTGGCCGATACCGACGGCACCGAGGCCGACGAGATCGCCGGCTTCGGCTACGAACGGGCCCGCGACGAGCTGGTCAACGTGGTGAAGATGCTCGAACAAGGTGGTATGGACCTCGACGACTCGCTGGCCCTGTGGGAACGCGGTGAAGCCCTCGCCCGGCGCTGCGAGGAACACCTGGCCGGTGCCCGGCAACGCGTCGAAGACGCACTCGCCCGCACCGACGGCGATTCGGCCGACTGACGGCCGTCAGCCGGCGATCGGGGTGGCCGCGCCGATCGCCTCGGCCAGCGTGGTGAAGGCCGCTTCGTCGCCGGCACCGGTGATCAGGACCCGGGCGTCCCCGAAATCGGTGATCCAGGCGGATTCCTCGGTCGGTTCGGCATAGACCACCCAGGTGCGGCCGTCGACGTCGGTCGTCCCGGACGCGTACCGGGAGCCCAGGTCGTGCCGGGCCAGTTCGGTCTCGGTGGCGTCCGACTGCGACATCCGCATATAGGTGCCCTGCGGGGTGATGTAGCCGACGGTGCTGACCGAGCCGTCGGCCAGCGGCTCGCGGCTGCCCGAGTTGGGTGTCCAGCCGTCGGGCAGATCCGGGTTGCGGATCGGGAAGGGCAGCGTCCGGGCATCCTGGGTGAGTGCGGTATCGGCGTCGAAGTCCGGGATCGGCCCCTGGGTCGGACCGCTCGCCGAGAACGTGCACTGGCTCGCCGCACCCGCCAGCACCACCGCGATCAGCACGAGCGGAATCAACGACCAGAACAGATCCCGGTAGTCGTTCATGATGCGTGGCTTTTGGTACGACACTCCTCCAAGTATCCACTCGGTGCGCCGGGACCTGCCCGTAGGGGTATCGGCACTGTCCGGATCGGAGCAAATGAGACAATGGTCGCCGTACATCGACGCCAAGGAGGCACCCCGCAATGACGGCATCTTCGCCCGCTCCGAGCCGCCGCGAGGCACCCGACCGTAACCTCGCGCTCGAGCTGGTCCGCGTCACCGAAGCCGGTGCGATGGCCGCCGGCCGCTGGGTCGGCCGCGGTGACAAGGAGGGCGGCGACGGTGCGGCCGTCGATGCGATGCGCCAGCTGGTCAGCTCGGTGTCGATGCGCGGCATCGTCGTCATCGGCGAGGGCGAGAAGGACGAAGCGCCGATGCTGTACAACGGCGAGGCCGTCGGCGACGGCTCCGGCCCGGAGGTGGACTTCGCCGTCGACCCGATCGACGGGACCACGCTGATGTCGAAGGGCTCGCCGGGCGCCATCTCGGTGCTGGCCGTCGCCGAGCGCGGCGCCATGTTCGACCCGTCCGCGGTGTTCTACATGCACAAGATCGCCGTCGGCCCGGACGCCGCCGATGTGATCGATATCTCGGTTCCGATCGGCGAGAACATTCGTCGGGTCGCCAAGGCGAAGCGGATGGCGAAGTCCGATCTGACCGTCTGCATCCTGGATCGGCCCCGGCATGCCCAGCTGATCCAGGAGGTCCGCGACGCCGGCGCCCGGATCCGGCTGATCTCCGACGGTGACGTCGCCGGCGCCATCGCCGCGGCCCGGACCAACTCCGGCACCGACATCCTGGTCGGCATCGGCGGCACCCCCGAGGGCATCATCGCCGCCGCCGCAATGCGCTGCATGGGCGGCAGCCTGCAGGGCATGCTCGCCCCCAAGGACGACGAAGAGCGGCAGAAGGCCATCGACGCCGGCCACGACCTGGACCGGGTTCTGTCCACCGAGGACCTGGTCTCCGGTGAGAACGTCTTCTTCTGCGCCACCGGCGTCACCGACGGCGACCTGCTGCGCGGGGTCCGCTACTTCGGCGGCGGCGCCGAAACCCAGTCCATCGTCATGCGTTCCAAGTCCGGCACGGTCCGCATGATCGACGCCTACCACCGCCTCACCAAGCTCCGCGAATACTCCTCCGTCGACTTCGACGGCGACGAATTCGCCACCCCGCCCCTGCCCTGACCGGCGGGGGAACACATGAGATGACGATCGGGCGCCGTACAGCAGCCTGATCGTCATCTCACGGCAGCGTTCTGCACCCGACGGTCCCGGATTCGAGCAAACTTCACGGAACCGGCCGGCTCTGCCGCGCGTCTAGTGAGGTAGGTGGGTAGCTGCCCGCGAGTCGTGAGCCTGGAAGGAACCTGTAGAAATTGACCGACGAACTGAATGTCGAGCCGGATGACCTGGACACATTTGCCGGAACGTTGAAGACGCTGGCTGCCGATCACCCTCAGGCTATCCCGTACGTCCAGCAATGGGTGAACGTCGACAACAATGCCGGTGGGGTGTTCCTGACCAGCGTTGTCGACACCCTGCATCAGATCCTACGGGATATGGAGTCGAATCTGAACAAACTCGGTTCAGTCACAGCGAGTTCGGCTACAGAGCTGACCAAGGCAGCTCAGATGTACCGGACCACCGACCGCGCGACCGCAGCTGCGCTCGACAAGACCTACGTCGGAGAAGCCGAGTGACCGCCACGCCTATAAAGACGCCGACCGAACACCTCACCGATCCACAACCGGACGATCCGATTCCAGATCTGGTCGAGCTGGTCATCAACGGCAACGTCGTGTCGCCCAGTTACTGGATCAACTATGTCCTGAACAAGACACTCGGTCTCGATCCGTTGACTTACACAACCAACAAGATCGCGGGAGACTGGCAGGCACTGCAGCAGGCCGGAACAGCGCTGGGCAACCTGTCGGACTATCTCCGTACTTACTCCACAGCTATCTCCGGCGAAAACCGCCAGGTTCAGAACAGCTGGCAGGGCAATGCTGCCGCCGCCGCTGACGACTACTTCAACAAGCTGACGGATGCTCTGAACACGCAGGCGAGCACTCTGAACGATGTCGAGTACACGATCGACGAATACGCGTTGTCGTCCTATTCCATGGCGCAGTTCATCTGCGGAAGGATTCAAGACATATACGACGCGGCAATCATTCTGGCAGTCAAAGAGGCCGCAGCAGCTGCAATGGCAACCACCGGCGTCGGCGCTGTTGGCTCGGTGTTCACCACCGCGTCCGCCGTATACGAGGTAGCGCAGATAGTAGAGGGATGGGCCGAGGTACTCTGTGAGTTCACCAAGTGGGTTTTTGCAGCCGAGGCAGCTGCGGGCTTGGTTCTAGGCGCTGTTGCGACGATCAGTTCCACTGATATCCCCGAATTGAGCGGGGACACTTATGATCACCCGGGGGTCCGATGAGCACTAACGCTGGATATCCGCCCAATGAGGACCAACCGATGCTGGACGTTGCACGTGGTGACATCGGCGTATCGCGGCAGGTGGCGGCCGCACTGCGCATTGTCGCAGCGAACTCACGAGATGACGTACTGAAGCACCAAATCGGCGAAATTCTCGCCGGCCGCGGAAGCGTGCGGGAACTGGCCGGTGCCGAGCCCTTCAACCGAGTACTCGACGGCGTACTTCCGACCGCAATGGAAGAACTCTCGAAGCTTCCGGACGAAGAACGCGAACGACTGACCGAACAGGGCCGCGCCGAGCTCGCCCGGTACCGCGAATCACCGACGCCTCCGCCGGGCCCTTTGGAGCAGACGCGACCCGCAGCGACCCCCGAGCCACCAACGCCCGCCCCTTCCTCCGAACCGGCAACCCCGCCAAGGTTCGAAACCTCCTCGAGCCGAGTGATCCCCGGCACCCGAAAACCGAACCGGGAGCTTGTTGTCACACCGGATGACGACGATGAGGATGATCGGTATTTCCGGGATCGACAGCAACGTGGCTGGCTCGAATAGCCGATGAGAAACCCACCTGGTTCGGGCCGCCATATCGACGTGTCGCTGCGCATCCTTCGTAGTCCAGCAGAGGAGAACGCGTTCGATCCACGGTCGCCGCGACACTACTCGGTCGTCGATGCGCTGCCCCCGGTATGCATCACGCATGGACGCGCCGCGGTCGGCGTGTACCCGGTACCCATCCAGTTCGACGGCGCTGTACGACACACACTGTGGACCCGACTGTCGGATTACACGAGGCAGTACTTCACCAATGGACTGCGCAGATCCGCAGTCGTGCAGACCGAAGCAGACACAGTGGTCCATGCAGAGTGGCCGATCTGCCGACGTTGCCGGTTGCGGATCCGCGCCCGCGAATCCGTCTTCCTCTTCCTCGTCTTCGCTGCGATGTGCACAGTGATCGGACTGTACGGAGCTGCCCAGTTGGGCTACCGGGAAATCACTGTCGCGCTGGCGTTCGTCATCGGATTGGGCACACCGGTGATTCTGCTGGCCATCACCGCCGCCTTCACCGGCGCTGCAGGGACCCCGGTGCGAAAGATTCGACACAGCCAGGAGCGCCGGCAAGTCACCGTTCGGGCGGCTCGCCCCTTTGCCGAGGCGTTCCGCAACCGAACCTGCTCCAGCTGATCCGGGGCCGCCTACATCGGACAGCACCGCGTCAGGATTGTGCGGTTCCGATCGGATCGTGCTGCACCGGTGATGGCACATCCGTGGTGTTGCACACGCCCAGGATCACCCCGTTTGCCAACATCTGTTGACCCACCCCGGACCGGGGCCGTATATTTGGTCAACAGACGTTGGCAAACGCCCGTTGGCCTGGTGATTCCTTGGAGGGCAACATGATTCCCGAACAGACCGATGTTCTGATCGTCGGCGGCGGCCCGACCGGGCTACTGCTCGCCGGTGACCTCGCCCGCGCCGGTGTGGAAACCACGCTGGTGGAGAAGCATGCGCACGGCTCCGACCTGACCCGGGCGTTCGGCGTGCATGCCCGCACCCTGGAGCAGTTCGACGCCCGGGGCATCGACGGTGCGGTGCTCAGCGTCGGCAAGACCGTCGACCGGCTGCGGATCTTCGGGGACGTGGCGGTCGATCTCGGACACCTCCTCGACGGCCGGTTCCGGTACCTGCTGATCACCCCGCAGACGCATGTCGAAGACGTGCTGCGGCACCGCGCCCGGGAACTGGGCGCGAACCTCGTCGCCGGTGCCGAACTGATCGACTCGACCGCCACCGACGACCACGTCGAAGCCCGGATCGACCACGACGGCAAGACAACCCGGGTCACTGCCCGGTACCTGGTCGGCGCGGACGGCCACCGCAGCACGGTCCGCACCGAACTCGGGCTGCCGTTCCCCGGCGACTCGGTGCTCCGGTCCATCATGCTGGCCGATGTCCGGCTGGCCGACCCACCCGACGATGTGCTGACCGTCAACGGTGTCGGCGATGCGTTCGCCTTCATCGCACCGTTCGGCGACGGCTATTACCGGATCTTCGCCTGGAACCGCGACAACCAACTACCGGATACCGCACCGGTCGACCTCGACGAACTGCGCGATGTGGCCCGCCGGGCGCTGGGTACCGATTTCGGCATGCACGATCCGCGCTGGATGTCGCGATTCCACAGCGACGAACGGCAGGTGCCCGAATACCGCGTCGGCCGGGTGTTCCTGGCCGGCGACGCCGCACACGTGCACTCCCCTGCGGGTGGTCAGGGCATGAACACCGGCTTGCAGGACGCCGCGAACCTGGGCTGGAAGCTGGCCGCGGCCGTCCAGGGCTGGGCACCCGAGGGGCTGCTGGACACCTACCACGCCGAACGTCATCCGGTCGGCGAGGAGGTGCTGCGCAGCAGCGGCGCCATCATCCGGGCGGCGATGATCGGCAGCCGGGTCGGCCGGATGCTGCGCAATGCCGGTGCCGGGGCGGCGCTGTCGCTGCCACCGGTCGGGCACCGCGTCGCGGGCTCGGTTTCCGGGCTCGGCTTCCGGTATCCGCGACCGAACGGGGCACATCACCTGGTCGGGCAGCGGGCCCTCGATATCGCCCTCACCGGCGAACCGGCCCGCCTGTACGAGGCGCTGCGCCCCGGGCGGTTCGTGCTGACCGCCCCCGACCCCGACGCGGTCACCTTGAACGGCGCCGGCGCGCACGTCGACATCGTCCGCGCCGCCGACCCGGAACAACCGCCGGTCCTGGTGCGTCCCGACGGATACATCGCCTGGGCCGCCGATCATCCGGACCCCACGCAGATCACCGACGGGATCGCGGGCTACTTCCGCTGAGGTAACCCGGGTCGCCGACGTTGCACCGGCCGGCGACCCGGTCCCGCCGACTTCCGCGGCCGGACCATCAGGACGGATCCACAGACAGCGAACCCTGATCGTCGGTGACCTCGACCGTCACGGTCTCACTACCGGAACGCCAGCCGTACACCTGGCAATCGAACCGGTTGCCGGCCTCGACAACGACGGAACCGGGACACCTCGCGCGAATATCGGCCTCTTCACGAACGCCCTGCAGCGCTTTCGCCACCGAATCCTCCACCGCCGCCTGGTCCAGGACCCGCGGCGGGTCGGCTCGGCCGATATCGGCCCCCAGCACCTTCACCGTCACCGCCAGCGCACAGGCCGCGACGACCACCGAAGACCCCGCCAGGACCACCCGAGCCATATTCTGTTGATCAGCCACGCAACCATTGCAGACCATCGGGTGCCTTCCGGCAAGACTTGCAGCAACCGCCGACCAACAGCTCACCCTGTCCGCACCCCACCGCGAACAAGTAGCGGATAGCTGACGAATCCACTAGCGTCGCAACGTTAGTCACCGCCAGGAAGGATTCCCATTCATGAAGTTCCGCCGCCTGTTCCGTCGTAGTATTCTCACCGCCGCCGCGGCCACCGGACTGTTTGCAGCGGTGGCTGCGCCGGGGCACGCCGCACCGGCACCGGAGATGCAGTACCTCGGAATGGGTGTGGTCAATGGGAACTGCGCGCGAGGACTGGCCGTCCAGGACTGGCTCGGGTTCCGACTTCCGGTCGAGCCCCGGGCCGGTGTGGACACCGTGTTGCTGGTGGACGTGGCGATGAACTACGGGCCGGGGTCATATGTCGAGGTGCCGTCCGTCGGGATGCGGACTCTGTTGCCGATCGCGATGCGCGATGCAGGACATGCCTCGCTGGCACTCGGCCCGCTCGAACCGGGGCCACTGCAGGTGCGAGTCGTCGTCCCGGCGGGATCCGGCAGCTCGGGGCCCGGGTGCGAACAGACGATCCACGTGCGGTAGCCGCCGCTCTTGCGTGAGCCGGTCGGCAGATCACCGGCGCGCGAGGTAGAGCGTCTGGGTGCTGCGCCCCAACGGCCCCTTCTCGTCGAACAACGCCGATTCGGCCATCCCGATCCCGTGTGATTGCGGATAGGTTGCAGCGTCCAGGCACACCCACTCGCCCACCGGCTGCCGGTGCAGGGTGACGGTGAGATCGGTATTGATGAACAGGTAACGCTCCCAGTCCAGGACTGCGCTCACCCCGTTGCCGGAATCGGCGGCGGCCAGGGTGCGTTCCAGCGGGCTCGGGGCGGCGCCCGCGACGATCGGGTACTTCAACCGGATCCAGCAGATCGCGGGACCTGGTTCGGTGAAGGAGCCGCTGACGAAGCGGTACTCGATCGCGGTGTGGAACCCGACCGCCTGCGTGGACGGGAACGGGCGCGGCGCCGGCGCATTCTCGGGTCCGGGCCGCGTACCGGCGGGCCGGAACTGCCCGGGCAACTCCAGTTCCGGTTCGGCCGACCGGAATCGCCACGCATTGGCCTTCATCACCGGCCCGCGCTCGGTCGACAGCGTCGCCTCCAGCAGTTCGACATTCCGTCCCGGCCGGGTGACCCGCGCTTCGGCCGTGAGCGGTTCCAGCGGGACCGGCCCGAGGATCTCCACCGCGACCCGCCCCACCCGGAACCCCTCGCGCGGCTCGCACCGCTCGATCACATGCCCGAGCAATGCCGACGGCGGCCCGGCATGCTGCGCATCCGGCGACCACGGCCCGCGCGTGAGTTCGGTGGACAGGTATCGGCCCGGCTGCTCCGGGTCCGGCAGGTAGAACGCCTCGCTCACTTCGCACTCCTCACCAGCCGTCGCCATTCGGCGAAAGTTTGCTCACCGGACGATTCTGCCAGCAAGAATGCGGCACAACCATGCCGTGCGAAGTCTCGGGGCAACCGTTCCGAACCGGGGGCACCGACGCCACCGGCGTGGCACCCCTGCAACTACACGTGCACTCCTACACTCGGACCCGGGGGGCGCGACACCACAGAACGTCAGGACGGTGGGATTCCCCATGCCGCAGTGGCAGACCATCGAACTCAGCGAGGCTGCGCTCTACATCGAACCTGCCGAGTACCAGTGGCCGCCGATGATCGACACCCGCAACCCCGGGTCGCTACTCAGCATCACTTGTGACATGCACGGCAACGAGACCGCCCACATCTGGGTGGGCTGGACACACGGGCTGATCGACCTCGGAATCGACGCGGCCGCCACCGAGCCGGACATGGTCGCTCTGGACCAGTGGGAGACGGTCGAAGAGGGCGTGATCGACTTCGGCGCCACCGCGATGCTGACACGGACCACCCTGTCACATATCCGGCCCCCGGAGATCGATCAGTTGATACCGCTGCCGGCTGGATTGCACCGTGTCCGGGTGAGCGCCCGCGGGCGGGACCGTGACCGCAATGATGTCGCGATCCTGATCCAGCTGTGGCCGACCGTGGACCGGATGCCGATTACTCAGATCAAACACGATGACACGTTCGACGTGCACGAATACGAGCGGGATCAGGTCTACCGGATCCGGCGAAACCTGCCTGCGAGAACACGGCACGCCGACCCGGCCGGTACGAAGGTCACCGCACGAGCACCCGCCGCCGGACCGCCGGCGCGAACTCCGGTTTCACCGACTTGTTCCGGTTCTCTACCCGAGCAGTGGCAACGCATTCGCAACACCATCGAGCGCGCAAATGACCGCCTGTGGCTCGATCTCGTACATCCCGGTGCGGGACCGGAGGCCATCACCACCGCCGAGCGGCGTAGCGGCGTCGCCTGGCCGAACGAGCTCCGCGACTGGTTCACACTCCACAACGGCGGCGGCACCATCGACCTGCTGCCCGATCGGACGATCCTCGAACTGGACCAGGTGATCCGGATACACGAGATGCAGCAGGCAATCTGGACTGACATCGCCTCGGCCGATCCCGGCCGCACCGAGGTCCGGACACTCGCCGACTACGCACAAGCACCGGCAGGCTCCGAAGCAGGCCTGTTCCTACCGGAGTTCATCCCGATTGCCGAGCGCGACTCGACGATGCTGGTCTGCGACGTCCGCCCCGGCCCACTCCAAGGCTGTATCACCGAGTTCGGCAAAGACACCGCCGACGCATATCCACCGAAGTGGATTTCGTTGAGTGCCATGATCGCCGATCTCGCCACCAGCCTCGCCGACGGGACTCGCTTCGACACCGAATACCGGCCGGAGCCGACCATCGATGGATTGCGGTGGAACGCCGACCCGGCACCACCGCCCTGAGCCCCGTGAACCCGCCCACTGGAGGGCGGTCTCGCGACGAAAATCCATATCTCACATACCGCACACTTCCTCGGTGACCATGGGCCTTCGATCCGTCTATACGCGCAGCAGTGGGCCGTCCAGGCGTGCAGACGAGGTGCGGCCATACGCGCACACGAGCGATCTGTTGGTCCTGTCGGCCCAGCGCAGTCCACGCAGTTCCACCTGCGATTCGGCGCAGGATACCGTCGTGCAAACAGAACTCCGCATGTTCGTGCGACCGCAATGATCTCAACGAGGTGGTCGGCGTGGTCGCGAACCACTCGACCGCAGCGAACCAACCTGCGCCGATCGGCGATGTACATCGACGGGATTCCGCAGCGCCGCACCATGGGGAAGTTCAGTCATGGTACAGCGCTTCCCCGACCATCTCGTCGGTGATGATCTGCCCGGGCTCCGCCGGCAGGAGCACGAGACCGCCCGTACCACCATCCGGAGACGATTCTGCGGCCGGCCCGGCCGAGGCCGGCGCCGACACAGCCTCACCGAGACTCCTATTCTGCCCGGCGCTGACTCGCTCCCGCGCCGTGGCGAGCGGGCGAGGATCGATACCGAGGTCCGTTCGCATACCGCCAGAATATGCACATCACACATCACACATCAAAGCCATTCCGGCGTGGAACGCGACCCATTCGACGCCCAGCATCGGCGCCCTAACAATACCAAGTGACGCAATTTAGTTTAGGGCATGTTCGTCGAAGATACCCACGTCGACCAGCCGAGCGTGGGCTGATGCCGGTGGCTGTGTCGACTACCGGTTCGAACGGCAGCTTGCGAACTTAGTCGCCGAATGTCACATTCGTGAATTGATACCATCCGTCACCAATACTTTCCATCTCATCGGTACCGAAACCGCCCGGAACCCCGTGAGGGGAGTACACCCATCCAGGATTCCACCCGATACGTGTACCGCCTCGCGGTTCCCGAAAAAAGAAGACCTCTCCGTGACTATTGTCGAAAGCCCGCGATATTTTTATGCTCCCGAACTCGAGGTTGCTTTCGTAGGTCCGCCCGGGTTCGGAGTACAGGCGGTCGACAGCGGCATCGAAGTTGGGGCGATGTGAATCGAATTCCGACTCGGCAGGCCCAGGATAAACCTTCGGCTCGTCACCACATCCGATCATATAAATCGGCAGCAGCAGTAGTGCGGTTGTGAGAAAAGCTCGACCGCAGCACCTTCCCGTCATAGAGCCCATCTTGACAGGACTCTACCGCTTCCGTGCACCGGAACCGGCCATGACTCGGATGCCAGAATGCCCCACGGATCAAACAAGGCATGGTCCTCGCCGCCGGACAGCCACCTGGTGCGGGATGGGATGCGCTGAACATCCCCGTGCTCACCACGTTCTTCGACGTACTCGGCGCGCTCGCCCGGTCCGGTGTCAGCGCTGTAGCCGAGGCGGCCTTCCAGGACAAGCTGTGGCGGCCCAACTTGACCCCACTGTGCGAGTACGCAGAGCTCCACATCATCCAGTACACCGCCGCGACCCCGGTCGTTCGCGAACGCATCACCCACCGGGCCGGCACCGGGCCGCGCACGACGACAACAGCCTGCTAGGACAAGTGACGAGACTGTTGCCTGACAGCACTGTCGACACGCCGCAGCATTCTCGATGGGTCAATTCTCAGGGATGGAGGCGGTCCATCCCTCGCCGGATACCGAGTTCTCGCTGACGGCTTCGTGCGACTTGATATCGGTTGAGTCCTCGTAGATGTCGGCCGCGGACTCCGGCGGATCCCCATCGACAACGGGTTCTTCCACCTCGAGTAGGGCTCGCTCCTGTTCGTCTTCGTCGCCAGTTGGGTCATTGGCGGGTTCAGTGTTCACAGGCCCCTCTTTCAGAGTGTCGGACAGGGCTGGCTGTGCGTGACCCGTGGTGTTCAGAAGTATGACACCTGTGAGGGCAAGCGCAGCCGAAACTACGCCCAATAGCACCTTCGTTGTCTTCGTCACGGTCTGCCCTCCTTCGGCCCTCGATTAGCTTCCCATGCTTAGCTGGTTGGTGGGATCGGCAGGGAGCCACCGGAGGCAGTAACGACGAAGGCATCGTTATCAAACCACCCAGAAGGCAGTGGAAGCGTTCCGTGAAGACGAGTACGAATGGTTTTCATGGAGCAACCTCCGCGACACCGTCGCGACCGTCGTCGCGGTCGAGACCGGTGAGGACTGGCGGGCCAGCGCCCAGCTCGGACATGCCGAAGGGCTGCACCAGTCACGCACGTGGACCCCGACCCGCTACCGCAGGCAGCGCACCCACCTGGACCGCCGGCAGCGGAAAATGACACCGAAGTGACACTTCGACCGAAATCCACCCCTTCGAGAGGACGAGAAAAGTGGCCTTGACCAGTGAGAACAAGGACTACCGCATCGAACACGACACCATGGGCGAGGTCCGCGTTCCTGTCGACGCGCTGTGGCGGGCGCAGACTCAGCGAGCGGTGGAGAATTTTCCGATCAGCGGGCGGGGGCTGGAGCGGGCGCAGATTCGGGCGCTGGGATTGTTGAAGGCGGCGTGTGCGCAGGTCAACAAGGACCTGGGGCTGTTGGCGGAGACCAAGGCGGATGCGATCATCGCGGCGGCGAACGAGATCGCGGCGGGGCGCCACGACGATCAGTTCCCGATCGATGTGTTCCAGACGGGGTCGGGCACCAGTTCGAATATGAACGCCAACGAGGTGATCGCCTCGATCGCGGCTCGCAACGGGGTGACGGTGCACCCGAACGACGATGTCAACATGTCGCAGTCGTCGAACGACACCTTCCCGACGGCGACGCATCTGGCGGCCACCGAGGCCGTGGTGACCGAACTGATTCCGGCGCTGGACCATCTGCGGCTGGCGCTGCAGGACAAGGCCGGGCAGTGGCGGACCGTGGTCAAGTCGGGGCGCACACACCTGATGGACGCCGTCCCGGTGACCCTCGGCCAGGAATTCGGCGGGTACACCCGGCAGATCGCGGCCGGGGTGGAGCGGATGCTGGCCACGCTGCCTCGGCTCGGGGAGCTGGCGATCGGCGGCACCGCGGTCGGCACGGGGCTGAACGCTCCGGCCGGTTTCGGTGCGCGGGTGGTGGCGGAACTGGTGCGCACCACGGGTATCGACGCCCTGCGGGAGGCGCGCGATCACTTCGAGGCGCAGGCCGCGCGGGACGGCCTGGTCGAGGCGTCCGGGGCGCTGCGCACCGTCGCGGTCAGCCTGACCAAGATCGCGAACGATATCCGCTGGATGGGGTCCGGGCCGCTGACCGGTCTCGCCGAACTCCAGCTGCCGGATCTGCAGCCGGGCAGCTCGATCATGCCGGGCAAGGTCAATCCGGTACTGCCGGAAGCGGTCACCCAGGTGGCGGCTCAGGTGGTCGGCAACGATGCCGCGATCGCCTTCGGGGGTGCGGGCGGCGCGTTCGAACTGAATGTCTACATCCCGGTGCTGGCGCGCAACCTCCTCGAATCGATTCGGCTGCTGGCCAATGTGTCCCGGCTGTTCGCGGACCGGTGCATCGACGGCCTGACCGCCGACGAGGAGCGGCTGCGGACGCTGGCGGAATCCTCGCCGTCCATTGTGACTCCGCTGAATTCGGCGATCGGCTACGAAGAAGCCGCGGCGGTCGCCAAGGAGGCGTTGCGGGAGAAGAAGACGATCCGGCAGACGGTGATCGACCGGGGACTGATCGGGGAGGATCTCTCCGTCGAAGAACTGGACCGGCGACTGGATGTACTGGCGATGACCGAGACCGACAGCGACTCCTGATCGCCGGGACCCCGGTCCACCACGGCGTCGGCTGCCGCGGGGTCGACCGCGGCCGGTCCGAGGCGTTCGAGTTCGGTGAGTGTCCGAGCGCGGTGCAGTCTCGACCAGGACCGCACCCACCGGCTGCACTTTCGTCCGGGCGCGGAGCCGATCGATGCCGGCATCGGACACAGGACCCCGCAACGAGCCGGCCCCACATCGGGGCCACCTCGGCGGTGCGCCTTGGACCCGATGCCGGGCCGGGCTCGACCGACCGAACGGGCAGGCCGGTCAGGTCGCACCGAACCGGCGGGCCCGGACCGGAACTCGAGGCCGGGCCGGGCTGGACCGGCCGCACGGGCAGGCCGGTCCGGTCGCACCGAACCGCCCACGCATCCGGGCCGCCCGGACACCGGCCGGGCAGGTCAGCCGCGCAGGTGCCCCAACTCGGTGCGGGCCAGTTCGCCCTCCGGGCCGAGATCTTCGCGGGTGAAGACGTTCCACCGGGCCAGCAGCGGGGCGAATACCAGCTCACCCTCGCGGGCCCGGTCGTAGATGCCGGCCGCGGCAAGCGGAGCATCGCTGGTGCCGCCGCCGGGCAATTCGACGGAGGGCACGGTGAACCCGGAGACGCGGTCGGCGATCGCCCGCATGGTCTGGTCGGGTACCAGATCGAGCGCGGCCGACACCAGCTCGGCGAAGAATTCGGCGTGCAATTCGTCGTCGGCGGCGATCCGCTCGGCGATCGCGGTGACGATCGGGTTCTCCCCCAGCGCGGCGGTGTTGCGGTGCCGGACAGCGGCCGCGGCCTCCTCGAAGGCGCTGTTGGCCAGCACGTCCAGCAGATGCAGGGCGGGCCGCCGGAACCCGGCGGTCATATGCGCCATCCGGGCGCGTTCGAGCTGCACCGGGTCGACGGCCCGGGTCACCATCAGATAGTTGCGGATGAGGATCTCGTGCCGGTTCTCCTCGGCGGTCCACCGACCGACCCAGCGCCACCAGGGGCCGGTCCGCAGGTACTTGCCGAGTTCCCGGTGATAGGAGGGCAGATTGTCGGCAATCAGCACGCTCACCGTCAGCGCCAGTTCGGCAACCTCGCCGAGTTCGGACTGTTCGGGATCCCAGTCGGTGCCGCCCAGGAACTGGAAGTTCCGTCCGTCCGACCACGGCACGTATTCGTGTGGCTGCCACTCGGGCGCGGCGGCGACATGCCTGGTCAGGTTCTGTTCCACCACGTCGGCGAGCTGATCCAACAGCTCCCGGTCGGTCAAGAGTTTCTGCACCAGGACAACCTAGCCCCTCCCGGCGCGGTGCGGAGCCTCCTCCCGCATGTCGGGCTCCGCACCGCGGAGGACTCAGTTCATCGTGACGGTGGTCTCGCCGTCCATCCAGGTGATGGTGCCGCCACTGAACTCGCTCATCTTGCCGCCGTCGGCGGTGTCGGTCTCGTCGGAGGTCGGGTAGCCGAGTTCGCCGTCGGCGCCGCCCTCGGCCTCCCAGGCCTCGCGGATGTCACCCCAGACGATGTGAGCGCCGGTCTCCTCGCTCCAGTAGATGGTGCCGCCCTCGAAGTCCTGGTACTCGCCGCCGTTCGGGCCGGCTTCCTGCGGCTCTTCGGGCATGCCGAGCGGGCTGTCCGCGCCGCCTTCGGCGACATACTTCTCGTAGACATTGCCGGAGATCTCGATCTCGCCGTTCGGCGTGTCGATCGTGGTGGATCCGGCGGCTTCGGGATCGTCCATATCGCCGCCGCCGGGAGCGGCGGTCGGGCTCCCATCGGCACCGGTGGTCTCCTCCCCCGGTGACTGCATCACCGAGGACACCACGGAGGTGGCCGAACCGGCCTTGTCCTTGGCCTGGGAGGTGACCGACCCGATGGTGTCGCTCACATCGTCGTTGTCGTCGCCGCAACCGGCGGCACCGAGTACCAGGGCAGCTGCGGCAGCTGCCGCGAGAATTCCAGTCGAACGCCGAGCGAAGTGGTGCATATCCATCCTCTCGAAGGCGGTTTCCCCGAAGGAGGCACTTCGGTGAAACCGAGGCGATGACCGGCAACGGTGCGGCGAAAGTGAAACATCACAGTTCGCCACACCGTTGCCAGGTGGGGTACCGCGGCGGATACTACCTATTTTTCGAGCAGATGGAAGGCCCTACGGCCCGGCTCGCCGACGATTAGCGAGACTCAGGAATTCGGCCCGTACTCCTCCAGCATCTCGGTCACCAATGCAGCGATCGGTGATCGCTCACTCCGGGTCAGCGTCACATGCGCGAAAAGCGGGTGCCCCTTGAGCTTCTCGATCACGGCGGCGACGCCGTCGTGCCGGCCCACCCGCAAGTTGTCCCGCTGCGCGACATCGTGGGTGAGCACCACCCGCGATCCGGTACCCAGCCGGCTCAGCACCGTGAGCAGCACATTGCGTTCCAGCGACTGGGCCTCGTCGACGATCACGAACGAATCGTGCAGTGAGCGACCCCGGATATGCGTCAGCGGCAGCACTTCCAGCATGTCGCGGCTGAGCACTTCCTCCATCACCTCGCGGCTGGCCAGCCCGTCGAGCGTGTCGAAGACCGCCTGCGCCCACGGCCCCATCTTCTCGTTCTCAGTGCCGGGCAGATAGCCGAGTTCCTGGCCGCCCACCGCGTACAGCGGCCGGAACACCACCACCTTGCGCTGCGACCGCCGCTCCAGCACGGCCTCCAGGCCCGCGGTCAGCGCCAGCGCCGACTTACCGGTGCCGGCCCGGCCGCCCAGTGAAATGATGCCGACGCTCTCGTCCAACAGCAGGTCCAGCGCGATCCGCTGCTCGGCCGACCGGCCGTGCAGGCCGAACGCCTCCCGCTCCCGGACCAGCTGCACCCGCTTGTCTGCGGTGACCCGGCCCAGTGCCGACGAGCTGCCACCGAGCAGCCGGATGCCGGTGTGGCAGGGCAGCTCCCGCGCCTCGTCCAGGTCGATCACCGACTCGGCGAACAGGTCGTCGATCTGCGCGCTGGCGACGTCGAGTTCGGCCATTCCGGTCCAGCCGGAGGCCACCACATCCTGGGCGTGGTATTCGTCGGCCCGCAGACCCACCGCGCTGGCCTTCACCCGCAGCGGAATGTCCTTGGACACCAGTACCACCGGGGCGCCCTCGGCGGCCAGGTTCAGGGCGCAGGCCAGAATCCGCGAATCGTTGGTCTCGGTACGGAAGCCGGCCGGCAGCACCGACGGATCTGTGTGGTTCAGTTCCACCTGCAGGGTGCCACCCTCGGTGCCGATCGGCAGCGGCTGATCCAGCCGGCCGTGCTGCAGCCGGAGATCGTCGAGCA
This sequence comes from Nocardia sp. KT25-26, assembly GCF_056627695.1. Classification (NCBI taxonomy): domain Bacteria; kingdom Bacillati; phylum Actinomycetota; class Actinomycetes; order Mycobacteriales; family Nocardiaceae; genus Nocardia; species Nocardia sp. KT25-26. The sequence goes on along the minus strand of NZ_CM152813.1, from coordinate 1,294,220 downwards.
TGCGCAATGCTTCGCGGGCGAACCAGCCCAGTTCGTGGTGGTGGCGCTTGGCTTCCAGCTCACTGATCACGACCAGCGGTAACACCACCCGATGCTCACCGAAGCGGGATACGGCCCAGGGGTCCGAAAGCAGTACGGAGGTGTCGATGACGAAGGTCTTGCGACCTTCGGGCGAGGGCTCGGCCCCCGGAATCGAGGTCGCGGCTGGAGCGGAAACGGAGCGTGCAACAGTCACGGTGGGCTCCTTAGTCGTTCACGCGGCACCCGCGTGAACGGTCTCGCTGGACCGGTCCGTCCTTCGGGCTGCGACTACGTCAACTGCCCCGAGGGCCGGGTGCCGGCCCCCTCGTACTGAATTTCTCAGTCACGGTCAGGACCTCCCGTACGAATCACACCGACGCGACTCGCATCCACGACGCTACCGGCGATCGGCCGTCCGCGCTGCCGCTCGACCACTGTGTTGCGTGAATTTGTCGTTAACCCCCAGCTCCCGCGGGGTGATCACGCAGCTCCGCCAGCAGCACCGGGATGTGCGAATCCGGCATGTTCGCTTCCTTGACCGCGGTGATCAGGGTGACCCGGCCGCGGGTGGCGAGAGCCCGCAGGCGGTCGAGTTCGCGCCGGGCGGCGGGGGTGGCCAGCTCCGCACGGAACCGCTCGGCGAATTCCGGCTCGCGGCCCGCCGGGTCGGCGTGCAGCCAGTGCCGCAGCTCGGTGGACGGGGTGATCTCCTTGGCCCACTCGTCGATATGGGCCTCGTCCTTGCGGACGCCCCGAGGCCACAGGCGGTCCACCAGCACCCGGGTGCCGTCGTCCGGCGACGCCGTGTCGTATACCCGTTTCACTGCGATATCCGGTGCCGTGTCCATACCGGTATTGCAGCAGATGCAGAGCTTGCGGCACAGATCCGCCACACCGGACGGCCGGACGGTTACGCTCGGAATATGGCCGGAACGGAAGACCTGCAGAAGCTGTCGTCCAAGGAACTGCACGACCGCGCGGTGAAGCTCGCGGTACGGCGCGGGGACGTGAGGTGGTTGTGGAATCTGCTGAAGTCCATCCCGGCCGCCGAAGCCGCAGCCGGGAAGATCGGCGAGAGCGAAGCCGATATCAAGTACGTGCTGCCGATGCTGGACGACTACATCCACGCCGGCGACGGCCGGGTCGCCGACGTGCTGCGGCCGATGTACCTGAACTATCTGCAGGAGCACGCCCGCAGCTGAGCGATTTGCCTGGCCGCATACCCGTCGCAACACCGGCGATCCGGGCCGGCAGCGGGATGTGGCGGGGCGAAGGACCCGCACCGAGCTACCAGCGGGCGTTGCCGCAGCGGCCGATCAGCGGCGCAGTACCGCCCGCACCGCGCCGGTGACGAGCCCGCGCAGGAAGTTCTCCCAGCTGAAGTGGTCGTGCCACAACACGATCCGGCCGTCCCGCAGCTCGAACGTCCCGGTCACCCAGAAGCTGATCCGCAGCGGACCCATCCGCAGATGGTCGGTGCGGTCGGTGAGCACCACATTCCCGTCCGCCGCGATGTGATGCATATCCGCCGAGAACCCGAATCGGTCCCCGTTCAACCCGCGCAACACCATCGCCACCCGGTCGTACCCGCGCACATCCGGCAGCGAAGTGTTCTTCCAGACTATCCCCGGATCGACCAGTTCCAGCGCCTCCGGCACCGCACCGAGCTCGAGCGCCCCGAAGAACTCGTGCACCACGGTGATCGGGTCCTCGGGCAGTTCCGGTACGTCCGGCTTCTCCGACTCAGCGTCCATGAGATGAGCCTAGGCTGCCCGACGGCACAGAGCAGCCACTTTCTCTGCACGCGCACTATCGGCGCAGCTCGCCCGCTCCGGAATCCGGTCGTCCCGAACTGCAGGCCCCCGGTTCGCACCAATCCGGCGGCGTACGGACCTCCGGACGCCGGTCCCAGCGCAACGATGCGGCGAATACCGAGGCGCAAGCCACTTGACACAGCAGCGACCGCCCCACCGGCAGGCAGGGCGGTCGCGAAAACCATCGACTCAGCCGAGCAGGCGCCAGTCCTCCAAGCCCTGGTAGAGCGGCACGCTCTGGGCCAGCTTGGATACGCGGCCGCGCAGGGTTTCGAGGTCGGCGGTGCCGGCGAGGGTGGCGGCGATGATGTCGGCGACCTCGGTGAACTCGGCGTCGCCGAAGCCGCGGGTGGCGAGGGCGGCGGTGCCGATCCGCAGACCGGAGGTGACCATCGGGGGGCGCGGGTCGAACGGGACGGCGTTGCGGTTGACCGTGATGCCGACCTCGTGCAGCAGGTCCTCGGCCTGCTGGCCGTCGAGTTCGGAGTTGCGCAGGTCGACCAGGACCAGGTGCACATCGGTACCGCCGGTCAGCACGCTGACACCCTTGTCCTTGACGTCGGCGCCGGTCAGGCGCTCGGCCAGGATCCGGGCACCGGACAGGGTGCGCTGCTGGCGGTCCTTGAACTCGTCGGTGCCGGCGATCTTGAACGCGGCGGCCTTGGCGGCGATGACATGCATCAGCGGCCCGCCCTGCTGGCCGGGGAACACCGCGCTGTTGAGCTTCTTGGCGAATTCCTTCTTGGCCAGGATCAGGCCGGAGCGCGGACCGCCCAGCGTCTTGTGCACGGTCGAGGAGACCACATCGGCGTACGGCACCGGCGAGGGGTGCAGGCCGGCCGCGACCAGACCGGCGAAGTGCGCCATGTCCACCCACAGGTAGGCGCCGACCTCGTCGGCGATCTCCCGGAACTTCGCGAAATCCTGCTGACGCGGATAGGCCGACCAGCCGGCGACGATCACCTTCGGCTTCGCCGCGAGCGCGATCTCGCGCACCTCGTCCATGTCGATACGGTGGTCTTCCTTGCTGACCCCGTAGGAGTGCACGTCGTACAGCTTGCCGGAGAAGTTCAGCCGCATGCCGTGGGTGAGGTGACCGCCGTGCGCCAGGTCCAGACCCAGCAGCGTTTCGCCCGGGTTCATCAGTGCCATCAGCACCGCGGCGTTGGCCTGCGCACCGGAATGCGGCTGCACATTGGCGAACTCAGCGCCGAAGAGCTCCTTGGCCCGCTCCCGGGCCAGGTTCTCGACCACGTCGACGGCTTCACAGCCGCCGTAGTAGCGGCGGCCCGGGTACCCCTCGGCGTACTTGTTGGTGAGCACGCTGCCCTGCGCCTGCAGCACGGCGCGCGGCACGAAGTTCTCCGAGGCGATCATCTCGAGGGTGTCGCGTTCGCGAGCGAGCTCGCCCGCCATCGCGGCGGCCAACTCGGGGTCGAGCTCACCGAGAGACTGGGTATTCACCGAAGCGGTCGTCTGCGTCACGACCCTCAGTCTATGGGCCGACGGCGCATCGCCCAGCAGCGGGTTCGCCGCGGGACCGGCCGAGTGAGCTGCACCACTGCCACCGGACGCGGCGAGGCGCAATCGATCACCGTAACGCCGCACCGGCGGAGACCGACATCACAACTGTCCGTGTCCGACCGCAGGAGAGAAGGTCGCCATGTCCGCACCGATCGCTCGTCCGGCCCACCGGGTCGTCCCCGACAACCCGGTCGACGCACTGCTGCTCGCCCTGGCCCAGGCGGCATGCACGATCTCGTCCGGCGAAGGCTGCATGGTCATCCAGTAGACCGCGCCACCGGACGTGAGCCCCACCCCGGCCGGGTGATCACATCGCCCGGACCGCGCCCGGGGTGAGCGGCTCGTCCAGCAACCGGCGGAAGCGGTCGGCCCGGTCGTCGGCGTCGACGGCCCGGTCCAGCCAGCCGCCCAGCAACCGGTACCCCTCCACGTAGGTGCTGATGTAGGCCCGCCACAGCGGCGAGGACAGGAAGCGCAGCGACTGCCGGGCCCGCTCCGGGGTGAGCAGCAGCCAGGTCTGCAGGAATTCGGCGACCTCGTCGGCGCTGCGGTGCCGGTCGTGCAGCAGCAGCGCCGCATCCTGCCGCACCGGCAGCAGGTTCGCCCCGGCCTCGGAGAGCCGTTCGGCGCGGTCGCCGTCGAAACGGAGCCCGAGGTCGGCGTAGATCTCCTCCGCCCATTTGCCCCAGCCCGGGCCGACGATCGACCGCAACGCGAGGTCGGCCAGGCCCTCGGCCATCAGGCACTGCGGGGTGTTGACCAGGAACAGCGTCTGCTCGGCCTGTCCGCCCGCCACCAGACCGGCCTCTTTGCGGCAGTGCTCGGTGTGGTGCCCCGGATAGGCCTCGTGCGCTATCAGCGCCGGCAGATGCGCCATCTGCTGTTTGAGGTCGGAGTTGATCGCGACGGTGGAGCGGTAGTCGCCCAGGTAGTAGTTGAAACCGGACCAGGGCTTGTCGCCGACCACCTCGTAGGTCACCTGTTCGTGGTCGGGCAGCGGATAGCGCTGCCGGACCCGTTCGCGCAGCGCACCGGAGAAGGCGTCGACGCATTCGCGCAGCCGCTCCGGCGGAACCTCCTCGGCGCGGCGATGCGCGGCCAGCCGTTCGCCGAGCGGCCCGGAACCGCCGAGGACCTCGTCCATCCGACGATGCGCTTCCCGGTACTCGTCGGGGTCGCCGGGGGCGATGTCGACGTCGAAATACGCCCGCACCTCGTCGACGAAGCCGATGTCGTCGCCGGCGAACTTGCGGGCCGAGCACTCCATCGCCCGCAGATGCACATCCAGGAACTCGGTGCGCTGCCCGGACAACCCCGCATCGGGCAGCTCGGCGCGGAGCGCGGCCGCTCGCCGGGCCAGCACGCGCGGTTCCGGTGGCGCCGCATCCGCCACCTCCCGGCGCAGCGCCGGGTCGCCGGTGTAGGCGTCGACGAACCCCTCTTCGATCCGGTCGAATGCCAGGCCGAGCCGCAGATATTCGGTGACGAGCGGATGCGCTTCCATGACAGCCGACCCTAGCGGCCGAGCTGCCTACCGGCGGGTAGAACCACCCCGCCGCACGGTCTGCCGAGATGCGGAGCACAATCGGAGAGCATGCGGTCGAAGTTCCTCAGGCTGTCGCGGGCTCACTGCCCGGACACCCGCTCTGTGCGTGTTTCCCCGGATCGGGCAGCGGGTAAGTGGCACGGATGAGTGAGCCCAGTCCGTATGTGGAGTTCGATCGGTCGCAGTGGCGGACGCTACGCAAGTCCACGCCACTGATCCTGACCGAAGAAGAGCTGATCGGGCTGCGCGGTCTCGGTGAGCAGATCGATCTGGAAGAGGTCGCGGAGGTTTACCTGCCGCTGGCCCGGTTGATCCATCTGCAGGTGGCCGCCAAACAGCGCCTGTTCGCCGCCACGGCCACGTTCCTCGGCGAGCAGCACCCCGACCGGCAGGTGCCGTTCGTGATCGGGGTGGCCGGCAGCGTCGCCGTCGGCAAGTCGACCACGGCCCGCGTCCTGCAGGCCCTGCTCGCCCGCTGGGACCATCATCCGCGGGTGGATCTGGTCACCACCGACGGATTCCTCCACTCGACGGCGGAGTTGAACCGGCGCGGCATCATGCACCGCAAGGGGTTCCCGGAGAGCTACGACCGGCGCAAGCTGCTGCGCTTCGTCACCGAGGTCAAGTCCGGCGCCGCCGAGGTGTGTGCCCCGGTGTACTCGCACATCTCCTACGACATCGTGCCCGACGAGATGCACTGCGTCCGGCAGCCGGACATCCTGATCGTCGAGGGCCTCAATGTGCTGCAGACCGGCCCGCGGCTGATGGTCTCGGACCTGTTCGACTTCTCGATCTACGTCGATGCGCGTATCGAGGACATCGAGAACTGGTACGTGCAGCGCTTTCTCGCCCTGCGTAAGACCGCGTTCGCGGATCCGGAGGCGCATTTCCACCACTACGCCGCCTTCACCGACGAACAGGCCACCGCGGCCGCCCGGGACATCTGGAACTCCACCAACCGGCCCAACCTGGTGGAGAACATCCTGCCGACCCGGCCGCGCGCCACGCTGGTACTTCGCAAGGACGCCGACCACAGCATCAACCGGCTGCGGCTGCGGAAGCTCTGACGGTAGCTGCTACAGCTTCCAGGCGGCGTCCAGCCGGGTCGCCACGTCGATATTGCGGACGGCGGCGATCTCGGGTTTGCGGATCTCGGTGCGGATGTAGCGTGCCACGAACCGGCGGATCTCGTGGTCCACGCTGGCCAGGATGCGCAGCAACTGGCCGCGTTTGGTGGCACTGGCCACGTTCACCCGGACATCGCTCGCGCGCGGTTCCGCGATATCGATGACCACCCGGAGCGGATCGGCGGTCCGGGCGGTCAGATGCAGATGCACGGTCCCGTCGACCCGGAACCGGGACCGGTCCACGGCGAGATCGACGACCAGGTCGACATGCAGCGGAATGGTGAGTTCGAACGAGATCAGCGTGTCGATATAGCGGTCGATGCGCGGCTGCCCCAGCTCCACCCCGGCGGTGACCTTGGCCAATCGGCCGGGCCCCACCCCGATCGGGCCGAAATCGAAGGCGGCGCCGGTCAGTTCACCGAAGGCCGCGGCGATGCGTTCCTCGGAGACCGCATACTCCAGGAAGCGCCTGCCGAATTCCTCATAGCTGATGTAGGAGTGCTGCGACGAGTCCACCAAGTCCGGTTCCACGGACCCGACGGTACGCGAACAGCTGTGTCTGCTACGCCGTGATCAGACACCGAATCGCCGATGCCGGGCAGCGAAGTCGCGTAGCGCGCGCAGGAAGTCGACGCGGCGGAACTCGGGCCAGTACGCCTCGGTGAACCAGATCTCCGAGTAGGCGCTCTGCCACAACAGGAACCCGGACAGCCGTTGCTCCCCGGAGGTGCGGATGACCAGATCCGGATCCGGCTGACCGGAGGTGTAGAGGTGCTGGCCGATCGCGTTCACGGTGATCGACTGGACCAGGTCCTCACCGGACTCACCGGCCGCGATCTCCTGCCGCACCAGCGAACGGACCGCATCGGTGATCTCCTGCCGCCCGCCGTATCCGACCGCCACGTTGACGTGCACACCGCCGCGGCCCTCGGTCCGCCCGGCCGCGGCCCGGAGACGGGCGGCGATCGGTTCCGGGAACCCGTCCAGGGACCCGACCAGCCGCACACTCCAGTCCTGTTCGGGGGCCGACAATTCCTCGACGACGTCGGTGATCACCTCGAACAGCGTCTCCAGCTCGTCGGGGTCGCGCCGCAGGTTCTCGGTGGAGAGCAGATAGACGGTGACCATCTCGATGCCCTGGTCGGAGCACCAGCCGACCAGTTCGGCGATCTTGAGCGCGCCCACCCGATGCCCGTGACTGACATCGGTGAAACCGTTCTCACGCGCCCAGCGCCGGTTGCCGTCGCACATCACCGCCACATGGCGGGGGTGCTGCTTACCGGCCAGCTGCTTGGACAGCCTGGCCTCGTAGACGCGATACGGCAGCCCGCGCACCTGCCCAGGAAACTTCACGGAGCCCAAGCCTACGCGCGGGGTCGGTTGTGGTTGCGAGGGCGGGTGTGATCGGGTCCACTGTGCCGAGGAACTCACCCGGCCCGAATCGACAAAAACCTACGGTACCGTAGGTGCAAACTTACGGTCGCGTAGGTTCGAGGAGGTGACGTGGTCGACAGCGCACAGCAGCTACCGGCGTCCGATATGGTGCCGCTCCCGGTGAAACCGCGGCTGCGGGGCTGGATTCACACCTGGGCGGTCGGCATCGCCGCCGTCGCCATGCTCGCACTGGTGACGGTTGCCGCCGAACGGTCGGCGACCGCCGGATGGGCGACGCTGGTCTATGCGGTGAGTATCTGCGCCCTGTTCGGGATCAGCGCGGTGTATCACCGGGTGACCTGGCAGTCGGACCGGACCCGGACCCGGATGAAACGGGCCGACCATTCGATGATCTTCCTGTTCATCGCTGGCAGCTACACCCCGTTCGCACTCCTCGGCCTGCCCGGAACGACCGGACGCATTCTGCTGGCCGTGGTCTGGGCGGGCGCGCTCGCCGGGGTCACCCTCAAACTGGCCTGGCCGGCCGCACCGCGCTGGGTCGGCGTACCGCTCTATCTGCTGCTCGGCTGGGCCATTGTGCCGGTCGCCCCCGAACTGCTGCATCAGGTGGGCGTGGCACCACTGCTCCTGCTGCTGATCGGCGGGCTGATCTACAGCGGCGGTGCGATTCTCTACGCGACCCGCTGGCCGGAGCCCTGGCCGGGCGTTTTCGGGCATCACGAGTTCTTCCATGCGGCAACTGTGATCGCGGCAATATGCCACTATGCGGCCGTATGGGTGGTCGTGCTGCGGTTCTGATCTCTATGCTCGACCGACGTGACGTCCGTCTCTGAAAACCCCGCGCGGTGATCGACCCGGCCCGCTGGGCCCTGCATGCGCGCTGGGGGCTGGCAGCGGTCGTCATCGCCGCGAACTTCGCCGGTGTGGTCGCCATCTTCCTGGTCATGTGGGCCGGCGGCATCTTCACCCGGATCGGTGACGACTGGCAGCGGGCCCTGGTGCTGACCGCGATCTACCCGGCGGTGGCGTCGATCGCCGGAATCGGGTTCGCCCTCCGCGACCGCACCGTCTACCTGGGCTGGCTCGACCGGGGTCGGCGCCCCACGCCCGCCGAGGCGAAACGCCTGCTCCGGCTGCCCGTTGCGGTGGCGGCCCGGGCGCTGGCGCTCTGGCTGCCCGGCATGCTGCTGGCGGTGGTCCTGGTCGTACACCTCACCGACTACCGCAATGTCGCGGTGCTCACCTCCGGCTTGGTGCTGGGTGCACTGGAATCGGCCGGGTGGACCTTCCTCATCGTGGATCGGCTGCTGCGGCCGACGGTTCCGGTGGTCACGGCGGTGCTCGGCTCCGCCATGCACTGGAGCTCCTCGGTCATGGTCCGGGTCGTCATCACCTTCCTGGTGTCGGGTGCGCTGCCGTTCTCCATCGTCATCGTGGTGCTCAGCGACACCTCCTCCGATGCCGGTGCCCGGGTGCGGGCCGCGCTGCTCTTCTCGGTGATCGGCCTGATCACCGGGGTACTGGCCACCGGAGTCCTGGCCCGTTCGGTGGCGACGCCGATCCGCAAGCTGCGCCGGGCCCTGGACCGGATCACCGAGGGCGATCTCGACGTCCGGGTGCCGATGCGCAGTACCTCCGAGATCGGCCGGCTGGAGAACTCGGTGAACGAGCTCGCCGTCTCGCTGCGGGAACGGATGCGCACCCAGGACGTGTTCGGCCGGCACGTCGGCCCCGGGGTCGCCGAACGGGCCCTGGCCGGCGGTACCGACCTGACCGGCGAGATCCGGGTCGTCTCGGCACTGTTCGTCGACGTCACCGGCTCGGTACAGCTGGCCGCCGAACGGCCGCCGCAGGAATTCGTGGCCACCCTGAACCGGCTGCTGACCACCGTGGTCACCGCGACCGAGACCAACGGCGGCCTGGTCAACAAGTTCGTCGGCGATGCCGCGCTGTGCGTCTTCGGAACGCCGCTGGCATTGGCCGACAACGCCTCTCCGGCGCTACGGGCGGCCCGGCAGATCCGCGACGAGGTGTCCGCCGCGGGCGAGGTGGACATCGGCATCGGCGTCGCGCGCGGCCGGGTCTTCGCCGGTGACATCGGCAGCGACACCCGCATGGAGTTCACCGTGATCGGTGAGGCCGTCAACGAAGCCGCCCGCCTCACCGAGGCCGCCAAACAGGTACCCCGCCGACTCCTGGTCGGTGACGACGTGCTGCGGGCCGCCGACGCCACCGAACGCGCCCACTGGCAGCACTACGGGGAGCTGCGGCTACGCGGTATCGACGACCCCGTCACCTGCTGGACCGATACCGAACTCGATGCCACGGCATCGAGCAGTTTCGCTTCGCGCACCTGAGATCCCGGCTTCGCCTGCCACCTTCTCCGAGTGTTCCGGGTATCCCGTACCGCAGTCGACTGCCCGGACCGTTCCGACGGCATCGTCGGTACTACGCCCGACTCGGCAACCGATCCGCGGCGACGGCATCCGCCCGTTTCACCGGCTGTCCTCCGGCGCAGTCGAAAGGTGTGGCACCCAGATCGGTTCGCTCGGGCTGCCCATGTCGGTGCCGGCGACTACGCTTCGGCCATGGGATCGGTTGCCAACACCATGGAGAAGCTGTTCACCAAGCTGAACGCCGCGGTCTATCGGGCGAGCAACGGCAAGCTGGGCGGCCGCTTCGGCGGCGCACCGGTGCTGTTGCTGAACACCGTGGGGCGTAAGACCGGGAAGGCACGGACGACTCCGCTGCTGTACCTGAAGGACGGGGAGCGCTACGTCGTCGTCGCCTCACACGCCGGGGCCCCCACCGATCCGGCCTGGTGGCTGAATCTGCGCGCGGCCCCGGAAACCACCATCGAGGTCGGCGGCGACGCCATCGACGTCACCGCCGCCGAAATCACTGGGGATGAACGCGCCGCGCTGTGGCCGAAGCTGGATGCAATGTACTCCGGATTCGCCCGATACCGCACCAAGACCGACCGCGATTTCCCGGTCGTCGCTTTGACTCCGGTCGGCTGACTCTCGGCCGGCCGGGTTGCCACACGACTCTCCGGGCCGGTCAGTCGTCCGCCGACACCAGCATCACCGTTTCCGGCACAGCCGCAGCCAAGGCTTGGTCGAATGTGGCCAGGATTGCCCCGTTCGCCTTCGCCAACGCCGCCAGGTACGCATCGGTCACCTGGCGGTGTCCGTGCACGTGATCGAGGTCGATATCGGCATAGGAAAGGGAATCCGGCCAGACCTCGCATCCGGGAAGCTTGTGCACCGCACGGAGGACTTCGACGGCCGTAGCACTGCTTTCGCCGAGCCGGACGAGGAACCGGACGAGCGATCCCTCCACCACTGGACATACCGCGAATCGTTCGAGCCGACCGGCCCATTGCGATGCCCGCTCATGATGCTCATGTTCACTGACAGTCAGTGCGATCAAGACATTGGCATCCAACAGGAACGTCGTCATTCGTCATCCAGGGCGGCGGCAACGTCCTCACTGGTGACTCTGCGACCAACGCTCACGACTGGAAAGCCGGACCGATCATCGGTGCCGATACGCAGTGGTTCGTCCAGCTGACTCAAGCCTCGTGCAGCAAGTTCGGCGACCGTAGCCGACAACGACTGCCGCCGGGCCTTGGCGAGTCTCATCGCGCGGCAATGCACCGCGGGGGGCAGATCAACCGTTGTGCGCATACCTGCATCATACCTGCATCACAACTGATGCAACAGGCCATCGCGACCGGCCGCTGCGGCCGACCGGGCCCGTCGGCTCCGCCTCGTGCGGCCCGCACTCGGAAAATCCGTGTCTGCCGGGTTCGACCGGCCGGCAACTCGGCTCCGGTCGGCCTACTCGCCGAGTAGCGCCGCCCGTAGTGCCGCTTCGGTCGTGACCGGCAGGTCGCAGACGGAGCCGCGGCAGACGTAGGCCGCCGGAGCACCGTCGACCAGGGCGCGTTCGGCGAGCAGCGGGGCGGAGTCGGGGGCGCCTGCCAGGATCACCGAGCCACCAGGTGCGGCAGTCCGGGCGGTTGCGGTCAGGTCGGACGACCCGGTATCGGTGGCGACGGCGATCTGCAGCGGCCCCTGGACTGCGGCTTCCGCGACGGCCAGCCAGTGGCCGGCGGTGCGCGGCGCCTTCGCCAGCAGGACCGCACCGCGATGCAGGGTCTGCTCGGCGAGGTCGCGGTAGCGGACAGCGCGGTCGGGATCGGCCAGCGCGGAGGCGGTGAGCAGGGCCTCGGCCAGGGCGGAGGCACCGGCGGGAGTGGCGCCGTCCAGCGGGTCACGGGGGCGGGCGACCAGGGTTTCGGCGTCGTCAGCGGTATCGAACCAGCTACCGGGCTCGGCCGCGTCGGCGAAGTGCCGCAGGGCGGTGTCGAGCAGTTCGTGCGCGGCATCCTGCCAGCTCGCCGCACTGGTGGCCTGGTATAGCGCGAGCAGGCCGGTGACCAGCCACGCATGATCCTCCAGCACCCCGGTGGGGGCACCCACCACACCATCCAGCGAGGCCCGGCGCAGCCGCCCGTCCACGACGTGGACATCGAGCAGGAAGCGCGCACAGCGGGCCGCGGCGTCGACCCAATCGGGTTGTGCGAGTGCGGCACCGGCCTCGGAGAGGGCGGTGATCGCCATGCCGTTCCAGGCCGTCACCACCTTGTCGTCGCGGGCCGGCTGGGGGCGCCGGTCGCGGGCCTGCCGGAGGATGCCGCGCACCCGATCGAGGCGCGCCTCGTCGTCGGGATCCCGGTACCGGGTGAGCACCGAGGTGCCCTGTTCGAAATTCCCGCCGGCGCTCACCCCGAAGACGTCGGCCGCCCAGGCGCCGTCGATGGCACCGAGCACGCCGGTCAGTTCGGCCGGAGTCCAGACGTAGGTGGCACCTTCGACGCCGGGGCCGCCCGGTTCCAGCTGGGTATCCGCGTCCAGGGCGGAGGCGAATCCGCCGGTGGCGGTGCCGAGATCGGCGAGCAGGAAACCGGCCGTTTCGCGGGTGATCCGCGGCGCGATCGATTCCGGATGCCGCCGGGCCAGATGCGCATACACCCGCAGCAGCAGCGCGTTGTCGTACAGCATCTTCTCGAAATGCGGTACCACCCAGGCGGTGTCGACCGCATACCGGGCGAACCCGCCGCCCAGCTGGTCGTAGATGCCGCCGCGCGCCATCGCCGTGGCCGCCCGCTCGACCACCTCGGCAGCCGCGGGGTCACCGGTGCGCTCGGCATGCCGGAGCAGCCCCTCCAGCAGCGCCGACGGCGGGAACTTCGGCGCCCCGCCGAAACCACCGTGCTCCCGGTCCTCGTCCTGGGTCACCGTGGCCACGGCGTGCGCGAGCAACTCCGGGCCGATCGCGAAATCGGCGCCGGGCAGCCCACCGGCCTGGGCGCGCAGCCCCTCCGCGACCTGGGCGGCCGCCTGATCCACCTCGGGCCGCCGGTTGTGCCAGGTGTCCGCAACCGCGGTCAGCAGTTGCGTGAACGACGGCATCCCGCCCCGCGGGACCTTCGGGTAGTACGTGCCGCAGTAGAACGGCTCCCCGGCCGGGGTGAGGAAGCAGGTCATCGGCCAGCCGCCCTGCCCGGTCATCGCGATCGTCGCGTTCATGTAGACCGCGTCGATATCGGGCCGTTCCTCCCGATCCACCTTCACGCAGACGAACTCCGCGTTCATCAGCTCGGCAGTCGCCGCGTCCTCGAACGACTCGTGCGCCATCACATGGCACCAGTGGCAGGACGCGTATCCGACGGAGAGCAGGATCGGCACATCCCGTTCCCGCGCCTGGGCCAGCGCGTCGGCATCCCATTCCCGCCAGTGCACCGGATTGTCGGCATGCTGGCGCAGGTAGGGCGAGGTGGCATCGACCAAACGATTCACCCTTCGAGCCTCCCACACCCGGCCACCATCACGCACGGTCCACCGCGCCCGCCGCCACCTGCCGCACCCGCTGCCTCCGGTCGCCCCGAATCGGTCGGCATGCTTGCGATGTCCTAGGCAACCGGTTCCGATGTGTTGCCCTGACCGGCCTGCAGCAGCATCGGCCGGTGCTTTCCGTCACCGAACCAGCGGTGGGAGCCGGGCTTACGGGCTTCGGTGGCCAGATGTTTGATGCCTGCTTCGCAGGCGAACTCCTTCAGTTTCTTGCCCAGGAAGCCGCGCAGGTACAGCCCCCTGGCGGTCTCGTCCTTGCGGCCGATCTGGTAGATCCCGGCATCCCGGCCGAAGCTGAGGCACATGGCGGGGAAGGACAGGTCGATCGGCGTCGGCGGTTCACCGGCGATCCGGTGCAGGAGCGTGTCGGCGGCGTGGGCACCCAGTGCGTATGCGGTGTAGGCGCTCATCCGGAACGGCAGATCCGACGGTGCCGAAGCATCCCCCGCCCCGACGATGCGTTCGTCGTCGATGCTGGTCAGGGTTTCGTCAGTGAGCAGGCGGCCGACGGCGTCGGTGCGCAGCCCGCTGCGGGCGGCCAGGTCCGGTACCCCGAAGCCGGCAGTCCATATGGTGATGTCACTCGCCACGGTCCGGCCGTCACCGAGTTCGACGGCCGTCCGGGTCACCGCGGTGACATGCGCATCGGCCCCTTCGAGCACGGTCACCCCGAGCTCGGCGAGATACCGGTGCGCCGTGCGCCGGGCCCGCGGGTGCAGGTAGGGACCGAGCACCCCACCGCTGATCAGGGTGACCGCCCGCCCCTGCTGGGCCAGCTCCGCGGCGGTCTCGATCCCGGTCGGTCCGCCGCCGGTCACCGTCACCGCCGCCTTCGGCCGGGCATCGAACAGGGCCGAGCGCAGCCGCTGCGCCGCCTCCAATGTCGCGACCGGATAGGCGAACTCGGCCGCACCGGGCACCTGCGGCTCGGAACCGCGGCTGCCGACCGCATAGACCAGGTAGTCGTAGCCGATCGTGCTGCCGTCGGCCAGGGTCACGCTGCGCTCGGCCGCATCGATCCGCGTCACGCTGCCGGCGACCAGCCGCACCCGGTCGGCCAGTACCTCCGGGTAGTCGACGACCGCGTCGTGGGTGCCACCCACCAGCTGGTGCAGCCGCAGCCGGGGCACGAAGACCGACCGCGGATTGATCACGGTCACCTGCACGTCGTCGCGCCCGGTCAGGCGATTGGCCGCCATCACCCCGGCGTATCCGCCACCGATCACGATCACGTCGATGTTCTTGGTCATGGTGTCTCCTTCGCTCCGAGGGGCTCGAGCACAAGACACCGGCGGTCCGGAGATTCTGACATTCAGTGACCTAGATCACATCAGGGGCCTGTCAGGGATTCGTGGGCCGTCTCGTTCAGGGGTTACGCGAACCAGACAGGAGCGAACCATGAAGCACCGCATCGTCGTCCTCGGAGCCGGATACGCCGGAGCCTTCTCCGCCGGCTACCTGGCCCGCCGACTGCACGCCGGCGAATTCGAAATCACCGTCGTCAACGCCGAACCCGATTTCGTCGAGCGCCTGCGCCTGCATCAGCTCGCCGCCGGACACGACCTTCCGCACCGGCCCCTGGAAAAGGTCTTCGCGGGCACCGGCATCCGGTTGCGGGTGGCGCGGGTGACCGGCGTCGATGTCGATGCGCACACTGTCACCGTTGCCGACGACAACGGCGTCGACCGGTTGCGGTACGACACGCTGCTGTACGCACTCGGCAGCACCATCGCCGACCACGGCGTACCGGGTGTCGCCGAGCACGCCTTCCACGTGGCCTCACGCCCGGCCGCGCTGCGGCTGCGCGAACGCCTCGACGAGCTGGGCGGGAACGGGACCGTGGTGGTGGTCGGCGGCAACCTCACCGCCATCGAGGCCGCCACCGAGATCGCCGAAGCCCGGCCGGGACTGCAGGTCGACCTCGTCACCCGCGGCGAACTGGGCGGCTGGCTCGGCCCGAAGGCCCGCACGCATCTGCTGCGCACCTTCGACCGGCTCGGCATCACGGTCCACGAGCACACCGCCGTCGAACGCGTGGATGCGGGGAAAGCTGTCGCCGCCGACGGCGCGGTCTTCGCTTCCGACGCGACCGTGTGGACCGCCGGGTTCGCCGTGCATCCGATTGCCGCTGCCGCGGGCCTGCAGACCGAACCCGACGGCCGGATCACCGTCGACCGGCAGATGCGGTCGATCTCGCACCCGGATGTCTACGCCGCTGGTGACAGCCTCTTCGTCATCGGTGAGAACGGGCGACCACTGCCCATGTCGTGTGCGTCTGCGGGCTACACCAGTCAGCAGGCGATTGCCACGATCATCGGCGACCGGACCGGTCGCAAGATCAAAACAGTCGGCCTTTCCTACGTCGGCAACCACATCAGCCTCGGCCGCAAGGACGGCCTCTTCCAGTTGGTCGACAAGGAGGGCAACGCCAAGACCGGGGCGCTGCGCGGACGCTCGGCCGCCCGGGTCAAAGCGGCCATCGTCGCGGTCAGTGGCTGGGCACCAGGTCACCCGACCTTCGGAAAGCCGGGTCACCGGTACCGCCTGGTCGACACCGCCGGGCACGTCCCGCAACCGGTCGCCCGGTAGCTTCGCACGCTCGACGTGGTCGCCACCTAGAGTCGGCCCCATGGACGCCGCCACTGTGGAACGCTTCGAGGCCAGCCGGAATCGGCTGGCCTCGCTGGCCTATCGGCTGCTCGGTTCGGCCGCCGATGCCGAGGACACGGTGCAGGACGCTTTCCTGCGGTGGCAGGCGGCCGACCGGGCCTACATCGAGGCGCCCGAGGCCTGGCTGACCAAGATCGTCACCAATCTGGCGCTCGACCGGCTCCGGTCGGCCGCGGTGCGGCACGAACGTGCGGCCGGCGCCTGGATGCCGGAACCGCTCCTCGACGGCGACCCGATGCTCGGCCCCGCCCATACGGTCGAACAACGCGAATCGGTCAGCTTTGCGGTACTCACCCTCATGGAACGGCTTTCGCCGGTCGAGCGAGCCGTGTACGTGCTACGGGAAGCCTTCGCCTACAGCCACGCCGAGATCGCCGGAATCCTCGACATCACCGAATCCGCCAGCCAGCAACACGCCCACCGAGCCCGGCGCCGGATAGCCACCCGGCACGGTGCCACCGGTTTCGATCCCGCCGCCGCCCGGCGCATCGTCGAGGCTTTCGTTGCTGCCGCCTCCTCGGGCCGCACCGAACGGCTCGTCGCCTTGCTGACCGACGACGCGGCCGGAGTCTCGGACGGCGCCATGGGCCTGGCCACGAAGCTGATCCGGTACGCGACGCCGCACCGGCTGGCCGAAGCGATGCGGGCCGGCTTCAGGCCGTCGGCAGCCAAACGGAAACTGGCCGGTGGCTCACCCTCGGTGCACTCCGCTGTGGTGAACGGCTGCCCGGCCATGCTCTTCACCCTCGACGGCCGGGTCCTGGGGGTCGCCGTGCTGGAGATCCGCGACGACAAGATCGCGGATCTGTACGCTGTCGCCGCACCGCAGCGGTTGACCCGGCTCACCGAACAATGGCAGCAGCACGGACACGACGCGGCGCTGATCGAGTCGTGGTGACCGGGTGCCCGCTCACGGCGACGGCGCGAAACCGTCGGGTACGTGTCGCGGGCAGCCGAATCCGAACAGGGGGTTCACCCGACGGGTTCAGCGGTGCACGCCTCTATCCCGCGTCACGGTTCACCGGTACAGGTCGTCGAGTCCCACCAGTAGGACATCGCCGGACCGATCGGCGACTCGGCGGAGCTCCTCTGTGAACCCACCTGCGGCATAGCAGGCAAGGCTGGTTCCGGTGGTGTCGTATCGCCCGCCACGGTGCAACAGTTCGCGAATGCGCCGTAGGCGTTCCAGGTGCGGAATGCCCATCGGTTCACGGAGTTTGCACTCACCGATCGACAGCACCGGCGGCTTGTTACCGTCGGCCGGACCGATCACGGCGACGTCGACTTCGTGCGTTGTCCGCCGTTCCGGGTCGGTCACAACGCCGCCACCGACTCGCGCCGGAAGCTCGGCAAAGGTACTGGACGGGGCATGGAACATCGCCCACTCTCGACAGAGAGTTTCGAACCGCGGACCCAACACGTTGCTGACGAACTGACGGTGCCTGGTCGGCCACACCCGTTCGGCCGACCCAGGAAGCTCCAACTGACTCCAGACGGGGCGCATGACGCTGTAGTAGAAGGTGATCAGCGGCTCTGCGATGCGATAGTAGGTGCGATTGTCGCGGAAGACGTCGGCTTCCCTGGTCAGCAGTCCGGCATCCTCGAGCACATTCAGCGGGTGGGCGATATCGGCGTTCTTCCGCCCGATGTAGCCGGCGATACCCCCACGAGACGCATTGCCGTCGGCGACAGCGGCCAGGACCGCGTGGTAGAGGCCGGGATCGCGGATCTCCGGTTCGTCGGACAGCAGGTAGCGGGCCTCGCGGAACAGCGGGCTCTCCGGGTTCAACACTGCGCGAGTGATCCAGCTGTCGAAATCGGTGAGGCCGGCGGGGACGTCATCGCGGACGAACTCGCGTCGGTAGGCCGGCGTACCGCCGACGACGGCATTCACCCGCAAGGCCAGCCGTGGATCGGTGATGTCCCAGAACTGCGCCGCGAGCGGGTATTGCAGAGGCCGCACGATGAGTTCGAGCCCGGCTCGCCCACGCAGTGGCGCGCCACCGCCCAGCAACCCGCCCATGAACGACATCGCCGAACCACACAGCAGCAGTCTGGACCGCGATGCCGTCCGTTCCGCACGCAGCGGTGCCAGCGCCTGCTGGATGATGGAGGGCAGAGCAGGGTTGGCGCGCACCAGGTAGGGAAACTCGTCGATCACGACGGGCATCGGCCGGTCTCGTCCGAGCGCCAGCAGAAGGTCCACCACCTCGGTCCAGTCGGCAGGGCGGAACGGGACACGCAGGTCCGAATGCCGGGTGAGCGCATCCCCGATCATGCGTAGCGACTCGGCATCGGTGCTTTCGGTCGCACCGAAGTAGAAGCCACCCGCCGCCTGGCAAAGGGCCCGCAGGAGGAAGGTCTTGCCCTGTCGTCGACGTCCGGAGACCACCCCCAGCATGGCTTCTGCCCGTTCGTCTCGGACGAACCGGCACAGCGCGCGCCACTCATGATCGCGATCGAACATTTCCGTTGGCTTCTGCATACGTCCTCCGACATGATGGGACTGTACTTCTCAGAAGTATAGTCCCATCACAGATGTCGATGATGTGACGTGAGCCGAGGACCATTGATCACGACGACGGCACGGCGTCGAAACCGAGCTGCATATCGTGGTCGATCTCGCTGTCGGTGACGGCCACCCGGGCGGACACCGGCGGATAGCCGCGCGCCACGACGGTGTATTCGCCCTCGGGCAGATCACCCATGGTGTAGCGGCCGTCCTCGTCGGTACGGGCGGCGCCGACGGCGGCTCCGGTGTGGTCGAGCACGGTGACCTGCGCGCCGTATACGGCCCGGCCGTCGGCGCGCACGGTTCCGGACAGCACCGCCATCGAGGCGATCTCGACGTCGAAGCGCAACCGGCCGTTCTCGGGCACGGTCAGCGTGGTCGCGGTGGGCCGCCGCCCCGCCGCGACCGCGACCAAGGTGTAGGTCCCGGCCACCACACCCTGGCAGGAGTAGCCGCCATCCGCCGCGGTCACCGCGGCACCGACGACCTCACCCCGCAGATCGGTCACGGTGACCGTGGCCCCGGCCACCGGTTCCCGCCCGGCGGTACGCACCACACCCGACAGTTCACCGGCGCCCTGCAGGGTGAGGTCCACCCGCTGCGGCCGGTCGCCGGCCCAGATGTTCATCGCGGCCGGCTGATGCCCACTCGCCGCGACGATCAGGACGTAGTCACCCGGCGCAGGCGGTTCGATGGCGTAATCGCCGTTGCCGTCGCCGACCGCCCGGGACACCTGATGCCCGCGCGGATCGACGAGGGTCAGCACCGCATCCGGCACCGGGTACTCGTCCGCGCGGCGGATGTGGCCACCGATCGTCCGGTCACCCACCGGGGCAACGTCCGCACCGGGCGCCGTCGCCGGTGCCCGGTACGTTCCGGTGGTGTCCGTTGCCACGTTCGGGCCACCCATGGCGGCGAGTACCGGCTGGGCGCCGACCGGCTCATCGGACTCACCGAACGCATCCACCGCCGCTGCCGCAGGGTCCGTCGCCGATACCGATGTGGGCTCGGCGCCGAGAACTGGTTCCGGCGCCACAGGCTCGGGTTGCTGCCCACCACGAAAGCGCTGCTGCCGTTCACGCAGCCGGCTGCCCTCCACATCGATATCGGGCAGGATCCGGTCCAACCAGCGCGGCATCCACCACGCCCACCTGCCCATGATCACCAGCAGGGCCGGAACCAGCACCATCCGGACCAGGAAGGCGTCGATCGCCACCCCGGCAGCGAGGGCGAACCCCATCATCCGGGCGGTGGCATCGCTTTCCAGCAGGAACGAGCCGAAGACCGAGATCATGATGATCGCCGCCGCGGTCACCACCCGGGCGCCGTGGTGGTAGCCCGAAACCATGGCCTCCTTCGGCGATCTGCCGTGCACGTACTCTTCGCGCATCCGGGTCACCAGGAACACCTGGTAGTCCATTGCCAGCCCGAAGACCAAGCCGATCAACATGATCGGGAGAAAACTGACGATCGGCTGCGGATCGGCGATCAGATCGAAGGCGCCCTCCTGGAAGATCGCCACCGTGGCGCC
Organism: Nocardia sp. KT25-26; assembly: GCF_056627695.1. Lineage (NCBI taxonomy): Bacteria > Bacillati > Actinomycetota > Actinomycetes > Mycobacteriales > Nocardiaceae > Nocardia > Nocardia sp. KT25-26. The sequence goes on along the minus strand of NZ_CM152813.1, from coordinate 1,274,159 downwards.
GAAGGTGGCGGCCATCGACAGCAGGAAGCCGAGGGCGGCGGTGAGTGGCACCAGGATGGACCGGAACACCAGGATCAGCAGGACGAAGGCCGCCCCGGCCACGATGGCGAGGTAGGGCAGGATCTTGCTGAGCAGCACATGATCCATATCGGCGTAGATCGCGGTGGTGCCGGTGACGCCGTATTCGATGCCGTACCGGTCGGCCAGGGCACCTTCGGCGGCGCGGACCTCGCGCACCAGATCCTTGGTGTCCTGGTCGTTCGGACCGGATTCCGGTACACCTTCGAGGATCACGCCCAGTTCGTTGTCACTGAGCCGGGGGGCGGTGACGTAGTCCATCTCCGGGAATTCGGCGAGCCGGTCGCGTAGTGCGGCAACCGCGGTGTCCCGCTCGCCTTCCGGTACCTCCGTCAGGTCGGCGACCACGGTGAGAATCCCGTTGCTGCCCTCACCGAAGCCCGCGGTGCGGATGTCGTAGGCCTTGCGGACCGACGTATCGGCCGGATAACTGTTCTCCCCCGGCAGACCCAGCTGCAGGCCGACCGCCGGTGCCGCCAGGGCGGCCAGCGCGGCCACCGCGGCGAGCAGCGCCACCCACGGCACCTTGCCGATCACCCGGCCCACCCACATGCCGAGGGTGCGCGAGCTGTCGTCCTCCGGATCGTGCCGGGCGACGCCGGGCAGCTTCGGCCGGAACAGGAATCGGCCGAGGACGCCGAGCAGGGCCGGCATCAGGGTGATGGCGGTGAGCACGGCGAAGGCGGCGGCGACCGCCCCACCGAGCCCCATGAAGGTCAGGAACCGCACGCCGACGATGCCCAGCGCGGACAGTGCGATGATCACGGTGAGTCCGGCGAACACCACGGCGGAGCCGGCGGTGCCGAGCGCGGTGCCGGCCGCCTCTTCGGCCGAGTCCTGCACGGCCAGTTCGTGCTTGTAGCGGGAGACGATGAACAGGGCATAGTCGATGGACAGTGCGATACCGATCATCGAAGCCAGGAAGGTGGTGAAGCTCGGCACCTCGGTGATCGAGGTGCCGAGCATGATCACCGACAGTGCGCCGCCGAGACCGACGACGGCGGTGACGATCGGCACGAAGGCCGCCACGACAGCGCCGAAGGCGACCATCATCACGATCAGTGCCACCCCCATGCCGATCGCTTCGGCCCGGCCGCTGGGTTGTTCCTGTTCCATCCCGATGGCACCGCCGACCTCGACGGTGAGCCCGGCCGCCCGCGCGGCGTCGGCGACGTGGTAGGCCGCGTCCCGCTCGGCGTCGGTGATGTCCATCGCCGAATCGATGTCGAACGGCACGGTGAGCACCGCCACGGTGGCCGGGGCTCGCTCGTCGAGGACGTTGAGCGGGGCGCCGGAGCATTCGGCCGGGTCGGCGTCCGCCAGGCAGCCCATCTTCTCGGTTACCGTGACCGGGTTCCGCAGCTGCGCAGCCACTTCCGTCGCGACCAGCCGGTGCGTCGCGGCACCCGAGCCGACCGACAAGGACTTCAGGTCGGCGATCAGTTCGTCGATTGCCGCCCGGTTCGCCTCGTCGGTCAGCTCGGTGCCCGGGGCGGCCCGGACGACGTAGTCGCCGGCGACTGCGTCGATACCGAACCGGCCGGACATCCCCGGAAACTGCCGGTCCAGGATCTCGGTGGCTCGTTCCGACGGCAGCGACGGCATGGTGAATTCGTCGCTCATCGGTTTGCTCAGCGCCGCACCGGCAGCGACCAGCAGCCCGAAGAGCAGCAGCCAGACCGGCAGGACCAGCCACTTCCGGCGGAACGCGAACTTCCCCCATCGGTAGAGCAAGACAGACACGAGTGGTTCTCCTAGAGATGACCGGTGTGTGTACTGAACTCATGGCTCGCACGCAGCATCCGGACGCGGCCGCGCTGCCTGCAAACCGCCTCCACCCCAAGGCCCCCGCTACCGATCACACGGTAGGTTCGAATCCCGAGCTGTAAGTGGAGGAACAACCTCTACTTGCGCGGGGTCCACCCTACACCGGGGGATCTTCTCCCGGATCAGCGCAGCGCGGGATCGGTCACCCGCTCGCTGCTCCCGGCCGCGGCGAACAGCCGATCCTGCAGATCCAGGATCGGGTCGCCCGGCTGTACCTGGACATGCCCCTGGTAGATCTGCCCGCCCTGGGGGCACCACACCAGCACCCGCCGGGCACCGGGCGCAACATTTTCGATGACCATGACACCGGATGGATCCATCGCCAGACTCTGGGTGTTGCCGTCGGCATCGGGATCGACCAGGCAGTGCCCGACCGGGTATTCGGTGCCGGTCACGGTGATCTTGATCCGTTCGCGTCCACCGATCGCCTCGGCCGCCGGATCGGCTGCGGCTGTCGCGGGATTCGCGAGCAGCAGCGCGGCGGCGGAGACGAGCATGGTGAGCGTGCGTATCGGGGCCATCGGGTCACTCCTTCGAAGCGGGAACGTGCGAATACACCGAGACCATCGTGCCGAATCGGCGGAGTCCGACGAGACCCGGGTCGTCCACAACGGCGCCGGGACGATGCCGTCACGCCGGCGTACCGGAATCGGCGGCGTGGAAATCGCTTCGATGCAGAATGCGAAGATAGTCAACGGATTCGGCGGCGATGCGCCGCTGTGCGGCAGTGCCGGTGAGGGCGTTCTCGGCGGCCCGCAGGCCACCTTCGGCGGCGGCGCTCACGGTGCCGTCACATTGATCACCGGCGATGTCCCGCGCCCGCCGGAACAGAGCGCGGGCGCCGAGCGGGTCACCGGCGAGCAGCAGCCGCCGCCCGCGCCGGGTCAGAATGCGGGAGATATCGCTGTGCAGATCGAGATCCTCGGCGATACTCAGCGCCCACCGGTCCAGTTCGTCGGCGCCCGGCCCGGATGGTTCGCCGGCGGCGTGCACGAGCACGTCGATCGCCTGCAACATTCCCCAACGGTCGCCGATCTCCCGGAAACCGGCCAGGGCTTCCGCCGCCGACCGGGTGGGCTCGGAATTCCCGCCCGGTAATGCGGCGAGGGCCTGTTCGAGCGCAGCAGCGGCGCCGCCCCACCGGCCCGGCGGGGCGGCGGCAGACACCGAGGGTTCGCCGACAGCCGTGCGGGTGAGGGAGAGGTACCACCGGGCCAGGGCTGCTTCGGCATGTAGCTGTCCGTCCTCCGGAAGGTCCGCCGCAACGAGGTCCGCGGCGGTGCGGGCGGCGCCGGGAAGGGCCGGCGGATCGGCGAGGCGCAGGCTCAGCGTATGCGCCCAGCAGTGCGCGGCCCACTCCTCGACGGTGCCCGGTGCTGCGGTCGCCTGTGCGGTGGTCAGCCGGCGGGCCGCCTCGGTGAGCCGTCCGGTCAGCATCCAGAACCACATCATCCGGAGCACCGCCGGTAGTTCGTCCTCGGCGCCCGCCAGGGCCAGGCGGATATCGGCGGATTCGGACCGCAGGCGCGCCAGCGCCGCATCCTGCCGGTCGGTGCGCAGCAGCGGCGTCTGTTCCTCGACCACCGACAGGTAGTGATCCCGGTGGCGCCGCACCGTGGCGGCTTCCTCATCGGCTTCCGCCAGCCGGGCCCGGGCGTAGGCTCGAATCGATTCCGGCATGCGGTAGCGCGGGCTGTCCGACCCCGGTTCGACCGTCAGCAAGGACTGCTCGACCAGCCGAGACAACACCTCGGCCACATCGAACGTGGATTCCCCGATGATCGCCGCGGCGGCCCGCAGGGTGGGCGCGGCCGCGCAGGACAGCCGCCGCAAGGCGCATCGCTGCTCGGCGGAGGCGAGATCCCAGCTCCAGTCGATCACCGCGGCCAGGGTCCGGTGCCGACCGGGCGCGGTCCGCGCACCCGAAGTGAGCAGGGCGAACCGGTCCTCGAGCCGCCGCTCCACCTCGAGCAGGCCCAGGGTGCGCACCCGCGGCGCCGCGAGCTCCAGCGCGAGCGGCAGGCCGTCGAGCCGACGGCAGATCCGGGCCGCCACCTCGACCTCGTCGGGCGTGGCCGGCCCGGTACCGCCCGCGTCGGCGATCCGCTCGGTGAACAGCGCGAAAGCACCGTACCGTCGCGGATCACCGGCGGCGCGGCCGTCGGGAGGTGAAGGCAATGCGCCGAGCGGTACGACACGTTCACCGGAAATCCGCAGCGGCTCCCGGCTGGTGGCGAGAATGCGCAGGCCGGGCGCCCCGGCCAGTAGTTCGGAGCACACTGCGGCAATGGTGTCCAGGGCCTGTTCGCAGTTGTCCAGCACGAGCAGGATCTGTTTGGTCAGCACCGCCGAACCCAACCGGAACCACAGGTCGGCCGGACCCACCGGGTCGGCCGCCGCGGAACCGAGGTCGTCGCGCACCCCCAGGCAGTCCGCCAGCACCTGGCATACGGCTGCCCGGTCGCCAGCACGCACCCCGCTCAGATCCGCGAAACCGACGCCACCGGGAAATCCGGCCGCGGCAGCGTGCGCAGCGGTCACCGCGAGGTGGGTCTTGCCGACGCCACCCGGACCCGTCACCGTCACCAGTCGGCCGGACGGCAACAGGTCGGCTACCCGGGCGAGCTCCTCCGCACGCGCCAGCAACGGAGTCGCGGCGACGGGCAACACCGGCCGGGGCACAGCAGCCCGGTTCGGGGCCGCAGCCTCGTACAAGGGCTGTTCCTGCCGCAGGATCGCCAGGTAGGTGTCCGAGGTGCGCGGGTCCGGATCGGCACCGAGCTGCTCGGCCAGCCGCTCGGCGAGCGACCGGTACACGGCGATGGCCTCGGTCTGTCGGCCGGTCTGGTACAGCGCGGTCATCAGCAGCACATGGATGTGCTCGCGCATCGGATGGAGTTCGGCCAGCGTGGCGAGTTCGGCCACCACGGCGTGCGCCTGCCCGGCCTCGATCCGTAGCCGGGTACACAGTTCCCGGGCCTCGAGTCGCTGTTCGGCCAGTTCGGCGGCGGGCGCGGTGACGAACTGCTCGTCCCGGAACTCGGCGAACGGTTCACCCCGCCAGTGCGATTCGGCGACGGCCAGCAGTTCCAGCGCGGTACGGGCGGATGTCGCCCGGTGTGCTTCGGCGAGCATCTCGGTGAAATGCCCCGCGTCCACCGAGGTGACCGGCACCATCAGCCGGTAGCCGCCGGACTCGCGGCGCAGCAGCTCCGTGGCGTCCCCACCGGCCGCTCGCAGCACCTGCCGCAGCTGCGACACCTTGGACCTCAGGACAGCATCGACCTTCGGTGGTGGCCGGTCACCCCACAGGGCGGCCACGATCGTATCGGCGGGCACGACGGTGCCGGGGCGGATCAACAGAACCGCCAGCAGGGCCCGGACCTTCGTCCCCGGAACCGGGACCGATGCGCCGTCACCGCCCCATACCGTCACCGGTCCGAGCACCCCGAAACGCATGCTTCCCACGGTAGCAACCTTCGCCGACCAGGCGTTCCTGTCGAAGCGGCCGCCCCCACCCGCTCGGTACCATGGCCGATATGCGCGGCACCCGGCCGGTTCGCGTCGCGACGACGGAACTGTGGGAGATCACCCGCCCGGCCCGGACCGGGCCGGGCGGGATGGACATGGCCGCATTCCGGAACCGGGGCAGCGGCCGGTTCGTCATCCCGGTGGTGCCGCATCCGGCGGTGACGGTGGGCTTCGACCTCGGCGACGGGGAGCTGGTCGACGATACCGGCACCCATCGCCTGCGCGGGAGTGTGGTCGCCGGGCTCCCGCTGGGCCGATTCCGGGTGCAGGGCAACGCTGTCGACTGTCTGCAGATCCGCCTGTCGCCCATGATGGCGCATGCGGTGTTCGACGGCGCGGCGGACCTGGACGGCGCGGTGGTCCGGCTCGACGACCTCTGGGGTGCCGACGCCGACCGGATCTGTGCACAACTGCGCGACACCCGCTCCTGGAGCGACCGGTTCGCCCTCGCGGAGGCCGAACTCGTCCGGCGGGCCGTACAGGGCCGGCGGGTCGATCGGGAGATCACCGGTGCCTGGCGGCAGCTGGTGGCCAGCCGAGGGCGGATCCGGGTCGAGAGCCTGGCCGACGAACTCGGCTGGAGCCGCAAACGACTGTGGTCCCGATTCCGGACTCAGCTCGGCCTCACCCCCAAGCGGGCGGCACAACTGGTGCGATTCGACCATGCGGCACATCTGCTGGCCACCGGCCACGGCGCAGCCACCGCGGCGGCGGAGACCGGGTACGCCGATCAGTCCCATCTGCACCGCGATGTCCGCACCTTCACCGGAGTGACACCCAAGGCGATCGCGATGTCGCCGTGGCTCGCCGTGGACGACGTCGCCTGGCCGGGCACGGCCCGAACGCTTCTCCCCTAGTCCGGTCCGGAACATTCCTCCAATACCGCGGCCGACCGCACCACCCATGCTGGCAGCGGATCGAGAGCACGCCGACCGAGCCGGGTTGTTCCGGCGCCCGTGCGGTGTTGCGTAGCGGAGGAGGAGAGATGGACGAGACCGCAAGGGCGCCACGGCCGCCGTGGGGCGTCAGGTTGCTGAGCAAGGTGCAGCAGGAGCCGGAATGGGCGACCATGACGGCCGAGGGTCTGACCGCCTTGCAGGACAAGCGGGCGCGCCTCGTCTCGTCCCCGCTCGGCCGGCTGATCACCGGCCGCCCCGAACGCGGCGTCGCGATCCGGTGGCGGGAAATCGACCTACCCGACCGGCGGATACCGGTGCGCGAATACCGGCCGGAGCACGTGGCCGAAGGCACCCGGCTACCGCTGATCCTGCAGGTACACGGCGGCGGCTTCCAGGGCACGGCAGTGCAGTGCGATTGGGCGAACAGCCGGATCGCCGCGCAGCTCCCGGGGGTGGTGGTCTCGGTGGAACACCGACTCCTCGCGTCCGGCACGCCGCTGGTGGCCGCGGTCGCCGACGGCTGGGATGCGCTGCTGCACGTCATCCGGAACGCCGGCGACTGGGGCATCGATGCGGCCCGGACCGCGGTCGCCGGTGAGAGCACCGGCGCCCTGATCGCCGCCCTGGCCGCCCTGCGGGCCGGTACGGCCGGGCCCGGACTGCGCGCCCAGGTGCTGGTCAACCCGGTCACCGATCTGACCGACGATCCGGAACCGGCCAAGCGGCATCCGCACTGCCCGACCCTGACCCCGGCGCAGCTGCGCTACTTCCACGAACTCGCCGTCCCGCCGGGTACTTCGGCCCGCGCCGTGTCCCCGCTGTCCGCCGCCGTCCCGGAAGCGACCGCACCGGCACTCGTGGTGGTACCGGGCATCGACCCGGTGGCCGACCAGGGGCGCCGCTATTCCGAACGACTCCTCGAGGCGGGTATTCCGGCGCAGCTGGTCGAGTACCCGCGCGCCACGCACGCGTTCCTGAGCATGCCCGGATTGGTCCGGGAGGCCCGGCCCGCACTGGGCGAGATCATCTCGTTTCTCCGGAATCACTTGGGCGACAGCCCGTCCCCGACACCGGGGCAACCGTTGCCGCAGGCGTGGGAGCAACCGGCCGATTGCGCGGATCGATCGGCGGTCGAGGCGCCCGCGGCGAAGACCGGTGGCCGATGAGCACCGTCACCACTGCACCGGACCAGCATGCCGACCCGGTGCTCATCCGGCCCGCACCAGCACCGGCCGTCGGAGATCTGCTTCGCCCGTATGCGCGCGGATTCACCGCCGTCGTCGTCCTGCAGATCATCGGTTCGGTCGCCGGGCTCGCGCCGCTGCTGGCGATCGCCGAACTGGGCCGGATCCTGCTGTCCGCCGAGCCGGTCGACCACGGCCGGGTCTGGCTGGTTGTCGCCGGGGGTGCGGCCGGCCTGTTCCTGCGACTGCTGTGCACCGGCGCCTCTTCGGGGATCGGACATCTGCTCGACGACCGGGTCCAGCTCGCGCTGCGCCGGCAGCTCGCCGAGCGGCTGGGCCGCGCGCCGCTCGGCTGGTTCTCCCGGCGCCGCACCGGTGAACTCGCCAAAGTGGTCGGCGACGATGTCGGCGCCGTGCACCCGTTCATCGCGCATGCGCCCGGTGAACTGGTCGCCGCGTTCGTGGTGCCCGCGGTATCGCTGATCTACCTGTTCGCCGTGGACTGGCGGCTCACCCTGATCACCCTGATCCCGGTGCTCCTGGCGGTGGCGCTGGTACCGCTGATGATGACGCCGTCCCGGCTGCGGGAACAGCAGGAGTTCGATGCGGCGATGGGCCGAATCTCGAACTCCGTCGTCGAGTTCGTCCAGGGCATCGCAGTGGTCAAGGCGTTCGGCGGCGCCGACCGCGCCCATCGGCGATTCCGCACGAATGTGGACGAATTCGCCGGGTCCTTCCTCCGGATGGTGCGTGGCCTGGCCGGTATCGCAGCCGCGATGCAGGTGGCGCTGTCACCACCGTTCGTCCTGCTGGTCGTGCTCACCGGCGGTGCGGTGCTGATCACGAACGGGAGCCTGCCCGCGGCGGATCTGCTGCCGTTTCTGCTGCTCGGGCTGGGACTCACCGCGCCGGTGGCCGCACTCGGCCACGGCTTCGACGATCTGCAGAACGCGCGCCGCGCGCTCGATCGGATCGCCGGCATCCTCTCGGTGGCACCACTTCCCGAGCCTGCGCGGCCGGTGTCGCCACGAGGCCATCGAGTCGAGTTCCGGGATGTCCGATTCGGGTACGACACCGATCGTGCGGTGCTGCGCGGGATCGATCTGACGCTCGAACCGGGAACCGTGACTGCCGTCGCCGGACCGTCCGGCAGCGGGAAATCCACACTGGTGCAATTGTTGCCGCGGTTCTTCGACCCGACCCACGGGTCGGTGTCCCTCGGCGGCGCCGACCTGCGCGAACTCAGCGACCAGGACCTGTACCGGACGATCTCCTTCGTCTTCCAGGACGTTCGGTTGCTGCGCGCCTCGGTGGCCGACAACATCGCCCTGGCCGTGCCGGAAGCCAGTCGTGAGGAAGTCGTCCGGGCCGCCCGGCTGGCCCGGATCCACGATCGCATTCTGGATCTGCCGCGTGGCTACGAATCAGTGATCGGAATCGACGCCAGGCTCTCCAGCGGTGAGGCACAACGGATCTCGATCGCCCGGGCCCTGCTGGCCGACACCCCGGTGCTGGTACTCGACGAAGCGACGGCATTCGCCGACCCGCTGACCGAACAAGCGGTGCGCCACGCGCTCACCGCGGCAGCGCCCGACCGGACCACGCTGATCATCGCGCACCGCCCGGAAACCCTCACCACTGCCGACACGGTGGTGCTGCTGGTGGACGGGCAGATCGTCGAATCCGGCCCGCCCGACCGGCTACTCGCCGAGCAGGGCCGATTCGCCGAGTTCCGGCGGGCACATCGCCACGGCCCCGGCTTCACACCCCGGATCGACACACCGCAAGGAGACGAAACCCGATGATCCGAACGCTGTTGCGGGTGCTGGGGCCCGAATACGCCACACCGGTGCGCCGCACCGTCGCCCTGATGACCGTCACCGCGATCGCGGAGGGAGCGGCCTATGCCCTGCTGGTGCCGATCCTGCGGGCCCTGTTCGGCAGCGACCCCGCCGACGCCCGGCCCTGGCTCGTCGCCTTCGCAGCTGCGGTCGCCGGATACGCGATCCTGCGCTATGTGAGCGACCGGTCCGGGTTCCGGGCCGGAACCACACTGCTGCACGGCATGTACTACCGGCTCGGCGACCACCTCGCGCGATTGCCGATCGGGTGGTACAACACCCGCCGGGTGGGCGAGATCTCCCTGCTGGCCGGCCGCGGAGTGCTGCAGGCGATGAGCGTGATCGCCCATCTGCTGGCGCCGTTCATCTCCGCTGCGGTGACCCCGCTGACCATCGTCGTCGTCATGCTGGCCTTCGACTGGCGGATGGGGCTGGCCGCGCTGGCCGGTGTTCCGGTGCTGGCGCTGGTACAGGCCCGGTCCGATCGGTCGATGGCCGCGGCCGACACCGAACGACACGAACGCGAACAGGAGGCGGCCGACCGCGTCATCGAATATCTCCAGGCACAACCGGTGCTGCGGACCGGCGGCCGGACCGGTGCACGCTTCCGGCTGCTCGACGACGCACTCACCGACGTGCAGCGCACCTCCCGCCGGTCGGTGCTGACCGCCCTGCCCGGGGTGATCGGTGCCGCGCTCACCGTCCAGGGTGTGCTGACGGCGATCCTGGCGCTGGGCGCCTACCTGGTGCTGGGCGGAACCGTCGGCGCCGCCGAACTGCTGGCCGTCCTGGTACTCGCGGCCCGCTGCGCCGACCCGCTGCTGGCGCTGGCGGATATGAGCGGCAAGCTGCGCGCCGCGCGAGCGGAGCTGACCCGGCTCGAGGCCGTCCTGCGCACCGAACCGCTGCCGGTGCCGGCGGCGCCGCAGACCCCGGCGGGGCACACGGTGCGCTTCGACGCGGTGACCTTCCGGCACGACGACCGCACCGTACTCGACAAGGTGTCACTGACCGTTCCGGCGGGCCGGCGGCTCGCCGTGGTCGGCCCCTCCGGTTCGGGTAAGAGCACCCTGTTGCAGCTGATCGCCAGGTTCTACGACGTGGATTCGGGTTCGATCGACGTGGGTGGCGTGGATGTGCGGGAGATCGACCCGGATGTGCTGATGGACCGGATCGCCATCGTCTTCCAGGAGGTGTATCTGTTCGACGGCACCATCGAAGCGAATATCCGGCTCGGCCGGCCGGATGCCACCGATGCCGAGGTGCGGGCCGCCGCATCGGCCGCGCAGCTCGACGAGGTGATCGAACGGCTGCCCGGCGGCTGGGCGACCGAGGTCGGTGAGGGCGGCGCGCTGCTGTCCGGCGGGGAACGCCAGCGGGTGTCGATCGCCCGGGCACTCCTGAAGGACGCACCGATCGTGCTGCTCGACGAGGTGACCTCCGCCCTGGACCCCGCGAACGAGGACGCGGTCCGAGCCGGAATCGAGCGCCTGATGGCCGGTCGGACGGTAGTTCTGGTCGCCCACCGCCTCGGCACCGTCCGCGATGCCGACCACATCGTGTTCCTCGCCGACGGCCGCATCGTCGAACAGGGCAGCCATCCGGAGCTGCTCCGCCGGGGCGGCCGCTACGCCCAGTTCTGGGCGGTGTCGTCGGCGGCCGGCCCGACACCGGAAGACAGAATGCCGGCCTAGTCGCGACACTGACGATCCACCCGCGCGACGGGGTTTCCGCCGATTCGTTCGGCCATCGGATGACGGGTTGTGCGACCGAACCCTCACCGCCCGGTATGCAGCACCGGACGGCCGTTGCGGGGCTGGGTCGGCCGGTTGCTGTGGTCGAACAGCAACCGATAGGCATCGACCCGGCCTGGCGATACGGCGACCGGGGTGTGAAAGACCGTCCAGCTCACCCCTTCGGTGCAGGGCGGCGTGGTGAGCGAACCGCGGTAGCGGAACTGGTCACGGTCGGCGGGCAACAGCGATGCCGGATCGAGCGGCGCGAGCGGCCCGATCTCGTCGCCCGAGCGGCGGGGCAGGTCGGCGAGTATCGGGTCGATCGGCGACGCGCCGGGCTCGGAGCGCAGCAGCACGCCCACAACCGCCACCCGGTCACCGGGGCCGCGGTGCACCAGGTGCAGCTCCATCGCCGAACGGTCTCCGTCGACGGTGTGTTCACTGGGCAGATGGAAGTGGAACTGCTCGAGGTCGAACGGCATTCCGTCGACCACGACCCGGTTGCCGTTGCCGCCGGGCAGCTGTGCCTGCACGGTGTGGCCGTTGTTGCGCAGGCGCACCAGAACCGCATGACCGTACTCCACGGTGATGCCTGCTGCCGAGCTGATTCGTTCATGGCCGGGCAGGTCGATCGGCGACTGTTGCCTGCCGTCCCCACAGGTCAGATAGTCCCGGTCGAGCTCGGGCCAATGGGCCGGCCCCTCGGCGTCGTAGTCCCAGTGTGCAGTGTGCGCCGCAGCATCGTCCGTGGCGCAGGACAACACTCCCGCGACCGCGACGACGGATCCCCAGAGAAATGCCCGACGGTGCATCGAACCGGCCATGTTTCTACTCCTCCGCAGGGCGGTCCGACGGGAACTCGGGCACCGCGGCACCGGCACGGGGTTTGCCCGGATCCGTCCTGCTGACTTCGAATGTCCCTTTGCGACCGGCATTTTCACCGGCACATGTGATGAAGGGACGTTAAGTACCGACGCCGCGGACACGCCAGACCACGGCGGCGCGAGATATATCACAACCCGCGTCGACACCGGGCGCCGGAAGACAGGCTCGTGGCCGGCTACTAGGTTTACCGGCATGATCCGAACCGCCGCTCTCGCCCACGTCCGCGAACGCCGGCTGATCCAGACCCGGCCGGCCGGTAAGGACGTCTTCTACATGGCGGGCGGCAAACTCGATCCCGGTGAGACACCGCTACAGGCGTTGCACCGGGAGATCGAGGAAGAGCTGGGGGTCGGCCTGACCGGGGTGGCCGAACTGGGCATCTTCGAGGCGGAGGCGTTCGGGCACGGTCGCGGCACGCCGCTGTACATGACCTGCTTCACCGCCGAGCTCACCGGTGAACCGCAGGCCACCGGGGAGATCGCCGAGTTCCGGTACTTCACCGGCAGCGAATACGCCGCGATGGATCTGGTGGCGCCGGGGTCGCTGCTGGTCTTCGAGCGACTGCACGAACTGGATCTCATCGACTGGTGACGATCCGGCGCCGGACGCACCGGCACGCCGTACCGGGTACGGGCGGCGGACATGCGCCATCGCCGCCCGTTGCCGGAATTCAGCGGGCGGCAGGTCCGGGGTCGGCTTTGCCGGTACCCGGCCCGTCGGTGCTCGGGTGGTCGTCATCCGGCCGGTCGTCGCCGGCGACAGCGCCCGGGTCGGTGCCCTCGTCGGCCTGCTGGTCCGGTTCCGGATGTTCCGGTTCGAAGGTCGGCGGCAGACCCTTGAGGTGCCGGTTCATCGACCGCACCAGCAGCACCGTGCCGACGAGCAGCAGCAGGATGAGCGCCAGGCCGACCGGGGAGGCCTTGCCGAACTCGGGCCCGGTGGGCTTACCGGGGTCCTGGGCGAGAATCAGGGTTTCGGTGACGAGCTCGAGCATCACCGGGCGTCGTCCTCGATACCGGCGAACAGGTCGGTCTCCGGGATGGCGGTGCGCACCCGGGTCTTGGCCAATTCGAACTCCTCGGTCGGCCACAGCCGCTGCTGCATCTCCAGCGGGATCGCGAAGAAGGCGCCGTTCGGATCGATCTGGGTGGCGTGGGCGCGCAGCGCGTCGTCCCGCTGCGGGAAGTACTTCGAGCACTCCACCTGGGTGGTGACCCGAGCCATCACGTCACCGCGCTCCTGGGTGTATTTCCGCATCCGATCCAGCCATTCCTGCAACGGGAACGGTTCCCCGTTGGCCTCGAACTCGGCGGCGAAGGTCTCCAGGCGCTTCATGCTGAACCCGTGGTCGTAGTACAGCTTCAGCGGCGTCCACGGCTCTCCGGCCGCCGGGAAGCGCTCCGCGTCGCCGGCCGCGTCGAACGCGGCCATGGACACCTCGTGACAGCGGATGTGGTCCGGGTGCGGGTAGCCACCCAGCTCGTCGTAGGTGGTGATGACATGCGGTTTGAACTCGCGAACCACCCGGACCAGGGCTTCGGTGGCTTCCTCCAGCGGCACCAGCGCGAAACACCCGTCCGGCAGCGGCGGCAGCGGGTCGCCTTCGGGCAGGCCCGAGTCGACGAAGCCGAGCCAGGTCTGCTGCACCCCCAGTGCGGCCGCGGCCGCGGCCATCTCCTCGCGGCGGACCTCCTCGATCCGGTCCAACACGCCGGGGGTGTCCATGGCCGGGTTCAGGATGCTGCCGCGCTCCCCACCGGTGAGCGTGACGACCAGTACGTCGTGCCCCTCGGCCGCGTACCGCGCCGTGGTCGCGGCACCTTTGCTGGACTCGTCGTCGGGGTGGGCATGAACCGCCATGAGGCGAAGGCCACTCACGTCTCGTTCACCGTCGCTCTCGCTCGCGGGTGTCGGGTCTTCGTTCCCTATAGTTCCAAACGACCGACGTTTGTTCCGACCTACCCCCCGGGAGCGTGCCCAGATGAGTGAACCCGACCCCGGCAACGCGACGGCTGCCGACTCGGCCGCCGCCCGACACGCCGAGCGTTACGGCACCCGGCCGCCGGTGCGGCGGGTGCGGTTGGCCGCCCTGCTCGGGGTCGGAGTGCTGGTGGCGGGGCTGGGCGTCGCCTATCTCGGCTTCCAGAAGTACGGCCCACGCGAGATCGAAACCGAGCAGCTGGGCTACGTCGTGGTCGACGACTCCACGCTGAACATGCGGATCAAGGTCACCCGCGACGATCCGCAACGTCCGGTCTCCTGCCTGGTGCGGGGCATGGATCGGGACGGCGCGGAGGTGGGCCGCCGGGAGCTGCTGGTGCCCGGTTCGACGTCCGGTAGCGTGGAGATTGCGACCGTGGTGCGCACATCATCGCGGGCCGCTGCAGGTGACATCTACGGCTGCACCACCGAGGTGCCGGACTATCTGGAACTCGGCTGAACCGGTCCGGCACCGGACCGATCAGCCGAATCGCCGACGAATCGTCTTTCTACCTGCACTTTTGTTGGACATGCTAAAATAGTGCGATACACGGTTCCGGGGTTCCCCCAGTTTTCGGAGCCGTGTTTGCTGCATTGACGGCCGGAGTTGCTGTTCCGGGCTTTCGGGTTCGCCCGCCGAACAGGCCTGTCGGGGTTCTGCCGAACTTCCCCAGGATCGCTCCGGTCGTCGGCTGAGGCGCGCCTTCCTACGGGACGGCGCTGCCGCAGTGCTCAGGAACCCCGGCACAGCCGGGACCAACTACTAGGGAGTGATCGAGATGACCGAGACGAACGTGACTTGGCTGACCCAGGAGTCGCACGACAGGCTCAAGGATGAGCTCGACGCGCTCATCGCCAACCGTCCGGTCATTGCCGCCGAGATCAACGAGCGTCGTGAAGAGGGCGATCTCAAGGAGAACGGTGGCTACCATGCCGCGCGGGAGGAGCAGGGCCAGCAGGAGGCGCGCATCCGCCAGCTGCAGGAGCTGCTGAACAACGCCAAGGTGGGCGTCGCGCCGACCAAGTCCGGTATCGCGCTGCCCGGTTCGGTCGTCACCGTGTACTACGACGGGGACGACACCGATACCGAGACGTTCCTGATCGCCACCCGCGAGGAGGGCCTCGGCCGGTCCGATCTGGAGACCTATTCGCCGAGTTCGCCGCTGGGCGGCGCGCTGATCGACGCCAAGGTGGGTGAGACCCGCGAGTACACCCTGCCGAACGGCAACACCATGAAGGTGACGCTGGTCAGCGCCGAGCCCTACCACGGCTGATCCGCTCGGCGGCCGCGGTCGCCGAGCCACTGTCGAACCCGATGAACACGAACGGCCGCATCCTTTCCCTGGATGCGGCCGTTTCGTCATGTCTGTGGTTTCCCGTCCCGCTCAGCTCAGCGCCTGCTCGACATCACCGAGCAGATCGCTGATGTCCTCGATCCCCACGGAGAGCCGGACCAGATCCGCCGGGACCTCCAGTTCGGACCCTTCCGTGGAGGCGTGCGTCATGGCACCGGGATGCTCGATCAGCGATTCCACACCACCGAGCGATTCGGCGAGGGTGAAGATCTTCGTCCGGGCACAGAACTTGTGCGCCGCCTCCAGTCCGCCGGCGAGCCGGACCGAGATCATGCCGCCCCGTCGGCGCATCTGCTTCTGCGCGATCTCGTAGCCGGGGTGGGTGGGCAGGCCCGGATAGATCACCTGGGTCACCGCCGGATGCCCGGACAGGAACTCGGCGAGTGTCTCGGCGTTGTCGCAGTGCTTCTCCATCCGCACCGCGAGCGTCTTGGTGCCCCGGAGCGTGAGGAAGGCATCGAAGGGTCCGGGTACCGCACCCGCGCCGTTCTGCAGGAAGGCGAACGCCGCATCCAGTTCGGGATCGTTCGTCACCAGCGCGCCGCCGACCACATCGGAGTGCCCGCCGAGGTACTTGGTAGTCGAATGGACCACGATATCGGCGCCGAGCAGCAGCGGCTGCTGCAGATACGGGGTGGCGAAGGTGTTGTCCACCACCAGCTGGGCCCCCGCCGTATGTGCGATATCTGCGATCGCCGGAATGTCACCGATGGACAGCAGCGGATTGGTCGGCGTCTCCAGCCACACCAGCTTGGTGTTCGGCCGGATCGCGGCGCGCACCTGGTCGAGGTCGGCGATGTGCGCGGGCGAATGTTCGATACCCCACTGGCTGAACACCTTGTCGATCAGCCGGAAGGTGCCGCCATAGGCGTCGTCCGGGATCACCAGGTGATCACCGGGCCGCAGGGTGGCCCGCAGCACACAGTCGGTGGCCGCCATCCCGGAGGCGAAGGCCCGGCCGTGCGCACCCGATTCCAGCGCCGCCAGGTTGGCCTCCAGCGCGGTCCGGGTGGGGTTGCCGGTGCGCGCGTACTCGTAGCCACCGCGCAGGCCGCCCACTCCGTCCTGGGCGAAGGTGGAGCTGGCGTAGACGGGCACATTGACCGCACCGGTCCGGGGATCGGGCTCGTATCCGGCGTGCACTGCCCTGGTCGAGAATCCAAGCTCGCTACGCTCGCTCATAGACAAGCAGCCTAAGGTTTCCGTTTTCGGTGGCTGCATCCGGGCTAGGCTCGGGCCCATGGTCACCGTCGAGGAACTGTTCGCGATCGACTCGCTGCTCACCCCCGAGGAACGTGAAATCCGTTCCACCGTCGCACAATTCGCCGACCGGCGGGTGCGCCCGCAGATCGGCGAATGGTTCGGGGCGGGCACCTTCCCGGCCCGCGAACTGGCTCCGGAACTGGGCAAGCTCGGCCTGCTCGGCATGCATCTCGACGGCTACGGCTGCGCCGGCCTGCCGGCCACCGCCTACGGCCTGGCCTGCCAGGAGCTGGAGGCCGTCGATTCGGGGCTGCGCAGCATGGTGTCGGTGCAGGGCTCGCTCGCGATGACCGCGATCCACAAGTTCGGCTCCGAGGAGCAGAAGCAGCAGTGGCTGCCGGAGCTGGCCGCGGGCACCCGGCTCGGTTGTTTCGGGCTGACCGAGCCGGACTTCGGCTCCAATCCGGCCGGGATGCGCACCCGGGCCGTCCGGGACGGCGACGACTGGGTGCTCAACGGAGCCAAGATGTGGATCACCAACGGCTCGGTGGCCGATATCGCGGTGGTGTGGGCCTACGCCGACGAGGGCGGCGACCGCCCGCGGGTGCGCGGCTTCCTGGTACCGGCCGGCACGGCAGGGTTCACCGCGCACGAAATGCACAACAAGCTGTCGCTGCGGGCCTCGATCACCGCCGAGCTGACCTTCGACGACGTCCGCCTCCCGGCCGATGCCGTACTGCCGCTCTCGCACGGGTTGTCGGCACCGCTGGCCTGCCTGAGCGAAGCCCGGTTCGGCATCGTCTTCGGCGCCCTCGGTGCCGCCCGGGACTGCCTGGCCACCACCATCGACTACACCCGCAGCCGGGACGTGTTCGACAAGCCCCTGGCCGGCTACCAGCTGACCCAGGCCAAGCTCGCCGATATGGCGCTGGAACTCGGCAAGGGCCAGCTGCTGGCACTGCACCTGGGCCGACTCAAGGACCGCGGCGAGATCACCGGCGAGCAGATCAGTGCCGGCAAGCTCAACAGCACCCGGGAGGCGATCGCGATCGCCCGGGAATGCCGCACGCTGCTGGGCGCCAACGGCATCACCCTGGACTATCCGGTCCTCCGGCATGCCAACAACCTGGAGTCGGTACTCACCTACGAGGGCACCGCGGAGGTGCACCAGCTGGTGCTCGGTAAGGCGCTCACCGACGCCAACGCGTTCCGCTGACCTGGGAGATCACTCGAGCAGAATTCGCATCTTCAAGATCGATAGCTGGGCAATTACCCGTCGACAAGTATTCGATCAAGCACTGTTTCAGAGAAACGTTCGGGTTTCATCACAACTGGACGATTGATAACATCCGACGGTGCTTTCGCTCTCCCCAGTCCTGCTCGAGCTGTCCGCCCGCCGGGAACTCCGGCGCCTGACCCGGCTCTACGGCGCCCCGGCCCGCGCGGCAACCGCAGCCCATCCGGCGCTGGGCGCCCGGATCGACCAGCAGGCGGCCGCAGTGCGCGACATTCTGGAGTTCGGCGTCGAGGAAGCGGCCGGCACACCCCGGTCGATCCTGCTGGCCGGCTATGCACGCGGACTCCTGGAACAGGCGAACGCCATCCCCGGCTGGTCCAGCGAGCCGCCCCTGAACTGGGCCGATGCCCACTGGCTACACCTGCGCCTGGCCGCGCTCTGCCAGCTGGCAGCGGCCGGACCGCAGCCGACGGTGGCCCGCCACCAGGACGTAGCGGGCCACCACTGACCGGAACCGCGGCGATCAGCCCTGCGGCGGCTGCTGCTGCCCGGTGCCGTATTCGGCCGGGGCCTTCCACTCACCGGCCTGCTGATGAGTGCGCTCCTGTTCGCGGGCCACATCCTCCCGGCCCCGCTGATAGGCCTCGGTATGACCCTTCATGGCCGGCAGTTCCGATTCGACATTGCTCAGCCAGCGATCCCAGCGGTCCTGCATCGGCCGGACCAGGCCGCCGCCGACGCCCACCACCAGGATGCCGCCGATGGTGGCCAGCACCGCGATCAGCACCGGCGTGGTCACCGAGGTCGCGACCCCGATCTGGTTCAGCGCCGCAATGATGCCGATTCCCCAGATGAACACGGCCGCGATCCGACCGAGCATCGGCCCGTAGGAGAGCCCGCCCAGCATCGAGCCGACCATCTCGCTCACCGCATGCGCGATGGCACCCGCGATCACCACGATGACGATCGCCACAGCCGCCTTGGGCAGCCAGCCCACGATGGCCGCGATCAGGTCGCTCACCGGGTTGGGCCCGAAGACTCCGAACGCCATCTGCAAGGCGATCAGCAGAATCGCGTAGTACGCGATCTTGGCCAGGATGCTGGACGCGTCGTACTTGCTGTTCGCCAGCATCCGCTTGATTCCGCCGCGTTCGACCAGCCGGTCGAATCCGACACTCTCGAGCACTTTGTCGACAATCGTCGCAACAACCTTCGCGATGATCCAACCGACGACCAGGATGACCAGGAAGCCCGCGATCTTGGGCACCACCTGAGCCACCGAGCTCCATGCATCGGTCAGGCCCTGCTGAAAGTCGACAGCCAAACTCGTGGTATCCACTTTCGTCCCTCTCGCTTGTCGGTCAGTCCGGTAGCTACCGGAGCTGTGCGGGTGGTTATACCCGCACCCGGCGGCACCGAATCGGCTATTTGCGAGAGTGTTGCTGAATCGGTGCACTATTTTCGGTCGGCGGTCTGACACTTCCTGTACCCCAGAGCAATGTCGAGCCACAGCAGATTCACCGGATCCTGGAGAATTCGCGGTCACATCCATGACGCTGCGCTGACCGCAAACATCCGAAAGCATCTCGGATGTAGCGGGATTCGGTGTCGCCACCAGTTCACCGACTGGCGATCGAGTCCGCGTCATGGTGGAATTCGAGAACAGCCGTAGCCGCCGGGGAGGTCCGGACCGGATCCGGGCCCGCAGATCGACGGAGGAATGTTGACCCACGCCCCATCGATCGCCTCGGTCACAGATCTGTTGGAACTCATATCCCGCGGCCAGGAACCCAAGTATCTGTACTTCTGGGGACACCGGCCCGAGCCGGACGGCCGGCCCGGACGTGGCTGCCTGAGTCAATGGTGGCCGGCAGCTTTCGAACTCGACGGCCACCGGTTTCCGACAGCCGAGCACTACATGATGTGGCGCAAGGCGCTGCTGTTCGGCGATGAGGCCGCCGCGGAACGGATCCTGTCGGTCACTGATCCGGCGGAAGCGAAGCACATCGGGCGAACTGTGCGTGGGTTCGATGAGTCCGAATGGGTTTCGGCGCGGTTCTCGATCGTGGTGGACGGCAGCCTCGGCAAGTTCGCCCGGAACCCCGAGCTTCGCGACTATCTCGTCACAACCGGTGATCGAGTGTTGGTGGAGGCCAGCCCCAAGGACCGGGTCTGGGGTATCGGCATGACCGCCGACGACCCGCGAGCAGCGGATCCGGAGCAGTGGCTCGGCTCGAACCTGCTGGGGTTTGCGTTGATGCTGGCGCGAGAAGCGTTGATCGGCGGGCACCGCGCCAGGCGCTGACCGAGGCTGCGCGCTGGACCTTCTCCGGGACCGGGAACTTCACCGGGAGCGAGATCGGCGCCGCCGGAGAGATCAGTGCCCCCTGGAATCGGCAGGCAGCCCCTGCGGCTCCTCCCCCTGCAACCCCTCGTCGTGTGGTCGAGACTCGGCCTCCCGATAGGCGCGTCCCCATTGCTCCAGCCGGTCGACGATGTCGCGCAGGCTCTCCCCGAGGCCGGTGACCGAGTACTCGACCTTGGGCGGCACCTGCGGGTAGACGGTGCGCAGGATCACGCCGTCGGACTCCAACTCCCGGAGCTGACGCGTCAGCATCCGCGGAGTGATGCCGATGAGGGCGCGCTGCAGTTCACCGAAACGCTTGGTGCCGTCCAACAGGTGGCGCAGGATCACCAGCTTCCACTTCCCGCCGATTACCTCCAGAGCGGATTCGACCATGCACTCCTCGGCCAAGTCGTCGATCCGTGAAGTCACGTTCCACCTCCGTTACCTCTATTCCTATACCAATTGATAGTACATTCACAAAAAGACCGTACTTGTCAGTACTGCGCATACCCGCCAACCTGGTCGTATGACTTCGATCGAACGTGTGGAACACGACCCCGACTGGTATGAGCCCTACCGCATCTCGCTGGCCATCAAGGCGAGTGGGATGGTTTACGTTTCCGGTCAAGCCGGGATCGACGCCGACGGGAACACGGTCGGTGCCGGGGATTTCGAGACCCAGGCGCGCCAGGCGTTTCGCAATCTGTCGACGGTGCTCGAGCAGGCCGGCAGCAGTCTCGCCGACGTCGTCAAAGTGAACATCATGGTCACCGATATGAGCCGACTGGACACGATCGTCGCGCTACGCGAGGAGTACTTCAGCAAGCCGTATCCGGCCGACACCCTGCTACAGGTGGCCGGGCTCGCGCAGCCGGACTGGCTGATCGAGATCGATGCCATCGCGGTCGCCCGGTGATCTGATGGATCCGCTGTTCACCGCCACCACCCTCGGCGGACTCGAGCTGACCAACCGGCTCGCCGTTGCACCGATGACCCGGATCAGTGCCACTGCGGAGGGGCTGGCCACCGCTCGTATGGCGGACTACTACGCGCGGTTCGCCCGCGGCGGTTTCGGCCTGATCATTACCGAGGGCACCTATCCGGACACCGCGTACAGCCAGGGGTATCTGCACCAGCCGGGCCTGGCCACCGCCGAACAAGCCCGGTCCTGGTGGCAAGTCGTGGAGGCCGTACACGCCGAGGGAGCCGCGATGATCGCCCAGCTGATGCACGCAGGGGGCCAGAGTCAAGGGAATGTCCACCGCTCCGGCACCGTCGCACCGTCGGCTGTTCCACCGCGCGGTGGGCAGCTGACCGGCTACCGGGGCGATGGCCACTTCCCGACACCGCGAGCCCTGACCATGGCCGAGATCGCCGATATCCGTGTGGGATTCGTCGAAGCTGCACGACGTGCTGCGGCCGCCGGTTTCGACGGCGTCGAAATCCACGGTGCCAACGGATATCTCCTGGACCAGTTCCTCACCGACTACACCAACCGGCGCACCGATCACTACGGTGGTGCCGTCGGGAATCGGATCCGGCTGGCTGCCGAGGTCACCGATGCCGTCCTGCAAGCCGTGGGGTCGGAGATGATCGTCGGCATCCGGATCTCACAGACCAAGGTGTCCGATGCCGCGCATCGCTGGCCGGGAGGCGAGGCGGATGCCGAAACCGTTTTCGGCACCCTCGGTCGGACCGGGGTGCACTATCTGCACACCACCGAACCCGACGCCACGGCACCGGCTTTCGACAGCAGTCCGGACAGCCTCGCCCAACTCGCCCGCGAGTACGGTGGGACCGCCGTACTCGCGAACGGCGGTCTCGGCACACCATCTCTCGCCCGCGGCGTCATCGCTTCCGGCACCGCCGAGATCGTCACCTTGGGCCGTGCAGCACTCACCGCACCCGACTGGGCCGATGCCGTCGAACACGGCAGGGCTGCCGACGAGCGTCGACTCGCCGATCTACTCACCCCGCTCGCGGATATCAAGCCGGCGGAAACACGTGCGGGCATCCTGTCGACCACGCACCCACCGGTATCCGCCAGCTGCCGGTCCGGCGGGGCGCATCGGTGAACGGTGCCCTCGACACGGGCGCCGCAGCTGCTCACTCGATCTTCCGCGGCACCGGGAACTTCACCGGCAGCGAGGCCAGTGCGCGGTGGAAGGGCCCGGGCCGCCACTGCAGCTCCTCGGCCGGGACGGCGAGTTCGAGTTCCGGGATGGCGTCGAGGAGTTGATCGATGCCGTCCTGAGCGATCAGGTAGGCCATCGGCTGGGCGGGGCAGGCGTGCGGGCCGCGCCCCCAGGCGAGGTGGGAACGGTTACCGGTGTGGCTGCCGTTGTTGACGGCGGGGTCGTTGTTGCAGGCGGCCATGCTGATCAGCACCGGCTGGTGGGCGGGTAGCCAGGTGTCGTCGACGAGGATCGGCTGACGCGGATAGGTGATGCCGAAATTGGCCAGCGGCGGGTCGGTGAACAACAGCTCGTCGAGGGCATCGCGGGTGGACAGGCTGCCGGCGAGGATTCCGCCACCGAACCGGGTGTCGGTCATCATCAGCAGCAGGGTGTTGGCGATCAGGTTCTGCACCGGTTCGATCCCGGCACCGTAGAGCACCTTCACGTTCTCCAGGGCTTCCAGATCGCTGAGCCCGGCCGGATGCTGCAACAGCCAGGTGGTGGCGTCGTCGCCGGGTTCGGCACGTTTGAGGGCGATCAGTTCTTCCAGCGCGGCGTCGAACATCCGGGTGCCCTCGGCCGCGTTCACCGTGTCGAGCAGCATGGCGGCGGCCTGGGCCGCCCGGCCGCCGATCTCCTCGGGTACCCCGAGCACCTGGTTGACCACCAGGAAGGCCAGCGGTCCGGCGTACTGGGCGATCAGGTCGGCGGTTCCGGCGGCCGCGAAGCCCGGAATCAGCATTCCGACGGTCTGCTCCACGGTGGCGTGCAACCGGTGCAGGTCGATCGAATCCATCGCCGAGACGACCGCACCGCGATGCCGGGTGTGCTCGGGGCCGCTGTTGCGCAGTACGGCCGGATGCCAGTCCATCATCGGCAGCACCGGGCACTCGGGGGCCACGGTCTGCTGCCAGGTGCGCGGATCGGACTGGAAGTGGTCCGGATCGTGCAGGATCCGCACCGCGGTGCGGTAGCCGACCACCAGCGTGGCGGGTGTATCCGGCGCCAGGTCGACCGGAACCAGGGCACCGTGCCGACGACGCAGTTCACGGTAGGCGGCATGCGGGTCGGCCGCGAACTCGGGACTGTAGAGCGGATATCGGGTGGTCGTCGGCTGCTGCGAAGTCGTCCCGGTCACGAACGTATCCCCCTGCGGTGAAACACTTGTCGAACATGTCCCGCACTCGGAACGGCGACCAAGGGCAGCCGTCCGGGTGCGGGCCGCCAGACTACCGCCCCGGGGTGTATCCGCCACTCGGATCGGCGTACCGGGCGTCCGGAACCGTGTGCAACAGCCCGGCCATTCCGTTCACCACCGCCGCCAGTTCGGCGACGGCCGTATTTTCTTCGGCCGATTCGGACCATTCCGGAGAAGTACTCATTCACAGACCTTTCGGCGTCAGCAGGTGGTGATCGGTACGTCGCTGGTAGGCATCGCCGGCCCGGAGCACGGCCGCCTCGTCGAACAATGCACCGCTGATCGACATCGACAACGGCAGCCCGTCGGCGGAGAAACCGATCGGCAGCGCGAGGGTGGGGTTGCCGAGCGCATTCCAGTACGGGGTGTGCAGGGAGGCGAGCACGGTCAGCGGGTGCAGCTGGTCGAGGTCGGCCACCCGGGGTGCGGGCAGATGCCCGGTCGGTGTCACGACCAGGTCCACCCGTTCGAACAGTTCGGCCATGCGCTGCTGCAGCACCCGGCGGACCCGCTGTGCCTGAACATAGTCGGCTCCGGACACGGCAGCACCGGCGGCGAACACCACCCGGGATCCGCGGGCGTAGTCGGACCACCGTTCCCGCAGCGTCGGCTGATGATAGGCAGCGGCTTCGGCGGCCATGGTGACCAGGGTGGTCGCGGTGGCCTCGACGTACATCGGCACTTCGAGCCGTTCGATCCGGGCACCCGCCGCCCGCAACTGTTCGATCGCGGCCTCGAACCGTTCCGGCTGTTCGAGGTCGGCGCCGCCGCCGGCGAATCGGGTCAGATCGTCGACCCCGATCGTCACCCCGGTCAGGTCGCCGTCGAGCGCGGCGGAGTAGTCCGGTACCGGCAGTTCGGAGCTGTACGGGTCGGCCGGATCGTGGCCGGCGAGTACCGAAAGCAGCAGGGCACAGTCTGCGGCACTGCGCGCCAGCGGGCCGGGAGTGTCCAGGGAGAAGGCCAGCGGCACGACACCCGACTTCGACACCCGACCGAAAGTCGGCTTGCAGCCGGTGGTTCCGCAGTAGGCGGTCGGAATACGCAGACTGCCACTGGTATCGGTGCCGATGGCACCCAGGAAAGCACCGGTCAGCATACCTGCGGCCGAACCGGAGCTGGAGCCACCGGCCCAGCGCGTGACATCCCACGGGTTCCGCGGGATCGGGAAGGGTTTCTCCGGATCCGGTGTGCCGACCGCGAATTCCATCGTGGTGGTCTTACCGGTGACGATCCCACCGGCCGCCTCCAGCCGCTGGACGGCAGTGGCATCGCCGGCGGCCTTACCCCACTGCGGGTCGAGTACCAGACTCTGCGCCGTGGTGGGTCCGGCCGAATGGGCGAAGATATCCTTGACGCCCAGCGGGATTCCGTCGAGCGGCGCCAGTGGATCGCCCGCGGCGATCTTCGCGTCGACCTCGGCGGCCCGGGCTCGGGCCCGGTCGGTGAATCGGGTGAGAAATACCCCGTAGGTCTCGTCGTGCCGGTCGGCGGCGGCCAGTGCCGCCTCGACGAGTTCGATTGCGGTGGTCGTGCCGTCCCGGAGCGCCGCGGCGGCGCCGGTGATCGTCGTCGGAATCGTTGCCGGTGAATCAGTTTCAGCCATCATGTCCCCACAGGTCGGTCGTAGCCGATCCTGTCACGGGGCGCCGCCGGTGGACAGCCGAAAAACTGTCCCATTTCGTCCACCGGCCGCGCCGGGGCGTGGCTCAGTGGCCGATACTGCCGGTACTCAGGAAGCCGAGCAGATCGTGCCGGGTGATCACGCCGACCGGTTTGCCGTCCTCGACCACCATCAGGCAATCGGTGTCCGACAGCGCCTTGGTGGCCTCCGAGATCGCTTCACCCGAGCCGATCAGCGGGAACGACGGGCTCATGTGCTGGGCCACCGAATCGGTGAGCTGGGCCCGGCCCTCGAATACGGCCGAGAGCAGATCCCGCTCGGTGACACTGCCCGCGACCTCACCGGCCATCACGGGCGGCTCGGCGCCGACCACCGGCATCTGCGACACCCCGTATTCGCGCAGGATCTCGATGGCGTCGCGAAGCGTCTCCGACGGATGCGTGTGCACCAGGTCCGGCAGTTCCCCGGACTTGCCCCGGAGCACGTCACCGACCAGCGGTTCGGGGCTGCCGTCGAGACGGGAGGTGAGGAACCCGTACGAGCTCATCCAGCGGTCGTTGAAGATCTTGGACAGATAGCCGCGGCCACCGTCGGGCAGCAGCACAACGACGACCGCGTCCGGATCCCGCCGGGCCACTTCCAGCGCCGCCACGACGGCCATACCGCAGGAACCGCCGACCAGCAGCCCCTCCTCGCGGGCCAGCCGGCGGGTCATCTCGAAGGAGTCGGCATCGGAGACCGCGATGATCTCGTCCGGCACCGCCGGGTCGTAGGCCGAAGGCCAGAAGTCCTCGCCGACCCCCTCGACCAGATAGGGGCGGCCGGTGCCGCCGGAGTACACCGAGCCCTCCGGATCGGCGCCGATGATCTGCACCTTCCCACCGGACACCTCCTTCAGGTACCGGCCGGTGCCGGTGATGGTGCCGCCGGTGCCGACACCCGCCACGAAGTGGGTGACCTTGCCATCGGTATCGCGCCAGATCTCCGGGCCGGTGGTCTCGTAGTGGCTCTCCGGACCGCCCGGGTTCGAGTACTGGTCCGGCTTCCAGGCGCCCTCGATCTCGCGGACCAGCCGGTCGGAGACGCTGTAGTAACTGTCCGGGTGCTCCGGCGGCACCGCGGTCGGGCACACCACGACCTCGGCACCGTAGGCGCGCAGCACGTTGCGCTTGTCCTCGCTGACCTTGTCCGGGCAGACGAAAACGCACTTGTAGCCACGCTGCTGCGCGACCAGCGCCAGTCCGACACCGGTATTGCCCGAGGTCGGTTCCACAATGGTGCCGCCCGGCCGGAGCAGCCCGGCCTCCTCGGCGGCGTCGATCATCTTCACCGCGATCCGGTCTTTGGAGCTGCCGCCCGGGTTGAGGTATTCGATCTTGGCCGCTACCAGGCCGGCATCGGGCCCGACCACCGAGTTCAGACGAACCAGCGGGGTATTGCCGATGAGGTCGACGACATGATCCGCGATGCGCATACCTCCATCGTTGCAGAACCGTTGCCGGGTGACTCGCCCTGGTGGCCTCTCGGCGGTCGGCCGACCCCGCGCGCGACGTAAAATCCGGGGATGTGGGCGCACCTCGAATCAGCTGGCGAACCGCCGCGGTGACCGGTGCCACCACGGTGCTCGCCGGTTCCGGCGCGGGCACCGTGTCGTGGGCCACCTATCGACTCCTGATGGCGCAGGCCGGCGCCGCACGCGCGGTGATCGGCCGCGACACTTCCAAACCTCCCGAGGCCGACGGCTGTTATGCGCCCGGTGCGGTCACGCCGCAGCCGTGGCGCCCGGGGGTACCCGCCGACCTGCACCTGATGATCTTCGGTGATTCCACCGCCGCGGGGCTGGGCTGTACCCGGGCACTCGACGTGCCGGGTGTCCGGCTGGCCCGCGGGCTGGCCGAAGCGGGTGACCTGACCGTGCGGCTCAGCACCAAGGCGATCTGCGGTGCCACGTCCAAGGGGCTGGCCGGGCAGGTCGATGCGATGTTCGTGGCCGGGCCGCCCCCGGATGCCGCGGTCGTCCTGGTCGGCGGCAACGACATCACCAAGAAGCATTCGATCCGGGCCTCGGCCCGGCGACTGGCCGCGGCGGTCTCGCGGCTGCGCGAGGCCGATGCGGTGGTCGTGGTGGGTACCTGTCCCGATCTCGGCACGGTCGGCGCCATCCCGCAGCCGCTGCGTACGGTCGTCGCGAACTGGAGCGCCCGGCTGGCCAAAGCCCAGACGGTGGCGACGACGGTCGCGGGTGGCGTTCCGGTGCCGATGGGTGCGCGGCCGGTCGCCTCGGAGTTCCGCGCGGCGCCGGAGATCCTGTTCGCCGCCGACGGGTTCCACCCTTCGGCGGCCGGTTACGAACTGGCCGCCCAACAGCTGCTGCCGGTGCTGGTCGAGGCGGTGCGCTCGCGCCCCGACCTTCCGATAGCCGGGACCGCGACGTAGATTCGAGGCCGAACCGTTCTACAACTGATCGGTCCGCCAATGCGCTCGGATAGCCGAAAACCGTCCGCTCGCTAGTTCCGTCCGAAAAGGAGTCCTCATGCCCGAGGCCGTCATCGTTTCGACCGCCCGCTCCCCCATCGGCCGCGCCGCCAAGGGGTCCCTGGTGGGTATGCGCCCGGACGACCTCACCGCGCAGATGGTGCGCGCCGCCCTGGACAAGGTGCCCGCCCTCGACCCGACCACGATCGACGATCTGATCCTGGGCACCGGCTCGCCGGCCGGTGAGGGCGGTTTCGGTATGGGCCGCAATGTCGCGGTCCAGCTGGGTCTGGACACCGTGCCCGGCACCACGGTGCAGCGGTACTGCGCGTCCTCGCTGCAGACCACCCGGATGGCCTTCCACGCCATCAAAGCCGGTGAGGGTGATGTGTTCATCTCCGCCGGTGTGGAGACGGTGTCCCGTTACCCGAAGGGGTCGGCCGACAGCTGGCCGGACACCAAGAACCCGGAATTCGCCGAGGCCGAGGCCCGTACCGCGAAGGCGGCCGAGGGTGGTGCCGGCGTATGGCACGACCCGCGCCAGGACGGCCTGCTGCCCGATGTCTACATCGCCATGGGCCAGACCGCCGAGAATGTCGCCTCGATGACCGGCATCAGCCGGGAGGACCAGGACCGGTGGGGCGTGCGTTCGCAGAACCGCGCCGAGGAGGCCATCGCCAACGGCTTCTTCGAACGGGAGATCTCGCCGGTCACCCTGCCCGACGGCACCGTGGTCAGCAAGGACGACGGCCCGCGCGCCGGCGTGACCTACGACAAGGTCAGCCAGCTCAAGCCGGTGTTCCGCCCCGACGGCACCGTGACCGCCGGTAACTGCTGCCCGCTCAACGACGGCGCCGCGGCACTGGTGATCATGAGCGACACCCGCGCCAAGGAGCTGGGCCTGACCCCGCTGGCCCGGATCGTCTCCACCGGCGTGTCCGGCCTGTCGCCGGAGATCATGGGCCTGGGCCCGATCCAGGCGGTCGAGAACGCGCTGCGCTACGCCGGCAAGTCGGTCGCCGATATCGACCTGTTCGAGATCAACGAGGCGTTCGCCGTCCAGGTGCTCGGCTCGGCCCGTGAGCTGAAGATCGACGAGGACAAGCTGAACGTCTCCGGCGGGGCGATCGCGCTGGGCCACCCGTTCGGGATGACCGGTGCCCGCATCACCACCACGCTGCTGAACAACCTGCAGACCTACGACAAGCAGTTCGGCGTGGAGACCATGTGCGTCGGCGGCGGTCAGGGCATGGCCCTGGTCGTCGAGCGCCTGAGCTGATCTCGAGCCGGAGAAGGCGGTCACCGTTTCGGTGACCGCCTTCTCTGTGTTCCGGGGCATTACCTGTCAGGTAATCGCTGTCCGGCCGGGCCCGCGGCAGCATGGGTGGTACCAGAAGAACACCAGCTCAGGAGTCGAAAATGACCGCCTACGCCGTAGCCCATCTGCACGATGTCGACGTCGACGCCGGGATCGTCGCTTATCTGGAGCACATCGATGCCACCTTGGCCCCGTTCGGTGGCCGGTTCATCGTGCACGGCGGGCGCCAGCTCGCCATGGAGGGACCGGCGAACGGCCATGTGGTGGTGATCGAGTTCCCCGATCTCGACGCGGCCCGGCGCTGGTACGACTCCCCCGCATACCGGGCGATTCTGCCGCTGCGCACGGAGAACTCGCAGGGTGTCGCGGTGCTCGCCGAGCACTGTGGGGACGAGCACGCCGCCACCGATATCCTCCCGCACCTCGGTATCGCCCGCTGATACCACCGGATGCTGTTCGGATCCGCCTCGATCGTGCCGATGCCATACCGACCGGCCGGGCGCACCGCCGCCGGGCACGGCTTTTCCGTGCCCGGCGGTACCGCTGTCCGGCTGCGTCAGTCGACCGCGGTGCCCTCGAGTTCGACCAGCTGTCCGGGAATCGCCAGCCGGGTGACGCCCAGCATCGTGGTGGCCGGGGCGACGCCGGCGGCGCCCAGACGAGCCCCGAGGATCCCGTAGTGCTCGAAGAGCAGACCCACATCGGTGGTGTAGACGTCGAGCCGGACCAAGTTCGCCACCGACATACCGGCTTCCCGGAGCACCGCTTCCAGGTTGTCGAGGCTCAGCGCCAGTTGCGCCGCCATATCACCCTGATGCCGCGGCTTGCCGTCGTCACTCATCGCGGTCTGCCCGGAGCAGTACAGGGTCCGGGTGTGTCCGGAGACCAGTACGCCCTGGTCGAATCCCAGTTCCATCGACCAGGTCACCGGGTTCACTGCCGTTCGTTCCACTGCCACTTCAGCTCCATTCATTACGGGATGTACCGGCGTCCCCGGCTCTCGGCCATGGTCGGGACACCGTGGTACCGAGCCTGGCAACGAATCACGACACCCTGTGTCAGGTATTCGATACGCTTTCCGGCATGCGCGCCGACCGGCTGGTCTCCCTGGTGCTGCTGTTGCGCCAACGTGGTCGGGCGACCGCCGCGCAGCTGGCTGCCGAGCTGGAGGTATCCACCCGCACGGTGCTGCGGGATATCGAGGCGCTGTCCGCGGCCGGGGTCCCGGTATTCGCCGAACGGGGCCGGTACGGCGGATTCGCACTGCTGCCCGGATTCCGGACCGAACTCACCGGGCTGAGTCACGAGGAAGCGCTCGCCTTGCTGGTCGCCGGATCCCGGCGCGGCGCGCAGGCGTTCGGTCTCGGTTCGGCGCTGGCCTCGGCGATGCTCAAGGTGGTCGATGCGCTACCGGCGCCTTATCGCGATACCGCGGCCGATATGGCCGAGCGGCTGCTCATCGAACCGGAGACCGATCTGCTGGCCCGGCCGCAGCACGCCGAGGACATTCCCGCCTCCGTTTCGGCCGAGGTCCGGCGGGCAGTCTTCGACGGAGTGCGGCTGCGGATCCACTACGCGGCCGCCGGCCGAACACCGGAATGGCGCACCGTGGACCCGGTCGGCCTGGTCGTCGTCCGGGACCGCAGCTATCTGCTGGCCACCCGCGCCGGCGCGGACCGGACCTATCGGCTGTCCCGGGTCCTGGCCGCCGAAGCACTCACCGAACCGGCGCACCGGCCGGATCGAGTCGACCTGGACCTGGCCTGGCAGGACCACAGCGCCCGGTTCCGGACCGGCGGTGATCTGATCGCGGTGCGGGTACGCGTCGATCCCGCTCGCCGGGAAGAACTCGTGGGTACCGCAGTGGCCGTCCACTCCGAGGACACCGACCCGGACGGGTGGCTGCGGCTGGACCTTTCCTTCCAGGATGCCGAGCACGCCGTATGGGCACTGTGGCAGGTCGCCACCGATGCGGAAGCCCTCGCACCGCCCGCTCTGCGCGCGCAGCTACGCGACCGTGCCACTGCACTCCGGGCCCGCTACGACCCCTGAAACGACGCCGGCCACGCCTGTCGAACAGGCGTGGCCGGCGGATCGGCAGGGTGCCGCTAGTCGTTCTGGAAGTAACTCAGCAGCCGCAGGATCTCGACGTAGAGCCAGACCAGGGTGACGGTGAGGCCGAGGGCCACACCCCAGGCCGCCTTCTCCGGCGCACCGGCGCGGATCAGCTGGTCGGCCGCGTCGAAGTCGAGCAGGAAGCTGAACGCGGCGATGGCGATGCAGACCAGGCTGAAGATGATCGCCAGCGGGCCACCGTCCCGGAGGCCGAAACCGCCGTCGGTGAAGAAGCTCGCGACCAGGTTGCCCAGCATCAGCACGACGACGCCGACCATGGCGCCGAGCAGCATCCGGGTGAACCGCGGGGTGACCCGGATCGCGCCGGTCTTGTAGACGACGAGCATGCCGGCGAACACACCGAAGGTGCCCAGCACCGCCTGGCCGATCAGCGCGCTACCGCCCGCACCACCGAAGGTCACATCGGTGAACATCAGCGAGAGCGCACCGAGGAACAGGCCCTCGGCCACGGCGTAGGAGAGCACGATGGCCGGATTGTCCATCTTGTTGCCGAAGCTGGCCACCAGCACCAGCCCGAGGCCGACCAGGCCGCCGCCGATCACGAACAGCGGAGCCAGCCCCGGCGTCGCGCTGGACAGCGCGAACGAGACGACCGCGGAGACGACCAGCACGGCGAGGGTGATACCGGTCTTGGTCACCACATCGTCGATGGTCATCGTCCGGTGGGCCGGCGCCTGCTGGTAAGGCTGGTACGGCTGCTGGCCGTACTGGCCCGGCGCACCGTAGGCCTGGTTGCCGAGCTGACCGGCGCCGGCGACACCCGAGCCGAAGCCCGCATAGCCACCGGCCGCCGCCTCCTGGCGGGGGAGTTTCCGGAATACCGGATTCGAGCTGCTACGCACTGGAAGTGCCTTTCTGTGGAGTGGTTGCCGCTTGAGCAGGACGAGCGGGCGCTCGCGCTCCAACTACCTGGTCCAACGCATCGTGACCGAACGGAGTTCCCGAAGGTGTGAACCTCGGCGAACAACCGAACAGCCGGACAAATCGGACTCTACAACGTGGGGTCAGCTTATCTGTGTACGTCACGAACACCACGGATGGACCGCGTCACCGTGAATTTTCGATTGCGGCCGACGACCTCGGTCCTGCCGACCAGGCGTTCCACCACCCCGCGATAGTTGAGGTGGGAGTTGTAGACCGTCCACAGCTCACCACCGGGGCGCAGCACACGGCCGGCTTCGGTGAACATCTTGATCGCCGAACCGGTGTGCACGGCGGCACCCACATGGAACGGCGGGTTGCACAGCACCAGATCGGCGCTGTTGTCGGCGGTGGCCGACATCGCATCGTCCCGGATAACGGTGACCCGGTCCGCGACCCGGTTGGCGGCCGCAGTAGCCCTGGCCGACGCGACTGCCGCGGCGGACTGGTCGGTGCCGACCACCCGCAATGCCGGCCGCGCCTTCGCCAAGGCGACCGCCAGGATGCCGGTGCCGCAGCCCAGATCTACGGCATCCCGCGCGTCCGGTTTCATCCGGTCCAGGTGCCCCAGCAGGAAACGGGTGCCGATATCGAGCCGTGCACCGGAGAACGCGGCGCCGTGCGCCACCACATCGCCGCCGAGTTCGGGCAGCTGCTCCCGCACCGGGAAGCGGGGCGCGCCGACCGGTCTGGGCCGGGTGGCGATCAGGACGCGGGACTTCTGCCGCCCGCGGCTGGCACACACCTGCTCGAACGATTCCGCAAGTACCTGGTTCATCGCCGGAGTGAGGTATTTGTCCCGGCCGCCGGCGAACACCTGGACACCGGGTTCGGCATACCGGGCGATCGATTCGGCGATCTCGGCCAGACCGGCCAGTACCCGGGGCAGCCGGAGCAACACCACCCGGACACCGGTGAGCAGCTCGGCGTCCAGCGCATGCGCGGTGTAGCAGCCGATGCAGCCGGCCGCACGCGCGTTCGCGGCGAGCGCGAGCTCGCCGGTGAGCAGGTCCTGATGCACCCGCACCGGTGCCACCGGGTGGCGGGTCACGGCGCCGAGGGTGAGCGCTCCGTAGCTGTCACCGATGACGGCAACCGTTCCGCTATCGGTGGCATCGAGGGAGTCGGCCGCCACATCGAGGATCAGCCGATCGGCGGCGTCGACCGGATACAGGTTCGGCGCCTCGACATCCGGATACCGCCGCATCCGGGCGAAGACATCCTCGACAGTTCCCACGGGACAAGTGTGCTAGACCGTTGCTCTGCGAGCCCACCCACCCCGGGTATCACCGGCCGGAATCTCCGACCGGACGCCCCAGGCGATCCGAAACCCGCTGCGTCCGGACGATATTCGCCGACCAACGCTAACCAGTTGCCGCACAGCGAACTTCGGCGGATCCACACCCCACCGACCGCCGGCCCCGACAGTGGCCGGACACCATCCCGGGCGGCGGGCAAACCCCGGGCGGCCACGACACGAGCGCGCGACCGACACCGTCCGGCGGGCCGATCCGGCTACCATCGGCCGCATGCGTAACATCGCGGCACCGTTGCTGGTCGCAGCCGTCTGCGTGATCGCCGGCTGCGCTACCGGGGAGACCACGCCGCAGCCGGCCACCGGGACCACCGAGGCGACGACCGGAACTCCGGCCGAACCACCGGGCGACCGGCCCGGCGACGCCGCCCCCGAGTCCGCACCGGCCGCCCCCGATTCGGCCCTGACGGTGACCGATATCCGCATCGGCACCCATCCGGGCTACGACCGGGTGGTCTACGAGCTCGGCGGCACCGGGGCACCGGGCTGGTCGGTCGAATACACCGACCGAGCGGTACAGGACGGCAGCGGGCGGCCGGTGGAGGTGGCCGGACAATCGGTCCTGGAGGTGCGCATCACCGGATCGGCCTATCCGTTCGACTCGGCCGTGGCGCCGTATTCGGGCCCGGATCCGGTCACCGACCCCGGTGTCCCGGGCATCGCCGGGGTGTATCGCTCCCAGGTCTTCGAGGGTGTCACGCAGTCGTTCATCGGAGTCGCCGCCGATACGCCCGACTTCTCGGTGCGCAGGTTGAGCGACCCGCCCCGCGTCGTGGTGGACATCGCCACCTCCTGATCGGAGCACGATCCCGCAGGACCGCACCGATCCGGCACAGATATCGGCGGCGCCTGGCATCGGCGCCCACCTTCGGGGTTACATGGAGGGAACGGGCAACCATGCCGCAACACCGCGGATCGCGGGAGGAGAACGAGATGCGCCGACTGGAACGGATCGGACTGAGCACCGCGGCCACGGCCGTCGCGGCCGGGCTGCTGTTCGTCGCCGCCTGCTCCGAACAGGTGCCGGGCACCGCAACGGTCGACGAATCGGAGTTGTCCGCGTATCAGGCGGAGGTCACTTCCTCGTCGATCGCCGCATCCTCCGCCCGCGCCGCGGCGATCGCCCGGGCCGCGAAGACCGCCTGCGACGGCCTGCACCTCGCCAACGGCAGCTCGGTCACCGCCTTCAACGCCTACATCGAGGCCAGCAACAACCAGGAGCCCGATGCCGACCCGTTGGCCGATCATGCGGTGACCACCATGCGCAACAATGTCGAGGACCTGGACCGCAAGATCACCGCCGAGGTCCCGGAGGAGGTCGCCGGGCCGCTGCGCGAGTACCGGGACAACACCGCCACCCTGGCCGACACCCTGGAGAACCGGGCCGAGACCGAAGACCTCAACAACGTGATCGATCAATTCAACGCCGCCAAGGACCATGCCGTCGAGGTGTGCTCCGCGCACCGCTGAGTCCGCCGTAACGGCCACGCCCCCAGCCGACGATGTGTCGGTGGGAACGGCTGGGAGGACCATGCACAGGGCAGCGAGAACACTTGCCGCAGTAATTATCACGACGATCGCCGGCACCGTCGGCCTCCCGACGGGTTCGGCGGCGGCCGATCCGGGAACGGGGATCGCCGCACACTGTTCGACCGGCACCGGCCGGGCGCCGGAGACCGCCGATCCGGCCGCGGCCGGATTCGACGCCGACGCACTGCAACACGCCATGGACTTGGCGGCCGAACCGACCCGATTCAATGTGCAGCTGTACCGGAACAATTGCCTGATCGCCACCGGCCCGCAGAACGCCCGGTCCGGCGACGTGGCCTGGAATCTGTGGAGCGGTACCAAGAGTGTGGTCTCGCTGGTCACCGGCATCGCGGTGGACCGGGGGCTGCTGCGGGTGGACGATCCGATCGGCCACTATCTGCCGGCCGGACTCGGCGATGCCGAGCACCGGTCGATCACGGTGCGGAACCTGCTCACCGAATCGTCCGGGATGGAGATCGCGATCGCCACCGAAGGGCTGACCGGCGTGACCCAGCTGGACCCGAACGTCGTCGCGCAGGCCCTGGCCATGCCGATCGAAACCACGCCGGGCACGAAGTTCCGCTACAGCCAGCGGGCCGTGGATCTGCTGGTGTACGTGGTGCAGCAGGCGGTCGGGATGGACTTCCAGGAGTTCGCACAGCAGCAACTGTTCACCCCGTTGGGCATCGCGCCCGGTGACTACCACTGGGCCCGCGATCGCAGCGGTAACACCTACGGTCACGCCCATCTGCTGCTGCCGCCGGATCATTTCGTCAAACTGGGTCTGCTGGTCGCCGACCACGGCGCCTGGGGTGGGCGGCAACTGATCTCCGCGGAGTATCTCCGGGAGGCGACCACACCGTCGGCGAGCATGCCCTGCTACGGATTCCTGTTCGTGGTCAACGGCGGTCCGGAATGCGCGCGCCAGCTCCCCGGGCTGCCTGCCGATGCCGTGCAGATGTCGGGCATGCTGCGGCAGGACAGTTTCATCGTGCCGAGCCTGGGGCTGGTGTTCACCTGGACCGGCCTGACCGTGCCGGGCACGTGGGCCGGCTTCACGCACGACGTGCTGCGCGCAGTAGGTGGCGCATTGCGGCAGCCCCGGCTGCCGGACCCCGGCCCCTATCGGCCGAAGCCGGATATCCCGGTCACCGACCCGATGATGTCGAAACCGGATGCCTTCTTCGCCGCCTTCGGACTGGGCCCGATGGCCTATCCCGGGTGCAATTTCACCCAGTGCCTCGGCAAGGCACCGCAGGCGCCCTTTTCGGACTGGCCGCCGGGCTGCTTCGTGCTGGGCTGCCTCGGGAATCATCCGGAGACACCCCGAATCCGCTGACCAGCGCGGCTCTGGTGATGCCGGACACGGTCACGTATCCTCGACCGGACCGGACCAGTCAGTACCTCTGCCGGGCGCCCGGACGAGGGAAGGAGCCGCCCGATGCCAGCCCCCTTGCGCGACAGCGCCGTGCCCAAGCACGAACAGCTGCGGGCCATCCTTCTGCAGAAGTGCACCCGGGAGCTGCAGCCGGGTGATCTGATGACCAGCGAACGCAACCTCATGCAGGACTACGGAGTCAGCCGGATCACAGTTCGCGAGGCGATCGGCCAGCTGGTCAACGAGGGCTATCTGGTTCGAGTGCGCGGGAAGGGCACCTTCGTCGCCCATCATCCGGTGCGCTCGCGGCTGCATCTGGCCTCGTTCAGCGAGGAGATGCGCGCGCAGGGGCACGAACCCACCACCATCGTGCTGCTCGCCGAACACGGTATCGTCCCCGAACCGACCGCCCGGGCACTGCGGCTGCCGCAGGGTTCCCGGGCCTACCATGTGCGGCGGCTGCGCCTGGCCGACGACGAACCGGTGAGCGTGGACGACGGCTGGTTCAACCCCGAACTCCTGCCCGGGCTGATCGACAACGACCTGCGCGAATCGATCTACCGGCTGTGCGCGGACCGATATCACCGTCCGATCGAACGCGCCGAACAGACCGTCGATGCCGCGGCGGCGGACGGCGATTCGGCGGCCCTGCTGCGCGTCGCGAAGGGCGCGCCGGTACTGCATTTCGACCGGGTGTCGTTCAGCGGCGACCTGCCGATCGAACATACGCACAGCTGGTATCGCTGCGATCGCTATCAACTGCAGATGACGGTCGGCGCCTGACGTCCCCCGGAAACCCGGGGCACACTCGAGACATTCAACAGTGAAATCTTCGTATTTCAGATACTGTGTGCCGCACTGTCACAGTGATGGGTTCGGAGGTTTCCCCATGTCGTCCATACGAAAGTCAGCAGCACGCGCCACAGTCGTCGCGATAGCGCTAGCCGGTGCGGCACTGGGTACCGCCGGCAACGCGGCCGCGGCCGACTGGATGGATTGGGACATCCTGCCCTCCGGCTCGTTCGAGCTGGGCCCACCGACGGGCAGCGCCTCGACCGGGTCGGTGGACATCGACATCCTGCCCTCGGGCTCGGCCGACTGGGACATCCCCGGCCTGCCCGACACCGGCTCCGGCGACTCGGGTTCGGGCACCGGATCCGGCGACTCGGGTTCCGGCACCGGATCCGGCCACACCGGGTCCGGCCCGGGGAACTCCGGTTCGGCGGGGGCACCGGCTCCGGTGTATCAGCCGCTCGCCGTCCCCGGAGCCTGATTCCCTCGACCGGGCCCCGGCACGACCCGCGCCGGGGCCCGGCACCGTCCGGGTCGGTCACCGCGCCCGGCGGGCTGCCGACCCTTTCGGCCGCGAAGCGCGGCACGACCCGGGCCAGGACACGGCCACAGCCGGGGGTGCGAGGTGCCCCGAAACGCCGCCCAGCGGGACTAGCCTGCGACCTATGAGTGGTGTCAGCGGTCCTCGGAGCAACGACAGTCCTCGAAACGACGACGACCCGGGCGCCATCGGCCCCGGGGCGGCGAAGGCCGGAGATCAGGCCCACGCCGTCGCCGAGACACCACCGCCATCGCACCCCGCGGCCGGTCGCGGTTCGGTGAACAAACCGGTGTTCTTCACCGCCGCCGGGATCGTCCTGGTGTTCGCGATCTGGGCGCTCGCCGCACCCGAGAGCGCCGAGACCGTGGTCGGTGAGGTGAAGGACTTCATCTCCACCTGGTTCGGCTGGTGGTATTTCATCCTCGCGACGGCGATCGTCGGCCTGGTGGTGTTCATCGGTGCCAGCAAATACGGCCGCTACCGGCTCGGGCCGGAGGAGTCCCGCCCCGAATACAGCCTGTTCACCTGGACGGCGATGCTCTTCGCCGCCGGGATCGGCATCGACCTGATGTTCTTCTCGGTCGCCGAACCGATCTACAACTACCTGTATCCGCCGACCGGCCCGGCGCAGACCAACGCCACCGCCCGCGAGGCGACCACCTGGACGATCTTCCACTACGGCGTCACCGGCTGGGCGATGTACGCCCTGATGGGCGGGGCCCTCGCCTATTTCGCGTTCCGGCACAACCTGCCGCTGACCATCCGGGCCGCGCTGTACCCGATCTTCGGCAAGCGAGTACACGGCCGGTGGGGCGACGCCATCGATGTCGCCGCGGTGCTCGGCACCATCTTCGGCATCGCCACCTCGCTCGGCATCGGCATCGTGCAGCTCAACTACGGCCTGCACGAGATGTTCGGGATATCGCAGGGCAAGGCCGCGCAGATCGGGTTGATCGCGCTGTCGGTGATCATCGCGACCATCTCGGCGACCACCGGCGTCGACCGCGGCATCCGGCGGCTGTCGGAGATCAACGTCGTCCTGGCCATCATCCTGCTGGTCTACATCCTGGTGGCCGGGCGGACCGACTTCCTGCTGAACGGGCTGACCCAGAACGTCGGCGACTACATCTCCTCCTTCCTGGACCGCACCCTGGACACCTTCGCCTGGGATCGCAATCCGGAGACGGCCAACGAACCGACCGCCTGGCTGGACGGCTGGACACTGTTCTTCTGGGCCTGGTGGGTGGCCTGGGCGCCGTTCGTGGGACTGTTCCTGGCCCGGATCTCGCGGGGCCGGACCCTCCGGCAGTTCATCTTCGGCGTGCTGGTCGTGCCGTTCAGCTTCATCGTGCTGTGGATCTCGATCTTCGGCAACAGCGCCATCGAGCACGCCCGCGAGGACGAGGAGTTCGCCGAGACGACCGCCGCCCGCGCCGAGGTCGGCTTCTACACGCTGCTGGAGCAGTACCCGGCGGCGCCGATGCTGCTCGGTATCGCCACGCTGACCGGTCTGCTGTTCTACGTGACCAGCGCCGACTCGGGATCGCTGGTGATGGGGAACTTCACCTCCCGGCTGCCGGATCCGATGGCCGACTGCGCGCGTAGCACTCGCATCTTCTGGTCGCTGGCCATCGGCCTGCTGACGCTGTCGATGCTGTTCGCCGGCGCCGGCGGTTCCATCACCACACTGCAGAACGCCACCATCATCATGGGCCTGCCGTTCTCCTTCGTGCTCGCCGGAATCGGTGTCGCACTGCTGCGTTCGGTGCGGCACGAGTCGTACAAGATCGACAGCTTCCGGACGTCGCTGCCGAAGGCCATCGCCGCCGGCCGCGGCACCGCGGGCGACGGCAGCTGGCGGCGACGACTGCTCGGCACCATCCACTATCCGGGGCCGAACGCCACCCGGCGGTTCATCGCCAACACCGTCGTCCCGGCCATGCGGTCGGTCGCCGACGAACTCGACCGGATGGGTGTGGCCGCGACCATCGACGAATCCGGCAGCAACGAGGGCCTGCCCTCGCCGCGGCTGCTCGTCGACCAGGTCGACGAACCGCAGTTCGAGTACGGCGTCTGGCCGGTGTCGGCACCGACCCCGCACTATGCGGTGCTGGCGCAACGATCCGACGACCGCTACTTCCGCTGCGAGGTGTACCTGTCGGAGGGCTCGCAGGGGTATTCGCTGAACGGATACAGCCGCGAACAGGTCATCGGCGACATCCTCGACCAGTACGAACGCCACCTCGGCTACCTGCACCTGCGGCGGACCGAACACGATCAGTACGAGTACGAGCCGAACGAAGTCACCGGCAGCGAATCCGAAGGGACCACAACGCATGAGTGACACCCTCTACATCGACGGCGGCTGGCGCCCCGCCGCATCCGGCGCGACCCGGGAGATCCGCTGCCCGGCCGACAATTCCACGGTCGGCGTGGTGGCCGAAGCGGACGCCGCGGACACCGAAGCCGCGATCGCCGCCGCCCGCCGCGCTTTCGACGACGGCCCGTGGCGCCGGACCTCGGCGGCGGAACGCGGCGACCTGCTGTTACGAGTCGCCGACGACATCGATTCACGGCGCGACGAATTCGTCCGCGCCGAAACGCTGGACACCGGCAAGCGGCCCTACGAGTCGGAGATCGACATGTCCGACATCGTGAACTGCTTCCGGTACTTCGGAAAACTGGCCGCCGAGAATGCCGGACGGGTGGTCGACGCCGGCTCCCCCGACGTCGACTCCCGGATCGTCTACGAGCCGGTCGGCGTGTGCGGGCTGATCACCCCGTGGAACTACCCGCTCCTGCAGGCCGCGTGGAAGGTCGCACCGGCACTGGCGGCGGGCAATACGTTCGTGCTGAAACCGGCCGAGCTGACCCCGCACACGTCGATCCTGCTGATGTCGGTGCTGCACGATCTCGACGTGCCGCCGGGCGTGGCCAACCTCGTGCTCGGTGCCGGCGCCGTTGCCGGGGCCCCGCTCTCCGCGCACCGCGACGTCGACCTGGTCTCCTTCACCGGCGGGCTGGTCACCGGCCGGGTCATCGCCCGGGAGGCGGCCGCGACGGTCAAGAAGGTGGCGCTCGAACTCGGCGGGAAGAACCCCAACGTGATCTTCGCCGACGCCTGCGATACCGACGAACGCCTCGCCGCCGCCGTCGACAACGCCCTGAACGCGGCGTTCCTGCACTCCGGTCAGGTGTGTTCGGCCGGTGCCCGATTGGTGATCGAGGACTCGGCGCACGACCGCTTCGTCGACGAGCTGGTGCGGCGCGCCGAACAGATCCGGCTCGGCCTGCCGTTCGCCGACGGCACCGAGACCGGTCCGCTGATCTCGGCCGCACATCGCGACAAGGTGCACGCCTACGTCGAACAGGCCCGGGCCGACGGGGCCGTCATCCGGACCGGCGGCGCCTTCGCCACCGGCGACCGGGGTTCCGGTTCGCTGGACGACGGCTACTTCTACCTGCCGACCGTCATCGACGGCGCCGACCGGAGCATGGCCTGCGTACACGACGAAGCCTTCGGCCCGACCGTCACCGTCGAAACCTTCACCACCGAGGACGAGGCCGTCGCCATCGGCAACGACACCGACTACGGCCTGTCCGGCGCGGTGTGGTCGGCGGACGCCGCACGCGCCCGCCGGATCGCGGGCCGGTTGCGGCACGGCACGGTCTGGGTCAACGACTTCGGCCCGTATCTGCCGCAGGCCGAATGGGGCGGGTTCAAACGTTCCGGAATCGGCCGGGAGCTGGGCCCCTCCGGCCTGCACGAATACGTCGAGACCAAGCACATCTACGAGAACCTCCGGCCGGGTGTCACCGGCTGGTTCGCGGAGCGAGGGGAGCAGAAGTGACGAACGCGGAAGTGACGGAATTCGATTATGTGATCGTCGGCGGCGGCTCCGCGGGTGCGGCGGTCGCGGCCCGGCTGTCGGCGGATCCGGCGGTGACGGTGTGCCTGCTCGAAGCCGGCCCGTCCGACGTCGACGATCCGGCCGTCCTGCAACTGGACCGCTGGATGGAATTGCTGGAATCCGGCTACGACTGGGACTACCCGATCGAACCGCAGGAGAACGGCAATTCGTTCATGCGGCATGCCCGGGCCAAGGTGCTCGGCGGATGTTCCTCGCACAACAGCTGCA
The DNA here is from genome assembly GCF_056627695.1 of Nocardia sp. KT25-26. Lineage (NCBI taxonomy): Bacteria > Bacillati > Actinomycetota > Actinomycetes > Mycobacteriales > Nocardiaceae > Nocardia > Nocardia sp. KT25-26. The sequence goes on along the minus strand of NZ_CM152813.1, from coordinate 1,232,512 downwards.
TCGCGTTCTGGGCGCCCCGGGAGGATCTCGACTCCTGGGAGCGTGAGCACGGCTGCACCGGCTGGGGCGCGGATTCGGTGTACCGGCTGTACTCGCGGATCGAGACCAACGACGCACCGGGTGAACACCACGGCCGACGCGGGCCCGTGCACATCATGACGGTGCCGCCGAACGACCCGTGCGGTGTCGCCCTGCTCGATGCCTGCGAGGCCGTGGGAATTCCGCGCGCCGAGTTCAATTCCGGGCGGACCGTGGTGAACGGGGCCAACTTCTTCCAGATCAACAGCCTGCCCGACGGCACTCGTTCGTCGTCGTCGGTGAGCTATCTGCATCCCAATCTGGACCGGCCGAACCTCACCGTGCGCACCGGGGCATGGGCCAAGGAGATCGTCGTCGAGAACGGGCGGGCGGTCGGCGTCGAATACACCGACAACGCCTTCGGCCGCACTTCCCGGGTCGGCGCCCGGCGCGAGGTGATCGTCTCGGCCGGTGCGATCGACTCGCCCAAGCTGCTCATGCTCTCCGGAATCGGGCCGGCCGATCACCTGCGGGAGAACGGGATCGAGGTCCGGGTCGACTCCCCCGGCGTCGGAGCGCACCTGCAGGATCACCCCGAAGGCGTGATCGGATTCGAGACCACCCGCCCGATGGTGCGCGACTCCACCCAGTGGTGGGAGGCCGGAATCTTCACCCCCACCGTCGACGGCCTCGACCGGCCCGACCTGATGATGCACTACGGCAGCGTGCCGTTCGATATGCACACGCTTCGCCAGGGCTACCCCACCGCGGAGAACACCTTCTGCCTCACCCCGAACGTCACCCACGCCCGCTCCCGCGGCACCGTGCGCCTGCGCTCCCGCGACTTCCGCGACAAGCCGCGCGTGGACCCCCGCTATTTCACCGACGCCGAGGGCCACGACCTGCGGGTGATGATCGCCGGCCTGCGCAAGGCCCGCGAGATCGCCGGCACCGCACCCCTGTCCGACTGGGTGGCCCGCGAACTGTATCCGGGCCCGGAAACGCAGTCCGACACCGAACTCGCCGACTACATCCGCCGCACCCACAACACCGTGTACCACCCCGTCGGCACGGTCCGGATGGGCCCGGCCGACGACCCGATGAGCCCCCTTGACCCGGAGCTCCGGGTCAAGGGCATCGAGGGCCTGCGCGTCGCAGACGCCTCGGTCTTCCCCGAGCACACCACCGTCAACCCGAACATCACCGTCATGCTCGTCGGCGAACGCTGCGCCGAGCTGGTCGCCGGGGGCCGGTGAGGGTCGACCTCGACACACCCACAAGTTCGGCTACCCGAACAATAAAATCAGCTCTACCATCATTGCTGTCGGAGCGTGTACCGACAGCCACGTGGTCCCGCGCCGCCTACACCCCGGCGCGGGACCACCCCGGCGGTACACCCTCCGGCCTGCGGCCCACAGAGTTCCGAGACCGGCCCACATGCCGGGCAGGTCGGCCTCACCTCCGTACCGATTCCCAGGCGAACCCGTCCGGGTCGGTGAACGAGCCCGCATTGCTCACCACGGCGAGGCGGTGCGCACCCGAGCCCTCGGCCGGAACGCCCGCATCCTTGGCCGCCGCTTTGCGGCCGTACAGCGCCAGCTTGACCGATGTCTGCGGGGCGGCGAACTCTACGTACTTGCTGCCGAAGCTCTTCGAGACCGTCAGGCCTCGGTCGAGGTAGAACTGCTTGGTCGCCTTCACGTCGTCGACGCCGAGCAGCAGCACGAAGTCGTCGACCTTCCGGGTGACCGGTTCCTTGTCCTTCTTCGCCGACGATGCGATCTTCCACAGCGCACCGTCCGGCGCCTGCAGGACCGCGCCGTACCCCCAGAAACTCTTCTTGGCGGGCTTGATCACGGTCGCCCCGGCTTCGACGGCCGAGGCGACGAAGCTGTCGACCGTTCCCGGGCCGGGCACCACGAGCGAAAGCACGAACCCGCGGAACCCGCTGGTCGGAGCGTCCGACTCGCGCAACCGCAAGCGGTCGCCGAGCCCGAAGGCAGCCGCATAGAACGTCTCGGCCGCCGCCCGGTCCGGGACTTCGAGAACGATGGCATCGATGCTGTTCAGATCAGTGATGGTGTCCATGCCATAGACGTTAGGGAGCACACCCCGCCCCATGCTTCTCGATTCCTGACCGGTGCGGGCGCAGGGTTCCTGCAGGTCGGCCGGAGACCGAACCGCGTGCGAGCCGCCGATCTCCAACGTCAACCAAACTGAACCAAAATTTGGTTGAAGCAGCTCACTGGAGCGAGCGGCCACCCAAAACCAAATTTTGTTAGACTTTGGGCAACGTTCAGGACCCGTCAGGAGGTCTGCATGCATCCGGCGCCACCTCCGGACCGGCACGAACTCCTGGCCGGCTTGGAACGCGACCGCCTCCTCGGGGTAGTGACCTCCGCCGCAGACGTCACCTCGCCATCCGATCCATACCTGCCGTGGGACAAACTGCGGCACAAGACGCCACCGCACGGCTTCACCACTGCGGAATGGTGGCTCGCGGTGAAGATGTCGCGGACCAGCATGCAGCGGCCGCTGCCGTTCACCACCACGGATGGCACGCATTTCACCTACGCCCTCCCGGACCAGGTTCTCGCACTCTCCGACGAGATCACCAAACGTGCGAGCGGACAAATTGCCGCCCCGGAACAGATAACGAACTCGGCCACGAAAAACCGATACGTCATCAGCTCCCTCATCGAAGAAGCCATCACCTCGAGCCAATTGGAGGGCGCCTCGACGAGCCGGCGCGCTGCAAAGGAAATGATCCGATCCGGCCGCGACCCGCGCGACCGTAGCGAGCAGATGATCGTCAACAACTACAACGCCATGCTCTTCGTCAGCGAACACAAAGACGAGGAACTCACACCGGAGCTGATTCTCGAATTACACCGAATCGTTACCGACAGGACACTCGACGATCCCGAATCCGCGGGCAGGATTCAAAGTGACCCGGACCCGGATGCACGCGTCAAGGTGTACGCACGCAACGATGACCATGAGCCTCTGCATGTACCACCACCGGTGAACCAGCTGGCATCCCGAATGGCAGCACTCTGCGCTTTCGCCAATGAGCGGTCCGACGGAAAAACCTACATACCTCCTCTGGTACGCGCACTCACTGTCCACTTCATGGTCGGGTACGACCATTACTTCGAGGATGGAAACGGACGAACCGCCCGAGCCCTGTTCTACTGGATGATGTTGAAACAGGGCTACTGGCTTACCGAATTCCTGACGATATCCAGAATCCTGAAGAAGGCCCCGGCCCAGTATGTTCGTTCATTCGTTCTGGTCGAGCAGGACGATGCCGATCTCACTTATTTCCTGGTCTACCACCTCGGAGTGATCAGGCGCGCACTGGACGACCTGAACGAATACTTGTCCAGAAAAACTGTAGCACTACGAGAGACTCGCCGCCTTCTGTCGCATCGAAACGATTTCAACCACCGCCAGCTCGCGCTCATCGAATCGACGTTGAAGAATTCGGCGAACGAGTACACCGTCCAGTCGCATATGCTGAGCCACAAAGTCTCCGATCAGACGGCCAGAAACGACTTGACCGACCTGGAGAACCACGGCCTGCTCGTTCGCTCCAAAGCCGGCCGCACCTTCGTATGGTCGCCGGCGCCGGACTTCGGGAGCGTCTTGTCCGACGAATAGACGCGTCCGGCGCGATGCTCATCGTCGGCTCCGACGCCGGCAGTGGACTCGCTGGTCCCATCTCCCATACTGAGCCAAACCGAACCAGAATTTGGCTGAACCAAGGGTTCGGACTCGGAACACCTGGTATGACGCCCACGCACCGAGGTCCAGGCGACTACCGCACCCGCTCGCCCGAGGTAGCCGACGCGCCACAGCCTTGTTCGACGAGCCGGCCATGGGCAGATCGGTCCTAGCCCAGCCGTTCGCCTGCGCGGACGAACTCCATGCATCGAGGGTTGATCAGCCGCAGACAGCAGGCATCCTGCGGCCGGTGATGCACCACGGGGAAATCGGGATCGGCCGCCGACTCGTCGGTAGCACCCCGTCGCAGACATCGAGGACGGACCCGCGGTGAGTCGACCTCTTACCTTCGGGGAGCTGAATCGCCGGAGCAACCGCCGGCCGGAGCGAGCGCTGCACCCCTGGCACACCGCACTGGCCGCGACGCCCCTCCTCACCGCGGGCCCGGCGATCGCCATGCACGCCCCGACCGAGGTGGCCGACGTACGGACCGGCTCCGACGCCGTCGCGCCGCTGTTCAACGAACTGGTCATGAGCGGTTCGGGTCAGGGGATCATCACCGGAAGCAACGCCATCTCCAGCGGCACGGCGAACCACCCGGCGCTTCCCGACGCGCCTTGCGCCCTGATGCTCCTGATGGGGTCGAGCAACCGCAGCATCGGCTGCATCGAGTACCCCGCCGGCTGAGTCGACCGCCGCAGATCGCACCCCGGCGCCGCAGGCAACTCCCCGCCACCGCCGACGATCCCCGCCGCCTCCGGCACCGACCCAGTGCCCCCACTGGGACTCGAACCCAGACTCGACGGATTTTAAGTCCGGTGCCTCTGCCAATTGGGCTATGGGGGCGTACCGGACAGCGTAGCGACTCGTACGGGTGTACCGGAATTCTGCCGGGGCGGCACGCCGGATCGTATCGGTAGCTGCCGGTACATCAGGGCAGGATACGGACAACCCGGGAGTGATGGCCGGTGGCGCCGTTCGGGAAAGGGGGTGTGCGATCGGCGGTCTGGACGGTGCCGGCGCCATCGACGGCGCGCACGCGAAGGGCATGGGTGCCTTCGGTGGCGTTCCAGATCAGTCGCCACTGGCGCCAGGTGACCGCTGAGTATTGCGCGGCGAGTTCGGCACGCCGCCATGGACCGTCATCTACCTGCACCTCGACAGCAGCAATACCCCGGCCTTGTGCCCAGGCGACACCGGCGACGACCACCGGTCCCGATGGGAGTTCGGCGAAGGCAGCCGGCACGTCGATGCGGGAGGCGGTCTTCACTGGCGCTCGTTCGGCCCACCCCCGGTCGGTCCAGTAGGCGGAGGCCCGGTCGAAGCGGGTGATCTCCAGATCCACGACCCACTTGGTAGCCGAAACGTATCCGTACAGTCCGGGCACGATCAGCCGTGCCGGGTAGCCATTGGCGATCGGCAGCGGCTCGCGGTTCATACCGACGGCCAGTAGCGCCGGCCGGCCGTCGAGGACGACGTCCAGCGGAGTGCCGGCGGTGAAGCCATCGGTGCTGCGTGACAGCAGCATGTCGGCCTCCGGAGCGATTCCGGCCTCGCGGAGCAGATCGGCCAGCAGATATCCGGTCCATACGGCGGTACCGGCCAGGTCGCCACCGACTTCGTTGGATACACAGTTCAGGGTGACGATGGTTTCGACGGCAGGCCGGCGGTAGAGCCTGTCGAAGTCGAACCACAGCTCCCGCTCAACCATTCCATGGACGCGCAGCCGCCAGTCGGTAGCAGCCAGTGCGGGCAACTGCAGTGCGGTATCGACGCGGTAGAAGTCTCCGGCGGGCGTGAGGAACGGGGTGATGCCAGCGACTCCGATGCGGGCACTGTCCGGAACCGGCGGTGCCGGTGTGTCGGGAGCGGGCACCAGGAAGGCCGCTCGATCGGCGCTGAGGTCACGCAACCTGGCGCCGAGCCACTGGCCGGTAGCCGCGGCAGCGGCTACCACCGCGGCGACAGCCAGTGTGGAACCGAGGAACCGACGCCGCGACTGCGACGGCTCCCCGGTGTCCGGAGGGTCCGCCGGCAATAGCAGCATCAGAACGATCGACCCGGCCAGCGTTCCCAGCAACGCCGGCACGGCAAACCAACCGGTGGCGGTGGGCCGGGCCAGCGCAGCAACCACCACGACGGCGCCGAGGACGACCAGCGCGACCACCGCCCGGATCCGGCGTACCGCCAGGACGCCGACCAGTACCGCCCCGAGCAGCATCACCGCCGCCATGACGGCGAACAGCACTGCCTTGTCGTGCTCGCCGAATTGCCGGATCGCCCACGACTTCAACCATTCCGGCGTCAGGTCCACGGCCGTGGCACCGAGTACGTAGAACGGAGAAGCGCTCGGATGGACCACCACGGCCACCAGATGTCCGATGGCGAGTACCGCAGCAGCGGCGAGTACCGCTACGAGAATCGGTTGCCGATACGTACGCCCCATGGTTCACCCCAGTGGTAGGGCCACCAGTGGATCGGTGGTCGGTTGTGATGATCCGCCGGCTGGTTCCACCGTCAGAGCCACCGTTTCGGCTGGGTGGTACTCGGCTACGACGACGCCGTCACTGCTTTCGATCACCGATATCGACCGCGGACTGCCGTCGGCCGGGACCAGCCACAGCTGGTAGTCGCGGTCGGCGGGCAACGGATCCAACCCGTGCAACGCAACTACCGCTGCCTCCAGCGATGCCGAGGAATCCACCACGAGTTCGCCGCCGACGACCGGCACGCCGTGCCGGGTGTGGTCCTGCTGCACCAGCACGTCCTGCGCGGTAACAGGCGGTTCGGTCGCCGGGCCCCGGAGCAGTAATCCGGCGGTGGCGAAGGCGATGATCGCTGCAGCAGCCGCAGCAGCCAACGGCCACCACCGGTACCCGTGCCGGCCGGCGCGCGAGGCTGTGCCCCGGCGGCCCAGCCCTTCCCGGTCGAGCGCCGACATGATCGCCGATTCCACTCGCGATGGTGGTGACACGGCGTCGACGACCGTCATCGCGGCCAACGTGTCGTGCACCCGACCGACGGCACGGTGGAAATCGCGGGCGGCTACCGGACCGTTCTGCTCCACGCGCTGCTCCAGCTCGATCCGGTCGGCTTCGGTGAGCGCGTCGAGCGCATACTGATAGACGTCCTCCGACCAGGAACGGGTGGTGCTCTCGGTGTCGTTCATCGGTCGTCCTTCGTCTTCGCGTCTTCGGCGCCGAGACAGTTCGTCAGCCGTTTCAGCCCGTCCCGAATCCGGCTCTTCACGGTCGGTAGCGGCACCTGCAGTGATTCGGCCACTTCGGGGTAAGTGCACCCGGCGTAATAGGCCAGACCCACCGCTTCGCGCTGCAGCTCGGTCATCGTCCCCAGACAGTCGATCACGGACTGCTCCTCGAGGCGCTGGCCGACTGTCTCGGCCACCACATCGTGGTCCCGCCCGAGATGGGTGTATCCGTAGGCGACATCGCGATCGATCGATGTCTGCTCAGCCCGAACCCGGTCGACGGCCCGGCGGTGGGTGAGCATCATCAGCCATCCGATCGGGCTCGATCGGGCCGGATCGTAGTCGCCGGCAAGCGACCAGACCTGGAGATAGACCTCCTGGGTGACATCTTCGGCGATGGCACGGCCGCGTACCACGCGTAGCGCCAGTCCGAAGACCCGCGAACTGGTCGCGCGGTAGAACTCGGTGAAGGCCATCCGGTCACCTGCGGTCACGGATTCGAGCAACCGCTGCAATCCGTCCTGCGCGGCGCGGTCGGCCGACCGCCCGGGTGGGCAGGTGGCGCGGCGCGACTCACCACCGGACCGCAGGCGGATGGGCATCGGACCGGATTCGTTCGTCATCTACTGACCCCTGCGTGCATGCGAAGGACTTCGCGTTGCCTCCGCGGCCGGATGGGTCGGCCCGTGAACTTTTTCCTGCCCGGCCCCGGTTCTACGAGCTCGGCGGCATGAGGACCGCGTCGATCATGTACACCGTCGCGTTCGCGGTATCGACACCGCCACACAGTACCGAAGCGGACCCGACCTCGAGATCGTCGGCCGGACCGGTCACCGTGACCTCGGATCCTTCGACAGTGGTGTGGGTGCCGTCGACTTCGTCGGGTGCGAGCCGCCCCGGTACCACGTGGTAGGTGAGAATCGAGGTGAGGGTCTCGGAATCGGCCTTCAGTGAATTGATCGTCGCTGGATCGACCTCGGCGAACGCCGAGTCAACCGGCGCGAAAACTGTGAACTCACCGCCGTTGAGCGTGTCGACAAGATTCACATCCGGATTGAGTTCACCCGAGACCGCCGAAACCAGTGTGGTGAGCATCGGGTTGTTCGAGGCCGCCACCGCCACCGGATCCTGTGCCATACCCTCGACCGAGCCCGGACCGCTGGGCACCTCGGCGGCATATTCGGCGCAGCCGGGCCCGACCGGTGCGGCCATCATGTTCTCAGCGGCTTCGCCGGCCGCCGAAATGGTACTCGTCACGGCCCCGTCGGCTGCATCCGAGGTGTCGGACGAATCGTCCGAACAGGCCGACAGGCCCAGTGCCGCCGATGCCAGCAGTCCGACCGCCGCAGTCATCGTCTTCTTGGTACGCATGATCCTCGATCTCCTCCGTGTCCGCGGCGCGGTGCCGCGTGCGATGTGGTGCCGGGATTTCGTCACAGCACCACCGGCGGATGGGTCGGAGTCGAAAAAGGTTCCTCGGGTTATCCCGTCTATCGTCCGGCGCGTTCGGCGGTGCCGAGGACGGAGTGGCGGCGGCTGTAGGCGAAGTAGATGACGAAGCCGAGGGCCATCCAGACGACGAACCGGATCCAGGTCTCGACGGACAGGTTGAGCATCAGCCAGAGGCAGGACAGCACGGCCAGGGCGGGAATCAGCGGGACCCACGGGACGCGGAAACCGCGCGGCAGATCGGGGCGGGTGCGGCGGAGCACGATGACGCCGACGGACACCAGGATGAAGGCGAACAGGGTGCCGATGTTGACCATCTCGGTGAGCGTGTCGATCGGGACGAAGCCGGCCAGTACACAGCACACCGCGCCGACCAGGACGGTCAGCCGCACCGGGGTGCCGCGGCTGCCGGTGCGGGCCAGACCGCGCGGCAGCAGCCCGTCCCGGGACATGGCGAACAGCACCCGGGTCTGCCCGAGGAACAGCACCATCACCACGGTGGTGAGGCCGGCGAGCGCACCGACGGAGATCAATTGCTCGGCCCAGGTGATGCCGTGCAGGCCGAAAGCGGTGGCGAGGGTGGCGTCGTCACCGGCGAGCTCGGTGTAGGGCACCATGCCGGTGAGCACCAGGGTGACCGCGACATACAGCACGGTGACGATCAGCAGCGAACCGAGAATGCCGCGGGGAGCGGATTTCTGCGGGTTCTTCGTCTCCTCGGCGGCGGTGGCGACCACGTCGAAGCCGAGGAAGGCGAAGAAGACGATGCTGGCGGCGGCGAGCAGCCCGTACCAGCCGAAGGTGCTGTTCCCGGCGCCGGTGAGCAGCGAGAACAAGGTCTGGTGCAGTCCGGTTCCGGCGCCCTCGCCCGCCTCGGCCGGCGGGATGTAGGGGCTGAGGTTGTCGGCATCGAAATACCGGACGCCGACCACCAGCACCAGCAGGATCACCGCGAGCTTGATCGCCACAGCGATCGCCGATATCCGCGAGGACAGCTTGGTGCCCAGGCCCAGGAACACGCCGAGCACCACCAGCAGCAGTACGGCGCCCCAGTCGAAGGTGAACGACCCGATCTCCACCACCGGGGCGCTGGTCCCCAGCACGGTTCCGAGATACTGCGACCAGCCCTTGGCCACCAGTGAGGCGGTCAGGGTGAACTCCAGGATCAGGTCCCAGCCGATGATCCAGGCCGCCAGCTCGCCGAAGGTGGCGTACGAGTAGGTGTAGGCGCTGCCCGCGACCGGCACGGTGGAGGCGAACTCGGCGTAGCAGACGGCGGTCAGCCCGCAGGCGATCGCAGCGAAGACGAACGCCAGCGACACCGACGGCCCGGCCAGGTTCCCGGCGGTGCGGGCGGTGATGGTGAAGATGCCCGCACCGATCACCACGGCGATGCCGAAGATGATGAGATCCCAGGTGGTCAGCTCCTTGCGGAGCCGCACATCGGGTTCGTCGGTATCGCGGATCGACTGCTCGACCGTCTTGGTACGGAAGATGCCGCGGCCGCGGGGGGCCGGGTCAGCGGGGGTCGCCACGGTCTACTCCTTGCCTGCGATGCCGGACGCGAGGGAGCGAGATTATCAGTGCACACCTTGCATATGTCGCCGGATCCACGGAGAACACGCGACCACGATCAGACCGGCGACCACCGCCGCGGCGCCCACGATGCCGAAATAGGCGACCTCGTGTTCCGGGTCGTAGTACCGGGAGAGCGTGCCCGACAACGACGTTCCGATACCGACCGAGAAGAAGTACAGCGCCATCATCTGCGACCGGAAGGCCTCCGGTGCCAGCTGGGTGGTGACGGCCAGGCCGATCGGCGAGAGCAGCAGTTCGGAGACGGCGAAGGCACCGAGGATCGCGAACACCGCCACCACCGGTACGGTCCGGCCGTCGTATCCGGCCAGCGGCACGAACAGCCAGAAGGCCAGCCCCATCCCGATCACGCCCATGGCGAACTTGTGCGGCGTGCTGGGCGCGCGGTCCCCGAGCCGGGTCCACAGGATGGCGAACAGCGGCGAGAGCAGGATGATCCACACCGGTTCGGCCGACCCGATCCAGTTCGACGGCGCGGTCCAGCCGAACACGGTCCAGTCGACCCGCTCATCGGAGTACACGGCCAGCACCGTGAAGATCTGCTGGAACAGTGACCAGAACACCGCGTTGGCGATGAACAGCGGGATGAAGGCGCGCACCCGCCCGCGTTCGGCCGGCGTCACCTGCGAGCTGCTGAGCAGGACAGCGAAGTACAGTACGGAAGCCGCGACGATCACGCCGGTGGTCACGTCCGCCAGATTGCCCAAGGTCACCACCCCGGTCAGCAGCACCAGGGTCACCACGATGCCCGCGGCCGCCAGGATCGCGGCGACCGGCAGCACCTGATTCCGCGGCAGCGGGTCCGGCACCGTCCGGCCGTGCCCGCCGAGATTGCGCCGGAAGACCACGTACTGGAGCAGGCCGAGAGCCATCCCGACCGCGGCGGCACCGAAACCGGCGTGGAAACCCCATTCCCGCTGCAACAGCCCGGTGAGCAGCGGACCGGTGAACGCACCGAGATTGATGCCCAGATAGAACAGCGTGAAGCCACCGTCGACGCGGGCGTCCCCGTGCGGATACAGGGTGCCGAGCAACGAGGAGGCGTTGGCCTTCAACGCCCCGCTGCCGAGCGCGACCAGCACCAGGCCCACCCCGACCCCGGACAGCCCGGGCAGCAGCGCCAGCGCGATATGCCCGGCCATCACCACCACGCCGCCGTAGAAGACGGTGCGTTCCATGCCGAGCAGCCGATCGGCGATCCAGCCGCCGAGCACGGTGGACAGGTACACCAGGCCGCCGTAGGCGCCGACGATGCCGAGCGCGGTCTCCTCCGGCAGCCCGAGCCCGCCGTCGGTGGTCGAGTAGTACAGGTAGTACCCGAGGATGGTGAGCATTCCGTAGAACGAGAATCGCTCCCACAGCTCCACTCCGAACAGGTTCGCCAACCCGATCGGATGCCCGAACAGGGTGCGTCGGCCGGGTTCGGTGCGCACGGTCATGGACCGACGATCCCACGACATCGAGCGTTCGACCTGCAGATACGCCGACGACACGGCGAGGAACCGCCGCTTGGCGAGCGCCGGGCCGTTCGGCGCGGAACAATCGGCACCGGTGCGGAACGTCCGCCCCGAGGAGCAGGAAGCGGTTGCCCGATGCTGGAAGCCGAAGTGCGCGTACCGGTCGACCCGGACCGGGCGTTCGCCACCTTGGCCGACGGGTGGCTGTACGCGAGCTGGGTGGTCGGCGCCTCACATATTCGCCGGGTGGACCCGGACTGGCCGGCGGTCGGCAGCCGGATCCACTACAGCGTCGGCCTCTGGCCGGTGCTGATCCGCGATGTCACCGAGGTCCGCGCCGTCGACCCGCCGAACCTGCTGGAACTGGAGGCCCGGTTGTGGTCGGTGGGCTCGGCCCGCATCCTGCTCACGCTGACCGAATCGGCGCCGGGCAGCACGACCGTCCGGATGGCCGAACACGCCCGCAGCGGTCCGGCCCGGCTCGTCCCCGATCTCGCGCAGGCCGCCTTGCTGCGCCCCCGCAACCAGGAGTCCCTGGAACGCCTGGCGGCCCTCATCACGGCTCGCACCTGAGCGCAGCACACCGGCGGTGTGCCGGCGAGTTCATTCGGGTACCCGGACCGAGGAACTGCGGGTGGCTGCAACGGCAGCAGCGGCCGCGGCCAGCGCACTGTTGATGGCGATCTCGCCGCGCATCCCCGGCGCCGCCACCATGTCCCCCGCCAGATAGATCCCGTCGCCCCGATGCACGGCGGGGCGATCCCGCCAGGTGCGGCCGGGCAGGTCCAGCGCCCCGGTCCGGCCCTTGGCGGTGGCGGTGCGTTCGAAGGTGGTGCGTTCGGCGCGACCGGGAAGTACCTGGTCGGCGAACCGGGCGAGCCGCTGCTGCGCCTGTTTCGGTGATTCACCGGAGCGGACCGGCAGCTGCAGCTGGTACAGCGATTCACCGGTCGGCGCGATCGAATCGTCCTGCATCGAGTACGACTCGTGGAAGCCGCCCTCGTCCGCGTCGAAGACCAGCGTCCGGTCGGCGCGGTGCGAGCGTACGGCGATATCGAGCAGGACGCAGTGACCGGATTCGCCGTGCAGGCTGTCGTCCCCGAGCAGCTTCCGGGCGGATGCGAGTTCGGTCGCCACGATCACCGGCCCGTCCTCCGGCAGGACGTCCACCCGGGAACCGGTGGCCACGGTGACCCCGAGTTCGGCAGCGCGAGCGGCCATCCGGTCGACGACCTGCTGCCAGCCGCCGCGTACCCACCGCACCGCGGGCACCCGCGGGCCCAGGACCCGCTGGAACAGTTCCCAGACGAACGCGGCCGACAACCGACCGGTGTCGGCGTCGTAGGTGGTGACGCTGATCATGTTGGCCACCCGCTCCGCGGTGCGCGGCCCGAACCGGTCCGTGGCCCAGCTGCGGAAGTCCTGGTCCACCGGCGGTTTCAGCCACGCGCTCGCCTGCGCCCGGAGCACCCCGGCGGGCGGTGTCCGGCACAGCCGGCCGTCCACACGGAACGCCGCCTTGCCGGCCGCTACCGGCCCGGGCCAACCCAGCCCGGCGACGAAGCCGCGCTTGCGGAGCCAGGTGTAGTGCGGGCCGTCGGCGTAGAAGACGTGCGCACCTTCGTGTGCGACATGGGGCGGGGCGGTGGCCCGGCCGCGGCCACCGAGGTCCCGATGCGCCTCGTGCAACTGCACCGTGGCACCGGCTTCCGCGCAGGCGATGGCCGCCGTGAGCCCGGCGAGCCCGCCACCGATCACCGTGATTCGGGTGTTCATCTGATTCCTCCCTGTTTCGGCCGGCCGGTGCGCCGACCGGCCGCTATCCGGACGGTCCGGTGCCGGGACGTTCCGGCGCGCGCCAGCCGAGCCGCGCCGCCGTCAATTCGGCAACCGAACGGAAGTAGTGGTCGAGATCGATATCGGCCGGATGGTCACCGTGGAAGGTGTCGCTGATCAGCCAGTAGTGCGCGATCGCAGCGACCAGGACCGCCGCCGCACCCCGCCAATCCTGGTCGGCACCGCCGGGTCCGGCGAGTTCGGTGAGCGCCCGGGTGACGACACCCATCACCACCGCGTATTCCTCGCGGCGGAAGACATCGAGGAGTTCGGCCGGGACAGTGCTGTCGCGCAACAGGATCCGGTTCACGTCCCGGTCGTGTTCCATCCGTTCGAAGCCGATCCGGCACAGCACGACCAGCTGATCGAGCAGATCGTCCCCCGCGAGCTGCAGCAGGGGCGCCATGGCGAACCCGGGTTCCAGGAACGCCGCCCAGTCGCCGCGGTCGGTGAGCCGCCATTCGACCGCGGCGACCAGCAGTGCGTTCTTCGACCGGAAGTGCCGGTACAGCGCCCCCGATCCGCCCGACAGCCCGGCCGCCTGCTCGATCTGCGCGACCGAGGTCGCCGCGAATCCCTGCACGCCGAACAAGCGGAGCGCCTCGATCATGATCCGCTCACGCGTCGACCGACCGGCGGGATCCATCACATCCTCCGTCGAGTAAGTAAGTGGTTACTTACACCGAGTAAACGGCATCGAGTCCGCCGCGGCAAGAGGTTTCCGAAAATCTGCGGCAATGGCCATCGACGGATTGCCGGCGGCGGCCCCCGGCAGCAGGCCCCCGGCAGCAGTGCGCCGTCGAGCAGGTAGCGGCCGGGTGGCCGCAGAACCGGAGCCCTGGCTAGCATCTTCGGGTGGCCAGAACGCTCGACGGTGGTACCGAGGAACGCATCCTCGAGGTCGTCTCCGACCTCCTGGAATCCGAGGGATACGACGGCGTCCAGCTACGGGTGGTGGCCCGCCGCGCCAAAGTCTCACTGGCCACGGTGTACAAGACCTTCCACACCCGCGACGAACTGATCCTGACCGCCGTCGAGAAGTGGATGGCCCGCAATGTGTACGCCGATATGCCGCCGGCACCATCCGGGGAGACCTTCCCCGAGGGCCTGATGCGCCTGCTGCGCTACATCTTCGGGCCCTGGGATGCGAACCCGCATATGTGCGAGGCGTATGTGCGGGCCCGATCCGGACCGGCCGGGCACCGCCTGGACGCCCAGGGCGTCGAGGCAATCCTGCCCGCCGCCACCGAACTGTTCGCCGACCTCGACCCGGACTACACCGCAGATGTGGCCTTCGCCCTGACGAACCTGACCTACGGCCTGCTGCATCGCATCGCCGACAAGTCGATCGCCGTCGGTGACGTGCTACCCGCCCTGGAGCGGTTCGTCGCCCGGCTCACCGGGGACAACCGCCCCTCTCTGCACCGCACCCCCAGTGGCGGCACCGAACCGTTCGAAATCGATCCGGCATTACTGAGCCCCTACGGCCCGCCCCCGGCCGGATAGCCCGTTCCCACCACAAAGTAACCGTGTTACTGTGCCGTGACTCGCGGACAGTGACACAGGACACCACCGCGCAGCGCAGCAACCGGAATTCCTGTCGGCAGATCGCCGATGGAGAGGTGAACATGACTCAGCAATCGTGGCTGTCCCGCTCGAGCCGCGCGGCCCGTGACATCGCCCTGGCCCTCGCCGTGGCCTGCACCGCGACCGTCACCGGGGTCGCGGTGAGCGCCCCGGAGGCAGCCGCCGCCCCGGTCGACGACTTCTACGCGCCGCCACCACAACTCCCCGGCGAGCCGGGCGCGATCGTCGACTCCCGGCCGTTCGATCTGCTGGCCGCACCGCCCACCGAGAACGGGTGGCCGGTCGCCGCCCGGCAGGTCATGTACACCTCGAAGCGACAGGACGGCTCCCCCGTCGCGGTGACCGGCACCTTCATCGACGCCGCCGGCCCCTGGCAGGGCCCCGGACCGCGGCCCACCGTGGTCATCGCACCCGGCACCTCCGGACAGGGCGATCAATGCGCGATGTCGAAGGCGTTCGCCACCGGCCTGGTCGGCTACCTGGACCCGGAACCGGGCATCTCCGCCAATCAGGAACTGAACTCCTCGGCGGTCTGGTCCGCGCTCGGCGCCCGGGTGCTGGTCACCGACTACATCGGGCTCGGCACCCCGGGTATCCACACCTATGTCAACCGGATCGAGAGCGGGCACGCCGTCCTCGACGCCGCGCGCGCCGCGCACCGGCTCGCCGACGCCGGCACCGACACGCCCGTCGTCCTGTGGGGCTATTCGCAGGGTGGCGGCGCGGTCGCGGCGGCCGCCGAGATGCAGCCCGACTACGCACCGGAACTGAACCTGAAGGGCGGCTGGGCGGGCGCGCCCATTGCCGACCTGGCCGACACCCTCGCAACCGTCGACGGTTCGCTCATCGGCGGTGTGGTCGGATACGTCGTGAACGGACTGCAGGACCGCTACCCCGAACTGCAGCCGGTCCTCGACCGGGTCTCCGGGCCGGAGGGCCGGGCCCTGCTCGGCGAGCTGCGCAACACCTGCATCGCCGACATCATCCTGCGGCACCCGTTCCTGCGGACCTCCGCGTTCACCGCCGACGACCGCTCGCTGTCCGAACACCTGAATTCGATCCCGGAGATCGCACCGATCCTGGCCGAGCACCGCATCGGGACCAGCGCCCCGGGCGCGCCCGTGCTCATCACCAGCGGCCGGCACGACGATACGGTCCCCTACGGCCAGGCCCGGCAGCTCGCCGAGGACTGGTGCGCACACGGCGCGACGGTCACCTTCCGCACCAACGAACTGCCGCCGATCCTGGCCGGAGCGACGCTGCCGAACCATTTCGGACCGCAGCTCATCGACGGATTCGGTCCGGACAACGCGGTCGAATACCTGCTCGACCGGCTCGCCGACCGGCCGGTCGGCGGCTGCACCATCGACTGACGACGGCGCGTGGCCGGCGAACTACGACATCCCGATCGACAGGGCGATTCCGTCCAGGATGTCGTGTTCGCTGACCACGAGCTCGGTGATCCCGGCCCGCCGGGCCAGCTCGTCGGCCAGCACCTCGGTGATCACGGCTCCGCCACCGATCACATCCACCCGGCCCGGGTGCATCGGGCCGAGCGCAGCGCGCTGGTCGTGATCCATCGCGATCAGCCGGTCGCACACCTGGTGCACCCGATCCAGCCCCAACCTGGTCAGATGCACCCGTGCGGCGTCGTATTCGGGGAGATCGAGGGCCACCGCGGCGAGGGTGGTCATGGTGCCGGCCACTCCGACCCAGGTGTGCGCACCGTCGACCGGCACCCGGCCGAACGCCTCGTCCAGCCGTTCGGCAGCGAACTCCCGGGCCGCCCGCACCTCGTCGGCGCTGGGCGGATTGCCGGCCAGGCACCGCTCGGTGATCCGGACGCAGCCGATATCCGCCGAATAGGCCGCATGCACACCGCCGCCGTCACCGACCACCAGCTCGGTGGAGCCGCCGCCGAGATCGACCACGACGAACGGCCCGGCATCGCCGGACAGTTCACCGACCGCGCCGGCGAACGACAGTCGGGCCTCCTCGTCGCCGGTGATCACCTCGGCCACCGCGCCCGGCATCACCGGACCCAGCACCTCCCGCGTCATGGCGAAGAACTCGTCCCGATTCGCCGCATCACGGGTCGCCGAGGTCGCGACCATCCGGACCCGGTGCACCTCGTTGTCCAGCATCAGCGCCGCATAGTCGGTCAGCGCCGCCCGGGTGCGTTCGATGGCTTCCGGCGCCAGCCGGCCGGTGGCGTCGACCCCCTGGCCCAAGCGCACGATCCGCATCTCCCGATGCACATCGGTCAACGCGCCGCCGGCACCGACCTTGGCGATCAACAGGCGGATCGAGTTGGTGCCGCAATCCACGGCCGCGATCCGCGCGCCTGCCTCGACGGTGCTCACTGCGGGGCCTCCTGCTCGGTCTCGGGCGCGTACACCGGCCAGTCCGCCGGGATCGCCGTACCGCGCAAACCGGCCGCCGCGGCCAGTGCCACCGCCTCGTCCCCGAGCGGGTTCACGCCCGGCCCCTTGGCCAGGGCGTGCGCGATCAGCACGTGCAGGCATTTCACCCGGTCCGGCATGCCGCCGCCGCTGAAGTCGGTACCGAGAGATTCGATGGCGTCCCGCTCGGCCAGATAGCCCTCGTGTGCGGCGCGGTAGCGAGCGGCCAATTCCGTATCGGCGGCCAGCCGTTCGGTCATGCCCCGCATCACCCCGGCCGACTCGAGTCGGCTCGCCTCAGCGGTCAGCCGCGGATCGGTGAGGTAGTACAGGGTCGGGAACGGGGTGCCGTCCGGCAGCCGCGGTGCCGTCTTGACCACGGCCGGCACCCCATCCGGCGTCCGGTAGGCGATGGCCAGGACGCCGCGTGGAGTCCTGCCCAGCTGCTCGGCGATGATCTCCAGATCGCGCGGTGTCGGGTCGGTCACCTGGTTCCTTCCGGTGCGGGCGGGGCCGCCGGGAGCGAGCCCGCGGGTTCGTTCGGATCGGCCCGTTCCCCGGCCGGATCGGCGATGCTGCGCCAGACCTCGGTGTACCAGGGGTCGGGGTCCTTCGGGCGCGGAGTGATCCGCGGCGGCGCCGGCGCCTCGATCCCGGGGACCTGCACGATGTACGGGGTCTCGCCGGGCATCACCAGCCGCAACCGGTCGCGCGCCTCGGAACGGATATAGGCCGGGTCCTGTTGCTGGGCGCGGCGTTCCCGCAAGATCTTCAGATCGGCTTCGAGCTGCTCCCGCTCGGCGGCCAGGGCGGCGGCTTCGGCGCGCTGGCCGAAATAGGTGCGCATCGGCACCGCCAGGGTGAGCCCGAGCGCGCACACCACCACGGCCAGGATCACCGCCTTCGGCGTGGACAGCCCCAGGACGGTGTGCTCGGCCCGGTCCCGGCGCCCCCGGGCAGCGGGCCGGGCGGTGCCGCCGGCCGGTTCGGGGCGACGACGCTGGGTGCGTTTCGCACCGGAGGGCCGGCCGGGGGCCTCCGGTGGGCCGGAACGCCGACGGGCCGAGCGGGGTGCGCGCCGGTCCGCCCGGCCGGCCGGGCTGGAACTCCGCGCACGCCGCTCACCCATCGCGTCTCACCCCTGTGTCGTATCCGCCTTCGGTCAGCCTTCGAACGTGAAGCGCGGGAAGGCGACGTCACCGGCGTAGCGGGCCGAATCGCCGAGGGCGTCCTCGATCCGCAGCAGCTGGTTGTACTTGGCGACCCGCTCGCTGCGCGCCGGGGCGCCGGTCTTGATCTGGCCGCTGCCGACCGCGACCGCGAGATCGGCGATCGTGGTGTCCTCGGTCTCGCCGGACCGGTGCGACATCATCGTCTTGTAGCCGTTGCGGTGGGCCAGGTCGACGGCATCCAGGGTCTCGGTCAGGGTGCCGATCTGGTTGACCTTCACCAGCAGCGCGTTCGCGGCGCCCTTGGCGATGCCCTCTTCCAGGCGCTCCGGGTTGGTGACGAACAGGTCGTCGCCGACCAGCTGCACCTTGTCGCCGATGGCGTCGGTCAGCGCGACCCAGCCGTCCCAGTCGTCCTCGGACAGCGGGTCCTCGATGGAGACCAGCGGGTAGGAACCCAGCAGATCGGCGTAGAACTTGCCCATCTCCTCGGCCGTGCGCACGCTGCCCTCGAACCGGTACCCCTTACCGGAGCTGAAGAACTCGGTGGCGGCGACGTCCAGGGCCAGCGCGATATCGGTGCCCAGCTTGTAACCGGACTTCTCGACAGCGGCCACGATCACGTCCAGGGCCTCCCGGGTGCCCCCGGCCAGATCGGGGGCGAAACCGCCTTCGTCACCCAGACCGGTGGACAGGCCGCGGCTCTTCAGCTCGGACTTCAGCGCGTGATACACCTCGGCACCCCAGCGCAGCGACTCCCGGAAGGTCGGCGCACCGAGCGGGGCGATCATGAACTCCTGGACATCGACGCTGGTGTCGGCGTGCGCACCACCGTTGAGGATGTTCATCATCGGCACCGGCAGCACATGGGCGTTCGGGCCGCCCAGGTAGCGGAACAGCTCCAGACCGGAGGATTCGGCCGCCGCGCGCGCCACCGCCAGCGAGACGCCCAGCAGCGCGTTGCCACCCAGACGGGACTTGTCCGGGGTGCCGTCCAGATCCAGCAGCACCTGGTCGACGGTGCGCTGCTCGACGGCGTCCAGGCCGATCACGGCCGGGGCGATCTCGTCGAGCACGCCCTCCACGGCCTTCTGCACACCCTTGCCGCCGTAGCGTTCGCCGCCGTCACGCAACTCGACGGCCTCGTGCTCACCGGTCGACGCACCGGAGGGCACATCGGCGCGGGTCAGGGTGCCGTCGTCGAGAGCGATCTCGACCTCGACAGTGGGGTTGCCACGAGAATCCAGGATCTCGCGAGCTCCGACCTGTTCGATGATGGCCACGAAAACGACTCCTTCGACTGCGGGCACGGTAGGTCTCACGGGGGTCCCGTGCAGGGCGAGCCTATCGCCTCGGCGGCGCAGGCAGTAACCGGCACTCCGCGGGCGGCCCGCCTCGATTCTGCTGCCGCGACCCAGCGGCGCCGCGCGGCGGCGGACCACCCGGGGCCTGCCGCACGCAGCCGGGGCGCCGCGGCCGGCTCAAGTGCGCACGCCGATGCTGTAGGCGGCTGCTCGGTAGCGAACCTCCCGCAGATAGCCGCCCGACTCGTTATAGGCGAACAGGGCCTGCTGCCACCCGGCCGGGGAGGTGAGGTCGCCACCACGGTCACACAGATAGCGGGCGGCGGTCAGGGCGGCGTCGTCGATGCTGTGCGGGTCGAGGACCCCGTCCCCGTTGGCATCGACCGCCCAGCGCTGCCAGGTCTCCGGAATGAACTGCATCGGCCCGACGGCGCGATCGTATTCGGTATCGCCGTCCAGGGCCCCGCCGTCGGTGTCGCGGATGAGCGCATTGCCGCCGGTGCCGTCCAGCGGCACCCCGATGATCGGCGGGTGTACCGCGCCGCCGGGGGCGACGGTGGCGCCACGGTAGGTGCCGTGCGCACTTTCCACGCTGCCGATCCCGGCGAGCGTGGTCCAGGCCAGCCCGCAGTCGGGCCGGGCCCGGGTCATCACCGCGGCGGCATATCCGTAGGCCTCCATCGCGGTCGCCGGGATTCCGAGCGCGGCCGATTGCTCCCCGGCCCAACCGGACAGTTGCGCGGCGGTCCGGCCCGGCGCGTCGATATCGATCGGGGGCACCGGGGCACCGGCGCCGGGTGGCAGGTCGTCGGGGATGTCGGGGCCGCCACCACACCCGGCGAGCAACACCGCCGCCGAGAGCGCGACCGCGGCCGCGGCGGTCTTGTTCGCATTCACCCCCTCCATCATCCAGATCCGGCGGCGGCCCGGGGGCCCACGCGTCACCGTCACGAAACGAACTCACTACAGTGATGCCTGTTCGCTATTCCGGAGCAGTTCCTTAGGTTAGCCTTGCTTAAGCGGAGGAAACCGGCTACCTTCGCTCATCGAATCGTCACCGACCCGCTTTTCGATCCGACGCGAAGAAGGGACTCCGTGGTGAAAAGCGTTCCTGCCGAACGTACAACGTTTCACCTGGACCAGATCGAACGCCGCACCCTCAGCACCACCGCACAGGCCGTCCTACAGGAGGCGACCCGGGAGATCGCGGCCACCGTCTGGACTCGATGGGGTGATGCACATCGCATCACCACCACACTCACCCATCCGCCGTTACTGGAGTTGATCGACCACACGGTCACCGAGCTGCCCAGCGAACTCCGGGCGGCCGTGCGACCACCACAGACCGCCGCCGGCGCGGCGATTATCAGCGGTATTCCGTTGCACGACAACGACTTGGGACCGACGCCGGAGAACTGGCAGGCCGCCGCCCGGCACACCCGCCCCGGCGCCCTGCGGCTGGACATCACGATGCTGCTGCTCGCCCGGGCCGCCGGGGAGCCGTTCGGCTGGGCCGGCCAGCAGGACGGGCGCCTGGTGAACAACATCGTGCCCGCGGCCGGACACGAGCACGAACAGTCCGGTGCCAGCAGCTCCACGTTGCTGAGCCCGCACACCGAGGACGCCTTCCATCCGGACCGCGCGCATCTGCTGATGCTGGGCTGCCTGCGCAATCCGGATCGGATCGCCACCACGGTAGCCTCGGTGCGCGAAATCGATCTCACCGCAGCGGAACTCGAGCTGCTGCAACGCGCCGAACTGCCGATCCTGCCCGATGTGTCCTACGGCGATACCCACGAACACCGCGGCGCACCGGCGGTACCCGCCCTCTGGGTCCGCGAGACCGGCCCGGACGCAGGCGAACTCACCCTCCGCTACGACCCGGCCTACACCCCGCTCGACGATGCCGCCCCCGACTACCGCGCCGCCTACGCGCGGCTCGGTGCAGAACTCGACCGGGTGCATCGCGAGCCCGCCCTCGCCCCCGGCGAGCTGCTGTTGGTCGACAACGATGTCGTCGTGCACGGCCGCGTCCCGTTCCGCGCCCGCTACGACGGCACGGATCGCTGGCTGGAACGAGTCAACATCCGGCTACCCGAACGCCACCGCCGCGCCGACGAGGCGACCGAGAATGGCTACGGGCAACACGTGATCGCGCCGTTCCGTCCGGCAGCCGTTCCCGGAACCGGCGAAGGCGGCGGCGCATGATCGCGGGCGGCCCCGGGCGGGCGCCGACCGGCGCTCCCCAGCCGGCGACAGGGCGGGAAGCATCTGATGATCGAGGATCCGTTGAACTTTCGTGACAGGACCGTCGGGCTGCGGGTACTCAGCCGAAGCGATATCGCGGGTGTCCCGATCACCCCGGCCGATGTGGTGCGCGCCGTGGAAGAGGCGTATCTGGCCTTCGCCGCGGGTGATTCGGACAATCCCCGCAAGCTCAGCGTCGCGCACCCGGAAGGCTGGTCGGTGTCGTACGCGATGCTCGGCCGCGACGGGCGCCGCCGGGTGGTGGCGATGAAGACCTCCTACAAGTTCGATCCGGGTCACGATCGCAGCACCAAGCGGTACTACACGACCATCACGCTCTACGACGACACCACCGGGATGCCGATCGCGATGATGGACTGCTCCCGGGTCGGTGCGCTGCGCACCCCGGCGGTATCGGCACTACTGGTCCGGGAGACGATGCGCCGCGGCGCCGAGAGCGTGCTGCTGATCGGCACCGGCACCCAGGGCCGCAACGCCCTGCCGCATCTACTGGCAGCGAATCCGCAGCTGCGCAAGCTGATGGTGTACGGAACCCATCCGGAAGGGCTGGAAGCGGTCGGCCGCCACCTGGCCGAACATCATCCGCATGCGCTGCTCGATATCGTCGAGGACCCCTACGCGGCCGCCGCGGGGGCCGATATCGTGCTCGCCACCGCGGGTCCCGGCACCGAAGTTGCATTGGAGGCCGAACATCTCGCCCCCGGCTCGACGGTCGTGCTGGTGGGTTACGGGCTGGCACCTTCCTGCCTCACCGAGGCGGATCGGGTCATCGCCACCAGCGCCCAGCAGATGGCGCTCACCGGAACCGATATGGCCGGTCCCGACGGCACCCTCCGGTCCGTCGACGCGGAACTGCCGCAGGTGCTGACCCGGCTGGCGCCCGGCCGCCGGACCGACGAGGAACGGATCTTCGTCTACAACAGCGGCATCGTGCTGACCGATATCGCCGTCGCGCATGCCCTCGCCGAACGCGCCATCGCGGAAGGGCGGGGAACCGAGGTGCCACTGTGGGACTGACCGCCACTGCAGGAATGAACGCTGCTGCAGGAATCGACACCGTCACGGCACCGGCGGCACCGGCGCTGCCCGCCCGCACCGACCCGTGGGAGCAGCGCCTGCTCGCCGACCCGCACCTGCTGGGTGAGCTCGCCGCGGCCGTCGGCGGCCCGTTCCATGTGATGTTCCCGGAGCGGGTGACCGCGAATGCCCGTGCCTTCCGCCGGGTGTTCGCCGATACCGGCGTGCCGGGCACGGTCTACTACGGCAAGAAGGCGAACAAGGCCGCCTGCGTGGTCCGCGCATGTACCGAGGCCGGGGTGGGGGTGGACGTCGCCAGTGTCGGCGAGCTGCGGTCCGCGCTGGGGCACGGCACCCGCGGTACCGAACTGATGGTCACCGGGCCCGCGAAATCCGATGACCTGCTCTGGCTGGCCGCCCGGCACGACGCCCTGATCGCGGTGGATGCCCTCGACGAGCTGGACCGGCTGCTCGCCACCGGGCAACCGGCCCGGGTCCTGCTGCGGGTACTGCCGGACGGTTCCGCCAGCCGATTCGGCCTGACCGGCGCCGAACAGGCCGAAGCGATCCGGGCCCTCGCTCCCGACGGGCCGATCCGGCTGTGTGGGTTCAGCTTCCACCTGTCCGGCTACGAGGCCACCGAACGCGCCGACCAGGCCCGGTCGGTGCTGCCCCGATTCCACCGCGCCCGCGAAGCCGGGCACGACGCCGAGATCCTGTCCATCGGTGGCGGCTTCGGGGTCGACTACGTCGACGCCGCCGACTGGGCACGGTTCCGGGAGTCGGTCGACGATCGCTGGTTCCACGGGGGTCCGGCGCCCGCCGGGTTCTACCCGTACCACTTCCCGGAACCGGGGGCCGCCATGCTCGCCGCGGTGCTGGCGCACGGCGGCCTCGGCGCCGAGCTGCGCGAACACGGCATCCGGATCGCCGTCGAGCCCGGCCGGGCCCTGCTCGACCGGGCCGGTAGCTCGGTGTTCCGGGTCCAGGGCCGCAAGACCAGGCAGGCGGACGACGGAGCGTACGACATCCTGACTGTCGACGGCACCAGCCTGAGCCTGTCCGAACAGTGGTTCGACAGCGAGTATCTGCCGGACCCGGTGCTGTGGCCGATGCGCGACCCGGAACCGGACGAGCCGGTGCTCCCGGCCTGCGTCGGCGCGGCCAGCTGCCTGGAATCGGACCTGCTCAGCCGCCGCCGCATCCGGTTGCCCCGCCGGGCCCGGCCCGGCGATCTGCTCGTCTACCCGAACACCGCCGGCTACCAGATGGACTCCAACGAATCCGCCTTACACGAACTGCCGATCCCGCCGAAGATCGTGCTGCACCACACCGGCGATCGGCTGCACTGGCGCCACGACCCCCGCTGACACCCCATCACATACGGAGGAACCGACCCATGCCGCTCGTGACGCGCGTGACCGACCTGATCGGCCGCACGCCGTTGTTCGAACTCGCCGCCACCGAGGGTGGCACCCGGCTGCTGCTGAAGCTCGAACAGTTCAACCCGACCGGGGCCGCCAAGATCAGAATGGCCCGATCGATGGTCGACGATGCGGAGCGTCGTGGTTTGCTGGGCGTTGGCGGGCATATCATCGAGTCGACATCCGGCAACACCGGGCTCGGCCTGGCGGTGGTGGCGGCCGAACGCGGCTACCGGTTCACCGCCGTGGTCGATCACCACGCCTGTAAGGACAAACTGCGCGCCATGCGAGCAATGGGTACCCACCTCGTCTTCGTCGCCGACGAGGGCGACGACGAACTGGCGACCTCGGCCCGGGAGGACCTGGCCGAGGCGATGGCGGCCGAACGCGACGACGCCTTCTTCACCGAACAGCACAACAACGACGCCAATGCGGTCGGCTACTACGCAGTCGCCGAAGAGTTGCTGGACGACCTGGGGCAGGTCGATATATTGCTGTCCGCGGTGGGTACCGGCGGTTCGTTGTTCGGCACCGCCACCCGATTGCGGCAACTCGGCCACGCCCCGCGGGTGATCGGGGTGGAACCGGTCGGTTCGATCGCCTTCGGTGGCCCCGGTGGGCCCTACTGGCAGTCCGGAACCGGCACCCCACCCGGCGCGACCATCGGTACCGCCGTCGACTATTCGCTGCTCGACGAGGGCGTGAAGGTCTCCGATGTGGATGCCTTCGCCACCGCCCGCGCGGTCGCCGCCGAACTGGGCCTGCTGATCGGCGGATCGGCCGGCGGATCGGTGCACAACGCATTAACCCGGCTGGAGGAGTTCCCGGCCGGTTCCACCATCGTCACCATCGTGTGCGACGGCGGCGAGAAATACCTCGACACCGTGTTCGACGACGACTGGATGGGAGCCCGCGACCTGCTCGACCCGGTCGCCGAGGCAGAGGTCGGCGCACTGCTCGGCCGCTACGCGCCGGCGGCCCGGCGCGATCACCTGGTCGGTGCGCCGTGAACCACGTATCAACGCCCGACCGAACCCGGGCTGCTGCGGCACCTCCACCAGCATCGATCCGCCGGGCGGGAACGGAGTGGCGCCGACCCTGTGCCACACGCCACACCGCGCTATTCGCACACAATCGACACCGTTTCCCCGATTCGGACGGCATCCGCACCGGTTGTGTGCGAATAGCGCAGGTTGCCGCCGCTACGCACGCTCCGGAGGAGGCGACGTGAGCCTGGCCGATTTCCGTACCGACGGACGCCGGCTCACGGCGTTGGCGACCCCGATCGCGCTCACCCAGCTGGCGCAGGTCGCCGTGTCCACCACGAATATCGCGCTGATGGGTTCCCTCGGTGTGCAGCAGGTGGCGGCCGGCGGGCTGGCACTGGTGTTGTTCAACCAGATCCGCACCATGTGCGTCGGCCTGATCACCGCGAGCGGCAACCAGGTGGCGGGTGCGGTGTCGGCGGCCGGGAAGCGCGGTGATCGCGCCGACGACGAGGTCCGCGATATCGTCCGGTCCAGTTTCGTCATTGCGACCGTCGCCGGGCTGCTCGGCGGGCTCGCCCTGATCGGGCTCGGCTGGTCGCTGCAATGGCTGGGGCAGGACGCCGGGGTGCTGGCCGACGCCCGGCCGATGATGATCGCGCTCGCCCCGGGGCTGCTGCCCTGCCTGTGGTTCCAGGTACTGCGGCAATACACCGTGGGAATGCAGCGACCGCAGGCCCTGCTGCTGGTCACCGTGGGTTCGGTTGCCTTGAACCTGCTGCTGGCACTGACCTTCATGCACGGCTGGGCGGGGCTGCCGGCCCTGGGCCTGACCGGTATCGGCGTGGCCACCTCACTGGTTTTCCTCATCACCTTCGCCGTGTTCTGGGTGATGGTCCGCCGCGATCAGCAGCTGAGCCGTACCCTGCCGCGGCGCCCCTGGCCCGCGCGGGTGTCGACGATGCGGGAGGAGCTGCGCCTCGGGCTGCCGATCGCGCTCACCTACGGTTCCGAGGCCGGGATGTTCTCGGTCCTCGCGCTGGTGATGGGCAGTTTCGGCCCGGCCGCGCTGGCCGCGCACAATGTCGTGTACCAGATCATCTACATCGTGTTCCAGGTCGCGATCGGCCTGTCGCACGGCTCTTCCATCCTGGTCAGCCACGCCATGGCCCGGCACGAGTTCAGCCATGCCAAGGCGGTGGCCTGGCTGGCGCTGCGGCAGGCCGCGGTGGTCGCGGCTGTCACCGGGGTGATCTATCTGGTGGCCCCGGATCCGGTGCTCAGCCCGTTCCTCGATCTCGGTGACGCCGACACCGTCGCCGTCGCGCACACCCTGCTGCTGATCGGCATCGTGCTGCAGTTCTTCGACGCCGCCCAGAACATCGGCACCGGCCTGCTGCGCGGCCTCAAGGAGACCCGGGCCGGGTTCCGGCTCTCGCTGGTCGGCTACTGGGGTGTGGGTCTACCGGCCGCGCTGCTGCTCGCCTTTCCGCTCGGGCTCGGTCCGGCCGGCGTGTGGTGGGGCCTCACCGCGGGTCTGGCCACCACCGCCGTGTTGATGTTGCGCAAGTTCTTCGGCCTGGTCGACCGAACGCGCGCCGACTACCGCGAGCCCGTGCCGGTGGGGCACGCGACCGGCACCGGATAGCCGGCCACCACCGATAATCGGACCATGTCCGAACCAGCCGATTCGCCGCCGTTCACCTATCCGGAGGTCGGGGCCACCCGCGGGGTGCCACCGGCCGGCTACCACCGGTTCCGGATGCGGCGGCGGATCGGCACCGGCCGCGCCTGTTTCGAACACGCCGGTGCCGAGATCCTGGCGTACCGGATGCAACGCGGCACCGGCATCTTCCGGACCGCGAGCAGCCCGACCGCCCGGCCCGGCACCCGGCTGGATGTCCGGCTCGGCATCGGACCGCTGGGGATCGACGCCCCCTGCCGGGTGGTGTATGTCCTGGACGAACCGAACCGCCGCGGCTTCGCCTACGGCACCCTGCCCGGCCACCCCGAGACCGGAGAAGAACTGTTCGCCGTCGAATACGACGAGGCCGACGGCGCCGTCTACGGCCTGGTGGCGGCCTTCTCGCGGAACCGGGCCTGGTACGCCCGCCTGGGCGGCCCGCTGGTCCGGCTGATCCAGCGCTGGTTCGCCGCCCGCTATCTCGCTACGCTGGTCGAGAAATCGGATAGGAGGGGGAAACCGATGACCGGTCTGCTGATCCTTGGCAGCCTGATCCTGCCGCTGCTCGTCTTCATCCTCATCGCCTACCTCCTGCGCCGCCGGATGCGCGAACGTCGCTTCGACGGCTTCGATTCGGTGCTCGGCAACGCGGGCTACCCCGGCGCCGAGCAGGTACGGCCGGAACCGGCGCCGATCGATTCGGTCCGGATCGAACTGAACGGACCCGATCCGACCGGCAGCGCCGGCACCCCGACCTGATCTGCCGAGCGCGATTCTTCGCCGCAGCACAGCCGCAGTAGCAGGTCGAATCCGGTCCCGAGCGAGCTCGAACCGGACAGCCTGCGACGACCTCCGAGGTGCCGAGTGGCGGGGCTCGGCGTGCACGGCACCGGCAGCAGTCCGCCCCCGCAGCAGACTGCGGGGGCGGAACGACCGCTGTCAGACGTTCACGCCGTAGTCGCGGGCGATGCCCGCCAGTCCGGAGGCGTAGCCCTGGCCGATGGCTCGGAACTTCCACTCACCGTTGTGCCGGTACAGCTCGCCGAAGACCATGGCGGTCTCGGTGGAGGCGTCCTCGGTGAGGTCGTAGCGGGCCAGTTCGCTGCCGGTGACCTGATCGACGACCCGGATGAAGGCGTTGCGAATCTGGCCGAAGGACTGGCCGCGGGCATCGGCATCGTGGATCGACACCGGGAAGAAGATGTTGGTGATCGACTGCGGCGTCGCCGACAGGTCGATATTGATCACCTCGTCGTCGCCGTCGCCCTCACCGGTGAGGTTGTCACCGGTGTGCTCGATGGTGCCCTCCGGCGAGCGCAGGTTGTTGTAGAAGACGAAGTGCTGGTCGGAGAGCACCTTCAGGTTCGGTCCGGTCGCCAGGGCGCTGGCGTCGAGGTCGTAGTCGGCACCGGTGGTGGTGCGCACATCCCAGCCGAGCCCGACCGCGACCTTGGTCAGATCGGGCGCCTGCTTCGACAGTGAGACGTTGCCGCCCTTGGCGAGCGTGATGGTCATATGTCCCCTTCCCTACCGGCGCGATCGGCGCCGATTCCGTGATTTTCAGTTCCGCTCCCGGGCCCACGACCGCAGGGTGTCCACCCGCGACCGCAATCCCTGCAGCTCGGTCTCGTCGAGCACGGTGCGCTCGATCCCGGCGGCCACCTCGAAGGCGCCCTGCCGATGGTCGTCGATCACGTCGACATCCACCTGCACCGCGGTGTAGTCGTCGGCGGTCGGCATGGTTTCGGCGACCACCTTCGCCCGGCCACGCGCACAGAGTGCCACGTTGCCGCCGCCCAGGATCAGCAGGGCGACCTCGGGCCGCTCCCGCAGCCGGGCCAGGGAGCCGCGATCGGACTTCAGGCTGATCAGGATGCGCCGGTCCCCCGCCCGCACCGGCCAGGACACCGGGATCGCATGCGGAGCCGGGTCGGTGGTCACCAGCACGGCGATCGTCTCCTGCGGCCAGTCGGGCAGGACATCCAGCTCGGGATGGGCATCGGTCTGAGCTGCCATCTGCGTCACCTCATCGATCGTCTGCACGACGAACCCGCACCTCGTGGGTGGGTCGTCCGGCGCGGCGGGCTGTGCCGCGCCCGCCTGCCAGTCTAGAACGAAGGTACGACGGCGATCGGGCTGTCACAGCGAATCCACAGGACACGGCACACCCGGGGATGCCGGAAATCGCCAGCGCGGGGCACTGTTCCGGCATTCCGGACAACGCTGCGGCCGTTCAGGAGGCCACCGTGATCGGCTCCGTCGCCGAACTATGGGCAGCCTGGCCTGATTCAACCGGCGGAAGTGCTCGGCCAGTACGCGCGCCAGTCCTCCGGCGCGAGTGCGTATCGGCCACCGCGGGCGCGTTCGGCGGCGTCCTCGGCGGCCCGCACGGCGCCCGCGAAATCCAGCACCGCACGCCGCAGCCGGTCCTCGGCACTGCCCGGACCGCCGAGCGTGACGGTGCGCAGGGCATCCGGAACCAGATCATCCGGCAGTCCAGCCCGGGCACTGCGTTCCCGGACCTTCTCCGCCAGCGCCAGTGCGGGCAGCGCGGTGGCGATGCCGTCGAGGCAGGAGCGGCGCGCCTTCTCCGCGGACTTGCGTTCCTCCCAGGCCCGCTCCTGCGCGGCGATCTTCTCCGCCACGGAAGCGCCCGGCGCCGAATCCGGTTCGGCCAGATGCGGACTCCGGTGCACCAGTTTGCGCACCAGCGCCGCGGCGACGTCGTCGACGGTGAATTCCCCGGCGGCTTCGGCGATCCGGGAATGGAACAGCACCTGCAGCAGCAGATCGCCCAGCTCCTCCCGGATCGTCTCGATATCGCGCTCCCCGATCGCGTCCAGGAGCTCGTAGGTCTCCTCGAGCAGGTAGGGGCGCAGCGATTCGTGGGTCTGGGTGGTCTCCCATCCGCCGAAATGCCACAGCCGGTCCATCACCTCGACGGCATCGGCGAGCCCGGCGGCGAGCACGGCCCGGGCCCGGTCCGGACCGGTGGCGGCAGCCGGGTCCATGCGATCCGATCCGGTACTCATCGGACCGCGGTGACCTCGGTCGGCACCGCCAGTTCCGCCGTGCCCTGCGGTTTGCCGTCCAGGGCCAGCAGCAGGTCGGCGACGTATTGCAGCAAAGGGACGTCCCGCAACCGCTCGGCCCCGACACTGTCGGTGATCCGCGGCAGCGGCAGCTGCACCAGGCCGCTGGCCGCCCGGTAGGTGGCACTGGGATAGATCCGCTTGAGCCGCAGCTGTTTCGAATCCGGCAAGGTCATCGGCGCGATCTTCAACGTGGTTCCGGTGACCGCGATCTCGGTGACCCCGTATTCGCGGGCCAGCAACCGCAGCTTCGCCACCGACACCAGCCGGCCCACCTCGACCGGCAGCTGGCCGTAGCGGTCGACGAGTTCCTCGACGACGGCGGCCAGACCGGTCTCGTCCGGGGCCGCGGCCAGTTTGCGGTAGGCCTCCAGCCGCAGCCGGTCGCTGGCGATGTAGTCCGGCGGGATGTGCGCATCCACCGGCAGGTCGATGCGCACCTCCTTGACCTCCTCGGTACTGATCGGCTTGCCGTCGGCGGCGGCCCGGTAGGCCTCGACCGCCTCGCCGACCAGCCGTACGTACAGGTCGAAGCCGACCCCGGCGACATGCCCGGACTGTTCGGCACCCAGCACATTGCCCGCGCCGCGGATCTCCAGGTCCTTCATCGCGACCGCCATCCCGGCACCCAGATCGGAGTTCTGCGCGATCGTCGCCAGCCGGTCGTAGGCGGTCTCGGTGAGCGGCTTCTCCGGCGGGTACAGGAAATAGGCGTACCCGCGCTCCCGGCTGCGGCCCACCCGCCCGCGCAGCTGGTGCAGCTGGGACAGGCCGAGCGTATCGGCGCGCTCGACCAGCAGGGTGTTGGCATTGGAGATGTCCAGGCCGGTCTCGATGATGGTGGTGCACACCAGCACATCGAATTCGCGCTGCCAGAAGCCCTGAACCGTGCGTTCCAGCTGATCCTCGTTCATCTGGCCGTGCGCGACGACCACCCGGGCCTCGGGTACCAGATCCCGGATCCGCTTGGCCGCCTTGTCGATCGACGACACCCGGTTGTGCACGTAGAACACCTGGCCGTCGCGCATCAGCTCGCGCCGGATCGCGGCGGTGACCTGTTTGTCGTTGTAAGCACCGACATAGGTGAGCACCGGATGGCGTTCCTCGGGCGGCGTCAGGATCGTCGACATCTCCCGGATACCGGCCAGGCTCATCTCCAGGGTGCGCGGGATCGGCGTCGCCGACATGGTCAGCACATCGACGTGCGTGCGCAACGCCTTGATGTGCTCCTTGTGCTCGACGCCGAAGCGCTGCTCCTCGTCGACGATCACCAGACCGAGGTTCTTCCAACGCACCCCGGTCTGCAGCAGCCGGTGGGTGCCGACGACGATATCGATCTCGCCCTCGGCCAGCCCGGCGAGGATCTCCTTGGACTCGGCGGGATCGGTGAACCGGGACAGGCCGCGCACCGTGACCGGGAAACCCGCCACCCGCTCGGTGAAGGTCTGCAGATGCTGCTGCGCCAGCAGGGTGGTCGGCACCAGCACCACCACCTGCTTGCCGTCCTGTACCGCCTTGAACGCCGCCCGGACCGCGATCTCGGTCTTGCCGTAGCCGACGTCGCCGCAGACCACCCGGTCCATCGGCACCGGCTTCTCCATATCGGCCTTGACGTCGGTGATCGCGGTCATCTGGTCGACGGTCTCGGTGAAGGCGAAGGCGTCCTCCATCTCCTGCTGCCACGGTGTGTCCGGGCCGAAGGCGTGGCCGGGCGCGGCCTGCCGGGCGGCATAGAGCTGCACCAGCTCCCCGGCGATCTCCCGGACCGCCTTGCGCGCCTTGCGTTTCGTGTTCGCCCAGTCGGAGCCGCCCAGTTTGGACAGGCTCGGCATCTCGCCGCCGACATAGCGGGACAGCTGATCGAGCGCATCCATCGGGACGAACAGCCGGTCGCCGGGCTGGCCACGCTTGCTCGGGGCGTATTCGATCACCAGATACTCGCGGCGGGCGCCGCCGACGGTGCGTTCGATCATCTCGACGAACTTGCCGATGCCGTGCTGATCGTGCACCACCATGTCACCGGCCCGCAGGGCCAGCGGGTCGACCTGATTGCGGCGTTTGGCCGGCAGCCGCTTGCCCTCGGACGGTGCGGTGACCCGGTTCCCGGTCAGATCGGACTCGGCGACCAGCACCAGGCCGGCATCGTCGAAGATCACGCCGTCGTGCAGCGAACCGCACAGTACGCCCACCACACCGGACTGCGGCTCGACACCGGGTTCCAGGGCGGCGGCGGGCACCTCGGCGTCGGCGAGCCGCTCCAGGGTGCGCTGCGCGGTACCGTGCCCGGTGACCACGATCGCGGCCCGGCCGCCGGTGCCGACATGGGCGCGCAGCGAGGCGAAGATGGTCGCCACCAGTTCCTCGGAACCGCGGGCAGTCGGACCGGCCTGCACCGGCAGGACCACCTCGGCGGGGTCGCCGGAACTCAGCGGGCTCAGCGTCCACCAGGGCAGCGCGCGCCGATCGGCGCTCGCCCGGATATCGGGCAGGCTCTGATATCCCGACGCCGCCAGGTCCAGGCCGTGCGCCCCCAGCGGTGCGGTACCGCCGAACGAGGCAGCGGTCCAGGACGCCTCCAGGAATTCCTCCCCGGTCCGCACCAGATCGGCCGCCCGGGTCCGGATCTTCTCCGGATCGCACAGCAGCATATGCGTGCCCTCCGGCAGCACCTCGGTGAGCAGGTTCAGCGCGCCGGGGGCCAGCACCGGCAGCAGCGCCTCCATACCCTCCACCGGAACCCCGCCGGCGATCTTGTCCAGCATCTCGACCAGCGCCGCATCCGCGGCATGGTCGGCGGCCGCCGCGGCGGCCCGTTCCCGCACCCGGTCGGTGAGCAGCAGCTCCCGGCAGGGCGGCGCGATCACGGTTCCGGCCGTCACATCGGCCAGCGACCGCTGATCGGCCACCGAGAACGCCCGCAGCTCGGTGATCTCGTCACCCCAGAATTCCACTCGCACCGGATGATCGGCGGTCGGCGGGAACAGATCCAGAATGCCGCCGCGGACCGCGAATTCACCGCGCTTGCCGACCATGTCGACCCGGGTGTAGGCGAACTCGGTGAGCCGGACCAGCAGCTGCTCGAAATCGTGTTCCCCGCCCTCGCGCAGCACGATCGGCTCGATATCACCCAGCCCCGCAGCCATCGGCTGCATCAGCGAACGCACGGTGGTCACCACCACCCGCAGCGGCGCCCCGAACACCGTGTCTTCGGGATGCGCCAGCCGGCGCAGCACCTGCAGCCGCCGCCCGACGGTGTCCGCACCGGGGGAGAGCCGCTCGTGCGGCAGCGTCTCCCAGGACGGGAACAGCGCCACCGTGCCACCCAGCATCTCGGTGAGCTCCACGGTCAGGTCATCGGCCTCGCGCCCGGTCGCGGTGACCACCACCACGGGCCGCTGCCGGGCCACGGTCTCGGCGACGAACGGCCGCACCGCACCCGGTGCCACCAGGTCTACCGAGGACTTGCCGACCAGATCGGCGACCGTACGCAGCGCGGCATCGGACGCAGCGGCCGCGGCCGGCCCCGCGAGGGGCAGACGGGGGGTGGACATGCACGACTCCTGAGCTCAGGGGGTTGGACGCCTGCATGCGCAGTCTAGGCCCGCGGCCCCACCCGGCTCACATCACATAGCGCCGCAGCCGCCGAGCAGCGAACTCGCGGAAGTACGGCAGCTTCTCCTCCGGCACGATCGCGGGGAGCAGGAAATGCCAGGCACGCTCCATCCGGACCGCCATCTGGTCGATCGACTCGGTACCGACCGCGACGATATGCACCCCGGAGGTCACTTCCTGCAGCAGCAGGCCGACCACGTCGGGGTCCAGATCGGGCAGCAGATCACCCTGGCCGATCGCCCGCTCGGCGAGCAGCCGGTAGGTATCGCCCCAGGTCTTGGCGATATTGTCGCCCTGCGCACCCCGATAGTCACCGATCTGGTGATTGAGCTTGAGCATTGCGCCCACCATCGGATCGTTCATCGACAGATCGGCGACGACGTAGGTGATCCCGATGCACGCCTCGAGCGCGGGCACCCGGGAATCGAAGAAGCCCTGGCAGGAGCCGACCAGGCGTTCGTTGCCCTGATCGACCACCGCGCGGGCGAGCTCCTCCTTCGACCCGAAGTGGAAATACAACGCGCCCTTGGTCACATTGGACTGCGCGATGATCTCGCTCAGGCTCGCGTTCGCATAGCCCAAGCGCAGAAAGACATCGGCAGCACCGGCAAGGACGGAATCGCGGGTGATCTCCGCGCGCGCTTGCCTAGCCATCAGATCCGCCTGTCATCCAAAAACCCAGCCATCCTGAAGTAGACCGACATCTCGAGTAGATCGACTTACCGCCCGGCAGCACCGTTGAAGGTTGGATGAACCGTACCACCAGGCCGTGCCGAGGCCGCCCGATCCGGCTGCGGCAGTGCGACTGCCGATTCCGCCTCCGGCGCCGGGCGAGGAGTTCAGTTGCTGTGCCGCTCTCCTGTCCCGGTAGGCCATTCGGAGCTGAGTACGGGTTCGGCTTCCAAATGACTCAAACCGTTCCAGCACAGATTCACCAGATGCGCCGCGACCACTTCTTTCGGCGGCTGCCGGACATCGAGCCACCAGGTAGCGGCCGTGGACACCATCCCGACCAGTGCCTGCGCGTACAGGGTGGCCAGGCCGGTGTCGAAATCCCGGCGATCGAAATCACCCGCCAGAATGTGGGCGACCTGGTTGACCGCCTCGTTCAACAGGCTGGAATAGCGACCTTCGGCAGTCGCGGCCGGCTGGTCACGGACCAGGATCCGGAAGCCGTCGGTGCGTTCCTCGATGTAGGTGAGCAGCGCCAGCGCCACCTGTTCCAGCCGCACCCGGGAGCGGTTCTGGGTGAGCGAGGAGGTGATCATGTCCAGCAGCATCGACATCTCCCGGTCGACCACCACCGCGTAGAGGCCTTCCTTACCCCCGAAATGCTCGTAGACCACCGGCTTGGACACCTGGGCCCGCTGCGCGATCTCCTCGATGGAGGTCGCGTCGTAACCGCGTTCGGCGAACAGTGAGCGGCCGATCTCGATCAGCTGCTGCCGGCGCTGCGTACCCGTCATCCGTGGCCGAGGACTCCGATGCGGTTCACTCACGCCCTTCCGCCTCCCGTCACGTCGACCCTCATCCGGCCGGGTCGGCACGACCCGTGCGCGGTGGAACGTTAGCAGCGCACCGGTGGGTGCCGCCGGAACGACCCGAACTGCCGGTTCCGCAATTCGGCGGTGGACCGGACTGTGTGCGAGGATCAGGGGGTGCCGTGACACACCGCGGACCGATCCGTCCACCGGTGTGGCGATCCGCCGTAGTGTAATGGCAGCACCTCTGATTTTGGTTCAGATAGTTCAGGTTCGAGTCCTGGCGGCGGAGCTCACGGAACCACTGCACTATCGTTGGCCCGCGTCATGCCGGGAGCCG
This sequence comes from Nocardia sp. KT25-26, assembly GCF_056627695.1. NCBI lineage: Bacteria > Bacillati > Actinomycetota > Actinomycetes > Mycobacteriales > Nocardiaceae > Nocardia > Nocardia sp. KT25-26. The sequence goes on along the minus strand of NZ_CM152813.1, from coordinate 1,196,856 downwards.
AGGGAGATCCATGCCACAGCAGACCGCCGTCGTCGTTCTCGCAGCCGGGGCCGGGACGCGAATGCGGTCGAAGACTCCGAAGGTGCTGCATCGGATCGCGGGCCGGAGCATGCTCGCCCATGCGCTGTACGCCGCGAACGAGATCGACCCGACGTACCTGATCACCGTGGTCGGCCACGACCGGGACAAGGTCGAGGCCGCCGTCGATGCGGTGGCCGCCGAGCTCGACCGCGAGATCGTCCCCGCGCTGCAGGCCGAGCAGCTCGGCACCGGCCATGCGGTCCGGTGTGCGCTCGACTCCGTTCCTGCCGATTTCACCGGCGATCTGCTGGTCACCTCCGCCGATGTGCCGCTGCTCGACGGCCACACCCTGTCCGCGCTGCTCGACGAGCACCGCAGCTACCAGGAACGATCCGCCGTGACCGTCCTCACCTTCGTGCCGCCCGATCCGAACGGCTACGGCCGGATCGTCCGCGATGCGGACGGCCAGGTCACCGAGATCGTCGAGCACGCCGACACCACCCCCGAGCAGGCGGGGATCCACGAGGTCAATTCGGGTGTGTATGTCTTCGACGCCCAGGTGCTGCGCACCATGGTCGGCCGGCTGTCCACCGCCAATGCCCAGCACGAGCTGTACCTGACCGATGTGCTGCGGCTGGCCCGGGAGGCCGGGCATCCGGTGCACGGCGCCCGGCTGGTCGACGCGAACAAGGTCACCGGCGTCAACGACCGGGTGCAGCTCTCCCAGGCCGGCCGGGCTCTCAACCGCTACATCCTGGAGCGCCACATGCGGGCCGGGGTCACCGTCATCGACCCCGACACCACCTGGGTGGACGCCGGCGTGCAGATCGCCCGCGATGTCGTGCTCCGCCCCGGGGTGCAGCTGTTCGGTGACACCGAGATCGGCGAGGACGCCGAGATCGGCCCGGACAGCACGCTCACCGATGTGACCGTGGGCGTGGGCGCCCGGGTGGTCCGCACGCACGGCGAGGGTGCGCGGATCGAGGCCGGAGCCACCATCGGCCCGTTCACCTACCTGCGGCCGGGCACCGTGGTCGGGGAATCCGGCAAGCTCGGTGCCTTCGTCGAAACGAAGAACGCGACCGTCGGCGCGCACACCAAGGTGCCGCATCTGACCTATGTCGGCGATGCGACGATCGGCGAGTACAGCAACATCGGCGCGTCCAGTGTCTTCGTGAACTACGACGGGGTGAACAAGCACCACACCGTGGTGGGTTCCCATGTGCGAACCGGAAGTGACACGATGTTCATCGCTCCGGTAACGGTGGGTGACGGCGCGTATACGGGAGCGGGTACTGTACTGCGCAGGAACGTCCCTCCGGGCGCCCTCGCAGTGTCCGGCGGGGCACAGCGCAATATCGAAAACTGGGTGCAGCGCAACCGTCCCGGAACCGCTGCGGCGAACGCGGCGGCGGAAGCCATCGCGGACCACGAGATGTCGAGTCAGGCAACCGAGCAAAAGGATGGCAACCAGCAGTGACCGCGTTCTCGATCGACAATCAGAAGAACTTGATGCTCTTCGCCGGGCGGTCCCATCCGGAACTGGCCGAGCAGGTTGCGAAGGAACTCGACGTCGAGGTCACGCCCCAGACGGCGCGTAGCTTCGCCAACGGCGAGATCTTCGTCCGTTTCGAAGAGTCGGTACGAGGCTCCGACGCCTTCGTGCTGCAGAGCTTCCCGGCGCCGCTCAACGAGTGGCTGATGGAACAGCTCATCATGATCGACGCCCTCAAGCGGGGCTCGGCCAAGCGGATCACCGCGGTGCTGCCGTTCTACCCGTACGCCCGCCAGGACAAGAAGCACCGCGGCCGCGAGCCCATCTCCGCCCGCCTGATCGCCGATCTACTCAAGACCGCCGGCGCCGACCGGATCATCACCGTCGACCTGCACACCGACCAGATCCAGGGTTTCTTCGACGGCCCGGTGGATCATATGCACGCCCTGGTGCAGCTGTCGGAGTACATCCGCAACAACTACGGCTCCGACGATCTGGCCGTGGTGTCCCCGGATGCCGGCCGGGTGAAGGTCGCGGAGAAGTGGGCCGACGCCCTGGGCGGCACCCCGCTGGCCTTCGTGCACAAGACCCGCGACCCGCTGGTGCCCAACGAGGTGAAGTCCAACCGCGTCGTCGGTGACGTCGAGGGCCGCACCTGCATCCTGATCGACGATATGATCGACACCGGCGGCACCATCGCCGGCGCGGTCAAGGTGCTGAAGGAAGCCGGTGCGGGCGACGTCATCATCGCGTGCACGCACGGCGTGTTCAGCGACCCGGCCGCCGAGCGGCTGGCCAACTGCGGCGCCCGCGAGGTCGTGACCACCAACACCCTGCCGATCAGCGAGGACAAGAAGTTCCCGACGCTGACCGTGCTCTCCATCGCGCCGCTGCTGGCTCGCACCATCCGCGAGGTCTTCGAGAACGGCTCGGTGACCGGCCTGTTCAACGGCAACGCCTAGAGCTCCGCAACCACATCGGCGGCCCGGTCCACCTCGGATCGGGCCGCCGATCCGTGTCCGGACCGGGTGATACCGTGCAGGCGAGCTTCCGAGAATTTCCATATGGGGGGACATGAGCACGCCGCCGAGCGACCCGGGCCGGTACGACTACGACGGCCCGGGATCGGAGCTGCCACCGCAACCGGCGCCCCCGGGGTACTTCGCTTATCAGGGGTCGCCGCCGCCCGGTTATCCAGTTCCCGGCCCGCACGGCTATCCGGATCCGACCCCGACCTGGTCGATCATCAGCTTCTGCTGTCTGGGGGCCGCCGTACTGGGCGGCCTGGTCTTCTGCGGGGCGCCGGTGCTGCTGTTCGGCCCCGCCGGCTTCGTATGTGGCATTGTCGGCCACCGCAAGGACGAGAAGCTGGGCCTCTGGGCGGCCGGGGCCAACGGCTTCCTCGTCGGACTCACGCTCATCCTGGTCGGGATTCTGGTGGTCGTCGGAGCGTTTGCTTCCACGGCCGGGTGAATCCGGCGCCGAGGCCGTCGGACACTCGCCGCTCGGCCTAGGCACGGACAGTCACCGCGGCGCGCTCTGCTGCGAGCACCGCCGGGTCTCGCCGGTCGGCATCGGACGGCTCATAGGCTGCGAATCGGGCAGCGAACTCGTCGGCGCGGGCGAGGAGCCCCTCGGTGGTACGTGGCGTCGCCATTACCCCAGTGAACACGGCTGTGTGCCGACCGGGTGCAGATTCCGCGACTGGTGGTCTACTGGGTATATGACTCGTGAACCGCTCGATATGGATATGGGGGACGACGAACAGGCCGACGAGGTCGCCGAGTACGAGAGATATATCGAGGACCCGCCGCGTGACTACGTGATCCGGGACCACGAGGCCGATGACCGGGGCCATCTCGGGATCGGCCGGGAACTGGCGGCGGAATGGACCCGGCGCGGGCAACGCCGGGAGGACCTGGCCGAGGACGACCGGCCCGCCGAGGTGGCGGCGATCGAGATCGTCGACGACACCGCGATCGAGGCCGGTTACCGCGAGCCCATCGACGGGATGGAGTTGTAGCGTCGATGGACGGGTTCACCGACCTGTATGTCACAGCAGACGAGTACGCCGACGGCGCCACCGACCAGCTCGGCGACATAGAGATCGTCGACGGCCGGGTCGTGCAGTTGATGGCCCAGAGCCCGCTGCACAGCCGGGTGCTACGGCTGGCAGGTGCGCTCGAGGCAGCACGGCGCGAGGGCGGCCCCTGTATGGTCGCCGACTCCCACGTCGCAGCGCGTTTCCCCGACAGCGAAGCGCCGACCGCCGACCGGCGCCTGAACGTCCGATACCCTGGAGCAGCCCTGACGGAACTCACATCCGCCGAGCCAGCACCAGGGTGAACCGGTCGTCCGGATCGGCCCAGCTGTCCGCGACCTCGAATCCCGCCGTGGCCAGTTCGCGGGCCAGGCCGGCCGGGCGGAACTTGGCGGAGATCTCGGTGCGCAGTTCCTCGCCGGCGGCGAACTCGACGGTCAGACCCAGATCGGCCACGGTCACGGTCATCGGCTGCCGCGCCCGCAACCGCATCTCGATCCATTCGTCGTCCGCGTCCCACAGGGCGATGTGCTCGAAGTTCTCGGGCCGGAAATCGGCGGCGAGGCGGCGATTCAGTACCCGGAGAACGTTGCGGTTGAACTCCGCGGTGACCCCGGCGGCATCGTCGTAGGCGGGTACCAGCACCGCCGGGTCCGTGACCAGCCCCGCGCCGAGCAGCAGATGCTCGCCCGGTTCCAGCACCTCCTGCACCCCGGCCAGGAACTCGGCGCGTTCGGCGGGGACCAGATTGCCGAGCGTGCCGCCGAGGAAGGCGATCATCCGACGACCGCCGCGCGGCAGTGTCTGCAGCGTGTCGGTGAAGTCGCTCACCACGCCGTGTACCTCCAGGCCCGGGTAGCCGGCGGCGATCTCGCGCGCCGCCCCACGCAGGGCCGATTCCGAGACATCCTGCGGGACATATGTCTTCAGGCTGCCGGTGGCGGTGAAGGCGTCCAGCAGCAGCCGTGTCTTCGCGGCCGAGCCGGCCCCCAGTTCGACCAGGACCTGCGGTTGCGCCGCGGCGATCGCACCGGCGAACCGGTCGAGCAGGGCTCGCTCGGTGCGGGTCGGGTAGTACTCGGGCAGCGCGGTGATCCGCTCGAACAGTTCACTGCCGTGCGCATCGTAGAACCACTTGGGCGGCAGCGATTTCGGCGTACCGGACAAGCCGTGCCGGGCATCGTCGCGCAGCGCTTCGGCCAGATCCGCCTCGGTCAGGTGGATTTCCAGCGTGGGTTCGGTCATGCGGTGACCCTCTCGGTGAGTGCGGTGATCTCGCATCGGCCCGGGCCGGCGGCCACCAGCTGCCGATCGGGAACCGGCTGCCAGCGCGGATCGGAGTCGTACGGCTCGGAGGCCAGCACGGTGTAGTCGTCGGCGACCAGCACCGACAGGGAGTGGTAGCAGGTCGTCGCCCAGGCCCCGGTCTCGTCCACCAGCAGCAGGTTGAGCCGGGCTTCCGGTTGCCGGGCCAGCACCGCCCCGGTCAGCAGGCGCAGCGCCGCGGACGGCGGGAACAGGGGGGCGTCGGCGCCGGGCACGGTGAGCAGTCCCCGCAGCAGCACCCACAGGGCGGCCGAATCGGTGAGGGCTTCGGCGTCGAGCAGCGCGGCGGGAGTCCCGAACGGGGGTTGCGCACCCCGGGCGGCCACCGCCTCGTCCAGATCGGCGAGTACCGCACTCAGCGTCGCGCGCCAGTCCGGCACGACGCCGTTGTGGCTGAACGCGCGGTGTTCGTCGATGAACGGGGCGCAGGCGTCGCGCTGTACCGCCATACCGGGCGTGGCCGAACGGACGGCCGCCAGCACCGCGGACGACTCCATCTGCCCCAGTACCTCTTCGACCGCCGGATCGGTCCAGATCGGCGCCGGATTGCGGTATCGGGTGACGACCGGCCGGGTGCTGTGCGTGCCGACCTCCGCGCGCCGCCACCAGGCGGCGCCGAAACCGTCGACGTTGACGGTGCCGCCGCCCCGCATCTCCCGCGGCGCCCACGCCTGCACCTGCAGCGAATGCGGACCGCGCACCAGCAGTTCCCCGACCGGCGCCGGTGGGCCGAGATAGGCCAGGTGCCGGCACATCAGCACTCCCCCGGCCGCAGATCGCGGGCCAGCCGGAACCCGGCGAAGATCTGCCGGCGGATCGGGTGGTCCCAGTTGCGGAAGGTGCCCCGGCAGGCGACCGGGTCGGTGCCGAAGGAGCCGCCCCGCAGCATCCGGTAATCGCCACCGAAGAACACCTCCGAGTACTCCCGGTACGGGAAGGCACGGAACCCCGGATAGCCGCTGAAGCCCGATGCGGTCCACTCCCACACATCGCCGATCAGCTGGTGCACCCCGGTCGCCGAGGCCCCGGCCGGGTAGGCACCGACCTCGGCCGGTTCCAGATGCCGCTGGCCCAGGTTGGCCGTCGTCTCGTCCGGGTCGGCCGCGCCCCACGGATAGCGGCGGGATTCCCCGGTGGCGGGGTCGAACCGGGCCGCCTTCTCCCATTCGGCCTCGGTCGGCAGCCGTTTACCGGCCCAGCGGGCGAAGGCCTCGGCCTCGAACCAGCACACGTGCACCACCGGCTGCTGCGGCCGGACCGGCATCCGCACCCCGAACACCCGCCGCCACCAGGTGCCGTCGGCGTCCTGCTCCCAGAACTGGGGTGCCGTCAGCCCGGCCTGCTGCCGGTGCGCCCAGCCGCGCTCGGACCACAGTTCGGGCCGTCGGTAGCCGCCGTCGGCCATGAATTCCAGGTATCGCGCGTTGGTCACCGGCGCGACCTCGATCGCGAAGCCCGGGACCTGCACCGGGTGTGCGGGCCGCTCGTTGTCCAGTGCCCAGGGGTCGGCCGAGGTGCCCATCAGGAACTCACCGCCGGGGAGCACCGCCTCGCCCTCGGCCGCCACCCGGGCGGCGGGTGCCGGTGGCGCGGCCAGGACCGGTGCGCCCTGGCGCAGCTGATGCGTCGCCAGCATGGTCTCGTCGTGCTGCTGTTCGTGCTGGGCGATCATGCCGAAAGCGAACCCCCCGTCGACCAGCTCCCGTCCGCGCAGCGGGCTCGCGTCAAGCACATCGAGTACCTTCGTGCGCACCGTGCGCACATAGCCGCGCGCCTGGCCCGGGTCCAGCAACGGCAGCGCGGGCCGGTCCGCCCGCCGGTGCCGGAACGCATCGTAGAGCTCGTCGATATCGGCGCGCACCGGCTCGCGGCCACCGACATCGCGCACCAGCCAGAGCTCCTCCTGATTGCCGATATGGGCCAGATCCCAGACCAGCGGGCTCATCAGCGGCGAATGCTGGGCGACGAGATCGGCTTCGTCGACCGCATCGGTCAGCGCCGCCGTCCGCTCCCGGGCCCGCACCAGCACATCCGCGATCCGTTCCCGCAGCCGATCGGTATCGGCTACCGCACCGGCCGCGTGCACGCCGCCACCGACGCCGAGGCCACCGCCTGCGGCAACGGCACCCGAGTCGGCCACACCGCGTCCGAACACACCGGCAGAACCGGAACCGGTGCTGCCCCGGTCGGCGTTACCGCTGTGTGCTCCGCTACGCGCGGGCGCATCGCCGCCCCCGCTCGACGGCGCCACCGTGATGCCGTCGTACCTGCCCCGTTCTGCCCGGACAGCGACGGACCCACCCAGGTCTCGGCCACCGGCATCGCCGGAGTCGGCGCCACGAGGCGCTCCTGCCACACCACCCTCGGAGGCGCCGGGATTGCCGACCTCGGGGTCGACCTGTGCATCGGGCGGATCGACGCGACCGCTGACGGCGACGCCCGGACCGTGGGCATCGGCAGAACCGGAACCTGCACCACCACCATCGGCGAGGGCACGATGTGCGGCACCGGGCGGGGCGTGGTCGCCGACTGCGCTGGACCGCGAGGTACCGCGGACGGCGGGGTTTGCCGCACCGTGAGCGTCGGGGTGATCGGTGGAGCCTGCGGTCACGAGTTACTCCGAACGTCGGGGGATCCGTTGCGGTGAGCGGTGTGGTGGGTCGGCGGGCGATGCCGGTGTTCCGGTGGGATCGGGTCCGGCCGGGACCATTGGTAGGGGGTGCAGGCGGCGCGGCAACGGGCGGCGGCAGCGGCGAAGTCGGCCGCGGCGGACTGGTCGGCGTGGTCGGCGGCCAGCGCGAGCAGGTCCACCGCCACCTCGCGCAGCTGTGGGTCGGCGAGCCCGTCACGGGCGGCCTCCTGCCACCGGTCGGCCACCGGTTCGGCCAGGGAACGGGCCTCCGCGACCACGGTCGGCGTGGACATCAGCGTTTCGAACAGGCGCACCGGCACCACCCAGTCCTCGCCCGGCTGTGCGTCCAGGTACCGCACTTCGAGGTGTCCGGCGGCACGGACCGGTGGGAACAGGGTGGTCAGGTGGTAGTCCAGATCGCTCCGGTCCGGGCGGCGGCCGATCTCGTCGTCCAGCGCACCGGCCAGCCAGTCGGCGAAGGTGGCGCCGGGCGGTGCCGCCCAGTCGCCCGGACCGGATCCGGTCCGCCGCACGCACAGCAACGGCACGTCGAGGGCCCAGCGGCCGTATGCACCGATCGGATCGGTCCAGTCGGCCACGCTGGGCCGGGTCCGCGCCGGATCCAGCCGTAGCCAGGTCCGCATCCGCTGGGAGGCCCAGCTGCCCGCGGGCGCCCCGTGCAGCTGCGGCGAACAGGCGAATGCGGCCACCAGCGGCGGGCCGACCGCGTACAGCGCCGACCAGCGGGCGGTGACCTCGGCGCAATCGGCACCGGCGTCCAGGCTCACCTGGGTGGCGGCCGTATTGCACATCATCAGTTTGCCGAACGGGCCGATGCCGGTGAACGAGCGTTCCATGGCCGAATAGCGTGGCAGCCGCAGCACCCGCCGGGCGCGGCGTTCGGCGTCGGCCGCCGCGGAAACCATCCGAATGCAGCGGGTTTCGAGTAGTTCGTGGAGCCGCCTGGTATCGGCGCGAAGATTGTCGCAGAGCTCTGCGGCGGTGACGGCGGGGCTGCTGGAGAGTTCGATCTGGCCACCGGGCTCGACGGTAACCCGGCTACCGCCGGGCAACGGGATCGCGGGGGAATCGGGTGCGATGGATTGCGGAGCATGGGGCCCCAGCGCCTCGGCGAGCTCCGCCGGCGTCGGGCGCGGGGCAGCCGACGGCGTGGCTGCCGAACACCCACCGGTCGCGGTGAGCCATTCCAGTTCGGCGCCGATCAGCCCCGGTGGCCCCAATTTGAAACACACACCACCCACATAGGCCTCGGCTGCTGCGCGCGTGGACAACTGCGTCGAGTCCGGTACCGGCGCCGTCGATCCCGGCCCCGCCAGTGTGACCGCCATGCGTACCACCACCCTGCTTTTCGAGCGACTGTCCCCAGAGTAGCCACGCCCACCGACACTCGAGCCGAACAGTTCGCGAACGAACAGTCGCTACTGTCGGTAGGCATGCTGGACGAAACCCTGATCCGCGCCGACACGCCGGGTCTGGCCGATGGCCGGATATTCCTGGACAGCGCCGGATCGTCACTGCCGCCCCGGATCGTCACCGAGACCGTGATCGCGCATCTGCGCCGGGAGGCCGAGGTCGGCGGTTACCGAGCAGCTAACGAGCGGCTGGCCGATCTGGCCGCGGTGAAGACCGATATCGCATCGCTGATCGGCGCCACCCCGGACAGCATCGCCCTCAGCGACAGCGCCACCCGCTCGTGGGCGGATTTCTTCTACTCGGTCCCACTCACCTCCGGCGACCGGATCCTGATCTCCGGCGCCGACTATGCGAGCAACGCCATCGCGGCGCTGCAACGGGCACGAGCCTGCGGTGCGGTGGTCGAGCGTATTCCCAGCGATCACACCGGCCGGCTCGACACCACTGCCCTGGCCGAGCTGCTCGACGAACGGGTCCGGCTGGTCTCGCTGCAACACGCGCCGACCAACGGCGGTCTGATCAACCCGGTCGCCGAGGCGGCGCGGATCGCGCACGCCGCCGGGGCGCTGGTGCTGCTGGACGCGTGCCAGTCCGCCGGGCAGCTACCGCTGGACGTAACCGAACTCGAGGTGGACGCACTGTCCGCGACCGGCCGCAAGTGGCTGCGGGGTCCACGTGGCACCGGGTTCCTGTATGTGCGGCCGGAACTGGCCCGCAGCATGGAACCGGCCCGGCTGGATCTGCACAGCGCCGCCTGGACGGCGCCCGGCGAGTACCGGCCGGCACCGGACGCATCCCGGTTCGAGTTCTGGGAATGCGATGTGGCGGCCCGCCTCGGCCTGGGCGCCGCCGTCCGATACCTGTTGGAGCTCGGCCCCGAGCAGGTGTACGCGGCGGTCGCCGCGCGGGCCGAGTATCTGCGCAAGACCCTGCCGGACATCCCGGGTGTGACCGTCCGTGACCTCGGCGTCGAGCACAGCGGCATCGTCTCGTTCACGGTGGCCGGGCACGATCCGGTCGAGGTGCGCGACCGGCTGGCCGACCGGGACATCACAGTCACGGTGAGCCATGCCGGTTCCACCCTGCTGGACATGACCGAACGGCAGCTGTCCGCGGTGGTCCGGGCCTCCCCGCACTGTTTCGTGGAGCATTCCGAGCTCGACCGATTCGTCGACGCGTTACGCAGCCTGTAGCCGGGTCGGCTGTACGCCGGAACGAGGCCCCGCCGGGATTCGCCCGAACACGCTGCCGCGCTCGCCCGGTGATGCACTTCGGGTGGATCATGGAGGGACGCAGGCGGCACCGGTCGCGACGAGGAACAGCGGCGATGAGCAGGTTCACCGAAGAGATGATCGCCACGGCGCAGGACACGCCGCGGGGACTGGTCACCGGCGAACCGGCGGCGCCGTTGCGGCAGACCTGGGGCGAGATCCACCGGATCGCCCGGCAGATGGCCGGTGGCCTGGCCGCCGCCGGGATCGGGCCCTGCGATGCGGTCGGGGTGCTGGCCGGTCTGCCGGTCGATATCGCACCGGCCTGTCAGGGCATCTGGCTGCGCGGAGCCTGCATCACCATGCTGCATCAGCCCACCCCGCGCACCGATCCGACACTGTGGGCGCACGACACCGAGACCGTGCTGCACATGATCGGCGCTCGCGCGGTGGTGCTCGGTCCCCCGTTCGAGGCGGCCGAACCGATCCTGCTCGACCGCGGCGTCCCGGTGGTGCGCATGGACCGGTTGCGCAGCGGCGCAGACACCGACCCGCTGCCCACCGCCGAGTCCGATATCGCCCTGTTGCAGCTGACCTCCGGGTCCACCGGATCGCCCAAGGCGGTGCAGATCACGCACGGCAATTTCCACGTCAATGCGCACGCCATGTTCCGCCGGGTCCGGTTCCGGCTCTCCTCGGACGTCATGGTGAGCTGGCTGCCGCTGTTCCACGATATGGGCATGGTCGGCTTCCTCGCCGTGCCCATGCAGTTCGGCGCCGAAGTGGTGTGCGTGACCCCGCTGGACTTCCTGACCCGGCCGCTGCTGTGGCCGGAGCTCCTCGACCGCTACCGCGGGACCGTCACTGCGGCACCGAATTTCGCCTACGCCCTGCTGGCCCGCCGGCTCCGGCAGGCCGCGCCGGGCAGCTTCGACCTGTCCACCGTCCGATACATGTGGAACGGCGCCGAACCGGTGGATCCGGACACCATGGACGCGCTGGCCGAGGCCGGCCGGCCGTTCGGACTCGACCCGGCGGCGCTCACCCCGGTGTACGGCATGGCCGAAACCACGCTGGCGGTGTCGCTCCCGGAACCCGGCCGGGGGCAGGTACTCGATGTCGTGGACGCAGATCTGCTCGCGGCCGGTGGTTTGGCCGTTCCGGTCGCCGACGGCGGCCATCACGGCAGCCGGCGCCGCCTGCCCACCCTCGGCTACCTGGTCGACGACCTGGACGGGCGGGTGGTGGACGCCGACCGGAACCCGGTGCCGGCCCGTTCGGTGGGCGTGATCGAATTGCGCGGCCCCGCGGTGACCTCGGGCTATCTCACGGCGGCCGGGTTCCGCCCCGCCCTCGACCCGGACGGCTGGCTGGATACCGGCGATCTGGGCTACTTCACCGAAACGGGCCTGCTGGTGGTGTGCGGCCGGCTCAAGGACGTCATCATCATGGCCGGGCGCAACATCTACCCCACCGATGTCGAGCGGGCCGCGCTGCGGGTGCCCGGGGTACGGCCCGGCAATGCGGTGGCGGTCCGGCTGGACGCGGGCGCGAAGCGGGAGAGCTTCGCCGTGGTGGTGGAATCCAACGACCATGCCGACCCGGGTCAGGTACGGCGGATCGAGCGGGAGATCGCCCATGCGGTGTTCGCCGCGGTGGGGGTGCGCCCGCGGACCGTCGCGGTACTCGGCCCCGGTGCGCTGCCGAAGACGTCCTCGGGCAAGCTGCGCCGCAGCGCGACCGCGGAACGGCTGCGCTAGTGCAGCCGATTCTGCGCGGCCTCCAGGCCGTGCCGCAACAGCAGCTCCACGGCGTCGGCCGCCTGCTCCACGAGCACCGGAACCTCCTTGCGTTCCGGTGCGGCGAAGGGCTTCAGCACGTAGTCGGCCGGGTCCTGCCGGCCGGGCGGGCGCCCGATCCCGATCCGGGTGCGCAGATAGTCCTTGGTGGTGAGGGCCTGGGAGATCGACCGCAGACCGTTGTGGCCGCCTTCGCCGCCGCCGCGCTTGAGCTTGATCGAGCCGAACGGCAGGTCGAGTTCGTCGTGGACGACGACGACCTCGGTGGGCGGTACGGAGAAGAAGCGGGCCAGGGCGGCCACCGGCCGGCCGGACAGGTTCATGTACGTCCGGGGCTTGGCGATCAGCACCTGGCGGCCGTCCAGACGGGCCTGCAGCAGGTCGGCACCGGATTTCTTGTGTACGGCGAACCGGCCGCCGACGCGCTCGGCGAGCACGTCGGCGACCAGGAAGCCCACATTGTGCCGGGTGCGCTCGTACTCCGGGCCGGGATTACCCAACCCGACGACCAGAGCGGGCCCGGGAATTGATTCGGTCATCGGCCGAACCGTATCGCGGGAGCGATTATTCGGCGGTCTCGCCCTCGCCCTCGGCGGCAGCGGCGCCGCCACGCTTGGCTGCGGCCACGTTCACGACCAAGCCCTCGGGGTCGCCGACCAGGGTGACACCCTCGGGCAGCGGCACCTGGCCGGCCAGAATCCGGGTGCCCGGTGCGACGTTCTCGATGGAGACCTCGACGGACTCCGGCACGTTCAGCGCCTCGGCCTCCAGGGTCAGCACGGTGGCCTCCTGGGTGACCATGCTGCCCGCGGCCGGAATACCGGTGACGACGGCCGGAACCTCGGCGGTGACCTTCTCGCCCTTCTGCACGATCAGCAGGTCGGCGTGCTCGATGTAGCGGCGGATCGGGTGCACCACGACCGACTTGGTGAGCGCCAGCTGCTCCTTGCCCTCGATCACCAGGTTCATGACGGCGTTGGTGCCGTGCTCACGCAGGATGGCGGCGAAGTCCTGAGCGTTCACCGACAGGTGCTGCGGATCGGTCTGGTGGCCGTACAGCACGGCCGGCACGTTGCCGGCCCGACGGGTGCGGCGCGCCGCGCCCTTGCCGAACTCGGTGCGGACGGTGGCTTCGAGCTGGTTGACCTCGGACATGACTGAATGCGCTCCCTACGGCTCTTCCGGGCTGGTCACAGTTTTCCCGACGGCGGCATGCGCACGAAGTGGCACACACCGTAGCGGGGGTGGGTCTCTTCGCCGGCGAGCAGGAAACGACGCCGACGGCCAGCGGGCCGAGCCGCGTCGATCACGGTGAGCGCAGAGTCTGCGGTCACCCTCGCCGAGACAACCCGTCAACCATACCTCGAGTGCCCGAACCGGTAGCAAACGCCCTGGAAAACGGTGCGGACCGGCCCGAGAGCCGAAGAGCTGCCGAACAGGCGGAGTCGCCGAACCGACAGCTTCCCGCCGTCCAGGCACCGAAGGCAGAGCACATTCGGGTCCCGTAGGATTACTGCAATACCCGGCCCCGCCGGGAGCGAGTCTTACGAGCGACGTTCCGGCCCGCCTCGCGAATCGGCACTCGAAAGCGCATGAGCCGAAGGCTCGAGTCTCGAGTGCCGATTCGCGAGGCAGAAGAGGGCCGGAACACGCGCAGGCGGAGCCTGCGCCAAAAGATACGGAGTTCGTTCCTTGTCCGACGCTGCCGAGAGCACGGCCACTGCACTGCGCGGCCTACCGGCCGAAACCGCCCGCCGTCGCACCTTCGCGGTGATCTCCCACCCGGATGCCGGTAAATCGACACTCACCGAGGCGCTGGCGCTGCATGCCCAGGTGATTTCGGAGGCCGGCGCGATCCACGGCAAGGCGGGCCGGAAGTCGACGGTGTCGGACTGGATGGAGATGGAGAAGGCGCGCGGCATCTCGGTCAGCTCCACCGCGCTGCAGTTCAATTATCGGGCGGCCGGATCCGATGTCGAGAACGTGATCAACCTGGTCGACACACCGGGTCACTCGGATTTCTCCGAGGACACCTACCGGGTGCTGACCGCCGTCGATGCCGCGGTGATGCTGATCGATGCGGCCAAGGGCCTGGAGCCGCAGACGCTGAAACTGTTCCAGGTGTGCCGGCACCGGGGTATCCCGGTCATCACCGTGATCAACAAATGGGACCGGCCCGGCCGCGAGCCGCTGGAACTACTGGACGAGATCGACGAGCGGATCGGCCTGACCCCGACGCCGTTGTATCTGCCGGTCGGGATCGCGGGCGATTTCCGCGGCCTGCTGCGCCGCGATGCGGCCGGTGCGCCCCGGGACTACATCCATTTCACCCGTACCGCGGGTGGCGCCACCATCGCTCCCGAGGAAACCCTCAGCCCGGAACAGGCCGAGGCCCGGGAGGGCGACACCTGGTCCACCGCGGCCGAGGAGAGCGAACTGCTGACGGCCACCGGTCAGGTCCACGATCAGGAGATGTTCCTGGCCGGCCAGACCTCACCGGTGATCTATGCCTCGGCGATGCTCAACTTCGGCGTGCGCCAACTGCTGGAGACCCTGGTCGAGCTGGCACCGGCGCCCGGCGCCCGCACCGCTGTCGACGGCGCCGAACGCGCGACCTCGGACCCGTTCAGTGCGGTGGTGTTCAAGGTGCAGGCCGGGATGGACACCGCGCATCGGGATCGGCTGGCGTTCATGCGGATCGTGTCGGGCGAGTTCGAACGGGGCATGGTGGTGACGCACGCCCAGACCGGCCGCCCGTTCGCCACCAAGTACGCGCTGACCGTCTTCGGCCGGGAGCGTTCCACCGTCGATACCGCCTATCCGGGCGATGTGGTCGGCCTGGTCAATGCCACCGCACTCGCGCCGGGCCATACGCTGTATCTGGACAAGAAGGTGGAGTTCCCGCCGATTCCGAGCTTCGCGCCGGAGCATTTCGCGGCGTTGCGCGCGCAGAGCGCGGGCAAGTACAAGCAGTTCCGCAAGGCGATCGATCAGCTCGATTCCGAGGGTGTGGTGCAGGTGCTGCGCAACGATGCCCGCGGCGATGCCTCGCCGGTGCTGGCGGCGGTGGGCCCGATGCAGTTCGAGGTGGTGACGGCCCGGATGCAGGCGGAGTTCAATGTCGAGACCCAGCTGGACTTCCTCGGCTATTCACTGGCCCGGCGCACCGATGCGGAGTCCGCGCCGGCATTGGATCGGCAGCGGGGTGTGGAGGTGTTCACCCGTTCCGACGGGGTGCTGCTGGCACTGTTCAGCGACAAGTGGCGGCTGCAGTACATCCAGAAGGAGAATCCGGATCTGACGCTGGAACCGCTGGTCGCGACTGCCGACTGATTCCGGTGGGCCGGAGGCGGTAGCGGAGTGTGGCCACGGAGGCCCTCGGAGGTCAGTCGCATCGAACACCGCTGATTCCGGCGGGCCGCCGATCAGCCGGCGGGCGGGGCGGGCGGTTCGCGCCGGACCGGCATGGTGCCGGGATCGCGTTCCACCGCGGCGACGCCGCTCTCCTGGGCGATGAGCCCCCAGCGGCCGGCGGTCAGCCGCAGGCTGGGCAGGTCGCTGAGCGAGACGACCACCTCGTAGGTGCGCTCGTAGCCGCTGTGCGCGATCCGCCATTCCCCGTCGTCGCACCGGACGTATCGGTCGGTGTAGTAGGCGGCTCCGTGCAGCAGCATGTTGTGCCCGGGGATGAGCACGGTGTCGGCGAGATACCAGGTGCCGGTGGCGGTGTCTCCGTCGATATCGATTTCGGGGTGGTCACAGCGATGTTCGGTGATCACATGCGGACCGAGGGTGTTGTGCATGAACGCGATGAACGCATCGCGTGATTCGAATTGCAGGTATTCACTGTAGGTGGCGGTCGCCTCGGGAATCATGGTGTCGGCGAACTCGTCCCACGATTTGGTGTCCAAGGCGCGCAGATATCGATATTTCAGCCGTTGGATCCGGGTCACATCGTCGAGACCGGCCGATTGCCCGGCGGGTCGCGGCGGCGCCTCGGGGGCGGTGTCGGGCGCCGGTCCCGGTCCGGCGACCACCGGATCGTCCGCACCGGGCAGGACCGCAGCCGGCTCGCGCGGCAGGCGCTCGTCGCTGTCGATCCCGTGTCCCCACTGCCCCTGATCCATATCTTCCACAATCCCACCCGATCGGGAAGATTTGCGGAATCTGTATCAGATTGCTATCGGATCAAGAGCCGATCGTGAAGCAGGTACGGCAGAAGTCCTCGCCGAACTCCGAGAGTCGCAGGCTCTTGCGGACGATCTTGGGCGCACGACCGGCCTTCTTCAGGGCCTCCTCGACCACCGGCTGCACTTCGAGCACCATATAGCGGCTCAGCACGACGGGGTCGTCGGAGGTGAAGGTGAGGCCGAGGCGGTTGAGGTTGATCAGATAGGACCGGGCCCGGTCCGGGTAGCGAACCCCGGCCTGTTCCGGCACCGAGGTCAGATCGCCCTGGACCAGTTCCGATCCGATACCGAGCGGGCGGTTGGTCCGCACGTCGACGGAAGGCTGGGGACCGTTGAGCGCCATGAAGCGCAGGATCCGGGCCTCGTCCGGCGCGATCTCGTCCAGGATCCGGTCGTAGGCGGGATGCACATCCTCGGTGAAGTAGACGTCCGCCGAGCGGGCCAGCAGCGCATCACCGCGCCGGCGCAGATCCTCGGTGGTCGCCGAACGCAGGTACGGGCCGACCGCGACGGCCTGCTGGGCGGAGCCGTTCGGAGTGGGGACGTAGCTGACGATCTCGCGAACCGACCCTTCGGTCACGCCGAGCGCGCTGCGGGCGATGCCACGCAGCGCGTTTCCGGTGCGCTCGGCGATATCGGCGGACGATTCGCCGTCGATCGCGGCCTGCGCGATCTCCCTGGTCACCTCGTAGGTGGTCCCCATCGCCCATTGACCGCCGCGTACCGCGGTCCCGGCGGCCAGCCCCGCGGCCCGGAACACGCCGCGGATCAGCCGGGCCTCGTTGCTGATCCGGCGCTGTTCGACATCCGAGCTGCGCTCGACGGAACGGGTACCGGCTCGGGTCAGGTCCTGTCCGGTCCTGTCGTCTGTCACGTCCTACTCCGAAGTGTCGCCATGTGAACGTATCCGCCCACCGATTCCTGCCCGACCACAGTTGCCATCCGGCCTCGCCGTTGCCCGGCGATCCGGTCGGCACACACCGGGAAGCAGATCCCCTGCATCGCTTCCGTTGTCACCTACCACGAAACGGCGTGTGCCGACATTGTTGCGATCCGCAGCGGAGACTGCGACATTCCGGACAGGTTCTGTGAGTGATGTCTCAGACACTACCCTGTGGCAGCGCACACGGCGATCTGGACCCCGTTCCGTGCCTCACAGTAGGGTCGGCTCGCCGCGGGGGTGCTAACTTGGGGTGCCGGTGAGGCGGCGATCACCGGAATTCGGCAGGAGGGTGTCGTGTTGGAGAGCGTGTTCGGGGTGCACCCGAGCATCCTTCTGGAGATTCTGACCATCCCGTTGTTCACAGGGGTGATCGGCTATATCACCAACTGGACCGGCATTCTGATGCTGTTCCAGCCGATCAAATTCCACGGGGTACGGCTGCCCGGACTCCGTACCCTCTTCCCGTATCTGCCGAAGCGAATCCAGGTCCTGCCGTTGCTGAGCTACGACGGCCGAATCGGCTGGCAGGGCATCGTGCCTTCCCGCGCCGACAAAATGGCCAGCATCGCGGTGGACAAGGGGCTCGCCAAATTGGGCAGCGTATCCGACTTCTACCGGGAACTGGATCCGGAGAAACTGGCCGAACACTTGGCCGAGGTCGCCGACCAGCAGATCAAGGACATCGTCGAGACCATCCTGCGCCGGGAACACCCGCAGCTCTGGTACAACCTGCCGACCCAGGTGCGCGAGATGGTGCACGCCCGGGTCCGCGAACAGCTGCCGGAGATCCTCGCGGATCTGACCCGGGAACTCGGCGAGAACATCGATCAGCTGCTCGACGTCAAGCAGATGGTGATCCGGTACTTCCAGGCCCGCCCGCAGCTGCTCAATCAGCTGTTCCAGGTCCTGGGCGCCAAAGAACTGCGGTTCATGCAGAACTTCGGCTTCTACTTCGGCGCGCCCTGCGGCCTGCTGCTCGTGGGCGCACTGCATCTGGCGCTGCCCTACCTCGGCGCCGCGACCAGCTGGGTGGTGCTGCCGGTGGGCGGTGTGATCATCGGCTGGGTGGTCAACTGGGTCGGCCTCAGCATGATCTTCGCCCCGGCCGAACCCAAATGGTGGTGCCCGTGGCGACAGGGCCTGCTGATCAAGCGCCAGCACGAGATCACCGACGGCTACGCCGACCTGGTCTCGACCGAGGTGGTCACCGTCGCCAACATCGGCGACGAACTGCTGAACGGCCCGCGCTCGGACCGGACGCTGCAGATGCTCGAGGACACCCTGCGGCCGGCCGCCGACCGGGCCCTCGGCCCGGCGCGGCCCGCGGTGAAGTTCATGCTGGGCAGCCGCGAGTACGACAGCCTGCAGGCGACGATCACCAGTGAGGCGATGTCGATCGCCCCGATCGCGTTCGCCGACCCGGTGTTCAACCAGCGTCAGGGCAAACAGGTCAACGAGTACATCGCCCGGCAAATGTCCGCTCTCTCACCGCAAGACTTCGTAGAGATGCTGCGATCGGCGATCAAACAGGACGAATGGTTGCTTTTCGTCCATGGCGGCGCGCTCGGGCTCCTCGCCGGATACGCTCACATTCTGGTCTTCGGAACAGGAGTAGCGCAGACATGGATGCCGTAGACGGCGATCCCGGCGACAGTACGTCCGTCGAATCGCCCAGCGACGACACCCCTTCCACCGAACTCGCCCGGCGCGCCGCGCCGGCACCCGCCACACGGCCCCCGGTCACCCCGGTACAGGGCGTCCGGGCCGCGACCGGCGTCGCCCGGGTCGCCCTCACCGCCGCATCCGGCATGACGATGTGGACCCTGGACACCGCGGTCGGCGTCACCGTCACGGTGCTGCGCGGCAGCATCGCCGGTGCACCGCCCAAGGAGGTGCTCGCCGAGGCCGAGAACGAGGTGCGCGGCCGGTTGCGGCACGCCCTCGGCCTACCGGCCGGCGCAGCACAGCCCGCCGATTCGGAGGTGACCACCCTGCGCGAGCAGGGCGCCCAGTTGCTGCGGTTGTCGGCCAGCACGCAGGCGGTCCCGCCGGACACGCATCCCGCCTATCCGGGAATCCTGGCCGAACTCACCCCGGACGAAGCCCGCGTGGTGCGCTTCCTGCACATCGACGGTCCGCAGCCGGCGATCGACATCCGGACCGGTCGGCAGCGCGCCTTCGGCGCGGACCGGGCTCTCACCGGGATCACCGTGCTGGGTGAACATGCCGGGCTACGCTTCCCGAACCGGGTGCCGCAGTACCTGGCCAACCTGCGCCGGCTGGGCCTGATCGAGTTCCTCCGGGAACCGGTGGACAACCCCAGCCGCTACCAGGTGATCGAGGCGCAGAGCCAGGTGCGGGAGGTGCTGAAGCGGGCCGGGTTCGGCACCAAGGTCGGCTACCGCAGTGTCGGCCTGACCGCTTTCGGCAGCGACTTCGTGCGGGTCTGCCTGCCGGTTGTGGTCGGCGAGCACGGCGCCTGAGCCAACGGGCACACTGCCTGAGCCATTTCGCTCACGCGTCCTCGGCGAGCTCCAGCCAGCGCATTTCGGTGCTCTCCTTCTCGGCGAGCACCTCCTTGAGCTCGGTGTTCAGGCTGATCAGTTTGTCCGGGTCGGTGGCGGCATCGGCCAGCGCGGTGTGCAGCCGTTCCTCGCGCTCGGTCAGCTTGTCGAGGGTGCGCTCCAGCCGGGCCAGCTCCTTGCGGGCGGCCCGGTATGCGGCCGCATCGGTGGTCGCGGCCTTCGCCGGGCCGGTGCGGGCCGCCGGTGTGGCGTCGCGCTCGGCACGTCGCTGCAGGTATTGATCGATACCCCCGGGCAGGTTGGTGAGCTTGCCGTCGCCGAACAGGGCCCAGGTGGAATCGCAGATCCGCTCGATCAGGTAACGATCGTGGCTGATCACCACGAGGGTGCCGGCCCAGTTGTCCAGCAGATCCTCGAGTTGCTGCAGGGTGTCGATATCCAGGTCGTTGGTCGGTTCGTCGAGCAGCAGCACGTTCGGTTCCGACATCAGGATCCGGGTCAGTTGCAGCCGCCGCCGCTCACCCCCGGACAGGTCGCCCACCGGGGTGCGCTGCCGGGCCGCACTGAATCCGAGCCGCTCGGCGAGCTGACCGGCGGAGATCTCCTTGTCACCCAGGGTGATGCGGTTCTTCACCGCCTGGACCGCTTCCAGCACCCGCATATCGGTGGGCAGGTCGTCGAGCTCCTGCCGCAGCCAGCCGATCTGCACGGTCTGTCCCTGGATCCGCCGCCCGGCCGCGGGTTCCGCATCGCCGGCCAGGGCCCGCAGCAGTGTGGTCTTACCCGAACCGTTCACACCGACCAGACCGAGCCGCTCCCCCGGTGCCGGCCGCCAGGTGAGGTCGCGCACGAGTTCGCGGCCGTCCGGGGCGGCCAGGGTGACGTCCTCGAGTTCGATCACCACCCGGCCGAGGCGCTTACGGGCGAAGGCGGCCAGCGCCACACTGTCCCGCGGCGGCGGGACGTCGGCGATCAGGGCCTCGGCGGCTTCGACCCGGTAGCGCGGTTTCGAGGTGCGCGCCTTGGCCCCGCGGCGCAGCCAGGCGAGCTCCTTACGGGCCAGGTTCTGCCGGCGCGCCTCGCTGGCCTCGGCCTGGCGGGCCCGTTCGGCCCGGGCGAAGATCCAGTCGCCGTAGCCGCCCTCGTAGGTCTCCACCTTGCCGCCGACGACCTCCCAGGTACGGGTGGCGACGGTGTCCAGGAACCAGCGGTCGTGGGTGACCACCACCAGGGCACTGCGCCGGTTCAGCAGATGCTGCGCCAGCCACTGCACACCCTCCACGTCGAGGTGGTTGGTCGGTTCGTCGAGCACCAGCAGGTCGAGGTCGCGCACCAGTGCGGCGGCCAGGGCCACCCGGCGACGCTCCCCACCGGACAGATTGTCGACCGAGGTGTCGAACCCCAGCTCGGCGATGCCGATGCCGTCGAGGACCGACCGGATCCGTGGATCGGCGGCCCATTCGTGCTCGGCGATGGTCGTGGTCCCGGCGTCGTCGGCCAATCCGGCCAGCACCACCGCCCCCACCGTGGCGCCCCGCGGGAGGACACCGCGCTGGGTGACCACCGCCATGCGCAGGCCGCCCATCCGGGACACCCGGCCGCTGTCGGGTTCCTCGATCCCGGTGAGCACCTCCAGCAGGGTGGTCTTACCGCCGCCGTTGAGCCCGACCACTCCGATCCGCTCACCGGCGTGCACGCCCAGCGAGACGTCGTCGAGCAGCGGTTTGATCCCGAAACTCTTGTCGACCTGCTCGAGATTGATCAGGTTGGACATCGGTACCGCTCGCCCGCCTCTCCGCATGGTGCTGCACTGCTGCCCGCCGGTCCGGCGGGTGTTTCCGTCGGTCGAGCCTACTCAGCGGACTCGCCGGCGCAGGCGGCGGCCGGGAGCCGCTACCGGTGACCGGCCGTTTCGCCGCCGAGCACCCGGGCGCCCGCGACCGGCCCCTCGGCCGTGCGGACACTGCGGCACACTCCGGCACCGGACAGTTCCGCGGCGACCGACACGGCGGATTCGGCATCCGGGCACAGGAACGCGCAGGTGGGACCGGAACCCGACACCAGCCCGGCCAGCGCGCCGGCCTCGACGCCGGCCCGCAGGGTGCGGCGCAGATCCGGGCGCAGCGAGAGCGCGGCGGCCTGCAGGTCGTTGCCGAGCAGCGGCGCGAGGGCTTCCGGGTCGCCACCGGCCAGCGCCTGCATCAGCTGCTGCGGATCACCGAGCCTGGGCGGATCACCGGCTTCGCGCAGCTCGTCGAGCTCCCGGAACACCTCCGGTGTGGACAAGCCGCCCTTGGCGAAGGCGAGAACCCAGTGGAAGGTATTCCGGGACAGCACCGGCAGCAGTCGTTCACCGCGGCCGGTGCCCAACGCCGTTCCGCCGTGCAGGGCGAACGGCACATCGCTGCCGAGTTCGGTGGCGATCTCGAACAGCCGTTCCCGGGTCAGGCCCAGCTCCCACAGCTCGTTCAGGCCGATCAGCGCGGCGGCCGCATCGGCACTCCCCCCGGCCATCCCGCCGGCCACCGGGATACCTTTGGTTATGGTGAACTCCACCAGCGGGGCTCGCCCGGCCAGATGCGCCAGCCGCACCGCCGCCTTCCACACCAGGTTGGTCCGGTCGGTGGGTACCTGAGCGGCGCCTTCGCCGGTGACCCGCACCTGCAGGGAACCGGCCGGCGCGATCTCGACCTCGTCGTTCAGCGACAGGGCCTGGAACACCGTGGTCAGGTCGTGATAGCCGTCGGGGCGCAGATCACCGACCCCGAGATGGAGGTTCACCTTGGCCGGCGCACGCACCACGACCGGGCTGGGCACAACTGACAGCACGGTGCCCAAGCTTACTGGTTGCGACCGGGTCCGGCCCGCTCGACGAGCGGGCCGGGTACCCGGTGCGACGGCGCGCCGTCGGGCACTATGACCCACCACCGGCCATAGTGGATGGATTGCACAACGACCACCGAGTCGAACGAGAAGGACATCGTGATGGATTCAGATGCGCCGACGCGCGCTCCTGAAACGGACAAAGCCACGGAAAGCCCGAAACCGGACCCGATTCTGATCGGGATCGGTGCGGTCGTCGTCGCCGCACTGGTCGCCTGGGCGGCGATCGGCTCGGACAGCTTCGGCACCGCCTCGGGCAACGCCCTGGACTGGGTGCTCGCCAACTTCGACTGGCTGTTCGTGCTGGCCGCCGACGTCTTCCTGGTGATGTGCGTCTACATCGCATTGAGCCGGTTCGGGCGGATCCGGCTGGGCACGGACGATTCGAAACCGGAGTTCAGCACCCTCGCCTGGATCGCCATGATGTTCAGTGCCGGTATGGGCATCGGCCTGATGTTCTACGGCGTGGGCGAGCCGCTGCAGCACTTCGCCGAACCGCCGCCGCGCACCGGAGTCGCCGCCGGCACCACCGAGGCGGCCCAGGTCGCCCAGCAGTTCACGCTGTTCCACTGGACCCTCACACCGTGGGCCATCTACGGCATCGTCGGACTCGCACTGGCCTACGCCGGGTTCCGCAAGGGGCGTGGCAACCGACTCTCGGCCGCCTTCGTTCCGCTGCTCGGTGAGCGCCGGGCCCAGGGCTGGCAGGGCAAATCGATCGATCTGCTCGCCGTCTTCGCCACCGTCTTCGGCACCGCCACCAGCCTCGGCCTGGGCGCCGCCCAGGTCGCCGAGGGACTGCACCTCACCGCCGGCGTCGACGGCGGCAAGGTCACCCAACTGGTGGTGATCGTGGCGCTGGGTTCGGCGTTCGTGGTCTCCGCCTTCACCGGCCTGCACCGTGGCGTCAAGTGGTTGTCCACCTCGAACGTCTTCCTGGCCGCCCTGCTGATGCTGTTCATCTTCGTGTTCGGGCCGACTGTCTACATCCTGGACACCCTGCCCGCCAATGTCGGCGCGTACTTGTCCAACCTGCTGCCGATGTCGACCACGACCAACGCCTACGCCGATTCGAGCTGGCTGGGTTCGTGGACCGTCTTCTACTGGGCCTGGTGGCTGTCCTGGGCACCCTTCGTCGGTACCTTCATCGCGCGCATCTCCAAGGGGCGCACCATCCGGGAGTTCCTGATCGGCGTGCTGCTCGTGCCCAGCGGGGCGAGCGCGGTGTGGTTCGCGATCATGGGCGGTACCGCGATCGAGGTGACCCTCACCGGGGTCGAGGATCTCGCCGCCGGTGCGGCGGATGCCGAGGCGTCGCTGTTCGGGATGCTGGACACGGTGCCGTTGTCGGGCGTGACATCCTGGATCGCGATGATCCTGGTGATGACCTATTTCGTCACCAGCGCGGATTCGGCGTCCCTGGTGATGGGCTCGCTCACCGCCAACGGCGCCCTGCAGCCGCCGCGGTGGCTGGTTGTGCTGTGGGGCGTGCTGATGGCGACCGTGGCCGCCGTCCTGCTGTTCGCCGGCGGCCTGGCCGCCCTGCAGACCGCGACGATCCTGGTGGCATTGCCGTTCGTGGCGGTGATGCTGGCGCTGTGCTGGGCGTTGATGACCGAGCTGCGCAACGACCCGGGCGCGAACATCCTGCCGCGCACCCATCCGCTCTACGGTTGGCGCGGTGCGGTGCGGACCATGGTCGGTGAGGCACTCGACGACTCCCGGCCCCAGTTCCGGAAAGGCCGGTCGCGCACCGACGGCGATCGCGCGCGGACCTGACCGACCCCTTGCATCCGGTACCCCAAGGGGGTATCTTCGAACCTGTTCGGAGATACCCCCGGACCGTACTGTGAAACAAGGAGGCGGCCATGTCCAGCACCACCTACACCGTCACCGGCATGACCTGCGGACACTGCGTCGGCTCGGTGAAGGAAGAAATCGGCAAGATCGACGGCGTGACGAGCGTCGACGTCGACCTGGCCACCGGCCTGGTACGCGTCGACAGCACCGGCCCGCTGGCGGACAGCGATGTGGCCGCCGCGGTGGACGAAGCCGGCTACGAGATCGCGAGCTGATCCACCGAAACCGGCGACCCCGAAATCGGTGCCGAGGGCCCCGATCGACACCGCATCCGCGGCTGCCGATCGGGGCCCTCCTCGCTCAGGCCGCTGAGTGCGGCACGCCGGCCAGGCGGACGAACGCCGCGGTATCGAGCGTTTCCCCGCGGGCACGCGGATCGATACCGGCCGCGACCAGACGGCGTTCGGCTTCGGCCGGAGAACCGGCCCACCCGGACAGCGCGGCCCGCAGCGTCTTGCGCCGCTGCGCAAAGGCCGCATCGACCACCTCGAACACTCGCTGCCGATGTGCGGCATCCGTCGGCCACGGCGGCTCGTCGAACCGCTCGACGCGCACCAGGCCGGACTCGACCCGCGGCACCGGCCAGAAGACCTGCGTCCCGACCGCACCGGCCCGACGCACCGTGCCGAAGAAGCCGGCCTTGACGCTGGGCACGCCGTACACCCGGTTGCCCGGTTCGGCGGCCAGCCGGTCGGCCACCTCGGCCTGCACCATCACCAGCGCGACCCGGATACTCGGCAGCTCGGCCAGCAGATGCAGCAACACCGGCACCGCGACGTTGTACGGCAGGTTCGCCACCAGCGCGGTCGGCGCTTCCGGAAACCGGTCACCGGTGACCCGGAGTGCATCGTCGTGCACCACCCGGAGCCGGTCCGCCAGCTCCGGCGCCCGGTCGGCGGCCGTGCCGGGCAGCTGTTCGGCCAGCACCGGATCCAGCTCCACCGCGACCACCGCATCGACGACGTCCAGCAGCGCCAGCGTCAGCGAGCCCAGTCCCGGCCCGACCTCGAGCACCACATCGTCCGGGCCGACCCCGGCCGCCGTCACGATCCGGCGGACCGTGTTCGCATCGTGCACGAAGTTCTGCCCGAGCTGTTTGGTCGGGCGGATCCCGAACCGCTCGGCCAGCGTCCGCACTTCCGCGGGGCCCAGCAGCGCCGCGCGGCCACGAGCGGGATCATCGTCGCCGGTCGGGATGGGTTTCTCGGGTTCGGGCACCGATAGAACCTATCAACCCCGGTGCTCGGGCGGCGTCACAGCAGGGCACCGCCGGTCGCGTCGATCCACTGACCGGTGACCCAGCGCGCATCGCCGGAGGCCAGGAAGCCCACGATATCGGCCACCTCGGCAGGTTCGGCGATGCGCTGCAGCGGTGACATGCCCGCCACCTGTTCCTCGGTTCCGGGCGTATGCAGCCATCCCGCGTTCATATCGGTGTCGACCACACCCGGCGCCACCGCATTGACGGTGATTCCCCGCGCACCGACCTGCTTGGCCAGGATCGAGGTGAGCGAGTCGACGGCACCTTTCGTCATCGTGTAGGCCATCAGTTCCGGCATGCGCATACCGCGCGTCAGCCCGGTCGAGATGTTGACGATCCGGCCGGCGTCGCGCAGCCGGTCCAGCCCCAGCTTGGTGATGAAGAACGGCGCCCGGGTGTTGATCGCGAAGACCCGGTCGAAGTCGGCCTCGGAGGTGCGTTCGATCGGTTCCCGGACACCGTCGGTGCCGGCGTTGTTCACCAGGATGTCCAGCCCGTCGGCGTGCACATCGAAAGCCGCCCAGAGCGCCGCCGCGTCGCCGGGCACCCCGAGCTCGGCACGGAGGGCGAAGGCCGAACCCCCGCCGGCCTCGATCGCGGCGACCGTCTCCTTCGCCGCCTGGTCGTTGCTGTTGTAGTGCACGGCGACCCGGGCACCGTCGCGGCCCAGCCGCTCGGCGATCGCCCGCCCGATCCCCCGGCTGCCGCCGGTGACCAGTGCCGTCTTCCCTGCCAGTGCGCTCATGCCGCACCCTTTCTTTAGTGATCGATACAGAACGGGACCATAGCACGTTTCTTAGCGACCGCTATAGAATCAGTGGCATGACCGAGCCACGCCGGGGCCGTCCACGCTCCTTCGATCGCGATGCCGCGCTGGACAAGGCGTTGCGGCTGTTCTGGGAGCGCGGTTTCGAAGCCACCTCGATCGGCAACCTCACCGAGGAAATGGGCATCCGGCCGCCGAGCCTGTATGCGGCCTTCGGCGGGAAAGAGGCGCTGTTCGCGGAAGTGGTGCAGACCTACGGGGCCCGGTACGGCGGTTTCATCGATCGTGCGCTCGCCGAGGAGCCGACTGCCGGCGCCGCGGTTCGCCGGCTGCTGATCGAGGCCGCCGACGAGTACACCCGACCCGGCCGGCCGCACGGCTGCCTGGTGATCAGCGCGGGCATCAATACGACCAGCTCCGATGTCGCGGAACTGCTACGCACGATGCGCAACCGGAATGTGGCGACGATCGCCACCCGGATCCGGGCCGATATCGACACCGGCCGGCTACCTGCCGAAACCGATGCCCAGGCACTGGCCCGGTACGTCGGCACGGTATTGCAGGGGATGTCGCAGGGCGCCTGCGACGGCGCCACCCGGGACGAACTGACCACGGTGGCACACACCGCCATGGCCTGCTGGCCGGAACCGCCTCAGCCCAGCCCCAGCCGTCCGGTGCAGGCGGGCCAGGCACCCCACCCCTGACGAGCCCGAGTGACCTCGGCGATGGCGATCTGCTCCTCCCGGGTGGCCAGATCGGCACGGGGTGCGTAGCGCAGCCCGCCCTGCCGTTCCCAGGTGCTCTGATCGAACTGAATTCCACCGTAGTACCCGTTGCCGGTATTGATCGACCAGTTGCCGTTGGACTCGCATTCGGCCAGTGCGTCCCAGAGGTGACCGTCCTGTACCGGCGGCACCTCGGTGCCGGGCTTGGCACCCTGCCGGACCGTCTTCGGCTGGGCGGGCACCAACACCTCGGCGGCGACCTGTTCCCGGCCGACTTCGACGCCGTCGACCAGGGTGACCGCGAAGGTGACCCGCTGTTCGCCGGGCACACCCGGGTCCTCCACGACGGTCCGGCTCATATTCATCGTGACGTCTTCGACGACGTTCTCCTCCGGCTCCAGCGGCAGCGTCTCCACCTGCTCGACCACCCGCTGCCGGGTCACCTCCACCTGCATCCCGTCGGCCAGCGGAGTGTCGGCCGGCGGCTGCACGGCGTCCTGCTCGACCAGCGGCACGCCGGCGACGGCGAGCAGTTCGCCGACATTCGGCGCGGCCAGGGTCAGCTCGACCGGCGGCGCGTCACCGTCGATCAACGTCACCGTGCGCGGACTGGACACCTGCAGCTCGGCCCCGGCGGGCGGCAGGTCGGCCGTCCGCGCCGGCATCGCATGGGTATCGCCGGCGATGCCGAATTCGGCCAGCGCCTGGGCGACGGTGAGCCCGGTGGTCCACACCTCTTCGGTGCGGCCGTCCACCGTCAACTCCACCTGCCGGGCCCGGTTGACGGTGATCCGCGCCCCGTCGACGATGGGCCGGTCCAGCCCGGGGCGGACCCGGTCCCGGTCACCGACCTCGACCTCCGCGGAATCGAGCGCGCCCTGCACATCACCCGACATGGTCGACACCGTGGTGACCCGATTGTCGACGACCAGGGTGACCGTCTTGCGGTTCACGATCGCCAGTGCGGCACCGGCGATCAAGGTGACCAGTAATGCGGCCACCGCAGCGTAGAGCAGCGGCGAACGCGACTGGTTGATCCGCGAAAAGGGGGACATGGTCACAGTACGATAACGGCGAATTCCGCCGTTTACAACACCTCGGCAACAACCGGCAGATTCCGATCACGATCGGATATCGACGGACCAGGTGGGATCGGCACTTTCACCCGACCGGGCGGAGGCTCATATCCCGTAGACGCGGCGCGCGTTCGCCGTAGTGATCTTCGCCAGGTCGGCCGGATCCTGGCCGCGCAGTCCGGCCAGCGCCCGCACGGTATACGGCAGGCAGTAGGGCTCGTTCGGTGCGCCCCGGTACGGATGCGGCGTCAGATACGGCGCATCGGTTTCCACCAGAAGCTGCTCATCCGGGATCACCTGTACCGCTTCGCGCAGGTCGTGCGCATTCTTGAAGCTGACCGTTCCGGAAATACTGAGCACATACCCCTCCGCGACACAGGCCTGCGCCATAGTGGTGTCGGAAGAGAAACAATGGAAGATCACTTTTTCCGGGGCACCCTCGTCCAGCAGCACGGTCAGCAGATCGTGATCGGCCTCCCGGTTGTGGATCATCAGCGGTTTTCCGATCCGCTTGGCAAGATCAATATGCCAGCGGAAAGCTTCGATCTGCGTTTCGATATCGGCACAGCCGTCGAGCTTGCCCGGCCAGTAGTAGTCGAGCCCGGTCTCGCCCACCGCCACCACCCGCGGATCCGCGGCCAGCCGGGACAGCTCGGCCCGCGCCGCGGCGTCCAGATCCCCGGCCCGGGTCGGATGCAGGGCAACCGCGGCATACACCCGCGGATCGTCGTGCGCGGCGCGCACCGCCCACTGTGCCGCCGCGAGATCGTCGGCGACGGTCACGACCTGTCCCACCCCCACCGAGGCGGCCCGGTCGACGATCTCGCCGATCGATGCGGCATCCGTGGCACCGCAGGCATCCAGGTGGGTATGCGCATCGACGATCGGCGCCAGCGGCTCCGGCAGCGGCGGGGCGGGACGTTTACTGCTCATCGGGGTCTCCTTCGCATCGGCGCTGCTGCCCGCCGGCGGCACGGTCGGGGATATTCACTGCGGCCCGCATCGGCACGCGCATTACAGTAGACACACCATGAGCGCAGCCGACCGCACCGCACCCGCCGCCGACCGGACCGCCGACGCCGCCGCGCCGGCGTTCTACATCACCACCGCCATCGCGTACCCGAACGGGGCGCCGCACATCGGGCACGCCTACGAGTACATCTCCACCGATGCACTCGCCCGGTTCAAGCGCCTCGACGGCTACGACGTGTTCTTCATGACCGGCACCGACGAACACGGCCAGAAGATGCAGCAGACCGCGGCGGCCGAGGGCATCCCGGTCCAGGACCTGGCGGCGCGCAACTCGAACGTGTTCGAGCAGATGGACAAGGCGCTCGACATCTCCTACGACCGGTTCATCCGGACCACCGACGCCGACCACCACGCCGCCAGCGTCGCCCTGTGGGAGCGGATGCTGGCCAACGGTGATATCTACCTCGGCAACTACTCGGGCTGGTACTCGGTCCGCGACGAGGCCTTCTACACCGAGGAGGAGACCTCGGTCCGCGAGGACGGCACCCGGGTCGCCACCGAGACCGACACCCCGGTCACCTGGACCGAGGAGTCGAACTACTTCTTCCGGCTCTCGGCCTACCAGGACAAGCTGCTCGCACTGTACGAGGAGCAGCCGGACTTCATCCTGCCCGCCACCCGGCGCAACGAGATCGTCAGCTATGTGAAGGCCGGGTTGAAGGACCTGTCCATCTCCCGCACCACGTTCGACTGGGGTATTCCGGTGCCGGGCCATCCCGATCACGTGATGTACGTGTGGGTGGACGCGCTGACCAACTATCTGACCGGTGTCGGCTTCCCGGATACCGATTCGGCGGCATTCGGCACGTTCTGGCCGGCCGATGTGCACATCATCGGCAAGGACATCACCCGGTTCCACACCGTGTACTGGCCCGCATTCCTGATGTCGGCCGGCGTCGAACTGCCGAAGCGGGTCTTCGTCCACGGCTTCCTGTACAACAAGGGCGAGAAGATGTCGAAATCGGTCGGCAACGTCGTCGACCCGCTCGAACTGGTGCAGACCTTCGGCCTGGACCAACTGCGCTTCTTCCTGCTGCGGGAGATCTCCTACGGCCAGGACGGCAGCTACAGCCCGGAGGCCATCGCCGCGCGGATCAACGCCGACCTGGCCAACGAATTCGGCAACCTGGTCCAGCGCAGCCTCACCATGGTGGCGAAGAACTGCGGGGCGGCGGTGCCGCAGCCCGGCGAATTCACCGCCGAGGACACCGCACTGCTGGAGCAGGCGAATGCCCTGCTGGACCGCTGCCGCACCGAGTTCGACGGCCAGCAGATGCATCTGGCCCTGGAGGCCATCTGGCTGACCCTGGGCGAGACCAACCGGTACTTCTCCGCCCAGGCGCCGTGGGCGCTGCGCAAATCGGGCACCCCGGAGGATCTGGCCCGGATGGCCACCGTGCTGTACGTCACCCTAGAGGTGGTCCGGATCGTGGCGATCCTGGTCCAGCCGGTGATGCCGGGTTCGGCGGCCAAGATCCTGGACCTGCTGGCCCAGGACGGGCGCACCTTCGCAGATCTGGCGACCCCGCTGGTGCCCGGTACCGATCTGCCCGCCCCGGCCCCGGTGTTCCCACGGTACGTGGCCCCCGAGGACTGACACACCGTCGGCGTCGGCACGGCCCCCTGCGCACCGCCGGCGTCGGC
Source organism: Nocardia sp. KT25-26 (assembly GCF_056627695.1). NCBI lineage: Bacteria > Bacillati > Actinomycetota > Actinomycetes > Mycobacteriales > Nocardiaceae > Nocardia > Nocardia sp. KT25-26. Next base: position 1,165,992 of record NZ_CM152813.1, on the reverse strand, counting down.
ACAGCCGCGAACGCGATACGCGCTCAGCGGTTCCGCGCGACCAGTACGGCGTCGTAGAGTTCCCGCCGTGACACCCCGGTGGCCGCGGCGACCTCGGCGCACGCCTCCTTGAGGCGCATCCCGTCGGCCACCAGCTCGTCGACCTCGCCGACCAGATCGGCGGGTTCGGCGGCCCGCGGTGCGGCGCCCGCCAAGACCACGGTGATCTCGCCACGCACTCCGGCACCAGCCCATTCGGCCAGCTCGCCGAGGGTGCCGCGGCGGACCTCCTCGTAGGTCTTGGTCAGTTCACGGCAGACCGCGGCCCGCCGGTCCGGCCCGAGTACGGCGACCGCATCGGCGAGACAACTCGCCAGCCGGTGCGGTGATTCGAAGAACACACAGGCCCGTGGCTCGGTGGCCAGGCTGCGTAGCCAGGTGCGGCGCTGCCCGGATTTGCGCGGTGCGAAACCGTCGAAACAGAACCGCTCCACCGGTAGGCCGGACAGCGCCAACGCGGTCGTCACCGCCGACGGTCCCGGCAGGCAGGTCACCGGCAGGCCTTGCTCGACAGCGGCGGCGACCAGCCGGAAACCGGGGTCGCTCACCGACGGCATCCCGGCATCGGTCACCAGCAGCACCGACCGCCCGGCCGCGAGGTCGTCGAGCAACGCCGGAATCCGGGCGGTCTCGACATGGTCGTAGAAGCTCACCACCCGGCCGGTAATGGTCACATCGAGGGATTTCGCCAGGGCGCGGGTCCGGCGGGTGTCCTCGGCGGCGATCACCTCGGCGCTGCCCAGCGCCGCCCGCAACCGGGGCGAGGCATCGTCCACATCGCCCATCGGCGTCGCCGCCAAGATCAGCTTGCCCACTGCCACCTGCGAATCCGCCTCTCGCCGTCACGCCGGGGCCCGACGGCCCGCGGCGCGACCATTGTGACACCGCACCGGAGCACGCCCCGCCCGGGTTCACCGGGTCACATCGAGGCTGCCGGGCCCGACCCGGGTGGCGCGGCCGGTACCGCCGACCGCATACGATCGCAGGCGTGACCCAGGTGACCGAACCGCGCCCGCGTACCCCGGCCGCGCCCTGGGTGAGTCCGGCACCGCTGCGCCCGGCCCCGGACTTCGGGCCGCTGGACACCGCGCGGGGCTGGGTGGTCACCGCCGTGCTCACCGCGATCGCCGCGATCACCCGGTTCACCTATCTGAACTACCCCACCAACGCCCGCACCCCGGTCTTCGACGAGAAGCACTACGCTCCGCAGGCCTGGCAGATGCTCACCGGCGGCGGAGTCGAGGACAACCCCGGCTACGGCCTGGTGGTGCATCCACCGGTCGGTAAGCAGTTCATCGCGCTGAGTGAGGCGATCTTCGGCTACAACGCCTGGGGCTGGCGGTTCTCCGCGGCGGTCGCCGGCACCCTGCTGGTGCTGCTGGTGATCCGGATCGTGCGGCGCATGTCGCGGTCCACACTGATCGGCGCCTTCGCCGGAATCCTGCTCATCGCCGATGGGCTGACCTTCGTGTCCTCCCGGCTCGGCATGCTGGACATCTTCATGGCGGTGCTGGTCACCGGTGCCTTCGGCTGCCTGATCGTGGACCGCGATCAGGTGCGGGAACGGTTGGCCCGGGTCGATCTCGAGGGCCGGATCCGGATCACCGCCTGGGGTCCGCGGCTCGGTGTGCGCTGGTGGCGCTTCGGCGCCGGAGTACTGCTCGGCCTGGCCTGCGGCACGAAATGGTCCGGGCTGTACTTCATCATGTTCTTCGGCCTGATGAGCGTCGCCTTCGATGTGGCCGCCCGGCGGGCGTACGGGGTGCGGCGGCCGTGGCTGGGCACCCTGATCCGCGATGTCGGACCGGCCCTCTACGCGCTGACACTGATACCGCTGCTGACCTACCTGGCGAGTTACTGGGGCTGGTTCGTCAATGAGACCAGCATCTACCGGCATATGCCCGGAAACACCTTCAACACCGAGGATCCGATCGGCACCGGCGGGTTCTGGTCGCATATCGTCCCCGATGCCCTGCGCTCGCTCTGGTACTACAGCGCCCGGTCGATGGAGTTCCACACCGAATTGACCAACTCGGCCGGCAACCAGCACCCCTGGGAGTCCAAGCCGTGGACCTGGCCGATGGGTTTGCGGCCGATGCTGTACTACTACGTCGACGGCCCGGTCAGCGGGTGTTCCGGTGAGCACTGCGTCAAGGCCGTCATGGCGATCGGCACCCCGGCCCTGTGGTGGGTGGCCTTCCCGGCCCTGGCCTGGATGGTGTGGCGGTCGGTGGTCCGCCAGGACTGGCGCTATGCGGCCGTCCTGGTCGGCTACGGCGCCGCATGGCTGCCCTGGTTCGCCACGCTGGACCGCCAGATGTACTACTTCTATGCGGTGGTGATGGCACCGTTCCTGGCCATGGGGGTGGCGCTGGTCCTCGGTGACATCCTCAACGGCGGCGGCCGCCGCGCCCGGACGGCCTCGCTACCGCGCAGTCCGGACGGCACCTTCCTGCCCGCCCGAACCGACGAACGGGCCTCACTCGGATTGCTGATCGTCTGCATCTATCTGGCGCTGGTAATCGTCAACTTCATCTGGTTGTGGCCGATTCTGACGGCCCAGCCGATCAGCCAGACCAGCTGGGAGCAGCATCTGTGGCTGCCGAGCTGGCGCTGACGCCGGTGGTTCAGCCGTTCAGCGCCGCCCGCACGAAGGCCAGCGCGGCGGCATCGTCCAGGCCGAGCCGGCGCACGGTGGCGACGTATTCGGAGGCGGCGCGCCCGGCCAGGTCCCGGGTGGGATCACCGGAGGAGGCCACGAAGGTGCCCAGCCGGCCGCGGGTCTCCAGCACTCCGTCGGCCTCCAGCTCCCGGTAGGCGCGCGCCACGGTGTTGGCGGCCAGGCCGAGTTCGGCGGCCAGGGCGCGCACGGTCGGCAGTTTGCTGCCGGCCGGGAGCACACCGGTGCGCACCCGATCGATCACCGCCGCACGGAGCTGCGCATACGGCGGGGTGGCCGATTCCTGGTCGATATCGATTCCGTGCACGGCCCGCTCACCCTCGCCCGGTCGCGATCGGCGCCCGGGAGACCGGGCAGGACATACAGCGCGGACCGCCCCGGCCGGAACCGAGTTCGGACCCCTGGATGGTGAGCACCTCGATACCCGCCGCGGCCAATCGGGAATTCGTCATCTGGTTGCGTTCGTAGGCGACCACCACCCCGGGCGCCAGCGCCAGGGTGTTGTTACCGTCGTCCCACTGTTCCCGTTCGGCGGTGACACCGTCGCGGCCGGTGTCGATCACCCGGATGCTGTCGATCCCCATGGCGCCGGCGGCCGCAGGCAGGAAGGGATCCGGTCCGCCGATTTCGATCCGGCCGGTCACCGGATAGTCGTCGGCGCGGCGGATCGTGAACGCGGACAGGGTTTCCCGTACGCCCGGGTACATCACCACGGCATCGGTGTCGACCATCGTGCACACGGTGTCCAGGTGCATGGTCGCCCGGTTCTGGGCGATCGGGACCACCAGCACGGTATGGGCCAGATCGTCGTCGAAGAGACTGCGCGCCAACGCCTCGGCCCCGGCCGGTGAGGTACGTTCGCCGACGCCGACGGCCACCACGCCGGGCGCCAGCAACAGCACATCGCCGCCTTCGATCGGGGCGGTGTGCGATTCGTAGGCGCGCCGGACTCCGAGGAACCGCGGGTGGAAGGCGTACACCAGGTCGGTCAGCGAGGTCTCCCGGATCCGGGCCGGCAGGGCCAGCGAGGTGATGGCCACCTTAGGGCCGATCCAGAACGAGGAATCCCGGGTGAACAGCAGGTTCGGCAGCGGATCCACGACGAAGTCGCCGCCGTGGTGCATGCGCCGGACCAGGGAGGTGGTGTCGGGCCCGAAGGGCAGTTCGTCGAAGGTCATCCCGGCCGTCAGCACATCGGCCAGGTCACCGGCCGGGACGCTGCGCAGATGGGCGGCGAGCCGGTCGGCCAGATCGTGGCCCAGCCGCCGGGCGTCGACGGCGGCGGCGATGCCCTGGATCCGGGCGGCACCGCTGACCTGCAGTGTTTCGGCGAGCAGATCGGCGAGCAGCAGTACTTCGACCCCGCGGTCGGCGAGTAGCGTGGTGAATTCGTCGTGCTCCTGCTGGGCGCGTTCCACCCAGGGGATGCCGTCGAAGAGCAGCTGGTCGTTGTTGCTGGGGGTGAGCCGGCGCAGTTCGTCGCCCGGCCGGTGCAGCAGCACCGTCCGCAGCCTGCCCACCTCGGAGGTGACAGCCAATTGTGCATCGGCGGCCGGTTCGGGCGGGGCGGGCCGGGCGGCGTCGGTTCCCATGCTCCGACCGTAATCCGCCGCCGCGGTGTTGGCACGCATCCGGGCCGGGACGCGACCGGCGACAGTGCGGTCCGGCGATTCCCCGGACACCAGAGATAACCTGAAGTATTGTTCAGGTTGTGAGTGGAGGAGGGCGCATGACGGCCACGGACTGGCGCAGCAAGGAACTGACCCCCGGGCAGCTTTCCGAGCGTAGCGGAGTTGCAGTATCCGCGTTGCATTTCTACGAACGTGAAGGTCTCATATCGAGTCGTCGGACCAGCGGCAACCAGCGCCGGTACACCCGCGAGACGCTGCGCCGGGTCGCCTTCATCCGGATCTCCCAGCGGGTGGGGATTCCGCTCAGCGAGATCCGGGAGGCCCTGGACCGGCTGCCCGAAGGCCGCACCCCGACCCGGCGCGACTGGGAGACCCTGTCCACCGCCTGGCGCGGCGATCTGGACGAACGCATCACCCAGCTGGTCCGGCTGCGCGACAACCTCACCGGCTGCATCGGCTGCGGCTGCCTGTCGCTGGGCAGCTGCAAACTGGTCAACGAGCACGACCATCTGGGGTCCGAAGGCCCCGGCGCCCGGGTCCTCGACGTCCACCTGAATTGTTCGGGCGATCAGGAGTGCCCGTCGGCCTGACCGGTCAGTACAGCGCGAGCATGCCCGCCACCGCCCGGGGCCAGGTGAACTGCTCGGCCCGGGTGCGGGCCGCCGCCCGCCGGAGATCCGGTGACATCGCCAGCACCTCGGTGACCGCCCGGGCGAAGGCGTGCGGCCGGTCCGCGGCGACCGCGCCGCATTCGGTGGTGACAATATCGGCCAAGGCCGAGGAGCGGCTGGCCACCACCGGCGTCCCGGCGGCCAGGGCCTCCAGCGCCGCCAGCCCGAAGGTCTCGTGCGGGCCGGGCGCCAGCGAGACATCCGCGGTGGCCAGCAGCTTCGCGACCTGGGAGCGGTCGTTGATGAACCCGGTGAAATGCACCGCGGTCCCGCCACCGGGCACCTCGGGCAACTGCCGGGCCCGCCGCTGCAACGCCTCACGGCGCGGGCCGTCCCCCGCAACCACCAGCCGGGCGGGCACCCCGGCCCGGTGCAGCGCACCGACGGCCTCGATACTGCGGTCCACCCGCTTCTCCACCGAGAGCCGGCCGCAATGCACCACCAGTGGCACACCGGGGATCCCGAGCCGGGCCCGCAATTCGTCGTCGCGCCGAGCCGGGCTGAACAGCTCCAGATCGACACCGAGCGGCACCAGCTCGACATTCCGGGCCGCGATGCGGTCGAACTCCTCGCGCGCGAACTCGGTGGTGCAGACGACCATGTCGTATTCGGCGGCGGTGCGCCGGTTGGCGATATCGGCGCACCGCCGCGCCACTCCCGCGGGCAGGAGCTGACCGAGCAGCCGGTCCAGGCGTTCGTGCGAGATCATCACCCCGGCCGCGCCGTGCCGCGCCGCCCAGCGGCCGAATCCGCGCAGCGTCAGCCGGTCGGAGACCTCCAGGACATCCGGGCGCAATCCGGTCAGCACATCGGCCACCCGCCGCGGGTCCGCCGCCCGGTATCCCCCGGTCCACGGGATCGCCGGGGCGGGCAGGCTGATCCGTACCACCCCGGAGGGCAGGATCTCCTCGTGCCGGCGTGGCCCGGGAACGATGAGCACCACATCGTGTCCGGCGGCCGCATATCCGGCGCCGAGGTGGTGCAGGGCGGTGCGCAGCCCGCCCGATCGCGGGCCGTAGAAGTTGGCGAGCTGAACGATTCGCACCCGCCCGATCGTGCTGGCGGCCGGGTGCCCGCCGGAACCGGGCCGCCGAACGCCTGGTGAACAGCGGCCGAACAACTACGCCGAGCTCCCCCGGTTCAGCCGGAGGCGGCACCCCGTCCGGCGTGCGGCAGATCCAGGTCGAGCGGAATCCGGCCGTCGGCCAGATGGGTTTCCACCAGTGCGCCCGGCATCGGTTTGGCGATCAGGAATCCCTGGGCCCGGTAGCACCCCAGCCCGACGAGCGTGCGGGCGGCGACCGGCGTCTCCACACCTTCACCGACCACACCCAGCCCGAACGATCCGGCCAGGCCGATGATGGACTTCACGATCGCCAGGTCGTCGGTACTGGCGCCGAGCCGCTGTACGAAACCGCGATCGATCTTCACCGCATCCACCGGCAGCGCCTTCAGATGGGACAGCGAGCTGTACCCGGTCCCGAAGTCGTCGATGGCGATCTGCACGCCCATCCGCTTGAGGCCGCGCAGGGTCACCTGGGTCCGGGCCAGGTCCTGCACCACCACATGCTCGGTGATTTCCAGGCAGATCGAACTGCCGTCGATACCGAACAGGCGCAGGATGTCCTCGATGCGTTCGACGAAGTCGACGCTCACCAGCTGCACCGGCGATACGTTGATCCGCATCACCACATTGGTGGCCAGGCCGCGACGGCGCCAATCGGCGAATTGGGCACATGCCGAACGGATCACCCACCGGCCCAGTTCGCCGGCGAGGTTGGTGGCCTCGGCCACCGAGACGAACGCCCCGGGCGGCAGCAGGCCCCGGGTCGGATGCTGCCAGCGCACCAGTGCCTCCAGCGCCACGATCCGGCCGGTCCGCAGATCCACTTCGGGCTGATAGTGCAGCAGCAGCGAGCCGTCGGATACCGCGCTGCGCAGATTCAGCTCGACATCGTCCTGGAGTTCGAACTGGTCACGCATCGCGTCGGTGAACAGCGCGACCCCGTTGCCGCCGCCGGATTTCGCGGACAACAGCGCATGGTCGGCGCGGCGCAGCACGTCCGCCACCGAGGTCTGCCCCGGGATCCCCAGTGCCACACCCACGCTCACGCCGCGACTGACCGATTCGCCGCCGACGCTGACCCGGCGGCCGATCAGCTGCTGGATCCGGGTGGCCTCCAGTTCGGCGGCGACCGAATCGAGCGGCCCGGCCGGGACGATCACGAATTCGTCGCCGCCCAGCCGGGCGATCATATCGTCCGGGCCGAGATTCTCCTGCAGTCGGATGGCCAGCGAACGGATGAAGTTGTCGCCGGCGTTGTGGCCGAGAAAATCGTTGAGCGCCTTGAGCCGATCCAGGTCGAGGAAGAAGGTCGCGACCGGTCCGGCGCTGCCCGGCTGCAACCGGGACTCCATGTGTTCGAGCAGCGCCCGGCGATTCGCCAGGCCGGTCAGATCGTCGTGCAGGGCGATGTAGCGCAGCTTCTCCTCGGCAACCACCCGGGCCTGCAGCTGAGCGAACAGCGCGGCGATCGCACGCAGCACATCGATCTCGCCGGGGAGCCACTCCCGGTCGGTCAACTGCACGAAACCCAGTACCCCGGTGGAGACCTGCCGGGAGACCAGCGGCACGCAGGCCATCGACACCTCGGTCAGGCCGGCGGCGCGGCAGATGCTGTCCTGGAAATCGTCGTCGTAGGAATCCCGGCCCACCACGACGGGCTCGACCGCGTTCTCCAGCAGCCGGAACACCCCGTCGGCGTTCTCGAATTCCACCACCCGCAACGGATCCGGATCGGGTACGTCGCTGCGGTGCGGCCATTCGGCGACCAGCACCGAGGTGCGGCGCTCCGGATCGGTATGGCGCAGATAGCAGAAGTCCACCCCGTAGTGCTCGACCAGCAGTGCGAGCACCCGTTCGGTCGCCGCCACCATGGTCGTGGCGTCGACACCCATCAGTTCACCGGCGACCTGGGTCACCAGCGAGTCGAGTGTCGGCCGCGGCACGTTGTCTCCGATCCTGCTCAGCTGTCGTTCCTGCCACCGGGCGCCGGTACCCGCGGCAGCACAGGTGCCGGGGCGGCGCTCGGTCGAAGAACCAGTGCCATGTTCTCATGCTCGGGAGGTTTCATCAGGCCGAGGAAGCGCCCCTGCAGCGTGGCCAGTGTATCGGCAGCCATCGTTTCCCTACTCGTGCTTCGCGCATCGGTGCGCCGTCCTCGGTGCCCCGGACCGCCCCACCCGGGGTGCCGGGCGGTGCCGGTCCGTCCAGGGCAGTATCCGTCATCCGGAACGAGTTCACCAGATATCCCGCAAATCTTCCGACACCGGATCACCCGCGGCATCGTATGCGCAGGCCACACCATCCGGCAATCGGACCACCGACAACCTCTCGACCAGCCGGTTTACCGATAGCAAACCATTAGCTAATGCACTCTGATCGAAATGAACAGTTCGACGGCGCTCGGACCGTGCCAGACCTCGATCTCCTCCCGGTAGGCCCGGGTGATCTCCGCCGACGCCGTCGCGTCGTCGACCTGCGCCCAGACATCCTCGGCCGGATCGTGGTAGTCGCCGTTGGGTGCGAACCGGGCGTACACGCCCTTGGGCACCCGCACCAGCAGGTCCCCGACCGGAACCAGCGCCGGCGCACCGAACTCCCGGCACACCAAGGCGTTGTAGCTACCGCCGGGATCCGGGACGTACACGGTGTACAGCGGTCCCGAACCGGCGGGCCGGTCCCGCACCCGGTCCTTGAGGAACTCGATCAGATCACTGTTGCTGACCTTGAAGCTGGGGTGCACCCGGGGCACCGCCAGGCCGCCGTAGACGGCCGCTTCGCGCACTGCAATCGTGTAGCTCATCGTGGATCGACCGCCAGATACATCTCGATCTTGTACGCATGCGGGTAGTACTCGAAATCGCCGGTGTACGTACGTTTGATCTGGTTGTGCTCCTCGGCATAACCGATCTGGGTCCACAGATCGGTCATCACCTGGGGGAAGTTACCCACCGAGGAGAAAAGGGCGTAGCTGCCGCGCGGCAGGCGCGCGACGAGATGCCCGCGGGTCACCTCGTCGAAGGACCGGCACCGGTAGCCGACGATCTGGGTGTTGTAGGTGCCCAGCTCCCCGGTGTAGTCGGTGTAAGCACTGGCCAGCGGCCCACCCAGATCGTGGTGCAGCACCGCCGCCCACGCGGCCTCGAGATCACGGTCGCGCAGCTCACCGAGCGCGCGTTTCGGACTACGCACCGGCAAGCCGGCGACCCAGGTCTCGTCCCGCTCGACGATTTCGAACTGCATTGAACGGCTCTTTCGAATGAATCCGCGGACTTGCTCGGCTGGGGAGCACGCGCCCGCGTCCGGTCGGTCGGAACCGCCATGCTATCAATAGCAAGCGGTGGCGGCCGGGCGCGCACCCTGGGCGTTTTCCGGGGGTGACACCCGTCCTGAACTGGTCGAATGTCCACAACTGCGTGTACCAGGGAGCCGCATGTCCGACCCCTATCCGAACCTGGCTTCGATGGACGCCGATCTCGTCGACTGCCGGGACTGCCCCCGGCTGGTGGCCTGGCGCGAACGGGTCGCCACCGAGAAGCGGGCCGCATTCCGTGACCAGACCTACTGGGGCCGGCCGGTTCCGGGATTCGGCCCGGCCGATGCCGCCCTGCTCATCGTCGGCCTGGCGCCGGCCGCACACGGCGCCAACCGCACCGGCCGAATGTTCACCGGGGACCGCAGCGGCGACTTCCTCTACGCCGGCCTGCACGCAGCCGGGCTCGCCAACCAGCCCACCGCGGTATCCGCCGACGACGGCCTGACCCTGTACGGCACCCGGATCACCGCCCCGGTGCACTGTGCACCACCGGACAATCGGCCCACCCCGGCCGAACGCGATACCTGCGCGCACTGGCTGACCACCGAACTCACCCTGCTCGCCCCGACCCTGCGCAGCGTCCTGGTGCTCGGCGGGTTCGGCTGGCAGGCGCTGCTACCACACCTCCCGGCGGCCGGCTGGCAGGTGCCGCGCCCGCGGCCGAAGTTCGGGCACGGCGCCGAGTACCTCCTGGAACCGGCCGCCGGACGACACCCGCTGCACCTGTTCGGCTGCTATCACGTGAGTCAGCAGAACACCTTCACCGGCCGCCTCACCCCCGGCATGCTGGCGGACGTGCTGCGCCGGGCCGGCACCGCCGCCGGGATCGGCTAGGCCGCCGCCCGCAGCCACATCGAATTCCGCAGCAGGCGACGGAGGCCGGCGGCGGTATCGTGGCCGGCACCACCGCACACGGTGAGGTCACGATCATGAACGTCATCGCCCGGAGCAGGACCGCACCACGGCTCAGACCAGGTACTGGCCGAGTTGCGGGACGGCCTCCACCGGATGCTGGGCGTTGATGGTCTCGGCCACCTCCTGCAGCTCCCAGCCGTGCGCACCGCGCACCAGCACCCCGAGCACCAGACCGTGCCCGGAATAGCGGCTGAGGTCGTAACGCAGCAGGTCGGTCCCGGTGCGCGCATCCACCAGGCGGCAGAACGGGTTCTCGATCTCGTCGAAGGTCTGCCCGGTGTAGCAGGTGACCAGCAGCACGATGCGGTCGACCGTGGCGGGGATCCGGGTGAAATCGATCGAGATGACCTCGTTGTCGCCCTTGCCGTCGCCGGTGACGCTGTCGCCCAGATGCCGCACCGACCCGTCCCGGGAGGTCAGCTGCTCGTGGTACACGGCATCGACCAGCTGCGGCCCGCCGAACAGCAGTGCGGTCGCATTCAGATCGATCTCACTGTGCCGGAACATCCTCCGCCGCGCCGGATCCCAGCCGAGCCCCATCATCAGGAAGTCGATCCGCTCCCCGTCGACGGTGTTCAGTGGCAGATAGTCCACCGGGTCCCCCTTCCACAGGACGACCGAGAGCATGCGCCACCGATCGTTGTTGTCGTCGTCGGCACTCCACTCTATGCGTCCGGATCCCGATCCACCCTCGGCAGGCGGGGATCCGGGCGTCACGCCCCGGCCGGCGATGATCACCGATCGGATTCGGTTCCGCGGTCCCGGCCGGTCCCGCGGGGGCCTTCGGTTACCCTCGGATCCTCCCCGATCCCGTGGAAGCGAGAACCGCGATGATCGATCTCGATGCGCTCACGCTGACCATCTTCGTCGTCTATCTGCTGGCGATGATCGCCGTCGGCGCCTGGGTGTACCGCCGCACCAGCACCCTGTCGGATTTCGCCCTGGGTGGCCGGCAGCTGAACGCGCCGACGGCGGCACTGTCGGCGCAGGCCAGCGACATGTCCGGATGGCTGCTGCTCGGACTGCCGGGCGCCGTGTACGCCGCGGGCATCGGCGCCGCCTGGATCGCTGTCGGGCTGGCCGTCGGCACCTATCTGAACTGGCTGTTCGTCGCGCCCCGGCTGCGCACCTACACCGAGCGGGCCCGCAATGCGGTCAGCCTGTCGGCCTATTTCGAGGAACGTTTCGAGGACCGGACCCGGCTGCTGCGCGTCATCTCGGCCGCGGTGATCCTGGTGTTCTTCACCGTCTACGTGGCCAGCGGGCTGGTCGCCGGCGGAGTGCTGTTCGAGCAGGTCTTCGGGGTGAACGCGAAACTGGCGATCACGGTCGCCGTGCTGGTGATCGTGGTGTACGCCTTCCTCGGCGGATTCCTCGCGGTCAGCTTCACCGACGTGGTGCAGGGCCTGCTGATGTTCGTCGCGCTGGTTGTGGTGCCGGTCGCCGGAATCCTCACCTTGGGCGGCTTCGGCGTACTGCGGGACACCTTGCGCGACGCATCACCGGCCCTGCTGGACGCGACGGAGGAAGCCCGATATGCAGACGGGGTCTGGAGCTCCGGTGCGCCGATCGGCATCGTCGGCATCGTGTCGCTGCTGGCCTGGGGGCTGGGGTATTTCGGTCAGCCGCACGTGCTGGCCCGGTTCATGGGTATCCGCAGCACCCGCGACATTCCGGTGGCCCGCCGGATCGGCACCTCCTGGGTGGTGGTGACCCTGGCGGCCGCGGTGGCCGTCGGCCTGGTCGGCATCGCCGTCCTGGACGATCCCCTCGACAATCCGGAAACGGTGTTCATCGCCCTGACCCAGCAGCTGCTCACCCCTTGGCTGGCCGGGCTGGTGCTGGCCGCGGTGCTGGCCGCGATCATGTCCACTGCCGACAGCCAGCTGCTGGTCTCCTCCACGGCATTGACCGAGGACTTCTACCACGCATTCCTGAACCGCACCGCCGGCGACCGGGTGCTGGTGTGGGTGGGCCGGGCTGCCGTCGTAGCGGTCGCCGTAGTGGCCTATGTGATGGCGCTCGGCGGCGGTGGGGTACTCGACATCGTCGCCTATGCCTGGGCCGGGTTCGGCGCCGCGTTCGGTCCGGTGATCATCCTGTCGCTGTACTGGCCACGGATGACCGGGGCCGGTGCACTGGCCGGCATCATCTCCGGCGCGGTGACCGTGGTCGCCTGGCGCGAAATCGATGTACTCGCCGATACCGGGCTGTACGAGATCGTTCCCGGCTTCGTGGTGGCCACTGTCGCTGCACTGCTGTTCGGCCGCTTCGCCGGGCGCCCGCCGGAACGCAGCTGGCAGCACCGGCACGCCGAATTGCACTGACCGCTATCCGGGCGGATCTCCGTGGCGCCGTCCGGACCGGTCCGCCAGATCGTCCACCTGCCCGGCCCGCTCATCGGCCGGGCGAGCCCGGCGGGCGGGCGCCTCCCGGACTCGCTGCACCCCGGGCACCCCGTGTTCCACCAGGTACGTCGCCCGGGTGGTGACCGGCGCACCCGGTCGGCGCACATAGGGCACGACACGAAAATCGTTGTGCACGAATTCCTCCGTGACCGCCACCCGCAGGTAGCCGCGCTGCGTATCGACGAATTTCAGATCCGGATCCGCGGCGCGCAGCCGTTCGCTCCGGCCGGGATCGTCCGACCCGTCGCCACCGCTGGTGATCGAGGTGCCGGTGAATTCACCGGCCACCACCGGCGAATCGGGATCGGCGTGTTCCTGGCGCAGATCGGCGGCATAGTTCTCGTGCCGGTCACCGGCGAAGACCACCAGTCCACCGGCGCCGGCCGCGGCGGCGGCACCCAGCACCGCGTCCCGGTCGGCGAGGTAGCCATCCCAGGCATCCATGGAATGCACGGCGCCCGGGCCCGGGTCGTGGTCGGTTTCGGCCATCACCACCTGGTTCCCGAGCAGCTGCCAGCGGGCCGGTGCGGTACGCAACCCGTCGATCAGCCAATTCCGCTGTTCGGCACCGAGAATCGTGCGGTACGGGTCGGCTCGCTCCGAACAGTCCGGGTGCAAACCACCCCCGCAGGCCTGCGGCGTCCGGTACTGCCGGGTGTCCAGCAGGGTGATCTCGGCCAGGTCGCCGAATCCGATCCGGCGATACAGTCGCGCATGCGGACCGTCCGGCAACTGCGCCAGGCGCAGCGGCTGGTGCTCGTACATCGCCTGGAAGCCGGCCGACCGGCGGCGGCGGAACACGCCCGGCAAGTGGTCGGCGTCGAACCGTGCCGCCGAACTGTCGCCCGCCCAGTTGTCGTCGACTTCGTGATCGTCGGGCACGGTCAGCCACGGAAAGGCGGCGTGCGCGGCGCGTAGTGGCGCTTCCTGTTTCACCAAGGCATACCGCAGCCGGTACCCGGCCAGGTCACGGGCTTCGTGCTGCAGATAGGACGGCACCGCCACACCCCGCCCGTACCCGCGGACGGCGTTCTCGTAGATGTAGTCGCCCAGGTGCAGTACCAGGTCCAGGTCCTCACGGGCCAGGTGGTCGTAGGCGGTGAAGAACCCGTCGTTCCAGGACTGGCAGGACGCGACCGCGAAACGCAGCCGGGCGGGCCGGCTGCCGGGCGGCGGCGCGGTCCGGGTACGCCCGACCGGCGAGACGGCTGCGCCCGCCCGGAAGCGGTAGTAGTACCACCGATCCGGCTCCAGGCCGTGCACCTCCGGATGCACCGTATGCCCGAGTTCCCGGGTGGCGACGGCGGACCCGCGCGCCACCGGCCGGGTGAACGCGGCATCGTGGGCCACCTCGTAGTCGACCGTCACCGGCCGCATCCCCATCCCGCCGAAACCGTCGGGTGCCAACGGGTCCGGCGCCAGCCTGGTCCACAGCACCACACCGTCGGGCGTGGGGTCGCCCGATGCGATGCCGAGCGAGAACGGATCACCCCAGCGCCGCGGTGCCGGAAACCTGGCACTCCCGGCGGCACCCGTACCGGCCAGCGCCGCCAGCGCACCGGCGGCGCCCGACCGGATCAACTGCCGCCGCGACAGGGCCACCCGGACATGGTCGCGAGCCGAGGAGACCTGCCCGCGTCGGCGCGGCATCGCACCGATGAACATCGCCCTACCACCGGATCGCGGATTCGAACGGTTGACCCAGCAGTCGGCCACCCAGCATCTCGACCGCCTCGGGCAGGCGGCTTGGTGTTGGTGGTCCGGCGCGGCCGGGAGCGACTACATCATCTCGGCGCCGATCCACGGTATCGAGCAACGGTGGATCGCGAACGCCGACAAACCTCGACTACCGGCGCTCGACCGGGCATATACACGGCACCGGACCGGTTGGAACGGACCGTGACATCGGAACAGTCGCCGGGAGCGAGACTCCACCCGCTCCTGGCCCAGCGCTTCAGCCCCCATCGATTCGACCGCGAACATCGAATGACCGGCGACACCCTCGAGCTGCTGTTGGAGGCCGCCCGGTGGGCACCGTCGGCCGGCAACTCGCAGCCGTGGGCCTTCTTCCCCGCCCGGCGCGGCGACCCCGGGCACGAACTGTTGCAACAGCACCTGGCGCCCAGCTCGGCTCGGTGGGCCCCCGACGCCGGAGCGCTGATCGTCACGATGACCCGGCACTACGTGGACGATCCGGCCATGGCCTATTCGGAATTCGCCGAGTACGACCTGGGGCAGGCGGTTGCCCACCTGACCGTGCAGGCACAGGCGCTCGGACTGGCCTGCCACCAGTTCCGGGCTTTCGACGCCGAGGCACTCACCACAGCGCTGCGCCCGGACCCAGGATGGACCGTGATGTCGATGATCGCCGTGGGTGCGGCGGCCGAGTCTGCGCCCGCGCAGCGGGACCGGCGGAGCATCGCAGACCTGCGCTCCGCGCCGTGGCAGCAGGCGCCGCCGCCCTACCTCGCGTACCGCGCTTCGTAGGCGGCCCGCTCGGCGGCGCGGCGGGCCTGCCGGGCCGGGTTCTGCAGATCGGGCGGGAGGCCGTGTTTCGCCAGCCGGTGGGCCCGGTTCATCGGCATGTAGGCGACGATGTAGAACGCCGCGAGCAGGACGGCCAGCAGGATCATCGCACCGCGCAGCCACAATGGGCCGGGGAACAGCAGGAAGACGACGAAGATCGGCAGCAGCGGGACCATACCGCGGGCCAGATGCCGGGGCACCGCGTACTTTCCGGTCAGATCGTTGCGCACCCAGTCCCGCATGGAATCGGGTAGCCGGCGGCCGAAGGCATAGCCGATCCAGCGGATCGGGCCGGGACGATGCCCGGTCATGCGCCGGCTCCTTCCGGATGCGGCAGCCCGGCACGCCGCGCGGCCGCATTTATCCGGGTCAGAACCGCATGAAGTTCCTCGAGGTCGGACAATCCGACACCGAGTCGCTCCACCACGGCCGGCGGAATCCGCTCGGCGTCCGCGCGCAGTGCCCGCCCCGCCGGGGTCAAGTCCACGACGAGGCTGCGTTCGTTGTCCGGGTCGCGGTGGCGCGTGAGGTACCCGATCGCTTCCAGCCGCTTCAGCAACGGGGACAGCGTCGGCGAATCGAGTTGCACCAGTTCGCCGATCTCCTTGACCGACAGCGGGGCCTCACCCCACAGCGCCAGCATCACCAGATACTGCGGGTGGGTGAGGCCCATCGGTTCCAGCAGCGGCCGGTACACGCTCAGCACCGACCGGTTCGCCAGCGCCAGCGCGAAACACACCTGCCGGTCCAGCCGCAGCGGATCGTCCTCATCGGCAGCCATCGCCACTCCTCTCGCCGAATACTTGCCACCATAACAGTTCGTGCACTAACTATTATCGCACTTATCGGTTTCGGGCCGCAGCCGTCGGCTATCCTGGATCGCGAGGTCAAGAGTTCCACCCGCCAAGCCTCTGGTCCGGGGTGGACGGCAACCGCGTCGCCCGACACGGTGCCCACCAGAGAAGACCCGGGCTGCAGCCGACCGGCTGTGGTCAAGCCGGGCAAGCTCGATCGCGAGCTTCGCCATGAGTGCGAGGTGCACCATGACCGAGATCTTCGAAACCTGCGCGGGCACGCCCTGCACGTCCCACCGGCCGGGCCACCGAGTCCACCCCGGCCACGCCGCGCAGGTCGGCGGCACACCGTGGGGCTGGCGCGATGCGACCGTCACCGCAACGCACGCCGGGCGCATCACCCTGAGCTATCGCCACGAATCCGGAACCCCACACGTCCGCCACCACGACCCGGCCCTGGCCGCGACCCTGCGCCCGGGCACCCGCGTCCGCCTGCACGAGGACCTGCATGTCCTCGGCACCCCGGACGGCTGGTTCAACGTCGTCGTCACCGACGGTATCGGCCCGGTCCCGGCCCCCGACCGACCACAGGCATGGTCGGGCACCTGCACCGGTGGCGTCGTCGATGCCGCCACCGGTATCGCATCACCCCTGGACTTCCGGGCGGCCGGGCTGGCGTGACACCCCTGTCGGCGCCGGACCGCCCTGCTCGATCAGCTCGGCGAGCCGGGCCGACAGGGACGGTTCCTGCGCCTTGCAGGCAACCCGCGGGAGAGCCGGGTAGTGAATGTCGCGGCACCCACCGCCCGGCGGGCCATGCCCTACAACGGGCCGATCTCGGCTGCAAGGCCGCGCTCGAGTCCCTCAGCGTCGCCCTGCGCGGTGAGCTGGCCGGGTGGGGCATCCGGGTGGTGATCGTCGAGCCCACCGGCGCCGACACCGCGATCTTCGACCGGGCCGCCGCAGCCGCCGACTCGGCCCGCCGGCGGCCGACCCCGAGGTGGTCCGGCTCTACGACCCGATGATCACCGCCGTGCGGCGCGCCACCGGCAGTATGCCTCTCGCAGAGCCGGATTCGATCGCCGCTGTACTGGTGCAGGCGATCACCACCCGGCGACCGCGGACGGTCTATCCCGCGGGACGCGGTGCGCGGGCGCTGCCGATGATTGCGCACCTGCCCGACAGGATGTCCGATGCCCTGGTGGCCCGGGTTCTCGGCATCCACCGGAAAGTGCCGCCACCGGGCGCAGCACCGCAACTCAGGCCGGACGCGGGGCGTACATGATGACCGCTACGCCGATCAGGCAGATGAGTGCCCCCGACACGTCCCACCGGTCCGGGCGGAAGCCGTCAGCCGCCATGCCCCACAGCAGAGATCCGGCAACGAACACGCCACCGTATGCGGCCAGGATCCGGCCGAAGTGGGCATCCGGCTGCAGGGTCGCGACGAAACCGTAGAGACCGAGCGCGATCACCCCGGCACCGATCCAGACCCAGCCGCGACTCTCCCGGACCCCTTGCCAGACCAGCCAGGCACCACCGATCTCGGCGAGCGCGGCCAGGGCGAACAACAGAATCGAGCGCAGGACGGTCACGCCGGGATCCTAGGCACCATCCACCGGCCGACGGCAACGAGCTCCGCGCACCAACGGTTCGATCACCGATGGCCCTACCGGCTGCGATCCGGCTACCCTGGAGCGCAGCATCACCGGTGCCGTATTCGCCCGCCACGGCATCCGTCGACAGGTAACGGACCGCGCCCGACAGGTCCCACAAACCGGTTTCACCACTGCATCGACCGCGAGACGACCGACGGGACCCCATCGGCCGCCCGGCCCGAATATCGACGCTCCGCTGCACGCCGGACGAGCCGAACCGAATCGATCATCCCGTCGCGTTTCCGGCCGATCCGGCCGAAGGGAGAAACACATGCAAGCGGTACCGCACGGCGAGCGCTGGCCGGCGCTGCGCGTGGACGACTGGACCGGCACCCGGGACACGCTGCACATGTGGACGCAGATCGTCGGCAAGATCCGCTTGGCGCAGGCGCCGATGATCAATCACTGGTGGCAGGTTCCGCTGTACGTCTCGGCTCGTGGGCTGACCACCTCGGCCATGCCGTACCGCGGTGAGGTGTTCGATATCGAATTCGACTTCCTCGATCAGCAGCTGAACATCCGGGTGAGCACCGGGAAGCAGCAGCATGTCGCGTTGGCGCCGAAGACGGTGGCGACGTTCTACGACGAGGTCATGAATGCCCTGCACGCCCTGGACATCGATGTCCGGATCTTCCCCCGGCCGGTCGAGGTCGAGCATGCCGTACCGTTCGCGCAGGACACCGAACACGCCGAGTACCGCGGTGAGCAGGCGTACACCTTCTGGCGTCAGCTGGTCGCCGCCGAGCAGGCGCTGAGCCGCTTCCGCAGCCGTTTCATCGGCAAGTGCAGCCCGGTGCACTTCTTCTGGGGTGCCATGGACCTGGCCTGCACCCGATTCTCCGGGCGCACCGCGCCACGCCATCCCGGCGGCGCCCCGAATTGCCCCGACCGCGTCATGGTCGAGGGCTATTCGCATGAACTGGCCAGTGCCGGCTTCTGGCCCGGCGGCTCGGCCGAAGGCAGCTTCTACGCCTACACCTACCCCGAACCCGCCGGATACCGGGACACCCCGGTCCGCCCCGCCGCAGCCCACTACGCCTCCGCAATCGGCGAGTTCCTGCTCCCCTACGAAGCCGTCCGCACCGCCACCGACCCCGAGGCCACCGTCTCGGACTTCTTCCAGTCCACCTACGAAGCCGCCGCCGAAGCCGCCCACTGGGACCGCGCCCACCTGGAAGCGAGCCCGGCCAACTGACGGGCCGGGGCGTACCGCACCGATACTGCGGTGCCGGATCAGATCGGCCGGTTGCGGATCACCCAGCGCATTCGGGCGCGATCGCGGTCGAGTTTGCGAGCCTCGTAGGCGATCGGGAAGTACCGCAGGCGTTCGGGGAGCAGGGGTACCAGGCGGGCGATGAACCAGCCGAGGATTCGGAGTTTGCGCTCGTCGGCAGCGCTCCAGCTCAGGCCCAGTTTGCGGCGGGCCGGCTCGGGGGTGGTGCCGACCGTGACGAAGTACTGCATCCGGCCGATCGGGTCCATCAGCAGTTTCCAGGCCGGCCGGAGCAGGCGGGGCACGGCCCGGGGTGGCGCAACGGAACGAATCGTGCGCAGGTAGTCCCGCGCGGTGCCGGTGGCCTGGAGATGGTTCTCGACCACCCGGTCGAAGAACTTCTCGAACTCGGCGTAATCTGCCGGGATCTCCTTCGGCGGGACCGAGAAGTTGCGCATCAGCTGCAGCGTTTCCTCGTAGTACTCCTGCTTCTCGGTCTCGCTGAGCGGCCTGCGGCTGAAGTACTTGGCGTTCTTGGTGAAGGCGAAGGTCCCGGTGTGCAGGACCCACGCCCACGGGAAGGACGCCAGCGCCTTGTGTTTGAACCCGCTGTCATCGGTGGTGTTGAGCGTCGCGTGCATCGTGCGCAGCCGGTCGGCCTCGGCCACCCCTTCTTCGCCGCCGTAGACCCACATCATCACCGAGGAGAGGCTGCGCACCGCGCGGCCCATCGGGTCGGTCCGGAACGTCGAGTGCTCGTCGACCACCGCCGAGATGGTCGGTTCCATCGTCTGCAGCAGGAAAGCCGACCCGGCGGTCAGCGAGAAGGTGACCAGCCCGGTCTCGTCCCACATGCGGGTCCCCGGTCCGAGAGGGTGACGTGGTGGCAGTTCGGGCCGGGTGCGGGTGTCGACAGCGGCGGACGCGGTCATCACGATCTCCCTTGATCGAGCACGGTAGTTGGATGAGAAGATTGTTACCTATTTCTCTCACCTTCTCAAGGGTGTCGGCGCTGCACCCTTTCCGACTCCGGGACCGCGCTGCCGAATCCGCCGCCGATCACGATCGAGGCCGTTCAGATGCCCATCCCCTCGGCAAGGATCGGCCACGAATCGTGCAGAGCCTCCTCCCAGTAGGCCCAGTAGTGGGTGCCGACCGGATGAAACTGGTACGTCGCCGGGATATCCAGGGAGTCCAGCTTCTCCTTCAGGTTGTGCGAGCAGAGGTTGGTCGCGGCCTCGATGCCGACGCCGAGGCCGAGATTCACGACCCCCACCGGCCCGTTCCCCTCGGTGTAGTACCGCACGTCCTCCGGCGTAGGGAGGCCGCTGCCGCTGGAGATGTAGAGGTTCGTACCGCGCAGCTTCTCGGCATTGCGGACCGGATCATTGGCCGCCCAGGCCGGATCGCCGTCCGGTCCGTACATATTCACGGTGTCGCCGCCCGACCAGGTCTCCACCGCGAACCGGACGAACTGCTTACCCATCGGGTCGGCGATCTGCGCACAACCGCTGTAGGCGGCAACGGATTCGAACAGACCCGGCTTCGCCTCCGCGAGCTGCAGCACCGAGGTCCCCGAGGTCGAGAGCCCGGCCAGCGAATTCCGGCCGGTCGAGCCGAGCGCCTCGTCCAGGAGCGGCGGCAGCTCTTCGGTGAGGAAGGTCTTCCACTTGTTCAACCCCAGGCGCGGATCCTCCCGATACCAATCCGTGTAGTAGCTACCGCGGCCACCGATCGGCAGGACGACATTGGCCTGCTTGTCGGCCAGGAAGGTCAGCACATCCGTAGCGGCCTGCCAGCTCGCGGTACCCTCGCCCGCGTCGAGACCGCTCAGCAGATACAGGTTCGGGGCCGGTACGGATTCGTCGGCCGGGCGCTGCACCTCGACGGTGACGTCCTTGTTCATCGCGGCCGAGTAGACCTGCAGATGCCAGGACCGCCCCTCCTTCTCGATCGACGAGATGGCCGGGGCCCGGTCCGGTTCGGCCGCCGCGACCCCGCCGAATACGGTGGTCGTCATAGCCGCAGCGAGGGCCGCGGCCGTAAAGCGCACAGCGGCCGCGGTGCGTAGTACAGAGAGCTTCATCGAGCAGTCGATCCAGTCCTCGGGCCTGTCGGCCCGTCATCGCAATCGTCGGCCCCGCACCGGCCGCACGCCGGGCGCAGGACCAGGGTGGTCATGTCCCCTATGCCGATGTCTCCATCGAAGATCAGTTCGTTACCGATCCGGACCGGGCTGCACAGCCGCAGCCGACTCGCCCGAATGATCAAGCCGCGGGGCGCTGGAGCACGGTGTCGACCCCGCCCGGCTCGGTGCGTCACGCGGCCTGCCGGTCACCACGATCCTCACGATGAGCGTCGCCGAGGTCGAACACTGCGCCGGCCTCGCCACCACCGCCACCGGCGGAACAGTGCCCCTGCCGGAAGCGCTGCGCATGGCCCAGCGATCCCGCCCTTATCTCGCGGTATTCGACTCACGCGGCCTCCCGCTGTTCCTCGGCCGCACCGACCTGAACAACCTGACCCTCGCCTGCGACCACTGCCACAGCCTGGTCGGTGCCACATCGACCGGTTGGCGAACCGTCCCCGCACCCGACACATGCACCCCCGGCCGAACCGCGTGTATCCCACCGGGCCCACATCGACCCGGAACAAAAACCACGGGTCAATCACCGCCACCACGCCGCAGAGTTACTCACCGAGACCATCACCGGAATCCGGGAACGCAGCGAAGCCGAGGCACACCAGCGGCTCCGGCGCGGTCAGGGCTGTAGGGAATCGACCTGACCGCGCCGAGGTCGGCTCCGCGACCACCTCGCCCCTGGCGGATGTCCGCAACACCGGGCTCCCGGGTTACGCCGGGCTGGCCTCCACCCGTCGACCAACGGTGCGGGCGGCGACTCACCACCACCGAGTGGCCACACTTCGGGACAGCGCACATTTCGGTACAACGCCACCGATGAGTTGGCTGGGCAGCCTCCGTCGATACCTGTGGATGCGCCGACCGACAGGAGTCCAGGTATGACCAGACCGTTCCGATTCGGAGTGGTTGCCCCGCTCCGCACCGACCCGCCGACGTGGCGTGACAACGTCCACCGCATCTCCGACAGCGGCTACTCGACGCTGCTGGTGCCGGACTTCCCGCTGATGCAGCCGGCGCCCGGCCCCATGCTCGCCACCGCCGCAGCCTTGTCCGATCTACGCGTGGGCACCTGGGTATACGCCTCACCGTTCCGCGCGGCCTGGCTCACGGCGTGGGAAGCACACTCACTGTCGCTGCTGACCGACGGCCGCTTCGAAATGGGCATCGGCACCGGCAGACCCGGGATCGAGGACGAACTCCGCGACAAGGGGGTACTCGCTGTTCCACCGCCGAACGAACGGCTGCACGAGGTACGCGAAACCATCCGTGTGCTGCGCGACTACGACGGCCCCGACCGGCACACGCCGGTGGCGATGGCCGTGTCCGGCCCGAAGGCCCGTGCATTGGCCGCCGAAGTCGCGGATACGGTCACCTTCGCGCTCGGTGACCAGCCACGCGCCGAGGTCGAGGTCTTGACCCGCGACTTCCGCACCCGTGCCGATATCGAACTCGCCCTCGCCATACCCGTCATCGGCGATACTGTCGCACCGTTCATGGCACCCCCCGACACCGACCCCGCCGCCCTCCGCGCCGCCGACGCACTGACCGTCCTCCCGGATGACCCATCGGCCGCTATCGAAGAGATCCAGCGCCGCCGGGAAGAGATCGGCTTCTCCTACTTCGTGTTCGGCGCCGCATTCGCCGAACGGTTCGCCCCGGTCGTCGCCGCCCTCGCCGGTCGGTGATCGATGGGGGAGCGGTACGCCCGGGCATGCCGCTCCCACAGACCGGAGTCGCCTACCAGTAGTGGCCCAGATAGACCGTGTGCCAATGGAATTCGACAACAGCCGAGGTGACCGCGTCGGAGGCGAGTAAGCGTTCGACCGACCTGGTTCGGCCACGGCCACCACCCAACTCCAGGGCAGGCGGACAGTGGCGGCGTCCAGCGGTGGGACACCGGGCAGGCGACCCAGGTCTGGGGGTCCGGGGACGAAGCCCGCCGGGTGCGTGGGGGCTTCGCCCCTCACAAAACACGACGAAACGAGCGAAGGCTCATGCCCTCCATGAGCATGAGCCTTCCAGCGAGTGAAGTGGAGCTAAGGGGAATCGAACCCCTGACCTTCTCGATGCGAACGAGACGCGCTACCAACTGCGCTATAGCCCCGGTGCGGCTCTGGCGAACCGCGCTGTGACACTGTATCAGGCGGGTCAGGATTTCTCCGAATCGGGTCTCTGACCTGGGCTTATGGATTACTCGCCGACGGCCTGACGCAGATCGGTGAAGCGGGTTCGGACGGCGCGGGCGGCGCCGGGGTCGAAGGCTTCCAGGTGTTCGAATATCGGGTCTTCGTCGTCGCTGTCCAGTAAGCGGGAGCGGCGGCGCAGCGCCCGGGCGGTTTCGCGGTCCATGCTGCGCCGCAGATCGGCGTCGCGGTCACCGGCACCGGCAGGTGCGTCGGATTCGGTGGTGCGGCGGCTGCGGGCCAGGCGGGCGGTGCGGCGGCGGCGGATCTCCTCCTCCATCCGGACCTGCTTGCGCAGGTAGGCCAGATAGGCCACCAGCACGACGGCGGACAGGCCGCAGGCCCACCAGAACATCGGCGACAGCACGAGGCCGAAGGCGCCGAACAGGACGGTCGCGATGATCAGGCCGAGCACGGCGCGCTGCCGGAAGGCGTAGCGGGCGGCCCGGGCAATGGCATCGGCCTCCGGGTCGTAGCCGCCGCGGCCCCGTCGGCTCGGTACGAATTCCGGCTCGGCATCGTCGGTTCCGTCGTCGTCGCCGACGATGTCGTCGAGCCGGGCCGGCGGTGCCGGGGGGATCCGGGCCGCGACGACGGGAGACGACTCCGCAGTCTCCGGATCGCGGTCCGGCACAGTGGGAACCGGCTCCGGATCGTCGGGGCCGGCGGCTGCCGAACGGGATTCGCCCGGGGTGCGGTCGTCGTCCGTAGCGTCGTCGCCGAGGTCTGTCCCGGCGTCGATGTCGTCCCGGTCGGTGGCGTCGTCGGGAAGCAGCTGCTCGTCGTCGGCGAGTTCGGGCCCGGTGGTGGTGTTTTCGTCGTCCGAGGTCGTCATGCGATCCTCCGAATCCTCACGGTGTGGACGCTTGCTCAGTACCCGGGGCCGATAGTCGGGGTCACTGTCGTGGCCGCCGGCGGGGCCGGTACGGATACGCCGTCCGACTCCGCCACGGTGCAGGACCCGCGTGTTCAGCGCCGCATCGGTGGTGCGCCGGATGCGGGGATGACGGTCGGCCAGGATCGGGAACAGGACGAGGACCCACAGCACAACCAGCGCGATCCACAGGATCGAACTCGGCATCGTGGTCATCACCTCCATCCCCTACTGGACCACCGCAGGACACACCACCGACGTCCGTAGGTTAATTCGGCATCGCGTGGGCGTCCGGCAGGCGCGCCGTGCACACCTGCCACATCAGTAACATGTTGACGTGTAATTCGTGAACTTTCGAGTCATTCGCTGCTAGTCGATAGCCCGCTTTACGGTCGCGTGGCACGCCCCTCGCGTACCAGCCGATCGACGACGGTGGTCACCACCTCCTCGACGGTGAGCCCGACGAGCTGGTGATCCCGCCACGCCCCGTCGACATCGAGATAGCGCCGCAACAGTCCCTCCTCCCGGAACCCGACATTACGCAATACCGCCTGACTTGCCAGATTCTCCGGCCGCACCGTGGCCTCGACCCGGTGCAGTCCCACCGGACCGAAGCAATGATCCAGCCCCAGCGCGAGGGCTGCCGTCGCCACACCCTGCCCGCTGAGGTCCTTGGCTACCCAGTACCCGATCCAGGCCGATCGAAGCGCGCCCCGCACGATGTTTCCCACGGTCAGCTGGCCGCTGAAGGCTCCGTCGACCTCGATCACCAGTGGGATCATCGCACCGCGGCGCGCTTCCGCCTTGAGGCTCGACCACAGGGACGGCCAGTTCGATGCATGGTTCCGCGCTTCCCAGGTGCCGCGCCCGGTCGGCTCCCAGGGCTCCAGATGATCTCGGTCACGTAGCCGGATCCGGCTCCATGCGGACGCATCCCGGAGCCGCACCGGGCGCAGGGTGACCGCCCCGCCGGACACGAGCACCGGCCCCAGCCGCGCCGGCCAACCCGGGTGCTGCGCCGCCCGGAAGACGTTCATCGACTCCACGGCTCAGCCGCGCTGCGCCAGAAATGCGACCTGCACCTCGGATCCGGTGCGAATCTCCGTATCGTCGGGCTCCACCACGATCAGGCTGTTCGCCTCGGCGAGCGTGGCGAGCAGGTGTGACGAAGTACCGTTTCCGTTGCCCAGCGGCTGCACCAGATAGTCGCCGGTGGCCTCGTCACGCAGCAACTGGGCACGCAGGTAGCCCTTCCGGCCGGGCATCGAGGTCAGTTGGGTGATGGTGCGGGCCTGCACGATCCGGCGCATCGGATGCCGCCGGCCCAGCGCGATCCGGATCAGCGGCCGGACCATCACCTCGAAAACCACCAGGGCGCTCACCGGGTTGGCCGGCAACAGGAAGGTCGGGACCTCGTCCCGGCCGAGCCGGCCGAAACCCTGCACCGAACCGGGATGCATGGCGATTCGCTCGACCTCCAGCTCACCGAGCCCGTCCAGGGCCTCCCGCACCTGCTCGGAGGCCCAGCCGCCGACGGCCCCGGCGATCACCACGACCTCCGAACGCACCAGCTGCCCTTCGACCACATCGCGCAACCGGCGGGGGTCGGCGCTGACGATGCCGACCCGGTTGACATCGGCCCCGGCATCGCGGGCGGCGGCGGCCAGCGCATAGGAGTTCACGTCGTAGACCTGGCCCGGCCCGGGCGTCCGGTCGATATCGATCAGCTCACCACCGACCGAGATCACCGACAGGCGCGGGCGCGGATGTACGAGCACCTTGTCCTGGCCGACCGCGGCCAGCAGACCGACCTGCGCGGCACCGATGATGGCCCCGGCCCGGACCGCGACATCGCCGGGCTGCACATCGTCACCCACCCGGCGCACATAGTCACCGGAGCGCACCGGCTCGAACACCTTGATCCGGGCGCGGCCACCGTCGGTGAAGTCCAGCGGCAGTACCGCATCGGCGAGGGTGGGCAGCGGGGCACCGGTGTCCACCCGGACGGTCTGGCGCGGCTGCAACCGGATCGGCTGCCGCGAACCGGCCACGACCTCACCCACCACCGGCAGGGTCAGGTCGATCAGCTCACCCGATTCGTCGCGGATATCGCTGCCGGCCGCCGCGACATCGACACTGCGCACCGCATATCCGTCGATCGCGGCCTGGTCGAACCCGGGCAGTGCCCGCTCGGTGACCACGTCTTCTGCACACAACAGTCCCTGTGCCTCGGAAATCGCCACCCTGACCGGTCGCGGTGCCACCGCGGCAGCGGTCACCTTGATCAGCTGGTCCTCGACCGAGCGCATCGAGCCTCCTGTGTTGATTGCGCCACCTCCGTGCTGTCGGGCGCGTTCCTTTCTACCGCAAGGTTTCACGCACCGGGCGAGCGTGGATCCCAGTCCGGGCTGAGCCGGTACTGCAACCACTCGCGCAGCTGCGGGCCGTATTCGTCGCGTTCCAGCGCGAAATCGACGGCCGCGCGCAGATAGCCGCCCGGATTACCCAGATCGTGCCGGGTGCCGCGATGCACCACCACGTGCACCGGATGGCCCTCGTCGATCAGCAGTGCGATCGCGTCGGTGAGCTGGAGTTCACCACCGGCCCCCGGTTCGATACGGCGCAGCGCGTCGAAGATCGAGCGGTCCAGCAGATATCGGCCGGCGGCGGTGAGCGTGGACGGCGCATCGGCCAGGGCGGGTTTCTCGACCATCCCCTTGACCCGCAGCACCCCCTGGCCGCCGTCGGCCACCTCGGCGACATCGAAGACGCCGTAGGCGCTCACCTGGTCCTTGGGAACGTCGATGGCGCACAGCACGGTACCGCCACGCTCCCGGCGCACCTGGGCCATCCGATCCAGGACACCGCAGGGCAGCACCAGATCGTCGGGCAGCAGCACGGCGAGCGCATCCTCGTCCTGGTCGAGCGCCCGTTCGGCCTGCGCGACGGCGTGCCCGAGCCCCAGCGGTTCGTCCTGCACCACCGAGGTCACGTCGAGCAGGCCCGGCGCCTTGCGCACCTTCTCCAGCAGGGCGAATTTGCCTCGCTCGGCCAGCGTGCTCTCCAGCATCAGGTCTTCGACGAAATGCGCGACCACCCCGTCCTTACCGGGCGAGGTCACGATGACCAGCCGGTCGGCACCGGAATCGGCCGCCTCGGCGGCGACCAGTTCGATTCCGGGTGTATCCACCACCGGCAGCAATTCCTTGGGTACCGTCTTGGTCGCGGGGAGGAATCGCGTTCCCAAACCCGCCGCGGGGACCACTGCGGTGCGGAACCCGGCCGCGGTCGCCTCGTCCCCGGTTCGTCCGGCCATTGCTGTCATACGCATACCCTATCCGTCGCCTGCACCGGACCGTGGATCCTGCAGCGAGACCGAGAAGCCACGGGCCGGACCTCGATCCGCCCGCCATCGATCTCCGAAACGATCCGGTGTGCAGCAGAGCTTATGGTGATTGCTGTGCAGATGCCCGGTGAGCGCGACAAACCCACATGGCGACGTCGGATCCTGGACCGCCGCGCCCGGCTGGACCCGGCGGTGGCCGAGGCCGAAGCAGCAGCACTGACCAGCGCGTCAGCGGGGTTGACGGGGCCCGGCGAGACCGTTTGCGCCTATGTGCCGACCCGGGACGAACCGGGCTCGGTGGGGCTGCTCGACGCCCTGCGCAGCACGGGCGCCACGGTGTTGCTCCCGGTCTCCGGACCACCCGGGCCGCTGTCCTGGGCGCGCTACACGGGTGCCGGCGGACTGCGCCCGGCCCGGTTCGGCATCCCGGAGCCGGACGGGCCGCCGCTGCCGCCGGAGACGGTCCGTACCGCGACCACGCTGCTGGTGCCCGCCCTGGCCGTGGACCGGGCTGGGGTCCGGCTCGGTCGCGGTGCCGGGTACTACGACCGCACGCTGGCCGCAGCGGATCCGGCGGCCCGGCTGATCGCGATCGTGCGCGACGAGGAGTTCGTCGACCACCTCCCGGAGGAGTCGCACGATCGTCGGATGGGCTGGGTGCTGACGCCCGGCGCCGGGCTGCGCCGGCTGCCGCTCGACCGGGCCGCCGCAGCGGCCCCCGGCTGAGCCGTCACACCCCGCCCAACGGCGGGAATGCCACCGCGATTGGCGACGTTGGCACTGTCGGCGGTAGAGTGCTAGATCGAC
This sequence comes from Nocardia sp. KT25-26, assembly GCF_056627695.1. NCBI lineage: Bacteria > Bacillati > Actinomycetota > Actinomycetes > Mycobacteriales > Nocardiaceae > Nocardia > Nocardia sp. KT25-26. The sequence goes on along the minus strand of NZ_CM152813.1, from coordinate 1,137,725 downwards.
TAAACCTGCGGAGGATCCTGTGCCAACCTATTCGTACGCGTGCACCCAGTGTGACAACCGCTTCGACATCGTTCAGTCGTTCTCCGACGATGCGCTGACCGAGTGCTCGGAGTGCTCGGGCAAGCTGCGCAAGCTGTTCAACTCGGTGGGCATCGTGTTCAAGGGCAGCGGCTTCTACCGCACCGACAGCCGGGGCGGCGCCTCGACCGCGAGCGAAGCGGCCTCGTCGAGCGAGAAGACCAGCGGCTCCTCGAACAGCTCGTCGAACAACTCCTCGAGCACCTCGTCCTCGGAGAAGAGCAGCAGCACCGCCGCCGCAAGCTGACCACCCGGTTATCCACAATCGGGCCGGTTGTCCACAACGGCCCGATTAATCTCGGCAGGGCCATCGAACGGCCATAGGCTGCGGATATGCCGCGCCGTACCGCTCCCTCTCGCCTCCGCGCCGATCTCGGCCGTGCCGAGTCGTGGCGGACACTTCTCGCCGACCGCCCCGCCTGGGCCGATGCGCTGCTCGCCCGCCGGGTGCTGGCCGGCGCCCTGGCGGTGCTGGCCGTCGTGCTGTATCTGCGTGGCGACCCGTCCGCTGCACGGCTCCCGGTACTCGTGGCCGACCGCGACCTCGCCCCCGGCACGGTGCTCACCTCCGATGACGTCCGCACGGCACAACGACCGCTCCGGGATCTACCGGCCGGCGCCGTGACCGAGCCGGAACCGGTGGTCGGCGCGACACTCGCGGGAGCCATGCGCGCCGGCGAGGTCTTCACCGATCTGCGCGTGGTCGGTCCACGCCTGGCCGCGGTGGCGACCGGCACCGAGGACGCCCGGATCGTGCCGGTGCGGCTCGCCGATCCCGCGGTCGCCGATGTGCTGCGGCCGGGCGACCGCGTCGATGTGGTGGGCACCGTGGACGGCGGCGCCGGACGCCCGCCGCCCGCCCGCACCCTGGCCACGGATGCCGCCGTGGTCCTGGTCAGCGGGGTCGACGGCGGCCCGGCGCGCCCGGACCGGATCGTCCTGGTGGCGATGGACAGCGCCCATGCTGTGGCGGTGGCCGGGGCCTCGCTGCACAGCGCGCTGACGGTCGTTTTCCATTGACCACCGATTTTACCGGGAGTTTGCCGGATCCCGCGGTTACTATCTCCTCGACGGCACGATCCATTGCGTCCTCTACCTCGAATCCGAAGGAGTACCCGCAATGCTCAAGGGCTTCAAAGAGTTCCTACTCCGGGGAAACGTCATCGACCTGGCCGTTGCCGTGGTCATGGGCACGGCATTCGTCGCCATCGTCACCGCATTCACCGACGGGATCATCAATCCGTTGCTCGCGGTTTTCGGCGGCGAGAACGAACTGGGCCTGGGTTTCCAGCTGGTTGCCGACAAACCCGCTACCTTCGTCGAGGTCGGCCCGATCATCACCGCGACGGTCAATTTCGTGGTGATCGCCGCAATCCTCTACTTCGTACTGGTGCTACCCGCGAAGGCGGCCAAGAACCGCTTCTCCCCCGAGGACGAGAAGCTCAGCGACAACGAGGTCCTCATCCAGATCCGCGATCTGCTCGCCGAGAATCAGGATGCTCCCGGCGGTAAGCACCAGTACTGACAGCTCTCGGGCCCGTCAGCGCACCGACGGGCCCGAGATCGCCTACCCTTCGATCAGCCGAGACTGAACGGCTGACCCCAGAGGGTGACCCAGCTGATCACGTTCGAAGTCTCGACTTCGACGCTCACAAAGGAACGTGCCTGGGCGTAGCCGCCGCAACCGTTCAGTGCGATGGTCTCGTCGGCCCAGGTCACCGAGCCGCTGTTGCCGGAGAAGACATTCCGGGCGGAATGCGATTCGTTGCCGTAGTCATCCGGCTGCTCCAGATCGAGAACGTAGAACGAGCGAGCCTGGCCGGGGCCGAGCGAGAGCTCACCGCCGGTTCCGATACCGACCGTGCCCGTACCCTCCGAATCGACACCGACGTCGACACCGCCGGTCGCGCCGCCACCGGAGATGTTCACCTGGCAGCCGACCTTGTAGCCGGGGTAGATCTTGCCGCCGACGGCATTGCCACCGACCTCCACCTGGGCGCTTCCGGAGACCCAGGCATTGCGGTGTGCCGGCGTGGAGCCGAGGGACGGGTTGATATTGGCCGATTCACCGACCAGCCGGACGGTGACCGGGGTGCCGTCGGCCAGCACCTTGGTGATCTCGCCACCGGGCAGCGGGACGAAGGTGTCGGCGCTCGCGGCGCCGATGGACAGCAGGCCGAACGTGACCGCGGTGGCGGCGCCGATACCGGCGGCGCGCGCGGCGAACTTGCGAGTGGTCATTGGGTTATCGCCCTTCGAGGGTGGATTCGCTTCAGCGAGCAGAGGTCCGGAACCGAGCCCGGTCAGCCGATGCTGAACGGCTGGCCGTACAGGGTGGTCTTGGAGTAGTGGTCACCGATGATCTCGACCACCGTGTACGCCCGCGCCTGGGCGTAACCCGCACACCCCTGGATGGCGATCTCGGCATCCTGATAGTCGATCGCGTACATACCGGGCTTCAGGATGTCCTTGGAACTGATCTGCACGAATCGGACGTCGCCGGGACCGAGGTTGATGCCGACCGACCCGCCGGCGGTGACTCCGTCGGTCGACACTCCCCCGGCCAGCCCGGCCGAGATCGCATCGTCGGCGATGCTCACCTGGCAGCCGACGATATAGCCGGTATTGAGCTGCGACGCACCGTGCGTCGACGAATTGTTCGATCCCGGACGGCCGCTGGGCCCGTTCCACGGACCGACTTCACCTTCCGGGGTCACCGCGACATCGGCGACGGCGCGTCCGGAGACCCAGACGACCCGCCCCGCGCCGTTCGCCGCGAGCGAGGGAGATATCAAGGCGCTCTCGCCGGTCCGGCTGACCGTCACGCCCGGACCGGCCTTCTCGCCGTCCGGCAACGGCACGAAGGTGTCTGCACTCGCTGCACCGCCGGACAACAGGCCGATCGCCGTTGCCGCAACGGTTCCGACGCCCGCCGCGGCACTCCACCGCCGGCGCGTGGTGCGATTCTTGCTCATACTTCCCCTCGAGGTATCGCATGCCGACCTCGACCGTCGAGGCCGAAACTACGGTGCTGCTGCCCGGACCGGCGACGACGAGTCGTACACGGCGACATCGCCGGAATTCGGAATCGGATCGATTCCGCCGGGTGGATCGAGAAATCAGGTAGAGCAGACTGCCTGGCAGTCATTCGGGCACAAAGGTTAGTGAGCGGGCCAGGCTGTGTCCAGCAAACCGTTCGATTGTCCGTTACCGATCGTTCGCCGGACATGCGACGGGGCCGGTCGCCACCGCGACCGGCCCCGTCGGGAACCTCGGTTCAGCCGAGGCTGAACGGCTGGCCCCACAAGGTGACCCAGCTGATCACATTGTCGGTTTCCACCTCGACGCTGACGAAGGCCCGCGCCTGCGCGTACCCGCCGCAGCCGCTGAGGCCGATGGTCTCGTCCGACCAGGTCACCGAGCCGCTGGTGCCCTGGAACTTGTTGCTGGTCTTGTGGTCCTCGTCGCCGTAGTCGTCCGGGGCCTCGATGTCGAGCACGTAGAAGGAGCTCGCCTGACCGGGTCCGAGGGACAGTTCACCACCGGAGCTGACGCCGAGGTCGCCTGATTCCCCCTGGACCGAGCCTTCGACGCCGCCGCCGACTCCGCCGCCGGCGATATTGACCTGACAGCCGACGGTGTAGCCCGGGTAGATCTTGCCGCCGGCGGCACCGGACACCTCGACCTGTGCACTGCCGGAGACCCAGGCATTGCGATGCACCGGGGTGGCGCCCATCGACGGGCTGATCAGGGCGGATTCGCCGACGAGCCGCACCGTGACCACGGTGCCGTCGGCCAGGGTCCGGCTGATCTCGCCGCCGGGCAGCGGTACGAAGGTATCGGCGTTGGCAGCACCGGTGGAGAACAGGCCCACGGCCAGTGTGGCCGCCGCCCCTGCGCCGGCCACCTTCGCCAGGTTCTTACGGTTGATCATGTGTGTATCCCCTCGAGGATCGAATTCGCCGTAGCGAGAAGAATGTTCGTGTCGACGAGTGGTCAGCCGATGCTGAACGGCTGGCCGTACAGGGTGGTCTTTGAGTAGTGGTCACCGATGATCTCGACCACCGTGTACGCCCGCGCCTGGGCGTAACCCGCACAACCCTGGATCTCGATCTCGGCATCCTGGTACTCGACCGCATACACACCGGGCTTCAGGATGTCCTTCGAGCTGATCTGCACGAACTCCACATCACCGGGCCCGAGGTTCAGCCCGATGGATCCACCGGCACTCGCACCGGAGGTGGTGATGCCGCCGGAGACTCCGGCCGAGATCGCGTCGTCGGCGATGCTCACCTGGCAGCCCACGATGTAGCCGGTGTTCAGCTGCGACGCACCGTGCGTCGACGAGTTGTTCGATCCCGGACGGCCGGTCGGCCCGTTCCACGGCCCGACCTCGCCCTCGGGGGTCACGGTGACATCGGCGATCGCCGTGCCCGACACCCAGACGACCCGCCCGGCCCCGTTCGCCGCCATCGACGGCGAGATCAATGCGCTCTCCCCGGTCCGGGTGATCGTCACGCCCGGACCGGCCTTCTCACCGTCCGGCAACGGCACGAAGGTGTCCGCACTGGCGGCACCGGCCGACAGCAGGCCGATCGCCGTCGCGGCAACAGCGCCGACGGCCGCGGCACGGGCGCCGCGACGCACACCGATGGTGTGGTTCTCGCTCATAGTTCCCCTCATCAGGTTGCACTGCCGTCCTCGACCACCGAGGCCGGCCGACGGGCCCGCAGGGGACCCGCGTCCTCTTCAGGCCCAGCTCAGTGTGTCGCTCATTTGTTGCTTCTACGTAACCGCTTGTTATTTCGAAGCAACTTTCGTAACCGAGCCGACGGCGAACATTAAACGACCGGCAACCCCTCGGGCAACAAAAAAGTTCGCAGTGTTCACCTCGAGTTGACCTATGCGGCAACACATTACGATATGCGACGAACTGCATGAATAGCCGTAGCGAATATTTCCGAAACTCGCGAAAGGGCACGTAAAAACATGCTGTCGAGCACCAGCGGTGAGAAGTCGAGAGGAAAGCGAACCTTCAGCAAACGTATGCAGGTCGGGCAATTCGAAAGAGTTCCGGCCTACCGTGCGGCTCGGACGGGCCGAGTGTCAGCGAGAAGACCATGCAAGTCAGCTACGCCGATTCACCGGTTTTCCGGACTTTCGGTGAGAGTTCCCGCGGTCCGGGAAGTGGCAGCATCCGTACGCACCGGCCGACCATCGGCGGCGAATCACATGCCGGCGGTTCGTCCTCGGCCGTGCTGCGGGAATCTGGGCCGATTCCTCAGCCGTGATGTGGGGGGACCTGGGAGCGCAGCCAGTCGTCGGCGGAATCGCCCGACCGCCGGTCGTCGCGTTCGTCGCCGGTGGTGTCCGGCAGCGGATCACCGAAGATCCGCGCCAGCCGCGCGGCATCCCGGGCCCGGCGGCGCGCCGGGTCCGGGATGCTGTCGGTGGGGTCGTCGCCGGGAATCTATTCGTCCAATCCGGACAGCTCGCCGATCACTCGGCTCGCCAGCGGCCCGAGGGTCGCCATCCCGTCCCGGACCGCTGCCCGGGTACCCGGAAGATTCACCACCAGAGTGCTGCCGGATATCCCGGCGACACCCCGGGACAGGCCCGCGTCCAGCGACCCGGCCACCCGGCCCGAGGCCCGCAGCGCCTCGGTGATCCCCGGCAGTTCCCGGTCGAGCACCTCGGACGTGGCCTCGGGGGTCACGTCCCGGGGGGACATACCGGTACCGCCGACCGAGATCACCAGGTCGACGCCGCCGATGACGGCGGTGTTGAGCGCGTTGCGGATCTCGACCTCCTCGGCCTGGACGGTCACCGAGGCGTCGACCAGGAAGCCGGCCTCCCCGAGCAGCTCGGTGACCAGCGGGCCGAGCGAATCGACCCCTCCGTGTGCCGTCCGATCGTCGACGACCACCACCAGTGCCCGCCCTGCCACGGGCGCATCGATTTCCATGAGTCTCACCGTAGCGCCTGTGGCCGGTGTCGCGACGGACGAGCGAGTCATCGGCCACCCTCCGCAGGCGCGGCGGTCAGCGTGACCTCGACGGTCTGCGGGTTCTCGCCCCGCTCGTCGGTATAGGTGACCGAAACCTTGTCGCCGGGCTGGTACGAGCGAACCGCGGCGATCAGCGCGTCGCCGGAGTCGATCGGCCGGTCGTCGACCCGGGTGATGATCGCACCGGCCGGGATCCCGGCCTCGTCGGCCGGACCGCCGGGCGTGGCCTCCAGTACCCGGGCGACGGTGTCCTGCGGCAGCAGCTTGATACCGATCTGGGCGTAGGTCGCCTGACCGGTCTCGATCAGCTCCTCGGCGACCCGGCGGGCCTGATCGACCGGAATCGCGAATCCGAGCCCGATCGAACCGCTCTGCTGACCGCTGAGCTCGCCGCCGAGGCTGGCGATGGCGGTGTTGATCCCGATGAGCTTGCCGGACGCGTCGACCAGGGCGCCGCCGGAATTGCCGGGATTGATCGCCGCATCGGTCTGGATCGCGTCGATCACCGGGTTCACCTGGGGCGGCGTCCCGGAGCCGGAGGTGGACACCGGCCGGTTCAGCGCCGAAACGATGCCGGTGGTGACGGTGCCGGCCAAGCCGAGCGGGGAACCGACCGCGATCACCGGCTGCCCGACCGCGAGCCCGTCCGAGGTACCCAGCTCGATGGGCGTCAGATCGGTCTTCCCGGACGCCTTGATCACCGCCAGGTCCGAGACCGGGTCGGCGCCGATCAGCGTGGCCGGGGCGCTGCTGCCGTCGGCGAAGACCACCTCCATCCGGGCATTGCTGCCCGCCCCGGCGGCGACGTGGTTGTTGGTGAGGATCATGCCGTCGGAGGAGAGCACCACACCGGAACCTTCGCCCTGGGCCCGCTGTCCCTCGACCTTGATCATCACCACACTGGGCACCACCTTCTCCGCGACCGCGGTGGTCGAGCCGGCCGGCGCATTGGACACGGTGTTCACATTCGGCTTCGGCGCGTCGAGAGCGTTGGTGACCGGCGCGGTGCTGCCGTCCGATCCGGCGACGAATGCGCCGACGGCTCCGCCGATACCGCCACTGACCAAAGCGAGCGCCGCTGCGCCGGCGACCAGGCCGGTGCGCACCGGCCGGCGCGGCGGGGCCGGTGGCGCGGCCGGCGGCAGGTCGCCCGGCCCGGGGAAGCCGGCATTCGGCGGCGGGAACGGCCCGGGATGCTGGAACGGCTCGGTGTGGTGGTACGGCCCGGGCTGCGGACCGGCGGCGTTCCGGGGATCGTCGGTCATGGTGTCTCTTTCTCCTCGCGTCTACCGACCAGCCTGCGGCCGGCTACTGAGAACCGTCTGAGACCTCGCTGTGTTTCTAGGCGATATCGGATTCCGGTGGCGCAGCCGGCGGCTCTCCCGGCAGCACGATCCGGATCAGTGCTCCGGCGCGCTCGGAGGTGTCGACCGCGATGGTTCCACCATGCTTGGTCACGACCTGCTTCACAATGGCCAGCCCGAGCCCTGAACCGGGCATGGATCGTGATGCGGTCGTACGGTAGAAACGCTCGAACACCAGCTCGCGTTCCTGCGGCGGGATGCCCGGTCCGGCGTCGCCGACGCACAGTTCGAGCAGTCCGGGCCCGCAGGGCCGCATCGTGAGGGTCACGTCGGCGTCCGGCGGACTCCATTTCGCGGCGTTGTCGAGCACATTGAGCACGGCCCGCTCCAGGCCTGCTTCGTGGCCGTAGACGAACCACGGCTGCAGTTCGGCGACGAAGCGGATCCCGCTGCGCCGGCGCCGCACCCGTTCCAGCGCCCGTTCGGCCACCTCGCCGAGATCGACGCGCTCGTAGACCGTCTCCGGGGCATCTTCCCGGGCCAGATCGACGAGGTCGCCGACCAGCGTGGACAGTTCCTCGATCTGGGCCACTACATCGGCCCGCAACTCGGCCATGTCCTCGGCGGGCACGGCGGGCGCGCCCGGGCGCCCGGCAGCGATGAGCAGCTCCATATTGGTCCGCAACGAGGTGAGCGGGGTCTTCAGCTCGTGCCCGGCGTCGGCGACCAGGCGGCGCTGCCGATCCCGGGATTCGGCCAGGGCCCGCAGCATGGTGTTGAAGCTCTCGGTGAGCCGGGCCAGTTCGTCATCGCCGGTGACCGGGATCGGGGTGAGATCGTCGGTGCGCGCGATCCGCTCGGTGGCGGCGGTGAGGCGGGCGATCGGACGCAGTCCGGTGCGGCCGACGGCCGTGCCCGCCGCGGCGGCCAGCACCACCCCGCAGGCTCCGACCACGAACAGCAACCAGGCCAGCCGATCGAGCACCTCGCGGGTGGAATCGAGCCGCTGCGAGATCACCAGGGTGGCGCCGCTGTCGGTACGCACGGCCAGCACGCGCTGATTGTCGACGGTGCGCAGGGACGAACTCAGCTCGCCGTCGGTGACCGCGAGCTCCTGCTCCCCGATCGGCGGCACGGTGCGCTGCGGCGGCATATACGGGTTGTGGTCCGGAAAGATCAGCGCGACACCGACATCGTTGGAGAACAGCCCGGCCAGCACGATCGACTGGAATCCGAGCGTCTCGAAGTTGTTGTTGATCATCGTCGCCGCCCGCGCCTTCAACTGGGAATCGACGTCGGCATACAGGGCGCGCGCCACCATCGCGTAGGCCGCGATCGAGGTCACCGCCACGGCGATCAGCACGACCGAGGCGGCCAGCAGCGTGACCCGCCAGCGCAGCGACACCGAACGGGTCAGCGGCATCGGCGGCCGCATCTCCGGATTCCCCGGCCGGCGCTGCGGAACGGCGGCGACGGTGGGTTCCGGAACGGAATTGTGCGCCATTTTCCCGGTCCCGATCACGGAGGTGTTTCACGCAGGACGTATCCGACCCCGCGCACGGTGTGGATCAGCCGGGGTTCGCCGTCAGCTTCGGTCTTACGGCGCAGATATCCGATGTAGACCTCGAGGGCGTTTCCCGATGTCGGGAAGTCGTAGCCCCAGACCTCCTCCAGGATCCGGCTGCGGGTGAGCACCCGACGCGGATTGGCCATCAGCATCTCCAGCAACGAGAACTCGGTGCGAGTCAGGCTGATACTGCGTTCGCCGCGGGAGACCTCGCGGGTGACCGGATCGAGGGACAGATCGGCGAACCGCATCGCCTCGGACTCCTCGCCGGGCACCGCGGCGCGCCGGCGCAGCAGCGCCCGCAGCCGGGCCAGCAGTTCCTCCAGCGCGAACGGCTTCGGCAGGTAGTCGTCGGCGCCGGCATCCAGGCCGGCCACCCGCTCGGATACCGAATCCCGCGCGGTCAGGACCAGGATCGGCAGATCGTCCCCGGTACTGCGGAGCCGCCGGCACACTTCCAGACCGTCCAGCCGGGGCATCATGACGTCCAGCACCAGAGCGTCGGGGCGCGCGTCGGCAACCTTCTCCAGGGCATCGAGTCCGTCGACCGCCAGATCCACGCTGTAGCCGTTGAAGCTCAGGGATCGGCGCAGCGACTCCCGCACGGCGCGATCGTCGTCGACTACCAGTATCCGCATGTGCACAGTCTGCCCGGTGGATCTGAGAAGGCACTGAATTTCGGCCGCTACCGGGCACCGAGTCGGCACCTCCGGCGGTCACCGGCGACCGGGGCCGGAGACCCGGAGTTGGTCGCGCGGCACCAAAACCTTCACTACGGTGTTGAATCACGTTCAGCGTCGCACTTATTCAGGCAATATCATACCGAGCACCCAGATTGCCGAAGATCACGTGGCACGGTATGTTTCCCTGCGTTAAAAGAAGACCTCTAGTTGGTTCTGTGGTCGACTCACAGCTCGAACAACAGCCCGCGTGCGGCCGGGGTCACTCGTGAAGCGGAGGCAACGAAAGCGGATGGAAGCTGCACCGCGATCCTGGCAATTCAGTCTGTCCAACTGGTCGGTCACCCGCAAGGTCGGCGTGGTGCTGATCCTGCCGGTTATGCTGGCCACCATCTTCGCGGTTCTGCGAATCAACAACGAACTGCGCACCATGACCCAGCTCGACGCCGCCACCGAGCAGACCGAGGTGATCCGGCCGGTGCTGGATTTCAGCGCGGCCACCGAGCAACTCGCCGTCACGGCGACCTCCAGCTGGGGCAACGTGGCCGATCCGGCCACCGACGCCGCGCTGACCACCTTCGACCAGGCGCTGGCCGATCTGCAGAACGCCATGCGCGTCGCGCGGATCGACGATCGGGTGGCCGACGAGCTGACCGCGGCCTCCACCGCGGGAGCCGGGCTGCGCAACAGCCTGCGCAACGGCTCCCCGGCGATGATCGGCACCCAGGCCGACGAGATCGCGGTCCGGATCGGTAACGCGCTCGCCCTCTCCCCCTCGGTCGAGGACCTCATCGTCCAGCGCTACTTCCTGCAGCTCGGCGCCCTGCACACGGCCCGCCGGGTGCTCACCCAGCAGCGGGTACTGGTCAGTGCGCCCGAGGCGAACCTCAATCCGGGGGTCCGGGCCAATCTGCTCGTCGCCTCCGGCGCCGAGCTGACCATGATCCAGACCTACTCGTCGATTCTGCCCGAGAACGCCGGCAGCATGCGGCCGCTGCTGGACGCGGTGCAGACGCGAATCGGTGCGTTCGGCCAGAACACCGGCGACCCCACCGCCAATCCGGCGGTCGAACAGTCGCTCCAGGTCAGTTCCGACACCTACCAGGACACGTTCACCGACCTGATCGACACGATCGACAACACCCTCGCCGCCCAGACGACCGAGGCGCAGACCGGTGCGCTGCGCGAGACCACCATCGTGCTCGGCATGCTGCTGGCCGGTCTCGCCCTGGCCCTGGCGGTCGCCCGCACCCTGGTCGTCCCGGTCCGCCGGTTGCGCCGCGATGCGCTGGAAGTCGCCCACGTCAAACTCCCCGACGAGCTCGCCGTCGTCCGGGCCGGCGCACCCACCCCGGAGATCACCCCGGTGGGCGTGCACTCCACCGACGAGGTCGGCCAGCTGGCCCGCGCCGTCGACGAGATCCACGAACAGGCGCTCAACCTGGCCGCCGATCAGGCCCGGCTGCGACTGCAGATCGGCAACATGTTCGAGACCCTGTCGCGCCGCAGCCAATCGCTGGTCGAGCAGCAGCTCTCGCTGATCGAGGAGCTCGAACACGACGAGGACAACCCGACCCGGTTGCAGACCCTTTTCCGGCTCGACCACCTGGCGACCCGGATGCGCCGTAACGGTGACAACCTGCTGGTGCTGGCCGGTACCGCGCTGCGCCGCGGCCACCTGCCCCCGGTGCCGTTGTCCGATATGCTCTGGAGTTCGGTATCGCAGGTCGAGGACTACCAGCGGGTGGAGATCGGTGCGGTGCCCGAGGGCGTCGTGGCCGGTGAATCGGCCGTCGACATCGAGCATCTGATGGCCGAGCTGATCGACAATGCGCTGCGGTACTCTCCGCCGAGCACCCCTGTGGCGGTGACGGTTGGCCGGGCCGTGGACGGCGGGTATCTCATCGAGATCACCGACCGCGGCCTGGGCATGGCCGCCGACGATCTGCAGTCCACCAACGACCGGCTGGCCTCCGGTGGTGAGGTGACCATCGAGACCGCCCGCCGCATGGGCCTGTTCGTCGTCGGCCGGCTGGCCAAGCGGCACACCATCACGGTCAATCTGCGCCGCACCTCGACGCTGCCGCAGCAGCCCGGGATCACGGCGAGCGTGCATCTGCCCGGTGCCCTGGTCTCGCCGCCGCCGGACAACTCGGGCCCGGCCACCGGACCGAACCCGGTGGTGAGCCCGCCCCAGCTGCCCGCCGGCGGTGCGCAGCCGGCCCTGCTCACCCATCCGGCGCCCGGCGCCCCGGGGCTGCCTGCCGCGGCACCGACGCTGATGCCGGTTTCGGAACGGCCCCAGCCGGAACCGTCCTGGCCGGCGCTGACCCCGACCGGGCTGCCGCAGCGCACCCCCGGCGGTGAGACGCGGCCGGTCGCCGAGCCGAACCGCCCGGCCCCGGTGGTCCCCCGGGAACCGGTCGACGACGCACCCACCGGCCTGTGGGCCGAACACACCGGGGACGAACTGCCGCCGCAACCACCGGCGCTGCAGCAGAGCACCCCGGCCACCGATCCGGCCCCGGCCGCGCCCGAACCGGCGGCTGCGGAACCCGCTGCTGCCGAACCCGAGCCACCGCGGGTCACCGGATTGTCGGGGCTACCGGTCCGTAAGCCGGCCGCACCGCCGCAGGACACACCGGCCGCGCCCCAGCGTCTCGGCGCCGGATGGCAGACCGCCGGGCCTGCCACGACCGTGCTGCCCGCACAGCAGACCGCGGCGAACACCGGCGAACAGCCGCGCACCGACCCGTCCCCTGCACCGGACGGCGAGGCACCGGGCAACGGGGCACCGACCCCGATCTACCAGCGCATGGTGTCGGAGTGGCTGGTCGAAACCACCGACGAGGAACCGGGCGATGCGGGCGGCGCCGAGGACAACAGTCACAGCTGGGGGTCCCCGGCCGCCGACGCCGGCTGGACCGCGGCGGCGCGCATCGACAACCCGCCGACCTCCTCGACCACCGTCGGTGGCCTGCCCATCCGCAAGCCCGGCGCCCAGCTGGTGCCGGGTGGCGTGACGGTCACCGAGGACCCGGGCGCTCGCGATCCGGCCGAGATCCGCAGCAACTTGACCCGACATCTCAGCGGCGTCCGCAGCGGACGCGCCGAGAGGCAGTACAACGACGGAGGCAACGTATGAGCAACGCGAACACCACAGACGAAAATCTGAACTGGCTGGTCGCCCGCTTCACCCGGGACGTCCCCGGTGTCTCGCACGCCGTGCTGGTGTCGGCCGACGGGCTGCTGCAGGCCACCAGCCCGCATCTGCCCGGCGATCGGGCCGAACAGCTGGCCGCGGTGACCGCCGGCCTGGCCAGCCTGTCCACCGGCGCCGCGCAACTGTTCGACGGCGGCAAGGTGATGCAGTCGATCGTGGAGATGCAGCGCGGCTACCTGCTGGTGATGAGCGTGGGCAACGGTTCGCATCTCGCGGTGCTGGCGAACAAGAGCCACGACATCGGCCGGATCGGCTACGAGATGGCGCTGCTCGTGGACCGGGTGGGCTCGGTGGTCACCGCCACTGCCCGCACCGCCGTCTGAGTGTGAGATGTCGAGCCAGAATCGACCCGGCAACCGGCCTGCCACCCGAGTACGCCCGTATGCACTGACCTCCGGCCGCACCGAGCCGGCGGTGGAACTCGCGCTGGAAGCGGTGATCGAGACGATCTCGTTTCCGGCGTATACCGATTGGCCCGCCGGCGATCTGCGCGCCGAGATCCTGCGACTGGGCACGCACCAGCTGTCCGTCGCCGAAATCGCAGCGTATCTGGACCGCCCGCTGGGTATGGTCCGGGTGATGATCGGTGATCTCGTGGTGGACGGCCTGCTGCGGGCACATTCGACGATGACCGAGCAGGCCGGCTACGACGAACGCCGTGAACTGATGGAGAGGACTTTGCGTGGACTCCGTGCCCTCTAGGGACGCCGCACCACACCGCGGCCCGGCACCCGACAACCGGGTGGCGTCGACCAAGATCGTCGTCGCCGGCGGTTTCGGGGCCGGGAAGACGACCTTCGTCGGTGCCGTATCGGAAATCGTTCCGCTGCGGACCGAAGCGATGGTGACCCACTTCTCGGACGGTATCGACGATCTCGCCGATACCCCGGAGAAGGAGACCACCACCGTCGCTATGGACTTCGGGCGCATCGTGCTGCCCGGCAACCTGGTGCTGTACCTGTTCGGTACGCCCGGCCAGAAACGCTTCTGGTTCATGTGGGACGACCTGATCCGGGGCGCGATCGGCGCGGTGGTGCTGATCGACACCCGGCGCCTGGAGGACAGCTTCGCCGCGGTCGACTTCTTCGAAGCCCGCGGCCTGCCCTTCCTGATCGCGGTCAACCGGTTCCCGGACGCACCGCGGTTCCCGATCGCCGAACTGCGCGAGGCGCTGTCGGTGCGCGAAGGCGTGCCGATCGTGGACATCGATGCCCGCAATGCCCTGGAGGTACGCCAGGCACTGGCCGCGGTGACCGAGTACGCCATCTCCCGGCTGAAGCCGCCGCAGGGTGAGGAGGCCGTACAGCATGGCTGAGCTGCTCGCGGCCGGGGAAGTGGAACTGCTCGGCATGGGCTTCGGCATCACCGCGCTGGCCGCCGGACTGGCGGCGATCGGCACCATCGTGGCTTTCGCCTGCTTCCGGCATTCGATCCAGTCGGTCCGGTTCCGGCCGGTCTGGCTGGGCGCGGCAGCGGTGGCGCTGGGCGGTGTCGGCGTCTGGCTGGCGAATTCGGTCGCCCTGCTCGGGATTCGGGTCGCCGACGACGGCCTGCACGCCTCGGCCCCGATGTCGGCCGCCGCACTGGTCGTCGCGATCGTCGGGACGCTGGCCGGTCTGTTCATCATCGGCCGCCGGTTCCGGCTGCAACGGCTGGTCCCCGGCGGCATCGTGGCCGGGTTCGGTATGGGGCTTTCGCTGTATCTGAGCCTGGATGCCCTCCAGATCCGCGGTTCGATCGACGAAACACTGCCGCTGATCGGCGCGGCCGTACTGCTGGCGATTGTGGTCGCCACCGGGCTGCTGTGGGCATTCCAGCAGCTTTCCGCGCTGCTGCTGCGGGCGGTTGCCACCGTGCTGTTCGTCCTGGGCAGCACAGCGGCGTACTACGTCGGGCTGCTGGCGCTGGATTTCCGCATCTCGGATTCGGCTCTGGAACCGGCCGGACTGGGCCTGTTCGATCTGGTGTTCCCGATGTTCGTCCTCGGCGCATTGGCGTTGACGGTCCCGATCACGGCGGTCCTGGTGGCGCCGGACCGGCCCGGGGTGTCCGAACCCGCCACCTGAACGGTTACCCCACTGTGAGATTCGCCAATTACAGTGGGAGCCATGCGTTTCGGGCTGGAATACGGCGCGGGAAGGCCGCGGGCCAAGGCCATCCGCGCCGCGGGATTCGACTTCGTCGTACGCTCGCTGTCCGGCACCGAGGAGTTATTCGGCTTCGCCGAGGCGGATGACCTACGCACCCACGGCGTATCGATCGTCTCCCGCTGGGACAGCAGTACCGCGCAGTTGCGATCCGGGCGCGCGGCCGGGTGTGCCGATGCCCGGACCGCCGCCGCCCGGGTGCTGAGCTGCGGCGGCCGGCCGGACCGCCCGATCTACTTCACCGTCGATGCACATCCGCCGGATCGCCCGCTGGTACACGAGTACTTGGACGGTGCCGCAGCGGTACTCGGCCGGGAGAACGTCGGTGTGTACGGCGGGCACGACGCCCTGCGGAGCGCACTGGACGCCGGGGCGGCGGGCTGGGGCTGGCAGGCCGATGCCCGGACCGACGCCGGGATCGAAACCCGACGGCAGCTGAACCAGACCCTGCGTCAGGTCGTGGTAGACGATGTGCTCTGCGTGGTGAACGTCGCCGAGACCGAGGACTTCGGCCAGTGGGATTTCGTGCGGGAGGACGCCGATATGACACCGGAGCAGGAAGCCGTACTGCGCGATATCCAGATTCAGCTGCGCGGCCCGGGCCTGGCCGGTTGGCCGCAGCTCGGTTCGACGGCACAGGGGCGGCCGCGCACACTGGTGGAAGGGCTGGCCGCGGCCCTGGAGCGGATCGGCACCCTGGAACACGAGACCATCGAGCTCCGGGCCGAAACCAGCGCGCTGCGTGCCGAGATCCGGGAATTGCGCCGGGCCGTCGACGAACCGGCACCCATCCGGCTGCCGTGGCCGCTGTCACTGCTGGAACGTCTGGAAGAACTGCTGCCGGAACTGCCCGGATCATCGGGCCCGCAGCGGTGAACGGTGCCCCACCCGACCGGAACCCGGTCCGAAGTGGCGATGAGCGGGTTCCTCCGGAAACCGGAGGAACCCGCCCTCGCACACGAGGCTACCCAGGTAGCGGGCGGTGCGCATCTCTTCGGAAATATCTCTGCACCTGCCGATTCGGCGATGTCGCCTGCTGTTCACCGGATAGCAACCTGTCGGCAAGCCAACCCAGCCCGTCAATCCTTGTGACACAGCACACATCCATTAGCCGGAGGGTTGCCACTGTGGCCGCGCGTCCGAAATCGGCAGCGGCGTAACCCCCCTGAACAGCTCCGCCGGCCGAGCCCTGCGCACCGGCCGGCGGAGGCCGATTCACAGCCGCGCCGGGTCGATCAGTCCACGGTGGATCGCAGGCACCAGGCGCCGCGGCACCCGATAGGTCACGCCCGCGAGCGTCACCGGCACCAGATCCGGTGCGGCCGCCTTCCACTGCGAACGCCGGCTGCGAGTGTTGGACCGCGACATCCGCCGCTTCGGTACCGCCATCGCTCAGCCCTCCTCGGTACGGGCGGAACGAATCCGCTTGCCGTACTTGCGCTCGAACCGCTCCACCCGGCCCTGGGTGTCGAGCACCCGGTTCGCGCCGGTCCAGAACGGATGCGAATCGGACGTCACATCGACGACGATCAGCGGGTACAGATTGCCGTCGTCCCATTCGACCGATCGGGCACTGGTGGCGGTGGAGCGGGTCAGGAACCGCTTGCCGGTGCTCGAATCCTCGAAGACCACCGGGTGGTAGTCGGGGTGAATTCCTGCTCTCATCGAGCTTCTCCTCTCGGATCGTTGAGTTCGGCCGTCCCGGAGAGCGTTCCGGGCTGATCCGCACACGGGTCGAGGTGCCATGCACCGAACGGGTCCGGCCACCCGGCCACCCGCTCCGGCGCCCGGTCCACCAGGCGCAGTTCGTCGTCCTCCACCAGCGCCCAGTGCAGTGCGTGCCGGATTTCGGCCGGATCGGCATCGCAGGCCAGGATCGCCAGCGATACGTCCCGGTCGCCGAATCGGTCGTCCCAGCGCAGCGCGGCCATGGCCCGGCGTTCGGGATCGGCCTGCGCCAGCTCCGCCGGACTCATTGCGGCGAGCCACTTGCCTGCGCCGCCGACCCGGAGTCCGCCACCGGCCGATTCCAGCCACACCACCTCATCCGGCTGGGTGGCCAGCCAGACCCGGCCACGCGCGGTCACCACGCCCTCGAACAACACGTCCAGGGCCTCGTGCAGGCGTTCCGGATGGAACGGCCGGCCCGCGGCGAATTCGATCAGCGTGACACCGCAATCGGTGGTCAACGGCGGCTGCCCGCGCAGCAGTGGCGCGTGCGCATCGAAGACCCGGCCGCGCCGCGCCGTGGCCGGGATCCGGGCCAGCAGCGAATCCAGCTCCGGCGCACCGAACCCGGATAGCTCGCCGCACCAGGCCACCGGCGCCTGGGCATTCAATCGGGCCAGCACCGCGGCCAGCCGTTCCCGCTCCCAGGCGTCGGCGCCGCCGTCGAGTACCAGGAGCGCGTCGGCGAAGTCGACCTGGCCGACCGCCAGCTGCGCTACGGTGCGGTCGTCGTCGGCGACCGCCATCGATCGCTCGGCGAGGGTCTCGTCGCCGGTCGCATCGTCGAGCCAGGTGGCGCCGTCCACACAGGTCAGCACGGCCTCGATGCGGACATTCCGGCCCGCCGGGCCGTCGACGCGGTCCGCGACCCCGCAGACCTCTACATGTTCGATCGCATGACAGACGGCCTCCGCCTCGAAGGCCGGATCGAGCGCGAGGACGATGCGCTGCACCGACTCCCGGGCTGCGAGGACGCACAGCAGGGGCAGCAGATCGGCTCGCAGCGTGCAGGAGACGCAACCGTGTGCGAGCTCCAACACCGAGGTCGTCGTATCGCCCCCACTGCTCACCGTTCGCCGGACCACGCCTTCACCGAGCTCGGCGAGATCGTGCCGGACGACGACGGTGCCGTCGGACGGCCCCGCCCCCGTCCGGGTCAGTGCGGCGACGTGTTCGACGCCCGCCGTCGCGGGTCCGGCGAGGCCGGCGATCAGCACGACGGGCGTTCTCCGGTCGGACTGGACCAGCACCCGGAACCCCTTTCGGTAATGATTTTCATTTACTTGGAGCCGACGGTACAGTGTCGATCCAGCATTGTCGAAAACGATAATCATCTACAGGAGGGAGGGCGGATGTCGGCGCACTGCCAGGTCACCGGCCGCGGACCCGGATTCGGCAAGTCGGTTTCGCACTCGCACAAGCGGACCAATCGCCGCTGGAACCCCAACATCCAGCGCAAGACCTATTACCTGCCCAGCGAGGACCGGCGCATCACGCTGCAGGTCTCCACCAAGGGCATCAAGACCATCGATCGGGACGGGATCGAGGCCGTGGTGGCCCGGCTGCGTGCCCGTGGCCAGAAGATCTAGGCGGGAGCCATGGCGTCGAAGTCCACCGAACTACGTCCGATCGTCAAACTGAAGTCCACCGCGGGCACCGGCTACACCTATGTCACCCGCAAGAACCGGCGCAACGACCCGGATCGGCTGGTGTTGCGCAAGTACGACCCGGTGATCCGCCGGCATGTCGATTTCCGCGAGGAGCGCTGATGGCCAAGAAGTCCAAGATCGCCCGCAACGAACAGCGCCGCGCCGTCGTCGCCCGGTATGCCCAGCGGCGCGCCGAGCTCAAGGAGATCATCCGCAAGCCGGCGAGCAGCGATGCCGAACGCGCCGCCGCCCAGGCGGAACTGCGGCGCCAACCGCGCGATGCCAGTCCGGTACGATTGCGCAATCGGGACGCTGCGGACGGCCGACCCCGCGGACACCTCCGGAAGTTCGGTCTCTCCCGCGTCCGTGTGCGTGACATGGCACACCGGGGCGAGCTGCCCGGCGTGCACAAATCGAGCTGGTAATACCACGACAGTGCCCGCGCCGAGGAATCCACTCGGGCACAGCCACCGACCGATCGCGTAGAAGGAAGCCGTCATATGGCAGTGAAGCGAGGACCGTCCAAGAAGGCCCGCGCCGAGCAGGCCCGCCGCCCGAAGAAGAACCCCCTGATCGCCGCGGGTATCGAGACCGTCGACTACAAGGACGTCAATCTGCTGCGCACCTTCATCTCCGACCGCGGCAAGATCCGCAGCCGGCGCGTCACCGGCCTGACCCCGCAGCAGCAGCGTCAGGTCGCGGTGGCAGTGAAGAACGCCCGTGAGATGGCCCTGCTGCCGTTCACCAGCAAGTAGGGCCACCGAAAGCACGCGAAAGCCCCGATATCCGCCGGTTCCGGCGATATCGGGGCTTTCGCGTGTCCGGTCAGTCCCGGCCGAAGTTCATACTGATGCCGCGGGTGGCCAGCCACGGCACCGGATCGATCTTGTCGGATCCGTTGAGCCACACCTCGAAGTGCACATGCGGCCCGGTGGAGAAACCCCGGTTGCCCATGGTGGCGATCTGGTCGCCCGCCATCACCCGCTGCCCCTTGTACACGGTGGCGGTGTCGATATGTCCGTAGACGGTGACGGTGCCGTCATCGTGCATCAGCCGCACCCACATACCGAACCCACCGGCCGGACCGGCGTCGATCACGGTACCGTCGGCCACCGCGTAGATCGGCGTACCGATCGGCCCGGCGACATCGATGCCGAGATGCTGCACACCCCAGCGGGCGCCGAACCCGGAGGTGAACGTGCCGGTGGTGAATTGGGCGAACAGCGGGCGCAGCTTGGCGGCTTCGCGGGCGGCCATCTCCTCCGCGTACTGGGCACCGTTCTCCAGCAGTTCCGCGAACTGGTTGCGATCGGCGATGTCGGCGACGTCGAGAACCTGCGGCGAGGTCGGGGTGCCCTGCGGATCGGCTACGGCCATCGATTGGGCCGCGATCTCGTGCACTTCACCGGCGGCCTCGTAATCGAGGGTGCTGGACGACTTCTCGCCCTGACCGGCCAGCGCGGCCTGTCCGGCGGCAACGGCGGCACCGGCGGCCACCGCGAGGACCGCGGCGCGCCCCTTGAGGGCATGCGGTGGGGCCGGCACCCGGTGCGCACCGCCACGACGCGCCGCCCGAGCCGGAGCGGTGTCGGCTTCCTCGGTCTGCCAGGTCGATTCGGGCGCCCAGCAGCCGTCGGCGCCGAAGCTGCCGGTGGTCTCGGTGGCGGGATAGGCCTCGTCCGGTTCGGTCCAGGCGGTCCCCTGCCCCCAGGGCTCGGGCTGCCAGCCGGCCGGCCCGGGTGCGGGCTGATGCTCCGGGTACGCCGTCTCCCCCGCGTAGCGGTAACGATGGCCCGAGTGGGCGCGATCCTGGAACGGGGAGGTGCCGTGCAGGCTCATCGGAGCTGCCGATCCATCGGACTGTGCTGCCTCAAGCTCGTCGTCCTCCTCCAGCCTGACCTGGTGTCGTGACCTGGTTGTGACCTCGACCGCATCACGGTAACGAAGCGATTGCGAGCTCCGCAAGCGCTGCCGGGAATCTACCGCACGCTGTGAGATTGATCACCGGCAACGCGCACATCGGCTCACCGGATTCCGGCCCGATTCGTGAGGTCACTCGACGACGAAACGTAGTAGATCGGCCGGTGTTTCCGGTTTACCCGGCCCCACCTGCCGCGGTACCGAAAACTACTCGCCAGTAGCGTTGGCCAGCGGTTTTATCCACCTCCAGTGCACCCCCGTGACCTGCGCCACTTAGGATGAACGTGGCCGATCGGCCCTCCATGTGGCTGGTTAGAGTCCGAGCCGACCCGCTACTACCTACGTCGGGCCGCCAACAAAGACGTTGTCATAACAACGCAGACGAGACGGTGAGTACATGGATCTCTTCGAATATCAGGCGAAGGAGCTCTTCGTAAAGCACGGAGTGCCCTCGTCCGAGGGCCGGGTATGCGACACGGCCGAGGAAGCACGCGCGATCGCCGCCGAGATCGGCAAACCGGTGATGGTCAAGGCGCAGGTCAAGGTGGGCGGCCGCGGTAAGGCGGGCGGCGTCAAGTACGCGGCCACCCCGGAGGACGCGTTCACCCACGCGCAGAACATCCTGGGCCTGGACATCAAGGGCCACATCGTCAAGAAGCTCCTGGTCGCCGAGGCCAAGGACATCGCGGAGGAGTACTACATCTCCTTCCTGCTGGACCGCGCCAACCGCACCTACCTGGCCATGTGCTCGGTCGAGGGCGGCATGGAGATCGAAGAAGTCGCCGCGACCAAGCCCGAGCGCCTGGCCAAGGTGCCGGTCGACGCCGTCAAGGGTGTCGACGTGGCGTTCGCCCGGTCGATCGCCGAGCAGGGCCACCTGCCCGCCGAGATCCTGGATGCGGCCGCGGTGACCATCCAGAAGCTGTGGGAGGTGTTCGTCTCCGAGGACGCCACCCTGGTGGAGGTCAACCCCCTGGTCCGCACCCCGCAGGACGAGATCCTGGCTCTCGACGGCAAGGTCACCCTGGACGAGAACGCCGACTTCCGGCATCCGGAGCACGAGGCGTTCGCCGACAAGGAGGCGACCGACCCGCTCGAACTGAAGGCCAAGGAGAACGACCTCAACTACGTCAAGCTCGACGGTCAGGTCGGCATCATCGGCAACGGCGCCGGTCTGGTCATGTCGACCCTGGACGTGGTCGCCTACGCCGGTGAGAAGCACAGCGGCGTGAAGCCGGCCAACTTCCTCGACATCGGTGGCGGCGCCTCCGCCGAGGTGATGGCCAACGGTCTCGACGTGATCCTGGGTGACGAGCAGGTCAAGAGCGTGTTCGTCAACGTCTTCGGCGGCATCACCGCCTGCGACGCGGTCGCGAACGGCATCGTGAAGGCCCTGGAGATCCTGGGCGATGCCGCCACCAAGCCGCTGGTCGTCCGCCTCGACGGCAACCGTGTCGAGGAGGGCCGCAAGATTCTCGCCGACGCCGCCAACCCGCTGGTGACGCTGGCCCAGACCATGGACGAAGGCGCCGACAAGGCCGCCGAGCTGGCTGCTGCCAAGTAAGGAACGAGAAATGTCCATCTTCCTGAACAAGGACTCCAAGGTCATCGTCCAGGGCATCACCGGCGGCGAGGGCACCAAGCACACCGCGCTGATGCTGAAGGCCGGTACCCAGGTCGTCGGCGGCGTGAACGCACGCAAGGCCGGCACCACCGTCTCGCACACCGACGCCGACGGCAACGCCGTCGAGCTGCCCGTGTTCGGGACCGTCGCCGAGGCGATGGAGAAGACCGGCGCCGACGTCTCGATCGCATTCGTGCCGCCGAAGTTCTCCAAGGACGCCATCATCGAGGCCATCGACGCGGAGATCCCGCTGCTGGTGGTCATCACCGAAGGCATCCCGGTGCAGGACACCGCCTACGCCTGGGCCTACAACGTCGACAAGGGTGAGAAGACCCGGATCATCGGCCCGAACTGCCCCGGCATCATCACCCCGGGCGAGGCGCTGGTCGGCATCACCCCGGCGAACATCACCGGCAAGGGCCCGATCGGCCTGGTCTCCAAGTCGGGCACGCTGACCTACCAGATGATGTACGAGCTGCGCGATTTCGGTTTCTCCACCGCGATCGGCATCGGCGGCGACCCGGTCATCGGCACCACCCACATCGACGCCATCGCGGCGTTCGAGAAGGACCCGGAGACCGAGGTCATCGTGATGATCGGCGAGATCGGCGGCGACGCCGAGGAACGCGCCGCGGCCTACATCCAGGAGAACGTGACCAAGCCGGTCGTCGGCTACGTCGCGGGCTTCACCGCCCCCGAGGGCAAGACCATGGGCCACGCCGGCGCCATCGTCTCCGGCTCCGCGGGCACCGCCCAGGCCAAGAAGGACGCGCTGGAGGCAGCGGGTGTGAAGGTCGGCAAGACGCCGTCCGAGACCGCCGCACTGGCCCGCGAGATCCTGGAGAAGGCCAAGGTTTCCGCCTGACCCGAACCCACGCCCGAGGCCGCTCCCACATCGGGGGCGGCCTTTGGCATGCTGGTAGCCGGAGCGGCCCCGTCAGGGGCCGCGACTCGAGCAGCGGAGCTGCTCCATCCAACACAGGGCTGCTCCATCAGACACAGTGCAGTAGCGTCTGGATTGACTCGGTGGTCACGGCATCGTCGACCGCTCGCACGACTCGACAAGGAGATGACATGTCATACCCGACCGGGGGCTCCGGGTACAACACGCCCGCGACACCGCCTACGCCCGGCATGGGCGCCGCTCCGGCAGCCGGCCAGGGCTCGGCAGGCGCCGACGCCAAGGGTCTCCCCTTCATTCTGAAAGCGGCTGCCGCCGGTATCGGCGTGCTCGCGTTCCTGCTCGGATTCGCGCCCTTCCTGGGCGCGGCACCGGTCGAGGTCGGCGGGTCGACCATCACCAGCGACGAGTCCGCCAACCTGTTCGAGTACAGCAGCGGTGCCGCGCTGGCCGCAATGCTGC
This sequence comes from Nocardia sp. KT25-26, assembly GCF_056627695.1. NCBI lineage: Bacteria > Bacillati > Actinomycetota > Actinomycetes > Mycobacteriales > Nocardiaceae > Nocardia > Nocardia sp. KT25-26. The sequence continues at coordinate 1,114,435 of NZ_CM152813.1, read as the reverse complement.
TGATCGCGGCGGCATTGGCCGGCATCTCGTTGCTGCCGGGCCAGAAGTTGATGGGCACCTCGGCAGCGGTGGCGGTCGGCGCCTTCGTCGGCCTGTTGCTGGATGCGTTCAGTTCGCCGGAGAACGCCGAGCTGAAGTGGGGCGCCTACCTGGTCATGCTGCTGGCCTTCGCGCTGGCCGCGGTGACCGCGGTGACGCTACTGGTCGACGCCGGCATCGTGAAGCTGCCCGCCGGGCAGCCGGCCCAGCAGCCGGGTGCCGGACAGCAGCCCGGGTACGGCCAGCAGCCCGGCCAGCCGCAGGCATACGGCCAGTACGGGCAGCAGCAGGCCGGTTACGGCCAGCAACAGCAGGCACAACAGCAGGCGTTCGGGCAGCAGCCCGGTTACGGCACCGGGTCGCAGTACCCCGCCGCGCAGCCCGGCCAGTACGGGCAGCAGCAGCCGGGCCAGCCGCAGGCTTACGGCCAGCAGCCGGGCCAGCCGCAGGCCTACGGCCAGCAGCCCGGCTACGGACAGCAGCAGTCCGCCTACGGCCAGCAGCCGGGCTACGGACAGCAGCAGCCCGGTCAGCCGCAGGGCGACCCGGCCGCCGCGCAGCATGCCGGTGGCCAGCCGTTCGGTGGCTACGGCGCCCAGCCGGGGCAGCCGTTCGGCGGTGAACAGGCATCGGATCCGGCGGCCGATGCGACCACCGCGTTCCGTCCCGAGGACAACAAGTAAGTCACCCGATACCGGCCGGACAGACGGCAGCCGGGAGCTCACGCGAGCCCGCGAGACGGATCGGCACCGGTTCATCCCGGTGCCGCGCCGGTCGCGGGCTCGCGGCGCGCCTGCCCCATGGCTGCCGGGGAAGCTGCCACGCTGAATTTCCATGAGCGCCCGTAATGCTCTTGTACGTCAGACCGCCGAACGGCGCGCGGAACCGGCCGCCCGGAGCGGGGAATCCGGTTCGGATCCGGCACCCGGTTGGTTCTCCCTGACGCCGGAGCGCGGCCGCACTCTGGCACTGGTTGCGGCCCGGCCGGCGATCATCGCCCTGGCCGTGTTGGCCGCCCTGGTCGTGGTGACCCTGCTCGCGGCAGGTGAGGGACTGGCAACCGCACCGGCCGTGGTCGCGGCGACCTGGTTGGGGGCCAATCAGATTCCCTTGCCGATCGGCCGGACCACGCTCGGACTGCTGCCGCTGCTGCCCACCGCGCTGCTGGTGTGGGCGGTGGGCAGGGAAGTCGTCCGCGCCCTTCCGGCGCGCCCGACCCGGGTGGAACTCACCTGGGTGGCGGCCGCGGCGGTGGCCGGCCCGCTCCTGGTGACCGCGATCGGCCTGGCCGTAGCCGACGACGCATCGGGCGTGCTGCCGCTGCAGGCGCCGCATCCGCTGGCCGCCTTCGGCTGGGTGTCGGTGCTCTGTTCGGTGGCGGTGGCGGGCGCGGTGCTGCGCCGCTGCGGTGGCTGGTTCGTGGCGACCACCGGGGTGCCGGACTGGGCGGTTGCGGGTTTCGCCGGCGCCCGGCGGACCGTGCTGCGCATGCTGGCCTGCGCAGCGGTGGTCACGCTGATGGTGTTCCTGCTGCAACTGCCCCGGCTCGGTGACACCTACCGGGCGGCCGGCGACGTCGGCGGGGTTCTGGGACTGACCGTGCTCTCGCTGGCCTACCTGCCGAATGTGATCGCGGGGACCGTCGGCGTCCTGGCCGGATCCACGGTGCAGTTCGGGTCGGGCGAGATCGGGTTGTTCGCGGTGCTCGGCGGACCGGTTCCCGCCGTCCCGGTGCTCAATGCGGTGCCGTCCGGTCCGGCGGCCGCCTGGTGGGCCGTGCTGCTGTTGATTCCGGCCGGCGTCGGCGTGCTGGGCGGGGTCGACCTCGGCCGGATCACCGACGACCGGCCCGGCGCACCATGGGCGACGCTCACCTCGGCGGTCCTGGCCACCCTCGCCCTGGCCGCGCTCGCCGTCGCCGGGGGCGGGCAGCTGGGTGAAATCGGGCCGGTGGGCCTGGATCTGCCGATGTTCCTGGTGCTGACCGTCACCTGGTTCGGGGTCGGCGGATTCGCCGGCATGGTGTTCGCCCGACGCTATCTGGCGCCGGTGTTCGACTACTACGATCGCACCGACCGTTCGGACGATGTCGACGACTACGACGCAGACGACTTCCTCGACGACGAACTCCGCCACGACGAGACCGACAGCAGCACACCGGACCCCGGAGCCCCGGACGACGAGCCGCACCCTGACACCGCGGCCGAGGCACCCGACGCTCCGGTCGAGATCGACGCCGAACTGCTCGACGAGCCGGAGCCCGTGACGATGACCGGCCCGGGCGCCGGAACCACCACCGACATCGTCGATGCCGAGGTGGTCGAGCCGGACCTGCCGGACGGTGGTGCGGAGCGGGGCCGATAGGCTTGGGCGGGCGGAACCGCCCGCCACCGATCCGAACGAACGCAGGAGGCAGCGCTGACACCCCCGCATGCCCAGTGGAAGCCCACCGCGACGCCGACCAGGGTGGTCGTTCTCGCGTCCGGCACCGGCTCACTGCTGCAGGCGCTGCTGACCGCGGCCGGCGGCGACGATTATCCGGCCCGGGTGGTCGCGGTCGGGGTGGACCGGCCGTGTGGCGCCACCGAGCATGCCGAGGCCGCGGGCATCCCGCATTTCCGGGTCGGCCTGACCGAGCATCCGGACCGCGCCGCCTGGGATGTGGCGCTGACCGAGGCGGTTGCCGCCCACGAGCCCGATCTGGTGGTCTCCGCAGGATTCATGAAGATCGTCGGCCCGGCCTTCCTCGAACATTTCGGCGGCCGGTTCATCAACACCCATCCGGCACTGCTGCCCGCGTTTCCCGGTGCACACGGGGTGCGCGACGCCCTGGCCTACGGGGCGAAGGTCACCGGCAGCACGGTGCATCTGGTCGACTCCGGGGTGGACACCGGCCCGATTCTGGCGCAGGAGGCGGTGCCGGTGCTGGCCGACGACGACGAGGCCACCCTGCACGAGCGGATCAAGGTTGTCGAGCGACGGCTGCTGGTGGAAGTCATCGCCGCCGTCGCCACCCGAGGCATTGTCACCGATGGACGAAAGGCAGAGATACCAGTGAGCGAGCACGCCGGTGAGTGAACGCAGGACGATCCGCAGGGCGCTGGTGAGCGTCTACGACAAGACCGGGCTCATCGAGCTGGCCACCGGCCTGCACGAGGCCGGAGTGGAGCTGGTGTCCACCGGCTCCACTGCGGGCAGAATCGCCGGGGCCGGGATCCCGGTGACCAAGGTCGAGGACCTGACCGGATTCCCGGAAACCCTCGACGGCCGGGTGAAGACCCTGCATCCGCGGGTGCACGCCGGAATTCTCGCCGACACCCGCAAGACGGAGCACGTCGATCAGCTCGCCGAGCTCGGTGTCGAAGCCTTCCAGCTGGTGGTGGTGAACCTCTACCCGTTCACCGAAACCGTCGCTTCCGGCTCGGGGGTGGACGAATGCGTCGAGCAGATCGACATCGGCGGACCGTCGATGGTGCGGGCCGCGGCGAAGAATCACCCGTCGGTGGCAGTGGTCGTCGACACCGGCGACTACGACGACGTGCTGAACGCGGTACGCGGCGGCGGGTTCACCCTGCCCGAGCGGACCGCCCTGGCGGCCAAGGCGTTCCAGCACACCGCGAGCTATGACGTGGCGGTGGCGAGCTGGATGGCCGGGGTCGCCGTCCCCGCCGCGAACCCGGAGGCGGGCACCGAGCAGTTCCCCGGCTGGGTCGGTGGCACCTGGGAGCGTTCCGCGGTGCTGCGCTACGGCGAGAACCCGCATCAGGCCGCGGCGCTGTACACCGACAGCGGCGGCGGTTCCGGCCTCGCCCGGGCCGAGCAGTTGCACGGCAAGGAGATGTCGTACAACAACTACACCGACGCCGATGCGGCCTGGCGGACCGCGTTCGACCACACCGAGCCCGCGGTGGCGGTGATCAAGCACGCCAACCCGTGCGGGATCGCGGTGGGCGCCGATATCGCCGAGGCGCATCGCAAAGCGCACGCCACCGACCCGGTGAGCGCCTACGGCGGGGTGATCGCCGCCAATCGCGAAGTCTCGGTGGCGATGGCCGAGCAGGTCGCCGACATCTTCACCGAGGTGATCGTGGCCCCGGGTTACGCCGACGGCGCGGTCGAGGTGCTGCAGCGCAAGAAGAACATCCGGGTGCTGGTCGCCGAACCGCCGCAGCGCAAGGGCGTCGAACTGCGGCCGATCAGCGGCGGCGCACTGCTGCAGGACCGCGACATCCTCGACGCCGAAGGCGACGATCCGGCCAACTGGACCCTCGCCGCCGGCGACCCGGCCGATGCTGCCACCCTCGCCGACCTGGCCTTCGCCTGGCGCGCCTGCCGTGCCGTGAAATCCAACGCCATCCTGCTCGCCGACGCCGGCGCAGCCACCGGTGTCGGCATGGGCCAGGTCAACCGGGTCGACTCCTGCAAGCTCGCCGTCGAACGCGCCGGCGACCGCGCCAAGGGTTCCGTCGCCGCCTCGGACGCCTTCTTCCCGTTCTCCGACGGCCCGCAGATCCTCGTCGCCGCCGGCGTCCGAGCCATCGTCCACCCCGGTGGGTCGATCCGCGACAAGGACACCGTGGAGCTGTGCAAGGAAGCCGGGGTCACCCTGTACCTGACGGGTGCGCGCCACTTCGCCCACTGAGGCATGCCGATACGGGTGCTGTGCAGGGCTCTGCTGCACAGCACCCGTTTTCGTGGCACCGGGCAGCTTCCCGCCGACTCTTCGACGACTCGCTGACTCGGCCTTGCCCGCAATAGAGGTGAGCAGCATCGGAGCGCGGAAACCACGCGACGCCGGCACCGGGTCCGAGGCAGACCGGATCCCGATTACGGCGCGGCAACGATTGCCAGTCCGATCAACGCCACCACCTTGGCGATCTCGGTGCCGATGTACCAGTAGTGGGCGGTCGAGCGAGGTAGGTCCTCGCCGGCCAGCACCCGGTCCGAGCGGCGACTCAGGGGCGGGCGGATCACGACCAGCTGGGCGACCAGTAGCGCGGCAACCAGCACCAGCCAACCCCAGACCGTTGCACCCGGGGCGGCGATCAGGCAGGCCACCACCAGCAGGACCGCCAGGGCCACCTCCACGGTGTTCAGCGCGCGGAAGACCAGGCGGCCGATCCCCAGTCCGATCGGGATCGTGACGCCGGGTGCCCGGAACTTCAGCGGCGCCTCCAGGAACGAGATCGCCAGGACCATCCCCAACCACATCATCGGCAGGAACCAGAGCAGGTGTTGTGCCACGTTCTCCACGGCAGTGACGCTAGACCGCGCACAGCCGCGGCCGGGAGGGTCTTCCGACCCTGTCGACGAAGCCGGCATGCCTACCTGTTGCCGGCTCCCACAGCGCTTGTAGGCATGGGTCCCGACAGAACGGCGTCGTTCCCGAGCGGTTTCACCGGCTCCAGCCGTCACCCATCCACCAGATGGCCCCGAAGGATCCCGGAGATTCCGGTAACGAGGTCGCTGATCGTCAGATAGATGTCCGCATGCCGGTGCATATGGTGTCGCATATCGTCAGGCTTGACGCCGCATATCGTCAAGCCTCGAACGTAGGGTGAATACGGGAGATCGAACGCGCTCCGCAGCTGGCAACCCTCATCGGGGTCTCGCCGCCGGTTCCGAAGTCGGTCAGCAGGCGCCATTCCCGGTCGCGGCCGACTACGACGTCAGGCTTCGGCACATCCACGAGACACCCCGGTTGTATGGGTCGGACCATACGGGAACCCTAGTGGCCGACACATACAGCGCTCAGAGCTTGACCAATGTCCGGCTGAACTGCGGGATCAGCCGGATCTTGCCGGCGGAGCCGAAGTCGATGGTGACGGTGGCCAGCGGGCCGACGCCGTCGGCGGCGACGACGCGGCCGAGGCCGTATTTGTCGTCGGTGACCCGGTCGCCGACGGCGAGGACGAGGTCGGTGTTGTTGCGCTTCACGCCGCCGGGGGCCGGGCGGCGACCGGCACCGCCGCCGCGGACGCCGGGGCGCTGGTCCCAGCCGTCGCCGCGGGTCCAATCCCGGTCGAAGCCATCGTCACCACCGCGGCGACGCATCCCGCGGTCGGGTGACTTCACCGGTTCCAGCCGCCGCCAGTCCATCAGGTGACCGGGGATCTCCTGGAGGAAGCGGGATTCGGGGTTGGCCACCGGCTGCCCCCAGCCGGACCGGACCACGGCCCGGCTCAGGTACAGCCGCTGCCGGGCCCGGGTGATGCCGACATAGGCCAGCCGGCGTTCCTCGGCCAGTTCGGCGGCGTCGCCGAGGGCGCGCATATGCGGGAACTGACCGTCTTCCCAGCCGGTCACGAATACCACCGGGAACTCCAGACCCTTGGCCGTGTGCAGGGTCATCATCGTGACCACCCCGGAGCCGTCCTCGGGAATCTGATCGGTGTCGGCGACCAGCGACACCCGTTCCAGGAAGGCCGCCAGCGAACCGGGTTCCGGTTCGCCGTCACCCACCTCGGGCACCATGCCCTCGGCCCGGGCGGCCTCGGCATTGTTGTACGCCTCGGAGCTGAACTCACGGGCGACGCTCACCAGCTCGTTGAGGTTGTCCAGCCGGGCGCCGTCCTGCGGGTCGTCGGAGGCCTCCAGTTCGCCGCGGTAGCCGGTGCGGTCCAGCACGGCTTCGACCATGTCGCCGACGTCGGGGTATTCGCTATCCGGGCGGACACCGGCGGCGCGGATCTCGTCGAGCAGCTCGAGGAACCCGGCGATGGCGCGCTGGGCCCGGGTGTTGAGCAGCGCCACCTTGCCCGCACCGGCATCCCGCAGCGCCGCGGCGAAGCCGATGTCGTGGGTCTCGGCGTGCACGGCGACACAGGCCTCGGCCCGGTCGCCGATGCCGCGGCGCGGCGTGTTGAGGATCCGGCGCAGGCTCACCGCATCGTCCGGGTTCGCCAGGACCCGCAGATAGGCGACGATATCGCGGACTTCCTTGCGCTCGTAGAAGCGCACCCCGCCGACCACCTTGTACGGCAGGCCCATCCGGATGAAGATCTCCTCCAGGGCGCGGGAGTTGTTGTTGGTGCGGTAGAAGACCGCCACATCGCCGTAACCGGCCTCCCCGGCATCGACCAGCCGGTCGATCTCCCGGGCGACGAACGAGGCCTCGTCGTGTTCGTTGTCGGCGACGTAGCCGGTGATCAGTTCACCCTCGCCGGAGTCGGTCCACAACCGCTTCTCCCGGCGGCCCTCGTTGCGGGAGATCACCGAATTCGCGGCATTGAGGATGTGCTGGGTGGAGCGGTAGTTCTGCTCCAGCAGGATGGTCTCGGCATCGGGGAAGTCGCGTTCGAACTCCTCGATGTTGCGGATGGTGGCACCGCGGAAGGCGTAGATGGACTGGTCGGCGTCACCGACCACGCACAGTTCGCTCGGCGGTACGGCCGGTTCCCCGGCGGCCTCCGGTTCCGGCGCACCGTGCCCGACCAGCTCGCGGACCAGCACGTACTGGGCATGGTTGGTGTCCTGGTACTCGTCGACCAGGACATGCCGGAACCGGCGCCGGTAGTACTCGGCCACCTCGGGGTGCTGCTGCAGCAGTGCCACCGTCTCGCCGATCAGATCGTCGAAATCCAGGGCGTTGGCCGCGCGGAGCCGGCGCTGGTACTCCGTGTAGACCCGGGCCACGATGCCGGGCAGCTCGGTCTCGTCGGCCTCGGCATCCGCGGTGGCCTGTGCGGGGCCGATCAGCTCGTTCTTCAGATTGGAGATGGCGGTGGCCAGCAGGCGGGCCGAGTACTTCTTGGTGTCCAGTTCGAAGTCCCGGCTGATCATGGTGAGCAGCCGGCGGGAGTCGTCGGCGTCGTAGATCGAGAAGTTCGAGTTCAGCCCGGGCAGCAGTGCGGCCTGCATCCGGAGAATCCGCACGCAGCTGGAGTGGAAGGTGGACACCCACATGTTGGCGGCGCGCGGACCGACCAGCCCGGTCACCCGCTCGCGCATCTCGGCGGCGGCCTTGTTGGTGAAGGTGATGGCCAGGATCTGGCCGGTGTGCACCCCGCGGGCGGCGAGCAGATAGGCGATCCGCCGGGTCAGCACCGAGGTCTTACCGGAACCGGCGCCGGCGACGATCAGCAGCGGAGCGCCCTCGTGCACGACGGCCGCGCGCTGCTGCGGATTCAGCCCGTCCAGCAGCCGGTCGATCTGCTCGGCCCGCTGCTGTTCCCGTTCGGCCCGGCGCTGCTGCTGTTCGGCGCTGTTCCGGGCGGCCGCGGCCGCCAACCGGCCCCCGGCAGCAGGGGGCGACGCTGCGGGTTCGCCTGATGACGGGCTGGCGGAGTGGGGCGCGACCGTGGTGTCCATTGTCCATCCACGCTACCGGCGGGCACCGACACAGACGAACTCCCGGGCACCCGTTGTTCAGCAACTTCACAGGTGATTCACAAATACAACTGTTTTGCTTACCCTCGGTGCCGTGGCAGACTGGCTCGAGGGGGTCGGCGCGCCTGCCACCAGGACAGTTTTTCACGGTGACGGAACCGATCGGAGTAACGGGCCACCCGCCTGCACCGATCGATGTTCTGACACGAGGAGATGATAATGAGCACCCAAGCACCGACGACCGAGTCCGAGTCTGCCCTGCCGCAGTCGGAAGCGGAGATCGACAAGCTGCGCCTGGAGATCGACCAGCTCGACGCGGAGATCCTCGCCGCGATCAAACGCCGCAGCGAGATCTCGCGGATCATCGGTCGGACCCGGATGGCCTCCGGGGGGCCGCGGCTGGTGCACAGCCGCGAGATGAAGGTGCTGGAGCGCTTCAGCGAACTCGGTCAGGAAGGTCACACCCTGGCCATGCTGCTGCTGCGGCTGGGCCGCGGTCGGCTCGGCCGGTAGTTCGGCACCACGAAACCACGCGGCGGTCCGCCCGTCGCCTTCGAAAATGCCGCCCCGGGTGTCGACTCCCCCGGGGCGGTATCAGCTCTCCGGCCGGATCAGGTCAGCGCGATGTACTTGGTCGACAGGTATTCCTCGATACCCTCGACACCGCCCTCGCGGCCGAAACCGGACTCCTTGATCCCGCCGAACGGCGCCGCCGGATCCGAGATGACGCCCCGGTTCACCCCGACCATGCCGCTGGCCAGCCCCTCGGCGACCCGCAGCGCCCGGTCCAGATCACGGGTGTACACGTAGCTGACCAGGCCGTATTCGGTGTCGTTGGCCGCGGCCAGGCCCTCGTCCTCGGTGTCGAAGCCGACGATCGGGGCGACCGGGCCGAACACCTCCTCGCGCAGGATCCGGGCCCGGCCCGGCACATCGGCCAGCACGGTCGCCGGATAGAACCAGCCGGGCCCCTCCGGCACCGTCCCGCCGAGCAGCGTCCGCGCCCCACCGGCCACCGCATCGTCGACCAGTTCCCGCACCGTTTCCCGCTGCTCGGCGCTGACCAGCGGCCCGAGCGTGGACTTCGGGTCGGTGCCCGGGCCGAGCACCACATCCCCGGCCATCGCAGCGACCAGCTTCTCGGTGAACTCCGCCCGCACACTGTTGTGCACGTGGAAGCGGTTGGCCGCCGTGCACGCCTCGCCACCGTTGCGCAGCTTCGCCTGCATCGCACCCGCGACCGCGGCATCCACGTCGGCGTCGGCGAACACCACGAAGGGCGCGTTGCCGCCCAGCTCCATCGAGGTGCGCAGCAGGCGGTTCGCCGAGCCGGCCACCAGCCGTTTGCCCACCGAGGTGGACCCGGTGAAGGTGAGCTTGCGCAACCGCGGATCGTCGAGCAGCGGCTGGGTGACCCCGCCGGAGTCGGTGGTGGTGAGCACCGAGAGCACACCGTCGGGCAGCCCGGCCTCGCTGCACAGCCGGGCGAGCGCCAGCATCGTCAGTGGCGTCGCGCTCGCCGGTTTTACGATCATGGTGCAACCGGCGGCCAGGGCGGGACCGATCTTGCGGGTGCCCATGGCGAGCGGGAAGTTCCACGGGGTGATCGCCAGGCAGGGACCCACCGGCTGCTTGTGCACCATGATCCGGCCGGCGCCGGACGGCGCATGCAGGTAGCGGCCGTGCACCCGGACCGCTTCCTCGCTGAACCAGCGGAAGAACTCGGCGCCGTAGCGGACCTCGTTGCGGCTCTCGGGCAGTGCCTTGCCCATTTCCAGGGTCATCAGCAGCGCGAACTCCTCGGCCCGCGCGGTGAGCTGCTCGAACACCGCCCGCAGGATCTCGCCCCGCTGCCGGGACGGGGTGGCCGCCCACTCGGCCTGCACCGCCTCGGCCGCGGCGAGGGCCCGCAGCCCGTCGGCCGGGGTGGCGTCGGCCACCCGGGTGAGTTCTTGCCCGGTGGCCGGATCCTGCACGCCGAAGGTCGCGCCCGAGCTCGCCGGCACCTCGGCACCGCCGATCCACAGGCCCTTCGGCACGGACTGGAGAACATCGCGTTCGGTCGCCATGGCTCCAGCCTAGGGCGCGTACCCGGCACCGGGAACCGTACGACTCGGTAGCCGATGTTGCCGTGCGTCGCGCTGACACTGGTTGTACCCTCGGGGTTCGTGAGCAGCGACAGCACCGAGCAGTGGCGCAGCCTTCGCGACGAGCACCGCATTCTCGCCGGAACGAGCCTGCGGAAACTGTTCGCCGACGACCCGGCACGGGGCCGGGAGCTGACCGTCCGGGCCGGCGAGCTGCACATCGACTACAGCAAGCACCTGGTCACTCGCGAAACGATGCGGCTGCTGGTGGATCTCGCGCGCGCGGCCGATATCGAAGGCCGCCGGGACGCGATGTATTCCGGCGCGCACATCAACACGACCGAAGACCGCGCGGTCGGCCACATCGCGCTGCGGCTGCCGGTCGGCGACCACCTCGATATCGACGGCACCGATGCCGATGCCGAGGTACACCGGGTGCTGCGGCGGATGGGTGAATTCGCCGACGCGGTCCGGTCCGGCGACTGGCGGGGCAGCACCGGCAAGCCGATCAGCACGGTGGTGAACATCGGCATCGGCGGGTCGGACCTCGGGCCCGAGATGGTGTACCACGCGCTGCGGCACTACACCGGTTCCGCGGACGGTCCGGGTATCGAGGCCCGGTTCGTCTCCAATATCGATCCCGCCGACCTGGTTTCGAAACTGTCCGGGCTGGATCCGGCGACCACGCTGTTCATTGTCGCCTCGAAGACCTTCAGCACGCTGGAGACACTGACCAATGCCACGGCGGCCCGCCGGTGGCTGGTCGCGGCCCTCGGCGAACAGGCCGTCGCAAAGCATTTCGTCGCGGTCTCGACGAATGCCGAAAGGGTGGCCGAATTCGGGATCGATCCGGCACATATGTTCGGCTTCTGGGACTGGGTGGGCGGCCGGTACTCGGTGGATTCGGCGATCGGCCTATCGGTGATGGTGACGATCGGCAAGGAACGGTTCGGCGAGTTCCTTGCCGGGATGCACGCCATCGACCGGCATTTCGCGACCGAGCCGCTCGAACGCAACGCGCCGGTCCTGCTGGGCCTGCTGGGCATCTGGTACACGAACTTCTTCGGCGCGGAATCACGGGCCGTGCTGCCGTATTCGAACGATATGGCGCGTTTCCCGGCGTATCTGCAGCAGCTCACCATGGAGTCGAACGGCAAATCGGTCCGCACCGACGGCACCCCGGTGACCACCGACACCGGCGAGATCTTCTGGGGGGAACCGGGCACCAACGGACAGCACGCCTTCTATCAGCTGCTGCACCAGGGCACCCGGCTGATCCCGGCGGATTTCATCGGTTTCGCCCGGCCCACCGACGATCTGCCCACCCGGGACGGCACCGGCAGCATGCACGACCTGCTGATGAGCAACCTGTTCGCTCAGGCGGAGGTGCTCGCCTTCGGCAAGACGGCCGAGGAGATCGCCGCCGAGGGCACCGACCCGAAGCTGGTGCCGCACAAGGTGATGCCGGGCAACCGGCCGAGCACCATCGTCCTCGCCCCCCAGCTCACCCCCGGCACCCTCGGCCAGCTCATCGCCCTCTACGAGCATCAGGTCTTCGTCGAAGGCGCAATCTGGGGCATCGACAGCTTCGACCAGTGGGGCGTCGAACTCGGCAAGAAGCAGGCCCTCGCCCTGGCTCCCCTGCTCACTTCCCGGGACGAACCCGTCACCGGCGTGGACCCGTCCACCGAGGCGCTCATCGAGTGGTACCGCGCCAACCGGTGAGTTGCCCGGTGGCGGTTCGAGACAGCCGGAGTGGAACCATACAGCGACGGGGTGCGTCCTAGTGAATAGCCGGGTTCGGCCTCGGACCGGTGTACCTTCGAATCTGACCGGCGGCTCGTTCAAGTCGCTGGCGGCGTTCGTCAACTCTGACCCGACGTTCGCGACCTGACACCGGCACCGGGCTTCGAGCCCCGGGGAACGATGCCCTTCGCCCGCCTGATGCGGTCATTCAGGATCTGGGCGACTATGTCGGCGTCCGAGGTCGGGATTGCGATAGTAGTGTCGGGACGCCCGGTGTTGATGCGGACGGCCCTGGCATCCGACGGTGTCCAGGGCTCACCGCCCGGCGTGACGAACCATGGCCGGTCCCTCTCCCGCTCGGACAAGGTGATCGGGTGTGCTGCCTCGATTTCGGTATAGCGAATCGTGCGGGCGGGTAGCGCCGCTGTTCCGTGACTACCGGTCGTCTGGATCTCCAGCCGGTGCGTTGTCGCTACCGTATCGACGCGATGGCTCCTGCCGCCCCGAGCCAGTTCCGTCGTGGCGGAGGCCATCTGCCGGGCCAGCAGTACCTCCACGTCGACCGCGCCGAACTCCCGAGTCAGGGGGCGAGTCATCTGGCGGGAGCCGAAGACCGCGACCACCGCGGCCAGCAACGGTGTCCCGAGGCCCCCGATCATCAACAGCGGCAGGCTTCGATGCTTGCCGAACCGTTCGACAGCAGGGCCGCGCTCACGCCGGCAGCCGTGCCCATGGTGACCTGCAGGAGACCGAATCCCAAGGCCGGGATCGCCCACCGCGACCAGTTCCTCGAGCCGCGGCGACGCAACCAGCCCCAACCGACTGTGGCACCGAGTAGCGCACCCACTGCCCCCGCCGACATCACCGCGGCATCACGGCCGCCGGTCACCCCGCCAGGAGGCAGCGCAAGCACCGCGCAGCCCGCGGCGATCAGCAGCGGTACCACCAGGAACGCACCGTAGAGATACGGCACGGTCCGGCGCCAACGCCGCTGCAGCTCCGGTACCTCGTCGGGCGACACGACGGACGGGACGGCGGTCGGCAGCAAGACCATCTGGTGATTCCCCCTCGGTGTCAACGCTGCCATCGTATCGAACGTCGGCGGCAGCGCCATCCGGCGTCAGCGGGGGTCGGGACGCCAGGACGGGTCGCGGCCGATGAACGCCATCAGTTTGTCCTGGGCGGAGGCGTCGTCGGGTACCGGGACAGCGGGACCGAACTGGCCGCTGGAACGGAGCAGCTCCTCGATCCGGGCCATACCTTCCAGGGCGGCGCGGCAGCGGTCCGCACCCAGGTCGGGTTCGCGGCCCAGGGCTTTCGCCAGGTCCCAGGTGTGCATCCAGATGTCCGCGGTATAGAACTGGTCGATCGCATCTTCGACCGGTTCGTCCCCGATGTGGGGGTTGCTGAGCACCCGGCCGCCGGGAGCGTCGAGGATCGCCTGGATATCGGCGACATGCTGCTTCCAGGCGCCGGCCGGGTCGGCGGCGACATCGAGGGCAGGCAGTTCGATCTGCGCGGCGGTCAGGAACCCACGCGACCACTCGACGAGGTGGGTCACGATGTCGACGGCCGTCCATTCGGCGACCGGGCTGGGGCGCGCCCAGTCACCCGGCGCCGCGGATTCGACCAGGTCGGTGAACACGGCCGCATCCGCGGCGTGGCGCTGTGCAGGCGTCGAGTCCATGATCACGCACCCTTCGCGAGCAGTTGCTCGAGCTTTTCGTAGCCCTCTTCGACCCCGACGTCCATACCGCTGGACAGGATGCCGTCGCGGGTTTCGAAGTCCGCCACCACGCTCAGCGTCCGCAGCCGGGTGCGGCCACCGTCGAGTGCTTCGAAGGTCAAGGTCTCCAGCGCGACGCCGTCGGGTTCGCCCTCGTAGGTGAAGGTCCACACGATCCGCTCGGCCGGCCGCACCTCGTGGAAGCTGCCGTAGAAGGAGGCCAGTTCCTCGCCGTCCCGGTCGTTGGCGAACGCCCATTCGCCGCCGGTGCGGGCATCCCATTTGGTGATACGGGTACTGATCGAATGCGGGCCGATCCACTGCGCATACAACTCCGGATCGGTGTGCGCACGGAACACCTTTTCGGGGGCGGCGTCGAATTCCCGGACGATCTCGATCGTCGGGACCTTCTCGTCGGCCAGGATTTCGGTTCTGCGCTCGCTCATGATGCGTCCTTCCGGTTGTTTCGATCGGTCGATGTCGGTTCGCCACCCTCGGACATCCGGTCCAGCAGAGCGTCGAGGCGCCGGTAGCGCTCCTCGGCCTGCCGGCGGTAGCGCTCGATCCATTTCGTCATCAGGTCGAACACCTCCGCATCCAGATGAACCGGCCGCCGCTGGGCGTCGCGGCTGCGGGTGACCAGTCCGGCCTCCTCGAGCACCTTCACGTGCTTGGAGACGGCTTGCAGACTGATGTCGTACGGCTCGGCCAGTTCGCCGACGGTCGCATCCGCCCCGGCCAGCCGAGCCACCAGATCCCGCCGGGTGGGGTCGGCCAGCGCCGCGAACACCCGGTCGAGCCGGTCGTCGTTCTCGTCCACGTCCATTCCTCAACTTGTTGGTTGAACAAGACGATAGGGGTGGCGACAGGCATTGTCAACACCTTAGTTGAATACGCAGCTCAGAAGGGTCTCAATGCCCCGAAGTCAGTTCGGCCACTGCATACTGTTCCTCAGTCGCCGGATCCGAGTGGTCAGGAACAGCGCGACGGTCTCGGGCTCCAGCACCGGCAACAGCAGCGGATAGACCGTTCCGGCACGGGATCGATCGATGAAATCGATGCGCACCGCCCGAGAGCCGGAGAAGTACCACGGGATCCCCCGCTCCGACACGAACCACGGGCATTGGCGATCGGCGTACGACAACGTGACGGCCTGCACCGCAACGATGTCGCGATACCGGATCCACGATGTCTCGGGCGGCGGAGCAGTTCCGTGCCCCCAGGAATAGCTGCTCACGATCTTCAGCCGGTCGGACAAGGCGTGGACCGCCACACTGTCCAACGGATGACGAGGCACATGTCCCCTCCTCGAAGCGGACTCGTCGACGAGCGTGACCGGCACCGCTACGGCTCCGAGCTCCCCGGTGAGCGGTGAAACCATCCGCCGGCGCGCGATGACCCCCACGAACCCGGCGACCGGGGCCAGAGCAATACATCCGACCACCGGCACCCATCGCCAGCGCACGACCTCCTCGGCGAACACGTCGTAGTCGACAGCCAGCAAGCGCACCGCGGCGTCAACGACAAAATGGGCG
This sequence comes from Nocardia sp. KT25-26, assembly GCF_056627695.1. NCBI lineage: Bacteria > Bacillati > Actinomycetota > Actinomycetes > Mycobacteriales > Nocardiaceae > Nocardia > Nocardia sp. KT25-26. The sequence goes on along the minus strand of NZ_CM152813.1, from coordinate 1,098,974 downwards.
ATCATGGCCTGCAGAAAGACGAAGCCCAGGCCCGCCAACGGCCAGGACGACCAGTCTGACAGCCCCACCCGCCGTAACCACACCCAGCCGGGCACCATCCCACCCACACCCCCGACGACAGCGGCGAGCACCTGCGTCACCGCGCGATCGTCGATCTTCCCGCCGAGCGGCGCCGCATAGGTGGCGTACAACAACACCACGATCCCCGGAATGATGAGGAAGATGCCGTTGAGCAGCGGGCGCACCTCGCCCCAGCGTCGCTGCAACTCGGGCACTTCATCCGGATTCTCGACACCGGGCAACACCGCAGGCAGCAAACTCATGAACGACTCCCCTCGCCTCCCCAGCGCACCCTACACACCGCAAGTAGTCCGAGACCCGGGCACGACCCGGATGCGGTAACCGACCGAGGGAACCGATCTACTACCCGGTGCGTCCAAGTCCATAGCCGAACACGAAGGAAGCCGATGACAGGGAATGTGTCAGTAGATCCGGACGAGCTGCGGACCCACGGCGGATCGGTGACCGCATGCAGCGGCCGGGTCGCCTACGCCGCAGACGCCGCCGAGCATCTCAGCATGCTCGAGGACGGCTACGGCGTGATCGGACGGCCGCTGGCCGCGGGACTGCTGGTTCTCCAGGAGACAACAGCTCGGGCCCTGCGCGCCGCGAGCGAAACACTCGACGATACAGCCGGAAAACTGGATAAATGCGCCACCGAATTCGAGAACCAGGATACCGAGCGGGCCAGGGACTTGGACGAAGTGGATATCCGAGTCTGAACCGCCGCACCAGAAAGTACACCGATGCCACCGAACATCCTCGACGGCGAGGGCTCCATGATCCCGTCGCCCAACGCCACGATCGATAACACGCTCATCGACCCCGGCACCGACCGCGAGAACGTATACGACGGCTGGACCCGAGATCGGGACTGGTCCGCAGACTGGGACGCCGGCACCGCCGGCTTGACCACACTCGAGGCCATCAACGAGATTCGTGACGGAGTAGCGGAAGCCGATCGCGGATTGATCATGTTGGGCGTGGCCGCAGCCGGCTTGGACATGCTTTCGTTGGCCACCGACCCCTTCGGATATATCGGTGGCCAGATCGCGACGTGGATGATGGAACACGTTCAGCCGCTCCGTGAAGCACTGGAAATGTTCACCGGCAGTCCGGAGATGATTCAGGCGTACGCCAAGTCCTGGTACAACATCGGCGAGCACATGCTCGCGGTATCGGAAGACCTCGGCCAAGCGGTCGATACCGAGATCGGCAACTGGGCGGGATTGGCAGCCGACGCGTATCAGGTCTACGTGGGAAACCAGAACAACTCGGCCGCCGGCTTGGGCATCGCGGCGCACGGGATCGCCGAAATGACGCGGTCGATGGGCGAGGTGATCGCCGGCATCCGCACCGCCGTTCGCGACATCCTCGCTGCTCTGGCCGGCAAGTTCGTGGCTTGGACGGCCGAATTGGCCATCTCGGCGGGCACCGCCACTCCGCTGGTCATCAGCCAGGCCATGGCATCGATAGCGAGCGCGGCATCGAAGGTGAAATCGCTCTTGTCCGCGACGCTCGAGTGGATCGCCGACAATTCGATGGCGCTGGTCGCCATCCGCGACATCGTGGACGGCCTCTACAAGGCACTTCCGGGTGAGGGGAAGCATGCCGCCCTCGCCGGTTGAGTTTGCGCCGGACCAGCGCGGCAGTGGGTCGGCGATGGCCTCGTCGAGGTCGCAGCCCGCGCACGATACCCGTCACGACCCGTCGGATTCGGCACCCTTTCCGGTGGCCCGATGCAGGCGGGCGGCGACACCGGTGGTGACGATCGACAAGAGTGTGCCGATCACCAGCAGGTTGAACAGGATCTGGATCATCGTCACCACCCGCGAGAGTTGGCCGACGGGATGTACATCGCCGAAGCCGACCGTCGCCAGTGTCACCAAGGTGTAGTACAGCGAGTCGGTGCGGGTGGCCAGACCGTCGAACTGGCTCGGGTCGCCGACCTGCAGTCGGTAGTAGATCAGCGCGAAGAACATCACCGCCACGCACACCACGAGCAGCATCCCGTCCAGTCGCCCGTGCATCGTCTCCGGGGCATGCATATACCGTTCGACCTGCCGGAATGCCATCACACTGAGCCCGGCCAGGCCGGCGACGAACAACGCCAGCCCGACGACGCGCCCCGGCCAATCCGGGGCGGCGATGTCCCAGTCCACCGGAATCCCGTAGAAAACCAGTACGGCGAACACCACGGTGGCGACATTGCGCAACGTCCGCTTCCACCCGGTCCTGTTCGATTCGCCCATCTGCTCATCATCGACCCGACCGGCCCCCGATCCCGACGTTACGCGCCGCCGGATCACCAACGAGCCGCCCCGACCAACCGAGCTCCCTCCCCACACCGTCGCCCCCGCAACGCCGTCGAGGGAGCGCTCATGACGGGGCCACTCGGCCGACGCCGCCATCGACGCTCCCTCGACGGCACGCTTATTGGGAGTCAGGGATGCACGTAGCCTCGGCGGATGATCGGGTCGGTGTCCACTCCGGTGGGGAGGGTGCCGAAGGCGATGCCCCAGTCGTCGCCGAGGCGGGTGGCGCAGAAGGCGTCCGCTACGGCGGCGTGGCCGTGCCGGACCAGTTGGGCGCCCTGCAGGACCAACGCCATCAGTTCGATGACGCGGCGGGTGCGGAATTCGATGTCTCCGAGATCGGCGAGTTCCTTGCCGACTCGGTCGATCGCATGGTCGAGGCGGGGGTCGGCGCCGCGGGCCAGGTTAACTTCGGCGAAGTAGGCCTCGACGGTTTCCGGCTGGCGGCCCATGGCGCGCAGGGCATCGAGTGCGGCGACATTGCCGGAGCCCTCCCAGATCGACATCAGCGGCGCCTCCCGGTACAGCCGCGGCATCCCGGACTCCTCGGCGTAACCGTTGCCGCCCAGGCATTCCAGCGCCTCGGCCGCATGCGCGGGCGCCCGCTTGCACACCCAGTACTTGGTGACCGCGAGGGCGATCCGACGCAGTGCCGCCTCCGCCGGGTCGGTGCCTGCGCGGTCGGTGGCACCGGCGAGCCGCATCATCACGGTGGTCGCGGCATCGGATTCGATGACCAGGTCGGCGAGGACATTGCGCATGGCGGGCTGATCGATCAGCTTGGCGCCGAACACGTCCCGGTGCCGGGCGTGATGGATCGCCTGCACCGCACCCATCCGCATTCCGGTGGCCGATCCGATCACGCAGTCCAGGCGGGTCATGTTGACCATCTCGATGATGGTCTTGACCCCCGCACCCTCGGCGCCCACCAGCCAGCCGGTGGCGTTCTCGTATTCGATCTCGGAGGAGGCATTGGACTTGTTGCCGAGTTTGTCCTTGAGCCGCTGGATCCGGATCGGGTTGCGGGTGCCGTCGGGCAGCACCCGGGGCAGCAGGAAGCAGGACAGCCCGCCCGGCGCCTGCGCCAGGGTCAGGAACATGTCCGACATGGGCGCGGAGGTGAACCACTTGTGCCCGACGATCCGGTACGAGCCGTCCGGTTGCGGCGTCGCGGTGGTGGTGTTGGCGCGGACATCCGAACCACCCTGCTTCTCGGTCATCGACATGCCTGCGATCAGACCGGTTTTGCCGCTGGGCTCCCGGAGCCCGAAATCGTAGCTGCGGGCGGCGAGCAGCGGTTCGTACTGCGCGGACAGTTCCGGATTGTGCCGCAGCGCGGGGACCACGGCGTAGGTCATCGAGATCGGGCACATATGGCCGGCGTCGGCCGCGCCCCAGGTGAAGAACTTGGCCGCCCGGGCGGTGTGGGCGCCCTGCCGGTCGTCCCGCCACGGACTGCCGTGCAGGCCGTGCTCCACCGCCACGGTCATCAGTTCGTGCCAGTACGGATGGAACTCGACCTCGTCGACCCGGTTACCCCAGCGGTCGTGGGTGTGCAGGACCGGCGGCTGCTCGTTGGCGAGCCGGCCCCACTCCCGGGCTTCGGCGCCACCGGCGAGCTCGCCGAGATGGTGCACCTCGGCTTCGGCCCAGCCGGCACCCTCCCGGTGCAGCCCCTCCAGCAATGCCGGGTTCTGCCCGAAGTCGAACGGGACGATATCGGGGACCTGGTTGAAGACTTCGTGTGTCGGCATCGCCGGACTCCTCAGTTCGCGGCCGTACGGGCGGTGCGCGAGGCACCGAGCGCCCGGACGGCGAAGGTGACCAATTCGGGGACAACGGTCTCGGCATTCGGGGTGGCCGACAGCGGGCCGACCAGCACCTCGCCGATGGCGCCGACCAGCGCGGCGGCCGCGGTGCGTGGGTCCTGTGCGGGCAGCTCACCGGTGGCGACGCCGGTGGCGATCGCGGTCTCGAAGGCGGTGGCGAACGCGCGGCGGAACTGCAGCCGCTGCGCGTCGACGGCGGTATCGACCGGTTCGGCCAGCAGGACGTAGGCGAGTTTGGGGTTCTTGCAGGCGCGGCCCGCGAAGGTCTCGACCGCCGCGGTGACCCGTTCGATCGCCGTCCCGTGCGTCACCGCGGCCGATACCGCAGCCACCTCCCGGGCCACCACTGCCGCGAAGACCGCATTGACCAGTGCGGCCTTGTTCTCGAAATGCCGGTAGACGGTTCCGGTGGCCACGCCCGCGGCCGCGGCGACCGCGGCCATCGACAGACCCGCGAAGCCGTCGCTGCCGAGCACGCGGGTGGCACCCTGCACGATCAACTCGCGCTGGGCATCGAGCCGGGCCTGGACGGCCGGGGTTCTGCGGTACACCACACCAAGAAGTGAAGCACTGATTCACTACTTCACGCAAGCATGGTCCGGGCAGTATCGTCGAGTCATGTCTGTGCGAGTCGAACATGCCGGTCCGGTGACCACGGTGATCCTGGATCGCCCGCACGCCCGCAATGCCGTGGACGGACCGACCGCGGCGGCCCTCGCGGCCGCATTCCGCGCCTTCGACGCCGATCCGAATGCGGCCGTCGCCGTCCTCTACGGCGAACACGGCACCTTCTGCGCCGGTGCCGACCTGAAAGCACTCGGCACCGAGCACAGCAACCGCGCCGAAGAGACCGGCGACGGACCGATGGGACCGACCCGGATGCGCCTGACCAAACCGGTGATCGCCGCGGTTTCCGGCTATGCCGTCGCCGGCGGCCTGGAACTGGCGCTGTGGTGCGATCTGCGCATCGCCGAACAGGACGCCACCTTCGGCGTGTTCTGCCGGCGCTGGGGTGTACCGCTGATCGACGGCGGCACCGTCCGGCTCCCCCGCATCGTCGGCGAGGGCCGGGCGCTGGACATGATCCTCACCGGACGCGCCGTCAGTGCCCCGGAGGCATTGCAGATGGGCCTGGTGACCCGGGTGGTCCCGCCGGGTGAAGCGCGGCACGCCGCCGAGGAGCTGGCCGCACAACTGGCCGCCCTCCCCCAGACCTGCCTGCGCTCGGACCGTGCCGCACTACTCGAGGGGTACGGCCACGACGAGGACGAGGCGCTGGGTATCGAGTTCCGGCACGGCCGGGCAGCCCTGCTCGACGGCGCGCTCGACGGGGCACGGCGCTTCGCCGACGGGGCGGGGCGGCACGGAAACGCCGCGCACCCATGACGTGCCGGACCGCCGGCACCTGCGCGCCACCCACCCGCTGGGTGCCCCGGTGGACCGTACCGGCCGTGCCCGACCTGCCGGAGGCGGCATCGGGCCGTGACCTCCGCACCCCACACAACCGATCCGAGCCACCACCGGGCTCCCCACACAACCGACCGAAGCCGCGGAATCGGCCGCACCCGAACAGCCCGTCGACTCGACACCACCGAGCCCGCGCGCACGGCCCGTACCGCCACACACCGGGGGAACTCACGTGATCGATCGACTCACCGTCGTCGACGAGATCTTCCTGCGCACCCATCGCGGTATGGGGACGCCGATCGCACTGCAGGGGTTGTGGCGGACCACCGATCGGATGGACATCGCACTGCTGCAGCAGATCCACGACCGGCTGCGCAGCGGGCCGCTGGGCCGCCGGGTCGTGGGTGCCCGGATTCCGAGCGCCCGCCGCGGGTGGCAGCGCACCACCCGGGCCTACCCGGTGGCGACGGCACCCGAGCCGCTCTCCCCCTACACCGTGCTGACCTGGGCGGATCGACAGGGCGGCGGGCTGGATCCGGAATACGGTCCGGGCTGGCGGCTTTCGGCCGGATGGTGCACCGATGGCGGGACCGTCGTCGCACTGACCTGCTCGCATGCCCTCGCCGACGCGCGCGGCCTCAGCCACGCCGTGGACCTGGCATTGCGCGACCTGTCCTCCGGTACCGACCCCGGCTCGGCGCTCATCGGCCCGGCGCACAGCACAGTCACCCGGCACCCACCGGCCACCATGCCCGGGCCGCGGCGATCGGTATCGGAATGGGTGGATGCCCGGCGGCAATGGGGCGTGGTGCTGGGTGGAACGCTGCGAGCGCTACGCGGCGGGCTGCCCCGGCCACCCCGGCCGGGAGCGGCGTCCCCGCTGCCGGCATGCGAACCGTTCGGGAAGATATTCACCTGTCCGGCAACCGAATGGGACGATGCTGCAGCCGCTACCGACGGCTCGGCGAACAGCCTGTTCCTCTGGCTCACCGCACAGACGCTGTGGCAGTGCGGGTTTCCGGCGGACAGCATCACCGCCAGTGTGCCGGTGGACACCCGGGAGGAGCCGCGCGTCGACAACGACCTCGCGGTCACCGAGGTGGTGATCACCCGGGACGACACCCCGGCACGGTTGCGCGCGAAAGCGCGGGCCGCTTACCGACGCCGGATGTCCGCCCCCGCCGGCCTGCCCGAGGAGATCCTGCAGGTGGTGCCCGACCGAGTCGCCTACGCACTCAGCCGGGGCGCCGGGGAGCGAGACATCCTGTGCTCCAATATCGGCGCGCTCCCGGACCGGCTGCGTCGGATCGGTCCGCACGAATGCACCGGCGTGGTGGCTCGAGCGATCCATCCGGGTCTGGATCCCGTCCGCGCACCGCGGACCCGCCTGTCCGGCTACCTCGTTCGCACCGGCGGCGAGTACACGCTGGCCTTGGTCGGGCTCACCGCGGATGCGACCACGGTGACCGAGGCCGCCCGGCACAGCGCTGCCGGCGCCGGTATCCGGCTCCGGGACTGGTGATCAGAACAACGCCAACCCGTTGAGCACCATCCGGATTCCCCAGACGAACTGGTCCAGACCGACCCATTCCGCGATCTCGTCGGCCGCCGACGTCAGCCGCGGCCATCGGTGCCCGTCGAGATCGTCGAGTTCGGCGCGCCGCTGCCGGATGCGGTCGGCTTCGCTGGGCACCGGAGGCCGGTCGCGGCCCCCGATGTCCATCGCGAGGGTGCCGGCGATCTGTACCAGTAGTGCATACACCCCGTGTGCCTGCAGCGCACGTGGCACCCCGCCGCGATCGAGGCAGGCGAACAATGCCTCGCCGATATCGCGGGGCGCCGCATCATCCATCGAGGTGGTCAACAGCAGTGCCGCCACGCCGGGATGCGGTATCACCTGAGCTCGCGCCGCCAAGGCGAACTGGACGACCGCGGAGGTCCACTCCACGCCCGGGTCCGTGAGCTGCCCCAGCGGAACTCGTTCCAGCACCCGGGTCGTCACGAGCCGTTCGATATCGGAGGGGCGGGCCGCCCAGGGTGGCAATCCGGTGAGCGGCACGCCCAGCCGGTCCGCGACGGCCGCGACCGTCAGGCCGAGCAGCCCGTCCCGGTCCAGCACCGCGAGCGCGGCATCGGCAACCCGGTCGGCGGGAATCGGATCGCCGCTCGTCTCGGCCTCGGTCATCCCCGCGACGGTACCCGGCACCGCGCCCGGTTTCCGTCAGCACGGCACCGTGGCCACCGTTTCGGCATCCGATCGTGGTGTACCGGCGCCCCGCACGATCCCTTCCGGAACCGGTATCCCCGGCTCCAGGTCGGCCGCCGGTACCGGCTCGCCCCAGACCTGCCGCAACGGTACGGTCCCGGCCCAGACACCACCGGCCGCCACGTCTTCGGCCTCGTCGACCGGGCCGCCGGTGCGCACCTTCAGCGACGCTTCGGTGAGGTCCAGCGCGAAGACCAGGGTGGCGGCGAGTTCCTTGCGGTTCGGCGGCCGGACCCGATCCCAGGACCCGGGCGCGGAGTGTTCGACGATCACCCGCAGCGCCGCCAGCCGGGCCTCGGGGTCGGCTACTTCGACAGCCTGACCGCGCACCACGGCACTGCGGTAGTTCATCGAGAAGTGCATGGCCGAACGGGCGAGCACCAGGCCGTCGACATGGGTCACCGCGACGGAGACCTCGGAGTCGAGCGCTGCCCGCATCCCGCCCGCCCCGGTGGAACAGTGCAGGAACAGAACATCACCGGCGCGGCCGTACGCCGTGGGCAGTACGACCGGCGCATCACCCAGCCGAACGCCCAGATGGCAGATCACTCCCTCGTCCAGGACGGCGTCGAGTTCCGCCCGGTCCGTGCGGGCTCGGTGCTTCGACCGATTGAGGGTGCTGCGCGGGGTCGGGGACAACGGAGGACGGGTGTGCTCGGTCATGGTTTCAGCCTGGCAACCATAATGGCATTCCGGAATCGCCAATTCCGGCTGATTTCGACAGACCAATTCCGGATTCCGGGCTGTTGCTCCGGACACCACCGGCCGATCCGTCGGGAGACAGAGTGTTCGACGAACTACCCGTCGCCGTGGACCGCGACTCGGCGGTACCCCTGTCGGTGCAGCTCGCCGATGCGGTGCGCGCGGCCGCCACCGGCGGGGTACTACGCCGCGGCGAGCGGCTACCCGCGAGCCGGACCCTGGCCGGGCAGTTGGGTGTCAGCCGCACCGTCGTGGTCACCGCCTACGAGCAACTGCATGCCGAGGGCTGGTTGACCGGCCGGCGCGGCTCCGGCACCTATCTGACGACCGAGCCGCCGGGGCCGGCCGCGTCGGTGGCGCGCCCGCCGACGATCGAATCGCCCGGCGGACTGCTGGATCTGGTTCCCGGTGCGCCCTGCCTCGATGCGGTGGACCGGGCGGCGTGGCGGCGCGCGTGGCGAGCGGCCGCCGACCGGCCGCCCGACCTCCGCAAGGACCGCGGCGGCGAACCGGGCTTCCGGGCCGCCGTGACCGATCATCTGTTGCGGCATCGCGGCCTGCGCACCGATACCCCGGCCGTCGTGCTCGCCACCGCCGGAACCACGGCCGCGGTCGGCGAGCTGGCCGCGGCGGTGTTGCGGCCGGGCGACCGGGTGGCCGTCGAGGAACCCGGCTACCCGCGCGCGGTCGGCGCCTTCCGGGCCGCCGGAGTGACCGTGCTGCCGGTGCCGGTGGACGCCGACGGGCTCCGGGTCGACCGCTTGCCCGATGCGGTCCGCGCCGTCTACTGCACGCCCGCACACCAATACCCGCTCGGTGCCCGGATGCCCGCCGAGCGCCGGATGGCGTTGATCGATTTCGCACGCCGGCACGATGCGCTGATCATCGAGGACGACTACGACGGCGAACTGCGGTACGACACCGCCCCGCTGCCGTTGCTGGCCGCGGTGGCACCGGATGTGGTCGTGCATCTCGGCACCACCAGCAAGATCCTCTCGCCCACGCTCGGCATCGGCTGGCTGGTGGCGCGACCCGATATCGCCGACGCCGTGCTGGGCCACCGGCTCGGCACCGGTACCTCCCCGGCGCCCGCGGGCCAGCGGGTGCTGGCCGGTCTGGCCGAACACGGCGATCTGGCCCGGCACCTGCGCCGCCTGCGGCGCCTGGTCCCGGTCCGCCGGGCCGCCACGGTCGGCTCGTTGCGCCGGCACGGGCTCACCGTCCTCGGAGACCGAGCGGGTTCGCATGTGGTCGTGCCGCTTCGCACGGCCGCGGCGGAACGCCGGGCGATCGCCGCCGCCCGGGCACACGGGCTGCTGCTGGACGGTCTGGCCCGGCATCACACGACGACACCGCACCACTTCGGTATCGCCGTCGGATACACGGCCCTGCCGCAAGCACAGCTGCCCGGTGCCGTCGAATCGGCGGCCGAGATCCTGGCCGGGCACCACCGCTGACCCCGCGGTCCGAGCGGGCGGTACCTCGCACCGCACGGTCCGGCGACCGGCCCCCGGTAGTGATCGTTCCGTGGCGGCCTCCGGCCTTAGCATGGAGAACATTCCATACGGTTCCATGCACGCCCGGACGTATACCGACGAGCAGTGAAGTGGTGGGTCATGACCGAACAGGACATTCTGGCGCGGATCAAACAACTCGTGGACGACGAGCACGCCCTCCGGGCCAAGGCGACGGCCGGGGAGATGGACCCGGTCAGCGAACGGCAGCAGCTGGCCCAGCTGGAGGTGACCCTCGACCAGTGCTGGGATCTGCTGCGGCAGCGCCGCGCTCGCAAGGACGCCGGCGCCTCCCCCGACGATGCGCAGCTGAACACCCCGAATCAGGTCGAGGGATACCTGCAGTGATCGCACCGGACCGGCCCCGGCCGGCCGAATTCGACGTGATCGTGATCGGCGCCGGTCCGGCGGGTGAGAATGCCGCCGCCTATGCCATCGCCGGCAGTGATCGCACGGCCGCCCTGATCGAACACGAGCTGGTCGGCGGCGAATGCAGTTACTGGGCCTGCATTCCCAGCAAGACACTGCTCCGGACCGGCGCCGTCCTCGACGAGGCGCGGGCCGCCACCGGGTTGACCGTGAACGGTCCGCAGACCGGCGAGGTGCTGGCCCGCCGGGACCGGTTCGTCCACGACCACGACGATTCCGGGCAGGTGCGCTGGGCCGAGGGCGAGAACATCACGGTGCTGCGCGGCCCCGGCCGGCTCGCCGGCGAACGCCTGGTCCGGGTCGGCGACCGGCTGTTGCAGGCCCGGCAAGCCGTCGTGCTGGCCACCGGTACCCGGGCCGTCGTCCCGGATCTGCCGGGTCTGCGCGCCGCGCTGCCGTGGACCTCCCGTGATGTCACGAACCTGACCGTAGTGCCCCGCCGGGTGGTGCTCATCGGTGGCGGCGTGGTGGCCTGCGAGGCGGCCACCTGGCTGGCCCAGCTCGGCGCCGAACAGGTGACCATGGTGGTCCGGGACGATCGGCTGCTGCCCCGCGCCGAACCGTTCGCCGCCGCGCAGGTGGCCGACGGGCTGCGCCGGCTCGGCGTCGATATCCGGTTCGGCACCTCGGCCACCGCCGTCTACCGACCGGAGGCACACGACTGCGGCATCGGCCGGATCCACGGCGGTCCGGTGACGGTGACGCTGCCCGGCGACGAGCTCACCGCCGACGAGATCGTGGTGGCCACCGGCCGCGCGCCCACCACCGGGCAACTCGGCCTGGACACCGTCGGTCTGCCCGGCGGCGGATATCTCGAGGTCGACGACCAGCTCGCCGTGACCGGTGTGCCCGGTGGGTGGCTCTACGCGGTCGGCGATGTGAACCACCGGGCACCGCTCACGCATATGGGTAAATACCAGGCCCGGGTGTGTGGTGATGTGATCGCCGCCCGGGCCGAGGGGCGGGCGCTCACCGACGGCCGGTACGTGGCCTCCGCCGACCACGGTTGCGTACCGCAGGTGGTGTTCACGACACCGGAACTGGCGTCGGCCGGCCGCACCGAAGCGCAGGCCCGGGCGGCGGGATACCGGGTACGAACGGTCGAGGTGGATATCGACGTCGCCGGGGCGTACCTGGCCCGGGACGACTACCGCGGGCACGCGAAACTGGTCCTGGATTCGGCCACCGGCACCGTACTGGGCGCGACCTTCGTGGGCCCGGGTGTCGGCGAACAGTTGCACGCCGCCACCGTGGCGATCGCGGGCCGGGTGCCGCTGAGCACCCTGTGGCACGCGGTTCCGGCGTTCCCGGCGGTCAGCGAGTTCTGGCTACGACTGCTGGAGGCGGCTCGCGCGGAAGCTACTTGAGCAGCCGGGACATCCGGCGGTCCGCAAGCACCTTGCCGCCGGTCTGGCAGGTGGGGCAGTACTGGAAGGACCGGTCGGCGAAGGCGACCTCCCGGACCACATCGCCGCACACCGGGCACGGCCGGCCGGTACGGGCGTGCACCCGCAGCCCGGCCCGTTTCTCCCCTTTGAGCCGGGCCGCATCCTGCCCGGCCGATCGTTGCACTGCGTCCAGCAGCACTTCCCGCATCGCCGCGTACAACACCGACATCTGGTCGTCGGTGAGATTCTTCGCGGTGGCGAACGGCGACAACTTCGCGACATGCAGAATCTCGTCGGAGTAGGCGTTGCCGATCCCGGCGAGCAGCGTCTGCTCGGTGAGTGCGGTCTTCACCCGCGCCGAGGTCCCGCGCAGCAGGTCGGCGAACTCCGGTTCGGACAGGCCGAGCGCATCCGGGCCCAGCCGGGCGATCCCCGGTACCTGCCGCGGGTCGGTGACGACGTACACCGCGAGACTCTTCTTGGTACCGGCCTCGGTGAGATCGATCGCGGGCGTGGCGCCGGCCGGGGTGAACAGATGCACCCGCAGCGCCAGCGGGCTGCGGCCGCCCGGTTTGGGCGGGGCCGGATTCGGCTCGTCGACCCAGCGCAACCAGCCACCCCGGGCCAGGTGGGTGATCAACCACAGACCCCCGCAGTCCAGGCCGAGGAACTTCCCCCAGCGGTCCGCACCGGTCACATCGCGTCCGGACAGCGCCGTCACCGGCGGGTCGTAGGTCTTGATCGCGCTCAGCGCGGCGACGTCGATCCGCCCCACCACCGCGCCGACCGCATGTTCCCGCAGGAACTGCGCCAGCGCTTCCACCTCCGGCAGCTCGGGCACCTGCCCAGGGTACCGTCAGACGCCGACAGTGTCGGCGGGACGCAACAGGTAGACGTCCATGATCCAGCCCTTCTCGGCGCGCAGCTCGGCCCGGCGGGCCACGATCTGATCGGCCACTTCGCCCAGCTCGCCCGCGATGCACACCTCGTCCGGCATCCCCAGATAGGCCCCCCACCAGATGTGCACACCGGCCGCGGGGATCTCGGTGAACGAACATTCCCCGTCGAGCATCACCACCGTCGAACCGGGCCCGAGCCCCTCATCACGCAGCCGCCGGCCGGTGGTGATGTGCACCGGCTCACCGATCCGATGCAACACCGTCCGGTGCGCCGCGGCCAGGGCGGCGACGCTGGTGACCCCGGGGATCACCTGGTGGTCGAACCGGACGGTGCCGCGTTCGAGCACCCGTTCGACCATTCGCAGCGTGCTGTCGTACAACGCCGGATCGCCCCAGACCAGGATCGCGGCCACCCCGTCGACCTGCTCGAACGCAGCCTCCAGGAGCAGCGACCGGCGCTCGTGCCAGTCCTGCACCACATCGGTGTAGGCCGCACCGGGCGTCCGGTCCCGCGGCGGGTCGGCGATCTCGACGATCCGATGCGGGCCCGGGACGTGCTCGGTGAGGATTGCGGTCCGCACATCGACGAGTTCCTGCTTCTCGGCGCCCTTGCCGATGACGAAGAAGGTGTCGGCCTGCCGCATGGCCTTCACTGCCTGCATCGTCACCTGGTCGGGGTCACCGGCACCGATGCCGATCACGTAGAGCTTGCGCATACGCCGAGAGCTTGCCAGGTGGGTCGCGCAGTAGACTCGGCAGGCGTGGCGACCGATACGCAGTACGAAGACCTGCTCCGGCTGGTGCTGGACCGGGGCACGCCCAAGGCGGACCGCACCGGCACCGGAACCCGCAGCATCTTCGGCCATCAGCTGCGCTACGACCTGTCGGCGGGCTTCCCGCTGATCACCACGAAACGGGTCCACCTCAAGTCGATCGTCTACGAACTGCTCTGGTTCCTCCGCGGCGACTCCAACGTGCGCTGGCTACAGCAGCACGGCGTGACCATCTGGGACGAATGGGCCGATGCGAACGGCGACCTCGGCCCCGTCTACGGGGTCCAGTGGCGGTCCTGGCCGACACCGGACGGATTGCACATCGATCAGCTCTCCCAGGTCCTGCACACGCTGCGGACCGACCCGGATTCCCGGCGGATGCTGGTCTCGGCCTGGAACGTGGCCGATCTGGATCGGATGGCGCTCGCCCCGTGCCATGCCTTCTTCCAGTTCTATGTCGCCGACGGCCGGTTGTCCTGCCAGCTCTACCAGCGCAGCGCCGACCTGTTCCTCGGCGTTCCGTTCAATATCGCCAGCTACGCACTGCTGACCCGGATGGTGGCCCAGCAGTGCGAACTGGAGCCCGGCGATTTCGTCTGGACCGGCGGCGACGTGCACATCTACGACAATCATGTCGATCAGGTGCGTGAACAGCTCACTCGCGAGCCGTACTCCTTCCCGCAGCTCGAACTGCGGGCGGCGCCGACGCTGTTCGACTACGCCTACGAGGACGTGGTGCTGCACGACTACCGGCACCACCCGGCGATCAAGGCACCGGTCGCCGTATGAGCGGTCAAGGCGCGGAGGAGGCCGCAGAGCGTAAGCACGTAGGGTCGCCACTCAGGCCACCTGAACACGGCGTGGGCTCCGGCCTGATCGGCCTGATCTGGGCTCAGACGCCGACCGGCGTGATCGGCTCGGACAACGGCATCCCGTGGCGGGTTCCGGAGGACATGGCGCATTTCAAACAGGTGACCGCAGGCCATCCGGTGATCATGGGCCGCCGCACCTGGGATTCGCTGCCGGAACGATTCCGTCCGCTGCCGGGCCGCCGCAACATCGTGGTGACCCGGAAACCCGAGTGGACGGCAACCGGCGCCGAGCGTGCCGGTTCGGTGGCCGAGGCACTGCGGCTCACCACCGGAGCGGACGTATGGGTCACCGGTGGCGGGGAGATCTACCGGGCCGCCCTGCCCTACGCCACCGAGCTGATGGTCACCGAGATCGACACCGACGTGTCCGGCGACGCCTATGCGCCGGAGCTCGACTGCGGCTGGCAGGCGGACGACCCGGCCTGGGCGGAATCGCGAACCGGCCTGCGCTACCGCATCCGGCGCTTCACCCGGGCCGCCGGCAACCGACCGGCACCGCGGCCCGCGAATTCCTGACCGCGCCCACCCGCACCGCCGCCCCCACCGGAGCGATCACCGAAATGCCCTAATGGAGCGAGGCAGTCGGGCATACTCGGCAGAGAACGGTCCCGCTCCGGTACAGCCCACCGGACGTGGCCGACGAATCGGACACCATCGGCCACGGCGGGGCCGCTGCGAGCTCACCCGGTGCGCCCGGTGAACACGCGCGGAAAAGGTGGTCCCCATGGACAAGAAATCGCTGACGGCGCTGGCCCGGCAGCAGCTCAAGCTGGCCGCCGGGGCGAGCAGCGGACGCAGTTCCCAGACGGTCGTCGGCGGTCACACCCATGCGCTGCGGCAGACCGTCGTCGCCCTCGCCGAGGGGCAGAGCCTCGCCGAGCACGACAATGCCGGGGACGCCACCATCCAGGTGCTCAGCGGGACGCTGACGCTCATCGCGGGCACCGACGAATGGAAGGGCTCGGCCGGCGACCTGATCGTGGTCCCCCGGGCCCGGCACAGTGTCAAGGCGATCGACAACGTCGCCTTCCTGCTCACCGTCGCGAAGTAGTGTCGGCCTGCCGCGCGGATTTTGTCGGCGCGGCCCTCTACTCTGGTGCGCATGGGTGAGCCGCAGCCGTTCCTCGAACCGCTCACACCGGCCGCAATCTTCCTCGTCGCCACCATCGACGACGGTGGCGAAGCGGCGGTGCGCGATCTGCTGTCCGAACTCTCCGGGCTGCGTCGCTCGGTCGGGTTCCGGGTACCCGGCGCGGGCCTGACCTGCGTGACCTCGATCGGCTCGCAGGCCTGGGACCGCCTCTTCGACGGCCCGAAACCGGCCGAACTGCACGATTTCCCGGGGTTCTCCGGCGCGGTGCACTCGGCACCGGCCACCCCCGGCGACCTGCTCTTCCACATCAAGGCCGAAACCCAGGACGCCTGTTTCGAGCTGGCGATGGCGATCGGGGAACGGCTGCGCGGCGTGGCGACCGTCGTCGACGAGACCGTCGGATTCCGTTACTTCGAACAGCGTGATCTGCTCGGCTTCGTGGACGGGACGGAGAACCCGGAGGGCCCGGCGGCCACGGCAGCGACGGTGGTCGGCGACGAGGACCCGGATTTCGCCGGGGGCAGCTACGTGATCGTGCAGAAGTACACCCATCCTCTCGACCAGTGGCGGGCATTGTCCGTCGAGGAACAGGAGCGGGTGATCGGCCGCACCAAGCTGGGCGACTACGAACTGCCCGATGACGTGAAGCCGGCGAATTCGCATGTGGCCGTCAACACGCTGGTGGACCCGGACGGCACCGAACGCCAGATCGTGCGCGCCAATATGCCGTTCGGCAGCGTCGGCTCCGGCGAGTTCGGTACCTACTACATCGCCTACGCGGCGACACCCAGCGTCACCGAGGAGATGCTCACACGGATGTTCGTCGGCACCGACGAGGCCGCCTACGACCGGATCCTGGACTTCTCCATCGCGGTCACCGGAACCCTGTTCTTCACCCCGACCGTGGAATTCCTCGACGATCCACCGCCCGCACCGGCCACCACCGCCGCCGGAATACCGGTCTCCGTCCCCGAGTTCGAACCGGTCGAGCGCAGTGCGGCCGGGAGCACCGCAGCCACCGCGGCACCGGCCGAAACGAACGGCTCACTCGGAATCGGCACGATGAAAGGATCCTGACGGATGAACAACCTGTATCGCGCCCTCGCGCCGATCACCACCGAGGCCTGGGCGGCCATCGAGGAGGAGGCCACCCGCACCTTCAAGCGGCATATCGCCGGCCGCCGCGTCGTCGACGTATCCGGGCCGCACGGTGCCACGTATGCGGCCGTCAACCTGGGGCGGACCGCCCCGATCGCCGCACCGGCCGACGGTATCCAGGCGAAGCAGCGGCTGACGGCGCCGCTGGTCGAGCTGCGGGTGCCGTTCACCCTGTCCCGGGCCGAACTCGACGATATCGAACGCGGCGCCGAGGATGCCGATCTGGATCCGGTGAAGGATGCGGCCAAACAGATCGCCTTCGCCGAGGACCGCGCCATCTTCGAGGGGTATCCGGCGGCGAACATCACCGGTGTGCGCGCGGCGGCATCCAACGCCCCGATCAAGGTCCCCACCGATGTGCTGGCCACACCCGAGGCGATCGCCCAGGCGCTGACCGAGCTGCGCCTGGCCGGTGTCGACGGTCCGTACTCGGTGCTGCTCAGCGCCGACCTGTACACGGCGGTGAGCGAAACCTCCGACCACGGCCATCCGATCCGCACCCATATCGAGCGGTTGCTGCCGGAGGGCGAGATCATCTGGGCCCCCGCTATCGACGGCGCCTTCGTCCTCACCACCCGCGGTGGCGACTTCGACCTGCAGCTGGGACAGGACCTGTCCATCGGCTACCTCTCACACGATGCCGAGACGGTGCAGCTGTACTTCCAGGAAAGCCTGACCTTCCTGGCCTACACCGCCGAAGCGGCCGTCGCCCTCGGTTCCTGAGCGGTAGGCCACGGCAGCTTCCCGGCCCACCGTGCACCGCAGAGGAATACGACTTCCACGCCCGTCCGGGTGCGGCAAATTCCGCTGCCGCACCCGGACGGCGGAGTCACCGCTGCGCGAATCCGCCCGAACGTAGGTGAGCCGCACCGGACCGCCCCACCGGCGGTACCGATCCGGCCGGAGGCCGACTCGGCCCGACCGATTCAGCCCCCCAGCTGACTCACCAGGCGGCTACCGGTCAGCTTGTACTCGCCGTCGACGAGCTCGTACATGGTCACGAAGCCGTCGATATCGGCCGACTCCACGTCGCCCCGGATGATCCAGTACTGCGGGATCCCCAGCATTGCGTACACCCGGAGCTTCTCGATCGCATCGTGATCTTCACTGTCCTGAGAGACTGCCTCGATCACCGCGTGGATATCAGCCGCATCGTGGGTACTGCTGTTCTTGTCCGGGTGATAGTCCTGCCGGAACACCACCCCATCGGCAACGAAGTTGTTCTTGCCGGTGCCACCGCGAGCAAAACCGCTGTCGGCTACGTACTGCTCACCTGCGATTTCATAGCCTCGGCGCAGCCAGTGTTCCAGCACCATGAACACGATCCGGAAGTGCCAGACCGTCACCGGCATGTACGTCAGCTCCAATCGTCCGGATCGCAACTCCCAGGCCCAGCCCCGTGGTACCCCGGGTAGCTCGTCGAAGTCGGCACGCGTACGGATCCCGCTCATGGGCAGGTCGATCTGCGCGGTCACGGCGCCTCCCTTCGGTGTCGGACCCCCACGTGATCCCAGCATAGCGGCGCCGGAGCCGGAGTAGCCTGCCGTTCGACAGGGAGCATGCCGCCGGGCCCGGTAGCGTTGGGGCCGGACGAGTCGAGCAGGAGGCGGGGATGGCCGTTGTGCGGGCCGGGGTGGTGCCGGTGCGGCGCAGCCTGAGTTATTGCGCGGTGGGGCTGGCGGTATGCATCGGCATCACCGGGCTGGTTGTTGCCATGTTCGGACCGGCCCGGGTGATCACCGGCCTGCTGATCGGGCTGGTCGCCGGGACCACCGCCGGGGTGCTGCTCTTCCAGCGGGATGTGGTGGAACTGACCGAGCAGGCGATTCAGGTGCGCACCCCGTTGACCACCGAAACGATCCCGTGGGAGCGGGTCCGGGCGGGCCGGTTCGGCCTGGACGAGAACGGGCGCTGGACGCTGGCCCTCGACCTCACCGACGGGGCCGAGCCGCACGGTGAGCTGGTGTTACTGTCTATCCCTCCGGTCACCGGACCGGTCGCGGGCGCCTACGACATGCGTAAACGCGAACAGGTCAACGAGATCCGCGGGTTGCTGCGAACGGCCCGGATCCCGGTGACGCTGCTCCCGGAGATCGCCGCCGCCCTGCAGAACCACTGGAACATCGCGCCGCCGACGGCCCGCTGACCTGACAGCCCTCGGCGCTCGCCGAGGGGTGCAGGCCGGCTGCACCGATCGCGGCTGCTGTTGTCGGCGGGATCACCCATCATCAGGTAATGCCCCAGCGAGTCCACTGCCTGCAGGAGATCCACACCGTGTGATCACCGGACCGGATGGTGCTGTCGACGTTATCGTCAGCCTGAGCGAGTACCAGCAACTGAAGCAGGCGCGTGCCGAACTCCAGCGTCTCCGCGAAGAGCAGCGCCGTAGCGGGATCGCCGCGCAGATGCGTGCGGGCCTGAAGGAGTTCCAAGCCGACCCCGCCGCATTCCGAACGCTGACGCGAGCGGACTTGCTGCGGGAGGACCTCTTCGACCGCCCGTAGGGTCCTGATCGAAGTAGGTTCACGAGCAGAGCAGCAGATACGACCACCGGGGAAATTGCGGTTGAATGTTCGTCTGGCGCTGCTGGACCTTCTCGATGACCCCTTGCCGCCGGGGAACGGGGCGATTCCGTTCCGAGTCGGCGATGACGAGATCCCCGACGCATACGAGTGGGACCTCGGTGGCGTCACGATCTTCTACAACGTCATCCGGACCAGCCCGCTGTTGATCCAGGTGATCATGCAGGTCGTCGTGGTCGACGCGCTCTGAGCAGGGCACCACGTCCACGGCCGCCGTGACCGGGACGGCGAGACCGGAGCCAAATGTCCGACTCCGCCGGCGGCCACGCTCATAGTGCTCCGGTGGGCCGGCGACCCGGCCCACCGGAGCTATCACTCGACCACGATCACATCCACTTCCCCGTCGGCCCCGTCCGTCGGCTCGCCCGGAACCACGAACCAGTGGGTGACCTCGCCGTCGGCCAGGTCGTCGGGGATCGAGCCGTCCGGCAGCACGGACAGGGCACCCGCGGTGGCGACGGCCAGGAATTCCTGGACGGCGGCCCGGCCGGCGGCATGCGCGGTGTAGGTGGTGCATTCGTAATCGATGCCGTGGTCGGTGCGCAGCCGCTCGGCCAGGGCCAGCGCCTCGGCCTGGCTGATCGATTCCGGTGCGGCGCCGTCGGCCAGTACGAAGGCCGGGTGGTCGGCGTCGAGCGGACGGACCCGGTCGGCGTAGGACACCGGATGGGCCGGTGCCGCGGCGATCTCGGCTTCGAGGTCGGCGAGCACCAGCCACTGGCCGGCGGAACCGGTCGGTGGTTCGGTGCAGAGCCCGAAACCGACACCGGCCGCGGCCAGCTCCACACCGGTGAGATCACCGGCGAACAGGCAGGCGGCGCCGGCCTTCTGTACCGCCCACGCGGCCAGCACCGAATCGACACTGCGTGGCAGCGCGACCGCCACCACGTCGCCGGGACCGGCGCCCCGGTCGATCAGCACCCGGGCCAGCTGCGAGGACTTGCGATCCAGTGCGCTGTAGGCCACCTCGGCATCGCCGCGCAGCAGTGCGGGTGCCTGCGGATCGGCTTCGACGACCTCGCCGAGCACCTTCGCCACCGTCTGCGTGCCGACGCGGGCGACCGGTTCGGCCGTCGGCGCGGCGGCCGCAGCCCCGGATTCGGCGAGCAGCGCCGCCCGTTCCTCGGCGTCCAGGATGTCGATATCGCCGACCCGGCCCTCCGGATTGTCCAGCAGTTCGTCGAGCACCCGCAGCAACCGCTCGGACAGCGTCTGCACCTCCGCCTCGGTGAACCGGCTGCGCAGGAACCGCATCGAGATCTCGATCGTCGCCTCCATCATCACCACCAGCGTCAGCGGGTAGTGGGTGGCGTCGTCGAGCCCGACCCCGGACACGGTCATGCCGTCGATGGAGCTGGCGGCCGTGACCGCCTCCTTGTCCATCGGATACGACTCGAACACCAGCAGCGTGTCGAACTGCGATCCGGCGCCGGCGACCCGCTGGATATCGGACAGCCCCACATAGTGGTGGCTGAGCAGTTCGGCCTGTTCGGCCTGTACCCGCTGCGGCAGCTGTTCGGCGGTGGCGTGGTCGTCGACGGTGATCCGCACCGGCAACGTGTTGATGAACAGGCCGACCATCGATTCGACGCCGGGCAGCTCGGCCGGGCGGCCCGAGACGGTGGCGCCGAACACCACATCGCGGCGGCCGGTGAGCCGGCCGAGCACGATACCCCAGGCGGTCTGCAGCAGCGTGTTGGCGGTGACCCCGATCTCACCCGCGTACTTGGCCAGGGCGCGGGTGCGTTCGGCGTCGATCTCGAGGACGACCTTGCCGATCTCGTAGTTCTCCGGACCGCGCGGCGCCGGGGCCAGCTGGGTGGGTTCGTCGACCCCGGCCAGTGCCCGGCCCCAGGTCTGCAGCGAGGCCTCCCGGTCCCAGCCGGACAGCCAGGACAGGAAGTTGCGGTAGGACGCGGCCCGGGGCAGCGAACTCTGGTCGGCGCGCACCGCGTACAGCACCATCAGGTCCCGCATCAGCAGCGGCATCGACCAGCCGTCGACCAGGATGTGGTGCACGGTGATCGCCAGATGCCATTGGTCGGCGCGGGTGCGGTACAGCCCGAACCGGATCAGCGGCGGCGTGGTCATATCGAACTGTTCGGCGCGGTCGGCGTCGAGCAGTTCGCGCAGCCGCGGCATCCGCTGCTCCTCGGCCAGGTCCGTGAGATCGGTGTCCCGCCAGGGCACCTCGACCTCGGACAGCATCACCTGCACCGGCCGGCCGGCCGAATCGGTGACGAATGCGGTCCGCAGGTTCGGGTACCGGTCCAGCAGGGCCTGCGCGGCATCGCGAAGCCGGTCGGAATCCACGACACCTTGCAGGTCGATCACAGCCTGCATGGTGTAGACATCGACCGTCGAGGTGCTCACCATGGCGTGGAACAACAGACCCGACTGCAGCGGGGACAGTGGCCATACCTCGGCCAGCCCCGGGTACCGCTGCTCCCACGCCGTCAGATCGGTCTGGGTAACCGGCACCAGCGGCATATCGGACGGCGTGAACCCGCCCGCCTCCGGACGCTTCGCATGAGTGCACAGCGCGGTGAGCGCCGCCACGAAGGTATCGGCGAATTGCTGTACCCGGTCCCGATCCAGCAAGCCGGTCGGGAAGGCGATCGACGCACCCAACTGCGGGCCGTCGGCACCTTCCTCGACGATCGCGTTGATGTCGAGAGTGGCGTTGGCCGGCATGTCCCGGTCCATATCCGCGTCGAGCCGACCGAGGTCTGCTACCGGAACCCAGCCGAGATCGGCGACCTCGGGCGGAATTTCTCCCGCGGACATCCGTCCCAGATAGTTGAAACAGATCTGGCCCACCGGTTCGGCCCCGGTACCACCGAACAACTCGGGATGCGGCTCATCGCCGAGGTAGCCGAGCATTCCGTAGCCGATGCCGGTATCCGGCACGGCCAGCAGCTGTTCCTTCACCGACTTCACGATGTCCCCGAGCACCTCGCCGCCGGCGAAGGCCTCGTCCAGGTCCGCCCCGGCCAGATCGATCCGCACCGGGTAGGCGGTGGTGAACCACCCGACCGTGCGCGACAGGTCGGCCCCGGCGACGATCTCTTCCTGGCGGCCGTGGCCCTCCAGCCGGAGCAGCGCCGCGGATCCGAATTCCTCACCGCGCCACCGAGTGACGGCCATCGCCAGCGCGGCGAGCAGACCGTCGTTGACGCCGCCGTGGTACAGGCCCGGCAATGCGGTGAGCACCGCATCGGTGACCTCCGGAGTCAGCGTCAGCCGGACTCGATCGACAGTGTCGAAGGTATCCACCGTCGGATCGAACGGCCGCGAACCCAGGTGCGGATCCGGTGTGGCACACACTTCCCGCCAGTACGGCAACTCCGCCTGCCGTTGATCGGTTCCGGCCTGCTCGGCCAGGCTGTGCGCCCAGCGGCGCATCGACGTGCCGTTGGGCGGCAACTCGATCGGCTGCCCGGCGATCTGCTGGGACCAGGCCGAACCGAGGTCGGGGACCAGGATCCGCCAGGACACCCCGTCGATCACGAAGTGGTGCCCCACGACGAGCATCACGTCCCGGCGACCCGAGATGCCATCAGCGCCCGGAGCCTCGAAGGCGAACCATACGAATTGCACCATCATCGCGGCAGCCGGATCGAGGCGGCCCATAGCTGCATCGTATTCGGCGCTCGCCCGCGCGCTGAGCTGCTCATCGGTTGTCTCGGACGGCAGGACGACGCGGTGCACCAGCTCCGCGACGTCGACCGAACCTGGTGGCAACGCCTCGAACAGCCACCCCGATTCTGCCGATCCGGTGAGTCGTGACCGCAGCACATCGTGGTGGTCGAAGACCGCTCGGAGCGTGGCATGCAGCGTATCGGCGTCGATGCCGTTCGGCAGGCGGAGCGCCACCGACTGGGAGAACCGCTGGTACGAGGATCCGCCGTCCAGGATCTGCCGCATGATCGGCAGAATCGGGATCTCACCGACGCCACCACCGGGCAATTCCGCCAGGACGGCGCCGCCGGTGTCGTCGCCGAACACCGCGACCTCGGCAAGCCCGGCCACGGTGCGCTTCTCGAATACATCGCGGGGCCGGAACAGCACCCCGCGGTCCTTCGCACGTGAGACCAGCTGGATCGACACGATGCTGTCGCCACCGAGAGCGAAGAACGAATCGTCCAGACCGACCGCCTCCACGCCGAGCACTTCGGCGAACACCTCGGCGATGATCGCTTCCACATCGCTGGATGGGGCCCGGTACTCGCCGGCCTCGAAGACCGGCGCCGGCAGCGCCTTGCGGTCCAGCTTGCCGTTGGGGTTCAGCGGCAGGGAATCCAGGACCACGAAGGCCGCCGGAACCATGTAGGACGGAAGCTGCGCCACCAGATGCGTGCGCATGGCGTCGATATCCACATCGACCCCGGCCGCGGGAACGACGTAGGCAACCAATTGGTCACCGGTGTTCGGGTCCGACCGCACCAGAGCGACCGACTGGGCCACATCGTCCAGGGCGGTGAGTGCCGCCTGGATCTCACCCAGCTCGATCCGCAGACCACGCAGCTTCACCTGGAAGTCGGTCCGGCCCAGATACTCCAGCGCGCCGTCGGCACTGCGCCGCACGAGGTCACCGGTGCGATACATCCGGGTACCCGGGGCACCGAACGGATCGGCGACGAACCGGTCCGCCGTGAGATCCGGGCGGCCGAAGTAACCACGAGCCAGCTGGCTGCCGGACATGTACAGCTCACCCGCGGCACCCGGTGCCACCGGGTGCAGACGGGAATCCAGTACGTACGCCTTCGCATTCCACACCGGCCGGCCGATCGGCACCGCGCCGGACACCTCGGCCGGCGCGGGCGCGTAGGTCGCGTGCACGGTGAACTCGGTCGGTCCGTACAGGTTGTGCAGCTCCGCATCGGTGAATCGCCGGGCCGCGGTGACGGCCTCGGCGGTGAATGCTTCACCGGCGATCAGGAGGGTGCGCAGCGCAGCAAGGCCCGCAGCCGCGTCCGAATCGATACTCCCGGCGAACACCGTCAGCATCGAGGGCACGAACGAGGTCATGGTCACCCGTTGAGCCGCCATGACCTCAGCGAGGTAGTACGGGTCCCGGTGACCATCGGGGCTCGCTACGACCATCCGGCCACCGACACTCAACGGCCCGAACAACTCCCAGACCGAAACGTCGAACGTGGCGGGAGTCTTGAACAGCACCACATCTTCGGCACCGATCCGGTATTCGGCCGTGATCCAGCGGATCTGGTTCACAACAGCCGCATGCGGCACCGCCACCCCCTTGGGGCGGCCGGTCGAACCGGAGGTGAAGATCACGTAGGCCGGATGCTGCGGGTGCAACGGCCGGCGGCGGTCGGCATCGGTGACCGGCGTATCCGCGTAGTCGGACAGCTCGATGGTGTCCAGCACCAGGGTGGGCAGCTCACCACCGTCGAAACCGTCCGCCGCGGTGGTGAGTACCGCCACCGGCCGGGCCGTCTCCAGGACGTGCCCGATCCGCTCGGCGGGCTGGTCCAGGTCGAGCGGTACATACCCGCCACCGGCCGCCTGCACCGCATACATCGCGACCACCAGATCGACACTGCGACGCATACCCAGCGCGACCAGCGACTCGGGACCGACCCCGGCCGCGATCAGATGCCGGGCAAGGCGGTGCACCCGTGCCGCGAACTCGTGGTAGCGGACGGTCGTGCCGACAGCCGGATCGACCAGGGCAACGGCATCCGGGGTAGCGACCGCCTGCCGCTCGAACTCCGCGACCAGGGTGGCCGGTTCCAGCGGCTGCGCGGTGTCGTTCCAGCCGTACAGCTCCTGTTCCAGCTCGGCTGCTCCGAGCATTTCCAGGTCGCCGATCGGCTGCTGCGGATCTGCTACGGCACCGGCCAGCAGCCGCTGGAAGCGGCGACCGAACTCGGCCACCGTGTCCGCATCGAACAGGTCGGTCGCATAAGAGAATTCAGCATAGGCGCCGACCTCTTGGTCCGCTCCGGCTTCCCGGACGGTCAGCATCAGGTCGAATTTCGCGGTGTCGACATCGAAATCGACCGCAGAGACCTGCAGACCGGGCAGTTCGAAACCACTCTCGGGCATGTTCTCGAATGACAGGGCCACCTGGAACAGCGGATGCCGGGCAGTCGAACGCTCCGGGTTCAGCAATTCCACGAGCCGCTCGAACGGGATATCGGCGTGGGCGAACGCACCCAGGTCGGCCTCCTTGGCGGCCGCGAGCACCTCGGTGAAGCTCGCCTCCGGCCGCACCTCGGTGCGCAGCGCCAGCGTATTCACGAACATGCCGATCAGGTCGTCGAGTTCGGCTTCGCCGCGGCCTGCGATCGGCGTACCGACGACGATGTCGTCGGTACCCGACATACGCGCCAGGAACACCGCCAATGCGGTGTGCACGACCATGAACATCGTCGCGTTCTGCTCCCGGGCGAGCCGGTTCAGCCCGGTGTGCACCGAAGTCTCGATCGGGAACAGCACCTTGCCACCTGCGTACGACTGCACCGCGGGCCGTGTCCGGTCGGTCGGCAGGTTCAGCTCTTCGGGGATCCCCGCCAGGGTCTGCTTCCAGTAACCGGCCTGGCGGCCCAACACGCTCGCCGGATCGGACTCGTCACCGAGCACCTCGCGCTGCCAGATGCTGAAATCGGCGTACTGCACCGGCAGCGGTGCCCAGCCGGGCTCCACACCCCGCGACCTGGCCGCATACGCCAGCATCACGTCGCGGGTCAGCGGGGCCATCGACCAGCCGTCGGCGCTGATGTGGTGTGCCACGAACACCAGCACGTGCTCGACGGCCTGTTCGGCGGCACCGGTGTCGATGCGCAGCAGTTCGGCGCGCAACGGCACCTCGCCGACCACGTCGAAACCGGCCGAGATGACGGCCGCGATCCGGTCGTGCAGCTGATCCGGGTGCACGACCTGCGGCGACAGTTCCGGCACCGCGTCGGCGGCCGGGACGATCACCTGATGCGGTGTTCCGTCGGCGGCGGGGTACACGGTGCGCAACGATTCGTGCCGCGCCACCACATCGGCGACCGCGGCCTGCAGTGCGGCGACATCCAGCTCACCGGACAACCGGACCGCGACCGGAATGTTGTTCACCGACGAGCCCGTATCGAACTGGTTCAGGAACCACATCCGCTGCTGAGCCAGCGACAACGGCACCCGGTCCGGGCGCGGACCGGCCACCAAAGCCTTGCGGCCGGCGCCACCGGTGCCCTGCTCCACCTTCACCGCCAGCGCGGCCACGGTGGACGCCTCGAACAACAACCGCACCGGCACTCGGGCATCCAGGGCCGCACCGAGCCGGGCGGCAACCTGGGTGGCCAGCAGCGAGTTACCGCCGAGCGCGAAGAAATCGTCGTCCGCGCCCACCCGGTCGGCGCCGAGCACCTCGGCGAAGATCCCGGCGACCAGCTCTTCGATCGGCGTCGACGGCGCCCGGAAGGCCTGCGCCTCGAATTCCGGCTCCGGCAGTGCCTTACGGTCCAGCTTGCCGTTGACATTCAGCGGCAGCGCAGCCAGGACAACGAAGGCCGCGGGCACCATGTACGACGGCAGTTCCGCCGCCAGATCGGCCTGTACCGCCGCGACCTCGACCTCGGCGTCCGGCTGCGGCACCACATAAGCGACCAGCCGGTCACCCATCCGCGGATCGGACTTGGCCAGCACCGCGGCCTGCGCGAGCTCCGGCCGCGCCAGCAGCGCAGCCTCGATCTCACCGAGCTCGATCCGGAAACCACGGATCTTCACCTGGAAATCGGTGCGGCCCCGGTAGTCCAGCTCCCCGTTGCGGTTCCAGGCCACCAGGTCACCGGTGCGGTACATCCGCTCACCCGGCGTGAACGGGTTGGCCACGAACCGGTCTGCGCTCAGGTCCGCCCGGCCGAAGTAGCCGCGCGCCAGCTGGGCGCCGGCCAGGTACAACTCACCGGCGACGCCGTCGGGCACCGGCCGCAGCCGGGCGTCGAGGACGTACACCCGGCTGTTCCACTCCGGCACACCGATCGACACCGCACCGGTGTCGGCGGCATTCACCCGGTGGCTGGTGATCGACACCGCGGCCTCGGTCGGCCCGTACAGGTTGAACAGCTCGATCCGCGGATGTTCGGTGCGGAACCGTTGCGCCAGCGGGCCCGGCAGGGCCTCACCGATCGCCAGCACCCGCCACAGCGAATCCGGCAGACCGTCGGTGACCAGCGCGTCCAGCATGGACGGCACCACGTGCAGGGTGGTGACCCATTCCCGGGCGATCAGCTCGTTCAGGTAGGCCGGATCGCGATGCCCGTCCGGTGCCGCGATCACCAGCCGGCCGCCGCACACCGCGGCCGACCAGAACTCCCATACCGACAGGTCGAAGGTCGCCGCAGTCTTCAGCAGCACCGCGTCCGCGGCGTCCAGGCCGAATTCCACCAGCTTCCACTGCAGCTGGTTGGCGATCGCACCGTGCGGCACGGCGACGCCCTTCGGACGGCCGGTCGAACCCGACGTGAAGATCACGTACGCGGTGTTCTCCGGCCGCAACGGGGCCACGCGTTCGGCATCGGTGATCGGCCCGTCCGGCAGCTCGGCGAGCGCCGGTTCGTCGACCCGCAGCACCGGCGCCACCGCGGTCTCGAACCCGGTGTCCGCGTCGGTCAGCACCGTGACCGGAGCCGCGGTCGACAGGATGTAGTCGGTGCGCTCGGCGGCCTGATCCGGATCGACCGGCACGTAGGCACCACCGGACTTGGCGACCGCGTACATGGCCACGACCAGGTTCACCGACCGGCGCAACGCCAGCGCGACCCGCGCCTCCGGCCCGACACCGAGCGAGATCAGGTGCCGCGCCAGGCGATTCACCCGGGCGTCCAGTTCGGCGTAGGTCAGCTGGGCACCGTCGTCGGTGACCAGCGCGACTTCCTTCGGGTCCGCGGCAACCGTCGCATCGAGCAACGAGACCAGCGTCGCCGACTCGTCCACCGGGTGCGCGGTCGCATTACGACCGGACACCAGCTCGGTCCGCTCGGCCGGCTCCAGCAGCTCGAGCTCACCGACGGCGACCCGGGGTTCGGCGACGACGGCTTGCAGCAGCCGCACGAAGCGGTCCAGGAAGCCTTCCACCGTACTGCGGTCGAAGAGGTCGTCGGCGTAGGTCAGCACGCCGGCGATACCTTCCGGCGTTCCGGCGTCGGAGTAGGTGTCGGAGGCGATCAGGTGCAGGTCGAACTGGGAGATGCCGCTGTCGACGTCGAGCCCCTCGACGCTGAGCCCGGGCAGATCCAGGCGGCCGCGGCCGATGTTCTGGAAGGACAGGCCCACCTGGAACAGCGGGTGCCGTGCGGTGGAACGGACCGGGTTGAGCACCTCGACCAGGCGTTCGAACGGCACATCGGCATTGGCGAAGGCCTGCAGGTCGTCCTCCCGCTGGCGGGCCAGCAGGTCGGTGAACGCCTCGTCGCCGTGCACCCGGGTGCGGAACACCAGGGTGTTGACGAACATGCCGATCAGGTCGTCGAGCACCGCCTCACCGCGACCCGCCATCGGGGTACCGATGGCGATGTCGTCGGTACCGGACAGCCGGGCCAGCAGCACCGCGAGCGCGGTGTGCACCACCATGAACAGGGTGGCGCCCTCGGCGCGGGCCAGTTCGACCAGCGCCCGATGGGTTTCGGCATCGATGCGGACCGGCACCTGGCCGCCCGAGAAGGACTGCACCGCCGGGCGGGGCCGATCGGCCGGCAGATCCAGCTGGTCCGGCAGTTCGGCCAGCGCCCGCTGCCAGTAGGCGACCTGCTTGGCCGCGACCGAATCCGGGTCGGACTCGTCGCCGAGCAGTTCGCGCTGCCAGATGGCGTAGTCGGCGTACTGCACGGGCAGCGGAGCCCAGTTCGGCACTTCACCGGACACTCGTGCCGCGTAGGCGGTCATCAGGTCCCGGGTCAGCGGCGCCACCGAGGAACCGTCACCGGAGATATGGTGGACCACCAGCGCCAGCACGAATTCCCGCGCCTCGCCGGGAGCAGCGGTGCCGAACTGCTTCGCTCCCGAGGGCCCTCCGTGGCCACGCTCCGCTACCGCCTCCGGGCCCGCCGGTCGCTGCGCAACCACCTCGAACAACGCGACCCGGACCGGCACCTCGACGGTCACGTCGAACACCGTCGAGATCAATTCCAGCACAGCGGCTTCCACACCGTTGGCGGGCACCGTGCGCTGCTGCAGCTGCGGCACCGCCTGGGTGGCGGGCAGGATCACCTGCGCCGCACCGCCCTCGGTCTGCGGGTAGACGGTGCGCAGGATCTCGTGCCGGGTGACCAGGTCGGTGATCGCGGCCCGCAGCGCGTCGACATCCAGATCGCCGGTGAGGCGTACCGCGATCGGCACGTTGTAGGCGGCCGAATCGGTGTCGAACCGGTTGAGGAACCACATCCGCTGCTGCGCGGGCGACAGCGGAATGTGTTCGGGCCGGGGCCGCGCGGTGAGCGCGGTGCGGCCACCGGTCTCGGCCTGCAGCTCCACCCGGTGCGCCAGCTCGGCGACGGTGGACGCCTCGAACAACAGGCGCACCGGCACCCGGGTGTTCAGCGCCTCACCGAGGCGGGCGGCGACCTGGGTGGCCAGCAGCGAGTTACCGCCCCAGACGAAGAAGTCGTCGTCGAGGCCGAGCTGCTTGTCCGCATCGAGCCGCAGCACCCCGGCGAAGACCGCAGCCACCGTCTGTTCGACCGGGCTGACCGGCGCCCGGAATACCGCCTTCTCGAACGTCGGCGCGGGCAGCGCCTTTCGATCGAGTTTGCCGTTGGCGTTGAGCGGCAGCGCATCGAGCGCCGTGAACACCGACGGCACCATGTACGACGGCAGTTCGGCACCCAGCGCGGCCTGCAGATCCCGGTTGTCGATCCCGGCCTCGGACACCACGTAGGCGACCAGCCGGTCGCCGAGCACCGGATCGGTGTGCGCGACCACGGCGGCGGCGGTGATGTCGGGGCGGCGCAGCAGTGCCGCCTCGATTTCCCCGAGCTCGATCCGGAAACCGCGGATCTTCACCTGGAAGTCGGTCCGGCCCCGGTAGTCCAGCTCCCCGGCACCGTTCCAGGCCACCAGGTCACCGGTGCGGTACATCCGCTCGCCGGTGGTCGAGAACGGGTCGGCGACGAACCGCTCGGCGGTCAGATCCGCGCGACCGTAGTAGCCGCGTGCCAGCTGGACGCCCGCCAGATACAGCTCACCCGCGACGCCCGCCGGAACCGGCTGCAACCGGCTGTCCAGCACATAGACCCGGCTGTTCCACTCCGGGCCACCGATCGACACCGTCACTCGGTCGGCCTCGGTGACCTCGTGGCTGGTGATCGACACCGCGGCCTCGGTCGGTCCGTACAGGTTGAACAGGGCTGCGGTGTTGCCGGCGCGGAACCGCTGCGCGGTCGCCGCGGGCAGTGCCTCACCGATGGCCAGCACCCGGCGCAACGTACCCGGCATCCGGGCACCGGACTCGGTCAGCAACGCATCCAGCATCGACGGAACCACATGCAGCGTGGTGACACCGGCGCTGCGGATCAATTCGTTCACATACCCGGGATCGCGGTGACCGTCCGGGCTCGCCACGACCACCCGGCCGCCGCAGGCCGCGGCGGTCCAGAACTCCCAGACCGACAGGTCGAAGGTCGCGGCCGTCTTCAGCAGGATCGCGTCGTCCGCACCGAGACCGAATTCTGCGGTCTCCCAGAGCAGCTGGTTGACGATCGCGCCGTGCGGCACCGCCACACCCTTGGGCTTGCCCGTCGAACCGGACGTGAAGATCACGTATGCGGTGTTCGCCGGGGTGAGTGTGCCGCGGCGTTCCGCCGCACCGATCGCACCGGCCGGGACATCCGTGAGATCGAGCGTATCCACGGCGAGCACCGGGGCCGTATCCGTCGTGAAATCGTCCCGATCGGTGGTCAGCACCACTGCCGGTGCGGCGGTCGACAGGATGTAACCGGTGCGTTCGGCCGGCTGATCCGGATCGATCGGCACATAGGCGGCACCGGTCCGGGCCACCGCATACATCGCGACGACCAGATCGGTGCTGCGCCGGATGGCCAGCCCCACCCGGTCCTCCACACCGATACCGCGCCCGATCAGGTGCCGGGCCAGCCGGTTCACCCGGGCATCGAGTTCACCGTAGGTGAGGCTCGACAGACCCGTCTCCGCAGCCTCGTCGGCGACCAGGGCGACCGACTCGGGCGCCGCGGCGGCGGTCGCATCCAGCAGCGACACCAGCGTCGCGGCCGGGTCGACCGGGTGCGCGGTGTCGTTCCAACCGGCCAGGATCTGTGCCCGCTCCGGCGCGTCGAGCAGTTCGATATCGCCGACCGGCACCGTGGTGTCGGTGATCGCGGCATCGAGGACGCGGACGAACCGATCGGCGAAGCCCTGCACCGTCTCCCGGTCGAACAGGTCGACGGCGTAGCCGAATTCGGTGACCAGTTCGGCCGGACTGCCGTCGTCGGCGTACCGGTCGTAGAGGGTCACGTGCAGGTCGGTCTTGGCCAGCTGGGAATCGAAACCCACCTCGCCGACGGTCAGCCCCGGCAGCTGGAAGGTGGTCTCGGCCAGATTCTGGAAGGACAGGCCCACCTGGAACAGCGGATTGCGGGCCGTGGAACGCGCCGGGTTGAGCACCTCGACCAGGCGCTCGAACGGCACATCGGCGTTGGCGAACGCCTCCAGGTCACGTTCGCGGACCTCGCGGAGCAGGTCGGCGAAGTTCGCGGACGGGTCGACCGCGGTGCGGAAGACCAGCGTGTTGACGAACATGCCGATCAGGTCGTCGAGTTCACGTTCACCGCGACCGGCGATCGGGGTGCCGACCGCGATGTCGTCGGTACCGGACAGCCGCGCCAGCAGCACCGCCAGGGCGGCGTGCACGACCATGAACAGCGAGGCATTGTTGGCCCGGGCCAGCTCGTGCAGGCCGGCATGCCGCTGCGGATCGATCTCGAACCGGATCGCATTGCCCTGGAACGACTGCGCGGGCGGACGCGGGCGGTCGGCGGGCAGCTCCAGCTGGTCCGGCAGCCCGGCCAGGGCCCCGGTCCAGTAGGCG
The DNA here is from genome assembly GCF_056627695.1 of Nocardia sp. KT25-26. Lineage (NCBI taxonomy): Bacteria > Bacillati > Actinomycetota > Actinomycetes > Mycobacteriales > Nocardiaceae > Nocardia > Nocardia sp. KT25-26. The sequence continues at coordinate 1,066,633 of NZ_CM152813.1, read as the reverse complement.
ACCTGCCGAGCCGCCAGGGATTCCGGATCCTGTTCGTCGCCGAGCACCTCGCGCTGCCACAGCGCGTAGTCGGCGTACTGCACCGGCAGTGGCGCCCACTGCGGCGCCTCACCCTGGACGCGGGCCGCGTAGGCGGCCATGACATCCCGCGCCAGCGGCCCCATCGAGGAACCGTCGGCGGAGACGTGGTGCACGGTGAAGGCGAGCACATGCTCGGCCGGGTCGATCCGGAACAGCGCGACGGCCAGCGGCACCTCTTCGGTGACGTCGAAGGTGGTCATCGCGAACTCGATGACTCGGCCCACCACGTCGTCCTCGGTGACCTCGATATGCCGCACCTCGGGCCGGCTCTGCGAGACCGGCAGGATCCGCTGGTGCGGGCCGTCCGCGGAGCGCGGGTAGACGGTGCGCAGCACCTCGTGCCGGGCGAACACATCACCGATGGCCTGTTCGAGGGCGGCGACGTCCAGATCGCCGGTGAGCCGGACCGCGAGGGGGATGTTGTCCACCGCGGAGGTGCTGGTGTCGAATTGGTTCAGGAACCAGTACCGACGCTGGGCCGGCGAGAGCGGGATCTGCTCGGGCCGCTCGGCGACCCCGAGCCGCGGCCGGGCCCGGCCGGATCCGGCGTTGTGCTCGGCCCGCGCCGCGAGCGCGGCGACGGTGGAGGCCTCGAACAGGTCGCGCACCGCGAGATGGGTGTCCAGCGCGGCGCCCAGCCGGGCGGTGACCTGGGTGGCCAGCAGCGAGTTGCCGCCGAGGGTGAAGAAGTCGTCGTCCAGGCCCACTCGGGCCAGCCCGAGGACATCACCGAAGGTCCCGGCGACGATCTCCTCGATCGGGGTGGACGGCGCCCGGAACACCTTGGCCTCGAACACCGGGGCGGGCAGCGCCTTGCGGTCCAGTTTGCCGGAGGCGTTCAGCGGGAAGGCGTCGAGCACGACGAAGGCGGTCGGCACCATGTACGCGGGCAGCGCCGCACCCAGTTCGGTGCGTACGGCGTCGAGGTCGACAGCGGCACCGGCCGCCGGAACCAGATAGCCCACCAGCTGGTCGCCGAGCCGCTCGTCGGAGCGCACCACGACCACCGCCTGCGCGACGGATTCCTGCCCGGTCAGGGCGGATTCGATCTCACCCAACTCGATCCGCAGACCACGCAGCTTCACCTGGAAGTCGGTGCGGCCCAAGTAGTCCAGCTCACCACGAGCGTTCCAGGCCACCAGGTCGCCGGTCCGGTACATCCGATCCCCCGTAGCGGAGAACGGGTCGGCCACGAACCGGTCCGCGGTCAGATCCGGCCGCGCCACATAGCCACGCGCCAGCTGGGCGCCGGCCAGGTACAGCTCACCCGGTACTCCGGCCGGAACCGGACGCAGCCGCGAATCCAGCACGTACACCCGGGTGTTGAACACCGGCGCACCGATCGGCACCGATGCGGTGTCGGCGTCGGTGACCTCGTGGAAGGTCACGTCGACCGCGGCCTCGGTCGGGCCGTACAGATTGTGCAGGGCAGCACCGGTCAGCTCGCGCAACCGCTGCGCGGTCGGCGCCGGCAGCGCCTCACCGGAGGCGAACACCTGACGCAGGCCGGTGCATTCGGCGGCACGTTCCTCTTCGACGAACACCGCCAGCATCGACGGCACGAAGTGCGCGGTGGTGATGCCCGCGGATCCGATGATCTCGGCCAGATAGGCCGGGTCCCGGTGCCCGTCCGGCTTCGCCACGACCAGGCGCGCACCGGTCTGCAGCGGCCAGAAGAACTCCCACACCGACACGTCGAAGGTGGCCGGGGTCTTCTGCAGCACCGCGTCCGCACCGGTCAGGGGGTAGGCCGACTGCATCCACACCAGGCGGTTGACGATCGCGGCATGCGCAACCGCCACACCCTTCGGGCGGCCGGTCGAACCCGACGTGAAGATCACGTACGCGGTATCGGCCGGATGCAGCGGGCGGGCCCGGTCGGCATCGGTGACCTCGGTATCGGGGTAGCCGTCGAGGTCCAGCTCGTCGAGATGCACCGCTTCGGTGGCACCCGTGTCGAACTCGTCGACAGTCCGGGTCAGCACGCACACCGGCTCGGCCAGATCGAGGACATAGCGGTTGCGTTCGGCCGGATGATCCGGATCCAGCGGCACATACGCACCACCCGCGGCCTGCACCGCATACATGCCGACCACCAGATCGATGGACCGGCGCATACCCAGCGCCACCAGGGTGTCGGGTCCGACACCGCGCTCGATCAGGTACCGGGCCAACCGGTTCACCTGGGCACCGAACTCGGCATAAGCAAGCGAGACACCCTCGAACTCGACCGCAGGCGCCGACGGGGTGCGCCGCACCTGCTCACCGAATAGCGACACCAGCGTAGCTGCGGAATCGACCGGGTACGCGGTGTCGTTGCGATCCACCACCAGCGCGTGGTACTCGGCCGGGTCGAGCAGCTCGACCTCGCCGACCCGGACGGCCGGGTCGGCCACGACACCGCGCAGCATCCGGACCAGCCGCTCGGCCAGACCGGCCACCGTGTCGGCATCGAACAGTTCGGTCGCGTAAGCGAACTCGGCGGTCATCCCGTCGACGGCGCCGGATTCGTCCAGGCGGTCGGCCAGGTTCAGGTGCAGGTCGAACTTCGCGGTGACCACATCGAGGGGCACCCCGGCCACGGCGAGGCCGGGCAGCTCGAAGCTCGCGGTGCCGGTGTTCTGCAGCGACATCATCACCTGGAACAGCGGATGCCGGGCCTGCGAGCGCACCGGATTGAGAATCTCCACGAGCCGCTCGAACGGCAGATCCGCATGCCCGAAGGCGGCCAGGTCGGTCTCCCGGGTCCGGGCCAGCAGGTCGGCGAAGCTGTCCGCCGGGTCCACGCTGCTGCGCAGCACCAGGGTGTTGACGAACATGCCGATCGCGTCGTCGAGCACCGCCTCACCACGGCCCGCGACGGCGGTGCCGATGGCGATGTCGTCGGAGCCGGACAACCGGGCGAGCAGCGCGGCGAATGCGGCGTGCACCACCATGAACAGGCTGGCGCCGCGCCCCCGGGCGAGCGCGTCCAGGTCGCGCACCAGCGCCGCGTCCAGGCCGAATTCGTGCACCGCGCCCCGGCCGGAGGCCACCGCGGGGCGGGGCCGGTCGGCGGGCAGGTCGAGCTGATCGGGCAGCCCGGCGAGCTGCTGCGACCAATAGGCCACCTGCTGTGCGATCAGCGAATCGGCATCGTCCTCGGAGCCGAGGGTTTCGCGCTGCCACAGCGCGAAGTCGGCGTACTGCACCGGCAGCGGCGCCCAGGCCGGAGCCTCGCCACGGGAGCGAGCCGCGTAGGCCAGCATCACGTCGCGGGCCAGTGGCCGCACCGACCAGCCGTCCCCGGAGATGTGGTGCACCACGAACACCAGCACATGGCTGTCCGTGGTGACACGCAGCAGTTCGGCCCGCAGCGGCACCTCGGCGGTGACGTCGAACCCGGTGAGCACGAGCGCACCGATCCGGTCGTGCAGTTCGGCAGCCGGGACGTCGATCGGGGTCAGATCGACGGTGTGGGCGCCGGACGGCAGCACGACCTGCACGCCCTGACCGTCGGCGGTCTCCGGGTAGACGGTGCGCAGCACCTCGTGCCGGTCGAGCACGTCGGCGACGGCCTGCTGCAGCGCTGCGACATCGAGCTCCCCGGTCAACTGCACCGCCAGCGGGATGTTGTTGACCGCGGTGGCGTTGTCGAAACGGTTCAGGAACCACATCCGCTGCTGGGCCAGCGAAAGCGGGATCTGCTCCGGGCGCGGCCCGGCGACCAGCGCCCGCCGACGCCCGGTACCGCCGGCTTCCTCCAGCTGGATGGCCAGGGCCGACACGGTGGGCGCTTCGAACAGCGCCCGGACCGGGACCCGGCTGTCCAGGGCGGCGCCGAGCCGGGACGCCACCTGGGTGGCGATCAGCGAGTTGCCGCCCAGGTCGAAGAAGTCGTCGTCGCGGCCGACCGGGCGGTCCGCGGCGAGGCCGAGCACCTCGGCGAACACATCGGCGACGATCTCCTCCACCGGCGTCTGCGGCGCCCGGAATTCGCGGGCCTCGAAGACCGGTTCCGGCAGTGCCTTACGGTCGAGCTTGCCGTTCGGGTTCAGCGGCAGTGCGTCGAGCACCACGAACGCGGCCGGCACCATGTACGACGGCAGCCGCTCGGCCAGCTCTTCGCGGACGACGTCCACATCGACCCGGGCGCCCGCGGCGGGCACCAGGTAGCCGACCAGCTGGTCGCCGGTGTGCGGGTCCGAGCGGACCACGGCCACCGACTGGGCGACCTCGTCCAGGGCCGTCAGCGCGGCCTCGATCTCGCCCAGCTCGATCCGCAGACCGCGCAGCTTCACCTGGAAGTCGGTGCGGCCCAGGTAGGTGATGGAACCGTCCGAATTCCAGCGCACCAGGTCGCCGGTGCGGTACATCCGGGCACCGGCGGACCGGCCCGGCGCCGCAAACGGATCGGCGACGAAGCGGTCGGCCGTCAGGTCGGCGCGGCCCACATAGCCCCGCGCCAGCTGGACGCCCGACAGATACAACTCACCCGCAACACCCGGTGCCACCGGATGCAGCCGCGAATCCAGCACGTAGGCCTGCGAGTTCAGCACCGGGCCGCCGATCGGGACGGCGCCGGACACCTGCCGGCCGACCGGGCCGGCGGTGGCGTGCACGGTGAACTCGGTCGGGCCGTACAGGTTGAACAGTTCGGCCTCGCATACCCGGCGGAACGCCGCGACCACATCGCCGGTGAATGCCTCACCTGCGACGAGCACGGTCCGCAGCGAGGTCAGCTGTGCCGGGTCGACGGCGCCGGCGAACACCGACAGCATCGACGGCACGAAGGAGGTCATCGTGACGCCCTCGGCGGCGATCAGCTCACCCAGGTACTGCGGGTCGCGATGTCCGTCCGGCGTGGCGACCACCATGCGGGCACCGCGGGCCAGGGTGCCGAAGAGTTCCCAGACCGACACGTCGAAGGTCTGCGGGGTCTTGAACAGCACGACGTCATCGGCATCGATGCCGTACTGCTCGGTGATCCACCGGACCTGGTTGGCCACCGCGGCATGCGGAACGGCCACGCCCTTCGGGCGGCCGGTCGAACCCGAGGTGAAGATGACGTAGGCGGCATTCGAACCGCGCAGCGGCGCACGGCGATCGGCGTCGGTCAGTGCGGCATCGGAGTATCCGGACAGGTCGACGTCGTCGAGCACGATGCTCGGCGCCACCGCCGACGTGAACGCATCGGCGGTGTTCGTCAGGACAACGACCGGCGCTGCGGTGGTCAGTACGTAGCCGATGCGGTCGGCGGGCTGATCCAGATCCAGCGGCACGTATCCGCCACCGGCGGCCAGGGTCGCGAGCATGCCGACCACCAGGTCGGCCGACCGGCGCACGCCCAGGGCCACCAGGGTGTCCGGGCCGACACCGGCCTCGATCAGCTTCCGGGCCAACCGGTTCGCGCGGGCAGCCAGTTCACCGTAGGAAAGGGTCGTGCCCTCGAACGTCACCGCGGGTGCGGTGTTCGCCGGATCCAGGTCGAGAACATCCAGCAACGTCGAATCGGTCTCCGGCGGCACGGCGACCAGCTCACCGGCTACGCTGCTCGCCCCGACGAGCCCGGTGTCGTTCCAGACCGAGGTCACCAGTTCCCGCTCGCGCTCGTCGAGCAGGTCGATATCACCGACAGCTGTCTCCGGCCGGGCGGAAACGGCGGCCAGGATGCGGGCGAACCGGCGGCCGAACGCGGCCATGGTCTCGGCGTCGAAGAGATCGGTGGCGTAGATCAGTTCGGCGGTGAGACCGGCGGCACCGGGCCCTGCCGTCTCCTGGTCCTCGGTGAGCACCAGCTGCAGATCGAACTTCGCCACGTCGATGGGCAGGTCGACCGCGCTGACGGTGAGCCCGGGCAGTTCCAGGCTCGCATTGCCGGTGTTCTGGAAGGCCAGCATCACCTGGAACAGCGGGTGCCGGGCCTGCGACCGGGCCGGGTTCAGGATCTCCACGAGCCGTTCGAACGGCAGGTCGGCGTGCCCGAACGCGGCGATATCGTCGGTGCGCACCTGGGCGAGCAGATCGGTGAAGGTCCGGCCGGCTGCCACATCGGTGCGCAGCACCAGCGTGTTGACGAACATGCCGATCAGATCGTCGAGGGCGCGTTCACCACGCCCGGCCACCGGGGTGCCGATGGCGATATCGGCCTCGCCGGACAGTCGCGACAGCAGCACCGCCAGCGCGGTGTGCGCCACCATGAACGTGGTGGCGCCCCGGGTGCGCGCCAATTCCACCAGCGCGGCGTGGGTTTCGCCGTCGATGTGGAAGGTGTGCGTGGCACCGCGCCCGCTGGCCACGGCGGGCCGGGGCCGGTCGGCGGGCAGGTCGAGTTGTTCGGGCAGACCGCGCAACTGCTGCGACCAGTACCCGATCTGCTGCGCGATCACCGAGGACGGGTCGTCCTCGGAGCCGAGCACCTCGCGCTGCCAGGACGCAAAATCGGCGTACTGCACCTCCAGGGGGCGCCATGCCGGTTCCGCACCCTCGACGCGGGCGCTGTAGGCGGTCATCACATCCCGGGTGAGCGGGCCCATCGAGAAGCCGTCGGCCGAGATGTGGTGCACCACCAGCGCGAGCACATGCTCGGTGGGGCTCACCTCGAACAGCCGCGCCCGGAAGGGCACTGCGGCCGCAACGTCGAAGGCGGTGCCGGCCAGTTCGGCGACCTGCTGCGGCAGTTCGGCCTCGGTCGTCTCGACCGGGGTCAGATCCGGGATCACCTGGCCGGTGGGCACGATCACCTGGTGGGCGGTGCCGTCCACTTCCGGATAGTAGGTGCGCAGCGACTCGTGTCGGGCCAGCACGTCGGCCACCGCGATCTGCAGCGCCTGCCGATCCAGCAGGCCGGACAGCCGCACCGCGGCCGGGATGTTGTCGACCGCGGAATCCGGGTCGAACCGGTTCAGGAACCACATCCGCTGCTGCGCCAGCGACAACGGAATCCGGCCGGTACGCGGCCGCGGAGCCAGCGCGGCGCGCCGGCCGCTGCCGGTCCGCGATTCCGCCCGGGCGGCCAGACCGGCGACGGTGGACGCCTCGAACAGCTCGCGCACCCCGAGGTCGGTGTCCAGGGCCGCGGAGAGCCGGGCCGCGACCCGGGTCGCGGTCAGCGAGTTGCCGCCGAGGGTGAAGAAGTCGTCGTCCAGGCCGACCCGGTCGACGCCGAGCACACCGGCGAAGGTGTCCGCGACGATCTCCTCCACCGGAGTGGTGGGCGCCCGGAACTCCGCGGCGGCCACCACCGGGGCGGGCAGCGCCTTGCGGTCCAGCTTGCCGGAGGCGTTCAGCGGGAACTCGTCGAGCACCATCAGCACCGCGGGAACCATGTAGGCCGGCAGGTTGCGAGCCAGTTCTTCGCGGACGTCCTCGACATCGACGGTGCGGCCGGGCGCGGCGATCACATAGCCGACGAGCTGATCGCCGGTGTGCGGATCCGACCGGACCACGACCACCGACCGATCCACCTCGTCGAGTGCGGCCAGGGCCGATTCGATCTCACCGAGTTCGATCCGCAGACCACGCAGCTTCACCTGGAAGTCGGTGCGGCCCAGGTACTCCAGCTCACCGGCCGCGGTCCAGGTGACCAGGTCACCGGTGCGGTACATCCGGACACCGTTGTCCGCGAAGGGGTTCGCGACGAACCGGTCGGCGGTCAGATCGGGCCGGGCCACATAGCCACGCGCCAGCTGGGCGCCCGCGAGATACAGCTCACCCGCGACACCCACCGGAACCGGTCGCAGCCGGTCGTCCAGGACGTAGACCTGGGTGTTGTACACCGGGGCGCCGATCGCGACGCTGTCGACATCGGCATCGGTGACCTCGTGGAAGGTCACGTCGACCGCGGCCTCGGTCGGGCCGTACAGGTTGTGCAGGGCCGCACCGGTCAGCTCGCGCAGACGCTGCGCCGGGCCACCGGGCAGGGCTTCACCGGAGGCGAACACCATGCGCAGCGAATCACACTGCGCGGCAGTTCCTTCGGCAACGAACACGGCCAGCATCGACGGCACGAAGTGGGTGACCGTGACACCTTCGGTGCGGATCAGTTCGGTCAGGTAAGCCGGGTCCCGGTGACCGTCCGGCTTGGCGACCACCAGACGGGCGCCGATCTGCAACGGCCAGAAGAACTCCCACACCGACACATCGAAGGTGGACGGCGTCTTCTGCAGCACCACATCGGCCTCGGTGAGCCGGTACGCCGACTGCATCCACACCAGGCGGTTGACGATCGCGGCATGCGAAACCGCCACGCCCTTCGGCCGCCCGGTGGAACCGGAGGTGAAGATGACGTAGGCGATATCCGCCGGCCGCAGCGGCGCCCGGCGTTCGCTGTCGCGCACCGGGGTCTCGTCGTAGCCGGACAGATCCAGCAGATCGATCCGCACCTGCGCGGTGTCGATATCGAGATCGGCACCCGAGGTCAGCACGCACACCGGGTCGGCGGTGGCCAGGATGTACTCGGTGCGTTCGGCCGGGTGATCCGGGTCCAGCGGCACATACGCGCCGCCGGCGACGCTCACCGCGTACATGCCGACCACCAGGTCGATGGACCGGCGCATGCCCAGCGCGACCGCCGAATCGGCGCCGACACCGCGGTCGATCAGCCAGCGGGCCAGGCGATTCACCCGGTCGGCGAACTCGCGGTAGGTGACAGACTCGTCCTCGAAACGCAGGGCGACCGCGCCCGGGGTGCGCTCGGCCTGCGCCTGGAACATCGACACCAGCGTCGCGGTGCCGTCCACCTCGTGTGCGGTGTCGTTCCATTCGGTGACGACCTGCGCCCGCTCCGCGGCGTCGAGCAGGTCGATCTCGCCGACCGGGGTGTTCGGGCCGGCGGTGATCGCATCCAGCACCCGCACCAGGCGGTCGGCGATGCGGCGCACATCGTCGGCGGCGAACAGGTCGCGCAGATAGCCGGCCCGGATGCGCAACCGGGAATCCAGCTGGGCGATCAGGGTCAGCGGGTAGTGGGTGGCGTCGGCCGCATCCAGGCCGGTCACCGCCATACCGTCGATATCGCTGGCCTGCGCCTCGAGCGCGTCGGCATCGACCGGGTAGGACTCGAAGACCACCAGCGAATCGAACAGCGCGCCTAGCCCGGCGGCCGACTGGATCTCGGCCAGGCCGACATAGTGGTGGTCGAGCAGATCGGCCTGCTCGCCCTGGGTCCGGGTGAGCAGTTCGCGCACCGGTTCACCGGCGCGGTAACGCACCCGGACCGGCACGGTGTTGATGAACAGGCCGACCATCTGCTCGACGCCGGCCAGCTGCGCGGGCCGCCCGGACACGGTGGTACCGAACAGCACATCGTCACGGCCGGTCATCCGGCCCAGCAGAATCGCCCAGGCCACCTGCAGCACCGTGTTCGGCGTGACACCGAGATCGGCGGCGAGCGTGGTGAGCCGCGCGGTGGCGGTCTCGTCCAGCTCGAACAGGTACTCACCGGACAGATCGGTGATCTCGCGGCCGGCGTCGGGCCGGGCCAGCAGGGTCGGTTCGCCGATCCCGGCGAGCGCCTGCCGCCAGGCGGCCACCGAGGCGGCATGGTCCTGCCGGCCCACCCAGTCCAGGAAGTGCCGGTAGGACCGCACCGCGGGGAGTGCGGCGGCGTCGCCGTGCAGCGCGTACAGCGCGAGCAGATCGCGCATCAGCAACGGCATCGACCAGCCGTCGAGCAGGATGTGGTGGTTGGAGACGGCGAGCTGCCACTCGTCCGCGGCGACCCGGATCAGCGTGAACCGGACCAGTGGCGGCGCGGCCAGATCGAAGCGGGCCGTGCGGTCGGCCTCGATCAGGTCGGCGATCTCGCCGCTCTCGCTGCGGTCGTGTTCGGCCCAGGCCACTCGCACCGAATCGAGCACCACCTGGACGGCATTTCCGTCGTGGTCGGTGACGAAGGCGGTGCGCAGGGTGTCGTAGCGGTCCAGCAGGGCCTGCGCGGCGGCGTGCAACCGGTCGGCGTCGACGCGCCCGCGCAGATGCAGCACCGCCTGCGCGGTGTAGACGTCCACCGAGGTGGCCGCCAGCCGGGCATGGAAGAACAGACCGGCCTGCAGCGCGGCCAGCGGCCACAGGTCGACCAGGGCCGGGTAACGGCGTTCGAACACCTCGATATCACGCTGGGTGCTGCGCACCAGGGCGAAATCGGACGGTGTGTGCCCACCGGCGCCGGCGGTCTCCGCGTGCCGGGCGACGGCTGTCAGGGCGGCCAACCAGAGGTCGGCGAATTCGCGCACCTCGGCATCGGACAGCAGCGTGCTCGGGTAGCCGATATTGGCGCTGAGCTTGTCGCCGACCACGATGGCGTTGACGTCCAGGGGCGCCATCGCCGGCATATCGCGGTCGTACGCCCCGCCCAGGGCGCCGAGTTCGGGCGCCGGAATCCAGCCGAAGCCCTGCAGCGCCTCCGGCACATCACCCTCGGAAACCCGGCCCAGGTAGTTGAAGCTGATCTGGCCGGGCAGCCGCTCGGGCAGCTCGGCGGCGGTCTGCTCGTTCAGGTAGCGCAGCATGCCGTAGCCGATGCCCTTGTCCGGCACGGCGAGCAACTGCTCCTTGACCGCCTTGATCGCGGCGCCGAGTTCGGGGCCGCCGGCCAGAGCGGCATCGAGGTCGATACCGGCGAGTTCCAGCCGCACCGGGAAGATCGAGGTGAACCAACCCACCGTGCGGGACAGGTCGGCACCGGGCACGACTTCTTCTTCGCGGCCGTGGCCCTCCAGGCGCAGCAGCAGCGCGTCGCCGGACCCCGGCCGGGCCGCGGCCCGCCGGGCACGCCACTGAGCGGCCGCCAGCGCCAGCGCGGTGAGCAGCCCGTCGTTCACGCCACCGTGGTAAAGCGCCGGGACCGTGGTCAGCAGGGCCCGGGTGACCTCGGGCGACACCTCGACCGGCAGTTTCTCGATGACTCCGGAGACATCCACCGCTGGGTCCATCGGCCGCTCGGTGAGCAGCGGATCGGCGGTTTCGGCCACCGCCCGCCAGTAGTCGAGTTCGGCGACCCGCTCGGGGCGGCGCGCCTCGTCGGCGAGGGCATGCGCCCAGGCCCGCATCGAGGTGCCCGGTGCGGCCAGCTCCGGCTGCTGCCCGGCGGACAGCTGTCCCCAGGCGGCGACGAAATCGGGCACCAGCACGCGCCAGGAGACGCCGTCGACGACCAGGTGGTGCGCGGCGACGACCAGCCGGCCGGTGCGGGAACCGGCTCCGGCCGGTGCCAGCCAGACGAACCGGATCACCACACCGGCGGCCGGATCGAGCCGGTCCAGGGTGGCGTCCAGGGCGGCCGACGCGATGTCGACGAGTTCGGCGTCGGTGGCGTCCGCGGGGAATTCGGTCCGGTCGATCAGCGCATCGGCATCCACGGTGCCGGGCGCGGCGGTCTCGACCTGCCACTGCCCGTCCGCGGTGTACAGCCGGGCCCGCAGCATGTCGTGGCGGTCGATGACCGCACCGACCGTGGCGGCGATACCGGCGCGGTCGATTCCCGCCGGGAGTTCCAGTGCGAGAGTCTGATTGAACCGGCCGAACGATCCGGGACGTTCGGCCATGAACCGCACCACCGGGGTGAGCGGCATCGCGCCGACGCCACCGCCGGGCAGCTCGGCCAGCGCGGCCGGCGCATCCGCCGCGGTCTCGGTGGTCTCGGCGACCGCCGCCAGCCCGGCGACGGTGCGTTCCTCGAACACATTGCGCGGGGTGAAGACCACGCCGCGGGCCTTGGCCCGGGAGACCAGCTGGATGGAGACGATCGAATCGCCGCCCAGGGCGAAGAACGAATCGTCCACACCCACCCGGTCCAGGCCGAGTACCTCGGCGAATACCTCGGCGATGGTGTGCTCGAGCGGAGTGCGCGGCGCCCGGAAGCCCGCCTCGGCGGCGAACACCGGCTCCGGCAGCGCCTTCCGGTCCAGCTTCCCGACCGGGGTGAGCGGCACCCGGTCGATCACCATGATCGAGGCGGGCACCATGTAGGCGGGCAGCCGGTCGGCGACGTGCGCGGTCAGCGTCGGCACGTCGATCGCCCGGCCGGCGGCGGCCACCACGTAGGCGACCAGCGACACCGCGCCCGCAGCGCTCTTATGCCCGACGGTGACCGCGAAGTCGACCGTCTCGTGCGAGGCCAGCGCGGCGTCGATCTCGCCCAGCTCGATGCGGAAACCACGCACCTTGACCTGGAAGTCGGACCGGCCGACGTACTCCACTTCACCGTCGGCCGTCCACCGGACCACATCGCCGGTGCGATACATCCGGGCACCCGCGACGAACGAATCGGCGACGAACCGGTCGGCGGTCAACCCCGGACGGGCATGGTAGCCGCGGGCCAGCTGGATACCCGAGATGTACAGCTCACCGGCGACACCGACCGGGACCGGCTGCAGCCGCGAATCCAGGATCAGCGAACGCATACCCCGGGTCGGACCACCGATGGTGACCCGATCGGCCGGGGTCAGCGCGCCGCTGATATTGGTCATGATGGTGGTCTCGGTGGGCCCGTAACCGTTGTGGAAGGACCGAATCGGCCCATTCCCACCATCGAGCGGCACCGCCCACTTGGTGACCAGATCGGCGGGCACCGCCTCGCCGCCGGCGACCAGCACCCGCAGCGATTCCAGGCCGCTCGGATCGAAGGTGGCCAGCGCGGCCGGGGTGATGAACGCGTGCGTGACCCGCTCGGCGCGGATCAGCTCGGAGAGTTCTTCACCGCCGTAGACCCCCGGCGGCACCACGACCAGCGCACCGCCGCGGGCCAGCGCCAGCAGCAGCTCCAGGATCGAGGCGTCGAACGAGGGCGAAGCGAAATGCAGTGCCCGCGTGTCCGAATCCAGGTCGTAGCGCCGCGCCTGTTCCTCGGCGAAGTTGGCCAGGCCGGTATGGGTGACCACGACGCCCTTGGGCAGGCCGGTGGAACCGGAGGTGTAGATGACGTAGGCGGGCTGCTCCGGCCGGGTCGGCCGGACCAGCTCGGCCGCATCGATCGGGCCGCCGTCGAAATCGTCGGCCGCCAGTTCGTCCAGCACCAGCCACCGGCAGGAATCGGGCAGCCCGTCCTGCACCGCGCCCACGGTCAGGCCCACCGGCGAACCGGAATCGGTGACCATATGCGCAATGCGCTCGGCCGGGTAGTTCGGGTCGACCGGTACGAACGCCGCACCGGTTTTGGCGACCGCCCATTCGGCCAGGACCGAATCGGCGGACCGCGGCACCGCGACCGCGACCAGGTCTTCGGCACCGATACCTTCGGCGATCAGCAGCCGGGCCAGGCGGTTCGACCGCTCGTCGAGCTCCCGATAGGAGACCGTCGTCCCCTGGAACACGACCGCAGGACCGTCCGGGTTCTGCGCGACGGCCGCGGCCAGCAGCTCGGGCAGGGTGCGGGGCGGCACGGCGGGGGCGCCGTGCCGGGCGACCAGGTCTGCACGTTCCGCGGCATCGAGCACGTCGATACCGCCGGCGGTCACCGAGGCGTCGGCGGCGACGGCCTCGAGCACCCGCTGCCAGCGTTCGGCGATACCGGCCACGGTGGCCTCGTCGAACAGTTCGGTGGCGTAGTTCAGGTCGAGCAGCATGCCGCCCGCCTGCTCCGCGAGCGTGAACTGCAGATCGAACCGGGCGATGTTCTCGTCCAGGTCGAGCGCGGACACCGACAGCCCGGGCAGCTCCAGCTCGGTGCGGTCCAGGTTCTGGAACGCCAGCATCACCTGGAACAGCGGGTTGCGGGCCTGGGACCGTTCCGGGGCCAGCAGCTCGACGAGGCGCTCGAACGGCACGTCGGCGTTGCCGTAGGCGTCCAGGTCGGTCCGGCGGTTCTGTTGCAGCAGGCCGGTGAACGACTCGCCGGCCGGGACGCCGGTGCGCAGCACCAGCGTGTTGACGAACATGCCGACCAGATCGTCGAGTTCGGCCGCACCGCGACCGGCCACCGGGGTGCCGATGGCGATGTCGTCGGTGCCGGACAGCCGGGCCAACAGCACCGCCAGCGCGGTGTGCATGACCATGAACAACGAGGCGCCCTGCGCCCGGGCCAGCTCGTCGAGCGCGGCGATCAGCTCGGCGGGCAGTTCGCGGCGCACGCTCGCACCGCGCAGTGCGGCGACGGCCGGGCGCGGCCGGTCGAACGGCAGCGCCAGCTCGTCCGGCACACCGGCCAGCTGCCGCTGCCAGTAACCGACCTGCTGGGCCAGCAGCGATTCGGGGTCGTCCTCGTTGCCCAGCACCTCGCGCTGCCAGAAGGCGAAATCGGCGTACTGCACCGGAAGCGGCTGCCAGCCGGGCGCGGTGCCTTCGGCCCGTGCGGTGTAGGCCAGCATCACATCGCGGGTCAGCGGGCCGACCGAGAAACCGTCGGCGGCGATGTGGTGCACAACCACGACCAGGACGTGCTGTTCGGCCGAGACCCGGTACAGCCGTGCCCGGACCGGCACCTGTTCGGCGACGTCGAACCCGGTGGCAACGAATTCGGTGACCAGCCCGGTGATCTCGTCCTCGGTGACGGTGGCCGGCTGCAGGTTGAGCGCCACCTCCTCGGCGGGAACCACCTGCTGCACCGGCGCACCGCCGTGCTCCGGATAGCGGGTGCGCAGCGACTCGTGCCGGCGCAGCACATCGCCCAGCGCCAGCGCCAGCGCCTCGGTGTCCAGGGCGCCGGTGAGCCGAATCGCGATCGGGATGTTGTAGGCGGCCGACGCGGTGTCGTACTGGTTCAGGAACCACATCCGCTGCTGTGCGAAGGACAGCGGCAGCAGCTCCCCCTCGGTACGCGGCCGGGCCACCAGCGGTGCGCGGCCGGCGTCGACGCCGGTGTGCGATTCCACCCGGGCGGCCAGCGCCGCCACACTCGAGGCCTCGAACAGGGTGCGCACCGGCACCGAGGCACCCAGGGCGGCGCCGATCCGGGCCACCACCCGGGTGGCGATCAGCGAATTGCCGCCCAGATCGAAGAAGTCGTCGTCGATGCCGACCCGCGGCAGATCCAGCACCTCGGCGAAGACCGCCGCGACAGCCTCCTGCACGGGGGTCACCGGGGCGCGGAACGCGCGCGCTTGCACCGCCGGGGCGGGCAGCGCCTTTCGATCCAGCTTGCCGTTGACAGTCAGCGGAATCCATTCGAGCCGGACCACAGCAGCGGGCACCATGTAGGCGGGCAGCTGCTCGGCTGCGCCGTCGCGCACCACATCCAGATCCAGCGCGGTGTCACCGGATTCCGAATCGGCCACCACGTAGGCGACGATCCGCTGGTCACCGGGCTGATCCTCGCGGACGATCACCGCAGCCTGTGCGACACCCGGCTGGGCCAGCACCGCGGATTCGATCTCGCCGAGTTCGATGCGGAAACCACGCACCTTCACCTGGTCGTCGGCACGACCCAGGTATTCGAGTTCCCCGAACCGGTTCCAGCGGGCCAGGTCGCCGGAGCGGTACAGCCGCGAGCCGGCCGCATCCGTTCCCGCGAGGGGATTCGCAACGAACCGGGCCGCGGTCAGATCCGGCCGGCCGAGGTAGCCGCGGGCCAGCTGCGGGCCCGCAACATACATTTCACCCGCAACACCCACCGGCACCGGCCGCAGCCGGGCATCCAGCACGTAGACGCTCAGCCCGGAGATCGCCCGGCCCACCACCGAACCGGAGGCTGCCGCGATGGTGGCGGCATCGAGCGCCCGGAAGGAGACGTGCACCGTGGTCTCGGTAATGCCGTACATGTTGACCAGCACCGGACCGGTGGACTCGGCGGTTCGACCGTCGGTGCCGGACCGGACGGTTCGACCGTCGGTGTCGGTCAGGACGGTTCGACCGTCGCCGTGCCGCGCGACCCAATCGGTGAGCCGCCGCAATTCGAGCGCCTCACCGCCGAACACGACGTAGCGCAACGCCAAGGGCGCGGCGTCGGGTCCGGTCGCGTTCCGATCCGCCTCCGCCAGTTGGTAGAAGGCCGAGGGGGTCTGGTTGAGGACGGTGACCCGTTCGGTACGCAGCAGTTCCAGGAACTGTTCCGGCGAGCGGGAAATGTAGTAGTCGACGACGACGAGGGTGCCGCCGTACAGCAGCGGACCCCACAGCTCCCATACCGAGAAGTCGAAAGCGTAGGAGTGGAACAGGGTCCACACGTCGTCGGGGCCGAACCCGAAGTCCCGGTCGGTGTTCGCGAACAGCCGCACCACATTCCGGTGTGCCACCGCGACGCCCTTCGGGCGGCCGGTGGAGCCGGAGGTGTAGATCACGTACGCGACATGGTCCGGCGTGAGCGGCGCCAGGCGGTCGGCATCGGTGATCGGCGCATCGTCGGCGTCCTCCACATTGCCGGTCTCCACGGCGAATCCGTCGAGCACGACCGCCGGTAGCTCCGGCGGCACGGTGACCTGGACGGTGGAGTCGAGCACCACGCTGGTCGGCCGGGAGTCGGCGAGCACATAGGCGATGCGCTCATCCGGGTAGGTCGGATCCACCGGCACATAACCGGCACCGGTCTTGACCACCGCCAGCAGCGCGACCACCAGGTCCAGCGACCGCGGCAGAATCACCGCGACCAAGGACTCCGGCCCGGCACCGTCGGCGATCAGGCGGCGCGCCAGCACATTCGCCCGCCGATCCAGTTCGGCGTAGGTCAGCGATTCGATCCCGAACTTGGCGGCGACCCGGTCCGGATGCGCGGCGACTGCGGCGTCGAACAGGTCGATGAGGGTGGTCTGCGGTGCCGCGAACAGACCGGTGCCGCCGTCGGCGCCGGAGGACACCCAGTTGCGGGCGACGTCGAGCTGTTCGTGCTCGCCGAGCAGATCGATGTCGCCGACGACGGTGTCCGGGTTCTCGGTGACACCGCGCAGGATCCGCACCAGCCGTTCCGCGAACGCAACGACCGTCTCGGCATCGAACAGATCGGTGGCGTAGTTCCAGGACAGCGCCAGGGTGCCGTCGCCGGGTTCGGCGACGGTCAGCTGCACATCGAATTTGGCGGTGCCCGGATCGAAATCGACGACGTCGAGTTCCAGGCCGGGCAGGGCGACCGCGCCCAGTTCGGCGGCGCCGGCCGCCTCGAAGGTCAGCGCCACCTGGAACAGCGGATGGTGGGCCTGCGAACGGGTCGGGCTGAGCACATCGACCAGCCGCTCGAACGGCACATCGGCATGCGCGAAGGCCGCCAGGTCGGTCTTGCGGACCTCGTCGAGCAGCGTCCCGAAGTGGGTGCCCGGTTCCACGGTGTTGCGCAGCACCAGGGTGTTGACGAACATGCCGACGAGGTCGTCGAGCGCGCGTTCGCCACGGCCCGCGATCGGGGTGCCGATCGCGATATCGGTGCTGTTGGACAGCCGGGCCGCCCAGGTCGCCAGCGCGGCATGCAGCACCATGAACAGCGTGACGCCGCGGCTGCGGGCCAGCTCGTTCAGTGCCGCGGTCAGCTCGGCATCGATCGTGAACCGGTACAGGTCACCGGCGTTGCTCGCGGTCTCCGGGCGCGGCCGGTCCGCGGGCAGCTCGATCTGGTCGGGCAGATCGCGCAGCTGCTCGGTCCAGTAGGCCACCTGTTTACCGGCCAGGGTCTCCGGATCGGTGTCGTCACCGAGCACGTCGCGCTGCCACAGCGCGTAATCCGCGTACTGCACCTCCAGCGGCGTCCAGGCCGGGACCTGGCCGCGGGTGCGTTCGGCATAGGCGGCCACCACGTCGCGCAGCAGCGGCCACATCGAGAAACCGTCACCGTTGATGTGGTGCAGCACCAGCACGAGCACATGGGCACGCGCATCGGTGCGGAGCAGTTCGGCGCGGAACCCGATCTCCCGGGTGACGTCGAAGCTGCGGCCGGCGAGTTCGGCGATGCGGGCAGGCAGTTCGGCGAGGGGGAGCTGCTGCGGTTCCAGCGCGAACCGCACCACGTCGACCGGCAGGATCCGCTGGTAACCGGTGCCGTCCACATCCGGGTACACGGTGCGCAGCGATTCGTGCCGGCCCAGCACGTCGGCCAGGGCGGCCTCCAGGGCACCGGCGTCGAGTTCACCGGTGAGCCGCACCGCGATCGGGATGTTGTCGACCGCGTTTCCGTTGTCGAAGCGGTTGAGGAACCACATCCGCTGCTGGGCCAGGGACAGCGGGACCAGCTCGGGCCGCGGGCGCGGGGTGAGTGCGGCGCGGTCCGCGCGGCCGGTCTCCGATTCCACCAGCACGGCCAGATCGGCGACCGTCGCGGCCTCGAACAGGGTGCGCAACGGCACCCGGGTGTCCAGTGCTTCACCGAGCCGCGCCGCGACCCGGGTGGCGATCAGCGAGTTGCCGCCCAGTTCGAAGAAGTCGTCGTCGAGACCGACTCGGTCGATGCCGAGCACCTCGGCGAACACTCCCGCGACGATCTGCTGCACCGGGGTGACCGGCGCCCGGAATGCGCGCGCCTCCAGCACCGGGGCGGGCAGGGCGGCACGGTCGAGTTTGCCGGAGGCATTGAGCGGGAACGCATCCAGCACGACGACGGCGGCCGGCACCATGTACTGCGGCAGCCGGCGGCGCAGTTCGTCGCGGGCGGCATCGGCGTCGACGGAGCGTCCGGGCTGCGGCACGACGTAACCGACCAGCTGGTCGCCGAGGTGCTCATCGGTGCGCAGCACCACGACGGCACGATCGATCGCTTCCTGGTCGGTGAGTGCGCTCTCGATCTCGCCCAACTCGATCCGGAGACCGCGCAGCTTCACCTGGAAGTCGATCCGACCCCGGTACTCCAGTTCGCCGCTCTCGGTCCAGGCCACCAGGTCACCGGTGCGGTACATCCGGGTGCCCGAGCCGTACGGATCGGCGACGAACCGTTCGGTGGTCAGGATCGGCCGGCCGACATAACCGTGCGCCAGCTGGGCGCCCGCCAGATACAGCTCACCCGAAACCCCGATGGGCACCGGCCGCAGCCGCGAATCCAGCACGTAGGCACGGGTGTTGAACACCGGCGCACCGATCGGGACGACACCGGTGTCGGCATCGGTGACCTCGTGGAAGGTCACGTCGACGGCCGCCTCGGTCGGGCCGTACAGGTTGTGCACCCGTGCCCCGGTCCGCTCCCGGACCCGCTGCGCCAGCGCGGCCGGCAGTTCCTCACCGCCGACGAAGACATGCCGCAGCGAGCGGCATTCGGCGGCCAGGTCCTCGGCGGCGAACATTGCCAGCAGGGACGGGACGAACTGGGCGATGGTGACCTGCTCGGCGGCGATCACCCGGGCCAGGTAGGCCGGGTCGCGGTGGCCGTCGTGCTCGGCCACGACCAGCCGGGCGCCGATCTGCAACGGCAGGAAGAATTCCCAGATCGAGGCGTCGAAGGTGGCCGGGGTCTTCTGCAGCAGTACATCGTCGGCCGAGAAACCGTATTCGGCGTGCGTCCACACCAGGGTGTTGACAATCGATTCGTGGCTGACGGCCACGCCCTTGGGCCGGCCGGTGGAGCCGGACGTGAACAGCACGTAGGCGGTGTCGGCCGGCCGCAGCGGGCGGCGGCGGTCCGCATCGGTGAGCCGTTCCCCGGAGAATTCGGTCAGGTCGAGCCGGTCGATCCGCACCTGCCGGACCCGGTCGGTATCCAGATCCGCGCCGGAGGTCAGCATGCACACCGGACCGGCGGTGTCGAGGATGTGCTCGATACGGTCGGCCGGGTGGTCCGGATCGACCGGAACGAAGGCGCCACCGGCCGCGCTGACCGCGTACATGCCGACGACGAGATCGATCGAGCGGCGCATACCCAGTGCGACATACGATTCCGGCCCGACACCGGCGCGTTCCAGCCAGCGCGCCAGGCGGCGCACCCGGTCGGCGAACTCGGCGTACGTAAGGCTGACGCCCTCGAAGGTGACCGCGACCGCCTTCGGCGTGCGCTCGACCTGGGCTTCGAATACCGAGACCAGCGTGGCGGCGGCATTGCCGGCGGGCGCGGCCAGCGCCGTATCGACCCCGAATTCGGTGGCGTTCCAGCGGTTCAGCACCAGATCGCGTTCCCGGGCGTCGAGCAGGTCGACATCGCCGACCGGGACGGCCGGATCGGCCGCGACGGCCGTCAGCATCCGCTGCAACCGGGTCGCGAAGGCGGCCGCGTACCGGGTGTCGAACAGTTCCGCGTCGAAGACCAGTTCGGCAGCCATCCGGTTGTCGTGGTCGCCCGCAGTGCCCGCGGGCAGCTCGCTCAGCGTGAGCAGCAGATCGAACTTCGCGCTCTGCTGTTCGATATCCAGCTCGGTGACGGTCAGGCCGGGCAGTTCCAGCGAGGTGCGGCCCAGATTCTGGAAGGCGAGCATCACCTGGAACAGCGGATGCCGCGCCTGCGAACGGGCCGGGTTGAGCACCTCGACGAGCCGCTCGAACGGCACATCGGCGTGCGCGAACGCCTGCAGATCGTGTTCGCGTACCTGGGCGAGCAGTTCCTCGAACGGCTGCGCCGGATCAACCTGGCTGCGCAGCACCAGCGTGTTGACGAACATGCCGACCAGGTCGTCGAGGGCCGCGGCACCACGACCGGCGACGGGGGTGCCGACCGCGACATCCCGGGAGTCGGCCAGCCGGGCCAGCAGCGCCGCGAATGCGCTGTGCACCACCATGAACAGCGTGGTGCCGTGCGCATGGGCGACCCGGTTGAGTGCGGTGATCAGCTCACCGGACAGCTCGAAACGGTGGGTTCCGGCCCGGTGCACGGTGTCCACCGGCCGGGTCCGGTTGCTCAGTTGCAGTTCGTCGGGCAGGTCGGCGAGGGCGCCGCGCCAGTAGTCGAGCTGCTGGGCGATCAGCGAGGTCGGATCGGCCTCGTCACCGAGAGTTTCGCGCTGCCACAGCGCGTAGTCGATGTACTGGATCTCCAGCGGCGCCCAGCCCGGGTCGTCGTGCGCGGTCCGGGCCACATAGGCGGTCATCACATCGCGGACCATTGGCCGCATCGAGAAACCGTCGGCCGCAATGTGATGCACGACCATGGCCAGCACGTGTTCGCGCTCGCCGACCTCGAACACCCGCAACCGCACCGGGGGCTCGGCGGTCACATCGAAGCCGCGTCGGGTGAATTCCTCGATCGCCCCGGCCAGTTCGCCGGCATCGACCTCCACCAGCTCCAGCGCCGGTACGGCCCGGGCCGCGGACAGCACCTGCTGATAGGCCTCGCCCTCGTGCGAGGGGTAGATGGTGCGCAGCGATTCGTGCCGGCCGACCACGTCGGCCGCCGCGCCGCGCAGCGCAGCCAGGTCCAGCAGGCCCTGCAGCCGGACGGCGACGGAGATGTTGTAGGTACCGGTATCGGTGGTGGCGTCGGTGCCGAGATCGAACCGGTTCAGGAACCACATCCGCTGCTGCGCCAGCGACAACGGCGGATGCTCCGGCCGGTGCCGGGCGGCGAGGACGGGCCGGGCCGGGCCACCGGTATGCGATTCCACCCGGGCGGCGAGGCCGCCCACCGTGGGCGCCTCGAACAGTGCACGCACCCCGACCTCGGTGTCCAGCGCCGCCGACAGCCGGGCTGCCACCTGGGTGGCGACCAGCGAGTTGCCGCCGAGCGCGAAGAAGTCGTCGTCCACACCGACCCGCTCGGCGCCGAGCAGCTCGGCGAAGATCTCCGCCACGATCTCCTCGATCGGGGTGGCCGGCGCCCGGAACTGCCCGGCCTCGAACACCGGGGCGGGCAGCGCCTTGCGATCCAGCTTGCCGGACGCATTCACCGGGAATTCGTCGAGCAGGACCACGGCGGCGGGCACCATGTACCCCGGAAGTTCCTCGGCCACCCCGGTCTTGACCGCCGCTACATCGACAACGGCATCCGGCTCGGCAACCACGTAGCCGACCAGCTGGTCACCGGCATGCCCGTCACTGCGGACCAGCACGACCGACTGCGCGATGCCGGTCTGCGCCAGTAGTGCGGCCTCGATATCGCCCAGCTCGATGCGCAGACCGCGGAGCTTGACCTGGAAGTCGGTGCGACCCAGGTAGTCGAGTTCACCCGCTTCGCTCCAGGTGACCAAGTCACCGGTGCGGTACATCCGGGAACCGGCGGCACCGTACGGGTTGGCGACGAACCGGTCGGCGGTGAGGTCGGCCCGGTTCAGGTAGCCGATCGCGAGCTGATCGCCCGCCAGATACAGCTCACCCGCGACACCGGCGGGCACCGGATGCAGACGCGCGTCCAGCACGAAAGTCTTGGTGTTCCACACCGGGCGCCCGATCGGCACCGAATCGGTATCGGCATCGGTCACCTCGTGGTAGGTGACATCGACCGCCGCCTCGGTGGGGCCGTACAGGTTGTGCAGCCGGGCGCCGGTCAGTTCACGCAGCCGTTGCGCGGTCGGCGCGGGCAGCGCCTCACCCGAGGCGAACACCTGCCGCAGGGCGGCTGCGGTGCCGTTGCCGCCGCCCAGCGTCGACACGAACACCGAAAGCATCGACGGCACGAAATGCGCCGTGGTGATGCCGCGGTCGGCGATCACCTGGGCCAGATACACCGGATCCCGGTGCCCGTCCGGCTTGGCGACCACCAGCCGGGCTCCGGTCTGCAACGGCCAGAAGAACTCCCACACCGACACGTCGAAGGTGGCCGGAGTCTTCTGCAGTACCGCATCGTTCGCATCGATCGGGTACTCGTGCTGCATCCAGCGCAACCGGTTGACGATGGCGGCATGGCTCACCGCGACGCCCTTGGGACGCCCGGTGGACCCGGAGGTGAAGATCACGTAGGCGGTGTGCCCGGGGTGCAGCGGGCGGACCCGTTCGACGTCGGTGATCGGCGTACCCGCGCGATCTCCATGGCCGGCAGCGGATTCGATCTGCTCTACGGCCAGCACCTCGACTTCACCTCCGGCGGTGAAGTCGTCGCGCACCGTGGTCAGCACCAGTCGCGGGCGAGCCGTCTCCAGGATGTGGCCGATCCGGTCGACCGGCTGATCCGGGTCCAGCGGCACATAGGCGGCACCGGACTGCAGCACCGCGTACATCGCCACGACCAGCTCGGTGGACCGCCGGATCGCCAGCGCCACCTGGTCGCCGGGGCCGACGCCGGATGCGATCAGCGCCCGGGCCAGACGGGTGGACCGCTGCTGCAGTTCCCGATAACTCAGCCGCTCATCGAGCGTCGTTGAGGGGTGGTGGTCGGGCGACGGGTGGGCCAGCCGCTCATCGAGCGTCGTTGAGGGGTGGTGGTCGGGCGACGGGTGGGCCGGGATCTCGGCGGCGAACTCCAGCGCCGGAGCATCCGGGGTGGCCGTCACCTGGGCGTCGAACAGCGAGACCAGGGTGTCCGGCCGCACCGGGTGCACGGTGTCGTTCCAGTCCACCAGGACCTGGGCGTGTTCCTCCGGTGACAGCAGATCGATATCACCGACGGTCGCTTCCGGATCGGCGATGATCGCCGCGAACACCCGGTCCAGCCGGCGCGCGAACGCGGCAACCGTATCCTCGTCGAAAAGGTCCAGCGCGTAGGAGAACTCGGCGGACATGCCACCGGCCGCACCGTCGATGCCCTGGATTTCGGTCAGGTTGAGCTGCAGATCGAACTTGGCGAGTCCGGCGTCGTAGTCGACACCGCTGACCGACAGGCCGGGCAGCTGCAGGGCCGCCTGCTTGGTGTTCTGGAACGACAGCATCACCTGGAACAGCGGATGCCG
Organism: Nocardia sp. KT25-26; assembly: GCF_056627695.1. Taxonomy (NCBI): domain Bacteria; kingdom Bacillati; phylum Actinomycetota; class Actinomycetes; order Mycobacteriales; family Nocardiaceae; genus Nocardia; species Nocardia sp. KT25-26. The sequence goes on along the minus strand of NZ_CM152813.1, from coordinate 1,042,985 downwards.
CGCCTGCGAACGAGCCGGGTTGAGCACCTCGACGAGCCGCTCGAACGGCACATCGGCATGCGCGAACGCCTGCAGGTCGGTGTCCCGGGCCGCATCCAGCAGTTCGGCGAAGCTGCGGCTGCCGTCGACTTCGGTGCGCAGCACCAGGGTGTTGACGAACATGCCGATCAGGTCGTCCAGGGCGGCTTCGCCACGACCGGCGACCGGGGTGCCGATCGAGATATCGGAGGTGCCGCTGGCCTGGGCGAGCAGCACCGCCAGCGCGCTGTGCACCACCATGAACAGCGAGGCGTTGTACCGGCGGCCGAGCTCGATCAGATCGCGCTGGGTTTCGTCGGAGATCACGAACCGGTACGTGCCGCCGCGGTACGTGGCGATCGACGGCCGCGGCCGGTCGGTGGGCAGCACGAGCTCATCCGGCAGGTCGGCGAGTTCGCGTTTCCAGAAGTCGATCTCGGCGGAGATCAGCGACTTCGGATCCGATTCGGAGCCCAGGATTTCGCGTTGCCACAGCGCATAGTCGGCGTACTGCACCGGCAGTTCCGACCAGGTGGGCGCCTCCCAGGAAGTCCGCGCGTCGTAGGCCACGATCACGTCGCGGGACAGCGGCGCCATGCTCCAGCCGTCGGCAGAGATGTGGTGCACCACCATCCCCAGCACGAATTCGGTCTCGGAGATCTCGAACAGCCGGGCGTGCAACGGCACCTCGGAGGTGACGTCGAACGACATCGAGGCCAGATCGATCAGATGCTCGACCAGCTTGTCCTCGGTCACCCGGTACGGGGTCAGGTCCGGAACGATCTGCGCGGCATCCAGTACGACCTGGGCCGGACCGCCACCCGTCTCCGGGAACACCGTGCGCAGCGACTCGTGCCGGTCGATCACATCGATGACCGCAACCTGCAACGCCGCGACATCGAGGTCACCGGAGAGCCGGATCGCCACCGGGATGTTGTTCACGGCCGCCGAGCCGTCCTCGGCCCCCGCCGAGAAACGGTTGAGGAACCACATGCGCTGCTGTGCCAGCGACAGCGGCACATGGTCGGGCCGGGGCCGGGCCACCAGCGCCTGGCGAGCGCCGGCACCGGCCTGGCTCTCGACCCGGGCAGCAAGCGCACCGACGGTAGGCGCTTCGAACAGAATGCGCACCGGCACCCTGGTATCCAGTGCGGACCCGATGCGGGACACCACCTGGGTGGCGATCAGCGAGTTACCGCCCAGGTCGAAGAAGTCGTCGTCGACGCCGACCCGCGGCAGGTCCAGCACATCGGCGAACACCTGCGCGATGGTCTGTTCGATCGGGGTCGACGGGGCCCGGAACTCCCGCATCTCGAAGACCGGTGCGGGCAGCGCCCGGCGGTCGAGCTTGCCGTTCACGGTCAGCGGAATGGCTGCCAGCGCCACGAATGCCGACGGCACCATGTAGGCGGGCAGCTGCTCGGATACGCCGTCGCGCACCTGGTCGATGTCGAGATCGGCGGCGTCCGCGCCGACGAGGTAGGCGACGATGCGCTGACCACCCGGCTGGTCTTCGCGGACCACGACCGCGGCCTGCGCCACCCCGGGCTGCGCCAGCACCGCGGACTCGATCTCACCGAGTTCGATGCGGAAACCACGCACCTTGACCTGATCGTCGGCGCGACCCAGATACTCCAGCTCACCGAACCGGTTCCACCGCGCCAGGTCGCCGGACCGATACAGCCGTGAACCCGCAGCATCCGCCCCCGCCAGCGGATTCGCCACGAACCGGGCCGCACTCAGATCCGGCCGCCCCAGATAGCCGCGGGCCAGCTGCGGCCCCGCGACATACATCTCCCCCGCAACCCCGACCGGCACCGGCCGCAGCCGGTTGTCCAGCACGAATACGCTCAGCCCGCCGAGCGCGCGACCCACCACGGAACCGGTCGCCGCCTCGATCGTCGCCGCATCCAGCGCCCGGTACGACACATGCACCGTGGTCTCGGTGATGCCGTACATGTTGACCAGCACCGGCCCCGCCGGCGCCCCGTTCCCGGCCGGTGCGGTGCCGTCACCGTGCCGCGCCACCCAATCCGCGAGCCGGCGCAGCTCGAGCGCCTCACCACCGAACACCACATAGCGCAACGCCAGCGGAGCCACGTCCATGCTCGCGGCGTTCCGATCCGCCTCCGCCAGCTGGTAGAACGCCGACGGCGTCTGATTCAGGACCGTCACCTGCTCGGTACGCAACAGCTCCAGGAACTGCTCCGGCGCTCGGGACGTGTAGTAGTCCACCACCACAAGAGTCCCGCCGAACAGCAACGGACCCCACAACTCCCACACCGAGAAGTCGAAGGCGTACGAGTGGAACAACGTCCACACGTCATCCGGTCCGAAACCGAAATCGTGATCGGTATTCGCGAACAGCCGCACCACATTCCGGTGCGCGACCGCCACGCCCTTCGGCCGCCCCGTCGAACCCGAGGTGTAGATCACGTAGGCGACGTTCTCCGCCGACAACGGCGCCCGGCGATCCGCATCGGTGACCGGAGCGGCATCGGTGTCGTGCTGTGCCCCGCATACGACCATCGGTGTGCCGGACGGCAATTCCACGTCGACATCGGCATCCACGATCACCGCGGCCGGACGCGAATCCGCCAGCACATAGGCGATGCGCTCATCCGGGTAGGTCGGATCCACCGGCACATAACCGGCACCGGTCTTGACCACCGCGAGCAGCGCGACCACCAGGTCCAGCGACCGAGGCAGAATCACCGCGACCAAGGACTCCGGGCCCACTCCTTCGGCGATCAGCGTCCGGGCCAGCGCGTTGACCGAACGATCCAGGTCGGCGTAGGTCAACGAGTCGGCACCGAACCTGACTGCGGTCCGGTCGGCGAATTTCGCCACGGCCGAATCGAAGAGATCGACCAGCGTCGTATCCGGGTCGGCGAAACGGCCGGTGCGGTTGTCCGGTGTATGGCTGACCCAGCGTTCGGCTACGTTGCGTCGTTCCTCGGCATCGAGCAGATCGATATCGCCGATCGCGACCGCCGAATCGGCGGTGACGGTCCGCAGGATCACCATCAGGCGATCGATGAAGCCCTGCACTGTGGCAGCGTCGAAAAGATCGGTCGCATACTGGACCTCGGACGAGATCCCCTGAAGTTCGCCGGCACTGCTGTAGCGCTCCGTCAGGGTCCACTGCAGATCGAACTTGGCGATGTCGACTTCCAGCTCGTCGGCGCTGACCGTGAGACCGGGCAGCTCCAGGGTGGCGTGCGAGACCTCCTGGAACGAGAGCATCACCTGGAACAACGGATGCCGAGCCTGCGACCTGGCCGGGTTCAACACGTCGACGAGCCGTTCGAAGGGCACGTCGGCGTGGGAGAACGCAGCGAGGTCCGATTCCCGGATCTGTTCCAGGAACCGGACGAAGGACAGCCCCGGGTCCACATCCGAACGCAGCACCAGGGTGTTGACGAACATGCCGATCAGGTCGTCCAGGGCCTGCTCACCGCGGCCGGCCACCGGTGTCCCGACCGCGATATCGGCGGAGCTCGACAACCGGCCCAGCAGGACTGCGATGGCCGCATGGACGACCATGAACAGCGTCGCGCCCTCGGCGCGGGCGAGCCCGACCATCCGCGCGTGCAGCTCGGGATCGATCTCGAACGCGAGGCGGGCACCGCGGAAACTCTGTTCCGGCGGCCGGGGGTGATCCGTGGGAAGCTCGAGCTGATCGGGCAGGCCGTCCAGGGCGGACCGCCAGAAATCGATCTGCCGGGCGGCGATCGACTCCGGATCGGATTCGGAGCCGAGCAGCTCGCGCTGCCAGAGCGTGTAGTCGCGGTACTGTACGGGCAGCGCCGACCAGCCCGGCGCCGCACCGGCCGCACGGGCCAGATAGGCGGCGGCGACATCACGGGACAGCGGTCCGAACGAGAAACCGTCCGCGGCGATGTGGTGTACGACGAAAACGACTGCGTAGTCCGGGGTTCCGTTGGTTCCGGCACCGGTCACCCGGTAGATCCGCACCCGGATCGGCAGTTCGTGTGAGACATCGAAACCCGTGGCCGCGAATTCGGCCAGCTCGGCATCGAGTTCGGCCGCATCGATCGCGCCGACGGTGATCCCCAAATCCACCTCGTCGGCCGAGAGTACCTGCTGGAAGCCGCCGTCGGCGTCCGGGAACACCGTGCGCAGCGACTCCTGCCGCGCCACCACATCGTTCAGCGCCGCGATCAACGCGTCGACATCCACATTGCCGCGCAGCCGCACCACGAACGGCAGGTTGTAGGTCGGCGCAGTGGGATCGAACTGGTTGATGAACCACATCCGCTGCTGCGCCAGCGACAGCGGCACCCGATCGGGTCGTGGCCGGGCGGTAAGCGCCGGGCGGGTGACCTCGGCGGGTGTGGCGTTCTCGGCCCGCGCTGCCAGACCGGACACGGTCGGGGTCTCGAACAGCGCGCGCACCCCGAGCTGGATCCCGAAGGCGGCGCCGACCCGGGCCACCACCTGGGTGGCGACCAGGGAGTTGCCGCCCAGGTCGAAGAAGCTGTCGTCGGCGCCGACCCGCTCCTGTCCGAGCACATCGGCGAAGATGCCGGCCACGATCTCCTCGGCCGGTGTCCGCGGCGCCCGGAAACCGGCCGCATCGGCCGTGAACACCGGTTCCGGCAGCGCTTTCCGGTCCAGCTTGCCGCTGGTGTTCAGCGGGAAAGCGGCCAGCACCATGATCGATGCGGGCACCATGTAGGTGGGCAGCTGTTCGGCGGCGAACCGGGTCAGCGTCTCCGGGTCGGCGGTCTGTCCCGGAGTGGGCACCAGGTAGGCGACCAGCTGCTGGCCGGTGGCGGTATCCATCACCAGCACCGCGGCCTGGCTGACGGTCGGATGCGCCAGCAGCACCGTTTCGATCTCGCCGAGCTCGATGCGCTGGCCGCGGAACTTCACCTGGAAGTCGGTGCGACCGATATATTCCAGGACACCGTCGGCCGGGGTGTCGCGCACCGCCCAGCGGACCAGGTCACCGGTGCGGTACATGCGCTCACCGGCGACGAACGGGTTGGCAACGAAGCGATCCGAGGTCAGATCGGGGCGGCCGCGGTAGCAGCGGGCCAGCTGGCGGCCCGCGAGATACAGCTCACCCGGGGCACCGATGGCGGCCGGGCGCAGCCGGGCGTCCAGGACGTAGACGTCGACATTCCATTCGGGGACACCGATCGGCACCGTGGTGGTGTCGGCCGCGGTGGCCTCCCAGTAGGTGACCGAGACGGCGGCCTCGGTCGGGCCGTACAGGTTGTGCAGACCGGCTGCCGGACTGATTTCCCGGAACGTCGCGGCCGTCTCCGGTGGCAGAGCCTCACCGATGACGAAGACGGCGCGCAGCGTGGCACATTGCTGCGCGGTTGCGTGCGCAACGAACACCGTGAGCATCGACGGCACGAAGTCGGTGACGGTCACCCCGTGCCGCTCGATCGTCTCGGCCACGTACAGCGGATCACGATGCCCATCCGGGTCGGCCACGACCAGTTTCGCGCCGACCATCAGCGGCAGGAAGTAGCCCCACAGCGACACGTCGAAGGTGGTCGCCGTCTTCTGCAGATACACGTCGTCCGCGGTCAGCCGGTACTCGTCGAGCATCCACAGCTCTTGGTTGACGATCGCGTGGTGCGAGACGGCCACACCCTTCGGCCGGCCGGTGGAGCCGGAGGTGTAGATGACGTAGGCGGTGTTGTCCGGGCGCAAGGGGGCCAGGCGTTCACCGGGCTCGATCGGGGCGTCGGAGTGGGCCGAGACGTCCAGCGAGTCGATCTCGACGCGGCGCACCGACGCGGGCAGATCCAGTTCGTCGGCGGCGGTGGTGAGCACGCACACCGGTGCCGCACTGTCGAGGATGTACGCCGTACGCTCGGCCGGGTGGTCCGGGTCGATCGGCACGTAGGCGCCACCGGCCTGCAATACCGCGTGCATGCCGATCACCAGCTCGAGCGAACGGCGCATACCGAGGGCGACCAGCGATTCCGGGCCGACACCGTCGGCGATCAGCTGCCGGGCCAGCTGGTTCACCCGGGCCCCGAACTCGGCATAAGTCAGGGTCGCGGAGCGAGTCGTTGGGGGGTGGCCGGGAGTCTGGTTGGCGAGGGTCGCCGGGGTATCGCCTTCGAATACGAGGGCGATGTTGTCCGGGGTACGGGCGATCTGGGCGGCCAGCAGCTCGGGAAGGGTGCTGACCGGCACGTCGTGCGCCGCATCGTTCCAGTCGGTCAGCGAGCGCTGCCGTTCGGCGGCCGTGGTGACCTCGAGATCCCAGACCGGCCGATCGGCGGCCGCGGCCAGGAACCGGTCGAAGAACTCCAGGAACCGGCCGTGGTGGGTGTCGGCCTCGTCCTGGGTGTACAGGTTCGGGTTCGTCTCGAAGTCGATATGCGAGCGACCGCCGTGCGACTGGTAGAAGTTGACGCCCAGGTCTTCGATGCTGCCGGTGGAGAGCACGTTGATGGTGCCCACCATGTCGCCGAAACGCAGCTCGTTGTTGAACAGCATGATGTTGACCCACGGACCGAAGAACTCCGTGGTCACCACACCGTCACCGGCCGCATCGCGGCGGATGTCCTCGTGCCGGTACCGCTGGTGGCGCAGCGCACCGGATACCGCTGTGGTCACCTGCCGGAGTAGGTCGGCCACCGTGGTCCCGTAGCCGACGTGCAGGCGCAGCGGGACGATGTTGGAGGTGGCACCGCCCGAACGGCGCATCGCGGCCGTGGTCCGCGCGGTGACCGGCAGGCTGAGGATGACGTCCTCGGTCCCGGTCAGCTGGGCGAGATAGGCGCCGAAGCCGCCGATCAGCAGGGCCGAGGCGGCGATGTCGTGCCGAGCTTCGGCGGCGGCCAGCAGCGATTCCCGGGCCTCGTCCAGGGCGGCGCTGGAGATTCCGTTGACCGCGGCGGGCGGAGCCGAGCGGCCGGTGAGGGAGCTGCCCTCCTCCAGTCCGGCCACCCGTTCGGCCCAGTACTGTTTGTCCGATTCGAACCGGGAGCTGTCCCGGTAGGAGATCTCGGTGTCGTAGAGCGCCCGGAGGTCGGTGGCCTTGTTCGGGGTCGCTTCGGCGCCGGTCGTCTCGGCCGTGTACAGCTCTGCGACCCGGGTGACGAAGTTGTTCGCGCCATAACCGTCCAGCACGATGTGGTGGACGCGGGCGTACCAGTACCAGCGGTCGTCGGCCAGTCGCAGCGCAGCGGCCTGCGACAGCCGGCCGGTGACCAGATCGATCGGGCGGCTGTACTCGGCGCGCATCCACTCCGCGGCCGCGGCTTCCGGATCGTCGGCGTCCCGCAGATCGACCAGGATCAGGGTGTCGTCGAGGGAGGTGTCGACCGCCTGCATCGGCTCGCCGTCGATCTCGGCGATCCGAATGTAGCCGGACCCCTGATCGGCGGCAGCCGCCGCGCTGGCGCGTTCCAGCGCCGCCACGTCGAGGTCACCGCGCAGTTCGACGTACTGGGCGATGTTGATCGGCACCTGCGGGTCGACGTGCTGCGCGTACCAGATACCCAGCTGTGCGGGAGAAAGCGGGAAGTACTCCGCCGAGTCCTCGCGCTCACGCCCAGTTTCGCCGTTTCCGCCGAAATCCAGCCGGTTCAACCGTAACCTCGCTTCCGGAACACCACGCGAGCGCTCCCCGACGACACCCGGACGCGGGCGCTCCCACCGAGACGGTGTGGCGCCTGCGCCGAGCTCACTTCACAACAATCAATCAGGCAAAAAAGTCCATTGGCACTATCTGCCGGCCAGGCCCTGTTCGTTACATCCGAGCGACCGCGCCCGTCCGCATCGCGCCGGCTCGACCCGAGCCCTCATGACAAACCATCGCACCAATCTACCGTTGCGTACGGTGAGCAACCAACCTCCGCCATAGATGTATCGCATAGATACAGGTAGCAGGACGGATGGCATCTGCACACACTGTCGCCTTCCCCACACGTCGCCCCTGGGCCCGCGCCGTGGCGGCTGGTGAGACCCGTGACACACACACTCCGGAGGCGCACCCGTCGCGACTCGGCATCGAACGGAGTGACGCCGCAGCGAACCGGACATATAGGAAATAGCAGACGGTCGTGTCCGCCCGAGTACCCGCGTCCGCGGATGGCCGGGACGAGGTCCCCCGCCGTGGCGCACCGGCGATCAGGCGCGGATGCGGTCCGGGTGGTAGAGGTGCGATTGGACACAGCTCGTCGCCCGGCCGAGTGCCGGTCCCACCAGGATGACGGCGGCTTGGCGGAGTCCGGCAGCTGCCACCTGTTCCGGGAGGTCGGCCAGCGTTCCGCGCAGGATCAGCTCGTCCGGTTGGCTCGCCCGGTAGACCACCGCAGCCGGACAGTGCGCGCCGTAACGCGGGATCAGCTGCTCGGCCAGGTCCGCGATGCGGGTGATCGCCAGGTGCAGCACCAGGGTGGCGCCGGTGGCGGCGAAATTGTCCAGGGTCTCCCCCGGCGGCATGACGGTCGAGCGGGCCTGGGCCCGGGTGAGCACCACCGACTGGGCGACCTCCGGGACGGTCAGTTCGGTCCCGAGCGCGGCTGCCGCGGCGGCATAGGCCGGGACCCCCGGGGTGACATCCCAGGGGATGCCGTGTTCGTCCAGGCGGTGGGCCTGCTCGGTGAGTGCCGAGTACACGGAGGGGTCACCGGAACAGAGCCGGGCCACATCGTGTCCAGCGGCATGCGCCCGGCGCAGCCGGTCGACGATCTCATCCAGGTTCATGCCCTGGGTGTCGACCAGCTCCGCGTCCGGCGCGCAGTGCGCCAGCACCTCCGGGTCCAGATAGGTGCCGGCGTACAGACAGACCGGACTGTTCCGCAGCAGCTGCACCGCCCGCATCGTCAGCAGGTCCGCCGCCCCCGGTCCCGCCCCGATGAAGTGCACTGTCATGCCCGGCAGTCTAGGGGGCGCCCCTACCCGGTCATATCGAAGTAGGCGATCACCTTGGTCGGCCGCAGCCGGACCACCAGCTCGCCCGGCACGGCATTGCGCTTGCCGAACTCCTCCGCACGGTCCGCACCCATGTAGCGGGCCGCGATGGTGGTGGCGGTGCGCAGCAGTTCCGCGGGGTCCTCCGAAAGGGTCACCGTGCCCTGCACCTGCACCAGGGCGTACGGCGGCTCCTCCAGGTCGACGCACAGCGTCACCCGCGGATCGCGGGCGAAGGCCCGCCCCTTGGCGGTGTCCTTACCGGTGTTGAAAACCAGCTCGTCGCCGTCGACCACGAACCAGATCGGCGTGACCAGCGGGCGCCCGTCGGCCGCCGTGAACGCCACCTTGCCGGTCCGGGTGCCGTGCGCCAGGAACTCCTGCACCCGAGGGTCAGTAAGAGATGCCATGTACCTCAGCCTATGCCGCACCACCGGCACCGCCGCCGAACTTCCGGTCGCATGTCGAGCCGACGCCGACCCCGCCCGACATGCGGAATTGCGGCGAATTGCGCAGAATTTCGAACGTAAGTTCGACTCGGCGTAGCTTGGCGGCATGGTGACCGCCAACCACGAGGCAATGCACTGGATTTTCCGCGAGGATCCGGCCGCGTTCTCCCGGATGTTCCGGATCCTCGGCATGCCGTTTCCGGATCCGACCGCGGTGACGCTGCTGTCGGTCGACCTGACCGAGACGAAGCCCGTCGAGCGCTATGCCGACACGATCCTGCGGGTCGAATCCGTCGACGGGCCGTTCCTGGTCGTCATCGAAGCGCAGCGCCGCAAAGTACCGTCGAAACCGGCCGCCTGGTCGTACTACCTCGCATTCCTGCTCAACAAGTACCGGCTCCCCACCGTGCTCGTGGTCGTCTGCCAGGAACAGCGAACGGCCGAGTGGGCGACCGGTCCGCTGCACCTCGGCCACCCGGCCTGGTCGAGTCTGGTCGTCTGCCCGCTGGTCCTCGGACCGCACAACGTCCCCGCGGTCATCGACGTCGACACCGCGCTGAACGACCTCCCACTGGCCGCCCTGTCAGCGATTACGCACGCCGACGAACCCGATATCGGTGCCATACTGAAGGCCGTGTCCGAGGCAATGCTGCGCACCCCGGACCGAGAGGCAGCCCAGCTCTACATCGACCTCGTCGACCAAGGCCTCACCCGCACCCGAGGCAAGGAGATCTGGAGTAACTATATGAACATCAACATCGACGACCTGCGTGGCGACACCGCCGAGGCGCTGCGGGCGAAGGCGCGAGCCGAGGGCGAAGCACAGGAACGGCTCCGGTCCCGGATCCATACCCTCCAACTCGTCCTCCGCGCCCGAAAGGTCGATACACCACCCGAAGCAGCGGACCGGATCAACACTTGCCACGACCCGGACGAACTGGACCGATGGACCGCCCGCGCGGCCGAGGCCTCCAGGATCGAAGACGTCTTCGGGGACCCCGAATGATCGCCCCGGACCTCCTCCAGGGTGGTACCGCCGAGGACCTCCACGCGAAAGGCATGTCGAGGGCGTAGGGATCGCCTGTCGCGAACAGTGCCCTGGCCCGTGTGCTGCCGGAGACCCGCGCTGCGAAGGGTCAGAAGGTGACTCGGCCGCTACCGAGTTCCATCAGTTCGCGGTAGGCAATCCGGTCGGTTGCCAGGCGCTGTGCGGCGGCGGCCAATCTGGTCGGTACGGGGTCCCTGGGTTCCACAACGGCCCGGTGCTCCACCACTTCATCGGCCAGGCCGATCATCAGGGCGGCGAGGCGGTGGATCTGCTGTTCCACTTCGATCGACTGCCGCCCGCCCAGACGGTCTGTCCGGCCGTCGACCACCGCGAGGCCATGCAGCCGAGCAATCGACTGTTCCAGACCGCGGATATCGGCTTCGGCCACCCAATGGTCTGCCCGCAGCTCGTCGAGCACCTCCCACGCCCCCAGGAGCCGATGCCAGGAATCCTGCAGCCGCGGCGGCATCTCACCGACCTGTGATTGCCCGGCGCGGTACCTGCCGGCGTTCCCGAGTACTGCAGGCGCCTCATCGGTGCTCCGACGTAGTAATACCTTGCGCACCAAAAGGACCAGCGCCGCCGGAGGCACGATGGCGATTACTGTGGCGGCCGTCGTCCCGACCACGGTATCCACCGTAGATTCACCAGACGTGAGCTCTTCGTCGAAAGCGACCGAGATCATCACCGAGACGACGAGAGCCGACCAGACTCCGACCAGCGTCCACAGCACTGTCATGATCGTGCGGCCCTGTGAACTCACGATTGGTCCTTCCCCCGACCGGAACCTGAGAATAGCCCGCACATCCGACATCGGGATCGAGAACGCGCACGGCGATCCCGCCTACCGCTTCGGCTGCACCTTCGCGTACCAGTCGAGCAGGTCCGGGTCGTCGACTGCGCTGCGTTCGACGACGCGGGCCGGGTCGGCGCCTTGGAAGAGTTTCTTGATCGGGACCTCGAGTTTCTTGCCGGTGCGGGTGTGCGGGATGGCGGGGGCGGCGAGGATCTCGTCGGGGACGTGCCGGGGGGAGACTTCGGTGCGGACGGCGGTCGCGATGCGGGTCTTCAGGTCGTCGGTGAGGTCGGCGCCGGGGGCGAGCACCACGAACAGGGGCATCCAGTAGCCGCCGTCGGGTTGTTCGGCGCCGATCACCAGGGCCTCGGCGATCTCCGGGAGCTGTTCGACGACCTGGTAGATATCGGCGCTGCCCATCCGGATGCCGTGCCGGTTCAGGGTGGAATCGGAGCGGCCGTGCACGACGATGCTGCCGCGTTCGGTGATGGTGATCCAGTCCCCGTGCCGCCATACGCCCGGGAACATGTCGAAATAGGCGTCGTGGTACCGCTTCCCGTCCGGATCGCGCCAGAAGGACACCGGCATCGACGGCATCGGCGCGGTCACCACCAGCTCGCCGACTTCGCCGCGCACCGGTTCGCCGTTCTCGTCGAACGCGTCCAGGGCGACGCCCAGGTACGGGGCGGACAGCTCGCCCGGCCACACCGGGACGGTCGGCGCACCACCGATGAACGCGGACACCACATCGGTGCCGCCGCTGATCGAGTTCACCTGCACCCGTTCGCCGGCGTTCTCGGACAGCCATTCGGCGCTGCTGACCGGCAGCGCCGACCCGGTGATGCCGACGGTGCGCAATGCGGACAGGTCGTGCTCGGCGCGCGGCACCGCACCGGCCTTGATGCAGGCCAGCACGTAGCCGGGGCTGGTGCCGAAGACGGTGCTGCCGGTGTCGGCGGCGATGCGCCACAGGGCATCCGGGGCCGGATAGGTGGGGCTGCCGTCGTAGGTGACGATGGTGGCCCCGGCCAGCAACCCGGCGACCTGGAAGTTCCACATCATCCAGCTGGGGCTGGTGTACCAGAAGAAGGTGTCCGCGCGACCGATGTCGGACTGCAGCGAGATCGCCTTGAGGTGTTCGAGCAGCACCCCGCCGTGCCCGTGCACGATGCCTTTCGGCAGGCCGGTGGTGCCGGAGGAGAAAACGATCCACAGCGGATGGTCGAAGGCCACCGCCTGCGGGGACAGGTCCGCGACCCGGGACACGGCCTGCTGCCACGGCATCGCCTCGGCGACCTGGTGGCCGAGCCGGGAAACGGCGACGGTCGCCCGCAACCCGGGCAACCCGTCCTGGAGCGCGGCGATATCGGCCCGCTTGTCGTGGGCCTTCCCGCCGAACCGGTACCCGTCGGCCGTCACCAGCACGGTCGGTCCCAGCTGCCCCAGCCGATCCAGCGCCGCCTTCGGCGAATAGTCCTGGCCGCAGGCACTCCACACCGCGCCGAGGCTCGCGGTCGCCAGGAACGCGACCACCGCCTCGGGAATGTTCGGTAGATACCCGATCACCCGGTCACCGGCGCCGACACCGAGTTCCCGCAGTGTTTCGGCGAAGGCGGCCACGTCGGCCAGTAATTGTGTCCAGGAGATCGGCTCCGGCTCCGCATCCTCGTGCACGGCGAGGATCGCGGGCCGATCGGTGCGGGCCTGCGCCACGATCCGGTCCACGTAGTTCACCCGGGTACCGGGGAACCATTGCGCTCCGGGCATCTCCCGGCTGCCCAGGACGTCCCCGGCGATCTCACCGAGCTCGAAGTAGTCCCATACCGACCGCCAGAACTCGGCCGGATCCGCCACCGACCACCGCCACAATGCCTGGTAATCGTGGTATTCGGCGCCGGTGCGCGCCCCGGCGAACCGCGCGAAATCGGTGATCGCCGCCCGGGCGATGCCCTGCTCGGTCGGCACCCACTGTGCTTGCACCGGCTCTCCTCCTACTGGTACTCCGGGCGCACTACCCGGCACGGTGTCCTGACTCATGGGAAGGGGCGCGCAGCGGATCGGCTCGCCGCACGATCTGTTCGGCATGCCGGATGACGGGGGCGTCGACCATGCCGCCCTCGAAGGTGAACACCCCGCGATGATTCGGGACCTCGGCGAGCAATCGCTGTGCCCAGGCGATGTCCTCGGGCGCCGGTGCGAACCCCTCCCGGATCACCGGGACCTGGGACGGGTGGATCGCGACCTTCGCGTCGAAACCGACGGCGACCGCGTCCAGGGTCTCCACGGCGAGGCCCTCCAGATCCCGGATGTCCAGGTACACCGAGTCCAGGGCGAACCGGCCGTACGCCTTCGCCGCCAGCAGGCTGGTGGACCGGACGTGCCGGGCGACGTCGCGATAGCCGCCGTCGGCGTGCCGGCTGGCGGCGCCGCCCAGGCCGGCGACCAGATCTTCGGCGCCCCACATCACGCCGACGGCATTGCCGGCGGCCACTGATTCGGCCACCCGCAGCGCGCCCAGCGGCGATTCGATCAGCACGATCACCTGGTAGCCGGTCAGTCCGGTCACCTGCTCCGGGGATTCACATTTCGGCAGCATCACCCGCCGGTACGGGGTGGCCGCCAGGGCAGCCAGGTCCGCGGCGTGGTCGGCGGTGCCGGCCGGGTTGACCCGCACCACCGTGGTCTCCGGGTCGAGCAGGGTTTCGGCCAGCGCGGTCCGGGCGGCGGGCTTGTCGGCCGCGGCCACCCCGTCCTCGAGGTCGAGGATCACCACATCCGCCGCGGCGGCGGCCTTCCCGAAGCGTTCCGGCCGGTCCGCCGGGCAGAACAGCCATGCCGGGCCGGGGGGCTGCCACATCATGCATCACCCGCCGGGCGTTTCCGGACCAGTGCGGTCCGGCCTGCCGTCACCACGATCTCGCCGCGTTGATTGCGCCCGGTGTGCGCGAACCCGACGATGCCCTCCCCCGGCCGTGACTTCGACTCGCGCTTGTCGGTGATCAGGGTTTCCGCATAGAGCGTGTCACCGTGGAACATCGGGTTCGGCAGGGTGATATCGGAGAAGCCCAGATTCGCCACCAGGGTGCCCTGGGTGAGCTGGGCGACCGACAACCCGACCAGGGTGGACAGCGTGAACATCGAATTGACCAGACGCTGTTCGAACGGCGGTTGCGCATCGGCGAAGGCGGCGTCCAGATGCAGCGCCTGGGTGTTCATGGTCAGCGTGGTGAACAGGACATTGTCGGCTTCGGTGACGGTCCGGCCGGGACGGTGCTCGTAGACGGTGCCGAGTTCGAACTCCTCGAACCACAGACCCCGCTGCACCACCCGGCGCGATGCGCCCCCGCTCACAGCCCCAGCTCCCGGCCGATCAGCATCAGCTGTACCTCCGTCGTGCCCTCGCCGACTTCCAGGATCTTGCTGTCACGGTAGTGCCTGGCCACCGGGTATTCGTTCATATACCCGTATCCGCCGAACACCTGGGTCGCATCGCGGGCGTTGTCCATCGCGGCCTCGCTCGCGACCATTTTGGCAATGGCGGCCTCCTTCTTGAACGGCTTCCCGGCCAGCATCAGCGCCGCGGCGTCGTAGTAGGCGGTGCGCGCGGTGTGGGCGCGGGCCTCCATCCGCGCGATCTTGAACGCGATCGCCTGGTTGGCGCCGATCGGGCGGCCGAACGCCTCCCGCTCCTTGGAATAGCGCACGCTCTCGTCGACGCAGCCCTGGGCGGCGCCGACGGCCAGGGCCGCGATCGCGATCCGGCCCTCGTCGAGAATGCGCAGGAAGTTGGCGTAGCCGCGGCCACGTTCACCCAGCAGATTGCCTTCCGGCACCCGCACATCGGTGAAGCTGAGCGGATGGGTGTCGGAGGCGTTCCAGCCGACCTTGTTGTAGGCGGGTTCGGCCACGAATCCGGGGGTGTCGGCCGGGACCAGGATGGTGGAGATCTCCTTCTTCCCGCCGGTCTGCCCGGTCACCGCGGTCACGGTGACCAGCCGGGTGATGTCGGTGCCGGAATTGGTGATGAACTGCTTGCTGCCGTTGATCACCCACTCACCGTTGTCCAGCACGGCGGTGGTGCGGGTGCCGCCGGCATCGGACCCGGCGCCGGGTTCGGTGAGCCCGAACGCCGCCAGGGCGCGGCCGCTGGTCAGCTGCGGCAGCCAGTGCTGCTTCTGGTCCTCGGTGCCGAACCGGAACACCGGCATGGCCCCCAGTGACACGCCGCCTTCCAGGGTGATCGCGACGCTCTGGTCGACCTTGCCGAGCTCCTCCAGGGCCAGGCAGAGCGCGAAATAGTCGCCGCCCATCCCGCCGTACTCCTCGGGGAAGGGCAGGCCGAACAACCCCATCTCGGCCATCCCGGCCACGACCTCGTACGGGAAGCTGTGCTCGGCATCGTGTTTCGCCGCCACCGGGGCGACCACCTGCTGCGCGAAGTCGCGCACGGTGAGCGCCAGCTCCCGATATTCGTCGGGCAGCGACCCGGTGGACAGATACTCGATCATGCTGGGGTTCCTTCCGGATCGGTTGCTCGGGAGTCGGTTTCGCCGCCTGCGAGGTCGGCCGCCGCGATGCGCACCAGCGGCTGGTCCAGGGCCACCTGCGCACCCGCCTGCACCAGCACCTCGAGGGTGCCGGCGACCGGGGCGGTCAGGGTGTGCTCCATCTTCATCGCTTCGACGACCACCACCGGATCCCCAGCGGCCACCTCGCTGCCGGAGCCGACCGGCAGCGCGATCACCGATCCCGGCACCGGACTGCAGATCTCGGCGTCGCCGCGGTGTTCATCGGCATCGCGCACGCTCGGTTCGACGAGTTCACGCAGTACCGCGACCCCGGCCGGACCTGCCAGCCACAGCTGGCCGTCGTATTCGGCGGCCCGGTACCGCAACCGCACCCCGTCGATGGCGACGGCGAGCCCATCGGGTTCGCGTTCGGCGGTCAGCGAAACCGGTTCGCCGTCGTCGAGCCGTACCGTGCCGGCGTCCGGGGTTCCGGTCAGGTAGACGTGCCGGGTATCCGTTCCGGCGGCCAGCCGCTGCACGGTGGCGGCGGGTGCGCCGAGGCGCCAGCCGTTCGGCACCGACCACGGGTCGGCTCCTGCGGCGGACCAGCCGCGCAGCCAGTGGTGGGCGGCGGCTGCCACGAAATCGGCGTCACCCGCACCGGCGGGCTCGAAATCGGCGACCCGCCGGTCCAGTAGCGCGGTGTCCAGCCGGCCGGCCTGCACCTCCGGATCGGCGATCAGGAACCGCAGGAACTCGATATTGGTGGTGACACCGAGGACGACGGTCTCGGCCAGCGCCCGGTCCAGCCCGGCGAGTGCGTCCGCGCGGGTGCGCCCGGCGGCGATCACCTTCGACAGCATCGGGTCGTAGTCGCTGCCGACCGTGCTGCCGACCGCCAGGCCGGAGTCGACCCGCACACCCGGGCCGGCCGGTTCGTGCAGTTGCAGCACCCGGCCGCCGGTCGGCAGGAAACCGCGGCCCGGGTCCTCGGCGTACACCCGGGCCTCGACGGCATGGCCGGTGAGCCCGATCTCGTCCTGCGCGGCCGAAATATGCTGACCGGCGGCGATCCGCACCTGACATTCCACCAGGTCGACGCCGGTGACCAGCTCGGTCACCGGATGCTCCACCTGCAGCCGGGTGTTCATCTCCATGAAGAAGAACTCGTCCGGCCGATCCGCGGAGACGATGAACTCGACGGTTCCGGCGCCGACGTAGTCGACGCTGCGTGCCGTATTGCAGGCCGCCGCACCGATCCGGGCCCGGGTCTCGGCGTCCAGCAGCGGCGACGGCGCCTCCTCGATCACCTTCTGATGCCGGCGCTGCAGGCTGCACTCGCGTTCCCCGAGATGCACCACGTTCCCGGCGGTGTCCGCCAGGATCTGCACCTCGATATGCCGCGGCCGGTCGACGAAACGTTCCAGGAAGAGCGTGTCGTCGCCGAAGGCCGCGGCGGCCTCGCGCCGGGCGCTGACCAGGGCATCGGGCAGTTCGGCCGGGTCCACCACCCGGCGCATGCCCTTACCCCCGCCACCCGCGGACGGTTTGATCAGCACCGGGTAGCCGACCTCGGCCGCGGCCTCGATCAACTGCGCATCGGTGAGCCCCGGTTCGGCGATACCGGGCACCACCGGAACACCGAAGGCAGTGACCGCCTTCTTGGCGGCGATCTTGTCACCCATCACCTCGATCGCGCCGACCGGCGGACCGAGGAAGACGACACCCGCTTCCGCCAGCGCGGCCGCGAAGGCCGGGTTCTCGGAAAGGAATCCGTAGCCGGGGTGCACCGCCTGCGCACCGGTGCGCAGCGCGGCGTCGACCACCTTGCCGATATCGAGGTAGCTCTCCCGGGCCGGTGCCGGCCCCAGCCGCACCGCGGTGTCGGCTTCCCGCACATGCCGGGCGTCGCGGTCGGCGTCGCTGTACACGGCGACCGAGCGGATGCCCAGGGCCCGCAGGGTCCGGATGACCCGGACGGCGATCTCGCCACGGTTGGCGACCAGCACCGTATCGAAGGAGACGGGACGGTTATCGGTCAGCATCGCAATCACATCCGGAATACGCCGTAGGAGACAGGTTCCAGTGGCGCCTGTGCGCACACCGACAGGGCCAGGCCGAGCACGGTCCGGGTTCGATCCGGGGCGATGATGCCGTCGTCCCAGAGCCGTGCGGTCGCGTAGTACGGGTGGCCCTGTGTCTCGTACTGCTCCCGGATGGGCGCCTTGAACTCCTCCTGCTCGGCTTCCGACCAGGGCTCCCCCTTACCCTCGAGCTGTTCGCCGCGCACCGTGGCCAGCACCGATGCGGCCTGTTCGCCACCCATCACCGAGATGCGCGCATTCGGCCACATCCACAGGAAGCGGGGCGAATACGCGCGCCCGCACATCGAATAGTTACCCGCACCGTAGGATCCGCCGATCACCACGGTCAGCTTCGGCACCCGGGCGCAGGCGACGGCGGTGACCATCTTGGCACCGTGCTTGGCGATACCGCCCGCCTCGTAGTCCCGGCCGACCATGAACCCGGTGATGTTCTGCAGGAACAGCAGCGGGATCTTGCGCTTGTCGCACAGCTCGATGAAATGGGCTCCCTTCATGGCGGATTCGCTGAACAGCACACCGTTGTTGGCGACGATGCCGACCGGGTGACCGTGGATCCGGGCGAAGCCGGTGACCAGGGTCTTGCCGTACTCGGCCTTGAACTCCTGGAACCCCGTTCCACCGTCGGTGCCGGTTGAGACGGTTCGACCGTCGGTGCCGGTTGAGACGGTTCGACCGTCGACGATCCGGTCGATGACTTCGTGCACGTCATAAGGCGTCCGCAGATCCACCGGCACCACGTCGTACAGCTCGTCGATCGGCTTCGCCGGTTCCGCGGCGGGCAGTACCTGCCACGGCGCCGCCGGACTGGGCCCCAGCGTGGCGACGATATTGCGCACGATCCGCAGCGCGTCCCGATCGTCCTCGGCGAGGTGGTCGGTGACCCCGGAGGTACGCGAATGCAGCGCGCCGCCTCCGAGCTCCTCAGCGGTGACCTCCTCCCCGGTGGCCGCCTTGACCAACGGCGGGCCGCCCAGGAAGATGGTGCCCTGGTCACGGACGATGACCGCTTCGTCGGCCATCGCCGGCACGTAGGCGCCACCGGCGGTGCAGGAGCCGAGGACGGCGGCGATCTGCGCGATGCCCTGGGCACTCATATTCGCCTGGTTGTAGAAGATCCGGCCGAAATGCTCCCGGTCCGGGAACACCTCGTCCTGCCGGGGCAGGAAGCCGCCACCGGATTCCACCAGGTAGATGCACGGCAACCGGTTCTGCGCGGCGATCTCCTGGGCGCGCAGATGCTTCTTGACCGTCATCGGGTAGTAGGTGCCGCCCTTGACGGTCGGGTCGTTGGCCAGCACCAGGCATTCCCGACCGGCGACCCGGCCGATACCGGCGATGACACCCGCGCCGGGGCATTCGTCGTCGTACATTCCGTTCGCCGCCAACGGGGCGATCTCCAGGAACGGGCTGCCGGGATCGAGCAGTTCGTCGATCCGTTCGCGGGGCAGCAGCTTGCCACGCGCGATATGCCGTTCCCGGGAGCGGGCGGGGCCGCCGAGCGCTGCGGTGGCCATCCGGTCGTGCAGGTCGTCGAGGAGTGCTCGGTGCGCGGCCCGGTTCTCGCCAGGTGCGGACATGTCACCATCCTGCCATTTGAGTTAATCGCCGATAACTGAAATTCAGGTTAATCTTGACTAACCAACTTGTCCAGACCCGGGAGGAAATCCACGTGCCGGATGCCGCAGCAGCCGCACCCACCCGCCGGGAGCAGCTCAAGGCGCAGCGCCGCGCCCAGCTCCTCGCCGAAGGGGCGAAACTCATCGCCGACCGCGGCTTCTTCGGGGTGCGCCTGGACGACCTCGGCGCCGCCGTCGGGATCAGCGGTCCGGCCGTGTACCGACACTTCCCGAACAAGGAAGCCCTGCTGGTGGAGCTGCTCGTCGGTGTCAGCCAGCGACTGCTGGACGGTGGCCGCGCCGTCGCCGCGGCGGCCCCCGACCCGGCCCACGCCCTGGCCGCCCTGATCGACTTCCATCTCGACTTCGCCCTGGGCGAGCCCGAACTCATCCGCATCCAGGATCGCGACCTCGACAATGTGCCCGCCGCCGAACGCCGCCGGCTGCGCCGCACCCAGCGCCAGTACGTGGAGGTCTGGGTGAACGTACTCCGGGAACTGGACCCCGGACTCGGCGAGGACACCGCCCGCATCCAGGCCCATGCCGCATTCGGGCTGATGAACTCCACCCCGCACAGCGCACCGTCCGCGACGGTCGGCAAGGCCCGCCCGGTTCTGCATCGAATGACCCTGGACGCCCTCGGCGCCGACCTCACCAACACACCGACACCGTGACCCCGATCACCGAAATGAGCACCGATACCCTGTCTGCATGACTGTCGGCGACGATACTCGGACCAAGCGTGCTGCAGTTCCCGACGGGTCGGCGCCGCGGGTCAGACGCCGGCCGAAGAACCGGCGCGCACAGATCGCGGCGATCTCGGCATCGGCCTTCGGTGCGGCCGGCTACCACGGCGTCAGCATGGAGGACATCGCAGCCGCACTCGGGATCAGTTCGGCCGCACTGTATCGGCACTACCCGAGCAAATACGCCCTGTTCGCGGAAGAGGTGCTGCGGGTCGGACGACTGCTCGCCGAGGCGGCCGAAAACGCCGGCGACGATCTCGCGGAGGTCATGTCGGCACTGGTCGCCGTGACCCTGGACAACCGGGCTTCGGTGGCGCTGATCCGCTGGGAGGGACGCTATCTGACCCGCGCCGACCGGGCCGCGCTGTGCGGATACCGATCCCGGGTGCTGGATGCGCTCGCAACGCGGCTCACCGGTCGCCGCCCGGGACTGCCCGCAGCCGATCTGCGGTTGCTCGCCACCGCACAGCTGGGTGTGGTCCTCAGCCTCGCCGACCACCACGCCGCACTGCCCGCTCGTACGGTCACCGCCCTGCTGACCACGGCCGGGCTGGCCGCCGCCGGCACCGATCTGCCCGCCGCCGCGCCGGCCGCCGAACCGGCGACGCCGGCGGAGGTTCCGGATTCCTTCAAACACGAACTGCTGTTGCGCCGGGCCGTCGAACTGTTCCACGAACGCGGCTACCCGAATGTCTGTGTCGAGGAGATCGCCGCCGCAGCAGGGCTTTCCGCCGCATCTGCGGTGTATCGGTTCTATCGCGGCAAATCCGATCTGCTGGCGGCGGCGTTCCGGCGCGCCGCCGAGCGGGTCTCGGGCGCGATCGGCCCCGCAGTGGCGGCCGCCGAGGACAGTGCACACGCTCTGATGCTGCTGATCGATCGGTTCGTTGCCGATGCACGTACCGAGCGGGCGCTCATCTTCGTGTACTTCGCCGAGTTCGGCCACGTACCGGCCCCCGAACGTGCCGTGCTGCGCAATATTCAACGGCTCAGCGTGCAGGAATGGGCCCGGCTGGTCTGCGCGGTCCGCCCGGAGCTCACCGCGGCCGAGGCCCGCTTCCTGGTGCATGCCGCATTCGCGATGGTGATCGAATTCGGCCAGGCCTACGGCGACGACCCGGTGGCCGGCCGGGAGCGAGTGGCCGCGGTGCTGCGCAGCGTCCTGCTGGACGCGATCCGGCGATGACCACCGATATCCCGCCCGATCGGCCCTGGACGCGGCGCCGGATCCTGGCCACCGGTGCCGCAGCGGCTCTCGGCACCGCGATGACCGCCTGTTCCCGCATCGACGACCCGTCCGGCGCCGGTCGGCCGACCGGTGAATTCGACCCGCTCGGCACGGCCGTCGACGCCTACCTCTTCGGCTACCCGATGGTCACGATGGACACCTTGCGCTCGATGAGCGCCCCGGTGAACACCCTCGATCACAGTGAACTCGCGGAGCCGGACGACCGCGGGGCCGTCCCGCTCAGCCGGGACGTGCTCTACACCCAGTCGTGGCTGGACCTGGGGCCGGAGCCACTGGTGCTGAGAATCCCGCCGACGACCGACCCGGACCGGTACTGGCTGCTCCAGCTCATCGATGCCTGGTCCAACACCGTGCACGACCCCGGATCCCGGGAGCCGCGCGTGGTCGCGGGCGCCGAGGGGCCGCCGTACACGTACCTGCTCACCGGCCCGGAACGGACCGGGCCCGCACCGACCGGGTTCACGCAGCTGAGCATGCCCACGGCATCGGCCTGGCTGCTGATGCACATCCAGGTCGACGGCCCGGACGATGTCGCCGCGGTCCGCAGGTTCCAGGACGGCATCGCCCTGGTGCCGTGGAGCGCCTGGCAGCGCGGCGATCGGTCGGGTACCGCCGGGCGGCGCAAGGCGATCGACCGCTCGACGGCACCACCGGACCAGCAGGTGCGGGCGATGGACGCCCGGACCTATTTCGACCGGGTCAATCTGCTGATGTCGGGCGATCCCCCACTGCCCCGCGACGTTCCGGCGGTGCAGCGCTTCGCCCGGCTCGGCATCGGCCCGGGACTGCGGATCGACACCGGCCGGATGTCCACGCTGGCATCCGCGGCCGAACAGGCCAACCGGCTCATCGACGAGTATTCGGATCCGGCGCAGCGTTCCGGCAACGGCTGGCGGATCCGGTACCAGGTGGGCCACTACGGGACCGACTACCTGCGCCGGGCATATTTCGCGGCGCATGCGCTCGGCGCACCACCGGAACGCGACCTGCTGGCTGCGACCACCACCGTTCCCGGAACCGGGCGAGCCGACCGGTACCGGCTGCGGTTCGCCGCCGGCGAACTGCCACCCGCCGCGCTCTGGTCGCTCACCGCCTACACCGCGGAGGGACGGTTGATCGCCCATCCGGCCGGTGTCCGGACCGTCGGCCATGTCGTTCCGGTGGCCGCAGCCGCCGACGGCAGTGCCGAGATCGCCGTCCAGTACGACGATCCCGGCCCGCGGTTCGCACCGCAGAACTGGCTGCCGATCCCGGCGGCCGGTGCGGTCACCCTGACGATGCGGCTCTACGCACCGGGACCGGCGGCGGCCGACGGCCGCTGGCAACCGCCGCCGCTGGCCCCGATCGGCTGATCCGGCTCACCGTTCGGTGATCGATGTCGCCACCAGGGAATTCGGCCGCATGTCCAGCCAATGCGATTCGACATACTGCAGGCAGGCCGCCCGGGTCGCGGCACCGTAGGCGATGGTCCAGCCACCGGGAACGGCCGCGAACGTCGGCCATAGCGAATGCTCGCCCTCCTCGTTGATCAGCACGTAGAACTGAGCGGTTTCGTCGTCGAACGGGTTGCCCATGGATCCTGCCTTCCTGGTGGGGGTTGTTTCACATGGCGGCGCGGTGAGACTCGGCCGGCGACCGCAGGTCGAGCGATCCGCACGGCACGTCCGGGGCGCCGACCAGCAGACCGATCGCCCGAGCGAACCGGCGCATCAGGGTGGCGGCGGCGAAGGTGTCGAAACGTTCGCAGGTGTACTCGATCTCGACCCCGAGATGACCGTCGGTGTCGGTGCCCGAGGAAACGATGAAATGCAGATCCGCCGCGCCCACCGGTCCGTCGAAGGCAGTCAGCTCCAACCCCGGCACCGGAAACGGTTCGGTTCCGGTGTCCGGGCAGGTCAGGGCCACCGTGCCGAGCAGTTCCGACCGCAGTGGCACGGCATCGACCGGGCGGCCGCAGTGGCGGCGTTCCCCGCGGAGCAGATCGGACAGGCACTCGCCCGCGGCCGGCGTACCGGCGGGCGAGTACCAGGCGAGCAGCACGGTCAGACCGGCCCGGACCACCGCCGCCGGCGGCACCCGGTAGGTCCGGGCCAGTTCCGCGATCCGGTGGCCGACCCCGCCGCCGATCCGGGCTCGCATGCTGGCGCCGTGCCGCCCGGCACCCCGGCCCCGGACCGTGCGCTCGTGCAACCGGGCACCGCTGAGGGTGGTGAATGCCGCAGCCCGTCCGAATGCCTCGGCCAGTTCGGCGGACAGGGCACCGTCGACGAAGACGTCGCGGATCGAGGCCACCCGGGGCGCCGCGGCGCCGGCCGAGTCCAGGAAGGTGCCGAGCCGGTCGGCGGGCAGATCCACCGCGGTCACGCCGTAGGCCTCGATCACCCGGACCAGGTAGTCGGGATCGACCGGCGCGTTTCCGTCCGCGAGCAGCACCGTGGCCCCGACCCGCAGCGGCAGCAGGCAGCCCCACAGCGCACCGTCACCGGTGGTGTCGACGGTGGTGAGATAGACATCGCGGCCCCGGAACTCGTGGTCGGCGCGGACCGTCGCCATCCGGCGCAGGATCGCGGCGTGCGAGATCCCGACTCCTTCGGCACCGGCGATCCGGGCCGGATGTTCCGGCGCCAGCGCGCCGCGGCGTTCATTCGGCGTAATCGGTTCGTCGGAGTAGGCCAGCAGATCGATCGAGTCCAGGTCGATGGCGGCCGGGCACAGTTCCACCCGGGAACGACGCGCGCCCGCAGTGAGCAGGACCGTTGCCCCGGTCGGCACCAGCGGTTCGTCCGGGTTCAGGGCCAGATAGGCGCCGCCGGCCTTGAGGATCGCGTACACCGCGACCACCCAGTGCACCGAGCGCGGCAGGTCCAGCACCACTGCCGCCCGGGGACCGACGCCGAAGGTGATCAGATGCCGGGCCAGCCGATTGCTGCGCCGATCGAGTTCACCGTAGGTGAGGATGGTCGCCGGCCGGCCGTCGCCGGGGACGAAGACCAGCGCGGGATCGAACGGGGTCGCCGCGGCCTGCGCCTCGAATTCGTCGAGCACCAGTTCGTCGGCGAAGGCCGCCGGATCGCCCGGGACACCGGGTGCGGCATCCGCCGGTTCAGTGATCGGGCCCAGGTATTCGAGTTCGGCCCGCCCACCGTCGGTGCCCGGCCGCAACCGGGCGCGGGCGCCGGTGCGGAACATCCGTTCGGCGTCGGGCCCGGCCGGGTCGGCGACGAAGTGGGCCGCGGTGGCCGCGGTGCGGCCCGCATATCCCCGGGCCAACTGCACACCGGACACGTACAGCTCGCCGGAAGCACCCGGTGGTACCGGCTGCAGCGACTCGTCCAGGATCAGCGCTTCCATATCGTCGGCCGGGGTGCCGATCGGCACGAAACTGATATCGGCGCCGGTCACCTCGTGCGCGGTGACCAACCCGGCCAGTTCGGGCGCACCGAACCCGTAGTGCAGCGTGGCCCCGCTGATATCGCGGAAGGCGGCGGCCACCGCGGGTGGCAACGGGGCACCGGAGACCAGCACGGCGTCCAGCGTCGCCAAGCGTTCTGCCGCGTCGGGCACCGTGGTCAGGGCAGCCAGCGTGTCCGGATCGATATGCACGGCGGTGAGGCCGTGGACGGGAATCAGTTCGGCCAGCGTAGCCGCCTCGACGACGCCTTCGACGGGGACGACCTGCGCCCCCGCGTGCAGCGGCAGCAACAGCCCGGCGAGTTCGCCTGCGGCCGCAGGGTGCCGGAAGGCCGGTACGGCGTCACCCGGGCCCAGCGCCAGCAGCCGTCGCTGCCAGCTCAGGCTCGCGTGCAGGGACCGATGGGTGAGGATCACCGCGGGGCCGGTCTCGTCGCCCACCACCAGGCAGGCCGGATCGTCCGGATGCGGTGCTTCGAACACCTCCGCGGCCTCGGTCCGCGGTGCCGGGTCGTCGAGACGCAGCATCGGGATCCCCGCACCGGCCCCGGGTTCGGCGTCCCGCGCGGTCACCAGCAACACCGGTGTGGTCAGCGCGATGGTGCGCCGGATCCGGTCGAGCGAGGCATCCGGGTCGACGAGCACGAAGGCCGCACCCGCACGCAAGACGGCCTGGACCGCCACCACCAGGTCCGGGGAATACCGCAGCGAGACCGCGACGGTCGATTCCCGGCCGACGCCCTGTGCCGCGATCCGGGCGGCGAGCGCGGCGATCCGGCGATCCAGCTCCCCGTAGTCCAGGGTGCCGGTGGCCGTCTGCACCGCGACGCCCGCCGGATCCTGCCGGGCCCGGGCGGCGAACTCCGCAACCAGGGTCGGCGAGCTCCGCAGCCCGCGTTCCGCATCGTCGAGGGCGGACGGCGCGGCGACAGGCAGCAGGGATGCCGCGGTCGAGGGCGGCGTGGTCGAGGGCGGGGTGGTCGAGGGCGGGGTGGTCGCCGATTCCGTCTGCACCATCACAGTTCTCCTTCCGGGTCGGATCCCGCCGAGTGCCCGGCAATCACCGCCTGGGCATCGGTCACCAGCGTGTGCAGCGCGGCGGACAGCCCGCCCGCGCCGAGCGCGGCGAGCACGCCGGGCACCAGCCCGGCGAGTGCCACATTGACCAGTGCTTCCGGTTTCCCGGCCGCACCCATCGCCTTGCGCACCGAGGCCAGCTTGGCGTCCAGGTCGGCGTACGACACCGCATGATCGCCGTGCACGAATGCTGCGGCGGTGGGTGCGATCCGAGCCGCGGAGCCGACCAGTGCCGGCAGATCCGCGATGGTGGGCGCGCGCCGGGTGGTGCGTTCGGCCTCGGTCCGGATATCGATGGCGCGCACCGGTGTCGAGGCATCGGCGGCGATCGCGTCCAGAACCCGCCGCAACCGGTCGGCGAGCAGTTGCACGGTCGGCTCGTCGAAGATGTCGACCGCATAACCGAACCGCAGGTCCAGCCCGGTGACCGCGCCGCGGCCGTCGTAGCGCTGCAGTGCGGTCAGATGCAGATCGAACTTCGCCTCGTTCAGCCCGGGATCGAGCGGCTCGACCAGCAGCCCCGGTAGTTCGATGCTGCCAGGCGGCATGTTCTGGTAGGTGAGCATCACCTGGAACAGCGGCGTGTAGCCGTTCGATCCGGTGCGGCCCATCGCCTCGACGACCTGCTCGAACGGCACATCGGCGTGGCTCAGGGCGGCGGCGTTGCGCCGGGTCGCCTGGTCGAGGAGCTGGTGGAACGGTGCGCGGGAATCGATTTCGGTGCGCAGCACGACGGTGTTGACGAACATTCCGATCAGGTCTTCCAGCTCGTCGGCCCCGCGGCCCGCGGTCGGCACGCCGATGGCGATATCGGTGGTACCGGACTGCTTGGCCAGCAGCACGGCGAACGCGCTGTGCAGCACCGAGAACAGCGTGGTGCCGTGTTCCCGGGCCACCGCACCGAGCCGGTCGACCAGGTCGGGCGGCAGCACCGATTCCAGTACCGCGCCGCGCATCTCCCGGCGGCTCGGCCGGGGCCGGTCGGTGGGCAGCGCGAGCAGCTCCGGAATCCCGGCCAGTTCGGTGGTCCAATGCCCGAGCTGGGTGGTGAGCGCACTGTCCGGATCGTCGGCGGAGCCCAGCAGTTCACGGTGCCAGACGCTGTAGTCCGCGTACCGGATCGGCAGCGGCGCCCAGCCCGGCGCTCGGCCGGCGCACCGGTCGGCATAGGCCCGCATCAGGTCCCGGGTCATCGGTGCCAGTGAATAGCCGTCCGCACCGATGTGGTGAACGACCACGACCAGGATGTGATCGGTGGCGCTGCGGCGCAGCAGCGCGCCTCGGATCGGGGCCGTGGTGGTGAGGTCGAACGGGCGGGCGATCAGTTCGGCGATCGCCGCTTCCGGATCGGTCACCGGACGCGGTGTCAGGTCCAGCCGCACGTCGCCGGGTGGCCGGACCTGCTGCACCGGACCGGCCCCGAGATCGGGGTAGACCGTGCGCAACGGTTCGTGCCGGGTCACCAGATCGTCGGCCGCGGCCTGCAGGGCAGCCTGGTCCAGCTCACCGCGGAGCCGGATGGCGGCCGGGATGTGGTAGGCGGCGCTCGTCCCGCCGAGCTGATGCAGCACCCACATCCGCTGCTGGGCCGGCGAGAGCGGAGCGGGTCCGGTCTCGGTACGGCGGCGCAACGGCGGCCGGGCCGGGCCGGGGGTACGGCTCAGCCGGTCGACGAGTGCGGCGACGGTGGGCGCTTCGAACACCGCCGCCACCGGCACCTGGGTGCCGAGCGCGGCGCCGAGCCGGGCGGCCAGCCGGGTCGCCATCAGCGAATTGCCGCCCAGGGCGAAGAAATCGTCGTCCAGGCCGGCCCGGGCCGCCCCGATCACCTCGGTGAACGCGGCCGCGACCCGGATCTCCAGGTCGGTGACCGGCGCCCGGAACTCGGCTTCGGCGAAGACCGGTTCCGGCAGCCGGGTGCGATCCACCTTGCCGTTGGCGTTGTGCGGCAGCGCCTCGGTCACCACGATCGCGGCCGGCACCATATAGCCTGGCAGCACCTCGGCGAGTTCGGCACGCAGCCGCGCGGATTCGGCGCCCGGGTCGGCGACCTCCGGAACCGCCGCGTATCCGACCAGCCGGGTTCCGGCGGATTCGACCGGATGCGCCACCGCCACGGCGGCCCGCACTCCCGGGCAGCGCAGCAGGGCGCTCTCGACCTCACCGAGCTCGATCCGGAACCCGCCGATCTTCACCTGGAAGTCCACCCGCTCCAGATACTCCAGGGCGCCGTCCGGGCGGTACCGCACGATATCGCCGGTGCGATACATCCGGGTACCGGGGTCCGCGGCATACGGATCGGCGACGAACCGGCCGGCGGTGAGCCCGGTCCGGGCGTGATATCCGCGGGCCAGCTGCGCGCCGGCCAGGTACAGCTCGCCGGCCACCCCGACCGGAACCGGCTGCAGCCGTCCGTCCAGCACGTAGGTACGGCTGTTCCAGGCCGGGGTGCCGATCGGCACGGTGTGCCCGGGGTCGGCGGCCACCTCGTATTCGGTGATCGAGACCGCGGCCTCGGTCGGCCCGTACAGGTTGAACAGCCGGGCGCCCGGGCTGCGCCGCCGGAACTCGCCGGCCACGACCGCGGTGAGCGGCTCGCCGATGGCCAGCACGGCCCGCAGCGAACCGGGTACCGGCGCCCCGGCCTCGCCTGCCGCAGCGAGCAGCATGCCGAGCAGGGACGGCACGGCGTGCAACACCGTCACCCGGTGTCCGGCCAGCACGTCCCGCATCCGATCCGGGTCGCGTTCCGTTCCGGGCGCGGTGACGATCAACCGGCCACCGGTGACCAGCGGCGACCAGAATTCCCACACCGACAGATCGAAGGTCGCCGGGGTCTTCAGCAGCACCCGGTCCCGTTCCCCGAGGTCGAATCGCTCCCGCAGCCAGGCCAGCTGGTTCACGATTGCGCCGTGCGACACGGCCACACCCTTGGGTTTTCCGGTCGAGCCGGAAGTGAACACGATATAGGCCGGATGGGCCGGCCGCAGCGGAGCGAGCCGGTCCGCGTCGGTCACCGGGGCCGCCGAATACCGGACCGGGTCGGCGGCCACCCCGAGCACCGGCAGCTCCGCCGGGAAGGGCAGCGCACCGGTGTCCCCGGCGATGGCGCACAGCGGGGCGGCGGTATCGACGATGTGCCGGATCCGCGCGGCCGGATGGTCGGGATCGATCGGCACGTAGGCGCCGCCGGCCCGCACCACCGCATGCATCGCGATCACCAGTTCCGGGCTGCGGCGCAGGCCCAGTACCACGGTGCGCTCCGGCCCCACCCCGGTGGCGATCAGCCTCCGGGCCAGCCGGTTCACCCGGGCGTCGAAGTCGGCGTAGCTCAGCGATTCCCCGGTACCGGCGTCGACCAGGGCCGGGGCGGCCGGGGTGCGCGCCGCCTGCCGGGCGCCCAGTTCCGCCAGGGTGGTGCCGGCGACCGGCCGGCCGGTCGCGTTCCATTCCTGCAGCAGCCGGCCGCGCTCGGCGCCGAGCAGGTCCAGATCGCCGACCGGGGTCTGCGGGTCGTCGACAACGGCCCGCAGCAGCCGCTGCAGCGCCTCGGCGAACCGTTCCGCGGTGCCCGGCTCGAACAGATCGGTGGCGTAGCGCAGGGTCAGATCGATACCGCGGGGGGTGCCGTCGGCTGCGTAGCGGTCTACGGCGAACAGGTGCAGATCGAACTGGGCGACACCGGCGTCGAATTCGAGCTCGGCGACCTCGAGGCCGGGCAGTTCCAACCGGCCTCGGTCGTGGTTCTGGAAGGAATAACCCACCTGGAACAGCGGATGCCGCGCGGTGGACCGTTCCGGGTTGAGCAACTCCACCAGGCGTTCGAAGGGCACATCGGCATGCGATATCGCGTCGATATCGCATGCCCTCGCCGTATCCAGCAGTGCGCTGAACGGTGCGGCGGGGTCCACGGCGGTACGGAGCACCAGCGTGTTCACGAACATCCCGATGACCTCGTCGAGCTCGGCTTCGCCGCGTCCGGCACTCGGGGTTCCGACGGCGATGTCACCGGTGCCGGACAGCCGGGCCAGCAGCGCGGCGAAGACCGCATGCACCACCATGAACAGGGTCGCGCCCCGGTTGCGGCCCAGTGCGAGCAGCGCCGCATGCAGTTCGGCATCGACGGTGCCGGCCACTTCGGCACCGCGCAGGCTCTGCCGGGCCGGACGCGGATGATCGGCCGGGAGCACCAGCTGATCCGGCAGCCCGGCCAGGGCACGCTGCCAGTACGCGATCTGACGGGCGGACACCGATTCGGGATCGTCCTCGGCACCGAGCAGTTCCCGCTGCCAGAGCGCGTAGTCGGCGAACTGCACCGCCGGCGGGGTCCAGCCCGGCGCCCGATCATCGAGGCGGGCGGTGTAGGCCCGCATCAGGTCGGCGACGAACGGCGCGATCGAGGAACCGTCGGCGGCGATATGGTGCAGCACCCCGGCCAGCACGTACTCGGCACCGGGTGCGGTGCCTTCGGTGATCCGGAACAGGCACAGCCGCAACGGCACCTCGGTGGTGACGTCGAACGTTGTCGCCGCGAATTCCCGGATGGCGGCGGGCAATCCGTCCTCGGTGACCGGGACGACCGTCGGCTCCGGGGTCGCGTCGACCGCGGGCCGGATGAGCTGCACCGGTTCCCCGTCGATTTCTGGGTAGCTGGTGCGCAGCGATTCGTGCCGGGCCACCAGATCGATCAGTGCGGCGAACAGCGCGGCCTGGTCCAGAGTTCCGGTCAGCCGCAGGGCGAACGGGATGTTGTAGGCCACCGATGTCCGGTCGAACCGGTTCAGGAACCACATCCGCTGCTGGGCCGGAGACAGCGGTAGCCGTTCCGGACGGGCCCGGCCGACCAGTGGCGGCCGGCCCGCCCGGGCCGCGCGGTCCACCTCGGCAGCGAGCTCGGCAACCCGCGGCGCCTCGAACAACGACCGCACCCCGATCCGGCGGTCCAGCGCGGCGCCGATCCTGGCCGCCGCCTTGGCGGCCAGCAGCGAGGTACCGCCGAGCGCGAAGAAGTCGTCGTCGGCACCGACCGGACGGGATTCGCCGGTGTGGCCGAGTACCTCGGCGTACACGCCGGCGATAAGTTCCTCGGCAGGGGTGGCGGGCCGACGGTAGACACCTGCCTCGAACACGGGGTCGGGTAGCGCTGCCCGATCGAGCTTGCCATTGACGGTCAGCGGGATCCGTTCGACCGCAACCACCGCCGCGGGCACCATGTGCTCGGGCAACCGCCGGGCCAGGCTGCCGCGAATCGCGTGGGCGTCGAAGGACTCCGGATCGGCGACCACGTAGCCGACGATCCGCGACACCCCGGCCCGGTCGGTACGCACGGCGACCGCGGCCTCGCGTACTCCGGCGGCACTGCCCAGCAGCGCGGCCTCGATCTCGCCGAGTTCGATCCGGAATCCGTGCAGGTTCACCTGCTGATCGGCCCGGCCGAGGTATTCCAGATCGCCGTCGGCGCGACGGCGGGCGAGGTCGCCGGAACGGTAGGCCAGGGTTCCGGGCGGCCCGTACGGATCGGCGACGAAGCGGCCCGCCGACAGACCGGGCCGGCCCAGATAGCCCCGGGCCAGCTGGGCGCCGGACACGTAGATCTCGCCCGGCACGCCGACCGGGACCGGCCGCAACCGCGAATCCAGTACCCGCACGGTCAGTCCGGTGAGGGCCCGGCCGATCACGCTCGCCGAACCGGTGTCCGGACCGATCTCCCGGTAGGAGACGTGCACGGTGGTCTCGGTGATGCCGTACATGTTCACCAGCCGCGGAGTGCCGGGATGCCGGGCGAACCACCCGGACAACCGCTGCGGCTCCAGCGCCTCACCACCGAAGATCACCACCCGGAGGGCAAAGTCGTCCGCTTCCGCGGCGGGACCGGCGGGGTCGCCGTCCGGCATCGCGACCTCATCGGCGGCGACCAGCTGATGGAACGCCGACGGTGTCTGGTTCAGCACGGTGACCCGTTCGCGGATCAGCAGCTCGCGGAACTGTTCCGGGGAACGGGAGGTGAAGTAGTCGACCAGCACCACCGAACCGCCGGTGAGCAGCGCACCCCACAGTTCCCATACCGAGAAGTCGAAGGCGTAGGAGTGGAACATCGTCCACACGTCGGCCGGGCCGAAACCGAAGTGCCGGTCGGAGTTGTCCAGCAGTTCGAGCACATTGCGGTGCGGTACCGAAACACCCTTGGGCCGGCCGGTGGACCCGGACGTGTAGATGACGTAGGCGGGATGCTCGGGCCGCACCGGCGCCCGCCGGTCGGCGTCGGTCAGCCCGGTCGGCAGGTAGCCGGTGAGCCCGTCCGGATCGGGTTCGAGTACCGGTCCGCCGAACCAACCGCGGGGCAGGCCGGTATCCGGCGTTCCGACGGCACAGATCGGGCGGGCGTCGTCGAGGACGTACTCGATCCGGTCGGCCGGGTAGTTCGGGTCGATCGGCAGATAGCCGCCGCCGGCCTTGAGGACGGCCAGCAGCGTGACGGCGAGTTCGACGGTACGCGGAAGTGCCACCGCGACCATGGTTTCCGGACCGACACCGGCGGCCACCAGGCGCCGGGCGAATCGGTTGGACCAGGTGTCGAGTTCGGCGTAGGTGAGGCAGCGGGCACCGTCGCGCACCGCGACCGCGGTGGGCGACGCGGTGGCGGCCGCGGTGAATCGGTCCACGATGGTCCCCTCACCCGTTGCCACCGACGGACCGGCCGAGGCCCAGGTGTGCAGGGTCCGGTGCTGTTCCTCGGCGCTGAGCAGCTGGATATCACCCACCACGACGGTGGGATCGGCCGCGACCGCCGCCAGCACCTGGGTGAACCGGCGGCCGAGCACCTCGATCGTCTCCGCATCGAACAGATCGGTCGCATAACGGATCTCGATGGCCAGCCCGTCCGCGCGCCCGTCGTGGTCGGTGTTCTCCACCACGGTGAACTGGAGGTCGAACTTGGCCGCGGTGACCTCGACGGGATACTCCCCCACTGTGATTCCGGCCGCCCGCAGCTCCGGCAGCGTGAAGTTCTGGAAGGTCAGCGCCACTTGGAACAACGGATGCCGGTTCTGCGCCCGGGCCGGCGCGAGCTCGGCCACCAGCTGTTCGAACGGCACCTCACCGTGTGACAGATCGGCGATGTCGCCGGCATGGACCCGATCCAGCACCGCTTCGAATCGGGTCCGGACATCGATACGGCTGCGCCGCACCAGAGTGTTGACGAACATGCCGACCATCGGGTCGAGGGCGGCCTCGCCGCGGCCGGCGATCGGCGTGCCGATCGCGATGTCGTCGGTGCCGGACAGCCGGGCCAGCAGGACCGCGAGGGCCGCGTGCACGGTCGAGAACAGCGTGGTCTCGCGTTTGCGGGCGAGCTCCTGCAATTCGCTGTGCAGATCGGAATCGATCGGCACCTGGTGCGCTGCGCCGCGCAGACTGGCGACCGCCGGGCGCGGCCGGTCCCACGGCAGTACCAGCTCCTCGGGCAGCCCGGCCAGGCGCTCCCGCCAGTAGCCGAGCTGTGTCGCCGCCCGCGAATTCTCCGCCAGCCATAGGGCGTAATCGGCGTACTGCACCGGCAGCGGCGGCCGGTCCGGGGTGCTGCCGGCCCGCCGGGCGGTGTAGGCGGCCAGCAGGTCGGCGGCCAGCGGCCCGAGCGAGAAGCCGTCGGCACAGATGTGGTGCAGCACCAGGACGAGTACGTGCTCGACGGCGTCGGCTGCCGGGCGCTGCGCGGTGTTCTCCGCGGAGATCGCGAACAACCCGGCCCGCACCGGTGTGTCGGTGGTCAGATCGAATGTGGTCGCGGCGAGGGCAGCCAGCTGCGCAGCCAGTTCCGGTTCGGACAGCGACTGCACCGGCAGTTCCGGTAGCGCGGTCGCGGCGGGGCGGATCAGCTGCCGGGCACCGTCCGCGCTGTCCGGATACACGGTGCGCAGGACCTCGTGCCGGTCGATCACATCGGCGAGGGCCGCCCGCAGTGCCGTGACGTCCAGTGCGCCGGTCAGGCGCAGCGCCAACGGAATGTTGTCGGCTGCCGCACCCGGCCCTGCCACCGCACCCTCGGTACCGGCGTCGCCGAGGAAGCGGTTCAGGAACCACATGCGTTCCTGGGCCGGGGTGAGCGGGATCCGTTCCGGCCGTGGCCCGGCGGTCAACGGCGCGCGGGGCGCGGCGCCCGGCCGGTCGGCGGCGGCCGCCGCCAGGGCCGCCACGGTGGGCCGGTCGAACAGCAGGCGCAGCGGCAGTTCGGTGCCGAAGGTGCCTTCCAGCCGGGCGACCACCCGGGTCGCGGTCAGCGAGTTACCACCCAGCGCGAAGAAGTCGTCGTCCCGGCCGATCCGGGTCACCCCGAGGATTTCGGCGAAGGTGGCGGCGACCTGCTCCTCGGCCGGTCCGACCGGCTCCCGGTAGGCGGCGACCTCGGCCGCCGGGGCCGGCAGCGCCGCCCGGTCCAGTTTCCCGGAGGCGTTCACCGGGAAGGAATCCAGCACCACGAAGGCGGCGGGCACCATGTACCCGGGCAGGACGGCCTCGAGGGCGGTGCGGATCTCGCCGAGATCGACTGCGGCCCCGACCGGAACCAGATAGCCGACCAGCCGGTCGCCCAGCCGTTCGTCGGACCGCAGCACCACCACGGCCTGGGCCACGCCGTCGAAGCCGGTCAGCGCCGCCTCGATCTCGCCCAGTTCGATCCGCAGACCACGCAGCTTCACCTGGAAGTCGGTGCGGCCCAGATATTCGAGCACACCGGATGCCGACCCGTCGTTGCGCCATTTCACCAGGTCGCCGGTCCGGTAGAGCCGCTCGCCGGGTGTGAATGGATCGGCGACGAACCGGTCGGCGGTCAGCGCCGGGCGGCCGAGATATCCGCGGGCCAGCTGCGGCCCGGCCAGATACAGCTCACCCGCGACGCCCGCCGGAACCGGCCGCAGCCGGGCATCCAGCACGTACACCCGCGTGTTGAAGACCGGCCTACCGATCGGCACGGTGTCGGTATCGGCGTCGGTCACCTCGTGGAAGGTGACATCCACCGCGGCTTCCGTGGGCCCGTACAGGTTGTGCACAGCCGCACCGCTCAGTTCCCGCAACTGCTGGGCGGGCGCGGCCGGCAATGCCTCCCCGGAGCAGAACACCGCACGCAGCGAATGACCGGCACCCGTTTCGGAATCGGCCAGGGCCCGGACGAAGACGGCCAGCATCGACGGGACGAAGTGGGTGACCGTGACCCGCTCGGTCCGGATCAGCCCGATCAGGTAGACCGGATCACGGTGCCCGTCCGGCTCGGCGACGACCAGCCGGGCACCGGTCTGCAACGGCCAGAAGAACTCCCACACCGAGACGTCGAAGGTGGCGGGGGTCTTCTGCAGCACTACGTCGGCGCCGGTCAGCCGGTAGGTCTCCTGCATCCAGGCCAGCCGGTTGTCGATCGCCCGGTGCGTGACCGCCACACCCTTGGGCCGGCCGGTGGATCCGGAGGTGAAGATCACGTAGGCCAGGTCGTCGGTGCGCAGCGGTGCGAGCCGATCGGTGTCGCGCACCGCGGTATCGGCGTAACCGGACAGGTCCAGCAGGTCGAGGGCGAGTACCGGCCGCCCGGGCCGGGCGACGGCGTCGAGTCCGTCGCCGGTCCGGGTCAGGATGCACGCCGGTGCCGCGACGTCGAGCACATGCTCGGTGCGCTCGGCCGGATGCGCGGGGTCGAGCGGCACATAGGCACCGCCCGCGGTGATCACCGCGTACAGGGCGACGATCAGGTCCTCGGAGCGGCGGACCCCCACCGCTACCGTGCTGCCCGGGCCGACCCCGCGGGCGATCAGCAACCGCGCGAGCCGATTGATCCGCCCGGCGAGCTCCCGATAGCCGACGGTGTGTCCCGCCACGGTGAGTGCGGGTGCGTCCGGGGTGCGGGCGGCCTGGGCTTCGAACTGCGATACCAGGGTTCGTCCCGACGGCAACTCCTGCCTGGTCCGGTTGTGATCGTGCAGCAGCCGGGTCCGCTCCGCGGGACCGAGGATCTCGATTCCGGCGACCGGCCGATCCGGATCGGCCGAGACCGCGGCCAGAATGCGCTGCAGCCGGTCGGCGAATCCGGCGATCGTGCCGGCGTCGAAGAGGTCGGTGGCGTATTCGAAGACCGCGTCGAGGACCGGAGCACCGGCGGCATCGCCGCCTTCTACCAGGGAGAGCTGTAGATCGAACTTCGCCGTGCCGGTATCGGCGTCGAGAGCCTCGGCCTGTAGCCCGGCCAGCGCCAGTCCGGTGCTCATGGTGTTGCGGTAGTCCAGCATCACCTGGAACAGCGGGTGGCGGGCCGCGGTACGCGGCGGGTCCAGAACCTCGACGAGCCGTTCGAACGGCACATCGGCCTGCCCGAAGGCACGCAGATCGGTATCGCGGACCTCGGCGAGCAACTGCGCGAAGGTGCGGTCCTCGGCCACCCGGGTGCGCAGCACCAGCGTGTTGACGAACATCCCGACCAGATCGTCGAGTTCGGCCTCGCCCCGGCCGGCCACCGGTGTGCCGATCGCGATATCCCCGGAACCGGACAGCCGGGCGAGCAATACGGCGAAGGCGGTGTGCAGCACCATGAACACGGTGGTGCCGGTGGTGGTGGCCAACTCGGTGAGGGCGGCGAGATCGGCCGCCCCGAGGGTGAACGCATACCGGGCGCCGGAGCCCGAGGCGACGGCCGGCCGCGGCCGGTCGGTGGGCAGTTCCAGCAGATCCGGCAGACCGCGCAGCTCGGCCTCCCAGAACCGGATCTGCTCGGCGAGCAGCGATTCCGGGTCGTCTTCGGCGCCGAGCACCGCCCGCTGCCACAGCGTGTAGTCGGCGTACTGGACCGGCAGCGCAGGCCACTGCGGCGCGACACCGCCGCGCCGGGCGGCGTAGGCCAGCATCAGATCCCGGGTCAGCGGCGCAATCGACCAGCCGTCACCGGCGATGTGGTGCAGCGAAACCACCAGGACATGCTCGTCACCGGCCGGGGCGCCGACGGTGCCGCCCGCCGCGGCTGCCGGGTCCGCCGGGATCCGTGCGGCGCCGACCTGCAGCAGCAGCACCCGGACCGGGACCCGCTCGGCGACCGCGAACGGCACCGCGGCCTCCGCCCGGATCCGGGCGGCGAGCTCACCGGGGGCCACCCGATCTTCCAGCAGCCGGATCCCGGCCTCGGCGGGCGGGAGAATCCGCTGGTGACCGATGCCGTCCACGGCCGGGTACACGGTGCGCAGCGCCTCGTGCCGGGCGATCACATCGTCGAGGGCCGCGGCCAGCGCCGCACGGTCGAGATCGCCGGTCAGCCGGACCGCTGCGGTCAGGTTGTTCGCCGCCGAACCGACATCGAACCGGTTCAGGAACCACATCCGCTGCTGGGCGTACGAGAGCGGGATCCGGTCCGGGCGGGGGCCCGCCACCAGCGCCGGGCGAGCGGCAGCGGCCGCCGGCAGTCGGGCCGCCAGCTCCGCGACACCCGGATGCTCGAACAACAGCCGGACCCCGACATCGATACCCAGCTCACTGCCGAGCCGGCGGACGATGCGGGTGGCCACCAGTGAATTGCCGCCGAGGGCGAAGAAGTCGTCGTCCAGGCCCACCCGCTCAGCCTCGAGCACCTGTGCGAACACCGCCGCAACAGCCCGCTCGGCGCAGGTCCGCGGTGCCCGGTACTCGGCCGTCACTGCTGCCGGTTCCGGCAGCGCCCGCCGGTCCAGTTTCCCGGACGCGGTCAACGGCAGCTCGGCCAGCGGCACGTAGGCGCCGGGCAGCATGTACGAGGGCAGCTCGGCCCGCAACCGGGCCTGCAGATCAGCCGGGGCCACCGTGCCGACGACATAGGCCACCAGCAGGTCACCGGTGGCCGGGCGGTGCACCTGCACGGCCGCGGCCCGCACCCCGGGCACCGACAGCAGCGCCGCCTCGATCTCGCCGAGCTCGATTCGCTGACCACGCAGTTTCACCTGGAAATCGCTGCGGCCCAGGTATTCCAGATCGCCGACCCGGTTGCGGCGGACCAGGTCGCCGGTGCGGTACATCCGGCTGCCGGCCGGACCGTACGGATCGGCTACGAACCGCTGCGCGCTCAGATCGGACCGGCCGTGGTAGCCCCGCGCCAGCTGAGCCCCGGCCAGATACAGTTCACCGACCACGTTCTCCGGTACCGGCCGCAACCGTTCGTCCAGGACCAGCGCGGCGGCACCCGCCACCGGGGTCCCGATCGGCACCGCGCCCTGCTGCCCCGGCGGGACCGGAGCGTGCGTGGCGTGCACGGTGAATTCGGTGGGCCCGTACAGATTGTGCAGCCGTGCCGCGGACACCTGCGCGAACGCCGCTGCGGCCGCACCGGTCATCGCCTCACCGGCGACGAGCACGGTCCGCAGCGTGGTCAGCGCCGCCGGATCGGCCGCGGCGGCGAACACCGACAGCATCGACGGCACGAACGAGGTCATCGTGACCCGGTGTGCGGCGATGGTGGCGGCGAGATAGTCGGGGTCGCGATGTCCGTCGTGCTCGGCGACGATCAGGCGGGCACCCCGGGCCAGCGGTGCGAACAGCTCCCAGACCGACACATCGAAGGTCGCGGGAGTCTTGAACAGCACCACGTCGTCGGCGCCGATCCGGTATTCGCGGGCGATCCAGTCGATCTGGTTGACCACCGCCGCATGCGGTACCGCGACACCCTTGGGGCGGCCGGTGGAGCCGGAGGTGAAGATGATGTACGCCAGATGCGCCGAATGCAGCGGCAGCAGCCGCTCGCTGTCCCGGACCGGTTCACTCGCCCAGGCTGCCCGCGCGATGGTGTCGACCGCGATCACCGGAACGTCGGCGGTACCGTCCCAGCCGTCGACCGACCGGGTCAGTACGCAACTCACCCGGGCAGCGGACAGGATGTGCTCGCGCCGAGCGGCCGGCTGATCCGGATCGACCGGAACGTAGGTGCCACCGGCGGTGAGCACGGCATAGGCCGCGATCACGAATTCAGCCGACCGGCGCATGCCGAGCGCAACCGGACCGCAGGTCGGCGCCGTACCGGGCACCGGGCCGGCCGGTGCCGTCTCGGGCCCGATCCCGGCCGCGATCAGCACCCGGGCCAGCCGGTTGATCTCGGCGGACAGTTCGGCGTAGGTGTAGCTGCGGTCGCCGTCGACCAGCGCCACCGCCGCCGGAGTGCGCCGCACCTGTTCGGTGAACGCCGCGAACACCGGCGCGGGGGCGGCGGCCGGCACCGACGACCAGGAGGCGGTCAGCACCCGTTGCCGGCCGGCCCGATCCAGCAGCGGCAGATCGCCGACCGGTACCTCCGGTGCCGCGGTGGCGGCGGTGAGCAGCCGGATCAGGGCGCCGGCGAGCGCGGCGACCGTCGGCTCGTCGAACAGGTCGGTGGCATAGGTGAACTCGGCCTGCATACCCGGACCCGCCCCGGCGGTCCCGCCGACCCCCGGCTCGGTGACGGTCAGCTGCAGGTCGAATTTGGTCAGCCCGGTATCCAGCGCGGTGGCCCGGGCCTGCGCCCCGGGCAGTTCGACCGACACCTCGCCGAGATTGTCGAACGACAGCAGCACCTGGAACAGCGGATGCCGGGCGGTGGAGCGGGCCGGGTCCAGCGCCTCCACCAGCTGTTCAAAGGGCAGCTCGGCATGCGCGAACGCGGCCAAGTCGGTATCACGGACCCCGGCCAGCAGTGTGTCGAAACCGGCGGCGAGGTCGACCTCGGTGCGCAAAGCCAAGGTGTTGACGAACATGCCGATCAGATCGTCGAGGTCGCGGGCGCCGCGGCCCGCCACGGGGGTGCCGATCACGATGTCGGTGCCGGCCGACACCCGGGCCAGCACGGCGGCCAGCGCGGCATGCCACACCATGAACACCGATACCCCCTCCGCCCGGGACAGCTCGGTGACGGCGGCGGTCAGCTCGGCCGGCACGGTGAACCGGTACACCGCGCCCCGGCCGCTGGCGACCGGCGGCCGGGGCCGGTCCGCGGGAAGTTCCAGCAGGTCCGGCGCACCGGCCAGTTCGGCGGTCCAGAAGGCGAGCTGGCGGGCCAGCGGTGCGTCCGGATCGCCGGGTGATCCGAGCAGTTCCCGCTGCCAGATGCTGTAGTCGGCGTACTGCACCGGCAGCGGGGCCCAGCCGGGCGCGGCCCCGGTGCGGCGGGCCGAATAGGCGGTGAGCACGTCAGCGGCCAGCACCCGCAGGGATACGCCGTCGGCGGCGATGTGGTGCAGGACCACGACCAGGGCCACCGTGCCGTCGTCGACCGCGAAGATCCTGGCCCGGATCGCCTCTTCCCGTTCCAGGTCGAAACCGCGGGCGGCGAAGGCCGCCGAGGCACGGTCCAGTTCGCCGGCCCGGATCGGCTCGGCCGGGCCGAACAGCGGTGCGGTATCCGCGATCACCTGGTGGGCGGGCGATTCCGAGGACTGCTCCGACACCGCCGGGAACACGGTGCGCAGCACCTCGTGCCGGTCGACGACATCGGTGAGCGCGGCAGCCAGGGCCGCGAGGTCCACCGCACCGCTCAACCGTACGGTGAACGGCATGTTGTAGTCGGCGGCGGCGGGATCGAATCGGTTCAGGAACCAGATCCGCTGCTGGGCCGGCGACAGCGGCACCCGGTCCGGCCGCGGCCGGGCCACCAGGACCGGGAGTTCCGCGGTGTCGGCCGGTACCGCCGCCTCGATCAGCTCGGCCAGCCGGGCCACCGAGGGCGCCCCGAACAGCTCGCGTACCCCGATCCGGCAGCCCAGTTCGGCACCCAGCCGCGCCGCCACCCGGGTCGCGACCAGGCTGTTGCCGCCGAGTTCGAAGAAGTCGTCGTCCCGGCCCACCTGTTCGCGGCCCAGCACCTCGCCGAACACCCTCGCGACGGCCTCCTCGACCGGGGTGGCCGGTGCGGTATAGGCCACGGTCGCCCGGACGGGCGCCGGTAGAGCGGCCCGGTCCAG
Organism: Nocardia sp. KT25-26; assembly: GCF_056627695.1. Taxonomy (NCBI): domain Bacteria; kingdom Bacillati; phylum Actinomycetota; class Actinomycetes; order Mycobacteriales; family Nocardiaceae; genus Nocardia; species Nocardia sp. KT25-26. The sequence continues at coordinate 1,002,122 of NZ_CM152813.1, read as the reverse complement.
TTTGCCGGAGGCATTCACCGGCAGCCGGTCGAGCAGTACGAAGGCGGCCGGCACCATATAGGCGGGCAGGTGCTGCAACGCGGCGCCGCGCAGCTGATCGACCCCGACCGTGCCGGGTTCGGCTTCCACGATATAGGCCACCAGCTGCTCGCCCAGGCCGTCGTCGTCGCGGACCAGCACCACGGCGCGCACCACCGAGTCGACCTGCGCCAGCACCGCCTCGATCTCGCCCAGTTCGATCCGCAGACCGCGCAGCTTCACCTGGAAGTCGGTGCGGCCCAGGTACTCCAGTTCCCCGTTGGTGGTCCAGCGGACCAGATCGCCGGTGCGGTACATCCGGGTGCCGGGAGGACCGAACGGGTCGGCGAGGAAGCGGCCCGCGGTCAGTTCCGGCCGGGCCAGATAGCCCCGGGCGAGCTGTACCCCCGACAGATACAGCTCACCCGTGGCCCCGACCGGTACCGGCCGCAGCCGGGCGTCGAGCACCTGGAGCCGGGTGTTGTACACCGGCGCGCCGATCGGCACACCGACCCGGTCGGCATCGGTCACCTCGTGGTAGGTGACGTCCACGGCCGCCTCGGTGGGGCCGTAGAGATTGTGCAGCCGTGCGCCGGTCAGCAGCCGCAGCCGCTGGGCCGGCGCTGCGGGCAGTGCCTCACCGGAGGCGAAGACGGCCCGCAACGAGCTCCGGGTGGCGATCTCCTGCTGCGCCAGGAACGCCTCCAGCATCGACGGCACGAAATGGGCTACGGTGACGCCGTATTCGGCGATTACGGCCCGCAGGTAGGCCGGGTCCCGGTGTCCGTCCGGCTCGGCGAGCAGCAGCGTGGCACCGATCTGCAGCGGCCAGAAGAACTCCCACACCGAGACGTCGAAGGTGAACGGCGTCTTCTGCAGGACCACATCGGCCGGCTCGAGCCGGTAGGTGTCCTGCATCCACAGCAGTCGGTTGACGATCGCCGCATGGGCCACGACGACGCCCTTGGGCAGCCCGGTGGAGCCGGAGGTGAAGATCACGTAGGCCGGATGCTCCGGGCGCAGCGGCCGGGTCCGTTCCGCATCGGACACCGGGTCGGCGGCGGTGCCGGACAGGTCCATCCGGTCGACCACGTGCACCGGTATCCGGTCCGCGAGAGCGTCGTCGGGCAGCGCCGTGCCGGTGGCCAGTACGCAGCCGGGGCGGGCGGTGGCCAGGATGTGCGCGGTGCGCTCGGCCGGGTGGTCCGGGTCGACGGGCAGGTAGGCGGCGCCGGCGGCGAGTACGGCATACATCGCCACCACCAGATCGGTGCCGCGGCGCATATGCAGCGCCACCAGGGTTTCCGGTCCGATACCGGCCGCGATGAGCCGGCGGGCCAGCCGGTTGCTGCGCTCGGCGAGTTCCCGGTAGGTCAGGTCACCCGCGGGGCCGGATCCGGCGGTACGGAGGGCGAGTGCCGCCGGAGTGCGCAGCAACTGGGCTTCGAACAAGGCCGGCAGGGTTGCCGCGGCGGCACCCCGGGTGGCGACCGCCGCCGCCACATCGAACCCGGTGGCATTCCAGATCCGGGTACTGACTTCGTGTTCCAGCTCGGTGGCCAGCTCGATCGACGCCATCGGCCGGGACGGATGGGCCTGCACCAGGCGTTCCAGGTACCGCAGGAAGCGGGTGTGATGCCGGGAGAGGTCGTCGGCGGCATACAGATTCGGGTTCGCCTCGAAGTCCAGGTGCACCCGGCCCCGGTCGCCGTAGTAGGTGTTCAGGCTGAGGTCCTCGACCGGGCCGGTCGACAGCACATAGTGGTGGGCGGTGGTGTCACCGAGCGCCAGATCGGTGTTGAACATCATGAAGTTCGCCATCGGGCCGAACAGCGCCCGCCGGGCCGGTCGGCCGTCGTTCTCGGCGTCCCGGCGCAGGTCCTCGTTCCGGTAGCGCTGATGCCGCAGGGCTCCGAGCATCTCGACCCGGGCGGCGCGCAACAGATCACCCCAGGTGGTGGTGTCGTCGGCGGCGCCGGAGGGCAGCCGCAACGGCACGATATTGGCCAGCATGCCGCCGGAACGCCGCATCGCCGCGGTGGTCCGGGCGGTGACCGGCAGGCTGAGCACCGCATCGGCGCGGTCGTTGAACCGGCCGAGATAACCGGCGAAGGCGGCCACCAGGACCGCGGCGAAGGTCGAATCCTGTGCCGATGCCAGGGTTTCCAGTTGCCGCACCAGCCATTCCGGCAGCGCCTCCCCGACCACCAGATTGGTCGCGGCGCGCGGTGCGGTGCGCGATTCCAGGCTGGTCGGCCCGTCCAGATCGGCGATCCGCTGCAGCCAGTGCTCCCGGTCGGCGGCGAAACGACTGCTGTCACGGTAGCGGTATTCGGCTTCCACCAGTGCCGGCAGCTCACCGGGGGTGAACTCGGGTGCGGGCCGATCCTGGACCCGGGCGGTGTAGAGCTCCGCCATCCGGCGGACCAGGATCAGCGATCCGTAGCCGTCCAGCACGATGTGGTGCGCGCGCAGGAACCAGAACCAGCGCCGGTCGGCCACCCGCAGCAGGGCGCCCGCGGTCAGTTCGTCGCGGCACAGATCGATCGGGGCACCGAGGTCGGTGCGCATCCACTCGTGCGCTGCGGCCTCGGGATCGGCGTGGTCGCGCAGGTCGACGACGGGCAGATCGAGATGGATGGCACGGTCGATCCACTGATACGGAACTCCGTCGCGTTCGCCGATCCGCAGCAGCGGGGAGGCGAAGTCCCGGGCGGCTTCGTTACCGACCGCCTCCAGCAGCGCCGGATCGAGATCGCCGGAGACGTCGACGTACTGGGCGATGTTGATCGGCACATCGGGCTCGAGCTGCTGGGCATACCAGACGCCGAGCTGCGCCGGTGCGAGCGGAAACGGTGTCGCCGCCGGTGCCGCGACCTCCGCGCCGGATGTGGCGGTGTGTCCGCTCATCTGCGTATCCGCGCTGGACCCACCCAACTCCGTACCGTGCACCAGAGCCTCCTCGTTTCGCGAAAGAACAAACAGCCGAAGGTTTTCCGGGCAGCACAAAACAGGCTGCGGGTGCACCGCACCCAGGGAAGTTTCGGCAGGTACGCGGCGGGCGAGCGCCCCACACGCGTGAGATCCCCGACAGATCGTGTGTTCGACATCGGCGCCGGATCGACGCCGGCGCCACGCGGCGGGCCACGACGCCCGGCGCGGGTAGTCCAGCTCTAGATGGTGCCTCCAACTCGACGGCCGCGACCCGAACGGATCGCCGCAGTGCTGTCATGTACATCACATGGCTTGCGTTCCATGCATGGGGAACACTAGGCGTTCAGTTAATAAAAAGAAACTTTTTCCTCTAAAAAGTTCGGACGATTGTCCAGGAAGGCACAGGCGGCGGGCACGACCCGCCCAGCCGAGTAACCGCGACCACATCATGGCCGCGTTGTGAGCTACCGCACTATACGGCGGGGAGACTATGAGCCGAAACGTTGCATCTGCGTTGCATCCGCACCCAGGCGGCGATCGAGCACCCGGATCTTGGCCTCGATCTGCGCATACAGCGGCGAATCACGATCCACCGTCTCCCGGTACGCAGCCCAGGCGCCGGCATCGTCACGACCCTCCGGACCGGCCGTCCACCGGCGGAGCACCCCGGAATCGCCGGATGCCAGCACCGCGGTCCGCAGCCGGACCCGGAGCTCGTCGCGGAGGTCGCAGATGCCCGGCGCCGAGGAGCGGGGCAACACCGGGCCAGCGTACAACCGTAATGCAGATTCGATATCACCGGAGTCGAGCGCTGCCCGCAGCGCCTCCACATCGGTTGCGATGTGCGTCCGCAGACGGTATGGGCGGGAACCGAACACGGTCGGACCCACCACCGACCGCAGCCGCGACATCGCCGCCCGGATGGTGCCGTTGTCCAGGTCGGTGTCATCGAGCAGCAGGGCCAGATGGTCGGCGCCGAGCCCCTCCGGATGCTCGGTGAGCAACAACAGGATCTCCGCGTGCCGCTGGGAGAGCGCCACCCGCTCCCCGGCGACGCTCAGTTGCGGCTGGCCCAGGCCGAGCACCTCCAGACCGAGCCGGGCCGGTTGCTCGACTCGGTCATCGGAACGGGATGCGGCCGGGCCGGCGCCGTCACGGCCGGCCCGCATCGTCCGCAGCACCAGTTCCATCTCGACCGCAGTCGCTGCCGCCTTGACCAGGGCGAGGATCTCCGGTTTGGCGACCCGGACCCCACCGGCGATCATCAGCACCCCGACCAGCCGGCCGTCCGGTTCGTGCACCGGCGCCGCTGCCCCGGTGATCTGATGCATCCGGTGCAGATAGTGCTCGGGACCGTGGATCCAGGTGGCCCGACCGGTCCGAACCACCAGGCCGACCGCATTGGTGCCGATCCGCCGTTCGCTCAGATCATTACCCGCGAGGACACCGGTCTCGGCGGCCGCCGCCAGCTGATCCGCCTTACCGTGTACCGACAACACCCGGCCGAACTGGTCGGCGACGGTCACGATGAGTCCGGATTGCGCTGCGTCCTGCACGAGCAGCTTGTCGATCAGCGGCATCAGACCGGCCATCGCGTGCGCATCGCGGTATCGCGCCAGATCGGTGCCACGGAGCCCGCGACCGTCCAGCGGTTCCATCGGGTCGATACCGCCACGCACGCTGCGCAGCCATGATTCCAGCACCAATGGCCGCAACAGGCCGGCCAGCTGCGTGAGCTGATCCCCACCGGCACAGAGATAACCGTGGGCCTGTGCGGCGTAGTCTTCGAGGGCGCCGAGCTGGGTTCCCGACTCCCCACCGTGCCGAGCGGGCCGCCCGCCTGCGAGATTGCTGACCATTTGCCTTTCTTTCCGTTACCGACTGTACCGGCGACTTTTGGCACAACATGGCGGAAGTCCTGGTTTGTCCTCCAGGTCACACCGTGGTAGTGGCCCGCCGAGATGTGATCCGTCCCGCTACCGGACCCGAAACGCCGCGCAACGGCAGCCGATGTGCTGGCGCCTCAGCGACCCGATATCGGCGCCAGATGGTCGGCCAGCATCGCCACGGTCGCCTGCGGACCGCGGCCGAGGGGCACCGGAACGATGGACAGATCCACCACCGTCAACCCGGATACCCCGTACACCCGCCCGGCCGGATCGACCACCGCATGCTCATCGGATGCCGGGCCCATCCGGCAGGTGCCGGAAAGATGCTGCGAGGTGCCCAGCCGGGCCCGCAGCCAGGCATCGTCGAAGGTGGTGCCGGGTTCGGCGCCGGGTACCTCCGCACCGGTGGAGCGAATCAGTTCGACCGCGGTGCGCACCCCGTCCCGCAGCCGGGCCCGGTCCGCAGCGGAGGTCACCGCCTGCTGCTCGATCCGGATATCGGCGGCCCCCGGCCCGCCGGTGCCCGCCGGTACCAGGGTGAGCGTCCCGGCGGACTCCGGCCGCATCAGGGCGACGCCCAGGCGCCGCGCCGGACCACCGAAATCGGTGGTGTACGGACGTAACTCCACATCGTCGGCCACCAGTACACACTCCAGGGGCACCGTGGGCGCTCGGCCGTAGCTGCCCGGCCAACTCAGCCCGACCTCCGGATGATCGGTACACCAGCGTCCCACCGGTACCGGACTGACCACCGGCACGCCGAGCGCACCCAATTGTTCCGGCGGTCCGACACCGGAACGCAGCAGCAGCGCAGCTGATTCGATCGCACCGGCACACAGCACCACCCGATCGGCCCATGCGGTACCGCGGCGCCCGTCGCGAACCCAGTCGACGCCCACCACCGCGCCGCGGCGCCAGCGCAGCCCGGTGACCTGCGTGTCGCCGGTGACCCGCAGGTTCGGCCGGTGCAGTGCCGGGAAAAGGTGGGTGATCGCGGGACCGGCCCGCCGGCCGGGCATCATCGCACAGGGCACCCGGCCGAATCCGGCCGCGGGCGCACTCTCCGGCAGCGCGTTGAGATCGGCGATCTCGGAAAAGCCCAGTGCGGCAGCACCGGCCGCGAACTCAACGCTGATCGGTGCCGGTTCCCGGACTCGGCACACCGGGATCGGCCCGGCGCGGCCGTGCCCCGGGTCCGTGCCGTAGTCCAAGTCCCGTTCCAGCCGCACGAAGGCCGGTAGCACCTTGTCGAAGGACCAGTCGTCGCTGCCCGCCGACGCGCTCCAGGTAGCGAAATCGGCAGCGGGCGGACGCACGAAATAGCTGCCGTTGATCGCGCCGGAACCGCCGGCGACCTTGCCGCGCACCAGCTCGGTGCCGTACCTCCGGACATGTTCGGCAGCCGGACCGATCGGCAGCACACTCGGGTCCAGCAGTTCGGCCGGTAGTTCCGCCGGACTCCGCCACATCCGTCCCGCCTCCAGGACGTGGACCGTATGCGCCGGGTCCTCGGTGAGCCGGGCAGCGAAAACACAACCGGCCGAACCGGCACCGACGATCAGGGTGTCGGCGTGTTGTTCTCCGCGCATTGCCGACACCGCCTCGTTTCTGCCGCACCGCTGTTCCGCTCCCCGCGCCGGTCGGTCGGGCCGTCTCCCCGGGGACACCGCCACCATCGGCACAATCGGCCCGCCGATCTGGCGAATGCCCGGCTGCTGGGCCCTGCGCGATCCGGTGGTGGGTCCGCTAACCCGGCGGCGGAGTGGGTTTGAGCGCGGTCAGGCTGCGTTCCCGCCAGACCCCCAGCCACAGGCCGGTGCCGTAGGCGAGGTCGTCGAGGCGTTTGATCACCACGTAGCGGGCCGGATCCAGACCACCGGGCTCCCGATGGGTGAACCAGTCGGCGAGTCCGTCGGCGACCGCCAGGGTCAACGCGGTCCGGCGGATCCGCCGGGAGGTCAGTGCCGCGAGCAGGGTCACCGGCCAGTAGTCCCGGCACATCGCCGAAACCAGTCGCCACAGACTGGCGAAGAATCCCCGGGACAGGTAGATCGCAGCGATCCGGGTCGGGTTGTCCAGGTCGGCGAAGACCCGCCGCAACCGCACCAGCGCCCGCCCGGCGGTGAGCAACCCGGCCAGCGCCCCCCATTTCGACATCGTGGCGAACAGCACGCTCGCCAGCACCGTCCACGCCGGGACGGCCAGCGGCGAAACCATACCGGCGTGCCGCTTGCTCAGCGGTGCCGCGCCGGTGCCGTAGAACATCTTCCGGCCGAACCAGGAGCCGAACACCACCCGGTGATCGTGCGCGACCCGGGCCGCCGGTTCGTAGCGCAGCCGCCAGCCCGCGCGTTCCAGCCGCCAGCACAGGTCGACGTCCTCGGCGACGGTCATCGACTCGTCGAACCCGTCGGCGCCCAGCAGCGCCGCTCGCCGCACCAGCAGTGCCGCGCTCGGTACGTAGGACACCGCACCGCGGGAGTGCACCGCGGCCTCCTTGCGGCCCAGATCCAGCGACGAACGGGAGTGCTCGTACCGGGCCAGCACCCCCGACTCCGGATCCAGCGCCACGATCCGGGGCGCGACGAGGGCGACCTGCGGATCGCTGAAATGGCCCAGCATCACCTCGAGCCAGCCGGTGCGCGGGACCACATCGGAATCCAGGAAGGCGACGAAGTCCGTTGTCGCCGCCCGCAACCCGGTATTCCGCGCCGCGGCCGGTCCACGCTGCCGTTCGTGCCGCAGCACCGTCACCCGGCCGCGGCAGCCGGTGCCGGCCGGCGCCGATACCGGCTCGTCGGATCCGTCGTCGACGACGATCACATTCGCGCCGCGCAGTGCGGCGAGCAACCGGGTCAGTCCCGCGACGTTGTTGTGCAGTGGCACGACGACGGTGACATCCTCCGGTTCGGGCAGCAGCCGCGGACGCGGGTTCGCGACGCCCGAGTCCAGCAGGCGGCGAGCAACGACGGCCGACTTCGGGCCGGTCACCTCCAGGTACCCGTCGCCGATCATCTCGGCGGCCTCCGGGGCAAGCCGCAGCAACCTGGCGGGTGTCCCGCCGACGAGGATGCGTCCCCCGGAGTATGCGCGTACCCGTGGATCGATCCGAACCCCGAAGCCGTCGGGCAGACGATCATGGCGCATTTCAGGAATGCTAGGCGCTGCCGCGCGGACAGACATCATCGGTGCAGAAAAAAGGATTCGCCTTCCGTCGAAATGCCACGGCCGGGCGCCGCCGGACCGGCCGGGAGCCACCCGGCCGGCCATCGGCACACCTCCGGCAATCCCCGTCCCGGACCGGAGGATGGACCGCCGGTCAAACACCCGTATTGCATGCGCGAGCCGGCGGGCGGGCGGGCGACAACGTGAGCGGGACCGGTCCGCTGCGCCGGGACGGACGGGAGTGGTCGACCGCCGGACGCGGGATCACCCGTCCCGGCGCCGCCAATGCCGCCTCGCCGTAACCCTGGACGCATTCGGGGTCGGGTCCGTCGGCCGGGAGCCCGGTGAAGAACTTCGCCGCCATACAACCGCCCCGGCAGCTGTCGTAGTGCGCACAGCCGGAACAGGCACCGCCACCGGACGGTTCGCGCAGCTGCGCGAACAACGGAGCGTTCTCCCACACCCCGGCGAATCCGCCGTCGGTCCGGATGTTCCCGGCCCGGAACGTGTCGTGGATGGCGAACGGGCAGGCGTAGACGTCGCCGACCGGGTCGACCAGGCACACCACCCGGCCCGCGCCACACATGTTCAGTCCGGGCAGCGCACTGCCGAAGGCGGACAGGTGGAAGAACGAATCACCGGTGAGCACTCCTTCACCGTTGCGCACCAGCCAGTCGTAGAGCTCGCGCTGCTGTTCCGGGAGCGGGTGCAGATCGTCCCACACGTCGGCGCCGCGGCCGGACGGTCGCAGCCGGGTCAGCCGCAGGGTGGCGCCGTATCGTTCGGCCAGTTCCCGGAACTGATCCAGCTGGCCGATGTTGTGCCGGGTGGCCACCACGGAGAGTTTGGCGTCCCGGAAACCCGCGGCCGACAGGTTCTCCAGCGCCCGGATCGCAGTGTCGTACGACCCGGGACCCCGCACCGCATCGTTGACCGCGGCATCTGCGCCGTCCAGCGAGATCTGCACATCGACGTAGTCGGACGCGGCCAGTCGGGCGGCGGCCCGCTCGTCGATCCGGACACCATTGGTGGAGAACTTCACGCCGACGTGGTGGGCGGTGGCGTAGTCGACCAGCTCCCAGAAGTCCGGCCGCACCGTGGGTTCGCCGCCGCCGATGTTCACGTAGAACACCTTCATCCGCTCGAACTCGTCGATGAGCGCCTTGCATTCCGCGGTGCTCAGCTCCCGGGGATCACGCCGGCCCGAGGAGGACAGGCAGTGCACGCAGGAGAGATTGCAGGCGTAGGTCAGCTCCCAGGTCAGGCAGATCGGGGCGGCCAGCCCGGACTCGAAATGCTCGACCAGCGTGGTGCCCGGCGCCACCGGCGGACCGGCCGGAGCCGGAGCGGCCGGAACCGGAGCCACTGCCGGTGCCGGACCGGTGGCGGGCACGATCATGTCGGTATCGGCCAGCTGGGTGAGCGCCTTGCGGAAGGCCGGTGCCGATTCCAGGCCGTGTGCGCTCAGCGCCGACCGCGTATCGGGATGCTCGGGCAGGGCCCGTACCAGGTCCACGAGCCGCCGGTTCTTGAGGAACGACAGGCGGCGGGTGCCGAAGTGGTACAGCAGTGCCCCGAACGGCTCACCGCGCAGTTCGACTCTCGGGTGCAGGGCCCAGCGGGTATTCAGATCCAGCATCTGCCGGCCCCGATCAGTAGACGCCGCACATGCCGTCGATGCTGACCTCTTCGATCAACGTCTCGTCGACCAGGTCGGCGCCGTCGGCCGATGCGGCGGTGTTCGCCTCGACGGGTACGGGAATTTCCGATTCGGACATGACTACCTCCACGAAGGGTCGCAGGCGGCGGGTGTTGCCGCGGTCACACCATAACGTCAGTGACCGACAAAAAGAAGGGATTTCCGCAAACACCGCGACGACGCTTCCCGGGCCACGGCTCGCGGCGGCGCTCTAGACTGCCGGGAGCAGAGGTGGATCGGGAACGACACGGGCCACGGGGTCCGGCGGCGGTAGAGGTGGCATGGGAGTCGGGCGGATGCACGCGAACGGGGGCGGCGGCAGCACGCTGTCGGAGGCGGAGATCGTGGCGGCGGCACTGCGCGTGGTGCGCGCCGACGGCGTCGAGAAGCTGTCGATGCGCCGGCTCTCCCGGGAACTCGGCGTCTCCCCGATGGCGCCGTACTACTACGTCGCCGACAAACGGGAACTCCTCGACCTGGTCGCGGGCGCCGCATTGGCAGATGTGCGCACCCCGCCACCGGAATCCGGGCCGTGGCAACAGCGGCTGCGTGACCTCGTCGACCAGATAGACGATAAACTGCGTACCCACCCCGGACTCGGCGACATTCTGCTCGAACAGATGCTGGGCAAGCAGCTCGACCTCATCGATGCGGTGATGGCCATTCTGTTCGATGCCGGATTCGACGATCGCAATGTGCTCGCCGCATATGCGACCATCCACACCTACCTGTTCGGCCGCAGCCGGGTGAATCCGCGTGACCGCTCCGCGCCCGCGGATGTCACCCTGCCGGACGCGGTGGCCCGGGCCACCCGGTACATGGCGGACCTGCGCGGCAGGTACTCCTACGACTTCGGCATGGACGTGTTGATGGCCGGCCTGGAGGTGCAGCTTGCCCGGCAGCAGGAACCGGGCATACCATCAAACTGAAACACGTTCTAGTTTTGCCCCGAGAGGACGACATGACCACGATCGAGGTTCCGCACGGCTCGCGCTCGGTAGTACTGCGGGTATCCGCGGTCATCGACGAGACGCCCGACACGCGCTCGGTGGTCTTCGACGTGCCCGCCGAGCACCGGGACCGGTTCGACTACCGGCCCGGCCAGTTCCTCACCCTGCGGATCCCCAGCGACCGGACCGGTTCGGTAGCCCGGTGCTACTCGCTGGCCAGCTCGCCGTACACCGACGACCTGCCGAAGGTCACCGTGAAGCGCACCGAGGGCGGCTACGGCTCGAACTGGCTGTGCGACAACATCTCCGCCGGCGACGAGGTGGAGGTGCTACCGCCGTCCGGCGTCTTCACCCCCAAGAACCTGGACGAGAACCTGCTGCTCTTCGGCGCCGGCAGCGGGATCACCCCGATCATTTCGATCATGAAGTCGGCGCTGACCCGCGGCAGCGGCAAGATCGTCCTCGTCTACGCGAACCGGGACCCCGAGTCGGTCATCTTCGCCCGGGAGCTGCGCGAGCTGGCCGGCAAGTACCCGCAGCGCTGCACCGTCATCCACTGGCTGGAACCGCTGCAGGGCCTGCCCACCGCCGAGGGCCTGGCCACCCTGGCCGCCCCGTACACCGGCTACGAGGCCTTCATGTGCGGGCCGAAGGCGTTCATGGACCGGGTGCACGAGGCCCTGGCCACCCTGGACGTCCCCCGCACCCGCACCCACGCCGAGGTGTTCAACTCGCTGGCCGGTGACCCGTTCGCCGACCATGCGCCGGCCGAGGTCAGCGCCGCCGAGGCGGCCGACGCCGCCACCGTCTCGGTCGAACTCGACGGCGAAGTGCACGAACTGAGCTGGCCGCGTAAACAGACCCTGGTCGACATCATGCTCGACAAGGGCCTCGACGTGCCCTACTCCTGCCAGGAAGGCGAATGCGGCTCCTGCGCCTGCACAGTGCTGGAAGGCAAAGTCGAAATGGACAACGCCGAAATCCTCGACCCCGAGGACATCGAGAACGGCTACATCCTCGGCTGCCAGGCCCACCCGGTCACCGACCACGTGCGCATCGAGTTCTGACAGGTACGCCATCGACGCCGTGGTCGCAGCCACCGCACTCCGCGCCACCCGACCGGTCGCGATCCTGACCTCTGACGTGGACGATCTGGTCAGACTTTGCGGTAAGGCGGCACAGGTCCTCGAGGTGTGACGACAGGTCCCCGGCTGCCCGAATCGGGGCCCGGGTCAGGCAGACGACCCGCCGGTCCGGGCGAGCAGCCGCCCAGGTTCGTATGCCAGCGCACTTGCCGGCAGGTCCGCAGGCCGGCCACCGGCCAGCACCCGCACCCGGCCGGTTCCGGTGGCGGGCCGGTCCAGGGCGTCCATCCGGCGCAGGGTCTGGGCGGCGACTGCCTGGGCGCTGTCGAAGAGCCGGACGCCGTCGGGCAACGCGGCCACGATGTCGTCGATCACCAGCGGATAGTGGGTGCAGCCGAGCACCACACCCTCGACGTCGGCCGGGGTGTGTGCGGCGGCGGCCGCGATGGCCGCCCGGACGGCGACCAGATCGCCGCGGTCGATGGCATCGGCCAGGCCGTGGCAGGCCACGCCGGTCACCTCGGCGTCGCCGCCGAACTTCGCGATCAGATCGGCCTGGTACCGGCTGGCAGTGGTAGCCGCGGTCGCCCAGACAGCGACCTTTGCGCAGACGGCGGCGGCCGGTTTGATGGCCGGTACCGTGCCGATCACCGGCACCTCGGCGCCGACTTCGGCCCGCACCTGATCCAGTGCGGTGACGCTGGCGGTATTGCACGGCAGCACGATCACCTCCGCCCCGTGCGCCAGCGAACTGCGTGCGGCGCCGAGCACCCGCTCGACCACCCACTGCTCCGGTTTCGGTCCCCACGGCGCGCCCTCGGGATCCGACTGCAGCAACAAATCCACATCCGGCCGCAGTCTGCGCAACCATGCTGCCGTCGGCAGCAGGCCGAGCCCGGAATCGATGAGCGCGACGATCACCGCTCCACCGTATAAGGCGGCCGTCACCCGGTGTCTCCCGGCTGGCCCCGGCAATGAGCGCACGACGCCAACAGCGCATCGATGTGTGCGGTCGTGCATCGTCGGCAATGCACGACCGCACATCTCGATGCACTGTCTTGGCGTCTGCCGGGGTGCGCTCAGCAGTTGGCGGGCGCCGGTTCCCCGCGGAAGCGCGCATCGATCCAGTGCAGGGCTGCCGGTAGGCCCAGGACGGCGGCGCTGAGGTGCTCCGGGGAGAAGGTGTGGTACTCGAACAGGGATACGCCCGCGGCGCAGTAGCGGCGGTTGACGTTCTCGATCGCCGCGATCGGGATCAGCGGGTCGGTGGGCGAATGCCATTCGAAGATCGGCATCGTGGGCACCCCGTCGAAGAGCTCCAGACTGTTCTCCTCCACCACGGCCCGGGCCTCCGGGTCGTCCACGAGTGAGGTGTTGCTGGCGAAATCGCGGATGCTGCGCCCCGCGCCGGTCGCGAGGATCTCGTTGGTGCAGCCGTCGGACACCGCCGACCGGGCTGCCAGGCCCGCCCGGTTCATCGAGGCGCTGATCGGGAAGCGGTCCGGGTATTCGCGTTCCAGGCCGATCCCGGCCGCCAGCACCAGGCCGAAGGCGGGATGGGAGTTGTAGTTCAGTGCCTCCAGCATGGTCACCAGGTTCATCGGCACCCCACCGGTTGCGGCGCCGGCAAGGTCCAGCTCCGGTGCGTAGTCGGGGGCGAGCGCGGCGGCCCAGGCCGTGGCCATCCCGCCGCCGGAGTAGCCGGCGAGCACCGTCGGGCTGTCGGCGAGCGCGAGCTGCGGCACCTGCTTGGCCGCGCGGATCCCGTCCAGGGTGATCTGCCCGCCGAGCCGGGCGGCACCATAGGCGAAGGTCGGGCCGAGATGGTCGGGAAGTGCGACGCTCCAACCGCGGGCCAGTGCCGCATTCAGCGCCACTGCCTCACGGACCTGCACATTCGGATCGGTGGAGTACAGCACCCGGGAGATCGAGCAGCGAGTACCGAGGGCGTTGATGATGTGCTGATACGACAGCAGCGGCCCGTTCGGAGTGCGCCCGGCGGGGGTGAGCACCGTTGTGGTGGCCGCGATCGGCCCGCCCTGCGAGTTCGTCGAACGGAATTTGATCAGGGTCAGCCGCGCGCCCGGGAAGGTGGGCAGCGGCGGCAGTGCCCGGGTGTCCAGCACGGCACCCGGTTCGACTTCGGCCAGGCCGGGTGGCTGCGCGAAGAACGGGTCCGGATCGGGGTGCGGATACAGTGGCGCGGCCCAGCCCGGTCCGGCACCGGTGAGTACCGCGGCCAGCACGATGCCGACCGTCGTTCGGCCGGCGAATCGTCGAATCGATGTGCCCAGCTGCAAGTACCAATTGTCCGATATCGAAGTACGTTTACGCGGGTGCGACGCGCGCACGTGAATCACCATTCTCCCCTCCGGTTGCTGCCATCAGAATGGCGGCACCCGGCGGGGCGGGCCATGGCCGGCGGGCGGGTCGGTGTCGGTTCACAAATCGTGCGGTGCCGAAAACACCGGCCGGACAACGACTCGGCGACTCAACCGAGTTCGGTCATCCCGGCCGCGACCACCTTCGCAATATTGAGTATTTCCTCTCCGGTCGGCAGCGGAACCCCGTCCAGCGCATGCAGTCGATCCGTACCCGCCACGGCGAACATCGCCGATACCCAGGCGGTCGCGCAGGCCCGCAGTGTTCCCGGTTGCACCGGTCCGGGCGCGCTGGCCTGCAGCACCCGGGCGGTCACTTCGAGCAGATGATCACGCAGTGCGCGCAACTGCCGCCGGACGTCGGGGTGGGTATCGGCCTCCCGCCACATGATCACTCGCAGCACCGAGGAATGGTGCTCCCGCAGGTTCAGTGCGGTATCCAGATCGACGAGGCTGGCGGCCGGGTCGCCCGGATGCACCATCGGTGCGATGTCCTCGATCGCGTAGGCGGGCACCCGCTCGCTCATCAACGTGGACAGGATCGATTCCTTGGTCGGGAAATAGTAGAAGACCAGCCCCTTCGGGACCGCGGCGGCCTGGGCGATCGCGGCCGTCGAGGTCGCGTCGAAGCCCTGCGCCGCGAACAGGCGTTCCGCGGCGTCCAGGATGAGTTGCCGGGCGTCGCCGTCCACTTCGGCGCGGCGCCGACGCCCGGCGCGACGGATTGCGGGCACCGGATTCAGTGATGTGGTGCCGCCATGTGGTGCAGACGCTCCGACATTGCCGGCAGGGCCGCCACCGCGACCACGGCCGTGACCACCCCGACGATCCATGCGGTCCAGGATGCCCCGCTGTGCGCGGTGAAGTCCATCGCCCACGGCGAGATGAACAGCAGGACGCCGAACAGGCCCATCGCATAGTCGGCGGACGCCATGCTGGGCCGCATCATCTGCGCGAGGCCGGTGAGGGCGATGAGTACACCGAGCACGATCAGCGACCAGCGGGCGCCGGTGTTGGTGTCCACCCACAGTGGCGACAGCGCGGTGAACGCGCCGAGCACGACCGCGAGGAAATCCTGCGCGCGGCTTTCGGTGAACATGTGGATCCTCCTTCGACCCGAAATTGCTACTGACCTCGGTATAGACCTGATTGACCACCCGATCAATACCTGGCGGGACACAGTTCGATCGCGGTGCCCGACCCATCGGGTGATCACCGGCACAAATCCGTGATCACCGGAAAAACATCGGACCCCGCTGGTAGAAAAACGACAACGACTGTGAAGGAGAACCCGAATGCCTGCTCCCATCGTGATCGTCGGCGCCGGACTGGCCGGTCTGCGGACCGCCGAGGAATTGCGCCGCGCCGGCTACGACGGGGGCCTGATCTTGATCGGCGCCGAAAACCGGCCGCCCTACGACCGGCCGCCGCTGTCCAAGCAGTTCGTCCGCGGCGAAACCGACGACACCACCCTGCGGCCCGCGGAGTTCTTCGCCGACAAGGACATCCAGCTCCGCCTCGGCGTCGCCGCGACCGGGGTGGACACCGCGGCACACACCCTCGCCCTGTCCGACGGCAGCACGGTGGACTATGCGCAGCTGATCATCGCCACCGGACTACGCCCACGCCGCCCCGGCGCATGGGTCGGGCTCGACGGCGTTCATGTTCTCCGGGCCCATGACGACGCCGCCGCCCTACGCACGGAGCTCGGTGCGGCCCAGCGGGCGCTGGTGATCGGCGCCGGTTTCATCGGTTGCGAGCTGGCGGCCAGTTTCCGGGCCGCCGGGGTACCGGTGACCATGGTGGAACCGCAACCGACGCCGCTGGCCGGGGTGCTGGGTGAGCAGGTCGGTGGCCTCGTCGCCCGGCTGCACCGGGACGAACAGGTGGATCTGCGGTGCGGGACCGGGGTGGCCGAACTACTCGCCGATGATGCCGGACGGGTCCGGGGCGCCGTGCTCTCCGACGGCACCGAGGTGCTCGCCGATCTGGTCGTGGTCGGTGTCGGTTCCGAACCGGTCACCGAGTGGCTGGCCGAATCCGGTATCGCACTGGCCGATCCGGCCGCGGGCGGTGGCGTGCTCGCCGACGAGTCCGGCCGTACGGGTACGCCCGATGTGTGGACGGTCGGCGATGTCGCGGCTTGGCAGCACGAGACCGGCGACCGCAAACGCGTCGAACACTGGACCAGCGCCGGTGAACAGGCCAAGCTCGTCGCCACCGCGCTGCTCGGCGGCGCCGCGCCGACCGCGGCCCGGGTCCCGTACTTCTGGAGCGACCAATACGACGTGAAGATCCAGGCCCTGGGCACCCCCGCCGCCGGTGACGACGTCACCATTGTCTCCGACGACGGCCGCAAGTTCCTGGCCTACTACTCCCGGGACGGCATCCTCACCGGCGTCGTCGGCGCCGGTATGACGGCCAAGGTGATGAAGACCCGCGCCAAACTCGCCACCCCGACCCAGGTCGCCGACCTGCTGGAGAGTGTCTGACGCCGGGGTATCCGACAGCGCTCCGTAGCATCGGACTCGATGAGCCGGTCTGTATCCACCGGAGCCCGCCCGTCGGCCGTTCCGGCAGCACCCCGCACTCAGCCGCCGCCGTGCGCGCACCACGCATCACAATCCTGCTGGCGGCGGTTCGACCTGTTTTCCGAGTTCACGAAGGTGGGCGGTACTCGCCATCAGCTTCCGGCGGCGAGCGGCGCCGCAGCGACCGCCGTCGCCCGGATCGGACGGGAGAGCAACGAGTACAACGCCAGGTTCGCCCCCTCCTGGTCGAACCACCGGTTGCCGCAGGACGGGCATTCCCAGTGCGGGTCGGTTGCCGCGACGACGCAACCGCCCAATCGCACCAGCCCGGCCGCGGCGAGCACGCGCGCCTTCACCACCGGTAATCCGTACAGGATCGGGATCCCTGCCCGACCGCACTCCACACACACCCCGTTGCTTGTCATCTCCGAACCGTGTCCTCCCTGCCGGCGACCACTGTTGGTTGTTGATCGCCAAGACACCATTGTTCGCTACACATTTGCCGAAGGAAATATCGCAGCACGGTGAGGTAACTGAGGTCACACCGGATGATTCGGGCAAACCACCCCGGAAACGCCGAACGGCGCCGCTCCCGAAGGAGCGACGCCGTCCGTGATCGGTGATCAGCAGATCACTTGATGATCTTGGTGACGCGACCGGCACCGACGGTGCGGCCACCCTCACGGATCGCGAACCGCAGGCCCTCGTCCATGGCGACCGGCTGGATCAGCACGACGGACATCTCGGTGTTGTCACCGGGCATGACCATCTCGGTGCCCTCGGGCAGGGTCACAACGCCCGTCACGTCAGTGGTACGGAAGTAGAACTGCGGACGGTAGTTGTTGAAGAACGGGGTGTGGCGGCCGCCCTCGTCCTTCGACAGGATGTACGCCTGGCCCTCGAACTCGGTGTGCGGGGTGGTGGTGCCCGGCTTGATGACGACCTGGCCGCGCTCCACGTCCTCGCGCTTGATACCACGGACCAGCAGACCGACGTTGTCGCCCGCCTGGCCCTGGTCGAGCAGCTTGCGGAACATCTCGATGCCGGTGATGGTGGTCTTGGTCTTCTCCGGCCGGATGCCGACGATCTCGACCTCTTCGTTGACGTTGATCACGCCACGCTCGACACGACCGGTGACAACGGTGCCACGGCCGGTGATGGTGAACACGTCCTCGATCGGCATCAGGAACGGCTGATCGGTGGCGCGCACCGGGTCCGGGATGGAGTCGTCGACGGCCTGCATCAGCTCGACGATCGACTCGGCCCACTTCTCGTCGCCCTCGAGGGCCTTCAGGCCGGAGACGCGCACGACCGGCGCTTCCTCGTCGAACTCCTGCGAGGCCAGCAGCTCACGGACCTCCATCTCGACGAGCTCGAGGATCTCCTCGTCGTCGACCATGTCGGCCTTGTTCAGCGCGACCAGGATGTAGGGCACGCCGACCTGACGGGCGAGCAGCACGTGCTCACGGGTCTGCGGCATCGGGCCGTCGGTGGCGGCGACCACGAGGATGGCGCCGTCCATCTGCGCCGCACCGGTGATCATGTTCTTGATGTAGTCGGCGTGACCCGGGGCGTCGACGTGCGCGTAGTGGCGCTTGTCGGTCTGGTACTCGACGTGGGAGATGTTGATCGTGATACCACGAGCCTTCTCCTCCGGAGCCTTGTCGATCATGTCGAAAGCAAAGCTTTCGTTGAGCTCCGGGAACTTGTCGTGCAGAACCTTGGTGATCGCAGCCGTCAGCGTGGTCTTGCCGTGGTCGACGTGACCGATGGTGCCGATGTTGACGTGCGGCTTCGTCCGCTCGAACTTCGCCTTCGCCACTTTGATGTCCTCCTGGACTTGTTGGTGCGTGCAGATGCAGCAGTGCGGGATATGTCAAATGCTTCTTCCCGCGGGTTGCGGGAAGTCGCGGGTCGTACTGACGCCCGGCTGCCCCGGGGCAAGTGTGCCACCTGCCCCGGGGAAGGCTTTACTCGCCGGTCGCCTTGGCGATGATCTCCTTCGACACGTTGGCCGGAACCTCCGCGTACGAATCGAACACCATGGAGTAGTTCGCCCGGCCCTGGGTCTTCGACCGCAGGTCACCGATGTAACCGAACATCTCCGAGAGCGGAACCAGCGCCTTGACGACACGGGCACCACTGCGTTCCTCCATGGCCTGAACCTGACCACGGCGGGAGTTCACGTCGCCGATCACTTCACCCATGTAGTCCTCGGGTGTGGTGACCTCGACAGCCATCATCGGCTCGAGGATGACCGGACCGGCCTTGCGGGCCGCTTCCTTCAGCGCCTGCGAACCGGCGATCTTGAACGCCATTTCCGACGAGTCGACGTCGTGGTAGGCGCCGTCGAGCAGGGTCACCTTCATGTTGACCAGCGGGTAGCCGGCCAGCACGCCGTACTGCATGGCGTCCTGGGCGCCCGCGTCGACCGACGGGATGTACTCCCGCGGCACGCGGCCACCGGTGACCTTGTTCTCGAACTCGTAGTGCGCGCCGTCCTCGCCGACGAACGGCTCCACGGCGATGATCACCTTGGCGAACTGACCCGAGCCACCCGTCTGCTTCTTGTGGGTGAACTCCAGCTTCTCGACCGGCTTGGTGATGGTCTCGCGGTAGGCGACCTGCGGCTTACCGACGTTGGCCTCGACCTTGAACTCGCGCTTCATCCGGTCGACCAGGATGTCGAGGTGCAGCTCGCCCATACCGCCGATGACGGTCTGGCCGGTCTCGGCGTCCAGCTTCACGGTGAAGGTCGGGTCCTCTTCGGAGAGCTTCTGGATCGCGGTGCCCAGCTTCTCCTGGTCGGACTTGGTCTTCGGCTCGATGGAGACCTCGATGACCGGGTCCGGGAAGGTCATCGACTCCAGCACGATCTGGTTCTGCGGATCGCACAGGGTGTCACCGGTGGTGGTGTCCTTGAGGCCGATCACCGCGTAGATGTGGCCGGCGGACGCCGTCGGAACCGGGTTCTCCTTGTTGGAGTGCATCTGGAACAGCTTGCCCAGCCGCTCCTTCTTGCCCTTGGTCGAGTTGATGACCTGGGCGCCGGACTCGACCTTGCCCGAGTACACCCGGGTGTAGGTCAGCTTGCCGAAGAAGGGGTGCACGGCGATCTTGAACGCCAGCGCGGAGAACGGCTCGTCGGCACTCGGCTTGCGAGTGATGATCTCGTCTTCCTTGCCCGGCACGTGGCCTTCCACGGACTCGACGTCCAGCGGCGAGGGCAGGTAGTCGATCACGGCGTCGAGCATGGGCTGCACGCCCTTGTTCTTGAACGCCGAACCACACAGCACCGGGTACAGCTCGGAGGCGACGGTCATCTTGCGGATGGCGCCCTTGATCTCGTCGATCGTGAGCTCTTCACCGCCGAAGAACTTCTCCAGCAGCGCCTCGTCCGACTCGGCGACGGTCTCGACCAGTTCCTGGCGGTACTGCTCGGCCTTCTCCTGCAGATCGGCCGGGATCTCCTGGACCTCGTACTTCTCGCCCAGCTTGGTCTCGCCGGTCCAGACCTTCGCGTTCATCTCGATCAGGTCGACGACGCCCTCGAAGTTGTCCTCGGCACCGATCGGCAGCTGGATGACCAGCGGCTTGGCACCGAGGCGGTCCTTGATGGTCTGCACGGTGAAGTAGAAGTCCGCGCCGAGCTTGTCCATCTTGTTGACGAAGCAGATCCGCGGCACGTCGTACTTGTCGGCCTGCCGCCACACCTGCTCGGACTGCGGCTCGACACCTTCCTTGCCGTCGAACACTGCGACGGCACCGTCGAGCACGCGCAGCGAACGCTCCACCTCGACGGTGAAGTCGACGTGGCCCGGGGTGTCGATGATGTTGATCTGGTTGCCGTTCCAGAAACACGTCACCGCCGCCGAGGTGATGGTGATGCCGCGTTCCTGTTCCTGTTCCATCCAGTCGGTGGTCGATGCACCGTCGTGGGTTTCACCGATCTTGTAGTTCACACCGGTGTAGAACAGGATTCGTTCGGTTGTGGTGGTCTTGCCCGCATCGATGTGGGCCATGATGCCGATGTTGCGGACCTTGTTCAGGTCGGTGAGCACGTCCTGTGCCACGGAAATCTCCCTCTTAAGAGACGGGTCGGTCGGCAATCACCAGCGGTAGTGCGCGAACGCCCGGTTGGACTCGGCCATCTTGTGGGTGTCCTCGCGACGCTTCACCGAAGCACCGAGGCCGTTGCTGGCGTCGAGAAGTTCGTTGGCCAGCCGCTCGACCATGGTCTTCTCCCGGCGCTGCCGCGAGAAGTTGACCAGCCACCGCAGCGCCAGCGTGTTGGCGCGGCCCGGGCGAACCTCGACCGGGACCTGGTAGGTGGCACCACCGACACGGCGAGGCTTCACCTCGAGCGCCGGCTTGACGTTGTCCAGCGCGCGCTTCAGGGTGACGACCGGGTCGGTACCGGTCTTCTCGCGCGCCTGCTCCATCGCGCCGTACACGATGCGCTCGGCGGTGGACTTCTTGCCGTCCAGCAGGATCTTGTTGACCAGCTGGGTGACCAGCGGCGACCCGTAGACCGGGTCGTTGATCAGCGGACGCTTGGGTGCGGGGCCCTTGCGCGGCATATCAGCTCTTCTCCTTCTTGGCGCCGTAACGGCTGCGAGCCTGCTTGCGGTTCTTGACACCCTGGGTGTCGAGCGAACCACGGATGATCTTGTAGCGCACGCCGGGAAGGTCCTTCACACGACCACCGCGGACGAGCACCATCGAGTGCTCCTGCAGGTTGTGGCCCTCGCCCGGGATGTACGCCGTGACCTCGACCGCGCTGGTCAGGCGAACACGCGCGACCTTACGCAGCGCGGAGTTCGGCTTCTTCGGGGTCGTGGTGTACACACGCGTGCACACGCCACGACGCTGCGGGCTCCCCTTCAGGGCCGCAGTCTTGGTCTTGGCGACCTTGTCGCGGCGACCCTTGCGGACCAGCTGGTTGATGGTTGGCATAGACCGGCTTTCCTCAATTGGGTTCAGGTGTGGTTCATGAACATCGCGCAGCCACGTCGAAATTCGACGAGCTGACACTGTGTTCATCGAGCTTTCACTCGCACGTCCGGCCACGTTCCTCTCGTCCCGAGGTCGGGCGTGTCGCACGCAGGTCAGGGCCCTTTTTCTGGGCACGCTGGAACGTTCAGCCGCTCTCGCTGGCCTACGTTCACGCACGATCGGAGCCCGATACTTCCCGGGCACAGCGATCCACGATACCCGCACGCTGCGGGAACGGCAAAGCGGGGTGCTGCCGCCCGGCTCACCGCGCCCGGTTCAGCGTCAGCTCGACCAATTTCTTCACCGGCTCACAGGGATCCGGATGCGACGTACCCGGCAGATAGTTCACCCACCACCCGACCACCCCGGAATCCGGTGCGCTGGCAGTGACCCCGCACGAGTCCGGATCGCCCGGCCGGCGGATCTGCAGCCCGCGCGAACTGCCCACCTCGACGCTGGTGGCCGGATACCCCAGTTTCTTGTAGGTGATCTTCTCGTTGCTCAGTGTGCCGTTCTCGTACCAGTTCAAGGTGACCAGGGCATTGTTGACCTGCCACATGCACACCGCCCCGTTGAACTCGGGCGACGCGGTGGGCACGCCGGCCACCACCTCGCCGATGGTGGCCGCCGGTACCACCTCGCACTCCCGCATCAGCTTGTCGAAGTTCATGTCCACCTGCTGCGAGCTGCCCGCGGGCACCGCGACTCCGTCGATCGTGCGGCCGCAGCCGGTCGCCGTGACCGCCAGCAGACAGCTGCCCAGCACCAGCGCGAGGCGCGCCGCCTTCGGCATCGTCGACCCCCTCATTGCAGCCGCTGGACGGTCAGTTCGGCCAGCTCCCTGGCCTTGCCACAGGGATCACCGGGCGATCCCCCGGCATGGGACCACTCGAAGAAGTCGTCGTCGAGCTGTACCGCCAGATCACACACTGCGGAGCCCGACAGAACGCTCGCGCCTTGGAACCCGGGGTGGCCTCCCACCTCGATCGAGTCCGGGGCGCGGCCGACATTCGACACCCAGGCCCGCTCCCGGTCGATCGGGCTGCCGCGGTAGCTGGCGAAGGTGACATCCGACCCGCCGGCCAGGAAGCGGCAGCCCGTCGAGTTCTTGATGCTGGACCAGACCGGAGCACCGACGATCTCGCCCACCTCGTCGTCGGTGACGTGACCGCACTCGCCGACGAACGGGCCGAGCGCAGCCACCTTGGGCGGCGGCCGCAGCGACTGTTCGGCCGAATCGGAGTCGCCCCCCGACCCGCACGACGACAGCGCGACCACCAGCACCAGGCCGGTGATGATCGCCGTTGGGATCCGCATGCCATGAACTCTACTGGCTCGGCGACTACCGCCGCCGCTCGTGCGACCGGCCACACAGACCGTCGGAACCGCCCGGGCCGGCATCCGGTGTGGTCGGGCGAACCGCCGGTACGCCCGATATTCTCCAGGTGAAGCTCGCAACCCACGGGGGAACATGGAAATCGCATTCGTCGTAGCCGCATTCGTGGGCGGAATCACCGCCATGGCGATCCGGCTGCCACCGCTGGTCGGGTTTCTCGCCGCGGGATTCGTCCTCAACGTCCTCGGCTATCGCCTCACCCCGGAACTGGAGACCGTCGCCGATCTCGGGGTGACCCTGCTGCTGTTCACGATCGGGCTGAAGCTGGATGTCCGGTCGCTGGTCCGGCGGGAGATCTGGGGCTCGGCGACCGCGCACATGATCGTGTCGACGCTGGCGATCGCCACGCTGATCGGGGCGCTGAAGCTGACCGGGCTGTCGGTGCTGGCCGGCACCGGCTGGTCCGATCTGCTGGTGCTCGGATTCGCACTCTCGTTCTCCAGCACGGTTTTCGCGATGAAGGTGCTGGAGGAACGCGGTGAGGCGGCCTCGCTCTACGGCCGGATCGCCATCGGCATCCTGGTCATGCAGGACATCTTCGCGGTCGTCTACATCACCGCCTCGACCGGCCACTACCCCAGCCTGTGGGCCCTGCTGCTGCTGTTGCTGATCCCGGCGGCCCCGCTGCTGCACCGGGTGCTGGACCGGATCGGTCACGGCGAGATGCAGGTGCTGTTCGGCATTCTCGCCGCACTCGGCCTCGGCTATGCCCTGTTCGATCTGGTGGGGGTCAAGGGCGATCTGGGCGCCCTGCTGCTCGGCATGCTCATCGCACCCGCGGCGAATGCGGCACCGCTCGCGAAATCACTGTTCTCGGTGAAGGAGCTGTTCCTGGTCGGCTTCTTCCTCAGCATCGGGTTGACCGCGCTGCCGACCGTCGAAGCCGTCGTCATCGCTTCAACCCTGCTACTGGTGGTCCCGTTGAAGGGTGCCCTGTTCACCGCGCTGTTGCTGGGTGCCCGGCTACGCGCTCGGACCGCCGTGCTGGCGGGGCTCTCGCTGAGCAACTTCTCCGAGTTCGGCCTGATCGTCGGCGCACTCGCGGTATCGAGTGGCCGGCTGTCGGAGGACTGGCTGGTCGTGATCGCATTGACGGTCGCGATGAGTTTCACCGCATCGGCCGTGCTGAACTCCCGGGCCGAAGACCTGTACCGCCGGTACTCGGCCCGGCTGCGCCGGCTGCAGCGCACCGACCTGCTCGACACCGACCGCCCGATCCACGTCGAGGGCGCCCATGCGGTGGTACTCGGCATGGGCCGGGTCGGGCGCGGCAGCTACGACCGGTTGCGCGCCGAACACGATATGGACGTTGTCGGGGTGGAACAGGATCCCGCCGTGGTCGCCGAGCTGTGCGCCGCGGGCTACCGGGTGGTGCACGGCGATGCTTCGGACTCGGATTTCTGGGAGCGGCTCAACCTCTCCGACGCTGTGGAACTCATCGTGCTGGCCATGCCGCACCAGCGCGGCAATCTGGCCGCCCTGGACAGTGTCCGCAAGGACCACTGCAAGGCGGTGATCGCCGGTGTCGTCACCCATGCCGAGGAGATCGACGAGTTGCGTGAGCGGGGCGCGGACGAGGTGTTCCACCTCTACGGCGAGGCCGGTAAGGCGCTGGCCGACGATGCGGTACGCCGCCGGGCCGGCGCCTGAGGGTCACAGGTTGCCGCGGGTGGCCTGTTCCCGCTCGATGGCCTGGAACAGCGCCTTGAAGTTGCCCTTGCCGAAGCCGAGCGATCCGTGCCGTTCGATCAGTTCGAAGAAGACGGTGGGCCGGTCGGTGATCGGTTTGCAGAAGATCTGCAGCAGATAGCCGTCCTCGTCCCGGTCCACCAGGATGCCGCGGCGCTGCAGTTCGCCCACCGGCACCCGGACCCGGCCGATCCGGGACCGCAGTTCCGGATCGGAGTAGTAGGTGTCCGGGGTGGCCAGGAACTCGACCCCTTCCCGGCGCAGCGCGTCCACCGCGGCCAGGATGTCGCCGGTGGCCAGTGCGATGTGCTGGACGCCCGGGCCCCGGTAGAACTCCAGGTACTCGTCGATCTGGGAGCGCTTGCGGCCGACGGCCGGTTCGTTGAGCGGGAATTTGACCCGGTGATTGCCGTTCGCCACCACCTTGCTCATCAGCGCCGAGTATTCGGTGGCGATGTCGTCACCGACGAATTCGGCCATATTGGTGAAGCCCATGACCCGGTGGTAGAAGGCGACCCACTCGTCCATCCGGCCCAGTTCCACATTGCCGACCACGTGATCGATGGCCTGGAACAGCCGGGCCGACCGCGGCTGATAGCTGCTGTGCCGGGCGATATAACCGGGCAGGTACGGGCCGTCGTAGCGGGACCGGTCGACCAGGGTGTGCCGGGTGTCGCCGTAGGTGGCCAATGCGGCCGAGCGGACGGTCCCGAACTCGTCGGACTCGTCGTGCGGTTCCACCAGCACCCGCGCCCCGTGCGCGCGGGCCCAGGCCACGCAGCGGTCCACATCCGGCACCTCGAGACCGATGTCGACCACCCCGTCACCGTGCCTGTCGTGGTGCGCCACCAGCGGGCTGTCCGGGTCCACCGCGCCCTGCACGACGAACCGGGCGGCGCCGCTGCGCAGCACGAACGCCTTGTGATCGCGGTTGCCGGTCTCCGGACCGGAGTAGGCCTCCAGCCGCATCCCGAACGCCGATTCGAAATAGTGCGCCGTCTGAGTGGCGTTACCCACCACCCACACCAGGGCGTCCCAGCCGAGCACCGGGAACGGATCGGCACTGTCGTCGTGGTCCACCAGACCGACGAGAGTACGCAGCTCGGCATTCGACGGCCTCGCTTCACGCAGTGCGTCGCTCGTCACCCGTCCGGCGGCCCTTGCCTGCTCGATGGTCATACCCCAGGGAAACGCCACCGCCGAGCCGAGGCAACCGGCTCACCTCGCACTGCACAAGGTGGCGTCATCGACCGGCAGACCGGGCCCGTTCCTGGTCAATCCGACCAGCAGCGGGCGGCGCCACCTCACGACACCTGTACTACCACTTTGCCGGTGGCGGTGCGGTTGTCCAGCGAAGCGACGGCCTCGGCCACCCGGTCCAGCGGGAAGAGCACCGGTTCCGGCGGGGCGATCGCCCCGGAGGCCAGCAGGGGCGCGACTTCGGCCCACTGTTCGGCCAGATAGCCCGGGTTCCGCATCACCCATTCGCCCCAGGCTGCGCCGACCACCTCGACGTTGTTCAGCAGCAGCCGGTTGACCTTCACGGTGGGGATCTCCCCGGCCGTGAAACCCACCACCAGCAGCCGGCCGCCGGGGGCCAGGGAGCGGATGCTGTCGGTGAATCGGTCGCCGCCGACCGGGTCGAGCACGATATCCACACCGCGCCCGCCGGTCAGCTCCTTCACCGCGGCGAGCCAGCCGTCGGTCAGGACCACATCGGTGGCGCCGTTGGCGCGCGCGACCTCGGCCTTCTCCTCGGTGCTGACCACGGCTACGACCCGCCCGGCGCCGAGAGCGCGCGCCATCCGCAGGGTCGAGGTGCCGATCCCGCCGGCCGCGCCGTGCACCAGCACGGTCTCCCCCTCGGCGAGCCGGCCCCGGTTGCGCAGGCAGAAGTGCACCGTGAGGTCGTTGAACAGGATGCCCGCACCGGCCTCGAGGGAGATGTTGTCCGGCAGCCGGAACACCGCCTCGGCGGGCGCGACGGCCACCTCGGCGATCGCATTGCCCAGCATGGTCAGCGCCACCACCCGGTCGCCCGGAGACAGGTCCGAGCCCGCCGGCGCCGACCGGACCACCCCGGCCGCTTCCCCGCCGACGATGAACGGCAGTTCGGGCTTCATCTGGTACAGACCACGGGTCATCAGCACATCCGGGAACGCCACGCCCGCCGCGGCCACCTCGATCACCACCCCGCCGGGATAGGGCGTGGGCTCGTCCAGCTCGACGACCTCGATCGCCTCCGGTCCCGCCAGCTTGCTGACCTGTGCTGCGCGCATCCCGCCGACCTCTCTGTTCGGATTCGGACCTCGTCCCGGTCGCCACCAACCTAGCCCGGCGGCGACGACAACGGAAGGAATCACCTATACCGGACACCGTGACGAGCTGCCGGACGAATCTCCGCGCCACTCGCCCAGCACGGTAGGAAAATGCTGGACAATTCGAACAGCGTCCGCTCACCTCCGCCCGGCAGAGGAGCCCTCGATGACCCGCACACCCGCGAAGCTCGACGAACTGGACCTGGCCATCCTGACCGCGATGCACGAGTACCAGAAGGCAGGCATCCTGGAGCTGTCCCGCCGCACCCGGGTCGCGCGGGCGACGGTGCAGGCCCGGATCGCCCGGATGGAAGCAGCCGGTGTGATCGCCTCCTACGATCCGCAGATCGATGTCACCGCCGCCGGATTCGATGTGCAGGCCTTCGTGACACTGGAGATCGCCCAGGGCGCCCTGGACACCGTCACCGCCGAACTCGACACCATCCCGGGCGTCCTGGAGGCGTACGCCACCACCGGTTCCGGTGACGTGCTGTGCCGGATCGGCGCCGATTCGCATGCGGGCCTGCAGGCGGTACTGCTGGAGATCGACCGGACCAGCTCGGTCACCCGCTCGCACAGCGTGATCGTGCTGTCCACGGTCATTCCGCACCGCACCCTGCCGCTGCTGCACACCGTCACCCCGGCGGGCACCGCCAAGGCTCCCGCGTATCGGCACCCGCACCGGTAGCCCGGTCGATCGCCCGGCCGCCGCCCGAAATGGCACACCGACGCCGACCTCGGCGGCGACGCGCATCGGGCTACCGGTGCGGATGCGGCGGCCGCGGGACCGCTCAGGGCGCAGATCCGCGCCCGGCGTCAGCAGTTCGATGCGCCGCTCGGCATCCGGTTCCAGGAATTCGAGAACCGCTGCGGCCTCGGCGGTACCGCGCGCTCCCGGTTCCGGCTGGATATGCGGGGCGATCCGCACCGCATCGCGGGCAGGTGACCAGGTGAATCGTGTCGCGCATCAGGGTGATTCGCACCAGCAAACCCGGTCGTCCAGGGCGGTGGACACCCTGCCGGGTCGAAATCGCTGCAGCGCGGTCAGCGGTAGGCGAATTCGAGAACCGGCTCGGCGGCGAGGATCTCACCGTCGCGGACGATCGTCAGCGATGCACCGGACAGCCGGTATTCGGTGCCGTCGGTCGGATTGGTGGCGATGAAACCACCGCTGTTACCGGGCACCGGATCGTCCACCTCCAGGCCGAGCCCGTCGCGGGCGCGGACGCCCTTGTAGTAGTAGCGGCCCACTCCGGTTCGGCAGATCACCACCTGGGATGCGGTGGTGCGTGCGATGGTCATCGCCGGATCTTCGGCATTGCAGCGTGGTCCGGCACCGACGAATCCCCGGCCGTCGGCGCCGTCGACCGCACCGGTGAGCGGCGGCAGATCCGGCACCGGTGCGGGCGCCGGGCCGCGGTCCGGTGCGTCCTGCCCGGTCGTCACCCGCTCGGTGGGGTCGGCGTAGGGCGGATCCGGCGCCGGCTCGACGTCCGTATCGACCGGCGAACCCGGAACCGGCGGCGGCAGCACCCGCGTGGTCGTCGCCGCCTGCCGCCCGGTATCGCCCCCACGGTCCAGGACGACCCAGCCCACGGCTCCGGCCACCAGCAGCACCGCGAGTACGCCGGCCGCCCCGGCCCACAGCCCGAGCGACCGCCGCGGCGCCGATCCCGCCACGCCCGGCCGCTCCACCCGAGTCGGCGCCAACACCCCGCGACCGCCACCGGCACCCTGGCTCGCACCGGGTCGGGGTAGTGCTCCGGTGCCTGGTTCTCCGGGCCCGGCCGCCCGGTTCGTCCCGGCGGCCGCCGGCGGCGCCGCCCGCCCCGGCTGTCCGGCACCATCGGCGGCGTGCCGGGCCGGGGCGTCGACAGCCGGTGTGGCTGCCGAGCCAGGGTACCGGTGACCAGGTGACGAGGCATTCGCGCTGGACCGGCGGCCGGGTGGCTCGACCGGCGGCATACTGCCCGAAGCAGCAGCGCCGGGCGCGGGGTCGTCCGCCCCGCCGCTCGCGCCGGGCGGCGCGGGCGGGGCACCGACAGCAGGTGTCTGGGCCGATGCCTGCGGCCAGTGCTCCGGACGGTGCGTGCCGGGCGGCTCGGCGGGGGCGTATGCGGTGGTCGGCGGCGCCGCACGCTGTGACCGGGCCAGCGCCGCCCGGGCAGCCCGGGCGAGTTCCCCCGGGCTGCGGTACCGATCGGCGGGCGCCTTGGCCAGCCCGTGCGCGATCACCGGGTCGAAGGCGGCGAGCTCGGCGGATACGGCGCCGGGCGCAGGCGGGGGCGCGAGCTGGTGCGCCCCGATGACCCCGGCCAGACTGTCCACCGGGAAGGGGACCCGTCCGGTCAGGCTCTCGTACAGCACGCAGCCCAGGGCGTAGGTGTCCACCGCACCGGTCATCGGGACGTTCTCGAACCGTTCCGGCGCCATATACGGCATCGAGCCGACGGCATTGCCGGTACCGGTCAGCGCGGGATCTTCGACCGAACGAGCGATTCCGAAATCGACCAGGTAAGCGAACAATTCGCCGGTGAGCAGGATGTTGGCCGGTTTCACATCGCGGTGGATCAGGTTCTGCTCATGTGCGGCGTCCAGTGCGGCGGCGATCTGTTCGACCACCGAAACGGCCTCCGCCGGGGTCAGCCGGCCGCGTTCCTGCAGTAGCGCGCGCAGATCCCGGCCCCGGACGAGCCGCATGTCGATATAGAGGATCCCGTCGTATTCGCCCCAGTCGTGTACCGGGATGACATGGGGTTCCGATACCCCGGCCATCGCGAACGACTCCCGGCGGAATCGCTCCACATACGTCGGATCGGCGGCCAGCGCACGGCTCAGGATCTTCACCGCCACGAGGCGCTGCTTGTCCACGTCGAAGGCCTCGTAGACCTCGCCCATCCCGCCGACACCCAGCAGTCGGCGCAGCTCGTAGCACCCGAACCGGGTGCCCGACATATCCCGCCCGGCCATTCCAGCAGGGTACCGGCCGCACCGGCGAGCTGTCGCCGATCACAACCCGTTGACCTGCTTCTCGAGACTCACCGCAACAAGTGTGACCTACGCCCCGTAAAGTCGTGGTCGGAAGAACATGCAAGAAGTCGCGCACAGAGCGTGCAGCGCGAGGAGCACAAGTGTCACTCGATCAGCCACTCGCCCCGCTTCCCCAGGAGGGCATCGGCTTCGCCACGGCGTGGCCGGTCCGGGCTGGCGACGTGGATCCGTACCACCGCCTCCGTCTCGACGCCGTAGCGCGTTATCTGCAGGATATCGCCTGGGACAACCTGCATCATTCGATGCTGCACCGCACCGACCCCAACTGGATCGTGCGCCGCACCGTCATCGACGTGATCCGGCCGGTGAGCTGGCCGGACCAGGTGCAGCTGCGCCGCTGGTGCGCCAGCATGTCGACCCGCTGGGCCAACATGCGGGTGCGGATCACCAGCGACAGCGGCGGGCTGATCGAGACCGAGGGTTTCTGGATCAACATCAGCGAGGCCAACAACCTGCCCGCGCGGATCAGCGACGAGGGCCTGGCCTACCTGGCCCAGACCACCAGCGAGCACCGGCTGCGCTGGCGGCCGTACCTCACCGATCCGGCGCCGCCCGAATCCGATACCGATCTGCCGTTCCCGGTGCGGGCCACCGATATCGATCAGTACAACCATGTGAACAACGCCTGCTACTGGCAGGCCGTGGAGCAGTACCTGGTCGACTACCCGAAGCTGGTCGCCGGGCCGCATCGCGCCGTCATCGAATACGTCGCGCCGGTACTGGCCCGCGAGCACGTGAGCGTACGCAGCCGCTACGAACCGGGCGACCGCAACGGCCATCCGGTACTGCGGCTCTGGTTCGTCGTCGGCGGCATCACGACAACCGTGGTGCGGCTCATGCCCCTGCCGGAGTAACCCGGCAGGGGCAGGACCCGTCCGTTACTCCCGGGCCGCCTTGATCAGGTCGTCCCGGCTGGTGAACTTGACCCGCGGCCGACCGGCCGCCTTCCCGGCGGCCTTCTCCGCAGCGTCGATGTTCTTCCAGCCTTGGCGGTCCACCAGGTCGGGCTGCCGCTGTTCCAGCAGCGTGCGCAGCGCGGCCCGATCCGCGGTGGGGGCAGCCAGCGCACCGGCGGTGAAGTCGGCGATCAACTGTTCCACAGTCTGTTCGGCATCCACCCGGTTCGAGCCGATCACACCGCGCGGACCACGCTTGATCCAGCCCGAGACGTACACACCGGGCAGCGGTGTGCCGCCCTCGCCGAGCACCCGGCCGGCCTCGTTCGGCACCGTCCCGGCCCGCTCCTCGAACGGCAGGTCCGGCACCGGCGCACCGCGGTAGCCGATCGACCGCAGCACCAGGCCGGTGTCCAGGGTTTCGGTGCGGTCGGTGGCCCGGGCCACCAGCCGTCCGTCGGATTCCACCAGCTCGTTGTGCACGAACTCGATCCCGGTGACCCGGTCGGTGCCGTGCAGCGCGGCCGGGGAGGCCAGATACCTGAAGACGATCCGCCGGTGAGCCGGGTCGCGCGGCGCCGCCGCGTACTCCTCGGCCAGGGTGTACTTCAATTTCAGGGCGGGCTCGGCCTCCGGATCGTCGAGCTGTGCCCGGCTGCCCGGATCCAGTTCCAGGTCGGCCTCGTCGACGACGATGTCCACGCTGTCGAGGTGGGCCAGCGCCAGGAATTCCGGCGAGGTGTAGGCGGCCTGCAGCGGTCCACGCCGGCCGAGGACCACCACTTCCCGGATATTGCTGCGGCGCAGCGCGTCCAGGGCATGGTCGGCGATATCGGTCTTCGCCAGGTCGTCCGGGTCGGTGGTGAGCACCCGCGCCACGTCCAGCGCGACGTTGCCGTTGCCGACGATCACCGCCCGCTCGCCGGACAGATCGAACTCCCGGTCGGCATAGTCGGGGTGACCGTTGTACCAGGCCACGAACTCGGTCGCGGAATGGCTGCCGGGCAGCTCCTCCCCGGGCACGTTCAGATGCCGATCGTCGCTCGCTCCGACGGCATAGATCACCGCGTGGTGATGCTGCAGCAGTTCGGCATGCGAGATGTGCTCCCCCACCGCCACGTTCAGATAGAACTGCAGGGTGTCGCGCCGGAACGCCGATTCGAACATGCCGGATACGCCCTTGGTGCCCTGATGGTCCGGTGCGACACCGGCGCGCACCAACCCGTACGGGGTGGGCAGCCGGTCGAACATCTCGACCTCGCAGTCACTGCGGCGGAGCAGTTCGTCGGCGGCGTAACAGGCCGCCGGACCGGCGCCGACGATCGCCACTCGCAGCGTGCCCAGCTCCTTGGGTGGCCGGGGTGGCGTGGTCAGGGCGTCGAAGTCGGCTTCCAGCGGATGCCGCTCGAAGTAGGCGGCGTTGATATCGCGGTAGCGCGCCAACGAGGCGGTCAGATCGTCCTCGGAGAAGATGGCGTCGACCGGGCAGGCATCGACGCAGGCACCGCAGTCGATGCAGGTGTCCGGATCGATGTGCAGCATCTCCGCGGTCGCGAACTCGGGCTGGTCCGGGGTGGGCCGGATGCAATCGACCGGGCACTCGGGAACGCAGCTGGCGTCGTTGCAACAACGCTGCGTGATGACGTAGGCCATAGTGTGCTGATCCTCGAACTATCTGTGGGCTGTTGACGTCGCGCGGCTCATCACCAGTGTGACGCACCCCCCAGTCTGCCTCGAGTGTGAGTCCCGCCTCAGCAAACCGGAGGGTGTTCGACCGCAGGTGACCGACCCGGGCGGCAGCGGTGGCGATTCCGCTGCAGTTTTCTACTGTGGAGCCATGGTGCGGACCCTGATCCTGATGCGGCACGGCAAATCGGCCTATCCGGAAGGCGTGGGTGACCACGGCCGCCCGCTGGCGCCCCGCGGCCACCGGCAGGCCGGGCTGGCCGGGGATTGGCTACGCGCCCACCATCCAGATATCGATGCCGTGCGGTGTTCGACGGCCACCCGTACCCGGGAGACGCTGACCGCGACCGGCATCACGGCTCCCGTCGAGTACTGCGACGAGATCTACGGCGCCGAGCCGGACGTCCTGATCGAGTTGGTGCAGCTCACCGATGCCGCCGTCGGCACCCTGCTGGTGGTCGGGCACTCCCCCGGCATGCCCTGGACGGCCTGGGACCTGACCGCCGACCACGACAGCGATGCCGCCGTCGAACTCAGCCGGAGGTTCCCCACCTCGGCGCTGGCCGTCCTGCAGTTCGACCGGCCGTGGGCGGAGATCGGCCCGGGCACCGGCGACCTGCGCACCTTCCACATCCCACGCTGATCGACATCGGCGCCCGATCGGCTTGCTCGGAGTGCGCTCCAGGTCGCTAGCGTCAGGCGCATGAACGAAACAGCCACTCGGGTCGACGACCGGAACCGCCCCCGCTATTCGATCGGCGAGGCAGCGGAGCGGTCCGGCCTGAGCCGGGACACCCTCCGCTGGTACGAGCGGATCGGGCTGATGGACTATGTCGGCCGCGACCACAGCGGTCAGCGCCGGTTCAGTGATCAGGACCTGGACTGGCTGGACCTGATCGGCAAGCTCCGTCGGACCGGCATGCCGGTCGCCGATATGGTCCGCTACGCGGAACTGGTGCGGGCGGGCGAGTCGACGTTCCCGGAACGGCTGGAGATGTTCCGGCAGACCCGGTCCGATGTCCTGGCCAAGATCGCCGGGCTGCAACAGACCGTCGCAGTCCTGGACTACAAGATCGCCGCCTACTCCGGTGCGGAGCCGACCTCGGACACGGCCGCCACCCTGACGCTCAACGTGCGCTTCACTGCCCGGCCGGACCGAGCCGATGAACTGCGCGACGAGCTCGAACGGCTCATCGAACCCACCCGCGCCGCCACCGGCTGCCTGGCCTACGAGCTGTACCAGGATCCGCACGATCCGACCCGGATCGCTCTGCTCGAGGAGTGGACGGACACCGGAGCATGGGAGGCGAACCTGCGCGCCCCGCATCTGGAACGTTTCCTGGCCGTCGCCGATGCCCTGCTCCAGGAGCCGTTCCAGGCGCGGCAGCTGCGGAACGCCGGCTGAGGACGGATTCCCGCCCCACCCCGGCGGGTCACGTAGCCCGGCGCCGGGTGTGCCACGCAGTAGCATTCGGGGTGTCGCTGTCGCATCCGGAAAGGAATCCGCCGTGGCCGGAAACATCCCCGGGGTCGAGATCGTCCACAATGCCGACCGGAACCGGTACGAGGTGCACTACCAGGGCGAACTCGCCGGGTTCACCGAATACGTGGAACGCGACGACATCACCGACTTCGTCCACACCGAGGTCGACGATGCCTTCGCCGGAAAGGGCCTTGCCGGTGCCCTCGCCGACGCCGCACTGGCCGATGTGATCGCTCGCGGCCGGGTGATCCAGGCGCACTGCCCGTTCATCGTGCGCTACCTGGAGAAGCACCCCGAACTGGATCCACATGTACTGGGCAAAGGCGTGGTCCGGTGAGCGAACCGACCAGCACAGCGCGCCTCGCGCACGGGGCGCCGAGCGGAGCGAGGTGACCCGTGAGCGAGCCTGCGAGCGAACCGACCAGCACAGCGCGCCTCGCGCACGGGGCGCCGAGCGGAGCGAGGTGACCCGTGAGCGATCTGGAGGCGAATCCGGGTGAGTCGCTGTGCCGTCCTGCGCCCGGTCCAGGTCCGGTGACCTGCCGTTATCCGGCGCGCGAGGTTCCGCTGGGCGGGGTGCGCGGGGTGTTCGTGGAGCGGGTGCTGCCGCAGCGGGATCTGCCGACCGTGGGCGCCTGGTGTTTCCTCGATCATTTCGGTTCCCCGAAGGTGACCAGGACCGGTGCCCCGCCGGATATCGATCCGCACCCGCATATCGGGTTGCAGACGGTGACCTGGCCGTTCGAGGGCCGCGTCCGGCATCGGGATTCGGTCGGTTCGGATGTGCTGATCGAGCCGGGCCAGTTGAATCTGATGACCTCCGGCCGCGGCATCGCACATTCCGAATACGCGGACCGGCAGGCCCCGGCCGGGCACGGCCTGCAGTTGTGGATCGCGTTGCCCGGAGACCGGACCGGCATCGCACCGCACTTCGAACAGCACCGGAACCTGCCGACCTTCCGGCGCGACGGGCTGCGTGCCGTGGTGCTGATCGGCACGTTCGCCGGCGTGACCTCACCGGCCACCGCCTACACCCCGATCATCGGTGCCGACCTGCATCTGGCGCCCGGCGCAGTCGTCACGGTGCCGCTCGACCCGGGCTTCGAGCACGCCCTGCTGGTGATCGACGGCTCCGTACGGGTCACCGGCGACGAGCTCACCCCGGGCCCGCTGCTCTACCTGGGCAGCGACCGAGCCGAGCTGACCATCACCAGCGCACCGGGCGCGCACGCCGTGCTCATCGGCGGTGCACCGTTCGGCGAGGAACTGGTGATGTGGTGGAACTTCGTCGCCCGCAGCCATGCCGAGATCGTCGCCGCCCGCACCGCCTGGGCCGAGCACGACACCACCCGGTTCGGCGATATCGCCGGACACCCGCCGGAGCAGCGCATTCCGGCGCCCCCGCTGCCGCCGCTGCAACTGAAACCGCGGCGCCGCCGCCTCACCACACCCGGCTGACCACCCAACGTTTTTGTCACAGGTGCCGGAATCCGGGCGGAGCGCATCGGATCTCGGCCGGCCCCGGTATCTTGTTCGCGAGTCGCCGTGCCGGTCGCGCGGCGACGCGGACCGTGCTGCCGTTTCCCGGTGGCAGCCGCGTCGGTCACCGAACAGGAAGAGGATGATGCGTTTCTCCGGATTCACCGCTGTCGCACTGGTCAGTGCGGCACTCGTCGCCGCCGGACCTGCCACCGCACATGCCCGGCCCGCACCGGAACCGGCCGCGACGACGGCACCCGAATTGACGGGCGTGGTGGACGGAGTCGGCTACGAGGTGGGCCTGACCGAGGACCGGCACGGAGTGTCGGCGATCCTGGATGCCGGGCGCTTCGAACTGATCGAAGACGGTGAGATCGTCGCCGTCACCGATGCGGACGGCGAGATCGTCGCCGCCCTGCCGATGCTGGTGCGGGCGGAGGAGCACGAGGTGGCGCTGATCCCGGAGATCGACGAGACCGGCACCGAGCTCACGCTGACCCCGGACGGCGCCACCGATGCACCGTTGCGCGATATCAGCGCCGCGGACCGGTTCTTCGCCGAGACCGAACGGCTGCAGCCGGAGATCACCACCGGCGCCGTGATCGGCGGCGCCATCGGTTTCGTGCTCGGCTTCCCGCTCGGCCTGTTCGTCCTGGACTTCATCACCGTCCCGCTGGCCACCGTGGCCGGCGCCGCCATCGGCGCGATGGCAGCGTATGCCGCCGCCGGCGGACAGCCCGCGATCGATGCCGCGATCGCCTACGCCACCGGAGCCCCCTGATCGGCGTAGTAGGTGGTCACCAGCGGTAGTCGAGGAATTTGCCGTCGAAGGTGACCACCACCCGGTCCCCGTCCGGATCTGGCCGGCGAGCGAAGTCGACCTTGAAGTTGATCGCACTCATGATGCCGTCGCCGAATTCCTCGTGGATCAGTTCCTTCAGTGCGGGGCCGTAGACCGCCAGCGCTTCGGTGAAGCGATAGATCACCGGGTCCGCCTGCACCGCGGCCGAGGTGCCGCGGACCGGCTGGTGCCGCAATGCCTCGGCGACGGCCTCGTCGAGTTCGAGCAACCCGCAGACCGACGCTGCCTGCTCAGCGGTCATCGGATGCTGACCGAGCAGCGCCGCGGTGGTCCACACCAGGGGCGCCCCGATCTTCTCGGCGATCTCGGCCCAGCTCAGCCCCTTCCGGATCCGCGCCGCCACGACGAGATCCGCGGCGACAGTTCTGCTCATGATCGGTTGCATCGGCACTCCTCCGGTCGGATTCACCGGACAGCCTCGCACCGCAGGGGCACCCTCCGCGCCCCGAGCCGCAGGTGTTAACCCAGACCTCACAAACGGCACCGAAAGTGACCGCAGTGCAACACACTCGGCATGCACTTTCGGTGCGCGGACGCGAACTCGGCCGAAACATGGGCGCATCCGCTACGTCACCGAGGGGACATGCGCATGTCGCAGACTGCGCTCGAACTCGAGGAAGGAATGTGCCATGTCGTACCTGCAACCCGCCGACTTCGTCGGCAAGATGGTCGACGCCGGCGAGGCGAAGGCTTTCATGTCGACTCGGGACACGGTGATCCGCGCCTACATGGCGGGCGCCATCCTCGCCCTGGCGGCCGCGTTCGCCGTCACGATCACGGTGCAGACCGGTGAACCGTTGCTGGGAGCCGTGTTGTTCCCGGTCGGCTTCTGTATGTTGTACCTACTCGGATTCGACCTGCTCACCGGTGTTTTCACGTTGGTTCCGCTGGCCCTGATCGATAAGCGGCGCGGAGTGACTGTCCGGGCGATGCTACGCAACTGGGGTCTGGTGTTCATCGGGAACTTCGCCGGTGCCTTCACCGTCGCAGTGATGATGGCCATCATCGTCACCATGGGATTCGATATGGATCCCAACGAGGTCGGGCAACGACTCGGGGCGATCGGTGAATCCCGGACCGTCGGCTACGCCGACCACGGGGCCGCCGGCATGCTGACGCTGTTCATCCGCGCCGTCCTGTGCAACTGGATGGTTTCCACCGGTGTCGTAGCAGCCATGATGTCGACCTCGGTGTCCGGCAAGGTGATCGCCATGTGGATGCCGATCATGCTGTTCTTCTACATGGGTTTCGAGCACTCCATCGTCAACATGTTCCTGTTCCCCTCCGGGCTGCTACTCGGCGGCGACTTCTCGGTGAGCGACTACCTGATCTGGAACGAGATCCCGACCGTGCTCGGAAATCTGGTCGGCGGTCTCACCTTTGTCGGCCTCACCCTGTACACCACGCACGGCCGCACCGCACCGGCTCGGCCCCGGCCGGCGGAATCCACAGCATCGAGCTCCTCATGACCGCACCGGTCGTCGATGCCGGCCGCCGGTAAGGTGAGCGCGGCATCGACGATCTGTGGGAGGGGCCGATGGAGAACCCGCTGGCCGATATCGATCGGGCACTGGCGGCGCAGGTCGGCTGGGGCTGGTTCGACGATCACCTGCTGTACACCAGCGGCATCCTCGATCTGCTGCGCAACGGGCGGATGGGAGTTCTGCGTTCGCATCCCACCCGCGCTCGGTTGCATCCGGGTGAGGTCTGCCTCGGTGACGGTTCGGCGACCTGGTATCGGTGGCGCACCGGCGGCAATCCGGCCGCCGTCCTGCCGCCGCCGACGTACACCCGCACCGTGACCAGTCCGATGTGGTGGTTGCCGACCGCTGCCGCGCAACCGCATTGGGTCGCCGACCATCCCGGCCGGGTGATGATCTCCGAGCAGCGGATCCACCTGGGTAACCCGGTGCACTCGTTCTCGCTGTACTGGCGGGATCTGGATACCGTCGACCTGCACGACCCGACCGGATTCTGCTGCCGGATCCGGGATCGTCAGGGCACCCTGCACCAATTGCTGATCCGCACCCGGTGGGCGGTGCTGCTGTTCGTCCTGGCCGCCCACAAGCACTTCCCGGAGCACCCGGTGTACCGGGCGGGCAGCTGGCTCCCGCAGGGCTTCGAGGCGAAATGCCATCTGGTCGGCAAGACCTGTCCGGGCGTCCGGCGGGTACCACCACCGGATGCCGTGGCCACGACGACGCCGATCGGGCCGGGCCGCTGATCCCGCCCCGGCCCGGTGGACGCCGCCGCTAGGCTGGTGGCCGTCCCGGACCGAGTGAGGAGATCGCCGTGCGCCTGATCGTTCGCCTCCTGCTGATCGTGCTGGTGCTCGCCGGTGGATCCCTGCCCGCGGCGGCGCAGGCCCGGCCCGATCGGGTTCCGCTCGACGAATCCACCGCCGCGCTGCTGGACGAGGCACTGGCGCTGCGCGCGGAAGCGGGGACCGCCGATCGGGCCGAACTGATCGATACCCTGTCGGAGCTGTTCCTGGGCCGCCCGTACCGGGCGGGCATGCTGGTCGGCTCGGCCACCCGGGACGAACAGCTGGTGATCGACTTCCGCGGCCTGGACTGTTTCACCTACCTCGACTACGTCCATGCCCTCACCGAGGCGCGCACCCGCGACGAATTCGTATCCGCCGTGGTCCGCACCCGCTATCGGAACGGGCTGGTCGGTTTCCAGCACCGCCGGCATTTCTTCACCGACTGGGCCTACGCCGGCTCGGCCGCCACCGATGTCACGGCCGAGCTGAGCCCCGCGGCGGTCACCGTCGGCAAGCAGCTGAACGTGAAGCCCGACGGCGGCCGCTATCTGCCCGGGCTGCCGGTTACAGCCCGGGACATCACCTTCATCCCGGCCGAAGCGGTCGATGCCGACCTGCTCGGCACCCTGCGCACCGGCGATTACCTCGGCGCCTACTCCCCCGCGGCCGGGCTGGACGTGACCCACGTCGGCATCGTGCGGCAGACGCCCGATGGCCCGATGTTCCGCAACGCCTCCTCGCTGGACCGATACGACCGGGTGGTGGACCAGCCGCTGGGCGAGTACGTGGCCACCATCCCCGGCATCGTGGTGCTGCGTCCCACGCGGCTCGACATGGGCGATCGCTGACCACCCACCTCCGCGCACCCGAGACCGGTGCAGCGCGCTCAGCGGCTACCGCGGGCGCTCAATGCGCGAATCGGCCCGATCAGCATCCGGTAGACCGGCCGGACCACCCGGCCCGGC
Organism: Nocardia sp. KT25-26; assembly: GCF_056627695.1. Lineage (NCBI taxonomy): Bacteria > Bacillati > Actinomycetota > Actinomycetes > Mycobacteriales > Nocardiaceae > Nocardia > Nocardia sp. KT25-26. Next base: position 962,384 of record NZ_CM152813.1, on the reverse strand, counting down.
AGCACCCGGTGGCGTTCCTCCTCCCACACCCGGGCGCGCGCATGCGACGCCAGCGGTGACCAGCGGTCGGGAACCGGCGGGGTGCCGGCGTGGAACTCGACGCGGCACAGATGCTTGATGTTGACGAAACCGTACTGCCCCGGGCTGACCAGCCGCACCGGAGCGCCGTGGTCGCCGTCCAGGGGCCGGCCGTTCAACCGGTCGGCGATCAGGACGTCCTCGGCGCGGAGATCGTCGAGCAGCGCGATCGACCGGACCCCGTCCGCCCCTGCGCATTCGACGTGGGTGATCGATTCCGGTGCGGTGAGTCGCGGCGCCACCAGGTCCTGGAAGAATGCCTCGAACGGCACCCCGGCCCAGCGCAGTCCGGTCGCCGACCACCCGGCGACACAGTGGAAGTCGGCCGTGACCTGGCACCGCGTCGATTCGGTGACCTCGGTCAGCGGCAGCGTGAACTCTTCCCCGTCCGGGCCGATGATCTCGAGCACCGGATCGGCCGGAACCGGCGGTGGCGGATGGTGCAGATGGGTGCCGAATCGCGGAAATCCCTCGACCGCACGTTGTCCCGGTGGCAACGTCATACCGACCTCCAAATATACGGAACCGTATATTTGGAGCGTACCGCGCTGCCCCCCAGGACGTCGAGCCGAGCGGCCGCCCCTCGACCGACCACCGACGATCAACCGGTCAGCGCAGTAGCTTGCCGCCGACCACGACCACCCCCGCCATCACAAGCAGCAGCACGAAGGCGGCGAACCCGCCCAGCAGCCACCAGACTCCCACCAGCACCAGCACGAACGGTGCGGCGGCCACCGCAGTGATGAACGGACTCTGCTTGACCGTCGCCCACGCGGCACGCGCCCGGGTCCGGTCGATTTCCTTGCCTGCCATACCTTCCAGGCTACGGCCTGCGGACACAACTGTGGCCCCCGCTCGAAGAGCGGGGGCCACAGTCGAGGAGAGCGCTACCGGATTACCGGTAGTCGCTGAATCCGTAGTCGTCCAGCGGGACCGCGGCACCGGTGGTGGTACCGAAGCCCTCCGGGCTGTAGTAGGTGTCGTCGTAGGACGGCACCGCGTACGCGGCGGCCCGGGCCTCCTCGGTCGGCTGCACCTGGATGTTGCGGTAACGGTTGATACCGGTACCGGCCGGGATGAGCTTACCGATGATGACGTTCTCCTTGAGACCGATCAGCTTGTCGGAGCGGGTGTTGATCGCCGCATCCGTCAGCACGCGAGTGGTCTCCTGGAAGGACGCCGCCGACAGCCACGAATCCGTGGCCAGCGAGGCCTTGGTGATACCCATCAGCACCGGACGGCCGGAAGCCGGCTCGCCGCCCTCGGCCACCACCCGGCGGTTCGCTGCCTCGAAGTCGGCGCGCTCGGTGAGCGAGCCGGGCAGGAATTCGGTGGCACCCGAATCGATGATGGTCACCCGGCGCAGCATCTGCCGGACGATCGTCTCGATGTGCTTGTCGTGGATGGACACACCCTGCGACCGGTACACCTCCTGGACCTCGTGGACCAGGTGCACCTGCACCTGACGCGGGCCCATGACGCGCAGCACCTCGTGCGGATCGGCAGCACCCTCGAGCAGCTGCTGGCCGACCTCGACGTGGTCGCCGTCGGAGAGCAGCCGTTCGGTGCCGTCGTCGTGCTTGAACACGCGCAGCCGCTGACGCTTCGACAGCTTGTCGTAGACCACATCGTCGGAACCGTCGTCCGGAATGATGGTGATCTTGTAGAAGCGGTCGTCGTCCTCCAGCCGGACCCGGCCGGAGACCTCGGCGATCGGGGCCTTGCCCTTGGGGACCCGGGCCTCGAACAGCTCCTGGACACGCGGCAGACCACCGGTGATGTCGTCGCCGGCGACACCACCCTGGTGGAAGGTACGCATGGTCAGCTGGGTACCGGGCTCACCGATGGACTGGGCGGCGACGATACCGACGGCCTCACCGATGTCGACCAGCTTGCCGGTCGCCATCGAACGGCCGTAGCAGACGGCGCAGACGCCGGTGCCGGTGGCACAGGTCAGCACGGAGCGAACCTTGACGTCGGTGATACCGGCCTCGAGCAGCGCCTCGATCGCCGGATCGCCCAGGTCGGCACCCTTGGCGACGACCACGTTGCCCTGCTCGTCGAGGGCGTCGGCGGCCAGCGTCCGGGCGTACGCGGAGGTCTCCACGTGCGCGTCCCGGATCAGCGTGCCGTCGGCCTGCTTCTCCGCGATCGGCACGGTGATGCCGCGTTCGGTGCCACAGTCGTTCTCGCGCACGATGACGTCCTGCGAGACGTCCACCAGACGACGGGTCAGGTAGCCCGAGTCCGCGGTACGCAGCGCGGTGTCGGCCAGACCCTTACGCGCACCGTGGGTGTTGATGAAGTACTCGAGCACGGTCAGGCCCTCACGGAACGAGGACTTGATCGGGCGCGGGATGAACTCACCCTTCGGGTTCGTCACCAGACCCTTCATCCCGGCGAGGGTACGGGTCTGGGTGAAGTTACCGGTCGCACCCGAGTCGACGATCGTGATGATCGGGTTGTCGGCGGGGTAGTGATCCCGCAGCGCCTTACCGACCTCTTCGGTCGCCTCCTGCCAGATCTTGACCAGGGCGTTGTTGCGCTCCTGGTGATCGAGCGCACCACGCTGGTACTTCTTCTCGATCTGATCGGACTGCGCCTCGTAGCGCTCCATGATCTCCGCCTTGTTCGGCGGCACCAGCACGTCGGACATGGAGACGGTGACACCGGACCGGGTGGCCCAGTAGAAACCGGCGTCCTTCATCTTGTCGACGGTCTGCGCGACCACGATCATCGGGTAGCGCTCGGCCAGATCGTTGATGATCGTGGCCTGCCGCTTCTTCGGCATCTGCTCGTTGATGAACGCGTAGTCCGGCGGCAGCAGCTCGTTGAACAGCACCCGGCCCAGGGTGGTCTCGGCGAGCCAGGCGTCGCCGGGCTGCCAGCCCTCGGGGAACAGCTCGGCCTCGATCTCCTTCGGCGGACGCTGGTCGGTCAGCCGCACCTTGATCAGCGACCGCATGGTCAGCTCACCACGGTCCACCGCCATCTGCGCCTCGGCCGGCGAAGAGAACACGCCGACCTCGGGCTCGTCGCCTTCGGCGGCCCGGTAGGTGCCGGGCGCGTCCTCGTCGATCCGGGTCAGGAAGTACAGACCGGTGACCATGTCCAGACGCGGCATAGCCAGCGGGCGGCCGGACGCCGGCGACAGGATGTTGTTCGAGGACAGCATCAGGATGCGGGCCTCGGCCTGCGCCTCCGCCGACAGCGGCAGGTGCACGGCCATCTGGTCACCGTCGAAGTCGGCGTTGAAGGCCTCACACACCAGCGGGTGCAGCTCGATGGCCTTGCCCTCGACCAGCTGCGGTTCGAAGGCCTGGATGCCGAGGCGGTGCAGCGTGGGCGCACGGTTCAGCATCACCGGATGCTCGCCGATGACCTCTTCGAGGACGTCCCACACCTGCGGCCGCTGCCGCTCCACCATCCGCTTGGCGGACTTGATGTTCTGCGCGTGGTTCAGGTCGACCAGGCGCTTCATCACGAACGGCTTGAACAGCTCCAGGGCCATCAGCTTGGGCAGACCGCACTGGTGCAGCTTCAGCTGCGGGCCGACGACGATGACCGAACGGCCGGAGTAGTCGACACGCTTACCGAGCAGGTTCTGCCGGAACCGGCCCTGCTTGCCCTTGAGCAGATCCGACAGCGACTTGAGCGGGCGGTTACCGGGACCGGTCACCGGCCGGCCACGACGGCCGTTGTCGAACAGCGCGTCCACCGACTCCTGCAGCATCCGCTTCTCGTTGTTGACGATGATCTCGGGCGCACCGAGGTCGATCAGTCGCTTGAGGCGGTTGTTGCGGTTGATCACGCGGCGGTACAGGTCGTTCAGGTCGGAGGTGGCGAAACGGCCACCGTCGAGCTGAACCATCGGCCGCAGTTCCGGCGGGATCACCGGCACCGCGTCCAGGACCATGCCCATCGGCGAGTTGTTGTTGTTCTGGAACGCCGCGACGACCTTGAGCCGCTTGAGCGCACGCAGCTTCTTCTGGCCCTTGCCGGTGCGGATGGTCTCGCGCAGCGACTCGGCCTCGGCCTCGATATCGAAGCCCTCCATCAGCTTCTGGATGGACTCCGCACCCATCGCGCCGGTGAAGTACTCACCGTAACGGTCGACGAGCTCACGGTAGAGCACCTCGTCGACGATCAGCTGCTTGACCGACAGCTTGGTGAAGGTGGTCCAGATCTCCTCCAGGCGATCCAGCTCACGCTGGGCCCGGTCCCGGATCTGGCGCATCTCACGCTCGCCGCCGTCCTTCACCTTGCGGCGGACGTCGGACTTGGCGCCCTCGGCCTCCAGCTCGGCGATATCGGCTTCCAGCTTCTGCGCGCGGGCCTCGAGGTCGGCGTCGCGCTGATCGGCGACGGCCTTCTTCTCGACCTCCATCTCCGCCTCGAGGGTGGAGAGTTCGTTGTGCCGCAGCTCCTCGTCCACCGCGACGATCACGTACGCGGCGAAGTAGATGATCTTCTCGAGATCCTTCGGCGCCAGGTCCAGCAGGTAACCCAGGCGCGAGGGGACGCCCTTGAAGTACCAGATGTGGGTGACCGGCGCGGCCAGCTCGATATGACCCATCCGCTCGCGACGCACCTTGGCGCGGGTGACCTCGACGCCACAGCGCTCACAGATGATGCCCTTGAAGCGGACACGCTTGTACTTACCGCAGTAGCACTCCCAGTCCCGGGTGGGCCCGAAGATCTTCTCGCAGAACAGGCCGTCCTTCTCCGGCTTGAGCGTGCGGTAGTTGATCGTCTCCGGCTTCTTCACCTCACCGTAGGACCAGTTACGGATGTCCTCGGCGGTGGCCAGGCCGATCTTGAGTTCATCGAAGAAGTTGACGTCTAGCACGTAACTTCCTTTCCCCTGTTCGGGTCCGATACGAGCAAAAGTTCACTAGTAGGTCGAGCGCGAGTGGCCGGGCCGGTGGGTACCGGCCCGGCCGCTACGCCTAGTTCGCCAGATCGTCGACGGTGGCCGCTTCGTTCCGGGACAGGTTGATGCCCAGGTTGGCCGCCGCGCGCTCCAGGTCCTCGTCGTCGCCGTCGGACATCGCGATGGCCGCGCCGTCCGACGACAGCACCTCGACATTGAGGCACAGCGACTGGAGTTCCTTCAGGAGCACCTTGAACGATTCCGGAATGCCCGGCTCCGGAATGTTCTCGCCCTTGACGATCGCCTCGTAGACCTTCACTCGGCCCACCACGTCGTCGGACTTGATGGTCAGGAGTTCCTGCAGCGTGTACGCCGCACCGTAGGCCTGCATGGCCCAGCACTCCATCTCACCGAAACGCTGACCACCGAACTGCGCCTTACCACCCAGCGGCTGCTGGGTGATCATCGAGTACGGGCCGGTCGAACGGGCGTGGATCTTGTCGTCGACCAGGTGGTGCAGCTTCAGGATGTACATGTAACCGACCGCGACCGGGAACGGGAACGGCTCGCCGGAGCGGCCGTCGAGCAGGGTCGCCTTGCCGTTCTCGTCGACCATGCGCTCGCCGTCGCGGTTCGGCAGGGTCGAGCCGAGCAGACCGGCCAGCTCGTCGTCGCGGGCACCGTCGAAGACCGGCGTCGCGATATTGGAGTCCGCCGGGGCACCCAGCATCTCCTCCGGCAGCGTCTGCGCCCAGTCCGGCCGGCTGCCGTCGCCGGCGATCTGAACCTGCCAACCGGCCTTGCCGATCCAGCCCAGATGGGTTTCCAGCACCTGGCCGACGTTCATACGACGCGGCACACCGTGGGTGTTCAGGATGATGTCCACCGGGGTGCCGTCCGGCAGGAACGGCATGTCCTCGGTCGGCAGCACCTTGCCGATGACGCCCTTGTTGCCGTGGCGGCCGGCCAGCTTGTCGCCGACCTGGATCTTGCGCTTCTGTGCCACGTACACCCGGACAAGCTCGTTCACGCCCGGAGGCAGGTCGTCGTCGTCCTCGCGGGAGAACACCCGGATGCCGATGACCTTGCCGGACTCGCCGTGCGGCACCTTCAGCGAGGTGTCGCGGACCTCGCGCGCCTTCTCACCGAAGATCGCGCGCAGCAGCCGCTCCTCGGGGGTCAGCTCGGTCTCGCCCTTCGGGGTGACCTTGCCGACCAGGATGTCGCCGTCGCGGACCTCGGCACCGATCCGGATGATGCCGCGCTCGTCCAGGTCGGCGAGGACCTCGTCGGAGACGTTCGGGATATCCCGGGTGATCTCCTCGGCGCCCAGCTTGGTGTCGCGGGCATCGATCTCGTGCTCCTCGATGTGGATCGAGGTGAGGGTGTCGTCCTCGATCAGCCGCTGGCTGAGGATGATCGCGTCCTCGTAGTTGTGGCCTTCCCACGGCATGATCGCCACGAGCAGGTTCTTGCCGAGCGCCATCTCACCGTTCTCGGTGCAGGGGCCGTCGGCGAGGACCTGGCCCTGTTCGACCCGCTGGCCCTCGTCCACGATCGGACGCTGGTTGGAGCAGGTGCCCTGGTTGGAGCGGTTGAACTTGCGCAGCCGGTAGGACTTGCGGCTGCCGTCGTCGGCCATCACCGTGACGTAGTCGGCGGAGACCTCCTCGACCACACCGGCCAGGTCGTTGACGACCACATCGCCGGCGTCGACCGCGGCCCGCAGCTCCATACCGGTGCCCACCACGGGGGACTCGGAACGGATCAGCGGCACGGCCTGACGCTGCATGTTCGCGCCCATCAGGGCACGGTTGGCGTCGTCGTGCTCGAGGAACGGAATCATCGCGGTCGCGACCGACACCATCTGGCGCGGCGAGACGTCCATGAAGTCGACCTCGGTCGGCGAGGCGAATTCGACCTCTTCACCGGCCCGGCGCACCAGCACGCGGTCGTCGACGAAACGGCCGTCGGCGTCCAGCGGCGAGTTGGCCTGGGCGCGGACGTGCCGGTCCTCCTCGTCGGCGGTCAGGTAGACCACCTCGTCGGTGACCCGGCCCTCGACGACCTTGCGGTACGGGGTCTCGATGAACCCGAACGGGTTGACCCGCGCGTACACCGACAGCGAACCGATCAGGCCGATGTTCGGGCCTTCCGGGGTCTCGATCGGGCACATCCGGCCGTAGTGCGAGGGGTGCACGTCACGGACTTCCAGGCCGGCGCGTTCCCGGGACAGACCGCCGGGGCCCAGCGCCGACAGGCGGCGCTTGTGGGTCAGGCCGGACAGCGGGTTGTTCTGGTCCATGAACTGCGACAGCTGGGAGGTTCCGAAGAACTCCTTGATCGCGGCGACCACCGGGCGGATGTTGATCAGGGTCTGCGGCGTGATCGCCTCGACGTCCTGGGTGGTCATCCGCTCGCGGACGACCCGCTCCATCCGGGACAGGCCGACCCGGATCTGGTTCTGGATCAGCTCACCCACGGTGCGCAGGCGGCGGTTGCCGAAGTGGTCGATGTCGTCGACCTCGACCGGCACTTCCTGACCACCGGGCGCGGTCATGCTGGTGTCCCCGGCGTGCAGGCGCACCAGGTACTCGATGGTGGTGACGATGTCTTCCTTGGTCAGCACCGAGCTGGTGACCGGCTCACCGACGTGGATGCCCAGCTTCTTGTTGATCTTGTAGCGGCCGACGCGGGCCAGGTCGTAGCGCTTCTCCTTGAAGAAAAGGTTCTCCAGCAGAGTCTGCGCGGACTCCTTGGTCGGCGGCTCACCCGGACGCAGCTTGCGGTAGATGTCCAGCAGCGCCTCGTCCTGCCCCGGGGTGCTGTCCTTCTCCAGGGTGGACATCATGATCTCGGAGAAGCCGAAGCGCTCGACGATCTCCTCGGTGGTCAGGCCCAGTGCCTTCAGCAGCACGGTGACCGGCTGCCGGCGCTTGCGGTCGATGCGCACACCCACGGTGTCGCGCTTGTCCACGTCGAATTCCAGCCAGGCGCCACGGCTCGGGATGACGCGGACGCTGTGCAGGTCCTTTTCGGTGGTCTTGTCGATCGAGTGATCGAAGTACACGCCCGGGGACCGGACCAGCTGCGAAACCACGACACGCTCGGTGCCGTTGATGATGAACGTGCCCTTGTCGGTCATCATCGGGAAGTCGCCCATGAACACCGTCTGCGACTTGATCTCGCCGGTGTTGTTGTTGATGAACTCCGCGGTGACGAACAACGGCGCCGCGTAGGTCATGTCCTTTTCCTTGCACTCCTCGATGGAGGCCTTGACCTCTTCGAAGCGCGGATCGGAGAAGGACAGGGACATGGAGCCGGAGAAGTCCTCGATCGGCGAGAGCTCCTCGAGCACCTCCTCCAGTCCGCCCGCCAGGCCCGCTTCGCCGCGGGCCGCGACGCGCTCGCGCCAATCGGGCGAACCGACCAACCAGGCGAACGAGTCCGTTTGTAGGTCGAGAAGTCCGGGCACCTCGAGAGGCTCTCGGATCTTCGCGAAGGAAACCCGCTTCGGGGCCCCCGGGATTCCAGCCTTGGTCTGGGTGGAGACTGCCAAGATGCGTCCTTCCAGCACCTCACGCGCGTCGCGTGGTGGTCCGCGACCGTCGCTTGCCTGCTACGTTGAGATTCTTGCTGGTCACGACCTGATCGAGACCCGAACAGGCAGCAGCGGAAGTAACACCGGAAGGTGGAACTCACGTGTGCAGATCGAGGTATGGACAGGAGGCAGCCAGCGCAACGTCCAAACTTACACCCTTATAGAAGGGCGTGTCAACATACCATCCACACGGTGTTCCGCGTGGCAAACGCGCCGAACCCGACAGACGCTGGCCGCGCCGCTGTCCGAACACTGGGGGCAACCGCCTCCGGACACCCCTGCTGTGACAAGAGTGACGGAATCCGGCAGTCCGCGTCAAGTGCTCGGACCCCGGCGGGCAGAAGGCAACTCACCGCTACGCGGGCTGCACCCGGCGCCCCGGACCACCCGGACGAGCCGCCCGGGCCGGGACGGTCCGGACACGGATCGGGCCCCGGCGCGGTCGCCGGGGCCCGATCCGATCTGCCGGAGATTCAGCCGTTGACCGGGCCGTTCGGAACGGTCTTGTCGAAGGTCGCCTCCGAGTAGGCGGGCAGCACCTGGGTGGCCTCGGAATCCGAATCGGCCAGCGAGTCCTGGATCGCCACCTGCGCGGCATGCGGCAGGGTGTGCATGATCTCGCGCACCCGGGCCTGGCGGCGGATGACCGCCTGCCGGACCGGCATCCCCGGCTCCGCCCGCATCTGCGGGATGATCCCCTCGATCTCCTCGGCGCCGCCATGATGGTGACCGGCGTCGACCAGCGCCTGCTCGCGGGCCATCTGGGCTTCGTCCTTCTCCTCGGACATGCCGATCGGGCCGATCATCCGGCCGTTGAGGAACTGCTTGACGACCGGCTCTTCCGAGGTCAGCAGCACCTCACGCGGACCGAACATGACCAGCTGCCGGCGGAACAGCATGCCGATGTTGTCCGGCACGGTCCGGGCCAGGTTGATGTTGTGCGTCACGATCAGGATCGTGGCGTCGATCTGCGCGTTGATGTTGATCAGCAACTGCGCCAGGTACGAGGTACGCACCGGGTCCAGACCGGAGTCCGGCTCGTCGACCAGAATGATCTGCGGATCCAGCACCAGCGCGCGGGCCAGGCCGGCGCGCTTGCGCATACCGCCGGAGATCTCGCCGGGCAGTTTGCCCTCGGCGCCGAGCAGACCGGTCAGCTCCAGCTTCTCCATCACGATCTGCCGGATCTCGCTCTCCGACTTCTTCGTGTGCTCACGGAGCGGGAAGGCGACATTGTCGAACAGATTCATCGAACCGAACAGCGCGCCGTCCTGGAAGAGCACGCCGAACAGCTTGCGAATCTCGTAGAGCTCCTTGTTGGAGCAGGTGGTGATATCGGTGCCGTCGATGTAGATGGACCCGCGCTCCGGGCGCAGCAGGCCGATCAACGACTTCAGGAACACCGACTTACCGGTACCGGACGGGCCGAGCAGCGCGCTCACCTCGCCGGAGGGCAGAGTCAGGGAGACGTCCTGCCAAATCCGCTGGGAACCGAACGACTTCGTTACGCTTTCGGTCCTGACCTCGACGCCCACGCCAACCTCCATTGCTTCCCTGCGAGCAGCCCACCCCGCGTACCGCGCGCGTTTTCCGGCGGTGCGTCACGTCACAGTGGGTCCGGTCACTGTAACCCATCGGTGAGACAGGGCACACCCCTACATGACCGAAGAGTAACCTCATCCGTTTTGTTCTGCTCCCCACAACAGTCGCATGTCCCGGAAAACGAGGAACGGGCGGCCCCCATAGGGGACCACCCGTTCGCACAATGCCGGAAGTGAATTACTTCAGCGAGACCTTGGCACCGGCCTCTTCCAGCTTGGTCTTGGCGGCCTCGGCGGCCTCCTTGTCGACACCCTCGAGCAGCGCCTTCGGGGCACCCTCGACGAGCTCCTTGGCCTCCTTCAGGCCCAGGCCGGAGACGACCTCACGGACCACCTTGATGACCTGGATCTTCTTGTCGCCGGCACCCTCGAGGATGACGTCGAACTCGTCCTTCTCCTCCTCGGCCGGGGCAGCGGCACCCGGAGCAGCGGCGACCACGGCGGCAGCCGGAGCAGCGGCGGTGACGTCGAACTTCTCCTCGAACGCCTTCACGAACTCGGACAGCTCGAGCAGGGTCATCTCCGAGAAGACGTCGAGCAGCTCATCCTGGGACAGCTTGGCCATTGTTGTTTCCTTTCGGTAATCGAATGTCTACGTCGGCGCTCGCGCCGGACGGGTATTACTCGGCAGCGCCTTCGGCCTGCTTCTTGTCCTGCAGGGCGGCAGACAGCCGGGCCACCTGCGAGGCGGGAGCCTGGAACAGCGCCGCGGCCTTCGACATGTTGCCCTTCATCGCACCGGCCAGCTTGGACAGCAGGACCTCGCGGGACTCCAGGTCGGCGAGCTTCTCGACCTCGGACACGGACAGCGCAGCGCCGTCCATGTACCCGCCCTTGATGACGAGTGCCTTGTGCTCCTTGCCGAAGTTCTTCAGCGCCTTGGCAGCGTCGACCGGCTCACCCTTGATGAAGGTGATGGCGGTCGGGCCGACGAACAGCTCGTCCAGGCCCTCGACGCCCGCTTCCGCGGCCGCCCGCTTGACCAGGGTGTTCTTGGCGACGGAGTACGTGGCGCCGGCACCGAGCGCACGGCGCAGTTCGGTGATCGCACCGACGGACAGACCACGGTATTCCGTGACCACGGTGGCCGTGGAGGTCTCGAACTGCTCCTTGATCTCCGCAACCGCGGCGACCTTCTCGGGATTTGCCATACTTCGCCTCCTCTCTGATGTCGGTTCGGGTACCGAACTACCGATCAGACGGCCGGCGACAAAACGAACGCCCCGGACGCAGAGCGTTCCGGGGCGCAGAAGAACATGATCGCGACGCCATGGCGGCGCGTAGGTTCCGATGCCTCGGTCCTCCCTGCGTGGGCCGCCGGCAATGTCGCCGGACCTTCGATCGAACCCGCGAACGGGATCGACGACCAACGGTCTTCGGTAGAACGAAATCGGGTGGCAGTCGAACTCGTCGACGACCGAGGTCCAATGTACCTGCACCGGCGGCGAACTGCCAAAACGGGGTACAGATCAACAGCCGGGAGTACCAGTTTCGTGACACATACCACACCATATGCTTCGAAGTGACCAGAAAGACAATTCTGACTGTTACGTTCGGTGACAGTAATCTGTTTCACTATCGACCATGACCACCATCGAAGTCGCTCCACCGAAGACGCTGGACCGGCGACCGTTGCGGTTTCTCGCCCTGGCCGTCATCTGCCTGGCCGAACTGCTGGTCGTACTGGACAACACGATCGTCAACGTGGCGCTGCCCTCCATCGGCGTCCAGCTGCACACCGGCGTCAGCGGCCTGCAATGGGTCGTCGACGCCTACACGTTGACCTTCGCGGGTCTGCTGCTCGCCTTCGGCAATCTGGGCGACCGGTACGGCCGCCGCCGGATCATGCTGATCGGTCTCGCCGGGATCGCCGTCATGTCGATCGGCGGCGCCCTCGCCGGTTCGATGACCGAGGTGATCGCGGCACGAGCCGCCATGGGTGTGTTCGCAGCCGCGGTGTTTCCCGCCACCCTCGCCCTGATCATCAACATCTTCACCGACCGGCGCGAACGCGCCCTGGCCATCGCCGCGTGGACCGCCATGGCCGGGTTCGCCATCGCCATCGGCCCGGTGACCGGCGGCTGGCTGCTCGAGCACTTCAGCTGGCATTCGGTGTTCTGGATCAATGTGCCGGTCGCAGTGATCGCCTTCGCCGCCACCCTGGCCTGGGTGCCGGAATCCCGCTCCACCGAGGTCGGCCGGCTGGATCTGCCCGGCATCGGATTGTCCGTCGCCGGTATCACCCTGCTGGTCTGGGCCATCATCGAAGCACCACACAACGGCTGGACCTCGGCGACCACGCTCGGCACCGGGGCGATCGGCGCCGTGTTGCTCACCGGTTTCGTTCTCTGGGAATTGCGCACGCGCACACCGATTCTCGATATGCGTTTGTTCCGGAACCGGCGATTCTCGTTTCCCGCGCTGGCAATCGCTGTCGCCTACTTCTCGATGTTCGGCTTCCTGTTCCTGATCACCCAATACTTCCAGGGCGTCCGGGAATACACGCCGCTCGAATTCGGTATCGCGTCATTGCCGTTCGCGGTATCGGTCGCCATCGGCGCTCCGGTCGCCACCCTGCTGGCGCAGCGTTTCGGCAGCACGCCCGTGATCGTGTTCGGGTTGCTGCTCACCGGACTCGGCCTGTATCTGGTCCGGCATGTCACCGTCGAGAGCGCCTATCTGACCGATGTGCTGCCGTCGATGGTCGCCATGGCGCTCGGCATGGCCATCGTGCAGGGCCCGTCGACCGAATCGATCATGTCCTCGCTGCCGCTGAACGAGGCGGGTGCCGGATCGGCGGTCAACGACACCACCCGCGAGGTCGGCGGCACCCTCGGCGTCGCCGTCCTCGGCTCCATCGTCGCGTCCTTCTACACCACCCGCGTCGCCCCGATCCTGGAGAACGTGCCCGGCGGAATCATGGACGACGACCAGAAGAGCCTGGTTCTGGCCAGCCCGATCAGCGTCCTGGAGATCCGCGCCTCCGATCTGCCGCCCTTCCTGGAACCGGCCCGGGAGAACCTGATCACCGATATGAAGATCGCCACCATGGCAGGCGCCCACGCCGCCTCCCTCGTCGCCACCCTCGCGGTCCTGGCCTGCGCCGTCGTCGTCGCCCTGTTCCTGCCCTGGGGCCGGCAACACAGCGAATCCGTCCTGCTCGGCTGGCGTAAGAACGATTCGGACCCGACCGGCAGCTGATTCCGGCCGCAGAAACGCCGTGAGGGCGGGAACGCTGTTGCGTTCCCGCCCTCACGGTTGTTCAGGTGCTACCTGTCGAAGATCATGCGTCCTCTTCGGTGAGGTTGCGGGTGCGGTTCGGGTCCACCGGGATGCCCGGTCCGGTGTTGGTCGAAACCGTGACCTTCTTGACGTAGCGGCCCTTGGCGGTCGACGGCTTGAGCCGCAGGACTTCCTCCAGGGCGGCGCCGTAGTTCTCCACCAGCGCGTTGTCGGCGAAGGATGCCTTGCCGATGACGAAGTGCAGGTTGGCCTGCTTGTCGACGCGGAAGTTGATCTTGCCGCCCTTGATCTCGTTCACGGCCTTGGTCACGTCGTTGGTGACAGTGCCGGTCTTCGGGTTCGGCATCAGACCACGCGGGCCCAGGACGCGCGCGATCCGGCCGACCTTGGCCATCTGATCCGGGGTGGCGATCGCGGCGTCGAAATCGAGCCAGCCGCCCTGGATCCGCTCGATCAGATCCTCGGCGCCCACGGCGTCGGCGCCGGCGGCCTCGGCCTCGGCGGCCTTCTCACCGGCGGCGAACACGATCACACGGGCGGTCTTACCGGTGCCGTGCGGCAGGTTCACGGTGCCACGGACCATCTGGTCGGCCTTGCGGGGATCCACGCCGAGCCGGACGGCGACCTCGACGGTCGCATCGGTCTTGGTGCTGGCGGTCTCCTTGGCCAGCCGCGCGGCGGCCAGCGGGGAGTAGAGCTTGTCGCGATCGACCTTCTCGGCCGCGGCGAGGTACGCCTTGCTTCGCTTTGCCATGTTTCGCTGTTCCTTATTCGTGGTTCAGATGTGGTTTCCGGGCCTGGCCGGCCCTCCCACCTGGAGTTCTGCTCAGCGCTCGACCGTGATACCCATCGACCGCGCAGTGCCGGCGATGATCTTCGCGGCCTGATCGAGGTCGTTGGCGTTCAGGTCGGCCTGCTTGGTCTTGGCGATCTCGCGGACCTGGTCCATGGAGACCTTGGCGACCTTGTTGCGGTGCGGCTCGGCCGAGCCCTTCTGCACACCGGCCGCCTTGAGCAGCAGCTTGGCCGCGGGCGGGGTCTTCAGCTTGAAGTCGAACGACCGATCCTCGTAGACCGAGATCTCGACCGGCACGACGTTGCCACGCTGCGACTCGGTCGCGGCGTTGTACGCCTTGCAGAACTCCATGATGTTGACGCCGTGCTGACCGAGCGCCGGGCCGACCGGCGGAGCCGGGTTCGCCTGGCCGGCCTGGATCTGCAGTTTGATGATCCCGGCGAGCTTCTTCTTCTTGGGGGGCATCTTTCTTCCTTGGGTTTTGTGTTCCTTACGGTTGCCGTAAGACTGTGCCGCCGAGCGGGCCGCCGCGGAGCGCTAGATCTTGGAGACCTGGGTGAAGTTCAGTTCGACCGGCGTCTCGCGACCGAAGATCGACACCAGGACCTTGAGCTTCTGCTGCTCGGCGTTGACCTCGCTGATGCTGGCGGGCAGCGTGGCGAACGGGCCGTCCATGACGGTGACCGATTCGCCGACCTCGAAGTCGACCTCGATGACCGGCTTCGGCGCGGCGCCGGCCGGGGCCTCCGGAGTGGCTGCGGCGGCAGCACCGGATGCGGCGGCCGGCTTCTTCTGCTGCTCGGCGGCCGGCAGCAGGAATTTCACCACTTCACCGATGGTGAGCGGGGTGGGCTTGGCGCTCATGCTGCCACCGGTCATTCCGACGAAACCGGTGACACCGGGGGTGTTGCGCACCGCGCCCCAGGACTCGTTGTTCAGATCCATCCGGACCAGGATGTAGCCGGGCAGCACCTTGCGGTTGACGTTCTTACGCTGGCCGTTCTTGATCTCGGTGACCTCTTCGGTCGGCACCTCGACCTGGAAGATGTAGTCCTCCAGGCCCAGGTTCTGCACGCGGGTCTCGAGGTTGGTCTTCACCTTGTTCTCGTAGCCGGCGTAGGAATGCACGACGTACCAGTCACCGGGGGCGCGGCGGAGGGCGGCCTTCATCGCGGCGACGGGGTCGACCTCTTCCGGCTCCTCGACGGGCTCGGCGTCCTGCGCTGCAGCTGCCGCGGTGTCCTCGACCTCGTCGACAGCGGTCTCCGCCGCCACGGCGTCGTCGACCGGGAACTCGTTGTCTGTGTCGTTCTCCGGGGTGCTCACTGCGGCACTCGCTTCCTGTGTCGTCACGTACATCCTCTGGTGCCCGGCCGGGGGTGACGGATCACCCGTCATCGGCGCCCGGGATCGGTAACCGGCGTCAGTGGCGTCGGACTCAGCCGAACAACCAGTCGACACCCTTGATGAACGCCATATCCAACCCGGCGATGAACGCGACCATGAAGATCACGAACACCAGAACAACAGTTGTATAGGTGACCATCTGCTTCTTGTTCGGCCAGATCACCTTTTTCAGTTCCGCGATGACCTCTCGCAGGAACTTGATCAGCCGCTTGAACGGGTTACCCGTCCCGGCCGGCCCGGTCTTGTCCGCCTTACGCGCCGAGGAACGGTCGATCGTGGCGACCGACCCGGTATCGGCCGGCGTGGAGCTCGACGCGGTACGCGCCCGGCGGGTGGACCGCTTGCCACTCGGCCGGGCGGCGTCGTCACCGTTGCGAGTGTCCCGCTCGTCACTCACGCCGTCTCCTCGCTCTCATCGCTGGCATTCAGGGCAGGGGCGACAGGACTTGAACCTGCAACCTGCGGTTTTGGAGACCGCTGCTCTGCCAATTGAGCTACGCCCCTTCGGTCGGACCGCGAAACCGGTTCGCGCGAACCGGAAGTCCGACCACAGTCGGTATTCAGTTGTATCCAGCTACCCAGCTACCCGGGCCCTGGGCATCACACAACATGCGCGCCGCGTCCTCTCCGACAGCGCAGAAGAGAAGCAGCGCGCAGCAGCTGGTGACCCCAGAGAACCCGAGTGTACGTTACCGACCGCGGATTGTGCCAATCGGCCCGATCCGCACGGTCAGGACAGCTGAACGGTCGCGGTGGCGCGGCCGAAGATCCGCTTACCGCCCGCCTTCGCCACGATGGCGACGACGGCCGTCCGCGTCTCCGGATCCACCGACTTCACCTTACCGCTGTACTCGACCTCGGCCGGCGCGTCGTAGCCGACGAAGACCGGGCTGGTGAACCGCACGTTGTATTCCTTGACCGCGCCCGGATCGCCCAGCCACGAGGTCACGAAGCCACCGCCGAGGCCCATCGTGAGCATGCCGTGCGCGACCACATCGTCCAGACCCACCAGCTTCGCCACCTCGGCGCTCCAGTGGATCGGGTTGGCATCGCCGGAGACGCCCGCATAGTTGACCAGATCACCACGGGTGAGCCGGACCACCCGGGTGGGCAGCTCGTCGCCGGCGGTCACACTGTCGAATGCCAGGGCGCGGCCGCTGTGCTGCGGCTCCGGCTGGGTGACCTCGGGGACGGGCGGCGGCCCGGCCGGCACCTCGGCCGGTGCGCGGTGCTTGGGCTCCTCGTCGCCCAGGCCGTGCATCAGCACCTGCCGCACCGCAGCCGACATGTTCGGATCGATATCACCACCGCTGCGCCCGACCAGCGACGTGTAGGTGGTGAGCACCAGCTCGTTGTTCTGGTCGGTGACGATGTTCTTGGTCACCATCATGTCGCCGCCGAAAGCGCGCCGGAAGGAATGCAGATACACATCGCAGGTGAGCTGGTCACCGGCCACGATCGGCCGGGCGAATTCCAGCACCTGGTCGGTCTGCATGATCTGGCTCAGGTCGTAGCCGGTGACGACCTCTTCGAACAGCTTGCGCTGGGCCAGGATGCCGACCAGGGAGATGAACGTCAGCGGGGCCACCAGGCCGCGGTAGCCGTACTCCCGGGCGATTTCTTCCTCCCAGTGCACCGGGTGGTAGTCCTGCACCGCGCGGGCGTACTCCCGCACCTTCTCCCGCCCGACTTCGTAGTAGTCGTCGACGCGATAGTGGTGGCCCACCATGGCGGCCGCATGCTCGGCGGGATCGAAGGGCTCGGTGTCGCCGGCGGCAACCGCTTCGTCAGTTCCGGTGTTGATCGTCACAGGGGCGACTGTACCGACCCCGACGATGACCGGGGCGAACTCCCCTCGCTCGAACCGTCTGTCCCGGAACGACGAAACCGGGGCCGGACCGATGTCCGACCCCGGTTTCGGGAAAGCCTGTCTCAGCGCGACTCGCGGTGCGCCCGGTGCGTTCCGCAGTTCGGGCAGAACTTCTTCAGCTCCAGACGGTCCGGGTCGTTACGCCGGTTCTTCTTGGTGATGTAGTTGCGGTGCTTGCACTCTTCGCAGGCCAAGGTGATCTTTGGCCGGACATCGGTGGACTTCGCGGCCACGATATGCCTTCTTTCCGGTCTGGGCTTAATCGGTTTTGGTAGCGATGGCCGGACTTGAACCGGCGACACAACGATTATGAGTCGTTTGCTCTACCGACTGAGCTACACCGCCACGCGGACAAACGCGGTGGAAACCGCGCCCAGCTCCGCGCTGACGGGAGCGATGCCGAGTCGGTCACCACCGGCAATCCGGCGAGCCCCCTAACGGAATCGAACCGTTGACCTTTTCCTTACCATGGAAACGCTCTGCCGACTGAGCTAAGGGGGCATGACTGGGAGGCACAGTGCCCGGATCGGTGCCC
Organism: Nocardia sp. KT25-26; assembly: GCF_056627695.1. Classification (NCBI taxonomy): domain Bacteria; kingdom Bacillati; phylum Actinomycetota; class Actinomycetes; order Mycobacteriales; family Nocardiaceae; genus Nocardia; species Nocardia sp. KT25-26. Next base: position 944,380 of record NZ_CM152813.1, on the reverse strand, counting down.
CGATCACTGGCGACTCCGTGCTCCGGCGTCCTGAACGAGATTACACACAGCAACCTACAACAGCCAAATCGGCAGGTAGACGGCCCTTTTTTTCGGCTCGGACCACACCGGAACGACGCGCGGACCGCGGAGTCGGCGACCGTCGCGTGGCCGACACAAAAAAATGACCCCCGCGGATCTGATCCGCGGGGGTCTCGGTGTGGCAGGTGTAGGATTCGAACCTACGTAGGCTTTCACCGACAGATTTACAGTCTGCTTCCTTTGGCCGCTCGGACAACCTGCCGTTGCACCGTCTCCGACGCGATGAAGAGAATACAACGAACCCGCCCCTCGGATGCAAACCGGCTGGTGAGAGCCCTGCGCCGCGATCTTCGAGCGCCGGGTGCCGCGATCTCGCCGCGCGCACCGACCGGCCCGGCACCGCTCCCGCCACCCGGGTTGCCGAAGCCTGCCCCGACCCGGCAGTGTTGAATACGACACGCAATATCCGCGCCGCAGCGCCCCGCCCGGAGTGAGTCTCACGAGCGACGTTCCACCGAGCGGAGCTCGGCAATCCAACACAGACCTAGGAGCCAGGGTGGCAGATTCGTCGTTCGACGTGGTGAGCAAAGTCGACCGCCAGGAGGTGGACAACGCGCTGCACCAGGCGGAGAAGGAGCTGAACTCCCGGTACGACTTCAAGGGCACCGGCGCGGGCATCGAATGGTCCGGCGAAGAGCGGATCGTGCTGACGGCGGAGTCGGAGGAGCGGGTGAAGGCCGCCCTGGAGGTCTTCAAGGAGAAGCTCATCCGCCGCGATATCTCGTTGAAGGCGTTCGACGCCGGTGAACCGCAGGCTTCCGGGAAGGTGCACAAGATCACCGGAACCCTGGTGCAGGGCATCGACGCCGAGAAGGCGAAGAAGATCTCCAAGACGATCCGGGACGAGGGCCCCAAGGGCGTCAAGGCGCAGATCCAGGGCGACGAACTGCGGGTGACCAGCAAGAAGCGCGACGACCTGCAGACCGTCATCGCACTGCTCAAAGGCGAGGACTTCGGTATCGCCCTGCAGTTCGTGAACTATCGCTGACCGGCCATCTCCTCGAGGCGCCGGATCCGGTCGGCCATCGGCGGGTGGGTGGCGAACCAGCGCGCCATCCGCTCGCCCGGCCGGAACGGGTTGGCGATCATCAGATGCGATTCGCTGGCGATCTGCGGTTCCGGTGCCAACGGTGCCGCCTGCACCCCGCGCTCGATCTTGCGGAGTGCGGAGGCCAGCGCCAGTGGGTCGCCGGTGAGCTCGGCGCCGGACTGGTCGGCCTGATACTCCCGGGACCGGGAGACGGCCAGCTTGATCAGCGTGGCGGCGATCGGCCCGAGCAGCGAGACCAGCAGCACACCGAAGATGTTCGGCCCGTTCTCGCCCCGGCCGCCGAATGCGGTGGCGAAGAAGGCCAGATTGGCCAGACCGGAAATCACCGAGGCGAGCGCGCCGGCCACCGAGGAGATCAGGATGTCGCGGTTGTAGACGTGCGACAACTCGTGCCCCAGCACCGCACGTAACTCCCGCTCGTTCAGCAGCTGCAGGATTCCGCTGGTGCAGCAGACCGCCGCATGCCGCGGATTGCGGCCGGTGGCGAAGGCGTTCGGCGAGGCGGTGGGGCTGATGTAGAGCCGCGGCATCGGCTGCCGGGCGGTAGTGGCCAGTTCCCGGACGATCCGGTACATGGCCGGCGCTTCCAGTTCGCTGACCGGCTGCGCGTGCATCGCCCGCAATGCGAGCTTGTCGCTGTTGAAGTAGGCGTAGGCATTCATGCCTACGGCCAGCAGGATGGCGATGACCAGAATCGTGGGGCTGCGGAACATCGCGCCCGCGAACACGATGAGGGCCGACAGCCCCACCATCAGCCCGAAGGTCTTGACCCCATTCACGCCTTCCCGCCTCTCCGCGTATTCAGGCCATACGAGTCGGTCCCGTGATCGGTTGGTCACAGGTCCTACCCAAGTGGCGACGAACGTTTTGGGCGTACCCGGTGAGTTACCCATGTTCTTACGAGATCAGTTGTCGCCTCGGCATGCCTTTTCGGTGACTGCTGGTGTCGCCACCTCAGGTGTCGGTGTCATCCGTTCCAGTGAGGTACGCACCTACAACGTCCGGTGCCGCGAATGGGTTCCTGGGGCCGGGGCGTGGGTCCGGGGCGGAGGTGTGTTTGTCGTTACCCGACGCGTTCGATGGTGTAGCGGACCAGGCGGGTGAGGGCGTCGTTGGCGGGGCCCGGGGGGAGGGCGGCGAGTTCGGTGTCGGCGAGGTCGGCGTATTCCTGGAGTTTCTCCTTGGCCTGGACCATGCCGCGGGAGCGGCCGAGCAGGTCGAGGGCCTCGGTGACCTCGGCGTCGGTCTCCAGGGGGCGGGCCAGCAGGGTGCGCAGGCGGTCGCCGACCGCGCCCTCCTCGCGCAGCGCGTACAGGACCGGCAGGGTGTGGACGCCTTCGCGCAGGTCGGTGCCGGGGGTCTTACCGGACTGTTCGGCCGCCGAGGAGATGTCGATGATGTCGTCGGAGATCTGGAAGGCGGTGCCGACCGCGTCGCCGAGGCGGGCCAGCCGTTCGATGTGGTCGGTATCGGCGCCGGAGAAGGTGCCGCCGAACCGGCCCGAGGCGGCGATCAGCGAACCGGTCTTCTCCCAGACCACCCGCAGGTAGTGCTGCACCGGGTCCTGGGACTGCTGGGCGCCCATCGTCTCGCGCATCTGCCCGGTGACCAGTTCGGCGAAGGTCTCGGCGATGATGCGGACCGCATCCGGGCCGAGCGTGGAGGTCAGCCGGGAGGCGTGGGCGAACAGGTAGTCGCCCGCGAGGATCGCGATGTTGTTGCCCCAGCGCGCGTTCACGCTGGTCGCACCGCGCCGCATCTGTGCCTCGTCCATGACGTCGTCGTGGTACAGGGTGGCCAGATGCACCAGCTCCACCACGGTGCCGGCGGTGATCAGCGCCGGGTCCCCCGGGTTGGGGCCGAGCTGGCCGGTGAGGATCGTGAACAGCGGTCGGAACCGCTTGCCGCCCGCCCTGGCCAGATGCAGCGCGGCTTCCTGCAGGAAGGTCTCGCCGTCGGACAGTTCATCGACGAGCAGCTGTTCCACCGCGGCCAGACCGTCCCGCACCGTCGCGGCGAGCTCGGGGTCACCGAGATCGACTCCGGCCACCACCGTGCTCTCATCGCTCACAGCAGATGTGCTCATCTTTCTTCTCCCACCGTTTCTTCGGGCACCGTCGCACGGGCCCGGAGCCCGTCCACCGCAACCGGCCCCCGGTTCCGGGCCCGGCAACGTGCGTCGCGATGGGTAGAACCTATCGTGTCGACGCCGAGCTGCCGATGAACACCGTCACTGTTGCACCGGCCGGATGGCGGCAATGCCAGTATTGAGGCATGGGTTCACCGGATGCCACCGCAGTCGATCGGGGCGTGCTCCCCACCGGAACCGAAGTGCTGGTCGTCGGCGCCGGCCCGGCCGGTTCGGCGGCGGCGACGTGGGCGGCGCGCGCCGGGCACGAGGTGCTGCTGCTCGATTCCGCCGTGTTCCCGCGGGACAAGACCTGTGGCGACGGTCTCACCCCCCGGGCGACGGCCGAACTGGAACAGCTGGGGCTCGGCGGCTGGCTGCGGGCGCACACCGTGAACCACGGGCTGCGGATGGCCGGCTTCGGGCGGGAGGCGCTGCTGCCCTGGCCGGGCGGGTCGTTCCCCACCTACGGCAGCGCGGTGGCGCGCACCGAACTGGACGACAAGCTGCGGGAGACGGCCGTGAAGGCGGGTGCGGCCGCGGTCGACGGCGCCAAGGTCGTCGAGGTGCTGCGCGACGGCGAACGGGTCTCCGCGGTCCGGGTGCGTACCGGCGATACGACGCGGGAGGTGCGCTGCCGGACCCTGGTGGTGGCCGACGGTGTCCGTTCGCCGATCGGCAAGCTGCTCGGCCGGCAGTGGCACCGGCAGTTCGCCTACGGCACCGCCGCCCGGGCCTACATCCGGTCCGGCCGCAGCGACGATCAGTGGATCAGCTCGCATTTGGAGCTGCGCAATGCCGACGGCGAGCTGGTGCCCGGGTACGGCTGGATCTTTCCGCTGGGCAACGGCGAGGTCAATATCGGCGTGGGCTCGCTGGCGACCGCACAACGACCGGCGCATATCGCTCTGAAGCCGCTGCTGGAGCACTACACGCGGCTGCGCCGGGCGGAATGGGAGTTCACCGGCGAACTGCGGGCGGTGGCGTCGGCCCTGCTGCCGATGGGCGGCGCCGTGTCGAATGTGGCCGGACCGAACTGGGTCCTGATCGGCGATGCGGCCGGGTGCGTGAACCCGTTGAACGGCGAAGGCATCGACTACGGCCTGGAGTCCGGCCATGCGCTGGCCGAACTGCTGGCCGAACCGGATCTCTCCGAGGTGTGGCCGCAGCTGCTGCGGAACCGCTACGGCCGCACCTTCTCGGTGGCGCGCCGCCTGGCCGGCCTGGCCACCCGGCCCGGTGTGGTCCCGGCCGGCGGGCCGCCGGTGATGCGGTCGAAACTGCTGCAACGAACCGCGGTGCGGGTGATGGGCAATCTGGTCACCGACGCCGACAGCGACCTCACCGCCCGGCTGTGGCGGACGGCAGGCCGCGGCTCGCTGCGGCTCGACGATCGGCCGCCCTTCACATGACCGGCCCGGCCGCGCCGCCCGGCCGCCTTCGCCTGAGGACGCCGGCCGGTCCGGACCTTCGCCAACCGGACCGGCCCGCATCCGCCGCGCGGCAGGAGTCAGGAGGCCTGCGCCGCGAACCAGCCCTCGATGAACTTCCGTTCGCTGTTGAGCACCCGCTGGTGCAACTGTTCGGCCAGCGGCTCGATCGCACCGCCGACCAGCGGAACCTTCACCGAGACGGTGCCGACGACCTCGATCTCGCTGCCCTCGGCGGTCGAGCGCATTTCGTAGCTGCCCGACATGGCGGTGGTGATCCCGCCGGTGCGTCCCTCGAACGTGCCCTTGGCCACCTCACCGGCCAGCGGACCCCAATCGTCGGTGCGTTCCAGCACCAGATCGCTCTTGAGTACCTTGCGGACCAGCCCCGGGATCTTGTCGGGGCCGGGTTTCTCGGTCATCTGAATGCGGATCGAATCCGGGCCGGCCGGATGGGCGAGTTCCAGGGTGGCGGTGCTGGCGTCGGCGAATCGCGCCTGCCACACCGCATCGTCGACCAGTGCCCGGTGAAGCTCTTCGACCGGGACGGTATATGGCACGGTGAAGCTGAATTTACGGGACATGGCCGCCCAGGTTAGCGGAGCGGATGGGTAGCCTGTTGCCGTGTCGGAAACCAGTCAGTCGGATGGGCGGTCGATGCGCTTACGGCGGACCGGTATCGCGGTGCTGAGCGTCGCCACCGCGGTGAGCCTGCTGATGGGACTGCTGCTCGCGGCGGCCTGGCGCAACGATCGGCTGATCGAATCCGATATGGGCGTCACCTCGGGCGAGGTGCTCTCGGCCGGGCGGCTGCGCTCGGCGGTGATGTACGTGACGCCGGACGGTGTGCACAATCCGAAGGTCGGCATCCTCTACCCCACCGAACTGACCGCCGGTCAGCGGATCAATGTCGAATACAGCCGGTCCGAACCGGATCTGGTGCGGGTGGCCGGACGCGATGCCAGTGTGGCGATCGTCCCGGTGCTGTCGGTGATCGTGGCGGCCTGGCTGCTGGCCCTGCCGACGGTGTGGCTGCTGCGGCGGCGGGCGGCGCGGCCCGCCGGGTGACTCTTCGCCGGAACTTTGCCGCACCTTCATGTCGGTGTGATCCGGCGGTGGGACGCGGACCGCAGGCTGGGAGGGTGCGGGTAGCCATCGTTGCGGAGTCCTTCCTACCGAACATGAACGGTGTCGTTAATTCCGTGCTGCGGGTTCTCGACCATTTGGATCAGCACGGGCACGATGCCCTGATCGTCGCCCCGGATACGGTGGCCGGGCAGCCGCCCGCCCCCCGGGCGCACGGCCGGTTCCCGATCCACCGAGTGCCGGCGATGATGGTGCCGAAGGTCAGTTCGCTGCCGGTGGGCCTGCCGCAGCCCGGTATCACCGCGGCGATCGCGGGCTTCGATCCCGATGTGGTGCATCTGGCCTCCCCCTTCCTGCTCGGCGCCGGCGGGCTCGGCGCGGCGACCCGGCTGGATCTGCCGTCGGTGGCGGTCTACCAGACCGATGTGGCCGGGTTCGCCAAGAGTTACGGGCTGGGCCTGGCCACCCGGGCCGCCTGGGCCTGGACCCGCCGCATCCACGAGGGGGCGACCCGGACCCTGGCACCGTCCTCGGCGGCCGCCCAGGATCTGGCCGACCACGGCATCCCGCGGATCCATCGCTGGGGCCGGGGCGTGGACATCGCCCGGTTCACCCCGGCCGCCCGGGATCGCGCCCGGCATGCCGAGTGGGCGGGACCGGACCGGCTGGTCGTCGGCTTCGTCGGCCGGCTGGCCCCGGAGAAGCATGTGGAGCGGCTGGCCGCGCTGGCCGGCCGGCCCGATATCGCGCTGGTGATCGTCGGCGGCGGGCCGGAACGGGAGCGGCTGGCCCGGCTGCTGCCGGATGCGGTGTTCACCGGCGAACTGGGCGGGGCGGAACTGGCCCGCGCGTACGCGAGCCTGGATGTCATGGTGCATCCGGGCGAACACGAGACGTTCTGCCAGGGCATACAGGAGGCCCTGGCCTCCGGTGTCCCCGTGATCGGCCCCGACGCCGGTGGGCCGCGGGATCTGATCGCCCATTGCCGCAACGGCTATCTGCTGCCGGTGGAGCGATTCACCGAACTGCTGCCCAGCGCAGTGCAATCCCTGCGGGATCCGCAGGTCCGCGCTCGCTTCTGCGCCGCCGCCCGGAAATCGGTCCGGCATCGCACCTGGCCGGCGATCTGCGCCGAACTCATGGACCACTACGCCGCCGTCATCGGAGTTCCTGCGCACCTCGCCGACACCGCGTAGCCCGGCCTGCGCCGTAAACTACCTTCCGTGACGATTGAGCAGCGGGAACCGGGCCGGGCCACTCTGGAGAAGGAACCGGCCGAGGTCGCGTCGATGTTCGACGGCGTGGCGAAGCGGTACGACCTGACCAACACGGTGATCTCGGCGGGACAGGACCGCTATTGGCGGTGGGCGACCCGGCGGGCGCTGGATCTGCGGGTCGGGGAACGAGTGCTCGATCTGGCCGCCGGTACCGGTGTGTCGACCACGGACCTCGCGAAGTCGGGTGCCTGGTGTGTGGCGACCGACTTCTCCCGGGGAATGCTGGCCGCCGGCCGGTTCCGGCAGGTACCGATGGTGGCGGGGGACGCGACGGCGCTGCCGTTCGCCGACGATTCGTTCGATGCGGTGACCATCGCCTACGGCCTGCGCAATGTGGTCGATATCGATGCCGCGTTGCGGGAGATGTACCGGGTGACGAAACCGGGCGGCCGGCTGGTGGTCGCCGAGTTCTCCACCCCGGTGTTCGGACCGCTGCGCACCTTGTACATGGAGTACCTGATGCGGGCGCTGCCCGCCGTGGCCCGCGCCGTCAGCAGCAATCCGGATGCATACGTGTATCTGGCCGAGTCGATCCGCGCCTGGCCGAACCAGCGCCGGCTGGCCCGCCGAATCGCGGCGAACGGGTGGTCGGCGGTGCGCTGGCGCAACCTCACCGGGGGCATCGTGGCGTTGCACCGGGCCTACAAACTGGACTGAACCGAGTCGCATCGATCACACCCGGCAGCGCCGGACATGTCGACTACCTGCGGATATCTCAGCTCACCGGGAAAATTTCCGCCGGTGAGGTGCTTTGTCATCTGACGATAACGCGGGGTAAACCCGGCGCAACGCCGACTGCGGATCATCGGTGACATGACCGCAGCAGAGGGAACACCAGGCGCGGGCACGGTGCGCACCCAGTGCTCGTACTGCGGCGTGGGCTGTGGGATCAGCGTTTCCACCCGCAGCGAGTCCGGCACACCGGTGATCGCGAAGGTCAGCGGCGACAAGCTGCACCCGGCGAATGCCGGCCGGCTGTGCACCAAGGGCGCCACCCATGCCGACCTGATGGCGGCGCCCGGCCGGATGGCGACCGCCTATCGGCGGCCGGAACGGGGCCAGGTGCCGGTGCCGTTGCCGGTCGACGAGGCGGTGCACGAGGCGGCCACCCGGTTGCGGGCGATCCTGGACGAGCACGGCCCGGATGCGATCGCCCTCTATGTCTCCGGTCAGATGTCGCTGGAGGCGCAGTACCTGGCGACGAAGCTGGCCAAGGGGTACCTGCGTACCGTGCACATCGAGGCCAATTCCCGGCTGTGCATGGCCAGCGCGGGCACCGGATACAAGCAGTCGCTGGGCGCCGACGGGCCACCGGGCTCCTACGACGACCTCGACCATGCCGATCTGTTCTTCGTCAGCGGCGCCAATATGGCGGACTGTCACCCGATCCTGTTCCTGCGGATGGCGGACCGGCTGAAGCAGGGTGCGAAACTGATCGTGGTGGATCCGCGCCGCACCGAAACGGCCGCGCGCGCCGATCTGTTCCTGCAGATCGCGCCCGGCACCGATGTGGCGCTGCTGAACGGCCTGCTGCATCTGCTGGTGGCGAACGGCGCCATCGATTCCGAGTTCATCGCCGAGCACACCGAGGGCTGGGACGGCATGCCCACCTTCCTGGCCGACTATCCACCGGACCGGGTCGCCGAGATCACCGGGCTGGCGGAGGCCGACATCCGGACGGCCGCGGAGATGATCGCGGCCGCCGGGAACTGGATGTCGTTGTGGACGATGGGCCTGAACCAGTCCACCCACGGCACCTGGAACACCAACGCCCTGATCAACCTGCACCTGGCCACCGGGGCGATCTGCCGCACCGGCAGCGGCCCGTTCTCGCTGACCGGGCAGCCCAATGCGATGGGCGGCCGGGAGATGGGATACATGGGCCCGGGCCTGCCGGGCCAGCGCAGCGTGCTCGATCCGGACGACCGGACGTTCGTGGAGACCGAATGGCAGCTCGCCCCGGGCACGCTGCGCGACGAGGCCGGACCGGGCACGATCGAGATGTTCCGCAGCCTGTCCGACGGCCGGATCAAGGCGGCCTGGATCATCTGCACCAACCCGGTGGCGAGCGTGGCCAATCGCCGCACGGTCATCGACGGGCTGGAGGCGGCGGAACTGGTCGTCACCCAGGACGCGTATACCGAGACCGCCACCAACACCTATGCCGACCTGCTGCTGCCGGCCACCTTGTGGTCCGAGGCGGACGGGGTGATGGTGAATTCGGAACGCAATGTGACGCTGCTGAACCGGTCGACGGAGCCGCACGGCGACGCCCGCCCGGATTGGCTGCTGATCGCGCAGGTGGCCCGCGCCATGGGGTTTCCCGGTTTCGAGTTCGAATCCAGTGCCGAGGTATTCGCCGAACTGCAGCGCTTCGCCAACCCGGCCACCGGCTACGACCTGCGCGGGATGAGCTACGACCAGCTGCGTGACGGGCCGATGCAGTGGCCGTGTGCCGAACCGGGGCAGCCGCGAAACCCGATCCGGTATCGCAACGACGGTGCGCACCGCCCGCAACGGGTCGAGGCCGACGGCCGGGTGCCGCGGCTGGCCTTTCCTACCCCGAGCGGCCGGGCCCGGTTCTTCGCGCGTCCGTTCCTACCGGCCGCCGAGCTGCCCGACGACGACTTCCCGTTCCTGTTGAACACCGGCCGGCTGCAGCACCAGTGGCACACGATGACCAAGACGGGCCGGGTGGCGAAGCTCACCAAACTGACCGGTGCCCCCTTCGTCGAGGTGCATCCCCGGGATGCGGAACGACTCGGTCTGCGGCCCCGGGACCAGCTGGAGGTCACCTCCCGACGGGGCCGGGCGGTGCTGCCGGTGCAGATCAGCGACCGGGTGCGGCCGGGCGACTGTTTCGCGCCGTTCCATTGGAACGACGAGCAGGGCGAATACCTGACCGTCAACGCGGTGACCAGCGATGCCGTCGACCCGGAATCGTTGCAGCCGGAGTTCAAGGCATGCGCGGTGGCGCTGCGCCGGGTGGCGGTGCCGAATCCCTCACCCCCGGCGGCGGTACCGGCGACCGCGGTCGACGCCCATCCGCTGGCCGCCGTGCTGGGCCTGGACGCGGGCACGGCACCGACGCTCAGCGAATCCGAGCGCATCTACCTCGGCGGCTACCTCGCCGCGCTGCAGGCCGTGCCGGTGACCGGCCGGCCGGTGCTGCCGGAAACCGCGCCGATGTCGTCGGCGACGCGGCTGTGGGTGGACGGGCTGCTGGCGGGCATGTACTCGCGTGCCGCTGCTGTCGAACCGGCCGCGACCGCCGCGGCCCCGCCGGTGACCGTGCTGTGGGCCTCGCAGACCGGTAATGCCGAGGAATTGGCCGCCGGTGCCGCTGCCCGCCTGTCCGACTCCGGATTCGCACCCACCGTGCTGGATATGGATTCCGCCGAGTTGACCGCGCTGCGCGGGGATGTCCTCGTGATCACCAGTACGTTCGGCGACGGCGGACCGCCGGACAACGGCGCGGATTTCTGGTCCCGGCTCACCGACAGCGCCGACCGTTTCGCCGGGGTCCGATATGCGGTGCTCGCCTTGGGCGACTCCGCCTATGACGATTTCTGCGGGCACGGCCGCCGCCTGGATCTCGCCCTGGCCGATCGCGGCGCCGAGCGGCTACTGCCCCGCATCGACTGTGAGCCGGATTATGCCGACGACGCCGAACGGTGGCTCGACGACGTGCTCGATGCGCTCGGCGGTTCCGGATCGGGTGCCGGAGCCGGTCCCGACGCACCGGATCTGTCCGGCCAGGCAGCTTCCGGACCGGATCCGGTCACCCGGCCCGCCGGCACCGAACCGGGTTCGGGCGCCGGGCCCGGCGCCCGAACCGGCGCGGGCGCCGGAACCGCGCTGCGGCCGCACTCGGCGACCGGCACCGTGGTGCTGGAACGCCCCCGGCCGGACTCGGCCGCGCCGGCCGAACGATTCACCCGGCGCGCTCCGCTGCCTACCACCCTGCACCGCAACGAGCTGCTGAGCACCGGCGGCGCCAAGGAAGTGCGCCGCCTCGGGTTCGACCTCACCGACCACGGGGTGCGCTACGAGGCGGGCGATTCGCTGGGGGTGTACCCGTGCAATGACCCGGCGGTGGTGGCCGAATGGCTGGCCGCAACCGGCCTGGACGGGCAGCGGCCGGTCGCGCTGAACGGTTGTGAGCTGCCGCTCGCGGAGGCACTGCGCACCCATTACGACATCACCAAGGTGAGCCAGAAGCTGCTCGGCTTCATCGCCGAGCGCAACCCGAACCCACAGCTGGCCAAACTGCTGCGGCGGGACAACCGCAACGAACTGGCCGGCTATCTCTGGGATCGGCAGGCCGCGGATGTGCTGCGCGACTTCCCGGCGCCCGCAGACCTGGTGGAATGGCTGGATGTGCTGCCGAAGCTGCAGCCCCGGCAGTACTCGATCTCGTCCAGCCCGCTGGTCGATCCGCACGAGATTCAGTTGACGGTCGGCGTGGTCCGCTACGGCTCGCCCCGGCGGGGCGGTGTGTGCTCGACGTTCCTGGCCGACCGGGCCGACGCATCGGTCCCGATCTTCCTGCAGCGGGCGCCACACTTCCGGCCGCCGCTGGACCCGACGGCGCCGATGATCATGGTCGGCCCCGGCACCGGGATCGCCCCGTTCCGCGGGTTCCTGCAGGAACGTCGCGCCCAGGGCGCGACCGGCCGCAACTGGCTGTTCTTCGGCGACCAGCATGCCGCACAGAACTTCTACTACCGCGCCGAACTCGAGGACATGTTCCGGTCCGGATTCCTGACTCGGCTGGATCTGGCTTTCTCCCGTGATCAGCGCGAACGAATCTATGTGCAGCACCGGATGGTGGAGCACGGCGCGGAACTGTGGACCTGGCTGCGCGACGGTGGGTACTTCTACGTCTGCGGTGATGCCGCCCGGATGGCTCGAGACGTCGACGAGGCGCTGCTCACCATTGCCCGGGTCCACGGGAATCTGGACGAGGACGGCGCGCTGGCGTTCAAGAAGCAGCTGATCGCCGAGAAGCGCTACGTTCGCGACGTGTACTGACTCTCACAACCGGCTGTGGTGTATCGCCGCATCGGCCAGCAGCGCGATGCCCAGTGCGAAGAAGATGATCCGCACCGACACCGGCCCGTATTTCGCCATCCCCCGCACCACCGCCCGATAAATCCGCCGGGCCCGGGCACCCGTCCGGGTTGCCACGGCCAGCACGAGCAGTGGCGGCAGCAGTGCGATGACGCAGTAGACCACGATGATCGCCGGCCACAGCGGCGGTAGCGGGTTCCGGGTCGCCAGCATCGCCAACCCAGCGAGGTAGGGCAGGGCGGTCGGCGCCTGAGCGAGCCCGATCGCCATCCCCAGCACCGCGAGCAGCCACGGCTGCCGACGTACCCGCACGGTCCAGGCCGGTGGTTCGGCCTTGATGCCGGCGGGGAGGCAGGCGACCGCGATCAGCACGGCACCGATGACGAGTTCACCCCAGGTGCGCAGTTTCGGCGTCAGCTCGAGATCGATGTAGTCGGTGATGAATCCGATGCCCAGCACGGTGCAGAGACCGAAGGTGGTGGTGATCAGGAACACGCCGCCGAGGAAGCTCAACCCGCCCGGAAGCGGCGACCGCCGGCCCAGCCTGCTGTCCACCACGATCGCCGTGGTGACACCCACCAGCAGCACGTCCAGGGAATCCAGGAACGCGAACCCGGCGAGGACGATCAGCAGACCAAGCATGATCAGCCCAGCCTAACCACCGGGTTCCGGCCGGCTCGCCATCCGCGCCGGGGCCTACCGGCTCACCAGCGGCGGATTCAACCGGGCGAAGTCGGGCAGCCGATGGTACGGGTAGTACGGGTACGGCGGTGTCCGGGAGCTGACCGCATCCAGCCGCGCCAGGTGTTCGGGATCGAGCTGCCAACCGACCGCGCCCAGGTTCTGGCGCAGCTGCTCCTCATTGCGAGCCCCGACCAGGACACTGGCGACCGTGGGCCGGGTCAGCAGCCAGTTCAGCGCAATCTGCGGGACGGCACGGCCGGTTTCGGCGGCGATCTCGTCGAGCACGTCCACGATGTCGTAGAGGTGCTCGTCGTCGACGGGCGGCCCGGCCTCAGCGGTGCGATGCAACCGGCTACCCGACGGAAGTGGTTGCCCGCGCCGGATCCGACCGGTCAGCCGGCCCCAGCCGAGCGGGCTCCACACCAGCGCCCCGACCCCCTGGTCCACGCCCAGCGGCATCAGTTCCCACTCGTAGTCCCGCCCGACCAGCGAGTAGTACACCTGGTGTGCCACGTACCGGGTGAGCCCGTGTCGGTCGGCGGCCGCGAGGGATTTCATGAGCTGCCAGCCGGCGAAGTTGGAGACACCGAGGTAGCGGATCTTGCCGGCGCGGACCAGGTCGTCCAGCGCCCGGAGCGTCTCGTCCACCGGCGTGGCGGCGTCGTAGGCATGCAGCTGGAACAGATCGAGGTAGTCGGTGCCCAGCCGACGTAGCGAATCCTCCACGGCGCGGATCAGCCGGGCCCGGCCGGAGCCTCCATCATTGGGCCCGGGACCGGTGGGCAGGCTCGATTTGGTCGACAGCAGCACCTGATCGCGGCGGCCACGAATCGCAGCGCCCAGGATCTCCTCGGAGGCACCGTCGGAATACACATCGGCTGTGTCGAACAGCGTGACACCCGCTTCGAGGCTGATGTCGACGAGCTTGCGAGCCTGCGCCACATCTGTATCCCCCCAAGCCGAGAACAGCTCACCACGGCCGCCGAAGGTGCCGGCCCCGAAGCTCAGTGCGGGCACGAGCAGCCCCGAATCACCCAGTCGCCGATACTCCATCACTACTCCTAATGGAACTGTAGTTTCATTACCTTCGCCGACGATACACTGATCGGCAAGTTAACGGAACTGGAGGACCGTTATGACTGGGAACACCCTCCCGGGTGCACAGCGCCCCGGCGGCCGCACCGCTCGAGTGCGGGCAGCGGTACTGCGGGCGGCCGGCGACCTGCTCGCCGAACGCGGGTTCGCCGGGCTCGACCTCGGCGAAGTCGCCGCTCGTGCCGAGGTCGGCAAGACCACCGTCTACCGACGCTGGCGCACCCCCGCCGGCCTGGTTGCCGACCTGCTCACCGAGATGGCCGAAACGTCCTTGCCGCGCACCGATACCGGTTCCCTCGACGCCGACCTGCGGGCCAATGCCCGGCTCGTGGCCCGCACCCTCGCCGACCCACGCCAGGGATCCCTTTTCCGCGCCCTCATTGCCGCTGCGACCTGTGACGACCGGGCCGCTGCCGCCTTACACCGGTTCTACGACACCCGCATCACCGAGTGGGCACCCTGCGTCGAGTCCGCCGTCACCCGGGGGGAACTCCCGGCAGCCACCGACCCGCGGGCCACCCTGTCCGCAGTATCGGCCCCGCTGTACTACCGCCTGCTCACCACCGCCGACACCATCGACGAACACGCCGCCGATACCGCCGCGGCCGCCGCAGCCACCGCCGCCCGGGCGGGGCACTTCGCCACGACCATGTCCGACTGACCCCACGAACGAGGCGCCACATCGGCCGCCGGCCGTTTCGGCAGCCGACGTATCGGGCGAAGGCACCGACCGGCGTCGATATCCGGCACCTCGGTCAGTTCGCGCCGGCCCAGTCCGGATCGCGGCCGGTCAGCGCGAGAACGCGGTGCAGGAGCGGGGCGTCGGCGGCGACCTCCAGGACCGGACCGAAGAGGCCGGGGGTGCCCTCCGGGTCGTTCTCGCGGAGGAATTCGTGCAGCACCTCGAGCACCTCCGGGGCGGGTTCGATCTTCCGGCCGGTGGCCACGGCCAGGTCCCATGCGTGGATGGTCACCTCGTCCAGGGCGACGACCGCCATCACCGCGGCGGGTGCGGTCACACCACCCGCCTCGGTGTCGCCGTCCCAGGCGGCCGGATCGGCCCAGGCCGTGGTCAGCGCTTCCAGCTGCGCCGGGATCCGGGTGCGCCAGTCCTCCGGGAGCGGGGTGTCGGGGCCGGTCTGCGGTGCGGCCGACACCCCGACCGACTCCTTGGTGGCCGACTGCCGGAACGCCTCGGTCAGACCGACCACATGTGCGAGTACATCGCGGACGGTCAGCCCGGCGCACGGGGTCGGATCGGTGAGTCGATCGGCGTCGATGCCCGCCACCACGTCGGCCATCACCTTCGCTGCGGATCCGAAGTCGAACTGGGGTTGCATGCCACTCTCCTCATTGGATTGCCGGGGCGCCGCAGGTTCCGGCGCCGCTGTGCCGCCGACGTCACCGGTTACGACGACGCGACCCGGCCGAACTCATCGGTCGTCCCGGTGTTCCACTGACCGGGACACCGGCGGCCGGCTCCGCGGCTTCGCGTTACCGTCGCCGGACGGCGGCCAGTGCACATCCGCCGCCGGCGACTGCATCGAGGAGGCAGGATGTCCCTGGTAGACGGCCCGGCGCGGCTGGTGGCACTGGAATCGATCCGGGCCCTGAAACATCGCTACTTCCGGGCCTGCGACGCCAAGGACCCCACCGGATTCCGGGCCTGTTTCGTCGCTTCGGGTTCGGTACTGGACTACGGCACGCTCGGCGTCTCCGACGCGGACGGCATGGCCGCAGTCTTCGAATCCATCGCGCTGCGGCGGGTCGACGGGAAACACGTGATCCTCGACATGCATCACGGCCTGCACCCGAACATCACCCTCGGCACCGACGCGACCACCGCCACCGGCCAATGGACGCTCGCCTTCCGCCAGGTGAACCTGATCGAGAACACCGAGACCGTCTCGACCGGCGAGTACGAGGACGAATACCGCATCGAGGACGGCGAATGGAAGATCGCCACCTGCCGGTTCCGCCCGCTCTGGTCGATCACCCGGCCGATCGACGACAGCTGCCGCATCGAACAGTTCTGATCCGGGCGGCGCTTGCCGATTACGCCGGGACGGCGCAAGCTCGATATAGGCCCGTTGTCCCCAGGCTCTCGCGAGTAAGGAGCACCGGATGATCGACTACGAATCGGCACGACCGCTGGACGAGGTCCCCGAGGCCGACTACGCCGAACAGACCGCCGACGTCTACCCGGAAGAGGACACCTCGGTCCCGGGCTCCGACCGCGATCTGGCCGAAGCAGTGGACCGGGACGCCTTCAGCGCGAACCCCGCCGATGTGGTCGAGCAGGCGATCGAGATTCCCTACGACGACGAGCGCGGCGCCGAAGAGGAGTAGCCGGGCCCGATGCCGGCGCGAACCGCGGCATGCAGTTCACGGAGCCCGGACCGTTCGGTGAGCACCTCGAGCACCCGGACCCCGTGCCCGCGTACCCGCAGTGCATCGGCCAGCTGCCCGGTCGTCAGCTGCTGGTGCGGGACCCGATAGGCGGCACACAGGGCCGCCAGGTCCATACCGTGCGGGGTGCCGAAGACCCGCTCGAAAACCCCGGCATACTGCGGGTCGCCCTGTTCGAGCAGCTCGAAGATGCCGCCACCGTCGTCGTTGGCGACCACGATGGTCAGGTCCTCCGGCCGCGGTTCGCCGCGGCCGATGAGCAGCCCCGAGGCGTCGTGCAGGAAGGTCAGATCGCCCATCAGCGCGATCGTTCGGCCCGGATGGGCCAGGGCCGCGCCGACCGCACCGGATACGGTGCCGTCGATACCGGCGACGCCCCGGTTGGACCGGACCGCGACGCCGGGGCGTGGCGAGGCGACGAGAGCGGCATCGCGGACCGGGTTGGAAGCACCGAGCAACAGCTGATCGCCGTCGTGCAGGGCGTCCATCACCACGGCCGCCACATGCAGGCCGGTGGCCTTCGGATGCCCGGACAGTTCGGCGCGCACCGCCGCGCTCGCGTGCCGGTTCAGGTCGGCACAGTGCTGCAGCCATTCGGGCCGCGGCGCGCCGGTGGTGACCGCGCGGGTCCCGGTTCCGACCACGTTGCCGGACACGTCCGGCCAGCGTGGCCCGGTGGTCAGGGCGAACACCGTCACTTCCGGGTCGGCGAGCACCTTGGACACCTGCCGGTGCAGGGTCGGCCGGCCGGTGATGATCGCCTGTTTCGGCCGCAGCAGCGGCAGCGCCAGCGGGTGCAGCGCCGGGCCGTGCATCGGCGCAGTCGGCTCCGCGACGGTGGGCAGTTCGGCGAGCTCGGGGCGCAGTCCCGCACCGTGGCCGGAGATCACCACTGTGTCCGGGGACAGATCGATATCCAGCGGGACATCCAGGGTGGCGTATTGGGTAGCGGTCCACGGGCGGGTGCCGGGCCGGCCGGCCGGTACCGGGCCGTCCACCGGATCCGGGACCAGCGGTTCCCGCAGCGGGATGTCGAACTGCACCGGACCGGCATTGCCGGAGCGGGTGCCGCGGGCCGCGGCCAGTACCCGGCAGACCGCCGACCGCCACACACTGTTCTGCCGCTGATAGGGCGGCTGACCGGCTTCGTCCTCGGCGAGCCCGAGACTGATGGTGGCCCGCACCTGGCTGCCGAACATGCCCAGCTGTTCCACGGTCTGATTCGCACCGGTGCCGAGCATCTCGTAGGGGCGGTTGGCGCTGAGCACGATCAGCGGGACCCGCGCATAGTTCGCTTCCAGTACCGCCGGACCGAGATTGGCGACGGCGGTACCCGAGGTCATCACCACCGGAACCGGCCGCCCGGCGGCCACCGCCAGACCGATCGCGAGGAACCCGGCCGTTCGCTCATCGATCCGCATGTGCAGCCGGAGCCGGCCGGCCGCATCGGCGGCCTGTAACGCGAACGCCAGGGGCGCATTGCGCGATCCGGGGCAGAGCACGACTTCCTGCACTCCCCCGCGCACGAGTTCGTCGACCACGACCCCGGCCTGCGCTGTTGACGGATTCACGCTCTCCAGCGTGACAGACTCCGTCCCGGTGAGCTCGCGCCGACCCCTGTTAACCGCACCACCCGTTCCGGCGCCCAGCACCCACTCAGCGGGCCACGAACCCGAGATACCGCCCGCCACAACGGAAATCACTCCGTTCGTACGTCGTAAACAAGATCAAGTAATCGTGCCGCAATCACACCGGCAAATCTTGATTCACGAATTACCCGAAAGGAACAAAAAGAAATGCGGTGGCATGCATATGCATGCCACCGCATTCCAGTGCGGCCTGAGGGGGTTCGGCCGGACAGATTCGACTGTCGAATTACTCGGCCGGAGCGTTGAGCTCCTGGGTGCCGAGCAGAATGTCGATGATGTTCACACCGGCACCGGTGCCCGCCTCGAAGGCGGAGCTACCGGTGTCCAGCAGATCCAGCCCGGCGAGCGCCGCGGCGGAACCGGTGGACAGCGCACCCAACCCGGCGGAACCGGTGGCGGCCAGGGTGGTCACGGCAGGGGCAGCGGCAGCGGAGCCGGTGGCACCGGCGCCGGCAGCACCGGCACCAGCGGAACCGGTGGCACCGAGGGCGGCGGAACCGGTCGCGCCCAGGGCGGCCGAACCGGTGGCCGAACCGGTGACGGCGTTGGCAACGGCAGCAGGGCCCACCAGGGCGAGGGCGACGGCACCGGCGACAGCGAGAGTCTTGCGAGTCATGGGATCGAATTCCTTTCGGCCTGTGAATCACAGGCTGGTAACGCGGTATTGCGGTCCGGCGATGCACTAGGCGAGTGCTGTTGTGCCTGCCGACGTTTCGAAAGCTAATCGATGCGACGGCCGAATTTCCAATTTCTTCCGAGTGGCGATCATCACCATGAATAGTTGGATAACTGGATGTTTCCGCATGTTAACCGCGTTTGTCAGCCGCATCACATTAGCGTCAGCGCATAGCTGGCTATCTACCTAGGGAAATTCGGCAAACATTCGGCACACCGCCTGTCCGGGCGCATCCAGGGACAACCGGATTCGTGTACATCACGTAAACGACTCAACAGCCCGCAGAACCGGCTCGGTAGTGGAGCGATCAGCACGCAACAACGGACACGACAGCACCGCGGCGCCGGAAAGACGCCGCGATAAGGCTGCCGCGAAGAGTCAGTGCCGGGAGTCGGCGAGCCAGTGCTCGCGCAACTGCGCCCGATCCGGCTTACCGGGGCCGCGCAGCGGCAGCTCCGCCAGCACGGCCAGCTCGCGCGGTGCGGCGATCGAGTCCAGTTCGGCCACGACATGATCGCGCAGTTCGTCCAGCGTGGGCGGTTCCTCCGCCGCGGGCACCACCGCAACGGCGACCCGCTGTCCCAGGCGTTCATCGGGCAGGCCCAGCACCACGCACTCCCGGACCCCCGGATGCGTGGCCAGAACGGCCTCCACGACCTGTGGAATCACCAGCAGACCCCCGGTGGTGATGGCCTCGTCCAACCGGCCGCTGATCGACAACACGCCGTCGGTGAACACGCCCGCGTCCTCGGTCCGGAACCAGCCCGGCTCGGCGAACGCCGGATGATCGGGGAGATTGCGGTAGCCGTGCGCGATGGTCGCACCGCCGAGCAGCACCCGGCCGTCCTCGATCCGCACCTCGGTACCGTCCAGCGGAACGCCCTCGTAGACGCAACCCCCGCAGGTCTCGCTCATCCCGTAGGTCCGGACCACGTTGATTCCGGCGGCATGTGCCCGCTCGTAGACCGGGATCGGGGTGGCCGCGCCACCGACCAGCACCGCATCCAATTCGGCCAGTGCCGCCGCCGCGACGGGCGACTCCAGCGCCTTGATCAACTGCGTGGGCACCAGGGCGGTATAACGTCGCGGGCCGGGCATCGCCGACACCGCACCTGCGAGGGCCTCCGGCAGAAACCCGCCGGACACGTCGAGCACCGTCGGCTCGGTGTCGGCCAGGATGCTGCGCAACAACACCTGGATACCGGCGATGTGATGCGTCGGCAGGGCGAGCAGCCAGCTGCCCGGGCCACCGAGCCGGGCATGCGTGGCGGTTCCGCTGGCGCGCAGCGATGCGGCGGTCAACATGGCACCCTTCGGGATACCCGTGGTGCCGGAGGTGGTCACCACCAGTGCCACCTCGTCGTCGATGGGGTCTCCGGGCGCCAGCGAATCCCGCAGCCGGCGCGCCTCCCGCCGATCGGCTGTCGGCAGCGGCAGCCAGGCGGGGCCGTTGTCGTACAGCGCCTGCCGCAGGTGCGGTAGCACTTCGCTCACGCCGGAGCCGGTCGGCATCGGCAGGGTTCGCAGAGTCCTGGTCACAAGGTCACCTCACCCGAAAAACCCAGAGCCTCGCCCCGCGCCGGAATCGACCATCCGACCCGCAAGCTGTGCTCCCTCACGCGTTCGATCGTGTCATGCCCGTAACGGGCACCATGGAACGGGTCGGTGGGCAGGACCGGGCATTCGCCGAATTACCAAGCATCGTTACTGCGATTCACTCGTGGGACAGGACGCACAGCACAGCGGTCCGGGCATCGGCGGTCGGTCGCTTGCTCGAATGTCATCGTGCTCGCCTCGGCCCCGCCGGGCAAGTCGGCCCCCGCCCGACCGCCCCGATCACTCCGGTGACCAGCGCGAATCCCGCCGAATCGGATGATCGGCCGGAACCTGCACCAGTACGATCGCCACGCCGTCCGGGTCACGAAGCCACATTTCCCAGAGTCCCCACGGTTCGAGTACCGGCCCCCGCTCGATCGCGATGCCGCGCTCCGCGAGCTCGGCCGCCGAGTCCTGGACATCCCGTACCTGCAGCCAGATCGCCCCGCCGAACGCCGAAGAGTCCGCCGAACCGTGCCCGGCCACCTCGATCAGCGACTGCCCGGCGAAGAACACGGTGCCGCCCGGGTACTCCCGCGCCACCGCCAGCCCCAGGCCGTCCCGGTAGAACTCGAGGGTGCGGCGGTAATCGGCCGGCCGGAGGATGATCCGGCTGCTCAGAATGTCCATCTCGGTCCCATCTCAGTAGTGCCAGGGGTACGGGGCCCAGTCCGGATCCCGCTTCTCCAGGAACGCGTCGCGGCCCTCCACCGCCTCGTCGGTCAGGTACGCCAGCCGGGTCGCCTCACCGGCGAACAACTGCTGCCCCACCAGGCCGTCGTCGGCCAGGTTGAAGGCGTACTTGAGCATCCGCTGCGCCTGCGGCGACTTGCCGTTGATGTCGGCAGCCCATTCCAGCGCCTCGTCCTCGAGCCGGTCGTGATCGACGACCGCATTCACCGCGCCCATCCGGTGCATCTCCTCGCCGGTATAGGTACGGCCCAGGAAGAAGATCTCCCGCGCGAACTTCTGGCCCACCAGCTTGGCCAGATACGCGCTGCCGTAGCCGCCGTCGAAGCTGCCCACATCCGCGTCGGTCTGTTTGAAACGGGCGTGTTCCCGGCTGGCCAGGGTCAGATCGCACACCACGTGCAGACTGTGACCACCACCGGCCGCCCAGCCGTTCACCAGCGCGATGACCACCTTCGGCATGAACCGGATCAACCGCTGCACCTCGAGGATGTGCAGCCGCCCGGACCGCGCTGGATCCACCGTCTCGGCGGTTTCCCCGCTCGCGTACTGATAGCCGCTCCGGCCCCGGATCCGCTGATCACCGCCGGAACAGAATGCCCAGCCGCCGTCCTTCGGGCTGGGCCCGTTCCCGGTCAGCAGCACCGCGCCGACATCCGAGGACATCCGGGCATGATCGAGCACCCGGTACAGCTCGTCGACCGTGTTCGGCCGGAAGGCATTGCGGACCTCCGGCCGGTCGAACGCCACGCGGACGGTGCCCTGTTCGATATGGCGGTGATAGGTGATGTCGGTCAGATTCTCGAATCCCGAGACGGGCCGCCACAGCTTCGGATTGAACGTCACGCCTCGATTATTGCCAATGCGAGACAGCCCGGCTGCGCCGGTGTCACCCAGGACACACCTGCGTGCAACTTCACACCCATGCGTATAGTGACGGCTGCTCGTTCAACGAATCGATCCGGAGGAACCTGAAAGTGGTTGCAGCCCTGTCTGAATCCCTGCTCGACGACGCCAAGCGCCCGGCGTTTCTCGCCGATGCCGTCGAGGTTCTCGACGCCGAGGTCTCGGACAAAGGCGGTGCGTCCGGCCTGGCAGTGAAGGGTGGCTACGCGGCCGTCAAGAAGATCGGCCCCTCGATCGTCCCGGACGCCCTGGAGTCGCTGGCCCCCAAGCTGCTCGCCCAGCTCGAGCCGTTCTGGCAGGAGTACACCGCCTCCGGTTCCGGCAAGTTCGGTGACCTGCTCACCGCCAAGTCCGACGAGGTCGCCGAGGCCCTGCTCGCCGTCACCGACGCCCGTGCCGAGGCGTCCACCCGGCCGGCCCTGCAGAAGGTGTACAACTCGATGCGTGGCTCCGCCAAGAAGCACGTGATCGAGGCGCTGCCGCGCGTCGGCGACCTGGTGCAGCGGCACGCTGTGTAATTCGGCGCAGGCTCCGCCTGCGCGTGTTCCGGCCCTCTTCTGCCTCGCGAATCGGCACTCGAGACTCGAGCCTTCGGCTCATGCGCTTTCGAGTACCGATTCGCGAGGCGGGCCGGAACGTCGCTCGTAAGACTCGCTCCCGACGGGGTTGCGCGGGCACAGAAGTCTCCTGGCACATCGCCCGACTCCGCAGCCCGGTCTCATTTGCTCCGGTCGTCCCGCTGTGGCGCCGCGCGACGGCGGCCGCAGTAGGCTGACGATCATGGCTACAGCTGCACAGTGGATCGAGGGGGCTCGGCCGCGCACGTTGCCGAATGCAATCGCGCCGGTGCTCGCGGGGACCGGCGCCGCCGCTTCGATCGACGGCCTGGTCTGGTGGAAAGCGGCGCTGGCGCTTTTCGTTTCCCTGGCGCTGATCGTCGGCGTCAACTACGCCAACGACTACTCCGACGGGATTCGCGGTACCGACGACGAACGTGTCGGACCGCTACGACTGGTCGGTTCGGGCCTGGCCACTCCCGGGGCGGTGCGGGCAGCCGCGATCGGCTGCCTCACGCTGGCCGCCGTGGCCGGTCTGGTGCTGGCGGTGACCACGGCGTGGTGGCTGCTGCTGCTCGGTGCGCTCTGCCTCGCGGGCGCCTGGTTCTACACGGGTGGCAGCAAACCGTATGGGTACAACGGCTTCGGCGAAGTCGCGGTATTCGTGTTCTTCGGGTTGATCGCGGTGCTGGGCACCCAGTTCGTGCAGGCCGAACGGGTCGACTGGGTGGGACTGCTGCTGGCGGTCGGCGTCGGCGCCTTCTCCAGCGCCGTCCTCGTCGCCAACAATCTGCGGGATATCCCCACCGATACCGAATCCGGGAAGATCACCCTCGCCGTCAAACTGGGCGACCCGCGCACCCGCACCCTGCAGCAGGTCCTGCTGATCGTGCCGTTCGTGATCAGCCTCGCGCTGGCGGTCCGCACCCCGTGGGCCCTGGTCGCGCTCCTGGCGCTACCGCTGGCGGTGCGCGCCAACGCACCCGTCCGGGCCGGTAGGGGCGGACTGGAACTGATTCCCTCGCTGCGCGATTCCGGACTCGCCCTGCTCGCGTGGTCGGCACTCAGCGGGCTAGCGGTCGCGCTCGGCTGAACGAGCCCGGGAAACCCGTCAGTCCTTGTCGTCCGGGACCAGCAACCCCAGCGCCCAGTTCACCAGCGCGATGACAACACCACCCCAGAACGCCGCCCAGAAGCCGTCGACGCGCAGGCCGTAATCGCTCAGCTCGGTGATCTTCGCGGTCAGCCACAGCATGAACGCGTTGACCACCAGCAGGAACAATCCCAGGGTCAGGATCACGAACGGCAGCGAAAGCAGCTTCACGATCGGCTTGATCACCGCGTTCACCGCGGTGAACACCGCCGCCACGATGAGCAGGACCAGCGCCTTGCCCCAGTTCCCGGAATCCGCCGGGGTCAGTACCTCGATCTTGTCGATCCACGCCACGGCCGCCCAGATGGCGACCGCATTGATGACCAACCGAATCACAAGCTGCATGCGTTCATGCTAGGCGTGCCGCAGCCCGAAATCGCGCCGAAGACACGACCGTCTCGTCAACCGCAGTAGAAGCAGTGGCCGTTGGCCGGGAGTTCCACGAAACAGGTGTGGCAGACCGGCTTGCGGACCGATTCCGGTTTCGGGGTGCCGGTCGACCGGCGGGATTTCTTCGCCGGTTCGGGGCGAGCCGCCGCTTCGGCTGCCTCGGCCGCTTCGGTGGTGGCGAGATCCTGGGTGGTGCGGGCACGCACCGCGGCCACCTTGGGGGTCAGCGTCGGCAGACCGCCGTCGGCGGGGATGTCCTCGGCATGCCGCTGGTAGCACTGCCACCGGGCGGCGGCGGCATGCATCTCCAGATCGTCGGGCACCGGCAGGCCGGCCACCTCGAGGATGTAGCGGTAGTTGGGCGTGACGGTCTGGTTGCGGCGCACGCAGAGCGCGCTCAGCGGTGGTTCCCCGTCCTTGTGGCACTGTTCGGTGACGCGGTCGAGGACCACGCCGAGCCAGTGCTGCCATTTGACCCGGGTGTGCACACCGGACCGTTCCTGGATCTGTTCGGCGAGCTCGGTGTTGACCACGAACCGGTTGAATCCACCGGCGGTCTCGGTCAGCACCTCACGGGCGGCCGCAGTCCATGCCGACCGGGCCTCGGAGAATGTCACGGCGCCGCCGTCGGCCGCGCGCCAGGTGGTCGGGACAGATGTCTGCTGCGCCTCGGTGATCACCGGAAAAGGTTACAAATTCCGGATTTTCAGCACACCCCGGGGGGTGTGGTATATGCCACCCCGTCGACGGTCAGCGGTCGGTCGGGCCGGACTCGTCCCCGTGTCGATGCTGCTCTCGCGAAATCCGCCAGAGAAATTCCGGGTCGTCATCCGGACCCATGATTCGCCTGCGCTGGGGTGAACTGGGCGCCGATCCACTGCTCTTCACGGGACCGAACGCCTTCCAGCACAGCACCGCTACGGTCACGATTGCGATGAGTGCCAACAAATACGTCACGTCGCTCACCTCCTACCTTCGAGGGTAGCCGGGTGAGCGCAGTTCGTCAGTCGCCTTCGAGCCGGTTGGGGTGCGAGCCGTCCCGGCCCCGCACCCCGCCCCGGGGTCAGTGCACCGTCGCCTCGGTCGTGAGCGACTTGAGCAGCTGCATCACCTCGGACTCACGAAACCGGCGATGCCCGCCCGGGGTGCGCAGGGAACCGAGCCGCCCGGCATGTGCCCACCGGGTGACGGTCTTGGGATCTACGTGGAACAGGGCGGCCACTTGGCCGGGTGTCAGCAGAGTGTCCTGGCCGCCGACGGTGATCGCAGTCATAGCTAACCTCTCCGTTCTCGACAGTTCCCTCATCAGATTGCGCCATCGTTGCACTGCCACCCCCACCTAGTCGAACCACCTACTGTTGGTAAAGAGGAGGTAATCGACAAAACGGACCGTTCGGTAGGCGCCGGGGCCACCGCGGCGATCCGGAACGTGGCACGTTGTCCTAGGCTGGAAGCGTGAGTGACGCATCTGGCCAGCAAGGATCCACCGCCCCGGACTCGTCCGGCGCCGGCCGCCGGTTGGCGATCAATCTCGTGCTGTACACCCTCGCACGGATCGCGCTGGTCGCCCTCATCACCGCGGTGATCATGGTGGTCTTCAACCTCATCGGCGTGGAGATCCCGCTGGTCGTGGCGGCACTGTTCGCCCTTCTGGTGGCGATGCCGCTGTCGCTGACCCTGTTCAAGAAGCTGCGTACCAAGGTCAACGAGGACATCGCGGTCGTCGATGCGCGCCGCCGCCAGGACAAGGCGCAGCTACGTGCCCGGTTGCGCGGCGAATCCGACGCCGACGACCAGCCATGACCTCCGGCACCAGGTTCTGTGACCGCAGTGCCCCGCGCGATTGGGTGGACAACGCCGTCCGGCTGATCGATGCCGACACCCAGCGCTCCGCCGACACCCACCTGCTGCGCTACCCGCTGCCGGCGCAATGGCCCGTCCAGCTCTACCTCAAGGACGAATCCACCCACATCACCGGCAGCCTGAAGCACCGGCTGGCCCGGTCGCTGTTCCTGTACGCGATCTGCAACGGCTGGGTCACCGAGGACACCACCGTGGTCGAGGCGTCGTCGGGCTCCACGGCGGTCAGCGAGGCATACTTCGCGAAGCTGCTGGGGCTGGACTTCGTCGCGGTCATGCCGGCGAGCACCTCCCCGCAGAAAGTCGCTCTCATCGAGGCACAGGGCGGCCGCTGCCATTTCGTGCAACGGCCACCGGACATGTACACCGAAGCCGCCCGGCTGGCCGCCGAATGCGACGGCCATTTCATGGACCAGTTCACCCACGCCGAACGGGCCACCGACTGGCGGGGCAACAACAACATCGCCGAATCGATCTTCCACCAGCTGGCCATGGAAACCCACCCGGTACCCGATTGGATCGTGGTGGGCGCGGGCACCGGCGGTACCAGCGCCACCATCGGCCGCTATATCCGCTATCGGCGGCACGCCACCGAACTGGCCGTGGTCGACCCCGAGGGTTCGGCATTCTACGGCGGCTACGAAACCGGCGACGCCGGCTATCAGACGGGCATGCCGTCCCGCATCGAGGGCATCGGCCGCCCCCGGGTGGAACCCTCGTTCATCGGCCAGGTGGTGGACCGGATGATCGCCGTCCCCGACGCCGCCTCGATCGCCACCGCACGCCATGTCAGCGCGGCACTCGGCCGCCGCGTCGGCGGATCCACCGGGACCAACCTGTGGGGCGCCTTCGCTCTGATCGCCGAGATGCTCGCCACCGGCCGCTCCGGCAGCGTGGTCACCCTGATCTGCGACGGCGGCGACCGCTACGCCGGCACCTACTTCGACGACGACTGGGTCGCCGCCCAGCACCTCGATCTGACCGCCCCCTCAGCAGTCCTGGAGAAGTTCATCGCCACCGGCACCTGGACCGCCTGAACCAGCCGACAGCGGTCCACATGTGCGTCCGAGCCACCTGCCGGGGCCGTCAGTTCAGTCCGGCGTAGCTGTGCAATCCGCTGATCACCATGTTGATGATGAACAGGTTGAACAGCATGGCGACGAAGCCGGCGATGTTGATCCAGGCGGCCTTGGTGTCGCGCCAGCCGGAGGTGGCGCGGGCGTGCAGGTAGGCGGCGTAGAGGACCCAGGCGATGAAGGAGCAAGTTTCCTTGGGGTCCCAGCCCCAGAAGCGGCCCCAGGCGGCCTCGGCCCAGATGGCGCCGAGGATGACGCCGGCGCCGAAGAGCGGGAAGCCGATGATGGTGGTCTTGTAGGCGAGGCGGTCGAGGGTGCGGGCGTCCGGGAGGCGGCGGGCGACGGCGCCCAGCGCATTGGCGGACTCGTGGCCTTCGGGCTGGCGCATCCGGAACAGGAACAGCAGGCTCGCCACACCGGAGACCAGGAACACGCCGCTGCCGACGCTGACGATGGTGACGTGCACCGGCAACCAGAACGACTTGAGGGCCGGCACCACCGGCGCGGCATCGGCGTAGAGGACCGTGCCGGCCAGGAACATCAGGATCAGCACCGGCACCAGCAGGAACACCCACATGCCGCGGTATCGCTGCTCCCGCAGGAAGTACAGGCCGATCGCGACGGCAGCCGCGGCGGCCATGCTCACGAACTCGAACATGTTGCCGAGCGGGAAGCGGTGGGTGGCGAAACCGCGCAGCACGATCGAGAGCACATGCACCACGACGCCGACGACGAGCACCGCGTAGGCCATGTTGCCGTACCGCTCGGCCCGATCCCGGGCAGGCGGCGGGACGACCCGGCCGGGTTCGGCGGGCGCCGGACCACCGGCCGTTACGAGTTCGCGGTCCACCACCTGTTTCGTGCGTGCCGATGCGTATTGGACCAGCAGCAGCACCGTCGCCAGGGCGTACACCACGATCGCGGTTTTGAAGGCGAGATCGCTGTATCCCGCCAGGGTCTCGTCGATGGCCATCTAGTCGTCTCCCGTTCCCGCATCCAGCAGGCGTTTCCGTAGCCGGTCGAACTCGGCACCCCAGCCGGCCTGGTCGGTGCGGGCGAGCCCACCCATCTCTACTACGGTTTGTCGTTGATCCACGGTACCCGGCTGCTCCGGCGCCGGGTACGCCCGGATCCAGATCCGCCGCCGCTTGACCAGTAGCGAGACCAGCAGGCCCGCCATCATGGTCAGCGCGCTGATCAGCACCCACTGCTGGGCCGGATCGTGCGAGACCTGCAGGTTCACGAACTCCTCGGCGCCGTCGAAGGTGACCACGGTGCCGTTGGACAGGGTCTCCGACTCACCGGGCCGCAGGTTCACCCGCGCTTCCTTGACCAGTCGCTCCTGCCGGATCATCTCCGGATCCAGCGCGAACAGCGACTGCGAGCGCCCGGTGTCCAGGCCGGTGTTGCCGCGGTAGATGTCGACCGCGACAGCCGGATCGTCCATCGTCGGGAAGGACGAGGTCAGCAGGCTGCCCTCGAACCGCGCGGTGGGCGCGAACAGGCCCTCGATCGCGATCTGGTTGTCCTGCCGCTCCTCGTCGGTCGCGTACAGACCGCCGGGCGGATCGAACCGCATCGCCCCGCTGGACAGGAAGGTGGTGGCATCGTCGGGGCGCCACTGCAGCGTCTCGGTGCGCTGCTCACCGTTCGGGAAGGTCACCGTGAAGGTGGGAGCGAAGCCGTGCCCCTGCAGATAGACGCGGTCACCACCGACCCGCAGCGGATGATTGACCTGCAATTTCGCATCCCGCCAAGTGCCGTCCGCCAGATCGGCGCCGGCCTGGTAGTCGATATTGGAGGTGAACATCTCCGCCTGCCCGTTCGGCAGGTAGTCGGCCCGGAAGTCCTCGACCCGGATGCACAGCGGCGTCATCCCGGTGCCGTCGTTGACGTTGCCGGTCCGGAACGAATCGAACACCGCCGGTGAGGTGGTGCAGAACCCGGGCCCGTTGTTCGCGATCACAATGACATTGCCCTCGTAACCGAACAGCCGGCCGACGGCGATCGAGACCAGCAGCCCGACCAGCGCCAGATGGAACACCAGGTTGCCGAACTCGCGCAGATAGCCCTTCTCCGCGGAAAGGGTCAGCTCCCCGTCCCGTTTGCCCGGGCGTTCGGCGATCCGCCAGCCGCGCAGCCGGCCGCGGGCCCGGTCGAGGGCAGCCGCCGGACTCGCCGAGACGGTCTCGCTGTGGTGATGCGGCAGCCGCCCCAGATTGCGCGGCGCAGCCACCGGCGGGACCCGCATGGCGCGGAAATGGTCCCAGGTGCGCGGCAGGATGCAACCGACCAGCGAGATGAACAGCAGCACGTAGATCGCGGTGAACCAGGTACTGGCGAACACGTCGAACAGCTGCAGCCGGTCCATCCAGGGCCCCAGGGTGGGCCGGTCGGCGATGTACTCGTCGACCTTCTGGGTGTTCAGGTTGCGCTGCGGGAGCAGGGCGCCCGGAATCGCGGCCAGGGCGAGCAGGAACAGCAGCATCAGCGCGGTGCGCATGCTGGTCAGGCCACGCCAGGTGTTGCGGATCAGCGCCCACGCCCGGCCGGGCAGCGACTGCCGGTGCGGTGGCCGTGGTGCGGGGGCGGCGGGAGTTTCGGTGACGGTCATCAGATGGGCAATGTGGTGTCGGAGACGAAGGCATCACGCACCCAGGACACGAAGACGTCCCACGCCCCGGTGACCAGCGCGATGCCGACAGCGACCATCATCAGGCCGCCGATGATCTGGATGGTGCGGGCATTGCGGCGCAACCAGCCGACGCCGCGCAGCGCGCGCGCCGAACCGAACGCCAGGATCACGAACGGCAGGCCCAGGCCCAGGCAGTAGGCGACGATCAGGACGACACCGCGGGCCGCGGTGGTGCCCTCGGTACCGGCGGCGACCGCCATCACGCCGGACAGCGTCGGCCCCAGGCACGGGGTCCAGCCCAGGGCGAAGACGCCGCCGAGCAACGGTGCGCCCAGGATGCTGGTGAGCCGGCGCGGCTCCATCCGGGTATCGCGCTGCAGGGCCGGGACCAGGCCGAGGAACACCAGGCCCATCACGATGGTGACCACGCCGCCGACGCGCTGCAGCAGCTCGCGGTTCACGTTCAGCGTCTGGATCAGGCCGAACACGGTTGCGGTGGCCAGCACGAACACCACGGTGAATCCGGCGACGAACAAGGCCGCGGCTCCCGCGACGCGCATCTTGTCGGCCCGTACCGCTGTGAGCGTGTCGCCGGATCCACCGGATGCCTGGGTCGCGGTGGCCGGTGGTGCCTCGGCGCCGACCAGCCCGGCCAGGTACGAGAGGTATCCGGGAACCAGCGGGACGACGCAGGGCGAGGCGAACGACACCAGCCCGGCGAGCAGGCAGGCGCCCAGGGCGAGCAGCAACGGCCCGGTGGCCGCAGTCTGTTGAAACGTGTCCCCCACCGCGGCCTGCACCATCACGCGATCACCCGGTACTGCTTTCTCACACCTGCTCCTCGTCGGTTCCGGGCCGATCCAGCGTGCGCTCGGTTCCGGAGTTCTCGGCCGCCGACCGGTCCGGGTCCAGCAACGATTCGGCGGCGACGCTGCGCGGCACCGTGGCGATGCCCGCCCATCGGTCGTCGACGGTCCAGGCGCCGCCCACGCGGCGAGCACCCCGCCGAGGACGACATGCGGTCAGGTTTCCGGGGCGGCGACGGCTCACATCTTCTCCTCGTCAGCGATTCTCTCGACCACCGGCTGAAGGTCCTCGGCCAGCAGTGCACGCAGGAAGACCGCGGCGACCCGATGGTGACGATCCAGGATCAGCGTGGTCGGGATGACACTGGTGGGAAAGTTGCCGCCGAGCGCCAGCAGCGTGCGCATCGGCGGGTCGTAGATCGACGGATAGCCGACCTGGTTGTCCACCACGAAGTCCTGGGCTTTGTCGCGCTGATTGTCGCGGACGTTGATCCCCAGGAACGCGACCCCGGAGTCACGGGTCTGCTCGTAGACCTGCTCCAGGGCGGGTGCCTCGGCACGGCACGGGCCGCACCACTGCCCCCACAGATTGATCACCACGACCTGTCCGGCGAAATCATCCAGCGAGATGGTCTCGTCGGTCATCAGGTCGGGACCGGACAGAGCACCGATGGTGCCGCGCTCGGCCGGCGGATCGTAGAAGATGTCGGTCTGTCCGCCGGGCGAGACGAATTCGAAACTGCCACCGCCGGTCGCCACCGCATCGCTGCCGGTCGCGCAACCCGCGGTGACCAGGACGGCGATTCCGGCGCACAGCGCCGCCAGCGTCCGGAGCCCGCGGCCCCGGCTGCCGATGGTCGAGCGCCTTTTCATGCGCCGTGCACCGCCGGATCCGACGCCCCGGCGGGCTCGGAGTAGACGATGTCTACCAGGGTGTCCCCCTGGTAGACCAGGGAGGTCAGCGACGCCAGCGAGCACTGCCGGTGGCGCGGATCGTGCCACAGCCGCTGCCCCTGCAGGAACCGGCGCAACGTCCACACCGGCAGCTGATGCGAGACCAGGACGGCCTCCTGGCCGGCGGCCTCGACCCGGGCCTTGTTCACCGCGGCCAGCATCCGGTGCGCGATCTGCAGATAGGGCTCGCCCCAGGACGGGGTGAACGGATCCCGCAGCTTCCACCAGTGCCGCGGTTTGCGCAGTGCGCCGTCGCCGACCGATACCCGCAGCCCCTCGAAGGTGTTACCGGCCTCGATCAGGTTCTCGTCGGTCTGGACGATCAGGCCGTGCGCACCGGCGATCGGGGCGGCGGTCTCCTGGGCACGCTGCAGCGGCGAGGCGATCACGGCGGCGAGGTCGTGATCGCGCAGCGAACGAGCCACCGCACCTGCCTGCGACCGGCCGGTCACCGACAGGGAGAACCCGGGCAGGCGGCCGTACAGGATGCCGTTCGGATTGTGCACCTCACCGTGGCGAAGCACATGGATGATCGTTTCCACCGGCTCGTCGTCGCTGAGCGACGAGCCCGGAAGCTGCTGGTCTGAGTGGTCGGAACTCACGCGCGGGATCCTTCTCCGGTCGCTGCCGCCGCCGCAGCCGCGGCGCCGGGCAGAGCTGTGGCGATTCGGTCGAACGCGTCGTCGTCGAGCGCCGCGGAGACGAACCATGCCTCGAATGCGCTCGGCGGCGCGTACACGCCCGCATCGAGCAGGGCGTGGAAGAAAGCGGGGTAACGCCAGGTGGCGCAGGCCTTGGCGGCGGCATAGTCGGTCACCGGGGCATCGGCGAAGAACACGCTCACCATATTGCCTGCGAACTGCACCTGATGCTCGACCCCGGCCGCGGTGAGGGCCGATCCGAGCAGTTCGCCGAGCCGCTCCGCGTTGCGGTCCAAGGCCGCGTACACCGAGTCGTCGGCCGCGCGCAGCGTTGCCAGCCCGGCGGCGACGGCGACCGGGTTCCCGGACAGCGTTCCGGCCTGATACACCGGGCCGAGCGGAGCCAGGTGGTTCATCACCTCGGCCCGGCCGCCGAAGGCCGCGGCGGGCAGACCGCCGCTCATCACCTTCCCGAAGGTGTACAGGTCACCGGCGACGCCGTCGCGGCCGAACCAGCCGGCGGCGCTGACCCGGAAGCCGGTCATCACCTCGTCCATGATCAGCAGCGCGTCGTGCTCGGCGGTGAGCCGGCGCAGTCCCGCGTTGAAGCCGGGCTGCGGTGCGACCGCGCCCATGTTCCCGGCGGCGGCCTCGGTGATCACGCAGGCGATCTCACCCGGGTGTTCGGCGAAGGCGGCGGCGACCGCATCCAAGTCGTTGTACGGCAGCACGATGGTGTCGGCGGCCTGGGCGCCGGTGACACCGGGCGAGGTGGGCAGGCCCAGGGTCGCGACCCCGGAACCGGCGTCGGCGAGCAGCGCGTCGACGTGGCCGTGGTAGCAGCCGGCGAACTTCACCACCTTGCTCCGACCGGTGTAGCCGCGGGCCAGCCGCACCGCACTCATGGTGGCCTCGGTACCGGAGTTGACCAGCCGGACCCGCTCGACCGGCGCCACCCGCGCGGCGATCGCCTCGGCCAGCTCGATCTCGGCCTCGGTCGGCGCACCGAAGGAGAGCCCACCGGTCGCGGCCCGCTGTACGGCCTCGACGACCGCCGGATACGCATGTCCCAGGATCATCGGCCCCCAGGAGCACACCAGATCGACGTAGTCGTGCCCGTCGGCATCGACCAGCGTGCAGCCGTTCGCGGAGGCGATGAATCGCGGGGTGCCGCCCACCGAGTGGAACGCCCGCACCGGGGAGTTGACGCCGCCGGGGATCACCGTGGCCGCCCGTTCGAAGAGCTGCGTCGACGCCGGCACCGATTCCCTGGTCACGTGCGGAGAAGAACTCACGTATCACAGTGTCGCAGCACCGCCCGAAGCGCCCGACGACAGGGTGTAGTGGAGTGACCCGAACCGCAGCGACGCACCGGCGACACGCCGCAAATCGACGCCGACGCCCGACCGAATGCGCTCAGGTGTGGCGGCAGGGCAGCTCCGCGGACAGCGACTGCAGGGAGCAGAAGAGACCGTTGAGGATTCCCGCGGAGCCGGTTTCCGGGACCAGGCCGGCGACCGGGACGATGGCGGCCCGGTCCGGCGCGGCAGCCTGCGGAGCCGCAGCCTGAGCCGGAGCGGCGACGATCAGTGCGGCCGAGGCGGCGGCGACTGCGGCGAGCGCGAACTTGTGCATTCCATGACCTCCGATCACCCGGTCGCCCCGGGTGGTGCCGCCGATCCTAGGGCGGGGTCGGTGTGTTCCGCAGTGCGATCGGCGGATCTGCGGCCGCGCACCAGCCGGGTGACGGCGTCGATCGACAGCAGTCCGGCGACGGCCGCCAGCACGAAGGCGAGCACCAGCCACGACGGCACGTAACGCACGGCCTCGTAGGCGGGTTGTTCGCCGACGGCGGCGAACTCGGTGACCCGGCTGCCGGCGGCCCAGCTGCGCACCGTGCCGATCAGGCACAGTCCCGCGACCGCTGTCTCGACGCCCGCCACGACCCATCGCTTCACCCGCTGCTCCACCCGGCTCAGCCTAGGAGACCCGGGGCGCGGTACCGCGCATACCGCACCGTCAGCTCACCAGCGCGCCGAGTTCGGCGGACAACTGGCGATGCCGGCGCGCCCACGCGGTGACGAGGGTGTCGTCCCGCAACCGCAGGACGATCGGGTGCCTGCCGCGCGGAATATCGGACAGCTCGCCCAGCAGTCGGGCCGACTCCTCCTCGGTCACCGTGGGATCGGCGACGACCTCGGCGATCCGGGCGACCGGCAGTTCCTCGGCGCCGGTCCGCAAGGTCTCGCCGGTGAGCTCGACGGTGGCGTGGGTACGGCCGGCGTAGACCTGCACGGCGCGGAATCCGGCGATGAGGGCGCCGCAGATGCCCAGGCCGATCCAGTGTTGTGGTTCGGCGAGCAAGGCCACCAGCACACAGAGCAACGGGCCGTAGGCGACCGAACGCCAGCGGGCACCCGGCTCTTCGAACAGCAGATCGGAATCGTTCACAGCCCCGCCCATGCGGGTCACGCGCAAACCGGTACCGGTGCGATCAGGCGGCCACTGCGGTCAGCAGCAGCACCGCAACCGTAGCTACGGCGAACAGGATCAGCAGGCCGATGACCGTGAGGTCGCGCCGCACGGTGTGCGGTTGCTGGATAACGACTCGCATCAATGCCTCCGATCCCCCGGACCACCCGCCCGTTGTGACAGCCCTCACCATACCCGGCGGTAGTACGGAGCGAAAACCGCCCCTGCCGAATCACCGAGTCAACGACGTTTCTGCAGGAAGAACCGGTTGGCATCGGCACGGTGACTCAGAAAGACGGCACCGGCGGCCGATACCCCCTGCACGATCGAGGTGGCGCCGGACACGATATCGGCCACCCCGCCCACCGAGCCGACCGCGAAGAGCGCACCCACCGCCCCGAGGATCAGCCAGGCGGCGATCACGGTCAGCACCACCCGGGCCCAGTACTTGCCCTTGGTGAGCAGATGCGCGAACAACACAGTCAGCGCGAGCAGCCCGACCCAGAGCAGCGCCGCGAAGCCGAGCGCGAACCAGACGGCCGCATCGGCCGCCGCCCGGGGGAATTCCGGATCCTGCTCGCGCATCCGATCGAGCATCTGCCGGGTGAAATCGGGACGCTCGGCAAGCACCTGCGGAACGGCGGCGATCAGCTGCACGATGCCGAGACCGGCCACACCCCACCAGAGTTGACGTGCGGTGCCGACGTCCACCGGGGTGGACAACTGTGCCGTATTTCCGGTTCCGTGCGGTTCGCTCACCAGGCCAAGGTATCGTCACCGGCTCGCCGTTACGACAGCCAGTGCGCCGCCTCACTCGCCCAGTAGGTCAGGACGATGTCCGCGCCGGCACGACGGATCCCGGTCAGCGATTCCAGAATGGCCGCGCGTCGGTCGATCAGGCCGCGTTCGGCGGCGGCGGTGATCATCGCGTATTCGCCGGAGATCTGGTAGGCCGCAACCGGAACAGTGGCGTGGTCGGCGACCTCGCGCAGGATGTCCAGATACGACATGGCCGGTTTCACCATGA
The DNA here is from genome assembly GCF_056627695.1 of Nocardia sp. KT25-26. Classification (NCBI taxonomy): domain Bacteria; kingdom Bacillati; phylum Actinomycetota; class Actinomycetes; order Mycobacteriales; family Nocardiaceae; genus Nocardia; species Nocardia sp. KT25-26. The sequence goes on along the minus strand of NZ_CM152813.1, from coordinate 908,978 downwards.
CGATATCGGCGCCCTCGGCGAGATCGAGTTCCAGTTCGCGCAGCGATTCCCGCCGATTGGCCGGATCCTGCTGGTAGGTCCGCCGGTCCCCCTGCAGCGAGGAACCGACCGCCTCCCGGAAGGGTCCATAGAAGGCCGACGAGTACTTGGCCGCGTAGGCGAGGATGCCGGTATCGGTGCGGCCGACCGCGTCGAGGCCGCGCCGGATCGCGCCGACCTGGCCGTCCATCATGCCGCTGGTGCCGAGCAGGTCGGCACCGGATTCGGCCTGGGCGAGCGCCATGTCGACATAGCGGTGCAGGGTCGCGTCGTTGTCGACGGAACCGTCGGATCCGAGCACTCCGCAGTGCCCGTGGTCAGTGAACTCGTCCAGGCAGGTATCCGCCATCACCACCGTGGCGTCGCCGACCTCGTGCGACAGCGCCTGCAGACCGCGGTTGAGAATGCCGTCCGGATCGCTGGCCAGGCTGCCGGTGGGATCCTTGTCCTCGGGGCGCGGCACCCCGAACAGCATCAACCCGCCGACGCCGGCGGTGACCGCTTCGACCGCGGCTTTGCGCAGCGAGTCCATGGTGTGCTGATACACCCCGGGCATCGACCCGATCGGACGGGGTTCGTCCAGCCCGTCGGCGACGAACATGGGCAGTACGAGATGCCTTGGCTGCACGGTGGTTTCGGCGACGAGCCGGCGCAGTGCCGGAGTCCGGCGCAACCGCCGCGGGCGGTCGAATGCGGTCATACCCGCACGATACGCCGACCCGTTTTTCTGTCGGTACCCACCGTTAGAATCGAAAGCGTGTTCTAAGAGGCGGATCGGCCTCGACTGCGACGGGAGGACGCATATGCACAACGAACTCCGAGCCCTCGACCCGCAATCCCATGACCCGCAGCGGTCCGGCCGGGCGCGCACCGACCGGCCCCGGCCCCGCCCCCTGGACCGGCCCGGCTCGTTCATCGAGTCGTACGCACCGCTCACCAAGCAGCGCCTGCCGGCAGGCCGGCCGCGCAGCTGGTACGTCATGCACAACCGCCGGTTGAAGGCGATGCGCCTGACCATCGCCCTGCTCGATTCCGGTGTGTACCTGCCGAGCCAGGCGACCAACGGCACCATCCGCCGCACCGCGGAGCAGATCGAGCTGCGACCGCCCTCCGACGTCACCTGCCGGTTGGTCCGCCGCCTGCTGCGCTACAGCCGCAGCTGACGGTGCCGCGGCACCTAGCCGGTGCTGCTGCTGCGCCGACGGCTCTTCTTCCGCGGCGGCGGCAGCAGGCCCTCGGCGCGCAGCCGGGCGGCATGTTCGGCCAGCGCCTCTACCAGCGGCCCCACCTGGGCGGTCTCGGGCTGCACATCGACGCGCAGGCCGAACTCCACCGCGGTTTCGGCGGTCTTCGGCCCGATGCAGGCGACGATAGTGCGCGCATGCGGCTTGCCCGCGATGCCGACCAGGTTGCGGACGGTCGAGGACGAGGTGAACAGGACCGCGTCGAAGCCGCCGGTCTTGATCATCTCGCGGGTCTCGGCGGGCGGCGGGGATGCCCGTACAGTCCGGTAGGCGGTGACGTCGTCGATCTCCCAGCCACGTTCCCGGAGCCCTTCGGCCAGGGTCTCGGTGGCGATATCGGCGCGCGGCAGCAGCACCCGGTTGACCGGGTCGAACACGTCGTCGTACGGCGGGAAGTCGGCGAGCAGGCCCTCGGAGGACTGGTCCCCGCTGGGCAGCAGTTCGGGACGGATCCCGAAGGAACGCACCTTGTCCGCGGTAGCCTCGCCGACACAGGCGATCTTCACACCGGAGAAGGCCCGCGCGTCCAGCCCGAACTCACCGAACTTCTCCCAGACGGCCCGCACCGCATTGGTGGAGGTGAACACCACCCACTGGTAGCGGCCGTCGACGAGCCCCTTCACGGCACGTTCCATCTGCGCGGGGCTGCGCGGCGGTTCGACCGCGATGGTCGGTACCTCCATCGGGATGGCGCCGTGCGTGACCAGCCGCTCGCTCATCTCGCCGGCCTGGTCCTTGGTCCGCGGCACCAGTACGGTCCAGCCGTACAGGGCCCGCGACTCCCACCACGACATCTTCGAACGCTTGTCCACCTGCTTGCCGACCGTCACCACCAGCGGGCCGACCAGTTCGGAGGCCGCACTGTTCAGGGTGGCCAGGGTGGCCTCGATGGTGCGCTGCTGCCGGGTGGTGCCGCGCACGGTCACCGCGACCGGGGTCTGCGGGGCCATCCCGTGCTCCACCAGCGCGCTGGCGGTCTCGGCCAGATGCCCGGAGGTGGCGTGCAGCACCAGCGGACTCGGCGCGGCCGCCAGCGCGGCCCAGTCGACCTCACCTCGCACATCGGCCTCGGTATGCCCCGATCCCAGCGCGATACCCGCATAGCTCGGCACCGCAGATCCGGTGGGCAACCCGGGCAGCACCTCGAACACCAGGTGCGACCGGGTCACGGTGTTGACCTCGGCGATCACCGAATCGGTGGTGAGCGGGTCGCCCGCGACCACGCGCACCACATCCCGGCCGGTGCTGCGGGCCTCGGCGGTCAGGGTCTTGGCGACCTCGTTCGGCTCGCCCAGGGCCGGCCGCACCTCGACCGGGCGTTCCCCGTCGGGGCCGGGCTCCACCGCGGTCCCGATCAGCGCCAGGACCCCCTTGTCGACATCGGGATCGGTGAACGCCAGCGTGGCCTTCGCCAGGGCCTCCCGCGCCCGTACCGTCAGCAGGGCCGGGTCGCCGGGGCCGGATCCGACGAAAAGGATCCGACCGGGTTGCTTCTTGGTGGCTCGGCTGCTCATCGGCTGTTCTCCATCGGGCTGGGATTGGTGAAGTCTTCGGCGGGGGCGGTCACCGCCGGGGAAGGGGAACCGGTTCCCGGTTCATCGTCGGCCGGATCCGCGGCGCTCAGCAACTCGCGAGCACCCAGGTCCAGCAGCTCGCGGGCCAACGCCCGGCCGAGCTCCGCGGCGTCCCGCGGCGCGCCCACGGTGGAGGCACGCAACACGTCGGACCCGTCGATCGCCGCGGCGCACGCGCGCAGCGACAGCTCCTCGATGACGCGGCCGTCGTCGTCGAGCGACTCGACCACCTCCGCGAGGGCTCCGATCGGGGCGGTACAGCCGGCTTCCAGCTCCGCGAGCAGCGTGCGTTCGGCGAGCACGGCGGCGCGGGTCGGAGCGTCGTCGAGGCCGGCGAGTACCTCGATCAGGTCTGGTTCATCGCTGCGGCATTCCACCGCGAGCGCACCCTGGGCGGGCGCGGGCAGCATCTGCACCGGCTCCAGGGCCTCGGTCACCTCGTCGAGCCGGTCCACCCGGGACAGCCCGGCCCGGGCGATCACGATCGCATCCAGTTCACCGGCAGCTACCTTGCCGATCCGGGTGTCGATATTGCCGCGCAGCGGGACGATCTCCAGACCGAGACCGAGGGCGCGCAACTGGGCGGCCCGGCGGGGCGCCGAGGTACCGACCACCGAACCCGCGGGCAGTTCGCCCAGCACCAAGCCGTCCCGCGCGACCAGCGCATCCCGCGGATCCTCGCGCGGCGGTACGGCGGCGATGGTGAAACGTGGGTCCTGCTCGGTCGGCAGGTCCTTGTACGAGTGCACGGCGATGTCGATCGTGCCCGCGGCCAGCTCGTCGCGCAGCGCCGAGGTGAACACGCCGACGCCGATCTTCTGCACGGGGTCGGAGGACAGGTCACCCGGAGTCTTGACCACGACGAGCTCGGCCGGCTGCCCGGCCGCGATCAACGCGTCGCGGACGGTCCCGGCCTGGGTCAGCGCGAGCACACTGCCGCGGGTCCCGATTCGCCACGGCGCGCGGCTGCCGGATCCGGTCACGGTGGCCTCTTCCTGCACTGCGGTCATGATTCCTGTCCCTGGTCGTCACTGCGCGGCTGTCCGCCACGGTGTCCGGCGGTGAAATCGTCGGCGAGCATGATCTCGCCGCCGAAGGCGAGGTGGCCGTCCGGACTGGGCTCGCCCACCGCACTGACCTCCATCGGCGCGGCCACCGCCTGTACCGCGCCCGGAGTGAGTTCGAACAGCTCCCGCAATGCCTCGGCATAGCTGTCGCCGCCCGGGGTGGATGCCAGCTGCTTCACCCGCACGGTCGGGGCGTGCAACAGCTTGTCGACCACCCGGCGCACCGTCCGGCCCACCTCGTCCCGGGCCGGGTCGGCCAGGTCGGGCAGGCGCGAGTCGAGCCGCAGCAGTTCCGCCTCGACCACCTCGGCGGCCCGTTGCCGCAGTGCGGCCACGGTCGGGGTGACCTCGGCCATCCGCTGTCCGGCCAGATACTTGGCGAGTTCGTCGGCGACGATGCTGCGGGCGGCGGCCGTATCGTCGGCGGCCGCTCCGGCACCCGGATCCCGCTGCAGCGATTCGATGTCGATCAGCACCACGCCGGGCAGTCCGGCGACCGCATGCTCCACATCCCGCGGCAGCCCCAGGTCGCAGAACACCAGCGGTGCCTCGGCCAGCTCGGTCCGGGCCCGCTGCGCCAGCGCCCGGTGGGTGTCGGCGAGGTTGACCACCGCACCGACGGCACCGGTGCAGGTCAGCACGACATCGGCATTCGCCATCGCCGCGGTCAGTTCGTCGAACGGCACCGCTTCGGCGTCGGCACCGTGGATGGTCCGCGCGGTCTCGGCGAGCCGCTGGGCCCGCTCCTGGGTCCGGTTCACCACGGTGATCCGGCCGATCCCGGCCCGGGCGAGATGCGCCACGGCCAGGCCGCCCATCGCCCCGGCACCGAGCACCACCGCATTGCGGCCCGCCAGGTCGTCGAGCACGCCGCGGGCTCGGTCCAGCGCCACCGACACCACCGAGGCCCCGGCCCGGTCGATCCCGGTCTCGGAGTGCACCCGCTTGCCGACCCGGAGGCCGTGTTGCGCCAGCTCGTGCAGCGTGCGCCCGACCGCCTGCCGACCGTCGGCGCAGGCATATGCGCTGCGGATCTGGCTGAGTACCTGCTGTTCGCCGACCACCATCGAGTCCAGGCCGCTGGCCACCGCGAACAGGTGCTCGGCCGCGGCCTCGCTGTAGCGGACGTAGGCATGTTTGCTCAGCTCGGCCAGATCCATCCCGGAGTGTCCGGTCAGCAGCTCGCTGACCACGCCCAGGCCGCCGTGGAAGGCGTCGACCACCGCATAGACCTCGACCCGGTTGCAGGTCGAGACGATCATCGCCTCGGAGACATGCGTCGAGGCGAGCAGCCGATCGATCAGCTTCGGCCGGTCGGCGTCACTGACGGCGACCTTCTCCAGCACTGCGACCGGCGCGCTGCGGTGCGAGATTCCGACCAGAAGGACACTCATGGGGTGATCACCGATCCCTTGGTGCTCGACTCCGACTCCGGGTGTACCCGGCGCCGCCGGGCGGGATGCGCAGGCTCGGCCGACGCGGAATGTTTGAGGGCCGGATGCGCCTGCGCCGACCGGCGCCCGACCCGGCCGGGTACGGGCGCGGCCACGTCCGGCAGCACCGCCGTCTGGCGCGCCGCTTCGAACGAGAGCATCTGCAGTTCCAGCGCCAGGTCGACCCGGCGGACCTCGACTCCGTCGGGCGCGTGCAGCCGACCGGGAGCGAAGCTCAGGATCGAGACGAGACCGGCGGCAACGAGCCGATCGCAGGCCTCCTGCGCGGCATCGTCCGGAACGGCCAGCACCCCGATGGTCGGCGCGAGGACTTCGACCTGTTCGGCCAGCGCCGCGACATCCCGGACGACGAGCCCGCCGCAGGACAGTCCGATCACGCCCGGATCGTTGTCGAAGATCCCGACGACCGTGAATCCGCGGGCCCGGAAACCGCCGTAACCGACCAGCGCCCGGCCCAGATTGCCGGCGCCGACCAGCACCACCCGATGTCCCTGTGAGAGCCCGAGCACATCCTCGATCCTGGTGCGCAGGCGGACCACGTCATAGCCGACACCCCGGACACCGTTGGAACCGAGGAAGGACAGATCCTTGCGCAGCTTCGCGGAATTGACACCCGCCGCGACAGCCAACTCCTCACTCGATACGATGGCTACACCGTCGTCGGCGAACCCGGCGAGGACACGTAGATAGGTGGCCAGCCGGGTCACCGTGGCCTGCGGGATGTCCTTGATCCGGTCCCGCTGCAGAGCCATGGAGACGCCACCCGGCGTCTCTTGCTGCTCTGTCACGTCGTCGGCTCCTCGTTCCGGGCCAGGATGCGGTCCGGTCCCTCGGTCGGCCACCGGCAGCGGAACCTCACCGGTGCCGGGGTACGGGTATCGGATGCATGGTGTTCGGATTGCGTGACACCCACCGTAACCGCTTGTGCAGGCGTTCACAAAGTCGGTGAAATTGGCCTCATTTTCCGCTGCGACCAGCACTGCGACGGAATCGGACGATATTCACCACGACTCAGCCGCCCAGATCGGCCCGCAGCCGCGCCTCGTCGACATCGAAATAGCTGTGTTCCCGGCCGTCCAGCAGCACCACCGGCAACCGGTCGCCGTACTCGGCCCGCAGGCCGGGGTCGCCGGCTGCGGCTTCGTCGACATCCACGGTGCTCACCTCGAGACCGAAATCACCGCAGATCGTCAGTAATTGCTCATATGCGACGGTGCACATTCCGCAACCGGCACGCGTCAACAGGGTCACCGTATGTGTGTTATTCGTCATGACGGATATTCATTCTCCCGGGCGGACGCAGAGTGTCGGCGAATCCGGTTACTGTGGACATGGTTCGCGCGACTAGCGATGGGTCTAGCGGAGGGTACTACTGGTGCCGGAACGATCGAAGGGGACGAGGGCCGGGTTCGTCGCGGGGCGATTCGGCGAGCTGCCCGTGCGCTGGCAGTCCGGCCTGGCCCGGTTCCCGCGCAGCCCGTTCGGTCCGAGCGAAGAGGAACTGCGCGCCAACCTGGCCGGTGAGGCGAGCGCCGACGCCGCACTCACCCTGCACGATGCCGAACTGGCCGCCGGTGCCGCGGAGGCCGGACCGGAGGTGCCGCGCGACCTCACCGCCGCCGCCTTCTTCGATGTCGACAACACGATGGTGCAGGGCGCATCGATCGTGCATTTCGCCCGTGGCCTCGCGGCGCGCAAGTACTTCAAGACCTCCGACCTGGCCGATGTCGCCTGGAAGCAGGTGAAGTTCCGGGTCACCGGCAAGGAGAACTCCTCCGATATGGCCTCCGGTAAGGAGAAGGCCCTGTCCTTCATCGCCGGACGCCCCACCGCCGAACTGGCCGAACTGGGCGAGGAGATCTACGACGAGATCATCGCCGACAAGATCTGGCCGGGCACCCGGGCCCTGGCCCAGATGCATCTGGACGCCGGTCAGCAGGTGTGGCTGGTCACCGCGACGCCGGTGGAGCTGGCCCAGGTGATCGCCAAGCGGCTCGGTCTCACCGGTGCGCTGGGCACCGTCGCCGAAAGCGTGGACGGCCGATTCACCGGCCGGCTGGTCGGTGACATCCTGCATGGGCTGGGTAAGGCGCATGCCGTACGCACCCTCGCCGTCCGGGAGGGGCTCAACCTGAAACGCTGCACCGCCTACTCCGACAGCCACAACGACGTTCCGATGCTTTCGCTCGTCGGCACCGCGGTGGCGATCAACCCGGATTCCGACCTGCGCGAGGTCGCGAAGAACCGTGGTTGGGAGATCCGTGACTTCCGGACCGGCCGCAAGGCCGCCAAGATCGGTGTCCCGACCGCCCTGGCCCTGGGCGCCGCGGGCGGCGCGGTGGCCGCGGCGGTGACCCGCAAACACGAAGGCTGAGCCTGCCTACGAGAATCAACCCGCCCCGCTCAGCCCATCACGACGTTGCGGCGCTTGGTCAACAGCTTGTAGAGGGTGTGCTGGATGGTCTCGCGCACCTGGTCGGTGACGTCGAACATGGTCATCGGGTCGTCGGCGGCCTCCGGGTCGTAGCCGCTGGTCGGGATCGGGTCGCCGAATTCGATGTACCACTTCGAGGGCAGCGGGATCGCGCCGAGCGGACCCAGATGCGGGAACAGCGGCGTGACCGGGAAGTACGGCAGTCCGAGCAACCGAGCCAGCGGCTTGAGGTCGGCAACCTTGGGGTAGATCTCCTCGGAACCGACGATCGAGCAGGGGATGATCGGGACGCCGGTGCGGACGGCCGCCGCCACGAATCCGCCGCGACCGAACCGCTGCAGCTTGTAGCGGTCGGCGTAGTTCTTACCGACGCCCTTGAACCCCTCCGGGAACACCCCGGTCAGCTCGCCGGAGCGGAGCAGGCGCTCGGCGTCGGCACGGCAGGCCAAGGTGTGCCCGGCCTTACGGGCCAGCACCCCCAGCGCCGGCATCTCGAAGATCAGGTCGGCGGCCAGCAGCCGCAGCGCCCGGTGCGCCGGATGCCGGTCGTGAATCGCCAGCTGCAGCATCAAGCCGTCCAGCGGCACCGTGCCCGCGTGGTTCGACACCAGGAGCGCACCGCCCGTGGCCGGAATGTTGTCCAGTCCGGACACCTCGACCCGGAACCAGTAGTCGGACAGCGGACGCAGGGCGGGCAGGATCACCGATTCCAGCAGATGCGGATCGAAGCCGAAGTCGTCGACGCGGTAGTCGCCGGTGAGCCGGCGCCGGGCGAACTCCGCGGTGCGTTCGATCTGCCGGCCGAGCGCCGAACGCAGCACATCGGACAGCGCCCTCTCCGACGGCATCGGCGCCGCCCCCGGCCGCCGGGCATGCAGATCGGTCACCGGTGTGGCCGGCCGGGCGCCCGGTGCGGGTTCCGGCCAACGCCGGGGTGCGATTCGTTGCCGGGTCTCGACGTTCACATCGTCGAGACGGATGACTTTCGCTCCCTCGTTCATGAATGCGCTCCCGTACCGGCCCCGACGAGGCCGAGCAGTTTGTGTTCTGCGGCATCGATCCATGCCGGATCGAAGACGGGTCGCAACGCTGCGCCCGCGATGAAGTCGTCGAACGCCTGTACCGTTGTCCAGCGCGGCTCGAAACCCAGTTCGGTCCGCATCCGCGTGGTGTCCAGGCCACAGCCGAAATGGAAATAATCGGGTTGTTCACCGCTGAACTCCCGCATCACCGGTCCCATCAGCGTACGCCCGACGGACCGGAAAACCAGATGTGGAACGGGGACGACGATCCGTCCGGACCGGCGCACCGCCTGTGCCAGCGACAGCGCCCCGTCGCCGGCGATGTTGAACGTGCCGCCCGGGGCCTGCAGTGCGGCGGTGGTCAGCGCCGCGATCGCGTCCTCCTCGTGTAGCAGCTGCATCCGCGCGTCCCGGCCCAGCACCGTCGGCGTGACCGGGGAGCGCAGATACTGCACGCCGCGGTCGGCGAGGCGGGGACCGACCAGCGGCGCCAGCCGCAGGATCGCGGCGGACACATCGGGGCGCCGCCGGGCGGTGCCGCGGACCAGCGCCTCGATCTCGATCAGATCGCGCGCGAAGGCGCCGCCGGGCGGGCGCCGCGCACTCATCTCCTCGGTGAACTTGGCCGGATCCTTCGCACTGCAGCCGTAGACCGCGGTGGAGGAACGGACCACCACCCGGCGCACCGTCTCCGACTTCTGGCAGGCGGCGAGCAGTTGCATCGCCCCCAGTACGTTGAGGTCCTTCATCACCGCCCGGCCGCCGCCGGCCGGCGGCCGGGCGAGCACCGCGGCGTGCACGACGGTGTCGACCTCGTTGCCGTCGATCACCTTCCGGATCAGCGGGTTGCGGATATCGGCCCGGATGAACTCGGCGTTCCCGAGCCGCCGGCGCAGTTCCCGGCCGGGGGTCATGGTGTCCACGGCGAGCACCCGCTCGACGCCGGGCTCCCGGGCGAGACGAGCCGCGACATTCGCACCGAAGAAGCGGCAGGCACCCGTCACCAGCGCAACCTTCGGAGTGTGCCGCACTCGTGCCTCACCACCGATAGGACCGGACCCCACGCAAAGCCCCCTTTGTTGTGTGTTCCACCAAGAATATCCCGAGAACTGCCGGGCGCAGAACCGATCGCCGACAGACCGCAAAAGAAAACGGCCCGCCCCCCGTATCCGGGGTGACGGGCCGTCGCACACGCAACGCCGCGATGCTCAGTCGCTGCAGAATCGAGGCGTGCCGCTCACTTGCCGAGTTTGCGCCGCTGAACCCGTGTACGGCGAAGCAGCTTGCGGTGCTTCTTCTTCGACATGCGCTTGCGGCGCTTCTTGATCACAGAACCCATCGGGTTTCCTCGCGTTCTCTCTACTCGGCAGTGGCACACGCTTTCGCGTGCATCGTCATGCGGTCGCTGCCCGGCGCCACAGCGTGGCGGCCGACACCGGCAGGCGGACACGAACCGAAGGTTCATGTTACCGGGACGTCGATCATCCCGGACAGCCGGTGTCGACTGTCCGAATCCAGCAGCAACCGTTGTTTGCTCAGGCGGTGTCACACTTCGCTACCGCCTCCGGCCCACCAGGGTCAGCCGGCGTCGAAGTAGGACGTCTCCAGGTAGTCGTGCACCGCCTTGGCATGCACCCGGAACGACCGGCCGACGCGCACCGCGGGCAGTTCGCCCGAATGCACCAGCCGGTACACCGTCATCTTCGACACCCGCATCAGCTCGGCGACTTCGGCAACCGTCAGAAACTGGGTGCCACCGCCGATCATCGGTTGTCCCTGCGAACCTGTACTCGCAGACATTCTGTTCGAAGACATAGCACCATCGACCTCCGGCACGTCCGCGCCGCCGGCTTCCCCACCGGCGGAACAGACACGCACGTGCTCCTATCGAGCTTAGCGGGACCAGTGGGGTTACTGCGACGGGTGTGAGAAATCCCGTCTCCGACCGGCCGCCGGGCCGTTACTGATCGGATGCGCCCTGTTCCACCGAGCGTTGCCTGGCGGCATGCAGCGCCTCCATGAAGGCCGAACGCAGTCCGGCCCGTTCCAGCTCGCGCAGCGCCGCCGCGGTGGTACCGGCCGGCGAGGTGACCGCGGCCCGCAGGTCGACGGCGCTCTGCCCGGATTCGTCGAGCAGCGCCGACGACCCGATCATGGTCTGAACCACCAGCTGGGTCGACACGTCCCGGGTCAGGCCCATGCTGACACCGGCGTCGATCATCGCCTCGGCCACCAGGAAGAAATACGCCGGTCCGGAACCGGAAACCGCGGTCACCGCATCCATCTGCGCCTCGGTCACCGTGGTCACCCGGCCGACCCCGGCCAGCAGGTCGGCGACCAGCTCGAGCTGGTCGTCGGTGGCGTACCGGCCCGGGGTGATCACGCTCATCCCCTGACCGACCAGCATCGGGGTGTTCGGCATCACCCGGACGACCGCGGATCCGGCGGGCAGTTTCGTCTCCAGCCGGCCCGTCGACACTCCCGCGGCCAGTGACACCACCACCTGATCGCGCTCCTCGGCCTGTTCCGCCTTGCCGAGTTCGGTGAGCACCGCATCGACATCGCCGGGTTTCACCGCGACGACCACCACATCGACACCGGCGATCCCGGTGCCGATATCGCCGGTCACCCGGATACCGAACCGCTCGGCGAGATGTTCGGCGCGCTCCGGCACCGTTTCGACGACCGTCAGATCCCGGCGCTCCCGGCCTGCTTCCAGCAGACCGGCGAGCAATGCCTCACCGATCCGGCCACCACCGATCACCGCAATTCTCGTCATGGAAGAAAAGGCTATCCTGCCGGGATCAGCGCCAGCTGCCTGCTCTGCGCGACCACCGCGCCGGTGCTGTCCAGTACCAGCTGGTCCTCGTCGAACATCCGCTCCCCCACGGTCCGCGAGGAGGCGATGATCCGCAGCCAGCCCGGCGCCGGGATGCGGCGCAGATAGGTGGTCATCTGCACGGTCGGGGCCCATCCGAACTTGCCCAGGTTGATCGGTACCGGCGGGCTCATATCGGCCGCCATCATGGCGAAGTACATCCGGGTGCGCGGATCGACTTCGTCCCCGTCGAACGGACGCATCCACATCCGCAGCGCCGGATCGGCGGTCTGCCCGCGCAGGAAGGCCGCATTCGTCGCGTCGAGGAACACCCGGGCGCCCTGCCCGACGTGTACGACGCTGCCCATCGGTGAGTCCGCGCCGTAGCCGACCGCGTCGGCGGCCGGCTCGACCGGCAGGTCGGGCCCCGGCTCGGCCCACCGGGGCCCAGCGTCCTCCGGGCGGCCGAAGGTGAAGGCGGTACGTACCAGCACGCGGTCACCCTGGATCAGTTCGGCGTCGGCCAGGCAGATCTGCCGGCCCTGTTTGCGCACCCGGACCGCGTACTCCACCTCGCCCGGGTCGGGTGCGCCGAGGAAGTCGGAGCTCGCGGCGATCGGGGCCATATCCGCGGTCGCCGGCGCGAGCTCGGCCAGCCACGCGGTGGCCGCCGCCGCACTGGCCGCGACCATCGTGCCACCGTGCACCTTCGAACCGATGGTCCAGATCGGATCGATCACGCCGGCGTAGCGGCCGGTGGTGGCGTCGGTGGTGGTCAGCTCGGTCATCGCGCACACGCGGCCGAACGGGGCGTCCACCGCGGCGTCCGGAGCCGCAGCGACGGAAAGCTCCTGGGTCATGTCACTCCTGCTCGTCCGCTGAAGAAGGTTTCGTACAGCGTACAAGCCGGGCGCGCGGGCCGTCTCGGACGTGTGATCGTTACGACAGATCGGCCGGCGACGACTGCGGCTGCGGTCGCGGCGGCACCCCGTTCAGATGGGTACGGGCGAACTCGAGGGTCCGCGCCAGCATCGTCGCCCGGGCACCGGTGGTCCGGGCGGTCTGGGTATTGATCTCGGCCACCACATGGCCGCTGAATCCGGTCCGCACCAGCTGCTCGCACAGCTGCACGCACGGCTGGCTGCCGGTGCCGGGAATCAGATGTTCGTCGTGCGCGGCGCCCCGGCCGTCGGCCAGGTGCAGATGCACCAGGCCCGCACCCATCCGCTCGGCCAGCTCCAGCGGATCGGCCCCGGCGGTGGCGGTATGCGAGAGGTCGAGCGTGTAGTGGGCGAAGCCGGTATCGGTCGGATCGTAGGACGGGCTGAATGCGCTCACCGCCAGGCCGGGGCCACCGCGCCGTTCCAGCCGCCGCACATCCCGATCCCGCCGGCCGAACAACGTGTCCGCCCGCATCGGAAACATGTTCTCCACCGCGATCCGCACCCGGCTGTTCGCCTCCAGCTCCGCAACCTGGCCGGCGAAGCCGTCGGCATAGCGGCGCTGCCACCGGAACGGCGGATGCACCACGACCGTGTCGGCGCCCAATATCTCGGCCGCGCGCACGCTGCGGGCCAATTTCGCCACCGGATCGGCGCCCCACACCCGCTGCGAGATCAGCAGGCAGGGCGCATGCACGGCCAGCACCGGCAGGTCGTACTGCCGGACCAGCTCACCCACCGCATCCATGTCCTGGCTGAGCGGCTCGGCCCAGACCATCAGCTCGATACCGTCGTAGCCCAGCTCGGCGGCATACCGGAACGCCGCCTCGGCATTCTCGGGATACACCGACGCCGTCGACAACCCCACACATATGTCCGTGCGTCCGATGTTCCCCACTGCCACTCCCTGAACTCAGCCGGTACTGAGTAGAAAGGCTAGCGGTCCCAGCGTCACGAAGACGCCCACCGCCACCGCGATCGCGGTACTGAACATGTCGTCGGTCCGACGCAGCACCCGGACAAGGGCGACCAGGCCCAGGATCACCGCCATCGACAGGAACAGCGCCACCAGTTGCAGCGTCTCCCAGAGCTTTTCGAACCCCTTGAACAGCAACATACCGGCGACCGCGGCGGCGACCGCCTGCCCGGCGAGCATCAGCCACTGCGCCCGGTTCGAATCGCCGCCGATCGCCTCGGTCAGGCGAGCCAATCGGCCCCCGGCACCGGATTCGGCCGGCTCGGCCCCGGACCGGTCCCGGCCCCGGCGGGCACCCGACCGGCTACCGGAGAGCTTCGCCGCCGCCCGGCGCCCCGCCGTCCGGGTGGCGGCCCGGCCCCGGTGCAATGTGCCCCCGGCCCGGCCGGCGAACCCACGGCGCGACCGGCGGACCGGATCGGTATCCATATCCGCGTAGCCGACCGGATCATCGGCGTATCCGTCCGGTCGATCGCCGTCGTAATCGTCGTAGTCGTCGACCGGATAGTCACCGGAGTCGTACTCCGGATAGTCCGGATACTCCGCATCACCGGATTGCGGGTCACCGTAGCCGGGCTGGAACTCCGGTTGCCCCGACGGCCGGGCGAGCAGCTCCGTGTCCTGCCCCGGCCCCGGCATCGGGCGGTACACCTCGGTCCGCGCATCGGTGTTGCCATGGGCTTCGGCCACCGGCGGCAGCGGACCGGATTCCGGCCCGGGCGGCGGATAAGCCGGGCCCGGCGGCGGGAAGGGCGGCGCGACAGGTTCCGGCGGCGGTGGCCACGCAGGGGTGGCGAATCCGCCCGCCGGTGGCCCGGCATCGGCCGGCGGCCGGCGGCGGCGCGCGGACCACGCGGGCAGGCCGCCACCACCGGCCCCCCGGCGTTCCAGTGGTGGACGGGGATCGGCGGGCGCCGGATCGGCCGCCGGTGCGCCGAACGCGGGTGCTGCCCAGGCCGCCGGTGCCGCGGCATCGGCCGCGCGGGCGGCCTCGGCCCGGGCCTGCTCGGCGATCCGGAATGCTTCGGCGGTACGCGCTTCCTCGGCGGCGCGGGCGTCCTCGGCGACCTGCGCCGCCCGGGCTTCCTCCGCCGCCCGAGCTTCTTCGGCGGCCTCGGCGGCGCGCCGCCGGGCGGCCCGGCCGCTGGGCATCGCATTCGACGCGTCCGGTTCCGGGACCGCCGGCTGCGGGGGCGCGTCCTCGACCGGATCGGGTTTACGTCGCCGGCCGCCCCGGCCGGTGCCCGACCCGAGCAGCCCGGCAAGCACCGGATCGACCGGCTGCGGTCCGGTTGCCTCGCCGGGCGCGCCGAGCCGGCCGGACCGGCGCCGCCGCGAGCGGGAGCCCGAATCCGCGGCCGGATCCAAGCCGAGCGATTCGGCGCTGCGTGCCTCGGCCCGGTACGGACCGAACGGATCACCGGGGACCCCCGCCGCCGGCTCGGCATGCGGGTCGAACCGGGTGATCGGGCCCGACATCGGCGACTGGTCGGGCTCGGCCGGGCCCGGCGGCGGATAGGCCGCCGGCTCGGCCGGCGCTTCCGGCGCCGCGTGCGAATGACCGGGGCTCGGGACGGCCGGGATATCGCCCGTCAGGTCGGCCACCGAGACGCCGCGGCCACCGCGGCGCCGCCGGCCACTCGACGAACCGCCTTCCCGGCCGTTGCGGGCGAGCAGTTCGGCGACCGAGAGCTGTTTGGCGTCCTCACTCATGACGACACCGTTCTCCGTCCGTTCGCCGATACCCCGGGCGGCGCCTCGGCCGGCACCAGCCGTTCACCGTTGGCTTCGATATCGAGTTTGCGCAGGATCAGCCCCTCTCGCAGCGCCCATGGGCAGATCTCGATGCTGTCCAGCGACAGTGCACGCATGCTCGCCTCCGCAACCAGGGCACCGGCCACCAACTGCTGGGACCGATCCGAACTGACGCCTTCCAATTCTGCCCGGTCCGAGGCGGTCATCCGGGAGATGAACGCGATCAGCTGCCGCAGCCCGGACGCGGTCAGCGTCCGGCGCACCCGGGGGCCCGCCCCCGAGGGCGCGGCACCGGTCAGCCGGGCCAGGGACCGGAACGTCTTCGAGGTACCGACCGCGAGATCCGGTTTACCGGCCTCGCGTAGCTGTTTCGCCGGGGGCGCGAGTTCGGCCTCCAGCCAGTCCCGCAGCACCGCCACCCGGCGCTTCCCCGGTGGGTCGTCGTGCAGCCACTCGCGGGTCAGCCGGCCCGCCCCCAGCTGCAGCGACAGTGCCACATCGGGCTCCTCGTCGCCGCCGTTGGAGATCTCCAGCGATCCGCCGCCGATGTCGAGGTTCAGGATCCGGCCCGCGCTCCAGCCGTACCAGCGGCGCACCGCGAGAAAGGTCAGCCGCGCCTCGTCTACGCCGGTCAGCACCCGTAACTCCACCCCGGTCTCGGCGAGCACCCGGGTGAGTACCTCCTCGGAGTTGGTCGCCTCCCGCACCGCCGAGGTGGCGAACGGCATCAGCTCCTCGCAGCCCGACTTGGTGGCCAGATCGGCGAACTCGGCGACGGTGCCGATCAGCCGCTCGGCGCCGACTTCGGTGATCCGCCCGTCGGCATCCATGTTCTCGGACAGGCGGAGGGTGGCCTTGGTGGAGCTCATCGGCAGCGGGTGCCCACCACGATGCGCGTCCACCACCAGGAGATGAACGGTATTGCTTCCGACGTCGAGAACACCTAGCCGCACATGAATACGGTACTGGGTGCCCGGTCGCTGCAGAGCGGGAGAGGCGAACTGTTAACGTTTCGGGGTGTGACCGCAAGTGCAGGCGCGACTCCACAGACCGGGCCCCGACCTGGGAAGAAGCTGGATCCGAGCCCCGAGGTCGACCTGGATTTCCCACGCGAGTGGATCGAGTTCACCGATCCGGCAAACGACGAGCATCAGATCGTCGCCGATCTGACCTGGCTGCTTTCCCGCTGGACCTGCGTCTTCGGGACGCCCGCTTGTCAGGGCATCCTCGCCGACCGGCCCGACGACGGCTGTTGCTCGCACGGTGCGTTCCTCTCCGATTCCGACGACCGCAAGCGCCTCAACAAGGCGGTGAAGCTGCTCACACCCGAGGACTGGCAGCTGATGGACGAGGCCTCCGAGCAGGGCAAGGTCGTCAAACGCGGCTATCTCGAGGTCGACGAACTCGAGGACGAGCCGGCCCTGCGCACCCGACGCTACGACGGGGCGTGCATCTTCCTGAACCGGCCGGGCTTTCCGGGCGGCGCCGGCTGCGCGCTGCATCTGATGGCGATGCGCCGCGGGATCGAGCCACTGGAAGTGAAGCCGGACGTGTGCTGGCAGCTGCCCATCCGGCGCACCCAGGAATGGGTGGAGCGGCCGGACGGCGTGGAGATCCTGCGCACCGTGATCACCGAATACGACCGGCGCGGCTGGGGGCCGGGCGGCCTCGATCTGGACTGGTACTGCTCCGGGTCCCCCGACGCGCACACCGGCAGTAAGCCGGTATGGCAATCCTATGGCCCGGAGCTCTCCGAATTACTCGGCGCACCGGCATACGAGGAGCTGGCCCGGCACTGCCGGCGCCGGGAAGGCCTCGGGATCGTCGCGGTCCACCCCGCCACGGTCCACGCCCAGCGCAATGCCGGTGACTGAACCCTTCCGTCACCGAATGTCCAGGGGGACACCGTGCGCCGTCGCAGTATCCGTATCGGCACGTTCTCGATCGCCGTACTCGCCGTTGCGCTGACCGGCCTCGGCTTGTCCGGGTGCACCGACACCGACACTGCGGCTCCCGTCGCCGAGGCCGCACCTGCGCGCACCACGACGCCGCCCGCCGCATCCGAGCCGGTCACCACGGCCCGCATCGGCGTCGAGCCGGACGCGGCGGAGCCCACGCCGCCGACCGTGCCGTCCGTGGCGCCGGCCGCCCCGATCGCCGCATCCGGCGCCACGGACTGCACCGTCGCGGCCGAGATCGACACCGAGCTCAGTACGGTGCACGTCCGTCTGCTCGAGCAGTTCGACCGGCGCGACGACACCGACCCCGCCGAACTGTCCGGCCGCATCGCCGACGACTACGCCGCCGCCGAACAGATCATCCGCACCGGCGCCGAGCGCATGTCCGAAGGCGCCGTTCGCACCACCGCACTCGATCTCGCCGATCAGTACCGGACCGCGGCGGACCGACTGCGCGAGACCGGCACCCCGGACCTCGACCCCGCCGTCGGCGAAGACCTCGCGGTGCGCACCGAAGCCTTCTACCGAGCCTGCTGAGACCGGCCGTGGCCGACGACAAGCCGAACAATGCGCACGACCCGTATTTCCGTGGGGTGCTGTCGATCAGGGAGAACGTGGTCGGCGAGATCCGGTCGGAACTGCCCGACTCGTTCACCAGCCGGGTCGACTGGGACTCGCTGGAACTGGTGTCCGGAAGCCTGGTCTCCGCCGAACTCCGGTCTCGATTCACCGATGTGCTGTACCGAACACGGGTGGACGGTCGTGAGGCGTTCATCTTCGTGCTCGTCGAGCACCAGAGCTGCAACGACCCGCTGATGGCATTCCGGCTACTCGAGTACGTGGTGCTGATCTGGAGCCGCTACCTCGGCGACAACAAGCAATCCCGGACCCTGCCGGCAGTGGTTCCGCTGGTCGTGCACGCCGGAACCGACGGGCGGCGGTGGCGGTCCGCCATGGATCTGGCGGACCTCATCGATCTGGACGCCCCGGCCCGAGATGCGCTGGGTACCCTGGTCCCCCGTGCCCACCGGCACCGAAGAGACCGTCCTGGCAGCGGACGGCGACCGTCGGCGGACCTGGGCCGAACGCATCTTCACCGCCACCGACCTCGACGAATTCTTCGCCGCCTGAGTGGGTGGCCCCGGCAGACCGCGGATCGCGTGGTTTCGTTCGTCGTCGACCACTGACGGAGTACAGCGTGCCGCGGGCTCATGGACGCCGCTGGGGCTCGCCGAGACGGCCGGGGGCGAGCCTGCCGTTCCACTGCGCTACCTTGCGCCGGTCGCTGCCGCGGGGATGCTCACCGCGGCAGCATGACCGGTGGCCGACGGCCGGTGCGAGGGGCGGGCAACGGTCCCGGCCAGGGACGACACGCCGGACCGGATCGGGTGTTGCGGAGTCGGGGGTGAGGGAAGCAACACCTGGGTGAACGGGCGGCCAACGTCACGCCAAAGCACGATGACCTGCGTGAAACTTCACCCACCCGGCGTTTGTGCATCCGTTCGTCCTCGTACGATTCAAGTGTGAGTGTTCCGCAGGCCGTGCTGATGGCAGTCCTCGCGGCTGTCGTGGGTCTGGCGGTCGGCGGGCTGCTCATTCCCTACGTGAACGCCCGCCAGGCGGCCCGCCGCCAGGACGAGAGCGGGCTGACGATGTCGCAGGTACTGGACCTGATCGTGCTCGCCTCGGAGAGCGGTATCGCCGTGGTCGACGAGTACCGGGACGTGGTGCTGGTGAACCCGCGGGCCGAGGAACTCGGCTTGGTGCGCAACCGGCTGCTCGACGAGCGGGCCTGGGCGGCGGTGGAGAAGGCGCTGGCCTCCGGTGAGTCCACCGAGTTCGACCTCACCGCCAAGAACCCGGTGCCCGGCCGCAGCCGGATCGCGGTGCGCGGCGTGGCCCGGCGGCTGTCCCGCGAAGAGACCAGCTTCATCGTGCTGTTCGCCGACGACGACTCCGAACAGGCCAGGATGGAGGCGACGCGCCGCGATTTCGTCGCCAACGTCAGCCACGAGCTCAAGACCCCGGTCGGCGCGATGAGCCTGCTCGCCGAGGCGATGCTGGAATCGGCGGACGACCCCGATGCGGTCCGGCACTTCGGCGGGCGGGTGATGGCCGAATCCCGCCGGCTCGGCAAGATGGTGACCGAACTGATCGCGCTGTCCCGGCTGCAGGGCGCGGAGAAGCTCCCGGACCTGGCCGTCGTCGACGTCGATTCGGTGGTGCAGCAGGCCGTGGAACGGTCCCGCACCGCCGCCGAGGCCGCCGGGATCACGGTGAGCACCGATCGGCCCAGCGGCCTGGAGATCCTCGGCGACGAGACCCTGCTGGTGACCGCACTGTCCAATCTGGTCGAGAACGCGATCGCCTATTCGCCGAGCGGTTCGCACGTCTCGGTGAGCCGATCGCTGCGCGGTGAGCATGTGGCCATGGCGGTCACCGACCGCGGGATCGGCATCGCCAAGGAGGACCAGGAGCGGGTGTTCGAGCGGTTCTTCCGCTCCGACAAGGCGCGGTCCCGGTCCACCGGCGGCACCGGGCTGGGCCTGGCCATCGTGAAACACGTGGCGGCCAACCACAACGGGGAGATCACCCTGTGGAGCAAGCTGGGTACGGGGTCCACGTTCACCCTGCGTATCCCGGCCCACCTCGAATCCGGTCCGGAGGACACCGCGTCGACCGGCACCGGCAGCGAGACCATCAAGGAAACCATCGCCCCGCGCATCACCGCCGAGGGCAGAACGAACGGTGTGGAGGCACGCAGATGACGAGTGTGTTGATCGTCGAAGATGAGGAGTCGCTGGCCGATCCGCTCGCGTTCCTGCTGCGCAAGGAAGGCTTCGAGGTCACGGTGGTCGGTGACGGGCCGTCCGCACTCGCCGAGTTCGACCGATCCGGCGCCGATATCGTGCTGCTGGATCTGATGTTGCCGGGCATGAGCGGAACCGATGTCTGCAAGCAGCTGCGCACCCGCAGCGGCGTACCGGTGATCATGGTGACCGCCCGGGACAGCGAGATCGACAAGGTCGTCGGCCTGGAGCTGGGCGCCGACGACTACGTCACCAAGCCCTATTCGGCGCGCGAACTGATCGCCCGCATCCGGGCGGTACTGCGGCGCGGCGCCGGGGACGAGATGGATACCGGCGCGGAGAACGGCGTGCTCGAGGCCGGTCCGGTGCGGATGGACGTCGACCGGCACACGGTGCACGTCAACGGCGACCAGGTGACGCTGCCGCTGAAGGAGTTCGACCTGCTGGAGTACCTGCTGCGCAACTCCGGCCGGGTGCTGACCCGCGGCCAGCTGATCGACCGGGTCTGGGGCGCCGACTACGTCGGCGACACCAAGACCCTGGACGTGCACGTCAAGCGGCTGCGGTCGAAGATCGAATCGGATCCGGCGAAGCCGGAACACCTGGTCACCGTCCGCGGCCTGGGATACAAGCTGGAGGCGTGATCCAGAAAAGGGGACGGGGTCCCGGCCGCGGCCGGGACCCCGTCCCCTTTCGTATCGGCTACTTGCCGCCCTGGCTCGCCACCGCGGCGGCACCGGCAGCGGCGGCCTCCGGGTCGAGGTATTCGGACGGCCGGACCGGGCGCAGGTTCTCGTCGAGCTCGTAGCGCAGCGGGATACCGGTGGGGATGTTCAGGCCGGTGATATCGGCGTCGGAGATCTGGTCGAGATGCTTGACCAGCGCCCGCAGCGAGTTGCCGTGCGCGGCGACCAGGACCGTCTTACCGGCGACCAGATCCTTGGAGATGGTGTTCTCCCAGTACGGGACCATCCGCTCGACGACGTCCTTCAGGCATTCGGTCTTGGGGACCTCGATGCCCGCATAGCGCGGATCGCCTTCCTGGGTGTACTCGTTGTCACCGGCGATCGGCGGCGGCGGGGTGTCGTAGCTGCGCCGCCACTGCATGAACTGGTCCTGCCCGTACTGCTCGCGGACCTGCTCCTTGTTCTTGCCCTGCAGGTCACCGTAGTGACGCTCGTTGAGCCGCCAGTCGCGCACGACCGGGATCCAGTGCCGGTCCGCAGCGTCGAGCGCGTTGTTGGCGGTGCTGATCGCGCGGCGCAGCAGCGAGGTGTAGACGATATCGGGGGCGATATCGTGCTCCTTCAGCAGTTCACCGGCGCGCTTGCCCTCGGCGATGCCCTTATCGGTCAGATGCACGTCCACCCAGCCGGTGAACAGGTTCAGGGCATTCCATTCGCTCTCGCCGTGGCGCAGCAGCACGAGGGTGTACGTCATGCGCTTATTCTGGCACGAACGTACGGCGCCGCACCTCGGGGGATCCGCCGATCAGGCCCACTCGGCAACCGTGCGACTACGCCACGGCGGGCCGGTTGGTTCAGTTGGAAAACGCACCACGCGTACCGCTATCCGGCCCGGCGGCGAGGATTGCGGCCCCGGTCAAGGTCGCACCGGCAGCCAACCGCGACGGCGCCACCTCGAGTGCGTCGATGAAGCGCAGCCGGGCATGCCGGGAGACCGCCGCACGCAGTGGTCTCCACAGCGGTTCGCCCGACCCGGCGAAGCCCCCGCCGATCACCACCCGGTCGATATCGAGCAGGGCGGCGGCCGAGGCCACCGCGGCGCCGAGGGCGGTTCCGGCGCGGTGCAGGGCCGCGGTGGCGATCGGGTCGCCACGCTGGGCATCGGCGGCGAGCTCGGCGCCGGTCTGCCCGCGCCAGCCCTGGAGCCGGGCCCAGCGGGCGGCGGACATGCCGCTCGCGACCGCCTCCACACAACCGGAGCCACCACAGCCACACGGGGTGTCGTCGCCGGGGACGACGATATGGCCGATATGCCCGGCGTTCCCGGTCCGGCCGAACAGCACCCGGCCACCGGAGACGATACCGCCCCCGATACCGGAGGACACCGTCATGGCCAGCCCGTCGGCGACGCCGCGCAGTCCACCGATACGGTGTTCGGCCAGGGCCAGGCAGGCGCCGTCGATTGCGAGCCGGACCGCCGCGCCGCCGAACAGTTCGGCCACCCGATCGGCGATCGGAAAGCCATCCCGCCATTCCGGCATGTTGAGCGGACCGATCGTCCCGGCGGCGATATCGACCGGTCCCGCCGCGCCGATGCCGACCGCGGTGACCTGCTCCCCCGCCGCCACCTGCCGGAGCAGGTCGCGGCAGGCCGGCCACACCTGTTCGGCAGGCACCGGCACCTGCCGTATTCCTGCCACGGCGCCGTCGGCTCCGGCGATTCCGGCGGCCAGTTTGGTGGCCCCGATATCCAGGGCCAGCACCACCATCGCCGATCAGCTCCGGTCGGATTCGGCCTCGATGAGATGCTCGAACGCGCGCAGGTTCTTCAAGGATTCGCCGCGGTCCACCCGCCACTTCCATTCCTTGCGGATGGATTCGGCGAAGCCGAGTTCCAGCAGCACGTTGAAGTCGTTGTCGACGGCCTCCAGGATCTGCCCGAACACCCGGTCCAGCTCGTCGGGGGTCACGGATTCGGCAGCGAACCGGCCGACGAGGTAGATGTCGCCGACGTTGTCGAGGGTGTAGGCCACCGCGTAGAGACGGCGGTTGCGCCGCAGCAGGTACTTGTAGACGCCCTCGAAGTTCTCGTCCGGTTTGCGGCAGACGAACGATTCGATCCGCATCCCGTGCTTGCCGAGGGTGAGCATCACGGTCGTCTTCAGCTTGCGCTCACCCGGCAGCACCACCACAAAGGTGTTCGCACCGTGCCGCGTGTACTCGATCTCCCGGTCGCGCAGGGTGTCGTCGATCACCTGCGCGGTCTGCTGCACCTCGTTCACTTGCGTACTCCCGTCCGGCGCCGGAACAGCGCCCGCGATCTGGCCTGGCCTCCGTCGCCGTAGCTGCCGGCGCGCCGTTCGGCGCGCAGACCCGCGGTGGCGGCACCGTAGCTGTCCAGCAACCGCTCGGCGGTGTGCGCCCAGGAGAAGGCACCCGCATGCGCCACCGCATGCTGCCGCATCTCGCGCAGCCGGACCGGATCGTCCAGCAACTGCCCGAGCGCGTCCGCCCAGTCCGGGGTGCGATGCCCGGGCACCAGCAGCCCGGTGCGCCGATGCTGCACCGCCGTGCCGAGCCCGCCGACATCGGCGGCCACCACCGGGGTCCCGCTGGCCTGGGCTTCCAGGGCAACCAGGCCGAAGGATTCGTTGTAGCTGGGCACCGCCACCAGATCCGCCGCCCGATACACCTGCACCAGCCGTTGCGGCGACTGCGGCGGCAGGAAGGTCACCCGGTCGCTGATCCCGAGTTCGGCGGCCTGCTCGATGAGCGCATCGGGCCGGGCCAGGCCCGTGCCGGAGGGACCGCCGACGATCAGGACCCGCAGCGCCCGGTTCGGGTCGCGCCGCACCAGCTCGGCGGCCGCGCGCACCAGCACATCCGGTGCCTTCAACGGCTGGATCCGGCCGACGAAGGCGACCACCTGTTCATCGGCGCGCACGCCGAGTTCCCGCCGGGCGGCCGGCCGGTCTCCGGGCCGGTACCGGGTGAGATCGGCGCCGGGCGGTGCGATATCGATCCGTGCCGGTTGCGCCCCGTACAGCTCGACCAGCTGGGTGGCCTCGTCCTCGGTGTTGGCGACCAGCCGGTCGGCCTCGGCGATCACCTGTTTCTCTCCGATCACCCGGGTCTCCGGTTCCGGGGTGTCGCCGTCCGCGAGCGCCGCGTTCTTCACCGCCGCCAGGGTGTGCGCGGTGTGCACCAGCGGGACCCGCCACCGGTCCCGGGCCAGCCAGCCCACCTGGCCGGACAGCCAGTAGTGCGAGTGGATCAGGTCGTAGTGTCCGGGCAGGCGTCGGGCCTCCTGCCGCAGCACCTCCGCGGTGAACGGGCACAGCTGCGTCGGCAGGTCCTGTTTGTCCAGGCCCTCGAACGGCCCGGCCACCACATGCCGGACCAGCACACCCGGTGCGGCTTCCTGGATCGGCGGCTGCTCCGACGAGGTGGCCCGGGTGAAGATCTCCACCTCGGTGCCCCGTTTGGCCAGCTCCAGCGCGGTCTGCAGGACGTAGACGTTCATACCGCCCGCATCCCCGGTACCCGGCTGCGCCAGCGGTGAGGTGTGCACCGACAACACCGCTATCCGACGAGGCCGAGATTCCGAGCTACCCCGCGACTCCGAGCTACGCTGACTCACACCTTCTATAGTGCACGGCCGATATCCGCCGACGACGCTGCCACCGGGCGCAGTGACAGTAGTCACAGCCCCGGGTGTGGCGGCTCACCCGAGTCGGCCGAGGAACCCGTCCACTTCGGCGAGGAACCGTTCCCGGTCCTCGATGAACAACCCGTGCTGGGCGCCTTCCCAGAAGGAGCTGCGCGAGTCCGGGACGTTGTCGGCGATGTATCGGCCGTTGGCGACCGGGACCACCGGATCGTCGGTGCCGTGCAGGACGAGCACCGGGACATCCAGCGAACGCAGTGTCTCGGTGTTGTCCACCGTCCGGTAGAAGAGCGCCTTCCGAACGGCCGGCGGCGTGGCCAGACTCGCCCCGAACAGCCGCTGGGCATCGACACCCTTGTCCGGCCCGGGACCGGTATTGGCATTGCCGAACACCGCGAAGGCACGTACGGCCCGGCCGGCGCTCTCCTCGAACACCCCCGGAATCGCCTTCTGCATGGCGGTGCCCTGTTCGGCGCCGGGCACATCCCGGCCGATATGGGCCAGCGAACCGCAGTAGATCAGACCTGCGATCGCCGAGGTACCGAAGGCCGCGACATAGTCGGTCTGCACGATGCCGCCGTAGGACCAGCCGAGCAGCACCGCCCCGGATTCGATGCGCTCGGCGGCCAGCACGGCGGCGACATCGGCGGCCCAGTTCTTCGGGTCGTCGTAGCCGGTTTCCGGCACATCGGAGTATCCGTGGCCGCGCAGATCCACCGCGACGACCCGATACCGCTCGGCCAGCTCCTCGGCCGCGGCACCCCAGCAGCGCAGGTCCTCGGCCCACCCGTGCAAGAGGACGAGTGGACGACCCGACTCCGGGCCGGTCACCCGGTAGACGATCCTGGTTCCGTCGGCGCTGACAGCATCACGAATGGCCATGGGATCAGGCTAGCCACCCGGCCGTAGGATCGCCCCTATGAGCACTCGCACTGCCGTCGTCACCGGAGCCAGCTCGGGCATCGGCGAAGCCACCGCCCGCGAACTCGCGAAGCAGGGCTACCACGTCTACGTGGGCGCGCGCCGCTTCGACCGGATCCAGCGGCTCGCCGACGAGATCGGCGGTACGGCGCTGGCGCTCGACGTCACTTCCGAGGAGTCGGTGCGGGCGTTCACCGATGCGATCGAACGGGTGGACGTGCTGGTCAACAATGCCGGCGGCGCCAAGGGCCTGGCTCCGGTCGCGGAGGCCGATCTGGACGACTGGCGGTGGATGTGGGAAACGAACGTCCTGGGCACCCTGCGGATCACCAAGGCGCTGCTGCCGAAGCTCATCGCGTCCGGCGACGGCCTGATCGTCACGGTCACCTCGATCGCCGCGTTCTACGCCTACGACAACGGATCCGGCTACACCTCGGCCAAACATGCCCAGGCGGTACTGCACCGCACCCTGCGCGGTGAACTGCTCGGCAAGCCGGTTCGGCTCACCGAGATCGCCCCCGGAGCGGTGGAGACCGAGTTCTCGCTGGTGCGTTTCGACGGCGACGAAGAGCGGGCCGCGGCGGTCTACGCGGGGATGGAACCGCTCTACGCGCAGGACATCGCCGAGGTGGTCGGCTTCGTGGCGAGCCGGCCGCCGCACGTCGACCTCGACACCATCGTCGTCAAGCCGCGGGATCAGGCCGAACCGACCCGGGTCGCCCGGCGGTCCTGAGTACCCGCCCGGCCGGCGGGACGCGTGGCCGGACCGGTCGACGGCGGGCGGGCAGCGCCGCTCCCACTGCCCGCAGCCGGCCCGGACGGGGCCGGTCATCGTCCCGGACGATCCGCACAGCCGGGCCTCGCCGATCAGCCGGATTCCCCCGGCAGCCGATGACTGATCGAACGGACCGCGGGGTCGGGGCGATGGTGCGGTGGCACCCCCGGGCCCGCGTGTTCGGCATTGTGCACGGCATCGGTGACCAGCTGGCGAATGTGCTCGTTCTCCAGGCGGTAGTGGATGGTGGTGCCGTCCCGGCGGGTCCGGACCAGACGCGCCATCCGTAGCTTGGCCAAGTGCTGAGAGACCGAGGCGGCGGGCTTGTTCAGCCGGTGTGCGAGTTCGTTCACCGACCACTCCCCACCGGTCAGCGCCCAGAGGATCTGCACCCGCGTCGGGTCGGCGAGCATCCGGAAGACCTCGACCACCAGCGCGATCTGGTCGTCGGGAACAACCGGCCGCACTTCCCGGTTATCTGCATTCATACTAAGATATTAGTCTACGCAGACCGGGAAGGCCGTGCCGATGCTCACCTCGCCGCTGTCCACCTCACTGTTCGCCCACCGCGATTACCGGCTGCTGTTCACCGCGCAGGTCACCGCACTGTTCGGCACCGGCCTCACCACCGTCGCCCTGGGGCTGCTCGCTTACGAGCTGGCGGGCGGTGACGCCGCCCTGGTGCTGGGCACCGCGCTGACCCTCAAAATGGTCGCGTACGTGACCGTGGCACCGATCGCCGGCGCCTACGCCGGCCGGCTGCCGCGCCGGCAGTTCCTGATGGCGCTCAACGCCATCCGCGGCGGGATCGTACTGGCACTCCCCTTCGTCGACCAGATCTGGCAGATCTACGTCCTGATCACCCTCCTGCAGACCGCCTCGGCCGCCTTCACCCCGACCTATCAGGCGGTGCTGCCGGACATCCTGACCAAGGAACGCGACTACACCCGCGCCCTGTCGGCGGCACAGCTAGCGGCCACGATGGAGACCCTGCTCAGCCCGATGCTGGCGGCGCTCGCGCTCGGCCTGATCAGCTTCCACTGGCTGTTCGTCGGTACCGGTATCGGCTTCGCCGTGTCCGCCGGCCTGGTACTGGCCACCCGGATCCCGAATGCCGTCGCTGCCGAGGGCGCCGTCACCGAACGCCTCGTCGCCGGACTGCGCCTGTTCGCCGCAACGCCGCGGCTGCGCGGCCTGCTCGGCCTGAATCTGGTGGTCGCCGCCGCCGGGTCGGTGATCATGGTCAATACCGTCAACTACGTCCGCGATGTGCTGGACGGCAGCCAGTCCGGCGTCGCCCTGCTGCTGGCGGCCAACGGGTTCGGCACCATGCTCGCCGTCCTGGCCCTGCCCCGGATTCTGGACCGGCGCAGCGAACGTCAGGTCATGGTGACCGGCGCCGGGATCCTGGTCACCGGCCTGATTGCCGCGGTCGTGCTGTCCACCACCGCCGCCGGCGCCACGCCCGGTAGCTGGGCGGCCGCACTCACGGTATGGGCCCTGATCGGCGCGGGCACCGGCATCGTCCTGACCCCTACCGGCCGGGTACTGCGCCGGTCCGCCCGGGACGCGGACCGCCCGGCCCTGTTCGCCGCCCAGTTCTCGCTGTCCCATGTCGCCTGGCTGATCACCTACCCACTCACCGGGTGGCTGGCCACCACGGCAGGATTCACCAGCACCTGGCTTGCCCTCGCCACGCTCGCCGGACTCGGCGGCGCCGCCGCACTGCTCCTCTGGCCGCGCCACGATCCAGCCGAGATCACCCACATCCACGAGGCCGGCGCCGTCGACCCGGCGATCCTCACCGATGCCGTCGAGGTGAGCCCCGGGCGTTACCAGCACACCCACGTATTCGTCATCGACCGCAACCACCGGCGGTGGCCGACCCGGTCTTCCGCCGTACTCGCCGGTTGAACCCGGTATCACCCCTGCGTGCCGGTGCCGTTGCGAAATTACGCTGCGGCACCGGCCGGTTCGGGGCACACTGGCAGATGATTACACTGTTACAACTGTAAAGGGGCTCGGTAATGACAACGGTCGAGTACATCCGCTATCGGATCGCTCCGGATCGGCGGGACGCGTTCGAGGACGCCTATCGCCGGGCCGCCGAGTCGCTGGCCGCGGCTCCGGAATGCGTCGACTACGAGCTGACGCAGTGTGAGGAGGAACCGGACCGGTACATCCTGCGGATCCGCTGGACCTCGACCGAGGACCATCTGCAGGGCTTTCGCACCGGACCGCAGTTCCCGCCGTTCCTGGCCGAGATCCGGCCGTACATCGAGGCGATCGAGGAGATGCAGCACTACCGCAGCACCGATATCGGCGGAAGCGGTGGCGCACCCTCCGGCGGCGCCGAGCCGCCCAGCCTGTACGAGTGGGCAGGCGGCGAACCGGCCCTGGCCAGGCTGACCGAGGTGTTCTACGGACAGGTCCGGGTCGATCCGATCCTGGCACCGGTATTCGCCGAGATGGACGACAAGCATCCGCATCATGTGGCGCAGTGGCTGGGTGAGGTGTTCGGCGGCCCCGCCGAGTACTCCCGGCACCGTGGCGGTCATCCGCAGATGGCGCGCAAACATCTCGGCCGCGGCATCACCGAGCAGCAGCGACGCCGCTGGGTCGAACTACTGCAGGACGCCGCCGACGAGGTGGGACTGCCGAGCGATCCGGAATTCCGGGCGGTGTTCACCTACTACATCGAATGGGGCACCCGAATGGCACTGATCTATTCGGGCGAGAACCCACCGCCGATCGACGCCGCCGACGTGCCGGTCTGGCAGTGGGGGCAGACGCCGCCCTGGCAGCCGGCCGGATAATCCGCGGCCCGGTCACCACCGCACGCCGACGCTCACCGGCTCCGGTTCCAGCAGTACCCCGAATCGGTCCCGGACCCCGTCCCGGACCGTCGCCGCCAGGGCCGCCAGGTCCGCGGCGGTTGCCGCGCCCCGGTTGGTCAACGCCAGCGTGTGCTTGGTGGACAACCGCGCCGGGGCGTCGGCGCCCGGGAACCCCTTCGGGAACCCGGCGCGTTCGATCAGCCAGCCCGCGGAGAGTTTCGTGCCGTCCGGCGCCGGATAGGTCGGCACCGGCACATCACCGACGTGTGCGGCGATCGCGGCCAGCACTTCCGGGACCCGCTCGGCCGCGACCACCGGGTTGGTGAAGAAGGATCCGGCGCTCCAGGTGTCGTGATCGGCGGCGTCGAGGACCATGCCCTTACCGGCCCGCAGGCGCAGCACCGCCTCGCGCACCTGCGCGGCCGGCCGAGTATCCCCCTCGGCGGCGCCCAGCGCGCGGGCGAGTTCGCCGTACCGCAGCGGCGCGCTCACCCCACTCGGATCCAGCGCGAACTCGACCGCCAGCACCACGGCGGCGTCACTGTGCTTGAGTACGCTGGTGCGGTAACCGAAGCCGAGTGCCTCCGGCCCCACCCACTCGACCCGGCCGGACGCCCGGTCGTACAGTCGTACCCGGCGCAGCAGGCCGGCGATCTCCACCCCGTAGGCGCCGACATTCTGCACCGGTGTCGCACCCGCCGACCCCGGAATCCCGGACAGGCATTCCAGACCGCCCAGCCCGGCGGCGACCGTGGCCGCTACCACGGCATCCCAGTTCGCACCGGCATCGGCCAGCACGGTATCGGCACCGATCTCGACCCCGTCGGTGACTATTCGCACCACTACACCGTCGAACCCGGCATCGCCGATCAACAGGTTCGATCCCCCGGCCAGCAACAGCACCGGTACACCGGCACCGTCCAGCGCCCGCACCGTCTCGACCAAGGTCTCCGTGTCGGTGCACTCGGCAACCGGGGCCGGGCCACCGACCCGCAGCGTGGTCAGCTCGGCCAGCGGCACCGCGGCCCGGACCGTCGCGCCGGTCCCTGCCAGCAACTCGCACAGCCGATCGGTGGAAACCACCCGTGAAGTTCGCACGCCTGCACACGCTACCGGTACCCGGCCACCGCCTCCGGCCCACCGGGATCAGGCGGTGCCCGATGCACCTGACCCCCGAGTGCCTCCGTGGTCACACTCCGCTGCCGCCTCCGGCCCACCGGGATCAGGCGGTAGCGTATGCCCCATGGCTACACCTCTGGCGTTCACGGCACGCTACGCCCATTCCGCCGATGCCGTGCGCGCGGCGATCGCCGACGAGCAGTACTGGAAGGCGCGCATCGCCGAAGTGGGCGGCCCCGGCGCCCGCATCGATTCGTTCGCCTCCGACGGCACCGAGGTCACGGTGCAGGTCGTGCAGGCGATCCCCGCCGATCAGCTTCCTCCGCAGGTCACCGCGGTCCGGCCGGGCGACCTGGTGATCCCCCGCACTGAGACCTTCTCCGGCAGCTCGGGGTCGTTCGAAGCCCGCGTCGAGGGTGCGCCCGCGACGGTTCGCGGCACCGTCACGCTGACCGCGGACGGCGACACCAGTGTCGGCACCGTGGACGGTTCGATCGAGGTGAAGATCCCCCTGTTCGGGGCCAAGATCGAGGCCGTGGTGGCCGAACATCTGCTGGAGCTGCTGGCCCGCGAGGCCGAGTTCACCGACCGCTGGCTCAGCGACCGCGCCTCCTGATCCGGGGCGATCGGGCCGCCCGGTTTGCCCCGTCCCGGGGAGTTCCTTCCGGGCGCCCCGGTAACGTGTGCGGACATGGCACGTCGACTGGACTACTCCGCTCGGTACCCGCTGCACACCACCGAAGAGCTGTACGCGGCGCTGACCGACCGGGACTACTGGGAGGCGCGCGTCGCGGAGATGCGCAAGTACACCCCCGACAACGAGATCGTCACCCATGAGGTGAGCGACGACGGTATCGAGGTCGTACTGAACCATGTGCTGCCCCGGGAGATGCTGCCCGAGATCGCGCAGACGGTGATCCGCAAGGACATGGTGATCACCCGCAAGGAGAGCTGGGGCCCCTACGAGGGCGACGACACCGAGGGCGAGTTCTCCGCCTCGATCCCGGCCGGCCCCGGCAGCCTGCGCGGCACCATCAGCCTGTTCGGCACCGACACCGGCGCCACCATGCGCTTCTCCCCCGAGGCCAAGGTCTACATCCCCATGGTCGGCCCCCGCCTGGAACAGCTGATGCTGGTCAACCTGGTCGATCTGTTCCGCGCCGAACAGGAGGAGACCGAGAAGTGGCTGGCCCGCGAAACGCAGGCCGAAAGCAACTGACCTCGGTCAGACCACTGCGGCACCCACGCGTTCGGCGCGCCGCCGGATGATGTGCGCCACCCGCTCCGGGTCCTGGTGGCGGGCGACCGGGATCACCGACTCCGGAAAACCGCCTGCCGTGATGACGAAATCAGATGCGCCCGCCGGGCCTGCCAGGTACGACTGTCCGGCTTCACCATCCACTGCTCATACAGGATCACCTCCCTGTCCGTCTCACCGGCACCGGCAGGAATCCGGTGCACGAGCCGACGAATCAGCACGGTCAGGCCCAGCAGCACGATCGACACGATCGCGAGTTTCGCCGCGACAACAACGAGTTCGAGCAAGATGACGTTTCGGGACCCCACGATCAGAGCGTACTCACCCGGTGGGGTGGTTCGACCGACCGGAAACCCACTCGGTGCACAGGTCGCTACGATCCCCTCGATGGTCGAGAGAATGTCCCGGACGCGCCCGGTAACCGAACACCCGGGCACCGGGGCGGGCAGACCTGTCGGAACGATCACCCGGGGGACCACCGGGGTCAATCGGCTGCGGCGTAGTGATCGGTGGCTGATGCACGACGATGTCGTCGCCGGGCGGCTGGGTGCCGCGGCCGATCCGCTGGTGGTGGATCTGGGGTATGGGGCGGCGCCGTGGACGACCGTGGAACTGGCCGGGCGGCTGCGCCGGGTCCGGCCGGATGTTCGCGTTGTCGGCCTGGAGATCGATCCCGGGCGGGTGGTGCCGGACCGGGACGGGGTGCGCTTCGCCCGCGGCGGATTCGAACTGGCCGGGCTGCGGCCCACACTGGTGCGTGCGTTCAACGTGCTGCGCCAGTATCCGGAGGATGCGGTGCCGCAGGCCTGGCGGACCGTGCTCGGCAATCTGGCGCCGGACGGGCTGCTGGTCGACGGCACCTGTGACGAGCTCGGCCGGCGCTGCGCCTGGGTGCTGCTGGATCGCGCCGGGCCGCGGTCGCTCACCCTTGCCTGGGATCCGTTCACCGTCGACACCCCGTCGGACCTCGCCGAGCGCCTGCCGAAGGCGCTGATCCACCGCAATGTCCCCGGCGAGCGCATCCATCACCTGCTCACCGCGGCCGACCGCGCCTGGGCGCACGCCGCACCCCTGGCCCCGTACGGCCCCCGCATCCGCTGGCGGGCCGCCGCCGACCAACTACGGGCCGAAGGACTACCCGTCCACCACTACCGGCGTCGGATGCGCGACAACGTGCTGTCGGTGCCCTGGTCGGCCGTAGCGCCCGCCGAACGGTAGTCAGCTCTCGGCGAGGGCCCGCCGTAGCCGGGCAGCCGCCCAGGGTGGCAGGGTCGTGCACGCACCGCGCAGATCTGCGCCCGCACAGCGGTGGATGGCGACGGCATCGGCCACCACCTCGTCCAGCGCGATCTGGGCGATCTCGCTCTCGGCCAGGTCCAGCACCGTGCGCACCGGGGTGGTCACCAGAAACGGGCCTGCCGATTCGACCTCCCGTTCCGGCAACCGGCGGCGGGCCAGCACCAGCCGCGGCGTCACCGGAGCCCGGCCGGCGTGTACCGACAGATGCAGGAACCGGGGCTGCAGGCGGCCGATCCCGTGCAGCTCGGCGGCGCTCTGGTGCGATACCGCCGCGGCGCCGTCGAACCAGGCCGCCCACATGGCCAGCTCGTCGAGTGGTCCGTCGGGCCAGTCGGCCAACCGCAGCATGCCCACCCCGGCCCGGGCGATCGATCCGTCGTCCAGCCCGGCGCGGACCCGGTGCTCACATCCGGTCCGCAGCACCTGCCGAGTGGTGAAGAAACCGGAGTGCCGGCCCGCCATCCGCAGCAGTACCCGCCACCGGTGGTCCGCTGTCCCCGTAACCCGGCGTGCTGCCTCGCCAGCCATGCCGACCAGAATACGCGCCCGACTGTGCCTCAGGTCACAATTGCTGCCCGAGAGCTTTCACCGGCCCCTCATAGCTCGCTCAGAAAGCTGCGGAAGAATCGGTCGGCATGAGCACGCAGACCCCAGCCCGCAAGCCGGTCGGCCGCCGCACCCTGCTGCTCGCACTGACCGGAGTGGTCGTCCTGTTGATCGTGACCGTCCTGGTCGGTGCGGAAGCCTACGCGCGCCAGCAGATCTCCCGCTGTATCAGCGGACAGTTCGAACAGGAGATGGGGTCCAGCATCGATGTGGGCTTCGGCGCCAAACCGATGCTGCTGACCTATTTCGACGGCCGGATCGACTCGGTCACCGTGGACAGCGAGGACAACCGGTTCGGTCCCGCCGTCGGCATGGTGGTGCATGCCGAATTCGAGGACATCGAGGTCGCCGACCAGGGTCGCGGCGGTGGTTCGATCGGCAGTTCACATGCCGACGTGACCTGGGACAACGACGGGATCACCCGCACGCTGGGCGGTATGGTCAGCGGAGTCGCGTCCTCGGCCGGTACCGGCCTGCTCACCCTGGATGTGCTCGGCGGACTGGCCCAGCTGGAGGTCCGGCCGGTGATCGAGAACGGCAATGTCACGGTGGAGACCGAATCGGCCCACCTGCTCGGGATCGGCCTGCCCACCGATCTCGTCCAGAGCATCGTCGAAACCTTCACCGAAAGCCTGCAGAGCTACCCCCTGGGACTGCAGCCCACCTCGATCCAGGTCACCGACGACGGCATCGAGGTCGAGCTGACCGGAGGCCGCACCGAACTGGCCGCCGACCCGAACGCCGGAACCGACTTCCGCTGCTGACCGGAAGATTCCGTGGGGACGGCAGCACCGGCCCGCCGGGCCGAACCCGGATTCAGTCCCAACCTGCCAGAACTTCCCGGGACTTCGACAGCCCCAGCCGGGTAGCGCCCGCATCGAGGAGTGCCACCGCCTGTTCGGCGGTACGGATGCCGCCGCTCGCTTTGACACCCAGCCGCCCCTCGACGGTTTCGGCCATCAACCGCACCGCCTCGACACTCGCGCCACCGGCCGGATGGAAGCCGGTGGAGGTCTTCACGAAGTCCGCGCCCGCCCGCATCGCCGCCCGGCAGGCCAGCACGATCGCCTCGTCGGGCAGGGCCGCGGATTCGATGATCACCTTCAGCACCGCCCGATCACCGATCGCCTCCCGCACCGTGACGATATCGGCGACCACGGCCGATTCGTCCCCGGCCAGCGCCGCGCCGATATCGATCACCATGTCCACCTCGGCGGCACCCTGATCGACGGCCAGCCGCGCCTCGGCCCCCTTGACCAGGGAGTGGTGCTTACCGGACGGGAAGCCGGCCACGGTGGCCACCACCAGGCCGGGCGCCCGCACCGGCAGCATCGACGGCGAGACGCAGACCGCGTAGACGCCCAGTTCGCGGGCCTCGGCGATCAAGGCAGCCACCTCGGCGGGCTGCGCCTGCGGCGCCAACAGGGTGTGATCGATCAGGTCGGCCACGTCCTGCCGAGTACGTTCCGGATGCGACTGCGCTGCGGTTTCGCTCACGGAATGCACCCTACGGGCCGGTTACCGCGAATTGCATTGCCCCCCGGTCGCGGCTTACCGCACACTGATGTGGTGCCCACCCGATACCGCTTGTCTCCCGCCGAGGCGCCTGCCACGGCTCCGCTGCCGTGCTGATCCGGCGCGAGAACACCGCGGACGTCGCGGCCATCGACGCCGTGCACCGCAGTGCGTTCGCCGCACACTACGCCGCCGATCCGGCGATCGGGGAGCCGCCGGAGGTCGCGCTGGTGCACCGGCTGCGCAGCGATGAGGCATGGATTCCCACGCTGTCGCTGGTGGCCGTCGAACACGATGCGGTGGTGGGGCACGTCTGCCTGACCCGCGCCTCGGTCGGGCCGTTCCCGGTGCTCGCGCTCGGGCCGGTCGGAGTGGTCGCCGAAGCCCAGGGCAACGGAGTGGGCTCGGCGTTGCTGCACGCCGCACTCGGTGCCGGGGATGCGCTGGACGAACCGCTGGTCGGCTTGGTCGGGGAGCCCGAGTATTACCGGCGATTCGGGTTCGCGCCCGGCGAGCGGCTCGGCATCGCACCCGATGTCGCGGACTGGGCGCCGTACTTCCAGATTCGCCCGTTCTCCGGATACGAGCCCCAGATCACCGGTTCGTTCCGCTACGCCCAACCGTTCTACGACCTGGGCTGATTCGCATACGGCGAGCGGCCGGCCACGGCGGTGCATCGGATTGTGTGGTCGTGCATCGCCGGCGGTGCACGACCACACAGTTCGATGCAAGGTTCTCGGGCGGTCGGCTATTCGAAGACGACGGTGCGGCGGCCGTGCACCAGGACCCGGCCCTCCAGGTGCCAGCGCAGGCCGCGGGCGAGCACGACGCGTTCGATATCGCGGCCCTGCCGCACCATGTCGCGCACCTCGTCGGCGTGGTCGACCCGGATCACGTCCTGTTCGATGATCGGGCCCGCATCCAGCTCCGCGGTCACGTAGTGGCAGGTGGCGCCGATGAGTTTGACCCCGCGGGCGTAGGCCTGGTGATACGGCCGGGCACCGACGAAGGACGGCAGGAAGCTGTGATGAATATTGATCGCCCGGCCGGCCCAGTGTTCACACAACGCGGCCGGTAGCACCTGCATGAACCGGGCCAGCACCACGGCATCCGGATCGTGCGCATCGACCAGCTCGCGCACCTGCTCGAATGCGGGCCCGCGTTCGGCCGGATCCTTCGGGAACGGAACATGGTGGAATTTCACGCCGTGCGCCTCGGTGATCGCCGCCAGGTCGGGGTGATTGCCGATCACCGCCTCGATGGTCGCCGGCAGCTCCCCAGCCGCGGCCCGGCCGAGCAGATCGTGCAGGCAGTGCCCGTCCTTGCTCACCAGCAGCACCACCCGGCGCGGGGCGCCGGAATCCAGCAGATCCCATTCCGTCTCCGGCCCGAAATCCGCCGCCACCTCGGCGAACCGGGTGCGCAGCTCGTCCAGCCCGAACGGCACGGTGGCGGCACTGATCGCCTGGCGGGTGAAGAACCAGCCGGTGTCGGAGTCGGAGTGGTATCCCGCCTCGACGATCGAGCCGCCGAATCCGGCGATGAACGAGGTGATCCGGGCGATGATGCCCGGCCGGTCCGGGCAGCCCAGCGTGAGCACGATCCGGCGGTCGTCGGGGGATGGAGCACTCATGAAGCACATCCTCGCAGGTCGTACTCGGCGTCGACGGACCGGCACCGGGGGCCGCAGCGCACCGTCGCCGACTCGGCGAGTCGGCCGGCCAGGTAGCCCAGCCCTGTTTCACATCGATATCCGATCAGATCGCACGCGCGGCGACGGCCGATGGATCGGCCGGTGGACGAGATCGGCCCCGGCGGAGATCTCGTGGCACCCGGTCGGCCCCGCATCGTCGGCTGCGCGCTCCCGGAAGGTCGCCGGGAGCCACTTGCGGTTGTTGTTGTGGCGCGCACCGGCGGGCGGTTCCGGCCCGGGAAGCTCATGCTCGCCGATGGCCATGTCCCCGGAGCCGGTACCGACAGTCCGGAATCAAGCGTAGGCGAGCTCGCGCTGCCGCCCGTGCGCGGTGGCCAGCAGGTCGGCGAGTTCGGCGTCGAACAGGTCGCGCCGTTCCACATTGCCGAGGTGGCCGGTCGGGAAGATACGGTGGCGCACCAGGGCGCCGGTGTCGTAGAGCAGGGCGGCGAGGCGCTCGGAATGCAGCGGGGGCAGCAGGTCGTCGTGCGCACCGGCCAGGACGACCGTCGGTACCGTGAGCTGCCGGGCCGCATCGCCGAGGGCGAGCTCGGTCATCAACAGTCCGTACCGGGACCGGATCAGCACGGGGCAGGAACGGATGATGTTCAGCCCGAATTCCAGCACGTCCGGCGGAGCGTCGAGGGTTTCGACCTGCCGGGCGAACAGCCATTTCACCGGCGCGATCGGCGCCAGCGCAACCGGCGCCCCGACGATGGCGCGGGCCAGCCACTCCGGCGCCGGTACCGAACGGCCACCGAGCCAGGACAGCGGTTTGTTGAAGCCGGGGACCATGGTGGACACCTCGACGGTGCTGTGTGCGGCGGTGTTGGTCAGCAGTACCGCCGCTGCCTGCCGCTCGACCTGTTCGGGGTAGCGGGCGGCCCAGGACAGCAGGGTCATCCCGCCCATGCTGTGCCCGGCGAGCACGGCCTGCTGGCCCGGCAGCAGCACCGCATCGAGGACATCGGCGAGATCGTCGGCGAGGACGTTCATGCTGGGTGCGGCGTATCCGTGCCGGCTCTCGCCGTGGCCGCGCTGGTCGTAGGCGACCACGCGGTATTCCCCGGCGAAGGCGTTGATCTGCGGATTCCAGTACTCGATGGCGCAGGCCCAGCCGTGCACCAGGACCAGCACGGGAGCGTCCTTCGGGCCGTAGGCGTGCACGCGCAGCCGGGCGCCGTCGGCAGTGGTCACCGCGATCTCGTCGGGCGTCACGGCCGGCTTGTTGAACGCTGCGGTCGCGTAGGTACGGGTCCGCAGGTCGGCTCGGTGGGCCGCGAGCACGGTCTTGACCTTGCCGGTGAGTTTCGACAGGGCCGGCGGCAGCGTTGCGCGCATCGGGACACTCCTTTGTGTTACTACCCGATACGGTAACTCCGATTTACACCAAAGCCAAGGGTCGATCCGGTTCGGCTACCACCGCGGACCGCGCTGCACCTCGTCCACCTTCGGGCGCACATCGGCCAGATAGATACCGGTGGCAATGATCGAGATGAACGCGAACAACCCCAGCCGGCCGGGGGTGAGGATCAGGAACAGCAGCGCACCGGCGAGGATCGCCAGCCAGATCGGCTTGGTCAGCTTGTCCACCGCGGTGAAGGCGTCGGGACGCTGCCGGATCGCGTGGATCAACGCGAAGACGACGGCCCCCAGGGCCACCACCCACAGCACGAAGTAGATGGTTCCGGTCAGCATGAGTACAGACGTCACTTCTCCATGGTAGAAGCAGCGACCCCCGCACATGACTCATGTGCGGGGGTCGCTGTTTCGAAGTCTGCGAATCAGGCCTTCTTCGGCGCAGCCTTCTTGGCCGGCGCCTTCTTGGCGGCGGTCTTCTTGGCCGCAGGCTTCTTCGCGGCCGGCTTGGCTGCGGTCTTCGGCGCCTCCGGCTCGGTGGTCACGGCCACGACCTCGGCCTCCACCACCGGTTCGGCAGCCGCATCGGCCTCGACCTGCTCGGCGCGGCCGATCAGGTCACCGAAGCGGCCCAGCACTTCCTCGGCCCGCGAGGACGCGTCCTTGTAGAGCCCCTCGACCCGGTCGATCTGCTCCTCGACGAGGTGGTTGGCGCGCAGCCGCTCCACCGTCTCCTCGCCACGCTCGGCGAGGTCGGAGTACATGTCGACGACCTGGCGGTAGTACTGGTCGGCCAGCTTGCGCAGCTCCTCGGTGGTGAACTTCTCGCGCAGCTCGGCGAGGTCCTCGGGCAGTTCCGAGGGCAGGCCGGACAGCCGCTCGCGCAGCGAGTCGAACTGGGTCTGGACATCGGAGGGCACCGCGGCGATGCGCTCGCGGGCCTCGTCCACCCGGGCGTTCACATCGGCGGCACCGACCCGGCCGCGCACCTCGGCGACCACATCGTTGACGGCGGCGTACAGCGCGTCACCCGCACCGACGGTGGCGTACAGCGACTTGGTGACGGTCGCGTTCTTTTCGGTCATGTGTCTTCGTTCTCCTGGCGTGACGGAGTGTCTGCTGGCGTGTCCGAGGCGGACCCCGGCCCCGGGACTGCACTGTCCCGGACGTTCCCCCCTGAACCGGTTTCGTCGTTCTCCCTGCGGAACGATTCGTAGATCTCCAGCAGCACCTGCTTCTGCCGTTCCGTCACCGAGGTGTCGGCCAGCAGAGCATCCCGGACCGGGCTGTGCGGACGCTGCTCGAGATATCCGGCTCGTACGTACAAGACCTCCGAGGACACCCGCAGCGCCTTGGCGATCTGCGTGAGCACTTCGGCCGATGGGTTGCGCAATCCGCGTTCGATCTGGCTCAGGTACGGATTGCTCACCCCCGCCAGAGCGGCGAGCTGACGGAGGGACACCTGCGCGGATTCCCGCTGAGCTCGGATGAAACCGCCGATGTCCTGCGCCGCGTGCACGACGCGGCCCGCCTTGTCTCCGGCCTCCGTGGACGGGTCCACGGCAGGCTCGGGGTGCTGAGCGGAAACCTCGGAATGGTCTGCCATCACTCACCTTCTGGCTTGTACGGATTCGATGCTAGGACAGCGTGCTAACTATTGCAAGCACTTTTGTTAGCGCTCGTTCGGCAACCGAACTAGTGGAACAGCAGATCGGAGACGGTGTAGATGGTCAGCCCGGCCAGCGAACCCACCACGGTCCCGTTGATCCGGATGAACTGCAGATCGCGCCCGACCTGCAGTTCGATCTTCTTGCTGGCCTCCTCGGCATCCCAGCGCGCCACCGTGTCGGTGACCAGCGTGGTGATCTCCGCGGAGTAGTTGCCGACCAGGTACCGGGCACCCCGATCGATCCAGCCGTCCACCTTGGACCGCATCTCCGGGTCGTCGCGCAGCCGCTCGCCGAGCTGTTGCACGTTCTCGGCCACCTTGCGGCGCAGCGTGCTGTCCGGATCGTCGGCCGATTCCAGGATCAGCCGCTTGGCGGCCCGCCAGGTCGCCTCGGCCAGGCCGGTGATCTCGTCCCGGCCCATGATCTCGGCCTTGACCTTCTCGGCCTTCGCGATCATCGCCTCGTCGTGCTGCAGATCGTCGGCGAAATCCTCCAGGAACCGGTTGGCCGCCAGCCGCACCTCGTGGTCCGGGTTCGAGCGCACCTTCCAGGTGAACTCGACCAGCTCCCGGTAGATCCGCTCGGCGAGCAGCACGTTGACGAATTTGGGCGCCCACTGCGGCGCATCCCGCAGCACGATCCGGTCGATCGTCTCCTGACTGCCCAGCGCCCACTGATGAGCCCGCTCGGCCAGCAGGTCCAGCAGCGGCAGCTGCCGGTTGTCGGCGATCAGCTCGCTGAGCACCCGGCCGATCGGCGGCCCCCACTGCGGTTCGGCGATCCGCTTGACGATGGTGTTGTCGATGACCTGCTCGACATCCTCGTCGCGCAGCACCCCGACCACCGCGCGCAGCAGCGTCGAACTCTCCTGCGCCACCCGCGCCGCATTGCGCGGTTCGGCCATCCACCGGCCCACCCGCCAGGAGATCTGCGCGGACGCGAGTTTCGCCGACACCACATCGGGCGCGAGGAAGTTGGCCCCGACGAAATCGCCGAGGCTCGCGCCGAGCTGATCCTTCTTCTTCCGAATGATCGCCGTATGCGGAATCGGCAGCCCCAGCGGATGCCGGAACAGCGCCGTCACCGCGAACCAGTCGGCCAGGGCGCCGACCATCCCCGCTTCCGAGGCCGCCCGCACATAACCGACCCAGGCCCCGGCACCACCGCGGGTCTCCAGCCAGCGGCAGTACAGATAGATCGCCGAGGCCAGCAGCAGCAGCCCGGTGGCCAGGGCCTTCATCTTCCACAGGTCACGCCGTTTGGCGGCTTCGTCGGTCAGCATCGCGAAGCCGGTCGCCGCGACGGGCGCGGGGCGCGGCGGCAGGACCGACGTGTTGCCGGGAGCTTTCTCCATGGCCCCATTCTGCTGTGCCCCGCAACGGTCCGCCGCGACACGTCCGGCACGCCGTCGAGCTCCCCACCGGACGCCACCGAATCGTTCGTTTCCGATAACCAGCGCGTAAGGTGAAAATGTGGTAAATGCCGCACCCTGGGCGAAACGTGGGCATCGACACCCATCACCCGCTTAAGCTGGAGACCGACCCGAACCGATCGACCGAGGGGGCCCACGCTGTCCACCGAAGACCTTGTCGAGATCGGCGAGCGCACCGAACGCGCGGCGCCGGTGCGTGGCGGCGCGGTCGACGGCCGCAAACGCCGGTGGCGCCAGCACAAGATCGACCGGCGCGAGGAGCTGGTCGACGGCACGCTCAATGCCATCCGGGCCCGCGGCAGCCAGGCCGGAATGGATGAGATCGCCGCCGAGATCGGCGTCTCCAAGACCGTGCTCTACCGCTACTTCGCGGACAAGAACGACCTGGTGCACGCCACCATGGAACGGTTCATCGAGACCACCCTGATGCCCCGGATCTACGGCGCGATCACCCTGGACGCCGACGAGTACCAGCTGGTGCGCGCCGCGCTGACCGAATATGTCGGCACCGTCGACGACGATCCGGAGATCTACCGCTTCATCATGAACAACTCTGCCGGCGACCAGTCCTCGCTGGCCGAGTTCGAGCGGCTGTTCGCCGAGGTGGTCACCGTTGCCATGGTCGACCGGGCGGGTGCGCGGGGCGTGCAGACCGACGGCGCGATGCTCTGGTCGTATGTGGTGGTCGGCGGGATCCAGCTGGCCACGCACTGGTGGACCACCACCAAGACGATGTCCCGCGAGACCGTCATCGACTACCTCACGATGATGACCTGGAGCGCCATCGAGGGCATCGTCCGGCACGGCGGCTCCCCCGACCTGTTCAACGCCAAGTCGCACGCGATGCCCGATCCGGAGCCGCCCCCGGCTTGAGCTACTCACGGGTACCGGCCCCTTCGACATCCGGGCTTCGTTGGCTACGCTGAGTCCCACACGATGGCTGTGTGATGAGT
Organism: Nocardia sp. KT25-26; assembly: GCF_056627695.1. Taxonomy (NCBI): domain Bacteria; kingdom Bacillati; phylum Actinomycetota; class Actinomycetes; order Mycobacteriales; family Nocardiaceae; genus Nocardia; species Nocardia sp. KT25-26. The sequence goes on along the minus strand of NZ_CM152813.1, from coordinate 867,096 downwards.
CACCCGTAACGACCGGTTGCGGGCAGCTCCACGGCCAGTCGCGCGTCGGCACCAACGGAGGTACCTCGATGGCCAAGCACGTGCCGACTTCTCGGCTCGCTCGCGGCACCAAACTGGGCGCGGTGGCAGCCGGTTCGATGCTGCGCAAGCAGCGCACCCGGCTGTCGATGCGCGGCAGATCCGAGGCGGTGCGCGCGCAGATGGCCGAGGAGTCGATGCTGCGCACCACCGAACACATCGTCATGGTGCTGGGCACCATGAAGGGCGTGGCCATGAAGCTCGGCCAGATGATGTCGGTACTCGATCTCGACCTGGTTCCCGAGGACCACCGGGAACGGTTCCAGCAGCGGCTGGCCGTGCTGCGCAATGCCGCCCCGACGGTGACCTTCGAGGCGATGAAAGCGGTGATCGAGGAGGACTTCGGCGGCGATCTGACCACGGTCTTCACCGAATTCGATCCGGAGCCGGTGGCGGCGGCCTCGATCGGCCAGGTGTACCTGGCGACCCTGCGCGACGGCCGACGGGTGGCGGTGAAGGTGCAGTACCCCGGGATCGATGTCGCAGTGCGCGCCGATCTGAAGAACCTGACGATGCTGCGCCGGATCCTGACCTCGGCCATGCCGTGGATCACCCCCGCGGTCCTGGACGAACTGCGGCTGAACATGGAGGCCGAACTCGACTACCAGGCCGAGGCCGCCACCCAGCTGGCGATCGCCGAACTCTACGACGGGCATCCGTTCATCCGGGTGCCCCGGTCCATACCGGAGTTCTCCAGTACCCGGGTCCTGGTCAGCGAGTACGTCGAAGGCATCGGCTTCGAACAGGTACAGCAGCTGCCGGCCGCCGACCGCGACCGGCTCGGGGAGATCATCTACCGCTTCTATGTGGGTTCGCTGTTCACCTTCGACGAATTCTGCGGCGATCCGCATCCCGGCAACGTATTGCTGGCCGACGACGGCCGGGTGGCCTTCTTGGATTTCGGGCTCTTCACCCGGATGGACCCCAAACACGTGCAGTTCGAGGCGACCTGCCTGCGAGCCGCCGCCGAGGACCGGGCCGAAGACCTGCAGCAACTGATGATCCAGCGCGGGGTGATCGAATCGGCGGAACAGGTCGGCGCCGAGGAATGCCTCGAATACGTCCTCTCGGCATCGGAATGGTGTCTGGTCGACGAAGAGCTGACCATCACTCCCGAATTGGCCAGCGGCGCCTTCCTGCTCGCGGTGGACCCGCGGGCCGCCGAGTTCACCGGGATGAAACAGCAGAACCTGCCGCCGGAGCACCTGTTCTCCCGGCGCGCGGACTTTCTCACCTTCGGCATGCTGGGCCAACTCGGCGCCACTGCGAATTGGCATCGCATCGCCCGGGAATGGCTCTACGGTGACCCGCCGGTCACCGAACTGGGCCGCGCCCACCACCGATGGCTGACCGAGCGACATCCGAAGGCCGCCCGGGCGCTGGCCCGCGCCCGCAAGACCGCCAAGCCGTGACCCTCGACGAAAGAACCTGATGTCCGATACACGTGAATTCGACCTGATCCTCTTCGGCGCGACCGGTTTCGTCGGCAAACTCACCGCCGAATACCTGGTCGATGCGGCACCCGACGGCGCCCGCATCGCCCTGGCCGGGCGTTCCCCGGAGAAGCTGGCCGCGGTGCGCACCGAGCTCGGCGCCGGCGCCGCGAACTGGGAACTGGTCCAGGCGGATTCGAACGATCCCGAATCGCTGGCCGCGCTGGCCGCCCGGACCCGCGTGGTGGTCACCACCGTCGGCCCGTACCTGCGCTACGGCAAGGCCCTGCTGGGTGCGTGCGCGGCGGCCGGTACCCATTACGCCGACCTGACCGGCGAACCACTGTTCATCCGCGATGCGATCGACGAATACCAGGAGACCGCCGTCGAATCCGGCGCCCGGATCGTTAACTCCTGTGGCTACGACTCGATTCCGTCGGACCTGAGCGTCTACGAGATCTACCGGCGCAGCCTCGCCGACGACACCGGCGAACTCACCGACACCACCCTGGTCGCCTACCTCAAGGGCGGAATGAGTGGCGGCACCATCGATTCCGGCCGGGCCCTGATGGAGGACACCGCCGCCGACCCGGCCCGTGCCCGACTGCTGGCCCACCCGTACACGCTCAGCCCGGACCGCAGCCTGGAACCCGATGTGGGCCGGCAATCCGACCAGACCCTGACCCGCGCCGAGAACATCGACCCGAGCCTGCACGGCTGGGTCACCACCTTCGTGATGGCCGCGCACAACACCCGCATCGTGCGCCGCAGCAATGCCCTGCTGGGCTGGGCCTACGGAAAACAGTTCCGGTACCGGGAGGTGATGAACGCCGGATCGTCGGCCGCCGCACCGCTGGTCGCGGCCGGGGTCGCAGGCGGCATCGTGGCCGGGCTGGCCACCGGCGCGGTGCTCTCGCGGGTCTCGTTCGGCCGCCGGTTGCTGGACCGGGTACTGCCGAAGCCCGGCACCGGCCCCAGCGAGGAGTCCCGGCGCAGCGGCTGGTTCACCATGAAGACCTTCGCGCACACCAGTTCCGGGGCGAAGTATGTCGCCACCTTCGCCGGTCAGGGCGATCCGGGCTACCAGGCGACCGCCGTCCTGCTCGGCGAGAGCGGCCTGTGCCTGGCCTTCGACGGCGAACGGCTGCCGCAGGCGGCGGGCGTACTCACCCCGGCGACCGCGATGGGTGAGCCGCTCACCGAACGACTGCGCGCCGCCGGGATGACGATCGAGGTGGAGCGGGCACCCGAAGGGCGCCGATGAATCTCGCCCGGCGGACCATGAACGCACCGGCCCTGGCCGCGGTGTACGAGCGCGCCTGGCGGCCGGCGCTGTTCTACCTCGCCAGCGGCCGCAGCACGGACCGGGACCGCCGGGATGCGGTCCACGAGCTGCGGCTCGGCGGTAATGCGAAAGTGCTCGACCTGGCCTGCGGGCCGGGCAACTTCGCCCGGTACCTGAGCGAGGAACTCGGCGGCGCCGGCCGGGTGGTGGGCCTGGACTATTCGGAACCGATGCTGGACCGGGCCCGCCGGGACAACTCCGGCCCGCGGGTCGGATATGTGCGCGGCGACGCCCGGCGGCTGCCGTTCGCCGATGCGACCTTCGATGCGGTGTGCTGTTTCGGCGCCCTGTACCTGATTCCGGATCCGGAAGCGGCCACCCGGGAGATGATCCGGGTGCTCGCCCCGGGTGGCCGGATCGCGATCAGCACCAGCTACGCCGTGCCCGGCCCGGTCGGCACCGTGAGCAGATACGCAGGCGGGCTCGGCGGGCTGCGGCTGTTCGATGCGAGCACCTTCCCGGAGTTGTTCGCGGCGGCCGGGTTGACCGAGGTGGATCAGCAGATCCACCGGTTCATGCAATATGTGAGCGCGACCCGCCCCGACTGAGCGCGGAAACCCATTTCCCGGCGGTAGCCTGCCGAGGTGGACACCCTGAACTCGTTCATCGTCGATGTCAACGATCTGTTCTGGACATGGTTGCTGATCCCGTTGGTGGTGGCCGCCGGCGTCTACTTCACGGTGCGTACCGGGGTCGTCCAATTGCGCCTGTTCCCCGAGATGCTGCGGGCGGTGACCGAGCGCGGCAAGCCGGCGGCGGACGGCAAGCGGTCGGTATCGGCGTTCGGCGCGTTCACCATTTCGGCGGCCGCCCGGGTCGGCACCGGCAATATCGCCGGCGTCGCCACAGCGATCACCCTCGGCGGTCCCGGTGCGGTGTTCTGGATGTGGGCGATGGCGGTGCTCGGCGCATCCTCCGCATTCGTCGAATCCACCCTGGCCCAGTTGTACAAGGTGCCCGAACGCGAGCCCGGCACCTACCGGGGCGGTCCGGCGTACTACATGGAGCGCGGCCTCGGCCGCCGCTGGCAGGGTGCGATCTTCGCGGTGGTCATCACGGTCACCTTCGGGCTGGTGTTCAATGCGGTGCAGGCGAACACCATCGTGGTCACCACCCAGGGGTCGCTCGGCGATCCGGACGGTTCCTGGTTCGCGCCGCTGCTGGGCATGCTGCTGGCCGGATTGCTGGCCGCGGTGATCTTCGGCGGGGTGCGCCGCATCGCCTGGGTCACCGAACGCCTCGTCCCGCTGATGGCGGTGCTCTACATTCTGCTGGGGCTCGCGGTGCTGGTGCTCAATGCCGAACAGCTGCCGACCGTCCTGGCCGATATCGTCGGCGGAGCGTTCGGCTTCCGGGAGGTCGCCGGTGGTGCGATCGGCATGGCGATCCAGCAGGGCGTGCGGCGCGGCATGTTCTCCAACGAGGCAGGGCTGGGTTCCTCCCCGAACGCCGGTGCCGCCGCCGAGGTCTCCCATCCGGTGAAGCAGGGCCTGGTCCAGGCGCTCGGCGTCTTCTTCGACACCCTGCTGATCTGTTCGATGACCGCCTTCATCGTGCTGAGCACCGACCCGGACCTCTCCGAACGGCACGGCGCCGACCTGACCCAGAGCTCGCTGGAGATCACCCTGGGCACCTGGGCGGGGCATGCGCTGACCTTCATCGTGTTCATGCTCGCATTCAGCTCGATGATCGGGAACTTCTACTACGGCCGATCGAATGTCGAATTCCTGACCGGGCGACCACAGGTGCTCACCGCATTCCGGATCGCGGTTCTGCTGGCCGTCTTCGGTGGCGCGCTGGGTTCGGTGAGCCTGGTCTGGAACCTGGCCGACGTTTTCATGGGGGTGATGGCGCTGGTGAACCTGGTCGCCATCATTCCGCTCGGGACGATCGCCTTCCGGCTGCTCCGCGACTACCAGGAACAGAAGCGGGCCGGGCGCGACCCGGTGTACGTGCATCGCAGCGAAATCGCCGACCCGGCCGGAGTGACCTGCTGGCAGCCCGAGAAGGCGGCCGCTCCCACCGATCGGGTGTAAGGATTGAGCATGGGCAAACACTGGGACCAGCCGGCTCGGCACGCATTGCAGGCCGAGGGGATTCGGGTGGCCGAACTGGACACGTCCAGCACGCCCGGCTTCAGCGGCGACAAAGCGGCGGGCAAGGAACTACTCGCCGAACGCGGCGACGTGCTCTCCGAGTTGCAGGAGAAGCTCTTCGCCGGTGGCCGCACCGGCGACGACCGCAGCGTGCTGCTGATCCTGCAGGGTATGGACACCGCCGGTAAGGGCGGCATCGTCCGGCATGTGATCGGCTCGGTGGACCCGCAGGGCGTCGATCACGCCTCGTTCGGCGTTCCGACCGAGGAGGAGCAGCAGCACGATTTCCTGTGGCGGATCCGCAAACAGTTGCCCCGGGCCGGGCAACTCGGCGTCTTCGACCGATCCCACTACGAGGATGTGCTGGTCGCCCGGGTACACAACTTGGTACCGCCGAGCGTATGGGAACCGCGCTACGACCGGATCAACGAATTCGAGAAGGAACTGACCGAGGCCGGAACCACCGTGGTGAAGGTCGCGATGTTCATCTCGCTGGACGAACAGCAGCAGCGGCTGCGGGAACGGTTGGAACGCCCCGACAAGCATTGGAAGTTCAGTCCCGCCGATATCGACGAGCGCGCCTACTGGACCGCCTACCTGGAGGCCTATCAGGCCGTGCTGGACCGCACCGACACCGAATACGCACCGTGGTACGTGATACCGGCCGACCGGAAGTGGTATGCCAGGCTGGCGGTCACCGAATTGCTGATCGACGCACTGGACCGGCTGGACCTGAAATGGCCCGTGGCCCGGTTCGATGTGGCAGAACAACTGCGGCGACTGGATACCGCCTGACGCCGGGACGCGCCGAGGCGATGCACGCGCTGTGGAAACTCTCAGGATCGCCGCGCATGATGTCATTCGGAAAACCCGCCCGCGGGCGAAGAGTAGCCGGACACCGAAAGGGTTGAACTACAGATGGCCACCCCGAAGAACCCCCTGAAGGCGGCCGAGGCAGCCGACCGCCGGCGCAAGCTGCTCACCCAGGTCGCCGTCGCGGGTGTGCTGATCATCCTGATCGCGGCCATCGGGGTGTGGATCGCGATGCGCAATTCCGACAGCGGCACCGGTGGTGCCCGCCCCGCAGTGACCGGTGCGGTCACCGAATCCGGCTCGGTCCTGGTCGGCAATCCGGAGGCGCCGGTGAAGGTGCGGGTGATCGAGGATCTGCAATGCCCGGGCTGCAAGGCCTTCGAGGCCGCCAACGGCGAGGCCCTGGCCGACGCCGCGGCGGACGGCAGCGCAGTGATCGAATATCAGGTGATCTCCTTCCTGGACGGCGCGTCGAGCACGCAGTACTCGTCGCGGGCCGCGAACGCCGCCTACTGCGTCGCGGAGTCCGATCCGGCGAACTACCAGAACTGGCTGACCTCGATGTTCGAGCAGCAGCCGGCCGAGGGCACCGCCGGACTCAGCAACGACGAGCTCATCGAGATCGCCCGGGAAGCCGGCTACACCGACCCGGCGGTGGCAACCTGCATCAACGACAAGCCGTACGAGCAGTTCATCGCCGACACCACCCGGGATGTGCTGGGCAGCGGCGTGGAGTCGACGCCGACGGTGTTCGTCAACGATCAGAAGGTCGATCAGACGGCGCTGTTCACCGAGGGCGGGCTGCGATCGGTCATCGAGGCTGCGACCGAATGATCGCGGCACCCGTGCGAGCGGCCTGGGTGCTGCTCCTGGCCGGGCTCGGTGGCTGGATCGCCTCGTTCGTCCTGACCGTCGAGCGGTTCAAGCTCTTCACCGACCCCGGATACACCCCTTCGTGCAGCATCAACCCGATCCTCTCCTGCGGGTCGGTGATGGAGACGGAGCAGGCCGCACTGTTCGGATTCCCCAACCCGCTGCTCGGCATCGTCGGCTTCTCGGTCGTGGTCACCATCGGGGTGCTGGCCGTGGCCGGCGCCGGGATGCCGCAATGGTTCTGGGGCGGCCTGTGGCTGGGCACGCTGGCCGGTATCGCGCTGGTCTGCTGGCTGATCTTCCAGAGCCTGTACCGCATCGACGCCCTGTGCCCGTACTGCATGGTGGTGTGGGCGATGATGCCGTTGCTGTTCGCGGTCACCACCGATCAGGTGTGGGGTGATTCCCGCAGCCCGATGCGGATCGTCGCGGAATGGCGCTGGACCATCGCGGTGGTCGCCTATGCCGTGGTACTGCTGCTGGTCTTCCTGCGGTTCCAGGATTACTGGCTGTCGCTCGTGTAAGTGATCGCCGGGTCAGCGCGGCGTTCCCTCGGCGAGCACGACCGATACGATGCGGCGTTCCCCGTCCGGGGTGAGCACCTCGAGCCGGACCTCGTCGTAGGGCGCTCGCGCGTCGATGGCGGCGCGCAACTCCCGGGCACCGGGGACGACCGTATCGTCGATGCCGACGATCACCTCGCCGGCGGCCAGCCCGGCGCCGCGAGCCGGGTACCCGTAGCGGACGAAGTCGATCCGGGCGCCGGTCGGCCGTTCATCGGACACCAGCACCCCGAGGGCCGCCGTGGGGCCGACATGCACGGTGTCGCTACCGACGCCGGAACGGATCTGCTCGACCACCCGCAGCGCCGTGTCGATCGGCACCGCGTACCCGGAATCGGGCCGCGCCGCCCGGGTGTCGTCGGGTGCCCGGTCGCCGGATGCGGCCGTGACCACCCCGACCAGCGCACCGGTGGCGTCGGCCAGCGCGCCACCGGACTGCCCCGATTCCACCGGTGCCCCCACTTCGATCATCCCGGTGAGCGCCTTGCGGCTGCCGTCGGCCGCGTTCACCGCGACGATCGTGGCATCCAGGTCCAGGATCCGGCCCGGCAGCGCCGCCGGCTCACCACCGGCACCGCCGGCATTGCCGACGGCCAGCACCTCATCGCGGATCCGCAGGTCGCCGGAGCTGCCGAGCCCGATCGGCGCCAGGCCACCGGCCTCGGACAGGGCCAGCAGCGCGATATCGGTGGTGGAGTCGTAACCGAGCACCTCGGCCGGGTAGACCCGGCCGGTGTCCACCGCGGTCACCTTCACCTCGGTCGCGCCTTTCACGACATGGTGGCTGGTCAGCACCTGGCCGTCGGCGGTGAGCAGCACCCCGGACCCGGCCGCGCCGGACCCGCGCAGAATCGAACCACCGGTCGACACCTCGATGTGCACCATCGACGGGCGGACGGCCGCCGCCACCGACACCACATCCATCGGCGGCAGCGGGGGCCGCGTGGTGAGCACGAAATCGGCACGATCCGCCGTTCCGGGGCCGGCCGGCCAGTCACCGCGATAGCCGACGAACCCCAGCATCGCGACGACCGCGACGACCATCACCAGCAGTGTGCGTCCCGTTCGGCCCACGAGACCTCCCTCCACGCCCGGTCGATCCCATTGTCCCTCACCCGGCGGGCGGGCCGACGTGTTCGGTTGGCAATCGGCGCATGCACCGGTAGGCATGTAGCCATGACCACCGCGGCTGCCTACGCCCTGCCCGCCCCCGACGCAACGTTCGGCAAGATCGCCATCGACCGTCGCGAACCCGGGCCGCAGGATGTCCTGATCGATATCGCCTACGTCGGGATCTGCCACTCCGATATCCACACCGCGCGCAACGAATGGGGCGGTACGCAGTACCCGTGCGTACCCGGACACGAGATCACCGGCGTGGTGGCCGCGGTCGGCGCCGAGGTGACGAAGTTCCGGGTCGGCGACCGGGTCGGCGTCGGCTGCCTGGTGAACTCCTGCGGCATCTGCGCACCCTGCCTGGCCGGTGAGGAACAGTACTGCGACAACGGCGCGACCTGGACCTACAACAACCCGGTCCCGGAGACCGAACAAACCGGTGGCTACACCCTGGGCGGCTATGCCACCCGGATCGTGGTCCGGGAGAACTTCGTGGTCACGATCCCGGACGGGCTCGGGCTCGATGTCGCGGCGCCGCTGCTGTGCGCCGGCGTCACGCTGTATTCGCCGCTGCGGCACTGGAACGCCGGGCCCGGTACCTCGGTCGCCGTCATCGGCATGGGCGGCCTGGGGCATATCGGCGTCAAGATTGCCGCCGCGCTGGGTGCCGACGTCACCGTACTGAGCCAGTCCCTGCGCAAACGCGACGACGGGCTCCGGATGGGCGCCGGGCACTACTACGCCACCGCCGACCGGCAGACCTTCAAGAGCCTGCGCGGCAAGTTCGACCTGATCATCAACACCGTCTCCGCCGAGCTGCCGATGGACGACTATCTGAAGCTGCTCGCGCTGGACGGCACGCTGGTCATCCTCGGCCTGCCCGAGAAGCCCATGCAGCTGCACGGCCGGAATCTGGCCGGTCGCCGGCGCAGCCTGGCCGGTTCGATGATCGGTGGCCTGGCCCAGACCCAGGAGATGCTGAACTTCTGCGCCGACCACGGCATCGGGGCCGAGATCGAGCTGATCGCCGCGGACGAGATCGACGCCGCCTACGACCGGGTGGTGGCCGGCGATGTCCGCTACCGGTTCGTCGTGGACGCCGGCACCATCTGACCGGCCACCCGACACCCGTCCCGATGGACGGTGAACCCGCCGGTGACCGGTTAACGTAACCGGGTGGCTGTGCAAGGCACCTCATCGCCGGACGATTCCGGAAGCACGCGGGCGCTGCCGGATTGGTGGACGACCCGGACGCCGCCGCGCTGGCTGCCGCGGGCCCTGCTGCAGGTGCTACTCGCGGTAGCCGGGCTGATCGCGGCGTTCTGGGTGCTGGGGCAGCTGCAGAACTTCCTGACCATCCTGCTGGTCTCGCTGTTCCTGGCCTTCGCCATCGAACCTGCGGTGAACTGGATGGCGGCCCGCGGGGTCCGACGCGGAGCGGGCACCGCCGTCGTGTTCCTGGTACTGCTCGCGGTGACCACCGCATTCATGGTCACCCTGGGTGCACTGCTGGTCGACCAGGTCACCACCCTGGTACAGAATGCCCCGGGCTACGCCGACAGCCTGGTGGACTGGGTCAACGACACCTTCAACGCGGAACTGTCCGGAACCGACATCACCGAATGGGCCTCGGAGTGGAGTTCCACCATCGAGGGCTATCTGGTGGACCTGGCCGGCAACGCCTGGGGTATCGGCACGACCGCCATCGGGGCGTTGTTCCAGCTGCTCGGGGTGTTGCTGTTCACGTTCTACTTCGCCGCCGACGGACCCCGGTTCCGCAATGCCGTCTGCTCGCTGCTGCCACCCCGGCAACAGAAGCACGTGCTGCGGGCGTGGGATATCGCGGTCGAGAAGACCGGCGGCTACATCTACTCGCGCGCCCTGCTGGCGCTGTGCTCGGCGGTCGCGCACTACGTCGCACTGCGGGTGCTCGATATCCCGTCCGCGTTCGCCCTGGCGCTCTGGGTGGGCGTGGTCTCCCAGTTCATCCCGACCGTCGGCACCTATCTCGCCGGGGCGCTCCCGGTGATCGTCGCCCTGGTGCACGACCCGCTCTCGGCGCTGTGGATCCTGCTGTTCATCGTGCTGTACCAGCAATTCGAGAACTACGTCCTGCAACCGCGCATCACCGCCACCACCTTGGATATGCACCCTGCGGTGGCCTTCGGCGCGGTGATCGCCGGCGCCGCCTTGCTCGGCCCCACCGGCGCCCTGCTCGCCATCCCGGTCACCGCCACCGTCCAGGGCTTCGCCGCGGCCTACGTGAAGCGCTACGACCTGACCGACCCGGCGCCGGAACCGACCCGGAAGCGGCGGAAGAAGCGGTCCGCGCCGGACCGGGCGACGCCGGCCGACGGTGCCGGGAGCAGTGCGGACGACTGACCCAACGCCTGCACCACCCCGTACCGATTGCGCTATTCGCGCACAACCGGCGTCGATCGTGCCGGAACGGGCTGTTTCGGGCCGAAAGTGTGCGAATAGCGCAGTCCGCTTCCGAACCGGCACAGGTGATCGACGGCGGGACGCCTGTCAACTATCGTCTGACATGTGTCAGACGATAGTTTCCACCGCTCGATCGACCCGCGCCTCACCTGGGGTCTACTCGCCGCCTGGGCGGTGCACGATCTCGAAGAACTGATCACCATGCCGGGCTGGACGGCCCGCCATGCGGGCGAAGTCCCGCGCTGGGCCGCACGCAATTCCTCCCCCGGGCATGCCGCACTGGCGATCGCAACGATGGGCGTCGCAGTCGCCGGCGCCTCGGCCGCCGGCGCCCGGAGCGCCGGCGAATCCTGGTTCTACCAGGCCGCCCTCGCGGGATTCGGCCTGCACGGGTTCGGGCATCTGCTACTCAGCGCCCGGTTCCGCGGCTACACCCCCGGCGTCGCGACCACGCCGCTCGTGGTGCTCCCGTTCAGCGCCTGGGCATGGCAACGGCTGGGGCGCACCGGGATACGCCGCCCCGCGGGCGGCACCGGTATCCGAGCAGCAGGCGTACTGGCGGGCAGCCTGGTGGGCGCGCATCTCACCGCCACCGTCCTGCGCGCCGGGCTCCGGAGGGGTTGAGCCCGGCACCGGGTGAAACCACCGCGGTACCGGCCGGGTCAGCTCAGTCGGCCGAGGCGGCGGCGCGGCGGCGCAGGCGACGGGCGGCGGCGACCATATTGCGCAGCGAGGGCTCCAACTGCCAGTAGTGGCGGGTTTTGAGGCCGCCGTCGGGGTTGGCCCACAGGCGTTCCGGGGTGACGGCTGCGGCGGCCGCGGTGAGCAGCTCGTCGAGTTCGTCGATATCCGGGATCCGCGCGGAACGGCTCTCGTAGACGCCGGGGCCGACGCCGTGGCTGAGCCCGTGACCGGTCTCGGCGTCCTCCTCCAGGGCCTTGAGCACCCACTCCACCGATCGGGTCGCCACGATCGCGGTGACGTCGGCGTCCAGGCGTTCGATGGCGTCGACCACCTCGGTGCGGCCGGAATAGCCGATATGCGTGTGGATCTGGGTGTCCGGCCGGACACCGGAGGTGGCGAGCCGGAACGCGGCCACCGCCCAGCGCAGGAATTCGGCGCGGCCCTCCGGCCGCGGCGGCAGCAGCTCCCGGATGGCGGGTTCGTCGACCTGGATGATCGCGATCCCCGCCTTCTCCAGGTCCACGACCTCGTCCCGGACGGCGAGCGCCACCTGGTCGGCAGTTTCGTAGAGCGGCTGATCCTGCCGGACGAACGAGCGGGCGATCATGGTCACCGGCCCGGTCACCATGCCCTTGACCGGCCGGTCGGTGAGCGACTGCGCGTAGCTGGTCCACTCCACCGACATCGGCGCGGGCCGGGACACGTCGCCGTAGATGATCGGCGGGCGCACGCAGCGCGAACCGTACACCTGCACCCAGCCGAACCGGGTGGTGGCGAAGCCGTCCAGCTGCTCGGCGAAGTACTGGATCATGTCGTTGCGCTCGTGCTCGCCGTGCACCAGCACATCCAGGCCGATGTCCTCCTGCAACCGGATGGTCGCCTCGATCTCGGCCTCGACCTGTTTGCGGTAGTCCTCGTAGGCGAGCCGGCCCTCGGCGACCTCGTAACGGGCCTGGCGCAGCTTGCCGCTCTGCGGGTACGAGCCGAGCGTGGTCGCGGGCACCAGCGGCAGGTCCAGCCGCTCCTGCTGGGCCGCGCGCCGCACATCGTAGGGTTCGCGGGAACGCATGTCCTCGGTGATCGCGTACACCCGCTGCCGGACGGCGTGCTTCTGCTTGAAATGCACCTCGGTGGGGCGTTTGCGCCAGCTGTCCGACGGGCCTTCGGTGAGCGCCTTGGCCAGCGAAACCACCTCGCCGACCTTCTGTTTCGCGAAGGCCAGCCGGTCGGCGACATTGCCCTCGATATCGTATTCGGCCAGCACGTCGTAGGGCACGTGCAGCAGTGTGGTGCCGGTGGAGACCACCAGATCCGGGCACACCTTGGCGAGGGATTCCAGGTAGGTCAGCGTCACGTAGCGGTCGGCGCGCCACACATTGGTGCCGCTGATCACGCCCGCGTACAGCCGCTTACGGCCGATTCCCGGCACGGCGGCCAATTCCTCCGGAGTGATCCGGTAGGAGGCCAGGTCCAGGCCGATCGCCTCGACACCGGTCTGCGCCAGGATGCGCAGCGCCTCACCGAAATCGCCGTACTGGCCGGTGACCAGCATCCGCGGCCGCAGCGGCGCCTTCGACAGCCGCTGATAGGCGCGTTCGAAGGCGGCCAGCGAAGCCTCGCTGCGCTCGCTGGTGAAGCAGGGCTCGTCGAGCTGCACACAGGTGGAGCCGCGCTTGGCGAGGATCTCGAACAGTTCCTCGTACACCGGCAGCAACCGGTCCAGCAGTTCCAGCTTGTCGAAGCCGCCGGATTCACCGGGGACATGGCCGGACTTGGACAGCAGCAGCAGCGAGACCGGGCCGAGCACCACCGGGCGCAGTTCGATACCGCGCGCCTTGGCCCGGTCCCATTCGTCGAGCAGGGCCTCCGGGTGCAGCGAGAACTCGGTGTCGGCGTCCAGTTCGGGCTGCCGGTAGTGGTAGTTGGTGCCGAAGAACCGGACCAGTTCCAGCGGCGGCAGGTCGGGCCGGCCACGCGCCATCAGGAAGTAGAAGTCGAGCGGGTCCAGTTCCTTGCCGTCCGGGCCGACCCGGTAGGGCTCGAACCGGGACGGCACCGCCCCGAACATCAGCGCGTTGTCGAGAACATGATCGTAGAAGGAGAAGGTGTTGCCCGGCACCTGGGTCAGGCCGGTGGCAGCCAGCTCGTCGAACTGCCGCTCCTGGATGTCGCGGCGCACCGCGAGCAACTCCTCGCGTTCCAGCGAACCCCGCCAGTACGCCTCGAGCGCCCGCTTGAGCTCCCGATGCGGACCGATCCGCGGATACCCCAGAACGCTGGACCCGTATCCCTCGGTGACGTTGACCATGACGGGACACTCCCTTTCTGAACCTGCACGGCAGCCCGGCCCTCCCGGACCACCGCACTCGCTGCGCTCGCTACCGGTGAGCCGACCTCTCGACCCACCCTCTCAGCAGCTTATGCCGCCGAATCAATTCCTCGCTGCACGCCCCGCAAACTCCCGGCCGCCTGCGTGCCACGGCCGGAGTCCGCCCTGGGCGGCCGCACCCGATCATGCCGGGCCGCATCGGCCCGGGACACCACGCGGAGCCCGGCCCGCTTCGGCTCATCCGCCGCGAGCCCAACCCACTCGGATCCGGTCCGCCGCGTTACGCCGGGGCTCGAACCTCCCGCAGGCCCGCCGCCTGCCGACCGACCCCGGTACCGCGACCGGGTCTCGGTCACGGCGCATACCGGCACGCTATCCGCCACCGGCGTGTCGTACCGCAGCATCGCCGCACCGGCTCGCTGCCCGGGCGACCACAGAGCCACTCACGATGCCCGTCAACCGGCCCGATACCCAGCACCACCGTTGCCCGGAGCGGCCCCGGCGAGCCAGGGTCCGGAGCCGGCACTCGCCGGGACGCCACCGACTGCCGAACCGACCTCTGCCGAACGATCTGTCCCGGCCGCCCAACCGGGTGCCGGTGCGCGGTGACATCCGCACCTCCGGCTTGCGCACCGGTCGGATCACGCCGTACGCCTCGAGCCGAGGCGGGCACCGGACCCGCCGGGACAGGTCCGGCCCGGAGCAACGCCTGCTGGGCAGGCGCGATGCTTCCGGGCCGGAACACCTACGACGTGGGGTGTTACTTCTTGTCGTACGGGTAGAAGCCCGCGCCCGTCTTCTTACCGAGCAGGCCTGCCTCGACCATGCGCATGAGCAGCGGCGGGGCCGAGTACAGCGGCTCCTTGAACTCCTCGTACATGGAGTCGGCGATCGACTTCACGGTGTCGAGGCCGACCAGGTCGGTGAGCGCCAGCGGGCCCATCGGGTGGGCACAGCCGAGCACCATCGCCTTGTCGACGTCCTCCTTGGTCGCGAAACCGGACTCGACCATGCGGATCGCCGAGAGCAGGTACGGCACCAGCAGCGCGTTCACCACGAAGCCGGACCGGTCGGCGGAGCGCACGACCTGCTTGCCCAGCACCTCGCCGGCGAACGCCTCGGCCCGCTTGGCGACGGCATCGCTGGTCTTGAGGGTGGTGACCAGCTCGACCAGCGGCAGCACCGGCACCGGGTTGAAGAAGTGCAGGCCGACGACCCGGTCCGGGTTCTGGGTGGCCACCGCGACCTTCATGATCGGGATGGAGGAGGTGTTGGAGGCCAGCACCGCATCCGGGTCGGTGACGACCTTGTCCAGCTCCGCGAAGATCGCGGTCTTGACCTCTTCGTTCTCCACCACGGCCTCGACGACGAGCTGCCGATCGGCGAAATCGCCCAGGTCGGAGGTGAACCGCAGCCGCCAGGCCGCCTGCTCACGCTCGCGCTCGGTGATCTTGCCGCTGCTCACCGCGCGATCCAGCGACCGCATGATGCGGGCCCGGCCGGCGGCGGCCAGTTCCCGGGTGGTCTCGTAGACGAGCACGTCGACGTGCGCCTTGGCGCACACCTCCGCGATTCCGGCGCCCATCTGTCCGGCGCCGATGACTCCGACGCGCTGAATCTTCTCGCTCACGTCCCGCTCCTGTTGTATTGGCGGCTGGTGCCGCGTTGTTCTCGGCCCCGAGGCTCGGAACTGATCGAGTTCCGAGGCCCGACCTGTGACCCCAACTTATAAGGATGCCCTCCCCTGCTGGGGCTGTTCAGCAGAGGAGGGCGGTACACCCCTAGGGGGAGTAGTTGTTCAACTCATCGGAGAGTTGGGCGGATTCCACTCAGTGGAACTGGCCCTCCTCGGTCGAACCCTTCAGCGCGGCCGTGGAGGTGTTCGGGTCCACGGTGGTGGCGATGCTGTCGAAGTAGCCGGCGCCGACCTCACGCTGGTGCTTGATGGCGGTGAAGCCACGCTCCTCGGCGGCCTTGAACTCGCGCTGCTGCAGGTCGACGAAGGAGGTCATGCCGTTGCGGGCGTAACCGTAGGCCAGGTCGAACATGCCGTAGTTGAGCGAGTGGAAGCCGGCCAGGGTGATGAACTGGAACTTGAAGCCCATCGCGCCGAGCTCCTTCTGGAACTTCGCGATGGTCGCGTCGTCCAGGTGCGCCTTCCAGTTGAACGAAGGCGAGCAGTTGTAGGCCAGCAGCTGGTCCGGGTAGTCGGCCTTGACCGCCTCGGCGAACTTGCGCGCGACCTCGAGGTCCGGCACACCGGTCTCCATCCAGATGAGGTCGGAGTACGGAGCGTAGGCCTTGGCACGCGCGATGCAGGGCTCGATGCCGTTCTTGACGTTGTAGAAGCCCTCGGCGGTGCGCTCACCGGTGATGAACTCGCGGTCGCGCTCGTCCACATCGGAGGTGATCAGGGTGGCGGCCTCGGCATCGGTGCGGGCGATGACGACGGTCGGCACGCCGGCGACGTCGGCGGCCAGACGGGCCGAGGTCAGGGTGCGGATGTGCTGCTGGGTCGGGATCAGCACCTTGCCACCGAGGTGGCCGCACTTCTTCTCCGACGCGAGCTGGTCCTCCCAGTGCGAACCGGCGACACCGGCGGCGATCATGGCCTTCTGCAGCTCGTAGACGTTCAGCGCGCCACCGAAACCGGCCTCACCGTCGGCGACGATCGGGGCCAGCCAGTTCTCGACCGAGGTGTCGCCCTCGACCTTGGCGATCTCGTCGGCACGCAGCAGCGCGTTGTTGATGCGGCGCACGACCTGCGGCACGGAGTTGGCCGGGTACAGCGACTGGTCCGGGTAGGTGTGGCCGGAGAGGTTCGCGTCACCGGCGACCTGCCAACCGGACAGGTAGATGGCCTTCAGGCCGGCGCGGACCTGCTGGACCGCCTGGTTACCGGTCAGGGCGCCGAGGGAGTTGATGTAGTCCTCGTTGTTCACGAGGTCCCACAGGATCTCCGAACCACGGCGGGCGAGGGTGTGCTCCTCGACAACGGTGCCCTGCAGCTTCTCAACCTGCTCGGCGGTGTAGTTGCGGGTGATGCCCTTCCAGCGGGGGTTGGTGTCCCAATCCTTCTGGATCTCCGCAGCGGTCTTCGGGGTGCCGGTGGTCGACATCTTCGACTCCACTTCCTCGGTTCGGTCGGTGCTCGCATTCCCTGCGCCGGCCGGTGGCGGTGAGGCCGCCGGTTGCGCGACTCGTACTGTGCGAGCGATTTGCAGGCTTGCTAGGCCTTGGGGGTGTACTTCCACACGATGGCATATGAAGAAATGGCCGTCTACCTGTTGCTTATGTGAATCTCAGCTAGCTTTGCACCCGAGATTGCCAACTTTGCGAAATTTGCGGGCGGATTGCAAGCAAATCCCCTACCCGTCGGTAGTGCTGACCTGGAGTTTCAGCATAACGCCCGTACTGTTAGCGACTTCCGGGTGTGCGCCGGGCAACACGCCCGAGCGCGGGTCCTTGTGAGTCGTTTCACAGGCACACGGGGGCGGGAAAGGTGTGCGTGTCGTCACCGAGACGGCGGCGTAGGTTGCCAGCAGACATCCCGACATACGAGGAGACACCCGTGCGGATCACGACAATGGCGGTGACGACGACCCTGCTGGCGGCGATCTGGCTGCCCGGCGCCACGGCACAGGCGGCGCCCGCCGCCGCGGGCACGGCGATCTCGGCCGCGCCGCTGCCCGCAGGAGTCGGCCTGCCCGGCGCCGCCCGCACCGAACGCCTGCATTACCACTCGACCACCGTCGGCGACCGGCCCACGACCACCAGCGCCGCGATCTATCTCCCGCCGGGCCCGCCGCCGCCGGGCGGTTTCCCGATCGTCGCCTGGGCGCACGGCACGGTCGGCCTGGCCGACGACTGCGCCTACAGCGTGCGCGGCCCGGCCGCGGTCGACCGGGACTGGTCCTACCTGCGCACCTGGCTCGACCAGGGCTACGCCATCGTCGCCGCCGACTACGCGGGCCTGGGCGGCCCGGGCGAACACCCCTACCTGAACGGGGTCGTCGAAGCGCACAATGTGGTCGACGCGGTACGGGCTGCGACCGGCCACTATCCGGAACTGTCGAACAAGTGGGTGGTGATCGGCCAGTCCCAGGGCGGCGGGGCGGCGGTCACCACCGCCCGCTATGCGACCGAGTTCGGCGGCGCCGGGCTCGACTACCGCGGCGCGGTCGGCACCGGGGTCCCGGCCTATATCGAGGACATGCTGATGCTGCTCGGCCCGACACTGCCGCCGCTCGAGCTGAGCCCGCACACCACCGCATACGTGCTCTACATCCTGAACGGATTGCGCACCACATACCCGGATCTGGGTATCGACACGGTGCTCAGCGAATCCGGCCGGGAGTGGACCGAACGCGCCACCCGGTCATGCGTTTCGGCTCTGGGTGAAGAACTCGAAGCCGCCGGCGTCGGCATTCCCGAACTGTTCGCCCGCCCACTCGCCGACATTCCGGATGCGCACGCCGTCCTCACCCGATACCTGGGCCTGCCGGAGTCCGGTTACGACCGGCCGCTGCTGCTCGGGCAGGGACTGTTCGACACCGATGTGATCACGCCGCAGACGCTACGCTTCGCCGCCACACTCGCCGCGCGAGGTGAGCCGATCACGTTGCACACCTACCCCACCGATCACGACGGCGCGGTGTGGGCGTCGCCTGCGGATTCGGTGCCGTTCGTGCGCGAGCTGTTCTCCTGACCCACCCCGGCCCTCGGACCCGGTAGCCGTTTCCGGTCAGTGGACGCCGATGTGGCGAATTCCACTTCGAACAGCTATCGGGCCATTGTGGCGCCCAGCACACAGCGCTGTCCGGCTGTGATAGTGAACAAGCACTGCAACCAGGTTCTGTCGACCGGGGCAAGCGGCCTGAACATCTGTTTCTATTCACCGGCCGGACCAGATATGGTTTGCGTCACTGTGCGGCGGCCAGGTGGCGGGGAAGGGCGCGACTTCCCGAAAGCCGGCGCACGACGATCGGAGTTTGAGCATGCGAGATATCGTCGAAGACCTTCTGCGAGTGTGGCATTCGGGAAGCACCGGAGCTCTGGCCACCGTCGTCCGAACCATCGGCACCGATATTCCGGCAATCGGATCGGCGATGCTCGTAACGCCCAACGGGGGTGTCTGCGGTTCGATCGCCTCGGGCCGTTTGGAAGAGGCCGTCTACGAGGCGGCGCTCGACGCCGTCCGCACCGGGCACCGGGAACTACGCCGATTCAGCTTGCACACCGGCGTGGAAACGACATCCGACACCGGTGAACTCGTCGACATCTTCGTGGAACCGTTCTCCTGCCGCGATTTCCCGGAATTCCCCGCGGTCGCCGCCGATATCCAGGCCAATCGCCGGGTCACCGTCTTCACCGTGGTGTGGAACCAGGACCCGGAGATGATCGGTCAGCATCTGATCACCGATCGCAAACATGCCACCGAACTCGTCGCGTTGCCGGAATCCGATCTGTTCGTCGCCTCCTACTGCCCGCCGCCGCGGTTGATCGTTTTCGGCGCCAATGCTTTCGCCGCTACGCTGGCCACCCAGGCCCGGATGATCGGCTACCGGGTGAGCATCTGCGACTCCCGGCCCGAATTCGCCGACCCCGCTTCGTTCCCCGGCGCCGAGGTCGTGGTCGACTGGCCGCACCGCTACCTGAACACGCTCTCCGCGGCCGACGAAATCGACGCGAGCACGGTCATCGTGGTACTCGGCAACGAACCCGCCTTCGAGATCCCGCTGCTCACAGTGGCTCTCCGACTGCCCGAGCTGGGCTATCTGGCCGCGCTGGGTTCCCCGACCGACCATGCCCGCCGGCTCGACGACCTGCGGGCGGGTGGCTTCGACGAAGCCACCCTCGCCCGGCTCCGGATGCCGGCCGGCCTGGAACTCGGTTCCCGCAGCCCGGCCGAAACCGCCGTGTTCGTCGCCGCCGACGTGCTGTCCAGCCGGGCGGCGTCGCCGCGCGGCTACGGGCGGCCGGCGGTGGGGCTGGCGATCTGAACCTCCGAGCCGAGCAGGAAACCGAGCTCCTCGCAGATCTCGTCCACCGAGATCGCCTGGCCGGGCAGCGTCGCCTGGACGGTTTCCTGCGCCAGGGAATTCACGGCACCGATCACCGCCAGCGCGAACATCCGGAAACTGCGCACCCGGGCCTCGCCACGGTCGACGGCGGCCCGAGCCTCCCGCATCAACAGCGTCGTGACCAGCCGGCGCTGCGTGCGGCGCCATTCCTCCACGGCCGGGCTCACCCCGACCGATTCGACGTAGTACACCCGGGCGGCCCGCGGATCCTGGCAGGTCGCCGTCAGGAAGGCGCGGGCACTCTCGGTCACCCGCACGCGCAGCGGCGCGGCGCCGACCCGCGCCTGCGTCTCGGCGACCCGTTCCAGGGCGGCGGCGTTGATCTCGTCCAGCAGGGCGATCAGCACCGCCTCACGGCCACCGAGGTCTTCGTAGAAGCTGCGGGTGGACACGTTCGCGGTGGCGCAGAGCCGCTCGATCGGGGTCGCCGCATACCCCTGGGTGCCGAACAGTTCCAGGGCGGCATCCAGTAGTCGGGACCGCCGCTGCGCGACTCGCTGCTCGCGGGACAATCCTGCGTAACTACGCCCGCTGCGGGGCTCCCCCGTAGGCCGTTGCACCCAGCGATGCTAACCGCAACCGGCCGCGCCGCCGGGCGAATCGGCAGATCAGGGTTCGGCAAGCGGCCAGCCACCGGCCGCCAGGTGTGCGGCCACCCGGGTCACGTCCTCCGGCGCCGGGTGTTCCTTGGCGTAGCGACGGATCGCCTCCTCGATATCCGCACGGGACAGGTCGCCGCCGTCCGGGTTCTCCGCCGCCAGCTGTTCGGCGATCACCGCCACCTCGTAGTCGGTGAGGTGCCGATGCAGCACCGCGAACAGGGCGACATAGTCGGAGCGCGGCACCCCTTGGGGATATCCGGCACGCAGCCAGTTGAGGACCCGTTGCAGCAGCGAACGGCGCTCCTCGGACTCGGCGGCCGGCTGGGCGGCATCGGGCTCGGGGGCGCTCACCGCGCACCGAACAGGTCGATGCCCAGGCGCATGGACAGGAAGTCCTTGGCCAGGAACAGCACGCCGCCGACAACGACGACGAAGAGCAACGCCACACAGGCGTAGGCGCCGGCCAGCGCCATCCGGTTGCGGCGCATCGGAACCGCAGCATCGGCTGCCTCGGCGCCGGCCGCTGGGACCTCCGAGGCCGACCACAACCGGACCGCGAATGCCAGGACCGCGGGCATCCCCGCCCCGAACAGCACCGCGACCACAGTGACCTTCCACAGCGATCCCAGATTGTCGAACAACGTGTGCATGAAGCGCCTCCTATCCGGCGTGCTGCTGATCGGTCCGCGGCCGGTCGGCCGGTGGATCCGCGGCATCCCCGGACCAGTCGTCGTTGACATTGTGGGTACCGACCGGGTCCCGGCGCGACCGCAGATAGATCGCCGCCGACCCCGCGATCAGCAGGGCGAAGACCACCAGCACACCGGCGAGCCCGCCGATGAAGTGCGCCAGCGCCCAGCAGATCGCACCGACGGTACCGGCCGCCGGCAAGGTCAGGCACCAGGCCACCACCATCCGCCCCATCACCTGCCAGCGGACCTCGGCGCCCTTACCGATGCCGGTGCCGAGAATCGAGCCGGTCGCGGTCTGGGTCGTCGACAGCGGCAGCCCGAAATGCGCCGAGGTGAGGATGATCGCGGCGGAGGTCGATTCGGCCGACAGGCCCTGCGGCGATTCGATCTCCACCAGGCCTTTGCCCAGTGTCCGGATGATCCGCCAGCCACCCAGGTAGGTGCCGAGCGCGATGGCCACCGCACAGGACGCCATCACCCACAGCGGCAGTTCGTCGTCGGCCTCGACGGTGCCGTAGGCGACCAGCGCCAGGAAGATCACGCCCATCGTCTTCTGCGCATCGTTGGTGCCGTGCGCCAGCGAGACCAGGGAGGCGGAGCCGATCTGTCCCCAGCGGAAGCCCGCCTCGGTCTTCTTCGGATCGCTGGTGCGGGTGATCCGGTAGACGAGGAAGGTCCCCAGCGCCGCTACCAGGCCCGCGATCACCGGCGCGAGCAGCGCCGGCAGCACGATCTTGACCAGTACACCCGACGACCCGTCCGCCCAGATCACCCCGCCCCAGCCGAGTGCGGCGATGGTGGCCCCGATCAGCCCGCCGAACAGGGCGTGCGAGGAACTCGACGGCAGGCCGAACAACCAGGTCAGCAGATTCCACAGAATGCCGCCGACCAGCCCGGCGAACACGATGATCAGCAGCGCCTGTCCGTGTACGGCATCCAGCCGCACGATGCCTTTGGCCACCGTCGCCGCCACCGCCACCGAGAGGAACGCCCCGAGCAGATTCAGCACCGCCGACAATGCCACCGCCACCCGCGGCTTCAACGCCCCGGTGGCGATCGAGGTCGCCATGGCATTGGCGGTGTCGTGGAAACCGTTCGTGAAGTCGAATACGAGAGCCGTGGCGACAACGATCAGCAGAACCAGTAATTCGGCGGTCACGGAGTCAGTGTGCGGGATACCCCCGCCACATTGCCAAAACGTTGCCCGAAAGTGGCGTAGCGGTGCCGCGTGCGGTAACGCCCGCTACCTGCCTCGGGCTTCGTGCTCCAGCAGCCGCAGGATCCCGATCACGTGCATCAGCGAATGCCAGGCCGGGAAGCCGTCGGCCGTGTCGAGCAGCTGCCCCATCTCGTCCAGGTCGTCGCTGAGCTGCCCGGCGGTGATCTTCCCGGTGAGTTCATCCGGCACCCGACCTAGGTCGAAAGCGCTCTCGGTCCACAGATGCCAGTAGTAGTCGTGCCGGATCTCGACGGTCTCGCCGTATTCGGCCACGAACGCATCCAGTGCCAGACCGACCGCCCGCCGCACCTCGGCAACCCGCAATACCTCGTGACTCATCCGAGCAGCATCACCTGACTTGCCGGTCGACGCCACCGAATTCACCCGCCGCCCGCAGCTCTATCGCCCCGGAAACCGGCCTTCTGCAGAGCGTCGCGGCAGCCGGTACCGAGGATCAACCCGAACGGCACCGAACCCTGTCACGGCTTCGCGTACACAGGCGTCATCGGCCGGGAGAACCATCGGCCGCATCGCCGACCGCGGCACTCCGTACAGATCGACCATCTCGACCAGCACCTCGTGCAAGTCCGACGATGGCTTCATCGATGGTGGTGCCTTCGCCTGGTACCGGGAGCCGGGTCAGGTGGCGAGGTTGCGGACGGTGTCGATGGTGTCGGCCTGGTCCGGGGTCTTGTCGGGGCGGTAGCGGACTACGCGGGCGAAGCGCAGGGCGATTCCGCCGGGATAGCGGGAGCTGGTCTGGATGCCGTCCAGGGCGATCTCCACCACCAGGTTCGGGTGCAGGTAGACGGTGTGGGCGTCGTGGTCGCGGCGGTGCCGGGGAAACTCCTCGGTCTGCCAGCGGAGCAGCTCGTCGGTGAGGCCCTTGAAGGTCTTGCCGACCATCACCGGTTCCCCGGTCTGCGGGTCGCGGGCGGCCAGGTGCAGGTTCGACAGGTAGCCGGTGCGGCGGCCGAATCCCCATTCGGCACCGATCACCAGCAGGTCCAGGGTGTGCGTGGGCTTCACCTTCTGCCAGGCGCGACCGCGCCGGCCCGCCGCATACGGCGCGGCGAGGTCCTTCACCACCACCCCTTCGTGCCCGGCGGCCAGCGCGGCATCGAAGAACGCAGCCGCCGCCTCCGGGTCCGGGTCGGATACCGCGGGGATCATGTGTGCCGCCGCGGCCCGGTGCAGCGCATCGCGCCGCACCCGCAACGGCTCATCCAGCAGATCCACACCATCCAGATGCAGGCAATCGAAGAAGTAGGCGTGCAGCCGAACCCCGGCCACGCCACCGACGCCGCGCGCCTCAGCCGCCGCACCACCGACTCCCGTGCCGGCCGACGCACCTCCCGAACCACCCGGCGCACCGCCGACCTCGTACGACATGCCGCCTGCCTGCCCGCCCGGCGCCCCCAGCGCGGTCGCCGCCAGCTCGGTCGCCCCCGACTCGGCCACCGCCGACTCGGCCACCGCCGACTCGGCCACCGCCGACTCGGCCACCGCCAGCTCGGCCACCCCCGACTCGGCCACCCCCGACTCGGTCACCCCCAGCTCGGTCGCCCCCGACTCGGTCACCGCCGACTCGGTCGCCCCCAGCTGGGTCGCCCCCGACTCGGTCGCCCCCAGCTCGGTCGCCCCCAGCTGGGTCGCCGCCGACTCGGCCACCCCCAGCTGGGTCGCCGCCAGCTCGGTCGCCGCTGGCTCGGTGTCGTCCGCACCTGAGGACACGGAGGGTGTCACCGTGGCGAAGCGGCTCATCGTCTCCTGGAACGGGCGGGGCCGGCCGGCGGGGGTGAGGGCCAGGGTTTCGCCGTCCAGGACCACGCTGTGGCAGTCCAGTCCGGCGACCACCCGGACCAATTCCGGCACCGAGTCGGTGATCTCCCGCAAGGTCCGGGTGAAGACCTGCACCCGGGAGCCGTCGCGGTGCACCTGGATCCGGGCGCCGTCGAGTTTCTGTTCCAGGCTCACCGGGGCGCATTCGCCGAGCGCCTCGTCCAGGGAGGCGCCGGGACTCGCCAGCATCGGCCGGATCGGGCGGCCGACCTGCAGCCGGAAACCGCGCAGCGCCGCTTCGCCACCGGTGCAGGCGGCAACGGCCACCACCGGCAGGTCACCGGCCAGCATGTAGGCGCGCCGCACCACCTCCGGCGGGGTATCGGTGGCCACGGCCAGCGCATCGATCACCTGCGCGGTCAATGCGCCCTGCCGGATCTCCCCGGTGAGCAACCGGACCAGGAACTGCTGCTCGGCCTCGGTCGCCGCGCCGAACAGGCCGGCCAGCTCGTCGCGCCGCCGAGCGGTGACCGACCCGGCCCGGCCGGAAGCCACGGCTCGACCCGCACGCACCCCGGATGCCTCCCGCTGCTGCTCGCCGCCACCCCCGACGTCTGTGGCGGAACCGCCCGCCATCCGGCCGACGTCCGACTGCCCTGCGCCGCTCACGAGGCCGGGAGCCGAGCGGCCCCGTCGCTCGGTGCCACTCGATTTGTCGGCACCACGCATGGTGCCCACAGCCGAATCACCCGAGCAGCCGGCGCCGCTACCGGCGTCAGCACCGGTTTCCGGCTGGTCCGAGTCGCCGCCGGCACTCGATCCTGCAGTCGCGACTGCCGCATGGTCGGTGGGCCGGCCGGCAGCACGCGATGGGCCTGCGGACGAGTTCGGCTCGGTGCTCCGAAATCCTGGTCCACCGCGGCCGGCCAACTCGGCCAATCGGGTGAACGCCGCATCGACGTCGGCGACGGTCAGCGCCGCCGGGTCCGCAGGCGGCATCGACAAGCCGGCCACCGTGCGCCAGCCGACGCCGATCCGCCCCTGCGGCAGTTCTCCGGACAGCCATGCCGATACCGGACCGATCTCCGCAGGTCCCGCCGCTGCCAGCACCTCGGCGAGGGTGGCGACCTTCGCCTTGCGGGAACGGGTCGAGCGCAGCTTCGCAGAGGCGGCGGCGACTTCGGCGAACAGCATGTCGTCACGATATCGCCGGCCTGTGACACATCCCTCCCCAACCTTGCCAATGAATCCATTGGCAAGCCTGCGAAAACACCCCTAATCTGGTCGTATGGCCAAGACCTACGTCGGTGCGCGGCTACGGCAGCTGCGGACCGAGCGGGGGCTGAGCCAGGTCTCGCTGGCCAAGAAGCTGGAGATCTCGCCCAGCTACCTGAACCAGATCGAACACGATGTGCGGCCGCTGACCGTTCCGGTACTGACGCGGATCGGAGAAGTCTTCGGCATCGACCCGACCTTTTTCGCCGCCCAGGACGACACCCGGCTGATCGCCGAACTCTCCGAGGTGGTGATGGACGCCGAATTGGGCATCCGGGCCGATACCCAGGAGATCGCGGATATGGTTTCCGCGCACCCGACCATGGCGCGCGCCCTCGTCACCATGCACAACCGCTACCGCAACACCAGCGCCCAGCTGGCCGCCGCAACCGAGGACCGGTTCAGCGACAGTTCCGGCAGTGCGGCGATCAGCCGGCCGCACGAGGAAGTCCGCGACTACTTCTATCAACGGCAGAACTACATCCACGAACTCGATACCGCCGCCGAGGATCTCACCGCCCGGATCCGGTTCCACGGCGGCGATGTGCGCACCGAGGTGGCCCGGCGGCTCCGCGATCACGGGGTCCGGATCGTGGAACGGATCGATCTCGGCGAGGGGGTGCTGCACCGGTTCGACCCGGAGACCAAGGAATTGGAGATCGCCCCGCAGCTCTCCGGCGGTCAGCGCACGTTCAAACTTGCCGCCGAACTCGCCTACTTCGAATGCGGCACTCTCCTGGACCGGCTGGTCGACGAGGGAAATTTCGCCTCCGAGGACGCCCGCCGGCTGGCCATGCTCGGCCTGGCCAACTATTTCGCGGCGGCAACGGTCCTGCCGTACGCACATTTCCACGAGATCGCCGAAGACTTCCGCTACGACATCGAGCGCCTGTCGGCATTCTTCGGCCAGAGCTACGAGACGATCTGCCATCGATTGTCCACACTGCAGCGTCCGTCGTTGCGCGGCGTACCGTTCTCGTTCGTCCGGGTCGACCGCGCGGGCAATATGTCGAAACGGCAGTCCGCCACCGGATTCCATTTCTCCGCCAGCGGCGGCACCTGCCCGCTGTGGAATGTGTACGAGACCTTCGCCTATCCGGGCAAGATCATGACCCAGCTGGCCCAGATGCCGGACGGCCGCAAGTACCTGTGGGTCGCCCGCACCGTGGAACGCCGCGCGACCCGCTACGGCCAGCCGTCGAAGACCTTCGCCATCGGGCTCGGCTGCGAGGTACGCCATGCCCCGCGGGTCGTCTACGCCGACGGCTTGGACCTACAGGAGGCCGACGCCACCCCGATCGGCGCCGGCTGCCGGGTCTGTGTGCGAACCAATTGCCCGCAGCGGGCGTTCCCGCCGCTGGGCAAGGTACTCGACATCAGCGAGCACCGCAGCTCCGTATCACCGTACGTGCTGAAGTAGCGCACTCAGTCCTTGATCACCTGGGTGCCCCCGGCGATCCGGTCGTGCATGCCCTGCTTGGTCGGGCTCGAGTTGATCGTGACCGCGATCGTTATCGCGGCGAAGAACCAGAGGATGCCACCGACCCAGGGAATCAGGTTGAGCAGCATGTAGGCATTGCGCAGGCAGGATTCCTTGACGTTCGGTTTCCCGGCGCCACCGGCGCCGTCGACGTGCAGACCCAGCACCTTCTTTCCCGGGGTCGACCCGGTGAGCACCTCGAAGAAGACGAAGTACAGGAAGCCGAATCCGGCGCCCGGCAGGATGGACACCCATTCCGGCAGATCGGCCACGGAGTTCAGCAGCCAGAATACGAAGAAGCCGATGATTCCGGCGACGATCCAGTCGATGAACCTGGCCCCGGCGCGGATACCGAGGCCGCCCGGGGTCACCCCCGTGCCCGGCATCGGAGTCTGGCCGTATCCACCTGCGGTCATCGTTCCTCCTCGTATCGGGTCGAACGCTCTCGTAGCAGGCGGAGCATGCCACAGAACCCGCCGCGCGCCCCGTAACGCCACGAGCCGAGTCGGAGAACTGTCGGATACATCCCGTTTGTTTCGACCGGGGCGAACGATGCCCGGTCAGAAAGCCGCCTCGTCCAGCTCCATGATGTCGGTGTCGAGCGCGGCCAGGATGCCGCGGGTGGCGGTGAGTTCCGGCAGGACGTTCTTCACGAAGAAGCTCGCCGTGGCGATCTTGCCCTCGTAGAAGAGCCGGTCCGCCGGGTCGGCACCGGCGAGCGCGGCGGCAGCCACCTCGGCCTGGACCAGCAGCCGCCAGCCGATGAGCAGGTCACCGACCGCGAGCAGCAAGCGCACCGAACCGAGTCCGACCTTGTAGATCTCGGTGGGTTCCTCCTGAGCGGCCATCGCATAGCCGGTCAGGGTGGCCGCCATCGCCTGCACATCCGCCTGGGCGGTGCGCAGCAACTCCCGCTCGGTCTCGAACCGGCCGGTGGCGGCGTCCAGGAACGCGGTGACGGCACCATCGACGTGCCCCAGCGCCGCGCCGCCGTCGCGGAGGATCTTCCGGAAGAAGAAATCCTGCGCCTGAATGGCGGTGGTGCCCTCGTACAGGGAATCGATCTTGGCGTCGCGGATGTACTGCTCGATCGGGTAGTCCTGCAGGTAGCCGGAACCACCGAAGGTCTGCAGCGATTCGGTGAGCAGCTGGTAGGCACGCTCGGAGCCGACGCCCTTGACGATCGGCAGCAGCAGGTCGTCCACCCGGTGCGCCAGCTCGGCATCGGCGCCGGAGACCAGCTGGGCCACGTCCGCGTTCTGGTGCGCGGCGGTGTAGAGGTACACCGCGCGCAGCCCTTCGGCGTAGGCCTTCTGCATGGCCAGGGAACGGCGCACGTCGGGATGGTGGGTGATGGTGACCCGCGGTGCAGACTTGTCCGCCATCCGGGTCATATCGGCGCCCTGCACCCGTTCCTTCGCGTAGTCGAGGGCATTGAGGTAGCCGGTCGACAGGGTTCCCGAGGACTTCACGCCGACGGTCATCCGGGCGTTCTCGATGACCTTGAACATCTGCGCGATCCCGTCGTGCACCCCGCCGACCAGCCAGCCCACCGCGGGGACGTCGGTGGCGCCGAAGGTGAGCTCACAGGTCGGCGAGGACTTGATGCCCATCTTGTGTTCGACGCCGGTGACGTACACGCCGTTGCGTTCGCCCGGCTCCAGCGTCTCGGGATCGAACAGGTACTTGGGCACATAGAACAGCGACAGCCCCTTGGTACCGGGCCCGGCGCCCTCCGGCCGGGCCAGCACCAGATGGAACACGTTTTCGGCGGTGTCACCGACATCGCCGCCGGAGATGAACCGCTTCACGCCCTCGATATGCCAGGTGCCGTCGGGTTGTTCCACGGCCTTGGTGCGGCCGGCACCGACATCGGACCCGGCGTCGGGTTCGGTCAGCACCATGGTGCCCTGCCAGCCGCGCTCGAAACCCTTGCGTGCCCATTCCCGCTGCTCGGCGGTACCGACCTCGTAGAACACCGACGACATCAGCGGGCCCATGTTGAAGAAGCTCGCCGACGGGTTGGCACAGATGATCAGTTCGTTCACCGCCCAGGTCAGCGCGTTCGGCGCGGGGGTGCCGCCCATCTCCTCCGGCATCCCGAGCCGATACCACTCGGCCTCGTGGACCGCGTCGATCGTCTTCCGCAGCGGACCGGGGACGTCGATATCGAAGGTTTCCGGGCGGTACTGCACCGGATGCCGATCCGCCTCGGCGAACGATTCGGCCACCGGCCCTTCGGCCAGCCGGGCCACCTCGGCCAGGATCTGCCGGACGGTTTCGGAGTCCAGATCACCGTAGGCGCCGGTGTCCAGCAGCTTGCCCAGCTCCAGAACCTCGAACAGATTGAACTCGATGTCACGAACGTTCGCCCGGTAGTGCCCCACGCCGGCCTCCTCGACTGACCCGTGCGTGGCCCGCCGCCACGCGTTGGTATTCGACGTCCTGCTCCGCGAGCCAGCCTGCCGCACCCGGCACGGCTACGCAATCGTAGGCGCGGCCGCCGCGAACCCCAGGTTCGCTCGAGGTTCGTTCACATGGAAGCAACGAACCGACATCGGACCGTCACCCGGAGACACTCCGGTGCAACAAGTTCCACCTACGCTGCCTCGCACGGAAGCCGTCGTTGTCAAGCCGGATTTACACCCGGCGCGGACCGCGACGACGGTGTCCGCTGCGGCGCACGGACCGCGCCGCCGTTCCATTGATGAGGGAAGGGTCCACCGATGTCACCTGCTCGTTTCTCCCCGTCCGGGCGCCGCACGCGCGCTCTGGCGGCCCCCACCGCGCTCGCCCTGGCCGGCCTGCTCCTGACCGCCTGCGGCGCCAAGGACGACGTCTCGGCCACCGGATCGAATGCCGAATCCTGCGTGGACACCTCCGGCGACACCATCAAGGTCGGTTCCCTGCACTCGCTGTCGGGCACCATGGCGATCTCCGAGGTCACCGTCGCCAACTCCACCGAGCTGGCGGTGAACGAGATCAACGCGGCCGGCGGAGTCCTGGGCAAACAGATCGAACTCGTTCTCGAGGACGGCGCCTCCGACCCGAAGACCTTCGCGGAAAAAGCGGAGAAGCTCATCAGCTCCGACTGCGTCGCCGCCGTATTCGGCGGCTGGACCTCGTCGAGCCGCAAGGCGATGAAGCCGAAGTTCGAGAGCCTGAACTCGCTGCTCTACTACCCGGTGCAGTACGAAGGCCTGGAGGACAGCAAGAACATCTTCTACACCGGCGCCACCACCAACCAGCAGATCGTGCCGGCCCTGGACTACCTGAAGGAGCAGGGAGTCGAGTCGCTGTACCTGGTGGGCAGCGACTACGTCTTCCCGCAGACCGCCAACCGGGAGATCAAGGCATACGCCGAGGCCAACGGCATCGAGATCAAGGGCGAGGACTACACCCCGCTCGGTTCCACCGATTTCTCCACCATCGTCAACAAGGTGCGCAGCGCCGATGCGGACGCGGTCTTCAACACCCTCAACGGTGATTCCAACGTCGCGTTCTTCCGCGAATACGCCAACGCCGGGCTGAAAGCCGAGGAGATGCCGGTGATCTCGGTGTCCATCGCCGAGGAGGAGGTCGCGGGCATCGGCCCGCAGTACCTGGAGGGCCAGCTGACCGCCTGGAACTACTACCAGACGATCGACAGCCCGGAGAACGAGAAGTTCGTCGCCGACTACAAGGAAGCCTACGGCGCGGACAAGCCGACCTCCGACCCGATGGAGGCCGCCTACGCCTCGGTCTACCTGTGGAAGAACACGGTCGAGAAGGCGGAGTCCTTCGCCGTCGAGGACATCCAGGCTGCCGCGGACGGCGTCAGCTTCGACGCACCGGAGGGCACCGTCACCATCGACGGCGACAACCACCACATCAGCAAAACCGCACGGATCGGTGAGATCCGGGCCGACGGCCTGATCTACACCGTCTCCGAGTCCGACGGGCCGATCGAGCCGGACCCGTACCTGGAGACCTACGACTGGGCCGAAAGCCTGCGCTAGGTGGCACCACTGCCCGGTCCGGTGTCTGCACGGGCACCGGACCGGTTCGACCGGACTCGTAAAGGACCGATATGGATGTGCTCGTCGGCCAGCTCTTCACGGGGCTGAGCCTGGGATCCATTCTGCTGCTCGCCGCGCTCGGCCTCGCCCTGACCTTCGGGCAGATGGGCGTGATCAACATGGCGCACGGCGAATTCATCATGGCCGGCAGCTACACCACCTACGTGGTACAGCAGGCGGTGTCATCGGCCGGCGCTTCGCTGCTGGTCTCGCTGGTCGTCGGCTTCCTGGTCGGCGGCTCGCTCGGCGCCGTCCTGGAGATGGGCCTGATCCGCTGGATGTACGACCGCCCGCTGGACACCCTGCTGGTGACCTTCGGTGTCGGCCTGATCCTGCAACAGGCGGCCCGCGACATCTTCGGCGCACCCGCCAAGAACGTGGTCGCACCGGATTGGCTCAGCGGCGGCGTCACCATCGCCGGCGCGGTGGTGCCCAAATCCCGGTTGTTCATTCTGGTGCTGGCGATCGTCGCCGTCACCGTGCTGGCGATCGCCCTGCAACGCAGCTCGCTGGGCCGCCGGATCCGGGCCGTGGTGCAGAACCGCAGTCTCGCCGAGACCAGCGGCATCTCCAGCCGGGTGATCGATGTGAGCACCTTCTTCATCGGCTCCGGTCTGGCCGGTGTCGCCGGTGTCGCGCTCACCCTGATCGGCTCCACCAGCCCGACCATCGGGCAGAGCTATGTGATCGATGCCTTCCTGGTGGTGGTGATCGGCGGACTGGGCCAGATCAAGGGCACCGTGATCGCGGCCTTCGCACTGGGACTGCTCAATTCGTTCATCGAGTACGCCACGACGGCATCGGTGGCCAAGGTCGCCGTGTTCGTCCTGATCGTGATCTTCCTGCAGGTCCGGCCTCAGGGGCTGTTCACCGTGCGGACAAGGAGTTTGGCATGAGCGGTCGAGGCCCGGCAGCGGAAGCGGAGCGTAACCCCGTAGGGCCTCCGCCCATGCCACATGGAAACCGCATGAGCGAATGGTTGCGGGCTCGTCCCTCCCTGGTGCCGCTGACCGGATTCGCCGTCGCGGCGATCCTGTTGTTCGCCGTCGCCCCGGCGGTGCTGAGCGACTTCCGGTTGAACCTGCTCGCGAAGTTCCTGTGCTTCGCGATCGTCGCCGCCGGCATCGGGCTGGCCTGGGGCCGGGGCGGCATGCTCACCCTCGGACAGGGCGTGTTCTTCGGCCTCGGTGCCTACATCATGGCGATGCATCTGCAGCTGTCCGACGCTACCCGGCTGGGCCAGGACGTCCCGGATTTCATGATGATCTCCGGCATCGACGAATTGCCCTGGTTCTGGCAGCCGTTCACCTCGACCGCAGTCACGATCCTGGCCATTGCGGTGCTGCCCGCAGCGGTCGCCGCAGTGCTCGGTTTCGGCGTGTTCAAACGCCGGGTCAAGGGCGCCTACTTCGCGATTCTCAGCCAGGCGCTGGCTGCCGCGATGGCGATCGCGCTGACCGGGCAGCAGGCGCTCGGCGGCTTCACCGGGCTGTCCGATTTCCGGGCGTTCTTCGGCTATTCGCTCGACGATCCGGTCAACCGGCGCATGCTGTTCTTCATCGCCGCGGGCACCCTGCTGGCGGTGGTGGCGCTGATGCGGCAGCTGATGCACAGCCGGTACGGCGAGTTGCTGGTCGCGGTCCGTGACCAGGAGGAACGAGTGCGGTTCCTCGGCTACGACCCGGCCAACATCAAGATCGTCGCGTACGTGGTGGCCGCGTTCCTGGCCGGTGTCGCCGGGGCGCTGTTCACCCCGATCGTCGGGATCATCTCCCCCGCCGATATCGGCGTGGTGCCGTCCATCGCGTTCCTGATCGGGGTGGCCATCGGCGGACGCACCACCCTGCTGGGCCCGGTTCTCGGTGCGATCGGCGTCGCCTGGGCGCAGACCGCGTTCTCCGAGCAGTTCCCGTCCGGCTGGACCTACTTCCAGGGCGTGCTGTTCATCGCAGTGGTCGGCTTCCTGCCCGCCGGCCTGGCCGGGATCTGGCCGATGCTCAAACGACTGCGGCCCTCCGGTGGCAACGATTCCGCCGCTCCCACCGCGGCGGACGAGAACGAGGAGAAGGCGGTGGCCCGATGAGCAACGGCGAGTACCTCGAACTTCGAGACGTTTCGGTGAGTTTCGACGGCTTCCGGGCGGTGTCCGGGGTCGATCTGACGGTGCTGCCCGGCGAACTGCGCTTCCTGATCGGCCCGAACGGCGCCGGCAAGACCACGCTCATCGATGCGATCACCGGGCTGGTACCGGCCACCGGCTCGGCCCAGAAGTCGGGCACCGAACTGCTGGGCCGCAAGGTGCACCGGATCGCCCGCCTCGGGGTGGGCCGAACCTTCCAGACCGCGAGCGTGTTCGAACAGCTGACGGTGCTGCAGAACCTGGATATCGCGGCCGGCGCCGACCGGTCGGCATGGCAGCTGCTGCGTCGGCGGCGCGAAGTGCTGCCGGCCGTCGAGGAGGCCCTGGAGATCACCGGACTCGGGCGGTTGCGCGACGAACCCGCAGGTGTGCTCGCACACGGTCAGAAGCAGTGGCTCGAGATCGGCATGCTGCTGGTGCAGAACTCCACGGTGCTGCTGCTCGACGAGCCGGTGGCCGGAATGAGCGCCGAGGAACGCGAGGAGACCGGAAAGCTGTTGCAGCGGATCGGTTCCGGACGGGTGGTGGTCGTCGTAGAACACGATATGGACTTCATGCGGTCGTTCGCGACCTCGGTCACCGTGCTGGCGGGCGGCCGGGTGCTCAGCGAGGGCACGGTCGAACAGGTGCAGAACGATCCGAAGGTGCAGGAGGTCTACCTCGGCCGGGCAGCCGCGGACAACAGCATCGACGAAAACGATTCCGCCGCAACCGCGAAGGAGCCCTCCGATGCTTGAACTGCACGGCATCCGATCCGGGTACGGCCGCACCCAGGTCCTGCACGATGTGGACCTCACCGTTCCCGACGACGGCGTGGTCGCGATCATGGGCCACAACGGCGCCGGGAAGACGACGCTGCTGCGCACCGCGGTGGGGCTGCTCGGCGCCTCGGCCGGACGCATCGTGTTCGACGGCACCGACATCACCGGGATGTCCCCGTCCGGGCGGGTGCGGCGCGGCCTGGCCTATGTTCCGCAGGGGCAGCAGAGCTTTCCGCAGCTCACCGCGGCCGAAAATCTGCAGGTGGTGGCCGACGGCCGCCGCCGCGGCACCGCACTGGTCGACGAGATGCTCGATCTGTTCCCGGCGCTGCGGGAGGTGTTGTCGCGCAAGGCCGGGCTGCTCTCCGGCGGGCAGCGGCAGCAGCTCGCCATCGCCCGGGCGCTGATCACCGAACCGACCCTGCTGATTCTGGACGAACCGACCGAGGGAATCCAGCCCTCGGTCGTCGCCGAGATCGAACGCACCATCCTGGAATTGACCCGGCGCGGCGGTCTGAGCGTCCTGCTGGTGGAGCAGCACATCGGCTTCGCATTGCAGGCGGCGGGCCGCTACTACGTCCTGGAGTCCGGGCGGATCACCGCCACCGGTGCGGGCGGTACCGGCGCCGAAACCGCGGTGCGGGAAGCGCTCACCATCTGATCAGCAATCCGGCTGGAACGGCCAGCACGGCACCGGCGCCTGCGGCATCGGCACCGGGTCCGTGCTGGTCGCCTCCTGAACATCGGAAACCGGCTGCGGACGGTCGGATTCGCGGAGCAGGGCGAGCAGGACGGTCGTCAGCACCACCGCCATCCCGCACAGCGCCACGATCAGCACGGCGATCCCGATCAGCCGGGCGGTGCGGCCGGATCGGTAGGGCGGCAACGGTTCCGCTGCGCTCGCCGCCGTGTCCGGTGGTCCCGGAAACCCGGCATCGGTCAATTCGGCGATGTCCGGCGCGGCATCGGGGCACAGCGCCCGGCAGGCTCCGGCGGCCTGCGCGGCCGTCCACACCTGCGGCCGGCGTGCGTATTCGCCCAGATAGCCACGCAACTCGGAACCCTCACCGGTATTGCCGACGATCACATCCAGGCCCGGATGCAGCGCGATCCGGGCCGGGCGTACCGGCACCCCGCGACCCGGCATCAACACCACCAGACCGCCGATGGCACCGGCATCGAGCAATGCCCGGCGCAGCGCCTGATCGATGACGCCGATACCGAGTTCGACCCGGTCCGACGGCAGGCCCGGCCCCGGGTCGGCGAGTTCCAACGGCGCACCGTCGATCGTCCACCGGCTGTCCGCGGGCAGCTCCAGCACGCCGGCCTGCGGCCGCCGGAAACCGGCCACCTCGACCACGCACATGCCGCCCGGGGTCAGCACCACGGCACCGACCCGCCGCGTCTCGTGCCGTTCCGCGATCGCCGGGGCGATCAGTGCCATCCCCGGGGCAGCACAGGACCGCAGGCACGCCACGAACTCGTGCTCTGCTTCCGAGAGTTCGGCCCCCGGACAGATCTGCACCAGCATCGAAGTTTCCCCTGCCCACGCTTCGGCGGTGTCCGTGTTCGCATGCGCGACGACACCACGGCCCTACGAAACCACGGAATGTCGACGGAAACCACTCCGACAGCAAAGAAATCATCGGCCGCCGGCCTATTCGCTGCGGCAGTCCGCTCATCCGCCGCCGGACCGGCACGGCGATATCGGTACTGAACTGCGCTGTCGGCGGGTACTGTGCCGGAAATATGGACACCCCACCTCGCATCACTCCGGGCCGGCTCCGCGAATTGCGTCCGATCAATTGGGTGATCTGGCAGGTCCTGTCCCGTGCTTCGGGCACCCCGGACGCCCAGCTGTTCAGCACCCTGGGCCGGACCGGCGGCCTGTTCCGGGGATGGCTGCATTTCTCCGGCCGGCTGATGCCGGGCGGCCGGCTTTCCCGCCGGGAATCGGAACTGGTGATTCTGCGCGTCGCGCATCTGCGTGACTGCGAATACGAAGCCGACCATCATCGCCGGCTCGGCGCCCGGGCCGGCCTGCAAGACGAAGAGATCCGGCGGGTCGCCGCCGGGCCGGAGGCACCCGGCTGGACACGGCGGCAGCGCGCCCTGCTCACCGCGGTCGACCGGCTCGTCCAGGACCGCGACCTGGACGACACCACCTGGACCGAACTGGCCGCACACTACGACGAGCGCCGGTTGATCGAGATCGTGCTGCTGATCAACCAGTACGAGGGATTGGCCGCGACGATCACCGCCCTGCGCATCCACCGGGACACCTTCGGTATGTGATCCGGTTCATAGTGTCGGCGGACGGATAGTTTTCTATCTGTAAGGGCGTACCCCGATCCGTCGACCAGCGGCCGAGTCCGGCCGGACAGGAGCCCCTATGCGAATCACCGCGTCCGCACTCTCCCTCAATGTCGCCGACCCGCAGGCTTCGGCCCGGTTTCTCGTCGAGCACCTCGGGTTCCGCGAGCAGATGTCCGCGGACGGCTTCGTATCGCTCGAACGCGACGACGCCGGTATGAACATCATCTTCCTGCGCACCGGCCTGGGCACCTTCAAACCGGCCGAGATCGCCGGCGAGGCAGGCCAGGGCACGCTGATGGTGTTCGTGGTCGACGATATCGATGCCGAGTACGGTCGGCTCACCGAGGCCGGAGTACCGATCGTGACCCCGATCGAAACCGAGGAATGGGGCGAACGCTATTTCCAGATGCGCGACCCGAACGGGATCATCGTGCAGCTGGTTCAGTGGGTCTGATCGGCGCCCCGGGAAACCCGCAGTGCCGCGATGATCAGCGGCAGCTGCAGCGGTAGCCGGAGCAGCACGCCGGCTTTGAAGGCCCGCGACGCCTTCGGATTGCGCACGACGTCGCTGGTCATCTGAATATTGGCGGGGAACACCGCGACGAACAGCAACGCCGCGAGCCGGCCGCCCAGGCGGCGGGTTCGCGGCACCGCGAGCGCGGTGGCGACACCGATCTCGGCCGCCCCGGAACCATAGGTGTAGGCGCGCGGTTCCCCCGGCAACTGCCGCGGAATGATCGAGTCGAACAGCTTGGGCGCGACGAAATGCAGCACCCCGACCACATAAAGCAGCCCACTCAACCAGAAATGGATACCTCGACGAGACTTCTGCTCAGCCACACCGCCCACTGTGCCACATGCCGGCGGCCGGGGCGATCCCGAGCACGGCGCACCTATCCAGCGTCCGACCGGTACCGACCGGCGACACGAGAGCCCACGGGTCGGGTCCCCGATCACCTCGCCACGGGCGTCGACGAAAGTGCCGCCGCTTCGGGAGTTCAGGGGTGGTCCAGCAGTTCGGAAACCGTGAGGAAGCGATAGCCCGCCCCGCGCAGCGCGGTGATCAGCTCGGCGAGGGCGGCCGGGCCGGTGCCGCCGTACATCGGATGCAGCAGCACGATCGAACCCGGGCGTACCGACGCGACGGTGTCCGCGACGAGCTGCTCGGCCGGGACCGCTCCGGCGGAATCCGGTTCCACATCCCAGGTGACCGTGGTCCGGTCGTGGTCGGCCAGATATCTGGGCAGCGACCAGAGCTTCTTCCCGTAGGGCGGCCGGAAGGTGATCGGCCCGCGGTAGCCGGTGCGGCGGATCTCGGCGTCGGTGTCCTCGATCTCGGTGCGCACGGTATCGCCCGAGATGAACACCATCCGGCGGTGTGAATAACTGTGGTTGCCGATTTCGTGGCCGGCCGCGGCGATCTGCGCACCGTATTCCGGATGCTCGGCGAGATCGCGGCCCACCAGGTAGAACGTCGCCGGGACCTCGTGCTCGCCGAGCACCTGCAGTATCTCCGGGGTGCGCTCGGTCGGCCCGTCGTCGAAGGTCAGCGCCACCACCCGGGCTTCGGTGTCGACTCGGTCGACCAATGGGCCGGCCAGCTGATAGGTCCGCGAGTTGGCCAGGCGGTAGGTACCGAGACCGAACAGCAACAGCACGACCAGCACCGTCGCCGTGCCGATGAACCACCTTTTCCGCATCAGGCTATCTTGCCGGATGCCGAACCGGCGCCCGAACTACACAAGACCCCCGGAATCGATCAGAGGACCTGCACGATATCGCCGACGTTCAGGTGCTCGAAGGTGCGGTGCGCGCCGTCCTCGGTCTGCCGGATGCAGCCGTGCGACTGCGCCCACACCGGCCCGACATGGAAGGCGATCCCGCCGTTGAAGAAGGTTGCCCAGCGCATCGGCGCATTGTGCAGCGTGCTCCAGTGGAACGGCCGCTTGAAGTCCACGTCGAACATTCCGGCCGGGGTCTCGAAGCCCGGCATCCCGTGGTTCATCGGGGACGGACCGTGCACAACCCGGCCGTTCTCCATCAGCCAGAACTCGTTGGTCGCCTTCCGCAGGCAGGCCCGGACCACCGGGTCGGTGCACGGTGCCTCCGGCGCGATGATCATGGGAGCGCCCGGAATGTTCGGTCCACCGGGCCACAGCGGCTCCGCCTGTACCGGCGCCGCCGCCACCGCCAACAGGCCGGCCCCCGCTGCCACCCGGGAAACCCAGCCGAGAATGCGCTTGCTCACCATCGAACGTCCAGCCTCTCTACCCTGGCCCGCACCGGCGAGCAGATCCGGCAGCGGGGCGAAACTCGTCGAACACAAAGCACTCGTCGAACTATGCACAGGACACACCTGGAGTGAGCTAGATCATGCGCCAAGCAGGTCGATAGGTCAAAACCACACGCCGGACGGCCGGTGAGTCGAGGCGGAGGCGTCGAAACCGCTCCTGCGGACCGCGCATTCCGCCGAGACCCCGGACCTGTCAGCGACCGCCCGTGAACGCCGAGGCCGGGATCGATAGGCCGTGCCCGGATTCGAATCGCAGCCGTAGCTCGTCGGCCGACCATTCGACATCGCGGACCACCAGGTCGGCACCGGTGCGCAGCGTGACGACATGGCGGTACGACAGGCTCGGATCGCTACCCACGGCCACCTCGTCGGCGAGGCGGCGGCCCAGCAACCAGCTGCGCCGCTCGACAACCCCGGCATAGTGGGTCCGGCCGTCGCGGTACTCGACGCCGGCCGGCTGCGTGAAAACCTGCGTCACGTCCCGGCGGACCATCACCGAATCAACGAACAGACCGGTCCCGATCACCAGCACAGCGATGACGGCCCCGACGAGAGCACCGGAACGGAACGCCCCGGCAGGCCGCGCTGATCGAAGAATCACCGGACGGAAAAGGCGCCGGTGACGGCAAGG
Source organism: Nocardia sp. KT25-26 (assembly GCF_056627695.1). Lineage (NCBI taxonomy): Bacteria > Bacillati > Actinomycetota > Actinomycetes > Mycobacteriales > Nocardiaceae > Nocardia > Nocardia sp. KT25-26. The sequence continues at coordinate 827,992 of NZ_CM152813.1, read as the reverse complement.
TCCGCATCGAACAAGGTCACAACCGCAGCTTACTCAGCTTTTCGTCGGCATCGGCGACGCCGTGCGTCCGCTCCGACCGGCGTTGCCGACCGACCGCGGCGACGGGGACCCGCCGGACGCGACAAGGACCGCATCGACCTGGACGTCAGGTGCTCGATCGACGCATGCAGCTCGTCACGAAGTGCGCTCATGGGACGAGCTCGTGGCCGACGTCCGCTGCAGGGGTCCGAAGCGCAGTCGGGGTGCCCGGTGGCACCGAGCACCCCGACCACGGGTATCAGAAGTTGATCATATGGCCGGCCAGGCCGTGGACGGCCTCCTGCAGAGCTTCGCTCAGCGTCGGGTGGGTGTGCACGTTGCGGGCCACCTCGTTGACGGTCAGATCCCACTTCTGGGCGAGGGTGAGCTCCGGCAGCAGCTCGGAGACATCGGGGCCGATCAGGTGGCCACCGATCAGTTCACCGTGCGTCTTGTCGGCGATGAGCTTGACGAAGCCGACCGGGTCGGCCAGGCCGTGCGCCTTGCCGTTGGCGGTGAACGGGAAGGTTGCGACCTGCACGTCGTAGCCCTCGTCCCGGGCCTGCTCCTCGGTGAGGCCGAAGCTGGCGACCTGCGGCTGGCAGAAGGTGGCGCGCGGCATCATCCGGTAGTCACCGAGGGTCATGGTCTCGGCCCCGCCGATGGTCTCGGCGGCCACCACACCCTGCGCCTCCGCGACGTGCGCAAGCTGCAGCTTCGCGGTGACATCACCGATGGCGTAGATGTGCGGCACATTGGTGCGCATGTACTCGTCGATGGCGATCGCGCCGCGGTTGTCCAGCTGCACGCCGGTGTTCTCCAGGCCATAGCCCTGCACCCGCGGGGCGAAGCCGACGGCCTGCAGCACCTTGTCCACCGTGACGGTCTCGACGGTGCCGGACTTGTTGTCCTTGATCTGGACGGTCACCTTGGCGCCGTCGTCGTCGATGGACTGTACGGCGGCACCGGTGGTGATGGTGATGCCGAGCTTCTTGTACTGCTTGGTGATCTCCTTGGAGACGTCGGCGTCCTCGTTGGGCAGCGCCCGGTCCAGGAACTCGACGATCCGCACGTCCACGCCGTAGTTCTTCAGGACGTAGGCGAACTCCATGCCGATCGCGCCGGCGCCGACGATCAGAATCGATCCGGGCAGGTCGCGGGTGAGGATCTGCTCCTCGTAGGTGACCACGTTCTTGCTGAGCGCGGTGCCCGGCAGCAGCTTGGTCTCGGTGCCGGTCGCGATGATCACATTGTCGAAGGTGATCGACTCGGTGCCACCCGAGGTCTGCGCGACATCGAGGGAGTTCGGGCCGGTGAAACTGCCTAAACCGTCGAACTCGTCGATTTTGTTCTTCTTCATCAGGAAGTGGACGCCCTTGACGCGTCCGTCGGCGACCTTGCGGCTGCGGTCGTACGCGGCGCCGAAATCGAAGCTCACGTCACCGGAGATACCGAAGGTCTTGGCTTCCTTGTGGAAGATATGGGCGAGTTCGGCGTTACGCAGCAGCGCCTTGGACGGGATGCAGCCCACGTTCAGGCACACGCCACCCCAGTATTTCTGCTCGACGATCGCTGTTCGCAGGCCGAGTTGAGCGGCGCGGATCGCGGCGACGTAACCGCCGGGACCTGCACCGAGAACGACGACATCGTAGTGGGAAGTCACGGCACCGAGCCTAACTCCGTTGCGGGCAGTTCACCCACCCGTCCCACCCATCAGTGAGGTGTTCCCACCGAGCGGACCGGTGCCTAGGGTCGGTCTGTGCCTGTGATCGACTCCGCCGGTTCGGCACCGGCTCCGGGGGCCGAACCGGACCGGCTCGCCGGAACCACATCGACCCAGCTCACCAGACTGGTGCTGACCGAAGCGCGGCGTGCCGGGGTGCCGGGTGAGCGATTGCGGGGCATCGATGGGTTGAGCGCGGATGTGCTCGGCGGCGAACTGAACCGGCTTCCACTCGCCTCCCTCATCCGGCTGTGGGAGCTGATCGCGGTGGCGCGGCCCGGGGCGGGGGCCGGTATCGCGGTGGCCGAGGCCGCCACTCTGGGTACCCTGACCACCTGGGACTACCTGGTCACGAACGGTCCGACACTCGCGGAGGCGCTGCGCAGCGCCCAGCCCTACCACCGGCTGATCACCGCCGCAGCCGAAGGCTTCGAGTTGCGCGACGACGGCGAGCTGACCGTCGGATACCGGACCACGGCCGGCGACCCACGGGTGGCCGCAGTGGTCAACGAATACGTCCTCGCCTATTACCTGCGCCGCGCCCGCGAGGCGACCGGCCGGCCGGTGGTACCCCGCGCGGTGACCTTCGGCCATTCCGCCCCGGCCGACCGGTCGATGCTGATCAGTGCGTTCGGCACCGACCGGATCGAATTCGACGCGCCCGCCGATTCGATCACCTTCACCGCCGATGATGCGCACCGGCCACTCCCACACGCCGACCCTGCCCTGGCCGGCGTGCTGCGCAGCCATGCCGAGCTGGCCCTGGCCGCTGCCCGGCCGATCCCCGGTCCGCTCGACATGTTCCGGCACGCCCTCGATGCGGTCCTGGACGCGGGCGCCCCATCCCTGTCCGCCGTCGCCGACCGACTGGCTCTCAGCCCACGCACCCTGCAACGGCGCCTGTCCGAACACGCCACCACCTGGCGCGACGAGCTCGACCGGGCCCGTTACCACCGGGCGACGACCCTGCTCGACCGGGGCGAGCTGACCACCGCGCGGATCGCCGACCGGCTGGGCTTCGCCGACGACCGCGCCTTCCGCAAGGCATATCGCCGCTGGACGGGGACGTCGCCGACGGCACGCTGAAGCGGCCGACACCCAGCCGGGTCCACCGCCGCTCCCGCGACGAAGGCGGCCCCGAACGGCCGGGCTCCGGCCGTACCGGAACGAACGCGTCGCGCAGGAACCGGGACGTCGACGACGGCACGCCACGGAGGCCGATGCGTAGCCGGGTCCGCCGCTACTCCCGCGACGAAGGCGTCGCCGAAGGCCCGGGGTGCGGCGCACCGGAACGAACGCGCTACACACGGACCGGAACGCCACCGACGACCACCGAGGAGGCCGACACGCAGCCTGGCCCACCGCTACTCTCGCGACGAAGGCGTCGCCGAAGGGCCGAGGTGCGGGCGCACCGGAACGAGCGCGCCGCGTATGGACCGGGTGGTGTCGCGTCCGGACCTGGGACGGTGGCTCCGACACTCATAGCGTGGTGATCACCGCAGCGAAACAGCTGGTGAACACCGAGATTCAGGAGTGGCGAGATGTCGCAGAACCGGACCGCAGATACCGTCCACAGCATCGCACTGCCGACGACGACCCGTGAGATCCACCTGGCCCGCCGACCACAGGGCGCTCCGGTCGCGGCCGATTTCGCCATGGTGCAGCGCCCGCTGCCCGAGCTCGGCGCCGGGCAGGTGCTCATCCGCAACACCTGGATGTCGGTCGACCCGTACATGCGGGGACGCATGGACGACAAACCGTCCTACATCCCGCCCTTCCAGCTCGATGCCCCGCTGGAGGGCTCGGCGGTCGGCGAGGTGATCGCCTCCCGCGCCGACGATGTTCCGGTGGGCACCACCGTCTCCCATTTCGCCGGGTGGCGGGAACACGCGGTGGTCGACGCGGCGGCCGCGACCCCCGTCGACCCGGAACTTGCTGCCCCGCAGCACTATCTGGGTGCCCTAGGAACCACCGGACTGACCGCCTATGCGGCGCTGACCGAGATCGCGCCGGTACGGCCGGGTGACACCGTGTTCGTCTCCGCCGCGGCGGGCGCGGTCGGCAGCGTCGCCGGGCAGATCGCCCGCGCGCTCGGGGCCGGCAGGGTGATCGGATCGGCCGGCGGCCCGGCCAAAACAGCGGCATTGCGCCAGGACTTCGGGTTCGATGCGGCCGTCGACTACCGAGCCGGCGATCTGGCCGGACAGCTGAACGCGGCGGCGCCCGACGGAATCGACGTCTACCTGGACAGCGTCGGTGGCGACCATCTGAAAGCGGCCATCGAGTCGATGAACCCGCACGGCCGAATCGCCCTCGTCGGCGCGATCAGCGGCTACAACGGTGACACCGGGCAGTCCACGCCCGACCTGTACCTCGCCACCACGAAGGAACTGTCCCTGCGGGGCATGCTCGTGAGCAGCTTCTTCCCCAGCTTCGGCGAATACATCGGCAAAGCAGCCGCCTGGCTCGCCGACGGCACCATCCGAACCCGCGAAACCATCTACCAAGGCCTGGACCAAGCCCCCGCCGCCTTCCTGGGCGTCCTGTCCGGCGCCAACACCGGCAAGATGCTCGTCCACCTGGCGGATTGAGCAGGTGCGGGAGCTGTGGTGGCGGCATCGGCCGAGTAGCCACCGCCACCACAGCTCCCTCACCGGAATCCTCGGATTTCCTGGGCGGCTCGGGCGAAGTTGCCGCCGAAGACGGCGGCACGGTCGGTTTCGGTGAGGCCTCTGGCGGCCAGGGCTTCGTCCAGGCCGGGGATGGCGGCTGCACCCAGCAGGTCCTCCGGCGGAACCCACTGCAATGGGCCCCATTTGGTGTAGTCCTCGGAGAAGTTCGCCGGGTTGGTGGCGATCTCGGCGTTGAATTGGTCGCCGTCGAAGGAGAAGTCCGAGCCGATTCCGATGTGCTCGATGCCGACCAGGTCGGCGCCGTACACGATGTGATCGGCCATGGCCGCTATCCGGGCGGCACGATCGTGGCGGCCGTTGCAGCCCAGGAAGATTCCCACGCCGTTGATGCCGATCACCCCGCCGGTTCCGGCGCAGGCGCGGGCTTGATCGTCGGTGATGTTGCGCGGATGCGGCCACCGGGCAGCGAAATTGGAATGGCTGTAGATCATCGGTCCGGCGGCGTGTTCGGCGAGATCCAGGCCGGTGCGCGGGGAACAGTGTGAGCCGTCGGCGAACATTCCGACCTCGTCCAGCCGCCGCAGCAGATCCCGGCCGTAGCCGGTGAGTCCGGTGTCCGAGCTGTCCAGGCATCCACCACCGGCCGCATTCGCATGGTTGTAGGTGGGCGCCAGCGAACGCACCCCGAGCTCGTGGAACATCGCCACGTTGTCCAGGTCACCACCCAGTGGACCGGCGTCCTCCAGATCGAAGGCCAGCTCGATGGTCTCCGTCGCGCCGGACTCGGCGGCCGTGTCCACCAGCCGGAACCGCGGGTCGGCCCCGGCTTGTGCCCGGAACCGGCGCGCCAGCGCCACCGAATCCGCCGTCGTCTGCGGCGCGTATCCGACATTCACCGACACATACGACCCGGCCGGATAACGCGCCAGCTCGGCGATATGTGCATCCGGCTGCAACGGCAGGCAGCAATGCTGTTCCCACAGGTAGTGCGCCATCCAGCCATCGTAGGCGCCGCCGCCGGGCCCGGGACGGGGCACGCTGCGGTATGCCGCCGCGACCGGATTGCGGCCGCAGCGTCGCCGAGTCGTGCTGTACCGGAGATCCGCAGATGATTAACGCCGTGCCCGAAATGCGCGATTCACCAAGTACATACACTCACGTTCTACTGTGTTAGGCGGTGCGACATGCGTCGCGTCCTCGTACTATGCGCTGCTCTGGCAGCTTCCTTCGGCCTGTCCCTCGCGCCCGCCGGGGCGGACTCCGAACCCTTCTGCGGGATCTACTGGGGCTCGCTGGAAAAAGCGGACGGCACCTACTCCAGCGGAAGCATCGACAACATCCGGTCCGGCCGGCACGCCTGCTTCGACCGGCTGGTGGTGGATGTCGCCGGTCCGGAGCCCGGGTATCTGGTCAGCTATGTCGACCAGGTGCGGGCCCAGGGTTCCGGGCATCCGGTACCGCTGCGGGGCGGTGCCGACCTGCGGGTGATCGTGAACGCACCGGCTTATGACGCGGACTGGCGGGACACCTACCACCCACCGAACCGTCGCGAACTGATCGATGTCACCGGATACGACACCTTCCGGCAGGCCGCCTGGGCGGGCAGCTTCGAAGGCCAGACCACGATCGGCCTGGGCGTCCGCGGCCGACTGCCGATGCGGGTGTTCACGCTGGATGGGCCGGGTGACGGCTCCCGGGTGGTGGTGGACGTCGCGCACCGTTGGTGAGGCGCCGATAACAATCTGCGATCATTCGGCAACAATGTGGGCATGAGCGGTGTTGAGCAGAATGTGACCGATCCCTACCTATGGCTCGAAGATGTCACCGGCGAGCGAGCGCTCGACTGGGCTCGGGAACGCAATGCGGCGGTGACCGAGCGGTTCGCCGAATCGGAGCGTTTCCGCGAGCTGCAGCGCCGCATCCTGGACATGCTCGACGACGACACCAAGATCGCCTTCCCGGGCCGGCGCGGCCAGTGGCTGTACAACTTCTGGAAGGATGCGCAGCACCCGCGCGGCCTGTGGCGGCGGACCACCTTCGCCGAGTACGCCACCGAGGACCCGGACTGGGATGTCCTGCTCGACCTGGATGCGCTGGCCGCCGAAGAGGACGAGAACTGGGTCTGGGCGGGCCCGTCGGTTCTGCGCCCGGAACAGACCCGGGCACTGATCCGGTTGTCGCGCGGCGGCGCCGATGCCACCGTGGTCCGCGAGTTCGACCTGACCACCCGGGAGTTCATCGCCGCCGAGGACGGCGGCTACTACCTGCCCGAAGCCAAGTCCCGGATCAGCTGGATCGATATCGACAGCGTGTACGTGGGCACGGACTTCGGGCCGGGCTCGCTCACCGATTCGGGGTATCCGCGGATCGCGAAGATCTGGCGGCGCGGTACCGAGCTCGCCGACGCCGAGACCGTGTTCGAGGGCGAGACCGGTGACGTCTCGATCGGCGCCGGTTACAGCCGCCACCCCGGCTACGAGCGGCACTTCGCGGCCCGCGCCACCGACTTCTTCAACGAGGAGGTCTACCTGCGCGACGCCGACGGCGCCTGGCAGCAACTCGACATTCCCACCGATGCGGATGTGTCCTGGTACAAGGACTGGCTGCTGGTTCGGCCGAAGACCCCGTGGCAGCTGGGCGAGACCACCCATCCGGGTGGCAGCCTGCTGGTCACCGATCTGCCGGCCTTCCTCACCGGCGGGCGCGACTTCGAGGCCCTGTTCACCCCGGATGCGGACACCTCGCTGCATTCGTTCGGCTGGACGGAGAACCACCTGCTGTTGACCACCCTGCACAATGTGCAGACCCGGCTCGAGGTGCTGACTCCGGGTGCGGACGGCTGGGCGCGCGAGCCGCTGCCGGATACCCCGCCGATGGCCACCACCGCGATCACCAATCTCGACCCACTCGAGGGCGGCGACGAATTCATGCTGAGCACCAGCGGTTTCACCACCCCGAGCACGCTGCTCAGTGGTTCCGTCGGCACACCGGCGACCCTGTTGAAGCAGGCACCCGCCTACTTCGACGCCGCGGGGATCGAGACCGAGCAGTTCTTCGCCGAATCCGACGACGGCACCCGGGTTCCGTATTTCGTGGTCCGGCACCGGGACCTGGCCGGGACCCCCGGTCCGACCATCGTGTCGGGCTACGGCGGGTTCGAGATCTCCCGCACCCCGGGCTATCTGGGCGCGACCGGAATGGCCTGGCTGGAGCGCGGCGGAACCTACGTGGTGGCCAATATCCGCGGTGGCGGTGAATATGGTCCGCAGTGGCACACCGCGGCCCAGAAGGAACACCGGTACAAGGCCTTCGAGGATTTCGCCGCGGTGGCCAGGGACCTGGTGACGCGCGGAATCACCACCGCGGCACAGCTGGGTGCGGTCGGCGGCAGCAACGGCGGCCTGCTGATGGGCGTGATGCTCACCCGCTACCCGGAGCTGTTCGGCGCCATCGTGTGCCAGGTACCGCTGCTGGACATGAAGCGCTACCACCTGCTGCTCGCCGGCGCCTCCTGGGTCGCCGAATACGGCGACCCGGACGACCCGGACGAGTGGTCCTACCTGGGCGCCTATTCGCCGTACCAGAACACCGACCGGGACCGCAGCTACCCGCCGATCCTGCTGGCCACCTCGACTCGCGACGACCGGGTGCATCCCGGCCACGCCCGGAAGATGGCGGCACTGCTGGAATCGGAGGACCGCACCATCTGGTACCACGAGAACATCGAGGGCGGACACTCCGGCGCCGCCGACAACAAGCAGGCCGCCTTCCAAGCCGCGCTGGTCTACGAGTTCTTCACCCAGCTGCTGATGGACGAATCAAAGGTCGCGTCAACCACGTAGCCACTTCTCGATTTCGTCCACGGTCGAGACCGGGTCGGTGATCCAGCCGTTGTGCCCCAGCGGCTGCGGCTGGGTCCACCTGGTCAGCCGGGCGTTCGGCAGCTTGGCCACCAGGTGGTCCACCGCGGCCGCCGGCGCGAACTCGTCGCCGGACATCGTGATCGACAGGGTCGGCAGTTTGAGTCGGGCGATCCGTTCTTCGTAGTCGATATCGGCGCCGACCGGGACGAAGCGGCCGGTGCGGGCGAGGCGCGCCCAGTCCGACATCAGCACCTTGGACTGGCGGCCGAAGCCGGTGCCGGCGAATCGGTCACCCGGCCAGACCGCGGCGAGACCGCCAGTGAGAGTGAGAGCCATGGCCGCGCCGCCGACCATGAGGCCGGTGCCGGACAGGCCGCGATAGCCGCGGTAGTACGGGGTGCCGGAGGCCACCAGGATCAGCCCACCCAGCCGGCCACGCACCCGGGCGGCGTACATGACAGCAAGCTGGCCGCCCATGCTGTGCCCCAGCAGATACGGGGTGCTGCCGGGAAAACGGTCCCGCACCACCTGCATCATCGCCGGGAAGTCGACCGACACCAGTTCCTGATAGCCGTAGCTGCTGGCCGGACCGGGCTTCGGGACGCTCGCCCCGTTACCCCGGATCTCCCCGATCGCCACATCGAAGCCCCGCCCGGCCAGCGTCGTGCCGAACAGTTCATAGTATTCACCCGGTACCGCGAGGCCGGGCACGATCAGGATCACCGGGCGCGGAGTGTCCGGGGTGATGTGGTGGCGATGCGGACCACGTGCCGGAATCAGCCGGACCGGGAAGGTGCTGCCGTCGGGCACCTGGATCGGGATCGTCTCCACCCGTGGCATCGTCAGGCTCCGACGGCGCCCATGATCACCCGCGCGAGCACCCGGATCACGTCGTCGAGCGGTGGCCGCGGATCACTGCCGGACCAATCGTCCACGACATAGTTGACCGCGCCGAGGATCGCCAGGACCCGCATATCGTAGTCACCCGGCGGGATTTCGCCGTGGATGGCGGCATCCTCTGCCGCACCGGCGAGCAGTGAGCCCCAGACCCGGCGCAGCTCGAGCCGGAACTTCTCCACCTTCGGCCCGGCGCCGACGACCTCGACGAGCGCGACCCGGGCCTTGCGCGGGTCGCTGCCGATGGTCTCCACGTAGGCGCGCACGGCGGCGTCGATGATCTCCAGGGCACCGGCGTCGGCCTTGTCGGCGAGTGCCGCGGCAACCGCCTCCCGGCAGTCGCGGTCGATCTGTTCGTACAGTTCGAGCAGTAGGGATTCGCGGCCGGTGAACTCCTCATAGAACTGCCGGGAGGAAAGTCCGGCGTCTTTGCAGATCGCGCCGACCGAGCTGTTGGCATAGCCGTCGCGCGCGAAGACGGTCAGACCCGACTCCAGAAAGCGGGCACGCCGCTGGCGTTGCCGGTCTTCTACGGGCTGTCCGGCATACATGCGTCCCGTATTCGCATCCTGTGACATCGAGGCAGACAATACAGAAGGGCCCGATCCCCTCGTCATGGATCGGGCCCTTCCTGCGTCCGTCCGGCTCACCGCGCGTTAGCCGAAAGTTCGCTATTGCGTGGTCAGTTGCCCGACCCCTGCACCGAACCGGTGCTGAGCGAGCTGGTCAGCAGACCCAGCAGCGAGGTGAGAAGGTCTCCGTCAACGGCGGATCCGGTCTGCGTATCGGTAATGAACTGCATGATGCGACTCCAGGTAGTGCTGGTGTGACTTCGTTGTCACTGGCCATTTGCCGATTCGGACGATACCGACCCCTGCGCGACTTCGGGTGATTTTAAAGGAACAAACTCCACTTTTTTCATCTGCGCTGGTCAGGCGACCAAAATGAGGCATGATCCACCCACATTGTGCGCTGGGCCAAGACTTGTCGGGGAATATTGTGAAACGAGAGTGTATCAGATGCTTGCGTACGCGCCGGGCAGCTGCCCCGACCCCTGGCTATGATTCCTGTAACCGAGCGTCACACGACATGGAGGCAACGTTGCCGGAGAACCTCGAGGCCCGTATCGATATCGCCGCGCCGCCGGAGCAGGTCTGGACCGTACTGTCGGACCTGAAGCGGATGGCCGAGTTCAGCCCGCAGTGCATCAAGATGACCGCGCTCGGTGGCGTCCGCGAGGGCGCGATCACCCTCAACCTGAACCGGGACGGATGGAAGGTCTGGCCGACCAGCTCCCGCATCGTCCGGTTCACCCCGAATCAGGAACTCGCCTTCCGGATGAACGAGAACCGCACGGTGTGGAGCTACACCCTCACCCCCACCGGCGACGGCACCGAGCTGGTCGAGCGCCGCACGGTGGCCCCCGCCGGCGTGCCCGCACCGATCCGCGCCGCCATCAACGCACTGCTCGGCGGCGAGCAGTCCTTCGAGGCCGATCTGGTGCGCGGGATGAACGAAACGCTCGGCCGGATCAAGGCCGCCGCCGAACGCTGATCCTCCCCCCGGGGCCCGCCGTGCAGTCGGCGGGCCCCTTTCCATATCCGCAGCCGCCGACTCACCGCCGCTCGTCGCGGAGTCCTTCCAAGAACTCCGCACTCCGGGTGAGCAGGGCCTTCACCGTCGCCAGTTCCTCGGGGGTGAACTCCCCAGCCAGGGCCCGCTCCACCGCGGAGGCCCGCTCGTCGGCGGCCGCCATCGCCACCCTGCCCGCCTCGGTGAGCCGGGTCTCCAGCACATTGCGGTGCCATTCGTGCGGCGTGCGTTCGACCAGGCCGCGTTCCTGGAGATTGCCCAGCACCGTATTCATCGTCGGCGCCGTCACGCCGACCCGCCGCGCCAGCGCCGCGGCCGAGATCCCCGGACTCTCGGCGAGCACCAGTAGCGCGCTGAATTGCGGGACCGTCAGCCCCGCCGGCTTCACCGCCGCGGTCTTCACCGCCATCAACGCTTGTTCCGCGCGTTTGATGTAGCCGCCCAGACGGTCGGCGAGAGGCATCGAGGTCATGCCGGAATGCTATCTGCCCGTTCGATCACATAGACCTTGACGATGATTAGACTTCTAATATACGTTCGTGTCGAAATTATCATTGCAATACGAACTACTAGGGGTCGGCCGATGAACCGCATACGCACCGCCACACGCACCCTCGCCGCCTGCCTCGCGGTACCGGTCGGCGCGCTGACCGTCGCATGCGGCACCGACGAGGCCGCAGACTCGGCCCCGGAACTGCAGACCGCCTTCCGGATTCCGGGTACCGACGTCTACCCCGAAGGAATCGCGCTGGATCCGGCAACCGGAACCACCTACGTCGGCTCCTACGAAACCGGCGCCGTCTACCGGGCCACCGCCGACGCGGAGACAGCCGACGAGTTCCTGCCGGCCGGGACCGACGGCCGCGACACCGCCAACGGGTTGAACATCGACCCTGCCGGACGTCTGTGGGTCACCGACTCCACCACTGGCGTCGTCGTCTACGACACCACAACCCGAGAAGCCCTGGCGCGCTTCGACGTTCCCGGCGACGAACCGATGTTCGTCAACGACCTCGACTTCACCCCCGACGGAACCGCCTATCTCACCGACAGCATCCGGGAGGTGGTCTACCGCGTCACCCCGGAAATGGTCGCGACCGGCAGCGGCACCCCGCAGGTCGCCTACCGGCTCGCCGATACGCTGCGCCCGCACGCCGCCGACGAATTCACCCTCAATGGCATCGTCGCCGACGAGGACGGCGACTATCTGCTCACCGTCGATATGACCGCCGGGGACCTGTACCGCATCGACCTCTCCACCGAGGCCACCGACCCGATCCGCCGAGTGGACCTGACCGGCGGCGACGTCCGCCACGGCGACGGCCTGGCGCTACGCGGCGACACCCTGTGGGTCGTGCACAACACCGAGAACACCCTGTCTCGCTGGACCCTGCACGAGGACGCCACCACCGCCACCCGCGACCAGCTCTTCACCGATCCCGCCCTCGACATCCCCACCACCATGGTGCACACCGGCGACCGCGCCCTCGTGGTCCCCTCCCAGTTCGACAAGGGTGGCCCACTGGGCCCGGGCACCCCGGACCCCTTCGTGATCACCGAAGTCACCGGCATCTGAGCCCCCCGGCCGCGACACCGAATCACATTGTTTGTCAGCACCTTCCGCTAGCGTCTACGCCGTGGATGAAGCCCCCGGCTGGACAGCCATAGATGACGCCCTCCGCCCGATCTACGCGGATACGACGCCCTCGCACTGGGGCACGATGATCTCCTATCGGCTCGGCGGCCCCGATCCGCTGGACGGCATCAGCGCCTACCTGCGCACCGAGCCGGTGCCGCACTGGCACTACATCAGCTACGGCATGACCGAGCTGTACGAGAAGGAATCCGAAAACCCGGACGAATCCGGGTGGGGCTTCGAATTCACCTTCCGGCTCGCACGTGCCATGGACGAGTCCGACCCGCCGGTCTGGCCGGCGGTCTTGATGCAGGACCTGGCGCGGTACGTCTACGGTTCGGGAAAATGGTTCGGCGAAGGCGACCATGCGAATCTCGGTCGTCCACTCGTGGCCGACGACGACGCCTGCACGATCGAGGCGATCGTCTTCCCCAACGATCCGGAGCTACCGGGTATCGACACCGTGCACGGGCGAGTCGAGTTCCGGCAGATGGTCGGGCTCACCGCCGAGGAGTACCGGGTGGCACAACTGTGGCGCAGCCGTGAGCTGTTGAACGTACTGGCTCCGCGGATGCCGCTGTTCGTCACCGACGTCACTCGAGCGGGCCTCCTCGACGATCCCGAGATCGCCGCGACCGTCCGGGCCGGGATCGAACGCGACGGTTCCGGATTGGGGCATCTCGACGTGACCACGGCCGATTGGAATATCACGGACGGAACCACGGTGCTCCGAATCTCGGCTGCTGCGGCGCCCACCATCGCCGAATCTCTCCCGAGCCGGCTCGCCCACCACCGCGGGTTCTCCCTCGTCGGCACCGGGTCCGCCATCGAGTTCTTTCCCGCTGAAAAGCTGTCGCTCACCGCGGCCGAGGATCGTCTGGAGGTAGGGGTACCCGAATCGGTCGTCCCGGCACTTGTCACCGCTTTCGACGCAGCCACACCGGGAGCCCTGCAATCGGCTGGAGCCCCGGAGTTGTCGATCGAGTTCGTCGGGGACTGATACTCCCGCCATCCTGGACGGAGCAAACGTCGGTGCCGCAATCCCCGGCTGTGGGCTATCACGTCCGGGTCATCTACATGTACTCGTGATATCGAGCTCCACCGTCGACGGCGCCACATCGGCGACCGTGCAGACGTAGTCGGTGGCCTCCTGGGCGATGTCGGCGTACCGCCGGGCCTGGGTGAGCCCCTCGACGTTGCCGTTCATCCGTCCAGCTGGGGGATGCGAATCATCCACCGGCGATCCTCACGCGAAACACTGATCCGGTAGGTGGTCATCACGCCTCCGTGTACTTTTCCTGATACCCGCGCGATCAGTTCGTCGGCGGCACACACGACTCGGGCGACGGCGATGTGCACCTGGACGCCACGGGCACCGCCACCGGCCCTTGCACAATCCACTCGAACGACTGGACGGTACAGCAGGGACGGGTGGCAACCGCGGCGACCGTGTGACTACAACGAAGATTCCGGCCGCCGGTCCACCGCGGCGTAGCGGGCCCGACCCATCGCGATGGTCCGGCGCCAGATCGGGCGGTAGATGCGGCCGGGGAGGTAACGGCTGCGCTCCTCGTGGGCGACGCGGGCGCGTGGGTGTTCGTACCAGCCCGCGGAGCCGGGGCGGTAGGCGAGCAGGTAGTCGACGGCGGTCAGATGTTTGACGCTCTTGTAGCCGTAGTGGGCGGGGGCGACGATGCGGGCGGGGGCACCGTGGTCCGCGGTGAGCCGGGCGTCGCCCAATCGGTCGGCGAGGAGTACGTCGGCGGCGAGCGCGTCGGCGAGGAGCATGGTGCTGCAGAAGCCGTCCAGGCCGGTGAAACGGACCCACGCGGCGTCCGGGTGCGGGATCACCTCGGTGGTCAGGATTTCGTGTACGTCGGCGAATCGAACTCCACCCCAGGACAGCCCGAGCGCACTCCAGGTCGTCACGCAGTGCAGGTCGCTGCGCTGCTCCCGGCGGGGACCGGTGAGAAGCCGGTCGAGGGGAATCTGAGCCGGTCGGCGCACCACCCCGCCGACCACCAGGCGGTGACCGGAATCGGCGACCGGGCGCGGTACCGCGAATTGCGGCAGTCCGAACCGGAGCAGCCGGTCCGGCTGCTGCCCAGGCGGCAGGCCGCTACGCATGCCCGAGCCGCCGGACCGCGCGCCGCACCATCCAGGGCACCAGCAGCCGATGCACCGGCCGCACCAGGCCGAAATAGACCGGCCCGAAGCGGTTTCGATAGCGGATGACAGTGGTCAAGGTGACGGTGTGGTCGGTGAGCAGCGTCGAGGCCACGAAGTCCAGCATCGACATCTGCTCGCCGGTGAGATGTTCCCGCTCGGCGCGGGACAACTCGGGGAACGGCTTGCCGAAGAACATCACCCGGGTCCACTCTTCCGGGTCGGCGACCACACCGGCGGGGATCCGCACAGTGCAGGAGTCGACATAGTCGGGGTCGGGCAACGCCGCGCGAGCCAAGGCCGCCCCCGCAGGAATTCCGGTGATTTCGGTTCTGAGCATCGGTACCACCTCCCTGTCCGTACGGTACCGTATGGATGACAGTACGGTACCGTACGGAGGTGGCGCAAGAGGAAGAACGGAATTCGGCGAGAACACCGGGACGCAGGCTGACCGCCGACGACTGGGCCGCGGCCGCCCTCGCCGCCCTCGGCGAAGGCGGCCTGTCCGCCGTCGCCGTCGAGCCACTGGCGAAGCGCCTCGGCACCACCAAGGGCAGCTTCTACTGGCATTTCAAGGATCGCGCCGCGCTGATCGACGCCGCCCTGGCCCGCTGGGAACGTGCGGACACCGAAGCGATCATCGCCGCCCTGGACCGGCTCGACGACCCGGTGGACCGGTTGTCACAACTGATATCGGAGGTCATCGGCTATGCCGCGGCGGACGACCGAGTGGAACTGGCCCTGCTGGCCTCCGCGGATCACCCGCAGGTGGCCGCGGTGCTCCGCCGAGTCACCGACCGCCGGATCGGCTATGTGGCGGAACAGTTCCGGGCCACCGGCCTGGATACCGAGGCCGCCCGGGCCCGCGCATTGATCGCGGTCAGCGTGTACCACGGCTTCACCCAGCTCACCCGGGTCGGTGCCGCCGAACTACCGGCGTCCGACGCCGACCGCGCGCACCTGATCCACACCGCGCAACGCCTGCTCGACCCGCGGAGATGATGAACCGCCGCACCCGCGGTTGCCGCCGGTGGGCGTGCAGTAGCGATTTCGAGCCGCGTCGAATAGTCTTCGCCGCGAAGATTCACCGCTCGTGGAGGGACAATTGAGCACTCCGAAAAGGTCGGAGGACGGCCGGGCCGAACATCGGATCCGGATACCGTTGACACAATTGATACACCTCATGGCCGAAAACCGACAGCTCGGCACCCACCGGGAAACCTTCCAAACGGCCCCGCCGAGCGATACTTTCGTGCGCGCCTGCGGGATCCTGATCGGCGGTGCGCTGACGATCGGCGCGATCTGCGCCGTGGTCGGCGCCCTGGGCGGCGCCCTCGCCGCCGCCTCGCTCGGGCTCATCCCGTCCGGGCTGGCGGTGTGGCGCGGGCTCCGGCAGCGACGCAACCGGACCGCCCGGATCGACCTGTTCGAGTACGGCATGACAGTCTTCCGGCCGGAGGAACCGGTGGTCGCCTTCCACTGGGCGAATATGGCCGTGCGGCAGGAGGAAATCCCCTTCCAGCGCAATGCGGAGGTCGAGTACCTCCTGGAACTGACCGCACCGGACGGCACCTTCGCCCGCATCGACGACCACGAATTCGCCCGGGGCGCGGAATGGGTCGGCGCGATCCAGTCGGCGGTCACCTCATTCCAACTGCCCCCGGCGGTGACTGCGATCGACAACGGTGAGACCGTGCATTTCGGCGATTTCGCACTCAGCCTGGAGGCCCTCACCTACCGCGAGGACTTCTACATCTGGGAAGACATCCAGCGGATCGACCCACAGAGCGGCACCTTGCGGGTCAAAGTGGGCGGCCGATGGGAATCGCTGGCCCCGCTGTGCACCATCCCCAACTTCTACATCTTCAACGAGCTGGCCGAACGGCTCCGCATCCCGGCCACCGCCTGATCCCGGCGGCCCGAACGGCCGGAGGCCGGGCCACCCGATGGGTGACCCGGCCTCCGGATACTGCGAGAGCTGCCGATCGAAAGATCAGAAGCCCATGTCGCCCATGCCGCCGGTGGGGTCGGCCGGCGCAGCGGCGGCCTTCTCCGGCTTGTCGGCGACGACGGCCTCGGTGGTCAGGAACAGGGCCGCGATGGAGGCCGCGTTCTGCAGGGCCGAACGGGTGACCTTGACCGGGTCGGCGACACCGGCGGCCAGCAGGTCCTCGTACTCGCCGGAATCGGCGTTGAGGCCCTGGCCGGCGGGCAGGTTGGCAACCTTCTCGGCCACCACGCCCGGCTCCAGACCGGCGTTGAAGGCGATCTGCTTCAGCGGCGCGGACAGCGCCACCTTCACGATGTTGGCACCGGTGGCCTCATCGCCCTTCACGTCAAGCGAGTCGACCGCGGGGGCAGCCTGCAGCAGCGCCACGCCACCACCGGCGACGATGCCCTCCTCGACGGCAGCCTTGGCGTTGCGCACGGCATCCTCGATGCGGTGCTTGCGCTCCTTGAGCTCGACCTCGGTCGCGGCACCGGCCTTGATCACCGCAACACCGCCGGCCAGCTTGGCCAGGCGCTCCTGCAGCTTCTCCCGGTCGTAGTCCGAATCCGAGTTCTCGATCTCGGTGCGGATCTGCGCGACCCGGCCCTTGATGGCCTCTTCGTCGCCCGCGCCGTCCACGATGGTGGTCTCGTCCTTGGTGACGACGACCTTGCGCGCCTGGCCCAGCAGCTCCAGACCGGCGGTCTCCAGGGACAGGCCGACCTCTTCGCTGACGACCTCGCCACCGGTCAGGATGGCGATATCGGCCAGCTGGGCCTTGCGGCGGTCACCGAAGCCCGGGGCCTTCACGGCGACGGACTTGAAGGTGCCGCGGATCTTGTTGACGACCAGGGTCGACAGGGCCTCGCCCTCGACGTCCTCGGCGACGATCAGCAGCGGCTTACCGGCCTGGATGACCTTCTCCAGCAGCGGCAGCAGGTCCTTGACGGTCGAGATCTTCGACGAGACCAGCAGGATGTACGGGTCGTCGAGAACCGCTTCCTGACGCTCCGGGTCGGTCACGAAGTAACCCGAGATGTAGCCCTTGTCGAAGCGCATGCCCTCGGTGAGCTCCAGCGACAGGCCGAAGGTCTGCGCCTCCTCGACCGTGATGACGCCTTCCTTGCCGACCTTGTCCATGGCCTCGGCGATCAGCTCACCGATGGACGCGTCGCCCGCCGAGATGCCGGCGGTGGCAGCGATCTGCTCCTTGGTCTCGACCTCCTTGGCGGAGTCGAGCAGCTTGGTGGTGACGGCCGCGACCGCCTCCTCGATGCCGCGCTTCAGGCCCATCGGGTTCGCGCCGGCCGCGACGTTGCGCAGACCCTCGCGCACCAGCGCCTGCGCCAGCACGGTAGCGGTGGTGGTGCCGTCGCCCGCGACGTCGTCGGTCTTCTTGGCGACTTCCTTGACCAGCTCGGCGCCGATCTTCTCGTACGGGTCCTCGAGCTCGATCTCCTTGGCGATGGACACACCATCGTTGGTGATCGTGGGGGCGCCCCACTTCTTCTCGAGCACCACGTTGCGGCCCTTCGGGCCCAGGGTCACCTTGACGGCGTCGGCGAGGGAGTTGAGGCCCCGCTCGAGACCGCGGCGAGCCTCTTCGTCGTACGCAATTGTCTTGGCCATTGCGTTGAGATCCTCCACATGTATATGGGGCTGACACACACAGACGGCCACAGGGTTGGGCCGCCCGATTACGCTGGCCAGGTTCGGTGCCCGCGACGGACGACCGAGGGTGTCGATGGAACCCGGTCTCACCGGCCCGACCTGGCACTCACCGGTCGAGAGTGCCAAGAGCCTTTTTAGCACTCTCAGTTGGTGAGTGCAAGGACGGGCGGTGCGATCCGGGGCCGCTCAGCCCTCCCCGAGGAACGGCGCCAGCAGCTCGACGAGGCGTTCTTCCACCGCCGCCTTCCGCACACCGGATCCGGCGAGAATGCCGCTGCCGTTCTCCTGTTCGAGCAGTGCCAGCAGAATGTGCTCGGTGCCGACGTAGTTGTGCCCCAGCCGCAGCGCTTCCCGGAAGGTCAACTCCAGGGACTTCTTGGCGTCCGCATCGAACGGTATGAGCGCTGGAACCGATTCGACACCGGCCGGCAGCGCCGCCTCGGCAGCCGACCGCACGACATCGGTGTCGATACCGGATTCGACCAGCACCCGTACGCCGATGCCGTCGGGCTCGGTCAGCAACCCCAGCACCAGGTGCGCAGGGGCGATCTGCTCGTTACCCGCCGTCCGCGCCGCCTCCTGGGCGGCCATGACCACGGCCTGCGCCCGCGGCGTGAACTTGGCGAACCCGGCCTGCGGATCCATCTCCGCCGCATCACCGGGCCCCTTGGGGACGAACCGCTTCTGCGCCGCCTGCTTCGTGACGC
Organism: Nocardia sp. KT25-26; assembly: GCF_056627695.1. Lineage (NCBI taxonomy): Bacteria > Bacillati > Actinomycetota > Actinomycetes > Mycobacteriales > Nocardiaceae > Nocardia > Nocardia sp. KT25-26. Next base: position 809,095 of record NZ_CM152813.1, on the reverse strand, counting down.
CCATGCTGGCGCCGATATCGGTCCAGGATGCGCCGGACCGGCGGGCCTGGTCGACGAAGTGGCCGATCAGATGATCGGCCACTTCACCGAGATGCCCGGCCGCCACCACCGCATCGGTGAGCTGGTCGAGCACATTGTCCGGACGGGCCTTCTTGATGCCCTCGATCAAGTCGTCGAGGCGAACTCCTTTAGTCATGCGTCAACGATAGGTTGACGACACGGCCGCGTCAACCATTGGTTGACGATGCTGCGCCCGGTTTCGCGGTCACCATCCGCCTGGTCCGGCAGGCGGGCGCGGCAATGTTGCAGCGGCCCGCCCGACCGGAATCGTCAGCGGCAGGCGGCCGCCGCACCGCGCACCACCAGCTCTTTGATACCGGCGGCGATACGACCGGTCACGACCGTGCGGGCGGGGCGGTCGTCGGCGCGGACGAACTGGATCACCCCGTCGCGCCGGCCCAGGCTGATGCACTGGATCAGGTACCGGAACCCGGGATCCCCCGGTTCGGCACCGCGCAACCGCGCAGCCACGGCGGTCGCCGCGAAGCTGCCGGTGGGTAGTGCGGTCGCGCAGGCCATGCGCAGCGGGCGGCCTCCGGGTCCGGCGGTCCGCGCCGCGTCGCCGACGGCATACACATCGGGGTGCGATTCGGACCGGCCGGATCCGTCGACCCGGACCCGGCCCGCGGCATCCACCGCCAGACCGGCACGCTCCGCCAGATCCGGCACCGCGAATCCACAGGCCCATACCGGCACCCCGGACACCACCTCCCCATCGGCGGTCCGGACACCGCCGGGCAGCACCTCGACCACCTCGACCCCCGCCCGCACCTCGACACCCAACCGGTCCAGCGTGCGACGGACGTGTGCCCGGGCCCGCGCCGACAACCACTCGGCGGGCTCATCCGCACCCAGCAGCACCACTTGCCGCTCCGGCCGCGCCTCCGCCAGTTCGGCGGCCAGTTCGATCCCGGTCGAACCGGTGCCGACGATCACCACCGGTTCGTCGCCGAGGTCGAATTCCCGCAGATCCTCCGGTGTGGCGACCGACCGCCCGTGTTCGGCGAGCCCGGGCACGGCGGACCGGTCCGCCGTGCTGCCCAGCGCATAGATCAGGGTGTCGTAGGACAGCTCCGATTCGGCGGGAGCCACCCGATCCCGCACCCGGGCTCCACCGCCCGAACGCAAGTCGCGGTCGGCCACGTCCAGCGAGCTGCCCCGATTTCCGTGCCCGAGGGATGACCGGCCGTGCTGCGGATTGCCGATGTCGGCGGCCGCCGCCGCGTCGGCTGCGCCGGGCTCGGAGTCGGCCGTGAGCGGAGCCCCCGAGCTCGCCACTTCCCCGACTCCACCGGCCGAGCAGGCATCATCGAACCGACTGCCCGCCCGAGCCGGTTCCGCGGAGCGGGCAGCGCTGCGAGTCCGGTCGGCCCGCAGGTCGCTGTGCAACTCGGCCGCGGCGGCCCCGCGGACCGTTCGGGCACCGTGCGAGACTGCATCGCGGGCCGCCACCGTTCCGGCGTACTCGGGCTGCGCGACGCCCCCGGCAGCCAGGGTGAGCACCTTGCGCACCGGGTCCAGCGCGTCGACCCGGGCTCGGATGAACTCGGCGCGCCCGGCCAGCAGTTCGGCGAGATCCCAGCCGGGTGTCTGCTGCCCGGCGGCCCGCTGGTGCAGCCGGACTCGTTCGACGAATTCCGCCCGGGCATCCACCACGATGATTTCGGCATCCTTCGCTTTCCGGGCCAGCCGGCGGGCCGCGGACAGCCCCGCATACCCGGCGCCCACGATGACGATGCGATGCGCTTCGGTCATGATTCGTCTCCCCTGTCGGATTCGGCTTGTCCGAACCAGACCGGACAGCCGGCCGAACCCTGACAGGATCTCGCTGTGTGGCCCGTCACAGCGGGATCGGGCGCACGGAAACCCGGCCGCCGGTCAGCTGCTCCGGCTCAGGTAGGCGAGCTTGTCCTGGGCCACGATCAGGCGGAGGGCAGTGACAGTGGTGCCATCGGTATCGCCGGTGGCAACGCCGATCGGGCGGCCGGCCAGTCGGACGCAGATCGCCTGCTGGCCGTTGATCTCCAGGAGCTGCACCCGCATGCCCGGGACTCGCCACCGGAACAGTTTCATCAGGTAGCGGGCCACCTTCTCGGCGCCGACCACCGGCCTGCGGGCCACGCCGAGCATGCCGCCACCGTCGGCCACGGACACCACATCGGTGGCGAGCATGCGCTGCAGCCCGGCGACATCACCGTCCCGGGCGGCGGCGAAGAAGCGCTTCACCAGTTCCCGCGCCTGCTCCGCGGGAACGTCGAATCGTGCGTTCGGGCTACGAACCCGGCGCCGGGCCCGATGGTGGATCTGCTGGGAGTTCGCCTCGGTGATCGCCAGCATGTCGGAGATCTCCCGATGTGGGTAGCCGAACGCCTCCCGCAGCACGAAGACCGCCCGTTCCACCGGCGCCAACCGTTCCATCGCGGTGAGCACGGCTAGGGAGACCAGCTCCCGCTGCTCGGCCGTCTCCATCGGCCCGAGCACACCGTCGCCGGTCGGCACCGGTTCGGGCAGCCAGGGCCCGGTGTAGCGCTCCCGGCGGGCGCGCGCCGAATCCAGCCAGGTCCGGCACAGGTTCACCACCGTCGTGGTCAGCCAGGCCTGGGCCGATCGGACCGCACCCCGCTCGGTGGTCTCCCACCGCAGATACGTCTCCTGTACGGCGTCCTCGGCCTCGCTCGCCGATCCCAGCATCCGGTACGCCAGCGAGAACAGCCGCGCCCGCTCCGCCTCGAAGGCCGCCAGTCCCGTGTCGTCCACCGTTCACTCCTCCCCCGGTCTCCGGCACGCGACGATGCGGTGCCCGGCCGGACTACCTCAACGAGGTCGGCGCAGGCGCAGCCGGGCCGAGCCGCGGATGGCCGGGCGCCGGATGGATGGCATCTTGCGCTGGGCCCGTCGTTGGGCGCGGCGCTCGGCGGGCTTGTCCTGCCAGGTCTCGGGGCGGGCGGCGACCCAGCGTGCGGAGCGCCACGCGAACGGGATGTGCCCCAGGTACAGGCCGACCAGGATCAGCAGCAGGAGGACCGGATAGGTCACCAGCAGGGCGGCGGCCAGGGCGACCAGGACCAGCAGGCCCGCGGCGGCCTGTGGCGCGACCGAAACCGATTTCATCGCCAGTGTCGGGATGGTGCTGACGCAGAGCAGCGCGGCGAACACGGTCCAGGCCGCCACCACCCAGAAACTGTCCCACCAGCCCTCGCCGAACTGCAGTTGCAGCGCGATCGGCACCAGGGCGATCAGCGCACCGGCCGGGGCCGGGACACCGACAAAGTACTCGCGCTCCCAGTTCGGGCGGGTGTCGTCGTCGAGCAGGGTGTTGAACCGGGCCAGCCGCAACACCACGCTCACCGCGAACAGCAGGGCGATGATCCAGCCGGCGCTGGTGTCGTCGAGCAGGGTCACGTACAGCACCAGCGCCGGGGCGACGCCGAAGGAGATCGCATCGGAAAGCGAATCGAGTTCGGCACCGATCCTGGTGGTGGCGTCGAGCATCCGGGCCAGCCGGCCGTCGAGGGTGTCCAGCACGGCAGCGGCACCGACCATGGCGAGGGCGGTGCCGAGTTCGCCGTCGAGGCCGAACTTCACGGCGGACAGGCCCGCGCACAGGGCCAGGATGGTGACGATGCTCGGCAACAACCGGAACGAACGCCGCCGTCTACCGGCCGGCGCGGACGTAGCGGTACCGGCCATCACAGCACGGCCAGCACGGTTTCGGCTCCGATGGTGCGCTGCCCCGGAGTGACCAGCAGTTCGGTGCCGGCCGGGAAGTAGGTGTCGACCCGGGAGCCGAACCGGATCAACCCGTAGGTGTCGCCGATGGTGACGACATCGCCCGGGCGGGCGTCGCAGACGATGCGCCGGGCCAGCAGGCCGGCGATCTGGACGACCACGACCGGGGCACCGGACTCCGTGTCGATCACCATGCTGTTGCGTTCGTTGGCTGCGCTGGCCTCGGGCAGATCGGCCGACACGAACTTGCCGGGCCGGTGCTGCACGGCCCGCACCGTGCCGCCCACCGGCACCCGCTGCACATGCACGTCGAGCACCGAGAGGAAGATGCTGACCCGCGGCAGCGGGGTGTCACCGAGCTCCAGCTCGGCCGGTGGCACCGCGGTGTCCACCAGGGCGACCTCGCCGTCGGCGGGTGCGACGACCACACCGGGGCGGTTCGGCGGCACCCGATGCGGATGCCGGAAGAACCCCGCGCAGGCCACGGCCCCGGCCAGCCCGGCCCGGCGCACCCACTTGCGCCGGGCGCCCAGCGCCGCCACCGCCAGCGGCGCGGCCACGAACGGCAGGCCGGCAGGGTGCAGGGGCGGTACGGCCGCCCGGACCAGGTCGACGACATGTCCGAGACCACTGGTCTCGGGGGTGCCGGGCGGGGTGGGACGGCGTGCCACGGACTCCTACTTTCGTGCTCGATGCAGATCGGTACCCGACGCAGCCCGGATCGGCGCTGCGTAGCGGCTCATACCTTACGCCGAGCCGGACCGGCGGTACCGGTGCCGCCGTACCGCCACTTATCCCTCCGGTGCGGTACCCGGGCCGGACCGTTTGTGAAACGTGACACTATCCCGGCCCGAATGGGGCTAATATGAGGGTTCCTCATGTCTGCCCTGCGGTAACCGGGTGCGCCTCGGTTACGCGTAGTTCACGGCAATGAGGGATACATCTCGATGCTGGTTCATGTCGATGCTGGTTCATGTCGATGCTGCACGGACAACCTCCCGCGGCGCGACCGCAGGTACATAGGAGACGCATGATGGCTGCTCGACTCGCCCAGACCACGGGGGCGGAGCACACAGCGATCCTCGGACTGGGGGTCTATCGCCCCACCCGAGTGGTCACCAACGACGAGGTCGCCGGGCCTATCGACTCGAGTGACGAATGGATTCGCACCCGCTCCGGAATCAAGACCCGGCGCTTCGCCTCGGATTCGGAGACCATCCGGACGATGAGCGTCGAGGCCGGCCGGCGGGCTCTGGCGGCCGCCGAGATCGCTCCGGACCAGGTCGACTGTGTCATCGTGGCCACGTCCACCCATCTGCTGCTCACCCCGGCCGCGGGCCCGCGGATCGCCAGCGATCTCGGCATGACCGGCGCCGCCGCCTTCGACATCTCCGCCGGTTGCGCCGGCTTCTGCCACGCCCTCGGCATGGCTTCCGACCTGGTCCGGGCGGGCACCTCGAGCCATGTGCTGGTGGTCGGCGTCGAGAAGCTCACCGACACGATCGATTTCACCGACCGTTCCACCGCCTTCCTGTTCGCCGACGGTGCGGGTGCCGTGCTGGTCGGCCCGGCGGCGGAGCAAGGCATCGGACCCACCGTCTGGGGTTCGGACGGCACCCAGCATCACGCAATCCGGCAGAACAAGGACTGGATGGAGTTCTTCGCCGAGATCGAGGAGAAGGGCACCGATGCGGTGCGGCCGTACCTGGCCATGGAGGGGACCGCGGTGTTCCGCTGGGCGGCGCATTCGCTGGAGAAGGTGTGCCGGGAAGCAATCGACCGGGCGGGACTGTCCACCGACGACCTCGACGCCATGATCCCGCACCAGGCCAACGGCCGGATCATCGAGATCATGGCCCGGGTGCTGAAGCTACCGAAGGACTGCGCGCTGGCAAACGATATCGAGGAGTCGGGGAACACCTCGGCCGCCTCGATTCCACTGGCCATGGAGACGCTGCTGCGCACCGGCGAATCGAAGCCGGGCGACCGGGGGCTGCTGATCGCCTTCGGAGCCGGACTCTCCTATGCCGCACAAGTTGTCACGTTGCCGAACTGGAAGTGAACAACGGGCGCGGGCGGCCATCCTCCGGGTGGCCGCCCGCGGCGTGTCCGGGGCGGCGCGCGGAGTTCCGATTTGCACCACTGAGCCAGGTCTGGCAACCTCATAGCTACCGCACCGAGCGGTAGCCCTACGAGACGTCGGTCACCGGGTGTAATGCCCGCCCGGTTCGCACGGATACACGTAGCGCATGCAGTACAGCTGCTCGACGAGGAACCAGCTGCCGCCAGGCGTACGCTCGCACAACACAAGAGGTGATCGGCCGTGAAAATACGTACCCTCCTCTCGCGCCGCCCTACGCACGGGGTTCCGTTGCTGCCGACGATCGAACCCGAAGAGCATCGCCCCCTGCTGGAGGCACTCAGCCCCCGCAGCCGCCGCGCCCGCGACGAGCGGCTGGAACGCCTGCTGACCCCCACCGAACTGGACCTGGTCGAGCACCACCGGATCTGAAAATCCGGACTGCCCGCCGGAACCGAGCGCTGCAATACTGCTGGGGTGACATCTCCCGCTGCTGTGAAGCCGGCCATCCTCAGTGTCGACGACGATCCCGGTGTCTCCCGCGCGGTCGTCCGCGATCTGCGCCGCCGATACGGCGACCGGTATCGGATCATGCGCGCGGAATCGGGCCCGCAGGCGCTGGAGACCCTGCGTGAGCTGAAACTCCGGGAACATCCGGTAGCGATCCTGATCGCCGACTACCGGATGCCCGGCATGGATGGCATCGAATTCCTCGAACAGGCGATGGACCTGCATCCGCATGCCCGGCGGGTATTGCTCACCGCATACGCCGACACCAACGCCGCCATCGATGCGATCAACGTCGTCGACCTGGACCATTACCTGCTCAAACCCTGGGACCCGCCGGAGGAGAAACTGTATCCGGTGCTGGACTCGATGCTCGATGCCTGGCGCAGCGACGACCGCCGTCCGGTGCACGAGACCCGGGTGGTCGGCGATCGCTGGTCGCCGCGTTCCTCACAGCTGCGCGAGTTCCTGGCCCGCAACCAACTGCCCTACCGGTGGTACCCGTCCGATGAGCCGGAGGCCGGGCGCCTACTCACCGCGGCCGGTGTCGACGCCGAATCCTGCCCGGTCGTGATCACCGCCGGTGGTGACGCGCTGGTACAGCCCACCGACAGCGAGCTCGCGGCGAGTGTCGGGCTGAGCGTGCAGCCGACCGGTGAGTTCTACGACCTGATCGTGGTCGGCGGCGGACCGGCCGGGCTGGGCGCCGCCGTCTACGGCGCCTCGGAGGGGCTGCGCACCGTGCTGGTGGAGCGCACCGCCACCGGCGGCCAGGCCGGTCAGAGTTCCCGGATCGAGAACTATCTCGGCTTCCCGGACGGCCTCACCGGTTCCCAGCTGGCCGATCGGGCCCGACGGCAGGCGGTCAAGTTCGGCGCCGAGATCGTGACCACCCGCGAGGTGGTGGGCCTGGAGGTCAACGGTTCGGCGCGCACCGTCCGGTTCGCCGATGGCGGTTCGCTGTGCGGGCACACCGTGCTGATCGCCACCGGCGTCGACTACCGGCACCATCCCGCGCCGGGCGTCGACGAATTCACCGGACGCGGCGTGTTCTACGGATCGGCGATGACCGAGGTCGCCGAATGCGCCGATCAGGAGGTCTACATCGTCGGCGGCGCCAACTCGGCCGGGCAGGCCGCGGTGTTCCTGTCCCGGCATGCCGGGCATGTCCACCTGGTGGTACGCGGGGAATCGCTGGAGAAGTCGATGTCGCACTACCTGATCCAGCAGATCGCCGAGATCCCGGCGATCACCGTGCATACCGAGACCGAGGTGGTCTCGGTGGCCGGAGATGCCCATCTGGAACACATCGTGTTGCGTGACAACCGCGCCGGCACCGAGGAAAAGGTGCCCGCACAACGGCTGTTCCTGTTCATCGGTGCCGCACCGCAGACCGGCTGGCTGGACGGCGTGGTGATCCGGGATGCGGCCGGATACGTCCTGGCCGGCCCGGATCTGCTCGTCGACGGGCAACGCCGGAGTGGCTGGGAGCTGTCCCGGCCGCCACATCATCTGGAGACCAGCGTGCCCGGCGTGTTCGTGGCCGGCGATGTACACGCGGAATCCGCGAAACGGGTGGCCTCGGCGGTCGGTGAGGGCGCGATGGCCGTGATGCTCGTCCACCGCTATCTGGCCTGACACAGGAGCCGACATGATCTGCGATCCCGAAGAACTGCGCACCCTGTTCCTGTTCGAGAAGCTCGACGACGCACAGCTCGCCGAGCTGTGCGCGGCCGGCCGGATCGAGTCGATCGAACCCGGCCGGGTATTCCGCGAGGGCGATCCGGCCACCTGCTTCTACGTCCTGATCGACGGCGAAGTGCGATTGACCAAACTCTCCGGCGGCACCGAGATCGAGTTGAACCGCACCGGCCATCGCGGAGTGTACGCCGGCGCCTGGACCGCCTATCTGGGCGACAAGGTGCCGCAGACCCACAACGGATCGATGTACGTGCTGCGGCCGTCCCGGTTCTTCGTGCTGGATGCGGACAGTTTCGCCCGGATGATGCACGACTGGTTCCCGATGGCGGTGCACCTGCTGGAGGGCGCCTTCTTCGGCAACGAGCGCTCCAAGCAGCGCATCGCGGAACGGGAACGGCTGCTGGCCCTGGGCTCGTTGTCGGCCGGGCTCACCCATGAATTGAACAATCCGGCGGCGGCCGCGGTCCGCGCGACCGAGGGCCTGCGGGACCGGGTGGCCGGGATGCGGCACAAGCTGGCCATGCTCTCCCGAGGTGCGTATTCGCCGGCCGCCCTGGCCACCCTGGTGGAACTGCAGGAGCAGGCCGCCGAACGGGTCGGCAAGGCCCCGGAACTCTCCCCGATGGAGGCCGCAGACCGCGAGGACGCGCTGGCCGACTGGTTCGACGAACAGGGCATCGTCGACGGCTGGGAACTGGCGCCGACCTTCGTACAGGCCGGTCTGGACACCGACTGGCTCACCGGGGTGCAGGCGGCTTTGGGCGACTGCGATCGGCAGGTGTTCGAGGGCGCGATCCGGTGGCTGAACTACACCATCGAGACCGAGCTGCTGATGAACGAGATCGCCGACGCGACCGGGCGGATCTCCGGCCTGGTGGGTGCGGCCCGGCAGTACTCGCAGCTGGACCGCGCCCCGTTCCGGGAGGTCGACGTGCACGAACTGCTGGACAGCACCCTGGTGATGCTGGCCCGCAAGATCGGCGACGACGTGCGGGTGGTCAAGGACTACGACCCCGGCCTGCCGCCGGTGCCCTGCTATGCGGCCGAACTCAACCAGGTGTGGACGAACCTGATCGACAACGCGGTGTACGCGATGCGCGGCTCCGGGACGCTGACCGTACGGACCCGCCGTGATCACGACTGCGCGGTGGTCGAGATCGGCGACACCGGACCGGGCATTCCGGAACAGAGCCGGGAGCGGATCTTCGAACCGTTCTTCACCACCAAGCCGGTCGGCGAGGGCACCGGGCTCGGTCTGGACATCTCGTTCCGGATCGTGGTGAACAAACACCACGGCGAGATCCGGGCCGAATCCACGCCGGGTGACACCCGGTTCACCGTGCGGCTACCGCTGGAACGTCCCGCCGAGGCGGAACCGGACGGGCCGGAGTAGGCCCGAATTCACGCGCCGACGGCGATCCCCGCTGCCTCGACCACCGGTTCGTCTTCGGAACCGGGCGCGAGGCAGGCCAGCTTCGCGGTGGCCCGGGCCATGCTGGGGCTGCCTTCGAACATGCTGCCCGGGTGCTCGGCCAGCATGCGATCGATGGCCGCCTTCTCCTGCTCGTCGTCGAGTGCCCGGAACTCGGCACAGGTCATCGCCGAGGCGGGCGCATCGCCGGGCGGCGGGGCCGTCGAGGTGCCCGACTCGCCGGTCTCCGCAGCAGCGGAGGTGGCCGGGGTGCTCGGCGGTTCGGGCGGGGCACCGACGCTGGACGTCGGCGTGCCCTGGCGCAGGCCGCTCGCCTCGGTCGGTTCCTCTTCGGAACCGCAGCCGGCCAGGGCCAGCACCAGCGCAGCGGCCGGGACGATCACGGACAAACGGGTCATGGGTAGCCTTCCCCCGGGGTCGTTCGCGGCGCCGGCGCCTCCGGCGCATTGCCCAGCAGGATACCGATACCCAGCACGTCCCGGTGCCGTGGTCGGTACGGGCGGCCCCGGGTGCCGCGTCCGTGCAGAATGGGGCGGTGGCTGAACTGACGTTGACCGCCCGGCTCAATCCGTCCGCCGCCGACGCCCGGCGCGGCCTGGTGCGGTTGCACCCGGAAACGCTGACCGCACTGGGGCTGCGGGAATGGGACGGGATCTCGGTGATCGGCGGTCGCCGCACGGCTGCGGTGGTCGCCGCCGCACCGGCCGGTACTCCGCCCGGCACCGCGCTGCTCGACGATGTCACCCTGTCGAATGCGGGGCTGCGGGAGAACTCGATGGTCACCGTCGCCCCGGCCACGGTGTACGGGGCCCGGCAGGTATCGGTCAGCGGCTCCACGCATGCCACCGGCACCATCCCCGCCGCCACGCTGCGGCAGGCCCTGCTGGGCAAGGTGGTGACGGTGGGCGACACGGTCTCGCTTCTCCCCCGCGATCTGGGACCGGACATCAGCTCGGCGGCCACCACCAAGGCGCTGTCGCGCACCCTCGGAATTGCCTGGACCAGCGAGCTGCTGACCGTCACCGGCACCGACCCGGTCCGCGGCCCGGTGAGCGTGCAACCGAACACCGCGGTCGTCTGGGGTGCGGCGACCGAGCCGTTGTCCCATGATGTCGCGCTCGGCGAGGAACGGTCCGCCGAAACGGCACCGCCGGTGCGCAGCGGGTCCGGCCCCGCCCCGATCCCCGTCGAGGAGCTGGCCGGATCCCGTACCCCGGCAGCAAAACTCGCCGAATGGCTGAGCCTGGCACTCGACGAACCCGAACTGCTGAAAACTCTCGGCGCCCCCGCCCATCTCGGGGTGCTGGTCACCGGCCCGGCCGGCGTCGGCAAGGCGACGCTGGCCCGCGCGGTCGCGGCGCCGCGCCGCATCGTGGAGCTGGACGGCCCGACGGTCGGAGCCGCCGAGACCGGCGCCCGGCTGCGCGAGGTGGCCGAAGCGGTGGCCGAGGTCGGCTCCGGCCAGGGCGGCATCCTGCTGATCACCGATATCGACGCATTGCTCCCGGCGGAGGCCGAACCGGTCGCCACGCTGATCCTGGACCAGCTGCGCGCCGCCGTCCGAGCGCCCTGTGTCGCGGTGCTGGCGACCACCGCGCATCCCGCCGACGTGGACGCCCGACTTCGGGCGCCCGACCTGTGCGACCGGGAACTGGCACTGACCCTGCCGACCGGCCAGGTGCGTCGGGAACTCCTGGAGCTGCTGCTGCGCAAAATTCCCGCCGCCGAGCTCGACCTGGACGAGGTGGCCGCACGCACCCCGGGATTCGTGGTCGCCGACCTCGCTGCCCTGCGCCGGGAGGCGGCGTTGCGGGCGGCCTCCCGGGCCAACCGGGACCAGTCCGATCCGGAACTTACCCAGGCTGATCTGCTCGGCGCACTGGACGTGATCCGGCCGCTGTCCCGCTCCGGAATGGAGGAATTGTCCGCGGGCAGCCTGGATCTCGACGATGTGGGCGACATGGTGGAGACCAAGCAGGCACTCACCGAAACAGTGCTGTGGCCGTTGCGACACCCGGATTCCTTCGCCCGCCTCGGCATTCATCCACCGCGCGGCGTATTGCTGTACGGCCCACCGGGTTGCGGCAAGACCTTCCTGGTCCGGGCCCTCGCCGGGACCGGCCAGCTCAGTGTGCACACGGTCAAGGGTGCCGAGCTGATGGACAAATGGGTGGGTTCGTCCGAGCGTGCGGTGCGGGAACTGTTCCAGCGGGCCCGGGATTCCGCACCGTCGCTGATCTTCCTGGACGAGGTGGACGCGCTGGCCCCGCGACGCGGCCAGAGCAGCGATTCCGGGGTCGGCGATCGCGTGGTCGCGGCATTGCTCACCGAACTCGACGGCGTGGAACCGCTCCGGGATGTGGTGGTGCTGGGCGCCACCAACCGGCCCGAGTTGATCGACCCGGCGCTGCTGCGGCCCGGCCGGCTGGAGCGGCTGGTGTTCGTCCCCCCACCGGATGCCGAGGCCCGCCTGGAGATCCTGCGCACCACCGGACGGTCGGTGCCGTTGTCCGGCGATGTCGATCTGGCCGAACTGGCGGGCGAACTCGACGGCTACTCCGCCGCCGACTGCGCCGCCCTGCTCCGCGAGGCGGCCCTCGCCGCGCTGCGCCGCGACCTGGATGCCGCCGACGTCACCGGCGCCGATATCGCCACCGCCCGCGCGAGCGTGCGCCCGTCGCTGGATGCGGCGCAGGTGGCGGCACTGCAGCAGTACGCCGACAGCCGTTCCTGAACCGGCCACACCCCGGCCGGTCATATCCCGAACATGCCGGGCGACCGCCGTTAAGGTGGGCAGATGCGCTGGATCGGGGACGGTCTCGACGCTGTCACGGCCTTCGCGGGTGCCGCGGTCGCCACGATGGCGCTGTTCCTGCCGTTCACCCTGACCCTGGCCGCGCCCAGCTCGCCGTACCGGGTGACCAGCCTGATCAACAGCGTGCCGCGCGGCGTGGCACTGGGGTTGATCATCGCGGTGGTGACCGCGGTACTGCTCTATCCGGCCACCCGGACCGTGCTGTCCTGGCTGATCGCCGCCGCCGGCAGTGCGCTGCTGCTGCTCAATCACGTGGTCGGCCAGTATGTGTCCTCGGCCGATGTGCTGACCACCCAGAACTATCTGGATTCGCTGTTCGGCGGGGTGGTGCTCGGCGCCCTCGGCATCAGCGCGCCGCGCCGCCCGTGGACGGCCTTCGGTTACGCCGTGGGTGCGGTCACCACGTTCGTCTTCGTCGAGGTGGACGAGCTGGTCGCCGAGCTGCTGCTGGGGCAGCAGCCGGTACTGGAATCGCCGAAGTGGGTGGCGACGGCCGCGACCATCCTGCTCGTCCTGGCGACCGTCCGGCACCGGCACGGGATGGCGATGCCACCGCAGCCCCGGCTCGCCGCGGAACTACCGCTGGTGCCGATCATCGCCGCGACCGTACTGGCCGGCGGACTGCTCGGCAGCACCGAATGGCTGTCGCAGCAGTTCGACGGCTCCGGGGTCACGGTGCTGGATCTGGGGCTGGCCGCCGGGGCCACCGTGGCGGCCGCCGCCGTCACGGCGATGCTGCTGCCCGACCGCGACGGCCTCGCCGTGCTGCTGGCGGTCGCGCTGGCCACCGTCGGTGACGCTTTCGCCGACCTGCCGGAAATCGGCCGGCCGGTGCCGATCGTCGTCGCCGTTGTCGCGGCCGGTGTCCTGGCCGGGAGGCGGCTCGCCGACGCCCGGGTCGCGTTCGTGCTCGTCCTGGCCGCGGCCGGGATCGGGGTCCTGGCCGCCCGGTATCCCGGCTCCCCGGCCTGGGCCGCCGGCATCGGTGTGCTCGCCCTCGCGGCGGGATATGCCTGTGGCGCAACCCCGGTGCACTATCCGCCCACCGCCGTACTGGCGCTCGGCACCCTGTTCCTGCCGACCGTCGCCTGGGCCATCCCCACCGCCGCCAACAGCTGGCGGATCAGCGTAACCCTCGCCGCCGAGCAGACCCCCGCCCTGGTCGCCCTCGGTATCGTGATCGGTCTGGCGCTCGCCGCCTGGGGTCTGCTGCGGCTGCGGCCACGCCCGGTGCCGGTCCCCGACGAGGTCACCGAGATGAGCTGAACGGGCGATCCGGCGATAGCCGCCCCGGTTCCGGAATGGGCGACGCGACACCTTCGCCTGCACGGTCATCCCCGGGTTGCTCCGTAGGATTGGGCGGCATTACCCGCCCCGGGACGACCTGACGGAGGGCTGTTGCTTCCGATCCTGCTCGCTCATGCATTCGCCGCGCTGGCGGCGCCGATGTGCGTGCGAGCGCTGGGGCGCAACGGGTTCTACCCACTGGCCGCCGTCCCGCTGCTGAGCCTGATCTGGGTCGTGGCGCACTGGGGCGATACCGAAACGGTGCAGCTCAGGTGGGCGCCGACGATCTCGATGGACATCGATCTGCGGTTCGATGCGCTCGCCGCGATAATGAGCACGCTGGTACTCGGGATCGGAACCCTGATCCTGGGCTACTGCGCCCGGTACTTCGACAGCGACGAACCCCGGCTCGGGGTGTTCGCCGCCGAGATGGTGGCCTTCTCCGGGGCCATGTTCGGCCTGGTCACCAGCGACAACATGCTGCTGCTCTACATCTTCTGGGAAACGACGACGGTGTTGTCGTTCCTGCTGGTCGGTCACGACGCACAACGGGCGGTCAGCCGCCGGGCGGCGCTGCAGGCGCTGCTGGTCACCGCCGCCGGCGGGCTGGCGATGCTGGTCGGCATCGTCATCCTCGGGCAGCGGTACGGCAGCTATCTGCTCTCCGATGTGGTGGCCGCCGAATCGCCGGGCGGCGTGGCGGTGTCGATCGGGATCGCCTTGATCCTGGTCGGGGCGCTGAGCAAATCCGCCATCGTGCCGATGCATTTCTGGCTGCCGGGTGCGATGGCCGCGCCGACACCGGTCAGCGCCTATCTACATGCCGCGGCGATGGTGAAGGCCGGGGTATATCTGGTGGCCCGGCTGGCCCCGGCGATGGCGGAGACGCCGCCGTGGCATCCGATCGTGCTGCCCCTCGGCCTGGCCTCGATGCTGCTGGCCGGTTGGCGGGCCATGCAGGTCTACGACCTGAAGCTGGTCCTCGCATTCGGCACGGTCAGCCAGCTCGGGTTCATGATGGTGCTGGTCGGTACCGGCACCCCCGCCGCTGCCCTGGCCGGTGCGGCCATGATCGTGGCCCACGCGATGTTCAAGGCCTGCCTGTTCATGGTGGTCGGCATCATCGACCACGGTACCGGCACCCGCGACCTGCGCGAGCTCTCCGGCCTCGGCCGCCGCGCCCCCGTGCTGTTCTGGATCGCGGTCCTGGCCGCGCTGAGTATGGCCGGTATCCCGCCGCTGTTCGGGTTCGTCGGTAAGGAGAGCGCGCTGGCCGCGCTGCCGGAGGCGACGGTCCTGGCCGAACCGGTCCGCTGGGCAGTGCTGGCCGGATTGGTACTCGGTTCGATTCTCACCGTCGGCTACAGCGCCAGATTCATCTGGGGCGCGTTCGCCGACAAACCCGGTGCGCTCGCCGCCGCAACGGCCGGCACCGGCCCGGAACTTCCTGCCACGGCTGCAACGACACCGGCCCGGCCGCCTGGTGTATCGAATCCCACCGGCCCCGGCACCCGAGGCAATTCATCCACCGGTACGCCGGACGCTGCACCCGCGGCCACCTCGGACCCCACATCGGCAACCGGCTCCATCGAGCAGCCCGGTCCGCTACCGGAAGCGAGCCCCGGACCGGCCGCGTCGACGGGGCCCGTACCACCTGCTCCGGCCGAGTGGCACCGACCGGACGCACTGTTCCTGGGCCCACCGGCAGTGCTGGCGGCCGGGTCGCTGCTCGCCGGGCTCGCCGCCGGTGGGATGGACCGGTTGCTGCGCCCGTACGCCGATACGCTGCCCGGTGTCCTGGCAGAGCATCTGGCCCTCTGGCACGGTGTGACCCCGATCCTCGGGATCACCGTATTCGTCATCCTCGCCGGTACCGCGCTTTTCTCGGTGCAGGGCCGGATCACCGAGCCGGGCACCCCACGCCTCGGCAATGCCGACCGCGCCTACGATGCCACCCTGCGGGCGATGGACCGGCTGTCGTTGCGGATGACCGGTGCGGTGCAGCGCGGTTCGCTGCCGCTGAGCCAGGCGACGATCCTGACCACGCTGATCATCCTGCCGGTGGCGATGCTCGCCTTGGGGACCCGGACCGGGGTGCAGCTGCGCCTGTGGGATTCGGTGTGGCAGTTCGCCGTCGGCGCGATCATGATCGCGATGGCGCTGGGCGCCACGGTGCTGCGTAACCGGCTGGCCGCCGTCCTGGTCGTCGGCATGACCGGATATGGATGCGGCGTGATCTTCGCCCTGCACGGCGCTCCCGATCTGGCCCTCACCCAGTTCCTGGTCGAGACCCTGACGCTGGTGATCTTCGTCCTGGTATTGCGGGCCTTCCCGGCCGAGATCGAGGAGCACCGAGCCACCGCGTTCAAGGCGCGCCGGGCCCTGCTGGCCGCGGCGGTCGGCGCGACGGTCGCGGTGCTGGCGGCCTTCGCCTCGGCAGCCCGCAGCGGCACCCCGATCTGGGAACTGATCCCGGGCGCCGCTTACCACGAGGGCGGCGGCAAGAACGCGGTCAATGTGTTGCTGGTCGATATCCGCGCCTGGGACACCCTCGGTGAGATCTCGGTCCTGGTGGTCGCCGCAACCGGGGTCGCCTCGCTGGTCTTCCGCAGTCGCCGATTCGGGGCCGCGCCGCGGGCGGCCGATTCCCCGAACTACGATCCGGACCGGATCGGCTGGCTGTCCGCCGGCCGGCTGGTGGACCGCCGATACCGGTCGATGGTGCTGCAGATGACGACCCGGCTGGTGTTCCCGACCATCATGATGCTGTCGCTGTACTTCTTCTTCACCGGGCACAACGCCCCCGGCGGCGGTTTCGCGGGTGGTCTGCTGGCCGGGCTGGCGCTGACCCTGCGGTACCTGGCCGGTGGGCCCTACGAACTGGGCGAGGCGCTGCCGGTCGAAGCCGGCCATGTGCTCGGCGCCGGTCTGACCCTAGCGGCGGGCACCGCCACCACCTCGCTGCTGCTGGGCGCGCCCCCGCTGTCGTCGGCGATCCTGGAGGTCACGCTGCCGGTGCTGGGCCACGTCAAACTGGTCACCGCCCTGTTCTTCGATCTCGGCGTGTACCTGATCGTGGTCGGGCTGGTGCTCGATGTGCTGCGCAGCCTGGGCGCCCGCCTGGACACCGAGCACGAGCGGGCCACGGACCGGCCCGACGAGGTGAAGGGCGGTTCCCGATGAGCTCGAATCTGCTGCTGCTGATCGTGATCGGAGTGCTCACCGCCTGCGGGGTGTACCTGCTGCTGGAGCGGGTGGTGTCGCGGATGCTGCTCGGAATGATCCTGTTCGGCAATGCGGTGAACCTGCTGATCGTCACGGTCGGCGGCCCGGACGGCAAACCGCCGATCGTCGGCGCCGAGGACACCGCGCACGACGAGATGGCCGATCCGCTGGCCCAGGCGATGGTGCTGACCGCGATCGTGATCACCATGGGCCTGTCCGCGTTCGTCCTCGCCCTGGCCTACCGCGCCTACATCCTGACCACCTCCGAGCGGGTGCAGACCGACCCCGGCGATGCCGAGGTCGCCGCCCGCCGCGAACAGGAGGTGCCCGAGCAGTGACCCCGGCGCACAACATGATCCCCGAACTGGCCGCGCTGCCGGTGCTGATACCGCTGCTGGCCGCCGCGGGCACCCTGATCTTCGGCCGCCGGCCGCGGGCGCAGTCGCTGATCTCGCTGGTCGCGCTGACCGGCACCACCCTGATCAGCGCGGTGCTGCTGTACCTCGCCGACGAGTACGGAACCACCGCGGTCCAGGTCGGCGGCTGGGAGACGCCGATCGGCATCACCCTGGTGGTCGACCGGCTCTCCGCGGCGATGCTGCTGATCTCGTCGTTCGTGCTGCTCGCGGTCTTCCTCTATGGTGCCGGGCAGAACATCCGCGACGGCGGCGGCCACCAGCCCACCTCCATCTACCGACCCACCTATCTGGTGCTCACCGCGGGTGTTTCGGCAGCCTTCCTGGCCGGTGACCTGTTCAACCTGTTCGTCGGCTTCGAAATCCTGCTGGCCGCCTCGTTCGTCCTGCTCACCGTCGGCGCGACCGCGGAACGCATTCGCACCGGAATCGCCTATGTGATGGTGTCGATGGTGTCCTCGCTGATCTTCCTGATCGGCATCGCCCTCACCTATGCCACCACCGGCACCCTGAACATGGCGCAGCTGGCCCTGCGGCTCGGCGAGGCCCCGGGCGGCGTCCGGACGGCCTGCTTCGCCGTGCTACTGGTCGCCTTCGGCATCAAGGCCGCGGTGTTCCCGCTGTCGAGCTGGCTGCCGGACTCCTATCCCACGGCACCGGCCCCGGTCACAGCGGTGTTCGCCGGTCTGCTCACCAAGGTCGGCGTATACGCCATCATCCGCACCCATTCGCTGTGGTTCCCCGACGGCGCCTTCGATGCGGTGCTGCTGGTCTGCGGCCTGCTGACGATGCTGCTCGGTATCTTCGGGGCCATCGCCCAGGACGATATCCGGCGTCTGCTGTCGTTCACGCTGGTCAGTCACATCGGCTACATGATCTTCGGTATCGGGCTGGCCACCACCGCCGGTCTCACCGGCGCCGTCTACTACGTGGCGCACCACATCCTGGTGCAGACCGGGCTGTTCCTGGCCGTCGGCCTGATCGAACGGCAGGCGGGCTCGGTGTCGTTGCGCCGGCTCGGCGGACTGGCCGCGGCCAGTCCGGTGCTGGCCGTCCTGTTCCTGGTCCCGGCACTGAACCTGGGCGGTATACCGCCGTTCTCCGGCTTCGTCGGCAAGGTGACCCTGTTGGAGGCGGGGGCCGCCGAGGGCAGCACGCTGGCCTGGGTTCTGATCGCCGGGTCGGTGGTGACCAGCCTGCTCACCCTGTACGCGGTCGCGCGAGTCTGGGCCAAGGCCTTCTGGCGGCCCCGGGAACAGGCGCCCGAAGGGCATCTGGCCCATGCTCACCTGCCGACCCTGATCGAGGACACCGTGGACGTGGCCTACGACGAACGCACCGACCCGGGCCGAATGCCCGGCCTCATGGTGCTCGCCACCGCCGGACTCGTCGCCGCCGGACTCGGCCTGACCGTCGCGGCCGGGCCGGTCCTGGATATCGCCCAGCGCACCGCCACCGAACTGAACGATCCGTCCGTGTATGTGGTCGCGGTCCTGGGCGGATGGGGGGACGGCCGATGAGCCGGGTCGATCGGTCCACCGGAGTCCGGATCGCGCTGCTGGCGTGGCTGACCACCGTGTACGTGGCGCTGTGGGGCGATATCAGCATCGCCAATGTGCTGGCCGGACTGGTGATCGCGATCGTGGTCACCACTGCGCTGTCGCTGCCGCGGCTACCGGTGCTCGGGCGCTTCCATCTGCTGTCCGCGCTCCGGCTGATCGCGGTGAGCGGCTACTACATGGTGTTGTCCAGCCTGCAGGTGGCGTGGTTCTCGATCCGGCCGGCGCCGCCGCCGGTCTCCGGAGTACTGCGGGTGTACCTGAGCATCCAGTCCGATCTGGTACTGGTGTTGTGTGCCGACCTGCTGAACCTGATTCCGGGGACCATGGTGCTAGAGGTGGACCGGCATCGCTGCGTGGTCTACGTGCACGTCCTCGATGTGAGCACGGACAAGGCCGTCACCGAGTTCTACCGCACCACCCGGCAGCTGGAACGGTTGCTGATCCGTACCTTCGAGCGACCGTCCGAACGCATCCGCGCTCCCCGGGAGGCCGAATCATGACCGTTGTCGCCGTCGCCGCGGGTGTGATGCTCGCCGTCGCCGCCATCCTCACCAGCTATCGGGTGCTGGCCGGACCCAGCACCCTGGACCGCGTGCTGGGCGTCGATTCGCTGACCGCCATGGCCATGGCGGGGCTGGCCGTCTGGGCGGCCTACAGCGCCGACACCACCGTGGTGCCTGCAATCGCCGCGCTGGCACTGGTGGGCTTCCTCGGCACCGCCGCGGTCACCCGTTTCCGGGTCCGGGACGACCGATGAGCGCCGGCCAGTGGGTCAGCGCCGTGCTGATCCTGTCCGGGTCGGCGTTCGCCCTGACCGCAGCGATCGGCATCATCCGTTTCCCGGACACCCTGCGCCGAATGCACGCGGCGACCAAGCCACAGGTGGTCGGCCTGGTGCTGGTGCTGTTCGGCGCCTTCTTGGAGCTGCGCGGCCACCGCAATGTCTGGATGCTGCTGCTGGTCGCATTGTTCACGCTGGTGACCGCCCCGGTCATCGCCCACCTGCTGGGCCGCACCGCTTACCGGGAGCAGCGGGACCAGGACGGCCTGTTGCGAGTCAACGAGCTGGGCGACGAGCTCGATCGGCCGTCGTGACCACCCCGGTTACTGCTGCAGCTCCCGTACCAGCGAGTCGACCACGGCGACCAGATCGCCCTGCGATCCGGCCGCTGCCCGGCGCTGCCGCTGATACGAGGCACCACGCTTGGGAATGTCTGCGACCGTGGCCAATTCGTCCGCACAGGCCAGCCGGGCCGCAGTCGGCTCCAGCCGGTTCAGCAGATCGGTGAGATCGTCGGTGACCAGCCGCTCGTTGCTGTCGTCGTCCACGATGACGATCGCGTCGAGACCGTATCGCGCCGCACGCCACTTGTTCTCCTGAACGTGCCAGGGCGGCAATGTCGGCAGCTGTTCGCCCGCCTCCAGACGGGCGTCGAGATCCACGATCAGGCAGTGGATCAGCGCCGCCATCGCAGCGAGTTCGGCACGGGTGGACAGGCCGTCGCAGACCCGCACCTCGATGGTGCCCCATTTCGGCGCCGGGCGGATATCCCAGTGCATCCCGCCGAGCTGTTCGAACACGCCGGTTTTGAACTGATCGTGGACGAACCGCTCGAACTGCGCCCAGTGCTCGAACTGGAACGGCAGTCCGGCGGTCGGCAGCTGCTGGAACATCAACGCGCGGTTGCTCGCATAGCCGGTGTCGGCGCCCGACCACATCGGGGAGGAAGCGGACAGCGCCAGCAGGTGCGGATACGTCAGCAGCAGCGCGTTCAGAATCGGGAACACCTTGTCCCGGTGCGAGATTCCCACATGCACATGCACCCCCCAGATGAGCATCTGCCGCCCCCACCACTGGGTGCGCTCGATGAGCTCGTCGTAGTGGGCGGTGTGGGTGAGCTGTTGCGCCGACCACTGGGCGAACGGGTGCGTGCCCGCACAGAACAGATCCACCCCGAGCGGGTCGGCGGCGCGCCGCACCCGATCCATGATGCCGGTCAGATCGTCGACCGCGGCGCCCACGGTGTCGTGCACACCGCTGATCAGCTCGACGGTGTTGCGCAGCAGTTCCTTGCTCACCTGCGGGGCACCGGAGGGGGTGCGCAGGTCACCGACACTGTCGAATACCGCGGCGGCGGTGTTCGACAGGTCCCGGGTGACCTTGTCGACCAGCGCGATCTCCCATTCGATCCCGATGGTCGGCCGGGGCGATCCGCGGAAAGGTACCGACTCGATTGCCCCGGCCATACTCACTCGCTATCCGACGACACCGCAGGCGAAGCGGGAGCCGCCGTCGCCGGTCGCCAAGGTCGTTGCGTCCGGGCCGGGAGCGCCGCCCTCACCCTGGACGTATCGGTTCGGGATATGGCCGAAGTTGTCGGCCTCGGCGTGGATGATCAGGGCCTTGCCCTCGACATCGTCGAGAGTCACCGCATCGGTGGTGGTGACCAGCTCGGCGGTGCCGTCCGCACGCACCTGCAGCGCGGTCAGGTCACCGCTGGCCGGGTGCGCGTCCGGGGCACCGGTCTGCAGGTGGCCGCCCGCCGAGGTGAAGTCACCCTCGCAGGTGCCGTTCTCGTGGAAGTGCAGGCCGTGGAAGCCCGGGGTCAGCCCTTCGGCTTCCACCGACACGACCAGGTGGCTGCCTTCGGCGGTCACCGTGGCGGTGCCGACGGTGGCGCCGGCGGTGGTCTGCAGCTCGGCGATCAGCGCACCGGGGGCGGCGTGGTCGGACGACTCCTCGCCGTGGTCCGACTCCGCACCGTGGCCCGGTTCCTCGCTGCCGGTGGCCGCGGGAGCGGGCGAACCGGTCCACACCGGCGGGGTCGTCCCCTCGATGTCGCTCGACTCCTGGCTGTTGGTGCAGGCAGCGAGACCGAACACGGCGACCGCCAGCACCGGGGTCACAGTCCGCCAGGACGGGCGACGAGTTGTGGACGGGGCCATCGGGGAACTCCTTTGCCGAGTACCGAGTTTAACGAGTAAAGCAGGGTGAACACGATCGTTACCGGACAAGATGATGCCACGTCCACCGGGTCGGGCTGTGTCTGGGTTGACTCAGTTCCCGGTCAGGATCACCACGACACCCGGCGCGGAATCACCGAGGGCGCCCGATTTGGCCGCCGTGGTGGCACCCAGTTCGGCAGCGATCTGCTCGGCGGCGGCCCGATCGCCCGGACCACTGCCGTAGAGCACCGTGGTGGCGGCGAAAGTGCCGCCCGCATAGTTGCCGGCGCTGACGTTCGTCCAGCCGTTCGCAGTCAGTTCGTTCGCAGTACGGGAGGCCAGGCCGGTCACCAGGCTGTTGTTGAGCACCTGCACCGGGGTCGCCAGGTCGACACCGTCGGCGGCGGGCGCCGGATCGGTCGTCGTGGTCACCGGGGTGCTCGTATCGGCCTCGGTGGTCGTCGGGGCCGCCGTATCGGGATCGGTCGTGGTCGCGGGCGCCGCCGTGGTGGTGGCCGCGGGGGCGGCCGCACTCGAGGTCGAGGTCTGCTCGCCGGCGTCCTGCGCATCGGCACCGCCGGAGTTCGACAGCGACATCGCACCCAGGCCGGCGAACACGATGGCCAGTGCGATCAGCACCATGGCCAGCGCGCGCAGCGGCGGGCCGCCGGGGGTCGGGTTCGGGTTGCTCACCTGGGCAACCCTAGTCGCAACGACCGCCCGGTGAGTGCTGTGCCGCGCACCCGCCCGATCATGCGCGGAACCCGAGCCGCCGGGCCGCCCGCGCCTTCTGCCGGCTCGCCCGCAACCGGCGCAGCCGTTTCACCAGCATCGGATCCACCGCGAGCGCTTCTTCGCGGTCGACCACGGCATTCAGCACCTGGTAGTACCGCGTGGCGGAGAGGCCGAAGAGTTCCCGGATGGCGTCTTCCTTCGCCCCGGCGTATTTCCACCATTTGCGTTCGAATTCGAGAATGTCCAGCTCCCGCCGGCTGAGACCGGAGGTCTCCGCCGGATCGCCGGCAGTGCCGTCCGGCGAGACACCGCTGTCTTCCGGGATCGCGGAGGGATTGCGAGCCGCTGCGCCGTCCATCTTGCTCCCTCGTCGAGTTACCACGAGACGATCAGACGTCTACCCGTTGCGGACCATTCAACCACGGGCGCGGGATCCCGACCGCCCAGCGGTCCGGCGTGTTGGCCTGCTGCCAGCCGGTGAATCCCCGGACCCGGCGCCACGGCGAGGGCGCTTCCGGGGATAATTCGGCTATGGCAATCCTCCCGATCGTGATCGTCGGCGACCCCGTGCTGCACAACCCGACCGAACCGGTGACCGACACACCGGCGGAGCTGGCCGGGCTGGTCGCCGACATGTTCGAGACCCTGGAGGCGGCCAACGGTGTCGGCCTGGCGGCCAACCAGGTCGGGCTGGCAAAGCGGCTGTTCGTCTACGACTGCCCGGATTTCCAGGCCGACGGCACCGCGGTCCGCCGCAAGGGTGTCGTGGTGAATCCGGTGCTGGAGACCTCGGAAATCCCCGAGACCATGCCGGATCCGGACGACGACGAGGAGGGCTGCCTCTCGGTGCCGGGTGAACAGTTCCCCACCGGGCGGGCCGACTGGGCCCGGGTGACCGGGACCGACGAGAACGGCGAGCCGGTCGACATCGAGGGCAAGGGCTTCTTCGCCCGGATGCTGCAACACGAGGTCGGCCATCTGGACGGCTACCTCTACGTCGACGTCCTGATCGGGCGCAACGCCCGGGCCGCCAAAAAGACGATCAAACGCAACGGCTGGGGCATGCCCGGGCTGAGCTGGGTGCCGGGTACCGTTCCGGATCCGTTCGGGCATGACTGAACCGACCGCGATTCCACTCGGCGGCCGGGTGGTGCTGCGCTACCGGCTGCTGCCCGCCGAACAACCACACGACGGCGATCCTGCGCTGACCGATGTGATCGGGGAACTCACCGGCCACGACCCGGTGACGGTGCGCACCGCCGACGGCCACACCATCACCGTGCCCCTCGAACGGGTCGTGGCGCTCAAGGCGATCGGGCCGCGGCCGATCCGGGTCCGCGATATCCGCGCCCTGGAGAGCGCGGCCGCCGCGAGCTGGCCAGGGGTCCGGCACACCTGGATCGACGGGTGGCTGGCCCGGGCCGGTGCCGGCTACACCCGGCGCGCCAACTCCGCGGTACCGATCGGTGAGCCGGGCCGCCCCGCCCAGTTGTCCGTGGATACCCTGCAGCGCATCGCCGCCTGGTACGCCGAGCAAAGCCTGCCGATGCTGTTGCAGCTGCCGGATCGGCTGGCCCCGGTGCCGCCGGGCTGGAACAGCTGGGGTGAGACCGCCGTGCTCGGGCTCGACATCGACAATTTCGTACTACCGGCGGGCCCGTCGATGGTCCGGATCGCCGACCGCCCCGGCGATGCCTGGCTGCAACTGCACCGCTACCGCGGCGAGCGGCCGAGCCGGACGCCACCCGATGAACCCGTCCCGGACGTCATCGATGCGGTACTGGACGGCCTGACCGGGTACGCGACACTCGGCGTGCCCGACCCGCTGGCGATCGGCCGCGGCGCCGTGACCACCGCCCACGACGGCCGCCGCTGGATCGGGCTCAGCTGTGTCGCGGTGGCCGCCGCCCACCGCCGCAACGGCCTGGCCGCCCTGGTCTGCGCCGAACTGATCCGCTGGGGCCGCGACCTCGGCGCCACCCACGCCTACGTCCAGGTCGAGGCCGGAAACGAGGCCGCCCTCGCGCTCTACCGGGAGCTGGGTTTCCTGCACCACCACAACTACCGGTACACGGCACCACCGACCTGAGCCACAGCACCCGATCCGCCGTGCACCCACCTGCGCGGTCGTGCATCGCCGGCGATGCACGACCGCGCGTATCGATGCACTGACTCGGGCCGTCGCAGGCCGTGACATCATCGGCGGAAGAGGGATTTCATCCGGTACAGAAAGGCTCGCTGTGCGTCTCGCGACTTGGAACGTCAACTCGATCCGCTCCCGTATCGATCGGGTGGCGGCGTTCCTGGATCGGCAGGACATCGATGTGCTGGCGCTGCAGGAGACCAAGTGCCGCGACGACCAGTTCCCGTTCGAGCGGTTCGATGAGCTGGGTTACGAGGTGGCTCATATCGGGCTGAACCAGTGGAACGGGGTGGCCATCGCCTCCCGGGTCGGCCTCGACGATGTCGAACTCGCCTTCCCCGGGCAGCCCGGATTCGACAAGAACGCGGACGAGGCACTGATCAGCGAACCGGTGGTGGAGGCCCGCGCGGTGACGGCCACCTGCGGCGGGGTGCGGGTGTCGAGCCTGTACGTACCCAACGGCCGCGCCTTGGACGACCCGCACTACACCTACAAGCTGGATTGGCTGTCGGCGCTGCACACCGACACCGTCGCCCGGCTGGCCGCCGACCCGACCGCGAAGTTCGCGCTGGTCGGGGACTGGAATATCGCACCCACCGACGACGATGTGTGGTCACCGGAGTTCTTCACCGGCAAGACACACACCTCCGAACCCGAACGCGCGGCCTTCCAGGGTTTCCTCGATGCCGGCCTGCGCGATGTCCATCGCCCGTTCGCCCCCGGCCCGGGCGTCTACACCTACTGGGACTACACCCAGCTGCGTTTCCCCCGGAAGGAGGGCATGCGGATCGATTTCGTACTGGCCTCCCCCGCCCTCGCCGACACCGTCGAAGACGCCTTCGTCGACCGTGAGGAACGCAAGGGCAAGGGCGCCAGCGACCACGCCCCGGTGATCGCGGAGTTCACCGCCTGATCCGCGCCGGCCGGTCGGCTCACCCCGGGCAGTCCGAGGCTCAGGCCATTCCGGCTGCTCGGGTTCAGGCACACCGGATACGCCTGATCCAGCCGTGGCCGGACCCCGCAAGTCCAGGTCGAGCCCCGAAAACCGGGGTCACCGGATCCGGTCCGGCGCGGCTACCGTGAGCGGCGTCCGAGCTGCCTCGACAAGGACCCGCTGATGAAACGCATCACCGCCGCCGCT
This sequence comes from Nocardia sp. KT25-26, assembly GCF_056627695.1. NCBI lineage: Bacteria > Bacillati > Actinomycetota > Actinomycetes > Mycobacteriales > Nocardiaceae > Nocardia > Nocardia sp. KT25-26. Next base: position 783,316 of record NZ_CM152813.1, on the reverse strand, counting down.
TCCCTCGCCGCTGCCACCGCACTGCCGGCGCTGTTCCTCGCCGCACCGGCCGCCGCTGCCCCGGCCGCACCCGTGTACTGCAATCCGGCAGTACCGGCAGGCTCGGCCTGCCTCCCGCCGAGCCTGAGCGGCGGCCTCGCCGCCACCGACATCGGCAGCTACACCCCATGCATGCCGACCGGAGTCGGCCGACCTTGCGTCCCGATGGAGATGCCGCTGCTACCCATGCTGCTCGGCAGTTCGGCCGACGGCGCCTCGACCGGATCCGCTACGCCCGCCCGGGCATCGGAGGCGTAGCGGCCGAACCCGACCCCGGACGGCGACTGCCTGCAGGCGGCGCCATCGTGTTCCCGGTCGAGCCGACCCGCCATCGGGCACGGCCGAAGCCGCTCTCGTCAGGGGCCGGTAACCACGTCTGCTACGACTGGGTTGCCGCGGCTACCTGCTATTGCGCCACGTCCGACTTGCGGACGCTGCGCCCGTACCGTTCCCGGGCCTGGGCGGGGGTGACGGTCACCGGTTCCCGCGGGACCGGGGCGGCACGATGTTCCCGGTAGAGCCGTCCTGTCATCGGGCCGATGAAGGCGCCGATCACGGCTGTCTTGATCGACTCGATCGCCAGCAGCCGGACCAGGGGCCGGGCGAGTGCCCGGTAGAGGAAGTCCAGCGCCCGGGGCTGGTCGAAGCCGCCGGTGCGGCGCATCCAGCGCGGCAGGGTGGCAATGGCGGCCGGGGCGACCAGGCGGCTGCCCGCCCACAGCTTCACACCTCGGTCGAACGGGGTGAACAGCAGATAGTGCATGCCCTCGTAGGCGCGTTCCGATGAGCACAGCCGCGGCCGGACCTCGGCGAAGTAGGCGCGGACCTCGTCTCGGGACCTCGGCACATCGGCCGGTTTGCAGGTCTGCAGTTCGGCGGCCACCGCGCAGTCGGCCCAGTACTGCTGCTCCTCGGCCTCGGTGAGCGGCCCGGGTCCGAACATCTCGTAGGCCTTCAGCACCGAATGCCAGCCGGTGATGTGGATCCACAGCTGCGATTCCGGGTTGTTGGCGCTGTATCTACGTCCGGTGATCGGTTCGATACCGGTGGACTGTGCATGCACCTGCATCAGCCGCTCGGATGCTTCGATGGCGGTGCGGCTGTCGGCGACCGCCGCGATGAGGAAGTAGGCGAAGGTGTGATCGAGCCGGCCCCGCGGGTCGGTGTAGATGCCGCCGATATCGGCGACGGCGGCGGTGAGCGCCGGATCGAAATGCTCCAGGGTGACCGCACGCTGGAAGCCGATCAGCGCGGTCGGAGCCGTCCAGACCTTCCAGGTGGCCGACCCGGGGCCGAAGAATCCGTAGTCGACTTCCCGGACCTTGCGTGCCGGAGCGTCGAACTCCGGGCGGTTCATCGGTTTCGTCATCGTCGAACCTCCGATCAGGCGTTCATCTCGTAGCGACCGGCCAGGGCCCGCACTCGGTCGACGACCCGGTCGAACCGCTGTTCGTCGGCGACCGGCCGGCGCAGCAGGTCCAGGGCCAGCCGCTGCTGGGCCTTCGTCGCCGACGGCTTGCCGTGCAGGGCCAGGGCATGGGCGGAGAATTCCCGGACGAAGATGTCGAAGAGCTGGTCGAGCACCTCCGGTTCGGTGGATTCGATCGCGGCCTGTTCCAGGATCAGCTGTGCGTAGGGGACCAGCGTGAACAGCTCACCCAGGGCGAACAGGAAGTCGACGTCCTGCTGCTGTTCCCGGGTCGGTGTGGCAGCCGCCAGCAGCGCTTGCAGGCCCAGCGCCTGTTCGAGGAACACCTCGACGTTCGGGATGTGCCGATGCTTTTCGAACACCGGCCGCCAGTCGGCGAACCGAATCCTGCCGAGCCCCTTGCTCGGGCCTTGCCGGAAGAGGAATTCGTCGTCGGCAGGGTCCCGACAGACCGGCACCGGCGGGTGCGCCGCCCGGGCGAATTCCGTTTTCATCCGCGGCACCAGGCGCGCGGCCGGTGCGGCCCGGCGGCCGGTACGGCCGAGCACGTCGGCGAGCATCCGCACGGTCCGCTGCGGTGCGGCCTCGGGCAGGTATCGGAGTGCGGCCAGCCCGGCATCGGCGGGATGGAACATGTAGTTGGGCATGAACTTCAGCGACAGGGCCATGTTCACGTGGACGGTGCCCTCCAGCCGGGGCAGCCCGAACATACCGACCAGCGCCATCGGGAAGTACATGTCGTTCTCGAACCCGCGGGCGGCGATGACATCGGCGAGATCTTCGTAGAGCCGCTGCCCGTTCCGGGTCACCGACATCTTCTCGATGGCGCTGACCAACAGGTATCGCCGGTCGTCCGGGTTCGCGCAGCGCATGTAGTCGATGGCCCGCTCGCTGTAGAGCTTCATGCCGATCAGCCGCGCATAGCAGTCCGCCAGGATCGACCGGACCTGCGGGAACTCGGTGACCCGGTGGCCGAACAGGTGCCGGTTCTCGGCATGGGTCACCGCCTCGTACATGGCGTGCTCGCAGGCCCCGACCGCACCGAACCCGAGATTGAACTTGCCGACATTGACCGTGTTCATCGCAGCGTCGAAGGCCGCCCGCCCGGTGTGCAGGATGTCGGCTTCGGCGACCGGGTATTTCTCCAGGTCGAACGCCGCGACGTACATCTGCGCGTCGACGACGTTCTTGCGGAGCTTGTAATTTCGATGCCGGCTGTCGGCGGCGAAGAACAGGTAACCGGAGTACTCGTCGTCGGTCACCTTCCGCTGCAGGGATTCGGCCGAATCGATGATCGGCCGGTCGGCGCGGCGGCCGAATACCGACACCATGGCGGCCTGGTTCCCGTTGCCGATGTAGTACTTGCTGCCGGTGGCGGTGAAGCCGCCGCGGGCCTTCGGCTCCAGCACCATGTCGGTGGCATAGATGTCGGCGCCGTGCGCCTGTTCGGACAGGCCGAAGGCGAAGATTTCGCCGGAGTCGAGCAGCGCCGCGGCGCGGGCCTTGGCATCGGCGTTGTGGCTCTGCCAGATCGGGCCGAGCCCGAGGATGGTCACCTGCCACACATACCAGTACTGCATGCCGTAGAAGCCGAGGATCTTCGACATCATGGCGATCCGGGCGGTGTCCCAGCGCTTGTCCGGATCACCCTCGGCATAGGCGGCCGGGGTCAGGAAGACGGCGAATACCCGCTCCCGCTTGACGAACTCCAGGAAGTCCGCGTACCAGACCCGGTCCCGGTTGTCGGCCAGCAGCTTCGCCTTGCCCATGGCCTCGAAGTGGTCCACTGTCGCGCGCAACAGCCGCGCGGTGGTCGCGTCGAACTCGGCGAACTTGCAGGTACGTGGATTGAACAGGGCGTCGGTCATCGTTGACTCCTCCAACTGCACGGGCAGCGCGGTGCCGCGGAACCCAGATTTCCTACATGAATGTAGCATTTTCCTACAGCACTGCATGAACAGCGCTGCGAATGACGGTCCGGCCGAGGTCGGAGCACTGCCGCTGCTATCGTCCATTGTCGTGACGAGCACCGGGGCGAGGAAGGGGACGCGGCAGCGGGCCTCGCATCTGGGGCCGGAGCGCCGACGCCCACAGGTGCTGGACACCGCCCTGGAGATCGCGGTCCGGGACGGCATCGGCGCCGTGACCATCGGATCCGTCGCGGAACGACTGGGGGTCACCCGGCCGGTGGTGTACGCCTGCTTCGGCGACCGGGTCGAACTGCTCGAAGCGCTGCTGCACCGCGAGGAGAGCTACCTGATCGACGGCGTGTTCGGCGCCTTGCAGCGCCGCCGGGTGGCCGCCGACGAGGAGGTCTTCGTCGAGGGGTTCCGGGCACTGCTGCGCGTCGTCGCGGAACGCCCGGACACCTGGCAACTGCTGTACGGCAACCCGGATCCGGCGGTGGCCGGTCTGTTCGGCCGGGGCCGGAAACTGGCCATCGACCTGTGCACCCGGCGTTTGCGGCCCACGCTGGCCGCCTGGGGCACCGTGGACGCCGACCGCAAACTGCCCGCGCTGGTCGAGCTGTGGGCCTCCGCGGGCGAAGGTGCGGTGCGCACCCTGCTCACCGATCCGGAATCCTGGACGCCCGACACCCTCGGCGAGTTCGTCGGCGCCGCCGTCTATCGGGCCCTGCGCTCGGCGTAGCCCACCGCGTCTCGCCACGGCAGCAGGGCGGTGCATCATCACCCTCTCGGGCGCGGTACCTACGCGGCCGGGGGCCGAATCGCTACGATCGATACCGAGCGATCCGCCTGCGTGCCCGGCCGGAACGGCGCCGGGGGCGCGGTCCGGCAGGAGGTCGGCATGGCGTTCTATCGGCAGGTCGGGGCGGTGCCGCCGAAGCGGCACACGCAGCATCGCGATGCCCGGGACCGGCTCTACTACGAGGAGCTGATGGGCGAGGAGGGTTTCTCCGGAGATTCCTCACTGCTGTATCACCGCGGGCTGCCACCGGCGATCATCGACGCCCGGATCTGGGAGCTGCCGAACCAGGACACCACCCCCAACCATCCGCTGCGGCACCGCCACCTGCGGTTGCACGAATTGTTCCCACCCGAGGCCGCCGCGGCCGCGGACCCGGTGACCGGGCGCCGGCTGCTGCTCGGCAATGCGGATCTGCGGATCGCCTATGTGGTGGCCGCCCGCCCGTCCCCGCTGTACCGCAACGCCATCGGCGACGAACTGGTCTACCTGGAATCCGGCAGCGCCACCGTGGAGACGGTGTTCGGGGCCCTGCCGGTGCGCACCGGCGACCACCTGTTGCTCCCCCGCGCCACCACACACCGCTGGCTGCCGGATCCGGGTGAACCGCTGCGGGCCTACATCCTGGAGGCGGCGAGCCATATCGCACCGCCGAAGCGGTATCTGTCGAAGTACGGGCAGCTGCTGGAGAACTCGCCGTACTGTGAGCGCGATCTGCACGGCCCGGCGGAACCGTTGCTCGCCGAGGGCGCCGAGGTGGAGGTGCTGGTGAAACACCGCCCCGGCGGACGGGTGGCCGGCACCCGGATGGTGTATGCCACGCATCCGTTCGATGTGGTCGGCTGGGACGGCTGCCTGTATCCGTTCACCTTCGCCATCTCCGATTTCGAACCGCTCACCGGCCGGGTACACCAGCCGCCGCCGGTCCATCAGGTTTTCGAGGGAGTGAACTTCGTGGTCTGTGATTTCGTCCCGCGCAAGGTCGACTACCACCCGCTGTCGATCCCGGTGCCCTATTACCACTCCAATGTCGATTCCGACGAGATCATGTTCTATTGCGGTGGCGACTACGCGGCACGCCGGGGCTCCGGGATCGGGCCCGGTTCGGTCTCGGTACATCCGGGCGGCTACGCGCACGGCCCGCAGCCGGGCGCCTACGAACGAAGTATCGGTGCCGAGTTCTTCGACGAACTGGCCGTGATGGTGGATACCTTCCGGCCGCTCGAACTCGGCGAAGGCGCGCTGGCCTGCGAGGACCCGGAGTACGCCTGGACCTGGGCGAGGCCGTCGTGACCGCCGCCGACCTCGCCGGCCCGTTCGGGATCGACCACCTGCCCTACGGGGTGTTCGCACCGCGCGAGGAGACCTTCCGGGTGGGTGTGCGGATCGACGATCACGTACTCGACCTGGCCGAGATTCTGGACGACCCGATCTTCGATGCCCCGACCCTGCGCCCATTCCTGGAACTGGGCCCCCGGCACTGGCATTCGGTGCGCACCCATCTGCAGTTGTTGCTGCGCAACGAGATCCCCACCGCGGGCTGCTATTCCCTCGACGAAGTGGAACTCGGCCTGCCGGTGGCGATCGGCGACTACGTCGACTTCTACGCGAGTATCGACCACGCGACGAACCTGGGCCGCCTGTTCCGGCCGGACAGTGAACCGCTGCTGCCGAACTGGCGGTATCTGCCGGTCGGCTACCACGGCCGGGCCGGCACGATCGTGGCCTCGGGAACCGATATCACCCGGCCGGCCGGGCAGCTCCGTACCTATTCCGGCGCACCGGATTTCGGCCCCACCCGGCAGTTGGATATCGAGGCCGAACTCGGCTTCGTCGTCGGAGTCGGGTCGCACCGCGGCAGCCCGCTGAGCACCGACGACTTCGCCGACCACGTGTTCGGGGTGACGCTGGTGAACGACTGGTCCGCCCGCGATATCCAGGCCTGGGAGTATCAGCCGCTCGGGCCGTTCCTGGGCAAGTCGTTCGCCACGTCTATCTCGCCGTGGATCACCCCGCTCTCGGCGCTGCAGAACGCCCGGATCCCGCTGCCGCCACAGGAACCCGTACCCCTGCCCTACCTGCGCGAATCCACCGAATGGGGCCTGGACATCACCCTGACCGTGCAGTGGAACGGGACGATCGTGGCACATCCGCCGTATTCGCGGATGTACTGGTCTCCGGCCCAGATGCTGGCCCACTTGACCGCCAACGGCGCGAATGTGCGCCCCGGTGATCTCTACGCCTCCGGCACCGTCTCCGGCCCGGCCCGCACCGATCGCGGCTCCTTCCTGGAGCTCTCCTGGGGTGGCCGGGAGCCGATCGACCTGAGCGGCACCGAACGGACCTTCCTGCTGGACGGCGACGAGGTGGTACTCACCGCCGCCGCACCGGGGCCGCACGGCAGCCGGATCGCATTGGGCGAGGTCCGCGGCCGGATCCTGCCGGCCGCAGCGCAGTAGGCAGGTGCCGGAGTCCGGCCGGATGCCTCCGAAATTCAGCTCGTCGCCCGGCGAGGCGAAAGAGGAGCCGGGGCCGTATCGGCGACGAGGGCAACGCGGTCGGGCAGTGAGCCGAGCCGCATCGGCGCCGTCCGAGGCTCAGGTCGGCACCTGCACCTGATACTCCCGGCCGGGCATCGTGCGTTCGGCCACGAGCCGCCGGGCAGTACGGCTAGGGTCCATAAGTGAAATGCTCTAATTTCGGAGGACCTCATGCAACGCTTCCTCGCCACCGCAGCCGTCGCCGCGGCACTGCTCGTTCCGGCCCAGTTCGCCGTCGCGGGAACCGCATCGGCCGACGGCTCGTCGGCCACGGCCGGCGCCGAGCACATCTCGACGGTGAAACTCTTCCCCGACTGGTTTGTGGCCCTGGCCCAGATGCTGCCCAGCGGCTCCGAATCGCCCCAAGCCGCAGCCCCGATCGACGGATCCGACACCGGGTCCACGACCGGCTGCACCTCCACCGAACCCCCGGTCTGCTCCGATCCGCTGTCGGAACTGCTGCTCACCGCGCTGCCGGATCTGATGAGTGGATCCGCCGAAGCGGCGACACCGGAGGCCGGGCAGACCACCCCCACCGCGGGCGCCGACACCACACCGGCTGCCTCGATCGCCGGGTCGGCGACGGGCTCGGCCGGCGGCACCTGCACGAAGAGCCTGCCACCGATTTGTACCGACCCACTGTCGCAACTACTCCACGCCGCGCTGACCGGGTCAGCCGAATAGACCGGTACCCCAAGCAAATCGGGGCTTGACGATGGCCGTCCGGCCGTCGAAAGTGGCATCGAGATTGCTCACCACCGAAAGGTTTCCATGAAACGCGCTCTCGCAAGTGCGGCTGTCGCTGCTGCAGTTGTCGCTCCGGCCCAGCTCGCCCTCGCCGGTACGGCCACCGCGGATATCGCCGCACCGGATGCACCGCTCGGTTCGTGCGCCGCCTACACCTGCACCGACCCCCTCGACTACCTGTTCAGCGAGGTACTGCCGGGTCTGGTGACCGGATCCAGCGAAGGCAGCGCCGATTAGCAGGCAGCGTCGAATAGACCTGCTGCAACCGTCGGGGTTTGCAGTAGCACCGCGCCGGGCGGCTCGCATCCTCGGGTGCGAGCCGCCCGACCGCGTTCAGGACACGACCGGCAGGTACACCTTGTTGCCGTGGTCGGTGAACTCGGCCGACTTCTCCGCCATTCCGGCTTCGATCGCCTCCACGTCGGTGAGCCCCTGCTTCTCCGCGTATTCGCGCACGTCGGCGGAAATACGCATCGAGCAGAACTTGGGGCCGCACATCGAGCAGAAGTGCGCCGTCTTGGCCGGTTCGGCCGGCAGCGTCTCATCGTGGTACTCCCGGGCGGTGTCCGGGTCCAGCGACAGGTTGAACTGGTCGTGCCAGCGGAATTCGAAGCGGGCCTTGGACAGCTCGTTGTCGCGTTCCTGGGCGTGTGGATGCCCCTTCGCGAGGTCGGCGGAGTGTGCGGCGATCTTGTAGGTGATCACGCCGACCTTCACATCGTCGCGGTTGGGCAGCCCCAGATGCTCCTTGGGCGTGACGTAGCAGAGCATCGCGGTACCCGCCTGGGCGATGATCGAGGCACCGATCGCCGAGGTGATGTGGTCGTAGGCCGGGGCGATATCGGTGGCCAGCGGCCCGAGCGTGTAGAAGGGGGCCTCCTCGCAGAGTTCCTCCTCCAACTGCACGTTCTCCACGATCTTGTGCATCGGCACGTGACCGGGACCCTCGATCATCACCTGCACGCCGTGTGACTTCGCGATCTTGGTCAGCTCGCCCAGCGTGCGCAGCTCGGCGAACTGCGCCTCGTCGTTGGCATCGGCAATGGAGCCCGGGCGCAGCCCGTCACCCAGGGAGAACGTGACGTCGTAGCGGGCCAGGATCTCGCACAGTTCCTCGAAATGCGTGTAGAGGAACGACTCCTGATGGTGCGCCAAACACCAGGCCGCCATGATCGAACCGCCGCGCGAGACGATGCCGGTGACCCGCTTGGCGGTCAGCGGAATGTAGCGCAGCAGCACGCCCGCGTGCACGGTCATGTAGTCGACACCCTGCTCGCACTGTTCGATGATGGTGTCGCGGTACAGCTCCCAGGTCAGCTTCGTCGGATCGCCGTTGACCTTCTCCAGGGCCTGGTAGATCGGCACGGTGCCGACCGGGACCGGCGAGTTGCGCATGATCCACTCGCGGGTCTCGTGGATGTTCTTACCGGTGGACAGGTCCATGATGGTGTCGGCACCCCAGCGGGTCGCCCACACCATCTTCTCCACCTCCTCGGCGATCGACGAGGACACCGCCGAGTTGCCGATATTGGCGTTGATCTTCACCAGGAACTTCTTGCCGATGATGGTCGGCTCCAGTTCCGGGTGCTTGTGGTTGGCCGGGATCACCGCGCGGCCGGCGGCAACCTCCTCGCGGACGACCTCCGGTTCGACGCCCTCGCGGGCGGCGATGAACTTCATCTCGTCGGTGACGATGCCCTGCCGGGCCCAGTTCAGCTGGGTGGGCGGGCCGTCGACCGCGGGCTTGGCCCACTCGTCGCGGGTCCTGGCCAGCCCGGCCTCCAGATCGATGGTGGCCGTGTCGTCGGTGTACGGGCCGGAGGTGTCGTAGACGTCGAACACCTCGCCGTTGGTGAGGTTGATCCGGCGCACCGGCACCCGCAAGCCGTCGACATCCTTGTAGTGCTTGACGCTGCCTTCGATCGGCCCGGTGGTGACGGTGTCGATGGTCTCGTTCGCTGCTGCGGACGTAGTTCTGCCCATGATTTCTCCTCCCTACGCCGGCATTACCCGGTCAGGTTCGAACGGTCGACGGCCCTGGCGCCGGATTCGGCTAGCCGTCCTCTCAGCCCGCTGGTGCGAGCCCCCGTTGGCGTATTCGAGGTGCCCGGTTCGCCGGACGCCCCGTATGAAATTTCCCCGACCGAGCGTACCTGCCCACCCCGATCCCGGCCCGCCGGAACTGCGAGCCCTGTGCCGACGAAGTGGTACGAGTGCTTCGGCAGCGGCGCCCTCCCGTGGGTGGACGTTTCAGCGGAAAGACCTCCACCCCCGGGCGGTGTCCGGCACTCCGGAACCGGGATACGGTACTCCGCGAGGAGCCTGGAGAAGGGGAAAATGCTGATGCTGAACGGGTTGGCTCGGGTCGCCGTGGCGCGGCCGCGGGTGATTCTGCTCGTCGCGCTGGTCCTGATGGTGCTGTGTGGCGCGTTCGGCGCCACCGTGCACTCGGAGATGAAGCCGGGCGGTTTCGTCACCGAGGACCTCGAATCCGTTCGCGCGGCCGAGTTCCTCGACGAGAACTTCCCCGGCAGTGAACCGAACTTCGTCCTGCTCGTCTCGGCGCCGGAGGGACCTGATTCACCCGCCGCACGGCAGGCCGCCGAGCAGGCGATCGACCAGCTGGAGACGTATCCGGAGGTCGGCGGGATCCAGTCCTACTGGACGGCCCGCCCGGACCTGCGCCAGGCACTGCGCAGCGAGGACCGAACACGGGCGCTGATCCTGGCCGATATCGAAGGCGACGAGAACCAGCTGCCGGAGCGGGCCGCGCGGATCGCCGATGCCGTGGAGCGCACCGACGGGCCGGCCACCGTGGTCGCCGGTGGCCTGGCCGCCACATTCGCCGATATCAATGCACAGATCTCCAAGGACCTGATCATCGCGGAAGCGATCGCGATCCCGGTGACCGGCGTGCTGCTGATCCTGGTCTTCGGCAGCGTGGTCGCGGCCTCGCTGCCGGTGGCCATCGGACTGTTCGCGATCGCGGCCGCGCTGGGCATCCTGCGAGCTCTCACCGCCTTCACCGATGTATCGATCTTCGCGCTCAACATGACCACGGCACTCGGGCTCGCCCTGGCCATCGACTACAGCCTGTTCATCGTCAGCCGCTATCGGGAAGAGCTGCGGCGGGGACTGGACCCGGAGCAGGCGGTCATCCGAGCGGTCCGGACGGCCGGCCGCACCGTGGTGTATTCGGCGCTGGTGGTCGCACTCTCGCTGGCCGCACTCGCAGTGTTTCCGCAGTACTTCTTCAAATCGTTCGCCTACGCCGGCATCGCCGTGGTGGCCGCGGCGACCGCGGCCGCGATCCTGGTGCTGCCCGCGGCGCTGATCCTGATCGGCGACCGGATCGACGCCTGGGATCTGCGCGGACCGATCCGCCGGTTGCTACGGCTGGGGCCGGTCCGGGAGAAGGAGCCGGAACAGACGTTCTGGTACCGGCTGGTGACCATGGTGATGAAGCGGCCGGTCCCGATCGCGCTCGCCGCGACCGCCTTCCTCTTGCTGCTCGGCTCGCCGTTCCTGTCCGTGGAGTTCGGCTATCCGGACGATCGGGCCCTGCCGACGTCGGTGGCCAGCCGCGAGGTCGGGGATGTGCTGCGCGACGAATTCGATGCCGACCTGGCGGCCAGCGCCACCGTGGTCCTGCCCGGCTATACCGGTGACGGCGCCGAACTCGGCGAATACGCGGCGGCACTGTCCCGGGTCGACGGCGTTCCGGCAGTGCTGTCGAGTGCCGGTGTGTACATCGACGGGGCACGACTGGCCGCCCCACCCGATGGAATGCAGACCGACGCGGGCGCCTTCCTCTCGGTGGGCACGCAACTGGACCCATACTCGACCGAGGGCATCGCACAGCTCGAGGCGATCCGTGCGGTTCCGGCGCCCGGTGACACGCTGATCGGGGGCCCCGGGGCACTGAATCAGGATTCGGTGACCGCAATTCTCGACCGGTTGCCGCTGGCCGGCGCCCTGATCGCGATCACCACACTGGTGTTGCTGTTCCTGTTCACCGGCAGCGTGCTGATCCCGGTGAAGGCGCTGGTGCTCAATATCCTCTCGCTGTCGGCGATGTTCGGTGCGATGGTGTGGGTCTTCCAGGAGGGCCATCTGTCCGGGCTGCTCGGTTTCACCGCGACGGGGACGCTGAACCTGGCGATGCCGATCCTGATGTTCGCCCTGGCCTTCGGCATCTCGATGGACTACGAGGTGTTCCTGCTCTCCCGGGTCCGGGAGGAATGGCTGGCCGGGCCGAAGACTGCGGCCGGCAACCGCCGTGCCGTGGCGATGGGCGTGGCGCGAACCGGCCGGATCTTCACCGCCGCCGCCCTGCTGATGAGCATCGTCCTGCTGGCCGTCGCGACCTCGGGCGTCTCGATGATCAAGCTCTTCGGTATCGGCTGCGCCCTCGCCGTGATCAGCGACGCCACCGTTATCCGGGGCCTGCTCGCCCCGGCCCTCATGCGATTGATGGGCACGTTCAACTGGTGGGCGCCGAAACCGCTCGCCGCACTGCACACCCGGTTCGGCCTCTCCGAGGCCGACGAGCCGCGGTCCGCGCCGGAGCGACCCGAGGTACCGGTTCCGGCGCGGCCGTCGAGTTGATGGTTGTCGTTTTCCACCACTTTCCACATCAACTGCGCTGATCGCGCAGATTTCGCCCGCAACTATCGGATTACGGCAGGTGCGGAGCACCCGTCGCCGGGAACACGGAGTCGACGAGACAGCGGGCCGCTCGCGAGGTGCGTTCGGTATCGCCGGTGATCGCCTGGTCCTGCAGGAGACCGCGTAGACCCGAAACCAGTACGGTGGCGACCGTTTCGGGGTCGTCGACCGCAGTGCTCGTACGCAGCGCGTCGGCGAGGGCCGTGACGAAGACGGCCACGGCGTTGGTCGCATAGTCCCGGAACGGGCTGGCGGGGACGCAGGCCGCGCCGAGGACCTGCAGCATCACCCGCACGCTGGTCGCGCCGGCTCCGGTCAGGCTGTCGTCGAAGAAGTCGAGCAGGCGCTGCCGGAGGACGGCTGCGTCCGTGCTGTCCGCGAACAGGGCGGCGATATCCGGGCGCTGCGTCGCCAAGGCCTGGACCAGGAGTTCTTCCCTGGTCCCGAAGTAGTAGATCAGCATTCGCGAGCTGGTGCCCAGCTCGGCGGCGAGCGGGCGCAGCGACAGTTCGGCGAGACCGTGATCGGCGATGTAGTCGATCACGCCGGCCAGAAGCTCGGCGCGTCTGCGGTGGTCGAGTGGGCGGGCCATGGTTTGACTGTAGCGAGCGCTACAGGTATTCATGTCGTCGTGACTGTACCGATCGCTTCAGAAACCGCGGACGGGGTGGTCGTCACCGGCTACGCCGCCATGACCTCGCTGGCCGACACCATGGACGAGACCTGGTCGCGACTGCTCGCCGGGGAGAGCGGCATCGGCACGCTGGCGGACCTACCCGATGGACAGGACCTTCCGGTCCGCATCGGCGGCACCCTCACGGCCACGCCCGACGAACACCTCAGCCGGGTGGAACAGCGGCGCCACTCCTATGTCGAACGCCTGGCCCTGGTCCTCGCCCGGCGGGTGTGGCAGGCCGCCGGGAGCCCCGATGTCGAGGGCGAACGGCTGGCCGTCGCCATCGGCACGGGCCTCGGCGGTGGCGATGCCCTCATCGAAGCCGTGGATGCGATGCGCGCGGGCGGCTACCGCAAGGTGTCGCCACTGGCCGTGCCGATGGTGATGCCGAACGGCCCCGCGGCCGCCGTCAGCCTGGAGATCGGTGCGCAGGCGGGAGCGTTCACCCCGGTGTCGGCGTGTTCCTCGGGGTCGGAAGCCATCGCGCAGGCCTGGCGGCTGATCCGCACGGGCGAGGCCGATGTGGTGGTGACCGGCGGCGTGGAGGGCCATATCCATGCCGTACCGATCGCCGGGTTCACCATGATGCGCGCGATGAGCACCCGCAACGACGAGCCGGACCGCGCGTCCCGGCCGTTCGACCGGGACCGGGACGGATTCGTCTTCGGCGAGGCCGGTGCGCTGCTGGTGCTGGAATCGGAGCGGCACGCCCGGGCCCGCGGCGCCGAGATCCACGGCCGCGTGCTGGGCGCCGGGATCACCTCGGATGCCTTCCATATCGTCGCCTCGGATCCGAGCGGTGCGGGCGCCGCCCGGGCGATGCAGGCCGCAATCCGGACCGCCGGTCTGCAACCGAGCGATATCACCCATATCAACGCACACGCCACGTCCACCTCGATCGGCGACGCCTCCGAGGCTGCGGCCATCACCGCGGTCGCACCGGATGCTGCGGTCTACGCGCCCAAATCGGCGCTCGGGCATTCGATCGGCGCAGTCGGCGCCCTCGAAGCGCTGATCACCGTGCTGACACTCCGGGAGGGCGCCATCCCACCCACACTGAACTACGACAACCCGGACCCGGCCTTCGACCTGGATATCGTGTCCGGCGGACCGCGACACCGGACCGGCGACTATGCGGTCAGCAATTCCTTCGGCTTCGGCGGCCACAATGTGGCCTTGACCTTCGGCCGGGCCTGAACCGCCGCTTCGCGGAGCGCCGGCGGCGCGACACCGGCCGGCCGCCCGGCGCTCCTGCGCGACGGTGTCCGCGCCCGCACTCCCCTCATCGGCGCGCGGGTGCGACGTCGCTGCGGTGAATCATGCAACACTCGAGTTGTTTTCGCGCGTAAAACTGCTCAATCGTGGTGATGCAGATCACTCCACTCCGGGAACGGGTCGGGGTAGTCCGCCCAGGTCGCCGGCCCGGCCGCCAGTTCCGCATCGGTGAGCAGGGCGTCGTTCAGCAGCTCGCGGACCGCCGGACCGTTCAGCCGGACACCGATGAACACGATCTCCTGCCCGGCCGGCACCTCCAGAGACGACCACCAGGCGCCGGGTTCGAAGGTCAGGTTCGGCCCGGCCTGTGACCAGATCGCGGCCAGTTCGGGGCGGCTGGCGATCCAGCAGAAGCCCTTGCTCCGCAGCATGCCCCGCAGCGCACCGAGGGCCGCGGCGAGGCGTTCCGGATGGAACGGGCGATCCGCGGTGAAGGTGATGCTGCTGATGCCGTACTCCTCGGTCTCCGGGGTATGGCCACCGGCGAGTTCCTCGGCCCAGCCGTCGGCCTCGGCGGCGACCACGGGATCGTAACGCCCGGTGGCGAGCACTTCGGAGAGGTCGACCACACCGCGTTCGGTGCGCAGGATCGCCGCACGCGGGTTGAGCCGGCGCACCGTGGCCTCGACCGTCGCCGCCGCGTTCGCGCTGACCAGATCGGTCTTGTTGATCAGCAGCACGTCGGCGAATTCGACCTGGTCGACGAGCAGGTCGGCGATGGTCCGGGTATCACCCTCCCCGGCCGCCAGATCCCGGTCGGCCAACCCCTCGCCGCGCACCAGCTCGGTGAGGAAGGTCGCGGCGTCGACCACCGTGACCATGGTGTCGAGCCGGGCCAGATCGCCGAGGCGGAACCCGTCCTCGAATTCCCAGTCGAAGGTGGCGGCGACCGGCATCGGCTCCGAGATGCCGGTCGATTCGATCACCAGCTGATCGAATCGACCGGACCGGGCCAGCTGGGCCACCGACTCGATCAGGTCCTCGCGCAGGGTGCAGCAGATACACCCGTTGGTCAGCTCGACCAGCTTCTCCTCGGTGCGGTCGAGATGCCCCTGACCGGCTACGAGTGCGGCGTCGATATTGACCTCGCTCATGTCGTTGACGATGACCGCCACCCGGCGGCCCTCCCGGTTCGCGAGGATGTGATTGAGCAGGGTGGTCTTACCGGCCCCCAGGAAGCCGGAGAGCACGGTCACGGGCAGCTGTTCGGCAGGCATCACATCGGTCACAGCACTAATGATAACGATTTTCATTTATACCGCGTCGGGTGGGCCCCGGCGCGGCCGGCCCGGCCCGTAGGGTTGCAGCGTGGAACTTCTGCCCCTCACCCCCGACGGCCTGACCCCGGTCCGCGCCCTGACGATCGCCGGTACCGACTCCGGCGGCGGCGCCGGCATTCAGGCCGATTCGCGCACCATGGCCCTGTGCGGAGTGCACGCCTGCGTGGCGGTTGCTGCGGTGACGGTGCAGAACTCGGTGGGGGTCAGCGGATTCCACGAGATCCCGCCGCCGGTGGTGGCCGACCAGGTGCGCACGGTGGTCACCGATATCGGCATCGGCGCGGCCAAGACCGGCATGCTGGCCTCGACCGCCATCATCGAAGCGGTGGCCGGAGTGTGCCGCGAACTCGGTATCGGCCGGGACGGTTCGATCCCACTGGTCGTCGACCCGGTCGCCGCGTCGATGCACGGCGATCCGCTGCTGCACGAGGAGGCGCTCGACGCGGTGCGGCACACCCTGTTCCCGCTGGCCACCGTGGTGACCCCGAACCTGGACGAGGTCCGGCTGCTGACCGGCATCGACGTCACCGACGACGCCTCCGCCCGCCGGGCGGCCGAGGCCCTGCACGCACTCGGCCCGCGCTGGGTGATCGTGAAGGGCGGGCACCTGCGCACCGCACCCGACAGCACCGATCTGCTGTACGACGGCGGCACCTTCCGCGAGTTCACCGCACCCCGGATCAGCACGGGCAACGACCACGGCGGCGGCGACACCATGGCGGCCGCCATCACCTGCGCGCTCGCCAACGGATACGCGGTGCCGGAAGCGGTCGAGTTCGCCAAGGAATGGACCCGCCGCTGCCTGTCCGCCGCCTACGATCTCGGCGCCGGCCACGGACCGGTCTCCCCTTTCTGGCGGTTGCATACGCCCTGATCGACCGCACCGAACCGGTCTCCCGCTGAGCGGCTACCCCGGACCGTTTCTGTCGGTGGCCGGAGGCATACTGAACTCGATCGCACCACCGGGTTCGACGAAGCATCCGGCGAGAACAACGGAGTTCGCGTGCGAGTCGGACAACCGCACACCGCGCGCCTACCCGGACTTCGAGCGACCGGCGGGGTACGGCGGCAGCTCACCTGAGCATCCGCACCGCCCGGACTACTACTGTGATTTCCGTGTATCCCGCTCAGCCCGCCCCGTACCCGACAATTCCGGTCGCGGTCACCGCATCGCCGGGCATCAAGTTGAAGCACCGACGTGCCACGATGATGGTCGAATTCGCCCCGGGGCTGACGTTCCCGCTCCAGGAAGGCACGAATCAGTTCTATCTCGTACCCGGGTACTACCGTGCTCAGCTCTGGTCGCAGTACGTCCTCTGGCGCGCCGGAAAGGCCGCTCTCGATATCGATGCCAGATGGAACCCGGTGCACTGCTACTACGCCGCGCCGTACACAATCTACAGCGACGGCAGCGCGAGCTTCGTTCCGCAAGAACGGCCCGGCCTGTGGGTGAAGCTCACGATCTTCGGAGTCGCGGCCGCCATCCCGTTGGTTCTCTTACTCGTCGCCTGGCTGCTCTGATCCGTTGCGCACCGACGCCGAGCACCACGGCGCGGCGGGTTCGCACCGGGCGGATGTCCCGGTCGCTCCGCAGGGCATCGGGCCGAATCGAATTCGACACACGCGCCGGCTGAGGAGGGATCACCAGCCGTATCGCTAGGGTCGGCGCCATGAAATGGCTGCGTCTGAATCGTATGGTGGGTGTGGTCGTACTGGGTTCTGCTTCTGCCGTGGCCGCGGTGGTGTGGCTCGTCGTCCGGTTCGCCCATCCGGTTCCGGCGGATCTGCACGAGCAGGTGCTGTTCGGTGTGTGGGATGTCTTCTATCAGTTCAGCCCGGACCGGATCGGCTGGGTCATCGCATTGACGGTCGGCGTCCTGCTGTTCGCGTTGGTGGTGGTACTCCAGGAACAGTGGGTGTTGTGGCGTGACCGGAATTCGGCCGACCGGGATCGGTATCCGTTGTCGCAGAAGGTGGTACTGGCCGACACCGCAGGGGTTCATGCCGGCCCGGTGACGATCACCGTATTGATTCCGGCCCACAATGAAGAGGACATTCTTCCGGAAACGTTGTCGGCATTGATGGCGCAGTCCAGACCGCCGGACCGGGTGGTCGTGGTAGCGGACAACTGCACCGACGGGACGGTCCGCCTGGCCCGCGCTGCGGGGGTCGAGGTTTTCGTCACGGTGGGCAACACCGGGCGAAAGGCCGGTGCGCTGAATCAGGCGCTGAATACGGTGTTGCCCGGTCTGGGGGACAACGATGCGGTGATGATCATGGATGCGGACACGCAGCTGGATCAGGGCTTTCTGGCTGCGGCGGATCGGCGGATGACGGCAGACCGCTCGCTGATGGCGGTGGGCGGGCTGTTCTACGGTGAGCCGGGACATGGGCTGATCGGCCAGTTCCAGCGGAACGAATATGTGCGGTACGGGCGGGAATTGATGCGCCGCCGGGGTGAGGTGTTCGTCCTGACCGGGACGGCATCGGTGTTCCGGTCCCGGGCGTTGCGGGCGGTGGCGGATGCCCGCGGCGGGCGGCTCCCCGGGGCTCGGGGCGATGTGTACGACTCCGGAGTGCTGACCGAGGACAACGAGCTGACCATCGCATTGAAGTCGCTGGGGGCGTCGATGGTTTCGCCCTGGGATTGCACCGTGGTGACGGAGTTGATGCCGGGATGGCGACCACTGTGGCGGCAGCGGCTGCGCTGGCAGCGCGGCGCGCTGGAGAACCTGGGGTCGTATGGCGTGACCGCCGAAACCAGCCGCTACTGGGTGCAGCAGCTGGGGCTGGGGTACGGCGTGGTGGCGCTGCTGGCCTTCTTGGCGTCGATGCTGCTGATGGTCATCTCCGTGGATACCTGGATCTGGTTTCCGTTCTGGCTGGTGATCGGCGCCGGGTTCGTGCTGGAACGCGTGGTCACGGTCCGCCGCGGCGGCTGGCGCGCCTGTGCGGTGGCAGCACTGGTACTGCCCGAGTTGTTCTATGCCCTGTTTCTGGATGCGGTGTACATCAAGGGGGTAGTCGATATTGCATTGAACCGGCAGGCAGAGTGGGGGCATGTCACCCACGGCGAACCGGAGGTGACCGGGTGACGGATTCGGACACGGTCCTGGCGGGATTCATTCTTCCGGCGTCGGTGCTGACCGGCGAGTGGTTCACGGTCCTGTCGGTTTTCGTCGGCCTGAATACCCTGGCGTATTTCGTGTTGGCCATGGTGAAACTGTTCCCACGCATTCGCCCGATCCAGTGGCTGCATCGGCACGACAGACGCGACGTGTCGCGGAATATCGATCCGGAGGTCTCGTGATGCATCCGGCGCCGGAACCGCCTCAGCCGCCGAACGCCGAGTGCAACGGCCGGAACGGATCGATGACCACGCCGTGGAACCTGGCGTTCGCCTGCGCCAGGGCGACGATGCTCTCCGCCAGATAGTCGACGAACCGCTCCACCGGCATGGCTTCCGTGTCGCGGCGCTCGGCACCGAGCCACCAGTCGGTGGCCGAGGCCACCGCGCCGAACACGGAGTAGTTGACCAGTTCCAGACCGGCCACATCGACCGCATCCTCCGGCAGCACACCGGCCAGGAATTCGGCGGCGCGGCGCGCGGTCCGGCGGGCGGTCTGCAACGCCTGTTCGGAATCCTGGCCCTGCTGAGCGAACTGGCCGTGCATGACGAACCGGAAGACGTTCGGATGCTCGCCGACCACCCCGACATATTCGGCCGCACCCTGCCGGACCAACTCGGCGACCGAATGGTTGGTGAGGTCGATGCTGAGCAGCACTCGTTCCCAGAGTACGTCGCGAACCCGGTCGACGACCGCATTGCACAGGTCGGCCTTGTCCTGGAAGTGCCGGTACAGCTTCGGCTTGGCGGCACCGGCTTCCTTGGCGATATCCCCCATGCTCACTTCCGGGCCGAACCGGTCCAGCGCCCGGAACGCCGCATCGACGAACTCGGCGCGCACCTTCACCCGGTGTTCCCGCCAGCGCTCGGTACGCGCATCGACCCGCGCCGCCACACCTCTGCCTGCCACCCCGGTACCGCGAGTCACAGCTGACGATCCTACCGGTGGGCCTCCCCCGGACCACCGACAACCGCCCGACCGCCGGGATACCCGAAGGCGGGCGGGCCGGGGCGGGGGCGGAAGTCGACCACGGCGGCACAGTGGACCGACATTTGCCGGTTCGGCAACAATACTTGCCGATTGACGGATTGCCGGGCATTGTCGAGTGGTATCGAACAGCGAAAGGGACAGTGATGACGGCAACCGAATTCTGGGAGCAGTTCTACGGCGAGCAGGAACAGATCTGGACCGGCCGGCCGAATGCTCTGCTGGTCCGCGAGGTCACCGGGCTCGCGCCGGGGACCGCCCTGGACCTGGGCTGCGGCGAGGGCGGTGATGCCATCTGGCTGGCCGGGCAGGGCTGGCAGGTCACCGGCGTGGATATCTCGGCGACCGCCCTGAAGCGCGCCGACGAACATGCCCGGGCTGCCGGTCACACCATCGAATGGCAACGCCACGACCTGGCCGAGTCATTTCCCGAAGGCACCTTCGACTTGGTCGCCGCGCAGTTCCTGCATTCACCGGTGGAGCGGGCGGACGAGCGGCCGAGCATCCTGCGCCGCGCCGCCGAGGCCGTGGCGCCGGGTGGGGTCCTGGTGATCGGCAGCCATGCCGCCGCCCCGACCTGGGCCGGTGACGGCGACCCGCACCATGACCACGTATTCCCCACCATCGAGGAGATGCTGACCGATCTGTCGCTCGACCCCGCCGTATGGCGGGTCGAGACCGCCGACCTGGTCGAATCCGAATCCCGCAGCCGCGACGGCCGCCTCGGCACCCGCACCGACTCCGTCCTGCGTATTCGCCGCACCGCCTGACCGGGCGACCGGCACCGCCGAGCGAGGACGCGAGGTCTCAGGAGAAGGCAGCCTCCCTCGGCACCACCCAGCGGTGATTCAGGTCGACTGCGAAGGTCAGCGAGCCGGGTTGAGGGCGCCGTGCAGGGTCGTCGCCCACTGGTCGACGACGCGCTTGCGGCGGGCGGAGTCGTCGGTGAGGACGTCGGCGAGGCCGAGACCGCGGGCCAGGTCGAGGGTGGCGACCACCAGGTTGTGTGCGACCGGGTCGGAGTCGTCGACACCGAGGGCCTCCACGGCGCGGCGGTGCGCGATCCGGCCGAAGCGCGCCTCCAGGGGCACGATGCGTTCCCGCAACGCCGGGTCGGCAGCGGCATGGGTCCACACCTGCAGCGCAGCCTTGAACAGGGGCGAGGTGTAGGACTCCACGAGTCCGGAGACGACGGCCCGGGTGCGGCCCTCCCCCTCGGCGATCCCGTCGACCGTTTCGGCTTCGGTGCGCGCCTGATCCATCCGGGTGTCGAACATGTACTCGAGGGCCGCGGTGATCAGGTCTTCCCGGGTGGGGAAATGGTGTTGTGCGGCGCCGCGCGACACCCCGGCCCGCTCGGCGACCACCGCGACGGTGGCGGCTGCCCAGCCCTTTTCGGCCAGGCAGTCGATGGTCGCCTCGAGCAGCCGCTGCCGGGTGGCCCGGCTGCGGTCCTGCTTGGGTTCGTGGGGTGTCGCCATGCGCTGCATTCTCCCAAGCGGCCTATTGCGCCCAGCTGGGTGGGCGCTTCTGCAGGAAGGCCGTCATTCCCTCGATCACTTCGGGGGTGCCGAAGAAGCTCCCCGAACGTTGCGCCAGTTCCTCGGCCTCGGCGTCGAAACCGGCCAGCAGTTGCGCGTTCACCAGCTTCTTCGATTCGGCCAGCGCCTGCGGCGAGCCCTTCCGCAGCTCGCCACACAGCCGCTTCACCTCGGCCGCCGGATCGTCGGCGGCCACCGTGACCAGCCCGACCGCCACCGCCCGGGCCGCATCGAACTTCTCGCCGGTGAGGTAGTAGCGGCTCGCCGCCCGGGCATCCAGGCGCGGCAGCAGGGTCAGCGAGATCATGAACGGCGCCATCCCGATCCGCACCTCGGTGAGCGCGAAAGTGCTGGCCGGGCCGGCCACCACGAGATCGCAGGCACCGATGATGCCCATCCCGCCGGCGCGCACATTGCCGTCGATCTGCGCCACCACCGGCTTCGGTGCGGCGACGATGCCGCGCAGCACGTCGATCATCATCCGGGTGCGCTGATCGGCCGCCGTCGCCGGATCGGTACCCGCGGCCTCACTCAGATCCGCACCCGCGCAGAAGGTGTTCCCGGTGTGGGTGAGCACGATCCCGCGCACGGCCGGATCGTTGTTCGCCGCATCCAGCCCGGCCAGCAGTTCGCGGACCAGCTTGGACGACAGCGCATTCCGGTTGTGCGGTGAGTCGAAGGTCAGCACCGCGAACCCTTCGTCCACCTCGTAGCGGACGAACGGCGCGTCCGAATCCGGTGTTGTCCCGCTCATCGACTTCTCCTTCTCATCTGCTCCGCCCGGCTTATCGCCCGAGGTCGCGGCGTCGGGCACGGGCGCCGTTCGGCCGGTGAGCGGCGATCGTCGCTCATAGGTGGGCGGTTGCGAACACATACCGGCTCCGGTCCTCCCAGCTCGCCGAGTGGCCGCAGTGGACCGGACCCGGCGAGCTCCGGAGTGTCAGTAGGACTTCGGCAGCCCGAGCGAATGCTGGGCGACGAAGTTCAGGATCATTTCCCGGCTGACCGGGGCGATCCGGGCGATCCGGGCCGCGCCGAGCATGGCGGAAAGACCGATATCCGAGGTCAGGCCGGAGCCGCCGTGGGTGTGGATGGCGGTATCGAGGGCGTTGATGCTGGCCTCGCCGGCGGCGTACTTGGCCATATTGGCGGCCTCGGCGGCGCCCATCTCGTCACCGGCGTCGTAGAGCGTGGCGGCCTTCTGCATCATCAGCTTGGCCTGCTCGATCTCGATCTTGGCCTTGGCGAGTGGATGCGCGATGCCCTGGTGGGCGCCGATCGGACTCTTCCAGACCTGCCGTTCCTTGGCGTATTCCACCGCCCGGCCGATGGCGTAGCGGCCCATTCCGACGGCCATCGCGGCGCCCATGATCCGCTCCGGATTCAGGCCCGCGAACAGCTGCATCAGCGCGGCGTCCTCGCTGCCGACCAGAGCGTCGGCCGGGAGCCGGACATCGTCGAGGAACAACGTGAACTGGTTGTCCGGCTCGATGATGTCCATTTCCTGCCGGGTCTTGTTGAACCCGGGTGCATCGGTCGGGACGATGAACAGGGCCGGCTTGAGCTTGCCGGTCTTGTGATCCTCGGTCCGCGACACGATCAGCACCGCCTCGGCCTGATCCACTCCGGAGATGAAGATCTTGCGGCCGTTGAGGATCCAGTCCTCGCCGTCACGACGTGCGGTGGTGTTGATCTGGTGCGAGTTGGACCCGGCATCCGGTTCGGTGATGCCGAAGACCATCTTCGCCGACCCGTCGGCGAGTTTGGTCAGCCACTGCTGCTTCTGCGCCTCGGTGCCGTACTTGGTGATGATGGTGCCGCAGATGGCCGGAGACACGACCATCAGCAGCAGCCCGGCACCCTGGGCGGACAGCTCCTCCATCACCAGCGCCAGCTCGTACATGCCGGCACCGCCGCCGCCGTACTCCTCCGGCAGGTTGACACCGAGGAAGCCGAGCTTGCCCGCCTCGTTCCACAACTCCTCGAGCGGCTCGTTCTTGCGGGCCAGCGGCAGCACGTAGTCGGTGTAGTTGTATTTGGCGGCCAGCGCGGCCACCGCCTCCCGCAGCGCTTTGCGTTCGTCGTTCTCGATGAAACTCATCGGTGCTCCTGGTGTTTCGGCCGGCTCAGGCGGACTGTTCGGATTCGGTAGCGGGTGTGCCGGCTTCGTCGGCGCCTGCCTCGTCGACGACGGCGAGGACGGCGCCGACCTCGACCTGCTGACCGGCGGTCACATTGAGCTCGGTGAGCACGCCGGAGGCCGGTGCGGCAATGGTGTGCTCCATCTTCATCGCCTCCAGCCACAGGATCGGCTGCCCGTGTTCCACCCGGTCGCCGACCGCGGCGCCGAGCCGGATCACGCTGCCCGGCATCGGGGCGAGCAGCGAGCCCGCGGCCACCTGGTCGGCTGGATCGGTGAACCGTGGCAACCGGCGCACCGAGACCGGCCCCAGCGGCGAGTCGACGCAGACCAGGTCGCCGTAGCGGGCGATCTCGAACTGCCGGCGCACCGGACCGTGCTCGCCCGGCACCGCCAGCACCACCCGCTGCGGGCTCAGCTCCAGGAGGTCGAGGCCCTCATACCCCTCGACCTCGATGCCGCTGCGGGTGAACCGGTACCGCACCTCGTGCGTACCGGTGGTCCGGCTCTCGTAGGACTTGGTCTGCGGCAGCGATGCGAGATTGCGCCAGCCGCTGGGCGCCAGCGCGGCCACCCGGGACCGGCCGTGGTTGCGCGCAGCATCGGCCAGCGCCGCCGCGACCACCGACAGGCCCTCGGCGGCCGCCGCGGCCAGCGGCTCGGACAGCACGGCCAGATCGTGGGTGGCGAAGAAGGCGGTATCGGTGTCACCGGCCAGGAAGGCCGGATGGCGCAGCACCCGGACCAGCAGGTCCCGGTTGGTGACCAGGCCGTGCACCTTCGCCCGCTGCAGTGCGGTCGCCAGCAGATGGGCCGCCTCGGTACGGGTCTCGGCGAACGAGATCACCTTGGCCAGCATCGGGTCGTAGTGCACACCCACCACCGAGCCGTCCACGACACCGCTGTCCAGCCGCACGCCCGCCCGGTCCAGCACGGTGAATTCCCCGGCCGTGAACGGGATCTCGATCTTCTCCACGGTCCCGCTCTGCGGCTGCCAGTCCTGTGCCGGATCCTCGGCGTAGAGCCGCACCTCGATCGAATGACCGCGCTGTGCGGGCGGCGCTTCGGGTAGCGGCAGCCCCTCGGCGACCCGCAGCTGCAGCCGGACCAGATCCAGTCCGGTGGTCTGCTCGGTCACCGGGTGTTCCACCTGCAGCCGGGTGTTCATCTCCAGGAAGAAGAAGTCACCGGCATCGTCGGCCAGGAACTCGACGGTGCCCGCACCCTCGTAGCCGATGGCCTCGGCGGCCAGCCGGGCCGCCTCGAACAGCCGCTCCCGCATGCCGTCCACTTTTTCCACCAGCGGCGAAGGCGCCTCCTCGACAACCTTCTGGTGCCGGCGCTGGATCGAGCATTCCCGCTCGCCGACCGCCCAGGTCCGCCCGTGCGTATCGGACATGACCTGCACTTCGATATGCCGGCCGGTCTCCAGATACCGCTCGCAGAACACGGTCGGATCGCCGAACGCCGATTCGGCTTCCCGCCGGGCGGCCTCGATCTGGCCGGGCAGCTCGGCGAGGTCGCGCACCACCCGCATACCGCGGCCGCCACCGCCGGCGGATGCCTTGATCAGCACCGGCAGGTGGTCTTCGGTCACCTCGGCCGGATCCAGTTCGGCCAGCACCGGGACGCCCGCGGCGTCCATCATCTTCTTCGATTCGACCTTCGAGCCCATCTGCTCGATCGCCGCCACCGGCGGCCCGATCCAGATCAGCCCGGCATCCTGCACGGCCCGCGCGAATTCGGCGTTCTCGGAGAGGAAACCGTAGCCGGGGTGGATGGCGTCGGCGCCCGCCGCCCGCGCCGCATCGATGATCAGTTCGCTGCGCAGGTAGGTCTCGGCCGGGGTGTTGCCGGGCAACCGGATGGCGGCATCGGCCTCGGCGACATGCGGTGCGGCCGTATCGGCGTCCGAGTACACGGCCGTGGTCGCAATGCCCATAGTGCGGCAGGTGGCGAAGACGCGCCGCGCGATCTCGCCCCGATTGGCGACCAGCACATTCGTTATGTGGTTCACGGTGGACCTCACATTCGGAAGACGCCGAAGCCCTCGGCGCCCTGGATCGGAGCGTTGTGGATGGCCGACAGCGCCATCCCCAGCACGGTGCGGGTGTCCCGCGGGTCGATGATGCCGTCGTCGTAGAGCCGGCCGGACAGGAACATCGGCAGCGATTCGGCCTCGATCTGCGCCTCCACCATGGCGGACATGGCCGCGGCGCCTTCCTCGTCGAACGGCAGGCCCTTGGCCTCGGTGGCCGCCCGCTGCACGATGGTGATCACGCCGGCCAGCTGGGCGCCGCCCATGACGGCGGATTTCGAACTGGGCCAGGCGAACAGGAACCGCGGATTGTAGGCGCGGCCGCACATGCCGTAGTGCCCGGCACCGTAGGAGGCACCGACCAGCAGCGAAATGTGCGGCACCTTCGAATTGGAGACCGCGTTGATCATCATCGAGCCGTGTTTGATGATGCCGCCCTGCTCGTACTCCTTGCCGACCATGTAGCCGGTGGTGTTGTGCAGGAACAACAGCGGGGTGTTCTTCTTGTTGGCCAGCTGGATGAACTGGGTGGCCTTCTGCGATTCCTCGCTGAACAGCACACCGCGGGCATTGGCCAGGATGCCGATCGGGTAGCCGTTGATCTCGGCCCAGCCGGTGACCAGGCTGGAACCGTACATCGGCTTGAACTCGTCGAAGTCGGAACCGTCGACGACGCGGGCGATCACCTCGCGCGGATCGAACGGAATCTTCAGGTCCGAGGGCACGATGCCCAGCAGTTCCTCCGGGTCGTACAGCGGCGAGACGACGTCCTCGCGCGGCGCCGGACCCTGCTTCTTCCAGTTCAGCCTTTTGACGATATTGCGGCCGAGCCGGATCGCGTCCTGCTCGTCGGCGGCCATGTAATCGGCCAGACCGGAGACGCGGGCATGCATTTCGGCGCCGCCGAGCGATTCGTCGTCGGATTCCTCACCGGTGGCCATCTTCACCAGCGGCGGGCCACCGAGGAACACCTTGGCGCCCTCTTTGACCATCACCACGTAGTCGGACATGCCCGGGATGTAGGCGCCACCCGCAGTCGAGTTGCCGAACACCAGCGAGATGGTGGGGATGCCCTCCGCCGAGGCCTGGGTGAGGTCGCGGAACATCGCGCCACCCGGGATGAACACCTCTTTCTGGGTGGGCAGGTCGGCGCCGCCGGATTCGACCAGGGAGATCACCGGCAGCCGGTTCTCCTTGACGATCTCGTTGATCCGCAACGTCTTGCGCAGCGTCCACGGATTGGAGGTGCCGCCGCGCACGGTCGGATCGGGCGCCACGATCATGCATTCGACACCCTCGACCACACCGATCCCGGCGATGGTGGAGGCGCCGACGTGGAAATCACTGCCCCAGGCTGCGAGCGGGCACAGTTCGAGGAACGGCGAATCCTCGTCGAGCAGCAGCTCGATCCGCTCGCGGGCGGTGAGCTTGCCGCGCTTGTGGTGCCGGGCCACCTTCTCCGGGCCGCCACCGGCGACCGCCTTGGCGAATTCGGCCTCCACCTCGGCGAGTTTGGTGTTCATCGCCTCGGCGGCCTCGGTGTACTCCGCGCTGGACGTGTCCAGGGTGGATCGGAATGTGGTCACGACTGGTACCCCAATACTTTCGATGCCAGCATGGTCAGGATTTCGTTGGTGCCGCCGCCGATGCCGATGATCCGCACATCGCGGTAGATCCGCTCGACCTCGGATTCGCGCATATAGCCCATGCCGCCGTGCAACTGGACGGCCTGGTTGGCGACCCATTCGGCGGTTTCCACGGCGGTGTTCTTCGCGAAGCACACCTCCGGGATCAGGTTCTGCTCACCGGCTTGGAACCGCTCCACCAGCGCCCGGGTGTAGACGCGGGCGATATCGATGCGCCGGGCCATCTCGGTGAGCGTCATCTGCACCGACTGCCGGGAGATCAGCGGGCGGCCGAAGGTGTCGCGGTTGCGGCACCATTCCAGGGTGAGGTCCAGGGCGCGCTGGGCCTGCGCGTACGCCTGCACCGCCAGGCCGACCCGCTCGCTGACGAAAGCGGCGGCGATCTGGGCGAATCCGGTGTTCTCGGCACCGACCAGGTTCTCGGCGGGCACCCGGACGTCCTGGTAGGACAGCTCACCGGTATCGGAGGCCAGCCAGCCCATCTTCTCCAGCTTGCGGGTGACCGTGAAGCCGGGCGTGTCCGTCGGCACGATGATCAGCGAGACACCGGCCGCACCGGGACCGCCGGTGCGCACCGCGGTCACCACGAAATCGGCCCGGCAGGCCGAGGTGATGAAGGTCTTGGCGCCGTTGATCACATAGTGGTCGCCGTCGCGCACGGCCGAGGTGGTGAGATGGCCGACGTCGGAGCCGCCACCGGGTTCGGTGATGGCCAGCGAGCCGATCAGGTCACCGGCCAGGGTCGGCTTGACCCACTTGTCGATCTGTTCCGTGTTGCCCGAGGCGATGATGTGCGGCAGCGAGATACCGCAGGTGAACAGTGAGGCCCAGGTGCCGCCGGAAGCACCGGCGTAGTGGAACTCCTCGCCGACGATCACCGAGTCGATGGCGTTACCGCCTTCGCCCCCCGCAGATTCCGGGTACTCGATTCCGAGCAGGCCGAGTTCGCCCGCTTTCTTGTGCAGATCGCGGGGCAGTTCGCCCTCCCGCTCCCAGGTGTCGAGATCCGGCAGGATCTCGCGTTCCACGAACCCGCGCACGGTGGCGCGTAGTTCTCGTCGTTCCGGGGTGTCCCAGATTCCGCTCATCAGATCTCTCCTCTAGGGCAGCAGCTCGGTCGGGATGTCGATATGCCGGGAGCGCAGCCATTCGGCGAGCCCCTTGGCCTGGGGGTCGAAGCGGACCTGATGGGCGACGCCCTGGCCGAGAATGCCGTGCACCTGGAAGTTCAGCGCGCGCAGATTGGGCAGCACATGCCGTTCGATCGCCAGGTCGGCGGTCTCGGGCAGCAGCTCGCGCAGCTTGTCGACGGTGAGGGTGTTCGCCAGCCAGCGCCATTGGTCCTCGGTGCGGACCCAGATGCCGATATTGGCGTCGCCGCCCTTGTCACCGCTGCGGCCGAGCGCGATGGTGCCCAGCGGGACCCGGCTGGTCCATTCCGAGGGCAACGGTTCGGGCAGATCCGGCTCGGCGACCGGCTCCAGGGGCCGGGTCTCGCCGGCGGCGGGTACCGGAATCCGGGACCCGTCGGCGAGTACCGCAGTGTGCGGAACTTCCCCAGCGTCGACATAGCCCGGGGTGAACACTCCGTAGGGCGAACCGTTGCCGGGCGGCGCGGTGAAGGTGCAGCCCGGATAGCTGGCCAGGGCCAGTTCCACCGCGACGCTGGAGAACGCCTTGCCGACCTTGTTCGGGTCCGGATCACGGACCACGCAGCGCAGCAGCGCGCTGGCCTGCTCCTCGGTGGGCGCATCGGGCCGGTCCACCCGGGCCAGGGTCCAGGTCAGTTCGGCCGGGCGGTCGGTGAGCCAGGACTCCAGCTGCCGCTTCGCCAGATCGGCCTTCGCCTCGATATCCAGGCCGGTGAGGATGAACTGCATCTCGTTGCGGAAACCGCCGAGCGTGTTCAGCGAGACCTTCAGCCGGGGCGGCGGAGCCTCGCCGGTGACCCCGCCGATCCGCACCCGGTCGGGACCCTCCTGGGCGACCTCGACGCTGTCCAGCCGGGTGGTGACATCCGGCCCGGCGTAGCGGGCGCCCTGGATCTCGTACATCAGCTGGGCGGTGACGGTGTCCGCGGTCACCGCGCCGCCGGTGCCGTCGTGTTTGGTGATCACGCTGCTGCCGTCGCGGCGGATCTCCGCGATCGGGAAACCGGGGCGGCCGAAATCGCCGAGTTCGGTGAAGAAGGCGAAGTTGCCGCCGGTGGCCTGGGTGCTGCATTCGATCACGTGTCCGGCGACGACGGCGCCGGCCAGAGCGTCGTAGTCGGTGCGCGACCAGCCGAAGTGCGCGGCGGCGGGCCCGACGATCACCGAGGCGTCGGTGACCCGGCCGGTCACCACGATATCGGCGCCGGAGTTCAGGCATTCCACGATGCCCCAGGCGCCCAGATAGGCGTTCGCGGTGAGCGGCTGCCCCAGGCCGAGCTCCGCGGCCCGCGGCAGCAGATCGTCACCCTCGACGTGCGCGACCTTGGCCGTCAGGCCCAGCTCGGCCGAGACCTTGCGCAGCTTCTCGGCCAGCCCGGCCGGATTGAGACCGCCCGCATTGGCGACGATCTGCACATTGCGTTCCAGAGCCAGGCCGAGGCAGTCCTCGATCTGCCGGACGAAGGTCTTGGCGTAGCCGAGATTCTGGTCCTTCATCCGGTCGCGACCCAGGATCAGCATGGTGAGTTCGGCGAGATAGTCACCGGTCAGCACATCGAGCTGCCCGCCTTCGAGCATCTCGCGCATGGCGCCGATCCGGTCGCCGTAGAAGCCGGAACAGTTGCCGATCCGGATCAGGTCTGGATCGGTGGACAGGGCACTCATCGGCGGGTGTCCTCCTGAGGTCGGGTTACCGATTCCAGGATCACACCGGGTCCAGAAAAAAGCAAGCATGCGTGCTTGTTAATCGGCGGCAACCGAGCCCGCGACCCGAACCGCCCGGGTCCGCAGCACTGAGGCAGGATGAAGCCATGTCCGACACCGCCGTCATCCTGATGTTCGCCCTGGCCGGCTTCCTGATCGGCGGCGCCTACACGCTGCGCAACACCGCCCGCCCGATCGCCATCGGCCTCGGCGTCTGCGCCGTCCTCGCCCTCGTCGGCGCTGTGCTCTGGCTCATCTGAGCTCAGCCGGTGGTCACCCGGAAGGCGCGCACATCCTCCGGTACACCGCTCAGCGGGGCGGCGAAGAAGTTGCGCCGGTACGGCTTGACAGCCACGCCCAGCTCCTCGAAGGTCTCGGGCCGCATGGCGTCACGGGTGATGTTGGAGATCATCAGGTGACCGTTGCCGCCGGCCTCCATCATGCGGGCGGCGATATTGACGTCGACACCGAGCCAGTCGCCGCCGATCTCCCGGGGCGTGCCGGTGTGCAGGCCGACCCGCATCTTCGGTTGATAACCGTCGTAGCGCACCTCGGCCAGGTTCTTGCGGGCCTGGATCGCGGCGCGCAGCGCCCGGTCCGGCGAGGAGAAGACCGCCATCAGGCCGTCGCCCATCCGCTTGACCACCTGCCCGCCGCGCTCGGCAACCGGCGGCTCGATGGCCTTCGCGACCCGGCGCAGCAGTTCCAGGGTGGCCTCGTCACCCGAGCGCAGCGACCAGCTGGAGAACGACACCAGATCGGTGAACATGATCGTCACCTCGGCCTGGCCCCTGCCCCGGCCGACCCGCTCCAGCATCGCCTGCCACACCTGCAGGGCTCCGAAGCCGATCTCCTTCGCCGCGCTGGGGTTGTCGCCGATCAGTTTGTCGGCGGCGCGCGCCACCCGGCTCGGACCGCCGCGGCCGGAGGTCGACAGGGGATCGCCGAAACCTGGGTCCCCGGGCAGCTGGCTCCGGGCCTTCCGCACCGCACCGATCACGTCCGCGCGCCGGTTCGCGGCGTTCAGCCGGGCCGAAACCCGCTCGCGGAACTGGGCGGCGCTGCGAGCCGCCGAGGCTGCTTCCGCACTGTCCGGGTCCGGTTCCGCCGATCCGACCGGCACCACGATCTCGGCCGCACCGATCGAGCGGTCATCCTCCGGTTCCGACCCGGGAACCGACCCACCGGAAGATCTTTCACTCACCGGGAGAGGATATCTCAGCGGACGGCCGAAGCAGTACCGTCAGTACCGACCTGAACGCATGCGGCCCGGTGCGCGGGAAGCGCACCGGGCCGAGCAGTGGCGCCGGCGGACGGGCAGCGACCGCCGGTGCCCGGCGAACCCCCGACGAGCTCGCCGTTCGGTGCCCCGGACCTGCGAGGGCACGCGGTCCGGGACACCGGGATCAGGCGTCGCGCCGGTTGAGCACCACCAGGGAGGCGCCGAACACGATCGCGACGAAGGCGATGAAGTACACCAGGCTGCCCCAGACCCCCCAGTGCCAGTTCGCCGTGGAGGTGAACTCGGAGCCGGCCTCGTTGGAGAACATGAACCGGTTCAGGTTCTGGAAGGGCAGGAACGGCGACACATTGCGGCCGAAGCTGCCGAACGCACCGAGCAACGGCTCCACCACCAGTGGCCACAGCACGATCAGCGAGATGGCCGCCGCGGACTGCCGGACCAGGGTGCCGACACCGATCGCCAGCACCACGCCGAGCAGGGCATTCAGCGGGATCCCCGCGATCAGGCGAGCTTGGCCGTCGAGAACCAGCGCACCGGCGTCGTCGCCACCGACCACCTTCGCGACCCCGAAAGCGGCCGCGGCCACCAACGCGCTGAGCACCGCGGCGAACCCACCCAGCAGGGCCGTCTTGGTCAGGATCACCTTCGTGCGGTTCGGCACCGCAAGGAACGTGGTCCGGATGATCCCGAAGCGGTACTCGCTGGTCACCGCCAACGTGGCCATGATCATCAGCACCGTCGCACCGAAGCCGGTGATGCCCAGAGTGGCCACGTCGAGAGTCAGGGCCGGGGCCTCGGAGTCCGGGCCGGCCCCGGACGCCGCCCGCGCGACCAACGCGAAGATCACGGCTATCCCGACACCCAGCACGACCACAATGGCCGAACACCACCAGGGCGATTTGGTCGAGGTCAGTTTGATTCGTTCCGCTGCCAAGACACCCATCAGAGCGCTCCTCCCATGACCTGCTCGACCCCTTCGGCGTGGTACTGCACCGCGCCGCCGGTCATCTGCATGAACGCCTCCTCCAGCGAGGCCTGCTGCGGTGCCAGTTCGTAGAGGGTGATGCTGTTCGCACCGGCCAGCTTGCCGACCTCGTCGCTGCTCACCCCGGTCACCACCAGAGCCGAACCGGGCTCGCCGTCCTCGCGGACGGTCATGCCGTTGCCGGTCAGCAGGCTGCGCAGCTGTTCCAGCTGCGGGCTGCGGACCCGCACCGACTGTTCGGATGCGCGTTCGATGAAATCCTTGGTGGTGGTGTCGGCGATCAGCTTGCCCTGGCCGATCACGATCAAGTGCTCCGCGGTCTGCGCCATCTCCGACAGCAGGTGGCTCGACACCAGCACGGTGCGGCCCTCGCTCGCCAGCCGCTGCATGAAACGCCGGATCCACAGGATGCCCTCCGGGTCGAGCCCGTTCACCGGCTCGTCGAACAGCAGCACCTTCGGGTCACCCAGCAGGGCGCCCGCCAGGCCGAGCCGCTGCGACATACCCAGCGAGAACCCGCCCGCCTTCTTGTTCGCGACCTCGGACAGGCCGACCAGGCGCAACACCTCGTCGACCCGGGAAGTGGGCAGGTTGTTGGATGCCGCGAGCCACTGCAGGTGCGCCCGGGCCGACCGGTTCGGATGCACCCATTTGGCGTCCAGCAGTGCGCCGACCTTGGTCAGCGGCTGCTCCAGTTGCGCGTACGGCTTGCCGTCGATGGTCGCGGTACCCGCGGTCGGCTGGTCCAGACCGAGGATCATCCGCATCGTGGTGGACTTGCCGGCACCGTTCGGTCCGAGAAACCCGGTCACCTGTCCCGGTGACACGGTGAAACTCAGATCCTGAACCGCGACGGTCTGCCCGAACTTCTTCGTCAGGCCCCTCAGTTCGATCATGAGACCAGCTTTCCCCACCCCCGACCCTCCGCGCGTCCCCAGCAGGTCGCGAGTCTTCTCATCCTCGAGGATGAGACGACACCCCGACCCACCTCCGGGCCGACCCCGACAAGGCGAGACCGGTCATCGACCCGAAGGCACCGACCGGGACGAGCATGGCCGGCACCGCGCCCGGATCGTCGGACGCCAGCACCGACGCCGTCATCAGCAAGAAGACACCGGTGATCAGCAGTCCCATCCCGACCACGATCACCCATCCCACGCGGGAGCGGCACCACAGCAGTGCCGCACCGACACCCAGGACGAGGATCGGAATCCCGGTGACGGCCACCCAGAACCCGAGTTCCGGCGGCACTCCGGTGTACTCGACCTTGGGCTCACTGTGCACCATGAAGACGACGAACATCAGGCACAGGAACCCGACACCCGCCATCGTCATCCCCAGAAATGCCGCGCCCTTCGCCTGGGTCGCAGACGGTTCCCGCCGGTCCGATTCACCGCGGTCAGACATCGCCCCCTCCTTCTGGCCCGTGTGCTCGAACCGCGAACCGGGCGGCTACCCGCGGCCGGGCGAAGACGCCTGGGCCCAGAACCGCTTCGGGATCCGGCCGGCGTGCCGGGCGGCATACCCGGCACGAACGGCGTCGGCCATGGCCGAGGCCATCAGCCGGGGGTCGCGGGCCCGGGTGACGGCGGTGGCCAGCAGCACTGCGGAGCAGCCGAGTTCCATGGCCTGGGCGGCGTCGCTGGCGGTGCCGATACCAGCGTCCAGAATCACCGGGACGCCGGCTTCGGCGACGATCATCTCGATGTTGTGCGGGTTGCCGATGCCGAGGCCGGTGCCGATCGGGGCGCCCAGCGGCATCACCGCGGCACAACCGGCCTCTTCCAGGCGGCGGGCCAGGATCGGGTCGTCGGTGGTGTAGGGCAGCACGGTGAAACCGTCGTCGACCAGCTGTTCGGCGGCGTCGAGCAACTCGACGGGGTCGGGCAGCAGGGTGCGGTCGTCGGCGACCACCTCGAGCTTGACCCACTCGGTCTCCAGGGCCTCGCGGGCCAGCTGGGCGGTCAGCACGGCTTCGGCGGCGGTGCGGCAACCGGCGGTGTTCGGCAGCGGCGCGATATCGAGACGTTTCAGCAGGTCGAGCACGCCGGTGCCACCCGCGGCGTCGACGCGGCGCATCGCCACCGTGGTCAGTTCGGTACCGGAGGCGATCAGCGATTCCTCCAGCACGGCCAGGCTCTCGGCGCCGCCGGTGCCCATGATCAGCCGGGAGCCGAACTCCCGGTCCGCGATCCGCAGCGGTTCCGGCTCAGCCACCCTGGACCGCCGTCAGCACCTCGATGTCCCAGCCCCGCCGGACCGGCTCGTCCCACCGCGACTTCGGGAACACGGCACCGTCGACGGCCAGCGCCACCCCCTGGCAGGGCAGCTCCAGCCGGGCGAGCAGTTCGCGCATGGTGATCGGTTCGGCGAATTCGTGATCGGCACCGTTGACGGTGACGCCGATCGGGATGGTGGTTGTCATCGCACTCCTCCAGAAGACGACAGCGGCTGCAGCGCCGCGAAACGACCGGGATCGGCGGCCGCGGCCTCGGGCAGCGGTTCGCCGTCGAGCAACGCGGCCACCGCATCGGCGGTCAGCGCAACGGTGAGCATTCCGTTGCGGCCGTGGCCGGCGGCGGCGACGACGCGCTCGTCGAGCGGTCCGATCAGTGGCAGGTTGTCCGGGGTACCCGGCCGGGAACCGGCGCTCGCCTCGGCCAGTTCGTAGTCGCCGATACCGGGCAGCACGGCTTCCGCGTCGGCGATCAGGTCGCGCACCCCGGCGACGGTGACGGCGGTGTCGAAACCGGCCTCGTACTGGGTGGCGCCGACGACGACACCGTCGGCCCGCGGCACCAGATAGACCGGCCGCCCGTGCACCCGGGCGCGTACCACCCGGCTCGGTGGGACCGGCGTGCCCGGCCGCCGCCGTAGGCGCAGGATCTCGCCCTTCACCGGACGCACCGGCAGGTCCGGCCACAGTCGGGCCGCAGCGGCGCCGGTTGCGAGCAGAATCCGGTCGTGTGGCAGCTCGGCCAGGTCGGGCACTTCGGTGGCCTGCATCCGCACCCCGGCGGCCGTACATGCCAGCTGCAGGCCGCGGAGCAACACACGGTTGTCGATCGCCGGTTCGGCGGCGAGCAGACCGGCCCGCACCGTGCGCGCCAGGCCCGGCTCGAGGGCGCGCACTTCACGTCGACCCACCAAGCGCAGCTCGGTACCACCCGGCTCGGTGATATCGCGTCCGGGCGCGTCGGCTGTCGCCGCAGCACTGGCCGGTCCCGGACCGGCCGATCCGCCGGCGCCCGGCGGCTGCAGCACGTCACTGCCCGGAAGCCGTGCACTACGGCTCGCCGGGATATCAGCGACCTGACCTGCGCTGCCCGCCCGGTCGGCTGCGAGCCGGAACTGCGGCGGGCTGCCGAGCGCGGCGCGCTCCGGCCCCTCGGCCGGCCGGCCGGGCACGCTCGGGGACCCGGGTGCCCGCATGAGCGTGTCCGATACGAAATCGGCGACCGTACGCAGGTCGGCGGCATCGGCGGCATCGAGCGCGACGGTGAGCGTCTCCTCGGCGACGAACACCGAGGCACCGGACGCCTCGGCGAGCCGGGCGGCGAATTCCGGCCAATGCGCCAGCCCGGCGGCGCCGAATTCGAGCACCTGCTCCTCGCCGGGCCAGCCCTCCGACAGCGGGGCGAGCATGCCGCCCGCGACCCACGACGCACCGGTACCGGGGGCGGGATCGAAAACCGTCACCGACCAGCCCGCCACGGCCGCCCGCCAGGCCGCGGCCAGTCCGACGGCTCCGCCGCCGACCACTGCCAGCGTCCGCATCCGTCTCACCTGCCTCGGGCTCGCCATGTTTCGCATCCCACGGTAGCGCGACTACCGTCGACACTGTGCAGCCCTCCCATCCCGACCGACCGCTGCCGCAGCCGTCACCGGCCTTCGGCCCCACAGCCGGCGGTGCCCCCGCACCGGCCGTCCCACCGATCGGCCGTAGCCGGCGCAGTGACCGCCTCGCGAACTCGCTGCTCTACCTGTGCACCGATGCCCGCCGGGAGCGGGGCGATCTGGCCCGGTTCGTGGACGCGGCACTCGCCGGCGGCGTCGACATCGTCCAGCTCCGGGACAAGGGGTCGCCGGGCGAGGCGAAATACGGTCCGCTCGAGGCCAAGGCCGAGCTGGGTGTGCTGGCCGAGATGAAGGCCGCCACCCGTCGGCACGGTGCGCTGCTGGCGGTCAACGACCGCGCCGATATCGCCCTGGCGGCCGGTGCCGACGTGCTGCACCTGGGCCAAGGGGATCTGCCGCCCTGGTACGCCCGCAAGATCCTGGGCCCGGACGTGCTGATCGGCCGGTCCACGCACAGCCGCGCACAGGCGAGTCTGGCCGCCATCGACGAACATCTCGACTACTTCTGCACCGGCCCGGTGTGGACCACCCCGACGAAACCGGGCCGTCAGCCCGCAGGTCTGGAACTGGTCCGGTCGACCGCGAACGCGCATCCGACGCTGCCTTGGTTCGCCATCGGCGGAATCGACGCCGAACGGCTCCCGGAGGTCACCGCTGCCGGTGGTTCCCGGATCGTGGTCGTGCGGGCGATCACCGAGGCCGCCGACCCGCAGGCCGCAGCCGCCGACCTGAAACAGGCGCTGCTCGCGGCGACCTGACCGGGTTCTACGCCGGTCAGGCGAGGACGCAGGTGACGCTGATCGACAGCGTGTCGGGCAACGCAGCCCCGCCCGGGTCGGTGATGTGGGCGAGAGTGCCGGGGCCGCCCTCCTCGGTGTGCAGCCAGGCGAAACCGCGCTCCCCCAGGTCCACGGTGCGCGGCAACACGGCCGCCACCGGTTCCGGATCGGCGATATCAGCGAGCCGCACCCGCGCCGGGGCGGCCCGCAGCGCAGGCCAGGCGGCGCCGAAGCCAGGATGCAGCGGCAGACCGGCCACCTCGTCTTCGGGCACCCATGCCAGCTCGGAGCTCTCCGGGTTGCCTTCGGTGGGCAACCGGTCGGGCGCATCGGCGATCACCGTGGTGTAGGTCCAGCCGCTGGGCGCGGACATCGTCAGGCGTTCGGCACGCACCCGGATGTCACCGGCCCGGATGCCGGTCTCTTCCCACGCTTCCCGGACCGCGGCGTGTTCGGCGGATTCGTGACTGTCCCGGGCGCCGCCGGGTAACGCCCAGGTGCCGCCCTGGTGACTCCACGGTGCCCGGTGCTGTAGCAGCACCGCCGCACCACCGGCGGGCAGCGGGGCACGCAGCAACAGGCCCGCAGCCCCGAACTTCCCCCAGTGACGTACCCCACCCGGGCTGTTCGACCAGCCGTCTCCGTCACCGCGCATACCAGTACTCTTCCTTTGCAGCAGCCATCCAGCAACCGAGGCGCAGTCGCTCGACACGCTGCACGACAGGTACGACCACAATAAACTCCGCAAGCACCGGGGTGTGCTGCCTCGACGGGGAGGTGAACAACACATGGCCGATACGGATACCGGGGTCACGTCCGGCACGGACCCCGCCGAAGCGGTCGCGACCATGCGTTCGGCCTCTCGCTCGCCGGCCCCGCAGCCGGAGGGCGACACGCCCGGCCGGCCCGCCGGTTCGCACCGCGGCCAGCACCGGATGCGTCCGGAGTCGAAGATCGCCGAGCGGCTGCCGCACGCCCCGGATGTGCGGGCGCTTCGCAACCGATTCGACCCGGCCCGGCTGCGGACCTTCGCCACCTCATCACCGGGGCTGCTGCTGTTGTCCGGGGTACTGCTGGCGCTGCTGTGCCTCACCGCGGGCGCGCTGACCTCGGCCACCGTCGACGACCGGCAGGCCGCCCTCGCCGAACTGCTCACCCGGACCGAACCGGATGCGCATTCGGCCAGCCGGCTCTACACCTCACTGTCCATTGCCGACGCGGCGGCCGGCAGCGCCTTCCTGGCCGGCGGTGTCGAGCCCGCCGCCCTGCGCGAGCGCTACACCCAGGCTCTGGGCTCGGCCGCGGCGGAACTGGTGACCCAATCCACGACCGACAGCGGCGGGCATTCCGGTGCGCACGCCGACCAGCGGCTGCGCACCGGCATCGCCACCGGTCTGCCGGTGTACTCCGGGCTGATCGAAACCGCCCGGGCGAACAACCGCAACGGATACCCGGTCGGCGCCGCATACCTGAGCGAAGCCTCCGAACACATGCAGGGCACCCTGCTGCCGATGGCCGAGGAGCTGCAACAGCATCGATACGCCGCCATGTCCGCGACGCAGGACAATCATGTGCAGCCACCGTGGCCGGCGATCATCGTGTTGCTGCTCGCGACCGGTGCGCTCATCGCCGCCCAGATCGAGCTCGCGCGGCGCTCCCGCCGGGTCTTCAATATCGGCCTGCTGCTGGCGACCGGAGCGGTCGTACTGACCCTGCTGTGGACGGTGGTGGCCGGTTCGATCTCGGCGGCGTCGATGATCCGGTTCCGGGACGACGGCGCCCGGCCGGCGGCGCAACTCGCCCAGAGCCGGATCCTGACCCAGCAGGCCCGTTCGGCGGAGGTGCTGAAGCTGGTGCGGCGGGACGCCTCCGGCGACTACGACCGCATCTTCGACGAAGATGTCGCCGAACTGGCCGGGCTGCTCGACGGCTACCCCGGCGACGCCCCGGCCGACGACCGGGTGCGCGATGCCCGCGCCCTGCTCGACCGCTGGCAGGCCGCGCACCGCCGGATGAACGAGGCCCTGGAACACGGCGACTTCACCGGCGCGAGCACCGTCGCGATCGGCTCCGGGCCCAACGATGTCGCGGCCCAGGTCGACGCCCTCGATCAGGCGCTCCGTGATGCCGGCGACGCCACCCGGACCGGGCTGCGGTCCCGAGTGGAACAGGCGAGCCACGTTCTCGGCCTGCTCTCCCCGGGCGCGCTGGTACTGGGGATCGCCGCCGCCGTACTGGTCGGCCTCGGCGTCTGGCCCCGGCTGCGGGAGTATCGGTGAAGGCCGGGCGGGCGGGCCGCCTCGCGATCACCACGGCCACCGCGCTGGCCGTGGTCCTGAGCGGTTGTTCGGCCGACCCCGCCGACCCGGTGCCCGACGCGCCCGCCGTGAACACCGAGCCGCCGCTGCCCGCCGAGGCGATCCCGATCGATCCGAACGCGCCGCTGCCGCCGAAGGCCGCCGAGGACTGCGGCGATCCGACGGCGAGCCTGCGCCCCAGCCGGGCGGACGGCCCGACACTGGATGCGATCCGGGAGCGCGGCCGGCTGGTGGTCGGCCTGGACACCGGCAGCAACCTGTTCAGCTTCCGCGACCCGATCACCGGGCGGATCGACGGTTTCGATGCCGATATCGCCCGCGAGGTGGCCCGCGATCTGCTGGGCGATCCGGACCTGGTGGAATTCCGCAGCCTCACCTCGGCCGAACGAGAACGCGCCCTGCAGGACCACACGGTCGACCTGGTCGCCAAAACCATGACGATCACCTGCGAGCGCCGCCAACGGGTCGACTTCTCCACCGTGTACCTGCATGCCGAACAGCGGGTGCTGGCGATGAAGGGTTCCGGCATCGACGGCCTCGCCGATCTGGCGGGAAGAACGGTGTGCGTGGTGCGCGGCACGACCTCGCTCGACCACCTCCGCATCGATCAGCCGGCCGCGTCGATCCTGACCGTGCCCACCTGGGCGGATTGCCTGGTGGTGCTGCAGCAGCGCCAGGTGGATGCAGTGAGCACCGATGACGCGATCCTGGCGGGGCTGGCCGCCCAGGACCCCTACACCGAGGTGGTCGGTCCCGGATTCAGCGACGAACCGTACGGCATCGGCATTCCCAAGGGCGACGACGACCTGGTCCGCTTCGTCAACGCCACCCTCGAACGCATCCGCACCGACGGCACCTGGACCCGAATCCACCGCAATTGGCTGTCCGTCCTCGGCCCGACCCCGAGTCCCCCGACCCCCACCTACCAGGACTGATCGGCATGACCGCAGAGCGCGACCGCGACCGGCCGACCATCCTCCCCGGCGGCTGGACCCTCCCGGAACCCCCGCCCGGCGAGCAGCCGGACGACGCCGGGGACCCGGCGACCCGGCGACTCCCCCGCCCGGATTCCGACCATCCCGGCGAGACGCCGCCGAACCCCGCCCACCCGGATATCGGCCTGCCCCGCCGCAGTATCGCAACCACGCCACCCGGCACCGACGAGGCGCCCTCCGGCGCAGGGACCCTCGAACCTCCGGCACCGCACGCATACCCCACGGAAGCCGAATCGACGGAAGCAGGCACCGAATACGCCGGCCACCGCCCGTCCGGGCCCACCGACGATCCGGGCCCCCGATCCGCCGCCACCGCCGACTCGCCGGACGATGCCGACCCCCCGCCCGCCGCGAATCGCACCCGGTCGGCTGCCCCCGAAACGCATGCGTTCGGCGCCGCGAGGAGCGATACCGGAGCCGGCACCCCCGAGCACACCACCGAATCCGGGCGCACCGAGGCGGATCCGGCCGGGGGCGCACCCGACGACGTCCGACCGGCAGGAACCGAACTCACCACCGGCCGGCACACTCCCCCACCCACCGCCGAGCCACCGGCACCCTCTGCACACCCAGCAGCCGGCACAACCGGCACCGAATGGAACGACACCCGCAGACCCCAGGATGCGGCGGCGAGCGGCGGCACACCCGACGACATCCAACCCGCAGGAACCGAACTCACCACCGGCCGCGACACTCCCCCACCCGCCGCCGAGCCACCGGCACCCTCTGCACACCCAGCAACCGGCACCGAATGGAACGACACCCGCGGACCCGATGATGCCGCGGGGGCGAGTGGGAGCGCATCCGACGATGTCCGTCCCCCGGGTACCGAACTCACCCCCGGCCGGAGTCGTGGCACCGGCGATCTCATGGCCGGGCGCACCGAGGCGGTCGGCCCGGGCACACAAGCGGTCGGAACAGGCGGCCGGGCCGCAGCACCGGATACCCGAGCAGCGGGACCGAGCACCGAAGCGGCAGCACCGGGCACCCAGGCCATGGCACCGGGCACCCAAGCGGCAGCACCGGGCATCCAGGCCGCAACACCGGGAACCCAGGCGGCCGCACCCGGCACTCAGGCCGCAGGACCCGGCACCCAAGCCGCCGCACCTGGTACCCAGGCGGCCGACTTCGGTTCGGATGCCGCATCCGAGGACGTCGAACACTCCTCGGAGTCGGCGCGAACGACGGGACGCAGTGTGCGGACCGCACGGTCGCGGCCGAGCCGGCGGCTCGGTGCCGGGCTGGTGCCGATTCCGACGGTCCCACCGGCCGATCCGCGGGAGGCGGTGCTCACCGACCCGGTGGTCGCCGAGGGCCGCCGGTACTGCTGGCGTTGCGCGAAACCGGTCGGCCGGACCACGGCCGCAGCGGCGGCTTCCACCACCGGAGTCTGCGCGAACTGCGCGGCACCGTTCGACTTCCGCCCGTCGCTGCATCCGGGGGATATGGTCGCGGGCCAGTACGAGATCCAGGGCTGCCTGGCGCACGGCGGGCTGGGCTGGATCTATCTGGCGATCGACCGCAATGTCAGTGACCGGTGGGTGGTGCTGAAGGGCCTGCTGCACGCCGGGGATGCCGAGGCGCAGGCCGTCGCGGTCGCCGAACGCCAGTTCCTGGCCGAGGTGGCGCACCCCAGCATCGTCAAGATCCACAACTTCGTCGAGCACACCGATGCGACCGGCGCCGCGGTCGGCTACATCGTGATGGAGTACGTCGGCGGCCATTCGCTGCGGCACATCCTGGACCGGTACCCGGACAAGATGCCGGTCACCGAGGCCATCGCCTATCTGCTGGAGACGCTGCCCGCACTGGACTACCTGCACTCGATCGGGCTGACCTACAACGATCTGAAGCCCGACAACATCATGGTCACCACCGACCAGGTCAAACTGATCGACCTCGGCGCCGTCGCCACCATCGAGGCCTACGGGAACCTGTACGGCACCAAGGGCTTCCAAGCTCCCGAACTCGCCCGCACCGGCCCGACGGTGGCCTCCGACATCTATACCGCCGGCCGCACCCTCGCCGTGCTGGCGTTACATCTGCCCAGCGACCGGGGCCGCTATCTCGACGGCCTGCCCGATCCGGCCGATGAGCCGCTGCTGGCCCGCTACGGATTCCTGCACCGGCTGCTGGCCACCGCCACCGACCCGGACCCGGCGCGGCGGTTCCCGTCCGCCCGCGCGATGTCGGCCCAGCTGGCCGGGGTACTGCGGGAGATCCTGGCGCTGGACACCGATACCGAGCACCCCCAGCTGTCGACCGTTTTCACGCCGCCCAGAACCAGTTTCGGGACCGACGAGCTGATCGCCCAGGCCGATGCCTATCTGGACGGCAGGGAACGCTCCGCACTGCTCGCCGCACCCGATGTGGTCGCCGCGCTACCGTTCCCGCTGCTGGATCCCGCCGACCCGGCCGCCCCGTTGCTGGCGGCGACGGTGCATCCGGAGCCGGAGCGCGTGCTCGACGCCCTGGAAGACGTCCGCGAGCGCGCCGCCGCCGACCCGGAGAACATGCCGGAAACGCTGGAGCTGGAATTACTGCTGGCCGAGGCCCGCGCCCGGCTGGAACTGGGACAGTCGGCCACCGTGATCCATCTGCTGGAACGAACTCCGGCACAACATGACTGGCGTACAGACTGGCTGCTCGGCGAGGCGCTGCTACTGGAACTGGACTACGAGGCGGCCTTCGCCCGCTTCGACGAGGTGCTGCGGGTCCTGCCCGGCGAGATCGCCCCGAAGCTGGCCCTCGCGGCCACTGCGGAACTCGTACTGCAACATTGGGATTCGCCGGATCCGGAACAGTGGCGGGCCTATGCCGAGAACCTGTACGAGACGGTCTGGCGCACCGACCGTTCCGTGGTGAGCGCGGCATTCGGTCTCGCGCGTCAGCTGCGCGCGGCGGGCCGCATCACCGAGGCGGTCCAGGCCCTGGACGAGGTCCCCGCGACGTCGCGCCAGTACACCACCGCACGCACCACCGCGATCCTGTTGCTGCTCACCGCAAGCCCGGTGCCCGACCTGGCGGAACCGACCCTGCGGCTCGCGGCCGCCCGAGTGCAGGCGCTGCCCGCCACCGAGCGCCGTAAGACCCTGCTGCGCACCCTGGTCCTCGGCACGGCGCTGGCCTGGCTGCAGGCCGGGAACACCCCCAAGCTGCGCACCGCGA
Organism: Nocardia sp. KT25-26; assembly: GCF_056627695.1. Classification (NCBI taxonomy): domain Bacteria; kingdom Bacillati; phylum Actinomycetota; class Actinomycetes; order Mycobacteriales; family Nocardiaceae; genus Nocardia; species Nocardia sp. KT25-26. Next base: position 740,275 of record NZ_CM152813.1, on the reverse strand, counting down.
CCCTGTTCGGCGCGCCGTTCCGGGAGGACGAGTTGCGATCCGGTACCGAAGCCGGGCTGCGCACGCTGGCCCGCAATGCCCCGGGGCGCAAGCACCGCTACGCCCTGGTGGATCTGGCCAACGCAATGCGGGCCACCACCTGGTTCTAGCCCGCGACCAGCTCGTGCGCGGCCCGCGCGATGGCCAGCTCCTCGTTGGTGGGCACCACCAGCACCGAAACCGGCGCTTCCGAGGGCGAAACGATCCGGGGTCCGGACGCCTTCGCGGAGTTGCGCTCGGGATCGACCTCGATTCCCAAGCCCGCCAGATCGGCGAGGGAATCGGCTCGGACCTGCGCACCGTTCTCACCCACTCCGGCAGTGAACACGATGGCATCGAGCCGGCCCAGCTCCACCAGGTACGCGCCGAGGTACCGGCGGATCCGGTGGATATAGACGTCGTAGGCCAGCCGGGCGGCCTCGTCGCCGGCGTCGATGAGCCGCTGCAACTCCCGGAAATCGTTCACCCCGGACAGCCCTTTCAGGCCGGACCGGCGGTTGAGCAGCTGTTCCAATCCCGGCAGGTCGAGCCCTGCGGTATGCATCAGATGGGTGATCACGCCCGGATCGAGATCCCCCGGCCGGGTGCCCATCACCAGTCCCTCCAGCGGGGTCAGCCCCATGGTGGTGTCGATCGGTTCACCGCCGCGGATCGCCGATGCCGAGGCACCGTTGCCGAGATGGAACACGATCTGGTTCAGCTCGCCGAGGGGCCTGCCGAGCAGCCGGGCGGCCTGCCCACTGACGTACTCGTGCGAGGTTCCGTGGAACCCGTACTTGCGAATTCCGTACTCGGCAGCCAGTTTCGCATCGATGGCGTAGGTCCGGGCTGCCGCCGGCAGACCGTGGAAGAAGGCGGTGTCGAATACCGCCACCTGCGGTACCTCGGGCAGCAGCCGGCGCGCCGATTCGATACCGATCACATTGGCCGGATTGTGCAGCGGCGCCAGTTCGGACAGTCCCCGGATGGTGTCGAGCACTTCGTCGTCGATCAGGGTCGGCCGGTAGAACACGTCACCGCCGTGCACCACCCGGTGCCCGACCGCGGTCACGCCCGCGGTGGCCGGGTCCAGGCCGGTTTCGGCGAGCATCTCGAACATCCGGCGCATCCCGTCCTGATGGTCGGGGATCGTACCGGTCTGTTCCAGCGTGCGGCCGTCGGCCTCGTGGACCACCCGGCCTTCCGGCTCGCCGATTCGCTCCACCAGCCCGGAGGCGCGGACGGTGCCGGATTCCGGTTGCAGGAGCTGATATTTGATGGACGAGGACCCGGAGTTGATCACCAGAACCGGTTCGTCGCCGGGCAGCGTCACCGGGTCGTTCGCACGCTCGTTCACGCCTGCTTCCCCTGCGCCTGGATGGCGGTGATCGCCACCGTGTTCACGATATCGGCGACCAACGCGCCCCGAGACAGATCGTTCACCGGTTTCCGCAGGCCCTGCAGCACCGGACCGATCGCTACCGCGCCCGCGCTGCGCTGCACGGCCTTGTAGGTGTTGTTGCCGGTGTTCAGATCCGGGAAGACGAACACCGTGGCCCGCCCCGCCACCGCAGAATCCGGAAGTTTGGTGCTGGCGACGGTCGGTTCGATGGCCGCGTCGTACTGGATCGGCCCCTCGACCGGCAGCTGCGGGCTGCGCTCGATCACCAGTTCGGTTGCGGTACGTACCTTGTCCACATCCGCACCGGTGCCCGAGGTTCCGGTGGAGTAGGAAAGCATCGCCACCCGCGGATCGATTCCGAACCGCTGTGCGGTGCCCGCCGAGGAGATGGCGATATCGGCGAGCTGTTCGGCGGTCGGGTCCGGCACCACTGCGCAGTCGCCGTAGGCCAGCACCCGGTCGGCCAGGCACATCAGGAAGACGCTGGAAACCGTCGAAACGCCCGGGACGGTCTTGATGATCTCGAAGGAGGGCCGGATGGTGTGCGCCGTGGTGTGGGCGGCGCCGGAGACCATGCCGTCGGCGATGCCCTTGTACACCATCATCGTGCCGAAGTAGGAGATGTCGGCGACGGTCTCCCGGGCCCGCTCCAGCGTCATGCCCTTGTGTTTGCGCAGTTCGGCGTACTCGACGGCGAATTCCTCGCGATAGCCGGAGGTCCGGGGGTCGAGCACCTGCGCCGCGGCGATATCCACCCCGAGTTCGGCGGCCCGGCTGCGTACCGTGCTCTCCTCGCCAAGAATGATCAGATCGGCGATCTTGCGCTGCAGCACCCGCCCGGCCGCACGCAGGATGCGATCGTCGCTGCCCTCCGGCAGCACGATGCATCTGCGGTCGGCGCGGGCCCGTTCGATCAGCCGGTACTCGAACATCTGCGGCGTCACCACCTGCGACGGTGGAACGTGGATGCGGCGCAGCAGTTCACCGGCGTCGACTCGTTCCTCCATCAGCGCGAGCGCGGTGTTCACCTTCAACGGGCTGCCCACCGACATCCGGCCGCGGGTGCGGTGCACCGCGCTGGCGGTGTCGTAGGTGCCCAGGCCGGTGGTCAGGATCGGCAGTTTCGGTTTCAGGCCGGCCATCAGCCGGGCGATCGCCGGGGCCGGCTCGATCCCGCCGTTCATGATGATGCCCGACAAGGACGGAAAGCCTTCTGCCTCGTGCGCATTCACCACGCTGAGCAGGACGTCGGACCGGTCACCGGGTGCGATCACCACGACACCGTCGGACAGCCGTTCCAGAATGTGCTCGGCGGTCATCCCGCCCACCATGATCCGCAGCGCCTCCCGCTGCAGCAGTTCCGGGTCGCCGCTGTACATCCGGCCACCGATCGCGGTGCACAGCTCGCCCATCGTGGGTGCGATCAGCAACGGCACCTCCGGCAGCGTCCAGGACGGTACCGAGAAGCGGGCGAGCCGGTCGGCCACCGCATCCAGATCGGCGGGGTCGCACCGGTTCGCGATCATGGCCACCAGCTGCGCGTGCTCGGCGCTCAGTTCGGTGGCGCACAGTTCGGCGAGGTGTTCGACCTCCTCCGGGGTCCGCTCGGCACCGCGCATGACCAGCAACACCGGGGCACCCAGGTTCACCGCGATCCGCGCGTTGAACCGCAGCTCGCTCGGGCTGGCCACATCGGTGTAGTCGGTGCCGACGATCACCACCGCATCGCAGGCCTTGGCCACCGCGTGGAAGCGTTCCACGATGGTGGCCAGCGCCGCGCCCGGATCGGCATGCACGTCCTCGTAACCGACACCGACCGCCTGGTCGTAGTCGATATCGGCGGTGCTGTGCTCGAGCAGCAGCTCCAAGATGTAGTCCGGTTCGTCACTGGAGCGGGTGATGGGACGGAACACGCCGACCCGTGCGGTGGTCGCACACAGCATCTGCAACACCCCGAGCGCCACCGTGGACTTGCCGGTATCACCTTCCGGTGCGGCGATGTAGACGGTGGACGGCGCTTGTTCGACCATGATCGCGAGCTTAGTGAAGCCGACCCGGTTTGCACGGCTACGTCGGCGATGTCACCTGGACCGCGGCCATGCGGGCAGCCTCGGCGCCGAGCCCGACTCCCGCTATTGACAACATGTTGTCATTGCGACAGCATATTGTCATGCCTTCGAAAACAGTGCACGTAGCGGTATTCGACACCCTCGCCGACTGGGAGGTGGGCGCCGCGACCGCGCATATCGCCAACGGTGAAATGCATCGCGAGCCGGGCTGGCAAGTCCGCACGGTCGGCATCGACCGGGAACCGGTGACCACGATGGGCCGGATGACCGTCGTCCCGGACCTGGCGCTGGCCGAGCTGACCCCGGCCGACAGCGCCATGCTGATCCTGCCCGGCGCAGCCACCTGGGAGACCGGCGAACTCGCGCCGTTCGCGGCGAAGGCACGCGAGTTCGTCACCGCCGGTGTCCCGGTGGCCGCCATCTGTGGCGCAACCTACGGCCTGGCCACCGCGGGCCTGCTCGACGACCGGCCGCACACCAGCAACGCCGCGGAATTCCTGGCACCCAGCGGTTATGCGGGAGCCGAGCACTACGTCGACGAACTGGCCGTTTCCGCCGACGGGGTGATCACCGCCCACTCCACTGCGCCGATGGAATTCGCCCGCGCGGTCTTCGCCGAACTCCGCCTGTACGACGAGGCCGTGCTGGACGCCTGGTACCGGCTGTTCGCACAGCACGACAACAGCGCCTTCGCCGAACTGGTCGGCGCCGACGCCGAATGAACCCCGAACAGGAGCTGCTCGCCACCGCCGCGATCACCTCCTTCCGGCTCAACGGGCAGTTCCTCGCCCTCGGCGCGCAGCTGTCCGAACCGGTCGGCCTGACGGTCTCCTGGTGGCAGGTGCTCGGCGCCGTGCTGCCGGAGCCGCTGCCGGTCGCCGGAATCGCCCGGGCTATGGGCATGACCCGCCAGGGTGTTCAGCGGATCGCCGACCTGCTGGTGGACAAGGGCCTCGCGGAATACCTCCCCAACCCGGCACACCGCCGCGCCAAACTGGTCACCCCCACCGAGGCCGGTCGGGCCGCCATCGCCCGGATCACCCCCGACCACGCAGCCACCGCCCACCGCCTCGCCGAAGAACTGGGCGAAGACTTCGCACCCACCGTCGCCGCCCTCACCCGCCTCAGCGAAGCAGTCGACCGGATCACCGGCACCACCTGAGGCAGCATCACCCCCCGGAGCAGCCCCGGAGCAGCGCAACACGCACGCGACCGCCGCCCGCACCTACCGGCGCAGACAACCGGGGTGACCGGGATGGCGTCGAGCGGCACCGGCCGGGCCGGCCGCTGCATGCTCACCACCTCCGCCGGAGGCCGACGAGCGGTCCGGCATCCGCTCAGCTGCACGATGCCGCCCGAGCCGCGGCGAACCACTCGCACCCGAGACATGGGCGGCGTGAGCTGGGCCGCGCCCGCAGGCTCACATCCGGGTACCGGCCACCGGTCGGATCAACGGACCCGAACCGGGCTGCCGCCCGGACCGACGCAGTCCGGCCGGGTCAGCTCGTGAACGGGTGGGTGGTGCGGCCGACCAGGTCGGCGACCGAGTTCACGACCAGGGTGGGCCGGTACGGGAACTGCTCGACCGATTCCCGGGTGGAGATGCCGGAGGTGACCAGGACGGTGCGCATGCCCGCTTCCAGGCCGGCGATCACGTCGGTGTCCATCCGGTCGCCGATCATCACGGTGCTCTGCGAATGCGCGCCGATCCGGCGCAGTGCCGACCGCATCATCAGCGGATTCGGTTTGCCGACGTAGTAGGGGTCGCGGCCGGTGGCGCGGGTGATCAGGGCGGCGACCGAACCGGTGGCGGGCAGCACGCCCTCCCGGGACGGGCCGGTGGCGTCGGGATTGGTCGCGATGAAGCTGGCGCCGCGTTCGATCAGGCGGATCGCGGTGGTGATGGCCTCGAACGAGTAGGTGCGGGTCTCCCCGAGCACGACGTAGTCGGGGTCGCTGTCGGTGAGCACGTAACCGATCTCGTGCAGCGCGGTGGTCAGGCCGGATTCCCCGACCACATAGGCGGTGCCGCCCGGTCGCTGCTCGTTCAGGAAGGTGGCGGTCGCCAGCGCCGACGTCCAGATCGATTCCTCCGGAACCTCCAGGCCGGAGTGCCGCAGCCGGGCCTGCAGATCCCGCGGCGTGCGAATCGAGTTGTTGGTCAGCACCAGGAACGGGATCTCGTTCTCCCGCAGCTCGGTGAGGAACTCGTCGGCGCCGGGGATCGGCTGATCCTCGTGCACCAGCACCCCGTCCATATCGGTGAGGTAGGACAGTATCCGGTCATCCGTGGTGGTCACCAGCCAATCATCCGCTATCCGGGCCGCAGTGTCGCCCGCACGCTCCGGCGTGCCCGCCACGGCGCCGCGGGCGCGCATCTGCACCGGCCGGGACTAGGGTCTCCAGAAGCGGTCGCGCACCCACCCGCTGCGGCCGGCCCCGACGCCCACACCACGGCTCGGATCCGGTCGGCCCGCAACGAACGACACACGACAGGAGTGGCGCAGATGGTTGAGCTCAAGCTCGGATACAAGGCGTCGGCAGAACAGTTCGGGCCCCGGGAGCTCGTGGAGCTGGCGGTCGCCGCCGAGGAACACGGCCTCGACAGTGCCACCGTCAGCGATCATTTCCAGCCGTGGCGGCACCAGGGCGGGCATGCCCCGTTCTCGCTGGGCTGGCTGGCGGCCGTCGGCGAACGCACCGAACGGATCATGCTGGGCACCTCGGTGATGACCCCGACCTTCCGCTACAACCCGGCGGTCGTCGCCCAGGCGTTCGCCACCTTCGGCTGCCTGTACCCGGGCCGGGTGATGCTCGGTGTCGGCACCGGTGAGGCGCTCAACGAGATCGCCACCGGCTACCGGGGGGAATGGCCGGACTTCAAGGAGCGCTTCGCCCGGCTGCGCGAGGCGGTGCGGCTGATGCGGGCCCTGTGGACCGGCGAACGCACCGATTTCGACGGCGAGTACTACCACACCGTGGGCGCCTCCATCTACGACGTGCCCGAGGGTGGGATCCCGGTCTACATCGCCGCCGGTGGCCCGGTGGTCGCCCGCTACGCCGGGCGGGCCGGCGACGGCTTCATCTGCACCTCCGGTAAGGGCATGGAGCTGTACAACGACAAGCTGATGCCCGCGGTCGCCGAGGGCGCGGCCAAGGCGGACCGGGCATGCGACGACATCGACAAGATGATCGAGATCAAGATCTCCTACGACACCGACCCCGAGCTCGCGCTGGAGAACACCCGCTTCTGGGCGCCGCTGTCGCTGACCCCGCAGCAGAAGCACGACATCACCGACCCGATCGAGATGGAGGCCGCCGCCGACGCGCTGCCGATCGAGCAGATCGCCAAGCGCTGGATCGTGGCCAGTGATCCCGACGATGCGGTGGAGCAGATCAAGCCGTACCTCGACGCGGGCCTGAACCACCTGGTCTTCCACGCCCCGGGCCACGACCAGCTCCGGTTCCTGGACCTGTTCCGGCGCGATCTCGCGCCGCGGCTGCGCAAGCTGGGCTGATCCTGCCGGTCTATCCGAGGGCGTTGTCCAGATCGGCGAGCAGATCCTCGGTGTCCTCCAGGCCGACCGAGATTCGCACCACACCGTCGGTGAGGCCGATGGTGGCGCGGCCCTCCGGCCCCATGGCCCGATGGGTCGTGGTGGCCGGATGGGTGATCAGGGTCTTGGCGTCACCGAGGTTGTTCGAGATGTCCACGATGCGCAGCCGGTTCAGTACCTCGAAGGCGCGCTTCTTACCGTCGTCTCCGGAGAGTTCGAAGGTGACGACGGTGCCGCCGCCGGACATCTGGGAACGCGCCAGATCGTATTGCGGATGCGATTCCAGGAACGGGTACCGCACCCAGCCGACACCCGGGTGTTCGTCCAGGAAACGGGCGATGGCCAGCGCGGATTCGGTGGAGTGCCGGACCCGCAGCGGCATGGTCTCCAGGCCCTTCAGCAATGTCCAGGCATTGAACGGGCTCAGCGCCGGACCGGTGTGCCGCATCAGGTTCTTCACCGGCCCCTGGATATAGTCCTCGTCGCCGAGGATGACACCGCCGAGCACCCGGCCCTGTCCGTCGATGTGCTTGGTGCCCGAGTACACGACCACGTCGGCACCCAGTTCGAAGCCCCGCTGCAGCAGCGGCGTGGCGAAGACGTTGTCCAGCACCACCTTCGCGCCCGCGGCATGGGCGAGCTCGGCCACCTTGCGTACATCGACCAGCGTCTGCATCGGATTGGCCGGGGTTTCGAAGAACACCGCCTGGGTGGGCACCGACAGCGCCTGCTCCCACTGCTCGAGATCGTCACCGTCGACGAAGACGGTTTCGATGCCCCAGCGCGGCAGGATCTCGTTGCACACCACGAAGCACGAACCGAACAGGCTGCGGGCGGCGACCAGCCGGTCCCCGGCCTGCAGCAGCGCGCCGAGCGCGGTGAACACCGCGGACATCCCGCTGGCCGTGGCGAAGGCGGCTTCGGCGCCGTCGATCAGGCGCATCCGCTCCTCGAACACCGCGACGGTCGGGTTGCCGTAGCGCGAGTACACGAAATGCTCCACCTCGCCGGTGAACGCGGCCTCGGCGGCCTCGGCGCTCTCGTAGACGAAGCCGGAGGTCAGATACAACGCCTCGGAGGTCTCCTCGAAGCCGGAACGGCGGAGTCCGCCGCGGACACCCAGCGTCGCCGGGCCGACCTCGGCGGGCAACGGACGGTCGAACGATCCACCGGTGATCATGAATCCGCAATCCTTTCGAATCAGGACTGGCGCCACGGCAGACCGACGGCCCGCCAGCCACTGCCACCGCGATGTCCGTGGGCATCCAAGCCGCCCTCGAAACCGTCGAGCACGTTGTAGGACGGGGCGATTCCGGCACCAGTGGCCAGGGCGGCCGCATGCGCGGACCGCTGACCGGAACGACACAGGAACACCACCGGCGCCTCGGCCGGCCGGTCGCGCAGAGCTTCGGCGAGCCGGTCACCGAATTCGGGGTTGCGGGAGCCGTTCACATCGACCCACTCCAGCAGCAGGGTCGGCCGCTCGATCGCACTGGTGTCCGGTACGCCGACGAACCGCCACTCCGCATCGGTGCGCACATCCACCAGCACCGCATCGGGGTTCTCGGACAGGATCTTCCACGCCTGCTCCGGGGTGATGTCGCCGGCGTAACTCATGTTCGAACCTCCTGTGAATCCGCACTTGCCGCATTCGGAGTCGAAAACGGCCAGGTCGTCACCCGGAGCACCCCACCGCGGAGGAGGGTTGCCGACCAGCCAGCCGGGGCTTGTCGCTGGTACTCATGACCTCGGCACCGAGATTGCCCCGGCACCGGGCACGCTGTCAACTCGCTTCGAGATCGGTCACAACCGTCAGATGGTGCACACCAGCCAGCTGCCGTCGATCCGCCGGAACTCCCAGGTACTACTGGATTCCGCGCCGTCGACCTGCACGGTGACGGTGGCCCGTCCCCGGTCGCCGTTGATCCGCTGATCGGTGACGCGGGAAAGCTCGGCCGGTGCTTCGGGATCCGGCCCGCCGAGTTCGTCGGACAATCCGGAAGCCGCTTCGTCGAAGTCCGGGCAGGCCACGCCGATCGGCGGGCGCCGGTCACTGTTGGCCCGGGCGTCCAGGTAGTTGGCCGCGGCCGCGGCGATCCGGTCGGCTTCTGTGACATTTTTCTCAGCGGGCGACAGCAGGCCGCCCAGCACGATGGCGATCAGCACCAGCACGGCGATCACGGCGGCCACCGCGAACGGGACGATGGAGCGTTTGTCGGTCTGGTCGACGACGATCGGCGGCTCGTCCTCGTGGTCGGGCCGACTTTCGCCCGGTCGCTGCTCGGTCATAGCATGGAATCATCCCACTCCGGGCCCGGGGAACCGGAGCCGGATCGTGCGCGGATAGAATCGGCCCTTGCGGCCTGCCGCCGAGTCGACGGCCGCCCGCCCGATGCCGGGCCGTCAATTTAGCCTAAGCTAAGTAGACACCGTCAATCGTTATCGACCATAAGGGTGCGCGTAAGAGATGACCGAGAACACTGAGTCGACGGCCGTGGGCGCCGCGGGGACCCGCCCGCTCCGCATTGCGATCGTGGGCGCCGGACCGGCCGGGATCTACGCCGCCGACGCATTGATGAAGTCCGATGCCGAGGTGTCGATCGACCTGTTCGAGCGCATGCCTGCGCCGTTCGGGCTGATCCGCTACGGCGTCGCGCCGGACCACCCGCGGATCAAGGGCATCGTCACCGCCCTGCACAAGGTGCTGGACAAGGACGAGGTCCGCCTGCTCGGCAATATCGACTACGGCACCGACATCACCCTGGACGACCTGCGGGTCTTCTACGACGCGGTGATCTTCTCCACCGGCGCCAACGCCGACCGGGCCCTGCCGATCCCCGGGATCGACCTGGACGGCTCCTACGGTGCGGCCGACTTCGTCTCCTGGTACGACGGCCACCCCGATGTGCCGCGCAGCTGGCCGCTGGACGCCGAGAAGGTCGCCGTCCTCGGCGTCGGCAACGTCGCACTCGATATCGCCCGCGTGCTGGCGAAGACCGGCGACGAGCTGCTGCCCACCGAGATCCCGCCGAACGTGTACGCCGGCCTGAAGGCCAACAAGGCCGTCGAGGTGCACGTATTCGGCCGGCGCGGTCCCGCCCAGGCCAAGTTCACCCCCCTCGAACTGCGCGAACTCGACCACTCGCCGACCATCGAGGTCATCGTCGATCCCGAGGACATCGACTACGACGAGGGCTCGGAGGCCGCGCGGCGCAACTCCAAGCAGGTCGACATGGTCTCCAACACCCTCGAGCAGTGGGCCATCCGCGACCAGGGCGACCGGCCGCACAAGCTGTACCTGCACTTCTTCGAATCGCCCGCCGAGGTCCTCGGCTCCGACGGCAAGGTTGTCGGCCTGCGTACCGAGCGCACCCAGCTCGACGGCACCGGCAACGTCAAGGGCACCGGCGAGTACAAGGACTGGGATGTGCAGGCGGTCTACCGTGCCGTCGGCTACCTGTCGCAGAACATCACCAACCTGCCGTTCGACGATCAGGCCGGCACCGTCCCGAACGAGGCCGGCCGGGTACTGGTCGACGAGAGCGCCGCGGGCGCGGACCGGTTCATGAAGGCCACCTACGTGACCGGCTGGATCAAGCGCGGCCCGGTCGGCCTGATCGGCCACACCAAGGGCGACGCCAACGAGACCATCGCCTGCCTGCTCGACGATGCGAAGGACTTCGCGCCGGCCGAGCGTCCGGAACTCGACGCGGTGACCGACTTCCTGGAGAGCAAGGGCATCCCGTTCACCACCTGGGCCGGCTGGTACCGCCTGGACGCGCACGAGCGCGCCCTCGGTGAGCCGGAGGGCCGGGAGCGGGTCAAGGTGGTCGAGCGCGAGGACATGCTCCGCGCTTCCGAGCCGAACAAGGTGTAATTCGTTGTCCGGTCGCGTCGATTCGACGCGACCGGACACCCGATCTCGAGGCATCCTGTAGCAGTGTTCGATGCCCATGTGCATATCTTCGACCCGCGGTTCCCGCTGGCCGAGAACGAAGGCTATCTACCGCCGCCGTTCACCATCGCCGACTACCGGAACCGGATGTCGCGCTTCGACGTTCGTGGTGGGGCCGTGGTCAGTGGCTCCTTCCAGGGAACCGATCAGAGCTACCTGAAGGCCGCGCTGGCCGAGCTCGGCCCGGACTGGGTCGGCGTCACCCGGCTGCACCTGGACGCCGCCGATTCCGACATCCTCGAACTCGACGAGGTCGGGGTGCGGGCGCTGCGTTTCAACCTCAAGCGGGCGGCCGCCGATATCGAGCAGATGACCCTGCAGGCGCTGCGCGCACACGAACTGGCCGGCTGGCATGTCGAGGTGTACATCGACGGCCACATGCTGGCCTCACTGCAGCCGGTGATCTCCAAACTGCCCGCCCTGTCGATCGACCACCTCGGCATGTCCGAGGAGAGCCTGCCGTACCTGCTGGATCTGGTCGACCGCGGCGCCCGGGTGAAGGCCACCGGATTCGGCCGGGTCGAGATGAACGTCGCGGAAACCCTGCGCCGGATCCACGCGGTCAATCCGGGTGCGCTGATGTTCGGCACCGATCTGCCCGGGACCCGGGCCGGACGGCCGTTCGACGATCGCGATGTCGATCTCATCGAGCAGGTGATCGGCGGCGACCTGGACGCGATCCTGGAGGACAACGCCCGGGCGTTCTACCGGCTCCCGGCCCGCGAGAGGCCGGTCCCGGCGGATCCGGAGCCGACCCGCCCGCTGCGGCGCACCGACCAGCCGACGCTGCCGATCCCGCGCAGCGAACTGCCGACCTCCGACGGCGATACCCGGCCACTGCCGATCATCGAACCCTGAGCGAGACTCAGGACGACCCACGCCGCCCGTCAGCCCCGGTACCGGCGACATCGGCCACCTGGACCAGGTGCCGGAGGTCGGTGCAGGGTTCGGCCGGTTGATCGCCGGACCACACCGGCCTGATGCGGACGGCGAACGATGTGAACGGACCACCGGGGATCTGATCACCCGCCCCGAGCGGCCCTCTGGGACGCAGCCCGGACGGTCCGGGCAGGCCGATGACGCACCGCCCCCGGCCACCGGGATCAGGCGAGTATCGCGCCGGTCAGCCAGACCCCCGCGGCGACCAGCCCGCCGAACAATTCGACCAGCATCGACAGGCCCGCGCCTTTCAGCGCATGCACGGTGGCGGGCCAGGCCTGTTCGTTGCTGCGCAAGCGGTAGAGCTCGGCCAGGTAGACGCCGATGACGAAGCCGATGAACAGGCCGATCACCGGGATCACGAAGAACCCGATCACGCCGAGCAGGGCGCCGGACAGCAGCGCCTTGTTGGATACGCCCGCCTCCCGCATCCGCCGCCCGGGCCAGGTGAATTTGACGACCCCGGAGATCACCAGCGCCACCGTGGCGATCGCGAACACCGTCCACGCTGTGGTACCGCCGGTCATGATCGACCACACCAGGACGGCGCCGAAAATCAGCACGACACCCGGCAGGATCGGAATGATGATGCCGGTCAAGCCGATCAGGATGACGAGGCCGACGACCAGTTCTCCCCAGAAGCTCACCGGCCGATTCTGACCTATTGATCGCCAATGCGCGCCTCCGGCGTTATTGTCGGTGTGTCAACTACTGCCGGACGCAGCAGCAACTCGGATGAAGAGGTAGGCGTGAGCACACCGTCCCCCGCCAAGCAGGGCCCCCTCGCGGGCATCAAGGTCGTCGAACTGGCCGGGATCGGCCCCGGCCCGCATGCGGCCCTTCTACTCGCCGATCTGGGCGCCGACGTGGTCCGCGTACAGCGGGCCGGCCAGCTGCCGGGCTTCCTGGAGCGCCCGCAGTGGCGCGGGCGGACCATCGTCGAAGCCGATCTGAAGAACCCGGCCGATGTCGAGAAGGTGCTCGGGCTGGTCGAGAAGGCCGATGTGCTGCTCGAAGGCTTCCGGCCCGGTGTCACCGAGCGGATGGGCCTGGGTCCCGACGAGGCGCTCGCCCGCAACCCGCGCCTGGTGTACGGCCGGATGACCGGTTGGGGCCAGCACGGTCCGCTGGCCGACCGGGCCGGACACGACATCAACTACATCTCGCTGACCGGCGTACTCAACGCGATCGGGCGCAAGGGCGAGAAGCCGGTACCGCCGCTGAACATGGTCGGCGACTTCGGCGGTGGCTCGATGTTCCTGGTGTTCGGCATCCTGGCCGCCCTGGTCGAGCGGCAGAGCTCCGGTAAAGGCCAGGTGATCGACGCGGCCATGATCGACGGCGCACTGGCCCTCTCGCACATGATCTGGGGGATGCGCGGGGTCGGTCTGTGGTCCGACGAGCGGGGCACCAACCTGCTCGATACCGGCATGGCCTTCTACGACACCTACGAGACCTCCGACGGCAAGTACATGGCCGTCGGCGCCATCGAGCCGCAGTTCTACGCCCAGCTGCTGGCCGGACTGGAGATCGACCCGGAGGGCCTGCCCGCCCAGATCGACCCGAACGGCCAGGACCAGCTGCGCAAACTGTTCGCCGAGCGGTTCAAGACCAAGACCCGCGACGAATGGGCCGCGGTCTTCGAGGGCACCGACGCCTGCACCACCCCGGTGCTGACGCTCACCGAGGCCACCGAGAACCCGCACATCGTGGCCCGCAACGGCCTGGTCGAGATCGACGGCGTCGTCCAGCACGCCCCGGCACCGCGCTTCTCCCGCACCCCCGCCGAGGTCCCGACCCCGCCGCCGACCGCCGCGACCCCCATCGAGGACGTCTGGGCGGACTGATTCCGACGGCGGCGGAAGTACCGTTGCGTGACCTCCGGCGACCGGCCGCCGATCACGGGCTACGCCAGGAAGGCGCTCTGGTGGACTGTTACTGCCCGGCGGCGCGAGCACCGCTCGTGTCCGATACGAGCCGACAGGCCGAACGGCGGCGTGGCCGAGCACACGGGCGCTGCGACTCCCCGCTCCCTCTCAGACCCCGACTCGCCGGCCGGCGTGGGCCCCTCGAGGGATGTCCGGCAGCCTGATCCGGGCGGACGGCCGAGTACCGTTACGTGGCCTCCGCCGACCGAGCAACGATCACGGCTCCCCATGAATGTGCTCGCATGGACAGCTGCTGCGCGGCGGCCGCGAACACCGCTCGTGTCCGGTGCCAGCCGACGGGGCCGAAACGGCGGCGTGGCCCAGCGTGCGCCGCTCGTACCGGCACCAGCCGGGTTCCCGGCTCACCGGCCACCGTCCATCGAGGAGGTCTGGGCGGACCGATGCCGACGCGGGTCAGAACAGCGTCGGTTCGCCGAAGCCGGATGTTCGTTCGATCTGCAGCAGCCGGGCCTTGGTGTCCAGGCCACCCGGCGCGGAGAAGCCGTGCAGGGAGTGGTCGGCGGCGAGGACTCGGTGACAGGGGACGATCAGCGGGATCGGGTTGCGCCCGAGAGCCTGGCCGACCGCCTGCGCTGCGCCCGGTCCGCGCCGGGGTGCGCGGGGCGGTGATTCCGCGGCGATCCGGGCAGCGACCTCGCCGTAACTGAGCGTATGTCCCGGGTCGATCGACCTGGTCACGGCGTAGACCTGGCGATGGAACTCCGGGACCGCCGACAGATCGACTTCGATCCAGCGCAGCGGATCCAGCCGCCCGTCCAGGTGGGCCCGTACCGCTGCGATCACCTCGCCGATCTGCCGCGGCGGCTCCCGTTCGAGCACCGGCCGGTCCCCGAACGGCCGGGTGATCGCTGTACGGATGTCCGATACGGATGCCGTCGGCAGCGCGAACCGCACGATCGCGGTGCCGTGCCAGGCGAGCGCGCACCTCCCGATCGCCGTATCGAACAGCGCAGCCGACACCACCTCGGTCTCACCACCGGCCGGCGCGGTCATGGCGGGTATCCGGGCCCGGACAGCGCGCGATGCGCCGGCCTGGTTCGTGAACACATACCCGAAGTGTGCCCGCCGGGTACGACACATTGCTGCCGACCCCGGCACAACTGGTTTGCCCCGACGTAAGGCCAGTTCGATACTGGACCCATGGCGACACAGGTGATCGGCGCGGCCGGGCTGGCCCGGGACCTGGGGCACTGGCGTGACCCGGACGATGCCGCGACAGAACGGCGCGCGCGTCGGCCCGCCTATCGAGCGCTCGCCGAGGCGATCCGATTGCTGATCCACGACGGCCGGGCCCCGCTGGGCGTGGCGCTGCCCAGCGAACGCAACCTGGCCGCCACGCTCGGCGTCAGCCGCACGACGGTGACCTCCACCTACGCGCTGCTCCGCGACCACGGCTACCTGATCAGCCGACAGGGTTCCCGCAGTACCGTCGCGCTGCCGGAAACCGCACGCAACGGCACCGAACCGGCCCGCAGCCCGATGCCGGCGCTCGCCCGGCCCGGCCGGGCAGCCATCGACATGACCTACGCCGCGATGTCGGCACCGCCGCAACTGCATCAGGCCTACGCCGAAGCGCTGGATCGCATCCCCGCTTACCTGGGCACCCACGGTATGGATCCGGTCGGGGTGGCACCGCTGCGGGAGGCGCTGGCCCGCCGATACACCCAAGGTGGCCTGCCGACGACACCGGACCAGATCCTGGTCACCCTCGGCGCACAGCACGGTCTACGCCTGCTGCTCAATGCCCTCACCACCGCCACCTCCCGGGTTCTCATCGACCACCCCACCTATCCGAACGCGCTCGAAGCCATCCGCGATGTCGGCGCCCGCCCGGTGCCGGTGCCGCTGCGCCCGGAATCGCCCGAATCCGGCTGGGATCTGGACGGGATGCGCAACACCGCCCGCCAGACCGCGGCCACGCTCGCCTACCTGGTCCCCGACTTCAACACCCCCACCGGTCTGCTGCTCGACGCCGCCGGCCGGGCCGAACTGACGGCGCTGGCCCGCGACACCCGGATGACCGTCGTCGTCGACGAGTCGATGCGGGAGCTGAACCTGTCCGGCACCCCGACCCCGCCACCGGTCGCGGCCTTCGCCGAAGGGCATGAAGTCATCACCATCGGCTCGGCCTCGAAATCCTTCTGGGGTGGTCTGCGAGTCGGCTGGATCCGCGCCGACCCGGCGCTGATCACCCGGCTGCTGGGTATCCGCTCCACCGTCGACCTCGGCACCCCGGTCATGGACCAGCTCGCCACCGTCCACCTGCTCGACCACGCCGAACCCATCCTGACCCAACGCCGCGACCAGCTCCGCTCCCGCCGCGCCACACTGCTGGACGCGCTCGCCACCGAACTACCCCAGTGGCAGGTGGTCCCGAACTCCGGCGGCATGTCGACCTGGACACAACTCCCCGACCCGGTATCCACCGCCCTCGCGGCAACCGCACCCAACCACGGCGTACTGCTGGCCGCCGGCCCGAAGTTCGGCGTCCAAGGCGCCTTCGAACGATTCCTCCGCCTACCGTTCACCCACCCCGAGGCCGACCTGCGCCGCGCCGTCCGCGCCATCGCCGATGCGTATCGATCGCTGTCCCCGGGCCCCCTGCAGCCCCTCACCTACTACTGAGGGCCACTGTTCGGCGGCAGGGACCGGGTTATCGTGGCCGGGCAGCAACAGCGGCGATGCGCTCCGGCGACAACGGGATGCGTTCCGACCGGCCGAGCATCGGCAGCGGTGTTGCCGACATCACCTGGTTCGTCGCACGACGCTCAACCAGCAGTGCATCGAACTGCGTGGTCGTGCATCGCCGGCGGTGCACGACCACGCAGGTGGATGCAAGGTAGCGGTGCGCACCGAATGACCCGCACCGAGTCGCGTACGGTCGGTTTCCGTAGAGCCGGGTGTCGGCCCGGGGACCGGGCGGCGGGTGGAGAGGAACGAAGTATGGAGACGGTGCAGTCGGCCGACGGCACGACCATCGCGTACGACCGGATCGGCGCCGGGGATGCCGGTGCGGTCGTGCTGATCGGTGGGGCGTTCAGCTACCGCAAGCAGCCGTCGCTGGTGGAACTGGCCGAGGCGCTGGCCGAACAGTACGGACTCACCGTGTTCGTCTACGACCGGCGGGGGCGCGGCGACAGCACCGATTCGCCCGGCCGATACGACGTCGCGAACGAGATCGCCGATATCGTGGCACTGGCCGAGGCCGCGGGCGGCCCGGTCGCACTGGTCGGCTTGTCCTCCGGTGCGGTGCTGGCGCTGGCTGCGGCGAATTCGGGGAAGGTTCCGGGGATCACGAAGGTGGTGGCCTTCGAGCCGCCGTTCGTGGTGGACCCCAAGGATCCGGTGCCCCCGAAGGATCTGGCCGAGAAACTGGATGCCGCCATCACCGCCGGTAAACGCAGCCGGACCGTGCGGACCTACCTGTCCAAGGCGATGGGTGTGCCGTTCCTGATGGTGGCCACCATGCGGATGAGTCCGTTCTGGAAGAAGCTGACCGCCGTTGCTCCCTCCACCGCACACGACTGGGCGGTGCTCGCGCCGTACATGACCGGCAAACCGCCGAAGAAGTCCGAATGGACCGGCGTCACCGTCCCCACCCTGATACCGGCCGGCGACCGCTCCTCCCCCGTCATCACCAAGGGTGCGAAGGCGATCGCCGAGGCCCTCTCCGATGCCGAGTTCCGGGAGCTGCCACGCGTCGGCCCCAACCCGAAGACCGAGAACCTCGCCCCGGCGATCGGCGACTTCCTGACCGATCGCGCCTGAGGCGCCGAGCACCCACCGGCGGCACCGCCGACAGCTTCGGCGGGCAGGTCGAATGCGGCGCCATCGGCACCGCTGCCCCGGCGAAACAAGGTCGGCCCGGCATCCCGCTTTCGGCGCCGAGTCGGAAGCCGGATACCGCGAGCCGGAGGCCGGTTACAGGGCCGCACCGACGCTGCCGCCGAGCAGCTCGCCGCCGACCGCACCGCCGCAGCGGCCAGGACACCGGCACCGTTCAGAGCACTGGCCCTGCCACAAGGTGCACACCGGCGACGGCGCCGAGCAGCCTACCGACCACGGCCTGCGGCAGCCCCACACCGGCACCGATCAACATGCCGACCCTGCTACAGGGTCGCACCGGCGGCGGCACCGGCACTGCCGCCCAGCAGCCCGCCACCGACCGCACCGGCTGCAGCGGCCGGGATGCCGACGACGGCGGCGCCCACACCGGCGCCGATCAGCGCACCGGCACCTGCTCCGGCGGCACCGGTCGCCAGGATCACGGGTGCCGCAGTTACCGCTGCCGCGCCGATCACGGCCGGAACCAACGGCCCGGTGAGGGCCCCCGCCACGGTACCCAGCGCCGCCGCGCCGGCGGCCGTGCCACCGGCGCCGACCACCAGTCCGATCGGCGCGCCGACAGCGGCACCGGCCAGACCACCGGCAACCGCGGCCGGGACGCCGACGATCGCGGCGCCCGCCACGGCACCACCGACCGCGCCCGCGGCGGTGGCGGCGGCGATCTTGTCCGAACGGCTCGGGTTGATGCCGACGGAACGGCCCTGGGTGGCGATGGCGGCCTCGACATCTGCGGCAGTGGTGTTGACGCCGTCGAGAACGTCGTCGGGTACTTCGTCGGGGACCGGCTGTTCGAAGTGGCCGATGCGGAGGGTGCGCGGCGGCGGCGCGATCGGGGCGACCGGTTCCACCGGCTCCGGCAGGTGCAGCTCCTCGATCACCACGGGCGGTGCGGGAGCGGGATCGGGTACCGGACGGGTGCGCTCCGGGCGTGGCGCCGGTTCCAGCCGCTGCAGCGAATCGGGGCGATCCGGGCTGAGCAGGTGGTTCGCGCCGGGCGACTGCTCATCGGTGACACCGGGCTGGCTCGCGGTCGGCCCGTCGTTGACACCGGGCTGCGGCACCGCCACCGCCACCCCGGCACAGGCCACCGCGACGGCCATCGGCAGCACCCCGGCCACCGGGCGGGCCATCCGCCACGCCATCGAACTGTTCACTTCACCGGACCGACGACGCACCGCAACACTCCACAATCGAACTCTGCAACCGACTCCCGGCCGCGCTGCAAGCACCGGATCCGGAGCTGCGAGGCGAGGCCGCGCCGAAAACCTAGCGTTCGCCGGGAGGTTGCTGTCAAATCGATAGCGACAGAGCATGACTGCTGGTCGGCCGGCTGCCCCGGCCACGGGGCATTCGCACATACGTGCCCCGGCATCCGGAACCCCGTCCCGAGCGGCGTGACTACCCGACCCGCGAAACCCGCACACTCCGGTACCGCCGCCACGATCTACCCAACCGAGTGATCGATATCTCGAGCGGCCGAACGCAGACCTGCACACGCCCCCCAGGGCGACGCACTTCGGGGAACCCCGGATTCGACGGAAGCAACCCGGCGTTGCTGCCCGTCGGCCTTCGGACAGCACCGGGCTGCTCTCGTACCCATCACCCAGGCGTGCCGACACGGACGGCGGTCGGCCCGGCGACAACGCCACTGCTGGGCATACCGAAGACTCGCTTCCAGCCCCGGGAGCCGCACTCCGGCCGAACCACACGGTATGCAGACACCGGCTCCGATCCGCACTCTCCGCATCCCCTCGGACGGCGGTGCCTGCCCCGTGGCGATGCGTGCCGACGCAGCGCTACGGCTTCCGTCCCACCGCCACTCAGCCGAGCACGTCGTGGCGCACGATGGTCTCGTCCCGCCCCGGGCCGACACCGATGCAGGAGATCCGCGCCCCGCACAGCTCCTCCAGGCGCAGCACGTACGCCTGCGCGTTGGCCGGCAGTTCGTCGAAGCTGCGCACGTGCGAGATGTCCTCCCACCAGCCGGGCATCTCTTCGTAGATCGGCTTGGCGTGGTGGAATTCGGTCTGCGTGGTCGGCATCTGCTCGACCCGCTCACCGTCGATCTCGTAGGCGACGCAGATCGGCACCCGGTCCAGGCCGGTCAGCACGTCGAGTTTGGTGAGGAAGTAGTCGGTGATGCCGTTGACGCGGGTGGCGTAGCGGCCGATCACCGCGTCGAACCAGCCGCAGCGCCGGGACCGGCCGGTGGTGACACCGATCTCGCCACCCTGTTTGGCCAGGAATTCGCCGTAGTTGTCGAACAGCTCGGTCGGGAACGGGCCGGAACCCACCCGGGTCGTGTAGCACTTGAGAATGCCGAGCACGGTATCGATGCGGTTCGGTCCGATACCGGAACCGACCGCCGCACCACCCGCGGTGGGGTTGGACGAGGTCACATACGGGTAGGTGCCGTGGTCGACGTCGAGCAGGGTGCCCTGCGAGCCCTCCAGCAGCACGGTCTCGCCACGTTCGAGGGCGAGGTTCAGTTCCAGCCGGGTGTCGGCGATGCGGTGTTTGAAGCTCTCCGCCTGGGTCAGCACCTCGTCGACCACCTGCTGTGGCTCCAGCGCCCGCCGATTGTAGATCTTCACCAGCACCTGGTTCTTGAACTCCAGGGCCGCCTCGACCTTCTGCGCCAGGATCTTCTCGTCCAGCACATCGGCCACCCGGACACCGACCCGGGCGACCTTGTCCTGGTAGCAGGGGCCGATACCGCGGCCGGTGGTGCCGATCTTCTTGTTGCCGAGGAAGCGTTCGGTGACCTTATCGATCGCCACGTGGTACGGCATGATCAGATGCGCATCGGCCGAGAGCAGCAGGCCGGTGGTGTCCACGTCCCGGGCCTCGAGCCCGGCGAGTTCGTCCAGCAGCACACCCGGATCGACCACGACGCCGTTGCCGATGACGTTCTTCACTCCGGGAGTGAGGATGCCGGACGGGATCAGATGCAGTGCGAATTTGTCGCCGTTGGGCAGGACCACGGTGTGACCGGCATTGTTGCCGCCCTGGTAGCGGACCACCCACTGCAGTCGCTCACCGAGCAGATCGGTGGCTTTGCCTTTGCCCTCGTCGCCCCACTGGGCGCCGATGAGGACGATTCCCGGCATGGTGCATGTCTCCTACGGGTTCGACGGCAGCACCTCCGTGCTGCAGCTACCTGCCGTACTGAGGCGGTGGCCGGAAGCACAGTCTAGCCGACAGCTGTCCGTGCACCCCGCCGAGGCGGCGGGCGAGCACACCGACCGCTATGGTTGCTCGGGTGAACCGGCGGGGGTGCCGGACGTAATGTGGGTTCGACGGGGTGCGTCGGCCGAACCGAGGAGGGTGTACCGCAGTTTGAGTACCCACGTTCTCCGATGCGGCGACGTGCCGGTGCCGATCGCCCTCGCTTCGGCACCGACCACCCAGACCGAATCCCGCCCGGACCCGCAGATCATCGACGATCTGCTGCCGGTGCTGTCGGCCGACAGCCTGCCCCGGCTGATCGTCCTCGGTGAGGATGCCGCGCTGGCCGCCGTGCTCACCCACCTGATGCGCACCGAACGACTCGAGGTCGAGGTCGGCTACGTGCCGATCGACAAGACCTACGCTGCCCGCGCCTACCAGACCGGTACCGGCAACACCGCCGCCAAGATCGCGCTGGAAGGCAAGGCGGTGCCCACCCCGCTGATCCGCGACGACACCGGCACCGTGCTGGTCGGCCGCGCCACACTGACCGGACCCGACGGCGGCAAGCTCACCGGTGAGGCGTACGTGGATGACACGCTGCTGTTCACCGGCACCGTGCACGCCATGCAGGTCTCCCCCACCCTGGCGATGCCCGGTGTCCAGGCGGCCGTCCGGCGCGGCGCGTTCCGCAGGCGTAAGTGGGTGACGGGACGGGCAGCGCAGCTCGGCACGCCGGGTGCGGTCGTGGTGCGGGACGGTGTCCCCGGCCCGCGGCCGGTTCCCCGGTCCACCTTCTATCGGTTCGAGCAGCCCTGGCTATTGGTTCGATGAACTATTCGTTTTCCAAGGGCAGCCGGTCCCGGCTGCACGGGGTGCGCCCCAGCCCGGTATTCCTGCTGGTGGTGCTGGGCACGGTGGTCGGCGGCGCGCTGGCCTGGAATGCCGCCCTGGACTCGCTGCAGGCGAAGGCCGGCGTCTTCGCGCTGGTGATCTTCGGCTGGATCGTCAGCCTGTGCCTGCACGAATTCGCGCACGCCTATGTCGCGTGGCGGGCCGGGGATCACGAGGTCGCGATCCGCGGCTACCTGACCCTCAACCCGTTCAAGTACAGCCATCCGGTGCTGTCGATCGTGTTGCCGCTGGCGTTCATCGCGCTCGGCGGTATCGGGCTGCCCGGTGGGGCGGTGTATCTCGATTCGAGCAAGTTCGCCCCCGGCACGCAACGGCTGGTGAGTGCGGTCGGACCGGGCAGTAACGCAGTGTGCGCGGTGCTGCTGCTGGTGGCGGTCCGGGTGTTCGGCGACACCGAGCATGCGGCCTTCTGGTTCGGCCTCAGCTTTCTGGCGTTCCTGCAGATCACCGCGGCCCTGCTGAACAGCCTCCCGGTGCCGGGCCTGGACGGTTACGGGGTCCTCGAGCCGTCGCTGAGCTACGAGACCCGACGGGCACTGGATCAGTTCAAGCCGTACGGCCTGCTGCTGTTGTTCGCGGTGATCTTCTTCACGCCGCTCAGTGACTTCTTCTTCGATGCGGTCTACGCCCTGTTCGAGCTGTCCGGTGTTCCGAGTTCCTGGGCCGCCTACGGCAGCTACCTCACCCGCTTCTGGCAGTGAGCCGCCGATCCGGCTAGGCGCTGGGCGTCACGTACGGGTTCGGGACGGTCGGCGGCAGCAGGGCCAGTGCCGATATCCGCTGCATCCCGCACACCACCATCAGATCCACCACGGTCGACCGCAGCTGGGCGAAGACCACGTGTGCCGACAGCCCGGCACCGGCGACGAGTTCGGGGCGCGCCCCGGTCGCCACCTTGCGCAGCTCGCGGGTCGCCTCGGCCGGATCGGGTTGTTCACCCGGATCGGCCAGCATCATCCGGCGGACCACGTCGACCGCGTGCCCCAGTTGATCGATCAGATCGATCAATCGCGGGTCGAGCATTTCGTCGTCCCGAACCAGGGTGAGCGATCGGCGCAGCAGCACGCGGGTGTTGCGTACCGCGTTGTCCAGCGGGTCCGCGGTACGCCTGATCCGTTCCAGTCGTGGGCGGGAGTTCCAGTACAGCGGGGAGATCCGGCTGATCTCCTTGCCGCCGGCCAGTGCCGACCGCAGTGAATCGATCTGCGCCTGCGTCGCCCGGACTTCCTCCAGCGCCACCTTCACCTTGCCGGAATCCTGTTCGAGCAGTCCCGCCGCACCCTCGATCAGCGATTTGCTCATCACGCCGAGGACCCCGCCCGCATGTTCGCGGGCCCGGCGCACCGGATGCAGCGGAATCGCGGCGACGACCACCACCCCTACCAGGCCGCCGATCAGCGCGTCGATCATCCGGTCCGGGCCGGCGTTGGAGGGCTGGTTCAATGTCACGACCAGCACCGCGGACCCGGCGGCTTGCATGGTGATGATGCCGCCGCCGTCCAGGAAGACGACCACCGCCATCGCGGTGGCCACCACCAGGGCCAGCTGCCAGATGCCGGGACCCACCCAGGCGATGAACAGGTCGCCGACACCGATTCCGACGGCCACACCGACCACCAGTTCGACCGACCGGCGCAGCCGCGCGCCGAACGACACGCCGATGGAGACCACCGCGGCCGTCGGCGCGAAGAACGGGTCGACATGCCCGACCACATCGTGGGCCAGAAACCAGGCCAGTGCCGCCCCGATCGCGCACTGGAAGATCGGCAGCGTCGAATTCCGCAGCCGCAACAACGATGTGCGGAACCGAACCTTGGTGCTGTCGCGTGCGGCAGTGACCACCGGCGTGGCGGCGGCTACGACGGGCGAATGCGAGTCGATCACCAACGGATCGGAACCGGCCGGGTCAGTCCAGGCCGAGTTCGCCGGCGGCGGTCGGGTCGCAGTCCTCGAGCAGGTCGAGGCAGCGCGCGTATTCTTCGGTTTCGCCGATCAGCTTCGCGGCCCGGGCCAATGCACCGACGCTGCGCAGGAAACCCTGGTTCGGCTCGTGGTTCCACGGGACGGGGCCGAACCCCTTCCAGCCGTTGCGTCGCAACAGGTCGAGGCCGCGGTGGTAGCCGGTGCGGGCGAAGGCGTACGCCGACACGGTGTCCAGCGTGACACCGTCGGTCCCGGCGCGATCGAGCGCGGCCTCGGCCAGCTGGGCCCAGGCCACCGATGCGGCCGGATGGTCCGCGGCCACCTGTACCGGATCGGCGCCGGCAGCGAGCGCGTCCTCCGGATCGGAGATTTCGGGCAGCAGGACCGGTTGCGGTCCGAGGAGGTCACCGAAGGAGGTCATGGGGATCATTGTGCACCGTCCGCCGGATCGCTCGATAGGCTGGCCGACGAGTTCACGTTTCCGGCCGAGCGAGGGGTACTACGTGGCGAATTCGACCGACGACAACCGTCCGGCTGCCGAGCCGGATCGCAGCGGCACGTCCGGCCGGGAGCCGCGCCCGGGCCCCGGTCGGCCGACGTCGCCGTTGGCCGGGCTCACCACGGCAGGTTCCGGCACCACCGAACCGGACCCGAACAACGCCGAGACCCGCCCCTCGGACGCCGTCGCGGACCCCGACGCCACCCCGGACTCCCGCACCGGCCCGGAGGCCCCGACCGTCGCCATGCCGACATCCGGCCCACGCGCCGCCCACACTCCCGAACCAGCCGGGGCGGCTTCCCCCGCAGCACCTCGGCCCGCCGAGGCCGGACCGAACCCAGCACCGGACCCCGAGTCGACCGAGCCCGCCGCCGAACCGAACCGACCGGCACCCGCCGAATCGGCCCGAGCAGCCGGACCCGGCCCCACTCCGCAACCCGGCCCGGCCGCTCCGGACAGTGGCGCGCCTACTGCGCACCCCACCCGCAGCAGCACCGACGCGGCCGCCCCCGAACCCACCACTGCCGACACCGGCACCGATTCGCCCCCTGCCGCCGCATCACCGGCCGGCAGCGATACGTCCCGCAGCGACTCGACCGCTGCTTCCCCGGACCGACACCCCGACGAACCGACCATCGCCGAAGCCACCATTCCCACCGCCCCGGCAAACGCACCCCGGAACGAGCCAACCGGACCGGACGCAAACCCCAACGAACCGACGATCGCCGAGACCACCGCCCCTACCGCTTCGGCAACCCCACCCCGGAACAAACCGACCAGACCGGACGCAAACGCCGCCGAACCGACGATCGCCGAGACCACCACTCCCACCTCCGGATCGACCGAACCCGGGACGACATCGACCGGATTGGAGCCGGACGCAGCCGAGCCGGCGGATACCGAGGTGGTCACACCGGCCGACGCCGGCCCGGTAGCCACTGCCGACGCCGCCACCGAGGAGCTGGGCACCACCACGAGGAGCCCGGGCGCCGCCGGTGCGCCGCCTCGCTCCGACACCCCCGCAGACCCCGCCTCGGCCCCCACCCAGCAGCTGAACACTGCCGCCGTTCCCCCGAATCCGAATTCCGCGGCCCAGGCCCCGACCGAACCCCGGCAACCCACCGCTTCGCCGGGCGCCGACCGGACCCAGCGCCCGGCTTCCCCGGCCGGAGACCGGACGCCGCGGACCGCCGACGGCCTGCCGGACGCCGACGCCCGCCGGAGTGCCGCCGATCGACAAGCCGGTGCAGGCCAGAACCCGGGAGGCCGGGCCGTTCCGCCCCAGGAGCGCACATCGCCACAGCCGCCTGCCGGACCGCAACGCCCGACCGATGCCCACGGCGGCACTCACCCACATGGCGCCGGGGACAAGCCGCACGCCGACAGCCCGGAGACCGGCAGCCCGGAGACCGGCAGCCCGGAGACCGGAGACCGGCCGCACGGCGCGGACGGCCCACCGAAGGCCGGTCAGCAGGAGGTCACCGGCCCATCTCCTGCCGGTGAGCCGCAGGGTGCGAGCCACCGGCCGGCGCCGGGCCGAACGGAAAAACAGCGCCCCGATGCGAGTCGGCCATCCGGGACGCAGGGGCCGGATGCGGGCTCCGGTGCTGGAGAGGGCAGCGACGTGGTGCCTGGCGCCGACGAAGCCGGGCGAGCCGGCGGCGACGGCAAACCGGGTCCTGAGGCGACTGCCGCCGATTCGGATGCGACGGTGGCCATGCGGGCAGTGCCGAACCCGGAACAGCAGACCCAGCGCATCCGGCTCGGCAAGAACGACCGGGTGGTGCCCGGTCCGAAGGGGCCCGCACCGATGGCGACGCCGCCGAATGCGCCGCGCCCGGCCGCGGGCGCCGGCAAGCCGGACCCGATGCCCCCGAACGCACCACAGCCGGCACCGGACGCCGATCGGGCAGCCGGGGCACCGGGAACTCCGCATCCGGCAACCGGACCGGGCCGGCCGCCCGGTGCGTCCTCCGATGCACCGCACCCGGCGGACGCCGCCGGCGAGGCGGCCGGGACACCTCCCGCGGCACCGCCGTCGGCGGCCGGGGCACCGCCCCGTGCACCACATCCGCCTGCCGGTTCCGGCCGTCCGACCGAAACCCCCGCCGACGCAGCTGCAGCCGGCCCGGATGCAGCGCGTCGGATGAACGCAGCCGGCCGGCCGCCGAACGATGCGGCGCGGGCCGGTGCGGGCGGACGGCCGGGCGCACCGGCACCCGGTGGGCAGGGGGTCCAGCCGGGCGGGAGACCGCCCAATGCGCCCCGGCGTGCCCCCGGTGCCGAACCGGCCGGCCCGCCGCGGCCCACGCCCGGTGCGGGTGCTGCGCCGAATACCGCGGATTCCGACCGACCGGCCGGCCCCCCGGCCCCGCAGGTCCAGCGTTCGGGCAGCGCCCCGTCGCCGGCCGACCTGCAGGCGACCCGACCCGCGCAACAGGTCCTCGGTGGGCCGCGAGCGATGCAGCCGCCCCCGGTCGCTCCGCCGCAGCGCATCGAGCCCGCGGCCGCCGAACCGCCGCCGGCCGAGGCCACGCCCCGGCGTTCCCAGCGATGGTTGCTGGCCGTGGGCGCGGCGGGTGTGCTGGTGGTCGCCCTGATCGTGACGGTGGTGGCCTTGGTCGTCGGCTCGCTGGACAACTCGCCGCAGGCCCAGGTCCGCGAGGCGATCACGGCCTACACCGATGCCCTGGAGAGCGGCGATCTGGCCGCGCTGCAGGCGACGACCTGCGGTCCGCTGCACGAGTACTACCGCGATATCGCACCGGATCAGTTCGCCGCCGTGCATCAGCAGGCCCTGGAACACGGCTCGGTGCCGCAGGTGGCCAGCGTCGACGCGGTACAGATCACCGAGGATGCGGCGCTGGCCGAGGCCACGGTGTACAGCTCGGGCGATCCGGACAATCGCACGGCCCGTACCTTCGACCTGGAGCGCACCGCCGACGGCTGGAAGGTCTGCGACCCGACGAATGTGCCGCAGTGAGCGCCGTCACCTCGCCTTCGACGCGAGGAGGTGCGATGCCCGTCACAGGCGCTGAACTCGCACAAACGTTGCCTGGTAATAGGAGTCACACACAAGTGGTCATTCGCCCTGGGTATCAGTAACATGTCCCGGATCATGAGCAGTCAGGAAACAGTGGCACAGCCTGCCTCCGACGGTGCCGAAACCCGAAGCGATGCCGAATCGACCGCAACATTGGTCGGGCGCCGGTACCGGATCCGGGATCACTACGAGGTCGGCCGCGAGAAGATCCGTGAGTTCGCGCGCGCGGTGCAGAACTGCCATCCCGCGCACCAGAACGAGGCCGACGGCCGAAAGCTCGGCTACGACGGCATCGTTGCGTCGCCGACCTTCTCGTCGGTGATCGGCTGGACCGCGACGCGGGCGCTGCTGGAAAACGTGCTCACCCAGTACGACCTGTCCCAGGTCCTGCACACCGACCAGGTCTTCGAGATCTTCCGGCCGATGCAGCCCGGGGAACGGATCGCCACCTCGATCGAGGTGGAGTCGATCCGCCAGTTCGGGGACAACGACTTCGTGAACGTGAAGTTCGTGCTGACCAACCAGGACGGCGAGGTGGCGCAGCAGGGCACCACCACGATCGTGGCCCGCCGCGGCGCCGAGGTGGACGCGAACATCGTCGCGGCGGTCGAGAACATCAGCATGCAGGCCCGGCCGGAGGTGATCGCCGGGGTCCGCGCCGACCAGGTCCTGATCCCGGTGGACGGGCCCGCGCCGGCCCCGGTGCGCGAATCCGCCGCCGTGAACACCACACCCGGCTTCGACGAGGTCGCCGCCGGCGACAAGTTACCCGGCGCGATGGCGCGTGTCGCCCGCGGCGATCTGGTGAACTACGCCGGCGTCTCCGGCGATCCGAACCCGATCCACTTCAGCGACCACGCCGCCCAGCTGGCCGGTCTGCCCACCGTGGTCGCGCACGGGCTGCTGACGATGGGCCTGGCCACCGACTACCTGGTGTCCTGGCTGGGTGACCCCACCGCCATCGAGAAGCTGAGCGTGCGATTCGCCGGGTACGTGCCGGTTCCGGCCACCGCCGCCGGCGAGATCGAGTTCTCCGGCAAGGTCAAGGCGGTCGATCCCGA
This sequence comes from Nocardia sp. KT25-26, assembly GCF_056627695.1. Classification (NCBI taxonomy): domain Bacteria; kingdom Bacillati; phylum Actinomycetota; class Actinomycetes; order Mycobacteriales; family Nocardiaceae; genus Nocardia; species Nocardia sp. KT25-26. The sequence goes on along the minus strand of NZ_CM152813.1, from coordinate 711,931 downwards.
ACGCCGCACCGCCACCGTGCTGCTCAGCGGAATCTCGGAGGGGCGCAAGCTCTTCGGGCGCGCCATTGCCGAGGTCCGGCTCACCTGAGCCGGATCCGGGGGCGCCGATCGATCAGCCGGAACGGAAGGCGAGTTCGGTGGACCCGACCCGGATGACGTCGCCGTCGGCCAGCAGCGCGCCGGCTTCGATCGGCAGTTCGTTGACGTAGACACCATTGGCCGAGCGCAGATCCTTGATCATCAACCCGCGCCGGGCGGGCAGGATGTGGGCGTGGTAGCGACTGGCCTTCGGATCGTCCACGACCAGATCGTTGTCGGTCATCCGGCCGATCCGCAGACCGTGCCGGGGAATGACGACGCTGCGCCCGTCCGCCAGGTGCAGCACACCGCCGCGCAGATCGCCGGGCGCCTCCGTCACCGTCTCGCTCATCGCCGCGACGAGTTGCTCGGATCGCTTGAACTCCACGGTGTTCAGCGGCTCCTGCCGGAGCACCCGCTGCTCCAGCTCGGTCAGGGCGGGCCCCGGGTCGATGCCCAGCTCCTCGGCCAGCACCGTCCGCACCCGCCGGCACGCCTCCAGTGCGTCGGCCTGCCGGCCGGAAAGGTACAGCGCGGTCACCAGCTGGCCCCACAGCGGCTCCCGGAGCGGGTGCTCGTTGGTCATCGCGACCAGGTCGCCGATCACCGTCGAGCTACGCCCACAGGCGATTTCGGCATCGATCCGGGCGGCGGCGGCAAGCAGCCGCTCCTCCTCCATCGCGGTGGCGAAGCCGTCGGCGAACTGCAGCCCGCGCAGGTCGGCCAGTGCCCGGCCGGACCATTCCCGTAGCGCGGCACCGAATTGCAACGCGGCACCCGGATGGTCGCCGATCTCCGAACAGCGCACCCCGGCCTGCCGCGAGGTCTCGAAACGGCCGAGATCGCATTCACTGTCGTCGATTTCGAGGCGATACCCTGACGATTCGGTGTGCAGCACGGTCGCCGGATCGACCCCGGCGGTGCGCAGCGCCTTGCGGATGTTGGAGACGAACACCTGCAGGCTGGCGGCATACGCATCCGGTGGATCCTCGTTCCACACCATTTCGGCCAGCGCCGCCGACGACACCGCACGGCCCCGGTTGATCGTCAGCGCGGCCAGCAGAGCTCGCGGCTTGGGCCCGCCCACTGCCACCGGCGCATCGCCGATGAGCAGCCGGACGGGCCCGAGCACACGGATATCCAGACTCATGAGATCGGACCCGCCGACTCCGGTGACGCTCAGGCCGAGATGGAACGGCCCGCAGACTTCAGGTCCTGGCAGGCTTCCAGCACGCGAGCGGCCATCGAGGTCTCCGCCTTCTTCAGGTAGCTACGCGGATCGTAGGTCTTCTTGTTGCCGACCTCGCCGTCGATCTTCAGCACACCGTCGTAGTTGGTGAACATGTGCCCGGCGACCGGCCGAGTGAACGCGTACTGGGTGTCGGTGTCGACGTTCATCTTCACCACACCGTAGCTCAGCGACGCCTCGATCTCGGACTTCAGCGAGCCGGAACCGCCGTGGAAGACGAAATCGAACGGCTGCGCATCCGAGCCCAGGCCCAGCTTCGCGGCGGCCACCCGCTGCCCCTCGGCCAGCACCTCGGGCTTGAGCACGACGTTGCCCGGCTTGTACACCCCGTGCACGTTGCCGAAGGTAGCGGCCAGCAGGTACTTGCCGTTCTCACCGGCGCCGAGGGCGTCGATGGTCTTCTCGAAGTCCTCCGGCGAGGTGTAGAGCTTGTCGTTGATCTCGGCCTCGACGCCGTCCTCTTCGCCACCGACGACACCGATCTCGGCCTCGAGGATGATGTTGGCGGCCGCGGCCTGCTTCAGCAGTTCCTTGGCGATCTCGAGGTTCTCGTCGATCGGGATGGCCGAGCCGTCCCACATATGCGACTGGAACAGCGGGTTCTCCCCGCGCTTGACCCGCTCCTGGGAGAGCGCGATCAGCGGCCGGACGAAGGTGTCCAGCTTGTCCTTCGGGCAGTGGTCGGTGTGCAGCGCGATGGTCACGTCGTACCTGGCGGCAACCACGTGCGCGAACTCGGCCAGCGCCACCGCACCGGTCACCATGTCCTTGACGCCCAGGCCGGAGCCGAACTCCGAGCCGCCGGTGGAGAACTGGATGATGCCGTCACTGCCCGCGTCCGCGAACCCCTTGATGGCTGCGTTGATCGTCTCCGAGGACGTGCAGTTGATGGCCGGAAATGCGAAGTGGTCGGCCTTGGCCCGGCCGAGCATCTCGGCGTAGACCTCGGGAGTCGCGATAGGCACTGGGAGACCTCCGTTGTGTCCGTGCGCTCAGTCGTGTGGTGCGTGTGGTGCTGTAAGCGCTGAGAGCATTATGTCAGCGGACAGCCTAGGTCAGCAGCGAGTCGAGTCGATATCCGGCTGGGTGATCGCATCGGCCGGTTCGGCCGCCCGGGATCGAACGGACCGCCGCTCGATCACGATGATGCCGACCACCAGCAGCCAACCGGCCACCATCAACGCCACCGTCACCGGAACGTCACCGCTGGGTGCGAGCAGGGTCCGGCTGTCCTCCTCCCAGGGCTGCCACGGCCACAGCGCCCGCAGCGAACCCGCGAGCAGGCCGGTCATCACGACCATGGTGACCCGGTGCCGGTGCTCCAGCAGCCACTGCAGCCCCTTGACGAAGCAGCTCAGGCCCAGCACCGCACCGGCCGCGAACACCGCGATGTAGCCGAGTTCGCGATTGTTCACCGCGTCCATGGTCGTGGTGTAGATACCGGTCGCAAGCAGCACGAAGGATCCCGAGACACCCGGCAGTACCAGCGCACAGATGGCCACCGCGGCGATCACCATCACCAGCAGCGGGTTGGGGTCGCTGATCTCGGTCGGGGGCATGCCGGAGAACACGAAGGCCGCGGCCGCGGTGGCGGCGGCGATCAGCCACTCCCGAGCCGACCAGTTCCGGCCGGACTCCGAGTACGGCACCCACAGCGACGCCAAAACCAGGCCGAAGAACACCGCGAAGGTCCGTTGCGGATGGTCCTCGACCAAGGGAGCGACGAGCTTGGCGGCGGTCAGGGCGGCGGCCACCATGCCCAGGCCGACCGCCAGCAGGAACGGTAGGTCGACGTTGCGGAACTCCTGTGCGGCCCGCCGCGTCCCCCGGCCCCGGGGAACGTCGGTGGCCAGCAGCTTCGCGGTGGTCACGGTGTGCCCGGCGGACAGGATCAGCCGGTCGTAGATCCCGGTGACCAGCGCGATGGTGCCACCACTGACGCCGGGCACGACCTCGGCCGTACCCATGAGCCCGCCACGCAGCGCGTCGAGCAGATATGTTCCCGTTGATCGCGACACAGGCACAGCGTAGCGGCTGCGCCGGCCATCGGATCGCCCTGCCGGATCACATCGATCGGGCATTGGCGGCATGATGGAGTGCGGCCGGCCCGCAAACCGGCCACACAATCACGAAGCCCCGGCAGTTGGGTGATGGAGGACAGCGCATGACGGGACTGACGGCGTCGGGGTTCGCCCCCCTCGAAACCGCCGGCCCCATGTTGGTGTGGACGATCGTGATCGCCTTCGTATTCGTGGAATGCGCGGTGATCCTGGGCCTTTTCCTACCCGGCGATTCCATGTTGATCACGGCCGGCATCGTGCTCGCCTCGCACAGCGCCGGCGAGAAACAGGTGTGGGCACTGTCGGTGGGCGCGATGATCGCCGCCGTCGCCGGCAACCAGGTCGGATACACGATCGGGCAACGCACCGGCCATCATCTCGTCGCACGGCGCAACGGCCGCTACATCAACACCGAGAACCTGGCCAAGGTCTCCGAACTGCTGCATCGCCACGGATTCCTCGCCGTCCTGGTCTCCCGCTGGATCCCCTGGGTACGCACCCTGTGCCCGCTGGTGTCCGGGGCGGCGGGGATGGACCACCGCAAGTTCACGATCGCCAGCACCCTCGGCGCGATCGGATGGGCGCCGGTACTGCTGCTCATCGGGTTCTACGCGGGCGGCTTCCTGGATCGGGTGCCCTGGTTGATGCCCGCCGTGGTCACGGCGCTGGTCATCGGACTCGTGGTGGCGACCGTGCTCGGCATCCGGCAGTACCGGCAGGAAATGGCCCGCCCCACCGAGGACTTCGACGTGGAGTCCGCCGCCTGATCTCGGCAGCCCGGAGGCGGCAGCGCAGCATAACCACGGAGGGCTTCGAGGGTCAGGCGAATCGAGCACCGCCTGATCTCGGCAGCCCGGAGGCGGCAGCGCAGCATAACCACGGAGGGCTTCGAGGGTCAGGCGAATCGAGCACCGCCTAGTTCACAGCCCGGCGTCGCTCACCCGGTACGCGGCCTCCATCAGCAGCCAGCCGGAGAGTTGAACGGACAGGTCCCGCTCGGGGATCCGGGATGCGGTGACCGAACCGTTCGGTGTCGAATAGCCGGCGCCGAGGCTGCCGCCCGGCAGGGTCGCCGGTTCGGTCCAGTCGTGGCCGAACAGCGGTTCGCCCTCGACTTCCAGCCGGTTCGCCCAGGCGGCGGTGGCCGAGGCCCGGACGATCGCCGCCGCGGTGCGCCGCGCAGATTGCTCGGTCCGGTCCTCGCCCGGCAACCGCAACGCGACGTCGGCGAGGTAACGGGCCAGGATTCCATTGAACAACCCGCCGTCGCCACCACTGCCGCCGGTGATCACCAGCCGGGCGGTGAGCCGTTCCTCGACGGCCGTCAGCAGCCGGATCACCCGCTCGGTGTGCCGCGGCCGCCCGGTCTGCACGGCCAGCTCGGTCTCCAGCCCCAGCACCACACCCTGGCAGTAGCTGTAGACCGGGCGTTCGATCTCGTGTGCGGGCTGATGGATGCCGTCGAAGACGAGACCGGTCTCGGGGTCCCGCAGGGTGGCGTCCAGCCAGTCGGCCATCGCTGTGGCACGCTCCTGGGCGCCGAGCCGGGCGAGCACGATACCGGCGGGACCGTTGGCGGGCGCGTTGAAGAAATCGCTGCCCACCCGCCACGGAATGCCGCCACCCACGTCCGGGGCCCAGGCGTCGTAGAGCTCGTTCTGCAGGGACCGCAATCCGCGCCGCAGCCTGGTCAGCTCCTGGGTGCGGACGGCCCTTTCCAGGGCGATGGCCAGCCACGCCATATCGTCGTAGTAGCGGTTCGTCCAGCCGGTGAGGTTCCGGAGCCGATGGGTGCGAGCGATGGTGGCGATCCGGCGGCGCCGCTGCGGGGTGGGCACGCGCTCGGCGGCATCGATCGCACAGTCCAGCAGATGGGCCTGCCACCAGTAGTGCCATTTCAGGAACAGTCGTTCCCGCCGGGTCGCGGGCCAGCCGACCACACCCAGCTCGGTGCCCGGCAGCCCGAACAGGGGACGTAGATGTCGCGCGAGGACGGCAGCCTCGGCCAGATCGGCGCGCTCGGACCAGACCGCAGAGGTGGTGCGGCTGGCGGAACCGGCGCGTTCGGTGGGCTGCAAGCGCCGGCTACGCGGGGTCATAGCACTATGGTGCCAGTTTCTGCCCCGTTCTCGCGCCCGATTTGTTACCGATCTGTCGCTGATTCGATGACAATCACACTTCGGGTCGGCTACCAGGCTGCGGAAAGGTCCGCATGTTGCCGGATCCAGGCGTGCATCGCGATACCGGCGGCAACCCCGGCATTGATGCTGCGGGTGGAACCGAACTGCGCGATCGACACCGTCAACTCGGCCGCGGCCTGCGCATCCGGCGTCACCCCCGGGCCCTCCTGACCGAAGACGAACAGGCAGTTCCGCGGCAGCCGGGCCGTTTCCAGCGGCTGCGCGCCGGGCACATTGTCCACCGCGACCATCGTCAATCCCGCCACCGCGGCGTACTCGCGCAGCTCGCCGAGGGTCGCATGGTGCTGGACGTGCTGGTAGCGGTCGGTGACCATGGCCCCGCGCCGGTTCCAGCGCCGCCGGCCCACGATGTGCACGGCGGCCGCCGCGAACGCGTTGGCGGTGCGCACCACGGTCCCGATGTTCGCATCGTTGCCGAAATTCTCGATCGCCACATGGAACGGATGCCGCCGGCTGTCGATATCGGCGACGATCGCCTCCCGGGACCAATACCGGTAGGCGTCCACCACATTGCGGCGGTCGCCGTGCGCGAGCAGTTCGGGGTCGTAGCGCTCGTCGTCCGGCACCGGCTCGCCGTACTCCTGCACCCACGGCCCGAGCCCGTGCGGATGCTCGCCCCACTCGGTGGGACCGGGCAGCGACTGCTCCGCTGTTCCGGCTGGTAGCTCCGCATTCCGGACCGGTTCCGGCATCTCAGACTCACGCACCCGACGATGGTAGAACCAGCCGCCGCTGTGCCAGAATGGTGCCGAGCGGACGAGGAGGTGACAAATGGCGGCACCGTGGCCCGATCATCTGCTGAGCATGCAGGATTGGGATGCGCTTCCCGAGGACAACAGTCGGCAGTTCGAGCTGGTGGAGGGGGTACTCGTCGTGTCACCGAAACCGCTGGCCCTGCACCAGCGGGCCTGTGGCCGCATGGTTCACCAGCTGGATGCACAACTCCCGGAGAAGTGGGAGGCCCTGCCCGACTGTGAGGTCGTGATCAGCGAGAGCGCCTTTCCGACGGTGCGCGCCCCCGATGTAGTCGTCGTCCCGGCCGAGGCGGTCGACGCGAATCCGGCCCGTTTCGACGCCGAGGACGTCGCGCTTGCAGTGGAAATCCTCTCGCCGGGTAGCCGCCGCACAGACCGGGTCACGAAGTTCGCCGAATATGCCGAGGCGGGAATCGAGCACTACTGGTTGGTCGATCTCGATGATCCCGTATCGATCACCGCATACCGCTTGGTCGACGATCACTACGAACTCGTCGCCGAAACGTCCCGGGCGATCTCGATCGACGTCGCCGATACTCCGATCCGGGTCGATCCGGCGGCTCTGGTCGGCCGCAAGGGTTAGCCGCGCAGGACACCGGCGCGCACTATCCTGGAGGTACGAATCAACGACCCGGGGTAGGTGACCGGGATGGATCATGTCCGTGTGCTGCGCACGATGGTCGTCGTCGTGTCGATATATCTGGTCTCGCTGGCGGTGTGGATCGGCTGGCTGGCGCCGCGTTCACCGCCCGGGACTCTGCCGTATCAGGTGCTGATGATGGTGGGGCTGTTCGGCAGCCTCACCGGGGTGGGGTTACTGCTTGCCCAGCGGCCGTCGCGGGAGGACCGGAGGCTGCGCCGGCACGGACTGGAGGGCTGGGCCCGCATCGAACGGGTGCAACCGCTCGCCCGCACCGATCACGGCAGTGAACTGACCGAACTGGATCTCGAGCTCACCGTCCCGGGATCGTCGAGCTACCACGGGTCGATCGTCTACGACCTGATGCCGATCGACCGACCGGTGCTGGATGTCGGCAGCACGGTCTCCGTCCGGGTGGATCCGGCGGACCGCGACCACATCATGCTGGTGTTGTGAGCGGTCAGCGGCGGTACAGCGCCGGATCGGTCAGCAGATACTGGGCACCGGCGTAGGTGGCCAGGATGACGCCCTCTGTGGTGCGGCGGGCCCGGTCGCCGCGCGCGAACAACCGGCGCAGCACGATCAGGCCGTCCGAAACCGTGAACAGCAGCGCGCCCAGCCCGAGGCGGCTGCGCGGATCCGCACCGGGCACATTCATCCCCGCGACCTGTACCGCGTCCGGTGCCAGCCGGGGATCGGAGGCCAGAACCGCGGCGGTGCCCAGGGTAGCCCCGTAGGCGGTCAACGGCACAGCCAACCTCGGCGCCCGAGCGGCCAGCAGCCCGGCCGCACCCGCCCAGGCCACCATCCGGGGCACCACCACGGCGGCCCGGGGCCGGGCCCCCAACCGCAGCCAACGCGCCACATACGCCGACTGCATGGCGGCAAACGCCGTGGCCCCCCGCACCAAGCGCCGGTCGTCGTCGGGATTCAGCAGGAACACATCACCGACCGTCGCCGCGGTCAACGCCCCGGCCAGCAGCAGCCGGTCCACATCCGGCCCGGTGCGCCCATCGTCCACCGACCGGGAGGGCGGAAGTCCGGCGTCCGCTGCCCACCCGTGCCCAGGCCCGGCATCTCCCCCGGCCGCACGCCGGGACTCGGCGTCCACCGACGTCACGGGCCTGCTCTCGGCATCCACCGCGGCCATACCGCGGGTCTCGGCGGCACCCGCACCCGTGCCCTGAGGTTCGTCGTCGACCGACCCCTCGTGCGTGGGCTCGGCACCTACCGACGTCACGCGCTGCCGTCCGGGGTTGCCGGTTCCGGTACCCGGCAGCGCAGTATCCGGGGCCGGTCCCTCGGGGGGACGGGCCGACGCATTCGGGGCGACGGACGAGTCAGTCGGTCGACGGCCGGATTCGGCGGTCCCCGGTGCAGGAGGTACCGCCCGCAGGAGGCCGCCGGGCGCATCGGCCGCGGGCGGGCGCGAACCGGCTGTGAGCAGGTAGTCGGCGGCCAGCAACGGCATCAGCAGCGGCTTCGCCACCTGCTGGAACCGGTCCCGGCCGCTGACGGCGCCGTATACGGTGGCGGCGGCCGCGATCAGGTATCCCGCCCGCAACGATCGATGGGCCCGGCGCCGAAGGCTCGCGGAGCCGGCGGGCACTACAGGCTCGATTCCTTCGGGGCGGGCGGCAGGACCACCACCTGGCCCGCGTAGCTGAGCCCGGCACCGAACCCGAGCAGCAGCGCCAGCTGGCCGCCCTTCGCCTTACCGCTGGCCAGCATCTCCTCCATGGCCAGCGGAATTGAGGCCGCGGAGGTGTTGCCGGTGTTCTCGATGTCGTTGGCCATCGGGATCTCGTCGGCGAGCCCGAGGTTCTTCTTCATCAGCTCGTTGATCCGGGCGTTGGCCTGGTGCGGGATGAAGACCTCGATATCGTCCTTGGCCACCCCGGAGATCTCCAGTGCATCCGACAGCGCCCGCGGCAGCGTCACCGCGGCCCACCGGAACACCTTCGGACCCTCCATATGCAGCGACATCCGGCCGACCGGCTCCACCTCGGGATCGGTGCCCTGCAGCCGCTGCGCCTTCTCCATGAACTCCAGGAAGTCGACGTCCTGGGCGATCGCCTCGGCGTTCTCGCCGTCGCTGCCCCACACCGTGGGCGAGATGCCGTTCTCCTCGCTGAGACCGACCACGACGGCGCCGGCGCCGTCACCGAAGATCATCGCGGTGCCGCGGTCCGTCGGGTCCAGGCCGACGGTCATCGTCTCGGCGCCGATCACCAGCACATAGTCGGCGGATCCGGCCCGGATCAGGTCGGCGGCCACGCCGAGTCCGTAGCCGAAGCCGCCGCACCCGGAGGTGAGGTCGAACGCCGGAATGCCGTTCATGCCCAGATCGGCGGCCACGGTGGGCGCGCCGTGCGGGGTGAGCTTGAGCCAGCTGGAGGTGCACAGGACCAGCGCACCGATCTTCTCCCGATCGATGCCGGTGTTGTTCAGGGCCCGGTCACCTGCGGCGGCAGCCATCGAACGCAGCGTTTCGTCGCCGCTGATCCAGCGGCGGTTCTTGATGCCGGTGCGCTCGAAGATCCACTCGGGCGTCGAGTCCAGCACCTCACATACGTCGGCGTTGCTGACGAGACGCTGCGGGCGGTAAGCCCCGATCCCGAGCATCGCGACGTTCTCGCGGCTGTTCCTTACTGCAATGCTCACCACAGGTGACTCACACGTCCTTCGAAAAACATTCCGGTGACCCCGTCGTCATCCGGATCAGCTCAGGGCCAGGTCCGACAGCCCGAGGATCGAACGATACTCCAAACCCTCGTCGGCAATCACCTGATCGGCCCCGGTCTCCCGGTCGACCACGGTAGCAACACCCACGACGACGGCTCCCGCCTCGCGCAGCGCACGCACCGCGGTGAGTGGAGAATTTCCGGTTGTGGTGGTGTCCTCGACCACCAGGACGCGCTTGCCGACGACGTCCGGGCCCTCGATCTGCCGCTGCATTCCGTGCGCCTTGGCCGCCTTGCGGACGACGAAGGCGTCGATCGGCCGGCCGGGTGCGTGCATCACCGCGAGCGCGACCGGATCGGCACCCATGGTGAGGCCGCCGACGGCGTCGAACTCCCAATCGGCGACCAGTTCGCGCAGCAGCTGCCCGATCAGCGGCCCGGCCCGGTGGTGCAGGGTCGCCCGCCGCAGATCGACGTAGTAGTCGGCTTCCTTTCCGGACGACAACGTCACCTTGCCGTGCACCACGGCCAGCTCGCGCACCAGCGCAGCCAGTTGCTCGCGCGCCGCCGCGCTGTCGGTCACCGGCGCGTCGGTCTCGCGTGCCTGGTCGATCATCCTTGTCAGGTCCTTCCGCGTGAATTGAACAGGCCACGATTCATTCGGACCTGCAGGGCGCGCGGGATCAGTCCGGCCACCGCCGTGAGCACCTTGTACTGCACGCCGGGAACGCTGATCACCCGGTCGGCGTCGAGATCGCGCAGCGAACCGGACACGACCCGGTCCACCGACAACCACATCGGCTTCGGCGTCCCCGACATCTCGATGCCGGCTCGCTGATGGAACTCGGTACGGACGAACCCTGGGCAGAGCGCCTGGATCCGGACTCCGGTCCCGGCGAGCCCACCGGCCAACCCCTCACTGAAGGATACGACGTAGGCCTTGGAGGCCGAATAGGTCGACCCCCGTCCGGGGATCAACCCGGCCACACTCGCGACATTGACGATGTCTCCCTCGGCGGCGGCGATCATCGCGGGCAGGGCCGCGCGAGTGAGCTGCAGCACCGAGGTGACGTTGACATCCAACTGGGCCTGCAGCTGCTCGTAGGGCAACTCCCAGAACTCCCCGGAATGCGCGAAACCGGCATTGTTGACCAGGAAGCGGATACCGGTGGCGGCCCGTTCCGCCACCCGGGCCCGGTCCGCGGCGTCGGCCAGGTCCGCGGTCAGGATCTCCGAGGCGGTGGCGTAGCGGCGTTCCAGGTCGGTGGCCAGCGCCTGCAGCCGGGCCTCGTCCCGGGCGACCAGCACCAGGTCGTAGCCGCGGGCAGCCAGCCGCGTGGCGTATTCCCGACCGATGCCCGAGGTAGGGCCGGTGACCATGGCAACCGGCCGGGCCGCGCCGGGCAGCCGGACCGGATCGGCAGCGCTCACTGCGGTCCCTGATACGGCCGGAACCCGGGATGGAACGGCCCGCCCGGCTGCGCGGACGAATCCATGTCGTCGTCGTGGCCGGCTTCGGCGGAACGTGGCCGGGCGTCCGGCACGACGGCCAGCGACGGGCGACGCGGGGCCGGGGGGTCGTCGTAGCCGGCACCATCGCCGTAGCCGTCGCTGTCGGCATAGTCGTCGCCGTCGGCATACGGGCCTGGATCGTCCCGGTCGTCGCCGGTGGGATCGTCGTCACGGTATACGGCGGCCGAACCGGCTCCACGGAACTCGTCGGCATAGTCGTCGCCCCGATACGATTCGGCTCGATGATCGTCCGCGTAGTCGGCGTCGGCCGGGTAGTCGTCGTAATCGTCGGCGTCGTAGTCGTCCGGATCCCGCCGACCGGATGCCTCGCCCGGATAGGGCCGGTCGTCACCTCGGCGGGCCGCCGACTCGTCCGGATAGTCCGCGTAGTCGGCGTCGTACCCGTCGGCGTCGTATCCGTCGTCGGCATCGTCGAAGGCCGGCATCGGCGTGATCGCGGTGTCCTCCAGCGCGTTGTCGCGCCGTGCCGGACGCTCCTCGTAGCCGTCCAGCGGGTCGGCGACCGGCGGCAGCACATGCAGCAGGCCGGACAGCCGCAGCACCGCATCGATCGTGGCCTCCCACTCCTTCGAGCCGGTGCCGACGGCGAGCATGCCGAGCGTCCAGTTGCCCTCGCTCCACAGCATCTGCACGGTATCCGGGAGCGTCTCGATGAACGCGACCATCCGCTGATCCACCGCGTGCCGGGCGATCTCCGGGTCGGTGGCGAAGACGACGCGATCGCCGATGGCACCGAGAAGTTCCAGATCGGCGTCCTTGGGCGGCGCGGCGGTCTTGAGCCGCATGTCCACGTCGATCTCGGAGCCGATCTGGCGGCGCACCGCGACGAGCGTCGCGGCGTCCTCCAGGTCGAAGAGCACGAACTTCTCGCCCTTACGGATGCCCGAGACCACATCGACCGCGGTGAGGTAGCCGAGTTTGGCCATCGCACCGCGGCGCCAGGTCGATGCCAGTGCCGGCTCGACCGACACGTAGGTGTAGCCCTGTGACTTCGCCCAGGACTGCCGGGCGTGACCGGTCCGCTGACGCTGGATCCGATCGAAGTACAGCAGGACGATCGCACCCACGAGTGCGATCGCCGCCAGTCCGAACCACATTGCCGTCATCGTCGCCTACCCTATCCAGCCGCAGCCGCGGATGCCCGGCAGTGCCACCTTCGACGCGCGTGCGCGCGTCATCGCGGTCCACCGGACAACGACGTGCTGATGATGATCGCGGCCCGGATCTCGCCGTCGGGCCCTTTCTCTCCCTGCACCATGATCATGTCACCGACCGGTAGATCTTCGGCGTTGTTACCGGCCAGGGAAACCACCTGGGTGTTCTCGTCGTAGCGCACCCGGGTGGCCTCGCCGCCCAGCCGATCCAGCACGATCACCCCGTCGCTGTTCTCCGAGATGGTGCCCATTGCGGCGCCGAAATTCTCACCGAGGCCCGGGATTCCGGGAAAACCGGGCAGCCCGCCGGAGCCCGGATCGGTCGGTGGCGCCGGTGTCGTCGTGGGCACCCGGAAACCGGTGGTGGTGGTCGGACCGGTCGCGGATTCCGAATCGGAGTCACCACCGGTCAGCAGCAGTGCCGCGAAGACGCCCAGCGCACCGACCAGGGCCACCACCGCGAGCCCCAGGCCGATCAGCAGTCCGGTGTGCCGTTTCGGCTCCTCGGGCGGACCCGGCGGCAGGTCACCGCCCGGACCGGGTGGCGGCGGACCGTATCCCGGTGGCGGACCGTAACCGGGCTGGGTCTCCGCCGTACCCCACTGCGCCTCATAGGGCGGCAGTTCCTGCGTCGGGTTCGTGGGCGGCGGCGGTTGTCCGGGCGTCGGCTGTTGCACCGTCGGCTGCGCCCACGGGTCCTGGTTCCAGCTGTCCCCTTCGCCCACCCCGTAGGCCTTGGTGGTTTCCACGGGCGCCTGGGTCGGGTCGGGCCCGGCCCCCGGATCCGACGAACCGAGCCGCTCGGTCGGCTCGTCGCCCGGCCGCGCCCACGGATCCTTCGGCGTCGTCATACCGTCCAGGGTAAGCCCGCTGCGAACCATGCGGACCGAACTTTGCCCCGCATGCCGCCCGGCGACTTCGGCGGGTTCTCCACAACGGGTGCAGCCACTCATCGGTCGAACTCCGGGACGAACCCGGGGTACGTTGTGGCACATGATGTTCGGATTGGGGGCCCGAATCGTTGCCGCAGCGCTGGCCGGGACGGCGACAATCGGCCCCGGCATCGCCCGCGCCGACCTCCCAGCCGACTGCACATCCGGCTGGACCCAGAACATCCTGGTATCCGGGGTCGGCAATCTGGAGAATCTGGATACCGATGGCGATGGCGGTTTCTTCGTCACCGGGATAATGGACGGCTACCTCGCCCATATATCCCGTACCGGGCACGTGGAGAAGCTGGTGACCGGATTGTTCCGGCCCGCCGGCGTGCAAGTCGTCGACCGATCGGTCTACTTTCTGACTGGAAACAACTTCACCGGTACCGGCACGCTGGAGCGGTACAACCGGGATACCGGGACGGTGGACACCCTGCTCACCGATCTGAACGGCCCGAATGGGCTACTCCTGCTGCCCGACGGCGACCTGCTGATCAGCACCCGTGGCATCGGCGCACCACCGACCGGAATCGCCCGATACCGGCCTGCTACCGCCGAGTTCGATCCGGCCTGGGCCGCACTGCCGATGACCAACGGTCTCGCCCTGACCCCTGACCGCACCGCCGTGTTCGCAACGGACATCTTCACGCGCATCCACCGGATCCCGCTGGATGCGCCGGCCGACCGCACGGTCGTCACTGCCTTCCCGCGCCTGCCTGCCGTTCCCGACGATCTCGAAGCCACCCGGGACGGCCTGATCTTCGTCACCGATCACGCTCTGGGCAACGTCTACCAGGTCGACCCCCGAGACGGCTCCGCCTGCGCCATCGCCGCCGGACTGCTGAAGCCGGCCCCGATCCGTATCCCGCCGGACGGCCCCACAGCAGTGCGTATCGCGCGGGACGCCGACTCCTGGGCGCTTTTCATCACCGGAATGGACGGCACGCTCCGGCGGCTACGACCCCCCGCCGGCACCGACCTCACGCCGGTCCGCCCAGGCAGTTGAGTCCCGGCTCGGCGACGTCCCGGCACCCGCCGCCCACTCATACATGTGGGACGGCCGGCACCCACCTCAGCCGGAACCACCGAACCCAGCCCCCGCCGAGGCCGGTCGAGAGCGGCACCGCGACGGATGGGAACCGGCCGGCCACGATCGCGCGGCGAGGCCGACGCAGGCCGGGCCGGACCGGCAATGCGGCGCAGCCGTGCCTGAGACCGCGACCGAACCGGTCCCAGCGGGAGGTTATGCGGTGCGGGCGCCGGTGCCGACGATCAGGCCTTCGCCTTTGTCGTCCACGGTCACCTTCACGGTGTCACCGTCGGTGACTTCACCGGCCAGGAGTTCCTTGGCGAGGCTGTCGCCGATGGCCTGCTGGATCAGCCGGCGCAACGGGCGGGCACCGTAGGCGGGGTCGTAGCCGCGCACGGCGAGCCAGAACCGCGCCGAATCGCTGACTTCCAGGGTGAGCCGGCGCTGGGCGAGCCGCTTCTGCAGCTGGTCCAGCTGGATGTCGACGATCGATTCCAGCTGTTCCTCGTCGAGCGGATGGAACATCACCACATCGTCGAGGCGGTTCAGGAACTCCGGTTTGAACGCCGCACGAACGGCGGCCATCACCTGCTCGCGGTCACCACCCGCACCCAGGTTCGAGGTCAGGATGAGGATGGTGTTGCGGAAGTCGACGGTGCGGCCCTGGCTGTCGGTGAGTCGGCCCTCGTCGAGCACCTGCAGCAGGATGTCGAACACATCCGGATGGGCCTTCTCGATCTCGTCGAACAGCACCACCGTGTACGGCCGCCGCCGTACCGCCTCGGTCAGCTGGCCGCCCTGGTCGTAGCCGACGTATCCGGGCGGGGCACCGACCAGGCGAGCCACCGAATGCTTTTCGGAGTACTCGCTCATATCGATGCGCACCATGGCGCGCTCGTCGTCGAACAGGAAGTCGGCGAGGGCCTTGGCCAGCTCGGTCTTACCGACACCGGTGGGGCCGACGAACATGAACGAGCCGGTGGGCCGGTTCGGGTCGGCCACCCCGGCGCGGGCGCGGCGTACCGCATCGGACACCGCCTGCACGGCCTCGGCCTGACCGACGACTCGATGGCCGAGCTCGGCTTCCATCCGCAGCAGCTTCTGCGTTTCGCCCTCCATCATCTTGCCGACCGGGACACCGGTCCACGAGGACACCACCTCGGCGATATCGTCGGGCACGACCTCCTCGTTCAGCATCACCTCACCGTCGGCGGCGGCACCCGAAGCCGCCTCCGCCTCGGCGAGCTGCTTCTCCGCGGCCGGAATGCGGCCGTATCGGAGCTCGGCGGCCTTGCCGAGGTCACCGTCGCGTTCGGCCCGCTCGGATTCCCCGCGCATCGCCTCCAGCTCCTCTTTGAGCACCCGCACGGCGTCGATGGCGTTCTTCTCGTTCTGCCAGCGAGTGGTGAGCTGGTTCAGCTTCTCCCGGTCGTCGGCGAGTTCGGAGCGCAGCTTCTCCAGGCGCTGTTTGGAGCCCTCGTCGGTCTCCTTGGCCAGCGCCACCTCTTCGATCTCCAGCCGCCGCACCGCGCGCTCGACCTCGTCGATCTCCACCGGCCGGGAATCGATCTCCATCCGCAGCCGGGAGGCCGATTCGTCGACCAGGTCGATCGCCTTGTCCGGCAGGAACCGGGAGGTGATGTAGCGGTCGGACAGCGTAGCGGCCGCGACCAGCGCCGAGTCGGTGATCCGGACGCCGTGATGCACCTCGTAGCGTTCCTTGATGCCGCGCAGGATCCCGATCGTGTCCTCGACCGACGGCTCGCCCACCAGCACCTGCTGGAACCGCCGCTCCAGCGCGGCGTCCTTCTCGATGTTCTGCCGGTACTCCTCCAGCGTGGTGGCGCCGACCAGGCGCAGCTCACCGCGGGCCAGCATCGGCTTGATCATGTTGCCGGCGTCCATCGCCGATTCCCCGGTCGCACCCGCGCCGACGATGGTGTGCAGCTCGTCGATGAAGGTGATGATCTGTCCGGCGCTGTTCTTGATGTCCTCGAGCACGGCCTTGAGCCGCTCCTCGAATTCACCGCGGTACTTGGCACCGGCAACCATGGCACCCAGGTCCAGTGAGACGACCTGCTTGCCGCGCAGCGACTCCGGCACATCGCCGGCGATGATCCGCTGGGCGAGACCTTCCACGATGGCGGTCTTGCCGACGCCGGGTTCCCCGATCAGCACCGGGTTGTTCTTGGTGCGCCGGGAGAGTACCTGCACGACGCGGCGGATCTCGGTGTCCCGGCCGATGACCGGGTCCAGCTTGCCGGCCCGGGCCGCCTCGGTGAGGTCGGTGGAGTACTTCTCCAGCGCCTGGTAGCTGCCTTCCGGGTCCGGGCTGGTCACCCGGGCGCTGCCGCGGACGGTGGTGAAGGCTTCGCGCAGCGATTCCGGGGTGGCGCCGTACTTCTTCAGCAGCATGGTCACATCGGAATCGCCCTCGGCGAGCCCGACCAGCACATGTTCGGTGGAGACGTACTCGTCGCCGAGTTCGGTGGCCAGCCGCTGCGCGGCGGTGATGGCGGCGAGCGCCTCCCGGCCGAGCTGCGGGGTGGTGGTCGCGCCGGTGGCCTGCGGCAGCCGGTCGACGATGCTCTGGGCCTCGCTGCCCACTGCTGCCGGATCGACGCCGACAGCCTTGAGCAGGGGGGCGGCGATGCCGTCGGTCTGATCCAGCAACGCCACCAGCAAGTGCGCCGGACGAATCTCCGGATTACCCGCGGCGGAGGCCGCCTGCAGGGCGGCGGTGAGGGCCGCCTGGGTCTTGGTGGTGGGATTGAACGAGTCCACGTGTCACCCTTCTCCTAGTAGTCACGAGCGGGTGCCCGGCAGGTCGCACCGCCGAGCACCGATCCTGTTGAGTTCAACGCACCGAGAGTTGAGTCTGTTCCGCTCAAGTCTGTCGAAATTCGGCGGATCTCCGGCCCGCGACACCCGCACCGGACAATCATGGCCCCGCCACCGTGCCCGCGCCTACCATTGGCGCTGGCCAGGCCGGACCCGACGAGCCCCGCAGTCCCCGGCGACGCGGAGCCGAACACCGCAAGGAGTCTGCAGATGCGCGCGATCGTGGTTCAGAAGTTCGGAAGCAGCCCGGAGCTCGCCGATGCCCCGACCCCGGTCGCCGGACCGGGCGAAGTACAGGTGGCACTCGACGCGGCGAGCGTCAACCCGTTCGACCTGAAGATGGCCGACGGCATCCTGGACGGCTCGATGCCGCACGACTTCCCGATGATCCTGGGCCTGGACGGCGCCGGGGTCGTCTCCGCGGTCGGCACCGGCGTCGAAGGATTCGCCGTCGGCGACCGGGTGCTGGGGAAGTTCCTGGCCGGGCGCGCCGGGCACGGCTGCTGGGCCCAGTACGCCCCCCTGCCCGCGGACGCCACGCTGGTGCCGATCCCCGACGAGGTGTCCGCGACGAACGCCGCCGCCCTGCCCACCGCCGCCGGAACCGCGCTCGGCCTGGTCGAGGCGGCCGGCATCCGGTCCGGGCAGACCGTACTGGTGGTCGGCGCGACCGGCGGGGTCGGCTCGTTCCTGGTCCAGCTGGCCAACCTGGCCGGGGCGCAGGTGATCGCCACCGCTCGCGCCGACTCGGCCGACCAGGTGACCCGGCTGGGCGCCGCCGAGACCATCGACTACACCGCTTCCCCGGCCGTCGACCCGAACCATCTGACCCGGGCCGACCAGGCCGGGTATCAGGCCTCGCCGACCGCCGATGCGGTCCACTTCGCCCACCCCGACGGTGTGGACGTGGTGTTCGACCTGGTCGGCAGCAGTGCCGACTTCCTGCCGCTGCTGAGCGTGGTCCGCAAGGGCGGCCAATACTGGACCACCACCTTCACCGCCGACGAGGACACCCTGCGCGAGCACGGCATCACCGGGGGCAACTTCGAGTCCCGCGCCGGCCGGGCCGAGCTGCGACAGCTCCTGAACCGGGTCGCCACCGGTGATCTGGTGGTTCCGGTGGAGGCGATCGTGCCACTGGAAGCCGCCCCCAATGTGCTCGGCCTCTCCGGCGCCCGCGGCAAGACCGTTATCGCCATCTGACGCACCGATCGGCCGAAATTTTTCCGGTTCCGGCGCATACCCTGGTTTGCCCGGCGATCGATTGGGTAAAGGATCACTCCCCGTTCCCATACCGAAAGGCACGTTTCGGGGGATACTGGACGTCGGGCCGCCGCGTGGCGGCCCGGTTCGTCGGAACGAGGGAAAGGAAAACGGCCGTGGATGCGCGTTCCGCAGCGCTGGTCCGCGACAACTTCCGTGCGGTGCTGGATGCACCGGGCGGCGCCGAGCGGTTGATCAGCGCCTTCTACGGCCATCTGTTCACCGAGATGCCCGCCCTGCGGGAGCTGTTCCCACCGGCAATGGATATGCAGCCCAAGCGGCTGACCACCGCCGTGCAGTTCGTTCTCGACAACCTGGAGGACTGGGATCGCGCCCAGAACTTCCTGGAGCAGCTGGCCCGCGACCACCGCAAGTACGGCGTCGAGGCCGTGCACTACGACCTGGCCGGCCGGTCGCTGCTGGCCGGTCTGCGCACCTTCCACGGCAGCCGCTGGACCCGGGAGCTGGAGGAGGGCTGGCACGACATCACCATCCTGATCTCGGCCGCCATGGCGATCGGCGCCAACTCCGACACTTCGCAGCCGTTCTGGGAGGCCACCGTCGTCGGGCACCGGCGGGTGCTGGAGGATCTGGCGATCATCCGGCTGCAGGCCGACAGCCCGATCCCCTATCAGTCCGGCCAGTACGTCCCGGTGGCGGTGCCGCAGCGGCCGAACATGTGGCGGTACTTCTCCCCGGCGATCCCGGCCAACCCGTACGGCGAGATCGAGTTCCACGTCCGCAAGATCCACGGTGGCTGGGTGAGCCCGGCCATCGTGAACGAGACCTCGGTCGGCGACCGCTGGAAGATCGCCGCACCGCTGGGCGGTCTCCAGGTGGACCGGGCGAGCGGCCGGGATGTGCTGATGATCGGGTCCGGCACCGGGATCGCCCCGCTGCGCGCCCAGCTGATCGAGATGAGCCGGCGCGGGGTCAATCCGCGGGTGCATTTCTTCATCGGCGGCCGCTACCCGTGCGACCTGTACGACGTGGACAACATGTGGCAGCTCTCGCAGAGCAACCCCTGGCTCACCGTGGTTCCGGTCAGTGCGGAGAAGGTCAACCCGTGGTGGGCCCCCGACGCACCGGTCGAACCGCCGCACGGCATGCATCGGCGCCTGACCGGAAATCTGGGCGCGGTGGTGGCCAGCTTCGGTTCCTGGGCGGGGTATCAGATCCAGATCTCGGGCTCGCCCAGGATGATCACCGAGACCCGCCGCACCCTGATCTCGGCGGGTACCCCGGAATCCGATATCACTGCCGACCCGGTCTGATCTCCACCACCTCGTCACCGCCGGGCCGGCCGCGTTGCACCGGCCGGGTGACCGGGCAGCGGCGTGTCCCGGCCAGGGTGATAGATCAGGCCGCGCTGCACCGGCCGGGCGATCGGCTCGAACGGTGTGCCGGTACGGCACAGCACGCGTCTCCGAAGCGTCGGCATGTCCGGGTCCGACCATGCTCGAAGGTCCGCGGTCGTATGAACGGTCGCGGCGGGCGGCACCGCCGAGTGGACCGCGCACCGTGGCGCCGTCGACTAGATTCGGCACGGTGAGCAATGATTCGCGTCCGGCCGACCGTCCGGAACCGGTTGGCGTCTCGACGGTGGTCGGTCATCATCGACTGCGCCACGACGTGGCGGTGATCCGGCTGATCGGTGATTTCGTGCCGTTCCCGCCCGGCGGATCGGTGCTGGTGGAGGTGCCGCAGCAGCCCGGGTTGCGGCGGCGGCTGTCCCCGGCACTGCCGCCGTCACTGGACGGCAAGCTCGAATTCCACGTCCGCACCGTGCCCGGTGGGTGGTGTTCGGAGGCCATCGTCGCCGACACCTCGCCCGGTGACCAGTGGCGGATCAGCGCACCGGCCGGCACATTCCACATCGATCCGGCGGGCGAGGAAGTGGTCCTGGTGGCGGGTGGCACCGGGCTGGCGCCGCTGCGTGCCGCGATCCTGGAATTGGCGCGACACCCCGACCCGCCGCGCACCGTGCTGTTCTACGGTGGCCGGTCGCCGCGCGACCTCTACGCCTCGGACATGCTGTTCCTGCTGGCGGGCGAACTGCCCTGGCTGACGGTGATCCCGACGGTGGCGAGCGCGGAGGACCCGCGAGCGCGCGACGAATGGTACGAGAGTTGCCGGGTGGATATCGGTTTCCCCGACGACCAGCTCCGGCACGGAACCGTCGGCGAGGTGGCGGCCGCGCACGGGCCGTTCGATCGGCATCAGGTGCTGGTGTGCGGCTCCCCGGCGATGACCCGGGCGACGGTGGACGCGCTCGTCGCCGGTGGAACTCCGGCCGAGCGGATCCAGGTGGAGGGCGTGGGCTGAGCCCGCTCAGAAGAGCGGATCGTGCCGAATCGCCTTGGCCTGGGTGCCGGCGGCCATCAGCCGGAACTTGGTGGTCTGCACCATCGACGGCGAACCGACGATCTGCACATCGCGATCCGCCCACGCCCCGTAGCCGGCCACGACCTTACCGATCTGCCCGGTGATCCGCGGTTCCAGACCGGGTAGCTCTGCCGCACGACCCGCCTCGTCGTAGTACCACCAGGGGTTGTCGTCGCTCTCGGTGACCGGGGTGACGGTCAGCCATTTGTTGGCCATGGCCAGCCCACTCAGGGCCTGCAGATCGTAGAGGTCGCACGGATGGTGGCCGCCGACGAACAGGTGCACCTTCGGGTTCACCCGCCGCTGCGCCATCGCCATCAGCTGCGCCCGCAGCGGCGCGATCCCGGTTCCGCACCCGACCATCAGCATCTTCCGCTTGGTATTGCGCGGAATGCCGAGGCCGCCCAGCGGCGGACCGAGTAACCACTGGTCACCGACCGCGGTGTGCGAGACCATCGCCGGACTCACCCAGCCGCCGAGCACACTCCGGACGTGGAACTCGATCTCGCCCTCGGGATTCGCGGGATTGGCCGGCGACAGGTATCGCCACATCCGCGGCCGGGCCGGGATCTGTACGCTCAGATACTGCCCGGCGGCGTACTGCATCGGCTGGTCCAGTTGCAGCCGGACGACGGTCAGATTCCGCAGCACGTCCTTGCGCTCCCGCACGGTGGCGGTCCACACCGGCGGTGTGGACTCCTTCTCCGCCGCATCGATCATGGCGCCGCTGATCAGCGCCAACCCCTCGTCCCAGGCGCGGTCCACCTCGTCGGTCCACATCTCGGTGCCGGCGGTACGGCGCATCGCGTTCTTCAGCGAATTGGCGACGGCGGCGTAATGCGCGCGCTGCACACCGTATTTGCGATGATCGCGGCCGAGCTGGGCGAGGAACGGAAGCAGCTTGTCCAGTTCCTCGAGCCGATCCAGCGCATAGGAGATCGCCTTGACCAATCGGTCTCGTTGGGCGTCCATTGCCGCCGGAAAGAAGTCACGTACCTGCGGGTAATCGGTGAACAGGATCGAATAGAACGATCCGGCCAGCTTCTCCGGTCCACCATCCTCCGCAGCAACCGCCTTGAACGTCGTCCGAATCAAAGCGACAGTGCGCGAATCCATGTGTGTCACTACCTCGTTTCGCCAGTGAAGAGCTAGCCACGCCGGCGAGTGATGGTGCTGCAGGGACACTCGTCAGCAGCCGATGCCGAGAGTCTATGTGAGGTTTGCCGACTAGGGAATCCTACTTTTAAACATCACGCTTGTTATTTGTTGAAACCAAGGTGGGTGCCAGCAATTGTGGACTGAAACAGACCGCAGATCTGCAAAGATGTCCGTATCCGCCGCCCATATCCACCGAAACGGGCTGATCCGAGATGTACGTCCGTCCCGGAAAGTTCACGGAATCCGGCATCCTTCCCGGAACGAACATCGGAACCGTCGCCGAATAAGTGGGTTGCTGGAAGGTTTCCAGCCGATCGCCGAGTGTTGTCCGGATACCGGCGGGCCCCCGGTCCGCCACGTCGCATCCGCGACGGGCGAACCGGGGGCCCGAGGTATTCAGCGCCGATGACGCGGCTTCCACACCACCAGAGCCGTACTCCGCTGAGCGGGTGCGAGATCGGGCCGGTATCCGGCCCGCAACCGCTCCACCTCAGCGTTCAGCTCGGCCACCTGCTGCTGCAGGCGTTCCACCTCGTTGGTGAGATCGATGATGCGTTTGATCCCCGCCAGGTTGACACCCTCGTCCTGGGACAACCGCTGCACCTCGCGCAGCAGTTCGACATCCCGGGACGAATAACGCCGTCCGCCGCCCGAAGTACGTTGCGGCGTCACCAGACCCAACCGGTCATAGGTCCGCAGGGTCTGCGCATGCATTCCCGCCAGCTGAGCCGCGACCGAGATCATGAAGAACTCGGTACGCGAACCGCCGGACGCATTCCTCGGATCGTCGGACATCACGCACCTGCCCATCCGGCACGAGGGTCGAACCCACTCGCCTTCTCCGCATCCTGATAGCGCTGCAGCGCTTCGGTGGCCTCGGAGTCGAGATGCTGCGGAACCGCCACCTTGACGGTGACCAGCAGATCCCCGGCGCCGCCCTGCGGACCGCGCTTCGGCACGCCGCGACCACGTACCCTCAGGGTACGTCCGTCGGCGGTACCGGGGGGTACCTTCACGCCGACCCGGCCCTCCAGCGTCGGCACCGAAACCGTGGTGCCCAGCACCAGCTCGCTGTAGCTCACCGGCAGGACCAGGGTCAGGTCGTCGCCCTGACGGCCGAAAACCTTGTCCTGGCTGACGTGCACGGTGACGAACAGGTCGCCCGACGGGGCACCACGCAGCCCGGCCTCGCCCTGGCCGGCCAACCGGATCCGCTGACCGTCGCTGACCCCGGGCGGGATCCGGACGGTGATGGTGCGGGTCCGGTTCTGCACACCGGAGCCGTGGCAGTCCGCACACGGGTCGTCGATGATCGAGCCGGTGCCGCGGCAGTCGTCGCACGGCTCACTGAAGCCGAACGCACCCTGGTTGCGGCTGACCACCCCGGACCCGTTGCAGTGCGGGCAGACCCGCGGGCTGGTCCCCGGCTTGGCGCCGGAACCGTGACACGTGGTGCACGGCGAGGGACTGGTCATCCGCAGCGGGACCGTCACCCCCTGGGCTGCCTCCCGGAAGCCCAGCGTGGTCTCGGTCTCCACATCGGCACCCCGGCGCGGCCGGTTGCCACCGCCGCGCGATCCGCCCCGGTTGAACAGCCCGCCGAGCAGATCGCCCAGCCCGCCGTCCCCGCCACCGGCGCCACCGAAGATGTCGCCGATGTTGAAGTCCTGCGAGAAGCCGCCCGCGGCACCGGGGTTGAACCCACCGCGACCGTATCCGCCGCCGGCGAACAGGCTGCGGGTCTCGTCGTACTCCTTGCGTTTGGCCGGATCGGCGAGCACCGCGTGGGCCTCACTGACCGCCTTGAAGCGCTCTTCCGCCTTGGTATCGCCGGGATTGGCATCGGGATGCAGATCCCGAGCGAG
Source organism: Nocardia sp. KT25-26 (assembly GCF_056627695.1). Lineage (NCBI taxonomy): Bacteria > Bacillati > Actinomycetota > Actinomycetes > Mycobacteriales > Nocardiaceae > Nocardia > Nocardia sp. KT25-26. The sequence goes on along the minus strand of NZ_CM152813.1, from coordinate 688,100 downwards.
TTTGCGGTAGGCCTTCTTGATGTCGTCCTGCGAGGCGCTGGAGGAGACACCCAGCTCCTTGTAGAAGTCCTTTTCGATCCACTCCCGTTGGCTCACCGGGTATCTCCTCCTCTCGTGTCGCTGCTACTCGGTCGCGTCGGCATCGGCATCGGATGCCTCCGCGGTCCCGGACGGCGCCGTGGTCCCGGAGGACCCCGCGGCCTCGGCGGCCGGCTGTTCGGAACCGTCGCCATCGGTGACCCCGACCAGCGCGTGCCGCAGCACCCGCTCGCCGAGCCGATAGCCCTTGCGCATGACCACGCCGATCACCGGATCGGCGCCGGAACCCTCGTGCTGGACGGCTTCGTGCAGGGTCGGGTCGAAGGGCTCACCCTCCGCACCGAACTCCTCGAGGCCCTGCTTGTGCAGGGCGCTCGCGAGCTTGTCGGCGACCGCCTTGAGCGGGCCGGTCTCCAGGTCGCCGTGCGCCCGGGCCCGGTCCAGATCGTCCAGCACACCGAGCAGTTCGGTCACCACCGCCGCCTTGGCCGCGTCCATCGCGGTCTTGCGGTCACGTTCGACGCGCCGGCGATAGTTGGTGTACTCCGCGGTCAGCCGCTGCAGGTCGGCGGTGCGCTCGGCGAGCTCGTCGCCGGCTTCGGCCGGCGCCGCGGTGTCCACCGCGGCGCCGCCGTTCTCCGCGCCTGCCTCGGCGGCCGGGGCCGAGTCCTGCTCCTGCTCCGTGATCAACTCCTGATCGGAGTTGGCCTCGGTCACTTCTTCTCCGTGTCGATCGGCTCGTCCACGACCTCGGCGTCGACGACACCGTCGTCGGCACCCTGAGCGGCACCCGCACCGTCACCCGATGCGGCGGCGTCGGCGGCCTGCGCCTCGTACAGCGCCTGGCCCAGCGCCTGCGACTCGGTGGCCAGCTTCTCCACCGCGGCCTTCACGGCGGCCGTATCGGTACCCTTCAGCGCCTCGTTCGCCTCGGCGATCGCGGCCTCGACCTTGGACTTGGTCTCCGCCGGGACCTTGTCCTCGTTATCCTTGATGAACTTCTCGGTCTGGTGCACCAGCGACTCGGCCTGGTTGCGGGTCTCCGCCTCCTCGCGACGCGCCTTGTCCTCGGCGGCGTGCTGCTCGGCGTCCTTGACCATCCGATCGATCTCTTCCTTGGAGAGGCCGGAGCCCTCCTGGATCTTGATCGTGTTCTCCTTGCCGGTGCCCTTGTCCTTCGCGGTCACGTGCACGATGCCGTTGGCGTCGATGTCGAAGGTGACCTCGATCTGCGGCACACCGCGCGGGGCCGGCGGGATGCCGGTCAGCTCGAAGGAACCGAGCAGCTTGTTGTGCGAGGCGATCTCGCGCTCACCCTGGAACACCTGGATCTGCACCGACGGCTGGTTGTCGTCGGCCGTGGTGAAGGTCTCCGAACGCTTGGTCGGGATGGTGGTGTTGCGCTCGATGAGCTTGGTCATCACGCCACCCTTGGTCTCGATACCCAGCGACAGCGGGGTGACATCGAGCAGCAGGACGTCCTTGACCTCACCCTTGAGCACACCGGCCTGCAGGGCGGCGCCGACGGCGACGACCTCGTCCGGGTTCACGCCCTTGTTCGGCTCCTTGCCACCGGTCAGCTCCTTGACCAGCTCGGAGACGGCGGGCATCCGGGTGGAGCCACCGACGAGGACCACGTGGTCGATATCGGCGACGTTGATACCGGCGTCCTTGATCACCGACTGGAACGGCGCACGGGTGCGGTCCAGCAGGTCGGAGGTGATCTTCTGGAACTCGGCGCGGGAGAGCTGCTCGTCCAGGAACAGGGGGTTCTTGTCCGCATCGACGGTGATGTAGGGCAGGTTGATCGAGGTGCTCTGGCTCGAGGACAGCTCGATCTTGGCCTTCTCGGCAGCCTCGCGCAGGCGCTGCAGGGCCATCTTGTCCTTGGTCAGGTCGATGCCCTGGCTCGCCTTGAACTTGTCGACCAGCCAGTCGACGATCCGGTTGTCCCAGTCGTCGCCACCGAGGTGGTTGTCACCGGAGGTCGCGCGGACCTCGACGACGCCCTCACCGATCTCCAGCAGCGAGACGTCGAAGGTGCCGCCACCGAGGTCGAAGACCAGGATGGTCTGCTCTTTGTCGCCCTTGTCCAGGCCGTAGGCCAGCGCGGCCGCGGTCGGCTCGTTGACGATGCGCAGCACGTTCATGCCGGCGATCTGGCCGGCCTCCTTGGTGGCCTGCCGCTGGGCGTCCTCGAAGTAGGCGGGGACGGTGATGACCGCGTCGGTGATCTCCTCACCGAGGTAGGCCTCGGCGTCGCGCTTCAGCTTCATCAGCGTGCGCGCGCTGATCTCCTGCGACGTGTACTTCTTGTCGTCGATCTCCACCGTCCAGTCGGTGCCGATGTGGCGCTTGACGGAGCGGATGGTGCGGTCGACGTTGGTGACGGCCTGGTTCTTCGCCGGCTGGCCGACGAGGACCTCACCGTTCTTCGCGAACGCGACGACCGAGGGGGTGGTGCGCGAGCCTTCCGAGTTCGCGACGACGACCGGTTCGCCGCCTTCCAGAACGCTCACGACCGAGTTCGTGGTCCCGAGGTCGATTCCGACCGCACGAGCCATAGTGGTTCCTCCTGTTGTCTACATATCTGTGTGTGGATGTCCGGGCGACTCGAGCGCCCTCCCGGGACCTCGCCTCGAACACCTCACGGAGCACGGTCCCAGCAACGCTGAGCGTGGTGGACTCAATCCTGCCTGCCCCGGCGGGCCGGAGTCAACTGGAACTTGAGTCTGTGACGCTCAAGACTGTCGAACTGGACAACAGAGACGTCCCGCGGTCTATTCCCACCGGTTCCGATCGGCGAAGGATTTCAGCGTCTCGGCACCGGCCGGCGACTCGGAGATCAGCTCACTGATGCCCTTCGAGCGATACCCGAACCAGGGCGGCCGCCAGGTCGGCGACCCGCCCCGGTGGCGCCAGCGCCGCGAGACCGTCCGGGCCCGTGGGCAGCCCCATTCCAGCGGCGCCACGCAGGGCGCGGTCGTCGAAGTACGGGCCCGCCCACGGCCAGACATCCTGCACCTCGCGCAGGAAGATATCGGCGCCGACCGGGCCGATCCCCTTGAACTGCTGCAGCAGGTCACGGACTCGGGTCGGGTCGTGATCGGCTTCCTCGGCCAGCCTGCGCAGATCACCCCGGTATCGGTCGAGGAGGGTACGGGCATTGGCCCCGAGCCGGGCGGCGGTGCTCTCGTCGTACCGAACGTAGTGCGCCCGGCCCAGCGCATCCACGAGTTCCTGCCACTCGGCATCCGCCACCCGCTGCGGGGTGCGGTACCCGCTGTCGGCCAGTTCCCGCGCCGCCACCACCGCGATCTTCGCCGAGATCCGGGTGCTGAGCAGTTCGGCCAGCATCAGCAGCCGGAACAGGGGTGCCGGCTTGTTCGCCAAGGTGATCCCCGCCGCGGCGGCGTAGGTGGTGCCCGCGCGGTTCAGCAGATCCTGTACGACAGCGTGCTGTCCCACGCCTCCAGTCTGGCGCAGCACTGCGCTGTTCGCACACAACCCGTGCCGATCGGCCGGAATCTGCACAGATCGTGTTGTTTCTGTGCAAATAGCGCAAGTATCTCGGTGTCAGTTGCGCACCGGTTCCAGCGCTTCCGGTGCACGATGCGCACCGGCGGACACCTGCGAGCGGAGCAGCTCGGCATGGCGGCGCAGCTGCGCTACGGCAGCGAGCTGGCGTTCCAGGGTCGCCACCCGTTCGGCATGCCGGCCGACAGCTGTGTTCTCGGCGGCCTGCGCGGCCCGCAGTGATTCGTCGATCGAGCGGAGGCTGCGTTCGGCGACTCCGGCGTAGTGGTCGCGCAGGCTGCGGTGAATGGTGTGCAGCCGGTCCTTGGTTTCCTTGCCCGCCTGGAAGGCGACATCGTCGAGGAACCGGCGCACGGCGGCTTTGCCTTCGGAACGTCGGCGGGCCAGCCGGGCCTGCTTGTCGTCGCGGTAGGCCTTGCCGCCCACCAGCAGCCCGGCCCCCACCGAGACCGGATTCAGCATCGCCATCCCGGCGAAGGTCGTGGCCAGGCCCACCATCAGCACACCGCCGTAGGAGCCCTTGACCCCGACCAGAACCTTCGACCCGAAGCCGATATCGGGTTCCAGATCGGCGAGCGTCGCCGCCGCAGTGACGTGTCCGCCGGAGGCAGCCTGAGGGCCGGTGATCGCCTCGGGCAGATCGACCGAACCGGCGGCACGGAAGTGGTCGGCCACCCGGTCGGCCAGGGTTTCTGCGCGCTCGTAGGTCCACAGCAGGTTGTCGCCGAGTGCGGTGTCCACCGTCTCGGTGAGCCATTCCGAAATAGCGGACCAGTGCCGGCCCGGATCGTGGCCGTCGATCCATTCCTCGCCGTCGCGGGCGATGGTGCGCAGCCGGTCGCGGAGATCGTGGTCGATATCGCCGGCGAGGTCGGTGATGCCGTCGGACAGTGTCTGTTGCCAGGCCGATGCTTGCCGGTGCAGTTGCTCCGCAGCCGACTTCGCCGCCTGCAGGTCCCGGACGGCTGCGGCGCCGCGCTGCGGATCGCGCAAGGACATGAGTTCGCTGCCCAACGCGAGGGCCAGATGTTCGGCTGCAGAAGACAGTTCGCGGGACGCGCCGGCGCGGGTGGTGGCCTGGTCGCGGGCGACGACCTGCTCCCGCAGGTACCGGTAGAGCTCACCGAATCCGGATTCGGCCCCGAGCTGGGCATCCTGCAGCCGCAGGGCGTGGGTGCGCAGCACCGAGGAAACCGGCAGGGTTGCGATGTCCAGCTCCGCGTTGCGCAGGTGTCCCAGGTTCGCCGAATGCACCTGGCGCCAATGCGGATAGAAGTCGGTCTTGGTGAACAGCAGCGCGACCGCCGGGCACAGTCGGCGCACCTGCCGGAGGAACGCCAGCTCCGGATCGGTCAGTTCGGTGGAGGCGTCGGAGACGAAGAACACGGCATCGGCGGCGGCCGCCATCCCCAGCACCCCGGTTCCGGCGCCGCGACCGCCGACGGCCGGGGTATCGGTGAGCACCACACCGTCCGCGAGCAGCGGATTCGGCAACGCGACCTCGATCCGGACGATCCGGCGGCCGGCCGCGAGCGGGTGATGCTCGCCGACCGCGGCGAGCTCGGCCACCGGTATCTCGACCCGGGCGTGCGGCGCGCCGAGCACCGCCAGCACCAGCTCGGCACGCGGCTGTGGGCCGTGGACCAACTGCATCGGGATCGTGGTGGTGCCGTTCTCCCCCACGGGGCAGACGTCCAGGTTCAGTAGCGCATTGACGAAACGGCTCTTCCCCTGGCCCGCCTGCCCCACGACGAGGATGCGATGCCGCGGGTCGCGTACCCGCTCGACTGCTGTCTCCAGGCGGGCGACCAGATCGTCGCGGCCCGCGGCGCGGGCGGCGGCGATGGTGTCACCGAGCACCGCCGGCAGGGCTGCCGGCGGTGTGGTGGTCGCGGCAGGCATACCCATCGCGTCGTGTATTCCTCTCAGTCCAGCAGGCCGTCGGTGTGTGCGGCGCCGGCGGGTACGGTGCCCGCCGTGAGGCCGGCCTGGGTATCACCGAACAACCCGGTGCCGGTGAGCGATGCGCCGCCGGCGCCGACTGCGGTACCGGAGCCGAAAGCGGTTCCGGTCCCGAAGGCGTCGGCCACGTCCACCGTGGACCACACTTCCGAAACCTGATTCGCCGACACCGCAGCATCCGTACCGGCCGCCGTATCGAATTCTGTGCCGGACAAACCTGCCTCCGCTCCCGCCCCGGCCTGCGCACCCGCAGCTCCGGGGACCGCAATAGCTGTTTCCGAACCCGTGCCGTGCCATTCGGCACCGAACACCGCGTCGGTGGTCGACTGTCCGGCGCCGGACAGCCCGGTCGCCGAACCGGCAGCCGACTCCAGCGCACCGTCCAGCCCGGCACCTGCCGCACCGTCCAGCCGGCCGGCGCTGGAAAGCCCGGTCTCCAGGCCGATACCGGCGGCGCCCAGCTGTGCGGCACCGTCGGACGCACCGGACAGGCCGGTCCCGGCCGCGCCGCTCAACTGCCCGGCACCGGAAAGCCCGGTCTCCAGGCCGGAGTTCACGGCACCGCCCAGTCCGGTCGTCGCACCGGTGCCGACCGCGCCGATGCCTTCGGCCCCACCGGCGATACCCGCGTCCAAAGCACCGCCGAGCTGCCCGGCACCTGCGGCCGCACCGGCGATACCGGCGTCCACAACACCGCCGAGCTGCCCGGCACCTTCGGCCGCACCGGAAAGCGTCGAGTCCACACCGGTTTCCACTATGCCGCCGAGCTGTCCGGCCCCGTCGACCGCGCCGGACAGGCCGGTTTCGAGACCTGCGCCGAGTTCGGCAGCACCCGACATGCCGGCGTCGAAACCGGACTGCACGGTTCCACCGAGGCCGCCTCCGCCGTCGAGGATGGTCGAAAGTTCACCGTCGAAACCGGTATTCGCAGATCCGGACAGTTCGCTGTCCACCCCGGCACCGGCCGTCACATCGGCGAACCCGGAAAGTCCGGTCTCCAGCCCGGCACCGACATTTCCGCCGGTTGCCGCACCGAGCTGCCCACCGGCTTCGGCAACGCCGATGGCACCGGCCTGGGCGCCGGTGGCCGCCACACCCGACAGTGATGCGCTGACCCCGGCCGCACCGGCCCCCAGCTGGGCACCCACGCCGGCCATCCCGGCCTGCGCCCCGGCGGCTCCGGCTCCGGCAAGCGAGGTACCGATCCCGGCCCCGGCCGACCCGAGCTGGGCTCCGGCACTTCCGAGTCCGGACAACCCGGCCTGCACACCACCGGTGGCTCCGGGGATCGTGCCGTCGACATCGAAACCACCTGTCGCACTGCCGTCGAACGCCGCACCCGCCCCGGCTCCGACGCCGGCAGCTGCCGCCCCCTCGGCCTCGACGGCTGCCGCCGCACCGGCACCTGCCTCGGCACCGGCGGCCGCGCCGTCGATCCCGGCCTCGATACCGGTCGCACCATCGAATGCACTACCCATACCGATCCCACCGCCGAAGGCGCCTCCCAGCCCGGCACCGAGTTCCGCTCCGGCATCGCCCAGTTCCGCGCCCGCGTCCAGGACACCACCGAATCCGGCGTGTACACCGGCATCCGCGTCGGTACCGGCGCCCACCGCACCGTCGACGCCGGCGACCAGGTCGGCACCGAGGCCCACCCCGACACCGACTGCACCACCCAGCTCCGCCCCGAGATCGGCTGCGGCGCCAAGTGAACCGTTCAGAGCGGCATCGACACCAGCGGCCGCGCCGTCGATCCCGGCCTCGATACCGGTCGCACCATCCAGCTCCGCACCGACCTGGGCACCGGCCCCCAAGGCACCGTCGATCCCAGCACCCAGCTCGGCACCGAGGCCCGCCCCGACACCGACTGCACCACCCAGCTCCGCCCCGAGATCCTCCCCCGCACCGAGGGAACCGTCCAACGTGCCGCCCACCGCAGCACCGGTATCACCGACCGCGGCGGCACTCAACTCCGCACCGGTATCCAGCGCACCGTCAACGGCCGCATCGATACCGGCGCCCGCCTCGAACGCACTGTCCGGACCGGCTGCGAGACCACCACCGGCATCCAGACTCGAGCCGACACCGGCACCCGCGTCGACCGCACCGTCCAGGCTCGTCCCGAGTTCAGCACCGGCTTCCAGACCCGCATCCAACACACCACCGAGATCAGCGCCGATACCCGAAACACCGTCCAAGGCCCCGTCCAGACCCGCGTTCAGATCGGTGCCGAAGTCCCCGCCGACACCTACCGCGCCGCCGAGTCCTGCGCCCACCTCAGCACCTGCATCGAGAGCGGCATCCAAGCCGGCACTCAGTTCAGCGCCCGCGTCCAGCGCGCCACCGAGGGTGGCCTCCACCCCGGCGCCCAGTTCAGCGCCCGCGTCCAGCGCGCCACCGAGGGTGGCCTCCACCCCGGCGCCCAGATCGGCACCCACCTCCAGCGCACCGTCCATGGCAGTGTCGAGAGCGGCATCTACACCACCACTCGAACCGGCACCCGCATTCACGGCAGCGCCCAGGCCGGCCCCGACATCCAGCGCACTATCCAGGCCTGCGCCCAGGCTTGCCCCGGCATCCAGGGCACCATCCAGGCCCGCACCGAGACCAGCACCGACATCCGACACACCATCCAGACCGACACCCAGGTCGACCCCGGACCCGAGCTCGGCATTCAGATCTGCGACGCCTTCGATCGCACCGCCCAGAGCTGCATCCAGGCCGGCACCCAGCTCAGCGCCCACATCCAGCGCGCCACCGAGGGCAGCATCCACACCGGCGCCCAGGCTTGCCCCGGCATCCAGGGCACCATCCAGGCCCGCACCCAGGCCGGCACCGGCATCCAGCACACCATCCAGACCGACACCCAGGTCGACCCCGGACCCGAGCTCGGCATTCAGATCTGCGACGCCTTCGATCGCACCGCCCAGTGCTGCTTCGGTCGAGCCGGTGGCGGCGGCGTTGCCGGTCAGATCGGTGTTCAGGCCGGTATCAATGCCGACACCGGCACCGGCTGCCGCTCCTGCGACTGCGGCGCCGGTAGCACCTGCGGCTACCAGGGCCTGTAGCTGGCTGCCGCAGTCGACGTCCAGGGCGCCGGCGACAGTCGGTGCCAGGGCGGCGATCTCCTGCGGCGTGGTGCACAGCTCCGCGTCGGCGAGAGTTTGGGCCGGGTTCTGGCAGTAGTTCGCCGCGGCGACCGGGTCACGCAGCAGGTCGAGGATGTACTCCAGGACCGAATTCGGGGTCATTCGGGCTCCTCCACGTAGTGGTTTGTGCCGGATCCGTATCTTTCGAGCGCTCGCACCCAAATCCCCGTTTGCTGGCCGATTGTTACATTCTGATCGGAAGAAACTCGCCAATCCGAGATAAAGTCCTGGTAGAGGCCGAAAATCTGCTATGAATCCGTTACCTGAGGCCGTGTTACATGTGAATACGGCCACGGCGCTGTCACCGGTAGGTGACAGCGAACCCAACAGAATTGGGCAGTCGACCAATTAGCCCGGCGGATGCCCGCCGGTGGAAGAATTGAAACGGGATCAATTCAATCGAACGGACCGGACTCAGCCGCGTATCTGCGCGAGTGCTCCCTCGGCACTGCGAGCCGCAGTCAGACAGGCCGCGGCCGTGGCCTGATCGACCAGCGGATGCCGGGACCGGCCCCGCCATTTCTGCACCGCCGCCACCGCGTGTGCACGCAACGTCGCGACATCGACATCGGCGGGCAACCCCAACCGCAGATGCGGCGCGATCCCGGAGCCGCCGACCAGCCGGTGCATCTCGGCCAGGTCGTCGGGCGGTAGGGGAAGTTCGTCGCTGCGCAGCCGGCCGAGCAGCCGCAGCTCGGCGAATCCGTGCACATCGGCGAGCAGGGTCCGGATCCGTGGGCGTAGGTCCCGGGCGGCCGGCCCGGGATGGCCAGCGAGCACCCGATCCAGGGCGGTCAGCGCCGAATGCGCCTTCAGCTGCTCGGCCCGCTGCCCGAACTGCACATCCAGCACCGCGCGCAGCTCCTCGATCCCGCTGCGCGCGGAAAGCTCGGCAGCCAGCGCCGATGCGTCCCGGACCCCGGAACGGACCAGGTCGGTCGCCATTCGTACCCCGAACATCCCGAACCGGTCCGCCAGCTGAGCACGCACCATCGGCGGCACCGGCAACGCCACATCCGGCCGGGCGAACCGATCGGCGGACAGCATTGCCACCTCGAGATCCTCGGGCTGCACCCGCGCGAGTGCCTCGAAGGCCGCGAACTCCGGCTGGCTCAGCGTGGCCGCCGCGAACGCCAGCAGTCCCGCCACCGGGATGACCGACTGACACAGCCCGGTCTGCTCCAGTTCCCCCGCGAACCGGGCCGCCACATCCCGCGCGGACTGCAGGGCATCGATGCGACCGGCCCCGACTTCGTCGGCCCGGGATACCACCCCGACCACGCCGAGCGGTCCGGAGGTGCCGCCGGAACCACCGATCTGTTCCAGGAAGTCCACGTCGGTGGCGTCGAGCCGACGCAGCAGATAGACGATGGCATCGGCCCCCGAGACCTCGGCGCCCGAGCCGTCCGGTGTCAGCAGCCGAGTGGTACGCAGCGACACTTCCTGCGACAGCGACGACGTACCCGGCGTGTCGATGATGGTGGTACGGGCCAGCTCCGGAGTCGGCCAGCGGACCTCCAGATGGTCCACCGCATGCAGTCCCGGCCGATCCCAGCGCAGCCCGTCCAATTCGAAGGTCAGCCCGTGTGCTCCGGCTCCTCGCCGGACCACCACGTTGGCCGTGGCACCGGAATCGTCGTAGGCCGTCACCGTGGGTGTCGGGCCGTTGCGGTACCAGGTGACCACCCGGGTGCATTCGGTGGCGTCGGTCGGCGCCACGCTCTGCCCGATCAGCGCATTCAGCAGCGTCGACTTGCCCGCTTTGATCGACCCGGCCAGGGCGACGCGCAACGGTTCCTGCAACCGCGCCGCACACTCCGCCAGCCGGGCCCGGGCGGCCGGGTCCCGGCCCAGCGCCTGCGTCGCCGCCGCAACCAGCTGCTGGGCCTCGACGAGGATTCCCGGTGCCGCTCGGTGTCGGGTCGCCGCCGGTTCACATCTGGTGCCCACGCTGCCACCCTAGCGGCGGCGCCCCCGCCGGGAACAGTTCCTCAGGGGGCCGGACGCGCCCTCGATGCACCCCGCGGATCCGGAACCGGCACCGGCCGCACCGAGGGCGGTGGTGGTTGCATCGCCCGTTCCCGGCTCGCGCCGGGCAGCTGCAGCATCCGGTCGGCATACTTGCGCAGCTCGGTGACCGCGAGCAGCTGCTGTTCCAGCTCGGCCGTGCGTTCGGCGCGGTCCGCCGCGGCGGAACTGGCCACATCCTGCGCGGCGCTCAGTGACGCGTCGATGGAACGCAGCGAGCGAGCCGCGACCCCGGTGTAGTGATCGCGCAGCGCCCGGTGGATCCGGTGCATCCGGTCCTTGGTCTCCTTGCCGGCCTGGAAGGCGACGTCGTCGACGAACCGGCGCACCGCGTTCTTCGCCTCCGAACGCCGTTTCGACAGCCGGACCTGCTTGTCGTCCTTGTACGCCTTGCCGCCGACCAGCACACCCGCGCCGATCGAGAGCGGATTCAGCAGGGCCATACCGACGAACGTGCTGGCCAGACCGACCATCAGCACACCGCCGTAGGAACCGCGCAACCCCACCAGTACCTTGCTGGTGGCACCGATATCCGGTTCCAGATCGGCCAGTGTGCCCGCACCGGCGCCCCGTCCGTCGGAATCGAGCGCCTTGTCCATATTCGGAAGGTCCACGGCGCCGACCGCGCTGAAGTGGTCGGCGACCCGTTCGGCGAGCGTCTCGGTGCGGGTGTGCGTCCACAGCAGGTTGTCACCCAGCGCCGTGTCGACGGTCCCGGTGAGCCATTCCGCGATCGCCCGCCAGTGCCGGGCCGGGTCGTGATCGTCGATCCAGTCCTCGGCGGTGTGCGCGATGGCCCGTAGCCGTTCCCGCAGGTCGTGGTCGATATCGCCCATCAGGTCGGTGATCCCGTCCGACAGGGTCTGCTGCCAGTAGCCGGAGGCGCGGCGCAGTTCCTCGGCAGCGTCCCGGGCAGCCTCCAGTTCGCGGACCGCATTGTCGGCGCGTTCCGGGTTACGCAGCATCATCAGTTCACTGCCCAATGCCAAGGCCAGGTGCTCGGCCGAGGAGTGCAGTTCCCGCGCCACCGCGGCCTGCGCGGCGATCCGGTCCCGGACGACGACCTGCTCCTTGAGGAAACCGAACAGCACACCGAAGCCGGATTCCCGGCCGAGCTGGGCATCGCGGCGACGCAGGGCGTGGGTCCGCAGCAGCGAGGACACCGGGATCAGCGGCACCTCCACCCCTTCGCGGGCCATATGCCGGCGGTCGGCGTCGGCGACCCGCCGCCAGTGCGGGTACATGTCGACCTTGGTCAGCAGCACCGCGACTGTCGGGCACAGCTCACGCACCTGCCGCAGGAAGGACAGTTCCGGCTCGGTCAGTTCGGTCGAGGCATCGCTGAGCACCAACACCGCATCCGCCGCCGGCACCATCCCCAGCACGCCGGTGGTGTACGAGGAGCCGTGCCCACCGACACCCGGCGTGTCCACCAGCACGATGCCCTCACCGAGCAGCTGGTTCGGCGCCTGCGCCTCGATCCGCACGATCTGGCGGCCCTTCGCATACGGGCTGTTCGCATCGATGCCGCCGATCTCCGCGAACGGCACCTCCACCCGGGTCTCCGCCGCGCCCGGAGCGGTGAGCACCAGCTCGGCCCGCGGCACCGGGCCGTGCTCGAGCTGGAGCGGGACGGCCGTGGTGCGATCGTCGCCGACCGGGCAGACCGACTGCCCCAGCAGCGCATTCACGAACCGGCTCTTGCCCTGCCCCAGCTGGCCGGTGACGATGATCCGCCGGCGTGGGTCCCGCAACCGCTGGGCCGCCGCCTCCAACCGCACCACCAGGTCGTCGCGGTCCGCCGCGCGGGCCGCCGTGATCGTATCCCCCAGCACCGTCAGCAGCGGGGTGGCTGCTGACGGTGCTGTCGACTGCTCAGCGATATTCGCCATCGGAGCCGATCCCTTCTCAGAGGAGGCCGCCACCGAGCAGGCCGCCGTCGTCGGCGGTGTCGGTGGTGGTGTCGGTCGACGAACCCAGCACGCCGGTGTCGGTGGCGCCGAGACCCGGGCCGAAGGCGCCGGAGACATCCACCTGATCCCAGGTGTCCGAGACCGCTCCGGTGGTGCCGGTGGTGGTGTCGTAAACCGGTTCGGTGACCGACTGGCCGGTGTCGTAACCCGAGGTGTAACCGGAGTCCGCGGCACCGTAACCGGAGTCGTAGGCCGTCTGGCCGGAGTCGTAGGCGGTCTGGCCGGCGTCGTAGCCCGTGTCGTAGCCGGAGTCGTAGGCCGTCTGGCCCGTATCGTAGGCCGTCTGGCCGGCGTCGTAGCCCGTGTCATAGCCGGAGTCGTAGCCTCCGCCGAGCACGCCACCCACGCTGTCCACGACCCCGCCGACGACTCCGGTGCCGGTATCCACGACGCCGGTCCCGGTATCCGCCAGGCCGGCTCCGTTGTCGACGAGCCCGGTCCCGGTATCCAGGAGCCCGGTGCCGGGATCGGGGACCGCGCCGGTCAGGCCGTCACCGAAACCGGTCTCCAGGCCACTGCCGACGGCGTCGCCCGTCGCATCCAGCCAACCCGACGGATCGTATTCGTCGGTGATCGCCACCGGATCGAGCACGCTGTTCGGGTCCAGGGTGCCCGGATCAAGCAGGCCCGGATCCGGCAGGGTGTGGCCGGTGGCTTCGTCCAGCCAGCCGGTCTGCACGGCATCGTCCACGCCCGGGAGTTCCTCGCCGGCCAGCGCGCCGGTGGCACCCGCGATGCCGGACTCGATCAGGTCCATCTTCGCATTCTCGACCGCCCACGCGGTGTCGGCCGCCTGGTCGACCAGGCCGGTGCCACCGGTCAGTCCGTCGCCGAAGCCGGTCTCCAGACCCGAGCCGACGTTCTCGACCACGCCGGTCGCCTGGTAGACCTCGTCCAGCCCGGTCGGCAGTCCGGTGTCGACCATATCGGTGAACCCGGTCAGGCCGGCGGCGTCGGCGGTCGCATCGTCGAGGCTGCCCAGCACCGTTGCGGCACCGGCACCGGCGACCGTCTGCGCGGCGGTCGTGGCGAGTCCGCCGACCGGGTTGGTCTCCTCGTCGGGGGCCACCGCGGCCGGATCGAGCGCCGAGAACACTCCGTCGCCGTCGAGCAGTCCGCCATCCATCGCCGGGGTAGTGGACAGGCCGTCGCCGGCCACCGCACCGCCGATGCCCGCCGCCGCGGCGTTCAGATCCTGGACGATGTCGTTGCCGTTCAGGAAATCGTCCCAGTCGTTGAGCGATTCGTTCACCTGACCGCCGAGGACGTTCACATCGTCGATGTCCCAGGCGTCGAACGAGTCGTTCAGGGTCTCGTTGACCTGGCCGCCCAGGACGTTGGTGTCGTCGATGTCCCAAGCGTTCAACGAGTCGTTCAGAGTCTCGTTCACCTGACCGCCCAGGACGTTGGTGTCGATGTCGTCGAAGGTGTTGCCGTTGAACACGTCGTCGACCAAGTCGAGGCCGTTCAGCGAATCCTGCACCTGGCCGCCGAGGACATTGGTGTCGTCGAAGTTCCAGTCGTCCAGGGTGTCGTTGAGCGAATCGTGCACATCGGCACCCAGCACGTTGATGTGGTCCAGGTCCCAGGCGTTCAGCGAATCGGTGACGGTTCCGCCGATTCCGGTGAAATTGCCGCCGACACCGGTCAGGTCGCCACTGCCGAGCAGGCCACCGTCGCCGTTGAGGACGCCACCGTCACCCAGCAGACCACCGTCACCGGCCAGCCCGCCTTCACCGGCTCCGATGCCGGTCGCGTCGACCACATCGGTCCAGCCGTTCAGCGAGTCGTTGAGCGTCTCGTTCACCTGGCCGCCGAGCACGTTCACATCGTCGATATCCCAGCCGTTCAGCGAATCGTCCACCGCGTCCTGCACACCCAGCACGTTGATGTCGTCGAAGGTGTTTCCGTCACCGAGTCCGGTGAGGTCGCCGCCGACGCCGGTGAGTCCACCGCTGCCCAGCAGGCCACCGTCGCCGTTGAAGGCACCGCCGTCGCCCAGCAGACCACCGTCACCGAGTAGGCCGCCCTCGCCGGACGCGATGCCGGTCACGTCACCGATCTCGTCGACATTGCCGCCGACCCCGGTGATGTCCTCGAAGGTGTTGTCGGTGAAGTCGACGGTGTCCGTCCAGCCGTTGAGGGTTTCGTTCACCTGGCCGCCGAGGACATTGGTGTCGTCGATGTCCCAGGCGTTCAGGAAGTCGGTCCAGCCGTTGAGAGTGTCCTGCGCACCGAGGACGTTGATGTCGTCGAAAGCCCAGCCGTTCAGCGAATCGTTCAGGGAGTCGTGCACATCGCCACCTAGAACCGTGATGTGCTCGAAGTTCGCGTTGTCGAGGATGTCGCCGGTACCGATGCCGGTGATGCCACCGTCGGGGTTGAGCACGCCGCCTGCGCCGGCGAGACCACCGTCACCGTTGAGGATCCCGCCGTCGCCGGCCAGGCCACCGTCACCGTTGAGGACGCCGCCGCCCAGCAGACCGCCGTCGCCGTTGAACGATTCGTCGATCTGGCCACCGAGGACGTTGGTGTTGATGTCGTCGAAGGTGTTGCCGTTGAAGAAGTCGAGGGTGTCGGTCCAGCCGTTCAGCGAGTCGTGCACGTCGCCACCCAGAACGGTGATGTGCTCCCAGTTGCCGTCGTTGAGGAAGTCGCTGACGCTGCCCACCGAGTTGGTCCAGTCGCCGACCAGCCCGGCCGTGTTGTCGTCACCGACGATGCCGCCGACGTTGGTCCAATCTCCGACAATGCCCGCCGCGTTCGTCCAGTCACCGTTCAGTGCATCCTGCACGCCGAGCACATTCACGTTGTCCGGGTCGATGAGGTTGTCGTTCAAGATGCCGCCGTTGTTCAGAATCCCACCGTCGCCGGCCAGTCCGCCGCCACCGAAGAAGTCCGCCACATCGGTCCAGCCGTTGAGCCAGTCGCCGTTGAGCGAGTCCTGGACCTGGCCGCCGAGAACGTTGATGTCGTCGAACGTGTTGCCGTTGAGCACGTTGTCGCCGACGCCGGTCAGGTCACCGACCGACTGGTTCCAGTCGGCGATGTCGGTGAGGTTGCCGATCGACTGCACCCAATCCTGATCCCAGATCACGTCACCGTTGTTGGTGATGCCACCGAGGATGTTCGCGCCGTTCAGCGAGTCCTGTACCTGGCCACCCAGGACGTTGATGTCGTCGAAGCTGTTGTTCCAGTCGTTGAGCCAATCGCCGTTGAGCGAATCGTGCACGTCGCCACCGAACGCCGTGATGTGCTCGAACGTGTTGGTCCACCCGTTCAGCGAATCGTGCACGTCGCCGCCCAGCACCGTGATGTGCTCGAACGTGTTGTCGTTGAAGTCGAACACGTCGTAGATGTCACTGATCGAGCCGATGCCGTTCACGTCACCGATGCCCTGGAAGTTCACGTCGCCTGCCATGCCACTCACGTCCCCTGCGATATCCGAAATGTCTCCGGTCACTACACCTGTCACGTCGCCGACAGAGCCGACGATGCCGTTGAAGTCGCCGGCGACGCCCGTGACATCGCCCGCAATCCCTGTCACATCGCCGACTGCACCGGAGATTCCGGTGACATCGCCTGCGATGCCCGTTACGTCGCTGATCGTGTTCGTGATGTCGCCGACCTCACCGATTCCGGTGACGTCACCGACCGAACCGACGGAGCCGAGCAGATCGCCGCCCACGCCCGTCACATCGCCGGCGAATCCGGTCAGGCCGTCGCCGACCGAAACCGTCACATCGCCGGCCACTCCCGAGATGTCACCGAATGTGCCCGTGACATTTCCGACGTTCTCGAACCAGTCGCCGATCGAGTTCGAGATCTCGCCGCCGAACCCGGTCAGATCACCGGACACCCCGGTGAAGCCATTGAGGAAGTCGCCCGCGACACCTGTCATATCGCCGGTGAAGGCGGAGATGTCGCCGAACGTATTGGTGAAATCGCCGGCGACGCCCGAGATATCACCGGCAACCCCGGTCAGATCGCCACCGACGCCGGTGAGGCTGCCACTCAGGTCGCCCGCGATGCCGGTGAAGCTGTTGCTCAGGTCCCCGGTCCAGCCGGTCACATCGCCGGAGATTCCGGTGAATCCGTCGAACAGGTCACCGCTCACGCCGGTCACATCGCCACCGATGCCGGAGAGGTCGCCACCGATATCACCGGCGACGCCGGTGAAGTTGCCGAAGACGTCCCCGGCGACTCCGGTGAAGTCCCCGGTCCAGCTCGCAATATCACCGCCGACTCCGGTGACCCCGCCGAACACATCCGACACGTCGCCGCCGATTCCGGTGATGTCTCCGGCGACTCCGGTGAAGCTGTTGCTCAGATCGCCAGCCACACCGGTGACACTGTTGCTGAAATCGCCGGCAACTCCGGTGACACTGCCACTCAGGTCACCTGCGACGCCCGTGAAGCTGTTGCTCAGATCCCCAGCCACACCGGTGACACTGTTGCTCACGTCGCCGGCGATTCCAGCGAAGTCACCGGCGATCCCGGTGAAGCTGTTGGTCACGTCGCCGGCGACACCGGCGAAATCACCTGCGATCCCGGTGAAGTCACCGCCGATTCCGGTGACACCGCCGAACACGTCGCCCGCAACGCCAGTGAAATCACCTGCGATCCCGGTGAACCCGTTGAAGGAGTCACCGGCGAAGCCGATGATGTCGCCCGAGACGCCGGTGGCGTCGCCGGAGATATCGCCGATCGATCCGATGAAATCGCCGCCGACTCCGTATACATCACCCCACGCGTTGGTGACGTCACCGACGACCGTAGACACATTCCCGATGTAGTTGTTCACGTCACCGGCCACTCCGGTCACCTCACCAATCGTGTTGTCGAAATCCCCTCCGATTCCCGTCACGTCACCGACCGAACCGATATCGCCCACCGTGTTCGTCAGATCGCCGGCCACCCCGGTGATATCGCCGACCGTGCCGATATCACCGACCGAACCGACCAGGTCACCCGCCACGCCGGTGACATCGCCACCGACCACATCACCGACGGTCTGGGTCACGTTGCCCACCTCGGAAATGTCACCGACATTGCCCGAGAGCAGATCGCCGACTGTGTTGTCGCCGTCTCCGCTGAGCACGTCGCCGACCGAACCGATCGTGTTGTCGGTGACGTCGCCGACATTGCCCGACAACACGTCCCCGACCAGGCTCGGGTCGCCGGCGATGCCGGTCACGTCCCCGATGATGTCGTTACCACTGCCGTTGCCGTCACCGCTGAGCACGTCGCCCACCGTCCCGGTCAGGTCACCGACAGTGCCGATATCGCCCACGGTGTTATCGGCGATCCCGGTGATGTCGCCGACCGTGCCGTTACCGCTCAACACGTCACCGACACTCCCGGCCACGTCCCCGACCAGGCTCGGGTCGCCGGCGATGCCGGTCACGTCCCCGATGATGTCGTTGCCGCTGCCGTTGCCGTCACCGCTGAGGATGTCGCTGACCGAACCGGTCACGTCCTCGACCGTGCCGTTTCCACTCAGCACGTCACCGGTGATATCGCCGACCGTGCCGTTGCCGCTGAGGATGTCGCCGGTGATATCGCCGATGGAACCGTTGCCGCTCAACACGTCGCCGACCGTGTTGGTCACATCGCCGAAGGTGTTGGTGATATCGCCGACCGCGTCGTTGTCGTTGAGCACATCGCCGATTTCACCGATCCCGGTGACGTCGCCGACGTTGTCGTTGAGCACGTCTGCGACTGATCCGTCGACCACATCGGTGATGTCGCCCACCGAACCGATATCGCCGCCGGCGGAGAGTACGTCCCCCACGACCTGCCCCACGTTTCCGGAATCGTTGAGAACATCGTCGATGCTGCCGATGTCGCCTACCGAGCCGACCACATCGCCGACCGTCCCGTTCCCGCTCAACACATCGCCGACCGTGTTGCCACCGAGAACATCGCCGACCGAACCGATATCCCCGGTCACATCGCTGATCGAATTGGTGACGTCGCCGATCGTCCCGTTGCCGCTGAGCACGTCACCGAGCTCGCCGATGCCCGTGAGATCGCCGACCGTGCCACCGATGGTCCCGGAATTGTCCAGCATGTCCTCGACCGTGCCGTTGCCGCTGAGGATGTCGCCCACCGTGTTGCCGTCGAGCACGTCACCGACGCCGGTGATGTCACCCGCCGAACCGATATCTCCGGTGAAGTCGCCGATCGAGTTCGTGATATCACCCACGGAACCGTTGCCGCTCAGCACATCACCGACGGTGCCGGCGAATCCGGTGATATCACCGACGTTGCCGAACTCGTTGACGACATCGCCTACCGTGCCCGTGTTGTTCAGCACGTCCTCGACCGTCCCGTTTCCGCTGAGGACATCGCCGACCGAACCGTCCACCAGGTCGGTCACGTTTCCGAAGTTGTTCAAGAAGTCGCCGGTGATATCGCCGACCGAACCGTTCCCGTTCAACACGTCGCCGACGAAGTTGTCGATGCCGTCGATATCGCCTACGGATCCGATCACGTCACCGACATTGCCGATGTTGTTCAGGAAGTCACCGGCCTCCACGCCGGTCACCTCACCGACGACGTCGCCAACCGTGTTGTCGCTGACCACATCGGTGATATCGCCTACCGTGCCATCGATTCCGGTGACATCGCCGACCACCTGGGAGATATCGCCGATGCTCCCGTTTCCGTTCAGAACATCGGTCACATCGCCGACCGAGTTGTCGATCAAATCGCCGCCGACCGAATTGTCCACCAGGTCGCCGACCACTGTCGGATCACCGACCACATCGCTGACGACCTCGCCCGAGTTGTTGATGACATCGCCGAAGGAATTACCGTCACCGATGCCGCCGATCGTGTTGTCCACAACATCACCCACCACGTTGTTGTCGCCTGCGATGTCACCGACGGAGTTGTCGATCAAATCGCCGGTCACATCACCTACGGAGTTGTCGATGAAGTCGCCGGCGACATCTCCGACCGATCCGTCGATCAGATCGCCGGTCACATCGCCCACGGAACCGTCGATCAGGTCACCGGTGACATCACCGCCGATGACATCGCCAACCGAGCCGACATCGGTTATGTCACCGACCGACCCATCGATCAGGTCGCCGGTGATATCGCCGGTGTTGCCGATCACATCACCCACCGAACCGTCGATCACATCCCCGACCACGTCGCCCACCGAACCGTCGACGAGATCGCCAGTCACATCACCGACGGAGTTGTCGATCAGATGGCCGGTCACATCGCCCACCACGTCCCCGACGGAGTTGTCGATCAGGTCACCTGTGATTTCGCCGGAGTTGTCGATGAGGTCGCCGGTCACATCGCCATCGATCAGGTCGCCCGTCACGTCGCCGACCGAACCGTCCACCAAGTCGCCGGTGATATCGCCGACCAGATCGCCGGCCACCCCGGTCACATCGCCACCGATCACATCGCCGACAGAACCGTCGATCACATCGCCGACCACGTCCCCGACGGAGTTATCAATCAAGTCACCTGTGATTTCGCCGGAGTTGTCGATGAGGTCGCCAGTCACGTCGCCATCGATCAGGTCGCCGGTCACATCGCCAACCGAGCCGTCCACCAGGTCGCCGGTGATATCGCCGACCACCCCGGTCACGTCGCCCACCGAGTTGTCGATGAGGTCGCCGGTCACATCACCCACCGAGCTGTCGATCAGATCTCCGGTCACATCGCCGGTATTACCGATCACATCGCCGACCGAACCGTCGATCACGTCCCCCGTCACGTCGCCGATTGATCCGACGTCCGTCAGATCGCCGACCGAGTTGTCGATCAAGTCACCTGCGATATCGCCGGAGTTGCCGACCACGTCGCCTACGGAACCATCGATCAGGTCGCCCGTGATGTCGCCGGAATTGTCGATGAGGTCGCCGGTCACGTCGCCATCGATCAGGTCGCCCGTAACGTCGCCGACCGAACCGTCCACCAAGTCGCCGGTGATATCGCCGACCAGATCGCCGGCCACCCCGGTCACCTCGCCACCGATGACATCGCCGGCGACCCCGGTCAGATCACCGGTATTGCCGATCACGTCACCGACCGAACCGTCGATCAGGTCCCCGGTCACATCGCCGATCGAACCGTCCACCAGGTCGCCCGTGACATCACCGGCGACGCCGGTCAGGTCTCCGCCGATCACGCCACCATCGATCAGGTCCCCGGTCACATCGCCCACCGAACCGATACCGCCGTCGATCAGATCGCCGGTCACGTCACCGTCGACGAGGTCACCGGTCACGTCACCGATCGACCCGACGTTCGTCAGGTCGCCGACCGAGTTGTCGACCAGATCGCCGGCGACATCGCCGATACTGCCCACAGTCCCGGAGTTGTCGATCACGTCGCCGACCGACCCATCGATCAAGTCCCCGGTCACATCGCCGGCGATTCCGGTCAGATCACCGGTATTGCCGATCACGTCACCGACCGAACCGATTCCGCCGTCGATCAGATCGGAGACGGAATTGTCGACCAGGTCACCCGTTACGTCGCCGACCGAGCCGTCGATCAGGTCGCCGGTGATATCACCGTCCACGACGTCACCGGTCACGTCACCTACGATGTTCCCGGTATCACCGTTGGTGATGTCACCGACCGAGCCGACGCCTCCGTCGATCACGTCGCTGATCGAACCGACATCGGTGATGTCACCGACCGAACCGACGCCACCGTCGATCACGTCGCCGATGGTGCCCGAGTTTCCGGTGATGTCACCGACTGCCTGTGAGATATCACCGATGGAACCGATGTCGCCGCTGTTGTCGAGCAGATCGCCGACCCCGGTCATGTCGCCGACCGTCTGGGTCAAGTCACCAACGGTCCCCAAATCGCCGCTGTTACCGGTGATGTCGCCGACGACCTGGGAGATGTCGCCGTCGAACACGTCACCGATCCCGGTCACGTCACCTACCGAGCCATCCACAAGGTCTCCGGAGATGTCGCCGACGACCTGGGTGACGTCGCCGATGGAGCCGATGTCGCCGCCGGCGTCGACCAGGTCGCCGGTCACATCACTGATCGAACCGACGCCATTGAGGATCTCGTTGTCGTTGAACGCATCCGTGACGTCGCCGACCGTTCCGTTGCCACTCAGCACGTCACCGACGACATCGCTCACATCCCCGACGGATCCGATATCGCCCACCGTCCCGCTGATATCGCCGGCATCGTTCAGAACATCGCCGACCGCGCCGTTGCCGAGCACGTCCCCGGCGATCCCGCTGACATCGCCGATTGTCGTATCTCCGAGCACATCACCGGTTTCGACTAGGTCACCGACAGTCCCGTTGCCGCTGAGCACATCACCTGCGATATTGCCGACATCGCCCACTGAGGAGTCGTTGAGCGCATCACCGACGACGTTTCCGATATCGCCTACCGATGCATCATTCAGCACGCCACCGACCACGTTCTCCACATCGCCGACCGACGAATCGTTCAGCACATCACCGACGGAGCCGTCGACCACCTCGGAGATGTTTCCGATCGTGTTGTCGCCGTTCAGCACATCCGTGACATCGCCGACCGAGCTGTCGTTCAGCACATCCGTGACATCACCGACTACGCCGTTGCCGCTCAGCACATCACCGACATCGCCTACCGTCCCGTTCCCGCTGAGCACGTCTCCCACATCGCTCAGGGTGTCGCCGACCGTGGCGTTGTTGAGCACATCTGCGACCGTGTTGTCACCGCTGAACACATCGGTCACGTCGCTGATGGTGTTGTCACCGTTGAGGAAGTCGCTGATGCCACCGACCGTGTTGTCACCGCTGAGAATGTCGGTGATGTCGCCGGTTTCGATTCCCGCGTCGTTGAGTACCTCGCCGACCGGACCGTTGTTCACCACGTCGCCGACCGAGCCGACGTTCGTGATATCACCGACGTTGCCGGCATCCACCACATCGGTGATATCACCGACGGTGGCGTTGTCGAGGACGTCGCCGACGGTGCCGTTGCCACTGAGGACATCGCCGACGGTGCTGTCACCGATGGAACCGATATCACTCAGCACGTCGCCGGTATTGGTGACATCACCCATCGAGCCGATCACATCGCCGACCGTGCTGTCGTTCAGCACGTTGCCGACCGACGGATCGTTCAGCACATCGGTCACGTTCCCGATGGAGCCGGAGTTGTCGATGACATCGCCGACCGTGCTGCCGTTCAGCACATCGCCCACCGAGCCGATCCCGCCGTCGAGCACATCGCCGGCGCCGGTCACATCGCCGATATCGCCGACGCCATCGCTCACTGTTCCGTTGCCGCTGAGAACATCTCCCGCGTTGCCGCTGAGAACATCCCCCGCATTGGTGATATCGCCGATCGTGCTCTCGTCGATCGATCCGACGCCACCATCGACGACATCGCCGATCGTGTTGCCATCGCCCACCACATCACCGACGACGTTGCTCACCACGTTGTCATCGCCGATGTCGCCGATGACATCGCCCACCGAGTTGTCCACAACGTCACCGACGACATCACCACCGACCGAGTTGTCCACAAGGTCACCGGCCACGTTGTCGAAGATGTCGCCGGAGTTGTCCACAACATCACCGACCGTGGCGTCGCCGCCGATGACGTCGCCGACGGTGTCCCCGGAGTTGTCCACAAGGTCACCGAACACATTGCCGTCACCGACGACGCTGCCGATGGAGTTGTCCACAACGTCACCGACCGTGGCGTTGTCGCCGATGATTCCGCCCGAGTTGTCCACAAGGTCACCGAACACATTGCCGTCACCGACGACCTCGCTGATATCGACGACGGAGTTGTCGCCCGATACGAGGTCGCCGGCGGTCTGCGAGATACTGCCGATGGAGTTGTCGTCGCCGTTGATTCCGTTGATCACGTCGCCGACGGTGGCGTCCCCGCCGATCACATCGCCCACGGACCCGACGTCACCGGCGATCTGGTTCACGTCCCCGATGACATTGTCGTCACCGATGCTCGCCACGTCGCCGGCCACCTGGGTGATGTCCCCGATCGAGCCGATCGAATTGTCGTCACCGGTGACGCTGCCGATCACCTCGCCGACGGTGGCATCACCGCCGATCACGTCGCCGATCGCACCGATCGAATTGTCGTCACCGGTCACCCCACCGATCACATTGCTCAGGGTGTTGTCGCCGCCGACCACATCACCACCGACCAGGCTTCCGACCACATCACCCACTGTGTTGTCGCCACCGAGCACATCGCCGACCACGTCGCCGACGGTGTTGTCGTCGAAGGAGAGCGCGTCGCCGACCACGTCGCCGCCCACCAGGTTGCCGATCGTGTTCCCGGTGTTCTCGATATCGCCGACGGAGCCGAGCACATCGCCGACCGAGCCGATATCGCCGACCACGGAGTCGATGTCTCCGACGACCTCGGTGACGTTGCCGGCGTTGTTCAATGCGTTCACGAAATCGCCGAGCGTGGCCCCGTCGAGGACGCTGCCGATATCCTCGATGCCACCGAAATCGTTGACGATGCCGCCGAAGTCACCGATCGGCCCGATGTCGTTGAGCACGCCGGTGACGCCGCCGAGCGAACCGGATACGACCGAGACCGGGGCGCTCAGCCCGCCGAGCATGGCGTCGCCGATCTCGACCGCGTTCTGGAACGCCTCGGACATGTCGTTGGCGAGCTGCGCGGCTTCGTTGAGTACCTCGACCCCGCCGATGGATCCGATGTCGCCGAGGTTCGAGAGGTTGGTCAGGTCACCGAGCTGCGCGATATCGCCCAGGTTGGTGATATCACCCAGGTTCGCGATATCGCCGAGGCTGCCGATGTCGCCGTTGGTGATACCGCCGACTGTGTTGCCGACGACGTCGCCGAGGTTTGCCCCGGCAATATCGCCGAGGTTCACCCCGCCGTCGTTGAGCAGGTCACCGATCACGTTGTCCCCACCGATGAGGCTGCCGAGCACGTCGCCGCCGACTACATCCCCGCCCAGCACATCGCCGCCGATGGTGTCGCCCAGGATGTCGCCACCCAGCACGTCACCGAGGATGTTGTTGTCCCCACCGATGAGGGTGGTGTCGCCGTTGATGAGACCGTTGTCGCCGTTGGTGAAGTCGCCGCCGTCGCCACCGATGATCGTGGTGTCACCACCACCGCCGTTGCCTCCGCCGTCACCGCCGCCGGGGCCACCCGGTCCGCCGGGGCCGCCTGGTCCACCGGGACCGCCCGGTCCGCCGGGGCCGCCGCCGGGTCCGCCACCGCCTCCGGGACCACCGGGACCACCCGGCCCCCCGTGCCCACCGCCACCGTGCCCACCATGTCCCCCCGGCCCACCGTGACCGCCGTGACCACCCCACGCCCGCCCCGGCCCGAAGAAGAAGGGCGTGGCCGCCCCGGTCGCACCGGCCGGGCCGAACATGCCGGCACCACCGCTGCGGCCCGCGCAGACGATTCCGCGCAACTGCCCCGATCCGCAGCCGCAGAACATCCGCGAGACCATCGGCGCACAGGCAGAGATGTACTGCGGCGTGACGCAGAGCTCGGCCTCCTCGATGACGCGACACGGGTCGGCGGCGTAGGTCGCGGCCTCGTCCGGGTTGCGCAGCAGGTTGAGAATGAACTGCAGAATCGCATTGTCGGTCATCGAGGTCATCGGGAATCAGCTCCTCCGAATCGAGGCGGGTCGCGGCACAGTCCGTCGCCGGGCCCGATGTGATGAAGTCCTCTTCACGCTATGGCGAGCGGAGGCCCCCGGAAACGGGGTGAAACCCCATACCTGATCGGGGCCATTCGTTAGGGGGTCGATGCGGATTAGGGGATTTCCCCCCGAAATCCCCCAATGGCCGTAACGGCAGCCGGGCGGCAAACGACAGAACGAATGGACTCGCAGAGGACGCAGTCCGTTCCGGACCGCCCGACATCCGCAAGGGGTGCCCTGATGACTGAACGCCCGGCTCTCGGCATCACCGTCGGCACGGCGAACTCGACGGCCGTGGCAACTGCGGCCGACGGCGGCGACCCGATCGCGGTGGTGCGGCACCGCAGTGCGGTCCGGCTGAATCCCGAGACCGGCGCGAGCTTCGCGGAACCGACCGGGGCGGACCCGGCCGGTTCCGTCGTCCTGGAGGGGTTCCTGCCTCGGGTGGGCGATCCGGTGGACATCCTGGCCGAAGACGGAACCAGTTACGCTGCAGCCGATCTCGTAGCAACCTCGATCACGTTGCTGGCCGACGAGGCTTTGGCCGCCGTCCCGGACGCCTCCGGCGAACCCACCACCGTCGCCTGCCATCCGGCCTGGTGGCGTGACACCACCGTCGAGACCTTGCGCGCCGCATTGGATCGCACCGGAGCGAATTCGGTGACCCTGGTACCCGAGCCGGTGGCGACGCTGCGCCGGTACGAGATCGAGAACGGGTTACTGGACGATGGCGCCCTCGTCGTCTACGACCTGGGCCGGAGCGGCCTGACGGTTTCGGTACTGCGCACCGGCGAGCAGGCCGGCCTACTGGGTCCTGCGGTTCACCGCTCGGACATCTCCGGTTCCGAGTTCGACCTCGCCACCGTTCGCTATGTTCTGGCAAATGCGCTCGACGGTGCGGAATTCGACCCGTTCGACCCGGAAATCGAGCACGAGTTGACGCAATTGCGAACTCGATGCAGAAATGCGAAAGAAGACCTTTCCATAAATACCGCCACCGAGGTCGACGTTCGGAATCCGGCGACCGGTGAAACCACTCGGGTGCGGGTGGTCCGGGCCGATCTGGAGAACCTGTTGCGACCGGCGGTACAGAGCTCGCTGACGGCGGTCCGGGACGCTGTGCAGCAGTCCGGTACCGAGCTGTCCGGCGTGCGTTCGGTCCTGCTGACCGGCGGTGGCGCGGCGATCCCGCTGGTTGCGGAGCTGGTCTCGGCCGAATTCGGGCTGCCCGTGACGACCTGCGCCGACCCCTGCACCGCGAGCGCGGCCGGCGCCGCCGAGATCGCCGCAGATCTGCAAGCCGTGCAGACCCCCGCCACCGCGCCGATCGCCGCGGCATTCGTGCCGGCCGGCGCGACCGAGGCACCGCCTGCTGCGGCCGAGGCGCCGACCACCGAGATCCCGGCAGCGGCCCCCGCCCTGCCGATCTCCGGCGACCTGCCGAAACTCCCGGCCGAACCGGAACCGCCCCGCCCGCTGGTGACGGCGAAGCGGGCCGCCATGGTCGCGGCGACGGTGCTGGCCCTCGGTGCGATGACCACCGGAACGCTGGCGATCAACAGTTCCGGTTCCGATGCCCCGGCATCCGCGGAAACCAGCACCTCGACACCCGGCGCCCCGGCCGCCGAGCCGGATGGGACCACCCCGAATGGCGCGACCCCGGACGGCAACGAATCCGCCGCGGACGGCCGGAACGCGGGTGCCCCGGGCGAGCGTCCACCGAGCGGGGAAGGTGCCGCGCCGAACGCGGGACCGCCCGAAGCGGGGAACCCGGCACCGGCCCCCGGCGATCGGACGGCCGCACCCGGCGGTCAGGCACCCGCGAACGGACAGCAGGCACCGTCCGACGGCAGCCGAACACCGTCCGACGGCAGCCGAACACCGTCCGAGGGCGGCCAAGCACCGACCGGCGGCGGCCAGGCACCGGCGCAGGATCCGGCACCCACACAGAACCCCGCACCACCGCAGACCCAGGACCCCGCCCCCGGCCCGCCTGCCACCCAGCCCGAGTACTCGCCGCCCCCACCGCCCCCGACCGTCCCCGACCTGCCGGGCCCCGGTGATGTCGTCGGCGGCCTCACCGACCCCCTCGGTGACACGGTCGGCGGTGTGGGTGACACGGTCGACGGTCTCGGCAACACCGCGGGCACCGGCGATACCGGAGGTGTCGGTGACACCGTCGGTGGCGTCACCAAGCTGCCCGGTCAGTTACTCGGGGGCAGCTGATGAACGGAATCGCCCTCGAGACCGTCCCGCACGCCCGCGATGTGCTGCGGGTGGTCGATTCGCTGCCGGAGCAGCCGGCCGTCCTGTTGCTGCGCGGACGGGCCGGCACCGGGAAGAGCACCCTGCTGGAGGTGGCCCGGACCCGGCTGCGCCGGCACGGCTGTGCGGTAATCGATGCGGTCGCCGCACCCGATGCCGCGGAACAGGGCGACCGGCGGCCGGTGCTGGTTGCCGACAATCTGCACGCCCTGGGCCCGAAACAGCTCGATTCGCTGCGGGCGACGGTGGAGGCCGGCGATGCCGCCCTGATCCTGGCGACTCGCCCCATCCCGCACCATCCGCCGTTGCGTGCCCTGTGCGATGCGGTGGCCCGGGCCGGGCGCACAGTGGAACTACGCGGGCTCAGCATCGGCGACATCATTCCGTTCGCCCGGGAGCTGGGCATGGTGGTGCCCCGGCAGGTCGCCCAGCACATCCACCAGCAGACCGCGGGCATCCACAGCGGCGTCGTCGCCGCGTTGACCGCCGCCCGCACCTGCCGCCTGGACGCCGGCATCGCCGCCGTGGACGAGGCATTGGCGGCATGGAGCCGGACCTT
Organism: Nocardia sp. KT25-26; assembly: GCF_056627695.1. Classification (NCBI taxonomy): domain Bacteria; kingdom Bacillati; phylum Actinomycetota; class Actinomycetes; order Mycobacteriales; family Nocardiaceae; genus Nocardia; species Nocardia sp. KT25-26. The sequence goes on along the minus strand of NZ_CM152813.1, from coordinate 659,924 downwards.
GCTGGAAGAAGCGGACCCGGACCTGCTCGACACACTGGTGGTGGCGGCCACCGGCACCGGCCTGGATGCCGGGGAGCTCACCGAGGTGCTCGGGGTCTCCCCAGCGACGGCCGGGGAACTCATCGACCGCGCCCGGGCGAGCGCCCTGGTCACCGATGCCGATCTGCTGCTCGGCGTGGCCGTCCCGCCGTTGCGCACGCTGCTGGGCGACCGGCGGTTCGTCGCCGTGCAGCGCCGGCTGCTGGGCGCCCGGCTGGATGCCGGATTGCTCCGTGAGGAGACCGGCCTGCTGCTCGCCGAATCCGGAGTCCGTGATGAACGCCTGGCCGGGTTCCTCTGCCGGGCCGCACCGCACCGGGCAGCCGATGCGGCCCGGTATTACGCGGCGGCGGTCGATGCCGGTGCCGCGGTGGAACCGATTGCGCTGCGCTGGGCGGATGCCGCCACGGTCGCCGGGGATGACGATACCGCGGTGCGGCTGGCCGAACCGGTGTTGAGCCGGGCCGGCGCCCAACCCGCCGAACTGTCCACCGCCGTGCGAATCTGCGCCGGGGTGCTGACCCGCCGCGGCCTGGCCGGGCGCGCCGCCGCGCTGTATCGGTGGTTGGGGCCGGGGCGAGTGGGCGCCGACTGGCCGATCGCGACCACCGTGCTCGCCCTCGCCGGCGACGCCGCCGGGGCGGCCGAGATGGCCGAATGCGCGCACCACTGGCCACCCACCCCCGGCACCGCAGACGCCCGGCTGATCGCGGGCGCCCTGACCGACTCGCTGGACCCGCACGGCTCCGGCACCCCCGGCGCCATCTCCGCACTGGTGCAGGCGGCCCGCACCGAAGGACCGGCCGCCCGGGCCCTGCCGTGCAGCGCCGTCACAGTGGCGGCGCTGCTCAGCCTCAGTGCAGGAGCTCCACAGCGGGCGGTCGATGCGGTGCGGGCGGCCGCCGGTTCCGGACAGCAACTCCCGGTGCTGACCGCCTGGACCGCGCTGCGCACCGGCGACGAAGCACTCGCGGCCGATCGGTTGGCCGGGCTGGACTTCACCGCGCTACCGCCCCGGGACCGGCTGTCGGCACATGCCCTCGCGGTCGGGTTGGCGCGCCGCAGCGGCGACGCCGCGGCCCTCCGGCAGGCCTGGGCCGCCGCCCATCCGCTGTGTGACGAGGTCGACGTCGATCTGCTCAGCCTGCTGCCGATCGGGGAACTGTGGCTGGCCGGCCTGCAACTGCACGACGAAGCCCGCTTCCAGCCGCTGGTCGATGCGGCCACCGAACTGCTGCGCCGCCTCGGCCGCGCCCCGGCCTGGGCGAACGCCTTCCACTGGTACGGGGTGCAGGCGGCGATCATCGCGAAATCCCCCCAGGACCTGCTGCCGCACGCACATGCCTTGAAGAATGCGGCCGCCGCCGGCGACCGGCAGGCCGCCGTCCTCGCCGACGCCGGCCGGACCTGGGTGCTGGTATTGCGCGGACAGGTGGACGGCCCGGCCGTCCGATCCGCGGTCGCGGCCCTGGCCGACCAGGGGCTCACCTGGGACGCGGCCCGGCTGGCCGGTGACGCCGCCCTGGCCACCGAGGACGCGGCCACCGCGAACGCCCTGCTGAAGCTGGCCCGGGCCGTGCGCATCCCGGCCCGTACCGAGACACCCGCGCCGCGCCCGACCTCGATCACCGGGACGCCGGAACCCGCCGAACCGGCTCCGGCCCGGCTCGGCCCGGAGGTGCTCAGCGAACGGGAACGCGAGGTCGCCGAACTGGTACTGCTCGGCCTGACCTACCGGGAGGTCGGCGCCCGGCTGTACATTTCCGCGAAAACAGTGGAGCATCACGTCGCACGGATCCGACGTCGCCTGGGTGCACGTTCCCGATCCGAGTTATTGTCAATGCTCCGCGCCATGGGACATGGCTCATTGGCGGTGTGACCTGCGGCGTGGTGGAGTCGACAGCCGAAGCGAGGTAATCGGAGATGGCCACTGGGGTGGGCCTGCGGATCGCCGACGACGAGTGCACAGCCGCTGTCGTGACCGATGGCGAGGCACCGCGGTACATCGTGCGGGAGCCGGTACTGCACATGTCGTCCGACGGCGATGCCGCCCTCGGTGGCAGTGCCCCCGAGGGCGCCGAGTCGATCCGGGGCTTCGCTGCCGCGGTCGGTGACCCGGCCGGGCTACCGGTGGACGAAGGCGCCGCCTACCGGGCCGAGGACCTGCTCGCCACCGCGATGTTCTGCCTGATCAACGAAACCGCCGAACTGCTGGACGGGCCGGCCGAGTTCTATGCGACGCATCCGGCGGACTGGTCACCGGATCTGATCGCCGTCGTCCGCGATGCGCTCGACTATCTGGGCCTGAAATCGGTGACGCTGATCAGCGAGGCCGAATTGCCCGCCGCCGGGACGACCGAGCCGAGCCGCGCCTACGCCGGGGCCGCCGCGCAAGCGGCCCTGGCTGCAGTGCTGGCCACACCTGCCGGAGCCACCCCGCCGGATCCGACCGAATCCGAGAACTCCCTGGTAAATACCGATGTCATGCCGGCCGTGTCCCGCCCGCCGGAGACACCGCAGGCCTATTCGGCCGCCCTGCCGGTGGCGGTGCCCACCACCGCCCTGGACCGGGCATCGGAACCGGAACCGAGCCCGGCATCCACCCGGTCGCGCACTCCGTTGCTGATCGCGGCCGCCGCAGCCGCCGGCCTGGCGCTCGGTGCCGTCGGCGTCGCGCTGCTCGTCCGCAGCCCCGAACCGCCCCCTGCTGCGGATGCCCCGCAGGCGCCGATCACCAGCAGCGAAACGCCTGCTCCGGTACCACCGGCCCCTGCGGAAGTCGCCCCGCCGCCTGCCACTGTTGCCGAACCGGCGCCGGAGGTCGTGCCGACGACGCCCCTGCCGGCGCCGTCGAGCGAACCGCCGGTCAGCACTGCGCCGGACAGCAGTTCCGTTCCGCCCACCACCGAAACACCGGCGACCAGCGAGACCACGACGACCACGGAACGGCCGTTCCCCTTCGACCGTGACTTCCCCTACAACGTCGATCCCCGGATCCCCCTGCCGGGACGCTGAGCCGTTCACCGGGCGCAGGTGTCAACGGTGCAATACAGTGAGGCGCCGTGGCTCGTTCGACCGGGTCCGGCGCCGCGTTCTGCCGTGAGGGCGGGCACATCAGCCGCGCAGCCGACCCGCTAGAGTGGCCTCGGTCACGACGAAGGGAACCCATGCTCGAGTTGGTGGCGCGTCGCGCCGCGATCAAGGCTGCTGCCCTCGGGGCCAGCGCAACCGTCCTGCTGGCACCTCTGCTCGGTACCGCGCCCGCATCCGCTGAGCCACCCACGCCGGCTCAGCTGTCCGTTCAGGACCTGCCGGCCGAACTGGTCACCGCCATCCAGCGCGACCTGCAGATGACCCCGGACGAATACCTCGATCGCGCTGCGCGCGCCCAGCAACTCCGGGACTACGCAACGGATTTCCGCGCCGAACGGCCGGAGTCGTTCGCCGGCGCCTGGCTCGGCCCGGACGGCGAGCCGGTGCTGGCCGTGACCAATCCGGATGCCGCGCGGATCGCCGCCGCCGACGGGTACGACACCCGGCTGGCCCCCGTCTCCGCGGACGGCCTGGAGGGCGCGCTGATGCAGCTGGCCGCATGGGTCGGCACGCTGCCGCGTGAAATCGCTGCCGCGATCAGCTCGGTCGCGATCGATGTGCTCGACAGCCAGCTGGTGCTCAACGTGGCGAACACCCCCGCCGGGCACATGCTGAACCTGCCGACGCTCATCGCGAATGTGAAGGTCGTGCTCAGTCCGGGCGGCGGCGGCCCGGTGGAGCGCCACCCGATGGGCGGCGACACCTACATCACCGCGACCACCGACCTGCACGACGCCTCGCTGGCCGGCGTCGATATCTGCTCGTTCGGTTTCAACGCCACCGATTCCGCCGGAAACGCACTCAACATCAGTGCGGGGCACTGCAATCCGTTCGTGGAGTCCGGTGAGTCCGCACGCGTCTACGTCCCGAATGTGCGGGACCTGCCGAACAGCCCCGAGGTCGGCACCTTCGTCCGGTCCGTTCTCGGCGGTCCGGCGGGGCTGGACTACTCGGTGATCGCCCTCAACGACCGGGCCGTGCGCGCCGGGATGGACCGGCCGTCGGTGCGGGGTGCGAACGGCACCACCCTGACCATCACCGGCACCGCCGAACCGGTCACCGGCGCGCCGGTCTGCAAGTCCGGCCAGTCGTCCACCTTCACCTGTGGCTTCGTCGTCTCCGACCGGGTCGAGACCCAGCTGTTCACCGCGGAGGGCGCCAGCAAGACCGTCCGCGGTTTCGCCACCTCGGCCTGCACGCTCGGCGGTGACAGCGGCGGCGCGATCGTCTCCGGCAGCCTCGCCCTGGGCATCACCAGCGGTTCCAATGCCGCGGAGGCCCCCAACTGCGCGGAGGCGAACTCGAAGCTGGCACCCTACGGCGGGACCGCCACGCTGGGTGTTCCGATCCGGGCGGTGCTGGCCGATATCGACGCCGGCGCCGGCGGTGGCCCGGGCGCCGGAATCACACTCCGAACCCAACCGATCGCCGGATGACGTAGTGACATACACCGAGACGCACCGGGTGAGCTGGATCTCTGTATAGTTCGATCATGCTCCTGCCACACATCGGCCGCTCCGCCGGCCACGCGCCGTCGGTGCGCGGCTCGGCCCGAGTCCGCAAGTCCCTGATCGCCGCCTCGGCGACCGTCCTGATGTTCGGCCCCACCGCCGGTGTGGCATCCGCCGAGCCGGCCCCGGAACCCGCCTCGGACCTGCCGGCGGCGCTGGTCGAGGCGATCGACCGGGACCTGCAGATCGACGCGGGCGAATACCTGCGCCGCGCCGATGTGGGCCAGCAGCTGGCCGGATTCGTGACCACCGCACAGGAGCAGTTCCCGGACACGTTCGGTGGCGCCTGGCTCGACGACGCCGGCCGCCCGATCGTCGCCCTGGCGCCCGGTTCCGGCACCGAGGAGGCCCGGACCGCGGCCGAATCGGCCGGGTTCGAGATCCGCAACGTGGCCAAGAGCGAAACGGCGTTGCGCGAGGAGAAGACTGCGTTCGAGAACTGGCTGGCCACACAGCCGCCGGAGATCTCGAACTTCGTCCGCGGCGCGCTGATCGACCCGGTGAACAACTCGATCGCCGTTCAGGTCGAGCACGCCGGACTGCCGCTGCCCAGCTTCATCGACCCAGCCCTGGTCCAGGTGATCGCGCCGCCGCTGGGCGCCCTCCCGTCGCTGTCCGCGCAGCCGACCACCACGCCCACCGGCGGCGCGCTGCTCGGCGGTGACGGCTACCAGTCCTTCGACGGCCGCCAATCGCTGAATTGCTCGCTGGGCTTCAACGGCGTCGACGGCGGCGGCAACGTCGTGAACATCACCGCCGGGCACTGCAACCCGGCCGTGGACTCGGGCGGCTCCGCCACCATGCACGTCGATATCGGCACCGTCGAGCCGGGGCCTCTGCTCGGCACCTTCGAGAAGTCGGTGCTCGGCGCGCGTGACTACTCGATCGTCCGTATCGAGGACAGCGCCCGCTCCCGGTTCGAGAACAACCTGGTCCGGGTGCCCGGTGCGGCACCGATCGCACTGGACGGCGTCGCCATCCCGGTGGTCGGCGCCCCGGTCTGCAAGTCCGGCGCCCGCACCGGCTTCAGCTGCGGTGTGATCAGCGCCGTCGAGCAGACCGTGACGGTCGGCGACCGCGATATGACGCGCAGCTTCGCCGCCGAAATCTGCGCCCTGCCCGGCGATTCGGGTGGCGCCATCATCACCGGCCGCCAGGCGCTCGGCATCTCCAGCGCCTCCTCGGTGGCCGATTTCAGCGGCTGCGCCATCCCGGACGCCATCGGGGCACTCACCGGTGAGGCACCGCTGCTGTTCGGCCAGCCGATCAGCGTCGTCCTCGAAGAGAACCCCGGCCTCGCCGTTCGCACCGGGTAGGGACTGGTCCGGAGCTCGAAGGGGCCGGTAGCGGATTGCCGCTGCCGGCCCTTTTCGTATGTAGCGCACCCCACCCGCAGGCGAGGAAGCCGACCGGGTGATCGTGCCCGGCGACTGACCGGCGCCGCCTGCCACCCGACCGCGGCCGCCGACGACCTGGGCATCGTCAGCTACGGCATCGTCCAGTGCCTGGAGATCAAGACCGAACGGCCGGCGGACAGCCGTCAGCAGGCACACCATGCACCGAGTCGCCGGGCCGGACGAGGCACGTCAGCACACGACGCGGTTCGGCGAAGCCCACCAGGGGCAGCCCACACCGACCGGTCCAGCATGGTGCGATGGCCCCCGCCGGATCGGCACCTACCCCAGGTTGCTGGGCAAGGCTGCAAGACCTTGCACCGAGATGTGCGGTCATGCATCGCCGGCGGTGCAACACCACGCATTTCGATACATGGCCGGCCCAGCAGTGCACCGAGTCGACGGTCCGGGCGGCACGCGAGGGCCAGCGACGCGGCCGACTACCGCGTCCGGGCCAGGCCGAGTGCGGTAGCCCGTGCAGCGAAACCTGTCCATGGCAGGCCGTTGCTCGCAGGGTAGCGACGGGGTGGGGATGTGCGGTCGGACTTCCCGGTGACGACACACCACGCCGTTCGATACGCGGTTCGAATCCGAACCGGACCGAGTGCAGCAGACGGGTACAGCGAGCCCCTCTATGGCCGACTACTGCCGCAGGGCAGCAGTCGGGGTGTGGATGTGCGTCGGGACGTGCGGTCGGACTTTCCGACGACGACACACCGCACCGTTCGATACGCGGTTCGAATCCGAACCGGACCGAGTGCAGCAGACGGGTATAGCGACCCTCCCAACGCCGACTGCTGCCGCTGGGCAGCAGTCGGGATGTAGATCGTCGGGATGTGCGGACGGAACTCACCGACGACGACACACCGCACCGTTCGATACGCGGTTTGCAAATCCGAACCGAACCGAGTGCGGCAGTCAGGTGATGCGGAACGTACTCGTGGCCGATTGTTGCCAGCAGGGCAGTGCGTCGGGGCCGTGGATGTGTGCGAGCAGGGCGCGGCACTGTCCGATGCCGGACTTACCGGTCGCCCGGAGCCCGATCGTCGGCCTGCGGGGCGACTGGGTTGCCGACTTCGAAGAACGGCAGGACACGACGAAGGGGCTGCCCATTTCGGGCAGCCCCTTCTTGTCGAACCCTCAGGAGCAGGCGATCTCGCCTACCCGCCGGAAGCTCACTTGTCGCCGGCCTCCTGCGGCTTGCCGCCGTTGGCCCACTTGCTGGTGCCCGGCTCGGCCATCAGGGTCTGCACCAGGTCGACACCGGCGGCGATGAGCGTCGGACCGCCGACCACGATGGTGCCGATGATGCCGCCGATGCCGGCGCCGGGCACACAACCAACAGCCGGGAGCACGACGCAGCCGACCACGAAACCGATCGCGGTACCGATGAAACCGCCGATCGCGGTACCGAGGCCGAACTTGCTGGAGAAGTCGTTGATTGCCCGCTGATCCTCAGCGGGCGAAGCGATCGGCTGCGCAACGATCGGCTGAGTACCCGGCTCCAGCCCCTCCGGCTTCTCCGCGGTGAGTTCCAGCGTGGCTGCATCCTCGCTGATCTCCGTGGCAACCGGGATCTCGGTGTCGCCGACCAGGAACTCCAGCGGCATCTCGACCACCGTGTTACCGGCACTGTCCTTGATCTCGGCGATCTCGGTGACCGGAGCCTCCGGGGTCTCCCCCTCCTGCTCGACGATCGAGAAGGTGCCGTTGGCGAGCGTCGCGACGATGGTCTTGTCGACCATCTTCACCGAGTACTTGATGTCTTCCACCGGAGCCGGCGCGGGCTCCGCGTGCACCGTCCCCATCCCCACGGTCATCGAGCCGATAGCCAGCATCGCCGCCGCAGTGGCACTACGGAAGTTCATTCAGTTTCCAATCCATCATCAGGTGGTGTACTGCGCGTTCGGCTCACTTGCGAGAGCATCTCAACCCGCCCACCGGCGGACTCTCCCCGAGCAATGTGAAGCCCCGCACAGCTGAGAGAACGATGTGACTCTAATCCAACGTTCCGACGTATGCGAGCCCGGATATCCGGCAGCGGGTAAGCCTGGCCTTAGTAATTGTCCTGATCATGGACCGGTTTACGGTGTTCATCGACCCAAACCAGGTCACACCCGGACGAATATCATGTGACATTGATCACAGAACATCCAACGGGTAAAGGCCTAGCAAACGAGGCCAGAGCACAAAACCCGATCCTACGGTGGACACCGGTAGTTACTGGCCGGTAACTTACGGGCAGTTACGATACGAGCCAACCGGGTGATCGCGACATCGCCCTCCGACCCTCGTGTTGCCTCTAAAGAAAGGTCGCGACATGAATGCCCTGACCGTGACGCTGGGCTTGATAGGCATGGCGCTCAGCCTCCTGTGCTGGGCGTCGTTCTTCGGCGGCGTTTGGAACATCGGCCGTGCGGTGACGCTCGGCCAGTCCGCGCCGGACCGCTGGCGGCCCTTCTTCCCGCGCCTGAAGACGATGCTGATCGAGTTCCTGGCGCATACGCGGATGAACAAGTTCCGCACGGTCGGCTGGGCGCACTGGCTGGTGATGATCGGCTTCCTCGGTGGCTTCATCCTCTTCTTCGAGGCCTACGGCCAGTCGATCAACCCCGAATTCCACTGGCCGATCTTCGGCGACTGGGCGATCTACCACCTGTGGGACGAGATCCTCGGCATCGGCACCGTGGTCGGCATCGTGACGCTGATCGTGATCCGCCAGCTGAACCACCCGCGGGTTCCCGCGCGACTGTCGCGGTTCAGCGGCTCCAAGTTCGGTCCCGCCTACATCATCGAAGGCATCGTGCTGGTCGAGGGTCTCGGCATGATCTTCGTGAAGGCCGGCAAGATCGCCACCTACGGGCATGCGAACGCCGCCACCGACTTCTTCACCATGAACGTCGCGAAGCTGCTGCCCGCCAGCCCGACGCTGGTCTCCATCTTCGCGCTGATCAAGCTGCTCTCCGGAAGCCTGTTCCTGCTGCTGGTCGGCCGCAACATGACCTGGGGTGTGGCCTGGCACCGGTTCGCCGCGTTCCCGAACATCTACTTCAAGCGTGAAGCCGACGGCGATGTCGCGCTGGGCGCCGCCAAGCCGATGATGTCCGACGGCAAGGTTCTCACCATGGAGAACGTCGACCCGGACACCGACACCCTCGGCGCCGGCCGGATGACCGACTTCTCCTGGAAGGGCTGGCTGGACTTCACCACCTGCACCGAGTGTGGTCGCTGCCAGTCGCAGTGCCCGGCCTGGAACACCGGTAAGCCGCTCTCGCCGAAGCTGCTGATCATGTCGCTGCGCGACCACGGCTACGCCGAGGCGCCGTACCTGCTGGCCGGTGGCCGCAAGGATCCCGGTGGCGACGAGATCGGCCTGGTCGACGCCGACGGCAAGCCGGACGAGGCCGCTCTGGCCAAGATCTCCGAAGCGGCTCGCACCGAGGCCGAGCGGCCGCTGGTCGGCCCCGCCGAGGTCAACGGTGTGATCGACCCCGAGGTGCTGTGGAGCTGCACCAGCTGTGGCGCCTGCGTCGAACAGTGCCCGGTGGATATCGAGCATGTCGATCACATCATCGATATGCGCCGCTACCAGGTGCTGATCGAATCGGAGTTCCCCTCCGAGCTGGCCGGCCTGTTCAAGAACCTGGAGAACAAGGGCAATCCGTGGGGCCAGAACGCCAAGGACCGGCTCAACTGGATCTCCGAGGTCGACTTCGACGTCCCGGTCTACGGTAAGGACGCCGAGAGCTTCGACGGCTACGAGTACCTGTTCTGGGTCGGCTGCGCCGGCGCCTACGAGGACCGGGCCAAGAAGACCACCAAGGCCGTCGCCGAGCTGCTGGCCACCGCGGGCACCAAGTTCATGGTGCTCGGCCAGGGCGAGACCTGCACCGGTGACTCCGCCCGCCGCGCGGGTAACGAGTTCCTGTTCCAGCAGCTCGCGGAGCAGAACATCGAGACGCTGAACGAGGTGTTCGACGGCGTCGAGCAGAAAAAGAAGAAGATCGTCGTCACGTGCGCGCACTGCTTCAACGCGCTCAACAACGAGTACCCGCAGGTCGGCGGCACCTACGAGGTCGTGCACCACACCCAGCTGCTGAACCGCCTGGTGCGGCAGAAGAAGCTGGTGCCGGTGGCCTCGGTGACCCAGAACGTCACCTACCACGACCCCTGCTACCTGGGTCGGCACAACAAGATCTACAACGCGCCGCGTGAGCTGATGGAAGCCTCCGGCTCGAACCTGGTCGAGATGCCGCGGCACGGCAGCCGCTCCATGTGCTGTGGTGCCGGTGGCGCCCGGATGTGGATGGAAGAGCAGCTCGGCAAGCGGATCAACATCGACCGCGTCGACGAGGCCCTCGACACCACCAACGCCACCAAGATCGCGACCGGCTGCCCGTTCTGCCGCGTCATGCTGACCGACGGTGTCACCGCCCGCCAGGAAGACGGTAAGGGCGAGGGCGTCGAGGTCGTCGACGTCGCGCAGCTGATGCTGGATTCCATCGAGCGGGTCGACCCGGCGAAGCTGTCGGAGAACCTGGTCGTCATCCAGGAGCCGAAGGCCGAACCGGAACCCGAGCCCGAACCGGAACCCGCACCGGCTGCGGCCACCGCGAGCGCGGCCACCGCCACCAAGGCGGCACCGACCGGCGGCGGCCTGGGCATGAAGGGTGCGGCCAAGGCACCCGGCGGGGGCGGCCTCGGTATGAAGGGCGCGGCCAAGGCACCGGGTGGCGGCGGCCTCGGTATGAAGGGCGGCGCCAAAGCACCCGGCGCGAAGCCTGCTGCCGACGATGCAGCCACCACCGAGTCACCGGCCCCGGCCAAGGGTCTGGGTATGAAGGGTGGCGCGAAGGCACCCGGCGGCAAGGGGCTCGCCATGAAGGGTGCCGCCAAGGCACCCGGCGCCAAGGCACCCGAAGCTCCGGCCGACTCGGCCGGCGAGGCCCCCGCGACCCCACCGGTCAAGGGCCTGGGCATGAAGGGCGGTGCGAAAGCACCCGGCGGCAAGGGCCTCGCCATGAAGGGCGGCGCCAAGGCGCCCGGTGCCAAGGCACCCGAAGCTCCGGCAGCCGAGCCGGCCGAGACCCCGGCGGAAGCTCCGGCCGAGACGAAGCCGACGGTCGCTGCCAAGGGACTGGCCATGAAGTCCGGTTTCAAGCGTCCCGGCCCCAAGGCCCCCGGCGCAGCCCAGGCCACGCCTGCCGAGCCGACTGCTGCCCCCGCCGAATCGGCCGAGCCGGCTGCGGAGACCACCGAGCAGGCCTCGGCTCCCACCGAGACCAAGCCGACCGTCGCCGCCAAGGGACTGGCCATGAAGTCCGGCTTCAAACGCCCCGGCCCCAAGGCCCCGGGCGCCGCGAAGCCGGCCGCCGAGCCGGAGCCGGAGTCGGCATCTGCGGCTGAACCGGCCGCTGAGTCCGCCGCCGAGCCGGAGCCGGCCGCCGAGCCCACCGAGAACGGCAACGGCACCCCGCCGGTGGCGCCGCCGACCGCCAAGCCGGGCGGTCTGGGATTCAAGGCCGGCGCAAAGGCCCCCGGGCGTAAGGGCTGACCACAGCCGACAACTGAACAGTCCTAGCTGGGCCCGGTTTCCTGCACAGGAAACCGGGCCCAGCTGCATCTGTTCGAATCGGCCTCGCGGCGGCGCCCGGATGGGCCTGCAGGGCCGGAATCCTCCGGGGCGGCACCGAAACGCCCGGAGCCAAGCATCTCGGATGCGCTGCTCGCACACAGATCGTCGCCGACCGTGCGGTTCGGGCTGTTGCAAAATGCGCAGGCCGGGCATTGCGGCGTCACGTCGGGGACGAAACAACTCCCGGCCGTTCCACGATCGGCCGCCGGCGAGCCCACAGGCATGCGGTGAACACGGCCCTGCCGGCCCGTACAACCCCGACAACACAGCCTCGTGGACGGCGCGACCGGGGCGGTCACCGCCCGTGCGGACGGCGGCCCCGATCACGGCAGCCTCGAACGCATCGGGCATCCGGGTGCTCGGCACCGATGAATACAGTCTCCCCTTCCCGTCTACACAGGTGACCCCGAACCGCAACGGAGGAGCGCCCGGACATGGTGATCGTCGCCGGATATCTCGTGGTGGACCCGGACCAGCGCGCGGCCTACCTGGCCGGCTGTATCCCGATAGTCGAACAGGCCCGCCGTGCTCCCGGCTGCCTGGATTTCGCCATCACCGCCGATCTCGTCGACCCGGCCCGGATCAACGTCTTCGAACGATGGGAGACGCAGGCTGCTGTCGAAGCGTTCCGGCAGGACGGGCCGGGCGCTGAACAGCAGGCCACCGTTCTCGATGCCAGGGTCGCCGAGTACGAGACTGCCGCGGTCCGGAACCTGACCTGATCCGGCCGCATTGACACGCGACTACCCACCGCGCAAGATCATGCGCCGGAGGTGGGGAGTTGTTCGGAATGCTCCGGCCGTGTCCGCACGGCGCACAGCGGCATGGGATCGATCCGGGATTGTGGCAGGCACAGCTGTGCGGGTTGTGTCTCGGCCTGCGTGACCGGCACGGCCAGTCGGCCCGGATCGCCACGAATACCGATGCGGTGGTACTCGGGGTGCTGACCGATGTGCAGGCCGGGACGACCACAGCCGATCGCCGAGCCGGTCCGTGCGCCCTGCGCGGCTTCCGGCGCGCCCGGGTGGCCGGCGCCGATTCGCCGGGTGTCGCGCTGGCCACGACCGCTTCCCTGCTGCTCGGTTCCGCGCAGCTGCGGGATCATCTGGCCGACCGGGAAACTCCGGTAGCCACCCGGCGAACGATGCGGCGGCTCGCCGACCGCTGGGAGTCCGAGGGCCGGGATCGCGCACTCGCGGTCGGTCTCGACCCCGATCCGCTACTGGCCGCCGTCGCCCGGCAGCCCGAGCTGGAACAGCGCGCCGCACGGCCCGGTTCGACCGTGCAGCTGAGCGAGCTCACTGCTGCTGCGAGCCGATGCGCGGGTGAACTCTTCGCACACAGCGCGATATCGGCGGGCCGGCCGCAGAACGCAGATCCATTGCGTGATATCGGTTCCCGGCTGGGAACCATTGCGCACCTGGCCGATGCCGTCGAGGATTACCGATCCGACCGGGCCCGTGGACGTTTCAACCCGCTACCCGCCACCGGTACCGACCTCGAACGGGCCCGCGCCCTGATCGCGGCGAACACCGTGCAGATCGGCCGGGTGGCCGACGAATCCGGTCTGGCGGCGACACCCGCCGTGCGCTGGGCACTGCTCGATCCGCTGCGGGTGCTGAACCGACGGTTGACCGGCGGACCGGATCTCTCGAAACCACCTGTTCGTCCTCGTCCCTGGCAGTCCGTCGGCTGGACCGCGCGGTACTACTGCACCGGCGCCGCCTGCTGCGTGGAGCATACGAATCCGTGCTCGGGCAAGCGTAAGGAGTCCTGGTCCAAACGGGGCTGCTGGGATGTCTGCGACTGCAGCTGCAACTGCTGCGACTGCGCGGACAAGTGCTGCTGCTGCGATTGCTGACCGATCGGACGGACGCTCAGCAACCGAGCACCGCGGCCTTCACGAACCCCGCGGACTGGTAGCCGTAGTTCCATGCCCACCGGTACGGCGACAGCGGCGGCGAGTGATCTACGAACAGCAGCTCACCATCCCAGCAGCTGCCCAGGATGTACCGTGACCGTGCAACGTGCGGGGTGAAGGTGACCACGATGATGCGCTGCCAGCCCGCCGCGCGGGCCATCCGCGCCATCGCCTGCCCTTCGCCCCGGGTGGTGCGGGGCTGCGGATCGAAACAGATCACCTCGAACGAGTAGCCGCCGTGACAGATCCGGTTCACCATCGGGCTGTACTCGTACGGGTCGGAGATCAGTACCCGCGGTGCGTAACCGTCGCGGGCCAGCTGCAAGCCGAGTTCTTCACGGCCGTCGTGGGCGCCGCCGAGTACCAGGATCGCGTCGGCGGGGCGGGGCGCGTCGGTACGAGGGTAGCTGTACACCGGCAGCAGCGCGAGGATCAGCAGGGCAGTTACCACGAGCGCGGCGAACACCGCCCGCCGCCACCGTCGCCGGACCGTCCCTGCACCCATGTCGCCACCTGTACACCTGCTGTTGCGCGTGCCCTTGCTTCATCGACGCGGCGTCGCCACGCCCGCGGATTACCAATCGATCATGCGATGCACAGTCTTCGGAACCGGGTATCTGGGGGCAACCCACGCGGCGTGTATGGCCGAACTCGGGCACGAGGTGCTCGGCGTGGATGTCGACCCGGGCAAGGTCGCCAAGTTGTCCGATGGTGTGGTGCCGTTCTACGAGCCGGGTCTCGAAGAGGTACTGCAGCGAAATCTCGCGGCCGGACGGCTGCGCTTCACCACCGACTACGAGGCCGCGGCGGCGCATGCCGACCTGCATTTCCTCGGCGTCGGCACCCCGCAGAAAAAGGGCGAGTACGCCGCCGACCTGAAGTACGTGCACGCCGTGGTGGACACCCTCGCCCCGCTGCTCGACCGGCCGGCCGTCCTGGTCGGCAAATCGACCGTCCCGGTGGGGACGGCGGCGGAACTGGGTGAACGGGCACGCGCCCGCGCCTCGGTGCCGGTGGAGGTGGCCTGGAACCCCGAGTTCCTGCGGGAAGGGTTCGCGGTGCGCGACACCCTCCGCCCCGATCGGCTGGTACTCGGTGTGGATACCCGGCGCGCGGCGGCCGACTGGGTCGAGGCACAGATCCGCGAGGTGTACGCCGATCTGCTCGCCGCCGAGATACCGTTCCTGTCCACCGATCTGGCGACGGCCGAACTGGTGAAGGTATCGGCGAACGCATTTCTGGCGACGAAGATCTCGTTCATCAATGCGGTATCCGAGGTGTGCGAGGCCACCGGTGCGGATGTCACCGTCCTGGCCGATGCGCTCGGCTACGACGCCCGGATCGGCCGCCGGTTCCTGAATGCCGGGCTGGGTTTCGGCGGTGGCTGCCTGCCCAAGGACATCCGTGCGTTCATGGCCCGGGCCGGGGAGCTGGGTGCCGGGCATGCGGTCGCGTTCCTGCGCGAAGTGGACAACATCAATATGCGCCGGCGCGCCAAGGTCGTGGATATGGCCGCCCGGGCCTGCGGCGGATCGCTGCTGGGGGCCAACGTGGCTGTGCTCGGGGCGGCGTTCAAACCCGAATCCGACGACGTCCGTGACTCTCCGGCTCTGAATGTGGCGGGCATGATCCAGCTGAACGGCGCCGCGGTCACCGTCTACGACCCCAAAGCGGTGGAGAACTCCCGGCGAGTGTTCCCGACCCTCAACTACGCCACCTCGGTGACCGAGGCCTGCGACCGCGCCGATGTGGTGGTGGTGCTGACCGAGTGGCAGGAATTCACCGAACTGCACCCACGGGATCTGGACCCGGTGGTGCATTCCCGGTCGATCATCGACGGCCGCAATTGCCTCGACCGCAGCACCTGGCGCGACGCCGGATGGGTGTACGCCGGACTCGGCACCCCGTAGAGTAACGAATCGACAACGGGTGACAAATCCGAACGTCGTGCGGTACGAGTCGAGATGGGCAGCTGATGAGTTCGGTACTGGGAGTTTCGGTGGGGGCCGGCGCGGTGCGGCTGGCGCGACCGGCGGCTTCGGGCGCCAACGGTGAGGTCCCAGCCCACGCGTTCGAGGTGCAGACCGTCCCGATGCCGGAGCATCGGGTGGTGGAGTCCGCCGCCGAGGCGATCGCCGTTGCGGTGGCGTCGGCACCGGAAACCGCGGCCACCGCGATCACCTTCCGGAACGAGCCACAGGCTCGTGCGATCCGGGCGGCGATGGCCCGCCAGCAGCTCACCAACTATCAACTGGTACCGGAGGCCGTCGCCGCCCTGCAATTCGCCCACGCCACCAGCGATCTGAGTGAAGTCTCCGCCATCGCGGTATACGACCTGGGTAGTTCCGGACTGACCGTGAGCGTGATCAACGCCCGCACCGGCGATGTTCGGCACAGCGAACGCATCGACGAGGTGAGCGGCGACTATCTGGATACGCTGATCCGGGAACAGCAGATCGCTTCCGGCCGCATCGCGCACCCGGCGGATCCGGCCAGCCTGACCGCCCTGGACTCGCTGTGCCGTTCGGCCAAGGAGCAACTGTCGGAGACAACCGCGGTCGCCTTGCCCAGTGAGCAGGGTCTGGTGCTGCTCACCCAGGAGAATTTCGAATCACTGATGATGCTGGCCGTCGAATCGTCGGCCCGGATGACCCGGGACGCCATCGTCCGCTCGCAGCACCCGGTGCAGGCGGTGCTGGTGATCGGCGGCGGCGCCCGGATCCCGCTGATCGCCCGGGTGCTGGAGCGCACCATCGGCGTTCCCGCGATGGTGCCGCCCGACCCGGAGACGGTGCTGGCCCGGGGCGCCGCGCTGCTGGCCCGGCCGGTGCGGCAGCAACCGGCACCGGCGCCTGCCCCGGTGCTCGACGACGAGGACAACACCCCGGCCTGGCTGACTGCGCCGGCCCGGCGCAGTCGTAAACCGCTGGCCGCCCTGTCCGATCGCGGTTCACACAGCCGACGGGAGCTGAACGCGGCGGTGCTGACGGTGTCGGCGCTGGTGGTGGTGGCCGCAATCGGCCTGGGCCTGGGGTATGGCCCGCAGGTACTCGAACGCGGCGCCCAGTCCCCGGACGATTCCGCGACGGTCCCCAGCACCTCCACACCACAGTCGAATTCGCTGAGCCCGTACGTCTCCGTGCCACCGACGACCACGACGCCCGAACCGATCCACGAAACCGCGGCGCCGCCGACCCAGGCGCCGGCGGCGCCGACGGCCGAGGACCCGGCGCCACCGCCCCCGCCCGGCCCGAACACCATCACCGTCGTCCCCGGGCTGCCGCCGATCGTGCTGCCGACGCTGCCCGGGCTGTAATTCAGGCAGGCACTTTCGCGTGCCGGGGCCGCCGCTGCGGTGTCGTCGGCCGGGAACCACCGAACGGGCGCGCCAGCAGGACGGCAATGCCGGTGGTGAGCGGAACGGACAGGGCCAGCGCGATACCGCCGACGGCGGAACGGGCGATCTCCACCGCCACCGCGTCACCGACCAGCACATCCCCGATCGCCCGCCCGGACACGCTGAACAGCAGCAGCAGCGGCAGTGCGCCACCGGCGTAGGCCAGCACCAGGGTGTAGACCGTGGAGGCGATATGGTCCCGGCCCACTCGCATGGTGGCCGCGAAGATCTCCCGTCGGCTCGCTCCCTCGTCCAGTGCGGCGAGTTCGAACGCGGCCGATGCCTGGGTGATGGTGACATCGTTGAGCACACCGAGTGAGCCGATGATGAACCCGGCCAGCAGCAGTCCGGTGATACTGACGTGGTCGAGGTAGACCGCGACATTATTGGTCTGGTCCTCGGACAGGCCGGTCAGATGGGTGCTGCCCAGCGCGACCCAGGAGAGTACGGCGGCCACCAGCATCGAGGTGAGAGTGCCGAGCAGGGCGGAACTGGTCCGCAGGTTCACGCCGTGCGCCAGATAGAGCACCGCATAGAGAATCAGCGCACCGGAGATCAGCGCCACCGGGATGGGTGGCTTACCGTCCAGCAGCGCCGGGAGCAGGAACACCACGACCACGGCGAAGGCGAATCCGAGGCCGATCAGCGCCCGCAGACCACGCCACCGCGCCACCACGACGATCACCAGCACGAACGCCACGACCAGCAGCGTCAGCGGCAGGCCGCGGGAATAGTCCTCGAAGGAATAGAGCGTGACGCCCGGGACGGTGGGGTCGGCCTGGCGGCCGACCCGGATCTCGTCACCGGCCTGCAACTCCGGCTGGCCGGGTCCCGGTGCGATTTCGAACAGTGTGAAGGAGCCGGCATCGGGGCCGGACTCGATCTCGATGATATTGCGCTGACAGGTGTAGGTGGCGACGCCCGGTGGCTGCGGCTGACCGGTGAAGACCTTGCCCTGCGAGGGACTACCGCAGGTCCCCATGTCCTGCCGGACCACCGTGCCCGCCTCGGTCTGGACGGCACCACCGGTCGCGTTCTGCAGCGGCAGCGGGATCGCGACCGAACGCGAGTCCGGCCAGAGCATGAAGGTGGCAACGACCACCAGGACCCCGATCCCGGTGAGGAGCCCGACGACGACCCGGGCAGCCGTCGCCCCGATCGCAATCGGCCCGGAGTGGTCATGATGGTGATGGTGGTGATCGCTCACGGACAGAGCCTAAGGGATATCGTTTTCAACAGGATGCCCCCATCCGAGATGTACGCCACGCACCAACTGATCTCGCAAGAACATGGGCAACTCACCGGGAACGGGCGATGATGACCTCGCCCACCGCAGTCGCCGACGCGCCACAAGAACCATCGAAAGTCTGGCCAGAATAAGCGGAGAGGCGGGGCAGGCGGCGGAGAGCAGGGGGATGTCTCCGCCGCCCGCAGGGCCGGCGCCCAGGGGGGATAGGCGCTCTGACCCCTAAGGCCTGCGGTTGTCCAGGGGGGGTAGACAACCGGGCCGGGCACCCGAGGTGCCGCAACCTACTGTACACAAACGATCCAGTTTTGCGCCAGCAAGTCACTAAATTTCGTAGATTTCCGTACTAGGGGTCTGTTTTGCCAGTTCACTGCCGATAGCCGGCCAGGAAGTTGCCGAACCGCTCGATCGCCACGGCCAGATCCCGCGCCCACGGCAAGGTCACGATCCGCAGATGGTCGGTCGCCGGCCAGTTGAACCCGGTGCCCTGCACCATCAGGATCTTCTCCTGGAGCAGCAGGTCGAGCACCAGTTTGGCGTCGTCGCGGATCTCGTGCACCTCCGGATCCAGCCGTGGGAACGCATACAGTGCGCCCTTGGGCTTCACACACGAGACGCCCGGGATCATGTTCAGCCGTTCCCAGGCGACATCACGCTGTTCCAGCAAACGCCCGCCGGGCAGGATCAGGTCCTCGATGCTCTGATGCCCGCCGAGCGCCACCTGGATCGCATGCTGGGCCGGGACATTCGGGCACAACCGGGACGAGGCCAGCAGGTCGATACCCTCCAGGAATCCGGAGGCATGCTCCTTCGGCCCGGTGATGGCGAGCCAGCCGGACCGGTAACCGGCCACCCGGTACGCCTTGGACAGGCCGTTGAAGGTCAGGCACAGCAGGTCCGGCGCCAGCGAGGCGAGGCAGGTGTGCTTGGCGTCGTCGTAGAGGATCTTGTCGTAGATCTCGTCGGCCAGCAGCAGCAGCCGATGTTTGCGCGCCAGATCGACCAGCTGCTGCAGCACCTCGGCGGAGTACACGGCGCCGGTCGGGTTGTTCGGGTTGATGACCAGCAGCGCCTTGGTCCGGTCGGTGATCTTCGATTCGATATCGGCGACGTCGGGCTGCCAGCCGTTGGCCTCGTCACACAGATAGTGCACCGGGGTGCCGCCGGCCAGGCTGGTCATGGCCGTCCAGAGCGGATAATCCGGGGCCGGGATCAGCACTTCGTCGCCGTTGTCGAGCAACGCCTGCATGGTGATGGTGATCAGCTCGGAGACGCCGTTACCCAGATACACATCGTCGACATCCAGCTCCGGGAAGCCCGGCACCAGCTCGTAGTGCGTCACGATGGCACGCCGGGCCGACAGGATGCCCTTCGACTCCGAGTACCCCTGCGCATACGGCAGCGCGGCGATGATGTCGCGCATGATCACATCCGGCGCGTCGAAACCGAAGGGCGCCGGATTGCCGATGTTGAGCTTGAGGATCCGATGCCCCTCGGCTTCCAGCCGGGCGGCATGCGCATGCACCGGCCCACGGATCTCGTAGACCACATTCTGCAGCTTGCTGGACTGCTCCAGCGTGCGCGGCGGGAGGTACGGGTGCTGACTCGGGCTCACCCGGTCCATGGTGCCACTCCCGGCAACCCGCGAGCAGCCCCGCCTCGGTTCGAGCGCCACCACCTCGGGCCATCGGGATCGGACTCTGCCGGATGCACCCGCTGCCGAGGCCTATCCCGAGACCAGCAGTCTCCGCCGCTACCGCCCCATCGGCATCGGTCGGTGCCCGATGCACCCGACTCCGCAGGCCTGCCACGAAACCGACCGGCGCCGATGTGTCCGGTCCGCCGGAGACCGGCGGTGCTCAGCTGCCGCCCGGTAGCGCGACTGCGGCCGAAGCACCGCAGAACTCCTCGATCCGCTCGTCCAGCTCCCGGGCCGCGGCGGCCTCCCGGAACGCGGGCGCGGCGATCCGGCGGCGCAACCCGGCCAGCCGGTCCCGTAACTGGGCGATTCGCTTCTCCTCCGCGAGACCGAGGACGGGATTGAGCACTTCGGTCGCGCCGTCCAGGCTGCCGCTGAGCAGATGCGCTGCCGCATTGTCCACCCTGGCCAGGGCTTCGGCACCGTAGGACCGGTGTTTGGCCGGGCCGTTCGAGTACAGCTCGATCGCGCGCTCGGTCGCGGAGATCGCCGGTGCGGCCCGGCCCAGATGGATATACGTCGCACCGGCGTAGTACTGGGCCTTCGGCTCGTTGAAGCCGAACACACCGCCCATCTCGTCGTGCAGTTCGTCGCGCGGCCCACTGCCCCGGGCCGCTTCGGCCGCACGCACGCACCGATCGGTATCGGCCTCGTTACCCAGCTGGGACCACGCCCTGGCCTCGATGTTCAGCAACCGCACCCGCGCCGTCGCCGATTCGGCGAATTCCTGCCCGCTGCGCGCCAGCCGGACCGCGGCGTGCAACCGGTCGGCCCGCAGTTCGATCAGGGCGTGCATCCCCTTGGTCCATGCCCGCAGGCCGTTGTGGCCGCACAGCTCGGCATACGCCCAGGCGGCGCGGACCTGCTCGCCCGCCGCATCCAGATGGCCGAGATCGGTGCTGGCGTTGGCCAGCAACCCGGACAGGGTGCCCGCGAGCAGGTACAGCTGCGACGTGTCGACCGGCTTCTGATGGCCGTCCAGCAACCGGTACACCCGTCTGCGCACCCGCAGCATCTCCACCACCATCGGCACCGGAGCCTGGTGCACATAGTCACCGGCGATCCGCCGGACATCGGCATCGAGCTGGGCGAGTGCGCTCGCGCCGACATTGGTGCTCTCGGCGCGGGCGGCGTGCTCGCTGGCCTCGTGGGCAGCTGCCATGATCAGATCCCTCTCCGAAATCGCTGCCAGCGCATCGCCTCTCATCGCACCGGCGTCGATGAGCGCCAGCAGTTCGGCATCGCCGGCGTAGGCACTCGGCCGCGACTCGCCGGCCGGCGTGCGCTGGGCCAGCAAGGCGGCGAACCGGGCCCGCACCACCTCGTCCGACCTGGCCAGAGACGTATCCAGGGCGGCCTGGTTCACCGGGCGCGGCCGCACCCGCTCCCCACCGGCCTCCCACTTGGACACCAACCGCTCGTGTACGCCCAGGTGGGCCGCGAATTCGCGGATACTCATCCGCTTGGCATCACGGAGCGCGCGGGCCTGCCTCCCCGTCCATTCCCCGACCACGGCGCCTCCCCGACTCGAACGTACAACTCCCCCCAGGGTACGAGCGGATAGTGAGGCGGGCCACATTTCCTCGGACCCGGCCGGGATGAACTCCGGCGCGCCGCAACTTCATACGGCGTGTCGAGGTGTCGGCGCGCCGGGGCCTCGGCTTTGGGCAGTGCAAAGGCAGTGATGGGACCGGCTCGGGCCGTTCCCGATCCACACCGCGGGCGGGACCCTGGAGATGTGGAGGCCAGGACCGTCGACGACTGGGTCGACTGCTATCGGCGCGACTACGGACTACCGGTCCGGGAGCGCGGCGGGTTCGTCATGTTGCCCGTCAGCGGGCAGGTGTGCGTGGTACACCTGCCGCCCGGGCGTGCCGAGGAGATCCGTACCGCCATGGAGCGCTGCGGAACCACCGCACCGATGCTCGCCCGGCACATCCGCTGGAGTGTGCTCGCCGCGCCGGACAGCACACCGGGCAGTCAGGTACTCGGTCGGCTCGAGCAGCTCGGGATCGACATCCCGGGCATCGGCAGTGCTGTCATGTTGCCCACCGGCCTGGGCCGGTGGACGCGCGAGGGCTGCCACTGGGTGAACCCGCCGGCGGGCGCGTTGCCCCCGCTGTCGGCGGTGCTCACCGCGGCACTGGCCGCGGGCAGTCGCAGCTGACGGCCGCCCGACGATCGGCGGCCCGGACCCGATCCCGGGCCGCGCACCGGCACCTGCCGCAACGGGGATGTTCGGCAGGGCCGGTGTTCTCACCGGCCGGCCGGAGCGGTCCAGTCCGGATCGCGTCCGGTCACGCCGAGGAGACGGTCCAGAACCGGGGCGTCCGCGGCGACCGCTACCTCCGGCCCGTAGACCCCCATCTCCCGGCCCTGCGCCGCGGTATGCGCCGCCTCGGCGTAGGCGTAGGTGAGCAGATCGACGTCCCAGACCGGCCGGGCGCCGATGGCACGGGCCAGATCCCAGCCGTGCACGATCAACTCACCGACCACCATGCCGCCGACCATCGCCGCCGGCAGTTCGGCATTGCCACCCATCCGGGTGGTACCGGCCCAGGCCGTGGGCTGCGACCAGGCGGCCACCAGCTCGTCGAGCCCGCTCTCCACTGCGGCCGCCCAGTCCCCGGTGGTGAGGTCGATCTCGGTGTCGTTCGCGGCCGGGGGCGGGACCAGTTCCTTCCGTCCGGCCGCCGCCAGCGAAGGAGCCCAGAACAGCAAGTGGTTGATCAGCTGCCGCACATCGAACTCGGCACAGGGCGTCGGGCCGGTGAGCCGGTCCGGCGAGAGATCGCGGATGAGCTTCGGTATCGGCGCGGCGGCGCGCGCCATGCGTTCGGTTTCGAGCATGTCTCCAGCAAACAGCCCCACCGCACGGATGTCTTGAACAAACGCGACACCGGCGGCCGTGATCTCGACATGAGCGGCACTCGATTCGGCACCGCTGCCCGAAACGAGCCCGGTCCGCCGAATCCGCTGCGGGAGCGATGGTGGCGCGGAACTAGAATCGCCGTGTGGAGCGCGACGTGCGGGAACTCGGCGGCGCATGGCGGAAACATCAGCAGCACACCTTCACGGAACCGTCGGCCGCGCTGGCCCCCTATGTCGCCAGATACTGGTCGGTCACCTGGGACTATCCGGAACCGTACCGGCAGCTCCTGATGCCGCTGCCGAACGTCCATCTCACCGCCCGGGACGGCGCCGTCCGCGTCCAGGGTCCGGTCGATTCGCACCGCTTCCAGCTGTTGAGCGGCGTCGGCTCGGTGGTCGGCGTGGCCTTCCGGCCGGGGATGTTCCGGCCGTTCGCCGGGACACCGCTGCACCGGCTGCGCAACCGGAGCCTGGATGCGGCCGAGGTGTTCAGCGAGAGTCCGCCGCCTCGGGCCGCGGTGCCGGATTTCGAGCGGTTCCTCATCGCCCGGCTACCCGGCCCCGACCCGCGGGCCGAGCTGGCCTGCCGGATCGCCACCACCATCGCCGACGACCCGGCCCTGACCAGGGTCACCGAGGTCGCGGACCGCTTCGGGCTGCGGATCAGGCAACTGCAGCGCCTCTTCGCCGAGTACGTCGGCCTCGGGCCGAAGTGGGTGATCCGCCGGTACCGCCTGCACGAGATCACCGAACGACTGGCCGACGATCCCGCCCCGGACTGGGCTGCGGTGGCGGCCGATCTCGGCTACTCCGACCAAGCCCACCTGTCCCGGGACTTCCACAAGATGTTCGGCGAATCCCCCACCCGCTACGCCGACCGCTACGACCAGCGCCCGGCTGATTGAAGCCACCGGCGGACCGAGTGTGCAGATCCCGCCCGATCAGTGCATCCGGACGCACGGACGTGCATCGCCGGCGCCGCGCGGCCGCACCGCTGGATGCACTGCCGCGATCAGTTCACCTCGTCGGGGGGCTCGGGATTTCGGCCCGGGACGGTCGGCAGTGGGAAGTTCAAATAGGCACGAGAAGGCGTCGGGCCGCGCTGACCTTGGTACTTGGAACCGGCCGCCGCACTGCCGTACGGATGTTCGGCCGGGCTGCTCAGCCGGAACAGGCACAGCTGGCCGATCTTCATCCCCGGCCACAGGGTGATCGGCAGGTTCGCCACATTGGACAGCTCCAGCGTGATGTGCCCGCTGAACCCCGGATCGATGAACCCCGCCGTCGAATGCGTCAGCAGCCCCAGCCGCCCCAGACTGGATTTGCCCTCCAGCCGCCCGGCCAGATCGTCGGGCAGGCTGCACAATTCCAGGGTGGAGCCCAGCACGAACTCACCCGGATGCAGCACGAACGGCTCCCCGGGCGGCGGCTCGACCAGGCTGGTCAACTCGTCCTGTCGCTGCGCCGGGTCGATATGGGTGTAGCGGGAGTTGTCGAACACCCGGAACAAGCCGTCCAGCCGCACGTCGATACTCGACGGCTGAACCATGGTTTCGACCAGCGGCTCGACCCCCAGACGCCCAGCGGCGACCTCCGCACGGATGTCACGATCGGAAAGCAGCACGCCGGAGAGCGTAACGCCTACCCGTTCCCCCAGCTCGGCCACCGCCACTCCCCCTCGCACCGTGCCCGGAAGTTGACCGGCACAGTCCCCGGTCTGATAGAGTCGCGTTCGCGCGAAAGCGCAGGCCGATGTAGTTCAATGGTAGAACTTCTGCTTCCCAAGCAGACAGCGCGGGTTCGATTCCCGTCATCGGCTCGCACAGAACGAGTAGGCCTCGACCGGCTGATGGACAGGTCGAGGCCTGTTCGTTTTTTCGGCCACTTCCCGAGGCTTCGGGCTGCGCATCCGGTTCGCTGTACACCAGGGAGGGAGCATCATGTCGGAAGTTCCGATCGAGGTGCGGGTAGCGCATCTGGAGGCCATCGTCGCCGATCACACGATGAAGCTCGCGGAGAGCACGAGCCATCTGTGTGCGCTGGACGAACATTTCAAGCAGGTCTATCGGCGGATGGACCGGGTAGACAGTGACATAGCCGACCTCAAGTCGGATGTCACCGACCTGAAGATGGACGTCACCGGCCTCAAAGCCGACGTCACCGAACTCAAGATGGACGTCACCGGCCTCAAGACCGACGTCACCGAACTGAAGACCGGCCTGGCCGATCTCCGTGCCGACGTCGACAACAAGCATTCGACGGTCATGACCTCACTCGAGGCGATCATGACCAAGGTGAGCGAACTCGCCGCTCGCTAGCCGGCACGCAAGCCGGCGGCGGGCGTCTCCAGGTCAGCCGACGGCCCGGCTCACGTCCGGGCCGTCGGTGTCGGCCGAACCGTGCAGCAGTGGCTGGTCGTGGCCGTCGGCCCAGAGCCGGTCGGCGCGGCGGAAGACGGATCGCAGATAGGCGGCATACTGGCCGGCCCAGGAGCGGGCGGCGCGGTCGTATTCGACGGCGGTTGCGCGGGTGACCTGCCGGGACCGTCCGTCGGTGGCTTGGGCGAGGCGGTCGAGCCGCCGGAAGTTGGCCTGCAGGCCGGCGGGGGTGCCGGGCCACAGCACCGGCGTGGATCCGATGGCGGGGTCCCAATAGGCCTGCAGCACATAGCCGGTGACGGCGGAGCTCTCGACCTGCAGGATGGGGCCGGGGTATCGGTCGATCTTCTTCGGGTCCGGTTCGTACGCCGCGAAATGCTGCAGGTCGGCGATGGCCGCGTCGACGCGCCGACGGTCCGCCGCGGACAGGTGCAGTGCGGCGACGACCGCCGGATCGTGCGGGACGTAGAACCACGATGCGGCGTCGCTGTCGCCCGACGCGGCGTCCACACCCGGGTCGGCGGCCACCGGGGTCGCGTCCGGCTCGTCGCCGACCCGCAGACCGGCAGCTTCGACGGCGGTCGCGGTTTCGATGGCGCGGGCCTCGAGTTCCGCCGAGATTCCGGCCGCCTCGAATTTCGCCGTCTCGAGTCGCCCGATCAAGTCGACGATGGACTGCCGGAGCCAGTGCGCCACCCCGATCCCGAGGATCGGCCACTTCAGGGCATTCACGTACTCCAGGACCAGTTCGGGCGCACTCACGCCACGATGCTAGCCCGGGCGGAGTGAAAGACGCTCCCGCACAATTACATCCGCGAACTCGAAAACCTGTCGGACCAGGCAGCTAGCCTCGGCACCATGGCTCCCTACCGGTTCACCGCAGCGGTCTGGCTGCATTCCGGCGGTTCCTGGTACTTCCTGTCGGTGCCGGAGGAGATCGCGGACGATATCGAACAGCAGTACGGCCACCGGGTCGGCGGATTCGGCTCGGTCCCGGTCCGGGTGCGGATCGGTGATACGGACTGGTCCACCTCGGTCTTCCCGGACAAACACCGGGGTACCTACATATTGCCGGTGAAGAAGGCGGTGCGCCGCGCCGAGTCGATCGACGACGGCGACACCGTCGCGGTGGAGTTGTCGGTCGCGATATGAATCAGCCGGTCGTCACGCAGTCGGTGGCGATGCGGGATTGGGCGGCGACCGCCTTGTCGATGTCCTCGGGGCTGAACAGCTCACTGGGGTCGCCCACGTCGGTACCGTCGGCGATCACCCGCAGGCCGTCGTCCGAAATTCCCGATTCCAGGAATACCGTCGCGGCACAATCGGCCAGTTCCGGGCTGGATTCGAGGCCGTCCTGACGCAGCGCCGCGGACAGTTCCTCATGCGTGACCGGGGCCGCGGCCTCGTCGTCACCACCACATGCAGACAGCACCGGCAGCGCCACCAGCGCTGCGGCGACCAGACAGATTCGCACTATGGTCCTCTCGATCTCACGGCCGGGTCCGGCCGCAGCGATCATGCCGCACAATCCCGCCGGAGACCACCGTTCACCGCCCGGTCCAGTGTGGCGCCCGCTTCTCCGCGAATGCCAGCGCCCCCTCGGCGGCATCCCGGGAGGTCAACGCGGGCAAGGCGATCTCCCCCTGTTTCGCGAACGCCTCGGCCCGCGACCATTCGGGTGACTCGTCGATGATCCGCTTGCTCGCGGCGACGGCGAGCGGCGCGGCCGATACGATCTCGGCGGCCAGCTCCAGCGCAACGGTCAGGGCCGTTCCCGGTTCCACGACCCGGTTGACCATTCCCAGCTGATGGAGCCGCTCGGCCGAGATCCGGCCACCGGTGAGCGCCAGCTCGGCCGCGATCGGCCGTGGGAGCCGCTGGGTGAGCCGGAGCACGCCACCGCCGGCGGCGACCAGGCCGCGCCGCACCTCCGGGATGCCGAACCGGGCGTCGGCGGCAGCGACGATCAGGTCGCCGGACAGCGCCAGTTCGAATCCGCCCGCCAGCGCGAACCCTTCCACTGCGGAGATCATCGGTTTCACCGGCGGCTCGGCCGCGATCCCGAGCGGACCGCGCCGCCGGGTCACCGGCAGTTCCCCGCGGCTCGCGGCCACCAGGTCCATTCCGGCGCTGAAGGTGCCACCGGCTCCGGTGAGCACCAGCACCCGGGCGGCGTCGTCGGCTTCGAAGGCGTCCACCGCGGCCTCGATGCCCTGGGCCGTCGCCAGGTCGATGGCATTGCGCTGGGCCGGGCGATTCACCGTGAGCACGGTGATCCCGTCGGCACGCCGATCGATCAGGATGGTGTCGGTCATCGCTGTAGTTCCTCTCCGTGCACGCACGCTGCGGTCACCGTGGTTCACACCGATCTTTCCGCGCGGTGACCTGTGCCGCAGACCAACCCGGCAGATCGGCCCCGGGCAGGACCGATTCGGTTACCGACAACTCACAAATTGAAGTGCCGCATTTCACATCGATAGCCTGTTAGCATCGCTGCGATTCACCAGTAGCCGGTTTGTGACCTGCAACATCGTCGTGGGTGCGATCCGGCCCGACGTGGAGGCATGCACCAGGTGAGAAGGACCGGATCGATCGCGCTGTCGGCGGTACTCGGGGCAGCGACGCTGCTGCTGACCGCACCCGCACCCGTCGAGGCCAACCCGAATGCGATCAACCCGATCCCGGTGCTGAACGGCACCCACGGGCTGCCTCAATTGCACGGACGCACCCGGGCGGTTTTCCAGGTCACCGGCATGGCCAGCCCGAACAACACGCAGAACTACAACGTGCTGGGCACCGACCTGGGGATCATGTGGGACAACGGGCGCGGCGAGATGCTGACCGCGTTCGGCGACACCGCCGGCCTCGGCCTGCCGAACCTGCTGGCCGGCAGCACCTGGGCCTGGCGTTCGAACATCCTGGTCCGCAGCCATACCAAGGACCCGTCCGGCGGCATCTTCTTCGACAGCGTGGTGCGCGACTTCTTCGGCCAGGCGCGCGATCTCATCCCGAGCCCGAAGATCCCGTTCGTAGAGATCAGCCGGATCCCGACGGCCGGGATCGAGGTGAACGGCGTCCAGTACATGAGCCTGATGTCGGTCAAGACCTGGGATGCTCCCGGCGCCTGGACCACCAATTTCTCCGGCCTCGCCGCGTCCTCCGACAACGGCGAGACCTGGGCCGACCTAGGCCACACCCGCCGGCCCAACGAGGGCGGCCATCGCAAGTTCCAGATGAACGCCTTCGTGAAGAGCGGCGGCTTCGTCTACGAGTACGGCACCCCGTCGGGCCGCAATCACGAGGCGTTCATCGCGCGGGTGCCGGCGGCCGAGATCGAGAACCTGGGTGCCTACGAGTACTGGGACGGCGGCGGCTGGAAGCGTGGCGATGTGGATGCCGCGGCGCCGATCATGGCCGGTGTCGGCGAACTGTCGGTGCAGTGGAACGATCACCTGGGGCAGTTCATCTCGCTGACCACTGATCCGTTCGATTCGGTCGTCATGCGCCGGGCACCTTCCCCGGAGGGCCCGTGGAGCGCACCCGAGGTGCTCATCGACACCCGGGAGCTGCCCACCGCGTACGCACCGTCGATCTTCCCGTATCAGACCGGCCGGGACCTGTATTTCCTCACCACCGTGCACTCGCAGTACAACGTGGTGCTGATGAAGACCACGCTCTGACACGGTCGGGTCATAGACTCGACGGTATGGACGCCGCCGAATGGGATGCGCGGTATGCGCGCAGCGAATTGATCTGGGGCGCACCGCCGAACAGCACGGTGGTGGAGCATGTCTACGGCCTGGATCGCAGTATCGCGCTGTGCCCGGACGAGCCGGGCGGCGAGGTGCCCGAGCTGCCGCGGGCGCTCGACCTGGCCTGCGGTGAGGGGCGGCACGCCATGTGGCTGGCCACGCACGGCTGGCAGGTGCATGCCGTCGATTTCTCCCAGGTGGGTATCGACAAGGGCCGGACGGCGGCGGCCCGGCTGTCCCGTTCCGTTCGCTCCCGGATCGACTGGCGGTGCGCCGATATCACCGACCTCGACGCCGCCGGGCGGTACGAACTGATCCTGCTGGTCTTCGTGCATCTGCCCGCCGACCGGCGGCGCACGTTGCTGCGGCAGCTGGCGGGGATGCTCTCCCCGGGCGGCATGCTGCTGATCCTCGGCCACGACCGCACCAACCTGACCGAGGGCTACGGTGGGCCACAGGACCCGGAGATCTTGTTCACCCCCGACGAGCTGGGGGCGGATCTGGCCGGCACCGGGCTGACCATCCGGGCCGCCGAGCGGGTATTGCGCCCCACCGAAGGGCCGGACGCGATCGACGCACTGCTGGTCGCGAAGCGGCCGGATGCCGTGACGCCACCTGAACGCCGGTGAGTTGCCGATTTCGCCCACTTTCAGGCGAAAGACGCATATCTGCCCGAATCCGAGGAAAAGTGGTCGAAATCGGCAACTCAACCATTCCAGCGAGCGAACCAGGGTGCGACCGCCGCCCCGATCTCCTCGAACCCCTTGCGGAAGGCATGCGCCTGCCCCTCGATCACCCGCACCTCGGCCGCGTCGGCAGCCTCGGGCACCCCGAACGGGTCGCGAGCACCGTTGATCACCACCGCCGGGATATCTCCGGTCGCGAGCAGCTCGTCACGGCGGCTGCGTTCCGGCTTTCCGGGTGGATGGAGCGGAAACGACAGCGCGATCACGCCGCGCGCTTCGGCTGCGACCGCGGTTCGACACGCGACCCGGGCGCCGTTGCTGCGGCCCCCTTGAACAAGCGGTAACCCTGGATAGCGGTCACGCAGGGCCGTAACGATCTCCAGCCACGCCTCGTCCTGTTTCACCGCCGAGCCTGGCGCCCGGCGTCCGGCAACCCGGTAGGGCTGCAGCACCCGAGCCACCACACCACCGGCCTCGACGGCGGAATCCCGCACCACCAGTAGATCTTCTGCCTCGACACCACCGCCCGCACCGTGGGTGAGCAGCAGCAGAAACCTGGGGGTTCCGGCCTCGTCGAGCTCCACCTCCGCAGGACCGGCTGTCGTCTCGATGCGCATACCTCACCGTAGCTCCGGGTTCGCCGAGAGACCGGCCGGTCCACCGGGTGCGCGCGTCACCGGCGGGTGTTCATCGCGTCACATTGCCGGCGACCCTCTTTGCCGAGGGCGCTACCCACCGGTAATATGTTCGGTAAGTTACCCGCGAGTAGCATGCGGAAAACCGGTAGGGCTACCCGGTGAACGTCAGGACGGGCGGGAACGACAGCGATCGACCGCACCAGACTCAACGGAGAGTGAGTACTAGAAATGGGCCACTACAAGAGCAACGTTCGCGACCTCGAGTTCAACCTGTTCGAGGTACTCGGCATCGACAAGCTCCTGGACAACGGCACCTTCGGTGACCTGGACACCGACACCGTCAAGGAGATGCTGTCCGAGGTCCGCCGCCTGGCCGAGGGCCCGCTGGCCGACTCCTTCGAAGAGGGCGACCGCAACCCGCCGGTCTTCGACCCGGAGAACCACACCGTCACCCTGCCGGAGGCCTTCAAGAAGTCCTACAAGGCCCTGGAAGAGGGCGAGTGGGCCAAGGTCGGTGTCGTCGAGGAGCTCGGCGGCCTGAACGCCCCGTCCTCGGTGACCTGGGCCCTGAGCGAGATGGTGCTCGGCGCCAACCCGCCCATCCAGATGTACGCCGCCGGCGCCGGCTTCGCGCAGGTGTTCTACAACAACGGCACCGACGAGCAGAAGAAGTGGGCGGCCAAGATCGCCGACCGCAACTGGGGCGCCACCATGGTGCTGACCGAGCCGGATGCCGGCTCCGACGTCGGCGCCGGCCGCACCAAGGCCATCAAGCAGGAGGACGGCTCCTGGCACATCGAGGGCGTCAAGCGGTTCATCACCTCCGGTGACTCCGACGACCTGTTCGAGAACATCATGCACCTGGTGCTGGCCCGCCCGGAGGGCGCCGGCCCCGGCACCAAGGGCCTGTCGCTGTTCTACGTGCCGAAGTACCACTTCGACTTCGAGACCGAGACCCTGGGCGACCGCAACGGCGTGTTCGTGACCGGTGTCGAGCACAAGATGGGCATCAAGGTCTCCGCCACCTGTGAGGTCACCTTCGGTGGCCACGGCGTCCCCGCCAAGGGCTGGCTGGTCGGCGAGGTGCACAACGGCATCGCGCAGATGTTCGACGTCATCGAGAACGCGCGCATGATGGTCGGCACCAAGGCCATCGCCACCCTGTCGACCGGTTACCTGAACGCGCTGGAGTACGCCAAGACCCGCGTGCAGGGCGCCGACCTGACCCAGATGACCGACAAGACCGCGCCGCGCGTCACCATCACCCACCACCCGGATGTGCGTCGTTCGCTGATGATGCAGAAGGCCTACGCCGAGGGCCTGCGCGCCATCTACCTCTACACCGCCGCCCACCAGGACGAGGCCATCGCCGAAGCGGTGTCGGGCGCCGACAAGGACCTGGCGTTCCGGGTCAACGACCTGCTGCTGCCGATCGTCAAGGGCGTCGGCTCCGAGCGGGCCTACCAGTACCTGACCGATTCGCTGCAGACCTTCGGTGGCTCCGGCTTCCTGCAGGACTACCCGATCGAGCAGTACATCCGCGACGCCAAGATCGACTCGCTGTACGAGGGCACCACCGCCATCCAGGCGCAGGACTTCTTCTTCCGCAAGATCGCCCGCGACCGCGGCGTCGCCCTGGCCCATGTCGCCGGCCAGGTGCAGAAGTTCATCGAGTCCGAGTCCGGCAACGACGCCCTCAAGGGTGAGCGCAAGCTGCTCGCCACCGCCCTGGAGGACACCCAGGCCATCGCCGCCACCCTCACCGGGCACCTGATGGGCGCCCAGGAGCAGCCGACCGAGCTGTACAAGGTCGGCCTGGGTTCGGTGCGCTTCCTGCTCGGCGTCGGCGACCTGCTGATCGGCTGGCAGCTGCTGCAGCAGGCCGAGATCGCCCTCGGCAAGCTCGAGGCCGGCGCCGGATCGGACGAGGCGTTCTACAAGGGCAAGGTCGCCGTCGCGCAGTTCTTCGCCCGCAACGTGCTGCCCGAGCTGACCGCCACCCGAGGCATCCTGAGCAACATCGACAACGACATCATGGAGCTCGACGAAGCCGCGTTCTGATCCATCCGGATCGTGAGCATCACCCGAGGGCCCCGGAGTTTTCACTCCGGGGCCCTCGGCGGTGTCCGCACCACCGGCCCGGCGGAGATTATCCGCCGCAGCTGCGGCTGTTCCGGCCGGAACACCCTGTCCGGTGCGGTATCTTGCGAAAAACCACTTCGTCGGCGGGGGGTTGAGATGACAGCGGGGTGCTCGCCACTGAGTGTGTATCTGCGCGAGCGCCGCCAGGCCGCCGGACTGACCCGGCCGGAGCTCGCCGCCCGTACCCGGATCGCGCCGCTGCTGCTCTCCCAGCTGGAATCCGGGAGCCTGGCGCCCGATCACACGACTCTGGAACGGCTGTTCGACGCGCTCGACGTGCCGATCTGGTATCGCAAGCACATCCTGATCCTCACCGCACCCACAGCGGCCGATCGCGGGGCGCCGAAGGTGGAAGAACCGACCGCCGCCGACCGCGCCGATCTGCACAGCATGCTGCACCCGGCCTGCTTCCAGCGCTTCCCCACCCTGGACGTGGTCGCCACCAATCCCGCCTACGAGCGCACCTTCCCCGGTCTGACCGCAGGCGGCAACCTGCTCGAATGGATGTTCACCGAACCCGCCGCCAAGGTGGTCTTCGTTGACTGGACCACCGAGGCCCAGCTACTGGTGCACGCCTTCCGCATGCTGTCCCCGCTGGCCCCGGCCGAACGCATCGCCGAGATCACCGACGCCTGCCGCTGCTCCCCGGACTGGGACCACGCCTGGACCGCGGAAGTCCGTTCCGCCGACATCCCGCGCAGCCACCTGCTGCTGCGCGACCCGCACACCGAGACCGTCCGCCGGATGAACCTGCGGATCTACGATCCCGCCTTCCCGGACCGCCCCTGGTGGCTGTACCGGCTGATCCCCACCGAATGATCCACCGCTGAAACACGAAAAGACCCCGCACCGCGTGCACACGGTGCGGGGTCCTGCTCATTCAGCCGGTCGGCGATCCATCCCCCGAGGAGCGTCGACTATGCCGGTTCAGGCCTGATCAACTATGGGCGACGGCTGTCGGCGCAGAAGCTCAGGAGCCGGCGCCGGTGTCGGTGTCGTCCGGGTCGTCGCCCGGGGTCTCCGGGGTGGCCTCGGCCGAACCGCTGGCCAGCGCCGCCAGCAGGTCGGACGAACCCGTCGCGGCGTTCCCGCCGGTCTGGTCATCCTCTTCCTCGCTGGTGATCGGGGTGGCGTCGGGCTCCACATCCGGGTCACCGGTGCCCGGGTCGGCCTCGCTCGAACCGGTCGCCAGGGCCTCCAGGACGGCCGCCAGGGCATCGGCGGAACCGGTAGCGGTCTCGGCGGGCGGCGGGTTGGTGCCCGGATCGGTCGGGTCGTCCGCAGCTGCAACACCGGTGCTCAGCAGCGCAGCGCTCGCAGCGGCAACCAGCACGAACCCGAAGGAACGGAACTTCCTCATTGATGAATCCCCTTGGTAGGACGTTTCATTCGGTAACTCATTTACCGAACACGACTGTTTCTAACACATCCCCGAGACAATTCCGACACTGGCCGAAGCCGCGACTGCAACAGCCAGGTTGCCGGAGACTAGCCGACCGGCTTCCGGGTACTACAGGGTGAATTCCTCACCCAATGTGGAGCATCGATATCGGGCCACAGGCGCCTGACCAGAACACGTTTCGCCGGTCGACCAGCACACCCAACTGCAACCAGACAGCAATCAATCAGCAATCGAACACAAGGGGTGTAACAATCACCACATGCCAGCCCTGTAACGGAAGGACCACCCAAACCGATGCCGCCACAGCGCAATCCGTATCCCAGGATGGGACTGTGACCTACACAGACTCGTGTCCGCATCTACTAGGTGATACCCCAGGCAATGGTTACCCTCTGGAAATCGCCACTAAACGCAGAAGCACCTCTCGATCGGCGAGTCCGGTCATCCACCCGCTACGGAACCCAGATTCTGGAATGCGCTCGGCGCAGCGGCTTGCGTGGACCGAAGGAAGGTCGCGGGCGGCTCGGTCAGCAATGAACAGCCGTCGTAGATGACCTTGCCGACCGGACCCATCGTCGCGTTGGTGGCCACCTGGTGGAAGCCCATCAGTTGACAGTCGAGGTAACGCACGATCGGCCCGGTGCCCCATGCTGTCCAGTCGTAGACATGCGTCATCGGTGAGTCCGAGCCGAACGCCGGGAAGGAATTCGGCGCATCCTTGTTGGCGAGAACCTGATAGGCCAGCGCGCTATCGGTGCAACTTTCGAATGTCACATTGCCCGTCACCCACCCGCAGTCGATAATACGGTGATACTGCGAGCGCAATTCGAAGCGAACACCCTGGGCGAGAAACCGCCACGAGCTGTCGGCGATGTTGTGTTCACCCAACTTGATCATGGTGGACACCGATGTCTGCGTGGTATCGATGAGGATCCATGAACCACCGTGAATATTGATGCTGCCACCCATGGCGAAGTCGAGCATGGTTCCGGAGTTCCATTCGAATTCGCAGTCACGGAACGCATAGTTCAAGAACTGCGCCTGCTGCGCCGGGTACGGTGAAAACCCGGAACGCACTCCGGCATCGCCCCAATTGACACCCTCCACATAGATTCGGTCGAAAACCATCTCGGAATTCAGGTTCGCATTCGAGTCGCCGTCGAAACCCCAGCCACGCAGCCAGTCACCGGTGAACCTCAGGTTCCGCCACTCGATTCGATTCTGGGCACCCGAGCCGTAGGCCGGGTAGGTACCGTCGTTGGCTGCGCTGCACCACAAATAGGCGAACGACTGATTCGGGTTGGTCGAATGGAATCCCAGATCATGAAACCGCGCCGAACGCAGTCGGTTCGCCGCAGTCATCAGATTGTTCTGTCGTGGATCCGCCGAGGGGGCGGCATCCGAGGAGAACACGATGAGCGACGACCGCTCGCCGGCCCCGAAGACCTCCAAGTCGTGCACCAAGTTGGCACCCCACAACTCGCCCGCTCCCAGGTCGGGCGTGCCGAGCAGAGCATCGGACTCACTCACCACATACGTTCCGGGCGGAAAGTACAGCGACTTGGTCAGCACTCTATTGGTGGTGATATTGTTGGTAGCCGAAGCCAGCACGGCCGCCATTGCCGACTTCACAGCTACCGTATCGTCAGCAATACCGTCACCTACGGCGCCGAACTCCTTTACGTTAATAGTATATTCGTCGTACACGACTCACCCTTTCCAATGTGTGTTACCAACTATGAAGCAGCCCACAACTGTAAAACGCTGGGAGTACTTCGGCATGTTGCGCATACATTCATCGAGATACAACACAAGAAAGGCCTGAAACCCGAGGTTCCAGGCCTTTCTCACTGCACCGTCCGGCGTCTACTCCGACGTGGAGTCACCCACAATCAGGATGCGGGCAACGTTCCATCCAACTTCCACGCGGCCAACTCAGAGCTTCCGCATCGGAAGCCGGACGATTCCGCTCATCGCGCAATCTCCTGCACCATCAACTGCTCCACCACCCGCGCGAGGCGAACCGTATGACCGTGCCGGACATAGTCGTCGGTGTGCCGGCCATCGGTCAGATATCCACGCGCATACGCGATCGCACCCGCCCAGGTCCGCCAGTTCACCGGTGACCACCACCGCTGGAGCTGGCGTCGGGCGGCCGTCGCGATCATGTCCTCGGCCCAGCGGACCCCGGCGCCGACACCGGAGAGGCAGAACATCCCGGACAGGTCCGCAATCGTCCGCAGGGGGTTGCCTGCCGGCAGAGCGGTGATCGGGTCGCCCGGTGCGGCTGCCCAGAAGGTGGGGATGCCGGGCACGTCGCGCTGGCCGAGGACTCCGAACCCGCCGGGATCCGCCGGGCCGAGGTAGCGTCCGGCGGGCCGCAGCGGATCCGCGATCAGTGCACAAGCCACCACATCCAGGTGCGGTAGTTCGCCCCGGCCGACTGCGGCGGCGACATCCCCGGCTACCGCAGCCCCCTGCGAATAACCGGCCAGCACGACCGGATTCGGCGACCGTTCGATCGCCGCGATGAGCGCCTCGCGCCCGCGGGCGACGCTCTCGGCGAACGGCACCCGCTTTCCGTAGTCGGCCGGGTAGGGAACCATCCGCGGCGAGAACAAATCCGGGTCGAGCGCCTCGGCGAACGAGCCGGTGACGCCCTCACCGTCCGGGTTCCAGGTGCCGCCGACGATCAGCACATCGATCATGCGGCGGGCGCCGCTGCGATCACCCATCCCGGTCCGCCCGTTCTTCGACGGGCGCAGTCCGTTCGAGCAGTTCGGCCACCGCGTCCACCAGGGTGCGGTCGCCTAGCTGCGACCAGCCTTCGTAACGCCCCCTTTTCGGGCCGCACAGCTGGGCGCGCACATCCCGCAGATCGCCGAGCACGGCGCCGAGTTCGTCACGCACACAGCGGCGAACGAGTTCCAGATCGCCAGGGTTCACGGCGAGTTCCTTTCCGCCCGGCCGATCGATCAGCGCCTGCACTTCCCTGCGGAAGGCCGCCATATCGATTCCGGCCGGGTCGATCTTTCCTTCACTGCTGTATTCGCGATGCGCGACGCAATCGCGGGAACCGCGGCCGAGGCGCCGCAGGATCGCCGCGCAGCCCCGCTTGTAGGCGTCGAGCTGCTGCGGCGTCCAGTCCGAACCGTCCCCGCGCGACACCGCTTCGATGCCGATCACGTGGTAGTTCGCATTGTTCGTCGGCCAGCCGGGGTGGCTGCCCCGCCCCGCATGCCAGCACACCCCTACCGCGATCACGCGGTAGGCTCCGTCCCGCTCCAGCACCAGTTGCGCCAGCGGCCCGGGCAGGCCGGGGCGGCCGTACTGCACGACTTTCCAGTCGTTGCTGCCGCCGCCGGCCGTGTGATGACACAGGACGCCGCGGATGTCACGGAAGTCGCCGTGTCCCCGCTGCCGCCAGCCGTCGTGTTCGACCACTTTCAAGCCCTCGGCTCGCAGGACATCTGCGAGCCAGGTGGGGTCACCTGTCCAGGACATGGTTGGTCAGGCGTCGTTCGGCGGGTAACCGCTGCCGTCCCGGAACAGGTCCCGGTAGATCCAGAAGAATTCCGAATCGTCGGCAAAGAAGGTGGTCGCACCGGACAGACCGGATTCGCTCGGTGCGTCCTGCGGACCCTCGCCGGGATCGGTCGGCACCGGGTCCGGGAGGACGCCGCGGCGGATGAGGTAGGTTTCCTCGCCATCCAGGGCGTTGGTCGGGACTTCCCAGTAGGTGTCGTACAACTGGGCACCGGTTCCGCCCTCACCGCCCGTCGAGGCACGGCGGGCGCGCACCGGTTCCGCCTGGCGGGGAACACGGATACTGGTCCACTCCGAGTTCGAGGTGATACGGATACGCACGAGTTCGGACATTCGGATCATCCTTTCGGGTTTCAACAAAAAATGCATCGACATACCGGTGGGCATATTCGATGCATACGTAATTCGATGAGTTGTTCAGCACGCGAGCGGACGGAAATCAGCTGGATTCGACCAGCAGGTAGGTGCCGGGACCTTCCGCAACGGTTGCACTACGGGAGTACGGGGTGGAGGTGGTATTGGTCATCTCCACCCAGAGACGATCTCCATCGTTCAGTTGTACGGCGAAATCCGGTATGGCCAGTTCCGTCGTACCACTGGCGAAAGATTCGGTCGCAACAGCTGTACCGTTGTGCAGCACACTGGCCCGCAGGCTGCCGGTGAACGGACTCCAGTCACCCGTGAGCGTGATGCGGCAGCGCACGACAGCCGACATCGAATCGACGACGAGCTCATCGGCAACGATCGTGCTGCCCTCGTATCCGCCGCGGGCTACCCAGCCGGTGAGTTTCACATCGCTCGTACTGGCGGAAATCGTCTGCGTCCCGCTCTTGTCCATGCCCGCCGGCGCGACCGCAGTGGATGCTACAACCAGCAGCGGCATCAGGCGGTCACCCCTTTCAGGCTCACCTGCAGACCACGCCCTGCCGGACTGTCCGCGGTCGTGACGTGCACAGTCAGACGATCACCCGCCGAGAAGGCCCAGGGCCCGCCGGTCGAGACCACGGTGTCGGCGGCATGTTCGGCGTCGGGAATTGTCGCCGCACTGCCCGAGACTGCGACACCGTTCTTTCGCAA
Organism: Nocardia sp. KT25-26; assembly: GCF_056627695.1. NCBI lineage: Bacteria > Bacillati > Actinomycetota > Actinomycetes > Mycobacteriales > Nocardiaceae > Nocardia > Nocardia sp. KT25-26. The sequence continues at coordinate 621,497 of NZ_CM152813.1, read as the reverse complement.
CTCGACCACCAGGTTTCCCGTCCCGGAACTCTCACCACGGTAGGTGATTGACGAAACGCTGAGGGGACGCTCGATTCGGATACCTTCCGGCATCACGTTGCCGGCTCCGACCTTCCGGGTGCCGGTGTGGGATTTGAAGGCGATGTCGTAAGCCTGACCTGCCTGGGTCGGTTCGCGTGCGTCCGTGAGCCGCGGGTCGTCATCGGCCACCGCAGCGATCGCGGCGCGCGCCCCCGCAGCATCGGCTGCCGTTACCACCGAACGTCCGGTGACCGTTGCATCCGAGATCTGGTTGACGGGATGGGTGTGCGGCAGAGCCGTGCGAGCGTCCGTCAAACGCGGATCGTCACCGGCCACCGCGGTCGTCGCAGTCGACCCGATGGTGGGCGGAAAGGTAGTCGGCTTACCGGTGATCCCCGTCCACTCGGTGGTACCGGCGGGGCCACGAACGGTGATGCCTTCGCCGTCGGGCGTCCAGCCACCGGCTGCGGCCTGGTACACGTACAGGAGCCCATCAGCAGCCACGACGTATTGCGCACCGTCTTCGGGCGTGGCGGGCAGTTCGGCGTACGTGGCCGCCTGGCCGTCGATCTGGATACCGCTGCCGCGCTCACCACGCACCACGGCATTTCCGCCACTGGCGGGAACCGGTGAGACCAGCGTCAGATCGACGAGCCCGGTGGCGCCGGCATCCGGATTCTGCGGATCCGGACCGGGCTGGTACTCGCCCACGTCGAAGCTGAACGACTCCAACGGCACCGGTTCACCGTCGTAATCCAGATCGAACGAGACCTTCCAAGTCCATTCGCTCGGGTTGGTCGCCTCATCCGGCGCAACCAACCGGATTCCGCGGCCACCACGCCAGGTCAGATAGCCGAATTCGTCCAGCTGGCATTCGTAATGGCGCGGGAGCTGCACATAGGTTGCGGGAGCCGGTTCACCGGCTGCAACCAACACCTTCGGGGCATCAGCGGCGAAGGTTACACGTCCACGCAGCGGCGGAAACTCGGGTAGGTCACCGAGGTCCGGGCCGTCGGCAACATTTGCGAGAAACCGTCCGACGACTTTCCCGTACTTCAGTGGAGGCAGGTTTGCCATGATTTCTATCCTTTCGATTTTCTCGGGCCCCGGTCACACAGGCCGGGCATAGACGATGAGCTGGGCACCGTACGGACTGATCGTGTATCGGCCCGGCCCGTTGCGGACGACACGCACGTACAGCGTTACGGTCCGGTTGGCAGCAACGACTCCCTGCGGAGATTCCGGGGATACCGGATACTGGTTCGCCGGGGTGATCATGGAGACCCCGAAGTTGGGCGAGGTCGATCCGACTCCCAGCCCCACCAGCTCGCCTTCGTCCGGGTCGCCGATCCGGACCTCGATATTGCATTGAGTCGATTGATTCGAGGCCGTGCTGACAACACCGACAATGCCTTCAACCACCGGCTGCCAGGCCATCGGCTGGCCGGGGATGGTGATTGCGGCGAGCACGCGCTTGTCGTCGTCGAGATTGCTTCCGCCGTTGAACTGCCCCTGACCGATGGCCCATGGGCCGGCGAGTCGTGGACTTGGCACCGGAGTGAACTTCTCCAGCTCTTCGTTCCAGCTCAGCACGTAGTCGTGCCGAAGCACATGATCCTCGTCGATCAGTACATCGGCCGCGTCCTGGATCCGGCCGGCTTCGCCTGGATCACCCGGATCTCCGGACTCACCCCGTGGAAACGTCACCTCCAGTTCCTGATCGGGCGCATCACCGATGATCCGGGCAGACGCCGAGGACCCGACGGGGCCCGCAATTCCGCGCCCGGCCATCCGGGTGGACGGGCCCCGGGCACCAGGCTTGCCGAATGCGTCTGCGAAGGCGATGAACTCGAGCCCCGTCCAGAAGTAGACGGCGTTCTCGGAAACTACACGCCACGCCTTCCGCGCATCTGCCGTGGTCAGGCTCAGCGACTGGAGCGCAGCCACGTCGGCGATATCGCCTTGCCAGTCCCACGGCCGGCCCCTTGCGCCCGCCGGCCCTTCGGCGCCTTCCGGGCCTTCGCGTAGTTCGATGAGGGCTTCGCGATCCAGCAGCTCGAAGGGGTTGACCGTATAGGGCAGTCCCACCGAGTCGGCCACGCCGCGCATGGTGATCATGATGTCGTCGTCGAACATCGATTCTGTGGTCATATCGTAGCTCCGGCGCCGACCGGCTGTGCCCAGCACACCAACTGGGCGTCGCGGCGCGAGTAGTTGTAGTTTGTCGAACCGATCGAGCGGCGCAGCACGACGTGCAGGGTTGCCGGCTGCCCGGCGGGCACCACTCCGACAGAACTGTCCGGCGTGACCGGGGTACCGAAATACGGCTGCACGCGCGAATACGCTCCGGCGCCGGCGGTAGCTCCCGACCCCAGCGCGACGAACTGCCCCGAGGCGGAGTTCAGCCTTATCTCGGTATCGATCCGATTCTCGAATGACGTATCCAACGGACGGACGAAAACGCCACCCGTGACGAAGGGACGCCAAGCGGTATCCTGCGCCGGAATGTTCAACGCACCGACGGTGTAAGTCGACGACGAGATGCTGGACACCGAATCCGCGAAACCGGCGTTGCCATCCCAGGACTCGGACTCCACCATCGACCACGGTCCCCGCAGACCCGGATAGGGTGCGGGTGTCCAACGCTCGGCACCGGAATCCCAAATGGGTACCGCCCGATCGGTGTGCGGCCCGTCCGCATAGTCGAGCGCATCACGAACAGGCCCCGGGCCGCCGAGTTCACCTTTGCGCCCCTTGATGCCGCGTGGAACGGTGAGGTTCAGGACAAGGTCGGGCGCAGTGCCGGTGACTGTGGCCGCCAAGTCGGATCCGGGCGGACCCGTCTCGACTGTCCCGATGGTCACGACACAGGCGTCGCCTTGTGGACCTATCGCACCGAACGCTTCGGCGAACGAGTCGAAACCGGTCCCGTTCCAGAACATGAGCGTGTCGGTGGAACGGACCCGCCAAGCCTTGCCTGCCTGCGCGAGACCCAATTTCGGGGCCAGGCTCGCCAGCGCGGCAGGATCGGCGATATCACCTTCCCACCGAAAGGCCGGACAGGCTTCACCCGTGGGCCCGTCCGGGCCGTCCGGACCCGTGATCAGCTCCAGCGCACCATCGCGTGGAGTCACCTGCATCGACTGCACGATGCCCGTTCGATCGATGCCTTCATCGATCCCCCGGATCCGCGCAGCTTCGAAATATTCACCTAGTGTGGACATATCGTTCCTTCAGATCGGACGTGCGAACACGACCAGTGAGGCCCGGGCGTCGGAGAACCCGATCGAACCGCTTCCGTTCTCGCTCCGCTCCGCCGAGACGACGAGCGTGCCCGCCTGACCGGCGGGGACCGTGGCGTAGGTCGACGACGGAGACAGGTTTCTGGTCGCCTTCTCCTCGCTGTACATCGGGAACAGCGGAAGATAGATCGTCCGCGGACCCGCCACGGGCAGAGTGGCTGCCAGCTGCGGTCCCTGTGTGTTGTGCAGGCGGACAGTTGCTTGTGCAAAGTTTCCGGTCGATGTGGACGCCGACACGTACAACTGGCCGTACACGATCGGTCGCCAAGCAAACGGCTGAGCCGGAACCGTAAAGGTGCCGACCGTCAGCCTGCCCGTCGAAGCCGAGGCAGCAGCCTCGAACCCTGCTTCGTACCAGCACCATGGGCCCACACCGAGCGGGGCGGGCATCGGCCGAAACTTTCCGGACACCCGGTCGAACCCGAATACGCCGCCGTGGCCAGGACCGGACGAGGCGTCGTAATCCGGAGCTTCGCCGATCGCACCTGAATCACCCGCGGGCCCCGGGGGTCCTTGGAAACCGGCCGGCGCCGTCACCGTCAAGCGCTGTTCCGGGCCCGCCGAGACAATCTCGACCGCAGGTGCGGTCAATCCGGCCTCGTGTAGCGTCGGCGCAACCGAGAACGATGTCGACTCGGCTACCGGCCCTTTCGGCCCTACTGCATCGGCCGAGTGCTGCCAGGACGTGCCGGTCCACACGTCCATGCCGTTGTCATCCAGGCGATGCCACCATTTGCCGCGGTCGTCCGGCCCGAGCCCACCCGGCCGTGCCGTACTGTTCGGGATCTCTCCCATCTTGCGAAACGTGGTCCCGGGGCGCCCGCGCTTGCCTTGCGGCCCGGCCGGGCCGGGCGGCAGGTCGATCGCGGCGACCTCGTCGGACAAACCGATCTCGGCATCGAGAATCGGCAGGCCGTCGATGTCCACCTCCCGGTTCACGGTGATATGGGCGGGAAAGCTGATATCCGCCATGTGTTCCTCCGTGTCAGAAAATAAGCAGGTCGAGGTCGGCCCCGACGTCTGTGGAAAGGTCCTTCACCGCGGCGGCGACCCGCCCGAGCCGCTGCCACGCCTTTACGACCGAGTCCTCCTCGTCGGATCCATCACCGACGGTGATCTGCCAGGTGGCCGAAGATTCCCGGTTGTCGACGAAGGTCAGTTCGGTGACATAGTCGGTGAACACCTTGTCGCCCAGGGCGAACCCGATCTGGTCGCCCAGACCGAAATCCCGACCGAGCTGGTACGGCGCGTTGTCTTCGACGGTCACCTTGTGGCTCGTATAGCCGCGCGTGAGGTGCAGGCCCTGCCGGCCGGCCACCAACCCGTCGAGGGTGAATGCCTTGTCGCTTCCGGTGATGTAGAGCTCACGGAATGCGTACGGTCCGGCCCGGTCCACCCGCTGCCGGTCCTGGTACACCATCCACGCCAGGAACACGTCGTTGAGCTGGCCGCGATACAACCAGTCCAGCCCGAGCAGCGACAGCAACCCCTTGATCGCCAGTTCGATGCCGGCATTCACCCACCCCGGCGAGCGGCCACCGATGATGACATTCGTGGCAGTGGGCTTGTGCAGCGCGATCTCCGACGGCCCGATACCCGAGTACTCGCCTTCGAAGTACCAGACCCACGGGAAGTTCTGGAAGGTCCCGAACTTCCCGGGTTGGCCGTAGATCGCCTCGTATTCGGTGGTCGAATCGAACCGCGGATAACGGACCGGTGTGGTCCCGTCGTCTGCGAAATCTTCGATCCACGACAGAATCCCGTCCAGCAGGGTCCCCGTCGGTCCGGTTACCCCCGACTTGTCCACCGTCTCCAGCACGACCGTCGGCTTGTCCAGATAGAACCAGTCGGGCGCCGGCTGCTCATCCTCGTCCGGCAGGAAGAACCGGGCAGTCAGCATGACCCCCGAGTCCTCCAGCATGGGCTGGAACAGCTTGTCGGCCATGTCGAACCGAGCCGACGCAGCACTCCAGCCGCTGGTGTCGGTCAGCGGGTTCACCGGCACGACCGCAATGGGAAAGGTCGCATCTCCCTGCAGCCGGATCAGGTTCATCATCAGGTAGGTCGTCACCAGCGACCGCACCGGCCCGAACATGATGTGATGCCGCGGAAACTGTGCCAGCACGGGCGCGTACGGCGAAGCCCAGCAGCAGATCGTCGCCACATGGTTCCAGGCGTGAATGGCCTCGATATCGACGGTCTCGACACCGTGCTCGTCCTGCACGATCGAGGCCTTGGTGATGTACCCGTCCCACCGGAACCCACGGGTATTCACCGTGATCGGGATCGTCGCATCTTCGAAATCATCGTTGTTGAACAGGTGATCATAGTGCGTCATATCCCGCGGGCAGATCATCTTCAACCCGCCGGCAGCATTCCGCGGATAGGTGAACTCCAGCGACAGATAACTGTGTTCCTCCCCCACCTCCTTCATGTTCTTGTCCCAATACCGGACCAGCACGTCCTGGTCCCGGGCCTGTTCACGGTCGACCCGGACCACCTCATCCATCCGCCGCGCTTCCGCATGCGGATCCCATACCGGGGCGCTCATCGGAACGCTCCCATAATCAACCACCTTCCATCGGGAATCGGGCATGAAAAAACCCGATCCCTCGGTGGGATCGGGTTTGTCAGATATTCACGTGCGCGGCGCCGGGGGTGCCACAGTTTCAGGCTGTATATGTCATCTACCCGCAACGTAAGATGTACTCAACCCAGGTGGACGGGTTCGACGTGCATATTGGACCGGCGAATCGCTCGAAAGGAAGCACATCCTCGCTGAGACCGGGATGGTGTGTACCGTTTAGCACTTGCAGTGCAGTCTACGAGGACTGTCTGATACCCAGTGTCCCTACGTAAAGGACACCGTTTCGATGGTTCCACAACTCGACTTGCAAATCATGACGAGAATGCACTTCAAGTATTTCGTGCAGCCCGGAACCAGATCCCGGGCGGTCGACTTGGTCGTAGAATAACGTGGAGGCCACGATAGGCTCTTTAGTCATGCCTCGACGTCAAACGCTCCGGGATATACTCCGACCGCACCTCTATTGGATACCCCCAGTCTCGCGCCATCTTCACCAGTCCAGTTAGTGGAAGCGAGAACGATCCTAGTGGATCACTACACCTTTCCGCTGCAGACCAGAACTCCTTGTGCCACTCCAATGCCTTCCGAAGCACTTCGGTAAACTCCATCACGGAACACTGTGTTGCCATCTTATGAAACACAAGCAGCGGCGGCACCAAAATCAAGTCCACGACATCCGGGGATCCATAGGAAATTGCAGACAAGTCGGACTGCCTGATTGCATCCATGTGCTTGAACGCCCACGTATCATCAGATGTATAGCCACCGACGATAAGCTGCATAACCTCCATCCAGGAGTACATGAACTCATCGAATTTAATTCGAGAATCCCGGAAGATGCCGAGAGGTAGGTCCGCTAGGTATGTCAAGGCGTCCCGGTCATCGCATATCACCGCCAACCAAAGAGCATCAAAAAAGTGCCCCAGAGAAACACTCAGCTCGTCGGAAGGGCCCACGACATCGAATTCTTTCCCATGAATGCTTACGACCGAAGACTCCTTCAATCGTAGATCTGCCATCCGAATCATTGACATATTGACATCGAGCGCTCCCCGAGCCGCGAACACAGTCCGTTCGTCAGTACCCGAAGGATCCACAGTTAGAAGTCGATACAAGATATCGCTGCAATTCACAGAGAAGTGGTACAGCTGACGCGTCTGCAATTCGGACATCGCCAACCATTTTTCGATGGCCACGAACTCCATCTCCAGAAACTCACGCACGTGCTCAACCGGCAATTCGTGCCGTGGAATGTACACCCGCAAACCCTTTCGACTATACATCGCCGCCCTTAGAGTGTATCCACCATGTATTCCCAACCCTAAGGTTTACCCAGCCGGCTACGAACTTGCAATAATACTCCTACTGGAACCTCGATACAAATCCATCGGGTATGTACTCCGACTGCACATCGACTGGATACCCCCAATCGCGCGCGATCTTCACGAGTCCAGTAAGTGGAAACGAAACCCAGCCAGCCGGATCGTTATACCACTCCTCGGCAGACCAGTATTCCTTATGCCTTTCGAGAGCCTTTCGAAGCGCCGTAGTGAATTCGTCAACAGAGCTGGCCGTTGCCATTTTATGAAACACCAATATGGGTGGCACCAGCACGAAATCCACAAGGCCCGGAGGGGCAATGGATACTTCAGACAGCTCAGACTGCCTGAATACATCCATAAACTTGTGAACCCATACATCATCAGATGTGTTACCACTTACAAATAGCTGCATCACCTGCATCCAGGAGTACATAAACTCATCGGACTGCGGTCTCGGTTCTCTGAAAATATCTGTGGGCAGTCCACCCAAATATGCAAGTGCGTCTCGATCCTCACAAATAACTGCCAACCACAGTGCGTTGAAGAACGTTCCAGCGGAAACTACGGTCTCACTCGCAGGGCCTTCAACATTGAAAGGCCTGCGATCAATATAGACGACCGGAGAAGTGCCCAAGCCTTGCTCCGCTACTCGGATCATCGCCAAATGCACATCAAGGGTTCCTCGTGCCGCTCGTACCGTCCGCTCGTCGACTCCCGAGGGATCCACTACAAGGAGCCGGCAAAGGAAATCGGTATAGTTCAGCGAAAAATGGTAAAGCTGACGTGTCTGCAGCACAGGCGTCGACAACCACTTGTCAATCGCCTTAGAATCAACTTCTAGGTCCTCGCGCAGGTGGTCAACCGACAATCCGTGCCGTGAAATATACACCGCAACCCTTTCGGCTATATATCGAACACCCCCGGGCAGTCCTGAACCGATTCGATAAACGGGTCCACGGTACGGCCGAGAGAAATATTTTACACGACTGTGTGCCCCCAAGTACCACGTAACCGAACACGAAGACCTACTACATCGTCGAGATGAACCTCGACGGAATATATTCCGACTCTACTTCAATCGAATACCCCCAGTCGCTGGCAATCTTCACAAGCCCAGAAAGTGAGAGGGAAGCCCAACCAATCGGATCCATACGCCTTTCGGGTGACGACCAGTACTCCTTATGCCATTCCAGCGCCTTACACAGACGCTCGGTGAACTCTGCACCGGAACTTCCCGTTGCCATCTTATGGAATACCAGCACTGGCGGCACGAGCACAAGGTCTACAAGATCTGCAGAAGCGTTGGATACGAAACTCAGCTCAGATTTCCTGATCGCATCCATAAGCTTCATTCCCCAGGTGCCGTCCGATGTATTTCCGCCAATGACTAGCTGCATAACCTCCATCCAGGAGTACATGAACTCATCAAACTGAGGACGCGCGTCTCTGAACATGTCCTGTGGCAAGTTTGACAGGTATGACAACGTTTCTCGGTCATCACATATTACCGCCAACCAAAGAGCATCGAAGAAGGTATCCAATGGGACTTTCAGATCACCCAACGGTCCGGCGATCTCGACCGCCTGGCCGCGAACATAAATCACTGCGGGTGTACCGAACCCTCTGTCCGCAACGCGAATCATCGCCATATTGGCGTCGAGTGCCAGCTGGGCCGCCCGCAGCGTTCGCTCGTGAACGCCGCTCGGATCCACCGCCAGAAGCCTATGCAAGAATTTACGACAACTTGCCGAGAAGTGATAGAGTTGCCAGGTCTGGATTACGTCGAGTCCCAGCCAATTCTCGATAGCTTTCGAGTCTATTTCAATCTCGCTACGGATATGATCGAGCGGCAAGTTGTGCCGTGAAATATACACAAAACCCTTTCTGCTATACGTCGAATACACGGAGCGTGACCCCATTCCATCCTGGCGCTGAACCATGTTGCACCGCAGCGTGATTGCCCTGTCGCCGGGATGCGAACTGGCGAAGCCCCTGGTAAGAGAGCTGATTACCACATCCACTCGTCCACCAGAGGCTTCACTTGCTGTTCTACCCTGCCGCGCTGCCGCTGTCATCTTCGACCCTGCACTTCGTTGCCGGCGTGATCCGCCGCCACCGCCGCGAGATCGGTTCACGCTGGCGAGCGCTGGACCCGGGCCAACAAGCGATGCTTGTGCTGGTCTACCTGCGCAAAGGTGAACCGATCACCGAACTCGGGGTCGGGTTCGGTATCTCGACTACGACGGCGTGGCGCTACGTCGAGGAGGCGACGACGGTGCCCTGCCGCTGAACCTCCAGTACCCCAACCGCTTTCAGATGGCAGCCTGAAAAAGGCTCAGTGCATCCACGTCAGAACTGTCGGGTTGAGTCACACCAACCAACTGGTTACAGACGCTGGTGACACACCATAACGACTATATTTTCCGGTAGTGCTCCCAGGTGGGGAGTTCCCAAACAGGATCGGAGATCGTGAAGCTGCGTTGCTCGATTTCGGCGCCTGCCCCCTTGTCTTGCAGCCCCGCTAGAGCGGGAGGTGTAATCGGCTACAAATCTACTACTGGAGTAACACCAGCCTTTTCCTCCGCAGAAGCAAGTATTCGTGCCATATCAGGTGGAATGCTCGAAACGAAATCCTCATAGACAACATCCATTGGCGATATGGACCGCATCACACCATCCAACCCTTCCACAACTAGAAGATAGTTATCCCCCCGTTCGTCGACCGCAACATCCCACCTAGCCCGAAAGCACACAATGAATACTTGGGACAAATACGCTGCAAGGAAAGTGTGGAGCCAGATCCAGTCATCTTCGTCCAGATCATCATAATCCTGCCCGTCGAGAAACTCATCCAACATCGCCAGGATTGACAGCGGCTCGCGATCCAGATCAACCTGCCCGAATTCCAAAGACGAACAAACCTCGGACAAGAAGGCCCTCCTCTGACTCTCCCACTGTTCCAGCCTAGCGCTCGAATCTGACATTCGTCCTCCTTATCACAGGTGCCATACGTATGGTATCCCAGCCCTGGCGAGTTCCTCAATCAGCTGGCGACTCGGTCCCGCCCACAAAAATTCCCACAAGGGCAGGTAGCCGGGAATGGCATTCCTAAGTGCCACATCCTTCGCGATCTGAAGCTGGATTTTGCCACTTAGGGGAACACTTAGCTCTACTGTTTCCCACTTCCCTGGTGATACTTCTACCCGACGGTAGCGTTGATACATTTTTACTTCAATAGCGATGGTCCGCCCGTCTCCAAGATCCACCGGCGCGTCGACCTTTCGCACCGTATCTCTCGGTACTGGAAAGTTTGCGTTATTGTTTCTGGGAACTGCGTACGGCCTTTCAGTCCCCGCCGCATACCGCTCCCTCGTATTGACTTCTGCCAACCTCCACCTCGTGCGCGGGTCCCTAATGTTTCGGATTTTCTTGACCGGTTTCGACGTTCTGCCAGGAGGGAGTGCGGGCTGCTGTCTTGCCGGCGGAGGAGTTCCCCCTGACCCATTTCCGGACGTTCCCTTGCGGTTGGCGCTTGCAAATACAGCAGCGGATCCATCGAAGGAACCGTTGCGCGGCCACCCTGCCACTTCCAATTGACGGCCAACCAGGAATTCGATTCCCTGGTACAGAAGCCCGTCGGCCTTCTGGATCGTCTGATCTGCCCATTCGTCGAACTTCTCTGTCCGTTTCTTCAGCTGTTCCCGAATCAGTGGGAGCTTCGGTGTACGCGCAGCCTGCGACTCATCACGGATGTGCCGACTCGGCGTACCAGGCCGGACACCGGGACCACCCCACGGCGCGTGGCCGGCTGCGGCCGTTGCTCTACCACCCAGCGCGGGCGTCCCCTTGATGGGCACGAGTAGCGCGGCGGCGCCGAATCCGGCTTGCCCGAGGGTATGGAAGAAATTGTCATAGGTGACTCCTTCCCAATCCGCACCGAGCCAGAATTTGGAGTTGGCGTTCCAGTTGGCCCCGAAATCTCGGCGGATATCGCGCCAGGCTTCGCTCCAAGACTGTTTGCCGGCGAGAGCAGCACCGGTGGAGTATCCGAGGGTTGTGAGGGACCGGAAGTTGGTGGACACCATTTCCGAGACACCATCGGCCATGCCTTCGATTGCTTCGTCCTGCGTAGTCAAACGCCAGTCGGATCCGCGAGACTTGTTGAGGTCGTTGATCACATCGTTGACACCGGTGATTGCCCCGATACCCTCGACGGCGCCCTTTCCAGCCGAGAGCACACCTCTGGCGATTTCCTCCTTGACATACTGGTCGATAGGGCGGCCACCGCGCCTGTTGTAGCTGTCGATCAGCGCTCCCGTGCTGTCGAATTCTTCGACGAGGTACCCGTTGTACTTCAACCGGGTTCCACCATCCGGGAGGAACTGCAGTTCGCCACGACGGCCGTCCGATTCGTTGCGGAACGAGTATCGAAATTCGCCGTCGGCATCGGTCTTGCCGGTGACGAAGAGTTCTTCACTACGAAAAAGATGCAGAACGGGGAGACCATCCGGTCCGACTTCGGTCATATCGACAACCTGTCCACGCCCATTGCGAACCTCGTGGACGAAGTTCTCGCCCTTTTGATACTTGAACTCTTAGCCATCTGTCACGGCGTTGAATCGGCGCAAAACCGGATTATCATTCTCGTCCGGGTAGACATCCCAACGAACGTTTCCCTCGTCGATCAGATAGCCATTTCCGGTGTAATCGATCTTTCCCGAATCGACCGCGGCATAGCCGCCATTGTCAGATTCCACAGTCCGGCTGTAGTCGATATTCCCGTATACATCTTCGTACTGGTTGTCCCACAACCCCTTGTCATTCGCGACACCAACGTTCAACCCGAGGTAATTCCCATCGGCGTCGTACACCGGCGTGTAGGTTTCACTCAGATCTGAATTGCCACCCGACACGCTTGTCGGCGGTCCAGAGGTCGATGCATGGTCGAAACTCTCGATATACACCTGGGCTTCGGCGCTTATCTTGGACAAGTACGATGACTTCCCGTCGGCGTCATCGTGCCAGCGCTGGACACCACCGTTGCCGTCGCTCGCTACTCGCCACCGGTCTCCGTTGTCGAAGACGATGTCGACTGTGTTGGTGCCATTTCCTTCCGGTATCGACATCGTTGCGTGTCGACCTGCGTAGGTCCCCTCCCACACGTCACCCACATCGTGGCCGGATGTGTCCGGTAGATCGATCCAGGACACATCCGGCTCACCAGGGTCTCCTGCATTACCTCCGTCGGTGACGCCTGGCTGGGATGGTGTCTCCGACGGGGGAGTCGGCGCCTGGTCGGACGCCTCTGGCGAACCTGCGGCGGGACCGCCGACAGGCGTATCGGCACCCACGACGCCGGAACCTTTCTCCGGCCGGCCCGACGGAGTAGCCGGCGTTTCCTCGAGGGTCTCCTCGGGTTCTGCCGGTGGCGGCGCACCGCCTGCATAGTTGTGCCCCCCGTAGTTGATGCCGGGCGGTTCGTCGGACTCCTGGTCCGGCACGGACGGAGCAGGAGGCGGAGGTGGAGCGGCATTCGGTGGCGCCACCGAATCGTCGTTCACGTCGTCGCCACGATCGCGTTCCCACGACGGTCCCGCCCCACCATGAATCGGATCAGCAACCGGCACCTCGTGGTCATCGAGATCCCGCACCGACGCGAACCAATTCGGATCGGACGCCAGCAACTCCTCGACGGCCGCATCGTGCTCCCACGGCGGCAACGTGTCGAGAATCCGCCAATACCGCTCCAGAATCAACGCAGACGACGCCTCCGTCTGATTCCAGAGGTCGTACACCTGCCGCGGACGAGGGGACTCCGGAGTGAAATCCACACTGTAGAACCACTCCGCCCGCTCCCGGACACCCTCCCAATACTCGTCATTCACTTTTCACACTCCCGACCAGCGCAAAGCGGAAGTCCCGGCCCTACCGGACCGGGACTTCCGCTCAGTGCTTGTCATCGACCGGGCAACCGGCCGGATTCAGTTGTTCGAAACGGGTCAGAACGGTCGTGAGGACCGGGGCGACACCGTCGCCACCAGGCTCGAACCCGTATCGCCACCGTCGACCTTCACCACGACTTCCGTCGAGCTCCAAGCGGGCATCGAGGCGAGCCAGCGGCGGCCGGCGAGCTGGCCCCAGACGTTTTCGTCGGACTCCTCGCCACCGACCAGCTTTCGTGCCGTCCGGTGCCGCGGATGCGTATCGATCCGCAGGGTTTCACCGGCCTCGAGCCACGGGGTCTGCACCATTCGGGTCAGGTCACCGTCCACCGGGTCCAGAATCGACCAGCGGCCGGGCCCGTTCATCGTGTACCGCGGCCATGCCGGCTGGTCCGCCGCGTTGCGGATCCGGACGATGCCCTCACCGGCACCCGACGAGTTGATCCACACCGACGTCTCGTCGAAATGGCGCTGTAGCGGGTCCATTCCGACAGCGGACATCTGGTACGCCGTGAACGCGTTCCGGGCCGGGTCCACCTCGCCGAACGGTTCCGGCGCGGCGCCGAGCTGCATCTGCTGGAACCGCCAGCCCTGGTGGGCGGTGAAGTATCCGACAGTCACGGGCTTGTCGGTGGACCAGCCCCGGAACCAGGCGTCGTGGACGGCGTGGAAGTCGCGGACCGGGTCGATCCGCGGGTTGTTCGAGGCACCTGCGATGAGGACCAGGAAGTCCCATTCCTTCTTCCACCGCACGGAGCGGGTGAACGTGGCGCCGTCCTGCCGGGCACCTTCGGTGACCAGCAGCTGTACCGGGGCGAACATATAGCCGGTCTGTGCGGAGAGCCGGACACCCTCGCGGCCGGCGTTGGCGCCCGCGAGATGCCAGACCCGGCCGTTGACGTCCCAGACGACGATCTTGGTGTCCCGGTTCTGCAAAAGCTTGTGGCTCATCGGCCGAGGCCTCCTCCGCGTTGCTGCGCCAATACGCGGCGCCGGCGGACCCGTTCCACCGAGATGGCGGCACTCTTCGGGTCCATACCGTTGAAGTTGAAATGGTCGCCGCGGGCGGTGTGCGCGCCCGGGCCTTCGGCGAGATCGGTGAGGCCGAAGCCGGTGCCGATCACCTCTTTCGCGGTTTCCGCCGCGAATTCGAGCGGGGCGCTGACGACGTCACCGATGGCGCCGCCGACTACCGAACCGAGGGCACCGCCGACGGCTGCTGCGACGGGGGCGAGCGGACCGCCCAGGATGCCCCCGATCGCGGTACCGATCGCGGTACCGACCTGGCTGCCGCCCTCAGTGAGCACTCCCTTGGCGGCGCCGGTGATCCCTTTGACCAGACCACCACTGGCACTGCCGGACAGGAAACCCTGCACCCCGGCGAGGACCGCCTTCTCCGGCGAGTAGCCCTCGTAGGCCTCGGGTTTCGGCAGATCCGGGATGAAGTACTCCGCTTCCGGGTCGATCCCGAGCGCCCCGAGCAATGGACTACCGGGTGCGAGCGCGTCGGCCACCATCGGCCCGCCCGCGGCGCCGATGATGCCGCCGAGGGTGCTGCCGACGTCGAGTGCGGCCGGATTCCTTCCGAACAGACCACGGGCAAGCTCGGTACCGACCACGGCTCCGCGGTCGACAGCGTCGCCATCCGCGTAGCCGACGTTCCGGTAGGCCAGTTCCAACGTCTGTGCCTGCGGGTTGCCGAGCGTCGGCGCGGCCGACGGTCCCTCGGCTCCCGGCGCTTCCGGCCCGCCACCGAGCAGCAGCATCTGTTCGTTTCCGGCGCCGTCGCCGATGATCAGGTACTGGACGCCGGGCGGAACCTGCCCGGCCGGTCCGTAACCGGTCGCCGGGGTCCCGACACCGGGCCCGCTGGGGACGCTCAGCCCCATACGAGTCGGTGTGCCGGCGCCCGGCTTCGATCGGGCTCCACCGCTTTCGCCGACACTGAAATCGCCCGGCTGCCCGGAACCGGCCTGCCCGACCTCCGGCGTCTCGGTGCTGCTCAACGTCATCGACGCAGTGAACCCACCACTGAACCGGGATCCGATGAGCCGGCCCAGCTCCTTACCGATCTCCGGGGCGAGTTGCCCGGCCGGTCCGAGCGCCGGCGCAATAGCCGACCCCAGCCTTTCACCGACCCGGCCACCGGCCTCGGTAGCTGCCGATACCAGGCCATTGCTGAGCGCGTCGGACAGCTCGCTCATCCCGGTGGAGCTACGGGAGCCCGATGCCGCCTGTGACGACGCGCCCGGGATCCCGCCCAGAGCCCCGACGAGCCCCTCCGGCTGGATCTTCATCTCCGCGCCGAGGGGGCCGGTCGGCATGTCGCCGCCGGACAGCAGGGGGTCGTTGGTGCGGCGGGCACCGCCCAGCAGACCCTCTGCGCCGAAGACCGGCGCCAGTGCCGAACCCAGCGCCGAGCCGACCTGCCCGGCGGCGCTCACCGCGGCACCGGCGATATTGCCGGCGACATCGGCGAACAGTCCCGGACCGAGCAGGTCCTGCCAGCGCTGCGGGTCGATCATGGCGTCGCTGCGGCCGACCAGGCCACCGGAGGCGAACCCCGGCAGCATGCCCGCCACGAACTCCGGTGACGGCACCCAACCGTTGTTGATGGCTTCCAGCAGCGGCAGCGAATCGGCGGTCGCCGCCGCATTGACGACGTACTCACCGTCGGAGAGCCGGGCGACGATGCTGTCGTCGGTCGGGCCGCCGGGGCCGAACACTCGGCCCCCACCCGTATCGGCCGCGCCCGGAAGGAAAGACCAGCCGTCGCCGTCGACGACGGTCTCCACCGAGTCCGAACCTGTTCCGCCCGGGCGGAACAGCGTGCTCTTGGAGTTGATCCGCACGACCCGGGTCTCCGGGGCCGGGTCGTTCACCCCCGCCAGCAGTTCCAGCGCCTGGTCGAACACCCTATCGGTGAAGGTGCCGGGCAGCAGGTCGAGAGCCGCTTCGAAGGCTCCCAGCACGCTGCCCACCAGGCCACCCGACTCCGGCACCGAACCGGTGCCGTCGGGGACTTCGATGGGATCGTCCGGCAGGTCGAGGGTCGAGGTGCCGGCGTGGGCACCACCGGACCACACCGCCCCGCTCGGCAGCCGGACCTGCATCCCCGGAGCAGGTTGACCATTGGTCGTCATCGCAAGAACATCCGGCAGGGTCACCACCGGCATGTGTTTCTTGTTCACAATTCACATCCACTTTCCGGTCAGACCGCTCCGGGGGTGCACCGAACTACTCGGTCCAGCCGAGGAACTCGTTCATCTGGTTCACACCCGTCGCGGTACCGACGCGTTCTCCCCCGGCACTCACACCGGGGCGCTTGATCCGATCCGGGCGGCCACGGCCGTACCGGGCATCCTTGGTCTTCGACCACACCAGCAGCCGCAACTGATCCACTGTTTCCGCGAGCAGCAACTCCGCGTTTCCCCACTTGCGCGCGTCCGGATTGAGTTCGGTATGCAACGCGGCATCCGGTGGGAGGTACCGCAGCACGTCACGCAGATCGACCCAGCTCAGGGCCTCGGTGCCCAGATGCCGTAGCCGCAGCCCGTAACGGATCAGGTCGTGTCCGATGGCCTCGGGGTACTCCTGCAGGAGACCGTCGAGGCTCAGGATTCCCCCAGGCGCAACCCCGAGTGGGCCCGCCAGGCGTCCAGCATGTCGTGGAACTCGTCCGGATCCATATCGTCGACCACCGCCAGCACCTCGGGTGCCAGGGTGAGTTCCAGCAGCGTGTACATCGCGTCGACGTCGCCGCGGTTGCGCAGATGCCGCACCATGCCGGGCTTCAGATAGGACAGCGAGGGCAGCTGGATCTCGATGCCGTTCACACGGTGGACGAAGTCGTCCTTCACCTTGATCGGCTCGGTCAGGTTGATCGGTGCTTTCGGAGAAGTCATGGTACGCAAACCCTTTCGTTGGTTCTTCGTGGTGATGGCCACGGCGGCCCGAAGGGCCCAGCGGCGGCAGGCGGGCCTGCGCATAGGTTGGAAACCTGCCGCCGCTGGGGGTATTTCGGGCAACCGTGTTGCCGGGAACGCGGGCGATCAGCCCGCGGGATCAGATGGTGAGGCCGTCGTTGTAGTAGCGGTACGCCTTGATACCGGCGTCGTTCTTGAAGGCCTCGATGTTGATGGTGAAGCCGGCCAGCTCGTTGGACACGAACTTGCGCTCGGTGACCGAGGAGATCTTGGCGTTCGGCAGCACGATCCGGAGCTTCTTCTCTTCGGTCTTCATGTCGAAGATCCACGAACGCCGCGGCAGGACCGAACCGGTCTCCTCGACGGTGAGCAGCTTGCCCTCGGACGCGGTTGCCGGGGTCGGGGTGACGTTGCCGTCACCGAAGACCTCGCTCAGCACGTCCTCGTCCCACACCGCATACAGGGTGAGACCGAAGCGGACCGAGTGCTCGGTCTGCAGCTGGGCGACGATATCGGCGTTCCAGTCCTTGACCGACTGGACCTGGCGTTCACCGAGCGACTCGATGCCGTCCTCGGAGACATAGCCGAGCGCCTTGAACGCCGGGTCGACGGCCTCGGCGGTGGAGGTCGGCAGAGCGCTGTTGAGCGGCGCGACCAGAACACCACCCGAAACCTCCAGGTTCGGGGTGGCAGCGCCGATGAAATTGCTGGAAGGCAGAGCCATTTCCTTTTTCTCCCTTGGGTTTTGCGCAGGCCCTTGGGATGGATATTCAGTTGTCGACTCCGTAGCCGGAGTCAGGCGAGAACAGTGCCTCGCACGATCATGTCGATGACCAGCACATACCGTGGGGCGGCGGTCACCGGGTCGGTGTCGTTCTCCATGCCGGCATCCTCGACACCGTCACACCACACATCGCCCAGATAGCCGGGCGCGGCGGACAGGAGGAGCGAGCGCACCAGCGCGGCGAGGTTCGCCGCATCGCCGGCGGCATCGGTGCATTCGAGAACGATACGGGGGTAGTCGAGGATCAGGTTGGCGCCGCGGCGCTGATCCTGGTCCTTCGCATCCAGCCGAGGTCTGCGGTCGTTGCGGGTCACCCGGACCATGCGGTCCGGAGCCGGGTCCGGGACCGCCGACACCACCTGGGCGGTATCGGAGACAGCCGTCAGCTCAGCGGCCAGAAAGTCGATGACGGTTTGTTCCGCGTCGGGGAAGTCGATTCGTTCGCGCATGATTCCGCGCCTACTTTCCTGTTTCGATAGTCGATAGATCACCCCTGGGCAGTTCCGGTCGACCAGAACACCAGGTTTCCGCCGTTGCGACGGAGGACGAGGTTGCCGTCGTCCTGGAGGACGAGCGTCGAAGCACCCGCATACCAGGTGCCGGTCGACCACACGGCGGTTCCGTCGGCGCGGTACAGCACGAGGTTGCCGTCCGGCTGGTTGATCAGCGTGTGCCCGTCCGTGGTCTGCGTCGACCACAGCACCTCGCCGTTCTTCCGATACAGCACGAGGTTGCCGTCGTCCTGCAACCAGAGTTCGTACCGGCCGTTCCGGGATCGCAGTGCGGACCCCTGCACCAGGGTGGCTCCCGATTCCAAACGCTCCGGCGGCGGTTCGTCGCGCAGGGCGGCCAGGACGTCGGCTGTGATCGGTTCCTTGTCGGCCATCGCAGTGGTGACCAGGCCGAAGTGGCATTCCGGATCGTCCGGTGCGTTACAGCGATCGCGGTACGAGTAGATGATCAACGGTCCCGTGTACGGCAGTGACCGCCACATATGCACGCCTTGCACCAGATAGTCGCGGATCGTCGCAACGTTCGGCAAGGCACTCACGCCGGCCGTCGGGTAGCCGAACTCGGTGCCCCAGATCAGTTTGTCTGTGTCCCCGTGCTCGACCATCACCGAATGCACCAATGCCAGCTCACCGCAGGCCGGGTCCTCGTCGGGCGGGCCGAACATATTCCACCAGCGGTTGGTGCACTCCGGGTCCGCCGGGCCCTTCCCGGCGCTCCACGCCGGATACGGGTGATGCGCAACCGCGTCGAAGTCGTCCCCGTAGCCGTTGGTGTACGCCCAATCCAGCCACACCGAGGGAGCATTCGGGTTCGCCGAGCCCTGCACGGTGCCGGCACCCGAACCGCCGGCGAGCACGACACATGTGGCACAACCCGCCTTCACCCGCGGGTATGCGAGCCGGACCAGTTCCCAGTATCTCGCCATGCGGTCGGTGTCGTAGTTTCCGAAGTTCACGAAGTTCGGTTCGTTCCACACCTCGTACGCCTGCACCTTGCTGCCGAAATGGGCAACAGTGCGATCGATGATCGACGTCCAGTCCTGATCGTGGACCGGAAACCACTTGTCGTCGCTGTGCCCACCGTTCGCCCACGGCGGTGCGTAAGCCAGCACCAGCAGGACCCGCATGCCGCGGGCGGCGGCCTCGTCGACCACCGGGTCCAGGCGGTCCCATCGGAGCGGTGCGCCCGCGGTGGGTTCGACGTACCACCAATCCAGATCTATCCGCAGGATCGGTGCCTTCGGTGCGGCGGCGGACTGTATTGCCGGGAGCCGTGCGGCGATGTCCGTACCCGAGCCCTCGGCGAATCCGATGTCGGCGGACGAGAATTGGGAGGGCTGGGCGTAGGCTTCCGGTGTTTTCTGCAGCGACACGATTCCGGCGATGACCAGCAGCAGCGCCATACACACTGCACCGATTCGTACTCGCCCCACGCTACTCATCTCTCGACCAATCCGTGGTGGCCGACCGAACGTGACGTTCACGGGCAGCCTCGATCCTCGCCGTCGGCAGTTTCGCCGCGCCGCGCCGCGTCGATCCGAACCCGCAACTGTTCGACGATTCCGGCGTAGGCCTCGGTGCGGGTCGCGGCCTCGAAAGCCAAGCCCCGCGGGTGGGTTGCGCTCCACCGGCCGTCCTCGGTCTGGCGGACGTCGATGTCGTCGAGGTCGTAGAACGCTTCGGGGTCGGGCGCCGGCCATTCGCCGTGTTCGTCGCGGGTGACGTGCATGCCGGTGTCGAAGGCCCCGGGCGGCCCACCCGGGGTCGGGACCCAGCGGATCGACTCGAGGTCCGGGTGGACCCGGACACCGCGCTGGACCAGGTACTCGGCAACTCGGGTGGCCTGCTTGATCGATGTCACGGTGGGGTCGGCGAGCTTGCGGCCGACGGGGCTGTGCCATTCGGGCAGGTGGATCACCGACAGCTCTTCGGCCAGGGCGCGAACCTCCGGGTCGGTGTCGTCGCCGTCCTCCGGCGGGGCGAGTTTCCCGGTGAGGGTTTGCTGGATCAGGGCGAGGAACTCGGGGGTGACCAGCTGGCCTGCCTCGGTTTTCACGTATTCGCGGGATGCGTCTTCCGTGGCGCCGAAGTCGACCGATCCGATGATTTCCTTACCGGGCATGAGTGTTTCAGGTCCTTCCTGGTCCGAGTACGCGAAGAGCCCGACCGGACGGACCGGATCGGGCTCTCATCTGATGTGTGTGGTTTGGGTGGTCCCGCCCTCGGGACGAGTGAGGGAGGGCCCGAGGGCGGGACCGGTACGCCCCTGGGTCCGGTGTCGCGCAGCACCGGTGTCTGCTACCGCAGACGAGCTGCGGGAGAAGGGCGCGCAGACTACCGGGACAAAGGGGCGGGCATGCGGTGGGCTCTCAACCCGCATTCTGTATCGAGAGTTCTCCGGGGGCCGACCGCATGAAGTCTTCGAAAGGGCCGGGGCCTACTGGCCGCAGCAGGTAGTAGTAGGGGGTGCGCTCTTTCCGAACGCATGTTCCGTCACCGACGTCTCGTGCGACTCGATGAGTCTCGGATCAGGGATGCTGCCGGGATTGGCAGGACTGCTGAACGAGAAGCAGTGCACGGTGTCCGAGGTGCCGTCGGCGCGGGACGCCCTCTGGATGAAGATCGAAGTAGGAACGATCCCGCCGAAATCGGCATCTGGGCATGCAACGTCCCAACACGACCCATTCTGCACCATGGCATTCGGGATGTCAACGGCCACACTATTTTTCATCGAAACCGCAGGTAGACAGCCATCCGATCCGCGGCAACAGCACGCGATGAACACCCGAATCCGACTAGCACGTAAGCCCTCGAGGCCCCCATCGAGACCGGCACGACCCCTACGACGAAGATGCAACCTCGGCGGGTCGGCGAGCCGATGCCGACTACAGCTTCTCGAGCTCGGCCCTACGGAATCGCAGCTCACATTCCATGCGGTGCGTAGGAGATCCTGTGATCGGAATCCGCGCGTAATCCACTGCCCGCGCGGCCCGGAGCGCCCGGGCGCGGGCGGACGCTGCGACCCGCTCCGGAAGGTCCAGCTCCGCAGCGAAGGCTGCCCAATCACGCGCCTTCAACCGTCTGGTTCGGCCGGCGATCGGCAGTGCCATCGAGTCGTCGTCATACGGAAGCGTGCTCGGGATGTCATAGACCGGGGCGACCGACCATCGTCCCGCGGAGTCGGCCAGGAGGCCGAGATTCTTGGCGTGCAAGTCCCCGTTACCGGTCAGCCATGCGAACAAAAACTGCAGGTACAGGTTCCGCACAGCCACACGAGGTGCGTGAGCCACGGCAGCCAACCCTCGCACTGCCGCCAAGAGCAGCGTGAACTCGTCATCCAGGCTGGTCTTGACTGCCCGACGCAGCACCGACAGCCGATGCCCCTCGGGAAGCAGGCCGGCGAAGTACGCGGGCAGACTGCCACCGCCGGTGCGCACCACCTCGGCCGAGAGCGGCAGAGTCGTCGCAACCGGCCGCCCCGAGGCAGCCAGGTAGTCCGGTCGGTATCGGAACTCGATCATCCCGGATTCAGACCTACTCAGGGTGACAGCAAGGCGACCGGCCTTGTAGACATCGGCAGCTCTGGTGAGTCGCAGATCGGCGAGGTCTGTCATCCGCTGACCTGCAGGGTCAAACCGAGAACGTCGGCGACTTCGGCAACTGTGCCGACACCGGTCGACCCGGTGCCGTGCTCGATATCCCGGACCGTGCGGGTGGACGTCCCGGCCAGCTCGGCAAGCTGCTCCTGGGTCAGCATGTAGCCGCGACGCGCAGTCCGGATCTACTCGCCGATCCGGCGGACTGGATCCATATACCCAACCTCCTCGATCGGCAAGATGCTGCCGAAACCTGTGGATCCGGCCAGGTCGACTGGTCGATACCCAGCATAGCGGCAGAATGCTGCCGATTCACAGGCCAACTGCGCGCCAAGACAGACCTTTCAGTCTGAACCGGCAGTATTCTGCCGATCGTCGGCGAAAGCCCACAACAGAGGGGGCCATAGGCTCACTCACGCGACACCGAGGGCGTCAGGCTAACCCCGAGGAACGTCACCCCATGTATCAATGAAGGTCGATCTGTTGTTGACTCCGATTCTGATGTCATTCGAGCAAGCCAGTTCAACCGAAGGTATTGAACCAACTTCACCAGAGGATTTATATACCACTGGCACTCCACCGACAATAGAGTATGACATATCCTGGTCTACTAGGAATTCCTTGGCGCCGACAATGACAACGAAATATTCGTCACTTTCAATAATATTACGATCATCGATGCAGAGTGTGCCACAACTCCACTCTGGAGCCAGTTCGGCCCGTGCGACATCCACCGCTTCTTCATATGAGTCGATCACAGATCTCTCCCGTGGGTATCAGTGCAGCCGGGCCGCACGTTACTTACCATGGCGCTCCTTCCACCACGAAAGTATATCGTCGTACTCCTTCTTCAGGTCGGTAATCTCGTCAAGAGGGAAGGTACCTACATAAACGTACTGCTCCACCCTATTCAGATCGTTGTTTTCCGCCCATTCTTGACTATCCCCCAGGTAGACACCTCGAATCATGCCGTCCTCCGTCTCGCCATCCGAATCGAAAGGCTCACCCCGCCAATTGAATACCCACCGCCATCGATGCCACGCATCCAACTCGAGAGGATTTACCAAAAACCTCTTCCCACCTCCGTCATAGGTATCCCACAGCGGCAACCCTTCAGGCGAAGGCTGCCCTACACTTGGATTCAGTATGATGCAAGGCTCAGCAGAATCGTTCTCATTCCAGAGGTATTCTTCCCCTTTGTAGACGGCTGCGCGGCCCGGCCTCCATCTGCCACCAACAATCACAATCTCACCCATTTCCCAGACCGATCGTCGAAGTATCCGATCATCTGTTCCGTTCCTCGTTCGGAGACTCGCCATATTTCAACACGCTCTACGATATCTGTGCGATTAGCCAACCATTCTGGAACACCTCCCGCAGTATACCCTGTTCCTATGAATGGCGGATCCCACGGTTTGCCCTTCTGGCCCGCCAGTCTTCCGATCCAATCAGCGACTGCCCGATCGCTGACACCGCCGAATGATGGTGCAGCCTTGAAATTCTTTGGTGCCTTGAGTCGAAGTTGAAAGGCGTTTTGCGCTCCTTCAGCGATCGGGGTCCAGTCTGCACCGCCGTCGTCGAGAGCGAGACCGTCTCGCAGGGCGGCGGGGGTGGTCAGGTCGGCGGTGTCGGTGCCACGAGCGATCGACCCTCCGAACTGGGTCGGGTTGAATGGTTCACCCTTTGCGTCTTTGGTTGCGTTGTTCAGGTAGAGTTCTTTGATGTCTTTGTGGATGACTTTGGTGATGATTTGACCTTCCTGGATTTCGAGTGCCTTCCGGATCTCGATCACCAGCCGGGCTTGGGCTTCGGTCATGGAGTTCGTTTCCGTCACCTTCAGCACATCGAATTCTTCCTGGGATATCCCCCGTTCCCGTAGGGCTGCCGGCTCTTCCGAAGGCCGGTCACGCAGCGTATTGCCGGTGTACACGCCCTCACGTGGATTCGGTGGCCGCCCTGGGCTGGGTGTGTCGCCATCGTTTCTGTCAGATGCCTCGCCGCGGCCATTATTGCCCGACGACGGGCCCACACCACCGGTGCCGCCCGAACCTCTGTCGGGTGTATCCGGACGGTCATCGGTGTTGCTGAGAGCATCTTCGACCTCGGTACGGACTTCGGCCGTCGTTTCGGTTTCGACTTCCGAGTTGTTACCGCGGTTCGTGTCACCTGTGGTGGCCGGACGAGGCCGGGTGAACGGTCGGATGACGGCTGAGGCTCCGACGCCGGCTGCGGCGCCGCCGGCGAGTCCGCCGAGTAGGGTGCCGAGGCCGCCGGTGATGTTGCCTTCTTTGAAGTCGCTGTAGCCGAAGCTGTCGGCGATGCCGGTCATGATGCTGGTGGCTTCGCCTGCGGCGAGGCCGGGGACTGCGCCGCTGTCGGCGAGCCGGAACCCTGCGCTGCCTGCGGCGCCGGTCAGTGCGAGGACTTCAGCGGTTTTCCCGACGTTTTTGGCCAGATCGGTCCAGGCCTGCCGGGTGCCGGTGTTCTTCGACCCGCCTTGACCGATCAGGGGCAGGGTGGAGTCGTAGAAGTCGATCAGCGAGGTGCCGAATTTGTCGGCGAATCCCCCTGAACCTTGTCCCAGGGGACCGACACCGGAGCCGATCCACGGCAGGCCGGGCACATCACCGTATTGGGTGTTGTGCACGATGGGCCGGAACGCGTCACCGGGACCGTCGTAGTCGATGTAGGTTTTCGGTTCCTCGCCCGGCGCCCACTCGATGTATTGCACGCCCAGCGCGGTGTTCGGGGCACTGTGTGCGGGGTGCTGGTCGCGGTAGGCCTGGGTGGGGGTGAACCGGATCGTTCCGTCGGGAGCTTCGGTGAGGACACCGAGTGCCACACCGTTCTCCTCGACGATCGTGCTGCCGTCCGGCCGGCGTCGCAGGGTATGCGCATCGTCGACGAGCCGGCCGGGGTCGAAATCGTAGGACCGGATGTCGGTTCGGTAGCCGGGTGCGTTGCGCCACAGCAGTTCGAGAGTGCCATCGGCGAGTTCGCGATAGTGGGCCTCGGCGGTGCCGTCGAGGCCACTGACGACGACCTCGGTCCACTCTTCCTCGGTCCCGGCGTTCTGGACGAGACGGGTCACCACCTGGTTGGCGCGTTTGTCCCGGATTTCGGAGAATGGCCGTCCCGAATCGTCGATTCCCGATGTGCCGGTGATGTCGTCACCGTCGGTGAACGTCGCGGTGCCGTCGGCTGCGAGGTCGAGGACGAGTCCGTCCGGATGGTAGTACCAGCCGGATCCGTCGGGTCGGACGCCGACCGACGACCCATCGCTCCGGTTGAGCCAGAAGCTGCCGTCGGGGCGGCGTTCACCGACCACCCACGGGGTCTGGAACTCCAGCGATCCCGGTCGCCACGCAGTTGTCTGTTCGGAACCGTCGCCGAGCAGTTCGGTCCGGTAGTAGGTGTGGTCGTCGTCCTGTTTCTGGACGATCGAAATCTCTCCGGGGCCGTTGCCGACATCTCCCTGGTTGACCCAGGTGTCGCCGTCACCGACCGTTGTGCCGACGATTCCGGCGTCGGTGACCGCGGCCTCCGCATGGAAGGTCTGGGTCTGCTGCACGCCGTTCTCGTCCGGCGCGGACACATACGTCACCGAATGACGACCTTGCGCGTCGGTCATCCAGATCGTTGCGCCGCCTTGACCGTCGGCCACCGAACGAACCTGAGTCACCGAACCATCGAGGCCGGTGATCGTGGTGTCCAAGGACTGACCGGCCGTGCCGGGAACGACGACAGTGTCGACCTTCGCGCCGGCCAGGGCGGGCGGCGTCCACCCCTCCACCGGGTGTGGTTCCGGATCGGCAGGCGACGGAGACGTCTGCGGCGGGTTCGGGGAGGAGCCGGGCACGTCTGCACCGGGCGTCGAATCATCTACCGGTACAACAGGCTCACCTGCCCCGGCGCCCGGTTCGGGTGCAGCAGGAGCAGTGTCGGCCGATTCCTCCTCGTCGTCGCCCAGCCAGGCTTCGCGATTCCGGTTCTCGATTTCCTCGGGCCGAAGCTGCGCTTCGTCCTCATCGACAGGCTCGGTACCCGGAAGCTCCGACGGCGGCAACTCCTGTCGGAGATTGATCGGAGCGGCGACCGGGACCAGATCGTCATCGACTTCCTGCATCGACGCGAACCAATTCGGATCGGACGCGAGCAGCTCCTCGACGGCCGCGTCGTGCTCCCACGGCGGCAACGTGTCCAGAATCCGCCAATACCGCTCCAGAATCAACGCAGACGTAGCCCCTGTCTGATTCCAGAGGTCATACACCCGCCGCGGACGAGGCGGCTCCGGAGTGAAATCCACACTGTAGAACCACTCCGCCCGCTCCCGATCATCGTTCAGATAATCGTCGGCGTTCACGGGCACACTCCCTGATCGCCGGTCCCGGTTCCCCACCGAAGGACGGCGACGACACCGACCCGGAGGTCCGGGGCCACGCCTTCAGTGGCGCCGAAGTCGACCGATCCGATGATTTCCTTACCGCGCATGAGAGTTTCAGGTCCTTTCCTGGTCCGAGTACGCAAAAAGCCCGACCGGACAGACTGGATCGGGCTCTCATCTGATGTGTGGTTTGGGTGGTCCCGCCCTCGGGGACGAGCGAGGGCGGGACCGATACGCCCCTGGGCCCGGTGTCACGCAGCACCGCGTCTGCCACCACAGACGAACTGCGGGACAAGGGCGCGCAAACCACCGGGCCGAAAAGGGGCGGGCATGCGGTGGGCTCTCAACCCGCATTCTGTGTCGAGAGTTCTCCGGGGGCCGACCGCATGAAGCCTTCGAAAGGCCGGGGCCTACTGACCCCAGCGAGCGCTTGCGGGATACGCTCTCTCCGAGTGCATCCCGTCGACGACCTCAAGCTCGATTAGACGAGTTGCGGATGATAGATGCTGCCGGAGACCGGCAAGTCGCTGCACGAGAAGCAGCGCTCTGGATGAAGAGTCGAAGTCGGGTCGGGACGTTGCATGCCCAGACGCCGATTTCGGCGAGCGTGGCGGTAGGTAACGATTCGGCGCGGACGCCCGCGTTCCTCCTGTGCGGGCACCGCCGGCACAGGCGTGACTCCACATGAACCACACCTGCGCCGGACCACGCACGCCAGGTCAGCGAGTAACCCGCACGTACGTTCCCGCCCCACCATCCATACTCGGGTTGTAAGAGGACAACGACTGATCGCTCAACGCCTGCAGGGTGACGATGGCGCCGGTACTCAGATCGAGCGTGGTCGACACCGTCGCGGTCGCCGCCCCGTTCCCGGGGACTTCCTGAACGGGCCCGGTCGCCACGACCACACCATCCACCAGCAACCGCAGCGTCACATTGACTCCGAAGATGCTGCCAGCCGTGAATGCAGCCGCGGCGGAGACGTCGGCCGCAGCCGTACCCGACTGGACGACCAACCCGTCACCGGAAAGCGTGGTGCCGGGGAAACCCACTGTGTCCGCCGTCCAACCCGGGACGGTATTCCAGGTAGTCGAGAGGCCCGACCAGCTACCGTCCTTGGACATTCCAGACGGGCTGAACGCGGTGCGATAGGCCACCTCCAGCGTGCCGGTCCCGGTTGCGGGGGCATCGGCAGTCACGCGGGGCTCTTGTGCGACCGAAATCGCCCCCTCACCCGATACACGGGCAGGGTTGCCCACCCGCACGGCCAGGGTGCCGCCGGCAGACGGCCGCACCCACTGCCCGGATCGGGCTCCGGACACCGCCGCTCCGGCAAAGTCGGCGGTCCGCGCCACCGGGCCGATCGCGGCGACCTCCGCGGTCGCGGTACCTTCGGCGCTGCCGAGAGCATCCTCGGGTGCCAGGCCGGAATAGCGGCCGGTGCCGCGGAACAGCGCGGTCGTCGTGGCTACCACCTCGAATTCGACGTCGGCTGTGCCGATCGCGCCGCCGGGGGCGGACGTGCCGAGGTCTACGGCACCGGAAGCACCGCCGACGGCGGCGAACGGGGCCGTCAGCACGGCACCACCGGACCGGATCGCCACCGCGGCGGCGGATGCGCCGGTGCCCGAACCGGGCGAATGCATTACCGACCGCCAGGACTTCGAGGCGAGGAGCATGCCCTCCCCCGCCGTTTCGGCCGCACCGGTGGCGCGCGCCGCGTCCACGACGGCAGCGACGCTGCCACCGCCGCCGAACGCGGCCACCGAGTACGGCTCGATCACCGGCACGTCGACGTCGAGGCGGGAGAACCCGGGGGCCGGCAAGGTGGCCTGGTGGACCGGCGGCACCGGCCGGGTCGCGGCCGATGCCGGTTCCGAGGGCGGCACGGCCCGCGTCGGGGTTCGTTGCGTGGCCATGCTGGGTCCCCTTTCGTCAGGACTGGGTGAAGGTGGGGGTGATGAGCAGCTGCCCCTGGGCACCGAGGGTGGTGGAGCTGATGGCGACCTTGTCGATGAAGTCGCTCTCGCCGCCGGTCGCGGTCTTCCACAGCCCCACGTGCGTGTAGGTGTCGGCGGGCAGATCGATGGTCACCTGGGCACCGGTGACGACGCCGCCGGTGCCGGAGGTCCAGGTGGTCTGCTTCCGCTCGTAGACCGGGGTGCCGCCGGAGGCCTCGTTGGCGCCGGTGGTGCCGGGGTCGGCGGTGTGGACACTGACGAATGCGATATTCGAGCCGGCGATGTTCTTGTAGGCGTCGGCGAGGGCCTGCCGGGTTGCGGACACAGCAATAGCCATGATGGAAATCCTCCTGGGGAGATTCGAAATGAAATGAAAGGTGCCGCGGCGGTTTACTGCTTGCGGCGGACGGCACCGAAGAACCAGAGGTATTCGGTGCTCGGCGTGGTCGGATAGGAAACGTACAGGCGGTATTTGGCGCCGGCCGGTACGGTGTCGGCCAGTTCGGCCTGGACCACGAACCGGGCTTCGGTCTCGGTGAGCACCGCCTGCCAGTTCGCGATCTCGTTGTCGCCGCTGTCGACCACGACGATGCGGACCGTACTGCCGGCCGGGAAGGTCGAACCTGCGGGAAGTGCCAGCGTGTGCACGAAATCGGCGCCCTTGGAAAGGACCAGGGTCAGGTTCGTGGGGTCGTGGCCCAGCTGCTTTGCTCCGGCCATGATCAGCTCACCTCGGCGGTGGGTGCGACCGGGTCCGGTTCGACGAAGACCGGTTCCGGGACCGGGTCCAGCGTGCCGAGGTAGATGCTGCCGCGCCGCCGCGACATCCCTTCGGACACGGTGGATACGTACAAGGTTTCCTGGTTCACCTCCAGTTCGATGTCGAATCCTGCGATTGCGACTGACTTGCTCATAGATCCTCTACTTTCCAGAAATCCCAGCCGCCGCCGTTCACCCACGAAACCCGTTCGTTTCCGAGTCCCGCATATCGGTGTGCCGGACCGCTGGGCAGGATGCCGTCGGCATCGATATAGGTGACTACGTCCA
Source organism: Nocardia sp. KT25-26 (assembly GCF_056627695.1). Taxonomy (NCBI): domain Bacteria; kingdom Bacillati; phylum Actinomycetota; class Actinomycetes; order Mycobacteriales; family Nocardiaceae; genus Nocardia; species Nocardia sp. KT25-26. The sequence continues at coordinate 592,113 of NZ_CM152813.1, read as the reverse complement.
CCCAGTCACCGGCGATCCGGCGCTGAGCGAGATAGACATTTCCGATTGCTTTGATGCGCACCACATCACCGCTGTGCACCGTCGTCTCGACCGCGGACAACTGAGTCCAGGTGCCACCGGCGTACCGGTAGATCGCGATCGAGTTCTGCACCACGTTCAGCGAGACGAACTCGTCGTTGCCGGGGCCGGACCGCAGCATCAGCCAGGCGTGCCGCACGGTGGGGTCGATGACGCGGCCGGTGACCATGTGGTCGTCGTAGTTCATCGACTTCGCGTACAGGTATCGGCGCACGCCGTCCGTCCCGCCGGACACCACGAAGACGCCTCCGGTGACCCGCGCCGGCAACGCCGTCATCCGGGCGAACGAGGTGGGGATCACGCCCCGGTCGAACCCCTCGTACCGGATCAGTTTCGGTGGGTCGCCGCTGAGCAGCTTCTTACTCAAGCCCACGTACGGGATGTCGCCTGAGCTGAAATCGAGACCGGTCTCGGCCAGCATTTCGCCCACAGCCGGTGGGGTGGCCGCGGCGAAGGTGGCTGCCGCCCGGGCGGGCTGCGCGGTCACGGGGCGCGGCAACTCCGTGGCGGGGACGCCGAGGAGTGGGCGCACGGCACCCGGACCGCACTGATGCACACCGATGAACACCGATTCGCCGGTGTCGAAGACCAGGTCGACGGGCATCTCGACGGAGTGCTCGAACCTCGAGTTGGTGATCAGCGGGGTCTGGTCGGCGGACACCCATTCGATCCGGATGTCCCCGGATTCCAGGACCCGGCCCACCACCACGTACAGCGCACACGGGTCGCCCGGCGCCGCGTCGACCATGTAGGTGACGAGTTGCCGGCCGCCGTCGAACCGGGTCCGGATATACGCGCCGGCCAGCGTATTCGCGGGCGGGGTGTACACCGGGGTCCAGCGGACGGAGAACGTCTGCGTCGAGTAGACCGGAAAGCCGTTGCTGTCGTAGTAGGCGATATAGGTGTAGGTGTAGGCGGTGTATCCGGCCTTGGTTCCGTAGACGACGTCCCATGCCTTGCGGACCAGCATGGCCCGCGGGATCGAGGATTCCTCGGCGAGGTTCATCGCCGCCCAGTACGGCCGGGTCGGCAGCCCGTCGATCACCACTTGCACCCGCGAGTTCGTCGCCGCCAGCCCGTCGCCGCTCTCGGTGACCATCCGTTCGGCGAGGTCGGCCACGCGCTGCGAATCGCCGGCCGACGCCCGCGCCTCGGCGGCCTTCTCCCGCAGCACTTGCGCCCAGCCCTGCAGATTCACCAGGCCACCGGTGAATCCGGTGACCGCTTCGCAGAAGTCGGCGGCGAACTCGTGCAGGCCGACCCGGACCGCCGTGGCGAGATTGACGGGGATCGCGGCGAAGCTGCGCACCATCTGTCCGCGCACCCGCTCCTCGATCTGCCGCTGCGTGACCGCGGGCAGCCCGGCGAGCGAATTGCCCTGCGGCACCGCACTGTAGGCGCCATCGGGTACCAGGTGGTCGGGGCTGGTCACAGGTCTTCCGCCTTCCAGTCGCCCCAGCCGCCGCTGTTCGTCCAGGACTGGCGGGTGACACCGAGCCCGGTGTACCGGTAGCCGGGGCCACGTGGGATGACGTCGTCGACATCGGTGTGGCTGAGCACCACCACCCATTCGCCGTCCACCAGCCGCTCCGCGGAGAACACGTTGCCCGCCGCGCGGATTCGGAACCGGTCGTTGTCGACGACCGTGGTGCTCAATGCGGCCAGTTCCGCCGACGTTCCGCCGGTCCAGCGGTAGAGGCCGATGGCGCTGTTGCTCACCGAGAGCGTCACGTAGTCGGTGTTCGCCGCGTTGGAGCGGACCAGCAGCCGGGCGTATTGGCTGCTCGGGTCCCGGATCCGGCCGGACACGAGCTGGTCGTCGTAGTTCAGCGTCTGCCCGTACAGGTACCGGCGGATGCCGTCGTCGAGCCCGGAGACCACGAACACACCACCGGATACCGTCGCGTAGCGGGTCGAGCACCGCACCATCGCGGTCGGCATCCCCGATTCGAAGTCTTCGTAGAAGCGCAACTGCACCGGCTCGCCGGTGACCGAGGACTTCCCGAACGAGACGTACGGGACGCGCCGCGAGCCGAAGTCCAGTGCACCGGCGGCGAGTGTCGTTCCCGCCACCAGCGGCGCGGATGCGGAGAACGCGGCGTTGAGCTGTGGCGGCCACACGGTCGGCGGCCGGGGGATGTCCGCGGCTTCGATGCCGAGCAGCGGACGGCGGTTGCCGGAGCCGAGCTGGTGCACGCCGACGAAGGCGGTCTCGCCCTGTTCGAAGACCAGTTCGGTGGGCAGTTCGACGGTGCGTTCGGCCCGGTTGTTCGTGATCGCCGGGGTCTGGTCCGGCGAAACCCATTCGATCCGGACATCGCCCGAGGGCAGCATCCGGCCGACCACCAGATGCAGCGCACCGGGCGAGGACACCTGATCCGGAATGTAGCTGACCACCTTGCGGCCACCGCTGTACAGGCACCGGATGAACGCACCGGTCAGCGTGTTCGCCGGCGGGATGAACGCCGGGTCGTACTGCACCGAGACCACCGAACCCGATACCGAGATAGCACGCACGGAGCGGTCGAGCATGGTGCGCGGGAACGACGACTCCTCGGTGAGGTTCATCGTCTCCCAGTACGGTTTGACCGGCAGCCCGTCGATCACCACCTGCACCTTGGAGTTGGTGGCCTCCAGGACCACCGTCTGGTTGTCGGCCGCCGACTGTGCGCCGGAGGCGGTCTGCTGGGCGGCGACGGAATCGTTCAGCGCCTGATCGGCGTCGGCGCGCAGGGTGCGCGCCCAACCGCTCAGATCGACGAATCCGCCGGTCGCGCCAGTGATCGCATCACACAGGTCGGCCAGGAAGTCCTTGACTCCGGCCTCGATCACCGCACCGAAGTTGATCGCGACGTTCGAGAACGAGCGGACGACCGGTGCGGCCATCGCCGACCGGGCCGCATCCTCGGTCGGTTGCGGGATTCCGGTGCCGCCGGAATAGGCGCCTTCCGGCACGATCCGGTCGGGGCTGGTCATGGCGTGCCGGCTTCGTAGCTGCCCGCCTGTGCCCCATCGGTGCCGTCCGGGGCCGGTTCGGCCAGGTCACCGGCTTCCCGCAGTTGCCGGACGAGTTCCCGGCGGGCGGCCACCGGCAGGTCCCGGATGGTGGGCACCGATTCCCGCACCGGCCGCGGCGTACCCACCGGCACCCAGTTGCCCGACTGGGCGAGCCAGTGCTCACCGGCCGGGTCGGCCGGATGGTATTCGAGGGTCTGCTCCTCCGGATGGTGCCGGAAACCCAGATCCCACAGGTGTTTCGACCATTTTCCGAGTACCTGCTGCGGGACCAGGAGCGGTCCGTTGCGCGGGCCGGGCAGGCCGACCAGGGCCCACAGGAAGGCTTCTTCGGGGTCGTTCGGATTGCATTCGTGTTGCAGGGGAAGCGGCATGATCTCTTCCGTTCAGGGGTGGTTCACATGACACCCAGCTGTTGCAGGTCGCCCATGATGGATTGGACGTGGCGCAGCGCCTTGGCCACCGGGTCCTCCCGGGCCTTGTCGGTGCCGATGGTGATATGCCAGGCCGGGGTGACGCCCCGGGACCAGGACATGTTCAATTCGGTCACCTGTTCGACGAAGATCTGGCCCTTCGGCAGCCCCGCCACGGTGGCGCCGATCCGGTCGCCGAGGAAGAAATGCCCGCGACCGTGCTCGCCGATCAGGTACGGTGCGCCGTCGGCGACGGTGACCTTGTGCGAGGTGAACCCGCGGGTCGCCCACAGTCCGGCCCGGATCGCGACCAGCGAGGACAGCGTGTACGCCTTGTCGGCTCCGGACTGGAAGTACTCGAAGTAGTGCGACCAGCCCATCTTCGGCGGCCGCAGCGGCGATTTGAACGACATCCAGGCCAGCACCGTGTCCTCGTACAGCGGTTTGAGGAAGGCGTCCAGCGGTCCGCCCAGTGGCGGCAGGCTCACCCCGGCACCGCCGATACCGGGGATGCTGAGCGTCACTGTGGAGGTGAGGTTGCCGACCATCTGGACGACCGCGGAGATCACCTCGTTCACGCCGGGCATGCTGTGCCCGCCCGCGTTGATCTGCACGGCCGTGGCCGGCGAGATGGTGAACTCCGAGGTCTGGATGCCGGTGTGCTCCGCCTCGCGGTACACGACCCACGGATTGGACGGCCGAGTGCCGAGCCAATCCGGTTCGTGATATTCCTCGGGGGCGTTCGGGTCGGGCAGGATGTTCGGTTCCTGCTCCTCGAAGTCACCGACGAACTGCTGAACCGTGTGCACCAGCCCGTCCAGCGCATTGCCGCCCTCGGAGGTGCCGGTGAAATACCCGGACTTGTCGACGATGTCGAACACCAGGCAACCGTGCCGCAGCTCGGCTCCCGGCCAGGGCGGCGGGTCACCATTCAGATAGCGCCGGCAGGTGACCATCAGCTGGGCGTCTTCCAGGGTGCCCTGGGCCATTTCGTGCCATGTCTTCCAGCGCGAGGAGATGACCGTCCAGATCGAGGTGTCTGACAGGAAGTCGCTCGGCGCCACCACCATCGACCAGTTCGACTGGTCCAGGTCGAACCACTGTTCGGGGTCCAGGGGGTCGTCCGGTAGCGCCCACAGGCTGGCTTCCTTGCGCAGCACGTTCAGGAACAGCGCCAGCTTCAGGCACCAGACCGAGGGACCTGCCAGCATGAACACCCGCGGGAACTGGAAGATCGCCGGCAGGAACGGATTGCTCCACGCCTGGATCCATTTCAGCTCTTCGTAGTCGTGCATGAACTGCAGCACCACCGTCTGCAGCCCCGTTTCGGACTTGCGCAACGTCGCCGTCTTCATCCGGCCGCTCCACCGGGCCCCGTCCTTGTCGACGGTGATGTGGACGTTCTGGGTGCTGCGCGCCGAAGCGTCCATCACCCATTCGGCCAGATAATGGTCTGCCGGGAGTACCAGCTGCCCGGTACCGGATTCGTTGAGCAACCAGGTGAAGTCGGCGGAGATCTCCGCGCGGCAGATGCCGCGCAGATTCCAGTCACCGTCCCACAACCGGACCAGCGGCGGCTCGATCCGCCTGTCCTTACGAGCCTGCCGCACCGCCACCGCATCCCGGTAGACGGATTCGAGGTCGGCACTCATTGCAGCCCCCACGGCCGCGACCAGTTCCGCGGACAGCGCACCTGCACCGCCGCGCCCGGCGCCGCGCCGCGCACCGTCACCGGGACCATCGTCTCCGGCGTCCACGCCGGCACCGGATGCAGGAACATCACGCCGTTCATCCGCGCCCACAGCGAACTGCGGTCGGCGGCGACGATCATCTCCTCCATCGGATCGGTATCGACGGTCGCGTCCTGCCCCGCCGCCAGCACCGGCAGGGTGATCACCCGCTCCCGGTTCTCGTCATCCGCCCAGGAGAAGTCCGGCAGCGTCCAGGTGCCCGGTGCGCTCACCACCCATTTCAGCCACAGCGGCTGATCGGTGGGATTCGACACCGGCAGCCACATCGTTTCCGATTCGCCTTCGCCGGTGGTGTCTGTGGCCGCGACCGCCGATGCGGTCACGTCCTCCTCCACCCACCACGGGATGCCGGCCGTGCAGGTCATGGTGACCTGCCCCCACCGCTTCAGATGCGGGTCCTTGGCCGATTTGAAGTCCGGCTGCTGGGCCAGTCGCAGATGCAGGCTGCGCGAACCGTATTCGGTCGTCACGGTCAGCTTGGCGTCCCGGTCGTAGGCCCAGGCCTTGCGCCAAGCGGAATCCACCGACTCCCAGGTAGCCGATTCGGTTTCGAAGATGTTCACCCCGAACACGACATCGCGCTTGAGCCAGTTGGCGCCGCCGTAGCTGGCGCCGATCTGGAACGCGGACGAGTTCCAGATCGTGGTCACCGGAGCGTCGTAGAGTCCGACCGGGGTGGTCCCCAGCTCGACGCCTTCCGCTCCCTGGCCGGCGCCGGACAGCGTCCACAAGGACCCGTCGACACCTTCTACTTCGATCAATGCGGCTTCGGCCACGATCTCATCACCTCAATTCGAGCGGGAGTTTCAGTTCCAGCGGGCCGTATAGGTCAGCGCCCGCTGCGCCTCCCAGGTCTTCGCCTTGTTGAAGGCGGTGTCGATATCCGGGGTGGACAGCGAGATGTTCATCGACTGATCCACCGAGGAATTCCCACGGCCACCTGCCGCGGACAGGGCAGGCAGCCGCAGCGGCTGCAGGCCCTCCAGGCCGGCCAGCCCGGCGGCGTCGCGACTCACCGACGCCAGCAGCGAATCGTTCGACTGCGCCGCCGCCGAGACCAGCTCTGCCTCGGCACCGGCCGAGGTGTCCTTCGCGGCCTCGCTCTGGTCGATCATGGCGTTGTGCACCTTCATGGCCGCCTGCACCAGCGGGGGCACACGGTCCACGCCGAATACGCCGAGAGCATCACCGAGGAAGCCACTCGCACCGGTACCCAGTGCTTCCGAGATCGCCGTCTTGCCCCCGACCAGCGCCTCCTGCCGTGCCTTCTCGATCGGATCCTTGATCTGCTCCAGGTCGGGTGCCTCGCCCTTGCCGCCGAAGAAGGCACGCATCGCAGCCGACTTCACATCGCTGCCGGCCCAGTCCGACCAGGACGAGTACTCGCTGATCCGGTCAGTGCCCCCGATCCAGGACAGCTGACCGCTGTTGATGGCTTCCAGGAGCGGCAGGTTCTCGGCGGTAGCGGCCGCGTTGACTATGTACTCGCCGTTGGATGCCATCACCGGGATGAGGTCGTCGCGGGGACCGCCCGGGCCGCGGAGGAGGCCGCCGTCGGCCTTCTTCTGCCCGCCGTTCGCGAAGTCCCGCAGCTTGCCGACAACGCCACTGAGGTCAGGCGCCCCTGGAATGTACGACGCAACGCTCGCAACCTTGTCCAAGACATTGGCGATGAACCCGACCACGTCTCGGATCTTGTCGACAATCCCGTCCCAGGCACCCTTCACGGTGCTACCCATGGACTTGAAGAAGCCACCGATCTTCTCGCTCGAGGTCCGCAGGATCGGCATGACCTTCTCGTTCCACATGCCGGACACCCACTTCGCCAGCGGGTCCAGCATCTTCTTCTTCACCTTGTTGAAGACCTTGCCCAGCTTGCCCCAGTTGGAGATCAGCAACTCGACGGCAGTGACCACCAGGCCGAGCGGGTTCATCCGGGTGGCGAAGTTGAATGCCTTGGTTGCAATCGTCGCCTTCTTGGTAGCCGACGTTGCCGACTTCTGCGAACTCGCGGACTTCTTCACTGTCTTGTCCAGGGCATCTTGAGCCTTTTCGGCATCCGCAGCAGCCTTGGAGAAGTCCTTCGTCGCCTTCAGCCGATCGGCCATTGCCTTGTCCGTGCCGCCACCCGCACTACTGGCCGATCCCGTCGCAGGCACGCCGCCGGCGCCCTGGGCCCGGCTACGGCCCACTCCGGCACCGGTCAGCGTTGACATGCCAGCAACTGCTGCCGCACCTGCACTTCGCTGTGCAACGCCTTTACCTACTGCACCTGCGGATACAACTTGCGTAGCCGTCGGAGGCATCGGGACAGTCGTGGACTGCGCCGTACTGTCCCCTGCTCCCAAACCCAGGATTCCTGCAGCGATAGCGCCGGTCGCAGCGACCGAAGCTGCCGTTCGACGGAGCCTACCTGGAGGCTTCTTACCAGACTCGTCGCCCACGTTGTTTGAGTTATCGCGCCTTACCCTGTCCTTGATTCTTTCAAGCGATTCGTTGGATTTAGTCCTTACACCGTCCCACAGGAACCCTGAGACGGCCGACGCCTGGACCGCCTTATCCATAGCCGCACCACGAATATTTTTCGATTTGGAACCGACAGCAGACACTAAGTTTCTTGTACGAGCGGCTCCATACTGTACCGTTGACAACGCACTCTGCGCTCCACCTGACACGACACCAACCGCTGCACTCCTCACCCGAGCAACATTCCACCGTCTTCTGGGATTCGAATTCGAAGAAGTCCGTCGCGACTGCACAGAGTCATCAGACCGGCCACTGCTCCCAGATGTTTCACCAGACTCGCCGTGCAGGCGACTTGAATCAGCTGCACCAAAATCGCCGACCGACGAACGAGCAGCCACTCCATTGCCAGATGGAAACGGCGCCAAACGTTCCAAGCTCCGCCCCTGATCCCCTGCATCACTGCCCCCGTTGGCGAAGGGGAACAGCCCTCCCAACGATGCAACATCTCCCAAGCCCTTCAACGCGGTAGTTACCGAGGAAGCGACCCCTCCTGCAAGAAAAACAGCGTTGGCCAATCCTTCGAAACTACTATAGTCCAGCTCGTCGAATTTTGATAGATTGTCTCGGAGATCGGCAACAGCCAATCCCACGTCGGAAATACCGAGGAATCCATCGTGTGCCGTCTCCAGATTCCCACCGGACATCGTAGATCCACCGCCGGCCGGTGACTGCTGCGCATAGACCCCTCCTGAATTGACCCGTTCAACAGCTGATCTGATATCACCGGCAAGGTCCTTTATGTCAGACACTTTGGCGTACAGGAGACCAAATCTCTCCGAATCTACTGGAAACCCTGTTTCTGCCCAAAAACCGGTCTCAGACAGAGCTGTCAACGCTTGCGACAAAACCCCAATCGTTGCCAACGCAGGGGAATCCATGGACAACGTCAGGGAACTCTGATTCTGATCCATATTCATGTGATAGATCCTCACTATCGAAATCGCCTAGTGGGATGCAGTGACGAGCAGGACGCACCGAGAAGCTCCTACTCTTGCCCTGATCCACCCCTTAGGCGATAATGTGCTGGTGAACCCTCGACAATTCCAGACCGACTTCGTCCTACAACGAAATCCTGGACGAGTGATATACATAGACATTGCCGCACTTACCGGCGACATTGGCTTCAAAGTGCGCACCCGGGTAAAAGCGGGGCGCTCATGTATTGACAATCGCGACCCCAGTCCTGAGAAAACTTCCAGTATACTGATTTCCGCAAGTATTCTCACCGCCCTCTGGCTATTTCCATCAGGCCTGCTGGGAACAATTCTCGCATCCAATATTGCCGATCCTCGACCTGACTACGGTGGCGCGGACACTATGCGCCAAGCATGCATAGGACTGATCCTCCTGATCGCTCCTACCGTGTACATAGTCGCAAGACTTGCGAAACGGATTAGAATAACATCAGACAAGCTGAGGTTCACCGAATCAGAAATCGAGACGGTGCGCTCAGCACACCGAGTTATCGATTTCGGCAGGATCAGTGCGTCAAAGGATTTGTCGTCGACAGTAGATCGCTGCAGATGTGCGGACCTGATTGCCACGGGAGATCACCTGTTCAATAGCTTTGCAGGTAGCGACGCATGGGCCAGCCGATACCTCGGCGACATTCGCAAAGAGTTCGACGCACATCAAGAATGGTGCGACATAATACAGCGGACCGTCGAATTTCATTCCAACGAACAGCGCCTCGGACCCCGTCCTGTCGGCAACACCACCGCAGCAGGGCTTGCCCAACGTGAATGGGACATAGCGAGAGCAGCGCTCGGACAGATTTGGGAGCGACTGTGCAAACGATTGGCTGCAGTTGAGTCACTCAGTGAATCTGTCCACAATCTGGACAGGGAGCTTGCATACTCTGCCGCAGCCGCGCGATCCGAAGAACTGGGCAGGCGGCTTGCCGCAGAATCGGGGTTCTATGAAATCCACCACCAGGAGTCCGAATTCGCAACCATCGGCCACGCTGAACACATAGCGTCGATCAGTTCAGCGATCGACGAATTGATAACGCACTCGCCCGACCGCTTGGGGACCTTGAAATCCTTCATACCCGACCAGAACTAAACTGCGAGACCGAGAAAAACCAAGCGAGGTACGGGTGATAAATTAATGCCGACCCCATCCGATATTGGACACAATTTCCGATACCGTATCGAAACCAATAGAATCGAATATATAAACCTATACGCACTTCCGCGAGCACTGCGAGAGAAGGTGACTGCACGTTCGTGGGCCGACAGATCATCTCTCGACAACCTAGATAAGTATCCTGACTCGGTTGCGAAGATCTTCTTGAACTTCTACAGGCGAACCATTGCAGGCTATACAGTTCTATGGACCATGGCCCTGATTCCGTTGCTACTCTTCTTTCCCAGCCCCCCCGGTCCGACACAACGCGATATGTCGGTCATCCTGATTTTCGCAGGCCCGGCGGCAACAACCCTTCCTGTCACATTGATTTTTCTTATTCTCGACCTGCGGAAACGCCGTCGAGCCAGTAGGGACCTGTTGCGCCTTACCAGAGGCGATGAGCACGCCATAATGAGCGCAACTGAAACACTCAAAATGGGCACCGCTCTCCCTGCGGGCGAACTGTATTTCAGTCCAGTGAACTGTCGATGTGGCGATCTGGTTGCTGGAGCTGACCAACTGTGCGGGAGAATATTGTCTACCGATGCCTGGTCCAGCGAATATATCCGCAACCATCACTCCGAGTTCGATCCGAGGCGCGAGCGTCTCGACATAATCCGAGGTGTAGTCGACCTGCATTCCAGCGAACAGTACCTCGGCCCCCGCCCCCGAGGAGCCGATACCTCCGCCGAGCTGGCCGCACGAGAGTGGGACTCCACCGTCGACGTCCTCGCCGGTGTCTGGGCGGGGCTTCGGGACCGGGTCGCCGGCCTCGAGTCGCTCGCTCGCGCCGTGACCGCGCTGGACCGGGAACTGGGCAATGCGGCGACTGCCAGCCGTGCCGAGGAGATCGCGCGGCACGCAATGCCACTCGCTGTCGCAAGCGAACTCGACCATCTCGGTTCGGGGCGATCTCGCAACCATGCAGACCATGTCGATGCGGTTGCGTCCGCGATCCGGGAACTGGTCGAACACGCCCCCGATCGGACGGAGGCGATGAAATCGCTGGCGCCACGGCGCCCGGAGTAGCACCCATGTCGGTCCGGGACGGTGGCCTCGCCCCAAGCCGATGTGCAGAGGCTGGTCACCCGTTGTGCCGGACTCGATTCGAGGCGCTCAACGAGTTCGGTGGAACCGGTTGCTACACGCGAGGCTGGTTGATACGTTCCGGATCACCTCCTGGCACTCGAATCAGGTTGGAACGAAGGGAATTTTCATCTCGGGTTTCTACAGATGCTACGAGCTTGCACGAACCCACACTCTTGCGCATGCTTACTGGCATGCGCAAGAGTGTTCCCGACCTAAAGATTCATGATCTCGGTGACCAACCATTTGCTCATTACATCAACGCCTACAACGTCCCACCCGAGTTGCAGGAAAGAATCACCGAGCGGAGTCTTTGCGGAGTCCACTCGATGGAGGGCGATATCGAAGTTCCAAAACCATTCCGCAGGACGGTTCGGGAGGCTGCCGCGGTGGCCTACGCAGTAAGTTTCCTCACTGCCATCGCAAGCTTCTTGTTGGCGGGAATTGACGAGAATGCGGTTTCAAGAGGCTTCGGCGGCATCGACCCACTACTCGTCGTCGTCGGCGCACCGACTTTGACGGGAGCGTCTATGTTTTTCATATTTCTCCTCTGGTTCCTGCGCCGAGAACATAGGATTCGAAACAACCCTTTGACTATTACCCAACACGAGATGGGCGTCATCAAGAATGCTACCGATCGAATGGAGTTCGGAGAAGGTAACGACTCCTACCCTGCAGAGTTCGAGCCTGGTAGATGCCACTGTCAGGAACTGGCCGGAAACGTACTCGGGCTGTACCGATCGATAATCGGATCCACATCCTGGACGGGACCCCATCTAGCCGATCAACAATCGAGTCTCCACCTGAAAGACCAGGTTCGCGAGATCATTCGCGACATCCTCGGCTTCCACACCGATCAGCAATACCTAGGCCCCAGGCCCGAGGGTGTTGGAACAGCCGCGGAACTCGCCCAGCGTGAATGGGACCTCGCCAACGAAGTACTGGCCGACGCCTGGTCGAAACTCACCAGATGGACCAGCGGCTACGAAGAGTTGTACCGGGCTGTTTCGGAGCTCGACCGGATGGTCGCCAATTCAGCCACGATTGTACGTGCTGAAGGTGTTTCCGGACGAGCAGCGTACCTTGCCGGACGTCGGGAGATTCACGCCGCATCTGAATCCAATCCTACCCAGCAAGCCAGGCACGTGTCCGCAGTTACCTCCGCAATCACCGAACTAGTAGAAATCGCTCCAAGTCGGTTGGAGGCGATACGATCCGTTGTGCCTCACCGTCCTCGGCCATAAGGCTACTCGAATCGTAGCGCCTCGATATATATTTCGGGTGATGTGCTGTCCTGATCGGGTTAGGATTGCGGTTCTCGGCGGCTGTCCGGGCTGGCGGGTGTGGTTGGTTGCCCCTTGCACCCAGCAAAAAGGGGTAAAACTAATAAGTAGACAAAACCCACGATGGTTGCCCTGACGCACCGTTTGATAGATACTCGAGAAGTGCGATACAACACTACCGAGTTGGAATTCGAAATACGCAAGGGCGGCAAGGTCCGAGCACGGTTTATCAACCCCTACAAGGTGTCGGATAGGATCCGAGAGAAAGTTGCTCTGCGATCCGATCTCGGTTTGTCCACAATTGGCATGGGTGACGAATTTCCGCCCCCGACCTGGCATACATTTAAGTTCGCAACCAAGGTGTCGTTGTGGTCGTCACCAATTCTTGGTCTGGTCATGGGGACGCTGGTCCTCCCATTCATCGAGCTTTTCACGGGGAAGCTGTCCAACCAGGCAGCGATTCTTGGACTGTTGGCCGTCCCCCTGGTTGTCTGCAGCGTCGGAGGTATGATTTGGTTTGCACGTCAATATTTCAAGGACCGGAAGATACTGAAAAGTCCGACTACCCTGAACCAAGACGATGTATGGGCTATCAGGTCGGCAACCGAAAGTCTCACCTTCGGCCGGGCCGTGGAATCAGCACGACTGGATTTTCAACCCGGATGCTGCAAGTGCGCAGAAATGGCCGGAAGCATCTTCGAACTCCATACCTCGATCACCGGATCCAACTGCTGGTCGAGTCGGCATGTGGCCGAACCTCGCCGCCGGCTGAATCTGAAACGAACCCGAGACGAGTTCATACGTGATGTGCTCGCGTTTCACATCAATGAACAGCACTTGGGGCCTCGTCCTCGAGGCCGGGAAGTATCCGCAGAATTGGCCACTCGCGAATGGGACAACACCACGGCTATGCTCGCAACTGCCTGGTCCGGGTTCCAGGGCCGGCTGCGGGCGTTGGAGGAACTTCGTAGCAGCGTAGAACAGCTTGACCACACTCTCAATCACTCTTCCGTCGCAACTCGCGCGGAGACCGTTGCCGAACACGTTTCGAACCTCATCGGACAACACGAAGTTCAGTCCAGCACGTCGAACACGATGGGAACGCCTGCGGAGCATATAGCCGCGGTGGAGTCGGCAATCCACAGCCTGATCCAGTATTCCCCAGATCGGACCGAAGCGCTGAAGTCAATCCACCCAAAGACCCATTGATTGCCAGCTACTTTTACCCCTAGAACTCGCAAGCGAACTCGACCATCTCGGTTCGGGGCGATCTCGCAACCATGCAGACCATGTCGACGCGGTTGCGTCCGCGATCCGGGAACTGGTCGAACACGCCCCCGATCGGACGGAGGCGATGAAATCGCTGGCGCCACGACGCGCCGAGTAGCACCCATGTCGGGCCGGGGCGGTGGCTTCGCCCCAGCCGATATGCAGAGGCTGGTCACCCGTTGTGCCGGACTCGATTCGAGGCGCTCAACGAGTTCGGTGCAACCGGTTGCTACACGCGAGGCTGGTTGATACGTTCCGGATCACCTCCTGGCACTCGAATCAGGTTGGAACGAAGGGAATTTCATCGTGAAGCGGATCCTCACTCTTGCTCTTGCCGGCGCTGCCGCCACCGGTTTCGCCATCGGTACGGCTGGAGCGGCGACGCTCGACGGGGGGACCTTTCCCACCCGGGCCGCATGTGAGAGCGCCGGGCAGGCGCAGCTGCACGGTGAAGTGCTGGGGTACCGGTGCAGTGCCACCTCGCCGAACCAGGCCACCGGGGACTACTACTACGTGCTGTACCTGGAGACCAACGATCCGAACCGGCCCTGCCAGACCGGGGGGACCGGATCAGCCGCGGCGTCCGTCGAGATGTTCTGCCTGTTCGGAACTCAGTAGTAGCCCGCCGCTCATCCGGGGTGGGTGAACTCGGCGATCAGGCGTTCCATCGACCGCCGCCGGTGCTCCTCCCGGACCAGGTCCAGCGCCGTTTCCGGCCGCGGCATCGGGTCGAAGGCGGGCGGGTCGGCCCCGGCTGCGGCGATCACGGCGGCTTGGACACCCTGTACTGCGTCGATGAGGCTCAGCAGCAGGTAGGTGTCCAGGGTGTAGCCCTCGGGGGTGGCCGCACCGTCGGAGGTTTCGTCACGTTCCTCGAGAGCCAGGAGTTGCTCGGCGAGGTCCCGATCCATGGCTACGGCGGTCTTGTACTGCGATCCACGGGGGAGCCGGTCCTTGAACCGCCAGATGGTCCGCCAGTCACGGGTGCGCAGCTGGGCGGGCCCGAAGCAGTCCCGGACGTCGATGCCCCGCTCGAGCAGGTCGTAGTCGAGCGCGGCACCGAAACGGTCCCAGAACGCTACGAGCCCTCGGATCCCCCCGGCAGCTCCGTGGCGCCGGCGCCGAAGAAGTGGGCGTAGAGGTCCTCCTGGAACGCGATCCACTCGTCGAGCGGACGGTCGTCGAAGAGTTCCTCGACCGCGTCGAACTGATCGCCGAGCAGGACGGCCAGCTGCTCTTCCTCGTCTTCGGTGGTGCGCAGGGCCTTGGCCTGGCGGCGGGTCATCGGCTGGATGACGATATCCGCGGTCAGGCGGTACGGGCCGCGCCGTTTGGCGGCCAGCTCCTGCTGGATCTCGTAGAACCGGCCCTCGTCGCTGATACGGGGCTCGGTGGCGGTGGCCGCCGGGGTCTTTCGCTGAGTTGCCATGGATGATGCTCCGGGTGGTGTCGTGGCGGATGCGGTGCCGCATCCGGTTTTCCGGATGACCGGGGTCCGGCCGAACAGGTCGGACCCCGGCCCGGACTGCTACTTGCTGCTGCCCTCGGCAGGCGTCGGGCGCGTGGGACGGTGGCCCAGCGAGTACACGGCGTTGACGTAGCCGCTCGCATCGTGCACCTGGTATTCGGTGGTGCCGTCGGTCATGGTGACCGGGAACTGGGTGGGGATCATGATGTTGTCTCCTTACTCTGGTGGTCAGGCCGCCGCGGCGACGGCGATACCGGTCTTGTCCAGCAGGTTCTTCCAGCCGACACCGCCGAAGCCGTGCGCGACGGCGTAGCCGGCGGTGTCGTCCTTGAACGCGGTCAGGGTGAGCTTCTGCGACAGCACCTTGGTGGGGGTCCACTGCTCACCCGCGAACTTGGTGACGGCGACCTTCGGCATCACCTTGAACACGTAGATCGGGGCGGCCTCGTTGCCGTCCTTGCCGATCACGATCGCCGAGTAGTAGGTCACCTGCTCCGAGGTCGGCTGGGCGAAGAACACCTCACCCGAATCGGCGGCCGCCTCCACCTGGGCCAGATTGGCACTGGTGGTCAGTTCGAGGGTCATCGCATTGGTCTGCTGCGGCTCGAACTCCAGCGTGGTGATATCGCTGGTGATGTCGTCCCGGGTGGCCTGCAGCTCACCGTAGGACTCGATCGAGGCGTTGGTCTGCTTGCGGGCGAACGAGACGCCGGTCTTCTTGTCGATCAGGCCCACCGACTTGTATTCGACCGGCAGCGACTGCAGCGCGCCGGTGGCATCGGTGAAGGTGGCCGGTACGGGGGTGTACCAGGGTGCCAGGAACACCGCCGCGTCCAGCGGCTTCAGCAGCAGTTCGCGCTGCGCGTCCTTCAGTGTGGTCAGATCGGTGGCAGGCATGGATTCTCCATTTCTTCGAGGGAATGCCGCCTACTGGCGGCGGGCGTGCAGCGTGAACCCGAGTTCGACCACGGGGGCCAGCGGATCCAGGTCCGGGAACTGTGCGGTTCCCTGACTGCGCTGCAGGGTCGTCGCGCGGTACGGGATGCGGGCGGGCGCCGTTTCGCGCGCCCAGTCGATCAACACTCCGTTGACGTCGGTTCCGGGTGCGTCGAGTAGCGCTTCCCGCGCTTGCGCGGCGAGCTGTGCCGCGGCAGCGCGATCGGCGGCCAGGGCCGCGATCCGTACCTCGGCGACATAGGTGATGGCGTTCTCGTCGAGACTGCCGTCGATCCGGCGGACCCACAGGATCGGCAGTGCGCCGTCCAGTTCGGTTCCGGTGGGCGGGAGTTCGCTGACCGTGGTTGCGATCGGCGTGTACAGATCGATCAGGAACTGTTCGAAATCGGGAAACTCCCCGGGAACGGGGTAGGGCGAAGTCACTGCTTCACCTGGACGTCGACGTGCAAGGCTCCGGCGCCGACGACCGACTCCTCGTCATGGTGTTCTGCGGACATGATGTTCTCCATTCGGTCGAATTCGAGTAGAGGTCCCGCCCCCGGCGAAGAGAGGGGAGTTCCGGGGGCGGGACCGAGGCGCCCCGGTCCCGTCGCGCAGCAGCGGCGTCTGCGACCGCACACCACCTGCGGGAGACGGGCGCGCTGACGGGATCGGGGCGGGTCATGCGGCGGGCTCGCAACCCGCGAATCGTGTCGAGTGTTCTCCGGGGGCCGGCCGCATGAGGTCGGGGACCGTACGCAAGGTGCGGTCAGATTTCTTCTTCCAGGGTCGCCGGGATCCGGTACTTAGCCGGCGGCGGTTCCTGGCCCGGTACATGCAGGCGCAGGAAACCCAGGAGTTCGTCGATATGCCGCTGCAGGGCGCGGATCAACCGGATCGCATCCCGGAACCGCAGCTTGTCGCTGGCGGCCTGTTCCTCCAGCGCCGCGACCCGGGCGCGGAGTTTGGCCACCTCGCGGGCCTGCCATGCGGTCACGGCACCGATCACCGTCGCCACCGCGACGCCGACAGCCTGCACGAACTCGGGATTCAGCCAGGTCTTCACGGACCGACACCTCCCGGGGAGCGCACCGGGGTCACCGCCGGGCGGATGAACAACCCGGCCACGACCGGGGTCAACAGGCCGTAGACCTGCATGACCGTTTCGATCCACATGGTGTCGACCTCCCGGCCGACGACGAAAGCGATCACACCGGTGATCGCCACCAGTACGGAGCGCACCACGGCGGGCTCCGGCACTGTGCTGAGCCACATGAGGGGCTCCTTTCCGGACACACACTCGCTCCAGGGAGCCGAGCGCACTACACGAACAGCGGCACGACCACGGACAGCACCTGGACGAGTGCCTGGCCGATCGTGAGCCACTGATCAACAGTCAGACCAGCAAGCATGTGGTCACCTCCTTTCCGAATCAGGCACCGACGACGAGACCCCCGATCCGATGGATCGGGGGTCTCGCGTCGTTGTTCGGTTTGTTCTCTATGGCTACATGGCGGCCAGCAGGATGTCGCCGGTGTGGTTCGGCCAGGTACAGACCTGCGTATAGGCGGGGCCCGTGCCGGGCACCCAGCCGGTTCGGTTCAGGATCTCAGCCGGAATCAGCGCGAGATCTTCACGACTCAGGTTCTCCAGACGCCAATGCAGCAGGAACTCGCTGACATCCAGCAGTCCCGCGACCACCCGCAGGTTGTCGGAGAGGACGAGCGCCTCGATGAGCAGGCCGATCGGGATCAGCAGCCGCGCGACCTCGGTGTGCACCATCCCTTCCACCACCGCCTTCGGGGTGGTCCCGGCGAACACACCGAACACTTCGGGCCGCTCCGCCATCTCGAGGTGAACGACCCCGTGTGCGATGGCCTCGGTGTGTTCCCGGCCCGGAAGGTCCGCGGCAATCAGCAGTCCGTAATCCTGCGGCGACCAGTACAATGTGGTGCTCACCAGTGGCAGGTGCCGGATCCGGATGCTGTTCCGCGCAGCGTGATCGGTGATCATCAAATGGTTCTGCCGTAACGCACTCGGCAGTTGGTCGGTCATCGAAACACCCGGCCCATCTTCTCGGGTCCCGCAGTCGACGGCACCGTTGCGGTCTGCACTTCAGTTCCTCCCCCGAATCGCTTCTCTCCGAACAGTTTCGACTACCGCGCAGAGCTGGAGACGCACATCACAGTTTTCACCGTCCGGTGCCGGGCCAATACTGTGCAGGAGGGGTGTTCTGCCGCCACTGCTTGAGCACTCCGGCGATCAGCTGCCGATCCGTCGAGCTGATCTGCGATATCTCCAAATGGCCCCGGCGAGGTCGGCTGTTGTCGGCCGACGGCTCGCCGTCGGCCGCCCGGGCGTGCCCGTCCTCGCAGGTGAACCATTGGTAGTTCGGTGATTCATCCTCCGGCATGCCGGCTTCGGAAGTTCCGGACACAACCAACCTACCCATCGTTCACGTAAAACCGGGCACTCTGCCCATGGACTCGCGACCATCTTAGCGTTCCGGGGCGCGGGTTCAGCAGACGGGCCCGAGCGTCGGCGACGAGGGAAACCTGGTTCGAATCAGCGGTTTTCGGCATCTGGGCATGCGAAATCCCGCTGCGACCAGTCTGGAACACGGCCCGTGAATTGTCAATACTCGCCCCATATTTCATTGAACTCCCAGGTCAGCAAGGGTGCCACGGAAGGCACACACGGGGACTCGAGGCGCCGGAACGACTAGCACGTAAGAGTTTTCGCCGACCCGTAGACCGGCCCGCGACGGCCGTCGAGCCCCCATGGAAACAGCTGGGGCGCCGACCGTCCGGTCGGCGCCCCAGCGCTTCTCATGCACCTCTTCGACGTTTCCCCCGCACGCGCGCGGGCAGCTTCAGGTGCGCGTCCATGACCTCTCCGACGATGTACAGCTCCGGCCAATCCGGGCGCCACGGCCCCGGAACCGCCTCGATCAGACCGGCATTGCGCAGGGTCTGCACCCGCCGCTTGGTCATCGTCGCGAACTCGCCACCCAGGCTCACCGCCAGCTTGCCGATACCGTATGCGTTCATTCGCATCGCACGGGCCTGCGCCACCCGATCCGGATCCGCGATGGCGTCTTCGACCGGCGGACACACCACCAGGAGCGCGGCATCGACGGCCCGGCGGATCTCGGCCGGCGCGTCATGTGCACCTTCGGTCATGGCGACGGCGACAATGTTGTACCGCAGCCATTTCGAGATGCCGGTGATGTCGGTAGCGCCGTCGTACTCGACGGCACGCTGCTCGCAGACCAGACGGGCCCAGGACCCCAGCACCGCCTTCAGGTGGTCGGCCGCGCTCGCCGCAGCCGGATTGAACGGCAGTTTCTGCTCCTGATGCCCGGATTTGGTGCGGAAGTCCACGGTACCGAGCCGGCACTGGCGCGTTCGCGCATCCTCCAGGTCCCGGGCCAGTGCCGGCACTTCGTCGAGCAGGCCGATCAGCGAGTGCATCGCCCTGCGGTCCAGATAGAAACCCGGCTCGGCAACCTCGCGTTCGGCCGCACCCCCGTCATCACTACACACCTTCATGCCGCCTCTCGGGTCGCAGGTGTGCTGGTCGCCGAATTCCGACGAGCGCCCCATTGCGACATCCGGACAACCGATCGCACCGGATCGGTGGCGCCGACAGAAGCATCGATCGCGGATCGGAGGGAGAGCACCCGATTCCCGTTCGCCGTATGCATTCCTGCCCCGCGTCCCGATGCCATCTGCACGGCATCGAATCTGTTCATGCACTTGCTCCTTCAGCTTGCGTTACCGCGACCCGGGTCGCGGTACGGCTCGAGCCGGTTTCACACCGGCGTCACAGCGCGCCGTGTGCCGGGCCCGATTCGGAGCCCGCACTCGCCACACGTTGTATGCAACGTTGCAAGCTAGCGGTTGTCAAGTCGGGGTGAAACTCGAAGACTCGCGATTGACGCAACCTGTCACTTGTTGCATTGCAGTGCCTTTCAGAATTCACATCTGTCACCCACGGCCGACTGTGTAGGGTCACCGCAACAATCGCGCAGCACTGTTGTAGACAACAGTGCTGAGAAGTTTGCGAACCACCTGCGCGCAACCTTTCGGCAAGTGCATGCATCAATCGAGTCGATGCATGCAACCTGGTAGCATGTGGACATGGCGAGGCATCGGAGCGCGGTGATCCCGGAGGACGTCAGCGCAGCACTGCGGCTAGCTCGCAAGCAACGGGCAATGTCGATGGATCGTGCAGCGCGTGCCGCAGGTATCAGCACCAGCCTGTGGACCCAGGTCGAAGGTGGCACCCAATACAAGCGTGGCCAGAAGGTTCCGGCCAGTACCACGGCAGAAACGTTGCAGGCGATGGCATCCGCCGTCGGACTGGACGCCGGCTTCCTGCTGGCCAGGGCCGGCCTGGATCCGGCACCGGAGACTCCACCCGAACCTTCCACCCCGGCCGGCATCGTCGACCTGTCGGGCCTGTCCGAGAACGACCTGCACAGTGTCGCCGGGTTCATCGCCGGGTTGCGTGCGGCACGCCGAGGCTGACGGGACCGAGGGCGAGTACATACAACAGTTGTCGATCCGGTCGGCAACCCACATGTGACGGCAGGTGCCGCCGCTTGGGCGGCACCGGTTGCGACACGCCGCCGCCGATGCGTCAGCCGCCACGCATCGGCCCGGTGCCACACATCCGGTGCGCTGCACGGCAGTGAAAGTGCCTCGAATGTTGCGCTATTCGCACACAATCGGCACTTCCCGGCTCGAAACCACGCCGTCCGCGGCGATTGTGTGCGAATAGCGCAAGTCGAACCTTTTTCCACTCCCGATGTGAGCTACACCCCGATCTGTGCGGGTGAACATCATTTCCGAGTTTGCAATCGCCGGGAATCGCGAGATGATCTTGGTGGCTCCGATACCGGAGTCGTTCCGATTGGGGAGAAGATGAGCTCGAAGAAGATTGCCGGTCTTGCTATGGCCGCGATGGGTCTCGTGGCCGGATCGGTGCTGGGTGCCGGTAACGCACAGGCAGCCAACCTGCACGGGGCGATGGCGTGGAGTGACCAGGATTGGGCCTACGCCGTGTCGGTGAATCACCCGACCCGCGAAGCGGCGGAAGCACAGGCGATGCAGTACTGCGACCAGTCCGACTGTGAGATCTGGGCATCCTGGGCGAACGGCTGCATGGCACTGGTCACCGGTGAGGGAGGCGATGTCGCATACGGCGTCGGCGCCAACCGCGCCGAGGCAGAGCGCCTCGCCTACGAACACCTCGCCGAACTGCAGCCGCAGGCCATGCTGGCCAACTTCGGATCCGCCCAGCTGAGCGGTGCCCGCGTGATCGACACCGTCTGCACCGACAACGCGGGCTGATCGCCGAACAACACCCGGTCCGGAACGTGCGGTACCGGAAGCCGGGCGAAGTCCGGTAGACGACGACCGCCCTGCCTCGACTGAGGCAGGGCGGTCGTGCGGTCAGCGCCCAATGGGCGCTGTCACCGGATTACTTGCGCAGCGAAGCCGGAACCTCGAAGCGGGGGCCGAACTTCTTGGCCAGTTCGTCGGCGCGGGCCACGAAGCCGGCCTGGCCGCCGTCGTAGTTGACGATGAACTGGTGGACACCGCCGGACCAGGCCGGGAAGCCGATGCCGAAGATCGAGCCGATGTTCGCGTCGGCGGTGCTGGTGAGCACGCCTTCGTCGAAGCACTTCTGGGTCTCGATGGCCTCGGCGAACATCATCCGGTCCTTGAGGTCCTGGAAGGTGACGCCGTCGGGCAGCTCCCGGCTGGAGTTGTACAGCGAACGCAGCTCGCTCCACAGGCCGGTCGCCTTGCCGTCGGTGTAGTCGTAGAAACCGGCACCGCCCAGCTTGCCGGTCCGGTCGAACTCGCTGACCAGCTTGTCGATCACCTTGGAGGTCTCCACGGAGGCGGCGTTCAGTTCGCCGCCCTCGGCCTTGATGGCCTCCGCGGTCTCCTTGTAGATCTTCTGCATGGTGGTGAAGTTCAGCTCGTCGCTGAGCTTCAGCGGCGCGGCCGGGTAGCCCGCCTGCAGACCGGCCTGCTCGACGGTGGCCGGGTCGACACCCTCGGCGACCATCGCGATGGCCTCGTTGATGAAGGTGCCGATGACGCGCGAGGTGAAGAAGCCGCGGCTGTCGTTGACGACGATCGGGGTCTTCTTGATGGCGAGGGTGTAGTCGTACACCCGGGCCAGCGCCTCGTCGGAGGTCTTCTCACCCTTGATGATCTCGACCAGCGGCATCTTGTCGACCGGCGAGAAGAAGTGGATGCCGATGAAGTCCTCTTCGCGCTTCACACCCTTGGCCAGCATGGTGATCGGCAGCGTGGAGGTGTTGGAGCCGAGCAGCGCATCGCCGTCGACGATGTCCTCGATCTCCTGGAAGACCTTGTTCTTCAGGTCCGGGTTCTCGAAGACGGCCTCGATGACGAAGTCGACGCCCTCGAAGGCGGCCGGGTCGGCGGCCGGGGTGATCCGGTCCAGCAGCGCCTTGGACTTCTCCTCGGTGGTCTTGCCACGCTTGAGCGCCTTGGCCTCGATGGCCTCGGCGTAGCCCTTGCCCTTCTCGGCGTTCTCCAGGCTGATGTCCTTGAGCACGACGTCGATACCGGCCTTGGCGGTGACGTAGGCGATGCCCGCACCCATCATGCCGGCGCCGATCACACCGACCTTCTTGATCTCGCGCTTCGGCACGTCCTTCGGCCGCGAACCACCGTTGTTGATGTGGTTCAGGTCGAAGAAGAACGCCTGGATCATGTTCTTCGAGATCGGGCCGGTCAGCAGGTTGGTGAAGTACCGGGACTCGATCAGCGAGGCGTTGTCGAAGTCGACCTGCGAGCCCTCGACCGCGGCGGACATGATGTTGCGCGGGGCCGGCATGTTGGCGCCCTTGATCTGCTTGCGCAGGTTGGCCGGGAAGGCCGGCAGGTTGGCCGCGAACTTCGGCACCGACGGGGTGCCGCCGGGGATCTTGAAGCCCTTCTGGTCCCACGGCTGGGCGGCCTCGGGGTTGGCCTTGATCCACGCCTTGGCGGCCGGCAGCAGCTCCTCGACGGAACCGACCAGCTCGTCGACCAGGCCGATCTCCTTGGCCTTGGCCGGGCGGTGCCGCTGGCCCTGCAGCAGCACCTGCATCAGGGCGTTCTGCAGGCCGAGCATCCGCACGGTGCGGGTGACACCGCCGCCGGCGGGCAGCAGGCCCAGGCTCACCTCGGGCAGGCCGATGGCGACGCCCTTGATGTCGGCGGCCACGCGGTAGTGGGTGGCCAGCGCGATCTCCAGGCCACCGCCGAGCGCGGCACCGTTGATGGCGGCGACGACCGGCTTGCCGAGCTGCTCCAGGCGGCGCAGCGGGCCCTTGACGTCGTCGAGCATCTTCATGACGCCCTCGGCGTCGTCCGGGCCGACCTGCATCATGTTCTTCAGGTCGCCGCCGGCGAAGAAGGTCTTCTTGCCGGAGGTCAGCACGACACCGGTGATGTCGTCCTTCTCGGCCTCCAGGCGGTCCACGGTCGCGGCCATCGACGCGATGTACGCGTCGTTCATGGTGTTGGCGCCCTGGCTGGGGTCGTCGATGGTCAGGACGACGACGCCGTCCGCGTCCTTCTCCCAACCGATGATGTTGTCAGTCATAAGGGTTCGTTCTCTCCTGTGAGAAGTGGAAGTCTCGTCGGCTGCGGGGATCAGACGCGCTCGATGATGGTGGCCACACCCATGCCGCCACCGATGCACAGGGTGATCAGGGCGTAGCGGCCGTTGCGACGCTCGAGCTCGTCGACCATGGTGCCGGTGATCATCGCGCCGGTGGCACCCAGCGGGTGGCCCATGGCGATGGCGCCGCCGTTGACGTTCAGCTTCTCGTCCGGAACCTTCAGGTCCTTCTGGAACTTCAGCACCACCGAGGCGAAGGCTTCGTTGATCTCGACGAGGTCCATATCGTCGATGGTCAGGCCGGCCTTGGCCAGGGCCTTCTGCGCGGCCGGGGTCGGGCCGGTCAGCATGATGGTGGAGTCCGCACCGCTGGTGGCGGTGGCGACGATGCGCGCCTTCGGGGTGAGGCCGGAGGCCTTACCGGCCTCCTCGTTGCCGATCAGCAGCATGGCGGCGCCGTCGACGATGCCGGAGCTGTTACCACCGTGGTGGACGTGGTCGATCTTCTCGATGTAGTGGTACTTCTGCAGGGTGACCGCGTCGAAGCCACCCATTTCGCCGATCATCGCGAAGGAGGGGTTCAGCTTGCCCAGGTCGGCGGCGGTGGTGCCGGGACGCATGTGCTCGTCGCGGTCCAGCACGGTCAGGCCGTTCTGGTCCTTGACCGGGACGACCGAGTTCTTGAAGTAGCCCTGCTCCCAGGCCTTGGCCGCCAGCTCCTGCGAACGCACGGCGTAAGCGTCGACATCATCGCGGCTGAAGCCCTCGATGGTGGCGATCAGGTCGGCGGAGACACCCTGCGGGACGAAGTAGGTGTCGTAGTTGGTGGCCGGGTCGAGGGCCCAAGGGCCGCCGTCCGAACCCATCGGAACACGCGACATGGACTCGACGCCACCGGCGATGACCAGATCGTCGAAGCCCGAGCGCACCTTCTGCGCAGCCAGGTTCACGGCCTCCAGGCCGGAGGCGCAGAAGCGGTTGAGCTGGAAGCCACCGACGGTGTCCGGCAGGCCGGCCACGGTCACGGTGGTGCGGGCGATGTCCATGCCCTGGTCACCGACCGGGGTCACGACGCCGAGGATGATGTCGGAGATCTGGTCCTCGTCCAGGTTCGGGAAGCGGCCACGCAGCTCCTGGACCAGACCGACAGTCAGATCGATCGGCTTGACCGAGTGCAGCGAGCCGTTCTTCTTGCCTTTGCCGCGCGGAGTGCGGATGGCCTCGTAGATGTAGGCCTCTGTGGTCATATCGGAGTGTTCCTTCCTTGGGGTGCGGTGGCCGCACGTCCGTCACGACCCATCGTCCTGACGCCGTACAAAACCCACCCGTTCATACTACCGTGGAGTGCGAACTCCGGTTAACTTAACGCTGCCCTGCCGGGGGCTGTCAACCATTCAGCGGTGTGGCGCCCAGCTCGCTGGCCAGCAAGGCCAGAGCGACCTCGTCCGGATCACGCCGATCCCCGGGCGCCACCGGCTCGGCGGCGGCCGCGATCATCTCCTGCTCTTCCTCGGGCGTCGGCGGCGGCACGAACTCACCGCCCGGGCCGGGACCGGAGTCCGGATAGCCGCCGGGGCCCGGGTCGTCGGGTAGGTCGGGGTAGTCGGGCGGCGGAATGTCGTCATCGCTCGCGGGCCGGGGCGGGCGCGGCGCGGCGCCCGAGGCACCGCGGGCCTGACTGGGCCGGGAGAACTGCGGCCGGCGGGCCGGGCGTTCGGTATCGCCCGCGGTTTGCGGGCCACTGCCGCGACCGGCCGCCCGCGGCGGCGCCGGCCGGGGCGCCGGAGCGCCGCTCTCCCACCGCACCTCGACCGACCGGCCGAGCACGGCCTGCACGGCCGATCGCACGGCATCGATGTTCTGCGGAGCCGAAAGACGCTGCGCCAACGGCGGGCTCGGATGCGTGAAGATCACCGTATCCCCCTCCGCACCGGCCACCGCGGCCCCGGACAGCAAGGCGTGCAGGGTGGCACCCGATTCCCGCACCTTCGCCCGGATATCCGGCCAGGCGGCCTCCACCACGGCCTGCAGATCGTCTTGCGGTTCGTTTGCCGTGGGGGCGGCCGACTGTGCTTCGACAGTGGATCCGGCTACTTCCTCGGGTCCGGTGACCGGCGACTCCGCCGCCGACGGGTAGTCGGCAGCCGCCCCGGCACCCGGCGGGGCCACCGGGTGCTGTCCCGCCGCACCGGCAGGTTGCAAGACACCCGGGCCCGTCCCGGCGGCAGTGTCTGCGAGCTCCCCTTCACCCGTGGCGCCGGGCCCGGATTCGAGGCCGGGGCCGGAAACTCCGGATCCTCGGCCATCGGGTTCACCCGCGTCGACCACCCCGGGCGCCTTCCGTCCGGCTGCTTCATACCCCTGATCGAAGGATTGACCCCGCGCACCGGCCTGCGACTCGACGCCGGCATCCGAACTCGTGGATGCCGCTCCTCCGGAAGCATGGGAATCAGCGACAGGCACCCCCCGCTCCGGGCCTGAGCCGGCCGCGTAGCGCCCGCTACCTCGGGATTCGGCTGCACGGGCGACCCCGGGCGCACTCCGGTCGTCCGGCACCGAGTCGTCGCCCCCGGCTGCACCCCGGCCCGGCGAACCAGCCCGGTCGGCTGCCCGAGCGACCCCAGGCGCACCCTGGTCGCCTGGGACCGAGTCCTGCCCCCCGGCAGCAGCCTGCACCGGCAAGCCAGCCGGGTCGGCAGCCCTACCCCCCCGCGCGACGAGACCGCCGGCATCACCGGCACCGGGAGCACGCCGCCCCGTCACCGGATCGGCAACTCTGGCAGCACCCTGCTCCGGCGAGCCGGCCGGGGCGTCACCGCCCGCCGTAGCCGAGTCGACTGCAGCGTCGGACTCGGGCGAGCTGGTCGGCCCCGCGACGCGATCCGGAGCGGGACCGTACCCGGTACCGCTGGACTCGAGGCCGGGCTGTGGGCACCCGGATTCGGTCGGGCTTGTCGAAGCGGCCCGGTCGCGACCGGTGCCCGCCCCGGCGGCCTCGGGTGTGGAGGGCCGGGCCTGGGCAGCTTCGGCGGGCCGCTCGTCGGCCGCATGCGGATGGGCGCCGGGCGCAGTAACTCGCCCACCGCTGGATGGGGAATCCGCACCGGCGCTCGGACGCGGCCCGGTTGCTGCGTCGAGACCCGGATCGCGCCGGAGGTCATCCCGCGGTTCGGAGACCTCACCGGGACCAGCCGGCGCGGCGCCGGCGGCGGAGCGATTCTGAGCTGCCGGTACAGCGCCACCGTGCGCTGGAGTGCTCCGAGCCTCCGGAGCCGGACCACCCCGGTTCCCGGCTGTTCGGGCATCCGTGGGCGGAGCGGCCTCCGGTTTGGATGGCAGGGGCTGGGCAGCTGCATCGGCCTTTGCGGCCCGTTCGGCCCGGGCCGCGGCGAGAATCTCTGCGCCGCGGCGGCGGGGCTGTCCACCGCCGTCCGGAGCGGGGGCAGCTGCCGAACCGGGGGGCATCGGCGAGGTGGGGGGCGCCGGGGTGCCAGGGAGTGGCGCGGTTGTGGCGCCGCGTTCCAGCCGTTCCAGGCGCTGAAGCAGGGCCGCTTCCGAGTCGACGGCGCCGGGCAGCAGCATTCGGGCGCAGATCACCTCCAGCAGGAGGCGGGGCGCGGTGGCGCCGCGCATCTCCCCCAGGCCGGTGTGCAGCAGCTCGGCGAAGCGGGTGAGGGCGGCGGGGCCGATGCGGCCGGACTGGTCGCGCAGCCGGTCCAATACGTCGCCGGGGCCGGTCACCAGGCCGCGTTCGGCGGCGTCCGGCACCGATTGCAGCAGGATCAGATCGCGTAGGCGTTCCAGCAGGTCGACCGCGAATCGACGGGGGTCATGGCCCGCCTCGACGACCCGGTCGACGGTGCCGAACAGGGCGGCGCCGTCGGCATCCGCCAGCGCATCGATGGCATCGTCGATCAGCGCGATATCGGTGACACCGAGCAGCGCCACCGCCCGCGGGTAGGTGACGCCCTCCGGGCCTGCACCGGCCAGCAGCTGGTCCAGCACGCTGAGGCTGTCCCGGGGCGAGCCGCCGCCTGCCCGGATGACCAGCGGATACACCGACTCCTCGACCGGCACCTGCTCCTGTTCGCAGATTCGGCCGAGCAGGCCGCGCATCGTGGCGGGCGGCAGCAGCCGGAACGGATAGTGGTGGGTCCGGGACCGGATGGTGGGCAGCACCTTGTCCGGTTCGGTGGTCGCGAAGATGAAGATCAGATGGGCCGGCGGCTCCTCGACGATCTTGAGCAGCGCATTGAAACCGGCCGTGGTGACCATATGTGCCTCGTCGACGATGAATACCCGGTACCGGGATTCGGCGGGCGCATAGAACGCCCGGTCCCGCAGCTCCCGGGTGTCGTCGACACCGCCGTGGCTGGCCGCGTCCAGTTCGATCACATCGAGGTTGCCGCCACCGCCTGGACCGAGCGCGATACACGAGGCGCACTCCCCGCAGGGACGCGAGGTCGGGCCCTGCACGCAATTCAGCGAGCGGGCCAGGATGCGCGCCGAGGACGTCTTGCCACACCCCCGGGGCCCGGAGAACAAATACGCATGACTGATCCGGCCGGTGTCGAGTGCCGTACTCAGCGGGTCGGTGACGTGCTCCTGACCCACCACTTCGGCGAAGGTTGCCGGTCGGTATTTCCGGTACAGAGCCACGGCCAGAGGCTACCGGCGGACTCCGACAATGCACATTCCACCTGGTGGAACGGGTATCGAACCGGTCGCCCCGGCAACCACCCGCTCCATATAGTGATGCAAATCACATACATGCGACCGGCCTGGTAGCTTCGGCAAACGCAGAGACCCGCGGGCTCCAGGCTCCCGAAAGACTGCATTCACCCGGGTCACCCGCACCTCGGAAGCCGCCGTGTCCAGCGTAGACGGCCGCCAACCGGCCACCACCCCGTTTTCCGGCGAGATTTTGGACGTAACGAATACGTCTCCGCTGCTGACAGCGGCGCAATTGCCTGGCTACCGTTGGTGTCGGCAACTTCGGTGGCCAAACCTTCATCAGGTTGGTGACCCCGGCCGGTCCCTCATCCCGACCGGGGCACAACCTTGCCACCTGCGCCCGCACCGGGTGCCGGACTACGAGCCGCAACACATCGAAACTGATCGCTCCCGACCGGAGGACCTTTTCACCGTGCTGTCGTGTGACGACATCGCCGCCGCCTGGCTCGCCAACACCGACTTCGCCGACGATCGCACCGCCGTCGGATTACTCAGCCGTGCGATCCGCCCGGAGGAGTTCGACGTCAAACGCGACAGCCTGCCGGTTTCGGCCGCCGCCGACCCCAGCACCGCCACCGCGATCCTGCAGCTACTCGAACGCGGCCAGGTGCCCACGATGGCCGCGATCCGGACGCTGACCGCGCAGAACGAGATGCGCCGCGAAGCCGACCGGATCGAACGACTCGGCCGCCGCGCGCAACGCAGTATCAATGACTTCGGGCGGCTGCTGGCCCGGTTGACCGCGGCTCACTGGGCCGCCCACGACAGCGGGCCGACCCGGCGCGACATCCTCGACGACCCCGCGGTCCGGGAACTGATCACCGAACGCGTCGGCACGGTCCCGCCCGCCGCGGTGAAGCACCTGTGGCTGGTGGAGCGGGCCCAGCGAGCCGGTTGGATCGCCTCCAACGCCCGGCCGCGGTCGCTGTGCGCCGGCCGCCGCTGGTATGCCGCCCGGTACGGCAATCGGGTGTCGGTCGAGCCGGTGAACACGATCGGGAAGCTGGTCACCGGCTACATCGCCGACCAACTCTCCCGGAACGGCACCGCACCCGGCTGGGCGGCACTGGCCCGCGAGGTTCGAGACGGCCGCAACCGCCGGATCTTCTTCGACGAAGCCGACCTCGACGCCCAGCGCCAATGGCTGACCACCGCCGAATGGCTGGCCGAGGACGAGCAGCCGGCGCTCGGCCCCCGTGGCCGACGGGCCCGGGCCAAACAGCAACGGCCCCGGTGACCACGGCGATCGACTCCCGAATGGGTGCGCCGGTCAGCTCACCTCACCCGCGGGGGCGGTGAAGGTGTTGCAGGCCCCGGTCAGGTTCCGATCCAGCCCCTTCTCGAACCACTGTCCACCGTTCTCCGAGGTTCCGTGGTCGCGCATATCGCCCGGACGGTCGCCGCGACCGTAGGAATCCTGGGTGGCGACGTCCACCTGATCCCCGTTCAGCGATCCGGCATCGGCACTGGACCCGATGTACATGCCGTCGAAGCAGTTGGCCTGCAGCTCCACCCGGCGCGACAGCTGCAGCCCCTCCGGTGAGCGGACACCGACGGTGACCCGCTCCTGGTTCGCCCGGCGCAGGATTCCGGACACCGCCTGGATGTGGTGGCCGTATTCATGGGCGAACACCGACAGATAGACGACCCAGTTGTCGCCGAAATGGTCGGTCTGCAACTGGCTGATCGGCATATAGATGGTGTGGTTCGCACCGCAATAGAACGCGGCGAAGTTGCTGGTCGAACCGGTGCACGGGGTGGTGATTCCCGATGTGGTCGCGGTGACGCTCAATTCCGGAGCCTGGAAGGGGAGCCCCGCATCGGCCAGTACCGGCCGCCAGGCCGATTCCAGACAGCCCGCGGCCGATTCGAAGAACGCCCGGGCCTGCTCGACCTGGGTATCCCAGCGGGCATAGTTGCAGGTCGCCGGGATCAGGGTCGCGTCCGGATCGGTGAGCAGCGGGTTGTTCGCCGTCTCGGACGGCGCACCGTCCGGATCCGTCGAGTAGCTGTGGTCGGGCCCGCGGGCGTCGGTCAGCACATCGCTGCCGATCCCGGTTCGGAAGGCGAAGGTGACCAGCCCGCCGATTACCAGCACCAGTGCGATCAACAGCAGCGGAGCCCCGCCGCCGCTCTTACGTGGCGGCTGCGGCGGTCGGCCGGGCGGACCGTACGGCATCGGACGCGGCGACGCCGGAGAGTAGCCGTACCCCTGCGGTGGCCGGCCGGGCTGTGGGGCCGGATAGCCGGGCCGCCCGTACCCGGGTGCCGAGGGTGGATACCCCGGATGCACGGGATAGCCCGGTTGCGGTGCGTATCCGGGGTGTGGCGGGTAGCCGGGTGGTGCGCTGTACCGGGCACCGTATCCGGGCGGCACCGGTCGTCCATCGGGTCCGTACCCGTACGGTGGTCCAGTCACTCCCCCGCGCCTCCGTCTCCGGTATCGCCGTCAGTACCCGATCGCATCGGTCGGCCGCACCGCGCTTTCCCGGTTCGGCAGACCTCGTCGGCCCGACGCAGACTATCAAGCTGACTAGAGTAGCGAGCCATGCTGACTTTTCGGGGGGGCGCCACGCCTCGACGGCTGCTCGCCGCAGCACTGGGCTGCGCCGCGGTGTGCGTTTCACCGATCGCGCCGGCAGCCCAGGCACAGCCCACGGACGACGGCGTCACCATCACAGCCGATCTGACGCTGGACGAGACCGGCGCCCTGCAGGTGCACGAGACGGTCGTAGTGCCGCCCGGCGCCGAGGATTTCACGATGACGGTGCCGCTGCGCGTCCAGCTGGAAGGCGATGTCGAACGCCGGTTCCGGGTCACCGACGCGACCGCGACCGGGACGGGCAGCACCGAGACCGGAACCGACCGATTCACCGTGACCGCCCGGCCGGGCGAGTCGAATTTCGAGTACACCGTGCACAACACCGTCGCCGATGCGCCCGGCAGCCAGGTGTTCCGGTGGTTCGGTGCGATCGGGGTGGATATCGCCCGCCTCGATGTGACGGTGATCAGCCCCAGCTACCGGATGGGCATCGTGGAATGCATGCTCGGCCGGCTGGGCAGTACCCGCGAATGCGCCGACGTGCAGATCGAGCCGGACGGCGTGCTGTATCTGACCCAGACCGATATCGCCAGCGGCGACACCCTGGACCTCACCCTGCAACTGCCTCCCGGCACCGTGCCCGCGAACGCCGATGTGCGGGAGAACAGTTCGGGCCGCGCATTCGAGGTGACCGGTCCGGTACTGGCCGCATTCGGCGCATTGCTGCTCGGTCTGCTGGGTGCGGCCGGGTACGTGCTGTTCGCCCGACGCCGGGCGGCCGCAGCGGCCGCCGGGACCGACGTGTTCGCCCCGCTGGCCCGTGAACAGGACCGGGTGCACTTCGTCACCCCGGAAGGCGTGCTGCCGGGCGAGGCCGGACTGCTGCTGGACGAGCATGTCGATCCCGTGGATGTGGCCGCCACGGTGGTCGATCTCGCTGTGCGCCGCTACCTGTGGATCGAGTCGATCGCCGACGACGACTGGCGGATCAGCCGGGTGAACCCGCCGGACGAGCAGCTGCGGGACTACGAGTCGGCGATCTACGCCGCACTGCTGCCCGACGATGCCGAATCGGTGACGGTCGGCGAACTGCGGGCGCCGGGCCGGGTCGCCGGGGCCGCGGTCCGGGAGGCGATGATCGCCGACGCCGTGGCAGCGGGCACCCTGACCGACCCGAAGCGGTCCCGGCTGCCGGTCTGGGTGGGCGCGTCGCTGATCGGCGTCGGGCTGCTGACCACCATCGTCCTCGCGTTGACCGCGGGGCATGCCCTGGTCGGCGTGGCGATCGCGCTGGCCGGCTGCGCCGGCCTGGTGCTGCCGCGGTATCTGCCCGCCCGCACCGCACACGGGGATGCGGTGACCGGCCGGGTCCGGGCGCTGCAGCGGGGCATGGATTCGGTCACCCGGGAACAGGTCCCGCCGATCGACCAGGAGACGGTGTTCTCCCGCGGGCTGCCGTACACGGTCCTCAACGCCCGCACCGACAACTGGATCCGGGCCTTCCGTGACCTCGCGCCCGCGGCCGACGCCCGGCCGGGCATCTACTGGTTCGGCGGCTTCGAGAGCGACCCGAACCTGCACCATTTCGCGGGCCGGTTCCCGTTCTTCATCACCGCACTGGAGGGCATTTTCGGCGATATCGGTGACGCCGGTCACTGACCCGCCGGGACACGACCGACGCCATTGCCGCGACACGCCGTACCCCGTCCCGGGCGGGCGGCGCGACCCGGCCGCGGACGGCTACCGTCGCGGGTATGGCTGCAGATCCGCCATTCGACGACGACACCGCCACCGACCGAATTCCGATCCCTTCCCGGTCGCAGTGGGGGCGATTCCGGCTGCGCCGGCCTTTCCGGCTCTGGTCGCCGGAACGCCGGGCGACCGCCGACAACCTCGTCTTCGCACCGACACCGGTCCAGCCGATCGATCTGTCCGACGACGCCCAGGTCTCCGAGGTACTGGACCTGTCGGTGCGGGTCGGCGAGGTCGTGCTGGCCTCGGGGACCGGTGTCACCGACACCAGCGCCCAGGTCCGGTTCATCGCCTCCACCTACGGGCTGGATCAGTGCGATATCGATGTGACGTACAACTCGATTCAGATCACCGCCGATCGTGGCCCGGCGCTGCCGCCGGCCGGCGATATGCGG
Source organism: Nocardia sp. KT25-26 (assembly GCF_056627695.1). Classification (NCBI taxonomy): domain Bacteria; kingdom Bacillati; phylum Actinomycetota; class Actinomycetes; order Mycobacteriales; family Nocardiaceae; genus Nocardia; species Nocardia sp. KT25-26. The sequence continues at coordinate 559,079 of NZ_CM152813.1, read as the reverse complement.
ATGGTGACCTATCGTTCACTGGACTTCACCCGGCTGGCGCAGGCCGACCGGCTCACCCGCAAGATCCGCACCCAGCTGGTGCCGCCCGATCGCGCCCATGCCGCACTCGACGAGATCACCTCCGGCGGCCACCCGTACCCGCGCTGGGTGTCCACGCTCGGCTGGTCGCTGCTGGCCGGGGCGATCGCGACGCTGCTCGGCGGCGGGATCGTGCTGGCCGCGCTGAGTTTCCTCACCACCGCCGTCATCGACGTGTTCAACATCTCGCTCGGGCGGCTGGGACTGCCGGTGTTCTTCCAGAACGTGATGGGCGGCATCATCGCGGCCACTCCGGCAATCATCCTCAGCGCCTTCGAGGAGCCGCTCGGCATCAGAGCCGACCCCGCGCTGATCATCGCGGCGGGGATCACGGTGATGCTCAGTGGTCTGCAGCTGGTGGGCGCGGTCCAGGACGCGATCACCGACGCTCCGATCACCGCTGCCGCCCGCATGCTGGAAGTGCTGATGATGACCGGCGGGATCGTCGCCGGGATCGGCCTGGCGTTGCGGGTCTCGGTGATGATCGGGATCAACCTGCCGCCGATCGACGTCGGCGGCCGCGATATCGACAACCTGCCGGTGAAGTTGTTCGCCGGTGCGCTGGCGGCCTTCGCATTCGCGCTGGCCTGCTATGCGGAACGCCGGGCACTGGCGACGGCGGCGGCCGGCGGCGCGGTCGGCACGCTGGTTTTCCTGCTGGTCAGCGAGATCGGCTTCGGCCCGGTCATCGCGTCGGGTTTCGCGGCGACGGTGATCGGCCTGGCCGGTGGCCTGATGGCGCGGCGGGCGCTCACCCCGCCGCTGGTCGCCGCCACCGCCGGTATCGTCCCGCTGCTGCCGGGTCTCAAGGTCTACCGCGGTCTGTACGCCTTGCTCGACGATCAGCTGCTGCTCGGGATCAACCAGATCTTCGGCGCCTTCGGTGTCGGCTGCTCACTGGCCGCTGGTGTCATCCTCGGCGAATGGGTCGACCGGGTGGTCAGCTCCGGGCGCATCCAGCGGTCCTTCCAGCGGGAGTACACCGAGAACTGGTGAGCGGCCGGAACGACAGAAGCCGTCGGCAGGCCCGGGATTCCGGGCTCGCCGACGGCTTGTCGGAGCGGAGGATGCGGGATTCGAACCCGCGAGGGCTGTTAACCCAACCCGCGTTCCAGGCGAGCGCCATAGGCCACTAGGCGAATCCTCCGTGCAGCAGCATACCGTCGGCGCGGCCGCGCGCAAAAACGGGGTGGTCACCAATTGAAATACGGTACCGTACAGAATAACGACAATGAGGTGGAACACATCATGCGCACCCCTCGCATCCCCCGGGAGGGCTGGATCGAAGCCGGGCTCACGGCGCTCGCCCACGGCGGTGTCGACAGCGTCCGCATCGAAGCGCTCGCCAAACGTCTCGGCGTCACCAAGGGCGGGTTCTACGGATACTTCGCCGATCGGGACGCCCTGCTGACCGCAATGCTGGACACCTGGGAGCGGGAGAGCACCGACGATGTCCTCGACGCCGTCGGCCGGACCACCAGCGACCCCCGAACCACCGCCGTGCTGGCCGGAATCCTCACTTTCTCCAGCGACCGCCTGCTGCCGATCGACCTCGCCATCCGCGACTGGGCTCGGCACGACGAGGCCGTCGCAGACCGGCTGCGCCGGGTGGACAACCGGCGGATGGAGCTGCTGCGCACCAGCATCGGCACCTTCTGCGACGACCCCGACGAGGTCGAAGCACGCAGCCTGCTCGCCTTCTGCTCCGCGATCGGCCAACACTTCCTGCTCGCCGACCACGGCGGCCGCAGCCGCCTCGAAGTGCTCGCCAAGGCCTCGGACGTGCTCTTCCACCAGTGCGACAGCCAGCGCTGACGAACCGCACTCCGATCGAACACCGCCCCGGAGTGGCGCCGCCGCGCCGAACCGCTACACTGGCCCACGGATCCCGCGCGGCGCGCATCCTGTGAACTCCCCCAGGGCCGGAAGGCAGCAAGGGTCAACGGGCTCTGCCGGGTGCGCGGGGTCCCCTTTCTTTTCCGGACCCGCGTGAGGACTCCGCACGGTCGGCGTCACAACTTCGCAAACCAGCCGAGAAGACATCGCATCCTACTTCCGGCAACTTCCCGGGTAACGTGGGCAGCGGCCGCACTCCATCGTCGGCCACCACCGACCAGTCACCATGCTGCTTCGAAAGGCTGCCCAGAATGCCCCGGCAAACGCAGATCGGTTTGATGAGCCACGCCGAGCTCGTGTCCGAACACGAGACCCAGCGCGCGAACTACGCGAAGCTCGCGACCGAGAAGCTGAAGCTGGACCTGACCCGCGGTAAGCCCGCTCCCGAACAGCTCGACCTGTCCGCGGCGCTGCTCTCCCTGCCGGGCGACGGCGACTTCCGGGACGGCACCGGCACCGACTGCCGCAACTACGGTGGCCTGCATGGCCTGCCCGAGCTGCGCGCCGTCTTCGGTGAGCTGCTCGGCATTCCGGTCGAGAACCTGCTGGCCGGCAACAACGCCAGCCTGGAGATGATGCACGACGTCATCACCTACGCCATGCTCTACGGCACGCCCGACTCGCCGCGCCGCTGGGTGGCCGAGGAGACCGTGAAGTGGCTGTGCCCGGCCCCCGGGTACGACCGGCACTTCGCGATCACCGAGGCGCTCGGCGTCGAGATGATCACCGTGCCGATGCGGCACGACGGTCCGGACGTCCGGGCGATCGCCGCGCTGATCGCGGACGACCCGCAGATCAAGGGCCTGTGGGCGGTACCGAACTACTCCAACCCGACCGGGGTGACCTTCTCCGAGGAGGTCGTCCGGCAGCTGGTTTCGCTGCCCGCCGCAGCGCCCGACTTCCGGCTGTTCTGGGACAACGCGTACGCCGTCCATCCACTCACCGACACCGCGGAACCGGTCCTCGATGTCCTGGGGATGGCGGCCGCGGCCGGAAACCCGAACCGCCCGATCGTGTTCGCCTCCACCTCGAAGATCACCTTCGCCGGCGCCGGGGTCGGATTCCTCGGCGCCTCGACGGCGAACCTGGAGTGGTATCTCGGGCATGCGGCCAAGAAGAGCATCGGACCGGACAAGGTGAACCAGCTCCGGCACCTGCGCTTCTTCACCGACGCCGAAGGCGTCCGGGAGCACATGCAGAAGCACCGCGAACTGCTGGAACCGAAATTCAAACTGGTGCTGAAGATCCTGGAGGACCGCCTGGGCGCGTCCAAGGTGGCCTCCTGGACCGAGCCGAAGGGCGGCTACTTCATCAGCCTGGACGTGCTCGAGGGCACCGCCGCGCGGGTGATCGCCCTGGCGAAGGACGCGGGTATCGCGCTGACCGCCGCCGGTTCGGCCTTCCCTTACCGGAAGGACCCGGACGACAAGAACATCCGCATCGCACCGAGCTTCCCGCAACTGCCGGAGCTGGAGAAGGCGATGGACGGGCTGGCCACCTGCGTCCTGCTGGCGGCGACCGAGAAGCTGCTCGAACAGCACTGACCGCGAGGCGGCCCGGAGCTGGTCCCGCCCGCGACGACTGCATCACGATCGCGTCGCCACGGGTGGGCGGCTCCGGCCCGGTAGCCGGCCACTCGGGCAACCGTGCGGAACCGACAGGCCGCCAAGGGCCGACGAGCGTCGTCACCGAGCGTGGGCGATGACTCCGAACATGGTGACCGAGAGCAGGATTTCGCCGGTTTCCGCCGCCCGGTCCAGATCCTCCCGGAGTTGCCGGGCCTCGTCCTCGGTTATCACACCGCGGGCCACCGCCATCGCCGAGACCCGGGTGACCAGGGTGCCGGCGCCGATGGTGCGGTCCTGTACCAGTGCGCTGGAACCGATTTCGGTCACCGCCAGCCCGGCCTCGGTCAGCAGCCCCGGAATCCGGCGGCCCGACAAGGGATTCGTGGTGGCCGAGATCAGCGTGTCGATCACCGCCCGGACGACCTTCGGCTCGCCGGGATGCACGATCGCGGTGGCCCAATCGGCGTCGGCGACCAGTGCGCGCCCGCCGGGCTTCAGCACCCGCGCGATCTCGGCTGCCGCCCGGGCCGGCGCGGTGAGGTGCTGGAAGACCCGCTCGCACAACACCGCATCGAAGGTGTCCGCCCCGAACGGCAGGCCGTAGGCGTCACCGGTGTGGAAGGTCGCCGGCGACCCGAGCTCGGTGGCTCGCTGCTGGGCGGCGGCGAGCAGATTCGGATCGGGCTCGACGCCGACCGCGGCACCGTCCGCGCCGACCGCATCGGCGAACCGGAAGACCTCCGAGCCCGTACCGGACCCGATGTCGACCGCACTCTCGCCGGGCCGTAGCGCCAGCGACTCGTGGGTCCATTGCTGCCACTGCCGCATGCCGGCCACGCCGGCCCGCAGGTCGTGGGCGTCGATCAACTGATCCCGTCCGGCCCGGTCGAACCGGGCGGGACGCAGGGTGAGGTCGTTCATGGGTACCGCCGTCGTCGAGGGCATGCGGCGAGCCTACGCGGGACCCACGTCACCCACCGGACACCCCTGTGCTCTGCATCACCGACTATAGGCATTCCGGGCGGTCGCCGCCCGGCCGACGACCGATGAGATGATCGGTTCCGATCCGGAACAGGAGGACCGTCATGACCGACACGCTGTGCCTCGCGCAGGACCCCGACGCGGACCGGCTGCTCTCCGAGAACTCGTTCGCCCTGCTGACCGGGATGCTGCTGGATCAGCAGTATCCGCTGGAGCACGCCTTCCGCGGCCCGAAGAAGATCGCCGATCGGATGGGTGGATTCGATATCGCCGCGATCGCCGCCGCCGATCAGCAGGACTTCGAAGAGCTCTGCGCCACGCCACCGGCGGTGCACCGATACGGCCGGGCGATGGCCCGGCGCACTCAGGACCTGGCCCGTTACGTCCTGGAGCACTACGACGGCGTCACCGAACGGATCTGGACCGACCCCGGCGCCGACGGCGCGCCGCCCGACGGCAAGACCGTGCTGCGCCGGCTCGAGGCGCTGCCCGGCTATGGCAATCAGAAGTCCCGGATCTTCCTGGCCCTGCTCGGTAAGCAGCTCGGCGTCCGACCGTCGGGCTGGGAGCAGGTAGCGGGCGCCTATGCCGAGCCCGGTTCCCGCCGTTCCGCCGCCGACATCGTCGACGGCGAAACCCTCCAGGAGGTCCGCGCCTTCAAGAAGGAGATGAAGGCCGCCGGAAAGAAACCCGGTTGAACCCGGCGGCTATTCGTCGTCGATGAGTCCGGTGCTGTAGGCCGTCGCCGCGAGGTGCTGCAGGCAGCATGGACCGCACCCGTCGTGTTCGGTCAGCACGAAACGGGCCTGCCGGAGCGAGTAGATGGGAGAATCGGCGGCACAGTCGGCGTGTGCACTGCGCCACAGATCGATACGGCGGTCGCGGTCGGCCGCACCGATCACCGGCACCCCGGGCCGGGGAGGTCCGGGGGATGTGGCCGATCGGCGGCACGGATGACGGACGGAGCGGGAATGGCAGGCATGTTTTCGGAGGCGATAACTGTATGAACACCGGTACCGGCAAGGTCATCCAAGAGCGGCGGCGCCTGCTCGGACTGTCGCAGCCCGCGCTGGCGGCAGCCATCGGGGTGAGCTCGCGGCAGATCACCCGCTACGAATCCGAGGAGCAGTCGCCGACGCTGCCGGTGGCCATCCGGCTCGCCGAGGCGCTGGAGGTGTCGCTGGCCGAGCTGGCCGGGGTCGTCGACGCCCGGGTTGATCTGGCCGGCGACTGGTGGGCCGCCTGGCAGCGCTGGCACCATGGCGTGACTGCCGTGGAGGTCACCCCGGTGACGATCCGGCACGAGGGCGACCACGTACTGCTCGATTCCGGTAGCGAGCCCGAGGCCGAAACGCCCGCCGAACCGGCCGGGCCGTGGCGCGGTGAGCTGCGGGTCTGGGACAGCGAGGCGCTGACCGGCTGGTACCGCAGCGTCGACACCGCATGGCCGGTCGGCACCATCTACTACTCGCTCGATCCCCAGGGCGCTCATGCGGTGGGCGCCTGGTCCAGCAAGTCCAGCACGGGTGGGCTGGTGCGTGGCTGGAGCGCCCTGGCCCGGGAGAAGCCGGACGCCGAGAAGCTGCTCTCGGAGCTGGTCCGCACCGGCGGTGAGGTGGATTCGTGGCCGACGACCTCGTGAGCATCAGCGTCACCGCCGCCGATCCGGAGCTGCTGGCCGCGCTGGTCCGGCGGCTGGTGGACGACCGGCTGGTGGCGTGCGGCAATATCGTCGGCGGGGTGCGTTCGATCTACCGCTGGGACGGTGTCGTCGAAGACGACCGGGAGACGCTTGCGGTGCTGCACACGCGGTCCGGCCGGGTAGCCGAGATCATCGACCGGATCGATGCCGCGCATCCGGACGATACGCCGCAGGTCCTCGCGGTACCCGTCGTCGCGGCGCACGATGGATACCGGCAGTGGGTGTTCGCCGAAACCGCCTGACCGGGCGCGGCCGGTCTCGGCCTCGAGCCGGAACCGGATATCGGCGACGCTGGGGCGCCGATCCCGGCGGTACGACACCGCCAGGGACAGGTACACGATCACACTGACGCCGCAGCATGCCACGGCCGTCCAGAACACGACATCCATCGAATCCCTCCCGTTCGAGTCCCTCCTGCTGCGTGGCCCGCTATGGTGTTGCTCGAACCACCGGAGCCAGTATGGTCCCCTCAAAGACCTTTTGGACAGCAAAAAGCGTCTACAAGCGTCTACAGTTGATTACGATGGCCCCATGTCCACTCGGGGCGAGCGTCGAGACGGTGGGGTCGATCCGGAAGTCGGCACACAGCTACGCAGGCTGCGCGAGGCGGCCGGGCTCTCCCTGGCCGGCATGGCCGCCCGGGTGCCCTACAGCCGGGCGGCGCTGGGCCACTACGAAACCGGCACCCGGGCGGCATCGCCCGACGTCGTCGAGTGGTACCGGCGCATCCACGCCACAGCCGGCGGTGCACCCTCCGGCCGCCACGACGCCCGGACCGCCGACGCCACCCTGGCGGCACTCACCGGGGCGGACCGGCTGACCGCGCCGGTTCCGCCGTTGATCGAGATCCAACGCCCGCACCGGATCTCCGGCGCGGCCGAATATCGCTGCCCGTTCCGGGTCGCCGGGCGCGCGGGTGCGGCGGCCGGACCGGACGAAGTCACGGCGTTGCTGTCGGCACTGGCGGCGATCGGCTCCGAACTGGTCGGCACACCTGGTGAACCACATACCCGCGCATAGTCCCGGTCTCGGTGGTCGGACCGGTGGAGCCGGACGGGCAGACGACGGTTCAGCGTGACCGTAGCGCTGCGACCACCTCGTCCAGCGCCGCATCCACCTCGCGCAGGTAACCGTCCGGGTCGGGCAGCACGGCGTGGTCGGCATGCACCGAGACGGTGACGGTGTCACCCAGGCCGTGCACACCGTGGGTCAGGTGCATGACCGCACCGAGGGCGGGAAAGCCGGCAGTGAAAAGCACTCGGGCCCCGGCGAATTCCAAGTCGGCTCGCCCACGGTTCACGCTCGAGATGACCGTCTGACCGTGCAGTTCGTCCGGAACGGCGGTCAGGTCCGCGCTATCGATATCACGGTGGGCCAGCAGGGCCGGCAGCCCGGCATTCACCCGGTCCTGCGCACTCGGCACGGATTCGGCCGCCCGTATGCGATGCCGGGCCAGGTCGGTGGCGATCCGCTCGGCACGCTCGGCCGGATCCGGTTCGTCGGAATGCAATGACACCGACAGGCTGCGGTAGTTGTTGCGCCCCCGGCCCGGACCGGACAGCGCCATCGGCACCTGGGCGCCCAGCGGCACCGCCCGGTCCGGGCCGGTCAGCCGCCGGGAGATCGCCAGCGAGATCGCCGTACTCACCACGACCGTGACGGTCTGCCCGGTACCCCGGAGGTCGGCGGCGTCGCGCACCAGCATCCGCACCCGGTGGTCGGCATCGGCCACCGGGCGAGTCGGATTGATCCCGATCGGCGGGAATCCTGGTGCCACGGGGGTCTTTTCGGCTGCGCTGACACGCGCGCGGTACTCACGGTAAGCCTGTACACCGCGAACAACGGTGGCAGCCAGGCGGATCGGCAACAGTGCGGCACCGCGCAACACCGAGATATCCACAGCCTGTGGATATCTCCGAGACTTATGCACAGGACCGGTCGGCTCCGGTGGCGGACCGGCGACCGCGCCGGCAGCGAACAACCGGCGAGCCAGCGCCGCGGACCCCCGACCATCCGCCAGCGCATGGGAGAGTTGCAGAACCGCTACCGTCACCGGCTCCGCACCGGCACCCGGGGCGCCGTACACGGATCGGAACACATGCAGGCGCCAGGCCCGCCGAACCGGGTCCACGGTGGTACCCAGAAGTTCGCCGAGCCGGTCCTGCAGGTTCGGCCAATCCGGCTTCGGTAATGCGTGAACGATGAATTGCTCGTCAACGAATTCGGCACCGACCCACTGCGGATAGTCCAGGTTTCCGGGCACCGGACGAATCCGCATTCGAAGATCCGAGATATCTCTGCAACGGCCTGCGACGAATGAACGCAGGCCAGCATCGGACACCGTGGTTTCGGTGAAACAATAGAGAAGGAACAGATCATTGCGGGTACGGCGCGACAACCAGAACATCGTCGCGTCTGCAGGTGCCAGCTGACTCACCCGGTAGACGATAGTACGTCGCTACGAAGGCCCCGAGCCGGTGACTCGGGGCCGGAAAAGCCCGGTCACACCGGGCCGGCGGCGCTCACCCGCGAGCGAACGCGCCCGCCGAGACATCGGCGACGAACGCCTGCCATTCACCGGAGGTGAAGGCAAGGATAGGCCCCCGACCACGGTCTTTGGTGTCCCGGACCGCAATGCGGCCGTCGACCAGCGGAGCCACCTCCACACAGTTCCCATCGGGGCCGCTGTAACTACTCTTTCGCCACCCGGAACCCGTCACTGCTACATCCACTGCACGTTCTCCTCACGTCCTCGTAAACGGGATTTCCCATATTTCGCGCCTTCACCGAGCGCATCGAAGCGCGCCGAAAGACACACAGAGCAAGCGGAGCCACGGGGTGCCGAGAGGTGGTCGACGCTCGGCTCATACCGGCCCCGCGCTGCAAACACTAGCAGGTCCGCCGCAGGTTTGCCGGAAAGATTTACCAACATCCCAACCTTCTGCCAACCTTGCGAAGTTTCCGGGTTGCGGCAACATTGCCGGTACACTTCACAAGCTACGAACATGCCCGTTCAGGAAGGTTTCGAATGGGTGTAATTGTTCCGTGATACGTCAATGCAGCGGTCCGGCGCCGCCCCTGACCGACCCCACACCGCCCCGGTGTGGATGATGGAGAGATGCTCCCCCGTGACCGCGATTCCACAGGTCGCGCCCGCAATGCGCGCCCGCGCGACCGCCTCGGCCGACCCTTGCCGCCGGGCAGCACCGGCGTCGAGCGGATCCCGGACGAACTGGATCTGCCACCCCAGCAAACCCTGACCTTCGCCCAGCAACTGCTGGACGACGGTTTGGCCTTCAACGCGCACGAGGTACTGGAGGCCGCCTGGAAGAACGGACCGGTAGCCGAGCGGATGCTGTGGCAGGGGCTCGCCCAGTACGCCGTGGGAATCACCCATATTCAGCGTGATAACCCGAAGGGCGCGGGTACTCTATTGCGCCGCGCGATCGGCCGGCTCGCCGAGCACCCGGCGCCGCTGCCCTACGACATCGATCGGGACGGTCTCATCGCGCATGCGGAGGACCTGCTGACCGCCCTGGCCGCCGGGACCCCGATCGGCCCGGATCGCCTCCGCCCCAGCCTCCGCCGGCCCGGCGCGGGCACCTGCACATGACCGGCGCCGGCCGGTACGCCCCCAGCCCATCCGGCGATCTGCACCTCGGCAACCTGCGTACCGCGATTCTCGCCTGGCTGTTCGCCCGCACCACCGGCCGCCGATTCGTGCTGCGAGTGGACGATCTGGACCGGGTCCGTCCGGGCGCCGCGGAACGGCAGATCGAGGATCTCGCCGCGCTGGGGCTGGACTGGGATGGACCGATCGTCCACCAGTCCGAGCGGCGTGCACTGTATGCCGACGCCGTGGACCGGCTACAACGCGCCGGCCACACCTACGAGTGCTTCTGCACCCGGCGTGAGATCCAGCAGGCCGCCACCGCCCCGCACGGCCCGATGGGCGCCTATCCCGGCACCTGCCGGGAGCTCACCGACCGGCAACGCGCCGAACGCCGAGCCACCGGGCGGCCCGCCGCGCTCCGGCTGCGCGCCGCACAACCGGATTTCGAGATCACCGATGAACTGCACGGCCACTACCGGGGCATCGTCGACGATATGGTGCTGCGGCGCGGCGACGGAACCCCCGCATACAACCTGACCGTGGTGGTGGACGATGCCGATCTGGGCGTCGATCAGGTGGTCCGCGGCGACGATCTGCTGTCCTCGACACCGCGGCAGGCCTATCTGGCCACCCTGCTGCACCTTCCGGTGCCGCACTACGCACATGTTCCGCTGGTTCTGAACCAACACGGACAGCGGCTGGCCAAACGGGACGGCGCGGTCACCCTCGCCGACCGGCGCGCCGCGGGCAACACGCCCGAGGATGTCTTCGCCACCATCGCCCGATCACTCGGCCGTCCGGTACGGACGATATCCGAGCTACGCGAGGGTTTCGATCCCGCCGGACTCCCCCGGGACCCCTGGATCTGGCGGCCCGACGGGTTGTCGCCGCTACCGGGCACTCCGTAACGTACCCCTCGACCGATCGCCTGATCACAGCGAGGACGAAACATGACCAGCGGTGGCTACGACCCCAATCAGTACCCGCAGGGCGGCCAGCCGTACGGGGGACAGCCCCAGTACGGACAGCAGCCGGGCCCCGATCCCTATGCGCAGCAGCAGCCGCAGTACGGCCAGCAGCCGCCCCAGTACGGGCAGCAGCCGGGCTTCGGGCAGCCGCAGTACGGCCAGGATCCGTATGCCCAGCAGCAGGGTTACCCGCAGATGCCCGGAGATCCGTACGCCCAGCAGCAGTTCGGCATGGGTGGGCCGGTACCGGGCGATCTGGGGCTGCGGATCGGTGCGCGGTTGATCGACGGGTTGATCGTCGGCGTGCCCTACTTCATTCTGGCGATGATCCTGGGCATCGGCACCGGCGTGGATTCCATGTCGGGCAGCTTCCTCGTTTCGTGGGTCCTGCAGCCGATTCTGCTGGTGGTGCTCTACATGGGGTACTTCGTCGGCATGGAGGTGTCGGCAGGCGCCACATTGGGCAAGAAGATGCTCGGGTTGCGGGTCGTCGCCCCCGGTGGCGCGGACAAGCTCGACCCGGTGACCTCGTTGAAGCGCAACATCTTCTTCGTCCCGAACCTGATCAACTGCCTCGGCAACCTGGTCTTCGTCGGACTGGCGATCTACATCGCCGTCACCATCAACCAGGACCCGAACCGGCAGGGCTGGCACGACAAGTTCGCCGGCGGTACCCAGGTGATCAAGAGCTGACACCCGGTTGTCGGACCACGCGAAGGGGCGCCTCCGAATCGGAGGCGCCCCTTCGTCGTCTGCGAACTCAGTACGTGCTGGAGGAGGTATCCGCCGCGAAACCGACCAGCAGCAGGAAGATCAGGTAGGCCACCGCGAGTACGATTCCGGCCACGCCGATCCAGATACCGGCCAGGGCCATACCCCGGCCTTCACCGCCCCGCTCCTTGATCTGATTGAGCGACATGGTGCCCAGCACGATCCCGACGATCGAGCCGATGCACGTGCACATCCCCAGAATGGAGACGCACAGCGACGCGATCGCCAAACCGTTGGTGCCCTGCGGCTGCTGGTAGTACGGCTGATAGCCCGGCCCCGGGTACCCGCCGGCGGCCGGATAACCACCGGCCGCCGGGTAACCGCCGCCGTACGGCGGCGGGGGTGGCGGCGTGGCCGGAGGCGGATAGCCCGGATACTGCGGCGGAGGCGGCGGGACCGGCTGCTGCGGTACCGACGGGTTCTTCGACAGGTCGGGGCTCGGCGACTGCGGCTGTGAGCTGGGTCCTGGCTGGGGCGTACCGGACTCGGGCGTCACTCCGGAACCGCCGTATTGCCGCCACCACTCGTCGGAATCGCCGGGGTTCGTCATTGGTACAGCCTATTCCACGACCTGGTTTGATGGTCGATGTGCGTACGATAGACAATCCCGACAAACCCGCCGAGTCTGGGCGCCCCGCGCCGGAACATGCGGCATTCGCCCAGGTCGCGCGGGGGTATTATCCGGCTATTGTGGCGTTCTTCACCGCCACCCTGATCATCTCCAACATCTGCGCCACCAAGGGCGTGGAGTTCTTCGGCGACGCCGCACTGACGGTGGGGCCGCTGCAGATCCTGCCGATCGCCACCGACGGTGCCTTCTTCCTCTTCCCGCTCGCCTACATCCTGGGTGACGTGCTCAGCGAGGTGTACGGCTTCCGGGCCACCCGCCGGGCCATCTACTACGGTTTCGCCGCGCTGCTGCTGACCGTGGTGTGCTTCGCCGTCGCCATCGGCCTGCCCGCCGCCGGGTTCTACGAGAACCAGGACGCCTTCCGCACCGTCCTCGGCACCACCCCGCAACTGGTGCTCGCCGGCCTGGCCGGCTACTTCGTCGGCCAGCTGCTCAACTCCGCAACCCTGGTGCTGATGAAGGAACGCACCCGGGAGAAGCATCTGTGGGCGCGCCTCATCGGCTCCACCGTGGTCGGCGAATTCGCCGATACCCTGATCTTCTGTGCCATCGCCGCCACGGCCATCGGCATCGACTCGTGGTCGACGTTCGTCAACTACGTGCTGATCGGCTTCCTGTGGAAGACCCTGGTCGAGGTCCTGGTCATGCCGGTCACCTACGGCGCGATCGGCTTCCTGAAGAAGAACGAGCCCAGCTACCGGCCACAGCCGGAACCGGCGTTGCACGAATAGAACCGGCGCCCGGGTCCGCGCAGCCACCGGTGGTCGTGGTGCCTGCACCGGCCCAGACGCGGATCCGGGCCGGTCCCGCGGCGGCAGCCGAACCTACCCGGAACGTTGCTTCGCCGCCCAGGTGCCGAGGTACTCCCGTTTGAACTCGTCGAACTCACCGGCCGCGATGCTGGCGCGGATGCGGTCCACCAGGCGGACGGTGAAGCGTTCGTTGTGGATGGTGCACAGGGTGGCCGACAGCATCTCTTTGGCCTTGAAGAGGTGGTGGAGGTAGGCGCGGGTGTAGTGGGCGCAGGTGTAGCAGTCGCAGTGTTCGTCGATCGGGGTGAAATCACGGCGGAAGCGGCTGGTGTTGATGTTGAAGCGGCCCCGGTCGGTGTAGACGGCGGCATTGCGGGCGACCCGGGAGGGGTTGACGCAGTCGAAGGTGTCGGCGCCGTTCTCCACCGCGACGAAGACGTCCTCGGGTTCGCTGATGCCGAGCATATGCCGCGGCTTGTGCTCGGGCAGTTCGGCACTGCACCAGCCGACGATGGTGCCGAGATTGTGTTTCTCCAGGGCGCCGCCGATGCCGTACCCGTCGAATTCGGTGCCGCCCGCACCGCGGATGCTCTCCAGGTCCCGACAGGCCTTGCGGCGCAGATCCTCGTACTGTGCGCCCTGGATCACCGCGAACAGGGCCTGATAGGGCCGGTGGCTACGGGCGGTGGTGAGGCGTTCGTGCTCGTCGATGCAGCGTTGCGCCCATTCGTGGGTGCGCTGCAGTGAACGCTCCTGATACTCGCGGGTGTTCATCAGGGTGGTGAGCTCGTCGAAGGCGAACATGATGTCGGCACCCAGCCGGTGCTGGATCCCCATGGACACCTCGGGGGTGAACCGGTGCTTCGACCCGTCCAGATGGGAGCGGAAGGTGACACCGTCGTCGTCGACGGTGGCCAGCCGCTCCTTACCCGCGGCGATCACCTGATCACTGCGGACGTCCACCGACTCCATCGCCAGCACCTTCTTGAACCCGACCCCCAGCGACATCACCTGGAAGCCGCCGCTGTCGGTGAACGTGGGGCCCGGCCAGTTCATGAACTTCCCGAGCCCGCCTGCCTCGTCGACGATGTCGGAGCCCGGCTGCAGGTACAGGTGGTAGGCATTGGCCAGCAGCGCCTGCGCCCCCAGCTCGGCCATGGTTTCCGGCAGCACCGCCTTCACCGAGGCCTTGGTGCCCACCGGGATGAAGGCGGGGGTCTCGATCGCGCCGTGCGGGGTCTCGATCACCCCGGTGCGGCCGTGCCGGTCCCCGTCGAGACGCGCATCGACACGGAAGGAGAACTCGCTGGGATCGGCCACGGACCAATACTGCCAGCCCCGCCCGGCACGCCCCGAGCCACCCGTATCGGTCGGGCGCCGACGGCCGGCTCTCCGCAGCCGCTGCCGCCACGGGAGGCTCCGGCCCTGCGCACCGTCAGGGAGTGACCGCGGCGGCGAACTGGGCGTTGTAGAGGCGGTAGTAGGCGCCCTGGGCGGCGAGCAGCTGTTCGTGGTTGCCCTGTTCGACGATGTGCCCGGCCTCCATCACCACGATGGTGTCGGCGTCGCGGATGGTGGACAGCCGGTGGGCGATGACGAAGCTGGTGCGGTCGCGGCGCAGGGCGGCGGTGGCGTGCTGGACCAGCAGTTCGGTGCGAGTGTCCACCGAACTGGTCGCCTCGTCCAGGATCAGGATCGACGGTTTCGCCAGGAAGGCCCGGGCGATCGTGATCAGCTGCTTCTCACCGGCGCTGACCCCGCCGCCTTCCTCGTCGATGACCGTGTCGTAGCCGTCGGGCAGGGCGTGCACGAAGCGGTCCACATAGGCGGCCCGGGCCGCGGCCAGGATGTCGGCTTCGCTCGCCTCCGGGTTGCCGTAGGCGATGTTCTCCCGGATCGTGCCCTTGAACAGCCAGGTGTCCTGCAGCACCATGCCCATCCGGGACCGCAATTGCTCCCGGCTGATGGTCGTGATGTCCACCCCGTCGATGGTGATGGCGCCCGCATCCACCTCGTAGAACCGCATCAGCAGATTCACCAGGGTGGTCTTGCCGGCACCGGTGGGGCCGACGATCGCCACCACATGCCCGGGCTCGGCGATCAGCGACAGATCGTCGATGACCGGCTTGTCCGGCTCGTAGCGGAAGGACACCGCATCGAACTCCACCCGGCCCCGGTCATCCGGTGCCGGGTGCAGCACGGCCGGATCCGGCAGCTCCTCCGCGGCGTCGAGGATCTCGAACACCCGCTCGGCGGAGGCGACACCGGATTGCAGCAGGTTGATCATCGAGCCGATCTGGGTGAGCGGCTGCGAGAACTGGCGCGAGTACTGGATGAACGCCTGCACCTCACCGAGCGAGAGCTGGCCGGTGGCCACCCGCAATCCGCCGACCAGGGCGATCAGCACGAAGTTGATATTGCCGAGGAACATGATCGACGGCATGATCAGCCCGGAGATGAACTGCGCCCGGAAGCTGGATTCGTACAGCTTCTGGTTTCGGCGATCGAACTCCTCGCCGACCTCCCGGCTGCGGCCGAAGGCGGTGACGATCGCGTGACCGGTGTAGGCCTCCTCCACCGCGGCATTGACCTCGCCGGTGTAGCGCCACTGGTTCACGAAATGCGGTTTGGAGCGCTTCGCGATCTGCGCCGTCACCACGATCGCGGCCGGCACGGTGAGCAGCGCGATCAGCGCCAGCAGCGGCGAGATCCAGAACATCATGATCAGGATGCCGAGCACCGAGAACACCGAGATGATCAGCTGGCTCATGGTCTGCTGCAGGCTCTGCGAGATGTTGTCGACATCGTTGGTGACCCGGCTGAGCACATCGCCGCGCGGGGCGGTGTCGAAGTAGCTCAACGGCAGCCGG
This sequence comes from Nocardia sp. KT25-26, assembly GCF_056627695.1. Classification (NCBI taxonomy): domain Bacteria; kingdom Bacillati; phylum Actinomycetota; class Actinomycetes; order Mycobacteriales; family Nocardiaceae; genus Nocardia; species Nocardia sp. KT25-26. The sequence goes on along the minus strand of NZ_CM152813.1, from coordinate 543,249 downwards.
TGCAGCTTGCGTTCCACCTCGCTGCGCAGCCGTTTGACGGTCCGGTTGATCACGATGTTGAGCAGGAAGCCCTGCAGCCAGCCGAACAGCGAGGCGGCGGCGTACAGCACCAGTACCAGGATCAACACCTGGCCGACCGCGGTGAAGTCGACGCCGACACCCGGCACGACCTGCATCGAGGAGAGCATATCGGCGAAAGTGTCGTCGCCCTGGTCGCGCAGCCGTTCGACCGCCTGCTCCTTGGACAGCGCCGGGTCCAGCTGCCGGCCGATCACCCCGTCGAACACCAAGTTGGTGGCCTTGCCCAGCAGATACGGGCCGAGCACGTTGAACACCACCGCGGTGATCGCCAGCACGATGATCGCGATGACGTACACCCGCTCGGGCGCCAGCCGGCGCAGCAGTCGCTTCAACGACGGGCCGAACGATTTCGCCTTGGCATCCGGTGCTCCCGGATTGGGCGCTCCGGGCCTCACTGCGCCTCCTCGACAGTCATCTGCGATTCCACGATCTCGCGGTATTCCGAACAATCACGCAACAGCTGATCGTGGGTGCCCAGGCCGACCATCTCGCCGTCCTCGAGCACCACGATCTGGTCGGCGTCGCGAATGGTGGCGATCCGCTGGGCGACGATGATCACCGAGGATTCGGCGGTCTCCGGTTTCAGGGCAGCCCGCAGCCGGGCGTCGGTGGCGACGTCGAGTGCGGAGAACGAGTCGTCGAACAGGTAGATCCGCGGCCGCCGCACCAGGGCCCGGGCGATAGCGAGTCGCTGCCGCTGGCCACCGGACACCGTGGTGCCGCCCTGGGCGATCGGCGTGTCCAGGCCCTGGGGCATCTGCCGGACGAAATCGGCGGCCTGGGCCACCTCGAGGGCCTGCCAGAGTTCGTCGTCGGTGGCGTCGGGCTTGCCGTAGCGCAGGTTGGTCGCGACGGTGCCGGAGAACAGGTACGCCCGCTGCGGGACCAGGCCGATCACACCGCGCAGCTGCGCGGGATCGAGATCCCGGACATCGGTGCCGCCGACCAGGACCGCTCCGTCGGTGACGTCGATCAGGCGGGGAATGAGTTCGAGCAGGGTGGTCTTACCCGCACCGGTGGAGCCGACGATCGCGGTGGTGGTGCCGGGCGATACCTGGAACCGGATTCGACACAGCACCGGTTTCTCGGCGCCGGGATAGGCGAATTCGGCGGACCGGAAGTCGACCGCGGCGGGGTCTCCCGCGAAGGGTTTCGGTTCCAGGGGCGGCAGCACCGAGGACTCGGTTTCCAGCACCGCGCCGATGCGATCCGCCGAGACCGCGGCCCGCGGAGCCATCATGGCCAGCATCGAGGCCATCATGACCGCCATCAGGATCTGCATGATGTAGGCCAGCATCGCGGTGAGCGAACCGATCTGCATGGTGCCTTCGTCGATGTGGTGGCCGCCGAACCAGATCACCGCGACGGCGGTGACATTGCTGATCAGCATCACCGTCGGGAACATCAGCGCCATCAACCGGCCGACGCGCAGCGCGGCCTCGGTGAGGTCGGTGTTGGCCACCCCGAACCGCCGGACCTCCTGCCGTTCCCGGACGAAGGCGCGCACCACCCGGATACCGGTGATCTGCTCCCGCAGTACCCGGTTGACCACGTCGATCCGGGCCTGCATGGCCCGGAACCCGGGCACCATCCGGGCGATGATCGCACTCATCGCCAGTGCCAGCACCGGCACCGCGATCAGCAACACCCAGGACAGGCGCAGGTCCTCGCGCAGCGCCATGATGATGCCGCCGATGCACATGATCGGCGCCATCACCAGGATGGTCACCGACATCACCACCAGCAGCTGCACCTGCTGGACGTCGTTGGTGCTGCGGGTGATCAGCGAGGGCGCGCCGAACAGCCCCACCTCGCGGGCCGAGAACGATTCCACCCGATGCAGCACGGCGCCGCGGATGTCCCGGCCGGCGCTCATCGCGGCCTGGGCACCCAGATAGACCGATCCGGCCGACGCGATGATCTGCACCCCGGTGATCACGAGCATCCACAGCCCGGTGGTCCAGATGTAGCCGAGGTCGCCCTTGGTGACGCCGTAGTCGATCAGGTCGGCGTTCAAGCTGGGCAGGTACAGCATGGCCATGACCGCTACCAACTGCAGACCGACCACCCCGGCCAGTTGAGCCCGGTAGGGGTGGAGGAAATTGCGCAGTAAGCGGATCAGCATGGTGATCGCAGGCTACCGTGCGGTACCGACGGGCGCCGCCGGATTTTCGTACGACGCACAACGGCGTTCCGGCCACCGGGACGTCATGCCCGTGCTACCGGCTCGCGGCGGGCCCAGGCACCCGGGTCGCCGGTCAGCCCGGCGACGAAGTCCGGCAGCCGCCCGGCGGCGATATCGGCGATCGAGACGTTCTCCAGCACCGCCCGGATGTTCACCCGCAGCGCGATCCAGACCTGCTGGAGCGGCTCGGCGGCACCGGGGTACTCGACGTCCTCGGGCCGTTGCCCGCGCACCGAGGCCAACGGGCTCTCGACTCCGCGGATCACATCCGCTACCGAGATCTCCGCGGCCGGGCGGGCCAGCCGGTAGCCGCCGTCGGGACCGCGCCGGCTGGTGACCAGCCCGGCGCGGCGCAGTTCGCCGAGGACCGATTCGAGCACCTTGGGCGGGATCTGCGCGGCGACGGCGATGGTGTCGGCCTTCATCGCGCGGCCCTGTTCCGGCTCGGCCTGGCCGACGGCGAGCTCGAGCAGGGCCCGCACGGCGTAGTCGACCCGTGCGGTGATGTGCATCTAGGAGTTCCCCGATCCACAGCAGAGCTGCCCGGACCGCGACGACCGCCACGCGCCGGTGAGGACGACGGTTGCGGCCTCCAGCAAGGTCGATTCCACCAGTTCGTCGGATGCGGCGGGTTCCACATCGGTGGAGAGCAGGGCCACCCCGAGTACCTCCAGGGCCGCCGCCGCGCGCAGCCGCTGTTCGGCACCCGGGTCGGGGCCGGCGAGCCAGGCGCGCAACCGCCGGTTTGCGTCGATCATGTCCGGATATCGATCGGACATCGCATTCAGGATGGCGACGGTGTCGCGCAGGCACAGCGCACCCGCGTCCCGGTTGCGGATCATGCCGCGCAGATAGGTGCGCAGCACCGACCGGATGCCCTCGTCGTTGTACGGGACCGCTTCGATGTCCTCCACCACGGCGCGCATGTGGTCGATGATCGGGTCGATGATCGCCAGCAGCAGGTCCAGTTTCGATTCGTAGTGGTAGTAGAGGGAGGCCTTGGTGATGCCGACCGCATCGGCCACCTCGCGCAGGCTGGTCTGCTCGAAACCCTTGGCACCGAACAGCTGCACCGCGGCATCGCGGATGGCCTGTTTGGTGCCTGTGCCTGCGGCGTGATCGACGGTGTCCCGGACGGCCATACCGCAATCCTCCCATCAATTCGATGTGACTTGCATCCCGTCGGCTAAATAGAGGTTGTCCCTCCACTTATCCACTGGGTAGTCTACCTACCGCACGGTAGGCAGAAGTGTAAACGTGGAGGCGGGACCACGCAGGGAGGCCCGCGAAGTGCTGTCTACAGGCCAATCGACCGAGCACAACCCCGAAACGTGCCTTAGGAGTAACCCCTCGTGTCCGTCTATCTGTACCGATGGGGAAAGTTCGCTTTCCGCCGCAAATGGATAGTCCTGCCTGTCTGGCTCCTGCTCCTCGTCCTGCTCGGCTCGGCCGGCGCGGCCCTGAGCAAGCCGATGAGCGACGACTTCACCATGCCTTCGCTGCCGTCCGCCCGCGCCAACGACATCCTCGACAAGCAGTTCCCGGGCATGTCGGACAAGTTCAGCATCACCGCGGTGACCGGTGACTACGTCTTCGAGGCCCCCGAGGGCGGCGATCTGACCACCCCGGAGAACCGGGCAGCGATCGACCGCGTCATCGCCGACCTCGGCAACCTGGAAGTCGACGGTGAGAACATCGTCGACGGACAGACCCCGTTGATGAACCCGATCGACGTCGCAGACCGAATGGGCTGCCTGGACGACCCGAACCCGGCCGCCTGCTCGGGCGCCCCGTTGAACGTGCTCAACGCGGACGCACCGAACACCGTGGCCGTCCTCTCGGTGCCGTTCACCGTCGAGTCGGTCGTCGACGTCACCGATGCGCAGCGTGACGCCGCCTACGATGTCGCCGACTCCGCTCGCGCGGCCGGCCTGACCGTCGAAATGGGCGGCTCCATCGCCATGGAGCAGGAACAGCCCGGCGGCACCGCAGAGATGATCGGCATGGCCGTCGCCCTGGTGGTCATGGTGATCACCTTCGGCGCCATCGTCGCCGCCTTCGTCCCGATCATCACCGCGATCGTCGGCCTCGGCGCCGCCACCTCGGTGATCCTGCTGGGCACCTCGATCATCACGGTGCCGAGCTTCACCACCTTCCTGGCCTCGATGATCGGCATCGCGCTGTCCATCGACTACGCGCTGTTCATCGTCTCCCGCTACAAGCACGAACTCGCCGTCCAAGACTCCCCGGAGAAGGCCGCCGGTATCGCCGTCGGCACCGCGGGTTCGGCGGTCGTGTTCGCCGGTCTCACCGTCATCATCGCCCTCGGGGCGCTGAGCATCGTCGGGGTCGAGTTCCTCACCTTCATGGGCCTCGGCGGCGCCATCGCGGCCGGATTCGCCGTGCTCACCGCCATCACCCTGATGCCTGCCCTGCTGGGTGCGTTCGGCCGGTTCCTGTTCAAGCCGAAGCTGCCGGGCGTCGCGCAGCACGACCCGGAGGACGACACCGCGGTCACCAACGGCATGCGCTTCGGCCGGCTGATCGGCCGGGCGCCGTGGGTGGCCCTCGCGCTGGCCGTAGTCGCGTTGGGTGCCCTGGCGATCCCCGCCGCGAACCTGCAGCTGGGTCTGCCCGGTGAGGACAGCATGCCCACCGACTCCACGGTGCGTAAGGCGTACGACATCCGCACCGAGGGCTTCGGCGAGGGCAGCAACGGCGTCCTGGTCGTGGCCGCCGACCTGGAGCAGGTCGATCCGGACCGGCGCGAGGAAGCCGCCGCGGCACTGCGCGACCGGCTCGCCTCCTACCCGGAGATGGATTACGTCACCGCGCCGCAGTTCAGCGAGAACGGGCTCGGCGTGATGCTCAACGGCGTCCCGAAATCGGGCCCGAACAACCAGGACACCAAGGATCTGGTGCTCGACGCCCGTGGCGCGGAGGACGAACTGCGCGCCGAGTACGGCATCGAATACGGGATCACCGGCACCACCGCGATCTACGCCGACGTCGATCACGTGCTGCTCAGCAAGATCCTGCCCTACCTCGCCATCGTGGCCGGGGCAGCCTTCGTCCTGCTGATCCTGGTGTTCCGGTCCATCCTGGTGCCACTCACCGCCGCCCTCGGCTTCCTGCTCTCCATGGGCGCCACCTTCGGCGCGACCGTGCTGATCTTCCAGGAGGGCGCGCTCGGCCTGATCGCCGATCCGCAGCCGATCGTCAGTTTCATGCCGATCATGCTGATCGGCCTGGTCTTCGGGCTGGCAATGGACTACCAGGTGTTCCTGGTGACCCGGATGCGCGAGGAATACGTGCACGGCAAATCGGCCAAGGAGGCCATGGTTTCGGGCTACCACCACGGCGCCCGGGTGGTGACCGCCGCGGCGATCATCATGATCTCGGTCTTCGGCTCGTTCATGATGGAAACCGACGTCACCGCCAAGATGATGGGCTTCGCGCTCGCCGTCGGTGTCGCGGTCGACGCCTTCCTGGTGCGCATGGTGATCGTGCCGGCGCTGCTGGTCATCATGGGCAAGTGGTCGTGGTGGATGCCGCGCTGGCTCGACCGGATCCTGCCCGATATCGACGTGGAAGGCGCCAAGCTCGAGCAGCACGGCACCACGAAGACGGTGTCGGTCGACAAGGAACCGGTCGGCGTCTGATCTCGGCTCGTCCGGCCCCCGCAACCACCCGGTTGCGGGGGCCGTCTCATTTCGGCCGTACCTCGCAGCGGTGCTTGATCTCGACCCGATGCACCACCAGACTCGATGCAGTTCGACCCGGTAGATCACTGGCGCAGTCGGTATCGGTTGGTTCGGCGGCGCTCGGTGCCCAGCGTGAACCTTCCGATCATGCGAGGAGATCCCGTGTCCATCTATCTGTACCGGTGGGGCAAATTCGCCTTCCGCCGCAAGTGGATCGTCTTACCGATCTGGCTTCTCGGCTTCCTGGTCGTCGGCGGGCTCGGCGCGGCGCTGCAGCAGCCGATGACCGACGATTTCAGCATGCCGAACCTCCCGTCGGAACGGGCCACGGAAATTCTCGACAAACACTTTCCCGGCATGTCCGAGGAATTCGAGTTCGACGCGGTGACCGGCGTATATGTGGTCGGCGCCCCGGCCGGGGAGACGCTCATCGAGCCGGCGAACCGGGCGGCGGTGCAGGAGTTGATCGCCGAACTCGATCGGCTCGACATCGTCGACCACAGTGCACCTATCGTCGACCCGATCGCCGCCACCGAGCAGATGGGCTGCCTGGTCCCGGATCCGGACCCGGCGCAGTGCAGCGGTGCACCGTTGAACGTGCTCAACGAAGAGAACCCGGCAACCGTCGCCTATTTCAACGTGCCGTTCACCATCGCCGAATGGGCCGACATCACCGACGCCGACCGGGAGGCCGCGTATGCGGCCGGTGATACCGCGCGGGCGGCCGGACTGACTGTCGAGATCAGTGGCACCGTGGCGATGCAGCAGGAACAGCCGGGCGGCACCGCAGAGATGATCGGCATGGCCGTCGCCCTGGTGGTCATGGTGGTCGCGTTCGGCGCCATCGTCGCCGCCTTCGTCCCGATCATCACCGCAATCGTCGGCCTCGGCGCCGCCACCTCGCTGATCTTCCTCGGCACGTCGTTCACCTCGATCCCGAGCTTCACCACCTTCCTGGCCTCGATGATCGGCATCGCGCTGTCCATCGACTACGCGCTGTTCATCGTCTCCCGCTACAAGCACGAACTCGCCGTCCAAGACTCCCCCGAGGAAGCCGCCGGCACCGCGGTCGGCACCGCCGGCTCGGCGGTCGTGTTCGCCGGTCTCACCGTCATCATCGCGCTGGTCGGGCTCGGCATCGTCGGGGTCCGGTTCCTGACCTTCATGGGTCTCGGCGGCGCGGTGGCCGCGGCGATGGCCGTACTCACCGCGATCACCCTGATGCCCGCACTGCTGGGCGCGTTCGGCCGGTTCCTGTTCAAGCCGAAACTGCCGGTCATCGCGCAGCACGATCCGGAGGACGACACTTCGGTCACCAACGGCATGCGCTTCGCCCGGCTGATCGCGAAGGCGCCGATCGTGACGATGGTCGGGTCGATCGTGGTACTCGGGGTGCTCGCCGCGCCAGCGGTGAACCTGCAACTGGGACTACCCGGTGAGGACGCCCTGCCGGAGACGACCACCGTTCGTAAGGCCTACGACCTGCGCACCGAGGGGTTCGGCGAAGGAAGCAACGGCGTGCTGCAGGTCGCGGTGGATCTCGCCGAGGTACCGGAAGAACAGCGCCCCGAGGCCCTGGATGCCCTGCGCACCCAGTTGGAGTCGTATCCGGACATGGACTACGTCACCGAACCGCAGCTCAGCGAGGACGGTGCCGGTGCCCTGCTCAACGGCATCCCGACCGCCGGGCCGAACAACCAGGCCACCAAGGACCTGGTCGCCGATGCACGCGATGCCGAAGCCGCGCTGAACGAGGAATACGGGATCGAATACGGAATCACCGGCACCACCGCGATCTACGCCGATATCGATCACGTGTTGCTCAGCAAGATCGTGCCCTATATGGCGATCGTGGCCGGGGCGGCATTCATCCTGCTGATCCTGGTGTTCCGGTCCATCCTGGTGCCACTCACCGCCGCCCTCGGCTTCCTGCTCTCGATGGCCGCCACCTTCGGCGCCACCGTGCTGATCTTCCAGGACGGTGCCCTCGGCCTGATCTCCGATCCACGTCCGCTGGTCAGTTTCCTGCCGATCATGTTGATCGGCCTGGTCTTCGGTCTGGCGATGGACTACCAGGTGTTCCTGGTGACCCGGATGCGCGAGGAATACGTGCACGGCGAGAACCCGACCGACGCCGTCGTGAAGGGCTACCACCACGGCGCCCGCGTGGTGACCTCGGCGGCCATCATCATGATCTCGGTGTTCGGCTCGTTCATTCTGGAAACCGACGAAACCGCCAAGTCGATGGGCTTCGCGCTGGCGGCCGGTGTCGCGCTGGACGCCTTCCTGGTGCGGATGGTGCTGATTCCCTCGCTGCTGATTCTGCTCGGCAAGTGGTCCTGGTGGATGCCGGCGTGGCTGGACCGGATCGTGCCCGATATCGATGTGGAAGGCACTGCGCTGCGTGAGGTCCAGCGGCAGAACGGGGCCGCGGACAAGGTGCCGGTCGGCGGCTGACGTAGCTCGCCCCGCAGGTCATCCGGCCTGCGGGGCGCTCGGTTCCCGGGCTACTCGCTCGGTTCCGGCAGTTTGAACTCGCATTCGTTCACCCTCGGGTTCAGGCCGACATAGTTGCCCGGCCCGGCCGCCGCCGTCACCACGATCGTCGCCCACTGGGCACAGTCGCTCGGGATGTTCGCGAAGTAGTTCCGCTGCCCGGCCGCCAGCAGACCGATGCCCACCCAGGTGAGCACCACCAGCATCACCAGCTTGCCCCCGAGTCCCCCGGACTTCGCGGGTACCTGTCGCCCGCGCATCGGCATCGCATCCTTCCCGCCCACCGGGCACGCTGTGAACTTGCCGGCCCCGGGCCGGGGCCTTCACCGAGAGCTGATGCCACTCCCATCCAGCTTATTACGGACGAGCAGGGATGACCCACCGTAGCTCGAGCTCACCGCCCGACCGGCGCTTCGGCGGCGTGGCGGCGGGCGCGCAGGTGGCGGGACAGCAGATAGGTTGCCAGGGCGGCGGGAACGTTCATCAGGACGCCGTAGACGGCGGGTGGGACGGCCATTTCGGGTTTGTTCAGGACTGTGGTGGCGATGGCGATGGCGACCGCGCCGTTCTGGATGCCGACCTCCATCGTGGCGGCGACGGATTGGTCGGCGGATACGCCGGCCAGGCGGGGTACGAAGTAGCCGAGTAGCAGGCCGAGGGTGGACAGCGTGAGGCAGATGGCGGTCAGGGTGCCGATGTTCTCGGTGAGGGTGTCGAATTCCCGGACCACGGCGGCGAGCACGACCGAGGCCAGTACCACTGCGGAGACGATCTTCACGGTCGGGCGCATCCGCTCCGACCAGGCGGTGAAACGACGGTGCACCCACATCCCCAGCGCGACCGGAATCAGCAACAGAGCGAACACCTGGACGAACTTTCCCGGCTGCAGACCGATGGCCGCACTCTCGTCCAGGAACCGAGCATAGGCGAAGGCGATCACCAACGGCATGGTGAACACCGCGAGCACCGAATTGATCGCGGTCAGCGTGATGTTCAGGGCGACATCACCGCCCGCGAGATGGCTGAACAGGTTGGCCGAGGCACCTCCCGGTGCGGCGGCGAGCAACAACATCCCGGCAGCCAATGCCCCACCGAGACCGAAGAGTTCGATCAGCCCGAAGCACAGCACCGGCAGCAACAGGATCTGGCAGCCGAGAGCTGTCAGCGCCGCCTTCGGATATCGCAGTACCCGCCCGAAATCGCCGACGGTCAGCGTCAATCCGAGACCGAACATCACCAAGGCCAGCGCCAGGGGCAGGAAGACCGCGAAAACCGTTGAGCCCATTACTGTCTCCTCACGACGCAAGACATCCGGGTTCGACGATAACGCAGTCCGGGTGTCCGGCGACCCAGCCGGACGGGGTGCTCATCGGACGCCCATATCCGCCGACGACTGCGGACCCGCAGGCTCGCCGGGCGGTCCGCTCTGCGGCACGACCGCCCCCGAAAGGCGCGACGGCCGGCATGCACCTATTTGCAAATGGGTTCCCCGGAGGGCGTTCCATACCCGACGGCGCCTCCGGGGCAGCGATCAATCCAGTCGCGTCAGCACCCCGCCACGGCGGCCCGCCTCGTGCAAGGCTTCGAGCCAGCCGTGCTCGCCCGGGGTGATACCGGTGATCTCCCAGCGCCGGTGGTCGGCGTAGTCCACCCGGCCGCTGTAGCCGGCATCGACCAGGGGGCCGAGGGTGCCGTGGGTGCGCAGGGTGTCGCGGGCGACGGTCAGCATGGCCAGGGTTTCGTCGAGTACCTCGGTCAGGGCCTCGGCATTGGGTTCGCAGATGGCGCGCACCAGGTCGGGGGCGCTGCCGGCGACCCGGGTGCCGTCCCGGAACGAGCCGGCGGCCAAGCCGAGCGCGAGTTCGCCGCCCGCGGCCCCGGCGGCAGCGAGCGCTTCGGCGAGCACATGCGGCAGGTGCGAAATGCGCGCCACCGCCTGATCGTGTTCGCGGGCACGCACCGGCACCACCACCGAACCGCAGTCCAGGGCCAGGCGCGCCACCCGGCGCCACGGGTCGGCACGCACTCCCTCGTCCACGCCGACCGCCCATACCGCGCCCCGGAACAGTTCCGGGTCGGTCGCCGGCCAGCCGGATTCGGCGGTGCCGGCCATCGGGTGCCCACCCACATATTTCGCAGCCAGGCCGTGCGACCGGACGGCTTCGGCTACCGGCCCCTTGACGCTCACCACATCGGTGAGCGGACAGTTCGGCGCGAAGGTGGCGATATCGGCAAGGATGTGATCGACCGCCGGCATCGGAACGGCGATCACCAGCAGCGCACCGGCCGCCTCGGCACGCTCCAGCACCGCCGGCAGGTCGCCGGAGACGTCGAATCCGTCGCCGCGCGCGGCCGCCACGCCGGACTCCGACCGGTTGTATCCCCAGGCCGGATAGCCGGCGGCGACCGCCGCGCGCAGCACTGATCCGCCGATCAGGCCCGTTCCGAGAATGCACACCGGTGCTCGCTGGTCAGAACTCACCGGAACAGATTGGCACACGAGTTCCGCAACGGCGGCGCGACAGACTACCGTTTGGGCCATGGCAGCACAGCGCTCGGGCACCGGCAGGGCGGCGTCGGACGATTACGACGACGTCGAAGGGTTCGCAGTGGCAGTGGTCCGCGAGGACGGGAAATGGCGGTGCACTCCGCTCCCGCACGCCACCCTGGGCGATCTCGCGACAGCCGAGACGGAGCTCAAGGCCCTGCGCAGCTCGGGCGCGGTATTCGGCCTGCTCGACGTCGACGACGAGTTCTTCATCATCGTGCGGCCCGCCCCCAGCGGCACCCGGCTGCTCGTATCGGACGCGACCGCGGCCGTCGACTACGACATCGCCGCCGACGTCCTCGACGCCCTCAACATCGAGATTCCCGATATCGACCCCGAAGAACTCGACGATATCGAGCCGTGGGAAGAAGGCGACCTCGGCGTCCTCGCCGACCTGGGCCTCCCGGAACCGGTACTCGGCGTGATCCTCACCGAAACCGACCTGTACCCGGACGAACAGCTGGGGATGATCGCCCAGCGGCTCGGGTTCGCCGACGAGCTCGCCGCGGTCCTGGACAAACTGCCGCGTTGAACCCGCTGCACCGGCCCGGACCGACCGAAGCCGACATGGTGCGGGCCGCGATCGCCGCCGCCGCCGACACCGATCCGCGGGATGTCCCGGTGGGTGCGGTGGTCTTCGACGCCGATGGCCGAGAGCTGGCGCGGGCCACCAACGCCCGGGAGGCGCTCGGCGATCCCACCGCGCACGCCGAGGTGCTGGCGCTGCGCCGGGCGGCCGCGGTGTTCGGCGACGGCTGGCGGCTGCCCGGGACGACCCTGGCGGTGACCCTGGAACCCTGCACGATGTGCGCCGGCGCCCTGGTCCTGGCCCGGGTCGACCGGCTGCTCTTCGGCGCCTGGGAGCCGAAAACCGGGGCCGTCGGATCGCTGTGGGACGTGGTTCGCGACCGGCGTCTCAACCACCGCCCGCAGGTGCGCGGCGGGATCCTGGCGGCCGAATGCGCGACCCTCCTCGACGACTTCTTCCGCACCCAGCGATGACCTGCGGCTGACCAGCCGATTTAGCGATCCGGCCACAGTCGCGTATATTTGTTCGCGGTGGCGTGTCCGAGCGGCCTAAGGAGCACGCCTCGAAAGCGTGTGAGGGGTAACCCCCCTCCGTGGGTTCAAATCCCACCGCCACCGCTGGAGCGCCTCACCTGTTTACGCAGGTGGGGCGCTTTTTCTATGCCGCCCGCGGGGTATCCGCGGCGTCCGTGCCCACATTTTGCCCACGTTGCCCCGGGCCGTACGCCTTGTCCATGGCGCTCGCGACCTTGTCCAGGTCGTCATCGAACAGATCCGCGTAGGTGTTCAGCGTCTCCTTGGCGTCCTTGTGCCCGAGCAGCCGGGCCAGCGCCAGCACATTCGCCCCGGCCGACACCGCCAGCGACGCGCACGTGTGGCGTAGGTCGTGCGGCGTGATCGGCTGGACACCGGACCGCTTCACAGCACCCGAGAACCACCCGTCGACCGTCTTCGGCCGCGGCAGGTACTTCGTCGCGTCGTCGGGGTGCGGGAACACCAGCGCGTCGGGCGCGCGGCCCTTGATGTGCTCCGCCAACTCGGCGAGCACGAACGCCGGAACGGGCACGCTGCGGATCTCGCGCCCCTTGGTCGGCCCCTCCGCATGTTCGACGCCCATCTGCACGGCGTTGTTCTCGACCGTGAGGCGCCCGCGGGCAAGGTCGACATCCCGCACCCGTAGCGCGATCATCTCGCCCCACCGCGGCCCGCAGTAGGCCAGCATCCGCACCAACAGCCGATGCCGGCCCGATTCCCTCGCCAGCCGGTCGACATCGTCGGCAGTGAGGTAGACATGCCGCTTCCGCAGCTTCTCCGGTAGCGCCTTCGTGACCGTCTTGCCGCGGGCCAGATTCTTCGGCAGCAGCTTCTTGGATTCCACGGCCATGTCCAGAACCCCGGCAAGTACCCCGTAGCACCGGATGATGTTCGTCGCCCCGGCGTTGATATCCGGTTCGCCCTTGTCCTCGGCGCGCTGCTGGGCAGCCAGCCGCATGTCCACGATCCACCCGCGGACCGAGTCCGGTTCCACGTCACCGACCCGGACCGCGCCCCACCGCGGTTTCACGTGGATTCGCCACGCGGACTCGAGGGTTCGGTAGTTCGACGGCGCGACGCCGGCCTTCTTCTCCTTCAGCCAGTCCTCGGCGAGCTCGGCGACCGTGACGCGCCCGAGTGCCGGCGCGACGTAGTCGCCGGTCATCTTCTGCACCTCGACGGTGTTCGCGAACCGCTCGGCGTCGATCTTGCGCCGGAACCCGCGCTTGTCGGTCTGCTTGCCGTCTGGCTTGCGGTAGCGCACCCGGTTTAGCGTGTGCCCGTCCTTGCGGCACCAGGGTGCCGGCTGCTTACCCTTCTCGGCCTTCGGCCGCGGGCCGCAATCCCGGCGACAGACCGAAGTCTGGTACGGCTCAATCGTCGCCATGCTCCGGCTCGCCTTCTCCGGCTGGCTTCCGGTCACCCTTGCCGAATATGTCCTTGAAGCTGGCCTCCTCCAGCGCTTTCGATACCCGCTGTTGAATTACATCGGGATCCATCATCTGTTGAAGCATCTGATCCAGCGATGCCTGGACAACGGCCGGGTCCATCGCCTTCCGAACAGCCTGGACAGCGCCTTTGACCCAGTAGGGACTCGCGAACCACTCGAGCAGCGGGCCGGCCGCGACTCCGTTGGGATACCCAGTCGCTTCGACGATCTCGGTTTCCCATTCCGGGCCATCCCCTGTCTCGGGCATGAGCAACTCGGTGGGAGAGACGTTCAACGCCCAGGCCAAGGCCATTAAGTCATCGACATCGGTTCTCCGTGCCTCGCGCTCAATCTCGCTGATCGTGTTGTGCGCCATGGGCCTATCGCCGCGTGCCAGCTGGTTGGACAGCTCACGCAACGTCAAGCCGCGTTTCTTTCGGTAACGGGCGATATTGCGAGCAACCACCCTGCCGGTGGTGCCGAGCTCCACCTTCCTTGTTCCCATCTTGCAGATCTTAGGTCGGGGTTTGCCGATCTCAAAGGAGTGGTGTAGATCTGTGTTTAGTGCGGATTATCCGCACATAGGTATGCAAAATCAGGACAGAGAGGGATGCTGTGAACCCGGACAAGGGCCTTTTGCTGCCGAAAGCTGTGGCCGAACACCTGCACACCACGACTGCACGTCTCGCCAACGACCGGTACCTGGGCAAAGGCATGCCCTACGTCAAGGTCGGATCGCGAGTGCTCTACCGCTGGTCAGACGTGCAGGAGTGGCTGGAGAAGAACACCGTCACGCCGGAGTCAGCGTGATTTCCCCCAAGGACCCGGCCGAGTTGCAGCTCGACCGGGCCGAAACCAACTCCCACCAGGAAGAAGGCGACCCTATGGTATCGACAAAGCACCACTCGCACGACCGGCCCCGCTGCGTGCGGTGCGGTGACATAGCCGGCCCGTGGCGGCCGACCGGCGAGCACTGTTCGCACGACATCCAGACGTTCCTCTGCCTGCCGTGCGACGACCGGCAGATCCGGGTCATTGCCCGGTTCGGCGCGACCGAGGATTGCCCCGGTGTACAGCTACCTGCCGATGGATACCCCCTCAAGCCCGGTCACGTCGTGGTGCGGCTCGACCGCTGGCCGCATGAGCTGGTTCTCCATGCTGCCGATGTCGCGGTCGTCGCCGACCTGACACTCGAACAGCGGGCCGGGGTCGCGTGCCTGTACTGCGGCCGGTCGCTGGCCGCGCCCGGTGTCCGGTCGGTCCCGGCCGGGCACGGTCCAGACGGGCAGCTGTTCCGGTGCACGAGTGACGGGTGCGACGGCGAACGTCGCGACCGGATCGCCGAAGCAGTCGCCCAGGCCGAAGCGCAGGACCAGATCGAGTTCGCCCGCGCCGACGCCGCCCAGCTCGACCGAGTGACCCGCGCCCTCCAGGACCGGACCACCGGGTTGATCGAGAAGCACGCCCCGGATCTGCTGGCGCTGAGTCAGCGGCTCGACCTCGAGCCCGGCGAGTTCTGGGGCAAGCTCGGCGGAGTATCGGAGTGGACGGTTGCCGAGACCATCGCCATCGCTCGCCTGCTGGGTGAGGACCCGATGGTCCTGTTCGCCGGACTCGAGGACGGTGGCCGGTGATCACCACCTTGATCTGCTACGTGATCCTGATCGGGGTATTCGGCGCGACCGGCTACGTCTGTGCGAGCGTCGTCGTCCACGTGGTCCGGGAACGGCAGGGCCGGGCCGACACTCGGCCGCGCCCGGCCCGGGTGTCGCTGGCCGGTGAGGTCGGCCGGGGCCGGCCGCCGCTGTCCGACCGGCAGCGCCACGCCGCCCGGCGGGCGCTGCGGCCGACCGCGGTGGAGGTGGCCCGGTGACCGCGGCGCATGATCTGGCGCGCGAGATCGCGGACCGGCCTCACCCGCCCAGTACCCCGGAGAAGCGCATCGAACGCGCCCGGCGACGGGACCGGCTACAGGCTGCCACCGCACTCGACCGGCAGCTCTGCGACCGGCAGGCCGGGTCCGGTGGCCGCGGGTACCGAGTCGGCGAATATGCGCCGGACCGCGGCCCGGCGCATCTCGCCGCGGTCGACAAGCGGAGTCAGCTCGAGTCGGAGGTCGAAGCCCGGGCGGTTTTGCTGGTCGCGCTGATCAACGGCGGGGCGCCCCGCGACGAGATCCGCGACGAGCACCAGCGGTTCCTCCGTGCAGCGTCCGCACAGATCGGCCTCACCGAGCGCTGGCCGCTCACCAACCAGTAGCTACGACAGCGGCCGGCACCGGAGACCTCGGTGCCGGCCGCAGAAAGGAGCGGGACAGCTCATGCGCGACGATACCCGCCTGCCGGGCAGCGCTGACGGTATGGACGGCCCGCCCCGCGCGTGCCCTCGGCACCGGCCGGACCCCGACTACGCATGCCCTACGTGCCACCAGTACCAGGCCGAGTACATCATGTGGGCGCGGGAGGAGATCGACCGCATGCGAGCCGAAGAAGATCCGGCACCGGAGCCACCACCGCACGACACGCCACCCGGGGCCGACGACGGCGACAAACCGAAACAGTCGGCGGCGACAGCGCTGGTGAATCTGGCCCGCGCCCGCTACGAGTTCGGAGTCAGTGACGACGAAGACCCGTACGCCCGCACCCACGACGGAGAACCGGTCGTGCGGATGCTCCGCGGCGGCAGGGCCGGCCTACGCGCCGAACTGGCCCGAACGTTCTTCAACGAGACCGGCCGCGCGGCACCACAGCAGGCGCTCGCCGATGCACTCATGATCCTCGAAGGAGACGCCCTCGAGGCCGGCCGCGCTCGGCTGCACCTGCGCGTCGCCGAACACGACAACGTCGCCTGGGTGGACATGGGCACCCCGGACAAGACGGTGATCTGCATCCGGCCGGACAAGTGGGAGATCGTCAAACAGGCCCCGGTGCTGTTCCGCCGGACCAACCTCATCGGCGCCATGCCGATGCCGGAGCTACCCGGGGATCTCGCAGCGCTGTGGAGGCTGGTCAACATCGCCGAACCCGATCGTCCGGTGGTGTTGGCGTGGCTCGTCGCCGCACTGGTCGCTCCCGACATCCCGCACCCGATCCTGTCCTTGTTCGCCGAACAGGGCTCCGGGAAATCCAAGGCAACGAGAATGCTTGCCGCACTGGTCGATCCGTCGTCCGCTCAGTTGCGCAAGGCGCCCAAGGACGCGGACGGATGGGTCACTGCCGCCCAAGGCTCATGGGTGGTGGCACTGGACAACCTGTCCTCTATCCCGGAATGGCTGTCCGATTCGATGTGCCGCGCCGTCACCGGAGACGGAGACGTGCGCCGCGCCCTCTACACCGATGGTGACCTTGCCGTGTTCTCGTTCCGCCGCTGCCTCATCGTCAACGGCATCGACATCGGCGCCATGCGAGGTGACTACGCCCAACGGTCCATCGTCGCGAATCTCAGGCGCATCTCCGAAGACCAGTACGTCACCGAACGCGAGTTGGACGAGAACTTTGCCGCGGCGTGGCCGCGGATTCTCGCCGCGGTACTCGACCTCGCCGCGGGCGTGAAGGCGGTGCTGCCCTCCGTTGCGCTCACCAACACCCCGCGGATGGCCGACTTCGCGCACATCCTGGCCGCAGTGGACATCGTGCTGGACACCGCCGGTCTCGACCGGTACCGGAACCAGGCCCGCACGCTGGCCGTGGACACCCTCGAGGGTGAACCGTTCCTCACCGCGCTACAGGAGCACGTCACCGAGCCGATCGAGGCGACGACCGCCGCCGAGCTGCTGCGCACAGTGACCATCGGTGCGGAGTCCGGGCCGAACTGGCGCAAGCCGCACGGCTGGCCCCGCGACGGTCGCGCGGTCACCGCCCAGCTGAAACGCAACGCCCCCGCCCTCCGCGCCGCCGGATGGCAGATCGAGCAGCTGCCCCGCGGCGGACGTGCACACGCCGCCCGCTGGCAACTCACACCGCCCGAAGCGAGAGAGAGCGGGAAATGATGCCCGCAATGCCCGCATGCCCGCATCGGCCGACTAATACCGCTTCTCACCTGCGGAAACCGAGCCGCTCGACTGACGGGCAATACGCGGGCATCCCGCGGGCATCGCGGGCATGCGGGCATCAATGCCCGCACCGTGCCCGCATGCCCGCATCACTGCCCGCCACTGCCAGGCAGTGTTTCCTCAGGTCACACCGGCTACCGCGGGCATGCGGGCATTGCGGGCACGAAATCCGGTCCTCTCTCGCTCCCGAACACAGGAGTACCGAATGAGCCTCACTCCGTCCCCCGGCACGGTGGCCGAGATCATCCGCACCGGCCGATGCTCGCCCGGCTGCCTCACCGCGGACCCCGACACCACCCGCACCTGCCGATGCCCCTGCCACGGACGCCACCACGGCCAACTCGCCACCACCCACCTCGACCCGGTGGTGCCCGGGTGACCGGAAACGAGATCCGCGAGATCCGCGCGTGGCTCGCCGCCGCGCAGATCCCGCGCCACCTCACCGACCCTCGATTAGCCGGCGCCCGCTGCGCCGGACTGGCACCCGCATTCGACGCCGAACTCGACGGCGAAGACCTCGACGCCCGCGACCGCCGACACCGGGCCGCCGTGCAGCTCTGCCGCGCCTGCACCGTCATCGACGCCTGCCGGACCGTCGTCGCCGAACAGCACCACCCCGCCGGCATCTGGGCAGGGAAGGTCTACGGACTCCCCGGGCCGCGAGGACGGCCACCCCGCGGCAGCTGACCCGGTGCGGGCCGGGCGCGTGCACCCCTGCCGTCCACGATCGGCCGCATGACGCAACCAGGACGGCAACCAAGGGAGGCAACATGGCCAAACACGCCACACCCGAAGACCGAGTTCGCCAGCTCCAGGCACTCCAGCTCCGCGCCGCCGGCCACTCCTACGACGACATCGCCACCGCGCTCGGCTACAAGTGCCGCTCGTCGGCGTACCGGGCCGTTCAGCGTGTCCTCAACCGCACCGAGTCCGACACCGCCGGCCACTACCGGACCGTGCAGGACAGCCGATACACCCAGCTGTTGAAAGCGTGGTGGCCCGCCGCGGTCGACGGTGACGAGAAAGCCGCCGCGCTGGTGCTGCGCACCCTCGAATCCCTGTCCCGGCTCCACGGACTCAACCAAGGCTCCGATGCCGCGGACGGGCCCCGGATGACGCCCGGCGAGTTCCAGCACGCACTCACCGAGTACGTCGAACTATCCACCACCCCAACGGCATTGAAAGCCGCTGGACTCACAGACAAGGAGGACTGACACCGTGGATGCCCGATCATTCGCCACCCAGCTCGCCGAGAACCCGGCACGCGCCCGCCTCGCCTCGTTCGGCCGCGTCCCGGACGTGCCGGCCGCGGCACCGGTCGCCGAGTCGATCCGCCGGCACCTCGGCGCCCCCGAGGAACTCGACGCCCGTACGGAGCACGCGGTCGACGGTCTCCGTGCGGTCATTGCCGCGATCGCCGAAGACCCGGACGGTGCATGGAAGTACATGCAGATGCACGCCACCGCCTGCGATGCACAGATCATGCTCGCTCGAGCGCGAGCCGAGTTCTCCGCCGCGATCAAGTCGGCTACCGAGCGGTTCGGGTCGCAGCTCGACCAGGCGGAGAAGGTTGTCGAGCGCTGGAACAGTGCCCGAGTCCAGGAATCACGTGCTGCCGAACAGGCCGAAGCGGACCGGCGCGCTGCCGCCGCCGAGCGTGAAGGGATCGAGTCCCGGCTCGCCGCCGCGAACAAGATCCTGCGCAAAGACGGCCTGGAGGCGTGGAAGTCCGCCCAGTCGCGTACCCGATTCCACATCGCGGCCGACCGACGCGACCACTGGGCGCTACCACCTGTCGCGTCGATGCATCCGGTGACCGAGCTCCGCGCCGACGAGAAACGGTTCGGCGCCAAGCATCGACGTACAGCGTACGAAGTACCGGGCGCGCTGGTCGACATCGACGGCGTGGAGCGGTGGGCACGCCGCGTCACCCAGAAGGGAAACTGACATGACACTCACCCACACCCCGCCACTGCTCCAGCCGCGCCGCGGTGGCCTACTGACCCCCGGCCCCGGCTTGACCGTCCTCGACGTCGGACCGGAGGAACGATTGCCGCTCGGCATCGACTGGGAACCGCGGAACTGCGGCAACTCCGGGACCTGGCCGACCGGGCTGTGCCCCGTCGACCCCGGCGAGGCCCGCAAGGCCGGCGCCCGCCCCGACTGGGACACCTTCGCCGCGGTCACAGTATGGGCATCAGACGAATGCCAACTCGGCGAACCGGCCGACAAGTTGCGCACCAACGCGATGCAACTACTGAACCTCCAGGCCGAACGGCACCTCGGCGAGCACGTCGCCGGCCTGCTCGGCGCCGCCGCGGTCGACCTCGGCCCGGCCGCGACCATCACCGCAGGACTCGGCATCCTGGAAGCCGCACTCGCCGAGACCGGACACACCGGCGTGATCCACGCCGACCCCGCCCAGCTCGCCGAACTCACCACCGCGCGCCTGGTGATCCGTGAACCTGCGATCGGCACCACCGGATTCCGTGTCCCCGGCCAGAGCACCCGCACCACACCCGACGGGCACCAATACGTTTTCAGCGCCGGCTACACCGGACTCGGCCCCACCCTGTTCGCAACCGGCCCGGTCACCGTGTGGCGTGACGCAGTACTGGTCAATTACGCCACCCAACACGAGATCAACGAACACCAGGCCGTCGCCGAACAGACACTCGCCGCGGGCTGGGAATGCCCCACTGCGGTGTGGTCGGTGACTATCGGCGGCGGCTCCTGACCACCGATAACGTTCGATTATCGGGGGTCAGAAATTAGAACACCCGTTCGAATACCGGCAGGGTTCGAACGGGCTGCCGCGGCCCCTCCGCGGCCTTACCACCGGGGTGTTCCGGGCGCTGGCTGTGGGCCGGCCCGGCCCCGGTGGCTTTCCTGACAGCGAGGGTACGACACTGCCCCGCTCCGGTCGGTCAGTCGATCTGGTCGGTCTGGTAGTCCAGAGCGTTCGCGTTCTCGATATCCGTCCCGGTGACTCGCCGGAAGCTGATCGCGAACACTTCTTGCAGCGCCTGAACCGATTCGATGTCTTTGAGAAGCACGCTGTCGATCGAGTTCGGTGAGCCGGTGGCCTGCCGGAGGTACTTGGCTTCGATGTCCTTGGCCATCTTGAAGTCACCGAAGCTGCCGATGTTCTGCAGGTCACCAGCGACGACAAGCAATTCCTTGAGGTCTGCTATCCGCTTCTCGCAGGCCTTGTGCATCTGGTACGCGGCGACCTCGTCGTCCAGGTAGATCTCACCTGCCCGGGCCTGCGCCAACAGCTGCTGATACTGGGTCTGTTCGGTCATCGTGTCCCCCTGTGTGGTCAGCTCGGAAACGTCGGCACCAGGGCGGCGGCGACCTGGGCCATGGAGTCGCACGGTGCCGGGATGTCATCCAGGACCGGATCGTTCTGCACCTTGATCTGGACCGTTCCCTGCGCAGCACGGAACACCACATCACACCTCAGGTCGTACAGCCCGCCCTCGACCTTGAACTGCCGGCCGGTGCGGCCTGCGTGGGTGACGTCCTGGAACTCGACGTTGCCCACCTTGTCCTCGTACCACTGCACCGGGCGTGCGGACGAGAACACTGTGACGGCGTACTCGTCGCCGCGCCAGCCGCAGATCTCCCAACCCGATTGCGGCCGGCCACCGATACCGATCACCGTGGATGCGGGATCGACCCCGGCCGCAGCGATCGCCTCATCGGAGATCTCGTCGCACGGATTCCACAGAGCCACGTCGGCCGCGGTGGTAGATGGCTCGGTGACCGGCTGCCCGGTCTCGTCGGTGTCGTTGCAGGCGGTCAGGCCGAGCAGGACGATGCAGGCGCCGGCCATCGTGGCAGCGGTACGCATGTTCGGGTTCCCCCTCCGGTCGATGTGTGGCCCGACGATATCAACCGGAACACGACGAGGGAGGGCCGCTCGAGCGGCCGGCTACTCGCCGCGGGTTGGCCACCAGATTGCCGCGGCCAGCACCAGCAGCGGCAGCCCGACCGCCACGACCAGCCAGAACACCGTCCACCCGTTCACCGCTGCACCTCCGTCATCGACCACCGGCCGAACGACAGTCGGGGCACAGCCGATTCGACATCGGCGACATGCAGCACCGCGTCCAACTCCAGCGCCGACAAGTGGCCCGGGGCAGGGATCAACACCGTCTCGGCGCCGGCATCACGCACGTGATCCGGCAGCGGCAGCAGCGACACCGGCGACGGCAACACCAGGCGGTAGCCGAGCCGCCGGGCCAACTGCCGCACCCGAGCGGCATCCCATTCCGGCGCCCGGCTCACGTCGTAGTTGATCCACCCCACCGCGGCCGGCCCGTTCACCGCGGCCCGCCCTCGTCGCCGATCACCGCGAGCGCGGCCATCACATCGTCGTGCAGCTGCCGCAGCATCGCCTGCCACTCGCCGCCCGCCTGGTCCTCGTCGTCGGTGTGCTCCACGTCCACCCCTTCGCCGTCGATCGGGGCACGCCTGCCGTACCCACCCGGTTGGTGGCACCCGCCGCCGAGGTTCACCGCACCCGGCGGCAGGTGCTGAATCGGACGGTAGGCACGCCACCGCGGCGCCCGAGCGCTTACGGTGTTCGCACAGCGTTCGCAGGTGTTCGCACAGTGCAGACGGTCGCGAGGGGTGCGGGGAATGGACGACACACCGGTATCGGGTGCGATGCTGCGGGCCGCCCGGGAACAGGCCGGGGTCGGTCTGCGGGAGCTGGCGAAGCGAGTGCACTGGTCCGCCGCGTACCTGTCCCAGATCGAACGGGGACTGCGGCCGGTCTCACCCGAGATCCGGCGCGCCTACGCCGCGGCCCTGGACGCCGACCCCGCCACCGTCACGCCCCCGGCCGGTGACCCGCTGCGGATCGCTCATGAGTGGCTCGTCACCGAGTCCCCGGCGACGCTGCACCTGGCCGCGGGGCGCCGGATCGGCGACGGCCTGGCCGACGAGATGGAACGTCGCGTGATCCAGCTCCGCCGCCTGGACGACGTGATCGCCGGCACCACCTTGCACCCCATCGTCCGCGCTGACCTCGACGCCGCGAAGACCGTGGTCCGCGACGGCAGCCACACCCCCGACACCCGCCACCGGCTACTGCGGGTGGTCGGCGAACTGTCCCAGCTCGGCGGCTGGGTCCACGCCGACGCCGGACGGTACCGGCAGGCGCAACGGATCTACCTCGACGGCGTGACCGCCGCGAGCGAAGCCGGCGACCGCGCCCTTGCCGGGCAACTGTTCTCGACCCTGGCCTACATGCTCACCAACACCGCCACCCCCGCCGATGCCCTGCTGCTGGCACGCACCGCCGCCCACGGTGCCCGCGCGGACGCGCCCCCGATCGTGCGTGCCCTGCTCGGCGAACGAATCGCCTGGGCCGCGGCGAAGGCCGGCCACGTCGACAGCGCCCACCGCGCCCTCGACCGCGTGGACGACGACTACGACCATCGCCGGCCCGGCGACCCCGAACCCGACTGGACGTACTGGTTCGACCGCGACGAGATCGACATCATGCGCGCCCGCTGCGCCGTCCAGCTCGGCGACACCACCACCGCCGAGTCCCTGCTGTCACCGATCGTGGACCGATACCCCGCCGGCCACCAACGCGAGGCAGCGTTGTACCGGTCATGGCTCGCCGAAGCACACGCCCGCGCCGGCGACACTGCCACCGCCCGCCACATCCTCGACCGCATCCGCACCGACACCGCCGAACTCGGCTCCATCCGCCTCGAGCAACGGATAACCGAAGTCGAATCCACCCTGCACCCGTAGCGGAACCGAGATCCACCCGGACCGATCTCGACCGGCTGAGGCGTGCCCACATATTGCCCACAATCGCCGTCGAAACACCGTGATACACCGTGAATCCCAATTAGGCATTATTGCAGGTCAGTACGATATCGACCCCCTGACCACTAGGGTAAGAAGGGTTCAAATCCCACCGCCACCGCTGGGAAAACCCCCGCACCATCCGGTGCGGGGGTTTTCTGCTTTCCGGGGTCAGATCCGTTCGGCCAGGCCCGGATAGTCCAGCAGGAAACCGTCTGAGTCGACCCGCAGGGTGGCGCTGGACACCGGTGAGAGCACGCTGATGCCGTCGGCGGCGCTGCTGTAGGTCAGGTCGGCCTCGGCGACCAGCAGCTCCGGCAACCGGACATAGACGACCGGCACCTGGACGTCGCCGACGCTGTGCTGGAGTCCGAAGCGCCGGATCGGCAGCGTGTTGAAGAACGGGCTCAGCACCACATCGACGTCGAGCGCATGCCCGAACATGGACCGCTGATGGTTGCCGCCCGCATCCACCAGCCAGTAGTTCTCCTCGTCCCGCGATATCGAGGCGTGCCGCTCACCGGCTGCCGTGGTCGCCCGCAGCGACAACCGCCGGGTCGCCCCCTGCTCGTCGGTGACCAGATCGTAGGAGGCGCTGAAGGCCGGGTGCTCGTCACAGGCGGCGCCGATCATCCGGCCGGCGGCCCGGATCCGGTTGCCGTTGACCGTCACCCGAACCGACTCCATGCGCATATTGTCCGGGGATCGCCAGGTGAGCACCGTCGGCCAGCGGACCGCCGGTCTGGGCTCGGAGGGGCCGTCGTTGCCCGGGGCTGGAGTCGTCACCCCTCTACGGTAAGCCGTTACCCGCAGATCGCCGTGCCTCCGGTGGCCTCGGACCGGTGACGAGTCGCTCCCGGGGCACCGGCTCGAGTAACGTTGCCCGCACAACAGCTGGCGGAAAGGGACAGTCGGTGACGAGCGCGCGGATGGTCGGGCTGTTTGCCGGAATCGGCGGGCTGGAGCTCGGGCTGACCGAGCACGGCTGGCAAACCGAACTGCTGTGCGAAATCGACCCGGGTGCGCAGGGGGTACTCGGTGCGCAGTTCCCCGACGTCCCGTTGCACGCCGATGTCACCCGGCTGCGCGCATTGCCGGGCGGCACCGAACTGGTGGCAGCGGGGTTTCCCTGCCAGGACCTGTCCCAGGCGGGGCGCACGGCGGGGATCACCGGACAGCGTTCCGGCCTGGTCGGCGAGGTGTTCCGGCTGGTCCGCCGCAAGCGCGGGCCGCGCTGGTTGCTCATCGAGAACGTGCCGTTCATGCTGCAGCTGGGTCGCGGCGCCGCCATGCGGCACATCACCGGCGCGCTGGAAGAGCTCGGTTACCGCTGGGCCTACCGGGTGGTCGATGCGCGCGCCTTCGGGCTGCCGCAGCGCCGGCAACGGGTGCTGATGCTGGCCTCCCGTACCGAGGACCCCCGCACCGTCCTGTTCGCCGACGAAGCCGGGCCGCGCGAATCCGGCGACCCCGCCCACGACCCGTGCGGCTTCTACTGGACCGAGGGCGTCCGGGGTCTCGGCTGGGCGGTGAATGCAGTGCCCACCCTCAAAGGAGGCTCCGGGCTGGGAATCGCGAGCCCGCCCGCCGTTCGGCTGCCCTCCGGCGAAATCGTCACACCCGGCATCGTCGACGGTGAACGACTGCAGGGATTCGCCCCGGGGTGGACCGCACCGGCGCTGACGGTGCCCGGCGTGCGACGCGGCCACCGCTGGAAACTGGTCGGCAACGCCGTCAGCGTGCGAATGGCGAGCTGGGTCGCCGGTCGGCTCGCCGCACCCGGAACCCCGCTGGACACCGGCGAACCGATTCGCCCCGGACACGCCTGGCCCACCGCCGCATGGGGTGCTTCCGGAACCGCCCACCGAGTCCCCCTGAGCACCTGGCCGGTCCACGAACCCTACGAGGACCTGCGACACTTCCTCACGGATACACAGCTGCTCTCTGCCCGGGCCACCGCCGGGTTCCTCCGGCGCACCGGAATGGGCAACCTGCGCTTCCCACCGGGATTCCTGGACGATGTGCAGGTCCATCTCGATCGGATGAGCGGTTCGGCCGCGTGACCCGGAATCGCCGTGTCCGGCCGGGTAGCGTTCGAGGCAGGTGATCGCTGATGTCCCAGAACCGGCCGGGCACCGACCCGGTGACCAGCGCCCGGATGTCGCGGCAGCGGCGCACCGGCACCGAACCGGAGCTGGCGTTGCGCCGGGAGCTGCACCGGCGTGGGCTGCGCTACTTCGTCGACCGCGCCCCGCTACGCGGGCAACGGCGCCGGGCCGACCTGGTGTTCCCGCGCCGCCGGATCGCCGTCTACGTGGACGGATGTTTCTGGCACCGCTGCCCGGAACATGCCACCGACCCGAAGAACAACGCGCAATGGTGGGCGGACAAGCTGGCCGCCAACGTCGCCCGCGACCGCGCCACCGACGCCGCCCTCCGCGAGGCCGGCTGGCTGGTGATCCGGATCTGGGAGCACGAGGATCCGGTGGCCGCGGCCGATCGGGTGCAGCGCGAGCTCACCGAACGTTGATCACCGCCGGTCCGACCGCACGCGCACGACCGAACGCGGTGCGTGCTCCGCCATGAACCCGGACAGCACCATCGCCGTCAACATCATGAACCCGGCCGATACGGTCAGAAACGTCACCGGAACCTCCTCGCTCGAATTTGTCGAATTCCAGCCTGCCCAGCGAACCTGACAGCAGCCTGTGGGTAGGCCGGTAGAAACGGTGTGGGGTGACGTGGCCGCACCGCCGCGACCTCGATGACAGTGCGACCGGTCCAAACAGGCGAGAATGGGCGCATGGCGAGCGACGGCGCGGTTCGAGCGGATCTGGATCTGGTGGCAGCGGGCACCGAGCGGCTGATATCGGCCATCTCGGGCATGTCCGAGTCGGAACTCGGAGAACCTTCACAGCTACCCGGATGGTCACGAGGCCACGTCCTGACCCACCTCGCCCGCAACGCGGACAGCCTGCTCAACCTGCTGCTGTGGGCCCACTCCGGCACCGAGATCCCGCAGTACCCGAGTGCGGCGTCGCGCGACGCCGATATCGAGGCGGGAGCCGGCCGGCCGGTACAGGTCCAGCGGGAGGACGTCGAGGCCGGCCACCGCCGATTCCTCGCGCTCGGACGCACCCTGCCCGACGACGCCTGGCAGCACCAGGTCCGCAATCGCCAAGGCGGCGCACTTCCCGCCGCGGGTGTCCCGTGGATGCGGTTACGGGAAGTCGAAATCCATCACGTCGATCTGGGCATCGGCTACACCTCAGCAGATTGGCCCCGTGCCTTCGTCGACCGGCTCCTCCCCGAGGCCGCCCGCGACCTGTCCGGGAAGCTGACCGATACACCGGCTTTCGACATCCAGACCACCGACTCCGAATTCATTACCACGGTCGGCAGCAGCCGCCCGACCCATACCGTTCTCGGCCCGGCCCACGCCGTACTGGCATGGCTCCTCGGCCGTTCCACCGGCGACACCCTCCCCGGCCCGCTTCCGGACCTGCCTGCCTGGAAGTAGGACGCGCCTACGGCTCGGCCCAATTGTCCACAGGCCACAGCAATCCACAGACACGGGTCACTCCGCCCGAACCGGTCGGCCACGCAGACAACGATCACCGTATGTCCACCATCCGAACTCGCGCGGAACTCCGGGCAGCAGGCATCCCCGCCCGGACCATCGACTACCGGCTTCGCCGCGGCACCTATACCCGCCTGTTTTCCGGCGTCTATGCCGTCGGCCCACCGAGCGCGCAGGACCGGGCGGCCGCAGTCGTCGCCTGGATCCCCGAAGCACGGCTCAGCCACCGAACCGCTGCCTGGTTGTGGGGCATGCTGGACGAACCCGAGGTCTACGAGGCAACGGTCCCGGTTACCATCTCCCGGCGAGCGCCGGCCTGGGTAAAGCTCTACCGCAAGGACCTGCCCGCAGCTGCGCTCGACGACACCCGTGAATTCCCGATGGTGAGCCCCGCGCAGACGCTGGTCGACTGCATCGGGGTGCTGTCGCAGCCCGCCGCGGACCGTCTGGTCGACCGCCACCTCGGACGAACCGTCCCCCGCCGCAACGTTCTGGAGCTGTGCCGACCCGGCAGCCATGGCACGCGGGCAGTACATCGCCAGCTCCGTGAGGCGGCCACCCGAGCCCTGTCCGAGCCGGAGCGGCGCTTCGCCCGGGCCCTGGCCCGACGCAATCTGTTCCTCCTCGCCAACCACGAGGTCGGTCCCTATGTTTGCGACTTCGTCGACGAAGCTTCCCGCACGATTGTCGAGATCGACGGCTGGGAGTTCCACTGCGATCGAGCGACCTTCCGCCGCGACCGGCGCCGACAGAACTGGCTGCTGGCGCAGGGCTGGTTTCTGCTGCGCTACGCCGCCGGCGACATCATCGACTACTGCGATACCTGCGTCGACGAGGTCGAGCGGGTGCTTCGAGACCGGCGCCGGTGGTGTCCTCGCCGACGGTTCCGCTGATCGTAGAGTTGCGCTATTCGCACAGAACTGCATCAGATCGCGCGATTTCGGCCATTCGACGCTTTTTGTGTGCGAGTAGCGCAGTCACCGCTCAGTCCGGCACGCGTAATAGGACTTTGCCGAACGTGTCGGGATCGTCCAGCATTCGATGCGCTTCGGCCGCCTCGGTGATAGGCAGTTCGGCGTGCACGATCGGGGCGATCCGGCCTTCGGCGACCAACGGCCAGACGTGATCGTGGACGGCGGTGATGATTTCGGCCTTGCTGCCAGGGCCCGAGGTCGGCCGATTGCGCACGTTGGTGGCGTGGATCGTGCCCCACTTGCCCAGCAGAGCGGCGAGATTCAGTTCACCGGTGACCCCGCCCTGCATGCCGATGACCACCAGCCGCCCGTACGGCGCGAGCGCCTCGACGTTGCGGGCCAGATAGGCGGCGCCCATGTTGTCCAGGATGATGTCGGCACCGTTGCCGCCCGAGCCGGAGGGCAGCGCGGCAACTTCGGCCACGAAGTCGTCGTTGCGGTAGTCGATCAGGATATCCGCGCCCAGCTCGGCGCACCGTTGCAGTTTCTCCGATGAACCGGCAGTCACCGCCACCCGGGCACCCAGCTGTTTGGCCACCTGGATGGCGTGCGTGCCGATCCCACCGCCACCACCGTGGATCAGGACCAGCTGGCCCGCATGCAGCCCGGCCGTGAGCACCAGGTTCGACCACACCGTCGCCGCCACCTCGGGCAGGCCCGCGGCTGCCACCGAATCCAACCCGTCCGGGATGGGCAGCAACTGGGTGGCCGGTACCGCCACCCGCTCCGCGTAGCCGCCGCCGGACAACAAGGCGCACACCCGGTCCCCGACGTGCCAGTCACGCACACCGCTACCGACCTCGACAATCGTTCCGGAACACTCCAGCCCCGGCACCGAAGTGGCATCCGCGGGTGGGCGGTACAGACCGCGACGCTGCAGCAGATCCGCCCGATTCACCCCGGCCGCGATCACCTCGACCAGGACCTCACCGGCGCCCAACACCGGATCGACCGACTCGGTCCACTCCATCACCTCGGGCCCACCGAACCCGTTCAGCTCGATTGCATGCACCACCCCATCCTGGCGTCCCCGCGCACCCACCGCCAGCGGCCACCCCGCCTCGACGGGCCTTCGGTTACGATCGAGGTCCGAGGAGACGTGGCAGAGCGGCCGAATGCACTCGCCTTGAAAGCGAGCGTGGGTAAAACCACCGGGGGTTCAAATCCCTCCGTCTCCGCCAGAAGCGTGCGGCCCGAAGGGCCCTCGGGCTGAGCGGCTCAGCGGAGCTGTAGCCCGGCCCCGGTCGCGAAGGCCAGGAAGCGGTCGTTCTCGTGCGGGTCGCCGATGGTGATCCGTACCCCGTCGCCGGGGTACGGGCGGATCACCGCACCGGCCTCGGCGCTGGCCTCCGCATAGCCGACACTGCGCTCACCGAGCGGCAACCAGACGAAGTTGGCCTCGCTGGGCGGCACCTCGTAGCCGGCGGCCAGCAGTGCCGAACGCACCCGATCACGCTCGGCGACCACGGCATCGGTGCGGTCCAGCAACTCGTGCCGGGCCTCCAGGCAGGCCAGCGCCGCGGCCTGCGCCACCCGGTTCACGCTGAACGGGGTGTGCACCTTCGCCAGCGCGGTGATCACCTCGGGGTCGCCGACGGCGTACCCGACCCGCAGGCCGGCCAGCCCGTAGGCCTTGGAGAAGGTGCGCAGCACCACCACGTTCGGGCGGGTGCTCGCCAGCTCCACACCGTCGGGGCCGTCCGCCGCCCGCACGTACTCGTAGTACGCCTCGTCCAACGCGACCAGCACGCCGGGCGGCACCCGGTCCAGGAAACGCACCAGTTCGGCGCGAGTGAGCGCGGTGCCGGTCGGGTTGTTCGGATTGCAGACGAAGATCAGCCGGGTGCGTTCGGTGATCGCCGCAGCCATGGCGTCCAGGTCGTGTCCGTGGTCGGCGGTGAGCGGCACCGGCACCGCAGTCGCGTTGCCGACCTGAGCGATGATCGGATACGCCTCGAACGAACGCCAGGCGAACATCACCTCGTCGGCCGGCCCGGCACAGGTGATCTGCACCAGCTCCTGGCAGAGGGCGACGCTGCCGCAGCCGACGGCCACCCGGTCCGGGGGCACCCCGAGGAAACCGGCCAGGTGTGCCCGCAGCTCGGTGGACTGGTTGTCCGGGTACCGGTTGGCCAGCTCTGCCGCCTCGGTGATCGCCTTCATGACGCTCGGCAGCGGTCCGTGCGTGGTCTCGTTGCTGGCGAGTTTCACCGCACCCGGATGGCTGCGCCCCGGCGTGTAGGCGGGGATCGTGGCGAGGTCGGGCCGGATGTGCGCTGTCACGCCTCCAGCCTACTTCGGCAACGACGGCGCCGAGCAGTGCGGCGACCCGCCGACGACCTGCACAATCCCTACCCAACCGGATCGGCCGGAACTACCCTGGGGACATGCCGGGCAGCTATGACGACCTCGCTCCGTTGCGTGGTCCGGACGAATCGGACTCCGGAACGGCCGAGGCGGTACCGATCACCGTCGTCGAACCGGACCGAGCTGCCCGGGGCGGCATCATCGTGCTGCACGAATCCAAGGAGTTCCCGCCCGCGCTGAACGAGTTGATGCTGTCGCTGGCCACCGACGGTTGGATCGTGGTCGCCCCGAACCTGTTCCACCGTCCCGGTGCCGCCGCGGGCGGGCAGGTGTTCGGCGACGACCTGTTCGCCGATTTCGACGCCAGCTTCGACTGGCTCACCCGGCGCGGCGTGTTCGCCGACACCATCGGCGTGCTCGGCTTCGACACTGCAGGCACGGCCGCGTTCCTGGTCGCCACCAACCGGCCGATCGGCGCCGCCGTGAGCGTCGCCGCACCCGGCATCTCCGATAAGCTGGACGAGCAGGCCGAGGCCCTGATCGACGTCGCCGACCGGCTGCAGGCGCCCTGGCTCGGCCTGTTCGGTGCGGACGATCCGGCCACCCCACCCGACGAGGTGGATCGCTTGCGGGACGCCACCGCACGCGCCAACGTCGCCAGCCTCACCATCACCTACCCCGGTCTGAGCCACCGCGCCGACCGTCCGGACGGCGAGGACGAGGACGACGCCGCGATCCGGATCGACTCACAGACCCGGATCTACGACTGGTTCGACAGCAACCTACGCTGAATGACCAGGCGTTTTGGCCCCGGTCGCGCACTCGTGTAATCTTCATTCCCGGCGGTTCGAAAGGACCGGTTGCCCTCGAAGAGAAGGCTCCAGGAGGCGTGCCAGAGCGGCCGAATGGGACTCACTGCTAATGAGTTGTCCCTTCACGGGGACCGGAGGTTCAAATCCTCTCGCCTCCGCCACGCCCGGTCACCCGGGCGACAACTGAACACAGTGCAGATATGCGCCCGTAGCTCAACGGATAGAGCATCTGACTACGGATCAGAAGGTTAGGGGTTCGAATCCCTTCGGGCGCACAGTCAACATCCCCTGACCAGCGCTGAAGGTCAGGGGATGTTTCGTGTTCGAGGCGGCTCATGCGGTTCCCCGGCCCAACCGTGGAGTCGGAGCCGCGCAGCGATCGAGAGGGGCGTCCATGCGACGGATGCCGGATGACCGTCCCGATTTCGGTGGAAGGCTTCCAGCTCGATGTCGTCGTCGACACAGTGAGCGTGCGCGTCGGTCGCGGCATCGTGCAGCTGACGTTCGGCGGTGCACTGTCGCCGTTCGATGTGGCCGAAGCCGACCGCTACACCGGATTGGTCACCGAGCGCCTGGTGCTCCCGCAGTAACGTCCGCACCCGGTAGGAGCTGCCACGGCAACCATTAGCGGGGAAGCTCGGTGAGGGCGCGGCCGAGCTGGTCGATCTCGAAGCGGGTGGTGTAAGGCGCCAGGCCGATGGTGACGGCGCCGCCCTCGTCGTTGACGCCGAGGGCGTCGAGCAGCCGGCTGCCGCCGTGGACGCCGCTGAGGGTGCCGATGCGGCGATCGGCCAGTTCGGCGGCGATCTTCTCCGCCTGCATTCCCGCCATGGTGAAGCTGACGGTGGGGATACGGGTGGAGGCGCGGCCGATGACGGTCAGGTCGGGCACCTCGTCGAGAACCGCCATCAGATGGTCGAACAGCTGATCGTGGTAGTCCTGCAGGGAGGTGATGGAAACCTCCAGGCGTTCCCGGCGGGTACCGGTGGCGGCCTCGTCCAGACCGGCCAGATAGTCGATCGACTGGGTGAGCCCGGCGAGCAGCGCGTACTGGTGACCGCCCACCTCGAGCCGTTCGGCGCCCTTGGCGTACGGGTTCAGCGACATGGACGGGATGCGGTCCAGGAACGCCGGGTCGCGGAAAACCAGCGCACCGATCTGCGGCCCACCCCACGACGGCGCGCTCACCGCGACCACGTCGGCATTGAGTTCCTCGATGTCGATCGGCGCGTACGGGGCGGCGCCGAAGGCGTCGGCGACCAGCAGCCCGCCCACATCGTGCACCCGGTCGGCAGCCACCCGCACCGCCGGCGCGGAACCGACGATCGGCGAGGCCGCGGTGAGTGCGACCAGACGGGCCGTCGGCCCGATCAGCTCCTCGAACTGCCAGGCCGGCATCTCGCAGGTCTCGATCTCCACCTCGGCCCAGCGCACATGCGCGCCGTACCGGTTGGCGATCCGCAGCCACGGCGCCACATTGGCTTCGTCGTCGAGCCGGGACAGCACGATGCCGGTGCCGAGGCCCAGGCGGGAACTCAGCGATTCGGCCAGCCAGGCCAGCAGTACCGCCCGGTCCGGACCCAGGACGACCCCGGCGGGATCACCACCGACCAGGTCGGCGACCGCCTCCCGGGCGGCATCGAGGATCGCGCCGCTGCGCACCGCCGCGCCGTGCCGGCCGACGTGCGTGAAGGAGGAGGTCCGGAAACCGGTCGAGACGGCACGCGATACCGAATCGGGAACCAGCATCCCCGCCTGCGGGTCCAGATGGATCCAGCCGTCGCCCAGGGAGGGAATCAGTCCCCGAACCCTCGCGACGTCGTAAGTCATGCAGGCCACTTTAGGCGCAGCCGAGCACACCGCGTAACCGTGTCCGCCGATCCGGGCAACCGACCGAGTGTTCCCCCGGATCGCAGACGCGAGCCCACCCGCGTCACCCGTACCGCGCCGATCCGGCGCCGCACACCGCATCCGCGGCAGCACGCACCCACCCGTCCGACACCCCCGCCGGGTTAGCACGATCGCGCCGCACACGACATGATGGGGTGCATGACGAACTCGGAGGAAGCCCCCGAATCCATCGTCGTGATCGGCCCCGACGGCCGGCCGGTGACGGTGCCGGCCGACGCCGTCGACGCAGCCGCCGGGCAGGTGGCTGCCGACGGCGCGCAGTCGACCGGGGATTCCGAGAACGACGCCGGCGAATCGCTGGCCGATATGGTCGAGCAACCGGCCAAGGTGATGCGCATCGGCACGATGATCAAGCAGCTGCTGGAGGAGGTGCGCGCGGCACCGCTGGACGAGGCCAGCCGCAACCGGCTCAAGGACATCCACAAGTCCTCGGTCCGGGAACTCGAACAGGGTCTGGCGCCGGAACTGCGCGAGGAACTGGAGCGGCTCACGCTGCCGTTCACCGAGGATGCGGTGCCCTCGGACGCGGAGCTACGGATCGCTCAGGCACAGCTGGTCGGTTGGCTGGAAGGCCTGTTCCACGGCATCCAGACCGCGCTGTTCGCCCAGCAGATGGCGGCCCGGGCACAGCTGGAACAGATGCGGCAGGGTGCGTTGCCCCCGGGCCTGCATGCGGGCGATCCGCGCGGTGCGCACACCGGCGGTGGCACCGGCCAGTATCTGTGAACCGCCACCGTCGGGCGGCGGCCCGCCACCGAAGCACCCGCATCGCGACCCCACCTGCAGTCCCGGAGGACGGTACGGAAGGTAGGGTCGTGCATCGTGCCAGCCGCAGCCGCTCGCCCCGAATCGGTGTCCGAACCGGATGACGCGCGACCCGAAGAGAGCTCCGTGCATTCTGTCGACCACGAACGTCCCGACGAAACCGTCGCCGAGCCCGGCGCGGGCACACCGCTGTTGACCGCGAGCCCGATGGTTTCAGATTCGCAGACCTTCCGCCGCGCGTTCCAGGACATGCGGGACGGCTTCGCCCAGCGCGAACTGTGGCTGTCGCTGGGCTGGCAGGACATCAAGCAGCGGTATCGGCGCTCGGTGCTGGGGCCGTTCTGGATCACCATCGCCACCGGGCTGCAGGCGCTGGCGATGGGGCTGCTGTATTCCACGCTGCTGGATCAGCCGCTCAGCGAGTACCTGCCCTATGTGACGGTCGGCCTGATCGTCTGGAACGTGATCCAGGCGTCGATCCTCGAGGGCTCGGATGTGTTCATCGCCAACGAGGGACTGATCAAACAGCTGCCCTCGGCGCTGAGCGTGCACGTGTATCGCCTGGTCTGGCGGCAGTTCCTGTTCTTCGCCCACAATGCGGCCATCTATCTGCTGCTGCTGGTGGGCTTCTCGATCTGGCGGGATCTGGACGCCTCGGTGCTGCTGGTGCTGCCGGCGATCCTGCTGCTCTTCCTGAACGCCATGTGGGTGACGATCCTGTTCGGCATCTTCAGCACCCGGTACCGCGATATCGGGCCGATCCTGAGCAGCACCACGCTGATGCTCTTCGTGCTGACCCCGGTCATGTGGTCCACGGCCGCGCTCGAGAATTCGGTCGGCGGGATGAGCGACCGGGCCAAGCTGGTCGAGATCGTGCCGACCTTCCACTACCTGGAGATCGTGCGCGCCCCGCTGCTGGGCGAACCGTCCGAACTGCGGCATTGGGTGATCGTCGGGGCGATCACCGTGGTCGGCTGGATCGGTGCGATCCTGGCCTTGAAGCAGTACCGGGCCCGCGTTCCGTACTGGGTGTAGGAGAGCTGCGATGAGTCGTGTGAGTATCGAAACCCATCAGGCCTGGGTCGAGTTCCCGATCTTCGACGCCAAGTCGCGATCGCTGAAGAAAGCGTTCCTGGGCAAGGCCGGCGGCGCGATCGGCCGGAACAACTCCGATGTGGTCGTGGTCGAGGCGCTGCGCGACATCACCATGTCGTTGCAGGAGGGTGACCGGGTCGGCCTGGTCGGGCACAACGGCGCCGGTAAGTCGACGCTGCTGCGGTTGCTCTCGGGCATCTACGAGCCGTCGCGCGGCAGCGCCCGGATCCGCGGCCGGGTGGCGCCGGTGTTCGATCTGGGTGTCGGGATGGATCCGGAGATCTCCGGGTTCGAGAACATCATCATCCGCGGCCTGTTCCTGGGGCAGACTCGCAAGCAGATGCTGGCCAAGATCGACGAGATCGCCGAATTCACCGAACTGGGCGAATACCTGTCCATGCCGCTGCGCACCTATTCGACCGGTATGCGAGTGCGGCTCGCGATGGGTGTGGTGACCTCGATCGACCCCGAGATCCTGCTGCTGGACGAGGGCATCGGCGCGGTGGACGCGGAGTTCATGAAGAAGGCGCGCACCCGGCTGCAGGAACTGGTGTCCCGGTCCGGCATCCTGGTGTTCGCCAGCCACTCCAACGAGTTCCTCGCCCAGCTGTGCGATACCGCGATGTGGATCGATCACGGGCAGGTGCGGTTGCACGGCGGTATCGAAGAGGTGGTGCGGGCATACGAGGGCCCGGAGGCCGGCAACCACGTGGCCCAGGTGCTGCGGGAGATGGAAGACGAGCGCGCGGCCCCCGAGCCGGAACTGGAGCAGAACCAGGCATGACAGGCCAGCAGCCCGATACGACCGCCTCCGGAATCCCGACCGGCATCACCCGGCCGGACCCCGTCGCGCCCCGGTCGGCCGACCCATCCCCGTCGGAGCAATCCGGGCACACCGGGGCAGCGACCGAAACTACCCCGGCCGGCTCCACCGGTGAGACGGTGCCGAGCCCGGTCGACGCGGACACAACGCCCCCCGGCAGCACTGCGCCGGAAACGGGCGGACAGCCCGCCGCGTCGGCGCCGAAGACTGATGCCGAATCGGCCGCAGATACCGCGACCGGGTCGGCGGCGCTCGTCGCCACAGCTTCCGACGACCCCGCCGACTTGCCGGAAGGCGCAGCGGAGGTCTCCCCCGGTTCGCTGACCGCGGATACCGGGCCGCACGCGAAGATCGTGGCGGTCGTGGTGACGCACAAGCGGCGTGAGCTGCTGGCCGAATCGCTGAAGGTGCTCTGCTCGCAGTCGCGGCCGATCGATCAGCTGATCGTGGTGGACAACGCCAACGAGGACGAGGTGGCCGAGCTGGTCGCGCAGCAGCCGATCGAGGCGACCTACCTGGGGTCCCGGCATAATCTGGGCGGCGCCGGCGGCTTCGCGCTGGGCATGCTGCATGCGCTGACCATGGGTGCCGACTGGGTGTGGCTGGCCGATGACGACGGCCGCCCGGACGGCCCGGAGGTGCTGGCCACCCTGCTCGACTGTGCGGACCGGCACGGCCTGGTGGAGGTGTCGCCGGTGGTAGCCGATATCGACGATCCGGACCGGCTGGCGTTTCCGCTGCGCCGCGGCGTCGTATGGCGACGGCTGCGGTCCGAACTCGGCGACGAGGACTTCCTGCCCGGGATCGCCTCACTGTTCAACGGTGCGCTGATCTCGGCCCGGGCCGTCGACCTGATCGGCGTACCGGATCTGCGGCTGTTCGTCCGCGGCGACGAGGTCGAGGTGCACCGCCGCCTGGTGCGGTCCGGGCTGCCGTTCGGCACCTGCCTGCAAGCGGCCTACCTGCATCCCAACGGCGCCGCCGAGTTCAAGCCGATCCTGGGCGGCCGAATGCACACCCAGTACCCGGACGACCCGGTGAAACGCTACTTCACCTACCGCAACCGCGGCTACCTGATGTCGCAGCCCGGGATGCGCAAATTGCTCCCGCAGGAGTGGATCCGCTTCTCCTGGTTCTTCCTGGTCACCCGGCGCGACCCGGCCGGCCTGAAGGAATGGTTCCGGCTACGCTCCCTCGGCCGCAACGAACAGTTCGGCAAACCCGGATAGCCGGCAGCCGTCACCTTGTATCGAGATGCGTGGTCTTGCACCGCCGACGATGCAAGACCACGCAGTTCGATGCAAGGTCGCAACGGTCCACGCGTTCAGTCGCCGTCGATGCCGTAGAGGCGGGCCCAGTTCTCCCGGCTGGTCAGTTCGGGCATCGCAGCCCGGTACTCCCGCTGCAGGTCGGGCAGGTCCTTGCGAAGTTTGCGCAGCGTACGGAAGGTGCGCCACAGAAGGGCCTTGGCGCGGGCCTTGTCCCGGCGGCGGACCCGGACGCCGGACTGGGAGGCGTCGGTGACGACCACATGGTCGAACAGCGAGACATGCCACCAGTGCGCGTCCTCCCGGGTGACCCCGATCAGGCCGTGCTGGGTGCGGCCGAACCACTGTCCGATCGCCCGCTTGATCAGGATCAGGGTGTCCCGGCTCGGCTCGCCGCCCGCGCGCCGCACCCGGACATCGGCCGAGGGCACCGGCGGCGCCGACGCGGGATGCTTGATCGTCTCCGGGTAGTCGGCGCGGCTGGTCCGGGCGGCGGTGAGCGCTTCGACGCCGCCGTCCCGCAGCACCTGCGGGCCCTTCAGGAAGTCCTCGATGCCCTGCAGCGTGGTGTGGACCAGTCCGTACTGCATGGCGACCAGGAGTTCGGCGATGTAGCGGAACAGCTGCCGGGTGATCGCCGTGCCGTCCAGGTCGGTGTGCAGCGAGCTGACGATCAGCGAGTTACGGGTGCTGAAATAGCGGGCCCAGTCGTCGTAGTCCTTCCAGTAGAAGTCGGCATGCCACACCGCCGCGTTGGGCAGGGTCACGGTCACGAACCCGTTCTCCCGGGCCCGCAGGCCGTATTCGACGTCGTCCCACTGGAAGAAGATCGGCACCGGCAGCCCGATCTTCGCGACCACCTCGGCCGGGATCAGACAGGTCCACCAGGCGTTGTAGCCGGCATCGACCCGGCGCTCCTGTTTCTTCTTCAGCATGGAGGTGTTGCGCAGCGCCTTGGGCACCTTCTGGCCGTGCTGCAGCTTGTCCAGCGCTACGTCCTCGGCGCCGACATTCAGGTAGTCGGGATTGAGCAGGAACAGCATCTGCGCACCGACCAGCGTCGGCTCCACGGTGAGATTGGCGAAGGCGCGCAATCGCAGCACGGTCTCCGGCTCACAGAGGATGTCGTCGTCCATCAGGATGACATCGGCATGCTCGTTCGCCGCCGACACCTCGTACAGTCCGCGGGTGAACCCGCCGGCCCCGCCCAGGTTGGGCTGGCGCAGATAGCGCAGCTTGTCCCCGAAATCGGGACGCACCTGCTGGAACAGCGGCCGGCTCTCCACCAGGTCGGTGCCCTGGTCGACCACGTACACGGCATCGATCGTGTCGAGCACGGTCTCGTCGGAGGCCAGCGCGGCGACGGTGTGTGCACAGTCCTCGGCCCGGTTGAAGGTGCAGATCGCGATCGCGACCGGGCGCACCTGTTCCGGGGCGGCGGCGGTCCAGCCGAGTTCCGCGACGGTGAGCGCACCACCGACCGCATCGAACTCCAGCCACAGCGCGCCACCGTCGACGAACTGGTCCAGCGGCGCGGACAGGGTGATCACACCGTCTGCATCGACGGCAGCACTGTCCACGATGCGGCGGTGCCCGGCGATATCCGAGGCGACCAGCCGCACCCGCGCGGACTTCTCGACGCCCAGCACCATCGTCGCCTGCACCTCGGTGACGGTGGTCCAGCGCTGCCAGTAGGAGGCGGCGAACCGGCCGAAGTAGCTGTTGGTGTGGGCGGTGGTCCCCTTCTCGAGGCGCAGGCGCAGGCGCTCCCGAGAGGCGGCGCCCGAGGTGACGGCGTACAGCTCGTCGCTCACTCGCGGCGAGGGACCGCTGAACACCCCGCGCTGCAGCACGAGCCGGGCCGGGGCCGGTTCGGCCGGTACGACGCGGTTGTTCTCGACCGAGGCCCGCTCGGTCGATTCGGTTACGGCCTGGTCAGCCGACTGCTCCATGAAGTCCTCGAAATCCTTCGCACGATCAACGCCCGGAATGCCGCACACGGCGGGGCGAGAATATCAATCACGAACCTTTGCCGCCGCGCCGCCGCGCTCCGGTTCCGCGGTACCGGTGAACACGAACTTGTCGTAGGCCCAGTACCGGAACACCACCGCCACGATCTGGCCGATGAGCGTGCCGGAGATGTTGTCCGGCACCGGACCCGCCAGGTCCAGCACATACCTGGAAAAGCCCAGGCAACCCAGCTGCAGCCCGATGGCGATGACGTTGAATACCGCATACAGCAGGTATTCGCGACCCGGATTGTCGGTCTGCTTGTGCGAGAACGTCCACCATTTGTTCCCGAAATAGGTGACCACGGTGGCCACCGCGATCGCGATGATCTTCGCCGGCAACGGTGCGTGGTAGAGCAACCCTTCCTCGAAGGAGAGCCCGCCGCCCCAGAAGACCAGCAGGTTGTAGGTGCCGGCGTCGACCAGGAACCCGATCGCGCCGACCACCAGGAAGGCCGAGCCCTGCCGCAGCGCGGTACGCACCCGATCGAGGAGCGGGGCCGGGGCATCGGAGCGTTCGGGGACCGCAGATCCTGGCTGTGACACGCGGCCGACGGTACCGCAGCAGGTCATCGGTCCGACCGGGCGCGCACGAGGTAACACTGCCTGCACGACCCGGGCACCCGACCGGTACTCTCCCGATGATCCCTGAAACCGCCGACATCGAGGATTGACCCGGGTGGATACCGCCGATCTCCGCATTGCCGCAGTGGTTCCGTGCCACAACGAGGAGGCCGCCGTCGCGAAGGTCGTCAGCGACCTGTCGGCCGCCGTTCCGGGCATCGTCGTCTACGTCTACGACAATCTCAGCACCGACCGCACCGCCGAGCGGGCCCGCGCGGCCGGGGCGATCGTCCGGTACGAGAACACCAAGGGCAAGGGCAACGTCGTCCGGCGGGCCTTCGCCGATATCGACGCCGACATCTACGTGATGATCGACGGCGACGACACCTACGAGGCCGCCGCGGCCCCGATGATGATCGAGAAACTGCTGGAAGGGCCGTACGACCACGTGCTCGGCGTGCGCCGCGAGGACCACTCCGGCACCGCCTACCGCTCCGGGCACGAGACCGGCAACAAGGTGCTCAACGGCGTCGTCGGCAAGGTGTTCGGCGAGAACGTCGAGGACATGCTGAGCGGCTTCCGGGTGTTCTCCCGGCGGTTCGTGAAGAGTTTCCCGGCGGTCTCGCGTGAGTTCGAGATCGAAACCGAACTCACCGTGCATTCGCTGCACCTGCGGGTACCGCAGACCGCCGTCGAGGTGGGTTTCCGGGACCGGCCCGCCGGCAGTGAATCGAAACTGCGCACCTACCGGGACGGCACCAAGATCCTGGCGCTGATCGCCGGGCTGGCCCGGCACGAGCG
This sequence comes from Nocardia sp. KT25-26, assembly GCF_056627695.1. Taxonomy (NCBI): domain Bacteria; kingdom Bacillati; phylum Actinomycetota; class Actinomycetes; order Mycobacteriales; family Nocardiaceae; genus Nocardia; species Nocardia sp. KT25-26. The sequence continues at coordinate 502,952 of NZ_CM152813.1, read as the reverse complement.
GCCGGTAGCGTTCTACGGCCTGTTCGGAACGCTGGCCTGGCTCGTCTCGGTGATCCTGACCGTGCCGATCGTCATCGAGTTCGCCGACACCGGCCAGGTGCCCCGCTTCCCGACCCTGTTCCTCGGCTTCACTCTGCTGCTGCTCGGCAGCCTCGCCTGGACGGCGGGCCTGATCCTGGACGGCATCCGGCGCTCCCGGCACGAGGCGGCCCGCCTCGTATACCTGCGCTACCCGTCCGTCGCCAGGGACTATGCGGCTCCGGCAACCGGTGACACCCCGACGGACACGACCGGCGCCATCCGCCACATCGGCACCGCTGCCGAAACCGAGCCGGCAGCTGCCGCGGGCACGGCGGCCGACGAGCACGCGCACTCCCGTAGCAGCACCGACGCCGAAACTCGGACGCGCACCACCGACGCCACATCGAACCAGGGCACTGCCGACGCTGGCGCCATGTCGGACGGGCACACCGCCGACACCGGCGCCACATCGGACGGGGCCGGCGACGGTACCGCCGCCCGCAGCGGAGTGGCTCGATGACGGCCGCTACCGATGCTGCGGCACCGGCCACCGGTGACGCCACGGCTTCGGCCGGGCCGGATACTCGACGCGCCCGGATGATGCGCCCGCTGCAGCGGCTCGGCGACCGTTTCGGCGCGGCCACGGTGGCATTCACCGTGCTGGCCGCCGTTTTCGGCACCGTCTTCGCGGTGCTGACGCCCGCGTTCTGGGGGCATGACGAGATCACCCAGTTCGGACGGGCCTATCAGGTGGCGCACGGCGGGGTGCTGCCGCAGACCATCGACGACGACCGCGGTATCGCCTACGGCGGGCAGATCCCGGTCAGTGTCGACGCGCTGATGGGCTACGCCTTCCGCGACTACAACGACAATCCCGAGGAATCCGCACAGCCGAACGCGATGGTCGCCGACCCGGGCGCCTACGACCGACTCGGTGCCGCACCGGTCTCGGACGAGACCACGCAGATGTGGTTCACCAACACCGCGGCGTATTCGCCGGTGCCGTACCTGCCTGCGGCGGCCGGGATCGTGGTGGGCGAGGCGCTCGGCCTCGATGTCGGATCGCTGTTCCTGCTGACCCGCTTCGCGGGCCTGCTGGCCTATCTGGTGATCGTCGGATTCGCGTTGTACGCGCTGCGCGGGCGCCGGATCCAGTGGCTGGCCGCCACGGTGGCGCTGCTGCCGATCGCGGTATTCCAGGCGGGCACGGTCACCGCGGACACGGTGACCAATGCGCTGGCGATCATGGTGTCGGCGCTGCTGGTGCGGGCGCTGTTCCTGGGCGAGCAACTCACCCGCGGCCAGACCGCTGCCCTGCTGGCCGCAGCCGTCGCGCTGCCGCTGAGCAAGCCGACCTACGTGCTGATCGCGATGCTGGTCGTGGTGGTCCCGGCCGACCGGCTCCGGCTGACCGGCCCGGACGGGTTGACCGGCAAGCTGCGCCTACTGCCCTGGCTGTTCGCCGGGATCGGCGCGATCGCCTTCCTGATCTGGACCAAGATCGCCGCCCCGACCGGCGAGGGCATGAGCATGATGCGGCCCGAGCACCAGTGGTACACGGTGCACCCGGGCGAGCAGCTGAAGGGTGTACTCACCGACCCCCTCGGTTTCGGGCACACCTTCGCCGAGAGCATCGCCCTGCGCGACCAGGTGTGGTTCACCCAGTTCTTCGGTGAACTCGGGTTCGCATACGTGGACGTGCCGGCGATGACGGTGGTGGCCTGCCTGCTCGCCTTCGCGGTGAGTGCCGGGATCGCCGAACGTCTGAACCCGGCGACGGCAACCTTCCGGCGTACCCTGATCGTGGCGCTGACCGTCGCGGCGAGCGTGGCGATGGTCTACGTAACGCTGTACATGTCCTTCACGCCGGTCGATTTCTACATCATCGACGGGGTCCAGGGCCGGTACTTCGTTCCGCTGGCCATCCTGGCATTCGCGGCCCTGCTGCGCTGGATGCCGCTGCGGCTGACCGACGAATCCGGCCGCACCCCCACCCGCGGCCCGGCGATCACGGTGGTGGCCGCCTGCACCGTCGCGCTGGTTGCAGCCGTTGGCACTTATTACACGAACGTCTGGGGCTGAACCTGCGCTATTCGCACACTTCCGGCCCGAAACCTGCCGAAACGCGGGTGGGGGCCTCGGTTGTGTGCGAATAGCGCAGACCCGGCCTACAACACTCGCTCCCCCGCAGCCGCATAGGCCCGCTCGGTAACCTCCTTGTGCGGCCGCCACCAGGATTCGTTGTCCCGATACCAGGCGATCGTGTCCCGCAACCCCGCCCGGAAGTCTTCGAACTCCGGCCGCCAACCGAGTTCGGTACGCAACAGGGTGGCGTCGATGGCGTAGCGCTGATCATGCCCGGGCCGGTCGGTGACATGGTCGAAATCGTCCGCCGGGCGGCCGAACTCGTCGAGCAGCAGCCCGATGACCGACCGGTTGTCCAGCTCGCCGTCGGCACCGATCAGATAGGTCTGCCCGATCCGGCCGCGTTCCAGCACATCCCAGACCGCGCGGTTGTGGTCGTGTACGTGGATCCAGTCGCGGACCTGCCGACCGGTGCCGTAGAGCCGCGGCCGCCGACCGTCGATGAGGTTGGTGATCTGGCGCGGGATGAACTTCTCCACATGCTGGTAGGGGCCGTAGTTGTTGGAGCAGTTCGACAGGGTGGCCCGCACGCCGTAGGAGCGGATCCAGGCCCGCACCAGCAGATCGCCCGCGGCCTTGGTGGCCGAGTACGGGCTCGACGGGTTGTAGGCGGTGGCCGGGGTGAAGGCCGGTTCGTCCGCGGTGAGGTCGCCGTACACCTCGTCGGTGGAGACGTGATGGAAGCGCACATCGTGGCGGCGTACCGCCTGCAGCAGCGCGTAGGTGCCGACGATGTTGGTCTGCACGAACGGCCACGGCTCGGTGAGCGAATTGTCGTTGTGCGATTCGGCGGCGAAGTGCACCACCGCATCCACGCCCGCGGTCAGCCGGTCCACCAGCGCCTCGTCGGCGATATCGCCGTGCACGAAGTCGATCCGGTCGGCCACCGGGGCCAGCGATGCCCGATTGCCCGCATAGGTCAGCGCATCGAGCACGGTGACCCGCACATCGGGCCGCGCGGCCACGGTCTGCGCAACGAAGTTCGCACCGATGAATCCGGCCCCGCCGGTTACCAGCAATCGCACGCCGCCAACGGTACGCCGACGGCATCGAACCCCACGATCCCACCGTGCCCCGGGAAACCGACGCCGCCGACAGCGGGCATCCCGGCGCCGACGCCGCCCGGGTCACCGACTTCACCGGTGACCCGGGTGACCAGCCGGTCGTCCGCCGCCGCCGATCCCGTCGAACCGAGCGAGACAGCAGACACCCGGGCACCCGCTCACTCTCCGGAGGATCCAGGCCGTGCCAGCACAGCATCGACCGATCGCCGGGCCCCGATCATGGAAACCGAATGGCACCGTCGAGGAGAACCTGGACCGCAACCTTGTCGACCCTGTTGTGCATAGCCGGACCAATGGCGAGTCCGGGACCATGCGTCCGGATCACGACCCCGGACACCGCGTACCGATACCGGCACGCGGCCCCCGGGGCAGCTCGGGTAGATCGGTCGGCCTGCCCGTCGGCTCCGGTCAGGCGGTTCGGGCGCCGCTCATGCTGGTGTCGACGGCATTGCGGACGAACTTGGCTACCCGGCCCAGGACGCTGCGGCTCTCCGGCATGCCCGGCAGGATGCTCATGAAGGCGTGCACCTGGCCGCGCCACAGTTCGACCGTGTTCGGGACGCCGGCCGCGGTGAGGCGATGCGACATGAGTTCGCTGTCGTAGCGCAGCAGTTCGTCCTCGGCGGCGACCAGCAGTACCGGTGGCAGACCGGCCAGGTCTCCGTTGGTCGGGGACAGCGCCGGATCCAGCGGGCCGTCGCGTTCGGCGCCCATCCGGACCACCGCTTCCAGGCCGGACAGCGGGATGTAGGCGTCCCGGTCGACATTGACGTAGCCGCGCTTGGCGGCGTAGTCGAGGTCCAGCAGCGGGCTGAGCCCGACCAGGCCGGCCGGCACCGGCAGGCCGATTTCGCGGGCGCGCAGCGCGGTCGCGAAGGCGAGGAAGCCACCCGCCGAGTCACCGGCGAAGACGATCCGGGCCGGATCCGCGCCGTGCCGCAGCAGCCACCGGTAGGCCAGGACACAGTCGTCGATCGACTCGGTGATCATGGTGCCCGGCAGCTGCCGGTATTCGACGTGCAGCACCGGCAGCCCGGTCCGGCGGGCCAGCCCGGCCACGATCGGGCGGTGCGACTGCAGCCCGCCCACCGCGAATCCGCCGCCGTGCAGGTAGAGGACCGCGCCGTGGCGCAGCGCCCGGGAGCCACCGGCGGGCCGCACGATCTCCATCACGAATCCGGGCATCCGGACCTGCTCACGTTCGATGCCCTGCGGCTCCGGGCGCAGCCGGGTGAGCACCTCCACGGCGGCGGCCCCGATCGGGACGGTGGCGCGGTTGATCGGCACGGTGCGCAGCAGCGGGCCGACGACACCCCGGCAGGCGGCCATGAGTACTCGGGAGGGTGAGCTGGGCGGCATGCTCCGGATCACCAGTCCGGGTTCCGGAGCAGTCGTGTTGTGCCGGGCCAATGCGTCCGTTGCGGCCGGGCGGCCGATCTTCGTCACTGCCATCGCGCACCTCCTCACTCAGGCGCGCCGCACCCGGCCGTCACCGGCGGACGAGGTGTCGACGCTGACATCTCACACATTGATGTTTCAGAACACCGCGGTCCAGAACACCATGCTGACGTGATCTATGCAACAGTTATCGCCCGGTGAGCAGGAGATGAAACGCCGCAACCGCCGTCGTGACCGTTTCGTAGACATGTCGGAACCACCCCGTCTCCGCAGGACAGTGGCTGGCCTACGCTGAACCGCATGCGAGGAATCGTCCTGGCGGGCGGCACCGGCTCCCGGCTGCACCCGATCACCCGCGGTGTCAGCAAACAGCTGGTCCCGGTCTACGACAAGCCGATGGTCTACTATCCGCTGTCCACCCTGATGCTCGCCGGCATCACCGACATCCTCGTCATCACCACCCCCGAAGACGCCGAGGCGTTCACCCGCCTGCTCGGCGACGGCAGCCAGTTCGGCATCAGCATCGACTACGTGGTGCAACCGGAACCGGACGGCCTGGCCAGCGCCTTCGTCCTGGGTGCCGACCACATCGGCACCGATTCGGCCGCGCTGGTGCTGGGTGACAACATCTTCCACGGCCCCGGCCTCGGCACCGGCCTGGAACGCTTCCACGACATCGACGGCGGCGCCGTCTTCGCCTACCGGGTGTCCGACCCCACCGCCTACGGCGTCGTCGAATTCGCCGACGGGCGAGCCGTCTCGATCGAGGAGAAGCCGAAGGCGCCGCGCTCCAACTATGCGATCCCCGGCCTCTACTTCTACGACAACGACGTGGTGCAGATCGCGCGCGGTCTGCGCCCCTCCGCCCGCGGCGAGTACGAGATCACCGATATCAACCGCGCCTACCTGGAACAGGGCCGGCTACACGTGGACGTGCTGGCTCGTGGCACGGCCTGGCTGGATACCGGAACCTTCGATTCCCTGCTCGACGCCGCCAATTATGTGCGCACCATCGAAGAACGCCAGGGCCTCAAGATCGGCGTACCGGAGGAGGTGGCCTGGCGGCGCGGCCTGATCGACGACGAACAGCTACGGGCCCTCGCCGAGCCGATGGTGCGCTCCGGCTACGGTGACTACCTGCTCGACCTGCTCGACCGCGGCGTAGATTGGTAACCGGTATGGAGATTCGCGAACTGTCCGTCCCCGGCGCCTGGGTGGTGACCCCCCGCCTGATCGGTGACGACCGCGGCGTGTTCTGCGAATCGTTCAAGGCCTCGGAATTCGAGAAGGCCACCGGCCGTCCGCTGCGGCTGCAGCAGGTGAACACCTCGGTTTCGGCGGCCGGTTCACTGCGCGGTATCCACTACACCGACGACCCGCCCGGCCAGGCGAAATACGTCACCTGCGTGCGCGGCGCGTTCTGGGATGTGGTCGTGGACCTGCGGCCGGGGTCGCCGACCTTCGGCCGGTGGGACGGGGTCCTGCTCGACGATGTCACCCGCCGGTCGGTGTTCCTGTCCGAGGGGCTGGGGCACGCGATTCTGTCGCTCGAGGACGACTCCTGCATCACCTATCTGTGCAACCTCGAGTACCAGCCGGAACACAATCACGACCTGGACGCCTTCGATCCCGCGCTCGGCATCGAATGGCCGACCACCGGCCGGGACGGACGGCCGCTCATCTACACCCGGTCGGCGAAGGATGCGGCCGCCCCGCGGCTACCCAGTGATCAGAATTCGCGCACCGCGACCGAGCGGATCTCGTCGAACGCTGCCTCGTAGCGCGCCACCTCGACCGGCTTGTCCACGTATTCGGGCCCGGTGAACCCGTCGATGTAGACCACCGGCGGCTCGGACAGCCCGGCCGCATCGTCGGCCCCGAACTCCATGATGGTGAACCGGCCGGTCATCAGCCCGGCGTGGTACGGCGCGTCGGCCGGGGCCACCCGGATATCGATGGTGGGGTGGTCGGCCAGCTCCTTGAGCCGGGTGAGCTGCGCGGCTGCCACCCGGGCGCCGCCGACGGCACGCCGCAGCACGGGCTCGGCGAGCACCACAGCCAGCCGCAGCGGCGATTCGACCGCCACATGCCGATCCTGCCGCGCGGCGCGCAGTTCCTCGCGCCGGTCGATCTCGGCCGCGGTGAGTTCCGGCTCCGCCCGCTCCAGAATCGCCCGGTGGTAGTCCGGGGTCTGCAACAGTCCGGGCACCACGCCGTCGGCGTAGATCGACAGCCCGGCGGCCGCCTCCTCCAGCCCGATATAGGACTCGCCACCCTCCGGGATGACATCCCCGTATTTCACCCACCAGCCGCGGGCCTTGGTCTCCCGCGCCAGCGCCGCCAGCGCCGGGACCAGGTCCGCGGGTGCTCCGTAGATCTTGCACATCGCCTCGACGTCGAGACTGCGCAGCGAGGTCTGCCCGGTCTCGATCCGCCAGATCTTGGCTTCCGACCATTCCAGCCGCTGGGCCGCGGTCCGCGTGGTCATCCGCGCCCGATTGCGCAGATCCCGCAGATGCCGGCCGAGCTTTCGACGCGGCATCGTGGAACCGGTAGTTGCCTGCGGTGAAGCCATACTTCCCCCCTGTTGAACCCGAATACGACCTCCGCGTACTGCTTACGGAGGCCCCCAACCTGCGATCCGATATCTCAGGATGCGGGCAGCATTGTTTCACAATGAATCGGCCACCGGCCAGGCCTACTTTCGGGACCCCTTCTTCCGGAACCGCCAGAACTGGACGGCGCGAACGTCTTCGGAGAGCTGGTTGACCGGTTCGGCGACATCGGACAAGGCCTGGAACAGCCCGTCGGCCAGATCCCCGATGTGTTCGACCCGGCCGGCCAGCCGGGCGGCGTTGTCGGCGAATTCCAGCATCAACCGCACCGATGCGGCGATGGTCAAGCCGAGCGGCACCGCGAGCAGCGCAGCGACGATGCCCAGCACCGCCGACACCCGCCACATCAGCACGGTCAGGGCGATCGGCAGGGCGATCCCGAAGGTGACCACCCCCAGGATGTAGGCCAGCGGCAGCAGGGTGCGGGTGGCCGATCGGTGGAACTGGACGTCGAGCAGGGCCCGGATGGTCTCGGCGCTCCACTCGCGAAATGCGTGCGGGCCGCTGTGGGCCGTATCGTCGTCCGGTGTTCGATCCGGTTCTGGATCGGCGGTGGTCTCGGGCAGCCGGACTTCGGTCTCTTTCCAAGACAGCCAACGTGACTCGGCAACGTAGTCGTCCGGATCGAGGTCCGGCCCCCCGGCCTCGGCGGAGTCTTCGGTCATACCCGAGGATCCTGCCCGGTTTCCGACGGTTGGCCAACCGCCGATCACCCCGGAAGCGATAGCCGCGGCTGCCTAGGTGAGACCCGAACAACAATGCCGAGATTTTTTTGTATCGATCCGTAACGCGACCGGCCCCTCCGGCCGATACGTCCCATGGAAGCACGACCTGAACTTGTTGCGGGGAATGGAGAAGACAGTGCGCACGACGTTTCCGACCACCGTCCCGGCGGCCGAGATGGCCGCGGCTGCGCAGGACTACAGCGAGCGTGGCTGGACGGTTGCCGAAACGGCCAACGGCCTGTGCCTGATCACCGATGCCGAGCTGGCGGCCGTCGAGGTCACCGGCCCGCTGGCCGCCGAGGTGCGCCGCTACCTGCGCGCGAACGATCTGACCGGCCCGGTCATCGAGATCCCCGGCGCCGAGCGCCGGGAGATCCACCTGGTCACCGGCGTCGCCAAGGCCGGCGCGGCCATCGAGGCGATGCGTGCGGCCGGCGCCACTGTGCACACCGACGGCGCCAGCGTGCCGCTGCCGCCGACCCTGCTGCCGAGCGGTAGCGCCTCCTGGGGTGTGGCACCGAGCGAGGCCCGCTGGGTTCCGCCGGTGGTCGCCCTGGGCGCGGCGGTCCGCTCCGCTACCACCCGTAAGCGGGCCCGGCTGACCCTGGCCAGCTAGACCCTCCCCCGCGGCTCGGCACATACTTTCCGAGACCCGCAGGCTGCCGATCCCCGCGGCGACCTGCGGGTTTTCGGCGTTTCCCGGGTTCGGCGAAAACAAACCAATCAGTCGGTTTGTGGTACCCGCGAATCCCTTTGGGAAAACGTCACTTTCGTCCGATTTACCGAACTGGACCCGGCCCGTAACCCGGTCACCTCCCCTACACTCGAACGAGACCCAGCTCACCACCGGGTTTCGGCACGAGATTCGCATCACGACCACGTTCGGAACGGCAGAGGGAGCCCACGGATGGCCGGCATTCCCAGTGGCAGCGACGGCGAGCACGAACTACAGCGCCGCCTGCGAACCGAGGACCGCGCACAACGCTTCTACGACGACCAGGTACTGGACCACCTCAACCCCACGATGATCGAGTTCGTCGGCCGGATGGAGATGGCATTCATCGCCACCGCGGACAGCCTCGGCGAATGCGATGCCAGCTTCCGGGCGGGCGCCCCGGGATTTCTGCACGTCATCGACGAGAACACCCTCACCTACCCGGAGTACCGGGGCAACGGGGTGATGGCCAGCCTCGGCAATATGGTCGAGAACCCGCATGTCGGCATCCTGATGATCGACTTCATCCGCGACCAGATCGGCCTGCACATCAACGGTTCGGCCCGGCTGGTCAGCGACGAGGACCTCCGGGAAACCATCACCGACCTGCCCGAATCCCGCCGCGGCCGGGCCGCGCAGATGTGGGTGGTGGTCGACGTCGAGGAGGCCTACATCCACTGCCGCAAACACATCCCGCAGCTGGCCCCCGTCGATCAGGACGTACGGGACTGGGGCACCGACAACATCCGGGCCAAGGGCGGCGACTACTTCGGCGTCAAGGACCAGAAACAGGCGCTGACCGTGCCCGTCGCGGCCCGGGCCGGCTGATCAGCGCAGCCGGAAGATCACCACGCGCTGCACCACGAAGTTGATCACGGTGGCCGTCCCCTGCGCCACCACGAACGCCAGGGGCTGCCGCCACCACTGCTCGGGCAGCGCGAAGTACAGCGCGGAATTGATCCCCACCTGCACCGCGAAGGTCACCGCATACAGCAGCACCACCGCCACGAACCGGGCCCGACTCGGTTCCGCCTGGAAGGTCCAGCGGCGGTTGATCAGGTACGCGGTGGAGGTACCGGCGATGAAGCCGAGTGCCTTTGCACCGGCCACCGGCAGGCCGCCCAGCACCAGCAATGCGGTGTAGAGGCCGTAGTCGACGACCGCGGAGAGGCCGCCGGTCAGCACGAAACGCACGATCTGCGTCTTCAGGTCGACCTCGGCACGGGCCGGCGCCGCGGCGGTCTCGGGTTGGACTTGCACGCCGACGAGCGTAACCGGTGGGCGACCGGGCGAGTATCTCACTACAGGCTGTAGTTGAGACCCGCCGCGAGTCGCACGATGCATGTAGCCTCTATGCCGATGTCCACGAACGATCCGACCACCACCGGCACCTCCGGGCTCCCCACACGGACCCGGACACTGACCGGATGGGGTCGCACTGCACCCACCTCAGCTGAAGTGCTCTCGACCGACGATCCCGAGCTGATCGTCAAGGCCGTGACCATGGTCGCCGAGGACAACGACAGCAAGCCCGCCCACCTGCGCCGCGGCGTGATCGCGCGCGGGCTGGGCCGCTCCTACGGCGACCATGCGCAGAACGCGGGCGGGCTGGTCATCGACATGCCGGCGCTCAACCGGATCCATCGCATCGACCGCGACACCCGGCTGGTCGACGTCGACGGCGGGGTGAGCCTGGATCAACTGATGAAGGCCGCGCTACCGTTCGGCCTCTGGGTGCCCGTACTACCCGGCACCCGCCAGGTCACCATCGGTGGCGCCATCGCCTCCGATATCCACGGCAAGAACCATCACAGCGAAGGCAGCTTCGGCAACCACGTCCGCTCGATCGACCTGCTCACCGCCGACGGTGCGGTGCAGCGCGTCTCCCCGCGCAAGAACGCGGAGCTGTTCTGGGCCACCGTCGGCGGCAACGGGCTGACCGGCATCATCCTGCGGGCCACCGTCGAGATGGCGCCGACCGAGACGGCGTACTTCCTCAACGACGGCGTGAAGACCGGCACGCTGGACGAGACCATCGCGGTGCACAGCGACGGCAGCGAAGCGGACTACACCTACTCGAGCGCCTGGTTCGATGTGATGAACCCGCTGCCCAAGCTGGGGCGCGCCTGCCTCACCCGGGGCCGGCTGGCCAAGGTCGACGAACTGCCCAAGAAGCTGCGCCGCAACCCGCTGAAGTTCGACGCACCACAGCTGCTGACCGTGCCGAACATATTCCCCAGCTGGACCGCGAACCGGCTCAGCCTGGGGATGGTCGGCGAGGCGTACTACGCCATGGGCGGCACCTACACCGGCAAGGTGCAGAACCTGACGCAGTTCTACCACCCGCTGGACATGATCGCGGAATGGAATCGGGCCTACGGCCCGGCCGGGTTCCTGCAGTACCAGTTCGTGGTCCCCACCGAGGCCGTCGATGCGTTCAAGCAGATCATCATCGACATCCAGGCCTCCGGCCACTATTCGGCGCTGAACGTGTTCAAGCTGTTCGGCCCGGGCAACAAGGCCCCGCTGAGCTTCCCGATGCCCGGTTGGAACATCTGCGTCGACTTCCCGATCCGGCCCGGTCTCAACGAGCTGGTCGCCGATCTGGACCGGCGGGTCCTGGAGTTCGGCGGCCGCCTGTACACGGCGAAGGATTCGCGCACCACCGCCGAAACCTTCCATCAGATGTATCCGCGGATCGACGAGTGGATCAAGATCCGCCGCAGCGTGGACCCCGACGGTGTATTCATGTCCGATATGGCCAGGAGGCTGGAGCTCCAGTGATCAATGCAGTAGGCAACCCGCAGACCATCCTGCTGCTCGGCGGCACCTCGGAGATCGGGCTGGCGATCTGCGCCGAGTACCTGAAGAAGGGTCCGGCCGCGATAATCCTGGCCACCCTGCCGGGCGATCCGCTGCGTGAGGACGCCGTCGCGAAGATGAAGTCGGCCGGTGCGAGCAAGGTCGAGGTGATCGACTTCGACGCGCTCGACACCGACAGCCATCCGAAGGTGGTCGACCAGGCCTTCGCCGAGGGCGATGTCGACGTCGCGATCGTGGCGTTCGGCGTGCTCGGCGACGCCGAGGAGCTGTGGCAGAACCAGCGCAAGGCGGTGCAGGCCGTCGGCATCAACTACACCGCCGCCGTCTCGGTGGGCGTGCTGCTCGGCGAGAAGATGAAGGCGCAAGGGCACGGCCGGATCATCGCCATGTCCTCGGTCGCCGGCGAGCGGGTGCGCCGCTCGAACTTCGTCTACGGCTCCAGCAAGGCCGGGCTGGACGGGTTCTACCTGGGGCTGGGCGAGGCGCTGCGCGAGTACGGCCCGCGGGTCACCGTGATCCGTCCCGGCCAGGTGCGCACCACCACGACGCTGGAGCATTGGAAGGCCACCGGCGCCTCCGAGGCTCCGTTCACGGTGGACGCCGAAGACGTTGCCGCGCTTGCGGTGGCCGCCTCGGAGAAGGGCAAGGAGCTCATCTGGGCGCCCGGCGAGGTGCGGTTCCTGATGTCGGCGCTGCGCCACGTGCCCCGGCCGATCTTCCGCAAGCTGCCGCTGTAGCGGCTTGCCCCCGGACACCTCCGTTAGGCTGGCCCGCGAGTTCGGGTCGGTGACGAAAGGCGAAGGGTGCAGGCGCGGATGGTGACGCAGGTTGCAGGGCACGATGCTTCACTGACTCGACGGGTGGCCCGGGTCGCCGGGGAAGCCCTGGCGGCCGCCCTGGTCGCCGTGGTGGTCGCGGCCGTCGGTCTCACCGCCTTCTCGATGGTGGAGTGGCCGGCGTTCAACTCCGCCAACGTATTGCGCGCGCTGACCACGGTCGGCCAGGTCGGCGCGGTCGCGGTGCTGATCGCCGCGATCGTGCTGCTGCGCCGGCACAGGTGGCCGTGGGTGGCGAAACTGCTGTCCTGGGCGGGCCTCTCGGCATTCGTCACCGTGACGCTCGGGATGCCGCTGGCGGCCACCAAGCTGTACCTGTTCGGCGTCTCGGTCGATCAGGAATTCCGCACCGAGTACCTGACCCGGCTCACCGACAGCCCGGCGCTGCGGGATATGACCTACGCCGAACTGCCGCCGTTCTACCCGGCCGGCTGGTTCTGGATCGGCGGGCGGGTCGGCAACCTGCTCGGCATGGACGGCTGGGAGGTGTTCAAGCCGTATGCCATCGGCGCCCTGGCCGTGGCGGCGGTACTGGCGCTGGTGCTGTGGAGCGAGCTGATCCGCGCCGACTGGGCCGTCGCCGTGTCGGGTGCGGTCACCGCGTTCGCCATCAGCTATGCCGCCCACGAGGCGTACAGCGCGGTGCTGATCGTGTTCATCCCGCCGGTGCTGGTGCTGGCCTGGGGTGCACTGCACCGGCCCGGACCGCGCGGAGGTTCCGCGGGCGGCTGGGGCGCAACGATCGGCACCGGCCTCTTCCTCGGCCTGGCCGCCTGCTTCTACACCCTCTACTTCGGTGTCATGGCGTTCACGCTGGGGCTGATGGGGCTACTGGCGGCCTGGTTGTCGGTATGCGCGGCGCGTCCGAGGTCGCGGGGTCGCCGCCGACACGGCTCGACGGCAGTCGACGCCCCGGCCGGAGCGACCGACGATGTGGCGGCATCCGATAACGGCCGGCGGAACTCATCCGGCGGCGCGTCCGCCTGGCGGGCCGCGCTGCCCCCGTTGATCAAACTGGTCGTGATGGGCGCCATCGCCGGCGTCCTGGCGCTGCTGGTGTGGGCGCCGTATCTGCTCGAAGCGCTGCGTGGCAACCGGGTCACCTCCGGCGCCGCCTGGCACTACCTGCCCGAATCCGGCGCCGAACTGCCGCTGCCGATGGCCGAGTTCTCGCTGGTCGGCGCGTTCTGCCTGCTCGGGGTGGTGTGGCTGGTACTGCGGGCGGGATCCTCGCGGCGGGCGCAGGCCCTCGGTATGGGTGTGCTCGCGGTCTACCTGTGGGTGCTGTTGTCCATGCTGGCGACGGCGGGCGGTATGACGCTGCTCTCGTTCCGGCTGGAGCCGATCCTGCTGGCCTTGCTGGCCGCGGCAGGCGCCTTCGGATTCGTCGAAGGTGCCCGGGCCGCCTATCAGGCCTTCAACGAACCGGCCCCGCTGCGGACGGCGGCGGCCGTGGTGGCGGTCCTGGGAACGCTGGCCTTCGCGCAGAGCATCCCGGAACATCTGGCCCCCGAGATCAACACCGCCTACACCGACACCGACGGCAACGGTGACCGCGCCGATCGCCGCGCTCCCTCGGCCGTCACCCACTACGCCGAGGTGGACGCCACCCTCCGGGAGCAGACCGGCCGGCCCCGGGACGAGACGGTGGTGCTGACCGCCGACACCACCTTCCTCGCCTACTACCCCTACTTCGGCTTCCAAGCGCTGACATCCCACTACGCCAACCCGCTCGCCGATTTCACCGGCCGCGCGGAGCTGATCGGAGACTGGGCCGAACTGGACACTTCCGCCGAACTGCTCGAGGCCCTGGACTCTTCGCCGTGGCGCGTCCCGGACGCCTTCCTGTTCCGCCGCGCCGGCGACTCCTATACGTTGCGCCTGGCCCGCGACGTCTACCCCAACGACCCCAATGTCGAGCGCTACGTCGTCGCGTTCCCGCAGGAGCTGTTCACCGACCCCGCCTTCACCAGCACCGATATCGGCCCGTTCACCCTGGTGACCGTGCAACGCTGACTGCTCGGGGTCCGAAGATGTACAATTTACCGGTCGAGATTCTCGATTCCTGTACAGGAGGCGGCCGTGTCCCTCACCCACATCGATATCGATGACGATTCCCTCGAACAAGCGAAGAAGCTCGGTGGACACCGGACAAAGACCGCCGCGGTAGCCGCTGCCCTCGCCGAGTACAACGAACGGCGCACCCGTGCCGCTGCGTACCGGAAGTACTTCGACCTCGCGCGCGACTGGGACATCGAAGGCGCCGAGGCTGCCCACCGAGCCGAGAAGGATCGTTTCGCACCGTGATGGTCGGATATCTGCTCGATTCATCCGCCCTGGGGCGCATGCTGCGCGACGAGGAAGTTCACGATCGGTGGCTGGATCCGGTTCAGGACGGCCACCTGCGATCGTGCTACCCCCAGCGCTCCGAGTTCCTGGCCTCGGCCCGTAACTTGAAGGAGTCCGCCACGCTGTGCGAGATGTTCGACACCCTCTACCAGGATGTCTCGGTTCCGAAGTCGGCCGGGATGTGGATCGCGGGTCTACAGCATCGTGCTGCCCAGTTCGGTGGTCTGCGTTGCCTGTCGGCAGTCGACCTGCAGATCTGCGCGACGGCCGCCTATCACGGGCTCGTGATCGTGCATGACGATCGAGATTTCGTGACTGCGGAACGGCTGGCAACCGAGCTTCGGCAGGTGAACGTTCACGAGGGTCCGCTGGAGTCCGGCTGGGCGTGACCCGGCGCAGGGAGCTGCAAGCGGCCGAGGCCGCCACTACACTGACCCATACGCCTGTGGTCGCCGCCGGAATCCGGTGGACGGCGTTCGACACTCGTACGTGATCGATCCGGGGCCTCGATCCCCCGACCGGAGGAGGACGTATGTCCCATCCGTTTCCGCTCGACCCCCTGCATACGAAGGTGTGCCTGACCGGCATGAACTGCCGGTGCCCCAGCATCAGCGTCTTCATGGCGCCGGAACCGCTGGTGCGTGGCGGTTGCATGCTGCACCTGGTGGAACAGGACCCGGTCGCAGAGCGAAAACGGATACCGGAACGCGATTCGGAACTGGTCGCGCTGATCCAGGCCGCCGCCATGCCGCTGAGCCGCCACGATCTGGTGCACACCCAGTTGCTCGCCTTCCACCCGGCCCGGCACGAATCGGCCCGGATCCGGGCGGTGCTCAACGATCACCTGATATCCGACCCGGCTCCGGTGGGGCTCGACGCAGACGACCCGGCCGAACTCGCCCGGCTGGAGGAACTACCCGAACATCGGATCGGCCCGCGCCGGATCGACGACTTCCAGGCACATTCCGTCCGGCAGGCCATGGCGGCGGTGTACCGGCATTTCGAGATCGACCAGCGGATCCCGCTCGTGTACCACGGCTACGCCGACCCCACCGAGGGCTGGTTCGCGCTCCGCGCCTCCTCGGCCTGACGGGGCGGCACCGGTGCGGCGAGCTAGGCCGGCGCTCGGCCGGCGAGCGTCAGCGCGGCCAGTTCCTGCCAGTCGGCCGCCCCACCAGCCGACGCCGCCTCGGTGAACCGGTCCGCGCCGAGACGGTGACGTGCCGCCTGCTCGATCCGGGCCACATCCGGCAGCGAACGGTCCGGCAAGCCGGCAGCCGCGGCGCTCGCGGCCAGGAGTTGTGCGGCCTGCTCGGGCCGGTCGGTGCGGAGCGCGAGGTCCGCGACACCGACGAGTACCTGGGCGATCAGCGGCACATAGCCCGCCGCGGAGGCCATCCGGACGGCCTGGGTGAGGTGCTTGCGGGCCTCGCCGGGTCCGGCTGCCAGATAACCGAGCAGCAGCTGTGCGGCGGCACCGATGTAGCCCTGATCCGCGGCGCCGCTCAGGGTGGATGTCGCACATCTGACCTGGCGGTGGGCCTGGTCGGTATCGCCACGCCAGCGCGCCAGTTCGGCCTGCCACAGGGCGAGTTCGGCGAGCGCATCCGGCCACCCGGACCGATCCGCGTACCGCTGCGCCTCGGCCATAGCGGCCGCGCTGGCCTCGGCATCACCCAGCAGCCAGAGCAGCTGGGCCTGGCGGGCGCGGATCAGGAATATGTCCTCGAGCGCGCCCACCTCGGTGACCACCGTGATCGCCTGGTCGAGAAGTTCGCACGCATCGGCGAACTCGCCACGGGCGGCCATCCGGTTGGCTACCTCGGTCAGGGCGAAGGACATCCCCCAGCGCTCGCCGATATCCCGGAACTCGGCGAGCGCCGCCGCCAGATATTCATCTGCCGCGCGCACTTCCCGGCCCAGCATGATGCGCATCTTGCCCATCTGCAGCCGGGCGAGCGCCCGCACCCATGGATCGTCGTCGTCGAGCAGCGGTTCGAATGCCGTCAGCACCGCATCCGGCCCCTGCAACATCCGTTCCAGTGCGGCCGTGAATCCGAGCAGCGGATGTTCGCCCGTACTGCGGCGGCGCAACCGATCGGCCCGTTGGATCCATTCCGCCGTCCGGTGCTCGTCGGCAGGCCCGGAACTCATGAAATGCACGACCAACCCGAACACCCTGGCCCGGATCTCGTCGTCGCTCTCGCCGGGGATCTCGGCGGCCGCAGTGACCAGCTCCATCCCCTCGGCCTTGTGTCCGCTGAGCCACCAGTACCAGCCCGCGGCCGCAGCGAGCCGCACGGCACCGTCCGCATCACCGGCGGTGAGTGTCCCCCGCATGGCTGCAGCGATGTTGTCGTGCTCGGCCGCGAGGGTACCGAGCCAGTCCAGTTGTTCGGCGCGGCGAAGATGCGGTTCGGCGGTTTCGGCGAGCGCGGTGAAGTACGCGAGATGCGCGCGCCGCGCCGACTCCGATTCACCCGACTCCGACAGCCGTTCCGCGGCGTACTGCCGAATGGTGTCGAGCATCCGGAAGCGCGGTTCCCGGGATGGGCCGTCCGGCGATGTGTGCAGCAGCGATTTCTCGGTCAGGGTGGTCAGCAGCTCGAGCACCTCCCACTGCTCGAGCACAGCGGCCCCGGACTCGGGGTCCGCACACACCTGTTCGGCGGCCGCCAGGCTCGCACCGCCGGAGAAGACCGCGAGCCGGCGCAGGACGATCCGTTCGGCCTCGGTGAGCAGCTCCCAGCTCCAGTCGACCACCGCACGCAACGTCCGATGATGGGGCAGCGCGATCCGGCTTCCGCCGGTCAGCAGGCGGAATCGATCATCGAGACGATCGGCGAGCTGTTCGAGGGACATGGTGCGCAGTCGCGCCGCGGCCAGCTCGATCGCCAAGGGAATCCCGTCGAGTGCCCTGCAGATGCGCGCCATGGTCGCCCCGGTCCGGGCATCGTCCGGGAGGTCCTTGCGCACCGCACTCGCCCGATCCCGCAGCAGTTGAACGGCGGGGGAGGACTCGACCTCGCCGGGTTCTGCTCGCTCCTCCGGCAACGCCAGCGGCACCACCTGCCACAATGCCTCGCCTATCAGGCCGAGCGGTTCCCGGCTGGTGGCGAGGATCCGCAAGCGCGGACACTCGCCGAGGAGGCGATGGGCGAAAACCGCCGCGGATTCGATCACGTGCTCGCAGTTGTCCAGGATCAACAGCGTTTCGCGCTCCCGGATCGACCCGATGAGCCGATCCATCGGTTCCGCATTCGGCGCTCCGCCGAGCAGCGCATCCCGCAATCCCAGTGCCGCGACCACCGCTTGGGCAAGACCGTTAGCACCTCCCTGGCCGGTCCCGCCGGGGGTCCGGTCGCCATCGGCCTCGACGGCGGCGAACTCCACCAGCCACGCGCCGTCCGGCAGGTCGGCGAGCAGGGTGCGGGCCGTCTCCAGGGCGAGCCTGGTCTTTCCCGAACCGCCGGGGCCGGTCAATGTGGTGAGCCGATGGTCGCCGATCAGCTCCCGCACGACCGCGATATCGGCGTCCTTGCCGACGAACCTGGTCAGCTCGGCCCGCAGGTTGGTACTGCGGTCGCTCTCCGGAGCACCGACCTCACCGCGCAACAGCGCGACATGCAGGTCGGCGAGCTCCGGCGCGGGGTCCACGCCCAAGGTGTCGGCGAGTTCCTCCCTCGCCTGCTGGTAGACGACCAGGGCCTCGGAGCCACGTCCCGCGGCGCCGAGCGCCCGCATCAGTGCGGCCACCAGACGTTCGCGTACCGGATGCCGGGCCACCAGTTCGGTCAGTTCGCCGACCAGGTC
Organism: Nocardia sp. KT25-26; assembly: GCF_056627695.1. Classification (NCBI taxonomy): domain Bacteria; kingdom Bacillati; phylum Actinomycetota; class Actinomycetes; order Mycobacteriales; family Nocardiaceae; genus Nocardia; species Nocardia sp. KT25-26. The sequence continues at coordinate 484,448 of NZ_CM152813.1, read as the reverse complement.
CGCACCCCGGCCGAGCCGGATCTCCGATTCGTAGCAGTCCTCGGTCGCCGCCAGGCGCAGCCCCTCGAATCGGGTCACCACCGCGGCGGCCGCTGCACTGTCCGGGCCGTCCTGCAGGAACGGGCCGCGCCACAGTTCGAGGGCCGCACGCAGCAGCCGGGCCCGGTGCGTGTCGTCGCCGCCGCGAGCCTGGTCGAGCAGCCCCTCGAAGCGAACGGCATCGACCTCGTGGGGTTGCACCGTCAGCCGGTAGCCGCCGGCCTGCCCGTCGAGCGATCCGTCCGGCAGCATCCGCCGCAACCGGGAAACCAGTGCCTGTAGTGCATTGGCGGCATCGGCGGGCGGCTGCTCTCCCCAGATCCAGTCGATCAGCGTCGATTTCGAGACCGCCCGGCCGGGCTCGAGCGCCAAGGCGGTCAGCAGTGCCCGCAACCTGATACCCGGGACCTCGATCGTTTCCCCGTCATCCGCCCGGATATCGAGCGGTCCAAGCATCCCGATCTGCACCCGGCCATTCTGCCCTGGACAGTCGTCCGGCGGCGGGCCACCTGAGCTTCGCCGCAGCCCATGCGGCGTCGGGAACCACCGTGAGCAGCGCAGATATCGTGTCAGCGGCGGTGTCAGGGTGACGTCAGGCCGGTATCAGCCGGGCGGGAGATCGTATCTCCAGTGAGCACAACGCAAGCGGAACTTTGCAGCTCACCGGAACCATCCGACCACTTCCCCGAGGAGACCAGCCATGCATACCTTCCGGACCCCCGCACCCATCGCCGTCGACGTCGAGGTGCTCGCCGGCACCGTCACCGTCATCGCCGCCGACCGGACCGATACGGTTGTGACCGTCCTGCCCGCCGATGCCGCCGCGAAAGGCGATGTGCGGGTCGCCGAACAGACCCGGGTCGACTGCACCGACGGGGTGTTGACGGTGAAATCGCCGAAACTGTGGCGGACCTACACTCCGTTCGGCGGCAATTCGTCGATCGAGGTGACCATCGAGGTGCCGACCGGCTCCCGGTTGACCGGCACGGTCGCTGCCGGTCGGCTGCTCACCACCGGCGCCCTCGGCCGGTGTGATCTGACGGTGTCCCGTGGCGACATCATCGTGGATCGTGCCCTCGACGCACTGACTGCGAAGGCCGGGCAGGGCGATATCCGCATCGGCGAGGTATCGCGCGGCGAGGTGCGACTGGAGACATCCATGGGCGAGCTCGAGGTGGGTGTCCATCCGCGCAGCGCGGCCCGCCTGGAAACGGTCACCGCTATGGGCGCCGTGCAGAACCAGCTGCAGCCAGCGGCCGATGCTGCCGACACGGTGCACGTGTTCGCACGGAACCCCCTCGGCAACATCGTCATCCGGCATTCGACGGCAGTCTGATGCGGTGGCGCCGCCCGCCGCCGGCGCGCAAGTCCATGCACGCACAGTCGAGTTGTGCACACACAGTCGGGCGCTGTGCAGTCACAGCCTCCTTCGCCGGTCGATTCGCCGTTATCGTTCGAATGCGGCCGGGTGCGAAAGGGGAGACCATGTCCACGACGATCGGCAAGGCCATTCGGGCGGCGCGAATGGCCTCTGGATTCACGCAGGCAGAGTTGGCCGACTGGATCGGTATTGCGGACGGAAACCAGATCAGCCGGTGGGAACGCGATGTGGTCACACCCAGTGCCGACAATGCCGGCGAGTTGTCGAGAGTCCTGGGGGTGCGTCTCGACAACTCGGCCGGCGGTGCGGTGTCGTGCTGATCCGAACACCGTTGTGTCGGCTCGACCGGCACGAACCGGGGCTCGGCGAGTGTTCGCCGGGCCCCGGTCGCTATCTATGAAGCGACCCGGGAACTCAGGTAGTTCAGCAGGATTCGGGCGTCGTCCGCGTATTCGATATGGGCAGCGGAGGCGTAGAAGTTGGCCAGGTCCGCGCCCTGACGGCCCAGTTGGACCAGTTCGTCGACGGTGGCGGGGTCGGTGATGCTGAGCAGGGTCCGGGTGGTGGCGGGCAGATCACCCCGGATGCCTGCGGCGACCGGGCCGAGCACGGCGCCGGTGAGGTCGACGCCGGTGGCAGCGAAGGCTGCCAGGTCGGCGGCAGCGCCGAGATGGTCGTTGCGATCGAGGGATTCGACAGCACGCCAGAGGGCTTCCTGCAGGCGACCGGCCCGCTCGGCGATACCCAGCAGATCGATGTGTATGAGGGCGTCGGCGATGACACTGATGCCTGCGGTCCGGCCGGAGGGGTCGACGGCGGCGGCTGCGCGGATGACCTGGGCGACCAGTCGCCGGTCCACCCCTGCTGCGGCCTGCACCAGCGGGGCCAGGTCGATGTTCAGCGCCTGGGCGGTCCGGTGCGCGCCGCGAATATCGCCCGCCGCGACGAGGTCCGGGAGGCGGGTGAGGTTGTCGAGTATGGCCGGCAGGTTCGCCGCGGTGGCGGTCCAGCCGGCGCCCATGGTGACGGCTTGTTCGATGAGCGTGCCCGGATCGACCGTGGCGGGGACGATATTCGCGACCGGCCCGGGATCACCGCTGAGGAACCGCCCCAGTACGGCGAGAAACGGGGAAGCCGCGGCATCCAGGGAGCAATAGAGGTCACCGTCGGTACAGAGGGTGCGGACCCGCTCGGTCAACGCACCGAACCCCCGCCCGCGCGTTCCGGCTATACCGCGACCGGGCTGCGGATTTCCCAGGGAAAGGGTGGTATTCGGATCGCGGTGCGGATCGGCCAGTAGCCCGACCGCGACCACTCGGTCGGCGCCGATGGGGCCCTCGCCGTTGCCGATTTCGGTCGCGAGGTCGCCGATGCCGTCCGCACCTTGGCTGTAGCCGGCCAGGACGACCCGGGTCGAGCTGCACAGGTCTTGCAGCATCCGGCGCAAGTGGGAATCCAGCGTATGCACCGACTCCGCGTAGCTCAGCCCCTGGTCGAATGCGCTTGCGGCATAGGGGACGTAACGCACGGTGATGTCCGGGCCGAACCGGCGTTGCAGACCGTCGCCGATCGGCCGGAGCATGCCGACCGGCACTGCGGGGTCGGCATGCAGCGTGGTCTCCCAGGTCCCCGGTCCCATGATTGCGGTGTACGGGGTGCACGGCAGCGCGCCCGGCGTTTCCGCGCGCGCGATGCCGATTGCTGTGGTTCCGGCCGCGACGACGGCCGCGATCATCGTCGCCGCAGCGGATCTCGACAACCTGTTCATCGTCCAATTCCTCTGTTGCCGACGGGGAGTCGTTCGTGACCAATTCTGACCACTCGACGGCAGCTTCGTCGGCACTTTCAGACACAGATTCATTTCAGATGTGCGCGGCGACGCGTGGGTTCGTTGCAAGGCGGCGGAAACCGACTTTCGTGCGTCGAACAGGGACGATTCCGTGTCAGGTGCTGTATCAGGCCGGCGTCAGGGCGGTATCAGCCGCACTCGCGACAGTGTTCACATGAGCAACGCAGCAGCCACCGAATCGAACGACACGAGCTGGACCGGCATGGTGCCGGTCGACGACACCGCACTCGCGGTCACCGATACCGGCGGTGCCGGACAGCCCGTCGTCTACCTCAACGGCGCCTACGCGGACCGGTCGCACTGGAAGCGGGTGATCGCCGATCTCGGCCCCGGCTACCGGCACATCACCTTCGACGAACGGGCCCGCGGCAAATCGAAGCAGTCCACGGATTACTCCTTCGCCGCCTGCCTGCGCGATATCGATGCGGTACTCGCAGCCCGGGACGTGACCGGGCCGGTCGTCCTGGTCGGCTGGTCCTACGGCGGGGTGCTGAGCTGGCACTGGGCCGACCGGAACCCCGACCGCGTCCTCGGGTCCGTGACGGTAGACGCCTTCCCGCACGGCCTGACCGGCGAAGAGGGCGCCGAGCGGATCCGCAAGCTGTTCCACAAGATGCGGTTCCTACTGCCGCTGGCCCGCCCGTTCGGCATGGCCGCGCGGATGAGCGCCGCCCAGCATGCCGAGTCCAATATCGAACTCAACGAGATCGCCGCCGCCAGCGTGCCGGTACTCGAACGCGCCGCCCGCCCGGTGCGGTTCGTCCTGGCCACCGGAAACAGCCTGGGCAGCGAGAAGGGTGAGATGGAAACCAACCGGGCCGTGCTCGACCCGATCCTCGCGCACAACCCGAACGTCACGATCAGCGCGAAGGTCGCCAGCAACCACTCCAAGATCCTGCGCAAGGACTCCCCCGCCGTCGCCGACGCCGTCCGCGCAACGATCGGACGCTGACGACCGATCCGCCCCATCGAAAAGCCCCGGCCGCAGCCGACCCGTCCAGGTCGGCTGCACCGGCGAGCACGCCGGGCGCCCGCGCAGCCGTCGGTCGTTCAGGGCAGTAGTGCTCCCGGGTCGAACTCGACCTCGAACGGAGTCCGCAACGCCGCCACGGTTCCGGCCGCGACTCGGTGCGTCTGCTCGTAGTGGCCATCCGGGCCGAGGACATAGGCGAACAGGACCGGAGCACCTTCCCCCGCCAGCTGGCCGTGGAACGAGTTCGCTTCGATCCGCCAATAGTTGGGGATCCCCGCCTCGGCGTAGACCACAGGTTTCACCATCCGGTCCTGGTGAGTCGTCGACTTCGACACGACCTCTACGGCCAGTGCGACCTGCGCCACCGGGACCCCGCGGGCGTTCCAGTCGATGGCCCCCGACACCGCGATCAGGTCGGGTATCGGTTCGTCGTCACCGATCAGCACACCGACGCCGTCCAGTACCAAGCATTCCGGCGGTGACACTGCTTCCAGGACGCGGCTCAGCGACCGGATCAGCCATTGGTGCTTCGGCTTCGGTGCGGCATTCACGACGAGCTGACCATTCAACACCTCGTATCGCAGTCCGTCTTCCGGGAAATCGTCCAGGTCTGCGGAGGTCCACTCATCAGCGCGAGGCATCGGCATCGCCATGCAGTTCACCTCCGGCTTCGATCACTGTTGTCGGCCTGTCATGCGCGACCCTCAGTCTATCCGCGCCCACCCGATCGGGACGCCGACTCGGGGGCGCCGGCGGGTGGATTGCGGCACACCGGGTGCATCCGAGGGTTACCGTGCCGTACCGTAGGGGTCGTTATTTTCACCCGGCTCGACCGGCCTACCAGGTGATACGCGCCGTCTCAGGCATGCGCACCGGGCGGGATCGACCGGTAGCGGTGCAGAGGTAAGTGCGTTGACGGACAGCTTGAGCGAACCACCCGGGTCCCGGGCCACGGTTCCGTTTACCCGTATCTCCGACGCCGACTCCGGCCCGGATGCAGAGGGAGTCACCCGGGTCATCCGGCGCCAGGCCGCAGAGCCGGAGAGGCCGGGCGACAGTGCGGCGCCGAGCATGGAAGCCACGCCCGCACCGGCTGCAGGCGAGCCGACGCCCGGTACGGCAGATACCTCCGCCGTACCGGGGACCGCCTTTGCTGCAATGACCGGCGGTGAGAGCTACGGAACGACCGGGACCGGTTACGGCCGGAGCGCCGAATCAGCGCCGACGATGGATCCCGGCCGACCGCACGACCTAGCCGACGTGGCCGAGGATCGAGCTGCCCGACCGGTCGACCACGATGCATTCACGCAGGTCATCCGGCGGCAGAACCCGGCGGGCGAATCAGCCGCCGAGCCGAATGGCACCGGCGGCCACTCGTCCGGGCCTCGGGCGGCGGAGGACCGGTACCGCGGGCTCACCGGGCCCGATCAAGGAGCACCCCGGGAGAATCTCGATGCGCTGATGCCGATGCCGGCCGAACGGCCCGTCGCCCCGGCCGCCGAGCCGTACCGGCAGCGGCCGATGACCTCCGAACCCGGTACGGGCCGCGCAGCAGACCGGGTCCTGCCACCCGGGGCACGTCCCGGCGATGCGGCGTACGGGCGCCCGCCGCTGCCGATCCGGCGGCCGCAGGCCACCCAGCATCCCTCGGCGCCGGCCCGGCCCGCGGACCGCGAACCCGCCGCCGATGCACACCCCGGCACGCCGGGCGTACGGCGTCCGATCGCGGCACCCCGCCGTCCGGTGGCCGCCGCGGCCCAGCCGGTACCGGATACCGCGCCCGGTCTCGCGGCATTGGAGAAGGCACTGGTGGACGCGGCCATCCGGCTGCTCGAACCGGGCCAGCGTTTCGCGCTGATCTGGGCGCTGCAGGTCGGCCACCACGTGTCCTGCGGTATCCAGGCGAAGCGCCGCGACGGCGAGGTGACTCATCTGGAGCCGACCCCGGAGATGCGGCGCCTGCTCAACGAGCACAAACACGCCTCCTACGACCCGAACCTGGGCACCTGGCTCTCCGCCGAGATCTACGTGGCCGGGCCGACCCGGTACCGCACGGGTTTCTCGACCACGGCCGTCTCCGACTGGATGCCCCCGGTCGCCCCGGAGGATCTCCGGGCCGAACTCGAGGCCTACCCCCGCCCCGTCGAACAGATCCCCGGCTGGATCCGGGCACAGCTCGACACCGTGCACTGAGCTCAGCAAACCGGCAGATGCTCAGCCGCCCGGCCCGTACGCCTATCGCTGTCGAACCCGGCTCGGTCGACCAGGACGGCCGACAGCATCGCCGATCGGTCACCAGAACGACTGCGGACCGGACCGCCGGATAGCATCGACGCTCGTGCAGAGATACCGCCTGATCGCGCTCGTCTCCGGCCTGCTGGCTTTTGTTGCGGCACTGCTCACGCCGCTGATGCCGGTGCAGCAGGACGAGGCGAGCCTGGACTGGCCGCAGGCCGGCGCGACCGAGGTGGCCGCACCGCTGGTGTCATATGTACCGCAGCAGCTGTCGGCCACGCTGCCGTGCAGCATGGCGGCCGGGCTGCCGGACTCGGGCACCACGACGCTGCTGGCCACGGTGCCGCCCGAATCGGGACAGACCGCCCGGGGACTGACCGTGGCGGTCCGGGACGGTGAACTGAACGTCCAGGTCCGGGATGTGCCGATGTTGGCGGTGCCGGTGGCCGAGATCGCCGGATGCACGCAGCTGGAGATCGTGTCCACCGTCGATGCGACCACCGTGGAACTGACCGGTGTGCAGCGGGCCGACGGTACGCCGTTCGCCGATACGGTGACCGTCGACAAGCGCCCGCAGATCGTCGGCGTGTTCACCGACCTGGACGAGGCCGCGCTGGTCGGGGCGGATTTTCACGCCGATATCGATTCGCGGTTCACCTCGACTCCGACCGCGCTGAAGCTGGCGGTGATGGTGCTGGCGGCGGTCGCGACGGTGGTGTCGCTGGTGGCACTGCATCTGCTGGACACCGCCGACGGTCGCCGCGCCCGCCGGCTGCTGCCCGCACACTGGTTGCGGGTGCGGGCCACCGATGTCGTGGTTGTCGGCACGTTGCTGGTGTGGCATGTGATCGGCGCGAACACCTCCGACGACGGCTACATCCTGAATATGGCGCGCGCCTCGGGGCCGTCCGGCTACATGGCCAACTACTACCGCTGGTTCGGGGTGCCGGAGGCACCGTTCGGCTGGTCGTACGAGGTGCTGGCCTGGATGACGTCGATCTCCACGGCGAGCCCGTGGATGCGGCTGCCGGCGCTGCTCGCCGGAGTGGTGTGCTGGCTGGTGATCAGCCGGGAGGTGCTGCCGCGGCTGGGCGCCCGGATCCGGCACGATGCGGTGGCGGTGTGGACCGCCGGCCTGGTGTTCCTGGCATTCTGGCTGCCCTACGACAACGGCCTGCGCCCGGAACCGCTGATCGCGGCGGGCGCCCTGCTCACCTGGGCGGCGATGGAACGGGCGATCGCCACCGCCCGCCTGTTGCCGGCGGCGCTGGCCATCCTGATCGCGGCTTTCTCCTTGGCCGCGGGGCCGACCGGGCTGATCTGTGTGGCCGCCCTGCTGGCGGGCTCCCGGCCGGTGCTGCAGATCCTCATCAAGCGGGCGGCAGGCGCCGCACCGCGTCGGATCGCGGCCGATGCGGGTACGCCCGACGCCGAGAATGCGCCCGCACCCGCACGCCGGATGCCGCTGACGACCAAGATCTTCCGGTTCACCGCGCTGCTGGCTCCGGCGCTGGCAGCGGGCACGGTGGTGCTGGTCGTGGTGTTCGCCGATCAGACGCTGGCCACGGTCATGGAGGCCACCCGGGTGCGCACCCTGGTCGGGCCGAATGTCGCCTGGTTCGACGAGCGCACCCGGTGGGACTCGCTGCTCATGCTTTCCCCGGACGGCTCCCTGGCCCGCCGGTTCGGCGTCCTGGTGATGCTGTTGTGCCTGCTGGTGTGCATCCTGCAGGTGCTGCGGAAGGGCCGGATCCCGGGCACGTCGCGCGGCCCGTCGGTGCGGCTGCTCGGCATCGTGTTCGCCGCCCTGCTGCTGATGATGTGGACGCCGACCAAGTGGACGCACCACTTCGGTGTGTACGCGGGCCTGGCCGGTTCGCTGGCGGCGCTGGCCGCGGTCGCGGTGGGCACGTCGGGCATCCGGGCGCCGCGCAACCGCGCACTGTTCGCCGCCGCGGTGCTCTTCCTGCTGGCGATCACCTTCACCGGGTCCAACGGCTGGTGGTATGTGTCCAGCTACGGGGTGCCGTTCTGGGACAAGGCACCGCTGATCGCCGGCAAGGGTGTCTCCACCCTGTTCCTGGGGCTGAGCGTGCTGGCCCTGCTGTGGGCGCTGTGGCTGCACTATCGCGAGCCGTACCGCCGGCGCCCGGTGCCGGGCCGGTTCGACCGCTTCGCCACCATGCCGCTGACCATCGCCGCCGCGGTGCTGGTGTTGTTCGAGGTGGCTTCGATGGCCAAGGGCGCGATCACCCAGTACCCGGCGTATTCGATCGCCAAGTCGAATATCGAATCCCTGGCCGGGCAGCCGTGCGCGCTGGCCGACGAGGTGCTGGTGGAGACGGACACCGCCGATTCGCTGCTGGAGCCGTATTCCGGTGACCCGGCGACCGCGCTGGCCGCGGAGTCCTCCGGGTTCACCCCGCAGGGTGTCGCCGCCGATCTGACGGCGGACGCCGAGGAGACCGTGACCGGCGGTGCGAACTCGGTGAACACCGGCTCGTCGAACGAGACCACCGACACCACCGGCGCCGGCACCGGCGGCGGCACCACCGAGCAGCCGGGTATCAACGGCAGTACCGTCGCACTGCCCTTCGGCCTGGACCCGGCGCGGACGCCGGTGCTGGGCAGCTACCAGCAGGGCCCGCAGGAACAGGCGAGCCTGACCTCGCAGTGGTACCGCCTGGACCTGACCGAGCAGCTGCGCGCCGACCCCGCCTATCAGGTGCTGGTCGTCACCGCGGCGGGTCGGATCGCCTCGGTCGACAACGACGGGGTACTGCAGTACGGCCAGCAGCTGCGGGTCGAGTACGGCACCCGCGGCTCCGACGGGACCGTCGAGGTGCTGGGTGCGGTGCAGCCGCTGGATATCGGGCCGTCGCCGTCGTGGCGGAATCTGCGGGTGCCGCTGGACCGGCTGCCGGCCGGGGTCGACGCGGTGCGGCTGGTCGCGGTGGACAACGACATCACCCGGCCCCAGTGGCTGGCGGTGACACCGCCGCGCCTGCCCCGGTTGGAAACGCTCGATGATGTGGTCGGCTCGACCGATCCGGTCCTGCTGGACTGGCACGTGGGCCTGGCCTTCCCGTGTCAGCGTCCGTTCGACCACCACGACGGGGTGGCCGAGGCACCGCAGTGGCGGATCCTGCCGGACCGGGTCGGTTCGGATGCCTCGAACGCATGGCAGGACCACATCGGCGGCGGCCCGCTCGGCTGGACCGAGTTGCTGCTGGAGGCCGAAACCGTGCCGACTTACCTGTCGCACGATCCGGGTCGCGACTGGGGTTCCCTGGAGCGCTATACCCCGTACCGGGATGCCGTACCTGCAGAGATCGGGGTCACAGTGAAACGCACGTCGGCCATCACCGAACAACCACCGATCCGGGCCCGATGACCGCCTGCAGCGCGAAAACCGGGGCAGGAGTACTGGTTTCGGCACTGTGAAAGGGCAGTAAATGGCAGCAAAAAGACAGGCCCTTCTCAGGTTTGAACACGTACGCTTGTGGGTATGACGACACGAGCCTTCGATGACATGGATCTACGCGATCTCGTCGATCTGCTCAGCGACGACGAGAAGCGTGAGCTGCGCCCTGCCGTGATGCGGGTGCTCGACCGACTCCCGGATCAGGAGGTACTGCGACGCGATCTAGGCCGCCGCATGCTCCAGAACGCATAGCAACAACCCCGGTGCCATCAGTCGTCTACAACCATACGTCCGATAAGCGAGGCCGGTAGCCGATCCTGGATCGACTACCGGCCTCGCATCACGTCCGGAGCTACTGCCCGGGTCAGAACACCCGGAGGTTACCCGGCGACCAGAAGCCGGAACGGGTCGCCGTCCCGGTGTCCAGCTCCGCCGGAGTGGCATCCAGGTACTGGTCGTAGCGTTCCAGTGAACCCCAGTCCCGCGCCCAGTCGTCCTTCAGATAGGTCGGGATGGTGACCCGGGCGGACAGCATCTGGGCGAAGCCCAGCGGGCCGCCGAACTCCTCGGCCTGCCAGGTGTCGGTGGACGAGACCGCCAGCGGTCGGTCCGGCAGGATCCGGAAGTTCGGCACCTCGGCCACCCCGTTCTCGTGCTGGAAGGGCCGCTGACACGGGAACTGCAGGCCGACCGCCCAGTCCAGCAGGATCGGCTGCTCCGAACCCAGGTACTCGTCCAGTGTCTCGAGTTCGGCCAGCCGGGGCGGGGTGAAGGCCAGCCACTGGTCGCCGATCAGGATCGGGTCGTTGGCGAGGATGCGCACCGCGTTCGCTTCGGGAGCGATCTCGTCGACCGGGATCCGCAGGTTGCGCCAGGACGGAGCGGGCCCGATATCGCGCGGCAGGTAGGTACCCAGCGGGGTGACCGTGCCGTCGGCATTGCGGGTGCCGTACTCGACACGCAGCGACTGGCCGTAATTCTCCTTGCCGGTGTCGTCCACCGAGGCGATCCGGCCGGCGGCGCTGATCACCAGCAGCTCCGAATCATCGGTCTGCGGCAGTTCGTACCAGGCCGACTCCAGGTGGGCGGGCTGCTGCACACCTTCCTGGTAGCTGCCCATCACCGGCGTGGTCGCCGGGTCCAGGCCGAACGGCAGCTTGGCATTGCTGCCGTTGATGCCGAAGGCACCCGTGCCACCGCCGGTACCAGCGTTCTCTCCCTCGGCGAAGTTGGCGCCCACCGACTGGTTGCTGGTGTTGCCGGTACCCGGTTTCACCTCCACCGCATCCGCGGACAGGTCGGTCGGGATGCCGTTCGGGTCGAAGCCGGTGGCCGCGGTGCCGGCCAGCGGATCGGCCGGGTTCAGCCACGGTTTGCCCGGTTCCGGGATGGGGTTCAGCCGGCCCCGGTTCGGGTCCGGTTCCACCAGGACGTCGCGGGCCAGGCCGCAGCTGCGGCCGCTCAACGCATCGACATTGGACCGGCCCAGCGAGAACGCCGGGTACTGGTCCACCATCCCCTTGGTCAGCGAGGCGATCTCGAGCAGCACCATACCGGCCGCGACGATGGTCAACGGGATCGCAGCGAACTTGCGGATGCGTTTACCGCGTTCCGATTTCGCCGCCGGGCGCGGTTTCGCATAGTCCTCGCGGAGCGCATACCAGGCGACCAGCGCTAGTGCGAGCCCGAAGAGAATCAGCATCAGCGTGTTGGACTGGTAGCCCTGCAGCGAGATCGGCTTGTCGAACCACGGCACCCCGTAACTGGAGACGTACCAGAAGCCGTTGATCCCGGAGAACGAGAGCGCCAGCACGAAAAGCAACCCGGCCAGGAAGATCGCCCGGTTCTTCGCCGAACGCAGGGCACTGGCCGATACCGCCACCGCGGTGACCGCGGCCAGCGAACCGGCGATACCGGCGTAGGCGCCGAAGTGGTGCGTCCACTTCGTCGGGTTGAACATCATGAAGAAGATGGTCCCCATCACGACGCCCATCAGCCGCCAGGTGGGCCCGGAGGCGATGCCGGGCACCCGGCGCCGGCGCAGCAGCACCAGCATGGTGGTGAACAGGCACAGCAGCATCACCAGGAAGGCGAACCGGCGGGCCAGTGAACCGTCGACGGTTTCGACGAACAGGTAGTAGTAGCGCAGGTAGTCCTCGTACCAGGCCAGGTTCGGCCCGGTGGCCTGGCGGACCCGGTTGGCCTCCTGGATCCCGGCGAAGGTCTGATCGCCGTACACCACGATCAGCACCAGGAAACCGACCGCGGCGATCGGGGCCAGCAGCGGCAGGGTGCCCAGCTGCCGGCGCCGCCGCACCACGATCCGGACCAGCGGCCGGATCCCGGCCAGCAGGGCGGCCACACACATCAGCCCGGTCGGCGCCGCAGCCAGGGTGAATGCCGCGACCAGCACGGCCACCCCGGCGGGCAGCATCCGGCCGGTGGCGATGGCGCGTTCGATGGAGACCCAGGTGAGCAGCGCACCCAGCGCGACGATCGGCTCCGAGCGCAGGCCGTTGTCGAACGGCAGCCAGAAGGCCAGGAACACCAGTCCGCCGGTCCAGAGCGCCACCCGGGACCGTTTGACTCCGTTGCCCAGCCGCGGGATCACCTCCCGGCTGATCACCAGCCAGCACAGGATCGCGCAGAGCAGGGCGGGCAGCCGGACCCATGGGCTCGCGGTGGAGATCTCGGCGAACACCTGGATGACGTGGTAATACCAGCCGAACGGCGCTTCCGGTACGCCGTACCACCGGAAGTAGTTGGCCATGTATCCGGCGTCCGGGGTCACCCGGACCATGGTCAGGATGTAGCCGTCGTCGGAGGTGTTGGCGCCGACGAAGTGCCAGAACACCAGAGTGCCGAGGACGGCGCCGTCGGCGAGGGTGAACCGGAACCAGCCGGCGGGCAGGAACCGGCGGTGCCCACGGCCGTCGCTGCCGTCCAGCTGGGCCAGCCCGACCAGGGCCAGCAGGGTGCACAGCACGGCCGCGACGATGGCCACCAGCTTCACCGGGGTGGGGCTGGAACTGAATCGGGAATCGACGGTCATATCGAAGTCGAGACCGTCGGGGACCGCGCCGCTCAGGTCGGAGAACACGCCGACCACCTGTGGCCGCAGATCACCGCCGAGCTCACCGGTCACCGGCTCGGTGACCAGTTCGGTGCCACCGCCCTCGGCCGGACGCTCGACCTCCCGGGTGAGGCCCTCGAAGGCGACCCGGGTCCGGTCGGCATCGGACGAGATGGTGATCGCACTGCACTCGGCCATCCGCTCGCGCGGCGCCGAGGCGACGACCACGTTCCGGTCCACCACGTCGACGCTCGTTTCGGACACCCGGACGAACATCGCTTCGAGCGCGGCTCGATCACCCTGCGGCGGCGCGGTCGCGAGCAGCATGCCGCCCTGCGGCGGCATTTGCGCGACCGCGGAGCACGGGATCGAGGCGGTGAGATCGATCGGAACCTGCGACATCAGCGGCGCGGTGACATTGCCGAGCGTGTCGCCCTGGGGCCAGTTCAGCACCGCCGTGGTCTGTTTGACCGGCAGAAACGGCGTGGCCAAGGCGAACAGCGCACCGAGCAGACCGGCGACCACCGCGATCAGGCGGGCGGTGCGGAAATCCTTGACGGACGCGGCCGGTGGGGCGGCCGGCTCGGCGAGGACAGCGGTAGGGGCGTCTGGCACGGTTCGTCATCGTATCTGCCCGTATCCCGGAGGGAGCGATTCGGACACCCACCGGGATCGGTCATCGCACGGCCAGGCCACCGAACCCGGGTGTCACAAGTTTGAACTTCAACCTTTTCATTAAGCTTCCGGGCGGCAGCAGGGGTTACCCGCTACGCGACTCGCGGATCGTCCACCCAGGTCGAACCCGGCACCAACCGGGTCGCGTACCGGACACAGAAGTTTCCCCAGAATACCAGCGACTTAATCGACGACGCAGCGAAACAATGCGATCGGATATCAAAACGATCCGCGCAGATGATATCAACATGATCCGGATTCCGCAGGTAGTTCACTCGAACAATTACTAGAAAATCGTAGTTACAGAAACGACTCGGCGATGATTCCGAATTCGTACTCTTTTTTTCGACGGCCCGGATCGGTGGGTCGTCGAAACGATTCAAGGAGTGCGAAATGTTCAACACTCGAAGTATTGCCCGCGTGACGGTGGCCTCGGCGAGCTGTGCGGCGGCGGCGCTCGCCATCGGCCTCGGGCCCGCCATGGCCCAGAGCTCGACCACGGTCAGCCCGGCCGGAGCGGACGTGTCCGCCACCAACCAGGGATCGGTGAAGTTCACCGCGGGCAGCGTGACGGTCACCTGTGACACCTCGGAAACCACCGGCCAGGTGCCGGCGGCACCGGACAACTCCAACCCGAGCGGTCCGGTCGCGGTTTCGATCGCCGCGCCCACCTTCGACAACTGCAGCACCAACCTGTGGGGTGTCAGCGCGACGATCACCACCAGCGGAAACTGGACGATCGAGGGCGAATACGGGTCCCCGATCACCGGCAGCCTCGGCATTCCGCAGGGCGGCATGGTGATCAAGACCAGCGGTTTCGCGTCCTGCACCGCGGTGGTGGCCCCCGACGGGCCGGCCACGGTCGACGGCACCTGGACCAACGGCGATCCGTCCACGGTGGCCCTGAACACCAGTGCACCCGTCGATGTCACCGGTGGTTTCGGGTGCCCCACCAGCGCCACCAGCGGCACCGTCGAGGCGGCTTACGAGGTGAACAACACCTCGGACCCGTCGACGCCGATCACGGTCGGTCCTTGAGGGTGACGCCGGATTCGGCGATCCGATGAAACAGGTGGCCCGCGCATGGAAGAAGCATGCGCGGGCCATCTGCATTCTAGCGAAATCCAGCCTCTAGACTCACTGCCATGACCAAGGTGAATCTGGAGACGAACTACGGACCGATCGTTCTGGAGCTGGACGATCAGGCGGCGCCGAACACCGTCGCGAACTTCGTGAACTATGTGAAGGCGGGCCACTACAACGGGACGATCTTCCACCGCGTCATTCCGGGCTTCATGATCCAGGGCGGCGGCTTCGAACCCGGTATGAAGCAGAAGGGCACCGAGGCGCCGATCCAGAACGAGGCGAACAACGGCCTGAAGAACGACAAGTACACCGTCGCGATGGCCCGGACCAGCGATCCGCACTCGGCCACCGCCCAGTTCTTCATCAACATCGCCGACAACAGCTTCCTCAACCACACCGCACCCACCCCGTCCGGCTGGGGCTACGCGGTGTTCGGCAAGGTCACCGACGGTAGCGAGGTCGTCGACAAGATCGCCGCCGTCTCCACCGGTTCGGCCGGCATGCACCAGGACGTCCCCGCCGACGACGTGGTCATCACCGCCGCCACCATCGCCTGATCACCTGGCGCCACCGGCGGTCGTCCGAGAACGCACCGGATGACCGCCGGGCACGGCCGCGGCCCCGATTGCGCCTCCTACATCGGCAGCAGGTGGTGTTTGCGGGGGTTGCGCTGGATCGACTTGTCCCGGAGTAGTTGCAGGGCCTTGCGGAGTTCCAGGCGGGTGTCGGAGGGCTGGATGACGGCGTCGATGTAGCCGCGTTCGGCGGCGACCCACGGGGTGGCCACGGTGGCGTTGTAGAAGTCGATCATCTGCTGCCGGATGGCCTCGCGCTGATCCTCGGGGGCCGCGGCGATCTGGCGGGCGCCGATCAGGCCGACGGCGCTCTCGGCGCCCATCACAGCGATCCGGGCGGTCGGCCAGGCCAGGTTGATATCGGCGCCGAGCTGTTTGGAGCCCATCACGGCATAGCCGCCGCCGTAGGACTTCCGCACGACGACGGTCATCTTCGGCACCGTCGCCTCCACGAAGGAGAACAGGAAACGCCCGCCGCGCTTGATGACCGCGGCCTGCTCCTGTTCCACCCCGGGCAGGAAGCCCGGCGTGTCGACCACGAACACCAGCGGGATCTCGTAGGCATCGCAGATCCGGACGAACTGGGCGCCCTTGTCGGCGGCCCGGGCGTCCAGCGCCCCGGCCGACACCATCGGCTGATTCGCCACCACACCGACACTGTGCCCGTCGATCCGGGCGAATCCGGTGATCAGATTGCGTCCAGCGGTCGCACTGACCTCGTGGAATTCGCCGTCGTCGAAAATGCGCAGCAACACGTCGTGCATGTCGTAGCCGGCATTGTCCGAATCCGGGATAAGGGTGTCGAGTTCCCGGTCCGAGTCGGTGATCTCGGGGTCCATACCCGGGTTGACCACCGGCGGCTGCTCCTGGCAGCTGCTGGGCAGATAGCTCAGGTAGTTGCGGACCCAGGCGAAGGCGGCGTCCTCGTCCTCGGCCACATGGTGGACATTGCCGATCTCGGCCTGAGTCTGTGCCCCACCGAGTTCCGTCAGGCTCACGTCCTCGCCGGTGACCTCGCGGATCACCTTGGGGCCGGTGACGAACATATGCGCCGCCTCGGTGGCGACCACGACATCGGTGTTGATCGGGTGATACACCGCGCCACCGGCACAGTTGCCCAGGATCATCGAAACCTGCGGCACCATACCGGACAGCGGTTCGACCCGGTACGCCATGTTCGCGTACCAGGCCAGTGAACTCACGGCCTCCTGGACCCGCGCACCGCCGGAGTCGTTGATGCCGACGACCGGGCAACCGACCTTGGCCGCGTACTCCATGATCCCGGCGACCTTACGGCCGAATGCCTCACCGACCGAACCGCCGTACACGGTCTGATCGTGCGAGTACACCGCCACCGGACGGCCGTCGACCAGCCCGTGGCCGACCACCACACCGTCGCCGTACAGCGCATCCGGGTCGACCGGGCTGCGCACCAGCGCACCGACCTCGATGAAGGTGCCCGGGTCGAGCAACATGTCGATCCGCTGCCGCGCGCTCGGGATGCCCTTGCGCGCCCGCTTCTCGATTCCCTTCTCGCCGGCCGGTTCCTGCGCCTGTTCGAGGCGTTGGCGCAGGTCGGCCAGCTTCTCGGCGGTGGTGGTGCTCACTTGGCTCCCTTCGCTCCGATCGCGGCGAGCTTCGCGGTCAGGTCCTTACCGATGGTGCCGATTCGCGGCTCGTCGACGATCTGCAGATGATCGCCGGGGATGTGGACGATTTCCAGGTTCTCGATGTACTCGTCCCACCCGCCGTTCGGGCGGCGGTCGGCATAGCGCGGCTCCAGTTCGATCGCACCGTCGTGGTAGCGGTCGGCCAGGTAGAGCACGACATCACCGTCGTAGCGGCTGGGTTTGGTCTGCTGCAGGGCCCGATGCTCGATCCACGAGGTCCGCTGATGCTCCAGCACACCGCCGGGGATCTTGGCGCCACTGAGCTTGATCAGGTCGTTGATCATCTGGAACTGCTCTTCATCGCTGGCTGCCGCCAGCTCCTCGAGCTGTTCACGATCCAGTTCACCGGGCACGTTGTAGGTCTTCTTGGCGAAGGCCTGGAAACGCTCCATCCGGGCAATCCGTTCGGCAGGGCTGGCATCCTCGTCCTGTACCGGCATGGCCAGATCGATCAGCCCGACCAGCCGCACATCGGCGCCTTCCTCCCGGAGCAGCTGCCCGACCTGCAGCGCCAGCACCGCACCGAGGGACCAGCCGTACAGCACGTACGGGCCGTCGCCCTGGATCTTGCGCAGCTCGGGCAGGTACTCGCGGGCCCGATCCTCGATGGAGCCGTTCACCCGCTCGAACCCGTACACCGGGGTGTCCGCGGGCAGCCGCTTCATCAACGGCTCGTAGACCAGCGTATTGCCACCGGCCGGATGGAATACGAAGACCGGCACCGCATCCGAGCCCTCGGCGCGCGGGCGCAGCGGCCGGATGAAGCCCTCGACCTCGTTGGCGGCGTCCTGCAACTGCCGCACCACCTCGGACAGTTCCTCGATGGTCTCGCTGTCGAGCACATCGTCGACGGTGACCTCGGCCTCGACCCGTTCGGTGAGGCGGGCCGCCATCTTCTCGGCGACCTCCTCTTCCAGGATCGGCAGCGTGTTGAAGATGCCGCCCGGCGACTTGCCGGTCACCACTGCCCAGGTCGCGTAGGTGAGGCGTTCGGCAGCGTCCCGCGGCGGGACATTGTCGGTGTCTCCGGCGGGTGCGGAATAGTCCACATCCGGTGCCGCAGTGCCCGCCGCGGCACGGTCGGCGGCCTCGGGCTCGGGGGCAGCAGCGGCGACCGGAGACGCAGCACCGCCGGTCTCGGAACCCGCGGCAACACCGGTCGTACCGGCGGCGGCACCCGCAACCGGCGACGCAGCGTCGTCGGCGCCTGCTGCGGAAGTATCGGACACGGTGGCCGAGGTGAGCTGCTCGGCTGCGCCCGGGACGCTCGTGATCGGATCCTCCCCCGCGGCCAGTGCGGCACGCGCGGCCTCGACGAAGTTGCCGTCGACCGACACGTCCTCGCCTGCGGCCTGCTTGTCGGCAATGGCCTGCACCTCGTCGCGGTGCTCGATGGCGTAGCGCAGCACCTTCGCGACCTCGGTGAGGCTGGCGTCGCGCACCGCCTGGACCTGCAGCTGCGGGATGTCGAACTCGTATTCGACGCGGTTCTTGATCCGCATCGCCATCAGCGAGTCCAGGCCCAGTTCCATCAGCGGGATCTCCATCGGCAGATCCTCGACCGCATACCCCATCGACTCGGCGACGATCACCGACAGCCGCTGTTCGACGGTTTCGGAACCGTTCGGATCCCAACGCTCCCCGGCCGCTTCCTCGACCGGCTCGGGCTCGGCCACCTGTGCGACCTCGGCCGGTGCGGCGACGGCGGGTTCGGGCAGCGGCGCGCCGGAGGTGACCACCGCATCGAACAGCAGCCGGAAGGCGCCCGCCTCCCGCGCATGCACCTGCACCGACGCGCCACCCAGGTGCGGGGTGAGCGTAGTGGTGAGGGTGCCGGCGGTGGGCAGTGCGGCATGCGGATGGGTGACGGTGACCGTCACGTCCGAAAGCACCTGCGCTGCCGCGGCTTGCACCAGTGCGGTCAGATCGGTGACGGCCGTGGCCGACACCTCCCAGGCGTGCCGGCCGTCGGGCATGGCGACATGCGCGCCGGGCGCCCGGGTGCTGCCACCCGCCGACATCGAGACCTTCGGCCAGTACTCCTTGCGCACGAAGGTGGTGCGCGGGATGTCCGCGTATTCGCCTTCGGGCAGCAGCGAACTCAGGTTCACCGGGTGGCCGTGCACGTAGAGCTGGGCGAGCGCGCCGATCACACCGGCCGACTCGTCCTCCTTGCGCTTGAGCGTCGGGATGAGCTGGGCGTCGTGCACGCCCGCCGCGAAGGTGGTGCCGAGCACCTGCATCAGCGCAACGGAATTGGGCGCCAGCTCCAGGAAGGTGGTGTGGCCGGTGTCGACAGCGGCCTTCACGGCGTTGGTGAAATACACCGAGCCGCGCATGTTCTTCACCCAGTAGGGCTCGTCGTGCACCGGATCGGAACCGGGCTTGAAGAACAGACCCTCGTGCACGGTCGAGTAGAGACCGACTTTCAGCGCGCTGGGTTCGATACCCGCCAGCTCGGCGGCCAGTTCGCCCAGCAGCGGATCCATCTGCGAGGTGTGGCCCGCGCCGCGGGTGGGCAGGATGCGGGCGAACTTGCCCATGCCCTCCACCTCGGCGACGATCTCCTCCACCTGCGCACGCGGCCCGCCGATGACGGTGTTGGTGGGCGCGGCGTAGACGGCGCACTCCACATCCGGGAAGCGCTCCAGCAGCTGCGCCACATCGTGGGCGCTGAGTTCGACCAGCGCCATATTGCGCACATCGTCCTCGGTGATCATCTGCTCGCCCTCGCCCATCAGGCGGGACCGGGCACAGATCACGCGTACCGCATCCTCTAGCGCCAGACCGCCGGCGATGTACGCGCCGGCCACCTCACCCATCGAATGCCCGACCACCGCAGCAGGTTCGGCGCCGTGCGCGCGCAGCACCGCGGCCAGTCCGAGCTGGATGGTGAAGATGCCGACCTGACAGGTGCCGACGTCGTAGTCCTGGCCGTCGTCGAGGATCATCTCCCGGATCGAATACCCGGCCTCGTCCTGCACCAGTTCGTCGACCTCGTCGACGGTCCTGCGGAAGATCGAGTTCTCGCCGTAGAGCTGCTTGGCCATCTTGCGGTGCTGCGAGCCGAACCCGGACAGCACCCAGACCGGGCCGTTGGCGACCGGCGCATCGGCGGTGAAGACGCCGTTACCGGGCTTACCGGCGGCGATCGCCCGCAGTCCGGCGACCGCTTCCTCATGGTTCTTCGCCACCACGACACCGCGGGAACGCTGGTGGCTGCGCTTGGCCAGCGACCGGGCCACGTCGGTGAGCGGCACGTCCTTGCCGGGGCCTGCCAGCCAGTCGGCCAGCTCGGCGGCGGCCCGCTTGCGGCGTGACGGCAGGTACGCGGAGACCGCCAGGATCACCGGCAGCGGTTCCTCGCGTTCGCCACCCCATTCCGGTTCGGCCGGCGCAGGCTCGGCGAGTTCGTCGGCGGCCGCGGTAGTGACGGCCTCGGCCTCGGCGACCACATCGGTGGTCTCCTCGGACTCGAAGAGCGCCGCCTCGGTCTCGGCCACCTGTTCGGCGGTCACCTCAGGAACCGTCTCCGTGGCCGCGCTCGCGCCGGGGACGTACTCCTGGAGCACGACGTGCGCATTGGTACCGCCGAAACCGAAACCGGAGATGCCGACGGTGGCGGTGCCGCTGTAGCGGGGGTATTCGGTCGGCTCGGCGACGACCTGGAGATTCGCCTGTTCGAACGGGATGTACGGGCTCGGACCGGAGTAGTTGATATTCGGCGGAATCACATCGTGCTCGAACGACATCAGCACTTTCGCGAGGCTCGGCACACCGGCGCCGGACTCGAGGTGACCGAAGTTCGTCTTGACCGAGCCGAGCAGCGCAGGCTTGTCGGCCTCTCGCCCCCGGCCGACGACCCGGGCGAGGGCCTCCGCCTCGATCGGGTCACCGATCGGGGTACCCGTGCCGTGCGCTTCGATGTAATCCACCGAGGTCGGGGCAATGCCCGCATCGCGGTAGGCGCGACGAAGCACCTCAGCCTGAGCGTCCGGGTTCGGCGCCAGCAGGCCGTTGGACCGGCCGTCGCTGTTGACCGCCGTGCCCTTGATGACGCCGTAGATGTGGTCGCCGTCGCGTTCGGCGTCGACGAGCCGCTTGAGCACGACCAGACCGCCGCCCTCGGAGCGGACCATGCCGTCGGCATCGGCGGAGAAGGCCGCGATACGTCCTTCCTCGGAGGTTCCGGGTCCGAAGCCGAGCGTCGTCATCGGAATCAGCAGCATGTTCACGCCACCGGCCAGCGCCAGATCGGCTTCGCCGTCCCGCAGCGCACGAACCGCTTGGTGCACGGCGACCAGCGTGGACGAGCAGGCGGTGTCCACCGTGACCGACGGGCCCCGGAAATCGTAGAAATACGACACGCGGTTGGCGATGATGCCGTTGGAACTGCCCATGATCGCGTAGGCCTCGGCCGAAGCCGGCACGTTCGGATCGGTTTCACCGAGGGCCAGCGAGGCGATGATCTGGAAGTCGCTGGTCGAGGAGCCGATGAACATGCCGACCGGCGAGCCACGGAGGTCGCTCGCCGGAATGCGCGCATGCTCGAGCGCTTCCCAGGTGAGTTCCATCATCAGTCGCTGCTGTGGATCGATGCGCTCCGCCTCGAGCGGCGACGTCGCGAAGAAGTCCGCGTCGAACCCCTTGAGGACTTCCTGATCGAGGTAGCCACCCCGGGTCTTGCCGGCGGCCACGGCCTCGGCCACGGTGGGGTCACCGAGGAATTCCGCCCAGCGCCCCTCCGGCAGCTCCCGGATCGCGTCACCACCACCGAGGATGAACTCCCAGGTGGATTCCGGCGTGTCCCCGGCACCGGGCAGCCGGGTCGACAGGCCGACCACGGCGATATCGTGCATCTCGCCCGGGGTGTAGGCGGCCGAGTAGTCTTCGGTCTCCTCGGCGGGCGGCTCCGGCTCGCCGTTGACGATCACCTCGGCCAGCGAGGCGATGGTCGGGTGCCGGTACACGACGGTGGCGTTGAGCACCACGCCGGTGAGTTCCTCGATATCGCCGCCGAGCGCGAGCGCGTCCCGGGAGGCGAGCCCGAACTCCTCCATCGGCCGGTCTACCGTGATCTGCTCGAGTGGCTGGCCGGTCGCATCGGCGACCCATTTCCGCAGCCATTCACGCAGCTCGGCCACCGAGATGTCGGTGGCGGTCTCCGGCGCGCCTGCCTGGGCAGGAGCGTCCACGGCCTGGTCGTTGCGGGGCGTGCCCTCGTTGTCAGCCATCAGTTCCTCAAGCTACCTGTGTGCGGTCCGGGCGCGCCGCGAAATGATGCCCGACGTGCGGAACACCAGCGGGGTGGCGGTCACGTCGGGCATCAGCTCGCCTCGGAGGTTCAATTACTCTTCCGGTGCATCGGGGAAAGCCTGCTGGGTGTAACCACCCCGCAGCGTTCCCTCCAGATAGGCGGCCTTACAGGCCCGCCGGGCGATCTTGCCGCTGGAGGTCCGCGGGATGGATCCCGCGGGGACCAGCAGGATGTCACGGGCGGTGACGCCGTGCCGTTGCGAGACGGCGGCGCGCACCGCGTCGGCGATCGGCTGCGGGTCGGCCTTACCGGCGCCCGGGCCCCGTTCGCCCACGATCACCAGCTGTTCGGAGGCGTCGTCGGCGTCGAACTTCAAGCCGGAGTGGCTGTCGGCCTCGAACACTTCGGCGGGCAGCTGGTTGGCCGGCACCGAGAAGGCGGCGACGAAACCGGGCCGCAGCGACTTGCTGGCCTCCTGTGCGGAGTACTCCAGATCCTGCGGGTAGTGGTTGCGGCCGTCGACGATCACCAGGTCCTTGACGCGGCCGGTGATGTAGAGCTCGCCGTTGTAGTAGACGCCGTAGTCGCCGGTGCGCATCCAGTCGACGTCCGCATCGGTGCCCTCGGTGTGGCTGCCCTCGGCGAGCCGCTGGGTCACCTTGTTGCGGAAGGTCTTGGTGGACTCGTCCGGGCGGCCCCAGTAGCCGATGCCCATGTTGTTGCCGTGCAGCCAGATCTCGCCGACCTGCCCGTCCGGCAGTTCCCGACCGCCGTCGGGGCTGTCCACCGACTCCGGGTCGACGATCGCGGCCCACTGCGAGAGTCCGACATAGCCGCAGGACACCTGCGCGATGGCATTGTCCGAACCCTGGTCGACCGGGACCATCCGGCCGGCGTTGAGCTCGTGCCGATCGACGTAGGTGACCTTGGCCTCGTCCTCGGCGCGGGTGGCGGAGACGAACAGCGTCGCCTCGGCCATGCCGTAGCAGGGCTTGATCGCGGTCTTCGGCAGCCCGTACGGGGCGAAGGCCTCGTTGAATTTCTTCATCGAGGACGTGGTCACCGGCTCCGAGCCGTTGATCAGCCCGATCACGTTCGACAGATCCAGCGATTCGCCGGCCTTGGGCAGGCCACGCACGGCGGCGTGCTCGAACGCGAAGTTCGGCGCCGCGGCGAAGGTGCCGGCGCCGTCGGAGACGGCGGCGAGTTCCTGGATCCAGCGCGAGGGCCGCCGCACGAACGCGCTCGGCGACATGATGGTGATGTAACGGCCGCCGACCGCGGGCAGGATCACGGTGAGCAGGCCCATATCGTGGAACAGCGGCAGCCAGGTGACGCCGCGGGAGTTCCAGTCCAGATTGAGCGACTTCACCATCTGCAGCACGTTGGTGCCCACGGCCCGGTGGGTGATCTCGACACCGGCCGGGGTCCGGGTGGAACCGGAGGTGTACTGCAGGTAGGCGATGTCGTCGTTGGCGATATCGGGCCGCACCCAGCTGTCGCCGAGGCTGTCCGGGATCGCGTCGACGGCGATGATGCGCGGCCGCTGCGCGGCCGGCAGCGAGCGGAAGAACTGCCGCACCCCCGCCGCGGAGGAGGTCGCGGTGAGGATCGCCGCGGGCTCGCAGTCGCCGAGCACCGCGTGCAGCCGGTCGGTGTGGCCCGGTTCGTCCGGGTCGAACAGCGGCACCGAAATGGTGCCGGCGTAGATCGCCGCGAAGAAGGAGATCACGTAGTCGAGGCCCTGCGGGGCCAGGATCGCCACCCGGTCGCCCGGGTTGGTCACCTGCTGCAGGCGAGCGGCCACCGCGCGCAGCCGCACCCCGAACTGCTGCCAGGTCAGCTCGTGCACCTCACCGTCGCGTTCCCGCGAGTAGTCGATGTAGCGGTACGCGAGCGTGTTCGCGTCGTTGCGGGTGTGCTTCTCGACATGATCGACCAGGGTCCGCCCCTCGGGAATCACGATGTTCCCGGTCGCGTCCAGGTAATCGTCGAAAGTCTCTTCCATTCCTTCTTCTCCTCCGAGGCACGAACAGCCAGGACGGCGCCGACTCCGGCGGAGTGGACGCTGCTGCCTGAAAGGCCCCGACTCTCTTTCGCCGCCACCCGGCCGGACGCATGACGGGTACGCCCGGACGAGCTACGGATATTTCCTGCGGTCTGCGCGGCGACCGCTATCGGCTAGATGTAATCAAACCAGGCCCATGTTACAGAGAACGCCGGCTCACTCCTCCCGCAGCAGCGGAATCACCGGAGCAAACGCATCCATCTGGGTGGGGAAGATGCCGACATAGGACATCGACGTGAGCTTTCGCACCCGTTTGATCTGCTCGGCGATCTCTTCGAAGGAACCGATCGCGACATAGGGCGAGTTCAGGATGTCCTCGACACCCAGTTGCACGTCCACCTCGAGATCGGGGTGCAGGCCGCGCTCGATGGCCGACAACGCCATCTCTGCGGTCTTCTCCCGGTCATCGGTGATCACGATCGCGGTGATCGCCCAGTTCAGCTCGATTTCGGCGAACCGGTCACCGGCGGCTTCCTTGATCAGGTGCACCTTTTCGAGAGTCTTCTCGAGGGTGATTCCCGACAGCAGGCCCTTACCGCCCGGCGTGGTCACCGGCACCACCGAGACGATGTCGGCGTGCTTGGCGGCCAGCTTCAGCATCCGCGGGCCGCCGCCACCGGTGCAGATCGGCGGGCGCGGACCCTGCCGCGGGCGCGGTGTGCCCTTGATGCCGTGGACCTGGAAGTACTTGCCGTCGAAGTTGCATTCCTGGCCGCGCAGCAGCGTGTCCAGGATGGTCAGCGATTCGTCCAGCTTGGCCAGTCGCACACCGGGCCGGTCGTACTCGATCCCGGCGGCGGCGAACTCGTCCTGCTTCCAGCCGGCGCCGAGGCCGACCTCCAGGCGCCCCTTGGACAGCACATCGATGGTGGCCAGATCCTTGGCCAGCACCACCGGGTGCCGGAAGCCGTTGGCGAGCACCGAGGTGCCCAGCCGGATCCGGTCGGTCGCCTGGGACAGCGCGCCGAGTGCGGCGATCGGGCCGATCTGGTCGCCCAGGTGGTCCGGCACCACGAAGGTGTCGTAACCGTACTCCTCGGCCTGCTGCGCCGTCCGGACGAACTTTCGGGCACCGCCCTCCTGCTTGTTGCCCTCGCCCGCGGCAGCGAAGCGGAACGGTCGCAGCGGCGTGCCCAGTGCGGTCAACTCCGATTCCACACCAGTGGGCGCGGCGGCTTCGGTCATCTACTCAGGCTCCTGGCTGTACGGGTGGTTACCGGTCGGTACACGCCCTGCCGACGGGCGGCGGGAGCGCGATCATCAGCGCACTTTACAGCGTGTCCGCGAACTGGCGTGCGTATGTCACATCACACGGTGACCGACTCCGATACTCACCGGTAAGTGATTGTCACGACACACCGGGGTCTCATCGGGTGGGACTCACCATTGCGCTCCGGGTCAGGAGTGCGGCGGATACGGCGCACCGTCGATCAGCCCGGCCGCCCACTCGACCGTCCACTGGGGTGCCGTGGTGCCGTCGGCATCGACGGTGAAAGAGTTGTACAGCGCGTGCACCGGGTTGCCGGCCGCCTGGATCAGGGAGTTGAGGCTGCCCAGCACATTGATCGGATTCAGCGCCTCACGCGGGGCGTCACAGATCAGGTCGCCGGGTGCGCAGATGCTGTTGGTGCGATCGGCGAGCGCGCCGAAGCCACCCGCCCGCGGCCCGGTCATGGTGATCCCGGGCACCTCGATGCCGCGCAGCGCCACCTCGGCGCCCACCCCGGCGGGCGGCGGGCTGCCGATCTCGACCGGCTGCCCCGGCCCGTTGTCGGCGGTGCGGCGGCCGTCCGCGAGGACGGTCACGCCGAGCACCAGATCCGCCGGTACCGGACCGTTGCCGGCACCGATCTGCGCGGCGACATCGCCGACGATCACCGCGCCCTGGGAGAACCCGGCCAGCACATAGGTGGTCAGCGGGCAGGCCGCATGCCGCTCGGCGAGCACATCCACCGTCCGCTGGGTGCCCTCGCTGCGGCTGTTGTTGTAGGACTCCTGCCCGTCCGGCGGCAGGGCGATGGGGTTCGAGAACTGGGCCACGTACGGCACCGTGTAGACCTCGAGCCGCTCCGCCGGGAACCGGGCCCGCAACGGCTCGGTGACGTTGAGCATCAGCGAGGCCGGGTTGGCGGTGGGGTGGTAGGGGTCGTCGTTCGACGCCGACTCCCAGGTGCCGGGCACCGAGATCATCATCACATCCGGGCAGTCGGCGGACTGCGAATCCGGGCGCGGTGGACCGGGTGGGGTGGGCCCGGGCTCCCGCAGCCGCCCGGCCAGCAGGTACCACAGCAGCACCACCACCACGATCACCAGCACCAGCACCGCCAGGGCGGTCAGACACCCCAGCGGCCGGATCCGGCGTGATCGCCTCGATGCCCGGGCGTTCACGGGCAGTAGGTTTCGGTCGCCGCCTCGATATAGGCGGTGGCGGCTTCGTCCACGGACTTGCCGCTGGCCTCGAACGCAGGGTCGGTACCGGCCATCGCGCCGACATAGGCACGCAGCTCCTCATCCGTGGCGCCGGCGGCCCGGCCCTGGCAGACGTACTGGGCGGCCACCACGGCGGTCTGGGTGTCCTCGGGGTGCATACCGCGCGCACCCAGCGCGTCGATGTACGCCGCGTCCCGCTCGTCGGCCGGTGCGGGTGCCGGCTCCTCGGCGGGGCTCGGCTCCGGCGCCGGCTGTTCGGCGGCGGGCGGCTCACCGGGCTGCCCTTCGGGGGCCGGCGCCTCGGGGGCGGGTTCGGGGGTGGGCTCGGAAACCGACGTGCTCGCGTCGGCTGCGGTGGTCAGGGTCGGGGTCTGCGACGCCGTCGACTCGTTGTCACCGCAAGCGGTCAGCAGACCGGCAGCCGCCAGGGCCGCGATCGATCCGACAACTGCGACAGGGATGCGATGCATGAAGGGTCTTCCTCGTATGTTCGCCGGGTAGCTGCTCCACGGCTGGGAGCGATCGCAGACCAGGCTAGCGGCAGTTCCCGCGAACTCGGGGCAGCGGCGAGGATGCTCAGAGAACTCTCAGTGCCCTGCCCGGCCTTTCACAGGGCCCTGACCTCGGCCAAGCCGTCCCGGACCACGATCGAGCCGGTCTGGAAGTTCTGCTGGATACCGCCCGGGATCAGGTGTTCGTCACCGGTCGGATAGCCGAGCGGCCCGTTCTCGAACCCCTGGGCACCCCAGGCATCGAGGATCGGACCGTTGCGCACCGCCCAGGCGCCGGACAGCGGGCTCCAGTAGATGGCGCCACCCTCGAAGCTGCTGTACGCGCCGAGATCCTTCAGCGGTGCCTCCCCGGCCGTCGGGAATCCCAGCACGCTGTCCTCGAAACCGAGCTCCTGGTACTTGGCCAGGATCAGACCCTGGACCCGGTGTGCGCCGGTCTCCGGGCTGAAGAACATCGGGCCGTGTTCGAAGGTCTGCACGGCTCCGTCGCGGTTGGGGGTCCGGGTCTCGGCGGAGACCGGATAGCCGGCCGGTCCGCCCTCGAAGCCCTGTCGCCCCCATTCGGCAAGGATCTCGCCGCGTACCGCGTGGGCGCCGGTCTCCGGGGTCCAGTAGATTGCGCCGTGCTCGAACGGCTGCATCCGGCCGCGGCCGTCGGGCAGGCCGCGTTCGGCCTCGGCGGGCAGGCCGAGCGGTGATCCGGCGCCGCCCGCGGCGGTGTAGGCACCGCCGATCCGGCCACCGACCGGGTGCGCCCCGGTCGCTGCCGAATAGAACACCCGGCCGCCGTAATAGTCCTGGGCCACACCGGATCCGGCCGGGTATTCGGTGGTCAGGCAGTTGCCCAGCCAGGCGTGTGCCTGCCGGGCGGCCGCGATGGCACCACCCGGGTCACAGGCGGTGCCGCCGTCGGTGCCGAGCGCCGCCGCGGCCTGCGGCCACGACTGCCGCATCTCGAAATCCCAATACGGCCAGCTGTGCGTGCCGGACGGCCGATAGTTGGCGGTGACCGGGATCTGCAGTTCGTCCAGCTTGGTCACGAAGTTCTCGGTGGACAACCGGGAGAGGATTTCCAGCCCGGTACCGGCCCAGTTGGTGCTGAGCAGCGGGAGATCGCCCAACGGGTCGTGCGATCCGGCCAGGCCGCTGCCGCTGGAGACGTACATGCTCACCCCGCGCAGCCGGTCGGCGAGCAGGTACGGGTCGTGCGCCGCCCATTCCGGACTGGTCGGCGGGCCCCACATCGCGGCGGCGTCGAACCCGCCGGCATCCCGGTTGGCGAACTGGATCGCCTGCGGCATCCCCAGTGTCGTGGTGGTGAGCAGACCGGAATAGGAGGCCACGTACTTCGCGAAACCCGGTTGCCGGGCCGCGAGGTTCATCGCCGCGGTTCCGCCCATCGACAGGCCCTCGATACCACGCACCGGGGTGGTCCGCCAGTCGCGTTCGAGTACCGGCGGCAACTCCTCGGTGAGGAAGGTCTCCCACCGGTAGTGGTGACCGTTGTTCGGCTCCAGCCAGTCGGTGTACCAGCTGGCCTGGCCACCCACCGGGAGCACGACGTTGACGTTCTTGTCGGCGAAGAATCCCTCGGCGTCGGCGTCCTTGGTCCAGCCGTTCTCGTCGTCCTGGGCGCGTAACCCGTCCAGCATCAACAGCATCGGGAAGCTCGCATCCGGCCGGGCGTTCCAGTCCCGGGCGAGCAGCAGCTGCACCTGGATCGGGGTGTCCATGGCCGGCGAGTAGACCCACAGCGCCACCCGGCGGTCGGACAACCATTCGACCCGCTGCACGACTGCCCCCGGAGCGGGTTGCGCCGAAACCGGCGTGCAAACAGCGGGCAACACCAATGCCGCAGCGGTGACCGCAATTCCCAGCAGACGTCGCATCGACGTCCCGACCGCACGTTTCATGGTGCCCCCTCTCCGCCCGATTGCCACCCCGATCGAGGACCTGCCATCAATCGGTTGTACACCGGCAAACTCGGAATTCCCGGTAGGGACACGCAAAAGGGCCGGTTCACCACAATCGGTGAACCGGCCCGACAAGCCGCGCGGGGCCTAGGAAATCAGGCGCCGAGTGCACCCAGGATGTGCGGGCGCGCCTTCCACAGCTGCTCCTCCCAGTACTTCCAGGAGTGGGTACCGGCCGGCGGGAAATCGTATTCGGCGGCGATGCCCAGCGAGTTCAGCCGACGCTGGAAGGCCTTGGTGCTGGCGAAGGACAGCACCTCGATCCCCATCGCGTTGGCGGTGTTGAACGCGCCGATTGCGGAGGACACATGGTCGAACTCACCCGGCAGGCCGGTGGCCGCCGAGATGTAGAGCGGCGTGCCCCGCAGTTCGGGGGCGAAGACCATCGGGTCCATCCGCACCCAGGCCGGGCTCCACGGTGCGGCCATCGCGTCGACATTGAACCGGCCGGCGTCGAGCATCATGACGCGGATCGCTTCCCGCATGCCCGGCGCACTCCAGTCCAGCGGCCCGGAGAAGGACGACGCATGCTGGAACTGATCCCGGTGCAGCGCCGCCAGCCGCAGCGCCGCCGGACCGCTCATGGACAGACCGGCCACCGCATTGTTGGTGCGGGAGACGCCGTAGCCTTCCAGGAAGGCCGGCAGCTCCTCGGTCAGGAAGGTCTCCCACTTGTAGGTGGTCTTCTGGCCGTTGATGTTGCTGGGCCGGTTCCAGTCCGCATACCAGCTGGACTCACCGCCGACCGGCATCACCAGGGTGACGTTGTCGTTGGCGAACTGCTCCATCGCGTTGGTCTCGAAGGACCAGGCGTTGCGGTCGTCGCGGGCGCGCAGACCGTCGAGCAGGTAGAGCGCCGAGCTGCCGCCGTTGCGGGCCCACTGCACCTGCACCTTGATCGGGCCCATCTGCGACGGGACCATCAGTTCTTCGTAACCACCGGCCGGTGCGCGCAGCACCGGCGCGGGAGCCGCGGCCGCAATCGGCGCGGCCACCCCCGCTGCGATCGGCAGCACGAGCGCGGCAGCTCCGGCGGCCAGTAGTCGCCGTGCTGCTCGTCCGGTTCGGGATCGCGGCATCTGCGCCTGTTCACTCTGCGGCGCGACGGCCCTGCCGAAACGCATGTATTCAGCTCTCTTTCTGCTGTCGTGGCCGGGCCGCGTCGTTCACGGGCCCTGCCGGCGCTACCGATGTGATGCACGTCACTTTCATGTCGGATCCCGACCTTCCGACACACAGAGCCGCACAACAACGATGTGGTCACACTTTCGCTCGCTGGAGGATATTCGACCGCCGAACCCTAGGCAAGAGGAACGGAAGGGAAGCGGGCCACCGGCAACACGATTCGGGCCCGAACCGCGAAATCGCGCGGCCCGGGCCCGAATCGGTGAATTTCACCGATAACGACGTGGATCAGCCGATATGTGCGGAAAGGTCCGGAATCATCCGCAAGGCTTCGTCGTTCCAGTTGTTCCAGGCGTGGATGCCGTAGGCCGGGAACGAGTAGGTGACGTTCGAGGCCCCGAGAGTCGCCATCCGCACCTGGAAGGCCCGGGTGTTCGCCAGTGCCAGCGCCTCCAGCGCCATCCCGTTGGCAGTTCCGACGCTCGGCAGGTCCCGATCGGTGGGCAGGCCACTGGCCGCGGCGATCCAGAGCCGGGTGTTGTTGGCGACCAGGTTGGGCGCGAAGACGAACGGATCCATCCGCAGCCACTGCGGACCCCACGGCGGCGCCATCGAATCCACGTTGTAGCCACCGGCGTCCAGCATTGCCAGACGGATCGCCTCCCGCATACCGGGCGCGGAGATGTTCAGATAGCCCGAGTACGCACCGGCGAAGGAGAACTGATCGGGATGGTAGGCGGCCAGCGTCAGCGCGGCCGAACCACCCATCGACAATCCGAATACGCCGTTCCGGTTCGGATTGAAGCCGAGCCGGTCGCGCAGCGCCCAGCGCAGCTGATCGGTCAGGAAGGTCTCCCACTGGTAGCGGTAGCTCTTGCCCGGACCCGCGGAGAAGGCATTGGCCGCGCCCGAACCCGAGGACGGGGTGGCCCCCGGCGGGACACCGAAGAAGCTGCTCGGCGCATTCCAGTCCGCATAGAAGCTGGACATGCCGCCGACCGGCATCACGACGTTGATATTCGCCGCCGCCAGGGCGGCAGGAATCTCGGTTTCGATCTCCCAGCCGTTCAGGGT
The DNA here is from genome assembly GCF_056627695.1 of Nocardia sp. KT25-26. Classification (NCBI taxonomy): domain Bacteria; kingdom Bacillati; phylum Actinomycetota; class Actinomycetes; order Mycobacteriales; family Nocardiaceae; genus Nocardia; species Nocardia sp. KT25-26. The sequence continues at coordinate 453,029 of NZ_CM152813.1, read as the reverse complement.
TTCCGGTGCACGCATACCGTCGAGCACGTAGACCACCCGGTGGGTGTTGCCGTCGGCGGCGCGCAGGATCCGGGACTTGATCGGCCCCATACCGGAATCGACCCAGAAGTCGAATGCGTGCGGATTGAAGGCGGCCGACGCAGTTCCCGTACCCCCGACCATCACCCCCATCGGGACCAGCAGTGCCATCGTGACACCGGCTGCCCACCGCCGCAGCCGGGATCCGCTGCGCTTCCAGCGCGCTGTTCGCATTCCAAACGACCTTTCTCGGACGTCCGGCGACGCAATCCCCGAGCAAACGCCGCCGGACCCGGTACCTGGCACCGAGCCGAAGCATTCTGGCAAATCAGACGATTCGACCTCGGTACATACTCTCCGTGCATAAATCGTTGACGAATGCTCTACATGTTGCTGGAAAGTGACTCCGGGCACAACCAGCGACGCCGCCGACACTCCCGATTCGTCACCGCCCGGCCGCTGGATCGTGACGGTTCCGGCCCCGGACATACGACAACCGCCCGGGTGCGGACCCCGGGCGGTTGTCGTCGAATGCTTCGATCAGCCGATGTTGGCGGACATGTCCGGCAGCATCTTGTAGACCTGATCTTCCCAGTTGCGCCAGTTGTGCACGCCGAACAGCGGGAAGTCGTAGGTGGCGTTGCCGCCGCCCAGCGTCGCCATCCGGACCTGGAAGGCGCGGGTGTTCGTCATGGCGAGCACCTCCAGCGGCACACCCTGGATGACCTCCATCGGGCCGGAGATGTCACCGGCGGCCGGCACACCCGCGGCCGCGGCGATCCACAGCCGGGTGTTGTTGGCGACCAGGCGCGGCGCGAAGACGAACGGATCCATCCGCAGCCATTCCGGACCCCACGGCGGCGCCATCGCGTCGATGTTGAACCCACCGGCCGAGATCATCGCGGCCCGCATCGCCTCGCGCATACCCGGGGCGGAGATGTTCAGGTAGCCGGAGAAGGAGCCGGCGAAGGAGAACTGTTCCGGGTGGTAGGCGGCCAGCGTCAGCGCGGCCGAACCACCCATCGACAGCCCGAACACGCCGTTGCGGTGCGAGCTGAAACCCAGCCGGTCCCGCAGGGCGTTGGGCAGCTGGCTGGTCAGGAAGGTTTCCCAGCGGTAGGTGTTGGCCTTGCCGTCCACCTCGACCGGAGCGATGGAAGAACCGGTCATAGCCGAACCGGTGGCGGCGGACCCGGTGCTGCTGCCACCGGAACCGGCGTCCAGGCCGAGGAAGCTACTCGGTGCCCGCCAGTCCGCGTAGAAGCTGGACTGGCCGCCGACCGGCATCACCACATTGATGTTCCACTTGGTGAGCTCGCGGGCGACCTCGGTGTCGATCTCCCAGCCGTTCAGGTCGTCGCGCGCCCGCATCCCGTCCAGCGCGTACACCACCCGGCCGGTGTTGCCGTCGGCGGCGCGGAAGATCCGCGACTTGATCGGACCCATATCGGATTCGACCCAGAAATCGAAGCCGTCCGGGTTGAACGCGGCCGATGCGGTACCCGCACCGATCGGGGCCGCGACGGTGGCACCCAGCGGCATGATCACCGCAAGTGAAACCAGCATCGCTCGTTTGAGTCGTGCCCCGACTCCCCGGGTATGTAAACGTCCGCCACGCATTGAAGTTCCGGCCTTTCGTGTCTGTACGGCATCGACTGAAGAGTCGACGCGCACCCGACCCAGCGCGCCGACGACAACGTTCTCGTGCACCATATCGTGATATCGATAGCTGGGCGTTACCGAAACGATACACAATGACCCAGGCCACGTTTATCCGCACTGCCACCGGGACAGATGGGAAAAATGTGGTCGCTGTGATGCACTGAGGCTATCTCAGCGTGGCGGTTCCGGATACGGATCGACCAGACCACACCGCTGGATCTCGTACTTCGGCACCCGATCGATCCGGTACTCGGCGAACCGGAAGGCATTGCGCAGGTTGTGCTTGAACCGGTCGAAGTCCAGCGGGTCCCGGGTGGACAGCAGCAGCGCCTGGGTGTCCGGGCAGGACATCGCCACCCGGGCCTGGGCCACCCACTCCTCGTCCATGTACCAGGGCATCCACGGATGCTGGTCCACCATCCCGGAGTCGACCACCACCCAGTCCGGGTACAGGCTCTTGTCGTGGCCGATGCGGCCGTCGGTGAGCCGGTCGGTATGCGCGGCCAGCGGGTATGCCAGCCCCATCGGGTCGACCACCTTCACGTCCAACGGAACGTTCATGCTGGTCATACCCAGGTTCAGGAAGTAGACCGTATGCCCGGCGCCGTCCTCGGGAATCGGCTGCGGCGGCGGATCCAGATACCAGGACGTGAACGAGGGCGAGTTCAGCAGCAGCCCGCCGTTCGGGTTGTTCCCGATATCGCGGACCATCGCCCGCATCCGCGGGTAGTCCAGATAGTCCTCGGCCAGAATCGGATGATCATGTCCGGTGTTCAGGACGTAGTAGATCCGCTCGTCCACGATGCCGGACTCGGGAATCTTGGTGCCCGTCGTGATCGCCGTGGTGTTCCCGGCGAACAACGCCCAGCCGACCGTGCCCAGCAGCGCCACGGCCACCGCCGCGAACGCCGGGCTCGCGGCGGGGACCGCACCGCGGCCCGCGCCCGCCGGTAAGAACCGCAGCGGCAGCACCGCCACCGGCAGCAGCAGGCAGAACAACTGGGTCAGCAGCATCCGGCCGTGCATGAAGTCGCCGCCGACACGCAGGGCGTAGACGGTCAGCAGCACGCCGCTGACCAGCATCAGGGTCACCACTGCCGCCGGGGTACGCAACCAGGTGCGCAGCGCCGTGACCGAGATCCGGCTGCGGTTCCAGCCGAACTCTGTCCCGCGGGCGCGCGCGGCCAGCAGACCGGCGATCAGCAACACCAGCAGCGGCAACCACAGGTAGTAGGGTCCGACGAGATCCCAGAGGTAGACGAAGCCCTGACCCCATTTCGCGCCTGCGGCATCCTTGGCGACCGCCGTGTTCGGGTAGGGCAGGCCGTAGTAGCCCATTCGCCAGATCTGATACCCCACCGGCACCAGCCCGGCCACGCCGACGATCAGGGCGCGCAACACGGTCGGGCCGTAGCGGAACTCCGGCATCGGGGCCAGGAAGAGCATGCCGAGCGCGAGCACGCCGATCAGCGACGCCTCCGGCCGCACCAGCGGGGCCAGCCCCGCCAGGAACACCAGACCGAACAGAGCCGGGACCCGGACCCGCTCGGCCTGCGTCCAGCGGATCAGCAGCCACCACAGCAAGCCGACCCAGCAGATCACCAGGCCGGACTCCAGACCGGAGGTGGCGTAGTCGCGCGCCGGGGCGAGCGCGATGTACACCAGCACCCCGGCCGGCAGCAGCAACTGGGTCGCGGTACCGCCCCACAGGCGCGCCGCGCCGAGCATCGCGAACACGATCGCGAGCAGCGACAGGGTCAGCGCCAGCCCGAGCACCACGTACTCCATCCGGAGCTCGGTGAGCCAGCTGAAGAACCAGACCAGATAGGTCCAGGCGGTGCTGGTGTTGGTCTCGACCCGCTCGCCGGCGTTGAACACCGGACCGTTACCGGCCAGCAGGTTGCGGACCGTACGCAGCACGATCAGGCCGTCGTCGGCGATCCAGCGCCGGTTCCAGGCGCCCACCGCGAACACCGCCACGGTGATCGCGATCCCACTCAGGAAGATGCCGCGGGATAATCGGGAGAAGCGCGACGGAGCAGCCGCACGCTGGGCGTCCGGCTGCTCCTCGTATTCGGTTCGATCCGCTCCCGTCAACATCTCGTCAGGTGAGATAGACAGCGACACCTACCGCTCCGATCCAGGCGACTGCGAGGAACTGGAGGACGCGGTCCCCCAGGGCGATCTCTTCGGGTTCGCCGGCCTCGCCACCGTCGACGTCGACCGCGTACCGCAGAATTGCGATGGTAAACGGAATCATCGAGATCGCGAACCACTCGGTGTCCTTGGCGGCGCCCTGCTCGAATGCCCAGAGGCCGTAGAACACCACCACAGCGGTGGCCGCGAGAGTCCAGATGAACCGCAGATAGGTGGGCGTGTAGTACTGCAGCGATTTGCGGATCTTGGCGCCGGTGTTCAGCGCGATCTGCAGCTCCGCGTACCGCTTACCGGCCGCCATGAACAGCGAGCCGAACGCCATGATCAGCAGGAACCACTGCGACAGCGGAATGTCGGCGGCCGCACCACCGGCCACCGCGCGCAGCAGGAAGCCCGACGAGACGATGCAGATGTCCAGCACCGCCTGATGCTTCAGGCCGAAGCAGTAGGCCAGCTGGATGCCGATGTAGACCGCCATCACCACGGCAAGCTGCCAGCCCGCCGCGAACGAGGCCAGGATCGAGCCGGTGAACAGCGCGATCGCCAGCGCATAGGCGAGGTTCATCGGAACCACGCCGGCCGCGATCGGCCGGAACCGCTTGGTGGGATGCGCCCGGTCGGCCTCGACATCGAGCGCGTCGTTGATCAGGTAGACGCCCGAGGCCGCCATACAGAACACGACGAATGCGATGCCGACCTGCGCCAGCACGTCCACATCGGTGGCGGTGCCCGCCGCCAGTGGCGCCGCGAGCACCAGGACGTTCTTCACCCACTGGCGCGGACGCATCGCCTTGACGACACCACCGGCCAGGGTCTTCGGGGGACCCTTTACGGCACCTTCGGCCAGGTCGACACTCGTCGGCTCTTCACTCATCTCAGGCTGCGCCTTCTGCGGTAGCGCCCGGTCGGGCAGGGCTGTTTCGGTTCTTTTCGACGGCCAGCAACGCCGCTGCGGAGGCTGCACCGAGCGCCGAACCGGCGAGCACATCGGAGGGGTAGTGCACTCCGAGCACCACCCGCGACAACAGCATCGGCGGCACGAGCACCGCAGGCAAGGGTAGCCCGGTCAACCGGCCGAGCAACACCGCAGCCGCCGTCGTGGACGTGGCATGCGAGGAAGGGAAGCTTAGTTTGCTCGGTGTCGACACGTTGACCTGCACCGATGGGTCGTTCGGGCGCGGACGGCGCACGACCCGCTTGATCACGATCGATGCTGCGTGCGCACCGACCGCGCCGACGGCGACACCGGCCCACTGGCGCCGGCGCGGCTTGTCGACCAGCCAACCGGCCGCCGCGATACCGACCCAGCCGAGCGCATGCTCACCGAAATGCGACATGCCGCGGGCGGCGGACACCACACCCGGGTTGCCGCCGATGGTGGCCTGGACCGCGTTGATCACGGCGACCTCCGGCGGCCGCGAGCCGGTCGCCCCGTCCTGCAAAGTCGGGTTCATCGCGTTCACTGCTGGGTTCCGTTCGTCGTGCCGAATACCTTTTCCCATGCCGCCGTGCTGCTGAGCTCGGCGTGGGCGGCGCGGTAGCGCTGCTGCATCTCCGGGAACCGGGCGGTCAGTTCCTTGCGCAACCGCATCGCCTCCTTGAGCAGGGCGGCGGCTGTGCGCGGATCACGCTTGCGGTAGACCACGCCCCGCCCGTCCGCGGTGGTCACGGTGACGCCGTCGACCTGGGACAGCAGGAACCAGCGTGCGTCGAGTGTCGGCACGTTCAGCTGCGGGGTCTCATGGTGTCCGGTGTCCGCGGAACGGAAGTTGTGCAGCACCCCCTTGGCCAGCCGAGCCACCTTGGCGATCGGGTTCGCCGGTTCGCCGACCGCACCCACATTCCGGCCGCTGGCCAGCGGCAGCTCGGTCGACGACGGCAGCACCACCGCGTCCGGGTACTCCTTGCGCATGGCGGCGATCTTGCCGAGCGCCGAGGGCAGCAGCTCGAACAGGTGCTCCGGCCCGGCGAGGAAGTCCCGGATCGCCTCGTTCTGAATGGCGACGGTGGAGTACTCGAGACACAGCAGATGCTTCAAGGTCGCCTTGACCGTGTTCGCGATCATCGCCTTGCCGTCGCCGGGCAGGTACATGGCGGCGACGATCAGCCGGTTGCGCAGGTGGAAGTACGCCTGCCAGTCGATGGCGTCGTCCTTGTCGCTCCAGGCCATATGCCAGACGGCCGCACTCGGCAGGGTGACCGTCGGATAGCCGGCGGCGCGGGCGCGCAGACCGATCTCCACATCGTCCCACTTCAGGAACAGCGGCAGCGGCTGGCCGATCTCCCCGGCGACCTGCCGCGGGATCACACACGTCCACCAGCCGTTGAAATCGACGTCGATCCGCCGGTGCAGCAGCTTGGAGTTGTCCCGGTCGTGCAGCGGGTACTTGGCGAAATCGTGGTCGTACTCGACGTTGGGGGCGGCGCTCCACATGAAGATGCTGCGGTCCACCACCTCGCCCATGACGTGCAGATGCGAGCGTTCCTGCAGGTTGAGCATGTGCCCGCCGACCAGCAGCGGCGACTTCGCGAACCGGGAGAAGGCCAGCGCCCGCAGGATCGAATCGGGTTCGATCTCGATATCGTCGTCCATGTAGACGATGAATTCGGCGTCGGTGGTCTGCAGCGCCTCGTACATCACCCGGCTGTAGCCGCCGGAGCCGCCCAGGTTGGGCTGGTCGTGGATGGCGATCCGGTCGCCGAACGCCGCGGCGGCCTCGGTGAACCCGGGCTCGTCGACCACCTTGCGGGTGCCCTGATCCGCGATGATCACCGCGTCGATATGCGCGAGCACCTGCGGGTCCGAGCACAGCGCCGCGAGGGTGTTCACCATATCGGTGGGCCTGTTGAAGGTGGGCATGCCGACCGCGATGGTGCCGGCGCCCGGCGCCTGCTGCGGCGCGTACCAACCGCCGGACAGCAGCGTCACCGCCGTGTCGGTGGTGATGTCGAACCACAGCCAGCCGCCGTCCTCGAACGGGCCGAGGTCGGTCTCCAGTTCGATCAGCGCCGGTGCGGCGGTATCGCCGGAGAATTCGCGGCCGAGTACGTGGATGCGGGAGCCGTCGGCCTTGGACCGGTACAGATCCACCCGGCCGTGCCCGGCCAGCCGCAGCCGCAGCACCACCGCGTCCAGGATGCTCCAGCGGCGCCAGTATCCGGCGGGCAGGGCATTGAAGTAGGTGCAGAACGACACCTCGGATTCGGCGCCGATCGACAGCGAGGTCCGGCTGGTGGCGTGCGCCCGGCGGGCGTTGGTCGCCGACTCCTCGAGGTAGAGCTTGCGCACGTCCAGCGGCTCGCCGGGGCGCGGCAGGATCACTCGGGCCAGCAGGGCGACCGCCCGGCCGGAATCGAGCTCCGCTGCGGGTGCCGCAGCCGGAACGGCCGGTGCCGCGGGGCGGATGGCGGTCTGCTCGGTCACTTGTCGTCCTCCACCAGCGCCGCACCGGTCTCGAAATGCGGGCGCAGCACATTCTCGAACATGCTCAGCGCACTGCCGATCGCCATATGCATGTCCAGGTACTGGTACGTGCCCAGGCGGCCGCCGAACAGCACCTTCGACTCGGCGGTCTCGGCCTTCGCCCGCTCCCGGTAGGCCAGCAGTTTGGCGCGGTCCTCGGGGGTGTTGATCGGGTAGTACGGTTCGTCGCCGGTCTGCGCGAACCGGGAGAACTCGCGCATGATCACCGTCTTGTCGGTTCGGTAATCGCGTTCCGGATGGAAGTGCCGCGGCTCGATGATCCGGGTGAACGGCACATCGGCATCGTTGTAGTTCATCACCGAGGTGCCCTGGTAGTCGCCGGACTCCACCACCTCGGTCTCGAAGTCGATGGTGCGCCAGCCCAGCTCCCCCTCGGCGTAGTCGAAGTAGCGGTCCAGCGGGCCGGTGTAGACCACCGGAGCGTCCGGGCTGGCCGCGCGCAGCTCCTCGCGCACATCGAACCAGTCGGTGTTCAGCCGCACCTCGATCAGCTCGGAGGCCGCCATGTTCTCCAGCCACTTGGTGTAGCCGTGTTTCGGCAGGCCCTCGTAGGTGTCGTTGAAGTAGCGGTTGTCGAAGGTGTAGCGCACCGGCAGCCGGGTGATGTTGCCGGCGGGCAGTTCCTTCGGGTCGGTCTGCCACTGCTTGGCGGTGTAGTCGCGGATGAACGCCTCGTAGAGCGGGCGGCCGATCAGCGAGATCGCCTTCTCCTCGAGGTTCTGCGCATCCTTGGTGTCGATCTCCGAGGCCTGATCGGCGATCAGCTCCCGCGCCTCGTCCGGGGTGAAGTAGCGGCCGAAGAACTGCGAGATCAGGCCGAGCCCCATCGGGAACTGATAGGCCTGCCCCTTGTGCATCGCGAACACCCGGTGCTGATAGCCGGTGAACTCGGTGAACTGGGTGACGTAGTCCCACACCTTCTTGTTCGAGGTGTGGAACAGGTGCGCACCGTACTTGTGGATCTCGATTCCGGTTTCCGGTTCGTCCTCCGAATACGCATTGCCACCGAGGTGGTAGCGGCGATCCAGCACCAGCACCCGCTTGCCCAGCAGGTTTGCGGCACGTTCGGCGACGGTCAGCCCGAAGAAGCCGGAGCCGACCACGATCAGATCGAAGTTGTTGACTGAGTTACCGGGGGACGATGCGACGGTCACGGGAGCCCAGCGTATCGGAAGCTCGCCGGATGTCCCGGTGGAGTCACCCACCGCGCGGATGCGGGCCGATCAGTACCGCGGGTAGCCCGTCGGCGGGCCGTAGCCACGGGGTGCGTTCTTGGCGGCGATCCACCGGCCGGTGGACGGGACGACGGCGAGGATGAACACCACACCCGCCAACACTGAGGGCAGCAGAATCGGAAAGCCACCGTTGGCCAACGGGAGGATGATCCCGGTGGCCGTGGCCAGACCCGTCACCATGGCCACCAGCACCCGCCCGGCGGTGGTACGCATGAACAACAGCACCGATCCCAGGAACAACAGGAAGTTGACCAATCCGCCGATCGCGAAACCGATGAAGGCCGATGTCGGCGCATCGGAGTCCGAATCGATGAAGACGAAGAGCCCGACCGTCAGACCGATACCGCCCAGGATCGCGATCAGCAGGGCAAGCGATGCCGCAGTGATCCCGGTGGCACCGGAAACCGGCGCCGCGGGCGGGTGGCCATACGGTGGCGGACCGGCCGGAAATCCCGGCGGGTACCCGCCGGGCGGATAGCCGGGTCCGGGCGGCATCGGTTGTCCGTAGCCCTGCTGATGCCAGCCCTGCTGCTGCCCGTACGGGTAACTCATTCGCCCCCCCTGATGGTTCACTGATCCTGCTGCTTGGGCACTATACGTCGCCCGCGGACCCGGTGTTCTCCGGCAGCGATGCGGCGGCGAGCGCGGGGAGCAGCAGGACCAGGCCGAACCCGATTGCGGTGGCGGCGCCGGACACGCTGTGCTGCACCAGGGTGTTCACGATGCCGAGGACACCGGTGAACGCCTCCCCGATCGCCTCCGCCGTGGAGCTTTCCGGGAACCAGTGGATGCCGTACCCGGAGTCGTAGCGCACCCCGGCGGCGAACAATGCGATCAGGCCGAACGTCAGTTGGACGCCGGCGGCCACGGCGAGGACGTAGCCACCGGTCCGGTCACCGCGCAGCAGGGCGACGGCACCGTAGCCGAAGACCGCGGCCGCCAGCAGGCTGCCGAGTGCGGTGAGTACGGCCAGGGAATCGTCGAGCGCCGCGCGATCGTCGGCGAACGCCTGCGCCACCAGCACCAGGCCGACCAGATTGCCGACCGCCGCCACAGTCGCGGTTCCGACTGCCGCGCCCAGCACCATCGTGCGCCACTGGGTACCGGGCTGCTGTTGCACCATGGAACGAACCGTAGTCGGTCTACCCGACCCAGCGACGGGTCGGACGTATCAGCGCGAGCACGAACAGCACGGCGTTCAGCAAGGTCCACCAGGTGAGCGGACTGTTCCGGTAGCCGACGGCAGCGCCGTTGAACATTACGACCAGCAGCGACCCGGCGGTCATCACCCCGGAAACACCCAGCAGCATCCGCCGGCCGATGCGGTGACGGGCCAGCAGCAGCCCGCCGGCCGTCAGGTAGGTCGCGGCGCATACCGCCAGCACCGTCACCTCGATACCGCCGCTCTCCGGTTCCGCGGCCAGGAACTGGAGATACCGGACGATCAGGCCGGTCAGTCCCAGGCCGGTCCCCACGGCCAGCGCACCCGCCGCCACCGCGACACCGGAGCTGCGCGGCCCCGCTGCTCGATCGTCCATCCACCCACTCCCGGTCCAGGTACCGCGTTCAGTTATACGACCGCGCGGTCGGTGCGGCACCTCGGCCGGACGTACCGGAAACCGTTCACAGGTTCCGGTCGGCGTAGCTGTTCATCGCATCCCGGACGAACTCGGCGGTACCGGGACCACCTGGCGTGTCGTAGTTGGCGCCGAAACGCGGGTCGGCAACGTACATTTCGCCGAGTCCACGGAAATACTCGGCGGTCACCGGACGGACGGCCGAGGAACCGAGCCACCGGTGGTGGCGGGCGGTGATCGCCTGGACCTCGTCGGATTCCGGGAACAGTCCGGCCTGCTTGGCACGGCCGAAGTCGGCTGCGATATCGCGCTGGGTCTGCTGGAATTCGCGCTTCTGTTCGGCGGACAGTCCCCGCCACCAGCGATCGCCGGCCTCGTAGGCATCCTTGCCCCAGCGTTCGATCACCTCGTCCTTGTACCGAGTGTGCTCGAACCCGTCGAAAACCTCTGCTGCCATGAGTGGTTCACCTCTTTCGGTCTTGTGCAGCGTGGTGGCCACCGAGTCGATCCGGCGCCGGAGCAACTCCTGTTGCTGCCGGAGCAGCTCCAGGTGCGTGCGCAGGGCCGTCGTGGTGTCCTGTTCTCCGGCGAGCACTTCGGCGATGACCGCCAGGCCCAGCCCCAGCTCCCGCAGCAGCAGAATGCGCTGCAGCCGGACGAGGCTGTCCTGGTCGTAGTAGCGGTATCCGTTGGCGCCGATCCGGCTGGGCGGCAGCAGGCCGAGCTGTCCGTAATGACGCAGTGTGCGGCTGGTGGTGCCGGCCGCCTTGGCCAGATCCTGAATGGACCATTCCCCGGTTCGCACCTCCGGTCTCCCTTCGTTCTCGTCGGTGAGACCAGGATGCAAGTTGACGTAACGTCAAGGTCAAGCGCCGACCAGCCGGCGCTGACCCGCCGGGGTAACTATTCGAAACCGCGAATCAGATGTCCGCTCGAATTCCGACTGTCACAGCTCCGGCGATCCGACCGGGGGCGCAGCGGGCGATTCGGCCGGGTGCGCGGCCGGGGCCGCAAGCGGGTGTGCGACCGGGGATTCGGCCGGGGCTGCGAGCGGATCCGCTGGGGCGACTGCACCCGACTCCACCGGAGCGGCGGAATCGACGGGAGCAGGGAGCTCGTCGACCGGTGCTGTCATCTCCGGTTCGACGGCGCCCTCTGGAAGGGCAGAGCCGTCTGGACGGACCGAGCCCGTCGGCAGCTGGTCGGCGACATCCGGAACCAGCTGCAGCAGCGTGTCGAAGTCGACCACCTGGGCGCCGAGCGTTTCGGTCGCCACGATCACGCCGTTGCTGTACAGCCGATAGGTTCCCGCCTGCTGGGGCAGCAGCATCTCCGGGCCGATCGGGGCACCGAGACTTCCGGACGGTCCACCCACCCGGCGGTAGGCGGCGTCGATGACGCTTTCACCGGCCCGGACCTGACGGCTCGGGTCGTCCGGTTCGGGCAGCGGAAATTCCTCGACCGGCGGCGGAGCCGGGGCGGGGACCGGGCCGCCGAGCTCCTCGGGGCGCGGGCCCACGGCGAAAGTGCCGATATCGGCGGGCCGGCCGCCGTCGGGGGCGGCGGAGTACTCCGAGCGTAGGATCTGGCCGTCCCGGAGCAGCACCGTGCCTGCGGTCGAGGCCACGGCGGCAGCGGTGCGCGGGTCCTCGCGCTCGGTTCCGGGATACACCTGGCAGTCGGTGGTGTCGCAGGTGCGGGCGTAGTCGTAGCGCTGTTCGGCGAGTGCGTACGAACGAGCCGCGATCGCCTGGGCCCGCAACGCCTCGTTCGCGCCCTTGTCGGCCCAGTTGGCCTGCATTTCGGTGGGCACCACGCCGAGCAGGTAGTCCTCGACATCGACCTGGTTCACGATCCGGTACGACTCGCCCTCGAGCGCAACTCCCAAGGCGCCGCGATACCCGGCGCCGTCGCAGAGCGCCAGATGCTCGGCGGCCGGACGGCCCGGTCCGAGGTCGACCGGATATACGTGCGGATCGTCGGTCGCGGCCTGCCACAGCACCTCGCCGTTGCAACCAGCGGTGACCACGACATTCGCCCGGCCGCCGGGAAGCGGGGTCAGGTGCGCGGCTTCGCCGGGAGCGAGGGCCCGGCCGGCGACCTGGGCCCCACCGGGCGCCGCCACGTCGAGGGTGCTGTCGTCCCGGGTGGCCAGCCGGACCCGGATGGTGGTGGGGCCGATCTGCCCGAGCGTGGCGCCCGGGTAGTAGTAGTCGAGGATCTGCTCGGCCGTCTGCCCGTCCTGCGCGCCGTCGAACGCACCGACCTGACTCATACCGCGGCCGTGGCCGGCGCCGGCCGTTGTGGTCACCGCCGGAACCACCCAGTACAGCGCCACCGCGCCGGTCAGCGCCACCGCGGTGCCACTGACCAGCACCGGGAGCGGAATGGAGCGGAACAGCGGAACAGTGCGCCGGTGCGTTCCCCGGCTGGGGCCACGGTTCACAGCGCCTCCTTCGTCGGCATGTCGCAACGGGCCTGAGCGGTCCGAGGGCTACATTCGAGCAATCGACTAATCCTCAACAAGAGGTTTAGAGATGTGACTGATGTGGCTAGTGTGATCTGTGAGACAGCAGGAAGCAAGCATCACATGTCGGCGCGATTCGCCCGGCGCACCGAAGCCCCAGCACGACGCGCAGTACCGGTTCCACCCTGATTGGAGACGCACGTGCCGAATTTCAAGCCGAAACGTTCCTACGTGCTTCCCGTGGTGGCCACGCTCGTGGTCGCGACGCCGGTGGGCGTGCTGGCACTGAGCGATTCCGTCGGCTACCGGGAAGCCAACGACGTCGATCCGGTCGCCGTGCCGACCCAGCTGGCCCAGGTGGCGCTGAATTCGGCTCCCGACATCACCATCCCGCTGCGCGAACTCACCGGTCTCGACCTGCCCGACCTGCACCTTTCCGATCTGCGAATGCTGCCCCTGCCCGAGTCCGTCCAGCTGCCGCCGGACCTGCCGGCACCGCCGGGCGTGGAACTACCCAGCGAGATCCCGCTCCCCCGGCTGGACGGCGCCTCCCCGGCGCCCACCACCGCACCGGCACCGGCCACCGACATGCCGGCACCGGCCACGAACACAGCCCCCGTACCCACCAGCGCCGCACCCACCACCAGTCCGGCACCGACCACCGCTCCGGCACCCACCACCGCTCCGGCACCGACCACCACGGACCCCGCGGCACCCGATACGGCCGATCGGACTCCGGCAGCCGCCGAGATCCCGGGTGGCGTGCGATTCATCGCCGATCCGGCCCGGATGCAGCCGGGCACCGGTCCCGACACGCCGGCGCTCGCTCCCGGGGCGATCGCCCCCGAATTGCTCGATCAGGTGGGCGCACAGGTCAAGGAGGTGACCAGCGATACGCCGTTCAGCATGGTCGCGGTCACCGGGCCCGCCCTCGCGGATGTCACCACCATGCTGCGATCCCGGCAGTCCGATGGCAGCTGGGGGCCCTGGTACGACTCGGATCCGGTGGATGCCGGCGTCGGCGCTGCCGCACCGTCCGGTACCGAGCCGATCTATGTCGGTGAGACCACCGCGGTGCAGATGATGATCACCCGGGATGCGGCGCAGCCGATCGCGGAACCGAACCCGGGCTCCGACGATCCGGCACATCTGGCCGATACCGCATTGGAAGCCGTCCTGATCAATCCCGGCCGGGCCGCCATCGATGGTTCACTGCACGAAATCGCGGCGGCACTGCCGGGCGGCGGACCGAAGGTGATCACCCGCGCGCAGTGGGGCGCCGACGAGTCGATCCGCTGCCAGGAACCCACCTACGACGACGGCCTGGGCGGGCTCACCGTGCACCACACCGCCGGTAGCAACGACTATTCGCGCAGCGAATCCGCCGGCATCGTCCGGGCGATCTACGCCTATCACGCGCAGACGCTGGGCTGGTGCGATATCGGCTACAACGCGCTGGTCGACAAGTACGGCCAGATCTTCGAGGGCCGCTACGGCGGGCTCAACCGCACCGTCCAGGGTGCGCACACGGGCGGGTTCAACGAGAACACCGCGGGCGTATCGCTGATGGGCAACTACGAGACCACCAAGCCGACCGACATCTCGATCAACTCGCTCGGCCGGTTCATCGGCTGGCGAGCCCGGGTCGCCGGTCTGGATCCGCAGGGCGAGACCACCATGTACTCCGAGGGCACCGAGTTCACCCGGTATGCGCTGGGCGAAGAGGTACAACTGCCGGTGGTGTTCGCGCACCGCGATGTCGGCAACACCAGCTGCCCCGGTGACGCCGCGTACGCCCTGATGGACCGGATCCGCTCGATCGCCGCCCGCGCGGCGGGTGGCAGCGGCACCGACCGGGCCGTCACCGACTCCGCCCCGGAGGTCCCGGACAGCTCTGCCGGTCCCCAGACTCAGCAGCGCCCGGCGCCGCAGAACGAGGCCCGCTCCCGCGGCAACCTGGCCGAACTCGGGGCCCTGGTCGACCGGCTGCTGGGGCTGGCGAAGGAGAACAACGCGATCGCCCGGCACTGGGTGGACACCGGTGCTGCCGAGGGCCCGCTGGGCGAACCGGAATCGGATCTGCTGCCGGCCGCTCAGGGCCGCGAGTACGTGAAGTTCGCCAACGGCTACATCTACTCCGGCGAGAACGGCCAGGTGTTCGAGGTGATCGGCGCGATCCTGGACCGCTACCTGGAACTCGGCGCCGATGCGGGCGTCCTCGGCCTGCCCCTGGGCAGCGCCTACGTCGTCCCCGACGGAATGCGCACCGACTTCCAGAACGGCTCGCTGATCCTGAACGAGCTCACCGGCATCGTCACCACGGTATGGAAGACCTACAACGAGACCTACCAGCAAGAAATGGAGCGGCTGGAGACCGAAGGCGTACCCGCCGAACCCGCACCGGCGCCCGCCGAACCCGCACCGGCGCCCGCCGAACCAGCGCCCGCCGGCCCCGGCAGCACTCCGGAAGGCGCCGCCGATCCCGGCACCATCCCGGAAGGCGCCGCTCCGGAAGGCGCCGCTCCATAATCCACCGCTGAGCCCACACCCCGGCAGAACGAACCACCAACCCAGCACGCCGCCGGACGCAAGGGCCGACCCCGGTGTCGCATCCGCACCGGGGTCGGCCCCCCAGCTACTCGCCTTACCGGCTGCCCGACCAGGCTGGTGCCGAGATAGCCGTGTGCCCCACCGCCACGGCCGAACCGGACGCGAACAACCGGCCGGGCGTCCGGTGCCGGCCTCCGGCCCCCGCCCGAGGGCTCAGCTACTCACCCCCACCAGCGTTCGAGCACCGCGGCCACTCCGTCCGCGGTGTTCGGCGTGGTGACCTCGTCGGCCGCCGCGCGGGCCTCCTCGTGGGCATTGCCCATCGCGACGCCGTGTCCGGCCAGCCGCAGCATCGGGGCATCGTTCGGCATATCGCCGAAGGCGATGGCGGAATCGGCGGTCATCCCGAGGTGATCGGCCATGGCCGCCAGGCCGGAGCCCTTGGTGACACCGGGGGCCGACAGTTCGATCAGCCCGTTCTCGGTGGAGTAGGTGATGTCGGCGCGGTCGCCGACGAGCGGCGCCAGCACCGCCCGCATCTCCGAGCTCCGCGCGCCGGACAGCCGGATGAGCATCTTGATCGCGGGCGCAGCGATCACCTCGGCCCGGGACACCGTCGTATCGTCCGGGTTGAGCCAGGCGTGCAGGTAGTTCGGGGAGCTGACGAATTGCGGGGTGGCCGCGTCGTGGGCGCTGGCGCCCACCCGCTCGGCCGCCAGCCCGCACCCGGGCAGGGCCTGTTCGGCCAGGTCGGCCAGGTGGTCCAGGGTGTCCACCGACAGGCAGGAGCTGGCCAGCACCCGGTCGGCGCCGCTGTCGTAGAGCACCGCGCCGTTCGCGCAGACCGCCAGCGGGGCATGCCCGAGTTGGGCCACCACCGGCTCGATCCAGCGCGGCGGCCGGCCGGTGGCGAGCACGAAGGTGGCCCCGTCGGCGACGAGCGCGGCCACGGCCGACTTGGTTCGAGCCGTAACCCGCTCGGCGTCGTCGATAAGGGTGCCGTCCACATCGGAAGCCACCAGCGTCGGTTTGGTCTGCAAGCGCGTCACCATTCCATCCTGCCGGATGAAACGCCTTCGCATGGTCCGGCGGGTAAGACCGGCACTCCGTATGATCCCCGCAACAATACGTTCGACCCGAGGAAGAAATGACCGGCTTTCTGCTGCGCCGCACGCTGAACTACCTCGTGCTGCTGCTGGTGGCCTCCTTTCTCACCTTCGCACTGGCCTCACTGACCTTCCGGCCGCTGGACAGCCTGGAATCCCGCAACCCCCGGCCGCCGCAGGCGGTGATCGACGCCAAGGCCGCCGAGCTGCACCTGGACGAACCGATCCCGCAGCGCTACCTGACCTGGGTGGGCGGCGTGGTGCACGGCGATTTCGGGACCACGCTGGCCGGGCAACCGGTGAGCGAGGAACTGGGCCGGCGGGTGGCGGTCAGCCTGCGGCTGCTGGTGCTGGGTTCGGTGATCGGCACCGTGCTGGGGGTCCTGATCGGTGCGGCGAGCGCAATCCGGCAGTACAAGTTCAGCGACTACTTCACCACGGTGCTCTCGCTGCTCATCCTGAGCACACCGGTGTTCCTGCTGGCCACACTGCTGAAATATGGTGCTCTGGAGATCAACACGATGACGGGACAGCAGATCTTCCTCTATACCGGCGAGACCTCGGCGAGCCGGATCACCGGATTCTGGCCGCAGTTCGTGGACCGGCTGCAGCATCTGGTGCTGCCCACCGCCACGCTGGCGTTGGGCGCCATGGCCGGATACAGCCGCTATCAGCGCAATGCCATGCTCGACGTGCTGCAGAGCGATTTCATCCGCACCGCCCGGGCCAAGGGGCTGACCCGCACGAAGGCACTTTACAAACACGGCCTGCGCACCGCGCTGATCCCGATGGCGACCTTGTTCGCCTACAGTTTCGGCGCCCTGATCACCGGCGCCACCTTCACCGAGAAGATCTTCGGCTGGCACGGCATGGGCGAATGGCTGATCGATTCGATCAATGCCCAGGACCTCTACGTCGTGGTGACGGTGACGGCGTTCGCCGGCCTGGTGGTGCTGCTGTCCGGGCTGCTCTCCGACATCGTCTACGCGATCCTCGATCCCCGGGTGCGAGTCCGATGACCGAAACCGAGCTGATCATTGCCGAGGAGAAGACGTCCCCGGTCGCGATGGGGCGCCGCAAGCTGGTGCTGCGCCGGTTCCTGCGCAACAAGCCGGCCGTCGCCGGTGCGGCCCTGCTGTTGCTGATGTTCCTGGCCGCCTTCGTGCTGCCGCCGCTGCTGCCCTACGACTATCAGGAACTGGACTACACCGCGCTGCTGCAACCACCGAGCCTGCAACACCCGTTCGGTACCAACCAGATCGGCCAGGATGTGCTGGCCCAGACCCTGCGCGGGCTGCAGAAGTCGCTGATCATCGGATTCTGCGTGGCGATCATCAGCTCCACCATCGCCGCGGTCGCCGGTTCGCTGGCCGGGCTGCTCGGCGGCTGGCCGGACCGGGCGATCATGTGGCTGGTCGACCTGCTGCTGGTGGTGCCCAGCTTCATCATCGTGGCCCTGTTCGCGCCGCGCACCAAGGGCAGCCATTCGATCGTGCTGCTGATCGTGCTGCTCAGCGTGTTCGGCTGGATGATCAGCGCCCGCATGGTGCGCGGCATGACGCTGAGCCTGCGCGAACGCGAATTCGTCCGGGCCGCCCGGTACATGGGTGCGCCGACCCGGACCGTGATCGGCAGTCACATCCTGCCCAATATCGCGTCGATCCTGATCATCGACACCACGCTGAGCATCGGCGCGGCGATCATGGCCGAGACCGGGCTGAGCTTCCTCGGCTTCGGTGTGCAGAAACCCGATGTGTCCCTCGGTTCGCTGATCGCCGAGGGCACCGGATCGGCATTCACCTACCCGTGGTTGTTCCTGTTCGCCGGTGGCCTGCTGATCGCCACCGTGCTGTGCGCCAACCTCGTCGGTGACGGCCTGCGGGACGCCTTCGATCCCTCCGCGAATCGAGCCAAGCGATGACCGGCATCGAGAGCACCACGACACCGCTGCTCGAGGTCACCGGCCTGCGGGTCGGTTTCCCGAGTGAGGAGGGCCGGGTGGAGGCCGTCCGGGGCGTGGACTTCACCGTCGCCGACGGTGAAGTACTCGCCATCGTCGGTGAATCCGGTTCCGGAAAGTCGGTGTCCTCGCTGGCCGTGATGGGGCTGCTGCCCGACCAGGCCCGGGTGCAGGGTTCGATCCGGTTGCGCGGGCGGGAGCTGATCGGCCTGGGCGACCGGGACCTGTCCCGGATCCGCGGGAAAGCGGTGAGCATGGTCTTCCAGGACCCGCTCTCCGCGCTGACCCCGGTGTACCGGGTGGGTGATCAGATCGCCGAGGCCGTGCTCGCGCACGGAAAGACCACCCGCGCGGCGGCCGCCCGCCGCGCGGTGGAGCTGCTCGACCTGGTCGGAATCCCCGATCCGCAGGTCCGGGCGCGATCTTTCCCGCACGAGTTCTCCGGTGGGATGCGGCAACGGGTGGTCATCGCGATGGCGATCGCAAACGATCCGGACCTGATCATCTGCGACGAACCGACCACGGCACTCGATGTCACGGTGCAGCGGCAGATCCTGGATCTGCTGCGCACCGCTCGGGACGTCACCGGTGCGGGCATCGTGCTGATCACCCACGATATGGGCATCGCCGCTACCATCGCCGACCGGGTCGCGGTGATGTATGCGGGCCGGATCGTCGAAACGGCTCCGGCCCGTTCACTGTTCGCGCAGCCCCGGATGCCGTACACGGTCGGCCTGCTGGGTTCCATCCCGCGAATGGACGGGCCGCCGCGCACCCCGCTGATCCCGATCGCGGGTGCGCCGCCGGCCATGCACGCGCTGCCCGGCGGCTGCCCGTTCGCACCGCGCTGCCCGGTCGCCATCCCCGAATGCCGGGCCGCCGAACCGCCGCTGGAACGCACCGGGCCCGGCCATTCGGCGGCCTGTGTGCGCACCGCGGAGCTGGGCAGCACCGAACTGTTCGACGCCTACCGGGCCGATATCACCGCACCCGAACCGGATCTCGGGAAATCGGACGGGGTGGTGCTGCGGGTGACGGACCTGGTGAAGACCTTTCCGCTCACTTCCGGGGTGGTGTTCCGGCGCCGGATCGGCGAGGTCCGGGCGGTCGACGGCATCAGTTTCGAAGTGCGGGCCGGCCGGACCCTGGCGCTGGTCGGCGAGTCCGGTTCGGGCAAATCCACCACGCTGACCCAGATCCTGGATCTGACCACACCACAGTCCGGCCGGATCGAGGTCCTGGGCGATGATGTCGCCACCCTGACCCGGCACCGGCGCCGGGAGCTGCGCCGCCGGATGCAGATCGTGTTCCAGGACCCGAATGCCTCCCTGGACCCGCGCCTGCCGATCTTCGATGTGATCGCCGAACCACTACGCATCGACGGCCGCCCCCGCGCCGAGATCGAACAGCGGGTACCGGAGCTGCTGACCCTGGTCGGCCTGCACCCGGAACACGCCGACCGCTACCCCGCCGACTTCTCCGGCGGCCAGAAACAACGAATCAGTATTGCGCGGGCACTCGCCCTGGCCCCGGAGCTGCTGGTGCTGGACGAGCCGGTGTCGTCGCTGGACGTTTCCATCCAGGCCGGTGTGCTCAACCTGTTGCGGGATCTGCAGGCCGACCGCGGCCTGTCGTATCTGTTCGTCTCGCACGACCTTTCCGTGGTCCGCAACCTCGCCCACGATGTCGCGGTCATGCACCGCGGCCGGATCGTCGAATCCGGGCCGGCCGAACAAGTGCTGACCGATCCGCGCGACGAATACACTCGGGCGCTGCTCGACGCCGTCCCGGTGGTGAGCCGATAGGAGGAAGAATGCGCGTTCGATCACCCGGAATCCGGTGGGTCGCCGCAGTACTGGCGGCGGGCCTGTTCGCCGCCGGTTGCTCGGCCGAGGAGACCGGCGCTTCCGGGACCGCACAGCTCGGGGCAACCAGCGATATCAATCCGATGGATCGCGACGCCCTGCGGGCGGGCGGCAATCTGCGGCTGGCCGTGGCCGCCTATCCGGCCAACTGGAACACCCTGTCCATCGACGGCAACGAGGGGGAGATCGCCGATATCGTCCGGCCGATGATGCCACGCGCCTTCACCACCGATGCCGCGGGCAAGCTGTCGGTCGATACCGACTACTTCACCGAGGTGGAACTGACCGGGACCGACCCCCAGCAGGTCACCTACACCATCAACCCGGACGCGACCTGGTCCGACGGCACCCCGATCACCTGGGCGGATATCGCGTCGCAGGCCGATGCGCTGCGCAACCCGGACCAGGGGTTCCAGATCGCCATCGCCAGCGGATTCGACCGGGTCGAATCCGTCGAACGCGGGGTGGACGACCGGCAGGCGATCATCACCTTCGCCGAACCGTATGCCGAATGGCGGGGCCAGTTCGCCGGCAACTCGATGCTGTACCCGAAGTCGGTGACCGCCACCCCCGAAGCCTTCAACGACAGCCTCGCCGACGCGATCTCGGTGACTGCGGGCCCGTTCCGGGTGCAGTCCACCGACCGGGCGCAGGGCCGGATCGTACTCGGCCGCAATCCGGATTGGTGGGGTACGCCGCCGGTGCTGGACACCATCACCTTCTCGGTGCTCGACCGGTCGACCTGGGTGGGTGCCCTGCAGAACGACGAACTGGACGCCGCCCGGCTGCATTCGATCGACGAGGTGACCACCGTCCGCGCCACGGCCGGCCTGCAGATCCGCCAGGCGCCCGGGAACCGCTGGCGGCACATCACCTTCAACGGCGCGCCCGGCTCGATCCTCGCCGATCCGCGACTGCGGGTCGCGCTGATGAAGGCGATCGACCGCGCCGGTATCGCCAACGCAATCCAGAACGGCATCGTCGCCGACCCGCAACCGCTGAACAGCCACGTATTCGTCCGCGGCCAGGAAGGCTATCGGGACAACTCCGGACCGGTCGCCTTCGATCCTGCCGAAGCGCAGCGGATGCTCGACGAACTGGGCTGGCGGCGCGACGGCGACATCCGGACGAAGAACGGTCGGGAACTGGTCATCCGCGATGTCATGTACGACGATTCGACCTGGGTGCGGGTCGCCCAGATCGTCCAGCAGAATCTGGCCCGGGTCGGCGTGCGGGTGGAGATCGACACCCGGCCGGGCCCCGGCTTCTTCACTGATGTGATGCAGCCCGGCGATTTCGATATCGCCCAGTTCAGCTTCCAGGGTGATGCCTTCCCGCTCAGCAGCATTCCGCAGATCTACGGCTACTACCCGGACGATCTGCAGGGCAATTTCGGCCGGATCGGTTCACCCGAACTGAACGAGCAGATCGATGCGATGCTCTCCGAACTCGACCCGCAACGCGCCATCGAACTCGCCAACCGGATCGACCGGGAGGTGTTCGCCGAAGGACATTCGATTCCGCTCACCCAGGACCACGGCAGTTTCGGCGTCCGCGCCGACCTGGCGAACTTCGGTTCCCCAGGGTTGGCCTCCTACGACTACACGCAGATCGGATTCGTGCAATGAGTGATCGACGAACCGCGGCCGGACACCGGCGCACCCGGAAGCTGGCCGGACGCTGCCTCGCCCCGGCCGCTGCCCTGGCCCTGATCGTCACCGGATGCGGTGGTGACAGTTCGAATATCGTGGCGGGGTCGACGGTGCTGACCGATACCAACGACATCAATGCGCACGACCGCAGCGATATCCGGGACGGCGGGAATCTGCGGCTGACCGTGACCTCGTTCCCGGCGACATTCAATCCGCACCACGTGGATTCCGACGGGGAGGTCAGCGAGATCGTCGGCTGGACGCTGCCCGGACCGGTCACGTCATCGCCCACCGGCGAACTGTCGGTGGATCACGACTACTTCACCGATATCGAACTCACCGGCACCGAGCCGCAGCGGGTGGCGTACACCATCAATCCGGATGCGGTGTGGACCGACGGCAGCCCGATCACCTGGGCGGACATGAAATCTCAGGCCGAAGCGCTGAGCGGCCGCAACCCCGAATTCCAGGTCGCAGCCACCCAGGGCTACGACCGGATCGCCACCGTCGAACGCGGCGTGGACGACCGCCAGGCGGTCGTCACCTTCGCCGAGCACTACTCGGAGTGGCGCGGCCTGTTCAGCGCACTGATGCCCGCGGCGTCCACGGCCACCCCGGAAGCGTTCGACGACCGGGACCGCGAACGCCCCACCGAGACCGCCGGGCCGTTCCGCATCGCCTCCGTGGACCGCGCGCAGCAGCGCATCGTGCTCGAACGCAACCCGCTCTGGTGGGGCGAGACCCCCAAACTCGACACCGTCACCTACAGCGTGCTGGACTGGACCGCCCGGCTCACCGCGCTGCAGAACGACGAACTGGACGCCATCGATCTCGGGACCGACCTGGCCGAGGTCACCACCGCCGCGAACGCCCCCGGCATCGACGTGCGGCATGCCCCGCGACCGTACAATTCACAGCTCACCTTCAACGGCGCACCCGGATCCATTCTCGCCGACCCGAAACTGCGGGTCGCCATCATGAAGGCCATCGATCGGGAGAACATCGTCGGTACGTCCCAGCACGGCCTGGTCGCGGATCCGCAGCCGTTGAACAACCACGTCTTCCTGCCGGGTCAGCCGGGCTACCAGGACAATTCGGAGCCGGTGCGGTACGACCCGGACGAGGCAGCCCGGATGCTGGACGAGCTCGGCTGGCGACTCGACGGCGAGTACCGGGTGAAGGACGGGCAGCGGCTGGTGCTGCGCGATGTGATGTTCGACCAGGAGAGCTGGGTGAAGATGGCCCAGATCATGCAGCAGAACCTGGCGGAGATCGGGGTCGAACTGCAAATCGAAACCTACCCCGGGACCGGGCTGTTCACCGACGTGATCGACCCGGGCAACTTCGATATTGCCCAGTTCAGCTGGCAACGCAGTCTTTTCCCGCTCGGCGCGCTGACCCAGATCTACGCTTACGATCCGGAGAATCCACAGAGCAACAAGGGCCGGATCGGCTCGCCCGAGCTGAACGAGCTCATCGACCGGGTGATTTCCGAGATCGACCCGGAAAAGGCGAAGGAACTGGCCAACGAGGCCGATCGGATGATCTTCGAACTCGGGCATTCGCTGCCGCTGGCGGTGTCGCCCGGAAACGTCGCCACTCGCGAGAACCTGGCCAATTACGGCGCGTTCGGCCTGGCAACGGTGGACTACACCGATGTGGGCTTCGTGAAGTGAACCGCCGGCGCGGCTACCCGCTGACCTACCCGGCCACGGTGACCGCCGCCGCCCTGGCAATCGTCATCGCCTGGGCACCGTTCGCCGACTCCGACCAGCTCAGCGCCCTGGCTGTGGTCGCGATCGCGATTCTCGGGTACAGCGGATGGCAGTTCGCCCGGGCGGCCGGGCTGCTCCGGTCCGGCGCCCGGCCGGGGCGGGCGCGCCGGGTCCGGCAGCAGCATCGGCTGGTCGGCCGCAGTTGGCTGGAGGTCGGCGACGCGAACGGAACCGTGTGGGTCCCGGTTCATTTCGATCGTGCCTTCACTGCGCTCGTTCCGGCCGAACTGACTGTCGACCGCGGGCGCCTGTTCGTGCACCGACCGCCGGATGGGGCTGTCACCACACGCAGTGCCGACCCGGCCGCCGGAAACCCCGGGCCGAAGCTGCTGCGCTGCTACCCCGCCGGCCGGGCACGCACCTCCGAGCCACCCGGCAAACTGATCGACAACCCGACCCGGCCATCGGAACCCGGGACCGCCACGCACCCCGCACGCAACGGCTGGGAACGCCTGGTCACCGATGCGCCGGCCCCGGCCCGCCGCCTGCTGCTGGATGCCCAGGGCGCGGTCGCCGCCCCGTTCGCCGCCCTGTTCTGGGTGTACGTCATGGGCGGCGGCATCCCGGCCTTCGCCGGTGCCTGCTGCATCGCAGCGGCAACCTTCACCTGGCTGGCCGCAATCCGCGGCTCAGACCCCAGTTGAGCCGGCCCGAGCGCGGGACGGAACCAGCTCGGCGAGCAGTGCTTCCACCTTCGCCCGGATCTCATCGCGGATCGGCCGGACGGCTTCGATCCCCTGGCCGGCCGGGTCGTCGAGCACCCAGTCCCGGTAGCTGATACCGGGGAAGACCGGACAGGTGTCGCCACAGCCCATGGTGATCACCACGGTGGACGTCTCTACGGCGTCGTAGGTGAGCACCTTCGGCGCCTGATCGGCGATATCTATCCCCACCTCGGCCATAGCGGCGACAGCAACCGGATTGATCGAGTCGGCGGGGGCGCTGCCCGCCGAGCGGACCTCCACGGCGTCACCGGCCAGCTGGGTCAGGAACCCGGCCGCCATCTGGGAGCGTCCGGCATTGTGTACGCAGACGAACAGGACACTGGGCTTGTCGGTCATACCGGGGCACCTTCCGGAGTCGATGGGAAGCGCTTGCGCAGGGCGAGTGAGACGTAGACCAGGGCGACCAGCACGGGGACCTCGATCAACGGGCCGACGACGCCGGCCAGGGCCTGGCCGGAGCTCGCGCCGTAGGTGGCGATGGCGACGGCGATGGCGAGTTCGAAGTTGTTACCGGCGGCGGTGAAGGCCAGGGTGGTGGTGCGGGCGTAGCCGAGTTGCATGGCGGCGCCGAGCAGATAGCCGCCGCCCCACATGACGGCGAAGTAGATCAGCAGCGGGACCGCGATCCGGACCACGTCCAGCGGATGTTCGGTGATCTGCTCACCCTGCAGGGCGAACAGGACGACGATGGTGAACAGCAGACCGTACAGCGCCCAGGGGCCGATCCGCGGCAGGAACTTCTCCTCGTACCAGGTGCGGCCCGCCCTGCGTTCACCGATCCGACGGCTCAGGTAGCCGGCCAGCAACGGGATGCCCAGGAAGATCAGCACCGATTTCGCGATCTGCCACGGCGAGGTGTCGATGGTGGTCTGTTCCAGTCCCAGCCAGCCCGGCAGTACCGACAGGTAGAACCAGCCGAGCACCGCGAACATCAGCACCTGGAAGATGGAGTTCAGCGCGACCAGCACCGCCGCCGCCTCGCGATCACCGCAGGCCAGGTCGTTCCAGATGATCACCATGGCGATACAGCGGGCGAGTCCGACGATGATCAGGCCGGTGCGGTATTCGGGCAGATCGGGCAGGAAGATCCAGGCCAGCGCGAACATCAGCGCCGGGCCGAGCACCCAGTTCAGCACCAGCGAGCCGACCAGCAGCTTCCGGTCGCCGGTCACGGTGTCGAGCCGGTCGTACCGGACCTTGGCCAGCACCGGGTACATCATGATCAGCAGTCCGATCGCGATCGGCAGCGAGACGCCGTCGATCTCGACCGCCCCCAGCGCATCGCCCAGGCCGGGAATCATCCGGCCGAGCAGCAACCCGGCGACCATGGCGGCACCGATCCACACCGGCAGGAACCGGTCGAGCGTGCCCAGTTTGCCGACGACGGCCGGCTGAGTTTCGGCCGTCACGTTCACGCGAGTGCCCCCTCGAGCGGCAGCACCACGGCCAGTCGCTGCAGGGCCTCCGGTACCACCCGGTAGTACACCCAGGACGCGCGCCGCTCACTCACCAGCAGCCCGGCCTCCCGCAGCACCTTCAAGTGGTGCGAGATGGTCGGCTGGCTGACGTCCAGCCCGGCCGAGATGTCACAGACGCAGGCCTCGCCACCGGCCCGGCCGGCGACCGAGGCGAGCAGCCGCAACCGCACCGGATCCGACAGCGCCTTGAACACCGCCGCCAGTTCGGCCGCGGACTCGGCGTCCAGCGGCGGGCGCACCAGCGGCTCGGCGGAACATCCCATCGGTTCCTGATTCGACATGCGTCGATATTGACAGATATCGAATCAGAAGTCGACCGGAGCCCTCTTGACTAATTACCCTAGGGGGGTATCGTATGAACGGCAGTAGCCGCTGCGAGCGGCGCATCGTGGAGAAGGAGAGCAGAATATGAACACCACCACCGTCACCGTCACCGGAATGACCTGCGGCTGCTGCGCCGGCAAGGTCCGCGACAAGATCGGCGCACTGCCCGGTGTCACCGGGGTCGACGTCGATGTCGACAGCGGTTCGGTCACCATCGAAGCCGATGGGCCGATCGCCACCGCCGACCTCGCCGCCGCCGCGGACGCGGCCGGCTACCCACTCACCGACTGACCGATACCGGAACGGAGCATCCGATGAACGCCACGACAAAGTTCGCCGGTTTCACCATCTCGCTGGCAGCCGTGTTCGGGATCGCGGTCGGTATCGGCGCCCTGGTCGGCCCGGAACCGGCCGCACCGACCCGGCACGAGAACCAGCAGACCTGCGACTCCGGTCACGGCGCGCCGGAAGCCCTTCGAGAACTAGGAGCCTCGCGATGACCACCGCGACAACACCACCGGGCACCGGACAGGTCGAACTGGTGATCGGTGGCATGACGTGCGCGTCCTGCGCCAACCGGATCGAGAAGAAGCTCAACAAGCTCGACGGCGTCACGGCCACGGTCAACTACGCCACCGAGAAGGCCCGCGTCGACATCGACGGTGATATCGGCGCGCAGCAGCTGATCGAGACGGTGGAGAAGGCCGGCTACACGGCCGCCCTACCCGAGCCACCCGCACCCGCCGACACCGAAACAACTCCGGCCGAACCGGACCCGGCCGCCGCACTGCGCACCCGGCTGCTGGTCTCGCTGGTGCTCACCGTCCCGGTGATCGCCATGGCCATGATCCCGGCGCTGCAGTTCACCAACTGGCAGTGGCTGTCCCTCACCCTGGCCGCGCCGGTGGTGGTGTGGGGAGCGCTGCCGTTCCATCGAGCCGCCTGGACCAACCTGCGGCACGGCACCGCCACCATGGACACCCTGGTGTCGATGGGCACCCTCGCCGCGCTGTCCTGGTCGGTCTACGCACTGTTCTGGGGTACCGCCGGTGTTCCCGGTATGACCCACCCGTTCGAACTGACCATCGCCCGGATGGACGGCACCGGCAACATCTACCTGGAGGCGGCGGCCGGCGTCACCACCTTCATCCTGGCCGGCCGCTACTTCGAGGCGCGGTCCAAGCGGCGGGCCGGGGCGGCGCTGCGGGCGCTGCTGGAACTGGGCGCCAAGGACGTCACGGTCCGGCGCGGCGGTGCCGAACAGCGGATCCCGATCGAACAGCTGGCCGTCGGCGACGAATTCGTGGTGCGGCCCGGTGAGAAGATCGCCACCGATGGTGTCGTCGTGGCGGGCTCGTCTGCGGTCGACGCCTCGATGCTGACCGGCGAATCGGTGCCGGTCGAGGTCGCCGAGGGCGATACGGTGACCGGTGCGACGGTGAATGTCGGCGGCCGGCTGGTGGTACACGCCACCCGGGTCGGCAGCGACACCCAGCTCGCCCAGATGGCGAAGCTGGTGGAGGACGCCCAGACCGGCAAGGCGCAGGCACAGCGGCTGGCCGACCGGATCTCCGGCATCTTCGTACCGATCGTGATCGCACTGTCGGTCGCCACGCTCGGCTTCTGGCTGGGCACCGGCGGCTCGGTGGCGGCGGCGTTCACGGCCGCCGTGGCCGTGCTGATCATCGCCTGCCCGTGCGCCCTGGGCCTGGCCACCCCGACCGCGCTGATGGTCGGCACCGGCCGGGGCGCGCAGCTGGGCATCCTGATCAAGGGCCCCGAGGTGCTGGAATCCACCCGCAAGGTGGACACCATCGTGCTGGACAAGACGGGCACCGTCACCACCGGCAAGATGACCCTGCTCGATGTGCACGCCGCCGCCGGCGAAGACGCCGACACGGTGCTCCGGCTGGCCGGGGCACTGGAGAACTCCTCGGAACACCCGATCGCCCAGGCCGTGGCCAAGGGCGCGACCGAGAAGTTCGGTACCCTGCCGGCCGTCGAGGACTTCGGCAATATCGAAGGGCTCGGAGTGCAGGGCGTGGTGGACGGTCACGCGGTGATCGTCGGCCGGCCCCGGCTGCTGGCGGACTGGTCGCAGCCGCTCGGCGAGCAGCTGACCCGGGTGCTGACCGAGGCCGAGGACGCCGGGCGGACCGCGGTGGCGATCGGCTGGGACGGACAGGCCCGCGGCGTGCTGGTGGTGGCCGACGCCGTGAAGCCGACCTCGGCGCAGGCGATCCGCCAGTTCACCGAACTCGGGCTCACCCCGATCCTGCTGACCGGCGACAATGCCCGCGCGGCCCGCACCATCGCCGATGAGGTCGGTATCGATGCGGTGATCGCCGAGGTGCTGCCGCAGGACAAGGTGGACACGGTCCGCAAGCTGCAGGACGAAGGCAAGGTCGTCGCGATGGTCGGCGACGGCGTCAACGATGCCGCCGCCCTGGCCCAGGCCGATCTGGGCCTGGCGATGGGCACCGGCACCGACGTCGCCATCGAGGCGAGCGACCTGACCCTGGTGCGCGGCGACCTGCGGGCGGCCGCCGATGCCATCCGGCTGTCCCGGCGCACTCTCGGGACCATCAAGGGCAACCTGTTCTGGGCGTTCGCCTACAACGTCGCGGCCATCCCACTGGCGATGGCGGGGCTGCTCAACCCGATGCTGGCCGGCGCCGCCATGGCGTTCAGCTCGGTGTTCGTGGTGAGCAACAGCCTGCGGCTGCGGCGCTTCCGGTCGACGGCGCAGTAGCACTGTCCACCGGAACCGGACGGCGGGCAGCGATCCGATCGCTGCCCGCCGTTCGCCGTTTCCGGCGCGAGTTACTGCCGCCGCCCTGTGCGCGAGGACGGGGGCCGCCGGCCGGGCGCCCAGCTTGCGGCACCATGGAGTCGGACGGCCGCTCGAGCAGACACGGAAGGCGATGTGATGCAGCGAGTGTGGTATGCCGCATACGGATCGAACCTGAGCACCGCACGGTTCGACTGCTACCGCCTGGGTGGACGTCCGGCCGGCGGGAAGCGCACCTATCCGGGATTCCGCGACCCGGCCGAACCATTGCGCACCGAACCGCTGCTACTGCCCGGCTGCGTGTACTTCGCCTGGGAGAGTCCGGTATGGACCGGCGGTGTCGCGTTCTACACCGACCGCCCCGCACCCGGCCGACCGCGGACGGCTGCCGTCTGCGCCCGGCTGCTGACCGTGGAACAGTTCGACGATCTGTTGGCCCAGGAGATGTACCGCGAGCCCGGAAGCACCGTTGCGGTGGACCCCGGCGAGGTCGCTGCCCGGGGACGCCTGCAACTGGGCCCCGGCCGCTACGAAACCCTGCTGCACCTAGGCGAACTCGCCGGACTGCCGATCCTGACCTGTACCGCGTCCTGGGACCCGGATGCCGTGCCGCTCCGCGCCCCCTCGGCCCGCTACCGCGAGCTACTGGCCGACGGTCTGGCCGAGACCCACGGGTGGGGACCGGCCGAGATCGCCGCCTACCTCGACGCTCTACCGGGCACACCTCACCCGGAGGGTATCGCCGACGAGGTCGGTATCGATGCGGTAGTCGCCGAGGTGCCGCCGCAGGACAAGCAGGGCAGGGGACCGGTTCCGCGTTGACGCTCGGGCCGGCCGCGCCACCACTGCAGCACGCTTTCGACCGGTGCGCCCCGGACAAGTCGTGGGCCGCGATGACGCCGGGTCAGACCAGCCAGGACTTGCGGCCGAAGAACTGGTCGTCCTCGTCCGGATCGTCGGGGGCGACCACTCGGTCGCGGTCCGGCTTGCGGGTGCCCGGGCGGACGTTGCTCTGCTCGGGCGGTGTGGCTGCCCGGGGGTACGACGGAGCAGGCGGGACGGGCGGAGTAGCGGCAGGCGGCGGCGCGGCATAGCCGGGCGCAGCGAAGCCCGCGCCGGGCTCCGACGGCTCCGGCGCCGGATCCGGGAAGCGTCGGTCGTACTGGTCGACGATGCCCTGCCCGGCGGAATCGTCCCCGACGACATCGCGAACCAGATCGGTGACCTGACCGCGCAGCTTCGCCTGGGCGGCCCGCATGCAGCTCATGATCAGGCCGGACAGGGTGGCCGGATCGGCGCCCCGGGTGGCCGCGGACAGCTGGATATCGGTGGGCACCCCGTTCGGGTCGACGGTGACGCTCACCCCACCCCGGGACTCGGTGGCGGTCAGCGTGGCCATCCGGCCCTGCAGGTCCTGGTACCGCCCGGCCTTCTCCTCGAGCTGCTGCGCCCACTGCGCCAGCTCGTCGGCCGCTCGTTGCGGGTCACTACTGAGCATCGCGCCACTCCTCGTCCTCGTAGCTGTGATCGCCGGGCGGCCGGGACATCCCCCGACGAACCCCCGGACCGTACCGGCATCTAATAGGACGTACCGCCCCGCCGATCGGTTCCATCGAATTCGACCGCACCCCGCAGCGTGCCGGGCACCCCGCGCCGCATCGGTCCGGAAACAGCATGAGGGCGGCACCCGCTTCCGGGTGCCGCCCTCATATGGAGCGGATGACGGGATTCGAACCCGCGACCCTCACCTTGGCAAGGTGATGCGCTACCAGCTGCGCTACATCCGCACACTCGATGCCGCCGGTCACCCGGACCGCATCGCGTGCCTAGAACTCTAGCCGGTGGCCCCGGCGAAAACGAAATCGGGTCCCGCCTGAGCCACGGCTGCGCGCCTCGCGGCTCAGGCCATCGGATACCGCCGGATGCCGGGTTCAGCCCGGTTGCTGCTCGCTGCGGGCCGCGCGCCGGGCGGCCTTCTCCGCAGCCTCGGCGGCATCCATGGCGTCGGCTTCCTCGAGTGTCGGGGCGCTGCCGCCGAGCCGAGCCGGCACCCAGTAGGCACCCGGTTCGTGCTCGTAGTCCTTCTGGAGTCCGGCCAGCAACTCCTGCATGGTGGCGCGTAGTTCCGCCGTGAGCTCGGCGGCCGGCTCATAGGGCCGGATCGGCTTGCCGACCGCGATCGAGATCGGGGTGTTGGTGCGGCCCAGGCGCTTCGGGTAGCCCTTGGTCCACACCCGCTGCGCACCCCAGATCACGATCGGGATGATCGGCACCCCGGCCTCGATCGCCATCCGGGCGGCGCCGGATTTGAACGCCTTGATCTCGAAACTGCGGCTGATGGTGGCTTCCGGATAGACACCGACCAGCTCACCGCGCTGCAGGTACTCGACCGCAGCCTGATACGAGTCGGCACCGGCCGACCGGTCGACCGGAATGTGCTTGAGCGTGCGCATGATCGGACCGGAGATCTTGTTGTCGAAGACCTCCTTCTTCGCCATGAACCGGATATAGCGCTTGGGGGTGCGCACCGGCAGGCCGGCGTAGATGAAGTCCGTGTACGCCGTGTGGTTGACGGCGAGCACCGCACCGCCGGTGGCGGGGATGTTCTCGGCGCCGTGCACAGTGAACTTCAGTCCTTCGGCGAAGAAGAGCGTTCGGGCCAGGCCGATGATCGACCGGTAGACGGGTTCCACATTTCCGGAGCGTAGTCGCAGATCGTGCGGTACGTCACCGCGGGCGACATTCGGCGAGCCTGTCGATCCGGTGCCGAGCGGGTAGCTTGGGCGGGCGGAAGCCGGGGCCGCAATGGCGCCGACCGTTGCCGAGGGAAGAGGATCGCTGCCGTGGACCGTGTCTGCCCGCCTACCCCGACCGCCACCGCGCCGCGCCCGGCCGGGCGCACCTTCCGCCTGGTCGCCGGCGGAGCAGCGCTGGCCGCGACCGTGGTATTGACCGGCTGCGACTCCGTTTCCGGCATCTCCCGCGACGGCCGTCCGCGCGACGGTGAGACCTTCGCCGCGGAAACGACCACCGAAGCGAGCCCGAGCACCGAGCCGACGATCACCAGCGAGGCTCCGGCGCCCACCGCACCGCCGGTCCCCTCCGACGCGCCCCCGGTCGGCGCCGTACCGGGCCTGCCGGAAGCGGCCCCGGCGGTGCAACGCTGGGCCGCGGACCTGGCCACCCAGCCACTCGAACAACTGCAGCAGCAGTGCTGGACCATTCCGCCATTGACGATCGAGGGTATGTACGCCGATCCGCAGGCCGCGCTCACCGCACTCGCCGCACCGGGCGTCGCCGAGGGCGACACGATCACCTGGCGCAGCGAGACCACCACGGTGGCGGTATCGCGCGCCGCCGTCGAGCGTGGGTACGCCTGCGGGCGGGTGTTCCCGGCCGCGGCCGAGCCCGGCTACGACAGTGCCGACGCCCGGCACACGGTGCGCCGCTATCTGGCCCGGCTGACCGGTGCGCCGCTGAACCCGGCCGATACCGAGGCCGCCTATCCGCTGGTGTGCCCGGCCGCGCCACCCACCTGGGATCCGACCGGCAGCGGGGCCCCGGTCGCCGCGCCGCTGGCCGCCGCGCCCGCACCGGCCGGGATCGCGGCATTCACCGACGCCCGGATCGGCTCGGAGCCGTTGACCGGCGGATACGAGCAGGTGACCGTCCCGGTCACCGACCCCGCGGGCACCCCCGGAACTGTGACGTTCGTCCTGGCACCCATGTCGGATGGCTACTGCATCGGCGACTACACCTCCTGACCATTACCCTGGTTGGCTGGTACTGGTCAGGAGGAACAGCTCGTGCAGATCACCAGCGTCGGACACGCCGGATTCCACATCCGAACCGCGGCCGGGACGATCCTTTGCGATCCGTGGGTGAACCCCGCGTACTTCGCGTCGTGGTTCCCGTTTCCCGACAACACCCGTCTCGATTGGGACGAACTGGGCAATGTGGACTTCCTGTACGTCTCGCATCTGCACCGCGACCACTTCGACGCCGCACACCTGAGCAAATACGTCAACAAGGACGCCACCGTCCTGCTCCCGGACTATCCGGTACCGGATCTGAAGCGGGAGCTGGAGAAGCTCGGTTTCCACAAGTTCTTCGAGACCGAGGACTCGGTCAAGCACACGGTTCCGGGCAACGGAGCCGATCTGGACGTCATGATCGTGGCGCTGCGCGCGCCGGCCGACGGCCCGATCGGTGATTCCGGGCTGATCGTCTCCGACGGCGAGACCACCTGCTTCAACATGAACGACGCCCGGCCGGTGGATATGGACGTGGTGCACGACGCGTTCGGCCACATCGACATCCACCTGCTGCAGTACTCCGGCGCCATCTGGTACCCGATGGTGTACGACATCCCGAAGCGCACCAAGGCCAACTTCGGCAAGCAGAAGCGGCAGCGCGGGATGGACCGGGCCCGCTCCTACATCGAACAGGTCGGGGCCACCTGGGTGGTGCCCTCGGCCGGGCCGCCGGTGTTCCTCGACGACGAGCTGCGCTACCTCAACGACGATCGCGGCGATGAAGGCAACATCTTCCCGGACCAGGTGGTGTTCCTCGAGCAGATGCGCAGCCACGGCAATTCCGGCGGCATCCTGATGATCCCCGGATCGGTCGCCGACGTACACGGTGCGGAACTCGAACTGAGCCATCCGTTCGACCCGGACGAGATCTATCGGGACAAGGCCGGCTATATCGAGGAGATGGCGCAGCGGTTCGCGCCGGTGATCGCGGCCGAGAAGGCCGCCTGGGCGACCGGCGACGATTCGCTGCTGGAACCGCTGCGGGAGCTCTTCGAGCCGATCATGAAGCAGAGCGATCTGATCTGCGACGGTATCGGCTACCCGGTCGGGCTGGTGCTCGGCGAGCAGACCATCGTCCTGGATTTCCCGAAGCGCGAGGTCCGGCTCCCCGTCGAAGGTGAGGGCAAGTACCGCTACGGCTTCCGCATCGCCCCCGAGCTGGTGCGCACCGTACTGCGGGACAACGAACCCGACTGGGTGAACACCATCTTCCTGTCCACCCGGTTCCAGGCCTGGCGGATCGGTGGCTACAACGAGTTCCTCTACACCTTCTTCAAATGCCTCACCGACGAACGGATCGCCTACGCCGACGGCTGGTTCGCCGAAGCGCACGACGACAACGCCTCGTGTGAACTCGACGGCTGGGAGGTGCAGCGCCGCTGCCCGCACCTCAAGGCCGACCTCTCCAAGTTCGGTGTGGTCGAAGGCAATACGCTGACCTGCAACCTGCACGGGTGGCAGTGGGACCTGGAGTCCGGCCGGTGCAAGACCTCGAAGGGCCACGAACTGCGTTCCCGCAAGCTCTGACCCGGTCGCCGGTTCAGTGCGGCGGCAGTGCGCGCACCGCCGCGGCGAGGAGTTCTCCGGCGGTTTCGCAGTTGGTGCCGGCGCCGCCGTAGATCTCCATTTCCAGCACATCGACCGGATAGCCCTCATCGTCCGAGCGGTCCCCATACCGGTAGGCACGGGTACAGATGGCCGATGAGCCTTCGGGGTCGCCGACCAGTTCGACCCCGTCCACGGTCTCGGTGGGTTCATCGGTCATCAGGCTGATCGCTTTCGTCGACAGCGTCGCCTGAACCCGGCCGTTCCAACGACAGTGATGCGCACCCGCCACCGTCGGTTCCGGTGGCAGCGGCCCGATCGCGGCGGCCACGACCTTCCGGTCGAGCAGCTCGCACGGATCGATGCGGGCCAACGCCGTGGCCGGATCTTCGGTACGCGGAGCACTACCCAGAGTCCGCGCCAGCCGACCGACGATGTAGTCGGAGGCCTCGCAACCGAGCTCGATATCGGCAGGCACCGAGAAGTCGACAACGATCCCGGTCTCGAACTCGGGCTCCGATTCCGGTGCGGCCGACCGGATCGCCCGGCCACATCGCACCATGCTGCCGTGCACGATCGGAACTCCGGCCACGTCGGTCTCGTACGGTGTGAAGTACTCCAGATACGCGCCGAGTTCCAAGGTGATCCGATAGCCGTCGGTGTACGCAGTGCAACCCCAGTTCAGCCAGGAGTCGAACGCCCAGCTCGATGCAGGGAAGGCCGCCGGGCCGTCGGGTATTCCACTGCCGAGCGCCGACCGGAGCCAGGCACACGCATCGATTCTGCGCTGCTCGGCCAGCGTCAACGCAGTGACCGGGCCCGGTTCGGGACTCGTCGCGACACCGTACCCGGTCGCTCCGGCAGCAAGCACGATCGCGGCGACAACGATCGCCGACCCGATGCGACCGCGCCGGCCGAGAGCACGCCAGCGCCGTCGGACTGCACTGCCCAGTCGCTGTGCCGTGGCGGCGAATCGTCGATGCGCCGGGACGGCCGGGGCGTCCGGCAAGACCTCCGCCGGCAGTTCTGCCAGGAGTTCTTCGGCCCGATTCCGTTCGGCATCGATGGCGGCGAACACCGCATCCGGCCAGGGTGGCGCGGCCGGCGGTTCCCCCAGCCGGTAGGCGATCTGCGCCGGAGTGGGGCGAGCCGCCGGATCCTTCTGCAGACAGGCTGCCACGAGTCCACGTAGTTGCTCGGGCACCTGGGTCAGGTCGGGCTGTCCCTGCGCGATGGTGTACAACGTGAGCGGAACCGAAACGGCCGCGAACGGTGCCTTCCCGGTGGCCGCGAAAGCCAGCACGGACCCCAGCGCGAATACATCGGCCGGGCTGGTGACCGGCGCGGCCAGGGTCTGTTCCGGCGCCAGGAAGTCGGGCGTCCCGGGCGGTGTCTCGGCGACCGGTGGGTCGGTGGGTACGAGGCCGATATCGCCGAGCCTGATCCCGTCCCGGGTCAGCAGAATCGCGCCGGGGCGGAGGCCGCGGTGCACCAGCCCGGCCGCGTGGACCGTACACAGGGCGGCAGCCGCGGCAGCCGCCAGCGCCCACACCGCCGCTTCCGGGAGCGGCCCGTGCTCGGCGATCACCTCGTCCAGCGGCGTCCCCGGCGTGTACCCGGTGGCAGACCACGGCGGGTCGGCATCGGAATCCACGTCTACCACCGTGCTGTTGGCCGATCCGGTGATCCGCATGGCAGCCACCGCGGTGTGCCGCAGCCGGATCCGGAAGTCGGTCTGCTCGACGGCGGTGGATCGGGCCTGGGTGAGCACGTACAGCTGCCGGTCCGGGCCGGCACACAGCAGCCGCCGGTGGATCGGGTCGGCACGCAGCACCCCGATCGGCCGGTAGCGGCCGATGCGATGCGGGTCGGCGGGTGTGAGCGGCGTCGGTGTCATGATCTCGGCAGTTTCGGAAGCAACGGGGTCAGCACCCGGCGGGCGGATTCACAGGGGTCGATATCGGCGGCACGCCAGGTGCCGAAGTTGATCGAGACGCTTTCGGCACGGTCCTTGTAGGTCGGCCGGACCATCAATGCAAGGTCGCATTGCCGGTCGCCGAGTGGGTCCTCCTGGACCGTCCAGCCGTCCATCTCGACGCCGTCGTTCCCGGGCGAATCGAATCGGATGCCCTCACGGAAATCGAAATTCACCCACCCGATATCGCCCTGGATGCTGCACCCATGTGCTCCGCCGGGTTCGACGCTGCCGGGGTCGCCGACCACCGCCCGGGCGGATTCGGACACGAACTCACAGGCGTCCAGCCGGAGTACCGAGTCCACCGGCAGGTCCCGGACCGGCGGATCGACCGACAGCCGCCGCACAACCGCCGCGAGGGCGCGCTCGGCAACTGCGCAGCCGTCCGTGCCCGAGCTGTTCACCTGCATTCGGATGGCGGTACGAGGTCTTCCCTGGGTGACCACATAGCGGTCGCAGATCGAGGCCTCGCGGTGCAGCCCGAGGACCGGCATCCAGGCAATGGTGGTGCCCATCGGGTCGTGATCCTCGATGACCCAACCGGGCGGCAGCCCCGTATCCACAGTGAAGTACAACTCGTCACCCAACGGATCGAGCACGTTCATGGAGCAGCCGGTGGACCCGTTGCGAACCAGTTCCCCGGCCGGGGTGCCGATCTCCCCCAGCACCGACGGCTTCAGCAACTCGCAGACATCGAGCGACCGTGTCTCTTCGGCGGTCAATGCCAGTGGTGGATCTGCCATCGGCACCGCGTGCCCGTCCACACCTGCCCCCCAGGCCAGAGCCGCGCCGACCGCGAGCAGCGCGGCCACCGCGACCGGCAGGACCCGCCGCGGTTCGGCCAGCAGGCGTTCCACCCGGCGGCGCGGTTGTTCCGCCTCGACCGGGACGCCGGTACCGGTGGCCCAGCGCTCGGCCTCCGCGGCGCAATCCGCGATCCGGCGGCGCACTCGGACCGGCCAGACCGGTTCGGCGTCGATTCGCCCCGCGGCCTCCAGCAACTGCTCGGGAGTCGGCCGCTGGGCCGGGTCCTTGGCCAGGCATGCCGCAACGAGATCCCGGACCGGCGCAGCGATTCCGCTCAGATCCGGTGTGGTGTACAGGACGTTGTACAGCACCTGTGGTGTCGAAGCGCCGTGGAACGGGCTCACCCCGGTCGCCGCCATCGCGAGGATCGCGCCGACCGAGAAGACATCCGATGCTGACGTCAAGGGTCGGCATTCGGCCTGCTCCGGCGACATGTAGGCGGGCGAGCCGATCACTGTCCCGGTGGCGGTCAGCTGTACGTCCTCGGTCATCGCCCGGGCGATACCGAAATCGATGACCTGCGGACCGTCGTTGGTGAGCAGGACATTGCCGGGTTTCAGGTCACGATGCACCAAACCGGCCCGATGAATCTCGACCAGGGCCATTGCCAGCCCGGTGGCCAGCAGTTTCAGTCCGCTCAGCGTGAACCTGCCGTAGTCGGCGACCACGTCCTGCAGGGCCGGCCCAGCGATGAACTCCGCCGCCAGCCACGGGTCCTCGGCCTCGGCGTCGTGGTCGACGATTGCTGCCGTGTAGGCCCCGGTGACCCGCTGCGAGGCCACCACCTCCCGCCGGAACCGGGCCCGGAACTGTTCACTTCCGGTGAGCTGCGGATGAATTCGCTTCACTGCCAGCAGCCGGCCGTCCGGGCTACGGCCGAGCAGCACCGTGCCCATGCCACCGGCTCCGATGACCGCCAGCAGCCGATGCCGGCCCAGCTGTTCCGGATCGCCGGATTCCAGTGCCTTCATCTGTGCCCCTCCCGGTCGGCCTCTCGGCTCACGCGTCCGCTCCGAGCAAGGCGTGTTGTGCCGCGGCCAGCTGTCGCACGTCGATCTCGTGATGGCTGTTCACCCGCACTACGAAGTCACCCCGCTGGATCAGGCAGGTGTATCGGCGCGCCTCGATCGAATCCGGGTTCGGATGCCGAGCGCGGAAGCACCGCACCCCGGCGAGGCCGTCGACGCCACGCATCGCCAGATAGTCTTCGTCCAGCAGTGAACCCACATGGTCGTCGGCGAACCTGGCCGCTGCGGCAGCATCACCGGCGCGATAGAGAAACTTGTTCTCTGCCACCGCGATCGCAATGATGCCCCGTTCCGTGTAGCGCCGCTCGCTGTCCGCCGGCCGATCGTTCAACAGCGCGAAGGCGTGCGGGCCGTATACGGCGAATTCCCGGTCGTCGGGGATCCGGTATCCGGTCGTGACCAGTCTGGTCAGCAGTCCGTCCGAGTCCATGACCAGCTCCGGCAAGTCGGCGGGCGGCGTGGGGACGAAATCGGCCAGCTCGGCGATCTGCTCGCGAAAGGTCCGGACGACGACGTCCACCAATTCCGGTTCGCCGGGCGTGCGGAGCTTCGCGAACACTCGTATTACGAGGTTGTTCCAGGGTAGCCACCCGCCGACGGTCGGGATTCCGGGCCTGCGGTGCGCCAGCGCTGCCGGGTGGTCCGGAATACCGACACCGACGTTGCCGTCGTTCGCCGCGAAATCCGCCGCCGCCATCGCCCGGGCGGCATCG
Organism: Nocardia sp. KT25-26; assembly: GCF_056627695.1. Lineage (NCBI taxonomy): Bacteria > Bacillati > Actinomycetota > Actinomycetes > Mycobacteriales > Nocardiaceae > Nocardia > Nocardia sp. KT25-26. The sequence goes on along the minus strand of NZ_CM152813.1, from coordinate 414,320 downwards.
GCAGCGACCTGCGCCGACGGGAAAGACACCAGGGTGATCGACAGCGACTTGTCGTTCTGCTCCTCGTGCCGCATGCCATTGCCCGCGATCACCCCGAAAGCGCCCGATACTTCGAACGGATCCAGCGCCTCGATCTGTGCGGCCGACAGGATCCCGGTGACACCCCGGTAGTCGACCGAGACACCGCCACCGCGGCCCTCGGTCAGATCGGGGTCGATGCGGTCGGCGCGGACGATCCGCTCGCCGAGACGCAGTGATTCCACCAGCAATCCGCGGGAGCGGCTGGCGCTCTGGTCGTAGGCGCGGGAGATCGGCTCGATCGAATAGTCCCCGTAGTCGATGCCACCACTTTCCGCACATCCCGCGACGAACACCAGCGCCGCAGCGGCCAGAACCGGAATCCGGTACGGAAGATGCCTCACCACTGCTGCCCCCTCCACCGGAAGTCCCGAGTTCACGGACTGTCCGGCTCCACCGAAAACCTTCGCCGAAATTAGCACCCGGCCGCTCGGCCCGCCACCCGCTCAGGCCCGGGGCAGCTCGGCGGCAACCGATCTCATGATCCGGTCGGCCGTCGGGCACAGCTGGTCGCGCTGTGCCGAATCACCCCGGACCGACACGGTCAGCACCTCGACGAACGTCTCGCCTACATCACGCACCCGCAGCGAGCGCCCGCAATACGTCGACGAATTGCCGACGCGCGACTCGTCCACCAGTAATCCCGAGCCGAGATCGATGACCACCGGCGATATCGGCAGATCCTGTCGCCGCGGCAGTGACGCAGACACCTCCAGCCGATACTCGCCGGTCCACCCACAGGTGTGCGCAGCGACGGGGGTCCCCGGCGCCGTGATCCCGACCTCGGCGAGAACCGCCGGAGAGACCGGAACACACGGATCCACCGTCGCCAGCGAACCGGCATCCGCGGGATGCCGAGCGAGCGTCCCGAATGAGGCTACGAGGCGGTTCAGCACGCTTTCGGCCAGCGCGCAGTCGGCACTGGCACCGGTGTCGACCACCATCCCCCAGGTGCCGGTACCGACGCCCCGGGCACAGGCGCCGCCACGCCCCCGTATCGGGTGTCCCCCCGCGGTTCCATCGAGTCGCTCGAAGCCGGCCAGCGGCGCACCCAGTTCGACGGTCAGCCGGTGGGCGCCCGCGCTGCCGGCACAGCCCCAGGACGAGGTCGGTTGCCACAACCAGGACGCGGTGTCGCGTGGCAGACCGGCATCGGCGGTTTCCGGAAGTTCCGATCCGAGCGCTGCCCGGGACCAGGCACAGGCGTCGGTTTCGCGGAGCTGCGCCAAGCCGGGCAGTGCGATCGCCGGGCCGTCCGGTTCGGGAGCAGGGGGATCGCCGGGCAACAGCAGGGCGGCCGAGGCAGCTCCGGCGACCAGGCATCCGGCTGCCGCGACTCCCGGCCACCGCCACCGACGAAGCCTGGTCCGGGCAGGTGTATCGACCGTTGCCGGTCCCGCGCCGGGCGACTGCGGTTCCGCGCCGACGATCCGTGTGGCTTCCGGATCTGCGGACTGTGCCAGCAGCCGCCGCTGCTTCTCGGCGATCTCGGCGGCCACCGGTGCGGACCAGGGTTGGACACGCACCGGCAGTACACCCAGGTGGTCGAGGATCCGGGTGGGCGTCGGCCGCTGTTGCGGCTGTTTCGCCAGACAGGCACCGACCAGCGAGCGAACCGGTGGCGGCACCCGGTCCAGGTCCGGTTCCCGATGCACGATGTTGAACAAAACCTGCGGTGCCGATTCGGCGGCGAACGGGGTGACTCCGGTGGCCGCCAGGTACAGCAACGCGCCCAGCGAGAAGATGTCCGAGGCGGCCGTGAGCGGCTCCGCACCGGCCTGTTCGGGCGACATGTAGGCGGGTGAACCTATCAGCGCACCGGTTTCGGTCAGTCCCGAGTCCGGCTCGGTGAGCGCGGCAATGCCGAAGTCGATCACCCGCGGCCCGTCGGCGGCGAGGATGACATTGGCAGGCTTGAGGTCCCGGTGGATCAGTCCGGTGCCGTGGATGGCGTGCAGGGCCGAAGCCAGCCCAGAAGCCAGCACCCGCAGCGCATCCACCGGCAGTGGTCCGCCACTCGAAACCGCACGATCCAGTGGTACACCGGGTATGAACACCGAGGCGAGCCACGGGACCGGCCCGGTGATGTCGAAGTCCACCACCGCTGCAGTGAATGCGCCGGACACCCGTGCGGAGGCCCGCACCTCACGCTCGAAACGGGCCCGGAATTCGCTGTCGCCCACCAGATGACGATGGATCTGCTTGATCGCGACGAACCGGCCGTCCGGCCCGACACCGAGCAGTACCCGGCCCATCCCGCCCGCACCGAGTTCGCCGAGCAAACGGTAGTGCCCGATGATTCCCGGATCGCCGGTATCCATCGACCCCGTCACCACTCGATCTCCCCGTCCGCCCCAATCCCGCCACCCTCGGCCACACCGCACCGGGGCCGAGCGACAGCGTGTTTCGCCGGTCAACCTAACATCGCCCACCTCCACTGGCCACCGGCCGAGCGGGCGGGCCGTCTGCGTGCCGCCGGGCGTCGGCGTGTCCCGGCACCTCCGCGGTCGGTCCGGCATCACCCTGGCGGTCCGGACGTTGCGGTAGGTGCTGCGCTCGGTCCCGGTCGGCGATCGCGGGCCGCCACGGTGTCCGGGCAGCCTGCCGCGTTATCGGCGGTCATGCCGGATCGACGGGCCGGATCGGCTGCTTCCCGAAGCGGCGACGAGGACTGCGGCGGACACCACGACACAACCGATCGTCCTGGTAGTCGACAACGCTCCGGCCGCCGCATCGAGCAACAACGCCGTGAGCAGCTGGCCGGCCACCGAGGTGAGACCGAGCAGGAGCACACCGATCCAGCGGACGGTCAATGCGGCCAGCGCGATGAACGCGACCCCGATCAGGCCGCCCGTATACAGCCACGGTTCGGTGGGGAAGGTCTGCGGCGGGCCGATGGTCGCGAGGATCAGCAGATCGACCAGCAGCAGCGCGGCCAGGCCGACGGTGAAGTTCACCAGCGTCGCCGGCATCGGACCGCCCACGGCACCTACGCGGCCGTTCACCGCCTGCTGCCAGGCCAAACCGATCCCGGCCAGTGCCGGAATCACGATGAGCACACCGGACAGGCCGTCGGTGGGCACCGCCGATTCCGCTACCGGCTCCGCGCGATCCGATGCGGACACCGCGATGGCGGCGATCCCCAGCCCGGCAGCCAGCAACCGCGGTCCGGTGATGGGGGTGCGGCCGTTCGGCGCCAAACCCAGCCGGTCCACCACCAGGCTGCTCATCAGCTGCCCCGCCACCACCGCCACCGTGAACGCGACGACGCCGAGCGCGGCAACGGTCAGGCCCTGCGCGGCGACGAAGTATGCCCCGCACAGCCCACCGAGCAGCTGCCACCACCGCAGCCGTCCCGTCGCCACCGCCGTGCGGACTCGGCGTACCCCGGCCCGCATCCGGCGGCTCACCCCGGCCGCGACCAGCAAAACCACCAGCCCGGTCCCGAAACTGATCGTCGCCGCCGCCACCCCATCGGCCAGCCGCTCCCCCAGCGCCCCGTTGATCCGCGCCTGCACCGCCACACCGGCACCGATGCAGAACCCGAACCCCAACCCGACCCGATACCGCCCGCTCACCCTCACCCACTCGTGCTCGACCGTCCCGGCGACCGGCTCGCCGCCCGACCCATCATCGCCGGTCGTCCGGAACCGCCACACCGCGGCCGATCAGTTGAGTAGGTCGCCACCACCACACCGTTGCACCCGTACCCCGGTCAGATCTGCTGATCGGTGAGCTCGTTCGATACCGGCTCGGCCGCGGTCCGCGGCGGCAACCAGGTCGGCGTCAGTGCGGCGGCCAGCAGCAGTGGCAGGCCCAGGACGGCGATCGTGGCGGGGAGGGGCAGCCAGGTGCCGGCCAGCGCGACGAACCCGAAGACAGCCAGGGCCACGACCTCGGACAGCAGGCCGGAGACCGAGGTGACGGTGGCCCGAGCCGGGCCATCGATGGCGTCCTGCAGCCGGGCATCGGCGACCACGACGGCGGTGTAGTCGAGACCATAGCCGACGCCGACGGCCGCGAAACCGAGCCACAGCAGCGGTGCCGCGGCGGTGGATCCGGCGGCGGCGCCGACAACCAGACACCCGGCAATGAACGCGATACCCGCACCGATCAGGGATACCGCGAGCGTGCGGTGCGACCACCGGGCCGCCCACCCGGCGAGCAGGGACCCGGTCAGCGAACCGGCCACGGTGACCCCGACCAGCAACGCCACCAGAGTGTTGCCGGCTCCGCCGGACTGCGCCAGCAACCCGAAGTATTCGTCGTACGCGGTGATCCCATAGAGCAGCGAGCCGAGCAGCACCCCCCGGCGAACCCGGCGCACCCGAAGCGCCTCGGAGATCCCGGCCCGCAACATGCCGACATATCGCCGCAGCACACCGGCTTCCGGTCCCGCAGCGGCAGGCGGCCCGGCCACATCGCCCGCCGGGACCGCTGCTCCGGGCATCCCGACCCGCGGAGGCACCCCGGTGCCCGGTACCTGTCCCGAGTCGGCCATCGACTTCACAGCCGCACCGATCGTCTCCTCGCCGCCGGCAGCGGACCCGCGCATCCCGGTGCCGGACAGACCTGATTCCCGCGGAGGCGGTCCGGTGCCCGGCGCCGGTTCTGCTGCGGGTGGGTTCGGTTCGGCGTCGTCATCCAGCTCGTCGACGGCCGTGGCGGATATCTGCATCCGGGCCCCCGGCAGTGCTGCGGCCGCCAGAGTGTGCAGGCCGGCGATTGCCACACTGGTCCACCCGACCAGCGCGAACCCGCCCAGGGCGTACAGGGGTGCGGCCGCGACGATCGCCACCAGCACGGTGGCCTCCTGCGCGGCGCGCGCACAGCTCATGATCCGTGGGTACTCGGCGGTGGCCGTACGTTCGGCCAGCTCGTCGTAGAGCAACGCCTCGAACGTCCCGGATTCCAGTGATCCGGCGATACCCCAGATGAAGAACCCGAGGGCGAAGCCCAGGAACGAGGGGGCCACCAGCCACAGTGCGAACGCGGCACCCTGCAACAGTGCACTGAGGACCAGCAGGCCACGGCGCGAGACGGTGTCGGCCCAGGCACCGGACGGCACCTCCAGCACGAATGCCGTGATCGACCAGACGGCCAGCAATGCGGAGATCTGCGCGGTGCTCATCCCGTGTTCGGCGAACAGCACCGCATACAACGCATAGATCGGCAGCAGATCGCGGGTGCCCTTGAACAGCACCGCACGTACGGTGAGCCCACGGACCGACACCGGGCTCACGGGACGGAAGCTCCGCCGCAGGAGTCAACAGAAGTAGACGACCAGACGCATGACCCCATGATTTCCGGATCGATCGCCGGCTGTCAATCGGTTTCTGCACACCCGATCCGGGTCACCGGTCAGGTCAGCGGAATCCAGTCACCGCTACCGGCGGGCAGCTCGTCGTCGGAACCCGATCCTTCATTGAGGTCGTTGATCAGCTCCGCCACCGGATGCGAATCGCTGTAGTGATACCCCTGGGCGAGGGCGAAGCCGAGCTCGGTGAGGACCGCCGCCTGGTAGTCGGTCTCCACGCCCTCGGCAATCACCTGCAGGTCCAGCGATTTACTGAGCGCCGCGATCACCCCGAGCAACGGCGGCGCGGGGGAATCGGAGCGGATCGCCGCGACGAACGACTGATCGACCTTCAGGATATCGCTGGGGATGGTCGCCAGCCGGCTCAGCGAGGAGTATCCGGTGCCGAAGTCGTCGATGGCGATGCGCACGCCACGATCGCGCAGGGTGTGCAGGTTGGCGATGGCGGTCTCGGATTCGGCGGCGAGCTCGCTCTCGGTCACCTCCAGCACCAGCTGCTCGGCCGGCCAGCCGGTCTCGGCCAGAATGCCGGTGACCCGGTCGGCGTAGCCGGTCTCGGCCAGTTCCAGGCCACTGACGTTGACGTTCAGCGTGAGGTCGAGCTGCGCGAAGGTGTCCTGCAGCCGGGTGGCGTCGGCGCATGCCCGGCGCAACACCAGTTCGTCGAGGTCGGAGATGAGGTCGTATTCCTCGGCGACCCGGATCAGGCCCTCGGTGGTGACATCGGGTTGTGCATTCGGCGACCAGCGCAGCAGCGCTTCCACACCGACCGCCTGATTGCCTTCCTCGGTGAGGCTGACAATGGGCTGATAGTGCACGTCGAGCGCACCGCTGTCGATCGCCTCGCGCAGCTCCACCGCCAGTGGCTGCTGGCGCGAGGATTCCAGCACGGTGCGGTTGCGCCCGGACTGCTTGGCTCGGTAGAGGCCGACATCGGCACGGCTGATCAGCAGCGATCCGGACTCACCGGGCTGCCATGAGGTGACACCGGCCGAGCAGCCTGTGGTCACCGACGAGCGCAGCTGTTCGGTCAGCAGGATCGCGGCCTGTTCGGTGCCGCCGGGCAACAGCAGCGCGAACACGTCGCCGCCGAAGCGAGCCAGCACCTGGCCCGGCGCCAGCGCCTTCGACCAGGTATCGGCGACCCGCTGTAGCACGGCATCGCCGGCGCGGTGCCCGAGATGATCGTTGATCTTCTGGAAGCGGTCCAGGTCGACCAGCACCAGCGCCAGGTTCTGGCCGGTGCGGCCGGCGGTGTCGATGGCCGTGTTCAGCTGCTTCTCGAAGCCGCGCCGGTTCAGCAGGCCGGTGAGCACGTCGATATCGGCTTCCGAGGCCATCCGGGTGAGGATGCCGACCACCACACCGACCCCGAAGGTGACCCCGGCCGGGATGAGCCCGGACCACCAGGGCAGATCCCGGGTCGGCAGCACCCACAGGCACAGGCCCATGGCGACACCGATATGGGTCATGGCCAGCGGCCAGGCGAAGAACAGTGCGGCATCGCAGGCGACGAAGGCGTAGAACGATGCGAGCGTGATCCCGCCGATCAGGTTCGGGAACGAGTGCACGGCGATCGTGACCAGCACGGTCGCCGTGCCCAGGTACGCGTGGTGCAGGCCGTGCGGCATCCGCGGGCCCCAGGCGAGCAGGGTCAGGCCGAGCAGCAGCGCAATCGCTGCCGCCACCCCGACCAGCGGCCGATTTCCTTCGTTCCCGGGTGCAATGGCCGTGATGACCAGACCGAGCACACCACCCATGACGTAGAACGCCCCGGTGGTCCGGGCCATCACTTTCGCCGTGGCCAGCGCCGATGCGGCGCGCACCCGAGTTCGGGTATCGCCGCGCGCCCCGATTCCTCGCACGATCACCAGCCTAGAGGTTGTGAGGTATGCCCGTTCGCCGAACGAAGCGCGCTACTTCGCTTCCAGTTTGTCGGTACCGACGAACGGCACCAGCGCCTCGGGTACCCGCACCGAACCGTCGGCCTGCTGGTGGTTCTCCAGCAGCGCCACCAGCCAGCGAGTGGTGGCCAGGGTGCCGTTCAGGGTCGCCGCGATCTGCGGCTTGCCGTTCTCGTCCCGGTACCGCACCGAGAGCCGGCGGGCCTGGAAGGTGGTGCAGTTCGACGTGGAGGTCAGCTCCCGGTAGGTCTGCTGGGTGGGCACCCAGGCCTCGCAGTCGAACTTGCGCGCCGCCGAGCTGCCCAGGTCACCGGCCGCCACATCGATCACCCGGTAGGGCACGTCGATCGCGGCCAGCATCTCCTTCTCCCAGTTCAGCAGCCGCTGGTGCTCGGCGCTCGCCTGGTCCGGGGTGGTGTAGACGAACATCTCCACCTTGTCGAACTGGTGCACCCGGATGATGCCGCGGGTGTCCTTGCCGTAGCTGCCGGCCTCCCGGCGGAAACAGGACGACCAGCCGGCGTACCGCTTGGGGCCCTCGCTCAGATCCAGGATCTCCTCGGAGTGGTAGCCGGCCAGCGGGACCTCCGAGGTGCCGACCAGATAGAGATCGTCGTCGGCCAGGTGGTAGACCTCGGCCGAATGCGAGCCCAGGAATCCGGTACCGGCCATGATCTCCGGCCGGACCAGTACCGGCGGAATCATCATGGTGAAGCCGTTGGCCACCGCGCGCTGGGCCGCCAGCTGCAGTAGCCCCAGCTGCAGCAGCGCACCGTAGCCGGTGAGGAAGTAGAAGCGCGCGCCCGAGACCTTGGCGCCGCGCTCCATATCGATCAGCCCGAGCGACTCACCCAGCTCCAGGTGGTCCTTCGGCTCGAAGTCGAACTCCCGCGGCGTGCCGATGGTCTCCAGCAGCACGAAATCGTCCTCACCACCGGCCGGAGCGCCGTCCTGCACCACATTCGAGATGGCCCGCTGCGCGGCATCCAGATCGGCGTCGGCGGCATGCTGGGCCGCTTCGGCCTCCTTGACCTTCGCCGACATCTCGCTCGCCTGCGCGAGCAGGGCGGGCCGCTCCTCTTTGCTCGCCTTGCCGATCAGCTTGCCCATCGCCTTGTGCTCGGCCCGCAGGTTGTCGGCGGTGGCCACCGCGGCGCGGCGGGCGGCGTCCGCCTCCAGCAGCGCGTCCACCAGAGCCGGGTCCTCGCCGCGAGCGCGCTGCGAGCGGCGCACCGCTTCCGGATCATCGCGCAGGAATCGGAGGTCGATCATGGCAAACACCCTAGTCGGGTCCGCAAACCGGAATCGGTTCGGACCTATGCAAACACGTGTCAGACATGGGTATAGTCGACGCTGTGAGCACCGAATTCGACGCCACCGTCGTGGACACCGCACTGGCCGACCTCACAGCGGGGGAGAAGACCTGGGCCGCCACCGGCCTCGCCGAGCGCCGCGCCCTCCTGGAGGAGATGCACGCCCTGACCGCGCAGCACGCGGCGGAGTGGGTCGAGGCGGCCCGCGGCATCAAGCAGCTCGACGCCGACTCGCCGCTCGTCGGCGAGGAGTGGATGTCGGGCCCGATGACCATGCTGGGCGCCCTCCCCGCGCTGGCGCAGACCCTGCAGGCCCTCGAACAGGGGCGCAGCCCGCTCGACGGAACCACCCTGGGCACCGCACCGGGTGACCGGGTCAGTGTTCCGGTGCTCCCGCACGGCATCTACGACAAACTGCTGCTCAGTGGTTTCACCGGGGAAGTGTGGCTGCGTCCCGGCGTCGATGCCGACACCGCCCGGCGCAAGGCCGGCCTGGCCCAGCTGGAACCGGCGGCGACGGGCGGGGTCGGCGCGGTGCTGGGCGCCGGGAACATCATGTCCATCGCCCCGCTGGACACCCTCTACGAGCTGCTGGCCAACAACCGGGTGGTGGCGCTGAAGCTGAATCCGATCACCGACCCGCTGTTGCCGGTCTTCCGGAAGATCTTCGCCCCGTTCATCGACCGCGGGCTGGTCCGGATCCTGACCGGCGGCGCCGAGGCCGGCGGTTACCTGGTGAACCACCCGCAGGTCGCGCATGTGCATATGACCGGCGGGGCGCACACCCATGACGCCATCGTCTGGGGGCCCGGCGAGTCGGGTGCCGAGCGCAAGCGGGCCGGCACACCGCTGCTGGACAAGCCGATCACCAGCGAATTGGGCGGCGTCTCGCCGGTCGTCGTGGTACCGGGTGACTGGTCCGCCGCCGACCTGCAGTTCCAGGCCGAGCACATCGCGACGATGCGCCTGCACAACGGCGGCTACAACTGCGTTGCGGCACAGACGGTGGTCCTGGCCGCGGATTGGCCGCAGAAGGACGCCTTCCGCACCGCATTGCGCACCGCCTTCGAGCGGGCCCCGCAGCGCGCCGCGTACTACCCGGGCAGTGACGACCGGGTCGCCGCCGCGGTGGCGAGCTATCCGGAGGCAGAGCAGGCCGGTAGCCGGGTCCTGGTGACCGATGTGCCGCCGAGCGACTCGCCGCTGCTGCAGACCGAATACTTCTCACCGGTCCTCGGCGTGGTGGAACTTCCCGGAACCGGAGTCGAGTTCCTCTCCCGGGCGGTGGATTTCGCCAACGACGAGCTGACCGGAACGCTGGGCGCGAACATCATCGCCGACCCGGCCACCCTGAAGCTGCTTGGCCCGGCCTTGGACGCGGCCCTCGAACGGCTCCGCTACGGCACCATCGCCGTCAATGCCTGGACCGGTCTGGGCTTCCTGACCCCGCGCGCGAGCTGGGGGGCCTACCCCGGGCACACCCTCGACGACATCCAGAGCGGTGTCGGCGTGGTGCACAATGCGCTGCTGCTCGACGATGTCGAGCGAACCGTGGTCCGGGGCCCGTTCCGCCCGTTCCCGCGCTCGGTACTCGGCGGTGAGCTGAGCACCACCCCGAAGCCGCCGTGGTTCGTCTCCAACGACACGGCCGCGACCACCGGCCGCCGGCTCACCGAGTTCTACGGCGACGGCAAGCCGAGCCGGCTGCCCGGCATCTTCGTCTCGGCCCTGCGCGGCTAGTTCTTCCCGGCCCTGCACGGCGAAGCACCACGGACACCGGCATCTCGGCGATGCCCGGCGCGCGGTAGTGACATGATGGACGCGATGTCCGAGAAGGCGAAGTCCGGGAACCGAGGCGTCCGTATGCACCTGTCCGCGCGGAAGCTGCGCTGGGGGCTGCTCATCACAGCCCTCGGCGCGATCGTCGCGGCCGCCGTCACGGTGTTCATCACCGGGTTCGACAACGACCGGAAGCTCGAGGCACATCAACCGGGTACTTCTCCGACCGTCCGGGACAAGGAGTTCAGCAGTGCCCGGACCGGGGACTGCCTGAGCTGGACCGCACCTGACCGCAGCGACCTGGTCAAGGTCAACTGCGCCGATGAGCACCTGTTCGAGGTGACCGCCGATATCGATATGAGCGCCTACCCGGGGGCCGAGTTCGGCCCGGACTCGGAGTTCCCGGATTCGCTGCGGCTCACCGAGCTCAAGGAGGAGCACTGCGTGCCCGCCGTCCAGAGCTATCTGGACGGACGCTTCGATCCACAGGGCAAGTACGTCGTTGGCCTGATGTATCCGAGCCCGGACGGCTGGGCGCACGGCGACCGGACGCTGCGCTGCGGCGTCCAGGTGGCGGCGACCTCGGGCACTCCGCCGGCCACCGGGAGCATCCGGGACCAGGACCAGTCGAAGGTGTACGCCCCCGGCGTATGCCTGGGCATCACGCAGAACCTGCCGACCGACCCGGTGGACTGCGCGGAGCCGCACGCCGTGGAGATCGTCGGCACCGTGGACCTGGCCGCGCAGTTCACCGGCGGTCCGCCGAGCACCGAAGACCAGGACAGCTACATGGACGAGAAGTGCACGGCGGCGGCGAACGAGTACCTCGGCGGACCGGACGTGATCCGGAACAAGACGCTGACCATGTTCTTCCACAGTGTGGATACCCGCAGCTGGCTGGCCGGCAGCCACCGGCTCGACTGCATGATCGGCAAGGGAGTGGACCGGGAGGGCTTCGCGCCGATCACCGGGTCGGCCCGTGGCGAGATCCTGATCGATGGGCAGAAGCCGGTCCCGCCGCCGAATTCCGGCCGGTCGACGCCGGCACCGCTGCCGGGCGCGGCGCCGCTACCGCCGCAGCCCGAACCGCAGCAGCCGCGGTGACCGTCACGATGCCCGACGAGCACTTCGAGGAGCTCGTCGGCGATGCCCTGGACCTGATTCCGGCCGAACTGGCCGATGCGATCGACAATGTGGTGGTGCTGATCGAAGCACGCAATCCGGAGGAACCGTCGCTGCTCGGGTTGTACCACGGCATCGCACTCACCGAACGCGATCACGACTACGCGGGAGCCCTACCGGACACCATCACCGTCTACCGAGACGCTATCCTCGATATCTGCGAGAGCATCGACGACGTCGTCGAAGAGGTGGCGATCACCGTGATCCACGAAATCGCACACCATTTCGGGATTGACGACGACCGGTTGCATGAGCTGGGATGGGGTTGAGCAAAGTTGGTGGGGATTCGATGGAACCGATCACAGGGCTGTCGCGTCCTAACACTCGTAGGGGGAATTCTCGTGGTTCCCGGTAGTCGCCACTAGAAGGAGTCGAGTAATGGTTGGACATGTCCTCATCGCGCCCGAGATCGTGACCGCCGCAGCTGCCGAACTGCACCTGCTGGCCGATCGCCTGGCCGCCACCGCCACCGCCGCCGGACCGGCCACCCACGTGCTGCCGTCCGGTGCCGAGGAAGTCTCGCTGCTGGCCGCGAACCACTTCAATCACGCCGCCGCGACCCACGACTTCTCCGTGGCGCAGGCCGTCCTCGAGCTCCACCACGCCGCCGAGACGCTGATCTCGCAGCTGGGTACCCACATCGCCGGGGATGTGTCGCGCGCCGGCTCGATCAACAGCATCCAGGTGTAGCGGCGGACAGCGTCCGGCACAGATCACACTTTCAGGGGAGAAAACTTTCATGACCGCAGGTATCACCGGGGTGTTCTGGCTGCCCCGTATGGCCGTCGGCAATTCCACCGCCCTGCACTCGGGGGCGCATGCGGTGCCGATCACCGCCGCCGCCGGGTCCTGGACCGCACTCACGGCCGCCTGGACCGATGCGTCGGCGACCATCGGCCGCGTCATCGCCGAGGTCGGGGTCGGCCTGCAGGGTGTGAACGGCATCGCGGCGCTTTCCCGGCTGGCGCCGTTCATGGGCTGGTGCGCGGAGCAGGCCACGATGGCCGGCACGATGAGCGCCAAGTGCACCGCCAACGCCACCGCCTACGGGGTTGCGGCACTGGCGATGCCGAGCCCGCCGGAGGTCGCGGCAACCGAGGCCGCGGTCTGGGCTTCCCGGAACCCGGCCGGCGCCGCCTCCGGCGCCTGGGAGGTCGCGGAGGTCGCCAAGCAGGCGATGGACGTCCGCGCCGCACTGGTCATGGAGACCTACGAGGCGGCCACCACCGCCACCGTCACCACGCCGGGCGAGTTCCACGCGCCGCCGCAGATCGCCAGCGGCGCAGGCACCGCCGGTGAGGGCAGCTTCGGCGGCGACCCGATCCAGACCGCGGCGGCCGCCGCGCAGGCGATCATCAGCAACCCGGCGGTCGGCGCCGCCGCGACCCACATGACCAACGCCGCCAGCACCATCGCCACCGGCGGAGTCGGTGCGGTCACCAATGCCGGTGCGGCGGCCGCGAACACGATTGCGGCGGCAGCGGCACCGGCCGCACCGGCCACTGCCCCGATGGGCGCCATGGCTGCCGGCGGCGGCGCCGCGGCAGCTGCCGCCGGCACCCGCGCGGCCGGATTCCCCAGCGCCGGTAGCGGGCTCGGCAACGGCGGACTGAAGGTCCCCGAAGGCTGGGGCGCTCCCGCACCCGCCGCCCAGGTCACCACCGCGACGGCCGCCGAGCCGGTGGTCGTCCGTGCCGAGGGTGCGCCGGTCCGGCCGGCTCAGCCCGGCGGGCATCCACTGATGGGCCGGCAGGTTTCGAAGGACGAGGACGACGAGCACAAGGCCGCCGACTACGGCCGGTCCGATGAACACTTCGCCGACGGCCGCACTCTGGCCGACGGAGTGATCGGCGGCGACGTGACCGGATCCGCCAAGTGACGGTACTCGGCCCGGGCGAGGCGTCATCGCTGGAAGCGGTGACGCTCTCGCTCGACGAGATGCAGTTCCTGCTGGAGAAGCTGGAACTCGACGAGATGCCGGTGGTGCTCGACGCGCTCGGCCGCTACGACAATCTCGCCGATCACGATGCGGCGCTGGCCGAGGCGGAGAAGTCACTCACCGAGCGGGAGCTGCTGTTCGGTGCGACCGTGCAGGCCGAACTGGCCCAGCGGTTGCGGGTGCTCAACCATCCGCACTGGATCATTGCGCTGCGCTGGATGGTGGACGGCCAGGTGAGCCGCTGCTGTCTGGCCCGCGGTGACGATTTCGCGGTCGTGGCCCTGCGGGGACCGAACTCCTACGTCGTCGACCGCGCGGGTGACGACCTGGCCGGGACGATACTCGCGGCGCTCGGCCCGGCCGAGCCGCTCGAGCTGTACGGAATGAACGCGCCGACCGAACAGCTCGCCCCGATCTTCGACGACACCGGGGACTCCGCGAAGACGGCCGCCCAGCTGGCCGAGGTCGGCAATCCGGCCCAGGACGCGCAGACGCTGGCCTCGGCGCTGGTGGAGATCCACTCCTACGCCGAGATCGTCGGCGTCGCCTACGGCGACGGCACCCGCGACATCCTGGACAACCACATCGCGGTGTTCAACACCCGGGGTGGCCGATTCATCATCACGGCCAGCATGTCCGACGACGATGTGAAGTGGTCCTCGATCGCCACCGGCAGCAATGCCCGGCTGCGGACGGCCCTGACCGACCTCATCGAGTCGCTGCCGCTGCGCGAAGGGTTCCCGGGAGCCGTCTCGCAGGCCTGATCCGGTCGGCGCATTCAGCCCATCGGGTCGTCGGGGTCGGCGGCGTTTCCCGCCGCCGACAGCTCCCCGGCCGGTGCCTGCTGGGCCGCGGATGAGGCCGGGGGCGGCGTGAGCCGGCCCCAGCGCAGGCATTCCCAGCCGCCGGCGGTCGGCAGCAGTTCGATGGTGTCGGTGTTGCGCAGATGGTTCTCCAGGGTGAAGGCCGGCGCCACTCCGGTCAGTGCCGCCGCCACCAGACGCATCGCCGCGCCGTGGTTCACCACGATGAGATCACCGGCGCCGTCGGCACCGTCGAGGAACTCGGCGCGCAGCCGGTCGATCACCGGCAGCATCCGGTCCAGCACCTCGCGGCCGGACTCGCCGCCGGGTACCCGGCGCACCAGATCACCCTCGTGCCAGCTGCGGTACACCTCCTGGAACTGCCGGTGCGATTCGTCATCGGAACGCCCTTCCAGGTCACCGAGTTGCACCTCGAACATGTCGTCCAGGGACTCGGCGCCGACGCCGGTGGCTGCCTCGATATAGGCCGCGGTCTGCTGGGCCCGGCGGGCGGTGGAACTGAACAGGGCCAGGGGCCGCCGGGCCAGCCCGGCGCCGAAGACCTTGGCCTGGTCGATCCCGCGCTCGGTGAGCGGCAAGCCGGGCACCCTGGTGTCCAGGATGCGGGCCACATTCCCTTCGGTCTCACCGTGCCGGACCAGGATCAGCCGGGCCGCCTGCTGATCACTCACAGATCTGCCACTCCCTTCCGCAGTTGGGTCAGCCACTCGGCGGCGGGCTCGTCCGACGGCGGTGGTGTACCGGTGGGTGCGCACGCGGGCCAGGATCCCAGGAACCGGATCTCGGTGGTCCGGTGCAGCGCCTTCAATGTTTCGGCGACGGCCGGGTCGTCGATGTGCCCGACGCAGTCCAGGAAGAACCGGTAGGTACCCATTCCGGTGCGGGTCGGGCGCGATTCGATCCGGGTCAGGTCGACGCCGCGGGTGGCGAACTCGGCGAAGGCACGCATCAGCGCGCCGGGCTCGTTGGGCAGCTGGAACACCACGGAGGTGCGGTCGGCGCCGGTCGGGGCCGGTGCCACACCGGGCCGGGTCACCAGGACGAACCGGGTCACCGCGGAGTCGTGATCGGCGACCCCGGTGGCCAATGCGACGAGCCCGAGCCGGGCACCGGCCAATTCCGTCGATATCGCGGCGTCGGCGGACCCCGCCGCCACGTCCTCGGCCGCGGCGGCATTCGACGCCGACGCATGCAGCTGCGCCTGCGGCAGCTGCCGGGCCAGCCATTCGCGCACCTGCGCGGCCGCCACCGGGTAGGCGGCGACGACCCGGACGTCGTCGAACGTCGTTCCCGGCCGGGCCAGGACCGCGAAGCGGATCGAGAGCTCGGTCTCGGCGACGATCTGCAGCCGCGAACCGACGGCCAGCGAATCCAGCGTGGCCGGAATCGAGCCCTCCACCGAACTCTCGATCGGCACCACAGCGCCCGCGGCCGCCCCGGTGCGGACCAGCTCCAGCGCCGCTCCCTGACTGGGCGCGGCGACCCGTTCCACCGCACCGTCGAAGGCGCCGTTCGATTCGAATTCGGCGAGGGCGATCTCGGTGAAGGTTCCGGAGGGTCCGAAATAGGCAATACGCGGCACGGTTACGAGACTACTTGCGCCGCGGCGCCGGGGCCGCCCGATCGCGGGCCGGTGAGCTATTCCGGGGCGTTTCCGGTGGGCGGCACTTCGGCAGCGGCCGGTGCCAGCACCGACAGCGTCGCCGTGACCTCGGCCGGTGCCGGCGTCTCGATACCCAGCAACACGCCGCGAACCGCCTCGATGGCGGCCGGCCGCAGCGCGGTCAGAAAGGCGATGTCCGGCGCGGTGAGCGCGGCCCGGATGTCCTCACCGCACAGTGCGGCGGTGGTGGCCGCGACCACCGCCAGTGCCCGTTCCCCGTGCGCGGTCCGGGCGACGAATCCGCCGTCCTGGTGTGCCGCCCCGGCCAGGAAATCGGCCAGCTCCGCATCGGGGACATCGGCGTCTATCACCCGTGCCGCGGCGATGCGGCCCCCGACCGGATGTACCAGGCCGTCGGCGAGCCCGGCCGGACCGGTTCCGGCGGATGCACCGGCGGCCGGGCTCGGCATCCCGAGCGTTATCGGCACTGGGGCGGGCGCAGGACGGTCGGCCATCGGTCCACCGTATTACGTGCCGGTGATCGGTTGCGCAGCTCACCCCTTTGACTTAGCTTAGGGTAACCTAATGATCGACATCGGATCGAGCCGAGCCCCGCGGAGGATTGCATGCGTAGTTCCACCACCACCGCCGCACCCAGCACCGCCGAGCGGGTCCGCAATGCCTGCGCGCATGCCGAGACCGCAATGCTCGCGCTGCCGGGCGCCGAACCGACGCCGACTTCGGTGCACCAGTTGCGCGCCGGCGGCGACGCCGTGGTCGCCATCCCGACCGGATCGGTCGCCGCCGAACCGGCCACCGCCGCCGACGGCACTCCCGCGGTCCTGGAACTCACCGATCATGCCCCGCTGCCGCTGCGTGAACCGGTGCGGGCACTGGTCTGGCTGCGCGGCCGGATTCGGCACGTTCCGGCGCATGCCCAGCGCGCCCTCGCCGGCGAGATCGCCAAGGACCATCCGCATCCGGGCCTGCTCGACGTCGGATTCGGCGTGACCCTGGTGCGGTTGACCGTGGACACCGCGGTGGTGGCCGACACCTCCGGCGCGGAATCGGTTCCGGCGACCGCATTGCGAACGGCCACCCCGGACCCGTTCTGTGCCCTGGAATCCGCCTGGTTGCAGCACCTGGCCGAGGACCACGCCGACATCGTCGCCCAGCTGGCCCGGCATCTGCCGCCACGGCTGCGCGGCGGGACGGTGTTTCCGCTGGCCATCGACCGGTACGGGCTGACCCTTCGGGTCGAGGGCCTCGACGGCGATCACGATATCCGCTTGGCCTTCCCGGACCCGGCCGACGATCTGGAATCGCTGAGCCGGGCGGTGCGTATCCTGGCGGGCTGCCCGTTCCTCAACGGGATCCGCCGCCGCTGATCGTGCCCTGCCGGGACGGCACGGGCGCGGGGAGTGCATACACTGCGCGGCATGCGAGACGGTGGCGGGGAGCTCAGCGAGCGAGAGCGGTTCGGAATCCGGATCGAGATCGCGATCGTCCTGGTCGTGACCTTCGGTCTGAGCGGAGCCTCGGCAGCCCTGTCGCTGCTGGACTCGGCGCTCGCACCGGGCGGGGTCGGCGAGCGAACGGTGGCGTTGAACGCCTCGCGATCGCAACACTCCATCCTGGACCTGGCGTTCCAGCTGCTCGGTGTCGCCCGGCTGGCGGGCTGGGCGGCGCTGGGTCTCTACCTGCTGTGGCGCAGTGGTATCGGTCCCCGGATGATCGGTTTCGCGCGCCCGTACCTGTTCGCCCGGAGCAGCAGTTCGGCGGCCGCAGGTCCGGCCCGAACCCGCTGGTGGCCCGGCGATCTACCGGCGGGACTGGCACTCGCCGCCGTGATCGGCCTGCCGGGCCTGGCGCTGTATCTGATCGCCCACACCCTCGGCATGAGTGTGACCATCGTTCCCGATGCGCTGGACGAGCACTGGTGGCGGCTGCCGGCGCTGCTGCTGTCGGCCGCCGCCAACTCGGTCGCCGAGGAAGTGCTCGTGGTGGCGTACCTGATCACCCGGTTGCAGCAACTCGGCTGGTCGGCCAACCGGTCGCTGCTGGCCTCCGCGTTGTTACGCGGTAGCTACCACCTGTACCAGGGCCTCGGCGGCGGGCTGGGCAATGTGGTGATGGGCCTGGTCTTCGGCCGCTACTGGCAGCGCACCCGACGATTGTGGCCGCTGGTGATCGCCCATGCCCTGATCGACGCCGTCGCCTATCTCGGCTACACGGTGCTGCGCGGCCGGGTGGACTGGCTGCCGTGATACCGACTCGGCTACGACCTCCCTGTGCGTGTTCACACCGGCGAGCCGGCAATCGATAGGCACAGCATCCACCGCCCATCCCCTCCGAATAAGTAGAGTCCCGGAAATGAACGGCGACGACCCTCGCTCCGGCGTCCCGCGGCGGCGTATCCCGCCGCAGGACGACCGCACCGGCGAAGGTCGCCCCGGCCCACACCCGGACCGCCGCGACCCTCCGCCGAACAGCGCTTCCGCCCGGCACCACACGCCGGAAGCGGTCCCGCCACGCACTGCCCGCCCTGCTGGTCGACCCGGCGGCCCGGACCGGCCAGGCCACCCGATAAACGCGCAACCCAGCCCGGGTGCAGGGGTACCACCACCCGCTGGACCCGCAACGCGCGGAAACCCGCCGCCAGGGAACGCCCACACCGCGCCGGACCCCCGGCAAGCACAAGGAGGCCACCCCGGACCTCACCCAGGCGGAACCGACAACCAGCCGTTCCGGCAGAACATTCCGCCCGGACCGGCCGACCGCCGCACGCAGCCGGGACGTGCACCGGCAGGATCGGGAGACCGACCGATGCAAGGCAGGCAGCCGGGACGTGCAGCCGCAGGACCGGAAGACCGACCGCCGCGAGGCGCGCAGCCGGGCAGCCCCTTCGTCGGCCCCGGCAATCAGCCGCCCCCGGGAAAACGGCCGGTGGCTCCGCCCCGCGGCCGGCCGATACCGGGCGCTCCCCCCGCCGGACCGGCCGGCCCGCCCAGGCGCGGTACCGGACCGGCTCCCCCATCCGAGGCCGGCCACCGGCCGAAGCAAGTCGACCGGCCTAGCCACGTTCCGGGTGGTCGGGGTGGTGGCGGGACGGCCGGTGTCTGCGGCGATCGGCCGGCGCCGGCGGAGGCGACCCAGATCACGCGGCGGGACGGGCGGCCGCCGCCGGCACAGGCCTGGTCCGAGGCACCGCCGCATATCCGGCAGCCGGCACCACCGCCACGGAGCCGGGTCGGACCACCCCCGACACCGCCGCCCGGGCGCTCCGGTATCCGCCCGGCGGGCGGGTCGGCGCGCCCGCGCGGGCATGCACCGACCCAGCGGCCGGTCCCCTATCGCGATGACGTGCCACCACCCCGGCGTCCGCGGCGTGCAGGTGCCGGGCAGGCGCCCCGGCCACGCCGGCGGCGCCGGCATCTGGGCCGCTGGCTGCTGATCCTGCTGGTAGCGCTGCTGGCCGCGCTGTTCGCGGCGGTCATCCATCTGGACGGCAAGCTGAACCGGGTTCCCGCCCTCACCTCCTACAGCGGGCGGATCGGAAACACGCCGGGCACCAACTGGCTGCTGGTCGGCAGCGACGGGCGCGGCGAACTCAGCGAACAGCAGGAACAGGATCTCGCCACCGGTGGCGATACGGGACCGGAACGCACCGACACCATCATGCTGGTGCACATCCCCCGGTCCGGGGCGACCACGATGGTGAGCCTGCCGCGCGATTCCTATGTCGACATCCCCGGTTACGGCCAGGACAAGCTGAACGCCGCATTCGCCTTCGGCGGGCCGGCCCTGCTGGTGCAGACGGTGGAGGAGAACACCGGGGTGCGGATCGATCACTACGCCCAGGTCGGGTTCGGCGGGTTCGCCGATGTCGTCGACACGCTCGGCGGTATCGACGTCTGCCTGCCCGACCCGATCCGGGATCCGCTCGCCGGGCTGGATCTGCCGGCCGGCTGCCGGCGGCTCTCCGGTGCCGAGGCACTGGGCTTCGTCCGGACCCGGGCGACGCCGCGCGCCGACCTGGACCGGATGAACAACCAGCGGATCTTCCTGTCGGCACTGCTGGCGAAGGCGACGAGCGCGGGCACGTTGCTGAACCCGTTCACGCTGTGGCCGATGATCGGCGACGTGGCCGGCTCGCTGCGCGTCGACGAGGGCGACCACCTGTGGCACCTGGCCCGGCTGGCCTGGTCGATGCGCGGTGACCTGGTGACCACCACGGTCCCGGTCGGCGATTTCGCCGAAACCGGCAGCGGCAACGTCCTGCTGTGGGACCAGGAGCGCGCCGGCCTGTTCTTCGACGCGCTCGCGGCGGACGAACCGATCCCACCCGACCTGATCACGGAGTAACGTCGAGGCATGGCCGCGTTCCCCGATCTGCTACGCACCCAGGTCCGCCGGATGCTGACCGGCGCCCAGCAGTATCTCGCCGCGGCGGTCTATCTCGACACGCAGCGGCTGCCGGAACTGGCCGGGCGAATGTACGCGCACGCCGAAGAGCAGCGCGGCAACGGCCTGCGGATGGTGCAGTATCTGCTGGACCGCGACCTGCCGGTGACGGTGGGCGGACTCGACACCATCCGGTCCGAATTCGATTCCCCGCGCGATGCCATTGCCTTCCTGCTGGATCGCGAGCAGGAACACACCGACCGGATCACCGAACTGGCGGCCGGGGCCCGCGCGGACGGTGACCTGCTCGGCGAGCAGTTCGTCCAGTGGTTCCTCCAGGAGCAGACGGCCGATCTCGCCGATATGACCACGCTGCTCACGGTGCTGGACCGGGCACCCGGGAACCTCTTCGACGTGGAGGAATTCATCCGCCGGGAACTGCGGAGCACCGTCGTGACGGATGGCGGTGCCCCTAAAATGGCCGGTGAAAAACGGGCCAGAAATTCAGGTTAGGCACAACTCAGTAAGGTAAAACTGAGTGCCCCGGCTACTGAGGAAACACTAACCTCAATAAGGTTGCACTTGGATGACACGCGCTGCGACCAGGACTAATGTTGCCGATATGTCCAGCAATCCGGAAGCCCCGCGCAGCAAATTCCACAGCCTGCTCCACGACCAGATCCGGCATGAATTCAACGCCGAGCATCAGTACATCGCAATTGCGGTGTGGTTCGACAATGCGGATCTGCCTCAGCTGGCCAAGCGCTTCTATGCCCAGGCCGTCGAGGAGCGCAATCACGCCATGATGATCGTGCAGTACTTCCTGGACCGCGATATCGATGTCGAGATCGCCGGAATCGATGCCGCCAAGTCGCGGTTCGCGGATGCCCGGGAACCGATCGCCCTGGCTCTCGACCAGGAGAAGACGGTCACCGATCAGATCGTCCAGCTGGCCAGTACCGCCCGGGAAGAGGGCGACTACCTCGGCGAGCAGTTCATGCAGTGGTTCCTGAAGGAGCAGGTCGAGGAGGTCGCCAATATGACCACCCTGCTCAATATCGCCGACCGCGCCGGCGCCAACCTGTTCGATCTGGAGAACTTCATGGCCCGCGAGATGTCGCTGCCGAAGGATGCCTCGGGAGCACCCTCCGCCGCCGGCGGCGCCGTCTGAGCCCTGGGCACGACGTCGGTGACCGGCCCCGCCGCGATCCGGGCGCGGACCGGCCACCGACGGTTCGTCATTCGGCGCTGCCACCCCCGGCACTCAGGGTGTTCAGCAGCGCCAGGATCTGGATCAGGAACTCTTCCATCTTCTTACCATCCTCATCATTGTGCAGCAGAAAGCACAATTGCCGGTGTCGAGTCGAAGTCGGCACCGGCAATTGCTATGAAGTTTTCATGGGGGGAGAATCACTCGGCGCTGAGCGAGCTGAGCAGGCCGGTGATCAGTTCCAGAATGCCGTCCATGGCTTCCTACTTTCCTCATCGAAGCGGTGAGTGTCACCTCACCATCGCCCGGTCTTGCGGCGATGAGAAGACAGTAGCCGGCACCAAGGGTGGAACGTGCGTTTTTCAGAAAATTTCTCCGGCTTATCTCGGCGGGTCAGCGCAGCGTGACCTGACGCGACCGCAAACCGTCCCGGGACCGGCGTTCGGCACCGGTCAGCGGTGCATCGGTGGCCAGGGCGGCGCCCAGCCGGGCGTCGAACTCGACTGCCGCCGCCTCCCATTCGGTCGGGTGCCGCTCCGGATCCAGATCGAACACCGGCACCAGCAGCCCATGGGTCCGGAAGGTGCCGGCGAACCGGGAACCCTCACCCAGATGCAGACCACCCGCGGCATGCACCCGGGCCAGGGCCGACATCACCCGGTCCTCGTCCTCCGGCCGGACCCAGCGGATATGCGCCTTCTCACCGGCGTCCACCCACCAGACCGCCCCGGTCACATCGGCCGGGTACAGCCGGGCCGACGGCATGATCGCATCCTTGGCCTGTTCGATGGTGGCAGCGACCTGGGGATCCGGAGTCACCCCCGCCGGCACCCACCAATCGAAATCCTGGTGCACGGTCAGCTCCAGGTCCGCGCCCGGATCGATGACGTCGGCCGGGCGCGGGCCATCGGGTGTGGCCCCGGCCGCCGGCAGCGAATCGCCCGGCTCCGCGGACTGGGTCCACAGAATCGCGGCGGCCAGGTCGGCACCCGGATCGGCCCCCTGGGCCTGCACCTGGGCGGCGACCATCCCGAGCGGTTCGTCACCGGCCCGGACCAGCGCGGCCACCGCACCGGGCAGCACCGTCGCCAAGGTGACGGGACGCTCGGCCGCCACCCCCGGGGCGAGTTTCAGGTTCGCGGTCGCCGACGGGACGAATTCCCGCAGCGCCACCAGATCACATTCGGCGGCCAAACCCTCGAACGGCCGAGTGACCGCCTGGGACGCCTGCTCCTGTGCGGCCCGCCGCTCGGCGAGGCGCTGCTGCCGGTTGCTTCCCGGCTTCGGACTGTTGCGCTTGCTCTTACCCACGAACGGCCACCTTACTGGGCCGATCCCGGGATACCGGGCAGCGCTACAACTCCGCCAGCAGTGTCTTGGTGCGCCCCGGATGATTCGTCGCCACCCAGCCCACACTCAGGTCCGCGCAAAGCCGGATATCGGCGGGATCGTCGACCGTCCAGCAGTAGGTCTCCCGGCCCGCGGCGGCCGCCTTGTCCACCAGCTCCGGATGCTCGCGCAGAGTCTTCACCGACGGTCCGACCGCGGTGGCGCCGACGGTGGTGGCCGCACTGCCACCCAGATACCGCGAGGACTCGCCCAGCAGCACGGTCGGCAGCAGCGGCGCGCTGCGGCGGATCCGCCACACCGCCGTGGCCGCGAAAGACATCACCACGGCCCGGGAGTGGTCCGCCGACGCCGGTGCGGCGATGCCGAACCGCTGCAGTTCGGCCAGCAGTTTGTTCTCCACCAGGGCGCCGTAGCGGACCGGATGTTTGGTCTCGATGAACAGCTTGGTGGGCCGGCTGCGCCAGTCCAGCACCAAGCCGATCAACTCGCTCAGGGTGAGCACACCCGCGGGTTCGCCGTCGCCGCCGAAATCGAATTCGCGCAACTGGGCCAGGGTGAGTTCACTGACCGCACCGGTGCCCGAGGACGTCCGATCCACCGTGCGGTCGTGCACGCAGACGAGGTGTCCGTCCCGGGTCAGCCGGACATCGCATTCGACACCGTCGGCACCCTCCTGCAGCGCCAGCTCGTATGCGGCGAGCGTGTGTTCGGGCCGCGTCGCCGACGACCCCCGATGCGCGACCACGAACGGCGCGCGCTTGCCCTGGCTCACTTGGCCACGACCTCCTCCTGCTCACGTTCGGCGGTGTCGGTATCCGGTTCCGGCTCCCGATGCCCCGGCGCCACCGGTGCGATCACCGGCTCGACCGGATCCGCCGACACTGTCCACCGATGCGGCCGACGGTGCCGGCCCCACAGATCACGCCCCTGCAGCAGCTGCATGGCCCATACCGTGGCCACGGCGACCCCGGCTGCGTACAGATCCGTCCACGCGGTGACCGCGACGGAGTCGGCCTCGGCCTGCAGGGTTCCGGTCGGCCGCCAGAGCAGGGCGGCAACCATCAGGGCACCGCCGAACACCCAGATGATCCACCAGATCCGCACCGCGCGCCGGGCCCGTGGATCGTAGGCCGCCCCGACCACCTCGCACAGGAAAACCCCCGGCCAGATCAGGTTCACCCCCGGAACCAGGCAGCCGAGCAGCATCGAACGGACCGACCGGGGATCCCGCCGACCCCGGGCGGCGAACACCCGGCGCCGCACCTCGATCAGCCACGCCGTCGAAGCCACCGCAGCCGCCAGCGCACCCAGCGGGGCCAGCACCCCGAACACCCAGACCGAACTGTCGGACGCCCACAGCAGTTCCGGTGTGATCAGCCGGGTCCGATTCCGGAGCAGGATCAGATACCGGCCCGCTTCGGCGAACGCGGCCAGCAGGAACAGCACCGCCGTGACCCACAACAGCAGTGGGGCACGGCCCGCCCAGACGGACAGCCGATCCCGGGGCCGGTCCGCCTGCTGTGGTCCGGGAACGTCGATCAGGCCCCAGCGCGGGATCTCGGAGTAGTGCGGTGTCGGTGTCGGCCGAACCGCCCGAGCCGGCCCCGGCCGGCGACCGGCCCGCCCCGGACGGCGCGCCACCCAGCGATAGTTACGCCGCTCGGGCGGCGCATCCACCGGGCCCGGCGACAGCAGGACGCCATGGCAGCGCGGGCACCAGTGCATCGGTGTCCCCTGCACCGACCAGCGCGCGCCACAGCGCGCACAAGGTTGCACCACCGAACTCACCGCGCACCCCGTTCCTGTGCTCGTTCGCGCCTGCGGCGCGTCAGTAGATCCTGCCCGGATGCTCGCCGGTCCCCGCCAGCGGTCGCCCGGCCTGCTGCCAGGCGACCATGCCGCCGGTCACCTGGATCGCCTCGTATCCGATGTGTTCGAGATACCGGACCACCTCCAGAGAACGCCCGCCCTGGCGGCAGACGACATACAGTTCGGCGTCGGGATCGATCTCGTCCACCCGGGCCGGTACGTCGGCCATCGGGATGTGCACGGCCCCCGGGGCGTGGCCGAGCTGCCATTCGTCGGCCTCGCGTACATCGAGGAGCATGGCGCCCGGGACCGGGTCGGCGTGGTCGAATCCGGCGGGGATCTCACCCACCGGGACCGTCGGGACATCTGCGCTCGTCACGGTTTCGATCCTGCCATGCGAGGCCGGTCGCCGGGCATCGTGTGCACCGAGCCGAGTTATCCACATCATCCACAGGTTGATCCACAGGTCTCAGCTATCGCGCAGCACACCGCCGGCAGGACAAGACTATCGCCCCAGGTCCTCCCCCGGCGGCGCCGGTGGCCGGGGCGACCGATCCGGAACTCCCCTCCTGACATCCCGGAGCGGTCGACCACCGCCGGCGTCGGGATCCACCAGGTGTTCCGATCCCGACATCTGTTTGGACGCAGCCCGGCCGGATTCGGTTCCATAAAAAATGACGAGCATGGCGAAAATCTGAAATCCCGCGATCTCCGTGGGGGTATCGGTAGCCTGAGCACATGAACATGAGCAGGGGGCTACTCGACAGCTTCGACACCAACGGCCTGAACACCGCTTTGGCAGAAGCCACCTGCCTGGGCGCGGAGATCGATGTCACAGCGGGCCGGCTACAGCTGGCGCTGGAGGTGCTCACCCTCCCGGCGGAAGGGCCCGCACCGGAGGACAGCCGGGTCGTGCTCACCTTCACCGGGGTGTCCCGGGTGGCGGCCTCGCTGCGCACCCAGCACTGGGACGATGTCGAGCCCAAGGTGCTGCCGCTGCAGCTGGACGGGCTGGACGGGGCCATCCGCAGCTTCGGCGGCGCCGGCCTGCACGGCTGGGAGTTCATCGATGTCGACGAGAGCGGCTGGACGCTGTGGAGCGAACTGCTCAGCTTCGACACCGTGCTCGACGACACCCGCATCTCGCCGCACGTCATCGAGTTCAGCCAGGAGGAGGGCATCGACCCTCGCGAACTCGATGTGCGGATCTGGTTCGACAAGCTCTCGGTGTCCGATACCGACGGCCGGGAGCTGCCGATGGCGGATTTCGTGGCCGGTGGGCAGCGCTGGTGGCAGGCACACGATGCCGGCGACGCCCGGGCGAGCCGGGCGGGCATAGCCCCGCCGCTCTGACGCGCTAGACGCCCTCCAGCCCGATCGGGCAGCTCACCCCGGTGGCGTGCACCGGGCAGTAGCCGCCGGGGTTCTTCGCCAGGTACTGCTGGTGATAGCCCTCGGCGTAGTAGAACCGGGACAGATCGGGTAGCGGGGCGATCTCGGTGGTGATCGGGCCGTACCCGGCGGCCCGCAGCCGTTCACCGTATGCCGCCGCGGTCTCCCGGGCGATCTCGTCTTGCCGGCCGTTCAGCGTGAGCAGTGCCGAACGGTACTGGGTACCCCGGTCGTTGCCCTGGCGCATGCCCTGGGTGGGGTCGTGGTTCTCCCAGAAATGCTTCAACACCCCGCGATAGTCGAGTACCGCTGGGTCGAAGACGACCAGCACGGCCTCGGTGTGCCCGGTCCGCCCGCTGCAGACCTCCTCGTAGGTCGGATTCGGGGTGTATCCGCCGGCGTAGCCGACCGCGGTCGAGTAGACCCCGTCCAGCTCCCAGTACCCCTTCTCGGCCCCCCAGAAGCAGCCCATGCCGACCACCGCGAGTTCCATACCCTCGGGAAACGGTGGCCGGAGCGGGTGGCCGTTCACAAAGTGCGTCTCCGGGACCAGAATGGGGTCGGCCCGGCCGGGCAGCGCGGCATCCGCCGAAACCATCCGCGGTTCCGGCAGGTGGACCCGTCCGGCGAGCTCATCGAACCACGACATGCTTCGATGCTAGACACAGTTGGTAAACACATGTCGCAGCCCGCGGGCTGCCTCGGCGATTCCGGTATCCCGGAATGCGGGGGCGCACACGCTGGGTTGCAGCAAACGGGTGTACGAATGATGGTTGGGTGCGCTCGAACGCTCGAGTGCACACAGCCCGACACAGGAAAGGGACAACGTGGCCGAGTACACGCTGCCGGATCTGGACTACGACTACAGCGCTCTGGAGCCCCACATCTCCGGGCAGATCAACGAGATTCACCACTCGAAGCACCACGCCGCCTACGTCGCGGGCGCGAACACCGCTCTCGAGAAGCTGGAGGCCGCCCGGGAGGCCGGCGACCACTCCGCGATCTTCCTGCACGAGAAGAACCTGGCGTTCCACCTGGGTGGTCACACCAACCACTCGATCTGGTGGAAGAACCTGTCGCCCAACGGCGGCGACAAGCCGGTCGGCGAGCTGGCCGCCGCCATCGACGACCAGTTCGGCTCGTTCGACAAGTTCCGCGCCCAGTTCACCGCCGCCGCGAACGGCCTGCAGGGCTCCGGCTGGGCGGTGCTCGGCTACGACACCCTGGGTCAGAAGCTGCTGACCTTCCAGCTGTACGACCAGCAGGCCAACGTGCCGATCGGCATCATCCCGCTGCTGCAGGTCGACATGTGGGAGCACGCCTTCTACCTGCAGTACAAGAACGTCAAGGCCGACTATGTGACCGCGTTCTGGAACGTCGTCAACTGGGCCGACGTGCAGGATCGCTTCGCGCGCGCCGTCGCGCAGGGCAAGGGCCTCATCTTCGGGTAAGGCTGCCCGCCGTATCCGTTCGCCGGTGCATCCGGGCAGCAATGCCCCGGATGCACCGGCGCACTGGTTTCCGGGGACGCACGGCAGCTTCGGTCACCACCCGGCGCTTCCTGGCACTCTCTGGTACTTGTGTGCCAGATATGTTTCGCGCTATCCATGTAGTAGGACCTCGTACCCCGGGGTTCGATGCGAGGACGGGCACAGCCGCCCCCGGTAGCCACGGGAGGCCGAGATGCAGACGAACGGTCCGATCGGGATCACTCCCTTCCATGCCCGGGGGCAACTACGCGGATTCGTCGTTTCCGGCCGCTGGCCCGACACCACCAAGGAATGGGCGCAGGTGCTGATCCTCGCGGTGCGGGTGGCATCCCTGCCCGGCCTGCTGGTCACCTCCACCGTGTTCGGCGTCCGCGAGGAACTGCCGCAGGACCCGGAGCCTGGCACCGTCGGCCTGGTGATGGCCGAAGGACCGGTCCTCGGCGAGGACGCCCTCGAACCCGGCCGCTTCGCCGACCACGTCCCACCGGCCCTGCTGATGCTGCATCCACCGTCGGAGACCCACCCGTCCCTACCCGAATGCACCGGAGCCGCCTCCGGCTGCGTTCTCCTGCCCGGCATCCCCCACCTGGGCCTGGAACACCGCGCCGCCTGGGCCGAAGCCGAACTCGACGGCACCGTCACCGCCCTGACCAGCCGCGTCGGCCTGGACCCGATCAGTGATCCGGATACCGCCGTATTGGCCATGCTCATCGCCGCCTGAGCACACCCGGTCGCGAGAGGCGTCGACACCCGAATTCGGTCGGCGGCCGCTCGATCGTCCGGGCCCGGGGCCACGGTCGACCGCACCCACCACAGGCTCGGTCCGGACGACCGGCCGCCGACATCACTGAGTTACTCCGGGCGCCCGGCATTCCGTACCGCTGGGGCCCGAGGGCCCGGCAACCATGTGGCAGGTGCCCCACAGCACACGACTCAGGACACCCGAACAATCACCCAAGTATCGCCAAACTTATTGGCGCCACTGCGATTTCGACAACATAGAGTTGGCGCCGGCGAGGGTAGCGGGGTATGGTCGATACAGCGAAGGGGAGTAGCCCGCAATCGCGCAGTCGACATACTGATCGCCCTCGGCGGTCCGGCTGTCCGAACCGGTGGCACCGGTGGGCGAGACCTTCGGCCGATGACAACCGCTTGTTGCGTTGTCGGCTGGAGGCGCACCCGAAGCTCAGCCGACAGGCCGGAGAACCCTGGGAGCTGAGTTTCTTTGATTGCCACGATTCTGCTGAGTTTCGGTGTGCTGTTCCTGGCCGAGCTCGGCGACAAGTCCCAGCTGATGGCATTGACCTTCGCCCTGCGATACCGCTGGTGGGTGGTGCTGGCCGGCATCAGCGTGGCCAGTGTCGCGGTCAATCTCATCGCCGCCGGTGTCGGCCATTTCCTCGGGGCGGCGCTGCCCGCCGGCGCCATCGCGGTGGTCACCGCGCTGACCCTGCTGACCGTGGGCGTCTGGACGCTATGGGAGGCGCTCGACGATGCCGAAGCGGAGACGGCCCCCGAACCCGGGAGCACCCGCAACGCCTTCCTGGTGGTGATCTCGGCGTTCATGCTGGCCGAACTGGGCGACCGCACCATGTTCGCGACCGCCGCGCTCGCCTCGGGCAACGACTGGGCCGCGGTCTGGATCGGTTCGGTGGCCGGGATGATCGCCGCCGGTGCGCTGGCCATCGCGGTCGGCAAACTGGTCGGCAAGCATCTGCCGGAACGCCTCATCGCCTGCTGTTCCGGCCTGCTGTTCCTGTTCTTCGCGGCGAAGACCGCGCTCGACGCCTTCGCGACCGGACTGGGCGGGTCCACCACCATTGTCCTGGCGGCCGCCGCACCGGCTCTGATCGCGGCCGGGATCAGTCTGTGGGCACTGCGTCGCCGAACAGCGCGCCCGAGCGGCGGACCAGCTCCATCACCGGCGCCCGCAGGGCCAGCAGACCTTCGGGATCATTCGCCGCGACCCGGCCGGTGACCATCCCGCCGATCCCGGCGGCCAGCATCTGGCAGGCGAAGCGCTGCGCCTCCGACCGCGCACCCACCTCCTGGGCCAGCAGGTCCACGAAGCGGCGTTGCAGGGCCAGCCGGGCGGTGATCGCGACCGGACCGGCCGCATACACCTCGAAAAGGAACAGGCGGGCCGACGGCAGATCATCGGCCAGATGCTGCAGATAGGCGCCGATGAACCGATCCATCCGGGTCAGCTCGTCCGCAGCGGCGGGCTCGCCGACCACCTCGGTCAACCGCGCCACCGTCTGTTCGGAGACCCGGTCGAAGGCGGCCGCGAAACAGTCGGCCTTGGACTTGAACTGCTCGTAGAACGTCTCCCGAGAAACACCAGCGCGTTTCAGGATCGCGGCCACAGGTGTCCCGACATAGCCGTTCTCCACCATCGCCTCCCCCATGGCGACGAGGATCCGCTCGCGCTGACAAGCGACGACCTCCTCACGCGGCAAGCCGTGCCGTCCGCGCGGCAGGCGACGAGGTGGGGCAGCCGGTTCGGTCATGGTCACTGGCTCCGGAACTTCGTAGGGTCAAATCTGGTCACTCCATTCTGCGCTGCCTCCGACGGCGGCGGAGATGGACGACCCGATATGGTGCCATTGGCATACCGCCAATGGTTGTCACGAACGAGAGGACCATCGTGGAGATTTCGGGTTCCGCCGCCATCGTCACCGGAGGCGCGTCCGGCCTCGGTGCCGCCACCGCGAAGCGCCTGGCCGAACTGGGCGCCACCGTCTACGGCCTGGACGTACCGCAGTCCATCGAACGGGCCGGCGACAACGTGCCGGCCGGGGTCACCCTGCTGCCCGCCGACGTGACCAGCAACGACGAGGTCGAATCGGCCGTCGCGAAGATCACCGAGGCCGGCGCCCCGCTGCGGATCGTGGTCAACTGCGCCGGCGTCGGCTGGGCCGGCCGCATCCTGTCCAAGAACGGCCCGCACGATCTGGAGCTCTTCCGCACGGTCATCACCGTCAACCTGCTGGGCACCTTCAATGTGATGCGCCTGGCCGCCGACGCGATCGCCAAGACCGAGCCGGTCGACGAGTACGGTCAGCGGGGCGTCGTGATCAACACGGCGTCGGTGGCGGCGTTCGAAGGTCAGATCGGGCAGATCGCCTACTCCGCGTCGAAGGGCGGCGTGCACGGCATGACCGTACCGGCCGCCCGCGACCTGGCCCAGTTCGGGATCCGGGTGAACACCATCGCCCCCGGCATCATCGACACCCCGATGCTCGCCGGTGTCACCGAGGAATACCGCAAGGGCCTGGAGGCCGGCGTGCCGTTCCCGTCCCGCCTGGGTCGCCCGGACGAGTACGCCCAGCTCGCGGTCGACATCGTCGAGCACGACTACCTCAACGGCGAGACCATCCGGATGGACGGCGCGCTGCGCATGGCCCCGCGGTAACGCAGAAAGCCGGGGACGGGCCGGCCCGTCCCCGGCTTTTCAGATCTTCCGTTCGTAGGTGACCATCGCGCGTCCCGGGCCGTTGTAGTCACGCACCGGGCCGGCCACCGCGAAGCCGAGACTGCGGTGGAAATCGATCGAGGTGTAGTTGGCCGGGGAGGTGATCGCCCGGACCACCCGGCTGCCCCCGTCCCGCGCGATCCGGAAGAACTCGCCGTACATCGCCCGGCCCAGCCCGCTCTTACGGGATTCGGGGCGCACCGCGACGAAGTGGATATAGGCCTCGTCGGGCTCCGACGGCGAAACGAAGCCGATCAGGAAACCGGACAGCCCCACCTCGTCGGAGGCGATCAGGCTGGTTCGATGGAAGTGATCGAGGAACAACCTGGGCAGGCTCGCCACCTCGGTCTGCCCCCACCACTGTTCCACCACCCCGACCAGCTGATCGTAATCTGCCCGCCGCGCAACCCGGATCTCATGGCCGTCCCACTCTGCCATGTATCCATAGTGGCGCACCCGGCGCCCGGCCGCGCGGCTTGCGTCCGATTACGCGTACTGCCCGGACACCGGGCCGATGTCCGGGCAGTACGCCACGCTGTCGCGTTTCGCGATCAGACGGTGCGGGTCAGCCGGTCGGTGAGCAGGTGCGCGAACCGGGCCGGATCCTTCAGTTCGCCGCCCTCGGCGAGAACCGCGGTGCCGTACAGCAGTTCGGCCGTCTCGGCGAGTTCCGGCACCTTGCCCTCGTCGGCATCGGACTTGCGCGCGTCGTAGGTATCGCGCAGACCGGTGACCAGCGGGTGGGTCGGGTTGAGCTCCAGGATCCGCTTGGACTCCGGCAGTGCCTGCCCGGACGCCCGGTACATCCGCTCCAGCATCGGGCTGAAGTCGAAGGTGTCGCCGACCAGGCAGGCCGGCGAGCTGGTGAGCCGGCTGGTCAGGCGCACCTCCTTGACCGTGTCTTCCAGGGTCTTGCCGAGCCAGCCGAGCAGGTCCGCGAAGTCCTTGTCCTGCTGCTCACGCAGCGCCTCGGACTCCTTCTTCTCCTCCTCGGTCTCCAGATCGACCTCGCCCTTGGCGATGGACTGGAACCGCTTGCCCTCGAATTCGGGCACCGAGCCGACCCACATCTCGTCGACCGGATCGGTGAGGATCAGTACCTCGCGCTCCTTGGCCTTGAACGCCTCCAGGTGCGGAGAGTTCTCGATCTGCTCCCGGCTCTCGCCGGTCATGTAGTAGATCGCGTCCTGGCCCTCGGGCATCCGCTCGACGTACTCGGCCAGGGTGGTCAGCTCGGAATCGGAGTTCGTGGACGCGAACGACGAGACGGTCAGCAGAGTGTCGCGGTTGTCGGTGTCCTGCAGCAGCCCCTCCTTGAGGACGCGACCGAACTCCTGCCAGAAGGTCTGGTACTTCGTCTGGTCCTCGGCCTTCTGCAGGTCCTTGACCGTGCCGAGCACCTTCTTCACCAGGCGCTTGCGGATCGCCCGGATCTGCCGGTCCTGCTGCAGGATCTCCCGGGACACGTTCAGCGACAGATCCTGCGCGTCGACGACGCCCTTCACGAAGCGCAGATACTCCGGCATCAGCTCTTCGCAGTTGTCCATGATGAACACCCGGCGCACGTAGAGCTGTACCCCGCGCTTGTGTTCCCGGGTGAACAGGTCGAACGGCGCATGCGAGGGGATGAACAGCAGCGCCTGGTATTCGAAGGTGCCCTCGGCCTTCATCGGGATGATCTCCAGCGGATCGTCCCAGGCGTGGCTGACGTGGTGGTAGAACTCCTTGTACTCCTCGTCGGAGACCTCGCTGCGCGGACGGGTCCACAGCGCCTTCTGCGAGTTGAGCGTCTGGTCCTCGACGACGGTCTTCTCGACCTTCTCCTCACCCTCACCCTCGGTGACGGTGCGCTCGACCTGCATCCGGATCGGCCAGGAGATGAAGTCGGAGTACTTCTTGACGATCTCGCGGAGCTTCCACTCCAGCGTGTAGTCGTAGAGGTGATCTTCTTCGTCGGCCGGCTTCAGCTGCAGGGTCACCGAGGTGCCCTGCGGCAGGCCGTCCACCGATTCGATCGTGTAGGAGGAGCTGCCCGCCTCCGCCGACCAGCGGGTGCCCTCGGTCTCGCCCGCCTTGCGGGTGGTGAGGGTGACCTTGTCGGCGACCATGAACGTCGAATAGAAGCCGATGCCGAACTGGCCGATCAGCTCCTCGGCGGCGGCATCCGATTTGGCCTCACTGAGCTGTTTGCGCAGCTGCGCGGTACCCGACTTGGCCAGCGTGCCGATCAGGTCCACGACCTCGGCCCGGGACATCCCGATACCGTTGTCGCGCACGGTGAGCACCCGGGCCTCGGAGTCCGTTTCCAGCTCGATATGCAGATCGTCGGTGTCGACCTGCAAATCCTTGTCCTGGTAGGACGCCAGTTTCAGCTTGTCCAGGGCATCGGAAGCATTCGAGATCAGCTCGCGCAGGAACGTGTCTTTATTGGAGTACACCGAGTGGATCATCAGCTCGAGCAGCTGGTGAGCCTCGGCCTGGAACTCGAGTTGCTCTGTCACGTCGAAATAGTACGACTTGCGAAGTCGGCCAGGCCCGGGACCTCGAGATCGGCGCGCTCGGTCATCCATTCCCGCAACACCTGAGTGGCGCGGACATCGTCCTCGTTGTACTCGAGCAGCCGGGTGCGCTGGGTCGGGTCCGGCGCCCCGTCGTAGCCGACCGCGCGGCGGTACCAGCCCATCGAAGCCTCACCGCTTGCCTCGGCGTCGCGCCAGGCGAATCCGGCCACCGGCGCGACCTTCTTCAATCCCTTACCGTTGGGGCAGATGAACTGGTCCGATACCGCCTGGAACATATCCACCCACTCGGTTCCGTCGACGAAATCGCGGATCTGTTCCCGAGTGGGCACCCCCGGCATCCCGGCGAACCGGTGGGCCGATTCGTAGAGCCATTTGTCCTCGGCGGTGCGCGAGTAGCAGTAGGCGGCGAAGGTCTTGCCGGCGGCGTGGGCCTGTGCCCGTACCGCCATCAGCCAGTTCCAGAACTCCGCGAAGGAGCGGCCCTCGTCGGGCGTCGGCAGTGGATCCCAGGTGACGAACGGCCGGTACACCCCGTCCAGCAGGGTGCCCCACAGGTAGGCGCCGTCCTCCTGGAAACTCTCCAGGTCGACATCGACCTCCACGTCGGCCCGCTGTACCCGCACCGCATCGACCCGGCGGACCAGCGGCGCACCGGTGAGCCAGGCGCGGGCGGTGACCACCACTTCCTCGAACGGCCCGTGCTGCCAATCGTCCGGATCGTCGCCGGTCCATGCCGCCAGCTCGTCGATGGTCCGGACGTCGTGGCGGCGCAGCACCTCGGCCCGGGACCCCGGCGCCACCAGGCTCACGTCCCGATCGGCGATCAGTCGGCGTTCACAACTCGGCCCCTCGATATCGCGGTTCCACCAAGGGCATTGCCGGCACTCGGGAACCTTGGACGGGACCGTCGGCAGCTCGCCGCGCAGCACCGCGATCCGGTCGGCGTAGCGCCGGTCGTATTCGTCGAGCACCGGGCCGAGATCGTGGACGAGGATCCGGTCGAAAGCCAGCCCGATCACGCCACCGACCAGTGCCGGGCTGGCCAGCCCGTGCCGCTGCAGCATCCGGTAGACATGGGCGAGCCGCTGCTGGTCGCGGGGCTGCTGGCGGAGTTTGACATGCCGGTCCGGCTGCGGATTCCAGGAGGCCAGGGTGGTGGTGTTCGGATGGAAGTCGGCGGGCTGCGGGCTGCGCGGGTCGGTGATCTTGTGATTCACCACGATGATCGGAATCCAGCCGCCCCGGTCGGTATCGCGCAGCAGCACCTCGGCGCCGCCACGGCGGCCGGTATCGGCCTCCTGCGGCAGCAGGCCACCCCAGATCCGGTCGATACCCGCTTCGATCGCGGCCATCGTGGCTTCGGCCCGGGCACGGGCCCGCAGGTTCGGATCGATGACGACCCATTTGTCGGGCGCGGATTCGCGCAGCTCGTCGCGTACCCGGGCCCGGAAGGCGGCGGCCGCGGCACGCCGCTCCTGGACCCCGGGATCCTCGCGCACCTCGGCCTGCACTTGCGGGTACGTGGCGTCGAGACGCAGCCGGTGACGGCAGCCGATCAGCCCGCGCGCATCCAGATAGACGGGCTCGGCGGGCACCGGCTCGTTGGGCAGGGGCGAGGGGGAGAACACGTAAGCAGTATGGTGCCTACCCCCGACAGATTGCCCAATCGCGTATCCGGCACGCCTCGGCCCCGGGAGGGACAACCCGGCGTTGTCCCACTACGCTACGGATACGGCAGGGTCACTTCCTCGGCGCTGCCTCATGACGGTGAGCATGACGGAAGGCCTTTCCCATGGGGTTGTTCAGCAAGCGCAAGCGGCGTCCGAGCCGGCGAGCGGAGGCGAAGGCACTCAAGCACAAGGCCGCCATGGAGGCCAAGCTCGGCGCCAAGAACGACCGCAAGGCGGCGAAGGTGGGCGAACGGGCCCAGCGTAAGGCGGCCAAGCAGCAGGCCCGCACCGAAGCCAAGGTGGCCGAGGCGCAGATCGCCGCCCTGAAAGCCGAGGAGAAGGCCGCGGCCGCAGCGGCGAAGAAGGCCGAACGAGATCGGTTCAGCCCGAGTGAGATCCGCAAGTACATCGGCGTCGCCCGGGTCCTGGTGCCGGTGCTGACGCCGCTGGCCTACCGCGCTGCCACCTTCGTGCGTGGACAGCTCGACGCCCGCCGCGCCCAGGAACTCGGGGTCGACACCGATCGGCTGGGTGAGTTCGGCGGCCCGGGCGCGCGGCTGCAGGCCCGGATCGCGAATACCTCGGCCGCCCTGGACAAGATCGCGGCCGGGGAGACCGGTAACGGGAAGGCGAAGAAGGGCTCCGTGGACAAGAAGAGCTCCGAAACCCAGCAGTTCATCGCCTCGAACCGGTCCCGCCTGGACGACCTGACCGTCGCGCTGCGCACCGCCGACCAGATGCCGGCGCCCCGCCGGAAGGCCGTGCACGCCTCGATCTCCACCGAACTCTCCGGAATCGAATCCGCCGCGCTCGACCGGCTGGGTATTCACTGACCGGCCGATTCGGTGCACTCCAGACCAGGGTCCGGCGGGAATGCGGCGGCTGCGCGGCTGCGCGGCGCGGCGGGCGGTGCCGTCGTCGGAGCCCTGGCGATCGCGGCGCACGGCGCCGCCGGTGGCGGTGTGCCACGATCCATGGAAGTGGCGGTGTTGCTGGCCATCTCGGGACTGACCGGGAATCTGGCGGCGAACGACCGGGTCCTCCGATGGTTCCGGCCGCAACTGCTCGGCAGCGAAGCGGCCCGACTCGCCCTGGTGCTGACGCTCGGCCAGTGGGCGGCCCACACGGCGCTCGCGGTCCTGCTCAGCCATCACGGTGACGCGACCTCCCTGCTGCACCTGCCCACCGACGGCATGCTGGCGGCGCATCTGCTCGCCGCCGGGGCGGGCGCGGCACTCATCCATGCCGCCGAGCGGCTGTATCTGGTGGCCTCCGGTGTGCTCCGGGCGCTCCTCCGCCTGCCTGCCGCGCCGCTGGCCCCGCGTGTCCCGGCAACGCACTGCGAGAGCGATGTGCGCGCCGCTGCCCGGCATTTCGGTGCAGTGGCCCCACGTGCCCCGCCCAGCGGCCACCTACCGATGACGGGCCGTCGGTAACCCGACCAACCCGGTCATCGAGCACCTGACCGGCCGGCACTGCGACTGCCGCATTCCGGAGATCGAACGGTCCGCGGCCGAGCGGATCGCGGCCGAAGGCCCGTCGAGGATCGACGGCATTCCGGTCAGCGACGCTCGAGGTTCCGGCCGACCGCGATCCGGTCCGGTGGACGCATCGACCAGTCGCCGGCCCGGCGCATTCCTGACTGCCGGGTGCAGTCCATCGGCGGCGAACACGGCCGGGCCGCACACGCCCAGCATCGAAGCCCGATCGGCACCACGCACCTGCCGGCTGCGCAAGCCACCGGACCACTGTCAGTACGAGGCGCGGCAGCGCAGCCGTCGACATCCGGCTCGGCCGGGCCGCACGCCCGGCCGCCGACCAGACGAGGAGACTCTCCCCCATGACCAGACATCCCTACTTCCGGGCCGCGGCCACCGCGGCCCTCGGCGCCGGACTGCTGCTCGCAGCGGCCGGGCCGGCCGGCGCGCACGTCACCGTCGACGCGCCCGGCGCGACCCAGGGCGGATACACGATCGCCACTTTCCGGGTGCCCACCGAATCGGATACCGCGTCCACCACGGCGCTCACCGTCGAGCTGCCGAACCCGAAGTCGGTCCGCACGGAACCGATGCCCGGCTGGCACAGTGAACTGGTGCGCAACGACGCGGACGAGATCACGGCCGTGACCTGGACCGCCGATACCGACGCCGGTATCGGGCCGGATCAGTTCCAGCAGTTCGCCCTGTCGATCGGCCCACTGCCGGACGAGGAGACACTCGTGCTCCCGGCGACCCAGACCTACAGCGACGGGACCGTCGTCGCCTGGGATCAGCCGGCTACCGAGGGTGCGGAACCCGAACGCCCGGCACCCACCCTGACTCTGGCCGAAGGCAACGGCGGCGACCACCACTCGGTCGGCACCGAGACCGAAGCTGCCGCCGACGATCCCGGCACCGATACCGTGGCCCGCTGGCTCGGCGGCATCGGGCTGGCGCTGGCCTTGTTCGCCGTGGCGCTCGGGTTGGGCACCGTGATCCGGGGGCGGCAGTCGTGACCGCACTGCACCGCCTGCGCACCCGCACCGGCACCGGCGTCCTGGTCCTGTTGCTTGCACTTGCCGGACTCGGCACCGGCGCCGGGGTTGCCGGTGCGCACGCGACGGCGATCGCGAGTGATCCCGAGGACGGGGCGAGTATCGATTCCGGTCCCGCACGGGTGAGCGTCACCTTCAACGAAGAAATTCAACCCAACTTCGCGGCGCTCACGGTGACCGGACCGAACGGCCACCTGTGGTCGAAGGGCGAGCCGGTGGTCGAAGGCAATACGGTGAGCGTGGCGGTCGGCGAACTCGGGCCGGTCGGCGAATACCGGATCGCGTACCAGGTGACCTCGGCCGACGGACACCCGATCAGGGCAAAGCGCACCTTCACCCTGACCACCGAGGGCTCCGGGACGCCCGGGCCGCCGGCGAGTGGGCAGGCCGCCGAAGGCTCCGACGGCGACGAGCAGTCCGGTTCGGTTCCCGTCTGGGTGTTCATCGTCGGTGGCGCCGTGGTGGTCGCCGCCGGTCTGGCAGTGGCGCTGCTGACCGGCCGCAGCCGGAAACAGTGACGCGCGGCGGCCGGGCCGCCGTGTCCGAGCCGAAACCGTGGCGGACCATGCTGCCGGTGGCCGGCGCCGCCCTGGCCGGGGTGGCGCTGGCCTGGCTGCTGCTGGCGGTCCCGGCGTTCCCGGCCGGGGCCGCACTGCGGGCGACCGCCGATATCGCCGGTGCCACGGTGCTGGGTCTGGCGGTGCTGCCCCGGCTGCATCCCCGGGCGCCCGCACCGTGGCGCCGCCTGGCCGTGCTGGCGGCCATCTGGTTCGTCGCCGAAGTGGGTGTGCTGGTCGGTGCGGCGGCCGAGGTGGTCGGGGTGCCGGTCACCCGGCTGAGCGCGACCGATTTCGGCATCTTCCTCACCCAGTTGAGCAACGGGCAGATCGGGATCGCGATTCTGCTCGGCACCGGCGGCCTGACCTGCTACAGCGTGCTGGCAGACCGGCGGGCCGACCCGGTTTCGACCGATCCGGTCCTGGTGTTCGCCGCGGTCGTGCTCACCTTGCGGCCGATCACCGGGCATATGTCGCAGCAGGCGTTCGGCTCGGTGCTGGCCGGGGTGCATGCACTGGCCGCCGCCGCCTGGTTCGGCGTCCTGCTGGCCGCGGCGCTGGTGCTGCGCAGCCGCCGGGACTGGCTGCAGGTGCTGCCGCAGTTCTCGACGCTGGCCGGCCCGGCGGTGGTGGTGCTGACGGCGACCGGGGTGATCAACGGCCTGGTCCGGATCGGTGGCCCGGCTCCCCTGGTGACCACCGGCTACGGGCGGATCATGCTGGCCAAACTGGTGTTGCTGGTGGCGCTGGCCGGACTGGGCTGGTGGTGGCGGCGCAGCTGGGTGCCGCTGGTCCGGCGGCATCGGATGACCGCCGACGGCTCACTGCGCCGGGCGATTACCGAGGTGACGGTGCAGGCCGTGGTGTTCGGGCTCGCGGCTACGCTCGCAGTCTCCGGGTGAGCGCCGTTAGAGTGACTGCATGACCGAAGTCAGGATTGTCGAGGATTGCGTCGCCTCGGCCGAAACGGCGTTCGCCTATGTGAACGACTACCGCAACCTCGCCAACTTCCTGTACGGAATCGAACGGTTCGTCGCGGTCACCGAGCAGACCGAGGGCGTGGGCGCCCAGTTCGACGGCAAGATGAAGCTCGGTCCGGCGACGCTGGAGTCCCGGATCGAGGTGGTCCGCTGGGAGCCGGGCCGCACCATCGGAGTGAAGTCGATCAAGGGCATCGAGCTCGAATCGACGTTTTTCTTCTACCCCAAGGGCGACGATCGCTGCACCGTGGATGCCGTGATCGAGTTCAGCGTGGGCAGCGGGATGGCCGGGAAGATGCTGAACAAGACCATCGAACCGTTCGTGAAGATCGCCGCGAAGCACACCACCGACCACCTGGTGGCCGAGATCGAGAAGGCGCATTCGCAGGCGTGAGCGAGTTCGCGAGTCCGGGGTTCGGTCAGCGGATCGGCTACATCTGCGGCCGGACGCTGCCGCCCTCGATGCAGGACTGGGTGCTGCGCGATCTGACCGGCCCCGGCGCCACCCGCCGCTACCTGCTGCGCATCCTGGTGCCGATCCTGCCGGTGCTCTGTCTCTTCCTGCTGGTGCCGGGGCCGGTGTGGATGGGTCTGGCGATGATGGCGCTGCTGTATCTGCCGCTGATCTACTTCACCGTGGCACTCACCTACGTGTTCCGCCGGAACCGGCTGATCAGGCACGGGCTGGACCCGGCATTGGCCGATGCCGATGCGCGGGCCCGCGCGGCCGGCCAACGGGCCGCCTACGAGCGGCGGCACGGCCGTACCACGGGAGAATGAGCCATACCACATCGATAGCCGTCGGGTATAGCCTGGAGGTATGCGCACCCCGACGATTAGGCAGCGGATCGCCTACGATCTGGGCCGTGAGCTCCCCGAGGAGCTGCACGAGTGGGTGCTCCGCGACCTCGTCGGCCACGGGGCGCTGGAACGCTACCTCGTCCGGTTCCTCGGCCCGGTCCTGCCGTTCTTCCTGCTGGTCCTGCTGCTGCCGGGACCACTGAACTGGCGGATCGGCCTGATGGTGCTGATGATCATCCCGATGGTGCTGTTCACCCTGTCGCTGAGCTACGTGTGGCGCCGGTTCCGGATGATCCAGCACGGCTTGAACCCGGATCTGGTCAACCGCACCAAATTCACCGATCACGACCGAGAGATGTACCGGCTGCATTGGAGCCATCGCTGATACGACACAATCGAGGCCATGACCGAGCAAGCGAATGTGGTGGCCACCGCCGATCTGGCCGATGAGATCGGCCCCGAGATCCGCAGCTGCGATACGCAGTTCATCCAATTCGGTGGACGCGCGGCGTTCGCCGGACGGATCACGACGATCCGCTGTTTCCAGGACAACCTGCTGGTCAAGCAAACCCTCAGCGAACCGGGCGAGGGTAAGGTCCTGGTCGTCGACGGCGGCGCCAGCGTGCACACCGCACTGGTCGGCGACATCATCGCCGGGCGCGGCGTGGACAACGGCTGGGCCGGCGTGATCGTCAACGGCGCCGTGCGGGACTCCGCGATCCTGCGCACTCTCGACATCGGCGTGAAGGCGCTGGGCACCAACCCGCGGAAGAGCACCCAGACCGGCAGCGGCGAGAAGGACGTCCCGGTGGAGATCGGCGGCGTCACCTTCGTACCGGGCGAGATGGTCTACAGCGACTCCGATGGCGTCGTAGCACGCGCGGAGTAGCGGCCGGAACCGGTCACCGAACCCGCCCGCCTGCGAGCGACAATCCGGTCTGCCGGTCCAGGCAGACGAACGTTGTGGCTCGCAGGCGGGCGGGGAGGCAAATCATGTCCCATGGCTGTTCCGCAATCGGGCGGCGCTGTGGCGGACCGGCCCGCGCCGCTCAGTGCGCCTGCGTGACCCGGGCCTGATGGCCCGCCAAGACGACCACATCCCCGGCCTGCAGTTGCCGGCCGCGCCGGGTCTCGACCTCGTCGTTGACCCGGACGAGACCGGCGGCGATCACCGACTTCGCCTCCGAGCCCGAATCGATCAGGTTCGCCAGCTTCAGGAATTGCCCGAGCCGGATCACCTCGTCACCGATGGGCACATCTACTGGTTCCGACATGGGATAATGTTTACCCCTCCCGATCGTCGGCCTGGTCACCGGCCCGGCGGCACTGTGCGAAACACGCCGTAGCGTCCGCGTGGCAAATCCCCCCGGTTACCGGCCAAACTGGTTCGGTGACGGCAGCGATCCTCGTTCTACTCGGCCTCTTCGTCCTGCTGGGTGCGCTGGCCGCGTTGTCGGCATGGAGCAGTCGTCGCCCCGACCCCGAACCGGTGGCTGCCGAGCCGCCACCCACGCCGCCTCCGCCCGCCGTCCGGGCCGAGCAACCGGCCCCGGCGCCGCGACTGCCCGATCAGTTCCGGGTGCGGCAGGACAAGCTCGATCGGATCAGGGCCGCGGGCAGCGAACCGTATCCGGAAGCCTATCCACCGACCCATTCGATCGCCGAGACATGGCAGGTACCGCGCGGCACCACGGTGCGGGTGGCCGGTCGGCTGCTGCGCCGCCGCGATCACGGCGGGGTGATCTTCGTACTGGTCCGCGACTGGTCCGGCGATCTGACCGTCGTACTGGACCGGGGCCGGGTGGGCGCCGAACGGATCACCGAATTCACCCGGATCTTCGACCTGGGCGATCTGATCCAGGTGAGCGGGCGGATCGGCACCGGCCGGCGCGGCGAACTCGTACTGCACGGCCAGGACTGGCGGATGAACGGCAAGAGCCTGCATCCGCTGCCGGACAAACGACACGGCCTCACCGCATCCGATACCCGGACGCGTAAGCGCTATCTCGACCTCGCCGTCGACACCGCGCAACGGGACCTGCTCGTGCAGCGCAGCGCCGTGCTGTGGTCGTTGCGGGAGTCGATGCACGGCTGGGGTTTTCTGGAGGTGGAGACGCCGATCCTGCACCCGGCGCCCAGTTCCGGAACGCAGCCGACCACCCGGCTCGGCCGGCTGGATCTGCACCTGCGCCACAGCCCCGAGACGTACCTGAAGATGCTCGGGGTCGGCGGGGTGGAGCGGGTGTTCGAGATCGGCCGCACCTTCGGCACCGACGGCGTGGATTTCGGCCGCAATCCGGAGGCCACGCTTCTGGAAGCCTATGAGGCGCACAGCGACTACCTGCGGATGATGCACATCTGCCGGGAGCTGATCCAGCATGCCGCCCGGGCCGCACACGGTGCCGAGGTGGTCCTGCGGCCGGACGGATCCGGTGGCGGCACCCGGGTCGGCATCTCCGGAGACTGGCGGGTGAAGACGGTGTACGGAGCGCTGTCCGAGGCGGTCGGCACCGAGATAACCTCCCGTACCGACCCGGACCGGCTGCGGGAACTGT
The DNA here is from genome assembly GCF_056627695.1 of Nocardia sp. KT25-26. Lineage (NCBI taxonomy): Bacteria > Bacillati > Actinomycetota > Actinomycetes > Mycobacteriales > Nocardiaceae > Nocardia > Nocardia sp. KT25-26. Next base: position 371,633 of record NZ_CM152813.1, on the reverse strand, counting down.
GCGAAAAGGCCGGGGTTTCCGGCCCACCGGGCGCCGATCCCGGCTTGCTGGTGCGGAAGGCGTACCGGCGCCTGGTGGTCGCGCGGACCCAGGAACCGACCTTCTATCTCGACTTTCCCACGTCGGTCGCGCCGTTCGCCCGCACCCACCGCACCGTCCCCGGTGTCGGCGAACGCTGGGAACTGGTTGCCTGGGGTGCCGAAATCGCCACCGCACACAGCGAACTCACCGACCCCGTGCAGCTTCGCCGGCGCACCACCGGTCGACCGGCCCCCGATGCCGCATTCCTGCACGCGCTGGAACACGCCATGCCACCCACCGGAGGACTCGGCCTCGGCGTGGATCGCCTGGTCATGCTGCTCACCGGCCGCAGCATCCGCGAAACCCTGCCGTTCCCGTTCGTGAAACCGCGCTGATCCGGCTGCCCCCGGGCAGCCGGATCAGTTCAGGCCGAGATAGCGGATCACCGCTCGATCGAGCCGGGTCATCTCCTCGAGTGTCAGGTACCCGACCGGATCGCCGTTCAGGTACCCGGTGTCGATCGAGCGGACCTGGTCGACCAGCAGGAGGGTGGTGCGCCCGCCGAGCTCGGCTTCGGGGCGGAACCGGGAAGGTCGAGCGCTGGTCGACGTCGGAACAATGGTGACCATGGACCAGTCGGTTCGAGAAAGGACTACGCCGAAGCGGCGACCGCGTTGTTCATGCCCCCGCCGCTGATCACCGAGGTCGATACGGTACACCGCACCCCGGATCACCAGGCGTCCGGCTCGTCTGCGAGATTTTCACCACTGGCGGTGATCCGGTCGGCGTCGTCCTGCGCCTGAGCCTGCCAGCGCTCCCGGTCGAGGACGCGCAGTGCGCGGCGCAGCACATCCGAGGTGGTTTCCCCCGGTTCACCCCACCGCCGTCGGCCGCCACATCCAGGCCACCCACGACAGGGATACTCCGGGTCAGCACCCGACCCACGGACACTGGCATCCACTGAGCGAGCCGCCGTGGCAAGATCGACTACCGACACTGTCCTGATCCAGGTGGGGGGAGCCCATGGAGACCCTGTACGGAATCATCGTCGTCGGCACGCTGTTGCTTGTCCCGATCGGCGTGATCATTGTCGTGATTTCGCTGACCACTCGGTCCGGCTCCGCGAATCGCGCGCGGCCTCCGCTCCCACCTCCCGGCTACGTACCACCCCCGCCTGTCCCGCAGCCGGGCTACGGACCACCACCGCCGGACGGCCGCCACGCACAGGGCCACCCACCACAGGGGTACCCCGGTCCACAGGGATACCCCGGTCAGCATCCGCCCCACGGATACTGAGGGCCCGCCACCGTCATACGGGGCCGCATCCGCTGTACAGACCGCGGCGGCCGGATCAGGTCCGGCACCGCCAGGAGGAGTATCGCCGCGCGCCCGGTCGATAGCGGTCGTTGCGGCGGCACGCCGCAGTCGACTGCCGGAGCCGGGCGATGACCACGGCTATCGTCATCGCATGGCCGAGCCGTCCGGAAACGACCATCTGTTCGCCAAGGGGCTGTCGCTGACGGCGCTGGCGGCGTTGTTCCTGGCGCTGCGGCTGTTCGCGATAACCGATTATTCGTGGGGTGCGGCGTTCTCGATCGCGGGCACCCTCGGGGTCGACGATGTCGGGCCGATGGTGATCGGCACGCTGATGGCCAGTCCGGTGCTGGGTGGGGTGGCATTGGCGATCCTGCTGCCGGAGGCGGTGGTACACCAGATCAGGTTGGGGAAACCCGGGTGGAGCAATGCGGGAAACCTGGTCTGGCTGGTGATCGTCGCGGTGTTCACGACGGCGCTGGTCTGGACCTACCGGGCCTGGTGGGTCCTGGCCGTCGCCGCCGTGCTGGCCACGCTGCTGCTGATCCTGCTGCGGGCCGGTGTACACGATCCCGAAGGGCGCGTGCTCGCGCACTGGTTCATCACCCGGACCGGGATGGTGGTCGCGGCGGCCGCGCTGATCCTCGCGGCGGTCGTGCAGGTGCCGTGGGTTGCGCTGGAGCGCATCGAAACCCGGGACGGCGTGGTGCACGGTTACGTCATGGAGAATCCACCCGGCTTTCTCAAGGTGCTCACCGATCCGGGCCGGGACATCCGCATCATCGATACGGCGGATGTCACCGGCCGCGAGGAAATCGAACCAGAGATGTGAATCAGGCCATCCCGGCGATCCAGTTGTGCATCCACGAGATCGCGGTCTGGCCGCCACCGACCGGATAGCTGGCGTAGCGCATATGCGTCTGCGACAGATAGAACTCCTCGAGCTGCTCAGCCCGGGCCTGGTTGGCCGGATCGGACAACTGCGACTGCAGCGTCGGAATGCCGCCGTGCGCCATCAGATCTTCGATGATCGAGTTCGCTTCACTCCGATACTTCGGCAGCTCGGCCGGATTCGCTGCCGAGGCCTGCGCGAGGAAACCGGCGAATCGGGTGATGAAATCCTCGTTCTCGGTGGCGCAGTACAGATCGTCCACGGCGCAGATGGTGCGGACCCGGTCGCTGACCAAACCGAACCCGCCCGGCCGCGGACCGCTGGCGCCGGCGCCCGGTGCGGGCGGGCCGACCTGGATATCGGTGGGTGACCGGCGCGGATCTGAGATCAGACCGACACCGGCGACCCGCTCGGGACGGACCGGGCCCAGGCCGGTCCCGATCTCGGCGGCGAGATCGCCTGCCGCATCGGCACCCTGACTGTATCCGACCAAGGCGATATCGGCTCCCGGGCAGGCCGCGGCCTTGGCGGTCAGCAATCCGCGTGCCGAATCGACCGCTTCCTGCTTCGAACTGCCGTAGACGTCGCCTTCCCACGGGAAAGCGGTCGCGGCATAGGTCACGTAGTCGACCTGTGCGGTCCGGGGCAGACCGTCCGTGACGCCGGACAGCATGCCGGGCCCCGGTTCCTTGTCGTGCCCGGTCTCCCAGGTGCCGGGAATCGCAACCACATACAGTTCCGGACAACCGGGTGCCGCCGCGGCATTCCCACCACCCGTGATCAGCCCCGCCGCCATCGCCGCAGACACGCCGAAGCCCGCGACAACCTTCTTCAACCGCATACCGCTCCAGTTCGAACTACCCTGCGCTGCACCGCGCACACCCCGACAGCGCGCAGCGCTGCGCGCCCGATCGCGCATCACAATAGGCGCACGACCGGAACCGCGCCACAGGAGGACCGGGTGATGTCTGCTGCCACACACACCACAGTCGTGGCAGAGCCGGAGCGGCACCATGCGCGGCCGGGCCCGTGCGGCGGCGGAGATGGATGTCGCTGCATTCGCCGGTGCACCGGCGACCGGCGGCGGGCCGACACCGGTGCACAGCACAGCCGACACCGGTGCACAGCACAAAGGCGCCGCCGGACCTCGTTGTCCGGCGGCGCCTTCGGCGTTCAGCGGGTCAGCGCTGGGCGACCGCGGTGGGCGGGATCGGCGCCGGGAGGGCAGTGTCACCCTCCAGGAACTGATCCACCGAGGCGGCGGCGGCCCGGCCCTCGGCGATGGCCCACACGATCAGGGACTGGCCACGGCCCATATCGCCGGCGACGAACACGCCGGGAACATTGGTGGCCCAGTTCTTGTCGCGCTGGACGTTGCCGCGCTGGTCGTAGCCGACACCGAGATCGGTGAGCAGGCCCGGCTTCTCGGGGCCGACGAAGCCCATGGCGAGCAGGACCAGGTCCGCCTCCAGGGTGAAGTCGGTGCCCTCGACCTTCTCGAAGCGGCCGTTGACCATCTTGACCTCGTGCGCCTGCAGGCCGGTCACCTTGCCGTCCTCGCCGACGAAGCGTTCGGTGTTCACCGAGAACACCCGCTCGCCGCCCTCCTCGTGCGCCGAGGACACCCGGTACATGAGCGGGTAGGTCGGCCACGGGGTGGAACCGGCACGCTCTTCCGGCGGGCGCGGCATGATCTCGAACTGGTGGACGCTCTCGGCACCGTGCCGGTGCGAGGTGCCCAGGCAGTCGGCACCGGTGTCGCCGCCACCGATGATGACGACCTTCTTGCCCTTCGCGTGGATGGGCGGCAGGCCGTTCTCGTCGGTGCAGTCGTCACCCAGCTGCACCCGGTTCGACCAGGGCAGGAATTCCATCGCCTGGTGGATGCCGTCCAGTTCGCGGCCCGGGATCGGCAGGTCACGGGCGATGGTGGCGCCCCCGGAGAGCACCACGGCGTCGAACTGCTCACGCAGTTCGGCGGCGGTGATGTCGATACCGACGTTCACGCCGGTCTTGAAGATGGTGCCCTCGGCCTCCATCTGCGCCATCCGGCGGTCGATGAAGCGCTTCTCCATCTTGAATTCCGGGATGCCGTAGCGCAGCAGACCGCCGATGCGGTCGGCCCGCTCGAACACGGTCACGGTGTGACCGGCCCGGGTGAGCTGCTGGGCGGCGGCCAGACCGGCGGGACCGGAACCGACGACGGCCACCTTCTTACCGGTGATCCGGGTCGGGTAGACCGGCTGCACCCAGCCCTCGTCGAAGGCGTTCTCGATGAGCTCGACCTCGACCTGCTTGATGGTCACCGGGTCCTGGTTGATGCCGAGCACGCAGGAGGCCTCACACGGTGCCGGGCACAGCCGACCGGTGAACTCCGGGAAGTTGTTGGTCGCGTGCAACCGGTCGATGCCCTCGCGCCACCGGTCCTTGTACACCAGGTCGTTCCACTCGGGAATCAGGTTCCCGAGCGGGCAGCCCTGGTGGCAGAACGGAATACCGCAGTCCATGCAGCGGCTGGCCTGGGTCTGCAGCGTGTCGTGGGAGAACTTCTCCTCGTAGACCTCTTTCCAGTCCAGCAGGCGCAGCGGCACCGGCCGACGTTTCGGCAGCTCCCGCGAGGTGTGCTTCAGAAATCCCTGTGGGTCAGCCACGGGCCGCCTCCATAATCGCCTCGTCCACGTCCTTGCCGCTCTTCTCGGCCTCGGAGATGGCGAGCAGAACCTTCTTGTATTCGCGCGGCATCACCTTCACGAAGTGGTTCACCTGCTGGGACCAGTCGCTCAGAATGCGCTCGGCCAGCGCCGAACCCGTCTCGTCGCGGTGCACCGTGACGATGTCGCGCAGCCAGGTGAAGTCGTCACCCGACAGCTGTTCGACGGCTCCGGCCTGTTCCGGGTTGACCTTGCCGGCGAAGGTGCCCTCGGGGTCGTACACGAAGGCGATACCGCCGGACATGCCCGCACCGAAGTTGCGTCCGGTATCGCCGAGGATGACGACCCGGCCACCGGTCATGTACTCACAGGCGTGGTCACCCACACCCTCGACGACCGCGGTGGCACCGGAGTTACGCACGGCGAAACGCTCACCGACCACACCGTTGATCAGTACGCGGCCACTGGTGGCACCGAACAGGATGACGTTGCCGGCGATGATGTTGTCCTCGGCCACGAACCCGGTCGGCGCGGTCTCGGACGGCCGGACCACGATGTGGCCGCCGGACAGGCCCTTGCCGACGTAGTCGTTGGCGTCACCCTGCACCCGCATGGTGATACCGGCCGGGACGAACGCGCCGAAGCTGTTGCCCGCGGAACCGTTGAAGGTGATGTCGATGGTGTTGTCGGGCAGGCCCGCGCCACCGTAGAGCTTGGTCACCTCGTGGCCGAGCATGGTGCCGACCGTCCGGTTCACGTTGGTGATCTTGGTTTCGAACTTGACCGCCTGGCCGCGTTCGAGGGCCGCCGCGCTCTGCGCGATCAGCTCGTTGTCCAGGGCCTTGTCCAGCGCGTGGTCCTGCTCCTTGGTGCAGCGCAGGTCCTGGCGCATGAACGCGGTCTCCGGCTGATCCAGGATCGGCGAGAGGTCCAGCTTGTTCGCCTTGAAGTGGTTCTTGGCCTCAGTGGTGTCGAGCAGGTCGACCCGGCCGATGGCCTCGTCCAGGGTGCGGAAGCCCAGCTGGGCCAGCATCTCCCGGACCTCTTCGGCGATGTACATGAAGAAGTTCACCACGAACTCCGCCTTGCCGGTGTAGCGCTCGCGCAGCACCGGGTTCTGGGTGGCGATACCCACCGGGCAGGTGTCGAGGTGGCAGACGCGCATCATCACGCAGCCGGAGACGACCAGCGGAGCGGTCGCGAAACCGTACTCCTCGGCGCCCAGCAGCGCAGCGATCATCACGTCGCGGCCGGTCTTCATCTGGCCGTCGACCTGGACCACGATCCGGTCCCGCAGGCCGTTGAGCAGCAGGGTCTGCTGGGTCTCGGCCAGGCCGAGTTCCCAGGGGCCACCCGCATGCTTGAGCGAGGTCAGCGGCGAGGCACCGGTACCACCGTCGTGGCCGGAGATCAGCACCACGTCGGCGTGCGCCTTCGACACACCCGCGGCGACGGTGCCGACGCCGGGCTCCGCGACAAGTTTCACGTGAATCCGAGCCTGCGGGTTCGCGTTCTTCAGGTCGTGGATCAGCTGCGCCAGGTCCTCGATCGAGTAGATGTCGTGGTGCGGCGGCGGCGAGATCAGGCCGACGCCCGGCGTGGAGTGCCGCACCTCGGCGACCCACGGGTACACCTTGTGCGGCGGCAGCTGGCCGCCCTCACCCGGCTTGGCGCCCTGGGCCATCTTGATCTGGATATCGGTGCAGTTGGTCAGGTAGTGCGCGGTGACACCGAACCGGCCCGAGGCGACCTGCTTGATCGCCGAACGCCGCCAGTCACCGTTCTCCTCGACCTCGAACCGGGCCGGGTTCTCGCCGCCCTCACCGGAGTTGGAGCGGCCGCCGAGCCGGTTCATCGCGATCGCGAGGGTCTCGTGCGCCTCGGCCGAGATGGAGCCGTAGCTCATCGCGCCGGTGGAGAACCGCTTCACGATCTCACTGGCCGGCTCGACCTCGTCGATCGGGATGGGGGCGCGCTCGCCCTCCTTGAACTTGCACAGGCCGCGCAGCGAAGCCAGCCGCTCGGACTGGTCGTCGACCATCTTGGTGTACTCCTTGAAGATGGAGTACTGGCCGGAGCGGGTCGCGTGCTGCAGCTTGAACACGGTGTCCGGGTTGAACAGGTGGTATTCACCCTCGCGACGCCACTGGTACTCACCGCCGACCTCGAGCTCGCGGTGCGCGCGCTCGTTGCGGTTCTCCAGGAAGGCGACGCGGTGGCGCATGGCCACCTCTTCGGCGATCTCGTCCAGGCCGATGCCGCCCAGATGCGAGCGCAGCCCGACGAAGTAGCGGTCGACCAGGCCCTGGTCCAGGCCGATCACCTGGAACAGCTGGGCGCCGTTGTAGGAGGCCATGGTGGAGATGCCCATCTTGGACATCACCTTCAGCACACCCTTGCTGGCGGCCTTGTTGTAGTTGGCCACGGCCTTGGCGTAGTCGGCGCGCAGGTCGCCGGTGCTGCCCGGCATCTGCAGCGCACCGCGCTCCAGCATGTCCTCGATGGTCTCGAAGGCCATGTAGGGGTTGATCGCGCCGGCACCGAAGCCGACCAGCATGGCCATGTGGTGCACCTCGCGGGCGTCACCGGCCTCCACGACCAGGCCGACCTTGGTGCGGGTGCGCTCCCGCACCAGGTGGTGGTGCACCGAGGCGGTCAGCAGCAGCGACGGAATCGGCGCCAGCTTGTCGTTCGACTCGCGGTCGGAGAGTACGACGATCCGCGCGCCGCCCTCGATGGCCGCCGAGACCTGGGTGTTGATCGCCTCGAGCGCCCGGCCCAGACCCTCGCCGCCCTCGTCGGCCGGGTACAGACCGCGCACCACGACCGAGCGCAGCTCGGGATGGCTGCCGTCGTCGTTGATGTGCACCAGCTTGGACAGCTCGTCGTTGTCCAGGATCGGCTGTTCCAGGGCGATCTGCTTACACGAATCCGGGCCCGGGTGCAGCAGGTCGGCCTCGGCGCCGATATTGCGCTTGAGGCTGGTGACGACTTCCTCGCGGATCGCATCCAGCGGCGGGTTGGTGACCTGCGCGAACAGCTGCTGGAAGTAGTCGAACAGCAGCCGCGACCGGGACGACAGCACCGCGATCGGGGTGTCGGTACCCATCGAGCCGAGCGCTTCCATGCCGTTCTTCGCCATCGGCGAGATCAGCAGGTTCAGTTCCTCGTTGGTGTAGCCGAAGATCTGCTGCCGGATCAGCACGCGGTCGTGCGACATGTGCTGATGCGGGCGGTCCGGCAGATCGGCCAGCCGCTTGACGCCGGCGTCCAGCCACTCCTGGTACGGGTGCTCGGCGGCCAGTTCGGACTTGACCTCGTCATCGGTCAGGATCCGGCCCTTGGCGGTGTCCACCAGGAACATGTGGCCCGGCTGCAGCCGGATCTTGCGAACCACCTTGGCCGGGTCGATATCGAGCACGCCGACCTCGGAGGCGAGCACGACGAGGCCGTCCTCGGTGACCCAGATGCGGCCGGGGCGCAGACCGTTGCGGTCCAGGACCGAGCCGATGACGGTGCCGTCGGTGAAACACACCGACGCGGGGCCGTCCCACGGCTCCATCAGCATCGAGTGGTACTCGTAGAACGCCCGCCGCTGCGGGTCCATGGTCTCGTTGCGTTCCCAGGCCTCGGGAATCATCATCAGCACCGCGTGCGGCAGGCTGCGGCCGCCCAGGTGCAGCAGTTCGAGCACCTCGTCGAAACGGGCGGTGTCGCTGGCGCCGGGGGTGCAGACCGGGAAGACCTTGTCCAGGCGGTTCTTGCCGGCCGAATCCTTGCCGAACACGTCCGAACGCAGCAGCGCCTCACGCGCGCGCATCCAGTTCTCGTTACCGGAGACGGTGTTGATCTCACCGTTGTGCGCGACCCGGCGGAACGGGTGCGCCAGCGGCCACGAGGGGAAGGTGTTGGTGGAGAACCGGGAGTGCACGATGCCCAGCGCCGACTCGACGCGGTCGTCCTGCAGGTCCAGGTAGAAGGCACGCAGCTGCGGCGTGGTGAACATGCCCTTGTAGACGAAGGTCTCACCGGACAGGCTCGGGAAATACACCGATTCCTTGCCGACCGCGCCCTCGCCGGCGCCCGCCTTGCCGAGCTCGTGCTCGATGCGCTTGCGGATGACGTAGGCGCGCCGCTCCAGGTCCATACCGGAGAGCTGCTCGTCGGCACCGGCGGGCGAGGCGATGAAGATCTGCCGGAAGGTCGGCATGGCGTCGCGGGCCAGCGCACCCAGCGACGACTCGTCGATCGGCACCTCACGCCAGCCGAGAACCGCGAGGCCCTCCTCGGCGACAATCTTCTCGACACCGTAGGCGGCCCGTGAAGCTTCCCGGCGGGACTGCGGCAGGAAAGCGATACCGGTGGCGTAGGAGCCCTCCGCCGGCAGTTCGAAGGTGGCGCCTTCCTGAGCCAGGACTGCACGGAAGAACCGGTCCGGAAGCTGGATCAGGATGCCTGCACCGTCGCCCGAGTTGGGCTCGGCGCCCGCAGCACCGCGGTGCTCCAGGTTCAGCAGTGCCGTAATAGCCTTGTCGACGATGTCGCGGCTGCGGCGGCCGTGCATGTCGACGACGAATGCGACACCACAGGCGTCGTGTTCGTTCGCCGGGTCGTAGAGCCCCGTGGGGCGGTGCCCATAGCCGGCGCCGCCGGTCGGGGACCTGTGGCCAGGAAGTTGCGTCATGCCTCTGCCTTCAAGAAAGTCGGCCTCCGATGAACTCGGCCCACCACGTGGCCGGGCCGTCCTCGTCGAACGCCTTCGTCAAGACTGCGTCCGTACGGTCCGGAGTCCAGCCGCGCTGATGGTCTCCGGCGTGCAGTCACGTCTCCAGTTGTCCGCTTCCGCCCTCCACGAGAGGGAAGTGGTGCTCGCTTGCGCGGGCTTGCACCCACTACGGTCGGGCCCGGTATTTCCGGCCCTCGATGGGCGATATCGCCGACGTTGTGTGTGTTCGGCGTAAGAGCAAACGATAAGTCAGGTCCGGGACCCAACCAACTAAGGTTGTACTAATAACCCGGTCTAGCTGGGCTTTGCGTTGTCCGTCCTCCAGTTTGCGCGCATCGTCCAGTGTAAAGCAGGGCACCGGGCGGATCGATTCCGCCTGCACCGCGCCCACCAGGGCGAACCGGCCGACAGGAGGCCGGCACGACGCCCGGAAGCGGGCATCCACCTGCATCGGTCTGGAGTTCCCCGGCCCGGCCGGAACCAAACCCGCAGACCCCGTACCGAACCCGGATTGAGAGATAACCGACAATGTCGGAATCGGCGGGACACCACACCTTTCCGGACGATCCGGCCGATGCTGTGGGAGACAGCACACTTCCAGTTATTCGGTGGGCGTGGCGCAGAACACAGCGTCGGACGTCGGCATCCGTGCTGCACAACACTTGTGAGGCTGCCCACATAGCCCGGGCGTCGCTCGGTGTGTCGGGCCGGGTGCTGTCACGCTGACACAACGGGTTCGTGACAGTTCCGCCAAGATGTCCGTTCCGGCCTGTCCGTTCGACGCTGCAAGGACGTGATAACCCATGACCGTCTCCGGCATCGTCATCGCACTCGGCGGCGGGCACGCCGAGGGTGCGGACGACCACGAACGCACCGGATACGCCCTCACCGGCACCGCGGTACTGCTGTTCGCCGTGGTCGCCGGCCTGGTCACCGGCACGGCCCTGACTGCCGCCGGAGCCGGCGTGCCGGCCGCGCTCGCGGTCGCGATCCTGGCCGCCGCCGCGGCCGGTGCCGTCGCCCGGGCCCTGATCGTCGTCCGGCCCACCGCCGCCGGGCTGCGCATTCATCTCGTGCGGGTGGGCGTTGCGGTGCTCGCGGGCGTCATCGTCGCCGAGCTCGCCACCACCGTATTGCTCGCCGGCACCGTGGATCGGACGGTGGACGAACGCGCCGCGGCCGCCGCCGAGTCGGCACCCGCGGTGGTCACCGCAAAGACCGAACTCGACCGGGCCCGCGCCGAACGCGCCGACCAGGAGCAGGCGATCGCCACCGCACAGGACGATATCGACGAAGCGCTGGTCATCGCCCGCTGCGAATACAACCCCACCCCGGCCTGCCCGCAGACCCGGATCACCGGCGTCCCCGGCCGCGGCCCGGAGGAACGCACCGCAAACGAGATGCTCGCCGACGCCCGTGACCAGCTGGCAGCTGCCCGGGACCGCGCCGGCGAACTGGACGGACGGATCGCCGCCGCCGATGCGGCGCTGACCTCGGCCCGGGCCACCGCGGTCGCCGAGGCCGACCGCGGGCTCGGCGCCCGCTGGCTGGCGATGAACGACTACACCACCCACCATGCCGGTGCCTTCGCGCTGCGGCTGCTGATCCTGGCGGCAGCGACCCTGCTCGCACTGCTGCCGCTGCTGTTGCGGTGGTGGCGCGGCGAGACCTCGGCGGACCGGGCAGCCGCGGCCCGCGAGGTGCAGGACCGCGCCGAGCGGGAGGCCGACGCCGCCATCGCGGTCGAACAGGCCCGGACCCGGGTGGCGGTCGAGTCGCTGCGCACCGATCATCAGCTCGCCACCGCCCGACTCGCCTTGGACGCCGACCGCGCCATCGACCGGGAGCGGCAGCGCACCCGGGTGGTCGCGGCGATCGGCGGCCTGGAGATCGGAATCACCGAACCACGACGCCCCGAACTTCCCGGCCCGGCCGGCGATCGAAAGGACGACTCCGTGCCACAGCAGCCGAACCTGCCCGCACACCTCCCCGCGGCCCAGCTGTCCGCCGACCGGGCGCAGGCACCTGCGCCGGTGCCGCAGCAGCAGCTGCCCGAACCCGTCGGCAGCACGACTGCCCCGGCCCCGGCGCCGACCGCCAGCGGGGGCCTGGAACTGCCGGTGATCGGGACCGTTCCGTTCACCGACACCGCGGCCCGCTGGATCCGCCCGCTGGTGCCCTCGTTCGTGGCGAACGCCATCGACACGGCCACGCACCCACTTCGGACCGCGCGGCAGGCGTTCGAGGAGGTCGAGGAGGTCACCTTCACACTGCGGCGCACCCGCAAAGTCACCGTCGACACACAGGACTCGCAGGCGCAGGCCGCCCAGGCGGGGTACCAGCTGCCGCCCGGATACCAGGTCGGCCACCAGCTGCCGCCCGGCGCCGACCCCACTGCACCGGGCGGGGCCTATGCGCACCGGATCGCCGCCGGGGTCGTGGACGCACCGGATGCCCGGTTCCATCCGGATCCGCGGATGTATCCGACGACGGCCGGATACGCCGCCCTCCCCACCGGCGCCGCGCCGGGCGATCCCGCGCTGAACTCGGGCAGCGCAGCAGAACTACCCGGCCGGGACAGCACCGAGCTGCCGGGCCACCGCGGCCCGTACGAACTGCCGCCGGGGCGCTGACATCCGCAGCCGGTGACGGTCGCGGCAGATTTCCTGCCGGCCCGCCGCGCGCGACCGCCGACCAGGGGTCCAGTGCACAGGTGTACCGGAAGCCGGAGCGCCCGCCCGAAGCGGTCACACCACACCGACCGGCCGATCTTCCAGGACATATGCCGACTGCATGATGTGTTGAAGGTCATATGAATCACGCCACCGAGGGGTGTCCGGTTTACAGTGCGGGGGTGGGCGAGACCGAGCCGAAACTGCACCCGGACACTGTGACGGCGCCCGGGCCGGCGCCGTGGGGGTCCCCACTGCTGGGCCCGGCCGAGGAGGACTCCCGCATCCGGCGGGTCCGCGTCCAGTTGCTGCTGACCCTCCCGCTGCTGGTGGCGAATCTGATCGGGATCGCGGTCGTCATCGCCCTGACCGGCTTCGTACTCCCCGGCCCGTCGCTGTTCCGCTGGGACCTGATCCTGCTGAACGCCATCCTGACGCCGTTGTGCGCGGTGGCAGCGCTGGCGATCGGCACCGTCTGGGGCACAGTCGTGGGCCTGCGCACCATGCGCTGGGCCACCGATCCGGACCGGGTACCCACCCCGGCCGAGCAGCGGGCGGCCGCCGCGGCACCACGGCGGCTGGTGCTGCAGCAACTGGTGCTGTGGACGCTGGCGCTGATCGTGCTCACCACCTGCTACGGCATCGCCGATCCGCGGCTCATCCCGAAGTTCGTCCTGGCCATCGGTGCGGCGGCGATCGTGGTGTGCGCAAACAGCTATCTGATCGCCGAATTCGCCCTCCGCGTGGTCACCGCCCGGGTGCTGGAGGCCGCACCCCAGCGCCGCCGGCACGGTCTCGGCGTCTTCGGCCGGACCATGCTCTGCTGGCTGGTCGGTACCGGCGTGCCGGTCGCCACCGCGATGATCGTGGCGATATGGGCGCTGGCCGACCCGTCGGAAGTGAGCACGCAGCGCCTCGCGGTGTGCATGCTGTCGCTGGGCGGTTCGGCGCTGGTGTTCGGAATGGTGCTGATGATGCAGGTGACCGCGGCCACCGTGGCACCGATCCGCGGTGTACGCCAGGCACTGCGCCGGGTCGAGGACGGTGATCTGCGAGTGGCCGTCACCGTCTACGACGGCACCGAGCTGGGTGAACTGCAGAGCGGATTCAACCGGATGGTGAGCGGGGTGCGCGAACGTGCCGAGATCGCCGATCTATTCGGTAAGCACGTCGGCCGCGACGTCGCCCGGGCGGCCATCGCCTCGCGACCGGTGCTCGGCGGTACCGAAACCGAGGCGGCGGCGCTGTTCATCGACATCGTCGGCTCCACCACGATGGCCGCCACCCGGCCGGCGCCGGAGATCGTGGCGATGCTGAACCGGTTCTTCGATGTCGTCGTCGACGAAGTGGACCGGCACGGCGGCCTGCTCAACAAATTCGAAGGCGATGCCGCGCTGGTCGTCTTCGGCACACCGGCACCGCTACCCGATGCCGCCGGTGCGGCGCTGGCCTGCGGGCGGGCCATCCAGCAGCGGCTGCAGCAGCGCGACCCGGACGATCCGGACGGGCCACTCGAACTGCAGGCGGGCATCGGGATCGCGGCCGGACGGGTGGTGGCCGGCAATGTGGGTGCCCGGCACCGGTACGAGTTCACCGTCATCGGCGATGCGGTCAACGAGGCGGCCCGGCTGTGTGAGCTGGCGAAGAACGAACCGGGCCTGCTGCTCAGCTCCGCGACCACCGTGTCCGGTGCGGCTTCGACCGAAGCCGGCCGGTGGGAGCTGGCCGATGAGGTGACCCTGCGTGGCCGAACGGCTCCGACCCGGCTCGCCCGCCCGCGACCGGGCGACACGATCTAGACTCGGCGGCGTGTCCCCAGCCACCGAATCGGCCGGGGCCGTCGGGGCGGGAGTCGATCCGGCAGCTGCTGTGTCAGCTCCGACGGTGCCCCTCCGGCCCATGCGTTTCCGCGAGCTGCTCGACGAGCCGTTCGCCCTGATCCAGGCGCAGCTACCGGCGCTGGCTCCGATCCTGGCCGGGACACTGCTGAGCGCCGAGGTCTTCGTCCTCGCCGTGACCGGGCTCGTTTCGCACCTCACCGACGGTTCCGACGCCGGTACCTTCCTGGCCGTGCTGGGCGCGAGCGCTGCGGCGGTCTGGCTGGTGCGGCTGGTGCTGCGCTCGGTGACAATATCGGCCGGGCTCGCCGATCTGCTCGGCGGCCACCGGCCTGGTCCCCGGAAACTGCTGGCCGCGTTCGGCTCCCGGGCGGCTCCGCTGGCCGCCGCCCAGGCGATGTTCACCCTCGGCGGGGTCGGCGTGCTGTTGCTGTGTTCCGTGCTGATCATCACGATGCCGCTCGGCCCGGTCTGGCTGGGTCATCTCCGGGCCCGCGGGTTCCAGGTGGCGCCGTTGATCCTGGCCGAGCGCCTCGGCTATCCGGCTGCGGCCACCCGGTCCCGGCTGCTGATCGGCGATGCCGCCTGGCGCACCGCCGGCCTGTGGTTCACCCAGCGGGCGGTGTTCGCGCTGGTGGCGGTGCCGCTGCTGGGGATCCCGTACTTCCTGTCCGAGTTCACCGGCACGCATCGCTGGGCGGTCATCGGGCTGGTGGTTGCGGCGGTGCTGCTGCTCGCGGCGTTCACCGAGATCGTCGAAGCCGCGTCCCGGGTACTGGTGTACGTGGATCGGCGCTGCCGGTGCGAGGGCGCCGATATCCGGATTCCGACGGGGGGACGATGAACGAACCGGTACCCGACCCCGAGGCCCCGGCCCCGGACCCGCCGCGGCTCGGGTCGGCCGCGGATCACCGTGCGGCGGCCGAACAGGCCGCAGCCGGAAAGGATTACGACCGCGCGCTGCGGGAGCGTTTCCGGGCGGTACTCCGTGGCCTGGAACAACAGGGTGCGCTGCCGGTGCGCCGATCCCGGACCGCACAGGAGACGGCCACCGATGCCACCACGGTGCTGCCGCTGCCGCAGGCCGACGAATTGACGCCTTCGGCAACGAGTTTCGACGAGGTCGTGTACGGCAGCCGGGCCGCGACCGAAGCGGAATACCGGCACCTCGAATACGCCGACCGATATTCGCAGACCGCGCCGCCACCGAAACCGGAACCGGTGGAGCTCGCACCCGCCGCAACCGCCGCGCGGAGCCGGAGGTCCCTGCCGCAGCTGCCGAAACTGCTGCGCGACCCCAGGTTCTGGGGTGTTCTGGCCGCCACGGCGGCGATCGCCCTGCTGTTGTTCGCAGCGCTGCAATCGTGCGGTGCGCCGACCGCGCCGCCACCACCGGCGGATCCCGATCTGCCACCACCGGATCTGCCGCCGCCCGATCTGCCGGACGAATTCGGTGCGGGCCAGGACTCGATCTTCAGCAGGCTGCCACCCTGGCTGGCGTTCGGTGGCCTGCAGTTGCTGCTGGCCTTCGCCGCCGCCATCTGGTGGCGCGGCCGGCGGCGCGGTGCCCTGGTCGGTGAGCCGCTGCCGGTGCAGGTGGCCGCGAACGAACTGCTCACCGGCCGCGCCGGGCTGTACCGGCGCAGCGGCGACACCGAGTTCGTCGCGGGCAAGCTGCGGGCCGGCACTCTGCGCCGGATCCGGCCCCGCCTCGAGCACGGCGGGTCACTCACCCCCGAACAGCTGACCGCGGCGGCCGCCCGGCGACTCGGCAGCCCGCCCGAGCAGATCCACGCGGCCCTCTACGCACCGGTGCCCGACGCACAGACCCTGACCCACGTTGCCGCACAACTCGAATGGATCGAGACGGAACTCGGATGACTGAACTGACGAAACCGACCGCGACCGAAGCCGGCGCCGCCGCGCCGACCGCTGCCGAAGCCGCCGCGGCACTGGCCGCGCTGCGCACCGAGATCGGCAAGGCCGTGGTCGGCAACGACGATGCGGTGATGTTCCTGGTACTGGCCCTGCTGTGCCGCGGGCACGTACTACTCGAGGGTGTGCCCGGCGTCGCCAAGACGCTGTTGGTCCGGGCCCTGGCCACCGCCCTGGACCTGGACCATGCCCGGGTGCAGTTCACCCCCGACCTGATGCCCGGCGACGTCACCGGTTCACAGATCTACGATCCGCATTCGGCGGAGTTCACCTTCCGGCAGGGCCCGGTCTTCACCAATCTGCTGCTGGCCGATGAGATCAACCGGACGCCGCCGAAAACCCAGTCCGCCCTGCTGGAATCGATGGAGGAGCGGCAGGTTTCCGTCGACGGGCAGCCGCGCCCGCTGCCGGATCCGTTCGTGGTGGTCGCCACCCAGAACCCGATCGAACAGGAAGGCACCTATCCGCTGCCGGAAGCCCAGCTGGACCGTTTCCTGTTCAAGGTCGACATCCGGCTGCCCGGCCGCGACGACGAGTTCCACATCCTGCAACGGCATGCGAGCGGGTTCGATCCCCGCGACCTGGGCGCCGCCGGACTGCAGCCGGTGGCCGGGCCCGCACACCTCGCCGCCGGCCGAGCCGCCATCGCGGAGGTGACGGCCCGGCCGGAGATCCTCGCCTACATCGTCGATCTGTGCCGGGCCACCCGCTCCTCCCCCGCCGTCCAGCACGGTGCCTCCACCCGCGGCGCCACGGCCCTGCTGGCCGCCACCCGCGGGTATGCGTGGCTGCACGGCCGCGGTTACGCCACCCCCGACGATGTGAAAGCGGTAGCGACGGCGGTCCTGCGACACCGGCTGCAGCTGCGGCCCGAGGCCGAGCTGGACGGGGTCACCCGGGAATCGGTGCTCGCCTCGTTGCTGAACGCCGTCCCCGTCCCGGTGTAGCCGATGCGCTACTCGCCTTCCCATCGCCGCGGCCGATCGGCCGGAAACCGACGGCAGGAGCCGCCGCGATGACGGTTACCGGACGATTCGTCGCGCTGGCCGTGGTGGCCGGTGCCTTCGTGATGTTCGTGCTGCCCGCCTGGCCGGGTGTGCTGCTGGCGACGGCACTGCTCGCCGCCGCGGTCGCGGTGGACGCATCGGCGGCGCGGGCGACGATCGACCTCGACCGGGAGCCACTCACCACCGTCCGGCTCGGGCGCAGTACCGATGTGGAGCTGGTGGTCACCAACACCGGAGACCGGACGGTGCGCGGCACGCTGTGGGACAACTGGCCCGACAGCGCCGGTGCCGAGCATTTCGAGCATCCGCTCCGGCTGCCGCCCGGAACCCGTACCCGGCTGCGCACCACCCTGACACCCGGGCACCGCGGCGATCGGGTGGCAGGACCGGTGACCTTGCGGACCGTCGGCCCGCTCGGCCTCGCCGGGCGGCAGACCCGGCTGACCGCACCGGCCCGGGTCCGCGCCCTGCCGCCGTTCCGGAGCGAACGGCTGTTGCGGGCGAAGGTCTCCCGGCTGCAGCAGCTGGAGGGCCGCACGATCGCACACACCCGCGGTCAGGGCACCGAGTTCGACTCGTTCCGGGAATACGTGGCAGGCGACGATGTACGGGCGATCGACTGGCGCGCAACCGCCCGGGCCGCCGACGTGCTGGTGCGCACCTGGCGCCCGGAACGCAACCGGCACGTGCTGATGCTGCTGGAAACCGGGCGCACGGAAGCGGGCCGGGTCGGGGACGGCACCCGGCTCGACGCCGCGATCGAGGCGGCCCTGCTGCTGGGTGGGCTCGCGGGCGCGGCCGGCGACACCGTCGATCTGCTGGCCTACGACCGCGAGGTACGAGCGGAGGCCTCCGCCCGTGGCCAACGGTTGTCGGTGAAACTCATGCACGCGCTGGCCGGGGTCACGCCCCGGCTGGTGGACACCGATGTGCCGGGACTGGTCCGGGCGGTGCTGCAGCGCAGCCGGCGGCGCGCATTGCTGGTCTGGTTCACCGATTTGAGCGATTCGGTCGAGGAACGGCTGGTTCCGGTGCTTCCGGTGCTGCTGCGCCGGCACCGGGTGCTGATCGTTTCGGTGACCGACCCCGATATCGCCGCCGCGGCCCGGGACCGCAGCAGTTCCGGCGCGGCGTATACCGCCGCGGCGGCGGAAACGGTGCTCGCCGAACGCGCCCTGGCCCGGGAGTCGCTGCGGCGGCTGGGGGTGGATGTCGTCACGGCCGCACCGGATCGGCTCCCGGAAGCCCTGGCCGAGGAATATCTGGAGCTGAAACGGGGCGGCACGGGGTAGCGCCTGCCCCGTTCAGGCCGAGACACTCCACCGGGCGGCACCGGACTGCCGGGACGTGAGCTCCAGTGCCGCGCGCCGCTGACGTTCGGCGAGCACGGCCGCGAGCACATGGAACGGGGGGTACCCGGTCGGCAACGGACTGTGCACAACTTCGGCGAGCGCTTGCATCAGCCGGGTTCCGAGTTGCTGTTGTGCCTCCGGGGTCAGCGTGCGCAGCCGGGTCAGGTACTGCCGGATCGCGGCGGCCAGTTCGGTGGACACCCCGGTCAGATCGAGCCGGGTCGCCCAGGGCTGCAGCCACGGCGGGGCGGCGACCAGGGCGGGCGCCGGCATCGGTGTCCGGGTGTGCACCACCACTGTGCCCGCCAGCACATCGCCGACCCGGCGCGCCCGCGGGGAACACATCGACGTGCCCACCGCCACCGCACCGAAGGCACCGAGCAGCCAGAAGTCCACGATCACCCCGGTGAGCCCACGGGTGAGGGCGTGCCGGAAATCGATCGGTCCGCCGTCGGACCGGACCACCCGCAGCCCGGCGATCGCCTTCCCCGCGGTCTGCCCGCGCCCCAGGGTCTCGGTCGCCACCGGGTAGCCGACCAGTACCGACACCATGATCACGAGAACCACGGCAGCCACCCAGGCTTCGTCGAGCCGGAACAGCCCCAGCATCGCGGCGACAGCGAACAGGCCGAAGGCCAGCAACAACTCCAGCAGTACATCGATGACGAACGCGCCGGCCCGGCTGGGGATCCGGGCGATCGGCAGCTCGAGCGAAACAGCTTCGCCGGTGGTGAATTCGGCCATGTGGATAGCATTCCCGATATGGACACCGATGCCTACAGCTGGGCGCACCGACGATCCTGGCACCGCCTGGACCAGCTGAGCAGGCAGCGTTCGCTGACCGGTCCCGAGACCGATGAACTGCTGCGCCGTTACCGGGACACCTCGCAGCAGCTGGCCCGGCTGCAGCGCGAACATCCCGACCCCGATCTGATCACCGGGCTCGGTGCGATCCTCGCCCGTGCCCGGGGCCGGGTGCTGGCCGCCCGTGGCGGCACGGCGCGCGAGATCGGGCGATTCTTCACCCACCACTTCCCCGCTGCGGTGTACTACGCCCGGTACTGGTGGATCTCGGTGGGCGCTGCTTTCCTACTCGTATCGACCGTATTCGCGACTCTGGTCCAGAGTTCGTCCGCGACCCGGGACGCCCTGGGAGTTCCGGACGACACCCGGTCGCTCACCGCGCCCGGTGGCCGATTCGAGACCTACTACACCGAGCATCCGCAGGGCGCGTTCGCTGCGCAGGTATGGACCAACAACGCCTGGGTATCCGCGATTGCGCTGTTCATCGGTGTGCTGATTCTCCCGGCTGTGTATGTGCTGTTCATGAATGCGCTGAACCTGGGGATAACCGGTGGATTGATGGCGGAGGCCGACCGGCTCGATTCCTTCTTCGGCTTCATCCTTCCGCACGGGACGCTCGAGCTGACCGCCATCTTCGTCGCGGGTGGCGCCGGCCTGCGGCTGGGTTGGACGCTCGTCGATCCGGGGCGGCGCAGCCGGGCCCGGGCGCTGGCCGACCGGGGACGATCGACCGCCACCATCGCGCTGGGCCTGGTCGGGGTGCTGTTCGTGTCCGGACTGCTGGAGGGCTTCGTCACGCCGAGCGGCCTGCCCACCCCGGTGCGCATCGGGCTGGGCTTCGCGGCCGAGGCACTGTTCCTGGTGTACGTGTTCGGTGTCGGCGGACGAGTGGCCCGGGAACGAGCCTCGCGAACTGCATGAACGCACGGATGTACGTGCATTTGCACAGCAGGCAACATCGGGCACACGGGACACGACCGGGGATGGGCAACCGACAGCAACACCGCTGTGCGCCTGGTTGTGGATATCCCCCGATTTGAGTTCCGCTGGCCGCAGCGAGTCCGGCTCGAGCTGCGGCCAGCGTTACCGTCGACTCTACACAATCGTTACCCCTGCGCAACCCCCGACACACCCGTCGAGGAGTACAAGCGCCCGGCTCGCAGCACAACGTAATCCCATGTGGACTCGGTGTTTTTCACAGTTCCAGCTAACTTCTGGCTGCCGGACCGGAATCCCCGGGCGGCCACCGAGAATTCACCTTCGGCAAACCGGATGAACCGGACGAGTCGGTCCCCGGAATACACTGCGCGGCCACGCCCGAATGCGCCACCGGCACGAGATCCCCACCCCGACACCGCGGCCTACCTGCACCTTCCGCAGACCGACCGAACTCGACAACGACACTGACGCAATAAAGCGACCTCAGGTTTGTTTACGGCCTTATAAACATGATCATCACTCGGCTAACTGGTGGAGATGTACACCCAAGGGCGGTCTACTGGTCAGCCGATCGGTTGCGGGAAGCGCCCGGATCACCACCGTCCGATGCCCGAAAAACCCCTCCCGATCAGCGATGTGATCTTCACCTCAGTATCCGGCCGGAACCCGGATACGATTGCCGGCATGTCTCGCGTCACCGCCCGTCTGCTCCACACCATCGCCGGCCAGCTGGGCCGCCCGCACGGCCCGCTCGGCCATGTCGTGGCTCCGATCCTGAACCGGGGAAACCGGGCGACGATCACCGCCGCGATCGACGCCGCGGATATGCCCCCGGGTGCCACCGTCGCCGATATCGGATTCGGCGGCGGCGTCGGGCTGGGACTCCTCCTCGACCGGGTCGGCCCCGACGGCACCGTGCACGGCATCGAACTCGCCACCGAAATGCTCGACCGGGCGCGCCGCCGGTTCCGGGACGCCCGCCTGCACCTGTCCGAGGGCTCGCTGACCGAACTACCTCTCCCCGACGCCTGTCTGGACGCCGCGATCACGGTCAACACCATCTATTTCGTCCCGGACCTCGCCCCCGTCGCCGCGGAACTCGCCCGCACCCTCCGGCCGGGCGGTACCGCCGTGATCGCAATCGGCGATCCGGCCGCCATGGCGAAGCTGCCCTTCACCGCGCACGGCTTCACCCTCCGCGAGACCCCCGGCATCGTCGGCACCCTCGCGGCCGCGGGCCTGGATGTGGAACACCGCACCCTGCCGAGCAAGCCGATCCCGGGCCACCTCCTCCTCGCCCGCCGCGGGCGGTAGCGAGATCGGATCGGAGACCTATGGCACTCGCCACACGGGGGACCGCCCTCCGACCATACGAAAGAGGGCCGATCCACTCAGTGGATCGGCCCTCTTCTGGTGGGCGAAGGGGGACTTGAACCCCCACGTCCTTTCGGACACTGGCACCTGAAGCCAGCGCGTCTGCCATTCCGCCACTCGCCCGAGCAACGTCTAGAAACTTAGCATGCCGATCGGCCGAAAACGAAATCGATTCGCTGACCTGCGGCGACAGCCGGGAGCGGGTGGCGGGAACCGGGATGGCCCGCCGGACGTTTCCGGTATGGACGTTCGCAGATATCATGCAAGGAACGTGCTCCGTTGCGGACACGCCCGATCGGCGCGTGGTCGTTACGGATCCATCGCCGGACGCGATCACCGAAGGGAGGGCCGGGATGGGCATCGTGTCGAGATTCGAACGTCGCCTGCAAGGCGCCTTCGATGACGTATCCGCCCGGTTGTTCGGCGGCCACGTCGTCCCCCAGGAAGTGGAGGCGGCGTTGCAGCAGGAAGCCACGGATCGGCTCCAGGAGCTCGACGGTGGACATCTGCTGGCACCGAACAGTTATGTGATCACGATCAGCGCCTCCGACCACGGAGAACTGACCGCCGATCACGACCTGACCACCCGGGCGTTCGCCAAACATCTGCAGGATTTCATCCATGACCGAGGCTGGCAGACCTACGGCGAAGTGCACGTGGCGTTCGCAGCATCACCTACGCTGCACACCGGACAGTTCAGGACGACCGGCCGAGTCGACCCCGACGCGGGACGCCGCCCAGAACCCACGCCACAACGACCCGCAAACCCGCTACCAGGAGCTGGCCACATGACGCAGAACTCAGGCTTCGACCCCAGCCGAGAGCCCGCGGACGCCGATCCACGCAACCGCGGGTACGCCCCGCCGGCCCCTGGCGCGCCCGGCGGCTACGGCGACGACTACGGCCAGGGTGGCTACAACGGCTACCAGCAGGGCGGCTACCAGAACGGGTACGGCGGCGGCTACGACCAACCTCCACAGGGCTACGACCCACAGCAGGGTGGCTACGACCCACAGCAGGGCTACGGCCAGCAGGGTTACGGCCAGCCCGGCGGGTACGAGCAGCAGCCGGGCGGGTACGACCAGCAGGGCTACGATCAGGGCTTCGGCCCCGGCCAGCAGGGCTACGCCGATCAGGCGTACGGCCAGCAGGGCGGCTACACCCCGGAGAGCGGCTACGGCCAGCCCGGTTATGCCGATCCGAGTTACGACCAGCAGGGCGGCCAGGCCGGTTACGCGGACCCGGGCTACGGCCAGCAGGCCGGCTACGCCCAGCCCTACGCCGACCCCGCCTACGACCAGCAGCAGCAGGGCGGCGGCTACGCGCAGCCCGGCGGCACCGTCGGCTACCCCGATTCCTCGTACGGGCAGCCGGACCAGCAGGCCGGCTACGGCCAGCCCGGTTACGACCCCGGCTACGACCAGCAGGGCTACGGTCAGCCGGGCGGCTACGGCCAGCCCGGCGGGTACGGCGGGGCCCCGGTGCCGTCCAGCTACTCGGCGACGCTGCAGCTGGACGACGGCAGTGGCCGCACCTACCAGCTGCGCGAAGGCAGCAATATCATCGGCCGGGGCCAGGACGCGCACTTCCGGCTGCCCGACACCGGCGTTTCCCGGCGGCACATCGAGGTGCGCTGGGACGGCCAGACCGCGATGCTGTCGGACCTCGGCTCCACGAACGGAACCCTGGTGAACGGTTCGCCGGTGCAGGACTGGCAGCTCGCCGACGGCGATGTGATCCGGGCCGGCCACTCCGAGATTCTGATCCGCATCGTGTGATCCGAGTAGGCTCGCGGTGCTGCAGCGCACGCGGAGGCGATTCGCACCTTAAGATGCTGCCAGCACACCAGGCCCCGGCGACGGGGTCCGAGTCGGCACGCCGGTGGGAGCTCGTTCCTGCCTGCGTCACCCATGACCCCGGCGAACAGGAGGTGGAACGCCGTGCAGGGACTGATCCTGCAATTGACCCGTGCGGGGTTCCTGCTGCTGTTGTGGCTGTTCGTCTGGGCAGTACTGCGCACGCTGCGCAGTGACATATACGCGGCGTCCGGAATCCGGATGCCTTCCCGGGCGGCCCGTGGCTCCACCGTGCTGCCCAACCTGCGCCGAGGCCAGAAGACCGCCAAATATCTTGTGGTCACTCATGGTTCACTCGCCGGCACCCGGATCACGCTGGGCAGCCAGCCGGTCCTGATCGGCCGCGCCGATGATTCCACCCTGGTACTCACCGACGACTACGCCTCGACCAGGCATGCACGACTGTCTCTCCGAGGTGACGACTGGTACGTCGAAGACCTCGGTTCGACGAACGGCACATACCTGGATCGTGCGAAAGTCACCACTGCTGTCCGCGTCCCGCTCGGTGCTCCGGTCCGAGTCGGCAAAACAGTGATCGAGCTGCGATCGTGACACTTGTTCTGCGCTACACCGCGCGTAGCGACCGCGGCCTGGTCCGCGGCAACAATGAGGATTCCGTCTACGCGGGTGCCCGGCTACTGGCCTTGGCCGACGGGATGGGCGGACACGCCGCCGGTGAGGTCGCTTCCCAGCTGATCATCGCCGCGCTGGCCCACCTGGACGACGACGAGCCGGGCGACGACATCCTCGGCAAGCTGGACCGGGCCACCCGGACCGGCAATGCGGCCATCGCCGACCATGTCGAGGACGAGCCGGAGCTGGACGGGATGGGCACCACGCTCACCGCCATCCTGTTCGCCGGTAAGAAGCTCGGCCTGGTCCACATCGGCGATTCCCGGGCCTACCTGCTGCGCGAGGGTGAACTCGCCCAGATCACCAGGGACGACACCTTCGTGCAATCCCTGGTGGACGAGGGCCGGATCACCCCGGAACAGGCACACAGCCATCCGCAACGTTCCCTGATCATGCGCGCGCTCACCGGAAACGAGATCGAGCCGACGCTGATCATGCGCGAGGCCCGCGCGGGTGACCGGTACCTGCTGTGTTCGGACGGCCTGTCCGATGTGGTGAGCGACGAAACCATCGGCAACACCATGCGCGAGGGCAGCACCGACGAATGCGCCGACCGGCTGATCGAGCTGGCGCTGCGCAGCGGTGGGCCCGACAACGTCACCGTGGTCGTCGCCGATGTCATCGACCTGGATTACGGGCAGAGCCATCCGATCGTCGCGGGCGCCGCCTCCGCCGACGACGAGGAAGACGCCCCACCGCCGAACACCGCGGCCGGTCGTGCCGCCGCCATGCGCCCGCCGCGCGCCACCCCGCCGCGCCGCGCCGCCACCCCGGAGCCGGAGACCCCGAAGACCACGCACAAGCTGCGCTGGATTCTGCTGTCGCTGGCGCTGATCGCCGCGATCGGCGTGGGGCTCACCGTCGGCTACAAGATGATCCGGAGCAACTACTACGTGGGCGCCGACGACGGCCGGGTGGTCGTACTGCGCGGGCTGCCCGGTTCGATTCTCGGCTATTCGATCCACGATGTGGAACTGGTCGGCTGCATCACCGGTACCGACGAGCTGACCCTGGTCCCGGCCGGCGAGGATCTGCCCGCCGGCTGTAGCGAACTCCGGGTGGACGATCTCCAGCCGACCGGCCGCGACCAGGTGGAGCGCGGCCTGCCCCCGGCATCGCTGGACCGGGCCCGCGAATCGATGCAGCTGCTCGCCGACGACGAACTGCTGCCGCCCTGCGCGGTTCAGGAACCCGAGCAGCCGGGTGTGATCCCGCCCGAGACGCCGGGCACCGAGGCACCGCCGGCCGACGGCCCGCCGCCGGCCGAGACTCCGCCCGCGCCGACCCCGGAACCGGAGCCGCAACCCGAACCCACCCCGCAGCCGCAGCCCACCGCCGCGGCCCCGACTCCGCAGGTCTCGAGCGAGAACTGCCGGCCGGTGACGGACTGATGTCGGCTCCGGCAGCACCCTCGGCCGGGGCCTATCCGAGTCCCCCCGGTGGTTTCGCGCCCGCCCCGCCGCCGTCGACGCGGCGCAACAACGAGCTGTTGTTGCTCGCCTTCGCCGCGCTGATCACCACGGTGTCGCTGTTCATCGTGGAGGCCAGCCAGGAACAGTCGATCACCTGGGATATCGCCAAGTACGGCGCCGCGTTCGGCGCCCTGTTCGGTGTCGCGCATCTGGCGGTGCGCCGGTTCGCACCGTTCGCGGACCCGCTGCTGCTGCCGATCGTGGCATTGCTCAACGGGCTCGGCCTGGTGCTGATCCACCGGCTCGACCTGGCCGCCGCCCAGCGCGCCGCGGACAATTCGCTGCCGATCCCCTCGCCGGATGCCAACCAGCAGATTCTGTGGACCGGGCTGGGCATCATCGTGTTCGTCTCGGTCCTGGTGCTGTTGCACGACTACCGGACACTGGCCCGCTACACCTACACCCTGGGCTTGGCCGGCCTGATCCTGCTGGCCATTCCGGCCGTGTTGCCGGGCCGGTTCTCCGAGATGAACGGCGCCAAGATCTGGATCCGGCTGCCCGGCTTCAGTGTGCAGCCGGGGGAGTTCGCCAAGATCCTGCTGATCGTGTTCTTCGCCGGGATTCTGGTCGCCAAGCGCGACCTGTTCACCACGGCGGGGCGGCACTTCCTCGGGATGGAATTCCCCCGCGCCCGAGACATGGTGCCCATCCTCGTGGTGTGGGTGGTCTGTATCGGTGTGCTGGTGCTGGAGAAAGACCTGGGCACTTCACTGCTCATCTACGGGACCGTGCTGGTGATGATCTACATCGCCACGGAACGAGTCGGCTGGCTGATCGTCGGATCAGGTCTGCTCCTGTTGGGATTCGTCATCGCCTACCAGCTGTTCGGACATGTCCGGGTGCGAGTCGATACCTGGCTGAACCCGTTCGACGACTATTACGACACCGGCTACCAGATCTCGCAGTCACTGTTCGGCCTGGCGACCGGTGGGCTCGCCGGTACCGGACTGGGCAACGGCCGGACGGATCAGGCGCTCAAGAGCTTCGCGAAGACAGACTTCATCGTCACCACGATCGGTGAGGAACTCGGCCTGATCGGTCTCACCGCGGTGCTGATGTTGTTCACCATCCTCATCGTGCGTGGTCTGCGCACCGCTCTGGCGGTACGGGACAGCTTCGGCAAACTACTCGCCGCCGGACTGGCGTTCACCATCGCGATCCAGGTGTTCGTAGTGGTCGGCGGTGTCACCAAGTTGATTCCGCTGACCGGCCTGACCACCCCGTTCATGGCCTACGGCGGTTCGTCGCTGCTCGCCAACTATGCGCTGGTGGCGCTGCTGATGAAGGTCTCGGATGCCGCCCGGGCCCCGGCTCCGGCCAGGAAGCGCGGACCGGCACCGATCGCGGACGCCCGGACCCAGATGATGCAGCGCTCTGGGCCGGCCGGAAAGGGGAGACCGGCATGAACACGCCCCTCCGGCGCGTCGCCGTCGCGGTGATGGTGATGATCGTCGCGCTGCTGGTCAACGCCACCTACGTACAAGTGATCAAGGCCGACGAGTTGCGTGCCGACCCACGCAACTCGCGGGTGCTGTTGGACGAGTACTCCAGACAACGCGGGCAGATCTCCGCGGGCGGCACAGTGCTGGCCAGTTCGGTCGCCACCGAGGACCGGTACAAGTACCTGCGCACCTACCCGAGCATGCCGGAGGCATACGCACCGGTTACCGGCTTCTACTCGATGCGGTTCGGCAAGTCCGGCCTGGAGTTCGCCGAGGATCCGATACTGAGCGGCAACGACAGCCAGCTGTTCGGCCGCCGACTGGTGGACATGTTCGCCGGGCGCGACCCGCGCGGCGGCAATGTCCTGACCACGATCGACCCGGTGATGCAGCAAACGGCGTACGAGGAGCTGACCGCCAAGGGCTATACCGGATCGGTGGTGGCGATCGAACCGAGCACCGGCCGGATTCTGTCCATGGTGTCGACACCCAGCTACGACCCGAACCGGCTGGCGACCCATGATGCCGGAGCTGCCGGAGCTGCCTGGGAGGAACTGGAGAACGATCCGGGGCAGCCGACGCTCAACCGCGCCATCTCACAGACCTATCCGCCCGGATCCACCTTCAAGACCATCGTCACGGCGGCGGCATTGACGAACGGAGTGGCCACACCCGACTCCCAGTTCACCGCCGCACCCAATATCACCTTGCCCGGCACGCAGACCACATTGGAGAACTACGGCGGAAGTAAATGCGGCAGCGGCCCGACGGCTTCCCTGTACGACGCGTTCCGGATGTCCTGCAACACCGCATTCGTCGAACTGGGCATCGAGGTCGGTGCCACCGCGCTCAAAGACGAGGCGGCTGCGTTCGGCATCGGCACCCACGCCGATATTCCGATCCCGGTGGCGGAGAGCACCGTCGGCCCGATCCCGGACGACTCCGCTCTCGGCCAGAGCAGCATCGGTCAGCGTGATGTCGCGCTGACCCCGCTGGACAACGCAGTGATCGCGGCGACCATCGCCAACGGTGGTGTCCGGATGCAGCCGTATCTGGTGGACGAGACCCAGGAGCCGGATCTGTCCGAGTTGTCACAGAACCGGCCGGTGTCCGTGGGCCAGGCCGTCAGCGCCCAGGTAGCGTCGACGCTGACCGATCTGATGATCGCGTCGGAAGACAACACTGCCGGTGGCGGACGCACGCCGTATCAGATCGCTTCCAAGACCGGCACCGCCGAGCACGGATCCGATCCGCGCAACACCACACCACACGCCTGGTACATCGCCTTCGCCCCCGCGAAGAACCCGGAGATCGCGATCGCGGTGATCGTGGAGGGTGAAGGAGACCGGAACCTGGCCGCCACCGGCGGCTCCGTAGCGGCGCCGATCGCCCGGGCAGTCCTCGATGCCGGAATTCGAGGGGGCTGAACGAAATGAGTGAGCGAGTGACATCACGGGGGCCCCGATGCTGAACAACGGCGCGCTGATCGCCGATCGCTACCGCCTGCAACGCCTGATCGCGACCGGCGGCATGGGTCAGGTGTGGGAAGCGGTCGACACCCGGCTGGACCGTCGGGTCGCGGTCAAGGTCCTCAAGACCGAGTTCTCCGCCGACCCGACCTTCCGGCAGCGGTTCCGCACCGAGGCGCGCACCACCGCCCAGCTGAACCACCCCGGGATCGCCGGTATCTACGACTACGGCGAAACCGCCGACCCGCAAGGTGGCGAGACCGCGTATCTGGTGATGGAGCTGGTTCAGGGCGAACCGCTCAACGCGGTGCTCAACCGGCTCGGCCGGCTGTCGGTGCTCCAGGGCCTGGACATGCTGGAACAGACCGGACGCGCCCTGGACGCGGCACACGAGGCCGGGGTGGTGCACCGTGATGTGAAACCGGGAAACATCCTGGTGACCCCGACCGGCCAGGTGAAGATCACCGATTTCGGCATCGCCAAGGCCGTGGACGCCTCACCGGTCACCAAGACCGGCATGGTGATGGGCACCGCCCAGTACATCGCTCCGGAACAGGCGGTCGGCGAGGACGCGACGTCGGCGAGCGATGTCTACTCGCTGGGCGTGGTCGGCTACGAAGCCCTGGCCGGGCAGCGACCGTTCTCCGGTGAGGGCGCGATCACGGTCGCCATGAAGCATGTGCGCGATACACCGCCACCGCTGCCGACCGATCTGCCGCCGAATGTGCGCGAACTGGTGGAGACCACCCTCGCCAAGGAACCGGCGCAGCGATACCGGACCGGCGGCGAGTTCGCCGATGCGGTGGCCGCGGTGCGTGCCGGACATCGGCCGCCCCCGCCCGAAGGCAGCGCAGCGGCGGCCGTCCCACCCGCCGCCACGGCGGCGACCAGGGTGTTGCCGCCCGGTCCGACTACAGTGTTGCCAGCCGGTAGCGCCCGCACTCCCGCCGACGGCGCCGCGCCGGCCTACCGTCCGGCGGCCGCCGCACCGACCATGAGCGCCGCGGCGGCGGGGACCGGCGCCGCGGACAAGACCAATCAGAAGTGGTTCATCGGGCTGGGCGCGGCCACGCTGGTGGCCGGTGCGGCGGTGCTGTGGGTGTTGTTCGGGGGCGAACCGAACACCGAGCCGGGCACCTCGCCGACCACCCAACTGCCGGCGCCGGCCACCAGCACCACCACCAGCTCGATCGTGGCACCGCCGCCGGTGATCACCCAGCAGCCGGAGCCGACGACCACCCTGGCCCCGCCGCCGCCGACCACTACGCCGGAACCGACGACGCCGGAACCGACCACACCCGAGCCGACCACTCCGGAACCGACCACACCCGAGCCGACGACGGAGCCGACTCCGGAACCCACCACCGAGCCGACCCCGGAACCCACCACGGAACCGACCGATATCCCGGCCGATGACGACTCCGGGGAGACCACCTCGGTGACGACCACCGCAACGGCCACCTCGACCACCGAGGCCCTTCCGGGTGGTGTGGACATCGAACTTCCGTACAGTGCCGACGAGGATTCGGCCGGCCTGCCCACTACTTCGGTCCTAGGACAGCGATGACTACCCCGAAGAACCTCTCCGCCCGGTACGAGCTGGGCGAGGTCATCGGGTTCGGCGGGATGTCGGAGGTCCACAAGGCCCGCGATCTCCGGCTCAGCCGGGATGTGGCGATCAAGGTGCTGCGGGCCGACCTGGCCCGCGACCCCACTTTCTATCTGCGTTTCAAGCGCGAGGCACAGAATGCCGCCGCACTGAACCATCCGGCCATCGTCGCTGTGTACGACACCGGCGAGGCCACCGTGGACGACGGGCCGCTGCCCTACATCGTGATGGAGTACGTCGACGGCGATACCCTGCGCGATATCGTGCGCGGCAAGGGCCCGATCCCGCCGCGGCGGGCCATGGAGATCATCGCCGATGTGTGCGCGGCGCTGGACTTCAGCCACAAGGCCGGGATCGTGCACCGGGACATGAAGCCGGCCAACATCATGATCAACCGGGCCGGTGCGGTGAAGGTGATGGACTTCGGGATCGCCCGGGCGATCGCCGACAGCTCGAATCCGATGACCCAGACGGCCGCCGTGGTCGGCACCGCCCAGTACCTGTCCCCGGAACAGGCCCGCGGTGAGACCGTGGATGCCCGCTCGGACGTGTACTCGCTGGGCTGTGTGCTCTACGAGATCCTCACCGGGGTTCCCCCGTTCACCGGTGACTCGCCGGTGGCGGTGGCGTATCAGCACGTCAAGGAGGACCCGCAGCCGCCGTCGACCGTGCATCCGGGTGTCCCACGCGAGCTGGACTCCATCGTGCTCGAGGCGATGGCGAAGAACCCGGCGAACCGGTACCAGAGCGCGGCGGATATGCGTACCGACCTGATCCGGGTGCTGGGCGGGCAGAAGCCGAACGCACCCGCGGTGATGACGGACGAGGACCGCACCACGATCCTGGCCGCGAACGGCACCGGCGCGACCGATTTCCACACCGTGTCGGACGACGCCCTGGCGGCGCCCGACGACGACCCGGCGAACTCCTCCCGGCGCACCGCGCTGCTGGCCGGCGGCGCGGCGGTGGTGCTCGCGGCCCTGTTCGGCGTGTTCTGGATGGTGTTCGGACCGGGGGCCAACCCCGACCAGGTGGCGGTTCCGGACCTGGCCGGGCAGCCGTCCGCCGAGGCCGAGCGGATGCTGGAATCCGCCGGGTTCGTGGTGGCCATTCAGCAGAAGGCCGACAGCACGGTACCGGTGGGCAATGTCATCGCCACCCAGCCGCTGGGCGGATCACGGATCGACAAGGGCAGCACGGTCACCATGCAGGTTTCCGCCGGTCCCGAGCAGGTCCAGGTTCCGCTGCTGGACGGGCTGACCGAATCCGAAGCCGGGCAGAAACTGGCCGCGATCGGGTTGCAGCTGGCCCCGGAGATCACCGAGGAGTCCTCCAGCCAGCAGGAGGTCGGCAAGGTGATCGGCCAGGAACCGTCCGGCGGCGCCTGGGTCGATGTCGATTCGGCGGTCGTGATCACGGTGGGCACCGGGCCCGAAGAGGTACGGGTGCCCGATGTGGTCGGGCAGGACATCGAGGTCGCCGAGCCGAACCTGACCGGAGCGGAGTTCGAGGTGGTCGTCGAGGAAGTACCCTCCGCCCGCCCGGTCGGGGAGGTGGTGGCCACCACACCGGCCGGCGGCAGCAATGCCGAGCAGGGTTCGACGGTCACCGTGCAGGTCTCCAAGGGCGACCGGATCACCATGCCGGATCTGCGCGGGCTCACCGCCGACGAGGCGCTGGCCGCGCTGCAAGCGGAGGGCTGGTCGGGGGCGTTCAACCGCTCGACGGTGATCACGCTGGACTCGGGCAACGCCGGCAAGGTGGTGGGTCAGCGCCCGTCGGCCGGCTCGACCATCACGATCAGTACTCCGGTGACCGTTCAGGTGGCTGCTTCTCCGCTGCCACGGTGACACAATAGGAGCTGCTCCATCCGACCAGCCCAGCTGAAGAGGAGGTAGCTCGATGACCACTGCCAGGGACATCATGAAACCCGGCGCACAGTGGATCTCGCGAGAAGACACCGTGGCCCGTGCCGCCCAGGTGATGGCCGAACTGGATGTCGGATCGCTGGTGGTGTCCGACGAGAACGATCGGATGTGCGGAATCATCACCGACCGCGACATCGTGGTGAAATGCCTGGCCCGGGGTCTGTCCCCGATGGAGACCCGGGCCGGGGAATTGTGCGAGGCGACTCCGCGCTGGATCCGCGCGGACGCGCAGGTCGAGGAAGTACTCGGCGAAATGGAAGGTCACCGGATCAAGCGGATGCCGGTGATCGAGGACAAACGCCTGGTCGGCATGATCAGCGAAGCCGATCTGGCCCGGAATCTCGACGACCATCAGCTCGGTGAGTTCGTGATGGCGATCTACGGAAGGCCGTGACGGATCGTTCCGTCAGTGCGAGAGGTCCAGGTGCTGGTTCATCGACATGGCGGCCGCCGCCAGTTCCGGTAGTTCCACCACCTGGACCCCGTGCGCCCGGAGCTTCGCCACCCCTTCGCAGTTGTCGACGAAGGTGGCGGGCTCACGCCAGGCGATGACCACCCGCGGTATACCGGCGGCCAGGATCCGGTCGGTACAGGGCGAGCGCCCGGCGCTCGCCCGGGTCGAACACGGTTCCAGCGTGCTGTAGACGGTGGCCCGGGACAGCCGGGGATCGTCGGCGGCCAGTTTGTCCAGTGCCGACTCCTCGGCATGTACCTTCGGATCGGTCTCCCGCGAGTAGCCGGTCGAGAACACGGCGCCGTCGGCCACCAGGACCGCCCCTACCGAGAAGGCGGACGGACTCGGTGGGCACTGCCGGGCCAGTTCGATGGCTTCGAGCATGAACTGGTGGTCGGGATCTGCCGGCACGGTGTACCTCCTGTGCGTGGACAAGTTATCCACAGGCTGGTGATGGTGTGGAAAACATCATGTGGACAAGTCCGGAGCAATCACCAGATGCCTGTTGATTACAGAATATAAGCAGGTAGAAGACCTTTTCACCGATTCATGACAGCGTGCCCGGCACCCCCTCCGGGTCCGTCGTCCGATAGCTGAGCACCGCAACATCCCCAACTTTCTCCACAGCTGCCAGATGCATCCGGTGCTGTGCACCGCCCGGGAAGACAGCCGGATCCAGGAATCTAGGTGCGGCCGGGTCGCCCACCAGCACCGGGGCCACCGCCAGCTGCAGTTCATCGGCCAGCCCGGCGGCCAGGAACCCGGTGTGGATTCGGGTACCGCCCTCCACCATCAGCCGCCCGATGCCGCGCGCCGCCAGGTCGTCGAGCAGCGCGGCCAGATCGACCTGCTCGCCGAGGACCACCACATCGGCCAGCCCGGCCAGCCGAGCACCGAGCCGCCGGGCGCCGGCGGCTCCCGTGTACACCAACTTCTGCCCGCCGGTATGCCAGAACTGCCATCCCGGATCCAGCTCACCGCTCTCGGTGACGGTGACCTTCACCGGATATTCCGGCAGTCCCGCGGCGACACGATCGATCCGGCGCCGGTCACTGTTCACCAGCAACCGCGGGTTGTCCCGGCGCAGCGTCTGCGCGCCCACCAGAATCGCATCGGATTCGGCGCGTACCCGGTCCACCCGGTCGAAATCCGCGCTGTTGGACAACAGCAGCCGTTCGGCGCTCGCATCGTCGATATAGCCGTCCAGGCTCATCGCCACCGACAGCAGCACCCACGGCCGGGTCATCGCGGTACCAGGGCGCGCACTTCCGCCTCCAGCGTGGCCACCAGCCCCTCCGCCGGGCGTTCACCACACACCTCGAGCCAGTTCGCCAGCATCCGGTGCCCGCCGTCGGTCAGCACGGATTCGGGATGGAACTGCACACCGTGGATCGGCAGCTCGCGGTGGCGCATGGCCATCACGATGCCGCTCTCGGTCCGGCCGAGTACCTCCAGCTCGGCGGGCAGGGTGTCCTCGAGGACGGTGAGCGAGTGGTAGCGGGTGGCGGTGAACGGATCGGGCAGGCCGGCCAGCACGCCGGAGCCGAGGTGGTAGACCTCGCTGGTCTTGCCGTGCAGCAACTCCGGGGCCCGGGTCACCGTCGCCCCGAACGCTTCGCCGATCGCCTGATGTCCCAGGCACACACCGAGCAGCGGCATCCGGTGCCGGGCCGCCGCACGCACCAGCGGGATACTGGCGCCGGCGCGGTCCGGGGTGCCGGGGCCGGGGCTGATCAACACGCCGTCGAAGCGGCCGCCACCCGGGCCGGTCCCGTCGCCCTCGGTGAGCAATCGGTCCAGGTCGGCGAGGCGTGCGTCGTCGTTACGCCAGACCACGGCTTCCACACCCAGCTGGCCGAGGTACTGCACCAGGTTGAATACGAAGCTGTCGTAGTTGTCGACGACCAGAACACGCATAGTCCGAGCGTACGTGGCAATCGCGAGCGAGGGCTGTTGGGATAGCCTAGAAGTAACGACCTGCACGCCGAATACGAGGACGTCATGCCCAAGTCCAAGGTCCGTAAGAAGACCGCATACACGCCCCCGCCCAGCCGCACTCCGGTGAAGGTGAAGGGTGGCCCGTCACCGGTGTGGTACGTCGCGCTGATGCTCGGCTTCATGCTCGCCGGACTGCTCTGGCTGCTGGTCTACTACCTGGCGGCCGACCAGATCGGCTGGATGGCCGATCTGAACGCGTGGAACTTCCTGATCGGGTTCGGCCTGATGGTGGTCGGCCTGATCATGACGATGCGCTGGCGGTAGGCACGTTCCGTCCCTCGAATGACACTGGTGTCATTCATACACATCCTGTGGATAAACCTGTGCACAACTCGAGGACCGATTGGGGACCAGCACCGTGGAAGCTGTGAATGCCGAGGACAGTCGCGCCTGGGCCACCCCCAGAGCTGCACTGATCTCGGTCACCATCGGCGGTGTGGTGCTGGCGGTGGCGGCCGTATTCGCCCAGGACGGGGCGAGTCGCCTGCTGATCGGGGTGGCCGCGGTCGGGCTGCTCGGGCTGGCCGTGCTGGGATTCCGGCAGCGCCCCCGGCTGACCGCCGTACCCGGCGATCGGCGGCACCTCGTGGTGCGGGGCCTGCGCGGCCCCGAGGAGTACTTCCCGGAACAGATCGATCGGATCCGCACGATCGACTACCGCCGGCTCGGCCGGCGCAACGCGATGCTGGAGATCGATGTACACCGGGGCGAGGAGGAACGACTGCTCATCTTCGGCCGGTGGGATCTGGGCGCCGATCCGCGCGATGTCCACGACACGCTGACGCAGCTGGGATTCGCCACGGAGCGGTGACCCCGCCGGGCAATGGCGGGGTCACCACGATCAGGAAATGGTGATCTTCTCGATGATCACCGGCGAGTCGGGGCGGTCGTTCCGGTCGGTTGGCACCGCGGCGATCTCATCGACCACCTTCCGCGACGCCGCATCGGCCACTTCACCGAAGATGGTGTGCTTGCGGTTCAGGTGCGGCTGCGGTCCGGCCGTGATGAAGAACTGGGATCCGTTGGTGTGGGTGCCCGGACCGGCGTTCGCCATCGCCAGCAGATAACCGCGATCGAAGCGGAGTTCCGGATGGAATTCGTCGCCGAACTCGTATCCGGGACCACCACGCCCGGTCCCGGTCGGGTCGCCACCCTGAATCATGAACCCGCGCATCACCCGGTGGAAGATTGCACCGTCGTAGAACGGCCCGGTACTACCGCCACCAGCGTTCGGCGTGGTGTAGGACGCAGAACCGTCTGCCAGCCCGACGAAATTGCGCACCGTCTTGGGCGCATGGTTACCGAAGAGCGAGATCACAATATCGCCGTGGTTGGTGTGCAGTGTCGCCACGGCCGTCTGGTTCGGTGAGGTCACCGGGCAATCCTGCCATGCGACGGACCGGGAACCCGGCACCTGCACTCGGACGTCACCGGGTTTCTGTGCCAAAGTGGTGCCATGACCTCCCGACCCGTTCGCATCGTCACCGTCGTCGCGTTGATCGCCGCCGCCGGGGCGGCCTGGCTGGCCCGGTCCAAGCGCCCGCAGCCACCCGAACCGGCCGCCGAGCCACCCCGGATCGGCTACTCCCGCAACGGCACTACCGGCTGACCGTCTTCTTGTACTGACGCTGGGCCAGCGGCACGAACACGGCCAGGATCAGCACCACCCAGATCAGGGTGGTGGCCACCGGATGCTGCATCGACCACGCGGTCGACACCTCGGCATTCGGATTGGTGTTGCCGAAGAGCACTCGGACCGCCTGGGTGACCGCCGAGATCGGATTCCATTCGGCGAATGTCTTCAGCGGTCCGGGCAGCGTATCGATCGGCACGAAGGTGTTCGCGACGAAGGTGAGCGGGAAGATGACCATGAAACTCGCGTTGTTGAACACCTCCGGCGTGCGGACCAGCAGCCCGACCACCGCCATGATCCACGAGATCGCGTAGGCGAACAGCAGCAGCAGTATGTAGGCCAGCACGGCATCCAGCAGCGATCCGCGGATCCGCCAGCCCACCACGAGGCCGGCCAGCGACATGACTACCAGGCTGATCACGTTGATCACCACATCGCTGAGCGTGCGGCCGATCAGGACCGCGGACGGCGCCATCGGCAACGACCGGAACCGGTCGATGATGCCCTTCTGCATGTCCTCGGCGATGCCCAGGCCGGTCCAGGACGCACCGAACACGATGGTCTGCGCGAATATACCGGCGATCAGGAACTCCCGGTACCCGCCGGCGGCCTCGTCGGTCTGGATGGCACCGCCGAAGACGAAGGCGAACAGCAGGACGAACATGATCGGCGACAACGTCGTGAAGATCAGGATGTCGGGCACCCGTTTGATCTTGATGATGTTGCGTTTCGCGATCGTGGTGCTGTCGGCGGCGACCATGGTGAGCCGTTCACCGAGACCGGGCCGTTGATGTTCCGTTACGACCGTCGCGGTCATCGGGTCTTTCCTTCCTTACCGTCCGCCGGGCCGCCGGTGGCGGCGTCGGCGAGCTCCGTGGCGGCGCTGTCGCCGTTGATCAGTTCCTCGGCCTCGTGGCCGGTGAGTGTGAGGAAGACGTCGTCCAGGGACGGTCGGCGCAGTGCGACGTCGTGGATCACCACTCGGCGCTCACCGAGCCGGCTGATCGCATCGACCAGGTCGGTGGAGCCGTCGGCCACCGGCGCAATGATTCGGCGCATCGCCGGTTCCACTCGCAATTCACCGTCGGCGACGCCGCCGAGCACCTCCTGCGCGATGCTCAACTGATCGATCTGCCCGAGGGTCAGCTCGATCCGGTCGCCGCCGACCATGGTCTTGAGCTGGTCGGCCGTGCCCTGTGCGATCACCCGGCCGTGGTCGATGACCGCGATGTCGTTGGCCAGGCGGTCCGCCTCTTCCAGATACTGGGTGGTGAGCAGCAACGTAGTGCCGCCCGCTACGAGTTCTTCCAGTACGTCCCACAGTTCCAGCCGGGCCCGCGGGTCCAGCCCGGTGGTGGGCTCGTCCAGGAAGAGCACCGGCGGGTTGGCGACCAGGGCTCCGGCCAGGTCCAGCCGCCGGCGCATACCGCCGGAGTACCCCTTGACCGGACGGTCACCGGCCTCGGTCAGCCGGAATCGCTCCAGGAGTTCCCTCGCCCGGCTCCGGCTGCGCTGCACACCCAGGTGGTACAGCCGCCCGACCATTTCGAGGTTCTCGAATCCGGTGAGGTATTCGTCCACCGCAGCGTACTGGCCGGAGGTGCCGATCTTGGATTTGAGCAGAACCGGATCGCGGAGTACGTCCACCCCGGCGACCGTCGCGGTTCCGGAGTCCGGTGCCAGGAGGGTGGTGAGCACCCGGACCGTGGTGGTCTTGCCGGCCCCATTCGGACCCAGTAGCGCAGTCACCGTCCCCTCCGGAACGGTGAGGTCCAGGCCGTCGAGTGCGACCACTTGGCCGTACTTCTTGACCAGTCCCTCGGCGACGATTGCGTCGGGCATGTTTCTCCCTGTCGTACGAGATTGTCGAAGACTGTTCTGCCAGCCGATCAGATTTCCGAACACATTTGTTCTCGGCAGCGGCACAGCGGCAACCGGTGAGAAGCCACTGCCGGGCCCGCCGACGAGCCGAACTCCAGTATTGCCGCACCCACCGACAAGTTCATCTCCTTTTCGCCGCGACCGCCGCTGCGAGGGGCGCTCCGGCTACCCCTGCGCATTCAGCGGCGGTCATGGTGTTACTCCTACCGTTCGATACCTCCGGTACCGGATATTGGTTCGATTGCGACATGCCGAACCGTCGTCGACACGCGACGAATCGGACCGATTTGCGGCGGCTCTCCCCCGGCTCCCGGGCGGCACACTGCGGGGCGGCACGCCGTCGATCGGACCGCTCGAGCAACTCACCGAAGACCGTAAAGTCTTGCCGATGAAGAACTTTCGACCGGACAGCGGACCGGTGGAGCGCGGCCGGCAGCGAGCGTGCACCCCGGCCGGAGGGTGCCGGACACACGGGCCGTCCGGCACCCGGAAAAAATTTCTGGAAACTCGTGTCCCCCACGTTCACCAATTCCGGCTTCATCGCGTAGGATCGAACTCGTCGGCCCCTCCCCCCCGGGCCGACCTCACGCGGGCCTCGGCTAACTCCCCCCCTTCGCCGAGGCCCGCTCTATATCTTCTGGCGGTTCAGCGGGTGCTATCGCATCGCCGAAACCGCACGCCGAGCCGATTCCAGTCGTTGCGTCCGTACCTTCCCGGCAACCGACAGCAATGGCCGGTCACGCTGCCAGCGCTCCCGCATTCCCTGATCTACTTCCATCCACAACGGATCCACCGTGTCGAGTAACCGGGTCAGCGCAGTGAAAACACCACCCAGGGCGAGGTGGTTGCCGAGTGCGGACCAGTCCCCGCCGGCCGGACCGCGGAGTGCGGCCAGTATCGCGAGCAGTTCCTCCTGCACGGTCGCCGGCCAGGCGCCCGTACGACCGGCCCGGACCAGCAGTCCGACGGTCGCCGCGAGCACGTGCACATCCTCGATCGTGCGGAACGGCCGGAGGAAGCCGGAGTAGCCGTCGCCGGGCAGCGGCCGGGCCCGCGCGCCCCGGAAGGTGACGGTCGCATGCGGCAGTTCCGGCGCGAACCGCAGTGCAGGCAGGTCGGCCACCTCGACGCCGGGGGCGTCCGCGGCCACCGTCACCGCCCGGAGCCGGCTGCGGCCGTCGGCGGCGCGCCCCTCGCTCGCCAGCACCACGAATCGGTCCGCCTGCCGGCCCAGGGTGGCGAAGGTCTTGGTTCCGTCGACGCGGTGATCGCCGTCCTGCACAGTCAGTGTGGTCTCGATCGCGGACGGGTGGCCGCCGCCCTGTTCGGTCGCACACATCGACACCAGCTCGGCCGGATCCAGATCCGGGACCATCGTGTGCAACGCCGCTTGGTACCCAGCCAGGAAGGCATATGCCAGCCGATCCGACTGCACCCCGCCGACGGC
This sequence comes from Nocardia sp. KT25-26, assembly GCF_056627695.1. Lineage (NCBI taxonomy): Bacteria > Bacillati > Actinomycetota > Actinomycetes > Mycobacteriales > Nocardiaceae > Nocardia > Nocardia sp. KT25-26. The sequence goes on along the minus strand of NZ_CM152813.1, from coordinate 332,286 downwards.
GGCCCGGTCCACCGAATCGGCGAACCCGGCCGTGCGGTCCCGGCAGTGCTGCCATACCGAGGTGATGTCGCCCGATGGCGGATCGGTCAAATCGACGGTGAGCAGATGTTCGAACACGTTGTCCACACCGTCACGCTATCCCGGCCACGACCGCGGCTTTCGCCACCACCGCAGCGGGGACGGATCCGGCGAACCGGGCATCGACCATGGCACGATGGCAGGGTGAGTAACGTGCCGACGCCCGTGTGCGCCCGCCATCCCGATCGCCCCACCGGACTGGCCTGCACCCGTTGCGGACGTCCGGCGTGCCCGGACTGCCTGCGCTCGGCGGCCGTCGGCCAGCACTGTGTCGACTGCGTGAAACAGGGGCAACGCGATGTACGGCCGGTACGAACCGTCGCCGGCGCCCGTGCCGATGCCGCCGCCGTACCGTATGCGACCTACATCCTCATCGCCGTCAACGTACTCGTGTACGCGATCACCGCGGCCCAGGCCGGCAGCGCGATGGACAACTATCGCGGTTCGGCACTGTTCCGCGACTGGGTCCTGGTTCCCCGGGTGGTGGCCGACGGTGAGTGGTTCCGCCTGATCGGCTCCGGTTTCCTGCACTACGGCGCGATCCACCTGCTGGTCAACATGTTCGCGCTGTACATCGTCGGCCGGGATCTGGAACGAGTCCTGGGCCGGGCCCGCTATCTGGCCATCTACTTCACCGCGCTGCTCGGCAGCGCGGCGGCAGTGATGCTGCTCTCGGCCCCGAACACCGCGACCGCCGGCGCCTCCGGCGCGGTCTACGGCCTGTTCGGCGCCGTCACCGTGACACTGATCAGGTTGCGGCAGAGCCCGACCCCGATGCTGGTGATCATCGCCGTCAACGTCATCATCAGCTTCTCCATCCCTGGCCTGTCGCTCTGGGGACATCTGGGTGGCCTGGCCGCCGGCACCCTGTGCACCCTGGGCATCCTCTACGCCCCCGGCTGGCTCCGCATCGATTCACCCGACACCGCCCGGACCATCGGCTGGGCGACCGTGGCCGCCCTGATCGTGGCCTGCCTGGCCGTCATCATCGCCGCCACCCTGTACCTGCGCACCCAACCCCAGGTGATCATCATCGGCGCCCCGTCCCCCACCGAAACAACCGTCCAGCTCACGAACGAATAGCGCCCGCCGACCTCACAGCTTACCGAGATCGATCCGCACCGGAAACGGCGCAGATGTCTCGACCACCCCGGTGAACACCCCGGCATCTCGGTACTTCCCCACTGCCGGATCGAGTACATACGCATACACGATCGGAACACCCGTGGCCGTCTGCTCGACCCGCCAGTAGAAGGCGATACCCGCCCGCGCGTACTGATCGACCTTCACAATCCGATCGGTGGTCTCCGATCCCGGCGAGACCACCTCGGCGACCAGCAGCACATGCTCGGGACGAGTCGGCACGATATCGAGTGCGTCAGCACGGTAGACCACCACATCCGGACGCCGGTTGGTCAGCGGAACATCCTGCAACCGCACATCGAAGTCCGTATCGGCGTTCCACTCCGGACCGGCAGCTTCTTCCAGGGCGTTCGCGAGGAGCCGGGCCAGCCGATTGTGCCGCTTGGACGCGCTCGGACGTGGAACGACCACCCCGTCGGCCACCTCGATGCCTGCGCACCGCTCCGGGGCCCAGGAGTCGTACTGCTCGGCCGTGGCTGCTGGGAAATCTCCCGTCTCGCCCCCCACGCAATGCCTCCTTGAAACCGCAGACTCAACGCTCCGAGAGCGCCCGTAGCCTTACCCGAAGCAACCACTGCAACTCGGGGGTCCGGGGGCGAAGCCCGCCGGGCGGGGTGTGGGGGTTTGCACCCCCACAAACACGCGAAACGAGGAAAGGCTCATGCTCTCCATGAGCATGAGCCTCCCACCGAAGTGGAGCCTAGGGGAATCGAACCCCTAACCCCTGCCTTGCAAAGGCAGTGCTCTGCCAATTGAGCTAAGGCCCCTGGCCGGGACGAGATCAGCGAGTGGTGACCTCGTGCCAGAGATCGGCTTCATCACGCTTACGCAGCTTGGTGATACCGAAGAGAACCGCCGCAACAACACCGATCACGAGAACGAACTTCATGATTCCCACCCTACTGTGTTGTGCTTTCGGGAGTGGGCCTAGGAGGACTTGAACCTCCGACCTCTTCGTTATCAGCGAAGCGCTCTAACCGCCTGAGCTATAGGCCCGTGAACTGCTCGGCCACCGCTCTCCGGCGCCCTGCAACGAGAACTGAGACTACCCTACCGTCCCCTGGTTAACCAAAACGGCCGGTCCGAGCCTTTTTCGGGTCGGACCGGCCGTCGGGATCGCGCCGATCAGTCGGGGTCGGCCAGAGTCACCTGGATACCGCCGACCAGATCACAGCATTGGTTGTAGATGAACACACCGATCGTGCCGAGCGCGGTGAACAGGACCACGTTGATCAGCCCGATCACGCCGGCGTATCCGAAGACCGTCCCGGCCCCGATCAGCTCGGTGCTGCTGCCGTCGGTGGAGACGATCTCCCCCAGCGAGGTGTCCAGGCGCTGCCACACACCCATGCCTTCCAGCACCATGTACAGCAGCCCGACCGCGATCATCCAGACGAAGAACATGGCGACGCTGATTACCAGGGTGATCTTCAGCGTCGACCACGGATCGATCCGGCGGATCTGCACCGTCGCCCGCAACGGCTGACCGGCCGCAGCCGCGGCGACCGCAACCGGCACGGCCGGCGATACCGTCGGAGTAGCGGCCGCGCTCGGCGCCGCCGCCGGGGCGGCGGCCTGCGGCTCCTCGGCCGGATACGGCGTCGGGTGCCGGACCTCCGACAGGTCCGGCATGTCCTTGACCAACTCCGGCCGCGCGATGCTGCGGGTGGGCCCGTCGATGCCGACGGACTTCACCATCGCGGCTTCCTTACGCGCCGCCTTCGCCGCCAGATCCGCGGTGGTCCGCGCATTGGTCTTGCCCGCATTGAGCCCGACCGAACCGGACCGGCCGGTCACCGGGGTCTGACCGGGCCGGTTCAGGTTCGACTGCGGTTCCCGCTGCGGTAACTGGGCCCAGCCGTCCTGATACGGCGACTTCTGCCCGGACTGCTGACCCGGCGCCGGCTTACCGCCACCTCCGGGCGACTCCGGTGCCGCTCCGGATTGCCCGACGGGATGCGGTGCCACCGTAGACGAGGCGGCGCCGTCACTCGAGCCGTTGGTCTGGTGCCGATCGTCGTTCGACTGATTCGGAGTGGTCAATGGAATCCTCGGATCCGTTTCGTTGCCGCCGCTTTTGGTTTTTCCGGTTTGCTACGCACGTTCGACCGCGGAGGCGGCCGCATCGTCAATTTCCGGCGAGCTGATCGGGATCGGGCTCGTCGGCATTGCGCGCGATCGCTAGCAAGGTATCGCCCTCGCCGAGGTTCATCAATCGCACGCCCTTGGTTTGCCGTCCGGCCCGGCGCACCTGTTTGGCCGCCGTCCGGATGACCCCACCGGAGGAAGTGATGGCGTACAACTCGTCCTCGTCGTCGACGATGAGCGCACCCACCAGGTTGCCACGCTTCGGGTCGTATTGGAGGGTCAATACGCCCTTTCCACCCCGGCCCTGCGGCGTGTACTCCTCGATCGCGGTGCGTTTCGCATAGCCACCCGAGGTGGCGACCAGCAGATAGGTGCCGGCGCGGACCACATTGAGGGAGAGCAGCGCATCGTCGGCGTTGAACCGCATGCCCTGCACCCCGGAGGTGGCCCGGCCCATCGGCCGCAGCGCCTCGTCGGTCGCGGAGAACCGGATCGACTGGCCTTGTGAGGAAACCAGCAGCAGATCGTCGTCGGAGGAGCACAGCACCGCGCCGACCAATTCGTCCTCGCCGCGCAGGTTGACCGCGACGATGCCGCCGGACCGGTTGGAGTCGAAATCGGTCAGCCGCGACTTCTTGACCAGGCCGTTCCGGGTGGCCAGCACCAGGTACGGCGCGTCCTCGTAGGACTTGAGCTGGATGATCTGGGCGATCCGCTCGTCCGGCTGGAAGGCCATCAGATTCGCGACGTGCTGACCACGCGCGGTGCGGTTCGCCTCCGGCAGCTCGTAGGCCTTCGCCCGGTACACCCGGCCCTTGTTGGTGAAGAACAGCAGCCAGTCGTGGGTGGAGGAGACGAAGAAGTGCTTGACGATGTCGTCCTGTTTGAGGCCGGCCCCCTGCACGCCCTTACCGCCGCGCTTCTGCGACCGGTACAGGTCGGTGCGGGTGCGCTTGGCGTAGCCGGTCTCGGTGATCGTCACGACCACGTCTTCGCGGGCGATCAGGTCCTCGTCGGCGACGTCACCGTCGGCGGCGATGATCTGGGTGCGGCGGTCGTCGCCGTACTTGGTGACGATCTCGGCCAGCTCGTCGCGCACGATCGCGCGCTGCCGTTCCGGCTTGTCCAGGATGTCCTTGAGGTCGGCGATCTCGGCTTCGAGCTCGGCCAGCTCTTCGATGATCTTCTGCCGTTCCAGGGCCGACAGCTTGCGCAGCTGCATGTCCAGGATGGCGGTGGCCTGGATCTCGTCGATCTCCAGCAGCTGCATCAGCCCGGTACGCGCGGTCTCGGTGTTGGCCGACCGCCGGATCAGGGCGATGACCTCGTCGAGCATGTCCAGCGCCTTGACCAGGCCGCGCAGGATGTGGGCCCGTTCTTCGGCCTTGCGCAGCAGGTACCGGGTTCGCCGGACGATGACTTCCAGCTGGTGGTTGACGTAGAGCCGGATCATCTGATCCAGGCGCAGCGTGCGCGGCACCCCGTCCACGATGGACAGCATGTTGGCGCCGAAGCTGGTCTGCAGCTGGGTGTGCTTGTAGAGGTTGTTCAACACCACCTTGGCGACCGCGTCCCGCTTCACGGTGACAACGATGCGCAGGCCCACCCGGTCCGAGGACTCGTCGTGGATATCGGAGATGCCGGCCAGTTTGCCGTCTTTGACCTGCTCGGCGATCGCGTTGATGAAGTTGTCGGTGTTGACCTGGTAGGGCAGCTCGGTGATGACGATCGTGGTGCGGCCCTTGGTGTCCTCCTCGATCTCGACGACACCGCGCATCTTGATCGAGCCACGACCGGTGGTGTAGGCGTCGTGGATGCCCTGGCTGCCGACGATCAGGCCGGAGGTCGGGAAGTCCGGGCCCTTGATCCGCTCCATACAGGCGGCGAGAGTGGATTCCTCGTCGGCCTCGTGGTTGTCCAGCGCCCAGTAGATGGCCTCGGCGAGCTCGGTCAGGTTGTGCGGCGGAATATTGGTCGCCATACCGACCGCGATGCCGTTGCTGCCGTTCATCAGCATGTTCGGCACCCGGCTGGGCAGCACCACCGGCTCGAGGGTCTTACCGTCGTAGTTCGGCACGAAATCGACGGTTTCCTTGTCGATATCGCGCAGCATCTCCATGGCCAGCGGGGTCAGACGGCACTCGGTGTAGCGCATCGCGGCGGCGCCGTCGTTGCCGCGGCTGCCGAAGTTGCCCTGGCCGTCCACCAGGGGGTAGCGCATCGACCACGGCTGGGCCATCCGGACCAGGGTGTCGTAGATCGCCGAGTCGCCGTGCGGGTGGTAGTTACCCATGGTGTCGGACACCGGGCGGGCGGACTTCACGTAGCTGCGGTCCGGGCGGTACCCGTTGTCGTACATCGCGAACAGGATGCGGCGGTGCACGGGCTTGAGCCCGTCCCGGACCTCGGGCAGGGCGCGGCCCACGATCACGCTCATCGCGTAATCGATATAGCTGCTCTGCATCTCCTGCTGGATGTCGACCGGTTCGATCCGGTCGCCTGCGCCGTCCGGCGGCAGGGTGATGTCGGTCATCGAGTTGGCTCCTTCATGGCCTTCGGTGCGGTTTCGACGTGGCGTACCGGGATGACTGCTGCCACCCCGGTCCGGCTACACATCGAGGAAGCGCACGTCCTTGGCGTTGCGGGTGATGAAGCTGCGGCGGGCTTCGACGTCCTCACCCATCAGCACGCTGAACAGCTCGTCGGCGGCGGCCGCGTCGTCGAGCGTCACCTGACGAAGCACCCGGGTGGTCGGATCCATGGTGGTCTCCCACAGTTCCTTCGGGTTCATCTCGCCCAGACCCTTGTAGCGCTGGATGCCGTCGTCCTTGTTGATCTTCTTGCCGGCGGCGAGCCCGGCCTCCAGCAGCGCATCGCGCTCCCGGTCCGAGTAGGCGAACTCGGGTTCGCTGCGCTGCCACTTCAGCTTGTAGAGCGGCGGCTGGGCCAGGTACACGTGCCCCTGTTCGACCAGCGGGCGCATGAACCGGAACAGCAGCGTGAGCAGCAGCGTCGAGATGTGCTGGCCGTCGACGTCGGCGTCGGCCATCAGCACGATCTTGTGATAGCGCAGTTTCGAGATGTCGAACTCGTCGTGGATGCCGGTGCCGAAGGCGGTGATGATCGCCTGCACCTCGTTGTTCTTGAGCACCCGGTCGATGCGGGCCTTCTCGACGTTGATGATCTTGCCGCGCAGCGGCAGGATCGCCTGGTACATCGAATCGCGCCCGGACTTCGCCGAGCCACCGGCGGAATCACCCTCGACGATGTAGATCTCGGACTTGCTCGGATCCTTGGACCGGCAGTCGGCCAGCTTGCCCGGCAGCCCGCCCAGATCGGTGGCGGACTTGCGGCGCACCAGCTCACGCGCCTTGCGCGCGGCCAGCCGCGCCTGCGCCGAGGACACCGCTTTCTGCACGATGGTCTTGGCATCGGCCGGGTTGGCCTCGAACCAATGGGTGAGGTGTTCGTTGCAGGTCTTCTGCACGAACGACTTCACTTCGGTATTGCCGAGCTTGGTCTTGGTCTGCCCCTCGAACTGCGGCTCACCGACCTTGACGCTGACGATCGCGGCCAGACCCTCGCGGATGTCGTCGCCGGAGAGGTTGCCGTCCTTCTCCTTGAGGAGTTTCTTCTCCTTGGCGTACCGGTTCACCACGGTGGTCAGTGCCGCGCGGAAACCCTCTTCGTGGGTGCCGCCCTCATGGGTGTTGATGGTGTTGGCGAAGGTGTGGACGGATTCCGAGTAGCCCGCGTTCCACTGCATCGCCACCTCGAGCTCGTGGCCGGTGCCCTTACCGGTGAAGCCGACCACCGAGTTGTGGATGGCCTGCTTGGTGCGGTTGAGGTGCCGGACGAAGTCCTCCAGGCCACCCGGGTAGTGGTAGGTCCGCTTCTTGACCTTGTGCTCGGCCGGCGGCTGCTGCCCGTCGGTACCGTGCTTGGGCGCCTCGGCGGTCTCGCTGACCACCTCGTCGGTCACCTCGTCGTCGGTGACGCGCTCATCGGTGATGGTGATGGTGAGCCCCTTGTTCAGGAACGCCATCTCCTGCAGGCGGCGAGATACCGTCTCGAAGTTGTAGGTGGTGGTCTCGAAGACCTCCGGATCGGCCCAGAACCGCACCGTGGTGCCGGTCCGCTTCGTCGGCTCACCCTGGACGAGTTTGCTCGGCGCCGCTTCCTTGTAGGTCTGGCTCCAGTGGTAGCCGTCGACATCGATCTCCACCTCGAGCCGGGTGGACAGGGCGTTGACCACGGAGATACCGACGCCGTGCAGACCACCGGACACCGCGTAGGCGTCCGAGTCGAACTTGCCGCCGGCGTGCAGCTGGGTCATGACCACCTCGACGGTCGGCATGCCCTGTGGATGCATTTCCACCGGAATACCGCGACCATCGTCGGTCACTTCTACGCCGCCGTCGGCCAGCAGCGTGACGTCGACCTGGGAGGCGTAGCCGGCCATCGCTTCATCGACGGAGTTGTCCACAACCTCCCAGACCAGATGATGCAGGCCGCGTTCACCGGTGGAGCCGATGTACATGCCGGGGCGTTTGCGGACCGCTTCGAGCCCTTCGAGAACGGTGATGGAGGAGGCACCGTAATCCTTCTTGCTCGATGCGTTCGAGTCGTTGGCAGCCACTGGTCGGTAGCTCTCCTTACTTGCTGACCCTCACGCGTATCGGTACCCGCGCAGCTCGCGGACACGGACTACACATCATGCGCCGAGGGTTCGCCGCTGATTACGTCAACCATCCTACTTGTACGCCGGACTCCGAGTGCACCTACGACACCCCTCACGCCGCCGTGAATGCTTCAGAACGACCTTCGACGGGTACCGGTTTCCGCCCCGGGATGCCGATGCGGCAGCGATGGCGTCAGCCTCGCGTACCGGCTTCCGGTGCCGTTCCACGTGAAACCGGGTGCCGAAATGGGCGTTCCACAGAGTTATCCACAGGAGTTATCCACATCTACACAGGGGGTGGGGGTACCTCAGCCGTAGGTGTCCCGTGGCCCGCGCCCCCGAATGTGCCGGTCACCTTTGCGCCAGCTGGGCGCAGCCGGGCCGGAGATCCGCAGCGATGTCACCACGCCCGGGCCGACTGCGGCAGTGATCTTCGCCAGGATCTGCGACTGCATCATCCGCAGCTGGGTGGCCCAGGCCGTCGACTCCGCCGCGATCTTCAGCACCCCGTTCTCCAGCGCGACGGGGGTGGCATGGGCCGCGATCTCGGTACCGACGACGCCGGCCCACCGGCCGAACACCATGCCCTCGGCGACCTTGCCGGACCAGCCCCGGCTCTTCGCGATCGAGGTGGCCAACCGGGACAACGGCTGTGGATCGCGCTCGTCGGGACGCGCCCCGGACCAGCCGCTGCGCCGCCGGCCGCCGGCCCGCATCCGCCGAACCGGGGAAGCACGCCCCTGCCCGACCGACTTGCCACTGGCCTTGGCCGCCGCCCGTGCCTCCTCCAGCGCCCGGCGAGCCAGGTCGATTCCGCGCAACTCGGGGCCGGGCTCGTCACCGCGGCCGGCGGCCGGCGTATCGGCTGGGATGGCTCGGCCCTCCTCGGTCGCTGCAGCGGACGTATCGGCGCGATTCTACGCGGACGGAGCGCCCAGCTCGTCGCCGCCGGGCCGGGTGGTGGCCGGCAGATCCAGCCGGGACGTGCGGGCATCGGGGGCACCGGTGGTCGTCACCCGCACGGGCTCGGCCGCCAGCTCGGCCGGCACGTCCTCGGCCACCGCGGCCGTGATCAGCACCTGCTCGGCACTCGCCGCCACCTCGGCCAGCGCGGTACGCCGCCGCCGGTCCAGCTCGGCGAAGACATCGTCGAGCAGCAGCACCGGCTCGGTCCCGGTCGCCCGGAGCAATTCGAAGGCACCGAGCCGCAGAGCCAGTGCGTACGACCAGGACTCGCCATGGCTGGCGAATCCTTTGGCCGGGGAGCTGCCCAGCAGCAGTTCGAGATCGTCCCGGTGCGGGCCGACCAGGCATACGCCGCGCTCCAGCTCGCGCGGCCGGGCCGCAGCGAGTTCGCGCAGCAGGATCGCTTCCAGCTGCTCGGCATCGTCGTCCGACGGCACCCGGGCCGGATCCAGCAGCTCCGGCGGCAGGGCCGCACTCCGGTAAGCGATTGCGGCCGGGCGGGATTCCGGTGCGATCGACCGATATGCTTGGGCCAGATAGGGATACAACTCGTGGATCAAGCGCAATCGATGCGCCAGCAGCACCGAGGCATGGGCGGCCAGATGGCCGTCCCAGACGTCCAGCGTACTCAGGTCGGTACGTGAACGTGCCTGCCTGCCCGCGGATTTCAGCAGAGCTGAACGCTGCCGCAGCACCCGGTCGTAATCGGCCCGCACCCCGGCGAGCCGGGGCAGCCGGGTGGTGCACAGTTCATCGAGAAACCGGCGCCGCTCTCCCGGGTCGCCACGGACCAGCGCCAGGTCCTCGGGAGCGAACAGCACGGTCTGCAGGATTCCCAGGATCTCCCGCGGCCGGCGGACCGGGGACCGGTTGATCTGAGCCCGATTCGAGCTGCCCTGGTTCAGTTCGACATCGATCCGCAGCTCGCGGCCGGCGTTCACCACGGTCGCACCGATCCGGGCCCGATTCGTGCCCACCCGGATCAGCGGTGCATCGGCAGAGACCCGATGCGAGCCGAGCCCGGACAGGTAACCGACCGCCTCGAGCAGATTCGTCTTACCGTTGCCGTTGGCCCCCAGGAAGACCGTGCGACCTGGGGACAACTCGACCTCGGCCCGATCCCAGGAACGGAAGTCGCAGACCGAGAGCGTACGGACGAACACTCGCCTCGCCTCGCAGCTCAGCCCGGCAGCCGGACCGGCATCAACAGGTAGATGTACGGGCTCTCCAGCGCCGCGAACGCGCCCGACTCCAGCGGTTCGGCCATATCCTCCTCGGCGGCGGGCAACAGCACGGCGGGCCGGCTCGGTGTGGTGAAGCCGAAGGTCACCCGGTCCGAACGCACCGCCGACAGGCCGTCCACCAGATAGCCCGGGTTGAACGCGATGGTCAGCGGCTCACCACGGAAGTCGGCCTCCAGCCATTCCTCGGCCCGGCCCGCGTCGTCGCCGCCGGCGGAGAGCAACAGGCCCTCTGTGGAGAACTCCATCCGCACCTGTGCACCCCGCTCGGCCACCAGCGCGACACGCTTGATCGCCTCGGTCAGCGCCGAGACGGCGAGGGTGGCCACCGAGGTGTGTTCCTTGGGGAGCAGCTGCCGGAACTTGGGGAATTCGGCATCGAGCAGCCGGGTGGTCGTCCGGCGGCCCGCATTCACGATGCCCAGCAGGCCGTCCGCGTCACTGCCAGTGCCCAGGGACAGCTGTACCGGTGCATCGGAGGGGCCGAGTGTCTTGGCCGCTTCGGAGAGCGTACGGGCCGGGATGAGGACCGCGGTCTCGATATCGGTGCGATCGGGCTGCCATTCGATCCGGCGGACAGCGAGCCGGAACCGGTCGGTGGCGGCCAGCGTGACCGACGGTCCCTCGATCTCGACGCGGATGCCGGTGAGCATCGGAAGGGTGTCGTCCCGGCCCGCGGCCACGGCGACCTGGGCGACCGCCTCGGCGAACACATCGACACCGAGTTCACCGGACTGCTGCGGCACCTCCGGCAGCTGGGGATAGTCCTCGACCGGCATGGTGGGCAGCGAGAACTTGGCGCTGCCGCAGGTGATCAGGACCCGGCTGCCGTCCACCGCCACATCGACCGGCTTGTTCGAGAGCGCCTTGGTGATATCGGCGAGGAGCTTGCCGGAGACCAGCACCTGTCCGGGGCCGGCCACCTCCGCGGCGACCCGCATCTGCGCCGATACCTCGTAGTCGAAGCCCGAGACAGTCAGGCCGGATTCATCGGCGACCAGGAGAACGCCGCCGAGTACCGGCACCGGCGGGCGGGACGGGAGGCTGCGCGCCACCCAGGCCACGGACTCGGCGAAATCCTCCCGGGCGACCCGAAACTTCATGCTCGCAAGCTCCATCGCCCGATCTGTCCTCTCCAAAGTCGTATCCGGATCGCTGTGTACCCCGAACCTACCCCGCGGATCCGGTCCGGCCCCAGCCCGGGCTGGATACCTCGGTCCGGCGGGGACCGGTTGTCATTCTGCCCTGAATCGGCTCATCCGGGGTACCCGACGGGGACGTGTCGGGATCCGGTGGCCGGGCACAGCACCGGCCATCCCTCTCCTCCCGGCGTCTTGTGGACCGGCCCCGGGCGCTACGCGACGTTGCCGAGCAACTTTCCACACCCCCTGTTTCAAAGAGAGATCTTCAAGAGAAATAACTGAAGTAGTAATAGGCCCTGTGGAATCTGTGGAATCCAGCGGTATCCGCAGGTCAGTGGGCATGTTGGCGTGGGGATGACGTGGGGGTGGCTCGAGGATGAATTGTGAGCGGCTGTGGACGCCCCCGGACTGTCCCAAGTTCATCCTCGAGTAGTCCACCGGTTGTTCCACCGAATCCGCCGGGTTGTACACACAGTGCCCCCGGTTGGGGGTAGACCAGTGGATTCCTCGAGGAGTCCACAAGAAGTCCTCGAGGAATCCACAGGGCGGTTGCGGCATCGTCGCTGGTCAGTTGCTGTCCACAGGCTGTGGGTAGCTGAGCTGTGGATGGTGTGGACAACTGCCTGTTAGCGAAGACCCCCAGGTTGATCCCCAACTGCTGTGCACAAACTGGTGGACAACCTCGGGATTCCTCGAGGAGTCCACAGGGATTCCTCGAGGAATCCACAGGACAAAAAATGCACCGCCCCAGGTCAGGGCGGTGCACAGGGTGGGGATGGACTGATTGTGGATGACTGCCCGGAACGGGCTGGGGATGAGCCGGCGCGGAGCGCCGCGTCGGCTCAGCGGGACCGCTGTTTGATCCGTGCGGTGAGTTCCTGAACCTGGTCGTAGACGCGGCGCCGCTCGGTCATCTCCTTGCGAACCTTCTTCTCCGCGTACATCACGGTGGTGTGGTCGCGGCCGAACGCCTGGCCGATCTTCGGCAGGGAAAGATCGGTCAGCTCCCGGCACAGATACATGGCGATCTGCCTCGCCTGGGCGAGCGGCCGCGCTTTGCCCGGGCCGGTCAGCTCGTCGAGCGTGGTGTTGAAGTACTCCGCGGTGACCGCCATGATCGTGGCCGCGTTGATCTCGACCGTCGCCGTATCGGGCATCAGGTCGCGTAACACCACCTCGGCCAGGGACAGGTCCAGCGGCTGACCGTTCAGCGAGGCGAACGCGGTGACCCGGATCAGGGCGCCCTCGAGCTCCCGGATGTTGCGCTCCACCCGGCTGGCGATCAGCTCCAGCACGTCGTGCGGCACATCGAGCCGATCCATCCGCGCCTTCTTACGCAGGATCGCGATTCGGGTCTCCAGTTCCGGTGGCTGCACATCGGTGATCAGTCCCCATTCGAACCGGGTGCGCAGCCGCTCCTCGAGGGTGGCGAGCTGTTTGGGTGGCCGGTCCGAGGACACCACGATCTGCTTGTTGGCGTTGTGCAGCGTGTTGAAGGTGTGGAAGAACTCCTCCTGGATGCCTTCCTTGCCCTCGATGAACTGGATGTCGTCGACCAGCAGGATGTCGGTTTCGCGGTAGCGGCGCTTGAACGCAACCTTGCGGTCGTCGCGCAGGCTGTTGATGAAGTCGTTGGTGAACTCCTCGGTGGAGACGTACTTCACCCGCATTCCCGGGAAGAGTCGCTGCGCATAGTGGCCGGCGGCATGCAGCAGATGTGTCTTGCCCAGTCCGGAAGCGCCCCAGACGAACAGCGGATTGTAGGCCCGCGCCGGGGCCTCGGCGATGGCGACGGCCGCCGCGTGCGCGAAGCGGTTGGATGCTCCGATGACGAACGTCTCGAACGTGTACTTCGCGTTCAGGCTCGCCGAGGACTGCGCCGGCGCCGGTTTGTCCTCCGACTTACCGGCGAAATAAGTCGGCCAGTTGTTCCGCACATCGACGACCGGTTCATCGACCGGTCCCGGGCCGTTCGGTGCGGGCTCCCGCGCCGGTCGCTGCTCGTCGAACCTGCGCTGCTCGCCCGGCCCGGCAGGACCTCGGTCGGCCTCGGTGAGCGGCCGGTCCGCCGGTTGTTCCGGGGCGAACAGCGATTCCTGCCCCGGCGGGGTGTGATCGCGGCGGCCGGACTCACGGCGGGGTGCGGGGCGCGACATCGGCGCCGATTCCTCGGGTGCGACCGGCGGCGGGAACGCACCATTGGTGAAGTCCGGGATCGGATAGACCGCGGTGGGTTCGGTGTCGACTCCGGGGAACTCCGCTGTGTCGCGATCGTCACCGCGATAGCCCGGGGCGTCCGATGTGGGATTGCCCGCCGGCTCCGGATCGCGGCGGCCGGCGTAGTCGTCGGTTTCGGGCCGGTTCGGCCGGCCCCGGAATCCGTCCGGTTCGTAGTCGGTAGGTGCCGGGGCGGGGGCGTAGGCCGGAAGGTCGTTCGGGTTCGAGTCGAATCGAGGCCGTGCGAACTCCGCCGGGGTACGGAACTGCGGGTCGGCGGGGTCGGTGCCGGGCGGCGCGGCCGGCGGCCGCGCCGGTTGCGGGCGTTCCGGGCGGCTGGTCATCCGGGCGTGCCGGGGCGCCGCCGCGGTGCGCTCACCGCCGGGAGTGTTGGGCGCGGCGACACGCACGCCCAGGCCCTCCACCTGCGGACCGAGCCGGCGCCCGAGTGAATACAGGATCGGTTCTCGCAGATCGCGCTCGATCGCCTCCTGGGCAAGCGAGGAGGGCACCGAGAGCAGGGCGAATCCCTGGACCACCGTGAGCGGTTTCACCAGGTTCAACCACGCCTGCTGCGCCCGGGTCACGGCGGGAATCGCGCCGTCGGGCGAGCCGGCGGTCAGCTCTGCGACCACCTCCGGCCATACTGTGGCCAGCACGTTCTGCTCGTCGTCCATGCAGCTTCCTCCCCGGAATCATCACCTCGGTTGGAACGCGGGGTGTGGGCGCCCCAACGGAACGCAGCGCCCGAAACCGGTCGAGCGCCGCCCGATCCCGGAGTCCGGACAGCTACGCGGGCACCGTCGGCCCCATGAATATGCCACTCCAGCATTCTTTCCACACAATTATCCACAGATGTGGAAAAACCTGGGGATAGCCCGCTCGTGTCGGCGCGTGACCTGGGAAAACGCCTGGACCTGCGGTTTCTCGGCGGCATGCCTGGCGCATCTGCCGGGCAGCAGTACCGACATCGTGCCATGCCCGCTCGGCCGCGGCCCGGCGGGGGGCGAGTTTGACCCGGTCCAGCGGGGTAAGTACTCTCGTACAGTCACCCCTGGTGCGGTGGCGTGCTGCTCTGTGCACACGGACGGCGCATCGATCGCCCGGGCTGCTGCGCGGATGTTCCCTGCACATCCGGCCCGCAGACATCCGAATCACCGAACAAAGCTTCGGGCACCGGCCGGTGCCCACCTACTCGAGGAGTGTTGACCGTGGCCAAGGGCAAGCGGACGTTCCAGCCGAACAACCGTCGTCGGGCGCGGGTGCACGGCTTCCGCCTCCGGATGCGGACCCGTGCGGGCCGCGCGATCGTGTCGGGGCGTCGCCGCAAGGGCCGCGCTGCACTGACTGCCTGATCCGGTACGGACGCTCGGGTGTTGCCTGAGCCGTATCGGTTGCATCATCGTGCCGACTTCTCCCGCACGGTGCGCCGCGGCCAGCGAATCGGGAGACGAGACCTGGTCGTTCACGCGTACACGCACGAGTTCGTCGAGTCCGGCGATGCTGCCGATCCGTCCACCGGGCGAGTGATCCCGACCGCGGAACTGGCGCGAGCCGGCGGGCCGCGGTTCGGGTTGATAGTGAGCAAGGCGGTGGGTAACGCGGTGGTTCGCCACCGGGTGGCCCGCCGCCTGCGTCATATCTGCGCCCGGATACTTCCCGAAACCGCTGCGGACACCGACATCGTGATCCGGGCGCTGCCCGGAGCCGCCACGGCAGATTCCGAGCAGCTGCTGCGTCAGATGCGCGCCGGTCTGCGCAAGCTCGGCGTGCGGACGCCGCCGGTGCCTCCGGTCGGTCGCAGCACCGGTGATCCGGGATGAGTATCCGGACCACCGCCGTCCGGTTACCTGCGAATACACTGATCTTCCTGATCGAGTTGTACCGGACCTACGTCTCCCCCACCCGCCTGCCGGTCTGCCGGTTCACCCCCACCTGTAGTGAGTATGCGGTGACGGCTCTGCGCAGCCGTGGCCTGATCGTCGGCCTGGTACTGACGGTCGTGCGCCTGGCCAAATGCGCGCCCTGGCACCCTGGTGGTTGGGATCCCGTGCCCGAGCGCGGGTGGCGCCCAGCTTGTAAACCGAACGACGGGAGTACATAGAGCCGTGCTCGACTTCATCTATTGGCCGGTGTCCTGGATTCTGAAATTCTGGCACCAGGTCTTCGGGTTTGCGTTCGGCCCGGACAGCGGGCTGAGCTGGACGCTCTCGGTGGTGTTCCTGGTCTTCACACTGCGGCTGGTGCTGTACAAGCCGTTCGTGAAGCAGGTGCGAACCCAGAAGCAGATGCAGGAGCTGCAGCCGCGGATCAAGGAGCTGCAGAAGAAATACAAGAACGATCGCCAGAAACAGGCGATGGAGATGCAGAAGCTGCAGAAGGACCACGGCTTCAACCCGCTGATGGGTTGCCTGCCGGTGCTGCTGCAGGTGCCGGTCTTCCTCGGTCTGTTCCACGTGCTGCGCTCGTTCAACCGCACCGGCCACGGGTTCGGGCAGCTCGGTCTCACGCCGGAAGAAAATGCGAACCTGTCCAACTATGCGTTCAGTGTCGAAGACGTCCAGTCCTTCCTGAGCGCCCGGATCTTCGGTGCCCCACTCGCCTCGCACATCATTGCGCCGGCGAACGAACTGCTGGCCTTCGAGGACTTCGGCGGCGTCCCGACCAAACTGAACATCGCCATGGTCGCGATTCCGCTGATGATCATCGCCGGTATCGCCACCCACTTCAACGCGCGGGCATCGGTCGCCCGGCAGAGCCCCGAGGCACTGGCGAACCCGCAGGCCGCGCTGATGAACAAGCTTGCGCTGTATGTCTTTCCGCTCGGCGTTCTGGTCGGTGGCCCCTTCCTGATGATCGGAATCCTGATCTACTGGGTCGCCAACAACGCCTGGACCTACGTACAGCAGCACTTCGTCTTCGGCCGGATGGCCAAGGAAGAAGAAGCCAAGAAGCAGGCCAAGCTGGAGGCGCAGGCGGCGAACGCGCCGAAGCCGGGAGCCAAACCGGTGGACGCCCGTAAGAAGCAGTCCGGCGGCTCCGAGGCGCCGGATGCGTCGACGACTGGTGGCTCGACCACGACCTCCGGTGGCGCGAAGAGTTCGGCGAAGCCGAAGTCGGGTAAGGGCGGCGGTAAACGCCCGAGTGGGCAGAAGCGACCCGGAAATCGGGGACGCGCCAACCAGAAGCGCAAACGCTGACCCCCCATCCCCATCCCAGCCGACCCGCGCCGCCGGAGATGTCCGGGACCGTTCCCCGGCCCGGCGGCGCGGCTATCAGATAGAGGTATCCAATGACTGTTGAGACCGACGGAGGGGACGCCACTGTGTCGACGACCGTGGACGTTGCGAGCGAGGCAGAGGAAGCGCTGATCGAGGAAGGCGAGATCGCCGGCGACTACCTCGAGCAGTTGCTCGATGTACTGGACTTCGACGGTGATATCGATCTGGACGTCGAAGGCGATCGTGCGGTCGTGAGTATCGATGGCGGCCGCGATCTGACCAAGCTGGTCGGTCGGGACGGCGAGGTTCTCGATGCGCTCCAGGAGTTGACTCGGCTCGCCGTTCAGCAGGCGACTGGTGTTCGTAGCCGGCTGATGCTCGATGTCGCGGGCTGGCGCGCGAAGCGGCGTAGCGAGTTGACCGCCCTCGGTACCGCCGCCGCCGAACGGGTCCGGAAGTCCGGTGAGTCCGAGGCGTTGTCGGCGATGACGCCGTTCGAGCGGAAGATCGTGCACGATGCGGTGGCCGCCATGGACGGTGTCACCAGTGAGAGTGAAGGTGCCGAGCCGAATCGTCACGTGGTGGTAGTTCCCGAGTAGGCTGAGGGCGCCGTGACCGCGGACAGTTGAGAGGGCCTCCGGTCGTCGGACCGGGGGCCCTCGGCGTATCCGCCGCACATCGTTCGTCCGATCAAACGGAAGGTTGTTTCACGTGGAACGAGAGCCCGGTGTGCTGCCGGCAGCCACGCAGCCGCCCGCAGCCGCAGTGCGTGTCTTCGGTGATCGTCTGCCGATCGCCGAGCAGTACTATGCCGCGCTTGCGACCGCCGGTTTGGAGCGCGGGCTGATCGGGCCGCGGGAAGTTCCCCGTCTCTGGGATCGGCACATTCTCAACTGTGCGGTCGTGGGCGAGTTGATCGACACGGACGCCGCCGTCGTGGACATCGGAAGTGGTGCGGGCCTGCCCGGTATCCCCTTGGCGATCTCACGCCCGGACCTCCGGATCACGCTCGTCGAACCATTGCTGCGACGGACCGTGTTCCTGAGCGAGTTCATCGAGGAGTCCGGCCTGGACGTCACCGTCGTCCGCGGCCGCGCCGAGCAGTCCGGTGTGATCAAGGAAGCCGGCGGCGCCGATGTGGTGACCTCGCGAGCGGTGGCGCCGCTGGCGAAGCTTGCGCGGTGGTCGCTGCCATTGTTGCGCGACCACGGCCGGATGTTGGCGCTCAAGGGAACCAGCGCCGCCGATGAGCTCGAGCGGGACGGCGCCGAGCTGATTCGGGAAGGCGCGACCGATCTGAAAGTCCTCGGGTGCGGAGCCGGTCTGGTCGAAACGCCGACCTTGGTGATCAGTGCCGAACTCCTCCCCCGTGCCGAGCGTCCACATCGCCGGGGTGCCCGCCCGGCCGATCGCAGCAAGAAGGCGCGCGGTCGCGGTATGCGGCGAGAGTGAGACGGCGTCAGTGCCGGATGCTACGGACCCCGGATGGCGTCGAGTAGCAGGCCGACGTCGAGGCCGCCGAGCAGTTCGACGACGCCCGGTTCCGTCCGCAGATCGGGGTTCGGCCGTCGCCGCAATCGCGTCAGCGGATCGATGTTTCCCGTGGAACACGGAACTCTCCGCGACCTACATACGGAAAGTGCACGGCCGCGTGATCCGGATCGGCCGCGAGGCGTTACGTTGCCTGCTCGCCCGCCGGGCATCACCTTCCAGCGCACCGAGACCTGGAAGGGGTCCCCCGCCCCGAGCGTGACACCAAGCTCGACCGCATCGAGCACGTCCTGGACCGCTTCCCCGGCCTCGTCTTCGCGTTCGACGAGTTCGGGCCGCTCGGCATCCGCCCCACTGGCGGCTCCGGCCGGTCACTCCGAGCGACACCCCGCGACCCACCACCGCACCCACAGCGTCCGGTACTTCCACGGCTGCTACTCGATCGGCGATGACACACTCTGGGGCGTCAACGCCGAAATAGGGGTGCCGCGAACACCCTGACTGTCCAGCGCCGCGAACGCGCCCGCATCCGCAGCGAGAAGGGCATCCACTGGGGCGGGCGCCCCCTCCCCGTCGCGGCCTGACCAACCCGGCGGACCTATGCGGTCACAGCACTAGATCGATGTTTCACGTGAATCCAGAGCTTCTGGCAGCATCGCCTCAAACGAACCCTCCCGGCTGATGGAGTGCGGTCCACGGTCTCCGACTCCCCCTGCGGGCCATCGCATCGCTGTGGGTGCGCCGGCCGACATGGACCGCCGACCTCCAGCTGTGCACGCATCGGAGTTCTTCCCTGACTCCTCCCCCCTCGCGCCACATCCTCAAACGGCCACTTGCCGAATGAGGTGAACGAATGCCGATCCCGATGTGCCGAGCGCGGTCGTGCACCGGACTCGTGGCCGATCGGCCGGGTGGTGCTGGACTGCTGGGTGGTGCTGGACTGCTGGGTAGCACCGGACCGTCGGGTAGCGCTCGACCGCGTGGTGGCACCCGGCCACTGGGCGATGCCCGGCCACTGGGCGGCACCCGGCCATCGGGCGGCACCCGCCCACCGGGCGGCACCCGGCCACCCCGGCCACCCCGGCCACCCGACCACCCGGCGCCGCTGAGCTGTCGGCGGTCCGAGCGATCAGGTGCTGTTGTGCTATCGGACATTGTCGGCCTATGCAGCGGCACTGGGCGGTGGAGCATCAACGCACCGATTGGTGCTGTCTGGTGACATAGCGTCGCCGCGCCCGGTGTCACCGTGAGTTCGGGTGTGGCCGGGGCCGCCGCGGCCTCGCAATGCCGGTGCCTCCGTCCCGCGGGGCCGGTCCCCCGCGGCAGGTATCGCGGCCGCGGCCGGTCGCCGCGTCCTGGGATCCCTTTGTCCCGCGGTTTGCTGGAACGGATGCTTGTGCTCGGAGGCGACCAGATTCTCGGGTGCGCTGTCCGGCTGGAGGTTTGTCGGTCGCCGGGATCAGTCTCGCCACTCGACGTAACTGACTACTGGGTCCACCAAACGGTCCGGAGCGCTACTTGTTAAGCACCACGCGGGAGTCTGCTCCCCGGCCCGGTTTCTCACTCGGTGGGCCACGGAGTCCGGGACCGGTCGATCTCGCGGACCGGTCGATCTCGCGGACCGGTAGGCCCCGCAGATCGGTCGACCCCCGCAGACCGGTCGACCCCCGCAGGCCAGTCGACCCCCGCAGACCAGTCGACCCCCGCAGACCAGTCGACCCCCGCAGAGGACAGCAGAGAAGTAGGGACGGGGTGGGGACCTTGTGCGGGTAGGCGCATGGAGTGGAACTGCATTGCTGGAGGGGTTGCGGCGAGGCGGTGAATCTTCAGGGAATCGGCCACTGTTCGGAGCCAGGCGGGTGGTGATGGTCGACGAGCGGTGTCGCCATGGAGGTGTACTGAGGCTCCAGTCTTGGCGGGGCGGACCACTGCTGGGATGATGTCAGCGGTTGCGCGGTGTCGGTTTCGGTGGTCCATCAGTCAGCGATGATTCACGTGAAACATGCGCGATAGGCGAGCCGAGAGGGTCGGCGATGCGCGACACGGGTGCGGACACGCCGAATTGAACACTCAGGTGCCCCCAACGCAGCGGTTCGGCTTTTCTATCCGGCGCGGTGCTGGCAAGCTAGGCATGTCGGCGTGAGCGTAGATGCCACGGTGGGATGTGATGTCGCAGCGGCAGGCTCCGCTCGTTGGTCGGGTGCCGTGACTCCGCTCCCCAGGTTCTCAGGCTATCGAGTTCGGTCCGACATGCTGTTTGTGATTCACGGCGCCGACGCCCGTCGGGGGTACGTGGTCCGAGTTCTCGGTTAGGAGCTGTCAATGTCGAGCGGTCCAGCGAATGTTTCACGGGAAACCACGTCACGGGTTCCGGGGATGCTGGACTCCAGCACCTTCGACGCAGACACGTATGGGAACACCCCGTTCGGGCAAATTTCGGCGAACGAGACTCCGATCGCTGCGGAAGCTCAACGCGCCAGTCAGATTCTGCATCCAGGAAAGGTGACCGTGCCGAAGCCCCGAGAGCAACGAATCCTCACCATCGCCAACCAGAAGGGTGGCGTCGGCAAGACGACGACGACGGTGAATCTCGCGGCTGCGCTAGCGCATCAGGGGATGCGGGTCCTGGTCATCGATCTCGACCCGCAGGGCAACGCCAGTACCGCCCTCGGGGTCGAGCACCATTCCGGTGTGCCGTCGAGCTACGAGCTGCTGATCGGCGAGACCACGGTGCAGGACGCGATTCAGCAGAGTCCGCACAGCGACGGGCTGATGTGCATCCCCGCCACGATCGACCTCGCCGGCGCCGAGATCGAACTCGTATCGATGGTCGCCCGGGAAGGTCGTCTGAAGGCGGCGATCCAGGATGCGAACATCGCCGGCTACGAGATCGATTACGTCATGATCGACTGCCCGCCATCGCTCGGTCTGCTGACCGTGAACGCGCTCGTCGCGGCCAAGGAGGTGCTGATCCCGATCCAGTGCGAGTACTACGCACTGGAGGGGGTCGGCCAGCTGCTGCGCAATATCGGTCTGGTGCAGGCGCACCTGAATCCACAGCTGCACGTATCGACCGTGTTGCTCACCATGTACGACGGCCGCACCAAGCTGGCCGACCAGGTCGCCGAGGAAGTCCGGGGGCACTTCGGCGATGTGGTCCTGAAGTCGATGATCCCGCGCAGTGTGAAGGTCTCCGAGGCGCCCGGTTACGGCATGACCGTCTTGGATTACGATCCGGGTTCACGTGGTGCGATGAGCTACATGGACGCCGGGCGAGAGATCGCCGCACGTGCACAGGTGGCGAACGACGCGCAGTAGGCGATGTCGAGCCGTTGCCTGCCGAGTGCGCGATGATCGATCAACGGTGTAGTGGTGGATTACAGAAGGGATCGGTAGACCGATGAGTCAGGCGAAGAAGGGTGGCCTGGGACGTGGCCTGGCCGCACTGATCCCGACCGGCCCGGCGGAAGCTCCGGGCTTGAGTAGTGCGGCGGCGAGCGTTATCGGCCTCAACCCGATCGGGCCGCAGCCGGCCGAGGCGATTGTGCACCGCGCACCGGAGTCGGAGGACGCTGTGGAGCCCGCCGACACCGAGGCGGAGCTGGCCTCCCCCGGTGACGCGGTATATCGGGAGATCGCCGCCGACCGGATCGAGCCGAACCCGAAGCAGCCGCGCCAGGTGTTCGATGAGGAGGCACTGGCTGAGCTGGTGCATTCGATTCGGGAATTCGGTCTGATGCAACCGATCGTGGTGCGCCGGGTGGAGCCGGGTGGCGATCGGTATCAGATCGTCATGGGTGAGCGGCGCTGGCGGGCCTGCCAGGAGGCCGGCCTGGCGGCCATCCCAGCCATCGTGCGCGAGACCTCCGACGGGTCGATGCTGCGCGATGCTCTGCTGGAGAACATCCATCGGGTGCAGCTGAACCCGCTGGAGGAAGCGGCGGCTTATCAGCAGTTGCTGGAAGAGTTCGATGTCACGCATGAGGAGCTGGCGGACCGGCTAGGCCGTTCGCGTCCGGCGGTGACGAATATGATCCGCTTGCTCAAGCTGCCCATCACGGTGCAGCGACGGGTGGCGGCCGGAATCCTGACCGCCGGTCATGCGCGGGCGCTGCTGGGGTTGGAAGCCGGTGCGGATGCACAGGATCTGCTGGCGGAGCGGATCGTCGCCGAAGGGCTTTCGGTGCGCGCCACCGAGGAGGCCGTGCTGCTGGCCAACCGCAATCCGGACCCGGCCGCTCCCCCGGCTCCGAAGCGGAAGCCCATTCATATGCCTGGGTTGCAGGAGGTCGCCGAGCGGCTGTCGGGGTCATTCGATACCCGGGTAACCGTGAGTCTCGGTAAGCGCAAAGGAAAAATTGTTGTGGAGTTCGGGTCGGTAGAAGATTTGGAGCGCATTGTGGGCTTGATGGAGAAGGACCTCTGACCCACCCGAGATACGTCACTGTGACATGAGATGCCCTGTCGACTATTCGGAAAGAAGGCGAGATCATCTTGGTAGTGATGTGGCGTGAGCTGAATGAGCGTGGATGAATCCGACAGCTGGAGGCTGAGCAGACCGGTGTCGACCAGCGTCACGGCCTTGACTCTCGACGGGCTCGATCTCCTGCCGGCGCACACCCGCCGGTGCGTGTTCTGGGAGATCGATCCGGCTGTCGCAGCCGATTCGCAGGCATTCAGCGACCCGGTTTTCGAGAAGGAGGCGTGGCTCTCCACGGTGCTACTCGAATGGGGCTCGTGCGGTCAGATCGCGCAGATCGATGGGAAGACCGCCGGTTGCGCCCTCTATTCCCCGCCGAGCGGTGTGCCGCGGGCCGGGCTCTTTCCGACCTCGCCGGTGAGTCCGGACGCGGTCTTGTTGACCACTTTGTACGCCGAGCGACCATATCAGCGGGAGGATATCGCCGACCGGTTGATTCAGGCGGTAGTGGCGGACCTGGTGCGGCGTGGTGTCCGGGCGCTGGAGGCGTTCGGTATCCGGAACGGACCCGCCCCCTCGGCCCTGTCCGATCGCGGCCGAGGTTCGACGATGCGGTTGATGGAGCGAATCGCCACTCCCCTGCGTGACCCGGCCCGCGGCAGCGGGAAGTCCGGGTGTGCTCCGGAGACGTGCATGATCGAGGCGGACTTCCTCATCGATGTGGGTTTCGAGGTGGTCGCCGAGCATCACCGGTTTCCGCGGCTGCGCTTGGAACTCGATTCCGACCACGGCTGGAAGGAAGATGTCGAGCGCGCGCTCGATCAGTTGCTCGCCGCTGCCGAGTTGACCGCACCCACCCGGATCGGGGTCTGACACCGGAAAGACTGTGGGCCCCGCCGAATCCGGCGGGGCCCACAATCGTGTCCGACGGGCGGGCTCAGAACCGGGCGGCCGGTCCGCCCGCATCCGCGGCGGCCAGCTCTTCGGCCAGCAGTTCGGCGAAAGTGTAGGTACCGGTGGGCTGATCGTCCTGGCCCAGTAGGTAGAGCCGCT
Source organism: Nocardia sp. KT25-26 (assembly GCF_056627695.1). Lineage (NCBI taxonomy): Bacteria > Bacillati > Actinomycetota > Actinomycetes > Mycobacteriales > Nocardiaceae > Nocardia > Nocardia sp. KT25-26. Next base: position 308,545 of record NZ_CM152813.1, on the reverse strand, counting down.
TGACCGAGATCAGGATGGCCTCGGCGATCACATCGCGCATTCGCGGGTTGGCCAGCACCGATCCGTCGTACTCATTGGTGAGATAGCCGAGATCGACCTGCACCGTCGGCATCTTGGTGAGCCGCAGCAGATCCCAGGTGCGCTGGTGGGTGCGGCAGTCCTGCAGCGATGTCCGGGCGACGACCTCTCGCTGGATGAAACCGGCCAGTACCTGGCCGATCATCGATACCGAACCGTGCGAATTGCCGAAGTAGAAGCCGGCGACACCCTTTGCCGCCGGGCTGCTGCTGGTGGCGCACCGCAGCGAAATCATCAGATCCGCGTCGAATGCATTCGAGGTCTCGGCCCGCTCGACATCGCTGGGATTGGCTCCCCAGGGCCGGGAAAGGAAGGTTTCCATGCCGGTCGCGGCCATCCGGCCCTCCAACCGGGAGGCCAGATCCCACAGGATCTCCGACTCGTACACCTCGCCGAATTCGGTCGGTACCGCGAATCCCTTGTCGGGGCCACCCATACCGGGATCGATGACGATGCGCTTGCCGGTCAGCTGCGGCCCGGCCCGGTGCACGACCTCCTCCTCGGCGATCCGGTGTGGATTGCCGCCGGTCACCCGAGCGCCCAGCAACTCCAGCGACCGCAGCGTATCCGGACCGCAGATACCGTCCGCGGACAAGCCGATCTCCCGTTGGAAGGCGGTCAGACCGTCGTGGGTGTGCGGGCCGAAGTAACCGTCGATCCGGTGCACGTAGAAGCCCAGATCCTGCAGCCGGCGCTGCAGGGTGGCCACGTCGTCACCGTACAGCGGGGCCGAGAGCTGATAGATCAGCGTGCGGGCACCCAGCCGGTACGAGGCCTCCTTGAGCGCCCGATACGTGGCGGGGCCGACGACACCGTCGACCAGCAGTCCGCGCTGTTGCTGAAATGCGCGGACTGCCGAATCGAGGTTGTGGTCGAAACTCGCCTCGGTGTCCTTCCAGTACTCACCGCCGTTCGTGCTATCCGAACCAGGTGGCACATAAAGGAATCCGAGACCTGCCAGGGTGCTCCGAACCTCTGCTACGGCCGGTCCTGAATCGCCGTGACGAAGTCGGTGCATGCGTGAGAGCCCTTTCCTTCCGTCGAACCCGGGTACCCACTCATGCGACGGCATACACCCTCGCACGACCGGAGCGTCGGTCGATTGTCTCAAACCCGGCCCGGATTTCGGGAATTCCGGGTGCAGGCATCGTACGGCGCGTCGGCCCTGCTGAGCGAGTGGAACGGGCACGACGTGAAATCGAGGGTCAGATCACACCTTCGAGCTCGCGCAGCAGCGCCGCCTTGCCCTTTGCCCCGACGATCTGCTTCACCGGCTTGCCACCGGAGAACAGCATCATCGTCGGAAGGGAGAGCACCTCGTAGGTACGTGCGGTCTCCGGGTTGGCGTCGACATCGAGCTTGGCGATGGTCAGCTTCTCCGAATGCGCGCCGGCGATCTCTTCCAGCACCGGGGCGACCATCTTGCATGGGCCGCACCAGGAGGCCCAGAAGTCGACGAGCACCGGCTTCGAGCTGGTGAGCACGGTATCGGCGAACGAGGCATCGGTGACGTCGACGGTGTTGGTGGATTCGGACATGGGTGTTCTCCCTAGCGGTGTGGAACGGTCGCGGTCAGTCGACCGCGACGGGGGCGTCGGCGTGGTCCAGGGTGTTGGTGGTGATATCGCCCTGCTCGGCCAGCCAGCGTTCGGCGTCGATGGCGGCCCGGCAGCCGGTGCCGGCCGCGGTGATGGCCTGCCGGTAGGTGTGGTCGACCAGGTCGCCGGCGGCGAACACGCCGGGCAGGTCGGTGGCGGTGGACGGGTCGTTCACCCGGACGTAGCCTTCGCCGTCCAGGTCGACCTGGCCGCGGATCAGCTCACTGCGCGGGTCGTGGCCGATGGCGACGAACATCCCGGTCGCGGCCAACTCCGACTCCTCGCCGGTGCGGGTGTCCCGCAGCGTCAGGCCGGTGACGCTGGACTCGCCGTTCACCTTCACCACTTCGGCATTGAGGATGAACTCGATCTTCTCGTTGGCCTTGGCCCGCTCCAGCATGATCCGGGAGGCACGGAACTCTTCGCGGCGGTGCACGATGGTGACCTTCGACGCGAACTTGGTGAGGAAGGTAGCCTCCTCCATCGCCGAATCACCGCCGCCGACCACGACGATCTCCTGGTCGCGGAAGAAGAAGCCGTCGCAGGTGGCGCAGGCGCTGACCCCCCGGCCGAGCAGCTCCTGCTCGCCCGGTACGCCCAGGTAGCGAGCGGCCGAACCCATGGCCAGAATCACCGCATAGGCCTCGTACGTCTCGGAACCGACGGTGACCTTCTTCACCGGTCCGCTCAGGTCGAGCGCGTCGACATCCTCGGTGCGCAGCTCGGCACCGAACCGTTTGGCCTGCTCACGCATCTGCTCCATCAGGTCCGGGCCCATGATTCCGTCCCGGAATCCGGGGAAGTTCTCCACGTCGGTGGTGGTCATCAAGGCGCCGCCGAACTGAGTGCCTTCGAACACCACCGGTGCCAGTTCGGCACGGGCGGCGTAGACGGCCGCGGTGTACCCGGCGGGTCCTGAGCCGACGATGATCAGGTCGTGAACTGGCGTGCTCATGGGGCCCTTCCGAAAAAGTGAAGCTGTGGACGTGTCGGTCAACAACAGCGTAAACGGTGTTTGTTCCCCGGAGCGGCGCAGCTGTGGGCTATCCGATGTCGCGACGGGTGAGCTGCTGCGGGTCGGCGGGACCACAGCCGGCGCCGACCACCAGAGCGGTGACCGTCGGCGGCTGCGGTCCGGGGACGAGGATAAGCACGGCATCGGTGCCGTCGAAGGCGATATCGGTGGCGCCGAGAATCTCGCCGTCCAGTCCATTGGCCCGGACACAGGCACGCAAGGTGCCGGGATCGGCGAGCGACCCGGTGACCGACTGTTTCCCCAAGGCCGCGAGGGCGGCCGCCGAGGTCAGCCGGTCGGGATCGGTACCGCCCGGCTCGGCCGGTCCGGCGATCGGCGGTGCCGGCTCCGACCGGTTCGACAGGGATACCGCCGTCCCGATACCGGCAACTGCGGCAACCACTGCGGCGGCCGCGGCCAGCACCTGCAGCCGGCGGCGCCTGCGCCGGTCGGCCAGGGAAACGACCGGCGCAGCTGCCGGAGGGTCGGTAGCAGCCGGTTCGGGATACTCCTGGCCTGCAGGAGTGGCATCCGCGCCCAACTCGGTGGCGAACCGGAACATGCGATCGGCCACGTCGTCGGGCATCGGATGGATGATCCGCTCGTCACGTCCGAGCGTGCTGAGTGCAGCGCTGACCTCGTCGAGGTCGCCGAGATAGCGCATGGCCTCCGGGTCGGTGCGGACCACGGGCCACAGTTGGGCGCGCAGTTCCGGATCGAGGTTGTCGGCATGCAGGTCGGCCAGCAGGTCCGTATCGAACGGAGGCTGCGGTACGGATCGGGACGCCATCGCACCTCCAAGTTCTGTCATATGTCACAGTCGGCGCCGTGCTCTGTTTTACATCGGCACCAGGTCCGTCACTGTTATTGACGCATCCCGGCTACGTCCGGTTCCGTGGATCGCGGAAAAATTGCAGACGTTCTTGCAAACGGGTCCGGGCCCGGGCACATCGGCTCTTGATCGTGCCCTCCGGAACGCCCAGCAACGCCGCCGCCTCGGCGATACTGCGGCCCTCGAGTTCGACCGCGACGATGGCGGTTCGCTGGTCCGGCGGCAATGCGAACAGGGCCTTGTCGACGACGAGCGAAAGCTCCAGCGCGGCGAAGTCGTTGCGGGGTTCGGCCGGTTCCGGCAGGGTGTCCGTGGTGTAGCTGAGGGTCCGCCGGGACTTGTTGCGGCGGATGCGATCGAGGCAGGCATTCACCACGATCGTGTGCAGCCAGCTGCGCACCGATGCCTCGGCCCGGAACTTCACCGCCGTCCGATGCGCCGAGAGCAACGCGTCCTGGAGGGCGTCGGCGGCGTCCTCACGGTTGTACGAGGTGCGTACCGCGGTCTGCCAGAGGTGGTCCTGATGCCGGCGCAACAGCACCGCGAAGGCATGCGGTTCCCCGCGAACATGAGCGGCGAGCAGTGCGGCGTCGGACTCCTCGTCGAGCCGGAACGAACGGCCGGGCACCCCGGCCGGCCGCGTTGTCCCCCCGCGGTCCACCTCGTTCACTTCCGACGACAACCGTATCCCCTCGACCAGCGCTCGATCGGCGAGCGTCGTCCGGCTGCCGCGCCGGGCTCACCTGGATGACATCGCAGCGTCCGGGACCGACACCGACAGATCCCGGGGAGCTCTCTGCTGAGAGCGCGGAAGAAGCATATCGCCAGTAACGATTCGGCACCAACCGGACCGAGGTTTGGTAAACCACGGCCGAGCTGGGCATTCAGATGGCCGCGTCGAAGCGCAGCTCGCCGATCGCCGATTGGAATTGCCCCCCGGAATCGGACAGTGCGGTGATCCACACCAATACGAAACGAGCAGGCTGATCGGTGGTCACCGGGATTTCGGTGACCCCTTCACCGAGCGGTGCGGAACCGATCACCTGGGTCTGATCGAGCGTCGGGCTGTCCGTGGGCGCCGACCGGATCTCCACCATCGTGCCGGGGCTCGGCGAGGTGACCGCCACCGAGACCAGTTTCGCCGGGCTCGGCAGCGTGGCCAGCACCCCGACTCCTTGCTTGAGGGCCGGGAACTGCTGGAAGTACTGGTCGGTGCGCCATTCGGTCGCCGGGTCACCGTCGTGGACGGCATCGATCTTCGCCGCACCGTCCGGCGTCCCCTGCGGGGAGAACACGGTCGCGCCGGTGATCGGGACGGGGGCGGAGGCCGGCGCGGGAGGTTCGGCCGGCGGTGCCGGTGCCGGAGGTTCCGGCTCCATCACGGTCGAGGTCAGGCCGATATTGCGCTGCTGGTCGAGCGGTTGGTCGCTGGCGCCGGGCGCGAAGATGCTCACCATCCACCAGATCAGCACGCCCACGACCAGGGCCGCCAGGATGCCGAGGCCGACCATGATCAGCATCATCCGCTTGGCCCGGGCCTGCTCGGCGGCCAGCAGCTCCGGGTCGGCGAGGCTGTCCGCTCCCGGCGCCGAAGCCCGCTGGCCCAACCGGAGCACCGGGATGAAGTCGGTCTTCTGATCCACCACCGACGCCTGCTCGAGGACGTGCTGGACGGTGGCCGCGGTGCGCACCCCCTTGTTCGCCTCCAGCGACCGGACGGCGACGGCCGAGATCTCGAACGGCGTCTCCGGCCGGATCTGCCGCGGCTCCACCGGGGTCCCGTCGGGGCCGAAATCCGCTAGGCGCAGTCCGCCGACGGTGGCCGCACTGCCCGACATTCCCCCGGTACGGATCGGCCACCGAGCGGTGATCAGTGCGTACAGCATCGCGCCGAGGCCGCGCACATCGGACTGTGCATCCGCATCGGCCAGCGTGCCCGGGAAGGCCAGCACGGCGTCACCGGACGCACTGATCCGGACCCGATCCGGATGGTCGATCGACAGGGCGCCGCCACCGCGGTGCGCCAGCTCGGCGGCCGAAGCGAGGGCCCGGACCGCCCGCGCGGCCCCGATCGGCGACGGGACGGTATCCGCCATCTCGCGCAGCGAGCGGCCCGGCGTCCACTCGGCGACCACGATGCCGCCCGAACTGCCGCGAACCACATCGAGCACCCGGGCCAGGCCGGGCGAGTTGATCCGGCCGAGCCGCAGCGTGCGGGACAGGATCGCCTGCGGTCCGTCGTGACCGGCATTCCCCGCGGCCTTCTGGTCGGCATCGACGAAGGTCAGCGCGACCTCGCGATCGAGCTTGATATCGAGCGCCTGCCAGAACTTCAGTCCGCGGGCGCCACCGTGGCTCGCCAGTAATCGATACCTGCCGCCGGCCACCGAGACACCGGGCATCAGCTTCGGTCCACGGGCCTGCCGGTGCGGGGCGGGCGGCGGAGCCGCGGGGGGAGCACCGGCTTGCTCCGCATCGGGTTCGGCCGGTACGTTTCGGACATCCACGGTCGCGTCCGGATCGGCCCGCTGTGGCGGCTCGCCCGGTGCACCGGGATCGTCGGCCGGGCGCGCCGCGTCGGAATCGGGCGGCACGTTGTCGGATTCGCCGACAACGCCGGTACGGTCCGAGTCGACTATGTCCGTATCGGTGGACACTCCCCCTGCCACAGGCGCGGCTGAATCAGCGGCCGGGGCGCGGCCCACCGCGTCGTCGCTCACCCTCGGTCCTCCTTCGGCCTGGTCCGTGCCGGTGCGGGCAGCTCCGACACCGGTGTTCTTCTGCCGCACAGCGTACGGGAACCGCTCCCGTACGGTGACGTCAACAGCCTCGGGACGAATCACAGGAAGCACCATCGTCTGTTCGGCCAAGCTCGAGTCGAAGGTCGGCGGATAAGCGAAGGCGTCGCGGCGCAGCAGCGTGGTCGCGTACGGGTCCTCCGCCGGAACCGCCGGCTCGAGGTCCGGCGCGGGCGGGGTCCGGCCCAGCTTCCGCGAGATCGCGACCGTGATGGCCATGATCTCCGGAATACCGGCGAGGCGCATCAGGGCGAAGGTCACCCCGAACAGCACGAACGCGCCGATGGTGACGCGGACCAGCGATCCGGGACCGCCACCGAGCCGGTCCAGCCCGAGCACGGTGTCCACGATCAGCATCACGGCGCCGCCGGCGACCGAAGCCAGCAGTACCCGGGTGACCGTGCGGCCGACATTGGCCATCCGGAGATCACCCAGGCTGCGATGCAGCAGGTAGCCACCGATGAACGCACCGGCGGTGAAGCCGAATCCGGTGGCCATGCCCATCAGGATGACCACCTGGTCGCCGTCGGTGGCGAACAACGGCGCCGAAACCGCGACGGCCGATTTCACGGCCACCACGCCGAGGATGATCCAGGTCGGTGTCCAGGCCTGCTCCCGGGCATAGAACACCCGTAGGTGGATCAGCACCAGCGAGTACGGAATCAGCGTGAACGCCGAGGCGGAGATCGCCGTGCCCAGCAGCTTCGCATCACCGGCGAACCGGGCATAGCCGTACAGTGCCTCACCGACCGCGGGCCCGGACAGGGTGAGGAAGGTGACCACCGGGATCAGCGCGATCATGGTGAGCCGGGTGGCGATCGAGAGGTCGTCGACCACCGCGGGCGTGTCGCCGTCGGCGGCGTTGCGGCTCAGCCGCGGCATGATCGCGGTCAGCAGGGTGACGCCGAGGACACCGTAGGGCAGTTGCAGCATCGCCCAGGCATTGGCCACGATGGCCGGGCCCGCATCGGATGCCGACGACGCGATGTTGTTGGCGACGATCGTGCCGATCTGGCTGATCAGCACATACAGGATGATCGCCGCGCCCATGGCGCCGAACTGTTTGAGCCGGGCATCGATGCCCCACAGCGGGCGCAGGTCGATCCGGTGGCGGCGGATCGCGGGCAGCAGGGACAGTGCCTGTGTTGCGACGCCGAGGGTTACACCCACGCCGAGCACCAACAGCTTGGTATCCCCCATCGACACCGGATCGAGGCTGATCTCGCCCGGGGTCAGCGCGTAGACACCCAGTACCGCCAGCACCACCAGGTTGTTCAGCACCGGCGCCCAGGCACCCGGTTTGAACGCCTGCCGCGTGTTGAGAATCGCCGTGAACAGGGCCGACATGCCGTAACACAGGATCGCCGGGACCAGCAGATAGGTCAGCGCCTTGGTCAGCTCGGTGTTCACCTCGCCGTCCGCATCGACGAACACCCTGGTCGCGAGGATCGGAGTAGCGGCCGCAGCCAGCACCGCCGCCGCGAACAACACGGTGAACGAGGCCGTCACCAATCTTCGGACGAAGGCGCGGCCGCCGTCCGGGTCCTCTTGTTCGGCGCGGACCAGCGTCGGCACCACGATCGCGGTCAGCACCGCGCCGAGGACCAGCTCGGAAATCATGTTCGGGATCATGTTCGCCGAGATGAAGGCACTGGCCACGGCCGGTCCGAGCACGGTCAGCAGCAGCAGCTGTTTGGCGAACCCGGTGATCCGGCTGATCAGCGTCGCGAAAGCGATCGATCCGGAATCTTTGAGCAGTTTCGCGTTGTCGTTGCGGGGCTCGTCCGGTGGCACGGCCGGCTGCTCGGCGGTGGCCGGGCCCGCCGAACCATCGGGGTCGACCGGCATCTGGACCCGCTGTGTCGGCCCATCGGCCGGGCCGGGCTGCGGCCGGCCGGACGCGGACCAGCGGGCGCCGATACCGCGGGACCGCTCGGGGTGCGCATCGTCCGGTACCGGGTGCCGGACGGTGGCTTCGTCGTCGGGGCGCGTGGCAGATTCGGGTCGACGGACGCCCGTCGGCGGGAGTTCGGCCCGGTCCGGCGCGGGTCGCCGGTGACCGGGGCCCGCTCCCGCAGGATCTACGACGCCTTGCTCACCGGTACCCGGTCCCCGCCGCCGATCGGCGGCGGCCTGCTGCGGACCATCGGTCCGACGGCCCGGGACGGCGGGCTGCTGTCCGGTCCCCGGTGCCGGCGGCGCGCTCGGTCGGCCGGCCCGGTTCGGCGCAGCTGGGAACTCGCCGGTGCCGGGGCTGCCGCTGCCCGGGCGACCCGGGGCGGACGTTCGAGGCGGGACCGCGGAATCCGTGCCACCATCCGCGTGCCGTGGTGCGGTGTTGCGGCCCGGCGCGCCGGGTACGTCCCGCCGGCTCGGGGGCGGCGGCACGGCCGGGTGCTCGCCGGTTCCGGGGGGCGGCTGCCCGGCACCGGAGGAACGATGGCCGGCACCGGGCGGCTGCGGCCGGGCATTCGGCGCGTGTGGTCGATCGGCACGACGAGTCACCGGTGGGCGCTCACCGGAGCGAGGTCCACCCGGCCGCTGTGCGCCGGACCCGGTCCGGCCGGATCGGTCGTCCCGAGGCGGTGTTTCGGGAGGACGGCCGGACACCGCGGGCTGCTGCCCGGTCCCGGGCGCCGACCGTCCCGGGCGGGCCGGACGTGGCGGCACGGCCGGGTGCTCGCCCGTTCCGGCCGCGGGTGGCATGGGTCGTGGGGCCGAACCGGGAGCGTCGTACCCGGGCACGAACGGGCCTGCGTCATCGGCACCGGAGATCGGCTGACCGGCCGGTCCGGGCGTACCCGGCGGTCGGTGACCTGGTGCGCCGGGCTGCTGCCCGGTTCCCGGCGGCGGGCCGGGTCGTCCGGTGCGTGGAGGTACGGCGGGGTGTTCGCCGGTCCCGGGTCGGCTGGGAGCCGGAGGTACGACAGGGTTCGCGCCGGCACCCGGTCGGGCGGGCCGAGGAGGTTCGCCTCGCCCACTCGCAGGCGGCACCGGGCGGCCGGCCTGGTCGGCCCGCGGGGGTACGGCCGGGTGTTCGCCGGTGCCCGGGCGGCTGGTGCGCGTTGGGTTGTCGGGGCCGCCCGAGGGAGGTGTCGGGCGACCACCCGGTCCGGGGCGTGGGGGTACGGCCGGGTCTCCGGCCGGGCTGGGGCGACCTGGTTGAGGAGGTACTGCCGGGCGGCCGCCGGTGGTCGGGGCAGCGGGGCGGCCGGGGATACCGGGTCGGGACGAGCCGGGGGGCCGGTGGTCCGGCCCAGCGGGTGGGCGGCCGGTGCCCGGTGCCGGTGGGCGGCCCGGGTCGGGAGTGTGGGGTGGGCGGCCGGCCGGTGTCCGGGTCGGGTCGGGACCGGGGGTACCGCGGTGGCCGGCGGGTGGTGCCGGACGATCGGGGGCAGCCGGGTGTGGCCCGGGGCCGGGAAGGCGGCGGGTCTGCTCATCCGGGCCGGGCCGGCGGGGGCCACGGGCGGGGTCGCCGGGCTGCGGTCGCCGTCGGCCGGGTTGTGGATCGCGGTTGTTCATGGCGCGCTCCCACGGCGCCCGCGGAGCGGCAGCCGCACCACCTTCCTCGGTGGGGCGCATCTCATCGTTGCGGGGGCCCTGCTGATGAGCGCGTTCATCGTCGCCCATCATGCCTCCTGCACAGTCCGGGACAGCGGTATCGGATCGGTGTGGCGAGCGCTGCGCGATCCCCCCTCATCGTGCCTCCTGCTCACTGACCACCTGCTCCCCCGCCGATCGAGGCCCGGCGATACCGTGCCGTTCGTCGGCCGGATCCGGCCGCCCGCGGAAGCGATGCCACAGGCGCCGTCCGGCCAACAGGAACAGCAGTAATCCGGCGCATGCAGTAATTATGGCCAAGGCTTGGCCGTAGGCGTTCGAACGGACCGAAACCGAGGTCTGCTCGCCCAGCGCTACCCCCTGCGGTGTGGTAAGAGAGATCGGAATAACCAGGTTGCGACTGTCGCTCACCTCGGTCGGGATCTGGAACGACCGGCTGCCGAACGCGGGCAGCAGCTGTTCACCGATATCGGTGATCTTCGTCTCCGCCGGAGCCTCGATCCGGAAGACGACCCGGATCGCGACCGGCAGTTCGTTGCGGGCGACCAGCAACAACGGGCTCTGTTCCGACGCCAACGTGTACACGCCGCCCGGCGGCAGCACCGTCACCGACCGGTACATTCGCCCGACCTCCTCGGTGACCGGTTCGAGGCGGCGTTCGGCGAAGATATCCGGGCGTGCCGGATCGTCGGCCCGGCGGTCCGACAGCGACAGGGTGCGCACCAGATCGTCCCGCAACGGCGTCAGGAATGCCCGGGGCGTCAGCCCGGTATCGGTCGGCTCGACCATCGCCTGCTGCAGTTCGGTGATCCGGCGTCCCTGTTCCCGGACCGGCAGGACGAAGCGGTCCGGAACCGCGTCGGCACCGGCCTGCGGTAGATATGCCAGCTCGAACGGCCGCGGATCGGGTGGCTGGGCCAGCAGATCGGGGAAGCTGCGCACCGACGCCAGCCCGTTTCGGATCAGCAACTCCACCTGCTGGAGCAGGGCGTCGGCTTCCTGCGCATTGGCATCCCACTGCTGCGGCGGCATCAGCAACAGCGAGCGCGGCCGGTCCGGCCGCGGATTCAGCGCGGTCCAGCTCAGCGCGCCGAGCGCATCCTGCAACCGGGCGGTGCGCGAATCGTTGGTCAGGTCGTAGCGGGCGAGTTCCGGAGTGAACGACGGGGTCGGCGGGTTGGACCCGACCGCGGCCAGCGCCGTCGCCGACCACACGTCGAAGGTCGCCACCCGCAGCGCCGGATCCACCGGCGGTTCGCCCGGCGCGGGCGGGCCGATGGTCGCGCTCACGCTCGGGACCCGCACCACATCCGGTGCGGCCGCGAACGGGTCACCGGCCGGCGCCACTGCCGGACCGTCGGCCCCGGTCTCCGACTGCAGCAGATCCGGTCCCGCCGCCGGTTCCACGCCGACTGCCGAACTCGCCAGCACCGCGGTGCCGAAGCCGTGCTGCTGCAGCAGCCCCCCGGCCGCCGCATCGATGCTGCCGGAGTCCGGCAGGCTCACCCCGCGCACGGAACGGGTACCGAGCACCGCGTCCACCACATCCGCGGGTTCCGACAGCGCCCGTGCCGACAGCGCGGGATCGTTCACCGCGGCCAGCGCCACCACATCGACCTGCGCGAACGGCAACGCGACCGTGCAGGTCGACCCGGCCAGGGTGCGCAGCCGGTCCAGCCACGCGGCGGCGGCGTCCACCCCGGTGCCGTCCCGGGTCGGTCCGCCCGGATCCGACGGGCTCGCCAGCACCCGATATCCGCGGGTCATCGCCTGCACCGTGACCAGCAGATCCGGGTCGATGGCCAGGCACACCCCGTCGCCGACGGTATCGGCCGGATCCGCGACCACCGATTCGACTGCGGCCAGCAACCGGTCCAGCCGCCCCCCGGTACTCAGCGACCGCGCCAGCTCGTCGTCGACGAGTTCGATCCGGCCGTCCTGGGTGCCCGGCCGGCCCGCCACCATCCGCGGCCGATCCGCCAACGGCCAGAGAAATGTCGTTGCCACCGGCGGAGCCTGTGCCTGTACCGGCGGCAGCTCGGGACCCTCGCCCGCATCCGGGCCGGCGGGTGGCAGCCCGAGTACCGGCAGCAGGAACCGGGCCTCGTCCAGTTTCGCCTGCGTGCCGTAGGCGGGTTCGCCGTTCACGTTCAGCAGCAGCGGATAGACACCGGGTTCGGTCAACAGCAGCGACGACGCGATCTCGGGAGTGGCCGTGCGCAGCCCGATCCGCAGGGTGAACTGCTGCCGCTGCCCCGGCGACAACCGGTCCGATATCGGATGGAACGGCCCGACCAATCCGTAGGTCGCCTCGTCCTGGCGCAACGACGTCCGCAACCCGCTGGGGTCGAGCACCCGGTCGGCGCGCTGGAATCGGACGCTGATGTCGTCGACGACCCGGTCGCCGATATTGGTGATCGTTCCGGAAACCGTCAGCACCGGGTCGCTCAGGATCGTCACCGAACTCGGTGTCACCGAATCCAGCGAAAGCTTCAGGAACCGGGGCGCCGACATCTCGACCCCGCCCGACTGCGCCTGCGCAGCGGCCGGTGCTGCGGCCATCGCACCGAGCAGAGCCAGGACCGCCACGATGACCCGGAACAGTCCCACCCTCATCGCTTGCCGGTCTCCGTCCGGTCGATCATTCGGTTCGCCACCTCGGCCAGCCGCCGCTCGTCGGCGTAGGCCAGCCGGGAATCCAACTCGCTCAGCGGGACCCATGCAACCTGGGTCACCTCCACATCGGCGTCCGACAACTCACCACCCACCGCACGCAACAAGAAGTGATGCACAGTCTTGTGTACCCGGCGGCCCTCCGTGACGAACCAATAATCGATGCTGCCCAGCTCGGCGACCACCACACCGTCGATACCGGTCTCCTCGGCGACCTCCCGGACCGCCGTCTGCTCGGAGGTCTCCCCCTCCTCGATATGCCCCTTCGGCAGCGACCACAACAGCCGGCCCCGGCGATCCGTCCGGCCGATCAGCGCCGCCGTCCGATGCTCCGCCGGACCATCCAGTCCCGCCACCACCAGACCACCCGCCGACGTCTCCCGGACCGTCCGCATCCGTGGCCGACCACTCTTGGCCGCCGAACCGCGGCGCCGCGGCTGGCGGCGTCGATTGTTCGCACGATCGGCCGGAGACACTCAGCAAGCTTACTGTGTTGGATGGTCGCGGCTTCGCCGCTCCGTGTTCGCGGCCCTATCGGGCCTCGCATCCGAGCACTCGAGTCTCGAGCCTTCGGCTCATGCGCTTTCGAGTACTCGGATGCGAGGCGGGCCGCGAACTCCTCGCTCCTCGAGGTCGCTCCGTGCGTGGTTGCGTAAGGCCGCTCGTACGTTTTCGCAGCGCATGTTCCCGGATCGAGTCGTCCCGCTTTGCCGGTGAAGGAGTTGTGGTGGCGGTGGCTACTCGGGCGGTGCCGCCACGGCAGCTCCCTCGAGGGGGAGATGGTGGGGGTGGGAAGGGTGGCTATTAAGCTTGCTAGCCGTGGTTTCGCCCAACTCGGTTCCGGTCAGCAGTCCTTCCGATGATGCGGGTGTGCCGGATCGGCGGGCCCGGTTGCTGGCGGGGGCGGAGATGTCGCTGCGGCAGCTGGGCGATGTGCTGACGCCGTTGGGGGCGCGGTTCGCGGAGCGGGGGCATTCGCTGTACCTGGTGGGGGGCAGTGTGCGGGATGCGGTGCTGGGGCGGTTGGGCACCGATCTGGATTTCACCACCGATGCCCGGCCGGAGCAGGTGCAGCAGTTGCTGCGAGGCTGGGCCGATCATCTCTGGGATACCGGCGGCCTGGCGTTCGGCACGGTCAGTGCGGCGAAGGCGGACCAGCAGCTGGAGATCACCACGTTCCGCAGCGACAGCTACGACCGGGTCTCGCGCAACCCGGAGGTCACCTTCGGCGACACGCTCGAGGGTGATCTGGTGCGCCGCGATTTCACGGTCAATGCGATGGCGGTGCAGATCGCCGGTGACGGTTCGCTGACCTTCGTCGATCCGTTGAACGGGATGGACGCCCTGCTCGCCGGGCAGCTGGACACACCGGCGGCGCCGCAGGACTCCTTCCACGACGATCCGCTGCGGATGTTGCGGGCGGCCCGCTTCGTCGCCCAGCTGGGTTTCGACCTCGCCCCGCGGGTGCGTACCGCGATCGCCGAGATGGCATCCGAGCTCGACCGGATCACCGCGGAGCGGGTGCGCGCCGAACTGGACAAGCTGATCGGCGCCGAGCATCCGCTGGACGGTATCAACATGATGTGTGAGACCGGCCTGGCCCAGCGGGTGCTGCCGGAGGTGCCGGCGATGCAGCTGGAGATCGACGAACACCACCAGCACAAGGACGTCTACCAGCATTCATTGACGGTGCTGGCGCAGGCGATCGACCAGGAAGACGGCGATCCGGACCTGGTGCTGCGCTGGGCGGCGCTGCTGCACGATATCGGCAAACCCGACACCAAACGCAACGAACCGGGCGGCGGCGTGAGCTTCCACCATCACGAGGTGGTGGGCGCGAAGATGGTGCGCAAGCGGATGCGGGCGCTGAAGTATCCGAAGCAGTTCACCGAGGACGTCGCGAAGCTGGTCTTCCTGCATCTGCGTTTCCACGGGTACGGGAAAGGCCAGTGGACCGATTCGGCGGTGCGCCGCTACGTCACCGACGCCGGTGACCTGCTGCCCCGGCTGCACAAACTGGTCCGCGCGGACTGCACCACCCGCAACAAGCGCCGCGCCGCGGCATTGCGGGCCACCTACGACGATCTGGAGGCCCGGATCGAGCGACTGCGCCAGGCGGAGGATCTGGCGAAGGTGCGGCCCGACCTGGACGGCAATGCGATCATGGAACTGCTGGGCCTGCCGCCGGGCCCGCAGGTGGGCAGGGCCTGGAAGTATCTGAAGGAGCTTCGGCTGGACCGCGGGCCGATGGACCGGGAGCAGGCCGAGGCTGCGCTGCTGGAATGGTGGCGGGAACAGTCCTGATCAGAAGACGATCAGGGTGGTGCCGGTGACGATGGCGGAGCGGATCTGCGCGAGGTCGAACGAGCCGGACATCTCGGGCAGGGTGATCCGGAACCGTACCCGGTCGCCTTCGCGGACGGCATAGGTCACCGACGCACGGTTGGGCAGGCCCTGCAACAGCAGACTGGGTGATTCGACCGCCCGCCGCGGCAGCCGGATCCCACGCCAGTTGGCGCGCAGGATGTCGACGGTGAGCAGGTTGTCGCGCACCCGGGCGTCCAGGATCGCGGTGAACTTCCGGCGCCGGTGCCGGGCCACGATCCGCTCCCGTTCGTCCAGGGCGAGTCGCCAGTCCAGGTTCTGCACGTTGAGCCAATCCACCAGGGCCGCCATGGTGAGGGCGCCCTCGATATCGAGTACCTGGGTCCGGACCTTGGTCGGGACGCCGGGAACGAGGCGCAGGCCGTTGGCGATCACGGTCACCCGGTCGATCGGATGCCCGTCCCAGTCGATACCGGACAGCACGGTCTTGGTCTGGAAATGGGCGCCTCGGCGGCGCACCTTGAGGACGTCGAGGGTGGCCGTGAGGTCGTGGCCGAGCAGGGTGGCCGTGACCTCCTGGCCACCGAAACGGCTGAGGATGCCCTCGCTGAGCGCGGTCATCAGCACGTCCGGCATGAGTGCGGTGACGGTGCCCGAACCCATCTCTGCCACCGGATCCACCCAGGAAGTGGTGAAGGCCAGCCACTGATCGAACCAGCCGGGATCCAGCAGGCGCTTGCCGAGGTCGAGTGCGCCGGACAGTGACCAGGACTTCGGGTCGAAATACGTGGCCATGATTGCTCCGAGCGTACTGGGCGCCCTCCGGTTCGGCCATGGTCGTTGCGCACATATCCACCCACATTCGGCCGTGTATCCGCATTTGCGGTGTAAAATAGGTGGAACTACCGCAGTTGCGGATATATGCTCACCGCATGACTGGGATCCGCATTCGGGAGGCCGCGGAGCTGCTCGGCGTGAGTGACGACACGGTGCGGCGCTGGATCGACGGCGGAGCGTTGACGGCGACCAAGGACGGTTCCGGCCGGTCCGTGGTGGCCGGCCGGGAGCTGGCCCGGCTGGCGGTCGAACAGGCCCGGCCGCCGCGGGCCCGGATGGGTAGCCGCAGCTCCGCCCGCAACCGTTTCCCCGGTCTGGTCACGCGGGTGGTGACCGACAAGGTGATGGCACAGGTGGAGATGCAGTGCGGACCGTTCACTGTGGTGTCGCTGATGAGTGCCGAATCGGTCGCCGAACTCGGGCTGGAGCCGGGTAGCGTGGCGACGGCCAGCGTGAAGGCCACCACGATCGTGGTCGAGCAGGCCGCGGAGCCGGACCGTTGATCCGCCGGCTTGCCGTCGCGTCGGTCCTGATCGCGGCTACCGCCGTGACCGCCTGCGGCACCGGGACCGGTGCGGACCGGATCACCGTCTTCGCCGCGGCATCCCTGCAGGATGTGTTCACCGAACTCGGATCGTCCTTCGAGGCTGCGAATCCCGGTATCCAGGTGGAGTTCTCGTTCGCCGGGTCGTCGGCCCTGGCCGAACAACTGCGCGAGGGTGCGCCCGCCGACCTCTTCGCCGCAGCGGACCCGGCCACCATGCAGCGAGTCGTCGATTCCGGCCGGATCACCACGGCGCCGGAACCTTTCGCCACCAATGTGCTCACCGTGCTCACCGCTCCCGGCAATCCGCACGGCATCACCGGCCTGGCCGATCTGAACCGGGTGACCACGGTGGTGTGTGCACCGCAGGTGCCTTGCGGTGCGGCCACCGAGCGGGTCGTCGCGGCTGCCGGGGTGCGGTTGCAGCCGGTCAGCGAGGAGGCATCGGTGACCGATGTGCTGACCAAGGTGGTCTCCGGGCAGGCCGACGCCGGAATCGGCTACGTGACCGATATCGCCCGCGCCGGTGCCGAACTGAGCGGCGTGCCGATCCCGGAGGCCGAGGCCGCGGTCAACGTCTATCCGATCGCGGTCCTCGACGATGCCGACAGTGCCGCAGCGGCCCGCGACTTCCGGTCCTGGATTCTCGGCGAACCCGGCCGGAAGGTATTGACGGCGGCCGGATTCGGCGAGCCGTGAGAACGTTCGTGCCCCGGATGCTGCTGCTCCCGGCGGCAGTGGGTTTCGCGCTGATCGCGGTGCCGTTGGCGGCCCTGGCCATCGGCGTGCCGTGGCAGCGATTCCCCGAACTGGTGTCGACCCCGGCCGCGATGGACGCGTTGTGGCTGAGTCTGCGCACGGCGATGGCGAGTACGGTGCTGTGCCTGGTTTTCGGGGTGCCGATGGCGGCGGTGCTGGCCCGGGCCCGGTGGCGCCTTCTGCCGGTACTGCGCACCCTGGTGTTGCTGCCGCTGGTGCTGCCCCCGGTGGTCGGAGGTATCGCGCTACTGGCGGCCTTCGGCCGGCGCGGTCTGCTCGGCGAGCAGTTGACGGCGCTGGGGGTGCAGATCGCCTTCAGCACCACCGCCGTCGTGCTCGCCCAGACCTTCGTCGCCCTGCCGTTCCTGGTATTGACGCTGGAAAGCGGGTTGCGCACCGCCGGAACCGGTTACGAATCGATCGCGGCGACGCTCGGCGCCCGTCCCGGCCGGGTGTGGTGGCGCGTGACTCTCCCGCTGCTGCGGCCCGCGCTCATCTCGGCGACGGTGCTGTGTTTCGCCCGTGCCCTGGGTGAGTTCGGGGCCACCCTAACCTTCGCCGGCAGCCTGCAGGGCCGTACCCGCACCCTCCCGCTGGAGATCTACCTGCAGCGGGAGGCCGACCCCGACGCCGCCGTCGCCCTGTCGATGCTGCTCATCGCCGTCGCGGTGGTGATCGTGCTGGTGGCCTACCGCGGTACCGACCCGGTGATCCGGCGAAGTGGCTCTCGGCTCCCGTCCGGAGATGCTGCCCACCTGCTGCCGCCCGATCCCGGCGCCGAATCGGCTGCCACCCGATCTGCACCGGATGACAACCGGCCGGTTGCCTCGGGACCCCTGGGTGCGCTGCCGGGCGGGTGGGTGCCGACTACGCGGCGAGACGTATCCGACAGCATCGGAGGTCGTGCCGGTCGGGCCGGGGCGGGCGGACGGAGTCCGGGTCCGACCGCGGCCGGTTCGGCAGCATCGGTGGGGTCCGGTGTCGGTGCGGCGCGGTCCACCGTCGTCGCGACCGGCCGAGGTCGGGCCGTCGGAGGCAGCGAACGGACCCGTGGCCCATATTCCGCCGATGGCCTGCGGGCCGAGTTGACGGTGAACGACCGTGACCTGCGGTTGCGGATCGATGTCGGGGCGGGTGAGGTGCTGGCGGTGCTCGGGCCGAACGGGGCCGGGAAGTCGAGCCTGGTGCAGGTGTTGGCCGGGCTGCTGGAACCGGACTCGGGGCGGGTGGAACTGGGCGGCCGGGTGCTCATCGACACCTCACGGGGTATTTCGCTGCCGCCCGACCAGCGGCGGATCGGGCTGCTCGCCCAGCAGCCGCTGCTGTTTCCGCACCGGACCGCACTGGCGAACGTGGCTTTCGGGCCGGGTAGTACCGGCAGCCCGGCGCGGCAGGCTCGGAAGCGGGCCGCCGACTGGCTGGCCGCGGTCGATGCCGCCGACCTGGCCGATCGGCTCCCTGCCCGGCTGTCCGGTGGGCAGGCCCAGCGGGTGGCCCTGGCTCGGGCACTGGCCGGGCGCCCCGAACTGCTGCTGCTGGACGAGCCGATGGCGGCGCTGGACGTCACGGCCGCACCGGCCATGCGCACCCTGCTCCGGCATACCCTTCGGAGCCGGTTCGGTCCGGTCTGCACGGTCCTGGTCACCCACGACATGATCGACGCGCTGACCCTCGCCGACCGGGTGGTCGTGGTGGAGAACGGCCGCATCGCCGAATCGGGGCCGGTCGCCGAGGTGCTCAGCCGCCCGCGCAGCCGCTTCGCCGCCGATATCGCCGGTCTGAACCTGCTGTTCGGCACCACGGTTGCGGACCCGGCCGACGAGCTTCCGGACGGCACCGGGAATGCGTTCGCCGCCATCGACGCAGCGGGTGCGGTCGTCGCCGGTCGGGCGACCGGCGGCCTCGAGCCCGGGGCGCCGGCGGCCGCGGTCTACCCACCGGCAGCGGTGTCGATCTTCCGGGAACGCCCGGACGGCAGCCCGCGCAATGTGTTCCGTGGACACATCGTCGAGATCACCGATCGTGGCGGAGTCATCCGAGTTCGCGCAACCGACCCGCAGTCCGGGATCCCGGGCCCGACCGCCGAAATCAGCCCGGCGGCCGCAGCCCGCCTCGCACTCACCATCGGCGACCCGGTCTGGTTCACCGTCAAGGCGACCGAGGTGCAGATCTACGCGATCCAGCACCGATCTACCCTACATGATACCCTACGTGCATGAAGGTGAAGACGAGCGTATATCTCGATCGAGAGCAGACGTCGCGCCTGAAGCAGGCCGCGGAGTCGGCCGGTCGGTCGGAAGCCGATCTCATTCGTGAAGGTATCGACTTGGTGCTGCTGCGTGCGCCGCGTGAGCCACGGAACAGGCCTTGGCCTTCATTCGATTCCGGTGATCCGGAATTCGCCGCTGATGCCGACGCGCATCTCGGCGACGCCTACGGACGGTGAGCTTCTTCATTGCGGATACGTCGGCGCTCATCGCTGCGTACGACCGCGCGGCGCCGGCGGGGGCCACGGTCCGCGGCCTACTCGGAACATCGGTGGCGGTGGTCTCTCCGTTGGTGCTGGATGAAGTCGACCATCTGCTCATCGCCCGGTTCGGTAAGGATCGGCGAATCGCGGATCTCGTGCTGAAGGACTTGTTGACCTCCGCCGAAGAGGGCGCGGTTCTCGTTCCACCGCTCGACCACCACGACCTACGCGTTGCGCAACGCCTCATCGGGCAGTTCGGCGGACTACGGCTCGATCTCACCGATGCGGTCAATGTCGTTCTCGCCGAGCGATATCTGACGGATGCGATCCTGACCCTGGACGAACGGGACTTCCGGGCGATCACGCCGCTCACCCCCGCCTTCGAATCCTTCCGGCTGTTGATTCAGGACGGTCCGTAGCCGCCGCCGCCCGGGGTCTCGACTACGAGTACGTCACCGGGTTCGAGCCGGGCGGTATCGGCGCCGGCCAGGGATTCCACGGATCCGTCGGCCCGTTCGATCCGGTTGCGGCCCAGGGCGCCCGGGTCCCCGCCGGCCATCCCGTAGGGCGGGATGCGGCGATGGCCGGACAGGGTGGAGACGGTGACCGGTTCGGTGAACCGGATGCGCCGGATCGCGCCGTCACCGCCGCGCCAGCGGCCGCTGCCGCCGCTTCCGGTGCGGATGGCGAACTCCTCCAGCCGGACGGGCAACCGCCATTCCAGCACTTCGGGGTCGGTGAGCCGGGAGTTGGTCATATGGGTCTGCACCACGGGCGCGCCGTCGAAACCGTCGCCGGCGCCCGAGCCGGAGCCGATCGTCTCGTAGTACTGGCAGCGGTCGTTGCCGAAGGTGACGTTGTTCATCGTGCCCGAACCTTCGGCCTGCACACCGAGTGCCGCGTACAGGGCTCCGGTGATCGCCTGGGAGGTCTCGACATTGCCCGCCACCACCGCGGCAGGTGGCTCCGGTGCCAGCATCGAGGCGGCCGGGACGGTGATTCGCAGCGGTCGCAGACAGCCGTCGTTGAGCGGGATGTCGTCGGAGACCAGGGTGCGGAAGACATACAACACCGCGGCATTCGCGACGGCGTAGGGCGCATTGAAATTCACCGGCAGTTGCGCCGAGGTGCCGGTGAAATCGATATGGGCGCTGCGATTCTCCCGATCCACGGTGATCCGTACCGCGATCTTCGCGCCCAGATCGGTTTCGTAGTGGTATTCACCGTCCGCCAGGGCGTCGACGACGCGGCGCACCGCCTCTTCGGCGTTGTCCTGGACGTGTCGCATATAGGCTTCGACCACATCCAGGCCGAAGTGCTCGATCATCTTGCGAACTTCTTCGACGCCCTTGGCATTCGCGGCGACCTGGGCACGCAGATCGGCCAGGTTGGTGGCCGGGTTCCGGGACGGATAGCGGGCCTCGGTGAGCAGCCGGAACGTCTGTTCCTCCCGGAATCGGCCGTCCTCGACGAGCAGCCAGTCGTCGAAGACGACACCCTCCTCCTCGATGGTCCGGCTGTTGGCCGGCATGGATCCCGGTGCGATACCGCCGATCTCGGCATGATGGCCGCGGGAGGCCACATAGAACAGGATCTCCGTGCCGCCTGCGTCGAAGACCGGCGTGATCACCGTGACGTCGGGCAGGTGGGTGCCGCCGTGGTACGGATCGTTCACGGCGTAGCTGTCGCCGGGGCGCATCGACCCGGTGCGGCGGCGCCGGATGACCTCCTTGACACTGGTGCCCATCGACCCGAGATGCACCGGGATATGCGGTGCGTTCGCGACCAGATTGCCCTCCGGATCGAACAGGGCACACGAGAAGTCCAGCCGCTCTTTGATGTTCACCGATTGCGAGGTCGATTCCAGCCGGGCGCCCATCTGCTCGGCGATCGACATGAACAGGTTGTTGAACACTTCCAGCAGCACCGGATCGGCGGCCGTATCCGCCGCCGGGGTGTGTACCGCGACCACGCGTTCCAGGATCAGATGCCCGAGGTCGTGCACCGTGCCCCGCCAGCCGTCGTCGACGACGGTGGTCGAGTTGTCGTCGATGATCACGGCCGGTCCGGTGACCGTGGCGCCGGGAGCCAGATCGGCGTGCCGGTGCAGCGGAACCTCGGTCCAGGCATCGCCGGCGTACATCGGCACCCGGACGGTGGCGCTGGGCCGGTCGGCGCCGCCGGGCGCCGCGGCGATTGCCGGTGGGTCGGTGACACCGACCGCCTCCATGGCGATCGCCTCGACCACGATCGGCCGGTCCAAGATGAACGAGTAGGTCGCCCGGTGCAGTTCGGCGAATGCCGCTGCCATGGCGTCCGGTTCGGTGAGCGGTACGGTCAGCGCGGTATCGGTGCCGTCGTAGCGCAGCTGGGCACGCGGGACCACCCGGATCCGCTCGGCCGGGACGTCCTCGCCGAGTAGTTCGGCACGGGTGATATCGGCCAGCTCGTCCGCGACCGCGGTGATGCGCGGCATCGAATCGGCATGCAACGGCAGCTCCACCGACTGTTCCCGCATGGCGGTGACATCGGCGAGCCCGATCCCGAGAGCGGACAGCACTCCGGCCATCGGCGGGACCAACACCGTGTGGATGCCGAGGGAGTCGGCGACCCGGCAGGCCAGCTGGCCACCGGCACCGCCGAAGGTGGTCAGCGCATACCGGGTGACATCGTGGCCCTGCTGTACCGAGATCCGCTTGATCGCGCCCGCGATATTGGTGACGGCGATCTGCAGGTATCCCGCGGCGACCTGCTCGGGGCTGCGTTCGTCGCCGGTCGCCGACCGGATTTCGCCGGCCAGTGCGGCGAACCGGTGCCGGACCAGGTCGTGGTCGAGCGGCTGATCCCCGGACGGGCCGAAGACGCGGGGGAAATGGCCGGGCTGGATGCGCCCGAGCATCAGGTTGGCATCGGTGACGGTCAGCGGGCCGCCCCGGCGATAGCAGGCCGGACCGGGGACCGCACCCGCCGAATCGGGGCCGACCCGGTACCGGCTGCCGTCGAAGTGCAGGATCGAACCGCCACCGGCCGCGACGGTGTGGATGTCGAGCATCGGTGCGCGCAGCCGCACCCCGGCGATCTGCGTGGTGAACACCCGCTCGTACTCGCCCGCGAAATGCGAGACGTCGGTGGAGGTGCCGCCCATATCGAAGCCGATTATCCGATCGAATCCGGCGGCCGCCGACATCCGCGCCATCCCGACGATGCCCCCGGCCGGACCGGAGAGGATGGCATCCTTACCGCGGAAGCGGCCGGCGTCGGTCAGCCCGCCGTTGGACTGCATGAACATCAACGGCACGCCGGACAGTTCCCCGGCCACCCGGTCGACGTATCGGCGCAGCACCGGAGACAGATACGCGTCCACGACCGTGGTGTCACCGCGCGGCACCAGTTTCATCAGCGGGCTGACCTCGCTGGACAGCGAGATCTGCGGAAAACCGATCTCGGCGGCCAGCCGGCCGATCGAATGTTCGTGCGCGGGAAAGCGATAACTGTGCAGGCAGACCACCGCGACGGCCCGGATACCGCGGTCGTAGGCCCGTTGCAGCTCGGGTGCCAGCGCGGCCAGATCCGGTTCGGCCAGCACGGTACCGTCCGCAGCGACCCGCTCGGCCACCTCCACCACCTGCTGGTACAGCAGTTCCGGCAGCACGATTTCGCGGGCGAAGATCTCCGGCCGGTTCTGGTAGGCGATGCGCAGCGCATCGGCGAAACCACGGGTGATCACCAGCAGGGTCGGCTCACCTTTGCGTTCCAGCAGGGCGTTCGTGGCCACCGTGGTGCCCATCCGTACCGCATCGATGCGCGCGGTCCGTTCGTCGGGTCCGGCGGCGGCCAGGAGTTCCCGGATGCCGGCCACCGCGGAGTCGGCGTAACGTTCCGGATTCTCGGAGAGCAGCTTGTGCGTGACGATGCTGCCGTCCGGCCGGCGGGCCACCACATCGGTGAAGGTGCCGCCCCGGTCGATCCAGAACTGCCAGCCGGATCGGGGCTGCGGATGCGGGTCGGCCATGCGGGTGAGAATACCGGTGCCCGGCCCCTGCGCGGTTTCACCGGCCCAGCCGGGCGCGCATCAGGTAGACGTTGTAGCTCTCCCATGCCGACAGCGTGAAGTACAGGTCGGAGCCGGTGGACCAGGGATGGATGAAGCCACCGTAGGCGGCGGGATAGTCGGCGGTGGAGACCAGCGGCACCGTATCGGTCCAGATTCCCTGCGGTTCGGTGGCGGTCCGCAGCACGATGGCGCCCTGCGCCGAATCCAGGTACACCATCTGCCACTGGCCGGTGTCCGCGTCGAAGCGCACCGAGAGTTCGCTGGCGATACCCGGCACCAGCGGTGTGGCCAGGTTCTCGGCGGCGGGTGCCCAGGTGCCGCCCACCCAGTACTGGTAGGCGGATTTGTTCCGGACCTCTGCCTTCGGTACCCGGGCCAGGCCGATCACGCCGATGCGCCCGTTCGGGGTGCCGAACATGTACACGTAGTCGCCGTGCGGCACCATCGCTGCCACCTGGAAGCGGCCCAGGCCGAAGAGGTTGTCCCAGCGGGCGTGCTGATCCTTGGTCCAGGTCTGCCCGCCGTCGTCGGACCAGGCCAGCCCGCCGTAGTTGGTGGTCCACAGGCCGGGGATCCGGCTCCACCGGTTCACCGACATATAGCTGAGGTACTGCCGGTCACCGATCGCGAACCCGGAGGTGGGGATGGTGGTGGTCTCCCAGTTCTTGATCTTTCGGCTGCCCAGCAGTTCGGCCGCATGGCACGGGCTGTCCTGCACCATGGTGTCGATGGTCAAGCCGTCGGCCAGGTCCCGGTCGGAACTGAACGCCAGTACGTTCGACCGCCAGTCGGCGTCCTCGGGACCGGCGCCACCGGGCTGCCAGCCCTTGCCGAAGGTGTCCCCGAAGACCACGGCGACCTTGCCGGGCTCGGTCTCCCACATCACCCCGAGATCGGTACCGTCCACCTGCCAGCGCATATCGGTGCGGTTGGCCGAACCGGGGCCGGTGAGTTGTTCGACCAGTTCCACCGAGACCACCTCCCGGAGCGCGGGGGCAGCTCCGGCCGGTCCGGGTTCGGCCGGATGGACGACCTCCGGCGGCGCCGGCTGGGGCGGTTCCCCGGGGCCACCGGGCACCGGGATCGGGATGGGCTCGATCTCCGGGCGGATCTCGATGTGCGGCAGGGCCACCGAGCCCGAGCCCCCGGCGGTGTCGGATACCGGATCGGGTTCGGCGTCGCGGACCTCCGGGCACGGATTGCGGCACGGGTCTTGTGGCAGCGGCGCCGGATCGATTCTGGTGTTGTCGTGCGGCGGAGCCGGCACCGGGACCGGGGTGGGTTTCGGGATCGGGATCGGAATGTCGATCCGGGGCGGCAGAATCGGCGCTGGCCCAGCGTCCGGGTCCGGTTCGCGGCTGCGCGGGTCGAAACCGGTCTCACCGCAGGCGTTCACCGGCGGTGGCGCCCACGGCAGCGGTGCCGTCCGCGCCTCCGCGGTGGGCACCAGCAGGCTGCCGGCCAGTGCGGCGGTGAGCAGCAACGTCCGCTGCTGCGGGATGCCGACGGTCACCGCGACCACCCCGGGGTACGGCGCAACTGTGGTCGACAAGCGACTCGGTCGATCGAACGCTGCATGGGCTCACAAGGTACGCCCAGCGGAGGCGATGGTTCGTGCGATTACGGGTGTTTCGGCGCAGATTCGCCCGGATCGGGCGAGATCGGTGCTCCGGGCGTGCTGCCGCAGCGGAACCGTTGGGCGCCGGGGTGCGTCGACTATCGATATGAACGAGATCGAGTATTGCTTCGGTACCGGCACCGGCGCTCCGCATCAGTGGTCGAGTTCGGCCGACCTCGATCTGGGCGGCCTCGACGGCCCGGACGCGGTCGCCCTGGATTTCGACGGCGACGGCTGGATCGACGATGCGCTGTGGGATGCCGACGGTGACGGTGTGGCCGATATCGCCGCGCTCGACCTGGACGACGACGGCGTCCTGGATGCCTTCTTCACCGATCCGGACGGCCGCGGCACCTGGGCGCACCAGGTGGGCCGCCCGGCCGGTGGATAGCCGGTCCGGATCACCGCGCCGACCGCCGCCGGCTGTTCGCCGCCACCGCGGCGATGGCCAGTAGGTACACGCCGCCGCCGGCGAGCACCGCGAGCAGCGAACGGCCGTCGGCCGGAATCGCGAAGGCAGTGGCCGCGATCGCCGCGACGAAGGCGATATTGAAGACCGTGTCCTGCAGGGCGAATACCTGGCCCCGGCGGGCGTCGTCGATGTCGATCTGCATGCTGGCATCACCGGTGAGTTTGATCGTCTGCCCGGCCAGTCCGAGCAGGAAGGCACCGGCGAGCAGCAGCCGATGCGCATGGTTACCGGGCCCGGTGGCCGCGCTCACCGCGATCGGGGTGACCAGTGTCAGCTGCACCACGACCGCCAGGACCAGCCCGGCCAGCACGGTTCGCGGCCGGCCCAGCCGCGGCACGATCAGCGGGGTCAACACCGCGGCGAGCAGCATGCCGGCCGCCACTGCGGTGATCGCCACGCCGAACCCGACCAGTCCGCCGCTGAATCCGGTGCCGGCCTCGGGCTGCCGCAGCACCAGCACCATGATCAGGGTGTCGATGCCGAATACGATGCGATGGGCGCCGATCCCGATCATCGCCGTGGTCA
This sequence comes from Nocardia sp. KT25-26, assembly GCF_056627695.1. NCBI lineage: Bacteria > Bacillati > Actinomycetota > Actinomycetes > Mycobacteriales > Nocardiaceae > Nocardia > Nocardia sp. KT25-26. The sequence continues at coordinate 282,386 of NZ_CM152813.1, read as the reverse complement.
CCTGCACCGACGACCAGACCGCCCGGGCCCCGTTGTACAGGCCGGTGGCGATGGCCCGGATCGTGCCGACCCGATCGGCGGATCCGCGGTCCGGCCCCAGCACATGCGGGCGGTAGCCCGCGGCCAGCACCGCCCCCACGATCGAAGCGATCGCGCTGAGCCCCACCGCGATCGCCGAGGCCGTGTCTCCGGCACCGAGGACCGCGATCACCGTGACCGCGGTGGCCGCACCGATCCCGGCACAGGCCGAGGCCACCGTCGCCAGCAGTGAGTTCATCGGCACCAGCCAGCGCTGGGCGAGCACTTTCGGCAGCGCCGCCGACGCGCCCGCCAGCACGAACCGGCTGATCCCGACGGTGGCGAGAGCCAGGAGCAGCAGCGGGGTCGCCTCGATTCCGGCGGCCAGCACCGCCGCCGCGCAGGCGATGAGAATCGCCCGGGCGATATTGGCGACGAGCAGGACGTTGCGGCGGTCCCAGCGGTCCAGCAGCGCCCCGGCATACGGCCCGATCAGTGAATACGGCAGCAGTAGCACCGCGAATCCCGCGGCAATCGCGAGCGGTTCGGTTTCGCGCTCCGGGTTGAACAGGATCGCGCCGGACAGTGCCGCCTGGAACATGCCGTCACCGAACTGCCCGGTCAGGCGCAGCACGGCCAGCCGGGGCATCTGCGCGTTCTCCCGCACCACGAGGCGGAGGTCGCGGAACAGATGCCGCAGCGATACCGGCCGCTCGTTCGCCGGGGTGGAACCATCGGAGCGACCAGTCGACACGTGCCGAGGCTACCGCCCGGCAGTGGTCCGGGCCGTGGTCGTACCGACGCCTCGCCGGGCCGGGTGGACACGCCCCGGACAGGTCAGGGTGTGGTTGCCTGGCGTTCATGCGCCGGATGCTCGCGTAAAATCCGGAATGCAGCACCGTCCGGTAAGCAGGAGGACAGGCGGGCGGTGCCGAGGATCGAGCGGTCGAGGGCCCGAGAGGAGGACGCGGTGTCCACAGCGACGACACCTCATATCGACGTCCACCGCGGCGGCGATCGAATGAAGACCCGGATCTCGTGGCTGGATTCCAAGCATTCCTTCTCGTTCGGCGAACACTACGATCCGGACAACACCCATCACGGGTTGCTGCTGGTGAACAACGAGGACATCGTGCTGCCCGGCCAGGGCTTCGACACCCATCCGCACCAGGACATGGAGATCGTCACCTGGGTGCTGGAAGGCAGTCTGGTGCACCAGGATTCGCTCGGCCACAGTGGCGTCGTCTACCCGGGACTGGCGCAGCGGATGAGCGCCGGTACCGGCATCCTGCACTCCGAACGCAACGACTCGTGGCGGCCTGCCGACCGGGTGGCCGAACCGGACGAACCGGTGCACTTCGTGCAGATGTGGGTCGTGCCCGACGAACCGGACCTCACCCCCGGCTACCAGCAGCTCGAGATCGACGACGAGCTGGCCCGCGGTGGCCTCGTGACCGTCGCTTCCGGGCTTCCCCGGTATCGGGACCGCAGCGCCATCTCGATCAACTCCAGCCATGCCGCTTTCCATGTGGCCCGGCTGGACGGCGAAACCGTCCAGCTGCCCGACGCGCCGTACCTGCACGTATTCGTTGCGCGCGGGGAAGTCGAGATGGAAGATGTCGGCACCCTCTACGAGGGGGATGCAGTCCGGATGACCCGGTCCGGGGGACAACGGGTACGGGCCGCCGGCCCAGCCGAAGTTCTGGTGTGGGAGATGCACGCCAGGCTCGGTGGTGCCTGATCGAACCCGGGCAACCGTAGCGGTCGCTCGACCGCTGGAGGAGGGAGTGCGATGTCGTATCCACCGAACAACCCGCCGTACGGGGAGTATCCGCCGATGTACGGGCAGATGCCGCCGCGGCAGCCGGGTAAGGGGCTGGCGATCACCGCACTCGTGCTCGGCATCCTGGCGGTGCTCAGCTTCTGGACGCTGGTCGGCGGCATCCTGTTCGGCCTGCTGGCGATCGTGTTCGGCGTGATCGCCGCGATCAAGGTGAGGTCCGGCACCGCGGGCGGGCCGGTGATGGCCGGATTCGGGATCGCGCTGGGCGTGATCGGCGCCGCTGCCGGGATCCTGTTCGGCCTGCTGGTCTGGAACGCCTTCGAGGAGGTCGGCGGCCGGGACTACTTGGACTGCGTGAACGAGGCGACCGATCAGGCCGGCGTCGACCAGTGCGCGTCGGAGTTCAACCGGACGCTGGAGTCGCAGTTCAGTGTCACGTCGCAGTTGAGTGTCACACCGACACCCACGCCCTGACGGTCCCGCCCGTCACCGACCGGTCGTCGCGCCGTGGACCGAAAGGGGTCGCAGATGCCGGATCGTTCCGAACCTCCCGCCCGGGGAGTGCCCGAGCCCGAACAGTCCGAGCCGCAGGCCTCCCGTGCCGAATCCGGCTCGGCGGAGATCGAGCCACCGCCGACCAGGCGCCGACCACCGCCGGCTGCGATGCGACCTGCCGAGCCGGCGCGAGACGACTCGGCCCTGGACGAGGAGGTGGAGCCCGAATCGGTGCCGGACGATCTCGATGGCGGTGGTGCAGCCCCCGAGTCCGGGTCTGCGGCCACGACCGATGAGTCCGCGGCCACCACCGCTGACGAGTCGAGGTCGGGGGCCCAGCTGCCGGGTGCCGCCGCTTCACCGCGGTCCTCCGGTGCCGGGGCCTCCGAAGCCGGCGATTCGCTGCCGCCGCCCCCGCCGATCCGGTATCCCGGACCGGCCACGGACGATGCGGCCTCCCCGGTGCCGGTGGAGTATCGGTCGGCGGCCACCAAGCGGATGGCGATCATCGCCCTGGTCCTCGGCATAGTGGCGGTGCCGGCGGGGCTGACCGTCGTCGGTGGCGTCCTGTTCGGACTGGCCGCGATCCTGGTGGGGATCGGTGCGGTCTACAAGGTCCGGGCCGGGACGGCAGACGGCGCCGTGTTCGCATGGCTGGGCATCGGGCTGGGGGTGCTCGGAATCGTGGTCTCGCTGTACATGTGGAATCTGTTCACCGAGGTCGGCGGCGGTGACTATCTGAGCTGCCTGCTCGATGCCGGCGGCGATCAGGACGCGCTCGACCGGTGCAACGACGAATTCGCCGACACCCTGGAATCCGAGCTGACCCCTACTCCGGAGCCGGGTCCCTGACCGGTGCGCTCATCCGGGCGCCGGCCCGGGTGGCCGCGACGACCTCGGCGAAGTCCGGCCGGTAGTCGCTTTCCGGATGGTGTATCCAGCTGCGGTAGCCGCTGCGTTCGTCCGCCGGTGAGGGCAGCACGATCTGGCTGCCCGGCAGGGCGACCGCAGCACATACCCGGAAGAGTTCGGCGAACAGCTCCGTATCCAGATAGGAGTTGTCGGTCGGGCCGGTCAGGAAGGTCCAGCGGGCCGAGCGGGGGTGCGCGATGATCGGCCCGCATCCGGGCCGGTCGGCGGTGATCCGGGACCGGACCCGTTCGCCCAGCCGGGCCGGCATCACCACCGCCCCCACGGCGCCGATCTCGAGCATGATCCGGCCGAGTGCGGGGTCGACGACGCCGTACAGGCCGTGGTTCTTGCGATACGAGCGGCAGCGGGCTACCGCGTCCTGGGTGGCCGTGAACTCTTCGGCCGCGGTATACCCGCCGGCCTCCGTTCGCGACGTGCTCATCACGACCTCGTCTCTTTCCGGCGTAGCGATTGCTTGCAGGTCGCTCGAAAGGGTGAACAAGACTGGATGTAGCTGTGTATTCGCTGCAGATCCTGGGAAAGCTTGGTACTCGAACCGGTAGAGCAGGAAACTTTTCGATAACGGCGGATTGTTCAGAAAGATATCTGGCCAACACCACCGATTTTCTCAGGGTAACGGCGTGTAACGCTGATGACAATAGTCAGTTGCTGGCGTGTTCGCAGCCGAATCGGCGAGATCGTGGGCGTACGCTGTGCGGGCATGGCACCCGTCTCACCGACCGCCGCGCAGTGGGAGCTGGTGCTGCGCCTGCGGGAGCTCCGGGAGCAGCGCGGATTCGATTCGGCCGGATTCGCCCGCCGGGTCGGGTTCACCCCGGCGAACTGGTCGCATGTCGAGAAGGGTCGGCGGGTCCTGACCCGGACCACTATCGAGCCTGTTCTCGATCTGCTCGAGGTGGAACCGGAGGAACGCGCCGAACTCGTCGCCCTGCTGGAGGCGAGTAAACAACGGGGGTGGTGGGCCGGTTCCTCCGCACTGATCGGTGCCGATCTGCAGCGGCTGTACGGGATGGAATACGGTGCGCAGAGTATCCGCAGCTACGACAGCCTGATCGTGCCGGGGTTGCTGCAGACCGAGGCCTATGCGCGGGCGGTGATCAGCTCCGACGTGATGATCCGGCCGGTCCAGGTGGAACAACTCGTCGAGCTGCGGATGCGCCGCCAGCTCCGGCTGCGTGGCCCCGACCCGGTGGAACTCACCGCCGTGATCGGGGAGGCGGTGCTGCACCAGCAGACCGGTGGGCCGCAGGTGCTGGCCGGGCAGCTGCGTCACCTCGCCGAACTGCTCACCGAACTGGACACAGTGGATGTGCGCGTCATCCCGTTCACGGCGCCGGGAGGTGCGGTGCTGGGGGGTTCCAGCTTCCATCTGATCGACTTCGCAAGCGCCCAGCTACCTACCTACTCCTGGGCGGAGAGTGCCGTGTTCGGCGGCACCGTCGACGATCCGGAACAGGTCCGCGATCTGGGCTTCGCCTACGTCCGCGCGCTGGAGCAGTCGCTGTCACGTACCGAATCTCTGGCTCTGATCAGGGGATATGCCAACGTGTAAGATTCAGCACATGGCCACCACCGCTAGCCGCACGCCGGTGAAATCCGGCTGGTTCAAATCGACTCGCTCCAACAACGGTAACCAGTGCGTCGAGGTTCGGTTCGACGGCGACGCGGTGCTCGTTCGTGACAGCAAATTCCGCCGAGACCCGGCGAACCTACCCGTAGACGAGCCCATGATCACCGTCACCGCGGACCTCTGGACCGAATTCCTGTCCGCCCTGCGTGCGCACCGCACCCACCCGACGTTGCGCGCCGCAACCACCGCCGATGGCAGCACTACCCTGCAGCACGGCGGTATCACCCTCACCTACACCGATGCGGAGTGGGACGCCTTCCTCGCCGGCGTCCACGACCACGAATTCGACCGCGAGCCCGCCATCCTCTGATATCCATCCGCTCTCCGGCAGTCGTGGCCTGGGATGGGCCGGCCACGACTGCCGTTCTGTTCCGGGGCAACCGGATTCGGTGATCCGGGCTGTCGATTCGGCTCGGATCCGGCAACATTCACCATGTGCCGTACACACTCGCCGATGTTCTTCCGTCCGTTGCCGCGTCGTTCGGCCTGAGCGGGTCCGATCTGCTGGGTATCGAGCCCAATCGTGATGTCGTGGTGCTGGTGATCGACGGGCTCGGTTCGGAGCTGCTGGCCCGGCATCGGGAGATCGCGCCGACCCTGGCGGCGCATGTCTCGGACACGCTGATCGCCGGCTTCCCGGCGACCACCTCGGCCAGTCTGACCAGCCTGGCGATGGGTGCACCGTGCGCCACCCACGGCATCATCGGCTACAGCTTCGCAGTGCCGGATGCGCATGGGCCGCGACTGCTCAATTCGCTGCGCTGGCGCCTGGACACGGCCACCGGTGCCGATGCGCTCGACGCCCATCCGCCCGAAGAGGTGCAGCCCAGGTCCAGCCGGGTGCAGGACCTGGCCGCACACGGCATCGATGTGCACTATGTGATCCCCGGGTACCAGGGTGATTCCGGACTGACCCGGGCCGCCTTCCGGGCCGCGGGCACGCTGCATCCGGCGGCCGATCTCGATCAGCTGCGGACCGGGATCCGCTCGGTCGCAGAACATTCCGGGTCCGGGAGGCGGTTCGCCTATGCCTACTATCCCGATCTGGACTCGACCGGCCATCTGCACGGTCCCGAAACACCGGAGTGGCTCGCCGTCCTGCGCGATATCGACACCTGGGTGGCCGATCTGCTGACCGACCTGCCGGACACCTGCACACTGATCGTCACCGGTGACCATGGCATGATCCGGGCGGGCGAGATCATCGATCTGGAGGCCCGGCCCGGCCTGCATCACGGTGTCCGGCTGATCGGCGGCGAGGCCCGGGTCCGTCACGTCTACCTGGAATCCCCCGCCGCGCTGGCCGATGTCCGCGCCGCCTGGACCGAGGAACTGACCACCCACGCACAGGTGGCGACCCGGGAACAGGTGCTCGACGAACACTGGTTCGGCCCGACCCCACCCGACCCGGTGATCGCGGCCCGGATCGGCGACCTGGTCGCCGTCGCCCAGGACCGCACGGTGCTGGTCCGGCCGGTCGGTGAACCGCTCGAATCGGCCCTGCTCGGCCATCACGGTGCGCGCACCGCCGACGAACAGCTCGTGCCGCTGATCGTCGCCCGCTGATCCGGCTTCGTCGGCGGGGTGCCACGGCCGTTCGGCCGGGCCTCGGCGGCCGGCACGGAGCCGTCCCGGCGGATCCCGGCGGCGGCCGCGCGGTACCCGGCATACTGGGTTGCGTGACCTCCGAGCTGACCAGACCTTCCGGTATCGATCTGACCTACCTCGACTCCGGCGTGCGCGCTCAGGACGACCTGTTCGCGCATGTGAACGGCCAGTGGCTGACCGGGTACGAGATCCCGGCCGACCGCGCGGTCGACGGAGCCTTCCGCACCCTCTACGACCAGGCGGAACGCGATGTCCGCCGGATCATCGAGGAATGCGCGGCCGACGCCGGCGCCGATCCGGACGCGCGGCGCATCGGTGACCTCTTCCGTAGCTTCACCGACACCGAGACGGTGGCTGCGGCCGGCCTGACCCCGATCGCCGAGGAGCTGCGGGCCATCGCCGAGGTGGGGGATGCGAGTGATTTCGCCGCCCTGCTGGGACGGCTGCAGCGGACCGGGGTGGGCGGTGCGGTGGGTTACTACATCGACACCGACGACAAGGACTCGTCGCGCTATCTGGTGCAGGCGGTGCAGTCCGGGATCGGCCTGCCCGACGAGTCCTACTACCGCTCCGACGACTTCGCCGAGATCCGGGACGCCTATATCGCGCACATCGATCGGATGTTCGAGCTGGCGGCCGCCGATCCGGCGGTGACCGGACTGCTCCCGGAACGGGACGGTATCGGTACCCGGGTGTTCGAGCTTGAACGCGCCCTGGCAGCCGGTCACTGGGATGTGGTGGCCCGTCGCGACGCCGAGCGCGGCTACAACCCGACCACCTTCGCCGAGCTGACCGAACGCCACCCGGAGTTCGACTGGACCGCCTGGACCGAGGCACTCGCGGCCGGTGTGGACCGGTCGGGCCCCGAGCTGTTCGCCGAGTTCATCGCCCGCCAGCCCGACTACCTGGCGACCTTTGCGCGGGCCTGGGCCGACCTGCCCCGCGCCGATTGGCAGGCCTGGGCCATGTGGCAGGTGCTCAGCACCCGTGCGCCGTTGCTGACCGACGAGGTCGTCGCGCAGAACTTCGAGTTCTACGGCCGCACGCTGACCGGCGCCCAGGAGAACCGGGAACGCTGGAAGCGCGGCGTCTCGCTGGTCCAGGACCTGCTCGGCGAAGCGGTCGGAAAGCTCTATGTGGCACGGCATTTCCCGCCGGAGGCGAAGGCCCGGATGGTGCAGCTGGTGGAGAACCTGCAGGAGGCGTACCGGCGCAACATCGCCGAACTGGACTGGATGGGTCCGGACACCCGGGCCGCGGCCCTGGCCAAGCTGGAGAAGTTCACCCCGAAGATCGGCTACCCGGACCGCTGGCGGGACTACTCTGCGGTCGAGATCGACGCGGGCGATCTGGTCGGCAACTACCGGCGCGGCTACGCCGCCGATCACGACCGGGACCTGAACAAGCTCGGCGGGCCGGTGGACCGCGGCGAATGGTTCATGACGCCGCAGACGGTGAATGCCTACTACAACCCGGGGATGAACGAGATCGTCTTCCCGGCCGCGATCCTGCAGCCGCCGTTCTTCGATATGAATGCCGACGACGCCGCGAACTACGGCGGCATCGGCGCGGTGATCGGGCACGAGATCGGGCACGGTTTCGACGATCAGGGCGCCAAATACGACGGCGACGGCAATATGCAGGACTGGTGGACCGATGCCGACCGCGCCGAGTTCACGAAACGCACCCGTGCGCTGATCGACCAGTACAACGTCCTGTCCCCCGCCGACCTCGACGATGAGCACACCGTCAACGGTGAGTTCACCATCGGCGAGAACATCGGCGACCTGGGCGGACTGTCCATCGCGCTGGAGGCGTACAAGATCTCGCTGGACGGTGCCGAGCCGCCCGAGATCGACGGTCTCACCGGCCTGCAGCGGGTTTTCTACGGCTGGGCGCAGGTGTGGCGCACCAAGGCCCGGCCCGAGGAGGCGATCCGCCGGCTCGCGATCGATCCGCATTCACCGCCGGAATTCCGCTGCAATGCGGTGATCCGCAATATCGACAGCTTCCACGAGGCATTCGATGTCACCCCGGACGATGCCCTGTATCTGGCGCCGGAGGAGCGCGTCCGGATCTGGTAGCCGAACCGGAAATCGAAACCCTGGGTACCGCCGAATGATTCGGAGGTACCCAGGGTTCGTGGGGTGCTACCCGGTACGGGTCAGTTCCAGTCGCCGAGCCCGTCGCCGGCACTGAGGGTGCCGCCCGCAGTGTTGCGGACCACGACCGCGTCGCCGCGCTTGGTGTTCTCCAGGAACCACTTGGCGTCGGCGGTGCTGACATTCAGGCAGCCGTGGCTGACATTGGACACGCCCTGCTGTGCCACCGACCACGGGGCGGCGTGCACGAAGATGCCGCTGTTGGAGATCCGAGTGGCGTACTCCACCTCGAGCTTGTAGCCCTCCGGGTCGTCGATCGGCACACCGTAGGTCGACGAGTCCATCGTCATCTGCTCGAAGCGCTCGCCCACGATGTAGGTGCCGTTCGGGGTCTCGTAGCCCGGCTTGCCCATCGAGGTCGGCATGGTCTTGACCACCTCACCGTTCACAGTGACGGTGATCGTCTTGGTGGTGTCGTCGGCGGTGGCCACCACCGCATCACCGATATGGAACGAGCTGGTGGTGCCGCCCGCCTTCACCAGCACATCGGTGTTCGCCGGCCAGAACTGATCCGGGCGCCAGCGCACCTGCCGGTCGCCGAACCAGTAGAAGTGGCCGGGCGCGGAGTTCGTCGAGGTGATGTCGATGGCGCGCTCGGCGGCGGCCCGATCGGCGATCGGCTCGTCGAAGGTGATGATGATCGGCTGGGCCACGCCGACGGTCTCGCCGTCGGCGATGTTGATGTTCGGCGGTGCGAAGTTCGGCTGGGGCGCCGGATCCACGATCGAGCCCTGGCTGGATCCGCTGCCGAGCGGTTCGGCACTCGCCGGTGCGGCGATCAGGGCACTCGTCCCCGCGATAGCGGCCGACAACACCGCCGCGATCGCGGCCGTCGACATGAGCCCGCCGCGGAGCCGGCGGGATTGCCGCATCGTTGCTACACGCATAGATCTCTCGTCCATTCCATACTCTCGACTCGCGATGGCGAGCGAGATTCTCGTGATTTCGCCCGGGCCCCGGAGGAGACCTCGGGAACTGACGCCCCGACCCGCACGGTCCTTACTACCGGTTGGATGCGATACCCGGCCACTTCCGGGCTGTGGCCCTCACCACGGCCGCAGTACCGTCGGCAACGGGTGATATCGGCAAGCCAGGGACCGGGTTTCACCGAAACCGGTGCTCGCATCGGCGAGTCGGGGCGGCCACATGTGATCGGCGACCTCTCCCCTCACGGGGCAGCGCAAACCCCGAGTGAGGCGAATCACACCGAGGTTCGGTCCGGTATGCCGGTGGTGGCGAACATCCGGCGATCGATTGCCGGAGGGCTGCCCGGCGGCGGTATCAGCGGGCGGGGCTGCGCTCCTCGGTCACCCGGCGCACGGTGCCCTGGGTGATCGCGGCCAGTTTGGCCAAGCGGGCATCGCCGAGCGCGGTGACCGCATTGCCCAGCCGGTTGGTCACGAAGGCAATCGACATGCCGAGGTCCGGGTCCGCATAGGCGCCGGAGCCGCCCAGTCCGTAGTGCCCGAAGGCGTGATGTGGCTGCTGTTTGGTCATCAGCACCGGCCGGTGGTAGCCGAGCGTGAACTTCAAGGGCAGGCCGAGGACATAGTCGCGGCTGTCGGTGGGCTGCACCCGGCCGATCTCGGTGATCGTCTCGGGCCGCAGGAATTGGACCGGTGTTCCGTCGGGCCGGTACACCACGCCGTCGTTCGCCAGCGCGCCGTACATCCGGGCCAGTGCGCGGGCGGAGAACACCCCGTTCCAGCCCGGCATCACCGCATCGTGCACGCGAGGGTCGCGGACCAGCTCGTCGAAGCTCTCCGGCATACCCGCCTCGGCGAGTCCGCGGGCCGGACGTACCCAGGACAGTACCGAGGACGCGGTATTCCAGCGGATGCCCGGCGGGGACAGGTGCGGGAAGGTCTTGGCGATCCGGCGGCGCTGCGCCTCCGGCACCCGGAACCAGAATTCGTCGTGTCCCAGCGGTATCGCGACCTCGCGTCGCAGCGCGTCGGTGAAGCTCAGGCCGGTGGCCCGGGCGACGATCTCGGCCACCAGCCAGCCGAAGGTGATCGCGTGATAGCCGGAGGTCCGGATCCGGCGCGGATCCGGTGGGCTGTCTGCCAGGGCCTGCACCACCGCCCGATAGTCGAGAATCCCCTCCCGGCCGGGGACCAGCCCCCGGACCCGGTGCAGGCCGGCGCGGTGACTCAGCACATCGCGGACGGTGATGGAGCCCTTGCCGTACGCCGCGAACTCCGGCCAGTAGTCGGCGACCGGGGCGTCGTAATCGATCGAGCCGCGTTCGGCGAGCCGGTGTAGCACCGTGGCGGCGACGCCCTTCCCGGTGGAGAAGGCCAGTGCGACGGTTTCCCCGTTCCAGCGCCGGTCCTCGGCCGACCATCCCGCCCAGACATCGACCACCGGTCGGCCGTCGAGGTAGACCGCCAGCGCCGCACCGCCGCGATTCGGCCGGTCGAACATGCCGAAGAAGTGGTCGGCCAGCCGAACGAAGCGCGGGTCGACCAGCATCTCCCGGGGTGCGGGGAACTGTCCGTCGCCGGGGAGTGCCCCGCTGCCGCCCGTTGCCGTCACCGCCACCATCGAAGATCACCTCCAGATGCAGGCCGGCCGGGCGGCCGGGCTTCCAGGGTACCGCTGAGCAGGTGTTTCCCCGGCTGTTTCGGGTTTCGAGTCGACGGGCGACCGGCGGATCGTGTATCTGTTCCCTATATGTCTCGCCATGCGACCGCCGGGCTGTTGTTCTCCGCCGCGGCGGCCACTATCGTCACGCTGTTCACGGCGGGGTGCGGATCGACCGTCGAAGGTCATGCGCTGCCCGCCATCGAGGTCGTCCCGGCCACCGAGACCGTTGCGCCGCCCACCACCGAGAACGCCGCACCGACCACCGCGGCACCGAACACGGCCGTTCCGGACTTCGGTGCGGACGGGATGGATTTCGAGGCGGCGGTGGGCGATTGTGTTCAGCTGGGTGGTTCCGAGGAAGAAGCGACCATCGAGCGTGCGGCGTGTGGTTCCCGCGCGGCGAACTACATCGTGGTCGGCGAGGCGCCCACCAGTTCCGGGTGCATCGGTGACCAGGACCAATCCTATTTCGAGACGCTGGACGGTATCGAACAGGGCGCACTGTGTCTGGACATCGATTGGGTGGTCGGCGGGTGCATGGATGTCGGCGGTGACGTCGCCCAGCGCATCGACTGCGGTGCGACCGCGGTCGACGGCGTCCGAGTGATCGGCATCGAGCAGGGCACGTCCGATGTGAACGACTGCCCCATCGATGCCGACATCGGTTTCGAGTACGACGTCCGCCGGTTCGTCGTCTGCCTGCAGAGTCAGTAGCCTCAGATCGGGTGGTAGCCGGCCCCGACACCGCCGCGGGCGTTCACATCGGCCATGATCACGTCCATATTGGTCCCGACCTCGGGTCCGGCACAGGCCACCAGCAGGTAGGCGTTCACCATCCCGACCAGCGTGGAGCCGACCACCACCGGCGCCCCGGAATCGCCCTCGACCACGCACATCTGGGTCCAGGTCTCGACATTCGTCGCAAAGACGTCACCCCAGGCGACGCCACAGGTGTTGCCGGTGGTCCGGCCTTCCTTGCAGACGATGGTCGGGAACCGCGCCGGCTCGCCCATCCCGGTGATGGTGACGTTGCCGATCCGGTTCACCGGCGTGATCCGGCCGGCATCGAACTCGATCATCGCGTAGTCGAGATCGGTGTTCGTGTAGGCGAATCGGCCGACCGAGCCGTAGCCGGGTGCGGCCTCGGCGTAGACCGAGGAGCCCGGATCGCCGCAGTGACCGGCGGTCAGGCCGACCAGTCGGCCGGCGGCATCGTGGCCGACGGTGGTCAGCGTGCATTCGTACATGTTGTCGACGATGATGCCGGAGCCGCCGCCGAGTACCGGAGGGCCGGGTTGGGCCTGCGCGGAGCCGGTTCCGAGCAGTGCCGCTCCCAGAGCGACAGCGAAGGCGGCGTGCGCCGCCCGGGCGAGTTTGCTGAACATGTCCCTCCAGATGTCGGAAGACCGCACGATATCAACCTGAAGTGCTCGTCATCGCTATATTCGGACCCGGGCGCGTCCGGTACCGGTGGCGTTGCCGGGCGGCTCCGCCACCGCGGGGAGCGGATCCCGGCCGCCGCGGTGAGTGAGTCCTACCAGATGCGGACCCCGAATGGGTTCTGATAGCGGCCCTCTATCGAAATCGTGATTCATGGACAATTGACCGATTTCTGATCGTGATTGTCCGGAAAGCGTTCTCGGGTGAACGCCGAGCAGGGGAATCCTCATTTTGAATGATGTCTTTCCGTCGAATAGGAAAGCAAAACCGCCGGTGCTGGGCCGTGTCACAAGGTCGCCGGCGTCGGGTTCCGGTTAGTGTCCGTTCAGTAGGTCGATCGCGGATCCACCTCGAATGACGCACGTTGCGAAGAAGAAGTGAGCACCATCTATGACTGCAATCACATGTCAGTGGTGTGTTCTGCGCTACTACGTAGTAGGGTGCGTCAAGCAAGCTAGTCGTCGGGGCGCCGCCGACCGACGTCGAGAGGGGTTTATGCAGTGCAGTCGACGGATAGTCCACCAACACGATCACGAATGAGTGACGCTGTCGACCGGACCAAGAGCCTCTGGGACGACCATCCGAAGAAGTCGCTGGAGACCTTCGGCCGGCAGATCACCATGGGCGTCGAGGCCATCGTCGAACTGGTCACGTCCATCTTCCGCCGACGGTTCCCGTACAACGAGTTCGTGAAGCAGTGCGCCTTCATGTCCAGCGTCGCCGCCGCGCCGACGCTGCTGGTCGCGATCCCGATCGCGGTGATCGTCTCCATCCAGGTCGGCGCCGTCGCCGGTCAGGTCGGCGCCACGTCCTTCATCGGTGCGGCCAACGGCCTCGGCATCATTCAGCAGGGTGCCCCGCTGGTCACCGCGATCATGATCGCCGGTGCGGTCGGTTCGGCGGTCTGCGCCGATCTCGGTTCCCGCACCATCCGCGAGGAGATCGACGCGATGAAGGTGATGGGCGTCGACCCGATGCGCCGGCTCGTCGCTCCCCGGCTCGGCGCCGCGATGCTGGTCAGCTTCCTGCTCTGCGGCTTCGTGGTGTTCGTCGGCTTCATCACCGGCTACATGTTCAACATCTTCGCGCAGGCCGGTACGCCGGGTTCCTACATCAGCACCTTCGCCTCGTTCGCGGTGACCCGCGATCTCCTGGTGGCGCTGCTCAAATCGGTCATCTACGGCCTGCTGGCCTCGATCATCGCCTGCGACTGCGGCCTCAACGCCCGCGGCGGTCCCGGCGGCGTCGCGAACGCGGTCAACTCGGCCGTGGTCAGCTCCGCGATCATGCTGCTGGGCGTCAACGTCATCATCACGCAGGTTTACACTGCCGTCTTCCCCCCACAGGTGATCTGAGCCGTGTCGACAACATATGTACCGCCGCTGCTGCGGCCCATCCGTCAGCTACAGAAGAGCGCGAAGGCGCCGGCCGATCTGCTCGCGCGCCTGGGACACCAGGTCTTCTTCTTCCTCCGGTCGGTCGGCTCGATTCCGCTGGCGCTCAAGCACTATCCGAAGGAAGTCTGGCGGCTGCTGTCCGATGTCACCTGGGGCAACGGCAATATCGTCGTCGGTGGCGGCACCATCGGCGTCATCCTGATCATCAGTGCCTTCGGTGGTATGACGGTCGCCATCCAGGGCCACACCTCACTGGATCTGCTGGGCCTGAGCCCGGTCACCGGTGCCATCTCCGCCTTCGCCACCACCCGCGAGATCGGGCCGATGCTCGCGGCCCTGGCCTTCGCCGCCCAGGCGGGCTGTCGTTTCACGGCCCAACTCGGTGCGATGCGGATCTCCGAGGAGATCGACGCGCTCGAATCGATCGCGATCCGGCCGCTGCCCTACCTGGTCAGCACCCGGATGTTCGCCGCGGTGATCGCCATCGTGCCGCTGTACTGCATCGGCCTGGCGATGGCCTACCTGTCCTGCGCGGTCACCGTGCAGATGATCGGCGGTACCGCCTCGGGTACCTACACCCACTACTTCCACCAGTTCCTGATCTCGACCGACGTGCTGTATTCACTGCTCAAAGCGGTGATCTTCGTAATGATCACCACCTTCATCCAGTGCTACTACGGCTTCTTCGCCTCCGGTGGTCCGGAGGGCGTCGGCGTGGCGGCGGGCCGCGCCATCAAGATGTGCATCATCCTGGTGGTGTTCGCGGACCTCATGATGACGTTGGCTATCTGGGGCGTCGACCCCGGAATCCGGATCTCGGGGTAGGCACACATGATCATCGATCCCAGTGGGCGCGGACCCACGATGAAACAGCTGTACATCGCCGGCTTTGCGGGCCTGGTGGTGTTCGCGGTGATCCTGGCCTTTCTGATGGCCCGGTACGAGGGGTATTTCGTACCGAAGGTGAAGGTGGTCGCCCAGCTCTCCAGTACCGGTGACGGCCTGCCCTCCGATGCGGACGTGAAGTTCCGCGGGGTGCTGGTCGGTGCCGTCGAGGGCGTGGACATCACCCAGGAGGGTGCCGAGCAGAACGTCAAGATCGATCTCGATCCCCAGTTCGCGCACGACATCCCCGCCAATGTCACCGCTCGCGTGGTGCCCAGCAACCTGTTCGCCGTCACCTCGGTGGAACTGGTCTACAACGGCCCGGCCGCCGCGAAACTGCACGAGGGCTCGGTCATCGCCGAAGACCACAGCAAGGGCACCGTGGCGCTGCAGGACACTCTCACCGCGGTCCGCGACATCCTGGACCGGATCGATCCGGTCCAGCTGGGCCGGGTGCTGGGCACGCTGACCCAGGCGCTCGATCCCTCCGGTCGCGTCCCCGGCTCCACCATCGAGCGACTGGATCGCTGGGTGACCACGGTGTCGGAGGCCGGTCCGAATCTGGGCGGGATCCTGGACAACTTCTCGGCTTCGGCCCGCGCGCTCAACCAGTCGGCACCGGAGCTGCTCGATGTGCTCGGCAAGTCGGTGCAGACCTCCGCAACGCTGGTGGAGAACCGGGACGGCCTGGTCGACCTGCTGACCGGTGCGAATGCCACCACCGGGAAGGTGAACGAGCTCTTCGCCCGTAACCCCGATGTCGGCAAGACACTGACCGCGGACATGGGTCAGGTACTCGGCGCGCTCGCCGACGATCCGGATGCGCTCTACCGCGCGGTCTCCGTGGTCGGTGACTCGCTGGCCCGGTTGAACCAGGTGTTCCACTGGGGCCCGAACCGGCAGATGGTCTGGAACGCGGGCTTGGCGTTCTCGCCGTACAACCCGTACACGGTCGCGGATTGCCCGCGGTACGGCGAGATGGCCGGCCCGAGCTGTGCCACCGCGCCGGCCGAGCCGATCATCGGCCCGATGCCGGAGAAGCTGCGGCCCAAGGCGCTCGAATCGGCGGCCGGACTGCCGCCGCTGCTGCCGGTCCCCGGCCTGGAGATCCCGGGTCTGACGCTGCCCGGTTTCGAGCCGGCGCCGATCGAGGGGCCGATGCCGCCGCCGATCGACAACCCGCTGGCCACCATGCTGCCCGGGCTGACCCTGCCCTCGCTGCCGGAGATCCTCGGTGGTCCGGCGCCGGCGGCCGGACCGGCTCCCGCGCCCGAACCGGCATCGGCTCCCGAGCCCGCTCCGGCACCGGCTCCCGCTCCGGCGGAGGCACCGCAGCCGGGCGCGGCGGTGGAACCGATCGCGTACCACGGTGACGACGCCATCCCGGTGCTGCTGGGCCGGCAACCGACCGTGGCGGAGTACCTGCTGGTCGGTCCGCTGGTCAAGGGCGGAACCCTGCACGTTTCCGGAAACGAGGTCGTCCGATGAGCATCCGCAAGCCGCTGATCGGATTCAGCATCTTCGCGCTGGTGTCCCTGCTGGTGACCCTGGTCGTTTGGAACACCCTGTCGCGCACCGTGGAGGGTTCGACCGAGAAGTACACCGCGATCTTCACCGACGTACTGGGCCTGCGGCCCGGCGACGACGTCCGGATGGCGGGCGTCCGGGTCGGCAAGGTCGACAGCGTCGAACTGGACGGGAAGAACGACGCCCGGGTGACGATGATCGTGCAGAGCGATCAGCAGCTCTACACCGACACCAAGGCGCTGGTCCGCTACCAGAACCTGATCGGCCAGCGCTACGTCGCCCTGGCGCCGGGCGACGAACCGGATTCGCAGCCGCTGAAGGGCGGTTCGACCATCCCGATCGATCGCACCGAGCCGTCGTTCGATGTGTCGGCACTGCTCAACGGGTTCCAGCCGATGTTCCAGGCGCTGGAGCCCGCTCAGGTCAATGCCATGTCGGAGAGCCTGATCCTGGCGTTGCAGGGCGACGGCGTCTCGCTGTCTGCCTTCATCGTCCAGGCCGCCGACCTGGCCTCGGATTTCCAGCGCCGGGACGCGATCATCAGCGATGTGATCGGCAACCTCTCGGCCGTCATGGCCGGCCTGGCCAAACGAGGTGATGAATTGGAGACCCTGGTGACCCAGACCCGGGCACTGATCAGCGGCCTGTACGACCAGGGGCAGTCGCTGCAGCAATCGACCGTGGTACTGGCCGATTCCACGACCGCCGTGGTGAACATGCTCGCCGCGATCCAGCCGAAACTGCAGACCGCACAGCAGTCCACGGTCTCCGCGCTGCAGCTGCTGCTGGACAACGGCGCGAAACTGGACCAGGCCGCGATCGACCTGCCCGCCACCGTCGGTGGGCTCGGCCGGGCGACGTCGGAAGGCACCTTCGCCAATTCGTCCATCTGCCGCTTGGACGTCTCGCTCTACGGTGTGCTGTTCCCCCGCGGCATCTTCAGCCAGATCGGCGGAGACCGGCAGTCGGCGGTGTGCCGCTGATGATGGTGAAACTTCGCAAGAGCATGGGCAGCCACCGCAACCTGTGGATCGGTGCGGTCGGCGTGGCAGTCATCGTGCTGCTGCTGGTGGTTTCCAGCGTGTACAAACTGATCGGCATCGGCGAGCGGTCGATCGAGGCCGAGTTCGTGCAGGCCGCCGGTATCGATTCCGGTGACCGGGTGGCGGTCTCGGGTGTCCCGGTCGGCACGGTCACCGGGGCGAAGATCGAGGGCGACCACGTCGTGGTGTCGATGAACATCGACCGGAGCGTGCGGCTCACCGAGAATTCGCATGCTGCGATCAAGATGGCCACGCTGCTCGGCGCCCGCTACATCGACCTGAATCCCGGTACCGGCGAGGAACTCTCCGGCGACACCATCGGGATCGAGAACACCGATGTCCCGTACGACCTGGCCGATGTGGTGCAGCGCGGTACTCCGGAGTTCGCCGCACTCGACACCGAGACCCTGGCGGCGTCGCTGAACACCGTCAACGCCGAGATCGGGGAATCACCGGAGCTGGTGGCGCAGGCGTTGGACAGCATCGGCGCGGTCGCGAAGGTGATCGAACGGCGTCGCGACGATGTCGACCAGTTGCTGAAGGATCTCGACCGGGTCACCACGATCCTCGCCGACAACCGCAACAGCGTACTGCTGGTGATCACCCAGGGCGATGCGATCGCCAGCCGGGTGATGGAGCGGCAGGACCTGATCCGGCAGCTGCTGGACAACATCGCGACCCTGACCCGGCAGCTGCAGGAGATCGGGATCGAGAACGACGGACAGTTGTCGACGACCATCGACCAGCTGCAGACGATGTCCGAGGGTCTGCAGAAGAACAAGGAAAACCTGGATGTGATGTTGTCGATCACGCCGCCTTCGGTGCGTTACTTCAACAACGCGCTCGGCAACGGCAACTACGCCGAACTGGCGCTGCCGTGGCTGTTCCCGGACAACTGGCTGTGCGCCGTGGATGTGATCGAGGGATGTGAGTGAACGTGAGCTGGTCCATCCGAGGCCGTAAGTTGTCGAGCCGTACGTTGTTGAGTCGCGCGGTGCTGGCCGGCGCGGTGGCCCTGAGCCTGGGCAGCTGTTCGCTGCTGCCCTCTCAGGTCAACGATGCTCTCGGCCGCACGACGAAGATCACCGCCGACTTCACCAATATCGCCGGTATGTACGAGGGCAACGATGTGATGGTGCTCGGGGTCCGGGTCGGGAAGGTCGACAAGATCATTCCCCGGGATCTGTACGCCGAGGTGCATATGACCATCGATCCGGGCGTGCAGGTGCCCGCCGACGTGATCGCCGCGGTGATCTCACCGTCGGTGGTCACCGACCGGCACATCGAGCTCAGCCCGGCCTACACCGAGGGCGAGCCGACGCTGTCCTCCGGTGCGCATCTGACCCAGGATCAGACCAAGACGCCGGTCGAGCTGGACGAGATGATCGAGACCATCGATGAATTCGCAGCGGCACTGGCGCCCGAGGAGGGCGAGGAAGGGCTCGGCCCGCTCTCCGGCCGGGTGCTGTACCCGATCCTGAACGGCAACGGCGAGAAGATGCGGGACACGCTGAATGCGCTGTCGGCCGCCCTGCAGGTCGGTGTCGCGAACAAGGATTCGGTCGCCAACATCATCGTGAAGCTGAACGACCTCACCACCATGCTGGCCGAGAACGACCAGTCGGTGCGGGACTTCAGCAATCAGGTCACCCAGATGTCGGGCGTGCTCGCCGAGCAGGCGCCCGGCCTGGAGGCGACGCTGAACCAGCTCAACGACTTCCTCACCAACACCGCGGCCGCGCTGGGTGAGAAGAGCGGTGAGCTGGCCACCACACTGGACGGGCTGACCACGGTCACCCAGCAGCTGCGGGACAACGCCCGCGGCGTCACCGAGCTGGTGGACGTGACGCCGACGCTGATGGAGAACCTGGATCGGGCGGTCGACCGGGAGAAGGGCTACATCCGGCTGCACGCCCTGATCGGTGAGTCGCTCTCGGGTGAGATCGTCAGCGTGTTCTGCGAGCGGATCCAGATGCGCGCCGACGGCTGCCGGACCGGCGACATGCAGGATTTCGGCCCGGACTACGGGCTCACCGCCGCAATGCTGGGATTGACGAAATGAGTCGGCGTATGACGAGGAAACCACGGCTGATGCTGGCCGCTACCGCCGTGTCGGCGGTGGCGTTCGCCAGTGGCTGCTCGGTCACGGTGGAGGACCTGCCGCTGCCGAAGCCCGGGGCCGAGGGCGAGACCTACACTCTGCACGCCACCTTCGAGAACGCGCTGAACCTGCCGGACCAGGCCAAGGTGAAGATCGGTGGCACCGATATCGGCGTGGTGAGTGGGATCCGGACCGAGAATTTCGAAGCCCTCGTCGATATGGAGATCAGCGAGGAGATCAACTTCCCGGTCGGCAGCACCGCCGAGCTGCGCCAGGCGACTCCGCTCGGCGATGTGTTCATCGCGATGAGCAAACAGGGTGATCCGGCCGGGCCGATGCTCCAGGACGGCGACACGCTGAGCCGCGAGCAGACCTCCGCCGGCGCCACCGTCGAGGAGTTGCTGATTTCGGTGTCGATGATGTTCAACGGTGGCGGCCTCGCGAGTCTGACCCGGTTCGGTACCGAGGTCGGCAGCATCCTGGACGGTCAGGGTGAGAACCTCGGACATCTCACCATGCAGCTCACCGGCGTAATCGGCGAGCTGAACGCCAACAGCCAGCGCATCGACGATGTGCTCGCCGAGTTCAACACCCTGGCCGGCACCATCGACTCGCGCAGCGGTGAACTCGGTCAGGTGGCCGAAACGCTGCCGGAGGCGATCGGTGTGGTCGCGGAGAACACGGCGCAGATCACCGAACTGCTGGACACCGTTTCCCAGGCCAGTGCCGCGCTCGGTGACTACGCGGCCACCACCGGCGACGACCTGGACGGTCTGCTGGTCAGCGTGGAACAGCTGACGAGTTCGCTGGCCTCCTCCGGGGACAAGCTGGGCTACCTGCTGGATGCTATGCACGAGCTGCGGCCGGGTATCGACCAGACCTTCAAGGGCAAGGGCCTCAACCCCTACGCCACCCTCACCAACCTGGACTTCCCGCTGCTCACCTCACCGGAGAACAGCCACTTCTGGGATCTGCGGGACGTGAACGACATGGTCGGTAGTTTCCTGCAGGTGCTGCAGGTGATCCAGGGCCGGATCGGAGGCTGAGAATGAAGAAGCTCTTCGGTAACAAGCTGGTCCTGTCCGCCATCGGCCTGGTGCTGGTGCTGATCGTCGGCGCCGGCTACCTGATGGTCAACATCATGCGGATCAACCCGCTGCGGTCGGAGTACACCGTCATCGTGAGCCTGGACCGCTCCGGTGGCCTGCAGCCGGGCAACGATGTAACGCTGCGTGGCTACCGGATCGGCGAGGTCGAATCGATCGAGGTCGTCGACGACGGCGAAGCGATCGCGGCCGAGGCCCGGATCGACACGAAGTACCGGATTCCGCAGGACACCCTGGTTTCGGTTCAGGCCCTGTCGGCGGCGGGTGAGCAGTACATCGATTTCCGGCCGGAAACCGACCAGGGACCGTATCTGGCCGACGGTAGCCGGATCGACGACGAGGATCGGGTACAGACCCCGGTGCCGGTCTGGGCGGTGCTGGACGACACCACCAACCTGATCTCGCAGGTGCAGCCGGAGCAGTTCGAGACGATCCTGAACGAACTGGATATCGCGCTCAGCGGCGGTCCGGATCAGCTCCGGGCCCTGGTGGACGGCGTCAGCCTGATGGCTGCCGGTCTGGACAACCTGCTGCCGCAGACGGTCAACCTGGTCAAGAACCTGCAGGTGATCGCGGCGACGACCGCGCAGGCACAGCCCGATCTGCAGACGCTCACCAGCAACTCCGCTGTGCTGTTCGACCAGTTCAACAACGCCGACGAGGAGTTGCGTAACGTGCTGGCCCAGTCGCCGGCGAAGTTCGAGGCCCTGGGCGCGGTGCTGGACGAGAACTCCGATCCGATCACCGGGCTGGCCGCGAACCTGCAGGCGGTTGCGCGTGCTGGAACTTTGCGGGTGCCCGCCCTGCGGCTGCTCTTCCCGTCACTGAGCGTGGGCGTCAGCGCCTTCGCCGCCCCGGCACACGGCAACGAGTTCCACGCGATGATCGATCTCTGGCCGCGGCCTACCTGCAGGTACGATACGCCGTATATGCCGCACTGGCTGGTGCAGGACGGTTCCATCCCGAAGTGGAACTACTGCGTGAACCCACCGCCGGGGCAGCAGATACGTGGTTCGGCAAACGTGCCGCGACCGGATGTTCCCGACAACGGTGCCTACATGCCACCGGGGGTGGATCCGAACGAACGGACCCTGCCGCCGCGGGGCGGGATCTACGAGCGCTGACAAAGGATTGGATCGAATGGCAACCGAAGAGACCGGGGGCGAGAAGAAGCCCGACAACGAGCCGGTGCAGCCGGCGTCGGACACCACCGAGAACGCCTCGGACTCCACGGAGCGTGCGGAGGACACGGTCCGGATCGAGAAGGCAGCAAGCTCGGACGAGCCGGGTACGGACAAGCCGTCGGCCGGCTCGGCGAGTGCCGAGCAGCCGTCGGCGGCCGATTCGGCGAGCCCCGCCCCCGGTACGCAGCCGGGTTCGACCGGGAAGTCGCTCCCGACCGGCTGGATCGTGGCGGGTGTCGCCGGGGTGGCTGCGGTCGCTCTGGCCACCGCGGCCGTCGTGTTCGGTCTCCAGTCGTCGCAGCGCGGCGCCGAGCTCGACGCCCAGGACGCCGCCATGGCGGCTGCCTGCGACATCGTGGAGAAGGTCACCACCTACGATTCGGCCGAGGATCTGGACGGCTACATCGCCGAGGTCGTCGCGAACACCACCGGTGAGCTGCAGAAGAACTTCGAGGACGGTGCGGAGGCGCTGAAGGCGGGTATGCAGGAGGCGCAGTCGCGGTCCTGGACCGAGGAGCTGCGCTGCGCCTACCTGTCCGGTTCGGAAACCGAGGCGCAGGTGCTGGCCAGCTGGATCCAGTACCAGACCAATGTGTTCAACACCGAGCCGCGGATGATGATCTTCCCGGTCGAGGTCAGCATGGTGAAGACCGGTGACCGGTGGCTGGTCGAGATGATGGACTCCCCGGTGCTAGACCGGCTCGGGATGAGCGCGCTGCCCGGTGCCGGAGTGCCCGGCGGTGAGGTTCCGCCGCCTGCGGGCGAGGTTCCGCCGCCCGGTGCGGAAGGTGAGCCGGCCCCGGCCCCGGAACCGGAACCGGGTAACTGACGCACGATCGTCTCCGACGCCCCCGCTGGGTTCGCCCGGCGGGGGCGTTTTCATGTGTAGCTCGAGATGTGGTCTGGTGCAACAGGTTACCCACTAGTACCGTTTGAAAGCACTGTGGCAGAACAACATTCGAAATCTTGCCCGATCGGCCGGAACCCTGGTTGATGTAACGCGCCGACACGGTAATTTTTGCACACTTGTCGACTCGCCTGGTGTGCCTTCGTGGTCCGCGATAGCCTTGGCGCACAAATTAAGTGGCACAAGCCAATTCGGCACTGTTGCGGCCAAAAGCCATGCAGTGCAACACGTTACAGTGATCCGTCTGCTACCAGGCCCTCTGTAGATGGGCTGCCGCATGGCGCGGCACGTCGTCCTCACTTCATTGCGATCACGCCGAAGAGGCTCGAGTATGGACTATTCCGACCTATCCACCGCACCACCGGAAGCCGCGGAGGGATCCGGGCCCGAACTGCCGAGCGGTCCGTCCGTCGGCGCCGGCGGGCGTCCGGCGGCCCGCGCCGCCCGGGTTACGGCCGGTCTGACCGACCAGATAGCCGCGGTGAACCCCAGAATGCGTGAAATCCTTCTCACCGGGGGCGATTTCGACGACATCTACCGGCACGTCCTGGCCGCGCCGGGTAAGCGGGTGCGGGCCGGGATGGCCCTGGCCTGCCGGGCGCTGCTCGACGCGCCGCCGGTGACCGCATCGGATGCGGTCGACCTGGCCTGCGCCATGGAGATGTTCCACGAGTCCTCGCTGATCCACGACGATATCTGCGACGGTTCGCTGCTGCGTCGTGATGCCGAGTCGGTACCGGCCCGGTTCGGCATACGCACTGCGGCCCGTGCCGGTTTCCACCTGGCCGGGGTGGCCATGGAGGTAATGGCCGGCATCCTCGCCGACTATCCGGAAACCTTCGGTGACCTCGGTGCGGACGGCGTCACCTACATCGACCAGCTCTCCGACCTGTCGTTCGGCCAGCTCATCGAGACACTGCCGCCGACCGATGAGGACGCCGCGCTGCGCCGCCACTACGAGCTGGTGGCCGGTGCGAAGACCGGCACGCTGTTCCGGCTGGCCTGCTCGTACGGCGGTACCGCGGGTGGCCTCGACGCCGATCAGCTGCGGGTGCTGATGACCTACGCCGACCGGCTCGCCCTCGCCTTCCAGATCATGGACGACGTCCGCGACGTCGAGGGCGATCCGGCGCTGGGCAAGGAAGCCTGCGGCGACCTGGACCGCCGGGTGCCGACCTGGCCGGTGATCGAGTGGCTGGCCATGAGTTCCCGGGCGCGTGAGCTGTGGCATGCCGAAGACACCACCAACGCCGAACTACAGGAGCAGCTGGTGCACACCGGAGCAACGGAAACGGCACGCAAGGTTGCGGTTTCGGCCGTCGAGACAGCGGCCCGTGAGCTGACCATTTTCCCGGCGGGTGAGGCGCGCGAGCACCTGCACGAGCTGACCGTCCGGGTGGTGTCCCGATGAGCGGGGGTCGGCTCGGGCTGCTGACCCGGGGCCTGCGGTCGTTGCGCCGCGCACCGGATATCGCCGCCATGCGGGCGGCGCCGTCGCCGGACCGGCTGGCCCGGCTGGCGCTGATCCCCGCCGGGCGAAACCTCGGCATCGCGGTCGGATTCCTGCCCGCCGGCCAGCGCGATGAGGCGATCGCCGCGCTGCTGTGCTGCCGCGTGCTCGATGCCTACGAGGATCTCGCGGATCGGTCCGAGGCGGCCCGGTTGGTGGTCGCCGCCGCGGAATATCTTTCCGGCGGTGACGTGCAACGCCCGACGGCGCTGACCGCTACCGCGGATCGGGACAGCGAGGCCGTGGACCTGGTGCTGGCCGAACGGATCCAGGATGTCCGGGCACTGGTCGAGGCGCTGCCCGCGGCGGGCCGCCGCCGGGTGGCGGCGCTGCTCACCGATATCGCCGACGTGATGTCCCGCAATCTGGCGGCCCCGTTGCCCCGGCGTGCCTACGGTGAGGGAGTGCTGGGCCGGGTGGTGTTGCACGCGTGCTCCCTGGTCGCCGAAACTGCGTGTACCGAAGACGATTACACCGAGCTGGCGGGCTGTGTCGGCGTGGCCGCACAGTTGGCGAACGACCTCCGGGACAACGAACTGGCATTGCACGGTGCCGGCAATCGCGAGGAGCTGACCCGTGCCGTCCTGCTGCGCCTGCTGGCTCCGGCGGTGGGCGGGCTCGCCCTGCTCGAGCGGCTCGGCCCCCGGACTCCCGGTCGTGGTGCCCGGGCGGCGATGGCCTATATGACCATCACGACGACTGCCTTCCTGTGCAATGCCACGGGTGCGCCGGGGCCGTACCGGCGGCGCGGCCGGCTCGGCGCGGCATTGCTCGCGGCGGGTTCGCCGACGCGGTGGGCCGCGATGCTGACCCGGGTGCGGCAGAGCGTGGATATCGCGATGAACCGGCTGCTGGATGCCGGGGACGCCGCCCCCGGTGCCGATCCGACGGCGCAGATGCTGCGCCCCGGGAACGGCCGGGCGGATTCGCCGACCCTGACTCCGGTGATCGTCGATGCAACCTTCTCCCTGGTCCACGCGCTGCCGGACGAACCGCTGACCGGTGAACTGCCCGCGGCGCAGGTGCGCCGGATGATGGTCGCCGACCATATGGCGTTCGGTGCCCTGGAACGCATTTCGCTCTCCGACGCGGCGGCGATGCAGGACCTGGCCACCAGGTTCAAGCGGGCCGCCATCGAACCCGTACCCGCAACCATCCGCTCCTGAGCCCCCGGCCGTCCTGGTCACCACGCAACCGAGGAGTCAGACATGACCGACGTCAAACCTCATTCGAGCCCGGGGTCGCCCGGCGGCACCGCTGAGCGCGACCCCTTCAGCAAACGGGTGCTCAAACTGGAGCATCCGGCCAACATCGGGCCGCTGCTGCACATCGTCGGCTGGGTCGCCGTGCTGGCTTTCGGCCTGTTCGTCCCGGCGGCGACCAACTGGTACCTCGCGGTGCCGTTGATCGTGTTGCTGACACTGCTCAGCTTCTCGCTGACGATCGGCGTCCTGCACATGCACACGCACCGGCCGCTGTTCGTGTCGAAGCCGATGAACCGGTTCGTCGACGTGATGTGCTGCATGCCCGCCAGCCTGACCGCGGCCGAGATGCGTGAGGTGCACATCCTCAACCATCACCGGTTCAACGACGGCCCCGGCGACATCACGTCCACCGAAGGGATGGAACGCGGGCTGCCGGCCGTCTGGTACTGGATCCGCTACGGCACCATCGTCAAGAAGTTCACTCTGCAGAAGTTGTTCGCTTCCGATGTCTCGGACAAGCGCCGTCAGCGACGCAACCAGTTCATCTTCGACTTCACATTGTTCTTCGTGCTGCTGGGCGGGCTGCTGGCGGTCGCCGACGGCATGCGGGTGCTGCTGTTCTTCGGGATCCCGTTCCTGGCGACCCAGCTGAACTCCGGCTACTTCGCCTGGCTGACCCACGCGCCGGCCCGGGTCTTCGAAGACGATCCGAGCCGTTCGCTGAACACCGCGGGCAACTGGCTGAACTTCTTCATCTTCAACCAGGGCTACCACAGCGTGCACCATCGCTACCCCGGTGTGCACTGGAGCCAGATCCCGGACAAGCTCGACTTCATGCGCGATGTCGAGCCGGGCGTCATCGTGCCGTACTGGATGACCTTCAACTCGGCCTGGCGCCTGGTCAAGAAGGACGGCTTCCTCACCGAGGCCTACGGCACCCGCTGGAAGGCCAAGCTGGAGAAGCGGATCGAGGGACGCGGTACCCGGCTGCGGATGCTGCCCTGGTTCGCATGGATCTGATCACGCCGCGCCAGGCCCGGGACGTGCTGGCCGACCGCCGCCGGCTCGTCCCGTTCCTGCTCGCCTTCGCCGGTTACGCCTTCACCGGCCTGACCGTTCCGCTGTTCCTGCTGTTCGCCGGCGGCTGGTGGTTGCCGAAGACGGTCGATTCGGATCCGATGCTGTCCACCGGGCCGGCGATCGCGGTCGACATCGCGCTGATGGCCTTGTTCGGGCTGCAGCATTCGGGGATGTCGAGGCCGGCGTTCAAGGACTTCATCACCCGGTGGGTGCCTCCGGCGTTGGAGCGCACCGTGTACGTGGTCATGGCCAGCCTGGCGGTGTGGCTGCTCTGCCTGGCCTGGCAGCCGCTGCCGCAGGAGATCTGGTCGCTGTCCGGCACGGCCGGCATCGTCCTGGACGCCGGATTCTGGCTCGGGTTCGTGCTGGTGTACGCGGCGACTCTGCTGCTGGACCACTTCCACCTGCTCGGGCTGAGCCAGGCATACCGGCACTACCTGATCCAGGTGCCCGATCCGACCGCCGACCGGTTGCAGGTGCACGGGCCGTACCGGTTCGTGCGGCATCCGCTGATGACCGGCTTGCTGCTGAGTTTCTGGTGCGCGAGCACCCTCACCGCGGGCCACCTGTTGTTCGCGGCCGGGCTGACCGGCTACATCCTGCTGGGCACCGTCCTGGAGGAAAAGGATCTTCGGGCCCGGTTCGGGGCGGCCTACCGGGAGTACGCCACCCGGGTCCCGGCCTTCTTTCCGTCCCCGTTGGGCAGTTCCCTGCGGGCCCGCCTGTACGGGGCCCGGCGACGGCGATCGGCCGGCGAGTGAACACCCTCGGTGGCCCGGCCGCGGTGGCCGGTGTGGGCACGGGACGCACTCATGGGAAGGCGATTCTGCTGGGGGAACACACCGTCGTGCACGGCACCGCGGCGATCGCCTTCCCGCTTCCCGAGCTGCCGGTGATCGCGCACGCGGCCGGTTTCCGGGGCGGTGCCGACCGGCCCGACGAGGTCACCCGGTTCGTGGCGGGGGCGGTTCCGGCCGACCCGGCCGAGCTGTCCGGTCCGCGAGTCGCGGTGGACGCCGCGCTGCGCCGGTGGGGTGCCGCGGGCGAAGCCGTCGAGGTGACCGTCGACTGTGCGGTTCCGCAGGCTCGGGGCCTGGGTTCCAGCGCGGCCGTGGCAGGTGCGGCGGTGCGTGCCGTGGCCGACTATCTCGGACAGGACCCCGATCTCGACACCCTGTACGAGCTGGTGCAGTGCGGTGAACAGCACGCGCACGGCCGTGCCAGCGGGGTGGATGCCGCGGGGACGCTCGCCACCGGGCCGATCCGGTTCGCGGCCGGTGCCGGGCATCCGATACCGGTGGACCTGGAAGCGGCGCTGGTGCTCGCCGATACCGGCATCGCGGGTGACACCAAGCAGGCGGTCGCCGCGGTACGCGAGCGGCTGGCCCGGGAGCCGCGGGCGGCGCGGCGGCTGCTGGCCCGGGCCGCGGACATCGTCGATACCGCGGCCGACCGGCTGGCCGCCGGTGCGCTGGGGCCGCTGGGCCGGTCGCTGACGGATTTCCAGGAAGTCCTCACCGAACTCGGGGTCGGTACCGCCCCCATCGAGGCATTGGTGCACGCCGCCGGCGAGGCGGGCGCCGCCGGGGCGAAGCTCACCGGTGCCGGTCTCGGGGGCTGCGTGCTCGCCCTCACCGAGCCCGGTCCGGCCGCGGAACGGGTGGCGCAGCAGATGCGCCGGGCCGGCGCCGTACAGACCTGGATCGTTTCGACCCGAAAGGTACAGCCATGACCGAGCCCACCACCGCGGTGGCCTCCGGAGTCCGGCTCGCGGACGAGCCGGCCACCGCGGTCGCGCACCCGAATATCGCGCTGGTGAAGTACTGGGGCAAGCGCGATGAGTCGATGTTCCTGCCGGTGGCCGGCAGTCTTTCGATGACCCTGGACATCTATCCGACCACCACCACCGTGCACCTGATCGACGGCCCTGCCGATCAGGTGCAGCTGGATGGCCGGGAATGCACCGGAAGTGCGTACATCCGGGTCACCCGGTTCCTGGACCTGGTCCGGGAGCGGGCGGGCCGCACCGAACGAGCGTCGGTGGTCTCGGCGAACGCCGGGCCGACAGGGGCCGGCCTGGCCTCCTCGGCCAGCGGTTTCGCAGCGCTGGCTACCGCGGCGGCGGCCGCCTACGGGCTGCCGGGCGAGCCGCGGGAGCTGTCCCGGCTGGCCCGGCGCGGGTCCGGATCGGCGAGCCGGTCGATCTTCGGCC
This sequence comes from Nocardia sp. KT25-26, assembly GCF_056627695.1. NCBI lineage: Bacteria > Bacillati > Actinomycetota > Actinomycetes > Mycobacteriales > Nocardiaceae > Nocardia > Nocardia sp. KT25-26. The sequence continues at coordinate 253,571 of NZ_CM152813.1, read as the reverse complement.
GGTTCGCGGTGTGGCATGCGGGTACCGGCTCCGGTGCCGACGGCGACCGGAGTTCCTACGCGGAGCCGGTGGACGGCGCGGCGCTGGATCCCGCCCTCGTGGTGGCGATGGTCGATGCCGGGCCCAAGGAGGTGTCGAGCCGGGAAGCGATGCGCCGCACCATGGCTACCTCTCCGTTCTACCGGCCCTGGGCGGAGTCCACCGAGGTCGACCTGCGGGAGATGCGGTCCGCCATCGCCGCCGGTGATCTGCCCTTGGTCGGCGAGATCGCCGAACGCAACGCCCTGGGCATGCATGCGAGCATGCTCGCGGCCCGCCCGGCGATCCGCTACCTCTCCTCGCATTCGATCGCGGTCCTGGACCGGGTGCAGCGGCTGCGCGCCGACGGGATCACCGCGTACTCGACCATCGATGCCGGCCCGAATGTCACCGTGCTGTGCCAACGCAGCGACGCCCCGGATATCGCCGCGGCGCTGCAGGGTATCGGCGATTTCGTCGACACCCGGACGGCGCTGCCCGGGCCGGGCGCGATGCTGGTCGACGGTGCGAGCCGATGATCAGCCGCCGTGCCCCGGGCAAGCTCTTCGTCGCCGGTGAGTACGCCGTCGTCGAGCCCGGGCAGGGCGCGGTGCTGGTGGCGGTCGACCGGTACGTGACCGCTACGGTCACCGACGCGACCGGCGATACGACCTTCGAATCGGACCTGGACGGCGGGGTGAGGCTGGCCTGTCACCGCGTGGGCGCCGAATTGGTGCCGCGGACCCCGGACGGCAAGCCGCCGAATTCGTTCGCCTACGTCTTCGCCGCAGCCGCGATCATCGACCGACTGCTGGCCGAACGGCAGATCCGGCCCCGGCCGTACCGGCTGACGTTGCGCAGCGAACTGGTCGACGAGGACGGCCGCAAGCTCGGGCTCGGTTCGAGCGCCGCGGTCACCGCGGCGACCGTGGCTGCCCTGGACGCCCACCACCGGCTCGAACTGCGTCCCATGGACCGGTACCGGCTCGCGCTGCTGGCCACCGGAACCGTCGCCCCTCGGGCCTCCGGGGGTGATCTGGCGGCGAGCACCTGGGGTGGCTGGCTGGCTTATCGGTCCCCCGACCGCCGATGGGCGGCCGAACTGTGTGCCACCCACGGTGTCGAGGCGGCGCTACAGGAATCCTGGCCGGGGCTGGCGGTGCGAGCCCTGCCGTCCCCGACGCGGTTGCAGATGCAGGTGGGCTGGACCGGGCAACCGGCATCGACACCGGGCCTGGTCGCCGGACTGGCCGCGGGACCGCGTGCACCCGGCGCCGACCCGGCCTTTCTGGCCGAGAGCGCGGATTGCGTCCAAGCGCTCACCGCGGCGGTACAGGCCGACGACCCGGCCGGGATCGAGTCCGCGATCTCCCGGGCCGGTGCCCTGCTCGAGGAACTGGATGGCCGGGCCGGGCTCGGCATCATGACCCCGCGCCTGCGGTCGCTGTGCCGGTCCAGTGCCGCGGTAGGCGCCGTGGCCAAACCTTCGGGTGCCGGTGGCGGCGACTGCGGCATCGCCTTCCTCGACCCCCGGCGCACCGAGGCCGTCCGGGAACTCCGGCGGCGGTGGGCCGAGGCGGAGATCCGCCCGCTGTCGCTGCGGGTCTCCCCCAACGAAACGGAGCGCCGATGACCGGCAACCGCAAAGACGACCATGTCCGGCACGCAGTGGAACAGCACCGCCCCGGTATCGACCGCAACCCCTTCGACGAGGTCGACTTCGTGCATCATGCCCTCGCCGGGATAGACCAGGAGGACGTCCGGCTCGATGTCGAGGTGGCCGGGAAACGCTGGGCTACTCCACTGTTCATCAATGCGATGACCGGTGGCAGCGCGGCGACCGGCGAGATCAACCGCGGATTGGCGATCGTGGCCCGCGAGACCGGAATCCCGATCGCCTCCGGCTCGATGAGTGCCTTTCTCCGGGATCCCTCGCTGGTCGGCACGTTCCGGGTGCTGCGCGAGGAGAATCCGCACGGGTACGTGCTGGCCAATGTCAACGCCACCGCCACCCCCGATCAGGCGCGCCGGGTGATCGACCTGCTGGAGGCGGATGCCCTGCAGATCCATCTCAACTCGGTCCAGGAGATCGTGATGCCCGAAGGGGACCGGTCGTTCCGGTCCTGGCCGGGACGGATCGCCGAAATCACTGCTGCCGTACCGGTTCCGGTGTTCGTCAAGGAGGTCGGGTTCGGGCTGAGCCGGCCCACCGTTTCCTGGCTGCGGGATGCCGGTGTTGCGGTGGCCGATGTCGGCGGGCGCGGCGGCACCAACTTCGCCCGGATCGAGAACGACCGCCGCCCGGCCGCGGACTTCTCCTTCCTCGAGCATTGGGGTCAGTCCACGCCCGCCTGCCTGCTCGACTGCGCCGGCCTGACCGGAATCGACGTCATCGCCTCCGGCGGCATCCGGTCACCGCTGGACATGGCCCGGGCCCTGGCCCTGGGTGCCACCGCAACCGGTGTCGCGGGCCGGTTCCTGGAGACCCTGGTCGACCGGGGCACCGACGCCCTGATCGAAACGGTGTCCACCTGGCTCGACCAGCTGCGGCAGATCATGACCGTCCTGGGTGCACCGACACCGGCGGATCTGGCCGGCAGCGATCTGCTGATCACCGGAAGTGTCGAGAACTTCTGCCGGCTGCGCGGTATCGACGCGGCCGCCTTTGCCCATCGGAACCTCTGGTGGAACGAATCGGAGAGAAAGAACCGCCCATGAACGACATGACCCATGCGGCAGTGCCGCTGCGTTGGGTGGGTCCGGTGCGTATTACCGGAAACACCGTCGACGACGCCCTCGAAGTGCCGCTGGCCACCTACGAGTCGCCGCTGTGGCCCTCGGTCGGGCGGGGCGCACGGATGTCCACGTTGACCGAACGCGGCATCGTGGCCACCCTGGTCGACAGCCGGATGACCCGCTCGATCCTGCTGGAAGCCGACGACGCCCATACGGCCCACCAGGCGGTCACCCGGCTGGCCGGCCGATTCGACGAACTGCGTTCGGTGGCCGCGGGCAGCAGCCGGTTCGCGCAGCTCATCGACATGCATCGGCAGATCGCCGGAAACCTGCTGTTCCTGCGGTTCGAGTTCACCACCGGTGACGCCTCCGGCCACAACATGGTCACGCTGGCCTGCGACAAGCTGATGGACCACATCCTGGCGACCGTGCCCGGGCTGCGCTACGTCTCGATCTCGGGCAACTACTGCACCGACAAGAAGGCGACGGCAGTCAACGGGATCCTGGGCCGGGGCAAGAACGTCGTCACCGAAATCCTGCTCCCCCGCGAGATCGTCGAGAACCGGCTGCGGACCACTGCCGCCCGGGTGGTGGAGCTGAACATCCGGAAGAACCTGATCGGCACCCTGCTGGCCGGCGGGATCCGGTCGGCGAACGCGCATTACGCGAACATGCTGCTGGCCTTCTATCTGGCCACCGGCCAGGACGCGGCGAACATCGTCGAGGGCTCGCAGGGCATCACCCACGCCGAGGACCGGGACGGCGACCTGTACTTCTCCTGCACGCTGCCCAACATCATCGTCGGCACGGTCGGCAACGGGAAGCACGCGGACTTCGTCGAAGCGAATCTGCGGCGGCTCGGCTGCCGGGCGGACCGCCCCGCCGGGGCCAACGCCGACCGGCTCGCGGTGATCGCCGCGGCCACCGTCCTCTGCGGCGAGCTGTCGCTGATGGCGGCACAGACCAACAGCGGTGAGCTGATGCGCACCCACACCCAACTGGAACGGACCGCGGAAAGCAACGGAGTGCTGAAGTGACCACAACGCCGGTCGGAATCCATGACCTTTCCTTCGCCACCACGCATTACGCCCTGGACCACGCGGTGCTCGCCGAGCGCCTGGGCGTGGACCCGGACAAGTTCTACCTGGGCATCGGCCAGGAGAAGATGAGCGTCGCCGCCGCGGACGAGGACATCGTCACCATCGCGGCCGCCGCGGCGCGGCCGATTCTGCAGCGGCACGGTGCCGAGAACATCCGCACCGTACTGCTGGCCACCGAGAGCAGTGTGGACCAGTCCAAGGCCGCCGGCCTCTATCTGCACCCGCTGATCGGCCTGCCCAACACCGCCCGCATCGTCGAACTCAAACAGGCCTGCTACGGCGGCACCGCGGGCCTGCAGTTCGCCGCGGGTCTGATCAGCCGGGATCCGTCGCAGCAGGTGCTGGTGATCGCGACCGATATCGCCAAGTACGAGCTGGATACGCCCGGTGAACCGACCCAGGGCGCGGCCGCCGTCGCCATGCTGGTCCGCGCCGATCCGGCGATTCTGCAACTGGACCCGTACTCCGGGCTCTACAGCGCCGACATCATGGACTTCTGGCGGCCGAACTACCGGTCCGAGGCCGTGGTGGACGGTAAGACCTCGGTGAACGCCTATCAGAAGGCCACCCAGGAGGCGTGGACCGACTATCAGCGCAACGGTGGCCGTGATCTCGGTGACTTCGCCGCATTCTGCTACCACCAGCCGTTCACCAAGATGGCCTACAAGGCGCACCGGCATCTGCTGGAGAGCCAGGGACACTCCGCGGCGGCGGAGGAGATCGACGCGGCGATCCGGGAGACCACGATCTACAACCGCACCGTCGGCAACAGCTACACCGCCTCGCTTTATCTCGGGCTGGCTTCGCTGCTCGATCACGCCGACGACCTCACCGGCAGGCCGCTGGCCCTGATCAGCTACGGCTCCGGCAGCGTCGCCGAATTCTTCAGCGGGGTCGTGCAACCCGGCTACCGGGCGCAGCTGCGCACCGACGAGTGCCGGGCGGCCATCGAATCCCGGGTGCTGCTCGACTACGAGCACTATCGCGCGCTGCACGAGGCGCAGCCGGCAACCGACGGTCGGTACCACCCGCTGCCCGAGGAGACCGAGCGGCCGTTCCGGCTGGCCGCGGTCTCCGGCCACAAGCGAATCTACGAGAGCCGGTGAGGCGCACCATGGGACGACAGAACGAGGCCGACGAGGTCCGGCACACCCGGGTACTGATCGTCGGCAGCGGACTCTCCGGGCTCGGCGTGGCCATCCAGCTGAGCCGTGCCGGGCACGACGACTTCCTGGTGCTCGAACGCAGCAACGAGGTCGGCGGGACCTGGCGGGACAACACCTATCCCGGCGCCGCCTGCGACGTTCCGTCCCAGCTGTATTCGTACTCGTTCGCGCTCAACCCGGAGTGGACCCGGTCCTTCCCGCCGCAGCGGGAGATCCAGGACTACATCTGCCGGACCGCCGACCGGTTCGGGGTTCGCGACCGGCACATCTTCGACTGCGAAATGCAGAGCGCCGAATGGGTCGACTCAGCTGGCCACTGGGATGTGCGGACCTCCCACGGCCGGTTCACCGCCGATGCCGTGGTGTCCGCGGCGGGTCCACTCTGTGAACCGAACCTGCCGGACATCAAGGGGTTCGCCGAGTTCGAGGGCAAGGTGTTCCACTCCTCGCGCTGGGATCACGACTACGACCTGACCGGGAAACGGGTGGCCGTGATCGGGACCGGCGCATCCGCGATCCAGATCGTGCCGTCGATCGCCCCGGACACCGCGCAGCTCGACGTGTATCAGCGGACCGCACCCTGGGTACTGCCGCATATGGGCCGCCGGTACCTGCTGCCGGAGCGGCTCGCCTACAAGTATGTGCCCGGTCTGCAGCGCCTGGTGCGGGGCGCCATCTACACCCTGCGGGAGGGTTTCGTCTTCAGTCAGGCCAAGTACCCGGCGCTCGCAGCGGTGTACGAGTTCATCGCGCGCACCCAGCTGTGGCTGCAGGTCCGGGACCGGGAGCTGCGCACGAAGCTGACCCCCGGCTATCGCCTCGGCTGCAAGCGGATGCTGATCTCGAACAAGTACCTCCCGGCGCTGACCCGGGACAACGTCGACCTGGTCACCGACGGGATCGCCGAGGTCCGGGCGAACTCGATCGTCACGACGGACGGCACCGAGCGTGCGGTGGATGCCATCGTCGTGTGCACCGGGTTCCATGTGACCGATTCGCCGAACTGGGACCGCTACATCGGCCGCGGCGGCCGGACGGCCACCGAGGGGATGGCGGCCGAGGGTGCGCTCGGCTACAAGGGGACGGTCATGCCCGAGTTTCCGAACCTGTTCGTGATGCTCGGGCCGAACTCGGGCCTGAACTACACCTCGCTGATCTACGTCATCGAATCGCAGATCCGCTACATCGTCGAGGCCATCGGCACGATGCAACGGCAGCGGCTGCAATCGGTGGAGGTCCGGGAAGACGTTGCGCGCGAATACAATCGCGCGATCCAGCAGAAGATGACCCGCGCCGTGTGGGGCGGCTGCCGGAGCTGGTTCCTGGACGGCAACGGGGTCAACACCATCCTCTGGCCCGATTTCAGCTTCCGTTTCCGGCGGCAGCTCCGGGAATTCGACGTAGATTCCTACGAAACCAAGGTCCGTGCAGGCTGAGGGGAGCGACCACATGCCGGAAACCGAAGCGTCGGTGCCGATGCTGGAGCTCGTCGATATAGTCAAGGAGTACCGGATCGGCGATCAGACGGTGCGCGCGCTCGATTCGGTGAGCCTGCGCATCGAACCGGGCGAACTCACCGCCGTCGTCGGGCCCTCGGGATCGGGAAAGAGCACGCTGCTGCATCTGCTCGGTGCCCTGGACCGGCCGGATTCCGGGTCGATCCGGTTCCAGGGCAGCGAGATCGGCGGGCTCGGCGAAGAACGGCAATCGGCCTTCCGGCTGGAGCAGGTCGGATTCGTCTTCCAGTTCTTCAATCTGATGCCCACCCTGTCGGCCTGGGAGAACGTGGCCGTGCCGAAGCTGCTGGACGGCACCGGTCTGCGCCGGGCCCGGCCCCGGGCGATGGAGCTGCTGGATCTGGTGGGACTGGCCGACCGTGCCGAACATCGGCCCGCGGAACTGTCCGGCGGGCAGATGCAGCGGGTCGCGGTGGCGCGCGCATTGATCATGGACCCGCCGCTGATCCTGGCCGACGAGCCGACCGGAAACCTGGACTCCAAGACCGGTGCCGCAATCCTGGAACTTCTGCAGAACATTCCGGCGGCCGGCCGCTCGGTGGTGATGGTGACCCATGACATGGGTGCGGTCGAGCACTGCGACCGGACGGTGACGCTGCGGGACGGCCGGATCGGCGCCGACGACCGGCCTGCGGCGGCGGTTCGATGATCGCGGCGTTCTGGGGTCGATTACGGCTGTTCAACCTGGATGAGCTGATCCGGCATCCGGGCCGGACCTTCCTGTCCATGGCGGTCATGTCGGTATCGGCGGCATTGCTGGTCGCGGTGCTGAGCCTGTCCGCTTCGGTGACCGGTTCGATGGATCGCCTCACCGAAGGACTCAGCGGTGATGCGGTGCTGGAGGTTTCCGGAATCACCGACTCCGGTTTCGACGCCGAACTGTTGCCCGCGATCGCCGGAACGCCCGGAGTAGCAGTCGCCGCCCCGATGGTGCGCACCGCCGTCGGGTCGGGAGCCGATCGGGCACTGCTGCTCGGTGTCGACACCCGCGCCGGTGAACTGGGCGGTGCCCTGTCCGGTTCGGTGGCCGGTCGGGCCACCGAACTGCTGACCGTCCGCAACGGCGTATTCACCGGGGCCGCCATGGGATACGGCGAGGGTGCCCAGTTCCCGCTCGGCTCCGGGACGGTGACGGTGGCGGGCGTGCTGCCCGCCGCGGACACCGACCGCCTCAACGGCGGGCATATCGTCGTGGCACCGCTGGGTCTGGCGCAGCAGCTGACCGACCGGCCGGGCCGGCTCGATTCGGTCCAGATCACCGCGGCGCCGGGTACCGAGGTGGAGCGGCTGCGCGACCGGCTCACCGCGGTGGTGGACGGGCGGGCGGTCGTCGCCGAACCCAGTCTGCGCAGCGCCCGGGCCGGCGGCGCGGTGCAGATCGTCCGCTATTCCACGTTGATGTCCTCGGTCGCCGCATTGATCGTTTCCGGCTTCCTGGTCTACAACGCGATGAGCATGGCGGTGACGCAGCGCCGCCCGGCCTTGTCGCTGCTGCGTGCCCTGGGCGGCCGCCGCGGGCCGTTGGTGCGCGGGCTGCTGATCGAGGCCGCCCTGGTCTCATTGGCCGGTGCCGCGGTCGGTGCGGTCATCGGCATCCTGATCGGCCGGGTGGCGATCGGCCAATTGCCGGCCGCGCTGGTGCAATCGATCGAATCGCGCACCGAGTTCGTACTGCCCGGGTACGCCATCCCGGCCGCGCTGCTCGGTTGTGTGGTCGCGGGCGTCTGTGCGGCCGGGCTGGCGGCCCGGCAGGTGTACAAGGTGGCACCGGTGGAAGCTCTGGCACCGGTGGATGTCGCCGATATCCAGGTGGCGAATCCGCTGCTGCGCCGGTTGTCGCTGGTCGCGGGTGTGTTGCTGGCCGTGGTCGCGGTGGCGGTCGCGGCGAACGACTTCGGCCGGCTCTCGCTGGGCGCCATCGCATTGGCCTTCACAGCCGCACTGCTGATCTGCTTCGCCGCTACCGGGCCGATCGTGCGGGCCGCGGCCCGGATCACCCGGCTGCTGGGTTCGCCCGGTGTGCTGGGCGCGACCACGCTGGAGCGGGCGCCCCGGCGGGTCTGGGCCACCACGATGACCGTGACGATCGGTGTCGCCGCAATTGTGGCAGTGGGTGGTGCGTCGGCGAACATGGTCGACTCCGCCACGGACTCGTTCCGCGGCCTCGGCGAACCCGACCTGTACCTCAGCACGGTCTCCGCGGAACAGTTCCCGACCGGCCCGGCGCTTCCGGAGGACCTGGCCGACCAGGTCGCCGAGGTGCCCGGGGTGGCGCTCGTGCAGCCGGGACAGATGGCCTTCGCCGCGCTCGGGTCGGGGCGGGTGCTGCTGCAGGGATATTCGGCGGATCGGCGGGAGGAGCGGCTGGCGGCGGTGGACGCCGACGTCCTGGCCCGGCTGGACCGCGGCGAAGGGGTGGTGATCAGCCGGGATGTGGCCCGCACCCTCGACCTGTCGGTCGGCGACCGGGTGCGTCTGCCCACCCCGACCGGGATGCGCGAGACGCAGGTCCTGCAGGTGGTGCCGTACTTCTCGGTGATCGCCGGGGTGGTGATGATGAACCTGGACCAGATGCGTGAGTGGTACGAACGGCCCGGTGAGACCCTGATCTCCGTGCAGTTCGCTCCCGACGCCGACCCGGCCGCCGTCCGGGCCGCGGTGCAGGAGCTGGTCCCGGCCTCGATCCACGTCGATACCGGGGCGGACATGATCGCGGCGATTTCGTCCAGCCTGGAGCAGGGCGCCGCGATGAGCCGGACGATCCTGTGGATCGTGGTGCTGGTCGCGACCGTCGCCTTGCTCAATACCCTGATGCTCTCGGTACTGGAGCGGCGCCGGGAACTCGGGGTGTTGCGGGCGATGGGGACGAACCGCAAGTTCCTGCTGCGGTCGGTGCTCGCCGAGGCCGTCGGGATCGCGACGCTGGGTGCCGGACTGGGCCTGCTGGTCGGCCTGGCGGTGCAGTACCTGGCCACGCTGGCGATGGGGCATGCGATGACGATCGACATCGGGTACCGGCCCAGTCCGGTATTGCTCGGGTATGCGGCCGCCGCGACCGCCCTGGCTCTGGCCGGTGCGGTTCCGCCGGCACTGCGGGCGGCCCGGATGCCGATCATCGCGGCGCTCGCGGCGGACTGAGCGTAAGTGCGAACGCCTCCGGCAGTGGCATGCCACCGCCGGAGGCGTTCTTTCGTACGGACCGACCCCGGTCGCGCCGGATCTCAGAAGAGCGTGAGCGCTTCTTCGGCCGGTGCGACCGACTTCCCCGCGGTCCGTGGTTCGGAATCGGCCGGTGCCGCGGCGGCGGCGCGGGCGGCCGCACCGGCCAGCGTGTCGGCCTGTTCGTTGTAGTAGTTGCCGACATGTCCGCGCACCCAGCGGAACCGGACCGGGCCCGTCCGCATGGTGATGGCCCGGTCGATCTGCTTGATGATCTCGACGTTCTTCACCGCTCCGCCGGTCGAGGTGCGCCAGCCGTTGCGCCGCCAGCCGGTGATCCACTCAGAGGCGCATTTGATCGCATAGCGCGAATCGCTCTCGATCAGCATCGGCTCCCCGCCCGGATGCGCCCGGATCGCCTCGAGCACCGCCTGTAGTTCCGCGATCTGATTGGTACCGCTCGCCGCGCCGCCGCTGTCGGTCGGGCCGTGGTGGTTGACCCAGGCCCAGCCGATCGCGCCGCCGGGATTTCGCAGGCAGGATCCGTCGGTGCTGACGATGATCATGGGCCGCACCCTACGCGATCCGGCTGACAAGGTCGCTGCCGTGGAACTCCTCGATCTCGCGGCGCAGCGCTGCCTGGATTCGGCGCAGCACCGCGCGGGCCAGTGCCTCCCGGAGCCGGTCACGCAGCCCGGCCAGCAGACCGGAGGTCCTGGGATAGTCGAGTTCGGTGGTCAGTACCGAGCTGCCGTGGCCGAGCGGATCGAACCGGACGGTGACCGTGCCCGCGATCAGGAGGCCCCGAAAGGCGTACCCGATCGCGACATTGTGCCGGTACTCGGTGATCTCGCACGTCAGGTCCGGTTGCAGCACGCCGAGTAGCCGGGTCTTCGCCGCATAGCGGGCACCGGGGCCGTGGGCGGGTTCGCCGATGGCCTCGATCGCGGTGATCCCGTACATCCAGTGCGGGAGGAAGCCGATATTGTCGGTGTAGGAGAAGGCGACTTCTACCGGTGCTCCCACGTCACTGGCGTATCTGATGTGGCCCATCGGCCCTCCTGTTCCGAATCGGCTTAAAAGTACTACAGCTCTCCTATTTATTGTGGGGTTGTCCGGAATTTCGCTGGTGACCAGCGTGGCGGGGTGCCGGGAGGTTGCGGACGGGCGCCGGCTCAGGAGGCGACGAGCTGGTCGGCGATGTGTTCGGCGATCGGCATCGCCGAGGTGGCGGCCGGCGACGGCGCGTTGAGCACGTGCACCGAACGGGCCGTGCGTTCGATCAGGAAATCGTGCACCAGCGTGCCGTCCCGCAGGACGGCCTGTGCCCGGATGCCCGCCTCCCGGGGCAGCAGATCGGCCGCCGTCAGCTCCGGACAGTAGCGGCGGCACTCGGCGAGGTAGCCACGCTTGAACAACGAGTTGCGCAGCTCGCGCACACCGGTGCGCAGATGGGTTGCCGCCACCCGGTGCAGGCCCGGGAAGGTCAGCATGTCACCGATATCACGCAGGTCCACGCTGCCCTTGCGATAGCCCTCGCGGGACCCGCCCAGTACCGCGTTCGGGCCGACGGTCAGATCGCCGTCGATGGTCGGGCTCAGATGGACGCCGAGGAACGGCAGGGCCGGATCGGGGATCGGGTAGATCAGGGTCTGTACCAGGCCGGTGCGATGTGTCGGGAGCCGGTAGTACTCGCCGCGGAACGGTACGATCCGGAAACCGGTGCGGATTCCGGCGATTCGTGCCATCCGATCGGCCTGCAGCCCCGCACAGACCACCAGGTGATCGGCCGTCCAGGTCCCGGCCGGGCCGGAGACAGTCACCGCGTCGGCCGCCTCGACGATCTCGGTGACCGGCGCCCCGAAGACCAGGCGCCCGCCCGCCGCACGTACCTGCCCGGCCAGTTCTCCGGTGATCCGGCGGAAGTCGACGATGCCGGTTCCGGGTACGAAAAGCGCACCCACCCCGGCGATCCGGGGTTCACGCCGACGCAGTTCGCCCGCATCGAGAAGTTCCACCTCGACCCCGTTGGCCACCGAGCGGTCGTACAGCGCCAGCATGCGTAGATACTCGTCGGAATCGGTGGCGACGAGCAGCTTTCCACACACCCGGAACGGAATAGCGTGCGCCGCAGCGAATTCCTTCGTCCATCGGGCGCCCGCCCGGCACAACCGGGCCTTCATGCTGTCCGGCGGGTAGTAGATCCCGGAATGGATGACACCGCTGTTGTGGCCGGTCTGATGGGTGGCCGGGGCGCCGGCCTTCTCCAGCAGCACCAGGCTTGCCCCCGGATGCCGGTGCAGGATCTGCCACGCCGTCGCGACGCCGACGATCCCGGCGCCGATTACGCAGAAGTCGAACCGCTCCGTGTTCACGCGGTGACGGCCGGGCCTCGGGTGCCGCTCGGTTCAGCCGGTGCATCGGGTGTCGGGCCGAACCGGACCGGCGTGCCGGATTCCGGGCCGGACTGGGCCGGTGCACCGGATTCCGGCCCGGACCACGTCGGAGCTTCGGTCTCGGCCGGCGTGCCGGAGTCCAGGCCCGGCTCGGCCGATGCGGGTTCTCCGGCGCCGGGCACCGTCCGGCTCTCCAGCCGCAGGGTTCGTTCGCCGATGGCCGGGTCGCTGATCACCAGGGTGATCGCCCGCTGCGCCGGGTCCACCTCGGTACGCAGTTCGGTGACCCCCGGATTCTGCGTGTCGGCCCGGCCCAGGTACCCGTCCAGACGTTCCGAGGGCAGGACCTCGGTCAAGGCGGTCAGCACATTGGTGTCCACCGTGAAGGTGACGGTATCCGCCGGAGTCGGGGCCAGCTGCGCGCCGACGTAGGTGGTGCCGAGCCGGAGCCGGCCGTGTACGCCGGGGGTTCGCTCCGGCTCGTCGGCCGGTACGTCGGCCGACGGTGCGGGCAACACCGCGGCCTGGTAGCCGACCCCACGCAGCGGCAGCCGGTATCCGTCGCCGGTCAGGGCAGCCGGGGTCGCCGGGTGGTGATTGCCGGGGAAAACCGGCGGCTCGGGCGCAGCCAGCACATCCGGCAACGCGGGCCGCTCGGGCATGTGATTGACGATATAGGCGCCTGCGGCGACGGTGAGGCACAGGCTGGCGGTGCCCGCCAGAATCGTTGCGGCATGACGCACGGCCTGTGCAGGACGATGTGCGGTCACGATGCGTTTCCTCTCCCTCTCCCCTGCGGGCGGCTCGGTGGCGTGGACCCGCACCGTTGGAAGTCGCACGCATGTCCAGGTTAGGGGGTCGGCCGCCGGTCGACGCTACGCCCGTGACCAGTGACACATGCCCCCGCGGGTGTCGATCAATGTCCGGCGATGCTGGTGAGACCGGATGTTTCCGGAATGTTTCCCGCTGTTGCTGTGGGGTACACCACAAGGGCAGGCGGGTGTCATTCTCGGCTGCCGGGCCTGGTGTGCCGGCCGGGCCGGCGCCCTCCGCGGCGAAACCCGGCCAACGGCGTCCGGGCAGTCGATCAGCTCGGCCACGACGTCTGGCGCCCGCCTGCCTGTGTTCAATTTGCCGAGCTTCGCCGGGCCGGAACGTCGCTCGTAAGACTCGCTCCGTGCGGGGTTGCGTCGGTGTCGATGTCCGGGCTCGTCGTACGCCGAGAGGTGGGCCTGGTGGTGCGGGATCGCTGAGCTTCCGCCTTCGGAGCACCGTGTGGTCCCCGGGGGTCCGGCGCCGGTTCGCGGCTCCTCGTCGGGAGGCGTTCTGATGTCCGGTCGGGCGGTGTCGGTTCGGCCTGGTCCGAAGGTGCAACTGACTTGTGGGCCGGCTGCCTGCGGCCGCTGGGATCAGGCGGCGAACTGGCCGGGCTTGCGGCCTGCTCCGGGGGGACCGGCGAAGGCCTGGGCGATGGTGAGCCAGTGTTCGGCGTCCGGGCCGGTGGTGCGGAGGTTCGTATCGTCGCGGTGGCGGCGCTGGGTGACCAGGAGGCAGAAGTCGGCGGCCGGGCCGGTCACTCGCTGTGCGGCGTCGTCGGGGCCCCAGGTCCATACGGTGCCGTCGGGGGCGGTCAGTTCCACCCGGAACTCGTCCTCGGGGGTGGGCTCGTCGCGGACCAGGTAGGCGAAGTTGCGGGTGCGGACGCCGATATGGGCGACGGTGCGCAGGCGGGCGGTGGGTTCGCGGGTGATGCCCAGGGCATCGGCGACGTCCTGACCGTGTGCCCAGGTCTCCATGATCCGGGCCGAGATCATCGAGGCGGTGCTCATCGGCGGGCCGAACCAGGGGAGTTTGGTTCCGGCGGGCACGGCGCGCAAGGCCGCGATCAGCTCGGCGCGGCCGGTCCGCCAGCGGTCGAGCAGTTCGGCCGGGGGGATGGCGGCGGCCTCGTCGGCGCCCTCGTCCACGAAGGTCAGCACCCGGGGGCCGGCGTCGGCGACCAGCTGGGCGAAGCCGGCGGCATCCCCGGCGGCGATCGCGGCGATCTCATCCGTCCAGGCCAGGTGCCCGATCTGGTGTGCGACGGTCCAGCCGGCGGCCGGGGTCGGTGTCTGCCATTGTTCCGGAGTCAGGGGGGTGACCAGGTCTTCCAGCGCTGCGCATTCGGCGGCGAAGTCGTCGAGCAGGGCTGCGAGATCAGCCATCGGTATTCCTTGCCTCGGATGGACGGTCCGCATTCAGGATCGCAGCACCACCAAGAAAAGGCAAGCATGCGTGCTTGTTTTTCCGGCGGGTGCGCCGGAGACGATCCACACCGCCGGGATCACCAGCCGAAGGTGATCAGGTGGATCGCGCCGACACCCAATCCCAGCACGCCGCCGTGCAGATACAGCAGCCAGGCGTCCTGCTCGACCGAGGCGTAGAACATCTCCATGAACTCCCCCGGCGTCAGCTTGCGTAGCTTCCGGCCGGCGAAATCCTCGATCTTGTGGGCCTGCTCCTTCGCGAACTCCTCGTCCTCGAGCATCGTCGGCGCCAGGTCCAGTCCGGCACCGGCGGCGCCGACGCTGAGGTTCTCGAACTGCCGACGGCCCATGGCGGCCCGCACCATGAAGGCCGTCGGGCCCAGCTGCTTGCGGATCTCCTCGGCCACCACCCGCTCGATCAGCTGGCGGGTCTTGTCACCGTTCGGTCCGTCCAACAGCTCGTTGGACAGGTTCTCGACCGTCAGCACCTGGTAAGCGAGGATATGTGCCAGATCGGTCGCGGCCTGGGGCTGCCGCTTGGCCAGCAGCGCTTGCCGCCACAGGTACTTGTAGCGCGGCTGCGGCTCGCCCGGCTCGAACACCATCTTGATCGCCAGGATGTTGACCACCACCCCGATCCCGGCCGAGGCCAGCAGCACGATCACCCAGGCCGGGACCCAGCCCCACACCGGGATCTGCTCGTGCACGTGCAGGTACAGCGCCAGCAGCAGGCCGAACGGCGCGCCCAGCAGGCCCACCCGGGTCATGAACTTCAGTTCGGGGGCGGCGATGGTGGTGGTCAGGTCCTCGAGAATGTACGGGTTCTGCTTCAGGTACCGGATCACGAAGTTCTTCACATCGAGGATCTGGTCGATATTGTCACCGAGCGTCTCGAAGGCACGCCGGCACAATGCCGGCAGCTGCCGTTCGACGCGCTGGTAGACGGCCTGCTTCATCGCGCGCGGCAGCGACCGCCACAGGTCCGGATTCTCCCGGTACATGATGTCGTCGACGATTTGCGGCACCTGGTCGCGGGCCATCTCGGCCAGATGGTCGCCGATCCCGTCCAGGTCCAGTTCGTGGATGAAATCGCGCGGGCTGCCGATCCGCATCAGTGCCTTGTCCACGCAGATGCTGGCCATCTTCTCGGCGCGGGCGGGTATGAAGCCCTGGAAACCGAACCGGCGCCCGTCGCCGGAGAAGGTCGGCAGCACCTGGACCCGCCTCGGCAGGTACGGGTACAGGATCTGCAGGCCCGGAACCCGGAAGCCCTTGAAGTAGACCGGCCAGAACAGCATGAGCACGCCGGTCCAGTTGGTCAGCCAGCCGGCGATGGCGCTGAAGATCGGGAAGCTGATCAGATCGACAACGAACTTCGACTGTCCGGTGAGCTCCTCCCAGTCGATGAAGAGTCCGGACGCCAGCGTTGTCATGGAGGAGCCCCCTAGTGCCCGGTGGAAAAACGACCATCACATTGTCACCGCCGGGGAGAGGGTGTCAACGTGCATCGGCGACATATCCGGCAACACCCCTCCGTCGGGCCCCGCCGATCCGGGCCGGCTCCGTTAGCCTGGGCATATCGGCTCCTCGCCGCGCTCGATCGACCCGGCTGTTCCCGCGTTTGTTTTCATCCACCGACGTTCAGGGAGTCAAGGTGAGCACTATCCCGCAAAACCACAGCAATCGTCCGGTCGCGGTCGTGGGGGCCGGCACGCTGGGCAGACGGATCGCCCTGATGTTCGCGTTGCGCGGCGGGACGGTGCACATCACCGATCCGAATGCCGAGCAGGGTGCCGCGTCGGTGCAGTTCTGCACCGAGAATCTGCCGAAGGTCGCCGCCGCCCTGCAGGGTGGTTCGCCCGGGCGGGTCGAATACACCCCCGAATTCCCGAAGGCGGTCGCCGAGGCGTGGCTGGTCGTGGAGGCGGTACCGGAGGTGCTCGACCTCAAGCGGAAGGTGTTCGCCGAACTGGAGAAGCAGGCCCCGGCGGATGCGATTCTGGCGACCAACTCCTCGTCCTATCCCAGCCGCGAGATCGTCGAGGGCCTGTCCACCACCGAGCGCATGCTCAACACGCACTTCTACATGCCGCCGCAGTCCATCACGCTCGATGTCATGTCGGACGGGAACACCGCACCCGAGGTGATCGACTTCGTGCTGCAGACCTTCCCGGCCTACGGCCTGCGACCGTTCCTGTGCCGCAAGGAGAGCACCGGCTTCATCTTCAACCGCATCTGGGCGGCCATCAAGCGGGAAGCCCTGGAAGTGGTGCACGAGGGCGTTTCGGTACCGGCCGATGTCGATCAGATGTTCATGCTGAACTTCGGTACCAAGGCCGGACCGTTCCGGATGATGGACGCCGTGGGGCTCGACGTGGTCTACGAGATCGAGAAGCACTACGAACAGGAGTACCCGCATCTGCCGAAGGGGCCGTGCGAGCTGTTGAAGACCTATATCGACCAGGGCAAACTCGGGGTGAAGACGGGCGCGGGATTCTACGACTACCAGCAGCCGGAACAGGGTTGAGGTCCGCGATGACCGAACTGCTCGCCCTGAACCTCGTCGATGCCCGGCTGCTGGCCGTATCCCTGGACGGCGAGCGGGTGCGCACCCTGGTCACCGGCCTGGACGAGTCGCCGGACGGGATCGTCGTCGATCAGGTGCGCGGGCACATCTACTGGACGAATATGGGCCGCCCCGACCCCGGAGCGGCCCGCGGTACCGAACCGGACTTCTACGAACGCAACGGCTCCATCGAACGGGTCGACCTGGACGGCGGGAACCGCCGCACGATCGTGCCACGCGGCGTCTTCGGCACCGGTAAGCAGCTGACCGCCGATTTCGAGGAAGGCCGGCTGTACTGGTGCGACCGGGAAGGCATGCAGGTGCTGACCTGCCGTCTGGACGGCAGCGACCTGCGGCCACTGGTCGTCACCGGACACGGCGCGGATGCGGTGGTGCCGGCCAACTGGTGTGTCGGCATTGCGGTGGACACCGAACGCCGACTGGTCTACTGGACGCAGAAGGGTGCGGCCGAGGGCGGGCAGGGACGCATCTTCCGGGCACCGTTGGATCTGCCGTCCGGTGCGGAAGCCGACCGGCGTCCGGATGTCGAGCTGCTGTGGCAGGACCTGCCCGAACCGATCGATCTGCATCTGGTCGGCACCGGAACCCTGGTGTGGACCGACCGCGGTGCTCCGGCGGCCGGAGGTAATTCGCTCAACCGCGGTCAGGTGCAGCCGGAGGTAGGTGACGTGCAGTTGCTGTCCAGTGGGTATCGGGAGGCGATCGGCCTGGCTGCCCTGTCACCCTCGGTCTTCTACGTCAGCGACCTGGGCGGCTCGATCCGGCTGGTCGATCTCGACCGTGGTGTGGACAGTGTTGTCGCCCGGCCCGGCGCCGGGCTCACCGGACTCGCCCTGGCCGATCTGCCCTGATGATGCCACCGGGTGCGACCGGTATCCGAGGGCCGTTGCGGCAGCCGGGCGGTTGCCTACCGGTGCACCCAGGTGAGCTTCTCGGGGTTGCGGACGCTGTAGATGGCGGTCACCGCATCGTCGCGGACCTCGATGGCAGTCACCTGGTCCAGCTCGCCGTCGATCGATACCACCACCGCCGGCATGCCGTTGTAGACGCCCAGGCCGACGTCGACCGCGCCCATCGACCTGCCCTTGCCGAGGAGACCGACGACCAGCCGGGCGACCCGGTCGGACCCGATGACCGGATTGCGGGCAGCGCTCACCACACCACCGCCGTCGGCGAGGAAGACCACGTCCGGGGCGAGCACATCCATGAGCGCCTGGACATCGCCGGTCGCCGCGGCAACCGCGAACCGCTCGGCGGCCGATCGCGCGGTGACTGGTTCCTGCACCGCCTCCCGCACCCGATCCCGCCGGGCCCGGACCCGGTGGCGGGCGCGTCGGTTGAGCTGCCGCACCGCCGCCTCGGACCTGCCGATCGCCGCCGCGATCTCCGGATAACCGAATTCGAACACCTCCCGCAGCACGAATACGGCCCGCTGGTCCGGGGTCAGTGATTCCAGTACCAGCAGCATGGCGGTGGTCACCGCTTCTCCGGTGAGCACGTGTTCGGCGGCGTCCGGGCCGGTGTCCAGCGGTTCCGGCAACCACGGACCGATGTATTCCTCCCGGCGCCGGGCGGCCGACCGGAGCACACCCAGCGCCTGCCGGGTGACGATCTGCGCGAGGTAGGCCCGGGGGTTGGCGATCGCCGCCCGGTCGACCGCCTGCCAGCGCAGATAGCTGTCCTGCAGCACATCCTCGGTATCGCTCACCGAGCCGAGGATCTCGTAGGCGATCGAGAATAGCAGGGGCCGATGGGTGGTGAACTCGGCATCCGAGCGATCGGGCGTACCGGTCACTTCGGACCCGGCAGCCAGTTGTAGTTCGCGGTGCGGGCACTGTATTTCGCGTAGCGGCAGACCCGCTCCTTGAGCAACGTCGCAGCACGCCCGCCGAATTCCAGCTCGCGTGGCGTGTCGTCGCGCCGGTTCACCTGCATCACCGCATCCCGTCGTCCGATGCTGAGCCCGATACCGGCGTATCCCATCGAATAGGGAACCAACCGGCGGCCCTTGTTCACCCGGATCACCGTATTCGCCGCATGCATGCCCTGCGGCAGGGCCGTGGCGCAGGCCATCCGCGCACCGGGGACGGCCGCACAGTCCCCGACCGCGAAGATCCGCGGATCGGTCACGCTGCGCAGGTAGTCGTCCACGACCACCCGGCCGTCGCCGGCCACAGCAAGTCCGCTGTGGGCGGCCAGGTCGGGTACCTGGCCGAACAGCGCCCACAGCGTCAGATCCGATTCGAGCTCGGTACCCGAACGCAGCCGCACGCGCGCACCGTCCGGGGCCACCTCCGCCACCCGGTCGGCCACCTCGGTGACCTGCAGACGATCCAGGGCGGCCCGGATCCGCCGCTGCGAACCGGCCGACAGGCCCGGCCCCAGCTCGTCGCTCACCAACCGGACCTGCAGGCCGGGCCGGGCCTCGGCGATCTCGGTGACCGTCTCGATTCCGGTCGGCCCGCCGCCGATGACCGTCACGGTGCCGCCGTCCGGCAGTCCGGCCAGTTCGGTCCGCGCCCGTTGGGCACCCTCCCAGGTGCACACCGGCACCGTGCCGGGCAGCGGATCGGCCGTGCTGCCGATCGCGAGCAGCAGGTGGTCGAAGGACAGCGATTCGCCGTCGCCGAGCGTCACCGTGCCGTCGCCGATCTTGTCGACCGTGCCGGTGCGCACCTCGATACCGGCCCGCAGCATGTCCGACAACGGTGTCGCCGCCGTCCCGGACCCGGCGAGCTGTTCGTGCAATCGGACCCGCTCGATGAAGTCCGGTCGCGGATTCACCACCGTGAGCTGTGCATCGGGCGCCTTCCGGGCCAGCCGGTTGGCTGCGCTCGTCCCCGCATATCCGGCTCCTGCCACCACGACTCTCATCTCCGCCTCCTGGTTGATCGGGTACGAAGATGAGATGGCGGCCGGCGCGATGTTGTGACGGGCGGCCGCGGTGACCTCCGTCACGGGAGGTCAGATGTGTGGCATCACCTGCTCGGCGATCAACGCCAGCTGATCCAGATCCTGCAGATCCAGAATCTGCAGGTATACCCGCTGGGTGCCGATCTCGGTGTACCGGCCGATCTTGTCGACCACCTCTGCCGGGGAACCGGCCAGCCCGTTCTCCCTCAGCTCGTCCGGCGCCCGGCCGATCGCGGCGGCCCGGCGGGCGACCTCGGCATCGGTTCGGCCGACACAGGCGACCAGGGCATTCGAGTAGACGAGATCGTCGGCCGGCCGCCCGTGTGCCTCGGCTGCCGCCCGCACCCGGCCGAACTGGGCGGCACTGTCTGCGACGGAGGCGAACGGGATGTTGAACTCCGTGGCGAACCGGGCGGCCAGCCGCGGCGTCCGTTTCGGGCCGAGGCCACCGATCAGCACCGGCAGCGGACGCTGCACCGGCTTCGGCAGCGCCGGGGAATCCGCGAGCTGGTAATACTTGCCGTCGTAGTCGAAGGTATCCCCCACTTCGGTGGCCCACAGCCCGGTGACGATCTCCAGCTGCTCGGACAGCCGGTCGAACCGGTGATCCGGGAACGGAATCCCGTAGGCCGAATGCTCCGCCGCATACCACCCACTGCCCAGCCCCAGCTCGACGCGGCCGCCCGACATCTGATCCACCTGCGCAACCTGGATCGCCAGCGGACCGGGCAACCGGAAGGTGGCGGCGGTGACCAGCGTGCCGAGCCGGATCCGGCTGGTCTCCCGAGCCAGCCCGGCCAGCGTGATCCAGGCATCGGTGGGCCCGGGCAGCCCATCGGCGTCCCCCATGGCCAGATAGTGGTCGGAGCGGAAGAACGCGTCGAAGCCGAGTTCCTCCGCGGTTGTGGCAACGGTCAGGAGCGTGTCGTAGCTCGCGCCCTGCTGGGGTTCGGTGAAGATGCGCAAGTCCATGAGTTCATCATGCCGCCCGAGTTGTGCTCCGGCAGCCGCCGCACTCACTTCGCCAGCTGGCCGATGCGCTGCCGTGCCACCTCGAGCAACGTGGCGACGTCGACATCGGGCAGCTTCTCGCGGCGGAGATCACGCACGAGTGGCAAAGCCCTCGGATGCCGCCGGAATAGTCGACTGCCTCCGGTTCGTTCTCCCCGGTATGACCGATCTCCCGCTGTCCGTGCTCGATCTGGCGCCGGTGCAGGCCGGTGGAACCGCGAGTGAGGCGCTCGCCGCCACCACCGAACTGGCGCGGCGTACCGAACAGCTCGGGTTCGCGCGGTTCTGGGTGGCCGAGCATCACAACATGCCGGCCATCGCCAGCTCGGCGCCGAGCGTGCTGCTGGCCCATCTCGCCGCGGCCACCTCGACGATCCGGGTCGGGTCCGGCGGGGTGATGCTGCCCAATCATGCGCCGCTGGTGGTCGCCGAACAGTTCGGCACCTTGAATGCGTTGCATCCAGGCCGGATCGACCTCGGTATCGGCCGCGCGCCGGGTACCGACCAGCGCACCGCCCTCGCCTTGCGCCGCACCGCCGAAGGGCTCGGCGCCGAATCGTTCCCGCAGGAACTGGCCGCCCTGTTCGCCTATTTCCGCGGCGACAGCCCCGACGGCATCACCGCCACCCCCGGCCACGGCGACGAACCGGAGGTCTGGCTGCTGGGCTCCAGCGGATTCAGCGCCCGCGCCGCGGCAGAACTGGGCCTGCCGTTCGCCTTCGCCCACCACTTCAGCGCCACCAATACCGAACCGGCACTGCAGATCTACCGGGAGCACTTCCGGCCCTCGGCCCACCTGGACCGCCCGCACGCCATGATCGCGGTCGCGGCCATCGTCGCCGACACCGACGAACAGGCCGAATACCTCGCCGGCCCACGCGAACTGGCCTTCCTGAACCTGGCCGCCGGCCGCCCCCGCCCCGTGGTGACCCCGGCAGAAGCTGCCGCAACTCTGCCCGACAGCCCCGAAATCCGCGACTTCGTGGCGAAACGCCGCCACGGCCAACTCCTCGGCTCCCCCGAAACCGTCCGCACCCAACTCGACGACCTGCTCGCGCGCACCGAACCCGACGAGCTGATGCTCAACACCATGGTCTACGACATCGAGGCCCGCGTCCGCTCCTTCGAACTCTTCACCGAGAAGGTGTTGGGGTAGCCGGGTCTTCTGGGCAGCCCCGTTTGAGGAGTTGCGGGTGTCAAGGGTGCTGGATTGTTCGGTGGAACCCGGTGGGGCCCTGCTTGCGTCATAAATGGTGCAAGCAGTTCTTCGACTGAGCAATCCGGGGGTTGGAAATGCGTAGGATCCTGGCCAGGGTGTCGGCGGCGGCAGCGGTCGCAGGTGTTGCGACGGTAATCGCAGCGGGGCAGGCTGTGGCGGTCACCGAAACCCAATGTGTCCACGAGGGTGGTGGGGTGGTGATCCACGAAATGGACGGCACCCGCACCTGTATCGGCGGGTTCTACTCGGGCCTCGAAGTTCTTTTCTGATGGGGAGCAGCATATGACGGAGACAAATGAAACCCACGCCACGCTCACCGGCGCGGCACCGGCCCTGATCCGGGCCCTGCAGCAGGCAGCGACAACTGCCGACAGCTTTGGCCGCGCCTGGTTCGGCGTCGAGGATGTCATGGTCGCGCTGCTCGATGACGACAAGTCGGTCCTGGGCTACCACGCAGCGCAGCGTGGCCTCGAGGCCGAACTCGCTGCGGTCCGGGAGCTGGCACGGTCGATCGTGCCCGGCGCCGTGGGCGGGTCGTCCACCCCGGCCGGCCCGGCGGGGGTGGAGTTCACGGTCACCGGTCCTGATGCCGCCGAGCTGGAAGCCGGCATCCGGGCCTGACCGTCCGGCCGAAATCCATCGAACCCCATGGTCCCGGGCGGGATTGTGGGGCTCGGTCTCGTTCCGGTAATGGCCTTCACCACAGAACTTCACGACGGACTCACCGGATCACGTGACGGTGCGATCCCGGCGCGCAGCGTGGCCTGGAGGTGTCCCTGTTCACCCGGACGCGCATGCAGGCCAACACCGGCTGTATCAGTAAGAGGGCGTGACGATCTCGCGCCGAACGTTTCAAGAGCACGGACCGCGGTTCGCAGGGTGAACGGGAGTCGATGATGTCGCTGTAAAGTACGGTGATCGCGATGAGGGGGGCTCGATGACTTACCAGCAGCCGCAGCATTTCGGATCCGCACCGATGCCCGGCCCGCCCACATACCCCGGTCCCGGCGGTCCGCCGGCCGGGCCGATGCCGGGGCCGCGGCCGCCGCGGCGCTGGTTATGGCCGGTCATCACGGCGATCGTGGCGGTTGTGGCTGTCGCCGGGTGGGTGACTGTGGGGGTAGTGCTGGCGGCGGAGGATCCGCCGGAACCGCCGCAGCAGGCGGTTGCGCTGCCCGAGCATCCTTCGGTCGCCCGGGATGCCGCACGGGAGGCGGCCCGCCTGGCGGCCTGCGATTTCGTTGCTGTGATGGCGGAATACGACAAGGTCGACCGCGATGGGTACCTCGATGCCGTGCGGAACCGGACCACCGGCGAGTTGCGTCGCAACTGGGAGGACGGGCGGGACGCGCTGAAAGCGGCGATGACGCAGAGCGAGTCGGAATCGCAGATGAAGCTGCCGGAGTGCCTGTACAAGTCCGGCGACGGCGACGAGATCGAGATCGTCGCGGTGTTCATTCAGGTCACGACGACTGTCCTCGAGCCGGAAGGTACGCCGAAGTTCATGCCGGTCGTCCTGAGCATGGCGCTGGTCGACGGCCGATGGCTGGTCGAGCAGATGGACTCGCCATGGCTGGACAGGCTGGGTGCCCGCTGAGCTACCGACGGTGCGGTGCGGTTCGCTCACGGTGAACGGACCGGCGGAACAATCCACCCGACCTTTCGGTTGAGCCAACTAAGCTCAACTTTGAAAGGGTCGAACGTGACTACAGCTCAGAACCTGCCGGTGCTGTTCCTGACCGATCCGATCGTGCTGCCGGGCATGGTCGTGCCCATCGAACTGGACGAATCCGCGCAGGCTGCCATCGATGCGGCGCAGGCCGCGAAGACCGGAGCGGTGCTGGTGGCGCCGCGACTCGACGAGGGCTACGCCTCCTACGGCGTGGTCGCCACCATCGAACAGGTCGGCCGGATGCGCGGCGGTGCACCGGCCGCGGTGTTGAAGGCCGAGCGGCGGGCGCGGATCGGGCACGGGGTGACCGGGCCGGGCGCTGCGCTGTGGGTGGAGGCCGAACCGGTGGAAAGCGTCGAACCGGATGCCCGCACCACCGAACTGGCGGCCGAATACAAGAAGCTGGTGGTGGCGCTGCTACAGCGGCGCGAAGCCTGGCAGATCATCGATATCGTCAATCAGCTCGACGGTGCCGAGGCGATCTCCGATACGGCCGGCTACGCGCCGTACCTGACTGCCGAGCAGAAGCGGGAGCTGCTGGAGACGCCCGATGTCGCCGAGCGGCTCGTCAAGCAGACCGAATGGATCAAGGCTCATATCGCCGAGGTCGAGGTCAACGACAAGATCAGCGAAGACGTTCGCGAGGGCATGGAGAAGAGCCAGCGCGAATTCCTGCTGCGGCAGCAGCTCAACGCCATCCGCAAGGAACTCGGCGAGGACGAGCCCGAGGGCGCCGACGACTACCGGGCCCGGGTCGAGGCAGCCGAACTGCCCGACGAAGTGCGCAGCGCTGCGCTGCGTGAGGTCGGTCGGCTGGAACGGGCCAGCGATCAGAGCCCGGAGTCCGGGTGGATCCGGACCTGGCTGGACACCGTCCTCGAACTGCCCTGGACGGTGAAGACCGAGGACAGCACCGACGTTTCGGGCGCCCGCGCGGTGCTCGACGCCGACCATCACGGCCTGGACGAGGTCAAGGACCGGATGGTCGAGTACCTGGCGGTGCGGTCCCGGCGCGCGCAGCGCGGCCTGGAGGTCGTCGGTGGCCGGGGTTCGGGTGCGGTGCTGGTGCTGGCCGGGCCGCCCGGTGTCGGCAAGACGTCGCTGGGTGAATCGGTGGCCCGGGCGCTGGGCCGCAAGTTCGTCCGCGTCGCGCTCGGCGGTGTGCACGACGAGGCGGAGATCCGCGGTCACCGGCGCACTTACGTCGGCGCGCTGCCCGGCCGGATCGTGCGGGCGGTCAAGGAGGCGGGTTCGATGAACCCGGTGGTGCTGCTGGACGAGATCGACAAGGTCGGCTCCGATTTCCGGGGCGACCCGGCGGCGGCCCTGCTGGAGGTGCTGGACCCGGCACAGAACCACACCTTCCGGGACCACTACCTGGACCTGGATCTGGACCTGTCCGATGTGCTGTTCATCGCGACCGCCAATGTCGTCGAGACCATTCCCGGCCCGCTGCTGGACCGGATGGAACTGATCACCGTCGACGGCTACACCGAGGCCGACAAGGTCGCCATCGCCCGCGACTTCCTGGTGCCCCGGCAGCGGGAACGCAATGCGCTGGACGCGGACGAGGTCACGATCACCGAGCCGGCACTGCGCGAGATCGCGGCGAACTACACCCGGGAGGCCGGGGTCCGGCAGCTGGAACGGCTGATCGCCAAGGGGCTGCGCAAGGCGGCCACCAGGCTCACCGAATCCGATACCGGCAATGTGGTGGACCTCGGCTACGACAGTGACCTCGGATACGACAAGGGCCTCGGCTACGACCGGAGCGGCGCACCGATCACCATCGATGTGGCGAACCTGACCGACTTCCTCGGCCGGCCCAGGTTCACCCCGGATTCCTCGGAACGCACCGCGGTCCCGGGCGTGGCGACCGGCCTGGCCGTCACCGGTGCCGGTGGTGATGTGCTCTACGTCGAGGCCAATACCGCCGACGGGGAGCGTTCGCTGACCATCACCGGCCAGCTGGGTGACGTGATGAAGGAATCCGCGCAGATCGCGCTGACCTACGTGCGCTCCCACCTGGCCGAGATCGGCATCGAACCGGCTGTGCTGGATCGCAACATCCACATCCACTTCCCGGCCGGTGCGGTCCCCAAGGACGGGCCGTCGGCGGGGGTCACCATGGTCACCGCCCTGGTGTCGCTGGCGCTGGGCCGGCAGGTGCGGGCCGATGTCGGGATGACCGGCGAAGTCACCCTGAACGGCCGGGTGCTGCCGATCGGCGGCGTGAAGCAGAAGCTGCTCGCCGCGCAACGGGCCGGACTGAAGACCGTGTTCATTCCGGCCCGCAACGAGCCGGACCTGGACGAGGTGCCGGCCGAGGTGCTGGCGGATCTGGACGTCCGACCCGTGGCCGATGTCGCCGATATCCTGGCCTACGCCATCGAGCCGGTCAGCGAACCGGCGGCGCAGCACCGGTCCTTCGCCGCCACGGCCTGATCGCCGGAAAAATGAGCAATTGTGGCCGGGCACCGTGCGGTGCCCGGCCACAACGCGCTGTCCGGGAACGCTCGTTCATCAGTTGCCGCGGTTGTCGGCCGGCGTTCCCTGGTCGATGCTGCGGACGGTGCCCTGGGCGACGGCACACAGGATCGGTTCACCGTCCTCGGATTCGGAATGGATCTCGCAGGAAGTGACGGCCTGGCGGCGGGTCCAGCCGGTGACGGTGGCGCGGGCCCGGAGCCGTTCGCCACCGGCGGGGCGCAGGTAGGTGATGGTGAAGCCGCCGGTCAGGACGTTCGGGCCGAGGACCGTACCGGCGGCGAAGGTGAGGGCGTTGTCGGCGGCATAAGAGAGCACACCGCCGTGCACATAGCCGAACTGCTGGCCGTGCTCGGGCTGGATCTCGATCTCCAGAGTGGCGGCGCCGTCCCCGAATTCGGTGATCTCGGTTCCGACCAGCCGGGCGAACGGCTGCGCGGCGAGCACCTGGCGGGCCAGCTCGAAGGTGAGTTCGTCGGGAATGCTGTTGTCCGCCTGCGGGACCGGGTCGGTGGTGTCCGGTGCGGGCGGGGTCGTGGTGCCGGGTTCGTCGGCGGCGGCTGCAGTGGTGGTGGCGTCGGGCATCGGTTTTCCGTTCTCTCGTGCTGCTGGGTCGAGCTGTCGTTCGTCGGGCATCCGGTCGTCCGGGTGCTGTGGGCGACCGTCAGGCGTGTAACGCGCGCCACGCGGCGGCGGCCAGTTCCGGTGCGACATCTGTTGGCGCAGTGCGGATATGGCCACCGAGCCACTGTCGGGAGTATTCCTGAGCCGGTCCCAGCCACAATGCGTGGACCAGGTCGAAGTCGAGATCGCGCACCGTTCCGTATCGGGCGTGCGTCCGCCACCAGCGGTACACCGAGGTCAGGAACTCGCGATTGGATTCGCTGTCCTGGATCCCGGGGGGCCGTGCGGAGATGAGAATCGTTGCCCGGTATTGATGTTCGGTGACCCAGCGCAGATGCGTGGTGACGCCTTCGGTGATACCGCCGCGCGCGTCGGCACTGTCGGCGACGGCTGCCCAGAAGTGCCGCTGGTAGTCGGCGAGGGCATTGGCCCAGACCTGACGGTACAGCTCGGCCTTGTCCGGGAAGTGGTGATAGAGCGCGCCGACGCTGGCGCCGGCGGCCTCCCGGATCTGGCCGAGGGTGGTTTCGAGGGCGCCGCGTTCGGCGAACTGCCGCTCTGCGGCGAGCAGCAACCGATCGCGAATCTTCATGTACAGAATTTTATTCTGTTCCGGCGAGTTGGCAAGACCCGTTCCGGATCCGATACTTCGTCGGTGCCGTGCGGTATGACTGCAGGGTGGCCCGATGGCTGTTGCACGTCGACCTCGACCAGTTCCAGGCGGCGGTGGAGTACCGCCGCCACCCGGAGCTGCGTGGGCAGCCGGTGATCGTCGGCGGCAACGGCGACCCCACCGAGCCGCGCAAGGTCGTGACCTGCGCTTCCTATCCCGCCCGGGCCTACGGTGTGCGGGCCGGGATCGCACTGCGTACCGCGGCCCGAAAATGCCCCGACGGGGTGTTCCTGCCGCTGGACATGGCCACCTACGAGGAGGCGTCCGACGAGGTGATGGCGGTGCTGCGCGGCTTCCCCGGCCGGGTGGAGGTGTGGGGCTGGGACGAGGCGTTCCTGGCCGCCGACACCGACGATCCGGAGGCGCTCGCGCAGCAGATCCGCGCCGCCGTCGCCCGGCTGGAACTGACCTGCTCGGTCGGTATCGGTGACAACAAACTAACCGCCAAGCTGGCCACCGGTTTCGCCAAGCAGGCCGGTAAGTCCTCCGCCGAACCGGAACACGACCCGGGCGCCGCCACCGGGGTCTTCCGGTTGACCGCGGCGAACTGGACCGAGCTGATGGGCCCACGCCCCACCGATGCACTGTGGGGCGTGGGCACCCGGATCGCGGCCCGCCTCGCCGCGCTCGACATTCACACCGTCACCGATCTGATGGCCGCCGACCGGCACCGGCTGGCCGCCGAATTCGGCCCGACCACCGGTCCGTATCTCCGCGTGCTCGGACACGGCAGAGGCGATACCGATGTCACCACCGAACCGCGGATCCCGGTGGGCCGCAGCAAATCCGAAACGTTCCCGGCGGACCTCACCGATCCGGACGAGATCCGCCGCCAGGTGGCCCGGCTGGCCACCGAGGTCGCC
The DNA here is from genome assembly GCF_056627695.1 of Nocardia sp. KT25-26. Taxonomy (NCBI): domain Bacteria; kingdom Bacillati; phylum Actinomycetota; class Actinomycetes; order Mycobacteriales; family Nocardiaceae; genus Nocardia; species Nocardia sp. KT25-26. The sequence goes on along the minus strand of NZ_CM152813.1, from coordinate 225,184 downwards.
GAGGAGATGCGCACCGTCGGCCGGATCAGCACCCGGGTAGCGGTGACGGTGCGCACCAACACCTTCTACACCCGGAGTAAGCAGCGGAAACTGGCCGAACCGACCGATGATCCGGCCACCATCACCGAAGCCGCCCTCGCGGTGATCGAACGGTTCGAGCTGGATCGTCCGGTGCGACTGCTGGGGGTGCGGCTCGAACTCGAACCGCCCGGCGACTGAGCATTTCTCGGGCCCGGACCATGGGGTCGGCGGGCCTGTCGTCGCCGTCTCGGAGGTCAACCGGCAGCGGCTCCGAACCACCGGGGCAGGTGGTCGAGCAGGTCCTGCTGATCGTCACCGACCCAGGCCACATGTCCGTCCGGGCGCAGCAGCAGGGCTGGGACGTCGGGCCCGGTCCAGGAGTCGACGACGTGATCCACCCGGTCTGTCCAGCCGGTCACCGAGAGCCGCCCGGTCCGGTCGAGCAGCAGCCCGCGGCCGGTGTGCATCAGGTCGTACAGCCGGCCGCCGGTCAGTGCCACGTCGCGCATCCGGCAGCCGAGCAGCGGGTGCCCGGCGCCGAAGTCGTAGCAGATCCCGATCGCGGTGATCTTCTCCATCAGATGCCGGTTCACCTGCTCGAAATCCATCAGTTCGGACACCAGGCGGCGCACCGCCTGTGCTCCCGGAGTGGTGGACATGAGCTCCATCTGGGCGCGGGTGTTGTCCAGGACTTCGGCCGCCACCGGATACCGTTCGGATTCGTAGGTGTCCAGTAACCCCGCCGGCGCCCAGCCGGCGACCTCCGCGGCCAGCTTCCAGCCGAGGTTGAACGCGTCCTGTACACCGAGGTTGAGGCCCTGGCCGCCGGTGGGCGGATGGATGTGTGCGGCGTCGCCGGCGAGCAGGACCCGGCCGACCCGATACCGTTCGGCCTGCCGGGTGGCATCGCCGAACCGGGACAACCGCCGCGGAGAATGCACGCCGAAGTCGGTGCCGGCGACCGCACGCAGCCGCTCGGTGAACTCCGCCATGGTCGGCTCGGCCGTGCGGTCTGCGGACACGCCGGCAGCAGGCACGATCACCCGGAAGGTGCCGTCGTCGCCGAACGGCATCACGCCGAATCGCTTCTGGGTCCTGCGGACCTCGGCAACCACCGCCGCCACCTCGTCCGGCGGCATGGCGACGGCCATTTCGCCCAACAGGGTCTCGTTGGTAGCCGGCTCCCCGGGAAAGCCCACACCGATCAGCTTTCGTACTGTACTGCGGCCGCCGTCGCAGCCGACCAGGTAGCGCGACCGGACCCGGGTTCCGTCGGACAGCTCGGTCACCACATCCGCGCCGCCCTGGTCCAGCCCCACCACCGCACAGCCGCGCCGGATTTCGGCGCCGAGCTCGGTGGCCCGCTCGGCCAGTAGCCGGTCGATCGTGGGTTGGGGGATACCCAGCACGTACGCGTGTGCGGAGTCCAGGTCGGGTGCGGGCTTGTCCATCGCGGCGAAGAAGCCGCCGGCCGGGAACTTCCTGCCCGCCGCCAGGAACCGCTTCAGCAGTCCCCGCTGCTCCATCACCTCGATACTGCGCACATGCAGGCCCGTCGCCCGGACGAATGCGGTCGGCTCGGGGTCTCGGTCCAGCACCAGAACCGATACGCCGTGCAGCCGCAACTCGGCGGCCAGCATCAACCCGGTCGGCCCGGCGCCGGCAATGATCACGTCGTACATGCATCTCCATTCCCCGAATGGCCGCTCTACCGGCCATTTCCATGCTTCGGCCGATGATTGTGCGGCAGCACCGGGGTCTTGCCGCAAGACCCCCTGCGTGTTATAAGTTGAAAGTGGCAGGGAAGGTCTTCCCTGCCTTCTCGGGAGTATGGCCGCGTACCGTCGGTCCACATGGCACTCAGCGCGACCATCCACCACTTCACCGTTCAGCTCGCCGACGTCGACCGCGGCGTCTACGACGATCTCGAGCTGCGGGTGGCGCAGCATCCGTCCGAATCCGGCGCGTTCATGGTGACCCGGCTGCTCGCCTACTTTCTGGAGTACGAGGAAGGTATTGCGTTCAGTGCCGGTGGCGTCTCCAGCACCGACGAACCCGCGGTGCTGGTCCGGGACCGGACCGGGCAGCTGACCGCCTGGATCGAGGTCGGCGCACCCGATGCCGAACGTCTGCACCGCGGGATCAAACAAGCCGGTCGGGCCGCCGTCTACACCCACAAGGATCCGGCGAAGGTGCTCGCCCAGCTCACCGGCAAGCGCATCCACCGCGCCGAGACCATCCCCATCTACGCATTCGACCGGCGGTTCGTCGACGAGACGGTGTCGGCGCTGCAACGCCGCAACACGGTGCACCTGTCGATCACCGAACGCCGGATCTATCTGGATATCAACGGCACCGACCTGGGTTCCGGAATCGAGGAGCACCGCATCGCCTGACCCGGCCGGCGGTATGCGGCGGATCACTGCCGGCGGCGGGCCGATCCGTATGCTTCGCGTATGGAGTTCTCAGCGATGGTGGCGCGGGAAGCGGACGGCGGGATCGCCTTGACGGCCGAGCGGGTGTCCGGGGACTTCCTCGGCGCCGGCGACGTCACGATCCGGGTCGACTACTCGAGTGCCAATTTCAAGGACGGACTGGCGATCACCCCGCGTGGCGGTGTGGTGCGCGAGTATCCGATCGTGCCCGGAATCGACCTCGCCGGCGAGGTCGTCGCCTCCGACCGCGATGACTTCACACCCGGCGACCGGGTGATCGCGCACGGCTACGACATCGGCGTGGCGCACAACGGCGGATATGCCGAATATGCCCGGGTGCCCGCCGACTGGGTGGTGCGCCTGGACGGCCTGACCACCCGGGAGGCCGCCGCGATCGGGACCGCCGGGTTCACCGCCGCCCTGAGTGTGCAGCGGCTGCTCGGGAACGGGCTGACCCCCGACGACGGCGCGGTGCTGGTCACCGGAGCCACCGGCGGTGTGGGCAGCGTCGCGGTGGATCTGCTGTCCAAGCTGGGCTTCGAGGTGGTCGCCTCCACCGGCAAGACCGATGCCGGTGACCGGCTGGCCGAACTCGGCGCGAACGAGGTGATCGGGCGGCTGCCCGAGGACCCGGAGGCGAAGCTGCGCCCACTCGCCAAGGCCCGCTGGGCGGCCGCGGTGGACAGTGTCGGCGGCAAATCCCTCGCCTATGTCCTCAGCAGCCTGGGCTACGGCGGTGCGGTCGCGGCGAGCGGATTGACCGGCGGCGCCGAACTGCCGTCCACCGTGCTGCCGTTCATCCTGCGCGGCGTGAGTCTGTACGGCGTCGATTCGGTTCAGCTGCCGATCGAACAGCGCCGGGAACTGTGGACGAAGCTGGGCGGCGAACTGCGGCCGCAGCATCTGGAGACGTTCTCCGATGCCGTACCGGTGCGTTCGGTGGCCGAGGTACTGCAGGCGATCCATCGGGGTGAGCACTCCGGCCGCACGGTCATCGAGGTCGCCGGCGGATTCTGAACCGGCACCGGGACACGGCGGCGACACCACCGGCGTGCCCCGGATCCGCGGGGCAGCTCGTTCGGTTCGGTAACGTCCGCAGCTGTGCCGCGACAGCCGGAGTCATCTCGCACGCGCTCGACCCCGATCGTCCTCACCGGGACCGCCGTGTTGTCGGTGGTTCTCCTGTTCACCACGGCCGACCCCTGGCTGGATCGGATCGGAATCCTGGTCGGCGGCCTCGACGTGCACGTCTACCGGGACGGTGCCTGGAAGATCCTGCACGGGTATCCGCTGTACACCACACCGAGCGTGTACGGGCTGCTGTACACCTACACCCCGTTCTCGGCACTGATCTTCGTCCCGATCACGCTGGTGCCGTGGGGTGCGGTGACCAACACCTGGCTGGTGCTCAATCTGCTGGCGCTGGCCGGCTGCATCCTGCTCAGCCTGCGCCTGCTCGGCTGCCGCATCGATGCGCGCGCGGGTGCGCTGACCGTGCTGCTCACGCTGACCTGCGTCTTCGTCGAGCCGGTCCGCACCACCCTCTACTACGGTCAGATCAATCTGATGCTGCTGGCCCTGGTGCTCTGGGACTTCTCCCGGCCCGCGGGCAGCCGGCTGCGTGGCATCGGGGTGGGGCTCGCGGCCGGGATCAAACTGGTGCCGCTGTTCTTCGTCGCGCAGTACCTCGCGCTCCGGCAGTGGCGGGCGGCGGTCACCGCGGCGGTGACCTTCGTAGCCACCGTCGGCCTGGCCTGGGCGGTGCTGCCCGGCGATTCGCGCCGATACTGGACTGCCACGTTCTTCCAGTCCGGCCGGATCGCGCCGGACACCCACCCCGCCAACCAGTCGGTGCGCGGCCTGGTCGCCCGGATGATCGACCAGCATGTGCCGCTGCGCTACTGGTTGCTCATCGCCGGACCCGTCGCCCTGCTGGGCCTGTTGCTCGCCACCGGCCTGATCCGGCGCGGTGAACGACTGCTGGGCATCACCGTCACCGGACTGACCTCGGCCGCGGTGTCCCCGTTCTCCTGGAGCCACCATTGGGTGTGGGTGGTGCCGCTGCTGGTCTATCTGGTGCACCGGGCGCAGACCGCGCCACGCTGGTGGTTCGCCGCCGGGGCGCTGTACCTGTGGACCGGCGCCTGGGCGTACCAGTACGCACCGGACTGGGTGGTCGTCGGCCTGTTCCTGTTCCCGCCGAGCTGGCCGGTCGCCCCGATCCTGATGAACTGCTATGTCGTCGTGTACGCGGTGGTGCTGGCCGGTGCCGCGCGCATGCTCTCGCCGGCGGAGCTGCGCGCGACGGTCCGAGTCCGCCCTGGTACCGCCGGTTGAGCTGGTGGCGTGGCGCTGCCGGGCGAGTTGGTTGATGCAGTACTGCTGTGGCGCTGCCGGGTGTGCTGGTGGTGCGTTTCCCGCGGGTGAGCTGGTTGACGCAGCACTGCCGGCCGAACCGGTGGCGCCCGCTGGCGGGTGGGCCGGTTGGTGTGGCTCCGGCGGGCGAGCCGGTCGATGCGGCACCCGCCCGGGTCGAACCGCACCGCCGCCTCGTGACCCGGTCAGGCGACCGGCACCGATGCCGGTTCCTCGGCGAACTGGGTCCGGTACAGCTCGGCGTACCGGCCGTCGGCGTCCAGCAGTTCGGTGTGCGTACCTCGTTCGACGACCCGGCCTTCCTCCAGTACGACGATATGGTCGGCGGCCCGGATGGTGGACAGCCGGTGCGCGATCACCAGGGCGGTCCGGCCGATCAGCGCCTCGGCCAGGGCCTCCTGCACGGCCGCTTCGGAGGTGGAATCCAATGAGGCGGTGGCCTCGTCGAGGATGACCACCCGCGGCTGCTTCAGCAGCAGCCGGGCGATGGTGAGCCGCTGCCGCTCGCCGCCGGAGAGCCGGTAGCCGCGTTCCCCGACGACAGTGTCCAGCCCGTCGGGCAGGCCGGCGACCAGATCGCGCAGCCGGGCCCGGTCCAGTGCGTCCCACAGTTCCTCGGTGCTCGCCTCGGGGCGGGCCAGCAGCAGGTTGGCGCGGATGGTGTCGTGGAAGAGGTGGCCGTCCTGGGTGACCAGGCCGACGGTGGCCTGGATGGATTCGGTGGTCAGCTCCCGCACATCGGCGCCGCCCAGCAGCACCGCACCGGAATCGACGTCGTAGAGCCGGGAGACGAGCTGGGCGATGGTCGACTTACCGGCCCCGGAGGACCCGACCAGCGCCACCAGCTGCCCGGGTTCGGCGCGCAGCGACACCTCGTGCAGCACCGGGACGCCGCCGCGGGTGTCCAGCGTCGCCACATCCTCCAGCGAAGCGAGCGACACCTTGTCGGCGGCCGGGTAGCCGAAGCCGACCCCGTCCAGTTCCACCGAGATCGGCCCGTCCGGCATCGGGCGGGCGTCCGGGGCGTTGCGGATCAGCGGCACGATGTCGAGGACCTCGAACACCCGCTCGAAGCTGACCAGGGCCGCCATCACCTCCAGCCGGGCGCTGGCCAGCGCGGTCAGCGGCGTGTACAGCCGGGTGAGCAGCAGCGACAGTGCCACCACCGAGCCCGCGTCCAGGCTGCCCTGCAGGGCGTACCAGCCGCCCAGGCCGTAGACCAGGGCCAGCGCCAGCGCCGACACCAGGGTCAGCGAGGTGACGAAGGTGGTCTGCAGCATGGCGGTGCGCACGCCGATATCGCGAACTCGGCGCGCCCGGAGGGCGAATTCCGATGATTCCTGCCCGGGCCGGCCGAACAGTTTGACCAGGGTGGCGCCCGGTGCCGAGAACCGCTCGGTCATCTGAGTGCTCATGGCGGCGTTCAGCTGGGCCGCTTCCCGCTGCATGACGGCCAGCCGGTTACCCGCCCGCCGCGCCGGGATCACGAAGACCGGCAGCAGCACCAGGGCCAGCAGGGTGATCTGCCAGGAGATGCTGAGCATCACGACCAGGGTGAGCAGCAGGGTCACGATATTGGTGACCACACCGGACAGGGTGTCGCTGAACGCCCGCTGCGCACCGATCACATCGCTGTTCAACCGGCTGACCAGCGCGCCGGTCCGGGTCCGGGTGAAGAAGGCCACCGGCATCTTCTGGACATGGTCGAACACCGCCGTGCGCAGATCCAGGATCAGGCCCTCGCCGATCCGGGCGGAGAACCAGCGGATCAGCATGCCGAGGGCGGCGTCGGCCACCGCGAGCCCGGCGATGAGCAGCGCCAGCAGCACCACCGTGCGCGGTTCGACGCCCGAGACGATGCCGTCCACCACCCGCCCGGCCAGTACCGGGGTCGCGACACCGAGCAGTGCCGCGACAATGCTCAGCAGCAGGAACAGTCCGATGCGGCGCCGGTGCGGGCGGGCGAAGCGCAGGATCCGGCGCGCCGTCGCCGGCCGGAACGGCCGCAATTCCTCCGGCGCATTCGCCCGCCGGTACATCTGGCTGTACGCCACCGATTCGATACTCACCACAACTCCTCCCGGTCACCCACCAGGAAACCCCGGCCCACCGACACTAAAACCTCAACAAAGCTTGACCTCAAGTCCTTCCCCGGTATCCCCTACGCTGGGCAGGTGACCGAGGATCGCAGGATCGAGGCGCTGCGCAGCCGAATCGCCGGCCAGGTCGACGACTCGCCGCGCCGGCGCGCCGAATACTCCTCGGATGCCTCCAACTACCGGGTGCCGCCCGCCGCGGTCGTCTTCCCGCGCTCCGACGACGATGTCGGCCGCACCCTGGCCTTCGCTCGCGAACACGGGCTGGCGGTCACCGCACGCGGGGGCGGCACCTCGGTGGCCGGGAACGCGATCGGTCCCGGGTTGGTGCTCGACTTCAGCCGGCATCTGAACCGGATTCTCGACTTCGATCCGGAACGGCGCGTGGCACGCGTCCAGCCGGGGGTCGTACTCGCCGCACTGCAACAGCAGGCCCGGCAGCACGGACTGCGGTTCGGCCCGGATCCGTCCACCCAGAACCGCTGCACGCTGGGCGGCATGATCGGCAACAACGCGTGCGGCCCGCATGCCCTCGCCTGGGGCCGTACCGCCGATACGGTGCGTCGGCTGCGAATCCTCGACGGGACCGGTGCCGAGCGGATCCTGGCCGACGACCTCGCCGTGATTCCGGGGCTGCCGGAGTTCACCCGGGCCCGGCTGGCCGTGCTGCGCACCGAACTCGGCCGCTTCGCGCGGCAGGCCTCCGGATACGGACTGGAACATCTGCTGCCGGAACACGGTTCCTCGGTCGCCAAGGCATTCGTGGGTACCGAGGGAACCTGCGGGCTGCTGCTGGATGCCGAGGTGTCGCTCACCCCACTACCCGGTGCGACGGTGCTCACCGTGCTCGGCTACCCCGATATCGCCACGGCCGCCGATGATGTCGCCGCGGTACTGTCCGCGGCGCCGGTTGCGGTGGAGGGGATCGACGCGGGTCTGGTCGATGTCGTGCGCGCGCACCGCGGCACCGTGCCGGAGCTGCCGCGGGGGCGGGGCTGGTTGTTCGTCGAGACTGCCGGGGACACCCCGGGCGAGGCGCGCGCCGCCGCGGATCGATTGTGCCGCACGGCGAATGCGATCGATCATCGCATCGTCACCGACCCGGCGGCGACTGCCGCGCTGTGGCGGATCCGCGCCGATGGGGCCGGTCTCGCGGGCCGCACCCCGGCCGGTGCCCCGGCGTGGCCGGGCTGGGAGGATGCCGCCGTGCCACCGGATCGCCTGGGTGCCTATCTGCGCGAATACGACGAACTGGTCGGCGAATACGGGCTGACCGGGCTGCTGTACGGGCATATCGGCGACGGCTGTATCCATGTGCGCCTGGACTTCCCGATCATCGACGCACCAGCGCGTTTCCGCGCATTCCTGTTCGATGCCGCCGAACTGGTGGTCCGGCACGGTGGTTCGCTGTCCGGTGAGCACGGGGACGGGCGGGCCCGTTCGGAACTGCTCGATGTCATGTACCCGGCGCCGGTACGGCAGGCGTTCGCCGAGTACAAGGGCCTGTTCGATCCGGGGGACGTACTGAATCCGGGTGTGCTGGTCGCTCCCCGCCCCGTCGATGCCGATCTGCGCGTTGCGCAGTTGCCGGCGGTCCCGTCCGCGGGCGGGTTCGCCCTGCTCGCCGACGGTGGTGACCTGGGGACGGCGGTGCATCGGTGCGTCGGCGTCGGTAAGTGCCGGGCCGATACCGGTGCTGCCGGTGGCTTCATGTGCCCGTCGTATCTCGCCACGGCCGACGAGAAGGACACCACCCGCGGCCGGGCCCGGGTACTGCAGGAAGTGGTGCGCGGCGAATTGGACCGGCGGGCACCGGCGGTCGCCGAATCCCTGGATCTGTGCCTGTCCTGCAAGGCCTGCGGATCGGACTGCCCGGCGGGTGTCGACATGGCCACCTACAAGGCGGAGGTGCTGTATCGGAAGTACCGGGGCAGGCCGCGGCCGATCGACCATTACACCCTGGGCCGGCTACCGCTTTGGCTGGCTCTCGCGAGTCCGCTTGCCCGCCCGGTGAACGCGCTCGCGCGACGTGACCGGCTCCGGCGTTTCGGGCTGCGCGCGGCCGGGATGGATCCCCGCCGGGCGGTGCCGCCGCTGGCCCCGCACAGCTTCCGCCGGATCTGGCGGTCGATCGGCGGCAATGCGCGTTCGGCCCCGCTTCCGGAAGCGCTGCGCGACGCGGGCCTCGATCATCACCTGCCCGACCGCGAAGCCGGTCCGCCGCGCGGCGAGGTGGTGCTGTGGCCGGACACCTTCACCGACCACTTCGATCCCGATATCGCCCTGGCGGCCACCCATCTGCTCGAAACACTCGGCTACCGGGTGCGCATCCCCGATCGCCGGGTGTGCTGCGGCCTGACCTGGATCAGCACCGGGCAGCTCGACGGTGCCCGGGCCCGGCTGCGCACCACCCTGGCGGCGCTCGCCGATGATGTCGCGACCGGCGTTCCGGTGCTCGGCCTGGAACCCTCCTGCACCGCGGCACTGCGCGCCGATCTACCCGAACTGCTCCCGGACGATTCCCGGGCCCGGCCGACCGCCGCGGCCGTGCGCACCCTTGCCGAGTTCCTCACCGAGCAGCCCGACTGGCAACCGCCACCCCGCCCCGGTGATCGGGTGCTGGTCCAGCCGCATTGCCACCAGCATGCGGTACTCGACAATGCCGCCGACCGCCGAATCCTCACCGCCATGGACGTCACCGTGACGGAACTGGCCGGATGCTGCGGCCTGGCCGGCAACTTCGGCATGCAACGCGGCCACTACGACATCTCGGTCGCCGTAGCCGAACACGCCCTGCTCCCGGCACTACGGGACGACCCGGCCGCGCTATTCCTGGCCGACGGCTTCTCCTGCCGAACTCAAGCCCAGCAGCTGGCGGGCCGCCCCGGCCGGCACCTGGCTCAGTACCTCCTGGATGCATCGACCGGGTAGCCCGTATCCGGCGGGCGGCGCGGCCGGGGGAGTCGGTGATCAGCTGCCGTGTGGCAGGGTGCCCGGTTCGATGTGGTAGCCGGAGCTGCCGGCGAAGACACTGCCGAGGACGTCGAGTAGCCAGTTGAGAACGGTGGTGATCACGGTGCCTCCATCGGGGTAGGGGCCGGCGGGTGGCCGGTTCTGCTGGTTATCGGCGGTTGGGAGCCGACTGTTACGGAATGATAACGGCCACCGATCCGGCACAATGGGCGGGATGAATACGCAGGTGGCGAGTGCGGGGCGGACCCGGGTGGTGCGGTCACCTCGGCCGCTCGATCTCGTCGCCACGATCTCGCCACTGCGGAGAGGTCAGGGCGACCCCTGTCACCGGGTGACCGCGGACGGTGCGCACTGGCGGGCCACCCGGATGTCCAGTGGTCCGGTCACGTACCGGTTGTGCCGGGACGGGCCGGACGGCGCCGAGGCCACCGCCTGGGGTGCGGGCGCCGAAGAGTTCCTCGACGGCCTCCGCCACATGCTGTGCCTCGACGAGAACCTCGACGACTTCGCCCCGGCGCATCCGCTGCTGGTCGAGGCGCACCGCCGCGGACCCGGTCTGCGGATGCTGCGTACCGGGCGGGTCTTCGAGGCACTGGTACCCGCGGTGCTGGAACAGAAGGTGCATACCGTTTCTTCCTGGGCAGCCTGGCGGACCCTGGTGCGCAGTTTCGGCACGCCGGCGCCCGGCCCGGCCCCGGACGGCTTACTGCTGGCTCCGGACGCCGAGGGCTGGCGGCGGATCCCGTCCTGGCGATACCACCGCGCGAACGTCGGCCCGGACCGCGCCCGGACCATCGTGCAGGCCGCCCGGGTGGCGGATTCGCTGGAACGCACCGCACAGTTGCCGCCCGCCGAGGCGGCCCGCCGCCTGCGTACGGTTCCCGGCATCGGCGAATGGACCGCGGCCGAGATCGCCCAGCGTGCCTTCGGTGACGCCGATGCCCTCTCGGTCGGCGATTTCCACCTCGCTGCCGTGGTCGGCTGGACCCTGCTCGGCCGGCCGATCGACGACGCCGAGATGGTCGCCTATCTGGAACCGCTACGGCCACACCGCTACCGTGCGGTGCGGCTGCTGGAGTTGGCCGGCCTGGCCCGCAAACCGAAATTCGGTCCCCGGACCCCGATCACCGACCACAGCCGCCGCTAGTCGATCGCGCGCGGATCGAGCACGTACCGGCCGGACTCGACCAGGACCGCGCGAGCCGCCCGCCGGACCCGGCACCGGTCGACCGTGCATTCGATGTGGAGCTGCATTGCGGCATGGGCTCGGCCGATGCTGAGAATGCCGGGATCGTCGTCGCAGCCGAGCAGCGCCGCCGTCAGTTGCCTGTTGACATCGCTGAGTTGCATACCATCCAGCACATCACAACGGATGCCGGTCTACCGGCGGATCTGCGACATTGTCCGGATTCCGGCGAACTCTCAGCAAGAAGTCGCAGGATGGCGGACGATAGCGGGCGTGTGTTCGCAACCGGGGTTGACGGCGCTTCCGGTGACTCTGCTGGTGCAATGGACCCGGCCGGCACCAGGCGGGATACAGGCTGTCCGGACATTCGATCGAGGACACGGCTGCCGTGGGCAGCGATACGAAGGGTGTTGTGGAATGAGCGACTTGTCGGCAGCCACCTGGCTGCGATCCGGTACCGCCGAATCCGGAAACGTGCAGGTGGCGCTGCTGCCGGATGGGCGGGTGGCGTTGCGTGACGGCAAGGATCCGGCCGGTTCGGTGCTGGTCTTCACCCCGGCCGAGTGGGCGGCCTTCACCGCGGGAGTCCAGGACGGTGAGTTCGACCTGGGCTGATTCGCTCGACCGCATTCCCCTGTGACGGATGTTTATCGTTTTGTGTCCTGGGTATTCCTGGGACATGGACCGAGGGTTGAGGAGGACCACACCCCGGTACCGGAGGACGGCGCCTCGTGACGGGGTGGAGCGGCTGATCGTGGCTTTGCTGTTCGGCGCGGCCACGGTGGGTATCTACGTGCTGACCGGATCGTTGCTGTCGGCGCTGTTCGTCGGACTGCTGGTGTGGCTGGTGGCGCTGGGCGCCATTGCCGTGTTGTGACGTTCAGCGTCGGAAAAGCTTGTTGCCCAACCAGACCAGTGGATCGTACTTGCGGTCGGCGACCTGCTCCTTGAGCGGGATCAGGGCATTGTCGGTGATCTTGATGCCCTCCGGGCACACCTCGGTACAGCATTTGGTGATGTTGCAGTAGCCGAGGCCTTCCCGGTCCTGGGCGAGGTCGCGGCGGTCGGCGGTATCGAGCGGGTGCATCTCCAGTTCGGCGATGCGCATCAGGTATCGCGGCCCCGCGAATGCCTCCTTGTTCTCCTCATGGTCCCGCACCACGTGACAGGTGTTCTGGCACAGGAAGCATTCGATGCACTTGCGGAACTCCTGGGAGCGCTCGACATCGACCTGCTGCATCCGGAACTCGCCCGGTGCGAGATCGGCCGGCGGAGTGAACGACGGTATCTCGCGGGCCTTCGCGTAGTTGAACGAGACGTCGGTGACCAGGTCCCGGATGATCGGGAAGGTGCGCATCGGGGTCACCGTGATCACCTCGTCGGGCGCATAGGTCGACATCCGGGTCATGCACAGCAGCCGAGGTCGTCCGTTCACCTCGGCCGAGCACGAACCGCATTTGCCCGCTTTGCAATTCCACCGAACCGCGAGGTCGGGGGCCTCGGTCGCCTGCAACCGGTGGATGATGTCGAGGACCACCTCGCCCTCGTTCACTTCGACGGTGAAATCGCACAGCTCACCGCCGTCGGCGTCGCCGCGCCAGATTCGGAACCGGCCGTCGTATCCCATGTCACGCCTCCTGTCCGGCCGACCCCGGAGCTGCCGGATGGGCAGCGAGTTCGCCCGGCGTGTAGTACTTTTCGAGTTCGCCGAGTTCGAACAGCGCCAGCAGTTCCACCGGCATCGGCGTCTGTTCGGCCGGGGTCACCGTTACCGTCGGTACCGGATCTGCGGCGGTCGTCCCGTCGACGGCGCATACCAGCAGCGTATGCCGCCAGTCCGGGTCCATCGCCGGATGATCGTCGCGGGTGTGCCCGCCCCGGCTTTCGGTGCGCTGCAGGGCGGCTTCGGCGACACACTCACTGACCAGCAGCATATTGGCCAGATCCAGGGCCAGATGCCAGCCCGGGTTGAACTGCCGATGTCCTTCCACCGCCACTCGCCGGTAGCGCTGCCGCAGGTCGGCCAATTTCTCGATGGCGCGGCGGATCTCCGGTTCCGAGCGGATGATGCCGACCAGATCGTTCATCGTCTGCTGCAACTCGGTGTGCAAGGTATACGGATTCTCGGTGTGCGACTGCTCGTCCCCGGCCGAGTCTTCGGCGGCCGGGTCGAACGGCGCCAGGGCCCGGCGGGCCGCGGTCGCGATATCGTCCTCGGTGACCGTGGGCCGGGTGCCCAGCCCCTGCACGTAGGCGGCGGCCCCGAGTCCGGCGCGGCGGCCGAAGACCAGCAGGTCGGACAGGGAATTGCCGCCGAGCCGGTTGGAACCGTGCATCCCGCCCGCACATTCACCCGCCGCGAACAGGCCCGGGACGACGGCCGCACCGGTATCCGGCTCCACCTCGATGCCACCCATCACGTAGTGACAGGTCGGCCCGACCTCCATCGGCTCGGCGGTGATGTCCACATCGGCGAGTTCCTTGAACTGGTGATGCATCGAGGGCAGCCGGCGAACGATCTCCTCGGCCGGCATCCGCGACGCGATATCGAGGTATACGCCACCGTGTTCGGTGCCCCGCCCGGCCTTGACCTCGGCGTTGATCGCGCGGGCCACCTCGTCGCGGGGGAGCAGGTCGGGGGTGCGGCGGGCGGAGTCGTTGTCGCGCAGCCACTGATCGGCCTCGTCCTCGGATTCGGCGTACTGGCCCTTGAACACCGCGGGGATGTAGTCGAACATGAACCGCTTGCCCTCGGTGTTCTTCAGCACCCCGCCGTCGCCGCGCACCCCTTCCGTGACCAGGATGCCCTTGACGCTCGGCGGCCACACCATCCCGGTCGGGTGGAACTGCAGGAATTCCATGTTGATCAGGGTGGCGCCGGCTCGCAGGGCCAGTGCGTGCCCGTCGCCGGTGTACTCCCAGGAATTCGAGGTCACCTTGTACGATTTGCCGACGCCACCGGTGGCCAGCACTACGGCCGGCGTCTCGAACAGGACGAACCGGCCCGATTCCCGCCAGTAGCCGAACGCACCGGCGATCCGGTCGTTGTCGGTGAGCAGGTCGGTGATGGTGCATTCGGCGAACACCTTGATCCGCGCCTCGTAGTCGCCGGTCTCCGCGTGATCCTCCTGTTGCAGCGCAACGATCTTCTGCTGCATGGTGCGGATCAGTTCCAGCCCGGTGCGGTCGCCCACGTGGGCCAGCCGGGGATAGGTGTGCCCGCCGAAATTGCGCTGGCTGATCCGGCCGTCGGCGGTGCGATCGAACAGGGCGCCATAGGATTCCAGCTCCCACACCCGGTCGGCTGCTTCCCGGGCGTGCAGTTCGGCCATTCGCCAGTTGTTCAGGAACTTGCCGCCGCGCATGGTGTCCTTGAAATGGGTCTGCCAGGTGTCCTTCTCGTTGGCATTACCCATCGACGCCGCGCAGCCGCCCTCGGCCATCACCGTATGTGCCTTGCCGAACAGCGATTTGCACACCACCGCCACCGACAGGCCGCGCTCCCGCGCTTCGATCACCGCACGTAGCCCGGCGCCACCCGCCCCGATCACCACCACGTCGTAGTTGTGTCGTTCCACTTCTGGCATCTGTAACTTTTCCGATCAGTCGACGAAACGCAGGTCCGAGAGGGTGCCACTGGCCACCAGCATCACGTAGAAGTCCGTGAGGACCAGAGTGCCGAGGGTGATCCAGGCGAGCGCCATATGCCGGGTGTTGAGTTTCGACACCAGTGTCCACAGCCGATACCGCACCGGATGCGCCGAGAAATGCTTCAACCGGCCGCCGGTGATGTGCCGGCAGGAATGGCAGGACAGCGTGTATGCCCACAGCAGGGTCACATTGCCCAGCAGCACGATATTGCCCAGACCGAACCCGAATCCGCCGCTGCTGCCGTGGAATGCGTAGATGGCGTCGTAGGTGTTGATCGCCGCGACCAGTGCCGCGATGTAGAAGAAGTACCGATGGCTGTTCTGGATCAGCAGTGGCAGCCGGGATTCGCCGGAGTAGTGCTCGTGCGGTTCGGCGACGGCACAGGCCGGCGGGGAGAGCCAGAACGACCGGTAGTAGGCCTTGCGGTAGTAGTAGCAGGTCAGCCGGAACCCGAGCAGGAACGGCAATACCAGGAAGCCGAGCGGAATCCAGATCGGCAGCTCGCCGATCGGGGTGCCGAAATGCGAGGAGCCCGGCACGCAGGAGTCGCTCAGGCACGGTGAATAGAACGGGCTCAGATAGTGGTATTCCGCCGACCAGTAGGCGGTGCGGACGAAGGATCGGAACGTCGCGTATACCACGAAGGCGGTCAGCCCCACGACCGTGACCACCGGTGGGAGCCACCACCGGTCGGTACGTAGGGTGCGCGCGCCGATGCGGGCCCGGGTCCTGCTGAATACGCCCGATTCGGGGGCGGTCGTTGCGGCACTCACGGTATCGATGCCTCGCTGCTCAGCCCTGCGGCGGGCCGTTGATGACTCGCCGCGATGGAATGTGACCTACAGCACCATACGCTCAGGGGTGCGCAGTCCGAGTCGGGTCCCGGTCGAATTCTCCCGGCATCGGAGGAGTGAATTCGATCACAGTCGACTCCGGTGCGGCCGTACCGGAACTGCCGGGCAACCTGTGGTAAATGGGCGAATCGCACCGTGGCCGAAGATCTTCACCGAGGTCGGGGCATACGAGCGCGCCGATCGATTTCGGATGAGTCGTCACCTGTCACGCGGCGGCAACATTGCTGTGGTCCCCTTTTTCCGGAATGCCCCCCGGCCGCGCCTGCCTGCGTTCGTTTCGGTGCCGGCCGGTGGGCGGGAGCGAGGCGAGGATGAGAAGAGCCGCGATCGTGGCACCGGTCCGGACCCCGACCGGAGTCGCCGGCGGGGCCCTGTCCGGGATGCCGGCGGACTGGCTGGCCGGTACCGCGCTCGGCGCTGTGGTCGCACGGTCGGGGGTCGACCCGGCGGCGATCGACGACGTCGTCCTGGCCTGCCCGGACGACGGCCCGGGCGCCGGACCCGCCTGGTGCGAGCGTGCTGTCCGGAGTGCCGGATTGCCGGTCCCCGCGCCGGCATTCCGATCCGGCAGGCACCGCGGCAGCGGCCTGCAGACGGTGTTGACGGCCGCGATGATGGTGCAGACCGGGGCGGCCGATGCGGTGGTTGCGGGCGGCGTCGAGCACGCGACCGGACCGGCGGCCGACACGGCGGCCCTGCGTCACGTCGAGGCGCTGGCCCGGTATTTCGGAATCGACCGGGATGCGGCCGACGGGTTCGCGGCGGCCAGCCACCGCAAGGCCGCGCGGGCTTGGCGGCAGGGTCGGTTCGCGGGGGAGGTGGTGCCGGTGGGGGTCGCCGCCGGACCGGTCGATCATCGGATCCGCCGGGACGAGGACGTCGACGACGAGCTGTCCATCGGTTCACTCGCCCGGTTGCCCGCGTTGCTCCCGGAGGGGGTGGTGACGTCCGGCAACATGGGCGCCCACCGGTACGGGGCAGCGGCCTGCCTGGTGGTGGCCGAGAGCCGGCTGGACGAGCTGGGGTTGACGCCGATTGCGTTCCTGGCCGGTTGGGCGAGTGCAGCGCGTACCGCCGAGCATCCCGAACCGGGTGCCGGGCCGGCGGTGGCCAAGGTTCTCGCTCGTGCCGGGTGCGCGCTGGACGATATCGATCTGCTGGAGATCGACGAGGCCTATGCGGTGGAGGCGTTGGCGCTGGCCCGCGTCTGGGGGATCGACCCGGTGGACCGGCTGAATGTGAACGGTTCGACGATCGCGCTGGGGCATCCGGCCGGCGCGACCGGACTGCGGATCATGACGACGATGCTGCACGAGCTGGAGCGCACGGGCGGCGGCTATGCCCTGGAGGCTGTGGCATCGGGGCCGGAGCACGGGATCGCGGCACTGTTCGAATCCCCGGACGGCGCCGTGCCGGTGGTGGCGCCGCGTGGTGCACGTTTCCACGGTGCCCGGCCGAATCGCCGGCCCGGCCGGCATCGCGCCTGATCGGCGATGGTGCACAGGGGCCCGCCGGGATCGGCGAGCCCCTGCGGCGGGTACTACTTCGTTCGGGGTCGGGAGTGGAAGCCGAGGCCTTCGTCCTGGGCGCCCATCCAGGCGGACTCATCGGATTTGCTGTCCGGGACGTAGATCGTCTCGGCGGATCGTGACCGCTCGACTTCGGGGGGTGGGGTCTGCTCGAACTCCTCGGAGTCGATGACGAGTCGTTCCAGGTCGTTCTCCAGGCGGCGGATTACGGGCGCTTCCCCGTAATGCGTACGCAGTGCGCCGATGCACTGACGGAGTTGCCCGACGGTGAAGCGTAGTTCAGCGATGTCGCTGCGTGTCATGGGGACCTCCTGGGCGTGTGACTGACCACACATGGTGATCTACACCACAGTAACCGAACTTTGTCGACGCGGCTCGTGGTTGCCGTGAATGCGGCAAGTTGCCCATCGATAGCTGTGCGCGATCACGCCGTGACCCCCAGGCCCGGGCCGGGCAGGTCGGCACCGACGCGCCGGAGCAGGCCGGACACCGACTGGGCGACCTCCTCGGCCCGCTCCAGGATCACGCTGTGCCCGGCGCCCTCGATGCGGACCAGCTCCGCGCCGGGTAGTTGGGAGGCCAGGGCCACCGAGTGGGCGAAGGGCACCAGCAGATCGGCCGAACCGGCCAGCACCAGCGCGGGCAGTGCGCCCAGCCGGGCCAGGTTGGTGGATTCGTCGAAGCTCAGCAGTGAGGCGAGGAAGCCGGACATGGTCAGCAGTGGTGCGTCGTTGTGGATCGCGCTGGCGAGCGCGGCCAGTCGCCGGCCCATCCATCGAGTGCTGCCGGTGGTGGTCCGGGCGGGTGGTGCCAGCAGGCGCCGGGACAGCCGCTGGGACCAGCGGACCATACGCGGCGCGTGCAGTACCGCCCGGTGCAGTGAGGTGGCCGCCCGGAGATTGAGCAGCCGGGCCGCACCGGCTTCGGAGATGCCGCCGGCGGCTCCGGCGATCAGCCCGATCCCGGCCACCCGGGCGCCGACGGTGCCGGGGAACAGGCGCAGGTAGGCGAGCACCACCATGGCGCCCATCGAATGTCCGATCAGCACCACCGGCCCCTCCGGTGCCAGGGTGTGCAACACCGTGTGCAGGTCCCGGCCGAGCTGGTCGATGGTGTAGGTGGCGTGGTCGGCGCGACCGGATGCACCGTGCCCGCGCTGGTCGTAGCAGATGGTCCGGATTCCGCCGCGATGTTGTCGCCGCAGGTGTTCCTGTAGGGCGAGCCAGGATTCGGCGTGCAGGCAGTGGCCGTGGACGAGGACCACGGTCGGCCCGGCGTCGGTGCGGCCGGACACCCGGACTGCGAGCGGCACGCCGTCGTCGGTGGTGACGGTCACCCGGCGGTCGTCGGTTTCGGCGCTGCCCGGGGCGAAGGACGGCAACATGGGAACCTCCGGAAGCGGGATGGTCCTGCCCGGTTTTCGTAGGGACTTGCCGGTGCGTTAACCCGGCATTCCTGCCGTTACGGCTCCGATGCGCAACCGAATCCGGGCGGGCATCGTCCGGCGAGTGCAGCTGTCTCTTCCGGTATCTCGGCTGGGCGCTAGATTCGGTTAGAGAGTCCGATCGGCCCGTGATCAGGAGAATCTAATGCACTCTAGATTTGATCCTAGATTGATTTAGATCGACCTCGGGAAGTGGCCGTATCGGTATTCTCAGGCTGTCTGTTCTGTCGAATAGACAGCTGTAGACAGCTGTCAGACGCTGCGGAGGTAGCGTCCGAAATGCGGCACGGTGAAGCCGATGGTGCCGCGTTCTGCCGAGAAGATCAGGCCCTTCTTGATCAACCCGTCCCGGGCCGGCGACAGCGAGGCCGGCTTTCGGCCCAGTTCGGCGGCCACCGCCGCGGTCGCCACCGGTCCGTCGTCACCGGCCAGATCCGCCATCGCCCGCATGTACTCCCGCTCGGCGGGGGTGGCTCGCTCGTATCGGGAACCGAAGAAGCCGACCGCCAGTTCCTCCTCGGCGGTCGGCGCGGCCACCGCGACATCCTCGGTGGTGATCGGGCTCGCCGGCGCCTGGTCCCAGGTGGCCTTGCCGTAGGCCTGGACGAAGTACGGATAGCCGTCCGCCCGGCGATAGAGCGCGTCCAGGGCGTCGGGGGTGAAATCGACCTCCTCCCGGGCGGCCGGGGCGAGCAGCGCCTGATCCGCCGAATCCCGGTCCAGCCGGTCGATTCGGTGATAACTGAACAGTCGCTCGGAGTAGCTCTTGGAGGCCGACAGGACCGCCGGCAGGTGTGGCAGGCCCGCGCCGACCACGATGAGCGGTGCGCCGTCCTGGCTCAGTTCATGGCACGCGCCGCAGATCGCCGAGATATCGGCCGGCCCCAGATCCTGCATCTCGTCGATGAACAGAGCGACACCCACCCCGATATCGGCGGCCAGGGTGGCGGCCTCCTTGAACAGCTCGATCAGATCGATCTCGATATCCCCGGAATCGGCACGGCCGGTGACCGCCGGGACGTCGATGCCAGGTTGCCAGCGTTCCCGCATTCCCTTGTCGGCGGTGGCGCGCAGCGCGAATGCCTTGAGGATGCCGAGAAAGTCGTCCACCTGCTCGGGATTGCGGTGCGCGGTGGCGATCGCCCGGCTCGCCATGTGCAGGGCCGAGGACAGCGGGCGACGCAGGTCCTGATCGGGCCGGGCCTCGATCTTGCCGGTGCCCCAGCCGCGCGCGATTGCCGCCGACCGCAGTTGGTTCAGCAGTACGGTCTTGCCGACGCCGCGCAGCCCGGTGAGCATCACGCTGCGTTCCGGCCGGCCCCGGGCGATCCGCTCCAGCACGATGTCGAACGCCGCCAGTTGTCGGTCGCGCCCGGCCAGCTCGGGAGGACGTTGTCCGGCGCCGGGAGCATACGGGTTGCGCACGGGGTCCATGCCGGAGAACCGTAGCGCGTCATCGGATCCGATTCTCGGCATCTCTGCGATGTGTCCTAGATACTGCTATTGATTCCGATCGCACGACCGACCGCAGAGGAGAACGGACTTCATGCCCGAGGAGCCGGCCGAGCTGCCCACGATCACCGATATCGTGGCCGGATGGGAACTGCCGGCCGAGGCCCGGCGCGCCACGCGGATCCGGGCCGCGCTGCTGCTGGCGATCCGAGAGCGCCGGCGGCAGAGTCCGGACCAGCCCGATGAACCCGATCTGGTCGCCGATATGGCGGTCGGTCCGCTGGTGTCGGCATTGGCGGAACTCGAGGTGGAACTCGCCGAGGCGCACCGCCGAATCGCCCGCCTGGAACGTGAATTGTCATAAAGCTGTGTGCTCCACTGGACATGAGCGCGTCCTGGTCGTAATCTTCTCGTGACTTAGTGGAGTCAGTCGCTAGTAGCTAGATCGGAGATGCAGCTCGGTGGGTAAACACAGCTTGCAGCGCGAAGCCACATTGCCGAATTCCGTCAAGGGTGCCCTGGTGATGGGCGCGGTCGCCGCCACGACCGGCGCGATGCCCGCGGTTCCCGCCATGGCCGCCACCTTCAACATCCCCGGTTTCGGTGACGTCGACGTCGATCTGCCACCCGAGTTCGAGGAACCGGCCCAGCAGTTCGCCGACTCCCTCCAGGGCATGGTGCCCGCCGCTCCGGCCGCCCCGGCGCCCGCCGCACCGTTCGAGAACCCCTTCGAGCAGCAGACGGCCGGCGATATCGCGCTCGACCACGCCAAGTCCAAGGTCGGCGCGCAGTACGTCTGGGGCGCCACCGGTCCGTACAGCTTCGACTGCTCCGGTCTGGTCCAGTGGGCCTTCGCGCAGGCCGGTGTCGAGCTGCCGCGCACCAGTTTCGAGCAGTCGCACGTCGGCGCCCCGGTGGCGTTCGACAACCTGCGGCCCGGCGATATCGTGATCACCAACGGCGGCGGCCACGTCGGCATCTATGCCGGTGACGGGCAGCTGCTCAATGCCGTCCAGTCGGGCACCCCGGTGTCCTACACCCACCTCAGCCCCGACGACGTCGTCACCGCCCGGCGTATTCTCTGACGGGTGTCCCCCGGACCCCAACGTTCCACCACCCAGGCCCGGGTCGATTCGTGGACCTGGGCGGTGCGCCTGTTCAAAACCCGATCCGCCGCCGCCGCGGCCTGCCGCGGCGGTCATGTGCGGGTCAACGGTGTGGCCGCCAAACCAGCCCAGCCGGTGCGGCCCGGTGACGAGGTGCGCGTCCGGCAGGGCGGTATCGAGCGGATCGTGGTCGTCGAACGCATCATTCACAAACGGGTGGGTCCACCGGTCGCGGCCCAGTGCCTGATCGACCGCAGCCCGCCACCGCCGCCGCGCGAAGTTCTCGCTGCTCAGCCCCGTCGCGACCGTGGCTCCGGCCGCCCGACGAAACGGGAGCGCCGGGAGACCGACCGGCTGATGGGCCGGGACCGCTAGGCCCCGAACAGGCGATTCCGGTCCGGTGGTGGGCACTCCCGGCATCGCCTACCGTGACCTGTATGGCCGACCCGCACCCTGCTTTCGCCGCCGAACGAACTCCGACACTCCCCACCGTTCTGCAGTGTTGTGCGGCGCTCGCAGTGACCCCGGCCCGGCTGCTGCGGCCCCGGCAGCCGGAT
Organism: Nocardia sp. KT25-26; assembly: GCF_056627695.1. Taxonomy (NCBI): domain Bacteria; kingdom Bacillati; phylum Actinomycetota; class Actinomycetes; order Mycobacteriales; family Nocardiaceae; genus Nocardia; species Nocardia sp. KT25-26. The sequence goes on along the minus strand of NZ_CM152813.1, from coordinate 203,504 downwards.
ACCGCTCTGCTCGACCGGCTCACCTCGGTGTCGCCACCCGAGGCCCGGGAGCAGGTCACGGTCACCGTGCTGCAGCAGGCCGGAATGTCGGCGCCGAAGACGATCGTCGCCGAGGGGGTGCGCAGTCTGGGCGAACTCCCGCTCACCATGTCCGCATTCCTGGTCGAACATCCGCAGGGCCGGTTCCTGATCGATCCCGCCATGTGCACCGGGGTGCACGGCCGGGTGCTGCCGGAGTTACCCTTTCCGGTCCCGCTGCTGGTGTCGCCGGACCGGCCGGTGCTCGGCCTCTCCGATGCCCTGTCCGCCCGGGACCTCAGCGGTGCCGATATCGACTTCGTGTTGCCGACCCACCTGCACTGGGACCATGTCTCCGGCCTCTACGAGCTGCCCGGCTGGGTGCCGATCCGGTTGCCGAGTGTCGAATACGACTGGGCGATGGGCGGTTCGCATGCGCCGATCGGGGTGGCCCGCGGGCCGCTCCGGGGCCGGACCTTCGACCTGTACGAACTGGACGGCCCGCCGGTGCTGACCTTCGAGCGCAGCCACGATGTGTTCGGCGACGGTTCGGTGTTGCTGGTGGACCTGGCCGGGCACACCCCGGGCAGCGTCGGGGTGCTGCTGCACGTCGGTGGGGACCGGCGGGTGTTGTTCGCCGGCGATGCGGTGTGGCGCGGACTGCAGATCGAGCTGATCCGGGAGAAGGCCCCGATGCCCGGCCGGCTCTTCGACGCCGACCGGGACGAGGCCTTCGCCGTCATCCACCGGCTGCATGCCCTGCCCCCGGAGATCGAGGTGATCGCGGCACACGACCACGCCGCGGTCACTGCCTTGGCGCGCAGTGCTTGACGGACCGCGCCGGGTCAGTCCGGCGCCGCGACGAATGCGTCCCAGTGCGGTGCGATGAGCTCGGCCAGCACGGTGTAGCCACCCGCGCCGGGGTGCGCGCCGTCGCCGACCGCGACATCGGCCATCCACACCGCATCTTCCTGCAGGGCCGTCACCACCGGCACATAGGGGACGTTCGCGCCCTCGCAGGCATGCGCGAACTGTTTGTCGAGCAGGGTGATCCGGGCGGTATGCGCCTCGTCGGCGACCGGCGGCGGCCCGACGACCAGGGTGGGTAGTCCGGCTGCGGCGAACTCACCCAGCAGATCGGTCAGTGTCCGCACCGAGCTCTCGGCCGATTGCCGGGGGTTGCCGTTCTCGGCATGGGTGTCGTTGGTGCCGCAGGACAGCACCACCCGGCCTTCGGTGCCGGGGATCAGCCGGGGTGCGCATTCCGCGCGCCAGCGGCTACGGACCTGTGCCGAGGTGTCGCCCCGGACCCCCAGGTTGTACCAGGTCAGCGGGTTGTCGGCGGCAAAGCTGCGCGCCGCCAGACGCCCCGTCCAGCCCAATCCGAACGGATCGCCGACGCCGGCGACGAACGAGTCACCCAGGAAACAGACACGAAGATCACGACTCACCCTTCCGATCCTCGCATCGCCGGACCGCTCGGCATACCCGTTTGCCGTCAAGGGGCGCCGTCCCGGGCGACGGCGAGCGACAGGCGCCGTCGCATTTGCCGCGGTGCTCACTCGATCCGGTCCCGGCGGGCAGCGGTCGAACGGCACCACGTGCCCGCCCCGGATGGTCCGGGGGCAACGGACCGGCGTTACCCCCTACGATGCGAGGGTCCATCCGGGAGGGAGTGATCGAGGGTGACAGACGTGCATCCGGGGGTACCGCAATGGTTTGCGGAGCTATTCGCCAATCGACATTGGGTGCATCGCACGGAGCCGTTTCCGCATGTCCATGCCCGCGGTGTATTCGCGGCACAGTTCCGGCAGGGGCTCGCCGATCATCTGGCCGGAGTGACCGCCGGGCAGCCGTTCGCGCCGGACCGGCCGACCCGGATCCCGCTGCGTGAGCTGCAGGACGGGCCGCTGGCTTTGTTCAGCGCCCCGGAATGGGCGCGCCTGCTGCGCGGATTCGCCGGTCGGTCCGGTGGCGAACTCGACGGTGTCCTGGAATACCGGCCACCGGGGGCCCGACCCGAGGACCCGGTATCGGTCCCCGACCGGGCGGTGACCGCGACCTACTTCATGACCGGTGATTCCGGGTCCGGTGCGGTGACACTCGACGCCGGCGCCGACGGGGCGGCGGCCCGGATTCCCGCCCGGAACGATTCGGTCCTGCTCTGGCGGCGGGCGCCGGGGGTCCGGCAGGGCGATACGGGTACCGACGGGAGCGGTCGCACAGCCGTGATCACCTGGCTGACCGCGGGAGTGCAACGATGAGCGGCGAGCGCCGGGTATGCCTGCTGACCGGAGCCGGCGGGGTGTTCGGTGACGCCTTCTGCCGGCGGCTCTACACCGACTACGACATCGTTGCCGTCTGCCGGGAACGGCTGCCCGCCGCACCGTCACAGCTGGAGTGGTTCGTCGATCCGCTGGCGCCGGAGCGGGAGCTGCCGGAGAACGCCGCCCGAATCTTCGTCGTCCGCGCCGATCTGACCGAACCCGACGCCTGCGCCCGGGTGGTGGAGTTGGCGCTGGCCCGGTACGGCGGGGTGGACCTGCTGGTGAACGCGGCGTCCTACCGCGAGGGCGCCACCAGCACCTTGGCCGGCAGCGCCGAGGCCGGGCCGCGGTTCGATCTCGAAGTCGCGGTACCACAGCGGATGTCGGCCGAGCTGATCCGGCAGAGCTGGCGGTTCGCCGGCGCGCAGAACCTCGCTCGGAACCGCGGAATCGTGCACGTTTCCAGCCGGGTGGCGGCCGGACCGCCGGTATCCGGAACCCCACCCCTGTATGCGGCCGCGAAGGCGGCGCTGAACCAGCTCACCCGCTATCAGGCCGCCGAATTCGCGGAGTTCGGGGTCCGCGTCAATGCCGTTGCCCCGGACGAACGGCTGCTCGTGACCGACCCCGATGCCGTCTCGCAGGCGATCGTCGAACTGGACACCGGCTCCCGGACCGCCGGGGTGTACACCGTCCGAGAACGGACCGCCGCCCGCTGACCACCACCGACGCCGCCTCACCGGCGGTCCGGTTACGAGTGTGTATCGTGCGCCTCATGCGAGTCGACGGGCGGGACATTCCGGTCACCGGACGCCTGCTGCAGCCGATGCACCGCCGGACCAGCGACATCATCCGGGTCGTCGCTGCGACGGCTGGGGTCGGTGTGGTGATCACCGGGTCGCTGGTCACCCGCCCGAAGTGGCTGGCGCTGGAAGATTCGGTGTCCGGGATCGTCGGCTTCCTCAATCCGGACCAGTCGAACCTCGTGTATCTGGTCTACGGGATGGCCATCCTGGCCCTACCGTTCGCGATCCTGCTCGAGCTGGTCATCGGCCGGCAGTGGAAGCTGCTGGCCGGTTATGCGGCGGCCGGGCTGCTGGCCGTGCTGGCCCTGTCGATCACCCCGACCGGGTTGTCGACGCCGCAGTGGCATCTGCAGGTACCCGACCAGATCGACACCTTCCTGTCCCAGTTCCTCGACGATCCGCGCTGGATCGCGATGCTCGCCGCAATGCTGACGGTCTCCAGTCCGTGGCTCCCGACCCGGCCGCGCCGGTGGATGTGGTTTCTGCTGCTGGCCTTCGCCCCGATCCATCTGGTGGTCAGTCTGGTGGTGCCGGCGCGGGCGATGTTCGGCCTGGCCGTCGGCTGGCTGGTGGGTGCGGTGATCGTGCTGGTGGTCGGCACACCGGCACTCGAGGTTCCGCTGCGCGGGGCGGTGCGGGTCCTCGCCGGGCGTGGTTACCGGGTCGACAGCTTCACTGTGGTGCGACCGGCCGGCCGGGGCCCGCTGGTGCTCGCCACCGCGGTCGGCCGGTCCGACGAGGCCGATCCGGGCCACGACGAGGCTCGCACCGGTTCGTTCGGCACCGGCACCGAATCCGAACTCATCGTCGAGATGTACGGCAAGAACCAGCGTAGTTTCGGTGCGCTGCGGCAGCTGTGGCGCTGGATCACCTTCCGCTCCAGTGAGACCATGCCATTGCACGGTTCGATGCAGCGGGCGGTCGAACACCGCGCCCTGATGGGCATTGCGATCGGGGAGCTGGGCATGGCCGATTCCCGGCAGGTCGCCTTGGCCGCCCTGGACCGCGGCTGGACGCTCTACGCACACACCGTGGCCCGCGGCACCGCGCTCGCGGAACTGTCTGCTGAGGTTCTGCCCGGGGTGTGGAAATCACTCGGCCTGCTGCACGACAACCAGATCACGCACGGCGACCTGGAACCCGGCCAGATCCGCGTCGACAAGGGCAGCACGGTCTTCGGTGGATTCTCCGCCGCCGAATTCGGCTCCGCACAGGTACAACGGCAGTCCGATATCGCCCAGCTGCTGGTCACCACGACCTCGCTGTTCGGCAAGACACCGGCGGTGCGGGCCGCCATCGATACCCTCGGCGAACCGGCCGTGGTCACAGCGGCCGGCCGGCTCACCAAATCGGCCATGCCCAGCGCGATCCGGAAGGCGGTGCCGGACTGGGGCGAGGTGGTCTCGGTGGCCCGGGACGAGGTGCGCGAGCAGACCGGACAGGACCGGATCGAGGCCGAACAGATCACCCGGTTCAGCCGCAACCAGATCCTGCAACTGGTGCTGCTGGTGGCCCTGGTGTACGTGGCCTACCCGTTCATCAGCCAGGTCCCGACCTTCTACAGCCAGCTGAGTTCGGCCAACTGGTGGTGGGCGCTGCTCGGGCTGGGTATCTCGGGGCTCACCTATGTCGGGGCGGCGGCCGCGCTGTGGGCCTGCGCCGACGGCCTGGTGCGGATGAAGGACCTGTTGCTGATGCAGGTGGCGAACACCTTCGCCGCCACCTCCACCCCCGCCGGTGTCGGCGGTCTGGCGCTGAGCGTGCGGTTCCTGCAGAAGGCCGGGCTGGGTGCGGTCCGGGCGACCGCGGCGGTCACCCTGCAGCAGAGTTCGCAGGTGGTCACACACATCTCGCTGCTGATCATGTTCAGCATCGTCGCCGGTACCTCCACCAATATCTCCCACATCGTCCCCGATGCCACGGTGATCTACTTGGCCGCCGGGGTGGCGCTGGGCGTCGGCGGCGCCTTCACCTTCGTACCGAAGCTGCGTCGCTGGGTGAACACTTCCCTGCGGCCCCAGTTGCGCGAGGTGCTCGGTGAACTGGCGGGCCTGGTCCGCGACCCGAAGCGATTCACCGTGATCGTGGGCGGTTGTGCGGCGATCACCGTCGGCCAGGCCCTGGCCCTGTGGGCGAGTGTGGAGGCCTTCGGCGGCGGCACCAACTTCGTGACGGTCACCATCGTCACGATGATCGGTGGCACCCTGGCCGCGGCGGCACCCACACCAGGCGGTGTCGGTGCGGTCGAGGCCGCATTGATCGGCGGCCTGGCGGCGTTCGGGCTACCTGCGCAGGTGGCCGTCCCGGCGGTGCTGCTCTACCGGGTGCTGACCTGCTGGATCCCGGTCTTCCTGGGCTGGCCGATCATGCGGTGGCTGACCCGGAAGAACATGATCTGACCAGGCGCGACGCCCGGTGTGGAGTGAGATAGTTCGCTCACCTCCGGCGGTGCATACGCAGTGCGGATTCAATAAGCTGTCCGGGACTCACCTTCTAGGTCGAAAGGGCGATATTCATGGGATCCCGGACGGTGGTCGCCGATGTCGCCGACGAGCTGGCTCGCCGGGTGGCCACCGGTGAGTATCCGCCGGGCAGCCTGATGCCCTCGGTGCGGCAGGTCGCCGACGAATTCGGGATGAACCGGGCGACCGCGCAGCTGACGCTGGGCAGGCTGGAGTCCTACGGCTTCGTCGAGGCCCGCCGCGGGAAGGGTTTCACCATCCGCGATGTCCGGCGGGACGGCGGCCTGGACACCTATCGGCACCTGTTCCGGTTCGCCATCGGCGATCTCGACACCGCCGTCACCATGTTCGGTGATCTGGTGGAGACCGAGCGTGGCATCGTGCTGGAGGCGCTGCTCGCCTACACCGCCGGTGCGCCGCTGATCGACCCGGCCGAACTGGCCGAGGCAGTCGACGAACTCGAGCGGCTGGCGCGCTGCGATGTGGTCGATCATGCCCGGCTGCTCACCCTGGAACTGGACCTGCTGCGCCGGTTGCTGGGCGAGCTGGGGATGCATATGCACCGGGCGGTGCTGAACTCGATCGGCGAAATGATCCTGGAGATCCCCGAAGCCGTCACCGCCTACTTCGCGGCCGCACCGGACCTACACATCCTGGTCTGGCGTGCGTTGGTGGCGGTCTGGGAAACCGGCAGCCCGCCGTCGGAACCACAGCTGGCGCTGTTCGAGGACCTGCTCGGGATGTATCACGAAAAGGTGGTGGCCCGGTTCGCCGAGCTGCTCGGGTATCGGGAACCGGCGGAGCACCGGGCCGCAACCGCGTAGTTCCTGCCGTGACCCGGACCTGGGAGCGGGCTGCGGCAAATGCCGCCGACGGTACCGAGGTTCGGCAGCCGGTTCCCGAGGCTCGCGGGCACCATCGGCACTCCGAGGTGCGGTTACCGGCCGGTCTCGCGGTCGCTACCACCGGACAGGGGTGGTTTGGGACAGTGCCGCTGGTCCAGCGCCGGGATGCCGACGAGCCGGGCCGCACGCAGCGTGGCAGGGTGCGGCCCGGGTGGCCGCTCAACTGTTGAGTTTCTCCAGCCGATCGCATGCGGCGACGTACTCGCGGACCAGGCGTTCGATCACCTCGGCGCTGCGTTCCACCCGGTTCATCATGCCGACCACCTGGCCGACCGGGTTGAAGTTCACGTCCTTGGCGGCTTCCGGGTACCGGTGGCCGCGTTTGACGCCGTCCAGGGCGACCATCATCTGCAACGGCATCGGCAGCGGGTCCGGGGTGTCGGTGGCGCCCCAGGCGTCGGTCCAGTCGTTGCGCAGCATCCGGCACGGTTTACCGGTCCAGGCCCGCGAGCGGACGGTGTCGTTGCTGCTCGCGTCCAGGTAGGTCGACATCTGCGCGGGCGGCACATTGGCCTCCTCGACGGTCAGCCACAGCGAACCGGTCCAGGCGCCCGCCGCACCCATGGCCAGCGCCGAGGCGACCTGCGCGCCGTTGCCGACCCCACCGGCGGCCAGCATCGGCATATCGCCGATCGCCTCGACGACCTGCGGCCACAACACCAGCGAGGAGACCTCGCCGCAGTGGCCGCCGCCCTCGGTGCCCTGGCAGACGACGAAATCCAGGCCGGCCTTCTTGTGGTTGAGCGCATGGGGGACCGAACCGCACAGCGCGCCGATCACCCGGCCGGATTCCTGGATCCGGGAGACCACATCGGCCGGCGGGGTGCCGAGCGCATTGGCGACCAGTTTGGCCTTCGGATGCTGCAGGATCACCTCGATCTGCGGGGCGGCCGTGGTGGCGGTCCAGCCGAGCAGTTCGTTGTGGTGCTCGCCCTCGGGCAGTTGCGGTACCCCGTGGTCGGCGAGCAGCTTCTGCGCGAAGTCGCGGTGGGTCTGCGGGATCAGGCCGGCGAGCTTGGCCTCCAGCTCCTCCGGGGTCATATTGTCGATGTCCTGGCCTTCGTACTTCGCCGGGATCACCAGATCGACGCCGTAGATCCCGTTGACGTGTTCGTCCAGCCAGGCCAGTTCGACCTCGAGTTCCTCGGCGGTGAAGCCGACTGCTCCCAGGACACCCAGGCCACCCGCATTGCTCACCGCGGCGGCGACGTCGCGACAGTGGGTGAACGCGAAGATGGGGAACTCGATGCCCAGTTGCTCGCAGAATTCGGTACGCATCGGCCGCTGTCTCCTACCTGCCCTCGGTGGGGCACCGTTGACCGCGTGAGCAGCGCCGACCCGGGTGCAGGCCGGTGCCGCACGCAGGCTGCATCAGACTCTGCGCGAACTGTAACATGTTCTAATTCTGTGGCGGAAGGGGCGGATCCGCTCAGATCGCGGCCTCCTCCAGGGCGCTGAGCGAGTCCTCCAGGTGGTCGAGCAGCCGGTGCAGATCCGGCACGGTGCGGCGGCAGCCGACCAGGCCGAAGTCCAGGTTCGGGCCGTTGGAAGTGAGGGTGATGTTCACCGCCTGGCCGTCCAGCGGAATCGACAACGGATAGCCCGCATCGAGGCGGGACCCGTTCCAGTACTGCTGTTCCCTCGAGCCGGGCACGTTCGAGATGACGATATTGAACGGCGGTGCACTCACCGAGGCGAAACCGGGCAGCAGCATGGTGGCCAGCGGGCTGAGCATCAGCCCGGCCAGCGCCATCGACTGCATGCTGGTCAGTGAGCGGTACACCTCCTTGTTCTGCTGCGCCGATTCACTGACCACCCGCAGCCGCTGCAGTGGATCGGCGATATCGGTGCCCAGGTTGCACAGCAGCGCGGCGATCTTCACGCCCTGGGTGTCGGTGTCGTCCTCGGCGCGCAGCGACATCGGCACCAGCGCGATCATCGGCTTGTCCGGCAGCGCATTGCGCTCCAGCAGGTAGGCCCGCAGCGCACCGGCCGACATGGTGAGCACCACGTCGTTGACCGTGGTGCCGGTCGCCTTCTTCACCTGCCGGACCCGGTCCATCGGCCAGGAACGCACGGCGCAGCGCCGGGCGCCGCCGATCGGGACGTTGAACATCGTGCGGGGCGCCCCGAAGGGCAGAGTCAGCTGCTGTTGCACCAGGCCGGTGCGGGCGGCACGCAACAGGGCCGTTCCGGAGGGCCCGGCCGACCGGATGTTTCGCGTGAAACCGGACAATTTGCCGATTCCGGTGGTCGGTTCGCGGCGGGGCCGGCGAGGGAGGTTCCACGGCACGCGCGCCGGTTCGGCCGGGTCGGTGGTGAATGTCCGGCGCATCAGCCGCTGCGCCGAGACGCCGTCGATCAGGGCGTGATGCATCTTCGAATACATCGCGAACCGGCCGTCGGCCAGACCCTCCACCAGATGCAGCTCCCACAGCGGCCGATGCCGGTCGAGCAGGGCGCCGTGCAGGCCGGAGGCCAGATCGAGCAGCTGCCCGAGCCGTCCCGGCGTCGGCAGTGCGGACTGCCGGACGTGATAGTCCAGATCCACCCGGTCGTCGTGGGTCCAGGCCAGCTGGGGTGCGCCCAGCCAGGTCGCGGGCCGCTTGTCGAAGGTCGGATGGCAGCGGGTGTCGGCGACCAGCTGTTCCCGGACCGCGCTCAGATAGTCCGGACCCGCCCCCTCCGGTGGCTCGAACAGCTGTAGCGAACCCACATGCATCGGGTGTTCCCGGGATTCGGCGACCAGGAAGAGCGCGTCCAGTGGTGCGATGAACTCCATGACGAAATAGCCCCCTGACAGGAGTGGAACCTACTTTTGTCGGGCAAATGTCGATCGACCACACTGTCGGGCCGGCGCTGCGGCTCGGGCGGAAAGAAACCGCCCGCCGACTGCACCGCCTACAAATCTACCGTGCCCGGCCCACTTTTTGCAGGGCGATCGATTTCACGCCGAACCAGCAACCGCCCCTGGCGGAATCGTTCATCCGGGCCCGGTTCGCGAACCATTCGAGCCATCTCCCGCAGTCCGGCCGCGGCACAGATCTCGGTCAGGTGCGGAACCGGAATGCGGTAGGCCGGGGCCACCCGATGATCGAATACGTCGAGCTCGTCGCCGGTGAAGAAGCCGAGCAGGGCGATACCGCCCGGCTCCAGTACCCGGGCGAACTCGGCGGCGACCACCGGCAGTTGCTCCGGCGGCAGATGGATGAGCGAATACCAGGCGAGGATGCCCGCCAGCCCCGCATCCGGGTGGTCCAGTGCGGTCACCGTCCCGACGTCGAACGTCAGACCCGGTGAATCCCGGCGCGCCAGTTCCACCATTCGGGGCGCCAGGTCGAGGCCGCGGACCCGCAGGCCGAGGTCCGCCAGATATCTGGTCAGCTGTCCGGGGCCGCAGCCCGCGTCGAGAACCGGCCCGCCCGGGCGCATTTCTTCGGCGAATGCGGTCAGCAATCCCCGGTCCACCGGCGTCGCGATCGGACGCGCGGCGATGAATTCGGCGTATTCGGCGGCCCGGGCGTCGTAGGCCGCCTCGGCTGTCGACAAGCCTCCGCCTACCGCCGAGCCACCGGCCTCGGCACCATCGGCGAGGTCGAGGCGCTCACCGGGCACGAACCGGCCCGATGCACAGGCATCCAGTCCACGCTGCAGGTGCCGGGCGTTCGCAGGACTGCCCAGCAGGTATGTGGTTTCGTCCAGCGGTTCGTCCTCGTGTATGCCCGCGTTCACGCCGATTCCCGCACCAATTCCAGCTGGGCGGGCTGCTTCGGTACCTCGATGCCGAGTTCCGCGCGGGTCACCTCGACCAGGGACCGCTCCTGTTCGGCGGTGTGCAGCAGCGCCTTCTGCCACAGCTGGCGGATCTGCTCGATCTCCTCGGCCGTGGCTTCCGGGTCGATCTCCAGCTTCAGCCGCTGCACGGTGATGTTCTGCGCGGCGGTGAGGGTGCGCAGCAGATCATCGCATTTGGCCGGGATGCGCCGATGCGCCAGCACCCGCAGCCGGGTGATCACTGCGGCCGGGCGTTCCCCGAGCTTGCGGTGCAGCCGGGCGTCCACCGCGTCGACCTCCTCGGGGGTGACCACATCCCAGTCAGTGCACCCGGTGAGGTCTTGGCGTACCTCGGCCACCGATTCCAGCACGGTGGCAACGGAGGCGAGCACACTGTCCCGCCGCCAGGCGTCGTGTTCCCGGCGTTCCGCCGCGGCGGCGGCCAGCTCCATACTGCGCCGGGCGACTTCCTGGGCGGTCCGGCCGCGTTCCTCCGCCGCGCCGAGAGCCCGCCGATGGGTTCGGTCGTTGACCAGGACAGCGGCGAGGACGGCGGCCGCGACGATGAGCGCGCTGAGGAAGGGAAGCCACGGGGTCACCCGCCGATCATTGCATCGCAGGGTGGCCACGGCCTACTGTTCCGGCGCGTCATCGCCGTTCGGTGTTTCGGCGCGCCGGGCGCCCGCCGCCCCACCTGCCGCCGGACTCGTCCTACGTATCTGCATAGTAGGATCGCGAGGGTTCTGATCGGCAAGGGTTTTCGACCACGGAGGTTGCGGCGCATGACGGTGTCCGGGTGGTTGACCCGGCGGACATTCGTCGTCATCGCGGCGATCGGTGTGCTCGCCGTCGCCGCCCCACTGCTCAGCTGCCTCGCGGAAGGTGCGCATGCGCACCGGGTGGCCGCCGGGTCGGCCGACCCGGTCGTGCACTGCGTCGACCACTGCGTCGCCGACCGGCACGGACCGGCACAGCTGTCGGCGACGGCGCCGGCGACGCCCGAACCGCTACTGCTGCCGCCGGAAACCGCCATGGTCTTCGCCCTCCCGGTCTCGGCCGGGATCGCCCCGATCACCCGCCGTGGTCCGCCGGACGCCGGCCGCGCGCTGCTCACCAAACTCTGTATCGCCCGCTGCTGACCGGCCGGCGTCAGGCCGAAGTGCCCGCCACTTCGGCCGGAGCCCGCCATCACAGCTGCCGCCGGCCGCGCCGGCCGATACAGAAAAGAGAACACTCATGGACCGCGTCGCCCTCGGGCCGGACCCGGTGCGCTGCCCGCATGCGCTCGTCGGGAATACCCCGGTGCTCTGGGTCGGAACCCCACTGGCCCCGCACGGCCGGGGCTTCTGGGCCAAACTCGAAGGTTTCAACCCGGGCGGAATGAAGGACCGCCCGGCACTGCACATGGTCCGCCGGGCCGAACAGCGCGGCGAGCTCGCTCCCGGCGCCCGGATCGTCGAATCCACCAGTGGCACCCTCGGGCTGGGCCTGGCGCTGGCCGGTCAGGTGTATCGGCATCCGGTGACCCTGGTGACCGATCCGGGGCTGGAGCCGATCGTCGCCCGCATGCTGCACGCATACGGAGCCGACGTGCAACTGGTCACCGAACCGCATCCGGCGGGTGGCTGGCAGCAGGCCCGCCGCGACCGAGTCGCCGAACTGCTGCGGGCCGAACCGGGTTCGTGGTGCCCGGACCAGTACAGCAACCCGGACAACATCGAGGGCTACGAATCCTTGGCGCTGGAGTTGCTCGACCAACTGGGCCGGGTCGACGTGCTGGTGTGTGCGGTGGGGACGGGCGGCCACTCGGCCGGGGTGGCCCGCGTGCTGCGCCGGAGCAACCCGGACCTGCGGCTGGTCGGCGTGGACACCGTGGCGTCGACCATTTTCGGCCAGCCCGCCGGGCCGCGGCTGATGCGCGGCCTCGGATCCAGTATCCATCCACGCAATGTCGACTACCCCGCCTTCGGCGAGGTGCACTGGGTGGCGCCGGCCGAGGCGGTCTGGGCCTGCCGGACCCTGGCCGCCACCCACCACGTCAGCGGCGGCTGGAGTGTCGGCGCGGTCGCGTTGGTCGCCGGCTGGTTGGCCGGGACGCAACCGGCCGGCACCCGGATCGCCGCGGTCTTCCCGGACGGCCCGCACCGCTACTTCGACACCGTGTACAACGACGACTACTGCGCCGAACACGGTCTGCTGGACAGCCCGCCGCCCACCGCGCCGGACGTGCTCGCGCACCCGGGCGAACGCACCGTCGGTTCCTGGACCCGGTGCGAATCGGTGCCGGCCCCGCAGGCTGCCGTGGTCCAGGGGGATCTCCGATGATGCTGGTGTCCCGGTTCCGTGGTTTCGACACCCCGGCGCAACTCCTGATGATCAACCAGTTCGGCATCAACCTGGGTTTCTACATGCTGATGCCGTACCTCGCGGGCTACCTGGCCGGGCCGCTGGGGCTGGCGGCCTGGGCGGTCGGGCTGGTGCTCGGGGTGCGGAACTTCGCCCAGCAGGGCATGTTCCTGATCGGTGGAACGCTGGCCGACCGCCTCGGCTTCAAACCGCTGATCGTCGCCGGATGCCTGTTGCGGACCGCGGGATTCGGGCTGCTGGTATTCGCGGAATCGCTACCGGCGGTATTGATCGCCTCGGCCGCAACCGGTTTCGCGGGCGCCCTGTTCAACCCTGCGGTGCGGGCGTATCTCGCGGCGGCCGCCGGGGAACGCCGGGTGGACGCCTTCGCGGTGTTCAATGTGTTCTATCAGGCGGGCATCCTGATCGGTCCGCTGGTCGGCGTCGCCCTGCTCACCCTGGACTTCCGCCTGGTCGCGGGGATCGCGGCGGTCGTGTTCGCGGTACTCACCGTGGCGCAGCTGTTCGCCCTGCCGCCCCGGCATGCCGACGATCACGCCGAGCGGCGCTCGGTGCTGCAGGACTGGCGAATCGTGGCGACGAATCGCCGGTTCCTCGCCTTCTCGGTGGCGATGATCGGCTGTTATGTGCTCTCGTTCCAGATCTATCTGGCACTTCCGTTACAGGCCGGACTGGTCGGCGGGGACGCGGCCGAGCTGATCACCTCCGGGTTGTTCGTGATCTCGGGTGCGGTCGCGGTAGCCGGTCAGCTGCGGATCACCGAATGGTTCCGCAACACCTGGGGCAGCGGCCGCGGATTGGTCGTCGGAATGGCTGTGCTGGCAGCGGCATTCGTACCTCTGATGGTTGTCCCGGACGGCAACCGGTTTGGCGACGCCACCGCAGTGGCGGCCTTGCTGCTGGCCGCCGCGATCCTGGCGCTCGGTACCGCGGCGGTGTTCCCGTTCGAGATGGACACCGTCGTCGTGTTGTCCGGAAACCGCTTGGTGGCCACGCACTACGGCTTCTACAACACCGTCGTCGGCATCGGCATCCTGATCGGGAACCTGGGTGCCGGTGCGGTGTTCGGCGCCGCACGGTCCGCCGGCGCGAGCTGGGCCCTGTGGGCCGGGCTCGCCGTCATCGGCGCGATTGCGGCAACCGCTCTGGTCCGCATCACCCGGTTACCGGTATCCGTCTGATTCCGGTCCAGCGGCGGCGGCCGATCGTCGCCGCCGCTGGTCAGTGGCCGTGGGGTTCCTCGTGGTCGTGGGGTTCGCCGGGTCCGTCGGCCGGCGTGGACGGTGCGCCCGGAGAATCCGGGACCGGCTCCGAAGGCTGCTCCGAGTGTGCCGGTGGCGTGGGTTCACCGTGTGTTTCCGACGGATGATCATGGTCGTGCGGCGCCTCGGTGCCGTGACTGTGCTGGCGGGCGCTGTCTACCGCGGGGACGGTGAACCCGCCGATAGCGATCGCGGCAACCGCGATGGCGGCTGCGACGACGCCGGTCGGCATCCGCTCGGTGGCGGCGCGCCGGAGGAACATCCCGGCTGCGATCACGCAGACCAGCAGTTCGAACACCAACGCTGTCACATCTGCCCGGGCGGCCGGCTCGGCGACACCGGATTCCGGCCCGAATGGGATCCCGGATGTCCGGCTGACCAGCCAGGTTGCGATGATGCCGAGGTTGCCGAGCAGGCCGATCAGCCGGACGTTGCGGTCGTGCGGCCGCCACAGGATCGCCAGGGCCCATCCGGCCTGGAAAGCCGCAACCAGGTAGAAGAAGATCCCCGATACCGGCCACTCGGCGTAGTGATTCGGTGCCGCGGAGAGATGGATCGCGGCCGCCCCTAGCGATGCGAGCGCAATCACGGCCGCAGCGCAGGCAACGACCGGGGCTGACTTTCGGGCACCGACTTCGCGCATACCCTCAGGCTAAGTGCCTTGCCGTGGGTCTGCAGGGCGCGCCGGATCCGTGATCGCCGACCTGCCCGCCCGGGCCGGGACTCCGGGTCGGGGCGGGTGGTAGGTGTTCGGCACGGGTCAGTTGGCGTCGCCGCCGTTCTCGTCCGGATCGGTGCCGGCGCCGTGGTTCGGGTTGGTGCAGATGGTGCCTTCACACGGCACCACGCTGCCGTCACCGTTCGGGTTCGGCATCACCTCGCCGCCGTTCTCGTCGGGGTTCGGGCCGGCGCCGTGGTTCGGGTTGGTGCAGATGGTGCCCTCGCACGGCACCCAGGTGCCGTCACCGTTCGGGTTCTGGATCGCGTCCGGCCCGATGTAGCTGCCCTCCGGGCAGCCCGGGTCCTCGTTCTTCGCGCAGTACTCCGGGGACAGGTTGTTTCCGGTGGACCCGTCCGCGCCCCGCTCACCACCTTGCTCCGGCTGGACGGTGGTGGTCGTGGTTTCGGTAGATGAATCGTCATCGGCGCAGGCCGCCCCGAACAGAGCGAGCACAGCAAATGCGGCAACCGCGGTGAAATGCCTCATGAACACCCCTTGTCGATGCGTATGGTCCGCTCGATCCTGGCACAGGCAAACGTTCGGCACATTTTCATCGGCTGCACCGGTGTGTGTGGATACCGCCCGGTGTCCGGTCGCCGGGACTCGCCGCGTGGGCGCCGACGTCGGCCCGGGTGCCGCCGGAGGATACGAATCTGTGCGATCGCACCGGCCGGCCGCCCCGGGCTCCGGCCGGTCAGACCTCCAGATCCGCTTCGATGCCTTTGAGCTGATGCCGGGCCATCGCCAGGTTCGCCCGGCTGCGGTCGAGCGCGAGGTAGAGGAACAGCCCTTTGGATTTGCGTCCGGTCATCGGCCGGATCACGTGGTACTGACTGCCCAGGGTGATCAGGATGTCCTCGATCTCCTCGTTGAGCCCGAGCTGTTCGATGGTGCGCATCTTGGCCCGCACCACCTCGGTGTTCCCGGCCGCTGCGACCTGAAGATCCAGGTTCTTCGTGCTGCTCAGCATTCCCAGCGCCATACCGCTGCCGTAGTCGACGACCGCGGCGCCGATCGCGCCGTCGATCACCATCATGTCCTTGAGGGCCAGATCCATATCACTCATGCCAATCCTTCCGATGGTCGGTTCGGGTTCGCCCGGGGCATATCCGGGACGGCGGTGGGCGGCCGGAGCAGGCCGGCGATGGCCTGTGCGGCCGGGCGCGATTCCAGGTGCAGGCGCCCGATGGTGACCTCCGCGCCGGCGATCACGGTGAGCGAGGTCCATCCGGTCGCGTAGATCGCGATGTGGCCGGTCGGCGTCTGCACGACGACTTCGCTGAACCCGTCACCGAGTGCGGTATCGGCGAGCCGGTGCGAAAGCGACAGGTGCGAGGCGGCCAGGGCGGCCATACCGGTGGGCTCGATCTGCGACGGCAGGTCATGGGTGACCAGCAGACCGTCGTTGGACGCGACCAGGGATCCGGTCAGGTGCGGGACGCGATCGCGCAGGGCCAGCAGCTCGGCAGCGACCTCGGGATGGGTCGGGGTCACGGACGTCGTCACGTTGAGAAACCTTCCTATGATGTTGCCGAACAGCGTTTTCCGTGCGTTCACGGCAGGTCCTCCAAGGCATTGCGCAGGCGGATCAGCGTGTCCTGATCGACCGGCGTCCACCGGTCGGCAGGTGGAGCCGGGACCGTGGCGCGCACCCGGCGGCGTAAGGGGAGGCCAGTGGGCGCGGGCACCGGTGCTTCGACCAATCCGGCCGAGGTCAGCCGCCGGGCGGCCACCAGGCATCCGTAGGTCGTCCGGCCGAGGTGCCGGGCGATGTCGACGACCGTGCGCCGGGCGTCGGCGGCCGCCAGTACTTCGGTTTCGCCTCCGGTGAGCACCCGGGCCGGCGCGGCACTTCGGCCACTCGGCCGGACGGGCGCGCGGTCGGCCAGTTCGACCGGCCACCGTTCGGGTGGCGCGGCAGCGCGGCGGCGGCACTCACCGATCAACACGCTCGGCCGGACCCCGCATACCGGTGCCAGCCAGTGGGCCGGTCCCGCACGGAATTCCGCCTCGTCGCCGAGTTCGCCGATGAAGAAGGCGGCGTCGAAGACGGCCTGCCG
Organism: Nocardia sp. KT25-26; assembly: GCF_056627695.1. Classification (NCBI taxonomy): domain Bacteria; kingdom Bacillati; phylum Actinomycetota; class Actinomycetes; order Mycobacteriales; family Nocardiaceae; genus Nocardia; species Nocardia sp. KT25-26. The sequence goes on along the minus strand of NZ_CM152813.1, from coordinate 186,862 downwards.
GGCCAGTAGCTGCAGCCGGGCACCGGTGAGCCGGGTGCCGTCGCGGGCCTGCCTGGCCTGCTCCCATTCCCCGGAAGTCACCAGCCCGGCCGCATGGGCGAGCCGCTCCAGGCCGACGGTGCGGGCGCAGACCGCGGTCGTGACCGAACCGGAGGTGACATGAAGGGTGCCGCCGGGCGCTCGGAGCTCGCCGGTGAGGGTTTCGCTTTCCGCTCGTTCCAGCAGATTGCCCGGATCAGTGTGCACAGGGCTCTCGGAGGAACTCGGAAATGATGTTGTGCAAAAGGAATCGGGCCATCGCCAGATTGCCACCGCTGTCGTCGAAGACGACGTGCAGGAACATCTCGTCGGTCCGGCCGGGATTCAACGGGTGCAGCATGTGGAAACTCTCGGTGCCCCGGATCAGAATTTCGGTGATGTCGTCACCGGGGCCGGTCGTCAGCCCGGGGCAGGTGAGTAGGGAACGGACGGTAGCCGCGGTGGCAGCGGCCTCCTCCTGCGGTTCCGTGGCCCGGTGGCGGCCACCGGAGGCGGCGAGGGCCAGGCCGCTGGCGGCGTCCACCACCGCCACCTCCCGGGCTCCGGGAATGTCCATGATGCGCTTCATGCAGTCGTCGATACCGAGCACAGATCCACCGTTTGCTTTCGCAGGATTGCGTCTTCGATCGGAACGCTACACCCGGTCATTGCCGGATATGTGCCGATCGATCGGGAAACTCGTTGGTAACCAAAATGATTCGCCGAAAAGAACGGAACGTTCGGTATGGAAGTACTCGATTCGAAATATCGCACCTCTGGTTCGTGGGTGTTCGGGGAGCGTTTCGGCCGGCACGCTAAGGTCCGCGTGTGGGTGTGAGGAGGTCGAGGCACAGCTATTCCGGGCAGTCGGTGGCCGAACGGCAGGTCGAACGCCGGGCGCTGTTCCGGGAGGCGGCGCTGACCGTCTTCGCGGACAAGACCTATGCGGCGAGCACCATCACCGATATCTGCGCAGCGGCCGGATTGTCCCGGCGCCAGTTCTACGAGCAGTACACCGCCCGGGAGGAGCTGCTCGTGGAGGTCTACGACCTGATCCAGGCGCAGGCCCGAGCGGCCGTCGTCGCCGCGGTCGCCGCGGCCGAGACCGCCGATCCCCGCCTGCTGATGCGGGCCGGGATCGCGGCCTATATCGAATCGGTGGCCGCGGATCCCCGGCGGGCGCGGGTCGCGTTCGTCGAGATCGTCGGCGTGAGCGAGGCGGTCGAGCAGCACCGGGTGCAGGTGCGCAACGAATGGGGCGGGGCCGTGGAGTCGGTAGCCGGGGCGGTGCCGCAGGTGCAGACACCCGCGGTGGGCTGGCGGCTGGCCATGTCGGCCTTTGTCGGCGCGGTGAACGGTCTTGTGCATCAGTGGACGCTGGAGGATCCGCAACCTCCGGTCGAACCGCTGGTCGAGGTGCTGGTCACGTTGCTGACCGCGCTGGTTCTGCCGGAATCCACCACCGGCTGATTGCGAGCTGCGCCACATCCGTGCGATAGTGTGCCGCAGATTGAGACGACGTCGTCTCAACTTTTCGAGGAAGTGCGCTCATGCAGATCACGTCGACCATCAGCGGAATGCGGCGCCTGCCGGCAGCGGTGCTCGCCGCGGCCGCAGCCGCCCTGATCGCCGGTGCCGGTGCGCCGGTACATGCCGAACCAGCGCCGGACCCCGCACCCGCCCAATTGCTGCCGCTCCCACCGGAGCTCGACCCCGGCTTCTATCATCAACCGCCCGAGGTGCTCGCCGGCAGTGCACCCGGCGAGATCATCGCCGCCCGGCCGGTCACATTGGCGAACTTCGGGATCGCACCGTTGAACGTCGATGCCTGGCAGGTCGCCTACCGGTCGAACGACAGCCGGGACGAACCGATTTCGGCCGTCGCGACGCTGATCAAACCGCGCGGGACGACGCCCGAACCACGCAAGCTGGTCTCGGTGCAGATCGCCGAGGATTCCACCGCCGGTTACTGCACACCCTCCTATGCACTCCGGCACCTCTCGGCGGCACCATTCCTCGGGCAGATCGTCGCGCCGGCGGAGTTCGTCATCGCGCAGGCGGCGCTACAGCAGGGCTGGGCGGTGGTGATCCCGGACCATCAGGGACCGGACTCGGCGTATGCGGCCGGTCCGCTCGGCGCCCGGATCACCCTCGACGGAATCCGCGCCGCCACCACATTTCCGGAGCTCGGTGTCGGGCCTGGTGCGCCGGTCGGAATGTACGGCTACTCCGGCGGATCGATCCCCACCGGACACGCCGCCGAACTGCGCAGCAGCTATGCACCCGAACTGAACATCGTCGGGACGGCCATGGGCGGGGTGGGCGCCGATCTGGGCATGACCCTGCGGATGGCGAACGGGCAGGCCACTTCCGGGCTCGTCCTCGCCGCCGTCCTCGGGCTGAGCCGGGAGTACCCCGACTTCGCCGAGTTCCTGGACCGGTATCTCGACCCGGTCGGCCGCACCTTGATGGCGGCCAAGGCGCCGCTGTGCGTGCAGTACCAGTCGGCGCTGCTGCCGTTCCTCGACCTCACCGGCATGATCCGCTCACCCGGCGATCCACTGCAGGACCCCGTCGTCGCGGCCATGCTCGAGGACACCCGGATGGGTAAGACGGTTCCCGACAGTCCGCTGTTCATCTGGCATTCCGCCTGGGACGAAATCCTTCCGCTTCCGGCAACCGATCGGCTGGTGGACACCTACTGCCGTGCCCCCGGCGCCCAGGTGACCTACACCCGCGATCACCTGAGCGAGCACGTGGCCGCCGAGGTGGCGGGCTGGCCGTCGGCGCTGCTGTGGTTGCGGGATCGGCTGGAAGGGGTCCCGGCCGAACCCGGCTGCCGCACCGCCGACGTCTCCTCCATGATCGCCGGTCCGGCCGAACAGGCACTGTTCACCGAGGTGTTCGGCGAAACCCTCGGCGCCTTGCTCGGTGCGCCGATCGGCGCCCGGTGACCGGGAAGGCGGCACGGCGTCGTCGACGATCACCTCGACCGGTTGTTCCGGGCGTCGTCCTGACCGGAAAACCGTTGGAGAGCGGCAACTCTCACCCGCGTGTCTCGCCCCGGTGGTACGCGATGCTAGAGTGACGGCATGCTCATCGAGTTCATGCGCCTGCGCGCCTCCTGATCCGACGCACCCCGCGGTCCATCGGGCCGCCTGCGTTGTCGCACGTCCATAGCGTGCTGCGTAGGTGACGTCGAGATACTTCGATCACTCGACATGGAGTCCTTTATGAGCACCAATTCCGCTGCTGCCCGTCCCACCTACGTGTTCGTGCACGGGTCGGGAACCAGCTCGTTCATGTGGATGCCGATCCTGCAGGAACTCGCCTTGCAGGGCCACCGCGGGGTGGCCGTCGATCTGCCCGGACACGGGTTCGACGCCCAGTTCTCGGTGCACTATCAGGCGCCGCAACAACTGGACCGGCTCGCCGACGAGCCTGCTGCCGAACTCGCTTCGATCACCCTGGCGGACAATGCGGCCGCCGTGCGTACCGCCGTCGTCCGAGCCCGTGCGCACGGACCGGTGGTCCTGGTCGGCGCCAGCCTCGGCGGGACCAGTATCAGCGCGGTCGCCAACGAGATCCCGGATCTGGTGGACCGGCTGGTCTACATCTCCGCCTGGGCTTGTCTCTCTCACCAGAACCCGGTGGAGTACATGGCCGAACCGGAGTTCGCGGGCAGCCTGCTGCCGGGCCTCGGCGACCTGAACGTCGGCGATCCGGCCGTCCTCGGTGTCGGCCGGGCCAACTACCGCACCGCCGACCCGGACCTGCTCCGGAAACTGCACGCGGCGCTGATGGCCGACCGCACCGACGCCGAGTTCCGGGCGTTCCTCAATTCCCTGCAACCGGACGAATCCCTCGCGGCCATGATGGGCGACGCCCGCCTGGACCCCGATCGTGGCGGCCGCATCCCCCGCCAGTTCATCCGGCTGACCCAGGACCGTTCCCTGCCCATCGAAATGCAGGACCGCCTGATAGCCGAAGCGGATGCCGCCACCCCAGGCAACCCCTTCACCGTCGACAGCCTCGACACCAGCCACGTCGGGTTCCTGTACCACCCGGAAGCCGTGGTGAAGCTGCTGGTCGGATGACCCGAGCCGGCCGGGGAGTTCTGCTCCCCGGCCGGGTTCATGGCTCGATCGTCCGCCGGTGAATTCAGGATCCGGACGTTGCCGGAGACGGTCATCGGCCGGCGAAGGCGCCGGCAGCTGCTGCGCGGACGGCGATTTCGGCGGCGGTGCCGGGGAGGCCGGGGTCGGGTGGGGTGCGGAGCAGGACCAGGTGGTGGTACAGCGGGGCGGTGGCGGTGATCAAGAGGGCGCGGGCGTCGGTGTCGGGTTCGAGGTCGCCGCGGGCGATCGCTCGCTCGACGACGATCTCGCATTGCAGGTAGCGGTCCGCCCACATGCGCTGCAGGGCCCGGGCGGCCTCGGGGGAGCGGAACGACGCCGCGATCAAGGCGGTGGCGATGGAGGGCTGTTCGGTGAGGGAGTCCTGGATCTCCTGGTTCAGTGCGGTCAGGTCGCCGGGTAGCGAGCCGGTGTCCCGGGGCTGCCAGTCCATCGCCGATGCCTCGTCGACGATATCGGCGAGCAGGCCGCCTACATCGCGCCAGCGGCGGTACACGGTGGTCCGGTGCACTCCGGAGTGGGCCGCGACCGCATCCACGGTGAGCGCGTCGTAGCCCTGTTCGGCCAGTACGGCGCGGGCGGACTCGAGAACCCGGGCGCGGATGCGGGCGGTCCGGCCGCCCGGGCGGGTACGGCCGGGTGTGGCCGGTTCGGCGGGGTCCGAGGTCGGTGCGGTGCTCATGGCGATCCACTCATCCGAAATTTCCTATTGCTTGCCGGGGTGATTCCGTGGCACCATCTTAGTGCAACAGTTGTCGCACTAGTGAGGTCGCCGATGCTCATTCGAAGTGTTCACCCGGTCCTGCGGTCCACACCGGCCGCATCGTCGTCGAATGCTTCGGAGCGTGTCCATGCCTGCACAGATCACCGCACTGGCGGTCAGCAAGTCCTTCCATGACAAGTGCATCCTCGATGCAGTGACCTGCTCGCTCGCTCCGGGCGAGCGCACCGGAATCATCGGGGAGAACGGATCCGGCAAGACCACCCTGCTGCGCCTCTTCGCCGGGTGCGAGCGCCCCGACCGGGGCGAGATCATCGTGCGTGCCGAGGGCGGTATCGGCTATCTCGCCCAGGACGAGGTGCTGCCGCCGCAGTTGTCCGTCCAGCACGTCATCGACCGATCCCTGGGCGAGCTCCGGGCCATCGAGAAGCGGATGCGCGCCCTCGAGCGTGCCATGGCCGACGACGAAGCGGCCCTGGCCGAGTACGGCACCCTGACCACCGCTTTCGAACTGCGCGGCGGCTACGACGCCGACGCCCGGGTAGAGCGGGCCCTGCACGGCCTCGGTCTCGGCCTGGTGGCCCGCGACCGAGCGGTCGGCGGACTGTCCGGCGGTGAACAGGTGCGGTTGCGGCTGGCGGCATTGCTGGCCGCCGCACCCGAGGTGCTGCTGCTCGACGAACCGACCAACCACCTGGACGACGACGCACTGAACTGGCTGGAGGAGCATCTGCGCACCCGGCGCGGCACCACGGTGACCGTCTCCCACGACCGCGTGTTCCTGGAACGGGTCGCCACCGGCCTGCTCGAGGTCGATGCGGATCGGCGGCAGGTCGTCCGCTACGGCAACGGCTACGCCGGGTTCCTGACCGAGAAGGCGGCGGCCCGGCAGCGCTGGGAACAGGCATATGCCCAGTGGCAGACCGATATCGATCGGCTCCGCGAGACCGCCGCGACCACCGCCCGGCAGGTGGCGCCGGGCCGGGTGATGAAGGACAACAACAAGATGGCCTACGACCGGGCCGGTGGGCGCGTCCAGCAGTCGCTGGCGAGCCGGGTCCGCAACGCCGAGGAGCGGTTACGGCGCCTCGAAGCGGATCCGGTGCCGCCGCCACCGGATCCGTTGCGGTTCACCGCGACCCCGACGGCGGGCCGGGTACCCGGAACGGTGCTGGAAGCGACCGATATCGCGGTGCCCGGCCGGCTCGACCGGACGAGCCTCACCGTTGGCGCGGGGGAGCGGCTGCTGGTCACCGGGCCGAACGGGATCGGCAAGAGCACGCTGCTGCGGGTACTCGCTGGCGTTGTGACTCCCGCCGGTGGCACTGTCGTCCGCCGCGGGCGGGTCGGCTACCTCGCGCAGGAGTGGCGTCCGGCCGACTCCGGGCAGACGCTGCTGGCCGCCTTTGCCGCCGGTCGGTCCGGCGGCACAGATCAGCATGCCGAACAACTGATGTCACTCGGGCTGTTCGAATCCGCGCAGCTCACCGTGCCCGTTGCGGACCTGTCCATCGGGCAGCGGCAGCGGCTCGCGCTGGCTCGGCTGGTCAGCGATCCGGTGGAGGTGCTGCTCCTCGACGAGCCGACAAATCACCTGTCACCCGGCCTGATCGAGGAACTGGAAGCGGCGTTGGCCCGGTACCGGGGTGCGATCGTGCTGGTCAGCCACGACCGCCGATTGCGGCAGCGCTGGCGCGGCGCGCACCTCGACATGCGGCCGCGGATCGCTGCCGCCTGACCGGCACCGGCACCCGAATACCCGATAACCGAAGGAGTTTTCATGCCCGAACCACTGCTGTCGCCGGACCCGTCCGTCTGCCACCCGATGGCCGGACAGCCGCGGGTCGTACTGCTGAAACCCCTGATCACCTCCCCGCTGATCGAGGTCGGCGAATTCTCCTACTACGACGACCCGGACGATGCCACCGCCTTCGAAACCCGGAACGTCCTCTACCACTACGGCCCCGAGAAACTGATCATCGGAAAGTTCTGCGCCCTGGCCACCGGCGTGAAGTTCATCATGAACAGCGCCAACCACCGGATGGACGGCCCGTCGACTTACCCGTTCCCGATCATGGGCGGCTCCTGGTCGAACCACGTAGACCTGGTCTCCGACCTGCCGAACCGCGGCGACACGGTCGTCGGCAACGACGTCTGGCTCGGCCACGGCGCCACCGTCATGCCCGGTGTCCGCATCGGTCACGGCGCCGTCGTCGCCACCGGATCCGTGGTGACCACCGATGTCCCCGACTACGGCATCGTCGGCGGAAACCCGGCCCGCCTCATCAGGTCTCGGTACTCGGAACCGGAGATCGAACGACTGCTGGACATCGCCTGGTGGGATTGGCCGCTGGACCATATCACCGCCAACGTGCGAACCATCATGTCCGGCACCGTGGCCGATCTCGAGGCAGTTCGGATGTGACCGCTGACCGGGTCCGCAGCGACTGGCGTATCCCGAGCGGCGCGTTTGCTCGGGTCATGCCGTGGCGACGAGCAGGGCGAGAACTGCGAGTGCGATGGAAACCGGGGTCATAACGTATCGCTCGCCTGGAGAACGTGAGATCGCGTTCGGCGCCGCACTGAGTGCGCAGAAACCGAACACGACCCACATTCCGGCGGCGGACACCGGCTCGGGAACCAGGTCGACCGCACCGGCCCGATCCAGGGCGAGCACCGCCATCACCGCATAGATCGACACCGACAGTGCCGCGACGCCGCGGACCCCGGGCGGCAGGGTGCCCCGATACCGGCCACCCAGGGTGAACCGGCCGAGCGGCGCACCGAGCACCAGCGCGATCTGAAAGACGGACATACTCGCGAGCAGAACCACGAAAAGAATCGCCCAAGCCATGTTTCGACGCTAGCGTCGGTCGGCGGTTGCTGCGCGGGCCGAGCCACGCAGGGCTGTCGCCGAGCAAGTTCGATGCCGGTACCGATCGAGGAGGAGCAGATATGGCCGACCGGGCCCCGACCGATGTGGATCCACTGCGCGGCGCCGGTTTCCGGGACCGCGTCGAACGAGCGATCCGCATGACCGAGCGGCTCAACGCGCTGCCCTACGACGACCGGGCCGCGATCCGCGCGGCCTGGGCGGACCTGACGGGCCGGCCCGTCGACGACACCTTCCACCTCATTCCGCCGGTGTACTCCGACCACGGGGTCAATATCCGGATCGGCCGCAACGTCTTCATCAACCAGGGCTGCCGCCTCGATGACATCGGTGGCATCGAAATCGGCGACGATGTGATGATCGGCCCCGGCGCCCGCCTGATCACCTCCGGGCATCCCGTCGATCCCGCATCGCGCCGCTCGGCGATCACCGCGGCCCCGATCCGGATCGAACGCAACGTCTGGATCGGTGCCTCGGCAATGATCCTGCAGGGTGTCACCGTCGGCGAAGACGCCGTTGTCGGCGCCGGGGCCGTTGTGACCCGCGATGTCCCGCCGGGCACGTTGGCCGTGGGGGTGCCCGCCGAGGTCGTCCGAAGTATTCGGTGACTACTCCGACTTCGCCGATCGACTGACCTGCAGGCCGAACGCACAATGCAACACTACTTCTGTCTTGGTTACATTTTGTGCGGCTTTTCGGGACGAAATGTAAGTCATCCGTAGGCCGGGAGACGGTCGACCGGTTGCTGAGCGGACGCGTGAGGACCGCTGACGTCAGCCGCGGGCCATGTCCACGAACCGGCTCAGGTGCAGCTGGTGGGCGACGGTGATGGTGGCGGTGGGGCCGTTGCGGTGCTTGCCGAGGATCAGGTCGGCCTCGCCGCCGCGCGGGTCGTCGCGCTCGAAGGCATCCGGGCGGTGCAGCAGGATGACCATATCGGCATCCTGCTCGAGGGATCCACTTTCACGCAAATCGGACACCATCGGTCGCTTGTCCGTCCGCTGTTCCGGACCACGGTTCAGCTGGGAGATCGCGATGACCGGTACTTCCAGCTCCTTGGCGAGGAGCTTGAGGGCTCGGGAGAATTCGGAGACTTCCTGCTGGCGGGATTCGACCTTCTTACCGGAGGTCATCAGCTGCAGGTAGTCGACCACGACGAGTTTCAGGTCGTGGCGTTGTTTGAGGCGGCGCGCCTTGGCCCGGATCTCCATCATGGTCAGGTTCGGCGAGTCGTCGACGAACAGCGGCGCCTCGCTGATCTCGCTCATCCGCCGTGCCAGCTTGGTCCAGTCGTCGTCGCTCATCCGCCCGGCGCGCATATCGCCCAGCTTGATCTTCGCCTCGGCGGAGAGCAGACGCATCACGATCTCGGTCCGGCTCATCTCGAGCGAGAAGATCACGCTCGCCAAGCCGTGCTTGATCGAGCAGCTGCGCATGAAGTCCATACCCAGCGTGGAGTTGTGGGTCGGTACCAGCGTGCGCCCGGCAAGGTAGAGGTGATCGGGACTGTCGACTTCGACGCAGCGGACCGGAACCGGGTCGATCTTTCGGACGTCGACGATTCGGCGTGCGGCCGAGCGTGCGGTTCGGGGCACGGAGTGTGCGTAGTCGTCCCGTGCAGTGCGCAGGCTGTGTGCGATCTCGGCGGTGGTCCGGACAACCGGGTGCGGTGCCAGCGTCGGTGCCGAGGTCGTCCACTGGTGGTTTTCGTCGGCAACGAGAACAGTGCCGTCCGAGAACTCGACTTCATAGCAGGGTCGGTCGGTCATCACCTCGGTGGCGGCCACTACCCGGGTCGGATGACCGTCAGCACCCAGGAGGTGATCACCGACCTGCACGTCGCCCATCGTGGTCCAGCCGGTGGGGGTGGGCAGCGGGGTGTCGAGGGCGAGTGCTTTACCAACACCCGGCCGCGCGGCGACGATGATCATCTGGCCGGGGTGCAGGCCGTTGGTGACCTCGTCGAGTTCGGAGAAGCCGGTGGGGACGCCGAGGGAGATACCGCCGCGGGAGGCGATGGAGTCGATCTCGTCCATCGTGGGCTGGAGCAGTTCTTCGAGGGGGGTGAAGTCCTCGGTGGTGCGGCGTTCGGTGACCTCGTAGATCTCGGCCTGGGCGCGGTCGACCACCTCGGCGACGTCCTGGCCGTCGGAACCGGCGTAGCCGTACTGGACGATGCGGGTACCGGCCTCGACGAGGCGGCGCAGGATCGCCTTCTCGGCGACGATCTCGGCGTAGTAGCCGGCGTTGGCCGCGGTCGGGACGGTCTGGGTGAGGGTGACCAGGTAGGGGGCGCCGCCGATGCGCTTCAGCTCGCCGCGGCGGTCCAGGCCGGCCGCCACGGTGACCGGGTCGGCGGGTTCGCCACGCCCGTACAGGTCGAGGATGGTGTCGTAGACGGCCTGATGCGCGGGTCGGTAGAAATCGCCGGGGCGGATGACCTCCACCACATCGGCGATGGCGTCCTTGCTCAGCAGCATGCCGCCGAGGACGGACTGTTCCGCGGCGAGGTCGTGCGGGGGTTGCCGGCCGAAATCTTCGCCGGGAGGTTCGGGCGGGAATCCGGCCTGCCCGCGGTCATCGGTGGTGGTCACCAGGATCGACCGTCCTCTCTGGCTATCGGCTTCGGTGGCCCGGTTCGGCCCTGCCCTGCGACGAACCTAGCGGGGGTTATGGGCGTCCGCCACCCCACTATGTGCACACACCTGTGGATAACTTGGGAGTGATCGACCGGACCTTGTGTATAGACTGTGGACAACTTGGGGAAAACCCAGGTCATCGGCGATAAACGCGCTGATAGACGTCGATTCACCGCGATTCCGACATGTGGATGGACACTCATCGGCGTGTCGAGCGAGGTGAACATCCGGGCGTGTTGAGGTAACAACTCACAAGCCGGGAATGACTCAGGTCACATTACTGCCGGTCGGTTTCGGGATTGATCCACAGGCTATCGCCTGGGGTGTGGATCAATCGCGGACCGCGGGCAGGGCTCGCGGCGCGCTGACCACTCGGAACACATGGCAAACCATGGGCAATCCGAGGTGAATCCATTCGGGAGCACACCGAAGACCACCCCCGGACCGGGCCGGGGATGGTCTTCGGTGGCGCGAATCAGTTCGCGGTGACCTGCAGGTCGAACTTCGCGACGACGTCCGGGTGCAGGTGCACCGAGATGCCGTGCTTACCGGTCGCCTTGATGTGCGACTTCGGCAGTTCGATGCTGCGCCGATCGACGATCGGACCACCGGCGGCCTTGATGGCACCGGCGACATCGGAGGTGGTGACCGAACCGAACAGCTTGCCGCTGTCGGCGGTCTTCACACCCAGCGACACCGACTCCAGGCCCTCGATGGCCTGCTTCAGCTCGTTGGCGTGGTCCAGGTCGCGCACGCGGCGGGCGTCCTGTGCCCGGCGGATGCTCTCGACCTGCTTCAGCGCACCACGGCTGGCCGGGATGGCCAGGCCGCGGGGCAGCAGGAAGTTGCGGCCGTAGCCGTCCTTGACCTCGACCAGGTCGCCGGGAGCACCGAGGTTGTCCACATCAGCAGTGAGGATGAGCTTCATCTGTGTGCCTCCCTTTCTCAGCGAGCGGTCGAGACGTAAGGCAGCAGCGCCACCTCACGCGAGTTCTTGACGGCCACAGCGACGTCACGCTGGTGCTGCACGCAGTTGCCGGTGACCCGGCGGGCGCGGATCTTGCCGCGGTCGCTGACGTACTTGCGCAGCAGCGTGGTGTCCTTGTAGTCGATATCGACGAGTCCGGACTTCGCTTCCTTGCAGAATGCGCAGGCCTTCTTCTTCAGCACCTTTTCGCGCGCGGGCGCTTTAGGCATGGTCTTCTACTCCGTAATCATGTGATGGTCGCGACGTCGCCGACATATCTGCCGACGCCGGGCGAACCGAGGAATGCCGTATCAGAACGGCGGTTCGTCATCCATGCGGCCGCCGCCCCCGAAGGAGCCGGCCGCGGGTGCGCTGCCCCACGGGTCGTCGCCGGCGGCGCCGCCCTGGCGTCCGCCACCGCCGCCGCCGTTGTAGCCACCTGCTGCACCGGCGTTACCGGAACCACCACCGAATCCGCCGCCTCCGCCGCCGCGGCCGGTCTTGGTGACCTTGGCGGTGGCGTAGCGCAGCGACGGGCCGATCTCGTCGACTTCGAGTTCGACGACCGTGCGCTTCTCGCCCTCGCGGGTTTCGAAGGAGCGCTGCTTGAGCCGGCCCTGGACGACCACGCGGGCGCCTCGGGTCAGGCTCTCGGCGACATTCTCCGCTGCTTCACGCCAGATGTTGCAGCGCAGGAACAGTGCCTCGCCGTCTTTCCATTCGTTCGTGTTGCGATCGAATATCCGGGGCGTGGAGGCCACGGTGAAATTGGCCACCGCCGCGCCCGCCGGCGTGAATCGCAGCTCCGGGTCGGCCGTCAGGTTGCCGATGACGGTGATGACCGTGTCGCCTGCCATGGGGGTTCCTCCTGCTCGCAGGTGTGTTTCTCGTCTCGGGAGTTCGCATGCAGCCTAGAGCTGCTCGCCGACAGAAAGTCGAAGTACGCCGACGGGGCGTCGACCCACCCGGACTCCGGGACGAGGAGCAGCTACTTGTCGTTGCGCAGCACCTTGGTGCGCAGCACCGTCTCGTTGAGACCCAGCTGGCGGTCGAGTTCGTTCACCGTGGCCGGGCTCGCGGTCAGCTCGACGACCGCGTAGATGCCTTCGGCCTGCTTGCGGATCTCGTAGGCGAGCCGCTTACGGCCCCAGATGTCGACCTTATCGATCTTGCCACCGTCGGTCTTGACGACGCTGAGCAGATTGTCCAGGGACTGCCCGACGATGCGCTCGTCCAGGCTCGGGTCGAGGATGACCATCACTTCATATTGACGCACGGACCAATCACCTCCTGTGGACTGGATTCGGCCACGGACGGTCCGTGGCAGGAGGGTACGTTGCGTCAGCAACCCGGCAAGGCTACCCGACCGGCACCCCGGTCAGGAAACCGGGGTCTTGGCCAGCTGGTCGTCGTCCTCGTCGTCGTTGTCGGGTAACTCCGCGGTGTCCTCGCGCCGGTTGCGCAGGATGCTGGAGATGAACGCGGCACCGATGAATGCGACACCGACCAGGCCGGTGATCACCTCGTTGATGTGCACACCGATCGAGATGAGCAGGATCGCGGCCAGCGCGCCGATCGCCCAGTGCGCACCGTGTTCCAGGTACACGTACTCGGAGAGGGTGCCCTTGCGGACCAGGTAGACGGTGATCGAACGGACGAACATCGCGCCGATCAGGCCGAGGCCGAGGGCGATGATGATCGGGTCGGAGGTGATCGCGAACGCGCCGATCACGCCGTCGAAGGAGAAGGACGCGTCCAGTACCTCGAGGTAGAGGAACAGGAAGAAGCCGGCCTTACCGGTGGCCTTGGCGGCATCGGACGGTCCGGTGTGCTCCTCGGTGTGGAACATCGAGCCCAAGCCGTCGACGGCGATGTAGGTGATCATGCCGAGCAGTCCGGCGACCAGGACGGTGCCGCGGTGGTCGGCGTCGGCGACGAATTCGGCGACCAGGATCAGCGCGGTGCCGGAGACGACCACCGAGAGCATGTCCAGCTTGCCGGCCCGGGCGAGCGGGCGCTCCAGCCAGGACAGCCAGGTGATCTCACGCTCGTCGAAGATGAAGTTCAGGAACAGCAGGGCCAGGAACATGCCGCCGAACGCCGCGATCTGCGGGTGCGCATCGGTGAGCAGGGTCTCGTAGCTCGGGCTGCCGTCCGGGAAGTACGGCGCGTCACCGGCGGGCGGGTTCAGGGCCAGATCGAAGGCTTCGACCGGGTTCAGGCCGGCGGTGACCCAGACGATCGCCAGCGGGAACACCAGCCGCATGCCGAATACGGCGATCAGGATGCCGACGGTGAGGAAGATCTTCTGCCAGAACTCACTCATCCGCTGCAGGATGGTGGCGTTGATCACGGCATTGTCGAAGGACAGCGACACTTCGAGGATGCCGAGGATGGCGCACAGCGCCAGAGCGGTCGGGCCACCGTAGAGGAAGGCCACGACGAGCGAGGCCATCGTGACGACGGCGGATAAGCCGAAGATGCGCAGTACCACGCGGGGGACCTTTCCTTGCGGTCACAGGCCCGGGCGTCGACCCGGGCGGTAGGGGGACACGCCGTCACGATGAGGGGGTCCGGGTAACCGGACCCCCGAGCCGTGAACCGGTGTCAGACGTTGACGCCGTAATCGCGGGCGATTCCGGAGAGGCCGGAGGCGTACCCCTGGCCGACAGCGCGGAACTTCCACTCTGCACCATTACGGTACAGCTCGCCGAAGACCATCGCCGTCTCGGTGGAGGCGTCCTCGGTGAGGTCGTAGCGGGCCAGCTCGGTGTTGTTGCTGCTGTCGACGACGCGGATGAACGCGTTGCGGACCTGGCCGAAGGACTGGCCGCGCGAGTCGGCGTCGTAGATCGACACCGGGAAGACGATGCTGTCGATGGTGGCCGGGGTGTTGGCCAGGTCGACCTTGATCACCTCGTCGTCGCCCTCGCCCTCACCGGTGAGGTTGTCGCCGAGGTGTTCGATGGTGCCCTCGGGCGACTTCATGTTGTTGAAGAAGATGAAGTGCTGGTCGGAGACGACCTTCTTGTCCGCGCCGGTGGCGATGGCGCTGGCGTCCAGGTCGAAATCGGTGCCCGTGGTAGTGCGTACGTCCCAGCCGAGGCCGACCGCGACCGCGGTCAGGTTCGGTGCTTCCTTGGTCAGCGAGACATTGCCGCCCTTGGACAAACTGACACCCATGCGGGGATCCCTTCCGATTGTGGTCTGTGGTGGACCCGGCCATGTCCGAATCGCCGGGTACCGCTACGACAGTAATAGGTTTCGGCCCACTCGAGTAGGAACGGCCGCGAAGTCCCGGCACTGTCGTGCACTGCCACTGCAGAACCGCGACCGCTCACTAGTATCGGGTGCGTGGCAGGCCGTGTGCGTGGATGGTTCCGCCCGTCCGGGAACAACGAATGGATCGCCCCCGCACGGGCGGCGACGACCGCGGCCTTCCTGGACATGGATCGCCGGCAGAGCGCCGCCGAGACAGGGGTGCAAGCCGCCGAGGCGGTGTTCCCGGAACGGGGTTTCGCCGCGCTGTGGGATCCGGTGCGCGCCGGGTGTTATGCGGCCGCCGAGCAGTATCTGGGCTTCACCGCCGAACTCGATGCGGCCGAACGGGACGGGACAGCGGTGCCGGACGGCCCGGCCCGCTCCGATGCGGTGGTGCGGCGGCTGACCGAGGCGGCTCGCGGTGTGGACGAATTCCAGCAGGCGCACGGTGGAGCGTTGCAACAGGCGGCCACGGTGCTGGCCGGGGTCCCGCATCTGGTGACGCACGTCCGGTCGGCGGCCGAGCAGGAACTGGCGCAGGCACAGGAATCGCCGTATCGGGACTACCCGTCGGTGCGGGCGTGCCGGAAGGCAGTGGATGAGGCGCTGCTCACACTCGCGTCCGCCGATCCGGCCCAGGCGGTGAATGTCGCGCGAGCAGCCGCGGTGGAGGTGGAGCAGGCGACCCGGGAGCTGTCGGATGCGCTGGCGCAGGCACCCTCCCGGGACACGGAGGCGCGTAACGCCATCGCCTCGGTAGCCACCCGGCTCGATGCGGTGCGGACGCGTTCGGAGCGGCTGGGACCGGCCTATTCGGCGCTGCTGCGTGAGTTCAACGCTGCGAGTTCGGCCGATCTGACCGGCAATGACCGCGACAGCAGCCGGGCCATCGATGCGGCCACCGAGGAGCTCGCGGCCGCGCGGCAGGCAGCCGCCCGGCACGACCCGGAGACCGCCCTGGACCTGACCACCGCCGCCCGGGAACAGCTGGCGATCGCCGACGCCCGGGTCGACGCGGTGACCGGTCGGCTGGCACTGTTGCGGAAAGTGCGCGACGATCCGGATCGGCACGCCCGCGACGTACGCTTCCGGCTGCGCGATGCGCAGATGCTGGCGGTGGGTCGTGGGCTGGTCGGTGAATGGGGATCGGTGCTCGATGCCCAGGCGGAACGGATCGATCGCATCCGGGCCGGGCTGACCGGGCGCCACCCCGACTACTGGGCGTATGTGACCGAGCTGGACCAGGTCACCGAGTTTCTCGCCGGAGTGGTCGAACGGATGCGTAGACAGATAGGCACACAACAGGATTGACCGGGCCCGGCCCGGCGGATGAGGAATGGGCAGGGAGTTTTGTGACGGCGAGCACGACCCTCGCGCCGGCGCCGAAGGTGAATCTGCGCAAGCGGGAGACGCTGCGGCATTTCCGGCAGTTGGACGGCCCCCAGGCCCGTGACCTGTTCCTGCGTCAGCCGGAGCCGATCGGCGAGGTGCAGGATCGGGAGCTGCTGGCGGTGGCGCTCGGTGCCACCCTGTACGTGCCGGCCACCCGGCCCGATCTCGTCGACACCATCTGCCGGCGCGCCGCTGCCGGGGTGTGCTCGATGGTGATCGACCTGGAGGATGCGGTCGCCGACCACGAGGTCACGCTCGCCAAACAGCACACCGTGCGGGCGCTGGATCGGCTCGCCGATCGTGACGAACCGCATCCGATGCTGTTCGTCCGGGTCCGCGATGCCGCGAGTATCACCGAGATCGTCGACCGGCTGGACCTCGGCGCCGGGCTGTTGACCGGGTTCGTGTTTCCGAAGTTCGACGCCGATACCGGGCCGCGCTACCTGGCCGGGCTGCGGGACGCGACGACCCGGCTCGGCCGGCGCCTCTACGGTATGCCGGTACTGGAGTCGCCGAGTCTGGTGCACCGGCAGACCCGTGCCGATCAGCTCGGCCGGCTGGCCGACCTGCTGGCCGCGCATCGGGAGGCGGTCCTGGCGGTGCGGATCGGCGCCACCGATATGTGCTCGACCTTCGGGATCCGTCGCGACCGCGATCTGACCATCTACGACGTGCGGGTGGTCGCCGACGTGATCGCCGATATCGTCAACTATCTCGGGCGCGCCGACGGCAGCGGTTTCGTGATCACCGGGCCGGTCTGGGAATACTTCGCCGATCACGAACGGATGTTCCGGCCGATGCTGCGCACCGCGCCGTTCGCCGAATCCGATGCGGTGCCGTTCCGGCAGTACCTGGTGAGCCGGGATCTGGACGGTCTGCTGCGCGAGATCACCCTGGACCGGGCCAACGGCATCCAGGGCAAGACGGTGATCCACCCGTCCCACGTCGCGGCCGTGCACGCACTGTCGGTGGTGACGCACGAGGAGTATGCCGACGCACTGCACATCCTGGCCGACGATGTAGGCGGGGTGGCCGCCTCGGAGTACCGCAACAAGATGAACGAGATGCGTCCGCATCGCAGCTGGGCTCGGCAGATCATGCTGCGGGCGCAGGCATTCGGGGTGGCGAACAAAGGAGTGTCGTTCGTGGATCTACTCACCGCGCAGGTGGCGAAATGAGCTGGGTCGCCGACGAGCTGGGCCTACGCCTGCACGACGGACGGGCCCACGGCGCACCGGGGCATACCCGCCGGCCGATGTCGGAGCTGGTGGTACCCGGTTTGCGGCACAACAATCCGCGGCGGGCACATCTGCTGGTGTCCACGGTGCTGGGCAAGCATCTGCCGACCGAACCGGCCCGGGTGATCGGGGCCGGCGACCAGCTGGGTGATCTGGTCGCCGAGGTGCTCGACGGCCACGACGCCGTGGTTTTCGGCTTCGCCGAAACTGCCACCGGCCTGGGCCACTGTGTGGCCGATCGGATCGGGGCCGCCTGCTACCTCCATTCCACCCGCCGGGCCGTGCCGACCGCGCAGACCCTCACCGGCTTCGAGGAGGGGCATTCGCATGCGACCTCGCACCTCCTGCAGCCCGCCCCGGCCGCGATCTTCGTGAACGATCTGCCGCTGGTGCTGGTCGACGACGAGATATCCACCGGGGATACGGCACTGGATGCGGTGCGAGCGCTGCACGCCTTTGCGCCCCGCAGCCACTACGTGCTGGCCTCGCTGGTGGATATGCGCAGCGCCGCCGACCGGGAGAAATTCGTCCGGGCCGCCGCCGAACTCGGGGCGCGGATCGACACCGTATGCCTGGCCGAGGGGTGGACGGCGCTGCCCGACGACCTGGTCGGCGCGGTGCGGGAGCTGCCCGAGCCGGAACTGAATCCGGTGGGCGTGCACCGGGGCCGTAGGGTCCGCACAGTGTTGCCGTGGCCGAACGGGGTGCCCGAGGGCGGTCGGCACGGGGTGTTGCGTTCGGACACCGCCGCATTCGAACAGGCGCTGACCGTGGCCGCCGGGGTGGTGCACGACTTGCTGACCGCGGAGTTCCCGGAACGTCCGGTGATCGTGCTCGGTCACGAAGAACTGATGTATCTGCCGTTGCGGCTGGCGGCCACCCTGTCGGAGTCGGGCGTCGCCACCCGGTTCCAGACGACCACCCGGTCGCCGGCCTATGTCGCGGATCGGCCCGGATATCCGCTGCGGCGCGGGTTCCGCTTCACCGCACCGGAACCCGACGATGCGGCGGCCCGCTACCTGTACAACGCGGCCTGGCCGGAGCCCGGCGCCGCCGAACCGGTGCTGCTGCTGGTGATCGACTCGCCGGCGGATACGGCCGAACTCACCGCACCGGGCGGTGTGGTGGAAACGCTCACCGCCTCCGGCGCGGACGTGCTCATCGCCCTGCTGCCCGAGGCCGATCCGCGCGTGCTGTCCGCCGTCCGCGTCACTGCCGATGGGGGCCCCGGGCTCCCCCGGACCGGCCTCGTCGATCGGCCCGGCCGCGAACACATCGGACCGGATTCCCGGCCGGTGGGTGCGCCCGGCGCCGGAGAATCGGCCGGGCCGATCGGCGACCGGATCGAAGTCCTGCGCGGTGCCGCGGAGCGTCCGGTTGCCTCCCCGGAACCGTCGGCCGGGCCCGCAGCAGGTGCCGTCCGGACTCCGGGAGCGTTCCCGGAACCGTTGCGCGGTCCAGCATTCGGATCCTATGCGCCGGACGAGGTCGCCTGGCTGTTGCAGAATCTGTCCGGGGTTGCCCTGGAGGCGGGGGTCGAGGAACGGGAGCGGCGGATCCAGGCGGGCGTTGCGCACTACGCGGAGTCGCTGCCGATCGAGTATCAGCCGGACGACACCTACCGGGAGCTGTTCGAGAAGGTACTGGCCGACAGCGCCGAACGGCTGGCGCTGGCCGTCGCCACGGTCGCCGAACTGGTGGTGGCGCAACGTGGCCCCGAAGTGGTGCTGGTTTCGCTGGCCCGCGCCGGGACTCCGGTCGGGGTGCTGATGCGCCGGTGGCTCGCGGCCCGCCCGGAGTCGCTCGATGTGCCGCACTATGCGGTGTCGATCGTGCGCGACCGCGGTATCGATGCGACCGCCCTGGATTATCTGGCCCACCATCACGATCCACGCCGGGTGGTGTTCGTGGACGGCTGGACCGGCAAGGGCGCGATCACCCGGGAGCTGGAAGCGGCGCTGGACGCCTATCATGCCGCCGGCGGCGCCCGGTTCGATCCCGACCTGGCCGTCCTCGCCGATCCGGGGCACTGCGTCCGGACCTACGGCACCCGGGACGATTTCCTGATCGCCTCGGCATGCCTGAATTCGACGGTCTCCGGTCTGGTCTCGCGGACGGTGCTCAACGACGAACTGGTCGGTCCCGGTGATTTCCACGGTGCCAAGTTCTATCGGGAGCTGGCCGCCGACGATGTGTCGAACCGGCTGCTGGACACCGTTTCCGCCGCCTTCGACACCATCCGAGACCGAGTGCCCGCAGCGGTAGCGGACCTGCTCGCCGCGGACCGCACCCCGACCTGGTCCGGGTGGGCGTCGGTGGAGAAGGTGCGGGCCGACTACGGCATCTCGCGGGTGAATTTCGTGAAACCAGGGGTCGGCGAAACCACCCGGGTGCTGTTGCGCCGGGTGCCGTGGCGGGTCCTGGTCCGGGAAGCGGAGGCACCGGAGCACGCCCATATCCGGCTGCTGGCGCAGGCCCGGAACGTGCCGGTGGAAGTGGTGCCGGACCTGGCCTATTCCTGTATGGGACTGATCAAGGACGTAGTGAAATGACGCTGGTCGCGACCGACCTGGACCGCACGATGATCTACTCCCGGGCTGCCTTCGGCGCGGTGCCCGAGCCCGAGGTCGTCTGCGTCGAACACTACGAGGGCGCACCGCTGTCGTTCATGACCGCCGGCGCAGTGCAGCAGCTGACGGAATTGTCCGCACAGGTGGTGGTGCTGCCGACCACCACCCGGACGATCGAGCAGTTCCGACGGATCCGGTTGCCCGGTGCGCCGTGGCGGTATGCGATCACCAGCAACGGCGGCAACATCCTGGTCGACGGAGCGCCGGACCCGGCCTGGCGGGCCGCGATCGACGCGCAGGTGGCCGCAGGTGGCGCCACTCTCGACGAGGTGCGAACCGAACTGGCCGCCCGGATCGACGACAGCTGGGTGCGCAAGTTCCGGACCGCCGACGACCTGTTCTGCTACCTGGTCGTATACCCGGATGCGGTGCCGGACGGATTCCTCGCCGAATGGGACACCTGGTGCCGCACCCGTGGGTGGTCGGCATCGCGGCAGGGACGCAAGATCTACACGATGCCCGATGCGGTGTGCAAGAGCCGGGCGGTGGCCGAGGTGCGCAATCGGCTGGTCGGTGCCGGAGCGCTCGATAGGCAGGCCCGCCTGCTGGCCGCGGGCGACGGGGCCCTGGACGCGCCGATGCTGGCCGCCGCCGATGCGGCGATCCGGCCACGGCACGGCGAGCTGGAGGAACTGGACTGGTCCGCACCCGGCCTGTCGGTCACCGAGGCGGCCGGTATCCGGGCGGCCGAGGAGATCCTGGCCTGGTTCGCGGCCGATACCCGGCCAGGCGTCGCGGCGCGCGCCTGAGCCTCGGAGGGCGGAAGGGTCCCGCGGTGCCGGGCACTGCTCGGTGGCACTACCGGACCGGACGGATCGCCGGTATCGATCGTTGTCGTGCCTTGCTTGGTCGGAATGCTCTCACCTGGGATGATCGGCAGGTATCGCATCGATCTGGTCCGACCGACCACCGGGAGGAGCTGCGATGGCTACGCGACCACAGGTCACGCGACGGCTACGCGGATCGGCCGCCGTTCTGGCAGCCGCGGCGCTGAGCCTCGCCGGTTGCGGTGGTGACTCCGCGGACCCGGAACCGCCTCCGGTACCGCCGCCGCTGACTCAGGCGTCGAAAATGGAGCTGTGCGGGATGCTGAAAGGCCAGGTCGGCACCTGGAAGGCGATCGGACCGAATGTCGCCCGCGTCGGTTTCGACGGCATCATGAGCCTGTGGGTGCTCCGCGACGGCGCCGCCCGCACCGCGGTCGCCCACGACCCCGATGTGGTCGACACCGTCACGGTGGCCAATTGCCCGGAATGGCGGGTGGAGGTCCTCGCCACGCTCGACGCCCACGACTTCTCCGACGTGATGATCGGGTTCTGAACGCACCTACTGGTGGCCGCTGAGCTGCTGGCCGATCACGCCGTGCAGGCGTTGCAGGCCGCCGACGCTGATACCGCTCTGGAGCTGGCCTTCGATATTGCGGACGGTGGCGATATCGCTGATCACTTTCTCGCTGGACTGGATCAGGACGGTGCCGGCGCCGGTGAAGTCGAACTGGCGTTCCTCACCGGAGTTGACGCCGAAACGGGCGGCGCCGGCGGCCAGGAAGCCGTTGATCCAGCCCTGGTCGTAGTGGTGGCTGGGGGAGGGGCAGTCGGCCCAGCCGACCAGGGCCTCCGGGTCGACGCGCAGTGGCGGTTCGGCGAAGATCACCGGGCCGTTGGACGAGGCGATGAACTTGCCGGTGCCGATCAGGGTGAGGAAACCGGGCACGATCGACTGTTTGAGGGCCAGGCCGGGCTCGAAGGCCAGCAGGTTGCCCGCCCGGATGGTGAGATTGCCGTCGTCGAGGTCGTAGGAGTTGATGTCGTAGCCGCGGTCGCCGATCACCAGCTTGCCGTGGCCCTGCGCGACGACGTAGTCGCCGGCGAACAGCGGTGCCGAGAACTGGCTGGACACCATATGCATCAGCTGGCCCTGCGCGCTGTGGGTGAGCAGCTCGAACTCGATCTGCCCGTAGTAGGCGATCATCGCGCCCTTGCGCATGAACCAGGGCCCGGTCAGGTCGATGCAGAAGGCGTACTTGTTGTCGGGGATGTTGTCGCTGTCGCCGAGATTCGTGGGGTCGAGGATCCGGTCCATGGTCACAATTTCTCCTCGGAGGCCTGCACGTAGACGACACCCTGCCCGTGGCAGTGCAGCTGCATGGCTTCACCGCCGCCGCGGCCGACGGCATCGCGCCAGCTCATCGCCGATTTCAGCTCGGTCTGCACATTGCCGTAGGAGGCGATGAACGCCTGCGGGTCGACGAAGATCGGCGCGGGCCCACCGACCGGGAGCTCCGCCACCCCGCCGTGCGCCAGCAGCACCGCAGAGCCCTGTCCGGACAGCTGGGTGGTGGACATGCCCTGGCCGGTCGCCATGCCCGCCGCGGCGCCGCGCAGGGCACCCATCAGGCCGCCTCCACCGCCCCCGCCGGCCGCCGCCACCGACACCACCGAAGCCTGCAGTCCTGCGGTGTGGCCGAGCAGCCGGGAGGCCTCCACTTGCAGCGCGGCGCCGGGTTGCATCTGGACCACGTGCAGTTCCAGGCCCGCGAAGCCGTAGTGCACCGTGCCGTTGCCCTGCGCCAGCATGGTGTGCTCGTGTTCACCGGACATCATCTGCCCGGCCATCCGCAGCAGCCCGCCGGCGCCACTCCCGGCGCCGGGGATCCGGTGCGGCGCGAAGGTGACGGGGCCCTGGTAGAAGAGCATGCTGCCGCGCCGGGCGACCACACCGCCGGCCTGCCCGACATCGACCTTGACGACCTTGCTGTTGACCTTCTCGAACATCGTTGTAGTCCTAGCGCTCGGCCGGTTGGATCGACACCACGCCGTGGCCGTCCCAGCGCAGTGAGAACGCCTCGCCACTGCCCTGCCCGACGGCGTCGCGCCAGGACACCCCGGTGACGAACGACTGGTTCAGGTTGCCGCGGGCGGCGACGAACGCATCCGGGTCGACCACCAGCGGAAACTGCGGGGTGACGCCCAGATGGATCAGCGGCCCGCCCGCCGAGAGCAGCGCGACCTGGCCCTGCCCGGTGACGGTGGTGGTGAACAGGCCGTTCCCGCCGGCCATCCCGCCCACCCCGGCGAATCGCACATCGGTGCGGAGGTTGCCGGCGAAGGCGAGCAGCTGCTGCGATTCCACCTGCAGCGTCTCGTTGTTCAGGGTGACGACCGAGGTCTCCTGACCGTTGACGGCCAGCAGCACCCGCCCCTGCCCGGTGCACTCCATCAGGGACAAGCTCTCCCCGGTGGCGCGGCGTTTGAGTCCGGCCAGTACTCCGTCGCCGCCGCCGAATCCGGCCGATTTGAACTGCACGGCGCCCTCGTAGGCGACCATCGAGCCGGTGAGGGCACGGAACCCACCGCCGTCGAGCCGGGCTTCCACCACCTTCGACGAATGCTGGAACAGTTGTGTCATCGAACTGCCGCCACACGCTTCTTCCGGGGACATACGGACCTCGGCCACCCTAACCGATCTCGGCGAGCCGGTCGCGGTCACCGGACTCGACCGCCGGTTTCTCGTAGAGTGGCAGGTGACTGCACCGACAAGCGAAGGGTCCGATCTTGTCCGCAACTCTTGCGAAGGGCCAGAACGGCCCACTTGCCGTCGACGAAGTGGTGGTGAGCGTCCAGCTCACGGCGCCTGCGGATCTGTCCGCATTGCTGGTGACCGGGCAGGGCAAGGTCCGAACGGATGCCGACTTCGTCTTCTACAACCAGCCGAGCGGCCCCGGTGTCGAGTTGCGTCCCGGGCCGCCCGGACAGGCGGCCGCACTGGTGATTTCGCCCGCCGCGGTGCCTGCCGATATCGAGCAGATTCGGGCCGTGATCACCCTCGACGATGCGAACGCCACGTTCGGCCGGTTCGCCGCGCCGACGGCGATCGTTTCCGACGGTACGGGAAATCCGCTGTACGAGTACCGGATCGACGGACTGGACAGCGAGTCCATCGTGATCGCGCTGGAGGTGTACCGCCGGCAGGGGGCCTGGAAGGTGCGCGCGGTCGGCCAGGGTTATGCGGGCGGGTTCGCCGCACTGGTCACCGACCACGGTGTGCAGGTCGACGATGCACCGGCCGCACAACCGGCAGCTCCGGCCCCGCCGCCGGTGGATACGCGGCCCGCCCCCGCACCGAACTACGCGCCCACCGCGCCGGCGGCCGGCGGATATCCGGCGCCCGGTGCGCCGATGTCCGGTCCCGGCGCCCCGCCGCCCCCGGGCGCCGGTGCCCCACCGCCGCCCGGTATGCCGGGTGGTCCGGGGATGCCGCCGCCGCCCGGGATGGCCCCCGCGCCGGGGATGGCGCCGCCACCCGGAATGGCTCCTGCCCCGGGGATGGCACCGCCGCCCGGTGCACCCGGGCCCGGCAGCGCACCGGTACCGCCTGCGCCGCAGCGTGGTTCGGAGATCAGCCTGAGCAAGGACCGGCCGCTCAGCCTGCAGAAGGGGCAGCGGGTCAGCCTCCGCAAAGAGGAGGGCGATGCGCTGTCCTTCGTGAAGATGGGCCTCGGCTGGGATCCGGTTCGGCAGCGCGGCATGTTCGGCAGCCGGGTGGTCGATATCGATCTGGACGCCTCGGTGTGCATCTTCGCCGATACCAACCTGGTCGATGTCGCCTACTACGGTCAGCTGTCGTCCAAGGACGGTTCGGTGCGGCACCAGGGTGACAACCTGACCGGAGAGGGGGAGGGCGACGACGAGGTGATCCTGGTCGACCTCACCCGGGTCCCGGCGCATGTCACGGCGCTGCTGTTCATCGTCACCTCCTACAAGGGGCACACCTTCGAACAGGTACAGAACGCCTTCTGCCGGCTCATCGACGGCAACGGCAATGCCGAGCTGGCCCGCTACACCCTGGCCGGTGGCATGCCGTTCACCGCGATGGCGATGGCGAAGGTGTACCGGGAGAACGGTGAATGGAAGATGCAGGCCCTGGGTGAAGGCTTCCACGCCAAGCATCCGGGCGAGGCAGTGCCGCAGCTGGGACGGTTCCTGGTCGGATAGTCGTGAAAGAGTTGCAGGCCGGCCAGAACACGGGGCCGGTCGCCGATCTCGTCTCGTTCTCGGCCACCGGGGCAGCATCGTTGTCGCTCGCCGCCCTGGTGGTGGATGAGGGGTTGCAGGCGGGCGGCCCGGCGGATCTCGTCGTCGCGGAACGTCCGGTGGCGCCCGGGCTCCGGCACATCGGTGGCGGTATCGAGGTGCAGTTGTCCCGGGTCCGTCCCACTGCGCAAGCGGTGCTCCTGGTGGCCTGCGGGCCTGCCGGCGGGCTGGGCCAGGTCGTCGGCCTGCTCGACGGGGGCGATTCCGCGACCGTCCGGTTCGGCTGCACCCCGACTGCGGGTGAATCCGCGCTGATCTGCCTGGAGCTGTACCGCCGCAACGGATCCTGGAAGGTGCGCGCGCTCGGCCAGGGGTATGCGGGTGGCCTGACAGAACTGTTGTCCGCGCACGGTCTCCGCCCCGATGCGGTGCCCTCCCGACCCGGTGTCCGGCCACCCGGCAGGGCGATTCCGGAGGCACGTGGACCGGCCGGCGCGGGCGGCTCCGGAACCGGTGCCCCGGGGTCGGCCGGCCTCGGATCAGACGGCTCCACAATGGGGCGGCCCACCGCCGGTGGCTCGGGAGCGGGTGCTGCGGACTCGGCCGTCACTGAGAACGTTGCCCCGCGAACGGGTGGTCGCGGGGCGGCGCGTCCAGGACCCGATCGTCCGGGGACGGCTGGTTCGGGAGCGGAATCGGCTGACGCACAGCACCGGTCGACCGGGCCGGGAGGCGCGGGAGCCGTTCCGGGCCGGCCGGGGGACCCGGCGGCGGGGGCGCCGCTCGAGGTACCGCACGGGTTGCAGCGGATGTGGATGGTGTTCGAAGACGCTGCCCGGTCCGCGGCAGCGCTGGTCTCCGCACGTAACTACGCGACGATGCGACTGGATCAGGAGCTGTCCGAGGCCGTTTCGGACCCGGCCCGGCGCAACACCCCCGCTGCCGATGCAGCCCGCGCCACCGCGCAACGCCGCTACGACGAGCTGATGCAGACCGCGCAGGACCGCTTCCGAAGCGACAGCGAGCAATTGGGCAGTGAGCTCACCGAGGCGGAACTGAATATCCCGGCCGCGCTGGCGAGCTGGGACGCCCCGGCCTGGGACGGGCCACGGTCACCGAGCGACGGCATCCGGATCGGGCAGCTGTACGCCACCGAGCGCGGCGCCCTGCGGATCCCGTACTGCGTACCGGCACCGCTGAACCGGCCGCTGTGGATCGACACCGAATCCAGCGCCGCGGTGGCGCCCGTGGTGGGCGCCCTGTTGGTACGGCTGCTGGCGGCCACCCCGCAGCATCGGTCCGCCGTCGACCTGATCGACCTCACCGGTGCGTTCACCGACCTCACCGAACTGCTCGGGCCCGCGCTGGCGGCGCCGGTGGTCACCGACCACACCGAGATCCGGGGCCGGATCGAACAGCTCGCACACGAGGCCGAACTCGCCGAGATGGCATATCAGAGCGGCGGTTTCCTGCCGCCGCAACAACACCGGGTGCTGGTGGTCGCGGATCTGCCGCACGGCTATCAGGAGACCGACATCCTGCGGCTCGGCAGCCTCATGGTGCGTGCCGAGCTGATCGGACTGTCCCTGGTGTTCGTCGGCAGCGCCCCCGCCGAGTTCGGTGAGACGCCGCTGATCATGCTCGCCCGCAACTGCCGGGTGCTGCCCACCGCAGGTGACGCCGCGCTGCTGGATCCGTGGACCGAGAGTCCTTGGAACCTGCAGCTGGACATGCTGCCGGCGCGGCCGAATCGGCAGACCCGGCACCTCGGCGTCGGCTGACCGGCGTCAGCTGTGCACCGGGCCCGGGCGCGGCCGCAGCCACCCGGGCAGCCAGGCCAGCAGCGGGTCCGGGGCCCGGTCCAGGATGCCACCGGCCGGGTCGTCGGCACCGTCGCGGCGAACGAGGTCCTCGCAGGGATGCAGGATCTGGCGCACGATCAGGGCGCATAGGACCAGCACCGCGAGATCGCGCAGCACCACGGTGGCGGTGAACCACTGTTCGGGCAGGCCGGTGCTGTTGTCGCCGGAGTGCAGGTAGTAGAACATCCGCGGTACCCAGACAAGCGCGTCGATGGTCATCCAGGCCAGCAGGATCCGGCGATGCGGCAGGGCCAGCACGGCCAGCGGAACCAGCCACAGTGAATACTGCGGGCTCCACACCTTGTTCGTCAGCAGGAAGGCCGCCACCACCAGAAAACACAGCTGCACCAGTCGGGGCCGCCGGGGCGCGGTCAAGGCCAGGTAGGCGATCCCCAGACAGGCGGCCAGGAACAGCAACAGCGATACCAGGTTCAGGACACTCGGCGGTTGTCCGTGTGCCAGCTCGCCGTCGAAACCCGCCCATCCGGTGAACGACGACACCACGTTGTAGATGGAATCCGGGTCGGCATGCCGGCTGGTGTTCAGCCGGAAGAACTCCCGCCACCCCGCCGGGTACAGCGCTGCGATCGGCAGATTGACCAGCAACCAGGCCACACCGGCCGCACCGGTGGCCACCAGCCCGGCCCCCAGCGGGCGCTGCGAAAGCTGCCGGATCCGCTCGGGAGTCTCGCGCATCCAGGTGGTCAGCGAAGCCATATCGTCGATATCGCGGAGTCGTGTTCCGGTATGTCCGGCGGGGCGGCGCTGCATCGGGTCGGCCCGTAGGCACAGCACCAGAATCGGGCCGAGCAGCAGCAACGGATACAGCTTCGTCGCACCCCCGATGCCGAGCAGGACACCGGCCAGTACCGGCCGGCGCCGGGCCCAGGCCAGCAGCCCACCGGCCGCGAAGGCAGTCGCCAGCGCATCGAAATTGGTGAAAGCGTGCACGATCACCAACGGAGAACAGGCGGCCAGCGCAACGTCCCACACCCGATGCCCGGCCAGGCGGGACGACGCCCAGATCGTCACCAGCCAGGCCATCGCCAGACCGACTGCCACCACATTGAAGTAGACGGCCACCGGCAACGCACCGGGCAACGGCAGGGCCCGCCAGGCCGCCGCCACCTGCGCCGCCGCATATTGGTACAGGCCGGCCACCACCGGATACTCCATGTACCGGACCTCGCTGGTGCCGTCCGGTCGCTGCTCCACCCAATACTTCTTGTACGGGAACGCGCCCTCGTTCAGCCGCTCGGCGCCGTACAGTGGAACCGTATCGGAGTAGCACAGCGCCACGTACTGTCGGCTGTCACTCCAATCCAGCGCCATCCGGCCGTCGCCGTTCGGTGCCTGCTGGATACAACCCGCCTTGGTGGCCCAGCCCAGCGCCAGGAAGATCACGGTGAAGGCCAGCAGCACCCGCAGCGGAGTCCAGAACCGGGTCCGCCCGATCAGCGCATGCTCCCCGACCGGACCACCGATCACCGTCGACAACTGCGCCGTCAGCGAATCGTTCCGGCTCGGCAGATCCCGGTCGTCCGCCGACCGCAGATCCGGCGTCACCGGAGCCGGCGCCACCCGATCCGCGCCGACCGGGTGCGTTGGCAACGTCCATCGGTCGGCTAGGTGGGGTTCGCTCACGGTTTCCGAGATTACTGTGTGGCACGGTCGCGGCTTCGCAGCTCCGCGCGGGGGCGCATCGCGGCAGTAATCGTATCGGCTGTGCCCGATGCCACGGGCATACCCGATCGGTCCCCGCTACTCTGGTTCACGTGCGAATTCAACGGCAGGTGGTCGACTATGCGCTGCGGCGCAAGTCGCTGCTGGCCGACGTCTATGCGGGGCGGGTGGGTGTCGCCGAGGTGTGCGACGCCAATCCCTACCTGCTGCGGGCGGCCAAATTCCACGGCAGGGGCAGTGACGTCACCTGTCCGATCTGCCGGAAAGAACAGTTGACGCTCGTCTCGTGGGTGTACGGCGAAGGCCTGGGTCCGATCGCCGGTTCGGCGCGTGCTCCGGAGGAACTGATCCGGCTGGCGGAGACCCGCGAGGAGTTCACGGTTCACGTGGTGGAGGTCTGCCGGACCTGTAGCTGGAATCATCTGGTGCAGTCGTATGTGCTGGGTTCGGTTCCGGCCCGCCCGCGCCGTCGCACGAGTTCCCGGGCACGGCGGTCTGCCGCCGAGTGACGCGTACCACCGAGCGTGCACCGTTCCCACCGGGCCACCGGTGCGGACACATCGCGGATGCCCCCAACGAGTTATGGAGATCTGGTCAGTGAACTCGCCTCACGAGACTTCCCCCTACGGCGACGAGCCGCACGGCGACCGCACTCAGCGCAGCTCACAACCCGGTCTTCCTCCCCGCTCGGGCGCGAACCCGGGCCCCGGCGGCCCCCCGCCCGGGCGCCGGATGCCGCCGCCCGGCGCCCCGCGACCCGGCGGTCCGGCCGGGCCACCACCGGGACGCGGCACCGGCGCACCACCCGGCGGTCGCGGTCCGGGCATCCCACCGCCGCCCGGACGTGGCCCGGGCGGTCCGCCGCCCGGTCGGCCGAATCCCCCCGGCATGCCGCCCGGTGGCCGGGGTCCGGGACCGGGTGGACGTGGCCCCGGCGGCCCGCCACCCGGCGGTATGCCGCCGCGCCGGCCCGGTGCGGGCGCCCCCGGCCCGGCCGACCGTGGTCCCGGCGGCGCCCCGGGTAACCCGTCGGAACCGACGGTGCGCTCCAATACTCCCGGTGCGCCGGGCAGCACCCGCAAGATCGAACGCCCGGCCGGGGCGGGTACCCGGCCCGGCGCCGGCCGGGCCGGTGGTACCGGCCCGGCCGCAGGTCCTCGCCGCGGTGGTGCCGGTGGCGGCACCACGCCGCCCGGCCCGCCGAACCGCCGCGACGGCGGTGGCAGCGGCGGTGGTGACGGCTCCGACGAAGGTGACTCCGTGTCCAAGAAGTTCCCGTGGCGCACCGTGCGCCGCACCCTGTACGTCTTGACCGCACTGGCGATCATCGTGCCCAGCGCGATCTTCATGGTCGCCTATTCCACCGTGTCGATTCCGCGGCCCGGCGATATGCAGACCAGTCAGGTCTCCACCATCTACGCCTCGGACGGCAGCAGTGTGCTGAGCAAGGTCGTCCCACCGGAGGGTAACCGCACCGAGGTCACGCTGGACCAGATCCCGCCGCATGTCCGCAACGCGGTGACCGCGGCCGAGGACCGGGACTTCTACACCAACCCCGGATTCTCCATTTCCGGTTTCGCGCGCGCGGCGCGTGACAACCTGCTGGGCAAGGAGAGCGCCGGCGGTGGCTCGACCATCACCCAGCAGTACGTGAAGAACACCATGGTCGGCAACGAGCGCTCACTGCAGCGCAAGCTCAAGGAGCTGGTCATCTCCGCGAAGATGGCCAAGCAGTGGAGCAAGGACGACATCCTCGTCGCCTACCTCAACACCATCTACTTCGGGCGCGGCGCCTACGGCATCGACGCGGCCGCCAAGGCCTACTTCGGCAAACCGGTGCAGGACCTGTCCGTGGCCGAGGGCGCGGTACTCGCCGCCACCATCCAGCTGCCGTCCGCACTGGATCCGGAGAAGAACCCGGAGGGTGCGCAGGCGCGGTGGAACTACGTGCTCGACGGCATGGTCACCGAGGGCGACCTGGACGCCGCCGAACGGGAGGGCATGCAGTACCCGCAGGTGGTTCCGGCGGCGTCGCTGAACGACAGCGAATCCGACGACGGCCCGGCGGGGCTGATCAAGTCGAAGGTGCTCGAGGAGATCGCCGAGGCCGGTATCAGCGAACAGCAGCTCAACACCGCCGGTCTGGAGATCACCACCACCATCGACCCGCAGGCGCAGGACGCCGCCGTGCAGGCCGCCCGGTCGAACATGGAGGGCGAGCCGGAGAATCTGCGCACCGCCGTGGTCTCGATCGATCCGCGCACCGGTGCGGTCCGCGCCTACTACGGTGGTGAGACCGGGCACGGGTACGACTTCGCCAACGCGGGCCTGATGCCCGGTTCGGCGTTCAAGTCGATCGCGCTGGCTGCCAATCTCGACCTGGGCATTCCGCTGTCGCAGATGTACGACAGCTCGCCGCTGAAGATCCACGGCATCGAGATCACCAACGTGGCCGGCGAATCGTGTGGCAAGTGCACCATCGCCGAGGCCCTCAAGCGTTCGCTGAACACCAGTTTCTACCGCATGGAGCTGGATATGCAGAACGGCCCGCAGAAGATCGCCGATATGGGTCACCGGCTGGGTATCCCGAAGTCCATCCCGGGTGTCGAGCACACCCTCGCCGAACCGGACGGCTCGCCGCCGAACAACGGCATCGTCCTGGGGCAGTATCAGACCCGGCCGTTGGATATGGCCTCCGCGTACGCCACGCTGGCGGCTTCCGGCGTCTACCACAAGCCGCACTTCGTGCAGCGGGTCGTGACGTCCGACGGTCAGGTACTGCTCGACCGCGGTGAGGTACCCGGCGAGCAGCGGGTCGACGAGGCAGTCGCGGACAACGTCACCGATGCCATGCTGCCGATTGCGGCGTACTCGAACAATCATCAGCTGGCCGGTGGGCGACCGTCCGCGAGCAAGACCGGCACCGCGCAGCTCGGTGACACCGGCATGAACCGCGACGCCTGGATGGTCGGCTACACCCCGTCGCTGTCCACCGCGGTATGGGTCGGTACCGAACAGGGTGATCCGCTGCTCAACTACGGCGGCGCCAGCATCTACGGTTCCATGCTGCCCTCGGACATCTGGAAGGACACCATGGACGGGGCCCTGCAAGGCACCCCGGTGGAGTCCTTCCCGGACCCGGGCCCGATCGACGGCCAGGCCGGCGTTCCCGAGTGGACCGCCCCGTACACCCCACCGGAGAGCACCGCCCCGGCTCCCATCGTTCCGCCGGTGGTGATCGAACCGCGTGAGGTGGAGATTCTGCCCGGCGTCACCATCCCGATCCCCGGTGTGCAGCAGCGCCCGCAGCCGCAGCAACCGCAGCAGCCGCAGCCCGCTCCCGACGACCCCGGCCCGCTCCCCGGCCAGCCGGTCGACCCCGGCGACGGCTCCGACCCGTCCACCGGTGGCGGTGACGGCGATTCGGGTGGCGGTAACGGCAACTCCGGCGGGGGCAACGGAAACTCCGGCAACGGCAACAGCGGAGACGGCATCTACGGCGGCAACGGCCCTGGCGGGGGCGGCTACCCGGGCAGTGACAACAGCTACTACAACTACAACGAATAGAACGACCACCGCCGACCGGAACCCACCGGTCGGCGGTTTTTCTTGCGGCAGGTGTCCCCCGGCAGAGCCGTCGCACCCCGAGTGCCCACCAGGCGCCGGTGCGGTATCGAGAACTCCGGATAGCCGACATTCGTCATCTGATGTATCGGTCCGATATAATCGGTAATCGCATCCATCGGTTAGGTCTGTACGACAGTCAGGGGGTGAAGCCCGAATGCTCGAGTTGGCGATTCTCGGGCTGCTCCTCGAGACGCCCATGCACGGCTACGAACTGCGCAAGCGGTTGACCGGCCTGCTGGGGGCGTTTCGGGCCTTCTCCTACGGTTCGCTCTACCCGACGCTGCGCCGCATGCAGAGCGACGGGTTGATCGCCGAGGAGATACCCGAGGGCACGACGGCGCGCCGCGCCCGCCGTGTCTACCGCCTGACCCCGGCAGGCCGGGAACGGTTCGGCGAGCTGCTCGCCGACACCGGGCCGCAGAACTACACCGATGACGGCTTCGGCGTCCACCTCGCCTTCTTCAGCCGCACCCCCGCCGAGGCGCGGATGCGGATTCTGGAAGGCCGGCGGCGTCAGGTCGAAGAGCGCCGAGAGGGGCTTCGGGAGGCGATCAAGAAGGCGAGTGGCTCGCTGGATCGATACACCCGCCAGCTCCACCAGCTCGGATTGGAATCAAGCGAGCGCGAAGTGCGCTGGCTCAACGAGTTGATTGCGGCGGAGCAATCGACGAAGGCGGCACCACAGAAAGAGGGAAGAATCGGCCATGAGTGAAGTCAACAAGGCTGAGGCCGGCGAGGTTCGCGTCGCCATCGTGGGTGTGGGCAACTGCGCGTCCTCGCTGGTCCAGGGCGTGGAGTACTACAAGGACGCCGAGGACACCGCGACCGTACCCGGTCTCATGCACGTCAAGTTCGGCTCCTACCACGTGCGCGACGTGAAGTTCGTGGCCGCATTCGACGTGGACGCCAAGAAGGTGGGCTTCGACCTGGCCGAGGCGATCAACGCCAGCGAGAACAACACGATCAAGATCGCCGACGTGCCGCCGACCGGCGTCACCGTGCAGCGCGGCCCGACTCTGGACGGCATCGGCAAGTACTACGCGCAGACCATCGAGGTCTCCGAGGCCGAGCCGGTCGATGTCGTGCAGGCGCTGAAGGATGCGCAGGTCGATGTGCTGGTCTCCTATCTGCCGGTGGGTTCGGAAGAGGCCGACAAGTTCTACGCCCAGTGCGCCATCGACGCGGGCGTCGCCTTCGTCAACGCGCTGCCGGTGTTCATCGCCTCCGATCCGGAGTGGGCGCAGAAGTTCGTCGACGCCGGTGTCCCGATCGTCGGTGACGACATCAAGAGCCAGGTCGGCGCGACCATCACGCACCGGGTGATGGCGAAGCTGTTCGAGGACCGTGGCGTCGTGCTGGACCGCACCTACCAGCTCAATGTCGGCGGCAACATGGACTTCAAGAACATGCTCGAGCGGGAGCGGCTGGAGTCGAAGAAGGTCTCCAAGACCCAGGCCGTCACGTCCAACCTGGAGGGACCGCTGTCCGGCAAGGTGCACGACCGCAATGTGCACATCGGACCGTCCGACTACGTCGAATGGCTCGACGACCGCAAGTGGGCCTACGTCCGCCTGGAGGGCCGCGCCTTCGGTGACGTGCCGCTGAACCTGGAGTACAAGCTCGAGGTGTGGGATTCGCCGAACTCGGCCGGCATCATCATCGACGCGGTGCGTGCCGCGAAGATCGCCAAGGACCGCGGCATCGGCGGCCCGGTCATCCCGGCCTCCGCCTACCTGATGAAGTCGCCCCCGAAGCAGCTGGCCGACGACGTCGCCCGCGCCCAGCTGGAGGAATTCATCATCGGCGCCGAGTAGGCGCGAAACCGATACCGCTGCGCCGACCGGTGACAACCGGTCGGCGCAGCGGTATTACCGCCCTCGGTAGCCGCCTTTTCGCCGGCCCACCTCGACAACGAGTATCACCAGTACGCCGTTGTCGATTCGGTAGGCGACCCGGTATCTGCCGACACGGAGTCGGTAGAGGTCGTCGTGGCCGGACAGCTCCTTCACATCGAGCCCGGGTGCGTACGGGTCGTCGCCCAGTGCGGTCAGGGCGGTGAGGATGCGCATCGCGTCGTGACGTTCGAGGGCGCGCAGCTCACGGCGTGCCGATTGCAGAAACCTGAACCGGTATTTCACCGGGATTCGTCTTCGAACAAGTCGGCCAGGACCTCGCTCATTCCGGAGGTCGGCTCGTCGGCTGCCAACCTGGCCCGGGCTTCCCGGGCCAGCAGCTCGTCTTCGGCGGCGTCGAATGTTTCCACTACCGACAGGGGAACCAGCGCGGCAGCGGGCACGCCGTCACGGAGGATGACTACCTGTTCGCCGGACTCGGCTTCCCGGACATGCGCCGCCAGGTTTGCGCGCAGCTCACGGATGCTGATCTCGGACACAGGTCGAGTGTACACGACATTGTGTACACCGGGCCCGGATGATCAATCCAGCGAGACGTAGACCTCGACCGAGGTGGGGCCGGTGTAGCGCTCCAGTTCGGCGGTGTGGGAGCGGGTGATCCGGCCGGCGCTCTCGGCCTTGTTCACCTGGGCCCAGGCGGTGCGGAGCAGGTCGTACGGTTTGTCGCTCACCACGAAGCGGGCGTACCGGCCGGCCGGCACCCGGGTCAGGACGTCGCCGGGGTCGACCTCGTCCAGGCCGGACACCTCGTAGCCGAGCACGGCGACCGCATGGTCGTTCTGCCCGATATAGGCCGCGGCGCGGGGCACCTTCTTCTCCCGGGCCAGATAGCGGTCCCAGGTGAAGTTCACCAGGTCCAGATCACGCGCGGTCACCTCGCGGCCGGCCAGCGGCACCGTCAGACCGGCGACCAGGCCGTCGGCCAGGGTGACGATTTCGAAATCCACTTCGCCACTCACTCCTGTTCCCCCTGCGGGTCGGCGAGCCCCACGAAGACCTCCACCGTATTCGGGTCCGGGTACTGCTCGTAGTCGCCGGTGTAGGACCGCACCAGCCGGCCCGCGGCCTCGGCGTCCCAGATCTGCCGCCACAGGCCGACGATGGTGTCGCCCATATCCTCGCCACCGGCCACGAAACGGGCATAGCGGCCGGCCGGCACCCGGCCCAGCACATCGCCGGGCAGCAGATCGTCCAGGGACGTGCAGTAGTAGCCGACGAGATGCGTCAGGTACGAGTTGATCTCCGGCGCGTAGTCGACATAGGCGGTCCCCATCGGACCGGGTAATTCGCGCTGCTTCGTGTAGTCCCAGGCCGCCGCCACCTTGGCCCGGCGCGGCCCCTCGACCGCTAGCGCCGGACTGCGGAGCACCAACCCCGCCACCAGCATCTCGGGACGGTCAACGACATCGAATTCCACCTGCGTAGCCCCTATGTCTCGTCTCGTCGTCGCTCGCGTGCCATCCTCCCGCATCGACGCAACCGCCGGTGCGGCGGCCCGGCCCCCGCATGCCGGTCTGCGTCGTGCTCGGCCCGGTTGCGGCCGGGTGGATTCGCACGTCTCGACACGATGTTGCCATGTCCCGGCGACAGTGTGTTCCTGCCGGGCCGATCCGTGACCACGGAAGGTGCCTCACCGGCCGCTGAGCCCGGGAAACAGTTCGGTGTCCGGCGGCGCGGGCGGGAAGTCGATCACCGGTGGCGGCGCGTCGGTATCGCCACCGGACGGATCCAGGATGTCGTATCCGCGGCCGCCGGGTGGACCCGGATCGATCGCGATGGGTTCGCCCGCCTCGGTCGAGAACTCTTCCACGGGGCTGCCGGCCAGGGCACCGTCCATGGTGTCCTTCCAGATGTCCGCGGGCAGGCCCGCCCCGTAGATCAGCGCGCCACCGGCGGTGCGCAACGGTTCGCTGTTCGCGGTGCCCACCCATACCGCGGTCGACAGCGACGGTGTGTAGCCGACCATCCACGCGTCCTTGTTCTCACCGGTCTCGCCGAGCTGGGTGGTCCCGGTCTTGGCGGCCGACGGACGGCCCCCGGCCAGCCCGTGGCCGTTGGAGTAGTTCGCGATCGGCAGCATCGCCCGGGTGGTGTTGTTCGCGATATAGGGCTGGATCCGCTGTTGCCCGGGCGGCGGCTGCCGGCCCACCGGGTGTTCCGGATCGCTGCGGTCCAGCAGCACCCGGCCGTCTCCGGTGGTCACCCGCTGCACGAAATAGGGCCGGTGGTACATCCCGGCGGCGGCCAGCGTCGCATACGCCGAGGCCATATCGATCGGGCGCACAAGGTACTGACCGAGCACGATCCCGTTCAACGGCGGATCGCCCTGTTCGGTCAGCGTCTCCCCGGTGACGCCCGGGATGAATTCCGGGATCCCGGCGTCGTGTGCCGCGGCCGCGATGGCGCGCGGACCGTCGGCCATCGACATGGTGAGACGATAGAAACTGGTGTTCAGCGAGCGTTTCAGCGCCTCCGCCATCGAACAGGTGCCGCACGATTCGCCGTGCACATTGGTGATGGTGGTGCCGCGGTCGGTCACCGGGGAACTGTCCAGCTGCCGGTGCACCGAGATGCCCTGCTGCTGGGCCGCCACCATCGCGAACACCTTGAACGCCGAACCGGTCTGCAACGGTGCCTGCGCGAAGTCGTAGCCGACGCCGTCGGCGCCGCCGTAGTAGGCCCGTACCGCACCCGAGCGCGGATCGACGGATACCACCGCCGCCCGCAGCTGCCCCGGCTGGATGCCCAGCCGGTTCTCGACGGCGGCGCGGGCGGCCTCCTGGGCACGCGGGTCGATCGTGGTGGTGATCTGCAGCGCGCCGGTATTCAATGTGTGCTCGTCGATACCGGCCGCCGTCAGCTCCTGGATCACCTGGGTCCGGATCAGTCCCTCCGGTCCGGGCGCGGCCACGTGCCGGGGCACCTGGTCGAGCGGGACGATCGCCGGGAACTCCAGCTCCGCTCGTTCCCCGGGGGCGAGCACCGTCATCTCGACCATGCCGTCGAGAACATATCGCCAGCGGGCCTGCAGCTGGGAAAGGTGTGCTTCCGGTGTCAGCAGCGACGGGGTGCGGACCACCGCCGCCAGCACCGCACCCTCGGCCAGGGTCAGCTCCGGAACCGGTTTGGCGAAATATGCCTGAGCCGCCGCGGCTATGCCGTAGGCGCCGCGACCGTAGAAGATGGTGTTCAGATACGCCTCGAGGATGTCGTCCTTGCTCCATTCCCGGGCCATCTTGGCCGCGATCACCAGCTCGCGGACCTTGCGGGTGAGGGTGCGGTCGGAACTGAGGAACGCGTTCTTCACGTACTGCTGGGTGATCGTCGAACCGCCGCCGGCGTCGTCGTGGCCCAGCAAGTTGTCCCGGGCGGCGCGCAGGAAGCCGGTGATCGAGAACCCGGGATTGGTGTAGAAGTCCCGGTCCTCGGCCGCGAGCACGGCATTGCGCACCGATACCGGCACGTCGGACAGCGGGACGGGCTGCCGATTGCCTTCCGGCGGGATGATGGTGGCGAGTACCGAACCGTCCGCGGCCAGGACCGTCGCCGGCTGTTGCACCGCGACCTGTGCCGGCTCGGGAATCTCCGAACTCCAATACAGGCCGACCAGCAGCAGCGCGGGAACGCCGACGAAGATGATGAACAGCGCCAGGATCAGCCGGCGGATTCGCTGTCCGCGGGTGCGTGGTGGCGGGGCGCCGTCGCCGAGCCGGGCGGCCTGGGCCCGCCGCGCCGCGCCCTTCTCCGGCCCGGCCGGTTCCAGTTGCGCCGCGAACGAGGCGAACGGAACCCCCGCATCGTTGCCCCGCGGGAGCCCTCGCCGGCCCTTCGAGACCACGATCATCTCCTTCCGGAGCGCCGGGGGACGTCAGCTACGCAGCACAAGAAAACCTTACCCGCCCGGGGGTTCCGGACGCAGGTATCGGCAGGTGTGTCGGGTCAGCTCTTGACGCCGCCGGCGGTCAACCCGGAGATGATCCGCCGCTGGAACAGCAGGACCATGATCACCAGCGGGACGGTGACGATGGTGCCGGCCGCCATGATCGCCGCATACGGCTGGACCAGTGGGTCGTTTCCGGAGAACCGGGCGATCGCCACCGTCACCGGCTCGGTGGCATCGCTGGACAGCAGCCGGGCGAGCAGATACTCGTTGACCGCCGCGATGAAGGCCAGGATCGCCGTAGTGAACACCGCGGGCGCCGCCAGCGGCAGCATCACCAGCCGGAACGCCTGGAACTTGCTGGCACCGTCGATCCGGGCCGCCTCCTCCAGCTCCCACGGCAACTCGGCGAAGAACGAGGCCAGGATGTACACCGTCATCGGCAGCACGAACGAGATGTTCGGGATGATCATCGCCTGGTACTCGCCGATCCAGCCCAGATCGGTGAACAGCTGGAACAGCGGCGTCACCAGCACCACGACCGGGAACATCGAGGCGCTCAGGATCAGTGCGGCCACCACATACTTGCCGCGGAAGGACATCCGGGCCAGCG
Source organism: Nocardia sp. KT25-26 (assembly GCF_056627695.1). Classification (NCBI taxonomy): domain Bacteria; kingdom Bacillati; phylum Actinomycetota; class Actinomycetes; order Mycobacteriales; family Nocardiaceae; genus Nocardia; species Nocardia sp. KT25-26. The sequence goes on along the minus strand of NZ_CM152813.1, from coordinate 148,356 downwards.
CGTACGCGGCCAGAACGCCCAGCACCAGCGCGACCGCCGTGGTGGCGGTGCCGATGATCACGCTGTTCAACAGGGCCCGGCCGAAGTCGTTACCGCGGGTGGTGTCGAACGCGTTGCGGAAGTTCTCCAGCGTCAGGTGGGTGGGCCACGGAGTGTTGTCGAACGTGTAGTCCGGGTCCCGGAAGGCGACCACGGTCATCCAGTAGAACGGTCCGAGGCCCCACACCAGCACGATCAGCACGCCCAGGTACAGGCGTGCGGTGCCGAGCCGCTTGCGCAGCGTCGGCGCCTGCGCATCCACGGGGCGGTCCGGCGCCGCGGGCTTGTCCATCGTCGGGGTCGTGCTCACTGCGCCCTCCGCTGTTCTTCCTGGGTGCGCACCGCATTTGCGCCCAGCACCTTGACCAGCAGGAACGCGATGGCGAAGACGATCAAGAAGGTGATCGTGGACAGGGCGGCAGCGCTGTTGGGGCCCTGCCGGACCTGCTCGACCACCAGGATCGACAGTGTCTGGGTGGACGGATTGCCCAGCGTCATGATCGCCGGAAGGTCGTACATCCGCAGTGCGTCCATCGTCCGGAACAGCACCGCGACCAGTAGCGCCGGTTTGATCAGCGGCAGCGTGATGTGCACGAACCGCTGCCAGGCCGAGGCGCCGTCGACCTTCGCGGCCTCGTAGGTCTGCGACGGGATCACCTGCAGGCCGGCCAGCAGCAGCAGCGCCATGAACGGCGTGGTCTTCCAGACATCGGCAGCGATCACCGCGAACCGGGCCGGCCATTCGTCCGAAGTCCACAGGATGCTGGTGCCGAGTACCCGGTTCACCACCCCGTCGTACTGGAACATGAATTCCCAGAGCCGGGCGGTGACCGCGGTCGGGATCGCCCACGGGATCAGTACGGCGGCGCGCAGCAACGCCCGGCCCCGGAACGTCTTGCCCATCACCATCGCCATGCCGAGGCCGAGTACCACCTCGAGCGAGACCGTCACCACGGTGAAGAACAGGGTGATCCCGACGGCCGACCAGAACTGCGAACCGAGGGTGCCGGTCGGGCACGGCACGGTGCCGGACATGTTGGTGCACTGCTGCAGCAGCCAGTGCGTGTAGTTCGACAGCCCGGCACTACCGCCCTCGACGAACATGCCGGTGGCCGGATCCAGCCCGGCGTCCTTCTGGAACGACATCCAGAGGGCCTGGAACACCGGATAGCCGATGACCACCGCCAGGGCGACCAGCACCGGCGCGACGAACAGCCACGGTTTACCGGATCGGAGGACACCGGCCGCCGGCCCGCGGGGGGCCGGCGGCATCGGGGTGATTTCGTCCGTGCTCGACGAGGGACCCGACACCTTTTCTTGCTTCCTGCTGATGATCGTCACGAACCGGAACCGGCTGCCTCGATGCCCTTCTGCATGTCGACGATCGCCTCGTCGACGGACTTGGTGCCGTTGAGCGCGTTGTAGGCGTTGTCCTGGATGGCCTTGGTGACGGCGTTGTAGAACGGGGTGACCGGGCGCGGCACCGCACCGGCGATCGACTCCTTCAGTGCCGGCAGGTACGGCATCTGGGCGATCAGCGCCGGATCGTCGTACATCGAGGCCCGCACCGACGGGAACGCCCCGGCCGCCACGATCTGCTGGGCTTCCTCGCTGACCAGGAAGCGGAGGAAGTCCCGGGCCGTGGCCTTGTTCTCGGAGAAGGCGCTGATGGCCGCGTTGTAGCCGCCCAGGGTGGAGGCGCCGACGCCGTCCTTGCCCGGCAACGGTGCGACGCCGAACTTGTCCTTGACCTCGGAGTTCTCCGAACCGGCCTCGGCGTAGAAGTACGGCCAGTTGCGCAGGAACAGCAGGTCGCCGTTGCGGAACGCGTTGCCGCTCTCCGGCTCCTTGAAGGTGATCGCCTCCGCCGGGATGTCACCGTTCTGGTAGGCGTCGACCAGGACCTGCAGGCCCTCGCGGGACTCCGGGCTGTCCACCGTCGGGGTCTGGCCGTCGGCGCCGACGAAGCTGCCGCCGTAGGCGTTGATCACCTCGGAGGTGTTCACCGTCAGGCCCTCGTACGGGGCCAGCTGACCGGCATAGCAGCCGATGTCGTTCTCGCGGGCCACCTGGCACTGGCCGAGCATCTCGTCCCAGGTCTTCGGCGGCTCCGGCACCAGGTCCGTGCGGTAGTACAGCAGGCCGCCGTTGGTGTTGAGCGGCGCTGCGTACAGGGTGTTGTTGTAGGTGGCGCTGGCCACGGTCGGTGACAGCAGCGGCGCCGTGTCGATGCCGAACTCGTCGGTGAGCGGCTGGATCCAGCCCTTGGCGGCGAACTCGGCGGTCCACGGGACATCGAGTGCGACCACGTCGTACCCCGCCTGCTGGGAGCGGAAGTGCTCGACCAGGTCGTCGTGCTGCTGGCTCGCGTCGTTCGACTGCTCCTTGAAGGTGACCTGCTCGTCCGGGTGCGCGGCATTCCACCGGTCGATCAGCTGCTCCACGACCCCGGTCTCGCTGACGTCCTTGCCCTGGACATAGGTGATCGGCCCACGGCCGTCGAGGTTCTCACCGATCGCGTTGCCGGCGTCGCCGTCACTGTTGCACGCGCTCGCGAACGTGACGGTCAACAGCGCCGCCGAGGCAGCGACCAGCGTCGCTCGGGGAACAAGCTTCAAGGCCATCGCAGACACTCCAGGGTCGAGACGTGAGCAGCAGCACACCGAGATGGTGCACAAGGGAAGATACATGGTGATCATGGGACGCGCCCGATCGTGCTGCCGTTTCGGCCGTCGACACCGGTCGCGGCGGCCGGGCGTGGTATAGCGGTCGGTGCCGTGTCGTAGCCTCGCCGTGTGACGACCTCGCCCGCTTCGGAACGGATGCTGACCCGGATCGGTGGGCTGTTGCGCCAGGCCGAGTCCACCGACAACGAACACGAGGCCGAGACCTTCCTGGCGGCGGCGCAGCGATTGGCCACCAAATCGTCCATCGATCTCGCGGTCGCCCGCTCGCATATCGCCCGTCGGGAGCGGCGGGCCACCCCGGTGCAGCGGGTGATCCCGATCGGCGCACCGGGTAAGAAGGGGCTGCGGACCTACGTGCAGCTGTTCGTGGCGATCGCCGCGGCCAACGAGGTGCGCTGCGATGTCGCCCGCACCTCCACCGAGGTGTACGCCTACGGGTTCGCCGCCGATATCGACACCTGCGAGGCGTTGTACGCGAGCCTGCTCGTGCAGATGGTGCGGGCCGCCGAACGGTACCTCGAATCCGGCGCCTACCGGGAGGCCACCGTGACGAAGGTGGTGACCGAGCGTCGGTTCGGCCGGACCGTGCGCCGCCGGGTGCCTGCCCCGGTGGCGAAGGTGACCGCGCGGCTCAATTTCCAGCTGGCCTTCGCGGCGCGCGTGGGTGCCCGCCTCGCGGAGGTGCGCGCCGAAGTCGTCACCGAGGAGACCGCCGGGACCTACGCCGCCGGATCCGCCGCCGGCACCGCCCTGGCGCTGCGGGACAAGGACCTGGCCCTCACCGACTTCTATACCCGCACCTCGCGGGCACGCGGCACTTGGCGCGGCCCGGCCGCTTCGACCGCGCACGCTCCCGCAGCCCGTCGGGCCGGCGACCGGGCCGGCCGGGCGGCTCGCCTGGGGCCCTCCACCGAGCTGTCCGCACCACGTGGCGAGTTGCGGTGAGCGGTGGGTGCCGCACGGGATACCCAGCGCGCCCGGGTATACGACGCCGAACAGTTGGTGCGCGGTGCCTTCGATCGGGCGCAGGAGTTCGGTAACCGGACCGTCGATGTGCACGGTTCGCAGCTGACGCTGCCGGTGGAGCGCCGGTTCGCCTCGGTGGCATCGGTACAGGACTACGCCGACCGCGTGCTGGCACTGAATTGGGTGCGGGAGCAGTGGCCGCGAGCCGCCGAACCGGTGCGAGTGCGCTCCCGGGCGGGTGCCGCGGCCGCGCACTACGAGCGGGCCGGTGCGGTGCTCGCTGTCCCGCTGCACACCGGCTCGACGGCCTGGGCACTGCGGGAGCTGGTGGTGCTGCACGAACTCGCTCATCACCTGGCACCGGACGCTGCGCCGCCCGCGCACGGTCCGGAATTCTGCAGCCGCTACATCGACCTGGTGGACGGCGTGATCGGCCCGGAAGCGGCGCTGTTGTTGCGCTCGACGATGCTGGGCTGCGGGGTGCGGCTGGGCCGACCGCCCGGTCGGCGATGAATGTGCGGCGCGGGGACCGTCTCGACAGATGCTTGCACTGTCCACATACAGGAGTAGCCATGACCGAAACCGCCGATGTCACCAGCGGCACCCTCGAGGTACCCGGCGCCCAGTTGCACTACGAGGTGCGCGGCTCCGGACCGCTGCTGGTGCTGGCCGGTGCGCCGATGAACGCGGCGGCGTTCGCGCCGCTGGCCGACGCCTGCGCAGCGGAGCACACCGTCCTCACCACCGATCCGCGTGGGCACGCGGGGAGTGTTCTGACCGATCCGGAACAGGACTCGACGCCCGAATTGCGAGGCTCCGACCTGGCTCGGCTGATCGAAGCAGTGGATGCGGGACCGGCGGTCGTGTTCGGCTCCAGCGGGGGTGCGGTGAGCGCACTGGCCCTCGCGAGTGCCTACCCGGATCTGGTGACCACGGCCATCGCCCACGAGCCACCGCTGCGGCAGCTGCTCGATGATCCCGCCCCGCATGCCGCGGCCACCGAGGAGATGATCGAGACCTACCGTTGCGGTGATGTCGTCGGCGCCTGGCGGCAGTTCATGGCGGCGGCGAACATCGAGATACCCGACCCGGTGCTGCAGGAGATGTTCGGGGGCGAGCGCCCGGCCCCGGATGTGGCTTCGGAACGGTACTGGTTCGACCACGAACTCCGGGGGACCACGGGATGGGAGCCCGATCTGCACCGGCTCGCGGCGGGGCCGACACGCATCGTGGTGGGGATCGGTGCCGATTCGGCCGGCCAGTTCTGTGATCGGACCTCGCGTGCGCTGGCGGCGGGACTGGGGACGGAGCCGGTGCTGTTCCCCGGGGACCATATCGGGTTCGTCGCCGATCCGGCGGGCTTCGCGGCCCGGCTCCGCGAGGTCCTGCCCGGCTGAATCGGCCCATCGTGCTCCGGTACCTGCCGGTCCCCGGTGCTCGGCAGGTAGCCGGCGCCCGCCGAGCGCTACCGGTGGTACTCGGATCGGGCGTCACCGATCCCCGGTCAGTTCCAGCACCCGTTCGAAACGGTCGGTCCACCACCGCACCCGGTCCGGATCCGGGTGCCGGTATTGCTCGAGCAGAGCGGGTTCCGGGGTCGGCGGCCGGTGCAGCACCGGCAGCCATCCGTCGGTCGGCCGCAGGGAGCCGGCGACCAGGTCGCCGGTGAAGAGGTTCATCGTGCCCAGGCCGCAGGCGAATTCGAGGTCGGGGAGGGCGCCCGCGAGGGCGAGCTGGGCGGACAGGCCGACGCTGGTCTCCAGGGCGGAGGAGACCACGGCGGGCAGGCCGACCGCTGCGGCCACCTGTAGCGATCGGCGGACGCCGCCGAGTGGAGTGCATTTGACGATCGCCACGTCGGCCGCATCGGTGACGGCCGCGTGCAGCGGATCGGCGGCCCGGCGGATCGATTCGTCGGCGGCGATCCGCACCCCGCATCGTTCCCGCACGGCGGCGAGTTCTTCCGCGGTGCGGCAGGGCTGTTCGGCGTACTGCAACCCACCGGCGGCCCGGTCCAGTTCGGTGAGCCGCCGGACAGCGGTATCCACCTCCCATGCGGCGTTGGCATCCACCCGGATCGCGCCGGAGGGGCCGAGGGCAGTGCGCACGGCGGCCACCCGGGCGAGATCCTCGGCGGCGGAACCCGCCCGGTCGGCGACCTTCACTTTGGCCGTGCGACATCCGGATTCGGCCACCATCCGGGCGGCCTGCCCGGGTGCCACCGCCGGCACGATGCAGTTGACCGGAACCCGTTCCCGAACGGGTTCCGGCCACCCGTGGTTCGCCTGCTCCAGGGCGGTCGCCAGCCAGCCGGCTGCTTCCCGGTCGTCGTACTCGGGAAACGGGCAGAACTCGCCCCAGCCCAGCTCACCCCGGACCAGCATTCCCTCTCGGACGGTGATTCCCCGGAACCGGGTCCGCAGGGGAATCGCATAGACGAAGGTCTGGGCACCCATCGAGGGAACAGTACTCGGATCAGAGCCGCTCGTAGATGGTGGCGTTGGCCAGGCCGCCGGCCTCGCACATGGTCTGCAGGCCGTAGCGGGCCTCGCGCTGCTGCATGGCGTGGACCAGGGTGGTGGCCAGCCGGGCGCCGGAGGCGCCGAGCGGGTGGCCGATCGCGAGGGCGCCGCCGTTCACGTTCACTTTTCCGAGGTCGGCGCCGGTCTCCTGGGCCCAGGCCAGTACCACCGGCGAGAAGGCCTCGTTCACCTCGAACAGGTCGATATCGGCGAGGGTCAGGCCGGATCGGTGCAGGACCTTCTCGGTGGCCGGGATGACCGCGGTGAGCATCAGCAGCGGATCGTCACCGGCAACGGCGAAGCTGTGCAGCCGGGCCAGCGGGCGCAGACCCAGCTGTTCGGCCCGTTCCCCGGTCATGATCAGCACCGCGGCGCTGCCGTCGCTGAGCGGGCTGGCGTTGCCCGCGGTGATCCGCCAGCCGATCTGCGGGAAGCGTTCGGCCATCGCCGGGTCGTAGTAGGCCGGGCGCAGGTTCGCCATGGTCGCCGGGTCGCCGCCGGGGCGGATTCCCTCGTCGGCGGTGAGGCCTCCGATCGGGGCGAGTTCCGCTGCGAAGCGCCCGTCGGCGGTGGCTTTCGCCGCCCGATCATGGCTGGTCAGGGCGAATTCGTCGAGTCGGGTCCGGGACAGGCCCCATTTCGCGGCGATGAGTTCGGAGCCGATGCCCTGCGAGACCATGCCGTCCGGATAGCGTTCGGCGAAGGCCGCTCCCGTGATGTCCTCGGCGCCGATCAGGTTGTTGCCCATGGGTACTCGACCCATGGATTCCACCCCGGCGGCGACCACGATGTCGTAGGCCCCGGCGATCACGCCCTGGGCGGCGAAGTGGATGGCCTGCTGGCTGCTCCCGCACTGCCGGTCGACGGTTGTCGCGGGCACCGATTCCGGGTAGCCGGCCGCCAGCGCGGCTCGGCGGGTCAGGTTCGCGCCCTGTTCACCGACCTGGGTGACGTTGCCGCCGATCACATCGTCGATCAGAGCCGGGTCCAAGCCGGTGCGATCGATCACCGCCTTCAGGCTGTGTGCGAGCAGGTCGACGGGATGGATGTCGTGCAGAGCGCCGCTCGGCTTGCCCTTCCCGATCGGGGTGCGAACGGCTTCGACGATGACCGCGTCTCTCATGGTTCCCTCCGAATGCAGGCCGGACCGCAGTCTGGCTTCTGTTCTATAAAGTCAGCATAGGTACCTGACTTCAGTCAGCACAAGTAAGCAGTCGGTACGATGGATCACATGTCTGCGGTGATGGAAGGTGCACTGGCCGATCTCGGCTCCTGGGATCCGGCCGGCTGCTCCATCGCGCGGGCGATGGCAGTGGTCGGCACGCGCTCGGCCGTGCTCATCCTGCGCGAGGCCTACTACGGCACCCGCCGGTTCGACGGTTTCGCCGCGCGAGTCGGCATCACCGACGCCGCCGCGGCCGCACAGCTGCGCAAGCTCACCGCGGCCGGTCTGCTCGCCAAACAGCCGTACCGGGAGGCGGGTAAACGCACCCGGTACGAGTACGTGCTCACCCAGCAGGGCCGCGATCTGCTGCCCGCCGTGGTGGCGCTCTGGCAGTGGGGTGACACCTATCTGCAGCCCGGCCCGGCGCCGCTGCAGCGGGTGGACGCGGAAACCGGGTCACCCGTTCGTGTCGAACTCCGCAACGCCGAGGGCGACGAGATCGGGCTCGAACGCCTCGGCGTGCGGGTCAATCCGGAATACCTGGCCTATCGCGACCGGCGGGCCGAAACGTCCGCGCCGGGTTCGCCGGCCGAGGTCAGCGCCGAGTAACGAACTACCCGGACTCCCATCCGCTGCTCTGCAGGGGCCACCGTGCTGTGCGGGGAGGCCGGACAACGTCGCTGCCGAGCCCGGATCAGCCGTGGTGCACGGCGATATTGATGTCATCGCTGCCCAGCGCCTGATACAGGCTCACCCACAGCAGAACCACCGGTTCGGTGCTGCGTGCGGTGTGCAGGGCGCCGAGATCGATGATCCGCTCGGTGGGCCAGCCGAATTCGCCGAGCAAGGTGGCGACCTCGGTCTTCGCCGCCGCATCGTCGCCACTGAGGAACACATTGTGCGGCCCGGGAACCCGCCCGGGATCCACCATCACGTGGTTGTTCATCGTGTTCAGCGTCTTCACCACCCGGGCGCCGGGAAATGCCTGCTGGATCTCCTCGGCGACGCTGCCCGCCGCCGGTGGCAGCAGCCGGGGCGGAAATCCCTGTGAGAAGTCGAGCGGATTGGAGACGTCGACGATGATCTTGCCGTCCAGATTGTCGGCACCGGCAGCGGTCAGTGCGGCCAGCGACACCAGGCCGGAGGTGGCGTTCACGATCAGTTCGCTCGCGGCCGCCGCAACGGCGAAGGTGGCGTGCGCACCGCCGGTTTCGGCGGCCCAGGCCGCGGCATCGGGATTGTCGGCGGTCCGGGAGCCCATCGTGACCGGGTGGCCGAGTTCGGCGAACCTGCTCGCCAGCCGCCGGCCGACCTGTCCGGTGCCCAGAACTGCGATCTTCATTTCTGCTCCCGCCCCGCCCGGCGCGGGGCGGTCCTCGATATCGCCGAGTGTGGTCGGTGTCGAGAGTAGGCCGTGCCGGGTACGGGTGCGTGGTGTTCCGCTCTGGGTGAACCCGCGGCGGGTCAGCGCAGGCGCCGGCCCGATTCGGCATCGAAGAAGTACACGTGTTCGGCATCGGCGTCGAGGTGCAGCCGGGCGCCCTTGGTGGGCGGGTTGCGCCAGTCGACCCGGGCGACGATGGATTCGCCGGGACCGTCGGTGCCGAGGGTGCGGCCGTAGATGTAGGCATCGGAGCCGAGTTCCTCGATCACATCGACTTCGACCTGGACGCCGGCCGACCCGGTCTCCAGGTGCTCGGGTCGTACGCCGAGCACCACGGTTCCGGCGCCGGCGTCGACGACGGTGCGGGGCACCGGAATCCGATGTCCGCCCACCGTCACCGTTCCGTCCGTCACCGGCAGCGTGAACAGGTTCATCGCCGGTGAGCCCATGAATCCGGCCACGAACATGTTCGCCGGGTCCCGGTACAGGTCGCGGGGTGCGGCGCACTGCTGCAGCAGTCCGTCGCGCAACACCGCCACCCGGTCGCCCATGGTCATCGCCTCGACCTGATCGTGGGTGACGTAGACGGTGGTGGTGCCGAGCCGGCGCTGCAACTGCGCGATCTGGGTGCGGGTCTGCACCCGCAGCTTGGCATCGAGGTTGGACAGCGGCTCGTCCATCAGGAACACCTGCGGCTGCCGCACGATCGCCCGGCCCATCGCCACCCGCTGCCGCTGGCCGCCGGAGAGCGCCTTGGGTTTGCGGTCCAGGAACGGCACCAGATCCAGCAGTTCGGCTGCCGCCTGCACCCGCTCGCTCCGTTCCGCCTTCGACACCTTGGCGAGTTTGAGCGCGAAACCCATGTTCTCCGCGACCGACATATGCGGGTAGAGCGCATAGTTCTGGAACACCATGGCGATATCGCGTTCCTTGGGTTCGATATGGGTGACGTCGCGCTCGCCGATGACGATCCGGCCGCCGTTCACCTCCTCGAGTCCGGCCAGCATCCGCAGCGATGTGGATTTGCCGCAGCCGGACGGGCCGACCAGGACCAGGAACTCACCGTCGGCGATCTCCAGGTCGAGCTGGTCGACGGCGGGTCGGGTCGCGCCCGGATACAGCCGGGTGGTGCGGTCGAAGGTCACCGTAGCCATGCGTAGTACATCCCATCACCGGCAGGAACGTGCCGGACGATCCGAGTAAAGGGGTCCGAACCGTGCGGTTCGCTCGCGGATCGTACCCGGGTGGGCACCGCCGCGCGGTCCTGCGCACGGAAAGTGCGGTGCCCGCCGGGGGTGTACGGGACCGGCGGGCGCCGCGTCCGGACCGGTGGCGGCCCGGTACCGGCCATCCTTGAACCTGAAGTGAAGTTCAGGTCAAGTCGTGGTGGTGCGGGAGCCGATCCCGGCAACCGGCGGTAGCCTCGACTCGGATTCTCGCTGGCGTCCGCACCGCTCACGACAGGAGTACGGCAGATGGCTCGACCGGTTCGTATCGGAGTTCAGCTCCACCCCCAGCACGCCCCCGAGTACCGGCTGATCCGGGACGCGGTGCTACGGGCCGAGGACGCCGGAGTGGACATCGTGTTCAACTGGGATCATTTCTATCCGCTCTACGGTGATCCCGCCGGGGCGCATTTCGAGTGCTGGACGATGCTCGGCGCCTGGGCGGAACAGACCGAACGGGTCGAGATCGGCGCCCTGGTCACCGGCGGCGGCTACCGGAACCCGGATCTGCTCGCCGATATGGCCCGCACCGTCGACCACATCAGCGACGGCCGGTTGATCCTCGGTATCGGCGGGGGCTGGTTCCAGCGCGACTACGACGAATACGGCTACGAATTCGGCACCCCCGGAACCCGGTTGAACCTGCTGCGGGAGAACATGGCGCGGTTGACCGCACGGCTGGACAAACTGAATCCCGCTCCGACGCGCCGGATTCCGATTCTGATCGGTGGCGGTGGGGAGCGTAAGACGCTGCGTCTGGTCGCCGAATATGCCGATATCTGGCACACTTTCGCCGATCTCGGCACCCTCGAGCACAAGAATTCGGTGCTCGCCGGGCATGCCGCCGCGATCGGTGCCGACGAAAGCCGGATCGAGCGCTCCGTGCAATGGCCCGGGGTCGAACAGGCGCCCGCATTGCACGCCGCCGGGGTCACGTTGTTCACCGTGGGTGTCGGCGGACCGGATTACGATCTGACCGAGCTGCGGCGGGCGATCGAATGGCGCGACGAAGTGAATCCCGAGGAGCTCACCGGACTCGCCTAGGCGATCGCTCGGCAAATGCGCACAGATGCGCAAGTGTTAATGTGGAATGGGCGAGAGCTTTGCCGCCCTGGGTCGGAAATATGCACCTGTCCAGGAAAGAGGCGCACAGATGACCACTGCACATACCGAGCACACCGGTCATGCCCATACCCATGGTGCCGGTTGCGGCCATGTCGCTGTGCCGCACGGTGACCATGTCGACTATGTCCACGACGGGCATCTGCACCGGGCACACGACGGCCACTACGACGAATGCGAGACCGCCGGGCACGTCGAGCACACCGGTCACGATCACGTCCACGGCGAAGGCTGTGGTCATGTCGCCGTGCCGCACGGTGACCACGTCGACTACATCCACGACGGGCATCGGCACGCAGCCCATCAGGGGCACTACGACGAGCACTGATCGACCGTTCGCTGCGGCGCCCGCTCCGGGGTGGGCGCCGCGATATCGCGCTGCGCGATAAGCTCTCCCGTGTTGTACCGGGGGGAGATCTCGCATGGACGCCCCCGTTCGCGTTTCGAATTGAGGGGAAGTCCGTGAAACTTCGCACCGCTGTATCCGCCACTGCCGTCGTCGCCGCAGCAATCCTGCTGGCCGGATGCCAGGACGAGGATCCGACCGGGCCGGCCGCCACCCCGACCTCGTCCGCCGAGAGTTCGCCGACCTCGTCGGCGGCACCGGCAACGCCGAATCCGGAGGGCGTGCTGAACCCGGGTGATGTCGGCACCCTGGAGGAATCGGGCGTCGAGGTCGCCATTCGTTCGGTGACCGAGGAAGAACTCGAAGACGGCGGCGTCATGTCGGTGTTCTCCTTCCAACTGAACAACACCAGCGACAGCACGCTCGACCGCTGGTCGACGCCGACCCTGGTGTACGGCGAAGACGGGGTGGCTGCCGAGCAGACCTACGGCAACTACGAGCAGGCCTACTACGGGAACCTCGAAGGCAAGCTGCCGCCCGGCTCCAAGCAGACCGTCAAGGTGGCCTTCGTGGTTTCCATGGCGGATCTGAACCCGGCGGTGATCACTTCGGGGGATCTGATCTGGCGCGGCGATTTCAGCAACTACCAGGGATGATCTGCGCCTACCGGACCGCGGCCGGCAACCTGGAGCCGCGGTCCGGTTAGCGTCGCCTAATTGGGCGGTTGTTCATCTGGCAGTTCCCTGGCAAACGTTTGCGGCGTTTAGCGTGCGCCGCAACCGCACTACCGCCAGGAGAAACCGTGAGCCTCAAACCGCTGTCTCTGTTCGTGAAGCACGACGGTCACTCGTCCCGTACCGCCATGACGTGCCGGTACAAGTGTGGTGACGCCTGCTTCCACCAGGTCCCGAACAACTCGGCGGGCGAATACTTCGGCGATATCGTCAGCTCGCTGAACCGGCGTGGCCTGCTGAAAGGCGGCGCCGCGGCCGTCCTCGCCGTCGGCGCCGGTAGCGTCCTCGCCGCATGCGGTGACGAGGGCTCCGACACCTCGGGTGACCCGACCGGTACCGCCGACGGCGCCGCACCTGCCGGCACCGACTTCACCGCAGTCGCCCCCAACACCGAGGATGCCGTGGTCATCCCCGAGGGCTACGAGCAGTCGGTGCTGATCCGCTGGGGCGATCCGGTCCTGCCGGACGCACCGGAGTTCGATTTCGACGACCAATCAGCGGCGGCCCAGGCGCAGCAGTTCGGCTACAACTGCGATTTCGCGGGCCTGCTGCCGATCGAGGGCGAGGCCGGCCGGTACCTGTTCGTGGTCAGCCACGAGTACACGACCGAGCCGATGATGTTCCGCGGCTACGACGAGGAGAAGCCGACCCGCGAACAGTTCGACATCGCGATCGCCGCACATGGCCTGTCCGTGCTCGAGGTGCAGGGTGAGTCCGGCTCGGGCGAGCTGAAACCGGTATTCGGCAAGTACAACCGGCGGATCACCGCCGACACCGAGTTCGAGGTGCGTGGGCCGGCCGCGGGCAGCGACCTGCTGAAGACCGGTGCGGATGCGACCGGGACCAAGGTGCTCGGCACGCTGAACAACTGCTCCGGCGGGCTCACCCCGTGGGGCACGGTGCTCTCCGGTGAGGAGAACTTCAACCAGTACTTCGGCAACGCCGAATCGGTGACCGACGCGAAGGCGGCCGAGCGGCTGCAGCGGTACGGCATCGAGGGCGGTGCCTCCGACCGCAAGTGGGAGCGCTTCGACGAGCGCTTCGACATCGCCCGGGAACCCAACGAGGTCAACCGGTTCGGCTACGTGGTCGAGGTCAACCCGTGGGATGCGAAGTCGACCCCGGTGAAGCACAGCGCGCTGGGCCGGTTCAAGCACGAGGCCGCGACCATCCACGTGACCGACGACGGCAGCGTCGTCGCCTACAGCGGTGACGACGAGCGCTTCGACTACATGTACAAGTTCGTCTCCGCCAAGAAGGTGCAGCCCGGCATGGGCGCCGCCAGTATGCGGCACAACATGACCATCCTCGACGAGGGCACGCTGTACGTCGCGAAGCTGACCGGTGATCACGCCGGCGAGATCGACGGTTCCGGCGAGGTCCCGGACGGCGGCTTCACCGGTAAGGGCCGGTGGATCCCGCTGCTGAAGACCGGTGCGGACGGGAAGGGCGAGTCGCTGGTCGACGGGATGTCGGCCGAGGAGGTCGCGGTGTTCACCCGCCTGGCCGGCGACAAGGTCGGTGCCACCAAGATGGACCGCCCGGAGGATTTCGAACCCAATCCGGTGACCGGCAAGGTCTACGTCGCGCTGACCAACAACAAGAACCGCGGCAAGGACGACTACCCGGGCGTCGACGAGGCCAACCCGCGCAACCTGAACAAGAACGGCCAGGTGCTCGAGCTCGACGACGATCACACCGGCACCGAGTTCACCTGGTCGCTGCTGCTGGTCTGTGGTGACCCGTCCGCCGCCGACACCTACTTCGGCGGATTCGACAAGTCCCAGGTCAGCCCGATCTCCTGCCCGGACAACCTGGCCTTCGACTCCTACGGCAACCTGTGGGTCTCCACCGACGGCAACGCCCTGGGCTCCAACGACGGCCTCTTCTCGGTGGTGCTCGACGGCGACCGCCGCGGTGATACCAAGCAGTTCCTGACCGTGCCGAAGGGCGCCGAGACCTGCGGCCCGATCGTGACCGAGGAACGCGTCCTGGTCTGTGTGCAGCACCCCGGTGACTCCGACGACGCCACCCCGGACAACCCGGCCTCGCACTGGCCCGACGGTGGCAGCGCCCAGCCCCGGCCGTCGGTGGCCGTGGTGTGGAAGGCCGACGCAGGCCGGATCGGCATGTGACCGCCCGGGCGGGAGTGCCGCGCCCGGCGCTCCCGCCCGGTCAGCCCAGCCAGTCCAGTACCGAGGCGGCGGTCCAGGACTGCTGCATACTGCCCAGCGGGGCGCCGGAGAACGGGTCGTAGTACTCGGCGAAGGTGCCGTCGGTGGCCTGTCGCAGACCTTCGGTGCGCAACGTCAGGGCGCGTTCGGCCCAGCCGCGCCGGGCGAACACCCAGGAGAACAGCCAGCTCATCACCGGCCAGACCGGGCCGCGCCAGTACTCGCGGCGGCGGAAGTCCTTGGCCACCGGCGAGGTGGACGGGGGCAGGGCGTACCGCAGATCCGGGTGGCCGCAGAACCGCGGCCCCTCGAAGGTGCGCAGCAGGGTCCGTTCCACATCGCGCGGCAGGCCACCGCACAGCAGTGGCGCGAACATCGCCAGCGTCTCGGTGCCGATCCAGCGCTGAGCGCGGACATCGAAGTCGCGGGCGGCCCCGGTGCGGGCATCGGTGGTGGCGACGACTCCGGTCCGGAAGCGCGCCGCCCAGGTCTGCAGATCCCGCACATCCGCACGTGGCAGCCGGTACTCCTCGCCGATATCGGCGAGCACCTCGCAGGACAGCGCGAAGATCGCGGTGACGAAGACGTCCTGCACCGCGAAGCTCATCGTCTCGGCGAGCGCATCGTCGTCGTAGCGGGCCCGGCGCATCTGCTCGACGAGCCAGAGATACCGGTCGTATTCGCGGTCGGTCGGCCGCTGCGAGGGGTCGGTGATCACGGTGGTGTCGGCGCGCTGATACGGCGGCAGATCGCCCGGGATCACGTTCTCGTAGGCGCGATCCCAGCGCGGCGAGTTGTCCATCCCCGATTCCCAGCCGTGGTACAGCGTGATCCGGCCGTCGCCCTTCGGGTCGCGGGCGAACGCCAGCCACCGGTGCCAGCGCACCAGATCCGGCCAGCGCCGGTTGAGGAATTCCTCGGCGACCGACCGGGTGCTGCGGCCGTGCCGGCGGGAGTGGTCCAGGATCCGCTGCACCGCGATGGCATGCACCGGTGGCTGGGTGATCCCGGAGGTGTCCGGTCCGTCGGGGGCATTGGCGGCCAGCCGTCGGCATTCCCATCGCGCCGGTCCGGGGAAGTAGCCGTCCACGCCGTTGGCGAAGACGATGTGCGGGATCATCCCGTTGTGCCATTGCGCCGAGAGCAGGGTGTCCAGCTCCACCACCGCGCGTTCCACGCTCAACGGCGCCAGCCCGACAGCGACGAACGCCGCGTCCCAGCTCCACATGTGCGGATAGAGCCGGGGCGCGGCGCTCGTCATGGTGCCCAGGTCGTTACCCCGAAGCAGATAGGCCGCACGGGCGGCGAGCTGAGTGGGGGTGAAGCCCGGGTTCGTCATCCAACCATTCTGGGACTGTGCGCCGGGCTTTGCTCGCCGAGTGGTCAGGGCCGCTCTGGGTCGGTGGTGTAGCTCACGCAGTTGTTGCCGATTCCGCCGAGCAACGACATCGCGCAGATGCAGGCGAGGGCGTTGATGACGGCGGTGGCGATCTTCGGGGAGGTGTCGGCGATCAGCGTGAACGGCAGCAGGGCCGCGGCAGCGGTGAACAGGGCACAGATCCAGTAGAAGAACGTCATCGGCCGCGGCATGAACATCAGCACCATGTGCAGCAGCGCCGTGGCGACCAGGGTCAGGAATGCGCCGAGCAGCGCGTAGGAGGTGGTGGAGCTGTTGCCGTAGGTGCCGGAACCGTCCGGGGCGAGCAGGGCGATGCCCAGCACGCCGCGCACCAGCATGATGGAGACGATGATCAGCAGCGCCACCACCAGCGCGGCGCCGACGCCGCCGGCCCACAACCGGCCGGCGTTGACCACGCGGCGCGGTTCACCCGGCTGCTGATAGGCGGGCTGAGGATAGCCCTGGCCGTACCCGGACTGCGGGTACGCACCCGACTGCGCACCCTGCGAGTACTGGGACTGCCGATAGGGATCGTTGGACGGGCTCCCGGGGTAGCGAGGGTCGGTCATGTGTCGAAGGTACTCGGGTGCCGGCGGTGTCGCCCGGCGTACGCGCCGATCCGGTGCCCGATATCGCGGCCGACCGGGTGCCGCCACCGGCGGGTGCCCGGAGCAGCTCCGGCCCGCGCGGGACGGTGGCCGTGCCGCCGGGCCGGTCACCCGCGACGGCTGCGGACCGGCGTGTGCCCGGTGGCCGTACCGTGGGGCGGTGACCGAAAACCGTCCACTCGCTCTGATCACCGGTGGCGCCCGGGGTCTCGGTGCCGCCATCGCCCGGGAACTCGCGCCGACCCACGACCTGCTGCTCGGTGCCCGCTCCGCCGCGGCGCTGGAGCCGATCCTGGCGGAGCTGCCGGGCGCCCGCGGCTGGCCGGTGGAACTCACCGACTATCCCGCCGTCGCGGCGGCGGCCGCGCCGATCGAACGTCTCGACGTGCTGGTGCACAATGCCGGTATCGCCGATCTCGGGTCGATCGCGGAGTCGTCCGTGCAGCAGTGGCAGCGCACCCTGGACGCCAACCTGATCTCGGTCGCCGAACTCACTCGGCTGCTGCTGCCCGCGCTACGCGCCGCCCACGGCCACGTGGTGCTGATCAATTCCGGCGCCGGTCTGCGTGCCAATGCCGGATGGGCTTCCTACGCGGCCTCGAAGTTCGGTCTGCGCGCTTTCGGCGACGCCCTGCGGCTGGAGGAACCGGAACTGCGCGTCACCTCGGTCCATCCGGGCCGGATCGACACCGATATGCAGCGCGAGATCGTCGCCGGGGAGGGCCGCGACTACGACCCGGCGGAATTCCTCACGCCGCCGACCGTGGCCGCGGCAGTCGGCAACGCAGTCCGCACTCCGCGCGATGCCCAGCCGACCGAAGTCGTGCTGCGGCCCTATCGCGGCTGACCGATTCGCGCATCGAGGGTGCACCCGGCCGAAGCGATCCTGCCCCGCTCGTCTCGGGCGGTGGTCCGGTCGAAGGATCCGGGTATCGCACCGGCTCCGCCCGCCGATGAGCGACGACTGAGGACGGAGCGGCGCACGTCCTCCGGGCGCGGCCAGGGGGCTCGGCCGCGCGGCGGAGCGTCGGCCTCAGGCCGACGGTGCGCAGGTGTCCTTCAACGAGCAGGCACCGCAGGAGCTGCCGCATCCCCCGGCCGGAGCCGGCGGCAGCAGCGGTTCGACCGTGCGGGCGGCGGCATTCGCACCGGCGCCGAGGGTGAACAGGGCCAGCACCGCGACGACCGCCGCGATCCCGAGGGCGGCGACACCACCGGCCACCAGGGCGACCAGTCCACCGGCGGCCAGCAGCAGCCCGGCGCCGACCGACGTCGGCGCGGCGATCCGATTGGCGATCCGGAAGTTCTCGTCGCTGTGCAGCGCCGCCTCGGTGTGCACACCGACGAACCGGTTCCGCGGCAGCCGGCCGGTCAGCCCGAGCGCACCCGTCGCCAGCGAGACAGCAGCCAGGACGAACAAGACAACGGCTACGACGACCATCCCTGCAGGTTAGCGCACCCGATCGGCAGCCGACCCGGCCCGTCTGCGCAGGGTGATGCGCTCCACACGCGGTGAGTGCCCGGGGTCCGTCGTCGAAGGCGCGGGTGCCCCTGTTCGGCGCGCGTGGGTACTCATGTTCGCTGACCGTCTCGGCCGGACCTACCCGTGGCTGCTGCGGGGAGCTTCACACCGTCCATTCTGTGTGAGCGCACCCGGCGTGACTCGGCCGGTGGGCGGCTGCTGTGTTCGGCCGCGATCAGGCGAGGCGGTCAGCCGTGTCGTGCAGTCGGCAATGGCCTCGACGTCGCGGTCCGGCGGGTAGGTGATCATCGCTGGTGAATGCTGCCGCTGCGACTCCGGCCGAATCCTGTGGGCGGGTGCGTTCTCGGAGTCCGGCACGGGACGGTCGGGTGTGTGGTTGCCGAGCGCTGGGGTGCGCTGCCACCGGCCGCCGCTGCCGGGGGCGGCCCTCGGACAAACCGGTGGTCACCACGTTCTACCCTGGGTGTATGGCTGGAACGACCGGCCACTACATGCCCCGGAAAGACCGGAGTCGGGCGGCGCGGTTCGGCCGCTGCGGCAGAACAGGAAGCAGGACTGTGCAGGACACTCGCGCAACCGAAAGCGATGCACCCGAGCACCGGTACAACGCCGAGCTCGCGGGCCGGATCGAACGCCGTTGGCAGCAGATCTGGAACGAGCGCGGGACCTTCCACGCCCCGAATCCGGTCGGGCCGCTGGCCGGTGCGACCCCGGCGGACAAGCTGTTCATCCAGGACATGTTCCCGTTCCCGTCGGGTGCGGGCCTGCATGTCGGGCATCCGCTGGGCTATATCGCCACCGATGTGTTCGGCCGCTACCACCGGATGCACGGCCGCAATGTCCTGCACGCGCTCGGCTACGACGCCTTCGGCCTGCCCGCCGAGCAGTACGCGGTGCAGACCGGTGCGCATCCGCGCGACACCACCGAGGCCAATATCGGCACCATGCAGCGCCAGCTGGACCGGCTGGGGCTGGGCCACGACCGGCGGCGTTCGTTCGCGACCACCGATCCCGAGTACTACCGCTGGACCCAGTGGATCTTCCTGCGCATCTACAACGCCTGGTACGACGAGGCGGCCGACCGGGCCCGGCCGATCGCCGAACTAGAACAGGAGTTCGCCGCCGGTGACCGGCCGACCCCGGACGGCCGGGCCTGGTCCGAGCTGACCGCCACCGAGCGCGCGGCGGTGCTGGACGATCACCGGCTGGTGTATCAGACCGAGTCGGTCGTCAACTGGTGCCCGGGGATGGGCACGGTGCTGGCCAACGAGGAGGTCACCGCCGACGGCCGCAGCGAGCGCGGCAATTTCCCGGTCTTCCGTAAACGGATGCGGCAGTGGATGATGCGGATCACCGCCTACTCCGATCGGCTGGTCGACGACCTGGACGCGCTGGACTGGCCGGACAATGTGAAGGCCATGCAGCGCAACTGGATCGGGCGTTCGCGTGGTGCGCAGGTGCGGTTCGATGCGCCGGATGCCGAACTGGAGGTCTTCACCACCCGCCCGGACACGCTGTTCGGCGCCACCTATGTGGTGCTGGCGCCGGAACACGAACTGGTCGACAAGCTGACCGCCGCCGCGTGGCCTGCCGGCACCGATCCGCGCTGGACCAACGGCGGTGCCGCCACTCCGGCGGAAGCCGTTGCCGCCTACCGGAAGTCGATCGCCTCGAAATCCGATCTGGAACGGCAGGAGAGCAAGGAGAAGACCGGCGTCTTCCTGGGTGTGCATGCCACCAACCCGGTGAACGGCGCCGAGGTGCCGATCTTCATCGCCGACTACGTCCTGAGCGGCTACGGCACCGGAGCCATCATGGCAGTGCCCGGCCACGATCAGCGGGACTGGGATTTCGCCACCGCCCTGGGTCTGCCGATCGTCGAGGTGATCGCCGGTGGCGACATCACCGAGGGCGCCCACTCCGGCGACGGTGAACTGGTCAATTCGGGTTTCCTGAACGGGCTTCCGGTCGACGAGGCCAAGGCGGCGGTGATCGCCCGGCTCGAATCCGAGGGCCGCGGCACCGGCAAGATCCAGTACAAGCTGCGGGACTGGCTGTTCGCCCGGCAGCGGTACTGGGGCGAACCGTTCCCGATCGTGTACGACGAGCAGGGCCGAGCCCATGCGCTGCCGGAATCGATGCTGCCGGTGGAACTTCCGGAGCTGGACGATTTCGCACCGGTGACCTTCGATCCGGACGACGCCGCCTCCGAACCGTCGCCGCCGCTGGCCAAGGCCACCGACTGGGTGAATGTCACCCTGGACCTGGGCGACGGCCCGAGGCAGTACCGGCGCGATACCAATGTGATGCCGAACTGGGCCGGCAGTTCCTGGTATCAGCTGCGTTACGCGGACCCGACCGACGCGGAGACGTTCTGCGCCCCGGAAAACGAGAAGTACTGGCTGGGACCGCGCCCGGCCGAACACGGCCCGCAGGACCCGGGTGGGGTCGATCTGTACGTCGGCGGTGTCGAGCATGCCGTTCTGCACCTGCTGTACGCCCGCTTCTGGCAGAAGGTGCTGTTCGATCTGGGCGACGTCACCGGCAGCGAACCGTATCGGCGGCTGTTCAACCAGGGCTATGTCCAGGGTTACGCCTACACCGATGAGCGGGGCGCCTATGTCCCGGCCGCCGAGGTGGCCGAGCGCGACGGCGGATTCTTCTGGACCGGTCCGGACGGCGTCGAGATCGCGGTCACCCAGGAATACGGCAAGATCGGCAAATCGCTGAAGAACGCGATCTCCCCAGATGAGATCTGCGATCGGTACGGCGCCGACACCTTCCGGTTCTACGAGATGTCGATGGGCCCGCTGGACACCTCGCGCCCCTGGGCGACCAAGGATGTCGTCGGCGCGCACCGGTTCCTGCAGCGGGTCTGGCGGCTGGTGGTGGACGAGGAGACCGGTGCGGTGCGGGTCACCGATGTCGCTCCCGCCGACGAGACGCTGCGGCTGGTGCATCGGACCATCGCCGGTGTCGACGAGGACCTGGCCGCGCTGCGCGACAACACCGCCGGCGCCAAGCTGATCGAGCTGACCAACCATCTGACCAAGAACTTCCCGGACGGAGCACCCCGCTCCGCCGTGGAGCCGCTGGTGCTGATGCTGGCCCCGCTGGCCCCGCATATCGCCGAGGAACTGTGGGATCGCCTGGGGCACACCGAATCGCTGGCCCACGGCCCCTTCCCGCTTGCCGACCCGGCGCTGCTGGTGGCGGACACCGTGGAGTTCCCGATCCAGGTGAAGGGCAAGGTGCGCAGCCGGATCCAGGTGCCGGCCGATGCCGATCAGGCCGCGATCGAGGCCGCCGCGGTGGCGGACGAGAAGATCGCCGCGATCCTGGACGGCAATGCCCCGCGCAAGGTGATCGTGGTTCCCGGGAAGCTGGTGAACATCGTCCCGTGACCCGGTGCGCGGCGGGCTTTCCCGCTGCGGGGCGGCCCGGAATTCGTCATACTCGGAAGGGTCGACGAGTTCCGGGGAGGCGTCGGATGTACCTGGTTGGACTGGCAGTCATCATTGTCCTTGCCGCAGTGGGCGCGGTGGTGCTGGAAGGGCTGGAGCTCTGGCGGCTGCTGGTGTTCGGACCGGTCGTCCTGTTGCTGTTCGCCGCCTTCGGTCGTGCCATGTACCGGATCGCCAACAGTGGCCCACCGCTGTCGGGCGGCCGACGCCGGTCCGGTGGGCCGGGCGGAGACGGTGAATGGGAACTGGACGACAGAAGTTCCGGTTTCGGTGATTCCGGCGGTGGCTGCGCCGGGGGCGGTGGTGACTGACCGGTGGCATACTCGGAGAGGTCGGCGTAACCGGCCGGCCGATTCTGGGGAGGGATCATGGTCTATCTGTTGGTCGCACTGCTTTTCGGCGTGGCGGCGATTGTGGCGATCGGGTTCGTTCCATGGCTGGCAGTGGTGCTGGTGGTGGCAGCCAACCTCGTTCTGCTGATCGGTGTGCTCCGGCGGCGTGGCCGCGGCGGCGGATCGGGTTCGGGTGCCTCGATGGGGACGCGCGGCGGTGCCTGGGCATCCGGTGACGGCGGCTCTGCGTTCGGGGGTGACAGCGGCTTCGGCGGTGGCGGTGGTGACGGCGGTGGCGGTGGTGGCGGGGGTATGTAGGCCGGAGCATCGGCGCTGCACGAGTCGGCTCGGCGGGGTTGTTCGGCCCGAATTATTCGCCGTGGGAAGGGGTTTCCGGTGGAGGTTCCGGGACGCTGTGTGACAGTGGGGCGCCCACCGGGTTCACGTACACCACCAGCAGGTGCACCGGTTCGCGGGCGAGGTTGCGGGCGATATGGACGTGTTCCGCACCGCTGGGTTCGATGAAGAGGCGGCCGCGCCGGTAGCGGGCTGCTCCGCGGCCGACGTACGGATGGTCCAGTACGCCCCGGGTGACCAGGACGCAGAGGGTTCCGTCGTGGTAATGCCACCCGCTGCTGCCACCGGGGGCGATCCGGGTCCGGCGGACGATGATCTCGTGGCGGCCGAGGGTGCACCGCAGCAGCTCGCGGCTGGCCGTCCCCGTCGCGGGTGCGGGATTGGTCCGGTAGTCGGATCGGCGCTGCAGGATCATCCGGTCATCCAAACACGGCGGCCCGCCGGCGGAAAAACTGGTTCTGATCTGCGACTTCCGGCAATGTATGGCAAATGTATTGCATCTACGTATACATCTACGTATAGTCGTTCCCATGCCGAACAAGACGATCTACGTATCCGATGACGACCTGCCCCTGTTCCGGCGGGCGCAGGAACTCGTCGGCGGCAACCTCTCGGGCGCGGTCGTCACCGCGCTGCGGCGGTTCATCGAACTGGCCGAAGGTCAGCAGGAGGGCTTCGACGAGGTGGTGCTGCCGGTCGGGCGGGACGGTCTCCGGCAGGTCCGATTCGCCGGAAAGCTGCTCGGCGAGTGGCAGGACATGGACGACACCCGCGCGATGGATCAGCGGGTCTACCGGAGTCGCAAGGGCAAATACGTCCTGCATACACATACGGCGCCGTGGACCGAATATCCGACCGGGAAGCAGGCCGGCAGTGTCACGGACCTGAAGTACTGGCGCCGCATGTTCGGTATCGGTGACAAGCCTTGGGATTGGGGTGATTACGACTTGGTCATCGTCGACACCATCGAGGAGTTGCAGGACTCGCTACCGGACAAGCTGTACGACCGCGTGCACGATCTCGCGACGAATCCGAAGATCGAGGACCTCGACATCTAGCGGATCACGCACAACCGAAAACCATCAGCTACCGCCGCTCCCCGGGGGGCGGTGTGGATAAATCATGCAAACATTCGCACTGATACATGAATACTGGTTGAAAGGCAGAACCATGACCGACACCCACCGGCCCACCGCGATCTCGGCGACCGGCCTGCGCAAGGCCTACGGCGACCACACCGTGCTCGACGGCATCGACCTGACCGTGCCCGAGGGCAGCATCTTCGCCCTGCTCGGCCCGAACGGGGCCGGCAAGACCACCACCGTCGAAATCCTCACCACTCTGCGCCGTCCCGACGCAGGCGATATCGAGGTCTACGGCTACGACCTCGCCCGCAACCGCGGCTCGGTCCGCGAATCGATCGGCGTGACCGGCCAGTTCGCCGCCGTGGACGATCTGCTCACCGGCCGGGAGAACCTGCGCCTGATGGCCGATCTGCAGCATCTGCCGCGGCGCGAATCTGCCCGGCTCACCGGGGAACTGCTGGACCGCTTCGATCTGGTCGAGGCCGCCGACAAACCGGCGAGCACCTATTCGGGCGGGATGACCCGCCGACTGGATCTGGCCATGACCCTGGTCGGCAGCCCCCGGGTGCTGTTCCTGGACGAACCGACCACCGGACTCGACCCGCGCAGCCGCCGGTCCATCTGGGGCATGATCCGCGATCTGGTCGACGAGGCCGGGATGACGGTCTTCCTCACCACCCAGTACCTAGAGGAAGCCGACCAGCTCGCCGACCGGATCGCCGTTCTCGACAACGGGCGGTTGGTGGCCGAGGGGACGGCCGCGGAGCTGAAACGGCTGATCCCCGGTGGCCACATCCGGCTGGAGTTCGCCGAGCGCGATCAGCTGATGTCCGCGGCACGGGCCTTCGGGCCCGATGCCCGGCCCCTGGATGCGAGCGACGGGTTGATCCTCGCCGTTCCCGGCGACGGCGGAGTGCGCTCGCTGCGCGCCGTTCTCGATCGGCTCGACGCCGAAGCATTGGATGCGGTGGGGATTTCGGTGCACACGCCGGATCTCGACGACGTCTTCCTCACCATCACCGGCCAGACCGTTTCCGAAGCAGCCTGACCCGATCCGGCCGAGCACCGACAAGGAGCAATCCGATGACCACCCATATCCTCACCGACACGTCGATCATGCTGCGCCGCAACCTGCTGCACGCGCGCCGATACCCGAGCCTCACCATCAGCACGGTGCTCATGCCGGTGCTGTTGCTGCTGATCTTCAACTACGTCTTCGGCGGTGCGCTGAAACAATCCACCGGCGGCGAATACATCGACTATCTGACGCCGGGCATGATGATGATGATTCCGGCGATGCTCACCGCCGGTGTCGCCGTGACGGTTTCGATGGACAAGACGAAAGGCATCGTCAACCGGTTCCGCACCATGTCGATCTGGCAGCCGTCGGCGCTGGCCGGGCAGGTGATCGGGGCGGTACTGCAGGCACTGGCCGCCACCGTCGTGATGATCGCCGTGGCGGCGCTGATCGGCTTCCGCACGGATGCCACCGTGCTGGAATGGCTCGCCGCCTTCGGCGTGCTGGCCCTGATCGCATTCTCGCTGACCTGGCTCGCCGTCGCCATGGGTCTGCAAGCCGCGAACCCGGAGGCTGCCAGTAATATGCCGATGCCGCTGATCTTCCTGCCCTTCCTGGGCAGTGGTCTGGTCGCCACCGACACCATGCCGACCGGGATGCGCTGGTTCGCCGAGTACCAGCCGTTCACCCCCTTCACCGAGACCGTGCGCGGCCTGCTGATGGGCACCGAGATCGGGGCGAACGGGGTGCTGACGCTCGCCTGGTGCGCCGGCTTCACCGCGGTCGGTTTCCTCTGGGCGATGGCCGGTAACCGCAAGACCGCCCGCTGATCGACACCAGCTGCGCCCCGTGCCGCCGCACGGGGCGTTGCGGCGTTCGTCAGTTGCGTTCGAGTTCGATCGGATGGGTGGCCAGCAGCGAGGTCGGCAGCGGCTGGCGGCGCAACACCCGGGCCCACAGATCCCGGCGGTCGGTGCCGATGGCATCGTCCGGGCGGGCCGATACCACCAGCCAGTCCCGGTTGGCCAGCTCGCCGTCCAGCTGGCCCATGCTCCAGCCGGCATAACCGACGAACACCCGGACACCCTCGACGTACCGGGCGATCAGATCGGGGTCGGCATCCAGATCGACCAGGGCGATCCGGCCGTCCACCCGGCGCAGGTCCCGGATCCCGTCGATCGACGCACCCGTCCGCACCGCGGCCAGGCAGATCGCCGCATCCCGTTTCACCGGGCCGCCGATATAGAGCACCTCCGGGTCGGCCACCGCCGATGTCCACCTCGGGAGGACATCGGCAACCGGTGTCTCGCTGGGCCGGTTCAGCACCACCCCGAGCGTGCCGGCGTCGTTGTGCTCGATGACGTACACCACGGTGCGCCGGAAGGCCGGTTCGGTCAGCTCGGTCGAGGACACCAGCAGGCTCCCCGCGCGCACCCCGTACTCACCGTCGCCGGAGCCGCGGCGTGGGTGATCTCCGGGTCCGCCTCGGGTCCGGCGGTCGTCGGGGTCGTCTCCGCGTGCCACCGAGCCATCATCGCACCGGATGGCCCTCCAGCGCTCGTAGGAATGTCCGATCTGCGACGAATCGGACACAAATGCCGGCGCTCCGGCGCGGGTAGGGTCGCGGTATGCCAGTGCCCGAGGTCCTGCTCGACAACAGCGATGCCGTCTACGACTACTACCTCCGCCATCGGCAGAACCGACTGCAGGCCTGGGGCGCCTACGCACTGCTGGGCCGGCGGTATCGGCCTCGGATCCGGTACGCGGACGGGGTCCCGGACCAGCTGCGCGCCCTGCTCCGCAGCGGCCGGCCGGTGATCTACGCGCTGAACCACCTCTCCCACCACGACCCGTACACTGTGGCGGCGGCCGCCTGGTGTTCGCCGCTACGCCGGAAGATCGGCCGGGTGCGGGTACTCGCCAAGGACGAGTTGTTCGTCGATCCGGAACAGCGGCGCAAGGTCGACATGATGGGTGGCATTCCGGTCTTCCGCGGCAAGGATCACGGCATCCGGGCGGTGAACGCGGCCGCGCAGCAGATGATGGACGTCTGCGGTCAGCGGCTGGCGCACGGTGACCATCTGGCCATCTTTCCCGAGGGGACCTGCAACGATGTCGATCCGGCGCGGGTGCAGGCGGTGGGCAGCGGGATCGGGCACATCGCCTTCCGCGCGGCCAAGCTGGACGCGCCGCCGGCGCTGGTCAGTCTCGCGATGAGCTACGGTCCGCGCCCGGATCCGGCCGTCGAGCCCACCCGGGAAGAGGTGGTCTCGGCGGTTTTCTACTTCCGGCCGCCGGTGCTCGAGCTGCCGACCCGGCCGGCCGAGATCGCCCGCCTGGTTCGCGATGATCTGCAACTCGCCGTGGACGGTGCGGTCGCGCACTACTGAACCGGCTACTGCGGCAGCCCGAACAGCGGCCGGGCCCGCTGCGGCACCATCGAGACGTAGCCGGGATGGGTCTCCACGAAGTGCAGCACCACCGGGCACAACGGCAGCACGCTGAACCCCTCCGCCCGGCTGCTGTCCAGCGCCGCCCGGATCAGCACGTTCGCCAGGCCCTGTCCCTCGAACTGCGGCCGGATCTCGGTGTGCACCAGCGCCCGCTCCGGACCGGTGTCCTGGTATTCGATATAGCCGGCGGGCGTGTCGCCGACCGTCAGTTCGAACCGCTCCAGCCCAGGGTTCTGCCGCACCTCGGTCGCCATGCATGCACGCTACTCCCGTAGTCGTCCCTACGGTCGCAGGTGTGCCCGGGCACGCCCACCCGGTCAGGCCGACAGCGGCGTGATCGCGTCGATCTCGGCGCGGTGCCGGTCCTTCGCCACCGCGATGTCGTAGTCGGCCTGAATGTTGAGCCAGTAGCGTTCACTCAACCCCAATGCGCGGGACAGTCGGATCGCGGTCTCCGGTGTGATCCGGCGCTTTCCGTGCACGATCTCGTTTATCCGGCGTGGCGGTACCCCGATGGTGTGTGCCAGACGGTACTGGGAGATCCCCATCGGCTCCAGAAAGTCCTCCAGGAGGATTTCGCCGGGAGTGATCGGTTCGTGGGCCTTGTCATCCATATCGATCATCCTCAGTGGTAGTCCACCAACTCGACGTCCTCCGGCCCGGCCGGAGTCCAGCAGAAATAGATCCGGTATTGGCTGTTCACCCGGATGGAGTGCTGTCCGGTTCGGTCGCCGACCAACTTCTCCAAACGGTTGCCCGGAGGTATACGAAGATCCTCCAGGACCACTGCGGCGTTGAGTTGCCGCAACTTCCGTTGCGTCATCCGTTGTAGATCCGGTCCCAAGCCGCGTACTCGTTCTCGATTCCAGACCTTCTGTGTAGCCGAGTCGGCGAAGGATCGGATCACCTGACAATAGTAACGCGATGCGTTATCAACGTCCAGGGTGGCGTCTTGCGGTGGCGGAGCCGGGCGGTGGGGCGGAGAATGCCGGAACACCTCCTGACTGTGGTGGTCGGCAGGGACGGTGGGTCGGGCGGCTGAGGAGACGGCGTGGTGGAAGTGGTGCTGGCACCGGACAAGTTCAAGGGGTCGCTGACGGCCGCTCAGGTGTGTGCTGCGCTGGCCGAGGGGATCGTGGCCGACTGCCCGCAGGCACGGATCCATCAGGTGCCGGTCGCCGACGGCGGCGACGGCACGGTGGCGGCATTCCTGGCGGCCGGGTGGCAGCGAGTGGCGGTGACGGCACCGGGACCGACCGGGGTGCCGGTGGAAACGGCCTACGCCCGGCATGGGGACAGTGCGGTGATCGAGCTGGCGGATGTCGTCGGCCTGGCCCGGTTGCCGGGTGGCCGGTTCGATCCGCTGGGTGCGAACACCTACGGGCTGGGGGTGGTCATCCGGCAGGCGCTGGACGACGGAGTGCGCGATATCGTGCTCGGCCTGGGCGGCAGTGCCTCCAGTGACGGCGGCGCCGGGATGCTGCGGGCGCTCGGGCTGCGGATTCTGGGGCCCGATGGGCGGCAGATCGGTTCCGGCGCAGCGGATCTGCGGGATGCGGTGACCCTGGACCGGTTCGGTATGCATCCCGCGCTCGCGACGACCACCGTCACCCTGGCCTGCGATGTGGACAACCCGCTGCTGGGCCCGGCCGGGGCGGTGGCCGTCTACGGCCGGCAGAAGGGGGTCGGCCCACAGGACCGGCCGATTCTCGAGGCGGCGCTGGACAATTGGGCCGAACTGCTGGGTCGCGAATTCGCCGGGCAACCCGGGGCGGGTGCCGCCGGCGGCACCGGCTTCGGTGTGATGGCGCTGCTGAACGCCCGCATGCGCAGCGGTTTCGAGGTCGTCGCCGAACTGCTCGAACTCGACAGCCTGATCCAGCGTGCCCACCTGGTGGTGACCGGCGAAGGTGCCCTCGACGAACAGACCCGGCACGGCAAAGCGCCTGCCGGTGTCGCATCCGCGGCCCGCTCGGCGGGCCGGCCGGTCGTCGCCGTGGCGGGACGGATCCTGCTCACCGCCGAAGCCTTGTCGACCGCCGGCTTCACCGCCGCCTATGCACTCACCGATCTGGAACCCGACCCGGCCCGCTGCCTGAGCGACGCCCGCCCACTGCTGGTCCGCACCGGCCGCCGGCTCGCCGCCGCGCACCTGGCCGAAACCCGTTCCACGGCGCCACCCGAGCATGGCTAGCGCGCTGCCGAACCGGGACCGGGCCGACGACCGTTACCGTGGATTATGGCCAGTGCATCGGTTACCCAGCGGCGGGCGCGCCGTGAACAGTTGCGGGAGTTCCTCCGGTCCCGGCGGGCCCGGGTCACGCCGGACGAGGTCGGGCTGGTGGCGGCGGGCAAGCGCCGGACACCGGGGCTGCGGCGGGAGGAGGTCGCCGTGCTCGCCGGGGTCGGAGTGTCCTGGTACACCTGGCTCGAACAGGGGCGCGACATCAACGTTTCGGCCGAGGTGCTGGACGCCATCGGACGTGCCCTGTGCCTGACCGAATCGGAGCGTGCGCATCTTTATCTGCTGGCAGGGCTGAACCCGCCGGTCGCAGCGGAAACGGCCGCGATGGTCGGGCCGGAACTGCGCGATCTGCTGTCGGCCTGGCTGCCCCGGCCCGCGGTGCTGCGGGACCGCTACTGGAACCTGCCGGCGGTCAACGATGCCGCCCGCGCCGTCTTCGGCTACACCGACACCGACCACAACTGCCTGATCAGTTTCTTCACCAACGCCCGCTACCGCGGTATGCACGACCGCTGGGCACAGATCGCGCCTGAGGTGGTCGCGGCATTCCGGGCCGACCTGGCACATGCGCCGGGCGATCCGCAGTTCCGGCGGGTGATCGACGATCTGAGCGCGATCAGCCCGGAATTCACCGATCTGTGGCACCGCCACGATGTCGCGGCACCGGGAACCGGCGTCAAGTCGATCCGGCACCCGGAAGCGGGGGAACTGCACTTCGACACCACCACGCTGACCGTCGCCGATCAGCCCGGCCTGTCCCTCGTGCTCTACAACCCGAAGCCGGGTACCGCTACCGAGGCCCGGCTGGAACCGCTGCTGCGCATCCACCTGGCCGCCTCGGCCTGATCGAAGGTGGTGCTGGTACGCCCAGCATCACGGCGCACTGTCCGGCGGGACCGGCCGCGGGCAGGCTGAACGACATGACACACGACGCTCTCCGATTCGACGACAAGATCGCGCTGATCACCGGCGGAAGCAGCGGGATGGGACTGGCCACCGCCCACCGCCTGCTCGACGAGGGCGCCCGGGTGGTGATCACCGGCCGGGACAAAGCTCGCCTGGATGCGGCGGTCGAGCACCTGGCTGCCGGTGACCGGCTGCTGGCCGTTCCCGGTGATGCCGCCGACCGCGCGCAGCTCGCGGCCCTGGCCGAGACGATCCGGTCCCGGTACGGCCGCCTCGACGTATTGTTCGCGAATGCCGGGGTCGCTTCGTTCGGACCGATCGGCGAGGTCACCGAAGCCGAGTTCGCCCGCGTGGTGGACATCAACTTCAAGGGGGTGTTCTTCACGATCCAGGAGATGCTGCCGCTGCTGCCCGACCGATCCGCGATCGTGCTGAACGCTTCCTGGACGCTGCACCGCGGTCTGCCCGTCGGGACGCTCTATTCGGCGACCAAGGCCGCCGTGCACAACCTGGCGCACACCCTGGCCGCCGAGCTGGCGCCGCGCGGGATCCGGGTGAACTCGGTGAGCCCGGGCTATATCGAGACCCCGATGTACCACGGCGCGATCACCGCCGAGCAGGAGCCGGGCATCGTTGCCGGGATCGCGGCGGGCCGGCTCGGCACGGCCGACGAGGTCGCCGATGTCGTCGCCTTCCTCGCCTCGGCCGAGGCGGCCTACGTCAACGGCCAGGACCTGATCATCGACGGCGGGCTGGTGGCCGCCGTGCCGGAAGCCGCCTGACCGCGGTCAGCCTGCCGCGGCGAGGTTGTCGAGCATTTCGGCGCGATGCCGGTTTCCCCACTGCTCGAGGGAATCCAGCGCGGTGGCCAGCTCCCGGCCGGCGGGGGTGAGCGAGTATTCCACGCGGGGTGGGATCTCCGGGAAGATCTCCCGGCGGACCACCCCGGTGGTCTCCAGGTGCCGCAAGTTCTCGGTGAGCACCTTTTCGCTCACGCCGGTGAGCAGGCGGCGCAGCTCGCCGAATCGGCGCGGACCATCGGCCAGTGCCCACATCAGATGCATTCGCCATTTACCACCCACGACATCGATCGCGATGCTCATACCGCAGGGCTCGGCGGGGCCGTGGCTCGCGTGATCCCGGTCACTGTCGCTGCTCACCGTGGACTCCTGACCTCATTGCGTACCTCGACGTAAGGATCCGCACGTCAATGTGCGTTCTTGTCGAGTCTAGCGGGGCGAACGAGCATCGTTCGTGGCGCCGGAACGACTCCCGCCGAGCGCCCGAACGGCCCCAGTGAGCAAAGGAAACAACGCGATGTCGCAGCAGCAGACCCCCTCGGTGACGGTGATCGGGCTCGGCCCGATGGGACAGGCGATGGTCCGGGCGTTCCTCGCCGCCGGTACCGAGGTGACCGTGTGGAATCGCAGTACCGCCAAGGTCGACGCCATGGTGGCGCTGGGTGCGAAACGGGCGGAAACGGTCGCCGACGCGCTGGCGGCCAACCGGGTGGCCGTCATCAGCCTGACCCACTATGCCGCGATGTACGACGTGCTCGGCCGGGCCGAGGAACAGCTGGCCGGGAAGGTGATCGCCAACCTGTCCTCCGATTCGCCCGAGCAGGCCCGGGCCGGCGCCCGCTGGGTGCGCGAACGTGGCGGTGAGTTCCTCTCCGGTGGGGTGATGTCGGCCGGTGATGTGCTCGACCATCCCGCGTCCTACATCTTCTACAGCGGACCGGAGGCGGTGTTCGACGAACATGCCGAGCTGCTCCGGCCGTTGAGCCCGGCGGAGTATCTGGGCCCGGACGACGGTGCGGCGCAGGTGTTCTATCAGGCGCTGCTGACCACCTTCCACCCGTGGCTGCTCGGCTTCGACCAGGCGTTCGCGCTGATCGAGAAGTCGGGCAACGATATCGGCCGGTTCCTGCCGTACGCGCTGAAGTTCAGTGGCATGTACCAGTTCTTCATCGAACAGGGTGCGCAGGCCGCTCTCGCAGGTGGTGCCGGCGATCTCGCACATCTGAAGATGATGGATGCCGGTGCGCAGCACATCATCGATGCGAGTACAGAGGCCGGTGTCGATGCTTCGCTTTCGCGTGCGGCCCAGGCGATCTGGCGGCGCGCTGTCGCGGCGACCGAACAGGCCGGTGCTCCGGTTCCGGCCTACCGGGTGCTTCGCGATGCCGAATGAGCGGCGCGGCGCCGCACAGCAATAGGCTGTGCGGCGCCGCGGTCTCAGCTGCCGATCCGCGGGAACGGAGTGATCGAGAAGATCACTTCCACCGGCACCTCGAAATACCCGGCGATCCGCAACGCCAGATGCAGGCTGGGGCTGTACTCACCACGTTCGAGGTACCCGATGGTCTGGTAGTGCACCTCGAGGGCGTCGGCGAGTTCCCGGCGCGAGATGCCGCGTTCGGCCCGCAACATGGCGATGCGGTTGTGGATCGTCTCAGTAGACACTCGACAAGGCCTTCTCCCGTCTGGCCGCGACGCGGGAACCGGATTCCAGGCGGGCCATCCGGCGCAAAACCGCCGGTGCGATCAGCAGCCCGACCACCGCCCAGATTCCCAGTACCGCAGCTGTTTCCAGATGTCGCCAGCTGCCCTCGAGTTCGATCGCCGCGGCCTGCTCCGGCAGCAGCGCCGAACGCATTCCCAGACCGAGCCAGTAGACCGGGAACACCTGCGCCACGCCCTGCAACCAGCCCGGCATCGCAGTGATCGGGTAGAAGATCCCGGAGATGGCGACCACGCCCATCAGCGGAATCGTCACGAAGAACAGGCTGCGCGGGTTGTCGAAGATCGAACCGAGGATGGCTCCGGCGGGCAGGACGGCCGGCAGGCCGAGCGCGACCACCCAGACCAGCGTCGGCCAGGAGATGCCGCCCGGCGATACGCCGTCGATGATCACCATGCCCACGGCGAGCAGGATAGCGAGCTGGGTCAGTAGGGACGCCGTGCTGACCCCGAGCTTGCCGATCAGATAGCCGATCATCCCGTTCGGGGTGGTCTTGGCCCGCAGCAGGGTCCCGTCCTCGCGGTCGAGGACCAGATACTGTGCGATCAGATATATGCCGTTGAAGGCCATGATCATGCCGATCACGCTCGGCAGGCCGAGCTGCCCCAGCGTCCACTCGCTGTCCTGGAAGCTGCTGTTGCGCATCAGGAACAGCACGCCGAGCATGATCAGCGGGGAGAACAGCACGCCCGCCAGATCCTCGCCGTTGGTGAACAGAATGCGGATCTCGGTCCCGGTCCGGCGCAGGCCCGCGCGGACGGCGTTGACGGTCGGGTTCATCGGACCAGCTCCTCGAGCGTGTGCAGGTCGGTATCGCCCCGGTCCGTTTCGTAGCGCCGGACCAGGGTGGTGTAGGTGTCCGCCAGGGAGGCCCGGCGCACCTCGAGATCGTCGATATCGGTGCCGAACTGCTGGAACAGTTGGTGGACGAACGGGGTCGCCTCGGTGGTGCCGTGCACGAACCGCTGGCCGTCCCGGCTCCAGCGGATCTCGGTGCGGCCGGAGACCCGGCGGGACAGCTCGTCGGCCGAGCCGTCGGCGATGATCCGGCCGCCGGCCAGGATCAGCACCCGGTCGGCCAGCTTCTCGGCCTCGTCCAGGTCGTGGGTGGTGAGCAGGACCGTGGTGCCCTGTTCGTCGGCGAGCCGGTGGACGAGTTCGTGGAACTGCTGCCGGGCGTCCGGGTCCAGGCCTGCGGTCGGTTCGTCCAAGAAGAGCAGTTCGGGCCGGCCCACCACGCCGATGGCGACATCGAGCCGGCGGCGTTGACCGCCGGACAGGGTGGCGATCTTGTCGCCGGCGCGATCGGCGAGCCCGACGACGTCGAGCAGTTCGTCGGGGTCCCAGGGCCGCACCGGGGTGCGGGCATCACGATACGGCAGGTAGTAGGACCCCAGCTGGGCCAGTAGTTCCCGCACCCGCCATTTGCTGTGGTCGCGCCAGGACTGCAGCACCACGCCGATCCTGG
Source organism: Nocardia sp. KT25-26 (assembly GCF_056627695.1). NCBI lineage: Bacteria > Bacillati > Actinomycetota > Actinomycetes > Mycobacteriales > Nocardiaceae > Nocardia > Nocardia sp. KT25-26. The sequence continues at coordinate 114,650 of NZ_CM152813.1, read as the reverse complement.
CCCGCCATGCCTCGTCCCCGGCCTCCGGATCGATCCCGAGTACCTCGACGCGCCCGGCCGACCGTTTCCGGAATCCCTCCAGGATTTCGATCGTGGTGGTCTTGCCGGCGCCGTTCGGGCCGAGCATGACCAGCACCTCGCCGCGGTGGGCGGTGAAGCCGACTTGGCGCAGCACCTCGGTGTCGCCGTATCTCATCTGGAGGTTCTCCACGTCGAGAACCTTCCCCGGTACATCTACCACTGCTTCCTCCCGGTAGTGGCTCAGCTACTGTTTGTAGTATACCTACTACATTCCGCAGCGCAATCATTATCCGAGGATCGGAGGTTCAGGAGAAGGGAGAGCAGTGCTCTTGTTTTATGGGGGCAGCCCTGTCATGCTTCTGTGCAGAAAACGAGAGCAGTGCTCACACAAGGAGCTGTCATGGACGCCACCACCCGACACATCCGCGCCGGCCGAGCCGAAGCCGCGTTCAACAAGATGATGGGGCTGCTGCCCAGGTTCGGGATCGGGGTGGCCGGGGCGCAACTGCTGGCAGTACGCGGTCGCAGCAGCGGGGAGTGGCGGACCGCCATCGTCAATCCGCTGATCATGTCCGGTGGGGCGCGCTATCTCGTCTCACCGCGGGGGCGCACCCAGTGGGTCCGGAACCTGCGCGTGGCGGGTGCCGGGGAGCTGCGGCTGGGCCGGAAGGTATCGGCGTTCGCCGCCACCGAGGTCGACGATGCGGACAAGGTCGAGGTGCTGCGCGCCTACCTGCAGCGGTGGGGCTGGGAGGTGGGTGCCTATTTCGAAGGTGCCACTGCGGATTCCACCGACGCCGAGCTGGCCGCGATCGCACCCGGTATGCCGGTCTTCCGGATCGGCTGACGATTCAGCGGCGCAGCACCGTCGCGGCGAGGAACTCGACGGCCGCGGCGTAACCCTGGATACCCATCCCGGCGAGCACGGCCGTCGCGATGGGGGAGACGAACGAGTGCCGCCGGAATTCCTCGCGGGCGTGCACATTGCTGATGTGCACCTCCACGATCGGCACCTCGGGTATCACCAGCGCATCGCGCAGCGCCACCGAGGTGTGGGTCAGGCCGCCGGGGTTGATCACGATCCCGGCGGCCTCGCCACGGGCCCGGTGGATCCGGTCGATCAGGGCGCCTTCGTGATTCGACTGGAATGCGACGATGCGGCGGTCGAACCGGGCGGCGGTCCGCTCGCACAGCGCGACGACGTCGTCGAGTGTGTCACTGCCGTAGACCTGCGGCTGACGGGTTCCGAGCATGTTCAGGTTCGGCCCGTTGAGGACCAGAATCGGGCCGTCCACGGGCGCCGGACTGTCTGCCATGCGGGCCACCTTAGACGAGCCGGTGGCGCGGCTGCCGGAACCGCCCGGTCCGGCGTCCGTGCCGGGAACCCGGCCGCCTCGCGGTCCTCGGGAGGGCGTCGGCCCGGATTCGGTTCTACAGTCCGGTCGGTCCCTCGGCGCGCAGATCGTCCACCTTGCGCATCGCTTCCCGCAGTTCGGCCAGCCACGCCTCGGCGTGCTTACCGGCCAGTCGCACCGTCCATGCCAGTGCATCGGACCGGGAGCGGGCCACCCCGGCGTCGACGAGGGTGTCCAGCACCTGCCGTTCGGGCTGCCGCAGCCGGGTCATCACCGGGACGGCCAGGTGGGTGAACAGCTGCACTTCCCCGTCGACCCGAACTCCCCAGGCCACATTGCGCCGATAGCGCTGCTGCGCCTCGTCCGCGATGCGCATCCGGTCCGGGCGGGTTGTATCCCGGAACCGGGCGACGGCACCCTCTTGGGTGGCGGCCGGGACGGGTTGCTCGCCCGCGCCGACCTCCGGTGGTCGCAGCTCGCCGATGACGACGATCTCGTCCCGATCGATCCGGACCTCCGGCGGGCCGCTGAACCAGTCCTCGGGCAATCGGCCGGCGAACCAGTCGGGGGCGTCGGTGGCATCGGGCAGATCGGCCTGTTGCCAGCCGCCGGGCCGGCCGACGCCGCGGCCGCGATGGGTATTCCGCATCGGAATCACCTGCTTACCAACTCGCGTTGCTTCGGTGATTACAAGATTACACCCATTCGCCGGAGATGGTTCAGCCTGCAGTGAACGGCTAGGTGCGCATCGCTTCCAGGGGACCGTGGAGGGTTGATCGGACCACCGATCGGGTACTTCTGAAAGGAATCGCCGAACAATGCCGAATGTGCACTACTCGCGGGGGTTGCCGGTACGGTATGCGCGCTGGTTGTTGCCATCCGGTCGGCCGGTGTTCGTCGATCACGCCTTCATCGAGGGGAGATTTCGGGCACAATCGAGATACTGAGCATGGGTAACGTCCTGTGTCACCGGGACATCGCAAGCGGGTCGGCTTCCGGTACGGTGGTCTCGTTACCGGAGTGGCAAGAGTGAAGAGTGGGCGATATGGATGTGTGGGGATCCCGCCGCTTCCGCGTCCGGGGTGGATGGGCAATGGTCGGGGCGATCGCCCTTGTCGTCACCATGGGTGCGTGCGGAGTGGGCGGGGAACCGTCCGAGCCCGAGGCGATCGTCGATCGGTTCACCGAGTTGCTGGACGATCAGGACTACGAGGGCGCCGGTGCCCTGACTTCCTATCCCTCGGCGGCTACGGCAACCATCAAGCAAATGTTCGAGGGGTTGCATCCGGGCACCGTCGACTACGAGAAGACCCAGTTCATCGAACTCGATCGGACACAGGGTCTGTTCAGTATGGACGTGGCCTGGAATTTCGGTGAGAACCGGGACTGGAAGTACACCCTCGAAGGCATCGTCCGGAAGCTCTCGGTCGGTTGGCGGATCACCTGGAATCCGTCGATCGTGCTGCCACAGCTGGAGGGCAACCGCACCGTGGAGTTGGTGCGGACGATGCCGGAACCGGCGCCGAAGATCACCGACCTCGCCGGCGATCTGCTGATGACCGAGCAGACCATCAATGTGATCAAGATCGACCCGAAGCAGACCCATGACATCGTCGCCACCACCGACGGCCTCTCCGACGCCATCGCCGTGGTCGCCCCGCTGATCACCGGTGAGTCGCTGCGCGAGGAACTGGCCGCCGCCGACGGTGAACCGATCGTCGCGGTGAACCTGCGCGAGGGCGATTTCAACATCCTCGAACCGCGGATGGCCCGGGTGCCCGGCGTCGTGATGGAGAAGGAGCCGCGGTTGATCGCGGCCGACCGCCGCACCTGGTCGCCCATGCTGGACTCGCTGCGCGAAGTGTGGAAGCAGAACCAACTGGACCATTCCGGCTGGGCAGTGCGGATCTTCGAACCGGACGGCAAATTCGTCGAGGAGGTCGCCGGGTATCAGGGGCCGCCCGGCCCGGACATCTCCGCCACCATGGACCAACGGCTGCAGCGCGCCGCCGAGGACGCGGTGGTGAGTGTCGGGACCCCGGCCACGCTGGTGGCGATACAGCCCTCCACCGGTGCGGTCGTCGCGGTGGCCCAGAACAACTACGCTGCCGAGCAGGGGCCGGTGGCGTTCACCGGGCTCTACCCGGCCGGTGGCGCCGCCGATCTGTTCCGGTCGGCGGCCGCTGCGGGCACCGGCGAACCGCGGGACAAGGTCTCCGGCGAACAGATCACCGAAGCGGCCAATGCCCTCGGTGTCGGCGTCGATTTCGAGGTACCCGGCCTGGAGGAGGTCACCGGACGGCTCGGCAACGGCGGCGATGCCGAGCAGGTTCGTCAGGGCGGTGCCGGTAACGGTATCCAGGTCAGCCCGTTCGGGATGGCTATCGCGGCCGCCACCATCGCGTCCGGCAAACTGGCGCCGCCGATGATCGAGGCGGGCGTGCCCGGGACCACCGCGGCGCCGATTCCCGAGCTCTCCTCGGCGGCCGTCGACCGGCTACGCAGGATGATGCACGAGGGAATCGGCAAACCGGAACAGACTCCGCTGCGGGGCTACCGCGATGTCATCGCCTACTCCGCGACCGCCGGGCCGGACGGCTGGCTGATCGCGGCGATGGGGGATCTGGCGTTCGCGATCCACATCGACGATATCGACAGCGGCAATGCCACCGCCCGGATGGCGGCCCGGTTGCTGCAGTCCCTGTCCACCCCGGAATAGTGGCGCAGCCCGGTGCGTGTCCTCGCTGGTCGCGTGGGGTGTTACCCGGTCGGCCGACCGGCTGGGTTCGCTAGGCTGTCCGGGTGAACAAGTGGACGGCGGGTGCTGCCGATATTGCGCTGGTGATCGTCTTCTGCGCGATCGGGCGGCGCAGTCACGACGAGGCGGTGCTGGCGGGTCTGGCGAAGACGGTATGGCCGTTCGCCGTCGGACTCGCGGTCGGCTGGCTGGTGGCCGCTGCGGTGCAGCGGTGGGGATACCGGACGCGCTTCGATGCCACCGCCCTCTGGCCCACCGGGGTGCTGATCTGGCTGGGCACTCTCGGCGGCGGCATGCTGCTGCGGGCGGTCAGCGGCCAGGGCGTGGCACTCAGTTTCGTGCTGGTCGCCGCAACAGTGCTGGCCCTGTTCCTGCTCGGCTGGCGGGGCGCGGTCCGGGCGCTGGGCTGAGCTCCCGGGCTGCTATTGCACCCGGCGCTGCTCGAATTCCTTCGTGTATTCGGCGTCGTCCGCCTGCGGGGTGCGGAACAGGAAGGCGAAGACGATCCAGCCGACGATCGCCACCAGGACGAAGCTGACCAGCCGGTAGACGAATGCCGCGGCCACCGCCTGGGCGGCCGGCAGCCCGGCACCGGCGGTCAGGCCGTAGATCAGGGTCGCGTCCACATAGACGATTCCGCCGGGTGCGAACGGGATGGATCCGACTGCCTTGCCGGCGGTGAACGCGATCAACAACCCCGAGAGCTTCGGATCGGCCCCGACGGCATAGCAGGCGGCACCGAGGCAGGCGACGTCGGCGAGTCGGTGCACGGCCGCCCAGCAGGCGACCATGATGCCGTCCCGGCGGCCCAGCTCCACCGATTCGAGCTGATCACGGATCTCGGCGATCTTGTTCATGGCGTGGTCGGCCGGCTTCTTCCGGATCCGGTTGATCCGGCCGACCACCCGCCGCAGTACCAGTTCCAGGGTGCCCGGACGCCGGGCCAGGTAGACCCCGGCGACGATCAGCACCGTCATCATCACCAGGGAGGCGATGAGTTTTATCCCGATCCCGTTGCCGACCAGGACGGCACCGCCGATCCCCAGCGCGGCCAGGCCGGCGGCGGCGACCGCACCGGAGAACACCAGCTGCCAGGACGCCACCGCCGGGCTCGCGCCCCAGCGGCGGGTCTGCCGGTAGGTGAAGGTCGTGGAGAACACCTGCCCGGCCGGCAGGGTCAGTGCCATGGCGGTCGCACCGTAGACGACCGAGACCGATCGGCGCTGGGTGACCGCTACGCCGCCGGCGTGCAACAGCTGCTTCTGCACCCGGCCGAAGCCGCTCATCGACAGTGCCTGCAGCCAGATGCAGACGAACAGCCAGCCCCAGTGGATCTCGGTGAGCTTCTGCCAGGATTCGTGCAGCCGCGGCCACAGATAGGCGCCCTCGCCGATCAGCAGGGCCAGCAGCGCTGCACCCAGCACCCAGGTGATCCAGCGGAATCGCCGACGACCGGTCCGGCGAGCCGGTTGCTCGTCGGCCTGGTCGAGGCGCTCCGTCACGCCGATCAGCCTAACGAACGGGCTTGTTCGGAGTCCGGCGCATCGGCCGCGGACTCGCCGGAGTGCGGCCAGGCGAGCCGGGTCTTGCGGCGCCGGCCGCGTAGCTGGACCTCGTCACCGGTCTGCCAGTGCTCCTGTTCGTCCTCGTCGGCGAAGTACAGTGCACTGCCGGAGGCCAGGACCCGGCCGGGCCGGTCCTTGGCCAGTTCGGTCAGCCGGGACGCCTCGTTCACCGGGTCGCCGATCACGGTGTACTCGAACCGGTTGGCGCCACCGATGTTGCCGGCCACCGCCAGCCCGGCCGAAACGCCGATCCCGATGTCCAGGCCGGGCACCGCGCGCAGTGCGGTACGCAGCTCGCGGGCCGCGGCCAGGGCGGCGGTCGGGGCGTCGGGACGGTCCAGTGGTGCGCCGAAGATCGCCAGCGCGGCATCGCCGACGAACTTGTTGACGAACCCGTGGTGCCGGTCGATCACGTCGACCACCACCCGGAAGAACTCGTTGAGCAGGCTCACCACTTCGGTGGGCGGGCGTTCCGCGGCGGTGGCGGTGGAACCGACCATATCGACGAACAGTACCGCCACGAATCGCGTCTCGCCGCCCAGTTCGGTGCCGTAGGCCAGGGCCCGCCGGGCGACATCCTCGCCGACGTGCTGACCGAACAGCTCCTGCAGTTTGCGGCGCTTGTCCGCCTCCTCCATCATCCGGTTGAAGCCGACCTGCAGCAGGCCGATCTCACTGCCGTCGAACACCTCCACCTGGACATCCCGGGCACCGGCCTGCACCCGGTCGACGGCCTGGGTGAGCTGCTGGATCGGATCGGAGATGCTCGAACCGGTGAGCATGGACAGCGCCAGCGCCTGCATGATCACCACCCCGCAGAGCAGCACGATCGAGATCGCCAGCGAATTCGCCGAGAAATTGACATCGGTGGAGATCTGCGTCACGCAGAGCAGCACGATGGCGATGGTCGGCGCGAAGGTGCCCATCCCCCAGGTCATCGCCATTCGGGTACCCACGCCGGGCGTGAGCGTCTCGTCGAAGGTGCCTTCGGTCAGCGCCTCGGCGGCCACCGGCCGGAGAATGCGCTCACCGAGCATGTAGGTGAACCCGAACACGATGGTGGCCGCCATACATTCGGTGACGACCACCGCGAAGGCCAACTCCGGCGATTCCACGATGACCAGGCCGGCCAGGATGCCGCCGCCGACGATCCAGAGCACCAGATGCAGGATCGCCTGCCGCAGCGGCGCGTGCAGGGCGGCCATCTGCTCCTGCTTGTTCGGCGGCCCGCCGCGCATCTGCCAGCGCATCACCGGGCGCAGCATCAGCGCCGACGCGCCGACACTGAACACCGCCGCGGTGCAGAACACCAGCAGCGGAGCCAGCAATCCGGCCTGACGTACCCCGTTCTGCTGTCCCTCCGGCGCGGGCAGGCCGTACTGGATGAATGCCCACACCAGCATCGCACCGAAGGCGTTGGCCAGCAGCATCGACGTGAGATACAGCGGCCAGCGCGTTCGCATGGTCTGTTTGACCGCTTCCAGTGGCGCCGACACGACCACCAATCTAGCGTTCGAGCCGATAGGCTTCCGAAGGTGACCGAGACGAAGATCGATTCCGTGGGTCCGGGATCGTTCCGGCATTCCGACGCTGCCGCCGTTCATCCGCTGGTCCGGAAGGCGGCGGCGTGGTCGTGGCGGCTGCTCGTCATCTTCGCGGCGTTGATCGCGGTCGCCATGGTGGTGCAGAAGTTCGCCACGGTGGTGATCCCGGTGGCGATCGCGTTGCTGGCGGCGGCGCTGCTGGCGCCGCTGGTCGACTGGTTGCAGCGGGTGGGCATCCCGCGGCCGATGGGCGTGTTCGTTGCGCTGGTCGGCTCGATCGGCGTGGTCGCCGGGATCCTGACCTTCGTGGTGGAGCAGTTCGTGGCTGGTGTGCCCTCGCTGTCCAACGAGTTCACCGCGAGTGTCGAATGGATCCAGGACTGGCTCATCGACGGTCCGTTGCATCTGAGCGATGAACAGATCCGCAATGCCGGTGACACGATCGTGCAGACCATTCAGGACAACCAGGACAGTGTCACCAGTGGCGCGCTGACCACCGCGACCGCGATCGGGCACATCCTCACCGGCACGTTCCTGACGCTGTTCATCCTGATCTTCTTCCTCTACGGCGGCGACCAGATCTGGAATTTCGTCACTCGGCTGGTTCCGACCGCGCACCGGGAGAAGGTGCGCACCGCGGGTGAGCTGGGGTTCGGCACGCTGGTCGGGTTCGTCCGGGCCACGGTCGCGGTGGCGGCAGTGGATGCCATCGGCATCGGTGCCGGTCTGGCCATCCTCGGGGTGCCGCTGGCCCTGCCGTTGGCTTCGCTGGTCTTCATCAGTGCGTTCATCCCGATCATCGGTGCGTTCGTGGCCGGGTTCGTCGCGGTCTTCATCGCGCTGGTCACCAAGGGGCTGGTGACGGCGCTGATCGTGCTGGGGATCATCATCGCGGTGATGCAGCTGGAGAGCCATGTGCTGCAGCCGCTGCTGCTCGGCCGGGCGGTGAGCATCCATCCGCTGGCGGTGGTGCTCGCGATCACCGCGGGACTGGTGGTCGGTGGCATCGCGGGTGCCCTGCTGGCGGTGCCGGCCGTAGCGGTGGCCAACACGATGATCCGCTATCTGCTCGCCGACAGTCCGGAGGAGATGGTCGAGGAGCTGCAGACGGGGGAGGACCGCCGGTTGTATTCGGCCGCCCCGGACCGGCCCGACCCCGCCCGCTTCGATCTGGCCCGGATGCTGCGCAAGGAGGAACGCAGCAGCGACCGTCCCGGACCCGGCGATGCCGAATCCAGCTGAGCGGCGCATCGAATCCCTGCGCGGTACCGCGGATTTGCGGACCGGCCCGGATACCGGTACCGAATGGGAATTCCGCATTCCGATCGACTCGGGCGGGGATCGATCGGCTAGAGTGCCCCCGTCGGAAATCCGGCAAATGAGTCATCTCGAACAGAAGGGTCCTGCTCGTGAAGCGTACCGCCACTGCCATTGCCACCTTCGCGCTCGGCGCTGCCGTGCTCGCCGGCTGCGGCGACAGCGAATCCAACTCCGCCTACTGCGATGCCGTTGCCGATATGGGGGATATCAGCATGGCGTCGAACACGTCGTCGCCGGACATCGTGGCCGAGGCGCGTGAGGTCGCCGCGGTGGCGCCCTCCGACATCAAGTCGGACTGGGAGACCTACGCCGACTCGATGGAGAAGCTCAACGAAATGTCCGGCAGCATGCCGGATCCGTCCGACCCGGGTTCGCTGGAGGACCTGAGTCGGCAGGCCGAGGAGAGCCAGCAGATCTCCGACGACCTGGGCAAGGCGACGAACAACATCTCGGCGCACGTGCAGGCGAACTGCGAGGAGTGACCCTCCCGGCATGATCCGGCGCTCCGTTGTCGCCGCGCCCGCCGAGGGTGGGTACCCGAGTGGACGAGGTGGTGGCGATGACGGAGCGGCCGAGCACAGTGATGCTGGGAGACGACCACCCGATGTGGCGGACGGAAGTCTTCCGCGGTCCGACCTGATTCGGTTTCACGGTGTCCGCTACGGCGGACGGGGTGGACCCGGCAGGGCTGGAATGACCGGGAATAGGGGTTTGCCCTGATGCCGCGGGCGGCGGGCGCTCGCTACTCTCGAAGTATGGGTGGTCCCGAATCTCTTGCCGAAGGTGACCCCGCGGGAACGGCCCGGCAGCACGCCGCGGCGCCGGTCGGTGACCGGGATCTGCGGGTCTCGGATGCCGAACGTGAGCATGTCGGCCGGTTGCTGCAACGTGCGGTCGGCCTGGGCATGCTCTCGCTGGGGGAGTTCACCGAACGGATGGATACCGCCCTGGCTGCCAAGACCCGGGGTGAACTGAACACGGTGCTGGTCGACCTGCCCGGAATGCGGGTCGCCGGACCGGCCCAGCCCCCGCCGCCGCAGCCGCCCCGGTTCGCAGTGCCGCCGAAGGTCGCTGCGGCCTCGGCCGGGGTGATCCGGAGCCGGATGTCCAACGTCACCCGCAAGGGTCGCTGGCACGTTCCGCCCGCGTTGCGGCTGAACAACGTGATGTCCACGGTGACGCTCGATTTCACCGAGGCGATCATGGAAACCCAGGTGGTCGAGGTGCGGATGGACGACTACTGCACCTCGCTGACCCTGGTCGTCCCCGGCGCCGCCACCGTCGATCTGGACCGCATCGACCTGGTCGGGTCGAGTATCAGCAACAAGGTGCGCAGCGGACCACCGATGGGTCCGCTGCACATCGTCGTCCACGGCCGCCTCCGCTTCGGTTCGGTCACGGCCAAGCACCCGATCGGCACCCACTGGCGCCGGTTGCTCGGCTACTGAACGTCCCTCGCAGACCTGCCGTTTTCGGACACCTTCGGCCAGATCCGGCACGAGTAGACGCTTTTTGCGTCGTGGTTGTCCGAATACGGCAAGTCCTTGTTCCGCTGAAACGGGAACTGCCCGCGCGATACGTATCGCGCGGGCAGTTCGACAGTCCGGGTCAGCCCAGTCGCTGCTTCAGGGCATCGAATTCGTCACGGACGCCGGAGGGCAGCTTGTCGCCGATGAACTCGAACCACTCCTCGATGAGCGGCAGCTCGGCTTTCCATTCCTCGGCGTTCACGGACAGCGCCTTGTCCACGTCGGCGAGGTCGACGTCGAGGCCCTCGAGATCGAGGTCGGCAGCGGTCGGCACGTTGCCGATCGGGGTGGCCTGCGCGGCGCCCCGGCCCTCGATGCGGTCGACGATCCACTCCAGCACACGCGAGTTCTCGCCGAATCCGGGCCACAGGAAGCGGCGGTTCTCGTCCCGGCGGAACCAGTTGACGTAGAAGATCTTCGGCAGCTTGGATTCGTCGGCATCCTTGCCGATGTTCACCCAGTGGTTGATGTAGTCACCGACGTGGTAGCCCATGAACGGCAGCATCGCCATCGGGTCGCGGCGGACCGAACCGACCTTGCCCTCTGCGGCGGCGGTCTGCTCCGAGGACATGGTGGCGCCCATGAACACACCGTGCTGCCAGCCGAACGATTCGTTCACCAGCGGCACCGTGCTGTCGCGGCGGCCACCGAACAGGATCGCCGAGATCGGCACGCCCTGCGGGTCGTCCCATTCCGGTGCCAGGATCGGGCACTGCGACATCGGGGTGCAGTAACGGGAGTTCGGGTGCGCCGCGAGGGTCTCCGTCTCGCGGAGGTACCAATCGTTGCCCTTCCAATCGACCAGATGGTCGGGCTCGCCCTCCAGGCCCTCCCACCAGACGTCGTTGTCGTCGGTCAGCGCGACATTGGTGTAGACGGTGTTGCCCTTTTCCATGGTGGCCATGGCGTTCGGGTTGGAGTTGTGGTTGGTGCCCGGTGCGACACCGAAGAAACCGAACTCCGGGTTCACCGCGTACAGCCGGCCGTCCTTGCCGAAGCGCATCCAGGCGATGTCGTCGCCCAGGGTCTCGGCCCGCCAGCCCGGCACGGTCGGCTGGATCATCGCCAGGTTGGTCTTACCGCAGGCGCTCGGGAATGCGGCGGCGATGTAGTAGTTCTTGCCCTCGGGCGAGATCAGCTTGAGGATCAGCATGTGCTCGGCCAGCCAGCCCTCGTCGTGCGCCATCGCCGAGGCGATACGCAGCGAGTAGCACTTCTTGCCGAGCAGTGCGTTGCCGCCGTAGCCGGAGCCGTAGGACCAGATCTCGCGGTCCTCCGGGAAGTGGGTGATGTACTTGGTGTCGTTGCACGGCCACGGCACATCGGCCTGGCCCTCGGCCAGTGGCGCGCCCACCGAATGCAGTGCCTTGACGAACGGGCGGTCGGTGCCCATCTTGTCCAGTGCGGCCTGGCCCATCCGGGTCATGACGCGCATCGAGACGACGACGTACTCGGAATCGGTGATCTCGACGCCCAGCTTCGGGTCCTCGGCGCCGAGCGGGCCCATGCAGAACGGCACCACGTACATGGTGCGGCCCTTCATCGAGCCGCGGTACAGCTCGGTCATGGTGGCACGCATCTCGTCCGGGTCGACCCAGTTGTTGGTCGGACCGGCATCGGCCTCGGTCTTCGAGCAGATGTAGGTACGCGACTCGACCCGGGCGACGTCGGAGGGATCGGAGAGCGCCAGGAAGGAGTTCGGCTTCTTCTTCTCGTCCAGCTTCTTGAAGGTGCCGGCCTCGACCAGCTGGGTGGTCAGGCGGTCCCACTCCGCATCGGAACCGTCCGCCCACACGACCCGATCCGGCTGGGTGAGCTCCGCGACTTCCTGCACCCAGTCGAGCAGTGCTTGATGCTCGGTCGGCGCCTTGCCGTCGGATCCGCGAAGACCAGGAATGGTCGCTGAGGTCATAAAAACTCTCCTGAAGTGGGCGGTTCTTCGCCACCGTTGGCCGGGTCGGCGCCCACTTCGACGGCCACCCACCGACCCCCGCTGGACGGCGTACAGAGCCGCACATGGACGGAGGCCGTGCAAGAGACCGACACGGAGCGGACGCCCAGGTTCCTGGTTAGAGGTTAACGCTATCTGCCCGCCCGCACAGAACCGGGCTCGTCTCCGGTGACAAACTACCCGGCCGGTTCGGCCACCCGGTCCAGGATCTCCGCGTCCCGCGCACAGGCCGCGAGTCGGCCGGGCCGCTCGGTGGCTATCCGCCGCAACCGGCGTTCCAGCTCCGCGGCTTGCCGGTCGACGGTCACGGCCCGTTCGGTCGCGGTGCGCACCACATGTGCCGAGAGTTCGGATTCGGCGTCGACCAGTGCGGTAGCGATCCGCTGCTCCAGTTGCGCCTTGACATCGACCAGGGCCTCGCCGGCCCATCGGGACAGATGGTTGCGCCGGCTCAGCTGGCCGCGCGCCCGGACCACCCAGGCCGCTGCACCGGCGCCCAGGGTCAATGCGATCGGCACACTGGCGACGTCCAGGGCGGGCACCAGCGACAGCGGTGCAACCGCCAGCCGGCCCAGGCCGACTCCGGCCGATGCGCCGATCACGATCATGACGTGATCTTCGACACCTCGCCGCCGCGGTTCCGGCCCGGGGCCGACATCCGGGGCCAGGGCCGGTCGATGCTCGGCGGCCGGGACCGACTCGAACCGGCGGTTCAGATCGGCCAGCCGCTGCCCGGTCATCAGGTCGAGTTCCCCGGTCAGCATGGTCACGGCCTGCTGCAGCCGGTCCGGATAGCCGGCCATCTCGGCGCGCCGCAGCTGGTCGATATCGGCGCGGGCGGCGGTGTTCAGCGCCCGGACCCGGACACCCGCCTCGCTCAGCAGATCCACCCGGGCCAGCTGCACCTGACTGCGCAATGCGGCCAGGGCGGTCGCCCGCCCGCCGTCCCGGTTCGCCAGCAGTACCGTGCGCTCGGCGCGCAACCGGTCGACTTCGGCATCGGAGCGCAGTTCGGCCATCTGTTCGGTGATCCGCTCCCGGGTCTCCGTGACCACCCGGGCCAGCACTGCGTCCCGGCTGCCCGTGACCGGCCCGCTGCCCACCGCAGCAGTCAGATCGGCCTGCAGGGCCGCCAGTCCGGAGCGGTCCAGGAGTACCGAATCGCCGGCGGCGCGTCCGGCCGCCGCCAGCCGGGCGGACACCGCGTGCAGGGTCACCCCGGCCAGGCCGCGCCCGTTCAGCAGTTCCTCGTTGCGGCGCCGGACCGCCGGCCAGTCCTGATGCGCGTGGATGCCGTTCATCGCGACCACGATCCGGTGCCCGTCGGAATACAGGCGTTCGAGCAGGTCGAGGATGTCGCGGCCGAGTACGCTGCCGGCGTCGCACACCACCAGGGCACAGCCCGGCACCGCGCCGGACTCCGGGTCCGACATCGGCAGCCGTGGTTCGAATCGGGCCAGCTCGGTCCGCAACAGGGTGGTGTTCACATCGTCCGGCGCGTACACCCGCACGATCCGTCGGGCCCCGCCACTGTCCAGTGCCCGCAGCAGTGCGCTGCCCTGCGGGTGCCAGCGTTGCACCACGGCGACGGCGTCCTCGGGTAGTTGTGCTGCGGGGTGCTCAGGTCGCGGCGCCGCAGGACCGGTGGCCGGGCCCCGATCCTGCGGCGCCGATTCAGAGTCCGGCACCGCTCATCCGCTCCCAGCAGCGAACATATCCGTGGTGCACGCGCAGCGCGGCGCGGCGGGCGGCGGGTGGCATATCGCTGGAGACCACTGCCCGCCATCGGGTCGCCCGGGACAGTGCCTCGTCCGCATCCGCCGGAGCGGCGCGCGGATAGCCGGCTGCGAGATGGGCGACTTCGGGGCAGGCCAGGCCGGCGAGCAGGCCGAGCCAGACCGCATCGTCACCGGCGAGGTAGTCGTCGAGCAGGGCAGTGGCGCGCCCGGCGGTGGGCTGGGCGCGCGCCGACAGCCGGGTCAGTTCGTCGAGCAGTTCACCACCGCGCCGGGCGCCGACCTGTTCGTAGCGGCGGTGCAGCAGTCCGTGCAGTGCATCGATACCGCTGGCCGCATGCAGGATCTGGACCAGCGCCGGACCGGTGAGGTCCGGGTCGTGACGCAGCGCCGTGACCGCGCAGTCGACGCCGTACAGGTCCCAGCGCTGCAGCGCCCGCTCCCGCTCCGGGAGCCGGTCGGGGCCGGTGAACAGATCGGCGGACAGGGTGGCCGAGGTGTCACCGGATGCCGCCACCGCCCGCAGCACGGTCAGATCGTCGTCGTCGAACCCGCCCGCCCGGGTCCGGGTGGCCAGCGAGGCCACCACGGGCAGCGTCACCAGGCCCAGCTCACGCCGGTACTGTTCGGCCGCGGCCACCGCCTCGCTCCAGCGTGCGCCCACCGCATCGGCCTTGTTCAGCACCAGGACGGTGCGCTCCGGCGCGAGTCCGGCCAGGATGCGGCGGTCGGCCGGTTGCGGTGGTCCGGCCAGGACGTAGACGACGATATCGCCGTCCAGCACCGGTTCCGGCTGGTCCGGCGCATCGACCGGCCCGGTCTCCACCGCCGACAGCAGGGCCAGCGCATGCAGCACTGCGCTGCGCCCGCTGCGCGCGCGTCCGGTGATCTGGATTCGCGGCGGCTGCCGCCAGCGCTGCACGGCGGCCGCCACTCGCGCTCCGATCGCCGGATCCGCATCGTTGCCGGATTGCAGCTCGCCGATCAACCGGTCCAGCCGGTCGAGTTCGTTCGGTGGAACCGATTCGGCGCCCCGCGGCATTTCGGTGGCTCTGGACACGCTGCGCACCCCCTTTCCGAGCGGCAATTCTGTCATGTCCGCCACTCGGGGGACATCGGTGTGGTCGACCCTTTGGTGCGTAATTCGCCGCGTGCTGGACAATGGAAGCGTGAACGACGCCGTCAACCACCCTGTCGAGTCGGTTCCGGGGCGGGCGTCCACAGCCCCGGCCCGCCCGAAACGCTCCGAAATACCGAACGAGGCGGGTCGCCGCTCGACCACCGGCTCCCGGCTGTATCCCCGCGTCACCAGCTTCCGCTCGCGGCGCGGTGCCCTCACGCCCAACCAGCAGGGCGCCTGGGAGCGGATGTGGCCGACGATCGGGCGGACGGTCGCGGACGAACCGCTGGACGCCGACGCCTGGTTCGGTCGCAGCGCGCCGCTGGTGATCGAGATCGGCTGCGGAACCGGCACCGCCACCGCGGCGATGGCGCAGGCCGAGCCGCACCTGAACCTGATCGGTATCGAGGTGTACCAGCCCGGGCTCGCGCAGCTGGTGCAGCGCATCGAGCGCGAGGAGATCGGCAATATCCGGCTGCTGCGCGGTGACGCCGTCGACGTGCTGGAGAACATGGTTGCTCCCGGGTCGCTGACCGGGGTTCGGGTGTTCTTTCCGGACCCGTGGCCCAAGGCTCGCCACCACAAGCGCCGCCTGCTGCAGCCGGAGACCGTCGCGCTGATCGCGAATCGCCTGCGGCCCGGCGGTGTGCTGCATGTCGCCACCGACCACGCCGACTATGCCGAGCACATCCTCGAGGTCGGCACCGCCGAACCGCTGCTGACCGGCCTGAACGAGGCCACCGGCGGGGTGTCCGCGGAGCACCGGGCGGACGCGCCGATCGGGTTCGAACGGCCCGTGACCAAATTCGAAGGCAAGGCACATCGCGCCGGAAGCGACATTGCCGAGCTCATATGGGGGAAGATCGAGGAATGAGCATCAGTGAGATCGCCCAAGAGGTGACCGATGTTGCCCAGGGGGTGCAGAGCCCCGGGGTGCGGCGCGTCCTGCTGGTCTGGGACGCCCCGAACCTGGATATGGGCCTGGGTGCGATCCTCGGCGGGCGTCCCACTGCCGCCTACCGGCCGCGTTTCGACGCGCTGGGCCGCTGGCTGCTGACCCGGACCGCGGAACTGTCCGCCGGCAGCCGGGACCGGGTGGAGCCGGAGGCCACGGTGTTCACCAATATCGCCCCGGGCACCGCCGATGTGGTCCGGCCGTGGGTGGAGGCGCTGCGCAACGTCGGTTTCGCGGTCTTCGCCAAGCCGAAGATCGACGACGACTCCGATGTCGACGCCGATATGCTCGATCACATCGAACTGCGCCGTTACAACGGCGGGCTGGCCGGAATCATGGTCGCGTCCGCCGACGGTCAGGCGTTCCGGGAACCGCTGGAGGACATCGCCGCCGGAGGAGTTCCGGTTCAGGTACTCGGCTTCCGTGAGCACGCGAGCTGGGCCGTCACATCCGATACCCTCGACTTCGTCGATCTCGAGGATATTCCGGGCGTGTTCCGGGAACCGCTGCCGCGGGTGAGCCTCGATTCGCTGCCCGACGAGGGCGCCTGGCTGCAGCCGTTCCGGCCGCTGTCGGCGCTGCTCACTTCTCGCTCAGCGCAAGGAGTCGCTTAGTGTTCACCCGCTGGGGCGATCTGGTCTACAAGTTCCGCTTCGCCGTCATCGGTATCGTCGGCGCTGCCATGCTGGCAATGGGCGGCTACGGGCTAGGTCTGGGGGAGCATCTCAGTCCCAGCGGGTGGGATGATCCGAACTCGGACTCGGCTCGTGCCGCGCAGATCTCGGATGCAAATTTCGGACGCGACCACATGAGTGATGTGGTGCTGCTGTTCAACGCGCCCGAGGGCAAGACCATCGATGATCCCGAGTTCAGTGCCACGGTAACGGAGTCGATCGACCGCATCGTCGCGGAGAATCCCGAAGTCACCGGGATCAATGTCGGCTACTGGCAGACGGCGGCCGGTCAGGGGCAGCTGAGCACCCCCGACAAAAAACACGCCTTCGTCAGCCTCGCGATCGAAGGCGACAACGACACCGAGATGCTCCGCAACTACCGGGCGGTGGCTGACGAATTCACCATCCCCGGGGTGGACATGGAGGTGGCGGGCCTGCAACCGGTGTCGGTCACACTCTTCGACACGATGGACCATGACATCAAGCGCATGGAGGTGATCGCTCTCCCGGCGGTCGCGGTCCTGCTGTTCTTGATCTTCGGTGGTGTCGTAGCGGCATCTTTGCCTTTGGTCGTAGGTGGGCTCACCGTCATTGCTGCGAACGGCATCGTGATGGCGCTGACAAACTTCGTAGAGGTGACCTCATTCGTCACCAGTGTGGTCTCGATGATCGGCCTCGGCTTGGCCATCGACTACGGCCTGTTCATCGTGAGCCGATTCCGCGAAGAGCTCGCCGAAGGCTATTCGACCGGTGCGGCGGTGCGTCGATCGGTTATGACCGCCGGCCGGACAGTCGTGTTCTCGGCCACCATGATCATCGCCAGCCTCGGCGGTATGCTGCTGTTCCCGCAAGGCTTCCTGAAGTCCGTCGCCTACGGCACGATCGCCACGGTCAGCCTGGCCGCGCTGCTATCGATCACCATTCTGCCCGCCATGCTCGGCGTGCTCGGGCCGCGGGTGGACATGCTCGGCATCAAACGGTTCCGCAAGACCAAGACGGCCGAGGAAATCGAGAACGGCTTCTGGGGCCGAACCACGCAGTGGGTGATGAAACACCCGTTGAAGATCGCTGTGCCGATCACCATCGGGCTGTTGCTGCTGATCATCCCGGTGCGCAATCTCGCTTTCGGCGGACTCAGTGAGACGTATCTGCCTCCGGACAATCCGACGCGATTGGCGCAGCAACACTTCGACGAACTGTTCCCGCAGCATCGGACCGATGCGGTCCAGTTGGTTTTCGTCTCGGACAACACCACCGCGGTGGGTGATACCTGGAAGCTGGCGAAGGAAGCCCCTGGTCTGGTCCAGGACTTCGGCATTCCGTCGGAATCGCCGAAGGACGGCACGGTGTTCCGGACTTCCGCCCCACTGGCGAATCCGGACGAGGCTGACGTCACGATTGACTACCTCCGGTCGATGGACATCCCGGACGACGTGGACATGTATGTCGGTGGAATGGCGGCGATCGAGAAGGACAGCGTTTCCGCGCTGCTGGACCGGCTGCCGCTGATGGTAGCCGTGGTGCTATTGGTGACCACGCTGCTGATGTTCCTCACCTTCGGCTCGCTGGTCCTGCCGATCAAGGCGGCCCTGATGAGCGCGCTCGGCCTGGGTTCCACCCTGGGCATTCTCACGCTGATCTTCATCGACGGTCACGGTTCCGGGCTGCTCAACTTCACCCCACAGCCGATCTCCTCGCCGGTGCTGGTGCTGATCATCGCGATCATCTACGGCCTGTCCACCGACTACGAGGTGTTCCTCCTCTCCCGCATGGTGGAGGCACGCAGCCGCGGTGCCAGTACGACCGAAGCCGTGCGGGCCGGAACCGCGCACACCGGCCGGATCATCACCGCCGCAGCCTTGATCCTGCTCGTGGTGACCGGTGCGTTCGCGTTCTCCGATCTGGTGATGATGCAGTACATCGCCTACGGCATGATCGCGGCACTGATCATCGACGCGACGATTCTGCGGATGCTGCTCGTCCCGGCCACCATGAAACTGCTCGGGGACGACTGCTGGTGGGCGCCCAAGTGGATGAAGCGGATCCAGGAGAAGATCGGCCTCGGCGAGCCGATCCTCGACGACGAGCGCCCGGACGGTGGTGATGTCGTCGACCTGGTGAAGACCACGCCGGTCACCGATCCGGTCACGATGAAGATGCCGGCAATGGCGGAAGGCAAGCTCGCTCGCAGCCCGCGCCGGCCGCGGACCGTCGAGGAGATCGAAGCCGAGGCGCCCACTCAGCATTTGGACAAGGTCACCGATACCGCGACCGACGAGTCGACGGCCCCGCCTCGGCCGCGGATGGTGCAGTCGCCGGATCCGACCCGGCCACGTGCCTCGATGCTGGAAAGCGGCACGCCGGATGTCGCAGACCCCGAATCCACGAACCCCGAATCCGCGGACCACGACCCCGTGTACCCGCCGCCGGGCCCGCCCGACCGGGAGCTGGATTCCGAGGCCACCCAGCTGCTGCCGGTGGTCACCCCGGACACGTCGCGTCCTGGTCCCGGCACCGGGCTCACGTCCGGCGATTCCGGCGAATCGCGAGACCGGTCAGTGCCGCCTCGCCTTCCGGAACCGAAGCCGGACGGCGACGATCCCGGTGTCACCGATCGGGTCGGTTCGGATTCGGCGATGGCGACGCTGCTCGCCGAGACCATGGTGGACATCCCGGCTGTCTCCGTACCCGGAAGGCCGGCGGTCTCGACCGAGCCGGCCGAACGGCCGGAGGAGCCGGGGGACGGCACCGCGGATTCCGGCCTCTCGCTGCCGGATCTGCCCGGCGTGGACGCGCCGGTGACGGCGGATCATCCGGCGGCCACCGAGGTTTCGCCGGAGAACAGTGCGGTTGCGCCGGATCGTTTGTCCGATGCAGAGCCGGTGCCGGAGCCGCACACCCGATCGGAGGAGCCGGACCTGCCCAGAACCGGTGTGGTGTCGGCGCCGGCCGATCCGCTCGCCACGGAAGCTCCGCCGGCGAGCGGTGCGGCTGCGCCGCCGCGATTGTTCGGTGCCGAATCGGTATCGGGCCCGCGCGCCGGCTCGGAGAATCCGGGTGCGGTCGCGGCCGAACGGGGTACCGCTACGCCCGAACCGAACCCGGACGGCCGAATGAACGGCTCGGCTTCGCCGGTCGACTGGCCGGCACTGGATTCCCGCCCGGACATCGAGCCGCGCGGCGCCGGGGATCTCACCCGTGGCGACCGAACCACCCCGGATACGCCGTCGAACCACACCGAGTCCGGCACGTTGCCGACGCCCGACTCGCAGCCGGGCATCGACCCGCAGTCGGGCTTCGGCTCCGAGGCCGGATCCGCGGCACCGGGAACGGCAGACCCCGCTGCCGCCGGAGCATTCGGCGCATCGCTGTCGGATCCCTCCGGCACGCAGACCTCGGATCGGTACAGCTCGGCCCCGGCTCCGGGCGCCGAGCCCGGACCGTCGGACGTGTCGTCGCCGGCACCGAACGAGACCCGAGCCCCCGCATCGGACGTCGGCCCGGTGTCGGAAGGTGGCCACCGGGACGCGATCGGTGAAGGACCGGCAGCCGGGTTCACCCCTGCTCCGCAAGAGGCCCCGCCCGGGTTCACCCCGATTCCCACACCGGCCCGTTCCCCGGAACCGGCGCCTTCGGATCACACCCCGGCCGAACCTGCCGGCAGCCGTTCCGATGAATCCGCCGCCGACCACCGCAGCAGCATCGAGAACTGGATGGCCGAACTCCGCTCCGCCCGCCGCAATGTCACCCGCGCCGACGAGAACCGCCACCACGGCGCCGAGGGCCGCACGGTCAGCGTGAACGAACTGCTGCGCCGCAACGAATCCGAGGAGGATCGGTAGGCCGCAGGGGTGCGCCGCACTCCGCGGCCCATCCGGCCCTCAGGCGAGCAGTTCCTCTGCGCTGTCGACCTCGACGGTCAGGCGCAGCCATTTCAGGAGCTGATCGGAGTCGGTGCATCCGAGGATCCGGTCGCGGACCTCGCCGGTTACGCCGATGCCGCGCGCGTCGAGGATGGTGAGGATCGACTTGGCCTCCCCCTCAGCGAGCCCACGTGCCTCTCCCTTGGCGAGTCCACGTGCTTCACCTTCGGCGATGTATTTCCGTGCGAAGTCGCTGCGGAACTCGTAGTTGCGGATGCTGGTGGTCATGAATGCCTCCCATTCGGGGCGGACGGAGGTGGGTAGCAGGACGAGTGCTGTGCAGCTCCGGTGGTGGCGCGTCGTTCCTCGGCATATGTCGCGCAATGCCGCGACGGTACTAGAATGTGACGTGTGACCGCAGCCCACAACTACGAGGATCTGCATGAGCTCGTCGACCGCCTGAGCCCGGATCAGGCAGATGAGCTCCGTCGGCATGCACTGCGCCTGGTCGGAGGCCAGGAACGCCGCCGGTTCCGCGTATTGCGGCCGATCGACGGCCCGGCAACAGATCTCGGTGCGCGTGCTCGTTCGGTCATTCGTGACGATATCGACCGCGATGCTGATCGTTGATACCGGTCCCCTGCTCGCCTATCTGAACCGAAACGACCCGGACCACCCGTACTGTGTCGAACTCATCGAGTCACGCACAGACGCACTGCTGGTCACGCCCTATGTCGTGACCGAAGCTTGCTACCTGCTCCAGCGTCGGGTAAGCGCGGACGCCGAGGTCATGTTGATCGAAGCAATCGCAGCCGGAGATCTCGACCAGGTGGCAATCGACGTTGCGGATCTGAATCGGATGGGCGAGCTGATGCGGCAGTACGCAGGATCCCGCTGGGAGTCGCGGATGCGTCGGTTGTCGCTGTCGCCGAACGGCTCGAGTTGCAAGAGGTTGCCACGTTGGATGTGCGGCATTTCCGCGCAGTGCGTCCCAGGCACACCTCGGCATTCACGCTACTGCCGTGAGTTCGTAGCCGGGCATAGCGCGAGCAAGCCGACCCGGCCTGGCAGGCGGCCGCACTTGCGGCCCGAATGCAGGCAGCGTGCGCTCCGATAGACCGGTCGGCTGCGGCCCCGGCTGCGGTGTGGCCCCGGATCCAGGCCGATACGGTGAGTGAATACCGCCCGACGACCTCGGCAAGCGCATAGCGGCGACGCAGTTCTGTCGGTGCCGGCGGTGGCTACTCGTCGAACGGGGCCAGCTTCATCAGGGTGAGGAATCCGGTGCGGACCAGCCAGCGGGTGCGGCTGTCCGGGGCCGCGGCGGACTCGGCGGCGAACGCGGCGGTCAGGGTTTGCTTGCAGTTGTGGCGGGGGTGGCGGTCGAGTAGTTCGGCGACCCAGTTCGGGTCGAGGTCGGCCAGTCGGGCGCCGATGACGTCTACGCATGCTCCGGCGGAAACGAAACCGCCTGGGTCGGACAAGTTCTCGGCGACTCCTGGAGTGATGTGGGCGGCGATTGCGGCACCGATGGTTTCCGCTTGTTGCGGGGTGGCGCCGTTGTGCAGGGTGAAATCGGTGGCGAACTCCCCGCCGCGTACGGCGAAACACTGTCCGGCGACAGGGTTTTCCAGCTCCATATCGTGTAAAAGGCAGGAGACGTAGGCGATTTCGTCATCGTATTCGGCGCCGTCCAGTGCGGCCAGGGCGCGGCCGAAGAAATAGGTCCGGAAGGAATGCTCGAGGACGGCGTCGGAAAGTGCACCGCGGGCAGCGTCCTCGGCGCTCTTCGCCAACGAGGTGTCGGGCAGGCGGACCCCGGCGAAGGGGAAACCGCCGGTGCCGCGCCGGCCCAGGGCGAGCCGGATCCGGTCCGGGGCGAATGTCGCCATCATCCGGCCGAGCTCGGGCACGAGGGCGGCGCGCTGCCGGGTGCTGAGCCGGCCGGTGGTCTCGAAGGCCCACGTCCGGTCCAGCCCCGCGGGTGCCCGGTGCTCGGGCCCGGCTGCCGGTGCCTGGGTGCGGTCCGGATGTGCGTTCATCGTGGGCTCCTTCGGGGTTCTTCGGGTGTGCGGTCGAGTCTGTTGCCTGCGGGCCGGTCCCGACCAGTGGCATGTATGCCGACTTTGCGCGGATTCATGCCAGAATCGGTGTGTGAAGAAGGTGGTGGCACTCGCGCTGGACGGCGTGATGACCTACGACCTGACCTGTGCGGTCCAGGCCTTCCGGCACGCACCCGGGCACACCGGGGAACCGGGCGGATTCGAGATGATCACCTGCGGGATCGCGCCGGGGACGGTGTGGACTCCGAACGGTTTCGGCCTGCAGGTCGAGCACGGCCTGTCCGCGCTCGACGATGCCGATCTGGTGGTGGTGCCCGGGGTCGGCGTGCCGACCTGGCCGGTGCCCGATGCCGTTGCCGCCGCCTTGCGGGCGGCAGCCGAGCGCGGGGCGACGATGGTGAGCATCTGCGTGGGCGCCTTCGTGCTGGCGCAGGCGGGACTGCTCGACGGGCGCCCGGCCACCACGCACTGGGCCTACTGCGCGGACTTCGCCCGGATGTTTCCTGCGGTGCGGCTGGATCCGGCCGCGCTGTACATCGACGACGGCGACGTGCTGACCTCGGCGGGACTCTCCGCGGGACTCGACCTGTGCCTGCACATCGTGCGCCGGGAGCTGGGCGCCGCCGCAGCGGCCGAGCTGGCCCGCTGGAATGTGGTGCCGCCGCATCGGGAAGGGGGCCAGGCGCAATACATTCCATCGGCTGCGCCGGCCTTCGGGCGGGCTCGTGGCCTGGCGGCGACCCTGGCCTGGGCGGTGGCGAATCCACAGACGGCCGACGGAGTTCCGGCGCTGGCCCGGCACGCTGCGATGAGCGAACGCACTTTCATCCGCCGGTTCAAGGCCGAGGTCGGCACCACACCGGGCGCCTGGCTGGATGCGCAGCGGGTGAACCGGGCACGTGAGCTCCTGGAGACGACCGACCTTCCGGTCGAGACGCTCGCCGCGAAGGCCGGGTTCGGCAGTGTCACGGCGCTGCGCGCCCGAATCCGGGAGGTGACCGGCCTGACCCCGGCGGCGTATCGGCGGCGACTACGGCACTGAACGCGTTCGGCGCGGTTGAAACCGTGGCCCGGCACTTCGTCGTCGCGTGGTGTCACGCGGTCCGGTCGG
Organism: Nocardia sp. KT25-26; assembly: GCF_056627695.1. Taxonomy (NCBI): domain Bacteria; kingdom Bacillati; phylum Actinomycetota; class Actinomycetes; order Mycobacteriales; family Nocardiaceae; genus Nocardia; species Nocardia sp. KT25-26. Next base: position 91,085 of record NZ_CM152813.1, on the reverse strand, counting down.
GCTCGGTTTTCGTACCGCCGATCAGCGGTACTGCTGGTTCCGGTGACCAGGCGTCTGCGCCGGCCGTTATGACCTCGGCGGAACCCGTGCGTCGTGCCCCGCAGCAGCGCAGACTTCCCTTATCCTGCCAGCAGATCGAAGGTTCGATCCTGCATGTGGCCGGCGACCGGACTGCTCTGTTTCGTCTTCCGGTGGACGCGTTGCCGCCGCGCCGCGACCGACATCGAGAGGTGGTTGGCGATGACCGATCTGGCGACCGGGATCCGCTTCGGAACCGAAGATGTGATGGACGTCGGCAGCACGCCGCTGCAGCGGGTGGCCGGACGGTTGCAGCGGGTGCTGCCCCCGGGCTGGCATGTCGACGTGGTCGACATGCCGAGCGGGGTGTGCAGTGCTTCGGAACCGGTGCTTCGGGTCCGGATGCCGCAGGGCTAGCCGGTCCAGCCCAGCGGCATCAGCAGTGACTTCTGTTCGCAGAAGGAGTCCAGGCCCTCGGGGCCGTTCTCCCGGCCGAGGCCGGAGTTCTTGTACCCGCCGAAGGGTGACGTCGGGTCGAAGGCGTACCAGTTGATCGCGTAGGTGCCGGTGCGTACCCGGGCCGCGAGGTCGGCGCCGTGCTCGATATCGGCGGTCCACACCGAACCGGCGAGGCCGTACTGTGAGTCGTTGGCGAGCGTGACCGCCTCGTCCTCGTCGGTGTAGGGGATCACCGACAGGACCGGCCCGAAGATCTCTTCCTGGGCGATGGTGCTCGCGTTGTCGACATCGGCGAAGATCGTCGGCTCCAGGAAGAAGCCACGATCCAGGTCGGCGGGCCGGCCGCCGTCGAGCACTGGGCGCGCCCCCTCGGCCTTGCCTTTGGCGATGTAACCCTCCACCCGGTCGCGCTGCGCCGCCGAGATCAGCGGGCCCAGCTGGACCGCCGGATCGGTCGGATCGCCGGTCTTCATGGTCTGAACGTGTGCGACGAGGGCGTCGAGAACCTCCGCGTAGCGGCTGCGCGGCGCCAGGATGCGGGTCTGCGCCGCGCAACCCTGGCCGGAGTTCATCAGGCCGGAGAACGCCAGCGTCGGAACCGCGGTGGCCAGGTCGACATCGTCGAGCAGAATCGCGGCGGACTTGCCGCCCAGTTCCAGGGAAACGCTCTTGAGCTGCTCGGTGGCCAGGGCGCCGAGTTTGCGGCCGACCGGGGTGCTGCCGGTGAAGGTGAGCTTGTCGACGCCGGGATGGCCGACGAGGTATTCGCCGGGTCCGGGGGCGGCCGGCAGGATCGAGAGCACGCCGTCCGGCAGTCCGGCTTCGACGCTGATGTCGGCGAGCAGGTTGGTGGTCAGCGGGGTCAGCGGGGCCGGTTTGAGGACGACGGTGCAGCCCGCCAGCAGTGCCGGGGCCAGCTTGTTGACCGCCAGGAAGAGGGGGACGTTCCAGGCGGTGATGGCGGCGACCACGCCGCGTGGCTCGCGGGAGACCCGGGTGATGCCGAACGGTCCGGTGCGGTCCGCCCGCCAGGGGAAGGTCTCGGCCAGGGCGGCGGTGGTGTCCAGGGCCGCCACGGCCGGGATCTGGTTGAGCGTCATGGCGGCCATTTGCGGGGCACCCATCTCCGCGGTGAGGGTGCTCAGCAACTCCGCGGAACGCTCCTCGATCAGCCGGGCCATCCGGGTGAGCACCCGGGCGCGCTCCGCCGGTGGGGTCTGCGGCCAGGGTCCGGTGTCGAAGGCGGCCCGGGCGGCGGCGACGGCCGCATCGACGTCGGCTTCGGTGACAACGGGCACGCTGCCCACGGTTTCCTCGGTGGCCGGGGAGACCACCGAAAGGCGGTCGCTACCGGCCGGGGCGGTCCATTTTCCGCCGATGAACAGGCTGTCGTAGTGCATGAGAACACGTTACAGTTTTCTGCCCGGGTTGTCTGCAACATGTTCTAGTTCAAGCCGGTGGCAACGTCGTGACCGGCATAGATTCCGACTCGTCGGTTCGTTTCCAAGGTAAACGCACTATTGCGTTTCGGTGTCGAAAAGAGGATGCTTTAGCTACTGATCAGCTCGCTCGTTCATCGAACCGTTACCGCGATTGGGGAGACCGAGTCATGGCGGTGCAAGTGATCGGCCGGTCATTGATGACCAGTGACCAGACCGACCATCAGGCAAAGAGTGTGGGCAGTGGCGGATGGGTGGTGTCGTTCCTGCCGGGACGGACCCTCACCACGGAGCAGGCAGCGGCCGCCATCCAGGCCGCAGAGGCGGTGGCAACCGTGCGCGCACTCGCCGATCAAGTCGGGCTGACGACGCTGGAAGCCGTCGGCCTGGCCATCCAGGAATCGCCATGGGACCGCGTCGTCCAGGGCAGTGAATCACGTTGGGCGCCGAGGCTGAGCTGGTTGGGCTGATTACTTCTCGGCCACCACGACCAGGTTGCTGACCAGGAATTCACGCACGATCGGAATCCGCACCAGCCACCATGCCCAGCGGGGATGGTAGCGCGGGAAAACGGCCCGGACCGTAGCCGAGGTGGAATCCGCCCAGCGCAGACCGTCCGCAGCGCGGACCGCGAACAGGGACCGGCCGAATCGGTTCTTGGGTTCGTGGCCGTGTTTGCGGCGGTAGCGCCGGGCGGCGAACTCGCCACCGAGGTAGTGCCACAGTCCGGTCTCGTGCCCGCCGAACGGGCCGTGCCACACCGTGTAGGACAACACGATGAGCCCGCCCGGCCGGGTGACCCGCACCATCTCCTCGGCCATCACCCACGGCTGTGCGACGTGCTCGGCGACATTCGAGGACAGGCATATGTCGAATGCGTCGTCGCGGAACGGCAGCGCCATACCGGAGCCGCGTACCGACCCCGGCAGCCGGAGCCCGGCCGCATGCATTTCGGACGGGTCCGGCTCCACCGGCACGTAGCGGGCTCCGGCGCGGTCGAATTCGGCGGCGAAGTAGCCGGGGCCGCCCCCGACATCCAGCACCGTGGTGCCGGCCAGCGCGGCGCCGGTCAGGTCGGCATAGCAGTCCTCGATCAGCTGCATGGTGTCGGTCGCGATGCCGCCGTAGAAGCGGGCCGGGTCGGTCTGCTCGAACCGGAAGCTGCTCAGCAGGCGCAGCGAACGGCGCAGCGTCGCCCGGCGCGCGAATCGCGGGGAGGACCGGGTACTGCCCCGTGTCCTGGTGCTTCGGGCGGGTGCGGCGGCTGCGCGGTCCGAGAAGGCGGCTGATGGCACGCGCTCGAGTCTCCCATGCGGGTTGCACCCCCTGGTCGGGGTGCTCGGCGCTAGGGTGGGCCGGAACAATCCCGGGAACCGACGAGAGAAGCTCCACCGTGCATGAAGTCCTCCTGCTCTGCTGGCGAGACAGTGGGCACCCGCAGGGCGGGGGCAGCGAACGTTATCTGGAACAGGTCGGCGCGGAGCTGGCCGCGCGCGGGATCCGGGTGACCCTGCGGACCGCCCGGTATCCGGGCGCCGCGCGGCGGGAGCGGATCGACGGGATCGAGATCAGCCGCGGCGGCGGCCGCTTCACCGTGTACCCGCGGGCCCTGGCGGCGCTGCTGTTCGGGCGGCTCGGGCTGGGTCCGCTGCGCGGGGTGCGGCCCGATGCGGTCATCGACACCCAGAACGGCATCCCGTTCTTCGCGGCGCTCACCGGGGTTCCCTCGGTGGTGCTGGTGCACCACTGCCACCGGGAACAGTGGCCGGTGGCCGGCCGGCTGGTGGGCCGGATCGGCTGGTGGATCGAATCCCGGCTGTCGCCGCGGGTACACCGGCACAACCAGTACCTCACCGTTTCGCTGCCTTCGGCGGAGGAGTTGGCGGCGCTCGGTGTCGGCCGCGACCGGATCGCGGTGGTCCGCAACGGTGCCGAGCCGGTGCCGACCGGACTGCCCGCAGGATCCACCGCCACCCGGGCCGGCGAGCCGCGGGTCGCGGTGCTGTCCCGGTTGGTGCCGCACAAGCAGATCGAGGATGCGCTGACGGCAGTCGCGGCGTTGCGCGAGCAGTTCCCGGCGATCGGGCTCGATGTGATCGGCGACGGCTGGTGGGCGCCGAATCTGCGCGCCCACGCCGACCGGCTCGGAATCGCCGAGGCGGTCACCTTTCACGGTCACGTCGACGAACACCGCAAGCACGAGCTGCTCGCCCGGGCCTGGGTACATGTCATGCCCTCCCGTAAGGAGGGCTGGGGGCTGGCCGTCATCGAGGCCGCCCAGCACGGCGTGCCCACCATCGGCTATCGCAGCTCCCGCGGCCTCACCGACTCGATCGTCGACGGCGTCACCGGCCTGCTGGTCGACGATGTCACCGGGCTGACCGCCGCCACCGCCGAACTGCTCGCCGATCCCGAGACCCGTACCGTGCTCGGCGAGAAGGCCCGCGCCCGCGCCCGGGAGTTCTCCTGGGAACAGACCGGTGCCGGGGTGCACGAGGTGCTCGCGGCCGCCGCGCAGGGGGAGTTCGTCGCCGGGTTGGTGACGCCGGGCGGGGATTGATGCCCGCCCGGAAGCCGGGTCGGGCATCGGCCCGGCAGCCGGGCGCCGGAGTTCGCCGCCCCGTCGCCGGAAGCCGGTTCCCGCCGCGGTTCCTACGATGCTCGGGCGTGGCAGACCGGCGACGGTGGGTGCGAGCCGGTATCGCCGGATATTGCGCCGTGCTCGCGGTGGTGATCCTGGGGCCGCTGCTCGGTTCGGGGTATCTGCTGCTGCGAGATGCGGTGAGCACGCCGCGCTCGTATCTCACCGACACTGCTCTCGGATTGGGGGACGCCGCGCCCCGGGCGGTGCCGCAGGATGCGTTGCTGGCGTTGCTGTCCGCGGTGGCCGACGGTGGGAATCTGGTGAAGGCGATCCTGCTGGTGGCCCTGTGGGCGGCCGGTTACGGCGCCGCGGTGTTGGCTCGCGAACTGCTCCGGGCGCCGCCGGCCGCGCAGTTGGTGGCCGCCACGGTGGCGGTGTGGAATCCGTATGTCGCCGAACGGTTGTTGCAGGGGCACTGGAGTCTGCTCACCGGGTATGCCGCATTGCCCTGGGTCGCCCTGGCGGCGCACCGGATTCGCAGTCGTAGCGCCGAGCGGGTCCCGATGGCGGAATGGGGTGCGCTCGGTGCCGGTTTCGCTGCGGCAGGCCTCACCCCTACCGGCGCCCTGCTGGCGGGCATCGTCGGCTTGCTGCTGGTCGGGTGGCGTGCCCTCGCGCCAGCCGCGCTGCTGTGGCTCGCCGCGTCGGCGCCCTGGCTGGTCGCGACCGCAGTGTCCGGGGCCGGGGCGGGGCCTTCTGATCCGGCCGGGGTCGCGGCCTTCGCAGCACGTGCCGAACCCGGCCTGGGGACGCTGGGCAGTGTCGCGGGTCTCGGCGGGATCTGGAATGCGAATGCGGTACCGGTGACCCGGACCACTCTGTTGGCGCTGGTCGGCACGGTCCTGCTGCTGGGCATCGTGTTGCTGGGGGTGCGCAGTGTCTGGCGCGATCTGCCCGGTGCGGTGCCGGCGCCGGAGACCCGCCGGACCCGCCGGGTGCTGGTGCTGATCGCGCTCGTCGCGGTCGCCGGGCCGGCGCTGGGTGCGACCGGCACCGGGACGGCGCTGGGTGAATGGCTGATGACCCGGGTATCGGGGGCCGGTTTGCTGCGCGATACGCAGAAGTACGTGGCGCTGGCCGTTCCGGCATATGCGCTGTGCGCTGCGGCGGCCTGCCGGGTGGCGGGCCGGATGCTGCGGCGGGCCTTCGGTTCCGCAGACAGTGCTCCCGGGAGCGGATCCGGATCGGTCCGGGTGGCCGCCGGGATCGCAATGGCGCTGCTGGTGCTGCCGATGCCGGATCTGGCGTGGGGTGTCGGCGGGGTACTGCGGCCGGTGCACTATCCGGCCGGATGGGCGCGGGTGGTGGCCGAGCTGGATGCGCCGGGTGACGTGGCGGTGCTGCCCGGCGGAATGTTCCGGGTGTTCGATTTCGCCGGGCCGGAGCCGGTGCTCGATCCGGCGCCGCGGATCCTGCCCCGGGGCGTGCTGCAGACCGGGGAGCTCCCGGTGCGCGGGCACACCGTCGCCGGTGAGGGCAACCGGGCGGCAGCGGTGGAGGAAGTGCTGCTCGCGGGCGGGTCGGTTACTGCGCTGACCGATCTGGGCGTTGTCTGGGTGCTCGTCGAGCACGGCACGCCCGGTCCGCTGGGAGAGTCGGCGGACACGCTGGCCCGGTTGGACCGGGTATACCGCGACGCCGATCTGTCGCTGTATCGGGTACCGGGCGCCGCGGCGCGGCCGCCGGCGGAATATCGGGCGCTGTCGGGCGTCGCCCACCTGCTGTGGGCCACGCTGCTGGGGGCAGGACTGTTGGCGGCGGTCACCCGTGACCGCCGAGTACATCCACTATGAAACATTCCATTGTCAAATAATGTCTCGGTTGATATGTTACGCCAGTCACAGTAACCGGCGCCGACTTCTGTGATGTTTCCTCTCCGGCTCGGCCGGCCCGAGAGGTCGAAATCGTTGCACAGAAGGAGATTTTCCATGGGTTCGCTGAGTGACCTGATCACGGCGGTGCTTCCCGCACTCGGTTCGGCGATCGCAGGCGATGGCCTGCTCGATGTGTTCCTCGGCTCGCTCGAGGGCATCACCGGCTGACGCCGGATCACCGAATCAATCGAGATCGTCGGCATACACACGGATCTGCCGACATAGTTAGGAGAATGACATGGGATCGCTCATCGACATCCTGGGGCAGGGCGCCGGCAGCCTGGGTGAAACCGGCACCACCATCGTGAACGCACTGATCACGCTGAGCGGCGGCACGCCTGCGCCCGGAAAGTAAGCCAGGCCAACGGTATCGGGGGCGGCCGCGGGTCGGCCGCCCCCGATCGTTCGTTCCCGATCCCGGTAGGCGGCACGTTCCATGAAGCTCCACCTCCGCCGCGGTCTCGTCGCGGCCGCCGGTGCGCTCGTCCTCGCGGCGGCGCCGGCACCCGTTCTCGCCCCCGAAGCTGCGGCGGCTCCGGCCGCGCGGCTGGTGGAGATGTCGTCGATCACCCCGACACTCGCCGAGATCTCGGTCTACTCACCGGCAATGGCGCGCAACATCCCGCTGCAGGTGCTGCGGCCCGCCGACACCACCACCCCCGCACCGACGCTCTACCTGCTCAACGGAGCGGGCGGCGGCGAGGATTCGGCGAACTGGCGCGGACAGACCGACCTGGAGACCTTCTTCGCCGACAAACACGTCAACATCGTCATCCCGATGGAAGGCGCATTCAGCTACTACACCGACTGGCAGCGAGCCGACGAAGGCCTGGCCGAAACCCTCGGCAACAACGGCCGGAACATGTGGACGACCTTCCTCACCGAGGAACTGCCGCCGGTGATCGATGCCGTCTTCGGCACCACGGGCGCCGCCGCCCTGGCCGGAATCTCGATGGCCGGCACCTCCGTGCTCGACCTGGCGATCCAGGCGCCGGACCGGTACCGCAGTGTGGCCGCCTACAGCGGCTGCGCCATGACCAGCGATCCGGTGGGGCAGGCCTTCATCACGCTGGTCCTGGCGATCGGCGGCGCAGACCCGGAGAACATGTGGGGGCCGACCGAGGGCGGCCGGTGGCGGGAACGGGACCCTTACCTGCAGGCGGACCGCCTGCCCGACATTCCCATCTACGTCGCCACCGGAAACGGCCTGCCGGGGCCACACGACACCATGGCGAACCCCCGGGTACAGAACAGCAATCGCAAACTTCTCGACCAGCTGATCGTCGGCGGCCTGATCGAATCGGCCGCCCACTACTGCACGGTCCGGCTCGCGCAGCGCACCGCCGAACTCGGCCGCACCGACATCACCTACAACATCCGCCCGGTCGGGACACACTCCTGGGGCTACTGGCAGGACGATCTGCACGCCTCCTGGCCGATGATCGCGCGTTCCCTGGAGACGGTATGAGCGAGCTGAAACTTGCTGCGCGCGATGCGGTGTTCGTCTACGACGAGACCGACCGGCATCTGTCGAACGTCGTGGCGGTCTATATCTTCGACGAACACACCTCGCTCGCCGGGCCGTTGGATGCGGCGCGGGTGGTCTCCTGGCTCCGGGAACGGCTCGGGACCGCCGAACGGTTCCGCCGCCGACTGCAGCGGGTACCGCTCGACCTGGACCTGCCCTCCTGGGTACCGGAGCCCGATGTCGACATCCGCGACCATGTGGTGGTCGAGCGGCTGTCCGCGGACACCTGGTCCGCCGCCCGGCAGCGGATCGCCGAGATCGCTGCGGCCCGGCTGGACCTGTCCCGGCCACCCTGGTCGATCCATGTGCTGACCCGGGTGCAGGAGGTGCCCGGCCTGCCCGGTGCGGCGACGCTGGTCGTCCTGAAACTGCATCACAGCATGGGTGACGGGGTCGCCACCCGGGAGCTCGAGGCCGCCCTGTTCGGCCGCGTTGCCGGACCGCTGCCGTCGATGAGCCCGGGTGGTCGTGCCCTGCCACTGCCTGCCCCGGTTCGCACCGCGGCGGCGGCCGTGGCCGGTGTCGTCCGCTTCGGTGCCGGACTGGTCCGTACCCGGTCGGCCGCGGGCGAGGTCCGGGCTCGGGTGTCGGCCGGCGAACTCCACGAGCCGGTCGCCCTCCGCCCGGCGACCAGGTTCAACCGCGATGTCGAGGGCATCCGGACCTTCGGCACAGTCGAATTCGCGCTGTCCGAGGTGCGAGCGGTACGGGACCGAGCACCCGTCCGGATCACCGTCAACGATCTGCTGCTGGCAACCGTATCCGGGGCCCTCGCCGCCTATCTGTCCGAACACGGCGAACCGCCGGGCGGCTCGCTGGCCGCGATGGTGCCGATGTCGATGCGGCGCGCCGCCGACTGGGAGTCGGCCAATCGGCTCTGCCAGATGTTCGTGGACCTGCACACCGATGTCACCGACCCGGTGCTGCGCCTGCAGGCCATCCGGCAGTCGGCACAGCGGGAGAAGGTCCGCAATGCCGATGCTGCCGTGCTACGCCGCGAATCCCGCGTCGAGACCTCACCGGCCTGGCTGTTGCGCCTGGCCGGCTGGGCCCGCGCCCAGCGCAGCTTCGCCGAATCCGCGACGGTGCCGTTGGCCAATACCACGATCAGCAACGTTCCATCGCCCGGTGACGGTCTGGAACTCGCCGGCCGACCACTGGTGCGGGTACTCGGAGTGCTCCCGCCGCTGGACGGAGACTGCCTGCGCCACCTGATCACCTCCCAGGGCGACGAACTCGTCATCACCTACAGCACGACCGAAACGGTGTTGCCCGATCCGGACCACTACGGAGACCTGCTGCGGAGCTCCTTCCGCGAACTCGTACAGGCGCTCGGCCGGTCCGTGCCATAGTCCATCCGCCGGAGTCGTCGCTGCCGGCCACAGCCGGCGATGCGACGGCCCGGCCCCTGATGCCGGGCATTTGCCGAACCGACGAGCGCCGAATACTTTCGGCGGGCCCGGACCGGTGATCATCCGCTCGGCACAACCCGGAACTGTGCCGCCGTTGTCGCTGTCGAGTGAGCAGCAGCGGATGCTCCGGTCCGGTCGATGGGGCCCGGCCGGGTCGTCGCGACAGTCGGCGGGAGATCTGCCAGCGTGCTGACGAACCACCTTCGCCGCATCGGGCTATCTTGCCGGATGCCGTACTCCGACACTTTCATCCGGCGGATTCCGGTTCGGGACCATATCGGCCGAAAGTGTCGGGAATCGGCAACTGCCGCTGTGGTGGCGCCGCGACAGCCCGCTCCGGGCCGATGGCCGGGTACGGCGTGTCTCGGCCCGGTGACCGCTTCTGCTTGGGGTGGGCCGGTCGCAATCTGTGACGGGTGCAACGATGACTGGTATGTCGGTATCTCGTCGCGGTCCACTCGTTGCGGACGTGACCTGGGTTACCGCCGGTTCGATGGCCGCCAATATTGCCGGTTACCTGCTGCAATTGCTTGCGGGCCGGTGGCTGGGGGTGGCCGGGTACGGCGAATTCGCCAGCCTGCTGGCGGTGCAGCTGCTCTGTGCGGTGCCGGCGCTGGCTCTGCAGAACGTGCTGGCCCGGGAACGAGTGCGGGGTGCGAGTGAACGGGCCTTGCGGGCGGTTCAGTGGCGGTGTGCCGCGCTGGTCGCGGCGGTGGTCGCGGTGCTGGTCGCGCCGGTCACCCTGTTGCTGAACACCGGCGTGGTGGCGAGCGCGGCCGCGCTGGGTGCCGCGCCGGTGCTGGTGCTGCTCGCCGGTGAACAGGGCATGCTGCAGGGGGCGCAGCGGTTCCGGGAACTCGCCGTCGTGCTCGGCGCGGCGGGTGTCGCCCGGGTGGTTCCGGCGGTGACCGTGCTGGCGCTGGGCGGTGGGGTGGCCGCCGCGCTGTGGGCTGCCGCCGCTGGAATCGGGATCGCGGCATTCGTTGCATATATCGTTCGCACCCGGGGTGCCGGGGCGCTGCTCGCATCCGCCGCACCCGGCGTCGACCGTCCGGTCACCGGGGCGCCCAGTGCCGCTGTCTCCGGCGCGGGATCGGCCGGAACTCTGGTGGAAGACCGTGCCGCCGGACATCGTTGCGCGCCGCCTGACCGGTCCGCCGATGCCGGGGTGACTGTTTCTGCGCTGGACGGGCGGGCCGCCGCCACAGCGGACGTCCCCGCGCCGGGCGGGCGGTCCGTCGATCCCGCGGTGACCGTTCCTGCACCGGGCGCGCGGTCTGCCGATGCTTCTGCACCGGACGGGCGGTCAGCTGGTGCCGGGGTGACTGTTCCCGCACCGGACGGGCGATCCGCCGATGCCGCGGTGACCGTCCCCGCACCGGTCGGCGGAGCTGCGGACCGGCGGCGACCGGCGTCGCCCGGAGTGGTTGCGGTGCTGCGGGCGGCGCAGGTGCAAGCGGCACTGATGGCGCTGTCGTCCGCGGATCTGATCGTGGCCCGGATGGTGCTCGACGAGGCGGATGCCAGCCGTTATGCCCTCGGTGCCATTGCCGCCAAGATCGCTTTTTGGCTGCCGCAGGCGATCGGCGTGGTGCTGTATCCGCGGATGGCGCAGCCTGCCCATTCGGCGCGGGCGATCCGCGACGCCCTGGCGGTGCTGTCCGGGATCGGCCTGGTCGCGGTGATCGGGGCGGCGGTCGCGGCCCCACTGGCACCACTGTTCGCCGGACAGGACTACGCGCCGATCCAGGGCCTGCTGTGGCTGTTCGCCCTGCACGGAGCGGTGCTCGCGGTATTGCAGGGCGCCCTGCTCTCGGCGATCGCGGTGGAACGCACCGCGGTGGCCGCGATCAGCTGGTTCGGCCTGACCGCCGAGGTCTGCCTGCTCCTGATCTTCGCCCGCACCGTGCCCGGCATGATCACCATCGCCGTCTGCGTCGCCACGCTGACCACGGTGGTAGCCGCCGCGGCGGCGCTCCGATTCACTTCCGCACCCGTCGAGCCCGCGCTCCCGCACCCGGCGACTCGACCGTAGTCGTCAGATGAGCGGGTTCATCCATCGGACATCGGTGAACTTCGCGAAATCCGAATCTGCGGAGACCACGGTCAGGCCGTGCTCGATCGCAAGGGCGGCGAGATGGGCATCCGATACGAGGTTGCCGGTCGGCTCGACGTCTTCGAGGATGCGTTCCAGGATGCGGCGATGTCGCGGGCCTGGTTGGGGGATCCAGGACGCCGGAGTGTCGAGGAACGCCGACACGCGGCTCCATGCCTCGTCCACCGGTGCCGGTGGCGAGTAGATCCGTGGGTTGGTGACGATCCGCAGGTACGCGAGCAGGTTCTGCCATGGCAGCCCGACGGACTGACCGGGACCGGCCAGAGCCGACTGAAGCCACTGTCGGGCCGCCGGGTGCTTAGGTGTGTTCGGATCGGTCGAGTACACGAGGATGTTGGCGTCGACCAGGAACATCAGCGGAAGTCTTCCCCTTCTGCGATGGCGAGCGCTTCGCTGATGTCGTCGATGTCGATGAGTCGTCTGCCCAGCGGTAGCGGATCGATCGTGACGGGGGTGTGCTGTTGTGGCTGCTCGGCAGCGTCGAGTCCGCGTCGCAACACCGAGTTGATGATGTCCTTGAAGGAGCCGCCAACGGCTGCCCGGAGGTCTTCGAGCCGCACCGCCAGGTCATCATCGAGCGTCACTGTCGTCCGCATGCATCAAATCATACGCTTGATGATGATCTGATGTCAGTAGGTGGGTGTGGATCCGCTGTCGGGGTGTGCGCGGCGGCGGATACGAAACGGCCCCCGGGAGCGATTCCCGGGGGCCGTCGATGCAGTTTGTCAGAGGCGTTTATCGATCTGCTCGGTGGGCGGATCGTAGTCGCCGGGGTTGTCGAACCGGGTGGTCGGTGAGTTGTCGGCGGGGCCGTCGAACTCGGTGGTCGGGTTGTCGTCGCCCGCCCAGGAGCCGGCACCACCGGCGGCCGGTGCGGTGCCCCGGCCGGCCGGGGCCGGCGAACCGCCGCCGCGCAGGCCCAGGATCAGGCCGACGATCACCGCGATCACACCCAGGACGCCGAGCACGATCGGCAGCGTGCGCCCGTAGAGGGCCAGTTTGTCCGTGTTCTCCTCGGCAACCGCGAGCTGCGACTGCAAGGTGTCCTCGTCGAAGACCAGGTGCGTCTTCAGCGCGGTGACCGCATCGGGGTCGTCGGCGGTGCGCCCGTAGTACAGGTGGATCGACTCGCCGCCCTTGATCACGGTGCCGGTCTGCGGTTCGACCCAAAGATCGCGGGTGTTGGTGTAGTAGCGGGTCATCGTGACCGGCTCCTCGCCCTCCAGGCCCCAGGCGGCGGCCGGCAGGGTGAGCCGGTTGGCCGGTGCCTGCACCGCGTCCCAGGTGCTGGTGGGCGGCACGGTCATCCGGAAGTAGTAGACCTTGGTGTTGTTGATCTCGGTCTCTTCGACGAAGCTCACGTCGTAGGTCTTGCGGACGTTGAGATCGTAGTAGGGGTAGGTCTTCTTCTCGGTGCCGATCGGGAACCGGTACTGCAGTCCGACGTGCTGGACCGGCTCGTTGGCCTCGTCCCCGCCGGCGCTCACCGCGATCGAGCCGTTCGGTTCCTTCGCGACCGGCATACCGGTGACGCGGTCGATGGTGACCCGATCGATCAGTGCCGACAGCAGGCCGGTGTCGCCCTGGACATCGGTGCGCCGCAGTGTCTGACCGACCTGCAGGGTCAGCACATCGGCGTCGGCCGGCTCCTCGATGGTGACGAAGCGCTGCGAGATCAGCGGTACGTCGTTGTCGACCTTCGGGCCCTCGCCGGAGGTCAGCGAGGTCCGGTCGAGGACCATACTGTCCTCACCGGGCTGGTTGTCGGCGATCGTGGTGATCTCGAGGTCGAGAGGAGTCTTCGCCAGCTTGCTCACGGTATAGGTGGGGATGAGCAGCGCGGCGGCGATCAACGCCGCGCCGAGGCCCACGAGTACGCAGGCAACCGTCCTTCTGGTACCGGCACTCAGTGCCATGCAAACTCTCCTCGTCGTCGAACGACCGTCGTTCCGGTGCGGCGTGGCGCGGGCCACGGCACTCGTGAGCCCTGACACTAACAGCAGGGCCGGGCACTACAACCTGTCGAGGCCGGTATTTTCCCGGCTAGGGCAGACTGGTGACGATGTCCGCACCGTCCGCAGTCAGTTCCCGGAGACCACAACCGCCGCGCATGTTCGTTCCGGCGCTCGAGGGGATGCGCGGAATGGCGGCGCTCGGCGTGCTGCTCACCCACGTCGCCTTCCAGACCGGCGCGACGCGGACCCCGGTGCTGGGGCCGATCTGGGAGCGCTTCGATATGGCGGTCGCGGTGTTCTTCGCACTGTCGGGTTTCCTGCTGTGGCGGCCGCATGCTGCCGCGGCCCGCGGACTGCGGCCCGCACCGCCGGCCGGGCGCTATCTGCGGCATCGCGCCGCCCGGATTCTTCCCGCGTACTGGGTCGTGGTGTTCGCGGTGCTGCTGTTGCTTCCCGGGGCGGCCGAGAGCGCCAACCTGCGGGTGTGGTTGTCGAATCTGTTGCTGCTGCAGGTGTTCGTGCCGCTGACGCTCACCGAAGGGCTCACCCAGATGTGGAGTCTTTCGGTGGAGATGGCCTTCTATCTCGTGCTCCCGCTGCTCGCGTGGGCGCTGGTGCGGGCCAGGGGTACTGCCGCCCGGTGGCGGATCCCGGCGGTGCTGGCGCTGGCGGCGGTGAGTCTGGGCTGGAATCTGCTGCCGGTGCCCACGCCCGACGCCATTCACGCGGACAACTGGCTGCCCGGCTATCTGCCCTGGTTCGCGGCCGGAATGTTGCTCGCCGAACTGATCCACGAGGCCCGCCGCGGGGTGTGGTGGTACCGGCTCGGCGGCAATCAGCCGTTGATGTGGGCGATCGCGCTGGTGGCTTTTCTGCTCTCGGCCACCGAGCTCGCCGGACCCGGCGGCCTGGAACGGGCCGAACCGTGGCAGTACGTGGTGAAGATGGCCCTGGGCGCGGTGATCGGCTTCGGGCTGCTCGCGCCCCTGGTGCTCCGGCCCCCCGAGGCCGCGCCGCATCGCTGGCTGGAGTCCCCGGTGGCGGCGGTGCTGGGCCGCTGGTCCTACGGGGTGTTCCTCTGGCATCTGGCCGTGCTGACCGTGGTCTTCCCGGTGTTCGGGCTGGTGCCCTACACCGGCAACTTCGGACAGGTGCTGCTGCTGACCGTCGGGTTGACGCTGCCGCTCGCCGCCGCGAGTTATGCGCTCGTGGAGGAACCGGTGCGGCGCTGGGTGCGGGCCCGTGAGCGGCGGACCGGGGGCAGCGCGGCCACGGCCACCACGACCACGGCGATCAATGCCGGTAGCTGAGCCCAGACCGAACCGCCCAGATACGGCTGCCCGGAACGCCAGGTGCCGGTCGAGAGCACCGCGGCGGAGGCCAGGGTGCCGGCGCCGGCCAGATACGGTGCCGCGGCCGCGGCGATCCGGGGTCGCCACGCCGCACCCGCGAGGGCCAGTAGTGCGAGACCGGTGCCGACCGGACCGGAGATCAGGGTGGCTGCGGCCGTCGCGCCGGCACCGCCGATGAGCCGATTGCCCCAGGTGTCCGGTCGCGGGCCGGCGTCGCGGAGCCGGCCCCGGAACAGCGCGGCCAGGAACAGCGGAATCAGCAGCAGCAGGCCGCCGAAGATGGCTGTGCGGTACCAGCGGTCCACCGGGAACGACACGGTGACCGGGCCGGAACTGCCGGGCGGGACCAGCCAGGCCTGCTGCCAGCCGTTCACCACGATCGGCTCCAGTTCGCGGCCGTCGGCGGTGTGCGCCGACCACCCGACGTTGGTGCTCAGCGGCAGTACCAGCAGCTCGCCGGGGCGGTCCGGGGCGGGCGGGACCGGGGGATCGGTGCGGGTGAGCCGCAGCCGGTCGACGGAGAACAGCTCGCCGGGAGCGACATTCACTTCGACCGAGCCGATGGGAAGCGGTGCGCCGAAGCCGGGCTGCGGCGGATCGATGGCACACGGCACGGCCGGAACCGGAGTGCCGGACCGGAACTCCTCCGCGGTCGCGGTGACCGAAGTGCGGATGGTGTGCCCGCCGAACACCACGGTGGGCCCGGTGTCGCAGCCGACGGTGATCAGCCGATCGCCCGGCGCCGGAACGGGGTAGCCGTGCCGGTTCGCGGTGTCGGCGCCGAGCACCTCGATCTCGGCGATACCGGGCGGTTGCGGCAGCACGAAACCCAGGGCGGTGCGGTCGAGCGCCGGATTCCAGCGGTACACGCTCACTTCGATCCGGTCGGTCACCGTCGGATGCAGTTCGATCCGGGCCGGTTCGCCGTGTTCGCGCTCGGGCAGTTCCCGGATCTGCGGACCGGCACCCAGATCGATGGCGACCGCGGTGGGCGTGGCGGGCAGCCCGCCCAGTGACGTGGTGACATCCAGGCCGGTCACCATGGTCGGTTGCGGGAGTTCCAGCACCAGGGTCGGTTTCGGTCCGGTCTCGGTGCGGATGGCGTCCTCCGGCGCGGTCCAGGTGGTGCGCGGGTCGCCGTCGGTGGCGGCGAAGGCGGCGCCGCGCAGATCGCCGACGTCGGCGGCGCCGCGGGCCACCGGCCGGGCCGGATCGCTGAGCAGCGCCTCCAGCGCCGGACCCTGGCGCGGCCGGACGGTCAGCTCCGGGGCGACAGAGATCGGGGCGGGTACCGCCAGGGTCCGGGAGAACAGTCCGGGTTCCTCCGCGGGCAGCGCCATCCCCTTGCTGCAGTGCACCCGGTCGGGACCGTCGAAACAGGCGCCGCGCCCGGGGAATTCCTGACCGAGATCCCAGCCGGTGACCTCGATTCCGGCGGGCGGTTCCGGCAGCACGGTGTGGTGGCGGATGTCCACCGGTTGCCGCCCGTCCGGTCGGCTGTGGTCGGTCAGCGACAGTTCGCTGATGCCGAACTGACCACCGGTGCCACCGCTTTCGGTGCTGGCCGCGGTGATCTGGACCCACTCGGTGCGGCCGACCGGGAGTGCGACCGACAGCGGGTCGCCGGGTTCGGTGACCCGCGCCGACACCGTGCCGTTCGGGGTGCGGATCTCCAGCCATTTCACCGGATCGCCGATGGCGGCGGCACTGGTGGTCAGCGTCAGGACACCGGAGTCGATCGGGTCGTCCAGGTCGAGCCTAAGCCATTGGCCCAGTGCGGGTTCGGCGCCGTTGCTGATCCAGGCGGTGGATTCGTCACCGTCGACGACCGCGGCGGTGGAGCTGCCCGGTGCGGATCCACCGATCTGGGTGGCGTCGGCCGCTGAACTCGAGGCGGTGACGGTGGCGCCGGTCCAGTCGCCGCGGACCGGCTCGGTGCCGGGAACCGGATAGTCGGGCACCAGGTTGTGCGTGCGGCGGGCGTCCTCGGGGGCACGCAGTGCCGAGTTGTGGTTGTCCACCTTCCCGAAATCGGTCTCCCGATCCATCGGGGTGTCGGTGATCAGGGTCGGTCCGGGTGCCAGACCGGCGCGTACGGCGTCGGCGGTCAGCAGGACCGGGGCCTCGGGTGGCAGGCCGTCCCGGCGCAGCCGTTCCAGGACCTCGGGGCCGCCGTGGACCACCGGGACATCGGCGAGCGGGACGGTGTAGGCGCCCGGAAACCGGTCGGGTGCACCGGTGCCGGGTTGCACCGTCGCCGGGGTGCCCGGTGGCTCGGTGGTCACCCGGTAGATCTCGATCGCCGGATAGGCGGGGCGCAGATCGCCGTCCACCACCATTCCGGCATCGCCGGGCCGGGGGCCGACCAGGTCGCCGAACTCCGCGACCTTGGTCAGGCCGGGCGAGCCCTCGACGGCGCGGTGTGCCAGCAGCGGCAGGGTCGACCGGGCCGTCTCCGGGTCCAGGTCATTGCGTAACACCAGCACGCCGATGCCCTGATCGGCGAGGGTCGCCGCCAATCCGGTGGACGGGCGGCCGTCCGCGATCAGCCGCTGAACCGAATCCATCGCCCGGATGGCGCCGGGCGGGTTGAGCGGTACGGCATCGCGGACCGCCCACGGGGTGCTCGCCAGTGCCTGTAGCGGCTCGTCGCGGGTCAGGCCCCAGATCTGGCTGCCGAACGGGGCGCCCGGCACCACCAGGGCCCGGGTGTCGGCGGCGTTGTCCGCCAGCCAGTCGGCGGTCTGCTCCCAGTAGGCCGGCACCTGGTCGTAGGCGCCGCGCGGCGCGAGCCGGCCGGTCCAGGCCAGCGACGTGGCCAGCGTCAGCGCCGCCAGGATCAGGCCGGCGACCGCGACCATCCGGTTCCGTTCCGGGTGGGCGAACGCGCTGCGCCACTGTGGCCACGACACCGAGACCGGCAGCGGTACCCGGGCCAGCAGGTGGGCCAGCCCCAGCACCAGCGGCAGCCGGATCAGTGGCTCCAGCTTGTGCACATTGCGCAGCGGGGCGCCGCCGGAATCCAGGAAGACCCGGACCGATTCGGCGAACGGCCCACCGAGGGCACCGACATATCCCATGCAGATGCCGGTCAGACCGACGAGCAGGATCAGCGCCAGCCGTCCGCGATGCGGCATGGTGCGCATGGCCAGACCCGCCATCCCGGCCGCGGCGAGCAGCCCGGTGGCCAGCACCGCGGCCGGCTGGGTGACCAGCACGGCACCCGCGATGCGTTCCGGCGAGACGAACGGCGTCCAGCTGTCCGTGCCGCGCAGCACTTCGCTCAGGGCGGCCCATTGCGTGGTGACGCCGGACGATTCGATGTAGTCCAGGAAGGGTGGGCTGACCTTGCCGAGCAGCAGCAGCGGCACCACCCACCAGCAGGTGGCCAGCACCAGCAGCGGAATCCAGGCCCGGGTGAACCGCCACCAGCGCCGGTTCGGCCGATAGCTCGCCCACCACAACAGAGCGGGCAGGAAGGCGGCCACCGTCGCCACCGCGTTCACCGCACCCATCAGGGCCAGCGCGGCCGCGCTCCCGGCGGGCGAGGCGGCCCCGCCCCGCCGCATGCGCAGCCGGACCCCCAGCGCCGCCGGTGCCAGCAGCACCCAGGGCGCCAGCATCATCGGCAGCGTCTCCGAGGAGATCGAGCCCAGGGTGGTCAGCACCCGCGGCGACAGCGCGAACGTGGTCGCCGCGATGACCCGGGAGCCACGCGAGCCGATCCCCAGGGTCTCGCACAGCCGGACGATGCCCCAGAATCCGGCGAGCAACAGCAGCGCCCACCAGATCCGCTGGGTCACCCAGGCCGGGATGTGCAGTAGATGTCCCGCCGAGAAGAATGCCCCGTGCGGGAAGAAGTAGCCGTATGCCTGATTCTGCACCTGGCCCATCGGGGCCTGGCTGCTCCACAGGTGCGAAGCCCGCGCCAGAAAGCCCAGCGGATTCTGGGCGAGGTCGTATTTGGTGTCGGCGACGGTGAGGCCGGGCGCCTGCAGGAACGTCAGCGCAAAGGCGACGACGGTCGTGCCCAGCAGCCAGGCCCGGCCCAGCGGGGCGGTCGCCGACCCCGGGTCAGCGCGCGGCGACGGCTCAGCGGCTGCCGTATTCAGGGGCGTTGAGCAGCGAGGAGTCCGCGTCGCCGCTGCGGTCGATCGAAGGCACCGAGTTCTGCTGCATCGCCACGGTGATGCCGAAGACGGCGATCACGCCCAGCAGGGCGCCGCCGACCGCACTGGCAGCAGCGGGAACGGCAAACTTCATTGCGGCACTCCAATTCGGGTTCGATCGGCTGGCGTACTTCCGGCCAAACCTAGCAGGTGTGTTCCGGTGTGGCAGCCGTCGGGCGGGACCGGTGCCGGTACGCGGCTACGCCCGGCCCGGCGTTTCGGCGGAGTCGGCCGGCACCGGACAGCCGAGCGCCCCGAGCAGGGTCCGGAACTTCGCGGTGGTCTCGGCGAGCTCGGTGCCGGGGTCGGAATCGGCGACGATGCCTCCGCCGGCCCAGGCGCGCAGGCTGCGCCGATCGGCGGCCAGTTCGCCGCCCCGGATGGCGACCACCCATGCACCGTCCCCGCGGGCATCGCACCAGCCGGCGGCCCCGCCGTAGAAGCCACGGTCGGGCTCGTCCGAGAGGATCGCGGCCAGGGCATCCGCGAACGGTGTCCCGTTGACGGCCGGGGTGGGATGCAACAGCACCGCCAGATCCAGGGCGGTGACGGCCGGGTCGGCGAGGGTGCCATGGATCGGAGTGGCCAGATGCCAGACCTCCCCGGTGGCGTGCAGCTGCGGCTGTTCCGGAATCGTCAGGTGGGTACAGACCGGCTGCAGTCGGTCGGCGATCCAGTCCACCACGAACCGGTGTTCCGCCCGGTTCTTGCGACTGGCCAGCAGTTCCTGTGCCTGTTCCGCATCGGCGGCCGGATCGGCGGACCGGGGCAGGGTGCCGGCGAGTGGCCGCAACGTCACCTCGGTACCGTGCCGGGCCACCAGGACTTCCGGCGTCGCGCCGAGCAGGGTCGCACCCGGGCGACCACCGACGGCGAGATCCACTGCGTAGACGCTCGCTCGCGGATGACGGGTGAGCAGCTGGGCGGCGACGACTTCGGGCGGCATCGGGTCGGTGGCCGCGACCAGCATGGATCGGGCGGCCACCACCTTCTGCAGGGCTGCCTCCGGCGCGGAGATCTCGGCCACCAGCTTCCGGACCCGGACCAGGTGTTCGGCCGGATCCGGATCCTGTGCGGACACCGTCATCGGTGGCAGGGGAGGTAGTGCGGCGGGCTGCCAGGGGCCCGCGGTCCGGACGAGCTCGTCGGGTGTCCAGAGGGCGGCGCGGCCGGCGGGGTCGAACGGCAGGGCGCCGACGATCGGATGTCCCGCGCGTACCGCCCGGCGGGCGTCGGCCGTGTCGGGGTACGCGGCCCGGGTGCCCGAACCGCGCACCACCGCATCCGGCTGCGCGAGCATGAACTCGTCCATCGGATCGGAGTCTAGGTGCCTGCCGAGCCGTCCCCGCCGGGATGTGAGCGATGCCTCGGCCGGTCAGTGTTCGCAGGGCGGCGGCACCAGCAGGACCGGGCGGTGGGAGTGCTTCAGCACGGCATCGGCGACGCTGCTGTGCAGCAGCGCCCGCAATCCGGTGGCGCCGCGGGTGCCGGCGACGATGATGTCCACATCGAGCTCGTCGGCGCAGTCCACGATGGCGTTCCAGATGGTGGTGGTGCATTCGGCGGTGCGGGCCTCGGCGTTGAGCCCGGCCTCCCGGGCCAGCCGGACGCCCTCGGTGTTGGTGTCTCGGGCGGAGAGGTAGGCGAGGTCCTCGGACTGTTCCTCGGGGAGCCAGTCCGGTTGCAGCACCCCGGAGATCCCGGAGATGCGCGCGGCCTGGCGCACCATCGGTTCCCAGGCGGTGAGCACCACGGCGCGCTCGGCGGTGAGGAAGCGCCCCGCGTATTCGATCGCGCGCTGCGCATTCTCCGATCCGTCGTAGGCGATGAGCATCCGATCGCAGGGCATGGCCGACTCCTACCTCGGGCGTTGTCTCCCAGGCTACGCAGGTTTCCCGGGGCCGGGTGCGAAGCCCGGTCGTGTCGTGATTTCCCGCCGGTCCTGCGGGCCACCGCGCCGCACGGCGACTACCGTGGTCGGCATGCGGAAAACGCCCCTGGTCGTGTGCGCGGTCCTGGCCGCCGTGGCCACCGCCTGTTCCAGCGGTTCGCCCACCGAATCGGCGGCCACCGGCACCACCGGTGCCGCCGGGTCGGCGCCGGAGACCTCGCCGGGGATCACCGGGCCGACGCCGAAGCATGTGCCCGCCGATTGCACGGACGACTACCTGGCCGGATTCACCCAGCGCGAGAAACTCGCCCAACTGCTGACGGTCGGGGTGACCGGCGCCGCGGATGCCTCGAACGTGGTGCGCAGCGAACAGGTCGGCGGCATCTTCATCGGCAGCTGGACCGATCCGGGTCTGCTCGGATCCGCCGCGCTCGACGAGGTGAAGGCGGTGGCCACGGCCCCGCTGATGGTCACCATCGACGAGGAGGGTGGCCGGGTCTCCCGGGCGAAGGATCTGATCGGGGCGGCGCCGTCGGCGCGGGTGGTGGCGCAGACGCAGACTCCGGAGCAGCACTACGAGGAGACGCTGAACCGCACCCGGCAGCTGCAGGAGCTCGGCGTGACGGTGAACTTCGCCCCCGATGTCGATGTCAGCAGCCAGCCGGACGACACCGTGATCGGCGACCGTTCCTACAGTGCGGACCCCGGCACCGTGACCGAATACGCCGGGGCCTACATCCGGGCCGCCAACGAGGTCGGTCTCGGCGCGGTGATGAAGCACTTCCCCGGACACGGGTCCGGTTCGGGTGATTCGCACACCGGTGCGGTGCAGACCCCGCCGCTGGATCAGCTGCAGAACTCGGATCTGGTGCCGTACCGGGACCTGATCGGATCGGGTGCGGCGGTGATGGTCGGGCATCTCGACGTTCCCGGGCTGACCACGCCCGGCGTCCCGGCCAGCATCAGCCCGGAGGCGATGGCGTTGCTGCGCGATGGTGTCGGCTACGGTGCGGCACCGTTCGACGGGCCGATCTTCACCGACGATCTCGGCGGGATGGCGGCGATCACCGATCGCATGTCGATCTCCGATGCGGTCGAGGCCGCGTTGGTGGCCGGTGCCGACAATGCCCTGTGGATCAGCACCGACGCGGTGCCTCAGGTGCTGGATCAGCTCGAGCAGGCCGTGGTTGCCGGACGGCTGCCCGCCGATCGGGTCGACGCCTCGGTGCTGCGGATGGCCCGGTTCAAGGGCGCGCCGCTGACCTGCTGAACCTCGCGCCGTACAGTCGTCGCCCGGCCGCCGCACGGGTGGCGGCCGGATCGGGTGAGTGGGCTCCCGGGGCGCGGGCGACTGCCCGGCAAATCTCCGCGAGCGAACTTACCTTGCAGTAAGATAGTGGTTCATCAGGCGGTAGGAGAGTGGATGGCGGGCGGAACGAAGCGACTTCCGAGAGCGGTTCGCGAGCAGCAGATGCTGGACGCCGCGGTCGAGGTGTTCGCCCGCAAGGGTTATCACGACACCTCGATGGATGCGATCGCGGCCGAGGCCGAGATCTCGAAACCGATGCTGTACCTGTACTACGGGTCCAAGGACGAGCTCTTCCGCGCCTGTATCCAGCGGGAGGGGATGCGCTTCATCGAGTCGGTCGCCCCGGCCGGGAATCCGCAGCTGAGCCCGCATGAGCAGGTGCGGACCGCGCTGGAGGGTTTCCTCGATTTCGTCGACCGCAACCGGCAGTCCTGGCAGGTGCTGTACCGGCAGGCGATCGGGCAGCAGGCCTTCGCCTCGGAGATCGACAACGCCCGGGAGCGGGTCATCGAGCTGACCGCCAAACTGCTGGAATCCAGTGCCAAGCACGCCGAGCCCGGCACCAACTTCGATGTCGTCGCGGTGGCCGTGATCGGCGCCGGTGAGGCGATCGCCGACCGGGTCGCCACCGGCCGGATCGAGGTCGCCGAGGCCGTGGACCTGCTCGACGACCTCGCCTGGCGCGGTCTGGCCGGCCGCAAGAAGGAGGCCGATCCGGCGGACTGACGCCGGATCGGTGATCTCAGTTCTCCGACTCCGACTCCGTCGCCGTAGGAGTGGGCGTGGGCGTACCGGCCGGGGCCTGCGCCTGGGTGGTGGGCGTCGGTGGCTCCTCGGCGGTGGGCCGCTGGCCGGTGGCCTCGGTGTCCTCGGCCGGCTCCTCCTCCTGC
This sequence comes from Nocardia sp. KT25-26, assembly GCF_056627695.1. Lineage (NCBI taxonomy): Bacteria > Bacillati > Actinomycetota > Actinomycetes > Mycobacteriales > Nocardiaceae > Nocardia > Nocardia sp. KT25-26. The sequence goes on along the minus strand of NZ_CM152813.1, from coordinate 68,029 downwards.
TCCGGCTCGCCGCATTTCACCACCGGAATCGGGTCGTACTTCACGGTCCGGGTGGTGCGTGAGATCTGCGCCCCGGTGTTCGCGTCGGTGATCACCCGGGTATCGGAGACGGTGAAGCCGCGGGCCCCCTCGGTGGGAATGCATTCCTCGCCCTCGGGCAGGGTCAGCGTCTCCGGGTCGGTGTAGGCGGTGCGTTCCCCGGTGATCGATTCGACGTCCACCGTTTTGGTGCCCCACAGGGTCACGGTGACCTGGCTGGCATCCGCGTACGCCTGGATGTAGACCCCGGTTTCGCTGTTGTTGCGGAACTGCAGGTCGATCACGCCGTCGAAGACCGTGGCCTCGCGGGCCTCCGGGTAGCGGGAGATGTAGTAGCTGTGCTCGGTGTGTCCGGCATCCTCCATGCCGGCGAAGTACGCCGCGTTGTAGAGGGTGGTGGCGAACTGGGAGATGCCGCCGCCGACGGCGGTATCGGGCCGACCGTGGTTGATGATCCCCGATTCCACGTAGCCCTCGGCGACACCCCGGTGACCGGTGTGTCCGTTGAGCGAGAAAGTCTCGCCGGGCCGGACCACGGCGCCGTTCACTTCGGCGGCGACGGTGCGGATGTTCACCCCGGACGGTCCGCTGAATCCACTGGTGGTGAACTCCCCGATCGGGGCCTCGATGCCGAGGGCCTCGGCGGCCTCGGTGGTCAACTTCGGCTCGGCGGTCGCGTAGACCGCCTCGGCGCTGCGCGGGCCGGTGGTGGTGAGCAGGGCGGGCAGCTGCTCGAGTGTCGCGGGCCAGTCGACCTTCTCGCCGACGACGGCGGGGATCACCGACGGGACACCGCCGTCGAAGGTGAACCGGGCGTCCTCGGGCTGCACCTCGGAATCGGCCAGCTGCGGTGCGAGTGCCGCGGTGACGGCGTCGTTGTCGACGCGGGGGGTGAGCCCGCCGTGCCCGTCCGGAACGAACGACAGCACCGTGGCGATCTGCTCGGCGCCCAGGACGGCGGTGGCGCCGTCCTTCCCGGTGAACTCGATCGGCCCGGCCACGGCCGGGGTCGCGATATCCCGCAGTGCCGCGTCGACACCTTCCCGGGTCACCTCGACCGGCGCGTCGATCACCGGCAGCTGTAGCGCCGTGGCGGTCGGCCACTCGTCGATGACGATCCGGTGGGCGGCCTCGGCGTCCAGGACGCGGCCGGGGACCGGCGGCACCGCTACCGGGCTGCCGTTCTCGAAGTGGACGTTGCCCTCCACGGTCGGCACATCGCCGTCCCGGAATTCGCCGATCACCCGGTCGAGGACGGGCTCGTCGACGGTGGACGCGACCGGCACGGTGCGGTCGCCGAACAGGGAGAACAGCCTGGTAACCGGGTTGGCGGGCTGACCGCCGATCCGGTCCCAGGTGGTGTCCCAGTCGACGCCGAGCCCGGCTTCGGCCGGGACCATGCGGTACTCGTGCTCGGCGGCCCGGACCGGCAGTTCCTGCGCCAGCTTGGTGTCGAGTTCGGTGCGGAGGAGGGTTTCGGCTTCCTGCCGGTCCATACCGCCGAGTTCGATTCCGGCGACCACCACACCGCGCGGCACCTCGCCCGCGGTGGCCGCTCGATCGGCCAGATAGCCGAAGACTGCCAAGGCCAGCACGCCACCGGCGCCGATGGCGATCAGCTTGCCCGGCGACAGCCCCGTCTTGCCGGACAGCTTGTTCAGCCAGGCCGGAACCGGTCGCTTTCCGCCCGTACCGCTGCTGCCCGCGGCGGACAGTACCGTGGTGGGTGTCTCGTCACCGGCAGGCAGGATGGTGGTGGGGGTATCGTCGCTGATCCGGTTGGCTTCGAGGAGTCGGCGCAATCCGACTTCGCCGCCGGAATCGGGGCCTGGCCCCGGCGTACCGGACGTCGGGTGGCTGGGCACGGAAATACTCCTCTGCGTCGAGCGGTGCGCGGCTGTTCGCTGTTTCGTGCCGGGGCACGGGCATCGAACCACGATATCGCCGGTCGCCGGGCGGGGCATCCGGTGAGATGTACGTGACACTGTCGACGACCGGTCCTCGACAGCAGGAAGGCCCCGTGCAGTTGCCGGGTCGGGGGTCTGGCAACTGCACGGGGCCGATCTGTGTATCGGTGACCGCGCGCAGGTGTTACACCCCGAATCGAGATGCCGCGTGCAGGTGTGCGCGCGGGCGCGAGAGAATCGGGCCGATACCCGCCGTCAGGGTCCGTCACACTACTGGGTCCGTCACACTACGAGGGAGCACGCATGCAGCTGGGAATGATCGGCCTCGGCCGGATGGGGGCCAACATCGTTCGCCGGATCGTCCGGGATGGGCACACCGCCGTCGGCTACGAACGCGACCAGGGGCCGATCGACGAGTTGACCGGCGAGCTGGCGGGCAGCTTCTCGGGCACGACCGATCTGAAGGAGTTCGTCGCCCGGCTGGACGCGCCGCGGGTGGTGTGGGTGATGATCCCGGCCGGTGCGACCGGCGCGGTGATCGACGACCTCGGTGAGCTGCTCGAACCCGGCGACATCATCATCGACGGCGGCAACAGCCGCTACCACGACGACATCGCCCGGGCGAAGCAGCTGGAACCGAAGGGCATCCACTACCTCGACATCGGTACCTCCGGCGGCGTGTTCGGGCTGGACCGCGGCTACTGCCTGATGATCGGCGGCGAGAAGGAATCGGTGCAGCACATCGAGCCGCTGCTGAAGTCGATCGCACCGGGCGTGGACGCGGCGCCGCGGACGCCGGGACGCACCGGCGAGCCCGCGCCAGCCGAACAGGGCTACCTGCACTGCGGTCCCGCCGGTGCGGGCCATTTCGTGAAGATGGTGCACAACGGCATCGAGTACGGTGCGATGGCCGCCTACGCCGAAGGGCTCAACCTGCTGCATCACGCGAATCTGGGTGCCGAGTACACCGACGGCGAGCATTCGGCCGAGGTCGCTCCGATGGAACACCCCGAGTACTACCGGTACGACCTGGACATCCCGGAGATCACCGAGGTCTGGCGCCGCGGCTCGGTCGTCGCGTCCTGGCTGCTGGATCTGACGGCCGGCGCCCTCTACGCCGATCCGAATCTGGACTCCTTCGGAGGCCGGGTCTCCGACTCCGGCGAAGGCCGGTGGACCATCGACGCCGCCATCGACACGGCGACCCCGGTGCCGGTCCTGTCCGCCGCGCTGTTCCAGCGTTTCTCCTCGCGGGGCGAGTCCGAGTACGCCGACAAGATGCTGTCCGCCATGCGCAAGGCGTTCGGCGGACACAACGAGATCAAGAAGTGAGCGACGGGGAGCTGTAGCTGCCACAGCGGCCGGGGTACACCACCCCGGCCGCTGTCGTCATGGCAAGCGTTTACCGCTCGATGATCGCGGTGACGCCCTGGCCGCCGGCGGCGCAGATGGAGACCAGTGCGCGCCCGCCGCCGTTCTCCGCCAGCATCTTGGCGGTGGAGGCGACGATCCGGCCGCCGGTGGCGGCGAACGGGTGGCCCGCGGCCAGCGACGAACCGTTGACGTTCAGCTTGCTGCGGTCGATGGAGCCCAGCGCGCCGTCCAGGCCCAGCCGCTCCTTGCAGTAGGCGTCCGACTCCCAGGCGGCCAGGGTGGCCAGCACCACCGAGGCGAAGGCCTCGTGGATCTCGTAGTAGTCGAAATCCTGCAGGGTGAGGCCGTTGCGGGCGAGCAGCCGCGGCACCGCGTAGGTGGGTGCCATCAGCAGGCCGTCCGGGCCGTGGATGTAATCGACCGCGGCGACCTCGCTGTCGACCAGGCGGGCCAGCACCGGCAGGTTGTGCTGCGCGGCCCACTCCTCGCTGGAGAGCAGCACCGCCGAGGCGCCGTCGGTCAGCGGGGTGGAGTTACCCGCGGTCATGGTGGCGTCGCCCAGCTTCGTGCCGAACACCGGCTTCAGGGTGGCCAGCTTCTCCACCGTGGAGCCCGGGCGCAGGTTGTCGTCGCGGGTCAGGCCCAGGAACGGGGTGATCAGGTCGTCGAAGAAGCCGCGGTCGTAGGCAGCGGCCATGTTCTTGTGCGACAGATAGGCGAGTTCGTCCTGCGCCTCCCGGCTGACACCGAACTCCTTGGCGGTGATCGCGGCGTGCTCACCCATCGACAGGCCGGTGCGCGGTTCCGCATTGCGCGGGATCTCGATGCCGAGCATCGACGGCCGCAGCTGGCCGACCAGCTTGAGCCGGTCCTTGTTGGTCTTGGCGCGGTTGGCGGTCAGCATCCATTCCCGCATGTCCTCGCTGACGCCGATCGGGGCGTCCGAGGTGGTGTCGGTGCCGCCGCCGATACCGGCCTCGATGCGGCCCGCGGCGATGGCATCGCCGACGGTGGCCACGGCCTGCAGGCCGGTGCCGCAGGCCATCTGCAGATCGTGGGCAGGGGTGTAGGGGCTCAGCGTGGAGCCGAGCACGCTCTCCCGGATCATGCCGTGCTCGCCGACTCGCTTGAGCACCGCGCCGCCGGCGACCATGCCCAGGCGCTCGCCCTGCAGGCCGAAGCGGCTCACCAGGCCGTCCAGCGTGGCGGTGAACATGTCCTGATTGGATGCGTGCGCGTAGGCCTTGTCGGAACGAGCGAACGGGATCCGGTTGCCGCCCAGGATCGCAACCGGACGCTGGGTCTTCGCGGTCTTGGCGGACGTCTTTGCCGAGCGGGCTTTGCTTGTCACTCGAGTCTCCAAGGTCTCGTCGGGTGTGTTTCCGGCGCCGGGGTGTGGTGGCCGACGATCCGGTTTACATTAAACTTACTCTGGAGTAAGTTCGTTGTCGACTCCACCCTCAACCTCGAGCGAAGAGAAGGTAGGAACAGTGGCTGCCAAGAGCAAGGGTGCACCCAACCTCTACGGATCGTTCATCCACTCCGCCCCCGGCGCGTTCCTGGCGGGCAAGCTGGGCCTGCCCCAGCCGGCCGACCTGCGCCGCTACACCCCGGGTGAGCCGGCCCTGCCCGGCCCGGTGCTGCTGGGTGGTAAGGGCCGCGTCGCCGAGCCGGTGCGTGCGCTGCTCTCCGACTACACCTTCGCCGATGCGCTGACCCCCGGCACCAAATACGGCGCCCTGGTCTTCGACGCCACCGGCATCGGCACCATCGACGAGCTCGAGCAGCTGTTCGAGTTCTTCCAGCCCGCGATGCGCAGCCTGGCCGGCTCCGGCCGCGTGGTCGTGATCGGCACCACCCCGGAGCTCACCGATTCGGTGGACGGCCAGATCGCCCAGCGTGCCCTCGAGGGCTTCACCCGCTCGGTGGCCAAGGAGCTGCTGCGCGGCGCCACCGCCCAGCTGGTGTACCTGCACCCCGAGGCGAACGCCGCCGCCACCGGCCTGGAATCCACGCTGCGGTTCCTGCTGTCGGGTAAGTCCGCCTTCGTCGACGGCCAGGTCATCCGGGTCGGCAAGGACGATGCGCAGGCCCCCGCCGACTGGAACAAGCCGCTGGACGGCAAGGTCGCCGTGGTGACCGGTGCCGCGCGTGGCATCGGTGCCACCATCGCCGAGGTGTTCGTGCGCGACGGTGCGAAGGTGATCGTCGCCGATATCCCCGCCGCCGGTGAGGCATTGTCCGACACCGCGAACAAGATCGGCGCGACCGCGCTGGCCCTCGACGTGACCGCCGCCGACGCCGCGGAACGGCTCGCCGACTTCGCCCTGGAGCGCTTCGGCGCGCTCGACATCGTCGTGCACAACGCCGGCATCACCCGCGACAAGCTGCTGGCGAATATGGACGAGGGCCGCTGGAATTCGGTCATCAACGTCAATCTCGCCGCCCCGCACCGGATCACCGAGGGCCTCGTCGCCAAGGGCGCCCTGAAGGCCGGTGGCCGCGTGATCGACGTGTCCTCCATCGCCGGTATCGCCGGCAACCGCGGCCAGACCAACTACGGCGCCTCCAAGGCGGGCGTGATCGGCATGGTGAACGCCGAGGCTCCGAAGTTGGCCGAGAAGGGCATCACCATCAACGCCGTCGCCCCCGGCTTCATCGAGACCGCGATGACCGCGGCCATCCCGCTCGGCACCCGGGAGGCCGGCCGGCTGATGAGCTCGCTGCTGCAGGGCGGGCAGACCGTCGACGTCGCCGAGACCATCGCCTACTTCGCCGGCCCGGCGTCGAACGCGGTGAACGGCAATGTCGTCCGCGTCTGCGGCCAGAGCCTGATCGGTGCCTGATGACCGAGACGATCACCCTCACCGAAACCCCTGCGAACGGCGGTCTCTACGCCAAGGCGGCGCTGGGCGCCGTCCCGCTGCCCGGCCCGTTCTCGGCGCGTAAGGCCGATATCCCGGACCGGCAGGTGCAGCTCGACGGCGTCCGGGTCGACCCCGATCACCTGGCCGCCTACTGCCACGCCACCGGCCTGCGCTTCGGCGACACCCTGCCGCTGACCTACCCGTTCATCCTCAGCTTCCCGCTGGCGATGCAGCTGGTGGTGGCCCGGGACTTTCCGTTCAGCGCCGTCGGTGCCGTGCATTTCGAGAACGTCATCGAACGCACCCGGCCCATCTCGCTGGCCGAACCGCTCGATTTCACCACCCATGTCGAGAACCTGCGCGAGCACCCCAAGGGGCTGCTCGTCGATGCGATCACCGAGGTGAGCGTCGGCCGGGAACAGGTGTGGCGCCAGGTCACCACCTTCCTGCACCAGCAGCGCACCTCGCTGTCGGGTGGCCCGAAGCCGGAACCGAAGCCGGAAGAGGTGCCGCCCCCGCCGCTGCGGGCGCTGCGGGTCGATCAGAAGATGATCAACCGCTACGCCGCGGCGTCCGGCGACCACAATCCGATCCACGTCTCCGGTCTCGGTGCCAAGGCGATGGGTTTCCCGAAGACCATCGCCCACGGCATGTGGTCCGCCGCAGCGATTCTCGGCACCGTGGAGGGGCGCATTCCGGACCGGGCGGAATACGCGGTGAAGTTCGGCAAGCCGGTATTCCTGCCGGGCACCGTCAATGTGTATGCGGATCGAGTGGGTACCGGCTGGGACCTTTCGATGCTGCACCCGAAAAAGGGCTACCCCCATCTGACGGCAACACTGCGCTGAGTGCAGAATTCGAGGGCCGGGCACCTGACAGGTGCCCGGCCCTCGCTGTTTTCGCACCTGGCCGGGGTTGTTCGGCAAGCCCCGAATTACTTGGGCAGTATTTTCACGGGCGCATGAAGTGGGGGCGGCCGATTTCCTGAATTTACCGAATCCCGGTGATAGAAATTCATCGTCGTCGGCGAATGGGTCGACAATTGGTAAACGAGGAGATTCACTTCATGCGCATGTTCCGTACCTTCGGTGTCGCGATCACGGCGGCGGCTGCTCTGACCCTGGCCGGCGCCGGTGCCGCAGTCGCCGAGGAAACCGATACCGGCTCGGCCGAAACCGTTCTGCCCCTGCTGACCGGCTCGGCCGCGAGTGAGACCGAGGCGGTCGCCGAGGAGGAGGGCACCGGCTCCTCGTCCGAGGACCTGTCGGCCATCCTCGTCCCCGTCCTCGAACTTCTGAACACCGGCAGCAGCGGCGGCGACGCCGGCGACGACGCCACCTCCTGATCAATCTGCCGCCCCGTTACCTCCGGCGGGGCGGCACATCGTTTGCGTCCCGGTCGCATCCAGTTCGCGCCGCCCGATTCCGGCGGCACCTCGTCGGTGAACTGGATGCGACTGTGCGTCCGGCGACAGTCGTCTCGGAGCTCATGCCAGCGCTTCCTTCAGGGCGGTGAGGTGCGACCGGCTCAGCTGGGCGGCCCTGGCCGGTTCGCGGTCGGCGATGGCCTGCACCAGTTCGGCGTGTGCCTCCTGGTCGCTGCCGGCCGCGTCTGCGTCGCATGGGGTGTGCGTCGGCTGCAGTTCGAGCATGTCGATCATGGCCTGACGGACCCGGGGCACGAATCCGTCGAAGATCTCCAGTAGGACGGTGTTGTGGGCCGCGGCCACGACGGCGCGGTGCAGCGCCATATCGGCATCGACGTACTCCTCGGTCGTCTGCCCGTCCGTGACCCGTTGGGCGAGAGCGCGGCGTATCGTTCGCACATCCGTTGCGGTGCGCCGCTGCGCGGCAAGGGCTGCGGCCTCGGTTTCGATGGCGATGCGGCCCTCGATGACCGCGGCGATATCGGCCTGCCGCAAGACGACGTCCCAATCGTCGCCGACGTCGAGTGCGGTGACGAAGACCCCGGCTCCCTGTCGGGTCCGGAGTACCCCGCGTCCGGCCAGTTGCCGGATCGCTTCCCGGACGGTCGAGCGTCCGACGCCGAGCTGCGGGCCCAGGGTCGTCTCGCCGGGTAGCTTCGCCCCGATCGGCCACTCGCCCGACCGGATCCGTTCGAGGAGGAGTCGCGCCGCTTGATCGGCCAGCGACGTTCTCTGCACCTGTTCCATGGATCGAGACTCTCTCAGGCCGATGCGCCGGTGTCGTCGGTCAGTGTGACGACACCGGTGGTGCGATCCAGTGCCGCGACCGTGCGTTCGGCGGCGGCATCGATGTGGATCCGCGGACCGGCCGGTGGTGCGCCGGGGTGGAAGGTGCCGGGCCCGTAGAACTGGCCGTAGCGCAGCACCACGCCGTCGAAGCCGAGCACGGCGTCCTCGAGGGCTCGGACCGCATCGGCGCCGTCGCCGGGAGGAAGTTCCCAGGCGACACTCTGCGCGAGGAGGCGTCGACAGCCGGCAGCCGTCGCGGCGGCAATGAGATTGCGGGTGCCCGCGATGCGAATGCGTGCGTTGCCGGCCCGCCGCGCCGGCAGCTCCGCTGCGTTGTCCGGCAGGTCGGTGAGTTGGTGGAGTACGACGTCGGGCCGGAAGTCGCCGATCGCCACCGTCAGCGCGGTCGCATCGTAGACATCGCACAGCACCGGCTCGGCACCGAGCGACCGGACCGTATCGGTTTTCGCCGCGGTCCGGGTCATGCCCGCGACAGTGTGGCCGGCTCGGGTGAGCAGCGGCAACAGGCGAGATCCGATGACGCCGGTGGCTCCTGCGACGAAGACTCGGAGTCCGGGGACGGCGGCGGTGGCGGCGGAAGCCGGTTCGCTACGCATGGGCGACATCTTACCTGTCTACTTGTCTGAGGAGTTGTGCTAGCGTGGCCGATATGCTGATCCAGTCCGCCGCACCCGCATGGAACCGGCAGCGTGCCTCCCGGATGCCTTCACACCGCTACCGCGACGTCCACACGCGGGTCGACGTCCCGCTCGGGGAACGAGAATGGCCCGGCCGCCGGCTGACTCAGGCGCCGCTGTGGGTGCCGGTCGACCTGCGCGACGGCAACCAGGCCCTGCCCGAACCGATGGACCCCATCCGTAAACGCCGGTTCTTCGAGCTGATGGTCGCCATGGGGTACAAGGAGATCGAGGTCGGATACCCGTCTGCCTCCCGGACGGACTTCGACTTCGTGCGGCTCGTCGCCGAGTCGGATATTGCTCCCGACGATGTCACGATCGTCGTGTTCACCCCGGCCCGCCGCGATCTGATCGAGCGGACCGTGGCCGCGATCCGCGGTATCCGCAACCCGGTGGTCATCCACATGTACACCGCCACCGCCCCGATCTGGCGTGATGTGGTGCTCGGGAGGGGGCGCGAGGAACTGCTGGATATGATCCTCGCCAGTGGGCGCGATGTGCTCGAACTGGCGGGGCAGCTGCCCAACGTCCGGTTCGAGTTCTCCCCGGAGGTCTTCAATCTCACCGAACCCGACTACGCGGTCGAGATCTGTGACGCGGTCACCGGCCTCTGGGATGCGACGCCGGATCGCCCGGTGATCCTCAATCTGCCTGCCACCGTCGAGATCGCCACACCCAATGTGTACGCCGACCAGATCGAGTACATGGACAAGCATCTCGCCCGGCGTGATGCGGTGATTCTCTCGGTGCACCCGCACAACGACCGCGGCACCGGCATCGCGTGCGCCGAACTGGCCGTCCTGGCGGGCGCACAGCGGGTCGAGGGATGCCTCTTCGGTAACGGCGAGCGTACCGGCAATGTCGACATCGCCACCCTGGCGCTGAACCTGCACGCCCAAGGGGTCGACCCGATGATCGACTTCTCCGATATCGATGAGATCCGCCGTACCGTCGAGTACTGCAACGGCATCGAAGTGCACGCGCGGCACCCGTACGTCGGCGACCTGGTGCACACCGCGTTCAGCGGCACACATCAGGATGCGATCAAGAAGGGCTTCGCCGAGCATCGGAACCGGGCAGCGGCCGAGAACCGCTCGGAGCGTGATATCGAATGGCGGGTGCCCTACCTGCCCATCGACCCCGCGGATATCGGGCGGGCCTACGACGCCGTCATCCGCGTCAACTCGCAGTCGGGCAAGGGCGGTATCGCCTACCTGCTGGAGGAGGAGTACGGGATCGAACTGCCTCGTCGGCTGCAGATCGACTTCGCGCGGCGAGTCCAGGAACGCGCCGACAGCACCGGTCTCGAACTCGACCCGGCCCAACTGCTCGCCCTGTTCGAATCCGCCTACCTGGCTGCCGGCAGCCGGGGGATCGAGCTACTCGCCCTCGAATCCGTGAGCCAGGACGGCATCAGCCGCACCGAGGTACGCCTGGACATCCACGGAGTCGAACACAGCGGCAAATACGACGACATCGGCCCCGTCGACGCCATCGTCCGGCTGCTGGAGGAGCAGAGCATCGGTGTCGAGATCCTCTCCTTGCACCAGACCTCGCTCACCACCGGCAGCGACAGTGAAGCGCTGACCTTCGTCGAATACCGCAATGCCGCCGGCACCCATTGGGCAGCCGGGCGGGACCGGTCCGTCCTCACCGCCAGCGTGCACGCGGTCCTGCGCGCGGCCCGCGCCACCGCACCTGCCTGAACGGCCGGCGTGGCGCACCGCAGGCGCGCACGCCGGCCGCGCCGCGTATCCGGGTGCCGGATCAGGGCACGTCGACGGTGCCCGAGCAGGTGACCGGGGGAACGGGGACGAAGCCGGTGTTGACGACGGAGATGTCGACTCGGACCGGGCCGGAACCGGTCGGCAGAGCGGTGAAGTAGACGGTGCCGCCGGTGCCGAAGAACGACGAGACCGGGGAGTGGCCGGTCACGGTGCCGGTGGCGCCGGTGGCGAGGTTGGTCCAGGTGAGTGTCGGGTTGGTCTGGTATCCCCAGAGGCTGGCGCCGGTGTTGATGGTGAACGAGGTGCCGGGGGCCTGGTAGGGCTCGTTCGCGATGACCTGGCCGGAGTAGGGCAGGTCGACGATGTTGGGGCTGATCCCGACACAGGACATGTCGACCAGTGTCGACCAGTCGGCGGCCGCGTTACCGGCGCCGAATACGGCCGCCGCCGCTGTCGCTGCGCCGACGGCGAGTGTCGCAGTGGCGGTCCGGATAACGCTCTTACGGTGCTGCGGCATGGGAAGCCTTCCTGATCGATCGAATTACGAACATTGACGTTCTGCTATCCATCGATCAAGCTACCCCGTTAACAGCTCGCACAGCGAGCCGACCACCGCTACTTCACGATCGAACCCCGGCGCGCACGCGCGGATATTCACCCGTCCGATACCCCCGCGCGCTACGTTGGAAGTGCGTGGTCGGCAGGGGGCCGCGCGGAGTACCGGAACGCCGGTGACGCCGAAGTGAAGAGGTGGTCACATGGATCCGCGAGATGCGGCTGCGGTCGATGTGGATACGCAGGCCCAGGTGATCGGCTCCGGTGACGACAGTGGGCTGGTCCACGAACTCGCCGAAACCGGGTTGACCGAGGCTGCGGTGATCGGCCGCGGCGGATTCGGCGTGGTGTATCGATGCGATCAGCCGGCCCTGGACCGGGTGGTGGCGGTGAAGGTGCTCTCCTCGGCGATCGACGAGGAGAGCCGCGAGCGGTTCCTCCGGGAGGAACAGGCGATGGGGCGGGTGTCGGGGCATCCGAACATCGTCGACATCCTGCAGGTCGGTGTCACCGATTCGGGTCGGCCGCTGATCGTCATGCCCTACTGTGCGCGCGGATCGCTGGAGGAGTACGTGCACGACAACGGCCCGTTGAGCTGGGCCGATACCCTGCGGGCCGGGGTGAAACTCGCGGGTGCCATCGAGTCGGCGCACCGGGCCGGGATCCTGCACCGGGATGTGAAACCCGCCAACGTCCTGATCAGCCCGTACGGCGAACCCCAGCTCACCGACTTCGGAATCGCGCGGGTGCCCGGCAGCTTCCGCACCTCCAGCAGCCTGATCACCGGTTCGCCCGCCTTCACCGCACCGGAGGTACTCAAGGGTGCGGACCCGACCGCGGCCTCGGATGTCTACGGACTGGGTGCCACCTTGTTCGCCCTGCTCACCGGGCATGCGGCCTTCGAACGGCAGGAGGGGGAGAAGGTGGTGGCGCAGTTCCTGCGGATCACCACCCAGCCGATACCGGACCTGCGGGATCAGGACATTCCCGGCGATGTGGCGCGGGTGATCGAACGCGCCATGTCGCCGGACCCGGCCGACCGTCCGGCCTCGGCCTACGAATTCGGTGAACAGCTGCGCACGGTGCAACTCGACCACGGGCAGGATCCCGACCATATGGCCCTCCTCGACGATACGGGCGCGACCGCCACGCGGCCGGAAGGCGGGCGCTCTCCGGTGACCGCGCGCCGTAGCCGGCCGCTGCACCTGGACGAGGGGCACCGGACCGGGCAGGCGACGGCATACGGTGAGCCGACGCCGGAATCGGCCGAGACCACGCCCGGCCCCAGTTCGACCAGCCGGTCCCGAGCCGCCCGGACCACCACGCTGCCGCCGACGCCGTCGACCAAGTTCCGGCCGCCCAGCCCGGCCCGGGCGCCGGTGCCGCGGCAGCGGTTGCTGGACGTGCTGCGCCGCGGCGGGCACCGGCGGCTCGCCCTGATCCACGCGCCGGCCGGGTTCGGCAAGAGCACCGTCGCGGCGCAGTGGCGGGCCGAACTGGGTTCCCGCGATATTCCGGTGGCCTGGTTGAGCTTGGATCGCGACGACGACAACGAGATCTGGTTCCTGGCGCACCTGATCGAAGCGATCCGCGGAGTCCGACCGGATGTCGGTGCGGGTCTGGTGCAGGTGCTCGAGGAACGATCCGACGATGCGGCGGCATTCGTCGTCGCCCGGCTGATCGACGAGATCCACGAGAGCGACCGCCCGGTGGTGGTGATCGTGGAGGACTGGCACCGGATCCAGGATCCGGCGGTTCGGCGGGCGATGGCGACCCTGCTGGACAACGGTTGTCACCACGTCCGGTTCGTGGTCACCAGCCGGGAGACCCGCGGACTGCCGATCGGGCGGCTGCGGGTCCGAGACGAACTGGTCGAGCTGAGTTCGGCGCAGCTGCGCCTGACCGGTGCGGAGACCAGGCAGATCCTGGTGGAGCACAACGGGTTCCCGCTCACCGATGACCAGGTGGAACAGATCCACGCCGCAACCGACGGCTGGCCCGCGGCGATTCAGCTGGTCAGCCTGTCCCTGCGCAACGACCCGGACCCGCACCGGCTGCTGGCCTCGCTCGCCGAGGGTGGGCACGGCATCCGGGAGTACCTGGCCGAGAACGTGATCGACGCGGTGGAACCGGAAATGCTGGAGTTCCTGATGGCGATCTCGGTGGCCGAGCGGGTCAACGGTTCGCTGGCCGCGGCGCTGGCCGAGGACGAAACGGCGGTGCACCGGCTCGAACAGGCCGTGGAGCGGGAGCTGTTCCTGCGTCGATGCGAGCAGGATCCGGAATGGTTCACCATGCAGCCGCTGTTCGCCGAGCATCTGCGGGCCCGGCTGGACCGGGTGCATCCGGGCCGGGCGAAGCTGCTGCACCGCCGGGCGGCCCGGTGGTTCGCCGAACATCAGCTGCTGCGTAAGTCGGTGGATCACGCGCTGGCGGCAACGGATATGAAGCTGGCCGCCGACCTGCTGGAGAGCGGCGGCATGGACCTGATCGACGGTTCCCGGCTGGCCACCCTGCTCGGCTCGGTCTCGAAACTTCCGGTGCAGCAGGTGACCAACCGGTCGAAACTGCTGATGGCCGTGGCGCGGGCGAATGTGAACCTGCAGCAGTCCACGCCGGCCCGGGCCGCCCTGGGCCGGTTGTCCAACCTGCTCGCCCGCGGTAGTACCGGCGCGGATCCCGGCCGGGAACGTTGCGCGGCGACCGTGCTGGACATGGCCGACCGGATCGCGCACGACGACACCGCGGGCGTCGCCGACATCCTCGCCCGGTGTCTGAAGGATCCGGAGCAGCTGCCCAGCTGGGTGGTGTCCACGGCTGCCAATCTGACCTCGTTCGTCCGGCTCTGCGATTTCGACTTCGTCGCGGCCACCCGGATGCAGGACTGGGCCGATACCTATCACACCGAATCCAAGGATCCGCTGGGCGCGGTGTTCGGGTTGTGCGCAAGGGGTGCGGCGGCCTACGAGCAGCTCGATATCGACACCGCCACCGACTGCTACCAGCGGGCCTACGACACCGCCCGGGACCGGGCCGGCTGCCATTCGGACGCCGCCCGGGTGGCGGCCGCACTGCTCGGTGAGCTCGCCTACCGGCGCGGGGACCTGGACACCGCGGACCGGCTCCTCGACGAGAGCCACGAACTGGTCACCCGGGTCGGCCCGGTCGATTTCCTGGTCGCCACCTTCGTGGTCGGTGCGCGCGTGAAGGCGGTCCTCGGTGACCTGTACACGGCGGCGGCCCGGCTGGACGAGGGCGCCCGGCTGGCCGCGGAGCACGGCCTGGACCGGCTGGCCGACCAGATCCGGGCCGAACGGCTGCGGATCGGCCTGCCGGTGCCGCCGAACGCGCCGGTCGGCAACGGACACCACCCGGCCGTCGACCTGCACCGCAGACACGGTGCCGCCGCACTGATCGCCGAGGCGGCCGACCTGGCCGAGGTGCGCGCCCTGCTCGCCGAACAGGGCGGTCGCGCCGATGACCGGGCGGCTCGCCGGGCTCGGGCCCGCTACGCGCAGACACTCGACCAGCACCGTCCCCGTGCCGAACTGGACGCCACCCTGCTGCTGGCCGAGGCCCTCGCTGCCGCCGGCTGGGTCGGCGAGGCCACCGGCCTGCTACTGCCCGCCCTGTCGACCTGCGCTGAACTGGGCTGGACCCGGCCGCTGCTGGATGCCGGCCCGGGCGTGGTCGCGGTGCTGCGGGTTCTGCACAGCCGCGCCATCGATGCCGGTCCCATGACCGAGCAGCTGCCACACGACTTCCTCGACCGACTGCTCGCGTAGCGCCGGTAGCGCCCGCCCGGCGGCCGATCGCTACGGCTGCCACCACGGGCGCAGCGGGACCGTCCACTTGCCGTCGCTGCCCAGTTTCACCCCCAGCACCTGGTGCAGTTGCACGACGTTGCGCTGGAAGCCCAGCTCACAGCCGGCCATGTACAGGCCCCACACCTTGGCGGTGCCCTCGCCGACCTCGGCGACGCAGTCGTCCCAGTTGTCCACCAGGTTCCGGCACCACTCGTGCAGGGTCAGTGCGTAGTGCTCGCGCAGGTTCTCCTCGTGCAACACCTCGAGGCCGATGTTCTGGATCTCCGAGATTATCCGCCCGGAGCCGATCAGCTCGCCGTCCGGGAACACGTAGCGGTCGATGAAGTCACCGGCCTTGGTGGTGCGGGTGTTGTCCGGCCGGGTGATGCAGTGGTTCAGGAACAGGCCGCCGTCGCGCAGCTTGTCCTGGATGAAGCCGAAATAGGACGGGTAGTTGTGCACGCCGATGTGTTCGGTGAGCCCGATCGAGGACACCGCATCGAACCCGGATTCCGGGATGTCGCGGTAATCGCTGTGCCGGACCTCGGCCAGCTCGCCCAGCCCCTCCTCCTCGATCCGGGCCTGCGCCCAGCCGGCCTGTTCCGCGGAAAGCGTCGCACCGATCACCCGGACACCGCGCTTGGCCGCGTAGCGGACCATGCCGCCCCAGCCGCAGCCGATATCGAGCAGCCGGTCGCCTTCGGACAGGTTCAGCTTGTCGAAGATCAGCCGGTATTTGTTCTCCTGTGCCTGTTCCAGGTTCCAGTCCCGGTCCCCGTAGACGGCGCAGGTGTAGGTCATCGACGGGCCGAGCACCAACTCGTAGAACGCGTTGGACACGTCGTAGTGGTGGTGGATCGCTTCGGCATCACGCACCTTGGAGTGCCGCAGGCCCTCGAACGCGATCCGCCGCCAGCGGGGCAGCGTCTCCTGCGGTGGTGGCGGCACCGGCTTGAGCCGCTCCCACCCGAGCGAACGGGCGATGGTCAGCAGGGCGAGCGCGGAAGGCCGGCGGAACTTCATGTCCTGCATGGCCTTCAAGATGGCGTACGGGTTGCCGGGATGGACGCCGGTGGCCACCATGTCACCGGCGATGTAGGCGCGGGCCATCCCGAGATCACCCGGGGCGGTGGCCAGATAGTTGATCCCACGCGGGTTCTTGATCTCCAGCCCGAAGGGGGAGTCGGGGTCGCCGGTGGAGCTGCCGTCGTAGGCGGTCAGCCGGACCGGGACCTCCCCCTCGACCAGGGTTTCGAAGATCTCTGCGATGCTGAGCCTGGTGCCCAGCTCGGCGAAGACGTCGGAGCGTGGTCCGCCATTGTGCGCTCTGTCGGAGCGGTCCTTGTACATCGTCACTTGCGTTGCACCGCCTTCGAATACAGATCCAGCAGTCGTTTGTTCGGGTCGTAACGGTTCTTCAGTTCTCGGTACGCGTCGCCGCCGTACAGCCGGGCGAACTCATCTTCGGAGTAGAAAGCGTCCGAGTACAGCGATTTGTGCCCGTCGAATTCGGTGACAGTGCGCTCGATGGCTCGGTTGGCGGCGCCCTCGGGTGCACCGGGGACAGTGGGGACCGCCGACCAGAAACCGATGTTCACATAGGTCCGGCCCGGTTCCAGCGGGTACAGCGGCCACGGCCGGTCGGTTCCGGTGTCGGTGCCGCCGTCGCGCAGGCGCAGCGGGCACAGCCAGATCGGTTCGATCGGAATCTCGCGCAGGAACCAATCGACGAAATCGGCGGTGCGTTCCACCGGGACCTCGATGTCCTGCACCACGCGTTCCTGCGGCGGGTTGCCCTTGCGGGCCTCCAGTTTGTCGCCGATGTGGTACTTGCGGTCCAGAGCCACCAGCTTCCAGTAGAAGCTGCTACGCCGGTAGGCCTTGGGCCAGAACCGGCGGATCTTCGGGTTCTGGGTGCCGAACGCCCGGGAACACCAGAACCAGTCGGTATCCCAGCGCCAGAGGTAGTCGTGGATGCTCAACCGGTCCCGCTTCACCCCGCGGTCGTGCTGGAGCGAGCGGTAGTAGATGTGCATCCCGGTGTAGTCACTGACCGGGCCCGGCTCGTCGGTCTGCCGGCCCAGCGTCAGGTATGCCTCGGTCGCGGTGAAGACCACGCCGTCGAGGTAGTCGACCGGTTCGCCCTCGTAGCTGCGCTCGTTGACGATCCGGTCCAGGGTGTCCTGGAGTTCGACCAGGTCGTGGCAGCGGACGTGCCGCAGGGCCACGAACGGTTGTACCGGCTCCAGTTCGATCTTCAGCCGGACGGTGTACCCCAGTGTGCCGTAGGAGTTCGGAAAGCCGCGGAACAGTTCGGCGTCTTCACCCTCGGGCCGCACCGTGACGATCTCTCCGGCCCCGGTCAGCACGTCCATCTCCAGGACGGATTCGTGCGGCAGGCCGTTGCGGAACGAGGTCGACTCGATGCCCAGCCCGGTGACCGCACCACCCAGGGTGATGGTCTTGAGCTGCGGGACGACCAGCGGCGCGAGCCCGTACGGCAGGGTCGCGGCGACCAGATCCTCGTAGGTCGTCATCCCGGCGACATCGGCGGTACGGGCCGCCGGATCGACCGAGATGACCTTCGTCAGGCCGGAGACGTCCAGGCCCGGGGCGGTGCTCTCGGCACGGGCCCGGAACAGATTGGAGGTCTTCTTCGCCAGCCGGACGTTCGCATCGGCGGGTATCGCCCGATAGCTCGCCAGCAGGCGATCCACTCCGGTGCGGTGCGCGGTGTATCCAGACTCGTATGCGGCCGGTGCGTGGCCGGCCTTCCCCAACAGACTCACTGCCACGCCTCGACGCTAGTACGCCGTTGCTCCCGCAGCCAGTACAAGATCGATGCCGCGCGGCAAATGTCACGGAGATGTTGCCCGGGGAATACCCGAGACATTTCTCCGCAAACTCGGTGGCGTTACAACGCTCGCCGCCCCGACAGTGCACGGCCCAGCGTCAGTTCGTCGGCAAACTCCAGATCGCCGCCCATCGGCAGGCCGGAGGCGAGCCTGGTGACGGTCAGTCCCGGGAAATCGCGCAGCATGCGCACCAGGTATGTCGCGGTCGCCTCGCCCTCGGTGTTCGGATCGGTCGCGATGATGACCTCGCCGATCTGCACCCCGTCCTCGGTATCGCCGATCCGGGTGAGCAGATCCCGGATACGCAGCTGATCCGGGCCTACACCACTGAGCGGGTCGAGCGCCCCGCCGAGCACGTGGTACCGGCCACGGAACTCGCGGGTGCGCTCGATCGCCTGGACGTCCTTCGGTTCCTCGACCACGCAGACCACGCTGCGGTCCCGGCGCGGGTCGGCACAGATCCGGCAGAGCTCGCCGGCGGCGACGGTGCCGCACACCGCACAGAAGCGCACCCCGTCGCGCACTTGCTGCAGCGCCGCCTGCAGCCGCTCGATCTCCGGCGGTTCCACCCCGAGCAGGTGGAAGGCGATGCGCTGCGCACTCTTCGGGCCGACTCCGGGCAGCTTGCCCAGCTCGTCGATCAGATCCTGAACCGGACCCTCATACATCAGAAGTCGGGCAGGCCGGGCATGGAACCGCCGCCCATCGCGGACGACAGCGGCCCCAATCGCTCCGCCGCCAGCTGCTGCGCATTCGCCATGGCATCGTTGACCGCACCGATCACCAGATCCTGCAGGCCCTCGACGTCCTCCGGATCCACCACCTTCGGGTCGATGGTCAGCGCACGGATCTCGCCGCTCACCTTGACCGTCACCCGCACCAGGCCACCGCCGGCCTGGCCGTCGACCTCGGATTCGGCGAGTTCGGCCTGCGCCTGCATCACCTGCTGCTGCATCTGCTGCGCCTGTGCGAGCAGCTGCTGCATATCGAACTGCTGACCACCGGGTTCCACGGCACGTCCTCTCTAGATCGGGTCGTTACCGCCCAGCGTAGTTCACCGGCACCGCCGCCGGACCGGCCCGGCGGCAGCCGCCCGATTCGCACCCGCCCGGGGTGGCCCCGGATACCGGTGGCACCGTCCGGGGCAGGGGGAGCGGATCGATTGCTGCCGTTGTTCCGGCATCAGCCGATTCCGGCGACCTATGATCGGACGAGGGTCGGGCCCATGTCGGCAACAGGAGAAACACATATGACTGGTGCACTACGGTGGCGCGCCCTCGCTACCTCGATTCTCGGTGCGACCGCGGCGGCGTGGTCGTTGTTCGCGCCGGCGGCGGTGGCACAGCCGACGGACCTCGGCGACGGTTGCGTCATCGACCCCGACGACCGTGCGGTGACCATCGAGTCCCTCCGGTTCCACTGCACGGTTGCCCAGCAGGACCAGCTGTACCTGGATGCCGAGGCGGGCCCGGTGCCCACCGGCACCGCCGACGGCTGGGTCACCCGGCCGCCGCGGGTGGCCGCGGCGGCGCCGGACTACTGGATCGGAAAGACCTTCGCCACCGGGCCGGACGGTGGTACCGCACAGAACCGCGTCACAGCTTCCGGTGTCGAACTGCTCCAGACGGATGTCTACCGCGCGCCCTCGATGATCGACGGTGAACCCAGTTGGGTCCTCAACGGCCGACCGGGTGGCGTACCGCAGCTGATCGACGAAATCCGCCGAGTGACCCCGGATGTCTGGTTCGGGTACAGCTATTGGGTCGACGGTGTCGACAAATACCCCTATATGATTGCTGCCTTCGTACTCACCCCGGCCGAGCGGTGACGTTTGACTCTCCCCCGGCTGGAGGGTGTTCGCTGAACCCATGACAGCGATCGTGTCGATCGGGGAATTCGCCCGGCTGAGCCACCTCAGCGTGAAGACGCTGCGTTACTACCATGAGATCGCGCTGCTGGAGCCGGTGGCGGTGGATCCGGGCACCGGATATCGCCGGTATGCAACCACCCAGGTCGAGCGGGCGCATCTGATCCGGCGGCTGCGGGCACTCGATATGCCGTTACCCCAGGTCCGGGAGGTGCTGGCCGCACCGGACCCGGCGATGCGCAATGAGGCACTGCGGGCCCATCTGGCCCGGATGGAAGCCGAATTGCAGCGGACCCGGGAGGTGGTGGCCTCGCTGCGGGAGCTGCTCGCTCCGGCGCCCGAACTGCGCGTCGAGTACCGGACCGACCCGGCGTTCCGGGCGCTGGTGCTGACCGAGCAGGTGCCCCGGGACGGGATCTCGCCGTGGTGCGACGCGGCCTTCGCCCGGCTCTACGCAGGCCTGGCCGCCGCGGGTGTCGAACCCGGCGGGATCGGCGGCGCGACCTACGCCGCGGAGTTCTTCACCGATGCCGTCGGGGCGGTGTCCGCCTACGTTCCGCTGCCGGCGGGGGCCCGGATCACCGCACCGGACGGGCTCGTGGTGACGGAACTGCCGCGCCGCCGGTTCGCGGTCGCCGTGCATCGTGGCCCGTACGAGGACTGCGACCGCACCTACGGTGCGCTCGGCAGTCACGTCGCCGAACACGACACGGTGCTGCCGGGCGAGCCGATCCGGGAAAGGTATCTGCTCGCACCCGACGGCACCGGTGATCCGCACGAGTACCGCACCGAAGTGTGCTGGCCACTGGCGGACTGAACTGCTATGCGAGTTCGCGCTTCAGGTTCTCCAGAACCTCGGCCTGGATCTTCTTCAGGCCCAGCGGTGCGAAGATCCCCTCGAAGATGCCGGCCACGCCGCCGGCGCCCTGCCAGGTGGTACGCAGCGTCACCCGGGCGCCCGCCCCGTCCGGCGACACCGTCCAGGTGTTCACCAGCGTGGAGTTGGCATCCCGTTCGGTGACGATGGAATCGGCCACCGACACCGCGGCCCGGATGTTGCGGGACCGCTTCTGGGTGGCCTGCAGCGTCCATTCCGCCACCGTTCCGGACCCGGTACCGCCCTCGACGACCTTGTAGTCGTGGTAGTGCGAGGTGAGGATCCGCGGCCGGACCGTTTCGTAGTCGGCAATCGCTTCGAGGGTGCGCTGCGGATCCGCCGCGACGGCGATCGAACTGCTGGCGTTGACCTGTCCCACAATGAGCTCCTTGTCCGGGTGCGGTACTCGACAGGCCCTATCCTGCCGTGCCCGGGGATGCCAGCGGCATCCGGTGGGCGGTCACAGTTCGATGCGCTCCCAGGCGACCTCGGTGAGGGCGTCCGGCCCGCCGGTGGTCCAGGCCCAGATCAGCCCCGCCACCTCGGCCGGAGCGGTGCTGGTGGTACCGAAATGGCGGTCGGCCGATCCGTCCCGGTACTCCAGCGTGTATTCACCGCCGGCATTGCGGTAGGTCTGGATGTAGTTGTGCGGGGCGCGTTCGACGATCAGATACGGGTTCGGATCCATCAGCCCGGCGACCCAGCCGTATGCGAGTGCCTCGGTGAGGTATGGGAAATCGCCGGCCCCGCCGTGCGTCACCTGGACCGGAACGTGCCCCGCCGGATCGATCAACCATGCCAGCTGCGGGTCGTAGACGGCGTAGTTGCGGGGCGTGGCCAGTTCGAAGAGCAGCCCGCGCACGAACCCGATCGCGTCGTACTGGGCCGGTACCCGCAGTACGGAGCCGGTGCGGTCCCCGCCGATCGCGGTCACATCGAGGAATGCATCCGCCGCGCCCATCTCCGCATTGCGCCGGTTCACCTCGGCCGCGATCGCGGCGACCGGTGCGGACTCCTCCTGCCCCTGCTGCACGGACAGATAGGCCTCCACCTGTTCGGCGGTGGTGGCCACCCCGGACGGCAGCAGCACGTGGTCATAACTCACCCGGCCCACCCTACGGATCGGCTCGGGTCGCACGAACAGCCACCGGCGAGATCGCCGCAGTCGATGGTGAAGGTGTGCCGGTAGCGATCCGGATCGAGGCAATCGGCCTCGGTGCATTCGGTGAACCGTCCGGTGTGCACCACGAGCGTTCCGTGGCAGTGATCGACGGCGGCGGCACAGGACGAACAGGACGGGACGGGCATCCGGACCTCCAGGTCTCGCATCGAACGGGACTGCTCGGAGCATGCCATCGACCACTGACAACAACGGTGGCGGGCCGAGCGCGCCGCGGGCCGGACTGCGGTCAGGCGCGGAGCCGTTCGCGGCGCAGCTGCTCGACCTCCGGCAGATCCAGTGGTGCCAATTCGCTCGCCGGGACACCCAGAGCCCGCGCGATCAGATGATCGGCGAGCTCCGGGTTGCGGGCCAGGGCCGGACCGTGCATGTAAGTGCCCAGTACCGACCCCTGTACGACGCCTTCGGTGCCGTCGCCGACCCCGTTGCCGACGCCGCGGGTGACCCGGCCCAGCGGCGCCGCCTCCGGGCCGAGCGCGGTTCCGCCGCGGTGATTCTCGAACCCGGTGAGGGGTGCGGTCAGGCCGTCGAGCAGCGGAGTGCTCGCCACCTCGCCGATGGAACGCTCCCGCTGCGGTGCGGTGGTGGCGTCGAACAGTCCCACACCGTCGACGCGTTCCCCGGCCGAGGTCTCGTACCACTGCCCGAGTACCTGGATCGCGGCGCAGATCGCCAGCACCGGGGCGCCTTTCGCCGCGGCCTCCTGCAGGCCCGGGTAGGTGCTCAGATGCCGGGTGGCCAGCCGCTGGGCGGAGTCCTCGGCGCCGCCGAGGGTGTAGATGTCCAGGGAGTTCGGCACCGGGTCGGACAGCGTGATCTCGATGATCTCGGCGTCGTGCCCGCGCATCCGCAGCCGCTGCCGCAGCACCACTGCATTGCCGCCGTCACCGTAGGTGCCCATCACATCGGGCAGGACCAGGCCGATCCGAATCGTCGAGTCGCTCATGAGTTCCGTGCCTCCAGCTCACGGTTGAGATCGCGGAACGCGGTGTAGTTGGCCAGCACCTCGACCTGCCCGGGTGGGCAGGATTCGATGGCGCGCAGCGGATCCTGCACCAGGGTGTGCGCCACCCCGGCATAGGTGAGCCGCACCGCCAGGTCGGTGCCGCGCTCGCCGGCGGCCACCACCTGGACGCCCTCGAAGTGCTCGAAATGCACATCCCACAGCCAGGACAGATCCTCGCCGTCGGGCACCTGGCCGTTCACCGCGATCACCAGCCCGGCCGCACTCGGGTCGATCATCGACAGTGCCTCCTGCCAGCCGGCCGGGTTCTTGGCCAGCAGCAGCCGGGCGTCGTGGTCACCCACCCGCACACTGCGGTAGCGGCCCGCGATCTCCCGGACCGTGCCCGCCGCATCGACCGATTTGGCGGGATCCGCGCCCAGCGCGACCGCGGCTGCGACGGCCTGGGCGGCATTGCCCCGGTTCGCCCGGCCCGGGAGGGCGAGGTGCAGGGCGGCCCGGAAGCCGTCCGGACCGCACAGGTCGTCACCTTCCAACCACCAGGACGGTTCCGGCCGCTCGAAATCGGCGCCGGTGCTGCGCCAGTGTTCGCCCTCCCAGACGATCGGCTCACCGCTGCGCGGGCAGCTGGTGGCATCGACCGCCCAGCCGCTACCGGCCGACACCCACACCACATTCGGGTGGTCGTAGGCGATGGAGGTGATCAGGACGTCGTCGCAGTTGGCGATCACCACCGCCTGCGGATGCCTGGCCAGCCCGGTGCGCAGCTTGCGCTCGATCATGTTGATCTCGCCGACCCGGTCCAGCTGGTCCCGGCTCAGGTTGAGCAACACCACGGCCTCGGGGTTCAGCGAGTCGCTGACATGCGGCAGATGCAGTTCGTCGACCTCGATGGCGGCCAGCGGCACCTCGCGGTGCGCGCTGAGCGCAGCGACGATGCCGGCGTCCATATTCGCGCCATCGGCCTGGGTGGCGACCCGGCCCAGTGTGCCCAGGGCCGCCGTGGTCATCCGGGTGGTGGTGGATTTACCGTTGGTGCCGGTCACCAGCACCGTGCGGCGTTCCCGGCCGAGCTGGTCCATGATCGTCGGATCGATCTTCAGCGCGATCAGCCCGCCGATCATCGAACCCTTACCGCGCCCCGCTCGTTGCGATGCCCACGACGCTGCCGCCGCGGCCCGCAGGGCGATTCGCCCGCGCACCGAGATATTTGCCACGGCGTGAGTCTATGTGTGCCCACCCGGGAGGAAGCAGGCAGCATTGCCGAATCAGGGGATGTCGAACATGTTGGGCAGGCCGCGGGCATAACGCTCGGTGTCCACTTGCCGCAGCGGCTCCAGCCCGGGGGTGCGGCGCAGCTTCTCGATGGTGCATCGGGGCGCGTCCGAGCCGGTGGCATCCAGGATGGCGTTCACGGCGGCCCGGGCGGATTCGTTGGCGCCCTCCATGGTGGCCAGGTCGACATCGGTGCGCACGTAGTCGCCGGCCAGGTACATGTTCGCGATGGCGGTACCCGCCTCGGGGCGGTCGTCCCAGGAGCCCGCGGTATTGATCAGCAGCGGGTCGGCATTGGTGTTGCGCCGGCCGTCCCAGGTGATCGCCGGGTCGAGGAACCAGGAGTGCACATCCGCTGGCCGCAGCAGCGTGCCACGGTCGTTGAGGTGTGCGGTGAGCTGGGCCCACACTTCCTCGAAGATCTCGGTGTGGGTGCACTCCTGTGCCGGTTTGCCGAACAGGACGCCGGGCGTGTGCCAGTCGGAGATGTCCACCGAGAGACAGTCGGCGGCGTTGCCGTCACCGAATTCGGGCAGCTTCCGCCGCCACAGCTGATTCTGGCTGATCGAGGTGAGCGCCCAGGGCGAGTCGACATAGGCGGTGTGCCCCTCGGCGATAGCGGCCGGACGGCGTAGATAGATCTGCATGCCGGTCATCCAGTCGACGTGCAACCGGCTCATCCCGGCCAGTTCCGGTGCGGCGTCGAGGATATCGCCGGACCACAGTTTCCGGGCCTGCTCGGCGGCGAAGGCCACCACGAAGTGGTCGGCTTCGACCGTGCGCGCCGCACCCGTCGCATCAGTGATCCGCGCCCCGGTGATTCGCCCGCCGCGGAGGTCCAGGCCCTGCACCCGGGCGCCCAGTTCGAACCGGACGCCGAGGTCGCGCAGGCGATCCGCCCACGGATCGATCCAGGCGATGTTGGTCGGGTTGTTCAGCACCCGGTCCAGGCCGCCGTCGTTGCCGACGCCGAGCGGGTTGCCGAGGAACTGTTCGCCCATGCTGCCGATGGTGCGGGCACTGGCGAGATCGGCCTTGGCCGCGACCATGATGCTGGTCAGCGAGCGGGAGAGCAGCGACCGGAATTCGTGGGAGCGTTCGTGTCCGCGCACGAAGTCGTACCACGACGTGTACTCCCACTGGCCGAATCGGCGTTCGGTGCAGCTGCTGTTGAACACCAGCAGCCGATTCGCGAAGTACCCGGCCTCGGCGGGCGGCATCTGCAGGGCGGTGGCGATGGTGGCGCCGAGGGTTTCCCGGAAGACCTCCGGGTCGGTCGCGGCAGTCGGATTCTCCGGCAGCGCCAGCACGAAATCGTCACCGTCGCGCCGGGAGAACCGGGCCTGGGACACCGTGATGAGGTTGTTCCACACCCCGTCCGGATTGCCGGCGACCGGGATCCGGCGCATGGTGTCCGGGATATTGCGATAGAAGCCGGGAAAGAAGCGGAATCCGTGTTCACCGGGGCGTTCGGGCCGGCCGCCGCGGGAGCTGCCCGGGACCGGGATGCTGCGGGCCTTGCCGCCGAGCGCCCGGCGCTCGTAGACGGTCACCTCGAAACCGCGCTCGGCCAATTCGTGGGCGGCGGTGAGACCGGCGACCCCACCGCCGAGCACCGCCACGCGCCGGCCCGGCCCCGCGGCGGTCGCCGGTGCGGTGTTCAGTCCACTCGCCGCGGCTGCTGTCGCCCCCACCGCGACCGCACCCCGGAGGAGGGACCGCCGCGTTACGGTCCGTCGCGTGTCCGCCATGTACGTGTCAGCTCCTGTTTGCTCCCGGCGCTGACATGCTAGCCATAACGTTCGTCATCGTGCGGTGGGACCTGGATGTTGCGGCGGTGGTGGCGGCGAACGCGCCCGCGATCACGATCGCGGCACCGGCCAGTTCGGGGGCCGAGGGGCGTTCGCCGAGCACCAGCCAGGCGGCGCCGATCCCGATCACCGGAACCAGCAGCGAGAACGGTGCCACCGACCCGGCCGGATAGCGGCTCATCAGGTAGGTCCACAGGCCGGAGCCGCAGACGGTCGCGACAACCGCGATATAGGCCAGGGCCGCCAGCGCGGGCAGTCCGTCGGCGGAGAATGCGGCGCCCAGCGCCCGGAACCCGGTGCCCGGACCTTCGACGAACATCGACAGCGCCAGCAACGGCAGCACCGGCACCACCGACATCCAGAGGGTGAGGTGCAACGGATCGGTGCCGGGGGCTTCGGCGCTCGCCCGGCGTGCGCCGATGTTGCCGAGCGCCCAGCCCAGTCCGGCCGCCAGCGTCAGCAGGACCGGTACCAGGGTGGCGGGCGCCGAACGTTCCCAGCCGATGATCGCCATCCCGGCCCCGGCGACGAACAGCCCCGCCACCTGGATCGGCCGCAGCCGTTCGCGCAGCAGTACTGCGCCCAGCAGCACGGTGAACGGTGCCGAGGACTGCAACACCAGTGAGGCGAGTCCGGTCGGCATCCCGGCCTGCATGGCGGTGAACAGGAATCCGAACTGCAGGATGCCGAAACCCGTGCCGTACAGCAGCAGCCAGCGCGCCGGCACCGCGGGCCGGGGGACGAGCAGCAGCACCGGTACCGCGATCACCGCGAACCGCAGGGCGGCGAAGAAGAACGGCGGGAAGTGGTCCAGGCCGATGCGGATCGCGAGGAAGTTGACACCCCACAACACGACGACGGTGAGTCCGAGCAGGCGATCACGATTGGTCACCATTTCATCGTGCGGACCGAAAACCTACAGGACAATCGAACATTCTCGCATCAACGATGTAGTTTTGCTTCATGTTTTCGGTGGAACGACTCCGGATCCTGCGGGAGTTGGCCGACCGCGGCACCGTCGCAGCCGTGGCGCAGGCATTGTCGATGACCCCGTCCGCGGTATCCCAGCAACTGAAAGTGCTGGCCCGGGAAGCGGGCGTCGAACTGCTGGAACCGGACGGGCGACGGGTGCGGCTCACCGATGCCGGGCAGGCCCTGGTGCTGCGGGCCGACGATGTGCTGGCCGCCATGGATCGCGCGGTCACCGAGATGGCCCACTACCGGGGCTCGCCCCGCGGCCGGGTGCGGGTGGCGGCCTTCCCGACCGGGGCGGCGTTGCTGCTGCCGCAGGTCTTCGCGGAACTGGCCGGTACCGACGTGACCGTCCGGGCCGGTGACGAGGATGTGCCACCGACGGCGGCGGAACGGCTGCTCGCCGACTACGACGTGGTACTCACGCATCGAGACGAGCGCTCGGCACCGCCGGCCGGGCCGCGGCTGGCGGTACGCACTCTGATGCGGGAACCGATCGACGTGATCGTCGCGGCGGGACATCCGCTCGCCGAACGGCGCTCGGTGCGTCCGGCCGAGCTGGCCCGGACCGATCTGGTGAGCGTGCGGGGCGGTTTCCCGGTCGACGACGTACTGGAATCGATCGCGACGATCTCCGGTGTCCGCCCGCGGGTCACCCAGCGGTTCAACGACTTCCAGGTGATCGAAGCCGTGGTCGCGGCCGGCTACGGGGCCGCACTGATGCCCCGCTTCGCGGTCACCCATCCGGGACTGGTGGTGCGGCCGCTCGCGGGGGTGCGGGCGGCCCGGGTCTACGACCTGGTGATCCGGCCACAGGCGACCCGGCGCCCGGCGATCGCCGCCGTGCTCGCCGCCTTCACGGCAGCGGCCCGGCAGGCGACCGAGAGCTGATCACATCGGACCGGGTGGCATCCCGGGGCCGGGACCGTACTGCTGGTTGGCGACATAGCCGAAGTCGTCGGCGACCATGGCCGCGAGCTCCAGCAGCGCCCGCCGGGTCGGCTTGCCGACCAGTTCCAGATCGATCTCGGCGCCCTCGGCGAGGTGATCGTCGAAGGGGACGACCTGCACGGCCCGGGTCCGGTCCAGGAACAGCCTGCGCAACTGGTCCAGATCGACGGTGGAGGCGCCGCGCCGGGAGGCGTTGACCACCACGACCGTGCGCTCCACCAGCCGGCTGTAACCGTGGTGATCCAGCCAGTCCAGGGTGGCCGATGCGCTGCGGGCGCCGTCGATCGCCGGGGAGGTCACCAGCACCAGCGAACTGGCCATGTCCAGCACCCCGGACATGGCCGAATGCATCAGGCCGGTACCGCAGTCGGTGAGGATGATGTTGTAGAAGGACTGCAGGATGCCGATCGCCTTGCGGTAATCGGCCTCACTGAACGCCTCCGAGACCGCCGGGTCCTGTTCGGAGGCCAGCACCTCCAGTCGGCTGGGTGCCTGGGAGGTATGCGCCCGGACATCCGAATAGCGGGTGATCTGCTGATCCTCGAGGAGGTTCCGCACCGTGGAACGAGTCTGCCGCGGGACCCGGTGGGCGAGCGTGCCGAGGTCGGGATTGGCATCGATGGCGATCACGCGGTCACCGCGCATCGAGGCGAAAGTGGACCCGAGCCCGACGGTGGTCGTCGTCTTGCCGACACCGCCCTTCAACGACAGGATCGCGATCCGGTAGTCGCCGCGCACCGGCTGGTTCACCCGGTCGACGAGGTCGCGATGCACCACATCGGCCGCGGATTCACCCGGGTTGATCCGGCCGGCGGACACCTTGTGCACGGCACGCCGCCACCCGCTGCGCGGCGAACGGCGCGCCCGCTTCAACAGGTTCAGGTCGTTCACCGCATGCCCCGGCTGTCCCGGCTGTGGTACGTGCTGCGGCTGGAACGGCTGAGCACCCGGCGCGCCCTGCGCCGGGCCGCCCGGCCACTGCGGCTGCCCGGGCATCCCACCGGGTGGCTGCTGCCCGGGGGCCGGCTGCTGGAACGGCGGTGCCGGCGGTGGTGCCCAGCCGTTGATCGAACCGGCCGAGGGATCCTGTTCCGGTGCGGTGGCCGGCACATCGGGGAAGCCGTCCGCGGGCGGACCCTGCGGCTGCTCGGGGGCCGGCGCGGGCGCGAACTGCCCGGTCGGATAACCGCCGGGGCCGGGCATCGGCTGCTCACCCGAGAACTGTCCCGGCGGGAACTGCCCCGCCGGTCCCATCTCCGGGGGGAACTGCCCATTCGGTCCGGGCGGTGGCCCGGGCGGGAACTGTCCGGTCGGGTATCCGCCGGTGGGCGGCTGGTCGCCGGGGAATTGTCCGGGGGGAGCGAATCCGCCGTCGGGGCCGGGCATGGGTTGGTCGCCGGGGAATTGTCCGGGGGGAGCGAATCCGCCGTCGGGGCCGGGCATGGGTTGGTCGCCGGGGAATTGTCCGGGGGGAGCGAATCCGCCGTCGGGGCCGGGCATCGGCTGCTCGCCCGAGAACTGTCCTGGTGCGAACTGGCCGGGCAGGCCGGCGGCCGGCGGGAACTGCCCGTTCGGGGCGGGCGGGAACTGCCCGGGCGGAGCTTGTTGCGGATCTCCGGGGAAGGGGCCGGGTGCGAACTGCCCCGGGGCGAAACCACCCGGTTCGAAGACGGTCTGTTCCGCGAACCCGGGTGTCTCTTCGGCCGGGTTCGGCGCTGCTGCCGGCGCGGCCTCCGGCTCGTCGGTGGTGGCCTTCGCCGCGGCATCACCGGGCCGCTCGGTGTCCGTGTCCGGAGCAGGCTCCGGATCGGCCACCTTCTGTGTCCCTGCGGCCGCGACGTCGTCGGAGCTGTCCGCCGAAGAACTCTGCAGCCAGGGCGGCGAAGTCGGATTCTGGTCGTTGTTGGTCACAGTTCCCCCATCTGCCCGGAAGTCGAGCAGAGAGCTCGGCGCTTGAAATGCGTCGTCAACGCTAGCACGGCGCTAGCGGCCCTGCCTGCGGCAGCGGGGCAGCAGGGGACGGCCGCGGGCCGGCCCGGCACCACCCGGATTCCGGCCCGCAGCTGCGTTGTAAGTGATGGTTCAGGCGGCGCGGTTGACCGCCGAGACCACCGCCCGCAGCGAGGCGGTGGTGATGGACGTGGCGATGCCCACACCCCACACCACCTTGTCGCCGACTGCGCACTCCACGTACGCGGCGGCCTGGGCGTCGTCACCGGCCGACATGGCGTGCTCGGAGTAGTCCAGCACCCGCACGTCGTACCCCAGCTCGGCAATGGCGTCCACGAAGGCGGCCAGCGGGCCGTTGCCCGAACCGGTGACCTCCTGCTCCACGCCGTCGACCTTCACCGTGGCGACGATCGAGTCGACCCCACCGTCGGTCTCGGAGGCGGTCACCTTCTGCTTGATCCGCTCCAGCGGGGTGATCGGGCTCAGGTACTCCTCGGAGAAGACGTCCCACATCTCCTTGGGCGTCACCTCGCCGCCTTCACCGTCGGTGATGCGCTGCACCGCCTGGGAGAACTCGATCTGCAGCCGGCGCGGCAGCGCCAGGCCGTGATCGGTCTTCATGATGTAGGCGACCCCGCCCTTGCCGGACTGCGAATTCACCCGGATGACGGCCTCATAGGTGCGGCCGACGTCCTTGGGGTCGATCGGCAGGTACGGCACCTCCCAGACGATGTCGTCGATATCGGCGCCCTGGGTATCGGCCGCCTGCTTCATCGCGTCCAGGCCCTTGTTGATCGCATCCTGGTGGCTGCCCGAGAACGCGGTGTAGACCAGGTCGCCGCCGTACGGATGCCGCTCGGGCACGTTCAGCTGGTTGCAGTACTCGACGGTGCGGCGGATCTCGTCGATATCGGAGAAGTTGATCTGCGGGTCGATCCCCCGGGAGAACATGTTCATACCCAGGGTGACCAGGCAGACGTTGCCGGTGCGCTCACCGTTGCCGAACAGGCAGCCCTCGATGCGGTCGGCGCCGGCCTGGTAGCCCAGCTCGGCGGCCGCCACCGCGGTACCGCGGTCGTTGTGCGGATGCAGCGACAGCACGATCGAATCCCGGCGGGCCAGGTTGCGGTGCATCCACTCGATGGAGTCGGCGTAGACGTTCGGTGTGGCCATCTCCACCGTGGCCGGCAGATTGATGATCAGCGGCTTGTCCGGCGTCGGCGCGATGATCTCGGAGACCGCGTCGCAGACCTCCCTGGCGTACTCCAGTTCGGTGCCGGTGTAGGACTCGGGGCTGTACTCGTAGCGCCACCGGGTATCCGGGTAGCGCTGTTCGGTCTCCAGGCAGAACCGGGCCGCGTCGGTCGCGATCTTCCGGATCGCCGCCCGGTCGGCCTTGAACACCACCCGGCGCTGCAGGATCGAGGTGGAGTTGTAGAAGTGCACGATCACGTTCGGGGCCCCGTCGCAGGCCTCGAAGGTGCGTTCGATCAGCTCCGGACGGCACTGGGTCAGCACCTGGATCGTGACATCGTCCGGGATGGCGCCGTCGGTGACGATCTCGCGGACGAAGTCGAAGTCGGTCTGGCTCGCGGCCGGGAACCCGACCTCGATCTCCTTGTAGCCCATCCGCACCAGCAGGTCGAACATGCGGCGCTTGCGGGCCGGGCTCATCGGGTCGATCAGGGCCTGGTTGCCGTCGCGCAGGTCGACGGCGCACCACGCCGGCGCCCGGTCGATGATCTTGTCCGGCCAGGTGCGGTCGGGCAGCGTGATCGGCTCGACCTCCTCGGCGAACGGCCGGTAACGGTAGGTGGGCATGGACGAATTCCGCTGCCGGTTCCAGGATGGCTGGTCGGCCGGGGCGGGCTTGCTCGGCGCGGTGATGGTGCGCGGAGCGGATACGAAAGCGTCAGCCGGGGACATGCGATTTCTCCGTGGGTTGGTGGAATCCCAGATTTTGGGGGTCGACCGGCGCGATGAAACCCCGCGACGGGAGCCGGTCCGATCAGACCCCGTCGCGGCGGCCGAGAAGAAGAGCCCGCTGCATGATGTCCAACATTCTAGCAGTGCCCGGTACCCGCTCTCGAGCCATCTGGTATTCGGAGCCGCGGCGACGAGTGCTGCGGTACGACCGGCACCACCCGGTCGGTACCGTTTCGACGGCGTGGGTCGCCCGTGTGGACGACCGGTGGCTTCGACGACTCGGGACAGCAGAACGGGAAATTTCGGGCATGATCTGGTGGGAACAGCTGGCGGTGTTCGGCGCGGGTATCGGCGCCGGCGCGATCAACACGATCGTCGGATCGGGCACCCTGATCACCTTCCCGGTGCTGCTCGCCTTCGGGATCCCGCCGGTCACCGCGAATGTGTCGAACACCATCGGTCTGGTGCCGGGCTCGCTGAGCGGCGCCATCGGCTACCGGCGTGAGCTCGCCGGGCAGCGGGCCCGGCTGATCCAGCTGGGTACCGCGTCGTTGCTGGGTGGCATCACCGGTGCGATCCTGCTGCTGGTGATGCCGGAGTCGGCGTTCCGGGCGATCGTCCCGGTGCTGATCGTCGCGGCACTGGTGCTGGTGGTGGTGCAGCCACGGCTGGCCGCCTGGGTCAAGCGGCGGCGGGCCGAGGATGCCGCGACGCCGGCACACGGCGGCCCGATCCTGTTCACCGCGGTGTACGCCACCGGCATCTACGGCGGCTACTTCGGTGCGGCCCAGGGGGTGCTGCTGCTGGGGCTGCTCGGCGTCTTCCTGCACGAGGACATCCAGCGCCTCAACGGAGTGAAGAACGTCCTGGCACTGCTGGTCAACGGGGTCTCGGCGGCGATCTTCGTCGTCATCGCCGACGTGAACTGGCAGGCTGCGGCGCTCGTCGCGGCCGGTGCGGTGATCGGTGGTCAGGTGGGTGCCCGGCTGGGTCGTTCGATGTCGCCCACCGCACTGCGGGCCGTGATCGTGGTCGTCGGCTCCGTCGCGGTGATCCGGCTGCTCACTTCCTGAGCGGCGAATCCGGGTGTTACGCGGCGCGATCCCCGGCCCCGGTACCGGACCCGACGGCGTAACGCCCGGTCACTTGTGACGATCGACAAGTCGGTTGCGCAGGTGATGTGTCGTCCGCCGCTTCGCGGTAGCCTGCGCACGGCCATGCGTGATGAGGGAGGTGGCCGCGTGGACAGACGCGCCTTTTTCAAGGCGACGGGGCTGGTGGCAGCCGGTGGCGCCGCCGCGGCGCTGCTCGGACCGGGACGGGCGGCCGCGGATCCGCGTTCCGCGATGTTCCCGCTGTGGGTACCGGAGATCTTCGCCGATCTGCCGGCCGCGCCGGAACACAGTTCCGCGATCGTCATCGGATCCGGCTTCGGTGCGGCGGTCACCGCCCTGCGGCTGGCCGAGGCGGGTGTCGACTGTTCGGTCCTGGAACGTGGCTCACGCTGGCCCAACGATCCCTGGCGGGAGATCTTCACCGGCGACGATCTGCCCGACGGCCGCGGCTTCTGGCATCGCACCAGTTTCACCGGCGTCACCAAGGTGCCGATGTTCTTCGAATCGTTCGGTGGCGTACTCGATGTCACCGAGTACCCGGGCATCGATGTGTGGCGCGCGGCCGCGGTGGGCGGCGGCTCGGTGGTGTTCACCGGCGTGATGATCGCGCCACCGAAGGACCTGTTCGATCATGTCTTCGGTGGCGTGGTCGACTACGGCGAGCTGGAACGCGTCTACTACCCGCGGGTGCGGCAGAAACTGCGGCTCGATGCCATGCCGCCCGATATCTACCACTCGGATCCGTTCACGCACTCCCGGGCCTGGGACGATCAGGTGCGCCGGGCCGGCTACCGTCCGGTGCCCAGCGAATCGATCTTCAACTGGGATGTGCTGCGCGGTGAACTCGGCGGCACAACCCGGCCGTCGGCGACCGTGGCGCGCAGCAACCTGGGAAATTCCAACGGCGCCAAGTTCGACCTGAACCAGAACTATCTGCGCGAGGCCGAGGCCACCGGGCGCTGCCGGATCTTCCCCGGGCACCGGGTGGATGCCATCGCCGCCGAGCCGGGCGGCGGGTATTCGGTGCAGGTCAGCACCCTGGCTCCGACCGGCGCGGTGCTCGCCACCCGCACCCTGACCTGCGACCGGCTGTTTCTCGGTGCCGGTTCGGTGGGCACCACCGAACTGCTGGTCCGGGCCCGGGCCACCGGTGCGCTGCCGGAACTGAACGAACACGTCGGTGGCGGTTGGGGCACCAACGGCGATGTGGTGCTGGCCCGCGGCGCCAGTTCGGTGGCCGGGCACGGCCAAGGGGTGCCCAGCGCGAGCCGGATCTTCGACTCCTCCACGGTTGCGCTGACGTTGGAGAACTGGTACATCCCGGGCATCCCGTTCGAAACCGGGGCGCTGGCCTCGCTGGGGATCGTGCTCGACTCGACCCGCGCCGATTTCGGCTACGACCGCGCGGCCGATCGTGCGGTCCTGCATTGGCCCGGTGCCGCCCAGCAGCAGGTCGTCGACGCCGCCCGCAGCGTGGATCGGCGGATCGCCGACCGGGCCGGTGCGCTGGCCGAGTACGGGGCGCTGGGCTACGACGCGAACGCCCGGTTCACCGCGCACCCGCTCGGTGGTGCCGTCCTGGGCAAGGCCACTGATGGGCACGGCCGGGTGCACGGCCACCCCGGCCTGTATGTGACGGACGGCGCGATGATCCCGGGCAGCACCGCCACGGCGAACCCGTCGCTCACCATCACGGCACTGGCCGAACGGAATATCGAGGCGGTGCTGCGGTCCGGCCGGTGAGCGGGGCGCGCCGGGTGAACCGCTGCCCGAACGGCGGACCGGCCGCTACCCTCGGCGAGGCGAATCGGTGAAGGGAGCAGGTGTGGCCGAGCGGACGGCGGCGGCCCGAACGACGGTGGCGGCCGGGCCGGATCGGGTCGACGAACTACCGGACGCGCGGGCCAAGACCCCCAGCCTGTGGATCGACCTGTTCATGCTGGTGCTGGCCGTGGTCTCGGTGATCCTGGTCGGCTGGGTCACCTTCTTCACGGTTCCGCCGGACATCTACCGCGGCGTGGTGATCGCCGACTGGACCATCTGTGGCATCTTCGCCGCCGAGTTCCTGTGGCGCTGGCGCCGGGCGGGCTGGCCGTGGACGTTCCCGCTGGTGTACTGGTACGAGATTCTCGGCATGATTCCGGTGACCAGCCCGATCTTCCGCACCTTCCGGCTGCTGCGAATCGTGGTCGTGGTGGTACGGCTCGCCCGGATGACCGACCGGGCGCTGGGTGAGCGGGTGACCGCCGCGGTGGTGGGACGGTTCGTGTCGACGATCGTCGACATCATCAAACGCCCGATGACCGTCGCGATCATCGACGAGGTGGCCCGGGTGCTGCGCACCGGCCACTACACCCGCAACATCGCCCGGGCATTCGAGGAGAACCGGAACCAGATCGACGACATGATCGTCGACCTGATCAAGAACGATCCGCAGACCGGCAAGTTGCGCTACATCCCGTTCCACGACGAGATCGTCCGCCTGATCGCCGACACCGTGTACCGGATGCTGCAGCAGGTACTGGCCGACCCGCGGACCGACGAACTGGTCGCGGACATGCTCGAGGAGAACCTGGATCAGATCGCCGCCGCGGTCCGGCAGAAGGGTGGGGCCGCCGCGGCGCAGGTGTCGACCGAGAAGGTCACTGTGCCGGTCGAGTCCTGAGGGTCAGACCGCGTGGTAGTTCTCGATCTCCGGGAACCGCTCGGCGAACTCGATGAAGTTGCCGACCACCTGATCGTTGACCTTGCGCAGCGTCCGGTTCAGCAGCATGCCCGGAATCGGCAACGGCAGGTGCAGCTCCACGTGGTACTCCATATCGGTGCCGTGCGGGCCCGGCGTGAAGTCGAACCGGCCACCGCCCTTGGAGCCGCGGGTGCTGTCCACCACCTGCCAGGACACCCGTTCCGGTTCCCAGGTGTATTCCAGCACCTGCATATCGGAATTGCCCATGAAGTGCGCGGTGACGAAGACCCGGCGGGGCCGGCCGTAGTCGTCCCGCGCACCGACCCGGACGTCGCTGTAGGAGGTCGACCATTCCGGTAGGAGTTCCACCGCCAGCAGTGCGTCGGTCACCTGGGTGATATCGGCGGCCACGGTGAACCGGATGTCGGTTTTCGAGCGCACTGTGTCCTACCTCCGCACCCCCGGTCGAGCAAATGTGACGCCGATTGTGCACAGCGCCGACAGTGATCGTCAACACGTGATCTTCATGTACGGACGTCCAGTTGTGGCCCGTACCTACTGTGCCGTAGGTTGATTGGTTGCGCACCTGCGCCGACCAGGCGGAAAGCGGTCGATTCCGCGGCAATCGGCGGCGCGGCCCGGATGTGCGCTGTCACACAACTCGAGCAGGTAGCGCCCGGACCGCCGATGCATCGCCGGTACCCTGGATAGCCGTTGCCCCTGATAGTCGACTGTGAGGACCCCGCTGTGGCGCTCGTTGTCCAGAAGTACGGAGGATCCTCGGTGGCCACCGCCGAACGGATCCGCAAGGTTGCCGAACGGATCGTCGAGACCAAGAAGCAGGGCCATGACGTCGTCGTCGTCTGCTCGGCGATGGGCGATACCACCGATGAACTGCTCGACCTGGCCGAGCAGGTTTCGCCGGACCCACCGGCCCGTGAAATGGACATGCTGCTCACCTCCGGTGAGCGCATCTCCAACGCCTTGGTCGCAATGGCTATCCACGAACTCGGTGAGGAGGCTCGCTCCTTCACCGGCTCCCAGGCCGGCGTGATCACCACCGGTGCGCACGGTAAGGCCAAGATCATCGACGTCACCCCCGGACGCCTCCGGGAGGCCCTGAACGACGGCACCATCGTGTTGGTGGCCGGGTTCCAGGGCGTGAGCCAGGACAGCAAGGACGTCACCACCCTGGGCCGCGGCGGCTCCGATACCACCGCCGTCGCCCTCGCGGCCGCACTCGAGGCCGATGTGTGCGAGATCTACACCGATGTGGACGGCATCTTCACCGCCGATCCGCGCATCGTCGGTGATGCGCAGAAGCTCGAGCAGGTCTCCTTCGAGGAGATGCTGGAGATGGCCGCATGTGGTTCGAAGGTACTGATGCTGCGGTGCGTCGAATACGCCCGGCGGTACAACGTGCCCGTCCACGTCCGCTCGTCGTACACCGACAAGGTGGGCACCATCGTCAAAGGATCTATGGAGGACATTCCGATGGAGCAGGCAATCCTGACCGGCGTGGCGCACGACGCCAGCGAGGCCAAGGTGACCGTCGTCGGCCTGTCGGACAAGCCGGG
This sequence comes from Nocardia sp. KT25-26, assembly GCF_056627695.1. Lineage (NCBI taxonomy): Bacteria > Bacillati > Actinomycetota > Actinomycetes > Mycobacteriales > Nocardiaceae > Nocardia > Nocardia sp. KT25-26. The sequence continues at coordinate 30,835 of NZ_CM152813.1, read as the reverse complement.
CTACGCCGCCAAGGTGTTCCGGGCGGTCGCCGACGCCGAGATCAACATCGACATGGTGTTGCAGAACGTCTCCGAGGCCGAGACCGGTAAGACCGACATCACGTTCACGCTGCCGAAGACCGATCTGCCGCGCGCGGTGGAGATCCTCACCGAGCGGCAGCGCGAGATCGGCTTCAGCGAGATCCAGGCCGACGAGAGCATCGGCAAGGTGTCGCTGGTCGGTGCCGGTATGAAGAGCCACCCCGGCGTCACCGCGACGTTCTGTGAATCGCTGGCCGAGGCCGGTGTGAACATCGACCTCATCTCGACCTCGGAGATCCGGATCTCGGTGCTCGTCGCGGAATCGCAGCTGAACGAGGCGGTACAGGTACTGCACAAGGCGTTCGACCTGGGCGGCGACGAGGTCGCCGTGGTCCACGCCGGAACGGGGCGATAAGCCATGGGTGTACGCGTAGGAGTCGTCGGCGCGACCGGACAGGTCGGCGCCGTGATGCGCAAACTGCTCGAGGAGCGCAACTTCCCGGCCGACGAGGTGCGGTTCTTTGCTTCGGCGCGGTCGGCGGGCAAGAAGCTGCCGTGGCGCGGCGGGGAAGTGGTGGTCGAGGACACCGAGACCGCCGATCCGACCGGCCTGGACATCGCGCTGTTCTCCGCCGGCGGCACCATGTCGAAGGTGCAGGCGCCGCGGTTCGCCGCCGCCGGTGTGACCGTCATCGACAACTCGTCGGCCTGGCGCAAGGATCCCGAGGTGCCGCTCGTGGTCAGCGAGGTGAACCCGGAGCAGACCCGCAACCTGCCCAAGGGCATCATCGCCAACCCGAACTGCACCACCATGGCCGCGATGCCGGTGCTGAAGCCGCTGCACGATGCGGCCGGTCTGCAGCGCCTGATCGTCTCGTCGTACCAGGCGGTCTCGGGTAGCGGTCTGGCCGGTGTCGAGGAGCTCGCCACCCAGATCCGCGCGGTGGCGCCGGAGGCGGAGAAGCTGGTGCACGACGGCAGCGCCGTGCAGTTCCCGGAGCCGAACAAGTACGTTGCGCCGATCGCCTTCGACGTGGTGCCGCTGGCCGGCGGTTTGGTCGATGACGGATCCGGTGAGACCGACGAGGACCAGAAGCTGCGCAACGAGAGCCGCAAGATCCTCGGCCTGCCCGACCTGCTGGTCAGCGGTACCTGCGTGCGGGTGCCGGTGTTCACCGGGCACTCGCTGTCGATCAATGCCGAGTTCGCCGAGCCGATCTCGCCGGAACAGGCCCGCAAGATCGTGGCCGCCGCCCCGGGCGTGCGGCTGGTCGACGTGCCGACCCCGCTGGAAGCGGCCGGTAAGGACGAGTCCCTGGTCGGCCGAATCCGACAGGATCCGGGCGTGCCGGACGGCCGCGGCCTGGCCCTGTTCATCGCCGGTGACAACCTGCGCAAGGGTGCCGCGCTGAACACCATCCAGATCGCGGAAGTGCTGCTGCAGAACCGCTGACGCACTGCAGATTCGAAACGGGCCGTGGCAATCGCCACGGCCCGTTTTCGTGCCACCGAGTTCCGGCCGGTGGTAGACGCGCGCCTCACCGATCGGTGGTCGAGCTTCCGTCCGAAGTGCCGATGGCGCGGGTGACGGCGGTTTCGATCAGGTGCCGGGTCTGCTCGGTGGTGAAGAGGTCCGGCAGCGTGAGCCGGTCCACGATCAGCCAGTTCAGGGCGAAGTAGAGCAGTAGTACGGTGTCCTCGTCACCGGGCATGCCGGAGTCGAGGTGATTGCGCACATTGAACTCGATATCCGCGCGTACCCGCTCGGTGAGGACCTTGCGCAGCTCGGGGCGCCGGGTGGCCTCCAGGCGCAGCTCGAGCATCGCCAGGTAGCCGGTGTCGAAGTTCTCGATCCGGGTGACCACGTCGTACATCAGCTCGGTGATGTTCGCGGCGGTCCGCGGGCCCTCCAGTTTGGCCATCGCCTCGTCGCTCGGCTCCAGCCGTTCGTAGAACCGGCTCCCGATCTGGGTGAGCAGGTCGTCGCGATTCGCGAAATAGTTCGATGCTGTTCCGGCCGGTACTCCGGCCTGCTTGTCGACTGCACGAAAGGTGAGTCCGCGCGCGCCGTCGCGGGCGAGTACCTCGATGCCCGCGTCGACGAGTGCTTGCCTGCGTTCCGGGTTCGTCCGCATCTTGACACCACTCCGTCTGTAGTACTACGTTGAAATCACTATAATCAGAGTACAACAGCTAAGGCGGTATCCATGCGAAAGCTCGTCTACTACATCGGCGTCACCCTCGACGGCTACATCGCCGGTCCGCACGGGGAAGTGGATTTCTTCCCGACGCCGCAGGACTACATCGACTGGATGACCCCCCGGTTCCCCGACGCCATGCCCACCCACCTGCGCCCGCATGTGGGGCTCGACCCCCAGCTCCCCGCCAAGCTCTGGGACACCGTGCTGATGGGCCGCGGCACCTACATCCTCCCGGACGAGCACGTCGAGAGCCCTTTCCAACACATGAAGCAGTATGTCGTCTCGTCCTCGCTGGATCAGGCCGACCACCCCGGCGTGGAGATCTACTCCGGCGACCCGGTCGAGTTGGTCCGCGAGCTCAAGCAGGGCGATGGCCTCGACATCTGGCTGTGCGGCGGTGGGAACCTCGCGGGTCAGCTCGTCGACGAGATCGACGAGCTGGTCATCAAGAGCTATCCGGTCGTCGCCGGTGCCGGGGTTCGCGCCTTCGACGGCCCGTTCCGGCCGACCGGGTTCACGGTGGACCGGCGGCGGGAATTCGGGAACGGAACGCAGGTCACCTGGTTGACCCGGAGTTGACCCGTGTCGAGCGGGCTCGGGGTTCGTGGCGGCTCGACCGGTTGCGGATGCCGGTCTAGCCGCGCGGCGCGGTGCTCGCCGACGGTTCAGTTCGCGTCGGTGAGCAATGAGAGCCGGACCTGGCGGTCGGGGTTGTCGACATTCAGATCGACCAGGGCGATCGACTGCCAAGTGCCGAGGGCGAGTCGGCCGTCGACGACCGGAATCGTGGCATAGGGCGGGATCAGCGCGGGCATGACATGCGAGCGGCCGTGTCCGCGGGAGCCGTGCGCGTGCCGCCACCGGTCGTCGGCGGGCAGCAGGTCGTCCAGGGCGGCGAGCAGGTCGGAATCGCTGCCGGCGCCCAGTTCCAGGATCGCCACTCCCGCGGTGGCATGCGGCACGAATACGTGCAGCAGGCCGTCGGAACCGGATTGCGTGGCGAAGTCCGCGCACTGCGGGGTGATGTCGTGGACCGTTTCGCGGCGGCCGGTCGTCACCGTGAACACCGAGCTCTTCATGCGCCCATGGTGTCATGTCGCAAGCGGCGATCGGAGGAGTGTGGAGTCGCTGTCCGGGCCGGATGGGTCCGGTTGTGCCGCTCGATCGCGGAGCTGCAGCAATCGTCGAGGCCGGTGCGCGGGCGATCCGGCCCATCCCGGCAGCCGTGTCCGATGATGGGCCGGATTCCTCAACCGGCGTCCGGGGCCGAGATCCGGGTACGCGGCAGCAGCAACGCCGGAACCAGCGCCAGGCCGATCAGAGCCGGGGCGAGCAGGTAGGTGTGCTGGAACGCCTCGGCCAGCGCGGGAGCCAGGCCGGTGCGCTGCGCCGGATCCATCCCGTGCAGGGTCTGCAGGCCACCGTCCACCGGGAGCACGGCGCTCAGCAGCACCGAGTTCACGGCGATGCCGACGGCCATGGCGGTGGTGCTGATCATGTTCAGGACGGTCGACCCCGCGGCCTGCTGCTCCCGGCGCAGCGGCCGGGTCGCCGTGGTCATCACCGGCATCAGCGTGCCGCCGCCGCCCGCACCCATCAGCAGCATGGTGGCGCCGAGCGACCAGTACGACGCATCGGCATCAAGCTGGACCAGGAACAGGACGAAACCGGTGAGCGCCACCGTGATCGAAGCGGGCAGGTATCGACCCGGGGGGATCCGGTCGATCAACCGGCCTGCTACCTGCATGGTCGCCCCGGAGGCGAGTGCGAACGGGATGCCGAGCGCCCCGGCCACCAGTGCCGACTCGCCACGAACCACCTGGAAGTACAGCGGCAGCAACAACATCGAGCCGAAGTAGCCGGCCGCGAACAGGGCCAGCAGGACGGCCGAGGTGCCGGTCGTCCGGTTGCCGAGCACCCGCAGGTCCAGCAGCGGGGACGAGATGCGCAGCGATCGCCGCACGAACCCGGCGATCAGCGCGCCGCCTGCGGCCAGCGGCAGCAGGACTGCGGGAGCGGTGAATCCGGCGTCCTCGCCGGCGGCGGTGACCCCGTAGATCAGCAGGGCCAGCCCGGGCGACATCATCAGCAGGCCCGGAACATCCAGCGGGCGTGGTGGTTCGGGCGCATCGTCGGGGACCACCCGGGCGGCCAGGACCAGCACGACCGCGCCCAGCGGCAGGTTCAGGAAGAACATCCAGCGCCAGGACATCTCGTCGATGAGGTAGCCGCCGATGACCGGGCCCAGCAGCGGACCGACCAGGATGGCCAGGCCGAGGGTACTCATCAACCGGCCGAGACGGTCCGGGCCGGCGGCGCGCAGCAGGATGGTCATCGCCACCGGCATCAGCAGCCCGCCACTGGCGCCCTGCACCACCCGGAAGGCGATCAGCGACTCGATATTCCAGGCGAGCCCGGCGAGCACCGAGCCACCCGCGAAGGCGGTGATCGCGGCCAGGTACAGGCGTTTGGCGCCGAAGCGGCCGACCAGCCAGGCGGAGGCGGGTACCACGGCGCCGAGCGCCAGCGAGTATCCGGTGGCCACCCATTGCACGGTGCCGAGCCCGGCGTCGAACTCCATCGACAACCGGTTGATCGCGACATTGACGATGGTCTGGTCCAGCGTCGCCATGATCATGCCGATCACCAGAACCAGGGCGATCCGCATCGGATCGCGGGTGCGCCCGGCCGCGGGGGCCAGTTTCTCGATGGTCACCGCGGTCACTTCCCGTACGGGTGGACGGCGCGGGCCGTGCGCAGCGCCTCGGCCCACCAGGTCAGCTGGTCGAGCAGGGCTGCCGCGGCGGCTTCGGCCTCATCGGGTTCGGTCAGGGCGCCGGATTCGTCGAACTGTCCCCACGGGTTGTGGAAGGAAACCGCGTCCCGGACGGTGACCGAATGCACCTCGGCGAACACCGGGCGCAGGTGCTCCACCGCGCGCACGCCGCCGGACCGGCCGCCGTAGGAGACGAAGCCGACCGGTTTGGCCTGCCACTCGCGGTGGTGGGCGTCGATCAGATTCTTCAGGCTGCCGGGGTAGCTGTGGTTGTACTCCGGGGTCACCACGACGAATCCGTCGGCCCGGGCCAGGGTTGCGGCCGTCTCCGGCAGCGACGGGTGGTCGGTGGCGGCACCGAAGGTGTGTGGCAGAGCGATCCGGCGCGTGTCGACGACATCGACGGCCCACGTGTCCCGGAGGGCGGCCCGGCGGACGAACCAGTCGGCGATCGTGGGCCCGAAGCGGCCCTGCCGGGTGCTGCCGATCACGACGGCGAGTCGCAGCGGGCCGGAATCGGCCGGGGTCTGGGTAACCGGGTGGGTCATGGGGTTCCTCCGCGTCGATGGCGGCCGGGTGCCGCCGCTGGAACCCACGATGCAACCTCAACAATTGTTCAGGTCAAGTCCTCCGGTTGTTCGGGGCGAGCCGATACAGCGCCGCGCCGATCGCGAGCGCCGCCAGCCCGGCAAGTACCGACACCGGTGGCAGCGCCAGGGCGACACCCGCACAACCCAATGCACCCAGCGCCGGAATCCACCGTGGCGGCCGGTTCTCCGCATCGGTCAGGGTGGCGGCCGAGATGTTGGCCACCAGGTAATAGAAGAGCACGGCGAAGGAGGAGAATCCGATCGCGGTACGCAGATCGGCAAAGGCCGCCAGTCCCGCCACCACGACGCCCACCGCGAGCTCCGCATGGTGCGGTACCCCGAAACGCGGATGCACCGCGGCCAGCGTGCGCGGCAGGTGGCCGTCCCGGGCCATGGCGAACGCGGTCCGGGACACCCCGAGGATCAGCGCGAGCAGTGCACCGGCCGCCGCCAGGACCGCGCCCACCCGGACCACCGGGGCCAGCGCCGGCACCCCGGCCGTCGTGACCACCTGGGCCAGTGGATCGTCGGCGCCGGCCAGACCGGCAGAGCCCAGAACCAGCAGCGCGGTGATCGCCACCACCGCATAGACGGCCAGCGCCAGCCCGAGTGCCAGCATGATCGCCCGCGGGATGGTGTGCTGCGGATCCCGCACCTCTTCACCGAGAGTGGCGATGCGCGCATAGCCCGCGAACGCGAAGAACAGCAGGCCGGCCGCCTCGAGCACATCGCCGGGGCGCACCTGTTCCGCCAGCGCGGTGGCGCCGGAGTGGTCGCCGGTCAACCCCGTCACGACCACGGCGACCAGCACCCCGAGCACCGTTGCGACGATCACTCGCGTGGCCAGCGCCGATTTCCGGACACCCACGTAGTTGACCGCGGTGATCGCCACGACCGCGCCCACCGCGACCGCATGCGCCTGCTCCGGCCACGCATAGTTGCCGACGGTGAGGGCCATCGCCGCACAGGAAGCGGTCTTGCCGACGACGAATCCCCATCCGGCCAGGTAGCCCCAGAACGGCCCGAGCCGCTCCCGTCCGTACACGTAGGTACCGCCGGACGTCGGATACCGGGCGGCCAGCCGAGCCGAGGACATCGCATTGCAGTAGGCCAGCACCGCGGCGATCGCCAGTGCGAGCAGCAGCCAGCGGCCCGCCGCACCGGCCGCGGGCGCCAGCGCGGCGAATATTCCGGCGCCGACCATGGCGCCCAGACCGATCACCACCGAATCCCGCAACCCGAGGCTGCGGCGCAGGTTCTCCTCCGCGTGCATGTACTCATCCTCGGGCATCCGGGTGAACGGAAAACGCCACCGGGTGCGGAGGGGAATGGCACCCGATGGCGTTCCGATCGCCGACAGCAGCACGCCACTACCGCAGGCGGAAGATGCCGACGTCCCACAAGCGCCTCTCGGCGAGTGGTCGCTCGAAGCGACAAAAGGTGCGGCCCGGGGCTGTCCGGACGCCGACAAGCGGATACAACGCGGCCCCCGCCGCCCCTATTCCGCGCCCTGCACGGTGATCCGCCCCACTCCGCCGACGGCCGGTCCGGCGCCGCCGGAAGCCCGGCCCAGCCGTCGAACCGGTTCGGAATGCGGGTCCGACCGCACCAGGGTGATCGATACACGAAAAGTGTTGCCCTGCCGTAGGGTACGGTGGTCTGTTGCTTTCTCTACAGGGGGATTCCCGGTGTCCGATGATCCAGTGCTCACCGAGCTGCTCGCGGCGGTCGACCGAAGCCCGGAGGTACTGCCGCTGCGGATACATGTGATCGAGCTGCTCCTCGACCGTGGGCGGTATGCCGAGGCGTTGTCGCAATGTGGCGCAGTTTTGGCGCAGGACCCGGAAAATGCGCAGGTCCTGGAACTGATGCAGCGCACCACCGCGGCGCTGTCCTGGCATGGGGCCGGCCCGGTGTCGCAGCCCGGTCATGCGAGCCGGCCGCCGTCCCGTGAGTCGGTCCCCCGCGAGCGAGCCGAGTGCGGCGAGCCGGCGTCTGACCGGTTCGGCGAGCCGAGGCCCGCCGGTTACGACTGGGCGGCCGCCGAGAATCAGGTCGGCGACATCATTGCGCCCGCCTTCGTCGAGCCGGAATCCGAGTTCGTCACCGATGCCGACGCCGCGACCTTCCGGAAGCCGGTGGTGACGCTCGCCGACGTCGGTGGAATGGAGGAAGTGAAGCGGCAGCTGGACCTCACCTTGCTCGGCCCGCTGCGCAACCCCGAACTGGCCAAGGCATTCGGCACCTCCGCTCGGGGTGGGCTGCTGCTCTACGGCCCGCCGGGGTGCGGTAAAACCTTCATCGCCTCGGCGGTGGCAGGCGAACTCGGGGCGAACTTCTACCCGATCGAGATAGCGGACATCCTCGATATCTTCACCGGTTCCAGCGAACGCAACTTGCACAGTGTCTTCGAGTTGGCTCGACGAAATGCACCGTGCGTGCTGTTCCTGGACGAGGTGGACGCCCTGGGGCACAAGCGCAGTCAGATGCACGGGTCCGCCACCATGCGAACGGTGGTCAACCAGCTGCTCAACGAGATGGACTCGGCAACCGTCGACAACGACGGGGTCTATGTGCTCGGGGCGACGAACCATCCCTGGGACATCGACGTCGCGCTCCGCCGGCCCGGGCGTTTCGACCGGATGGTCCTGGTCGGCCTGCCAGACCAGGCGGCCCGGCGGTCGATTCTGCACTATCACCTCCGTGACCGGCCGATCGCCGGCATCGATCTGGCCGCCCTGGTGCAACGCACCGAGGGTTTCTCCGGTGCCGATCTCGCGCATATCTGCGTATCGGCCACCCAGCTGGCTATGGCCGATTCGATCCGCTCCGGAGAAGTCCGCCCGGTCGGCATGCCGGATATGGAGACCGCTCTGGCAGAGATCCGGCCGAGTGCCGGCTCCTGGTTCGAATCGGCGCGCAATGTGGTGGAGTTTGCCAACGGCGACGGCAGCTACGATGACCTGGCGCTGTATATGAAGCAGATGGGCCGGCGTTGAGGCCGAAGAGGCTCTGATGCGGGACGACGAACTGGACCGGGCAGAGATACTGCTCCAGCTGGGTCGGCCGGAAGCAGCCCGGGAGCGCTTGGTCCGAGTGCTCGCCACCGATCCTGACGACAGCACCGCGCATGCACTGCTTGCGCACACCTACCTGTCGTCCGACGATGCCCCGCGCGCCGCCGTGGCGGTGGAAGCGGCACTTCGCGTCGATCCGGACTACTTGTACGCCTGGCGGTTGCGGGTATGCATTGAGCGCCGTCTGGTCGGCGTAACCGACGACCGGAGCGTTGCGAGGGCGCATGCAGGTGCAGCGGTGCAGGCTGCGCGCCACTGTGTAGAGCTCGACTCGGAGTCCGCAGAGAACTATCGGATGCTCGCCATCGCCTTGCGGCATGTCGATCCGGACCAGGCGCTTGCCGCTGTCGATCGGGCGCTCGAACTCGCCCCCGAGTCTGCCGAGTTGCTCTTGGAACGCGCGCAGATCCTGTACGACGCCATACACCGGGACCCGAGCGCCGCATTTGCCGCGCGAGCCGCGTGCAAGGAAGCTCTGCAGTTGGAACCGGACAACGTCGATGCCCTGATGATGTTGGCGTGGGACTCGCTATGGAACGGCAGACGGGCCGCCGCGCAGTTGCGTTTCCGTCGGGTCGCGGCACTCGACCCGTCACGCGGGCCCGAAATCCGCAGACTGCTCGACAAGACCAGCGGTCGGTTCGAGACCGCGGAAGATACCGGCCGACGGCAGAAACACCCTGGTAGGCGGCCATCGGGTGGCTCGAGGCAGTGGGAAGCCATCGCCGCTGCTGCAGCCGTCATCATCGCGTTCGTGGTCATCGGTGCGCTCTCGGGCGGTCGCAGCGAGCCGGTCGACGAGCCGGAGCCGCCGGCGATGATGGATCAGGGCCCGTGGCCTACGCTGCTGCGCGATCTCGATCGCATTCCGCCTACGTTCGACAGGAACGAATGGTTTCCGTCGTCCGTGCAGGTGCCATTCCCTCCGGGCGCACAGCTTCCGCCGACCCGTCCTGCTCCACCACCCTCCCCTCCGGTCACTTCGCTGCCACCCGGAATCTTCTCCGGAATCGGCTGATCACCTGGCGATCGGGACCGGCGCAGGTCCGGCCGACCGTGGACACGTGCGGCGAATCCGGGGCAATTTCTTGACTTGTTCCAAAGCAGTAGGACACTCGGAGCTGTGTGCCCAGCCGGCCCAGCCCGCCGGCGGGGTGCCCTGTTCATTGTCAGTGAGCGTCACCAACCTGTTCGTCCCGCGTCAGGAGGCTCCGATATGACCAAGCCGACCACCACGAACACCGGCATCCCGGTCGAGAGTGACGACGAGTCGCTCACCGCAGGGACGCAGGGGCCGGTGCTGCTGCACGACCACTACCTGATCGAGAAGCTCGCCCAGTTCAACCGGGAACGGGTGCCGGAGCGCATCGTGCATGCCAAGGGGGCCGGCGCCTACGGCGAACTCGTGATCACGCAGGACGTCAGCAAGTACACCAAGGCCAAGCTGTTCCAGCCGGGCGTTCGGACCGAATCGCTGGTCCGGTTCTCCACCGTGGCCGGTGAGCAGGGCAGTTCGGATACCTGGCGGGACCCGCGCGGGTTCGCGATGAAGTTCTACACCGAGGACGGCAACTACGACCTCGTCGGCAACAACACGCCGGTGTTCTTCATCAAGGACAGCATCAAGTTCCCGGACTTCATCCGCTCGCAGAAGCGGCTGCCCGGCAGCGGCCTGCGCGACCACAACATGCAGTGGGATTTCTGGACCCTGCGCCCGGAATCCGCGCACCAGGTGGCCTGGCTGATGGGCGACCGGGGCATCCCGAAGAGCTACCGGCACATGAACGGCTACGGTTCGCACACCTATCAGTGGGTGAACGCGGCCGGCGAGCGGTTCTGGGTCAAATACCACTTCAAGACCGATCAGGGCATCGACTACCTGACCCAGGCGGAGGCCGATCGGTTGGCGGGTACCGACCCGGACCTGCACCGCAAGGATCTGTGGGACGCAATCGAGCGCGGTGACTTCCCCAGCTGGACCGTATACGTGCAGGTGATGCCAGTGGCCGAGGCCGCCGGGTATCGGTTCAATCCGTTCGATCTCACCAAGGTGTGGTCACATCACGACTACCCGTTGATCGAGGTCGGCAAGTGGACGCTGAACCGCAATCCGGGCAACTACTTCGTCGAGATCGAACAGGCCGCCTTCGAACCGTCCAATATCGTGCCCGGCATCGGGTTCTCCCCGGACAAGATGCTGCTCGGCCGGGTGTTCGCCTATGCCGACGCGCACCGGTACCGGATCGGCACCAACTACGCCCAGCTGCCCCCGAACCGGGCCCGGGCGGCGGAGGTGAACTCCTACTCGAAGGAGGGGCCGATGCGCTACGAGTACAACGCGCCGGAGGTGCCGGTGTATGCACCCAACTCCTACGACGGACCGCATGCCGATCCGGAGCTCGCGGGTGACGGTGGAATGTGGGGATTCGACCCCGAGATGCTGCGGACCGGCTATGTCCAGCATCCGGAGGACGGTGACTTCACCCAGCCCGGCACGCTGGTTCGTGAGGTGTTCGACGACGGTGCGCGAGACCGCCTGGTGGACAACGTCGTCGGGCATGTCCTCGCCGGTGTCGAGGAGCCCGTGCTAAGCCGGGTGTTCGAGTACTGGAAGAACATCGACCCGGAGGTCGGTAAGCGCATCGAGGCGGGTGTCCGGTCCGCCCGGAACGGCCGGGGCTGACCCCACCCGGCGGCGAACGGACGAGGCAGGTGCCGACACCTGCCTCGTCTTCGCTCAGAGCAGGCCCCACCAGTAGATGGCGGTCGCCAGCAGCCAGACGATCAGCGTTTCCATTTTCGATCCCCATCCTCGTCGGTACGTCCATGATGGCCCCTACCCGACCTTCCTGGCGAGGACAAGCGCTTCTTAAGAACCTCTCGAGCGGTGCGGCGCATCGTAGAACTCGACACCGGGACAACCCGGAGCCGGACGTTCTCGAGGGGTGAACGACCGGCCTCGGCCCACCGCCGCCGCGACGACCACCGGCTCTTCCGGAGGCTGACGCCGACGCAGCACTGCCGACGGTAACCATCGGCCGAGATGCGGCGCGGAGCCATCCGGTGTCACGTGGAAGGTGGCGATCGGGCCGGTTTTCGAGGGGTGCCGGTCCGATCGCTCTTCGACCGGATCGCGTTCCGGCACCGAAATGAGTAGAGGCCCTGACCGGATTCCCTGGTCAGGGCCTCTTTCGTGTCTCGACCACACGAGGCGGGGTGACGGGAGGCGAGAACAATCGCTGGAGCTGGATATTCACACCTTGATGGATCTGCCGAGTAAATTGGTCCGAGTGCCAGGAGGTTCCAGGGTGTGGGCGTACATCGATGAAACCGGCGATCGTGGGTCCGGGCCGAACGCTAGCCCGGTCTTCGGTATGGCTGCAGTGCTTGTCGACGATATCAGCGCCCCCGATCTGCGAGCAGCCGTGAACCAGCTTCGGGCGGACTTCGGTGTGCCTGCGGGCAAGGTGATGTCCTGGAAGGAACACGCCAAGAACCATGACCGCCGGAAACGCGCCGCTGAGGTGCTTGGTGCAGTCGCGGGCGCGAAGGTCTGTTACGTCTTCGCGGTGAAGAGTGAGATCGCTCCGGGCAGCTACATCTGCAATCCTGTTCTCTTCTACAACTACGTTGCCTTCAAGATGTACAAGTCGGTCTCGTGGGCAGCTCGCAATTGGCATGGTCCCAGTACTCGGCTGTGGACTCGGTATGGTCACGTTCGAGGACACGACCACACATCCACCGATTCATATATTCGAGCTCAAGCTCAGGCCGACAACAGGATCCCCTGGCATATGGAGCAGGGGCTGAAGTGGGTGTCAGCGGACAGGTACCTGGAGAGCCAGGCGGCAGACCTGTATGGCGGGTTCCTGAAGTCCGCTATTTGGCCTTCCGGCGAGTTCAACTACACGGAGCCTTCATATCTGCTATCGATCTGGCACCAGATCCGTGCCAGCGAGGACTGCGCAGTGCCCTTGGGGCTGATGTCGATGCCTGACTCCAACCTGGTGTTGAAGATGAGCTGGTTCCCCTGCAAGAAGTGCCCCAAGGTGCCAATACCACCTGCGCAGACGTCAACAGGCCCTTGAGGGCCTCCGTGGGCCGATCCACCTAAGGAGGGCGGTGGCAGCACCGCTGGCATTCCACGGCAGGCGCTCAAGGACCTGTTACCCACACCATAGCCGAAGGTCCCGACAGTCTTCGAAAGCCTTACGGGATTGTGACGAACCTTTCGTCACGCCAATGGGAGGTGGTGGGCCACACGAACGATGTACCGATGCCCACGCAAGTCCGCTCGAACTCTTGGACGATGTGGCAGGCCGGGACCAAGCCCGACGACGAGTCGCCGGTCGACGAAGAGCGGCGCTGGAGGCGGGTACCTCCAATCTGCCTCCTGTCGGGGCCGGTACGCAGCGATACGCACGGCTCCAAGGAGGTGAAATGAGTAGAGGCCCTGACCGGATTCCCTGGTCAGGGCCTCTTTCGTGTCTCGACCACACGAGTCGGGGTGGCGGGATTTGAACCCACGACCTCTTCGTCCCGAACGAAGCGCGCTACCAAGCTGCGCCACACCCCGTGAATCGAACGGTGCTTAGCTTACAACGAAGGTCGGCGAAACGTTAAATCGGCTGGTCAGAGTGGAGGATGCGGCTCAGTTGAGGGCGCGGATGCTGCTGAAGATCTGCTTGGCGAGTTCGGGGGTGACGGCGCCGTCCACACCCGTATCGGCGGCCATGACCATGACGAAGCTCTTGGTCGCACCGGGGAAGGCGTAGGTGTACACGGTGAAGGTGTCGGCGCAGCCCGGCTCCGGGTCCGCGATGGTGCCGGTTGTGGCGACGAACATGCCTTCGGTCTGACCGTCGATGCTGGTGAGGGGTTCGGGGGCGCCCGGGGTGCCGGTTGCATCGTCGTAGGCAAGCGGAGCGGTGCGGACCCCGAGTTCGGTGGCGGCCGCTGCCGGGTCGTCGTTCTCGGAACCGGTGAGCAATGTCATGGTCCGTACCGAGCCGGGGCAGTAGTCTGCGCCGTCCTCGGCCACCCCCTTGCCGATCACGGAATCCCCGTTGTCCCCGCTGAAACCGGCGATCGTCCCGGGCGATGCCACTTCCCAGCCCGCGGGCACGTCGTAGGCGGCACCCCGATCGGGTGAGGCCACCACCTGGAAGCCTTCGACTACGGGGGCCGGTGCGGCAGCTTCGCCGGTGGTCGGCACCGGCGGCGGTACCGGGGCTTCGCTCGACGCCGTGGTGGTGCTCGGGGCCGACGCCGATGTCTCGGCCGCCGATGTCTCGGTGCGGTCGGCCGCAATGTTGCCTTCGTCTTCGCCTCGGGCGACAACCAGTCCGGCCGCCACGACGACGCCGACCACGACCAGCACCCCGAGGCCGGTGAGCAGCCAGACGAGACTGTTGCCACCGGATTTCGGCGGGCCGTACCCGACGCCGTGCTGCAACGGCGCGGCCTCGCCGTATGCCGAACCGATCGGCGGTACTCCGGGCTGGGGCCCGTAGGCCCCGGGGTGTTGCCCGTAGTACGCGCCGGGTGCTTGCGCCGCATCCCATCCGAGGGGACCGGGCGCCCACTGCTGCGTCGGATCGGGGCTACCCGGACCGGCCGGCTGCGCTGTCCACTGCACAGTCGGATCGGGTGCACCCGCAGCGGGCGGTGGCCACCCGGTGCTCGGGTCGAGGCCGGGCGCAGCAGGCGGGGCGCTCCACACCGCAGTCGGATCAGCGGGCGGCGTGCTGCCGGGATTCGGATTGCCCTGGGCGAATTCGGTCGCCCACTGCAGGGTGGGTGCAGCGGGAGGTGGTGTCACGGGCGGCCCCGGCAGCGGCTGGGCAGCACCGTTGGCATCCGTGCCGGGCGGGGTCAGTGCGGCCGATCCGGCCTCGAACGGTGCCGGCTGGTGTGGGTCCGGCCCGGCCGCTGCTCCGAAAATCGTCGGGTGGTCGTTGCGGTCGCCGTCCGTCACACCGTGCTCCTGTCCCCTGGGTCGGCGCCGGCACGCGCCGATTTCCGCCGAGGGTAGCGGACGCGTCCGGCCGGGGCTTCCGGCCGGACGTGTGCCGCGGTCAGCGCGCGACGGCCGCCGAGGTGGTCACGCCCTGTTCGCGGTCGGCGGCCGGGTCCTTCGGCGGAGCCGCCACCAGGGTGATCAGGGTGGCCTCCGGCCGGCAGCAGAACCGGTACGGGGCCCACGGCGAGGTGCCGATGCCGGCGGATACGTGCAGCCTGGTGTGCTCACCCCATCGCGACGGGCCCTTGACGCGGGACCGGTCGATTCCGCAGTTGGTCACCAGTGCCCCGAAGCCCGGCAACGCCAGCTGGCCACCGTGGGTGTGCCCGGCCAGTACCAGGTCGTAGCCGTCGTCGGCGAACCGGTCCAGCACTCGCGGTTCGGGCGAGTGGGTCAGGCCGATACTCAACTGCGCCAGCGGATTCGGGGGGCCGGCGATGGTGTCGTAGCGGTCCCGCCGCAGGTGCGGATCGTCGACACCGGCAGAAGCGATGCGCAGGCCGGCGACCTCGAGATCCCGGCGCACGTGGGTCAGGTCCAGCCAGCCGCGTTCGGTGAACGCGGCGCGCAGATCCTGCCACGGCAACGGCGCGCCGTGCACTCGGCGATGGTTCTTGTCGAAGTATTTCAGCGGGTTCTTCGGCACCGGCGCGAAATAGTCGTTGGAGCCGAAAACGAAAAGACCGGGCCGGGCGAGCAGGCCACCGAGTGCCTGCACCACGGCGGGTACCGCGCGCTGATGCGACAGATTGTCTCCGGTGTTGATCACCAGATCCGGTTCGAGCCGGTCGAGCTCGCGCAGCCACTGCTGTTTGAGCTGCTGGCGGGGCATCATGTGCAGATCGCTCAGGTGCAGCACCCGCAATGTGGACGAGCCCGGAGCGAGCACCGGCATCGTGGCTTCACGCAGCGTGAACGCATTTCGTTCGATCAGTGAGGCGTAACCGATGCCCGCGGCTGCGGCACCGGCTGCTCCCAGAGCGGTCCGGCGGATGGTGGCCGTCGGGAGAGCAGGCACAGACGTCGAGATAGCGGGCATTTGCCCAGCATAGGTGACCGTGTCCAGCAGCGTCGCGTGTGTTTCGGCACACGTTTGCCGAGTTTGCGCCGGAACCGGAATGTAATGGGCATGGCCTGGTGAAACGGCTACCGTGTGGCACATGTCGGAACTGGAAAAGCAGCTGCGCACGGATATGACCGCGGCGATGAAGGCCAAGGATTCGCTGCGCGTGTCGACGCTGCGCATGTTGCTCACCGCGATCCGGAACGCCGAGGTCGCCGGCTCCGAGGCCCGGGAACTCTCCGATGCCGAGACCATCGCGGTGCTGCAGAAAGAAGCCAAGAAGCGCAACGAGGCGGCGCTGTTCTACGAGCAGGCCGGGCGCGGCGAACTGGCTGCGAACGAACGGGCGGAGGAAAGCGTCATCGACGACTACCTGCCCACTCCGCTGACCGATGCGGAGGTGGGCGGTATCGCCGACACCGCCATCGCCGAGGTGGCCGAGGAACTGGGGGAGCGGCCCCGGATGAAGGAGATGGGCCGGGTGATGAAGGTGGCGACCGCCTTGGCGAAGGGCAAGGCCGACGGCAAGCGGCTGTCGGCCGCGGTCAAGGCTCGCCTGTAGCCGACCGGCTGCCGTACAGCCGGGCAGGGCCCCGCACACCGGGTGTGCGGGGCCCTGCTCATCGGATCGGCCTACCGGGGGATCGGGATCGGGATCGGCGGCAGCCGCGGCGGTGGTGGCGGTGGTGGCGGTGTCGGGCTACCGGAATCGGGTTGCGTGGGTGCCGGGCGTTCCGAGGTCCGCAGCGTGCCGTCACTGATGTAGATGGTGACCACCGAGCCCGGGATGGCGGAGCCGTTCGGCGAGCTGCCCATCACGGTGCCCTTCTTCTCCGAACCGGGCGCGGTGACCGCGGTCGATTCGAAGCCGGCGGTGGTCAGCCGGGACCGCGCTTCACGCTCCGACATTCCGGCGACGTCGGGTACCTGGGAATTGCGGGCACCGCGCACGTACTTCTCGTCCAGTGGCGGCAGGGCGGGCGGCGGATACGCACCCATGATCGGTTTGATGGCGTTGAACCAGGTTCGGGCCGGTTCGTTACCGCCGAACAGGTCACCGTCGCCGCAGCTGCGCAGTGGGAACGAGCAGATACCGCCGGGGGTGGGGCTGTCGCCGTAGGCATAGACGGCGGCGGCCAGCGAATTCGTGAAGCCGAGGAACGCCGAGGACCGGTGGCTCTCGGTGGTCCCGGTCTTGCCCGCCATCGGCAGCTCCGGCGCCCAGCCGGTTGCGGCGGCCGCGCCCGCGGCGGTACCGCTGCTGTGGTCCTTGCCCATCGCGTTCGCGAGGGTGTTCGCCAGGCCGGGGTCGACCACCTGTTCGCAGGGCTGGTGATTGATCGGAACGGGCTCGCCGTGCCGGTCGATCACCTCGGCAACCGGCGAGGGCGGGCACCAGCGGCCACCCGATGCCAGGGTGGCACCGACATTGGACAGTTCCAGTGCGTTGATCGGGAACGGGCCGAGTGTGAAGGAGCCCATGTTGTGGTTCTTGACCATGTCGGCGAGGCTCTCGTTCGCCTCGAAGAGGGAGGTGCCGGGCAACGTGTACGAGCGCATGCCCAGCCGGACCGACATATCGACCGCGGCGTCCACCCCGACGTCCTGCAGCAGCTTCACGAACGCGGTGTTCGGCGACTGCGCCAGCGCGTCGGTCACTGACATCGAGCCCGGGTAGGGCGCGGCGTTCTTGACGCAGTACGCCTCGTAGGGGCAGCCCGGCGTACCGCTGTTGCCCATGCCCTGCGCCACGTAGAAGCCGGGGACGTCGAGCTGGGCGTTGATGCCGAGCCCCTTCTCCATCGCCGCGGCGGTGGTGAAGATCTTGAAGATCGAGCCCGCACCGTCTCCGACCAGTGAGAACGGCTGGGGCAGGAGGGTTTCGTGCTGGTCGCGGTTCAGGCCGTAGCTGCGGCTGGAGGCCATTGCGACCACGTTGTGCGAGTTCTCGCCGGGGGCGACCACCGACATCACCTCGGCGATGTCGTCCAGGTTCGGGTCGGCGGCCTCGACCAGTGAACGTTTCACCGAGTCCTGCACGGCCGGGTCGAGGGTGGTGCGGATCAGGTAGCCGCCCTTGTCGACCTGTTCCCGGCTGATACCGGCGGCATCGAGGTACTGCAGTGCGTAATCGCAGAAGAAGCCGCGGTCGTCGGCGGCGATGCAGCCGCGCGGCAGAGTGTTCGGCTCGGGCAGCACACCGAGTGGTTCTTCCTTGGCGGCGCGGAACTCGGCGGCCCGGCTCGGAATGTTGACGATCAGCGTGTCGAGCACCGTATTACGGCGTTCCAGGACGCCTTCCTCGTTGGTGTACGGGTTCAGCTTGGAGCTGGACTGCACCATGCCCGCGAGCATCGCCGACTGGGTGATGTTCAGATCGGCGGCGTCGATGCCGAAATAGGTCTGCGCGGCGTCCTGGATGCCGTAGGAGCCGTTACCGAAGGGCACCAGGTTCAGGTACCGGGTCAGGATCTCGTCCTTGCTCAGCTCCTCGTCGAGGGCCAGAGCCATCCGGATCTCGCGGATCTTGCGCGCCGGGGTGGTCTCGATCGCGGCCCGGCGTTCGGCATCGGTTTCGGCCAGGACCAGCAGCTGATAGTTCTTCACGTACTGCTGGTGCAGCGTGGAGGCGCCCTGCTCGACCTGGCCGCTGGTGGTGTTGGTGAGGAACGCACGCATGGTGCCCTGCCAGTCCACGCCGCGGTGGTCCCCGAAGCGCCGGTCCTCGATGGAGACGATTGCGAGTTTCATCTCGTTGGAGATGCGTTCGCTGGGTACCTCGAAGCGGCGTTGCTCGTACAGCCAGGCGATCGGATTGCCTTCGGTGTCGACCATCGTGGAGACGGCCGGCACAGTGCCCTCGACCAGTTCGGCGGACACGTTGTCGACGGCGTCCGCGGCCCGGTTGGACAGGTATCCGAAGCCTCCGGCGAGCGGGAACAACAGCCCGGCGACGAGCACGGCGGCCAGCGCGCACGAACCGGCCAGCCTCGCGAGCGTATGAGTCATCGACACCATCCCAGCCTAATCGGTGTGGTGGCGGTGACCGGCGCGATACACCCTCCTCGGCGCGGTGCGGGGATCGGCGGTGTTCGCCGTTGGGCGTGTCGAAAAATGTTCTCTTCGGCGTGTCGCCGATAGCTGTGCAGGTCACCGGGTCGGCCACCCGGACAGATGACCGAATTGAAGGGACGTCCGTACCAAAAAAACGATCGGCGGTCTTGCGTAAGCGCCATACCTTTACCTAGATTGAGAACCCAGTGTGATAGAGCTAACACTCAAAGTGGAATGTGGTGCAGACCGCAGCAGGGCTCGTAGGGCTGCGATCTGCACTCGTGATGCTGGAGCGCCGTACACGGTGTTCGGACTGCAAAGGGGCACACCAAATGAACGTCACATCCCCCATCGCTCGATTGAACGTGGAGCAGGCCGAAGCGAGGATTGCCTGGGTATCACAGGCACGCTGCCGGGAGGTCGATCCGGATCAGCTATTCGTGCGTGGTGCGGCGCAGCGCAAGGCGGCGACCATCTGCCGACACTGCCCGGTGCTGATGGAGTGCGGTGCCGATGCGCTGGACAATCGGGTCGAATTCGGCGTGTGGGGCGGCATGACCGAACGGCAGCGCCGGGCCCTGCTCAAGCAGCACCCGGAGGTCACCTCCTGGGCCGACTTCTTCCAGGCGCAGCGGCAGCAGAAGCTCGCGATGTAGCGATCAGGCGGACTTGCGGGCGGTCAGCTGATCAGCGACCGCCCGCAGTGCGTCGAGGTCGGAAACCTCGAACGGCAGCGCGGTCACCGAGACGATCGGCACGCGCGGATGCGCACCGGTGAATCGGTGCAGCAGTCGCTGCTCCCGCTTCGCGGTCGATACCCGATCGGCATGAACCCGCAGCGCCGCCGATGCCAGCGGATGATCTTCGGCCACCTGATCGGCCGCGGTCAGCGCATGATCGGCGGACAGTCCGCACAACGCCGGATGCGTGCGGTTCAGCACCAGCCCGGCCAGCGGCATCTTCTCGGTGGAAAGCCGGTCCACGAAGAACGACGCCTCGCGCAACGCATCCGGTTCCGCGGCCGCCACCACCAGGAAATGGGTACCCGGCCGGGCCAGCATCGCGAAGGTCCGCTCGGCGCGGTCCTGGAAGCCGCCGAACAGCGATTCCAGCGATTGCAGGAACGTGGACGCATCCTTGAGCATCTGGCCGCCGACGATGGTGGACACGCCGCGCATCGCCAGGCTCATCGCTCCGGTGACGAACCGGCCGACACCACGCCCCGGTGCCATGATCACCCGGATCATCCGGCCGTTGAGGAAGGTGCCGAGCCGTTTGGGGGCATCCAGGAAGTCGAGCGCGTTCCGCGACGGCGGGGTGTCGACGACGATCAGGTCCCACTCCTTGCGGGCGGCCAGCTGCCCGAGCTTCTCCATCGCCATGTACTCCTGCGTCCCGCCGAACGACGAGGCGACCGTCTGATAGATGGGGTTGGCGAAGATCTGCTCGGCCTTGTCCGGGCTGGTGTGCTCGAGCACCATATCGTCGAAGGTGCGGCGCATGTTCAGCATCATCGCGTGCAGTTCACCCGGCACCTCGGGAGCCAGGTCGACCCGCTGCGGGGCATTGTCCAGCTCGGCGACACCCAGCGACTGGGCCAGCCGGCGCGCCGGATCGATGGTCAGCACGACGACCTTGCGGCCGGACTCGGCCGCCCGTAATGCGATGGCCGCCGCGGTGGTGGTCTTACCGACCCCGCCGGATCCGCAGCACACGATGACCCGGGCGCTGGGATCGGCGATGATGTCGCCGACGTCGAGCGGTCGTGCAGGGTGCATGGTTTCGGACGGCTTGCTCATCGCACTCCCTGCGCACTCAACTGTTCGGCCAGTTCGTAGATCCCACCCAGGTCCATGCCGTCGGCCAGCGCGGGCAGGTGCAGCTGGGGTACATCGACGCGGGCCAGTTCCCGGGCGCTCTCGTCCTGGGCGGCGAGCATCGTGGCGTGCTCGGTCAACTCGGTGAGCAGGCCCCGGCAGTCGTCCTCGGGCAGATCGACACCGGCTTCGGTGAGGCCCGCCCGGATCGCCTCGCTGTCCAGGTCGCCGCGCGCGGCCCGGTCACGGAGTTCGGCGGGGAGCCGTCCGGCGGCTGCCCGGTTCACGATCACCGTGCCGATGCGCAGATCCGCGGCGGTCAGCTCGGCGACCGCGTCGGCCGTCTCCTGCACCGGAAGCGCCTCGAGCAGGGTGACCAGGTGGATCATCGTCTGGTCCGAATGCAGCAGCCCGGCGACTCCCTCGGCCTGGGCGGCGATCGGGCCGCCCTTGGCGATCTCGGCCATCGCCTTGGTGACGTCCAGGAAACTGCCGATCCGTCCGGTCGGCGGCGCATCCACGACGATCTCGTCGTAGATCCGCTCACCGGAACCGTCGGTGCGGACCGCGCACTCCTTGATCTTGCCGGTGAGGATCACATCGCGCAGCCCCGGCGCGATGGTGGTGACGAATTCGATCGCGCCCATCCGGCGCATCGCCCGGCCCGCGAAGCCCAGGTTGTAGAACATGTCGAGGTACTCGAGGAAGGCATGCTCGATATCGAGTGCCAGCGCGACCACCTCGCCACCGCCGTCGGCGGCCGCGATCCGGGTCTCGGTCGGCGGCAGCGGCGGCAGGTCGAACAGCTGCGCGATCGATTGCCGGCTCTCCACCTCCACCAGCAGCACCTTGCGGCCCCCGGCGGCCAGGGCGAGGGCCAGCGCCGCTGACACCGTCGACTTCCCGGTTCCCCCTTTTCCGGTCACGTAGTGCAGACGAGCCCGTGCCGCGCGATCCGGCCATCCGGTCACCGGCCGGGGCTCCGTCGAAACCGGCTCTGCTGTTGGTGCTCCCACGAGGGCGAGCCTATAACCCGTTTCGCGGCACCGTTCGCTGCTACCCATAAACTCACCCCATGAGTGAAGTCACCCTGTGGGAGTACGCGACCGTGCCGCTGCTGACGCATGCGACCAAGCAGATCCTCGACCAGTGGGGCGCGGACGGCTGGGAGCTGGTCACGGTGCTGCCCGGTCCGACCGGCGAACAGCACGTCGCCTACCTGAAGCGGCAGAAGTGATCATGGCCACCCAGTGGAAGGAAGAGCTCGAACGGCTCGGCCTGGAACTACCGCCGGTGGCGGCCCCGGTGGCCGCCTACATCCCGGCGGTGCGCACCGGGAACCACGTCTACACGTCCGGGCAGCTGCCGTTCGTCGCCGGTGAGCTGACCGCGGTCGGCAAGGTGGGCGCCGAGGTGTCGACCGAGCAGGCGCAGCGGGCCGCGCAGCTGTGTGCGCTGAACGCGCTCGCCGCGGTGCACGACCTGGTCGGCCTCGACGCGGTGGTCCGGATCGTCAAGGTGGTGGGGTTCGTCGCCTCGGCGCCGGGCTACACCGACCAGCCGGTCGTGATCAACGGTGCCTCGGAGTTCCTCGGCGAGGTCTTCGGGGCCGCCGGCATCCATGCTCGATCGGCGGTCGGGGTCTCGGAACTGCCGAAGAACTCCCCGGTGGAAGTCGAGCTGATCGCCGAGGTCGGGTAGCGGCCGTGTCGGCGCTGGAACACCCCGCGTACGGGCAGGTGCGCCCGGTCACGCCGTCGGCGTCGGTGCTGCTGGCGGACAATCCCGGACAGATGACCCTGGACGGCACCAACACCTGGCTGCTGCGTGCTCCGGACAGCCCGGAGCACGTGGTGGTCGACCCCGGGCCGAAGGACCGGGCACATATCGATGCGATCGTCGCGGCCACCGGCGGCCGGATCGCGCTGACCCTGATCACCCACCGGCACCCGGACCACACCGCGGGCATCGACCGCCTGGTCCGGGCCACCGGGTCACCCGTCCGGGCCGCGGACCCGGCGTTCCTGCGCGGTGCCGTCGCGCCGCTGACCGACGGGGAGGAGATCACGGTGGCGGGTTTGCGGATCACGGTGGTCGCCACCCCCGGCCACACCGGTGATTCGGTGAGCCTGCTGCTCGCCGACGGAGTACTCACCGGCGACACCATTCTCGGGCGCGGGACCACGGTGCTCGACACCGACGGCACGCTCGCCGACTACCTCGCGTCGCTGGAGCGGCTGATCGAAGTGGGGGCCGGAAAGGCGCTGCTGCCGGCGCACGGGCCCGATCATCCGGATCTGGAGCCGGTCGCGCGGTACTACCTCGCGCACCGGCACGAGCGGCTCGACCAGGTGCGCGCCGCCCTGGCCGAACTGGGTTCCGATGCCGGCCCGATGGCGGTGGTCCGCAAGGTCTACGCAGACGTCGACAAGCGCTTGTGGCCGGCCGCGCGCAGTTCGGTCAAGGCGCAGCTGGAATACCTGCGGGCCGAGCGACAGCGCGGCTGAACGCAGCGGCCCGGCAGCAGCGCGTCCCGGCGATCGGTGCCGCCACCGGATACGAACGAGGCCCTCCTCGTATCCGGTGGCGAACCGGGTTCGCCGGGACGCGGTCGGCAGGTGCCGCGGGTCAGCGGGCGCGCCGGGCGAGCCGCTCCGAATCGGAGATCAGCACGCTCTTGCCCTCCAGCCGCAACCAGCCGCGATGGGCGAAGTCCGCGAGGGCCTTGTTGACGGTCTCGCGGGAGGCGCCGACCAGCTGTGCGATCTCCTCCTGGGTGAGGTCGTGGGTCACCCGCAGGGCTCCGGCCTCCTGGGTGCCGAAGCGCTGGGCGAGCTGCAGCAGCGCCTTGGCGACCCGGCCGGGAACGTCGGTGAAGATCAGGTCCGCGAGGTTGTTGTTGGTGCGGCGCAGGCGGCGGGCCAGCACGCGCAGCAGCTGCTCGGCGATCTCCGGGCGCTGGTCGATCCACGACTTGAGCGCCTCACGATCCATCGTGACCGCTCGCACCTCGGTGACCGTGGTGGCGGTCGAGGTGCGCGGACCGGGATCGAAGATGGACAGCTCGCCGAACATGTCCGACGGCCCCATGATGGTCAGCAGGTTCTCCCGGCCGTCCGGGGAACGCCGGCCGATCTTCACCTTGCCCGAGGTGATGATGTACAACCGGTCGCCCGGCTCACCCTCGTTGAAGATGACATGACCGCGCGGAAAATCCACCGGCTGAAGTTGTTTGGCGAGGGCGGCCACCGCGGTGGGCTCGACGCCCTGGAAGATGCCTGCTCTGGCGAGGGCCTCGTCCACGAATGTGCTCCTTATGGGAAATGGCTCGGTACCGTGCCGAAGTGAATCGGCCAACAGCGCAGTCTACGCGGCATCTCGTCGGCACAGTGACAGACACCACGTAAAGAGTGGATTGCGCGTGGGGGACGGGCCGGATCTCAGCCGGCCCGGGCGACTCCGAGGTCGGTACCCGGACGGCGTCCGGTCGGTCCGGCGGCCGCGGCGGCCGGGAGGCCGAGCTTGGTCAGCTCGTTCACCTCGGCATTGCTGGCCTTGTCGAGGTACTGCTGTACCTCTTCGTCGGGTTCCAGGAGCTTGCGGAGCCGGTTCTCGACCCGCTCCATCCCCAAGGCGAAGAGCATCAGCGCCACTGGGAAGAGCACCACAGCGAGTCCTTGCATGACTGGCAGTAAACACCGTCGAGGTCTCAGATGGAACACAGCGGTCCTACTGAGTGATCATCGTTGTCGCACCGTTCCGTATGGTGGACTGGTGCCCGGTTCTTCATCCGCCCCTGCCGCACCGGGGTCACCCGCGTCCTCGGGCGACGGTGCCGCAGCCACCGATCAGGTGCCGGCGCCGCGTCGGAGAAACCGCCGCCGAACAGCAGAAACGCGTCTCGGATTGGTGCGTCGCGCGCGCCGGATGAACCGGACCCTGGCGCAGGCGTTCCCGGATGCGCACTGTGAACTGGACTTCGGTACGCCGCTGGAACTGGCGGTCGCGACGATCCTGTCCGCGCAGTGCACCGACGTCCGCGTGAACCTCACCACTCCCGCCCTGTTCGCGCGCTATCCCGATGCGCGGGCCTATGCCGAGGCCAACCGGACCGAGCTGGAGGAGATGATCCGGCCGACCGGCTTCTACCGCAACAAGGCGAGTTCGCTGATCGGCCTGGGGCAGGCGCTGCTGGAACAACACGACGGTGAGTTGCCGCACACCATGGCCGAGCTGGTGAAGCTGCCCGGCATCGGCCGCAAGACCGCCAACGTGATCCTCGGTAATGCCTTCGGCGTGCCCGGAATCACGGTGGACACGCATTTCGGCCGGCTGGTGCGACGCTGGCAGTGGACCGAGGAGGAAGACCCGGTCAAGGTCGAGCACCTCGTCGGCGAGCTGATCGAGCGCAAGGAATGGACGCTGCTCTCGCACCGGGTGATCTTCCACGGCCGCCGGGTGTGTCATGCCCGTAAGCCGGCCTGCGGGGCGTGTGTCCTCGCTGCCGACTGCCCGTCGTTCGGTGCCGGTCCCACCGATCCGGATACCGCGGCCGAACTGGTGAAAGGGCCGGAACGAGACCATCTGCTCGAGCTGGTGGGCCGGTGACCGCCTGGTGGTCGCGCCCGGTGTGGCGGGTGGCGCTGGTGGTGATCGTGGCCGGGCTGGCGCTCACCGTGGCGCTGTGGCCACGTGAGCGAACCGGTGAACCCGCCGCCCCGGGAACGGCTGCCACCGGCGTGTCGGCGCAGCAGCGAGCGGCCGCCGGGCTGGCCCCGTGCCCGCACCCGGCGGCCGGTGCCACGGGAGCCGGGCCGCTCGCCGGTCTGCAGCTCGGCTGCCTGGCCGACGGTGAACCGGTCGACCTGGCCGCCGCGCTCGCGGGCCGACCGGCGCTGCTGAACCTGTGGGCGTATTGGTGCGCACCGTGCGCCGAGGAACTGCCGTACCTGCAGCAGTACGCGGAGCTGGCCGGTACCGAGGTCACCGTGCTGACGGTGCACAGTGACCCCGAGGAAGCGAAAGGGCTCGACCGCCTCCGCGGTCTGGGCGTCACGCTGCCCGGGGTGACGGATCCGCAGCACCTGGTCCGTGATGCCGCCGGTGCCCCTTCCGTGCTTCCGGTATCGGTGCTGGTCCGCCCGGACGGCTCGATCGCCGAGGTGGTGGTCCGGCCGTTCACCGGGGTGGCGGACATCGCGGCAACGGTCGCCGAGCGACTGGGTGTGCAGGTTGCCGTGTGAGGCGACGAAGTATCGATACCTGATGAGGAATGCCGGATGACGGAAGCCACGTCCACCGCGACGGACATCCCCGAATGGCTGCGCGGCGCACTCGACGCCGGTGGCCCCGACGCGGCCGACACACTCGCGACCTCGCGGGCGCTGCGCCGGGCGCTGTCGATCACCGGCACGCCGCGGCGGGCGGCGGTGCTGATGCTGTTCGGTGGGGAGGTGCAGCCGGACCCGGCCGCCCCGGGTGGTCTCCCGGGCGACGCCGAGGTGCTGCTGACCCAGCGCGCCGCCACCATGCGCCAGCATTCGGGGCAGATCGCCTTCCCCGGCGGCGGCGTGGAGGACGGTGACACCGGCCCCATCGACACCGCGCTGCGCGAGGCGGTCGAGGAAACCGGGCTGGACCGCACCGGCGTCCAGCCGTTGACGGTGCTGCCGACCCTGTTCGTCCCGCCGTCCCGGTTCGATGTCTCCCCGGTACTCGCGTATTGGCGTGAACCCAGTCCGGTGCGGGTCGTCGACGTTGCCGAAACCGAACGGGTGGTGCGGGTTCCGCTGGCGGAATTGATCGATCCCGCCCACCGATTCACAGTGCGTGGCAAGCTCGGATACCAGAGCCCCGCGTTTCAATACGACGGCATGCTGGTCTGGGGCCTCACCGGTGGTCTGCTCGCCGGAATCATCGCTGCTGCAGGTTGGGAACGAGAATGGGATCGGGGCGACGTGCGTGATCTGGACAGGGCGTTGGCGGCGGTCGGGATGACGCTGTGACGTCGTCGAACTGGCTCGATATCGCGGTCGTTCTGATTGCGCTGGTCGCTGCCTCCACCGGCTGGCGGCAGGGCGCGGTCGCCTCGGCGCTCGCCTTCTTCGGCGTCGCGCTCGGTGCAGTGGCCGGCATCCTGATCGCCCCGCACATCCTGGTGCACCTGGAGGAGGGGCGCAGCCGGGTACTCGGCGGCGTCCTGTTGATCGTGCTGCTGGTGATCGTCGGTGAGGTCGCCGGCATGGTCCTCGGTCGCGCGGCCCGCAGCGGTATGCGGAATCCGGTCGCACGCGGGGTCGACAGTGCCGTCGGTGCAGTCCTGCAGGGCGCCACGGTGCTGGTCGCGGCGTGGCTGCTGGCGTTGCCGCTGGCCACCGCGTCCCAGCCCGGAGTCGCCTCGGCGATCAACGGCTCCCAGGTGCTCGCCGACGTCAACCAAGTGGCGCCGAACTGGCTGCGCAAACTGCCGGACGAGTTCTCCAAATTGCTCAATACCTCCGGGCTGCCGGACGTGATCGGACCGTTCGGCCGCACGCCGATCGCCGCCGTGGAGCCGCCCGACCCCAGCGTGCTGGCCAGCCCGGTGGCCGCCTCGCTGCAGCCGAGCGTGCTGCGGATCCGCGGAGTGGCGCCGAGTTGTCAGCGGGCGCTGGAGGGTTCCGGTTTCGTGGTGGCGCCGGAGCGGGTGATGACGAATGCGCACGTGGTCGCCGGAACCGACAGCATCGAGGTCGACACCGCCCAGGGCCCGTTGGAAGCCACTGTGGTGCTGTTCGATCCGTCCAAGGACGTCGCCGTACTGGCGGTACCGGGGCTCACCGCACCGGTCGTGCCGCAGTCGCCGGAGGACGCGCGGTCCGGCGACAGCGCGATCGTCCTGGGATACCCCGGTGGCGGGCCGTACACGGCCAGTGCCGCCCGGGTCCGCGAGACGCTCGATCTCACCGGGCCGACCATCCACCGCAACGGCTCGGTCGAGCGCGAGGTGTACACCGTGCGTGGCCGGGTCCGGGCCGGTAATTCCGGTGGCCCGCTGGTCGATGCGGACGGCGAAGTGCTCGGCGTGGTGTTCGGCGCCGCGGTGACCGACGACGACACCGGCTATGTGCTGACCCTGGACGAGGTCCGCGCGGAACTGGACGCCGCTGCGGGGGCCGAGCTCCCGGTGGACACCGGGGCGTGTGTGCTCAGCTGAGCAGCCGGTCCAGCTCCGTGCCGACGTACTTCGGGTTCTCCTGGTGCGCGTAGTGACCCGCGCCCGGGACCGCGGCAACGGTGTGCTGCGGGGCGAATTGCGCGCCGAGTTGCACCGTCGATGCGTGCACGTAGCTGTCCAGCTCGCCGCGCAGCGCCAGCACCGGCACGTCGATCCGCTCCCGCATGGTGGTCATGAAACGCCGCCCGTCGGGCCGCCACTGGCTGCGGAATGCCCAGCGCTGGTACTCCAGTGCGCAGTGCGCGGCGCCGGGGATCCGGATCGCCGCCGACATCCGGGCGGCGGTTTCGGTGAATTCGGGGGTGCTCGTCCACCGCGCTCCGGCACGGGTACGCAACAGCTCGGCGACCGCCGCGCCGTTGTCTCGGGTGAGTACGTGTTCCGGATACCGCGGCAGCTGATACCGCAGGAACTCGGGGAGCCACGCCCGGCGCTGCGCGCTGTCGCGCAGCATCCCGCGGCGCAACGCCACCGGATGCGGCGAGCCGATCACTGCGATCGTCCGGACCAGCCGCGGATGCAGTACCGCGGTGGTCCAGCAGACCAGGCCACCGTCGGCATGGCCCACCAGGGTCGCCTCGGTGTGGCCGAGCGCGCGGATCAGGCCCGCGACATCGCCGGCCAGGGTCCAGCCGTCGTAGCCGCGGGGCGGCTTGTCGGTGTCCCCGTAGCCGCGTAGATCGACGGCGACGGCGCGGTAGCCGCGTTCGGCGAGATCGGTCAGCTGATGTCGCCACGACCACCAGAAGTCGGCGAAGCCATGCAGCAGGACGACCAATGGCGCCCCGGGACCGGCCGCACCGTCCGCTTCGACGATATGGAAGCGGATGCCGTTGGCCCGCACATCCCGGTGCGCCCACGGACCGTCGTAGCGGACACTCGACGGATCCGGCAGCAGTTTCGACGACACGCCGAACGAGCCTAATCGCCGCGGTGAGTCACCGCGACCGAGCCCGCCCGGCGCGTCCGTGGGCTGCTACTTCTTCAGCGACGGACGGCCGGTCGAGGCGCCGATCGCGGCGGGACCGTCGTGGGCGGCCGCGCCGAGGCCGGACGGCAGCACCGTCTCCATTTGCTTCAGCGAATCGATCGTCTTCTCCGGTGCCCGCACCTTCTTCACCTTCCGCCAGCCGAGGAAGCCGAGCACGGCGGTCACCACGACCATCGAGACGAACACGATCAGGAACGACGCCCAGCGCCACAGCCATTCGTCGAGCAGTTCGGCGAGGAAGAAGAAAAAGAAGAAGGAGCTGAACAGCAGAACCGTCAGCGCCAGCACGAAGTAGATGCTGCCGGTGAGGCCCTTGCGGATCTCCCCGGTCACCTCGGCCTTGGCCAGCGCCACCTCGGCGCGCACCAAGGTGGACATCTGCTCGGTGGCGTCGCGTACCAGGCTGCCGATACTGGCCGAACCGGGCGGATTGGCATCGGTCAGCGGGATGGACGTGACCCTCGACTGCGATCCTCCGTCGCTGCGCTCGCCCCTCTCGGTCCCGTTGTCACCGTGGGTGTAGCTCACTTGGTCGACCCTTCTCCCTGTCCCGGCACTGTTTCCGCGTCATCCGGCGTCGCTTCCGGTGCCGTCTCGGCCTCACTGTCTCGTTCTAGTACATGAGCGTCCCGCGCCGCTTGGTGGACACGCCCACGGCGCAACAGTAGCGCCGAACCGAGCAGCGAGGCGGCCATCGAAGTCACCAGCACCGCGGCCTTGGCGATTTCGACTTCGCTGCCGTCGCCGACACCCTCCAGCGCGAGCTCCGCCACCAGCAGGGAGACGGTGAATCCGATCGCGCCGAGCACCGACAGGGCCAACATGTCACGGTTGTGCAGCCCGGCCGGTCGTTTCGCGATCCCCAGCCGGATGGCCACCCAGCTGACGCCGGAGATGCCGATGATCTTGCCCAGCAGCAGACCCAGGATGATCGCCAGCGACAGGCGGTCGGTGAAGAGCTGGCCGAACACTTCACCGTTGAGCGGCACGCCGGAGGCGAACAGCGCGAAGATCGGGACGCACAGGCCCGCCGAGATCGGCTGCACCAGGTGCTCGAGGTGGGTGGCCGGTGCTTCGTCCTCGCCCGGATCGCGACGCACTCGGGTCAACAGCCCCAGTGCCACACCGGCCAGTGTCGGGTGGATACCGGCCTCGTGCAGGGCGTACCAGCAGACCAGGGCCAACGGCAGGTAGATCACCGGAGACCGGAGCCGTTTGTACTGGGCGAAGGCCCAGGCGGCGCAGGTGGCTACCGCGACGAGCAGCCAAAGCAACGCGAGCGAGGTGGTGAACAGAACCGCGATCAGGATGATCGCCACCAGATCGTCGACCACGGCCAGGCTGAGCAGGAACACTCGCGCACTGGCCGGGATTCGGGAGCCCGTCATCGCCAGCACGGCCAGTGCGAACGCGATATCGGTGGCGACCGGGATGGCCCAGCCGGTATCCATACCCGGGACGCCCCAGCCGACCGTGATGGCGATCAGCGCGGGCGTGACCACACCACCGATCGCCGCGATGATCGGCAGTGCCGCCCGTTTCGGATCGGCGAGCTCGCCGACCACCAGCTCACGTTTGAGCTCCAGTCCGGCGACGAAGAAGAAGATGGCGAGCAGGCCGTCCTTGGCCCATTCGGCCAGGGTGAGATCGAGATGCAGCGGCGGGATCGCCAGATGCGTATCCACCATCGTGGTGTAGCTGTCGCCCCAGGGAGAGTTCACCCAGATCAAGGCGATTGCGGCGGCGGCCAGCATCATTGTGCCGCCGACGGTCTCCGTCCGTAGGTACCGGGTCAGTTCCGAGCGCACGCTGCTGATCAAGGGCGAACCTTTCGACTGGTATGGGCACGTCGAGCCATGCCGACCAGACTTCCCGGCACACCTGTACAAGATTTTAACGGACGGTCCGAACGCGGACTCACCTCCCGGGCGGCGTCGCACCGGCATCGGTGCGACGCCGCCCGGTCGTCCCGCTCAGCTGTCCGCGGCGCGGATCGCTTCGAAGACT